>NZ_NQVN01000009.1 GCF_002770725.1 Pleomorphomonas carboxyditropha | reverse complement strand
GGGAAAGAGGGGGGACGGGGGGTGTCGGGCGACTGACCCGCGACCGTCGCGTGACCGTCACGCTTCCTGTCGCGCTCCCTTTCACGCTCCCGGCGCTTGCGCTCGGTCGCCTTGGCGCGACGCTCAGCCTCGATGGCATCTCGTTCCTCGATCGCCCGAACAGCGATGATGATCGCATCGATCGGGGCGCCGGTGTCCGCCAGTTCCTGGATGAGACCGGCGATGCTCATCGATCGCCCTCACTTGACGGTATCCGCACGTCCGCCTCCCGCACCGATAGGAATTTGCCCAACATTGCAAGGGCGTAGATGCACTTGCGGTGTGGTTCCTTCTTACGGGAAGAGGGTTGGCGTGCTGAAGCGAGGCGGTGCATCGATGCCTCAGGGTGCAGCAGACGCCGCGGTCAAGACTAAGCCCAAGTGCCACTACCCACGGCACCCCACCAGCCATACAACAGCCAGTGCGCGAAGCGTCATCTCGCTCCAGCGCTCAGGCCGCAACTGGAACTTGGGGTTCAACCGTGCCAACAGCTATGAAATTTGTCGCACTTCTTGCCGCTTTCGCGACCATGAGCGTCGCGCCAGCGACGGCCGCGCGCCTCAAATGCAGTGACAGAGCGGTCGTCGACCATATCAACGAGAGCCTCAACACGACTGCTACCTGGGAAGAAGATGGCGAGGCTGGCAACTCGAAGGGACCGCTCCGAATAGTGGGCACGCCCAAAACTGAATCCACCAAGAAGAACCAACTGGTCTGCGGCATCCGCATTCAGCACATTTTCCCGATCAGCAGCTTCCCGACCAGCGGCACGACCGAGATCCTGCGAGCTCGCCTCTGGGTAAACTTGCAACGCGACGGAACCATCGGGGACGCGCGCTTGATATTCCTTGAAAGCTCAAAGTAACCCAGCGCCAGCAGCCCACCTCGGCTGCATCGTCCTCCACCGCCTGCCCCGCCTCCACCGCCCGAACGGCGATGGTGATCGCATCGATCGAGGCGCCCGGAGCGACCATTTTTCGGTAAGGCGAGCGGCGCTCATCGATCGCGCTCACTTGGCCGTACCTGCATGCCGCCTCCGCGGTATGAAGGGAATTTTCCCAATATCGCAAGGGCGTAGGCGGGCTTGTGGCGTGGTTCATTCATACGGGATGAGGGTTAGCGTGGTGAAGCACAGAGGAGGAGACGAGGCGCCTCCACTTGAGAAGCGGGGCAGCAAGGCGTATTTATATGCGTATTGGGAGTGCGCTCGGTGGAAACCAATAGCAGGGGCATCATCAAGCGTCTTGAGAAGGACGGCTTCGAACTGGTGAAGGTCACCGGCTCCCATCACAAGTTCAGAAAAGGCGACAAGGTGGTCACCGTTCCTCACCCGAAGAAGGACCTACCCCTCGGCACGGTCCGAAACATCTACAAGCAAGCCGGATGGCTGTAGGAGGCCCCTCATGCGCTACTACATCGGTGTTGTGCATAAGGACGCGGACAGCGCCTTCGGCATTCACTTTCCCGACGTTCCCGGCTGCTTCTCGGCAGCCGATGAGATGGACGACCTGCTGAGCAATGCCAGCGAAGCGCTGTCGCTGCATCTTGAAGGAGAACCCCTGCCAGAGGCCCGTCCGCTGGAGGCTGTTCGCGAGGACGAAGAGGTCAAGAAGGATCTGGCAGCAGGCGCCTTTCTACTGGCCGTTCCGCTGATCAGCCTGACCGGACGGACGACAAAGGCGAACATCACCATGGACGCCGGCCTTCTAGCTGCCATCGATCAGATCGCCAAGGCGCGTGGACTGACTCGATCGGCCTTCCTTGCCGATCTGGCACGCCGCGAAATCGAAGGAAAGCAGGCCTCGGCTGCGTGAGGGTGGCGTGGTCGTCAAGCGTGCCTGGAGCCCGATATGAGCCGCTTGCCCCATCCTGCCCGAGGTCCTGGCCTTCGCCAGGATGACAGGAGATTGATATATGGAACAATCGGTTAGGTCGGCACCCGGTCCCATCTTGTTGTCATTCTCGCGAAGGCGAGAACCTCAGGCAGGATAAAACTCAACGCGGATATAAGGCTCCAGCAACGTGAGAGAGCCCGATAAATCCCTCATCACCTTCTCGTCCTGAGGTCCTGGCCTTCGCCAGGATGACAGGAGATTGATATATGGAACAATCGGTTAGGTCGGCACCTGGTCCCATCTTGTTGTCATTCTCGCGAAGGCGAGAACCTCAGGCAGGATAAAACTCAACGCAGATATAAGGCTCCAGCAACGTGAGAGAGCCCGATAAATCCCTCATCACCTTCTCGTCCTGAGGTCCTGGCCCGCGCCAGGATGACAATCTTTGAGACTGGATGCACTCGGCCGCGACGGGATTATAGGGCATTCTCACACCCGGGGCGGTTGGCTCGGGTGTCAATGCGCTACTTAAATTTTAGAGATTCTTGGAGCGGGTACCGGGAATCGAACCCGGGTATTCAGCTTGGAAGGCTGCTGCTCTACCATTGAGCTACACCCGCTTCGAGGCGCGATGTTTAGGGAGGCGCGGGCGGCTTGTCAACGGCGGAGCGCGGTGGCGAGGGCGGAGATCATTGTGTGCACCACCTGGGGATCGGCGCGGCGGCCGGTGTGGTTGAGGCGGATGAGCCGGTCGGCCCCTGCCCCGACGCCGAGGGAGAATTCCGCGTCGATTGCCTTGAGGCGTTCGAGGAGAAACGCCGCGTCGACGTCGGCCGGCGCCGCGAAGGCGGTGACGAGGTGGGAAGCCTCCGCCGGCCCCGCCCACGGCGTCAGGCCGAGCGCCTGGAGACCGTCGCGCGCCGCGGCGGCGGCTTCGGCATGGCGGTCGATGATGCGGTCGATTCCTTCCGCCTCGACGCGGTCGAGCGCGGCGGCGAGCGCCCAGAGTTCGAGCGGCGACGGCGTGCCGGGCAGCGCGCCCCGTCCGGCATCGAGCCAGAGGCGCTTCTGATCGACGAGCGACAGCGTCGAGGTCGCGGGGGCGTCCGGCCGGTCGATCTCGGCCCAGGCGCGGCTGTCGACGGCGACGGCGGAGATGCCGGCCGGCCCGGCCAGCGCCTTCTGCGGCCCGGCGACGACGACATCGGCGCCCAGCGCGTCGGCGGCGAAGGGATGGCCGCCCAGCGAGGCGACGGCGTCGACGACGGTGAGGACGCCGCGCTCGCGGGCAAGGCTGAGGATGGTCTCCAGCGGGTTGCGGATGCCGCTCGCCGATTCCGCGTGCACCACCGCCAGCAGTTGCGCGTCGGGATGGGCGTCGAGCGTCGCCGCCACCGCCCGCGCGCTGACCGGCCGGGCCGCCTCGGCACGGATTTCGACGACGCTGGCGCCGGCCCGCCGCAGCCAGCGGCCGAACCAGACGCCGTAGGGGCTGGTGACGATGTTGATGGCCTTGACGCCCGGCCGCCCGAGGCTCGCCGCCACCGCCTCGAGCGCCACCACCGCCTCCGCCTGCACGAGCAGCACGTCGCCCGACGCGCCGATCAGCCGGGCCAGGCGGTCGGCGAGACCGGCGACGCGATCGGCCGGGAACGGCGGCGGGTCGAGAAGGCGGGCGGGCTCGAAATCGCTGTCGAAATCGCTCATGCTGGCGGCTTCCCCTTTGAGCGCCATTCGATCCGATTGAATCGGATCGGCGCTCCAAGTGTTTGTTCAATAAGCATCATCTTGCCGATCCTCGCTTCGCTCCGGTCGGATGATGCCAGTGAGGCGCGGCACGGCGCCGATCAGGTCGATGAGAACGTCGGAGGACGGCGCGGCGATGACGCCGGCGGCCGGTCCTTCCTCGACGATGCGGCCGGCGGCCATCACCGCGATACGGTGCGAGACGGCGCGCACCACGGCGAGGTCGTGCGAAATGAAGAGATAGCCGACGCCGGTTTCCCGCTGCAGGCCGACCAGCAGCTCCAGTATACGGCCGCGCACCGAAACGTCGAGCGCCGAAACCGCCTCGTCGAGGATGACGAGGCGCGGCCGGACGGCGATGGCGCGGGCGATGGCCACCCGCTGGCGCTGGCCGCCGGAGATGTCGCGGATCGACCGCCCGGTCAGGCCCGACGGCAGGCCGACGCGGTCGATCAGGCGGGCGGCCTCGGCGGCACGCCCGGCCTTCGGGACCATGGCGTGAATGCGCAGCGCGTCGGCGATGACGCCGCCGACCGTGGCGCGCGGGTTGAAGGCGGCGAGCGGATCCTGGAACACCATCTGCATGTGGCGGCGGGCGGCGCGCAGGCGGCCGCCGCCGAGCGCCAGCCAGTCGTCGCCCATGAAGGCGATGGAGCCGCCTTCCGGCGCGACGAGACGGGTAAGCACGCGCGCCAGCGTCGACTTGCCGCAGCCGGAGCCACCGACGAGGCCCAGCGTCTCGCCGGGCGCGATGGCGAGCGACACGCCGTCGAGCGCGGCGACGCGGCGGCCGCCGCTTGCGAAGCCGCGGCGAAGGTCGCGGGCGACCAGCAGCGGTTCGGTCATGACGCCTCCCCGACGAGCGGCGGCGTCGCCAGATCGATATGGGCGGCGATCAGCGCCGCCGTCTCGGCGGCCTTCGGGGCGGCGACCACCCGGTCGGCCGGTCCCAGTTCGACGAGGCGGCCGGCGGCCATCACGGCGACGCGGTCGGCGATGCCGGAGGCCAGCGCCAGATCGTGGGTGACGAACACCAGCGTCATGCCGTCGGCGCGCACCAGTTCGACGAGCAGCCCGACGATCGCCGCCTGCACCACCACGTCCAGCGCCGAGGTGACCTCGTCGGCGATCAGGAGCCGCGGCCGGGCGGCGATGGCGGCGGCGATCGCCACCCGCTGCCGCTGGCCGCCGGAAAGCTGGTGCGGATAGGCGCCGGCGATGCGCTCCGGCTCCGGCAGGCGAACGCGGGCGAGCAGGCGCACCGCTTCCGCGCCGGCGGCGCGGCGGCCGAGGCCGAGATGGCGGCGCGCGCCCTCGCCCACCTGCTCGCCGATCGTCAGCACCGGGTTGAGGCTGGAGCCGGGGTCCTGGAACACGTAGCCGATGTCGCGGCCGGCGCGCGGGCCGCCGTCGAGGCCCGGCCAGCGGCGGTCGCCGGCAACCTTGGTCCGTTCCGGCAGCAGGCCGGCCAGCGCGCGGGCCAGCGTCGACTTGCCCGAGCCGCTTTCGCCGATGATCGCCAGGATTTCGCCGGCCTCGATATCGAGCGACAGGCCGGACAGCGCCGGCGCCGGGGCGCCGCGGTAGGTGACGGCGAGATCGGCGATGCGGGCGAGCGCCGTCATGACCGCCCTCCCCGCCCCAGCGCCTCGCCGGCCGCCTCGCTGACCAGGTAGACGCCGAGCACCGCGGCGACGAGGCCGACGCCGGGGATCACCGACAGGAAGGGCGCGGCGCGCAGCACGTTGCGCCCCTCGGCGATCATCGAGCCCCAGGTGACGACGTTGGGGTCGCCGAGGCCGAGGAAGGACAGCGCCGCCTCGGTGAGGATGGCCGCCGCGACGATCACCGCCGCCAGCGCCAGCACCGGCGGCAGGGCGTTGGGCAGGATTTCCTTGAAGGCGATCTCCAGCGGATGCATGCCGATGACGCGGGCGGCGGCGACGTAGTCGCGCTCGCGGATGGACAGCACCTCGGCCCGGACGAGGCGGGCCGGCTGCGCCCACGAGGAAAGGGCGATGGCGACGATGACGGTGGCAAGCGAGCCGCCGGCCACCGACACGAAGGCCAGCGCCAGCAGGAATCCCGGCACGATCTGGAAGGCGTCGACGACGCGCATCAATGCCTCGTCGACCAGCCGGCCGGCAAAGCCGGCGATGGTGCCGACCACCGATCCGATCAGCACCGAGGCGGCCGCCGCCGCGAGGCCGACGATCAGCGAGGTGCGGGCGCCGTGGAGAAGGCCGGCCAGCACGTCGCGGCCGAGCCGGTCGGTGCCGAACGGCAGCGCCGGGTCGGCGAACGGCGGCAGCAGCGCCGGACCGGCGATGCGCAGGGGATCGCCGGGGGAAATCCAGGGTGCGAGCAGCGCCGCGGCGGCGATCAGCGCCAGCAGGGCGACGCCGGCCGCGCCGGTGGGACTGGAAAGCAGGCGGCGCGGGAAGCTCATGCCGAGGCCTCCGAGGCGCCGATGCGCGGGTCGAGCACGGCGTAGACGAGATCGACGGCGAGGTTGACCAGGATGACCAGCACGGCCGACGTCAGGATGATGCCGATCAAGAGCGGCGCGTCGCGGCCGGCCACCGCCTCCTGGGCCAGCCGCCCGAAGCCGGGAATGGCGAACACGCTCTCGATCACCACCGAGCCGCCCAGCATGCCGGCCGACTGCAGGCCGAGCACGGTGACCAGCGGCAGCAGCGCCGCCCGCACCACGTGCCGCCAGACGATGCGGCGGCGCGCGAGCCCCTTGGCGCGCGCCGCCAGCACGAAGTCCTGCCGCCAGATTTCGGCCATGGCGGTGCGCATCACCCGGAGAAACAACGCGAGGTAGATGAAGCCGAGCGCGGCGACCGGCAGCGCCAGATGGCGGGCGATGTCGAGGGCGCGAGCGAGGCCGTGCTTGCCGGAGGCGATGGTCTCGATGCCGGCGATCGGCAACCACCTGAGCGATACCGAGAACACCAGCACCAGCACGAGCCCCAGCCAGAAGCCGGGAATGGCGTAGAGCGTCAGCGCGCCGATGGACAGCGCCCGGTCGCGGAAGGAGCCCGGCCGGCTGCCGGCGACGACGCCGAGCAGCGAGCCGAGGCCGAAGGACAGTGCGGTGGCCGAGCTCATCAGCATGAGCGTGGTGGGCAGGCGCTCGAGGATGAGGTCCTTGACCGGCCGCTCGAAGGCGATCGACCAGCCGAGGTCGAGCCGGCCGAGGGCGGCGACATAGAGCAACAGACGGGAAAGGAGCGACTGGTCGAGGCCGTACTGGGCGCGCAGGCCGGCGGCCAGCGCCGCGTCGCCGCCGCCGGCCGACAGGAGATAGGCGTCGACGGCATCGCCGGGCGCCGCCTCCAGCAGCAGGAAGGTGGCGACCACGACGATCAGCAGCACGGGAACGGCGCTGACCGCCCGCCGCCTGACGAGGATCAGGGCGCGATGCACGCTACGACACTCCCGGCTACTTTCTGGCCATCCTTGAAAGGCCTCCAGCCGTTTGAAAGCAAGGGAAAATATTCCGCCAAAGCCCGAAAGTTGGCGCATCCCGTTGCGTCACTCTCCGAAAACGGACATCGTCCGCTTCGTTTGTTGGAGAGCAAGCCCGAAATGACGGATGAGTACACGGTCAGCATCGAGGTGCCGGCGGTCGAAGATTATTGCCGCCTTCGCCGTATCTCGGGCCTGACACCCCACAGCGAGACGGCAGCCAAGGTGGGCTTGCCGAACACCGTCGTCGGGGTCGTGGTGAGGCGTGGCGACCATGTCGTCGGCATGGGGCGGGCCGTGGGCGATGGACTTTGCTACCAGATCGTCGATATCGCCGTGGATCCCGATCATCAGGGCAAAGGCCTCGGCAAGGCGATCGTGTTCAGCCTGATGCGGGAGTTACGAAAGCTTGCGCCCGCGGAAGCCTATGTCAGCCTGATCGCCGATGGCGACGCCAGACATCTCTACGCCCAATATGGATTCAGCCCCACGGCGCCCGCATCCATAGGAATGGCGCAGTGGATAGGGATGGCGCCCCGATCTCTTTAATGACTGAGAGGGAAATGCTGCCAGTACCGCCATTCGATGCGCGAGGGCTCTTACCTTCGCTTGTCGGAGGGAATACGACGACACGATCGTTCTCCATACACCGCAACAACGGCCGAAATAGCAACAGCTTGGTACACCAACCCGCCGACCCCAATTTTTTGCGGAACTCGATCGCATATAGGGAACTGTTTGCACATGATGGCTATCAGAACGGCGTCAATTCATTGACGAAAACGTCGTCGAGTATGTCGAAGGCTCTGTAAACCAGCCTCCAAGCGACAGCAATATTTCCAACATATTGAATGCACCGCAATAGCAATTTGCCGACTGGTCAGCATAGCTGGAAAGCGGATTGAATCTGTAACGTATAAGGGGTACCCAAGAATACTTGAAAACTGATCAGACATTGTCCCGGACGTTAACATTGACAAACCACCAGCACTTTATATTATATTGGTCGTGGTTTAATTTAGCTAGCGTATATCAACGCCGGGAATTTTCCTGACAGTAATTTAAGAAATATTGGATCCAAAATGCGCAACTCAATCATACTAGCAATTGTTATATATATTACGATGGTAAATATATGCCTTTCGAGCGAGAATAATTATCAAACCTATCCAATGTCGTTCGAAGAAACAAGGCACATTGCAATCGACGCACTGAAGCCACTTTCGGCAAAAATCGGTAGATTTCAAGTTGTACCTTTTGACATCCCTCCTAGGGATCCGCGTGTTGATCACAGTAATGAAAAAATACTTATTAAAATCGGATATTCTAGGTTGTCTCCTGTATCCGGTGTATATAGCAATTGTACAGCCAATTCAGATGTTCGAACTATATTTTGCGACGCGAGATTTATTGATGATCTAATCGATGAATTTCATCTGAATTTAGGCGCCAACAGTCTAAAATTATACAGGACCCTAATATTAAGGCTGATACTTGCACACGAACTAGGACACATCATACTCAAACATGGAGTCGCAGCATACCATGGAGATGACAGGGGATTTTCCGTATTTCGCTATGTAAAATACAAAAAGGAATTGGATGCGGATAAATTTGCCGTAAATTTGATAGATACATCAACATTAGATTTCAATGCACAGTATGGTGTTATTTCTGATATTTTGCATTCGGTCGTCTCAAAAAAAATATGCCCGGACACATTTCCAGACTGGTGCCCTTGTTCGGGTTATACGGACCCGACTCTATGCAGCAAAATTCCGATAGGCCCTGGATTACCTGTTTACAGCGGAGAGAATTTTCGCATCGAGCTAAATGGTACACATCCGGACTTCTTGGTTCGTTTTTCTCTATTCTTGATTCTATCAAAATCGAGGGTCGCCAAAGCGATGTACGCAAACGACGCTCAGTTTATAATCGACAACACGTATATAAATTCTGGTATCTATTTGGAATCACTTTCGATTCTGGATTCTTTAAAATAGAGGTATTTTCTATTGTTAAAATTATAACGATATGCTAATTATTTTATAAGCGACGATTGGATTTTGGAGCAGTTATTATGGATCTCAATCGCAGAGCTGCAATAATTCTTGGTGGTTTATCAATCGCAGAGTTATTTACAAAACAGAGCGGAGCAGAGGAAAGCTCGGATACTCGGCAAAACTTTGGATTTGGATGGATAAGAGATCTGCCAGATCCTCAAGATAGCTTACTTCAGGCCCCTTCTTTTGGCGAACCAACAAAGCGGCCGAAGCTAATTGATCTTTCCCCTAAGTTTCCAAAACCATATGACCAAATGCGACTTGGAAGCTGTACTGCTAATGCTATCGCGGCGGCAGTACAGTATGCTCGAAGAGTTCATGACAAGCCTGTCGATTTCACGCCGTCACGTCTTTTCATATATTATGAGGCCAGAAAGATAATCGGAAACATCTACGTCGACAGTGGTTCACGAATAAGAGACGGAATTAAATCCGTGGCATCAATCGGTGTGCCGCCGGAAGACGTGTGGCCTTATGATGGGATTCCAGGAGATCCAACGACACATGTTTTCCCAACGGGGGCTCGCTCTACCCTTGAGCCGCCAAAGGCAGTTCTAGATGCCGCTCAAAAGTATAAGGCGATTTCTTATGCGCCGTTGAAGCAAGATTTAGTGACTTTAGAAAGCTGCTTGGCGTCCGGCTACCCATTTATCTTTGGGTTTTCTGTTTTTAGTAATTTTCACCATGATACAAAGCTTCTAAAGACGCCGACCTCGGATGACAAAGCGACAAACTCTGGTCACGCAGTTTTAGCTGTAGGATATAATCAAGAAAAACGTACTTTTAGAATTCGAAATTCCTGGGGCGCGAGCTCAAATAAAAATGGATATTTTGATATGGATTATGATTACGTACTAAGTTCAGGATTTTCTAGTGATTTTTGGGTCTTGTATCAAACCCTTGGATTTATCGACTGAACTAAACTACGTAAAAATACTTATCCGGAGACTCCATAATGACATTTGGCCATTTGGAGACTGGCCGAGGTATTGGCGACTAACTCGGAAGCGGCACCCTTTTCAAGAATTTCGAAATATGGCGAAAAGGGAATCGGTCCTCCAACCTTCGGTTTGCAGTTTGAAGATGCCAGTTGGAATGTTCCCTGACACAAGTATCTGCACAAGCGGGATTAGCCGGGAAAAGCCGGGATTGCGCGGGAACAGACCAATAAATACCGGCACTTAGCGGAGATTGGCGGACGGGCGTCGCCCGGCGGGTCTGTCTGCACGGATTGGCGAAATTATAGCCGATCGGCCGGGAATGGCGCAAGGAGGGCGGCGGCTTCGAGCGGCCTTTGAAAATGGCCCCAAGTGGCTTTGAAGCGCCTTCAAACCATTGATTGAAAAAGGGGCGGCGTGGATATGGCGCCGGTGCGGCCGGCCCGGTCAGCGCGGGCGAGCGGCCCAAAAAGCTAATTGAAGGTCCACCGTTTTGGCGAACCTCGGCCGGAACCCCGAAAAATGGCGGGAATACAACGAAAAATTCGGCTGGAGGGCCTTTCCAAGGTCCGCCAGCCCGACGTCATTTGGCGGACCTTTTAGGAGCCCCGCCGCGATCCACGGACGACGACGCTATCCAGTGGATCAGGCGGCATGGCACCCGCCAGCATCATCTCGACGGCGACACTGACCGGTCCGGAGATCCTGGTCTTGCCGGTGATGTAGTCCTCTATCGACCGGCCGGGATCGCGGCCACTGAGCCGCAACGCCCGGCCGAGTTCGGAATTGCGGAGCGGCCGGCCGACGGCCCACATCTCGCCGAGGGTCGCTTTGGCCGCGTGCAGATCATCACCGGTCATGAGTTTCCCCTCAGTCCAAGAGCGCCCAGGCGACAATGCGCTCAAGGTCGCCGACCTCACGGAGCACGTCCGCGAACATTTCCGGGTTGTCCATGGGCGCCCCCGATGCCAAGGCGGCGGCGAGCCACGGCGTTTGCTGTGGCGCGTGCAGACGCGTGCCGGGCAGGCTGCCGGTTTTGCTGGCGAGCAGCCAAACCCCGTCGCTGTCGCCGGCGTTGTCGCAGAGGAAACATCGGACGATGTGGTGTCCCTCATGGAGCAGATCATAGACCCACAGGCGATCGACACCGGTAGGGCGGAGGGTTACCGCCCAGCCGGCGCCAACGTCCGAGCCCTTTGCGAGGCACGCGCGGACGTGGTCGAGCGTCTGATCCCGCACTTCATCCCGCCGGCTCATCCGTGATGAGCCGGTGAGAATGGTGATGTGCTCAAGGGTCGGCTGATTGTCGGGGCCGGTCATTTCCTACCTCACGTCCCGCGCCGCATCGGCGGCGAGGCGCGTCCATTGGGCGAGCAGGTCGACGTGTGCCTGGCGATCATAGGACAGATCCATGCTCTCGGCGTCCTCGAAGATGCCGATGAAAGGGTTGCCGAGGGAGGCATGCTTCGGCATCGGGCCGGTATTGCCGGCGTCGATCCACGCCACGATGCGGGCCTCTTCGGAGGCCAATTCGAGGTAGCGGGCGATAGCCTGGATATTGGTTGTCATCGGATTGTCTCCCGAGTGAGTGGGGCGCTGCCCCGTGGTTGATGCCAAATAGATACACATATTATGTGTAACAATCAATAGGCGACACGCAAAAAAACGATCTGTAGCTCACAGCCACCCGAGCGAGTGGCCGACGATCACGGCCAGGATGAAAAAGCCCAGCGCCACTATGAACAGTTTGACCAGAAACTTGTTGGTGGCGTCGACGTAACCCCAAAAAACGGCGGATCGCGCCTCGCCGAAGATCCAGCCGGAAGAGATGCGGAGCGCGGTGAGGACGATTACCAGTCCGAAAAACGACACCACTGCCACCAAGAGCATTCTTCACTCTCCTTTTACGCTAGAAAGACGCTCATAGATTGTACGAATGTTTCGATTGCGCAATCAGACATAACTTCGAAAAACAGCGATACAACTAACATTAAGCCGAGCGTTTGCCAGTGCCGGGCTCGGCACGGGCTGAAGAAAGCCGGGCTTTGAAGCGCGATTCGAGGACCCCGAGCATGGCGTCAACGACGTCGGCCGGCGTCTCGGCTGGATTGGCACAGAGCATCAGGAACTCATTGTAGAGATCCGCGACGGTCTCGAACTCGGCACCCTTGGGGAGCTTGACGCCGGCGCCGGCGTGAACGCGGCCGACCATCTCGCCTAAACGGCGGAGAATGCCAGCATCGAGCGACTGTCGCCTTCCGGCTGGCGATGGCGGCGCGCCTTCTTCCAGAAGCAGCCAGTCAAGATCGACTCCGAGCTTTTCGCGATAGAGCGCGATCGCCTTGGCGTCGGGAATCGTCTCGCCACGCTCCCAGCCAGCCAAAGTACTCGCGGCAACCCCGAGGATGCCGGCGAAAACCTCCCGCTCTGGGTCTCCTTGACGCCGTCGGATTTCCCTAAGCCGCGCGGCCAATGGAGTTTTCGGCTCCTTCTCGGGCCTCGCCAATATCCCACCAATTATAGCGACTTGTCGCTTTACAAAAACGACTTGTCGCTATATCCCTATCTTTAGCAGCCAGCGTTTGCCGGCTGCGATTGCTCACAACGGTTCGACAAAAGGCGGATGTTGACGCATCCGCCTCCTTCGAGAGGTCCCCATGGGTAAACGACAGTGGGATCAGCACGAAATCCTTGCCGCGCTACGCCGGAAGGGCATGACGCTGACCGGACTTGCCCAGATGAATGGCAAGGCGCCGGGCGGATTTCGCACGATCTGGAAACGCGAGAACGCCGATAACGAGCGGATCATCGCCAATTTTCTTGGTGTGCCCGTCGAAGAGTTGTTCCCGGATCGCTACCCCAAAAAGACCTCCACGATTTTGTCGCACGAGTACCTTTCCGAGTCCACAGCCGGCCGAAAGGTCGCCTGATGGGGAGAGGCGTGGCGCGGCCTGGACGCTGTCCTAGCCTTTGTCATCCGGAGCCAGCCGATCGGCTAGTCGGCAGGGCGGCAAGAGCCCCAAAGAGGACCATCCGCCCCGGCTGTCCAGGCCATCCGGACCGCGCCACGCCCCGAATATCCGCCCCTCGCCGCTCGTCGTCATCGTCGAAAGCGCAGGGGAGATTAGACGCCGATCAGGGGCTAAAATGGTGAACGTTCACAGTCAGAAAGACATGTATCAGGCGAACCTCAACGCCTGTTACCTCGCGGCCAGCGAGGGTTTCCCCCACCTCTCCATCGCCGAGATCATTGAGCCTCCGCACGGCATGATGGATGCCTTCCTCGTCCGGCAGATCGTCATGCATATGATGGTGACGCAGTTCTGCTGGCCGAAAAAGCGGCTCTGGATCGAGGAGCAGCGAAACCGGCACGCGCTCTATCACGGCCTGAAGGTCATCGACGAGCGCCTCACGTCGACGAAGTTCGAAGCCCACTACCAGACGATCGCATATCGCGCCTTGGAGCTTCTCGCTGCCCACATTCGCGAGGCAGCGTGATGGCCGAGGTCAAGTCGATACCGATCTCGCAGATCCACGTGCCGCCGCGCCTGCGCGAGGTCGAAGAAGACCATGCAAGGGCAATCGCCCTCAGCCTGGAGGCGCACGGGCTGATCAATCCGATCACCCTCCGCTACGCACCGGCCAAGAATAAGGGCACGACGCCCTACATCCTTGTAGCGGGCGCACACCGGCTGGCCGGCGCCACGATCCTTGGGTGGACCGAGATCGAGGCGGCAATCATCGAAGCCGACCAGAGCGAGGCTCAGCTCGTCGAAATCTGCGAAAACCTGTTCCGTAACGAATTGTCGGCCCTCGACCGGGCGATTTTCGTCGCTTCGTATCGGGATGTCTGGGAGCAGGCCCACGGCAAGATCAGGGCAGGTCGGCCGGAGAAATCGGGCCAAGTTGGCCCAATTTCTGATAGCCCGCTCGACCTGATCAGCAAGGAGGCCGGTTCCGGCTTTTCCGAGCATATCGCCGAGCGGATGGGCGTGTCCGTCCGCAACATCAAGCGCCTCGGCCAGATCGCCAAAAGCCTTTCGCCCGCCGTGCGCGCCGCCGTGCGCGGCACGGCTGCCGCCGACAACCAATCTCTCTTGCTCTCCGTCGCGAAACGACCTCCGGCCGAACAGCAGGCGATCGTGTCGACCATGCAGGCGGCGCAGCTCGACCTGCCGACCGTGCTCCGTCAGATCAAGCCGGCGCCGGCCAAGGTGGACCCGCAGGAGGCCATCTTCGCGACCCTCTCAGCCGCTTGGAAAAAGGCGGACGAAGCGACGCGGGCTCGGTTCATCGACCACATCCAGCAGAAGAAGGCGGCGGCGAAATGAACTCTCCGCATCAGCTCGACATGTTCCTGGAGCCGCTGTTCCCGGTGCGAACACCGACGACGCGGCTCGATCTCGACCGGTTCCGCGCCCGCCTCAAGCGGGAGATGAGCCGGGCGATCCGTGAGTGTCACCACAATCGGCCGACCATCGCGGCGCGGATGGCGCAATATCTCGGTCTCGCCGGCATCAGCAAGGCAATGCTCGACGCCTACACGGCCGAGAGCAAGACGTCGCACGATATAAGCCTGATCCGCTTCAAGGCCTTCGTGCATGCGACCGGCGCGACGTGGCTCTGGGACGTTGTGGTGGCCGACCACGGCGCCACGCTGCTGCTCGGAGACGAGGCCCGGCTCGCCGAGGTCGCCCGCCTGCAACAGGAACAGGATCGTATCCGCGCGGAGCTGAAGACACTCCGGTCGGTGCCCGTCGACATCAAGCGGGGGCGGCCATGAAAGAGTGGTGGATGCTCTCCGATCTCGCCGGGATGCATCTGCCCGGCCTGCCGCCCTCGGAGCGGCAGTTGCAGCGTACCGCCCTCGAAATCTGGAAGCCGACGGCCGCATTGGTCCGCCGGGCGACCGGCCGAGAAGGCGGCGGCGGCTACGAATACCACATCAGCCTGCTGCCGCAGGAGGCCCAGAACAGGCTGCGCTTCGTGGCTGACCTCGCCGCGCTGCAGGACAAGAGCGACGACGAGCGGTCGGCCCTCTGGCAGCGCTTCGAGGGCTTGCCGGAGGATCACAAGGCCATCGCCCGGCAGCGCCACGAGGCGGTCCGATTGGTCGATGAGGTTCGGCGATCGGGGGCCAGCAACACGGAGGCCATACAGCTGGCCGTGGTGCGCTTCGGCGTCTCGCGCCGATCGATCTACAACTGGCTGGAGATGATCGCCGGTGTGGAGCGGTCCGACTGGCTGCCGGCCCTAGCCCCCAACTACGAGGGCAACCGGGGCGAGGCGCGGACCGCCGCCGACTGCCATCCAGACGCCTGGGAGGCGTTGAAATCGGACTATCTCCGGCCGGAAAAGCCGAAGTTTACGCGCTGCTACCGCCGTGTCTGCGATGCCGCAA
Organism: Pleomorphomonas carboxyditropha; assembly: GCF_002770725.1. Taxonomy (GTDB): domain Bacteria; phylum Pseudomonadota; class Alphaproteobacteria; order Rhizobiales; family Pleomorphomonadaceae; genus Pleomorphomonas; species Pleomorphomonas carboxyditropha. The sequence goes on along the minus strand of NZ_NQVN01000009.1, from coordinate 173,704 downwards.
AGATGTACGGCTGGGCGCCGATCCCCTCGGAGCGGACACTCCGGCGGAAGCTGGACGCTGAGGTGACCAAGGGCGCCCAGTTGGTGGCGCGCGAGGGTATGGACGCCGCCAAGACCCTGTTTCCGGCACAACGGCGTAGCCGGGCGCATTTCCACGCCATGCAGGCTGTCAATATGGACGGCCACAAGATCGACCTGCTCTGCTCGGTGTCGTGGTCGAAAAAGCCGGTCCGCATGCTGCTGATCGGCATCCAGGATCTCTATTCGAACAAAATAGTCGGATGGCGGCTCGCCGAAGCGGAAACGTGGGAGGCGGTGCGCCTTGTGATAGGCGACATGGTCGAGGCCTACGGCATTCCGGACGTGATCTACCTCGACAACGGCCGTGCCTTTGCCTCGAAGTGGATCACCGGCGACAACGTCAAGCGCTTCCGTTTCAAGGTCAAACCCGAAGATCCTCGCGGCCTGCTCGCCACTCTAGGCATCGAGCAGCATTTCACTCTGCCCTACTCCGGCCAGTCGAAACCGATCGAGCGCGCCTGGGGCGACCTCGCCGAGGAAATCGCCAAGCATCCCTCGATGGCCGGGGCCTACACCGGCAACAATCCAACGAACAAACCGGCCAACTACGGCTCGCGCACGGTGACGCTGGAGGAGTTGCGCGCCCACGTCGCCCGCTGCATCGCCGAGTACAATGCCCGCCTCGGCCGCGAGACCGAGACGGCCGCCGGGCGCTCCTTCAACGAGACCTTTGAAGCGAGCATGGCCGATCCGGCGACGATCGTCCGACGGCCGACGGCCGCGCAGCGCTCGCTCTGGCTGCTCGCATCGGAGGCGATCACGACGCGCGGCAACAGCGGCGAAATCCACTTCCAGGGTAACCGCTACTGGGCGCCCGTGCTCACGCGAGTGGCCGGCCAGAAGGTGGTCATCCGCTTCGACCCCGACCATCTCGCCCGGCCGGTGAAGGTCTACGACCTGAAAAACAGGCTGATCTGCGAAGCGCCTTGCATCCAGGCCGTCGGCTTCGATGACATGGATGCGGCCCGGCAGCACATGCGCCTCCGGCGCGAGTTCCTCAAGGCCACGAAGGCATTGGCCGACGCGCACCGCGCCCTGACGCCGGCCGAACTGGGCGAGATCTACGACCGGGGCCAAAAGGCCGCGGAGCAGCCGGAACCGGTGCGGCCGGCGGTGACCCGCCTTGCCGTCGGTGGCCCGCCGACGGTGCCAGTCGACCCCATGTCCGAGAGTGAATTCGAGTCCAGTTTCTCACGCGCCCTCGCCCGTGTTTCCGGCGAGGCCGTGATCCCGTTCCCGCAAGGGAAAAAGGCCGAATAACGGCCCGGCGAGCCGAAATGTACCGAGTACGGCTCCCGAAAAGAAAAGGGCGGGGAAAACCCCGCCCAAGACAAGTCGATGGAGCCAATATAGATGCAAAAGCCTGTCACCACAACCCCTTGGGAATTTCCGACGCCAGCGGCCGACTTCGTGGCCAAGCACTCGGAGGAGGACGTCGATCGGTGGCGCGCGCTGGTCGCGCGCGTGATCGAGATCGCCGGTGCCCAGGGATGGACCAAAGCCGAGGTCGCCCGCCGGTGCGGCATTCCCGACGGAACCTTCTCGCAGGTGCTCTCCGGGAAATACCTGGGCGTGCTCGCCAATCAGCTGACCATGATCTCCCGCTGGATCGAGGCGACGGAGGAAAGCGCCAGCATGGTCGCCAGCATCCCCGTCTCTCCCGAGTTCAACCCGCGCCTCCGGATCGCTCAGGAGATCCTGGAGACGCTGACCTGGGCGCAGCTCTGCCCCGACCTCGTGATGATCACGGTCGGCGCTGGCATGGGCAAGACGGCGGCCTGCGAGCATTTCACACGAACCCGGCCGCACGTCTACCACGCCACGATGTACGAGAGCGCGGCGTCGGTCCACGGCATGCTGACCGAACTCGCCGCCGAGCTTGAGGTCCAGCAGAACAATCCGGCCAAACTCGCGCGGGCGATCGGCGCCAAGCTGACCCGCACCGGTGCCGGCACGCTGCTGATCGTCGACGAAGCGCAGCACCTCACCGACGGCGCGGTCAACCAACTCCGGTATTTCTGCGATGTTCATAAGTGTGGCGTCGCCATTGTCGGCAACGAGGAAGTCTACCGCCGCTTCAAGGACAAAACCGAGGGGCGCTCCTACGCGCAGATCAAGCGGCGCATCGGCAAAACCCTGCGCCGGCCCGCCCCCTACCCCGCCGACGTGAAAGCCTATGTCGCGTCATGGGGCGTGACCGACCCGGACTGCGTGAAGTTCCTGCTCGGCGTCGGCATGAAGGACGGGGCGCTCGGTCAGGTCGAGAAGACGGCCAAAATGGCCACGATGCTGGCGATCGGTGACGGTGAGCCGCTCGCCCTCAAGCATCTGCAGGCCGCGTGGCGGAACCGCGACGTGGAGGACATCGCCTGATGACCACCTCCCTCGCCAACGAACTCGGCGCCCTGCGATCGGAGCTGCTCGGCATCGCCCAGCAACAGCGACCGATCACCAGAGAAGAAAGCGCCAACATCGGCCAGCGGCTGCAGCTCGTGCAGCGCCTCGCCAAGGCGATGGAGCAGGAGCTTGCCGTGCACCGCCTCGCCGAGGCCACCGGCCGCCGCGTGATGGTCATGAACGACGAGGCCGTCTCGGCGCTCGCCGAACTGGTCGAGGATCCCGACGGCAAGATCATCCGCCCGGATTTCGGGAGGGACAAGCCATGATCCTCGACAGCCGACACCCCGGTGAGATCTGCAACCACATCACCGCTTGGATCGACACGCTCGCTCCGGCCGGCATATGCGGCGTCCGTATGGACGGGGCGACCACACGCGATCTGATCGCGCTGCTGGTCGCCTGCCGCGCCAGCCTCGAAGCGGCGCCGACGATCATCGACCTGACCGCCGCCGACTACACGATCGGAGGCGCGCCATGACCGGCCACCTCTCCGTCCGCGCCGTCATCGAGGCGGTGTCGGGTGTGATCGGCGTCCCGTACGCCGACATCGTCGGTCCGCGCCGGATGCCACGATTTGTCCGCGCCCGGCAAGTTGCGATGTATTTCGCCCATCGCTACTGCCGCCACCTCGCCGTGGCGGAAATCGGCCGGCGCATGGGCGCGCGCGACCACACAACCATCCTCTACGGCGTCGGCAAGATCGAGGCCGAGGTCGCGGAAAAGGGTATGGACGCGACCATGCAGGCCATCGATCTGGTGCTCGCCCCGGCGCTCGACGTGGTCGAAAAGCTCGATATCGCCGAGCCAGATCCCGACCCGCTGGCCATCGCCGAACGGGCGGTTGACGGCTACGCGGTCGCCCGCCTGTCCTACAGCGAGATCCGCATCCTCGGCGAGTTCGTGCTCCACGCGGTCAAGGCCGGTCGGCTAGTGGCCGATCCGCCGGACGACGGCTCCGCCAACATCGGCATCTTCGGCGCGGCCCGGCGCGTGGTGACGGCCAGCCGGGCGTTGGCGGCGGCCCGCTATGGCACCGGCGAGGGGCCGGCTCTCGACGGGCTGCTCGCTGCCATCGGCGATCTCGGAGCCGCCTATGCCGCCGAGGTCGGACCGATCCCCATGCCTCAACCCGTTTTCAAAACCGCCGTGAACCCCTCTCGAAAGGAGGCCTCCCATGGACATGCCTGAGACCCTCACCGCGCCGGACGGCGTCATCGAAATCAACGGGCGCCTATACATGACCGACGCGCGCGGCGCCCTAGTGCCGCTCGGCACCATCAAGGCCCAGGACAAGCTGATCGACGAGACCGTTCGCAAGATCATGGGGCACGCCGTCGCGCTCTCCGAGCAGATCGGCCGCTTCAAGGGCCACACCTTCGACGATATCGGTTCGATGCAGGCCCTCCTCGAGCAAGAGTACGGCGCCAAGGCGGGCGGCGCCAAGGGCAACGTGACGTTGACGACGTTCGACGGCACGATGCGTGTCGTTCTGAAGATGGCCGACCTGATCGAGTTCGGCCCGGAGCTGCAGGCCGCGAAGAAGCTGGTCGACGAGTGCCTCAACGACTGGTCGGCCGATGCCGGCGACGAGTTGCGCATGATCGTCAACCGCGCCTTCCAGGTCGACAAGGAAGGCCGGATCAACCGCGCCGAAATCTTCATGCTGCTCAGGGCGCAAATCGACGATCCGCGCTGGAAGCGGGCTATGGACGCGGTTCGCGACAGCATCCGGGTGATCGGTGCCAAGGCCTATCTCACCTTCCACCGTCGTCCCTCGGCCGAGGCTGCCTGGGAAAGCATCTCCATCGATTTGGCGAGGGCGTGATGGCGGAAATCTACCTGCCCGGCAGCGCAAAGCTGCTCGACTATGCCCTCGCCGCCAAAAGCTCCGCCCGCAAGGGCGGTTCGCCAGCCATGGTGACGATCAAGATCGAGGTCGCCGACCCGCTGGACGTCGGCTTCCTGCTCCGCGACCTCGCCGATATCGATCGCAAGCAGCGCGATCCCTACCGGCCGGCGCCGAAGGGCCGCGCCGAGCGCGAGCTGGCGAAGGAAATCGGCCGGCTGTCCGCTCCCCTGCAGCTCACCGACCAGCGGGAGGGGTGATCGTGCGCTACCTCACCGACGAGCAGGTCCGCATCGCCAACGCGATCACCAGCGTGCTGGAGATGGAGCGGGCGGACAAGATGGACGCCTACAAGGCCATGATCTCGATCATGGCGGCGACCATCAACGAGAGCGCCGGCACAGAAATGGATGCGCGGATCATCGCCGCCGGCCTCGCCACCGAGTTGAAGACCGTCGTCGAGGACGGCCGCGCCGGGCTCTACGAGGCCCGGCCATGAGCATCGACTTCACCGAGGCCGAGGTCCGCGCCCTGGTCGCGATGCGGGAACTCACCGTCTCCCGCGTCGATGGCGGTTGGGAACGGGAGGGAGACCTCATGTCCCCGCCCGTTACGATCCCCGACGCCATCATGGCGCCGCTGGTCGTGCGTGGACTGGCGGAGGTGCTTGAGGACGACATGGGCGTCTACGCGCAGCTCACCGTCCTGGGCAACGAGCTGATGAGGAGCAGGTGGTGATGAGCTTCGCCAGCCGCTCGCTCCCTCCCGAAGCCGAAGACCCGCCGCCGACGCGGCGGGACCTCCTCCTGATGGAGCGCGACACGCTCCTCAGACAGGTCCGTCCACGCGTGCGCTCCCACGACCAGGAGCGCATCCGCCGACGGATCGCCGATCTGACCCGGGCGATCATGACAGAGGAGACCGAACATGGCCGTTGCTGACGCACAAGAGCTGCGCCGCTTGATCGGCGTGGTGGAGAGCAAACTGGCAGCGCTGCCCAAAGGTACTGACGGCGACGCCCATACTCTGTTTCATTTTCGCGCTAGCGAGGCGCTGAGAGACCTCGCCAAGGAAGAAGGCGCACGGTCCGGCGGTAGCCGTTGGGACCGCAATCGGCTTTCCCTCGGCGGTGTCAAGGCGACCTGCACTTACGGCGCTGCGGGTGTAATGCGAAATTGGGTTGCCGCGGCGAAGCGCCACCTCCGTAAGATCGAGGTGGCATGATGGGCGCCCCCAAGGCCACCCTCGGCTATGAGAGCCGCACGGCTGCGATCGCCGCCCTACGTGCGAACGGCCTGTCGACGGCGGTGATCGCCGACCGCATCGGCATCGAGGCAAAGACTGTCACCGCCCTCGAAGCCTCTGCGACGCGCGCGAAGCGCCCCTCTCAGCTACCGATCACAGTGCCGTCGCTAGGCCGCTCTGTCCTCGTACCTTTCCAGGATTACGCGGCTCTCCGGCCACACGCTGCCCGCCGCGCCGTCACCGTCGACCAGCTCATCCGCGACATCGTCGAGATCGTCGCGCGTGACGACATGGTCGACGCGGTGCTCGACGACGGAGCCGCATCATGACTGCGCTCGCCACCACCGCCCAGATCCGCGCCCTGCAGGCGACTAGGCGCAATGCCGGCCTCAGTGACGACGACTGGCACGATCGCCTCGCCACCCGCTACGGCGTGACCAGCACCAAGGCGCTCACCGTCATCCAGGCGAATGCCGAGCTGGACAGCCTCAAGGGATCGGCGCCGGAGCGCCGCCCCGGTGGCCGGGTGAAGCTCTCCGGCCCCTACGCCGGCAAGCTGCAGGCGCTTTGGATCGGCGCGTGGAATCTCGGCATCGTGCGCGAGCGCGACGACGCGGCGCTGATCGCCTTCGTGCGCCGCCAGACCGGTATCGACCACGTGCGTTGGGTGCGCGACGCCGAGGACGCCGCCAAGGCGATCGAGGCGCTCAAGGGCTGGATGGCGCGCGAGGCCGATATCGACTGGTCGCCCGTGAAAGGCGCACCAGCCTGGTACAACGCGCCGCAATATCGCATCGCCTCGGCACAATGGCGCATCCTATGCGCGCTCGATCGGCAGCGTCCGGAACCTCGGTGGAGCCGCTTTCCGAACGTCGAGACTTTCCTGGCGACGACGCTCGACGAGGATTTCCGGCTTGGCGACGCGCCGGCTGCGCTCTGGCGACAGGCCATGAACCATCTCGGTGGACTGATCCGCGACCTGAAGGGAGCCTGACCATGCGCGACATCGTCCTTCGGCTCACGGAAAAGGAGGCGGCTATTCTCATGGTGGCGCTGGAAAACCTCGTGCTGCCCTTGCTCGCGGACGAGCGCGAGGAAAAGCGGTCGGCCATCAAATCCGTCGCCGAGTCCGCCCTGAAGAAGCTCAGAACTCCGCTCAAGCGCAGGAAGGTGATCTGACCATGCAGCCCACCAAGATCGAGTTCGACCTGTCGCCGGACGTCTATGAGCGCCCCACCAAGCTGATCTTCCAGCGGCTTTACGACGGCAGGATGGGTTGGAGCATCGCGCGAAGCGTCAACAGCCAGCGGGACGAGTCCGAAAGCGTCAGCCTGCTGACAGATACGCAGCTGAAGGAAATCGGCGCGATCGCCGAGCGGTTCGGCCGGAAAGGAACCTGACCATGGCTGAGTTCCGCGCGCCCAAGCCGCAGTTTTCGCTGGCGACCCGTCGCGACCACGTCAATCGCATGGCCAACCTGATGACCACGCACAATCGGCGCGAGGTCTCCGGCCGGCGGCTCCGCGAGGAAGAGGCCGTGCTGATGGAGCGGCACTCGGCCGACGTCATCGGGACGTTCAACTGGCTGATAGACAACGAGCAGGACATTGCCCGTTGGCTGGAAGCGCCGGCCGAGGCCAGGGCCATAGTCCTCAACTATCTCGACGTGGCGGTCGTGGCGGCCCGCAAGGCGATGGAGAGCGTGGGGAAATGATCACACCTCCCGATCCCGGTTCGATGCGACGCGCTCTCAACCGCCCGGTCTTTTCGCCGGTCGACCCCGAGATGTTCGAGTCCGGTGCCGACTACGTCGATCGCCCCGTGCCGGAAGGTACAGACCTTGGCGCGAGTTGCCTGCTGCTTTCCGCCGTCGCGCTACGCCTGCTCGCTGGCACGGAAATGCTGAGGACCGATGAAGAAGTCGCCCTCATGGAAAGGACGAAAAACACGATTTCATGGGTCGGGTTTTACCGGTCTTGGCTGGTCGCCGGCCTGACCTCCTACGAGGCGATGCCTGCCGCCGACATTCCAGACTTCAGGGACATTCTTCAGGCACCCGCAGCGATTTCGATGGCCCTCTTCCTCTGGCGACTAGGCGAGCAAGTCCCGGCAACGAAATGGTTTTGCATCGAGATCGCTTCCTCAATCTCCATCCTCCGCTGGTGCGCCGACCATCAGGAGCAAATCAGCTGCGTACGGACCCGACATATCCGGAAACTGGAGATCGAATTTTCCGATCGGCGAAGGCCCGAAACTCTTGGAGAGCAAGCATGGATGAGCCGCGCACCCTGAAGGCACCCTGGCCGATCATCGAGCACAAGGAGAGCTTCGAGGTCCAGGATGCCTCGGGCTCGATCACGATCGCCTTCGTCTATTTCGAAGACGAGCCCGGCCGGCAGCGCGCCACCCATCGCCTGTCGCGGGACGAGGCGCGCCGGGTGGCCTCCCATATCGCCAGGATCCCCGAATACATCGCCGCCACCAAGGATGAGGTGAAATGATCCGCGTCACCGATCACGCCGTGCTGCGCTACCTCGAGCGCGTCCACAATGTCGATGTGGCGGCGTTCCGGGATGCGCTGCGTGCCGAAGTCTCGGATGCAGCAATCGCGGCCGGCGCGACGATCGGCGGGCGGTATGCAGTCAAAAGCGGCCGGCACACCTACATCTGTCAGGGCGAGACGGTGATCACCGTCGTCCCCAGGTGCGCCGCCACGACGACGATCGGAGGCGAAAGGTGAAAGCCTCGCACGGCCTCGACGGTATCCTTGGCGAGATCGCGGACATCGCCGGCATTGCCGCCGCCCTCGCTCTCGCCGAGCAATACGGCGGGACGCAGGTGCATTTCCCACGTGTCGCCGGGGCGGACCACTGGCTGGTGCGCTGCGTCGGCGAGGAGGCCGCCAAGGCGATCTGCGCGTATATGACCGTGACCGATGCCGATGGCCACCGGAAAGGCCAGCGCGGCGTGCTGATCCCGCGTGGGCCGATGGGATTGATGCGGCAGGCCAAGCGGCGTCTGGTCAAGGAGCTGCAGGCCGGCACCAGCGCGCGCGAGGCGGCCCGGCGCGCCGGCCTCGGCGAGCGCACCGCGTGGTACACCAAGGCCAAGCTCAAGGACGGGCGGCAAGACGACCTGTTCTGATCTTTTTCCTGCCGCACCGGAGAAATCCGATGCTCTTGGCGGCCGACCGCCGATCGGCTACAGTCTCGGCAGGTTCGGAGCGCCCCGCTGCACCCGTGCAGCGGCAGGAAATCGCCCCGCCCGCCTAATGTCGGGTCACCAAATCGAGGTGACCCCATGGCGAAATCCCCCCAGACTTTTGACGCTTGGCTGATCGAGCGTCTGGCTGCGGCCGGCGTCTACAGCGCCGCCGCTGACGGCGGACATGGCCGTGGCGTCATCGCCGCGCTCAAGACTTTCCAGGCCGACCTCGGCCTGCCGGTGACCGGCAAGGCCGACAGCGCCACGGTGGCGGCGCTGCGCTCCAGCCCTCACGATCCGGTGGTGCCGCCGCCGGAGCCCGTCTGGCTCCGGGAAGCCCGGCGCTTCATGGGCCTCAAGGAGATCGCCGGCCCTGCGTCGAACGCGACCATCATGGGCTGGGCCAGGGCGCTCGGCGGATGGATCGCCAGCTACTACAGCAACGACGACATCCCGTGGTGTGGGCTGTTTCTCGCCCACATCATGGGGGCGACACTGCCTAAGGAGTTGCTGCCGTCCAATCCGCTTTCGGCCAAGGCTTGGGGCGCTTTCGGCCGGAAGCTCACTGTGCCGGCTCTCGGCGCGGTGATGGTGTTCACTCGCGAGGGCGGCGGTCATGTCGGCCTCTATCTTGGCGAGACGGCGACCGCCTATCGCATCCTCGGCGGCAACCAGAGCAACAGCGTGTCGATCACCTGGATCGCCAAGACGCGCCTCTACGCGATCCGCTGGCCGTCGACCGTCACGGCGCCGGTCGTCGGCGGCCGCATCCATCTAGCGGCCGACGGCTCGCCCCTCTCCACCAACGAGGCCTGAGATGACGCAGCGCCCTACCTACTCGACCACCAAACGCGCGATCTGGATCAACACCGGATTCGCCTGGGTGGTGGTCATTCTGTTGGCGGCCGGCGCAGTCATGGGCTCGGAGCAGGCCGTGGCCATGGCCAACATTGCCCTACCGTCGATGGTCGCATTAATCGCCGGCACGCTCGGCATCCATCGGCACTATGGGTCGCGAGACTTTGCGGCGGGTCAGGAGCGCGACGAGCCGCATCCGCCTTACATGCCGCGTGATCAGCCGGGAGGGCCCCGATGATCGAGTGGCTCGCCGCCAAGGTCAGCCCCCTCGTGATCGCCGCCGCCCTGGCTCTCGGTGCGGCGGCTCTCATCTACCTGGGCATCGCCAGGATCGACGGCATGGTGGACACGGCACGCCAGGAGGCAATCGCCGCTCGCGATGCTCACTGGTCGGCCCAGATCGCCGAGGCCAACGCAAAAGTGTCGGCCGCCGCCGCATCGCTCGCCCGGCTCGCCATGCAGAAGGACGCGGAGTTGGCTGAGGCCGACCGCAAGCTCCAAGACAAACAGACCGAAATGGAGGCCTCGAATGCGGCTCTTCCTGGCGGCGATGGCGGCGGCATCAGCCGCGATCGTGTCCGCCTGCTCAACCAGCGCTGAGGCGCCTCGGGTCGAAGCCAGAGCGACGGTGACGGTCACCGCACCGGCGCAGGCTCGCGCCGTTTGCTCGGCACCGGTGGCCATTCCGGATCGGGCGATTTCCGAAGCCGAGGCGACCACCCTTTGGGGACGCGACAGGGGCGCGCTCCGGATCTGCGAGCAGCGGCGGGCGGCGGCGATTGCCGCGATCGACGCGGCGGGCGAGAGCCCCGCCGTTGACGGGGGTTTTTGATGGACGAGTTGATGCGTTACTGGCCGGTGGTGGTGTTCGTGGCCGGCCTCGCGCTGACGATCGCCGGGTGGGCGATCCGGAAGGGCCTAGCCTCGCAGGACGAGCTGCGCGCCGAGGCGGGGACCAGAGCAAAGGCCGACGCGGAGATCGACGAGCGCCTCTCCAGGCTGGAAACCGAGATGGATCACATCCCGAACAAGGAGTCGCTCCATCGCGTGGATCTGACGCTGACCGAACTGCGCGGCGAGATCCAGGTGCTTACCGAGAGGCTCAAGCCTGTAGCGGCGATCTCCGACCGGCTGCAGGAATTTCTGATCGAGCAGGCAAAGAGATGACCGATTTCGCAACTCGTGTCCGTGAAGAGGCTCGCCTCATCATCCTGCGTACGCTCGCCGGAGAGGCCAGCGCATCGTCCAATTCGTCGCTCCTGCAGTCCGCCCTCGAAAGCTGGGGGATAAGCAAGAGTCGCGAGTGGGTGCATGCCGAGCTGCGCCAGCTCGCCGATGTCGGTGCGGTGACCGCAGAGGCACAGGGGTCGGTGCTGCTCGTCACCCTGACCCAGCGCGGCCTCGACCACGTCGACCGCAAGATCGCTCTCGACGGCGTCAAGCGGCCGTCGCTCTCGATCGTCTGAGGAGGTTCCGATGACCGGCCGTGGCCGCCTCTCGTCGATCGAGCTGCTCGGCGAAGATTATGACGACATCGTCGCCTGGGCAGCCGGCGAGTTGCGCGAACGCACCCAGCTTCAGCAAGATATTCTCGACGAACTCAACAAACGCTTGAAAGTGCGTGCCGAGGAGATCGGCGACGAGGATTTCCAACCGATCTCGCGGTCGGCATTTTCGCGCTATTCGGTCCGCCTTGCCGGCATCGCCCGACGTATGACCGAGACGCGCGAAATCTCCCGCGTGCTGACAGAGCGCCTGGAGCCGGGCGATGCCGACACCAACACCATCGCCATCGCCGAGTTCCTGAAGACGGTCATCTTCGAGGCGCTGGGCAACGGTGACGTGGTATCGCCGCTCGACCTCAAGCTCGCCGCCGATGCTCTCAAGGCGGTGACCGCCGCTCAGAAAGCATCGAGCGACCGTCGGGCCAAGCTCGACAGGGAAGCCGCTGAGGCGGCCGCCAGGGCGGAAGCGAAGGCTAAGTCCGAAGCGCTCGAGGCGGCGGAGACGGTCGCCCGCGAGGCCGGGCTGTCGGCCGACCGCATCGCCCAACTGCGGCGCGATTTCCTCGGCGTCCGCGAACGGCCGGTAAAGCCCACCTCCGTGCCGACGGTGACCTCATGACCTCCCAAGCCGACATCGACCGCGACACATCGCCGGTGATGACGCGCGACCCGCGCGCTTCGCTACCGGGCGATCTGCCACGCGGCGCCGACATCCCGGACGATCTCGACCCGCTCGCCGACGGCGTCCTGATGCGGCATCAGGCGGATTGGATCGCCGATCCGGCCGATATCAAGATCTGCGCCAAGGGCCGACGAACCGGCATTACCTTTGCCGAGAGCTTCGACGCCACGCTGATCGCCGCCGCCAAGCGTTCGGCCGGTGGGCAGAACTACTTTTACATCGGCGACACCAAGGACAAGGGCAGAGAGTTCATCGGCTACATCTCGCATTTCGCGAAGATCGTCGCCAAAGACCTCGGCGAGATCGAGGAGTTCCTGTTCGAGGATCAGGCCGAAGACGGTACGACGCGGCAAATCGCCGCCTATCGCGTCCGCTTTGCCAGCGGTTTCCGCGTCGAGGCGCTGTCGAGCCGGCCGGAGAATATCCGCGGCCTGCAGGGTGTCGTCTGTATCGACGAGGCGGCGTTTCACCGTGACGTCCGCTCGGTGCTCGATGCCGTCACCGCACTGCTGATCTGGGGCGGCAAGATCCGGATCATCTCGTCGCACAACGGCATGCTCAATCCGTTCAACGAGATGATCCGCGAGGCGGAGTCCGGCAAGCTGCCAGCCTCGGTGCATACCGTCACCTTCCACGACGCCGTGGTGAATGGCCTGTTCCGCCGCGTGTACCTCATGAAGAGCAAGACCTGGTCGCCGGAGGTGGATGAGCAGGAGGAGACGAAGATCCGCGCCGCCTACGGTGCCCGCCGGGCGGCGATGCGGCAGGAGCTGGACGCCGTGCCGGCCGACGCCGCCGGCGCCGCTTTGACACGCGTTCAGATCGAGGCGGCGATGGAGCCGTCGACGGTCATCCGTCTGCACTTCGACGACGATTTCAAGCACCTGCCCGCCGAATACCGAAAGGCCTACGTGACCGGCCTGTTTCGTCGAGAGGTCGAGCCGGCGCTAAGGCTGCTCAAGCCCGGTGATCGCCACGTGTTCGGCTTCGACTTCGCTAGATCCGGCGATGCGTCGGTGAACTGGATCATGGCCGTCGAGCAAACGACAACGCGGCGATCTCCCCTGGTTGTCGAGCTGCGAAACTGCCCGTTCGACCAGCAACGGGAGATGCTGTTCATGATGGTGCCAATGCTGCCGAGGTTTTCCGGCGGCAAGCTCGATGCCACCGGCAACGGCGCCTATCTCGCCGAGGTCACCGCCCAGAAGTTCGGAGCGCATCTCATCGAAGAAATCAAGCTCAGCGAGGAATGGTACAGGACGCACGCCCCGCGCTACGTCGACGCCGTCGCCGAGCGCTCCTGCCGTCTCGCCCAGGACGAGGACATCGTCCAGGACCATCAGGGCCTGCAGTATGTCGGGCGCATCATCAAGATCCCCGACGATCACCGCACGAAGGGCAGCGATGGCCTCGATCGCCACGGTGACGCGGCGATCGCCGGCATGATCGCCTACGCCGCCTCCGAGGACATGCGGATCGAGACGAAGATCGAGACGCCGAGCACCATGGCGGAGGCCGACGGCCAACAGGCACCGGCGGGGATGTATCGCGACACAAGGAGAGCCCTATGGGGATGACGGGACCGGACGGCCAGACCGTCGACCAGTCGGTGCTTGGCGCCGAGATCGCGACACCCACGCTCTACGGGCGGCGGCGCACCATCGAGGAGCGCGTCGCCGGCGCGTTGGTACCCGAGCGCCTGGCGCACATCCTGCGACAGGCGCAGTTGGGCGAAACGCGCGACTATCTAACGCTCGCCATGGAGATGGAGGAGCGGTACCTGCACTATGCCAGCCAGTTGCAGACCCGCTATCTGGCGCTCGATGGTATCGCGCCGTCGGTCGAGGTTCCCGACGGCGTGCCGAAGGCGATCGGCGATTTCGTCCACGAGATCGTCGAAGATCCCGAGTTCGGCGAGATGGCGTCCATGACGTCCGATGGCATCGGCAAAGGCTATGCTGTTCCCGAGACCATGTGGGAGTACGAACGCAAGCGGCTGCGCCCGGTGAAGTACATCTTCCGGGATCAGCGCTTTTTCCGGCTCGACCGGCTCACCCACACCGATATCCGCCTCGACGTCGACGGCAGCTTCGAGGGCGTGGAGCTGCCGGCCGCCAAGTTCATCCGGCACGTGCCGCGCATCCGAGCCGGCGTCACTTCGCGTGCCGGTCTCGCCCGCCCCGCCGCCTGGGCCTTCATGCTGCAGGCCTTCACCCTCCAGGATTGGGCCGGCTTCACGGAGGTTTACGGCATTCCGATGCGTCTCGGTCGCTACAACCAGAACGCCTCGGATACGGACAAGCGCTCGCTGCTCAACGGCCTTCGGATGTTCGCCAACGACGGCGCGGCCATCATCCCAGAGGGCGCCTCGGTCGAGATGTTCAAGGTGGAGGGATCGCACGGTTCTGCCGTGTTCGGCGGCCTCCTCGAATACGTCGACGCGTCGATCTCCAAGCTGGTGGTCGGCCAGACCATGACGGCCGACAGTGGATCGTCGGAGGCGCAGGCCAAGGTACACAACGAGGTGCGCCTCGACATCATCAAGGCGGACTGCCGGCAGCGGGCGCGAACCGTCAATCGCGATCTCATCCAATGGGCCGTGGCTCTGAACTTCGGCCCGCAGGAAAGGTATCCGACCGTCCAGTGGCCGGTGGCCGAGCCGGAAGACGTCGTCGGTCTCTCCGACAGTCTGGCCAAGCTGATCCCGCTCGGGCTGCGCGTCGGGCAAACCGAGGTTCGCGGCAAGCTGGGCGTCGGCAAGCCCAACGGCGACGATGACGTGTTGACACCGCCAGCGACCCCGCCGCCCGAGCCCCCGCCGGAACAGGTGCCGGCGCCCGCTCCCGCCGCCTCCAAGCCCTCGGCACTTGCCGCCCGTCTTCAGGGCCCCGGAACCACCTGTCCGTGCTGCGGCGTCTCGCGCCTTGCCTATGATCGCACCGCAGGCAGTTATGGTGCCGACGATGTCTTTGAGCTGGTTCCAACGGCCTTCGAAGGCATCTCGAAGCCGCTCCTGGAACCGCTCCTCGAGGCGATCGACAAGGCCACGAATTTCGAGGAAGCACTGGCGGCGATCGAGGTGGCCTCGCCGGACAGCAAGCCGCTACTGGAGCGCCTCGCGACCCTGATGACGATCTCGCGCGGTATCGGCGACGCGAAGGACTGACGCATGGCGGAGATCAAAAAGGGCTTCGGCCCGCCGCCCGAGGTGACCGGCTATTTCGACCGGAAGGGCCTGAAGCCGGCGTTCTCCCATCTCGATGTCTGGGCCACCGAGCACGCTCACGCCTTCACAGTCGCGAAAGCCACCGAGCTGTCGCTGGTGACCACCTTCCGGGATTCGATCAGCAAGGCGATCAAGGCCGGCAAGGGATTCGAGACGTGGCGGGAGGAGATCCGCGCCGAGCTGGCCGCACAGGGCTGGGCCGGGCCGCGCATGGTGTCCGACCCGGCCGGCGCCGATCCGGACCGCATGGTCGACTTCTCGCGGAGCAACCGCCTGAGGACGATCTTCTGGGGCAACATGTCGTCAGCGCGGGCGGCCGGCCAATGGGAGCGGGCGCAGCGAACCAAGGGCGCCATGCCCTTCCTGCTCTATGTCCGCACCACGTCGGCCGATCCCCGGCCGGAGCACCTCGGCTGGGTCGGCATCATCCTGCCGGTCGACGATCCCTTCTGGGCGACGCATTTCCCACCCAACGGCTGGCTGTGCCACTGCTCGGTGCGGCAGGTCAGCCGGCGCGAAAAGGAAACGCTCATCGCCACCAAGCGGAGCGACGGGGTCTACTACACTGACACCGCCCCGCCCGTCGTCATGCGCGACTGGCGCAACCGGCGCACCGGCGAGATCTCGCGCATCCCTGACGGTATCGACCCCGGCTGGCACGGCAATCCCGGCCGCGACCGGACCAAGACCCTGCTCGACAATCTCGAACTGCGGCTAGGCGAGGCGCCGGAACGGGCATCGACCAAGGCGCTCACGGATCTCTGGTCGGACCCGTTCGTCGCCCTCGCCCCCAAGGTCGATGGCAAGACCTGGCTGCCGGCCGGCGTCAGCCCGAAGCTCGCCAACGAGCTGGGCGGCGCGAGGTCACCGGTGGTGTCGATCGAGGCGGGTGACGTGGCGGCCCGTGTTGAAAGGCACGGCCTCGATGTCGAGGATTTCGGCGTGCTGCCGGAGATGCTGCGGACCGGCACGGTCCTGCCCGACCCTCGCGGCAAGGCCAGCACCCGTTCCATCCTCTTCAAGGTGGACAAGACCTGGTGGCGAGCGTTTGTTCACCGCTCCGCAAAGGGTTATCTTCGCGTCACCTCGCTCCACCAACGAGATGAGGCGGCGGCGCTCGCGGAACTTGCTCGGTCAGGGAAATGAGCGGCGGGAGGGTGCTGATCTCCCTCGGTGCGATTGGCAAAGACTTGCCGCCGCTCGTCCATAATATGCGCCTTCGGGGCCGTTTCGACAAGTCGCCCCAGATTTGACCGCTGGCGGCCGCCGGCCGCCGGGGGCTACATCCGACGCCCCGCACGCCGGTCGCCGTCTACGGGCTTTGAGGGGCCTTCGAAATTGATTTTGACGCGCATGCCTTGACCACCCCGACCGGTGCGGCGTACCTCTAGGTCATTCCCCTCCTGATCCGACCGCCCGCGCTGCATACATGCAGCGCCATGGCGCGCCCCTTGCCGGTGCATCGTCGCCGGCATGACGAACCGCCCTCACTTCTCCCAACTTGCCAGTGCCGTCGAGCTTGCGCTCGGTCTCGTCACCGCCTCCGTCACGCTCGCCGCCGACGCGATCTCTCCGCCTGCGATGATCCAGATCGCCCCGCGCGGCCGCGTCGAAGCTCGCGACGGTCGCAGCTTCGAGTTCCGGCCCGAGGATCTGGTGGCCCGTTTTGCAGCCGACGGCGTCGACATCCCCGTCGACCTCGATCATGCGTCGGCCGGCGGCGGGAATCCGCACACCGTCGGATGGGTCAAACGCCTCGAGGCGCGGGCGGACGGTCTCTGGGCCACCGTCGAGTGGCTCGAAGAAGGTGTCGCCGTTCTGAAGGCCCGAACCCGCCGCTACATCTCGCCGGCCATCCGCCACACCGACGACGGCACCGCCGTCTGGATTCATTCCGTCGCCCTGGTCGCCGCGCCGGCGCTTGCCATGGGCGCAGTCGCGTCAACTAAACCCGGTCTCGATCAGGAGCCCTCCATGAAGTCCATCGCCGCCTACCTCGGTCTCTCCGAATCCGCTTCGGAAACCGCGATCCTCGCCGCCGTCACCGACCTCAAGGCCAAATCGGTCTCCAAGGCCGACCATGATGCGGCCGTTGCCAAGCTCGGCGCCGACCTCGTTACGGCCAACGGCAAGGTTGCCGATCTGGAAACCAAGCTGTCGGCGATCAAGTCGGCCGACCACACGGCGAAGGTCAACACGCTGCTCGAGGCGGCGCTGAAGGACAAGAAGATCCTGCCGGCCGAACGCGAGCACTACGCCAAGTTGGCGGCGACACCGGAGGGGCTCCTGAGCGTGACCGCCATCATCGGCGGCGCGTCGGCCAAGCTCGGGGCCTCCGGTCTCGACGGGAGCAACCCGCCGGAAAGCCACGCGCAGGGCGCGGCCGATCTGGCCGCCAAGATCACTGCCTACGTCAACGAGCAGGCCAAGCTCGGCATCACCGTCACCGCCGTCGACGCCCTTGCCGCCATTGAGCGCAAGGGCTGACGGCGTCCATCACTCACCCAGCACAAGGAGCCGCCGATCATGCGGCAGCATTTCGCACTTTCCTTCGAGGCCGCCGCTGCCATTCTCGGTATGCGTCTCGTCGCCCTAAACGACGACGGTCAGGCCATCACCGCCGCGTCGTCGGCCGCTCGCATCATCGGCGCATCCGACGCCGTCGGTGCGGCCGCCGGCGAGATGCTCGATGCCCACATGCTCGGCGAGCTGCCGGTCACCGCCGGCGGCGTCATCAAGCCCGGCGATCCGGTTACTGCCGATGCCCAGGGACGCGCCGTCGTGGCATCGCCGGTGGCCGGCACCGTCATCCGCATTGCGGGCTTCGCCACGACCAAGGCAACGGCCGCCGGCGACATCGTGCAGGTGTTTCTGCTCCCGTCGGTCGGCTCCTCGGCCGCCGCCTGATCCCTCAACCCTCGACTGACAGGCGTCAACAGGCGCCTGTCCTGGAGTGTCCGTCATGGCTTCGAGCCGCCCCTTCGCCGTATCCGCCGCGCTGACGGCGATCGCCATCGCCTACCGCAACCCCGCCTACTCTTTCATCGCCGACCAGGTGCTGCCCTACGTCCCGGTGCCGGCCGAAAAATTCAAGTGGACGTTCTACGATCTCGCCCAGGGCTTCACTGTTCCGGAAACGCGCGTCGGTCGCAAAGGCCGTGTCAACGAGGTCGAATTCACCGGCCAGGAACGGGACGGCTCCACCGAGGATCATGGTCTCGATGCACCGGTTCCCAATTCCGACATCAACGAGGCTCGCCGTCTGCGCGAACTCAACCTCTCCACTTACGATCCGGAGAAGGTGGCGGCGCAGTTTCTCGCCGACCTGATGCTGCTTCGCCGCGAGATCCGCGCGTCGGCCGTTGTGCAGAACCCGAGCAACTATGTCGCGGCCAATCGAGTCAATATCGTGGACGCGGACGATCGCTTCGATACGGACGGAAGCGATCCCTATGCCATCCTCGATGAGCTGCTCAGTGAAACGCTCGGCCCACGCCCCAACACTGTGGCGATGGGGCAGCCAGTTTGGACCAAGATCAAGAAACATCCCCGCCTGATCAAGGCGGTCAAGGGTGGTCTCACCGACGAGGGTGCCATCACCAAGCAACAGCTCGCCGAACTGCTCGAGGTCCGGCAGGTATTGGTCGGCGAAAGCCGTCTCAACGTCGCGATGCCCGGTCAGGAAGCCAACCTTCAGAGGGTTTGGGGCAAGTCGATCCAGGGTCTGTTCATCAATCCCACCGTCACGACCGAGATGGGCATGACCTGGGGCTACACCGCCCGGCTCGGTGACAAGTTCGGTGGCACTATCGAAGACTCCGACGTCGGCCTCGAGGGCGGCGTCAAGGTACGTGTCGGCGAGAAGTCGCGCGAGATGACCGTGGCGCCGGAGCTGGGTTTCATCATCCAGAACGCCGTCAGCTGACCATAGGCGGGCAGCTCCAATCCTTCCGTCCCGGCCTCGACCGGGGCGGAGTTTCCCGGGCCGGCCCGGATCGGGGCCTGCCCGGCAAGCTCCCTCACGAAAGGACAAGCAATGGCAAAGTCCCCGAAGGCCGCCAAGGCCGACGCCGTGGATACGACCGATACGGCCGACACGACGGTGGTCTCGGCCAACTCCATACCCGCGAGCAGCAAAACCGGGGGAGACGGCAATCCGGCCGTCTCCCCGGATGCTCCTTCCGAAACGGCAACCGGAAATCCCGATGGTGGCTCCAACGGCGTCGAAACGGCGCTGGCCGCGACCGTCGACGGCGTCGGCCAGACTGATGCCAAAACGACCGTGGCGCCGGAGCCTGCCACGGTCGCCCCGCCGGATAGCGACGGCGCTCCGGCGTCGACCGCAAGTACCGGGCAGACCGATACCGAAACGACGGAGACGCCGGTCGCGGGCGCCCTGACGCCTGTCGAGGTCAAGCTGGAGGAGGAGCGCTTCACGCTCGTCCTGCCGACGGTTCATGGCGGCAAGCTCAAGGGTATCGGCGAAACCGTCTGGCTGACGCGAGAAAAGCACGCCGCCTTCGTCGGCGCCGGCCGCGTCGCCGCGCCCTGGCCGGATACCACGAACTGATCGAACTCGATCGCCTTTTTCCGGAGACTGGATCTCGTGACCGCCTACGCCACCCTTGCCGACCTCACCGAGCGCCATCCGCAGGAGGTGATCCTGCTCGGCGCCGACGAGACCACCGGCGTCCTCGACGAGGTCAGGGTGGCGCGGGCGCTCGACGATGCGTCGATCGAGGCGCGGACCATCCTGCAAGGCCGCTACACGCGGTCAGAGCTGGACCGGCTTGACGCCGACGGTCTAGCCATCCTCAAGATCTACGTGATGGACATCGCCCTCTACAAGGTGGCGCTGTCCTTCTCGCGCCTGACCGACGACATCCGCGAGAGGAATCAGGCGGCCGTCAAGCGCCTCGAGGCGATCGTCGCCGGCAAGGGCGCGCTGACCTTCGAGGGTAGCGGGGCTACCGAGGACGGTATTTCAGTCGGGGATGCCTCGCCTCAGACGGTCCTTGTCGACGCTCCGGAGCGTGTGTTCACCCGCGCCCGCCTTGGGAGGGCCGGTTTGCCATGAGCAGCTCCATCGTCGTCGACATCAACGACCTCGAACTGACAGCCGACAAGATCGCGGCGCTCGAGCACGTCGACCCGTCCGACCTGATGACCAATGTCGGTGCGATCGGCGAAAGCCAGACGCGCCGGCGCATCACCGAGGAAAAGACGGGGCCGGACGGCACGCCCTGGCCGCCGAACCGAACCGGCACGTCGATCCTGCTCCGCACCGGCGAGCATCTGCTCGGCTCGGTGGCCTTCGTCGCCTCGGCCGACGAGGCCGAGTGGGGCGCGAGCTGGGAATGGGCGCACGTTCACCAGGACGGCATGACCATCAAACCGAAGGACGCCAAGCGCCTCGCCTTCGTGATCGGCAATCAGCAGATCTTCGCCCGTCAGGTCACCATCCCGCCGCGCCCATTCGTCGGCCTCTCCGACGATAATCGCGTGGAGCTTTCCGACGTCACCACCGACTGGCTGGGGAGCCTCCTGCAATGATGGAGCCGGCGACTCTTGCGCAGATCCTCGCGGCCGATCCGCTCGAGGCATGGCAGGCGGCGATCGTCGCCCGGCTCGATGCGCTCTTTCCCGGCGTTACCGTCAAGGCGCACCCCGGCAAGATCGACATATCCCAGATGATCGCCAAGACCATCGTGCCGGCTCCGGGGATCGCCGTCGGCTGGTCGCGCGTCCGCTCGATCGAGCTGATCAACGGCATGGTCGATCTCACTGTCGACTGGGCGGCCTACATCGTCGTCGAGGCCAAGGCGATCGAGAACCGCGCCGTCGACCGTGATCGCCTCGGCTGGGCGCTCGGCTACCGCATGATGATGATCCTCGCCGATCGCGAGGAGACGACGTGGAGCCTCAACAAGATCACGCCGCCGGCCGAGCAGCCGGCGCCGCAACTGGTGCCGCTCTACACCGTCGCGGACGAGGGGCGGGGCGTCGGCTATCTTGCGGCCACCTGGTCGCAGACGCTGG
Source organism: Pleomorphomonas carboxyditropha (assembly GCF_002770725.1). Taxonomy (GTDB): domain Bacteria; phylum Pseudomonadota; class Alphaproteobacteria; order Rhizobiales; family Pleomorphomonadaceae; genus Pleomorphomonas; species Pleomorphomonas carboxyditropha. The sequence continues at coordinate 152,619 of NZ_NQVN01000009.1, read as the reverse complement.
TCGCCCAAGGCGCCGGTCTCTATGACGCGCCGGCGCCGATGCTGACCGTCACCATCGATGACGACGGACGGGCCTCCGCCGAAGCCGACTTCGGCGACAACGTGCCGATCGAGGTGCGCGATCTCTGGGAGGTCGATCCATGATCTCCCAGCAGAATCGCGCGCTACGCGTCCTGGAGCGCCATGTCGTCGAACTCAACCGACGCATGGCGCAGATGATCCTGCCGGGCAAGGTGGCCGAGGTCGATCACGACCACCGCCGCCTGCGCCTTGTGATCGGCAAGGCGGCAGACGGCCGCGCCATCCTGTCGCCGTGGGTGCGCTGGCCGGAGGCGTCGACCGGCAACCTGAAGATCCACGTACCGCCGCCGATCGGCGCGCCGATGACGCTCGTCTCGCCGTCCGGCACGGTCGGCGCCGGCTCAATCGCCCAGTGGGGCGCCTACACCGACGACGATCCCGCACCGTCCAAGGCATCCGACGCGGCCGTCATCGCTTTCGGGGATACGACCATTACCGTCAGAGGCGACCGGGCGGCGATCGAGACCGCCCGCCTGTCGATCAAGGCCACCGTCGACATCGATGGCGACATCACCACTACCGGATCGATCACCAACAACGGCGTCCGGATCGACTCCACGCACGTGCATGGCGGCGTCCTCAGGGGCGGCGAACGCACAAACCCGCCAGTCTAGCCAGTCTAGGAGACCCCAATGAAATACTTCGTCACCGACACCGCCCCTCCCCGCGTCGCCGGCCGGCGCGTCAAAGCCGGCGACACCATAGAGCTGACCGACACGGCCGCCCGCTACGAGGCGCAGGCCGGCCATATCAGGCTCGCTTCGAGCGAGGCTGAAACCGCCGTCGAAACCCCTTCGAAGGCCTCCAAGACCAAGGGCTGAGATGACCGCGATCGCCTTCCGAACCGGCATCGACCGTCGCACCGGCAAGATCCTGACCGGCTGGGAGCACGTGCGCCAGTCGCTCGGGGTCATCTGGCTGACCCGCTTCAATGCGCGGGTGATGCGGCTCGATTTCGGTTCGGACCTGCGGTCCTGGCTCGCCGAGGACATCACCACCGCGACGGCGCTCGGGCTCTACAACGACCTCATCACCGCCGCCCACACCTGGGAGCCCGAGTATCGGAACAAGGAAATGCAGCTCGTCCGGCTTACCCGGGAAGGCGGGCTCGGGCTCCGCCATGCCGGCCTCTATTACCCGGAGGGCCGGCTCGGCAACTATACGATCGCCCTGCCGGTCGGCGGCAAGATCGCCCTGACCGCGCGCTACCTGCAGGGGAGGCAAGCGGCGTGACCATCGACCTTTCCCGCCTGCCGGCGCCGACGGTCATCGAGGCGCTCGATTTCGAGACGCTGCAGGCCGCTTTTCTCGCACGCTTTGCCGCCGCTTGGGCAGAGGCGCGCGCGATCGACCCGACGCTGCCCGAGTGGGACGTCGGCACCCTTGAAACCGACCCGACCGTCATCGCTTCGGAGGCTTGGTCCTATCTCCGCCTGCTCGACCGCCAGCGCGTCAACGACGTGATCAAGGCGTTGCTGGCGCCGCTCGCCGAGGGCAACGACCTGGACAACATCGTTGCCCGCATCGGCATCGAGCGCCTGATCCTCGTCGCGGCCACGGACACCACCGAGGCGGTGATGGAGACCGACGCACGGCTGCTGCAGCGCTATCTACTGGCCTTCACGCGGCCGGCCGCTGGCTCGGCCGACCGCTACCTCTACGAGGCAATGACCGCGTGGCCGTCCATGCTGGCCGGCCGCGTGATCGGCCGATCCGTACACGGCCGCAAGGGCGACGTCGATATCGTGGTCTCCGGCCCCGACGGTCGCGATGCCACGGACGAGGAGCTGGCGGCCGTGCGGACAGCCTGCACGTCGGCCTCGGTCAAGCCGGAGGCAACCAGCGTCTCGGCCCTGCGGGCGACGCGCAACGTCTACGACGTGACTGGCAAGGTGACGGTGCCGAGCGGCCCCGACGCCGAGGCCGTGAGGCTCGAGGCCGTCGCCCGCATCCTCGCCGCCGGCACGGCGCGCATGACGATCGGCGCCGAGGTGCCTGTATCGGCGCTCGCCGGTGCCGCCTATGGCACGTCGGTAACCCGCGTCGATCTGACAGCGCCGGCGACCGACATAGCGGCCGATCCCTACGCCATCCCGTTGCCGGGCACGATCATGCTCACCGTCGAGGTGTCGGGATGACCACCGCCGCCGATCTTCTGCCGGCCTCGGCCGCGCCCTACGAGATCGCTCTTGCCAAGGCGATGACCGACACGCTGCCGGTGCCGCTGCGCGAGGCGCTGGACCCGGCGACGGCGCCGGCCGCCCTGCTGCCGTTCCTTGCGGTGCATGACGGTGTCCGCCTCTGGTTCTCGGACTGGAGCGAGGCGCGCAAGCGCGAGGTGATCTCGGCCTCGCTCACCGACTGCTGGCTGGTCGGCGTCCGCGATGGGGCGGTACGCTACCTCGCCTATGTCGACGGCACGCTGGTCGACGCTGTCGCCTACCCAGCACGCTTCGTGATGGGGCGGGCGATCATCGGCCGAACGCCGATCGGCCACTCCGCCTTCCTGGCGCGCTACCTCGTCAGGGTCGCCACCCAGAAGCCGGCCCGCGCCCTGGTCATGCGGCGCGGCGCGCTCGGCCACGCCCGCCTCAAGACACCGAGCCGCGAGCCATTCCAGCGGTGCCTCGCCGCCCTGCGCGCCGCCAAGGCGCCGGAGACCGAGATCCGCGTCGACTTCGGCCACTCCCGCCAAATCCGCCTTTCCGACGGCGTGCCGCTCGACGGCACCTATCGGCTCGGCGCGTACATCTCCCGCACCAAGCTCTGAGGGGAACATGCTCAAGACGGTCGAATTCACCGAAGCCGAAGTCGCCGAGCCCGCGGATTTCGACGCGATCAGCCAGTATTCCCGCGAGGGCGGCGAAGCGATCGTTGGCGGCGCCATCGCCTACGCTCACCACTGGGCGGGCTATTCGATCGCCCAGTCCTCGGCTGTCGAGGTGACCCTCAACCCGGGTTATCTGTTCGTCGACGAGAAGGTCTACGGCAACGACGTGGCCATCGTCGTCAACCTGCAGGTCTACCTGCCCCTGGTCACCGGCGACGGCCGCTATGTGGCGCTACTGCTACGCGGCACCGAGACGACGGAAAACGAAAGCCGGGAGATCGAGACCGACGCCGACACCGGCGACACCGTCATACAGACGGTGCCGAAGACCACTATCCGCAGCGTCGAGGTGGTCATCCAGCAGGGTCTCAGCTCGCCGACGCCGGTCAAGCCGACGGTCGCCTCCACCGAGTGCTGCGTCGCCTATGTCGAGCTGTCGACCACCGGCATCGTCGCCGTCGAAATGGATCAGTCCTCGCGCGTCAAGACGCTGTCGGAAGTGGAAGGGCGGCTCACCGTCGTCGAAAACGAGATGGACGCGGCCGTAGCGCGCGTGTCGTCGATCGAGACCGACATCTCCAACATCGCCTCTCGGCTCAATGACATCCCGAACCCGGTCGTGGTCCGCCAGATGCAGCGCGACCTTGCGCAGATCCGGCGCGAGATCGCCATGCCGGACGAAGCCCGCGCCTACTGGTACGACAACGGCCTGCTCACCGACGAGTGGGACACGGCCAACGCGTCCTGGCTGGCCCGTATCCGCGAGGGCGTGCGTTTTGCCTGGGCGTCGCAGCGCGACATGCAGATGGCCCTGCTCGACGCATCCTCGAGCGCGATCCGCGCCTCCGGCACCCTGATCCTGCCGGCGTGGGAAGAAGTCGTCCGCCTCGAGGTGGAGGGGGACGGCGGCTCGAAGAACATCAGCCAGCTCACCCACACGGTGACCACGGCAATCCAGAAGACGCTATCACGCACCGTGACCGAGTACGGCGCCACCACGACGAAGTGCGAAAACGCTACCGGCTGGTCCTTCCTCGGCAACCTCTCGGTGGGTGAGACCTTCACGAAGAGCGGCGAAACCTTCGTGATCACCGGGATCACGGGCAGCCGATCGGGGCACAAGAGCTATTCCTTCCAGAATATCACCATCCGGACGGTAGAGGAGAACTACTGGGACTATGTCACCGAGGAGATGGGCGTCAATGGCTCCATCTACGGCCAGACCTGGCTGTGTGCGCAGCCGATGGTGCTGACCGGCCTCGACCTCAGCTTCACCCGCGTCGGCTCGGACGGTGAGGTGCATCTCTTCATCTGCGAGTGCGACAGCTCCGGCCAGCCGCAGCTCGGTAGCGTCATCGCATCGACGACGCTCACCGCCGCGCAGATCGCCACCGGATGGGTCAAGTTCGACCTGACGCCGACGCTTTTGGAGAGTGGCACCCGCTATGCGTGGTTCACGGTCACGACCGGCAACCATGCGCTCGAGACGGTTACCGGCAACAAGTACGCGCAGGGCAGCCTGTTCTATTGCACGGACGGTGTGTGGGCGCAGGGCGACCCCGAAACCGATTTCGCCATGCGGCTCTACGGCGCCAAGTTCTCGGCCACTCGCACGGTGGTGGAGATGCAGTCGGCCACGCTGGAAAACGGGATGACGGACATCCGCATCCTGCATGCCGGCTGGGCGCCGGGCGGCACGTCGCTCACCTGGGAGATCATGCCGGCCGACAACGACGATTGGCTGCCGGTGACCATAGACACGGCCATCGACACGGCATGGCTCGCCGGCCTGCCGGCGCTGACCCGCCTGCGGGCCGTGTTCGCCGGCACCACGGATCTGCAGCCGGCGATCGTGATGGACGCCAACGCTCGGGTGATGACCTTCCGGCCGCGCGGCGACCTGCAGGCGGTAAGCGTCCAGCATGATTTCGGCGTCTCCACCACGTCGATCCAGCTCGACACGGTGATCGACCAGTGGGACGGCGCCAAGCACACCGCCGCGCCCAAGCTCGTGGTCGGCAGCACCGTCTACACGCCGGCGGCCACGATCGTGACGCCGGACCTCATCGACGAAAAGAAGCGGCTGATTTCGGCGACCTTCACCGTACCGTCGACCACCTCGGCGCGGGCGCGGTTCGACATGGCGACAACTGAGGTCACCGACCTGCCGTTCATCGACAACATCGCCATGTACGCGCTCTGAGGGTGACATGACCGACCAGACCAGCACCATCGACGCCGCCACCATCGACCCGGAGACCAACTACCGGATCGTAATCGCCCGACCGGCGACGGTGGCCGGCATCAAGCTCCGGCCGCGCGGCGATATCACGCTGCGCGGCGACCTCCTGAAGATCCTGATCACGGAGACGCCCGATGTCGTCCTCAGCATCGCTGCCGTCGCCTGACGACGACTACGCCGCCCCGCTCGACGCGTACCTCAACAAGGCGTTCTGGGACGCGGCGCTGACGTCGGTCGGCACCCGCATCCGGGCGCTCGAGGCGGTCAAGGCGGACTGGGAAGAACTGATCAGCACCGGCACCGGCCAGGCGCTCGCGGTGATCCAGGCCAATGTCGAGCCCCAGCTCGTCGCGCTGACGGCGGTCATCGACCAGCTCAAGGCCGACGTCTCGGCGGCGGAGGATGCTATTGCCGTCATCAATGCCGGCGGGATCAACATGTCGAGCGTGGTAGGGCTGTCGGCGGCGCTCGCGCTGAAGGCTGATCTGACCTACGTGGACGCGGCGATCGCCGCCCTGAAGGGCGACGCTCCGGCCGCCTATGACACGCTGGTCGAGATCGCGGCCAAGCTCTCGGAAGACGATACGGCCATCACAGGTCTTTTGGCGTCGATTGCCGAAAAGGTTCCGGTGACGCGCAAGCTGATCGGTGGCACGGGTGTCAAGCTCAATGGCGGAGCCGAAGCGAATCTTGCGGGCGACGTGACGATCACTGTTGCCGGCGTTCCGACCGGCGCCGTCATGGGGTTTGATCTGCCTGCGCCGCCCATCGGCTGGATCGTCGGTGTGGGCTCGGCGATCAACCGCCACACCTATGCGGATCTCGATGCGGTCAAGTATTGCGGCGATGCGCTGAACGCCACGGCGACCGCTTGGTACCGATGCACCGACCCGGCCAATCCGAACACCACACGGTCGGTAACGGGCGATTACCTCGTGACCCGGGATTTGCGGGGTGTGTTTCCGCGTTTCCTAGACAGCGGCAGAGGGTTGGACAGCGGTCGCGTGCTTGGCTCTCAGCAGGGGGACGCTATCCGCAATATCACCGGCAGTATTGGAGGAACGAGCAACGATGCGTCGCCCCCATGGGCCAACTATTCGGGTGCCTTTGCAGTTATACCGGGCGCCCGCCCAAGATACGTACCCACGAACGCCGCTGCTTCCACCGACTTCAATGGAATTGGTTTTGATGCTTCCCTAGTTGTTCCCATCGCAGCGGAAAACCGGCCCGTCAACATCGCCCTTCTTGGCTGCATCAAATATTGAGGTCAATGATGGCTACCAAAACCGTCTATCAGCGTGATGCCGATGGGGTCTATGCTGGCGCAGCGTGTGCCTATGAAAGTCCGCTGGAGCCCGGCGTCTTCCATATCCCGGCCGGATGCGTTGAAATCGAGCCGCCAGCGGTCGTTGCCGGCAAGGTGGCCGTCTGGTCTGGTGATGCGTGGATGCTCATGGCCGATCATCGCGGCGAGATCTGGTATCTCAATGGCGAGGCCGTCACAATCGACTTCGTCGGCGACCCGATGGAGCGCGACTACAACGCGACACGCCCTTCATCTCCGATAAACCTCGAAAATCTCCGCGCCGCAGTCAAAGCCAGCGTGGATGCGGCCGCCGAGGCCTACCGACTCACCTACATCACTGGCGGGTCTGGGCAGGCCATGGCCTACCAGCAAAAGCTCGAGGAGGCCAAAGCCTACCTCGCCGATCCGTCTCTGACCGCCGCAGAGTGTCCGCATATTTTCGCGGAGATCGGCATCACCGGCGAGACTGCCGACGCTGTCGCTCAGGTAGTGGTCGCCATGCACGCTGCGTGGCAGATCAAAAGCGCCGAGATCGAGCATAAGCGCCTCGCGGCCAAGGCGGCGATCGATGCAGCGGAGACCATCGCGGCGATCAATCTGATGGCAAAGATGGATTGGGACGCTTGACCGTTGCAGACGTCTTTGCGAGTGCAGCCTCAAACAACGGTGCGTAGAGTTGCGCGCCGGCATGTGAAAGGTGGCTATCATCCGAATACAAAATCGTGTCGTTCGTCGATTGAATACAAAGATCGGTAGGACAAAACACCGGTGCGGGGCTCACAACCGTCAAGTTCGCATGCCGCAACTGGGCATCGCTCAGAAGCCTTTTGACGTATGTCTGCCGTTCCCAGTACTCGGAAAGGGTCAGTCTGGGAACAAACATTGGAAATCCGAAACGCTCGGTCCACCACTTCCCAAAAAGAAGCGCTTTGCCGTTATGTTCCGGGATTGTGAGTGACGTCATGATCTGGCGGTTTCCTAAATTAGTCAGAGTTTCGTCCAACGCAGCGGTCACCACCGCGGAGCGATCAGCCTCGGTAACAACTTCTCCTTGCTTCAGTAAAGGGGTTTTGGACCCACCCACAGGGTCACCGATGAGGCCAGCCCAGTGCATTAGGGCTATTACCAGTTCAGGGTTGTTTTCGCGGATTTCGTTCATGGCGAAGTCATATTGCATTGAGCAATGCGAGCGCCGCGTCCGGGTAAGCCCGGCCAGCGGTGGGCACCCGATCTTACCGAGATAAAGTCCGCGCAAGTGGTAAGACTTTGCGAGGTCGCCGATTTCCGCGGCAACTGCCTGAGCTTGAGAGTCTCCAATTATGACGAATGATACTTTATTTGTTGTTTCGTCTCCTATCGTGCACGGGGCCGGTTTTATGCTTTCCACTTCCGGGCACCGCTTGGTGATAAAAAAGGAATCCCGCTTCGCTGCTTCATCTATGGCAACAAGATCGGCCGGCAGTCTTTGCGGAAGGCCGCGCGTTTCGAAGATGACGACCCCAATGCCGACAAGGACGACGGCGAACACAGCCAGCACGGCAAAGAACTTTTTACGCCGGCCAAGCCGCCGCCGCTGGCGGATGGGCTGCTCCCAGAGGAAGTAGCCCGCTACTGAGAAGACTAGCATCACGGTTGTGATGAGAAGGCGCGTGGCGGTGCCGGTCGGTGGCAGACCGATGCCGGCGGCAATGGAGATCAGCGGCCAATGCCAGAGGTAGAGGGCAAAGGACAGGCGGCCGATCCAGACGAAGGGACGGAAGGACAGGAGATGGCTGGCGAGACCGCCGTTGGCCCAGATGATGGCCGCCGCGCCCAGTGTCGGCGCCAGCGCGACATAGCCGGGGAAGGGATCGGCTTCGGACAATCGCAATGTCGCCCAGACGATCGCCAGCAGCCCACCGAGACCAAGGATCGACCGCCGGGCGTATGACAGGCGTTCGCTCTTCGGCAGGACGGCGATCAGGGCGCCGATACCGAGCTCCCAGAAGCGGGTCGGCAGCAGAAAATAGGACGGCGCCCAGCCGGCCAGCGCCGCACCGATGCTGAGGACGAGAGACAGAGCCACAACGGTGCCGATCAGCCATTTTGTATTATAGCCGCGCTTGGCGGCGAGGATCAGCAGCCAGGGAAAGACGAGGTAGAACTGCTCCTCGACGCCGAGCGACCAGGTGTGCAGCAGCGGCTTGGTGAGATTGTCGGGATCGAAGTAGCCGTCGCCGCCTATGAAGGCAAAGTTGGATGCGGAAAGGGCGGCCCAAACCAAGCTGCGGCCGAAGGGCCGGTAGGTGAGCGGCACCATGGCGACGAAGCCGAGAACGACCGTCACGGCCAGCACGATCAACAGGTTCGGGTAGATGCGGCGGAAACGGCGTTCGTAAAAGTCGATCAGGCTGAAGCGGTCTTCGGTGATCTGGCGGGCAATCAGCGAGGTGATGAGAAAGCCGGAAATGACGAAGAAGACGTCGACACCGACAAAGCCGCCGGGAAACCAGCTGGATTCAAAATGAAACAGGATGACGGCAACAACGGCCAGAGCGCGAAGACCGTCAATGTCCTCCCGATACCTCCAATTCGAATTTCCCAAGATTTCCCCGCCCGTTCTGCCCAGCCCGCCGGCAAGGCAGGCGCTCACCAAACGAGCGGCAAGATAGATACACTAGTTACAGATTGAAATATGGGATTGGCCGGACACCGACGTGGCGGTTAATGACGGTCTGGCCCGAGTACGCTTGACGGATGCCGCACTTGGTGAGAGCCTTCCATTGGTCACAGGGAGCCGGGGCTGCATGCGTGCAGCCCCGCTGTCGTTTCGGGGGCACATAGACTACCCGCAAAGCCGGTTTTCACGCTTTGCGAGGATTGATCCATGGCCTCCACCGCGCCCTTTGTTGGCGTCCGCGTCTTCTCGGACCTGTCGTCCAACGTTGTGTCGATCGACGCCCGCGACTCCACCGTGATTGGCATGGTGATGCCGGCGCCGGCGGCCGACGAGACCGTTTTCCCCCTCGACACGCCGGTGGCGATCGACCCCGAGGACAGCGAGCTGGTCGCCAAGCTGGGCGACGGCCTCGCCAAGGACGCCGTGTCGCAGGTCCTGTCCGAGGGCGTCATCCCGACTTTCGTCTTTTCCCGGAGCGCGTATGCCACGGAGGGCACGGACGAGGCCAAGCTCGCCGCCGACATCGGCGCGATCGCCGGCACGGCGGCCGACAAGACCGGCGCCTATGCCCTGCTCGATGCCCAGGCGATCACCGGCCACAAGCCGGGAATCATCATCGCCCCCGGCTACACCAGCCAACGGCTCGGCAACCTCAAGAACGCGGCGACCGTGTCGATCAATGTCGTCAAGGACATGTTGGTCGACTGTATCGGCGTGGTCGACGCGACGCAGACCAGCGACGCGGCCGCCCTCACCTACGCGGCCGACTTCGATACGGCGCTCGGCATGATGGCTTGCTATCCGGCTGTCGAGGTGTCGCTGGGCGGCGAGACGGTCACGCGGCCGATGTCGCCGCACGTCGCCGGGGCCATCGTCCGCCGCGACAAAGAAGCTGGCACGCCCTACAAAGCGGCCTGGAACCGACCGCTCAAGGGCATTCTCGGCCTCACCAAGACGATCAGCTACCGTGATGGCGATCCCTCCTGCCAAGCCAACACGCTGGTACAGGGCGGCCTTGCCACGGTGATCGAGGGCAATACGCTCTGGGCTCCGTTCACCACGGCCACCGACAGCACGGTTGCCGCCTATCGCAGTCTCAAGCGCATCCGCACTCGGCGGGCGATCGAGGCTGCTATCCCTCTACCGATGCGCGCTTACCTGTCCGAGGATCTCGGCGGCCACCTTGTGTCGCTGATGACCCAGGCTCTCGCTGCCGCCTGCGAAGAGGCCAAGACGCTCGGAGCAATTATCGATTACCAGATCGTCTGGAAGCGATCGCTCAACAGCAACACCGGCCTGCGAAGCGGCATCTGCCGGCTGAAGCTCCGCTTCGAGGAAGGTTCCGACCTCGTCGACCTGCAGATCTTCACCGAGCCGCAGCCCGAGGCCTTCGACGTGCTGGCCGACCAGATCGCGGCGGCCCTGCAGGCGATGGGCAACGCCAACATCACCACCGCCGACTGAGGATAGATCATGGTCGAGAAACAGCAGAACATCGTCTTCGGCGGCAACCTCTGGCTCAAGGATGTCAATCTGGCCTTGTCAGTCTCGCGCGGCAAGCTGCCGGACCTGCGCCGGGCGATGACGGACATCGGCTCGTCGGGCAGCTATTTCGGGATGCAGATCCCCGGCGAGATCGAGGCGCTCACCGCCGAATTCGACCTCAACGGCCCGGACAAGCGCATCCGCGCCCGCTTCGGGCGCGAGCCCGGCGACTGGACCGAACTCTACTGGTACGAGCGCATCCGCGATATCGTCGCCGGCAAGGATGTCGGCCGCATGGTCTACCTCAAGGGCCTCGTCAACGAGCTGACCACGGCCAGCACGTCCAAAGGGCGAGCCGACGGCCCCTTCGGCTTCAAGTTCACGACGATCGTGCACTACCTCGATCGCGAGGACGGCCAGACCATCCACAAGTTCGACTACTTCAACAACACGCTGGTGTGCGATGGCGAGGACCTGACCGCCACCCACAACAGCCTGATCAACTGGTGACGACATGACCGACGACGTGTCCGATCTGCCGCCGCTCGATACCGGCGCCGAGCCCGAGAAGTTTCCGCTGCCACCGGCCGACGTGGTGGATGAAATGCTGAAGCAGGATGCGGCGAGCACCCCTGCCCGCCCTGTCGCCGAGCCGGCCAAGCTCAACTTCGTCAGCGGCAAAGTCTGGGCGAAGACCGTCCCCCTCGACTTCGAGTTCGAACTCGAGGGGCGCGTGGTCTCCGAGATCACGGTCCACCGCCTGACCACGGCCGAAATGGGCGACGTGGTCGATCGGCTGGGGACGTCGTTCACCCGCTGGGATCTGGTCGCCGCCATGGTCGGCCTTCCGGTCGAAGTGTTGCGCGGCCTCGAGGCAGGCGACGGCGACGCGGTGATGGAGGTCGCCATCGATTTTTTGCCGAAGGGCCTGAAGGGCTGAAGCACAATCCCCTGCAGTGGCGCGGCTACGCCGGCCGGGTGGCCGCCATCCTGTCGACGCCGATCCCCGTCGTGCTCGCCATGGAGTGGACCGACATGTGCGCCTGGTACGACACGGCCCGCGAGATCGACCGTGAAACCTGGGGGCTCTGGAGGCGAGACGAATGAGCGATTTCGACGTTGCTATCAAGGCCCGGTTCGTCAACCAGATGGGCTCCGGCGCCCGCTCGGCCGAGCGAGATCTCGGCGGGGTTCAGAAGACCGCCCAACGCCTCGGCAATACCGATTTCGGCAGCCGCCTCCGGTCGCAGTTGCAGCGCGCCGCCGAGGGCGCCGCATCCCTGCATTCACGCATGCAAAGCGTCGGCACGCTGATGCTTCAGCTCGGCGCCGGTTATCAGACGATCAAGCGCACGCTCGGCGCGCCGGTAATGGCCGACGCCAATCTGGGCGACATCATGATCGATATCGGCCAGAAAGCTAACCTCACGAAAGGTGAGATCGGCGGACTTACCGATACGGTCAAGGCCATGGCCGATCGCCTCAGAACATCGCCGGAGGCGATCGGCAAGGGCATCGACGTGCTGATGGGCTCCGGCCTCGACCTCGATCCGTCGAAGAGGCTGATCGACCCCATCGTCAAGGTCTCCAAGGCCTATCGCGTCGAGACGGATGCCGTCAGCCAGGCCGTCTTCTCGATGGTCAACAACCTCAAGATCGCTCCCGACCAGATCGAGCTGGCGCTCGGTCGTATCGCCCAGGCTGCGGCGGACGGCCGTTACGAGATCGCCAACTTCGCGGAGGGCATGCCCGGTCTGGCCGCCACCATGCAGGGCCTCGGACAGACCGGCCTCTCGGGCGTATCCCGCCTCGCTGCCGCGCTGGAGACGGTGTCCGGCTCGGTGGGCGACCCCGGTCAGGCGACGACGTCGATCGACGATCTCCTGCAGAAGGTCGTGTCGCCCGATGTGGTCAAGAACTTCAAGGACGCCGGGATTAACATCGCCGGCCGGATCGGCAAGGCGCAGAAGGAAGGCACCGACGTCTTCGAGGCCATCTATAAGGCCACCATGAAGGCGACGGGCGGCGACACGTCCAAGGTGGTGAACTTCTTCGGCGACAAGGAAGCCCGCCGGGGCATCGTCGCCCTAATGCAAAACATGGACGCCTATCGGGAGATGCGGGACCGCTACGAGGCGATCAACGCCCCCGACAAGCTCAACTCGGACTTCGACATGCGCACCGAAGGTACCGGCAACAAGCTACGGACTTTCGGCGACCGCTGGGAAGCGCTCCAGGCCGCTGTCGGCAAGGGTGTCAACACCTACCTCGATCCGGTCGTGTCGAAGATGACAGAGTGGCTGGACGTGGTGACAAAGCTGGCCGAGAAAATTCCGGCCCTCACCGGATCGGTCGTTATCCTCGGCACGACGCTGGCTGCGATGGCGGTTTCGGCGTCGGTCGGTAGTATGCTCAAAGGACTTTCAAGCATGCTCGGCGGCGCAGGCGCGGCGGCTGGCGGCGGCGCAGCAACTGCGGCGGCTGCCGGTGCGGGCGCAGGCGGAGTCGGCCTCTGGAAATGGCTGGGTAGGGGCGGCAAGTTCGCCCTCAAGGGGCTCGGCCGCATCGCCGGCCCGGCCGGCTGGGCCTATACCGGCTACGAGGCGGGCAAGGCTCTCGGCGACTACGCCGCGACGCCGGAAGGCAAGGCGGCCATCGAAAAGCAGAACGCCGACGATCGCCGGCGGATGGAGCTACAGGGGCGGATCGAGCAGCTCAACGGCAAGGTCAACTCGGCGATCAGCCTCGGCGACCTCAAGGCGCTCGCCGAGTATAACGCCGAGATCGCCGATCTCTACCGGCAGCTCAACGAGATCGGCAAGGTCGAGGCAAAGCCTGAGGTCGATCCGTCCTCGATCGATGCGGCGATCGGCAAGGTCAGCGCGCTGGCCGGGGCGTTGCGCGGCCTCGGCAGCCCCAGCTTCATGGGCAACGCGGCTCCGGCGTCGGCGCGGGCCGGTGGGCGATCGGGCGGCGCGGGCAACACGTCGAACACCTACAACGTCGCCGGTTACAACCCCGGCGTCGTGGCGCGTCGCATCCAACGCGAACAGGACCGGGAGACGCGCCTTGCTCGTGCCGGCGCCCTGCACGATCTCTGGTCCCTGGCGTAGGGGCGGAACATGGCGGACCTCATCACCCTCGGCGGCGCCCATCTCAAGCTGATCGGTCTCCGGCCGACCCGTATCTCTCGGCGTTCGGAGGTTGGCGTTCCCGGCGCGCCGACCTTCCGGGGCATGGTCTACCAGGACACCGGCATCCGCGAGCGCACGGCAACCATCGAGGCGCGGACGCTGCCGCATGTGTTCGGCGGCATGGACGCCCTCGCCATCCTCGAGGCTAACCACTTCGCCCGCAAGGCGGTGCAGTACCTGCGCATGACCAGCAATTTCCTCGCGGTCAATCAGGGCCTTGTCGTCATCCGCACGCTCGATATCGACGAGGAGAACCTGCATCCGGCCGATGGCGTCGGCCGGGAGGTCTCTGTCAGCCTGGAACTCGTCTACGTCGATGAACTGACGCACGTTTTCGGAGGGAGCTGATGGCCTACAGCCCCTATACCGTGACCCGCACGGCCCGGCTCGATCAGATCGCCAAGCTGATCTACCAGACCGAGAAGGGCGGCGTCGTCGAGGCGCTGCTCAGCGCCAACCCAGGCCTCGCCGGCGCCGCCGCCTCGTTGCAACGTGGTACGGTGCTTCAGGTGCCCGATCGGCCGGCGACGACGTCCACCGTCACGAGGCCCTGGGAATGACGCTGCGCCGCCCCATCATCCAGGTCGAGGGGCCGTCCGGCCGCGACCTCGTGCCGCTCTGGGGACCGGCGCTGACCAGCGTCCACATCACCGATGCGCGCGGCTACGAGAGCGACCAGCTCGTCCTCACCTTCGCCGACGCGCCGCCGTCCTGGTCGGCACCGCCACGTGGTACGCACTACAAGGTCTATCTCGGCTGGGAGGGGGAAACGCCGCAGCTCTATGGCGTCTACACGTCGCAGCGGAACCGCTATCGCGGCAGCCCGGACGAGGGTTGCGGCTTCGAGGTGGTCTGCCGGGCGGCCGACATGGTGGACAAGCTCAAGACCGTCGGCACCGGCCATTACGACGGCAAGACCGTGGGCGAAATCGTCGGCGATATCGCCAGAGAGATGGGCGTTGAGGCGGCCGTCGCTGCCGACATTGCCGACCGGATCGTTCCCTATAGGCTCCGCTGGTACCAGGGCGCTGGCGACTTCCTGACCCGCCTTGGAGACGATATCGGCGCGGTGATCAAACCTCAGGCAGGCAAACTGGTTGCCCTGAAGCGCGGTTCGGGCCAGTCGGCCGGCGGCAAAGACCTGCCGGCCATCACATTCACCTACGACCCGCTCTATGAATTCGAGGCCGACGTGGAGCCGCGCGGCCAGTATGCCAAGGTGCGCGGCGGATGGATCGACCCGAAGACCGGCTCGCGCAAGACCAAGGTGACCGAGGGCAGCGGCGCCGGCACGGCCGAACTGGTCCATCCTTTCGCATCGGAAGACGACCTCGACACGGCTCTGGCCGCTGCCAAGGATCAACAGGAGCAGCAGGCAGAGACCGCGACCTTCTCTGGGCCGGGCGACGCGCGGGCAATCGCCGAGGCGCCGGTCAAGGCCGTCGGCTTCGGCGCCGATATCGATGAAAAGGACTGGATCGCCGAGACCGTCGACATGGACATCGTGCCCGACGGCGGCTGGACGATGACCGTGCAATGCACCGTCAAGGGCCAACGCGGCGGCTCGGGCGGCAAGAAGAGCGACGTGATCGACGATCCGGAATCGGAATGGTGAGGAGGCAACTGGGACCGCCCTGGGCGGTCAGGGAGACGGAGGCGGGCTAGGCCCGCTGCGGGCTGTGATTGGCGTCGTGACCCGCAAGGCGAGGAACCGCTTGATCGCCACTCCGCCAGCGCCATCGGCGCCGGCTCCGGACGTGGCAGGATTCGTCAGGCGAGACAATGCAGGATTACCGCTGCACCTGTGGAGCGCTGCTCTTCAAAGCGGATTTGAACGCCCTTCGAGGGCACCTTGAGATCAAGTGCCGGCGATGCGGCCGGTTGATATCCATGAGGCCGATCGAGCCCCTTCCAGAGCGCCGAGAGCGCCTTGAGGAACCCGGACTATGGCTCGGATCGAACGACCCATCCTGATCTATTTCGGAGGCAAATATCGGATCGCCCCTTGGATCATCGGGCATTTTCCGCCGCATGAAACCTACGTCGAACCCTTCGGCGGCGCCGCTTCGGTCTTGCTGACCAAGGAGCGAAGCCGTTGCGAGGTTTACAACGACCTCAATGGTGATCTCGTCAACCTGTTCCAGGTATTGCGCGACCCAGAGCAGGCGTTGGCACTTGGCCGGCGGTTGCGGTTGACACCTTACGCCCGCGCCGAGTTCCAAGCAGCCTACGCTGGGACAGACGATCTGATCGAGAGGGCCGCCCGTACAATGGTCCGGAGCCACATGGGGCTCGCCTCCGTTGGCGTAACCCGCCGCACCGGATTTCGGTCGTGCGGCCGGGATGCGGCCGCTTGGTCGAGACTACCTCACCTAGTCGATAAGGTGGTTGATCGCCTAAAGGGCGTGCTGATCGAATGCAGGCCAGCGATCGAGATCATGGAGCGATTTGATAGCTCGTCGACCCTGCACTATGTGGATCCGCCCTATCCTCTGGGCGCTCGTCTATCGCCCGCGAAGATCTATTCGCATGAGATGATCGACGAAGACCACGAACGGCTCCTCGACCGACTGGCGGCGCTCAAGGGCACCGTTCTCCTGTCGGGATATGCTCATCCACTCTATGAGCAACGTTTGTCGAACTGGAAGTGCCACGAACGGGAAACGAGAAACATGGCCGGTCGAATTACCGTCGAGCGTCTATGGATCAAACCTGCTGACGGAAAATCTCTATGTAGGGCGCCGTCTCGATCTGCTTTTTGACACAGGTTTTGCAAATTCAGGAAATGCAGATTCGCGTGTCAAAAGTGCAAAAACTCGCGGCCGGCTACATGGAAGGAATTTGCCCTCGGTCCCACGGTCGGGCACTGTCTGTCTGGCATATCAGCCGAGAAAAATGGTGCCGGCGGAGAGGATTGAACTCCCGACCTTCGGTTTACAAAACCGCTGCACTACCGCTGTGCTACGCCGGCGCGGGTTTTCGAATAGCCGAAGGCACGGTTACGCGCAACCCTGCCCGTGCATCCGTCATGCGTCCTATCGTCAGCCGTCTCAGGCGATCGCCTTGCGCACCATGTAGAGCGACAGCACGGCGGCGTTGGAGACGTTGAGGCTCTTGATCTCGCCGGGCATGTCGATGCGGGCGAGCACGTCGCAGAGTTCGCGCGTCCGCTGCCGCAGCCCCTTGCCCTCGGCGCCGAGAACCAGGCAGACCGGCGCGGCGAGACGCACCGCGTCGAGCGGCTCCGGCGCTTCCGAATCGAGCCCCACCACCGTGAAGCCGGCCGCCTTCATCTCCTCCAGCGTATCGCCGAGATTGCGGACGGTGGTCACCGGCACCACGTCGAGCGCGCCGGAGGCCGATTTGGCCAGCACGCCGGATTCGGCGGCGCTGTGGCGCGCCGTGGTCAGCACCGCGTCGACGGCGAAGGCGGTGGCCGAGCGCAGGATGGCGCCGACGTTGTGCGGATCGGTCACCTGGTCGAGCGCCAGCACGAGGCGGGCGCCGGAGAGCTCCAGCGTGGTCAGCGGCTTGAGCGGCTCGACCTCCAGCGCGCAGCCCTGGTGGACGGCCTCCGAGCCGAGGAGCTTGTCGAGGGCGATGGGCGAGGTGTTCTCGACGGCGAGCGGCAGCTTTCCGCCGGGAAACCGTTCGGCGAGGCGGGCCTCGGCGTTGCGGGTGGCGAGCAGGCGCAGGGCGACGCGGCGGGGATTCTTCAGCGCGAATTCCACCGTGTGAAGGCCGTAGAGCCACAGCGCCTCGCCGGCTTCGCGCTCGCGCTTCGGGCGGGGGCGGAAGTCGCGCGGGCCGAACTTGCCGGCCGGCCGGCCCTGCGGCCGCCCGGAACGTCTGGGAGGGCGCTTGGAAGAGGAAGTATCGTCGGACATGCCGCGCTTATAGCCGCGGCGCCCCTCCGGCGCCAGTGGCGCGGCTTTTTCTTCGGCCTCGTCGGCCGGCGGAGCCGCCGCTCCGCGGCTTCCGCTTCCGGCCAATTGCCTTGTCGACAAAACAATCGGACCATGGGGTTGACAGCGCCCGGCATGGTCGCCATAAGAGCGCCCGTTCAGCCGACGCCTTCGGGCACCGGCGAAACGGGATGGGAGAATGTCCCGAGCGGCAAAGGGGGCGGACTGTAAATCCGCTGGCTAGGCCTTCGTAGGTTCGAGTCCTACTTCTCCCACCATCTCCTTTTCCTTTTTTCTTCTGTTCTCGGCTTGGCAGGCTCGTTGCGACGCTTCGAGATCGCGCGGCGGCCATGCCGCCGTTTCGCCCTCATCGATCCCGCGCAACCAAGCGGGTGGTCCGCGCGTTGAAGGTAAAAGCTTACCGTCAAGGAGATGACGATGAGAATTCGCATCCTGATCACGCTGCTGATCTACATGATCGTGCAGGGTGTCCTGTTCGGCATCGGCATGGTCGTCGTCCTGGCAACGCCGCTGAAGGAGCAGGCCAACGTGCTCGTGCCGTGGGTGGTGGGCATCACCTTCATCATCGCGGTGCCCGTCGCGCTGGGCGTCGCGCCGCGGATGCTGGCCTGGCGCGAAATGCGCAGCCGGCGGCCGTCCGAGGAGTCCCGGCTCTAGATTGCCGTGCGTCCCGACGGACCGGCGATTGCGAAACTCAGATGTTCGGCGCCTTGTCGAGGCTGCCGTAGCTCGCCTTGGCGAGGTTCAACAGCGTCTCGCGCGGCAGATTGCCGACCAGCACGCAGCCGAGCGTTTCGGCCTGCCAGGACACCGCGGCGAGCCCGTCGCGCGCGCTGAAACGCATGGCGGTCTCCTTGCCGGCGTTCGGCACGACGTAGAGGGTGACGCGGGCGCCGTCGCGATTCTCGTACATCAGGAGAGCGGCGGCGCTGGCCGCCGCCGGCAGCAGGCGGCCGCCCACCAAGGAGAAGCCTTCCGACGAGAGGTCGGGGATGACCAAGGTGCGGTCGAGCCGCCTGGACAGCCATTTCGACAGATGCGCGCCGTCCTGACCGTTCACCTCCACCGGATGCAGCACTTCCGGCGTGTAGAGCGCATGCGCCGCCTCCGCCTCGCCGATCAGCGTCGTCTCGACGGCATCGGGCATGACGAGGCCCCGGCCGATCCAGCCGCCTGCCCCGCCGGCGGCAACGAGCACCAGCGCCGCCGCGGCGGCGGTGACGGCACGCCTCATGCGCCGGCGCCGCTCGGCGGCGAGGCGGCGGGGCGACAGCCGGGCCGGCGGCGCCTCTTCGGCGACGTGACCGTAAAGGGCGCGCAACGCCGCGCTCTGGTCGCGCCAGGCGGCGACACGCTCGCGGTCGGCGGGATGATCGGCGAGGTAGGCTTCCACCGCCGCCCGCTCCGCCGGTTGCAGCTCGCCGTCCAGATAGGCGTTGAGGTCGGCCTCGGTGATGGTGTGCCTGTCGCTCATTTCACCGACCTCAATCTCGGGCCTGTTCCGTCCACCAGGGCGCGCAGGGCCTCGCGCGCCCGTCCGATGCGCGACATCAGCGTGCCCATGGGGATATCGAGAACGCCGGCCGCCTCGGCGTAGCTCATCCCCTCCAGCGCGACGAGCAGCAGCGCCTGGCGCTGCTCGGCCGGCAGGCGATCGAGCGCCGCCGCCGTCTCGGCCAGCGCCAGGCGCGCGCCCTGCGGCGCCGGGCTCGCCGGCTCGAACGGCAGGAGGTCGAGCGCCTCGGGTTCGGGCGCGCCGCGCCGACGGCGGCGATCGTTGCGATGAATATTGATCATGATCCTGAACAGCCAGGGGCGAAGCGGGCCGATCGGCCGCCACAGGCTCTGCTTGGCGATGGCCCGTTCGAGGCAATCCTGGACGAGATCGTCGGCCCAGTCGGCGTTGCCGGTGAGCGCCCGCGCATAGCGGCGCAGGGCGGGCACCAGCGCCTCGATATCGTCCAGGAAGCCCGACATGGTCCAGCCTTACTCCTTGGCGAGGTGCCAGACGCCGCCGACGCCGTCGCCGCTGATGTCACCCGCCTTCTTGTCGCCCTGCCAGAGGTAGAGCGGCTTGCCGTTGAACGCCCACTGCTGCGAGCCGTCCTTGCGCGTCACCAGCGAGAACTCGCCGTCTGCCTTGGCGCCGGCGGGCGCCGTTACCGGCGGCCATTTCATCGCGCAATCGCCATCGCAGTTGGAGACGCCCGGGGCATCCTTGTCAAAGGTATAGAGCGCCATACCCAAGGCGTCGGTGAGGATTTCGCCCTTGGCGGTGTCCATCGTCTTGATGGCGCCCGACGCGTAGTCCTCGGCCAACGCCGGAGCGAAGGCGGTGGCGGCAAGGCTGCCGGCGAGCAGTGCGGAAACAAGCATTCGGTTCATGGTGTCCTCCTCGGGAAAGCGCCGATGTTCCGGCTCCCGGAAACCAAAACACCGCCCGCTTGGTTTTATTCCCGGTGCCATCATCTTTTTTTTGAGATGGCCTCCGGCGCGCAGCGCACCGCGGCGCCTCGACCACAGGGGCGCTCGCGCCCATCATGTTCCGCGACGGCGGCCTGCCGCCGGCGTGCCCCAGGAGGAGGAGTGTCATGCGCTACATCGCCAGCATCGATTGGCTGTTTGCGAAGGAGACTTCGGATATCGCCGAGCGCGTCCGGCTCGCCGCCAAGGCGGGGCTGCAGGGCGTCGAGTTCCGGCAGTGGCGCGACAAGCCGATCGACGCCATCATGGCGGCGCTCACGGAAACCGGCCTGCCGCTGGTGGCGCTGGCCTCCGGGCAGGCCGAACCGCCGGCGCCGCTGACCGACCTCGCGCGCCACGGCGAATATCTCGAGGCGCTGCGCCAGTCGGTCGACGTTGCCCGGAAGCTCGGCGCCACGGTGCTGATCGCCGAGGCGGGACCGGACATTGCCGGCCGCGAGCGCACCGAGCTGCGCGCCGCCCTCGTCGAAGGGCTTTCCCAAGCCGCCGACGTGCTCGAGGGGACCGGGATGGTGCTGGCGCTGGAGCCGCTCAACAGCCTGATCGACAATCCCGGCTGCTTCCTGTCGTCGACGACCGAGGGTCTCGATATCGTCGACGAGGTTGGCCGGCCGGAAATCCGCCTGCTCTATAGCCTCTACCACTCCGCCGTGATGGGCGAGGACATCGCCAAGGTGCTGACCAACCGGCTCGACCGGGTCGCCCACTGCCACCTGGCCGACACGCCCGGCCGCCACGAGCCCGGCAGCGGCGGCCTCGACTGGCGAGCCTGCGTCGCCTGGCTGGAAGCCAACGGCTACGACGGCTGCATCGGCCTGGAATATCGGCCGACGGGCGATACGGCGGACAGCTTGCAAGCGGTGCTGACGGCCTAGATCGCCATGCGTCCTGACGGACGCAGAGGACGTGCGAACGTTCCGGTCACGCCGTCATCGCCGAGCGCATCGCCTCCCATGGATCGTCATCCTCGCGAAGGCGAGGACCTCAGGACGCGAAGGCGATGAGGGGTGTATCGGGCGCCTTGCGTTGCTGGAGTGTTATATCGGCGTCGAGCTTTGTTCTGCCCGAGGTCCTCGCCTGCGCGAGGATGACAGATTTATATAATGACAGCTTTATACGTGGGGAACAAAGGGATAGGTCGGCGCACTGGTGCCCGGGGCAAATTCCCGGGTACGCTGTTTCTCAAGCTTGCCCGGAAATTTGCCGGGCACGCGAACGTTCCTATCACGCCGTCATCGCCGAGCGCATCGCCTCCATAGATTGTCATCCTCGCGCAGGCGAGGACCTCAGGACGAGAAGGTGATGAGGGGCGTATCAGGCGCCTTGCGTTGCTGGGGCGCTATATCTGCGTCGAGCTTTGTTCTGCCTGAGGTCCTCGCCTGCGCGAGGATGACAGCTTTATACGTGGGGAACAAAGGGATAGGTTGGCGCACTGGTGCCCGGGTAAATTACCGGGCACGCAGGTGCAGTATTTCTGGTCTCGCATGGGCGAGATGCCATTTCAGTTATTTGATGGATGTTGCCGCCGCTTTCCAGGCGGGGTTTCTCAAGCTGGCCCGGAAATCTGCCCCGGGCAACAAGATGACGATCCAGTGCTTTGTTATCGCGTCGGATTTTCCGAAAACCGGATTCCACGTTTCGGTCCGATACCCTGGTCCTCGGCGATCCAGCCGGCGTCGGTCCGTTCGAGGAGCGGCATGACGAGCGAGCCCACGACCCTGTCGGGCCAGATGGGCGACAGTTCGGCGAGCGCCGGCCGCCAGCGTTCGGTCTGCAGCATGGCGGCGCCGATCGCCACCGGCTCGACGGCGACGGCGGCCATCAGGCGCAGGCCGGCGACGATGGACGCGCCCGAGGAGATCACGTCGTCGACAAGGGCGACCCGCCGCCCCTCGAGGAGCGGCAGCATGCGCGGATCGACGTAGAGGCGCCTGGCGTGATGGGTGGTCACCGAGCTCATCGGCACCGACAGCTCCTCGACATACCAGAACTTGCGCGACGTGCCGCAGGGGACGTAGCGGCCATGGCCGAGCCGCTCGGCGACGGCGGCGGCGAGCGTCAGCCCCAGCGTCGGCAGGCCGACCACCACGTCCGGCGAAAAGGGACGCAGCCGGGCGGCGAGATCGTCGGCCAGCGCCGACAGCACCGCAAAGCTCGCCTGGTTGACGATCAGCGACGCGAGCCCGTACCGGCCATCGGCAAGCGCCCGGATGGGCAGCAGGAGCTGGCGGCCGTCGGTGAAGCGCGCCGGATAGGCCTCGACGAACGGTCCGGCATCGGCATGGGCGCCGGCGGGATGGATGGTCTGCCAAAAATCGTGCGGCTGCATGAAAGGCCCCGTGACTGCTCCCGGTTTAGAGGCAAGCCACGGCGATGGAAAGCGCCATGTCGAGGACGGCTGAGTTATACCAATTCGCGAAGATGCTGCCGCATCCGCTCATTGAGGACATTGCCGATTTCTCATGTGCGTCAAGGGCATGAGAAATCGGCAAGCGGAATGCCAAGAAGCATTTTCAATGCCTTTTGGCATGAGCCGAATAGGAATTAATTCGCGCGACGACGGTGAATTCGGCGCTTTCGGCCGGATATGCCGCCGCTCGGCGACTTTGCGCGAAAAATAGTTCTCCGGACCGTTGCCGCCGGCAAATTCATCCCTGTAACATCCGGCCCTGCGGATCGACAGTGTCACCCCGATCGCATCCGCGACGGTCCGATCGCCGAAGCTTTCGCCGGAGCTCACCCATGACCTTTGCCGTCCTTTCCCGCCGTGGCCTGATCAAGGCCTCCCTGCTTCTCGCCGCCTCGACGGCGTTGTCGACCAACCGCCTGTCGGCGCAGGAAAAGACGCGCCTCGTGGTGGCCGCCGACAGCGAGCCGAAGAACCTCAATCCGGCCGTCGTCGCCTCGAACGGCGTGTTCTTCCTGTCGAGCAAGGTGATCGAGCCGCTGGCCGAGGCGTCCTTCGACGGCGAGAACGGCCTTTCGCCGCGCCTCGCGCTGTCCTGGGAGGGCGCCGACGACGGTCTTTCCATCACCTTCAAGCTGCGCGAGGGCGTCACCTGGCACGACGGCCAGCCCTTCACCTCTGATGACGTCGCCTACTCGGCGCTGGAGGTGTGGAAGCCGCTGCAGAACCTGGGACGCTCGGTATTCGCCAACCTTACGGCCGTCGACACGCCGGACGAACACACCGCCGTCTTCAAGTTCTCCAAGCCGACGCCGGTCCAGTTGATCCGCAACGCGCTGCCGGCCGTCACCGCCGTGTTGCCGAAGCACGTGTTCGCCGGCACCGACCTTCAGGCCGCGCCGGCCATCGACAAGCTGATCGGCACCGGCCCATTCAAGTTCACCGAATACAAGCCCGGCGAATATTACCTGCTGTCGAAGAACGACACCTATTGGGAGAAGGACGAGCCGAAGGTGGACGAGATCGTCTTCCGCGTGCTGCCCGACCGGGCCGGCGCCGGCGCGGCGCTGGAGGCGGAGGAGATCCACCTCGCCGCCTTCTCGGCCGTGCCGCTCGCCGACCTCGACCGCATCTCCAAGGTGCCGGGCATCAAGGTGATCTCCAAGGGCTACGAAGCGCTGACCTACCAGCTCGTCGTCGAGATCAACCATCGCCGCAAGGAACTCGCCGACCTCAAGGTGCGGCAGGCCATCGCCCACGCCATCGACAAGGATTTCGTGGTCAAGACGGTGTTCCTCGGCTATGCGGCCACCGCCACCGGCCCGGTGCCGAAAAACGCGCCGGAGTTCTACACCGCCGACGTGCCGACCTACGAGTTCAGCGTCGACAAGGCCAATGCCCTGCTCGACGAGGCCGGCTACAAGCGCGGCGACGACGGCAATCGCTTCCAGCTCAAGCTGCTGCCGGCGCCCTATTTCAACGAGACGCGCCAGTTCGGCGATTATCTCCGGCAGGCGCTGGCCGCCGTCGGCATCGACGCGGTGATCGTCAACAACGACGCGGCCGGCCACCAGAAGGCGGTCTACACCGATCACGACTTCGACCTCGCGGTGGCGCCGCCTGTGTTCCGCGGCGATCCGGCGATCTCCACCACCATCCTGGTCCGCTCCGGCACGCCTGATGGCGTGCCGTTCTCCAACCAGGGCGGCTATGCCAATGCCGAGCTCGACGCGCTGATCGACAAGGCGGCCGAGACGGTGGATACCGCCGCCCGCACCGAGCTCTACAAGGCGTTCCAGAAGAAGGTGGCCGCCGACCTGCCGCTGATCAACGTCGCCGAATGGGGCTTCATCACGGTGGCGCGCGACAGCGTGGAGAACGTCGCCAGCAATCCGCGCTGGGCGGTGTCCAACTGGGCCGACGTGGCGCTCAAGAGCTGATTCACGAAGGGGCGCCCGAGGTTGGGCGCCCTACCCTCCGGTCGTGTTCATGTGCCGGCCCTTGACCGAGGGGATGCCGGTGCGGTCGATGACGAAGTCGTGGCCGCGCGGCTTGTGGGCGATGGCCCTGAGAATGGCGGCGTCGAGCAGGTCGTCGCCCTCGGAGGCGCGCAGCGGCGCCCTGAGATCGACCTTGTCCTCCTGGCCGAGGCACATGTAGACGGTGCCGGTGCAGGTGACGCGCACGCGGTTGCAGCTTTCGCAGAAATTGTGGGTCATCGGCGTGATGAAGCCGAGCCGTCCCCCCGTCTCCCGCACCGTCACGTAGCGGGCCGGGCCGCCGGTGCGGTAGCCCGTCTCGTCGAGCGTGAAACGGCGGGAGAGGCGCGCCCGCGCCTCGGTGAGCGGCAGATACTGGGCGAGCCGGTCGCCGTCGACCTCGCCGAGCGGCATGGTCTCGATCAGCGTCAGGTCGAAGCCGCGCCCGTGCGCCCAGGCGATCATGTCGGCGAGCTCGAACTCGTTGACGTCCCGCAGCGCCACCGTGTTGATCTTCACCTTCAGGCCGGCGCGCACCGCCGCGTCGATGCCGCCGAGCACCTTCTCAAGGCTGCCGGTGCGGGTGATCGCCCGGAACTTCACGGGATCGAGGCTGTCGAGCGACACGTTGACGCGGCGGACGCCGCAATCGGCGAGCTCGTCGGCGAAACGGGCGAGCTGCGAGCCGTTGGTGGTCAGCGTCACCTCGTCGAGGCTGCCGTCGTCGAGGTAGGCCTTCAGGGAACGGAACAGCGCCATGATGCCGCGCCGCACCAGCGGCTCGCCGCCGGACACGCGGATGCGGCGCACGCCGCGCCGGATGAAGGCGGCGCACAGGCGATCGAGCTCCTCCAGCGTCAGGAGATCGCCATGCGGCAGGAAGGTCATGTCGCCGGACATGCAGTAGACGCAACGGAAGTCGCAGCGATCGGTCACCGAAACGCGCAGATAGTCGACGCGCCGGCCGAACGGGTCGATCAGATGGGACATGTGCTGCATGCGGTTGCGTTCGCCTCGAGCGTTTCCGTGTTTCATAGAAACGCAGAAACGCTCTATCTTCTTGAATTGGCGCATTTTCTTCACGCGAACCGGTTTCCACTTCGCTCGAAAATGCTCTAGGGACCGGACCTGCCGGGGCGGCGACGATAGCCCAACCGGCCGGAGGATGAAACCTCCAACCGACACTCATCTTTGAGCGCGCCTAGATGAAGCTCTTTTCCAGCAATTCCCTGGCATACTCGGTCTTGACCCGGCGGCCGCGCAACTCGTCCGCCGTCATCTCCTCGATCAGCTCGCCGTCGCGCATGACGATCAGCCGGTCGCACATCTGGCCGATGACGCCGAGGTCGTGGCTGACGAAGACGTAGGTCAGCTCCATCTCGCGGCGCAGCGCCGACAGAAGGTTCAGCACCTCGGCCTGCACCGAGACGTCGAGCGCCGAGGTCGGTTCGTCGAGCAGCACGATCGGCGGCTTCAGCAGCAGCGCCCGGGCGATGGCGACGCGCTGCCGCTGGCCGCCGGAAAGCTGGTGGGGAAAGCGTCCGGCGAAATGGCGCGGCAGGCCGACCCCTTCCAGAGCCACCCCCACGATGTCGTCGTCGGCGGTCCGCCCCATGGAGATGAGCGGCTCCTTCAGCGCCCGGCCAATGCGGTGGCGCGGATGCAGCGAGCCGTAGGGATCCTGGAATACCATCTGCACCAGCGGCAGGTCGTCCCGCCGGCGCTTCTGGCCGACCTGCCGGCCGGCCATGCCGATCGTTCCCGTCCAGTGCGTTTCGAGGCCGGCGAGCGAGCGCAGAACGGTCGACTTGCCGCAGCCGCTTTCGCCGACAATGCCGAGGCATTCCCCCCTGGCGACGCTGAACGACACGGATTTGACCGCGTGCTTGTCGTGATGGTGGGCCTGAAAATGAACGTCGATGTTGCGGACCTTGATCATCAGGCCGATTCCTTCATCTGGGCCAGCAGTTGCCGGTCCAGAACCGGCAGGCGGTCCGGTCGCGGACCGTCCAGGCTCGGCATGGCGGCGATCAGCCCGAGCGTATAGGGGTGGCGCGCCGAGGCGAGCGAGGTGATCTCCTCGACCATCCGGCCGGCATACATGACGATGATGCGGTCGCAGAACCGGGCGACCATGCGAATGTCGTGGCTGATCAGGATAAGGCCGGAGGCGTTCTCGCGGACGAGATTGTCGAGCAGCGTCAGCACGTCGGAACGAACGCTGACGTCGAGCGCCGAGGTCGGCTCGTCGGCGATCACCAGTTTCGGCTTGTTGAGCAGCATCATGGCGATCATGACGCGCTGGCCCATGCCGCCGGAAATCTCGTGCGGATAAAGGCCCATGGTGCGCTCGACATCGCGGATGCGCACGGCGGCGAGCAT
Source organism: Pleomorphomonas carboxyditropha (assembly GCF_002770725.1). Taxonomy (GTDB): domain Bacteria; phylum Pseudomonadota; class Alphaproteobacteria; order Rhizobiales; family Pleomorphomonadaceae; genus Pleomorphomonas; species Pleomorphomonas carboxyditropha. Next base: position 125,645 of record NZ_NQVN01000009.1, on the reverse strand, counting down.
GTCGGCCGCCGCCGCCCGCGACGCCTTGCCCTTGAGGCCGAGGTGCACCTCCGCGACTTCGGCGATCTGCATGCCGACCGGCTGGACCGGGTTCAGCGAATAGCGCGGGTCCTGCAGGATCAGGCTGATCTCCGACCCTCTGAGGCGGCTCATGGCCGCCTCGCCGAGCGACATCAGGTCGGTGCCCATGAACCGCATGGCGTCGGCGGTGACGCGCGCGCTTTTCGGGTGCAGCCGCATGATCGCCCGGCCGAGCGTGGATTTGCCCGATCCGGATTCGCCGACGATGCCGAGGCGCTCGCGCCCGAGGTCGAAGCTGGCGCCCTTCACGGCGAACACGGGGTTGGCGCTGCGCCCGAAGGTGACGTCGAGGCCGCGGACGTGCAGCAGCCTGTCGGAGGCGGAAGTCGGCGTGTCAGCGGGCATGGCGCGGATCCAGGATATCTCGCAGGGTGTCGCCGAGCAGGTTGAAGGCCAGGCTGACGGTCAGGATGGCGATGCCGGGCATGACGGCGATCCACCAGGCGTCGAGCATGTACTTGCGCCCGGAGGAGATCATGGCGCCCCACTCCGGCGACGGCGGCTGGGCGCCGAGACCGAGAAAGCCGAGGCCGGCCGCCGTCAGGATGACGCTCGCCATGGCCAGCGTCAGGCGGACGATCACCGAGGGAATGCACATCGGCATGATGTAGAGGAAGATCAGCCGCAGGTGCGAGGCGCCGTAAAGCCGCGCCGCCGCGACATATTCGGCCCGGCGCACCGTCAGCGTTTCCGCCCGGGCCAGGCGGGCGATCGACGGCCAGGAGGTCAAGGATATGGCGATGATCGCCGTGCCGAGGCCGGCGCCGAGCGCCGCGGCGAAGGAGAGCGCCAGCACCAGCGAGGGAAAGGACAGCACGATGTCGGTGAAGCGCATCAGGACGGTGTCGACCTTGCCGCCGCAGTAGCCGGAGATCACGCCGATGACGAGGCCGAGCGGGCCGATGATCAGCGCCACCGTCAGGATGGTGCGGAAGGTGATGCGGGTGCCCCAGATCAGGCGGCTGAGGATATCGCGGCCGAGCTCGTCCGTTCCCGCCCAGTGGGCGGCGCCCGGCGCCTGCATGATGTTGCCGAGATCCTGGACGGTGGGATCGTAGGGCGCCAGGATCGGCGCCAGCACCGCCACGGTGGCGAACAGGCAGAGCACCAGCAGGCCGGCGAGGCCGAGCGGCTCGTCGACGATCCGCAGCAGGCGTTCGCGCCAGATGCCCGGTTCGGGCTGGGAGACGGCAATGGGACCGGCCATGGTGTTGTCCGCCGTCATTCGCCGGACCGCGTGCGCGGATCGAGGGCGACATAGGCGAGGTCGGCGAGAAAATTCAAAGCCATGAAGACGATCCCGATCAAGAGGGTGCAGGCGACGACGGCGTTCATGTCGCCGATCAGAAGGGCGTTGGTCATGTACTGGCCGATGCCGGGCCAGGAGAACACGATCTCGATCAGCACGGCGCCTTCGAGCAGGCCGCCGTAGGAGATGGCGAGGATGGTGATGAGCTGCACGGCGATGTTCGGCAGGATGTGCCGGACGACCACCCGCCGGAGCCGCAGCCCCTTCGCCCGGGCGGTCAGGATATAGTCCTGCCCGAGCTGCTCGAGGGCGAAGCTGCGCGTCATGCGGACGATGTAGGCCATCGAGGTATAAGCCAGGATGATGGCCGGCATGATGAGGTGGCCGAAGGCGTTCCAGAACACCTCGCTGTCGCCGGCGAGCAGGCTGTCGACCAGCAGCAGACCGGTACGGGTGGGCACGATGCCCTCGTAGAAGGCGTCGATCCGCCCGGGTCCGGGGCTCCATTGCAACTGGCCATAGAAGACGATGAGCCCGAGGATGGCGAACCAGAACACCGGCAGCGAGTGTCCGAGCAGCGACAGGACGCGCACCACCTGGTCGACGATCGAGTCGCGATAGAGCGCCGCCAGCAGGCCGACGGGCACGCCGATGCCGGCGCTGAGCAGGATGGCCAGCGTCGCCAGCTCCAGCGTCGCCGGAAAGGCCTGCGCCAGGTCCTGCAGCACCGGCGTGCCGGTGAGCACCGCGTTGCCGAAATCGCCGTGCAGGATGCCCTGGAGATAGATCCAGAACTGCTGCGGAATGGGCAGGTCCAGTCCCAGCTTGGCCCGCATCGCCGCGAAAGCCTGAGCGTCGGCCAGCTCGCCGACGATGAGGCCGACCGGATCGTGCGGCATGATGCGCCCGATGACGAAGGTCAGCGCCAGCAGCACGAACAGGCTGAGGACGAACATCCCCAGCGTACGCAGAATACGAAATGCAAAGGTGCTCGGCATCGCAAGGTACCCGGGGCGCCGCACCGCCGGCGCCGCCGCTTCGACGGGCAACGGGAGCGCAATGAAAAACGCTCGGCCCGGATCGGACGAGCGGCTCGGCCCTGGCATCGGCATCCCGCGCGGTACGACCCGACGGGACAGATGCCAGGACCCTGATGAACCACCGCAAGCTTTTGGTTATGGAGCGACTCCGGCGGAGGCAAATGTCGCTCTCGTCCGTTGCCGGCGCGCTTTACTCCGCCTTGGTCACGGTCTCGAAGCGCGTGCCGCGGAAGCCCTGGCCGTAGAAGCCCTGCAACCGCGCCGACACCACGATCGGCGTGAAGCGCTCGAACATCGGCAGCACCGCCGGCGCGGCGTCGACGATCATCTGCTGCAGTTGCTTGATCATCTCGACCTGCCTGGCGTCGTCCCGCTCGCCCATCGCCTGCTCGTAGAGCTTGTTGATGTCGGGAATGTCGCAGGCCGATCTCCAGGCGAAATAGCCGGGATTGCCCTTGTCGCTGTTGTCCGGATTGTGCGCGAAGTCGCTGAGGGCGCCGATGCCGGTCGGCAGGCCGTTGCCGGTCTGCGGCAGCAGCAGGTCGAACTGGCGTCCGCGATGGGCGGCGATGATCTGGCTGCCGTTGCCCTGCTCGATCGACACCTTGATGCCGACCTGGCCGAGCGAGGCCTGGAGCGCTGTGGCGAGGTCGACGCGCGGCGTTTCGGCGATGGTCTTGAGAACCAGCGGGAAGCCGTCGGGATAGCCGGCCTTGGCCAGATATTCCTTGGCCTTGGCGACGTCGAGCTTGTAGCCGGGATCGGGAAGCGCCCCGGCGAAATTGATCGGCACCGGCATCTGCCGCACCCGGCCATAAGGCCCCATGATCGACTTGGCGATGCCGTCATAGTCAATGGCCCAGGCGATCGCCCGCCGCACGTCCGGATTGGACAGGTAGGGATTCTGGCAGTTCATGGCGAGGGCATAGAAGCCGCCGGCCGGCAGTTGCTGGATCTGGAACTCCTTGTTGCCCTCGAACGACATGATGTCCTTGGCGCTGAGCGCCAGGCCGACGTCGAGGTCGCCCTTCGTCAGTTGCAGGCGCTGGACCTGACTTTCCGGCAGGTGCCGCATGACGACGCGCCGCATCGCCGGCTTCTGGCCCCAGTAGTCGTCGTTGCGCTCCAGCATGATCATTTCATTCGGCGACCAGCGGGTCAGCTTGAACGGGCCGGAGCCGGCCGAATTGACACGCAGCCAACCGTTGGCGTGATCGCCGTCGGTCTCGTGGGCGAGGGCCGTCTTCTTGTCGACGATCGAGCCGGTGGTGCCGGTCAGGGTATAGAGCAGGGACGTCGCCGTCGCCTGCGGCGGCAGGCCGATCCGCACCGTCCGGGGGTCGACGGCGCTGATCAGCGAGGCGGCGTTTTCCGTGCTGAAGCCAAACTGCTTGAGCACGGACGCCGAGGCCTGGTTCATCTGCAGCACGCGCGAAAACGACCAGACCACGTCGTCGGCGGTCACCGGATTGCCGGACTGGAATTTGGCGTCGCGCAGATGGAAGACGACGGCGTCCGGCTCGATATCCCAGCTTGCCGCGAGCTGCGGCAGCACTTTGGTCGCATCGGTGTTGTCGGTGGTGACCAGGCGGTCATAGGCATTGGCGAGGATGGTCGCCGCGCCGGGCTCGGTCGCCTGACCGGGGTCGAGCGACAGCACCTGCGCCAGCGACGTGCCGAGGACGAGCTGGTCGACCGGCGTGGCGGCCAGGCTGGCCGGCACGTTCGCGCCGTAACAGAACACGCCGAGAGAGAGCAGCGCGGTCGCGCCCAAAAGCCGATTTATTTTCAATTTGTTGCCTCCCGTTTTGACCGGATGGGTTCGGTCAATGTCATACGATGATACGACGATCAACTTCGTCTTGCAATATCATGCCGAGGGCATTTTCAGGGCCGGCGGCTGGGCCGGCTAACTGTATCCGTGGAGACAAAAGCCCGGGAAGACGGACGATTTTGGCAACGGATGCGCTGTTCGCACGTCGTGGCCGACGGACTCGGAAGCCGGCGGAGGATGGCAAATTTCGGCTTGCCGCAAGTCATACGATGTCTTATCTGGAGGCATAAGGAGGCAGCCATGTATCTTGGAACCCAAAACGGCATCCGCGACGACGACGATTTTCGCATGCTTGCCCAGCTCGGCGTGCGTCACCTGAGCTCCGATCCGCCGGGCAATCCGCATGACTGGACGGTCGACACGCTGCGGCGCTATCGCGACAAGCTCGACCGTTTCGGGCTCGTTCTCGACATGGTCCAACTGCCGCTCGCCTCGGTGCCGATCGAACAGTCGCAAAGCCCGGACATCCTGAGCGCCGGGCCGGATCGGGACCGCCAGATCGACTCGATCTGCCGCCTGATCGAGGCGATCGCCGAGGCCGGCATTCCGGCGGCCAAATACAATCTGAACATCATCGGCATCCCGCGCACGCCGTTCGAGCCGGGCCGCGGCGGCTCGCGCAATGCCTCCTTCTTCTGGGACAAGGCCGACCCGGCGGCGCCGCCGACCATGATCGGCGCCCTCTCCGAGGAGGAGAACTGGGAGCGCATCGACTATTTTCTCGAGCGGGTCGTGCCGGTGGCCGAGTCCTGCCGCGTCCGCCTGGCCTGCCATCCGCACGACCCCTACACGCCGCCCGGCTACCGCGGCGTCACCCGGGTTCTCGGCACGGTGGACGGCCTCAAGAAATTCGTGTCCCTGCGCGAGAGCCCCTATCACGGGCTCAATTTCTGCCAGGGGTCGGTGGGGGAAATGCTGGAGGACCCCGCCAACGAGATCGACGACGTCATCCGCTGGTTCGGCGAGCGCGGCAAGATCTTCAACGTGCATTTCCGCAATATCCGCGGCGGCCGGCTGGGCTTTAGCGAGACCTTCCCCGACGAAGGCGACATGGACATGTGGCGGTCGATGAAGCTCTATGCCGAACTCGGCTATCCCTACATGGTGATGCCGGACCACGTTCCGACCATCGACGCCCGCGACCCGGAAAACACCGCCTTTGCCTTCTGCTACGGCTACATGGCCGCCCAGTTGGAGATCCTCGACAAGATGTATCCGGGGGCGATCCAGCGCTAAACCCGCGACAAGTCCGGATCGGCGGCGTCAGTCGCCGATCTTGCGCAACCGCTCGCGGCTGTTGGAGAGGTGCATGCGCATGGCGGCCCGCGCCGATTCGGCGTCGTGCCGGGCGATGCCTTCCATGATGGCCTGATGCTCGCGCCCCGTCTGCGTCAGATAATCCGGCTCGGCGATGGCGGCGATCCTGGCGGTATCGAGCCGCGTCCGGGGGATGGTGGTATGCCCCAGCCCCCTGAAGACGCTCTCGAAATAGCGATTGCCGGTGGCGCGGGCGATCTGCAGGTGAAAATCGAAATCCGCCTCGACGGCGAGCTTGCCGGCCGCGATCTCCCGCTCGAAAGCCGCGACCGCCTGCCCCATCCTTTCGAGATGCTCGTCGGAGCGCCGGATGGCGGCAAGCGCCGCCGCCTCGGTTTCCAGGCTGATGCGCAATTCCAGCATCGCCATGACGTCGCGCACCGTCACCACGGTGCCGATATCGACGGTCGCCGAGCTGGATGGCGGCAACACGAAGGTGCCGATGCCATGGCGCGTCTCCACCAGCCCGGCCGCCTGCATGCGCGAGATCGCCTCGCGGACCACCGTGCGGCTGACGCCGAATTCGCTCATCACCTCCGGCTCCGTCGGCAGCTTGTCGCCGGCATGAAAGGCGCCGGCCTTGATCTTGTCGGTCAGATCGCCGACGACCATTTCCGCCAGGCTGCGGCGCCGCATCGTGAGGTCGGATTTTCCCACAGGCACGTCATTTTCCCAGGCTTGGCGACAGACAACCGGAACCAGCGCCATACGAGGGCGCCGCCGGATCGTTTCATCGGGGAGCGACCGCCGGCCGGCATCGCATCTTCCGGATGCCCTGCCGGTTGAAACACAAGTCGTATGATCGCATGACTTCCTGCGATCCGCAAGCCGCCGGCCAGCCGGAAACGGGTGGTTATCCTTGCCATGCGCGGCGGCTCCGAGCGACTTGCGCCCAGGCGGCGAAGCGGCTACAAGCATGTCATACGACGACAGATGTCTTGGCGTAATCAAGACAACCCGGCCAACCCGCGGCTTCGGCGGCGGCCCGGCAGGCCAGATACCCAGGTCAGAGACATAACATGACGCCCCGTTCCCCCTACACGGCCTTTCCCAACCACTTCCGGCAGAACCTGCTGGCCCGCCGGCGGCAGATCGGCTGCTGGAGCGCGCTCGGCAGCCCGATCACCGCCGAAGTTCTCGGCCACGCCGGCTTCGACTGGCTGCTGTTCGATCTCGAGCACGCGCCCAACGATCTATTATCGCTCATTCCCCAGCTGATGGCGGTCAAGGACAGCGCCTCGGCCCCGGTGGTCCGCCCTCCCTGGAACGATCCGGTGGCCATGAAACGGCTGCTCGACGCCGGCTGCTACAATTTCCTGGTTCCCTTCGTCGTGTCGGTCGACGAGGCCCGCGCCGCCGTCGCCGCAACGCGCTATCCGCCCGCCGGCGTGCGCGGCGTATCGGTGTCGCAACGCTCCAACCATTACGCGACGGTCGAGGACTACTTCACCACCGTCAACGACAACATCGCGGTCATCCTCCAGATCGAGAACCGGCAGGGCGTCGACCTGTCCGCCCGGATCGCCGCGGTGGACGGCGTGGACGCCCTGTTCGTCGGCCCGTCGGACCTCGCCGCCACGCTCGGGCATCTCGGCAATCCGCGCCATCCGGAGGTTCAGGAAGCGATCGGCACGGTGTTCGCCGCCGCCGCCGCCGCCGGCAAGGCGTCGGGCATCCTCGCCCCGATCGAGGAGGACGCCCGCCGCTATCTCGACATGGGCGCCACGCTCGTCGCCGTCGGGTCCGACCTCGGGGCCTTTCGCGCCGCGACGCAGGCGCTGCGCGACAAGTATTTCTGAAGCCACTCGAATTCGGCCGCCGGCAGGGCGACCGTCGGAGGATGTCATGCAAAAGCTCGGATTCATCGGTCTCGGCATCATGGGCAAGCCCATGGCCGGGCACCTTCTGGCCGCCGGCCACCAGCTCGCCGTCCACGACCGCAACGCCGTATCGGCCGATCTCGTCGCCCAGGGCGCGCAGGTAAAGCCGTCGAGCCGCGACGTCGCCGCCGCCGCCGACATCCTGTTCATCATGGTGCCCGACACGCCCCACGTCGGCGAGGTTCTGTTCGGAGACGACGGCGCCGCCCAGGGCCTGAAGCCGGGCTCCATCGTGGTCGACATGAGCTCGATCTCGCCCATCGAGACCAAGCAATATGCCGCCAGGGTCGAAGCCCTCGGCTGCCGCTACCTGGATGCGCCGGTGTCCGGCGGCGAAGTCGGCGCGCGCAACGCCACGCTGTCGATCATGGCGGGCGGCAGCGAGGCGGTGTTCGCCGAGGTGCGGCCGCTTCTCGAGCTGATGGGCAAGAACATCACGCTGGTCGGCGACAACGGAGCCGGGCAGACGGCCAAGGTCGCCAATCAGATGATCGTCGCCATGACGATCGAGGCCGTCGCCGAGGCGCTGCTGTTCGCCGCCAAGGCCGGCGCCGATCCCGCGCGCGTCCGTCAGGCGCTCATGGGCGGCTTCGCTTCGTCCAAGGTGCTGGAAATCCACGGCGAGCGGATGATCAAGCGCAGCTTCGATCCCGGTTTCCGCATTGCCCTGCACCAGAAGGATCTCAACCTGGCGCTCACCGCGGCGCGGCAGATCGGCGTCTCGCTGCCCAATACGGCGACCTGCCAGGAACTCTTCAATAGCTGCGCCGCCCACGACGGCGCGGGCTGGGACCATTCGGCCATGGTCAGGGCGCTGGAAATCATGGCCGGCTTCGAGGTCGGGTCGGCCGGGACGTAGCCGCGGCGCCTCAATCCGCGACACTGCGGGCGGCCGTTCCTCCCGTCGGCCGCCGCGCGCGGTCGGGTTCCCCCGGCCCGGCCGCACCCCTTCCCGCCCGCTCGCCAGCGGTGACGCGGCCCAAAACCGTCAGCGTTAGACCGGCTTGTCCTTGTCGAGCTGGATGTAGGACAGCGGCAGGGCCGTGGTGTACTTGATCTGCTCCATGGCGAAGGCCGAGGAGACGTCGGAAATCTCGATCTTGGCGATCAGCCGCTTGTAGAAGGCGTCATAGGCCTCGATGTCGGGAACGACGACGCGCAGCAGATAATCGACCTGGCCGCTCATCCGGTAGAACTCGACCACTTCGGGAAATTCGCGGATCAGCTCGGCGAACCGGCGCAGCCATTCCTCGGAATGCTGGTTGGTGACGATCGAGACGAACACCGTCACCTTGGTGTTGACCGACCGGGGGTCGAGCAGCGCCACGCGCCGCAGGATGACGCCGTCCTCCTCCAGCTTCTGGATGCGCCGCCAGCAGGGCGTCGTCGACAGACCCACGCGCTTGGCCACTTCGGCTACGGGAATGGTGGCATCCTCTTGGAGGATCGAGAGAATTTTCCTATCCAGCCGGTCCAGCATGATCGTGCATCCGTCAATGTCGTGAAATGAGTTTCTATTTTTAGGGCCTATGTGACGCTGAATAAGAAATTTTTTCTCCATTTTGTCAAGTGCCGATCGGCATATGCCTGTTTGGTGGGCAGGCATATACCGAAGATTAACCATGCGAACGAACCGGCCGTTAGGGAAAATCGGGCTTTAGTGTGGCCGGACCATTGGCTGGAAGTTGACATAAAGCATGATCCTGGGCTCGGACCTGTCACAGACCGCCCGCCTGGAGCAGAACAGGCAACGCTCCATGCGCCGCCGCGATGTGACGCGGGCGGTGCGGGACGTGCGCGAGCGTCTGTCCTCGGAATCCGGCACGCGGCCGGCCTTCGACTACGAGATCCTGCTGGAATACGCCCGCAACCGCCTGTCGAGCTGGTTGCCGGTCGGTCTGCTGATCGTGGCGCTCGGCGGCATCGCCGCCTACTGGATGACCTACCGGTATGTGGCGATCTGGTCCGGCGCCGTGTTCGTCGCCCATGCGCTGATCGGCCTCATCGCCCGGCGCTTCAGCCAGACGCCGGCCGGCTCGGTCAACCTGAAATACTGGCGGCGCCAGTTCCTGATCGCCGAGGCGCTGTTCGGCCTGGTCTTTTCGGCCCTGTTCTTCCTGCCCGGCGCCACGTTCGGCGGCACCGGCACCTTCGCCTTCGGCGCGCTGCTCACCGGCATCGCCGTGCTGGCGATGGTGGCGAGCAACCTGCCGCGCGCCGTGGTGCTGAGCACGCTGCCGATCGCCATCGGCGGCGCGCTGAAGTTCGCCATGGGCCAGGGCTTCGTCGACTACTCGATGGCCAGCTTCCTGGTGCTGGCGGAAATCTTCTTCGTGCTGCTCGCCTATCGGCTTTACGGGGCGACGCTGACGATGATGGAGTTCCGCGTCGAGAAGGATGCGCTGATCGCCGAGCTCGAACAGGCCAAGGTGATCTCCGACGACAGCCGCCGCCGCGCCGAGGAGGCCAACCTCGCCAAGTCGCGGTTCCTGGCCACCATGAGCCACGAGCTCAGGACGCCGCTCAATGCCATCCTCGGCTTCTCCGAGATCATGATGAACGAGGTGTTCGGGCCGGTCGGCAACCAGCACTACAAGGGATATGCCGTCGATATCCACACGTCCGGCCAGCATCTCCTCAAGCTGATCAACGAGATTCTCGACCTGTCGCGCATCGAGGCCGGCCGCTACCAGATCAACGAGGAAGCGGTCACCCTCTCCTTCCTGGCCGAGGAATGCCATCACCTCCTGAAACTCAAGGCCAAGACCAAGAACCTGACGATCGTCGAGCAGTTCGAGCCGGATCTGCCGAAGATCTGGGCCGACGAGCGGGCGGTGCGGCAGATCATCCTCAACCTGTTGTCCAACGCGGTGAAGTTCACCCAGCCCGGCGGCGAGATCCGCATCCGCCTCGGCTGGACGGCCGGCGGCGGCCAGTACGTGTCAGTGCGCGACAACGGCCCAGGCATTCCCGAGAACGAAATCCCCATCGTGCTGCAGGCCTTCGGCCAGGGCTCGCTCGCCATCCAGACCGCCGAACAGGGCACCGGCCTCGGCCTGCCGATCTGCGTGGCGCTGATGCAGATGCACGACGGCACCCTCGACCTGCAGTCGAAGCTGCGCGAGGGGACCGAGGTGACCATCACCTTCCCGCCGTCGCGCGTCATGGAAGTGATGCCGCCCATCGAGGAAGGCACGCAGGGGCGCGCCAAGCGGCCGGGGCAGCGCCGCTACGGCTGAGCGCCGGGGCCATTCCGTAAATCCCCGTAACCGGTTATCACTGCGTTCCCAACAGGAACCGGTTGCACCATGGACGACCTTCTGCTTTTCGCCGCCCTTATCCTGCTGACGCTGTTCGTCGGCGCGCTGCTCGGCATCATCGCCTTCGCCAAAACCCGCGAGCTGCAACGGCGCATTGAGCGGCTGGAAGCGGCGCTGCACGCCGCGCGACCGGCCGAGGCCAGGGCCGAATCGGCGTCCGCCACGACCGCTGCCGACTTCACCGCGCCCGAGGAAAGCGTTGAAGCGCCCTCCCCCGCTCCGGACATGCCGGAGCCGGCCGAAGAGACGGAAAGCCGCGACGAGGCGGCGCAGCCGGCGGCCGAGGCGCCGTCCCTTGCCGCCCGCGCCTCGCTGGAGGAGAAGATCGGCAGCCGCTGGGCGGTCTGGGTCGGCGGGCTGGCGCTCGGCCTCGGCGGCATCTTCCTGGTCCGCTATTCGATCGAGGCCGGGCTGCTCGGCCCGGCGGCGCGGGTGTTTCTCGGTCTCGTCTTCGCGGCGCTGCTGCTGGCCGGTGGCGAGTGGCTGCGCCGCTCCGGCCTTGCCGAGACGACCGGCCCGGCGCGGCGCGCCTATATTCCCGGCGTGCTCGCCGCCGCCGGCGCCGTTTCTGCCTTCGCCTCGGTCTATGCCGCCTACGGCCTCTACGGCCTGATCGGACCGGCCGCCGCCTTCGTCGCCCTCGGCGCGGTCGGCGTGGCGACCCTGGCCCTGGCGCTCCGCCACGGGCCGGCGCTGGCGGCGCTCGGCCTCCTCGCCGCCTATGCGACTCCCCTGCTCGTATCGAGCGACGAGCCGGCACTGCTGCCGCTGGTGCTCTACCTCGCCGTGGTCACCGCCGCCACCTATGGCGTGGCGCGCCTGCGCTTGTGGCGCTGGCTCGCCATATCGGCCACGGTCGCCAATATCCTGTGGTCGCTGCTGCTCTCCGGCACGATGGTCTCATCGGGCGACGCCGGCAGCCAGCTCTATGTTGCCGCCCACTTCCTGGTGTCGCTGCTGCTCGCCGCGGTGGTCTTCGTGACCAGCCACGCGCCGCGCGACCGCACGGCCGACGCCGCCTTCGACCGGACGGCGGTCGGCGTGCTCAGCCTGTTCGGACTGCCGCTTCTCGCCTTCGTGGCCGCCGCCGGCACCGGGCCGGTGACCATCGCGCTGATCGTCGCCTTCGCTCTTTTGTCGATGGCGCTCGCCTCGGAGTGGCCGGCGGCGCGCGGCCTCGCGGCGACGGCGGTGATCGCCACGCTGCTCGCCTACGGCCTCCTCAACGTGACGGTCTCCAACGTCGTCATCGACCCGGTGACCGGCGAGCCGACCGTGCCGGGCTTTGCCGACCTTCTCGCCTCGCCGGCCGGCAGCGACTATCTCGGCGTCGGCATCCTGCTCGGGCTGATCCTGACGGCGGCGGGCCTCGCCGGCGCCATTGCCTCGCGTGGCCGGCCGCAGCTCGCCGTCGCCGGCGCCTTCGCGGCGCCGGGCCTCGTCGCCTTCGCCTATCTCGGCACCCACCGCGACCTTTCGGCATCGCCCGCCTTCGCCGTCGCGGCGCTGATCGCCGCCGGCTATCTCGCCTCGGCCACCGAATATCTCGACCGCCGCCTCGCGGCCGACGCCAGGGGACGCGACGGCGCCATCGCCGCCTACGCGATCGGCTGCGTCGCCGCCCTCGGCACCGCGCTCACCATCGCGCTCGAAAGGGGCATGCTGACCGTTGCCCTCGCCCTGCTGGTCGCCGCCATCGCCTGGGTGGAAGCGCGGCGGCCGGTCGCCGCCCTGCGGCCCACCGCGCTGGCGGTCGCCGCGGTGGTGATCGCCCGCGTCGCCTGGGACCCGCGCATCGTCGGCGACGACCTCGGGACGACGGTGCTGTTCAACCCGCTGCTCTACGGCTACGGCGTGCCGACGCTGTGCTTCGCCTATGCCGCCTGGCGCTTCGGCCGCACGCCGGGCGATCCGCGCCCCGTGCCGGTGTTCGAGGCGCTGGCCGTCATCTTCGCGGCGCTGACGGCGACGCTCGAGATCCATCACGCCATGAACGGCGGCGACCTGTTCGCGCCGGTGTCCGGCCTCGCCGAGCAGAGCCTCCTCAGCATGGTGATGCTGGCGATCTCGCTCGGCCTCAACTGGCTCGGCGCCCGCCGGCCCTCGGTGGTGATGGGCTGGGGCACGCCGATCTTCGGCGGCCTCGGCCTCGTCATGGCGGCCATCGGTCTTCTGATCGTCAACAACCCGGTGGTCACCGGCGAGCCGATCGACGGCGGCAGCTTCGACGGCAGGCTCATTGTCGGTTACCTGGCGCCGGCCGTGCTCGCCCTGCTGGTCGCCGGCGTGGCGCGCCGCCGCACCGACCTGCCGCGCCGCTCCGTCGCCATCGCCGCCACGGTCGGCGGCTTGCTGATCGCCATGTGGGCGACGCTGGCCGTGCGCGCCGGCTGGCACGGCGGCGATCTCGGCTGGGGCGAGGTGCGGGAAGGCGAGCTCTACGCCTATTCGGCGGTCTGGCTGGCGCTCGGCCTTATCGTATTGGGCATCGGCGTCGCCACCGCGAGCCGGACGGTGCGGACGGTGGCGGCGGTGATCGTCGCCGGCGTGGTGGCCAAGGTGTTCCTGGTCGATACCGCCGGCCTCACCGGCGCGCTGCGGGCCTTGTCCTTCATCGGCCTCGGCGGCGTGCTGGTGGCGATCGGCCTTGCCTACCAGACGGCGCTCAGGCGGCGCTGAGGCCGGCTTGCCGGGCGCTGGAAGGCCACGTATCCTTTCCGGCCCGGCAACGGCCGGTCACCGAGGCAATCCGCCATGCACGCCGCTCTCCCGCTCAGGCACCTGCGCCGCCTCGCCGGCATGAAGCAGTCGCATCTCGCCGACCTGATGGGCGTCACCCAGCCCACCGTGTCGCGCTGGGAAAACGGCAGCCTGCCGCTGACGGTGGAGCAGACGCAGGCCTTGCAGGCGATCTTCGCGGTGCGCCCCGATCCGGCGCAGGACGCGGCACTGAAGCGGCTCGTCGAGACGTCGATGAGCCCGGTCCACCTCATTTGCGATCTTACCCACCGGCTGCTCGCCGCCTCGCCGGCCCGCGCCGCCGATTGGCGGGTCGACCTCGGCGACTATCTCGGCCGGTCGCTGCTCGTCTACGCGTCGGAGGAAATCCTCGCCGCCGAAGCCCGTCTCGACGATCTCGGCTGGCGCGACGGCCAGCTCGCGTCGCTCGCCTTCGACACCGGCGCCAACGACGATCCCGACATCCCCATTCGCCCCGGCCCGATGCTGTGGGAGCGAGTGCGGCTTTCCGACGGCTCGTCCGGCCGGCTCGTCACGTCCTTCTACGACCGCCCCGCATAATTCATGCGTGGAACCGCGCCGGAGGCGCTGCTAGCCGTCGTCCGAAAGGATCGACGACAATGACCGGACGCTGGCCGACCATTTTTCTTCTCTGGCTCGCCGGGGTGCTGGCCGCCGCCCAGCTCGGCAAGATGGCGGCGCTGATGCCGGCGATCCGCGCCGACCTCGGCCTGACGCTCACCGGCGCCGGGTTGATGATATCGCTGATCGAGGCGGGCGGCGCTGGCCTCGGCAGCATCGCCGGCATCCTGGCCGCCCGCCTTCCCGGCCGCGGCGTGCTGGCGGCGGGGTCGGCGCTCGTCGCCATGGCCGGCCTGGCGGCGGCGGCGGCACCCGACGCGGCGCTGCTCTACGCCGCCCGTCTCGTCGAGAGCATCGGCTACCTGATGGTGGTCATCGCCGCGCCGAGCCTGATCGCCATGACGGCCGGCCGCCACAGCGCGGCGGCGCTGGCCCTCTGGAGCACCTTCGTGCCGGTGGGCATCGCCGCCGGCACCATCCTGTCCGGCCTCGCCGCCAGCCTGATCGACTGGCGCCCGATCCTGGTGTTCTGGGCGCTGGCCGTGCTGGTGACGCTGCCGCGCACCTTCCGCCTGCCGGCCCTCGCCGAGCACCGGCAGACGGGATTTACGCTGCCGCCGCCCGCCGTATGGGCGCTGGCCCTCGGGTTCGGCTTCTATACGACGCTGGAGGTCGGCATCCTCGGCATGCTGCCGGCCTATCTTGCCGAGGCCTGGGGCTTTTCGATCGCCACCGCCGGCGTGGTTACCGGCGCGACGTCGGCGGCGACCATCGCCGGCAGCGTCGCGGCGGCCCGCCTTATCGGCAACGGCGATAGCGCCCGGCGGCCGCTGGCGTTGATCGCCACCGGTCTCGCGCTGCCGGCGGCGCTGTTTTTCCCGGGGTTTCCCGGCGAGGGCCTCGCGGCGCACCTGTCGGGCGCCATGGTGGCGGCGGCGGTGATCGTCGCCAACGCCATCTCCGGCCTGGTCGCCGCCATCGCCTTCGCCCGCCTGCCGGTGCTGTTGCGCCGCAGCGGCGCGTCGCTGTCGCTGGTCACCGCCGCGAACGGCGTGTTCGCCCAGTTCGGCGCGACGGGCTCGCTGATCGGGCCGCCGCTCGTCGGCTACGCGGCGAGCCGCTGGGGCTGGCCGGTGGTGGCGCCGCTGGTCGCCGGCCTGTCGCTCTTGTCGTTCGCCGGCTTTGCGCTCGGCGAGCGGCTCGCCGGCAAGGCCTGAAAGGCGAAGGCCCCGGATCGCTCCGGAGCCTTCATGCGACCTCTCCGGGGAGACGGCGGTCACTGCAGATCGAGCACCACGCGGCCGGCGATCTCGCCCTTGTCCATGCGGGCGAAGATGGCGTTGATGTTCTCGAGCTTGTCCCAGGTGTATTCGGCGGTGACGAAGCCGTTCGCGGCCATGGTCAGCGAATCCTCGAGATCCTGGCGCGTGCCGACGATCGAGCCGCGCACGGTGATGCGCTTCAGCACCGTGTCGAAGATCGGCATGGCGAAGCGGTCCGGCGGCAGGCCGACCAGCGACATGGTGCCATGCGGCCTCAGCATGTCGAACGCCTGCTCGAACACGGTCGGCGACACGGCGGTGACCAGAACGCCATGCACGCCGCCGACCAAGCGCTGGACCTCCTTGCCGGGGTCCACCTCGCGGGTGTTGACGACGATCTCGGCGCCGAGGCGCTTGGCCTGCTCGATCTTGGACGGCGAGCCGGTGACGGCGATCACCCGCATGCCCATGGCGCGGGCGTACTGGATGGCCATATGGCCGAGGCCGCCGATGCCGGAAATGGCGACCCACTGGCCGGGGGCGACTTCCGCCTCCTTCAGCCCCTTGTAGACGGTGACGCCGGCGCAGAGGACGGGCGCCGCCTCGGCCCAGCCGAGGTTATCGGGCAACACGCCGACGAAGTTGGGATCGGCCAGCGCGTGGGTGGCAAACGAGCCGTTGACCGAGTAGCCGGTGTTCTTCTGCTTGCCGCACAGCGTTTCCCAGCCGGTGCGGCAATGCTCGCAGTAGCCGCAGGCGGTGTGCAGCCAGGGAACGCCGACCCGATCGCCGATCTTGATGCGCTCGACGTCCTTGCCGACGGAGATCACCTTGCCGACGCCCTCGTGGCCGGGAATGAACGGCGGCTGCGGCTTGACCGGCCAGTCGCCGCGCACGGCGTGCAGGTCGGTATGACAGACGCCGGAGGCGAACAGGCGAACCAGGATTTCCTTCGGACCCGGCTCGGGGATCGGCATCTCCTCGATTTCAAGGGGCTTGCCCAGTTGGCGAACGACCGCCGCCGTCATCGTGGCTGCCATGACTCTCTTCCTTTCGCAAATATATAACCCAACGGCTAGGCCAGTTGCGAATAGGAGGCAATATCAGGAATTTCCCGGTCATCTTTACCGGTATGTGCCTAAATGCATTGAGAAAATCGGCAAATCGTTTTGAAACGTCGATAAACGGATTTATGTTTTAACGGCTCCAGACTTCATACGCGTTCGTGCGTAGCGGCCGATCACCCGGCCAGCAGGTGCTCGCGCAGGATCAGGCAGCCGAGACCGATCAGCACCAGGCCGCCGACCACCTCGGCCGAGCGCCCGAACCGGTTGCCGATCAGCCGGCCCATCAACACGCCGCCGGCCGACATCAGGAAGGTGGTGGCGCCGATCGCCGCCACGATGACGAGAATGTTGGCCTTGACGAAGGCAAGCGACACGCCGACGGCCATGGCGTCGACGGACGTGCCGATGGCGGTCATCACCAGCGTCGCCGGGGTGGCGATGAAGCTTGCCGGGGAAACGCCCTCCTCCTCGTCACGGAAGGCGAGGAGAACCATGCGGCCGCCCACCAGCGTCAGCAGGCCGAAGGCCAGCCAGTGGTCGAAGCTGGCGACATAGGAACTGGCGGCGGCGCCGGCGACCCAACCGAGCAGCGGCGTGATCATCTGGACGACCGCGAACACCGCGCCGACCAGTATCGCATCGCAGAAACGGCACTGGCGCCGGAGGCCGGCGCCGCCGCCGACCGAAGCGAGCAGGCTGTCGATGGACATGCCCACGGCGAGCACGACGATGGAAATCGGAGACATCGGCGGAACCAGTCGAGCGCAAAACCGGATGACGTCGTCACATCTCGCCCGAAGATGGCGTCACCACGGTCTTGCCGGACCTTTCGGTCGACCGCGCCACGCAAAGAGTGCGAGCATGTTGACGCGATCCCGTCGGAAGCGACGGTGGCTACTCCCCGATGGCCGTTCGATAGCGGCCGACGATTCGAAAATCAAGCAATTTCAAATACTTAACTGAAAATGCAACTCATTTGCAAATAGGAGGGGAGCGGCGGATCCCGCCATGCGGGTCGCTACCGCCCTGACAAAACTACCCTTCTCGATTCAATCATGCGCCGGCCGCGAAGGAGCGGCGGCCAGCCTTGCGAAAGGCGAATGGCACCCATGCCGGCAGCGGCCGGCGGCGTTGCATCGCCATCGGCCGCCCGACTCGCCGGTCACTTCTCCAGGCGGGAGATCAGGCTCGACGTGTCCCACCTGTTGCCGCCGGCGGCCTGGACGTCGGCATAGAACTGATCGACGAGGGCGGTCAGCGGCAGGCGGGCGCCGCTCCGCCGCGCCTCGTCGAGAACGATGCCGAGATCCTTGCGCATCCAGTCGACCGCGAAACCGAAGTCGAACTTGCCGGCCGTCATGGTCTGCCAGCGATTCTCCATCTGCCAGCTCTGGGCGGCCCCCTTGGAGATGGCGGCGATGGTCTTCTCGACGTCGAGGCCCGTCGACTTGGCAAAATGGATGGCCTCGGCGAGGCCCTGCACCACGCCGGCGATGCAGATCTGGTTGACCATCTTGGCGAGCTGCCCCGAGCCCGACGGCCCGAGGTGGACGATCATCTTCGCATAGGCGCGCATCACCGGCTCGGCGGCGGCAAAGCTGTTGTCGTCGCCGCCGACCATGATGGTCAGCGCGCCGTTCTCGGCGCCGGCCTGCCCGCCGGACACCGGCGCGTCGAGGAAATCGAGGCCGAGGGCGGCCGCCTTTTCCTGGAGCTCGCGGGCGACGCCGGCCGAGGCGGTGGTGTGATCGACGAAGACGGCGCCCGCCTTCATGCCGGCGAAGGCGCCGTCCGGGCCGAGCACGACGGAGCGGAGATCGTCGTCGTTGCCGACGCAGGCGAACACGAAATCGGCCTCCGCCGCCGCCTCGCGCGGCGTCGGCGCGGCGCGTCCGCCGAAGGCATTTACCCAGGCCTCCGCCTTGGCGCCGGTCCGATTGTAGACCGTCACGTCGTGGCCGCCGCGCGTCCTAAGATGACCGGCCATCGGGTAGCCCATTACGCCGAGTCCGAGGAATACGACCTTTGCCATCATCAACCTCATCTATCCATTTGCAGTGTTTTCGCTTATTGTCGCGAGCGCATGTCCCTGCCGCATCTAGCAAAAGACGCGGTGGCAAACCAGATGGCGGCGATGCCGCGGCGCGGGGAACCCTTTTGCCGCTGACGCGTTGAAGTCACCGACAGGACCAGATTGGAGGCAGTCATGAAAGTTCTCGCTATTGCAGTCACCGTGCTGGCACTCGGCCTTGGCGCCTGCGCCAACCAGACGCCCACCCAGCAGCGCGTCACCACCGGCGCTGCCATCGGCGCGCTTGGCGGCGCGGCGGTCGGCGCTGTCGCCGGCGGCGGCAAGGGCGCCCTGATCGGTACCGCCGTCGGCGGCATCGGCGGAGCGGCGATTGCCGGCGCCACCGCGCCGCGCGAAGACTGCATCGCCTACGACCGCTACGGCCGGCCCTACCGCGCGGCCTGCCGCTGATAGCGCCGGCGCGGCCCCGACGAGCCGCGCAGGCATTTTCTCCAAGGCCCGAAGCCCCCGCGCTTCGGGCCTTGTTGTTTTGTCAGCGCCGAAGATGGCGCGTGAGACGGCGCTCCATCATCTCCCACAGGCGCCGCAGCACCTCCACCGTGATCAGGTAGATCACCGCGGCCCAGATATAGATCTGCAGGTCATAGGTCTTGGAGAAGGCGTAGCGGGTCTGCCCCATCAGGTCGAGGACGGTGATGATCGAGGCGATGGCCGACGCCTTGATCATCAGGATGACCTCGTTGCCGTAGGGCCGCAGCGCGGTGATCAGCGCCTGCGGCAGGATGATCTTGAACATGGTGGTGAACGGCCGGAGGCCGAGCGAGTCGGCGGCCTGCCACTGGCCGGACGGCACGGCGCGGATGGCGCCGGCCAGGATTTCCGCCTGATAGGCGGCCGTGTTGAGCGAGAAGGTGAGGACGGCGCAGAAATAGGCGTCGCGGAAGAACATCCAGAGACCGACCGCCTTCAGCGCGGCGGTGAACTGTCCGGCGCCGTAATAGACCAGGAAGGTCTGGGCCAGAAGCGGCGTGCCGCGGAAGAAGTAGGAGTAGCCGAAGGCGATGCCGCCGATGATCGGATTATGGGACAGGCGGCCAATGGCGACCGGGATCGAGATCAGCGCGCCGAGCAGGATGGACAGCACCACGAGATGCAGCGTCACCCAGATGCCGTTCAGGATGCGCGGGCCGTATCTGGCGATCTTCTCGGGATCGTAGCCGGCGACCAGCATGTAGACGATGGAAAGGCCGAGCAGCGCCCAGAGCGCCATCAGCAGCAGGCCGGTGACGCGGGCGGCGGTCCAGCGGCGGCGGGCGGCGGCGGGCGGCCGCTCGGTGGAGGGGGCGTCGACGTAGGTCATCAACGCCTCCCCTGTCCGCGTTCGGCCCAGGCCGATACGCGCCGCAGCCCGAAGGACGAGATGATCGACATCATGAGATAGAGCGAGCAGGCCACGAAGAAGAAGAAGAACGCCTGCTTGGTGACGCCGACCGCGATGTTGGTGTTGCGCAGCAGATCGGTGAGACCGATGATCGACACCAGCGAGGTATCCTTCAGAAGGTTGAGCCACAGGTTGGAGAGACCCGGCAGCGCCAGCCGGACGAGCTGCGGCAGGATGACCAGCAGCATGGTGCGGGAGCGCGACAGGCCGAGAGCGTAGGCGCCCTCGTACTGGCCGAGGGTGATGCCCCTGAAGGCCGACAGGAACACCTCGCTGGCGTAGGAGGAAAACACCAGCGCCAGCGCGATCATGCCGGCAAGGTAGCTGTTGACCTCGAAGGCATGGCCGAACAGCAGGCGCCACAGCGCCGACATGGCCATCTGGCCGCCGTAGTAGATGAGGAACAGCGTCAGGAGTTCGGGCAGGCCGCGGAAGATCGTCGTGTAGACGTGGGCGGCGTTGCGCAGCAGCGGTTCGGTCGAGTTTTTCGCCACGGCGATCAGAAAGCCGATGAGCAAGCCCAGCGGCAGCGTGGCGAGCGCCAGCGTCACCGTCACCAGCACGCCGCTTGCCAGTTCGTCGCCCCAGCCGCTGTCGCCGAAAGACAGCAGTTCCATGTAGTTGGCCATCCGGCCGGTCTCCCCGTCCACGCCTCTGTCGCGATGGCCTTTCCGCCGCCGCCGGATCCCCTGCCTGCAACAAGCGCGGGACTGCTTTTCCGAAAGCAAATCCCGCGCCGTTTCAACCGGTTGCCTTCGATATCCCGGCTCAGCCGCCGTAGACGTCGAAGTCGAAGTACTTCTTGTTGATCTCCTGGTACTTGCCGTTGGCGCGGATCGCCTTGATGGCCGCCGAGAACATGTCGCGCAGGTCGGTGTCCTCCTTGCGGACGCCGATGCCGGCGCCGGGGCCGTGGATCTCGAGGACCGGCGTCACCATGCCGACCAGCTTGCAGCAGGCACCGGCTTCGGTCTTCAGCCACTCGGAAAGCACGACGCTGTCGTCGTTGGCGGCGTCGAGACGGCCGTTGGCGAGGTCGAGCTTGTATTCGTCGGCGGTCGGATAGGTCTTGAGCTCGCTCTCGGTCAGGACCTTCTCGACATAGTCGGCGTGCATGGTCGACACCTGCGCGCCGACGGTCTTGCCGGCGAGATCGGCCGGCGTGACGCCCTTGATGTCGGTGTCCTTGGGGGCAACGATGGCCGGCGGCGTGTTGTAGTACTTCTCGGAGAAGTCGATCACCTTCTTGCGCTCCGGCGTGATCGACATCGAGGCGATGATGGCGTCGAACTTGCCGGCGAGCAGCGCCGGGATCATGCCGTCCCAATCCTGGGCGACCACCTCGCACTCCACCTTCATCTCCTCGCAAAGGGCGAGCGCGATGTCGACGTCGAAGCCCTTCATCTTGCCGTCGGTGTCGACGTAGTTGAAGGGCGGATAGGCGCCTTCGGTGCCGATGACGACCTTCTTCCACTCCTTGGCCGCAGCGCCGCCGAGCGACAGCGCGAGCAAAGCGGCGGCGGTAACGAGTGTGTTGGCGAACTTCATGGTTATCCCCTCTGAGCCTGTTGATCGGCCGTCGCGACCGGCGCGAGCCGATCGCCTTGCGGCGAGCGTCGCGTTCGGCCGGCAGCCCCCTGTCCGTTTTCGGCGCCGCCGTCGGAGGAATTGAGATCCTTCGTTGAAACGGCCGAGCGCGCCCAAACCTTCCGGCGAACCGACGCACTGCCTAAACCTTGTGCTGACGCCGATCCGCCCGCATCTTCATCTCATTCCGCGACGGGATGCAACGGGGGACATTATTGCGCCGGTCCGGATTCTGCACGCCGGGATGACCACGGACGGCCGGCGCCGATCAGTCCGGCCGCCTCGGCAAGGTCGGCCGGCGTGTTGATGTTGAAGAAGGGATCGACCGTCCGCCCGCCGATGCCGACGGGCGCGAAGACGACGCTTCCCGTCCGTTCGCCGGCAAGGAAGGCGCCGACCCGCCGCTCGGCGCCGGCCAGGAAGGCCGAAAGCCGCGGCGCCGCCGACAGCGGCCACAGCGCGCAAAGCGGCGCCCTGCCGCCCGGTCCCGCGGCGAAGACGATGGTATCCGGGCCGTCGATGCCGGCCGCCAGGCGTTCGGCCAGTTCGCCGGGCAGGAACGGCAGATCGACCGGCACGGTCAGCAGATGGGTCGGCCGGGGCGACAGGGCCGACGCCCGCGCGAGACCGGCGGCAACGCCGGCAAGCGGACCTTCGAATGTCGATGCTTCGTCTCGGACGACGGCAAGGGCGAGGTCCGGCACGTCGAGGCCGGGCGGCAGGCTGACGGCGAGATCGCCGACCTGCGGCGCGAGCGCGTCCACCGCCCGTTGAAGCAGCGTCGCGCCGGCAAGCTCGACGAGGGCCTTGGGCGTTCCGCCCATGCGGCTCGAACGCCCTCCGGCGAGGATGAGACCGGCGAATTTCGTCATGCGGCAAATCAACGGCATCCGGGGCAGCCGGGCAACCCCCTTGAAGTCGCCGGCGTGATTGCCCTGCCGCAAATTCACTCCCGGTCGCCCGCATTATGGATTAGGTAGAGCAAAAGCCAATTCGGAGCATGCCATGCCAAGCCTCAAGGACCAGGTCGCCGCCGCCCTCAGCAAGATCACCATGCCCGGCACCGGCAAGGACATCGTCGCGGCCGGCGCCGTATCGGACATCTACGAGAAGGACGGCAAGGTGATGCTGTCGATCTCGGTGCCGGCCGACAAGGCGGCGCGATTCGAGCCGATCCGCGCGGCGGCCGAGGCGGCGGTGAAGTCCATCCCCGGCGTCGTCAAGGCGACGGTCGCCCTGACGGCCGAGGTGGCGCCCGGCAGCGCGCCCAAGGCGCCGCCGCAGGGGCATGGCCATGGCCACGCCCACGCCATGCCGGCGAAGAACGCCATCGCCGGCGTGAAGTCGATCATCGCCGTCGCCTCCGGCAAGGGCGGCGTCGGCAAGTCGACCACGGCGGTCAATTTCGCGCTCGCCCTGGCGGCGCGCGGCCTCAAGGTCGGCATTCTCGACGCCGACATCTACGGTCCGTCGGTGCCGCGCCTGATGGGCCTTTCCGGCGACAAGCCGGAGGTCAACGAGGACCGCACGCTGGTGCCGCTCGAAAACTACGGCGTCCAGGTCATGTCGATCGGCTTCCTGGTCGACGAGGAAACGCCGATGATCTGGCGGGCGCCGATGGCCGTCTCCGCCCTGACGCAGATGCTGCGCGAAAGCGCCTGGGGCGACGTCGACGTGCTGGTGGTCGACATGCCGCCCGGCACCGGCGACGTCCAGCTCACCATGGCGCAGCAGGTGCCGCTGACCGGCGCCGTCATCGTCTCGACGCCGCAGGACCTCGCCCTGCTCGACGCGCGGCGCGGCGTCGCCATGTTCCAGAAGGTCGAGGTGCCGGTCCTCGGCATCGTCGAGAACATGGCCTATTTCATCTGCCCCAACTGCGGCACCCACCACGATATCTTCGGCCATGGCGGCGCGGCGCAGGAAGCCCGCCGCATCGGCGTGCCGTTCCTCGGCGAGGTGCCGCTGGAGATGAAGATCCGCGAAACGTCGGACGCCGGCCTGCCGGTGGTGGCGACCGAGCCGAACGGCCCGCATGCCGAGTCCTATCTCGCCATCGCCGACCGCGTTCTCGACACGCTGGCCGGCAAGCCGGAGCGCGCCGCGCCCCGCATCGTCATCGAGTAGGACGGGAGTTGGGCACTAGATCGTCGTGCGTCCTAACGGAGGCAAAGCGACGATCTAGCCTTTTGTTCTCGCATCGGATTTACCGAAAACCGGATTCCACTTTTCGGTCCGATGCTCTAGACGCCGGGCTCGGCCCGGCTGGCGAGCGTCTGGTGCCGCACCCGCTCGCGGTAGAAGATGTAGATGCCGGAGCCGACGACGACGGCGATGCCGACCAGCGTCAGCAGATCAGGCACATCGCCCCAGATGATCCAGCCGAGAACGATGGCGAAGGGGATGGTGGAATAGCGGAACTGGGCGACCAGCGAGATGTCGCCGTGCCGCATGGCGTCGATGGAGAACTGGACGCCGAAGATGCAACTGAGGCCGGCGACGACGATCAGGCCGAATTGCATCGCCGTCATCGCCTGCCAGACCTCCGTCGCCGACAGAAGGCCGCAGGCGACGGTCACCATGACCTGGGTGACCAGCGTCACCACCGCCGAATTGGTCGCCGGGGCGATGAAGCGGGTGGACAGCTCGCGGACGGTGACGAAGGCCACCGACAGCAACGGCAGCAGGGCCCAACTGTTGAAGCCGTCCGGACCGGGCCGGACGATGATCAGGATGCCGCAGAAGCCCACCACCACCGACATCCAGCGCCGCCAGCCGACGAACTCGCCGAGCACGAGCGCGCCGGCCGCCGTGATGGCCAGCGGCGCGCCCTGCGAGATGGCGGAGGCATTGGCGATCGGCAGGTGCACCAGGCCGGAGAGGTAGACCACCGTGGCGAACCCCTCGCAGATCGAGCGCGTCACCACGAAGCGTGAGGTCTGCGGCAGCACGCTCGGCAGCAGCCCCATCCGCCAGACGGCGACGAAAACCACCGCCGTCGCGATCAGCGACCGAATGAACAAGACCTCGCCGACCGGCAGGTCGTCGGCCACGGCTTTGACGATGGTGTCGTTGACGAGGAAAAACAGGCAGCAGAGCAGCATCGCCACGATGCCGCGCAGCGTCTCGCGGAAATCGGTCATGGAGTGAGATTTGCCCTAGGAAGGATCGATCTGGCGCGCACCATGGTGCATGGAACGATTCACGGCAAGGGAGGAACCCATGCCGCGGACGCTCCCCTGCCCGTCCCCAGCCGCCAGTCTCAGATCGCCGTGCGTCCCGACGGACGCGGAGCGACGATCCAGTTTTTGTCATCGCATCGGATGGTCCGAAAATCGGAAGCGACTTTTCGGTCCGATGCTCTGGTCGCCGATCGCGTAACCCGAGGCAAATTCCCGGATACGCGAACGTCCCTATCACGCCGTCATCGCCGAACGCATCGCCTCCCATAGATTGTCATCCTCGCGCAGGCGAGGACCTCAGGACGAGAAGGTGGTGAGGGGCGTATCGGGCGCCCCAGCGTTGCTGGAGCGCGATATCGGCGTCGAGCTTTGTTCTGCCCGAGGTCCTCGCCTGCGCGAGGATGACAGCTTTATATATGGGGAACAAACGGATAGGTCGGCATACTGGTACCCGGAGCAAATTCCCGGGCATGCTGTTTCTCAAGCTTGCCCGGAAGTTTGTCCGGGCGCGCTGGCGCAGTCCCCATCACGCCGTCGCCGCCGAGCGCATCGTCTCCCATAGAGTGTCATCCTCGCGAAGGCGAGGACCTCGGGACGAGAAGGTGACGAGGGATGTATCAGGCGCCTCAGCGTTGCCGGAGCGCTATATCTGCGTTGAGCTTTGTTCTGCCCGAGGTCCTCGCCTGCGCGAGGATGACAGCTTTATATCGAGGATGACAGCTTTATATATGGGGAACAAGGGATAGGTCGGCGCCCCCTGGCACCCGGGGCAAATTCCCGGGCGCCCTGGCGCAATATTTCCGGTCTCGCATGGGCGGGATTAGGCCATTTCAATTGCTTGATGGACATTGCCGCCGCCTTCCAGGCGGCGTTTTTCAAGCTGGCCCGAAAATCTGCTCCGGGTACCCGATCGCCACCACCGTCCGGCCGGCGACGTCGCCTTCGACGATCCGCCGGCCCGCCCCGATGGCGTCCGCCAGCGGGATTACCTGCGTCATGGCGGCAAGGCGATGGCGATCGACGGTGTCCGCCAGATGGCTCCAGATCGTCTCGCGTCGCGCCGTCGGCACCCGGACGCTGTCGACGCCGATCAGGCTGACGCCGCGCAGGATGAACGGGGCGACGCTGGCGGGAAGATCCATGCCGGCGGCATTGCCGCAGGCGATCGCCGCGCCGCCCGGCTTCAGCATCGACAGCACGTGGGCCAGCACGGCCGAGCCGACCATGTCGAAGGCGGCCGCCCAGCGCTCGCGAGCAAGCGGCTTCGCCGGCCCGGCGAACAGCTCGCGGCCGATCACCTCGGCGGCGCCGAGCTGCCGCAACCGCTCCGTCTCCGCCGGCCGGCCGGTCACGGCGGTGACGCTCCACCCTTGGCGGGCGAGCAGCATCACCGCCATCGAGCCGACGCCGCCGGCGGCGCCGGTGACGACCACCGGGCCGTCGGCCGGCGTCACGCCGTGGCGGAGCAATCTGTCGAGCCCCTCGGCGACGGTGAGGCCGGCGGTGCCGAGCGCCATCGCCTCGACCGGCGACAACGTGGCGGGCCGGCGGACCAGCCAGTCGCCCGATACGCGCATCCTGTCGCTCCAGGCGCCGAGATGGGCCTCGCCGACGCCCCAGCCGGTCAGGATCACCTCGTCGCCGGGCTGCCAGCGCGGGTGTTCCGAGGCGATCACCGTCGCCGCCGCGTCGACGCCCGGCACCATCGGCCAGCGGCGGACCACCGGCAGGCGGCCGGTGACGGCAAGGCCGTCCTTGAAATTCACCGCCGAGGCGCGGACGGCGAGCGTCACGTCGCCGTCCATCAGATCCGCGTCCGAGAGGCGCGCCAGCCGCGCCATGGTCTTGCCTTCGTCGTCCCGCTCGAGCAGCACCGCGGCGAAATCCGTCATCGTCTTTCCTTCCGTCTTTCCCGCCATTTACCACGATGGCCCGTTCGCCAGTAGCTTCGAATTGCTCGCAGATCGGCATTTTCCGCGGGAACGCGCCAACCATGGCCATCCCGCCGGGCGTCATTAACGGCTTCTCAAGGTTAATCCAGCAGCATCGGCGCAGGGAGCAGTTTTCGTCTCCGTCATCGTTCGTCCCAGTCCTGTTCCCGCCGGAGGCCGTCAGTCCATGCGTCGCGTTCCTCGTACCAGAGTCCGGCCCGGACATGGGCGCGTCGGGCTCGCCGCCGCCGGCGCGCTGTTCGTCGCCGTGGCGATCTTCCCCACCTCCGTCGCCTACCAGGACATCGCCAGCCTCGTCACCGATTCCATCAGTCCGGCGACCCGCTGGGCGATGACGCTGGGCATCGGTCCGGGCGGCGAGAGCACGGTCGTCGCCCCGCGCCTGCCCGACGTCAAGGATTCCTCCGCCCGGCTCGAAATGAACGGCGGCTCCATCGTCATCGAGGGCATGGGCGACGTCGTCACCGGCGCGGTGGGCAGCTCCGCCTTCGTGCCGGACGAGGAGCGCATCGACCGCAGTTGGAAGGGCGACCTGCCGCTGACGGTGACCACGCCGGCCACCGAGCGCGGCTTTTCCGCCGGCTCGCTCGGCTTCAACGACACGAGCCGCCTGACGCCGCCGGCCGTGCTGCCGACCATGGCCTTCGAGGCGTCGGCGGCGCCGCTGTCGGTTCTCGCCATATCGCGCTTCATCGGCCCCAAGCCGACCACCGCCGTCGCCGATCTCGCGCCGACGCCGCTGCCGCAGCACAAGCCCGACCGGACGGTGCTGGTCGCCGCGAGCTATCCGTCGCGCGCCTATGCGCCGGCCGAGACCGGCGCCGCCGCCTCGGCGCTGCTGGCCGCCTACGCGCCCGACAGCTCGGTGGTCAGCCAGGACATGTTCGCGTCGCTGTTCGCCATGCCCGGCGACAAGCCGGCGCCGCCGGCGCCGGTGGTGCGTCCCGGCGATCACTGGTGGGCGGCCAACCCGCTGCCGGCCAGCGTCTGGGACGACGCGCAGCAGAAATGCCTTGCCGAGGCGATCTATTTCGAGTCGCGCTCGGAGCCGCGCAAGGGCCAGATCGCCGTGGCCCAGGTGGTGCTCAACCGCGTCAAGAACCCGGCCTATCCCGACACGATCTGCAAGGTCGTCTACCAGAACCGCGACAGGTACAACGAGTGCCAGTTCTCGTTCGCCTGCGACGGCCGGCGCGACGTCATCTTCGACAAGGCGGCCTGGCGGCGGGCGCGGCAGGTGGCCGGCGAGGTGACGAGCGGCGCCGCCTGGCTCGACGACGTGGGCACGGCTACTCACTATCACGCCACCTACGTGCGGCCGAACTGGGCGAGCGTGTTCACCAAGAAGGCCAAGATCGGCCTGCACGTCTTCTACCAGACCATCAACGGCGGCTGGAGCTGAGCCGCCGCCGCCCGGCAGGCATAATTCCCGCCTCGGTTTCCCGTGGTCTCCCGTCTTGGCGCGCGTCTATTCGGGGATGACATTTTTCCCCGAACCGACTAATCAGACGCAGCATTCCAAGACGACCGGCGAGACGCCGGGAGGACCCGAGGACCACCATGCCCGATCTTCTCATCGAACTCTTCTCGGAAGAGATCCCCGCCCGCATGCAGGCGAAGGCCGCCGACGATCTCAAGGGCCTGGTGACGAACGGTCTGGTGGACGCCGGCCTCACCTATGAAAGCGCCGGCGCCTTTGCGACGCCGCGCCGCCTCGCGCTGACCGTTCACGGCCTCACCACCCGCTCGCCCGACATCCGCGAGGAGAAGAAGGGCCCGCGCACCGACGCGCCGGCCGGTGCCATCCAGGGCTTCCTGCGCGGCGCCGGGCTCGACGACAT
The DNA here is from genome assembly GCF_002770725.1 of Pleomorphomonas carboxyditropha. Taxonomy (GTDB): domain Bacteria; phylum Pseudomonadota; class Alphaproteobacteria; order Rhizobiales; family Pleomorphomonadaceae; genus Pleomorphomonas; species Pleomorphomonas carboxyditropha. The sequence continues at coordinate 97,239 of NZ_NQVN01000009.1, read as the reverse complement.
CGCCAGGGCGCGCGTCGTCTCCGACCCGAAGAAGGGCAACTTCTACGTCGCCGACCTCGTCAAGCCCGGCCGCGCCGCCGAGGCGATCATCGCCGAACTGCTGCCGGCCGTCATCCGCGGCTTCCCCTGGCCGAAGTCGCAGCGCTGGGGCTCGGGCACGCTGCGCTGGGTGCGGCCGCTGCACTCGATCGTCTGCAGCTTCGGCCCGGAGACCGAGGAGCCCGTCGTCATCGACTTCGAGGTGGACGGCATCCGCTCGGGCAACGTCACCTACGGCCACCGCTTCCTGGCCCCCGAGGCGATCAAGGTGCGGCGCTTTTCCGACTACGTCGAGAAGCTGGAGAAGGCCAAGGTGGTGCTCGATCCGGCCCGCCGCCGCGACATCATCCTGCACGACGCGCGGGACCTCGCCTTCGCGGCCGGCCTCGAGCTGGTCGAGGACGAAGGGCTGCTCAACGAGGTGGCCGGCCTCGTCGAATGGCCGGTGGTGCTGATGGGCGCCTTCGACCCCGCCTTCCTCGACGTGCCGGACGAGGTGATCCGCGCCACCATCCGCGCCAATCAGAAATGCTTCGTGCTGCGGGACCCCAAGACCGGCCGCCTCGCCAACCGCTTCATCCTGACCTCCAACATGGCGGCGACCGACGGCGGCGCCACCATCATCGCCGGCAACGAGCGCGTCATCCGCGCCCGCCTGTCGGACGCCAAGTTCTTCTGGGACGGCGACCTCGCCATTCCCCTGGAGACGCTGGTGCCCAAGCTCGAGGGCATCACCTTCCACGAGAAGCTCGGCAGCCAGGGCGACCGCGTGCGGCGCATCGTGGCGCTCGCCCGCGAGATCGCACCGCTGGTCGGCGCCGATGCCGACAAGGCGGCCCGTGCCGCCCTGCTCGCCAAGGCCGACCTCCTGTCCGGCGTCGTCGGCGAGTTCCCCGAGGTCCAGGGCCTGATGGGCCGCTACTACGCGGCGCATGGCGGCGAGGACGCGGCCGTCGCCGCCGCCATCGAGGAGCACTGGAAGCCGCAGGGGCCGTCCGACCGGGTGCCGGCGGCGCCGGTCTCCATCGCGGTGGCGCTCGCCGACAAGCTCGATACGCTGGTCGGCTTCTGGGCGATCGACGAGAAGCCGACCGGCAGCAAGGACCCGTTCGCGCTGCGCCGGGCGGCGCTGGGCGTCATCCGTATCATCCTCGACAATGGCGTCCGCCTGCCGCTCAACGCCTATTCGAGCAAGACGCCCGATCTCCTCAACTTCTTCGCCGACCGGCTGAAGGTGCAGCTCCGCGAGCAGGGCACCCGCTTCGACCTCGTCGACGCGGTGTTCGCCCTCGGCGGCCAGGACGACCTCTTGCTGATCGTCAAGCGCGTCGAGGCGCTGGGCGCCCTGCTCGCCACCGACGACGGCAAGAACCTGTTGGCCGGCTACAAGCGCGCCGCCAACATCCTGAAGGCCGAGGAGAAGAAGGGCACGGCCGTCGCCGCCGCCGTCGACGCCAGCCTGTTCAAGGAAGCCGAGGAGAAGGCGCTGGCCGCCGCCGTCGATGCCGCCGCCGAGGCGGCCCACGACGCCGTCGCTGCCGAGAACTTCGAAGGCGCCATGAAGGCGCTCGCCACGCTACGCGCCCCGGTCGATGCCTTCTTCGACAAGGTGCTGGTCAACGACGCCGATGAACGCGTGCGCGCCAATCGCCTTGCCCTGCTGACGGTGCTGCGCGACGCCTGCCATCAGGTGGCCGACTTCTCGAAGATCGAAGGTTAAGACCTTCGGTCTCACCCCTCTCTCCAACTCTCCCCCACAAGGGGGAGAGGGCTCGTCGAGCTGAACGGAGCGAACTTCAGGCCGGTAGAGGTTACTGGCGCATACTGCCGTTGGCAGCAAGACTTCTTCGGACGCCCCCATGACACGCCTCACCGGCAAAGGCTAGGCACTCGTTATTTTTGACGAGGAAAGCTGCCCGCCAGTGTTCGGCGAGCGGCTTTTTTGTTTCGATCCGCGAAACCAAAGTCAACTTGAAATCGTTACGATTGTGGCCGTGCTTTTTTTGCGCGTATATTCCACGAAAAAGCTTGGCATATAAGACTTTCGGCGTATGCTGATGCCCACAACTTTCGCTAACGGATGAGCGCTGTTGACCTTTTCGCTGTTCTCTCCGCACGACCGCCTCGCTTCCCTTCTTCTGCCTCACTCGGGCGCTTGCGTCTGCTCCACCGACGGCAGCCACGATTTCTCCCACATTCTGCGGGTGTGGAAGAATGCCACCGTCATCTCCGACAACGAGGGCGGCGATACCGAGATCCTGGTGGCGGCCGTGCTGCTGCATGATTGCGTCGCCGTCGAGAAGAACTCGCCGGACCGGCCCCTGGCGTCCCGGCTGTCGGCGCAGAAGGCGCGCGACATCCTGGCCGATATCGGCTGGGAGGCGGAACGGCGGGAAAAGGTGGCGCATGCCATCGAGGCGCACAGTTTTTCCGGCGGCATCGAGCCGGTCACGCTGGAGGCCCGCATCCTGCAGGACGCCGACCGGCTCGACGCCATCGGCATGATCGGCGCGGCCCGCTGCTTCTACGTCGCCGGCCGGCTGAACAACCATCTTTACGACGCCGGCGACCCCTCGGCCGAAGAGCGGCCGCTCAACGACAGCCGCTTCGCGCTCGATCACTTCATAACCAAGCTGTTCAAGCTCTGCGAAGGCTTCAAGACGGCGACCGGCCGCCGGCTGGCCGCCGAGCGCCACGCCCGGCTGCAGCGCTTCTACGACGACCTGCTGGAAGAGATCTGAGGCGATCTAGTCTTTTGTTTTCGCATCGGATTTTCCGAAAACCGAATTCCACTTTTCGGTCCGATGCTATAGCAATCCCTTCAGCCGGATCAGGCCGAACGCCGCCACCGTGGTGGCGTCGCGGATGGTGCCGTCGGCGATCATCGCCTCGACCTCGGCAAGCGGAAAGGCGCGGGAGACGAGATCGGCTTCCTCGGCTTCGAGGGCGGCAGCGCCCTGCTCCAGGTCCTCGGCCAGGAAGATGTGATAGCGCTGCGACGAATAGCCGTAGGCGAGGAACAAGTCGCCGACGCGCGTCATCTTTTTGGCAACGATGCCGGTCTCTTCCGAGAGTTCGGCGCGGGCGACCTCCTCGGGCGGCACGTCCGGCCGCGTTTCCCAGGAGCCTTGCGGCAGCTCCCAGTAGCGGCCGGCGACCGGATAGCGATACTGCTCGACGAGATGGATCAGGCGGCGCGGCCGGTCGATGGCAGCGATGGCGACGAAATCCGGCTTCTCGACGACGCCGTAGAGACCGCGCGAACCGTCCGGCCGCTCGACGGCGTCCTCGCGGACGCGCATCCAGCGGTTTTCATAGACGACGCGGCTGCCGACAGAGCGGATCACCTCAGATCAGGCCGTGCTCGGCCATCCAGGCGGAGGTGATGGCGGCCTGGCTGCGCGAGGTGATCTTCAGCGTCTCGAGGATCTTGCCGACGTGCGCCTTGACGGTCGCCTCGGAGATGCCGAGCTGGTAGGCGATCTGCTTGTTGAGAAGACCGTCGCCGAGAAGCTGGAACACCTTGAGCTGCTGCGGCGACAATTCGGCCACCAGCGCCGAACGCTCCAGCACGGCCTGCGACACCGCCGAATTGTCGGCGCCGACCTCGATGATGGTGCCGCCGTCGAGCACCGTCTCGATGGCCGCCGCCAGCATGTCTTCCGACGACCGCTTGCCGATGAAGGCGCGGCAGCCGAGATCGAGGCAGCCTTGCGCCAGCTCCTCGCCGGAATTGGAGGAATAGACGGCCACGAAGGCTTTCGGCGCCAACGAGCGAATGTGCTTGATCGTGTCGAGGCCGCGCATGCCGGGCATGACGAGGTCGGTAATGACCAGCGTATTTTCACCGGTATCGAGAACGGCGTCAGCCAGCTCGTCGTAACTGGTGGCGAGAATCGGCTGCCGGAAGCCGAAGCGTTTCTTCAGGATGCGCACAACCGCCGACTGGATGATCGGATGGTCCTCGGCAACGATCGCCGTCCAATTCTGGCCGACATCGGCCGATTGCGCATCTTCTACCCGCTCGCTCATCAATCCACCCTACCCGCTAGAACGAAATGACCATTACATGTTTGGATAATTGGGTCCTCCCGCTCCCTCCGGGACCGCCCAATCGATGTTCTGGTTGGGGTCCTTGATATCACAAGTTTTGCAGTGAACACAGTTTGGGGCATTGATTACATAACGCGGCCCGCCGGTTGGCTCGTCCACCCACTCGTAGACGCCGGCCGGGCAGTAGCGGGCCGACGGGCCGGCGAACACGTCGAGCTCCGAAACCTTCTGCAAGTCCGGGTCCAGCAGCTTCAAATGCACCGGCTGGTTCTCCTCGTGGGCGGTGCCTGACAGGAAGACCGACGACAGCCGATCGAAGGTGAGCTTGCCGTCCGGCTTCGGATAGACGATCGGCTTGAAGCGCGCAGCCGGCTTCAGGCAGTCGGCGTCGGTCTTGCCGTGCCGCAGGGTGCCGAAGGGCGAGACGCCGAACAGCGTTTCCAGCCACATGTCGAGGCCGCCGAGGCCGATGCCGAGCAGCGTGCCGAACCGCGACCACAGCGGCTTGACGTTGCGCACGCGCTTGAGGTCCTTGCCGATGGCCGATGCCCGCCAGCCGGCGTCGTAGGGCGTCAGTTCGTCGCCCGAGCGGCCGGCGGCGATGGCCTCGACCACCGCGTCGGCGGCGAGGATGCCCGACTGCACCGCGTTGTGGCTGCCCTTGATGCGCGGCACGTTCATGAAGCCGGCCGAGCAGCCGATCAGCGCGCCGCCGGGAAAGACGAGCTTCGGCACCGACTGCCAGCCGCCTTCGGTGAGCGCCCGCGCGCCGTAGGCGACGCGCCGGCCGCCCTCGAAGGTGCCGCGGACGAGCGGATGCGTCTTGAAGCGCTGAAATTCCTCGAAGGGGGAAAGATAGGGGTTGTCGTAGTTGAGATGAACGACGAAGCCGACGGCCACCTGGTTGTTCTCGAGATGGTAGAGGAAGGAGCCGCCGCCGGTGCCGCCGCCGAGCGGCCAGCCGAAGGAATGCTGCACCAGGCCGGGCTTCGCCTTGTCCGGCGCGATATCCCACAGCTCCTTGAGGCCGAGGCCGAATTTCTGCGGCTCGCGGCCGTCGTCCAGCCGGTAGCGGGCGATCAGCTTCTTGGACAGCGAACCGCGCGCCCCCTCGGCGAACAGCGTGTATCCGGCGAGAAGCGCCATGCCGCGCTGGAAGTTGGGGCCGGGCGTTCCGTCCTTTTGAACGCCCATGTCGCCGGTGGCGACGCCGATCACCCTGTTGTCGTCGTCGTAGAGCACCTCGGCGGCGGCAAAGCCCGGGTAGATTTCGACGCCGAGCGCCTCGGCCTTCTGCGCCAGCCAGCGGCAGACGTTGCCCAGCGACACCGCATAGGCGCCGTGGTTGCTCATCAGCGGCGGCAGCAGCAGGTTCGGCAGGCGGATGCCGAACTTTTCGAACAGGAAGAAGAAGCGGTCGTCGGTGACCGGCGTCTTGAACGGCGTGTCCGGATCGTCGCGCCAGTCGGGCAGGAGAGCCGAGATGCCGGAGACGTCCACCACGGCGCCGGAGAGAATGTGGGCGCCGACCTCCGAGCCCTTTTCGAGCACCAGCACGGAAACGTCCCGACTGCTCGCGGCGGCCTGCTGCTTCACGCGAATGGCGGCGGCGAGGCCGGCCGGGCCGGCGCCGACGATCACCACGTCGAATTCCATGGATTCGCGCTCGGGCAGGGTCATGAATGTCTCTCTTTTCGGCAACTGATCGCCAACGTCGCGTGCATCATCCGCGCCAATGTCGCCCGGCGAAGCCTGGGTGAAAACACCGGTCTGCGCATCGCAGCCCTTCAACCACGATCCGCGGACGCGATCAAACGCTTTCGGGCGGAACGCCGCCAGGCACGGCTCCGACGTTCCCTCGGCGATCATCCTGCTCTATAGAAGGGCCATGCCGTCCGATCCGACGCCCCCCTCCCCCGGCCTCGACGCCGCCGCAGCCCTCTTCGAATGGTATGCGGCGATGGGCGTCGACGTGACGCTGGCCGAGGCGCCGCTCGATCGGTTCCAGGAGAGCGCCAGGGCGAAGGCGGCGGCGGAAAGCCAGGCGGCCCGGCGACAGTCGCCACCGCAGCCGGAAGCCCGGCGCCCGCTGCCGGCGGCCGAATTCCCGCCGCCGGGCGCACCGGCCCGCCCGGCCGCCGCCTCGAGCCAGACGGCGCAGGTGCCGACCGAAGCCACGGTGATGCAGGCGCGCGCCGCCGCCCAGTCGGCGAAGACGCTCGACGAGCTCAAGGCGCTGATCCAGGCCTTCGACGGCTGCAACCTCAAGCTCACCGCCAAGAACACGGTATTCGCCGACGGCAACCCGGCCGCCAAGCTGATGCTGGTCGGCGAGGCGCCCGGCCGCGACGAGGACATCGCCGGCCGCCCCTTCGTCGGCCGTTCCGGCCAGTTGCTCGACCGCATGCTCGACGCCATCGGCTACAGCCGCGGCCACAACGCCTATATCGCCAACGTCATCTACTGGCGTCCGCCGGGCAACCGCGACCCGTCCGACGTGGAGATCGCCATCTGCCGGCCGTTCATCCTGAGGCAGATCGAGCTGATCGACCCGGCGCTGATCGTCTTCCTCGGCGCCCAGCCGGCCAAGGCGCTCTTGGGCGGCGAGGCGGTCAAGCAGGGCATCAACAAGCTGCGCGGCCGCTGGTGCGAACTGGAGATCGGCGGCAAGCGCTTCAAGGCGCTGCCGACCTTCCATCCCGCCTATCTCCTGCGGACGCCGATCAAGAAGCGCGAGGCGTGGCGGGACTTCCTGACGGCCAAGCTGTTCCTCGAGAACGGCGGCATGCTGCCGCCGGCCTGACGGATGGCAGAAAGGCGGCAACCCGGCCGGGCCGCCGCCTTCGGACTTTTCGGCCTTCTCGCTAGAGCGTTTCCGTGTTTCATGGAAACGCAGAACCGCTCTATCTTATTGAATTAACGCATTTTCTTCACGCGAACCGGTATCCACTTCGCTCGAAAATGCTATAGGATCAGTTCAGCAGCTTGCCGGCCACCGACGCGACGCGGGCACCGTAGGCGCGGGCCGTCTCGAGATCGCCCGTCGGCACCTCGTTGGCGCCGGCGTCGGACGGCGTCGAGACCAGCAGCCCGACCGAGCCGCCCAGGTTGTTGACGTCGTCGCGGGTCGCCGCCTTGGTGTTGGCCGGCAACAGGCCGAGGCTGACCCAGATGCCGCCGTGCTGGGAGGCCAGCGTCTGCAGGCCGATGAGCGTCACCTGCTTGTCGCCGTTGAGGCTGGCGGAATTGGTGAAGCCGCCGAACACCTTGTCCTGCCACTTGCGGGTAAACCAGGCCTTGGAGGTGGCGTCGGCGAATTTCTTGAACTGCCAGCTCGAGTTGCCCATGTAGGTCGGCGTGCCGAAGATGATGGCGTCGGCCGCGTCCAGCTTGGCCCAGCCCGCTTCGCTGACGTTGCCTTCGGCGTCGATGGGCACCAACTCGGCACCGGCGCCGGCGGCGACTTCCCTGGCGACCACTTCGGTGTGGCCATATCCCGAATGATAGACGATTGCGACCTTAGCCATATCAGACCTGTTCCTTCGCGGGGTGCCGGCCCCGCCATTGACGAGCGCCGGGAGGTGGCGCGTGACTGGTGGCAATCCGGCGAGTTTGCGATGCGACCGCTCGCAGCGCAGAGCCCTCACAAGCACCTTGGCAAAAGTGCTTAAGCCGAATTGTGGATATAGGAATAGGTTTGCCGGTGGATCGCTTCAAGAAAAGCCATTCCGCCTTTCGGTCAACATACTGTCAATCGATAGTGAACAAACGTAAGGCGCGCACCGGCTATGCCCCCTGTCGGCGGCGACGCGGCAAAGCGCGAGAATAAAGGCCAGTCGGTCTGTAAGCCGGGTTCTGTGAGCGGTTTCCCGCCCGACGACCATTCATCTGGGGCGGCCGTTGCCGGACGCCTCGTGCAACCAACCCGGACGACTGGCCCGGAAACAGGCTGGGCCTTCGCCCGCGTCATCCCTATTCGGTCTTGCTCCCGGTGGGGTTTGCCATGCCGGTCCCGTTGCCGGTCCCGCGGTGGTCTCTTACACCGCCTTTTCACCCTTACCCCGGCGCACCGGGGCGGTTCGATCTCTGTGGCACTTTCCCTGAGGTCGCCCTCGCCGGGCGTTACCCGGCACCGTGTTTCCGTGGAGCCCGGACTTTCCTCCCGGACGGGCTTTCGCCGCTTGTCCGCGCGGTCGTCCGACCGACTGGCGGGGAGCCATGTGGCATGCCCCCGCCGGAAGGTCAAGGCCGAGGCCATCGCCTGTCGGCGATCGCCCGGCTTTGATCCTGCCTCAGTCGCCGGCGGGCCTCCGGCCCTTGGCTTTCGCGCTTCGCGCGGGCGCCGCTTGGCGCCGGAAGCCGCCAAAGGCGGCTTCGATATTGTTTAGCCTCAATCGCCGGCGGGCCTCCGGCCCTCGGCTTCCGCTTCGCGCGGCGCCGCTTGGCGCCGGAAGCCGCCGAAGGCGGCTTCGATATTATTTTAGCCTCAATCGCCAGCGGGCCTCCGGCCCTCGGCTTCCGCTTCGCGCGGCGCCGCTTGGCGCCGGAAGCCGCCGAAGGTGGCTTCAGAGCGAGGCGACGTAAGTGGTCACTTCGGAGCAATAGGCGCGGGACGTGCGGTTCATGCGCGTCGCGCCGTGGCCGGCATTGTAGCGCAGGATGGTGCCGCAGGTGTCGCCGCCGGCCAGCTTGTAGGCGCCGGCCAGATAGGCCATGCCCCACTTGAGATTGGTCTCGACGTCGTAAAGACCGGCGGCCGTGCCGGTGTAGCCGAGGCCGCGCGCGGTCTGCGGCTTGATCTGCATGAGGCCGATCTCGCCGTGGCGGCCGCGCGCCCTGGGATTGAAGCGGCTTTCGTGGCGGATCACCGCCTCGGCCAGTTCGGCCGGCAGGCCGGCGGCCTTCGCATGGGCGGAGATACGGCCGCGCAGGGTGGCGCCAGGCCCTCCCTTCGGAGCGGAGGTGTCGAATTTCTCGGCGGTGACGGTGTTCGGCTTGCCCTTCACGCCGAACAGCAGCTCGAAGATGTTGTCGGGCTTTTCGTCATCGGCGACGGCGGCCGGCGCTTCGGCCTTGGCGGATCGGGCCGTGTCGGCCAGGGCGGGCACCACGAGGGCGCCGGTGAGAAACAGCGTGGCGGTGGCAAACGTCTTGATCAGTGTCATGCGGTCTCGGTTCCATTGCCTCCCAGCGATGGGGGCAAGGAACTGCCGGACAAATCGGGCCATGCGGGGCCGTCAATGTGGCGCATGCCAGCCATGCGGCCGCGAAATTGTCCGCATGTTCGCCGCATTGATCGCGCAGCCGGCAAAGCATCAGACGGCTGACGAAGCCTCGAAGACGGCGGCGACGCGGGTCAGCGTATCCAGGGTCGAGGCATCGGCGCGGCCATCGATATGGGCCGGCCGCCAGTGGCGCTGAAAGGCGCGAACGACGGTCTCGGTGCGCTGGTCGAAGACGCCGGAGAGCGGCGCGTCGAAGCCGATCCCCAGAAGAAGCCGCTGGAGTTCCTGCACCTTTTCGTTCTCGTCGCCACGCGAGGACGCCAATCCGTGGTCGAACGGTGCCGGCGGCACCCAGAGGCCGATACCGAAAGCGGCGCACCATTCCCAGGGGAACAGCTCGCCCGGATCCTCCTTGCGATCGGGGGCGATATCGGAATGGGCGACCACCTGGTGCGGCGGAATGAAATGGCGCGCGAAGATCGAGCGGCACAGCCCGATCACCGCCTCGATCTGCCGGTCCGGAAACGGACGGTAGCCGAACTCGTGGCCGGGATTGGCGATCTCGATGCCGATGGAACGCGAGTTGAGGTCGGTGACGCCCCGCCAGAAGGAGCGCCCGGCGTGCCAGGCGCGCCGGCTCTCGTCGACCAGTTGGAAAACGCGGCCGTCCTCGAACACGATATAGTGGCTCGACACCTGCGAGCGCGGATCGCACAGCCAGTCGCGGGCGCCCTCTTCCGAGCGCATGCCGGTGTAGTGCAGGACCAGATGATCGATGGCGCTGCCCGGCGGCCGATGGCCGGAATTGGGCGAAGACCAGGCGCGACCGATATCGTGAGGGCTCATTGCGGCGGCTGCAGCTTCTTCCACGAGAGCGTCGGAAAGTCGTAAAGCGCGCCGCTCCGCCCATCGGTCACCTCGAGGATCGAGACGATATGCGGCGCGAGATCGGCGGGGGTTGCGAGCGTGTCCGGGTCCTCGCCGGGCATGGCCTGGGCGCGCATGCGCGTCCTGAGCGGTCCGGGGTTGAGGAGATTGACGGCAATGCCGAAGTTCCTGACTTCCTCGGCATAGGCCAGGGCAAGCGCGTTGAGCGCCGCCTTCGAGGCGGCGTAAAGGCCCCAGAAGGGCGCGCCCTTCCAGGCGGCGGCCGACGAGACGAACAGGCAGCGGCCGGCCTCGGACTGGCGGAGGAGCGGATCGAGCGAGCGGATCAGCCGGTAATTGGCGGTGACGTTGATCGCGAAGGTCTGATCCCACTTCCTGGGGTCGATGTGTCCCACCGGGGCAAGGCCGCCGCCCAGCAGGCCGGCGTTGCCGAGAAGGGCGTCGACGCGGCCGAAGCGCTGGTTCAGCGCCGCGCCGAGTTCGTCGATGCGGGCCGGATCGGCAAGGTCGAGCGGCACCAGCGAGGCGGAGCCGCCGGCATCGCGGATGGCGTCGTCGAGCTCCTCGAGCCCGCCCTGCGTCCGGGCGACGGCGACGACATGCCAGCCGGCGCGGCCGAGCGCCAGCGCCGCCTCATAACCGATGCCGCGCGAGGCGCCGGTCACCACCACGATGCGTTTTTCAGTCACCCTCACCCCTCCCGTGGGCGGTCAGCCGGCGTCGGCCAGCAGCGAAAGCTGGCGCACCGGGCCGGAGCCGGCGGCGTCGGTCAGCGTCGTCGGGTAGTCGCCGGTGAAGCAGGCGTCGCAATACTGCGGCAGCTCGTTGTTGCGGACGGCGGAGCCGACGGCGCGGTAGAGGCCGTCGATCGACAGGAAGCCGAGGCTGTCGACCTGGATGTAGCGCGTCATTTCCTCGATCGACATGCGCGAGGCCAGGAGCTTGCCCTTCTCGGGCGTGTCGACGCCGTAGAAGCAGGAATCGGTGGTCGGCGGCGAGGCGATGCGCATGTGCACCTCGGCGGCACCGGCCTCGCGCATCATCTGCACGATCTTGAGCGAGGTGGTGCCGCGGACGATCGAGTCGTCCACCAGCACGATGCGCTTGCCCTCGATCACCGTGCGGTTGGCGTTGTGCTTCAGCTTCACGCCCATGTGGCGGATGGTGTCGGTCGGCGCGATGAAGGTGCGGCCGACATAGTGGTTGCGGATGATGCCGAAATCGAAGGGTATGCCGGATGCCTCGGCAAAGCCGATGGCGGCCGGGGTGCCGCTGTCGGGCACCGGGATCACCACATCGGCAACGGCCGGCGTCTCGCGGGCGAGCTCGGCGCCGATGCGCTTTCTCACCTGGTAGACCGATGTGCCGGCATAAACCGAGTCCGGCCGGGCGAAATAGACATATTCGAAGATGCAGAAGCGAGACGGCCGCCGCTCGAACGGGCGAAGGCTCTCGATGCCGCGCTCGGTGACCACCACCATTTCGCCCGGCTCGATCTCGCGGACGAAATGGGCGCCGATGATGTCGAGGGCGCAGGTCTCGGAGGCGAGGATGACCGCGCCGTCGAGATCGCCGAGGATCAGCGGCCGGATGCCGAAGGGATCGCGGCAACCGATCATCTTCTCCTGGCTCATGCAGACGACGGAATAGGCGCCCTCGACGACGCGCAGCGCGTCGACCACCTTGTCGACCATCGCCGCCTTCTGGCTGGTGGCGACTAGGTGGAGGATGGTCTCGGTGTCGGACGTCGACTGGAAGATGGCGCCCCGGCGCTGAAGGTCGCGCTGGATGGTCATGGCGTTGGTCAGGTTGCCGTTGTGGGCCAGCGCGAAGCCGCCGGCCGACAGCTCGGCGTAAAGCGGCTGAACGTTGCGCAGGCCGGAGCCGCCGGTGGTGGAGTAGCGCGTGTGGCCGATCGCCCGGTCGCCCGGCAGGCGGGCCAGCACCTTGGCCTTGGTGAAGTTGTCGCCGACGAGGCCGATGTGCCGCTCGGTGTAGAATTCCTTGCCGTCGAAGGTGGTGATGCCGGCCGCCTCCTGGCCGCGATGCTGCAGGGCATGCAGCCCCAGCGCGGCGAGCGCCGAAGCGTTTTCCACGCCGAACACGCCGAACACGCCGCATTCCTCGTGGAAACGGTCGTCGGCATCGGCGGCGAACGGGTCGAGGGTGAAATCGTCCATGGTTGGCCTACCCACTTTCGAGATTTCATCTGATCCCGACCGATTGCCACGCAAGGCCGGGGATGCCGGAAAATCCGCGACGCCACGCCGGATCTTCCAAAATAAGGACCGCAAGACCCGATCGGCCGGATCCGCAATGACGGCGCGGTTCCGTCCAACGCCCGGGGACGCCCGAAGATCGTCGCGCAGGCAGGCATATAATGCATCCGGCGCCGTCTTCAAAACGTCAAATGCGCCGGACCGATCCGACGCATTCGCATATCGTCCTCCCAAGACCGCCCGGAGACACGTCAGACGGCCGCCGGAGTAGACTTTCCAGACGGCCTCTCACGGCTTGGGCGCGGTGGTGGTCGACTGGATGAGCTGGTCGAGGCCGTTCTGTTCGCCCGGCCTGTAGGCGCCATCGTCGGGCGCCGCGTTGCCGGGCGCGGCATCATCGGCCGGCGGCTGGCTTTCGTCGCCGTCGGGAACGGGCGAGCCGTCGTCGAGGCTGGGATTCTGGAACTGGTCGAGGATCTGCTTTTCGGGATCCTCGGGCAGCGCCGCCATCAGCTGGGCGCCGAGCGCATTGAGCAGCGGCCGCGACTTGGCCTGGGCGACCCAGGTCGGCTGGGACGCCTCGTCGTGAATGAACCAGTTGAAGAACAGCATGCCGACGACCACCAGCAGGAGGCCGCGCGCCGCGCCGAACACGAAGCCCAGCGTGCGGTCGAGCGGGCCGATGCGGCTGTCGAGCACGTAGTCGGAGATGCGCATGGTGATGAAGCTGACGATGATCAGCGTTATCACGAAGACGCCGCCGGCCGAGGCCACCAGCGCCAGCTGCTTCTGCGAGATATGCGGCTGAACGAAGGGCAGGACGTCGTCGTAGAGCAGGAAGGCGGCGACCGCGGCGGCCACCCAGGCGGCGATCGACAGCACCTCGCGCACGAAGCCACGGATCATGGCGAGCAACGCCGAGATCAGCATGACCACGATGAGGATCCCGTCGAGTAGCGTAATCGACATCTCTGCCCCTTTGGCGCGGAAGCCCGGCCCTGATTCCTTCACGCCGATACCGAACTAACGGTAATGGTCCGAACTCGCAAATTCAATCAACGGACGGCGGCGACGCCTTTCGCCGTTTCGCTTATCCACGCTGCTCGCGGCGCGGCGGCGCCGCGCCGGCCCCATCGGCGGCGATGCGCGTGACGAGATCGACCAGTTGGGCGACGGCCGCCCGCCTCAGGCCGGCCGGCGCCTCGCCGCTCGCCAGCTTCGGCCCCACCGCCCGCGCGAAACCCAGCTTCTCCGCCTCCTTGAGGCGGGCGGCCGCGTGCGCTACCGGCCGAACGGCGCCCGACAGGCTGACCTCGCCGAAATAGACGCAGTCATGGCCGAGCGGCGTGCCGGCCAGCGAGGAAACCAGCGCGGCGGCGACGGCGAGGTCGGCGGCCGGCTCTTGAATGCGCAGGCCGCCGGCAACGGCGAGATAGACGTCGTGCTGGCCGAACCGCACGCCGCAATGGGCCTCCAGCACGGCGAGGATCATGGCGAGCCGGCTGCCGTCCCAGCCGACGACGGCGCGGCGCGGCGTGCCGAGCGAGGTCGGCGCCACCAGCGCCTGGATCTCCACCAGCATCGGCCGGGTGCCCTCCATGCCGGCGAACACGGCGGCGCCGGCCGACGAGCCGTCGCGCTCGCCCATGAACAGCTCCGACGGGTTCGGCACTTCCCGCAAGCCGCCGCCGGTCATCTCGAACACGCCGATCTCGTCGGTGGGGCCGAAGCGGTTCTTGACCGACCGCAGCACGCGGAAATGGTGGGCGCCGTCGCCCTCGAAATAGAGAACGGCGTCGACCATGTGCTCGACGACCCTGGGGCCGGCGATCGAACCGTCCTTGGTGACGTGGCCGACCAGGACGACGGTGGCGCCGCTTTCCTTGGCGTAGCGGACCATGGCCTGGGCGGCGGTGCGCACCTGCGTCACCGTGCCCGGGCCGGACTCGACCACCTCCGTCCACAGCGTCTGGATGGAATCGATGACGACCAGATCGGGCACCGGACCGTCGGCGAGCGTCGTCAGGATGTCCTCGACGGAGGTTTCGGCGGCGAGCGACACCGGCGCGTCGGAAAGGCCCAGCCGCTCGGCCCTGAGGCGCACCTGCGCCACCGCCTCCTCGCCCGACACGTAGACGACGCGCGCGCCCTTGCGGGCCAGCGTCGCCGCCGCCTGGATGAGCAGGGTCGACTTGCCGATGCCTGGATCGCCGCCGACGAGCAGCGCCGATCCCCGGACGAAGCCGCCGCCGGTGACGCGGTCGAGCTCGACGATGCCGGATTCGAGGCGCGGCGTCTGGGCAATCTCGCCGGACAGTTCCACCAGCGGCACGACGCGCCCCTTGCGCATCGGCCTGCCCTTCTGACCGAAGACGGCCGAGCCGATGCCGACGCCGCCGCCCACTTCCTCGACGAAGGAGTTCCAGGCGCCGCAGGCCTCGCACTTGCCCACCCAGCGCGGACTGACGGCGCCGCAGGACTGGCAGACGAATTGGGTGGTGCGCTTGGCCATGACATCTCCGACGCGGGAATCGCCCCTCGTCCGAGAAAGCTGCGAACAGGGTTGACGAAACATGACCGAATGTTCCTGTTTTGTCCACAGCAAATCGACGGCTTCTCCCATGCGCTCCGGGAAAATCTTCTTCAATGCAAAGGCTTGAGGTTGGCCGCCGCCGAGGGGCCGACGAAGGTGGCGGGCCGGTGAGACGCCTTAGTTTTGTCGTCATTAGCCAACAAATAACGCTTCTCGCGTATGTGTTCTCCCGTATTCGGGAGCCAGGGACCGTGCCATGAACCCGACCAAGACCATGATCGCCGACGCTATCCGCCGCTTCCATTTCGAGGCCACGCCGGCCTGGACCAGCCTTGCCGCCGGGGGCGCCGCTCCCGAGCTCGATCGCATCGAGGCGCATTCCAATACGATCAGCACCGTCGACTGCCTGTTCGACGGCAACGCCACCATCGTGCTGAAGGGCGAGCGCGCCCTCTCCGCGCGCATCTTCGGCCGCTTCGATTCCCGGCGCGCCGAAGTCGAGCGCATCATCATCGCCTGAATGCGAAGTCCAAAGAGAAAAGCCGACCAGCGGGCTGCCGCCGATCGGCTTCTCGAGGACTGGACCTGCGCGATTTCAGATGACGCCGGCCACGATGGCAACGACGAACAGAAACGCGGCGCAGACGACGAGGGTGTTGAGGCTACGGGTCAGGCTCATCGCGGGTCTCCTTCGTGCCTTCACGATCTTCAAGTCGCCGGGCAAGCCGCCTTCCTGACGATCGCCGAAACAGAACGTTTCAACCTGTTCATGAGCTCCGCCGCTGGCGGAACCGTTGTTCGCGCGGCCACCCGCGTCGCGAGACAGGCCGCCCACCCAATCGACCGGGCTTGACGAAAATCTTAGCGGCCTCGCGCCGAAGCGCAACCAATTTTGGCCCAATCGCTATGGGCAATAAGGCGATAGCGTTCTAACTTCCTACCCTGAAAGCGAAATTTATTGCCACGCGACGCGATTCCGCGCCGCATGCCGGGGAAAACCATGCCCGAACCGATCGCTGGGCGGCCGATTCAGGTGGTGAAAAGGTAATTGCGGATCTCGGACGCCTGATGCTCGATGTCGGCGACACGATGCTTGACGACGTCGCCGATCGACACCATGCCCACCAGCCTGCCGTCCTCCACCACCGGCAGATGACGGAAACGGCCGGCGGTCATCGTGTCCATCAGATCCTCGACCGTATCGTCCCGCGTGCAGGTGCTGACCTTGCGCGTCATGTGCGCGGTGGCGAGCTCCTCGAGCACGCGCGCGCCATGCAGGGCCAGCGATGCGACGATGTCGCGCTCCGACAGGATGCCGATGACGCGGCGATCTTCATCGATGAAAATCAGCGCGCCGATCCGGTTGCCGGCGAGTCTCGCCACCGCCTGGCCAAGCGACATCGAACGATCGCCGGTGATCACGTCTTCGCCCTTGGCGGACAGAATTTGCTTGACGGTCGTCATTTCCATCCCTCCAGCTTGTCCCCGACGAGGAAGGCCGCCTGTCGGTCGGCGGCTCGCTCCTCGTTTTCCCGCATGAAGGATGGAATGAATCGGGCGGTCTGGCAAGCCCGACCTAGGGATTTTCCCTTAGCCGGGCCGGTTCGCCGCCGACGACCGGGGATCGAACAGCGAGAACAGCAGGATACCGGCGATGTAGCCGAGCGCGTTGTGCAGCAGCATCCGCCCGTCGAGGCCGGAGGAGGCATAGAGCACGGCGAACAGCGTGTTGGCCGCGAAGATGAAGCCGAGCAGTTGCAGCACCCGGACATCCGACCACATCTCGACGATGCCGAGCGCCGGCTGTCGCCAGGCGTCGCCGCCCATGGTCATGATGCCGCCCAGGCCGGCGGCGTAGATGAAGCGGATGGCCGCGCCGAGCAGGGCTGCCACGACGAAGTTCGGGCCGAGCAGCACCGCCTGGGAATCCCTGGCGAGCAGCCAGAACAGGCCGGCGCCGACGACGGCGGCCGTCGCCGAGAAGAAGATGAAGCGCCACGCTCCGAAGCGGCGCGCCACCGCGGTGCCGAAAGCCGTCAGCCAGAGAAGATCGAACACCAGGCTGGACGGCGTCGGACTCAGGAAGACGTAGGTGAACGGGCTCCACAGACCGGCCGGCCAGCCGCCGGGAAACCCGACGCCCGACGCCAGGTACTGGTAGCGCATCGGCGTGAAGCAGAAGGTGAGCAGGAAGGTCGCGACCCCGTCCCCGCCGAGATACCAGGTGCGGCCAACGAAAATGCCGACCGACAGCAGGATGAAGGCGAGGATCACCCGAGGCAGGTTGAACATCGGTTGCTGATTGTCGTTATCGCTCTGCATCGCGGCTTCCTCGATGCCCGCCATGCCGCGAGCTCCGACAGCGCTTTATCGCAAAGACGGAAGCGGTGCCAGAGCGCAGTCAAAAAGGCACAGCGGCAACGCAGCGGTGCCGCGATGGAGCAGCCGGCGGCCGAGGAACCGATCCTTCAAAATGCATCCATTGCGATAACCGGCCATAAACCAAATCCGACACAAAGCGTTCGGCCCTCCGCGACCGACGCGTTTCTTCAGAGTTAATATAACGTCATTGCCGGAATTTGCCCCTTTCTAGCAAGGGTCGAGGGAGCGACCACGCTACACGCATTCATTTTTCAACCGCCGATCCCCTTTCCCCCGAGAACAGTGGGGACAACGGACATCTTCTGGCACGCAGCCTGCTCAGGACCCATCAGTTGGTTTAGGACGTGTTGCCCCTGTGCCGAAATGGCATGGCGCCGCGTCCCATCACAGGCAAATCGAGCCGGGTCGCTCTGGTCTTGCGGGGATTTCGATGAAAAGCGTCGTCGCGCGTTCTCTTTATGAATATTGGACGAACCTGCGCGGCCGGCGGGCGGCGCCGGAGCGCAACGAAGTGGACCCGGCCGCCATCCGCGGCATTCTCGGCGATACCTTCATCCTCGAGGCGCTCGACCGCCAGACCTATTCCTTCCGCCTGGCCGGCACCCGCATTTGCGCCGCTTACGGCCGCGAGCTGAAGGGGCGCAACGTGCTCGACTTCTGGTCGGGCAAGGATCGGGAATCCATCGCCTGCCTGCTGGCGGCGGTGGTCGAGGACGGCGCCGCCGCCGTGTTCGGCCTCAGCGCCACCAACGACCGCGGCCAGATCATGCCGGTGGAGGTGATTTTCCTGCCGCTCAGGCACCAGGGAGCGAACCACACCCGCATCCTCGGCTGCTTCGCGCCGATGGACCAGCCCTATTGGCTCGGCCTCTATCCCGTCGTGCGGCAGCCCTTGCAGAGCCTGCGGCTGATCTGGCCGGACGAGAAGCCCGCCTTCCTGCTGAACAGCGAGAAGGTCGACGGCACGCACGGCCGGGCTCCCGTCCGCCACGAGCCGCCCTCGCTCAGCATCGATCGCAGCCGGCCCGCCGCCCACACGCTGCCGGGGCGGACCTTCCGCCATTTCCGCGTCATCGAGGGCGGCCGGGCCGACTGATCCGGTCGCACGCCCACTAAACTTAATCTTAAGGTTGGATGCTTACCGTTACATGGAAAGTGGCCGGATCTGGCCGACCAGTGGACAGCGGCATGGCAACCCTCGCGGCTACGGCGCCTCTTCGTGCGAGCAGATTTCCCAAACCGGAACGTCGGCGGTTTCAGCGCGTAAAAATCGACGTGCTCGGCCGCTTCATGCTGCCCAACCGCAACGAATATCCCTGCCAGGTCCAGGACATGTCGCCCGGCGGCGCGGCGCTGATAACGCCGGTCGCCGGCGATGTCGGCGAGCGGGTCGTCGCCTATCTCGACCATGTCGGCCGCATCGAGGGGCAGATCACCCGGCTGTTCGAGGGCGGCTTCGCCATGACGGTGAACGCCACGGCCGGCAAGCGCGAGAGGCTCGCCGCCCAACTGACGTGGCTCGCCAACCGCGATACCCTCAACCTGCCCGAAGACCGGCGCCACGAACGCATCACGCCGCAGCGCCCGTTCTCCAACCTGGTCCTGCCCGACGGGCAGGAAAGCCGCTGCAAGATCATCGACGTGTCGCTTTCCGGCGCGGCCGTCGCCACCAACATCCGGCCGCCGCTCGGTACCTCGGTCACGCTCGGGCGCATGCGGGCCCGCGTGGTGCGCCACTTCAGCGACGGCATCGCCGTGGAATTCGCGATGCTGCAGTCCGAGGACATGCTGAAGAACAATCTCTGACGACGGCGCGGTATCGCCGCGTCTTCCAGAGCGACGGACGCCCGGATAGATCCGTGCAGCGTACCCGGGGCGCCGACCTATCCCTTTGTTCCCATGTATAGAGCTGTCATCGAACGTTCGCGTACTCGGGCTGCCGCTCTAGTCTTTGTTGGTGCATCGGATTTTGCCGAAAGGCGGAGCCACTTTCGGTCCGATGCTCCGGCGTTTCCCCTTCGATAACCACGCCTCGATTTCCTCACAGGCCGGCCGTCATCCCGCCGGACCGCCGGCGACGCCTGCGCCTGTCCGAGGCGAACCAGTGCGCCCGCCTTCGTCTTTCCGGAAACACCGCATCTGTGCCAACGGAGGACACCTCCCTCTGGCAGGGTTAATGCAGCTTCGAGAAGCGGCAGTACCGAAACCGGACAGGACGGAGAGTCCGGGCCGGGTGGCAACCCATCGGTCCGTCAAGCGTTAACGCCTGGATCGGCCGGGCCGGGCCATGGTGGATGGGAAGTAAATATGACCGTTCTTATTAGTATAAACAAACCCTAAAACAAGACGAAAATTTTCGTAAACAGATCATTTCCAAGATAATGGCGTTTTGATTTTTCTATTTCACGCGACCGAAAAACAACTGTGTCATTCTCCTGACAACAACAGGGAGACGTCACGACGATGATAAAGATCGCGACGCTAACAAGAACGGTTCTGTGTTTTTCGGCCATGCTTGCCGCTCAAACCGGCTGGGCTACCGAAAAGCTGATGAGCATCCACGGCGTCGCGGCCCCTCCGGTCGGCTACGTGCAGTTCTGCGCCACCTATCCCGCCGATTGCCGGCCTCAAAAGGACATCGACCAGGTCGTCACCCTGACCCAGGCGGTATGGAACCAGCTCAACCAGGTCAACACGGCGGTCAACACCGCCGTGCTGCCGGCCACCGACATGGAAATCTACGGCGTACTCGAACGCTGGGACTATCCCAAGCTCGCCGGCGACTGCGAGGACTACGTGCTCGAAAAGCGGCGGGACCTGATACAGTCGGGCTGGCCGCAGAGCGCGCTGCTGATCACCGTGGTGCGCGACGAGACCGGCTCCGGTCACGCGGTTCTGACCGTCCGCACCAATCGCGGCGACGTGGTGCTCGACAACAAGACGGACAAGATCCTCGTCTGGGCCGACACGCCCTATACCTATCTCAAGCGTCAGTCGACGCGCGATCCCAATAGCTGGGATCTGATCGAGGATGCCCGCACCTCGTTGGTCGGCTCGCTGAAGTGATCGCTATCCTGCCGGCGTCGCCGTATCCGGATCGGATGCGGCGACGTTTCGATTCCCGAGCCGGCGGGCCGCGGACCGGAAAAGGGAAGCTCGCCGATGAGACGCCCTCAGGTGATCGCTCGGATTTCCTCAAGAAAATTTACTAGAGTAAAAACAACCAATGGTTTAGGATTCTCCGGACTGCAGATTCCCCCGCTTGGCGATCGTCCAAGCCCGCTTCACGCGATGGCCGCCTACCTGTTTGAAATCCCCCGGCAAATTCACCGTTTCTAAAATCTCCCCGCAAATCTCTCCAACCGATATTTTGTTCACCATATTTCGCCTTTTGGTTCTCTTTGTTATTTTTGCTCGCCAAGATTACGAACGCCGGCCGGACTACCTCACCGTAGTCAACCAAACGCCTCTGACTCGTCTTGTGTTTCCTTACAGTTGACGATTTATTGTCAGGGAAGGCACCTCTCGTGTCGAGGTGAACTGAGCCATGCAAGACACAAGTCAGAACGATTCAGTTGACGACGGAAGGGTGGCCGTCCCGTTGCTGATCCACGACCTCTGCCGCACCGTCCGGGCGCTGTCCCATGAACAGCGTCTCGCCATTCTGGTGCATCTTTCCCGCAAGGAATGCTCGGTCGGCGAGCTGGAGCGGAAGCTCGACCTTCCGCAACCTGCGGTATCACAACAGCTCGCCCGTCTCAGGTCGGACGGCCTCGTCCTGACCCGTCGCGACGGACGGACCATCTATTATTGCGCCCACCGCCAGCGCCTCGGCGATTTTCTGGCCGGACTGAACCGACTTCTCGTTTGAATTCAGGCCTCGACCCGGCAACGTTTGCCATCGGCCGTGCCCTCCCCGAGGCCATGCGCCGTTCCGACGAACGCTAGAGTATTTCCGGCGAAAACAGGTTCGCCGGAAATGCTCCATCTCTTTGATTAGCCGCAATTTCGGACGCAAAACCGGTTCCCGCTTTTGCTGAAATTGCTCCAGGCGTCGCTTATCTTGTTGTCGTTACAGCGTTATGAGGAAAAACCGGCGCCGCCTTCCGGACGACGCTCCCATATCGTTGCAAAGCGCCGCGCGGAGCGTCCCTCCGCGCGGCGTGATCTTCCAACAGCCGGCCGTCGTCACTTCAGCGCGGCGTCGGTGATCTCGTGCGTCCAGGCGCCTTCCGGCTTCTTGGTGATGATCTTCTGGTCGAGCACCGCCTTCTCGGTACGGGCATAGGCGGCCTCGTCGAGCACGCCGGTGGAATCTCCCAGGAGCTTGGCGACCTCCTTGATCATGTAGAGCTGGTGCTCCTTGGTCTGGGCGCCGGTGGTGTCGTTGTCGAGCACGATGTCGGCCGCGTCCTCGGGATTGTCCTTGGCGTAGGTCCAGCCCTTCATGGAGGCGCGGACGAAGCGGACGAGCTTGTCCTTGAGGGCGGCGTCCTTCAGGCTCGGCTCCAGCACGTAGAGGCCGTCCTCGAGAAGATTGTCGCCCATCTCGGTGTAGGAGAAGACGGTGAGCTTGTCGGGCGTATAGCCGGCGTCATAGGCCTGGCCGAGCTCGTTGTAGGTCATGACGTGGATGCAGTCGGCCTGCTTCTGGATCAGCGGCTGCACATCGAAGCTCTGCTGCAGCACCTTGACGCCGTCG
The DNA here is from genome assembly GCF_002770725.1 of Pleomorphomonas carboxyditropha. Lineage (GTDB taxonomy): Bacteria > Pseudomonadota > Alphaproteobacteria > Rhizobiales > Pleomorphomonadaceae > Pleomorphomonas > Pleomorphomonas carboxyditropha. The sequence goes on along the minus strand of NZ_NQVN01000009.1, from coordinate 75,198 downwards.
GCGCCGCCTTCGGTGCTCAGGCCGTATTTGTTCATCAGGGCGAAGAACGGCACCTCGTTGCCGTAGAACCAGACGCCGATGGTGTGGCCCTTGAAGTCCTCCACCTTCTTGATCGGGCTATCGGCCGGACAGATGATCTCGAGGCCGGCGTTCTTGTAGGGCTGGGCGATGTTGACGAGCGGCACGCCCTTTTCGCGGGCGGCCAGCGCGGCGCCCATCCAGTCGACGATCACGTCGGCGCCGCCGCCGGCGATGATCTGCTCGGGGGCGATGTTGGGGCCGCCGGGCTTGATCTCGACGTCGAGCCCCTCGGCCTCGTAGTAGCCCTTGTCTTTCGCGACGAAATAACCGGCGAACTGGGCCTGCGTCACCCATTTCAGTTGCAGCGTCAGCTTGTCGGCGGCTTCGGCCCCGAAGGCCGTCAGCGCCAGGGCACTGGCAAGAGCCAGCTTGGTCATGGTGTTGGTCATGTCGTTCCCCTTTTTTGATTGCCGGCGGCGGTTGCCGCCGCCGGGTTCACCTCTGCCCTTTGCGGACAGACGGATGCCAGAAGGTCACGCGCCGCTCGACGAGCGCGATGACGCCGTAGAAGACCGACCCGAGAATGGCCGCGACGCCGATTTCCGCCCAGACCATGGCGGTGTTCATGCGGCCCATTTCGGTGGAGATGCGGAAGCCGACGCCATAGGTCGGCGCGCCGAAGAACTCGGCGACGATGGCGCCGATCAGCGCCAGCGTCGAATTGATCTTCAGCGCGTTGAAGATGAACGGCCAGGCGGCCGGCAGGCGCAGGCGGCGCATCTCGTCGCCCCAGGTGGCGGCGTAGGTGCGCATCAGGTCGCGCTCCATATGGCCGGCGGCGGCGAGCCCCGCCTCGGTGTTGACCAGCATCGGGAAGAAGGTCATCAGCACGATGACCGCCGCCTTGGATTGCCAGTCGAAGCCGAACCACATGACGGCGATCGGCGCGACGCCGACGATCGGCAGCGCCGACACGAAGTTGCCGAGCGGCAACAGGCCGCGCTTCAGGAAATCGGAACGGTTGATGACGAGCGCCGCCAGAAAGCCGAGACCGCAGCCGACGACGTAGCCCGACAGCACCGACCTGACGAAGGTCTGCATCACGTCTTCCCACAGGGTCGGCAGCGCGTTGGCCGCCGCCGCCAGGATGACCGACGGCGCCGGCAGCAGGATTTCCGGGATGCCGAAGCCGCGCGTCACCAGCTCCCACTCGGCGATGAGCATGACGCCGAACAACAGCGGCACCGCAAGGTCGACGAAGCGCCGCGTCGCCGGCAGCCTCTCGCCCAGGTGGACGAGGTAGACGCACAGCCAGGAGATGCCGAGCGCGACGCCGAGGATGGCGATCAACAGGAGGAGGAGCATCAGGCGGCCCTCCGCTCGGGACGGGCGCCCATCAGGCGCATGACGAGGCGCTCCGACCAGCCGACCACCAGCACCAGCATGCCGGCGAGGAAGGCGGCGGCGAACAGCGCCGCCCAGATCTGGATGGTCTGACCGTAGTAGGAGCCGGACAGCAAGCGGGCGCCGAGGCCGGCCACCGCACCGGTCGGCAGTTCGCCGACGATGGCGCCGATCAGCGAAATGGCGATGCCCACCTTGAGCGAGGCGAACAGGAAGGGCACCGATGCCGGCCAGCGCAGCTTGGTGAACACCTGCAGCTCGTCGGCGTTGTAGGTGCGCATCAGGTCGAGGTGGATCGCTTCCGGCGAGCGCAGCCCCTTCACCATGCCGACCACCACCGGGAAGAAGGAGAGATAGGTGGAGATCAGAGCCTTGGGCAGCAGGCCGGAGATGCCGACGGCGTTGAGCACGACGATCAGCATCGGCGCCACCGCCAGGATCGGCACCGTCTGGCTGGCGATGATCCAGGGCATCAGCGACTTGTCCATCACCTTCTGGTGGACGATGCCGATGGCCAGCAAGATGCCGAGGAGGGTGCCGAGCAGGAAGCCGAGCAGCGTCGCCGACAGCGTCACCCAGCCATGGTAGACGAGGCTGCGCTTGGAGGCGATCGACAGGCCGGCCGTGCTCTTCCACAATTCGGCGATCACCTGGTGCGGCGCCGGCAGCAGCGGCTTGTCGAGCGCCCAGGACCGGTACCAGGTCGCCGACGGGGTGAACGCGAGGCCCTTCAACTGCGCCTCGGCCACCACCATGGAATGGTTCATGAACAGGGCCGCGACGTACCAGAGCGCGATGATGACGGCGATGACCGTCAATACCGGAACGACGCTGTGGCGGAAGAAGGAGGGCTTGATCATGCCGCCGCCCTCCCCGCCCGCGGGATGACCTCAGTCGTCATAGCTGTGCCCCGCTCTCAGGCCGTCGCGCACCCGCTGGGCGAGCTTCAGGAATTCCGGCGTCTCGCGGATGTCGAGCGGCCGGGGGCCGCGCGGCAGGTCGCTCTCGACAATGTCGTGGATGCGGCCGGGGCGCGGGCTCATCACCACGATCCTGGTCGAGAGATAGACGGCCTCGGGGATGGAGTGGGTGACGAACACCACCGTCTTCCTGGTCTTGGCCCAGAGCTGGAGAAGCTGCTCGTTGAGGTGGTCGCGGACGATCTCGTCGAGGGCGCCGAACGGCTCGTCCATCAACAGCAGGTCGGGCTCGACGGCAAGGGCGCGGGCGATCGAGGCGCGCTGCTGCATGCCGCCGGAAAGCTGCCAGGGGTATTTCTTCTCGAAGCCGGTGAGGTTGACCAGCGCGAGGTTGCGCTCGATGCGCTCCTGCTGCTGGGCGCGGGTGAGGCCCATGATCTCCAGCGGCAGCGCCACATTCCGGGCGATGGTGCGCCAGGGATAAAGGGCGGGCGCCTGGAAGACGTAGCCGTAGGCGCGATCGAGGCGGGCCAGTTCCGGCGTGGTGCCGTTGACGGAAATGGCGCCGCCGGTCGGCCGTTCGAGGTCGGCGATGACGCGGAGCAGCGTCGTCTTGCCGCAGCCCGACGGGCCGATGAAGGAGACGAAGTCTCCCTTGGCGATCGTAAGGTCGATGTTGGAGAGCGCCTGTACCGGCCCGTCGCCGGTCTCGAAGGTCAGGGATAGCGCCTCGATGTCGATGACGTTCATGCTTGCCGGCACCCCGAGCATCCATTCGGAAAGAGCGGATGCATGACGATAGAGGACTGGAGCGAAAGTCCCCGCGGTTCGATCGACGTTCGCTCCAACTCAAGATGAGGACACAGCCGCCCGCTCGGCCGGCCGCCACAGGCGACCACCTCGTCCGCCACCCCGGATGGCCCGGGCCGGCACGGCCAGATATGCAAACTTCACCCGACCGACGCGCCGCGCCTCTCGCCGCATCGGCCGGTACCCGGCCGAAATCAAAGCAAGAAGCGGGCCGGCCGGGCCGATTTCAGATGCCGGTCGCCGGAATGCCGGCACGCTCGACGCGCCGCGGCGACACGATGTCCTTCCACTGGCCGAGCGCCTTGGCGACCGCCGTGAACGGCTTGCGCGGCACGAACTTGCCGTGGCCTTCCTCGGTCTTCATGGTGGCTTCCTCGACCACCACCTTGCCGCGGGACAGCGTGAAGCGCGGCAGGCCGGTCACCTCGTAGCCGTCGAACACGTTGTATTCGATCACCGACTGCTGGGTCTTCGGCGAGATGACCTTGGAGCGCTTGGGATCCCAGACCACGAGGTCGGCATCGGCGCCGACCAGCACCGCGCCCTTCCTCGGATACATGTTGAGGATCTTGGCGCTGTTGGTGGAGGTGACGGCCACGAATTCGTTCATGGTCAGCCGGCCGGTTCGCACGCCGTAGGTCCAGAGCAGCGGCATGCGATCCTCGAGGCCGCCGGTGCCGTTGGGGATCTTGCGGAAGTCGCCGAGGCCGTTGCGCTTCTGGGCGATGGTGAAGGTGCAATGATCGGTGGCGACGCAGCTCAGCGAGCCGGCGGCGAGGCCGGCCCACAGGCTGTTCTGATGCAGCTTGTTGCGGAACGGCGGGCTCATGACGCGGGCGGCCGAATGGTCCCAGTCGGGATTGGCGTATTCGCTGTCGTCGAGCAGGAGGTGCTGGATCAGCGGCTCGCCGTAGACGCGCATGCCCTTCTGGCGGGCACGGCGGATCGCCTCATGCGCCTGCTCGCAGGAGGTATGGACGACGTAGAGCGGCGCGCCGGCCATGTCGGCCAGCATGATGGCGCGGTTGGTCGCCTCGCCCTCGACCTCGGGCGGCCGGGAATAGGCGTGCGCCTCGGGGCCGGTGTTGCCCTCGGCGTAGAGCTTGGCCTGCATCTGGGCGACCACGTCGCCGTTCTCGGCGTGCACCAGCGGCAGGCCGCCGAGCTCGGCAAGGCGCTGGAACGACTGGAACATCTCGTCGTCGTCCACCATCAGCGAGCCCTTGTAGGCCATGAAATGCTTGAAGGAGTTGATGCCCTTCTCCTCGATGATCACCTTCATCTCGTCGAAGATCTCTCTGTTCCACGAGGTGACGCACATGTGGAACGAATAGTCGCTGTTGGCGCGGCTCGCCCGGTTGTGCCAGCTCTGGAGGGCGCTCAGCATCGACTCGTCGGGGCGCGGCGTGATGAAGTCGACCACCATGGTGGTGCCGCCGGCGAGGCCCGCCCGGGTGCCGCTGTCGAAATCGTCGGCCGAATAGGTGCCCATGAAGGGCATCTCCAAATGGGTGTGCGGATCGATGCCGCCCGGCATGACGTAGCAGCCGGTGGCGTCCAGCACCTCGTCGCCCTTGAGATCGGGACCGATCGCGACGATGCGCTCGCCCTCGATCAGGACGTCGGCTTCATACGTCAGATCGGCGGTGACGATGGTTCCACCCTTGATGACCTTCGACATGGTTCAACCCTCGTTGGACGGTTTGTCCGTCAGCTTTCTTGTCATGAACAGACTGTTCGGGTCCGCAGCATAATCGCCGTGAAACACGCCTGTCATCAGGCAACGATCTCCGCCGTCTCCAATACGGCGTGCAGCAGCACGTCGGCGCCGGCCGCCGCCCATTCCGGCGTGATCTTCTCGTCCTCGTTATGGGAAAGGCCGCCCTCGCAGGGGCACATGATCATGGTGGCGGGCGCCACCCTGGCCGCCCAGCAGGCGTCGTGGCCGGCGCCGGAGACGAGGTTCATGTGGCTGTAGCCGAGCTTCTCGGTGACCGAGCGAACGCGGGAGACCAGCGTCGGATCGAAGGTGACGGGATCGAAATGGCCGACCACCTCGACGGCGCACCGGACGCCCAGCGGCTCGCAGAGCTTCGGCGCCTCGGCCTCGATGATCGCCCGCATGCGGTCGAGCTTTTCCTGTTCCGGCGAACGGATGTCGACGGTGAAGACGACGGTGCCCGGCAGCACGTTGCGCGAATTGGGCGAGAACTTCACCTGGCCGACGCCGCCGACGGCGTTGGGCTGGCTGTCCATCGCCACCTTCTGCACCAGCTCGAAGATGCGGGCCATGGCGAGGCCGGCGTTGACGCGCATGTTCATCGGCGTCGAGCCGGTATGCGCTTCCTTGCCGGTCAGCGTGAATTCCAGCCACCACAGACCCTGGCAGTGGGTGACGACGCCGATCTGCTTCTCCTCGGCCTCCAGGATGGGGCCTTGCTCGATGTGATATTCGAAATAGGCGTGCATCTTTCGCGCGCCGACTTCCTCCTGGCCGAGCCAGCCGATGCGCTTCAGCTCGTCGCCGAACACCTTGCCGTCGAAATCCTTGCGCCCATAGGCGTAGTCGAGGGTATGGACGCCGGCGAACACGCCGGACGCCAGCATGGCCGGCGCGAATCGGCCGCCTTCCTCGTTGGTCCAGTTGACGACGACGATCGGATGCCTGGTCCTGACGCCGAGGTCGTTGAGCGAACGGACAACCTCGAGGGCGCCGAGCACGCCGAGCACGCCGTCGTACTTGCCGCCGGTCGGCTGGGTATCGAGATGGCTGCCGACGTAGACCGGCAGCGCGTCGGGATCGGTGCCGGGCCGGGTGAAGAACATGGTGCCCATCCGGTCGATGCCGAGCGTCATGCCGGCCGCCTCGCCCCAGGCCTTGAACAGCGCCCTGCCCTTGGCGTCTTCGTCGGTCAGCGTCTGCCGATTGCAGCCGCCCCTCAGACCCGGCCCCGTCGTCGCCATTTCCTCAAGGCTGTCCCACAGCCGCGCCCCGTTGACCCGCATGTTGTCGGTCGGCGTCGTCATCATGTTCCCCTGATCGCGAGAGCGAACCGATCGGGCCGCCCCCGGCATTCCCCGGCCACCCGGCCATCTCTCGGGACGGCGGATCGGCAAAACTTTTACCAATTGATAAACGCATAGTCGGGTTTGCCCCTGAAATGGTCAAGGGTGATTTTTGAGCAACGAAGCAACCCAAAGCCTCAGTTTTCGGCGAAACTCAAAAAGATGCCGCGTTTGACGGCAGGGTTGCTTGCCGCTTTCGGGCAGTCGCCCGCAAAAGCTTCAAAATACCAACGCCGAAAAAATCGCAAAGGCGGCATAGGTGACGTTGAAGATCAGCAGCAGATGAAAACCGTGCAGCAGAATGTGGTGAGCCGACGCCGGCTGCCGCGCCAGCATGTGCGCCACGCCGACCATCGCCAGCAGGAATGCCCCGACAAGCGAGGCGACGAACCGCCGCGCAAGCCCGCAAAAGGCGGCCACCAGCATGGTTATGGTAACGGCCGGCGTCATGGCCCGACTCTCCCGTCGCGTTTCGTCTCGACGGCGGCAGGATTGCTCCGGCGTCCGGCCGAAACATGGCAACCGCGACGGGGAGCGCCGACGATCGGGATCACTTTGTCGCGACCGCCGGCGCTCGGGTGGGGGTCGGTCCGGCGATCACATGGGCTCGGCTTGCAGATAGCCGATGGCGCTGCCGGCCGCGTCGAGCACGATGGCAATCCGGCCGACGCCCGCGATCGCCCACGGGCCGCGCAGCACCTTGCCGCCCGCCGGCCCGACCTTTTCGACGGCCGCGTCGATGTCGTCGACGGCGACGTAGGCGAACCAGTCGCGCGAGCCGGGCTGGCTGTCCGGCCATTGGTAGATGCCGGCCACCGGCTTCTCCTGCCCCTCGGCATGAACCAGCGTGTAAAGGCCGTCGTCGCCCATATCCTCCTCGGTGAAAGTCCAGCCAAGGGCGGCGGCGTAGAAGGCCTTGGCGGCGGCGACATCGGGGGTCATCAGCTCGTTCCAGACAAAGGTACCGTGCTTGGCCATGATGGTCTCCTCTCGGTTGGCCTGTCGGCGGAACGTAACATGAACGATAGAGCCGTCTTGCGCAACGGCAATCATCGGCCGCGGCGACGGCGGACGAAGACCAACGAGGGTGCATCTTTCTGTCGGTCCACGTCTTGACCTTTGCGGCCCGCCGGCCCATTTTGCCGCCGCGCCGACCGGCTCCGTCGGACGGCGCGATTTCAAAGGAAACCCAACCCCATGCCAAGCGACAGTAGTCGATTGTCCTTGTCGTCACGGCCGACGCCGGTCTGACCCGCACGGGTTGGCTCGCCTGCGATCCGCCGTGACGACGGATCGAGAGGTGAGACCATGGATACCATCCGCACCGCGCCGGGCGCGGTCGATCTGGTGCTGTTCGCCGACCTGTTCGACGCGCACGCCGCCGACATCGTCGCCCGTCTCAACGAGGAAGACGCGGAAACCGCGGCGGCGGTGCTCGCCCATCTGCCCCTCGAACGCGCCATCGACGTGTTCGACCGGCCGGAGCTGGCCCGCGCCGGCGACCTGCTCATCGACCTGCCGCACGAGCGGGCCGGCGAAATCCTCAAGGGCATGGCCGACGACCGCGCCGCCGACGTGCTGCGCGCCCTCGACGACGAGGACCGTTCCGAGCTGTTGAAGCGCGTCGACTTCGACAGCGCCTGGCCGCTCAAGCGGCTGCTCGCCTATCCCGAGGGCACGGCCGGCAGCCTGATGTCGACCGAGTTCGTCAGCGTGCCCGCCACCTACACGGTGGCCGAGACGCTGCGCCACATCCGCGACGTCGAGCGCACGCGCGAGACGGTCTACGCGATCCATGCGCTCGATCCGAAGACGCGGGCGCTACTGCGGGTGGTGACGCTGCGCGAGCTGATCATCGGCGAGCCCGAGCAGCCGATCCTCGATCTCGCTCCCGACCGCGAGCCGATCACCGTCCGCGCCGACGTCGATCGCGAGGAGGTCGCCCGTTTGATCTCGATCCACGACCTGTTGTCGGTGCCGGTGGTCAACGAGCGGCAGCAGATGCTGGGCATCGTCACCGTCGACGACGTGATCGACGCGATCCTGGCCGAAGGCAGCGAGGACGTGCAGAAATTCGGCGGCGTCGAGGGCACGACCGAGCCCTATCTCGGCACGGGCTTCTTCAGCATGTACCGCAAGCGGGTCGGATGGCTCGGCGTGCTGTTCATCAGCGAGATGCTGACGGCGAGCGCCATGCAGCATTTCGAGAACGAGCTGGAAAAAGCGGTGGTGCTGACGCTGTTCATCCCGCTCATCATGAGCTCGGGCGGCAATTCCGGCTCGCAGGCGACGTCATTGCTGATCCGCGCCCTGGCGCTCGGCCAGTTGCGCCTGCGCGACTGGTGGCGGGTGGCGCTGCGCGAACTGCCGGTCGGCGTGGCGCTCGGCGCCAGCCTCGGGGTGATCGGCATGGTCCGCATCGCCGCCTGGCAGGGGCTCGGCATCTTCGACTACGGCCCGCACTGGGAGCTGATCGGCCTGACGGTCGGCGTCGGCCTCATCGGCATCGTCACCTTCGGCTCGCTCGCCGGCTCGATGCTGCCCTTCCTGTTGAAACGGCTGGGCTTCGATCCGGCGAGCGCCTCGGCGCCGTTCGTCGCCACGCTGGTCGACGTCACGGGCCTCATCATCTACTTCAGCGTGGCGCTGCTGATCCTGCGCGGCACGCTGCTTTGATCGTCCGCCGCGTCCTCAGGGCAATGCCTTGAGGACGTCGGCGATCACCGACACCAGGAGGTCGATCTCGGCCTTGCTGACGATCAGCGGCGGCGACAGGGCGATGATGTCGCCGGTGGTGCGCATCATCACGCCCTTCTCGTAGGCGCTCAGGAAGGCGGCGAAGGCGCGCTTGGTCGGCTCGCCGTCGATCGGCTGCAGCTCGATGGCGCCGACGAGGCCGATATTGCGGATATCGATGACGTGCGGCAGGCCCTTCAGCGAGTGCAGCGCGTCCTCGAAATACTGCGCGAGCTCCGGACCGCGATTGAGCAGTCCCTCGCTCGCATAGATATCGAGCGTCGCCATCGAGGCGGCGCAGGCGACCGGATGGGCCGAGTAGGTATAGCCGTGGAACAGCTCGATGGCATGCTCCGGCCCGGTCATGAAGGCGTCGTAGATGTCCGAGGAGCAGAACACGCCGCCCATCGGGATGACGCCGTTGGTGATGCCCTTCGCCGTGGTGACGATATCCGGCACGACGCCGAAATAGTCGACCGCGAACGGCGCGCCGAGGCGGCCGAAGCCGGTGATCACCTCGTCGAAGATCAGCAGAATGTCATGCTTGGTGCAGATCTCCCTGAGGCGTTCGAGATAGCCCTTGGGCGGCACCAGCACGCCGGTCGATCCCGCCATCGGCTCGACGATGACGGCGGCGATGTTGGAGGCGTCGTGCAGGTAGATGATCCGCTCCAGCTCGTCGGCGAACTCGGCGCCGTATTCCGGCTGGCCGCGCGAATAGGCGTTGCGCTCGATGTCGTGGGTGTGGCGCATGTGATCGACGCCGGTGAGCAGCGAGCCGAAGAACTTGCGGTTGGTGGGAATGCCGCCGACCGAGATGCCGCCGAAGTTGACGCCGTGATAGCCGCGCTCGCGGCCGATCAGGCGCGTCTTGGTGCCCTTGCCGCGCGCCCGCTGGTAGGCGACGGCGATCTTCAGCGCCGTTTCCACCGACTCGGAACCGGAATTGGTGAAGAACACGTGGTCGAGCGGCTTCGGCATCATCGAGGTGAGCCGCGCCGCCAGCTCGAAGGCCTTGGGATGGCCCATCTGGAAGGCCGGGGCGTAGTCGAGCTCGCCCACCTGGGCGGCCACCGCCTCGACGATCTCGCGGCGGCCATGGCCGGCATTGACGCACCACAGGCCGGCGGCGGCGTCGAGCAGCTTCCGGCCGTCGACGGTGGTGTAATACATGCCGGAGGCCGAGGCGAGCAGGCGCGGCGCCTTCTTGAACTGCCGGTTGGCGGTGAACGGCATCCAGAAGGCTTCGAGGTTGTTGGGAACGGGAACGTTCATGAAGGTCTCCGAGCGAGGCGGACGGCAGGGCCTGGATAGCGTTCGAGCCGGGTCCGGATCGACACGTAGATAACGACATGCCCGTTTCCTGAACAAGCAGTTATCTTGTGCAGATCGCTCCCCTTGCAAATGCGGGCGGTTTGTGGCGACCTGTTCGGGAAAGCAAACAACTTAACAGGGGAGGATGCCGTGACCCTCGATCTCGGCGGCAAGCTCAGGCGGTTTCGCGAGGCGCGCGGCTTGTCGCAGCGCGAGCTGGCGCGGCGGGCCGGCATCTCCAACGCCACCGTCAGCCAGATCGAGTCCAACACCATCAGCCCGTCGGTCGGCGCGCTGAAGCGCATCCTCGACGCGCTGCCGCTGCCGATGGCCGACTTCTTCGCCGAGGACGAGCCGGTGGCCGAGCAGATCTTCTTCAAGGCCGAGGACCTGATGGAGATCGGCCGCGGCGGCGTTTCCTACCGGCAGGTTGGACGCGATCTCACCGGCAAGGCGCTGCAAATCCTCTCCGAGCGCTACGAGGTGGGCAGCAGCTCCGGCCGCATCCACCTGCGTCACGAAGGCGAGGAAGGCGGCATCGTGCTCAAGGGGCAGATCGAGGTGATCGTCGGCGACAAGCGGCGGGTGCTCGGCCCGGGCGAGGCCTACTATTTCAAAAGCAACGAACCGCACCGCTTCCGCAACGTCGGCGACGACATCTGCGAGGTGATCTCGGTATGCACGCCGCCGAGCTTCTGACCAACCGGACAAAATTCATCCACCGCGACCGGCGTTTTGCCACCGATCCGGGCTTGCCGAATGTCTCGATAGCGTGGACATTCGCTGCATGAGTTACGAAACAGCGACTGAAAGCCAGGATCTGGCCCGCGCGCGCGGCTCGAAGAAGCGGACGCGCATTCAGGCGGAAAACGAGGAACGCATCCTCGACGCGGCGCTCGAGGTATTTTCGCGCTACGGCTTCCGCGGCGCCACCGTCGACCAGATCGCCGAAAAGGCCGGCATGTCCAAGCCGAACCTGCTCTATTACTTCCGGCGCAAGCACGACCTCTATACGGCGGTGCTGACGCGCACGCTCGACATGTGGCTCGCCCCGTTCGGGGAGATGGCCGAGGACGGCGATCCGGAGGCCGAGCTGACCGGCTATATCCGCCAGAAGCTGGAGCAATCGCGCGATTTTCCCCAGGAAAGCCGGCTGTTCATCGGCGAGGTGCTGCTCGGCGCGCCGCATCTCGACGGCGTCCTCAAAACCGACCTCAAGTCGATCGTCGAGGAAAAGGCCGAGGTGATCCGCCGCTGGATCCGGGACGGCAAGCTGCTCGACATCGACCCCGTCCACCTGATCTTCATGATCTGGGCGACGACGCAGCATTACGCCGACTTCGATGCGCAGATCCGCTCGGTGCTGGGGCGCGGCGTCGAGGATCCCGCCACCTTCCGCGCCGCCTCCGACACGGTGATCGGCATTTTGATGCGCGGCATTCTGCCCACGCCCAAGTGATTCAGGTTCCCACCCCGCGCCGGATTTCACCCGGCAGCCGGCCGCACACCGACCTGAACATGGCGATGAAGGCGCTGACGCTCTCGTAGCCGGCCTCCAGGGCAACGTCGCCGACCGCCGCCCCCTCCGCCAATCGCACCGTCGCCCGGTGGACGATCACCGCCCGCTTCCAGGCGGCGAAGGTCATGCCGACCTCGCGCTCGAAATGCCGGGTGAAGCTGCGGCGCGACATGGCCACCGCGCCGGCCGCCGCGTCGATGCCGGTCTTGATGCTCGGCGCGGCGAGAAAGGCCAGCGCCCAGTCGCGCATGCGGGGCGGCGTCGGCAGCCGCATGCCGGGCGCTTCCTCGGCGCCGGTGTCGATCTCGTGGGCAACGACATCGAGCAACGGCGCGGCGAAGGCGTCGCCCGGCCGCAGCCCCCGTAGCCGATCCAGCGCGCCGACGAGCAGCGGCGAGGCCTCGAGCACGGTAATCCGGCTGGGCAAACGGTTCGCGAAGTCTTCCGACACCAGCGTCAGCCAGAAACGCACCTCGCCGTGCGAGCGCGAGGCGTGCCGCACGCCGGCCGGAATCCAGTGCAGCCGCCCGGGCGGGATCGCCCAGATGCGGCCGTCCGCCTCAAGGCTCAGCACACCGCGCTCGATATAGGTGAGCTGGCCCTGGTCGTGGCTGTGGATGGCGGCGCTGTGGCGCGCGTCGCTCTCGACGAGACGGTTGAGACAGGTGTCGGTCACTTTGGCCCAAACTCGACATCAAATGATCCGATGCCGATAACAGATCGGCCGAGCCTGCGATAGGTTGCCGCTCGAAAATCATTCGGAGCCAGGCACAGTGACCATCCTGCATATCGATTCCAGCATCCAGACCGAAGGATCCGTTTCCCGCGCGCTGACCGCCGCCATCGTCGCGGCCGTCGCCGACGGCTCGGACGAGCCGGTGATCCACCACGACCTCACGAGCGAAGAGCCGGCGGCCATCAATCCGCGCGCCGGCGACAGCCCGGCCGCCGACGAGTTCCTGGCCGCCGACGTCGTCGTCATCGGGGCGCCGATGTACAACCTCTCCGTTCCGGCCCGCCTCAAGGCCTGGCTCGATTCGATCTCCATTCCCCGCAAGACGTTCCGCTACACCGAGAAGGGACCCGAAGGGCTTGCCGGCGGCCGCAAGGTGGTCGTCGCCTATGCGAGCGGCGGCTTCCATCATGGCCCCGAGGAGGATTTCGTCGATCCCTATCTGCGGTCCTTCTTCCGCCTGCTCGGCATCAAGGATATCGACGTCGTCCGCGCCGAGGGCGTCAACATCTCCGACGAGCACCGGGCGCGGGCGATGCAGGCGGCCAACGCCGAGATCGCCGGCATCGCCGCCCGCATCCGTGCGGAGCGGCGGCAAACCGTCGACGCCTGACTTGGCCGCTCACAATCGGAAACCGGCGCCGCAATCGCGACGCCGGTTTCTTTTTGCGCTCACTCCGCCGCAATGGCCGAGGGATTGTTGGGATGGGTCGTCCAGTTGGCGTATTGGGCGGGAACCACCCGGCCGGTGCGCGGGTCGACCGATCCGGGCGCCATCGGCTGCATGGTGATGCAGCCCTCGACCGGGCAGACGTTGACGCAGAGATTGCAGCCGACGCACTCCTCGTCCTTCACCTCGAAATGCCTGACGCCGTCGACCATGTGGGTGATCGCCTGGTGTGAGGTGTCCTCGCAGGCGATGTGGCAGCGGCCGCACTTGATGCAGAGATCCTGGTCGATCCTGGCCTTGGCGATGTAGTTGAGGTTGAGATACTTCCAGTCGGAGAGGTTCCGAACCGCAAGGCCGCGGAAGTCCTCGATGGTGGAGAAGCCGTGGCCATCCATGTACTTCTTCATGCCGTCGATCATCTCCTCGACGATCTTGAAGCCATAGGTCATCACCGCCGTGCAGACCTGCACGGTGCCGCAGCCGAGCGCGATATATTCGGCGGCGTCGCGCCAGGTCTCGATGCCGCCGATGCCGGAGATCGGCATGCCCCAGGTTTCCGGATCGCGGGCGATCTCGGCCACCATGTTGAGGGCGATCGGCTTGACGGCCGGGCCGCAATAGCCGCCGTGGCTGCCCTTGCCGTCGATGGTCGGCACCGGCGCGAAGCTGTCGAGGTCGACGGCGACGATCGAGTTGATGGTGTTGATCAGCGACACCGCGTCCGCCCCGCCCTTCCTGGCGGCGCGGGCAGGATAGCGGATGTCGGTGATATTGGGCGTCAGCTTGACGATCACCGGCATGCGCGTCGCCGCCTTGCACCAGCGGGCGACCATCTCGATGTATTCGGGCACCTGCCCCACCGCCGAGCCCATGCCGCGCTCGCTCATGCCGTGCGGACAGCCGAAGTTGAGTTCGAGGCCGTCGGCGCCGGTTTCCTCGACGCGGGCGACGATCGAATTCCAGTTCGGCTCCTCGCAGGGCACCATCAGCGAGACGACCAGCGCCCGGTCGGGCCAGGCCTTCTTCACCTCGGCTATCTCGCGGAGGTTCAGTTCCAGCGGCCGGTCGGTGATCAGCTCGATGTTGTTGAGGCCGGCAAGGCGGCGGTCGCCGGCGTGAATGGCGCCGTAGCGCGGGCCGTTGACGTTGACCACCGCCGGGTCCTCGCCGAGCGTCTTCCAGACGACGCCGCCCCAGCCGGCGCGGAAGGCGCGCTCGACGTTGTATTTCTTGTCGGTGGGCGGCGCCGAGGCGAGCCAGAACGGATTCGGCGACTTGATGCCGAGGAAATTGGTGCGGAGGTCGGCCATGGCAAAACTCCCGAAAAATCAAGCGGAAAGGGCGGCGTGGATGGAAAGGGCGGCGCGCTTGCCATGATCGACGGCCTGGACGGTGAGGTCCTCGCCGCCGCGCACGCAGTCGCCGCCGGCCCAGACGCCGGCAAGCGAGGTGCGCATGTCGGCATCGACCGCGATGCGGCCGCCTTCGAGAGCGACGGTCTCGCCGGCTTCGACCGGACCGGAGACGAAGGTCTGCCCGATCGCCTTCATCACCTGGTCGGCGAGGAGGCGGACGCTTCGGCCGGTTCCGGTGAGGCGGCCGGCGGCGTCGAGCGCCGTGCGCTCGAAATCGACGGCGGCGACGGCGTTGCCTTCCGACACCACCGTCCTCGGCGCCACCCAATGCAGGATGCGCACGCCGTTCACCTGCGCCAGCTCCTGCTCGTAACGGCTGGCGCCCATCTCGGCCGAGCCTCGCCGGTAGGCGATGGTCACCTCGTCGGCGCCGAGCTTCTTGGCCTGCACGGCGGCATCCACCGCCGTCATGCCGCCGCCGATGACGACGACGCGGGCGCCCACCTCGATCGCCGACTTGTCGGGCGATTGCCGGAGCTCCTCGATCCAGCGGACGGCATCGACGACGCCGGCGATCTCCTCGCCTTCGACGCCGAGCGCGTTGACGGCCTGAAGGCCGAGGCCGAGAAAGACCGCGTCATAGTCCGCCTTGAGGCCGGCCAGCGTGAAGTCGCGGCCGAGCGCCTTGCCGGCCTCGACGGCGATGCCGCCGACGCCGAGCACGAAATCGACCTCACGCTGGGCGAAGCCGTCGGTCGCCTTGTAGGCGGCGATGCCGAACTCGTTGAGGCCGCCCGCCTTGCCGCGCGCCTCGAAGATCGTCACCTGATGGCCCTTCAGCGCCAGTTCGTGGGCACAGGCGAGACCGGCCGGACCGGCGCCGACGACGGCGACCTTGCGGCCGGTGGCCGGCGCGCGGACGCCATAGGCGGCGTGCCGGTCGAGGTAGTGATCGGTGGCATGGCGCTGAAGCAGGCCGATGCGCACCGGCTTTTCCTCGGCAAGGTTGCGGACGCAGGCTTCCTCGCACAGCGTCTCGGTGGGACAGACGCGGGCGCACATGCCGCCGAGAATGTTGGAAGAAAAGATGGTCTCGGCGGCGCCGACGACATTGCCGGTGCCGATCTTCCGGATGAACAGGGGAATGTCGATCGACGTCGGGCAGGCATTGGTACAGGGCGCATCGAAGCAGAAGTAGCAGCGATCGCTTTCGACGACCGCCTCATGCGCGCTGAGCGGCGGATGAACGTCCGAAAAATTCTTTCCGTAATCGGCTTCGCCGAGGCGTCCCGCAGAAATGTCCGGCATGGATATTGGTCCCGTGGCTGGTGCACAGTAACGACGAAGACAAACGCTCGCGTTCATCGAGACGACCGGTCCGGTGCGTCCGATGTCCTTGATCCAACCATGGTTCAGGACGGCCGAAACCAGCCCGAACCGGATCTTTCGATTGCCTTGTCCGCTATTCCCCGGCGGTTTTTCTCCGTCCTTCTGTTTCCTTGATCTTTCGGTAAAAAAATCAGGGGGTCAAGGCGCAAATTTGAGCATGAACGGCGCGATCAAGCCCGTTCCGTAAGCGACGATGCGGAAGGAAGGCGGTGAGATGCGTTGAAAAGCGTGGCTGCCAACGGACGCCGTGAACGACGATGCCGCCAGGACAAAAAAAGAGGGCTTGCGCCCTCTAGTTGTTTGGACCGCTAGTCCGCGAAAACCGCGGAAGGGGCTGCTAAACCCCGCGACGAGTTGAGCCAGCAACGTTGTCGCAATTTTTATGATAGCGCGTTGCACGCAATCTGCCAGCACCAAAAGTTGTTCACCGCCGCTTTTCGCATGTATCCGGCTCGAAACATTCAATTCCGCATTCGAGTGCGACATCCTTGCAACAACGCTGATTTATCCGGAACGGAAACCATTTCCTTTATTTATGCAATTGATATCTATTGGAAATATTTCCGACGGCAGCCGCAGGTAAAGCCGGCTGCCACTCCCATTCGACGTTGTTTTCACCAGCCCGCCGAACGTGGGCGCCGCCGCGTTTCGGCGGTTGCATGCCCGCGCGTGGAACAAACGCCAAGTCGGCCGGGGCCGCCGCGCAACAATCTGAGCCGCCGGCGAACTATGCCTTCCGACCGGCGCCAACTAAACCCTGGATGGCATTCTCGATGATGACGTGACCGGCGTCCGCCGACAGCGACATGATCGACTCCGGGTGAAATTGCACGGCGGCGAACGGTTCGCTCCGGTGCTCGATGGCCATGATCACCCCGTCGCCGGTCTCCGCCGTCACGCGGAACGCGCCGGGCAGATGCGCCCGATCGGCGTAGAGCGAGTGGTAGCGGCCGATGACGATCTCGGACGGCAGCCCGGCGAACAACAGCGAATTGGCCGATACCGCCACCTTCGACGGCTTGCCGTGATAGGGAACGGCCAGTTGAGCCAGCCGGCCGCCAAAGGCCTCGACCATCGCCTGCAGGCCGAGGCAGACGCCGAACACCGGCAGGCCCAGCTCCCGCGCCGCCGCGATCGTCCGGGCGCATTGGAAATCGGCGGGGTTGCCCGGCCCCGGCGACATGACGAGGAGGTCGGGCCGCTCGGCGGCGATCAGGGCGGCATCGATGCCCCTGCCCTTGGAAGCGCGCAGCGTCTTCACCTCGGCGCCGGTCTGGCGGAAGTAGTTGGCGAGCGTATGGACGAAGCTGTCCTCGTGGTCGACCAGCACGATGCGCGTGCCGGCGCCGATCGCCTCGCGGACCACCGATGCCGCGGCGACCGGTGCGCTACCAGCCTCGCGGATGGCCGAAATCAGCGCCGAGGCCTTGAGCTCGGTTTCCTTCTCCTCGTCCTCGGGCACCGAATCATAGAGCAGCGTCGCGCCGGCCCGCACCTCGGCGATGCCGTCCTTGAGGCGGATGGTCCTGAGCGTCAGGCCGGTGTTGACGTCGCCGTTCATCAGGAAGGCGCCGACGGCGCCGCCGTACCAGGCGCGGCAGCTCTTCTCGTGGTCCTCGATGAACTGCATCGCCCAGAGCTTGGGCGCGCCGGTCACCGTCACCGCCCAGGCATGGCTGAGGAAAGCGTCGAGACCGTCCATGCCGTCGCGCAGCCGCCCCTCGATGTGGTCGACGGTATGGATCAGGCGCGAATACATCTCGATCTGGCGGCGGCCGATGACGCGCACCGACCCCGGCTCGCAGATGCGGCTCTTGTCGTTGCGGTCGACGTCCGAGCACATGGTGAGCTCGGCCTCGTCCTTCTTGGAATTGAGCAGGATGCGGATCTGCTCCTCGTCCTCGATGGCGTTGCGGCCGCGGCGGATGGTGCCGGAGATCGGGCAGGTCTCGACGCGCTTGCCGTTGGTGACGCGCACGAACATCTCGGGGCTGGCGCCGATCAGGTATTCGGAATTGCCGAGGTTGAACATGAAGCCGAACGGCGCCGGATTGATCTGCTGCAGGCGGCGGGCGATCGCCGACGGCGGCGACGACGGCTTCTCGTAGAACACCTGGCCCGGCACCACCTCGAACAGGTCGCCGCGCCGGAAGTATTCCACCGCCTTCTCCACCGACGCGGCGTATTCGCCGGGCCGATGATCGCCGCGCCCGGGATCGCGGTCGCTCATCCGGAACGGCTGCGGCGCGCCGTCGCGCGGCAGGCCGACGGTCAACCGGCCCTCGACGACGAAATCGTAGGAATAGACGGTGGCGGCGGCGCGATGGTGGTCGACGACGACGATCTCGTCGGGGAAGTAGAGCACGAGGTCGCGCTGGTCGTCGGGCCGCGGCAGCTTGAAATCGACGCTGTCGAACTGGAAGGCGAGATCGTAGCCGAAGGCGCCCCACAGGCCGAGCTTGTCGTCCTCGGGCGTGGCGAATTTCGCGATGATGCGGCGAAGCACCGAGAACACCGATGGCTGGCGCGAGCGGTCTTCCTCGGCAAATCCGCCCTCGGGCACCGCCACTTCGAGCGAGATCAGCGCATCATCGACGGAGAGGGAAACGAGGTCCGGACCGCGGACGGCCGCGGCGAAGGCGGGGAGCAATATGCGGCCGCGGGCATTGAGCGCCTCGATGGTCATCCTGCGGCCGCGCGCGGTGATCGCCACCGGCGGGTCGACGAAAGCGATGTCCCAGCGCGAATAGCGGCCGGGAAACTCGTAGTTGGAGGACAGCACGGCGCCGCGCCGCGTGTCGAGCCTGTCGAAGTACCCTGAAATCGCCGTCTTGTAGTGGTCTGGTCGGGCGCTACGGGCCACTTCCACGCCGCCGGCGGTGACGAAGGATTCTCTGTTGCCGGACGAACCGGCCTCGGCTTCGCTTTTTACCATCGCAATCTCCCCTGTCGCCACTCGGAGAGACCGCCTCGGACACCTCGAACAAAAAGGGCCGTTCCGGTCTCCCGGAGCAGCCCTCGCTCAATTCGTCCCGTCTGGACACACCGCGTCGGCCGCTCTCTTACGAGAAGCGCCACCACCACGAAGCGTTCAGGGCGACAAAACCGTTCATGCCCTCTCCCATAGGCGAAGCGCGCCGGGTTGTAAAGACTTCGCTTTTCTTGGCCTCAGACGCCGGCGGGCCTCCGGCCCTTAGGCTTTCCGCTTCGATAGACGCATTTCGAGGCAATCCTTGCCTCGAAATGCCGCTCCGCAGCTTCAAGAATTGTCCTATATCGCGACACTCTCGCAAAGAGGAGTTTGCATTTCCCCCGATCGATCTTACAACCCTTGCATCGCCGGCCGCCGCCGGACCACCCGATTTTGGCGCTTCGCGCCGCATGCTTTGACAATAGGTTGCGCCCCGTGTCCCAGGAAACCTCCCCCGTCATCCGCCTCGCCGACTACCGGCCAACGCCCTACGCCATCGACAAGGTCGACCTGGAATTCGACCTGACGGCGGAGAGGACGCTGGTGGCGGCGTCGCTCGTCCTTTCGCCGCGGGCCGGCACCGCCGGGGAGCCGCTCGTCCTCGACGGCGGCGAGCTGACGCTCGTCCGTATCGCGATCGACGGCCGCGAGCTGTCCGCCGACGACTACGAGGCGAGCGCCGACCGCCTGACCGTCAAGGCGCCGCCGGCCGGCAGCTTCCGCCTCGACATGACGACGCGCCTCGATCCGGCCGCCAACACCAAGCTGATGGGCCTCTATCGCTCGTCCGGCACCTGGTGCACCCAGTGCGAGGCGGAGGGCTTCCGCCGCATCACCTATTATTACGACCGGCCGGACGTGCTCTCGGTGTTCACCGTGAAGATCACCGCGCCGAAGACCGAGGCGCCGATCCTGTTGTCCAACGGCAATCCGGTGTCGTCGGGCAACCTCGAGGACGGCCGCCACTTCGCCGTCTGGCACGACCCCTGGCCGAAGCCGAGCTACCTGTTCGCGCTGGTGGCCGGCGATCTCGACGCCTTCGAGGACGACTTCACGACGATGAGCGGCCGCAAGGTGAAGCTCGCCGTCTACGTCGAGAAGGGCAACGCGCCGAAGGCGGCCTATGCCATGGACTCGCTGAAGCGCTCGATGAAGTGGGACGAGGAGGTGTTCGGCCGCGAATACGACCTCGACGTGTTCAACGTGGTGGCGGTGTCCGACTTCAACATGGGAGCCATGGAGAACAAGGGCCTCAACATCTTCAACGACAAATACGTGCTGGCCGATCCGGAGATCGCCACCGATACCGACTATGCCGGCATCGAGGCGGTGATCGCCCACGAGTATTTCCACAACTGGACCGGCGACCGCATCACCTGCCGCGACTGGTTCCAGCTCTGCCTGAAAGAAGGCCTGACCGTCTTCCGCGACCAGGAGTTCTCCTCCGACATGCGGTCGCGGGCGGTGAAGCGCATTTCCGACGCCCGCCTGCTCAGGAGCCAGCAGTTCCCCGAGGACGGCGGCCCGCTCGCCCATCCGGTGCGGCCGGAGCAGTACAAGGAGATCAACAACTTCTACACGGCGACCGTCTACGAGAAGGGCGCCGAGGTCATCCGCATGCTGAAGACGCTGATCGGCGACGACGCCTTTGCGCGCGGCATGGACCTCTATTTCGACCGGCATGACGGCGAGGCCGCCACCGTCGAGCAATTCATCGCCTCATTCGCCGACGCGTCGGGCCGCGATCTCGAACCCTTCATGGTCTGGTACCGCGAGGCCGGCACGCCGACCGTCACCGTCGAGGAAAACTGGGACGAGGCGGCGCGGCGCTACAGGCTGACGCTCACGCAGGAGACGCCGGCAACGCCGGGCCAGCAGACCAAGAAGCCGCGCGTCATCCCGGTGCGCTTCGGCCTGGTCGGTCCCGACGGCGGGGACATGCAGCCGTCGTCGATCGCCGGCGCCGAGGTGAACGGCGACACGCTGATCCTCACCCAGCCGTCGCACACCGTGACCTTCGAGGGGCTGCCGTCGCGGCCGGTGCCGTCGCTGTTCCGCGGCTTCTCGGCGCCGGTCAAGGTGCGGCAGTCGCTGTCGTCGGCCGACCTCATCTTCCTGCTCGCCAACGACGCCGACAGCTTCAACCGCTGGCAGGCCGGCACCACGCTGGCCATGACGGCGCTGGTCAAGGCGACGCAGCAGGTGCGCGCCGGCCAGGCGCCTAGCTTCGAAACGGCGCCGATCGACGCGCTCGGCGCGCTGCTCGACGACCCGGGCCTCGATGCCGCCTTCAAGGCATTGCTGATCGCCGTGCCCAGCGAGAACGACGTCGCCCGCGAGGTGGCCGAAAACGTCGATCCCGACGCGGTGGCCGCCGCCCATCAGGCCTACCGGCGCACCGTCGCCGGCCGGCTCGCGGCGCGCCTCACGGCGATCGTCGCGGCCGACGACGCCGCCGCCGGCGCGCCCTACGTGCCGGATGCCGCCGGCTCCGGCCGGCGGTCGCTCGCCAATACCGCGCTCGATCTCCTGTCGATCACCGGCTCGGCCGAGGCGATGGCGCTGGTGCGCCGGCGCTTCGAGACGGCGACCAACATGACCGACCGCATGGCGGCGCTGACCATCCTGGTCCATCGCGGCGACGCGGACGCCGAGGCGGCGCTCGCCGCCTTCTTCGAGCGGTTCGGCAACGTGCCGCTGGTGGTCGACAAGTGGCTGTCGGCGCAGGCGTCGGCGCCGCTCCCCGGCGCGCTCGACAAGGTGATGGCGCTGACGCGGCATCCGGCCTTCTCCTTCGGCAATCCCAACCGCGTGCGGGCGCTGATCGGCGCTTTCGCCACGTCGAACCCCACCCAGTTCGGCCGGGCCGACGGCAAGGGCTTCGGCTTCGTCGCCGACGTCATCTCGCGCCTGGATGCCGCCAATCCGCAGCTCGCCGCCCGGCTGCTCGTCACCTTCCGCTCCTGGCGCTCCTACGAGCCGAAGCGGCGGGCCCAGGCGGAGACGGCGCTCCGCTCGATCCAGATCAAGCCGCAGCTTTCGCGCGACGTCGCCGACATCCTGGAGCGCACGCTGGCCTGATCGGCCGGCTTGCCGGTATCTCCCCTCCCTGCCCTCTCCTGTCGAGGAAGCGCCGGGAGGGGATGACAATGCAACGAAAGTCTATGTCCGCTCCCCGAATCCCGCCCGCGGATTCGGCAGGAATGTCACACGCCCCGCCATTCGACGGCAGCGATTCAAAAAGCAGATTCAACGCTCGTTAACCTATGGACAGAGCGATTCCCGATGATTCAAACTGCCCTTGATTCGGGGGTGTTTCGCGTTCCCCAACAACATGCGGCGGCGGGGCAACGACATGGCGGGCAACGACCTCGGCAGAGGGTCGGCAACGTGGCGAACGCGCTTTTTTGGCGACGCCGACACCGAGAGCATCTTGAAGGGGCATGCCGGCTTGCTGGTTCGCCCTTCCTACCTTCGTCTCCTCCAGGCCGAGCCGCTGTTCCGCCGGTCGATCCCGGTGCTGATTTCGGCCTTCCTGCTGGTGGGCGGCATCTTCCACGTCTCCAACCTCCTGCAGCAGCGCACGGACACCTACCGCTCCGCCTCCGACATGGTGGCACTGCTCGCTGAAGCGCTCGACGCCGATCTGTCGACCCACCCGTCGCTCGACAAGGCCGAAGGCGGCTATTCCGGCATCATGCGCGCCGCCCTGCGCGACAGCCTGCCGCCGTCGGCGACCAGCGACGGCCGGGTGATCCTGTTCGCAGACGCCTCCGGCACCGTCCGGGCGACGGCGCCGGAAGGCGCTTTCGTCGGCAACGGCACCATCGCCGACCTGTTCGGCGCCGACCAGCCGATGCTGGTGTTCGGCAAGCGGGCCGGCGTGCTGGACGTGACGCTGTCCGACGGCACCGAGGCGCTCGCCACGGTTCGCAACCTCGTCGGCGAACGCGGCACGGTCGCCGTCTACCAGCCGCTGGCGCAGGTCTATGTCGGCTGGCGGCACGACGTCACCATGACGGCGGTGTTGTTCGTCGGCACGTCGCTGATCCTGATCGCCGTGGTCTACGCCTTCTTCGCCCAGATGAGCAGGGCGCGCGAAGCCGACCGCATCTACAACGCCACCCAGGCCCGGGTCGACACGGCGCTGCGGCGCGGCCGCTGCGGCCTGTGGGACTGGGATCTCGCCCGCGGCCGCCTTTTCTGGTCGCCGTCGATGTATGTCATTCTCGGCATGCAGCCCAATTCCGACCTGATGGGCTTCAACGACCTGCAGGCGATGATCCACCCCGACGACGTCGACCTCTACGAGCTGGCCAAGGACGTGCTGGAAACCGGCCAGCCGTCCGTCGACCTGGAGTTCCGCATCCGCCACGCCGGCGGCGAATGGGTGTGGCTCAGGATGCGCGCCGAGGTGGTTCGCGATCGCGACGGCTCGCCGCACCTGATCGGCATCACCGTCGACGTCACCGAGCAGAAGACGCTCGCCGAGGAGAACGCCACGGCGGCCGTCCGCTTGCGCGACGGCATCGACACCATTTCCGAGGCCTTCGTCATCTGGGATTCGGAAAACCGGCTGGTGATGTGCAACTCGAAATACCAGAGCCTGCATCAGGTGCCGGACAGCGTGGCCCGGCCCGGCACGCCCTACGCCGAGGTGATGGCGGCGGCCCGCCAGCCGAAGGTGTCGAGCGAGGGGCTGCGCTATTCGCTGTCGGGCGGCGAGCGCTCCTACGAGGCGCGGCTCGACGACGGCCGCTGGCTGCAGATCAACGAGCGGCGCACCAAGGACGGCGGCTTCGTGTCGGTCGGCACCGACATCACGCAGTTGAAGCGCCACGAGGAGAACCTCTTGGAAAGCGAGCGGCAGTTGATGGCGACCGTCGCCGACCTGCGCCAGCACCGCCACAAGATGCAGCTTCAGACCACCCAACTGGTCGAGCTTGCCGAGAAATACGCCGAGGAAAAGGCGCGCGCCGAGGCGGCCAACCGGGCGAAGTCGGAATTCCTCGCCTCGATGAGCCACGAACTCAGGACGCCGCTCAACGCCATCATCGGCTTCTCGGACATCATGATGTCCGGCATGTTCGGCGACCTCGGCTCGGACAAGTACACCGGCTACTGCCGCGACATCCACGACAGCGGCATCTACCTGCTCAACGTCATCTCCGACATCCTGGACATGTCGAAGATCGAGGCCGGCCGGGTCAACCTGGCGCTCGAGTCGGTGGTGGTCGACGAGGTGCTCGGCGAGTGCGTGCGCATCATGTCGTCGCAGGCCGAGACGCGGCAGATCATCCTCGCCACCGATTTCGAGGCGGCCGAGCCGATGGTGGCCGACCGCCGCGCCGTCAAGCAGGTGGCGCTCAACCTGCTGTCCAACGCCCTGAAGTTCACGCCGGCCGCCGGCACGGTGACGGTGCGGACGCGGCAGGTGGGCGACAACATCCTGTTCTCGGTGAGCGACACCGGCATCGGCATTCCCGCCGGTTCGCTCGACCAGATCGCCAAGCCCTTCGTGCAGGTGGAGAACCAGCTGACGCGCAAGCATCCCGGCTCCGGCCTGGGGCTTGCCATCGCCCAGTCGCTGGTGGCGCTGCACGGCGGCCAGATGATGATCGAATCGGTGGAAGGATCGGGAACGACGGTCACCATCTCGATGCCGCGCATCGCCGCGCCGACGGCGAGCGACGGCACCGCTGCCGTGGCGACGTCGCAGGCGGGGTCGGCGGCCGCCACCACCTACCCTCGGGTGGTCGCCGGGCCTGAAGCCTTCACCGAGCCGCGGCGAACCGTCCATTAGAGCATTTTCGAGCGAAGTGGATACCGGTTCGCGTGAAGAAAATGCGTCAAATCAATAAGTAGATCATTTCCGCGTTTCCATGAAACACGGAAATGATCCGATTTATTCTTTACTCGGCGCGCCGCACCACCGGCCCGACGATCTCGACGAAGGCGTCGCGCACCGCCGCCTGCCGCTCGCGCAGTTCCGCTTCGAGCTGGGCGAGCGAAGGCGCCGACGCCACGCGGCAGAGCACGTCGTGGACGCCGCGCGGCGCTTCCGCCACCGACGCCTTGACCGGCAGCGTCAGCCGCTGGGCCTGCGTCAGGTCGCCGAACAGGCGGATGGCCGGCAGCAGCACGTCGCGATGGCTGGGCGACAGAAGGTCGTGGGTGGCGGCGGTGAGCAGGATCGCTTCCGTGTTGCGCAGGCGAATGGCCGGTTGCCGCCAGTCGTTGACGAGGCGCAGCGTCTGGGCGACGAACTCCAGATCGACGAGGCCGCCCGGCACCCGCTTGAGATTCCAGGGATCGGTCGAGCCCTTCTCCTGCTCCAGCCGGGCGCGCATGTCGGCGGCGTCGGCCAGCACCTTCCCGGGATCGCGCTGCCGGCACAGCGTCTCGGCGATCACCCGCTCCGCCTCCTGTCCGAGGCCGCCGGTCGAGGCGACGACGCGGGCGCGGGTCAGCGCCATGTGCTCCCAGGTCCAGGCCTCCTCGCGCTGGTAGCGCTCGAAGGCGTCGATGCGGGTGGCGAGCGGCCCGGCATTGCCCGACGGGCGCAGGCGGAAATCGACGTCGTAGAGCGTGCCCTCGGCGGTCGGCGCGGTGATCGCCGTCACCAGGCGCTGCGTCAGCCGGGCGTAATACTGGTTGGGCGAGATCGGCCGCCGGCCGTCGCTTTGCATCGCGTCGCGGTCGTGGTCGTAGAGCAGGATGAGATCGAGGTCGGAGGCGGCGGTCAGTTCCTCGCTGCCGAGCTTGCCCATGGCGATCAGCGCCACCCGTCCGCCCGGCACGCGGCCGTGCTGGAGCTCGAGCTCGGCCGCCGTGGCGGTCAGCACGCGTTCGAGCAGCAGATCGGCGAGGCGGGAAAAGCTCTGCCCGAGCTGGCGGGCGGCGGCGGTGCCGGTGATGACGCGGACGCCGATCAGGAATTTCTGCTCCTGGGCGAAGATGCGGGCGCGGTCGAGCACGTCCTCGTAGCCGCGCGCCTCGCCGAAGAAAACGTCGAGCCGGCGCGTCAGCTCGGCCCGGCCGGGCAGCGCGCCGAAGAACTGCGGTTCGAGCAGCGCGTCCACCACGTGCGGCCGCCGGGCGACGGTGTCGGCGAGATAGGGCGAGTTGCCCATCACCATGGCCAGCAGCGTCACCAGCGACTGGTTGGAGGAGAGCAGCGAGAAGAGCTGCACGCCGGCCGGCAGGCGGGCCAGGAACTGGTCGAAGGCGATCAGCGCGGCGTCCGGCGCCTCGGTTTCCGAGAAGGCGACGATGAGCCGCGGCGTGATCTCGGTGAGCAGCTCGCGGGCGCGCGACGACCGCATGGCCGGATAGCGGCCGAAGTGCCAGGAGGCGACGATGCGGATAGCTGCTTCCGGCCGGGCGAAGCCGAGCCGGGTGAAGGTGTCGAGCGTGCCGGGGTCAATGTCGTTGCCGGTGAACACCATGTTGCCGTGCTGCGAGGAGAGGTCGGCCTCTTCCTCGAACAGCTCGGAATACTGGTCGCTGACGGCGATCAGCCGTTGCTTCAGCGCGGCGCCGAATGCCTCGGGGTCCCGGTAGCCCATCAGATGGGCGACGCGGGCAAGCCCCTCGGCGTCGTCGGGCAGCGTGTGGGTCTGCTCGTCGTTGAGCATCTGGACGCGGTGCTCGACGCGGCGCAGGAAGCGGTAGGCCTCGGCCAGGAGATCGCGCACCGGCTCGTCGAGCCAGCCCTGCGCCACCAGCGCGTCGAGCATCGCCAGCGTCTGCCGGCCGCGCAGGTCGAGATTGCGGCCGCCGGCGATGAGCTGCTGGGTCTGCACGAAGAACTCGATCTCGCGGATGCCGCCGCGCCCCAGCTTGACGTTGTGGCCGGCGACGGCGATCTCGCCATGGCCCTTGTGGGCGTGGATCTGCCGCTTGATGGAATGGATGTCGCGAATGGCGGCGTAGTCGAGGTACTTGCGCCAGACGTAAGGCTTGAGTTCGGCGAGGAAGCGCTCGCCGGCGGCGATGTCGCCGGCCGCCGGCCGCGCCTTGATCATCGCCGCCCGCTCCCAGTTCTGGCCGGCGCTCTCGTAGTAGATCAGCGCCGCCGTGGTCGACATGGCGACCGGCGTCGCGCCGGCGTCGGGCCTCAGGCGCAGGTCGGTGCGGAAAACATAACCGTCGGCGGTCCGCTCCTGCAGGATGGCGACGAGGCGGCGGGTCAGGCGGACGAACAGCGTCGTCAGGTCGTCCTTGTCGGCCGACGGCACCACGGCCGGATCGAAGAAGACGATCAGGTCGATGTCCGAGGAATAGTTGAGCTCGAAGGCGCCCTGCTTTCCCATGGCGAGCACCACCCAGCCCGAGCCGCGCTCCGGCTCGGCGCGGTCCGGCAGGCTCAGCTTGCCGGCGGCATCCGCCTCGACGAGCAGGAACCGGATGGCGGCGGACAGGCTGGCGTCGGCGAGCCGGGTCAGCGCGCCCGTCACCTCCATCACCTCCCAGAGGCCGGCGATATCGGCCAGGGCGATGGCGAGCGCCGCCTCGGCCTTGACGCGGCGGAGATGCCGGCGCAGCGCCGGCTCGTCGGCAGCCGGTTCGGACAGGCTGGCAATCAGGCCGTCGACCAGCGCCGCCGGATCGTTGGCAAGGACGCGCCAGAGCCGTTCGCCGTCGCGCAGCGCCGCCTCGCGCAGATGGGCGCTGTTGGAGGCGGCGGCGAGCACCAGGTCGCGGGCCGCCGGCGCGCCGTCAAACAGCGCCGCCAACGCCTCGCCGCCCGGTCCGGCAAGGCAGTCGTCGAGCAGCGAACGGGCAATGGCGATATCGGGGCCTTCGGGGGGGACGATGGCGATGCGATCCTTGAGCGCTCCTTCGGCCGGCTGCGTCATGCCGTTCTCATCCCCCATCGTCCACTCCGATACTTCTGAGCGAAGAGCTTATCATGCCTCTAGGCCTTCGGCAGGCGGAGGCTGGCCTTGAGGCCCGGTTCGGCGTCACCGAGCGACACCCGTCCGCCATGCAGGCGCGCCACGGCCGCCACCAGCGACAGACCGAGGCCCGATCCCTGCCGGCTGCGGGCCGCGTCGAGCCGGCCGAAACGCGACAGCGCCTTCTGCCGGTCGGCCTCGGGAATGCCCGGGCCGTCGTCGGTCACCGTCAGGCACACCTCGTCGCCCTCGACGATGCCGCTCAGCGCGATCGACAGTCCCTCGCCTCCTTCGGGCCGGCCATACTTGATGGCATTGTCGATCAGGTTGGACAAGGCTTGGCTGAGCAGCGTGCGGTTACCCTTTAGAGGCAGCGGCCGCTCCGTTTCGAGCGTGAGGCGGCCGCCGGTGTCCTCCACCACCGGTTCGTAGAGCTCGACGATCTCGTCGAGAATGCCGGCGGCGTCGAGCGGCTCGAAGCTGTCGCCCGAGGAGCCGGCCTCCATGCGGGCGATCTTGAGGAGGGCGTCGAAGATATGGATGAGGTTGTCCGCCTCCTCCATGGCCGAGGCGATGGCCTCGCGGTAATCCTCCACCGCCCCGCCGCGCCGCAGCGTTTCCTCGAGGCGCCCGCGCAGCCGGTTGAGCGGCGTCTTCAGGTCGTGGGCGATGTTGTCGGACACTTCCTGCAGGCCGGTCATCAGCGCCTCGATGCGGTCGAGCATCTCGTTGAGGCTGAGGGCGAGATTGTCGAACTCGTCGTGCGACCCCTTGACGGCCAGCCGGTGGGTGAGATCGCCGGACATCAGCCGGCGCGACGTCTCGGCCATGTTCTCGACGCGCTTCAGCACGGAGCGGCCGACGAAGAACCAGGAGATGAAGCCGGTCAGCACCATGACGATGATGGCGTAGCGCGAGGCGTCGAAGATCAGCGAGCGAAGCTGGCCGATCTCGCTGATGTCGCGGCCGACCAGCAGCTTGAAGCCGCCGGGCAAGGCGAACACCCGCACCACCGCGTCGTAGCGGCGGCCGGTGTCGCCGTCGAGCCGCTGGTAGGTGACGGGCGCGGTGTCGCCGTCCGGCAGGCCGAGGATGGACAGCGGCGGATCGGCGACGTTGCCGACCACGGTGCGGCCGGACGAATCGGCGACGAGATAGAGGCTGGCGCCCGGACGGCGGCTGCGCAGATCGACGGCGCTGACCAGTTGCCTGAGACCGCCGCGCTCGTACTGGTCGGACAGCGAGTTGATCTCGCTGTCGATGGTGTCGCTGATCTGGGAATCGAGCAGTTCGCCGGTGCTGTTGGCGATATAGGCGGTCAGGAACAGCGTCAGGCCGGAGAAGACGACGAGATAGACCAGCGACAGCTTGAAGGCCGTCGTCCGGATCAGCCGCCCGAGCGCACCCATGCAGCCTCCCCGCCCCTGTCCGGGCCGGCCTCGCGGATCATGTAGCCGGCACCGCGCACCGTATGCAGCAGCGGCTTGTCGAAGCCCTTGTCGATCTTGCCGCGCAGGCGGGAGACGTGGACGTCGATGACATTGGTCTGCGGATCGAAGTGATAATCCCAGACGTTCTCCAGCAGCATGGTGCGGGTGACCACCTGCCCGGCATTGCGCATCAGGTATTCCAGCAGACGGAATTCGCGCGGTTGCAGGGGAATTTCCGTGTCGGCGCGCGTCACGGTATGCGACAGGCGGTCGAGCACCAGGTCGCCGACGCGGTAGGTGGTCTCGACGTCGGCCGGGCGGTTGCGGCGGGCCAGGGCCTCGACGCGGGCGAGCAGCTCGGTGAAGGCGTAGGGCTTGGTGAGATAGTCGTCGCCGCCGGCCCTCAGGCCGCGCACGCGGTCGTCGACCTGACCGAGCGCCGAGAGCACCAGCACCGGCGTTTGGTCGCCGCGGTGCCGCATGTCCTCGATGATGGAAAGGCCGTCGCGCCTGGGCAGCATGCGGTCGACGATCAGCACGTCGAAACCGCCCTCTTCGGCCATGAAGGCGCCGGCCTCGCCATCGGCGGCGTGTTCGGCGACGTGCCCCACCTCGCCGAGTGCCTTGACGAGATAGGCCGCCGCTTCGCCGTCGTCTTCGATCACCAGAATGCGCATGTCGCCCAGCCCCGCAAAGGTGGTGTCGATTGTTGTTTAGCGCCGGCACGGGCCGGCGCAAGGAAAAAGCGTACCGGCGGGGCGCCGAGCCCGCCCCGCCGGTACGGTGTGGAGATCAGCGGTTCACTTTCCCAACGGGAGCGCGAGGAAGCGCACGCTATCTCCGGACTTGACGCGCAACAGGATGGCCTTCTTGCCGGCTTTCTCCGCCGTGGAAATCGCCTTGGACACGTCGCGCGGACCATCGATGGTCTGACCGCCGGCCTCCAGGATGACGTCGCCCTGGCGCAGGCCCCGGTCGGACGCCTTGCCATTCGGATCGACATCGGTAATGACCGCCCCGCTGTCGCCGGCGCCGACGGTGGTGGCCGGCGCGAGCGTCAGTCCGTAGTCGCCGAGCGAAGTATGCTGGTCGGAGCCGCTGTCGCTCGACGTCGAGGAGGCGACCTGGTCGTTCGGCAGCTCGCCGAGGTCGACCTTGACGGTCTGCTCCTTGCCGTCGCGCCACAGCGTCACATCGACCACCGTCTTCGGCGGGAAGGCGGCGATCTTGCGGGCGAGGTCCTTGGCGTCCTCGACCTGCTGGCCGTTGACGGAGAGAATGGTGTCGCCCGCCTTGATGCCGGCCTTGCTGGCCGGCGAATCGTCCTGCGGCTCGGTCACCAGGGCGCCGCGCGCCTTGTCGAGACCGATGGAGCTGGCGATCTCGTCGGTGACCGGCTGGATCTGCACGCCGAGCCAGCCGCGCACCACCTTGCCGTTATCCATCAGCGAAGCGACGACCTGCTGCGCCGTATGCGCCGGAATGGCGAAGCCGATGCCGACCGAGCCGCCCGACGGCGAGTAGATGGCGGTGTTGACGCCGATCACCTCGCCGCCGGCGTTGAAGGCCGGGCCGCCGGAGTTGCCCTTGTTGATCGGCGCGTCGATCTGCAGGAAATCGTCGTAGGGACCGGCGCCGATATCGCGGCCGCGCGCCGAGATGATGCCGGCCGTCACCGTGCCGCCGAGGCCGAAGGGATTGCCCACGGCCACCACCCAATCGCCGACGCGCGATTCGTTCACCGCAAAGGAGACATGCGGGAAGTCGCCGCCGTCGGTCACCTTGACGAGGGCGAGATCGGTCTTGGGATCGGTACCGATCACCTTGGCGACGTGTTCGGTGCCGTCATCGGTCACCACCTTCACGTCGGTGGCGTTCTCGACCACATGGTTGTTGGTGACGACGTAGCCGTCGGCCGAGATGAAGAAACCGGAGCCCTGGGCCAGGCCGTAGCGGTGCTGCGGCGAGCC
The DNA here is from genome assembly GCF_002770725.1 of Pleomorphomonas carboxyditropha. Classification (GTDB taxonomy): domain Bacteria; phylum Pseudomonadota; class Alphaproteobacteria; order Rhizobiales; family Pleomorphomonadaceae; genus Pleomorphomonas; species Pleomorphomonas carboxyditropha. Next base: position 43,990 of record NZ_NQVN01000009.1, on the reverse strand, counting down.
GTTGCGGTTGCCGGGCATGCCGAAGCGCTTGAAGAAGTCGTAGAACGGGCTGTCGGGCGTCAGGCCGGGCGGCAGGCCGTCGCTGTCGCTGTCGCCCCGGCCGACCGTCTCGTCGGTCTTGACCCGGATCGACACGACGGCCGGCTGGACGCGCTGCACCATGTCGGCGAAGGAGAAGACCGGCTGGCTCTGCGGCTGCGACAGGTTCTGGGCCTGCGCCGTATTGTCGAAGATGAAGGCCGTCTCGCCGGCGACGATGCCGCCGAGGGCCAGCGCGAAGACCGATCCCAGCAGCAGTGCCTTGACACGGGATCTGGTCGGCTTGTCGGAAGTCCTGAGCATGGAACGATCTCCAGGGGGATGAATTCGGGGAACCGGCTGTCGATCCGGTTTCGATGATGACATATAGCCACCGTGTCCCTAACCTGAAGATTGCGGGCGGATTAAACTTTCGTAAGAAAGCCTGTCGAAAAGTCGCCTTATTTCAATGGTTTGGGCGCTCGTCGCCGTCCTGGGCCAGCGCTTTCAGGGCCGCCTCCTCCTCGGCGGAGAGCCGTTCGGCGGCGGGAAGCGCCGTCCGCCGCCGAAAGGCGACGAACAGCCCGGCCCCGGCCACCAGCAGCAGGGCGAGCGGCAGGCCCCACAGGAGCAGGCCGACGCCATGGGCGCGCGGCCGCAGCAGCACGAATTCGCCGTAGCGCTCGACCAGGAAATCGCGCACCGCGTCATCGCTGTCGCCGGCGGCGATGCGCTCGCGGACGATGAGCCTCAGGTCCCTGGCGAGCTGGGCGTCGGAGGCATCGATCGACTGGTTCTGGCAAACGAGGCAGCGCAGCTCCTCGGAGATCTGCCGGGCGCGCTCCTCGAGCGCCGGATCGGCCAGCCGTTCCGACGGGTCGACGGCGAAGACCGGGCCGGCCAGCGCGAGAAGAAGGGCAAGGGCGGGGAGAAGGCGCATCGGGTTGCCTCGGTCAATCGGCGGTCAGGGCCGGCGCCGCCCGGCGGGCCGGGGTCGGCGCGCCGACGCGCAGGCGGCGATCGGCGAGCGACAGAGCGCCGCCGGCCATCATGACGAGGGCGCCGAGCCAGATCAGCGTCACCAGCGGCTTGTCCCACATGCGCACCACCACCGAGCCGCTGTCGCGGCCTTCGCCGCCGAGCGTCACGTAGAACTGCGACAGGCCGTGGGTGCGAATGCCGGCCTCGGTGGTCGGCATCTGGCGCGCCGTGTAAAGGCGGCGCGACGGCTCGACGACGAAGCGTACCGTGCCGCCCTTTCGCGCCGTCATGGTGGCGACCAGCTCGGAGTAGTTGGCGCCGGCGCCGTTCCGGATGCCGTCGAAGGTGACGGAATAGGCGCCGACCGTCGCGGTGTCGCCCGGCTTCATCTCCAGGATGGCCTCGCTCTGGAAAGCCGAGGTCGAGACGATGCCGAGCAGCGTCAGGCCGAGGCCGGCATGGGCGAGCGCCGTGCCGAAGGCCGAGCGCGGCAGACCGGCAAGGCGCCGAAAGCCAACCGCCAGTCCCGCCTCGCGGAAGCGGGCGCGCGTCCAGAGCTCGGCGAAAGCGCCGACCAGCACCCAGACGGCGACGCCGAAACCGACGGCGGCCAGCAGATGGGTCACGCCATTCAGCCAGGCCACGGCGAGGGCGATCAGCGCCGCGACCGCGAACACCGCCCACAGGCGCTCGAGGGCGCCGAGCAGATCGCCGCGCTTCCAGGCCAGCAGCGGCCCGAGCGGCACCACCAGCAGCGTCGCGCCGAACAGCGGGCCGAACACGGTGTTGAAATAGGGCGCGCCGACCGAGATGGCGCCGCCGAAGGCCGACACGATCAGCGGGATCAGCGTGCCGAACAGCACGACGCCGGCCGCCACGGTCAGGAACACGTTGTTGAGGACCAGCGCCCCTTCGCGGCTGATCGGCGCGAACAGGCCGCCCTGCCTGAGCGTGCCGGCGCGGACGGCGAACAGGGCGAGACCGCCGCCGATGAACAGGCAGAGGATGGCCAGGATGAACACGCCGCGCGTCGGATCGGTGGCGAAGGCGTGCACCGACGTCAGCACGCCGGAGCGCACCAGGAAGGTGCCGAGCAGCGACAGCGAGAAAGCAAGGATGGCCAGAAGCACCGTCCACACCTTCAGCGCCTCGCGCTTTTCCATGACGACGGCGGAGTGCAGCAGGGCCGTGCCGACCAGCCACGGCATCAGCGAGGCGTTCTCCACCGGGTCCCAGAACCAGAAGCCGCCCCAGCCGAGCTCGTAATAGGCCCAGTAGGACCCCATGGCGATGCCGGCGGTGAGGAAGATCCAGGCGGCCAGCACCCAGGGCCGCACCCAGCGCGCCCAGGCGGCATCGATGCGTCCCTCGATCAGCGCCGCGATGGCGAAGGCGAAGGCGATGGAGAAACCGACGTAGCCGAGGTAGAGCAGCGGCGGGTGGATGGCGAGGCCGATATCCTGCAGGACCGGGTTGAGGTCCCTGCCCTCGATCGGCGGTTCGGCGAGGCGCAGGAAGGGATTGGAGGTCGTCAGGATGAAGGCGAGGAAAGCCGTGCTGATCCAGCCCTGGACGGCAAGGACGTTGGCTTTCAGGGTCTGCGGCAGGTTGCCGCCGAACAGAGCCACCGCCGCGCCGAAAATCGCCAGAATCAGCGCCCAGAGCAGCATGGAGCCTTCGTGATTGCCCCAGACGCCGGAGATCTTGAAGATCAGCGGCTTTTCCGAGTGGGAATTCTCGACGACGTTGAGAAGCGAGAAGTCGGAGACGAGATAGGCGTAGGTCAGCGCCGAAAAGGCGATGACGACGAGCAGCAACTGCATCGTCGACGCCTTCGGCGCCACCGCCATCAGCGCCGGATCGCGGCGGAAAAAGCCGACGATCGGCAGGACCGATTGCGCGACGGCCACCGCCAGCGCCAGGATCAGGGCAAAATGGCCGAATTCGACGATCATGCCGCCCTCGCCTAGTTGCTCGCCGCCGGCGGCATCGGTCCGCCCGGCTGGCCTTCTTCCCAGACGCCCTGCGCCTTCAGCGCGTCGACCACTTCCTTCGGCATGTAGCGCTCGTCATGCTTGGCCAGCACGGTGTCGGCATGGAACAGGCCGGCCTGATCGAGCTTTCCCTCGGCGACCACGCCCTGCCCCTCCTTGAAGAGGTCGGGCAGCAAACCGGTGTAGGTCACCGGCACGGCGTTCACCGTGTCGGTGACCTTGAACTCGACCTGCCCGCCGTTGCCGCGGGCGACGCTGCCGACCTCGACCAGACCGCCGATCCTGAGGCGCCGGCCCTCGGTCATCGGCTGCTCGGCGAGTTCGGTCGGCGTCTTGTAAAGCGTGATCTCCCCCGACAGAGCAAAGAGAACGAGGCCGACGGCGGCCGCGAGAACCGCGCCGACCGTGCCGATCAGGATGAGGCGCCGCGCCTTGCGCGTCATGGCCATCGTCATTGTCCTTCCTGGGTGTCGATGCCGAGCTTTGCCGCGGCGGCATCGATCGCCGCCAGCGCCTCGGCATTGCCGGCGAGGGCTTTGCGGGCGTCGGCGAGCGCCGTCTTCGCCTGCTCGGCGCGGCCGAGCACGAGGTTGGAGCGCATCAGGCGGATCCAGCCGTCGCGGTCGTCGGGCTCGGCGGCGAGCCTGGCGGCGAGCTGGTCCACCATACCCTCGATGGTCAGGCCGGCAGCCGGCAGGGTCGGCGGCTCCGGCGTGTCGGCGGGCTTCTTCAGCGCGGCGAGGATGTCGCGGCGCTTGCCGCGCGCCGTCTCCAGCCAGGGCGCGTCGGATGGCGAGCGGCGGATCAGTTCGTCGACCTGATCGAGCGCCTCGGCGAAGGCGCCGGTCTGTCGCAGCCCCTCGGCGTAGTAGAAGCGGGCGCGGGCCCGCTCGGGATCGGCGGCGATGGCGCGCGCCAGGACGGACTGCGCCTCGGGCGAGACGATGCCGTCGTTGGTGTCGACGAGGCCGGCGCCGTAGTTTTCGAGGAGTTCCGCGTCGGCCCCGCCGGCCGCCACCAACCTGCCCCAGGCGTTCACCGCGTCGTCGAGCCGGCCCATGCGGGCGTAGATCGGCGCGATGACGCGCCAGCCGGAGAGGTCGTCGGGATTGGCGGCGAGATGCTTTTCGACGCGGCCGACCATGTCGGCGACGTTGCCGGAGGCCGGCGCCGCCGACAGGCGCTCGGCCAGCGGCGCGTCGGGCATGTCGGGCTGGCCGATCAGGAGATAGAGCGGCAGCGCGATCGCCGGAATGGCGACCACCGTCATCAGCGCCAAGAAGCGATTGGCGGCCAGCCTCGGCGCGTCGGCCGCCGCCGGCGCCCGTGTGGCGGCCAGCAGGCGGCGGCCGATCTCGGCGCGGGCGGCATCCGCCTCCTCTCCGGCGATCAGGCCGCGTTCGCGATCGCGGTCGAGCTCGCCCAACTGGTCGCGGTAGACGCGCGTCTCTTCGCCGCTCTGCGCCGGGAAGGCGCCCGCCGGCCGCGCCATCGGGGCAATGACGACGAGAACGACCGCCGCCGTCATCAATGCCAGCAAAACCCAGAAAACCATCCTTCGCTCTTCCCGGAGATGCCGGTCCGGATCGCCATGCGTCCTGACGGACGCAGAGCGACGATCCGGTTTTTTGTTATCGCATCGGATTGTCCGAAAACCGGTTCCCACTTTTCGGTCCGAGGCTCTAGCGCCGACACGTCGATGCCCTATGCCGAATAGGGCAACGCCAGCGGTTTCTCAATGGACTTCTGGGCGAATTTGAGAAAGATTCCAAAAAGCGGTCACGCCGCCGGCCGCGCCGCCTTGAGCTGCTGCTCCCTGCTGCGGCGGAGGTGGGAGGCGTAATCCTCGCCGTAGAGGAAGCCGGCGGCCTTGATGAGATGGTCGACCGCCGACAGCGCCGCGGCCCGCGCCTCGCCGTCGAGGCTGCGCAGCCTGGTCGGCAGATCAAGCGCATAGAGTTCCATCGCCTGGTCGACCAACGGCGTCAGGCGGCCGATCAGGCCATGGATGGCCAGGGTGTCGCGGGATTTGCCCGCCGCGGCGAAGACGGCGCACAGGAAGACGGCCTCGGCGCCGTCGGCCGGACCGGGATAGGGCGTCTCCTGCATGCGGAAGGCACGGCGCATGGCCGGCAGCAGCTTGTCGAACTCGGCGAACAACATCTCCGAAAAGCGCCGCTTGATGACGACCATCCGTTGCTGCCACCAGCCGTCGCCATCGACGTCGAGACCGACGGCGAGCTCGTTGAGAACCGATCGGAAGACGCCGATCTGCCGCACGGCGTCGGCGGCGTTCCGACCGCTGCGCAGAATGGTGAGAAAGCGCGAGGCCGCGCGGTCGGCGGCGGCGAATCCGAGGTCGACGAAGGCGGCGGCGGCCGGCGTGGCGCGGATATGGCGGGCCGTCTCGCCGTGGGCCAGCAGCTTGGCGAAGGCGATGAGGGAAGCCACCGACGATTGGCGCCGGAACACGCCGCCGGCCACCCAACCGGCGGTGTGCGGATATTTGGCGAGATAGGCGGCGATCTGCTCGAGAAGCCCCATGTCGACGGGACCGGAATCGAGCAGGTGCACGATGGCCGCGCTCAACGTCGGCAGGTCGTCCAGACGGTCGCGCACCGCGATCATGTCGTCCACTTCCTGGCGGGCCACCTCGCCGCCGATGCGCGACATGAAGCGCTGCTGCCGTTTCGGTTCGTCGGCGATCGCCTCGACATGGCGGGCCAACGCCTCGAACAGGCGCGCCTCCAGCCGTGCAGCCTCTGCGCGGCGGGCCGCCTCGTCGGTCGGCGGCGGTGCGGCCGAGGGGTCGTTCCAGACGGCGAACTCGGCGGGCAGGAGCTCGGTGCAGGCGTAGGCCCAGAGATGGGACAGCGTCGCGGCGGTGACGAAGCCGCGCGCGGGAAACGTCAGCCTCTCCTCGATGACGTAGGGCTCGAAGGCGCCGAAGACCAGCCGGCGCATGTCCGGCACCCCGCCGGCCGTCGCCTGCTTCGCGGCGCCGCGGCTTGCCGCGATGGCGCGGGCCGCTTCGAGGATCAGGCGGCGGCGGGCGTCGATCTCGCCGGGAACCGCGCGGTCGCTTTCCAGCCGGCGGACCAGCATGCCGCGGGCCCGCGGCGTCAGGCCCCGCAGGAAAGTCTCGGCCTTGTCGGTCACCGCCGCCCGTTCGTCCATGTCGAATCCCGTAAACCGCTCCTTTACCAAACGATCCTGCCGCAAGATGGTTGACGACTGGTAACGAACGGAGCGCCTGACGGGAAATAGCAAAAGGCCGGCTCAATGAGCCGGCCTTCCGAAAGCGTTATGGAACAAGGGCCTGGATCAGCCGACCACCTGCCAGCTACCGTCCGGATTGCGGCAGGCGGTGCCGCGCGCCACCTGCGGCTGGCCGTCGATGTACACGGTGTTGGTGTACGGGCGGCAGGTGCGGTTGTTGACGTAGGCAACCGGGCCCGGATTGACCGTTCCGTAGACGCCGGTCTGCGGGTTCTGCCACTGCTGCGGGTAGCCGCTGTCGAGCGCCTGGACGCTGGCCGTGTAGTTGTAGCGCTGCGAATCGGCGTCAAGCGTTGCGCCGATCTGGTTGCCAAGGAAACCACCCACCAGCGCGCCGGCGGCAATCGCCGCCACCTTGCCGCTGCCCTGGCCGAAGGCCGAACCGATGGCGGCGCCACCGACGGCGCCGGCCAGCGTGCCGAGCGTCTCGTTCTGGTGGTCGCTGCCGGTGGCGCACCCGGCCAACAGGGAAGCCGCCAGGCCGACGATCACAAGTTTCTTCAACAGCATCTCTCCGGTCTCCGAGAATGGAACCAATCTTGTCGGGCGAATCGCCCCTTGATACTTGTAATGGCCTGAAATCATGGCCGAATTTTGATTGCGACATATTCTTGCCGCCGACGGCCTCCCATCTTTCCGATTACTGCCCTCATAGCCCCGCGTCCTGTCAATCGAATTCAGCTCAAGGGAATGCGAAAGGTCACCGCCAGCCCGCCGAGCCCGGCCCGGTCGAGAACCAGCGATCCGCCGTAGGTCTCGGCGATCTCGGTGGCGATGGCGAGGCCGAAGCCCGATCCCGGCTGCGTCTCGTCGAGCCGCTTGCCGCGGCCGAGCACCTCGGCATAGGCGGACGGCGGCAGGCCGGGGCCGTCGTCCTCGACGCGGATCACCACCATCGGCCGGTCCCGGTCGGTCCTGTCGACCGACAGCGCGATGCGCACCTGCTCGCGGCCGTATTTGCAGGCGTTGTCCATCAGATTGCCGACCAGTTCCTCGAGGTCGCGCCGCTCGATGCGCGCCTTCGGATGCCCGGCGCCCGGCGCATCGAGGTCGAGGCTGCGATCGGGATAGGCCCGGCGCAAAACGCGGATCAGCGCTTCCAGCGAATGGCGGACGTCGGCCACCGCCCCGACCACCTTGCGATCGGCGGCGAGCCGCGCCCGGTCGAGGTAGCGGTCGACCTCGGCCCGCATCACCGTCACCTGCTCGACCACCTTGTCGGCCAGCGGCCCGCCCTCGGCGCGCGCCTCGTTGAGGATGACGGCGAGTGGCGTCTTCAGGGCATGGGCCAGGTTGCCGACCTGGGTCCGCGACCGGTCGACGATGGCGCTGTTGGTCTCGATGAGGGCGTTGAGCTCCTTGCCGAGCGCGGCGATCTCGCGCGGCAGCCGCCCCTCGAGGCGGTTGGCGCGGCCTTCGCGGATGTCGGCGAGGCGGCGGCTCATGGCGGCGAGCGGCCTCAGGCCAAAGCTGACCTGCAGCCCGGCGGCGGCGACGAGGCCGAGCGCAAAGGCGGCGAGCGTGGCAAACACCTGGAAGCGGAAGGTGGAGATCTCGTCGGCAAGCTCGGCCACGTTGCCGGTGACGTGAAGATCGAACATCCGGCCGTTGCTGAGGAAGATGCGCTGCGCGGCGTGGCGGAGGGCGATGCCGGCGGGGTCGCGGGCGTCGTTGGTCACCACCACGCCGTTGTTGGGCGGCGGCGGCAGGGCCAGCACCTCGCCGAACAGCGACTGGCTGGTGGCGACGGTGGACTGCGACTTGGCGTCGACCACCAGCCAGTACCAGCCGGACTGGTAGCGGCCGAACCGCGGATCGCCCATGGTGCCGGGATCGGGCACGCTGCCGTCGGGCGCCGAGGCGACGACGCCGGCCAGCGTCTTCTCGTAGACGATGATGCGCTCGTCGAACGAGCGGATCAGGCTGGCCCGATAGAGCTCGGTGAGCAGCCAGCCGAAGGCAGCCAGGGCGATCGCCGCCCACAGGGCCGAAGCGAGCACCAGGCGCAGAGCCAGCGAGCTCGTCAGCCATTCGCCCAGTTTTCTGAGGCGAGCGTTCATTTGCCGGACGCGATGCGATAGCCGAGACCGCGCACCGTCTCGATGAGGTCGATGCCCATCTTCTTGCGCAAACGGCCGACGAACACCTCGATGGTATTGGAATCGCGATCGAAGTCCTGGTCGTAGAGATGCTCCACCAGTTCCGTGCGCGAGATCACCTTATCCATGTGCAGCATCAGGTACTGGATGAGGCGGAACTCGTGGGAGGTGAGCTTGACCGGATTGCCGTCGACGGTGAGGCGCCCCGCCTTGACGTCGAGCCGGACCCGTCCGACCTCCACCTCGTTGGAGGCGCGGCCGGCGGCGCGGCGCGTCAACGCCCTGAGGCGGGCCAGCACCTCCTCCATGTGGAACGGCTTGGCGACGTAGTCGTCGGCGCCGGCGTCGATGCCGGCCACCTTGTCGCTCCAGCGGTCGCGGGCGGTGAGCAGCAGCACCGGCACCAGCCGGCCGTCGCGCCGCCAGGCCTCGAGCACGCTGAGACCGTCCATCTTGGGCAGGCCGATGTCGAGAATCACCGCGTCGTAGGGTTCGGTGTCGCCGAGAAAATGCCCCTCCTCGCCGTCGAAGGCGGCGTCGACGGCATAGCCGGCGTCGCGGCAGGCGGTGACAAGCTGCCGGTTCAGGTCGCGATCGTCCTCGACCACAAGAATCCGCATTCTGAGAGTTCCCGGTTCAGCGAAGCCTTTGGCCGGACGTGGCGTCGACCGTGATATTGTCGACCCGTCCCCCCTCGCGCATCACCGCGAGCTGGTAGACGAGCAGTCCGCCGCCCTCGCAAAGGCGGGCATCGACGATTTCCCCGCCGACGACGCGGGCAATGACGCTCAGCCTCTGGACGGCTCCCTTGCCGACGACGGCCTGCGCCTCGGCCGGCGTCAGGCAGCGCGCCTCGGCGGCATGTGCCGTTACGATCGGCAGCATCAGAAGACACGCCAAGGCGAAACGGAATCGCTTGCGATTAGTGTTCATGGGCCGGAGATTAGCCAGCCGAGCCTGAATGGTCCATGAACACCGGCGATGCCCGCCATTCATGCTTCCGGCCGATGGCGATCACCCGCATCTCACGCGGCCGCAACGCCTTTTCGGCCGGCGCCGACGTTTCCCCGTCGGTCCGATGTCCGGCCCGCTGCCCGTGCCGGATCCGCCTCCCCTCGAAAGACCGACATAGGGAAACTCCTGTTGGTGGAAGGCACGCATACGACTTTTGATCCACCTCAAAGCCTTGTTGCGACGAGGGGCCTAGCCTCGGGACGATCAGAAGAGGGGGCAGTGAAATGAGCATCCCGCACGAGCTTTCGTTGGAATTCCCGCAGAGCTGGAACGCCATTGAACAGCTCATGCTGTTCGATGCGGTGTTCTGCGACCTCGCCAGTGCCTATCAAGAGATCAACCGGCGCATTTTCCGCATCGAAACGCTGGAGGAGCCGGCCGAGCCGGACGTGCTCGCCGATCTCAAGCGCCACCGGTCTCTGCTCAAGGATGAAATCGCGGCCGCCGTCGCCGCGTCCAAATGCGCCGTGGCTTGACACCCCTCCTCGTTGGGCCCCAGCGCTATAGCCCGCGCCGTCCCCGTCCGACGGCGCGGGCTAGCCTCGCCGTCACCCGCTGCCTTGGCTGACGGACACTGCCGACGGTCGACGTTATCGAGATCGAACGTCACCGCGCCGTTTCTCCACCGCCATGCCCCGGAAATCTTGCCCGACGAGATCGGGCAGGCCGGCTCCGGCACCTTCGCAAAGTGAATCAGCAAGCTCACAGGATGATTCCGGTGGTTGAGACGCCGATTCAAAAGCGCCGCGAAAGCCACCCGAAGCTGGTTCAGAATGTGATTCAGAAGAGAGCGAATTGGCGAGTCTTTCGAATCGCTTGAACGCGACCGTTGAAGTGCCGCTTCCTTTGTTCATGCAATGATTCAAGCCGGCGGCCCTGTTGGCGAGCGCCAAAGCGACGGATCCGGAGACGAGCGGGGCCATTCTGTTTACAGCGGGTTCGGCGGCCGACTGTCCTTGCGACCGGAAGATGCCGGAGCGACGGTCCGCTCTCCCTTACTTTCAGAACAAAACAAGATCATTGTTCTGGACGCAGACCGTGCGTGCTGGCATGATCGGCTCGCATTCATTGTCCGAATCCATTGCCCGAACCCCTGGGTCGTCCCATGTCCCGCGCCGAGCGCCTTCTCACCCTGGTCCAGGCCCTGCGTCGCCGCCGCCGTCCCGTCGCCGGGGCGGAACTGGCGGCCGAGCTCGGCGTATCGCTGCGCACGCTTTATCGCGACATTCAGGCGCTGATCGGACAGGGCGCGCCGATCGACGGCGAAGCCGGCGTCGGCTACGTCCTGAGGCCGGGCTTCATGCTGCCGCCCCTGATGTTCACCGAGGACGAGATCGAAGCGCTGGTGTTCGGCGCCCGCCTGGCGGCGACGCGCGCCGACGAGCGGCTCGCCTCGTCGGCCGAGAACGCGCTTGCCAAGATCGCCGCGGTGCTGCCGCCCGACCTCGCCGACCGGATGGACGCCACCGGCCTGATCGTCGCGCCGGCCTGGAACGTCCAGCGCGACGGCATCGACCTGTCGCTGGTGCGGACGGCCATCCGCAACGAGACGCGGCTCGAATTCTCCTATGTCAACGAGAAGGGAATCGCCTCGCGCCGCGTCGTCTGGCCGATCGCCGTCGCCTTCTTCGAACGGGTGCGCGTTCTGACCGCCTGGTGCGAGCTCAGGGCCGACTTCCGGCATTTCCGCGTCGACCGCATGGCGGACGCCATCGACCTCGGCGTCCGTTATCCACGCCGCCGCCGGGTGCTGCTCAAGGAGTGGCGGGAGATCGAAAGCGCCGAGCCGGCCTGGAGGGAAGTGGCCGACGCCGCCGACCCCGTGCCGGTGCCGCGCCGCAAGTCGGCGTGACGTCGCAAAGGCGGCTCAATAGCCATTGTAGCGGCCCGGCTTGTGATTGACCGCCAGGACGAGGTTGAGCACCACGGCGCCGAGCACCGATAAAGCCACGTGCCGCCAGTCGAGCACCAGGAAGGAGGCGGCGAGGATCGCGAGATCGGTCGCCAGCTGGAATTTGCCGGCCCGCCAGCCCAGCTTTTCCTGCACGAAGGCGGCGAGGATGCCGATGCCGCCGAGGCTGGACTTGTGGCGGAACAGCATCAGCATGCCGACGCCGGTCAGCGCGCCGCCGGTGATCGCCGAGAACCACGGGGCGCTGAAGCCGATGGCGAAGGCGTCGTGCATGAAATAGCTTTCGACGGCGAGCAGCGCCACGGCCGCGAAGGTCTTCAGCGTGAACTCCCGGCCGAGCGTCACCCAGCCGAAGGCATAGAACGGCAGGTTCAACAGAAAGATCACCGGGCCGATGCCGAATTCGGTGGCATAGTGGATCAGGAAAGCGACGCCGGCGGTGCCGCCGGTGCCGAGATGGGCATCGCGGAAGAATTCGATGCCGATAGCGGCGAAGAAGGTTCCCATGGCGATGGCCTGCACATCGTCCCAGACCCCGTGCCTGCTGTCGTCGCCCCTGTCGATGCTCACCATGTCTGCCGGCCTTTCCCGAACGATCGACGCGCTCTCTGTCATATCATCGGCGGCTTTGCCAGCCTGCCTTCCGCCTGTCCTGCGCAAGGTCTGTGCAAGTATCGCGCCGACGATGGTCGAATGCCGCCATTCTGACGTTTGCGGAAAGGCGGACGCGGCCTATCCTCTCGCGCTGCGAGCGTCCTCATCCCAGGGCGCTGTATCCCATCGTGAATCCAACCCGAGCAAGGAACATCACCATGAAGATTTCCGCCCGCAACGTCCTCGAGGGCAAAGTGGTCAAGGTCACCAAGGGCGCCACCACCGCCCACGTGGTTCTCGAAGTTGCCGGCGGCGCCAAGGTCACGGCGTCGATCACCAACGAGGCCGTCGACGACCTCGGCCTGAAGGTCGGCGACGCCGCCAAGGCGGTGGTCAAGGCGTCGGACGTGCTGGTCGCCATCGACTGAGGCGCGGACCGGGGAATATCCGGGGCTCCATGCCTCGGCATGGACCTCCATCGATCGCCATGGACGGCGGGGCCTCCGTGGCCGAGGTCTCGTGCGGCCTATGCCCGCCGCCGTCTCTTGCGGCCCATCAGCCCGGGCAGCCGCGTCGGCCAGGTGACGATGCGGTCCTGCCACTCCTCCACCGGCCAGTCCTGCTCGCGCACCGTCTTGCCGCGCACCGAGACGCCGGCGCGATGAACGCTGTCCGGATCGCCGGAGACCAGCGGATGCCAGTCGTAGAGGTCGCGTCCCTCGGCGACGAGGCGATAGGTGCAGGTGGCCGGCAACCAGGAGAGCGTGCGCACTTCATGCGGCGTCAGGCGCACGCATTCGGGCACGATCGTCGAGCGGTTGGGATAGTCGCGGCAGCGGCAGCTTTCGCCGTCGAGCAGCGAGCAGCCGACATCCGTGTAGACGACGCGACCGGTGTCCTCGTCCTCGAGCTTGTTGAGGCAGCAGCGGGCGCAGCCGTCGCACAGGCTTTCCCACTCCGCATCGGTCATCTCCTCGAGGGTCTTCACGCGCCAGAAGGGCAGTTCGTCGTCTTTGCCGGTGTCGTCCGCCATCTTTTTCTCTGCGATCTGGTAACCGGAGCCGGAAAAGGTTAGTTTTCGACTTCCGAACATCCCTAACGCTTGGGCTCTACCGTGCCGGAATTCAAGAGCAATCCGCGTTGGCGCCTCTGGCTTCTCAGAATCGACGCCTTCGTCGACTCGGCCGCCTGGAACGCCTCGCAGGGCTTCTCGCGGTTCTGGGGCAGCCTTGTCGACTATTCCGGCCTGATCCGCATGCGCGGCTGGAAGCGCGGACTGTTCGAGCTCGTCTCGGAAGGAGCGACGCTCGGCACCGCCGGCTCCATCGTATTGCTGGTGTTCGCCATTCCGGCCTTCAAGGCGACGGAGGGCGACTGGCGCGCGCGCGGCGACTATGCCGTGACCTTCGAGGACAAGACCGGCGCGATCATCGGCCGGCGCGGCATGTTCCTTGACGACAGCGTGCCGCTTTCGGCGATGCCGCCCTATCTCATCGAGGCGACGCTGGCCACCGAGGACCGGCGCTTCTACGACCATTTCGGCATCGACCCGCTCGGCACCTTCCGCGCCGTCGTGTCGAATGCCAGGGCCGGCGGCGTCGTTCAGGGCGGCTCGACCATCACCCAGCAGCTCGCCAAGAACCTGTTCCTTTCGAACGAGCGCACCATCCAGCGCAAGATCAACGAGGCCTACCTCGCCCTGTGGCTCGAGGCGCAGCTTTCCAAGGACGAGATCCTGAAACTCTACCTCGACCGCGCCTACATGGGCGGCGGCACGCACGGCGTCGCGGCGGCGTCGGAGTATTATTTCGGCAAGTCGGTCAAGTCGCTGACGCTGGCCGAGGCGGCCATGCTGTCCGGCCTCTACAAGGCGCCGACCAAATATTCGCCCAACAACAACATCGCCGCCGCCCGCGCCCGCGCCAACCAGGTGCTGTCCAACCTCGTCGACGCCGGCTTCATGACCGAAGCGCAGGTGACGTCGGCCCGCCGCAATCCGGCGACGCCGGTGCCCTCGGCGAACGGCAACGCGCCCGACTGGTTCCTCGACTGGGCCTTCGAGGAGGTGAAGCGCATCGCGCCGCCCGGCGACCGCACCATCACCGTCCGCACCACGCTCGACCCGATGATCCAGAAGACGGCCGATGCCGCCATCGCCGACAGCCTCCGGCAATATGGCCAGCAATACAAGGTGAAGCAGGCGGCCACCGTGGTGCAGAGCCTCGACGGCGCCGTCCGCGCCATGGTCGGCGGCAGCGACTATGGCGAGAGCCTGTTCAACCGCGCCGTCTACGCGCTGCGCCAGCCCGGCTCGTCCTTCAAGCCCTTCGTCTACGCCACCGCCTTCATGAACGGCTACGCGCCGGACGACATGATCTCCGACGCACCGATCAGCATCGGCAACTGGAGCCCGCGCAACTACGGCCGCTCCTACGCCGGCCGGATTTCGCTCAGGACCGCCATCGCCAAATCGATCAACACCGTGCCGGTGCGGCTTGCCGAGAGTTTCGGACGCGGCAAGATCGTCGAAACGGCGCACAAGCTCGGCATCCGCAGCGAGCTCAAGATCACCCGCGCCCTGCCGCTCGGCGTCGCCGAGGTCACGGCGCTCGACATGGTCGGCGCCTACACGGGCTTTGCCACCGGCGGCCTCAAGTCGACGCCCTATGCCGTCGAGTGGACCAAGACCCGCGCCGGCGTCATCACCTACGACCGGGCGCGCGACGAGCCGCCGCCCGAGCAGGTGCTGCCCGAGGAGATCGCCTACGACATGAACAGCGTGCTGTCGACGGTGGTGAACGCCGGCACCGGCGGCAAGGCGAAGTTTCCCGGCCAGATGCAGGCCGGCAAGACCGGCACGACGCAGGCCTATCGCGACGCCTGGTTCGTCGGCTACACCGGCTGGTACGCCGCTTCGGTCTGGTTCGGCAACGACGACTATACCTCGACGGCCAACATGACCGGTGGCAGCCTGCCGGCCATTGCCTGGCACGCCATCATGGAGCCGATCCACAAGGGTCTCGGCTTCAAGCCGATCCCGGGCGTGCCGGTGCCGGCCGATCTCGTAGCCTCGGTGGGCAAGCCGGTGGCGACGGCCGCGGCGCCGTCCGAGACCGACGTTTCGCCGCAATCGCTGACGCCGGCCGCCGTGTCGGTGATCCGCGACGTCGGCACCAGCATGCGCGCCCGCGTTCCCGAGGCGAAAGCCCGGGAGGCGGCCCTGGTTCCGGCCGCCGCGAGCGAGCCGCTCCCCCTCGTCACGCCTTCCGCCGTGGGACGGCCGAACACCTTCCTCAACGGCCTTTCGCTGCTTGGCGCTTCAGACGCCGCGGCCCCTCGCTGACCGGTCGCACCAGTGCTCGCTACGCTCCGCTTCATCCTGGTAATCCTGGCCGGCATCCTTCTCGGCCTCGTCTCGGCCTGGTGGGCCGTCGGCAACCTTCGTTTCGAGGGAAGCCGCACCATTGGCCAGTGGTCGCTGCAAAACGACGGCGCCAAGGCCAATCCCTACGAGGCGGTGCGGGCCGCCAGGCGCGGCGGCGGCGGCCTCGGCCCGAGCGAGGGCATCGAGCTCACCACCGAGGTCAGCGCCGACGGCAAGCCGCTCGCGGCGGCCTGCGCCTATCTCGTCGCCGGCCCGATGCCCCAGGGCGTGCTGTGGACGCTGACGGTCTCCGATCGCGACGGGCGGCTGCCCGGCAACCCCGCCCGCCGCGTCGGCTTCACCTCGCTCGACGCCATGACGTTCGGCCCGGCGCGGCAGATTCGCATATCGATCGGCCGCGACGTTCGTCCGGGCGATTTCGTCGCGACCACCGGCCTGTCCAGCCTCCGCCTGACGCTGCGTCTCTATTCGCCGACCCTTGCGACCCGCGCGCCGGGTCCCGAGCAACTTCCCACGGTGACCTCTCTTGGCTGCGAGGAAGGGGAAGCCTCATGATCGACACCGGCCTCCGCTGGTTTGCAGCCATATTCTGCATCGCCGGGCTCACCCACATCGGCGCGGTCCTGCTCGCGCCCGGCCAGTCCCGCGATCTGGCCTTCACCGGCGTCGATACCAGCGGGACGGACGGCAGGCTTGCGCGCGTCGACAACAGCAACACCGCCGCCGATCTCGATCCGGCCTTCCTCAACGCCGTGTGCCGCTTCGACAGCGACAGCGGGCCGATGCGGCTCACCGGCGCCATGCCCGCCAGCTATTGGTCGATCGCGGCGATGGCGGACGACGGGCGGATCCTGTCGACCCTGTCGCGGGAAGACCTGCGCGGCAGCGACATCGACCTTCTGGTCGGCCGCACCGCCGCTCTCGACGCCGCCCGCCAGGCGGCCGGCATCGATTCGATCGAGACCATGTCGCTGCCCGTCGATACCGGCTTCGTGCTGGTGCGCCTGTTCGCCGGCGACCTCGACGATCGCAGCCGCGCCGAGGAAGCCTTCGACAGGCTTCAATGCCGGCCGGCGCTCCCGGACTGAGCTTGCGCTATTTCTGCGGCACCGGCTCGTCGAAGGGATCGGGCGCCGTCATCAGCCTGGAGGGACGCGCCGGCCCGCGCGGCACCGCCGTGCGGATCGGCGGCGCACCGAAGCATTTCGAGAACACCAGCGTATCGTAGGCGCGGTTGGCGGTGAACAGTTGCCCGGACGGCGCCTCCACCTGGAAATGGTCGATGGCGTAGCGATAGGACGCCGCCCGATAGCCCAACGCCTGCCAGACCCAGGCGATGGTCTCCTCGTTCTCCCACACCCGCGCCTCGGCCCCCTCGTGCAGCCCCGCCTCGACGAGACGCTGGCGCCTGAGGGCGCCGAGCCGCTCGACGTCGTCGCGCCGCACCCGCGCGGCGACCGCGCAGAAGGGAGGGATCAGCGCCGTGTCGGCGCCGGCGTCGTCGATGATCCGCGTCCACAGCGTCTCCGTCGAGACGCGGCCATCCGACAGGAGATGGCGGTGATAGCGGCCGCGGTCGTAGGCGGGGGCGACAAGCGGCAGGGCCACCTGCGGGAACATGGCGGCTGTCTCGGGCGACATGGCGTCGCCGCCCTTCAGGATCGGCAGGATGCGCGTCCGCTCGCCTTCGACCAGCGTGTCGAGCCACCAGTCGCGGACATGCGGCGCGCGCACGAAAGCCCAGGCGCGATTGCGCAGCTCGATCTCGTCGTCGGTCAGGGGAAAGGCGGAAACCGGCTCCTTGCGCGCCTGCGACGCCATGAGATTGCCGGCCGCCGGCAACAGCGTGTCGTGCAGGAAGGACGGCTCGGCGCGTCCAAAATCGCCGGTCGGACGGCCACAGGCGGCAACCGCGATCATGATCAGGGCCAGCGCGCCGCCGGCCCTCCAGTCACCCAAACGCGCGGCCACAATGCTTCTCCGGTCGTTTCGACCGCGAGTCTTCCGGATTCGCGGGGCCGGCGCAAGCCCGCCGATAGCGGCGCGTGGGGGAGCTGATTCAGGCGGATGCCGGCCGGCGCGATACCCCGCCCGGCTTGCGAGCCGTCCGCCGCTTCGGCGATTTGGGTGAGGCGGCCGGATCGGGCTCGTCGCCGGCACGGGACGGCAGAACGGTTACCTCGCAAAAACCGTTCGTCGGTTTTCGACGCGCACGGATGGCCGGCAGACCGAAAGCTACCACCTCGCCCACGGCACCCTCCAGGGCCGGAAAGGTTCACAGCGAATAACGCGCTTGGACGATTGCCGCGCTCAAGCACTTTCGCCTCGTTCCATCATCATTCCGTCGCCAGAGTTAACAAATGGTTTACGATTTGGACGGCATTCTCAGCATGTTCGGCTGCCGGTCGACATGGCCAGAATCGGCGGCGAAACACTCATGTTCGGGATGGCTTTGAAATGGCGTCGCCCCCGTTTTCAAGCGGCATTTTCGGCCTCGTCAAAGGCAGCGACGGCGCGCGATCCCGCTCCCTTCTCAGGGAGGCGACCGAGCTTTACGTGTCGGAGCCCGTTCACACGCGCTCGGAAACCGCCATGTACGAAGAGCTGGCGGCGCAACTGCTCAAGGTGACGGGCCTTCAGGACCGCATTCGCATCGCCACCCTTCTCGCCGACTACAGCGAGGTGCCGGCGTCGGTCATGCGGTCGTTGCTGCACGACATATTCCCCGTTTCCTCGGTGATGATCGAGAAGTCGAAAAGCATATCCGAGGGGCAGTTGCTGGCGCTGGCGGCGACCGCCTCGCCGAGCCATCTCGAGATGATCGCCGCCCGCAAGAACCTTCAGCCGGCCGTCGTGGAGGCGCTGCTCGGACGCATGCGCGCCGATGGCCTGACGGCGCTCGCCGCCAATCCTAGCCTGCATTTCTCGCCCAGCGCCGTCCGGCACCTGGTGGAGAACGCGCACGGCAATCCGCGGCTGGCCCGGCTTCTCGCCGCCCGCATGGACGACGTGCAGGACACCGACCTGATCGACCTGTTCCTCGATCTCGACGGCCGCGGCCGCCGCCGCGTCATCCAGGCGCTGGAAATCGCCGCGCTCCGGGAGTTCGCCGCCCGCCGGCCGCTGCCGCGCGTGCCGATGCCCGATGCCGACAAGGTGGCGACGCTCGCCCGCGCCTGCCTGCAGCGCAACACCGAGGCCATGGCGCGGATGCTGTCGGACATCACCGGTCTCGACGCCCCGTTCCTGGTGCGGCTGCTCGCCGATCAGGGCGGCGAGCCGCTGTCGATCTGCCTGAAGGCGGCCGGCGTCGACACCGGCATCGCCACCCGCGTCATCCTGTTCTCCGGCGTCGACGACACGCGCAGCTATTTCGACGTCAAGCGGCTCGTCGACCTCTACGAGATGGTGTCGCTTCGCTCGGCGCTGCTCCTGGTCGACCGCTGGCGCGGCGTGGTTCCCGCCGCGAGGCGGGCGCCGGTTCACGTGCCGCAGGCCCAGGCCGGCACGCCCGTCCGCGCGACGGCGAGCGGGGGCAGCCACGGCGAAAAGCCGGCCGAGACGCCGCAGATCAGACGCGACCGCGCTTGAGGCCAGGCTTTATTCTGCGGGCCTATTTCGCGTCGGCGGCGCGGCCGTCGGGCCATCCCGGATAAACTGTCCGTCTCCCTTCGGGCCGCGCCGCCATGGCCGGCAAGACGGTCATGATTCGATCCATCTTGCGCCCCGGGCCGGATTTCGGCGGCATGAGCTCGGTCTCACCAATGCGACAGCCTGTCCATGCACAGGCAACTTCAGTGTGCTGCGAGCGTCTTGTGGATATTTTCCTAGCATTCGCTGGGTGGGAATGCGGTTTTCATCGTATTGGTGTCACTCTTGTCCAAGTTCCACTTGTTTTCATTTTTGAAGCGCTGTAATGAGATGTCCGACAGCAGATCATGAGTTTGTTGCGGTTTTGCAGGTAGAATTCTTCCAAAAGTTCTCACCTGGCTGAGAAGTTAATGAGACGCAACAGAAATATCCGAATTCAAGCAGGACAGGTACAAAGATGAGCGAGATGGAAGACGACCTGACGATAATCGACCTAGCCGCGCATATCGTCGCCGCTTATGTCGGCAACAATTCCGTACCGGCTTCGGAACTGCCGAACCTGATCTTCGACGTTGTCGGCGCTCTCAACCGCGTGCAGGGCGGGGCTCCGCAGGAAGTCGAAGCCGAGCCGGTGCGCCCGGCCGTTCCGGTCAAGAAGTCGGTGACCAACGACTACATCATCTGCCTTGAGGACGGGAAGAAGTTCAAGTCGCTCAAGCGGCACCTGCGCACCCACTACAACATGTCGCCGGAAGAATATCGCGAGAAGTGGGGCCTGCCGGCCGACTATCCGATGGTCGCCCCCAACTATGCGGCCGCCCGTTCGGATCTCGCCAAGAAGATGGGCCTCGGCCAGCAGCGTCGCCGCAGCCGCTGATCGGCCCCGCCCGACGAACCATGACAAGCCCGGCTTCCCGCCGGGCTTTTCTTTTGCGGCCGATTCAGCACCGGCGACGCTCCCGGGCCGGAATTGCTCCTCAGCCTCCGGCGTCCTGGGCGATCTTGCGCAGGCGCTCGACCATCGACCGCAGGCCGTTCGAGCGTTGCGGCGTGAGATGTTCGCGCAGGTTCAGTTCGTTGAAGATCGCCTCGGGATCGATCGACAGCACCTCCGAGACGGGCTTGCCCGAATAGGTGGCGTGCAGGATGGCGATCAGCCCGCGAACGATCAGGGCGTCGGAATCTCCGACGAAAGTCAGCACCGGATCGACCTTGTCGGCGGACAGATGCGGCTTGAGCCAGACCTGGCTGACGCAGCCGCGCACCTTGTTGTCCTCGCTGTGGTCGCCCTCGGCGAGCGGCTCCAGCTCCTTGCCGAGCTCGATCACGTAGCGGTAGCGATCTTCCCAGTCGTCGAGAAGCGAGAAGTTCTCGCGGATTTCGTCGAGGGTCGCCGCCACGTTCCGTCTCCATATTCGTTGCGCCGGCCCGGTATAGACCGCCGGCGGCGGTAAAGAAAGAGACCGCCGGACCATGGGTCGCGGCGGTCGAGTTCCCGGCGGACATGGTCGCCGGGCAGGGAAATTGTGGCGACAGGCATCGGGCCGACCGGCCGGATCAGATGCCCTGCGGCGCCTTGCCCGGTCCGCGCCAGGCGGGGGCGAGGTCGGTGGCGGTCAGCGTGCCGTGATCCACGTTGGCGGCGCCGGCCTTGTCGTCGAGCGAACGGTCGATGAAGTCGTAGACCATGCGGGCGCCGGTCTGGGCCTTCAGCATGAAAGTGGTGGCGACCCGGCCGCCGATTTCGCAGGCGGTGGGGTTGCGGCCGCAGAAGCCGCTCATGTCGGAGAGGGTCGCCTGGGCGGCGCTTGCCGCCTCGAGCGCCCCGATCGGCTGCACCTCGGCCGTCCGGGCCTGCTGCTCGGCCGCGTGGTCGACGGGAATGAGGAAGATGACCACGGACAGCCAGAATGCCGTCCTCAGGAGAAACATCATGATGCAATTCCCTGTTGTTCATCGCCCCTCAAAGGGCGTTCGGATCTTTCGCGGTCGAAACCGTCGCTGTCCGTTCGATGTTCCCGATCTAGCAGGGACGTTTTAGGATCGAATTAGGCCGGTCATTCAAATTGCAGGAAAATTCGACGAAAATTTGAGTTCAATTTTATCGATCCGCCCCCTTCGCGACGCGGCACGCCGAATTCGTGAGGTTTATCGTGGGTTTCCGGATAGCTCGCGAGGGTGTTCACCCATGCTTAACCGTGAATTCGATCTTTTCGACCAAATCCCTTTTTGAAGGCGCCTCACCCCCTCGTCCCGTGCCCGCCATCAACATTCCATAAAGGGGCACGTGGCACCGTGGTTTCAGAAAAGACAAATGGCCCAGCCCGGAGCAGGCCCGCCAACAGCGGAAAATCTTCGGAACGAGGGCCGGCATGTCGGCGGCGACCGCGCGGAATTCCCGCAAAAGTTGCCGACCCGCCTGCGATGGGGATGCGTGTTGCGTAACTGTGAGCTCAGAGCCGCGCTGGAGCGCTCGTTCGATCACCTTGTGCATAGCTCGGTGGCCGACGATCCGGTCGAGGTCAACAGGCACAGGGGGTTCATTGCCTCGCATCTGATCAGCGGGTTTGCCGCCTTCGGCCTCATTCCGCCGGCGCTCGCCGTCGACGCATCGTCGGCAGGCTTCACCGCCACCACCCTGTCCGTCCTGGGGCTGGAGATTCTCGTCGCGCTGTTCGTGTCCCGCACGGGCCGTCTGGCGCAGGGCTTCCTGCTATCGGCGGCCATCCTGACCATCCTCGCGGTCTGGGTCGCGCTCCATACCGGCGGTCTCGGATCGTTCGCCGTCGTCTGGTTCGCGATCGCGCCGATCGAGGCGGCGCTGTCGGGCCGGCGCTCGACGGTCACCGGCGCGGCGCTGATCAGCGGCGCCGGCTTCCTGCTGACCGCCGCCCTTACCGCCACCGGCGAGGCCGGGCACAATCTCGCCTTTGCCGGCGACAACACGACCATGAGCTTCCTCGCCTGCGTGATCGCCCTCGGCTACGCCTCGGGCGTGGCAATCAGCATCGAGCGGCGGGAGCGCGCCACCTCGCTGTCCATCGCCCGCCAGGAGCAGCGCTACCGGTTGCTCGCCGAGGCGATGAGCGACCTCGTGACCTGCCACAATCCCTCCGGCGACGTCACCTTCGCCTCCCCGGCCGCCATGCGCCTCCTGTCGGTGCGGCCGGCCGACCTGGTGGCGGAGGGCCTGTTCCGCCGCGTCCACATCGGCGACCGCCCGGCCTATCTTTCCGCCATCTCCGTGGCGCTGCACCAGGGCGCCGCCCGCGTCGAGTACCGCCTGCGCTGCGGCGAGGAACAGGACACCGACGGCTGGATCTGGGTCGAATCGCACATGCGGCATCTGGCCGACGAGCAGGGCGACGACGCGGTGGTGACCGTCACCCGCGACATCTCCGAGCGCAAGCGGCACGAGGCGGAGCTCGAAAACCTTCGCGTCGATTCGGAGGCGGCCAACCTCGCCAAGACCCGCTTCCTCGCCAACATGAGCCACGAACTGCGGACGCCGCTCAACGCCATCATCGGCTTCTCCGACATTCTCAACCAGGAACTGTTCGGCAAGTTCGAATTCGACCGGCAGCGGGAATATTCCGGCCTCATCAAGGAGTCCGGCGAGCACCTCCTGCAGGTGGTCAACGACATCCTCGACCTGTCGAAGATCGAGTGCGGTTCGTTCGACGTCAATCCGGAGGCCTTCCGCGTCGGTCCGCTGGTCGACCGCTGCCGCCAGATGATGGCGCCGCAGGCCGAGAAAGCCGGCATCGCGCTGACCTGCGACATCGAGCCCAACCTGCCCGAGCTGGTCGCCGATCCGCGCGCCTGCCGCCAGATCGTTCTCAACCTGCTGTCCAACGCGGTGAAGTTCTCCAACCGCGGCGGCCTCGTGGTGTGCTCGGTCCGCCGCCAGGGACGCCGCATGGCCATCGCGGTGCGGGACAACGGCATCGGCATCGCCGAACCGGATCTCTGCCGCGTCGGCAGTCCGTTCTTCCAAGCCGAGACCGGCTATGACCGCAAGCAGGCCGGCACCGGCCTGGGGCTTTCGGTGGTGAAGGGCCTGGTGGCGCTGCACGGCGGCCAGGTGATGATCGATTCCGACCTGGGCAAGGGCACCACCGTCACGGTCCTGCTGCCGATGCAGCCGTCGCGCGACGGGGTCGAGCCAATTTCCCGCGTTCTGGACATCGACCAGATCCAGCGCGTGGCGCGGAGGGCCTGAGACATGGCGGGACGCAAGACCCACGACAAAACGGGACTTGTCGCCCTCCTGGTCAGGGGGGCCGTCGGCAATCCGATGGTCACGGTCGGCGGCCTGATGATGACGGCCACCGCCGTTGCCATCATGGCCAACGCCCTTGCCTTGCAGCCGCGCGCCCATCCGGCGCCGCTGTTCGTCGGCACCCGCCCCGCCGCGCCCGCCGACTTGGCCGTCGCGCAGCCGCCGGCGCTCCGGTCGTCCGACGGCTCGGCGGCCGGCGCCACCGACCACAGCCTGATCGCCGACATCCAGCAGGGCCTGAAGGACTTCGGCTACTACAAGGGCGAAGTCGACGGCCTCGACGGTCCGCAGACCTCCCAGGCCATCCTCGCCTTCGAGCGGGCCTTCCGCCTGACGCCGACCGGCGCGCCGTCGAACAACGTCCTGCTCGCCATCCGGTCCGTGCGGCCGAAGACCAGCCTCAACGGCGAGGCTGCGATCGCCGCCGATCCGCTGACCCTCGCCTCGCTGCCGACGGCCTCCCCCGCCCCGGTGCCGCCCCCCAAGCCGGGCGCCGCCGCCATGGAGCCCGCCGCCGACGGGACGCCGGCCGCCGCCGCCTCCAGCGACGGCATCGGCGATCTCATCGCCTCGACGGCGCCGGCGGCCGCCGGCACGGCGTCCGCTGCGGCGGCATCCACGGCGGATGTCGCGCCGGCGGCGGCCAATACCAATCTGGCGCGAATCCAGCGCTCGCTGTCGCAACAGGGGTTCGGCCCGGTCGCCATCGACGGCGTGATGTCGGCCGAGACGCGCGAGGCCATCAGGCGTTTCCAGGCCTATTACAACCTGCCGCAGAGCGGCGTGATCGACGAGGCCTTCATCGGCCAGCTCGTCAAGGTGGGCGGTCTCTAGGGCCGAGACCGACCTCGATCACTCAATTGTCATCGGCGCCGACCGAGTGCCGATGTCACCGCGCCAGGCAACCCTTGCTCCCGGCGGCGGTCCGTGGTTTGAACGGCAGGTTCCGCCTTCGAGCACGGCCATGGCCCGCATCACCTCCGATTTCTTCGTTTCGGCCTACGTCCGCCGGCGCAACGACGCCGGCTTGTTCACCGCGGTGGTCCGCAAGGGCGCAGCGGAGGCCGGCGCCATTTTCGTCAAGGTGTCGCGCCTCGACGGCACCGCCGATCTCTACGGCCCGGCGCCGCAAGTCTACCTCGACGACATCGACCCGGCGGTCGCCGACGGCCGGGTGTTCGAGCCGCTGCTCGCCGGCGCGCCGGAGCCGGACGTCGACGCCCGCCTGCAGTCCGAGCGGCGCTTCGACGGCGACTGCTGGATCGTCGAAACCGAGGATCGGCAAGGCACGGCCGACCTCGATATTGTCGGAACCTGATCGCGCGACGGCGTGTTTGACTGTTGCCCCGCCGGCACCTTTGGGGATATCCCTCCAGCCGTTTTGCAGTTTTCGGAGCGTCCATGACCGAGATGAAGCCCCCTTGCGCCGAGAAGCGGCCCGTCGTGACGACCATCCACGACGTCGACCTCGTCGATGACTACGCCTGGCTTCGCGCCGACAACTGGCAGGACGTTCTGCGCGATCCCGATCTGCTCGACCCGGCCATCCGGGCGCATCTCGAGGCCGAGAACGCCTACTGCGATGCCTACATGGCCGACACCGTCGGCCTGCAGAAGACGCTGGTGGCCGAGATGCGCGGGCGCATTCTCGAGGATGATTCCTCGGTGCCGCTGCCGGACGGCCCCTATGCCTATGCCAGCCGCTATCTCACCGGAGCGCAGCATCCGCGCCTCGTCCGCACGCTGCGCGACGGCGGTCCGGAGGAACTGCTGCTCGACGCCGACGAGCTGGCGCGCGGCAAACCCTATTTCAGCCTGGGCGGCGCCAGCCACAGCCCCGACCACAAGCTGCTCGCCTATAGCGTCGACGACACCGGCTCGGAATTCCACGTCATCCGCGTCCGCGACCTCGACGCCGATGCCGATCTCGCCGACGAGATTCCCAACACCTCCGGCGGCGTCGCCTGGGCGGCCGATTCCCGCTCCTTCTTCTACACCTACATCAACGACAACCACCGCACCGAGAAGGTGCTTCGCCATGTGATCGGCACGCCGGCCGAGGACGACATCGTCGTTTACGTCGAGGAGGACCCCGGCTTCTTCTGCGGCGTCGACAAGACGCAGTCCGGCCGCTTCATCGTCATCGATTCGCACGACCACCAGACCTCCGAGGTCCGCCTGATCGACGCCGAGGCGCCGGACAGCCCGCCGCGCCTCGTCACGGCGCGGGAGACCGAGGTCGAGTATTCGATCGAGGACGACGGCGACGACCGAGTCTACATCCTGACCAACGCCGATGGCGCCGAGGACTTCAAGATCGTCAACGCGCCGCTCAAAAGCCCGGGCCGCGACAACTGGATCGATGTCGTCGCCCACGAACCGGGCCGGCTCATCCTGTCGATGTCGATCTTCCGGGGTCGGATGGTGCGTCTCGAGCGGGTGGGAGGCCTGCCGCGCATCGTCATCCGCGAGCTGTCGAGCGGCCACGAGCATGCCATCGCCTTCCCCGAGGAAGCCTATTCGCTCGGGCTGTCGGGTTCCTACGAGTTCGACACCAACATCGTGCGCTTCACCTATTCCTCGCCGACCACGCCGGCGCAGGTCTACGACTACGAGATGGAGACCGGCGAACGCTTCCTGCGGAAGACGCAGGAGGTGCCGTCCGGCCACGAGCCGTCCGACTACGTGACGCGCCGTGTCATGGCGCCGGCGGCCGACGGCGAGAGCGTGCCGGTCACCCTGCTCTACCGCGCCGATACGCCGCTCGACGGCTCGGCGCCCTGCCTGCTCTACGGCTACGGCGCCTATGGAATTGCCATCCCGGCGTCGTTTTCGACCCGCATCCTGTCGCTGGTCGACCGCGGCTTCGTCTATGCCATCGCCCATATCCGCGGCGGCAACGAAAAGGGGCACCGGTGGTACCTCGCCGGCAAGCACCTCAACAAGCCCAATACCTTCAAGGACTTCATCGCCGCTGCCCGCTATCTCTGCGACAAAGGCTTTACCTCGGAAGGCCGCATCGTCGCCCATGGCGGCTCGGCCGGCGGCATGCTGATGGGCGCGGTCGCCAACATGGCGCCCTCCCTCTGGGGGGCGGTGCTGGCCGCCGTTCCCTTCGTCGACGTGCTCAACACCATGCTCGATGCCACGCTGCCGCTCACCCCGCCGGAGTGGCCCGAGTGGGGCAACCCGCTCGAAAGCATCGACGACTTCCAGTTGATCGCGTCCTATAGCCCTTACGAAAACCTCATGACGCAGGACTACCCACCGATGTTCGTGCTGGCCGGGCTTGCCGACCCGCGCGTCACCTACTGGGAGCCGGCGAAATGGCTGGCGCGCCTGCGGGCGCTCAAGACCGACGACAACGCGCAGGTCATGCACGTCAACATGGATGCCGGCCACGGCGGCGCCTCCGGCCGCTTCGACGAGCTGAAGGAAACGGCCCTCGAATACGCCTTTGCGCTAAAGGTGATGGGCAAAGCTAACTAATTCGATTTGCTCGCCGAATGGCGCATGGTAGCCATGAATCGACTCGTGGTGCATTGCCGCCATCAGGAAAAGTAACTATCTATTCCGCATGCACCACCGCCGGGCGGCGATGCTCAGTTTCAGAACGCTTTTTTTTGAGGAGACGACCATGGCTTTCGAGCTGAACGACCTTCCCTATGCCTATGATGCGCTTGGCCCCTACATGTCGCAGGAGACGCTGGAGTATCATCACGACAAGCATCACCTCGCCTATGTCAACAACGGCAACAACCTGATCAAAGGCACCGAGTGGGAAGGCAAGAGCATCGAGGAAGTTGTAAAGGGCTCCTTCGGCAAGAATCCCGCCCTTTTCAACAACGTTGCACAGCATTACAATCACTTCTATTTCTGGCAGTGGATGAAGCCGAACGGCGGCGGCGCCATTCCCGGCGAGCTGCTCAAGAAGATCAACGAGGACCTCGGCGGCCTCGACAAGTTCCGCGCCGACTTCATCCAGGCCGGCATGACCCAGTTCGGTTCGGGTTGGGCCTGGCTGGCGCTGAAGGACGGCAAGCTCGCCATTTCCAAGACGCCGAACGGCGAGAATCCGCTGGTGTCCGGCGGGACGCCGCTGCTCGGCGTCGACGTGTGGGAGCATTCCTACTACATCGACTATCGCAACCTGCGTCAGAAGTATCTCGAAGCCTTCTTCGACAATCTGGTCAACTGGGAGTTCGTTGCCGAACTCTACGCCAAGGCCGGCTGAACGGGCCGTCCTTCGCGGCCGCCGGTTGAAACGGCGGGCCTTCCATCGGGGCTCCGGCACGTCCGGGGCCCTGTCTTTATTCAGGAATATATGTTGTCCGGCGCAGTGCCAGCCACTATCACTATCGTGGTGGGGACTGGGGTGGTTCGCGCTCCGGGATTATTCATTCAAGTTGTGCAACGGTTGACGGGGCGCCATGCCTAAGCTGACGGATTTCATCGCTCGGACGATCATCATCGTCGACGACAGCCCCCGCTTTCGCCGCTTCGTGGCCGGCATGCTCACCGAATTCGGCTTTCGCAACATTCACGAGTTCTCCGGCACCGAGCAGGCCTTCGAATTCCTGACGAGGCAACACGTCGACCTGGTCATGTCGGACCTCGGCATGGAACCGATGGACGGCTTCGCCTTCGCCGATCGCATCCGCCACGGCGGCGCCGTCGTCAACCGCATGGTGCCGGTCCTCTTGATGACCGGCCATGCCAGCCGGCAGAACGTGCAGAAGGCGGTGATGGCCGGCATCGACGAGATCGCCGTCAAGCCGATGTCGTCCAGCTATCTCGCCGAGCGGCTGCTGACGGTGTTCGGGCGGCCCCGCGTCTATGTGAAGACCGGATCGGGCTATTTCGGCCCCGACCGGCGGCGGCGCAACGACCCGGCCTACCGGGGACCGGAGCGCCGATCGGGACAGCCGGCGGAGATCGTTTCGGAGGAGCGGCTGCTGGCGTTGCGCGAGGCCGCCTCGCTGCGCAGCCGCGGCCTGTTGCCGGACGCATCGCAGGACACACCGCCGCTACCGGAAAATCCCGGCTTCTCGATTACCCATATCGGCTTCCGCCACAAGACAAACGCGGCCGTCTATGGCGATCTGGTGGGTGAGCGCGCCGCTCCCGTCATTCCGGTGGTGGTCAAGCGCTCGCGGCGGCCGCGCGGACCGGCGCAGCCGTCGCGCGACCGCTGATCGTCAACCGCCGGGAGGCGTGCAAACGGCCGACCAGGCATTTTCGCTATACTCGCTCTGCATGTTGTAGAGCCAGTTGCGGCAAAGCTGCTCCGTCCTGAAACAATGGCGCTCGGCCGTGTCCTCGTATTTCATCCAGCCGAGATCGACTTCCTTGCGCCCGTGGAAGTAGCCCTGCCACAGGTTTCCGCCGGCCGCCCCCTCCGGACAGGCCAGGGGTTCGGTCGGCCTGGCGATGAAGGCGGCGGAAGCGGCCGCCGCCGGAAGGGCAGCGCCGAGCGATAGCGCGATCGTCAATCCCAGGCCCATGGCCATCCGCATGTCTGCCTCCTCGCGATGGATCCAGCCGGCAGCTCCGCGCTGCCGGGTCGCATCCTCCTGATGTCCATCCGCGAGATGGCGTTTTCAAGAGGATGGACCGAGAAAACCACGCCGTATCAGGCGTGGGCGTAGGCCCAGTAGAGGTCGCGGGCACGCCGGGTCACCGGACCGACCTGGAACTCGCGGGTCTCGAAGCGCAGGATCGGCGTGACCTTGCCGTAGTTGCCCGCCGCGAAGATCTCGTCGGCCGCGGCCAGATCCTCGGTCTTCAGCACGCATTCCCGCACGTCGAATCCGTCGTCGCGCAGAAGCTGGATGATGCGGGAGCGCGTTATGCCGGCGAGGAACACGCCGGTGGCGGCCGGCGTCATCACCACGCCGTCCCTGGCGATGAACAGGTTGGCCGTGCCGAGCTCGCAGACGTTGCCGAGCACGTCGAGCAATACCGCGTTGTCGAAGCCCTTGGCCTTGGCCTCCAGCATGGCGCGGCCGTTGTTGGGATAGAGGCAGCCCGCCTTGGCGTTGACCAGCGCCGTCTCGGGCAGCGGACGGCGGTAGCGCGTGGTGGTCACCGCGTAGCCCTCGTCGATCGAGGGAATGGGCGCCTCGTAGAGGCTGAGGCAGAAGCGGGTCGAGCCGGCTTCCGGCGGCACGCCCATGAAGCCGCCGTCCTCGGCCCAGTACATCGGCCGGATATAGAGCGCGGCGTCGCCGGAAAAGCGGGAGAAGCCTTCGCGCGCCAGGGCTTCGATCTCGCCGGCCGGGCGAAGGGCGTCAAGGCCCATGGCGACCGCGCTGCGGTTGACGCGCTGGCAATGAAGGTCGAGATCGGGCGCCACGCCCTCGAAATAGCGGGCGCCGTCGAACACCGACGAGGCGAGCCAGGACGAGTGCGTCCTGACGCCCATGATCTGCACGTTGCCCTCGTGCCATTTTCCATCCAACCACGTCCAGGTCTGAGACCAAGCCACGATACTGTCCTTCCGTTCGTCGTTGCGGCCGGCAGCCCCGCCGCCAAACGCGGCGGCGCGGCAACGGCCGGATGAAAACCGCCCCTCTGCAGGCTTTTCCGCATGTCTGTTTTGCCGGTTTCCAGATATCCGAATATATCCGATACCGAAGTTGCGAAAGCCGCCGGATTCACGAATCGACGGCTGCGAGCGGAGACAGCGGCATGTACCATCCGATTTTCCTGTTCGATGCCTACGGCACGCTGTTCGACGTCCATTCGGCCGTCCGCCGGCACGCCGCCGAGCTTGGACCGGACGCGCAGCGCCTGTCCGAGCTGTGGCGCGCCAAGCAGCTCGAATATTCTTGGATCCGGTCGGCAACCGGCGCCTACAAGGATTTCTGGGCGCTGACCAAGGACGCGCTCGACGCCGCCTTCGCCGCCTATCCGCAGGTCGACCCGGACCTGCGGGAAAAGCTGCTCGAAGCCTACCGCCGCTGCGACTGCTTTCCCGAGGTGCCGGCCGTGCTGCGCGACCTGAAGATCGCCGGCGCCCGCATCGCCATCCTGTCGAACGGCAGTCCGCTGATGCTCAACCGGGCGATCCGCGCCGCCGGCCTCGGCGACATCATCGACGACGTGCTGTCGGTGGATACCATCGGCTGCTACAAGCCCGACCCGCGCGTCTACGAAATGGCGACGACGCATTTCCGCGTTTTCCCGAGCGCCATCTCCTTCCAGTCGTCCAACCGCTGGGATGTGGCCGGCGGCTCGAGGTTCGGCTTCCGCACCGTCTGGATCAACCGCACCGGCGCGCTCGACGAGTATCCCGACATGCGGCCGGCGGCCGAATTGTCCGACCTCACCGGCCTGACGAAGCTCTGACGGGCGGTTGTTCCCCGGGCCGGGAACACGTAACGTCATCTCAGGACTATCCTATCCGCCGGTTCCGGCAGGGTTTTTGGCAATGCCGGGCGAAGATCCCGCCGCGGCCTCAGGGGAGGCAGACATGACCGAACTCCACGCGCTCGCCGCGGCAATCGGCCTGGTGCGGGTTTGGTGGGACGTCTCCGGCCGGCAGCAGGAAGTGACCGACGAGGCACTCGGCGCCATCGCCACCGCGCTCGGCTATCCGGCCGACAGCGCGGCGGCCATTGCCCTCAGCCTTGCCCGGATCGAGGACGAGCGCCAGCGGCCGCCGGCCCTTCTCGTCGCCGACGCCGGCCGGCCCATAGAGATCCCGTCCAGCCTCGCCCGCGCCGATCTCGCCGCCGAGGACGGCACGAGCCGCGCGCTGGCCATCGAAGGCGGCTATCTGCCGGCCATCGCCGAGCCCGGCTACTACCGGCTCTCCATCGGCCCGCACGAGCTGACGCTCGCCGTCGCTCCGCCGCGCTGCCACGATCCCGGCGAGCTTCGGGGGGAGCGCCGGGTCTGGGGACCGTCGATCCAGATCCCGTCGCTGCGTGGCCCGGTGCCGCAGCCGTTCGGCCATTTCGGCCATCTCGACGACGCGGTGCGACGCTTCGCCGCCCGCGGCGCCGACGTCGTGATGATCAATCCGGTCCATGCGTTGTTCCCCGGCCACGGCATCGGATTCAGCCCTTATTCGCCGTCGAGCCGGCTGTTCCTCAACGGCGCCATGGGCGATCCGGCCCTGGTCGGCCTGCCGCCGCTGCCGCCGGGCGACGGCGGCGACGCGCTGATCGACTGGGAGAGCGCCCTGCCGAAGCGGCTCGCTCAGCTGCGGGCGGTTTTCAAGGGACTGGCGCCCGAATTCCGCTCCCGTGTCGCCACGGACAGCCTCGCCGGTGGCGATGCATTGCGCCGTCATGCCATCTTCGACGCGCTCGACGTGCGATTCCGGGCGCGCGACCTTGACGGCTGGCGGACATGGCCCGCGCCCTTTCACGATCCCGACGGGGCGGCGGTGCGCCAGTTCGCCGCCGAAAATCCCGACGAGATCGCCTTCCATCTTTTCGTCCAGTGGCTGGCCCACCAGAGTCTCATGGCGGTGCAGGGCCATGCCAGGGACGCCGGCATGGCCGTCGGCCTGCTGGCCGACCTCGCGGTCGGCGTCCACACCGGCGGCAGCGATAGCTGGAGCCTGCGCCAGCATCTGCTCGACGGCCTCACCATCGGCGCGCCGCCGGATCCGCTCGGGCCGCTCGGGCAGAACTGGATGCTCACCACCTTCTCGCCGCGCGGCCTCGCCGAAAGCGGCTATGCGCCGTGGATTGCCACCCTCAGGTCGGCGCTGAGCCGGGCCGGCGGCCTCAGGATCGACCATGCCTTCGGCCTGTCGCGCCTCTGGGTGATGCGGGAGGGACACGCGTCGAGCGACGGCGCCTATCTCGCCTATCCCTTCCACGACCTCACCCGCCTCGCCGCCCTCGAGTCGCACCGGGCGAAGGCGTTGATCGTCGCCGAGGACCTCGGCACCAAGCCCGGCGGCTTCGCCGAGGCGATCGACGCCGAGGGCATGTTCGGCATGCGCGTCCTGTGGTTCGAGCGGGCGCTCGATCACGGCTTCATCGGCCCGCAGGATTATCCGCCGCAGAGCGTCGCCATGACCGGCACCCACGACACCGCCACCGTCGCCGGCTGGTGGACGGGCCGCGACCTCGACTGGGCGGACAAGCTCGGCCGCCTGCCGCTCGATTCCAATCGCGAGCGGGAGGACGAGCGGCGGGCGTGGGACCGCGGCCTTCTGTGGGCCACCTTCGGCGGCAGCGAGCCGCGGCCGGCGCCCGACGATCCGGCGCCGGCGGTGGAGGCGGCGCTCCGCCACATCGGCCGGGCGCGCTCCCAGCTCGCCATCGCGCCGCTCGAGGATATTCTGGCGCTCGAGGAGCAGCCCAACCTGCCCGGCACCATCACCGAGCATCCCAACTGGCGCCGCCGCATGAGCGCCCCGCTCGAGGATTTACTCGCCGAACCCGACACCGCCCGGCGCATTGAGACGCTAGCAGCAGCGCGAAAAGAGCCGCCGGCGGAAGGGTAAGACGGATATCGCTCGATATCCGTCTTACAAACAAAGCACTACTTCAAGAGGCTTCCCAGAACACCGCGCACCAGCGCCCGGCCGAGCTGCGAGCCGACCTGGCTCGATACCGAGCGGACCACCGACTTGATGGCCGCCTCGGTCACCGTCTGGCGGCCGCCGTAGCCGTAGGTGTCGCGCCGGGCCACCCGCTCCTCGCTCGCCTCACGGCGGCGGCGCTCGGCGGCGCTCTCGTATTCGTCAAGGCGCGGCCGGCGGGCGGGCTCGTCGTAGCGGGCTTCCGGCGCCGGCGCGGCGTCCTTGCCGCGGCTCCAGCCGAAGTCGGGCACGCTGAAGCCGGGGCTCTCGCGCGTCGTGCGGGGCTGCGCGGCGGGTTCGTGCGCCTGCTGCACGCCATTGGCGCGCGCCTTCAGCACCTCGAAGGCGGATTCCCGATCAACCGCCTCGTCGTAGACACCGGCCAGCGGGCTGGCGGCGATCAGCGCCGCGCGCTCGTCGTCCTTGAGCGGCCCGAGGCGCGACGACGGCGGCCGGATCAGCGTCCGCTGAACGACCGACGGCACCGCCTTGCCCTCCAGCATGGATACCAGCGCCTCGCCCTGCGCCAGCTCGGTGATCGCCGTGAAGGTGTCGAAGTCGGGATTGGGCCGGAAGGTCTCGGCGGCGACCTTCACCGCCTTCTGCTCGCGCGGCGTATAGGCGCGCAGCGCGTGCTGCACGCGATTGCCGAGCTGGGCGAGCACGCTTTCCGGAATGTCCAGCGGGTTCTGCGTGACGAAATAGATGCCGACGCCCTTGGAGCGGATCAGCTTGACCACCTGCTCCACCTTGTCGATCAGCGCTTTCGGCGCCTCGTCGAACAGCAGGTGCGCCTCGTCGAAGAAGAAGACCAGCTTGGGCTTGTCGAGATCGCCGACCTCCGGCAAATCCTCGAACAGCTCCGACAGCAGCCACAGCAGGAAGGTGGCGTAGAGGCGCGGCGTCTGCATCAGCTTGTCGGCGGCCAGCACGTTGACGGCACCGCGGCCGTCGCCGGTCACCTTCATCAGGTCCGAGATCTGCAGGCCCGGCTCGCCGAAGAAATGGTTGCCGCCCTGCTGTTCCAACACCAGGAGCTGCCGCTGGATGGCGCCCACCGTCGCCTTGGCGACGTTGCCGTAGCTCGCCGCCACGGCTTCGGCGTTCTCGGCGACATAAGTGAGCAGCGAGCGCAGGTCCTTGAGGTCGAGCAGCAGCAGGCCCTCGTCGTCGGCCACCTTGAAGACGATGTTGAGCACGCCTTCCTGCGTCTCGTTGAGCTCCAGGAGGCGCGACAGCAGGAGCGGCCCCATCTCGGACACCGTCGTCCGCACCGGATGCCCCTTCTCGCCGAACAGGTCCCAGAACACGGCGGGAGCCGCCTTGAGCCGATATTCATCGGAAAAGCCGATGGAGCGCGCCCGCTCCTCGAGGAAATCCTTGGCCTCGCCGGGGGCGCCGATGCCCGAGAGGTCTCCCTTGACGTCGGCGCAGAACACCGGCACGCCGGCGTCCGACAATCCTTCGGCCAGCACCTGCAGCGTCACCGTCTTGCCGGTACCGGTGGCGCCCGTGACGAGACCGTGCCGGTTGGTGAGCTTCAAAGTCAGATATTCCGGCTTCGTGCTCGACCCGATATAGACCCTGCCCTCTTCCAACATGCGCAAATCCTTCCGACGTCCTAGATCGTCGTGCGTCCTTACGGACGCAAGATGACGATCCAGTTCTTTGTTGCCGCATCGGATGTTCCGAAAACCGGATCCCACTTTTCGGTCCGATGCCCGGCGAACCTGAAAACGTTCTAACCCAGTCGACGGTCGCCTCTCAACGCTGCCTATGGACGGGAACAGCATTTTCACGATCGGATCGAGAAAAAAGGCCCGCCGGCGACCCGACGGACCTTCATGCCATGGCATCGCCGGATGGCTTCAGCTGGCGAGCGAGATCTGTCCGTAGCGCAACGCCTCGACCACCGCCTGGGTCTTGTTGGTGGCGTCGAGCTTCTCGCCGGCGTTCTGCAGATGGGCGTGCACCGTGCGCTGGGAGATGTTGAGGTTCTCGGCGATGGCCTGCGCCGTCATGCCGAGCGCCGTCAGTTCGAGGACGCGCCGCTCGCGCGCCGACAGGTCACCGGGGCGGGAATCCACCAGATAGCCGAGCGCTCGCAGCCGCCGGAAGGCCTGGTTGCACAGGAAGTCGAAGGCGACGAGATCGAGCTCGGTCAGCGACAGCGCCTCGCCGAGGCCGATGACCGCCGCCTGATAGGGCGTGATCGAGGTAATCGGCACCGCCACGATGCGCGCCGAGGCCTCGGGGCCGGCGGCGGCCACCAGATCGGAGTGCCCGGAAATGCTGACGCCGTCGATCAGGCAGGGCCGATGGGCGACGCGGCAGCGCTCCAGCACCGGGTCACCCTTGTTGATGGTGATGAGCTGCCCGCGCTCGGAGCGGACGTCGGGCCAACGGATGTGGAGAACCAGCGGCTCCACCGGCCGACCCGGCATCGGCAGGCCGGAGATCAGGACGTGACTGGCGCCGTGCCCAATAAGCCGGCGCTCGATAACCTCGAATATCTTGTTTGCACTGGAATACGTGCGGAGGCCGACTGCGTCAGCCAGGATATCGTCTGGCGTATTCATGGTTTCGACCCTACCTCCAGCCATCCGACAGGTCGTCAGTTCGGACATATATGCTCATGCTTCAGCTACTTTTCGCATAAAAACGCATGAACGCCCGAATAGGTTCCTTCTAGAGCACATTTGGCGCCAGATAAAGGCTTTGGAAGCGAAAGCGCACAATATCACACGAATTGCTATGCCCTTCGCTTTCAAAAAAGGCGACTACCACCCAACTATCCTATTTATGACACTGCATAAACTTTCACCACGGGCTCGATTAGGCGGAATTAAGACAGTTTTTCCGGAATTATCGTCAGTATCAACTTGCGAATTGAAATTTATCAGCAACTAATATGAGAAAAATTATATGTATATAGCCAGAAACGAACCTTAAAACGCCGGTGCAATCCAATTTCGTTGCCCAGCTAAAATCCTCCCGACTTGGCGCGCCAGCAACCACCGCCCCTGATTACAGGTTCGAATTTTGCTACTCTGAATTTCAGCGCCGGAGCGGTCCGGAAAAGCATGCCGAACGGAAAAATTTGCCAATAAGCTCACGTCGGACGGCGCCTCTAATGCCAAGCCGGGACAATATATTGCGTATTTTTACGTAGGAAACAACACGAATTCTGCCGACCGCGGCGCCAACTCTGCGGGACGCTTCCATGGTCCGCCCATGGTGCATTCCTTTGGGCTCGTCGCATCGATCGCAAATGGATTATAAAGGGCCTATCCCATTGGAGACGCCGATGTCCGTTACTGCCGTTCTTTCCCGCGTCGATGCCGACTTCCCGAAGAGCCTCGACCGTCTGTTCGACTTCCTGCGCATTCCCTCGATTTCCGCCGACCCGGCCTACAAGGACGACTGCGTTCGTGCCGCGGCCTGGCTGGTGAACGAATTGACCGCGCTGGGCTTCAGCGCCTCGGTGCGGCCGACGCCGAAGCATCCGATGGTGGTCGGCCACTACACCAAGGCCGGTCCCGACAAGCCGCACGTGCTGTTCTACGCTCATTACGACGTCCAGCCGGTCGATCCGCTGGAGCTGTGGGATTCGCCGCCCTTCGAGCCGGTGGTGAAAAAATTGCCCGACGGCAGCGAGCGCATCCTCGCCCGCGGCGCCCAGGACGACAAGGGGCAGTTGATGACCTTCCTCGAGGCGTGCCGGGCGTTGATCGCCGAGACCGGCCAGTTGCCGGTCAACGTCACCTTCTTCTCGGAAGGCGAGGAGGAGTCGGGATCGCCGTCGATGATTCCCTTCCTCGAGGCGAACCGGGACGAACTCTCCGTCGACGTGGCCCTGGTCTGCGACACCGAGATGTGGGACCGCAAGACGCCGGCCGTGACCACCATGCTGCGTGGCCTCGTCGGCGAGGAAATCACGCTCCGCTGCGCCAGCCACGACCTGCATTCCGGCGCGTTCGGCGGCGCGGCGCTCAATCCGCTGCACGTGCTGACGAAAATCCTCGGCGATCTGCACGACGACGAGGGCCGCGTCACCGTTCCCGGCTTCTACGACGGCGTCGCCGACATTTCACCGGAACTCAGGGCCAATTGGGACAACCTCGGCTTCGACGCCGCCGCCTTCCTCGGCGGCGCCGGACTGACGACGCCGGCCGGCGAGGTCGACCGGACGGTGCTGGAGAAGATCTGGTCGCGGCCGACCTGCGAGATCAACGGCCTTGCCGGCGGCTATGCCGGCCCGGGCTTCAAGACGGTGCTGCCGGCGACCGCCGAGGCCAAGGTGTCGTTCCGTCTCGTCGCCGGGCAGGACCCGCAGAAGATCCGCGCCGCTTTCCGGCAATATGTGAAGGATCGGCTGCCGCCCGACGCCAAGGTCGAGTTCCATGAGCATGGCGGCAGCCCGGCCGTCCATCTGTCGATCGACGGCGAAGCGATGGGCAAGGCGCGCGCGGCCCTCGAAGCCGAATGGGGCAAGGCGCCGGCGCTGGTCGGCTCGGGCGGCTCCATCCCGGTGGTCGGGCATTTCAAGTCGATCCTCGGCATGGACAGCCTGATGATCGGCTTCGGCCTCGACGACGACCGCATCCATTCGCCCAACGAGAAATACGAGGTGTCGAGCTACCACGGCGGCATCCGCTCCTGGGTCCGCGTTCTCGAGGCGCTCGGCGCCTGAGGATGGCCAATGCGGCGCCGGCTCGAACTCGGCCGGCGTCGCCCCGACACATCATGGGGCTTCCCACCCGCCCCCTGCTTTTCGCCGATGAGTGTTTGAATCGGTCTATTGCGCATTGACGATGGAATTGCATAGCCTTATTGAGTGAAAAAAATCATTTGGAAGGCTAGGTCCCTCAATGAAGATCACCCTGCGGACGGTTGCTGAAGCGGCTGGCGTCAGCGTGGCGACGGTCGACCGTGTGCTGAACCGGCGCGACGGCGTGCGTTCGGTGACCATCGACAAGGTGGAAAGCGCCATCCGCCAGCTCGGATACGCGCCATCGAGCCTCGCCGGCCGCGTCCAGCCCGGCACCAGCCGCTTCGCCTTCGTGCTGCCCCGCGGCCACAACCCGTTCTTCGAATCCCTCGAAGCGACCATCCAGCGCCTGGGCGACTGGCTGCCCTACAAGGGGGCCGGCTTCGATATTCGCCATGTCGACGTCTTCGACGGCGAGGTGCTCGCCGATGCCTTGAGGGAAATTCGGCAAGAAGATTACGCAGGCGTCGCCGTCGCCGCCCTCGACCACCCGGCCGTGCGCGAGGCGATCAACGCATTGAAGGCCGACGGCGTCGCCGTGGTGACGCTGGTGTCGGACGTTCCGAGCTCGCGCCGCGATCGCTTCATCGGCATCGACAATACCGCCGCCGGCCGCACCGCCGGCTCGCTGATCGGCCGCTTCCTGCCGAACCATGCCGGCAAGGTGGCGCTGGTCGCCGGTTCGCTGGCCCTGCGCGACCATGCCGAACGCCGCTTCGGCTTCGAGCAGGTGATCGCCCAGGACTTTCCCGACGTCCACGTCATCGCCCTGCGCGAGGGGCGCGACGACCCGGCCCGCGTTCACAAGCTGGTCGAGGATCTCCTGCGCCAGCACACCGATCTCGCCGGCATCTACAACGCCGGCGCCGGCAATGCCGGCGTCATCTCGGCGCTGGAAGCCAGCGGCCGGGCGCGCGAGATCGTCTATATCGCCCATGAGCTCATCGAGGAAAACCGCGAGGCGCTGGTGAGAGGGACCATCGACGCGGTGATCAACCAGGATCCCGGCCACGAAGTGCGCTCGGCGGCCCGCGTGCTGCTGTCGCTGACCTCGGACTGGCAGATCATCGACGAGCAGGAACGGATCCGCATCGACATCTTCCTGCGCGACAATCTCCTGTAGCGCCGGACCTGAAACAGAGACCCGAAACAACACTGGGAGGAGACCATGACCACCTATCTCGGCCTCGATATCGGCACGTCGTCGGTGAAAGCCGTTCTCGTCGGCGACGGCGAGAAGATCATCGCCACCGCCTCGGCCTCGCTCGAGGTGGCGCGGCCGCATGCCGGCTGGTCCGAGCAGGACGGCGACAGCTGGATCGCCGCGACGCAGGACGCCATCGACCAGTTGAAGGCGAGCCATCCCAAGGAGCTCGCCGCCGTGGCCGGCATCGGCCTTTCCGGCCAGATGCACGGCGCGACGCTGCTCGACGCGGCCGACAAGCCGCTCCGTCCGGCCATCCTCTGGAACGACGTGCGGTCGGCCGCCGAGTGCGGCGAGCTCGAGGCCCGCTGCCCCGAGCTCCGCGCCATCGCCGGCAACATCGCCATGCCCGGCTTCACCGCGCCGAAGCTCGCCTGGGTGAAGAAGCACGAGCCGGAGATTTTCGCCAGGACCGCCAAGGTGCTGCTGCCGAAAGACTATGTCCGGCTCTGGCTGACCGGCGACTACGTGTCCGACATGTCGGACGCCGCCGGCACGCTGTGGCTCGACGTCGGCAAGCGCGCCTGGTCGAAGGAGCTGCTGGCCGCGACCGACCTCACGCTCGACCACATGCCGCGCCTCGTCGAGGGCACGGAGTCCTCGGGCGACCTGCGCGCCGAGTTGGTTGCCCGCTGGGGCATCGCCAAGGCGCCGGTGGTGGCCGGCGGCGGCGGCGACAACGCGGCGAGCGCCATCGGCATGGGCGCCGTCAAGCCCGGCGCCGCCTTTGCCTCGCTCGGCACGTCCGGCGTGCTGTTCGTCTCCAACGCCTCCTTCTCGCCCAACACCGAGGGCGCCGTGCACGCCTTCTGCCATGCCGTTCCCGGCACCTGGCACCAGATGGGCGTGATCCTGTCGGCCACCGACAGCCTGCAATGGCTGTCGCATCTGCTGGAAACGCCGGCGCCGGAGCTGACCAAGGGGCTCGACCCGAAGCCGGCCAAGCCGTCGCCGGTCACCTTCCTGCCCTATCTCTCCGGCGAGCGCACGCCGCACAACGACGCCGCCGCCCGCGGCGTGTTCGTCGGGCTGAGCCACACCTCCGGCCGCGCCGAGCTGACGCAGGCGGTGCTGGAAGGCGTCGCCTTTGCCTTCCGCGACTGCCTGCGCGTGCTCAACGACGCCGGCACCGACATCGACCGCGCCTTCGCGGTCGGCGGCGGCTCGCGCTCGGAAGCCTGGCTGCAGATCATGGCGGCGGTGCTCGACCGGCCGCTCGACATCACCGCCGAGGGCGATTACGGCGGCGGCTTCGGCGCCGCCCGCATGGGCCGCATCGCCGCCACCGGCGACGATCCCTTCGAGACGCTGACGCCGCCGCCGGTCGCCCGCACCGTCGAGCCGGACAAGGCGCTCGTCGCCGCCTATGCCGACCGCTACGCCAAGTATCGCGCGCTCTACCCGGCCGTGCGGGATGCGCTCGCCTGACCTTTTCGTCCGCAACAAAGTTCAAAGAGAGGAAAGACCATGACCCATCCGTTCTGGGGCAATCTCAAGCCCGTCAAATACGAGGGCCCGGAAAGCCGCAACCTGCTCGGCTTCCGCTACTACAACAAGGACCAGGTCGTGCTCGGCAAGCGCATGGAGGATCACCTGCGCTTCGCGGTTGCCTACTGGCACTCGTTTGCCTGGGGCGGCGGCGACCCGTTCGGCAACGGCACCTTCCTGCGCCCGTGGTTCACCGGCTCCGACGAGCTGGAGCTCGCCAAGGTGAAGGCCGACGTCGCCTTCGACCTGTTCCAGTTGCTCGGCGTGCCGTTCTACTGCTTCCATGACCGCGACATCGCGCCGGAAGGCAAGACGCTCGCCGAGTCCAACAAGAACGTCCGCGTCATCGCCGACATCTTCGCCAGGAAGCAGGAAGAGACGGGCATCAAGCTCCTGTGGGGCACCGCCAACCTGTTCTCCAACCGCCGCTTCATGGCCGGCGCCGCGTCCAACCCCGATCCGGACGTGTTCGCCTATTCGGCGGCGCAGGTGAAGAACGTCTTCGACATCACCAAGGAGCTGGGCGGCCAGAACTACGTGCTGTGGGGCGGCCGCGAGGGCTACGAGACGCTGCTCAATACCGACCTCAAGCAGGAGCAGGACCAGCTCGGCCGCTTCCTGACCATGGTCGTCGACTACAAGCACAAGATCGGCTTCGAAGGCGCCATCCTGATCGAGCCGAAGCCGAAGGAGCCGACCAAGCACCAGTACGACTACGACGTCGCCACGGTGTTCTCCTTCCTGAAGGCCTATGGCCTCGAGAAGGAAGTCAAGGTCAACATCGAGCAGAACCACGCCATCCTGGCCGGCCACAGCTTCGAGCACGAGCTGGCGCTCGCCAACGCGCTCGGCATCTTCGGCTCGGTCGACCTCAACCGCGGCGACGATCGTCTCGGCTGGGACACCGACCAGTTCGGCATGAACGTGCCCGAGCTGACGCTGGCCATGCTGGAGATCATCAAGGCGGGCGGCTTCACCACCGGCGGTCTCAACTTCGACGCCAAGGTCCGCCGCCAGTCGCTCGACCCGGAGGATCTGGTGATCGCCCACGCCGCGTCGATGGACGCCGCCGCCAAGGCGCTGCTCAACGCCGCCGCCATCATCGAGGACGGCCGCCTCGCCAACAACCTCGAAGCGCGCTACGCGGGCTGGAAGGGCGCCGAGGGCCAGGCCATCCTCGCCGGCCAGCGCTCGCTCGACGACCTCGCCGACTACGTTGCCAGGAACAACATCAATCCCGAGCCGAAGAGCGGCAAGCAGGAGCAGTTGGAGGCCATCGTCAATCAGTTCTGCTGATCGACGCCTTTATTCTCCAATACGACGAGAGGCCGGGATTTCCCGGCCTCTTGCGTTTTCATGCCACGGCTTTGCGACAATGCCCTTCGGGGCGAGCGCCCTCACCCCACCGGCGGCACCCAGATGATGCGCTGCAGCGTGGCGCCGGCCAGCGTGACATCGTCGGGCAGGCTGCCGGCCGAGATGTAGCCGGGGATGGCGAACACGAAGGTGACGTTGGGAGCGCCGCGCGCCGTGCAGATCGGCATGCCGAGCCAATTGCCCTGCCCCTCGCGGCAGGCGGCGCGATCCACGCGCGTCTCGCGGAAGGTCATGCCGATGCGCTCGCCATTGGGACCGACGAGACTTTCCGATACGCCATGCACGGCGCCGATCTTCCCGCCCGGACCGGGCAGCACCTGCAGGACCTGCAGGCCCTCGCGAAACAGCGCCAGCGCGGCGACGCTCTCGCTCTGCTCGGTCGCCATGGTCACCGACGACACGACATAGCCGGGCTCCAGCGCCTCGATCGCCTTTTTCGAAAAGGCGGTGCCGGGCGGCAATCCCGGCACGCCGGCCGCCGTGATGCGGAAGGTGGCGGCGCGCGACGGCGGCGGCGTGAAGTCCGAGTCGGAGCCGAGGAGGGAGCAGCCCGCAAGGGCCGCCGACATCAGCACGCCGGACAGGCGCAGAAGGTTAGGAATGCGAGTCATGCCCCTCGATAACACAGGCGCCTCGCCGAATGAAGCGAGGGGGGAGCATGAAGGTCGGTCCGCCGGGACCCCGGAATCCTGCAACCCTCCCAAGCGCCCGCCGCGGTCTTTTTCATGTGGACCCGATCCGGCCGCCTTCCTAGAGTTCGGGCACATGCGGCGAGCGACCTCCCGCGATGCCGGAGACGCCGCGGAAGACGGCGGTTTCGCTGGCCGCCGCCCGCATGAAGACTTGTGAGGCAGGGACCATTCACATGAGGATTGCCGTTCTCGGCGCCGGCGTCATCGGCACCACCACCGCCTATTATCTGGCAAAAGCCGGCCACGAGGTCACCGTCTACGACCGCCAGTCCGGCCCCGCCCTCGAAACCAGCTTCGCCAATGCCGGCGAGATCTCGCCGGGCTATTCGACGCCCTGGGCGGCGCCGGGCATTCCGCTCAAGGCGATCAAATGGCTGTTCATGCGGCATGCGCCGCTGATTGTCCGGCCGACGCTCGATCCGCATGTGCTGCCGTGGATGCTGTCGCTGCTGATGAACTGCACGTCGGCGGCCTACGCCCGCAACAAGGGGCGCATGCTGCGCATCGCCGGCTATTCGCGCGAGTGCCTGATCGCCCTGCGCCAGGAGACCGGCATCGCCTATGACCACCGCTCGCAGGGCACGGTGCAACTGTTCCGCACGCAGAAGCAGCTCGATCACGCGGGCCGCGACACCGAGGTGCTGTCGGCCGACGGCGTGCCGTTCGAACTGCTCGATCGCGACGGCGTTGCCGGCGCCGAACCGGCGCTGGCCGCTACGAAGGAGAGCTTCGTCGGCGGCCTCCGCCTGCCGCTCGACGAGACGGGCGACTGCTACCTGTTCACCGACGCCCTGGCGAAGATCGCCGGGGAGTTGGGCGTCCGCTTCCGCTACGGCGTGTCGATTTCCGGCATCGAGACGGAGGGCGGCGCGGTGAGCGGCGTCGCCACCTCCGAGGGCAGGATCGATGCCGACCACTACGTGCTGGCGCTCGGATCTTGGTCGCCGGTCCTCGGCCGCACCATCGGTCTCCGGCTGCCGGTCTATCCTGTGAAGGGCTACTCGCTCACCGCCGGCATCACCGACGAGACGCGCGCGCCGGTCTCCACCGTGCTCGACGAG
Organism: Pleomorphomonas carboxyditropha; assembly: GCF_002770725.1. GTDB lineage: Bacteria > Pseudomonadota > Alphaproteobacteria > Rhizobiales > Pleomorphomonadaceae > Pleomorphomonas > Pleomorphomonas carboxyditropha. Next base: position 701 of record NZ_NQVN01000009.1, on the reverse strand, counting down.
ACCTACAAGGTGGCCCTCACCCGGCTCGGCAGCCGTCTCCGCGTCGGCGGCATGGCCGAGATCGGCGGCTACAATACCGACCTGCCGCCGATCCGGCGCGGCACGCTCGAACATGTCGCCGGCAGCCTGTTTCCCTGCGGCGATCTCAAGGCGGCCAGCTACTGGTCGGGCCTCCGGCCGATGACGCCGGATGGAACGCCGATCATCGGGGCGACGCGCTACCGCAACCTGTCGCTCAACACCGGCCACGGCACGCTCGGCTGGACGATGGCCTGCGGCTCGGCCCGGGCGCTCGCCGACCTGATTTCCGGCCGCAAGCCGGACATCGAAACGGCCGACCTGTCGATCGATCGCTACTGAGGAGCCGGGCGGACGGCTGTCAACGTGGTCAGAAGTATTCCCCATGCCTATCGGAGCGATTGAAGCCGCCCTGCCGATTGGCTAGCACTGGAGCAGGACGGCCCAGCAACCTCGGGGGAATCACATGTTATTGGCCTGCGGCGACGCACTGATCGATTTCGTGCCTGTGAAGTCGGCCGATGGCCGGGACGCCTACGTGCCGGCGGTCGGCGGTTCCTGCCTCAACATCGCCGTCGCCATGTCGCGCCTCGGCGCGCTGACCGGCTTCGTCGGCGGCATCGCCAACGACATGTTCGGCGCGATGATCGCCGACCACCTGGCCGCCTCCGGCGTGTCGCTGC
>NZ_NQVN01000080.1 GCF_002770725.1 Pleomorphomonas carboxyditropha | reverse complement strand
ACGTCGCCGGCGATGCGGTGATCGGTACCCATGGCGCCTCGGCGCAGACCGTGGTCGAATACGATCCGGGTGCCGGCGATGGCCAGTCGTCCTTCGTGACCAAGCTGATCGTTCCGGGCGCCGGTGCCCCGATCGCCAGCCAGCGCAGCCTTCCCTACGCCGACAACGCCGACCTGATCGGCAACTGATCCCGAGCTAAAATCGACCGTCATTCATTTTGCGATGGTCAGAAAGGCCGCTCCAACTGAACTGACCCCCGAAAGTTGGACACCAACGTTCGGGGGTTTTCTATGTCCAAGTACAGCGTTTCTTTCAAAGAACGCGTCGTTGCGTTTTATGGGGGTGGCGAGCGTAGCTACACAGATGTCGGG
>NZ_NQVN01000008.1 GCF_002770725.1 Pleomorphomonas carboxyditropha | reverse complement strand
CGCTGGTGATCGTCACGCGCGGCGCCGACGGCGTCATCGCCTGGCACCGGACGGCCGGCCGGGTGGAGGTGGCCGCCCCGGCCGTCAAGGTGGTCGACACCATCGGCGCCGGCGACACCTTCCAGGGCTCGTTGCTGGTGGCGCTGAAGGACGCCGGCCGGATCGCCCGGCCGGCGCTGGAAGCGATCAGCCGCGACGAGCTGATCGCCGCCCTCGCCTTCGGCACCCGCTGCGCCGCCATCACCTGCTCGCGAGCCGGAGCCAATCCGCCCTGGCGGGCCGAACTTCAGGGATAGGCGGCCTCGGATGGCGGTCAGTTGCACGTCTGGGATACGGCTTCGGCAAATCTTAACCTGTAACTGTCAACATTCTCCCGACAGGCGGGACCATGTGCGATGTCGGTTGAGCAGAGAAGCGGAGTAAGGCGGCGGACGCTCAGGGCGGCCAAGATCGTCTATGGCGACTATCGCTATATCGTCGACTGCGTCGTGCGCGACACCAGTTCCGGCGGCATGCGCATCCGTTGCGACCATGCGCGCGAAATTCCGCAGGATTTCTTCGTCTTCGATCCGACGGAGCAGTCGTTGCGGCGGGCCGAGGTGATGTGGCGGCGCGAAAACGAGCTCGGCCTGCAATTCACCGCCGAGCCCATCTACATCCACGATAGCCACGATCCCAGGCACGCCCGCTTCCGCTTCATGTAGGCGCGCCGGCGTCCGGTCAGTGCCTGTCGATCTCCGAAGCCGGCGCGTAGGTCTTCGCCCAGTCGTGCAGCGCATCGCCGACCGTGCGCAGCGCCTTGCCGGCTTCCGACAGTTCGTATTCGACACGCGGCGGCGCCTGCTCGTAGTCGTGGCGGACGATCAGGCCGGATTTCTCGAGATCGCGCAACTGGGCGGCCAGCATGTGCTGGGTAACGCCCGGAATACCACGCCTCAACTCGTTGAAACGCTTGGGGCCTTCCGACAGGAGGCACAGGATCTCGCCTTTCCACTTGCCGGTAATGGCCTTGAGACCGCGCTGAACGACCGAAAGGTATTCCTGCAGCTCGACCGAACAGTTGAGCCGGCCCGATGCCGCAGCCGGCTCAGGCCCTAGGTCGAAAGACATCGCACTCTCCAAATTATGCCCAAAAAGCATACCGCTGTGTCCATGAGATAGGGGCATTGCCCGCGGTTCGAAAGCGCAAACCGCGGGTCCCGTCATCACAAGAGCGTGCTTGGGAGGGCTCAGCTCAGGCCGACGATCCGCCCTTCGGCGTCGAGGCCGATGCGATTGGCCGCCGGCACCCTCGGCAGGCCCGGCATGGTCATGATCGCCCCGCAGAGGACGACGACGAACTCGGCGCCGGCGGCGAGCCGAACGTCGCGCACCGGCAGGACGTGGCCCTTTGGCGCGCCTTTCAACTGCGGGTCGGCGCTGAAGGACGACTGCGTCTTGGCGACGCAGACCGGCAGGCCGCCGAAGCCGCGCTCCTCGTATTCGACGAGCTTGCGGGCGGCGCGCCCGTCGTATTCGACGGAAGCGGCGCCGTAGATTTCGCGGGCCACCGTGTCGATCTTGGCCGCCAGCGGCATGTCGTCGGGATAGAGAAGGCCGAACGGCCGGCGGCGCGGCGCATCGAGAACTTCGAGCACGGCCCGCGCCAGATCCTCGGCGCCCCGGCCGCCATCGGCGAAATGGGTGGCGACGGCCACCGGCGCCCCCGCTTCGGCACAGAGCGCGCCGAGACGGGTGGTCTCGGCATCGGTATCGCTGCCGAAGCGATTGATGGCGACGACCACGTCGAGGCCGAACTTGCGCAGATTTTCGAGATGGCGGGACAGATTGGCAAATCCCGCCTCCATCGCCGCGACGTTCTCGATGCCGAGATCCTCTTTTGCGACGCCGCCGTGCATCTTCAGGGCGCGGATGGTGGCGACCAGCACCACGGCGTCGGGCCGAAGGCCGGTCTTGCGGCACTTGATGTCGAGGAACTTCTCCGCGCCGAGGTCGGCGCCGAAGCCGGCCTCGGTCACCACCACGTCGGAGAGGCCGAGCGCCGTTTCGGTGGCGATCACCGAGTTGCAGCCGTGGGCGATGTTGGCGAAGGGGCCGCCATGGACGAAGGCCGGCGTGCCCTCCAGCGTCTGCACGAGGTTGGGCTGCAGCGCGTCCTTCAACAGCACCGCCATGGCGCCGGCGGCGCCGACCATGTCGGCCGTCGCGTAGGAACGGGCGTCCAGTTCGCCGATGACGATGCGCTGGAGGCGGCGCTCCAGGTCGGCGAGGCCGGTGGCCAAGCAGAAGATCGCCATCACCTCCGAGGCGACGGTGATGTCGAAGCCGTCCTCGCGCGGGAAACCGTTGGCGCTGCCGCCGAGACCGTTGACCTGGTGGCGCAGCATGCGGTCGTTCATGTCGAGGACGCGCCGCCAGCTCATGCGGCGGCCATCGAGCCGCGGCTCGTTGCCCCAGTAGATGTGGTTGTCGATCAGCGCCGACAGGAGATTGTGCGCCGAGGTGATGGCGTGAAAATCGCCGGTGAAATGCAGGTTGATCGCCTCCATCGGCACCACCTGCGAATGGCCGCCGCCGGCTGCTCCGCCCTTGACGCCGAAGCAGGGGCCGAGCGAAGGCTCGCGCAGGCAGATGCTCGCCCGGCGGCCGAGCCGGGAAAGCGCGTCGCCGAGGCCGACGGTGGTGGTCGTCTTGCCCTCGCCGGCCGCCGTCGGCGTGATGGCGGTGACCAGCACCAGCTTGCCGCGCCGCCGCCGGCGCGCCTCGGACACGAAGCCATGCTCGATCTTGGCGATGTGGCGGCCATAGGGGATGAGCGCGTCGCCCGGGATGCCCAGGCGATCCGCCACCTCCTCGATCGGCTCGAGGCGGGCGGCGCGGGCGATCTCGATGTCGTCAAACATGGGGTGCACTCATGGTTTCCAGCGGCCGGCGGTACGTGAAAAGATGTAGCCGGAGCGGACTTTTCTATTGTCTCGGCTGAACATCTCGTCTTTTCTGGGCGGCGAAACGGCCCCCTGGCCTTGCCCCTCCCTGACGGAGCCCCCGTTGACCTTTTCCGACCGACTTCCTTCCGATCGCATTCTGGTACGCGGTCGCGTGCTGAGCTTCAAGCGGCGCCCGCAGGGAGCCGGCGATGCGGCGGCCTACACCTATCTCGAGGATGGCGTCGTCGTCATCGACGCCGGCAGGGTGACCGAGGTGGTCGACGCCGGCGAGATCGGACGGGTGGGAGGCAAGGGCGTCGTTCTGCATGATTTTTCCGGCAAGCTGATCCTGCCGGGCTTCATCGACACCCATATCCATTTTCCCCAGACGCAGGTGATCGCCTCCTATGGCGAGCAACTGCTCGAATGGCTGACGAGGTACACCTTTCCCGCCGAGTCGCGCTACGGCGATCCGGCCTTCGCGGCGGCCCAGGCCCGCTTCTTCATCGACGAACTGCTCAGGAACGGCACCACGACGGCGGTTTGCTACGGTTCGGTCCACAAGGGCTCGGCCGAGGCCCTGCTCGCCGAGAGCGAGCGACGCGGCACCGCGATGTTCGTCGGCAAGACGGCGATGGACCGCAACGCGCCGCCGGAGGTGCTCGACAGCGCCCGCTCGGCCCATGACGACACGGCGGCGCTGATCGCCGCCTGGCACGGGCGCGGCCGCCAGAAGGTGGTGATCACCCCCCGGTTCGCCATCACCTCGACGCCGGAGCAACTGGAAGCGCTGGGCAGCCTCGCAGAGGCCCATCCGGACTGTCTCGTCCAGACGCATCTTTCGGAAAACCTCGAGGAGATCGCCACGGTGCGGCGCCTGTTCCCCGAACGCGCCGACTATCTCGACGTCTACGATCACTATGGCCTCGTCGGCCCCAACAGCCTGATGGGCCACGCGATCCACCTGACGCCGCGCGAGGTGCGGCGCATGTCGGAAAGCGGCGCCGTCGCCGTGTTCTGCCCGACCTCCAACCTGTTCATCGGCTCGGGCCTGTTCGACTACAAGGGCCTCGAAGGCGGTCCGCATCCCGTGCGCCTGGCGCTCGCCACCGACGTCGGCGGCGGCACCAGCTACTCGATGCTGGCGACGGCGGCCGAGGCCTACAAGGTGATGCAGCTTCGGGGGCAGAAGCTGTCGGCCATCGAGGCGTTCCACCTGATGACGCGCGGCAATGCCGAAGCGCTCGGCGAGCCGGATCTCGGGCGCATCGCGCCCGGCGCGCATGCCGATCTGGTGGTGCTGGACAGCACCGCCACGCCGGCCATGGCGCATCGCCTCGCGGCGGGCAACGGCGACATCGAGGAGGAACTGTTCGTCCTGATGACGCTCGGCAGCGAGCGGAACGTCTGCGAGGTGTTCATTGGCGGCCGGCCCCAGGGGCTGCAACAGACTGCCGGATAGCCGGCCGATTCGGGGATTTGCTACCTTCTAATAGCTATCGCCCTTTTTTCGACCCCTATAAAGAATAGCTTGCCACGACGGGACGACCCAAGCTAGCATCGATGAAATCGATTGCTGAAAAAGGGCCGAGACTTCGCGGAAGAGCCCGTATGCGGTTGTCTGTTGGCTTAGCTGGTTTTTCGCAACGTTTCGATTCTGGCGAGCATATGGAAGGGGAGGCTTCCGCTCCGCCGTGAACGGAGATACCGGCTATCCGCTCGAGGGCCGGTCCTGGGAGGACGATGTGGCGCGTGACCTGCCGTTTTCGATCCAGTTGCATTCGGCGCGGCTGTTTCCACCCGTGACGGACCATCTGCCGCGTCTCGCCGCGCTCGGCTACACCAATGTCGAGCCGACGGATAGTCTCTACGGCGATCCGGCGGCGCTGCGCGAGTCCCTCGACGAAAGCGACCTCACCGCCCTGAGCGGCCATTTTCCGCTGCACCTGCTCGAGGACGATCCGGACGCCGCCTGCCGCATCGCCGAGACGCTGGGCATGCGCCTCGTCGTCTGCCCCTTCGTGCCGGCCGAGGCGCGTCCTGCCGCCACCGACGACTGGCGGCGGTTCGGCGACCGCCTGGCGGCGATCGCCCACCTGCTGCGGTCGCGCGGTTTCGATTTCGCCTGGCATAACCACGACTACGAGTTCCGGCCGCTTCGCGACGGATCGATGCCGATCCAGCACATCGCCGCCGACCCGGCGGTGCATCTCGAAGTCGATATCGCCTGGATAGCGCTGGCCGGCATGGATCCCCAGCCGTGGCTGGAGGGCTACGCCGGCCGCATCGCCGCCGTCCACGTCAAGGACGTCGCGCCGCGCGGCAGCCGCGCCGACGAGGACGGCTGGGCGGATGTCGGAACGGGCATCGTGCCCTGGCCGAAGCTGTGGAAGGCGGCGATTGCCGCCGGTGCGTCGCTGCTCATCGCCGAGCACGACAATCCCTCGGACTTCGACCGCTTCGCCCGCCGCAGCATCGATGCGATGCGCGCCTTCGCCGCGATGACCAACGGCGAGCCGGCGGCAAGATAGCGCGATGCCGCCGCGACGGCGCGCAAACGCCGGCGCATATCCCATCGCATCATCGGCAGTTCATTGAATTTGCGGGAAGAATGGTCGGAGTGGCGTGATTTGAACACGCGACCCCCTGCTCCCGAAGCAGGTGCGCTACCAGGCTGCGCTACACTCCGTAACCGTCGGTGGGGCGGTGTATAGCGTCCCCTCCCCGCCTCTGCAAGCCCCAAATTCATACTTGTGAATCAGGGATTTTGCGCGCCCCGGACCGCAGTGCAAAACCGCCGCCGGCGAGGTCGACGGGACCGGGATGCGGCGGCCGTCATCGTCGTGGTTCGCCGTCACCGGCGTTGTTGCAGTCCGATCATGTTGCGGCTATATCGAGCGGACCGCGGCCGAGGCCGCCGGATGGGGTGTCGCCAAGTGGTAAGGCAGCGGATTTTGATTCCGCCATTCGTAGGTTCGAATCCTGCCACCCCAGCCATCGTCTTTTATATTATTTTTCAATGGCTTATAGAATATTAGAAAATGCTAAGTGTTACAGTTTTGTGGGTGCTACACCGGGGCTAGGGCCTGTGGATAATCGGACCTAAGGTTCGGAATCGCTTCTTCGTAGGCGTGTGGATTGCTGGTCCTTCTCCGCAATGGTGCGGTTTAAGCGAACGGTTGTTCGTGCCATGATTAAACAACCGACTCGGAGTCTGCTATGAGCCCCGAGGAATACCGTCTTAAGGCCGCGTGGAACCAAACGAGGATACCCATTGTCCTAAGGCGAGGGGGTAAAGGTGAGCGATTGCGTGTTCGCTTGCCATTTGCCGACGATAATTATCAATGGTTGCGCGATGCTCGTAGAATAAAGCCGGAGTGGATTGCATCCGAGAAGTATTGGGAGCTACCCAAGGCTTGGTTCAACGATTTTGTCGACAGGTCTTTGGAAAAATATGGCTGTGTTTATGTTGTTCAGCCGTTTCGAGAGCAAGAAATTTGTGCGCGCGCATGCATGGAGGCAGAGGGGCACGAATGTCAATGCTCCTGCATGGGGGTGAATCATGGGACTGGAGTTAGTGGAAGCTGGTTTGAGGTATCCGACTACTTTGCGATCCGCAGTCATAGCCCAAAATTAGCCTGTCGATTAATGGTAACTAAGAGCTATCCAAAATGAAACTAGATATAGACACAATCTCTGCAATGAAATCGGCTGGTATTAAGTTCGCTGTTAATATTATCGTCCCCGGTGGAGGGCATAATATTCTACTAGATGCGTCAGATGTTCCTTTCTTTATTCAGGATCGAGTCAGTTTCTCTGCAAAAACAGTAGGTGCTAGCCGGGAGCAGTATATTGCTTGGGTCGAATCAGACGGTGCTCCGAGATGCGGAGCGATCACGAAGAAAGGGACTCGTTGCCAGAACATCATAAAGGGTGGCATCCAGAGACCAATAGCTGAATGGATTGAGCTTGAAGGAAGCTATTGTTCTGTGCACGGCGGAGAGGGATAAGCCCGCCGAGGCTCCCCAGCGGGCTCTAGGTTCGTTCTCGATGCTTGGGGCGGCTATGCCTTCGGCAACTCGCTCGCCAACTGGCGGGCAATGTCCTCGATCTCCATGCCGCCAACCTGCGTCGTGCGCTGCTCACGTCGGCCGTTGACATCGCGATAGACGCTAATCGTCGCGATCGGAGAGTTTCGGGGTGAGACGATCATCGCCGTAGTCTTCCGGCCGCTGGGTTCCGAGGCCCTGTCCGTGATTTCAATGCGCCCGGCAAGCCGCAGGGAAAGGAGCATGGTCTATGGCTGAAATGCAGAAGAAATGGCCCAACTTCTCAACCCGGGACCTAGGCGACAGTCCGGAGGATGACGCGGAGATGCGGCGCCGGTGGGAAGCCTACGACCGCGAGATGAAAGCTCTTATCGCCACGGGTGGTGTCCATCAGGACGACGATGGTTGGTGGGTGGACAATGCGACCGGCGAGCTTATTGGGCCTGATCCGGAAATCGAACGTCCGCTGACCGATGCCGAACTGGCGAAGATGGTTCCCTTGTCGGAGGCTCTCCCCGAACTGGCGGCGAGCATCAAGCGGGCGCGGGGACGGCCAAAGGTCGCCAGTCCGAAAGAGGCGGTCACCCTTCGCCTGTCGCCGGAGACAATCGCCCGCTTCAAGGCACTCGGCGGGGCCGACTGGCGCGCTCGCATGAGCGAGACATTGGAGAAGGCGGGACAGCGGCGCCAATGACGGTTCGGCCGATGCCGCCTTGTGCCGGCTGGAGAGACCCGCGATGATGGCGTTGGAAAACATACCGGATGGGAACCGAGGCATGGCCGAGGGACGACAGGAACGGCTCGTCGACGCGCTGCTCATGGCGATCGAGCGGCACATATTGCCTTTGACGCGGGCCGGCGTCGCCGCCGGCAACAAGGTGTTCGGCGCCGCCCTCCTCGACAAGAGGGACTATTCGGTCGTGCTGGCCGGGACCAACAACGAGATTGAAAATCCGCTCTGGCACGGCGAAGTGCACACCATCAAGAAATTCTACGAGATCGGGGAACGGCCGAATACCGGCGATTTGCTCTTCCTGTCGACGCATGAGCCCTGCCCGATGTGCCTGTCGGCCATCACCTGGGCCGGCTTCGACAACTTCTTCTATTTCTTCAGCCACGAGGATTCGCGCGATGCCTTTTCCATCCCGCACGACCTGAAGATACTGAGGGAGGTTTTCACGCTGGAGCCCGGCGGCTACCGGCGCAGCAACGCCTTCTGGCGCAGCGAGCACATCGCCGACCTGATAGCCGCCTGCGACGACGCCGGCCGCGCGGCGTTTCGGGCGCGGGCCGACAGCATCCGGGCGGACTACGCGGAGCTGTCGGACGCCTACCAGCAGGGCAAGTTCCGGACGGCCATTCCCCTCAAGTAGAGTTGCCGAGCCAGCCGCCTGCCGGCAGGTTGGCCGCCCCCTCAGGTCTTGGGCGGCTCACGCAACGGCGGCGGCGCGACTGGCGTTTCCTCGCTCCGCAGCTCCATGAGCCATTCGCGCCAGATGGCGACGAGCAGCGCCATCAGCACCGGCCCGATGAACAGGCCGAGAAAGCCCATGGTCTTGACGCCGCCGATGAGGCCGAAGAAGGTCGGCAGGAAGGGCAATTTGATCGGCCCGCCGACGAGGCGCGGCCGCAAGGTCTTGTCGACGATGAACAGCTCGACCGTTCCCCAGGTGAACAGCGCGGCGCCTTCGACAATATGCCCGCTGGCGATGAGGTAGATCGAAATCAGCGTGAAGCTGAGCGGCGCGCCGCCCGGAATGAGCGCCATGATGCCGGTGATCACCCCGAAGATGGCCGGCGAAGGGACGCCGGCGATCCAGTAGGCGACGCCGAGCACGATGCCCTCGCCGATGGCGATCAGCGTCATGCCGGTGACGGTGGAGCTGATGGTGGCCGGCACGATGCGCGATATGCGGGCCCAGCGCGCCGGCAGGATGCGCTCGCCGACCAGATCGATCTGCGCCACCAGGGCGCTGCCGTCCTTGTAGACGAAGAACAGGGCGATCATCATGAACAGCAGCGTCAGCAAGAGCCGGAAGGCCTCGCCGCCGGCCGTCATGATGGCCCTGTAGATGTTGCCGATGTTGGCGCCGGAGGTCATCTGGATCAGTTCGCCGATGGCGCCCGGCGGGCCGACATGCAGGCTCCACTGCTCGGCCAGCCACTCCCCCACCATCGGCAGCGCGGCGATCCACGGCGGCACCGCCACGCCGCTGCGATTGGCCTCCAGCAGCCAGTTGAACCAGACCTTGAACTCGTCGAAGGCGAAGCTGGCGGCCACCAGCATCGGCACGATCAGGAACAGCAGGATGCAGACGAGCGCGATCGAGGCGCTGAGCTTGGTATTGCCGTCGCAGAGCCGCGTCAGGTCGCGGAACAGCGGCCAAGTGGCAAAGCCGATCACCAGCGCGGCCAGCACCGGGATGACGAAACCGCTGAAGAAATAGATGCCGGCGATGACGATCAGCAGCAGCAGCCACCGCGCGGCGGCGATCAGCGGCACGATCGGCACACGGCCGGAGGAAACGCTGCCAAGCCAGCGCGGCTGGTCTTTCGTCACGGGATTTCGCGGATCGGTCACGGGGCGGGCTTCTCGTCAGAACATCTCGGGGCAGCCGATTTATGGGCCATCGCCGGGAGGGCCGCAACAAGCGCTTTCCGCCGCCGTGACCGATCGCCTCAAATCATTTCGAGCGACGTCGCCCGCCGAGGCGGCGGAAACAGTGCGTCGAGCGCCGCACGCAACGCGTCGGTGACGACGACGTCGAGCGCGCCGGCGTTGTCCTCGACATGGGCGACCCGCCCGGCCTTGGGAATGGCGATGACGCCGTCATGGTCGAGCACGAAAGCCAGCGCCAGTTGCGCGACGCCGACGCCATGCTCGGCCGCCAGCGCAGCGAGGCGCTTGTCCTTCAGAAGCCTGGCCTGCTCCACCGGCGAATAGGCCATCACCGGCACGCCACGCGCCTGCATCGCGGGCAGCAGGTCCCATTCGATGCCGCGGCGCGAGAGATTGTAGAGCACCTGGTTGGCGGCGACGCCATTGCCGCCCGGCACGCCCGCCAGCTCGTTCATGTCGTCGGCGTCGAGGTTGGACACCCCCCAGTGGCGGATCTTGCCGGCCGCCTGTAGCGCCTCGAAAGCGGCGACCGTCTCGGCGAGCGGATACTGGCCGCGCCAATGCAGGAGATAGAGGTCGAGGCGGTCGGTGCCGAGACGCTGCAGCGAGCGCTCGCAGGCCGCCACCGTTCCCTGCCGCGATGCGTTGTGCGGATAGACCTTGGACACCAGGAACACCTCGTCGCGCCGGCCGGCGATCGCCTCGCCCACCAGCCGCTCGGACGCGCCCTCGCCATACATCTCGGCGGTGTCGATCAAGGTCATGCCGAGCTCCATGCCCCGGCGCAGCGCGGCGATCTCATCGGCGCGTGTCCGCGGATCGTCGCCGATCATCCAGGTGCCGAGGCCCAGCGCCGGCACGTCTTCGCCGGTTGGCAAACGAACGGTCTTCATCGGCATCTCCCTTGATTCAAGGTTCGAGTATAGCAGCCGATCCGCATCGGCGGGCGATTGCTGTTCGTTTCCGGGCCGGGCCGCGCCGAATGGATGACGAACGCGGCGGGAATCCTCTATCCTGCGGTGACTTCCGCGCCGTCCGGCGCTCGATGGATCATTCGGAAAGGACTTTCCCATGCGGCTTCTCGTCGTCGGCGCCGGTGCCACCGGCGGTTATTTCGGTGGGCGGCTGGCGGCCGCCGGGCGCGACGTCACCTTCCTCATCCGTCCCAAGCGGGCGGCGGAGATCGCCAGGAACGGCTTCGTCATCGTCGATCCGAAGGGCGAGACGCGGATCGAGCCGAAGATCGTCACCGCCGATGCGCTCAAGGGACCCTACGATCTGGTGCTGATCAGCGTGAAGGCCTATTCGCTGCCGGTGGCCATCGAGGACATCGCTCCGGCGATCGGTCCGAATACGCTGATCCTGCCGGTGCTGAACGGCCTCAAGCATTTCGACCTGCTGTCCCAGCGCTTCGGACCCGAGCGGGTGATCGGCAGCTTCTGCAAGATCAACGCCCGGCTCGACGATCACGGCCGCATCGTTCAGATGTCGCCGCTGCACGACGTGATCTACGGCGAATACGACGGCAGCCGCACGCCGCGCATGGAGGCGATCGACGCCTTCTTCAAGGGCGCCGGCTTCGATGCCCGGCTGTCGGACGACGTCGGCCGCGAGCTGTGGGAGAAATGGGTGCTGCTCGCCAGCCTCGGCGCGGCCAACTGCCTGATGCGCGGCACCATCGGCGACATCGTCGCCCGCCCCGGCGGCCGCGCTTTCATCGAGGCGCTGCTCGACGAGGTGACGGCGGTCGCCACCGCCCACGGCAAGGCGCCAGACCCCGCCTATCTCGACGCGACACGCAAGCTGCTCACCACGCCGGATTCGCCCATGACCGCGTCCATGTATCGCGACCTCACCAAGGGGCTGCCGGTGGAGAACGACGAGATCCTCGACGACCTGCTCGCCCGCGCCGCGGCGGTGGGCGTCAAGACGCCCTATCTGCATCTCGCGGCCATCAATCTCGGCATATACGCGGCGCGGCGTCTCGTCGAATGAACCCCATGAACAGGCAATCCTGAACGTTACCGCATCTTAGCTGAGGGGCTGAAAGGGGCGAGATTGGCGAAGGGGAAGATGGCCGGCATTTTCCGGCCTATTCCGCCAAAATCGCCCGATACGGCGGCCGAAGCAGGCCACGCATCACCGGGATAACCCTACCTTCTGCCAAATTCGAAACGTTACGCTTCTGCCCTTCGTGCAACTATGCTAAGAGGTGCCGAACGCCGGCCGGCCAGCCGGAGAGGACACGTTCGCCTCGCATTCTCCGCCCGTCCGGGCGGCAACATCGCATCGACAAGCAGGATGCCGCCATGAAGTATGGTTATTTCGACGACAAAGCCCGCGAGTATGTGATCACACGGCCGGACACGCCGCTGCCGTGGATCAACTACATCGGCTGCCAGGGCTATTTCGGCATCCTGTCGGCCACCGGCGGCGGCTACTCCTACTATCGCGACGCCCGCCTGCGCCGGCTGACGCGCGGCCGCTACAACAACGTGCCGGCCGATTTCGGCGGCCGCTACGTCTACGTCCGCGACAATGCGAGCGGCGACTACTGGTCGCCGTCTTGGATGCCGACCCAGTCGGAGCTCGAGGACTACAGTTGCCGGCACGGCATGGGCTATTCGGTCATCTCGGCCAAGCGCGGCGGCATCCGGGCCGCCACGCGCTACTTCGTGCCGCTCGACGAGACGCTGGAGATCTGGCAGACGACGATCACCAACGAGCGCCTGACGCCGGCCGACGTATCGATCTTCTCGTCGGTGGAATTCTGCCTGTGGGAAGCCAACGACGACGCCACCAACTACCAGCGCAACCTCTCCACCGGCCAGGTCGAGGTCGAGGACGAGGTGATCTACCACAAGACCGAGTACCGCGAGCGCCGCAACCACTTCGCCTGGTTCGCCTGCTCCGAACCGCTCGCCGGCTTCGACACCCAGCGCGAAAGCTTCCTCGGACCGTGGCGCGGCTGGAACAAGCCGGCCGCCGTCGAGGAAGGCAAGTCGCGCAATTCGATCGCCCATGGCTGGTCGCCGATGGGCTCGCATCACGTGAAGCTGACGCTCGCCCCGGGCGAGAGCCGGGAAATCGTCTATGTACTCGGCTATCACGAGAACCCCGACGAGCAGAAGTTCGACCCGCCGGGCTCGCAGACCATCGACAAGGCGACCGTCAAGCCGATCATCGCCAGGTATCGCGACGTCAGGAACGTCAAGGCGGCCTTCGCGGCGCTCGGCAAGCACTGGGACGAACTGCTCGGCGTCTATCAGGTTGCCTCGCCGGATGAGCATGCCGACCGCATGGTCAACATCTGGAACGCCTACCAGTGCATGGCCACCTTCAACATGTCGCGGTCGGCCTCGTCCTTCGAGACGGGCATCGGCCGCGGCCTCGGCTTCCGCGACTCCAACCAGGATCTCCTGGGCTTCGTGCACATGGTGCCGTCGCGGGCGCGCGAGCGCATTCTCGACCTCGCGGCGACGCAGTTGTCGAGCGGCGGCGCCTATCACCAGTTCCAGCCGCTGACCAAGAAGGGCAACAACGACATCGGCGGCGACTTCAACGACGATCCGCACTGGCTGATCATCGGCGTCGCCGCCTACCTCAAGGAGACCGGCGACTTCTCGATCCTCGACGAGCCCGTCGTGTTCGACAACCAGCCGGGCAGCGAGGCGCCGCTCTACGAGCATCTCCGCCGCTCGATCCAGTATGCGCTCGACCGGCTCGGCCCGCACGGCCTGCCGCTGATCGGCCGCGCCGACTGGAACGACTGCCTCAACCTCAACTGCTTCTCCGACACGCCCGGCCAGTCGTTCCAGACGACCACCAGCAAGGACGGCAAGGTGGCGGAGTCGGTGTTCATCGGCGCGCTGATGGTGCTGTCGGCCCGCGAGCTCTCCGCTCTGGCAAACGAGGTCGGCAAGGCCGACGATGCGGCCTTCTATACCGACGTCGCGAAGAAGATGGACGAGACCGTCCGCACCTCCGGCTGGGACGGCGAGTGGTTCGTCCGCGCCTACGACGACTTCGGCCGCAAGATCGGCTCCAGGGAGAACGAGGAAGGCAAGATCTTCATCGAGTCGCAGGGCTTCGCGGCGCTGGCCGGCATCGGCGTCGACGACGGCAAGGCGCGCTCGGCGCTCGACGCGGTCAGGAAGCATCTCGCCACGCCGCACGGCATCGTGCTGCAGCAGCCGGCCTACAGCCGCTACTATATCGAGTATGGCGAGATCTCGACCTATCCGCCCGGCTACAAGGAGAACGCCGGCATCTTCTGCCACAACAATCCCTGGGTGATCATCGGCGAGGTGGTGCTGGGCAACGGCGACGCCGCCTTCGACTATTACAGCCGCATCTGCCCGTCGGCGCGCGAGGGCATCTCCGACGTCCATCGCCTCGAGCCCTACGTCTACGCCCAGATGATCGCCGGCCGCGACGCGCCCACCCACGGCGAGGCGAAGAACTCCTGGCTGACCGGCACCGCCGCCTGGAACTACTACGCCATCACCCAATGGATCTTCGGCATCCGGCCCGAATACGCCGGCCTGCGCGTCGCGCCGGTGGTGCCCGAGCGCTGGACCGGCTTCACGGCGAGCCGCGTCTTCCGCGGCGTCACCTACGACATCTCGGTGAAGCGCAACGGCGCCGGCAACACGGTGTCGCTGGTCGTCGACGGCAAGCCGATCGACGGCGACATCGTGCCGCCGCCGGCCAAGGGGGTGAAAACCGTGAAGGTCGAGGCGGTGCTGGGCTGACGTCGGCGGCCATAGGATGAGTGGAACAAGGGCGTCCCGCGAGGCGCCCTTCTTCTTGTGTACCAGCGCAAGCCCTATGGTCTTTACTACGTCTTCTAGTTGTGGAAATCTTGTCGTTTCCGCCAATGGAACCCCGGGATCTCTCATCTGGAGAAATACATAAATCTCTATAAGTAAAAATACCGGCGCACCCTGGTTATCCGTCATATTTCAGAGGCGTTATTCTTTATTTACGACTGACGCGCCATGGTTGCGCCATTCTAGACCGGTGCATAGAGGTGCAGCTCATGAAGCCGCGCGTTCAGCCGACCTCCGAGGAAGTCACATTTCTCCCGGACGAAATCATTGTTTCCAAGACCGATCTCAAGGGACGAATTACCTACGCCAACGCTACGTTTTCGCGGATCTGCGGCTATAGCCGCGCCGAACTGATGAATGCGCCGCACTCGATCATTCGCCACCCCGACATGCCGCGCTGCGTCTTCAAGCTGCTGTGGGATCAGCTCGGCGAGGAACGCGAAATCTTCGCCTACGTGAAGAACATGGCGCGCAACGGCGCCTTCTACTGGGTGTTCGCCCATATCACGCCGTCATTCGACAACGACGGCAAGGTGACCGGCTATCATTCCAGCCGGCGCGTGCCGGACCGGCGCGTCGTCCGGGAGGTGATCGAGCCGCTCTACAAGGAATTGCTCCGGACCGAAGCCGCGCATGCCAGTTCCAAGGACGGGCTCGTCGCCTCCTTCGCCCAGCTCATGAATATCGTGAAATCGAAAGCCGCCAGCTATGACGAACTCATCTTCTCGCTTTGAAGCGTTCGCCCCCGGCGCGGCGGTCATCCTCCTGCTCGCCGGCGCGGCCGGCGCCGTGGCGGCCGGCATGCCGGTTGTCGCGCTCGCGCTGATCGCCGCCGCCGCCGTCGGCGCGGCGGTGGGGCTTGCCCTTGCCCTGCGCCTCTCCGCCGCCGTCGGGCGGGCGATCGAGGTGGCGCGGGCCCTCGGCAAAGGCGATTTCGAAGTCCGTGGCCTGGTGTTCGATCAGCGCGGCCGGGCCGGCGAGCTGGCCGAAGCCATCAACGACATGGCCGACCGCATCGACGCCTTCGTGCGCGAAGCCAGCGCCGCCATGGAGGCGGTTCGCCTGAACCGCTACTACCGCCGCATCCTGCCCAACGGCATGGAGGGCGCCCTGCTTCGCGCCTCGACCACCATCAATCAGGCCACCGACGTCATTCAGGGCCGCGTCGAGGCCTTCGAGGCGTCGACCGCCGAATTCGGCGCCACCATCAACTCCATCGTGGCGAGCCTCGTCGACGCTTCACGCGACATGGGAGACGCGGCGACGCGCCTCGGCCAGGGCGCCAGCTCCACCGACCAGCGCGCCAGCGACGCGGCCTCCAGCTCGAGCATGGCCTCCACCGACGTCCAGCGGGTCGCCCACGCGGCAACGCAGCTCACCGGCTCGGCCCGCGACGTCGGCCGGGAAATCGAACGTTCCGCGACCATCGCCAGGGACGCCGTCGCCCGCGCCGAGGAGACCAAGCGCATCGTCGCCGGCCTGTCGGAAGCCGCCGAGAAGATCGGCGCCGTCATCGGCCTGATCGAGCAGGTGGCCGGCCAGACCAACCTTCTGGCGCTGAACGCCACCATCGAGGCGGCACGGGCCGGCGAGGCGGGCCGGGGATTTGCCGTCGTCGCGCAGGAGGTGAAGGCACTCGCCTCGCAGACCGCGGCGGCCACCGGCGAGATCACCCAGCACATTTCGGAAGTGCAGACGGCGACGCGCGCGGCGGTCGGCAGCATTGTCGGCATCGGCGGCACCATCGCCGAGATCAATGCCATCACCGCCGACATGCGCGGCTCCATCGAGGCGCAGATCTCCGCCACGACGGAGATCGCCCAGGGCGTCAGCAACGCCTCCGAGGGGACCAGGCAGGTGTCCGACCGGATTTCCGGCATCACCGGCATCGCCCGCGAGACCTCGGCGCTGGCGCAGAGCCTGTTCTCCACCTCCGGCGCGCTGTCGACCGAGGGCGACCGGCTGTCGGTCACCGTCCAGGAATTCCTGGTCGGGCTGCGGCGCGGACCGCTCGACCGCCGCCAGTCGTCCGAGCGCGTGCCGGGCGGCCACGCCGTCGCCATCGCCTCGGCCAAGGGGTCGGCGAAGGCGACCTGCGTCGACATTTCGCTGACCGGCGGTCGGTTCGCCGGTCAGTTGCCGCCGCTGAAGATCGGCGACGACATACGCATCGCCGTCGAAAAGGGCGTCGACGTGCCGGCCACGGTGCGCTGGATTCGCGACGACAATGTCGGCGTCGAATTCAAGCTCGCCGAAATGACGTCGGCCGCGTCGGATCGCCTGCGCAAGCTGGTGAGCAAGGGCAAGGCGCTGGCGACCGCCGCCTGAGGCGGCAGCCTATGCGCTTCGGGTTTGCAGCGGGCGCCGTCTTCGTTCATGGCCGTTCGAGGCGGAGATGGGCGATTTGGCCGAAGCGTCCGACTTCGGCGAGCTTCAGCGTTCGCGGCCGCGCCACATCGGGATAGAGCGGGATGCCGCCGCCGAGCACCACCGGCACGATGAACTGATCGAGCCGGTCGAGGGCGTCGCGGTCGATGAAGGCCTGTTGCAGCCGGCCGCCGCCAACGATCCAGACGTCCTGCCTGGCATCGGCCCGCAGATGATCGATCAGGGCATCGATGCCGGCGCTCCAGATTTCGGCGTCGGCGGGCAGATCGGCTAGCGTTCCCGAGGTGACGACCAGCAGACGCTTGCCGGCATAGGGCCATGGCGACAGGGAGCGGCGACAGACCTCGTAGGTGATGCGGCCCATCACCAGCGTGCCGATGCCAGCGTAGAACGCCTCGTAGCCGGCCTCCTCCGCCGGATAGGGATCGAGGAAGGAAAAACTGTGGTCGGACGCGGCGATGTAGCCGTCGAGCGTCGAGGCGATATATCCGCAGATCATGGCGTGGTCTCCGGTTTCGGAAGCGGATGGTACCAGCGGCGGCGCTGGATCGCGTCAGCAGTCCCCTGCCCGGTTACCGCCGGTCGCCGATGAAATCGCGATGGCGTTGCAGACGGCGCTCCAGGCCGCGCACGGCGAGCGACAGCGACACGGTCATCAACAGATAGACGTAGGCGACGACGTTGTAGGTCTCGAAGAACAGGAAGGTGCCCGACGAATAGACCTTGCCGAGCTGCGTCACGTCCTGCACGCCGAGCACCGAGACCAGCGAGGAATCCTTGATCATCGCCACGAAGTCGTTTCCGAGCGGCGGCAGCACCGTGCGGAAGGCCTGCGGCAGGACGATCAGGCGAAACACCTTGAAGCGGCTGAGGCCGAGCGCCTTGGCCGCCTCGATCTGGCCGCGGTCGACCGATTGCAGGCCGGCGCGGAAGATTTCCGACAGGAACGCCGAATAGGAGATGACCAGCGCCACCACGGCCCGCCACAGGAGATCGAAGTCGCGGATGCTCGCCGGTTCGATGAGCCCCACCGCCTGCAGCGGCGCGGTGACGAGGTTCCAGGCGGCCACCATGACCGGCGCGGCGACGAAGGCCATGTAGAACAGCAGCACCAGCACCGGCACGCCGCGGATGATCTCGACGTAGAAGGTGGCAACTTCCCGCAGCAGGCGATGCCTCGACAGGCCGGCCGAGGCGATGCCGAGGCCGATCAGGCAGGCGAAGGCATAGGCGATCACCGTCACGAAGACGGTCACCCAGATGCCGCTCGCCACGGCGCGGAAGATGATGCGGTAGCTGGCGTCCGCGCCGATGACCAGACCGAAGGCGATCGCCAGGAGGATCGCCGCGATCAACCAGAACGGCAGCTCGCGGCGACGGGTCTCTGTCGGGGTCAAGGCCGGCTCAGTTCTGGCTCTTGTAGTCGTAGAGCCACTTCTTGTTGAGCGCGTCGATGGTGCCGTCGGCCTTCATGGAGGCGATGGCGGCGTTGATCGGGGCGGTGAGGTCGGAGCCCTTCTTCAGGATGAAGCCGAACTCCTCGCGGCCGAGCGGTCCGCCGACGATCTTGAAGGCGCCGGGCTGGGCGCCGATGTAGCCGTCGGCCGAGGTGCGGTCCATCAGCACCGTGTCGACGTCGCCGGCCTTGAGCGCCTGCACCGAGGCGCCGAAGGTGTCGAACAGCTTGACGCGCGGGTTCTTCTCGTCGCCGTCGAGCACGCTGTAGACGGCGACGTAGAAGTTGGTGGTGCCGGCCTGGGCGCCGACCAGACCGTCGTTGAAGGCGGCGAAGCTCGGACCGTCGGTGAAGCGGCTCTCGTCGGCGCGCACCAGCATGAACTGCTCGGAGACCATGTAGGGATCGGAGAAGTCGACCTGCTGCTTGCGCTCGTCGTTGATGGTGATGCCGTCCATGCCGACGTCGAACTGGCCGTCGCGCACCGCCTGGATCATGGCGTCCCAGGAGGTCAGCTTCCACTCGACCTTGGCGTTGAGGCGCTTGCCGATCTCGTTGAAGGCGTCGTACTCCCAGCCGATGCCTTCGCCGGTCTTCGGGTCGGCGAAGTTGAGCGGCACGTAGGCGTTCTCGGTGACCGCGATGATGGTGCGTCCCTTGAGGTCGGGAAGGTCGGCGGCGCCGGCCTGGGACGCGAAGGCGGACAACAGAATTGCGGCGGCGGCAGCCGCGTTCGCAAGAACCTGCATGAAAGGAATCCTCCGTCGCTGAGGTAGCCGGTACGGGATCCCTCCGCCGCCGGCGCGTGACGGCCACTATTGGCTGTTTCGCGCAAGGCTGGCAAGGGGTTACTTGCCTTCCGGCCGGCGGGAAAGCACCATCGGACCGGTCAGTCCCGCGTCACCGGCAGGCCCTGCATCCGCCAGGCGGAAATGCCGCCGCCCATGTGGCCCTCCACCGGATGTCCGGCCGACTTGCACCAGGAGAGCGCCTGCCCCGACCGACCACCGGACAGGCAATAGAAGATCACCGGCCTGTCGTCCGGAAGCTCGCCGGCCCAGGTCGCCAGCTCCGACAGCGGCCGGTGAAGGGCGCCGGGGACGTGCCCCTCGTTCCACTCGTGCGCCTCGCGCACGTCGACGAGATGAATGGCCTGGCGATCCAGGAGGTCCCCGACCTCCTGCGGCGTCAGCGTCCTGAGGGCATTGCGGGTGAAAAAGGACATGGGGGCGATCTCCGGCCAGACGTCCGATCGGTTATCAGGGTACGCTCCGCGGCCCGCGGATCGCTTCGTCGGCCCTCAGCCGGTCTTCGGCGCCGCGGGGGCACAGTAGAGCTCGTAAAGCAGGCCGATCAGCCGGCGCGCGTTGTCGGAGGCGAGGCGGTAATAGATGGTCTGCGCCTCCCGGCGGGTGGCGACGATGCCGAGGTCGCGCAGGCGCGCCAGGTGCTGCGACAGCGCCGACTGGCCGAGACCGACGGCTTCGGCAAGTGCGCCCACCGACATTTCGGTGTCGACCAGACGGCAGAGCACCATCAGCCGCTTGGTCTGGCCCAGGGCCGACAGCAGACGGGCCGCCTCCTCGGCGCGGGATTCCATGATGTCGACAGGATTGCCGAACGAGTCGCAAACAGTGGATTCGACCGACGCCGACATGATCCGAGCCCCTGGTACGTTATGAGACTCATAATATTCAAATATACGCAATCTGGCAATTCCGTCCCTGCCGGCGCCAGCCGCCGATGACCGGCCAAGGCCGTTCGAATCAAGCCGCAAGCCGAACTTAGCGAAATATTATCAAAGAGGGCGATACCCTCGGCGGCTGGTACGTCGGGTGAAGTGGCGAGCGCCGTTATCATGAAACGCCTGAAAACGTTCTCGAAAAAGCAGCCTCTCCCCGAAGAGCCGTCGTGGAAGCCGCGGGTCCTGTCGCTCCAGGCGATCGTGGTGGCCATCGTCGGCCTGATGCTCGCCGCCCTGCAGTTGGCCGTCGGCGTCACGGAAACGGTGCGACAGCTCGACGGCATCCGGTCGGAAGCCATCTACCGGGCGACGACCGGGCTCGATCTTCTCTCCGCCATTCCGGCCCGCAACGCGGTGAACGGCGGCGATAACGCCGACGCCAAGGCGGTGCTGGACTCCCTGCATTCCATCGCCGACATCTACACGCGCAACCATCCGGGCGAGACGATCCGCGTCGAAGTCGGCGACGGAGCCGCTGGTCAACCGGCCGCGACGGACGGCGACAGCGCGATTTGGGGCGACAGCGATCTCAGCGTTCGCCGCGCCTTCGTTCTCGACGACGGCGCGACGCCCGTCTCCGGCTATTTCTCAGCGCGCGTCGACCTCGGCGGCGACTACGCCGTCTGGCGCAAGACCATCCGCGACCGGGCCCAGCTCGCCGCCTTCATCGTGCTGTCGGTGTTGATGCTGGCCGTCATCCTGATGCGGGTGACCGTGGTCAGCCCGCTCGAACGGCTGAGCCGCCTCACCCGCCGCCTCGCCGCCGGCGAACTGGTCGAAGTTCCCGAGCCCGCCGACCGCGCCCGCGAAATCTGCGAGCTTTCCGAAGCGCTGGTGGTGTTCCGCAACAATCTCGCCCAGAAGAACGCCCTGGAAGCCGCCAATGTCGTCGCCCTGCGCAAGCTCGAATGGACGACCGGCAACCTCGACATGGCGCTGCGATCGATGACGCAGGGGCTCGCCCTTTTCGACGCGCAGCACCGCCTGCTGCTGGTCAACGAACGCTTCCTGGAGATTTTCGACCTTTCCGAACAGGCGTTCGGCGCCAAGCTGACGGCCCAGGACGTCGAGGACCTCATCGCCGGCCGGATCGCCGCGACGCACGACGCCACGGGCCATTCCGTCGGCGGAGAACTGTTCGGCCGCCATCTCAGCCGCCTGTTCACGCAGGCGGAACCGGTGTCCGGCGAGGAGACGTTCGGCGACTGGATCATCTCCTTCACCCACGTGGTGACCGGCGAAGGCGGCTGGGTCACCACCGTCGAGGACGTGACCGAACGGCGGGCGCAGGAGGCGCGTCTCGCCTATCTCTCGCGCTTCGACGCGCTGACCGGCCTGCCCAACCGCACCCAGTTCAACGACCGCCTCGCCCTCGATCTCGCCTGGGCCGCCGACAACGGCATCAAGCTGGCCGCCATCGGGCTCGACCTCAACAAGTTCAAGGAAATCAACGACCAGCGCGGCCACAGCGCCGGCGACGCCGTGCTGGTGGCGATCGGCAGGCGGCTCGACAGCGCGGCGCAGGACGGCGAGTTCGTCGGACGCATCGGCGGCGACGAATATTGCGCGCTCAAGAAGTTCCGCAGCCAGACGGAGGTCGCCGAATTCATCGGCCGCCTGGAACGCTGCTTCAACGATCCCATCCGCGTCGAGGAGAACGATATTTCCGTCGGCGTGTCGATCGGCGTCGCCATCTACCCGGACGACGCGGTCGATGCCGAGCAGCTCGTCAACAACGCCGATCTGGCGAAATATCGCGCCAAGCGGTCGGTGACGCAGAACGTCTGCTTCTACGAGGCGGAGATGGACGAGGCGTCGCGCGAGCGCCGGGCCATGGCGCGCGACCTGTGGGATGCGCTCGACCGGGACGAGTTCCACCTGACCTACCAGGTGCAGAAGAACATTCGCTCGCGCGAGACCATCGGCTACGAGGCCCTGATCCGCTGGACGCATCCGACCCGCGGCGCCGTGCCGCCGGATGCCTTCATCCCCATCGCCGAGGAATGCGGCGCCATCCTGCCGATCGGCCGCTGGGTGCTGAAGCGCGCCTGCGCCGACGCCGTCGCCTGGAGCGACGACCTGCGTGTCGCCGTCAACCTGTCGCCGGTGCAGATCGCCAACGACGACATCGTCAAGCTGGTCCACGAGACGCTGCTCGAAACCGGCCTGGCGCCGCAGCGGCTCGAACTCGAGATCACCGAATCCACCATCATCGGCGACAAGGCGCATGCCCTGCATGTGTTGCGGCAGTTGAAGGCGCTGGGCATCACCGTGGCGCTCGACGATTTCGGCACCGGCTATTCCTCGCTCGACACGCTGAACTCCTTCCCCTTCGACAAGATCAAGATCGACCGGTCCTTCCTGGCCGAAGCCGAGGTGAAGGACGACTCGCGGGCCATCGTCAAGGCGGTGGTGGCGCTCGGCCGCAGCCTCGACGTGCCGGTGCTTGCCGAGGGCGTGGAGACGGCCGGCCAGCTCAGCATCCTCGAGGAAGAAGGCTGCGAGGAGGCGCAGGGCTTCCTGTTCGGCCGCCCCGCCCGGCTGACCGGCGACGAAGTCTCGGCGACGGCCGAGCGCAGTGCCTGACCTGTGGTCCGAGGCGCGCGGCTGCGTCGCGCACTACGCATTGGACGAGACCGGCAAGGTCGACTATTCGGAAGCCACGTTCAAACCTGTCCTAAGGGTCTCCCATGATCGTCGGACTTGCGGTGGTGCTGCTCTGCCAGCTCATCGGTGAAATTTTCGCCTATCTGACGCATTTGCCGGTGCCGGCTCCCGTGGTGGGGCTGGTGCTGCTGTTCGGTTTCTTCCTGATGCGCGACCGCTGGCAATGGCTGCCCTTCTCGTTGCGCAGCGAGGAAATCGACAAGACCTGCGAGACGCTGGTGCAGCAGATGGCGCTGTTGTTCGTGCCGGCCGGCGTCGGCATCGTCCAGCGCCTCGGCATCCTCGAGGCCAACGTGCTCGGCGTTCTCACCATCATCCTGGTGACCACCGCCTTCTCGATCACCGTCACGGCCTTCACCTTCCGCTTCGTCTCGCGCTGGTTTCCGGCGCCCCCGGAGCATCAGGAATGACCGGCCCGGGCCTCAATGCGATGGATGGCCTGTGGGCGCATCTTTCCGGCGGCGCGCTGCTCTGGCTGACGCTGACCCTCGGCGTCTATGCGATCGCCGACCGGCTGTCCCTGCTGGTGCAGCGCAACCCGCTCGCCAATCCCGTGCTGCACTCGGTGTGGGTGATCGGCGTGATCCTGGTGGCCAGCGGCACGCCCTACCAGACCTATTTCGATGGCGCCTATTTCATCCATTTCCTGCTCGGACCATCCACGGTGGCCCTCGCCCTGCCCCTCTACGAGAACCGGCGGGTCGTCATGCGCTCGCTGGTGCCGATCGTCGCCGCCCTCCTCGTGGGGTCGATCGCCACCATCGGTTCGGTGATCGTCTGCGCCGCCGTCTTCGACCTGCCGGCGATGATCACCATCTCGTCCCTGCCGAAATCGGCCACCTCGGGCGTCGCCATGGGCATCTCACAGTCGGTGGGGGGCGATGCGTCGCTGACGGCGATCCTCGTCGTCGCCACCGGCATCGTCGGCGCGGTGATGGCGACGCCGCTCCTGAACCTCCTGCG
This sequence comes from Pleomorphomonas carboxyditropha, assembly GCF_002770725.1. GTDB lineage: Bacteria > Pseudomonadota > Alphaproteobacteria > Rhizobiales > Pleomorphomonadaceae > Pleomorphomonas > Pleomorphomonas carboxyditropha. Next base: position 169,243 of record NZ_NQVN01000008.1, on the reverse strand, counting down.
CATCGAAGATCGCCGAGCGCGCGGCTTCGCGGTTGGTCTCGCCGCCCACGGCGTCGGCACCGCCCGCGCCTTTCAGGTGCATCCGCTCACCGGCACCTTCGCCGGCGTCGCCATGAGCCTCAACGGCCTGATGACGGCCGTGCTGGTGCCGCTGGCCGCGTCGTTCCTCGGCGGCTAAGTCATCGGACCGAAAAGTGGAATCCGGTTTTCGGAAGATCCGATGCGACAATAGGGAATGAGATCGTCATCTTGCGTCCGTCAGGACGCAGGACGATCTAAAATGTTATGTCAGCACAGGGAAACGGGGGAGGCCGCCGCTCCGGCGGCATGGTCCCGATGCTCGGCGGTCGCCGTGCGTTCGAGATAGCGCCGGCATTGCTGCTCGCGATCATAGCCGAGCAGAGCGCCGAGCATGAAATCCTCCTCCGCCGTCAGCTCGCAAAGCGGCTTGTCGACGAAGCGGCGGACCGTCTCCACCAGCGCCGGCCGTCCGAAGAACAGGTTGACGCGGCTGTCGTTGAGCCGGTGGACGTAATGGTCCACCCGCTCGGCACCCAGCCGGGCGACGACGCCCGGCAGGTCCGCCCAGGAGACGGTCAGCATGAACAGTTGCCGCACGCCCTTGTCCAACTCGTAGAGCGAGTGGTTGACGATGCGGCCGCTGACCGAGATCACAGGATCTGGCTGGTCCATGCCGCGATCCGCTTCTCGGATTTGCCCGCCTGGTTGTCCTGGTCGAGGACGAGGCCGACGAACTGGCCGTCGCGGGCCGCCGTCGAACTTTCGAACTCGTAGCCCTTGGTGTCGGTAAAGCCGACCACCTCGGCGCCCCGCTCCACCACCGCATCGTAAAGCGTGCCAAGGGCATCGACGAAGTTATCCGGGTAGGTGGCCTGATCGCCAAGGCCGAACAGGGCCACCTTCTTGCCGGTGAGATCGGCTTCGGCGAGCACATCGACGCCGTCCGCCCAATCAGCCTGCAAATTCCCCTCGTCATAGGTGGGCGAACCCAGGACCAGGAAATCGCAGCCTTCGAAGTCGGCCACCGTCGCGTCCTTAATGTTGATGACCTTGCCGTCAAGCTTGGCGGCGATCTTGCCGGCGGCCGCTTTGGTGCGGCCGGAGTCCGACCCATAGATCACGTGAACGGTCATTTCATTTTCCTCTCTGCTGCGGTGGAGCCGTCCGGCTTCGACCTTGGATGAAGCCTAAATGCGGTTGCAATGCATTCGCAATTAGGGCAATCCCGCAGGGCGGTTTGTCAAGCCTGCGGAAAGCAGTTAGGCGAAGAGCTAAGTTGCTCCATTGGCCGACAGCCAGGGCAACCGGCGTTCGGCGACATGCCCGGCCCAGAACAGCAGGGGAATGGCGACAAGCAGCGTCACGGCAACCGCTATCGCCGTGACAAGCAGGCTTCGTCCGGTGAGCACGCCGGCTGCCAAGCCATTGACGATGACCAGCAGAGACAGCGGCACCACGAGGCAAATCGCGGTGCCGGTGCCCGGCGCGTAGCGGCGGAAGGCCACGGTGAGCGTCAGGTGCGGAACCATCGCATTGACCACCATGACGGCGGCGAAACCGGCCAGAAGCTCGATGGCGTAATGGTTGCCCGCCGCCGCAAAGGCGGCAATGCCGCATAGGACGGCGGTCAGTATCACCAGGGTAAAGCGCAGAGCGAACGGCGTCACCCGACCGGCAAGACGCGATTCGTCGGCCGCATAGGCCGGCAGGAACAGACCTTCCTCGATATTGTGAACCGTGAAGGCGAGCGCGAACAACCAATAGAGCGCGGCAGGCGTCATGGCACACCCTCCTTGCCGAATCCCGCCGGCGGCTGGGAGAAGGCGCGGCGGTCTCTTCCGTGTCGTCCCATGATAGCATGCCCTGGGCGACGGCGCGAATGCACCGACCGAAGCGACGCGGGCGGCGAGCTGAACCTCTCAGCGCTGCAAGGCGGCGAGCTTTGCCGCGAGGCCGAGGAACAGCGCGCCCAGCGAGCGATCGAGCCACAGGGCCAGCCGGGCGCTGGAGCGCAGCCGCGCCGTCAGCCAGGCGCCGCCGAGCACCACCAGCGGTTCGACGATGGCGGCGACGGCAATGATCAGCACGCCGTGCAGCAGGAGCTGCCAAGGCAGCGGCCCGGCGCCGTCGACCACGAATTGCGGCAGGAAGGCGAGGAAGAAGATCGCCACCTTGGGATTCAGGATGTCGACCAGCATGCCTTGCAGGAAGACGGCCGGCAGGCGGCTTTCGTCCCGCGCCTTGCCAACGTCGAAAGCGCTCGCCTTCGACCGCAAGGCCTTGACGCCGAGGAAGGCGAGATAGGCGACGCCGGCCCATTTCACCGCCGCAAAGGCGGCGGCCGAGGTGGCGACGATGGCCGACAGGCCGATGGCGGCGAACAGCACATGGCAGAAGGCGCCGGCCCACAGGCCGAGCATGGCGGCCAGCCCCTGCCGGCGGCCGCCGCGCGCCGTGTGCCCGAGAATGAAGGCGATGTCCGGCCCCGGCGACACGTTCAGCAGGAAGGCCGCCGCGAAGAAGGTCGCCCAGTGCGCCAAGTCGTAGCCCAGCATGTCCGTCCTCACACCATGAGCTTCGCTTTACCCGTTCCGTTGCCAGGATGCATGCAGAAATCGTCGTCACGCTCGCCGCCGCGCCGGCACGTGCCGCGTCGCCCGGGCGGGAACGTCGAGGTCGGCGGCCACCTCCGGTTCAAGCGGCAGCGGCGCGTTGGCCGACAGCGGCGGCCGGCCGACGGGATCGGGCAGGTTGCCGCCCTTGTCGGTGGCGCGCACCGCCTCGCCGGGCGGCGTCAGCGCCGTCGCCACATCGTCGGCGGCGAGATGGCCGAGCAGATGCGTCAGGTTGACGATGCGGTCGGCGACCACGTGGATGACGCCGCTCTCCGCCTGCATGCGGCCGGTCACCGACACCATGCGCGAACCCAGCACGATGGCCCGATGCGCCTCGAACACCTTGGCCCAGACGACGATGTTGGCGATGCCGCTTTCGTCCTCGAGCGTCAGGAAAATGGTGCCCTTGGCGGTGCCCGGCCGCTGGCGCACCACGATGAGGCCGGCCACGGTGACGCGGCGGCCGTCGGCGGTGCGCGTCAGGTCGTCGCAAGGCATGGCCCGCAGGCGGTCGAGATGAGAGCGCAGGAAGCTCACCGGATGGTCGCGCAGCGACAGGCGAAGGTGACGATAGTCCATCACCACTTCCTCGCCGGGCGGCATCGGCGGCAGGTGCATGTCCGGCTCGATCTCACGCCCGGCCTCTCCGGCTGCCAGGAACAGCGGCAGGTCGTCCTTGTCGCCGGACCGGCCGAGGCCGCGCACCGCCCAGAGCGCGTCGCGGCGACTGAGCCCGAGCGAGGCGAAGGCATCGGCGTCGGCCAGCCGCTCCAGCGTCTGGCTCGGCAGGCCGGTGCGGAGCCAGACGTCGCGGATGGAATCATACCCCCTGCCCCGCCGTTCGGCGATCATCAGCCCATCCGCCTCCTTGAGGCCGTTCACCTCGCGGAAGCCGAGGCGGACGGCATGCGTCGTCTGGATCCACTTCGCCATCGACGCATGACGCGGGTGCGGCTTCACGTCCGGCGCACCGGGCTCCAGCGTCGCGTCCCACTGCGAAAGGTTGATATCCGGCGGCCGCACGGTGACGCCATGGTCGCGCGCATCGCGGACGATCTGCGCCGGGGCGTAGAAGCCGAGCGGCTGGGCATTGAGCAGAGAGGCGGCGAACACATCCGGGTAATAGCACTTGATGAAGGCCGAGGCGTAGACCAGCAGCGCGAAGCTCGCCGCATGGCTCTCGGGAAAGCCGTAGTCGCCGAAGCCCTCGATCTGCCGGAAGCAGTTCTCGGCGAAGGTGCGGTCGTAGCCGCGCCCGGCCATGCCCTCCACCATCTTGGCGCGGAAGTTGCCGATGGTGCCCATGCGGCGGAAGGTGGCCATGGCCCGCCGGAGCTGGTCGGCCTCGCCCGGCGTGAAGCCGGCGGCGACGATGGCGATGCGCATCGCCTGCTCCTGGAACAGCGGCACGCCCAAGGTCTTGCCCAGCACCTGTTCCAGTTCGTCCTTCCGGCCATGCAGCGGCGATGGCTCGGGATATTTCGGCTTTTCGAGGCCCTGCCGGCGCCTGAGATAGGGATGCACCATGTTGCCCTGGATGGGGCCGGGCCGGACGATCGCCACCTCGATGACGAGATCGTAGAAATTGGCCGGCCTGAGGCGCGGCAGCATGCTCATCTGCGCCCGGCTCTCGATCTGGAAGACGCCGAGCGTGTCGGCGCGCTGGATCATGGCGTAGACCGCCTTCCGCTCGGGCGGCAGGCTGGCGATCGTCCACTGCCGATCATAGTGCTGGTCGAGCAGCTTCAGCGCCTTGGCGAGCGCCGTCAGCATGCCCAGGGCGAGCACGTCGACCTTCAGCATGCCGAGCGCATCGAGATCGTCCTTGTCCCATTCGACGAAGGTGCGGTCCGCCATGGCGGCGTTGCCGATCGGCACGGCCTCGTCGAGCCGGCCCGCCGTCAGCACGAAGCCGCCGACGTGCTGGCTGAGATGGCGCGGAAAGCCGGAGAGTTCGCGGGCGTATTTCAGTACCATGGCGAGCCGCGTCTCGGTGGGGTCGAAGCCAGTGCGGATGGCATCGTCGTCCTTCAGCCCGCGGGGCGAGCCCCAGACCGAACCGGACAGCGCCGTCACCGCGTCGTCGGTGAGGCCGAACACCTTGCCCACCTCGCGCACGGCGCTGCGGCCGCGATAGGTGATCACGGTGGCGGCGATGCCGGCCCGCTCGCGGCCGTAGCGCTTATAGATATACTGCATCACCTCCTCGCGCCGGCCATGCTCGAAATCGACGTCGATGTCCGGCGGCTCGTCGCGCTCGGTCGAGATGAAGCGTTCGAACAGCAGGTCGCCGCGCACGGGATCGACCTCGGTAATCCCCAGGCAATAGCAGACGACGGAATTGGCGGCCGAGCCGCGCCCCTGGCAGAGAATGTCCTGCGACCGGGCGAAGCGGACGATGTCGTAGACGGTGAGGAAATAAGGCTCGTATTGCTTGCCGGCGATGATGGCGAGCTCGTGGGCGATGACCTCCCTGGTCTTCTCGTCGACGCCCTCCGGAAAGCGCCGTTTCACCCCCTCCTCGACCAGCGCCACCAGCGCTTCGGCCGCCGAGGCATAGTCCTCGAAAGCCTCGTGGGGATACTCGTACTTGAGTTCATCGAGCGAGAAATCGAGCCCGTCGAGAAAGCGCACCGTCTCGCTCACCGCCTGCGGCAGATCGGCGAACAGCCGCTCCATTTCCTCCGGCCGCTTGAGGTGGCGTTCGGCATTCTGCTCGAGGCGGAAGCCGGCGGTATCGATGGTGACGTGCTCGCGGATGCAGGTGACGATATCCTGCAGCGGCCGCCGGTCCGGAACGTGATAGAGCGGATCGCCGAGGGCGATCGGCTTGAGGCCGGCCGCCCTCGCCAGCGCCGCGAGGCCGGCCAGCCGCCGCCGGTCGTTGCCGAGCCGCGGCATGGTGATGCCGAGCCAGAGCCGGCCGGCCAGATCGGCGGCGAGCCGCTTCACCTGCTCGCCGAAGGCCGGCAGGAGGCGGCGCGGCGGCACGGCGATCAGCCGGAGGCCCTCCGAGAATTCCAGGAGATCGGCGATCGTCAGGATGCAATCGCCTTTCTTCGCCCGATGATTACCGGTGGTGAGCAGGCGGCAGAGCCGGCCATAGGCGGCGCGATCCTCGGGATAGGCGAGAAGGTCGGGCGTATCGTCGGTGAAGACGAGGCGGGTGCCGACGGCGAACCGCACGCCGTATTCCCTGGCCGCCACATGGGCGCGCACCACACCGGCCAGCGTGTTGCGGTCGGCGATGCCGATGCCGGCATATTTGAGGTGCCCCGCGGTTCCCACCATCTCCAGGGGATGGGAGGCGCCGCGCAGGAAGGAATAGTTGGTGGCGGCGGCAAGCTCGGCATAGGCGGTCATGATCGCCCCCGAAGGCTCTTATGGTGCCGATTTTCGCCCCCGCTACCCCTCTCCCTGGTCCCTCCCCCACAAGGGGGGAGGGGACGCAGCTTGGGTCTACCCACGACTGGAAGGCTCGACTTGCTCGGAAAATGGGTCGGCAACTCCCATCGTCCCCTCCCCCCTTGTGGGGGAGGGACCAGGGAGAGGGGTGAGCCGAGCTTCCTCATGCGAACAGCCCGTGCACGAACCAGCGGGGATGAAGGGTCTCGACCTCGAAGAGACCTTCGCGGAACATCCAGAAGCGCCGGCCCTCGGCGTCCTCGACGCGGAAATAGTCGCGCGTCGGCGCCTCCTGCCGCCACCATTCGCCGGCGATCCGCTCCGGCCCCTCGGCGCGCTTCACCTCGTGCGTGACGCGCCGCCAGCGGAAGCGGAGCGGCGGACCGTCCGGCACCGAGGCCAGCGCCTCCACCGGCTCCGGCCGGGCGAACAGGCGGATCGGCCGCTCCGGCGGATCGCCGGGCAGCGTCCCGGCCGCCGGGAAGGCGCCCTCCCCCGCCATATGGGCCGGCACGGCGCGGCTCGCCCGTTCGGGGATGTAGCTCTCGTGCGGCGCGAGGCGGCGCACCCGGCCGCGGCCGATGCGGGCGCCGACCCGGTCGACGAAGCGCGTCAGCTCCAGCGCCGCATCGGGACCGGCGAGCGACAGCGCCTCGGCGTCGCGGCGGCTCGCCTCGGTGACGGCGACGGTGATGCAGTCGAAGCCGTAGCCGGCGTCGAACTCCTCGGCGAGACCGTCGAGCCGGCGGCAGAGAATGTCCCCCATCACCGCCGCGTCGCGGCTCGGCCGGCTGAGGCCCGCCTCGATGTGGGTGAGAGCGCCGTCGACGCGCCACAGGCTGAGGCGGAGACGCAGCGCCCCCTCGCCCGCCGCCTCCAGCCGCCCGGCCAGCGCGCCGATCAGCGACAGGGCGACGGCGCGCACGTCCTCCTCGCGGACGATCGGCTCGAAGAAGCGCCGCTCGGCGCAATAGGGGGCGACCGGCAGCCGCGGCGAGAAAGCCTCCTCGGCGAACCCCAGCGCCCGGTCGAGCTGGACGAGCGGCGCGCGGCCGAAGCGGGCGGTGAGCGGCGCGCGCGGGCCGTCCACGAGGTCGCCGACGCGCTTCAGGCCGACGCGGGTGAGCCCGTCGACGGTGGCCGCGTCGAGCCGCAACGCCGCCACCGGCAGGTCGGCCAGCGCCCACCGCTCGTCGCCGATCCGAAGCAATCCGCCGCGTCCGAAGGCGGCCAGGGCATGGGCGGCGCCGATGGTCGAGGCGATGCCGATGGTGACCGTCAGGCCCTGCCGTTCGAGCCGCCGCGCCATGTCGGCGGCCAGCGCCTCCTCGCCGCCGAACAGATGGGCGCAGCCGGCGATGTCGAGCACCAGCGTGAAATCCTCGGGATAGGGAAACTCCGGGTCGATGGACGACGTGCCGACGCGGCGGCCGGCGAGCGGCGTATAGCGCTGCGCCCAGTCGCACAGCCGGTCGAGGCAGGCGGCATCGGCCTCGGGGTCGGCGGCGCGCACGTCGAGGCCAGGCACGCGGGCGCGCGCGTCGGCAAGACCGAGCCCCGGCTGCAGGCCGAGCCGCGCCGCCGGTGCGTCGACATGGGCAAGGCGCGCGGCACCGCGATGCTTCGCCGTCAGCACCATGGGCGGCCGTGCCTCAGCGGGCGCGGAAGGGGACGACCGCTGCCGGTCCAGCCGGACGAGACGATCGGTCGCCAGATGCGGCAGCCAGGCGACCAGATAGCGGGACCGCCAGGGAGCCGGATGCTTCGGCTCGATGCCGGAGGCGCGGGGCTCGGAAGGATTGCTCATCGATACGCCACTCCATCATCCACGCGCCGACCGGGCCGAGGCGATTGCGTGCGAGCTCGGCCGCGAACACCGGGTTGCCGGGGTGCGGACCGCCGCTGCTCGGCGCGGCCGCGACGCACCAGCGCGTGACGGCGCTGGTCGGCCCCGGAGCGCCGCCGGTCCTGAGCAGAATTCCGGTAGAGCGGCCGCCGTCGGCGATCAGCGACAGGCGGCGGCAGGCCGTCAGGTCGAGGTGGCGGTCGTCGCCGAACGGCTCGATCAGCACCGCCGCGAAGGCGCGGGCGGCCAGCCCCTCCTCGGCGGCGCGCAGCACGTCGGCAGTATTGGCGGCCGTCACCGCGACGAGGCGCGACGGGTCGAGGCCGAAGGCGGCAAGGCCGGGACCATAGGGCTCGCCCGCCTCGCGGCCGGCCATCTCGGCGCGCACCCAGAGCCAGAGGCTGCCCCGCCCGGCCGCCGACAGGAGCCGGCCGGCACATGCCAGCGCGAAACCGGTCGCCGCCGCCATATCCGGCGCGCCGGCCGGGCTGACGTCATGCAGCGCGCCGCGCCGGAGGCCGGCCGTCGCCGCGTCGACCTCCGGATGGCCGAAGGGGATCGCCGCCGTCTCGGCCCCCGCCCAGGCCTTTGCCGCCCGTCCGGCGCGAAAGGCGGACATCGGCGCGGCGCGGTTAGAGCGTTTCCGCGTTTCATGGAAACGCGGAAACGCTCTATCTTCTTGAATTGACGCATTTTCTTCACGCGAACCGGTGTCCACTTCGCTCGAAAATGCTCTAGCGGCGGACGCGATGTCGCGCACCGGCACGCCGGCCAATTCTTCCGCTGCCGCAGGATCGGCACGCCCCTCGCCCCGGCCGCGCGCCCGTTCCAGCCGGGCGATCTGCCGTCGAAGCATGGCAATCCTGTCCGTCGACTCGCTCGCGAGCACGGTCCAAACCCTCGTTTCCGTGGCCTTTGTTCTCTTTATGTTCCAGTATAGGAGAGGCGTTCGAAGAGTCAAGAACGGGCGTGCGGCGGGAATGGAGGGGGGAATACAGCCCGAATTGGGGGATAACGGACGACGATCGAACCTTCGGGCATCCGCCCGCATGACAGGGGCATACACTGCAGCCAGCGCGGAAATCATTGTGCGGGGGCTAAGTTTTCAATGGCTACGCTGGTGGAAATAGTGCCCTACGATCAGAATTGGCCCCGGCTTTTTTCGGCTGCCGAATCCAAACTGCGCCAGCTTTTGGGGAGCATGGCAGTCGGCATAGACCATATAGGAAGCACCTCCATACCCGCGATGCCGGCAAAACCCATTCTGGACATCGACATTACCTTGCGCGGCCTATCCGACGTTCCTATCGCGAGTGCAATATTGACTTCGGCAGGATATCAACCTCGCGGCAATCGTTACCATGACGATGTCTGGGCCTTTATGAAGCATGACAGCGTGCCCAAACAGCGCGTGTACCTTTGTCCTCCCGAGAATGAAACCCATATGCGCCGCGTCATTTTTCGCGACTACCTACGCGCCCATGCCGATATTGCCGAGGCCTATTCCTCATTAAAAATGCAGCTCGCCAGGCGGTTTCCATACGATGGGGATCGCTACACAGCCGAGAAGAGCGGTTTCATTACCGAAATCGTCAGGCTGGCTCAGCCCGCCGTCAGCGGCTCCGGGGCAGCCACATCCACCGGGTGGAGCACGAACAGCTAAGTTCGTTCCACGACCAGCGTCCCCGCCCGTTTGGCGTCCTCCTGCAACCCCGATGCGGATCGCGGCTATCCCTGCCTTGACGTCGCCACGGATTGGTCCCACACCAGCCCGGTCGGGCGAACCGCCAGGACAGGTCATCACCGGAATCCTCCGTGCCCCATCGCTCTTCAGAACTTGCCCGCATCGAAGCGGCGACCGATGAAGCCATCCGTCTCGCCGCCGACCATATCCGGCAGGGCGAGCTCGTCGCCTTTCCGACCGAGACCGTCTACGGCCTCGGCGCCGACGCGACGCGTGGCCAGGCCGTCGCCGCCATCTACGAGGCCAAGGGGCGCCCTTCCTTCAACCCGCTGATCGCCCATGTCGACAGCATCGCCATGGCCGAGAGGCTGGTGGTCTTCGACCCGCTGTCGCGACGGCTCGCCGAGACCTTCTGGCCCGGGCCGCTGACGCTGGTGCTGCCGGCGCGGCCGGATTGCCCGGTCTCCTCGCTGGCCACCGCCGGCCTCGACACGCTCGCCGTGCGCATGCCGTCGCACCGGGTGGCGCTCGATCTGATCCGCGCCGCCGGCGTGCCGATCGTCGCGCCCAGCGCCAATACTTCCGGCCACGTCAGCCCCACCTCCGCCGCTCACGTCTATGGCGATCTTTCCCGCCGCGTCCCGCTGATCCTCGACGGCGGTCGCACCGAGGTCGGCCTCGAATCGACCATCCTGCAGGTCCGCGACGGCACTCCCTATCTCCTGCGGCCGGGCGGCCTCGCCCGCGAGGAGATCGAAGCGGCGACCGGCATCGCCGTCGTCCGTTCCGAGGGCGACCCGTCCGCCGCGCCGGTGGCGCCGGGCATGCTCGCCTCCCACTACGCGCCGCGCGCCCGCGTCCGGCTCGACGCCCGCCGCGTCGAGCCCCGCGAGGCGCTGCTCGCCTTCGGCGGCGCGCCGATCCGCGGCATCGCGGAAGCCGCCCGCGTCTTCAACCTCAGCCCGTCGGGCAACCTGCGGGAAGCGGCGGCCAACCTGTTCGACATGCTGCGCCGGGCCGACGGCGACGACGTCGCCGGCATCGCCGTGGCGCCCATCCCAACCCATGGGCTCGGCGAGGCGATCCGCGACCGGCTGAGGCGGGCGGCGGCACCGCGTTAGGGCCACGCGCACGTTTCGCGCGATGCGCTAAGCCTTCCTGCCACTTGACGGCGCGGCCGTGGCGGCATCCTCTGTCTCAGGATTTTCACGGACGCCACACGGCGCCTTCCGGAGAGGCTCGCATGCGGACACTTTTCCTGAGCCACCCGCGCTATCGCGACCACCTCGCCCCGGAAAACCATCCCGAGCAGCCGGAGCGCATCGTCGCCATCGAGCGGCAACTCGAGGGCGAGGCGTTCCAGCACCTGATCCGCGACACGGCGCGGCCGGTCACCGACACGGAAATCCAGCGCATCCATCCCGCCGCCTATGTCGACCATATCCGCATCCAGGCGCCGCATGACGGGCTGATGATGTCGATCAGCAGCGATACCATCCTGTCGAACGGCACCTACGAAGCGGCGCGGCTCGCTTCCGGCGCCGCCTGCCTTGCCGTCGACGAGGTGATGACCGGCCTCGTCGACAACGCCTTTTCCGCCGCCCGTCCGCCCGGTCACCACGCCAGCGCGCGGCAGGCCATGGGTTTCTGCTTCTTCAACCACGCCGCCATCGCCGCCCGTCACGCCCAGGCGGCGCATGGAGCCGAACGCGTCGCCATCGTCGATTTCGACGTCCATCACGGCAACGGCACGCAGAACATCTTCTATTCCGACAGAACGGTGTTCTATGCCTCGATCCACCAAGCGCAACTGTTTCCCGGCACCGGAGAGACATCGGAGACCGGCATCGACGGCAACATTCTCAACCTGCCGCTCGGCGCCGGCGCCAATGGAGCGGCCGTGCTGGAGGCGATGACCGGCGCCGTCCTGCCGGCCGTCGAGGCCTTCCGGCCCGATCTCCTGGTGCTGTCGGCCGGCTTCGATGCCCACTTTCGCGACCCCCTGGGCGACCTCAACCTCGTCGAGGCCGATTACGGCACCCTGACCCGCGCCCTGATGGAGGTTGCCGATCGGGTTTGCGGCGGCCGTGTCGTCTCCCTGCTCGAAGGCGGCTACGACATCGACGCCCTCGGCCTGTCGGCCGCCGCCCATGTCTCGGCCCTGATGGGCCACTGAGAGACCGTTTTGAACTTCTACTCTGGCGGCCGTCTGACGCGACTTTCTGCGCTTCCGGTGCTCACGGACCATGTCTCGACCCTGATGGGCCATTGAGTCGCCCGAGCAATGCCGTTCGGGGCCGCGTAATCGGAAAGGCGTTTATTTCCAATCGCCGGCCCGGCATGGCCAGCCGCGAGTGTTCGGAGCCATGCGCCGCGACTCCATCCGGACTTGGCTGCCGTCAACTCTCGACATCCGCTCGATAAAGGCGCCGCCTCGTCGCGCGCTGCTATGCCATACGGCAGGCAATCCGAAGGTCGGAAGAACTTTTGCTTAAAGCCCGGTTAAGATTTTCTTGGCATGGTCATTTGTTTTGCAGCAAGCCAAATACTTGATCAGCTTTTGATCTCAGCTACCATGGAAGCAAATGTCGCATTTTGGTCACGCATCCAAAAATCTAATTCAGCCTAGGAAGAAATCCGAACCGCATGAATGCTGCGTGCCCTTGTTCGGCCGCATTCGCAGGCATAATATATGAACGTGGAAAGCGTGATTTAAACACGATATTCCCGAACGAATACATAAGACAAACCACGTACCCGGCGACGGGGTAGGACGGTACCCAGATGGTCAAGCAGGCTGACGCTGTGAACAAAGGTCAAATTCAGCAAGGCAGCGAGCTGGAACTCGATGCCCAGTATCATGAAATCGGCATTCCGGCGGTGAATGCCGCGGCGCGCGCGATGCGTCGTCAGGTACAGCAGAAGGACTACACGACGGTCCAGCAGACCGCTCCGATGTTCTCCTACGAGGACTGAGCGGGCGACTTTCCGAGGGCTGGCGCATGTTGCAGCCGGCCCGGCGGCGATCCCTTTTCAGAATTGCTTCAAAGGCTCGACGCGACGGTCCTTCGTGGCCTCGTGTGAGGTAGGGCTTGTGTCTCTGAAGTAACGGCTGAATTCGTCGAAGGCCGGAGCGTTCCGCTCCGGCCTTCGACGTTTGTAGCGAGGAATTTCGCCGCCGACACATCATCCCCCGTGCGCGTCGGGCATCTTGGCGCCGCCGTCCATCGGCATGGCGTCGTGGCCGCCGGCCTTGTGGTCCTGCGCCCTGGCGTCGATCGCCTCGACCGAGAACTCCACCGGCACCTCGCCGGCCTTCTCGAAGATCAGCGATCCTTTCACCTTGGTGCCGGCTTCGAGGGGCGCCGTCAGCTTCATGAACATCAGGTGGTAGGAGCCGGGCTTCAGCTCGACGGTGGCGCCAGCGGGAATGTCGAGACCGCCCTCGAGCTGCCGCATCTTCATGACGTCGCCTTCCATCTTCATCTCGTGCACTTCGGCGCGGCCGGCGGCGGCGAAGGTCGCCCCGGTCAGCCTGTCGGCATCGCTGCCGGCGTTGACGATGGTGACGAAGCCGCCGCCCATCTCGGCGCCCTTCGCCGTGGCGCGCGTCCAGGGATGCTTCAGGGTGAGCGCGCCGGCCTTGAATTCATGGGCGGCGGCCGGGTCGACGGTCAGTCCGGACGCGGCGGGCAAAGCCGCCAGCAAGCCGGCGACCAGCGCCGCGCGGAGAAAGATCGGGGAAATGTGCATCATGGGAACCTCGGGAACTGATTGATGGCCGGTCGCCGTGGCGCCGGCGGGCTCGTGTCGCGAGCCGATCCATTGCGTGAGAAAAAGGCCGCCGCTCTTCGGCGGGGGCCGGCAATCGGTTCAGGCGAAGCCGGGTGGCGCCCGTTGCGGCGGCGGACTGCCGGCCCGCGCCGGCAGGGCGGGAGCCTTCGACACGAAAGACGCGACCAGCAACGGGAAACGCGCCGGCTCCGGCAATTCGGCCGGCGCCGGCAACACACCGGCAACGCTTCCGAGGCAACAGGAGAGGCAGTCGTGGACGATCCGCGCCGGCGCTTTGGCCGGCTGTTGCGCGTCGGTTCCCGCCATCGCCGAACAGAGAACCGAGTGCCCCCCGAGGCCATCGCGAGCGTCCGCCTGCGCGACGGCGAGCGGCGCCAGCGTTTGCAGCACAAGCGCATAGGCGAAAAGGACGCGCACCACGTCGCGCGCCAGATCCCCCAGCCCCTGCCGCCGACCGGCGCCTGTCATGGCCTCCCCCAGGTCCACATCCGACGAAACACTTAGCAGATTGCCGTGGCGGTGCAATGCTCAACGAGAAAGACTCGACCGCCGCCGCGGCCGCGTATAGACAGACGGCGGACGGTGACGCCTCCTTCTTTCGGGGGGAGTCGCCGCATTCGGAGAATTCGCCCATCGCCAAGCGAACCGGCCTTGCGAAGGCCAGAGTTCTGGACGTCGCCCATGCTCAACGCGTTTCATCCCGTCGGCGACAAACTCGAATACGCCCCCAATTGCAGCACCCTCGTGCCGGACCAGCAGACGCTGTGGATCGACCTGATGACGCCGACGCGCGCCGAGGAGCTGGCGGTCGAGAAGTTCATCGGCGCCGAGCTGCCGACCCGCGCCGAGATGGAAGAGATCGAACCGTCGAGCCGGCTATCGGTCGCCAACGACGTCCTCTATCTGACCGCCGCCCTGCCCTGCCGGGCCGGCAGCAACGATCCGGGCATCACCGTCGTCACCTTCGTGCTCACCGACAAGCACCTCGTCACCGTCCGCTACGACGAGCCGGGCACCATTCCGCTCGCCATCAAGAACGTGACGACGGCGGGCGCCAACGTGACGACATCGCACGGCGCGCTCCTGACCATTCTGGAGGCGGCCATCGACCGGCTGGCCGACGTCATCGAACAGTCGGGCGCCCGCATCGAGACCATCGCCCGCCGCGTGTTCGAGGACGATTCGCGCGCCTCGCCGTCGGGCGACCGCTACAAGAGCTCGCTCCGGCGCATCGGCCGCGAGGGCCTGCGCCTCGGTCATTTCCAGGAGAGCCTGATCTCGCTCTCCCGCCTCCTCTTGTTCCTCACCGCCAAGATGGAAGGGCCGCGCTATTCCAAGGAGGATGTCGCCCGCCTGAAGCCGATGAAGAGCGACGTGACGGCGCTGGCCGACCACTGCCGCGGCCAGGAGGAGCGCATCACCTTCCTGCTCGACGCGACGCTGGGCCTGATCTCGATCCAGCAGAACGACACCATCAAGATCTTCTCGGTTCTGGCGGTGATCTTCATGCCGCCGACGCTGGTGGCCAGCTTCTACGGCATGAACTTCCGCTACATGCCCGAGCTCGACTGGTCCTTCGGCTATATCTGGGGCATCGCGGCGATGGTCCTGTCGGCGGCAGGCACTTATGGTCTCTTCCGCTGGAAGAGGTGGCTATAGGGCGGAAGCCTGCACAGCGCACAACATGCGGGACATGCGTTATCGGCGAACGCAGGCTTTGGTTGCATTTCCGATCGTGCTAGAAAGTACGAGGTCGACATCGACCTCGGGGGTAATTGTGTTTAATTCATTGAAGAAACTTGCCATCGGCGCCTTCGTCGCCGTGATCGCCACAACGGGCGTTGCGCAGGCCGAATCTTTCACCAAGCTGACGCAGCAGGGCTACAAGCTCGGCAAGCTCACCACGGGAAAATCGGGCCTGCCGGGCTGGATCGCCTCGAATGGCACCAAGCAGTATTTTTGCAAGATGTTGGCAAACAAGGCCTACGTCGGCAAGGATGGAATGGTGGGCTTCACTTCGAGTGGACGGCAGGTCGGGGTGGATCGCGCGACCTACGAGAGAATAATCGGCGGCTTCGACCCTTCTATCCCGCAACTGAGCGACCTGAAGGCTGGGCGCGCCAGGCCGGCCGACGTGGGTTATTGCCTGCCACTATCCTGACCGCCTCTCTGGCGTCGGCACTGCCAGCGTCGCCGATCCCGATGGACCGGCGGCGCAGACTACAAGCACTCTTATGCCGGCAATACCGGAAATGAACATCCCACCGTTGGACGCTCACGCCACCGTCAGGCGATATTTGGCAAAGCCGTCGCCGGCGTCGCCGACCTTCTCCACCTTGACGCCGGCCGGCACGGTATCCAGCGTGGCGTTGGGCGAGTTCGGGAAGGTCAGGTTGACGTTGTCGGGCAGCCTGGCGATCGACCAGTTGCCGTCGGCCGACGGGTTGATGGTCTTGGTCTCGACGATGTAGCGGACGATGACGTCGCGATTGCTGTCCGGCCCCTGGAACACCACCGTGCTGCCGTCGGCGCCCGGGAAGTGGCCGCCGCCGCCGGCGCGGTAGTTGTTGGTCACCACCAGGAATTCCTGGGTCGGCTCGACCGGCTTGCCCCGATAGGCAAGGTCGACGATGCGGTGCGCGTCCTCGGCGATCACCTTGCCGTCGTTGTCGTAGCGCTTGTCCTGCGTCACGTCGATGCGGTAGGTGACGCCGTCGACGACATCATAATTATACGAGGGGAAGGACGTGTCGATCAGCGGCTGCTCGTCGATCTTCGTCGGATCGATCCGGTTGAAGATGCCGGCCGAGCGTTCCAGCCACTCCCTCAACTGCTCGCCGGTGATCTTCACGATGCGAATGGTGTTCGGGTAGAGATAGATGTCGGCGACGTTCTTGATGGCGATCGGTCCCTTGGGAACGAAGGTGTAGTAGTCCGGGCCGGAGCGGCCGCCGCACTTGAAGGGCGCCGCCGCCGACAGGATCGGCAGGTCGGGCAGGCCGGCCGCCTTCGCCTGGGCGGCGCCGTACCAGAGCTGCGCCTGGCTGACGATCTGCACCGACGGATCGTCGGCCACCAGCGCCCAGTAGCTCGATATGGCGGCCGAGGTCTCGCCGACCGGCCGGCGGACGTAATCGAGCGTCGCCTCATGATCGGCCTTCACCGAGGCGAGCACGGCCGGCACCGCGTCCACCCGGGAGACGATCTTCTTGTCGGGCGTCCGCTCGTAGATCGGCCGCGCCTCGACCTTGAAGCCGCTCACCTTCCAGCCCTCGCCCTGCTTGACGAGATCGAGGTCGATGACGCCGAGATGGCTGCCCCAGAAGCCGGGCATCACGGTGGGAACGCCGTTGAGCGTGCCCTTGTCGATATCGGCGCCGTCGATGCCGGCGAAGTCCTTGCCGGGGAACACGAGGTGCTGGTGGCCGGTGAAGATGGCGTCGATGCCCGGCACCCTCGACAGGAACAGCGCCGCGTTCTCCTCGCCGCCCGCCCGCTCGCCGCCGGCGATGCCGGAATGGCAGAGGGCGACGACCACGTCCGACTGCTGGCGCAGCGCCGGCAGATACTTTCCGGCGGCATCGACGATGTCGATGGTGGTCGCCTTGCCTTCGAGATTGTCCTTGTCCCACTGGACGATCTGCGGCGGCACGAAGCCGATGACGCCGATGCGCAGCACGTGCTCGTTGCCGTCGGCGTCGATCACCTTGGCGTCGAAGACGCGGGTCGGCTCGATCAGCGGCGTGCCGTCCGGCTTCAGCACGTTGGCGCAAACGGCCGGGAATTCGGCGCCGGACAGCGCCTTGCCGAGGAAGTCGAGGCCGTAGTTGAACTCGTGGTTGCCGAGCGTGCCGCAGAGATAGCCGAGGCCGTTCATCGCCGCGACGATGGGATGCTTGTTGCCGCCGTCGAGGCCCTTCTCATAGGCGATGTAGTCGCCGAGCGGGCTGCCCTGGATGAGGTCGCCGTTGTCGAACAGGATGGCGTTGCGCGCCTCGTCGCGCGCGGCGGCGATCAGCGCGGCCGTCTTGGCGAGGCCGACCGTGTCGTCCGCCTTGTCGCGATAGTAGTCGTAGGGATAGACGTTGACGTGGAGATCGGTGGTCGCCATCAGGCGCAGGCGGACGGTCGGCTCGGCAGCCGCTGCGACGGCGGGAACGAAAGCGACGAGCGCGCCGGCAGCGGTGGCCAGCAGCAGCTCGCGACGGCTGAGACGGTGGATCGGCATGACGACTGGTCTCCTGAATGAATGTCCATCGCCGGGCGACAGGCGCCGACGGCGACGCTGCGGCAAACGCTATCTGAAATCCTCGAGCCGCCGTCTCTGCCGCCCGCCGGCATCGAAGTTGTCCGGCTTCAGCCAGGCCTCCAGGGACGCCTTCACCGCCGGCCATTCCCCGTCGATCACCGAGAACCAGGCGGTATCACGGTTGCGTCCCTTGACGATGACGGCCTGGCGGAAGGTGCCTTCGTAGGTGAACCCGAGCCGTTCGGCCGCCTTCATCGACGGCGCGTTGAGGGCGTTGCACTTCCATTCGTAGCGGCGATAGCCGAGGTCCTCGAAGGCGTGCTTCATCAGCAGGTATTGCGCTTCGGTGGAAATGGCCGACCGCTGCATCAGCGGCGACCAGGTCACCCAGCCGACCTCGATGGAGCCGTTGGCCGGATCGATGCGGAGATAGGAGACGATGCCGACCGCCCGGCCGCTCGCCTTGTCCAGCGCGGCGAAGAACAGCGGATCCTCCGACGCGACAATCGAGCCGATCCAGACGGCGAAATCGGTCTCGCTCGCGAAGGGACCGACGGACAGGTAGGTCCACATGCGGCCGCCGGCATCGGTGGAATAGGCGGCGAACAGGTCGGAAACGTGAGCGACCGACAGCGGCTCCAGCCGCACCGTCCGGCCTTCCAGCACGGTCCGCGACGGGCGCAGCCGCGGCGTCCAGCCCTCGACCACCGGCCCGACCGGATCCTTGTGGCCGTCCAATTCCCGAGCATTCATGCCCCGTCCCCCCGAGAGCCACGCGCGTTGCGGCGAACGCCAAGCGTCGCTCTACTTCCTTGTTGTCGCATCATTTTCGCGGAAAACCCAGTCGCGTTTTCCCGCGGAGTGCCCTCGCCGTCCCGGCCCTACTTGCCGACCACGCCGGCGAGCTCGATCCGGTTCCGCCCGAGCGCGGCGAGCGCCGCCTGGACGATGCCGTGCGCGTCGAGGCCGGCGGCGGCATACATGCGCTCCGGCTTGTCGTGATCGACGAAGGCGTCCGGCAGCGTCAGCGCCCGGAACCGGAAGCCACGGTCGAAACGGCCGTCGTCGATCAGCGCCTGGGCCACCTGGCTGCCGAAGCCGCCGGTCGAGCCTTCCTCGACGGCGATCAGCAGCTCGTGGTGGGCGGCGAGCTGGCGGATCAGGTCGCGGTCGAGCGGCTTGGCGAAGCGCGCATCGGCCACCGTGGCCGGCAGGCCGAAAGCGGCAAGCTCCTCGGCCGCCTTCAGCGCCTCGGCGAGACGGGTGCCGAAGGACAGGATCGCCACCTTGCCGCCCTCGGCGACGATGCGGCCGCGGCCGATCTCGAGCGGCTGGCCGCGGGCCGGCAGATCGACGCCGACGCCCTCGCCGCGTGGATAGCGGAAGGCAATGGGGCCGTCGTCGTAGGCGACCGCCGTCGCCACCATGTTTCTGAGCTCCGCCTCGTCGCCGGGCGCCATCACCACCATGTTGGGCAGGCAGGCGAGAAAGGCGGTATCGAAGGCGCCGGCATGCGTCGCACCGTCGGCGCCGACGAAGCCGGCCCGGTCGATCGGCAGGCGGACGGGAAGGTTCTGCAGGGCGACGTCGTGCACCACCTGGTCGTAGGCGCGCTGCAGGAAGGTGGAATAGATGGCGCAGAAGGGCTTCATGCCCTCGGTCGCCATGCCCGCCGCGAAGGTGACGGCATGCTGCTCGGCAATGCCGACATCGAACATGCGGTCGGGGAAGGCCTTCGCGAACAGGTCGAGCCCAGTGCCGGCCGGCATGGCGGCGGTGATGCCGACGATGCGATCGTCGCGCCGTCCCTCGTCGACCAGCGTCTCGCCGAACACCTGCGTGTAGGTCGGCGCATTGGCCTTGGGCTTCACCTGGGCGCCGGTCACCACGTCGAACCGGTTGACGCCGTGATACTTGTCGGCGGCCGCCTCGGCCGGCGGATAGCCCTTGCCCTTCTTGGTGACGACGTGCAGCAGCACCGGCCCGTCCTTGGCGTTGCGGACGTTGCGCAGCACCGGCAGGAGGTGGGCGAGATTGTGGCCGTCGATGGGGCCGACGTAGTAGAAGCCGAGCTCCTCGAACAGCGTGCCGCCGGTCAGGAAGCCGCGCGCATATTCCTCCGCCCGCTGCGCCTTCTGCCGGAGGCCGCGCGGCAGGTTGAAGGCGAGCTGCTTCATCGCCTCGCGCAGCGTCAGATAGGTCGGGCCGGAGACGAGGCGCGCCAGATAGGCGCTCATGGCGCCGGTCGGCGGGGCGATCGACATGTCGTTGTCGTTGAGGATGACGACCAGGCGGCTGTCCATGGCGCCGGCGTTGTTCATCGCCTCGTAGGCCATGCCGGCCGACATGGCGCCATCGCCGATGACGGCGATCACCTGGTTGTCGCCGCCCTTCAAGTCGCGCGCCACGGCCATGCCGAGACCGGCCGACACCGAGGTCGACGAATGTCCGGCGCCGAACGGATCGTAGGCGCTCTCGGCGCGGCGGGTAAAGCCGGAAAGGCCGCCGCCCTGGCGCAGCGTGCGGATATCGGCGCGCCGGCCGGTCAGGATCTTGTGCGGATAGGCCTGGTGGCCGACGTCCCAGATCAGGCGGTCGCGCGGGGTATCGAACACGGCGTGCAGCGCCACCGTCAGTTCGACGACGCCCAGTCCGGCCCCCAGATGGCCGCCGGTCGCCGACACCGCGTCGATCATCTCGGCACGCACCTCGGCGGCGAGCTGTTCGAGCTCGGCAACCGACAGCACCTTGAGGTCGTCAGGCGACGATACCTTGTCGAGGAGCGGAGTGGCGGGACGCGGCAATCCAAAAAATCCGTGAAACTACGAGGGAAAATCCCTCATACCCAGATACCAGTCAATCGCAGTCTCTTCAATTCGCAAGCCGCCCTTTATCGCCCCCAATTGAGGCAAATGCACGAAATGCATTTTGGAATCAGCCGTGGTTTCCAAACAGGCCGCAATCGGAGGTGGTCATTCGCGGTCGAGCGGCTCGACGCCGGCGGCCGAGCCGTCGCCGGCGACGCGGATCTTCTCCACCTTGGCCTCGGCCGCCTTCAGCAGGCCGTCGCAGTGCTTGCGCAGCGCGTCGCCGCGCTCGTAGATGGAGATGCTCTCCTCGAGGGGCACCGAGCCCTGCTCGAGCCGGGCAACGATGCCCTCGAGTTCTTTCAAGGCCTGCTCGAAGCTGAGGGCGCTGACGTCGGAAGCGTTGGTCATTGTCGGCAACCTTTTGTCGGTCAGGGGTAAAGGCGGGTGCGCGTCCAGCCGCCGTTGCCGTCGGGCAGGAAGCGGACGCGGTCGTGCAGGCGGAACAGTCCGTCGCGCCAGAATTCGATGGCCGTCGGCGACACGCGCAGGCCCGACCAGTAATCGGGCCGCGGCACCGCGCCGATGCCGAACTTGAGCCCCCATTCGGCCACCGCCTTCTCAAGCGCGAAGCGGCTTTCGAGCGGGCGCGACTGCTTGGAAGCCCAGGCGCCGATGCGGCTGCCGCGGTCGCGGCTCTGGAAATAGGCGTCCGCCTCCTCCTTCGCCACCTCGGAGACGGTGCCGCGCACCCGCACCTGCCGCTTGAGGCTCTTCCAGTGGAACAGCAGCGCCGCCTTGCCGCTCTTCAGGATCTGCTCGCCCTTGGCGGAGCCGAAGTTGGTGTAGAAGACGAAGCCGCGCTCGTCGAAGCCCTTCAGCAGCACCATGCGCGCGTCCGGCAGTCCGTCCTCGTCGACGGTGGCGACCGCCATGGCGTTGGGGTCGTTCGGCTCGCTCTTCTCGGCCTCCTTCATCCAGCTGACGAAAAGCTGGTAGGGCTCGGAGGCTTGGGTGAAATCGGGCTCGGAACTGGACATCTCTCGTCGGCGCCTCGTCATGCCGGTTGGCCATCGGCCAGATTCGGGCAAGTGTCAGCCCGGCATATAGCCACATGCCGGCCGGCGACAACCTCCTACGCGATCCCCTGAAAAGATTTTGTCAAAGCCGCCCGACCCGTATAATGGCACACTCTGGAACGGAACGTGATCGGGCATTACATGCTTGGCAGAACCTTGGCGCCACGGAGCGCCACCAGCCATTTGAAGAGGGCCAACCAGCATGCGTGATCCGTATGAGGTCCTGGGCGTGCCCAGGAGCGCGGACGAAACGACGATCAAGAAGGCGTACCGCAAGCTCGCCAAGCAGCATCACCCCGATGCCAACAAGAACGACCCGCGTTCCAAGGAACGCTTCGCCGAGGTCAATTCGGCCTACGAGATCGTCGGCGACAAGGATAAGCGCCGCCAGTTCGACGCCGGCGAGATCGACGCCGAAGGCAAGCAGCGCTTTACCGGTTTCGAGGGCTTCGGCGGCGCCGGCGGCATGAACGGCGGCGGCTTCCGCCAAGCCGGCGGCCGCGCCACCGACGATATCCTGCACGACATCTTCGGCGACGCCTTCGCCAACTTCGCCAGCGGCGCTGCCCGTGGCGGCGCGCGCGGCGGGCGGCGCGGCGGCGGCGGCGGCTTCTCCGGCTTCGAGGGATTTTCGGGCGCCGCCGGTCCCGGCGCGGCCGGCGCCGCGCCAAACAAGGGCGCCGACGTCATGGTGACGGCGCGCGTCCGCCTCGAGGACATCGTCGGCTCGGGCAAGGTGCGCATCACCCTGCCGAACGGCAAGTCGCTCGACGCGAAGATTCCCGCCGGCTTCGAGCCGGGCCAGCAGCTCCGCCTCAAGGGCCAGGGCGGCAACGGCACGCCGCCGGGCGACGCCATCGCCATTCTGGTCTACGAGCCGCACGCCCTGTTCCGCCCCGACGGCTACAATCTGCGCCTCGACCTGCCGGTCACGCTCGACGAGGCGGTGCTGGGCGGCAAGGTGCGGGTGCCGACGCTGGAGGGCGCCGTCGACATGACCATCCCGGCCGGCGTGACCGGCTCGAAGGCCTTCCGGCTGCGCGGCAAGGGGCTGCCCGACAAGAAGGGCGCCCGCGGCGACATCTTCGTCACCCCGCGCATCGTGCTGCCGGACGGCGCCGACGCCGGCCTCGAAAAGCTGATGGAGCGCTGGCGCGAGGTGCGTCCCTACGACGTGCGCGGACCGGAATTCTCTTCATGAGCCGCCTGCCGCCGCTGCCGCTGCCACCGGCCCGCGGCGCCCGTCCTGCCCGCTTTCTGGCCAGCCTCGCCTTCATGGTGATGGTGGTGGGGATCGCTTCCCGCCACCTCGACTTCATATCGAGCGCCACCATGTACACCGCCGTCGCGGCCAGCCTGCTGCTCGGCCTCGCCGCGCTGGCCGTGATTTCGGTGACGGTGCGCGACGTGTGGCGCGAGGGACGGCACGGGGCCAACAGCGCCTTTGGCACGCTGCTGCTGGTCATCGCCGCCTTCTCGCCGCTGATCGGCGCCGCCACCGCCTATATCGCCTACCCGGCGCTCGACAGCGTCTCGACCGATCCCGACGACCCGCCGGCCGCGCCAAGCGGCTTCACGCAGGTGGCGCTGCCGATCGACCTGCGCGCCGCGCCGGCCGAGGCGGCCGCCCTGCAGGAGGACGCCTATCCCGAACTGACGACGCAGGCGGCCGACCTTTCCACCGTCGAGGCCTATGCCCTCGCCCGCCAGACCGTCGACGACCTCGGCTGGGTGATCCGGCTGGCCGAAGAGCCGGACACCGAGGCGGCGAACGGCCGCATCGAGGCGGAGGCCCGCTCGCTGGTGCTCGGCACGCAGGAGGATGTCGTCGTGCGCATCCGTCCCGGCGACGGCGGCAGCCGCATCGACGTCCGCTCGCTGAGCCGGGTGGCCATGCCCGATCTCGGCGAAAACGCCCGCCATGTCGGCGACTTCATCGCCCGCTTCGCCGAGGTGTCGCGGCGGCAGGCGGCAAACTAGATCGTCGTGCGTCCTTACGGACGCAAGATGACGATCTAGTTATTTATTGTCGCATCGGATTTTCCGAAAACCGGATTCCACTTTTCGGTCCGATGCTTTAGCCTACCAACGACTTAACCGCTCACCGACCTTTCTCACGAGGCCCCGCTCTTCCAGCCAATCGGTATGCGCCGTGACCGACAGCGCCGCCGCGCCGGCCAGCGCCGGGTCGAGACCGATGTAAACCGCCGAGACGATCTCCCCGATGGTCCGCTCGCCATTGTCGAGCGCCCGCAGGATGGCCGCCTCGCGCGCCTGGCGATGCCGTTTCAGCTCGTCAATGCGGGCCAGGCCGTCGATCACCGGACCGCCGTGCCCCGGCAGATAGCTGCGGGCGCCGAGGACGGCGAGACGGTCGAGAGAGGCCATGTAGTCGGCCATGCGGCCATCGGGCGGCACCACGACGCTGGTCGACCAGGCCATGACGTGATCGCCCGAGAACAGCAGCCCCGAACCGGCAAGGTCGTAAGAGAGATGGCCGGCGGCGTGGCCGGGCGTGGCAACGGTCCGGAGGTCGCCGGCTTCGGTCGCCACCGTCTCACCATCGGCAAGCAGCCTGTCCGGCTGGTAAAGCGAGCGGGTGTTTGACGCCGAACCGACGATCTCGGCGCCGGTCATTTCCGACAGTCGCCGCGCGGCGCCGGCATGGTCGGCGTGATCGTGGGTGACGACGATCCGGCGGATCGGGGCGCCGGCCACCGCCACGAGGTCGGCCAGGTGGGCATCATCGTCGGGGCCGGGGTCGATCACGGTGATGTCGCGGTCGCCCAAAAGATAACAGTTGGTGCCGCGAAAGGTCAGCGGCCCGCCGTTACGGGCGGTGAGGCGGCGGATACCCGCGGCCAGCCGTTCGGCGACGCCATAGGCGGGCGTGAAATCACGGATCGGATCGACGTTCACGCCACCCTCCAAAGTCGCCATGGCATGTCCCGATCATCGGGACACCGCATGACTCGCCATGATTCCCCATGAGCCCGCATGGACTCGCTCACCCGGCCGTGCCCAGACCCGAGCCGGCCTCGAACAGCCATCCGATCAGCCAGAAGAATCCCCAGGCCAGAGCAAACAGCGCGGCGAGCGCCATCATAACGATCGTCACCATCGTTCCTGCCAGCGTGCGCGGCATCATCGGCGCGCCGGCGTCGGGAATGACGGCCAGCGCCCGGATCAGATCACCGCCGGTATCGGGATCGAAAACGAATATTCCGGCCTGCCGGCGGGCGCCGATGCGGAAGCCGTCCGGCCCCATCGTGCGTATGAGCTCGGCGGACTTCCATAGCGCGATCCGCTCGCCGTCGGCGGCAACGATGGCGAGCCCCTGACGGGACAATTCGGCCCTTGCCGGCCGGCCATGCCCGTCACCGTCGTCGAAGGTTCCGTCGGTCGTTGCCCATGCTGTCGTCGTCATGTCGCAGTCTCCCGACAACCCGCCGAATATGACCGAGCGGCGCTTGCATTTCCAGACGAACTGCATCAAACCGATTCAAAATACAAAGTTCATCGAAACGCCGCAGAGGTTCGCGACCTTCCGCATCGAGAGGCCGGGCGGACCGATATCTGTGCGGCTATTATGTCCGGTATCGACCGGCGCACTGTCTTTCCGCCTGCCCACGAGTTCATCCCTTGTCCAAGACTTTCGCTCCGCTCGTCTCGCTGCTGACCGGCATCGGTTTCCTTTTGTGCGGCAATGCCTTACTGGGCACGGTGATCCCGCTACGCGGCCTCCACGAGCACTTCACGCCGGTGATCATCGGCCTGATGGGCTCGTCCTACAATCTCGGCTTCGTGGTCGGCTGCCTCGCCTGCCCCTTCCTGATCCTGAGGGCCGGCCATATCCGCGCCTATTCGACGCTGGTGTCGCTGGCCGCCGCTACCACGCTCCTCCATCCGATGGTCGTCGATCCGCTGGTGTGGATCGGCGCGCGCTCCATCACCGGCTTCTGCCTCGCCGGCCTCTACCTGATCATCGAAAGCTGGCTCAACGACCGCGCCACCAACGACAACCGCGGCCTGATCATGAGCGTCTACATCGTCGTCAACTTCCTTACCACCACCGTCGGCCAGTTGATGGTGCTGCTGGCGCCCATCCAGCATTTCGAATTGTTCGCCACGGCCTCGCTGCTGGTGTCGCTCGCCGTGGTGCCGGTGGCGCTGACCACCTCGGCGCAGCCGGCGCCGATCGCCATCGTGCAGTTCCGGCCGTTGCGCCTCCTGAAGATGGCGCCGGTCGGCCTCACCGGCACCTTCATGATCGGCGTCGCCAACGGCGCCTTCTGGTCGCTGGTCACCGTCTTCGCCATCGGGCGCGGCCTGTCGACGAACGGCGCGGCCATCTTCCTGTCCATCGCCGTGGTCGGCGGCGCCCTGATGCAATGGCCGGTCGGCCGATTGTCCGACGCCCATGACCGCCGCCTGGTGCTGGCCGGCGTGATGGTGCTGTCGGCGCTCGCCAGCCTGCTCACCGTTCTGCTGCCGCTCGGCGGCAACGGCCTGTTCGTCATGGCCTTCGTGCTGGGAACCGTGGTGCTCACCAGCTATTCGGTGGCGGCCGCCCACGCCTACGACCGCGCCGAAAAATCCGCCTACGTCGAGATGGCGACCGGCGTGCTGCTCGCCAACGGCGTCGGCGCCGTGTTCGGGCCGCTGATCGCCTCCTTCGCCATGGAGAGCTGGGGCGACGGCTCGCTGTTCGTGGTCATGGCCATCGTCGAACTGCTGCTCGCCGCCTTCATCGCGCTGCGCTGGCGCATCCGTCCGTCGCGCCCGGATGACCCGAAGGAGGCCTACGAGATGTATGCCACCGCCCCGGTCGGCGGCGCCATTCCGCCGGAAGCCCCGTCGCCGGACGATCCCATCCTGCAGACGCCGGTGGTGCCGGCCCCCGAGCCCAAGGAACCGGCGGAAGCCGATTCTCCCTAGATCGCCGCGCGTCCCGGCGGACGCCGGGGGGCGATCTCTCTTTTGCAACCGCATCGGATTCTCCGAAAACCGGATTCCACTTTTCGGTCCGATGCTCTGACGGCTCTTGCCAAAGGCCGGCGCCTGCCGCAAAGCAACGCCATGGCAAGGATCCGTCTCGATCAGCTTCTCGTCGCCCGCGGCCTCGCGGACAGTCGCGCCCGCGCCCGCGACGCCATCCTGCGCGGCCACGTGACGGTGGCGGGACGGCCGGTCGACAAGCCCGGGCTTGCCGTCGACGAGGGCGCGGCGCTTTCGATCTCCGATCCGGCCGCCGCCTATGTTTCGCGAGCGGCGCTCAAGCTGATCGCCGGCCTCGACCATTTCGGCTTCGATGTCGGCAACCGGGACTGCCTCGATGTCGGTGCTTCCACCGGCGGCTTCACCGAGGTGCTGCTCCAGCGGGGAGCGGCCCGCGTCGTGGCGCTCGACGTCGGTCACGGACAGTTGCATCCGCGCATCGCGAGCGATGCGCGCGTCAGCAACATCGAGGGGCTGAACGCCCGCGACGTCACGTCGGCCGACCTGCCGTTTCGGCCGGAGGTGATCGTCTCCGACGTTTCCTTCATTTCGCTGACCCTGGCGCTGCCGCCGGTGCTGGCGCTGGCGCGCCGGCCGGCCGTCGGCGTCTTCCTGGTCAAGCCGCAGTTCGAGGCGGGCCGGCAGGCGATCGGCAAGGGCGGCCTCGTCGACGCGGCGGTCGGCCGGGCCGCCGCCGAACGCGTTGGCGGCTGGCTCGACGGCCGCGACGGCTGGCGCGTCCACGATCTCGTCCCCTCGCCCCTCCTCGGCGGCGACGGCAACCACGAATATCTTCTCGGAGCGAGCCTTGACTGAACTGGTAATCGACCGCCTCGGCCATCGCGGTGACGGCGTCGTCCTCCAACCGGACGGGCGGTCGTTGTTCGTGCCGTATACGCTGGCCGGCGAAACCGTCGATGTCGATCTCCAGGGCGGCGCGACGCGGCTCAACCGCATCCTCACGCCCTCCCCCGACCGCATCGAGCCGGCCTGCCGGCATTTCGGCGCCTGCGGCGGCTGTCTATTACAGCATGTGGCGCCGGCGCCCTATGCCGACTTCAAGCGGCGGCTCGTCGTCGACGCGCTGGCCGATCGCGGCCTGACGGCCGATATCGGCGAAACGCGCGTCGTGCCGCCGCACTCCCGCCGCCGCGCCACCTTCGCCGGCATCATGGCCGGCCGGCATCCGCTGGTCGGCTTCAACGAGCGGGCCAGCCACCGGCTCGTCGGCCTTGAGGAGTGTCCGGTCGTCAAGCCGCAGCTTCTCGCCGCGCTGCCGGCGCTGACCGCGCTGACCGGTCTGGTCGCACCCAGGAAAGGCGGGCTCGACCTCACGGTGACGCTGACCGCCGGCGGCCTCGACGTGTCGGTCGCCGGCATCGCGGCGCGCGACGTCGACCGCCTGCGCCTGCCGCTGATCGAACTTGCCGAACGCTTCGACCTTGCCCGCCTGTCGGCCGGCGGCGAGGCGATCGTCGAACGCCGCTCCGCCGCCATCGATATCGACGGCGTTGCCGTCACGTTGCCGCCCGGCGGCTTCCTGCAGGCCTCGGCGGAGGCCGAAGCGATCATGGGCGAATTGGTGACGGCCGCCATTCCCGCCAAGGCGAAGCGCGTCGCCGACCTTTTCTCGGGCATCGGCACCTTCGCGCTGCGCCTTGCCCGGCAGGCCGAGGTGCTGGCGATCGAGGGCGAGGCCGGCGCCGTGGCGGCGCTCGACCGGGCGGCGCGCGGCATGACGGGGCGCCACCGGATCACCGCCGAGAGGCGCGACCTGGCTCGCCGCCCGCTCATTGAAAAGGAACTCGAGAAGATCGACGCCGTGGTGTTCGATCCGCCGCGCGCCGGCGCCGCCGAACAGAGCCTGTGGCTCGCCCGCTCGAAGGTGCCGACCGTCGTCGCCGTCTCCTGCAATCCAGCCACGCTCTCCCGCGATCTCAGGACCTTGGTGGACGGCGGCTATCGCATCGAGACCGTCACGCCGGTCGACCAGTTCCTGTGGTCGAGCCACGTCGAGGTGGTGGCGGTGCTGAGACGCCGAGCGGATTGAAATCGGGCGGGGGCGGCGTTATCTTAGTCAGGTTAGCCAAGGTACCCTGCCATGAAGACCGTCAACATGCTCGACGCCAAGACGCACCTTTCCCGCCTCGTCAAGGAGGTGGAGGAAGGCGAGGTGCCGGAAGTGGCGATCGCCCGCAACGGCAAGGTGGTGGCCCGGCTGGTGCCGGCCGAGCCGAAGCCGACGGGCCGCCGACAGCTCGGGTTGCTGCGGGGAAAGGTCTATGTTCCGACGCTAGAGGAATTCAACGAGCACGACGCCGAAATCGCCGCTCTATTCCTCGGCCAGCCTCTTGAGTAAGCGATGCGTCTTTTGCTCGATACGCACGTAGTCATTTGGACACTCGCCGAACCCGAACTGATTCCGCCGGAAATTCTGGTCTCCATTTCCGACCCGCAGAATGATGTGTTCGTGTCGGTCGCCAGCGTCTGGGAAATTGCAATTAAGCAGAAACTGCCCAAAAGAGCAGGAGCGCCGCCGATCACATCGCAGCAGATTGTCGAATACCTGCAAAAGACCAGAATCCGGCTTCTGCCCATTACAGCTCAGCATGCCATTGCGGTGGCTGATCTCCCCTTACTGCATGCCGACCCCTTCGATCGCCTGCTCGTCGCCCAGGCTCTCACCGAACCGCTGCGCCTCGTCACGTACGACCGGCAGGTGGCCGCCTACAGCGACACTATCATTACCTGGTGACCGAATAAAAAGCCGGGACGGTTGTTCGCCCCGGCCAAGTTGCATTCAGGATAAGAAGGACGGATCAGGCGAGCGCCGCGGCCGGATCGAGGTAGGCGAGGCCGAGGGCGTCGCTCACCGCCTTGTAGGTGATCTTGCCGGCATGGACGTTGAGGCCATGGGCAAGGTGGATGTCGTCTTTGCAGGCCTGCTTCCAGCCCTTGTTGGCAAGCGCCAGCGCGAAGGGCAGCGTCGCGTTGTTGAGGGCGAAGGTCGAGGTACGGGCAACGCCGCCCGGCATGTTGGCGACGCAGTAGTGGACGACGCCGCTCTCGATATAGGTCGGATCGGAATGGGTGGTGGCGCGCGACGTTTCCGAGGCGCCGCCCTGATCGATGGCGACGTCGACGAAGGCCGAGCCCTTCTTCATGGCGGCGATCAGCTCGCGGCTGATCAGCTTGGGCGTGCCGGCGCCCGGCACCAGCACCGTCGAGATCACGAGGTCGGCGCCGGTGACGAGCTCGACCATCGTATCCTTGTTGGAATGGGCCGTCTTGATGCGCACGCCGAAGGTGGCGATGGCGCGGCGCAGGGCGTCGATCGAATTGTCGACCAGCGTCACGTCGGCGCCCATGCCGAGGGCGACGTGGGTGGCGTTGGTGCCGGCGACGCCGGCGCCGAGAATCACCACCTTGGCCGGCGCCACGCCGGCGACGCCGCCGAGCAGGATGCCCATGCCGCCGGCCGCGTTCTCCAGCGCGGCGGCGCCGACCTGCGGCGCCATGCGGCCGGCCACTTCCGACATCGGGGCGAGCAGCGGCAGCGAGCCGTTCGGCGCCGTCACCGTCTCATAGGCGACGCAGGTGGCGCCGGACTTCATGAGATCCACAGCCTGCTCCGGATCGGGGGCGAGGTGGAGATAGGTGAACAGCGTCTGCCCTTCGCGCAGCTTCTTGCGCTCGACGGCCAGCGGTTCCTTCACCTTGACGACCAGGTCGGCCGTGGCGAAGATTTCGTCGGGGCCGTCGACGATGGCGGCGCCCGCCCTGACGTAGGCGGCGTCGTCGATGCCGATGCCGGCACCGGCGTTCTTTTCGATGATGACCCTGTGTCCGGCGGCGACGAGTTCGCGCACCGACGAGGGAACGAGGCCGACGCGGTCCTCGTGGTCCTTGATTTCCTTCGGCGTACCGACAAGCATTTTGGTAGTCCCCTGCTGGTTCTGCCGCCGGGTTGCTCCCGGCTTGGCACGATGGCGCATATTTGGCCAATCTTGGCGCAATTTCTTGCACAGATTCAGCAGACTATAGTCGAAAATCGGCATAAAATTTCGACCCTTGCCCCTTGAAACGCAGGAAATTCAGCCTATGCGCCTCGACGTGACGGATCGTGCGATCCTGACCGCCTTGCAAGACAATGCCCGACCGACCAACGCCGAGCTCGCGGATCGGGTCCATCTCT
Source organism: Pleomorphomonas carboxyditropha (assembly GCF_002770725.1). GTDB lineage: Bacteria > Pseudomonadota > Alphaproteobacteria > Rhizobiales > Pleomorphomonadaceae > Pleomorphomonas > Pleomorphomonas carboxyditropha. The sequence continues at coordinate 138,549 of NZ_NQVN01000008.1, read as the reverse complement.
CAGCCTCGGCCTGCCTGAGGCGCACGCGCCTTCTCGAGGAAAGCGGTCTCATCGCCCGCTTCGTCGCCATTCTCGACCCGCGAATAGCCGGCGTGCCCGGCACCGCCTATGTTTCCGTGACGCTCGACAGCCAGGGACGAACCGCGCTCGACAGGTTCGAGGCGGCGGTACGCGCCATTCCCGAAATCACCGAGTGCTATCTTCTGGCCGGCCAGCACGATTATCTGCTGCGCGTCGTCTATCGCGACGCCGCCGACCTCGAGCGCATCCACAGCGAGATCCTGACGCCCCTGCCCGGCGTGGTGCGCGTCCAGTCGCAACTGACGCTGCGCACGGTGAAGCGTTCCACCAAGCTGCCGATCTGAACGGCCAGCCTCAAAAAGAAGCCCGGAGCAGGAAGCCGATCAACCGGATCGACGTCCTGCTCCGGGCCTTGCCGACAAGGGAAAGCTTCAGGCCGCCGTGACCTTCTCCAGGAAGCCGGCCAGCAGCTCTTCCAGCGCCTTGGTCTCGCGCTCGACATCGGCGGCGCTGTCCTTGACCGACTGCGCCGAGCGGGTGGTGGCGTCGGCCGCGCTGGCCACGCGTTCGACGATGCCGAGCACCGAGCCGGTGGCCGCGGCGGCGGCGTGGACGTTGCCGCTGATCGAGGTGGTCGCCTCGCTCTGCTGACCCATGGCATCGGCCATGGCGACGGTGTAGCGGTTGACGGTCGCCATGGTGTCGGTGATCGCCTGAATGGCTCCGGCCGCCTCCTCGGAGGAGGTCTGGATGGCGGCGATCTGGTGGGAGATCTCCTCGGTGGCCTTGGCGGTCTGGCCGGCCAGGTTCTTCACCTCGGAGGCGACGACGGCGAAGCCCTTGCCGGCCTCGCCGGCGCGCGCCGCCTCGATGGTGGCGTTGAGCGCCAGAAGGTTGGTCTGACCGGCGATCGACTGGATCAGCGTGACGATCTTGCCGATCTCCTCGGAGGCGACGCGCAGGCCACCGACCTTGGCATTGGCGGCGTTGGCGCCCTGGGTGGCGCTCTCGACCACGTCGCGGGCGGCATTCACCTGGGTACCGAGATTGCGGATGGAAGCGTCCAGCTCCTCCGCGGCGGCGGCGACCGAGCCCACCGAGCCGGACGCCGTCGACGAGGCATGGGCGGCCTCGCCGGTGCGGCTGGTGGTCTCCTCGGCGACCTGCGTCAGGTCGGCGGCGGTGGCGGTCATGTCGGCCATGCGGCGGGCGACCGCCTCGATGGTGTTGTGCACCTCGGCGCGGAACTCGGCGACCAGACGATCGATCTCCTGCTGCCGGCTCTCGCGCCGACGCCCTTCCTGCATCTGCTGTTCCTCGAGCCGCAGCCGTTCGATGGCGGCGGCGCGGAACAGGTCGACGGCGCGGGCAAGATCGCCGATCTCGTCCTTGCGGTCGCGCCCCGACAGCTCGGTCTCGAGCTCGCCGGCACCGAGCCGGCGGACGTCGGCGGCGAGCGTCGCCAACGGCCGCGTCAGACGGCGGGTCAGTTGCACGGCGACGCCGCCGACCAACAGCAGCACCGCCGCGGCGACGGCGACGAGGATCAGCGTCAGCCGGTTGACCGGCGCCAGCGCCGCCTTGCGATCGTGCAGCGACAACACCTGCCAGCCGGGGCGCACCTGCGCCAGTGCGGCGAGTTCGACGACGCCGGGGGTCAGTTCCGCCTCGAAGGCGCTGCCGTCCGCCGCCTTGCGCAAGGGATTTGCCGAGAGGTCGACCAGCATGTCGCCGTTCGCCGTCTGGCCGAAGGCAAAGCCGGCGCCGGTCGCCGACGACAGCAGAACGGAGCGGCCGGTGGTGCCGAGGCCGGTCTTGTCGTTCAGGATCTTCGACGCCTGGGCCATGTTGACGCGCAGCGCCACCACGGCGACGAAGCGGCCATCCAGGATCACCGGCGCCACGAAATAGCCGCTGAGGCCGACGGCGGCGGACGGATTCGGCATGAAGCCGGTGAAGGCCGGCCGGAGGTTCGCCGGCTTGGCGCCCGGCGCCGGAATCATCGCCCTGACCACGTCGACCAGCGCCGGCTTGTCGGTGGCGTCGGTGATGCGGCGGCCGAACAGCTCGTCCTTGGCATAGGAATAGTAGGCCCGGCCGCCATCGTCGAACAGCACCAGGTCGTCGAAGCCGGTATCGCGCAGGGCGGTGGCCACCGCCTTGTGGCCTGTCGCGTGGTAGATGAAGTAGCGCTCCGACGTATCGTCGACGGCGGTCATCTGTTCGCGATGCTGCGGATTGGGGTTGCCGTCGACGAACACCTGGCGCAGGCGAGCCCCGGGATCGTCATCGAGAAGCTGGTTCCAGGTGCTGCTGAACTCGCGCGCCGAATCCTGGAGCGTCGAGGCCGAGGCGACGGCCGCCGCCTGGCTCGACAGGCTGTCGATCCAGGCTTGCAGCGCGGCGGCGCGGGCGCCGGCAGCCGTGACGATGGCCTCGTTCGAAAGGTCGGTCACCGTCTGCTCGGCCATCCGCTGCGTCGCGAAGGTCAGGGCGGCGGCCAGCGCCAGCGCGGACGCCAGCACGACGAAAACTATTCTCCCCGTGAACGACTTCAGCATGCGTGCCCCCGCTCAATTGGCGCGGGACCGCCCGTATTCGCGTGCCGAAACGACGCGGCGGCGCGATGCCCCCACCCGGATTCGACAGACCGGCCCGGCTTTCGCCGACGACTGGTCCCCGCCTTCGACTGATACTTTCGTAGGAGTTGTGCGTGGCTGCGCGTAAACAGGCGGTAAAGCCAATGTGAAGAATTCACGATAACCCAAAGATTGCCGGCGCCCTACGCACAAGTCCCGAGAGCACCGGCGAGCGACAGTTCCAGGCGATGAACGACATGCCGCCGGTGGCCGAAGTCATGCGGCCCGCTGGTCCGGGTCAGCCTGAAGCCCTGCCGTTCCCAGAAGATCCGCGCCCGTTGGTTGGCGTCGAGGACGCCGACCAGCAAGCGCGACGCACCGCGCGCGCCGGCGAGCTTCTGCACCTCGCCGACAATCGCCTGCCCCAGGCCCCTGCCGCGCGCCTCCGGGACCAGCAGCAGCAGGCCGAGATAGGCGTCGCCGGGCTCGGGATAACCGAACGCCAGATCGCCGATGGCGGCCAATGGGCCGGCCTCACCGCCGACGCCGAACTTCAGCGGTTCCCCGGCGCTCGCCGGTGGCCGGTCGTCGAAAAAGGCGCGAGCGGCCGCATCCGGCGTCAGGCCGCTCTCGAGGGCGAGGTAGTCGGCAGCGCGGCGATAGACGGCCATCACGGCATCGAGGTCGACGACCGGATGAAGCGGCGCAAGAACGACCGTCGTGTCGGCCATGGCGAGGCGCTTAGCGCAGCGGGAAGGCGACCGCGCCGTCGCGGCCGGTCTGGGCCCGGTGGCGCAGCTTGTGGTCGGCGAGCACCAGCGCCATCATCGCCTCGCCCACCGGCACGGCGCGGATGCCGACGCAAGGATCGTGGCGGCCGCGCGTCATGACGTCGACGTCCTCGCCGCCAGCCGACACCGAGCGGCGGTCGATGAGGATCGACGAGGTCGGCTTGACGGCGAAGCGCGCCACCACCGGCTGGCCGGTGGAAATGCCGCCGAGGACGCCGCCGGCGTGGTTCGACGCATGCAGGATGGCGCCGTCGTTGCCCATGCGCATCTCGTCGGCGTTGGCCTCGCCGGTGAGTTCGGCGGCGGCGAACCCCTCGCCGATCTCGACGCCCTTCACCGCGTTGATCGACATCAGCGCCGAAACGAGATCCTGGTCGAGCTTGCCGTAGATCGGCGCGCCCCAGCCGGCCGGCACGCCCTCGGCCACCAGTTCCACCACCGCGCCGACCGACGATCCGGCCTTGCGCACGCGGTCGAGATAGGCTTCGAAGCGCGGCACCGCCTGGCGGTCGGGGCAGAAGAACGGATTGTCGTCGACGGCGCTCCAGTCCCAGTTGGCGCGGTCGATCTTCTCCTTGCCGATCTGCACGAGGGCGCCGCGGATGGTGACGCCTTCGATCACCTTGCGGGCGACGGCACCGGCGGCGACGCGCGCCGCCGTCTCGCGGGCCGACGAGCGGCCGCCGCCACGATAATCGCGGACACCGTACTTGAGGTCATAGGCGACGTCGGCATGGCCGGGGCGGTATTTGTCGCGGATGTCGCCGTAGTCCCTGGAGCGCTGGTCGGTGTTGCGGATCAGGAGCGAGATCGGCGTTCCCGTGGTGACGGGACCGCCGGTGCGATCGTCCTCGAACACGCCGGAGAGGATCTCGACGAGGTCGTCCTCGCGCCGCTGCGTCACGAAGCGCGACTGGCCGGGCTTGCGCCGGTCGAGGAAGGCCTGGATGAACTCGGTCGTCAGGGGCAGCCCCGGCGGGCAGCCGTCGACGACGACGCCCAGCGCCGGGCCGTGGCTCTCGCCCCAGGTAGTGATGCGGAAGAGATGTCCGAAGCTGTTGTGTGACATCGGGTTGCCCAGGCATTGGTAAGCGGCGGCGCCGCGACGATCTGGGATTTCTCTTATGGGGCGCGGACGCGGACGTCAAATGGCCGACACTTCGCCAATTTGCCGTATCATGGTGGGAACACTGATTCGCCCAGACTGACTTTGCCTCATGTCCCGCCTCGCTCCCTCTTCCGCTCCCGATCTTCTGGCCGGCCTTGTCGACGAGGCCTGCGATCGCCGCATCGAGGAGGATTTCGCGCAGCGCTGGGGTGGCCCCGTCGCCGGCGTCGACGAGGTCGGGCGCGGTCCGCTGGCCGGTCCGGTGGTGACCGCGGCGGTCATTCTCACCGACGCGCCGCTGCCCGACGGGCTCACCGATTCCAAGCAGCTCCGGCCGAGCGCCCGCGTAGAGATGTTCGAAGCGATCTGCCGCGATCATATCGTCGCCGTCGCCTCGGCGTCGGCGGCGCGCATCGACGCCATGAACATTCTCGCCGCCAATCTCTGGGCGATGGGGCGGGCGGTGCGATCGTTGGCCGAGCAGCCGGTGGGCGTGCTGGTCGACGGGCGGGACGTGCCCGCCGGGCTGATGGCCGCCGGCTATCGGGGAATGGCCATCGTCAGGGGCGACGCGCGCGTCGCCGCCATTGCCGCCGCCTCGGTCGTCGCCAAGGTGATGCGCGACCGCATGATGGAACTCCACGCCGCCGAATTTCCCGGCTACGGCTTCGAGACCAATGTCGGCTACGGCTCGGCAAAGCACCTGAGGGCGCTGACCGAACTCGGGCCGACGCCGATCCACCGCCGCAGCTTCCGGCCGGTCCGGGACTGCATCGAGGCGCGGGCGGGTTGCAGGCAGCCATGAAAAAGGGGCCTTTAAGGCCCCTCGTTCCATATCGGTCCCGTAAAGGCAGCTTAGCTGAACCGCGCCTTCACCTCGTCGACGCCCTTGGAGATGAGCTCGGCGGCAACCTCGCCCTGAACCTTTTCGGCCAGCAGACGCTTCGAGGCGGCGATCGCCATGTCGATGGCGACGGCGCGCACTTCGGCGACGGCTCCCGCCTCGGCGTGGGCGATCTTGGCTTCGACGGTGCGGGTGCGGTGCTCGATCAGTTCCTTGAGCGCCACTTCAGCGTCGGCGGTCATGCGCTTGGCCTCGGCTTCGGCATGGGCGATGATCTCGGCGGCGTCCTGTTCGGCGGCGACGCGCTTCTGCTGGTATTCGGCCAGCAGCGCTTCCGCTTCCCGGCGCAGGCGCTGCGCCGCGTCGAGTTCGGCGGTGACCTCCTCGGCCCGCTTGTCGAGCATGCGGCCGACCATGCCGAACACCCCGTAGTAGGCCAGCACGGCAAAGAACAGGATGAGACCGACGAAGGCCCAGGTCGTGTTGTCGAGCATCGGGACCTCCTCAGTGCTTGCCGGCCGAAACGGCGGCGACGGCCGCGGCCGCTTCGTCGCGGCCGACCTTGCCGATCAGCGCCTCGACGACCGCCTCGGTCGTCTCGGTGGCGATGGTCGACACATGGTCGAGCGCGATCCGCTTGACGTCGGCGATATGCTTCTCGGTGTCGGCAAGCTTGCCGGCGAGCTGCGCCTCGGCGGCGTGGCGCCGGCCGTCGATCTCGCGGGCGACCCGGCTGCGCGTCTCGTGGGCGATGGCGTTGGCCTTGTTGCGGGCGGCGGCGAGCGACGCCTCGTAGGAGGCGATGGCGGCATCGGTCTCCGCCTTGGCCTTCTCGGCCTCGACGAGCTCGCCGGCGATCTTGGCGGCGCGCGCCTCGAGGATGCCGGCAATCTGCGGGATGACCTTCTTGGCCATCAGGACGTAGAGCGCGATGAAGACGATGGCCAGCCAGAACAGCTGCGAAGGAAAGGTGGAGGGATCGAACGGCGGGAAGGTGCCGCCGTGCTCGCCGCCCTCGTGCGCCACCGTCGTGCCGGTGGCCTCCGTCGGCGCGTGATCACCGTCCGCCGGAACGATGGCCGGCTCTTGTGCGTTGGCTTGGCTGATCAACCAGCTCATCGACGCTCGGGCTCCATGGATGATGACGACCAAGCGGCGCCTCGAGGCGAACATCACCTCGCGAGGCGCCGGCTCGTCACGGCCGGCCGGAAGCCGGCCGGCAACATGCAGCGAACCCTTCCGGGGCTCGCTTCGGCTGTCTCGCGATCAGACGGCGAACAGCAGCAGCAGGGCGATCAGCAGCGAGAAGATGCCCAGCGCCTCGGTGACGGCGAAGCCGAGGATGAGGCGGCCGAACTGGCCGTCGGCGGCCGAAGGATTGCGGACGGCACTCGACAGGTAATTGCCGAAGATGCTGCCGAGGCCGATGGCGGAACCGGCGATGCCGATGGTCGAAAGGCCAGCGCCGATGTACTTGGCGGCTTCAGCTTCCATTGTAACGCTCCTTGAGAAACAAAGACCTGGATGGTTTTGATGGGTGAGCTTCGTCGATCCGGCCTCAGTGCCCCGGATGCAGGGCGTCGTTGAGGTACATGCAGGTGAGGATCGTGAAGACGTAGGCCTGGAGGAAAGCCACCAGGAATTCGAGAGCGGTCAGCGCCACCACCATGATCAGCGGCAGCAGCGCGCCGAGGAAGCCGAAAGCGCCGAGGCCGGTCAGCGTCACCACGAAGCCGGCAAACACCTTGAGGGTGATGTGACCGGCCAGCATGTTGGCGAACAGACGAACGGCGAGGCTGAGCGGCCGCGACAGGAAGGAGATGATCTCGATGACGGTGACCAGCGGCACGATCGGCGCCGGCACGCCCGAGGGCACGAACAGCCTCAGGAAACGGGTGCCGTTCTTGTAGAAGCCGTAGATGGTCACCGTGAAGATGACGAGCAGCGCCAGCGCGGCGGTGACGATGATATGCGAGGTGACCGTGAAGAAATAGGGCACCATGCCGAAGATGTTGGCCGTCAGCACGAACATGAACAGCGAGAACACCAGCGGCATGAAGCGCATGCCGCCCTCGCCGGCCGAGGTCCTCAGCGTGTTGGCGACGAATTCGTAGGAAAGCTCCGCCACCGTCTGCGCCCGGCCCGGCACCACGGAACGCGACGAGGAGCCCCACAAGAGCACCAGCGCGATGACGACCAGCGTCAATATCATGAACAACGAGGAATTGGTGAAGGAGACGTCGTAGCCTTCGATGTTGATGTCCACCAGTTTCTGGATGCCGAACTGATGGATGGGGTCGGTTCTTACGTCAGCCACCTTGAGGAGCTCCCTCGCTCGGTCTCGCCCACACCACGGCCTCGGGCCAGCCCGCCCGGCCGTTCAAACTCAGTCTTCGCCGTCCCTCGTCCGCTCCGGCGCGCTACGCGGCCCGGCGGCGAACGGATCCTTCGCCACGCCGGCCGCGCGCATCACGTTCAGCGTGCCGGCAGCGAAGCCCAGCAACAGAAACACGATCATACCCCACGGGGTGGTCCCGAAAAGCCGATCGATCGTGTAGCCGATCACGAAGCCGACGATCACCCCGGCCACGAACTCCGACCCGACCTTCATCGCCTGGCCGAAACCCGACAGCCCCGACGATTGCGGCCCGCCGCCCTCCGGCTCGGACGGAGCGCGCCGCGCTTCGGCCAGCTTCTCCCCCAGCGCTTTGAGGCGGGGATCGCTTCCGGCGTCGTCCAGCCGTTCGTCGTCCTGAGCCATAGGCGGCATCCTCGAGAATGCAGTCACCAAGGCCCTGCAAGATCGGGGTAATCCCTGATTTGGCGGGCACCATAGTGTTCACACGGATGCCTGTCAAGATTGACGCGGGCCTCTACATTTCATTGATTTATATGCCATTTCCTACCCCGCAACCATAGCCCAATGTGGACTACGACCTTAGTCGAGGCGGGCATAATCGATTAAGCTGCGATCGGCTCGCAACATGCTCCCGGCAAAGGGCGCTCCTCAGCTCGCCTCCCGGAAGGATTCGGCGGTTTCGAGGTCGACCGACACCAGTTGCGACACGCCCCGTTCGGCCATGGTGACGCCGAACAGCCGGTTCATTCGCGCCATTGTGATCGGATTGTGCGTGATGACCACGAAGCGCGTCTCGGTGGACCGCGCCATCTCCTCCAGGAGGTCGCAGTAGCGCTCGACATTGGCGTCGTCGAGCGGCGCATCCACCTCGTCGAGCACGCAGATCGGCGCGGGATTGGTGAGGAACACGGCAAAGATCAGCGCCATGGCGGTCAGGGCCTGCTCGCCGCCGGACAGCAGCGTCATGGTCTGCGGCTTCTTGCCCGGCGGGCGGGCGAGGATCTCGAGGCCGGCCTCCAGCGGATCGTCGGCATCGACGAGCTGCAATTCCGCCGTGCCGCCGCCGAACAGGTGGACGAACAGCCGCTGGAAGTGGGCGTTGACGATGCCGAAGGCGTTGAGCAACCGCTCGCGCGCCTCGCGGTTCAGGTTCTGGATGCCCTGGCGCAGCCGGCGGATCGCCTCGATCAGGTCCTCGCGCTCGTTGACCAGCGTATCGAGCCGCTCCTCCAGCTCGGCCTGCTCGGTCTCGGCCTGCAGGTTGACGCCGCCGAGCTTGTCGCGCTCCACCTTCAGCCGTTCGAGCCGGGTCTCCACGCCGACGATGTCCGGCAACGGCGCATCCTCGTCGATTTCGGCGAGCTGGCGCAGGGCATAGAGCGGCGCGTCGAAGCGGTCGCGAATCTCGCCGGCATATTCCTCGAGCCGCTGCTTTACCGCGGCGAGCCGCTCCTCGGCGCGCACCCTGCCCTCGCGGATGGTGGAAAGCCGGGCCAGGGCGTCGGCGGCGGCGCGGTCGGCCTCGCCGGCCTGCAGCTCGCCGTCGCGCAGGCGATCGGCGGCCTCGGTGCCGGCCGCCTCGGCGTCGGCGATCGCCCGCATCAGGCCGCGGCGGGCCTCGACGATCTCATCCGGCCGGTCGATCAGCTCGGCCCGCTCGTCCTCCACCTGGGCGAGCCGGTCGTCCAGTTCGTCGAGATGGGCGGCGGCGTGGCGCACGCGGTCGCCCCAGCCGGCCCGCTCGCGCTCGATCGCCTCCACGCGGCGCTGGCGCAATTCGCCCTCGCGGCGGATCAGGTCGACGGCGGCGCGCGCCTCCGAGAAGCGGGCGCGCGTGTCGGCCGCCTCGCTCCGCAGATCCTGGACACGGGCCGAGAGGTACGAAGCGTCGGTCAGCTCGGCATGCCGCTCCTCGGCCTCGGCCTTGCGGGCGGCGAGCTCCTCGGCATCGACGGCAAGGCGCTCGCGCTGGCCGGCGGCGGCGGCGCGGCGGGCGACGGTTTCGGCCAGCGCCCGCTCGGCCAGCAGCAGGCGGTCGCGGGCGGCGGACGCGGCGCGCTCGGCCGCCTTGACCGCTTCGCGGGCGGCGCGCTCCTCGGCCTCGGCCTCGCGCAGGCGCGCCTCGGCGCCGTCGAGCACCTGGCGCCGGGCGGCACACAGCTCGCCCGCCGCCTGGCGCAGGGCATCGATCTCGGCGAGGCGGTTGCGGGCGGCCAGCCGGCGGGCGGCGACGGTCGGCGCATCGGCGGCCGCGGCGTAGCCGTCCCAGCGCCAGAGCGCGCCGTCGAGCGTCACCAGCATCTGGCCGGCGGCGAGCAGCGGCTGTAACCGCGCGGCATCCTCGGCCTTGACGACGCCGATCTGGCGCAGGCGGCGGCCGATGAGATCGGGGCCATCGACGAACTTGGCGAGCGGCGGCACGCCGTCCGGCAGCGGCGGATCGGCGGCACCGTCGCCCGGCATGGTCCAGTAGGCCGGGGCGCGATCGTCCATCGGCGCCTCGATGTCCTCGCCGAGGGCGGCGGCCAGCGCCGTCTCGAAGCCCTTCTGCGGCGTCAGGCGGTCGACCAGCGGCGGGAACAACTGGCCGTGCTCGATATCCAGCATCTTGGCCAGGGTGCGCGCCTCGGTGTCGAGCTTCTGGAGCTCGCGCTCGGCCTCGGCGAGCGGCCCCGTGGCGGCGAGACGCTCTTCCTCGGCGGCGCGGCGGCCGGCCTCGGCGTCGTCGGCGGCGGTCTCGGCCTCGAACACCATGGCGGCGGCCAGCTCGATCTCCTCGCGGGCGGCGGCGATGGCGTCGTCGGCATCGAGCCGTTCGTCGAGCTCGGCCAGCTCGGCGTCGAGACCCTGGAGATCGCGGAGAAGACGATCGAGGCGAAGGCCGGCCTCGCGGATCTCGCGTTCGAGCGCCCCCTTCAGCGCGGCCGCCTCGGCCTCGGCGGCGGTGGCGGCGGCGAGCTCGGCGTCGATGTCGGCGAGACGGGCGGCGATGTCGGAGGCAAGCGCCTCCGCCTCCGCCTGCCGCTCCTCCTCGCCGAGCTCCTCGGCGGCCAGCGCCTCCGCCTCGTCGGAAAGGGCGGCGAGACGCTCGTCGTTCTCGGCCACCAGCGCCGCCTCGCGGGCGCGATCGCGGGCGATCTCCTCGGCGCGGCGGGAGAGCTCGGCCAGCCGCTCGCGGGCACGCCGCTCCTCGGCCTCGGATTCGGCGAGCGCGATGCGAAGCCGCTGCAGCGCCGCCGCCGTCTCCACCGCCCGGTCGCGCAGGCCCGGCAACTCGTGGGCAATGATCGCCTGGCGGCGGACGGCCTCGGTCTGGGCGGCCTGGGCGTCGGCGACGGCGCCGAAGCTGTCGGTCATCTGCGCTTCGGCTTCCTCGACCTGGGTCATCAGGTCGCCGACCCGCAGGAAGGCGACGATGGCCTCGGCCTTGCGGATGTCGGCGGAAAGATTGCGATAGCGGGCCGCCTGCCGCGCCTGCCTGCGCAGGCCTTCGAGGCGCGTCTCGATCTCGCGCAGCACGTCTTCCATGCGCGTGAGGTTGGTCTCGGCGCCCTTAAGCCGCAGTTCGGCGTCGTGGCGGCGGGAATGCAGGCCGGAGATGCCGGCCGCTTCCTCCAGGATGGTGCGGCGCTGCGTCGGCTTGGCGGCGATCAGCTCGCCGATCTGACCCTGCCGCACCATGGCCGGCGAGCGGGCGCCGGTGGAGGCGTCGGCGAACAGGAGTTGCACGTCGCGGGCGCGCACGTCCTTGCCGTTGATGCGGTAGGAGGAACCGGCCTGCCGCTCGATGCGGCGGGTCACCTCCAGGAGATCGGCTTCATTGAAGGCGGGCGGCGCGGTGCGCAGGTCGTTTCTCAGCACCAGCGTCACTTCGGCGGCATTGCGGGCCGGCCGCTTGCCGGAGCCGGAGAAGATGACGTCGTCCATGCCGGAGGCGCGCATCGCCTTGTAGGAGCTTTCGCCCATCACCCAGCGCATGGCCTCGACGAGGTTCGACTTGCCGCAGCCGTTGGGCCCGACCACGCCGGTCAGGCCGGGTTCGATGACGAACTCGGAGAAATCCACGAAGGACTTGAAGCCCTGTATCTTCAGCCGCTCGAACTGCATTGGCGATCCGCTTCGGCGCGCACCCTATTCATAGAGTGTGACCGGACAATGGACCACCATATCATGAAGGCCGCGACGCCGCCCCGGCAAGAGGCGGGCGTCGCGGCCCTGTTGATATCCGGCGGTTATCACCAGTTGAGAAAGAGCCTCAGAGCAGCGGATCGATCTGGGCCGACATTTCATCGACCGACATGAAGCCGACTTCCCGCTTGCCGTTGATGAAGAAGGTCGGCGTTCCGGTGATGCCGAACGCGTCGGCGCCGTGCTGCCGCGTCGCGTTGATGTCGTCGAGCAGCTTCTGGTCGGTCAGCGTCGCCTCGAAGGTCGACGGCGAGTAGCCGAACTGCTTGGAAACGTTGCGCAGGCCGGAGAGCGGGTCGTCGACGAAGGCCCACTGGCTCTGCGTCTTGAAGAGGTAGGACACCACATCGAAATACTTGTCGCCCGGCGCGTTGCGCGCCAGCATGAAGCCGGCGGCGGCCAGCGGGTCCAGCGGGAATTCGCGGACGATGAAGTAGATCTTGCCGGTGTCGATATACTTGGCCTTGATCTCGTCGAAGGTCTTGTTGTGGAAGTCGGCGCAGTGGCTGCAGGTCATCGACATATATTCGACGATCTTCACCTTGGCGTCGGGATTGCCGAGCGCCATGTCGGGCAGCACGCCCGGCTTCAACAGCTCGGCCTCGTCGACGGTGGCCGCCGGCTCCTGGGCGAAAGCCAGTCCGGGGAAGGACGCCAGGACGGCGAACCCGGCCGCGGCAATTGCAGTGGTCACGAGAAAGCGGCGGCGAGTCAACATGTCGTTCCCTTTCGGATAACCGGCCCTACCGGGCAAGTCATTGACGGCAAATTATGGCAAGCCCACGTCATTGGGAAGAGGATGCGTTTGCCAATCCGCGGCAGGATACTTCGGCTCCCGGAAGCATCGCACTGAAGACCGATCGCCCGCAGCTTCAACGCCGGCCGCGACTGTCGCCGCCGACCGCCCGCCCCAGCCGCTCCACCGCCGCCTTGAGGCCGTCGTCGTCGATGCCGGCGGCCAGCGCCCGCACCCTGGCCTCCGCCTCCGGCGAAAGCTGCACCGGCCGAGGGCGCGGCCGCGGGCCGATCCTGACCGGCGGCAGTTGCAGCGGCCTCAGGCGGCCGACGACCCGATAGCCGAAAAAGGTGTTGATGCGCTCGATCACCTGCGGTGCCTCGAGCGTCAGGCGCATGGCCGCCGCGCCCGAGCAGCGCACGGTGAGCACCGCCGGCTCGTGCTCCTCCTCGGCGATCAGCCCCTTCGGCCGGCGCGGCCAGGACAACTGGTCGGGCGCCGTCGTCTCGGCATAGGCGGGACCGACGATGTCCGGCCAGTGGGCGACGAGGTCGAGCGTGGCGAAGCCGCGCTTGCGGCAGGCGGCACTGAGCGGCGCGGCGATGATGTCGGCGAGCGGCCGCACCCCCTTGTAGACGAAAGCCGGTTTTCTCAGACGCGCCATCTGCTATGGAACCTCCAGCGTTCCGTTCTCCAGCCGAGGTTATCCCACATGCCGGCGCCGTCCGCCACCGCCCTTCTCGACTGGTACGACGTCCATGCCCGCCGCCTGCCCTGGCGGGTGCCGCCGGAGGATCGGGCGCTGGGCGTGCTGCCCGATCCCTACCGCGTCTGGCTTTCCGAGGTGATGCTGCAACAGACGACGGTGGCGGCCGTCAAAAGCTATTTCCTCGATTTCCTCGCCCGCTGGCCGACATTGCCGGCGCTCGCCGCCGCGCCGCGCGACGACGTGATGGCCGCCTGGGCCGGCCTCGGCTACTATTCGCGCGCCCGCAACCTCAAGGCCTGCGCCGAAGCCGTGGCGCGCGACCACGGCGGCCGCTTTCCCGACACGGTCGAGGGCCTTGCCGCCCTGCCCGGCATCGGCCCCTACACGGCGGCGGCCATTGCCGCCATCGCCTTCGACGTGCCGGCCGCCGTCGTCGACGGCAACGTCGAGCGGGTGGTGGCCCGGCTGTTCGCGCTGGAAACGCCGCTGCCCGACGTCAAGCCGGAGATCCGCCGCCTGACCGCGACGCTGACGCCGCAACAGCGCCCCGGCGATTTCGCCCAGGCGATGATGGACCTCGGCGCCACCATCTGCACGCCGAAGCGGCCGGCCTGCGCCCTCTGCCCGTGGTCGGCACCCTGCCTCGCCCGCCGCCGCGGCGACGCCGAGACCTTACCGCGCCGGCGGGCCAAGGCGGAGCGGCCGACGCGCTACGGCGTCGCCTTCGTCGCCCGCCGGCACGACGATGCGCTGCTGGTGCGCCGTCGCCCCGACAAGGGGCTGCTCGGCGGCATGCTGGAGGTGCCCGGCGGCGACTGGCGGGAAGGCGCACCGCCCGAAGCCGCCCCGCCATTCCCCGCCGACTGGAAGACCGCCGGCGAGGTCGAGCACACCTTCACGCATTTTCATCTCGTGCTGTCGGTCAAGATGGCCGAGGTCGGCGACCGGCCGCCACCTGCCGGCTGTTTCTGGCTCGACGCCGCCGCCGTCGCCGGCGAGGCGCTGCCCTCCGTCATGCGCAAGGTGGTGGAGGCGGCGACTGACCGGCCGGCGCGACGGCAAAGCCGGCACGCCCGGAACGTGCTCGCGCCGAAAAGGACAATCTTTGATCGGTAAGACCCCGTCGTTTTGCGACCATGGTCGCATCGGGGGTTACTTGGTGATGAACGGCGCGGGTGCGATAATGGTTGCCATTGGGGCATGGCCCGATAGTCATTTGATCGACCAGCGCCGGGTTGGGCTAATCTGGCGCGATACGGTTGGGCGACATAGATTTTGAGGGCAGGCCAGCCCGCATGCCGAACGGCACGGGTTTGAAAACTGAGCGCCGATAAAGAAATGGCTCTCCGATCGTTCGGAGAGCCTTCTTTTGTATGGAACAGGGCTCGTTCAGGCGCCGGCGGCGGCGAGTTCGCTGCGGATGCGGCCGCGCAGTTCGTCGATCAGCACGAGCGCGCCCTGTTTTTCGACATGCCAGTAGGCCCAGCCGTTGCAGGCCTCGAGGCCCTGCACCGAGGCGCCGACCTTGTGGATCGATCCGGCAACGGCGCCGGCGGCGATCGAGCCATCGGCCCGGACGGTCGCGACGTGGCGGCGGCGGGCGTCGCACAGCCGATCGCCCGGCTGGATCAGGCCGGCCTCGATCAGCGAACCGAAGGGAACGCGGGGCTCGGCCCGCCTCGGCGTCACCACCGCGAGACCATCATCGGGCGCGCGCTCGACCGAGGCGATCCGCTCCCTGGCGAAATCGGCGTAGGTGCCGTCCCGCTCGACGCCGACGTAATGCCGG
Source organism: Pleomorphomonas carboxyditropha (assembly GCF_002770725.1). Classification (GTDB taxonomy): domain Bacteria; phylum Pseudomonadota; class Alphaproteobacteria; order Rhizobiales; family Pleomorphomonadaceae; genus Pleomorphomonas; species Pleomorphomonas carboxyditropha. Next base: position 123,425 of record NZ_NQVN01000008.1, on the reverse strand, counting down.
CCGAGCCGCTTGGCGACGGCGGCCGAGGTGCCGGTGCCGAGGAAGGGATCGAGGACGACGTCGCCGGGCTTGGACGACGACATCAGCACGCGCCACAGCAGCGCTTCCGGCTTCTGCGTCGGATGCACCTTGTCGCCGCCGGCGGTCTTCAGCCGCTCGCCGCCGGTGCAGATCGGCAGCAGCCAGTCGGACCGCATCTGGAGATCGTCGTTGAAGGCCTTCATGGCCTCGTAATTGAAGGTGATGCCCTTGGCCTCCCGGTCGCGCGACGCCCAGATCAGCGTCTCGTGCGCGTTGGTGAAGCGCTTGCCCTTGAAGTTGGGCATCGGGTTGGCCTTGCGCCAGATGATGTCGTTGAGCACCCAGAACCCAAGGTCCTGCATGATCGAGCCGACGCGGAAGATGTTGTGGTAGGAGCCGATCACCCAGATGGTGCCGGTCGGCTTCAGCACCCGCCGGCAGGCGAGCAGCCAGGCGCGCGTGAAGGCATCGTAAGCCTCGAAGCTGTCGAAACGGTCCCAGTCGTCGTTGACGGCGTCGACCTTCGACTGGTCGGGACGGGTGAGATCGCCGCCGAGCTGCAGGTTGTAGGGAGGATCGGCAAAAATCAGGTCGACCGAGGCCTTGGGCAGGCGTTCCAGCGCGGCGACACAATCGCCGACGATGACGCTGTCGAGCCAGTCAGGCGCGGAGAAAGCGGCAGGGGAGTGGAAAGAAACCTCGGACGACGACACGGCCGCCCGCTGACGCAGTACACTCATGGCTCTCCCACTCCGACGCAAAACAAACAGGAGGGGGTCTTCACGCCCCTGCCGGAAACCAATCTCCTCCGGCAGGGTAAATTCGAGGTTAAGCGATGGGAGTCGCCATTGATTAATTATTTCAATGGTTTGTTAACCATGCAAGCGATCGGGGCGAAAACCCTGCCGCCCTGCCCTCACTGCCGCCACAGGAAATCGCGCTTGCCCAAGGGCATGCCGAGATGGCGCAGGATGTCGTAGGCGGTGGTCAGGTGGAAATAGAAATTGGGGATGGCGAAGCCCTGAAGATAGTCGATTGCCGTGAGCTCCATGGTTTCCTGGCGGAGCTTCAGCGTGACGATCGTCTCCTCGCGGCCATTGACCGCAGCGGCCGGCACCGATGCAACGAAGGCGAGCGTCCTGTCGATGCGGGCGTAGAGCTCGGCGAAGGTCTGCTCGTTGTCGGGGAAGGAGGGCGCCTCGAGGCCGGCGAGGCGCGCCATCGCCCCCTTGACGTGATCGGTGGCGATCTGGACCTGGCGCTTCAGCTCGAACATGTCCGGGGCGAGTCGGGCGCCGAGCACCGCTTCCTCGGAAAGGCCGCGCGCCCGGCCTTCGCTCTCGCCGATCTTCAGGAGATGGACGAGGGCTTTGAGACGGGCCGTGAAGACCGGCGCCGCGATGGCATGAAGCTCGATGGTCATGGGATTCCTTCCGGCTGGCGGGGCGCTTCCAATGGCGTCCCTGCTCTGCCGCGCCTCTTTAGCCGCAGGCTGCCGACCGGACCAGTCAACTCTCGGAGAGTTTGTCAGGCTCTGCGGCCGGTAAGCCCGGCGACGATGCCGACGGGCAGACGGAAGACGAGCAACAGGGCGGCCAGCGCGCCGCCGCCGGCCACGGCATCGTCTTGGCCGTCGGCGATCACCCGCACCGCCGGAGACCTCAGGCGGACGAGACGACGATGGCCGACGCGGCGGACGAGATCGACGCCGGCCAAGCCGTCGCGCCGGCTGAAACCGCCGAGTTCACGGAAATAGCCGCGGGAGATGATCAGCCCCTGGTCGGGGTGCGTCACGCCGGCGCAACGGCCGAACAGGCGCTGCAGATAATGCCTGAGGCTGCCGGCCAGCGTGTCGTCGTCGGAGGCGAGGCGGAAGACGGCGGCGAAACGGCTGTCGCCCTGCCGGAGACGCCGCTCGGCCGCTGCCTGAAAATCGCTCTCCCAGCCGGGATCGAGCAGCACGCCGGGGCGTAGGAACATCAGGAACTCGCCGCGCTGGGCCGCCGCCGCCCCGATGGCGCAGCGCGCCCAGGCGCCGCCGGCGCCGGAAACGAGATCGCAGCCCGTCCCCTCGGCGACGAGGCGCGTCTGGTCCTCCGAGCCGCCGTCGACCACCAACACTTCGCGCACCGTGCCGTCGGCGGCGCCGGTGACCAGCGTCGAAAGCGTGCGGACGAGGGCTTCCTCGCTGTTCTTGGTAGGTATGACGACCGAGATCATACTTTCGTTCTAGCGGGTTTTCCGGGCAAGCGCGAGCCCGTCCGAACGCGGACTTCCGATCGCTTCCAGTTTCCTCCCCCGAGGCACCGGCGGGCCTCCGCACCCGGCTTTCCCGCGCGTGGCGCGGTCGGCGCTCGACGCTCCGAACTCGGGCCCGGCGGTGGATGACCCGAAGAATGTTCTTGACCTGTTCCCGTTCCCGCATAAGATCAAATCATGAACATCGCCTGTCATCCTCTCATCGAGCCCACCCCGGCGCCGGAGATCGCCGACACGGCGGTCACCGCCGGGCGTCGGCGCGGCCGAGGCGCCGGCATCAATCCCTCGGGCCGGTTCGAGGCCTATGGCCGTACCGTCTTCGACGACGGCTGGAGCGACGGCGACGAACTGCCGCCGTTCAAGACGACGGTGCAGGTCGAGCCGGCGCGTTCGGTCATCACCCGCAACGACAGCCCGGACATCGCCTTCGACCGTTCGCTCAACCCCTACCGTGGTTGCGAGCATGGCTGCGTCTACTGCTACGCCCGGCCGAACCACGCCTACCTCGGCCTGTCGCCGGGGCTCGACTTCGAGACCCAGCTCTACGCCAAGACCAACGCCGCCGAGGTGCTGGAGCGCCAGCTCGGCGCGCCGTCCTACCAGCCGAAGGTGATCGCCATCGGCACGGCGACCGACGCCTACCAGCCGATCGAGAAGGAGCAGAAGATCACCCGGCGGGTGCTGGAGGTGCTGGCCAAGACCCGGCATCCGGCGCTGATCATCACCAAGTCGGCGCTGGTGCTGCGCGATATCGACATTCTCCAGCCGATGGCCGCCGAGGGCCTCGTCAAGGTGGCGGTTTCCATCACCACGCTCGACCGGCGTCTCGCCCGTGCCATGGAGCCGCGCGCCTCCAGCCCGCAGCGGCGCCTCGAGACCGTCCAGAAGCTGACGGCGGCCGGCATCCCGGTTGGCGTCATGCTGGCGCCGATCATTCCGGCGGTCACCGACAGCGAGATCGAGCGCATCCTCGAGGCGGCCCATACCTTCGGCGCCCGCGAGGCCGGCTACGTGCTGTTGCGCCTGCCGCTGGAAGTATCGGAAATCTTCCGCGAATTCCTGCTGCGCGAGCTGCCCGACCGCTACCGGCACGTCATGAACGTTTTGAAGTCGATGCGCGGCGGCAAGGATTACGACGCCGAGTGGGGCAAGCGCATGCGCGGCACCGGTCCCTACGCCTGGCAGATCGGCCGGAGATTCGAGCTGACCGCCAAGCGCCTCGGCCTCAACAAGCACCGGGTGAAGCTCGACACGGAGAAATTCCTGAAGCCGGGCAACGGCGGCGTCCAGCTCAGTTTGTTCTGACGGGAGAAGAATGGCGGGGCGATCTCATGAGGCCATCCCCGGCAGGGGAGTCCCATATTCGCCTTCGCGCCTCTTTCGGCCCGAGGTCCTACGCCTTCGCGCAGGATGACAGAATTATATATAAGAAACATATACATAGATTGTCTTCCTGCGCGAAGGCGTAGGACCTCGGGCAGGAAAAAGCGGGCGGCGGATATAGGGCTTTCACCGCTATCCCTGCCCCCTTGTATAGACCGGAGACCTAGTGAACACCTGTTCGGGGACATGCTGAACACTACTGGCATGGGGCGGCGGAAGGCCCATGCCCCTTGACGCCCTCCCCCGTCGCCGACACTTCTGAAGCTTGATGGAAGGATCGGCGGGAGACGAGGATGAAACTCTTCGGCGGTGGCGCGAAATTCGACTGGAAGGGCCTGAAGGCGCCGGAGCTCGACGACTTCGAGGCGATGGCCGCCGAAGCCTATGCCGCCCTGCCGGCCGATTTCCGGGCGATGACCGGCGAGATCGAGATCCGCGTTTCCGATTTTCCCGACGAGGACGTCGTCAAGGAGATGGAACTCGAAAGCGATTTCGACATCCTCGGCCTGTTCTCCGGCGTCGGCGTCGCCCACGATGCCGCCGTGCCGGAGACCGGCCGGCTGCCCAACCGCGTCTGGCTCTATCGCCGTCCCATCCTCGACTATTGGGCCGAGCATGACGAGACGCTGGGCGACATCGTCAGCCATGTGCTCGTCCACGAGATCGGCCACCATTTCGGCCTGAGCGACGACGACATGTACGGCATCGAGGACAATACGCCGTGACCGACACGCGCACCCTGCGCATTCTGGAGCCGGCGCCGGGCGTGTTCGCCTATTACGACGGACGCGTCCCCGGCGTGCGGCTGCATTCGCCGGCCGCGAACTGGCTCGACGACGGCGCCTACCGCCTCGGCATCGCCTCCTACGCCATCGTCGGCGATGACGAGGCGATCGTCTTCGACAGCCACATCTCGCTCGACCACGCCCGTGCCGTTCGTCGCCATCTCGAAGGGCTCGGCGTCAGCCGCTTCACGCTGGTGCTCAGCCACTGGCACGACGACCACGTCGCCGGCAACGCCATCTTTGCCGACGGGCCGATCGTCGCCCAGCGCCTGACGCGTGAAGCGCTCGTCGCCAATCGCGACAGGCTGGAGAACGGCGATCCGCCGATCCGGCCGCTGGTGCTGCCGACGGAGACCTTCGACGACAAACTGGCGCTCACCGTCGGCGGCCGCAGCGTCGAGGCCATGCATTTCGCCATCCACAGCGCCGACGGCGTCGTGCTGCGATTGCCCGACGCCGGGCTTCTGCTCGCCGGTGACGTGGTCGAGGATACCGTCACCTATATCTCCGAGGCCGAGCATACGGCGGTGCACATCGCCGAACTCGACCGGCTCGCCGGACTGGTCTTCCACCGCATCCTGCCGGCCCATGGCGCGCCCGACCGGATCGCCGCCGGCGGCTATGATGCGGGCCTCGTTGGCGCCAATCGCGATTACCTGATGCGGCTTCTCGCCGGCGAGGGGCGTGACGGCACGCCGCTTTCCGCCTTCGTCGCCGACGACGTGGCGGCCGGCCGGATCGGCTATTTCGAGCCCTACGAGGCGGTGCACCGCGCCAACGTCGCAGCGCTCGCGGCGGCCGGGCTCTGAGGCCACGCTCGGATGCCCCTCGTGCTTAAAGGTCTTGCATCGGCAATCTCATGCTTTTTCGCTCGCAACGTCCGTGCTATCGCCGGGCGGACCAGCGGGTCGCCGTTCCGGGGGATTGAAGCATGCGCGCCATTTTCTACGAGCTGTTCGGCCAGCGGCCGGAGATTCGCACCCTGGCCGATCCGACGCCCGAGCCGCACGGCCTGGTGCTGAAGGTCGAGGCGTCCGGCATCTGCCGCTCGGATTGGCACGGCTGGATGGGCCACGATCCGGACATCGCCCTGCCGCACGTGCCCGGACACGAGTTCGCCGGCCGCGTCGTCGCCGTCGGCCGCGACGTCCGCCGCTTCCGGATAGGCGATCGCGTCACCATGCCCTTCGTCGCCGGTTGCGGCCGCTGCCCGGAATGCGGCTCGGGCAACCAGCAGGTCTGCCGCAACCAGACGCAGCCCGGCTTCACCCACTGGGGCTCGTTCGCCGAATATGTCGGCGTGCACAACGCCGACGACAACGTGGTGGCACTGCCCGACGACATCGATTTCGCGACGGCCGCCAGCCTCGGCTGCCGGTTCGCCACCTCCTTCCGCGCCGTGGTCGACCAGGGCCGGGTGCGCGGCGGCGAATGGGTGGCGGTGCACGGTTGCGGCGGCGTCGGCCTGTCGGCCATCATGATCGCCGCGGCGATGGGCGCCAACGTGATTGCCGTCGACATCGCCGACGACAAGCTGGCGTTCGCCAGAACCATCGGCGCCACGGCGGTGGTCAACGGCCGGACCACGCCGGACGTCGCCGGCGCCATCCGCGACCTGACGGGCGGCGGCGCCCATCTCTCCATCGACGCGCTCGGCCACCGCGTGACGGCGCGCAACTCCATCCTCGGCCTCAAGCGGCGCGGCCGCCACGTGCAGGTCGGCCTGATGCTCGGCGACGACGCCGAGGCGCCGATCCCCATGGCGCGCGTCATCGGCTGGGAGCTGGAGGTCTACGGCAGCCACGGCATGCAGGCCTGGCGCTACGACGACATGCTCTCGATGATCGCCGCCGGCAAGCTGGCGCCGCAGAAGCTGATCAACCGCCACGTCGGCCTCGACGAGGCGATCGACCTGCTCATCGGCATGGACCGGTCGCAGGAGACCGGCATCAACGTCATCACCCGTTTCGGCTAGAGCGGCGGACACCCGAACATATCCGGGCCGCCGCACCTGGGGACAAATTCCCGGGCACGCTGGCGCAATATTTCTGGTCTCGCATATGCGAGATTAAGCCAGAGTTTCTCGGCTTGGCCCGGAAATCTGCCCGGATACGCGAACGTTCCCATCACGCCGTCGTCGCCGAGCGCATCGCCTCCCATGGATTGTCATCCTCGCGAAGGCGAGGACCTCGGGACGAAAAGGTGACGAGGGGCATATCAGGCGCCTTGCGTTGCTGGAGCGCTATATCTGCGTTGAGCTTTGTTCTGCCTGAGGTCCTCGCCTGCGCGAGGATGACAGAATTATATATATGGGGAACACAGGGATAGGTCGGCAAACTGGTATCCGGGCCGCCACTCTCGGTCTTTGTGGGCATACCGGATTTTCCGAAAACCGGATTCCACTTTTCGGTCCGACGCTCTGGTGGCTATTTCGCCGTGAAGAAAGCCGGATGGAAGGCAATGGGTCGCCAAGCCGGCGGCGGTGCTCCCAAGGCGAGCGCCTGCACGTAACGGTCCGGTACGCCTTCGCAGGCAAGGCCCGGCCGGGCGGCGAAGCCGAAGCGGCCGTAATAGGCCGGCTCGCCGACCAATACGACGCCGGCCGCTCCCATCTCCGCGAGTTGCGCAAGGCCGGCCCGGACCAGCGCCGAGCCGACACCGGCGCGCTGTCGCTCCGGCTTCACCGACAGCGGCCCCAGGCCGAACCAGCGGCCGGGCATGTCCGTCTCGACGGGCGAGAAACCGGCGTGACCGATGACCTCCCCGGCGGCATCGACGGCGACCAGCGACAGGACCAGCGCACCGGCGGCCCTGAGGTCGCGGACGATCGCCGCCTCGCGGCCGCTGGCGTGGGCGGCCGTCAGGAAGGCGGCCGTGGTCAGCTCGCCGATGGCGGCGTGATCGGCCGCCGCTTCAGTGCGGATGACAAAGCTCATCTTCTTCTTTTCCGATTGCAGGACACCACCGCACGACCGCCGTCACGGCAGCCATGCGCCGACGATATGCCGGAACGAGCCAAACCCGGAACCAACGGCCCGGACGCGGCTCAACCCGCAGTGTCAAATCGGAAAAGGGAAACGAGCTTCATCCGTCAATGCTCAGAACGGGATGTCGTCGTCGAGATCCGACGAGAAGTTGGAGGCCGGGGCGCCGCCCTGGGCGCGGCCGCCACCCGAGCGGGCGGGAGCGCGCTCCATCGGACCGGACGAGCCGTAGTCCGAACCGCCCTCGCCGCCGAAGTCGCCCTCGCCGCGGCCGCCGCCCTCGCCACGGCTGTCGAGAAGGGTCAGCTCGCCACGGAAGCGCTGCAGCACCACTTCCGTGGTATAGCGCTCCTGGCCGGACTGGTCGGTCCACTTGCGGGTCTGCAACTGGCCCTCGATGTAGACCTTGGAGCCCTTCTTCAGATACTGCTCGGCGACCTTGGCCAGGTTTTCGTTGAAGATCACCACCGAATGCCATTCGGTGCGTTCCTTGCGCTCGCCGCTCTGGCGATCGCGCCAGTTTTCGGAGGTGGCGATACGCAGGTTGACCACGGCATCGCCCGACCCCATCCGTCTCACCTCGGGATCACGACCGAGATTGCCGATCAGGATGACCTTGTTGACGCTGCCTGCCATGGCTTTCTTCCCTCAAACTCGCTACCTTCGGCCGCGCACCGGCGCGTTCGGCCGGCCGGGGCTTGCGCCCGGCAACACGGTGACACGTTAACGCCGACGCCGACCCCGGGATACCCCGCCCCGATCGCCCTTGCTCCTTTTCCACAGTGAGAAAAGGGCTGGCGCCGGGATTGTGTTCCTGATACGTTCTAGACGTTTCATGAGGATGTCGCAACCGAATTCCGAGATTTTCCGCGCTTTCTTCTCCAGGATCGCCGACATGGCAGATGCGCATGCCGGCGCCTTGCAGGTCGCCGGCCGATCCTGACAGGATGCGTCAGCAGGCCCGGACTAGCGTGGCGCGCCCGATGACCACCGGCTCACGCCTCCTGGGCAACATATTTTCCGCCTCCCGCCCTCCCCGGGAGATGCGACAAGGACGACGACAGACATGCCGAACAAGCCGACCAGCATTTTCGATCAGGCCCGGCGCTCCCTCTCGGTGCGCGGCGCGCGCGAGCACAATCTCAAGAACATCGACGTCGACCTGCCGCGCGACAGCCTGATCGTCATGACCGGCCTTTCCGGCTCGGGCAAGTCGTCGCTCGCCTTCGACACCATCTATGCCGAGGGCCAGCGCCGCTACGTCGAGAGCCTGTCGGCCTACGCCCGCCAGTTCCTCGACATGATGCAGAAGCCGGACGTCGACCAGATCGACGGCCTGTCGCCGGCCATCTCCATCGAGCAGAAAACCACCTCGCGCAACCCGCGCTCGACGGTCGGCACCGTCACCGAAATCTACGACTACATGCGCCTGCTGTTCGCGCGCGTCGGCGTTCCCTATTCGCCGGCCACCGGCCTGCCGATCGAGAGCCAGACCATCAGCCAGATGGTCGACCGCACCCTGGAACTGCCCGAGGGCACCCGCCTCTACCTGCTGGCGCCGATGATCCGCGGCCGCAAGGGCGAGTACCGCAAGGAATTCGCCGACCTGCAGAAGAAGGGCTTCCAGCGCGTCAAGGTCGACGGCAGCTTCTATCCGATCGAGGAAGTGCCGGCCCTCGACAAGAAGATTAAGCACGACATCGACATCGTCGTCGACCGTATCGTCGTCAAGCCGGACCTCGCCGCCCGCCTCGCCGACAGCTTCCAGACGGCGCTGGCGCTCGCCGACGGCATCGCCGTGCTGGAGCTGGCCAGCGTCGCCGAGGGCGAGAGCGAGCCGCGCCGCATCACCTTCTCGGAAAAGTTCGCCTGTCCGGTCAGCGGCTTCACCATTCCGGAGATCGAGCCGCGCCTGTTCTCGTTCAACAACCCGTTCGGCGCCTGTCCCAAGTGCGACGGCCTCGGCACCGAACTGAAGTTCGAGGCGGAACTGGTGGTGCCCGACGACAGCCTGTCCCTGCGCGGCGGCTGCATCCTGCCTTGGGCGAAGACCGGCGCCTCCTCGCCCTATTATGCGCAGACGCTCGAGGCGATCTGCCGTCATTTCAAGGCGTCAATGACGACGCCGTGGAAGGACCTGCCGCAGAAGGTGCGCGACGTCATCCTCACCGGCTCGGGCGGCGAGGAGATCGCCTTCACCTATGACGACGGCCTCAGGACCTACACCACCAGGAAGCCGTTCGAGGGCGTGGTCGGCAACATCGAGCGGCGCTGGAAGGAAACCGATTCCGAGATGGTGCGCGAGGAGTTGGGCCGCTTCCAGTCGGACCACCCTTGCGAGGCCTGCAACGGCTACCGCCTGAAGCCGGAGGCGCTCGCCGTCAAGATCGCCGGCCTGCACATCGGCCAGGTGACCGAAATGTCGATCCGCGAGGCGGCGGTCTGGTTCTCGGCGCTGCCGGACAAGCTCACCGCCAAGCAGAACGAGATCGCCGTCCGCATCCTGAAGGAGATCCGCGAGCGCCTGCGCTTCCTCAACAACGTCGGCCTCGAATACCTGACGCTGTCGCGCGCCTCGGGCACGCTGTCGGGCGGCGAGAGCCAGCGCATCCGCCTGGCCAGCCAGATCGGCTCCGGTCTCACCGGCGTGCTCTACGTGCTGGACGAGCCGTCCATCGGCCTGCACCAGCGCGACAACGACAAGCTGATCGAGACGCTGAAGCACCTGCGCGACCTCGGCAACACGGTGATCGTCGTCGAGCACGACGAGGACGCCATCCTCGCCGCCGACTACGTGCTCGACATCGGGCCGGGTGCCGGCGTCCACGGCGGCAAGATCGTCTCGGAAGGCACGCCGGCCGAGATCATGGCCGATCCGGCCAGCCTCACCGGCCAGTATCTTTCCGGCGCGCTGGCCATCCCGCTGCCCGACAGGCGCCGCAAGCCGCAGAAGAACAAATACATCCGCGTCGTCGGCGCGCGGGCCAACAACCTCAAGAACGTCACCGCCGACATCCCGATCGGCCTGTTCACCTGCGTCACCGGCGTGTCGGGCGGCGGCAAGTCGACGCTTCTGATCGACACGCTGTTCAAGGCGGCGGCGCGGCGCCTCAACGGCGCCCGCGAGCAGGCGGCACCGCACGACCGCATCGAGGGGCTGGAGATGCTCGACAAGGTGATCGACATCGACCAGTCGCCGATCGGCCGCACGCCGCGCTCCAATCCGGCCACCTACACCGGCGCCTTCACGCCGATCCGCGACTGGTTCGCCGGCCTGCCGGAAGCCAAGGCGCGCGGCTACGGGCCGGGCCGCTTCTCGTTCAACGTCAAGGGCGGCCGCTGCGAGGCCTGCCAGGGCGATGGCGTCCTGAAGATCGAGATGCACTTCCTGCCGGATGTCTACGTCACGTGCGACGTCTGCAAGGGCCATCGCTACAATCGCGAGACGCTGGAGGTGCATTTCAAGGGCAAGTCGATCGCCGACGTGCTGGACATGACGGTCGAGGAGGCCTGCGACTTCTTCCAGGCGGTGCCGGCCATCCGCGACAAGATGACGGCGCTGCGCGACGTCGGCCTCGGCTACGTCAAGGTCGGCCAGCAGGCGACGACGCTTTCCGGCGGCGAGGCGCAGCGCGTCAAGCTCGCCAAGGAGCTGTCGCGCCGGGCGACCGGCCGCACGCTCTACATTCTCGACGAGCCGACGACCGGCCTCCACTTCCACGACGTCGCCAAGCTTCTCGAAATGCTGCACGAGCTGGTCGAGCAGGGCAACACGGTGGTGATCATCGAGCACAATCTCGAGGTCATCAAAACCGCCGACTGGCTGGTCGACCTCGGTCCCGAGGGCGGCGACGGCGGCGGCCGCATCGTCGCCGCCGGCACGCCGGAAGAGGTGATGAAGGTGGATGCGAGCTACACCGGACGCTATCTCCGGGAGCTGCTCGACCGCCGTCCGCAACGGCGCAACGCGGCGGAGTGACCACCCCGGACGAATCCTTCCCGCCGGCCGGCCATCGCTTGCCGGCGGGATCGAAGGGGTTGACGTTCGCCGCCGCGGAGCCGGCGAGGTTCTGCAAGAGAGTCCGGAAAATCCGATAACTCATTGATTTTATATCATTTTTAAGACCTTCATGTATTGATTCAAGCGAGCCTGTCTTCACAAATTGAATCAGGTCGATCCTCATAATCTGAATCAGGATGAAGTCCTTCGGACACCGTGGTCGAACGGCCGCTTGCCAGCGACCGGCGCGCGGTCTACCTCAGAAGCCCGGCCCCCAGACGCGAGCATGCCCATGGTCCTTTCCCTCCTGCCCGACCTCGGCAAGCGCACGCTGGTGATGGGCATCCTCAACGTCACGCCCGACAGCTTTTCCGACGGCGGCCGCTTCGCGACGGTCGATACGGCGCTGGCCCATGCCCGCCGCATGACCGACGATGGCGCCGACATTCTCGACATCGGCGGCGAGTCGACGCGGCCGGGCGCCAGCGAGGTGTCGGCCGAGGAGGAGATCGGCCGCGTGGTGCCGGTGATCGAGCGCCTCGCCGCGGGCACATTTCCACCGCTGTCGATCGACACCTACAAGGCGGCGACGGCGGAGGCGGCCCTCGAGGCCGGCGCGGCCATCGTCAACGACGTCTGGGGCCTGCAGCGCGAGCCGGACATCGCGCTTGCCGCCGCCGCCCACGGCGCGCCGGTGATCGTCATGCACAACCGAGCCGACATCGACCCGGCGATCGACATCATCGAGGACATGAAGGCCTTCTTCGGGCGCTCGCTGGACATCGCCGGCAAGGCCGGCATTGCCGACGACCATGTCATCCTCGATCCCGGCGTCGGCTTCGGCAAGACGTTCGAGCAGAACCTCCAGGCGGTGGCGCGCGTCGGCGAGCTCAAGGCGCTCGGCTATCCCGTGCTGATGGGCACGTCGCGCAAGCGGATGATCGGCGCGCTGATCGGCCCCGACCGGCCGGTCGCCGAGCGGCTCCACGGCACCGTCGCCTCCAACGTCGCCGCCATCCTGGCCGGTGCCGACATCGTCCGCGTCCACGACGTCGCCGCCCACCGCGATGCCGCCGCCGTTGCCGACGCCATCAGGAAGGAGATGCGATGAGCGACCATATCCGCGTCCACCGGCTCGCCGTCTTCGCCCGCCACGGCGTGCTGCCGGAAGAGGCGGCGATCGGCCAGCGCTTCTTCATCTCGCTCGACGCGGCCGTCGATACCCGCGCCGCCGGCGCCAGCGACGACCTGACGAAGTCGGTATCCTACGCCGACATGGCCGACGTCGCCGTCGGCATCGCCACGGCGCGCCGCTTCAACCTCCTGGAAGCGCTGGCCGAGGCGATCGCCACCGACATTCTCGCCGGCTTTCCGCTGGTCGAGGCGATCACCGTCCGTATCGACAAGCCGTCGGCGCCGGTGCCGCACGTGCTCGACAGCGTGTCGGTGGAGATCACCCGGAGCCGCGCCGATGGCTAGGGCGGCGCTCAGCCTCGGCGGCAACATCGGCGACGTGCGCGCCACCATTGCCGGCGCGCTGCACCTGCTGGAGGCGGCCGGCGTGCATGTGGTCGCCCGCTCGTCGGACTATCGCACCCGCCCCTGGGGCAAGACCGACCAGCCGGATTTCACCAACGTCTCGGCCGTCGTGGAGACCGCCCTTTCCCCGACCGAGCTGCTCGCCACCTGCCTCGAGGTGGAGCGCCGGCTCGGCCGCGTCCGCCACGAGCGCTGGGGGCCGCGCGTCATCGACATCGACCTCATCACCTATGACGGCGTGCGCATGGACACGCCCGAGCTGACGCTGCCGCATCGCCACGCCCATGAGCGCGGCTTCGTCCTAATACCGCTTGCCGAGATCGCGCCGGACCTCTTGATTGGCGACAGGACCGTCGCCGAACTGGCGGCCCGATTCGCCAACGATCCGATCGAAAAGCTCTGACACGCCGGAGACCCGCCATGACCGCTCTTCAGGTGACCGTCGCCACGGCCGACGAGGCGCGGGCCGCCCTTGCCGCCGGCGTGACGGCGCTGTTCGCCGCCGGCCGTGCCGACGGACTGCCGTCCCCCCTGTCGGCCGATGCGTTGCGCGCCATCCTGGCGGTGGCCGGCGAGCGGGCGGAGGTGGCGGCCGCCGCCGGCGGTCTCACGCCCGACGGCCTCGCCGACCTGGCGGCGACCGGTGTCGCGGCGCTGGTGCTGCCGGTGCCGGAGGGGGACGCCGGCGCGGCGCTGCTGTCGCGGATCGGCCGATCGCTGGCAACCAGCGTCAGGCTGATCGCCGCCTTTCCGCCCGAGGCGGGGCCGGACTTCGATCTCATGCCGGTGGCGGCCATTGCCGGCTTTTCCGGCGTCTGGCTCGTGGCCCCCGAGGCGTCCGATGGCCTGACCAAGGCGGTCAAGATCGCCGACATCGCCCGCTTCATCGCCGCCGCCCGCCGATCGAAACTGACCGTGTCCCTCTCCGGCGGTCTGCGTGTCGTCGATGTCGGCACGCTGCTGCCGCTCCGGCCCGACCATCTCGGCTTCCGCGCCGCCGTATCGGAGAACGAAAATCCGGCGAAGCCGATCGATCCGGCGCGCATCCGCGCCGTCGCCGCCGCCTTCGCCATCCACGCCGCCCACACAGCGCCCGAGGCCTGAGACGTGCGGAGCCTTGCCCGAAACTCGCTGAGACGAGCGAGATGGCCGGGGCTCAGGCGATCCAGCCGCTTTCGAGAGCCGACGCCCACTCCGGCCGGCCGGCCTCGCGGGCGAGGCGAATGACATTGGCGGTGTCGTAGGGCACGGTGTGGTGCACCACGGCCCAGCCGGCGCATCGTTTCTCGGCGACGGCATAGCGGGCTTCCGGCGCGCCGACCTGCATGATGTGCACCGGCGCGTCGTCGGTGTAGCCTTGCAGGCCGACGCTGCCGGGGTTGACCACTATGGCGCCGGATTTCAGGCGGACGACGCGCGGCATATGGGTGTGGCCGCAGAGCAGCAGGTTCGATGGGCCGATGGCTGCGGCCGGCGTGCAGGCCCGCGCCTCGACAAGATCGCGATCGGCGAGCCGCATGCGGCCGCCCTCCACCGTCTCCAGCCAGTATTCGACGTCGGATGCCGGCGTGCCGTGCCAGGCGATCACCGGCCCGACCGACAGCGAGGCCGGCAGTCCCTTCAGCCAGGCGACATGCGCGCCGGAGAGCTGGTCGTAGGCGTGGCCGTCCGACGGCCCCATCTCGGAGCGCGGCGTGGTGACCAGCGCCCGGTCGTGATTGCCGGCGATGCAGGCGATCGGCGAGGCCATCAGCATGTCGGCGGTTCGCCGCGCCTCCAGCGGTCCCGAAAGATGGTCGCCGAGGCAGATGGTGGCGTCCACCGAACGGCCCGCGAGATCGTCGAGCACGGCGGCCAGCGCGTCGGCGTTGCCGTGGATGTCGGAGAGGATGGCGATGCGCATGAAAGCGTCCTGAGAATTGTTCGCAATCCTTAGCGGATTCGACCCCTCTCTCCAACTCTCCCCCTTGTGGGGGAGAGGGTTCGTCGAGCCGAATGACGTGAACTTTCAAACTGATAAGCTCTGAACGGAACCACACCGCGCCCTCTCCTCCTTGTGGGGAGAGAGTTGGAGAGAGGGGTAACCCAACAAAAACAAAGCCTTGTGGTCGGTCCAGAAACCGAAATGGGCCCCACGCATCGCGATGGGGCCCACAATCGATCGTCTCATACGCGCTAATGCTCAGGCGAGCCGCGCCAATGCCTCGCGTACCTTGGCGAGCCGCTCGGCATAGCCTTCGCGCTTGGCCTTCTCTTCCTCGACCACCTCTTCCGGCGCCTTGGCGACGAAGGCGGCGTTGCCGAGCTTCTTGTCGATGCGCTCGATCTCGCCCACCAGCTTGCCCTCCTCCTTGCCGAGGCGGGCGCGCTCGCCGTCGAGGTCGACCACGCCGGAGAGCGGCAGGGCGATGACGCCGTCGGCGGTAACGATCTGGGCCGACTGGCCGGGCGCCACGTCGGCGGTGGAGGCCTCCGACACACGGGCGAGGCGCAGGATGGCCGGCGTGTGGGTGGCGAGCCAGCTCTTCACCTTTTCGGACGCGCCGACCAGCACCAGCGGCAAGAGCGTTGCCGGTGCGACGTTCATCTCGGCGCGCACCGAGCGGATCTCGGTGATGACGCCGATCAGCCAGTTGATCTCGTCGGCGGCATCGGTCGTCTCGCGGCTGCCCTCAGGCCAGGCGGTCAGCACCAGCAGGTTGTCGCGGGCCGGGCCGGTCTCGCCGGTCTGCGCCCACAGCTCCTCGGTGATGAACGGCATGAAGGGATGCAGCACCTTCAGGATCTCGTCCATCACCCAGGCGCAGGCGGCGCGCGTCTCGTCCTTGGCCGGGCCGTCGTCGCCGGTCAGCACCGGCTTGGTGAACTCGAGATACCAGTCGCAGAACGAGTTCCAGACGAAGCGGTAGATGGCGCCGGCCGCGTCGTTGAAGCGGTAGGCGTCGAGCGCTTCCGACACCTCTGCTTGCGTTTTGCGCACCTCGGTGACGATCCAGCGGTTGAGCGTCTCGATCGCCTTGTCGGGATCGAAGCCGGCGACGCGGACGCAGCCGTTCATCTCGGCGAAGCGGACGGCGTTCCACAGCTTGGTGGCGAAGTTGCGATAGCCGCCGACGCGGCTGGTGGCGAGCTTGATGTCGCGCCCCTGGGCGGCCATGGCGGCCAGCGTGAAGCGCAGGGCGTCGGCGCCGAATTCGTCGATCAGGTTGAGCGGATCGATGACGTTGCCCTTGGACTTCGACATCTTGGCGCCCTTCTCGTCGCGGACGAGAGCGTGGATGTAGACGTCCCTGAAGGGCTCGGTGCCCATGAAGTGCTTGCCCATCATCATCATCCGGGCGACCCAGAAGAAGATGATGTCGAAGCCGGTGATCAGCACGTTGGTCGGATAGTAGCGCTTCAGTTCCGGCGTCTCGTCCGGCCAGCCGAGCGTCGAGAACGGCCACAGCGCCGACGAGAACCAGGTGTCGAGCACATCCTCGTCGCGCTTCAGGTCAACCGCCTCGCCGTAATGGGCCCTGGCCTCCTCGGCGGCGGCGGCCTCGCTCTCGGCGACGAACACCTTGCCGTCCGGTCCGTACCAGGCCGGGATCTGGTGACCCCACCAGAGTTGGCGCGAGATGCACCAGGGCTGGATGTTCTCCATCCAATCGTAATAGGTCTTTTCCCAGTTCTTCGGCACAAAGGTGGTGCGGCCTTCCTTGACGGAAGCCAGCGCCGGCTCGGCCAGCACCTTGGCGTTGACGTACCACTGGTCGGTCAGGAAGGGTTCGATGGGCACGCCGCCCCGGTCGCCGTGCGGCACTTGATGGACGTGCGGCTCGATCCTGTCGAGAAGTCCAGCCATCTCGAAGGCTTCGACAATCTTTTTCCGAGCGTCGAAACGGTCCAGCCCATGATAAAGAATCATGGCCGACGCGGCTTCAGCGCGAGCCTCTGGATCATCGGGAACACCAATCAAGAAATCGGCGTTGCCCTTCAGCGTCACGGACGCTTCGACATCCAGAATGCTGATCGGCTTCAGGCCATGCCGCCTGCCCACCTCGAAGTCGTTGAAGTCGTGCGCCGGGGTGATCTTCACCGCGCCGGTGCCCTTGGTCGGGTCCGAATACTCGTCGGCGACGATCGGGATCAGGCGGCCGACCAGCGGCAGCTTCACCGACTTGCCGACGATCGCCCTGTAGCGCTCGTCGGTCGGATGCACGGCAACGGCCGTATCGCCCAGCATGGTCTCGGGCCGGGTGGTGGCGACGACGATATAGTCGCGCGTCTCGAACTCGGTCGGCTTGCCGGCTTCGTCGAAGGCGATCGGGTGCTGATAGGTGACGCCATCCGCCAGCGGATAGCGGAAGTGCCAGAGATTGCCCTTCAGCTCGGTCTGCACGACCTCGAGGTCGGAGATGGCGGTGAGCAGCTTGGGGTCCCAGTTGACGAGACGCTTGTCCTTGTAGATCAGCCCTTCGCGATAGAGCTGGACGAACACCTTCAACACGGCCTTGGAAAGCCCGGCGTCCATGGTGAAGCGCTCGCGCGACCAGTCGCAGGAGGCGCCGAGGCGCTTCAACTGGCCGACGATGGTGCCGCCCGACTCGGCCTTCCACTCCCAGACCCGCTTGACGAATTCCTCCCGGCCGATCTGCCGGCGATGGATCTGCCTTTCGGCCAGCTGCCGCTCCACCACCATCTGCGTGGCGATGCCGGCGTGGTCGAGGCCGGGCTGCCAGAGCACGTCGAGGCCGCGCATGCGCTGCAGGCGCACGAGGATATCCTGCAGCGTGTTGTTGAGCGCGTGGCCCATGTGCAGCGAGCCGGTGACGTTCGGCGGCGGAATGACGATGGTGAAGGTGTCCTTGCCCGGCTTTTTGCCGGCGCCGGCGGCGAACGCCTTCGCATCTTCCCAGGCCTTGGCGATGCGCGGCTCGACGTCCGCCGCTTCGAATGTCTTTTCCAGCATGATCCGACGTCTTTTTCCTGTCGTCTTGGGGTGAGCGACGGTTAGCCGCTGCGCCCCCGAAAATCAACAAGAAGCGCCCTTTCCGCCGTCAAAACCGGTCCATTCCACCCCGATGCCCGGCCGCCCGCCGCATCGCCGCCTCGGTCGCCCGGCCATCGGCAAGCCCGATGTCCCGCAGCATGTGGTCGTTGAGGTCCTCGACCTTTCCGTTTCGCCACCGCTGGAAAGAGCCGAAGCTGTCGGCCAGCGCCGCCAAAAGCGGAAGAAAGATGGCGCGCCCGCGGTGGCGCCGGACCATGGGCTGATCCACGCAAGTCATTGTCATATCCCTTGATCCGTTGATGCGGTGGGAGCAATCTCTGCCGGAAAGCCGAATGTTTCCAATCGAACCTTCGTCTCTACCCATAAAGAGAGCTTATCCATGAAGCAGGGCCGACAGATGCCGCTCAACGCGCTCCGGGTGTTCGAGGCGGTATCGCGCCTGATGAGCTTCACCCGCGCCGGCGAGGAGCTCGGCATGACGCAGACGGCGGTGAGCTATCAGGTGAAGCAACTGGAGGGCCTGCTGGGCGAGTTGCTGTTCCGCCGGCGGCCGCGGCGCATCGAGCTGACCGAAGCCGGCGAACGCCTGATGCCGAAGGTCGGCGAGGCCTTCGCGCTGCTCGAGGAAGCCATGGCGGCGGCCCGGACGGCGGTCGACGAGCAACTGGTCATCAGCACCACGCCGACCTTTGCCGCCCACTGGCTGGCCCGCCGCATCGGCAACTTCCAGCTCGGGGCGCCGCATATCGCCGTGCGGCTGATCACCGACAACGCCCCGATGGATTTCAGCCGCGACCCCGGCGACGTCGCCATCCGCTTCGGCAAGGGCGACTGGCCGGGCCTCGTCGCGCACCACCTGATGGAGGTCGAATGCGCGCCGATGCTCAGCCCGACGCTGCTCGACTGGGTGAAGCCGCTCGACAGCCCGCGCGACCTCCTCAAATGCAAGATCATCGACCCCGGCGACCCCTGGTGGCGGCTCTGGTTCGACGCCGCCGGCGTGCCCGACGCCGATCTCGAGGGACGACAGCGCAACCTGTTCGGCTCGCAGACGCTGGAGGCAAGCTCGGCGATCGCCGGCCACGGCGTCGCCATCCTGACGCCGGCCTTCTACCGCGAGGAGCTGGCGAGCGGCCGGCTGGTCATGCCGTTCGACCTCGTGTGCAGCGACCAATCCGCCTATTGGCTGGTTTATCCGGAGAGCCGCCGCAGCCAGCCGAAGATCCGCGCCTTCCGCGACTGGCTATTGCAGGACATCGAAAGGCACCCGCTGTAACGGATCGCTTCGTTAACAAAACGCCCCGGCTCGTTAACCTCATTTTCCTGAGATTTCCGCGCCTGGTTTTGCAAAATGCCACGTCTAAAGCTGCAGAGGGAGTTTTTCCCGGAGGCAGCAGATGTCGTCCCTTTCGGCCCTGACCAGCAATACCAGCAGCCTTGCCGCCCTTTTCGGGTCGTCGAGCAGCAAGGGAACATCGGCCGCCACCGCCTTTGCGTCCCAACCTTCCGACCAGCAGGATGGCGGGTCGACATCCGGCACGCTGTCGTCCGGCAGCGCCTTCTCGTCGCTCGGCGGCGACATGCAGTCGGCCCTTCTGTCGTTGCAGGAGGACATGGGCGGCACCGACGGCGCCATGCCGCCGCCACCGCCTCCCCCGCCGGAAACGGCGGCGGATTCGGACAGCACCGACACCGCCTCCGGCACGACATCGACCACCGATTCGACCGCGTCGACCGCCGACGGCTCCTCGTCCGCGAGCGGCGGCGCGTCCGGCGCCTCCGGCACCGGCGAGAGCAAGGAGGTGGTCAGCACCACCTACCTCGACAATCCCGACGGCAGCACGACCATCACCGTCAGCTATTCCGACGGCTCGACCAGCGTGACGACCACCGGCGGCCAGGGCCAGTCGGCCTCCGGTTCCGACTCGTCGAAGACAAGCCTGCCCTACAGCCTGGGCGCCGGAAACGGCGCGGCGAGCAGCGCCAGCCTGTCGCAGACGGTGAGCAATCTCTATGCGAGCGTCGCCAACGGCGCCGCCGTCATGAACTCGGCCGGCGTCGCCGCCTGACAGCAACTTAGATCGCTCTGCGTCCGTCAGGACGCAGAGCGATCTCGTCTTTTGTTATCGCATCGGATGTTCCGAAAACCGGATTCCACTTTTCGGTCCGATGCTCTAGCCGGCTGTCGCCCGCGGCCCGAGGAGAATGATCGCCGCGCCGACAAGGCAGATCGCCGCGCCCGTGAGATCCCAGCGATCCGGCACCTGCCGCTCCACCGCCCACAGCCAGACCAGCGAGGCGGCGATGTAGACGCCGCCATAAGCGGCGAAGACGCGGCCGGCGGCGGCGCTGTCGATGCGCGTCAGCACCAGCGCGAACAGGACGAGCGACAGCAGGCCCGGCAATGTCCACAACATGGACTTACCAAGGCGCAGCCAGGCCCAGAAAGCGAAGCAGCCGGCGATTTCGAAAAAAGCCGCCAATAGCTGAAGAAGGAGGGACTTCACGGCGCTCAGCGCCCGCGCGACACGCGCTCGATCTCGGCGCGCACCAGCCGTTCGACGATCACCGGCAGGTTCTCGTCGAGCCAGGCGCGCAGCATCGGCCGCAGCATCTCCTTGACGAGATCGTCGAGCGTCCGCGCGTTGGCGGCGAGCACGGTATGGCTCAACTGGCCGAAGGCGGACTGGACGGTGGCGCTGGCCGCGGCGGAGACCAACGGCTCCTCGACTTCGGGCTCGGGAGCCGGACGGGCGCGCGGCGCTGCCGCCTTCGGCGGCTCGGACGGGAGCGGCTCCGAATCCGGCTCGGCAAAGGCAACCTCGGCCTCGTCGTCCTTCAATCCTTCCACCAACTCGAGCGCCGCGGCTTCGTCGACCGTGGCGACATCCGCGAGGTCGAGCACTTCCGGCTCGTCGCCGTCGTCGGCGTCGTCGACGTCCATCTCCGGCTCGTCCTCGTCGTCGCCGGACTGGGCGAACAGCTTGTCGAGATCTTCCTCGGAAATATGCTCGTCCTCGAGCGCCGGCTTGGCCATGGTCTCGACCTCCCGCTTGGGAGCAGCCGCCTTGGCCGGCGCGGGCTTGGGCGCCGCCGCCTCCTTGCCCTCGGGTTCGTCGGCAATGATCCGCCGGATGGAAGCCAGGATCTCTTCCATTGAAGGTTCGGCGGACGCAGCTGCCTTGGCCATGGGTCTCTACTCCGAGTGGGTCGCCCCACCACCTGCTACACCGTCGGTCACAGCCTGCTCCGGCGCGATGCCCGGGTGGATCGGCTCCCGACCGCCCTTTTGCGGCGACACCCGAACGCCGGCAAACGTGCCGGTCAGCCGGCCGGGTGCCGGCAACAGCCTGATTCGACCCCTGAAGTATAGATTAGTTAACGCCGCTGAAAACGGTTTGCGCCGGAAATGCGGCGGTTATCCCCGATGCCCCCGCCTTTGGAAGATCAGCGGCCATCCGGCGTGCGCAGCCCGATCCACTTGTCGCGGACCTGCTCGTAATGATGCTCGGGGCGGTAGGCGGCTATCTTGAGGCCGAGCCGTTCGCGATCGAGGCGCCCCATGGCGGCGACGACGCTGTAGCTCGCCACGACAAGCTGCGCCCTGGCACTGACCTCCGACAACCGCGCATCGATCAGCGTGCTCTGGGCATTGAGGACGTCGAGCGTCGTGCGTTGACCGACCTTCTGCTCCTCGACGACCCCTTCCAGCGCCAATCGGCTTGCCTCGACCGATGCCTGGGCCGCCACGATCTGGGCCTTGGCCGATTCGAGCGTGCTCCAGGCCTGGGTGAGCGCCGCGTCGACCGACATGCGGGCCACGTCGACCTGCAATTTGGCCTGACCGAGCTCTTCCTTGGCCTGGCGGACGGAGGAATATTCGCCGCCGCCCTGGTAGATCGGAATGGACAGCACGGCGCCGATCGACGCATCGAGCGTACGCGACTTGTCCGGGGTATCGGAGGAATTGGTCGAACTCGAAGTCAGCGTATGGCCGAGCGATCCCTGCAGGGACAGCGTGGGCAGCAGCGCGCCTTCCTCGATCTCGACATTGTAGGCGGCGGTATCGGCGTTGTGGATCGCCGCCCGGATGGCCGGATGCTCCCTACGCGAGGCATCGACAGCCGCCGACAGCTTGGCCGGCATCAGCTTGGTGACGGGGCCGGGATCGCGAAGGCTCTTCGGCGCGTGGCCGACGACCTTGACGTAATTGGCCTGGGCGGTGAGCAGGTCGGCCTGCGCCACGCTGACGGCCGACGTCGCGGCGGCCATCGCCGCCTCCGCCTGCGACACGTCGGTGCGCGTACCCTCGCCCACCGAGAAGCGGTCGTTGGCGGCGCGCACCTGTTCCTTGAGGAAGGCGACGTTGGACTTGCGAAGCTCCAGCACCTGTCCGTACATGATGACCTGCATGTAGGCCGACGCGGTGTCGAGCAGCGTCGACTGCTCCTTGGAGCGAAGCTGCTCGCGCGACGCCTTTACCGCCGCTTCCGCCCGGTTGACGCCGTTCTCGATGCGACCACCGGCGTAAAGCGGCTGGATGATGGTGATCTGGCTCTGGACGGCGCCGGTATCGGTATAGGTGCTCGCCCAGTCGGTATAAGGGCGAAACCGGTAGCGGGTATCGCTGGCATTGTACGAGGCGGATATCTGGCCGGTGATGGTCGGCCGCCCCTGGGCGAGCGCCTGGGGCACGTATTCGTCGGCGGCGCGCGTTCCGGCCCGCTGGGCGTTGAGATCGGGGTTGTTGGCGTAGGCGGCCGACATCGCCTCCTGCAACGATTCCGCCGAGGCGACGCCGGACATGGCGACAAGGAGGCCAAAGGCGGCCGACAGATACAGGGAGGGACGGAACGCCACGACACACCTCATTTTCATCGCCGACCCTTGCGATATAGCCGGCCATCGAAGCCTGGTCTTCTCACGCCTGCGCGAGGACGCCGGCCGATCGCCACATTCGCTAACAAAAAGTTAACCGCTGGCGACGGACTATAGCCGATGAGCGGACGAACGGAAGCGCGGCCGGCGGCGCGGCGGCGAATTCAGTCAAATCGATGCACAGAAATCACAGCCGCCAGCCAAGACCAACCGCGCGGCTTTACGCTGGCGGAGGAAGGCTACGGTCGTATGAATCGTACCGTTACAGCGCGGACTAGACCGTCGTGCGTCCTAACGGACGCAAAGTGACGATCTAGTTTCTTGTTGTCGCATCGGATTTTCCGAAAACCGGAGTCCACTTTTCGATCCGATGCTCTAGAAAGCAAAAGTCTCGGCCGCCTGAAATCCCGGCAGCACGGGAACCGATGCATTGAACAGCGCGCGGCCGGAAACGCCGGCGTCGCCACGCGTATAGAGCTTGGCCTTGGGAGCGCTGCCGCCTTCCTCGACGAAAAGCAGCCGGCCGCCCTTGGCGAGCTGGCCGGCGACGGTTTCCGGGAACGTGGCAACGGCACCGTTGAACAGGATGACATCGAACGGCGCGGCGTCCGCCACGCCCTTGACGAGCGGCGCCTCGACGACCGCGACGTTGGCGAGGCCGGCCAGCCGGCGACGGGCGATGGCCGCCAGATCCGGATCCTGCTCCAGCGCCACCACCGATCCGGCAAGGCGGGCCAGCACGGCGGCGCCATAGCCGGAGGCGCTGCCGACTTCCAGCACCTTGTCGGTCGGCTTGATGCCCGCATATTGCAGCAGGCGAGCCAGCACCATCGGCTGGATCAGGACGCGCGCCGCGCGGCCTTCGCCGAGCGGCAGGTCGCGATCGAGATAGGCAAGCGGCTTCTGATCCTCCGGCGCGAAGTCCTCGCGCGCCACCTCGCCCATCGCGTCGATGATGCGGAGATCGGTGACGTCGTTCGGCCTCACCTGGCCATCGACCATCTTGGTGCGCAACGCCGGAAAATCGATCATGGATCGCAAGTCCCCTGCCGGAATTCTCTGCCGGTTCCTCCAATAGCCGCCCCCCTCATCCGAAACAAGGGCTTCTACGCAGCTTTGCGGAGTGACCGGACAGGGATCGCCCGCGAAAAGGCGGAGCGGCTCGCCCATACAGCCGGCCGGCGCGACGCTCAAGGCAAGACCGCATCCCGCGAAGGCGGGAAATCCAATGTATTTTCCGGAAACTGGAGGCCACGGAGGGAATCGAACCCCCGTACACGGATTTGCAATCCGCTGCGTAACCACTCCGCCACGTGGCCCCATGGGGAAGGCTTCATAAGCGAGCGCGGCGGCGTAGACAAGGGGCAACGGGCGAAAATCACCAGGCCGGAGAGCTTTGCCATCTCCCGTCCGTCTTGCCCTCGACCGGCGCCGGCCGGCGGCCGTCGTCTGCCCGCCGACAGGTGACAAGCCGGCGCAACCGGGGATAAGTTCTGTTCCCGACCGCCGGGCCAGTCGCTCGCCCCGGCAGATTGGGTGGACCATGGACCATCACGCCTCCCGGACGCTTTCGACCGCAACGACAGCCAGCGTCCCCGGCGCCGTGCCGGACGCCGATATTCGCAAGGCACGCTTTCCCGACGGCTTCCTCTGGGGCGCGGCGACCGCCGCCTATCAGGTGGAAGGCGCCTGGAACGAGGACGGCAAGGGCGAATCCATCTGGGACAGGTTCACCCACACGCCCGGCAAGGTGCGCGGCGGGACAAACGGCGACGTGGCCTGCGACCAGTATCATCGCTACGAGGAAGACGTGGCGCTGATGAGCAAGCTCAACCTCAGGAGCTATCGCTTTTCCATCTCCTGGCCCCGCATCCAGCCCACCGGCACCGGCGCCCCCAACATGAAGGGGCTCGACTATTACAGCCGGCTGGTCGACGCCCTGCTCGCCGCCGGCATCCGTCCCTGGTGCACGATGTATCATTGGGATCTGCCGCAGGCGCTCGAGGATCGCGGCGGCTGGCCCAACCGCGATCTCGCCGGCTACTTCGCCGATTACGCCGGCATCCTGGCAAAGCACCTCGGCGACCGCATCACCACGTGGGCGCCGTTCAACATGCCCTGGGCCATCGCCTACATGGGCTATGCGGCCGGCGCCTTTCCGCCCTGCCGCACCAGCCTCGTCGATTTCCTCAAGGCGGCGCATACGCTGGGTCTGGCGCAGGGACAAGCGCATCGCGCCGTCAAGGCGGCCTCCGCCAGGGCGAGTTTCGGCAGCGCCTACGAGATGGCGCCCGCCTATCCGAAAACCGCCGGCGAGGCGGACCGGGCCGCGGCGGAGCGCTATCACGCCATGAACAACGTGTTCTTTCTGGAAGCGGCGATGACGGGGCGCTACCCGAACGCCTTCGTCGGCGAAGCACCGCTGGACCTGATGGGCTTCCGGCCCGGCGACGAGACCATCCTCAAGGCGCCGCTCGACTGGATCGGCCTTCACTACTACACGCGCCGCGTCGTTTCGGACGCCAGCGACCAGCAGCATTTCGGCGGCGGCAGCTTCAGCGGCACGGAAATCGAATCCGGCGGGCCGGGCGGGCGCGATCCCTATACCCGGTTCAACGCCGAAATGCCCAGGGAAGGGCCGCTCACCGAAGCCGGGCTGGAGCTATGGCCGCGCGGCATCTACGATCTGGTGACCCGGATTTCGCGGGAATACGCGGGGCTGCCCATCGAGATCACCGAGAGCGGATGCAGCTATCTCGATGCGCCCTACGAGGAAGAAAACAGCCGGGTGCCGGATGTCAGGCGGATCGAATGGTATCGGCAGGTGCTCGCCGAACTCGCCCGGGCAATCGCCGACGGCGCCAAGGTTCGGGCGTTCCATGCCTGGACGCTGCTGGACAATTTCCAGTGGGCCGAGGGCCACACCGAGCGCTACGGCCTGATCCATACCGATTTCCGGAACCAGAAGCGCACGATCAAGGATTCGGGGCTGTGGTTCAGCCGCGTGGCCGCCACCAATCGGCTCGACTGGTAGCGGCCGTTTTGTGCGAGGGTTTCATGCGAGCGGCGACCATCATTCAGATGGCGACCGCCAGTTCGGCGGGGAAGGCGACCCGGCCAAACGGCTGATCCACCGTGCTGCGGCTGGCGAGATGACGCTCGGCCGCCCGCTCGGCCTCGGCAACCGAGCCGTAGAGCTCGCCGTCGAGATCCCAGACGTCATACTTGACGGCAACGAAACGCACCTGATCCCCGGCGGGGGCGGCAACGGCGACGGCCTTTCCGGCCGCTTCGATGACAATTGGCTTGGACATAATATTGCTCTCCTGGTCTTGCGCCGGTGGCGAGACCATCATCCTGTCGATTACGTTTTTCGTGAAAAGTGTCAGATGCTTAGCAAAGACACATTCGCCATTGGCGTTTCGAGCCAAGATGATTGGGGCGGATCGTCGAACGGCATACATTCGTGCGCGCGATCCGCGTGAGCGAAATATTTGTCATTCTGACCTCCTTTCCCAAGAACGAGAGAGCATTTCTCTCTGGGACAAACCGATACTGATCAACAACGACCGAAATGTGACATCGTCCGATTTGACTGATTGTCGCGTCCTGACGACATCGCGGTGCCATCGCGCCTGTCCTGTATTCAACCTGCCACAAGTGGAGACGGCACTCCAGAAACGAAATATCAAAGTCGGGCACAATCGCGTGAAGTGATTCCCGAGAAACGCTCAACCGGCGTGAAGCTCGGTCGTTAGCCTAGGCGGAACCAACGCCGCGCCCTTTCCAGCGATTGTAGCGGCGGAGCACCCAGACCTCGGCCCGCCGCCGGAACCGGCGAGCCAGAGGCGAATCCACCGAGAGAATGGCGAGGCCGACCGGAATCATCCAGAAGCCGACGACGGGCAGGAAGCCGACCAGCCCCATGCCGACGAAGGCGAAGCCCATGACGACGCGGAGAAGCCGGCTCCTTGGCAATCGCACCGTCCGTCCCCAGAGCTTCATCTTCGACATGGATCGCCTTTCATCGCCGTCGGCTTTCCGGCAAAAACCGGTCCCGGACAGATAGGAAAGCGCTTGTCCCTTTTCAAAGGCCGCCGCCCGGACGTGCGGGAAAACACTGGCGCGGCGAACGGAAAAGCCTTGCCGGCTCATACCGTTAGCCGCCGGATATCCACCCTCTCCGGCCTTTTCGCACCGCGCTCGCATTTTCCTTGCCGAGGGGGCTTTGCAAACCGGAACAGCTTTGTTATACGCACCGCCACCGAAGCTGTTCCGCGATAGCTCAGTTGGTAGAGCAGGTGACTGTTAATCACCGGGTCGTAGGTTCGAGTCCTACTCGCGGAGCCATCGGTTTCCCAATGAAATCAGTATGATAGATCTATTTGCGCCGTGCCGCGAGGCTGTCGCATATGCGTCGTTCGGCGCCTCGTGAAGAGCCTTGCGGCGCGGCGCTACAGGACAGGCTTTATATCGGTCCGCGCGAAATCATCGCCGACATAAAGCAGCGGACATCCGTATTCGTTCGCCACCTCGTAGGAGAAGCAATCGCCGAAATTCAGGGCGGCCGGGTGAACGCCCTTGCCCCATTTCCGGTAGAATTCGGCAATGCGGCGGGCCGAAGCCGGCGTCACGCTGACGATCTCGAAGCCGAGCCCATCGATCAGCCGCTCCATTTCCTCGCCGGTATTGCGCCGCTCGCCGACGATCAGCGCTTCGGCCACCGTACCGGCGGAAATCAGCAGACGATCCTCCACTTCGAGCGCCGCGGCGCATGCATCGGCCTCCGGCTCGCCCAAAAGGATTGCCATCAGCGCCGACGTATCAACGGCGATCATCGGGAAGGCCATTCTCGTCGTAGAGAAAATCCTGGCTGCGCGCGGCGCTCGGGCCGCCCGCCACCTTTTCGGCGGCGGAAGCCCGAACCGCATCGAGCAGCAGCTTGCGGG
The DNA here is from genome assembly GCF_002770725.1 of Pleomorphomonas carboxyditropha. Taxonomy (GTDB): domain Bacteria; phylum Pseudomonadota; class Alphaproteobacteria; order Rhizobiales; family Pleomorphomonadaceae; genus Pleomorphomonas; species Pleomorphomonas carboxyditropha. The sequence goes on along the minus strand of NZ_NQVN01000008.1, from coordinate 95,631 downwards.
ATTTCGCGTCGGCCACCGGTTTGACCGGAACGAGCCGTACGGCAGCATGGCCATGGCGGGTCAGGATGATTTCATCTCCCCGTTCCGCACGCCGCATCAACTCGGTCAGCTGACCTTTGGCTTCCGTGACCGATATTTGCATGACCACGCTCCTGCCGAGCCCATTCGAAGCCTCCGAAATTTAGACCATCATCTAGTCCATTTCAATCCGGCCCGCCGGATCCGCTCACGACGGCAGCGAAAAGAAGCTGTCGATGGCGAGCGCCGCCGCGCCGCGCGCCCAGGCGTCGTCGTTCCAGAACTCGACGAACACCTCGGTGTTGCGCTGGAAGTTCTTTTCCTTGAGCGTCGCCACCAGCGGATCGAGCAGCGCCGGGCCGAACAGCACGCCCTCGCCGCCGATCACCATGGTCTCCGGATCGAACAGGCTGGCGAAGGTCGCCGCCGCCGCGCCGAGCCGGCGGCCGGCGGTATCGAGGATCTCGCGCGCCACCGGGTCGCCCTCCCCCGCCAGCGTCGCCAGGGCGGCGGGATCGATGCTACGATCGGATGGCCGGACGATGCCGTAGGCGTTGAGGATGGCCGGCAGCGAGGTGACCGCCTCGAGGCAGCCGAGCCGGCCGCATTCACAGCGCGGGCCATCCTCCACCACGGTGAGATGACCGATCTCGCCCGCCCCGCCGTAGCGGCCGCGCAGAAGCTGGCCGTCGACGATCATCGCCGCGCCGATGCCGCGGCCGAAGGAGAATACCGCCAGCGACGACGCCTGCCGGCCGGCGCCGAACAGGTGTTCGGCAAGCGCGAAGGCGTTGACGTCGTTGTCGACCCAGACGGGAACGCCGGCCAGGTCGGCGATCAGCGCGGCGATCGGCACGTCCTTCCAGCCGAACCGGTCGCAGCGCAAGCAGACGCCGCGCTCGGCGTCGTGCTGGCCGGGCATGGCAAGGCCGATGCCGATCAGCCGCTGTCTGTGTTCTCCGGACCGTTCGAGAAGGTCGGCGAGCGCATCGGCGGTCGCCCGCGCCACCGCTGCCGGCGAACGTGCGTCGACGTCGGCCGTCAGGGTGTCGATGACGTTGGTGCCGAGATCGACGAGCGTCGCCCGGAGGCTGCGCTCCATCAGCTTGACGCCCAGCGCCACGTGACCGGCGTAATTGAGATCGAGTCGCGTCATCCGGCGCCGGCCGCCATCAGCCACGGCGTCGAGCTCGGCGATCACCTGCTGCTCCAGGAGCTCGGACGACACGTAGGAAATCGCCGCCGGGCTGAGCCCGGTGGCCGCGGCGATGTCCGAGCGCGCCGTCGGGCCGTGGCGGCGCAAATGATTGAGCAGCAGCAACCGATTGAGAGTGCGCGAAGTGCTCTGGTTTCCCTTCAGCGAGGGCATGAAGACGCTTCCGTTACATGGAGCATTGGAACTCCGCTCGTTTCACTTATAGAAATGAAAGACGGCTGATTTCAACAGCCCGGTTGTTTCCTTGCGGCATCCACCTCGCCTTTTGGTGCCTTGCTCGGCAAGACAGCTACCAACAAAAATTAGGGGAATCGCGCCGTTTCCCGATGATCTTTTCCGTATAGGATCCCGATTGTCCAATAAATTTCGGAAGCCGAAATTATGTCACTTGACTCGCCTTATGTTTCATTTAATTAATTGAAGCAACATCCGGTCAGCAACGGCGGTCATCGGCATGCCTCGTTCCACGCGCGCCCAGTTTCCCGAGGATTTCCGGTGGGGCGTCTCCACCTCCGCTCTGCAGATCGAAGGTGGAACGGATGCCGATGGCCGTCGTCCATCGGTGTGGGACACGTTTGCCACCGAACCCGGCCATATCCGCAATGGCGATACGCCTGCCGTGGCTTGTGATCACTATCATCACTGGGAAGAAGACCTTGATCTCGTAAAGGCGCTCGGCGTCGGCGCCTACCGCTTTTCCGTGTCCTGGCCGCGCATCCTGCCGACGGGGACCGGCGCGGTGAACAAGGCCGGCCTCGCCTTCTACGATCGCCTGGTCGACGGGCTGCTGGAGCGCGGCATCGAGCCCTGGCTGACGCTCTATCACTGGGACCTGCCGCAACCGCTCGAGGATGCCGGCGGCTGGCCGCGCCGGGACACCGCCCTCGCCTTCGCCGGTTTCGCCGACGTGGTGTCCCGCCGGCTCGGCGATCGCGTCAAGCGCTGGATCACCCACAACGAACCGTGGTGCAGCACCGTCAAGGGCTATTATGAGGGCGAGTTCGCGCCCGGCAAGCGCGACCTCGCGGCGGCGATGCAGGCCACCCACCACGTTCTGCTGTCGCATGGGCTGGCCTTGCCGGTGCTCAGGGCCAATGTCGCCGACGCCCGCTGCGGCATCGCGCTCAGCCTGCATCCGATCCACACGGCGTCCGGCTCCGAGGCCGACCGGCTCGCCGCCATCCGCCACGACGGCCTGAGGAACCGCTGGTTCCTCGATCCGCTGCACGGCCGCGGCTATCCGGAGGATGTCCTACGCGCGCTCGGCGCCGCCGCGCCGACGGTCAGCGACGGCGACCTCGCGACCATCGCCGGCCGGACAGACTTCCTCGGCATCAACTATTATTTCCGCGAGATCGTCGCCGACGATCCCGAGGGCGGGCCGATGCGGTCGCGCGTCGTCGAGGCCGAGACCTCCGACGTCACCGGCTTCGGCTGGGAGGTCTATCCCGAAGGCCTGACCGAGCTGCTTTTGCGCGTCCAGCGCGACTACCGGCCGGGACCGATCGCCATCACCGAGAACGGCGCCACCTACCCCGACGAGATCGGCGCGGATGGCGCCATTCACGACGGGCGGCGCGCCGTCTACATCCACCGCCATATCGACGCGCTGCGCGTGGCGATGGACGGCGGCGTCGATCTCGCCGGCTATTTCGTCTGGAGCCTGCTCGACAACTTCGAATGGGCCGAAGGCTATTCCAAGCGGTTCGGCCTGGTTCACGTCGATTTCGCAACGCAGAAGCGGACCCTGAAGCAGAGCGGCCGCTGGTTCGCCGACTTTTTGAAGGGATGACCGGAAACGGAGGCGTTTCCCATCCCCGACGGATGGGCTGATGATATTGGAGGGACCCGAAGGGAGAGCATCGGGTCGGCATGAAGGAGGAGAGACATGTTCACGAAGCTTGGAGTGCTGGGCTCGGCGATGGCCCTTGCCCTGACGACGACCACGCCGGTGTTCGCCGGCACCGCCGAGGTCATTCACTGGTGGACCACCGGCGGCGAGGCGGCAGCGCTGAAGATCCTCGTCGACGCCTATGAGAAGACCGGCAACACTTGGAAGGACAATCCGGTGGCCGGCGGCGAGTCGGCGCGCATGGTGGCGCGCACGCGCATCCTCGGCGGCGACCCGCCGACCTCCATGCAGTGGCAGGTCGGCGCGCCGCTGATGGCGCTGGCCGAGGAAGGCCAGCTCAACGACATCGACGCGGTGGCCCAGGACTGGGACAAGCTGTTGCCCAAGGTGATCGCCGACAATGCCAAGTTCCAGGGCAAGTACGTCACCGCGCCGATCGACATTCACGGCCACAACTGGTTGTGGGGCAACCAGGCGGTGCTCGACGACGTCGGCATTGCCATGCCGAAGACCTGGGAAGAGCTGATCGCCTCCGCCGACAAGATCCGCGCCAAGGGCTATATCCCGCTGGCCCTCGGCGGCCAGTCCTGGCAGGAAATCTTCGTGTTCGAAAGCATCCTGATCGACGTCGGCGGCCGCGATTTCCTGACCAAGGTCACCTATGACCTCGACGACGCCGCGCTGCGCAGCCCGGAGATGCTGAAGGCCTTCGAGATCTTCGCCAAGGTGCGCGACCTCGTCGACCCCGGCAGCCCGAGCCGCGACTGGAACATCACCGGCGGCCTGTTGATCAACGGCAAGGCGGCCTACATGATCATGGGCGACTGGCTGAAGGGCGAGTTCGTGGCCGCCAACAAGGTGCCGGGCAAGGACATCGCCTGCGAGGTGTTCCCGGCCGGCGGCAAGACGCTGGTGTTCGGCACCGACGCCTTCGCCATGACCGCCGTCAAGGACGAGGCGACCCGCGACGCCCAGCTCGCCCTGGCCAAGACCATCATGGACCCGGTGGTGCAGAAGGAATTCAGCCTGCGCAAGGGCTCGATCCCGCCACGCCTCGACGTCGACAAGACCGGCTTCGACGCCTGCGCCCAGATCGCCATGGGCGAAGCGGCCGAGGGTCACCTGTTCCTCGTTCCGGACAACGTCGCCGACGCCACCGGCATCGGCGCCCTGGTCGACCAGATGACCACCTTCCTGCACAGCAAGATGACGCCGCAGGAAGGCGTGACGGCGATGGCCGACGCCGTGGCGGCGACCCGCTGACGGGATATCGACAAGATGCGCCGGCGGTTCCCCGCCGCCGGCGCACCTCCGATCCGTGAAGCGAAGGCTCCGAACATGCGCAGATTCCTCCAGCGGCACGTGTCGCAGGTCGCCCTATCGCCGTCGCTGGCGCTGATCGCGATCTTCCTCTACGGCTTCATCGCCTACACGGCGGCCGTCTCCACCACCAACAGCAAGGCCTTCCCCCGCTTCGACAATTTCGTCGGCCTCGAGCAATACTGGCGACTGTTCCATACCCCGCGCTGGCACGTCGCCTTCACCAACATGTTCCTGTTCGGCGGGCTGTTCCTGCTGATCACCATCTTGCTCGGGCTTTTGATCGCCATCCTGATCGACCAGCGCATCCGCGCCGAGAGCTTCTTCCGGTCGATCGTCATGTATCCGATGGCCATGTCCTTCGTGGTGACCGGCATCATCTGGCAGTGGCTGCTCAATCCCACCCTCGGTATCGAGGTGATGGTGCATCAGCTCGGTTTCACGAGCTTCCGCCTCGACTGGCTGACCAACCCGGATACCGTCATCTGGGCGCTGGTGGTCGCCGCCTTCTGGCAGGGCTGCGGCCTCGTCATGGCGCTGTTCCTCGCCGGCCTGCGCGGCATCGACGAGGACATCTGGAAGGCGGCGGCGGTCGACGGCATTCCCGCCTGGCGGGTCTACGTGTTCATCGTCATCCCGATGCTGGCGCCGGTGTTCCTCACCGTCGTGGTGCTCTTGTCGCTGTCGATCGTCCGCGCCTTCGACCTGGTGGTGGCGCTGACCAACGGCGGCCCCGGCGTATCGTCCGACCTGCCCTCGGTATTCATGTTCGACATGGCCTTCCGCCGCACCAACCTCGGCCTGTCGGCCGCCTCGGCGGTGGTGATGCTCGGCACCGTGCTGGCGATCCTGATCCCCTATCTCTACGTCGAAACGAGGGAGCGCGCCTGATGCCGGCCCCGACAGACGCAACGCCCCGGCCCGCGCGGTCCGGCTGGCTGACGCCCCGGCGGAGCAAGGCCATGCTGAAGCGGGCCGTGCTCTACCTGCTGCTCGCCGTGGTCGCCTTTTTCTTCGCCGGCCCGCTCTACATCCTGCTCAGCACGTCGTTCAAGACGATGCCGGAGATACAGGCGGGCGGGCTGATGGCGCTGCCGCACGAGCCGACGGTCCAGCCGTGGGTCACCGCCTGGGGCGAAGCCTGCATCGGCATCACCTGCGGCGGCCTCAAGGGCTATTTCGGCAACTCGATGGTGATGGCCATCCCCGCCGTGCTGATCTCGGTGATGATCGGCGCCATCAACGGCTATGCGCTGGCCAAATGGCCGTTCCCCGGCGCCCGCTTCGTGTTCGCCGCGCTGGTTGCCGGCAACTTCGTGCCGTTCCAGGTGGTGCTGGCGCCGGTGTCGGTGACGCTGCGCACGCTCGGCCTGTTCGGCTCGGTGGAAGGGCTGATCCTGATCCACGTGATCTACGGCATACCCATCACCACCATGCTGTTCCGCAATTTCTTCCTGTCGGTGCCCAACGACCTGATCAAGGCGGCGCGCATCGACGGCGCCGGCTTCTTCTGGATCTTCTTCCGCATCGTGCTGCCGCTGTCGCCGTCGGTGATCGTGGTGGCGCTGATCCTGCAGTTCACCGGCATCTGGAACGACTTCCTGTTCGCCGTTTCCTTCTCCAATCCGTCGAGCGCGCCGATGACCGTCGCCCTCAACAACCTGGTCAACTCCAACTTCGGGGTGAAGGAATACAACGTCCACATGGCGGCGACGGTGATCGCCGCCGCCCCCACCCTCATCCTCTACATCCTGCTGGGCCGCTACTTCCTGCGCGGCATGACCGCCGGGGCCGTCAAGGGTTGACCGTCATGATCGACATCCGGATTTCCAACTGCAACAAGAACTACGGCTCGCTGCGGGTGCTGAAGGACATCAACCTCGAGATCGAGCGCGGCGAGTTCATCGTGCTGTTGGGGCCGTCGGGCTGCGGCAAGTCGACGCTGTTGCATATCGTCGCCGGCCTCGACCGGCTGACCTCGGGAGCGATCGAGATCGGCGGCCGCGACGTCACCGACGTCGAGCCCAAGGACCGCGACATCGCCATGGTGTTCCAGTCCTACGCGCTCTATCCGACCATGAGCGTGCGCAGTAACATGGAGTTCGGCCTCCGGATGCGCGGCAAGCCGATGGCGGAGATCCGGCCCTTGGTCGAGGAAAAGGCGCGCATGCTGCACATCGACCACCTGCTCGACCGGCGGCCGTCGCAACTGTCCGGCGGCCAGCGGCAGCGCGTCGCCATCGGCCGGGCGCTGGTGCGCGATCCACGCGTGTTCCTGTTCGACGAGCCGCTTTCCAACCTTGACGCCAAGCTGCGCGCCAGCATGCGCACCGAGATCAAGAAGCTGCACCAGTCGCTGGGTACGACGGCGATCTACGTCACCCACGACCAATTAGAGGCGATGACGCTCGCCAGCCGCATGGTGGTGATGAAGGCCGGCGAGATCCAGCAGGTCGGCAAGCCGGAGGAGGTCTACCACCGGCCGGTCAACCTGTTCGTCGCCGACTTCCTCGGCAACCCCGGCATGAACTTCATGCGCGGGCATATCCGCCTCGATGGCGGCCACATCTCGGCCGACATCGGCGCCGCGATCCTGCCGCTCGACGGCTACGCCTTCGAGGCGGCGCCGGCCGACGGACAGGCCGTGGTGGTCGGTCTGCGCCCCGAATCCATCCAGCCGATCTCCGGCCTGACGTCGGGCGGCGGCGCCTTTACGCTGACGCTCAGGCCGACGCTGATCGAGCACACCGGCTCGGACAATCTCGTGGTGCTGGCCATGGGCGATGAGGAGATCGTCGGCAAGTTTCCCACCGACATGCTGCCGAAGCTCGGGGAGCCGGTCACGGTCGGCTTCGATCTCGGCCGCCTGTCGCTGTTCGATGCCGAAAGCGAGCGGCGAATTTAGCTCGATCAGCGCGGCCGCTTCGCCTGCAACCCGGCAATCATAATGTCGATGAGGGCGTGGGCGGCGGCTTCCTCGTCGTCGCGGCCGCCGCCGTACTGGACCATGCCGCCCAGGGCCCGCAGCAAATCGAGCGGTTCGATATCGACGGCGATTTCGCCTGCCGAGACGGCATTCTTCACCAGGAAGTCGATCGTCCGCTTGGTCTCGGCGCCGGACGCGGCGTAGAGCGACGACTTGCCGTCGGCGAGCGAATCCAAAAGCTCCATCATGCCGTGCTTGACGGACATGTAATTGAAGAACAGGCGCATCCATTCCCTGAGCGCCTCGACCGGCGGCCGGCTGGCGGCAAGCTCGGAAGCGGCCCGCACCAACTGGTCGCTCTCGTTGCGATAGACCGCCTCGATCAGCGCGTCGCGCGTCGGAAAATGGCGGTAGAGCGTGCCGATGCCGACTCCCGCCGTCCGCGCGACTTCCTCGAGGCTGGCGGCGCCTCCCCTCTCCGCGAAGACCGCCTTGGCGGCGTCGAGCAGCCGGGCGCGATTGCGCGCGGCATCGGCGCGCGGCTTGCGGGTCGGCTTTCCGGCATTGTCGATCACGTCCGCGTGAACCTCTTGATAAACGGAGGGCACCTCCGTATTTCAAAGCGGAGACATCCTCCTTTTATTCCGAAACCGGCCGGCCGGCAATGGCTCGCCCGGCGCGGCGGGATGATCTCGGCACAGGGAGACAGACATGACCACATCCTTCGGCGCGACCTCGACCACCGACGACGTGCTCGCCGGCATCGATCTTTCCGGCAAGCGCATCCTCGTCACCGGCGTATCGGCCGGCCTCGGCGTGGAGACGGCGCGGGCCCTCGTGGCCCATGGCGCCTCGGTCGTCGGCGCGGCGCGCGATCTCGGGAAGGCCGAGGCGGCGACGGCGCCGGTGCGCGCCGCCGCGGCCGGCGGCAACGGCGCCTTCGATCTCATCGAGCTCGACCTCGCCTCGTTCGCCAGCATTCGCGCGGCCGCCGACCGGCTCGTCGCCGATAACAGGCCGTTCGACGTCGTCATCGCCAACGCCGGCGTCATGGCGGCGCCGTTCGGTCGCACGGCCGACGGCTTCGAGACGCAGTTCGGCACCAACCACCTCGGCCATTTCCTGTTCGTCAACCGGATCGCCGGGCTGATCGCGCCGGGCGGTCGCCTCGTCGTCCTCTCCTCGTCCGGTCATCGCTTCGCCGATGTCGATCTCGACGATCCGAACTTCGAGCGCACGCCCTACGATCCCTGGATCGCCTATGGCCATTCGAAGACCGCCAACGCCCTGTTCGCCGTGGAGTTCGACCGCCGGCACCGGGCGCGCGGCATCCGGGCGGCCGCGGTGCATCCGGGCGGCATCAATACCGAACTCGGCCGGCATGTCGGCGCCGACGCGCTCAAGGCGATGATCGAACGCATCAACGCCGAACTCGCCGCCGCCGGCAAGCCGCCCTATAGCTGGAAGACTGTTCCGCAGGGCGCGGCGACGTCGGTCTGGGCCGGCGTGGTCGCCGACGCCGACGAGGTGGGCGGCCGCTATTGCGAGAACTGCCATGTTTCGGAGGTCACCGACGGGGTGATCAACCCGGTCGCCGAAGGCGTTCGCTCCTACGCGCTCGATCCCGATCGCGCCCGGGCGCTGTGGGCGAAAAGCGAGGAACTGGTCGGCGAGCAGTTCTGACCAAGGCGCCGCCGGTCGGACGGATCTTCGATCGGCGGCTAACCTTCTCGATGAATTACAAATATTTTCAGCCGCTTACATGTCACATGGCCTTCATGCGACTGTCACGCCCGCGTCATACCCCCTGCCTACCAAGGAACGCGCGCTCTTTTCGACGCGATCCATTCTTCAAGGGGCAGGATTATGCGCACTCTTCTTCTGGCACTCGCCGCCAGCACAGCCTTGATCGGCACGGCCGGCGCCGCCACCGTCTATCCGCTCGACCGGGCGACCATCCTCGCCGGCTCTCCCTTCGACTTCAAGGTGGAGTTCGACGGCCAGGTAAAGGCCGAGGACGTCAAGATCGTCGTCAACGGCGGCGACTACAAGGCCGCGCTCGGCAGCGAAGTGGAGTTCGTCGCTTCCGAAAAAGGCAAGGACGACGCGGCCCTCGGCTCGGCCGTGCTGCTGCGCGGCGTCAAGATCGACAAGGCCGGCGCCTACACGGTGGAAGTTTCGGCCGGCGACGAGAAGAAGTCGGTCACCTGGGACGTCTATGCCACCGGCGAGGCTCCCAAGGCCAAGAACATCATCTTCCTGCTCGGCGACGGCCTCTCCGTCTCCCACCGCACGGCCGCCCGGCTGATGTCCAAGGGCATGACCGAAGGCAAGGCCAACGGCCGTCTCGCCATGGACGACCTTGACCACATGGCCTTCATCGGCACCTCGTCGACCGGCTCCATCGCCACCGACAGCGCCAACACCATGTCGGCCTACATGACCGGCCACAAGTCGGCCGTGAACGCCCTCGGCGTCTATGCCGACCGCACGCCGGATTCCTTCGACGACCCGAAGGTCGAGACCTTCGCCGAGGCGCTGCGCCGCACCACCAAGAAGTCGGTCGGCGTCATCTCCACCGCCGAGCTCGAGGACGCCACGCCGGCCGCCGTCGTCTCCCATACCCGCAAGCGCGCCGACAAGCCCGAGATCGTCGACATGTTCTGGAACGTCAAGCCGGAAGTCGTACTCGGCGGCGGCTCGGCCTATTTCCTGTCGAAGGACGTGCCCGGCTCCAAGCGCAAGGACGACAAGGACTACATCAAGCTGTTCCAGGAGGCCGGCTACAAGCTGGCCACCGACAAGACCGAGCTCGAAGCCGCCGCCAGCGCCGACAAGATCCTCGGCCTGTTCCACACCGGCAACATGGATTATGCGCTCGATCGCCTGCAGCTCAAGAAGGGCACCGTCGACAAGTTCCCGAACCAGCCGGGCCTCGTCGAAATGACCAAGGTCGCCCTCGACAGCTTGTCGAAGAACCCCGAGGGCTTCTTCCTGATGGTCGAAGGCGCCTCGATCGACAAGGCCAGCCATCCGCTCGACTGGGATCGCGCCGTGTACGACACCATCGAGTTCGACCAGGCGATCGCCGTTGCCCGCGAGTTCCAGGCCAACAATCCCGACACGCTGGTCGTCGTCACCGGCGACCACACCCATGGCGTCTCCATCATCGGCACCATCGATGACGACAAGCCGGGCACCGACATGCGCGAGAAGGTCGGCACCTACGATGCGGCCGGCTTCCCGAACTACCAGGATGCCGACGGCGACGGCTATCCGGACCGGGTGGACGTTTCCCGCCGCCTCGCCATCTTCGCCAACAACGGTCCCGACCACTACGAGACCTTCCGGCCGAAGCTGGACGGCCCGTTCGAGCCGGCCGTCAAGACCCAGGACGGCATCTACGTCGCCAACGAGGCCTACAAGGACGTGCCGGGCGCCGTCTTCGTCGAAGGCAACATCCCCCGCGACGGCGATACCGGCGTGCACGCCGTCGATGACGTGGTGCTGCAGGCCGCCGGCCCCGGCGCCGAGGAGTTCAAGGGCTACATGGAGCAGAGCGACGTCTACCGCGTGCTCGCCGACACCTTCGCCATCGGCGTGAAGCAGTAAGCATCCCGCGACGACCATCGCGGGCCGGACGGTCGACGGCCGTCCGGCCCGCACCCCTTTTCCCGCATGCGGAGACTTCCATGGCTCGGACGACAGCCCTTGCGGTCAGCCGCCGGACGTTTCTCGCCGGGCTCGCCGCCCTCTCCTGCACCGGCGTCGTGCGGGCCGGCGATACCCTGACCTTCGACGAGCTCTACGGCAAGGTATCCGTCCTCGGCCTCGCCTTCTCCGACAAGGTGAAGGCGCTCGACGGCAAGACGGTGTCGATGCGCGGCTTCATGGCGCCGCCGCTCAAGGCGGAGGCGAAGTTCTTCGTGCTCACCGAGATCCCGATGGCGCTCTGCCCGTTCTGCTCGTCGGACGCCGACTGGCCCAGCAACATCGTCGTCGTCTACATCGACGAGAAAACCACCTTCGTGCCGCCGTCGAAGCTGATCGAGGTGACCGGCACGCTGGAGGTCGGCTCCTGGACCGATCCGGAAACCGGATTCGTCAGCCTGCTGCGCCTCGTCCATTCCTCCTTCGAGACGGTGTGACCATGCTGCCGCTTGCCCTTTCCGGCCTCGCCATTTCCTTTGCCGGCCTTGCCGAACCGGTGCTCACCATCGATCGCCTGACGCTGCCGGCCGGCGGCCGGCTCGCCGTCACCGGCGCTTCCGGCTCGGGCAAGAGCACCTTCGTCAACCTCGTCTCCGGCCTCGAACGGCCCGACAGCGGCGTCATCCGCTGGCAGGACACCGACATCACGACGCTGTCGGAAAGCCGCCGCGACCGCTGGCGGGCGGCGAACGTCGGCCTGGTCATGCAGGATTTTCACCTGTTCGCCGGCCTTGCCGCCGTCGACAACGTGCTGCTGCCGGCCCGCCTCGCCCACGCCGCCACCGCCGAGGTGAAGGCGCGCGCCCTCGCGCTTCTGTCCCGCGTCGGTCTCCCGCGGCCGGGCCAGTCGGTCGAGACCATGTCGCGCGGCGAGATGCAGCGCGTCGCCGTGGCGCGCGCCCTGCTGCGCCGCCCCGGCGTCATCATCGCCGACGAGCCGACCGCCAGCCTCGACGCCGAGGCCGGCGCCGAGGTCGGCCGGCTGCTCATCGAGCTCGCCGAGCAGGAGGGCGCCACGCTGATCGTCATCAGCCATGACGAGCGGCTGACCGAACGGCTCGACCGGCGCATCCGGCTCGCCGCCGGCCGCATCGTCGCCGACACCGCCCCGGAGGCCTCGTCATGATCCGCTTCGTTCTCGCCGACCTCCGCCGCCTGTGGGCCGTCTCGCTGGTCATCGTGCTGCTGGTGGCGCTCGCCACCGCCCTCGGCGTGGCCGTCACGCTGCAGGAACGGGCGTTGCGCCTCGGCTCGGCGCGGGCCGCCGACAAGTTCGACCTGATCGTCGGCGCGCCGGGCTCGGAAACGCAGCTCGTGCTGTCCTCGGTGTTCCTGCAGCCGGCGGCCCTGCCGCTGATGCCCGGCGAGGTGCTGACCAAGCTCGCCGCCGACCCGCGCGTCGCCTGGGCGGCGCCGATCGGCTTCGGCGACAATTTCCAGGGATTTCCCATTGTCGGCACCACCACGGCGCTGGTGTCGGGCACCACCGCCGGCTTCACGGAAGGCCGCATGTTCGCCCTCGAGGGCGAGGCGGTGGTCGGCTCCGGCGTCGACCTGCCGCTCGGCGCCGAGGTGAAGCCGATGCACGGCGCCGCCGGCGAAGGCGGCGAGACGCACGCCGACAGCACCTACACCGTGGTCGGCAAGGTCCAGCCGACCGGCACCGCCTGGGACCGGGCGATCCTCGTTCCGATCCAGGCGGTCTGGCACATCCACGGCCTCGGCGAGGAGCACGAAGACGAGGCGCATGAGGCCGAGGAGCATCACGACGAAGCCGGCGAGGAGGAGCATCACCACCACGGCCGCATCGACGCCGACGCGCCGCTCGTCGAGGACTTCGACCATGACGTGCCGGGCCTGCCGGCCGTGCTGGTCAAGCCGAAGACCATCGCCGACGCCTACAAGCTCAGGCAGGAATATCGCGCCGACGGCGCGACGCGCGCCATCTTCCCAGCCGAGGTGCTGACCTCGCTTTACGCGACGCTCGGCGACGCCCGCACCGTGCTGATGTATGTCGCCTATGGCGCGCAGGCGCTGGTGGCGGCGGCGCTGATGCTGATCGCCGTCATCCACGTCGCCCAGCGGCGCAGGCAGATCGGCGCCCTCAGGGCCTTCGGCGCGCCGCGCCTTGCGGTGTTCGGCATCGTCTGGCTGGAATTGCTGCTGCTGGTGGCGATCGGCGTCGGCGCCGGCTTCGGCGTCGGCTACGGCGCTGCCGAGTTCATGGCCGGCCTGTTCACCGCGCAAAGCGGCGTCCGCCTGCCGGTGGAATTCACGGCCGCCGACGGCGTGCTGGCCGTCACCTTCCTGATCGTCGCGGCGCTGATGGCGGCGCTGCCGGCCGCTCTCGCCTACCGCCAGTCGCCGGTCGAGGCACTCAGGGGGTGAATACGACGCGACGGCCGTCGTCGGGCGTCTCCCACGTCCGCTCGACGGCCGACAGCGGCACCGGCCGCACGGCAACGGTCAAGCCGACCGGCACGGCCGTGCGCAGCAAGGTGCCGGCCGCCGCTATCAACCGGTCGAAGGGCACCGAACCGACGCCGCTTCCCATCAGCTCGATCGCCGAGGCGCGCAGCACGGCGCTCGGCAGGGCGATCGTCTCCCCGCTCACCGAACCGACCTCGACGAAGCGGAGCGGCACGGCGTCGCGGCCGGCCTTGGCGGCGGCGATCAGCAGCCGCTCGGCGCTGATGCCCCAGAGATAGTCGATCACCACGTCGACGCCCTCGGCAAACACCTGCATGAACCGCCGTTCCAGCGCGTCGGCGTCGCTGCCGATAACGATGGCATCGTCAGCGCCGACCTCGGCCAAGGTGGCGGCGTTGCGGCCGGTGGCGATCACCCGGCCGGCGCCGAGATGCCTTGCGATCTTCGCCGCCAGACGGCCGGCGGCGCCGGTGGCGCCGTTGACCAGCACCGTCTCGCCCGGCTTCAGCCCGGCCCGTTCGGTCAGCGCGACCCAGGACGACATGCCGGGATTGGCGATCGCCGCGGCCACGACGCCGTCAAGGCCGTCCGGCAGGTCGATGCAGTGGTCCGCCCGCACCAGCGTCTGCTCGGCCAACGCGCCGTGCGGCGCCTCCGGCAGGACAAAGTAGACGCGCCGGCCGTCGTCGGTAAGGCCGACGCCGTCAATGCCGGGCACCAGGGGAAAGGCACCCGACGAGCTGTAGTGGCGGCCGGCGGCGCGGGCGCGAGTGACCGGACTGAGCGCGGCGGCGATAACGGTGACGCGGATCAGCCTGTCGGCCGGCTGCGGCTCGGCGAAATCGCCGTAGACGGGCGTCGCTCCGGGGGCGCGGACGATGGCGGCTTTCATGGCGGCTTCTCCTGCCGGTCGGGATTCAGTCGAGAAAGAAGACGGTCGCCAGCAAGCGGTTCTCGTCGACGCCGCTTCTGAGAGCGATATCGCGGATGCTGTCGCCGCCATCGGCGGCGATGCCCTGGCCGGCGAGGCGATCGATCAGCGTGTCCGGCGCGTTGCGCGTCACCGCCGCCAACGCGGCGATCGGGGCCTCCACCAGCGCCGCCTCGATCGGCCGCTTGATCTGCGGGCCGGTGATTTGCCCCCAGGAAAACAGCGCGGCGATCGTCAGCGCCGCGCCGGCGGCGATGCCCATCCGGCCCCAGAGGGATTTGAGGTGGTTGCGAAACGATCGAACGTTCAGGACGACGTGGCCGCCGGCGCCGATCAGAAAGATCCAGGAGAACCATTGATGGGCCACGGCGACGAGGCCGACGTCGATCTCGAAGAACATCAGGATGCCGGTCACCGCCATCAGCAGGAAGGCGCCGATGACGAGCGGCGTCGCCCAGCGGCGCAGGGGAAAGGCAGCGGCGCCGATCATGGCATTCCTTTCGTCGCCAGTTATGTGTATAATGCGCATATATCCGGCTTCGGAGAGGCAGTCAAGAAAAGAGTGCAAAATACACCCAATTCCGAGCAGCTACGGCGGCTGCATGTCGCCCTGCTCGACATCATCAGCACCATGAACCGGCCGCAGCGCGACGAGGCGCTGATCCGCGAAGCGGCCATTCCGCTCGACCGAGCGCTGTTCCCGCTTCTGGTCGGCATCGAGCGCTTCGGGCCGATCGGCGTCGTCGATCTCGCCGACCGGGCCGGCCGCGACTACACCACCGTCAGCCGGCAGGTGGCCAAGCTCGAAAGCCTCGGGCTGGTGACGCGCCGCGCCAGCGCCGCCGACCGGCGGGTCCGCGAGGCGGTGGTGACGGAAAAAGGCAAGGCGACCACCGATCTCCTCGACGCGGCGCGCGAGCGCATCGGCAGGACGATCTTCGAGAGCTGGGAGGCGGAGGAATTCGACGAGCTTGTACGGCTGATGCGCAAGTTCGCTGACACCATTGCCGGTGGACCATCCATCGCCGAGTCTTGACCGCCCCGACGTCGCGCCCGCCGTCTTTCGCGTTCCCGGAGCGCGACACCGCGCGCGGCGTTGCCGCCCTCCTTCGGCGAGGCGGCCGGTCAAAGTCCCCGGCAGGATCAGCAGGCCGTGACGTTGACGGCGAGGCCGCCGAGCGAGGTTTCCTTGTATTTCGACTGCATGTCGAGGCCGGTCTGGCGCATGGTCTCGAGCGCCGCGTCGAGGCTGACGACGTGGCGACCGTCGCCGTTGAGCGCCAGCGAAGCGGCATTGATCGCCTTGATGGCGCCGAAGGCGTTGCGCTCGATGCAGGGGATCTGCACGAGGCCGCCGACCGGATCGCAGGTCATGCCGAGGTGATGCTCGATGGCGATCTCGGCGGCGTTCTCCACCTGGGCCGGGCTGCCGCCGAGGGCGGCGCACAGGCCGGCCGCCGCCATGGCCGCCGCCGATCCCACCTCGCCCTGGCAGCCGACCTCGGCGCCGGAGATCGACGCGTTGCGCTTGATGAGGCCGCCGATCGCCGCCGCCGTCAGCAGGAAGCAGCGGATGCCGTCGCGCTCGCCGCCACAGAAATCGCGATAATAGCGCAGAACGGCCGGCACCACGCCGGCGGCGCCATTGGTCGGCGCGGTGACGATGCGGCCGCCGGCGGCGTTCTCCTCGTTGACGGCGATGGCAAAGCAGGAGACGTAGTCCATCACCACCATCGGCGAGCGGTCGTTGCCGGCCTCGCGGGCCCGGATACGCTCATGAAGCTGGCGCGCCCGCCGGCGCACGCCGAGACCGCCGGCAAGCTCGCCGTCGCGTTCGAGGCCCCGGTCGATGCAGGCGAACATGGCCTCGGCGATATGGTCGACGGCGGCAAGGCAGTCCTCGCCCGGCTTGCGGGCCCGCTCGTTGCCGAGGGCGATGTCGGCGAACGAGCAGCCGGTGGCGGCCGAAAGAGCCAGCAATTCGGCGGCGGTGCCATAGCGCCAGGGCAACACGGCCTTTCCCGCATCTGTCTCCATCTCGCCCTCGCGCAGCACGAAGCCGCCGCCGATCGAGTACCAGACTTCGGCGTGAAGCTCCGCGCCGGTCGCGTCGTGGGCGGCAAACCGCATGGCGTTGGGATGGCGCTCGAAGCTGGCGACGCAATCGAAGACGATGTCGCGGTCGGGATCGAAGGCGATGGATCGGCCGCCCGGAAGCGGCAGGCATCGCGCCGCGACGATGCCGGCCAGCCGGTCGTCGGCGAGATCGGGGTCGATGTCGTCGGGACGGCAGCCGGCGAGGCCGAGGATCAGCGCCTTGTCGGTGGCGTGCCCCTTGCCCGTCCAGGCGAGCGAGCCGAAGGCGGTCGCCGTCAGGCGGGCGACCTCGGAAAGCCTCGGCTGCAGATGCTGCCGAAAAGCGAAGGCGGCGCGCATCGGCCCGACGGTGTGCGAGGACGACGGACCTATGCCGATCTTGAACAGCTCGCCGAAGGCGGCCGGCTGACGATCGTCGGCGGCAGCCGGCAGGATGTCGGATGGCGAGAGCAAGGCCGGCGGTCTCCTCCGTTCAGCACCTTGCGGTGCCCGGAAATTCCACGCCATATGGAATGGTTTGCCGCCGGCTGGCAAGAGCGACCAAAAGGAAGCGACGTGAGGCAGGACGAAACCACCGCCGGCCCGGCAATCGTCTGGTTCCGCGACGATTTGCGATTGGCCGACCATCCGGCGCTCGAGGCGGCCAACGCGTCGGGCCGGCCGGTGCTCTGCCTGTTCGTGCTGGAACAAGGCACCGAGCGGCGGCCGTCCGGCGCCGCCGCCCGCTGGTGGCTCGACAAGAGCTTGGCCGCCCTCGATGGCAATCTGCGGCAATTGGGCGGCCGGTTGACAGTCAGGCGGGGCGACCCTCGCCATATCCTGCCGGAGCTTGCGGCGAGCACCCGTGCCGCCGAACTGCATTTCAACCGCCGTTACGATCGCGACGGCCGGGAGATCGACGAAACGGTCGCGGCCGAGCTGCGCCGGCTTGGAACGACAGTCGCCGATCATCCCGGCTGGCTGCTGTTCGAGCCGGGCACGCTCCGGACGAAGACCGGCACGCCGTTCCGCGTCTTCACACCATTCTGGAAGGCCCACCGGCCGCATCTCGCCCCGCGAGCCCGGCTTTATCGCCGGCCCGAGGCCATGTCCTTCTTCGGGGACAGGATCGCTTCCGAACCGCTCGCTTCCTTGGGCCTGCACCCGACGCATCCCGATTGGTCGGGCGGCCTCGCGGAAAGCTGGGCGCCGGGCGAAGCCGGCGCCAAGGCGCGGCTCCTCGCCTTCCTCGACACCGGTCTGCCTCGTTATGCCGGCGAGCGCGACTTTCCCGCCGCCGACGCCTCGTCCTCGCTGTCGCCGCATCTGCGGTTCGGCGAGATCGCCGTGGCGCGCGTCGTCCACGAGGTGATGAAGGCGGAAGCCGCCGGCTCGGTGCCGGTCGAGGCGGCGGAAAAGTTCCTCGCCGAAATCGGCTGGCGGGAATTCGCCTGGCATCTGCTGTCGAGCTTTCCCGACCTTGCGACGCGCAACTTTCAAACTGGCTTCGAGCATTTTGCCTGGCGGACGGACGCCACGGACTTCCGGGCCTGGTCGACCGGCCGCACCGGCTACCCGATCGTCGATGCCGGCATGCGCCAACTCTGGCAAACCGGCTTCATGCACAACCGCCTGCGGATGATCGCCGCTTCCTTCCTCGTCAAGCATCTCTTGATCGACTGGCGGCAGGGCGAGCAATGGTTCTGGGACACGCTGGTCGACGCCGATGCCGCCTCCAACCCGTTCGGCTGGCAGTGGGTGGCGGGAACCGGCGCCGATGCCGCGCCATATTTCCGGGTTTTCAATCCCGTGGCGCAGGGCGAAAAATTCGATCCCGATGGCGCCTACGTCCGCCGCTTCGTACCGGAGGTCGCCGGCCTGCCCAACCGCTTCCTTCATCGGCCGTGGGAGGCGCCGCCGCTGCTGCGTCCGCCGTCCGCCATCTACCCGTCGCCGATCGTCGATCATGAAGAGGGACGAAAGCGCGCCCTCGCCGCCTTTGCGGAGCGTCGATAAACCGTCGTGGATCGGTTGCATTTCGTAAGGCGGGGCGGGCGACAAAGCGTTTTGCCTGCGCTATAGACGGTGCTCATGTCGATGATCACCACCACTTCCGCGCTGGCCGACGCCTGCGCTCACCTCGCCCGTTTCGACTTCGTCACCGTCGATACCGAATTTCTCCGGGAAAGCACGTTCTGGCCGAAGCTGTGCGTCGTGCAGCTCGCCAGTCCCGACGAGGTGTTCGTGGTCGACGCGCTGGCGCCCGGCCTCGACCTTGCGCCCTTCTTCGAGCTGATGGGCAATCCGGCGGTGCTGAAGGTGTTCCACGCCGCCCGACAGGACATCGAGATCGTCTGGCATCTCGGCGGCTTCGTGCCGGCGCCGTTGTTCGACACCCAGGTGGCGGCGATGGTCTGCGGCTTCGGCGATTCCATCTCCTACGACCAGTTGGTGGCGCGGGTGACCGGCGTCGTGCTCGACAAGTCGAACCGCTTCACCGACTGGTCGCGCCGGCCGCTCAGCCAGAGCCAGGTCGACTACGCCGAGGCCGACGTCACCCATCTCCGCGACGTCTATCGCCATCTCAGGGACAGCCTCGCCAAGGCCGGCCGCGCCGACTGGGTGGCCGAGGAAATGCGCGTGCTGACCTCCGAGGATACCTATCGCACCGATCCCGACGAGGCGTGGCAGCGGCTCAAGATGCGCGTCAAGAAGCCGCGCGAGCTGATCATCCTGAAGGAAGTCGCCGCCTGGCGCGAGCGCGAGGCGCAGGGCCGCGACGTGCCGCGTTCGCGCGTCATCAAGGACGACTGCATCTACGAGGTCGCCACGCAGGCGCCGACGACGCCCGAGGCGCTCGGCCAGCTCCGCACCATTCCGAAGGGCTGGGAACGCTCCCGCTCCGGCGAGGAAATCCTCGCCGCCGTGCGCCGCGCCCTCGAAACGCCCAAGGAGGATTGGCCGAAGCTGCCGCGCCATCGCCAGCTTCCCGAGGGGACGGGTGCCGCCGTCGACCTGATGAAGGTGCTGCTCAAGCTGGTGTCCGAGGCCGAGGGCGTCGCCGCCAAGGTGATCGCCACCACCGACGACCTCGAGGATATCGCCGTCTCCGACGAGGCCGACGTTCCGGCGATGCGCGGCTGGCGGCGGGAGATGTTCGGCGAGCAGGCGCTCAAGCTGAAGCGCGGCCGGCTGGCCATCACCTTCGACGGCAAGAAGATCATCGCCATCGAGCGGTGAAGAAATACAAGGCTTCAAACGGCCCGGCGGAGCTTCAACTCAACAAGATAGGGATATTTCCGTGTTTCCATGAAACGCGGAAATATCTAGTAGCCAGCTTCTCTTTGATGGCGGAAGGCCAGGATATACACCGCGTCGTCGGCCGGTTCATGGCGATAGAGCGCGACGTAGCCGGACTCTCCAAACGCGATCACCAGTTCGCGCAGATCCGGCAGATCGGGAAGCGGCCGGCCCATGTCCGGCATCCGTTCCAGGAGCAGGAATTGCCGCTCGATGGCCTGTCCTGCCCGCCTGGCCACTTCAGGCGCTTTGGCAGCCAACAACCGGCGGCAGCGCTCCAAACCCGCGGCCCCGCCTTCCGTGACGATTACCCGTGGCATTCCGGCACCGTCTTCTCGTCATCGGTGCCCCAAGTGTTCAGCCAAGCGCGGACTTCCTCGCCGGTCAGATGCCGGCCCGTCTCCCGATAAGCCTCCCAGGACGCCAAGGCTTCCTGCCTGAAGCTTTCACGGGCCTCCTCGCGCTGCACATACTGCTCGATCGCTTCGAGCATGATCCAGTGCGCGGAGCGCCGACGCCGGTCGGCAAGCTGCTGGACGCGGCTTTTCAGACCGTCGCCGATCTTGAGGGATGTTGCCATGGCGCGCCTCTTATCACCGGGTAATACCTGGTGATAGTGTAGCCCGTCCCGGCCGTTCCGTCCATTGCCGCCGCGCTTTGGCAGAACCGGCCCGGTGTGCCGCGGAAATCGCCTCCCCCTACCCCGCGACGCGGATCACGCCGTCCTTGAGGCCGCCGACCTTGGCGAGCTGAACGAGACGCTTCAGGAGACGGTCGCCGGCGAGATCGCCGAGATCGCCCGGAAGGTTGAGGACCAGCCGGTCGCCGTCGATCGACAGTCCGGTGCGCGGCAGTACGTCCGGCATGGACGCCGTGACGAGATAGGCGACGCGCAGCACGGCGCCCAATGTCCGGGCGCGTTCCTTGAGGCGGGTCGAGGCCAGCTCGCGGATGCGCGGGGATACCGCGTCGTCGACAAGGCCGACGTGCCGGTAGAAGACGGCGAGCGCCAGGTAGGCGCGTCCCGGATGATCGATGCCGACGAAGGAGGCGTTGGAGAGGATGCCGAGGCTCTGCTCGCCGCGATAGTCGGGATGGGCGCGCCAGCCGATGTCGGAGACGAGGCAGGCCGCCGCGCGCAGGCGCTTCTCGTCCTCGGTCTCCTCGATGCCGAGCAGCGAGAAGGCCGCTTCCGACCAGGCGACCAGTTCCTTGGCATGGCGCGGCGAGCGCGAGCGCACCCAGTTGAGTTCCGACGCCGCCTCGAGCAGCGGGTCCTTGGTGCGCTCGTCGCCGGAGAGGCGCTCGTAGAGATAGCCCTCGCGGACACCCAGGGCGGAAATCACCACATGCGACGGGCGGATCGCCCGGATCACCTGCTCCAGCACCAGGGCGCCGTAAGGAAGCAAACCGCGGCGGGAGCGCGAGACCACCTCGATCTGGTCGATGCTGTCGGGATCGCGGCGGGCGACGACCCGGGCGAATTCCAGCGCCTCCTCGGCCCGGATCGAGTAGTTGTGCATCACGTGCAGCGGGTAGCCGGTCTCGTACATGTGGAGAAGGGCCAGCGAGCGCCAGGTGCCGCCCACCGCGAAGAACGGCAGTCCGGCGCAAGGCATCTGCACGATGGCCGGTTCCAGCGCGTCGGCCACGATCTTCTCGGCCTTGCGGATGGAGCCCTCCGAGGCTTCCAGCAGGCGGATGCCGCCGAGCGGATAGGTGCGGCCGGTGCCGACCATGTCGTTCTCGATGCGGATGAGCTCCAGGCTGCCGCCGCCGAGATCGCCGACGATGCCCGCCGGCCTGTTCATGCCGGACATGACGCCGAGCGCCGAAAGCCGCGCTTCGTCGGTACCCGACAGGAGATTGACCTCGACGCCGCAGATCTCCTTGACGGCCGCCAGGAATTCCGGGCCGTTGGCCGCGTCGCGGGCGGCGGCGGTGGCCAGGATGTAGAGCTCCACCGAGCCGCTCTGCTCGGCCAGGAGCTTGAAGCGGCGGATGGCGCCGAGCGCCTGGTTCACCGAGTCCCGGTTCATCCGGCCGGTTGCGGCCAGTCCCTTGCCGAGGCCGGCGAGCATCTTTTCGTTGAACAGCATGGTCGGCGCCCGCGACAGGCGCTCGTAGACGACGAGGCGGACGGAGTTGGAGCCGATGTCGATGACCGATACCGGGCCGTAGCCCGGCAGCCGGCCGGGGGCTTCACACCGGCAGGTGCTTTTCGTGCCGTCCGGCAATAGACTTGGGTGCGTCTTTTTCAAGCGAGTGTCCACGTCCCGATAGAGATGGATGGGTCATGAAGTAGCGGTGCGCGTTGAAAGGCTCCTCGCCCGGCTCCGGCACGATGCGTTCGTGGCCTCCGTCGGGCAGCAGGCGCCAGCTCTGCTGGTTGTCGCGGAGGTTAGCCACCATGATCTGGTCGACGGTCTGGGCGTGCACGGTCTCCGTGGTCAGGGGCACCAGCACCTCGACGCGGCGGTCGAGGTTGCGCGGCATCATGTCGGCGGAGCCGATGTAGACCGTGGCGCGCGGGTTGGGCAACGACTGGCCGTTGCCGAAACAGAAGATGCGGCTGTGCTCGAGGAAGCGGCCGACGATCGACTTCACCCGGATGTTGTCGGAGAAGCCGGGGATCTGCGGCCGCAGGCAGCAGATGCCGCGCACCACCAGATCGATCGACACGCCCGCCTGGCTCGCCTCGTAGAGCGCGTCGATGATGTCGGCATCGACCAGCGAATTCATCTTCATCCAGATCTGGCCGGGGCGGCCGGCCCTGACGTGCTCGATCTCCCGGCCGATGCAGTCGATGATGGTCTTCCTCAGCGTCAGCGGGCTCATGGCCAGCGCATTGAGCGACTGCGGCTCGGCATAGCCGGTGATGAAGTTGAAGATGCGCGCCACGTCCTGGGCGATGGTCTTGTTGGCCGTGAAATAGCTGAGGTCGGTGTAGATCCGGGCGGTGATCGGGTGATAGTTGCCGGTGCCGAGATGGCAGTAGGAGGTAAGCTGCTGCCCCTCGCGGCGCACCACCAGCGACATCTTGGCGTGGGTCTTCAGCTCGAAGAAGCCGAACACCACCTGCACGCCGGCCCGCTCGAGGTCGCGCGCCCAGCGGATGTTGGCTTCTTCGTCGAAGCGGGCCTTGAGCTCGACCAGCGCCGTCACCGACTTGCCGGCGTCGGCCGCCTCGATCAGCGCGCGGACGATCGGGCTGTCGTTGGACGTGCGGTAGAGCGTCTGCTTGATGGCGACCACCTCCGGGTCGGCCGCCGCCTGCCGCAGGAACTGCACCACCACGTCGAACGACTCGTAGGGATGGTGAACGATCAGGTCCTTCTGGCGAATGGCCGCGAAGGCGTCGCCGGCATGCTCGCGGATGCGCTCGGGGTAGCGCGGTGCGTAAGGCTCGAACTTCAGATCGGGCCGGTCGAGGCCGACGAGCTGGCCGAGGTCGTTGAGGGCGAGCAGTTCGTCGAGAAGCTGCACCTCGTCGGGCATGCAGCCGACCGACTCGGTGACCAGTTGACGCAGCGCCACCGGCGTCGAGCGCTCGAACTCGGCGCGGATGACCAGGCCCTTGCGGCGACGCTTCAGCGCGCTTTCGAACAGGCGAACCAGATCCTCGGCTTCTTCCTCCACTTCGAGATCACTGTCGCGCAGGATGCGGAAGCTGCCCTGGCCGCGCACCGTGTAGCCGGGGAACAGGCGGCCGATGAACATGGTCACCACCTGCTCCAGCAGGATGAAGCGCGTCGTCCCGGAATGGGCGCCGTCGTCGGGCAGGCGGACGAAACGATCGATCTTGGCGGCCATGCGGATGAGCGCCACCATGCTCTCGTTGCCGCGCACCCTGACGAGGTCGAGGACGATCGAGAAGCCGAGATTGGGAATGAAGGGGAACGGATGGGCCGGATCGACGGCCAGCGGCGTCAGCACCGGGAAGATCGACGACAGGAAATAATCCTCGAGCCAGACCTCGTCGCCCGCCTTGAGCTTGCCCGGCTCGACGAGAATGATGCCGGCCTTCTCGATCTCGGTGCGCAGGTTGCGCCAGCGCGCCTGCTGGGAATCGGCCAGCCGGGCGGCGGCTTCGGAGATCACCGCCATCTGTTCGGCGGGCGTCAGGCCGTCGTCGGAGCGGGTGGTCACGCGCTCGCGCACCTGCCCCTTGATGCCGGCGAAGCGCACCATGAAGAATTCGTCGAGATTGCTCGCCGAGATCGACAGGAAGCGCAGCCGCTCCAGCAGGGGATGGTTGGCGTTCTCCGATTCCTCGAGGACGCGGCGATTGAAGCCCAGCCAGGAGATCTCGCGATTCACGAACCGTTCGGGCGATTCCATGGTCATCGCCGGCGCGGGCCCGGTCTCTGCCTCCATCGTCTCGCTCACGGCTGCATCCGTCTCGCTCATCTCCACGACCTCGGGTTCGCGGGGCTGGTGGGCCCAGGCTCCAGGCAGGACCGGCCGCTTGCGGTCAGTCTAGCTTACGGACCAAATCCATGCACCAGCTATGTGACAGTTTGTCTACGGCTTCGGGATGAGGCCACAATCTCTTCGTCGGCTTGGTACCCGGGCTCAGCTTTCGCTGCCGGGCGACAGCACGTCGGCGGCGATCGCCCTGGTGATGCGGCGGCCGCGGGCCAGCGATTCGCGATCGAGCGCCTCGACCAGCGCGCAGGCGGCCGCGCACGACCGCTCCATGCGGAGCAGGATATAGTCGAGCACGCCGGCGTCGATGGCGAGCTGGCGGTCGGCGAGCAGCTTTATCATGACCTTTTCGAGCAGCGCGTCGTCGGGCGGGCCGAGGAAGGCCGGCTGGGCGGCGCGAAGGCGCGACAGGAGGTCGGGAAGCGTCACTCCCCAGACCGACGGCACGGAATGGGCGGTGATCAGCACCGAGGCGCCGCGCCCGCGCGCCGCGTTGAGCAAGTGGAACAACGCGTTCTCGTCGAGGGCGGGATCGTCGGCGTCCTCGACGGCGACGGCGCCGGTGCCGATCAGCGCCGTGGGGTCGGCGGACGACAGGTCGGCCGCGGCGACGACGGCGGCCCGGCTCTTGGCCGCCCAGATGTTGACGAGGTGCGTCTTGCCCGAGCCGTTGGGGCCGATCAGCAGCACCACCGACGCCGGCCAGTCGGGCCAGGCGTCGATGAAGGCCGCCGCCTCGCGGTTGCCCTCGCCGACCAGGAAATCCTCGCGGCTCATCGCAGCCTGATGCGGCATGGCGAGCGGCAACTGGCGCGGTTTCATGCGGCTCATGGGGCAGCGTCCTCGGGTGGAACAACAATTTCGTCTGTGGCCGGATCGGCGGCCTCGCCTTGGTCGAGACTATAGAACGGACTCTCCCGATACTTGGCGAAGGCGAAGCGGACCAGCACGGCCACCGACGCGGCGGCCGGCACGGCGACCAGAAGGCCGACGAAGCCGAACAGCGTGCCGAAGGCGAACAGGGCGAACATCAGCCAGACCGGATGCAGGCCGATCGACGAGCCGATCAGCTTGGGCTGCAGGATGTTGCCCTCGATGAACTGGCCGATGACGAAGATGCCGACGATGACGGCTATCCACGTCCAGTCCGGCCAGAACTGGTACAGCGCCACGCCGATGGCAAGGCCGCCGCCGACGATCGACCCGAGATAGGGAATGAAGCTGATCAGGCCGGCGACGAGGCCGATCAGCAGGCCGAAGGACAGGCCGGCGAGCGACAACGACACGGCGTAGAACAGGCCGAGCAGCGCCGATACCGACACCTGCCCGCGCACGAAGTTGGCAACGCCGACGTTCATCTCCCGCGCCAGCGCCCGGATGGTCTCGCGATGATGACGCGGCAGGTTGTCGTCGATGGTCGCGACCATGCGGTCCCAGTCGAGCAGCATGTAGAAGGCGACCACCGGCGTCACCACCAGCAGCGAAATGACCGAGATCAGCGTCTGGCCGCCGTTCCACACCGACGAGAGCAGCGCCGCCATGATGGAGGAGCCGTTGCTGAACAGCGCGCCGAGCGATCCGCGGATATCGGTCGCCGAGATGCGCAACGCCCGGAACAGGCGCGAGCCCGCCTCCTGGCTCAGCCAGCGCTGGGCGGCGTCGAGATAGGCCGGCATGTTGGCGATCAGGCCCTGGAGCTGGCTGCCCAGCACCGGCACGATGATCATCACCGCCAGGAGAGCCAGCAGAACGAACAGGACCAGGATCAGCGCGGTGGCGAGCGCCCGCGACAGGCCGAGCCGCTCGAGGCGGTCGGCCACCGGATCGAGCAGATAGGCGAGCGCCATTCCGGCGACGAAGGGCAGCAGGATCGAGGAAAAGACGTAAAGCAGCAGGCCGAAAGCCAGCGCCGCGCCAGTCCAGAAGAGAACCGTATTCCTGAGCTTCACGCGCAGTCCTCACCCTTGCATGAACGCAAGCCAGCCCCTGACGTAGGCGGCGGCGGAGACCAGGGTCAAGGCCGCCACGACCCAGCCCATGATATCCACAAGCGGCTCCAACCGCCATGCCAGGCCGAGATCGGCGAGCAACAGGGCGGCATAAAGAATCTGCGCCGCCGTGTTGGCCTTGGAAATCATCAGCGGCACGATCGGCACCGGCTTCGACGCCAGCCAGGAAACGATGACGCCACCGACGATCAGCACGTCGCGGCTGACCACCAGCACGGTGAGCCACATCGGCGCGTGCCCGGTGGCCGCTAGCACCACGAAGATCGAGACCAGCAGCGCCTTGTCGGCCACCGGATCGAGCAGGCGGCCGAGTTCGCTCGCCTGCCCCGGCACGTGGCGGGCGATGGCGCCATCGACGCCGTCGGAAATGCCGGCGATCACGAACACGGCGAAGGCCCAGCCGAAATCACCGTCGAGCAGCAGCAGGATGACCGCGGGAACGGCGATCAGGCGGGCCAGCGTGATGAGGTTGGGTATGGTCAAAAGGCGTCCCCGAGGGAAGGTCGTGTCGGTCATTTGAGCATCGCCGCCGCGCTTTCCAAGACCGACCTGTGGCCATGCATGCCGTTTTCCCGCCAAGGGAAGCGGGAAAGGCGCAGTTTTGACTTGTCATTTTCCGCGGTTTCGGCTTCTTGCCGGATATCCATTGCAGGGAAGGCGCGAGGCTCCATGAACGGCAAGAACGGGCTCACCTATCGCGACGCCGGCGTCGACATCGACGCCGGAAACGCCCTCGTCGATCGCATCAAACCCCTGGTCAAGGCAACGCGCCGGATCGGCGCCGACGCCGACATCGGCGGCTTCGGCGGCCTGTTCGACCTCGCCGCCTGCAAGTTCCGCGACCCGGTGCTGGTAGCGGCCAACGACGGCGTCGGCACCAAGCTCGCCGTGGCCATCGAGGCGGGCATCCACGGCTTCGTCGGCATCGACCTCGTAGCGATGAGCGTCAACGACCTGGTGGTCCAGGGCGCCGAGCCGCTGTTCTTCCTCGACTATTTCGCAACCGGGCGCCTCTCCGTCGATACCGCCGCCGAGGTGGTGGCCGGCATCGCCGAAGGCTGCAAGATGGCCGGCTGCGCCCTGATCGGCGGCGAAACGGCCGAGATGCCCGGCATGTACAAGGATGGCGACTACGATCTCGCCGGCTTTGCCGTCGGCGCTGTCGAGCGCGACGGCATATTGCCGCGCGACAGCGTGCGGGACGGCGACGTCATCCTCGGCATCGCCTCGTCGGGCGTGCACTCCAACGGCTTCTCGCTGGTCAGGAAGATCGTCGAGCACTCGGGGCTTTCCTATGCCGCCCCCTCGCCCTTCTCGGACGGCGAGACGCTGGGCGCGGCCTTGACGGTGCCGACCCGCATCTACGTGAAGCCGGTGCTCGTCGCCCAGAAGGAGACCGGCGCCATCAAGGCGCTCGCCCACATCACCGGCGGCGGCTTCGTCGACAACATTCCGCGCGTGCTGCCGGCCGGCCTGTCGGCGCGCGTCGACCTTTCGGCCGTCAAGGTGCCGAAGGTGTTCGGCTGGCTGGCCAAGGTCGGCGGGCTCGATCAGGCGGAACTGGTGCGGACGTTCAATTGCGGCATCGGCATGATCGCCGTGGTGGCGCCCGAGGATACCGACCGGGTTGCCGCCGCGCTCGTGGCGGCCGGCGAGAACGTCGTCCGCTTCGGCGAAATGATCGCCGACCCCGAGGGGCCGCGCACGCTGTTCGACGGGGAACTGACGCTGTGAAAATCGGCCGAATTCCTGGAGAGAGGGGTGAGGCCGAAGGCCTTCATGCGGGACAGGGGAAGATGGGCAAGCTCAAGGTCGGCATTCTGATTTCCGGGCGCGGATCCAACATGGCGGCGCTGGTCGAGGCGGCGCAGGATCCGGCCTTTCCGGCCGAAATATGCTGCGTCCTCTCCAACCGCCCCGATGCCAAGGGGCTCGACTTCGCCCGCGCGCGCGGCATTCCGGCCGTTGTCGTCGACCACAAGGCCCACGCCTCCAAGGCCGAGTTCGAAGCGGCGGTGATCGACGCGCTTGTCGCCCACGGCGTCGACTTCGTCTGCCTTGCCGGCTTCATGCGCATCGTCTCCCCCGCCTTCATCGAGCGCTGGCACAACCGGCTGATCAACATTCACCCGTCGCTGCTGCCGTCCTACAAGGGGCTTCATACCCACGAGCGGGCGATCGCCGACGGCGTCAAGCTCGCCGGCTGCACGGTGCATTTCGTGCGGGCCGAGATGGACGCCGGACCGATCGTCGCCCAGGCAGCCGTGCCGGTGGTGGCCGGCGACACGCCGGACAGCCTCGCCGCCCGCATACTGACGGCCGAGCATCGCCTTTATCCCCTCGCCGTCCGCCTGATCGCCGAAGGCAAGGCGAAGATCACGGGCGAGAGGGTGGAAATCGCGCCCGGCGCCGTCGACGAAACGGCACGGCTGTTCTCGGCGGCGTGAGGGATCATCCTCGGATCAGCGCCGTCGCCTTTCCCCTGATCTCGACGAGTTCCGCCCCCGACACCCTGCCCTTGCGCTCGGCATTGCGCGCCTGCCAGTCGAGGCTCTTCACCTGGTCGGCAAGGGCGACGCTGCCGCGCGTGTCGGCGATCGGCACCTCGAAGGGGTAGCCCTTTACCCGCGTCGTCAGCGGACAGCACAGCATCAGCCCGGTGAGACGATTATAGGCGGATGGGCTGAGCACCACGGCGGGCCGGCGGCCGGCCTGCTCATGTCCGGCCTGCGGCGAGAATTCCAGCCAGACCACGTCGCCGGCCTCGGGCGCCCAGGCCATCAGAGACGTTCCTTACCGGTCGGCTCACCGCTATCCACTTCCGCATGGACGTTGTCGGGCGTGATGGCGGAGAGCAGCGTGCCGAGATCGAAAGCCGCGCGGACCGGCTCGATGACGATGCGACCGTTCTCCTCCGTGATGTCGACCTCGACATCAAGCGACAGGTTCGCCGCTTCGAGCAACGGCGAAGGAATGCGGATGGCGGCGCTGTTGCCCCATTTGCGGACGGTGGCGCGCATGGCTTCCCCCTGTATCTATAATGTAGATACATGATAGCAGACCGCCGCCACAGCCTCAACAGCCCTTCAGAACAGGCTGCCTTGCGCCGGCGGCTCGTCGTCGGGCGTCGGGTCGGCCGGCTTCTCCGCCTCCGGCTCGGCGTCGACGGTGAGCGGTTCGGCGAGCGGGGCGATCAGCGCCTCGTCGTCGTTGGCCACGCTGTTCGCCCGCTCGCTGACCGGGATGGCTTCGAGCAGATCGTCGGCGGCCGGCCGCAGCAGGCGGGCGACGTCGCGCGGCCGGCGGTTGCCGCAGTCGAGCCACTCGTCCCAATCCCCGGGATCCAGGATGACCGGCATCCGGTCGTGCAGCATCGCCATCAGCCTGTTGGCCGACGTGGTGAGGATGGCGCCGGTGTCGATCTCGCTGCCATCCGGTCCGAGCCAGGTCTCGGTAAGACCGGCGAAGGCCATGGTCGAGCCGTCGCGCGGGCGGATATAATAGGGCATCTTGGCCGTCCCCATGCGCCGCCATTCATAGAAGCCGGAGGCGGGAACGAGGCAGCGGCGGTGGCGCATGGCCGTCCGGAACGACGGCTTGTCGGCCGCCGTTTCGGAGCGGGCGTTGAAGAGAAGCGATTGGGTCCTGGCATCCTTCGTCCAGGCGGGGATGAGGCCCCACCGCACGAGGCGGACATGCCGGACGCCGTCGAGGCCGGCATCGACGGCCACGATCGGTTGGGTCGGCGCGATGTTGTAGCGACGGCCGGCATCGAGGAGCCGCTCGGGAAAGCGCTCGTCGATGCGATAGCCGAACAGGTTCTGCATTGCCCTTAGCGACTCGATGAGCACAAATCGACCGCACATGCACCGACCCCGATAACCGACTGCCTGACGAAGACGATGATATCCGCTTCGCCCGTCGCCAAACAAATGCCGGCGTAAGGTATTTGGCAACCTTGACCACGGTATGTTTCCGAAAGTGAATTTTTCGGCGGGGGATGAATTGGCGGGCACGGCAGGCACGGAAGAGCTCGTGAGGCCGGAGACCGTTTTCTCTCCGGACCGTCTTGCCGCCGCCAACATCCACCCCGACACCTGGCTCGCCACCGACTACCTCAACCATTTCAATGAAGTGGTGATGCTGATCGACATGCTGCCGATGATGCCGGACTGCGCGCCGGACGTCGTCGCCTGGCAGCCCTGCTCCTATGTCGAGCATTTCCGCCAGTCGCATTTCAAGGAGCGCGACCTCGCCATTGCCGCCTACGAGGCTTGCGATCCGGAGCGCCGGCGGGCGTTCGACGATACCGTCGCCCGGATCGACGCCGCCATGGCCGGCCTGCAGCGCATGATCATCGACGCCCCGATGGACGCGCTGCCGATCGAGGCGCTGACCGACCTGTCGGAAATGCGCATCAAGCCGCTGCTGGCTCACGCCATGGGCCTGATCAACGGCGCGCCGGTGGCCGCCATGGTCACCGAGGACACCGGCGACGCCCAGTCGGCCGTCGACGCGCTGTTCGGCTGAGACCATGCCCTCCCCCGCCTCCCTCCGCCAGCCTCGTGTCGGTGTCAGCGTCGGCGTCTGGCGCGGCGGCGAGGTGCTGTTGGTGGAGCGCTCCGGCGACCCGTCGGGCGGCCTCTGGAGCTTTCCCGGCGGCCATCTCGAATGGGGCGAAACCCTCGAGGACGCCGCCCGCCGCGAGGTGTTCGAGGAGACCGGGCTGCGGATCACGCTCGCCGGGGTTCCGCTCGTCCACGAAGTGATTCTGTCGGGCGGCGACGGCAGCACCTTCCGCCATTACGTGCTGATCGTCTTTGCGGCGAAAGCCGCCGCCAACGCCGAGCCGGTGGCCGCCTCGGACGCGCTGGCCGCCCGTTTTGTTCCGCCCGAACAACTTGCCGAATTCAGCTTGACGCCGAAGCTTGCCGAATTCATCGACCGCACGAGGGCGCTCGTCGAAGGCTGACGCCATCCTTGCCCCGTCTCGGCGGACGGTCCAGAATGGCCGAAGGTTCGGCGCGACAGGGGGCGTCTCTTGCTGAAGGTTCTGGCCGTGTTCGTGACGCTTGCCTCGGCGACGCCGCTCCTGGCCGCCGACGCCACGCCGCCTCCCCCCTATCAGGCTGACATCCTGCGCCTGTCCGAAGTGCTCGGCGCGGCGGCCTATCTCGATGGCCTCTGTGGCGGGCCATCGGCGGCCGACTGGCGCGCCAAGATGGTGGCGCTCCTCGATGCGCAGGGCCTCGACGGGCCGGCGCGCCGCCCCTATGTCGAGGCCTTCAACCGCGGCCAGCGCACCTTCGCGGTGGCCCACCGGACCTGCACGGCGTCGACGCGCGGCGTACTCCAGCGCTATTTCGCGGAGGGGGCGCAGCTCTCCGAACGCCTCGACCAGCGCTTCGGCCGCACCGGCGATTCGCCCGTCGCGCCCGCCCGCTGATGGTTACCGGTTCGTTAACCGCATTTCTTCAAACTCGTTAACGCTCTTTAACGGTTGGCGTTGCGTCTTGGCGGAACGATGATAGTGTGGCGCCCGTCGATGATGCGGATCGGCGGCGGCCTTGGTGCTGCGAACCGATTCCAGAAGGTGCGGATGGGGCCGATGTCGGATATGCGGGACGAACTGCTTGAGCCGGTCGAGGCCACGGTGGGCGATAATTTCAAGCATCGGGCCATGACGCACATGGAGCGCGCCTTCGACGATGCCGACGACGACGGCATTCCCGTCGACGCGGTTGCCCACGCGGCCCTGTTCGCCGCCCTGACGACGCTTGTCGAGTGCTTCGGCGAGGAAAGCGTGGCCCGGCTGGTTGCCGAGCTGCCGGAGAAGATCTCCTCGGGCGGATACACGCTGCTGCGCACCCTGCAGTAAGGCGCGGCAGGCCGCCGCGCGAGGCCCGGGGGACGACATGCGGATTTCCATCGGAGCGCCCTTGTTCGCCGCGGCGATCGCGGTGAGCCTGTCGCTATGCGCCGCGTCGACAGCCCTCGCCTTCGGCCTCCAGTCGTCGCCGGAAACCGGCCGCTCGCCGGGCAGCGGCTATGGCTTCAGCGTTCCCGGGGACGACGGATCCGGCGTCGGGACCGGTACGGGCCTGGCGACCCCTCCAGACGAGGCGGCGTCCGCTTCCCTCCCCGAGGTGCGCTACGATCTCTCGACGCTGCCGCCGGCCGTCGCGGCCATGCGCGAGAAGATCGTCGCCGCCGCCCGATCCGGCGACGAGACGCAGATGCGGGCGGTGATCGGCCTGTCCAGCCCGCCGCCGCTGTTCTCCTCGACCGGCGAGGGCGATCCGATCGACATCCTGAAGGCGGCCTCCGGCGATACCGCCGGCCTCGAGGTGCTGGCCATCCTGCTCGACGTGCTCGATGCCGGCTGGGTGGTGAAGGGCGACGGCACGCCACAGGCCCGCTATGTCTGGCCCTATTTCGCCGAGCTGCCGCCGGACACCCTCGATCGCCGCCAGCTCGTCGAGGTCTATCGCGTGCTGACGGCCGGCGATTTCGAGGAAATGCGCGCGGTCGGCTCCTACGAGTTCTACCGCCTGGAGATCGCCGCCGACGGCCGCTGGCTGCTGTTCATGACCGGCGAATGACCCGGCCGGGATTGAGGATGCCCTCGGGATCGAGCGCATCCTTGAGGCGGCCCATCAGCTCCAGATCAAGCGACGGCTTCACTTCGGCCAGCAGGTCGACCTTGAGCCGGCCGACGCCATGCTCGGCCGCCACCGAGCCATCGTATTTTCGCACCACATCGTGCACGACGGCGTTCATCTCGTCCCAGCGGGAGAGGAACGCCTGGCGGTCGCCGCCCTCGGGCTGGCTGACGTTGAAATGGATGTTGCCGTCGCCCATGTGGCCGAACGGCACCGGCCGGCAGCCGGGAAAGGCCGCCGTCACCGCGGCCATCGCCTCGTCGAGGAAGGCCGGCAGGTCGCCGATCGGCACGGAAACGTCGTGCTTGATGGAGCCGCCCTCGTGCTTCTGCACCTCGCTCATGCCGTGGCGAAGCCGCCAGAAATCGTCGACCTGGGAAAGCGACTGCGCCACCGCCGCGTCGAGCGCCTCGCCCGCCGCCATGGCGCTTTCGAGAATGTCGAGAATGACCGCGCCGGCCTCGGCATCGGAACGGCCGGAACCGACCTCGACCAGCACGTACCAGGGCGCGGCGGCGGCCGGCAGGCGGGCGCCCGGAAGATGGCGCAGGGCGAATTCCATGGCGAGGCCGGACATCAATTCGAAGCCGGTGAGGCCGAAGCTCGCCGCGGCCTGGGCGCGTGCGAACAGGTCGAGCGCCGCCGCCGGCGAGGCGACCGAGACGAAGGCCGCCGCCAGCCCGCGCGGGCGGTGACGAAGCTTCAACGCCGCTGCCGTGACGATGCCCAGAGTGCCCTCCGAACCGATAAACAATTGTTTCAGATCATAACCGGCATTGTCCTTACCGAGCCGCCGGAGGCCGTTCCAGACGCGCCCGTCGGCCAGCACCACCTCGAGGCCGAGCACCAGGTTGCGGGCGTTGCCGTAGGCGAGCACGGCGGTGCCGCCGGCGTTGGTGGCGATGTTGCCGCCGATCTGGCACGAGCCGAGCGAGGCGAGCGTCAGCGGAAACACCCGATCCGCCGCCTCGGCCGCCGCATGGACGGCGGCGAGCGGCATGCCGGCCTCGACGACCATGCTGTTGCCGAGCGGATCGATCGACCGGACCCTGTCAAGCCGTTCCAGGGAAACGACGATTTCCTGCCGCCCCGGCACGGGGATCTGGCCGCCGACGAGGCCGGTATTGCCGCCCTGCGGCACGATCGCCGTCTTCGTCTCGTGGGCAAGACGCAGGATGGCGGCCACTTCCGCCGTGCTGGCCGGCCTCAGGACGAGCGGCGTTTCACCCCGGTAGAGGTCGCGCCATTCCATGAGATAGCGGGCCTTGTCCGCCGCTTCCGTGAGGGCGTGGCCGGGTCCGACGAGGGCGGCGAAGCGGGAGAGGAGATCGGGCGTCGACGGGGCTTTCATGCGGCGGAACCTACAGCCGCGAACCGCCGCCGTCGAGGGTCGGCGGCGGTCACGACAGGCGTCCCGGCGAGGCCGCTCCGCGACTTGCTATTGTCATAATCCTTGTGTCATACGAGCACGACATCCGGATTTGATTAGGCGGGGTTACAAAATGGCAGGTGCTGTGGGTCTGATGGCGGGCAAGCGTGGCCTGATCATGGGATTGGCCAACAACCGTTCCATGGCCTGGGGAATTGCCAAGTCGCTTCACGCCGCCGGCGCCGAGATCGCGCTGACCTATCAGGGCGACGCGCTGAGGAAGCGCGTCGAGCCGCTGGCCGCCGAGATCGGCGCGCTGGTGGTGGGCCACTGCGACGTGGCCGAGGCCGACACCATCGACGCGGTCTTCGCGACGCTCGCCGAAAAATGGGGCAAGATCGACTTCCTGGTGCACGCCATCGGCTTTTCCGACAAGGACGAACTGACCGGCCGCTACGTCGACACCAGCGAGGCCAATTTCCAGAAGACCATGCTGATCTCGGTCTACTCCTTCACGGCGGTCGCCCGGCGCGCCGAGAAGCTGATGACCGAAGGCGGCTCGATGCTGACGCTGACCTATTACGGCGCCGAGAAGGTGATGCCCAACTACAACGTGATGGGCGTGGCCAAGGCGGCGCTGGAAGCCTCGGTCAAGTATCTCGCCGTCGACCTCGGCCCGCAGAACATCCGCGTCAACGCCGTCTCGGCCGGCCCGGTCAAGACGCTGGCCGCCTCCGGCATCGGCGACTTCCGCTATATCCTCAAGTGGAACGAATATAACGCGCCGCTGCGCCGCACCGTCACCATCGAGGAAGTGGGCGACAGCTCGCTTTACCTCCTGTCCGATCTCGGCCGCGCCGTCACCGGCGAGGTGCTGCACGTCGACAGCGGCTATCATACCGTCGGCATGAAGGCCGTGGATGCGCCGGACATTTCGGTCATCAAGGACTGAACGACACAGATTTCCGGATCGGGAAGAGGCCGGGCCGAAAGCCCGGCTTTTTTTGCCTCCGATCCCCTCGCCTTGACAATCCGGCCCGCCCCTCCTAGATGACCGGCCATGGGTGAGGGACCCCAGCCGCCCGCCGGCGCAAGCCATGGTGAAGCTCCCGTCGATCGCTGCGTTTTCCAGGCATCGAGACCTCTCGGCAATGCGGGCACCCTGCTTACGGTCATGTCCGATGCCATTTGGAGAACGGTCATGTCGTCCCGACTGCCAACGCTCGACGAGCTGAAAGCCCAGGCCCGTCGTCTCAGAAGCTCGCTCGCCGAAGCCGGCAGCGATATCAGCCATTCGAAATCGCTGGAGCTGATGGCCCGGCAATACGGTTTTGCCGACTGGAACACGCTCTACGCCAAGGTCGGCAACGAGCCGCCCCGGCGCGCCTGGAACCCCGGCGACCGGGTGAAAGGCACCTATCTCGGCAAGGCCTTCGAAGGCACCGTGCGGGCGCTGCAAGCGGTCACCTCGGTACCCGGCTACTACACCATCACCGTCGATTTCGACGAGCCGGTGGACGTGGTGGAGTTCGAGAGCTTCTCGGCCTTCCGCAAGCGCGTCACCGCCACCATCGACGAAGAGGGCGTCAGCCCGTCGAAAACGTCGAACGGCCGGCCGCACATGGTGCTGACGGCCTGACGGTACCCAGTTTCCAGCGCCCGTTCGACAAGATCGAACGGGCGCTGGATTCAGGCGAGCAGTGCCTTGGTCGCCGCGGCGACGTCGGTCTGCCGCATCAGGCTTTCGCCGATCAGGAAAGTCCGGGCACCGACGCGCGCCAGGCGCGCCAGGTCGGCCGGCGTGAACAGGCCGGACTCGGCGACGAGGATACGGTCGCCCGGCACGCTTTCCGACAGCTCCTCCGTGGTTTCGAGCCGCGTCTCGAAGGTGCGGAGGTTGCGGTTGTTGATGCCGAGAAGCGGCGACCGCAGCTTCAGCGCCCGCTCGAGCTCGGCGGCGTCGTGCACTTCGAGGAGCACGTCCATGCCGAGGTCGAGGGCGGTGTCCTCGAGGCGCCTCGCGGTATCGTCGTCGACGGCGGCGAGGATGATCAGGATGCAGTCGGCGCCCCACGCCCGCGCCTCGTAGACCTGATAGGGCGAAAACAGGAAATCCTTGCGGAGCGCCGGCAGCGCCGTCGCCGCCCGGGCAGCCTTCAGATAGTCGGGATGCCCCTGGAACGACGGCGCGTCGGTCAGCACCGAAAGGCAGGCCGCCCCGCCCGCCTCGTAGGCGCGGGCCAGCGCCGGCGGATCGAAGTCCGGCCGGATCAGCCCCTTCGACGGGCTGGCCTTCTTGACCTCGGCGATCAGCGCGTAGCGGCCCTCGGCGTGCTTTTTCTCGATGGCGGCGCGGAAGCCGCGCGGCGGCGGCTGGTCGGCGGCCAGCGCCTTGATTTCGGCAAGCGGGATCGCGGCCTCGGCGGCGGCGATCTCCTGCCGCTTGTAGGCCTCGATACGGGCGAGGATATCGGCCACGGCGTTTCCTCAGGCGTTGGAGCGGGCGACCAGCCGGTCGAGGGCGGCAAGGGCGCGGCCGCTGTCGATGGCATCGGCGGCAAGCGTCACGCCGTCCTTTAGCGTCGGCACCCGGTCGGCGATGACCAGCGCGGCGGCGACATTGAGCAGCACCGTGTCGCGATAGGCGCCGCCGGCGCCGTTGAGCAGCGCCCTCAGCGCCTGGGCATTGTCCTCGGCCGAGCCGCCCCGCACCGCTTCGGGAGAATGATGCGGCAGGCCGGCGTCGTCCGGCATCACCTCGAAGGCGCGAACGGCGCCGTTTTTCAGTTCCGCGACATAGGTGGGGCCGGACAGCGTCATCTCGTCGAGACCGTC
Organism: Pleomorphomonas carboxyditropha; assembly: GCF_002770725.1. Taxonomy (GTDB): domain Bacteria; phylum Pseudomonadota; class Alphaproteobacteria; order Rhizobiales; family Pleomorphomonadaceae; genus Pleomorphomonas; species Pleomorphomonas carboxyditropha. The sequence goes on along the minus strand of NZ_NQVN01000008.1, from coordinate 58,548 downwards.
GGAGCCGTGCACCACCCAGACCGCTTCGGAGCCGAGGGCGGCCAGCGTCTCGGCCACCGGCAGCAGCCATTCGCGCGCGAAGACGCCGACCAGTTGGCGCCGCACGCCGGCCGGGTTGGAGAGCGGCCCGAGGATGTTGAAGACGGTGCGGGTGCCGAGCTCGACGCGGCTCGGACCGACGTGCTTCATCGCCGAATGGTGCACCGGCGCGAACATGAAGCCGACGCCCGCCTCGCGGATGCAGGCCGAGATGGTGTCCGGCCCGATGTCGATCTTTACGCCGAGCGCCATCAGCACGTCGGCGGCGCCGGATTTCGACGACAGCGCCCTGTTGCCGTGCTTGGCGATGGGCAGGCCGGCGCCGGCGGCAACGAGGGCCGAGGCGGTGGAGATATTGAGGCTGCCGGAGGCGTCGCCGCCGGTGCCGACGATATCGACCGCATCCGCCGGCGCCTCCACCGTCAGCATGCGCGAGCGCATGGACGACACGGCGCCGGCGATCTCCTCGACGGTTTCGCCGCGCACCCTCAGCGCCATCAGGAAGCCACCGATCTGCGACGGCGTCGCCTCGCCGGTCATCATGATGTCGAAGGCCGACGTCGCCTCCTCCCGGCTCAGGCTGGCCCCGGAAGCCACCTTGGCGATCAGGGTCTTGAAATCGGCCATCGCTCGTTCCCACCCGTCATGCAGTCTCCGGCAAATTGCTCTCGCAATGCCGGAGAGGGTTTCGCAAAATCCCTGCCCACGCCGGATTTCCGGACCGCGGAACGCAGAGGAACTCCGGCCCTTAGGACCGGTGTCCGCATCAGTTGCTGGCGTTGCCGGCGCCGATCGCCGCGTTGAGCAGCGACTGGTTGACGGTGGTGCCGAACTCTTCCTGCGCCGCCGCCAGATACTGCCCGTAGAGGCCCTGCCCCACCGCCGTGGCAATCCTGTCGGCAATGTCGACCGCCTCGCCGGCTCCTTCCGGCATCGTCGGATTGACCACCTCGGCGACCTCGAGCACGATGCGCGTGCCGTCCGGGCCGGCGACGGCGGCGACATGCCCCTTCGGACCGCCGAAGGCGGCGTTGACGCCGTCGGCTCCGAGGCCGGCATCGCCCGCCTGGCGCGTCACGCCCGACGCGGTCTCGACTTCCACCGAAGCCGTTCCGGCAAGGGCATCGATCGGCGTACCGGCCTTCAGATCCTTCACCATCTCGTCGGCCTTGGCCGTCAGGCGGACCTGCGCCTCGGCATCGGTCCATGCGACGATCGCCTTGTCCTTCACCTCGTCGAGCGCGCGTTCGCGGCCCGGCGTCACCTTGGCGACGTTGTACCAGATGAAGCTGTGATTGATGGACAGCGGCTCGTTCTCGCCGCCCTCGTCGGCGGCGAAGGCCGCCTTCAGAAGCTCGGCCTGATCGGGCAGGCCGGCAACCGGCTGATCGTCGGTGCCGTTGCCCTCGGGATCCACTTCGGCGGTGACGAGCTTCAGCTTGAAGCGGCTCGCCACTTCCTGCAGCGTCGCGCCACCGGCCAGCGCATCCTCCACTTCGTCGTGCACTTCGAGCACGGAGCGCTCGGCCGCCTTAGCGGCGATCGCCTTGCGGATGTCGGGCGCCACCTCGGAGAGCGTCTTGGTATGGGCCGGCTGAATCTCGGTGACGCGCAGCAGCACCGTGCCGAAGGACGACTTTACCGGTTCGCTCGGCGTATCGAGCGCCAGGCCGAAAGCCGCCTCGGCCACCGCCGGATCAAGCACCTTGTCGCGGGCGAGGAGGCCGAGATCGACATCCTCGGGCTTGGAGCCGGCGTCGGCGATGAGCTGGTCGAAGCTCGCGCCCGCCTTGAGCTTTGCCGCCGCGGCGGCCGCCTCTTCCGGCGTCGCATAGAACAATTGCTGGATGCGGCGCTGCTCGGGCGCCCCATACTGGTCCTTGGTGCGCTCGTATTCGCGCGACACCTCCTCGTCGGTCACCGCCGAGGGATCGGCAACGGCGTCCGGCGTCAGGGCCAATACCTCAATGGCGCGAAATTCCGGCGCCCGGAACTCGCCCTTGTGCTCCTCGTACCACTTGGCCAGCACGTCGTCGGCCGGCTTGCCGATCGGCTCCACTTGGGCGCGGGCCAGCGTCAGATAGCGGATGTCGCGGGCTTCGTTCTGATAGCGGTAGATGGCGCCGACCATGGTCTTCGGCACGGTCAGGCCGCCGACGAGGCCGAAGGCCAACTGCTGGCTCAGCTCCTCCTTGCGCCGCTCGGCGATGAACATCGCCTCGTTCATGCCGTTCTGGTTGAGAAGCTGGGCGAAATAGTCGCGGTTGAAGCTCTGGGCGCCCGGCGCCCTCAACTGCGGGTCGTCGGCGATCCCCTGCGCGAGACGCTCGTCGGAGACGCCGAGCCCGGTGGCGGCGGCCATGTTGGCCACGGTGGCGTCGGCCATCAGCGCGCCGAGCGTCTGTTGCGGCAGGCCGATGGAGCGGGCCATGTCGGGCGTCAGCGCCTGGCCGATCTGGCGCGACAGCGCCTGCGACTGCCGCTGATAGGCGCGCTGGAATTCGCCGAGCGTAATCTTGGTGTCACCCACGGTCGCCAGCGTATCGGAATGCGAGGCTCCGAGGCGGGACCCTACCCCCCAGCCGATGAAGGATAGCGTCAGCAGGCCCAGAAAGATTTTCGCAGGAAGCGTGTTCGCCCCGCGGCGCATTGAATCAAGCATTGTGTCGTCCGTCTCGGGGGCGCGACGCGCCCGTCCATCCCAGTCACGCCACCGGTCTCGCAGGGACCGCTTCGGCGCGCGGGATCATAGGGGCGGCGGCCTCATGCCGCAAGCGCCGGTTTTGCCCGATAAAGCGCCGAAATCCGGCGTCGATCAATGCCTGGCCATGATCTTGTCGAGCACGCCCAGCATCAGCGCCGATACCACGAAGGTGATGTGCATGATCACCTGCCACATGATCTGGGTTTCGGTGTACTGGCTGGCGTTCAGGAAGACCTGCAGCAGATGGATCGAGGAGATGGCGACGATCGACGAGGCGACCTTGATCTTCAGGCTGCCGCTGTCGAGCTTGCCGAGCCAGTGAATCTCGGCGTCGTGATCGTCGAAGCGGCCGACGAAATTCTCGTAGGAGGCGATCATCACCATCACCAGCAGGCTGGCGACCAGCGCCGCGTCGATCAAACCGAGCATGGCGAGAATCATCTCCGCCTCGTCATAGACGAAGACGCTACCGATGACCTTCCAGAGCTTGACGCCGAAGGAAAGACCGTAGACGGCGAGCGCAACCGCAAGACCGAGGAGGAAGACGACGAGAATCCAGCGGCTTCCCAGAATGATACGCTCAACGACCGTCTCGAGTGCCTTCATAGTCAATAGCCCTTGCTAGCGTTTTGCATCTGCCGGATATAAATGCGCTTGCGGGTTTTCGCCTACAAGATCATCTTCCAGGCCGCTTTCGAGGATTCACGCCGGGCCTGGTTCGGGATGGTCCACGCCCACGCAACGCATATCGAAGGAACGAGAGCATGTCGGTCAAGCCGCTGGTTGCCGGAAACTGGAAAATGAACGGCCTCAAGGCCTCCGTCGCCGAATTCGAGGCCATCGCCGCCGGCTATGACGCCGCCCTCAAGGCCAAGGCCGAGCTGGCCATCTGCCCCCCCTTCACCCTCGTCGCCGCCTTCGCCCAGAAGGGTCTGCTGCCGGTCGGCGGCCAGGACTGCCACGCCAAGGTGTCGGGCGCCCATACGGGCGACACCTCGGCCGAGATGCTGAAGGACGCCGGCGCCACCTACGTCATCGTCGGCCACTCCGAGCGCCGCACCGACCACGCCGAGACCGACGCCATCGTCAAGGCCAAGACCGAAGCCGCCTGGCGCGCCGGCCTCATCGCCATCGTCTGCGTCGGCGAGACGCATGCCGAGCGCACCGGCGGCAAGACGCTCGACGTCGTCGGCACCCAGGTGGCCGGCTCGCTGCCCGACGGCACGACGGCCGCCAACACCGTCATCGCCTACGAGCCGGTGTGGGCGATCGGCACCGGCCTGACGCCGACCGCCGCCGACGTCAAGGAAGTGCACAACTTCATCCGCAAGGAACTGGTCAAGCGCTTCGGCGCCGACGCCAACGGCATCCGCATCCTCTACGGCGGTTCGGTGAAGCCTTCGAACGCCGCCGAGCTGATGGCCGTCGAGGACGTCAACGGCGCGCTGGTCGGCGGCGCCTCGCTGAAGGCTGCCGATTTCCTCGGCATCGCCGCCGCCTACAAGTGACAAGATCGGCTTCGGCGCTTCTCCCGCGCCGGAGCCGCCTCTTCCCGGACACCGCCAGGAGGGCGGGTCATTGCCCCCTCTCTCCAACTCTCCCCCGCAAGGGAGAGGGCTCGTCGGGCCAAACGGCGACGGCCTTCCGGCAAAACAGGTTCTAGCGTGAACCAATTCGTGCCCTCTTCCCCTTAACGGGGGAGAGTTGGAGAGAGGGGTAACCTAGCGGATACGTGGAAAGGCGGATAAGACGTTCCTGCCGACCATCCGCCGCACCCCGGAGCACGAACGCGCCATGACCTTCGACACCGTCCTCAGAAACGGCACCGTCGTCAACCACGACGGCATTGGCGAGCGCGACATCGGCCTTCGCGACGGCCGGATCGCCGAGATCGGCGACCTCTCCCGCGCGTCGGCCGGCGAGACGATCGACTGCGCCGGCCTGACCATATTGCCCGGCGTCATCGACAGCCAGGTGCACTTCCGCGAACCCGGCGCCACCCATAAGGAAGACCTCGAAACGGGCTCCCGCGCCGCCGTCATGGGCGGGGTGACGGCCGTCTTCGAGATGCCCAACACCAATCCGCTGACCACCACGGCCGAGCGCCTCGCCGACAAGGTGGCGGCCGGCACCCATCGCATGCACTGCGACTTCGCCTTCTGGGTCGGTGGCACGCACGGCAACGTGCGCGACATCCCCGAGCTGGAGCGGCTGCCCGGCGCCGCCGGCATCAAGGTGTTCATGGGCTCGTCGACCGGCGACCTGCTGGTGGCCGACGACGACGGCGTCGCCGCCATCCTCGGTGCCACGCGCCGCCGCGCCGCCTTCCATTCCGAGGACGAGGCGCGCCTCGTCGAGCGCAAGCCGCTGCGCGTCGTCGGCGATCCGTCGAGCCATCCGGTCTGGCGCGACGTGGAGGCGGCGCTCCGGTCGACCGAACGGCTGGTCCGCATCGCCCGCGACAAGGGCGCCCGCATCCACGTCCTGCACATCTCCACCGGCGAGGAGATGGACTTTCTGAAAGATCACAAGGACGTCGCCACGGTCGAGGTGACGCCGCATCACCTGACGCTCACCGAGACCGACCATCAGCGGCTCGGCACGCTCGTGCAGATGAACCCGCCCGTCCGCTCGGCCGCCCATCGCGACCGCATCTGGCGGGGCGTGACGCAGGGCATCGCCGACGTGCTCGGCTCCGATCACGCGCCGCACACCCTTGAGGAAAAGGCGAAGCCCTACCCCGACAGCCCCTCCGGCATGACCGGCGTCCAGACGCTGGTGCCGATCATGCTCGACCACGTCAACGCCGGCCGGCTGACGCTGCAGCGCTTCGTGGACCTCAGCTCGGCCGGTCCGGCACGCATCTTCGGCATGGCGCGCAAGGGCCGCATCGCCGTCGGCTACGACGCCGACCTCACCGTCGTCGACCTGAAGCGCCGCGAGACCATCCGCAACGGCTGGATCGCTTCGCGTTGCGGCTGGACGCCCTACGACGGCGTCGAGGTCACCGGCTGGCCGGTCGGCACCGTCGTGCGCGGACGCCGCGTCATGTGGGAGGGCGATGTCGTGACGCCGTCCATCGGCGAGCCGGTCCGCTTCGTCGAAGCCCTGCCGCGAGGAGCCTGACATGACGTCTCCTCTCAGCCACCTCGACGAGAAGGGCGCCGCCCACATGGTCGACGTCAGCGACAAGGCGACCACCGCCCGCACGGCCATCGCCGCCGGCAAGGTGGTGATGAAGGCCGAAACGCTGGCGCTCATCATCGACGGCCGGGTGCCGAAGGGCGACGTCATCGCCACCGCCCGCCTCGCCGGCATCATGGCCGCCAAGAAAACGTCCGACCTGATCCCGCTCTGCCATCCGCTGCCGATCAGCAAGGCGGCGATCGACATTTCGCCCGACCCGACGTTGCCCGGCCTCGAAATCACCGCCATCGTCCGCTGCACCGGCAACACCGGCGTCGAGATGGAGGCGCTGACCGCCGTCTCCGTCGCCTGCCTCACCGTCTACGACATGGTGAAGGCGGCCGAGAAGGACGTGCGCATCGAGGCCATCCGCCTTCTCGAAAAGGATGGCGGCAAATCGGGCCGCTGGCTCGCCGACAAATAAGGCCAGGAGAGCCAAATGGCGCTGATGTCCGTCGATGACGCCCAGGCCGCGCTGCTTGCCGGCGTCGCGCCGACCGAAACCGAATGGCTGGATCTCGCCGCCGCCGGTGGCCGGACGCTGGCCGCCGATATCGTCGCGTTGCGCACCCAGCCGCCGGCAGACCTATCGGCCATGGACGGCTACGCGCTCGGCGCGCCCGTTGCGTCGGACGTCTGGTATGCCGTCGTCGGCGAGTCCGCCGCCGGCCACGGTTTCGGCCGGCCGCTCGGCCCCGGCGAGGCGGCGCGCATCTTCACCGGCGCCCCGGTGCCGGACGGCGCCGACCGGGTGGCCATCCAGGAGGATGCCGAGCGGCAGGGCGATCGCGTCCGCTTCGCAGACCCGCCGCCGGCCGGCAGCAACATACGCCGGCGCGGTATCGACTTCACCGAGGGCAAGACGGGGCTTGCCGCCGGAACGAGGCTCGGCTTCGGTGCGCTTGGGCTGGCCGCCGCCATGAACCACGCTCGCCTGCCGGTGCGGCGGCGGCCGCGCGTGGCGCTGATTGCCTCGGGCGACGAACTGGTGGCGCCGGGAGCGGCCAGCCTGCCGCATCAGATCGTCGCCTCATCGACGGTGGCGCTCGCCCAATTGATCCACGACGCCGGCGGCGAGGCGGTCGACCTGGGCATCGCCCCCGACGATCTTTCCGCGCTCAGGAGCCATATCCGCGGGGCGGTGACCGGCGGCGCCGACATCGTCGTGGTGATCGGCGGCGTGTCGGTGGGCGATCATGACCACACCCGTCCGGCCTTCGCGGCGGAGGGGATGGAGCCCGGCTTCTGGAAGATCGCCATGCGCCCGGGCAAGCCGCTGATGCACGGCCGCCTCGGCCGCGTCCATGCCCTCGGCCTGCCCGGCAATCCGGTGTCGACGCTGATCACCGGCCTCTTGTTTCTGGCGCCGCTCGTCAGGGCCATGCTCGGCCGGGCCGACGTGCTGCCCGATCACGAGACCGCCGTGCTCACGGCGCCGCTTCGCGCCAACGACATGCGCCGCGACTTCCTGCGCGCCCGTCTCGCCGTCGAGGCCGGCCGCCTGACCGTCACGCCGGTCGCCAGACAGGATTCCTCGCTGCTTTCCATGCTGGCGCAGGCGAACGCGCTGATCGTACGGCGCGAATTCGCGCCAGCGGCGGATGCAGGGGAAGAGGTGGCGGTGGTGCGGGTGTAGAAAAACCATCTACCCCCTCGGCCATCTCCCCTCCCTTGCGCTTCCCCCCTCTCCCGCCTATTCTCCATGCGTCTCAAGGGGGTGTCCGGCTTGACCGGACTGAGAGGAGCGATCCAACCCCACGAACCTGATCCGGATCATGCCGGCGGAGGGATTGAGGCGGGCGGCCCGGCCTGTCCGGCAGCCACACGTCTTCTTGTCCGCGGGCGATCTTCGCCGAAGGAGCCCGCGATGACCACCCTGACGCTTGCCGACGTTCACGCCCTTCACGAGAAGGTGCGCACCGAACGGCCGCTGGTGCACAACATCACCAATTTCGTGGCGATGACCATCGCCGCCAACGTGCTGCTCGCCGCCGGCGCTTCGCCGGCCATGGTGCATTCAGTGGACGAGGTCGAGGACTTCGGCCGCATCGCCCGCGCGCTGACGCTCAACATCGGCACGCTGTCGTCCGACTGGATCGCCGGCATGAAGCTGGCGGCCAGCGTCTACAAGGCAGCCGGCAAACCGGTCGTGTTCGACCCGGTCGCCGTCGGCGCGACGCGCCTCCGCAACACGGCCGCCGCCGACCTCGTCGCCCTCGGGCCGACGGTGATCCGCGGCAATGCCTCCGAGATCATGGCGCTGTCCGGCGTCGCCGGTCTCGCCTCGAAGGGTGTCGACAGCTCGGCGAGCTCCAATGCCGCTCTCGACAGCGCCCTCGCCCTCGCCCGCTCGAGCGGCGCGGTGGTCGCCGTCACCGGCGAGATCGACTACGTCACCGATGGCAGCCGCACCGTCGCTGTGGAGGGCGGCCACGAACTGATGCCGCTGTCGACGGCGCTCGGCTGCGCGCTGACCGGCCTTGTCGGCGCCTTCGTCGCCGTCGCGCCGGCCTTCGAAGGCACGGTGGCGGCGCTCGCCACCTACGCGGCGGCCGGCGCCATCGCCGGCAAGCGGGTCAAGGGGCCGGGCTTCCTGCCGCAGGAGCTCTGCGACGCGCTCCATGCCCTCGACCTCGCGGGTCTCCAGGCCAACGCGGCGATCCGGGACGTCTGACGCCGGCTGTCAGCCTTCCTCGACAGCCGCCCGCGGCGGCGGCGCAAGGGGTGGCGTCAACGGCTCGGGCACCGGCCGCGTCGGCATTTGCTCGCGGCCGGCCATGACGTCGCCCTGCACCTGCGCCGTCAGCCGCTCGGCATCGAGCCGGCGGATGGTGGCGAGCGCCTCCGCCGTCCGCTCCTCGCTGCAGCCGAGCGCCCTCAGTCCCTCGGCGCCGAGGCGCAGCGCCGCATCGAAGGTCTCGCGCACCTCGATATCGACGCCGGCCCGGATCAGCTCGATCGAATGGATGCGGTCGTAGGAGCGGACCAGCAGCCGCGCCAGCGGGAAATGGGCCTTGACGAGCTCGACGATGCGGTTCGCCGCCTTGCGGTCGTCGACGCAAACCATGATCACCTCCGCCTCGGCGGCGCCGGAATGGTGGAGCGTGTCGAGCCGGGTGCCGTCGCCGTAGAAGATGCGGAAGCCGAAGCGGCCGGCCTCGCGGATGCGGTCGGGATCGTTCTCGATCATCGAGACGTCGACGCCGCGCGTGAGCAGCAGTTGCGCGGCGATCTGGCCGAAGCGGCCGAAGCCGATCAAAAGCACCCGCCCCCTGAGGTCGCGCGCCTCCTCGATGCCGTCGAGCGATTTCTTTTCCTCGCGGCGGAAACGGCCGGCGATCGCCAGCACCAGCGGCGTCAGCGCCATGGAGAGGATGATCACCGTCGAGAACAGAGCGGCGTCGCCGGGCGGGATGACGCCGCCGCCGGCCGCCGCCGTGTAGAGCACGAAGGCGAACTCGCCGCCCTGGGCGAACATCAGGGCGCGGCGGAACGCCGGCCCGTGGGGAGAGCCGAACAGGCGCGCCACCGCGTAGATGCCGAGCGCCTTCACCACGGCGAAGGCGAGCAGCAGGCCGATCAGCAGCGGCCAGCGCGCCACGACGACGCCCACGTCGAGCGACATGCCGACGGCGAGGAAGAACAGGCCCATCAACAGGCCCTTGAACGGCTCGACGTCCGCCTCGACCTGATGCCGATAGCTCGACCCGGACAGCATGACGCCGGCAAGGAAGGTGCCCATGGCCATGGACAGGCCGGCCGCCTCCATCAGCAGCGCCGCGCCGAGCACCACCAGCAGCGCGCCGGCGGTCAGCACTTCGCGGGCGCGCGCCCGGGCGAGCAGGCCGAAGAAGGGATCGATGAGGTACCGGCCGGCGATCAGCAGCGCCGCCACGGCCGCCGCGCCGAGCCCAACGCTGGTCCAGCTGGCGCCGCCATGGTCGTCCGGCGCCAGCCACGCCACGAGAGCCAGGAGCGGCACGATGGAGAGATCCTCGAACAGCAGGATCGACACCGCCTTCTGCCCGCCGGGACCGGCCAGTTCGCCGCGCTCCTGAAGCATCGACATGATGACCGCCGTCGACGACAGGACGAATCCGGCGCCGGCAATGAAGGCGGGGATCGGCTTAAGGCCGAACATCAGGATGCCGACGGCGGTCAGCAGACCGATGCAGGCAACCACCTGGGCAAGGCCGAGGCCGAAGATCTGGCCGCGCATCGCCCAAAGCTTCTGCGGCCTCAGCTCCAGTCCGATCAGGAACAGGAACATCACCACGCCGAGTTCCGAGACGTGCAGAATGGCCGCCGGGTCCGGAAACAGGCCGAAGGCCGACGGGCCGACCAGAGCGCCGGCCGCGAAATAGCCCAGCACCGAGCCGAGACCGAGCCGGCGGAACAGCGGCACCGCCAGCACGCCCGCCGAGAGAAGCACCACCACCGGACCGATCGTCGACCCGAGCCCCGCCGCTGCCATACCGAACCCCGCCTGCGTGTTTTGCCGAATGTGGGCCCAAACCACCCGCACGCGCAAGCGGCATCAGGCGGCCGGCCTCCCCTTCGCCCGTTCCACGAGCACGGCGAGCAGAGAATAGGCCAGGCAAAGTCCGAGTTGCACGAAGATCGTCGTCTCGACACTGCGTATGTCGGCGCCCATCTGGTTGACGCGCACCAACGCCGGCACCGCCGTCGTCGAGGGAATGACGAAGGCGATGGCGTGCAGAAGGCCCGGCATCGCCTCGGCCGGCCAGGAGACGCCGGACAGGAAGAACAGCGGCATGCCGAGCACCACCAGGAAGAAGATGACGCCTTCCTTCGTCGGGATCAGCCGGGCAACGGCGATACCCATCGCCGTGACGGCGGCAAGAAACGGCACCACCACCGCGTACATGACGGCGACATCGCCGATGCGGGGCAGCCGGTAGACCCACGGCAGCCACACCAGCACGACGCCGGCCCACAGGCTGTAGAGGCCGACATAGACGATGGCGTCGGCCAGGGTGGAAAGGGCTGCGCCGGGACGGCGGCCGGCCTTGAGGTTGCCGATGCCCATCAGCAGGGTCTGTTGCAGGATCAGCACGAAAACGGCCGGCAGCACGAAGCTGGCATAGCCGCCGGCCGGGTTGAACAGCGGTATGGTGGTGACGCGCAGCGGCTCGACGATGGCCATGGCCTCGGCCATGTCGACGCCGGAAGCGGCGAGCCTGCCAATCTGCACTTCGGCGCCGAGGCTGCGCGCGGCGTTGGAAAGCGCCGACGACATCGACGAATTCAGCAGGAAATAGCCGCCATCGGAGAAGGAGGCGATCGGCGCGGCACGGCCGGCCAGGAGATCGCGCTCGAACCTCGGCGGTATGACGACGATGCCGTGGACCTCGCGCTTCAGGAAGAGGGAACGGGCCGAGGGCATGTCGGGCGCATAGCGGGCGACGGCCACCGCGTCGGCGGCATCGATGCGGCGGACCAGTTCGCGGCTCAGCGTCGAGCCGTCCTGGTCGATCACCGCCACCGGCAGGTCGCGCACCACCTCGTTGAGGTAGGGCTGCGGGAAGAAGGCCGAGAAGAACAGCGTCGCGCCCAGCATGGTCGAGCGGGCGCCCTTATCGGTCCAGATGGCGCCGAGCGCCGCGACGATCTCGCGGCAGAAAGCGGCGATCATCGGCCGGCCTCCACGGCGCTGACCGGCCGCGGGCGGCCATGGCGCCAGAGGAGAAGCAGCGCCACGCCGCCGTAGATCAGCGCCAGCCCCAGGAGACAGCCGAAGGCCGGCAGGGACGTTTCGAGCGGCGCGCCGCGCAGGATGTTGTCGGTGCGGAGTTCGAGATAGTGGGTCACCGGCAGGAGGTCGGCCCAGAAGCGCGAGAAACCGTTCATGGAAAGGCGCGGAAAGGTTATGCCGGTAAACCCGAAGGCCGGGCTGGCGATGACGCCGACGGCGGCGAGCGCCGACACCGTGTCGCGGGCGACAAGCGCCGCCGCCGCGCCGAGCATCTGCGAGGCGAGCACGAAGACGAGGCCGTAGGCGGCGTGAAAGGCGAGGCTGCCGCCAAACCGCGCGCCCATCGGGCCGAACAGCAGCGCATCGGCTCCCCACAGCACGAGAAGATAGGCGAGCGTGTAGGGCGCGAGCTTGCCGGCCGTCGTCCTGAAGAGTGTGCCGCCGAGCCGCAGCGACCGGCCGAGACCGGCCACGCCCTGCCGGTCGCGGGCAAAGGACAGCGCGGCGCTGGCGCCGATGAAGATCTGCAACACCGTCGGCATCACCGCCGCCAGCAGGAACTGGACGTATTCGAGGCTGGGATTGAACAGCGCGCTCTGCCGCACCGGTACGGGCGTTACCGCCTGGGTGGCGCTTTCGACATCGGCGCCGCGGGCGACGCGCGCCTCGACCGAGATACCGGCCGCCACCGTGCCGAGAACGCCGCCGACGGACCGGGCGACGAGGCTGCCCGGCGTCATGTACTGGTTGTTGTAGAACAGCACAACTTCCGGCCGGCGGCCGGCCAGCACGTCGCGCTCGGTGCGAACCGGAATCAGCACCACCGCATAGGCTTTGCCCGACAGAAGCAGTTGCCGGCCTTCGGCCAGCGTGCCGGCCTCACGGGCGACCGCCACGTCCGGCGCGGCGTCCACCATGCGCACCATCTGGCGCGACAGGGTCGAGCGGTCCAGGTCGACGACGGCGATCGGCAGGTCGCGCGGCAGGCCGAGATGGAACACCACGGCGAGCAGCGCGAACAGCAGCAGCGGAAACGGCGCCAGCATGAACATCAGCCCCGGCCGCGCGCCGATCTGCCGCAACTCGGCGAGAAGAACCCGCCGGAAGCCGGCCGCGAGATGGGCTCGCCGCGCCATGGTTCAGCGATCCACGAACCGAGGTCCGGACCAGTCGATCAGCCCGCTCATGCCGGGGCGCAGGCCCTCGACCGGGCCGTCGGGCCGTGCCCGCACCTCGAAGGTCCGCAGATCGAAATCGCCGGTCGCCTTGGTGGCGCGCCAGTTGGCGTAAGAGCCCTGCGCGTTGATGACGGTGACGCGCGCGTCGATCTCGCGGCCGCCCAGCGCCGGCACGCGCACCTTCAGCCGATCGCCGACGGCGAGGCCGTTCAGCAGGTCCTCCCGAACGTTGAAGGTGAACCAGGCATTGTCGACGTCGACGATCGAGACGAGCGGCGTACCGGCGCCGAACAGCTCGCCAATTTCGGCGGTGCGGGCCGTCACCTCGCCGGCCATCGGCGCCTTGACCGTGAGTTCGGCAAGATCGGTCTCGATCTGGGCGACGGCGGCCGCCGCCTGCTCGACCTGGGCCACCGCCACCGCCTTCTGCTCGGCGCTGTTGCCCTTGACGGCGAGCTGCAGGTTGGCCTCGGCGGCGGCGCGGGCCTTCAGGGCGGCGTCGAGCTTGTTGGACGCCTCGTCGAGCACCTGCTCGGAGGCGAAGGAACGCTCCTGCAACCGGCTGACGCGATCGTAGGTCTTCCGCGCCAAGAGCACGTCGGCCTCGGCTTTCTCCCGCTCGGCCCGGCGGGCATCGATCATCTCCTGCCGCGTCGAGAAGGCGAGATCGCGGTTGGAGCGGGCGACGGCGAGCGCCGCCTTCGAGGTCTCGAGCCCGGCCCGGAGCGCGGGGCTGTCGAGTTCGACCACCACGCCGTCGGCGGCGACCCGGTCGCCGACGTCGACCGGCGTCCGGACGACACGGCCGGCGACGCGGGCCGCGAGATCGACGCGCGTCGCCTCCACCTCGCCCTGCAACAGCAGCGGCTCGGGGTGATCGACCGCCCAGACGACGGCAAGCCCGAGGCCGGCGGCGGCCAGTCCGGCGATAACGAGGGGACGCCAAGCGGACACGGATCTCATCCTTGCGCATCGCAGCCGGCTCGAAATCCGATTCGGCTTGCGATAATTTGGAAAATCATTGTTTTCTTTATTTCCGGCAGCCACCTTGTGTCAAGGAAGAGGAAAGCAGATGGTCGACAGCAATCAGATCCCACCGCGCGGCCCCGGGCGGCCGCCCATCAGAAGCGAGGACGAGACGCGCGCCCTGATCATCGCGGCGGCGGCGCGGGCCTTTCTGGAAACGGGATATGTCCGCACCGGGATCGACACCATCGCCCGCGATGCCGGCGTGTCGACGCGGACGCTCTATCGGCTGTTCTCCGCCAAGGAAGACCTGTTGAAGGAAGCCATGGAGGCGCGGATCGGCGCAGCCTTCGGCAGCCTCGACGCGGCGCGGGCCGCCGAAGCCGATCCCCGCGCAAGTCTCGAAGCGCTGCTTTCGAGCTATGCCGGCCTTGCCCTATCCGACGAGGCCGTGCGGCTCACGCGCCTCATCGCCGCCGAGCGCCAGGAGGTGCCGGCGCTCGCCGACAGCTATCGGCAGGCGACGGCTCGCATAACCGGCGCCTTCGAGGCCTGGGTTCGGGAACACCAGCAAAGCGGCTTCCTCCGCGCCGGCAATGTCGAAACGACGGCGCATCTGCTGCGCGGCACGATCAACGAGGCGCAACGCCAGATTCTGCTCGGCCTGCGGGGGCCGCTCACCGAGGCCGAACAGCGCGACTGGGTGAAGGCGTCCGCCGACATGATCCTAAACGGCCTTGCCGCAGGCTAACTGCGGGGCTCAGCGGATGCGCAGGCCGCTTGCCGGATCGAACAGAAGCACGCTGTCGGCATCGAAGCCGATATCCAGCGTCGCGCCACGCCAGCCGGGCGGCAGGAAACGCGCCTCGGCAATCACCTGATCGCCATCCGGCGTCCGGCCATAGGCATAGGTCTGGCCCCCGAGGTTCTCCAGCACCTCGATGGGCAGGGCAATCATGTGGTTCGCCACCTCGCGGAAATGCTCGGGCCTCGCGCCGGCCAGCACGGCCATGCCCGGCGCGAGGCCGGCGGCGACCGGCAGGGTCAGCGACAGGTCGAAGGCGGGAATGCGAACCCCGGTGCCGGCATCGGTCCGGTCGCCCGCGATGCCCTTCAGGAAGTTCATCTTCGGCGAGCCGATGAAGCCGGCGACGAACAGGTTGTCGGGATCGGCGTAGAGATCGATCGGCCGGCCGACCTGCTCGACGCGGCCCGACCTCAGCACGACGATCTTGTCGGCCAGCGTCATCGCCTCCACCTGGTCGTGCGTCACGTAGATCATCGTCGCCTTCACCTCCCGGTGCAGGCGGGCGATCTCGAGGCGCATCTGGACGCGCAGCTCGGCGTCGAGGTTGGAGAGCGGCTCGTCGAACAGGAACACCTTGGGGTTGCGGACGATGGCCCGGCCGATGGCGACGCGCTGCCGCTGACCGCCGGAAAGCTGCTTCGGCTTGCGGCCGAGCAGTTCCTCGAGATGCAGCACGCGGGCCGCCTCCCCCACCTTGCGGACGATCTCGTCCTTCGGCACGCGATTGATCTTCAGGCCGAATCCCATGTTCTCGGCCACCGTCATGTGCGGGTAGAGCGCATAGGACTGGAACACCATGGCGACGCCGCGCTCCGAGGGCGGCGTCTCGGTGACGTCGGCGCCGTCGATGGCGATGCGGCCGGAGGTGGTGTCCTCCAGGCCGGCGATCAGCCGCAGCAAGGTCGACTTGCCGCAGCCGGACGGGCCGACGAAGACGACGAACTCGCCGCTGTCGACCTCGAGGTCGACCGAGTGGATGACCGCGAGCTCGCCGAAGCTCTTGCCCACGCTGTCAAGTTTCAGTCCCGCCACGCTGTCCTCCCGCCGGCCGATTTACGTCACCGGGCGCGCGGAGAGCGGCCGGAAACCTGGATGTTCGGTCGGGCCTCCGGTGCGGCGGCTCCCATCCGCCCACCCCCCGACTTTGGTACCGGCGCTTTCCGTCGCCGTCCCTCTTTACAATTTTGTAAACTGGTCTACACTTTTTTGCAAGTCAGGTCGGCAAGGTCGGGCGGGTTCGATTGCCCTTGATGTAAACCGGTCTCCACAACGACCGAAAGCCCGCTGGAGGACAGCGCGGACCAACAAGCGGGGACGCACCGACTGCGTAACGGCAGGCTCGCCCCTCGGGAGGACAGGACAGATGAATATGATGGGATCGGGCTCCCGGATGACCGCCGGGACGTCGCGCGCCGCCGAACGGCACGTCTGGACGGCGCGGATGATCCGTCCGCTTGCCGACGCCGGCGTCGGGACGCGGCAACCGTTCCTGCGCAAGACCTTCCGGGCGAAGGGCGGCGGTCGCGCGATCCTGCGCATCAGCGCGCTCGGCCTCTACCGCGCCTTCATCAACGGCCGGCGGGTCGGCGACGACCTGCTCACGCCCGGCTGGACCTCCTACAACGATCGTCTCAGCTACCAGACCTACGAGGTCGGCGGCCTGCTCGCCGACGGCGACAACGTCATCGACATCTGGCTGGGCGACGGCTGGTACCGCTCGCAGATGATGTGGGCGCACCAGCACGCCCTCTTCAACACCTGGGGCGACCGCATCGCGGCCATCGCCGAGATCGAGGCGGACGGCCAGACGATCCTCGCCTCCGACGTCGATTGGTCGAGCGGCCTCACCCCGATCCTGAAATCCGGCATCTACTTCGGCGAGACCTATGACGCGCGGCTGGAGAACGCCCCGGCCGACCAGGGCGCCGCGCTCCATGAGGATTTCGACCCTTCCGTGCTGGTTGCCCATGAGGTGAACGGCGTCAAGGAACTCGCCGCGCTGCCGCCCGTCTCGTCCTTCACCGACGCCGAGGGCCGCACCATCTACGATTTCGGCCAGAACGCCGCCGCCTATGTCGCCTTCACCGTGACCGGCGAGGCCGGCGCGACGGTGACGGTCGAGCATTCGGAAATCCTCGACAAGGGCGCGTTCTGCAACAGCAACCTGCGCTCGGCGCCCTGCCGCATCACCTATGTGCTGAAGGGTGAAGGCCGCGAGAGCTACCGGCCGGCCTTCACCTTCCAGGGCTTCCGCTTCGCCCGCGTCACGCTGACCGGCAAGGTGGAGATCGCCGACATCGCCTCGATGCCGATCTCCTCGGCGGTGACGCGCACCGGCTGGCTCACCACCGGCCATCCGCTGGTCAACCGCCTCGTCGAGAATGCGCTCTGGTCGCAGCGCTCCAACTTCGTCGACGTGCCGACCGACTGCCCGCAGCGCGACGAGCGTCTCGGCTGGACCGGCGACGCCCAGGTGTTCGCGGCGACGGCCTGCTATCTACACGACAGCCACGACTTCTTCGTCAAATGGCTGCGCGACGTGATGGCCGACCAGCGGCAGGCCGGCGAGATCGCCCATGTGGTGCCCGACCCGACGCGCGGCCACGAGGATGTCTATCCCCGCTTCTACGGCTCGACCGGCTGGGGCGACGCCATCGCCATCGTGCCCCATACGCTCTACCGCCACTACGGCGATCTCGACATCCTCAGGGAAACGCTGCCGGCCATGGTCCGCTGGAACGACTTCGTGTGGTCGATCAGCGATGGCCCGATCGTCCGACCGCCGCGCCCCTGGGCAGCGCGCGGCTTCTCGTTCGGCGACTGGCTGCAACCGAAGGGACCGAGCGAGAAGCCGCTGCCGACCATCGGCGACGACGCGGCGGCGACCATCTATCTCTACATCGCCGCCAAGCTGACGGCGAAGATCGCCGGGCTGGTCGGCGACAAGGCGACGGAAAAGCGACTATCGGACCGGGCGGCGGCGGTGAAGGCGGCCTTCGCGCACGAGTTCGTCACGCCGTCGGGCCGCCTCGCCTACGACGACCAGACCTCCTATGCCCTCGCCTTCCTGCACGACCTCGTTCCCGAGGACAAGCGCGCGGCGGCCGGGGACTATTTCAAGGCGACCATCGCCCGGGCCGGCGGCCGCATCGGCACCGGCTTCATCGGCACCCCCGCCCTGCTGCCGGCGCTTCTCAGGATCGGCGAGCCGGAGCTTGCCGGCGCCGTCTTCCTGCAGGAGGAGGTGCCGGGCTGGCTCTATCAGGTGAAGAACGGCGCCACCACCATCTGGGAGCGCTGGGACGCCATCCAGGCCGACGGATCGGTGTTCGATCCGGCGATGAACTCCTACAACCACTATGCCTACGGCGCGGTCTGCCAGTGGCTGTTCGAGGAGGTGGCCGGCCTCAGGCCCGACGAGGACGAGCCGGGCTTCCGGCATGTCCTGTTCGAGCCGGCGATCATTCCGGCGCTGTCGCCGGTCGCCGCCGCCCATGACTCGGCCGCCGGCCGTATCGAGGCGGGCTGGCGCATCGAGAACGACACCGTCACGTGGGAAACCGTCGTCCCCGAGGGCGCGCACGGCACGCTGATCGTGCCGGCCGGCGCCCGGAACGTCATCCTCGACGGCCGGCCGGTCCCGCCGGCCGCCGGAGAGGGCAAGCAGCGTCTCGCTGTCGAAAGCGGGCGCCACGTCGTCACTTTCGCCGTCGCCCGCTGAGGAGGGCCGGCGAACCTATCTTCCGCCTCGGCCGGGAGGACGGCCGGGCGGATGGCAACTGGGAGGAAAACCATGGCTTACACGATCTCACGCCATTATCTGGCGGCCGCGGCCGCCGGCTGCGCTCTGGCGCTGTCCTTTGCCGCTTCGGCCCAGGCCGAGGTGAAGCTCGCCTTCCTCGTCGACAACGCGCCGGCGACCGTCAAGGCCGCGGAAGCGCTGGCCGCCGCCTTCCACGCCAGGAATCCCGACATCACCATCGAGGTCGAGGCGCGCGCCGCCGGCGGCGAGGGCGACAACATCGTCAAGACCCGGCTCGCCACCGGCGAGATGACCGACGTCTTCATGTACAACGCCGGCTCGCTGTTCCATGCGCTCAACCCGCAGCAGAACATGCTCGACCTCACCGACGAGCCCTATCAGTCCGACATCATGGACACCTTCAAGGCGGTGGTGAGCGAGAACGACCGCATCTACGGCGCTCCCTTCCAGACGGCGATGGGCGGCGGCGTGCTCTACAACAGGAAGATCTATGCCGAGTTGGGCCTCGAGGTTCCGAAGACCTGGGCCGAGTTCATGAAGAACAACGAGGCGATCAAGGCCAAGGGCGGCGTGGCGCCGGTCATCCAGACCTTCCGGGACACCTGGACGTCGCAGTTGTTCGTGCTCGGCGACTTCTACAACGTACTGCAGGCGGTGCCCGACTTTCCCGAGAAATACACCGCCAACCAGATCAAATACGCGACGACGCCCGCCGCCCTCCGGGGTTTCGAGCATCAGGCGGAGGTGTTCAACGCCGGCTACCTCAACGAGGACTTCGGGTCGGCCAGCTATGACGACGGCCTGCGCATGGTGTCGAAGGGTGAAGGCGCCCACTATCCGATGCTGACGTTCGCCATCGGCAATCTCTTCGAGAACTACAGGGACGACATCGACAATGTCGGCTTCTTCGCCCTGCCGGGCGACGACGCCGCCACCAACGGCCTTACCGCCTGGATGGCCAACGGCATCTACGGCTACGCCCAGACCGAATATCCGGACGAGGTGAAGAAGTTCATCGCCTTCGTCGCCGGCAAGGAGGGCTGCGATACCCAGACCGAGGCGGTCGGCGCCATCGGCCCCTACATGACCAAGTCCTGCACGCTGCCCGACGACGTGCCGCCGGCCACCAAGGATCTGGTCGCCTACTTCGCCGAAGGCGGCAGGAACGCGCCGGCCCTGGAATTCCTGTCGCCGGTCAAGGGACCGGCCCTCGAGCAGATCACCGTCGAGATCGGCTCGGGCATCCGCTCGCCGCTCGACGGCGCCAAGCTCTACGACGAGGACGTGCGCAAGCAGGCGCTGCAGCTCGGCCTGCCCGGCTGGGAATGAGCCGTCCCGACCGGCCAGATCTATTCCTCCCCGAAGAAGCGGCCCCGCGTTGACGCGAGGCCGCGCCCGAGCGGACGATGGTGCTGGAGTGCCCTCATGACGACCCATGGAAAGAAAGGCCTCCGCCGCAGGTTCGCGGCGGCCTATCCGAGCTGGTTCTACCTGCCGGCCGCCGTCATCTTCGGCGTGCTGTTTCTGTTCCCCACCTTCGCCTCGCTGTTCTTCAGCCTGACCCGCTGGACGCTGTTCCAGTATTCGTTCATCGGGCTCGCCAATTTCCGGCAATTCTTCAGCGAGCCGTTCCTGGTCTGGGGCCTCGTCAACACGCTGATCTACGCCGTCGTCACGTCGGGCTCGAAGGTGGTGCTCGGCATGCTCCTGGGCATCCTGCTCACCTCCAACGTCATGGCGCGCGGCCTGCTGCGCGCCGTCGTGTTCTTCCCGGTGCTGGTGTCGACGATCGGCGTCGGCATCACCTTCACCATGCTGATGCACCCGACCAACGGCCTGATCAACGACGTCATCGCCGCCTTCGGCCTGAAGGGGCCGGCCTGGCTGACCGATCCGCGCTTCGCCCTGCTGTCGGTCGCCTTCGTCGACGTCTGGAAAGGCGTCGGCCTTGCCACCGTCATCTATATCGCCGGCATCGTCTCCATTCCGGCCGAATATTACGAGGCGGCCAAGATGGACGGCGCCAACGCGCTGCAACGCTTCTGGAACGTCACGCTGCCGCTCGCCCGGCCGGCCACCGTCACGGTGATCATCTTGAGCCTGATCGGCGGCCTCCGGTCCTTCGACCTGATCTGGGCGATGACCAAGGGCGGACCGGGGTTCACCACCGACGTCGTGGCCTCGGTGATCTACAAGCAGTACCAGGCCGGCTTCTACGGCCTGTCCACCACCGGCAACGTCGTGCTGTTCGTGCTGGTGGCGGCGATCGTCGTGCCGCTGTCCTTCGTGCTCAACCGCAAGGAGGTCGAGGCATGACCGCCAGAAAGCTCAGGTATTACGCGACGGGCATCCTGTCGCTCGCCATCGCCTTCGTCGTCTTCGTGGTGCCCTTCCTGTTCATCGTCGTCAACGCGCTGAAGGACAAGCCGGAGGCGTCGCGGCTGCATTTCACCTGGCCGACCGAGACCCACTTCTGGGACAACCTCGCCGCCGTGGTTCAGGCGCGCGACTACATGCTGATCACCGCCTTCGTCAATTCGATCGTCCTGACGGTGGTGGCGGTGGCCGGCCTCGTGGTGTTCGGCGCCATGGTCGGCTTCGTGCTGCAGCGGCGGCCGTCGCGCTGGAACGGCCTCATCAACTTCATGGTTCTGGCCGGCCTGATCATGCCGCCGGCCGTGGTGCCGACCATCTGGCTGCTCCAGTGGCTCGGCCTGTTCAAGACGCTCTCCGGGCTGATCCTGATCGAGATCGCCTACAGCCTGTCCTTCTCGGTGCTGTTGTTCCGCGCCTTCATCGCCACCATTCCCCGCGAGCTCGACGAGGCGGCGATCCTGGAAGGCGCCGGGCCGTTCACGCTGTTCTTCCGCATCGTGCTGCCGCTCCTGAAGCCGGTGGCGGTGACGGTGATCGTCGTGCAGTCGGTGGCGATCTTCAACGACTTCACCAACCCGCTCTACTATCTGCCGGGGGCCAAGAACGCCACGGTGCAACTGACGCTGTTCAACTTCCAGAGCATGTTCAACACCTCCTACAATCTCCTTTTCATGAACATCCTGATCATCACCATCCCGCCGCTGATCATGTTCCTGTTCTTCAACCGGCAGATCGTCGAGGGCATGACGGCCGGCGCCGTGAAAGGCTGAGTTGGACGTTGCCGGCAAACCGCCGAGTGTATAGAGGAAACCTTGGAAACGGGCGGGAAACGGGCGAGGCATCATGAAGCGCGCGACGATCAAGGACGTGGCGGAAGCGGCCGGCGTGTCGCGCGCCGCCGTCTCCAAGGTGCTGCGCAACGCCTATGGCCTGTCCGACGACATGCGCGCCCGCGTCGAGGCGGCGATGACCGCCCTCAACTACCGGCCGCAGACGGCGGCGCGCGGGCTCAGGGGACGGACCTATACGCTCGGCGTCGTGCTGCCGGACATGCGCAATCCCTTCTTCCCCGACATCATCGACGGCGTCATCTCGACGCTCCGGAGCAGCAGCTACGAGCCGCTGATCGGCTTCCGCCCGACGGCCGAAGCCACCGAGAAGCACGCCATCGACACCATGCTCGATCACAAGATCGACGGCTTCCTGATGGTCGCGCCGCGTCTCGAGGAATCCTACCTCACCACCGTCGCCACGTCGGTGCCGACGGTGATGATCGGCCGTCACGATCGCGACTGCGGCTATGACACCGTCAACAACGACGATCGGGCCGGCGCGCGCCTCGCCGTCGAGCACCTGATATCGCTCGGTCATCGCGACATCGCCTATTTCGGCCTCGAACCGGGATCCGCCGCGCCGAACAATTCCACCACCCTGCGCCTGGTGGGCTATCGGGAGGCCATGACGGCCCATGGCCTCGCCGACTGCATTTCGGTTTTCGAGGGCACCCATTTCCGCGGCGAGCACTACGACGAGGAGGTGGCCCGGCGTATCCTGGCGCGCGAGCGGCGCCCGACGGCCGTATTCTGCTGGACCGACCTGGTGGCGTTCACCCTGATGGCCGAGGCGCTAAGGCTCGGCCTCCGGATACCGGAAGACCTGTCGGTGATCGGTTACGACAATAGCCGTCTCGCCGCGCTGCCCCAGTTGTCCCTCACCTCGGTCGACCAGTCCGGCCATCGGCTCGGAAGCGAGGCCATGAAACTCTTGATCGAGCGCATCGAGGGACGGAGAGAGGAACGGCATTTCGTCCTGCCGCCGCGCCTCGACGTGAAGGGGTCGACCGGTCCCGTTCCAACGCCGGGCTGACGGTCAGGCGAGGAAGAACACCTCGCGGAGATCCGCCGACTTCGGGCTGTTGTCCGGGTTCGACGGCATGACGTCGGCCATGTATTTCCACCATTTCTGGCAGACGTCGGTCGAGGCCACCGCATCCCAGCGCTCTTCCGACTCGATCTCGACGGTGGCGAACAGCGTCGACGTGCTCGGCTCGAGATAGATGGCGTAGTTGTGGGCGCCGTGCGCCTTGAGAACGGCCGACAGCTCCGGCCAGATCTCGTCGTGGCGGCGCTTGTATTCCGCGTGGGCGTCCGGATTGACCCACATGACGAAGGCTTTCCTGATCATGCTGCTTCCTCCCCTGCCGGCCCGATGCCGCGGCCGGCGCCGTTGCGGCAAATCATATTCGGTCCCGTCCGATCACGCCCAGTGGGATGATTACGCAAACCCAATCATTTTCAATCGCACCTCGAACGTTTGATCGCTTGTGCTAATTTCCCCAGGGCCGAATAGAACTTTTGGCGATAAGCATTTTTACGCCGATCCGTAAAGAAAAATCAATTTCTTCCAGCCTTTTCAAGCATAAGACCGTCTTTCCAATGACAGACAGGATAGGCCGATCGGAGGTGTGGCGCAGGCTACGGATATGATCGTACTTGATCGTTAGTGATGGAATATGATTGATAGTGGCAGCGCCATAAAGCGGCGCTGGCAGCGGAGCCAATGGGAGGAAACCGCCGGTCATGTCCGAACAATCGCAGATCACCAAAGCCTACGAACTTGCCCGCGAGCATTTCTCCCGCGACGGCATCGACACCGAGGCCGTCCTCGGCAAGCTCGACACCATTCCCGTATCCATGCACTGCTGGCAGGGCGACGACGTCAAGGGGTTCGAGAATCCCGATGGCGAGCTCACCGGCGGCATCCAGGTCTCCGGCAACTATCCCGGCCGGGCCCGCACCCCCGACCAGTTGCGCGCCGACCTCGACAAGGCGATGTCGCTGATCCCCGGCGCCAAGCGGCTCAACCTGCACGCCCTCTACCTCGAGGCCGACCGCAAGGTGGAGCGCGACGCCATCGAGCCGAAGCATTTCCAGCGCTGGGTGGACTGGGCGAAGGAGCGCGGCCTCGGCCTCGACTTCAATCCGTCCTGCTTCTCGCACCCGAAGAGCGCCGACAACCGCACGCTCAGCCATCCCGACGCCGGCATCCGCCAGTTCTGGATCGACCACTGCAAGGCCAGCCGCAAGGTGTCCGAGCATTTCGGCCGCTCGCTCGGCACCGCCTCGGTGATGAACATCTGGATCCCCGACGGCTCCAAGGACTATCCCTTCGACCGCTACGGGCCGCGCGAGATCCTGAAGGCCGCCCTCGACGAGGTGATCGCCGAGAAGATCTCCAAGGAGTTCCACTACGACGCCGTCGAGAGCAAGCTGTTCGGCATCGGCGCCGAGGCCTACACCGTCGGCTCCAACGAGTTCTACCTCGGCTACGCGGCGACGCGCGGCACCATGCTCTGCCTCGACGCCGGCCACTTCCACCCGACCGAGGTGGTGTCCGACAAGCTCTCGGCCGTCTTCCAGTATGTCGACCGCGTGCTGCTGCACGTGTCGCGGCCGATGCGCTGGGACAGCGACCACGTCGTGCTGTTCGACGACGAGTTGCAGGCGATCGCCAACGAGCTGGTGCGCGGCGGCACGCTCGACCGTACCGCCATCGGCCTCGACTATTTCGATGCCTCGATCAACCGCATCGCCGCCTGGGTGATTGGCATGCGCAACATGCGCAAGGCGCTGTTGAAAGCCATGCTGGAGCCGGCGGCCAAGCTCAAGGCGGCCGAGACGTCCGGCGACTACGCGCTGCGGATGGCGCTGTTCGAGGAACACAAGACGAGCCCCTGGGCGGCCGTCTGGGATCACTATTGCCAAAGCCGGAACGTGCCGGTCGGCGCCGCCTGGTTCGACGTCGTCAAGGCCTATGAACGCGACGTGCTCGCCAAGCGGGAGTCCTGAGCCACTATGACTGCGAATATGATCGATGCCTGGTTCGTCAAGGCGATGGTGAAGGCCACGACGGACTGCTGGGACAAGGGCTGGGACGAGCGCAACGGCGGCAACATCAGCCTGCGTCTCACCGACGACGACATCGCGCCCTATCTTGCGGGCATCCGCGAGCCGCGCCGCGTGCCGATGACCGAGCCGCTGCCGGCCATCGCCGGCCAGAGCTATATCGTCACCGGTACCGGCAAGTTCTTCCGCAACGTCCAGCTGGACCCCGAGAACAATCTCGGCGTCGTGCGGGTCGGCGCCGACGGCAGCTTCATCGAAGTGCTGTGGGGCTATCGTGACGGCGGTGGCCCGACCTCGGAATTCTCCAGCCACTTCAAGGGCCACATCGCCCGGCAGACCGCCACCAACGGCGCCGACCGCGTCGTGCTGCACTGCCACGCCACCAACCTGATCGCGCTCACCTACGTGCTCGACTGGAGCGACGCCAACGTGACGCGCGCCCTCTGGGAAGGCTCCACCGAATGCCTGGTGGTGTTCCCCGACGGCGTCGGCACCATGCCCTGGCTGGTGCCGGGCACCGACCAGATGGGCGACGCCACCGCCAGGCTGCTGGCGAAAAGGCCGCTGGTGCTGTGGCCGTTCCACGGCGTGTTCGGCGTCGGCCCGACGCTCGACGACGCCTTCGGCCTGATCGACACCGCCGAGAAGGCGGCCGAGATCCTGGTGAAGGTGCTGTCGATGGGCGGCCCGCGCCAGACCATGACGACGCAGGACCTGATCGACCTCGCCGCCCGCTTCAAGGTGGTGCCGCAGCCCGAGGCCGTCGCGCTCGACGGCTGGAAGCTGGCCGGCCCCAAGACCGTCTGATTTCCCGCGCCGGCGCTTGCCCCCGCGGCGCCGGCGCGCCATCGTCCCTGCCCCACATCCCGGAGCCGAGACCGAGCCATGCACGAACGCGAACGCCACCGCATCATCCTGTCCGCCGTCCAGGAGCGTCCGATCCTGACGGTGCAGGACATCGTCGAGCTGACCGACGCCTCCGAGGCGACGATCCGCCGCGACATCAGCGCGCTGGCGCTCCAGAACCGGCTGAAGAAGGTGCGCGGCGGCGCCGAGGCCTTGCATCCGCCGCAGATCGGCGTGCTGGCCGCCCGGTCGTTCCGCGCCGACGAGACGGTCAACTCAGCGCAGAAGCGCGCCATCGCCCGCGAGGCGGTGAAGCTCTGCCACGACGGCGAAGCCATCACCATCAACGGCGGCACCACCACCTTTCCGATGGTGCATTACCTCGCGCAGATGCGCCTGCAGGTGATGACCAACTCGTTTCCGATCGCCGAGCACCTGATCAAGCATTCGAAATGCACGGTGATGCTGCCGGCCGGCGCCGTCTATCGCGAGCAGAACATCATCCTGTCGCCCTTCGACAGCGACGGCACCGGCCATTTCTATGCCCGCCGCTTCTTCATGGGCGCCCGCGGCGTGTCGCCGCTCGGCATCATGGAATCGGACTCGCTGATCATCCAGTCCGAGCAGCGGCTGATGCGCCAGGCCGACGAACTCGTCGTCCTGGTCGACAGCTCCAAATTCAAGACACGGTCCAGCCTGATCCTCTGCCCGCTCGAACGGGTGAGCACGATCATCACGGACGACGGCATCGACGAGCGCGACCGCCGGATGGTGGAAGCCTCCGGCATCGAGCTGATCGTCGCGTCCACGGACCGGCAAGAGGACATCCAGCAATCCCCGACCGTCGCCTAGAAGAGGAATGAGGCGGAGGTCGACGGAAGGTCGCAACGGGAGGAGACCCCAAATGACCCTGTTCAAGAAACTGATCGTTACCACGGCCGCCGCCATCGCCCTGATGGCCGGCCCGGCCAGCGCCGACAACCTCAAGATCGCCATCGTGGCCAAGACGCTCGGCAACGGCTTCTTCGACGCCGCCCACAAGGGCGCCCAGGAAGCGGCCAAGGAGCTCGGCGACGTCGACATCATCTACACCGGCCCGACCACCTCGACCGCCGAGGCGCAGATCGACGTCGTCAACTCGCTGATCGCCCAGAAGGTCGACGCCATCGCCATCTCCGCCAACGACAAGGACGCCCTGGTGCCGGCCCTCAAGAAGGCCATGCAGCGCGGCATCACCGTCATCTCCTGGGATTCGGGCGTGGCGCCGGAAGGCCGCCAGGTGCACCTCAACCCGTCGTCCAACCCGCTGATCGGCAACATGTGCGTCAAGCTGGCCTCCGACGGCCTCGGCTCGGAGAAGGGCGACGTCGCCATCCTCTCGGCCGCCTCGACGGCGACCAACCAGAACATCTGGATCGAGGAGATGAAGAAGGTCCTGCCCGACTATCCGAACGTCAACCTCGTCGACACGGTCTACGGCGACGACCTCGCCGACAAGTCCTATCGCGAGACGCAGGGCCTGATCGCCAAGTATCCCAACCTCAAGGCGATCATCGCACCGACGTCGGTCGGCATCGTCGCCGCCGCCCAGGCCGTGGAAGACGCCGGCAAGGTCGGCCAGATCAACGTCACCGGCCTCGGCCTGCCGTCGGAGATGGCCGGCCACGTCAAGGCCGGCTCGACCAAGTCCTTCGCCATCTGGAATCCGATCGACCTCGGCTATTCGGCGACCTACATCGCCTACGAGCTGAAGACCGGCAAGGCCGAAGCCAAGCCGGACGCCGAGATTTCCATCGGCCGCATGGGCAAGATCAAGCTCGACGCCAACAACGAGGCGGCGATGGCCGACCCGTTCGTCTACGACGCCGGCAACGTCGAGGAATTCGCCAAGATCTTCTGATCCGGCGTGAAATCTCCGGGCCCGGCTCCGGCCGGGTCCGGCACTCGACGAGAGCATCGTGCGGAAAAGCGGGAACCGGTTTTCCGCCAAAACGGTGCGACGACAAGGAACTGGAGCGGAAGCTCGCGTTCGCCAGATCGCATGCCGCTCCAGCTCGAGACCAGGCCCCTTCTCCCTGTCCCTCCCCCAGCAAGGGCGAGGGGACGCGGTTGCCACCGACCGGAGCTCCCTCCTCCCGGCTTCCGACGTCCAGTCCGACGCGCACCCTCCAGCGCGCTTTCAGGATCATGGCAGGGTTCCCTCCCCTGTTGTCGGGAGGGACAGGGAGAGGGGGTCGTTCCGCCGATCCGATCCAAGCCGGCCATCGTTCCGGCGAGATCGCCGCCGCGACGGCAACCATCCGATCGCCGCCCCGACCCTTCGGGCCACAAGCCTCCAGCAGCGAAAAGCGCCGATGAACGTCATGCTTGCAACGGACACACCCACGACAGAGCCCATCCTGAAGATGACGGGCATCTCCAAGACCTTCCCCGGCGTCAAGGCGCTGTCCGACGTGGCGCTCGAGCTCCGCCCCGGCCACGTCACCGCGCTGATCGGCGAGAACGGCGCCGGCAAGTCGACGCTGGTCAAGATCCTCACCGGCATCTACCAGCCGGACGGCGGCTCCATCCTGATCGACGGCAAGGAGGTCACCCTTCCGACCGCCGACGCGGCGCAGGAACTCGGCATCACCGCCATCCACCAGGAGACGGTGCTGTTCGACGAACTGACGGTGGCCGAGAACATCTACATCGGCCATCAGCCGCGCAACCGCTACGGCCTGATCGACTGGACGGCCATGCATGCGCGCGCCGCCGCCATCCTGCACGGCATCGACGCGCCGATTTCGACGCGCACCCGCCTCAAGGATCTTTCCATCGCCCAGCGGCATCTGGTGGCGATCGCCCGCGCGCTGTCCATCGACGCCCGCATCGTCATCATGGACGAGCCGACCGCCGCCCTCTCCTACAAGGAGGTGGAGGAGCTGTTCGCCATCATCGACCGGCTGAAGAAGGCCGGCAAGGCGATCCTGTTCATCAGCCACAAGTTCGAGGAAGTTTGGCAGATCTGCGAGTATTTCGCCGTGTTCCGCGACGGCCGCCAGGTCGGCGCCGGCCGGCTCGACGAGGTGTCGCACAACGACCTCGTCAAGCTGATGGTCGGCCGCGACGTGACGCAGGCCTTCCCCAAGCTCAAGGCCGACATCGGCGAGGTGGTGCTGAAGGTCGACGGCTACTGCCATCCCACCGAGTTCGACCAGGTGTCGCTGGAGCTCAGGCGCGGCGAGATCCTCGGCCTCTACGGCCTGGTCGGCGCCGGCCGCTCGGAATTCTGCCAGGCGCTGTTCGGCGTCACCCGGCCGTCGGCCGGCACGGTGACGCTGTCCGGCAAGCCGCTGGCCGTGCGCTCGCCGTCCGACGCCATCGACGCCGGCATCGTCTACGTGCCGGAGGAGCGCGGCCGCCACGGCGCCATCACCGCCATGTCGATCGTCTCCAACATCTCGCTGCCGTCGCTGAAGGTGACCAGCCGCAAGAACTTCCTGCGCATGGCCGAGGAATTCGATCTCGCCCGCAAATACGCCGAACGCCTCGACCTCCGCGCCGCCTCGCTCAGCCAGCCGGTCGGCACGCTGTCGGGCGGCAACCAGCAGAAGGTGGTGATCGGCAAGTGGCTGGCGACCCTGCCCAAGGTGATCATCCTCGACGAGCCGACCAAGGGCATCGACATCGGCTCCAAGGCCGCCGTGCACGCCTTCATGAGCCAGCTCGCCGTCGAGGGCCTCGCAGTGATTATGGTGTCGAGCGAGATCCCGGAGATCCTCGGCATGAGCGACCGCGTCATCGTCATGCGCGAAGGCCGGATGGCCGGCACCTTCGAGCGCGAGGGTCTGACGCCGGAAGCGCTGGTGCGCGCCGCAACCGGCAACAAGGAGGCCGCCGCGTGACCTGCCGCCCCGTCCGCCCCGCAATCCCCGCCCCGGAGCTTTTCCGATGAATACCATCCGCAGCCTTCTCGCGCGGCGCGAAGCGCTCCTGGTGCTGGCCTGCCTCCTGCTGCTCGTCGCCATCACCGCCCGCTTCCCCGCCTTCTCGACGCCGCGCAATCTCGCCGGCGTCTTCAACGACACCTCGATCCTGATCATGATGGCGCTCGGCCAGTCGGCGGTGATCCTGACCAAGTCGATCGACCTCTCCGTCGCCGCCAACGTGGCGCTGACCGGCATGACGGTGGCCATGCTGAACCACCTCGTGCCCGGCCTGCCGCTCGTCGTGCTGATCCTGATCGCCTTGGGCATGGGCATGCTGCTCGGCGCCATCAACGGCTTCCTGGTCTGGTGGCTCGACATTCCGGCGATCGTGGTGACGCTCGGCACCATGACCATCTTCCGCGGCCTCGCCTTCGTCGAATCCGGCGGCGCCTGGGTCAACGCCCACGAGATGTCGCCGGCCTTCCTGGAACTGCCGCGCACGCTGATCCTCGGCCTGCCCGTGCTCTCTTGGGTCGGCATCCTTGCCATCGTGCTCGCCGTGCTGCTGTTCACCCGCACCGGCGTCGGCCGCGCCTTCTACGCCACCGGCGGCAACGCCGTCGCCGCCGTCTACACCGGCATCGACGTCGGCAAGACGCGCTTCCTCGCCTTCGTGCTGTCGGGCACCATCTCGGGTCTCTGCGGCTATCTCTGGGTGTCGCGCTACGCCGTCGCCTATGTCGACGTCGCCTCGGGCTTCGAACTCGACACCATCGCCGCCTGCGTCATCGGCGGCGTCTCGACCATCGGCGGCGTCGGCACGGTCGGCGGCGTCGTGCTGGGGGCGCTGTTCCTCGGCATCATCAAGAACGCGCTGCCGGTGATCGGCATCTCGCCCTTCTGGCAGATGGCCATTTCGGGCGCCATCATCATCGCCGCCGTCGTCATCAATGCCCGCGGCGAACGCGTCAAGGGCCGGATCATCCTCCGCCGCAAGGAACTTCCGCTATGAGCGATCAATCCGCCATCCTTTCGCCGCGCCACATTCCCGACCGCCTCGACGGACCGTTCAAGCGGGCGCTGAAGAGCTGGGAGACGCTGCTGCTCGCCGTGGCGATCGCCATCGCCATCGCCAACTCGCTGGCCTCGCCCTATTTCCTCGATCCCTGGAACCTGTCGGACGCCACGTTCAACTTCACGGAAAAGGCCATCATCGCGCTGGCCATGACCTTCGTGATCGTCACCGGCGAGATCGACCTCTCGGTGGCCTCGATCATCGCGCTGGCCTCGACGGCGATGGGCGCCGCCGCCGAAGCGGGAGCCGGCACGCCGCTGCTGCTGCTGATCGGCCTCGGCACCGGCCTTTGCTGCGGCCTGTTCAACGGCTTCCTGGTGGCAAGGCTCGGCCTGCCGGCCATCGTCGCCACCATCGGCACCATGAGCCTTTACCGCGGCATCGCCTACGTCGTGCTCGGCGACCAGGTCTACAAGAACTATCCGGCCGACTTCGCCGTGTTCGGCCAGGGCTACGCCTTCTGGATCTTCTCGATCGAGTTCGTCACCTTCCTCGTTCTGGCGCTGATCGCCGGCGTGGTGCTGCACAAGACGATCTTCGGCCGGCAGGTCTACGCCGTCGGCAACAACGCGCTGGCCGCCAGCTTCTCCGGCGTCAAGGTGCGGCGCATCAAGTTCATCGTCTTCCTGATGACCGGCGTCGCCGCCGGCCTCGCCTCGGTGATGCTGACCTCGCGCCTCGGCTCGACCCGGCCGTCGATCGCCGTCGGCTGGGAGCTCGACGCGGTGACCATGGCGGTGCTCGGCGGCGTCGGCATCAACGGCGGCACCGGTAACATCCTCGGCGTCGTCATCGCCGCCTTCGTGATGGGCCTCGTCACCTTCGGCCTCGGCCTGCTGAACGTGCCCGGCATCGTCATGAGCATCTTCATGGGCCTGATGCTGATCCTGGTGATCGCCCTGCCGCTCGTCGTGCAGCGGATCAACAACCGCCGCCGCTGAGCCACTTCGAGGATAAGGGAAAAGGCAATGTCGACGACGCCGAGGTTCATCGCGGTTCTCGATGTGGGCAAGACCAACGTCAAGCTGGTGGTCCACGACCTCGAGACCGGCGGCGACGTGTTCGTCCGCACGCGGCCCAACGCCGTCGTCGACGCGCCGCCCTACCCCCACTACGACGTCGAGGGCATGTGGGCGTTCTTTCTCGACACGCTGAAGGAGGCGGCGGCGGTCCAGCGGATCGATGCCCTCTCCTTCACCACCCATGGCGCCACCTTCGTCCTGCTGGCCGGCGACCGACTGGCGTTGCCGATCCTCGACTACGAGTTCCTCGGTCCCGACGCCCTCGACGACGCCTACGCCGTCGCGCGGCCGCCGTTCGCCGAGAGCTTCACGCCGCGCCTGCCCGGTGGCCTCAACGCCGGCGCCCAGCTTTACTGGCAGGCCCGCGCCTTCCCGGACGCCTTCGCCAGGGCGACGGCCATCGTCCCCTACCCGCAATACTGGGCCTTCCGCTTCACCGGCGTGCTGGCGAGCGAGCCGACGTCTCTCGGCGTGCACACCGATCTCTGGGCACCGGAAAGGCGCGCCTTCTCGTCCTTCGCCAACGCCGAGGGCTGGAACCGGCTGTTCGCGCCGCTCAGGTCGGCCTTCGACCGGCTCGGCACGGTGACGGCCGACATCGCCGCCCGCACCGGCCTGTCCCCCGACACGCCTGTCTATTGCGGCATCCACGATTCCAACGCCTCGCTGCTGCCGCATCTTCTCAGCAGGAAGCCGCCGTTCACGGTGCTTTCCACCGGCACATGGGTGATTATTTTCGCCGTCGGCGGCAGCGCCTCGGCGCTCGATGCCGGCCGCGACGGGCTCTGCAACGTCGATGCCTTCGGCAACCCGGTGCCGTCGTCGCGCTTCATGGGCGGCCGGGAATTCGACCTGTTGACGGAAGGCCACGCCCAAAAGCCGACCGCCGCGGACGTCCGCGCCGTCGTCGACGGCGGCGTCATGCTGCGGCCGACCTTCGTGCCCGGCTGCGGCCCGTTCCCGGACGAAACGGGAAGCTGGAGCGTCGAGCCGGCCTCGCTTCCCGCCGGCGTGCGCACCGCCGCCGTCAGTCTCTACCTGGCGCTGGTGGCGCGCGCCGCCATGGCGGTGGCCGGCACCGCCGGACCGATCGTCGTCGAAGGGCCATTCGGCCGCGACACGCTGTTCGCCGAAGCGCTGCAGCGCCTGACGGGCCGGCCGGTGCTGATCGCCGCGGGGACCACCGGCACGTCGACCGGCGCCGCCATGCTGGCGCTCGGTCCCGAGGGGCGTCCCAATCTTCCGCCCGACCGACCGGTCGGCGGCGCCTACGACCTCTCCGGCCTCGAAGACTACGCGGGCCGCTGGATGAGATGAAGCTGCGGGCCGATCCGCCCCCTTACCCCGTAGGCAAAGCCGGCATCCGAGATGCCGAGCGTCGTCACCTCGCCGCCGAGGACGACGGGCAAGACGGTGCGCAGAAGACGCTGGCCGAAGCCGCTGACCTTGATCGAAGACGTCCCGAACATTCGCCAATCGAGGCGAAAGCCGCCATCCGGCAGCAAGGCCCAGGACACCAGCACCCGTTCGGGCGGCTGTTCGGCGGCGGCGGCCGCGGCGACCAGTTCGTGGGCACCGAGCATCACGTTCTGCGCCACGTCGGGGCCGAGCAGGACGCGCGGCCCGTCGATTTCCACCCGGATCGCCATGGTGCCCTCGACATCGGCCCAGGCACGCGTCACCACCTCGTCCAGCGGGATGCCGCGCCATCCGTTCTGCACCAACAACTCGTGGGCGGCCGACAATGCCAGCAGGCGGCTGCCGAACGGCGCCAGGAAGGCGGCGGCCTCCGGGCTGCCCTCGACGCTCTGGCGGGCGATGCCCTGCACCACGGCCAGAAGGTTCTTGGACCGGTGCGTGAGCTCGCGCAGGATGTCGCGCATCTCGCGCTCGTGCTCCTTGTAGCGCGAAATGTCGATGGCCGCCGCCAGGATGCCGCCAACCGAGCCGTCCGTCCTCAGCGGCTCGATGAAGCCCTCGAACCAGCGCTGGCGGCCGCCGAGCGTCAGCGAAATCTCGAAGCGCTCCGCCTTGCTGCCGGCGAGCACGCGCCGGCCGATATTCATGAACTCGGCGGCCTCGGCGGGCAGCAGCAGCTCTGCCGGCTGACGGCCCAGGATATCGTCCTCGGTGAGCGGCTCGGGCGGATTGTGCACCCAGGTGAAGACGAGGTCGGCATCGAGTTCCAGGACGGAGATGTCGGAGCCCTCCAGCGCCACCTCGAACCGGTGCCGCACCGTTTCCAATTCGGCGGTTCGCCAGGCGACCCGGCTTTCGAGGTCGCGGTTGAGATCGCTGAGTTGAGCGATCAGCTTCCTGTTCGCCTCCTGCCCCTCCATAAGCAACGCATTGGCCTCGTTGGCCTCCTGACGCGTCGGCTGGCCGATCAGCCGCGGAATCATCGGCCAGACGGCGATGCCGACGACGAAGGCGATGACCGCCGTCACCATTTCGACCAGGATGAAGATTCCTCCGCCGGTCGACTCGGACAGCATCTGGCCGATGGTGCCGATCGCCAGCGCCAGCACGAAGACGCAGAGCAGCGCCGAGGTGCCCACAAGCCCGCCGTTGCGGTGACGCATGCGAACAAGATACGTCACGAGGCCGGCCGACACCGAGGCGCAGGCAGCCACGGTTATGACTCTCGCCAGCGTCTCAACGGTCTCAAGGTCATCGGGCTGCACCTTGCCCTCCGCGTCAGCCGGACGACGTTCGGGACGTTCGTCTGGATCGTCCAGCCGTCAAACGTTGTCCTTCAGTCGCAGCGACGCGACCTTGTCGAAGAACAGCGCCTGAGAGATCACCGCCTTCACCATCTCCTCGCGGAACGGCTTGGCGATCAGGAACGTCGGCTCGGGTCGCTCGCCCGTCAGCAGCGATTCAGGGTAAGCCGTGATGAAGATGACCGGTACCTCGAAACTGGTCAGGATGTCGTTGACGGCGTCGAGCCCCGAGGAACCGTCGGCGAGACGGATGTCCGCGAGGATGAGGCCGGGGCGCTCGCTGTTGGCCATGGCGACCGCTTCGTCGCGGGTGCGCGCATTGCCGACCACTGTGTGGCCTAGGCCCTCGACCAGCCCTTCGAGATCCATGGCGATCAGCGGCTCGTCCTCGATGATGAGGACGCGCGAGGCGACCTGTTCGCCGATCTGGCGCGCCGCCTCCGACAACAGGGCCGAGAAGGCTTCCGGCCCGACGTCGAGGATGCGCGACGCATCGAAGGGAGAGAAGCCTTCCATGGCCGTCAGCAGGAAGGCTTGCCGCGGCAGCGGCGTGATGGCGTCGAGGCGGCGATCGGCAGCCGGGCGATCGTCCTCTTCCATCCGCATGTAGTTCATCGGGTTGGCGTTCCACACCGAAGAGAACAATTTGTAGACGCCAAGACGTGGATCGAGCGACCTGTCGAAGCCATCGGGATCGGCCACCAGATGCTCCAACATGGCCACGACATGGCTGTCACCACTCGCCTGGCTGCCACTCAGGGCTCGCGCATAGCGGCGAAGAAGGGGAAGCTGCGGCGCGATCAGGGACGTGAGAGACATGAGAAGCCTTTCCAACGCTTAAACGAGCAATAAACTACAGAGTGCTATCCTGCGTGAAAACGCCGGAAAAGATGGCCGGTTCCCTTTCTATCCGATTCTTTTTAAGAAGCGATCGGAACCGGAATTCACGACCGGCGTTCACGCAACAAGATGTTATCTGCCGCCCCTGCCCGCGAGATCGTCGATAGAACGGTCGTCTTGTAGTCTCGTCCTGAAAGAGCCGCCATGTCAGATAAAAAAGAAACGTCAGAGCATCCCGCCCTGGAGCCACCGATCCAGGCCCATCTCGGCGATCAGTTGAAGAAACTCTACGGCTCCATCTTGTCCGAGCCCATTCCCGAGAAGCTTACCATGCTGCTCGACCAACTCGAAAAGGCCGAACGAAAGGAGCGGGAAGGCCTGTCGGGGACCGTCGATGGGAGTGGCGATCGATGACAGCCGTTGCGGCCTTCAAATCCGCCCTTCTGGCAGAGCTTCCGTCGTTGCGCGCTTTCGCCATCTCTCTGTCCGGCAGCCATGACCACGCCGACGATCTCGTGCAGGAAACGGTGATGAAGGCTTGGGGCGCCCACGCCAGTTTCATCCCGGGGACAAGCCTCAGGGCCTGGCTGTTCACCATCATGCGCAACACCTATTTCAGCCAGTACCGCAAGGCCCGCCGCGAAGTTCAGGACAGCGACGGCGAAGCGGCGGCCCGCCTGGTCTCGGCGCCGGCCCAGGATGGCCATCTCGACCTGGCCGATTTCCGCACGGCGCTTGACAAGCTGCCGGACGACCAGCGCGAAGCGCTCATTCTGGTGGGAGCGTCCGGCTTTTCCTGCGAAGAGGCCGCCGAGATCTGCGGCTGCGCCGTCGGCACCATCAAGAGCCGCGTCAACCGGGCGCGCCAGAAGCTGCTGCAACTGATGGCGATCCAGAGCGCCGCCGATCTCTGATCCTCCCTTTTCCGTAGGCATCCGGCCGGCGCGCGACTGCGCCGGCCTTTTTATGCGACTTACGATGGCAGCGACGCCCGGTTCTCGACCTTGAATTCGCTGCGGATGGTGCGGGCGATCAACAGCATGGGCACCGCCAGAACGGCGCCGATAGCGCCCCACATCCACGTCCAGAAAATGATCGACACGAAGACGAGGAAGGGGTTGATCTCGAAGCGGCGCCCCAGGACCGCGGGAACGACCGCATTCTCGCAGATGAGATGCACCGTCATGAAGGCGCCGACCGGCCACAGAACGGCCAGCATGCCGTAATCGAGCAGCAGACCGCCCGAGGCGATGGCCAGCGACACGACGGCCGGCCCGAGGAACGGCACGAAGCTCATAGCAAAGGCGAACAGACCCCAAAGCACCGGCGCCGGCAGACCGGCCGCCATGGCGATCAGGCCGGTGGCGAGGCCGACGCCGGCATAGATGACCGACGTCGTTCCGAAATAATGGGTCAGCGAGGCTTCCGTCGCGTTGAAGATGCGGATGGCGGCCAGCCGTTCCTCGCGACCGACAAAGGCGAGAATCGACTGCCGCCTGAGCTGCGCCCGGCCGGCGACGTAAAACACCAGGGTGGCGAGAAAGATCAGGAACTCGCCGAAGGCCGGCGTCAGCCCGCCGAGAAAGCTGGCCACCACGCCGAGGTCCAGCGATCCCAGCATCTTCTCCAGGCTGGCAACGCCGCCGTCGGGCAGCGAGTTGCCGCCGGTCAGGCGCGCCTGCAGCGTGGTGAAGGGCGCCAGCAGGTCGCCGAAGGCCGCGGCGAGACGCGGCAACACCTGCGGCAACCGCTCGACCAGCGCCGAGATCGGCTCGGCGATCGCCTCGATCAGCAGGAACATGCCGACGCCCAGCACGGCGGTCAGCGCCAGGCCGGCCACCATCGGCGGGATGCCGATGCGTTGGCCGCGGTCGCCCGCGTGAGCGACGACGCTGCCGACGATGATCGCCGCCACCATGGGCACCACCATGGAGGCGGCGGCATGCAGGGCCACAAGCAGCGCCAGCACGAACAACCCGATGGTCGACAGCTCGGTGAGCGTTCGGCGGGTCTCGGACCACCTGTTGCCCTCCTGCACGGCCCGCTCCTCCGGTAGCTGCCGGTCGAAGGGCGTCCGACGAACGATGTATCTCAAGGAAGCCCCTCCGTCGCATGAGTGCCGCATCGTGAGGAACGCGGCGAAATACTTCCCCCACCAATGCGCCAGCGGCGCTCCGGTTCCTTGCAACCGTTCCGAATGCGGCGGAACCCGACGCGAAGTCGGACGTTGTTGAAGCAGACGCCCGTCGGGAATGGACGGGCTTTCGTCAATGCCCCGGCCCGCCCGGATTCCGGACGCATGCGAGAAGAAAGGACGAAGCCGATGCCGCCTCTCGAGCCCCCCGCCAGCAAGATTGGTTCCGATACTTCCGAAAAGATCAGGAAAGACACGGCTTCCGCAGCTTCCGCCGCCAAGGCGGCCATCGCCGATACGGCGGATACGATCGAAAAGGACCTCGGTATGTCTGAAACGTCAGGCGCTCGCACCGTTGCCGACAACGCGGCCAAGATAAAGAAGGATCTCGGCGCTGCCGGCAGCGACCTCGCCGGCAAGGCCGGCGACGTGGCCGTGGCCGCCCAGGAAGCGCTGGGCGAGATGCGGCGGATCATCGATCAATTCGCCGCCAAGACCGGCGTCACGGCGTCCGAGGCGCTCGACACGGTCAAGGCGACCGGCGCCGAGACGGCCGATCATCTCGGCGCGGCGCTGAGCGGCGCCAGCACCCTTGGCAAGGAAGGCCTCGACGGCGTGGCCGAGGCGGTCGCCAAGCGGCCGATGACGGCGCTGGGCATTGCCCTCGGCGTCGGTCTCCTGGTCGGCCTCGCCTCGCGCAGCGGGCCGCGCGCATGAACGTCGCGCGGCTTTTCGGCGTCGATGTACCTCATCTCAAGCGGCGCGGCGGCCTTGCGGCCGTCGCCGCGGCGATCGCCATCGTCACGGCGGTACTGGCTGTGGGCTTCGCCGCTTTTGCCGGCCATATCGCGCTTTCCCGCCGCTTCGACCCGGAGATCGCAGCGCTGATCGTGGCAGGATCGCTGCTGCTGATCGCGCTGATCGCCCTGGTGATCGCCCGGCTGGTGCTGAACAAGGCGCAACGCGAGATGAAGGCGGCCATATCGTCGAGCGCCGCCGTGGCCTTCGCGCCGACCGCGCTGTCGCTGGCGTCCCGCCATACCCGCCTCGCGGCTGTGGTTGCCGCCGTCGGCGTCGGGTTCTGGCTGGCCCGCAACGCCACCCGACGCTGAGGCCGGCCAGGGAATCAGCCGGCCGGAAACTCGATGCAGACGAAGGTGCCGGGATTGAGCTGGGAATAGGAAATCTCGGCGTCGAGATTGCGCGCCATCGCCCGCAATACCTTCGAGCCGATGCCGGTTCCCTGGGCCGGGCCGGTTCCGTCCCAGCCTATGCCGTCGTCCTCGACGCAGATTTGCAGCCGCCCGTTGTCCAGCCTGCTGGAACGGACGCGGATCTCGCCGCTGGTATCCTCGGGGTAGGCGTATTTGAACGCGTTGGTCACCAGTTCGCCGACCATGACGCCAAGCGTGACCGCCTTGTCGGTCGGCAGCGATATCGGGATGAGTTCGGTCTTGACCATGCGCAGGGCACCGTTGCCGGCCAGGGAGGCCGCCAGCTCGCCGACGAGATGGTTGAGATAGGCGCCGATATCCACCTCGCCGATGTTGTCGGAGGTGTAGAGGTGGCGGTGCACGCCGGCAACCGCCGAAATTCGGCTCTGGGTCTCCTCGAGAGCATGGCGGGCATGCGGATCGCTGACCGCGGCGGCCTGCATGCGGACCATGGCGGCGACGAGGCCCAGCGAATTGGCGACGCGATGATTGACTTCCTTCAGCAGCATCTCGGCGCGGTCCCGCGCCTCCCGGATCAACTGCTGGTCGCGCACCCGCGCGCTCTTGAGCCGCCAGCGCTCGAAGGCCTGCTCGAGGGCGGCGACCAGAAGGTCGAAGAATTCCTCCGACGTATCCTTGATCACATAATCGTCGGCCCCCTGCTTGAGGGCCTCTATGGCCAGCCGGGCATCCATCGAGCCGGTGACATAGACGACCGGCGGGCGGGCGCCGCGCGGCCCCATGCGGGCGAGGATGTCGAGCCCGGTCTCGGCGGCCAGCGTGTGGTCGAGGGCGACGATGTCGACGCCGCCCTCGGCGATGAGCTTCAGCGCCTCGTCGCCGGTCGTGACGTGCACCGTCTCGTGGCCACGCCGGGCCAGAGCCTTGCGGACCAACACGGCAAGGGCGACATCGTCCTCGACGTGCAGAACCTTGATGGACTCCTTGAGATCGGTTCCATATGGCAATTCAATCTAGCTCCGGAATCTGCATCACGGACAGGAACAGGCCGAGCTGACGGATGGCGTTGGCAAAACTCTCGTAATTCAGAGGCTTGGTGATGTAAACATTGGCGCCGAGATCGTAGCAGCGCTGGATCTCGCGCACGTCGTCGGTGGTAGTGAGGACGATCACCGGCGTGCGCCGCGTATGCTCGTTGGCCTTGAGGCGGGCGAGGATGTCGATGCCGGTCATGTCGGGCAGGTTGAGGTCGAGCAGAACCAGCGAGGGCCGGCCGACGGCGGCCTGTCCCGAGCCGTCGGCTCCCAACAGATAGGTGATGGCGCTGGTGCCGTTGCGGAACGAGATGATTTCGTTGGTGACGCCGGCGCGGCGGATGTTCTTCTCGATGAGCCGGGCGTGACCTTCGTCATCCTCGATCATGATGATGGCTACGGGCTTGGGTTCTTTGCTCACGTTTCGTTTCTCCCCATACGCAGTACTAGGTCACGGGCGATTGTCACGATGAAGGTCGTCCCTGTCTCGCCGTCGCTTCTCACGCTCACGTCGCCGCCGAGACGGCGGGAGAGCATGCGCGTGTGGGCAAGGCCGATGCCTTCTCCCGGCTTGTCCTGGATGCCCGCACGGCGAAACAACTCGAAGATGCGCTCGAAATCCGCTTCGGCGATGCCACGGCCATTGTCCTCGACCTCGAATACCGCCGATCCGCGCTCGAGCCGGCCACGAACGGCGATCTGCCCCGGCCGCCCATCCTTGAGATATTTGGTGGCATTGTCGAGCAGGTTGGTGAAGATTTGCTGCAAGGCGGACCTGTCGGAAACGACATCCGGCAGGCGCCCCTCGATCCGCACCTCCGCCCCCGCCTCATCGAAACGCTGGCGAATCGAGTCGATGCACTCCGAGACCAAGCCTTGCATGTCCAGGGGCACCGGTTCAAGCACCCGGCGGCCGGCGCGAGACAGCTTCAGGATTTCGTTGATGAGGCCGTCCATGCGCTTCATCGACGAATGGATGAACCCGAGCGCCTCGGGAATATCCTCGTCGACGGCCAGCAGGGCGTCGGCCCGGTCCGGATTCTCGTCGTCGCCGTCGACCTTCCGCACATAGGTGGTGAGCCGCTCGGTCGCCGACTCGAGCTCCGACGTGAAGCCCATGATGTTGACGAGCGGCGCCCTGAGATCGTGGCTGACGATATAGGCGTAGCGTTGCAACTCGTCGTTGGTGCGCATCACCGCCTCGGTGCGCTCGCGGACCCGCGACTCCAGCTCCTGGTTATTCTCGATGAGTTCCTGCCGCGCCTCGTCGATCTGCTTGATATGGCGGATCATCACCATGGTGGCGCCAGCCGTCAGCACGACGATCATGGCGACGCCGAGGGTGATCATGGTGGTGAGCATGAAGGCGGCGTCGCGCATGGCGGCGGCGCGGGCAACGCGCACCGAGGCGGCGATATCGCGGATGACCGCCCCCTTCTGGCGGATCTGGTCCATCAGCACGCGGCCCTGGTCGGAGGCGAGGACGAGCCGCAGCTGGTCGAGATGTCCCGCCCGGAATTCGGCAAGGTTGCGTCCGACGAGGTCCATCTTGGTCTGACCGAGCTTGATCAGCTCTTCCACCGGTTCGGGCGCGATGGCCCTGCCCTCGTCGACTTCCGCGGCGCGCAGACGAAGATCGGCCGAATCCTCGGTGAATTGACCGAGCGCCTTCTCATACGGTTCGAGGTAGGTCGGGTTGCTGGTGATGATGTAGCCGCGTTGGGCGGTTTCGGCGTCGACCAGGTCGGAGATGAACTCCAGCACCAGCCGGTCGACCCG
Organism: Pleomorphomonas carboxyditropha; assembly: GCF_002770725.1. GTDB lineage: Bacteria > Pseudomonadota > Alphaproteobacteria > Rhizobiales > Pleomorphomonadaceae > Pleomorphomonas > Pleomorphomonas carboxyditropha. Next base: position 17,368 of record NZ_NQVN01000008.1, on the reverse strand, counting down.
GGCCGCCCGCAAGGCTTCGGTGGCGTGCACCTGGGAACGGGAAGAAAAAATGAAGGCGGCCGAGACGATCATCAACAGGACGACCGCCCCGCCCGCCAGGAGCAGGAGATTATAGCCGACGAACCGGCCGCCACCCAATCTCAGCATCTCCCGGTTTCCCCCCGCTCGCCCTGACACACCCTACGCATTCTGCCTGCGAACCGGGAAACTGCAAGTTTCATCCTGTCAAACGCTCCTTCATGGGGCGAGAGCCCGGCGGGTGTCATCAGGCGTGGAGCAGCTGGAAGACAAAGCTCACCACGAACAGGATGAGGAACAGGCCGAACAGGACCCGCGCAATACCCGCCGAAGCCGCGGCAATACCGGAAAAGCCGAAGACGGCGGCGATCAGGGCGACGACAAGAAAGACGAGAGACCAGTAAAGCATGACAAAAAACTCCATTTAATGCGTTTCGGATTGGACAACGCCGGATCACCGGGACGGTTCCCCCCGGAGCCGGCTTGCCTCCGAAATTGTCACAAGAAAACAGTCGTCCGGCGACTTCGGAACCGACGAGACGATGGAGCGTTGTAATCGTCGAAAGCCCACGGACGAGGGACCGGTCCCGGACGGGCCTTCGTTCTCATCAGCAATGGAGCAGGCACCATGCGAAGCATCCTTCTCTGGTTTCTCGGCGTTCCGATTCCCATCATCATCCTGATCGCCCTTCTCTACCGCTGACGTCGGCATTCGGACCGGACGGCGCGCCGCTCCCCGACGACAGACATCTTCGCTGCCGGTCCTGCCCTCAGGACCGGCGGCTTTTTGCCGACAGGCCCCTGCCAGCCCCTGGCGAAATCCCGAGGGAGAAAATCGATGCGGCTTTTTTCCTGCGACAATTGCGGCAACACCGTCCATTTCGACAATGGCGCCTGCGTGTCCTGCAGCAGACGGCTCGGCTATCTTCCGGCCAGCGCGAGCATGACGTCCCTCGAGCCCTCGGGAGACGGCTGGACCTCGCCGGCGCTCGGACAGGCCTTTGCCTTTTGCCTCAATGCCGAGGTGGGCGCCTGCAACTGGCTGCTGCCGGCCGAGCGGGCGGGCGAGCTCTGTCCGGCCTGCCGGCACAATCGCACCATTCCCGCGCTCAGCGACGACAAGGCGATCGACGCCTTCCGGCGCGTGGTGTCGGCCGAGCGGCACCTGTTCTATTCGCTTCTCGCCTGGCGCCTGCCGATACCCGACAAGACTGAGGACGCCGAGGCCGGCCTGGCCTTCGATTTTCTCGCCGACGAAATCGGGCCGGACGGCGCCGTCGTGCCGGTGATGACCGGGCATGCCGACGGCGTCATCACCCTGTCGATCGCCGAGGCCGACGACGCGGCGCGCGAGAAGCGCCGGGTCGGCCTCGGAGAGCCCTACCGGACGCTTCTCGGCCATTTCCGGCACGAGATCGGCCACTATTACTGGGACCGGCTGGTGCGCGACGGCGGCCGCCTCGACGCCTTCCGGGAGCTGTTCGGCGACGAGCGGCAGGACTATACCGAGGCGCTGGAGCGAAACTATCGCGACGGGCCGCCGGCCGACTGGCAGAACCGGTTCGTCAGTTCCTATGCGGCCTGCCACCCCTGGGAGGATTTCGCGGAAACCTTCGCCCACTACGTCCACATGGTCGATGCGCTCGAAACGGCCCATGCCCTCGGCCTGGCGATTTCGCCGCGGGTGGCAGCGCCCGAACAACTCGATCTCGAGGTCGATTTCGCGCCTTATCGCCAGAAGGACTTCTCGGCGCTGGCCAACGCCTGGCCGCCGCTCACCGTGGCCATCAACGAGATCAATCGATCGCTCGGCCAGCGGGACTTCTATCCCTTCGTCCTCTCGGCGGAAATTCTGTCCAAGCTGGAATTCGTGCACGCGCTCGTCGGGCTGGGCGATCATCGCCAGACGAGCTGACGCCATGCATGAAAAAGCCCGGCTTCTTTCAAAGCCGGGCTTATAACCGAAGGCTGCAGGACACTTGGACTATCTCCCGATTTTCCGTTCGCGCGTCGACCGGCGGGGGACAATCTCGGCCGCCGGAACCCGGCGTCCGCCGGCAGCCAGGGCCGCCACCAGCAGGATCACCGCCGCGATAAGCGGCGCCAGCGCCAGAAACTGGGCGGCCAGCGCCGTCACTTCGGGACCGGTCACTACCGGCAGACTGGAAAGGGCGGACTGCTCAACGAGGGCAAGGGTGGACATTGGCTTGATCCTCTCTTTCGCTCCGACCGGGCCGCGAGGCGGACGGGCGGTGCCGATTGCAGGCAGGGACCGTCGGGACCGGCGTTACCGCCGGCTATTTCCCTTCGACTGACACGCCGTTTTCGCCGATCGAAATCTCGACACCGTCCGGCTGTTTCTTCTCTTCGTAGAGCTGATAGCCGAGCACGCCGACGCCGGCGGCGAGCAGAACAATGACGGCAACAAGAATCTGACGGTTCATGACGTCTCCCCAAGCTGATGCCGGATCGAATACACCGGCGTGACAGGCGAAGTTCGGTGAACATCCGATCTTCGCTAGGGAAACACGTCCAACGACCTGTTGGTTCCCTTCGGCAGCAAATATTCGCCAGCTTTCGTAGCGAAGCGCGCTGGAACCGGGCTGGAGCGGCCGTCCGCCGGGCTCGTCGCCGAAGACGCATTAAGGTGGAAGCGGCGGAACGAAGGCACCGTCAGGCGGGCGTTTTCCGCCTTTCACGGACCCTGAAAATGCCGGCCATAAATGAAAACGGCCATCCCGGCGCTCCGAAAAGGGAACGCCGGGATGGCCGAGATCGCAGGGCCGTGCGCCGTCAGGCGGCGACCGGCGTCGTCCGCCGCTTCGGACGGTAGATCAGGAACAGCACCAAGACCCAGTAGCCGACGAAGACGATGAGCTCCATCAGGTTGGGCGTCGCCCGATAGCCGGTCAGCGCCGAGATGAAACCGCCCGTCGCATCGCCGTCGGAGAGCAGCCAGCCGCTATCCCACAGGCGGCGGGACAGGCGCGGCAGGATCTCCAGATCGATCAGGCCGTCGACGCCGGTCATCAGCAGAGCGCAGGCGAGGAACAGCAGCATGATTTCGGTAATGCGGAAGAACAGGCGCCAGGAAAGCACGCGGCTGCCGGCCTGCAGCAGGCCGTAGCTGAGCAGCGCCAGGGCAAAACCGAACAGGCCGGCGCCGATGCCGGACATGAGACCGCCGGCGGCGCCCGACGACAGGATGCCGTAAAGGAAGATCACCGTCTCGCTGCCCTCGCGGGCGACGGCCACCAGCGCCAATATGAAGACGCCCCACCAGGATTGGCGGTCGACAGCCGTGGAGAGCTGCGTCTCGAGGTCGCGCTTCATGGAGCGGCCGTGCTTGCGCATCCAGAACACCATCTGGAGGATCAGCGCGGCGGCGATCAGCACCACGGTCGTCGTGTAGGTGAGCTGCGCCTCCTCGGAAATGGCGTCGCCGAGCCCGACCAACAGGGCAGCCAGGACGCCGGCAAAGGCCAGGCCGGCGACGACGCCGCCCCACAGGAACATGCGGGCGCGGCCGGTGTCGCGCGTCTCGGCGCGCAGCCAGGCATCGAGAATGCCGATGACCAGCAGCGCCTCGACGCTTTCGCGCCAGACCACGAAGGCTATGGAGCCGAACATTGAATCAGACCTCGTCTTGGCCCGTCACGCCCGTCCGCTCACTTGGCGATCAGCACGGCGGGCGGCGCTTCCGGATGGAAGTCGTCGAAGAAGGAATATTCGCCCGGATCGAGATACTTGATCACCATGGAGGTGGTCACCCCCGGGCCGATCACCTTCTCCTTGCGGAGCGGCACGCTTTCGAATTCGGCCGGCGTCTTGCCGAGATTGACGAGCTGCAATTCGAAGCGGGTGTCGGCCGGCACTTCGATGCGGCTCGGCGTCATGGTGCCGTCGTTGAACTCGATGCGGAACACCGGATCGTCCTCGGCGGCGGCCGGTGCGGCCGCCGCGAGAACCACGAGCAGGCAGCCGGCGGCCTGGCAGAGCCGCCGCCGGTGCGTCGTGCTGGGGATTGGCTCAGTAGCCACCCTTCTTCCCCGTGCCGGCGAAGGTGAACTCGTAGTTCGTCTCGAAGGGCTCGAACCACGGGGCGACGCCGGTCTCCTCGTCGACGTGGCGGCCGAAGGCCATGTGGCCGGTGCCCGACGGCGGCGCGATGCGGAAGGTGAGCGTGTAGTTGCCCGGGCCGTCGAGCTTGATGTTGTCGCCGTAGTGCGGACCGTCGGAGGCGACCATGGACATGGCCGGGCCTTCGGCGACAGTCTTGCCTTCCTTGACCAGCTTGTAGGTGACTTCGAGGTTGGGCACCCAGTCGCCGTTGGCGAAGCCGTTGACGTTATCCTTGGTGGCGTGGATATCGGCCTCGAGGTGGATGTCGGCCTTCTCGGCGGCCAGCATCATGCCGGCCGGCTCCATCTCGATCGGCTGCAGGTAGACGGCCGCCACTTCCATGCCGCCGCCGAACTGCGGCTCGCCGATCGGATATTCGAGCGCGTAGGCGCTCGTCGCGAAGCCGAAGGCGGCCGAAGCCATGACCAATCCGCTCAGGATACGCATTTTAGTTGCCCCATTTTGCTAATGATTGTCAGGAGTATTTTCGATCGTGCGGACACGTCAACCGTGGGGAAACTCCTGATGGCCGAAGGTGGACCCGATTAACGCACTGATCTCGAACAGCTTTCCTATAGTTATGCACATTTCCGGCAAAAGATGAGGGAAACCACCAGCTTGATCACATGGTGCGAGTGCGAGCAGTTAGCATTTTGGTGTCCTTCGCGGACGGGTGAAGCGGCGCCGCTTTGAATTCGGTGTCGGAGGGACACATCATGAACAGGCTTGTCCGTGGCGACGCCTTCGTCGGCCCGGCCGTGAGATCCATGACCGAAGTCGGAGGCATCGACTCCCGCAGTTCCTTCACCCGCAACGTCGAGACGCTGTTCGTCCGCTGGAGGCGGCACTTCGGCTGGGTCCAGGTGGCGATGTTCGGCGTCTTTCTGGTGGTGATCGGCCTGCCGATACTGTTGCCCGATCCGCCGGCCGAAAGCGGCATCCTCTCCAATCCGACGCACTTCCTGAGCTATCTGCTGTGGGGCATCTGGTTCCCCCTGGTGTTCCTGTCGGTGATCGTGCTCGGCCGCCTGTGGTGCGGCACGCTCTGCCCGATGGGCGCCGCTTCGGAGCTCGCCAACAAATACGGCCTGCAGCGGGCCATTCCCGGCTGGATCAAGTGGGAAGGCACGCCGGCGCTCAGCTTCATCATCATGACGCTCTACGGCCAGACGCTCGGCGTGCGCGACCATCCCGAGGCAGCGGCCGGCCTGTTCGGCGGCACCATGCTGCTGGCCATCGCCATCGGCGGCCTCTACGGCCGCAACAAGCGCGTCTGGTGCCGCCATCTCTGCCCGATCGGCCGCGTGCTCGGCCTGTATTCCCGGCTCGGCGCCGTGCAGTTCACGCCGAAGGCCCGGCTCAGCGGCGGCGACGCCTATACCGAGCGCGGCGCCTGCCCGACCATGATCGACCTGCCGCGCAAGTGCGAGAGCCGCCACTGCATCGAATGCTTCCGCTGCGTCAATCCGAAGGCGGCCGGCAGCATACGCCTCGAGATGCGCCGGCCGGGCGCCGAGGTGGAGGAGATCCGCGACCACCGGGCCAATCCGGCCGAAGCCTGGTTCCTGTTCCTCGACACCGGCGTGGCGCTCGGCGGCTTCCTGTGGCTGGTGCTGCCGCAGTACCAGGCGATGCGCCAGGGCCTCGGCGTCTGGGCGATCCAGAACCACGTCGACTGGATCACCCGCATCGGTCCGTCCTGGCTGATGAGCGTGCATCCGGCGCGCGCCGAGACCTTCCTGTGGCTCGACTTCATCATGATCGTCGGCTTCATGCTCGGCACCATGGCGGTGCTCACCGCCGTGCTCGCCTGTCTCACCGCCGTCGGCACGATGATCGCCCGCCGGCTCGGCGCCGACGGCAGCTTCGGCCAGGTCTTCACCGAACTCGGCTACCAGTATGCGCCGGTCGCCTTGATGAGCCTGATCATCGGCCTCGGCGCCGAGCTGCTGATGCCGCTCCGCTACACCTTCGTCGGCATGGAGGGCGTGCACGTCATCCGCGGCGGCCTGTTCCTGATCGGCGTCGTCTGGAGCATCTGGCTCGGCGACCGCATCCTGCGGCGGCAGGGACTGGCGCCTTCAAGGCGCTGGCTGCCGCTGGTCCCGGGCATCGCCGGCAGCCTGTTCGTCGGCTTCGGCTGGTGGCCGGCCATCTTCGGGCTGTGATCCTGCCGGACAGCAAACCCTCCTGATAATCATCAATGACGCGGGCGATCGGAAACGATCGTCCGCGAAATGCTGTCCATGGCCCTTTTGCCTATTTGATTGGTTTCTTTTCCGACTTGCGACAATTGTATATCCGGTTACCATTACTATCCGGCACTGCATTGACTTATCGAAGCACGGGAAATTATTGATCCCCCTCCGGACTGTCGTTCGATGACTTGGTTCCGCGGGCCTTTGACCGCGGTATTCACGGCTGGAGCAGCGAAGAAACATGCGCAACATCGGAAGAAGCGGCGGTGTGCTGCTCATGCTGGCTTTCATTGCCGCCTGTCAGCCAAGCAGCCAGTCCGGACCGGCGCCGGCCGGCAAGATCCAGGTCGGCTATGTGACGCTGCAGCCGACTTCGGTGCCACGCACCATCGAGCTGCCCGGCCGCATCGTGGCGCTGGCGACGGCGGAAATCCGGCCGCAGGTCGACGGCATCGTCCGCAAGGTCGCTTTCAAGGAAGGCGGCACGGTGAAGGCCGGCGACGTGCTCTACGAGCTCGACGACGCCAAGTTCAAGGCGGCCTATGCGGCGGCGGCGGCCGCGGTGAAGAAGGCGGAAGCGGCGACAGCCGGCGACCGGACGACCTTCGAGCGCAACCAGAAGCTCTCCGAGAGCAATGCCGTCTCCACCCAGACGGTGGAAGAATCCCGCTCGACGCTGCTGCAGGCCGAGGCCGACGAGGAAGCGGCGCGGGCCGACCTCGAAACGGCGCGCATCAATCTTGAGAACGCCACCATCCGGGCGCCGATCGGCGGCATCATCGGCGTATCGTCGGTCAGCGTCGGCGCGCTGGTCACCGAGAACCAGACCGACGCGCTGGCCACCATCCGCCAGATCGACCCGATCAACGTCGACCTCGTCGATTCCAGCGCCAACCTCCTGCGCATCCGCGACGAGGTGGACAGCGGCCGGCTGGGCCGCGAGAACGGCAAGCGGCCGGCGGTGACGCTGACGCTCGAGAACGGCAAGCCCTACGACAAAGCCGGCACCATCTCGCTGACCGAGATCGCGGTGAGCGAGAGCACCGGCACCTTCACGCTCCGGGCCACCTTCCCCAACAGCCCGCCGGTGCTGCTGCCGGGCATGTTCGTCACGGCCAAGGTGGACCTCGGCACGCTTTCCGGCGCCTTCCTGGTGCCGCAGCGGGCGGTGACGCGCGGCGACGACGGCGTCGCCACGCTCTACGTCGTGTCGTCCGACGGCAAGGCCGAGCTGAAGCGGCTCACCACCCTCGGCACCTCCGGCAACGCCTGGATCGTCACCGACGGCGTCGCCGCCGGCGATCGGCTGATCGTCGACGGCTTCCAGAAATTCTCCAACGGCAGCGAGGTGGAGCCGGTCGAGGCGACCATCGACGACGACGGCGTGGTCCATCTGAAGGCGGCGGCGGAGGGCGGCAAATGACCCTCGCTTCGCCGCGCAACGCGCTCGCCAGCTTCTTCATCGCCCGGCCGGTGTTCGCCATCGTGCTGGCCATCGCCACGCTGCTCGCCGGCGCCATGGGCATCTATTCGCTGTCGATCTCGCAATATCCCGACATCGCGCCGGTGACGGTGCGCATCAGCGCCACCTATACCGGCGCCACCGCCGAGGCGGTGGAGAATTCGGTGACCAAGAAGATCGAGAGCGCCATGACCGGCTTCGACGGCCTCCTCTACATGGAGTCGTCGTCGACCACCGGTTCCGCCTCGATCGAGCTGACGTTCACCAGCGGCACCGATCCCGAGTTCGCCCAGGTCGAGGTGCAGAACAAGCTGTCGCGCGTCGAATCGCAGCTCCCCGACGCAGTGCAGGACGCCGGCGTGCGGGTCAGCCGGTCGCCGTCGGGCATCCTGATGATCGGCAACATCATCTCGCGCGACGGCCGCTACACCTCCGACGAGCTGTCCGACATCATGTCGAGCCGCATCGAGGACCGCATCGAACGGCTCGACGGCGTCGGCAGCATCCAGTCCTTCGGCTCCGGCTACGCCATGCGCATCTGGCTCGACCCGGCGGCCATGTTGAAATACCAGCTCCAGCCAAGCGACGTGACGTCGGCCATCGAGGCGCAGAACGCCCAGGTGGCGGCCGGCTCGATCGGCGCCGTGCCGGTCGTCAAGGGCCAGCAGATCAAGGCCAGCATCGTCGCCCAGTCGCAGATGACCTCGGTCGACGAATTCAACCGCATCAGCCTGAAGACCGCCTCGGACGGCTCGGTGGTGCGCCTTGCCGACGTGGCGCGCGTCGAGATCGGCCTCGAGAGCTACGGCCAGAGCTCGAGCTTCAACGGCATGCCGGCCGCCGGCTTCGGCGTGCAGCTCGCCTCGGGCGCCAACGCCATCTCCACCGCCAATCTCGTCCATGCCGAACTGGACAGCCTCAAGGATTCGCTGCCGGAAGGCGTTGAGATCGCCTATTCCTACGAGACGACGCCCTTCGTGGAGCTGTCCATCGAGAAGGTGGTGGAGACGCTGATCGAGGCGGTGGTGCTGGTGTTCCTGGTGCTGCTGTTGTTCCTGCAGAACATCCGCGCCACGCTGATCCCGATGATCGCCGTGCCGGTGGTGCTGCTCGGCACCTTCGGCGTCCTCGCCGCCCTCGACTACTCGATCAACATGCTGACCATGTTCGCCATGGTGCTGGCCATCGGCCTTCTGGTCGACGACGCCATCGTCGTCGTCGAGAACGTCGAGCGCATCATGCGCGAGGAGCATCTCCCGCCGCGCGAGGCGACGGAAAAGTCGATGGGCGAGATCACCGGCGCGCTGATCGGCATCGCGATGGTGCTGACCGCCGTGTTCATCCCCATGGCCTTCTTCTCGGGCTCGGTCGGCGTCATCTACCGCCAGTTCTCGGTGACGATCGCCAGCGCCATGCTGCTCTCCGTGCTGGTCGCCGTCATCCTGACGCCGGCGCTCTGCGCGCTGCTGCTCAAGCCCAGCCATCACGGCCCGATCGCCCGCTGGCTCGGCTGGTTCGACCGCGGCTTCGCGCGGCTGACCGGCGGCTACGCCCGCTCGGTCGGCGGCCTGGTGCTGAGGCCCGTCCGGATGTTCGCCGTGTTCCTGGCGCTGATCGCCGGCGCCTACGGCCTCTACAAGGCCCTGCCGACCTCCTTCCTGCCGGAGGAAGACCAGGGCGTCCTGATGACCATGATCACCCTGCCGGCCGGCGCCAACGCCGCCCGCACCCAGGCGGTGATCGACACGGTGCAGGACTATTACCTCAACGAGGAGAAGGACGCCGTCCAGAGCGTGTTCATGACGCTGGGCTTCGGCCTTTCCGGCAGCGGCGAGAACACGGCCATGGGTTTCGTCCGCCTGAAGGACTTCGACGATCGCACCGACAGCCGCCTGTCGGCGAGCGCCGTCGCCGCCCGCGCCTCGGCGCGCTTCGGCCAGATCCGCGACGCCGAGGTCTACGTGATGGCGCCGCCGGCCATCCAGGGCCTCGGCCAGACCAGCGGCTTCTCGATGTATCTGCAGGACAGCGGCAACCAGGGCCGCGACGCGCTCAACGCCGCCGCCAACACGCTGGCCGACAAGGCGGCGACCGATGCGTCGATCGCCTACGTCAGGGGCAACACGCGCACCCTGGAATCGCAGCTCAGGATCAACGTCGACCGGCAGAAGGCCGGCGCGCTCGGCGTCGAGCTCTCGGACATCAACAGCCTGATCACCACCGTCTTCTCCGGCACCGACGTCAACGACTTCGTCTACCGCGGCGAGATCAAGCCGGTCTACGTGCAGGGCGACGCGCCCTTCCGCATGCAGCCGGACGACATCGACCATTGGTACGTCCGCAACGACAGCAGCGAGATGGTGCCGCTGTCGGCGCTGGCCAGCACCGGCTGGGCCAAGGGCTCGCCGTCGCTCGCCCGCTTCAACGGCACGGCGGCCGTGGCCATCGACGGCACCGCGGCGAGCGGCGTCAGCTCGGGCGATGCCATGACGGCGGCGGAAACGCTGGTGGCCGACCTCGACGGCGGCTATTCGACGGCCTGGTCGGGCCTCTCCTACCAGGAACGCCTCGCCGGCTCGCAGGAGATGCTGCTCTACGGCGTGTCGCTGGTCGTTGTCTTCCTGTGCCTCGCCGCGCTCTACGAGAGCTGGTCGATCCCGTTCTCGGTGCTGCTCGCCGTGCCGGTCGGCGTGTTCGGCGCCCTCGCCTTCGCCAAGCTGTTCGGCCAGTCGAACGACGTCTACTTCAAGGTGGGCCTACTCACCACCATCGGTCTCACCGCCAAGAACGCCATCCTGATCGTCGAGTTCGCCAAGGACCTGATGGAACGCGGACGCGGCCCGGTCGAGGCGGTCGTCGAGGCGGCGCGGCTGCGTTTGAGGCCGATCGTCATGACCTCGCTCGCCTTCGTGCTGGGCGTGACGCCGCTGGCCCGCGCCACCGGCGCCGGCTCGGCGGCGCAGAACGCCATCGGCATCGGCGTGATGGGCGGCATGATCTCGGCCACGCTGCTCGGCGTGTTCTTCGTGCCGCTGCTGTTCGTCACCATCCAGCGGATCACCGGCGGACTGAAGCCGGCGGCGAACGCCGGCAAGGCCGAACGGGCGTAAGCCCGGCGGCTCGGCCCCCGGCGCATGCGGCAGCACGGCCGATCGGCCGTTGGTGGTGTCGCTTTCCGAAAGCAGTCCGACGGCGACCATGATGTCCTCGCCTGCGGCCGGGATACGCCTCGCGCGTACCGGCATCTCTCCGATTTTCGGGCAACATAGGCGGGTGAAGGAGCGGGGTTGTGACTATGAGCACCGTTGAGCGCGGGCTCGTAGAAAATTCATCCGCATGCACCGGGAATGTTGGGAGAACTTTTCGTGGGCACAATGCACAAGAGCTATGCACTTCGTCGCCCGGATAATCGGCATCTGCCATAGTCTCAAGCGAAGACGACGCCGTCGTTCTGAAGTCCGGCTGCCGGATATCGCACAGGAATTTTCGAGATGACCAACACCCTGCTCGCTGCCTCCCTCACCCGCCGGGCCGGCCTCGCCGCCCTTTTCGGCGCCGCCGCGCTGGCCTCGGTCGCCGCCTTCGGCACGACGGCGGCGCTCGCCGCCGACAAGACCTCGCTGAAGGTCGGCATCATGTCGGGCGAGGACGAGGACGTCTGGCGGGCGGCGGCGGCCGAGGCCGAGAAGGCCGGCCTCAAGCTCGAGCTGATCACCTTCAACGACTACACCCAGCCCAACGAGGCGCTGGAGCGCGGCGAGATCGACGCCAACGCCTTCCAGCACAAGCCCTATCTCGACAACCAGATCCAGCAGAACGGCTATCACATCGTGGTCGCCGGCTACACGGGCCTGTGGCCGATCGGCCTCTATTCGAAGACCCACGCCAAGGTCTCCGACCTCAAGGACGGCGCCAGCATCGGCGTGCCGAACGATCCGTCCAACGAGGGCCGCGCCCTCAAGGTGCTGGAGCAGCAGGGCCTGATCAAGCTGAAGGACGGCACCGGCATTCTCGCCACCGTCGCCGACATTTCCGAGAATCCGAAGAACCTCGAGATCAAGGAGCTCGACGCCGGCGTGGTCGGCCGGGCCATCGACGATCTCGATGGCGCCGTGGTCAATACCGACTGGGCGCTGAAGGCCGGCCTGACGCCGGAGAACCGCATCGCCCAGGAGGCGATCGCCGACAATCCCTACCGCAACTTCATCGCCGTGCGCGAGGCCGACGCCAAGGAACCCTGGGTGACCAAGCTGGTCGCCGCCTACCAGAATCCGACGGTCAAGGCCGTCTTCGACCAGGTTTACAAGGGTACCGGCGTCGCCGCCTATTGACCGGCGGGGCAGAAAGCCGTTGAAGAAGCGGTCCGGCGGCTTCCGCCGGACCGTGTTCATCGGGGGTACCCGATCGCGGTGCTCGCCGGACGAGACATGACTGGAAGAAACGTGAACTCGCAGCCGTCCGCCACAGCCTTCGCGGCCGTGGATTCTACAACCGGCGCCCCGGAAGCGCCGGTCGTTGCGCTTTCCGGCGTCAGCCGCAGCTTCGGCCCGACGCGCGCGCTCGACGATCTGTCGCTCACCGTGCGGCGCGGCGAGATCCTCGGCATCATCGGCCGCTCCGGCGCCGGCAAGTCGACGCTGATCCGCTGCCTCAACGGCCTCGAGCGCCCCGACAGCGGCCGCATCGAGATCGAGGGACGCAACATCGTCGGCCTCACCGAAGGCGAGCTGCAGCCGATCCGCCGCAAGATCGGCATGATCTTCCAGCACTTCAACCTGATGTCCGCCAAGACGGTGCTGGACAACGTCGCCCTGCCGCTGAAGATCGCCGGCTGGGCCAAGGCCGAGCGGCGGGCGCGGGCGTTGGAGCTCCTCGACCTCGTCGGCCTGTCCGACAAGGCCGGCTCCTACCCGGCGGCGCTGTCGGGCGGCCAGAAGCAGCGCGTCGGCATCGCCCGCGCGCTGTCGGCCCGGCCGGCGCTGCTGCTGTCCGACGAAGCGACATCGGCCCTCGATCCCGAGACCACCCGCTCGATCCTCACCCTCCTGAAAGACATCAACCGCAAGCTCGGCGTCACCGTCGTGCTGATCACCCACGAGATGGAAGTGGTGCGGACGATCGGCGACCGCGTGGCGGTGATCGAGGAGGGCCGCATCGTCGAGGAAGGCGAGGTCTGGCACGTCTTCTCCGATCCGAAGACGGAGCTGACGCAGAGCCTGCTCTCCGGCGTGCGGCCGCAGTTGCCGGCGCATATCGCCGCGCGGCTCGCCGCCGACGGCGACGAGACGGTGCTCGGCGTCGACCTCACCGACCCCGCCCTAGGCAATGGCCTGTTCGCCGAAATCCTGGCGCAGTTGCCGTCGTCGGCCCACCTCCTGCACGGCGGCATCGACCACATTCACGACCAGCCGGTCGCCCGCTTCTTCCTGACCGTGCCGCGCGAGCCGGCCGTCCTCGCCGACGAGGCCGCCCGCTATCTCCGGTCCATCAACGCCCGCGTCGAGGTGCTCGGCCATGTCTCCCGTCCTGTTTAACCTGCTGCTCCAGTCGATCTGGGAGACGGTGATCATGACGCTGGCCGCCGGCGTCATCTCCTTCGTCGCCGGCCTGCCGCTGGCGCTGGTGCTGATCGCCACCGATCGCGGCGGCATCGCCGAGAACCTCGTCGTCAACCGGGCGTTCGGCTGGGTGATCAACGGCTTCCGCTCGGTGCCCTTCATCATCCTCTTGGTGGCGCTGATCCCGCTGACCCGGCTGATCGTCGGCACCTCGCTCGGCACGGCGGCGGCCATCGTGCCGCTGGCCATCGCCGCGGCGCCCTACTATGCCCGCGTCGCCGAGGTGTCGCTGCGCGAGGTCGATCCCGGCCTGATCGAGGCGGCGCGCGCCATGGGCGGCAACCGCTGGACCATCGTGCGCGAGGTGCTGGTGCCGGAGGCGCTGCCGGGCATCGTCGCCGGCTTCACGGTGACGTTGGTCACCCTGGTCGGCGCCTCGGCCATGGCCGGGGCGATCGGCGCCGGCGGCCTCGGCGACCTTGCCATCCGCTACGGCTACCAGCGCTTCGAGACCGGCGTGATGATCGCCGTCGTCGCGGTGCTGATCGTGCTGGTGTCGGGCATCCAGTGGCTGGGCGACCGGCTGGTCGCCCGCCTCGATCACCGCGGCTGATTTCGGCCCCCGCGAATCCGAATATCATGGTGGAGTGCGTCGTCTGTCCTTCATCCGACGGACAGGCTAGCTGCGGCACGAGAGGCAGCGAGGGCCCCGATGCGTTCTTTCGATTTCAGCTCATGGCAGGGAATTCTCACCACCATCCTGGGACTGGCGATCTTCACCCTGATCGGCGTCGGCATCCGGGTGGTGATGATGCTGACCGTCCAGCAGCGCCAGCAGCGGATGAACCGCCAGATCAACGAGCGCCTGCGGACGCTGATCGCCGCCTACAAGACGCTCGGCGGCTCCTTCACCGGCGAGCTGAGCGTGGATCCGACCCATCTGCGCGATCTGCGGCTGCGCGCCCGCGATGAGGAGAGCGAGGCAGGCGGCATGTCGCCGTCCGGCTCCGAGCGCACCCGGCGCATCCGGGACACGGTGGAGGCCGCGCTGTCGGACATCATCCTTCTGGGAACCGAGGAACACGTCCGCCTGGCGGCCCGGGCGGCCAGGGACATGGCGGCGGGCCAGGCCGTGCGCACGGACGAACTGGTCGTCTCGCTGCGCGACTACATCCGCAAGGCGCTCGATCTGGGACCGGTGCCGGCCGACGTGGCCATCCCGCTGCAAGGGCCGACCCGCCAGCAGGGCAATGCCGGCAAGGGCGGCAAGGGCGGCGGCGAAGGGTCCGGCGGCGGTGGAGGTGGCGGCGGCGGCGGCATGGGCGCCATGGGCGGCGGCGGAATGGGCATGGGCATGGGCCTCGGATTGGGCCATCGCTCCTCCGACAGCGACTGACCGGGCCAGCCCGCGGGAACGAAGACCGCCATTCGCAGGCTCCACGGCTACCCCTACCGGAGCCTGCCGCCCAATCGACAAAGCGGTTGACGGCGGACTGATATCGGCGTAGTAAAATCTCGTTTGCACCCGGTTGCAATCCGTTTTGCACCCGGGTGCAAACAAGTATCTCACCCCCAAACGAGGTCGCCGGCCCGATCGATAGACCTTCTTCAAAAGGAAACCATGATCGGACCGGCGATTTCTATTGGCATGCCAAGTCCATGATCGATAGGCGGCAGCTTATCGAATGATCTTTGATGCCATAACACTGGGAAGAGCTTATCGAGCCGCCCGCCTGACCGCGTTTTTCCCATCGACCCGCTGGAGGAGCGGACCGACGGGTGGGTCGGGTTGCGGCGCAATCCAAGTGGAGGAACCATGACCAAGAAAATGCTTGCGGCTCTCGCCGCCGTTCTCCTGTCATTCACCGTGTCGGCACCGGGAGCGTCCGCCGCCGACGTCAAGATAGCGGCCGTGCTGAAGACGCTGAGCACGCCCTATTGGCAGATCCTCGGCAAGGCCATCAAGGATGCCAGCGCCAAGAGCAATGTCGACCTCGTCCTGCTCGGGCCGCCGACGGAGGATGCCGTCGAGCAGCAGATCAACATGGTGCAGGACGCCATTTCACAGCAGCCCGACGCCCTGATCTTCGCGCCATCGCAGCCGGCCGCCGCCGTCAACGTGCTGCTCAAGGCCAAGGAGGCCGGAATTCCGGTCATCTTGGTCGACACCGGCATGCCGGACGGGTTCGAGGATTACGTCACCTATATCGGCACCGACAACTTCGCCGCCGGAAAGATGGGCGGCGAGGCGCTCGCCGCGCTGCTGAAGAAAGGCGACAAGGCGCTTCTGCTTGACGGAACGCCCGGCAATCCCTCGATGAACCGCCGCATCGACGGCGCCGCCGAGGTGCTGGAGGCCGCCGGCATGGTCGTTGCCGCCCGGCTGCCCGCCTTCAGCGATCGCGAGAAGGCCTACTCGGCCACCCAGGCGGCCCTGCAGTCCAATCCCGACCTCGCCGGCGTGTTCTCCGGCAGCGACGAACAGGCCCTCGGCTCGATGCGCGCCCTGAAGCAGAGCGGCAAGACCGTGCCGGTGATCGCCGTCGACGGCGACAACGACGCCGTCAAGGCCATCCTGGCCGGCGACATGTACGGCACCATCGCGCAGGGCAACTACAAGATGGGCCAGCTCGCCGTCGAGAAGGCGCTCGACACCATCGCCGGCAAGCCGGTGGAAAAGCGCATCGACAGCGGCACCACGCTGATCACCAAGGACAACGCCCAGGAGTTCCTCGACTTCAAGGCGAGCCTCCTGCAGTAGCGCCAACGCACAACGGCGGCCGCCCGGCGAGGACGCGGGACGGCCGCCACGCCCTTTCGCAAGGATTCCATTCGGCCGGCCCTCCGTGATCCTTCGGCTCCCTGTTCTGCGGGAGCGCTTCGGCGGCCAGCACGCCCGGACGGCCATCCAGATCCCAACAGGAGAATTCGATGCCTGCCCCCATTACAGTCGGCGTTGTCGGCGCCGGACGCATCGGCAAGATGCACGCCGAGAACATCAAGAACTTCTTCCCTAGCGTCCGCGTCAAGACGGTGGTGGAAGCCAACCTGACGCCGGAGATTTCCGCCTGGGGCGCCGGGCTCGGCTTTGCAACCGTCACCGGCGATCCGGCCGTGCTGTTCGGCGATCCCGAGATCGACGCGGTGCTGATCTGCTCGTCCACCGACACCCACGCCGACCTGGTGATCGACGCCGCCAGGGCCGGCAAGCATATCTTCTGCGAGAAGCCCGTCGACCTGACGCTCGACAAGGTCGTCGCGGCGCTGGCGGCCGTGCGCAAGGCCGGCGTCAAGCTGCAAGTCGGCTTCAACCGCCGCTTCGACCACAACTTCGCCCGCGCCCGCCAGCATGTGGCGGCCGGCGCCATCGGCACGCCTCATCTCGTCAAGATCGCCTCCCGCGACCCGGCTCCCCCACCGGTTTCCTACATCGCCGTCTCCGGCGGCATCTTCCTCGACATGATGATCCATGATTTCGACATGGCCCGGTTCCAGGCGGGCAGCGAAGTGGTCGAGGTCTACGCCTCCGGCGCCGTGCTGGTCGACGAGGCGATCGGCAAGGCGGGAGACGTCGACACCGCCGTGGTGACGCTGCGCTTCGCCAACGGGGCGATCGGCGTCATCGATAATTCCCGCAAGGCGGTCTACGGCTACGACCAGCGCCTCGAGGTGTTCGGCTCCAAGGGCTCGGTCGTCGCCGAAAACGACCTGCCGAACACGGTCAAGGTGCTGACCGAGACGGAGGTCACCACCGACAAGCCGCTGTATTTCTTCCTCGAACGCTACCGCGACAGCTATCTCAACGAGCTTGGCGCCTTCTTCTCCGCCGTTGCCGGCGAGGCGGAAGTGCCGGTCACCGGCGAGGACGGCCTGCGGGACCTGGTGGCCGCCATACAGACAAGACAAAAAGAGAGATCGATATGTCCCAGCCCTTCACGCTCGCCGTCTGCGCGGAAATGGTCTTCAAGGCGCTTCCCGTCGCCGAACGGCTGAAACGCATCACCGCCCTC
>NZ_NQVN01000079.1 GCF_002770725.1 Pleomorphomonas carboxyditropha | reverse complement strand
GTGCGGCTGAGCCCGAGCTTCAGCCGGAGGTCGATCACCGGCACGCCCTGGCCGCGCACGTCGCGCAGGCCGACGAGATAGTCCGGGCCGTTGGGGATGCGGAAGGCCTCCTCATGGTCGAGGATCTCCCGCACCACGGCGACGGGCACCGCGAACACCTCGCTGCCGAGCGCGAAGGTGACGTACTGGGTCTCCGAGGAACGGGCCGTCATGATCAGGCGCTTTCCCGGAAGTCGGCGTCGTCGTCATCGGGGCCGCCCATGTCGAGATCGAGCGCGAAGCCGCGCACCGCCTCCTGCTGGGCCTTCACCGTCTGACGCTGCGGCGTGGCGGAGCCATTGGCCTTCTTGACGGGAGGCTGCGGATGACGTCCGGCCGCCTGGCTTGGCGCCGGCTTGGCCGCCGGCCGGGCGGGCGCCTTGCGCTGGGCGGTCTTGGCGCCGGCCACCGCGTTGTCGACGCGGAAGAAGGCGATCGAGGCCTGCAGTTCCTCGGCCTGGGCGGCCAGCTCTTCGGAGGTCGCCGACATCTCCTCGGAGGCGCCGGCGTTCTGCTGCGTCACCTTGTCGAGCTGCTGGATCGCCTGGTTGATCTGGGCGGCGCCAATGTCCTGCTCGCGGCAGGCGGCGGAGATCTCCGACACCAG
>NZ_NQVN01000078.1 GCF_002770725.1 Pleomorphomonas carboxyditropha | reverse complement strand
TCCTGCCTCAACATCGCCGTCGCCATGTCGCGCCTCGGCGCGCTGACCGGCTTCGTCGGCGGCATCGCCAACGACATGTTCGGCGCGATGATCGCCGACCACCTGGCCGCCTCCGGCGTGTCGCTGCGCTACGTCCGCCGCTCCGACGACGAGACCACGCTGGCCTTCGTCCGCTTCGTCGGCAACGAGCCGCACTACGCCTTCTACGACGAGACGACGGCGGCCCGCCTGTGGACCTATCGGCCGGACAGCATTCCCTTCCCGGCCATCGAGGCGCTGCACGTCGGCTCGACCACGCTGATCAACGAGCCGGTGGCCTCAGAATATCTCGCGCTGTTCAAGGCGGCCAAGGGCCGGACGACGCTGTCGTTCGATCCCAACTGCCGGCCGACGCTGACGCGCGACAAGGCCGCCTACACGGCGCGCATGGCCGAGTTCGCCAAGACCGCCGACATCGTCCGCATGTCCGACATGGACTTCGACTTCCTGTTCGGCGGCAATGCCTTCGACGCCAGGGCCGAGGAAATGCTGGCCGGCGGCGCGGCGCTGGTGATCGTCACGCGCGGCGCCGACGGCGTCATCGCCTGGCACCGGACGGCCGGCCGGGTGGAGGTGGCCGCCCCGGCCGTCAAGGTGGTCGACACCATCGGCGCCGGCGACACCTTCCAGGG
>NZ_NQVN01000077.1 GCF_002770725.1 Pleomorphomonas carboxyditropha | reverse complement strand
GTGCTGACGGCCTTCTTGGCGTCTTCCTCGGAGAACCAGACCGAGGTGACCGACTTGGTCTCGGTGAAGAAGGCGACGCCATCCTTGCCGAGCGTATGCAGGTCGCCGAAGAACGACTGCTTGTGGCCGGAGAACGGGAAGATCGAGAACGGCACGGGAATGCCGACGTTGATGCCGACCATGCCGCCGTCGGTCCGCTTGGCGAACTCGCGGGCGTGACGGCCCGATGTCGTGTAGATGCACGAGCCGTTGGCGAACCGGTTGGCATTCATGATGGCGAGGCCTTCCTCGAAGTCCTTGACCCGCTTGATCGACGTCACCGGTCCGAAGATCTCTTCCTCGCCGACATAGGAACCGGGCTTGACGTGGTCGAGAATGGTCGGGCCGACGAAATAGCCGTCCTCGTATCCCGGCACCTTGACGCCACGGCCATCGAGCACCAGCGTCGCGCCTTCGTCCACGCCGCGCTGAATGGCCTTCTCGATCGATTCCTTCTGTCCCGCCGAGATGACCGGGCCGAGCTGCGAGCCGGCGACATAGGCCGGGCCGAGCTTCAGCTCCATGGCCAGCTTCTTGAACAGCGCCACGAACTCGTCGGCGATGCTCTCCTGGACGCAGACCACCGGCAGGGCCATGCAGCGCTGGCCGGCGCAGCCATAGGTCGAGTTGATGATGCCGCGCACCGTGCGCTCCA
>NZ_NQVN01000007.1 GCF_002770725.1 Pleomorphomonas carboxyditropha | reverse complement strand
TATATCCGCTACTACAACAATGACCGCATCAGGATGAAACTCAAAGGGCTGAGCCCCGTACAATACAGGACCCAGCCCTTAAATCGACCCAGCCTATGAAACCGTCCAACTTAATGGGGTCAGTTCACTCCCAGCCGGCCTTTTCTTTTGTGACAACGCGCCGCAACCGTCGGCAACCCCTTCAAAATTCTCGGAAATCGGCCATTTGTTCAAAAAGATGACGGAAAAATCGCCGGAGCCCGAAAAACCTCTTGATCGGCGGGGGAATGCTGAGTATATCCCGCCTCGTCGAGCCGGAACCCACACCGGCGGCGCCCGAAAGCGAAAGCCGACGGCATCTTCCCAAGCCGGAAACGACGCCTGATGGGGCTATAGCTCAGCTGGGAGAGCGCCTGCATGGCATGCAGGAGGTCAGCGGTTCGATCCCGCTTAGCTCCACCAAACTTCACACAAAGCCCTGTTGTTGGAATTTGCCCGCGTGGCTTTGCTCGCCGTCGGCACAAAGCCATTTTGATTTCAGGACGTCCCAAATGTTTCCCTCGCAAGGCGACCAGGGCACGCGAATCCGTGCAACGCGCCGCGATGCCGATCGAGACTCGGGAAGCGTGGAACCAATGCGGCGCAATCTGGTAGCTTATACGACGCTTTACCGGGCTTGCTTCCATCCCCTTCCCGAGCAGAACATATGCGACTGGACCTTACCGGCCGTCCCCGAAAGCTACTCGGATTGATCCAGCCGTTTCACTGGCGGCTTGGACTGGTCGGCATACCCGGTATCGCGATCGTTCTCCTTGTCGGCCGGCTCATCACCGATCCGCTTCATGCGGCCATCGCCGCCGGCGCGGCTTTTTCGGTAGGGTTCGGCCTGTCGCGTGACCTGTTCGGGCGCCGCTGGGGGGCGATGGCTGCCGCCATGATCGGAATGGCCGTGGCGGGGGCCCTTGGTACCCTCGCAGGAGCCTGGTTTCCGGCACTGGCGATCATCTCGGCCGGTCTGGCGGCGCTCTGTGCCGTATTCGCCCTTTCCGACGAAGACCTCTGGTGGGTGGCGCTGCAAGTCGTGATCGCCTTCATGATGGCCGGATATTTCCCCGGCGGGCTCGACGCTGCCGCGGAGCGGGCGCTGGCGGTAACGGTCGGCGGGGCTGTCGAAATTGCCACGGTGGCCACGATCGCGGCGCTTCTGCCGACACCGCTGCGACGGTTGCCGCTGGCGGCGGGACGCCGGGACTTCCAACGCTCGCTGGCGATCGCTCATGCGATGCGGGCGGCGCTGGCGGTCCTGCTCAGCCTGTCGATCGCCAGCGGGATCGGCCTTGCTTTCGATTATTGGGCGCCGATCACCGCCCTTATCGTCCTCAAGCCCGGCCTTCACGATACCCGGGCGCGCGGGTGGTCGCGGCTGCTGGGTACCGCGGGCGGCTGTCTCTTGGCCACGCTGTGGGCCGGCGGCTTCGCCGTCGGGCACCTCGGCCTGACGATCGGCGCCATCATCGCCATCGCCTTCACCTATTCGGTGCAGAAAGCGAGCTACGAGATTTTCTCCGCCGCCGTTACCATGACGGTCGTATTCCTCGTGTCCCTCGGCCAGGGCGGCGCCGTCGATAACGCCGAACACCGGCTGTTGGCGACGATCATCGGCGGCCTTGCCGCGCTTCTCGTTTCCGCGCCATTGCCGCACCGCCAGCCGAAGACGATCGGACCGGATCGCCTGGGAGGGCAGTCCTGAGACTGCCGATACCGCCGTCGTCTTGAAGTTGGGACGCTTCGGCTAAAGGAAGAAGATCAGGGTCGTGATCAGGAACAGCGGGATGAGGATGCCGGCCGACCAGGCCATGTAGCCGAAGAACGAGGGCATGCGGATGCCGGATGCCTCGGCGATCGATTTCACCATGAAATTCGGCGCGTTGCCGATATAGGTGTTGGCGCCCATGAACACGGCGCCGGCCGAAATCGCCACCAGCGTTCCAGCCATCTCGGTCATCAGATGGGCGGGATCGCCACCGGCGAGGTTGAAGAACACCAGATAGGTCGGCGCGTTGTCGAGGAAGGACGACAGAAGGCCGGTCGCCCAGAAATACATGGCGTCGATCGGCGTGCCGTCGGCAGCCGTCACCAGCCTGATGAGCGGCGCAAAGGCGCCGTCATGGGCCGCCCGCAGCATGGCCAGCACCGGGATGATGGTGACGAAGATGCCGGCGAACAGCTTGGCTACCTCGACGATCGGTCCCCATTCGAAGCCGTTGCGCGCCCGCAGGCCAGCCGGCGTCAGCCAAAGCGAGGCGAGCGCGGCGATGATCAGCAAGGCGTCACGGACAAGGTTCTGCAATTCCACGTCGACGCCGAACATCCGAAAGCCGATGCCCGGCTTCCAGGCGCCCGACATCAGCACGGCGCCGACCACCACCAGCAGCAATAGGAGATTGACCACGCCTTCGAGGCCGAGCCTGCCGGTATCCGGCGTGGGGTCAAGCCGGCCCCTGAAGTCGTCGTCGCGGTGATAAAGGCGCCGGTCGATGGCGTAGAACAGGGCGAGCAGGACGACGGCGGCGAAGGCGGTTTCCTTCAGCATGTGCATCGTCGTCCAGAAGAAGCCGATGCCGCGCAGATAGCCGAGGAACAGCGGCGGGTCGCCGATCGGGGTCAGCGATCCGCCGAGGTTGGAGACCAGGAAGATGAAGAAGACGATCACGTGCACGTTGTGGCGGCGGCCGTCGTTGGCGCGGATCAGCGGCCGGATCATCACCATGGAGGCGCCGGTGGTGCCGATCACCGAAGCGAGCAGCGTACCGATGCCGAGCAGGGCGAGGTTGGTGCGCGGCGAGCCGTGCAGGTTGCCGGTGACGAGGATGCCGCCGGCGATGGTGAAGAGGGCGCCGAGCAGGACGACGAAGGGGATGTAGTCGTGCAGCAGCGCCTCGGCCAGCGGCGTCACCACGGCCGGCGGCCCCTGGACAATGGCGAAGGGCACCAGGAAGGCCAATGCCCAGGCGGCCGCCACCTTGCCGAAATGATGGTGCCAGAAGCGCGGCGCCAGCAACGGGCCGAGGGCGATGGACAGCAGGATGCCGACGAAGGGCAGCGCCCAGACGCCCCCCAGCGATGCGCCGTCGACGCCATGTCCTTGCTCGGCCGCCAGGGCGGGCAGCGACAAGCAACCGAAGGGGACGGCCGCCAAGCCAAGTCGCCTCGCTCCGACAACGAGCGGCTGGACCATGGCTGCGCCGCCCATGGTCAGGCGCGTCCGCGCCGCACGCCGGCTGCCAGATCGGCGACGAGATCGGTAACGGCCTTGACCGTGGCGGCGGTCGCCTTGCCGTCCTCAAGCGAATCGCGCACCGCGTTGACCAGCGCCGAACCGACCACCACGCCGTCGGCGTGGGCGGCGATGGCCGCCGCCTGCTCGCCCGTCTTGACGCCGAAGCCGACCATCACCGGCAGCGGCGTATGCGCCTTGATGCGGCCGACGGCGGCGGCAACGTCGCCGGCCGCCGCCGACTTGACGCCGGTGACGCCGAGCACCGAGACGTAGTAGACGAAGCCGGAGGAATTCCTCAGCAGCACCGGCAGGCGCCGGTCGTCCGAGGTCGGCGTCGCCAGGCGAATGAAGCTGATGCCGGCGCCGATCGCCGGCAGGCACAGTTCCTCGTCCTCTTCCGGCGGCAGGTCGACGACGATCAGGCCATCGACGCCGGCTGCCTTGGCGTCGCCGAGAAAGCGCTCGACGCCGTAGATGTAGATGGGGTTGTAGTAGCCCATAAGCACCACCGGCGTCTCGTCGTCGCCCTCGCGGAAGGCCCGCACCTGCTGAAGCGTCTTCACCATGGTCTGGCCGGCGGCGAGCGCCCGGATATCGGCGGCCTGGATCGGCGGTCCCTCGGCCATCGGGTCGGAGAAGGGCATGCCGAACTCGATGATATCGGCGCCGGCGCCCGGCAGGGCCTTGAGGATGGCCAGCGAGGTGTCGGCATCGGGATCGCCGGCGGTGACGAAGGTGACCAGAGCCGCCCGGCCCTCGGCCTTCAATTTTGCAAGGCGGGCGTCGATGCGGGTGACGGGAAGGGAACTCACAGATCGACTCCCAGGATCTTGCCGACGGTGAAGACGTCCTTGTCGCCGCGGCCGGACAGGTTGACGACGATAATCTCGTCCTTGCCCATTTTCGGCGCGCGCTTGATCGCCTCGGCGACCGCGTGGGCGCTTTCCAGCGCCGGTATGATGCCCTCGACCTTGGTGAGCGTCTGGAAGGCGTCGAGCGCCTCCTGGTCGGTGGCGGGAACGTAGGTGACGCGCCCGGTGTCGTTCAGCCAGGAATGCTCGGGGCCGATGCCCGGATAATCGAGACCGGCCGAGATCGAGTGTCCCTCGAGGATCTGGCCGTCGTCGTCCTGCAGGAGATAGGTGCGGTTGCCGTGCAGCACGCCCGGCCTGCCGCCGTTCAGCGACGCGGCGTGCCCGTTGTAGACGTGCATGCCGTGGCCGCCGGCCTCGACGCCGACGATGCGGACGTCCGGATCGTCGAGGAAGGGATGGAAGATGCCGATGGCGTTGGAACCGCCGCCGACGGCCGCGACGACGAGGTCGGGCAGCCGCCCCTCGGCGGCGAGGATCTGCTCGCGCGTCTCGTTGCCGATCACCGACTGGAAGTCGCGCACCATCGCCGGATAGGGATGCGGGCCGGCCGCGGTGCCGATCATGTAGTAGGTGGTCTCGACGTTGGTCACCCAGTCGCGCAGCGCCTCGTTCATGGCGTCCTTCAGCGTGCCGTTGCCGGCGGTGACCGGATGGACGCTGGCGCCCAGGAGCTCCATGCGGAAGACGTTGGGCTTCTGCCGCTCGACGTCGGTGGCGCCCATGTAGACCTCGCACGGATAGCCGAAGCGGGCGCAGACGGTGGCCGAGGCGACGCCGTGCTGGCCGGCGCCGGTCTCGGCGATGATGCGTTTCTTGCCCATGCGGCGGGCGAGCAGGATCTGGCCGAGGCAGTTGTTGATCTTGTGGCTGCCGGTGTGGTTGAGCTCTTCGCGCTTCAGGTAGATCTTGGCGCCGCCGAGGTGGGCGGAGAGCCGCTCGGCGAAATAGAGCGGGCTCGGCCGGCCGGTATAGGTGGCGTTCAGCGCCTTGAGCTCGGCATGGAAGGCCGGATCGGCCTTGGCCGCCTCGTAGGCGCGGTCGAGCTCGAGGATCAGCGGCATCAGCGTCTCGGCGACGTAGCGGCCGCCGAAAATGCCGAAATGGCCGCGCTCGTCCGGACCGGTCCGGAAGGAATTCGGCGTCGTCGCCTCGCTCATCGTTGTCCCTCTTCACTCGCCGCGCGCGCCGCCGCCACGAAGGCGCGGATACGGGCCTCGTCCTTTTGGCCCGGTGCGCTCTCGACGCCCGACGACACGTCGACGCCGAAAGGGCGCACCTGCCGCACCGCATCATGGACGTTGGTAGGATCAAGCCCGCCGGAAAGCAAGAAGGGCGTCGGCGCTCCTTCCAGCAGCGACCAGTCGAAGGCGACGCCCAGCCCGCCGGGCCGGCTGGCGTCCTTCGGCGGCTTGGCGTCGTAGAGGAGGAGGTCGGCGACACCGGCATAGGCACGGGCGGCCGCAACGTCTTCGGCCGACCCGATGCCGAGCGCCTTGATCACCGGCCGGCCGGCGCGTTTCCGCGCCTCCGCGACCCGCTGCGGGCTCTCGCGGCCATGCAACTGGACGAAGTCCGGCGCGATGCCCGCGACGAGCTTGTCGAGAAGGTCGTCGGCGGCATCGACCGTCAGCACCACGGTCTTCGCCCGGCCAGCCACCTGCCGGGCGAGTGCGGCGGCGGCCTCTGCCGGGAGATGGCGCGGACTTTTCTGAAAGTGGACGAAGCCGACGAGATCGGCGCCGGCCGAAAGCGCCCATTCCAGGCTTTCCGGCGTGGAGAGACCGCAGATCTTGACGAGGAAGGAGGACATCATGCCAGCAACCTGACGGCAGCGGCGGCCGAAGCCGCCGCCGCGTCCATCGGAAGACAATACCTGCCGTCAGGCGCCGGTGAAGGCGCGCGGGGCAGCGGAAACCAGCGACGGCGTCGAGCCCGTCACTTCGTAGATCGCGAGGCCGCGGTCGTTGGTGCCGAAGGCGTTGAAGCGGAACAGGCCGTTGACCGCCGACAGGAAGCCCTCGGGATTGGTGATGACCGAAAGCTGGAAGCGCTGGGCGCCGGCCGTCTTGGCAAGCCCCGCCGCCAGCACCACCGCGTCGTAGGCGAGCGAGGCGGTAAGCGGCGGCTCGCCGCCATAGGTCGACCGATAGCGGCTGGCGAAGGCCGAGAAGCCCGATATCTCCGGCGAGGGGAACCAGCCGCCGACCAGCGACGGATCGCCGTAGACGGTGGGATCGTTCCAGACGCCGGTGCCGAGCAGCTTGATGCGCGTGAGGTCGACGCCGGCCGACCGCAGCGACCGGGCGATGTTCGGCGCCACGCCGGCCCCTTCGGGCAGCAGAATGCAGTCGATCTGCGCGGCGTTGGCGGCGACCGCCGCCACGGACTGGGCTTCGCCGCCGGCGGCGAAGCGTTCGACGGCAACCACGCGCATGCCGTAGCGCCCCGCCTCCTGGCGCAGCGCCGCCTCGGCGAGATTGCCGAAGGCGCTCTGCGACATGATGGCGGCGATCGACTTGCGGCCGGACCTTGCCGCCTCGGCGACGACGCGGCGCACCTGGCCGTCGACCAGGAAGCCGAGAATATAAACGCCAGACGCCGCCACCGACGGATCGGACGAGAAGGCGATCACCGGCACGGAGGCGGCGCGCGCCACCGGTCCGACGCCGCCCACCTCGGCGGCGAAGATCGGGCCGATGATCAGCTCGGCCCCCTCCGAGATCGCCTGGCGCGCCGCCTCGGCGGCGCCCTCGGCGGTGCCGTGGGTGTCCTTCACCAGCACGGTGAGGTCGTTGCCGGAAAAGTCGTTGAGGCCGAGCGCGGCCGCGTTCTGCATAGCGGCCGCCAGCGCGGCGCCGTTGCCGGGCGCCGTCTTCGGCAGGAGCAGCGCCACACGCACCGTGCCGGTGCCGAGCACCTCGCCCGACACGGCCGGCCCGGTCGGAGGCGGCAGCAGGGCGCCGCCGCCGCTCGGCCGGCTCATCGGCGAACAGGCGGCAAGCGCCGCGCCGCCCATCAGCAGCAGCGCGAGGCGCCGGCTCAGCCCGGCCGCCTCCGCGCGCTGGCCGTTCGTCTCCGGAGACACGGCCGTGTCGGCCGCGCCGCTCGCAACCCTGCCATCGTCACGGGTCATCGTCTTACCTTCCGCCGCAAAAGCATCCGCTCCATTTCAATGACAAATGGCCGTAGATGCAACTCCTTACGTGCCATTTACCGGTGGAGAGGCGAGGAATCGGCCGGAGTGGCTCGATTTTCCCGCCGAAGTGTGGTTTTGGGAGCTAGAAACGACGGCTTTGGAGCGTCGGCCAAGGAAATTCCATGATCAGACACATCGTCTACTTCTCAGTCAGTTCGGCCAGCGACCGCGATCGGGTGCTCGCCGGCCTGCGCCTGCTCGAGGCCAATCCGCATGCCCTGCATCTCGAGGTCGGCGAGAACCTGAAGCTCGACAGCCTCGGCAACGACATCGACTTCGTGGTCTACGGCGAATTCACCGACGCCGCCGCCCTGGAAGCGTTCAAGGCGCATCCGAGCTACGAGGCATCGATTGCCGCGGTGCGGCCGATCCGCGACCTGCGGATGGCCGCCGATATCGTGGCGAGGGAGCAACGGCGGCCGTCATGAGCGAGACAGGCGGCAAGGCCGCCACAACGGGCTATGCGATCGACGGCACCGTCTTCGCCGGCAAGCCGGTGGAGCCGGGCCTTTATCCGGTGGCGACGCCGATCGGCAACCTCTCCGACATCTCGCTCAGGGCGCTCGACGTGCTGGCCGGCGCCGACCTCATCGTTTGCGAGGACAGCCGCGTCACCGCCGTTCTGCTCGACCGCTACGGCATCCGCAAGCCGCTCGCCATCTACCACGAGCACAACGCCGCCCGCGAACGGCCGCGCCTTCTGGCCATGCTGCGCGGCGGCATGCGGCTGGCGCTGGTTTCCGACGCCGGTACGCCGCTGATCTCCGACCCCGGCTACAAGCTGGTCGAGGAGGCGATCGCCGAGGGTATCCGGGTAATCCCGATCCCGGGCGCCTCGGCCATCCTGTCGGCGCTGGTGGCCGCCGGCCTGCCCACCGACACGTTCCTGTTCCTCGGCTTCCTGCCGCACAAGGCCGGGGCGCGCCGCAACCGGCTGGCCGACTTCCGCAGCGTGCCGGCGACGCTGGTCGTCTACGAATCGCCGCACCGGGCGGCCGAGACGCTCGCCGACATGGCCGAGGTGCTGGGCGGCACCCGGCCGGCGGCGCTCTGCCGCGAGCTGACCAAGCGCTTCGAGGAGGTGCGGCACGGCTCGCTCACCGAGCTGGCGGCCGGCGCCGAGGCCGATCCGCCGCGCGGCGAGATCGTGCTGGTGGTCGGTCCGCCGCTTGGCGAGACGGCCGGTGAAGCCGATATCGAGGCGCTGCTCACCGCCGCGCTCGAAACCCAGGGCGCCGGCCAGGCCGCCGCCGAGGTGGCGAAAGCCACCGGCCGGCCGCGCAAGGAGGTCTACGCCTTGGCGCTGAAGCTCAAGGCGGTCATCGACGCCGGCGGCGGTGACGCGGAATGACCGCCGACCGCCGGGCCGGTCACGCCCGTGGCCTGGTGGCCGAGGGCATGGCCGCGTGGCTGCTGCGCCTCAAGGGCTACCGGGTGCTGGCGACGCGCTACCGGACGCCGCTCGGCGAAATCGACATCGTGGCGCGGCGCGGCAAGGTGCTGGCCTTTGTCGAGGTCAAGGCGCGCCCGTCCGTCGAGGCCGGTCTCGAGGCGATCGCCGCCGAAGGCTACCGCCGCATCGAGGCGGCCGCCGATCTCTATCTGTCGCGGCACCCGCAGTTCGCGGCGTTCACGCTGCGCTTCGACCTCGTGGTGATCGCCCCGCGCCGCTGGCCGTGCCATGTCGAGAACGCTTTTTCGTGAAGCGCTTTCCCGTTGCGCGGCAGCCGGAAGCCGCCCATAAACGGCGGCGTCCCTTTCCGAAGCCGAGTTGCCGCCATGAGTCTTTCCGTCGCCGTCCAGATGGACCACATCGCCTCGATCCGCCTCGCCGGTGATTCCACCTTCGCCCTGATGCTGGAAGCGCAGAAGCGCGGCCACAGCCTGTTCCACTACACGCCCGACAAGCTGACGCTGCGCTCGGGCCGGGTGACGGCGGCGATCGAGCCGGTGGCGGTGCGCGACGAGCCCGGCAACCATTTCACGCTCGGCTCGCCGGAGAAGACCGATCTGTCGACGCTCGACGTGGTGCTGCTCCGGCAGGACCCGCCGTTCGACATGGCCTATCTTTCCACCACCTACATGCTCGAGCGCATCCATCCCTCGACGCTGGTAGTCAACGATCCGGCCGAGGTGCGCGACGCGCCGGAAAAGCTGCTGGTGATGAATTACCCCGAGCTGATGCCGGAGACGATCATCACCCGCGACCCGGACGAGATCCGGGCCTTCCGCGCCGAGTTCGGCGATATCGTGCTGAAGCCGCTCTACGGCGCCGGCGGCCAGGGCGTCTATCACGTGAAGCCCGACGACGACAATTTCGGCGCCTTCCTGGAGCTGTTCCTCACCCAGTCGCGCGATCCCTTCATCGCCCAGCGCTACCTGCCGGCCATCAGGGCCGGCGACAAGCGCATCATCCTCGTCGACGGCAAGTTCGCCGGCCTCGTCAACCGCGTGCCGGCGGAGGGCGATCTCCGCTCCAACATGGTGCGGGGCGGCGCGGCGGCCAGCACCGAGGTGAGCAAGCGCGATCTGGAGATCTGCGAGGCGATCGGCCCGGAACTCAGGGATCGCGGGCTGATCTTCGTCGGCATCGACGTCATCGGCGACAGGCTGACCGAGATCAACGTCACGTCGCCGACCGGCATCCGCGCCATCCGGCGGCTCGGCGGCCCCGACGTCGCGGCGCTGATATGGGACGCCATCGAGTCCCATTTTTGAGAAATCAGAACTTCTCGTCCGGATAGACGCCCCAGAGGGAGCCCTGGGCGATCCAGCCGGAAAAGCCCTTGCCGTCGAGCCGGCACCAGGTGCCGTTGCATTTCTCGACCGGCGCCTGCACCTTCGGCTCGACGCGGGCGGTAACGCGGCTGGTGTCGTCCGGGCTGGCATGCAGATCGATCAGCGTCTTGTCGGCGGTCCAGGGCGCGACGATGGCCGTGCGCGCGCCCGACAGCAGCGAATGGAACACCCAGCCCTCGCCGCCCTCGAAGTCGCGGATACGCCGCCAGTTCTCGAATTCCTGGGTGATCTCCACCGGCATGCCGGCGCGCACGTAGCGCCAGACCACCGCCTGGTCGCGCGACGGTCCCTGGCGGACGTTGACGGAGTCCGATTTCAGGCTGACGAAGCGCGGCACCGGCAAGCCGGAACTGCCGATCGTCACGTTCTGGGCCAACGAGGGACCCGCAAGCAGCAGCCCTGCGGCCAGAATCGCCGCCGCCCGTAGCCTCGCCGCCCCCATCGTTGCCCCGCCTTCCATGCCAAAAACATGCGCCGCTCCTCGAAGCGGCGCCTGGTGCAATGGTTGCCGGTCAAAGTTAACGTCGCGTCAACGCCGCCGCGCGACGAATGATCGCGGATCGGAGCTCCGCCGGATTGACGCCCGGAAGCGGCTGGTCGACACTTGCCGCGACAGGCTGCCGCCCGTCGGCAACCCTGAGGAAGGACGAAACGCGATATGGCCGGCAAAAAGCCCCTGGTGGTGGTGACGCGCAAGCTGCCCGACGTCGTCGAAGCGCGCATGTGCGAGCTGTTCGACGTCCGCCTCAATCCGACCGACCGGCCGATGACCCAGGCCGAGCTGGTCGAGGCGAGCCGTATCGCCGACGTGCTGGTGCCGACCGTTACCGACCGCGTCGACAGCGGCGTCATTGCCCAGGCCGGCTCGGGCCTGAAGCTGATCGCCAATTTCGGCAACGGCGTCGACAACATCGACGTCATCAAGGCGACCGAGCGCGGCATCGCCGTCACCAACACGCCCGGCGTACTCACCGAGGACACCGCCGACATGACCATGGCGCTGATTCTTGCCGTGCCGCGCCACATGGCCGACGGCATGCGGGCGCTTCAGGCCGGCGAATGGCAGGGCTGGTCGCCGACCGGCATGCTGGGCAACCGCCTCCGCGGCAAGAAGCTCGGCATCGTCGGCATGGGCCGAATCGGCCAGGCGGTCGCCCGCCGCGCCGGCGCCTTCGGCCTGTCGGTCTACTATCATAACCGCCATCGCCTGCCGGCCGAGGTGGAGGAAAAGCTTGCCGCCACCTGGTGCGAGAGCCTCGACCAGATGCTGAACCGCATGGACATCGTCACCGTCCATTGTCCGCACACGCCGGCGACCTATCACCTCCTGTCGGCGCGG
Source organism: Pleomorphomonas carboxyditropha (assembly GCF_002770725.1). Classification (GTDB taxonomy): domain Bacteria; phylum Pseudomonadota; class Alphaproteobacteria; order Rhizobiales; family Pleomorphomonadaceae; genus Pleomorphomonas; species Pleomorphomonas carboxyditropha. The sequence goes on along the minus strand of NZ_NQVN01000007.1, from coordinate 195,344 downwards.
CGGCTGAAGCTGATGCGGCCGGACGCCTACCTCATCAACACCGCCCGCGGCGAGATCGTCGACGAGGCGGCCCTGACGCGCATGCTGGTCGCCGGCGAACTGGCCGGCGCCGGCCTCGACGTCTACGAGCAGGAGCCGGCGATCAGCCCGAAGCTCGTCAAGTGCGGCCGGGCGCTGCTGCTGCCCCACATGGGCTCGGCGACCATCGAGAGCCGCATCGAAATGGGCGAGAAGGTGATCGTCAACATCCGCGCCTTCATGGACGAGCACCACCTGCCCGACCGCGTGCTGCCGTCGATGTTGTAGTTTGGCCTCAGGCGCCGGAAGCCGCTCCGCGGCTTCGGTGCCCTCCGCCCTGATGCCCGGCACGACGACCTATATATGCCGCCCGTTCCATTCTGCCCGAGGTCCTACGCCTTCGCGTAGGATGACAGAATTATATAGAAGATACATATACATAGATTGTCATCCTGCGCGAAGGCGCAGGACCTCAGGCAGGAAAAGGCAAGGGGCACATATAGGGCTCCGCCTGTACGGCGCCGATTGGTTACCGGCGTCGATGTCGCCGGCAAGGCAGCTACCGCCCTTGGTTTTCGTGCTCCGCGCGGGCGGCGCTTGTCGCCGGAAGCCGCTCCGCGGCTTCAGTTTTATCCTGCCCGCTCTCAGGCCGGCAGCTTCAGGCCGGCGTCGCGGGCGAGCTGGCCGAGGCTGATCGCCGGGCGGGGACCGATATGGCCGACGCACTCGCCGCCGGCGAGGCAGCCGAGCCGCGTCGCCTCGGCGGGGCTCAGGCCGCGCGAGCGGGCGTAGAGGAAGCCGGCGGCGAACTGGTCGCCGGCGCCGGTCATGTCGACCAGCTCGTCGACCTCCGACGCCGGCGCCGATACCAGCTCGTCGCCGTCGAAGGCCAGCGCGCCGTCGCCGCCCAGCGTCACCGCCGCCGCCTTGCAATCGCGCCGGAGGCAGGCGACCGCCGTGTCGAGGTCGTGCGTCTCGTACAGCGCCTTGGCCTCTTCCTTGTTGGCGAAGACCAGATCGACGGTGCCCGAACGCATCAGGTCGAGGAATTCGGCGCGGAAGCGGTCGACGCAGAAGCTGTCCGACAGGGTGATCGAGGCGAGGCGGCCGTGGGCATGGGCGATGGCCGCCGCCTTGCGGAAGGCCTTCTTGGCCTCCGGCGGGTCCCACAGGAAGCCCTCGAGATAGGTGTAGCGAGCGGCAGCCACCGTCTTCTCCTCGATGTCGTCGACGGTGAGATGATGGCAGGCGCCGAGATAGGTGTTCATGGTCCGCTCGCTGTCGGGCGTGATCAGGATCATGCAGCGGGCGGTGGGGGCGCCGTCGAAAAGCGGCCGCGTCTCGAAATGCACCCCCTGGGAACGGATGTCGTGGGTGAACACGTCGCCGAAGGCGTCGGTCGCCACCTTGCCGATATAGGCGGCGCGGCCGCCGAACGAGGCGACGCCGGCCGCCGTGTTGGCCGCCGAGCCGCCGGAGGCCTCGACCGCCGGTCCCATCATGTCGTAGATGCGTTCGGCCTCCTCGGCATCGATCAGCCGCATCATGCTTTTGGTGACGCCCAACTTCACCAACATGTCTTCTTCAGCGGGGGAGAGAATGTCGACGATGGCATTGCCGATGGTCAGCACATCGAAGTCGAGGCTCATCTGAAAACGTCTCCTTGGTCCGGCGTCGACGCGGACAGCTCTTCCATTTGGCCTAGACCATTCCCAACTGACCGGCAAGCCGCGCCACCACTACGGCATTTAGGGGAGAATAAAAAGCATGCTGAATGCCGTGCTGACCGCCCTTCGCGACATTCCGACACCGCCCTTCCGGGCCGTGCTGTGGAAGTCGATCGGCCTGACGCTCGCCCTGCTCGCCGTGGTCTGGATCGGCACCTGGGCGGCGGCTGACCATTTCGCCGCCGCGCTGCCGGACGGCTGGCGGACGGCCGCCGAGTGGCTGGCCGGCATCCTGCTGTTCGTCGGCCTCGGCTTCCTGGTCGCTCCGGTGACGGCGCTGTTCGCCGGCCTTTACGCCGACGAAGTGGCGGAAGTGGTGGAACGGACGCGCTATTCCGCCGACCGGCCGGGCGTGTCGCAGCCGCTGATGACCGGCCTCGTCGCCGCGTTGCGCTTCACCGGTTTCGTGGTGCTGGTCAACATCGCCATGCTGCCGCTCCTGTTCCTGCCGGGCGTCAACGTGCCGATCTTCCTCACCGTCAACGCCTATCTGCTGGGACGGGAATATTTCGAGCAAGTGGCGATGCGCTTCCGCCCGCCGGCGGCGGCACGGGCGTTCCGGAGTGCCCATTCCGGCAAGGTCATGCTGGGCGGGCTGACCATCGCGCTGCTGCTCGCCGTGCCGATCGTCAACATCCTGACGCCGCTCTATGCCACCGCGCTGATGGTGCACGTGGTGAAACTCGCCGAGCGGCAGGAACGGGCCTGACCGCTACGCCGGTGGCGTGCCGTTGTCGGCCAGCACCTCGCCGGCGAGATAAAGCGAGCCGCAGATCAGGATGCGCGGCGCCGGTCCCGACCAGGTATCGCGCAGGTGGGAAAGCGCGGCGGTGACCCCGGCCGTCGCCATGGCGGTGACGCCGGCGCCGCGCGCCTCGGCGGCCAGCGCCTGCGGTTCGCGCGCCGCATCCGACCCCCGGATGGGCACGGTGTAGACGCGGCGGGCGAGCCCGGCGAAAGCTTCGAAAAAGCCGACCGGGTCCTTGGTGGCCAGCATGCCGGCGACGAGCACCAGCGGCCGGGCGACGCGCTCCTCGAGGTCAGCCATGGCCGAGGCGATCACCTCGCCGGCGCCGGGATTGTGACCGCCATCAAGCCAGATTTCCGAGCCTTCCGGAGCGGCGTCGACGATGGCGCCGGCCGTCAGCCGCTGCAGCCGCGCCGGCCATTCGACCCGCTCCATGCCGCGCTCGAAGGCGTCGTGCCCGACGCGGAAGCCGGCCGCCCGCACGGCGGCGATGGCCGCGCCGGCATTGAGAATCTGGTGGCCGCCGGGAAGGCGCGGCCGCGGCAGGTCGAGAAGACCGTCGATATCCTGGAACACCAGGCGGCCGTGCTCCTCGAAAGCCGTCCAGTCCTGGCCGCCGATCATCAGCGATCCGGCGCCGACCTCGGCCGCAACCCGCTCGACGACGGCGACGATGCCGTCCGGATTGGGCGACAGCACCACCGGCGCGCCAGCCTTGACGATGCCGGCTTTTTCGAAGGCAATCTTCTCGACGGTGTCGCCGAGATAGGCCTGGTGATCGAGGGAAATCGAGGTGATGACCGACACCGCCGGATGATCGACGACGTTGGTGGAATCGAACCGGCCGCCGAGCCCGACCTCGAGCAGCAGCGCGTCGGCCGGCCGCTCGGCGAACAGCAGGAAACCGGCGGCGGTCAGCAGCTCGAACAGGGTGATCGCTTCGTCGCCGTTGGCCTTCTCGGTGCGGGCGAGCGCGTCGGCGAAGGCGTCGTCGTCGACGAAGCTCGACACGCCCGGCCCGTCGGCCAAACGGAAGCGCTCGTTGTAGCGAACGAGGTGCGGCGACGTGTCGGCGTGCACCCGAAAGCCCTCGGCCTCCAGGATGGCGCGCAGGAAGGCCACGGTCGAGCCCTTGCCGTTGGTGCCGGCGACGTGGAAGACCGGCGGCAGGCGGCGTTCGGGGTGGCCGAGCGCGCCGAGCAGCCGACGAATGCGGCCGAGCGAGAGATCGAAGCCTTTCGGCCAGCGCGCGCCAAGGCGGTCGATGATGTCGAGCGGCGTTTCCATGGCAAAGTCCGGATGCGGGCGAGGCCGCCCAAAAGGAACGCGCCGCCTGACGGCGGCGCGGAGGATCGGAAGATCGATACCGTCGCCCGTCAGGCCGGAACGAGCGCGGTACCCTTGGCGTGGGTGAGCAGGCGGACGATGCGGCCGATGGTGGCGCGCAGTTCGTGGCGGTGCACCACGAGATCGACCATGCCGTGCTCGTGCAGGTATTCGGAGCGCTGGAAACCTTCCGGCAGCTTCTCGCGAATGGTCTGCTCGATGACGCGCGGGCCGGCGAAGCCGATCAGCGCGCCCGGCTCGGCGATGTGAACATCGCCCAGCATGGCGTAGGAGGCGGTGACGCCGCCAAGCGTCGGGTTGGTGAGCACGACGATGTAGGGCAGGCCCGCTTCACGCAGCATCTCGACGGCCACCGTGGTGCGCGGCATCTGCATCAGCGACAGGATGCCCTCCTGCATGCGGGCGCCGCCGGAAGCCGTGAACATCACGAAGGCGGCCGAACGGGCCACCGCCTCTTCCACGCCGCGGATGATCGCCTCGCCGGCGGCGGTGCCGAGCGAACCGCCCATGAAATCGAAGTCCTGCACGGCGGCGACCACGGCGTTGCCCTCGACGCGGCCGGCGCCGACCAGCACGGCATCGTCGTTGCCGGTCTTGGCGCGCGAATCGCGCAGGCGGTCGACATAGCGCTTCTCGTCGCGGAACTTGAGCGGGTCCTGCAGGACCGCCGGCGTCGGGATCGCCTCGTAATCGCCGCCATCGAACAGCTGAACGAAGCGCTCCTTCGGCGGCATGCGCATATGATAGCCGGAGTTGGGGATCACCCACTGGTTGGCTTCGAGGTCGCGGTGGAAAACCATCTCGCCGGTCTCCGGGCACTTCACCCAGAGGTTCTCCGGCACGTCGCGCTTGGCGGACCAGAGGGAGCGGATTTTCGGGCGGACGACGTTGTTGATCCAGTTCACGGAAAGTTTCGACCTTTGCTCGCGGAACGCCGGCCGGCCATGCCGTTTCCGGCGCGGAACCGGCCGCAGCCGGGCTTCGGGGCGCCGCCGGTCCTTCGTCGAGGCTCTCATAGCACAGCCTTCCCGAGGACCAAAGTCGTTTCGCCGCGGGCGCCGGCAGCCTCAAACCCGCCGCGCCTGCCTGGAAAAGCCGCTTTCCGGCCGCCGTCTCTCCGGTTAGCCTCGGGCCGCACAGGAGACACGCCATGGCGATGCCCATCATCGAACGCCGCCGCATCGAGGCGGAGATCGTCGGCCACCTCTATCGGGAGCTCGCCGCCCGCTTCGGCGAGGGGCCGGCGCGCGAAGCCATCGACGCGGCCATCCGCAAGGCGGCGGTCGCCCATGGCGAAAAATGCCGCGCCGAACTCGGCCATATGCCGGATTTCACCGATTTCGAGGCCATCCTGCCGGCCTGGACGGCCGAGGATGCCCTGACGATCGAGGTGAAGGAGGTCGGGCCGGATCGCTTCTCCTACGACGTCACCCGCTGCCGCTACGCCGAGACCTACAAGGAAATGGGTCTCGCCGGGATCGGCGCGCTGCTCTCCTGCAATCGCGACGCCGCCTTCTGCGAGGGCTACAATCCGGCCATGCGTCTCGAACGCACCGAGACGATCATGGAGGGCGGCCGCCGCTGCGACTTCCGCTACCGCCTCGACAAGACGACGGACTGACCATTCACTACCGAGAAGGGTGAATCGGAGCGATTTGCATCAAGGCGTTTACCTCGCGAACGACCGTTTGCTGAAATTGCCGCCATCCGCCGCTGCCGGTCTTGCATCTTCCGGCCAAATCGGTTGATGAAAGGGCGGTCAGAAACGAAAGTTACAAAAATGTCCGGTCACAAAGGCCCTCGCCGGCCTTTGTCGGCATCGCTTTTCGGCTTTGGTTCGTCCGGCCGATGCCGCACGGGCGACGCGGAAAGAGCGCGATGAAGGTCGGGGTTCGCGATATTGCCAGGGAAGCGGGCGTTGCCGTCAGCACCGTGTCGCATGTCCTCAACGGAACCGCCTCGATCAGCCGCGAGGTCCGCGACCGCGTGCTGACCGTGGCGCGCGAGCTCGGCTACCTCGACCAGCGGCGCGCCAAGGCGACCATCGCGACCATGGAGCGGGTGGTGGTGGCCTTCGACCGCGGCTTCGTGACGTCCGGCGACGCCGCCTTCCGCAATCGCGCGCTCTACCAGGGCCTCAGGCGGGAATGCGAACGCCGGTCGCTGAAGATCACCACCTCCGTTTCCGATGGCGGCGTCGACGTCCGCAAGGTGGACGAGATCGCCCGCGCCGAAAAGGCCAGCGGCGTCATCGTGATGGGCAGCGGCGGCAGGCTCGATCTCGGCGAGCTCGTCAGGACCGGCCTGTCGCTGGTGGTCATGAACGGCGAGGAACAGGTGCGCCGGGCCGACGCGGTGGTGCCGGCCAACGCGTTTGCCGCCGGCGTCGCGGTGCGGCACCTCGCCGCGGCAGGGCATAGCCGCCTGTTGATGCTGGGCACGGCCGGCCGCGACCATCTGGCGGCCCGGCGCGCCGGCTTCGCCGAGACGATCGATATCTTGGGTCTGGCGACCGCGGAGGCCATCGTCGCGGCCGAGGACAGCGCCGAGGCCGGCGAAGCCGCGGTTGCCCTGCGGCTCAGGGAAGCCCCCGGTCTCGGCGGCGCCACCGCGCTTTTTTGCCTTTCCGATCCGCTGGCGGAAGGTGCGCTCAAGGCGCTGGCGTCGGCCGGCCTCGGGGTCCCCGCCGATGTATCGGTGGTCGGCTGCGACGGCGTCCGGGAGATGCGGCCAGCCGAGCTTGCAACGGTCAATGTCGGCTACGAACAGCTCGCCATATCGGCTCTGGCGATCATGGAATCGCGGCTGGTGGTCCCCAGGCCGGCGCGTTCCTGCATTCTGGTGGAATTCGGCGCCGAACTGATCGCCGGCGCCACCGTCGGACCGCCGCCCGGCGCGCGTACGTCACAGGAGGGTGGCGGCGCGGGGCGGATGCGCGGCAGGCGATATCGCCACGGCAGCATCGGCGTGGGAGGGCCGCATGCACGTCTCGTTTCTGATCGATTCCACTGATCTCCGGCGCTGGCAGGCCGAGGCGATCGCCAGCGTGCTGGCGGCCACCGGCGCCAGCGGCACGATGGCCACGGTGGCCGGCCCGCCGCCGGCCGGCCTTCTCGATCTTTGCCTCGCCTTCGAGGCTCTCGCCTTTCGACGGCCGCGCAGCGGGCCGCTCGAGCGGCTGTCGCCCGCCGCGCTCAACTTGTCGACCGGGGCCGCCGATGCCGATCTCGTCATCGACCTCGCCGCCTCGGCGGAGACCGTCGGCGACCGGTTGCTGATCACCGTGGGCGGCTTCGGCGTCGTCGCCGGCGCCGCCGACGCCATCATGGCCGGCGAGGAACCCTTCGTCGACCTGGTGGCCGTGGTGGGCAGCGAACGACGCCTGGTCGGCCGTTGGCACGTCGCCGTCGAGGATCGGCGGCAACTCGGCTCGGGCATGGCGATCGCCGCCGGTCGGGCGATCGAGATGCTGACGCTGGCCGCCGGCCGACTGGCGACGGGCGCCACGCTCCATGATCTGAGGCTGCCGCGCGTCGAAACAGAGCCGCCGCCGCACCGGCCGGGCCAGCCGGCCCTGTTCGCGGCCGCCGCCTTCGCGCGCGCGCTGGCCGCCCGCCTCGAGCGCCTCGTGCGCACCCCGCCCAACTGGGCGGTCGCCTGGCGCGCCGACGAGACCGGAGACGGGGCGTTGCCGATGATCGCCGGTCGTCCCTGGCGGCGGCTAGCCGGCGACGGCGGGCGCTTTTACGCCGACCCCTTCGTGATGCGGCACGGCGGCCGGACCGTCCTTTTCGTGGAAGAATTTCCCTTCGCGACGCAGAAGGGCGTCATCTCGGCGGTCGAGCTCGGCGCCGACGGCCCGGTCGGCACGCCCCGGCCGGTGATCGAGACGGACTGCCATCTGTCCTATCCCTTCGTCTTCGAGGAAGACGGCGCCCTCTACATGATTCCGGAAACGTCCGGCCGCCGCAGGGTTGAGCTCTGGCGGGCCGTCGATTTCCCGGACCGCTGGGAAAAAGCGGCGATCCTGATCGATGATATCGATCTCGGCGACGCCACGCTTTTTCGGACGGATGGCCGCAACTACCTGTTCGGCACCGTGCGCCCGCACTGGGGCTCGAGCTGGGACGGCCTCGCCATATTCACCGCCGAGCGGCTGGCCGGACCGTGGGTACCGTTGTTCGCCGGCCCGGCCAAGGTGGACGTCGCCTCGGCAAGACCCGCCGGACGAATGTTCTCGCTGGGCGCCAGCGTTGTTCGTCCTTTCCAGGACAGCGTCGGCGGCTACGGCGCCGGTCTCGGCTTTGCCCGCGTCGACCGGCTGGATGCCGGCGGCTACGCCGAGACGACGCTGATGGCGCTCCGGCCGACGCCGCCGCTGTCGGGACTGCACACCTACAACCGCGGCGGCGGCTTCGAGGTGATCGACGTGATTGCCGACGGCGATACCGCCGTCGTCATTCCGTGAAATTCAGCCACCGTTCGCGTTACCAGCGGCGATGACGCGGACCGCAGTCCATGACCTGTACCCGCTGATAGCGAACGATGCGTCCCCAGGGGTCGACGATCGGCCGATCGACCCAGCGTGACCGACACATCGGCGGCGGACCCCAGCCGCGACCCGGCCGTCCCCAACCCGGCGCTCCCCAGGCTGGTCCGGGCGGTGGCGGCGGTCCCCAGCCCCAGCGCGGCGGCGGGGGCGGCCTGCGCGGGCCGTCGTTATAGCCGAACCCGAAATAGGCGCCGTCGGCCGCAGCGGTCGACGCAGTGCCGGCAAGGCCGGCGGCGGCGATCAGCGCCACCGCGAGGGAGGCGGCAAGGGTGGTGAGAAGACGCCTGTGAAGCATGACGCGGCCCTCCTTGGAGCCTGAAACCTGCCGGCTGTCCTGCCGTCGGTCCATCCTGACCGCCTTTCTACGCCGCCTCCCTTGAACCGACCCTGAGGCCGGCGTTCATCGACCATTCAGCTTTTCGGCCGACAGTCCGGGCAGAAAGCAGAGGCCGATGACAGACCCCGCTCCTCTCATCACCATGGCGCCCGATCTCGCCGCCGCCGTCGCGGAATGGCGGCGCTGGCTGGCCGACCTTCGCCGCCTCAGCCCGCGGACCACGGAGGCCTACGGCCGTGACGCGGACGATTTCGTCCGCTTCCTGACCGGCCACGTCGGCGCACCGCCAACCGTTGCCGATCTCGGCCGGCTCTCGCCGGCGGACTACCGCGCCTTTCTCGCCCGCCGGCGGCGCGACGGCCTCGCGGCGCCGAGCCTGGCCCGCAGCCTGTCGGGCATCCGCTCGCTGATCCGCTTCCTCGAGAAGCGAGGCGAAACGACCAGCGCCGCCGTCGCCACCGTCGGGGCGCCGAAAGCGCCGCGCCGGCTGCCGCGGCCGCTCGGGGTCAAGGATGCCCTGTCCGTCGTCTCCGACGCCGGCGCTCTGGCCGAGGAACCATGGGTGGCCGCGCGCGACGGCGCCGTGCTGGCGCTCCTTTACGGCGCCGGCCTGCGCATTTCCGAGGCGCTGTCGCTGACCGCCGCCGAGGCGCCTCCGGAGACCGGCGGGGCGCTGCGCGTCACCGGCAAGGGCGGCAAGACGCGCCTGGTGCCGGTGTTGCCGGCGGTCGGCCGGGCGGTCGCCGCCTACGTCCGACTGGTGCCCTTCCGTCTTGCGCCGGACGAGCCGCTGTTCCGCGGCGTCAAGGGCGGTCCGCTGTCGCCCCGCATCGTCCAACTGGCCCTGCAGCGGCTGCGCGGTGCCCTCGGTCTTCCCGAGACGGCGACGCCGCATGCGCTCCGGCACTCCTTTGCCACCCACCTCCTCGGCTCGGGCGGCGATCTCCGCACCATCCAGGAGCTGCTCGGCCATGCCAACCTGTCGACGACGCAGGTCTACACCTCCGTCGACGCCGAGCGGCTGGTCGCCGCCTGGAAGGACGCGCACCCGCGCGGCTGAGGCCAACCGAACGGTTTGGCCGGCTACTCGGCTTTCCAGCCGCCGCCCGGTGGCTTATGGCTTGCCGCATCTTCAATCCGCCCGGGTCGTCGTTCCTTGAACCCTTCCTCACCTTCCGCCGGCTCGCCCTGGCTCGGCTACGGTTTTGCCGCCCTCGGCGCCGTGCTGTTCGCCGCCAAAGGCATCCTGATCAAGCTCGCCTTTGCCGAGGGCGTCGACACGCTGACGCTGCTGGCGCTGCGGATGGGGCTTTCGGTGCCGATCTATGTCGCCGTCGGCTTTGCCGCCTACGCCCGGGAGCGCCATCGGCTGGTGCCGATGCCGGCCTATACCAAGGCATTGCTGATCGGGGTGATCGGCTACTGGTTCTCGTCCTATGCCGACTTCAAGGGCCTGGAGACGCTGACGCCGCAATTCGAGCGGCTGATCCTGTTCACCTATCCGCTATTCGTGCTGCTGCTCGGCGCGGCGCTGTTCCGCATGCCGCTGCGGTGGAAGCCGCTCGCCGCCTTCGGCGTCGCCTATATCGGCCTCGCCGTCATTTTCCTCGCCGATTTCGAATCGGGCGGCGGCGACATCGTGGTCGGCGCCCTCTGGGTGCTGGCCGCCGCCGTTACCTTCGCGCTCTACCAGTTGCTCGCCACCGGCAGCATCGCGACGCTGGGGGCGCCGCTCTTCACCTCCGTCGCCATGACCGGCGCGGCCGTGGTGGTGCTGGCGCTATTCCTGGTGACGCATCCGCTGTCGGCGCTCGTCGTGTCCGGCCGCGCCTTCGCGCTCGCCGCGACACTGGCGATCGGCGCCACGGTGCTGCCGAGCTTCCTGATGAGCGCGGCGCTGTCGCGCATTTCGGCGGCCGCCAATTCCACCATCGGCACGTTGTCGCCGGTGGTGACGCTGTTCCTGGCGGTTCTGATCCTCGACGAACCGGTCCGCGGCGTCGACCTCCTCGGCACGGCGCTGGTGGTCGGCGGCGTCGGCCTGTTCACGATCGTCGACCGGCGCCGCTGATCCTTCAAGCGTGGATCGCCCGCTTGTCGACGGCGAGCGCCGCCTCCTTCAGCGCCTCCGACAGCGTCGGATGGGCGTGGCAGGTCCGCGCCAGATCCTCGGCCGAGCCGGAGAACTCCATCAGCACCGCCGCTTCGGCGATCGCCTCGCCGGCGCCCGGCCCGAGGATATGAACGCCGAGCACCCGGTCGGTGTCGGCGTGCGCCAGCACCTTGACGAAGCCGTCGGTCTTCAGGATCGACTTGGCGCGGCCGTTGGCGATAAAGCTGAACTTGCCGACCTTGTAGGGGATGCCGGCCGCCTTGAGATCCTCCTCGGTGCGGCCGACGGCGGCGACCTCCGGGGACGTATAGACCACGGCGGGAATGACGTCGTAATTGACGTGACCGGCCTTGCCGGCCAAGAGTTCGGCCACCGCGATGCCCTCGTCCTCGGCCTTATGGGCCAGCATCGGCCCGGCGACCACGTCGCCGATGGCGTAGATGCCCGGCACGCTCGTCGCGTAATGATCATCGATCTCGACGCGGCCCTTGCCGTCGAGCTTCACGCCGACCTCGGCAAGGCCCAGACCCTGCGTGTAGGGCTTGCGGCCGACCGCCACCAGCACTACATCGGCCGCGAGCGTTTCGGCCTCGCCGCCGGCCGCCGGTTCGAAGCTCACCGTGCCGGCCTCGACGCCGGTCACCTTGCGGCCGAGCTTGAAGGTGAAGCCCTGCCGCTCGAGCAGCTTCTGGAAGGCCTTGGCCACCTCGCCGTCGAGCCCGGGCAGGATGCGGTCGAGATACTCGATCACCGTCACGCGCGCGCCGAGCCGCTGCCAGACCGAGCCGAGCTCGAGGCCGATGACCCCGGCGCCGATCACCACCAGATGCTCGGGCACCTTTTCGAGCGACAGCGCGCCGGTCGAGGACACCACGCTTTTCTCGTCGATGACGATGCCGGGCAGGCCGGCCACGTCCGAGCCGGTGGCAATCAGGATGTTCCGCGCCTCGACGACCGTCTTGTCGCCGCTCTCGGCGGTGACCTCCACCTTGCCGGCGGCGAGGATGCGGCCGGTCCCGCGATGGACGGTGATCTTGTTCTTCTTGAACAGGAAATCGATGCCCTGGACGTTGCCGCGGATGGTAGTGTCCTTGTGGGCCATCATCGCCGGAAGGTCGAGCTCGGGCGCGCCGACCTTGACGCCGAGCTTGGCGAAGACATGGCCGGCCTCGTGGAACATCTCGGAAGCGTGCAACAGCGCCTTGGAAGGGATGCAGCCGACGTTGAGGCAGGTGCCGCCGTGGCTCGCCCGCTTCTCGACGACGGCGACGTTCATGCCGAGCTGGGCGGCGCGGATGGCTGCCACATAGCCGCCGGGACCGGTACCGATGACAACGAGATCGAAGGACATGGAAGCACTCCTCTGAGGCTGCGGCGGCTTGTGTTCGATGGCGCGGCTAGAGCATTTTCGGGCGAAGTGGATACCTGTTCGCGTGAAGAAAATGCGTCAATTCAAAAAGACGGAGCGGGGAAGCGCTCCAGTTTACTCGGCCCGCGACAGGGCCAAGCGGACGCCGAAGGCGATGAACACCGCGCCGGTGACGCGGCTGATCCACACGCCGGCCCGCGAAAAGGCGTGCCTCACCCTGGGCATGGTCAAAAAGCAGGACACCGCCGAGAACCAAAGGATGAGGCAGGATGCCATCACCAGCCCGTAGGCGCCCTTCACCAAGGCAGGCGTCTGGTGGCTGACCAGCGCCGAGAACAGGGACAGGAAGAACAATATCGGTTTGGGATTGAGGGCATTGGTCACAAAGCCGAGACCGAAGGCCCGGCCGTCGCCCATCGGTGTCGCCACGCCGGCATCGGCCTCGGGCAGCACCGGCGCCGGCGCCCGCAGCGCCATTATGCCCATGTAGGTCAGATAGGCGGCACCCGCCCACTTGATCACCGAGAACAGCAGCAGCGACTGCGAAACGATCAGCCCCAGGCCGAGGATCGTATAGGTGAGGTGAAACAGCAGCGACGTGCCGACGCCGAAGGCGGTGAGAATGCCGGCGCGCCGGCCATGCACGAGGCTCTGCCGCATCACCATGGCGGTGTCCGCCCCGGGCGCCACGATGGCGAAGGAGAAAACCGCCATGACGCTGGCGAGCTCGGCGAGATAAGGAGACATCCGGCTTCCTTTCGATCGTCGCGGCCACGCCCTTCAGCGGGAGGGAGCCGCGACAGGGCCGATCGGCAGGCCGCCTCCCGCCGCTTGGGAGGGAGGATGGCCGAAACGCCGCAGCCGACAAGAGCTAGAGCAATTTCAGCAAAAGTGGGAACCGGTTTTGCGTCCGAAATTGCGCCTAATCAAAGAGATAGAGCATTTCCGGCGAACCTGTTTTCGCCGGAAATGCTCTAGAGATCGAGAACGAGCCGCTGCGGCTCCTCGAGATTCTCCTTGACGCGGACCAGGAAGGTCACCGCCTCCTTGCCGTCGATGACGCGATGGTCGTAGCTGAGCGCCAGATACATCATCGGCCGGATCTCGATCTTGCCGCCGACCACCATCGGCCGCTCCTGGATCTTGTGCATGCCGAGGATGCCCGACTGCGGCGCATTGAGGATCGGCGTCGACATCAGCGAGCCGTAGACGCCGCCGTTGGAAATGGTGAACGTGCCGCCCTGCATCTCCTCGATGCGCAGCAGGCCGTCGCGGGCGCGCTTGCCGTATTCGCCGATCTTTTTCTCGATGCCGGCGATGGAGAGCTGGTCGGCGTCGCGCACCACCGGCACGACGAGGCCCTTGTCCGTGCCGACGGCGACGCCGACGTGGTAGTAGTTCTTGTAGATGAGGTCCTCGCCGTCGATCTCGGCATTGACGGCCGGGATCTCCTTGAGCGCCTGCACCACCGCCTTCACGAAGAAGCCCATGAAGCCGAGCTTGACGCCGTGCTTCTTCTCGAACAGCTCCTTGTAGGACGCCCTCAGGGCCATCACGCCGGTCATGTCCACCTCATTGAAGGTGGTGAGCATGGCGGCGGCGTTCTGCGCTTCCTTGAGACGGCGGGCGATGGTCTGGCGAAGCTTGGTCATGCGGACCCGCTCCTCGCGCCCGGCGTCGTCGGCGGCAACCGGGGCGCGGGGCGCCGGCGGCGCGGCGGGCGCCGGGGCGGCGGATCGAACGGCGGCGACGGCCGCCAGCACGTCTTCCTTCAGCACCTGGCCGCGCTTGCCCGAACCGCTTTCCACGCTGGCGCCGGTCTCCGCCATGACGCGGGCGGCGGCGGGCGACGGCGGCACCGGCGCAGCCGGTTTGGCGGGCTCGGCCGCCTTGGCCGGGGCGACGGGTTCCGCGGGCCTGGCCGGCTCGGTCTCCTTGGGCGACTTGTCGGTTGCGACGGCCTTGGGCGACGGGGCAGCCTCGGATGCGGCGCCAAGCGAACCCAGGAGGGCGCCGACGCCGACGGTCTCGCCGGCCTCGACCAGAATTTCCGAAAGCGTACCGTCGGCCGGCGCCGGCACCTCGATGGTGACCTTGTCGGTCTCGAGCTCGACCAGCGGCTCGTCGACCTTGACGGCCTCGCCGATTTTCTTGAACCAGCGGCCGATGGTCGCCTCTGTGACCGATTCGCCGAGCGTCGGGACGCGGATCTCGTTGCCCATTTGAGCTTCTCTCCAGGTGCGAAAGGAATGGAGGCGGCCGGGCGGCCGCCTCGAAGGCCGGTCAGCCGAGCGCCTCGTCGAGGAAGGCGGCGAGCTGGGCGAGATGCTTGGACATCAGGCCGGTGGCGGTGGCTGCGGCCGGCGCCCGGCCGGCATAGCGGGCGCGCGGGACCTTGGCGCCGATCTGCTTCAGGACCCATTCGAGATAGGGGTCGATGAAGGTCCAGGCGCCCATGTTCTTGGGCTCTTCCTGGCACCAGACGTGCTCGGCGTTGGGGAAGCGGGAAAGCTCGTTGACCAGCGCCTTGGCCGGGAAGGGATAGAGCTGCTCGACGCGCAGGAGATAGATGTCGTCGACGCCGCGCTTCTCGCGCTCGTCGAGAAGGTCGTAGTAGACCTTGCCGGAGCACATCACCACCCGGCGGATTTCCGCGTCGGGCTTGAGGCGCACCGTCACCGTCCCCGGCGCGGACTCGGCATGGTCCCAGAGCAGGCGGTGGAACGAGGTCTCCGCCCCGAAATCGGCAAGCTTCGACACCGCCCGCTTGTGGCGGAGCAGCGACTTCGGCGTCATCAGGATCAGCGGCTTGCGGAAGTCGCGCGTCAACTGGCGCCTGAGGATGTGGAAGTAGTTGGCCGGCGTCGTGCAGTTGGCGACCTGCATGTTGTCCTCGGCGCAGAGCTGCAGCCAGCGCTCGAGGCGGGCGGACGAATGCTCCGGCCCCTGGCCCTCGTAGCCATGCGGCAGCAGGCAGACGAGGCCCGACATCCTCAGCCACTTGCGTTCGCCGCCGGAGATGAACTGGTCGAACACCACCTGCGCGCCGTTGGCGAAGTCGCCGAACTGCGCTTCCCAGAGGGTGAGCGCGTTGGGCCGGGCCAGCGAATAGCCGTATTCGAAGCCGAGCACCGCCTCTTCCGACAGCATCGAATTGATGACCTCGAAGGGCGCCTGCTCGGGGGACAGGTTGGCGAGCGGGATGTAGCGCGCCTCCGTCTCCTGGTCATAGAGCACGCTGTGGCGCTGGCTGAAGGTGCCGCGCT
This sequence comes from Pleomorphomonas carboxyditropha, assembly GCF_002770725.1. Lineage (GTDB taxonomy): Bacteria > Pseudomonadota > Alphaproteobacteria > Rhizobiales > Pleomorphomonadaceae > Pleomorphomonas > Pleomorphomonas carboxyditropha. The sequence goes on along the minus strand of NZ_NQVN01000007.1, from coordinate 179,867 downwards.
CGCAGTCCTGGCCCGAGAGGCGGATCTTGTGGCCGCCGAGCGCCAGCGAGCCGAAAGCCAGCGCCTCGCCGAGCGCCCAGTCGACGCCCTCGCCGGTCTCGATCGCCTTCTTGCGGGCGTCGAGGAAGCGCTGGATGGTGCGGTGGACGTTGAAGGTCGGCGGCACCGTGTTGATCTTGAGGCCGATTTCCTTGAGCGTCTCGATGTTGACGCCGGACTGGCCGCGCCGCTGTTCGTCGAAGCTGTCGGCCACCTTGAGGCCGGCCCAGGCGCCGTCCAGCCAGTCGGCCTTGTTGGGCTTGTAGGCCTGGCCCGCCTCGTATTCCTGATCGAGCTTCTGGCGGAAGGCGGCCTGCATGCCGATCACTTCGTCCTGGGAGACGACGCCCTCGTCGATCAGCTTCTTGGCGTAGATCTGCAGCGTCGTCGCATGGCTGCGGATCTTGGAATACATCAGCGGCTGGGTGAAGCCAGGCTCGTCGCCTTCGTTGTGGCCGAACCGGCGGTAGCAGATCATGTCGATCACCACCGGCTTGTGGAACTTCTGCCGGTAATCGATGGCCACCTTGGCGGCATAGACCACCGCTTCGGGGTCGTCGCCGTTGACGTGCAGGATCGGCGCCTCGACCATCTTGGCGACGTCGGACGGATAGGGCGACGAGCGCGAGAAGTGCGGGTTGGTGGTGAAACCGATCTGATTGTTGACGATGAAGTGGATCGAGCCGCCGACGCGATGGCCGCGCAACTGGCTGAGGCCGAAGCACTCGGCGACGACGCCCTGGCCGGCAAAGGCCGCATCGCCGTGCAGCAGCAGCGGCAGCACCTTGACGCGCTCGCGCAGCGGAATGATGTCGTCTTCCCAGACGGTGGCGGACACATCCTGCTTGGCGCGCACCTTGCCGAGCACCACCGGATTGACGATCTCGAGATGCGACGGGTTGGGCGTCAGGCTGAGGTGCACCTTGTTGCCGTCGAACTCGCGGTCCGAGGAAGCGCCGAGGTGATACTTGACGTCGCCCGAGCCCTCGACGTCGTCGGGGGCGTAGGAGCCGCCCTTGAATTCGTGGAACAGCGCCCGGTGCGGCTTGGCCATCACCTGCGTCAGCACGTTGAGGCGGCCGCGATGCGGCATGCCGAGCACGATTTCCTTGACGCCGAGATTGCCGCCCCGCTTGATGATCTGCTCCAGCGCCGGGATGAGGCTCTCGCCGCCGTCGAGGCCGAAGCGCTTGGTGCCGGTGTACTTGACGTCGAGGAACTTCTCGAAGCCCTCGGCTTCCACCAGCTTGTTGAGAATGGCCTTCTTGCCCTTCTCGGTGAATTCGATCTGCTTGTCCGGCCCTTCGATGCGCTCCTGGATCCAGGCCTTCTCCTCGGGCGAGGAGATATGCATGAATTCGTAGCCGATGGTGCCGCAGTAGGTACGCCTCAAGATGTCGATCATCTGGCGCACGTTGGCGTATTCGAGGCCGAGCACGTGGTCGATGAAGATCGGCCGGTCCATGTCGGCCTCGGTGAAGCCGTAGCTCGCCGGATGCAGCTCCTCGTGGTCGAGCTTCCTGGCGACGCCGATCGGATCGAGGTCGGCGTGCAGATGGCCGCGCATGCGGTAGGCGCGGATCATCATGATGGCGCGCACCGAATCGAGCGTCGCCTGCCTGAGCTCGTCGGCGCTGATGCCGGCCGGCTGCGCCTTCGCCTCGATCTTCTTCTCAAGGATTCTGCCGGCCTCCGGCCAGTTGCCGTCGAGAGCGGACACCAGCTCGCCGTTGATCTTGGGGGGCCAGTCGGGCCGCGTCCAGCTCGGGCCCTTCGCCGCCGCCGGCTCGGAAAGCGCGTCGAAGAATTCCCGCCATTCGGGGTCGACCGAATTGGGATCGGCAAGGTAGCTGGCCTCGAGCGCCTCGATGTAGGCGGCGTTGCCGCCGTAGAGGAACGAGGTTCCGGCGAAAGCGTCGTTATCGTTCTGCCGTGCCATGTGCGTTTCGGAGCCGTCCGCTCCGTCCTCGCGTTCCGGCGACAGCAGGATCGCTTCGCCGTGGGTGTTTTTTCTGCCTCAGTCGCCGGCGGGCCTCCGGCCCTTGGCTTTTCGCTCCGCTTTCCGTCTTTCGGGACGAAGCCCCGAAAGACCCGCTGCGCGCGGCGCCGCTTGGCGCCGGAAGCCGCCCAAGGCGGCTTCAGCCCTTCAGGTTCAGCCCTTCAGGCGCTCGGCCAGCGTACGACCGAGCTGCGCCGGCGACGGCGATACGACAATACCGGCCGCCTCCATGGCGGCGATCTTGTCCTCGGCCCCTCCCTTGCCGCCGGAAATCACCGCACCGGCGTGGCCCATGGTGCGGCCGGGCGGCGCCGTGCGACCGGCAATGAAGCCGACCACCGGCTTCACGCGACCGCGCTTGGCTTCATCCTTGAGGAACTGAGCCGCCGCCTCCTCGGCCGAGCCGCCGATCTCGCCGATCATGACGATCGACGTCGTCTCGGGATCGGCGAGGAACAGCTCCAGCACGTCGATGAACTCGGTGCCCTTCACGGGATCGCCACCGATGCCGACGGCCGTCGTCTGGCCGAGACCTTCGTTCGTCGTCTGGAACACCGCTTCGTAGGTCAGGGTTCCCGATCGCGACACGATGCCGACCGAACCCCGCCGGAAGATGGAGCCGGGCATGATGCCGATCTTGCATTCGCCGGGCGTCAGCACACCGGGGCAGTTGGGGCCGAGCAGGCGCGACGCCGAGCGATCGAGCCGGGCCTTCACCTTCACCATGTCGAGCACGGGAATGCCTTCGGTGATGGTGACGATCAGCGGCATCTCGGCGTCGATCGCCTCGATGATCGAGGCTCCGGCCGCCTTGGGCGGCACATAGACGACGGAGGCGTTGGCGCCGGTCCTGTCCCGCGCTTCGGCGACGGTGTCGAACACCGGCAATGTCGCCTTGGTGCCGTCGGGCAGCGTGCCTTCCCAGGTGGAGCCGCCCTTGCCGGGCGTGACGCCGGCAACCATCTGCGTGCCGCAGTAACCGAGCGCCTGCTCGGTGTGGAAGGTGCCGGTCTTGCCGGTCAGGCCCTGGACGATGACCTTGGTGTCCTTGTTGACGAGGATGGACATCGCGTCAGGCTCCCTTCACGGCGGCGACAATCTTCTGGGCAGCGTCGTCGAGATCGTCGGCGGCGATGACGTCGAGGCCGCTGTCGGCGATGATCTTCTTGCCGAGGGCGACGTTGGTGCCCTCGAGGCGAACGACGAGCGGCACCTTGAGGCCCACCTCGCGCACGGCGGCGATGACGCCCTCGGCAATGACGTCGCACTTCATGATGCCGCCGAAGATGTTGATCAGGATGCCCTTCACGGCGGGATCGGCGGTGATGATCTTGAAGGCCGCCGTCACCTTCTCGCGGGAGGCGCCGCCGCCGACATCGAGGAAGTTGGCCGGCTCGGCGCCGTAGAGCTTGATGATGTCCATGGTGGCCATGGCAAGGCCGGCGCCGTTGACCATGCAGCCGATGTTGCCGGCCAGCGCCACGTAGGCGAGGTCGTGCTTGTGCGCCTCGATTTCCTTGTCGTCCTCCTCGGTGAGGTCGCGCAGCGCCTCGACGTCCGGATGGCGGAACAGCGCGTTGCCGTCGAACGACACCTTAGCGTCGAGAAGGCGCAGGTGACCGTCCTTCAGCACGATCAGCGGGTTGATCTCAAGGAGGCTCATGTCCTTGTCGACGAAGGCCCGGTAGAGCAGCGGAAAGAGCGTTTCGGCGTCCTGCGTCGCCGCGCCGTCCAGCTTCAGGGCCGACACGATGGCGGCAACATCGGCGGCAGTGACGCCGGCTTCCGGATCGATGGCGACGGTGACGATCTTCTCCGGCGTGTCGTGGGCGACGGTCTCGATGTCCATGCCGCCCTCGGTGGAAACGACGAAGGCGACGCGACCGACCGCCCGATCGACGAGCAGCGAGCAGTAGAGCTCGCGGGCGATGTCGGCGCCGTCCTCGACGTAGAGGCGGTTCACCTGCTTGCCGGCCGGACCGGTCTGCTTGGTGACCAGCGTCGATCCCAGCATCTCCTGGGCAAATTTCACCACCTCGTCCACCGAACGGGCGAGACGGACGCCACCCTTGTCGCCGGCGGAGGCTTCCTTGAACCGCCCCTTGCCACGGCCGCCGGCATGGATCTGGCTTTTCACGACCCAGAGCGGGCCAGGGAGGGACCGGGCAGCCGCCTCCGCCTCGCCGGCAGAAAAGACGGGCACGCCGGCGGCGACAGGCGCGCCGAACCCCTTGAGCAGGGCCTTTGCCTGGTATTCGTGGATGTTCATCCGGAAGTCCTTGGCTTGGGTGGGGAAGAGAGGCGGACTGAGTGAAAATGCGGATGGATTCGCCAGAGACGAAAAGGCCGGGTCGCCGTCTGGCGGCCCGGCCCATGTTTTCAGACGATCAGGCCAGCGCCGGAGCGATGGTCTTGCAGGCCTCGATCAGGCCCTTGACCGACGCGACCGACTTCTCGAAGCCGGCCTTCTCCTCGGACGACAGCTCGAGGTCGACGATCTTCTCGACGCCGCCGGCGCCGATCATGGCGGGCACGCCGACATAGGTGTCGCTGACGCCGAACTCGCCCTTGAGATAGGCGGCCACCGGCAGGATGCGCTTCTTGTCCTTGAGGTAGGACTCGGCCATGGAGATGGCGGACGCAGCCGGCGCGTAGAAGGCCGAACCGGTCTTCAGCAGAGCGACGATCTCGCCGCCGCCCTTGCGGGTGCGGTCGACGATGGCGTCGAGCTTCTCCTGGGTGGTCCAGCCCATCTTGATCAGTTCCGGCAGCGGCACGCCGCCGACCGTCGAATAGCGGATCAGCGGCACCATGTCGTCGCCGTGGCCGCCGAGGGTCATGGCATGGACGTCCTCGACCGAAACGCCGAACTCGTCCGACAGGAAGTAGCGGAAGCGGGCCGAGTCGAGCACGCCGGCCATGCCGACGACCATGTTGGCTGGCAGGCCGGAGAACTTCTGCAGCGCCCAGACCATGGCGTCGAGCGGATTGGTGATGCAGATCACGAAGGCCTTCGGCGCGTACTTGGCGATGCCGGCGCCGACCTGCTCCATGACCTTGAGGTTGATGCCGAGGAGGTCGTCGCGGCTCATGCCGGGCTTGCGCGGCACGCCGGCGGTGACGATCACCACGTCGGCACCTTCGAGCGCCTCATAGCTGTTGGTGCCGGAGAGCTTGGCGTTGAAGCCTTCGACCGGGGCAGTTTCCGCGAGATCCAGAGCCTTGCCCTGAGGCACGCCGTCCATGATGTCGAACAGGACGACGTCACCGAGTTCCTTCTGGCCGGCCAGCAGAGCCAGCGTGCCGCCGATCTGGCCAGCACCAACGAGAGCGATCTTTTTCCGCGCCATTGATTATTACCTTTCCCTTTACGTAAAGGTTAGTTAGATCGAAATCGATCGGCATGGAATTACAATGATCGCGACTCGCGTGCAAGCGAGACTATCGGGGAAAGTCAACTTTTCACGAAGATGATACCGCTTTGCCGGACTTCTTCTTCACGCGGTAGGTGACGTTCGCGTCATGCGGCCGGCGGTTGCTGGCGCGACCCGTCGGCGGTCCGGTGCAGCCACGCCTCGGTGCGCATCTCGACGAGCCGCGACGCCGTCCGCGCGAACTCGAAGGCCTCGTTGCCCTCGGCGGCGCGATAGAGGTCGGCCGGCTCGCCGTCGGCCGTCAGCAGCAGTCCCCGGCCGGCGTCGTAGAGCACGTCGACCAGGGTGATGAAGCGTTTCGCCCGGTTGCGCTCGCCGGCGGCAAGACGCGGCACGCCGGTGACCATCAGCAGGTCGAAGCGGCGGGCGATCGCCCGATAGTCGGCGGCGCCGAGCGGCTGGTCGCAAAGCTCTTCGAAGGTAAAGCGGGCGCGCCGGCCGGCGGCCCGCGCCACGTGGACGAGCCGCCCCTTGACGCGAAGATCGCAAGCCTCCTCGCCACCGGCGGAAAGGCTAGACCACAGGCGGTCGGCGGCGGCGTCGGTGGCCGGACCGAGCGGCGAGAGATAAACGTCGGCCGCCGAAAGCCCTTCGAGCCGATGGTCGGCGCCGCCCCTGAGATGCACGATCTCGCAGCGTTCCTTCAGGAGGCCGACGAAGGGCAGGAAGCTCGCCCTGTTGAGGCCGTTCCAGTAGAGACGATCGGGGGCGACGTTGGAGGTGGCGACGAGCGTCAGGCCGAGGTCGAAGAGGCGGCCGAACAGACGGCCGAGCAACATGGCGTCGGCGATGTCGGTGACCGAAAACTCATCGAAGCAGAGGAGCCGCACGTCGTCGGCGAGCGTCCGCGCCACGATCTCCACGGGGTCGCGCGGATCGCCGGCCGCCATGGCCCGCCGCGCGGCGGCGATGGCGTCGTGCATGTCGGCCATGAAGGCGTGGAAATGCTGCCGCCGCTTCCTGTCGACCGGCGCCGCCGCATGGAAGCGGTCCATCAGCAGCGTCTTGCCGCGCCCGACGCCGCCCCAGAGGTAGAGGCCACGCGCCGCCGGAGTCGGCCCCACCGGAATGAGGCCGAGAAGACGCCGCCGCGGAGGCGGGGCGGCGAGCCGTTTGAGCAACCGGTCGAAAGCCAGGGCCGCCTGCCGCTGGGCGGCGTCGCCCGTCAGGCGGCCGGCGGCGACTTCGCCGTCGAACCAGAGGGCGACCGCGCCGGCCGGGGTCTCCGCCATCAGCTGCGGAAGAACTGCACGCCGCGCTTGCTGACGTCGGTCTGGCCGGAATAGCGGTTGGGAGCCGCGGCGTAGAGACGGGCGACCACGGCGCCGGAGGCATCCTTCAGCAGAATTTCCTTGCCGGCCACGTCCCAGGCACCGATCGCCTTCAGCTCGTCGGATACGCAGCCGCGCGTCGAGGCGCGGTAGCCACCACTCCAAGTAGTAAGATTCATGGAGAGCTGGCAGGTCTCGCCGGCCGAGGCGAGCGTCCAGCCGCCGATCAGGTCGGCCTTGCGCACATCGGCGGCAACCGCCGGATTGACCGGCGCGACCGCCGGGCCCGTCGGCTGGCCCATGGCCATGTCGGTCGTCGGCTGCGGCATCGCCGGCGCCACCGGGGCCGGCAACGCCTGGCTCGCCACGGGATTGACCGGCTGCGGCGCCAGCGGCGCGATGCGCGGCGGCGGCGGCGCGTAGCTGCTGCAGGCGGCGAGCGCGAGGACGGAAACGACGGAGGCGGTGGCGATGATGCGCATCAGGTGAGGCTCCCAGAGGGCGAAGAGAGATGCCGTGGCTCCCGGCATGATTCTCTCCAGGCGTGGCTGCGGATGATAGCTGTCTCGGTTGCCGAGTGGAACCGAAGGCTGAAAAAACTTGAAAATTACGATAAATGCTCATCGTCGACGTTGCACGGAAGACGCGAAAGCCGCAAGATGTTCCTTGTGTCCGGGCGGGGAGCACGTCGTATGTTGTCCTTTGTTGCGCGTGTGCTGGGGCTGGGGCTGTTCGCCATCGGCGTGGTGGCTTTGATTTCCGACGGCATCTCGTCGATTGCCGCCGACGCGGTGGTGATGACGCCGCTATCGGGAAGTCTCGCCCTCATCGCCCCCGATTTCGTGGACCGCATCGAGGCGGTGTTGAAGCCGCTCGTCGGCGAGGCGGCCTGGGCCGAGTGGGGCTCGGCGGTGCTCGCCTGGCCGACGCTGGCCGTCGCGGGCATTTCCGGCATCTTCCTGATGCTGGCCGGCGCCCGCCGGCTGCCGCGCCCGACGAGGCATCATGTCGGCTTCCCCACCTGAGAAGATCGTGCTGGGCATCGATGCCGCCTGGACAGCGGCCAACCCGAGCGGCGTGGCGCTGGCGGCCGGAGCCAGCGGCGTCTGGCGCCTGCTCGCCGTCGCCGCCTCCTTCGAAGACTTCATCGCTCTCTCGGACGCCGGCCAAGGATCCGGTCCGGCGGCGCTGATCGCCGCCGCCGCCCGTCTCGCCGGGCGGGCGCCCGACCTCGTCGCCGTGGACATGCCGATGATGGATGCGCCGATCGTCGCGCGCCGGGCCGCCGACAATGCCGTCAACCGCGCCTATGCGGGCCGGGGCGCCGGCACCCACTCGCCAACCGTCGACCGCCCCGGAGCCGTCGGACGCGCGCTGGAATCGGGGCTTTCCGAGGCGGGCTATCCGCTCGCGACGCTCGATATCCGGCCGCCGTGCCGCATCGAGATCTATCCGCACCCTGCGCTGATCGAGCTCACCGGCGCGGCAAGGCGTCTCGAATACAAGATCAGCCGCACCGGCCGTTATTGGCCGGGCCTGCCGCTCGCCGAGCGGCGGCGGCGTCTTTCCGGGGTGTGGTCAACTATCGTCGCCGCCCTCGACGGCACGCTTGCCGGCAGCTCCGCCCTTCTTCCTTTGCCCCCGTCCGAGGCACGCGGCCGCCGCCTCAAGGCCTTCGAGGACCGCCTCGACGCCGTCGTCGCCGCGCATGCCGGCGCCATGGCGCTCGACGGCCGGGCGCGGCCTTACGGCGACGCGGCGTCGGCGGTATGGGTGCCGTTCGGCGGAAGCGCCGGCCGCTGACCCGGCTCGCCCGGTCCGGCAGGCGAACCGGGCGAGAATATCAGACGTCGAGATTGGCGACCGACAGCGCGTTGGCCTGGATGAACTCGCGGCGCGGCTCGACCTCGTCGCCCATCAACCGCTCGAAGATGTCGTCGGCCTCGACCGCCTCGCTCACCTGTACGCGCAACAGCGACCGGGCGTTGGGATCGAGCGTCGTCTCCCAGAGCTGCTCGGCGTTCATCTCGCCGAGGCCCTTGTAGCGCTGCATGGCGATGCCCTTGCGGCCGGCGGCGTAGACGGCGTCCAACAGCGTCCGCGGCCCGCGGACGGCGATGTCGTTGTCACGGCGCCGCAGCGCCGCCGCCGCGCCGTAGATAGCGGCCAGGTGCTCGTGGTGGCCGGAAAGCTTGCGCGCGTCGGCCGATGACAAAAGCGCCGCGTCGATGATGCTGGTCTCGGTGACGCCGCGCACCACGCGACGGAAGGCGAGGCTGCCGTCCGGCATCGCCTCGCCGGTCCAGCCCTTCTCGAATTCGTCGGCGAGGACGTCGAGGCGAGCGGCCACGCTGTCGGCGGCGTTCTGCGCCGCGCCGCGATTGTCGAGAAGCCGCGCATCGAGGGCGCCGGCGATCGCCGCCTGCTCGACGACGTCATGGCTGTAGCGGTGGTGCAGCCCTTCGATCAGGTTGCGCACCACCCGGGCCCTGTCGACGATGGCCCTGAGATCCTGTCCCGCCCGCGCCTCGCCGTCGGCGAGCTTCAGCACCGCCTCATCGAGGCCTTGCGTCACCAGGAAATCCTCGAGCGCCCGCTCGTCCTTCAGGTATTGCTCGGACTTGCCGCGCATCACCTTATAGAGCGGCGGCTGGGCGATGTAGACGTGGCCGCGCTCGATCAGCGCCGGCATCTGCCGGAAGAAGAAGGTGAGCAGCAGCGTGCGGATGTGGGCGCCGTCGACGTCGGCGTCGGTCATGATGATGATCTTGTGGTAGCGCAGCTTGTTCGGATCGAACTCGTCGGTGCCGATCGACGTGCCGAGCGCGGTGATCAGCGTGCCGATCTCGGCCGACGACAGCATCTTGTCGAAGCGCGCCCGCTCGACGTTGAGAATCTTGCCCCTCAGCGGCAGCACCGCCTGGAACTCGCGGTTGCGGCCCTGCTTGGCCGAGCCGCCCGCCGAGTCGCCCTCGACGAGGAACAGCTCGGTGTTGGCGGGATCGCGATCCTGGCATTCGGCGAGCTTGCCGGGAAGCGAGGCCATGTCGAGCGCGCCCTTGCGGCGGGTCAGCTCGCGGGCCTTGCGGGCCGCCTCGCGGGCGGCGGCGGCCTCGACGACCTTGCCGACCACGGTGCGCGCCTCGGCCGGATGCTCCTCGAACCAGGTGGAGAAGGCCTCGTTGAGGGCGCTCTCGACCACCGGCCGCACTTCCGACGACACCAGCTTGTCCTTGGTCTGGCTGGAGAATTTCGGATCTGGAACCTTCACCGACAGGACGCAGGTCAAGCCCTCGCGGCAGTCGTCGCCGGTCAGCGTCACCTTCTCGCGCTTGGAGATGCCGGCGCTCTCGGCATAGCTGGTCACCTGGCGCGTCAGCGCGGCGCGGAAGCCGGCGAGATGGGTGCCGCCATCGCGCTGGGGGATGTTGTTGGTGAAGCAGAGCACGTTCTCGTGGTAGCTGTCGTTCCACCAGAGCGCGACTTCGACGGTGATGCCGTCCCTTTCGGACGATACCAGGATCGGCTTGGCGATGGCCGGCTTCTTCGAGCGGTCGAGATAACGCACGAAGGCTTCGAGGCCGCCTTCGTAATGCAATTCCTCGACGCGCGGCTCGACGCCGCGATTGTCCTCCAGCACGATCCGAACGCCGGAATTCAGGAAGGCCAGCTCGCGCAGCCGCCGCTCCAGCGTCGTGAAGTCGAAGTCGGTGATGCCTTTGAACGTCTCGTGGCTCGGCATGAAGGTCACTTCGGTGCCCTTCTCGCCGACGGCGGTGCCGGTGACCGCGAGCGGCGCATCCGGCACACCGTTCGAGAAGCTCATCTCGTGCACCTGGTCGTGCCGCCAGATCCTGAGCTTCAGCCAGACCGACAGCGCGTTGACCACCGACACGCCGACACCGTGCAGGCCGCCGGACACCTTGTAGGAATTCTGGTCGAACTTACCGCCGGCATGCAGTTGGGTCATGATGACCTCGGCCGCCGACACGCCCTCTTCCTTGTGGATGTCGGTCGGGATGCCGCGGCCGTTGTCGCGCACCGTGCAGGAGCCGTCGGCATTGAGGCGGACCTTCACCACGTCGGCATGGCCGGCCAGCGCCTCGTCGATGGCGTTGTCCACCACCTCGTAGACCATATGGTGCAGGCCCGAACCATCGTCGGTGTCGCCGATGTACATGCCGGGGCGCTTGCGCACCGCGTCGAGCCCCTTCAGCACCTTGATGGATTCGGCGCCGTAGTCGTCGGGGTCGTAGGCTGTGGTGTCGGTCATGGAGGCCTTCGTTTCTCGTCTCGGGAACATCCCGCCAGAATTCTCATAAAGGCTGGCGGGAACTGCTTCAACCACCCTCGGCGGCAGGCCGAAAGTCGTTTCTTTTCAATGCTCTTATCGGGGATTCATCCCGGCGGAGCGGCAGCGGCCGCACCATGGCCCGGCAATCGGGTGGAAATGCGGCGAATCACTCTCAGAATTCCCCGGAATCCGGCGCTGCGACATCGGGAATCGCGATGATTTCCGCCTCGTTCGAAAAGCCCTCGAAAGGGGCGATGTCGGTGCCGGTCATGAAGGCCTGGACGCCGAGCGCGGCGATGAGGTCGACCAGCGCCCGTCGCCGGCGGGCATCGAGGTGGGCGGCCACCTCGTCGAGCAGCAGCACCGGCGGGTTGCCGGTCAGCTCGGTGACCAGTGCCGCCTGGGCCAGCACCAGGCCGGTGAGCAGTGCCTTCTGCTCGCCGGTCGAGGAGGCCGAGGCGGGCATGTCCTTTTCGGCATGGCGGACCGACAGGTCGGAGCGATGAGGGCCGACGAGCGTGCGGCCGGCCGCCCGGTCGCGCGAGCGGCCGGCCCTGAGGTCGGCCCGCAGCCAGTCCTCGACATCGGCCGCCGCCGCGCCGTCGAGCGCCGTATCGACCTCGCCGGTCAGTTGGACGGCGGCGCGCGGGAAAGCGCCATCGCCATCGGGGCGCGTCTCGATCAGCCGGGCGAGGCAATGCACCGTCTCGCGGCGGGCGGCGGCAACGGCGACGCCGGTGGCGGCGATCTCGGTTTCGAGGGCGTCAAGCCAGACCACGTCGGCTTCGCGCCCCTCCAGCAGGCGGTTGCGGGAGGCGACCGCCTGCTCGTAGGCCGAAACGCGCCGGCCATGCGCCGGGTCGACCGCCAGCACCAGGCGGTCGAGGAAGCGGCGGCGGTCCGCCGCCGCGCCGGTGAACAGGCCGTCCATGGCCGGAACGAGCCAGATGAGGCGCAGATGGTCGGAAAGCCGTTCGCTTGCCTTCTGCGGTTCGCCGTCGACGAGGATCCGCCGGCCCGGCTCGCCGGGAACCGCGCCGGTGCCGATCCGCACCGCCCCGAAAGCGCCCTCAACACCGGCCAGCACGGAAAAGCCGCCGGAACCGCCGAGCCGGGCCATCTCGGCGAGCGTCGCCCGGCGAAAGCCACGGCCGGGGGCGAGCAGGGACAGCGCCTCGAGCACGTTGGTCTTGCCGACGCCGTTCTGGCCGATGAGCACCACCGACCGGCCCGCGAAGTCGAGCGCGAGATCGGCATGGTTGCGGAAATCGCTGAGGCGAAGGTGGCTCACGCGCACCTTCGCCTCCGGACGGGATTCGGTCATGGCATTCCAGCAAGTGGCGGTCACACCCGCATCGGCATCAGCACATAGAGCGTGGCGTCGTCTCCGGCATCCTGGATCAGCGTCGGCGAGCCGGCGTCGGCGAGGTGGAACAGCGCCGTCTCCGAGGTGAGCTGGCCGGCGATATCGAGAAGATAGCGGGCGTTGAAGCCGATCTCGAGCGGCGTGTCGCCATAGTCGACCATCACCTCCTCGGTGGCCGTGCCCGAATCCGGGTTGACGACGGTGAGCACCATGCGCCCCTCGGCAAGCGCCAGCTTCACCGCGCGGCCGCGCTCGGAGGAAATGGTCGAGACGCGATCGACGGCCTCGGCGAATTCGGACTTGTCGACCCTGAGCTCCTTGTCGTTGCCCTGCGGGATCACCCGGCCATAGTCGGGGAAGGTGCCGTCGATCAGCTTGGACGTCAGCACCACGTTGCCGACCGTGAGGCGAATCTTGGCATCCGACAGCTCGACCTTGAGCTCGGCCTTGGGGTCCTCGATGAGGCGCTGGATCTCGCCCACCGTCTTGCGGGGCACGATGATGCCGGGCATGCCCTCGGAACCGTTCGGCGCGGCGATGTCGGCGCGGGCGAGGCGATGGCCGTCGGTGGCGACGGCGCGGAACAGCGGCCCCTCGGGGCCGTCGACGGTGTGCAGGAAGATGCCGTTCAGATAGTAGCGGATCTCCTCGTTGGAGATGGCGAACTGCGTCCGGTCGATCAGCCGCTTGAGGTCGCCGGCTTCCAGCGTGAAGGAATGGCTGAGGTCGCCGACGGTGATGTCGGGGAAGTCACTCTCCGGCAGCATCTGCAGCGCGAAGCGCGAGCGGCCGGAGGAAATGGCCAGCGTGGCGCCGTCGGCCGACGCCTCGAGGGAGACCTGCGATCCCTCGGGCAGCTTGCGCACGATGTCGTAGAACATGTGCGCCGGCACCGTGGTGGCGCCGGGACGCTCGACGATCGCCGGCACCGTTTCCTGCGCCTCGAGATCGAGGTCGGTCGCCTTCAGCTTGAGCTGGCCGTCGTCGGTCCGGATCAGCACGTTGGAGAGAATCGGAATGGTGTTCCGACGCTCGACGACGCGGTGGACGTGGGTGAGGGAGGCAAGGAGGTGCGACCGCTCCAGCGTAACGCGCATGGAAAAACCCGTCTGTCGTGGCTGCCGCGCCCAAGTCGCCGCGCTGAGCGCGACCGACGCGGCCTCCGGAAAATCTGGCGCCCGAGGCCGTTTCTCCCCGTCGCCGCCAAGGTGGCGACCGCAGGGAAAAGCACATTACGGCAACTGCCGATTTCCGCAAGCCGGCAAGCCGTTGACCGAACGGGTTTTCGCCGGCGTTTTTCGTTTCCGCTGCGGCTTCAGGCCTCGAGCATGCGCTTCAGGACCTCGATCTCCTGGGTCAGCGCCTCGTCGGAACCGATCATCTCCTCGACCTTGCGCACCGCATGCAGGACGGTGGTGTGATCGCGGCCGCCGAAGCGCCGGCCGATCTCCGGCAGGGAGCGCAGCGTCAGCGATTTGGCGAGATACATGGCGATCTGGCGCGGCCAGACGATCGAACGGGTGCGGCGCGACGACAACAGGTCCTGCTTGGAAACGTTGTAGTGCTTGGAAACGACGCGCTGGATGTCCTCGATCTTGACCCGGCGGGTATCGGTGACGCGGATGAGGTCCTTCAGCGTCGTCTCGGCCATGGCCAGCGACAGGGTCAGGCCGGTCAGTTGGTTGTGGCCGGCGAGGCGCGTCACCGCGCCCTCGAGGTCGCGACCCGAGGTGGTAACGTTGCGAACGATGAAGTCGATGACATCGTCGGGAACCGAGAAGCCGGGCATGTGCTGGGCGGTAAGGGCGATACGGCGCTCGACGATCGAACGGCGCAGCGCCGCATCGGGGGCGCCGATCTCGATCAGGAGGCCGCCGGAAAGGCGCGAACGGACGCGTTCGTCCATGGTTTCCAGCTCGACCGGCGGCCGGTCGGCGGCGACGATGACCTGCCGGGCGCCGTCGATCAGCGTGTTCACCGTGTGGCAGAATTCCTGCTGGATCTGCTTGCCGTGCAGGAACTGCATGTCGTCGATGACCAGCAGATCGATGGTGCGGAGCGCTTCCTTGAAGGCGAGGGCCGACTGGGTCTGCAGCGACTGCACGAAGCGGTACATGAAATGCTCGGCCGTCAGATAGAGCGCCCGCATTTCCGGATGCTCGGCCTTGAGGTGATGGGTGAGCGCCTGCAGGAGGTGCGTCTTGCCCTGGCCGACCGAAGAATGGATGTAGAGCGGATTGAACTTGACGCCGGAGGCCGAACCGTCGGCGACCTGGCGGGCGGCGGCCAGCGCCAGGCGGTTGGAGGCGCCTTCGACGAAATTGTCGAAGGTGTAGCGCGGATCGAGCGGCGAGGAGATGTCGTCGAACAGCCGGGCGGAAGCGGCATCGGCAACAGGACGGACCGGAGAGACGACGCGCGGCGCCGGCACGCTGGCTTGGCGAGCGGCTTCCGGCGTCGCGAAACGGCTGGGCGCCTCGACCTTGGCCCGCATGGCCGAGCGGACCGACACTTCGACCTTGCGATAGGCAGGCCCCTCGGCCTGCCAGAGGGCGGCGAGCTTGTCGCGATAGTGGGTGGAGATCCAGGTCTTCAGGAAGCGGCTCGGCACCGAAAGCCAGACGGTGCCGCCCTCGATCTGCTCGACGTTCATGCCGGCAAACCAGCAGGAGAACACCTCGTCGCCAAGATCGGCCTTGAGGCGGCCACGAACGCGCATCCAGGCATCGGCATGACCAACTGCCGCTCCGGCGACGCCGCAGGCTTCCGCTTCCAACATATCTCGGCCTCCATCCAAAAAATACCAGCTACCAGGTCTTCCATCCGAAGAGCGCTTCCGCCAGGAGCGCCCTCCGCCGGCCGTCCCGAAGCGACGACCGGACCAATTCACTCTTGCCTGCCAGCCTTGAGCGGCGGCTTCCGGGACACGCCCATCATACCGCCATCTCCGCCGGCGAGGACAGGACGTTCATCCCTTACGAGGAGACGTCCCATCAAGTTTTTTTCGGCCGCAAGGCCGACGGCAACACTCATGACAGACAGAAGCCCGTCATCCACCGGAGCCGCAGCCCTCCGGATCTCAGATTGTGGTCAGCGTGGCAGGTCTCCCGATCCGCGCGCACCGCGCCGGCCGTAAAGCCGCGTTTGTCCAACGCATCGGGTCAACTCTGGATCCAGGGCAAGCCGCTCGCCTTCCAGCCGTCGACACATCCCCTGTGTCGATCCGGACCGAGCGCCCCCTCGAAACCGCCTGCCACATTAAAAGCCCGCGTGAAGCCGCCGGCTGTTGCCACGGTCGCCGCAGACCGACTGCGCGCTCCCGACCGACAGATGAAATAGAGCGGAGCGTCCGCGCCGACGCCAAGGTCGGCAAGCGCCTCCCCGAGCTCGTCGGCGAAAGCCGGATTGACGGCCATATCCGGAAAGCGCTGCCACTCGACGAGCAGCACGCGCTTGCCGATGCTCTCAAGATCGGGAAGACCGACGAAGTTCCATTCCGCCACCGTCCGGACGTCGATCAGCACGGCACGAGGGTCGGCGGCAAGCGCCTCCCACGCGTCGCGCACACCGACGTCCCCCGCATAGCCCGGACCTTCGTTGAATGACCCCGAAACCAAGATTGCCCCACCACCCCATAAAGAACCAAACAGAAAAGACAAAACAAATCCATGCGCAAAATGCGCATATATGCCCGAATTGCCTTTCTGGATTAAGTTGGCTACTTGCCTCGGCCATCGCACCTAAAGAATTACCGACGGCTAGCCCCCTGCTTTAATTTACTTTCATAAGCGAGTGCTTGGCTCGCTCGCTTCAATCGGGTTGACCATACACAGGCCCCAAGGGGGGAGCAAGAGCCGAATCTTCCTATGTCGTTAACCCGCTTTTTACCGGCGAGGACACCCCCCGAAAAGCGATCGGCGAACCCTAGGGGATTCAAAGATTTGCGCCACCCCATACGGCCAAACCCTATTTGGTCGTACGCCGGCTGGCCCGCCATTGCTTAGCCGCGTTTTCGTTTCCGCCGCCGCGGATTCTGCGCAGCCTGAAACCGACGTATAACCAACCCTTTGTTTTTTAACGAATAAATTTGCCATCCGACTCCCGGATCCCGGCGGTCATTTCGACCGGACCGTACGAGCCGGAAAAGCAAAAGGGCCCGGCTAAAAGCCAGGCCCCGATGGACTTGTCTTGACGAAACGAAGGCCTCTCCGACGCCGCCAGGCGTCCGGCATCAGGCGCCGATCGACTTCAGGCGGGCGGCCAGGCGCGACACCTTGCGCGACGCCGTGTTCTTGTGAACGATACCCTTGGTCGCCGCCCGCATGAGCTCCGGCTCGACGGCCTTGAAGGCCTCGGTGGCGGCCGTCTTGTCGCCGGAAGCGACGGCTTCCTCGAACTTGCGCACGAAGGACCGCATGCGGCTGCGGCGAGCCTTGTTCACTTCGGTGCGAGCCGCGATCTTGCGGGTCGCCTTCTTGGCCGACGACGTATTGGCCATTCTCGAGCCTTTCTCTCTCCCGGCCAAGCCGGGACTTGTTGTTGAGCCGCCGCGGCTGCCGGACCCGGCCACACGGACGACGTAAAACTTTCAGGCGGCCGACGACCATCGGCCACCGTCCTTGGGGCGGGCTTATAGACGCTGGAACGGCCGCCGTCAACGCCATCAGCGCTGACAGGACGGACAAAAGAAGGTCGAGCGCCCCGCCTGCCTGATGCGCGCCACCGTGCCGCCGCAGCCCGGCCGCCGGCAGGGCTCGCCCTCGCGGTCGTAGACGGCGAAGCGGTGCTGGAAATAGCCGAGCGTGCCGTCGGTCCGCATATGGTCGCGCAGGCTCGAGCCGCCGGCCTCGATCGCCTCGGCGATGACGGCGCGGATCGCCGCCGCCAGCCGTTCGGCCACCGGCGGATCCGCCAGCACGGCGGCCGGCCGGCGCGGATCGAGCTCCGCCCGCCAAAGCGCCTCGCAGACGTAGATATTGCCGAGGCCGGTGACGGTCCCCTGGTCGAGGAGCGCCGCCTTCAGCGGCGTCCGCCGGTCGGCCAGGGCGGCGAGCGTTGCGGCCGAGAACAGGTTGGAGGTCGGCTCGACACCGAGCCCCACGAGGCGCGGATGCCGTTCCAGCTCGGCGCGCGGCAGCAGGTCCATGAAGCCGAAACGCCGAGGGTCGTTATAGATGATCGCCGTGCCGCCCCGGAGTTCGAAGCGGACGTGGTCGTGGCGGTCGTCGCGCGAGCGGGCGAGCGCGAAGGCGCCGGGCACGGCGCCGGTCCCTTCGGCGCTCTCGATCCGGAAGGAGCCGGACATGCCGAGATGGGCAAGCAGCGTTTCGCCGCCCTCGACGTCCCAGAGGAGATATTTCGACCGGCGGTCGAGGCCGAGGACGCGCCGGCCGGCAAGCCGTTCGGCAAAGCGCTCGGGAAAGGGGTAGCGGAGGGTCGGCCGGGCCAGCACGACGCTCAGGATGGTCGCGCCTTCCAGCACCGGCTGAAGGCCGCGGCGCACCGTCTCCACTTCCGGCAGTTCAGGCATTGGCGGATGGTCTCCTCATGGCGACGCAGGATCACCCGTCGCTTGCGGCCAACATAGCGCCCGCCGTTCTCTTCGGCTATGGTCGCGGGCGCGCCGATGGCGCGAGGTTCACGGCAGGACGGGACGGATGATGACGGACAACAGCACTTCCTTCGGCTTTCGCGAGGTCAACGCGGGCGAAAAACAGGGCCTTGTCGACCGTGTCTTCCATTCGGTGGCCGGCCGTTACGATCTGATGAACGACCTGATGTCGGGCGGCCTGCACCGGCTCTGGAAGGACGCCATGGTCTCCCGCCTCGCCCCGCCGCGCTCGGGACGGCGGCCGTTCAAGGTGCTCGACATGGCCGGCGGCACCGGCGACATCGCCTTCCGCATCGCCGAGCGCTCGAACCGCACCGCCGATATCACCGTCGCCGACATCAATTCCTCGATGCTCGAAGTCGGCCGCGAGCGGGCGCGGGCGCGCGGCCTCGACAAGCTGGACTTCGTCGAGGCCAACGCCGAGGACCTGCCCTGGCCGGACGCCAGCTTCGATGCCTATACGATCGCCTTCGGCATCCGCAACGTACCGCAGATCGACAAGGCGCTATCCGAAGCCTTCCGCGTGCTGAAGCCGGGCGGCCGCTTCCTCTGCCTCGAATTCTCGCGCGTCGATGCGCCGGTCGCCGACAAGGTCTACGACCTTTATTCCTTCCACCTGGTGCCGAAGATCGGCCGGGTCGTCGCCAAGGACGAGGACAGCTACCGTTACCTCGTCGAATCGATCCGCCGCTTCCCCGACCAGGAACGCTTCAAGGCGATGATCGAGGCGGCCGGCTTTTCCCGCGTCGGCTATACCAACATGTCGCTCGGCGTCGTGGCGCTCCACGTCGGCGTCAAGATTTGAAACCATCGCGAATGTCTCCCGCCGATTCGACGCGTGTAACATTCGCGAACGGCATGCCGTAGGGCGCGCCTTCCGGCACGACGCCATCGAGGAAATTGCCCTGATGCTTCCCGTCGATCTCGCTCGCCTCGTCCGCGCCGCCTGGGTGCTCGCCCGCGAGGGGGTGATCAACGCGCTGCCGCTGCCCGAGCCGCGGCCCTTCGCCGTATCGACCGCGCTGCTCTTCGCAAGAGCGATCCGCCGGCGCGGCGCGGCCAGCCGGGCCGAGCGGCTGTCCATCGCCTTCTCCCGTCTCGGTCCCTCCTACGTCAAGCTCGGCCAGTTCCTCGCCACGCGGCCGGACGTGGTCGGCGCGGCGCTGGCCGCCGACCTCGCCGAGCTGCAGGACGCCATGCCGGACTTCGGGCTTTCGGGCGCCCGGGCGGTGATCGGCGAAAGCTTCGGCCTTGAGGCGGACCGGCTGTTTCCCGAGCTGGGCGCGCCGATCGCCGCCGCCTCGATCGCCCAGGTTCACAAGGCGATCGTAACCGACCGGGGCGGGCCCCGCCGCGACGTGGCGGTGAAAGTACTGCGGCCCGGCATCGACCGGCGCATCGCCTCCGACCTCGCCGGCTTCTATCTCGCCGCCCGGCTGATCGAGCGGCTCGCGCCGCGCGTCCGCCGCCTGAGGCCGGTCGCCGTCGTCGACACGCTCGCCCGCTCGCTGACGCTGGAGATGGACCTGCGCCTCGAGGCGGCCGCGCTGTCGGAGATGGGGCAGAACACGGCCGGCGACGAGGATTTTCGCGTGCCGACCGTCGACTGGCGGCGCACCAGCCGCTCGGTACTCACCATGGAGTGGATCGACGGCATCAAGCTGTCGGACGTCGCCGCCATCCGCGCCGCCGGCCACGACCTTCCCAAGCTCGCTGCGACGCTGCTGCAATCCTTCCTCAGGCATGCGCTGCGCGACGGCTTCTTCCACGCCGACATGCACCAGGGCAACCTGTTCGTGGACGCCGCCGGGCGGATCGTCGCCGTCGACTTCGGCATCGTCGGCCGCCTCGGCCCGCGCGAGCGCCGCTACCTCGCCGAGATCCTGCACGGCTTCATTACCCGCAACTACCGCCGCGTCGCCGAGGTGCATTTCGAGGCCGGCTACGTGCCGCCCGAGCAGGAGCTCGAAACCTTCGCGCAGGCGCTCCGGGCGGTCGGCGAGCCGCTGCACGGCGTGCCGGCGTCGGAGATCGCCATGTCGCGGCTGCTCAACCAGCTGTTCGAGACCACCGAGCTGTTCGCCATGCAGACGCGGCCCGAACTCATCCTCTTGCAGAAGACCATGGTGGTGGTGGAGGGCGTGGCCCGCAGCCTCGATCCCGAGCTCGACATGTGGAAGGTGTCCGAACCGGTGGTGGGCGGCTGGATCGCCCGCAATCTCGGCCCGATCGGCCGCATCGAGACGGCGGTGTCGGCGGCCGGCGATCTTCTGGCCCTCACCCCGCGCCTGCCGCGGCTTTTCGACGCCATCGAGACGATCGCCGCCCGGACCGAAGCGGCCGACATCAGCCGCCGTCGCCGTTCGATCGCCCTGCCGCTCTGGGTCGGCGCGCTGTCGCTCGTGGTGATCGCCGCCGCCAGCCTCGGCTGGATCTGAGGAGAAGTCAGCCGCGGGCCAGCGCGGCGAGCCGGTTCTCGTCGGTGACGGCGATGCGGCGGCGGGCGCTGCGGACGATGCCCTGCCCCTCCCAGGCGCTGAGCAGCCGGCTGACCGTATGCAGCGTGGTGCCGGTCATCTCGGCGATGTCCTGCCGGGTCAGCGGGAAGTCGATGAGGATGCCGCCGTCCTCCTCCTTGCGGCCGGCCCGGCGGACGAGGCGCAGCAGCGCATGGGCGACGCGGCGTTCCACTTCCTCGGTCGACAATTCGCGAATGCGGGTATGCGCCTCCTGCAGCCGCTCGCCCACCGCCTCGAGGGCGTTGACGGCGAGCACCGGGTTGAGCGTCACGAAATCCTGCCATTGCGAGGACATCCAGACCAGGACGAGGCTCTCGGTCACCGCCTCGGCGGTGGCCGGATAGTCGGTGCGGCGGATAGCCCTGGCGATGCCGAACACCTCGCCGGGCAGCACGTGGCGCACCACCACCTGCTCGCCGGACGGCGTGACCTGGATCACCTTGAGGTGGCCATGGAGCAGCAAGTAGAACTCGTCGGCCGGCGCACCCTGGCTGAACACCGGCTCGCCCGGTTCGACGGTGCGCACCTGCACGGTGGCCAGCACGGCATCGAGGTTCTCTTCCGTCATGTCGCGGAACAGGTCGAAGCCGCGGATCAGCGATCGGTCGAGTTTACGGGACGCCATGGGTGAAGATCTCCTCTTGGCGATCGTTATAAGCAAAGCTACCACCGAGCGCCAGCGAGCCCGGCTTGCAAAGCAGCGGCGGCGGTCCCATCTTCGGAAGCCGGTTCCGGGGGGAACCGCGACGGGGAGACAAGGAAGAGCCATGGCCTTTTTCGAGACGTTCCGGAAGCCAGCGGTCCTGCCGACGCCCGAGACGGCGCTGCCGGGCCGCGCCCAGCCGGTTGCCACCGCCGAGACCCATTTCGTGACCGGCCGACCGCTGAAGGGCCCGGTGCCGGAGGGATACGCCGTCGCCACCTTCGCCCTCGGCTGCTTCTGGGGCGCCGAGCGGCTGTTCTGGCGCCTGCCCGGCGTCTACCTGACGTCGGTCGGCTATATCGGCGGCTTCACCGAGAACCCGACCTACGAGGAGGTCTGCTCGGGCCGCACCGGCCATGCCGAGGCGGTGGAGGTGGTGTTCGACCCGAACGCCGTTTCCTACGCCGATCTCGTCCGCCTGTTCTTCGAAAGCCACGATCCGACGCAGGGCATGCGCCAGGGCAACGACGTCGGCACCCAATACCGTTCGGCGATCTTCGTGCACGACGAGGCGCAACGCGCCGTGGCGGAAGCCGCCCGCGAAGCCTACGGCAAGGCGCTTGCCAGGGCCGGCCGGCCGGCGGCGATCACCACGACCATCGAGCCGGCCGGGCCCTATTATTTCGCCGAGGACTATCACCAGCAGTATCTCGCCAAGAACCCGGACGGCTACTGCGGTCTCGGCGGCACCGGCATCGCCTGCCCGGCGCCCGGCGCCGGGGCGCTATCTTGAGGGGGCGGCCCAACCTGCTGGTGCTCTCCGGCTCGACGCGCGGCGGCAGCCACAACGGCCGCCTCGCGGCGCTCGCGGCGCGGGACCTCGCATTGCACGACGTCGAGGTGCGGCTTCTGTCGCTCGCCGACTATCCGCTGCCGCTCTACGACGGCGATCTCGAGGCGGCACGCGGCGTGCCGGAAGCGGCGCTGAAGCTTGCGGATCTGGTGCTTGCGTCGCAGGGCGTGTTCATCGCCTCGCCGGAATACAATCAGTCGGTGACGCCGCTTCTCAAGAATAGCATCGACTGGCTGAGCCGCATTCGGGGCGACCGCTACCGCGGTCTATGGACGGAGCGCGTCTTCGCCATCGGGGCCGCCTCGCCCGGTCATTTCGCCGGCATCCGCTCGCTGATGCATCTCCGACATATCCTCGAAAATGCCCTTGGCGCCCGGGTGCTGACGCAGCAGGTGGCGGTGCCCTATGCCGACAAGGCCTTCGACGAAGGAGGCAATCTCGCCAATGACAAGGCGGCGGCACAGCTCGAGCGGCTGGTCACCGCGCTGATCGGCGAGGCCGGGCGTTTCGTCTGAGCCTCCTCATTCCGTCCTTGCGATAACGTGAAAGAAACTGCCGCTCACCCGACCGCGCCGCGATCCATCCGGCGCCGGCGCGCCGCCGTGGGCATCAGTGACTTCGGCAAGCGGGGCATCATCGCCGGTCGCCAGGATCGTCGCATAGTGGAACTCGTGACCGGTGAGCATGGCGCCGGCCGGCCCGAGCGGCCCGTCGGAAAACAGCTTTGCCCGGCGGTAGCCGAGATGCAGGCGGCGCTTTTCGTAGCTGGTTTCGAGGCCGAGCAACCCGGCCATGACGTGACAGGTTCCGCCCGCATCGACGAGGCCCTGCCCCAGCACCATGTAGCCGCCGCATTCGCCGTGCACCGGCTTTGCCGCCGCAAACGCCCGGAGACCGGCGAGAAAGCCATCCGCCGCCGCGAGGACGCCGGCATAGAGCTCGGGATAGCCGCCCGGCAGCCAGCAGACGTCGGCGGTGGGGTCGGGCACTTCGCCGGCCAGCGGCGAAAACGGCAGGATCTCGGCGCCGGCCGTCCGCCAGGCGGCGAGATGGTGCGGATAGACGAAGCTGAAGGCGGCATCGCGGGCCAGCGCGATGCGCTGGCCGGGCGGCGGCAACGGCGGCGCGTCGCCGCCCGGCGGCGGCGCGACGTCGTCGCAAAGACCGATCAGCCTGTCGATGTCGATATGCCGCTCGACGAAATCGGCGAGCCCTTCGAGCCGATGGCGAAGATCGCCGGTCTCCTCAGCCTGGACGAGACCGAGGTGCCGTTCCGGCAATTCGACCGTCGCCTCGCGCGGCAGAGCGCCGAGCACGGCGAGGCCGAGCGCCTCGATCGCCTCGGTGCAGAGCCGGCGATGACGCTCGGAACCGACGCGATTGAGCACGACGCCGAGGATCGTCAGTCGCGGATCGAGAAGCCTGGCGCCGAGCGCCACGGCGGCGGCCGAGGTCGACTGGCCCGTCACGTCGAGCACCAGCAGCACCTTGAGGCCGAGGGCGGCGGCAATGTCGGCCGACGACCCGGTGCGGCCGATCTCGTGGCCGACGCCGTCGAAAAGGCCCATCAGCCCCTCGGCCACCAGCACGTCGGCGCCCTCTGCCTGGCGAGTGGCGAGGCCCGCCACCTGGGCCGGCGTCATCGCCCAGCTATCGAGATTGACGCCCGGCCGGCCGGCGGCGGCGGCGTGAAAGGCCGGGTCGATGTAGTCCGGCCCGCATTTGGCCGGCGCGACCTTCAATCCCTGCCGGGCAAGCGCCGCCATCAGCCCGAGCGACACGGTCGTCTTGCCGGCGCCGGAGCGCACCGATGCGATCAGAAAGCCCTTCATCGCCGCCTCACCTTTCCCCTTGACCCGATAGCAGACAGCGCCGACCTTGTCGCCCGAAAGGATCGGGCGGCTCGATGGCGGATGCGGACAAGGCAGCGGACGGCGGAACACCGCATCTGAGGCGCGGCTGGACCACCGGCAGCTGCGCCACCGCGGCGACCCGCGCCGCCTTCGAGGGTCTGGTCGGCGGTCACTTTCCCGACCCGGTGACGGTGACCCTGCCGGGCGGCCAGAGACCGGCTTTCGCGCTGGCGATTACCGCCGGCGGCGACGGCTGGACACGGGCCGGCGTGGTCAAGGACGCCGGCGACGATCCCGACGTCACCCATGGCGCCCTCGTTGTCGCGACGGTGCGGCCGGCCGCGAGGGGCGCCGGCCTGGTGTTCCGCGCCGGCCCCGGCGTCGGCACTGTCACCCGCCCCGGCCTGCCGCTCGCCGTCGGCGAGCCGGCGATCAACCCGGTGCCGCGCGCCATGATCGCGCGGACGCTCGACGAGGCGCGCGCCGTCCTCGGCGGCCCCGAGGACATCGAGGTGGAGATTTCGGTCGACAACGGCGAGAAGCTGGCCGAGCGGACGCTCAACGGCCGGCTCGGCATCGTCGGCGGCCTCTCCATCCTCGGCACTACCGGTATCGTCGTGCCCTTTTCCTGCGCGGCGTGGATCGCCTCCATCCAGCGCGGCATCGACGTGGCGCGCGCCTCGGGCTTCAGCCATGTCGCCGCCGCGACCGGCAACACCTCCGAGCAGGCGGTGAAGGCGCTCCACGGTCTCGACGACATCCAGTTGATCGACATGGGCGATTTCGTCGGCGGCACGCTGAAATATTTGAGGAAAGCGCCGGTGCCGCGCGTGACGCTGGCGCTGGGCTTCGCCAAGGGGGTGAAGCTCGGCCAGGGCCTTCTCGACCTGCATTCCAAGCGCGGCAGCGTCGACCTCGACGTGCTTTCGGCAATCATTGCCGACCTCGGCGGCGGCGCCGATCTCGTTCGGGCCGTCAACAACGCCAACACCGCCCTGGAAGCGCTGACGCTCTGCCGTGCCGCCGGCATCCCGATTGCCGAGGCGGTGGCCGAACGCGGCTTCGCCACGGCGGCCGCGCTGATCGCCGGCAGCGGCATGGCGCTGGAAGTGGCGCTGTTCGACCGGAGCGGCGGGCTGCTGGCCAGCACCGGCTTCCGGAAGGTCTAGTCCTCGCCCTCCCCGGCCCGGGAATCGCGGCCCCGGAAACGGCGCTGATAGTCGGCCGAATAAAGGGCGCTCGCCCGGAAATCCTCGGCGCCGAGCACCCGGCCGACCAGGATCAGCGCCGTCCGCTCCATCGGCGCGTTCTGGAGGTCGCCGAGAATGCTGGCCAGCGTTCCCTTGACGATGCGCTGGTCCGGCCAGCTCGCCCGGTAGACGACGGCGACCGGGCACTCGGCGCCGTAGAAGGGGATGAGCTCCGCGACGATGCGGTCGACGACATGGATGGAAAGATGGAGGGCGAGCGTGGCGCCGGTGGCGGCGAAGGCCGACAGCGTCTCCTTCTCCGGCATGGCCGAGGCGCGGCCGGAGGTGCGCGTCAGCACCAGCGATTGGCCGACCTCCGGCAAGGTCAGCTCGCGGCCGAGCGCCGCCGCCGCCGCCGCAAAGGCGGGAACGCCAGGCGTCACCGTGTAGGGAATGGCGTGCCTTTCCAGCAGGCGGATCTGCTCGCCGAGGGCGCTCCACACCGAGAGGTCGCCGGAATGAAGCCGCGCCACGTCCTCGCCGGCCCGCTCAGCCCGAAGATATTCCGCCTCGATCTCCTCGAGCGACAGCGGCGCCGTATCGACGATGCGGGCACCTTCGGGACAATGGGCGAGAATGGCCGGCGGGATCAGCGAACCGGCGTAAAGGCAGACCGGCGAGGCGGCGATCAGGTCGCGGCCGCGCAGCGTCAGGAGGTCGGGCGCGCCGGGGCCGGCGCCGATGAAATGCACGGTCATTCTGAAACCTCCTCGGCCACGGCAACGGTGACGCCGCCCGCGGCGCGGCGCGGAACGACGAGGCGCCCCCGGCCGGCGAGGGCGGCGAGCGCCGCGGCCTCCGCCACCGATGCGACGCCGAAGCGGGCGAGCGCGGCCGGCGACGGCGTGACGAGGCGATCGGCCACGGCGGCGAGCGCGTCGCGCGAGAGGAAGACGAGCGGCAGGGCAAGTCTTTCGGCGGCTTCGCTCAATCCCGCCTCGCCGCGCTTGTCCTCGATGGTGAAGAGGCCGGCGGCTGGCGCGAGGCCGGCTGTCGCCGTCTCGATCAGCCGGACGATCGCCTCGGCCGACACGCCCTGCCGGCAGCCGACGCCGATGGCCAACCGGCCGCTCACGGCTTCACCCAGGTCCACTGGACCACCGGCAGCGCCGGCCGCAGCGCGTGGAAGCCGCCGATGCGGTCGAGCCGGGAGATGGCGATCTGCGTCAGCTCGCCGCCGAGCCGGGCCTGCAACGCGAAGACCTCGGCCGTCGTTTCCACCGTCACGGCGTTGATCACCAGGCGGCCGCCGGATCTGAGCCGGCCGAGACAGGCGTCGACGACGCCGGGATCGCCGGAGCCGCCGCCGATGAAGATCGCATCGGGATCGGGGAGAGCGTCGAGGCCGGCCGGCGCCCTGGTTTCGATCACCTGCAGGTCGGGCACGCCGAAGGTCAGGGCATTGCGGGCGATGCGGGCGGCGCGTGTTATGTTTTCCTCGACGGCGAAAGCGCGCAGCGAAGGGTCGCACAGCATCCACTCGATGGCGACCGAACCCGAGCCGGCACCGACGTCCCATAGCGTCTCGCCGCGCGTCGGCCTGAGCGCGACGACGGTGAGCGCCCTGACCTCGCGCTTGGAAATCTGGCCGTCGTGCTCGAACCAGTCGTCGGGAAGGCCCGGCGTGAAGGGAATGACGCGGGCGTCGGGCTCGCCCTCCACCTCGACGGCGACGAGGTTGAGCGGGTCGATATCCTCGATGCCGAAGGCGCCAGCCAAGGCCGAGCGGCGGCGCTCCCTTAGGCCGCCCATCGCTTCGAGCACGGTGAAGCGGCTCTTGCCGAGGCCGCGCGCGTCAAGCAGCGCCGCCAGCCGTGCCGGCGTCGTGCCGTCCCAGGACAGCGCCAGCAGCCGGGCGCCCGGCTGGACATGCGGCAGGATGCGTTCGAGCGCCCTGCCATGCAGGCTGACGCGGACGACGTCCTGCCCCGGCCAGCCGAGCCGGGCGGCGGCCAGCGCGAAGGCGGAGGGCGCCGGCAGCACCGTCATTTCCCGGGGATCGACGATTTCGGCAAGGAGCGAGCCGACGCCGTAGAAGAAGGGATCGCCGGAGGCGAGCACCGCCACCGGACTGCCGCGGCGGGCGAGAATGGCCGGAAAGGCGTCCCCGAGCGGCGACGGCCAGGCAAGGGAAATCGCCGGGTCGGCCTCGACGAGATCGAGATGACGGCGGCCGCCTACGATGAAACCCGCTTGTGCGATCGCCGAAACTGCCGCAGGAGAGAGACCGTCGAGACCGTCCTCTCCGAGGCCGACGATCGTCAGCCAGGGTGAAAGGGAGGTTTCAGCCATGGGGGACTCCGCAAGACCGATGCGCATTCTCGTCCTGGGTGGAACCACCGAGGCCTCGCGCCTCTCCGAGCGGCTGCAAAAACGCCGGGACATCTGGGCGCTGCTGTCGCTGGCCGGCCGCACCCACGAGCCGGCGGCCCAGGCGCTCAACACCCGCGTCGGCGGTTTCGGCGGTATCGAGGGCCTTGCCGCCTTCCTGCGCGACCAGCGGATCGACCTGCTGATCGACGCCACCCATCCGTTCGCCGCCCGCATCTCGGCCAACGCCGTGGCGGCGAGCGAGACGACCGGCGTGCCGCTCATCCGCTATACGCGCGAGCCGTGGAAGCCGGTGCCGGGCGACAACTGGCTCGAGGTGCCCGACCTCGACGCCGCCTGCGCGGCGCTCGGTCCCGAGCCGAAATGCGTGTTTCTCACCGTCGGCCGGCTCGGCCTTTCCGCCTTCGAGGCGGCGCCGCAGCATCACTATGTCGTCCGCTCCATCGATCCGCCGCACGAATTGAACCTGCCGGACTATCGGCTGCTGCTCGAACGCGGACCGTTCGACGAGGAGTCGCAGGCCCGGCTGATGCAGGCCGAGCGGGTGGAGATCATGGTGACCAAGAATGCCGGCGGCGACGCCACCTACGGCAAGGTGGCGGCGGCCCGGCGCCTCGGCCTGCCGGTGATCATGGTGGCGCCGCCCGAGCCGGTCAGCGTCACCACCTATCACGAACTCGACGACGTGATGGCCGACATCGAGGCGCGGCTCGCTCATGCCGCCCCTCCCCCCGCCTGACGCGGGCTGAGGATCCAGGGCGTTCCGCCCGGCCGGTCGATCAACCGGCTTTCCGACGAGCCGATGATCACCAGCGTCGCCATGTCGACGATCGACGGGTCGGCCTCGGCAAGCGTCGTCACGACAATCCGTTCGTCTGGCCGGCCGACGGCGCGGGCGAAGGCAACCGGCGTCGAGCCGGCTTTCACGTTCCTCAAGAGATCGAAGGCATCGAAGATGCGGGTCGGCCGCGCCTTGGAGGCGGGATTGTAGAGGGCGACGACGAAGTCGCCGGCGGCGGCGGCCCGCAAGCGTCTTTCGACGAGCGTCCAGGGCTTGAGATTGTCGGACAGCGAGATGGCGCAGAAATCGTGGCCGAGCGGCGCGCCGAGCCGGGCGGCCGCCGCCTGCATGGCGGAAACGCCGGGCATCACCGTCACGGACAGGTGGCGGGCGGCTGCGTCGGCCTCCACCGCCTCGACGACGGCCGCCGCCATGGCGAAGACGCCGGGATCGCCGCCGGAGACGACGGCGACGACGCGGCCGGCGCTAGCCAAATCGATGGCGAGGCGCGCCCGTTCGAGCTCGACGCGATTGTCGCTGCCATGCCGCATCTGGCCGGGCCGCTCCGGGCAGCGGGCGAGATAGGGCTGATAGCCGACGAGGTCGGTCGCCCGTTCCAGCGCGGCGCTCGCCTCCGGCGTCCGCCAGAACTCGGGGCCGGGGCCGAGGCCGACCACCAGGATTTCGCCCGCTCCGCTCATGGCCGCCTGCCCTCGCCGCCGATCAGGATCAGGGAGAAATAGGGCGAGGCGTCGTCCGCCTTATCGGCGAGCGGCAGCACGACCTCGCCGTCCATCGAGCCGCGCTCGATGTAGATGGCGCGATGAGCAAGACCGGCCCGGGTGATCGCCCGCCGAACCTTCGGGAAATTGGAGCCGAGCTTCATGATCACCGCCGCGTCGGCGCCTTGGAGCCGGGCGGCAAGATCGTCTTCGGAGAGCGTGCCCGGCAGCACGGCGAGGACGTCGTCGCCCCAGGTCATCGGCAGGCCGGCGGCCGACGCGCAGCCGGAGAAACCGGTGACGCCCGGCGTGATCCGCACCGGAAAACGGTCCCTGAGGCGTATGTAGAGGTGCATGAAGGAGCCGTAGAACAGAGGATCGCCCTCGGCGACCAGCACCACGTCGCGGCCGGCCGCCAGATGCGCCGCCAGCGCCTCGGCCGCCTCGGCGTAGAAGCCGCCGACCTCGCGCACATAGAGAGGATCCGAAAAGCTCATCTCGGTGGTGAGCGGGTAATAGAGCGGCAGTTCCTCGGTGTCCGGCCGGACGTAGGGCGCGACGATGGTACGGGCGTGGCCGCGCCGGCCCTTCTTGGCGAAATAGGCGAGGACGGGCGCCGAACCGATCAGCCTCGCCGCCTTGACGGTGACGAGTTCCGGATCGCCGGGGCCGACGCCGACACCGTGGAGCGTTCCGAGGTTGGTCATTCGCGATCGCTCGCCAGCGCGTTGACGGTGGCGGCCGCCATGGCCGAGCCGCCCTTCCGTCCGCGCACCACGATATAGGGCACACGACCGTCTGATATCAGCGCTTCCTTGGATTCGGCGGCGCCGACGAAGCCGACCGGCATGCCGATCACCGCCGCCGGCCGGGGCGCGCCGGCATCGAGCATTTCGAAAAGATGGAACAGGGCGGTGGGCGCGTTGCCGATGGCGACGACGGCGCCCTTGAGGCGTTCGCCCCACAGCATCATGGCCGCCGCCGTGCGGGTGTTGCCGATGGTGAGCGCCAGCGTCGGCACGCTGGGGTCGTCGAGCGTGCAGATCACGTCGTTGCTGGCCGGCAGGCGGGCGCGGGTGATGCCGTTGGCCACCATGCGGGAATCGCAGATCACCGGCGCGCCGGCCTGGAGTGCCGCTTTCGCCGCCGCCACGGCGCCGGGACCGAAGGCGAGGTCGGCGGCCACTTCCACCATGCCGGCGGCGTGGATGACGCGGACGGCGACCTTTTCCTCCTCGGGCGCAAAGCGGGCGAGGTCGGCCTCGGCGCGGATGATGGCGAAGGAGCGGCGGTAGATTTCCGCGCCGTCGCGGATGTAGTCGTGGCTCATCTGTCAATCGTCCCGGAACGGAAAAGCGCCTCGACCGCCTCGGGCGAAAGGCCCGTGTGGCGAGGAGGATCGGTTGGCCTGCCGTCTAGCACGAGGTCGAGGCCGCCGTCACGGCCGACCAGCGTCACCGCGTGGGCGGCGGAACTGGCGCAGCCCTTTTCGCAGCCCGAGACGTGCAGCCAGACGCCGTGGCCTTCGGGTTTCAGCGCCGCGAGACGGCGGGCGAGGCCGCGCGTCTCGATGCTCGCCGAACCGCAGGCCGGCGCGCCGGGGCAGGCGGCGACGGCAAGGATCGGATCGTCGGGCCGGGTGACGAAACCGGCGTCCGCGAGGCGTGGCAGGATATCCGCGGTCGCGCCCGGCAACAGGACGGCGCGGAAGGGCGTCAATCGGATATCGGACACGGCGAGGTCGGCGAGGAGACAGAGCTGACCGGCGGTCAGCCGGCCGAAGGGCAGGCCGGCGCCAATATGGGTCGGGAGGGCGCCGATCAGCGGCGCGGTGCCGGGAGGGCGAGACGGCGCGACGCCTGGCACTGCGAGCCCGGCGGCGGCGAAAACAGCTTCGGCACCGACATGGGCGACCAGCGCCGCCATGCGACGCGGCGGCGGATCGATGTCCGGCGCGAGGTCGAGAAAGGCATGTGCGAGGCGAAGGGTGGCGGCCACCGCCGCTTCGGGTGGCAACTCGACCACCCGAATATCGCCATCGAGCGAAATCGCCACATCGCCATTTGCAAGCCGCAGGCGCACGTCGGCCGGCACGTCGGCAAGGCCGAAGCGACCACCGTCGTCGATCGAGAAGCCGAACTTGCCGGGCAATGCGCGGAGAAAATCGTCGGCGACGAGCGCCGCTTCCAGTTCATGCGCCAGCGCGAAGGCATCGCCCTCGGCCGTGTCGTCGAAATCGGAGAGAGGAGAGGCGACGACGTTGCGTACCGCCTCGGCGCCGGCATCCGCGTCGAGGAGGCCAAGATCGGCGAGCTCCGTTTCCACACCGGCGAGACGATCGTCGCGGATGCCCCGGATCTGCAAGCCGCCGCGCCGGCCGAGGTCGAGCTCGCCGTTGCCGTGGCGGGCGGCGAGGCCGGCAATGGCACGCGCCGTTTCCGGCGCCAGGCGGCCGCCGGTGATCCTGAGGCGCACAATCAGGCCGTCGCCGCTCCGCATGGGACGGCGCGCGCCGGGACACCAGCCGCGAACGAGGGTGTCGCTCATTTGAGGCGCGCCTCCGTGTCGGCGAGGCGGGCGGCCACCGAATTGCGGCGGAGCGCCCAGGCGCCCCGGTCGATCACCTTTCTGAGCCGCAGAAGCGTGTCGCGGGCCGCCGCCGGGTTGGCGTCGATGAGGAAATCGCGCACCCGGTCGTCGCCGAAGGTGGCGTCGAACAGCCGGTCGAAATGCCTGAAGTCGACGGCATCCGACAGCGTGGCGAAGGCGCAGAGATTGGCGACCGCCTCGCAGATCTCGGCGGCACCGCGATGACCATGGCGCATCTGCCCGGCGATCCAGCGCGGATTGGTGGCCCGGCCATGGACGACGCGGCCGATTTCCTCATCGAGCGTCCGCACCTTCGGCGCATCGCCGGTGGCATCGACGTGATAGAGCGCCGCCCGACCGCCCAGCGTCCCGGCCGCCGCCGCGAAGCCGCCCTCGTGAGCGGGAAAGGCGTCATTGGAAAGGAGATCCTGGCCGTCGAGATCCTGCACATGAACGAAGGCATCGGCGGCGGCGACGCGCGCCGCAAAGCCGGAGGGATCGGCAGCGTCCGCCTCGCCCGCGTAAGCATGGCCGGACGCGGCGAGATAGGCGTCGGCCAGCGCGCTCCGGTCGGCGGCGAGATCATCCGGCGTCATCTCGCCGAGGCCGCTGCCGAAGGCGCCGGGTGCTGCGCCATAGATTCGGGAGGGCGCGGCATCGCGGCAGGCGGCGAGCGGATTGGTGTCCACGTCCTCGTCGAGCGCCGCCACAGCCTTCACGGCCTGATCGAACAGGGCGATCTGGCCGGGGAAAACGTCGCGGAACAGGCCGGAGACGCGCAACGTCACGTCGACGCGCGGCCGGCCGAGCCGGGCGGGGGCGAGCACCGTGAAGCCGGAGACCCGGCCGGACGCGGCATCCCAGGTCGGCCTGACGCCCATCAGCGCCAGCGCTTGCGCGATGTCGTCGCCGCCGGTGCGCATCGACGCCGACGCCCAGACGTCGAGCACGATGGATTTCGGCCAGTCGCCATGGTCCTCGACGTAGCGCGCCACGACTTCCTCGGCGGTGCGGGCGCCGATTTCCATGGCGGTGCGCGTCGGCACGGCGCGCGGATCGATGGCGTAGAGGTTGCGTCCGGTGGGCAGCACGTCGAGCCGCCTCGGACCCGGCGCGCCGGAGGGACCCGGCGCCACCCGCCGGCCGTCGAGGGCGGACAGCAGACCCTCGCGCTCGGCTCTGGCCGAGGCGAGGAAGGCGCCGGCCGCCGAAAGGTCGCCGCCGAGCGCGTCGAGGTGGGCGGCAACGCGGGTTTCGTCCGGCGCCCGGCCGAACACGTGCAGGCCGTCGGCGATGCGCATGTCCTTGACGTCGCAGATCCAGGCGTCGAGCCGGGCCAGCTTGTCGGCCGGATCGAGATCGGCGGAAAGGCCGGCCGCCTCGGCGATGCCGGCGGCCTCCGCCTTGTCGGTCAGCACGGCGGCGAGGTGCTTGGCCCGCCGGGGATCGAGGGCCTGGGCATTGGCGAATTCGTCGACCAGCATCTCGATGTCGGCGATGTCGCCATGGGCGCCGGCACGGGTGAGCGGCGGCGTCAGGTGGCCGAGCGTGACGGCGGCGATGCGGCGCTTGGCCTGGGCCGCCTCGCCGGGATTGTTGACGATGAACGGGTAGACGACCGGCAGACCGTCCGTGAGCGCCGCCGGCGCGCAGTCGCCGGAAAGTCCCGCCGCCTTGCCCGGCAGCCATTCGAGCGTGCCATGGGTGCCGAGATGGATCATGGCCTGGGCAGCGAAGCCATGCCGGAGCCAGAGATAGAAGGCGGCGTAGGCGTGACGCGGCGGAAGATTGGGATCGTGATGGTCGGCGACACGGGCATCGGACCGGCCGCGATCGGGCTGCACGGCGACCACAAGATTACCGGCGACGATCGCCGCGAGGCGGAAAGCGCCTTCCTTCACCAGCGGGTCGGCCTCCGGCGCCCCCCAGGCCGCCGTCATCGATGCGCGTAGCGCCTCCGGCAACTCCGCGAACCAACGGCGGTAGTCGGCAATCGGGATATCGATCGTTGCCTCGCCGCCTTCCAGCGCGGCTATCAGTGCCTTTTCGTCCGGCAGCGGACCGATGTCATAGCCGGCCACCCTCAGATCGTCGGCGATGGCGGTAAGCGAGGCCGGGCCGTCGAGGCCGACGGCATAGGCGGTGCGGCCGCCCTTGCCGGAATAGTTGGAGAGCACGAGGCCTATGCGCCGTTCGGGGCGCGGCGTCTTTCTCAGCCGTATCCAGCCGTCGACGAGACGGACGAGGCGGGCGATGCCCTCGGCATCGGGCCGATGGCGGATCGGCGTGTATTCGAGCGCCTCGGCACGGTCGGCCGGCGCCTTGAAGCTGACGACCGGGCCATCGAGCCGGCCGTCGACCTCCGGCAGCACCACGCTCATGGCGAGATCGGTGGCCGACAGGCCGCGCGACGAGGCAACCCAGACCTCGCGCGACAGGGTGGAAAGGGGAGCCTGGATCACCGGCACGTCGGCGGCGTCGAGAAGCGTCGTGCCATCGTCGCGGCGAGCGGAGAAGGCGGTGCAGTTGACGATCGCGTCCGGCTGGAAGGCGGCGATGGCCTCGCCGAGCGGACCGGCGACTTCCGGGTCCTTCAGCGAGGTGACCCAGACCGGCAGCGCCGCGAAGCCGCTCGCGGCCAGCGCTTCGGTCACCGCATCGATCGGCGCGGCGTCGCCGGCATTGACCAATGCCCGGTAACCGACGACGAGCACCCGCCGGTCGCCATTGCCGCCCACCCGAGGAAAGGCACCGAAGGCCGGCTGCGGCGCCGGCTCGGCCCAAGCCGTGGCCCGCCCCAGCCGGGCGGCGACGAAGGCGAGGGCCGACGCGACATTGTCTGGCCCACCGAAACCGAACCAGCGCGTCAGAAGATCGAGATCGTGCGCCGGCAGCGTCGATGCGGCGGCAAGACGAGGGTCGGGGCTGTCGTCGCCGGGGATCAGCGCCAGATCGATGCCCTTCGAGCGCGCCAGCATCGACAGCTCGTCGACGCCGTAGCGCCAGTAGTCGGCGCCGCCGAGCAGCCGCACCAGCACGAAGCGCGCCTTCGACAGCACCTTCTCGAGATAGAGGTCGACCGAATAGGGATGGCGCAGCGCGGCAAGCGAGGCGAGGCGGAGGCTCGGCGCCTCCGGCCCGAGCCGGCCGTGCATGGCGGCGATAAGGCCGAGGTCGCTGTCGGAGAAGGACAGCACCACGATCTCGGCCGGGGTCTGGCCGAGATCGACCGCCGCGACGCTATCGTCGAGCGAGCGAATCTGTTCGGCCAGAATGTGCAAGGGTTATCCTCCTCAGGCGAGGGCGGCGCGCACGGCCGCCTCGTCGATGCCCTTTTCGCCGATCACCACCAGCGCGCTGCGGCGCGGCCCGGCCGGCCAGGACCGGTCGAAGGCATGGCGGAAGCGGCCGCCGACGCCCTGCACCAGGAGGCGCATCGGCTTGCCGGCGATTTCTACGAAGCCCTTGATGCGCAGGATGTCGTGCGCCTCGGCCACCGCCTTCAGCCGGGCGATCAGGCTGTCCGGATCGCCGGCGGCGCCGATCTCGACGGCGAAGGTCGAGAAGTCATCGTGATCGTGCTCACCGAGGCCGTCGTGGTGGCTTGGCCGGCTCGCCAGATCGTCTTCGGCGGCAGCGGCGAGACCGAGCAGGATTTCCGGTGCGATCTCGCCCTCGGAGGTCGGCACCACGCGCACCGCCTTCGGCAGCGAGGCGGCAATGTCCCCGGAAACGCGCGCCAGTTCGTCGGCCGTGAGCAGGTCGGCCTTGTTGAGCACCACGAGGTCGGCGGCGAGAAGCTGGTCCTCGTAGACCTCCTCCAGCGGATTGTCGTGATCGACCGACGGATCGTCCTGCCGCTGGGCAAGCACGGCCTCGGGGTCGTCGGCGAAGCGGCCGGCCGCCACGGCGGCGGCGTCGACCACGGCGATGACGCCGTCGACGGTGAGGCGGGCGCGCACGTCCGGCCAGTCGAAGGCCTTGATCAGCGGCTTGGGCAATGCGAGGCCGGAGGTCTCGACGACGATATGGTCGGGCCGGCGCGGGCCGCGGGTCAGCGCCTCGATGGCCGGCAGGAAGTCGTCGGCGACGGTGCAGCAGAGGCAGCCGTTGGCGAGCTCGACGATCGCCTCCTCCGGGCAGTCGGCGGCGCCACAGGCCTTGAGGATGTCGCCATCGACGCCGACGTCGCCGAATTCGTTGACGATGAGCGCGAGACGGCGACCGCCGGCCCGCTCGATGACGTGGCGGATCAGCGTCGTCTTGCCGGACCCGAGGAAGCCGGTGACGATGGT
The DNA here is from genome assembly GCF_002770725.1 of Pleomorphomonas carboxyditropha. Classification (GTDB taxonomy): domain Bacteria; phylum Pseudomonadota; class Alphaproteobacteria; order Rhizobiales; family Pleomorphomonadaceae; genus Pleomorphomonas; species Pleomorphomonas carboxyditropha. The sequence goes on along the minus strand of NZ_NQVN01000007.1, from coordinate 144,017 downwards.
GACGGGGATTTTCGGCTGGGCGTTCATCGGCGGGTCTCCGGCTGCGGCGGGATGCAGGCGACGAGGCCCGATTTCAGGAGCGGCGGCCGGTCGCGCCAGGGCACGCGGCCATCGTCGCTCGATGCGTAGAGCGCGGCGGCGGCGGCGACTTCGTCGGGATCGGCCGCGTCGGCCGCGACATAGGTCCATTTGTCCGGCGCCGCCAGGGCAACGGTGACCGGCCGTTTGCAGACCGACAGGCAGTCGACGCCGGAGAGCCGGATGTCGCTCCGCCCTGCGAGCCGGTCGGCGAGGGCAGCATGGAGACGGGAGCCGGCCCGGTCGGCGTCGTCATCTCCCGCCGCCCGGCAACCGAGGCAGACGTGCAGGGTGATCGGCGGCGCCGTCATGGCCGGCGCTCCGGAAACGTCAATGGGCGGCGGCCGAAAGCCGCCGGGGCAAGCGTCATGATAAGGTCCTTTCCCGCCCCACCGGCGGTCCCGACATCCGTGCGCGGCGGTAGGTCTCCTGGCTCGCGGTTCGTCGCCGGATACGGCCTTCCCGGTCTTCCGACCAGTGGCACGCTCAGCATCCGGCTCGCCGCTCACAGTTGCGGGGGCAGCCGCGGCTTTCGGGAGTTGCCCGATTCCGCGTTCCCTTTTCGCCCTCCTCAGGGAAGAGGGACCGTCGCGCCCGGCCATTTGCGGCTTGTTGCGAGGTAAAGTCAATCGAGCGGCAGAGGGGTTATCCTTAACGCCCCCTTAAACCGCCACTTTCGGTCGCCTCAGTCGCCGGCGGGCATCCCGCCCTTGGCTTCCGCTCCGCTTTGTGCCTGACGGGGCGATGCTCGCCACGTCAGGCCCGCTTCGCGCGGCGCCGCTTGGCGCCGAAAGCCGCCTCACGAGATATGGATGCCCAGTGTTATCCTTTACGCCCCCTTAAACCGCCGCATTTAGGATGAATCGGATGCTCCACGGGCTGACGTGGCCCGGATGGAAGGAGTTGCGGCGGACGATGCGGAGCGACAGACGGAACATCCGACGCGAACGGGCCGAGCCGACGTTCGAGGCGCCGGCCCGCGACGGCGATTTTTCCGCCCGCGAGGGTGATCGCTTCACGCCGCCAAGAAGCCTGCCCAATTCGCGCGGCGGCCGGTCGGCGCGCTCTGAACGGATCGAGCCCAGCTTTGACGACGAACAGCGTGATGGCGAGGAGGCGGAGATGGCCGAACGGCAACCACGTCGCCGCAAGTCCTCCAAGCGTCCGGCGAAGCGGAGCCGGCGTTCCGGCATGGGGCTGGTCGGCCGCCTGATCTACTGGGGTGCTGTTCTTTGCATCTGGGGGCTGATCGGCGTCGCCGGCATCATCGGCTACACCGTCGCCACCATGCCGCAAACCGACGACTGGAAGGTGCCGGCCCGGCCGCCCAACGTCGAGATCGTCGACGCCTCCGGCACGATCATCGCCAACCGCGGCGACACCGGCGGCGAGGAAGTGGCGCTGTCCGACATGTCGCCCTTCCTGCCCGAAGCGGTGGTGGCCATCGAGGACCGACGCTTCTACCACCACTTCGGCGTCGACCCGATCGGTCTTTCGCGTGCGCTGGTCACCAATCTTTTCGCCCGCTCGGTGGTGCAGGGCGGCTCGACGCTGACCCAGCAGCTCGCCAAGAACCTGTTCCTGCAGCCCGACCGCACGCTGGAGCGCAAGCTGCAGGAGGCGGTGCTCGCCCTCTGGCTGGAATGGCGCTTCTCCAAGCAGCAAATCCTGGAGATGTACCTCAACCGCGTCTATCTCGGCGCCGGCGCCTATGGCGTCGACGCGGCGGCGCGGCGCTACTTCGGCAAGTCGGCGCGCGATGTCAATCTCGCCGAAGCGGCCACCATCGCCGGCCTTCTCAAGGCGCCATCGCGCTACGCGCCGACCAATTCGCCGGAGCTCGCCGCCGAACGGGCGAAGGTGGTGCTCGCCGCCATGGTCGACGAGGGCTACGTCAGCCGCGACGAGGCGGCGCGGGCCAGGTCGGTCGGCGCGCCGTCCTTGCCGGCCCGAAACGGTTCGGCCGCCAACTACGTCGCCGACTGGGTGATGGACCTTCTGCCCGGTTATGTCGCGCGCTATCGCACCGACATCGTGGTGACCACCACCATCGACGCCCGCATGCAGGCGGCGGCGGAAAACGCCGTCCGCACGACGCTCGACAAGGAGGGCGTCAAGTACAAGGCGAGCCAGGGGGCGCTGGTCGCCGTCGACAACGACGGCGCCGTCAAGGCGCTGGTGGGGGGAAAGGATTACGCAACGAGCCAGTTCGATCGCGCCATCGAGGCGCGGCGCCAGCCGGGTTCGGCCTTCAAGCCCTTCGTCTATCTCACCGCCATCGAGCACGGCTTCACGCCCGATTCCATCGTCGTCGACGAACCGGTCTCCATCAACGGCTGGTCGCCGAAGAACTACGAGAACGAATATCTCGGGCCGGTGACGCTGACGACGGCGCTGGCCCGCTCGCTCAACACGGTGGCCGCCCGCCTCACCGCCACGCTCGGGCCGGATAGCGTGGTGCAGACCGCCCGCCGCGTCGGCATCGTCAGCCAGCTCCACGACAACCCGTCGATCGCGCTGGGCACCGGCGAGGTGACGCCGCTCGAGATCACCGCCGCCTACGTGCCGTTTGCCAACGGCGGCTGGGGCATCATTCCCTATCTCGTCGAAGATATCCGCACCAAGGACGGCAAGGTGCTGTTCCATCGCCAGGGCGATGGCCCCGGACGGGTCATTTCCGACGTGGCGGTCGGCACCATGAACCGCATGCTGTCTGCCGTCGTCACCAACGGCACCGGACAGAAGGCGCTTCTTTCCGACCGGCCTGTGGCCGGCAAGACCGGCACCAGCCAGGATTTCCGCGACGCCTGGTTCATCGGCTACACCAACGGCCTTACCGCCGGCGTCTGGCTCGGCAACGACGACAATACGCCGACCAGGAAGGCGACCGGCGGCGCGCTGACCGCACTGGTGTGGAACCGCTTCATGACAGAGGCCAGCCGCGAACTGCCGGCCCGGCCGCTGCCGGGCGTCGAGCTGGTGCCGCCGCCCACCAACGTCGGCGTCACGTTCGCAGAGACGGACGGCCTGCCGATGCAAGGACCGCAACTGCCGGGCGCCCAGCCCATGCCGCCGCTCAACGTGCCGGTCACCGAGCCAAGCGCCGAGGAAAAAGGCCTGTTGCAGCGCCTGTTCGGCAACTGATTCCAATTCGCGAAGATGCCGACGCATCCGCTCATTGAAGTCATTGCCGGTTTCTCATGCGCAGCAAGGGCATGAGAAATCGGCAAGCGGAATACCAACAGGCATTTTCAAGGCCTGTTGGTATGAGCCGTCCGGGACGCGTCACGGCAGCCGGTGCAGGCCGGCGCCGTTCGCCTTCAGCCAGGCCTTGGCCGCGTCGGTCGCCGGGCAAAGCCTTTCGCAGATCGCCCAGAAGCGGTCGGAGTGGTTCATCTCCCTGAGATGGGCCACCTCGTGGGCCGCGACGTAGTCGAGGACGAAAGGCGGCGCCATGACGAGCCGCCAGGAGAAGGCGAGCACGCCCCGCGCCGATGCCGATCCCCAGCGCGAAGTGGTATCCTTGAGGTGGATCGCCGCGGGCCGGACGCCGATCGTCCCGGCATGGCGCGCCACCGCGGCGGCGAGGTCGGCTCGCGCCTCCTTCTTGAGGTGATCGGCAAGACGGCGGCGGACGTGCGGCGCCTCGCCGGGCACCTCGATCGCCGGGCCGTCGTCGAGCGTGACCAGGCGGATCCGGCCGCGTGGCGAGCCCGTGGAAAGGACCCGGTGGACGACGCCGCGGATCGGAACGGCGGCCGGCACGTCCGGCATGTCGGGCCGGGCGGCGAGCCGCTCGGCGATCCATGCCGCATGGCGGGCCACGAAAGCCTTGGCCTCGGCGAGCGAGCCACGGCGCGGGATGGTGACGACGGCGCCGTCACCGCGTCGATCGAGCCGCAGCGTGTAGCGGCGGGCGCGGGCATTCCGCCGCACCGTCACCTCGACGACGCTGTCGCCGGCGAGGATCGGAAAACTCGCGGGCGCCGAGCGCTTCTTTTCGGGCGATTGCAGGAAGGGCAGACGAATCGGCATCACCCAAGTGTAGAGGCGGCATCGGCCATGAAAAAGCCCCCGCGCCGTTTGCAACGCGGGGGCGTATCGGCCTGCCGGTCGTGGAGGGACCCGGATCAGGCCCCGAAATCAGACCGCCGGGTTACGGCTCGCCTTGAAGCGATCGAACTCTTCCTGATCCTTGGCGCGACGCAGGTTGGCGAGGAATTCGTCGAACTCGTCGCGCATCCGGTCGAGAGCGGCGCGCTCTTCCTCGAGGCGCTTCAACTCAGCTTCGCGATAGGCATCGAAGGCGGTATTGCCGGTCGAGCCGGCGCGGTGGTGATGGAAGCCGCCGCGCTCGAAGCCGGCCCGGCGGGCGGCGCGCTCGAGATCGGGGCGAAGGTCGTTCCAGCGGGCGCGCATGCGATCCCCCCAAAGTATATAGGCAAGTACTGCCAGGCCGATCGGCCAGAAGATCACGAAACCGACGATCATCGCCGCGATGGATAGCGGATGAAAGCCGGGTCTCATCACGCAGCTTCTCATTTTTCTTCCCTTTCGGATCGTTCCGAGCAACGATACCGAAGTGGCCCCGGTCAAAGCCGCCTTCAAGAGTGGCCGAGGACTTTTTTGGGATTGGGGTTGGAACCATTCTGATCTTGCGCGAACAGGGCCGGCGGCGCGGAGACGATTCGATCGACCGGCGGCGGGCCGTGCTTGTCTTTTCGCTCCGTGCCGCGCGCCATCGACATCGACCATTTACCGTTGTTATCGCCTTTGGTCGGCGCACAGGGTGCGTCAAGCCCGTAAAAAAACGCAAAAAGTGACTTGCGAACCACCCACGGCGCGATTTTCAAGCAGCAAAAACGCTAACATCTGTGATAAGACTAGGGGTGGAGCGGTTCTGAAATGCGGGCGGTCTGGCGGGTCATTGCCGAGGCAATGATGCGATGTGCCGAGCAAAAAGACGAATTCTGCGGTGGAATAGCTCTTTAGAAACAAACTGGCTCGATGCAGCTCTCCGTGGGCATCGGTCTGGGGCTATGTTTTGGCGGAGATGAGAAGACAGAATGGGTAAGGGTAAGGATTTCCGCCCGCCGCGGCGGCGTGGCGGATTTGATGACGACATGATGCCGTCGTTCGACATTCGTCCCGAGCGGCCGGCGCGCAGTTTCGGCGGCCCTTCGCCGTATGACAGCGCCCCGCCGACCGGCCCCGTGGTCGAGGCGACGGTATCCTGGTTCAACCCGGAGAAGGGGTTCGGCTTCACCGCGCTCACCGATGGTTCGGGTGACGCCTTCCTGCACATCGGCCAGCTGCAGGCGGTCGGCCGCGACAGCGTGCCGCCGGGCGCCACGCTGAAGGTCCAGGTGGCCCAGGGCGCCAAGGGCAAGCAGGTCGTCAAGGTGCTCGAGGTCGACGAGTCGACCGCGACGCCGCAGGCGCCGCGCGGCCCGCGTCCGGGCGGCTTCGGCGGTGGCGATCGTGGCCCGCGTCCGGGCGGCTTCGGTGGCGGTGGTGGCGGCTTTGGCGCTCCGCGCCCGCCGCGCCGGTCGGTCGATACCTCCCAGGCGACGCCGCTCGACGGCACCGTCAAGTGGTTCAACCCCGAGAAGGGCTTCGGCTTCGTGGCCGGCGAGGACGGTGGTAAGGACGTGTTCGTCCATATCTCCGTCCTTCAGTCGGCCGGCATGGGGCCGCTGACCGACGGACAGCGCGTCGCCATGAAGATCGTCGAAACCCCGAAGGGGCGCGAGGCGGTCGAGATCAGCCTCCTCGACTGATCCCTGCGACCATCGGTCATTACCGGGCGGCGGCATCCCGTCGCCGCCCGAAAGTTTTTGTTTTGCAAATTGCCACCGCAGCTCAAACCGGGCGATCCCTCCGCGCCGGGCGCCCGGCAGGCGAAATCGCCGACAGGCTTCAGGCCGCCTTATTTCGATCGAGGCCGCCCTTACGGCATGCGCACCACGAACAGCTTGCGCGTCGTTTCAACCACCTCCCAGATGCCAGAGAAGCCCGGCCGCAGGATGAAGCTGTCACCGGTTCTGAGCACACGCGGCGTCTCCTTGCCGGTCTCGTGCACGATGGAGACCCCCGAGAGGATGGAGCAGAACTCCCATTCGTCATAGGCGATGCGCCAGGCGCCCGGTGTCGATTCCCAGACGCCGGCGTAAAGCTTTTCGACGTCGCGTTCCTCGACCAGCCAGGTTCGGCTGCGCGGATTGCCTTTGATGATCCGGTCGGGGTCGGGGCCGCCATCCTCCGGCTCGACGGCAGTGAGATCAAAGCCGAGGAACAGTGCATCGTCATCCATGGCGAACCTCCTCTTCTGCCGACAGCAACAACTGGCCGTGCGCCCTCATCCGCAGTTTCCGTAGACGTCGTCCCGGAACAGTAAAGGAAAAAAGCAGGGTCAGGAGCCCGACGAAGGTTGCAAGGGGGAGCGGATGCTGCGACGGGACGCCGCTTGCCGCCTTTCCGATGCCGACGTCCTGCGGTAGAAGCGGATGCCGCTTATTTTCCAGGATGCTCCCCATGAAGCTCATTCGCCACGGCGCCTTCGGCGCCGAAAAGCCGGGCCTCGTCGACGCCGCCGGCCGCTACCGCGATCTCTCGGCTCGCGTCGCCGACCTTTCGGGCGCGACGCTGTCGAAGGTCTCGCTCGCCACGCTTGCCGCCCTCGATCCGGAGAGCCTGCCGCTGGTGCCCGAGGGCACGCGTCTCGGCGCCCCGGTGGCCGGCACGCGCAACTTCATTGCCGTCGGCATGAACTACGCCGACCACGCCGCCGAAACGGGTGGCACGGTGCCGCGCGAGCCGCTCCTGTTCAGCAAGGCTCCCAACTGCATCGTCGGCCCCAACGACGACATCCTGATCCCGCCGGGCGCCACCAAGCTCGACTGGGAAGTGGAACTGGCGATCGTCATCGGCGAGACCGCCTGGCAGGTCGAGGAGGCCGACGCCTTCGACCACATCGCCGGCTTCGTGCTGTGCAACGACGTCTCCGAACGCGCCTTCCAGATGGAAGGCACCGGCCAGTGGCTGAAGGGCAAGAGCGCCCCTTCCTTCGGCCCGCTCGGCCCCTGGCTGGTGACGCCGGACGAGATCGCCGACGTGCAGGCGCTCGCCATGGAGCTCGACCTCAACGGCGCGCCGCGCCAGCGCGGCAACACGGCCACCATGGTGTTCGGCGTCCGGACGCTGGTGTCCTACGTGTCGCGCTTCGTAAAGCTCGACCCGGGCGACGTGATCACCACCGGCACGCCGCCGGGCGTCGGCATGGGCCGCAAGCCGCCGGAATTCCTCAAGGCGGGCGACGTGTTGCGCCTCTCCGTCGAGGGGCTCGGCGAGCAGCGCCAGAAGGTGGCCGCCTATTGAGCAACGCCGGTCGCCGTAGAGGTAGCCGATAGCGACTGCATCAGCGACAGGCGCGCCGATGAGAGATGGAGCCGGCAGGCGGCCTCGACGGCTTCCGGCCGGCGCGTCTTGAGCGCGTCGATATAGTCGAGATGCTCCAGGATCGCCTTGCCGTTGCGCTCGCGGGCATTCGCCTTGTTCCACTGGTAGTGATAGTGGAAGACGATGGCGATGATGTCGTAGAAGTCGATGATGAAGCGGTTGTCCGACGCCTGCTGGATCAGCCGATGCAGGCGGTCGTCGAGCGCGGAAAATTCGAGATAGCGGCTGTCGATGTCGGCGAACACCTCGGCATGGGCGCGGCGCAGGGTTTCGAGCTCGGTCCAGGCAGGATGGTCGGCCGGCAGGCGAACGAAGGCGGCGGCCGACTTCAGCTCGAACATCTCGCGCACGTCGGTCAGTTCCTCGGCGAACTGCCGGGTGAATCCCTTCAGCACCCAGTGGCTGTTCGGCCGCTTCTCGATGAGACCGAAGCGGCTGAAGCGGATCAGGAATTCGCGCACCGACGTGGTACCGATGCCGATCTCACGGGCGAGCTCCAGTTCGTTGATCTGCATGCCCGGTTCGGCGCTTCCCATCAGGATGCGCTGCATGAACATGCGCTCGATCACCTCCGACAGCGAGCTGGTCTCGTGCTCGGGAAAGAAGTCGGCCTTGGTCGGCGGCCGCTGCACCGCCTTGGAGCGCTTGTTCCATTCGATCAGGCCGGTCTCGACCATCTGGAAGAGAATGGAACGCACCGTCGTCCGGGACACGCCGAGCAGAGTGCAGAGCTCCGGCTCGGAGGGCAGGCTTTCCCCCACCACCAGCAGCCGCAGGCACCGGTTATAGGCATCCTTGAAGACGGTATTCTGCTTTGGCATGCTCACCTCGTTTCGGCCACGCCCGCCGATTGCGGACGGGCGAAGCCCGGCCGGATCCTATCGCCCGCCGGCGGATTACAGCACGTCGTATTGCACTTTATCGACAAGGAACACAAACGGGACGGCACCGCCGTGCCCGCCCCTCGCCTTTCCCAATCGTCGCGGAACCCTGTTCAGGACGCGTGGGCGACCTCGCCGCTGGCGCTGGCATCGAGCAGCGCTTCGAGGTCGGCCGGCCTGAGCGGTTTCGACAGCCAGGCGTCGAACAGGCCCTCCTCGCAGCGGGCTCTGGTTTCCGGCAGCGCGTCGGCGGTCAGCGCGGCGATCACCGGCTGGCGGCCGCCGCGGTCGGCGATCATCGCCCGCATGCGTCGCGCCGCCTCGATGCCGTCCATCTCGGGCATGTGCAGGTCCATCAGCACCACGTCGAAGCTGCCGCCGGAGGACAGCATGGCGGCGGTGGCGGTCAATGCCTTCTGGCCGTCGGCGCCGAGCGTGACGGCATGGCCGGCCCGCTCGACCAACGCCCGGCCGAGCAACAGGTTGATCTCGTTGTCGTCGCAGAGCAGGACCGACAATCGATGGACCGGCGGCAGCGGGTCGGCGGGAGCCGGCTCCGCCGCGGCCGCGAACTGGCCATGACCGAGCAGCGTCTCGACGACGGCGGACAGCGAGCGCGCCCTGACCGGCTTGACCAGATAGGCGCCATAGCCGGCGGCCTGCAACTCCGGCAGCATCGGCCGCTCGGCCGCGGTGATCAGCACGCCGACCGGCGTCGTCGAGAAGGCGCGGATACGCTCGATGACGGCGAGCGGATCGCCGGCGGCGGCGTCGATGAGAACGGCATCCGGCTGCCAGGAGCCGACCACTTCCTGCTCGATATCCTTCTGGGTCGCCAGCGTCACGTCGGCGCCGGCGTCGAACAGGCGGCGGATCAGGAACGGTCCCTCGATGAGGGCATGCGACACCACGAGGATGCGGCGGCCGGCGAACCGGCGATCGACCGGCGGGGCCACAGCCGGCGCCGGGGCGCTGTCCTTCGCCGAAAAGCTCGCGGCAAGCAACGCGAAGGCGGCACGAGCCCCCACGGCGCCGGACGAATCCTCTGGCTCGCCGACCGTTCCGGTCGGAGCGGTGGCCGGCGGGACGGCGGGGCCGGCCTGGGCGCCCGCCTCGGCCAGCGGAAAGCGCAGCGCGAAACTGAAACTGGCGCCTTCGCCGGGCGCCGACACCAGGCGGATGTCGCCGCCCATCAGCCGCGTCAGCTCGCGGGCAATGGCGAGGCCGAGGCCGGTGCCGCCGTGGGCGCGGGCCGGGCCGGGATCGGCCTGCTCGAATTCGCCGAAGATGCGCTGCTGATCGGTCTCGGCAATGCCGATGCCGGTGTCGCGCACCAGGAAGGAGACGCCGACGCTGCCTTCCCCCTCCTCCGTTATCTGCAGCTCGATGGCGACGCCGCCTTCGGCGGTGAACTTGATGCCATTGCCGGCGAGATTGAAAAGCACCTGCCGGACGCGGATCGGATCGGCATGGACAAGGCAATCGAGCCGCGGGTCGATGTAGGCGGCGAGCTCGATGCCCTTCATCTCGGCACGCGGCGCCATCAATTCGACGAGGTCCTCGACGACGGCGGCCAGCGAGGTCGGCTCCGGCTGCAAGGTCAGCCGGCCGGCCTCGATCTTGGAAAAATCCAGAAGGTCCTCGATCAGCGTGAGGAGCGCCTCGCCGGAGGTCTCGATGGCGCGCGCGTAGGTGCGCTGCTCGGCCGACAGCGGCGTCTTCTGCATCAAGGCGGTCATGCCGAGGATGCCGTTGAGCGGTGTGCGGATCTCGTGGCTGACCACGGCGAGGAAACGGCTCTTGGCGGCGCTCGCCGCCTCGGCCTCGTCGCGGGTCTTTTCCAGCGCCGCTTCGATCGCCTTGCGCTCGGTGATGTCGCGGCCGAGCGTACGGGTGCCGGCCACCCTGCCGTCCTCGACGATCGGCGCCTCGGAGAAGGAAAACCAGCGGGGACCGTCGACCGTCTCGATCGAGACATCGCCGGATAGATGGCCGGGCCCTTGCCTGACGACGCCCTGGCCGGACAGGGCGGCGAGGGCCGTCAGGCGGCGACGCAACTGCTGCCAGGGATCGGCGCGCGGCCGCCGCACGTCGTGCGCCACCACGTCGGAGGCGACGAATAGCTCGCCGGTGGCGAGATCGGCGGCAAAGTCGGAAAAGTCGAGGCCGATGAAGGCGCCCGGCGACTGGCCGAGCCGCGCGGTGGTGGCCGTGTTGGTGGAGGTGATCCGGCCGGCGGCATCGCGGCGGATGACGAGATCGCCGAGCCCGTCGCCCTCGTCGGCCGAGCCGACGGCGGCGTCATAGAGCCGGCCGAGGTCACGGCGGGCCGATCGACGCCCGGCCTCGAACAGCACTCCCCCGAAAACGACGGTGGCGATGACGGCGAGAAGCAGTGGCGAGGCGGCGAGCGACACGAGAACGGTGACGGCGGCGGCGGCAAGCGCCAGCCCGGCGGAGGCCAGGAACAGCGCGCGGCGCCAGCGCGCGCGCGGCAGGCGCAGCCATCCGGCAGACAGGCGTGGCGACGAGGCGTCGTCGGGCGGAGTGTGCTGTTGGCCGGTCATGTCCGTCCCGGGGTGCGGCGCGGTCATACGACGCCCCAGCAAGGAATGCGCCGGCCCCGCCGCTCTCGACAGGGCAAGCGAAGGCTAGGCCGGCAAGGTTGCCAATCGGTTGATGATCAGGCGAAAATTCGAGATTTCCGCCGCGGTGCTCAAGGACGGGCCGACAATCACGCTCGGATGGCTTGCCGATTCGGCCGGGTCGTCACCTGTCGGTCACGCCGCCCGCGACCGCCGGTCGGGACCGGTGCGATAGGCGAGCGCTTCGCCGACGTGCAGGCGGCCGACACCATCGGCGCCATCGAGATCGGCGAGCGTGCGTGCCACTTTCAGCACGCGGTGATAGCCGCGCGCCGACAGCGACAGCCGCTCGGCCGCCTGTTTCAGCAGTGCCATGCCGGCGTTGTCGGGCTCGGACACGCCATCGATCACCGCCGCCGGCGCCGTGGCGTTGGTGACCGACGCGTCGAGGCCGAGCGAAGCATAGCGCTCGGCCTGAATGGCGCGCGCCGCCGCGACACGGGCGGCCACCGCCGCGGACGGCTCGCCGCTGCGGCGTGCGCCGATCAGATCGGATGCCGACACGGCCGGCACTTCGATGGTGAGATCGAAGCGGTCGAGCAGCGGGCCGGAGATGCGCTCCTGATATTCGGCGGCGCAGGCCGGCCCGCGCCGGCAGGTATGACCCGGCGTGCCGGCGAGGCCGCAGCGGCAGGGATTCATGGCGGCGACGAGCTGGAAGCGGGCCGGATAGGTGACGCGATTGTTGGCGCGGGCGATCACCACGTCGCCGGTCTCGAGCGGCTGGCGCAGGCTGTCGAGCACCGCCGGAGCGAATTCCGGCAGCTCGTCGAGGAACAGCACGCCGCGATGGGCCAGCGAGATCTCGCCGGGTTTGGCCCGCACGCCACCGCCCACCAATGCCGCCATCGACGCCGAATGATGCGGCGCGCGAAACGGCCGGCGATCGGACAGCCGGCCGTCGGCGAGCGTGCCGGCAATCGAGGCGATCATGGAGATTTCCAGCAGTTCCGGCGGCGTCAACGCCGGCAGGATGGAGGGCAGGCGGCTCGCCAGCATCGACTTACCGGAACCGGGCGGGCCGATCATCAGGAGATTGTGGCCGCCGGCGGCCGCCACCTCGAGGGCCCGGCGGGCGCTCTCCTGACCCTTGACGTCGGCCAGGTCGGGCAGCGCCGCCATGGCGTCGGCCACCCTCGGCTCGGGCCGCGACAGCACCTGCGTGCCCTTGAAATGGTTGACGACGGCGATCAGGCTGATCGGCGCCAAGATCGGCATTTCGGCGTCGGCCCACGCCGCCTCCGGGCCGGACGCGCGCGGACACATCAGCCCCAGCCCCTCGGCGTTGGCGGCGATCGCCGCCGGCAGCACGCCGGCCACCGGTGCGATGGTGCCATCGAGGGAAAGTTCGCCGAGCACGACATGGTCGGCGAGCGCGTCGGCCGGCAAGGCGCCCATCGCCACCATCACGGCGAGCGCGATCGGCAGATCGTAGTGACTGCCTTCCTTGGGCAGGTCGGCGGGTGCCAGATTGACCGTGATGCGCCTGGCCGGCAGGGCGAGGCCGGAAGCGGCCAGCGCGGCGCGGACCCGCTCGCGGCTTTCGGTTACCGCCTTGTCACCGAGGCCGACAATGTTGAACAACACCTTGCCCGGTCCCATGTGGACCTGAACGTCGACCGGCGTCGCCTCGACGCCCTGAAAGCAAACGGTCCTGACGTGCGCGACCATTGTTCATTCCCCCAAGCCGCCACAACCTAAGCGGATGCCCATTGGCCTGTCAAGAACGAGAAGGGAACAAATAGGGGCCTTCTGTTCCGTCGAGACTCGCGTGGCCGCGTGAAGGATGCCGTCGACAACCATTTGCTTTCTTTCAAAAGCATTGGGCCGCACGAACGGTTCGGTCTCAACATGGCAGCCATGCGCAACAAAATTTCTGGAAACGCTCGTTGGCCGCTTAACATGAGCGCGACCTTCGTCTAATAAACGCGCTTCCAGCGGTGTCTCTTCGGCCTGCCAACGCCGTCGCGGACATCGCAAAGAACGAACGAAGCAAAAGCCGACCGGCCCGAAAGGGGTTTTTGCTCCGCGCCCTTGTTTTCGTGCATCCGCTGTCGCCGAGGGATCTCAACCTTTCGGGTGGGTGCCTCTGACGAACGGAAAGCCATGTCCAGTACCACTCTCGCCGGTGCGTCCGGCACCGTCCGCGCCGGCAATTCGCGCGCGCGTGTCATCCTCGCCAGCCTCGTCGGCACCACCATCGAGTTCTACGACTTCTACGTCTACGCCACGGCCGCCGTGCTGGTGTTCCCGCACCTGTTCTTCCCGGCCGGCAACGACACCACGGCGCTGCTCTCCTCCTTCGCCATCTTCGGCGCCGCCATGGTCGCCCGGCCGCTCGGCGCGGTGTTCTTCGGACATCTCGGCGACAAGCGCGGCCGCAAGGTGACGCTGGTCGCCGCCCTCTTGACCATGGGTATCGCCACCTTCCTGATCGGCTGCCTGCCGACCTACGCCTCGGTCGGCTGGTTCGCGCCCTTCCTGCTGGTGGTGATGCGCCTGACCCAGGGCTTCGCCATCGGCGGCGAATGGAGTGGCGCGGCGCTGGTCGCCACCGAGAATGCGCCGACGGGAAAGCGGGCCTTCTACGGCACCTTCCCGCAGCTCGGCGCGCCGATCGGCTTCATCATCGCCAACGGCCTGTTCCTGATCATCTCGGCGGCCCTGCCGTCCGACGATCCGACGCGGCCGTCGCTGGCCTTCCTCGACTGGGGCTGGCGCATTCCCTTCCTGTTCTCGGCCGTGATGGTGATCGTCGGGCTCTGGGTGCGCTTCAGCCTGGTGGAAAGCGCCGCCTTCGAGAACACGGTGAAGTCCGGCAAGGTGCGCAAGCTGCCGATGGCCGACGCCGTGCGCCATCACTGGCGCGAACTGATCCTTGGCACGTTCTACATGCTGGCGACCTACGTGCTGTTCTACCTGATGACCACCTTCTCGCTGAGCTATGGCCGCGCCGCCACCACGGCGCCGATCCCCGGCCTCGGCTACGACTATCGCACCTTCGTCATGATGATGATCGTCGGCGTGGTGTTCTTCGGCATCTTCACCATGGTGTCCGGTCCCTGGGCCGACCGCTGGGGCCGCCGGCGGACATTGCTCTGGGTCACCGCCGCCATCATGCTGTTCGGCCTTGTCTGGGTGCCGATCCTGTCGCTCGGCAGCTTCGGCGTCATGGCCTTCCTGATCATCGGCTTCACGCTGATGGGCATGACCTTCGGTCCGATGGGCGCCCTGTTGCCCGAACTGTTCCCGGCCAACGTCCGCTACACCGGCTCCGGCATCTCCTACAACGTGTCGTCGATCCTCGGCGCCGCGGTCGCGCCGTTCATCGCCGTGGCGCTCTGGACCTATGGCGCTGGCAGTCCGTTCTGGGTCGGCGTCTACCTGACGGTGATGGCCGGCCTTACCTTCATCTCGCTGGTGCTCGGCAAGGAAACGAGCGGCGTCGACATCGACGCCTGATCGGCAAGGGCAAAATACTCGAGGAAGCGGTCGCCATCGGCGGCCGCTTTTTCTTTGGCGCTTGGTGCCGGAAGCTGCCTTTGGCAGCTTCGTTTCTTCGTTGCCTTCCGCGTTGGCGTCTCTTATAAGAGATGTATGGATACTTTTGAAGACGAAGCCGGCGCCCGGCTGGCCGCCCGCATCCGCCTCGAGCGCGAGGGGCGCGGCTGGTCGCTGGCCGACCTGGCGGCGCGCTCGGGCGTCGGCAAGGCGACCATTTCCAAGATCGAGCGCGGCGACGCCTCGCCGACGGCGGGCGTGCTGGTCCGGCTCGCCGCCGCCTTCGATCTGACGCTGGCCGGCCTGCTGGTCAGGGCGGAAGCCGGCGCCGACCGGCTGATCCGGGCTTCCGATCAGGCGATCTGGCGCGATCCGGACACCGGCTATCTCCGGCGGCAGGTCTTCCTTCGCCCCGACCATCCCCTGGAAATCGTCGAGGTGATCATGCCGCCGGGAAAAAGCGCCCTGCTGCCGGCCGCCTCCTACGCCTTCATCCGGCAGGTGGTCTGGCTGGCCGAGGGCGAACTCGTCGTCAGCGATCCGGACGGCCGGCACATACTGGCGGCCGGCGACTGCCTCGGCTTCGGCCCGCCGGCCGACGTGACCATTTCCAACGAGAGCGACGCGCCGGCCCGCTATGTCGTAGCGCTGACGAGGAGCTGACATGCCCGAGATCACCATCCGTCCGCTCGGCCCGGATGCCGCCACCATCGAGGCGCTCGCCACGCTGATCGTCGAGACGGTGGCCGGCGGCGGCTCGGTCAGCTTCATGCACCCGCTGGCCGTGGAAGACGCACGCGCCTTCTGGCAGGGATCGCTCGCCGCCGCCGTCGAGGGCCGGCGCGTTATCCTCGGCGCCTTCGACGGCGAGGCGCTCGTCGGCACGCTGACGCTGCTGCTCGACTGCCCGCCCAACCAGCCGCACCGGGCCGAGTTCGCCAAGATGATGACGCGGCCGAGCCATCGCGGCCGCGGCATCGCCACGGCGCTGATCGGCGCGGCCGAGCAGATCGCTCGCGCTAAGGGGCGGACGCTGATCGTGCTCGACACGGCGAGCGACGGCGGCGCCGGACCGCTCTACGAGCGCTGCGGCTTCCGTCTCGCCGGCGAAATTCCGAATTACGCCTTGAAACCGCACGGCGGCTACACCGGCACGCTCTACTACTACAAGGAACTCACTTAACTCAGCTGGCCGCGCCGGAGCTCGTAGAGCATGACGCCGGTCGCCACCGCCAGATTGAGGCTGTCGGCCCGGCCGGCCATCGGGATCTTGACGCGGACGTCGCAGGCGGCCGTCATCTCCTCGGTCATGCCGGCCTGCTCGTTGCCCATCACCAGCACCGTCGGCGCGCGGCTTTCGACCTTGCGGTAGTCGTGCGTCGCCTTGAGGTGGGTGCCGACGAGGCGGACGCCCGTCGCCTTCGCCCAGGCGAGGAAGGCGTCGCGATTGGTCTTGACCAGCGGCACGTGGAACAGCGAGCCCATGGTCGCGCGCACCGTCTCGAAGGAGAAGGGATCGCAGGTGTCGCCCACCAGGACGACGCCCTTGGCGCCGACCGAATCCACGGTGCGGATGATGGTGCCGAGATTGCCGGGGTCGCGCACCTGTTCGAGCGCCACCCAGACCTCGCCCTCACCCACCTTGACGTCGGCCAGCGGCTTCAGCCGTTGGCCGAACACGCCGACTACCATCTGCGGATTGTCGCGGCGGGTGATCTTGGCGAGCACCGCCTCGCCCATCTCCAGCACGTCGCCGCCGCGCGCCCGCACGGCGGCGGCGGCTTTCGCCACATGCGGCTGGTCGCGCACCGCCGGCGCATAGGCGATGGCGACGATCGGCCAGTTCTCCTCCAGCGCGTCGGTGACGAGCTTCAGCCCCTCGCCGAGGAACCGTCCCGTTTCCTCGCGCGCCTTCTTCATGGCGAGCGCCCGGATATCCTTGACGATCGGATTGACGAGCGAAGTGATCTGCCGGACGGCGCCGGGCGCCCTTTCCCTGTCGGCCATGGCTCAGGCTCCGAGAAAACGTGAGAACATCGAGGTGGCGAGCAGCCGGCCCGGCCGCGCCGGATCGCCGGTTTCCCGCACGGCGAGCTCGCCCGAGGCGATCGTGCCGGGACGGTGACCGAGGAGATCGGCGGTGATCTCGTGAATGGACAGGAAAGAGGCGCGGATGGCGTAGGCCGTCAGCACCATGAAGGCCGGTCCCGGCGCCAGGATCTGGCGCGTCAGGTCGAGAAGATGGGGCAGGTCGGCTTCCAGCGACCAGACCTCGCCGTCCGGGCCGCGGCCGAAGCGCGGTGGATCGAGCAGGATGCCGTCGTAGCGCTTGCCGCGCCGCACTTCGCGCTCGGCGAACTTGACGGCGTCGTCGACGATCCAGCGGATGGGCGCGGCGTCGAGACCGGCCAGCGCCTGGTTTTCCCGCCCCCAGGCCACCGACTTCTTGGAGGCGTCGACATGCGTCACCTCGGCGCCGGCCTCGGCGGCGATCAGCGAGGCGATACCGGTGTAGCCGAAGAGGTTGAGGAGCTTAGGCCGCTCCGGGCCGCGATGCGCGCGAAGCCGTTCGGCCATCCAGGTCCAGTGGGCGATCTGCTCGGCGAAGATGCCGACGTGGCGGAAAGCGGTCAGCCGGCAGACGACCGGCAGGCCCATCACCCGCATCTCCCAGGCGCTGCCGATGCCCGGCTCCGTCCGCCAGCGGCCCGGTCCGTCCTCCTCGACGTCGCCGGTGAAGGCGGCGCCGGCCGCCGCCCAGACCGACGGCGCCAGCCGGCGCGGCCCCATGGCCTGCGGCTCCGGCCGTATGACGGTCAGCGCACCGTAGCGCTCGAGCTTCTCGCCCTCGCCCATGTCGAGAAGGCGATAATCGTCCCACCCCTCGGTGACGAGCAGCGATCCTACCTCCTCGGCGGCGAGGCGCGGGCCGAGCACGGCCGGCATCGGTCGCTTCAGCGCCGCGGCTCCCGACGGACGGGCCGGGCCGCGAGCCTCGTGACCGCGCGTCTCCGGCCGGGCCGTTTCTTTCGCCGCGTCCGCCTGTCGCTCCGGCTTGCGGGAGGCGGGGCGGCCGGCGCGGGATGCGGGCTTGACGGGGAAGGGCGGCTTGGCCAAGGCGGATCGTCCGGGCAGGAAAGGAGGTTCCGGCCCCTTATACACGGCCGCCGGCCGGAATGAAGCGCCGCTTTCCCGCCCGTTCGTCGATCGCCGCCCTTTACGGGACTTCCCCGACAGCGCTACAAGGGCGCGATCTTGCGAAGCCCATCGCTCCGCGCCCGATATTCTTTGGAGAAACCATGCGCCCGTCCCGCCGTGCCCCCGACGAGTTGCGTCCCGTCAGCCTCGAACGCGGCGTGTCGCGCCACGCCGAAGGCTCCTGCCTCGTGAAGTTCGGCAACACCCACGTGCTCGTCACCGCCTCGGTCGACGAGAAGGTGCCGCCGTGGCTGAGGGGCGGCGGCAAGGGCTGGGTGACCGCCGAATACGGCATGCTGCCGCGCGCCACCGGCGAGCGCATGAAGCGCGAGGCGGCGGCCGGCAAGCAATCGGGCCGCACCCAGGAGATCCAGCGGCTGATCGGCCGATCCCTGCGCGCCGTCGTCGACCTGATCGCCCTCGGCGAGCGGCAGATCGTCATCGACTGCGACGTCATCCAGGCCGACGGCGGCACCCGCACCGCCTCGATCACCGGCGCCTTCGTGGCGCTCTACGACGCCATCGAGTGGATGCGCCGGCGCAATCTGGTGCCGGCTCAGGCCAAGGTGCTGCGCGACCACGTCGCCGCCATCTCCTGCGGCATCTCCGACGGCGTGCCGGTGCTCGACCTCGACTATATCGAGGATTCCTCGGCCGAGACCGACGCCAACTTCGTGATCACCGGCTCCGGCGGCCTCGTCGAGATCCAGGGCACCGCCGAAGGCGCCCCGTTCTCCGAAGACGAGCTGCAGCAGTTGCTGAGGCTGGCCAAGGGCGGCATCGCCAAGCTGATCGAGCTGCAGAAAGCGGCCATCGCCTCCTGAGAGGACTGAGGATATGACCGAACAGCGCCGCATCGACGGCAAGCGCCTGATTGTCGCCACCCACAACAACGGCAAGCTCCGGGAATTCTATTTCCTGCTGGGCGGTCTTCCCATCGAGCTGGTCTCGGCCGGCGACCTCGGCCTGCCGGTGCCGGTCGAGGACGGCGAGAGCTTTGTCGACAATGCCCGCATCAAGGCGCTGGCCGCCGCCCGCGCCGCCGGCGAGGTAGCGCTCGCCGACGATTCCGGCCTCTGCGTCGAAGCCCTGGACGGTCGTCCGGGCGTCTATACCGCCGACTGGGCCGGGCCGAACCGCGACTGGTCGATGGCCATGCGACTCGTCGAGGAGGAGCTCTACAAGGTCGGCGCCGCGACGCCGGACAAGCGGCGGGCGACCTTCGTGTCGCTGCTCTGCCTCGCCTGGCCGGACGGGCATACCCAGGAATATCTCGGCAAGCGCGACGGCACGCTGGTGTGGCCGCCGCGCTCGGGCGATTTCGGCCACGGCTACGATCCTGTTTTCATGCCGGACGGCGAGACCAGGACGTTCGGCGAGATGACCGAGGCGGAAAAGCACGGCTCGATCTGGGGCGTGCCGGGGCCGCTGTCGCACCGGTCGCGGTCGTTGAAGCTGCTGGTCGAGGGCGCCTTCCCCATAGGCTTCGGACCGCGCGGGTGAGCCGATGAGCGAACGGGATCTCCTGTCGGGCGTGGCAGCGACGGACGTGGGCACGCCGGACATCGGTTTCGGCGTCTACGTCCATTGGCCGTTCTGCGCCCGCAAGTGTCCCTATTGCGACTTCAACAGCCACGTCCGGCCGAAGGGCATCGACGAGGCCGGTTATCTCGCCGCCATGGAGCGGGAGATCGCCGCCCATGCCCGCCTGACCCCCGGCCGCACGGTGACGTCGGTGTTCCTGGGCGGCGGCACGCCGTCGCTGATGAAGCCGGAGAGCGTCGGCCGTCTCCTCGAACTGATCGGCCATCACTGGCAGATGTCGGCCGATGCCGAGATCACGCTGGAGGCCAATCCGTCGTCGGTCGAAGCCGAGCGCTTCCGCGGTTATCGGGCAGCCGGCGTCAATCGCCTGTCGCTCGGCGTGCAGGCGTTGAACAACGCGGACCTCAAATTCCTCGGCCGGCTGCATAACGTCGACGAGGCGCTCCGCGCGCTCGAATTGGCGCGTGAGACGTTTCCGCGCCTTTCCTTCGACCTCATCTACGCCCGTCCCGACCAGAGCCTCGACGCCTGGGAAGCCGAGCTCAGGCGCGCCATCGGCTTTGCCGCCGACCACCTGTCGCTCTACCAGCTGACCATCGAGCCGGACACCGCCTTCGAGAAACTATATGCCGCCGGCAAGCTGGTGGTGCCCGATGCCGACGCCGCCGCCGATCTCTACGAGCTGACGCAGACGATCACCGGCGCGGCCGGCCTGCCGGCTTACGAGATTTCCAACCACGCCACACCGGGCGGCGAAAGCCGGCACAATCTCCTCTACTGGCGTTACGGCGAATATATCGGTCTCGGCCCCGGCGCCCACGGCCGCATCGTCCACGGCGACGACCGCGGCCGCCTCGCCACCATTGCCGAGCGCAACCCGGAAGCCTGGATGCGGCGTGTCGCCGAGACCGGCAACGGCGTGATCGAGACCGAGGAAATCTTCGGCGAGATGGCCGGCGACGAGATGCTGCTGATGGGCCTTCGCCTTGTCGAAGGCATCGACGCGTCCCGCTATCAGCGGCTGTCCGGCCGGCGCTTCGACGCGGCACGGATCTCCGACCTGGTCACCCACGGCATGGTGGAGGTGCTGCCCGATGGCCGCATCCGCACCACGCCGGCCGGTGCCTTCGTGCTCGATGCCGTGGTCGCCGACCTCGCCGCCTGAAGTCTAGAGTCTCGATGCCGGTTTCGGCTTCGATCCGTCGGAGAAGCGCGACAGGCGGAAATGCGTCGGGTCGACGAACGGCGTCGTTCCGGTAACGAGATCGGCGACCAGCCAGCCGGCGCCCGGCCCGATGCCGAAGCCATGACCGGAAAAACCGGTGGCGACGACGAGACCGGAAAGGCCATCCACCTCCGAGATCACCGGCACCACGTCCGGCGTCACGTCGATGAAGCCGGCCCAGGCCTGGACGATGCGCGTATCCTGGAACGACGGGAAGCGGCGCTTCAATTCGGTCATGGTCCGGCGCAGGAAGCGGACATCCGGCTGCGGATCGAGAACGCGCGTCTTCTCGTAGGGCGACGTCTTGTCGAGCGGCCTCGTCGGCCAGTCGTCGATCTCCCGGAAGAAGCGCGAACCGAAGGACAGCGACACGTGCTGCCAGTCGGCCATGAGCGCCGGCAGGAAGTCGAGGGCGAAGCGCAGATGGTCGGGGGTGAGCGCCGCCACGTTGGCGACGCCGTTGGCCACGGTGAGCCCGCCGTCGGCGCGCTTGCGAATGCCGATCACGTCGTCCCAGATGCCGGCATCGGGACCGCCGGCCACCGGGCTGGTCCGCGACACCGTCGAGCGCATCTTGAGCTGCGGCAGCGTGACGCCGAGATCCTTCAGGAAGCGGCGCGACCAGGCGCCGGCGGCGAGCACCACCCGCTTGGTCTTGATGCTGCCGCGCTCGGTGACCACCGACACGATCTCGCCGAGGGCCACCTCGAGGCCGCGCACCGCGCAGTCGGTGAGGATGACGGCGCCCTTGGCCCGGGCGGCAAGGGCAATGGCCGGCGCCGCCTTCTGCGGCTCGGCGCAGCCGTCGCTCGGGCACCAGAGGCCGGCCGGCGGCGGCGACAGATCGTCCTTCATGACGGCGCGCACCGCCTCGCCCTCGATCACCTCGGACGCGATGCCGTGCTCGGCCGCCGCCTTGACCCAGGCGCGGTAGCCGTCGACCTCGCGCCCCCGGCGAGCAGCGAAGAAGATGCCGGTCTCGCGGAAGCCGGTATCGCCGACGCCATGGGCGCCCATCTCCCGCCACAGCCGCATCGCCTCGCGAATGAGATCGAACTCGCGCGGATCGCGATCGGCCTGCCTCACCCAGCCCCAGTTGCGGCTCGATTGCTCGCCGCCGACATGGCCCTTTTCGAGAAGCACGACCTTGAGGCCCCGCTCGGCCAGATAGAGCGCCGAGCTGGTGCCGATGATTCCGCCGCCGACGATGACGACGTCGGCCTCCTTCGGCACCACGATATCGGACGGAACGGGATCGACCTGCGGACCCATTTTTGCAAAACTCCCCGGAAGGCTGCCGAAATGACCGGCAGCAGCACCCTTGTTTTAAGCCAAAATTCGGGCCGATCCAGTCCGGCAGCTTCCGAAGTCCGCTTATATGAAGAGCATTTTTCTCATACGGGCGGCAACGGCTTGAGCGGGGCACGCCCGGCCTGTATGCCTCTTGAACTCACCCCCATCCCGTGGAGCCGCCGATGCTGCTCGCCGCCTTGCAGATGCAATCCCGCCCGTCCGACGTCGCCGCCAATCTCGACCGGCTGGAGCGGGGGGCGGCCGAGGCGGCGGCCGGCGGTGCCCGCCTTCTGGTGACGCCGGAACTCGGCCTCGTCGGCTACGGCGCCGGCCCCGACCTGCCGCTTCTGGCGGAGCCGGCCGACGGTCCGCTCGCCGGCAGGGTCGCGGCGATCGCCCGCCGGCATGCCATCGGTATCGTCGCCGGCTTTGCCGAGCGCCACGGGGACGCGCTCTACAACAGCGCGCTCTGGGTCTGCGGCGAGAGCCGGGCGGTCTATCGCAAGAGCCATCTCTATGGCCTTTACGAAAGACGCTGGTTCCGCGCCGCGCCGCCCTCGACGACAATCGTCCGCCAGGACGGGCTGAGCCTCGGTCTGCTGATCTGCTACGACGTGGAATTTCCCGAGAATGTCCGCCGTCTCGCCCGGGCCGGCGCCGATGCGGTGCTGGTGCCGACGGCCCTGCCGGTCGGCGGATCGGGCGAGTTCATCGCCGCCCACATGATCGCCGTGCGCGCCTTCGAGAATCAGCTTTTCGTCGCCTATGTCGACAATTGCGGCGGCGGCGGCGAATTCGCCTACGCGGGCCTTTCCCGCATCGCAGCGCCGGACGGCGCCATTCTCGCCGCGCCCGGCGACCGGGACGAGGCGCTGCTTTTCGCCCGCATCGAGCCGGAGGCCTATGCCGGCTCCCGCGCCGAGAATACCTATCTTTCCGATCTCGGGGCCTGAGCGGCGGTCAAGGAGCGGCCTCCGCCTAAAGACAAACGGCGCGCCCCTTTCCGGAGACGCGCCGTTCGCGACGGGTTCGGAGCATTCGCCTCAGTTGGCGGCGCCCTGCTGCTGCATCTGCTGCAGGCGAGCGAGATATTGCTGATAGAGGGCGACGAAATCGATCGGGTCGATCAGCAGCGGCGGGAAACCGCCGCGGATGACGGCATCGGCGATGATCTGGCGCGCGAAGGGGAACAACAGACGCGGCCCCTCGATATTGACGTAAGGGTGCAGGTGCTGGGCCGGGACGTTCTGCACGGTGATGAGGCCGCCATAGGACAGCTCTACGTTGAAGACCACTTCCTCGCCGATCGCCGCCTTGGCTTCGAGATGCAGATCGATCTCGTAGTCGCTCTGGCTGCGCTGGCGGGAGTTGACGTTGACGCCGATGGAAATCTGCGGCGCGGTCTCGCGGGCCCGCAAGCTGTCCGGCGCCTTCGGGTTCTCGAAGGACAGATCCTTGACATACTGGGCGACGACGCTCATCGACGGCTGGGCTTCAGCGGCGCCGTTTTCGGGCTGAACCGAACTCATTTTCGCACTCCTCCGGCCAGCCGGGGCGACAACGCCCGCAAGGGTGACCCTCGTGTTAGGTGGAACCGGCAGCAGAGGGCCGTTTCCCGATTTTTCCGCGGGTCCGAGCGCTATCAGGCTTGACGGGTGAGATCAAGACCGATCGCCGTCACGGTCGGGCGGAGGGATCGGCGGGCGGTCCGACCAGGGCGAATCACTGTCGTTGCGCCTTTCCCATTCGTCTTCATCGAGATCGACGACACCGTCGTCGGCGGGGCGGCGGCCCGAGGAAACCGTCGACACCGTGAGACGCGAGGCGATCGCCGCAATGATCAGCCGCCGAACCGGGGCGAACAGCAGCAGGAAGGCCAGCACGTCGGACAGGAAGCCCGGCAGGATCAGCAACATGCCGGCGACGAGCACGACAAAGCCTTCGAGCAGCGTGCCGGTCGGCATCCGCCCGCCGGAAAGTTCGGCCTGCACGCGGCGCAGCAGGCCGAAACCGACATAGCGGAACAGCGCCAGGCCACCGAAGGCGGCGAGCAGCACCAGGCCGACGGTGTTGATGACGCCGAGGTGGCCGCCCACCCAGATGAGCGTCGCGATCTCGGCGATCGGCCAGGCGATGAGAAGAACGGGCAGGTAAGGCGAAAGATGCATGACGGTTCCGGTTCGGTCGGCGTGTTCTGGCATGATGGCCGGCCGTCCGGTCGGGCGCAAGGGTCGCTGTCGCTCCCATATGGTCGCAGCGACGACGGCGGCAAATGGCGGCCGTGTCGTCGAAATCGCTCCAGATTCACCGCATGTCCGTCTTTCCCTCGCCGCCGCCGTCGCCTACATAGGCAGACGACACAAAATGCGATGCTGCGCCCTTCCGGCGCCAACTGAGGGAAACGATGCTCGGATGAACGCCTTCCTCGATCTCACCAGCCTCATCTTCCTCGTGATCGCCGTCGTCATTTTCTGGCGCCTCAGGAGCGTGCTCGGCACGCGCACCGGCAACGAGAAGCCGCCTTTCGACCCGTTCGCCGGTCGCAAGGCGGAAATCGAACCGCCGCCGGCGGGCGACAATGTGGTGACGCTGCCGCGCGAGGGCCGGTCCGATCCGCGCGAAGCCGTGTTCGCCCGCATCGACGAGGCGATCCCCGCCGGCAGCGCCAATACCGGCCTCAAGGCGATCGCCTCGGCCGATCGCAACTTCGACCTCGACGGGTTCATGGCGGGCGCCAGCGCGGCCTACGAGATGATCGTCTCCGTCTTTGCCGCCGGCGACCGGGCGGCGCTGAAGCCGCTGCTGTCGCGCGAAGTCTTCGACGGATTTTCCGGCGTGATCGCCGAACGCGAGGGACGCGGCGAGAAAATAGACTTCACCTTCGTCGGCATCGACAAGGCGGAGGTGGCCGACGCCGGGATCGAGAACGGCGTGGCGCAGGTGACGGTGCGCTTTTCCTCGCAGCTCATCTCGGTTACCCACGGCCGCGACGGTTCGGTGGTCGAAGGCGATTCACAACGGGTGGCCGAGGTGACCGACGTCTGGACGTTCGCCCGCGAGATTAGGTCGTCGGATCCGAACTGGAAGCTCGTCGCCACCGATGCCGGGGGCTGACAGCATCTTGGCCGACGCGCTTCCCGCCGCCCATCTCGTGGCGGTCGCCTTCACCGACCTTCCCGGATGGATCGACGACGACCACGCCGCCGCCTTCGCGGCCTTCCGGCGCTCGGCAGCCCGCCTCATCGACAAGACCCCGACTTGCAAAATCCTCGGACCGGACGGCGCAGCGCTGGCCCAGAAGGGCCAACTGGCGGCCGCCCTCGGCGACACCGTGGATTCCGCCGCCGCGCGCGCCTTCTTCGAGGCGCATTTCCGACCGTTCCGAATCGAGCCGATTGCCGGCGACGGCTTCGTCACCGGCTTCTTCGAGCCGGAGGTGGAGGCGCGGCTTGCCCCCTCGCTCGCATTCCCGGTTCCCCTGCTCGCGCCGCCCGACGGTTTGCGCGAAGTCGGCGTCCATGACGACCGGTGCGCTCTCGATCCGGCGCTGACCTGGGCCCTCGACGATGGACGGGGGCGCCTTGCCGCCTGTCCCGAAAG
The DNA here is from genome assembly GCF_002770725.1 of Pleomorphomonas carboxyditropha. Lineage (GTDB taxonomy): Bacteria > Pseudomonadota > Alphaproteobacteria > Rhizobiales > Pleomorphomonadaceae > Pleomorphomonas > Pleomorphomonas carboxyditropha. The sequence continues at coordinate 118,593 of NZ_NQVN01000007.1, read as the reverse complement.
GGGGGCGATCATGGCGGGGGCGCTCGACGGGCGCGTGCGGCCGATCGCCTTCGTGAAAAGCGCCGTCGAGGCCTTTTTCATCCACGTTCAGGGCGCGGCGCGGCTCCGCCTGCCGAACGGTGACCTCATGCGGGTCACCTTCGCGGCCAAAAGCGGCCATCCCTATTTTTCCGTGGCGCGCCTGATGCTCGAACGCGGCGTCGTGCGCAGTCCGGCCGAAGCCACCGCCGACGCGCTGCGCGCCTGGCTCGACGATCTCGCGCCGCAGGAGCGGCGGGCGGCGCTCGCCCGCAACCGCTCCTACATCTTTTTTCGCGAGGCGCCGGTGACCGATCCCGCCCTGGGGCCGATCGCCGCGGCCGGCGTGCCGCTGACGCCGGGCCGGTCGCTGGCCGTCGATCGCTCGCTCATCACCTTCCATGCGCCGGTATTCGTCGAGGCCGATCTTGCCGCCGGGCCGTTCCGGCGCCTGATGGTGGCGCAGGACACCGGCTCGGCGATCGTCGGGCCGGCGCGCGGCGACATCTTCTTCGGCTCGGGTGACGACGCCTTCGCGCTGGCGGCGCGGGTGCGCGATCCGGCTCGCTTCACCCTGCTCGTGCCGCGGGAGGGCTGACCGATGTCCCGCCGCAAAGGCCGGCCGCTCGCTCCCGAGGAGGAAGAACTCTGGCGGGCGGTGCGGAAGACCGTGACGCCGCTGCGGCCCGAAAAGATCGTTGCGCCGCCACCGGCGATCGCCGCCGCCGAGCCCGAGACGCAGCGGCCGCTCGTCCACCTGCCGCCGGCCGCCCCGCCTCAGCCAACCGCCAAGCCGGCCCTGCCGAAGCTGCATCCCTTCGGCAAGCGGGAGCGGCAGGCCGTCAATCGCGGCCGCACCGCCATCGACGGCCGGCTCGACCTGCATGGCTACCGGCAGGACGAAGCCCATGCCCGGCTTTCGGGCTTTCTCTCCCATGCGCAGAGCATGGGCTGGAAAGTGGTGCTGGTCATCACCGGCAAGGGGCGGCCCGGCGGGGATTTCCAGAGCCTGCACGATCACGAGCGTGGCGTGCTGAAGCGCGTCGTGCCACTCTGGTTGAGCCTGCCGGAATTCCGGCGGGTCGTGCTCGGCTACGAGGACGCCGGGCCGGTGCATGGCGGCGGCGGCGCGCTCTATGTGCGCATCCGCAAGAGGAAGTAGCCCCGAGAGCGAAAGTCGCGATCCGTCGGGCCGGAAAGGAAAAGGATGACGCCGTTCGGCGCCCGCCTGCGCGAAATCCGCGAGGCGCGCGGCATGACCCTGAAGTCGATGGCGGCGGCGATCGGCGTCTCGCCGGCCTATCTGTCGGCGCTCGAGCACGGCCGGCGCGGCCGGCCGACCTGGGATCTTCTGCAACGGATCATCGGCCATCTCAACATCATCTGGGACGAAGCCGAGGAACTCGAGCGGCTGGCCGATCTGTCGCATCCGCGCGTCGTCATCGATACCGAGGGCCTGTCTCCCAAGGCGACCGAGCTCGCCAACCGCCTTGCCGAACGGATCGGCAGCCTCGACGAGGGGACGCTCGACCGGCTGATCGACCTCGTTGGAAAACGCTGATCGGTTGGATATCAGCCGCCGACCGCCCGGATCGGCAGCGTCAGGAGATAGGCCGGCAGCGTTATCACGGCGCCGGCCGTGTTGCCGACGAGACTGCCGAGCGAATCGCCCAGGCCACGCGTCGTTTCCGAGAGGCTGCCGCGCCCCGTTGCCAGCTGGTCGCCGCGCCTGAGGCGTTCGCCAAGCCGGCTGACGAAGTCGGGCAGGACGACGGCGAACTTGTTGTGGGCGAGCGAATCGGTGGCCGCGGTGGCGGAGATGTCGATGACGATCACACCAAGGTCGGCGATGGCTTCCTTGTCTTCCGTGTAGGCGCCGAGGCGCGGCTTTTCGCCGGCGATCAGGCCGGACAGCCAAAGCGCCTGGTCGTCCGACGACGAGAACAGCACGAAGGGATATTTCGGCCGGCCGATCACCCGCATCTCCGCCTTGAACACGTCGACGTCGATGTCGGGCGCCGCCAGCACCACCGTGCGAAGCTTGCCGTTGAAATCGCCATGGCCGGCGATCTTGGCCTGGCGTAGCGCCTCGATGGTCGCCCAGTTCCCCATGGAATGGGCGAAGACGAAGAGGTCCTCGACCCCGCTCTCGGAAGCGATGCGCAGCAGATCTTCCAGGCCATCGCGGGCGATGGTGGCGCTGTCGCGGTCGTAGACGTAGTCGAACACCGAGCCGCGCGACGCCCAGGTGAACAGCACCGTCACGCCGTCGAAGCCGGTGTCGTGGACGATCTGGGTGGCGCGGAACACCGCCTCGTCGAAATCATTGTTGAAGCCGTGGACGATCACCGCCACCGCGCGCCGTCCCTTGGGCAGGGCGGCGACCCTGGCTCTCAGGCGCGCCCTGAAGGCGTCGGCGCCATCGACATAGGCGAGCGAACGGGCCACGAACTGTTTCGTGGGATCGCCGGGCAGCGGCGACGGCCATTCGATATCGCCGGTGGTGTGGTTTGGCGGCACCGAGATCGACAGGTCGGCAAAGTCGAGTCCGGTCGACCGTTCGCCATTGAACATCGCCGGCCCGGTCTTCGCCCGTTCGCGCGTCGCCGCCACCAGGAGTTCGTGCTCGGTCGCGCCCGGCGCCGCCACTGTCGTCACTTCGAGCGCGCCGCCGTCGGGGCGGGAGCCGGCGCAGGCGGCGAGCAAAAGCAGCGGAAAGAGAAGGGCGAAACGGAAACGCATGGCGACCCGGTGGCAAGGGTGGCCTCCGTTCTAGCCGAGCGAGGGCAGTCAGGCCAAGCCCCAACCTCGCCATGCTGGACAACGGGCGGCGGGAAATGCCATGACGGCGGGGATTTCATTCCGTCGCCCGCGGTTCGCGCCGGGCGCCGACATGCCGGGACCGTTATCCATGTCCGCCGTCAAGATCGCCGATGTCGCGGAGGCCGAGGCCTTCCTGGCCGCCAATCCCGACGTCGTCCAGTTCGAGTGCTTCCTGACCGATTGCTCGGGCGTGCAGCGCGGCAAGCTGCTGCGCCGCTCCGAACTGCTCGGCGCCTACCGCACGGGGCGGCCGCTGCCCTGTTCGGTGCTGTCGCTCGACATCAAGGGGGCCGACGTCGAGGAAACGGGCCTGCTGTGGGAAATGGGCGATGCCGACCGCCTATGCCGGCCGGTCGCGGGCACGCTCGTTCGCTCATCCTGGCGGCAGGTGCCGACCGCCCAGTTCCTCCTCACCTCCTTCGAGGGCGACGGATCGGGCTCGGCCAGCGATCCTCGCCACGCGCTCGCCCGCGTGGTCGACGCGGCGCAGGCCCTCGGGTTCCGGCCGGCCGCCGCCGTCGAGCTGGAATTCTACCTCATCGACGGCCGGGCGGCGGCCGAGGGCAGGGTGACGCCGCCGACGGCGCCGAACGGCTTCCGTCCGACCGACCTCCAGGCCTATCTCGTGCAGGATCTTGGCGACTTTTCCAGCTTCCTGGAGGCGGTCTATGCCGCCGCCGAAGCGGCAGGCCTGCCGGCCCGCACGCTGATCTCGGAATATTCTCCTGGCCAGTTCGAGATCGTGCTGGAACACCGCGACGACGCGCTGCGGGCGGCCGACGACGCCATCCTGTGGAAGCGCCTCGTCAAGGGCGTGGCCGAGCGGCACGGCTTCGTCGCCACCTTCATGGCCAAGCCCTATGCGGCGTTCGCCGGCTCCGGCGCCCATTTCCATGTCAGCCTGTGCGACGAGGCCGGCAACAATCTCTTCGCGAGCCGCGAGCCCGAGGGCAATGCGCTTCTCCGCCACGCCATCGCCGGCCTCGAAGCCACCATGGCCGAGAGCATGGCGATCTTCGCGCCCAACGCCAACAGCTACCGCCGCTTCAAGCCCAATTCCTACGCGCCGCTCGGCCCGGCCTGGGGAACCGACAACCGCTCGGTGCCGATCCGCGTCACCGGCGGTCCGCCGGCAACGCGCCACCTCGAACAGCGCGTCGCCGGCGCCGATGCCAATCCCTACCTGGCGCTCGCCGCGGTCATCGCCGGCATGCTGGAGGGCATCGAGGAAAGGCGCGAACCGTCGGAGCCGATCGTCGGCAACGGCTATGCCCAAGTAGAGGCGTCGCTGCCGCGCTTCTGGCCGGAGGCGCTGAGGCGGGCGCGCGCTTCCGACTTCCTGAAACGGCGGCTCGGCGCGCGCTTCACCGACATTTACCTCACCATCAAGGAAGCGGAGTGCGACCGTTTCTTCGCCGAGGTCAGCGACCGCGACATTCACTGGTATCTGAGGCTGGCCTGAGCCGAGCTCCAGAATGCCAAGGGGCCGCTTTCGGCGACCCCCGGCATTAGCTTCAGTCCTTGTTCTTGCCGTTCTTGATCTTCAGGAACTTCGGCCCCTTGCCGAGGATCTTGTCGTCGATCTCGCCGATGGCGGCCAGGTTCTTGCGGTCGTAGTCGAGCTTCGACAGCAGGTAGCGGATGGCGTTGAGACGGGCCCGCTTCTTGTCGTTGGAGCGAACGACGATCCAGGGGCTGAGGTCGGAATGGCTGGCCTTCAGCATTTGGTCGCGGGCGGCGGTATACTGGTCCCACATGCCGAGCGCCTTGAGGTCGACCGGCGACAGCTTCCAGATGCGCAGGGGATCGTGACGGCGGTCGTGGAAACGCTTCAGTTGCATCTCGCGGCCGATGTCGAGCCAGATCTTGATCAGCACGATACCGTCGTGGATCAGCAGGCGCTCGAAATGCGGCACTTCCTCGAGGAAGAGCTTCGCCTCCTCGGCCGTGCAGAAGCCCATCACCGGCTCGACAACGGCGCGGTTGTACCAGGAGCGGTCGAAGAAGACGATTTCGCCGCGGGTCGGCAATTCCTTGACGTAACGCTGAAAATACCACTGGCCCCGCTCGACGTCGGACGGCTTGGCCAGCGCCACGTGACGGGCCGAGCGCGGGTTCATGTATTCGAGGAAGGTTGAGATGGTGCCGCCCTTGCCGGCGGCGTCGCGCCCTTCCAGCAGCAGGACGATGCGCTGGCCGGTGTCGTTGGCCCACTTCTGCAGCTTGACCAGCTCGATCTGCAATACGCGCAGTTCTTCGAGATAGGCCTTCTCCTTCAGGCTCTCCTTGTAGGGATAACCGCCGGAGGCAAGGGCCTCCATCTCGATTTCCTCGGGCAGATAGGGATTGTCGAGGTCGAAGGTCGTCTTGCCGAGCGTGATCGGCGGCGCGTCGGGCGCCTGCGTCGCCAGCACGGCGGCGCCCTCGCGGGCGGCGATCAGCTCGACGCTCGATACGAAGCGACGCGTCATGTCGTTCGTCGATTTGTCTTTCTTTCCCATCGGCTTTCCCCCAGACTCGACGCATCCGCAATCGTCGCGGGCACAGCGACCCGCGCTACAAGCGTCACAAAAGACGTTTATCAATATGACAGACTCCGCGTTTTCGCTTAAGGACAAATGAACGCCATGAGCCCCATGCCGGATAGGCCGGAGAACAACGACGCGTTGCGGGAGGCACGCGGGCCGCTTGGCGAGGCCCTCGCCGAAGGGCGCTTGCAGACGGTGCTCGTCGCAGCGGTCGTCTTCTGGGTGGTCATGCTGTTCGCCGCCGACCTTCCGCCGGCCGTGGCCTTGGCCGGGTTTCTCGCCACCGGGGCGGCCGCTCTCACCGTTCTGCCGGCCGGAAGGGCAGTGGCGCCGAAGCCGGCCGACCGGCTGCCGGCCCGCCGCTGGCCGGACACCGGCATGAAGCTGGTGCTCGACGGCATGGAGGAGCCGGCCTTTCTCACCGATGCCGAGGGCACGCTGCGCTACCAGAACGCCGCCGCCGCCGCCGAATTCGGCACGGCCCGTATCGGCGACCCGCTGGCCTTCCGGCTGCGCGTGCCGGAAATCCTCGATGCGGTCCAGCGCGCCGGCCGCGGCGAAAACCTGCTGCCGGTGCGCTTCGTCGAGCGAGGTGCCAGCGAGCGGCATTTCGTCGTCCGTTGCGCGCCGCTGCGCCTGCCGCGCCCCGAGCCGCGCCAACGGCCGGATTTCGTGTTGCTGCGCTTCCGGGACGAGAGCGAAGCCGTTCGGCTCGACCGCATGCGCAGCGACTTCATCGCCAACGCCAGCCATGAACTCCGGACACCGCTCGCCTCGCTCACCGGCTTCATCGAGACGCTGCTCGGTCCGGCCCGGCGCGACGAAGCCAATCGCGAGCGCTTCCTGGCCATCATGCTGGAACAGGCCCGGCGCATGGGCCGGCTGATCGACGACCTGATGTCGCTGTCGCGGCTCGAGATGAAAGCGCACGTTCGCCCGACCGGCGCCGTCGATCTCGCCGAGATATTGCCATCGGTCGCCGACATGCTGACCCCCGTCGCGGCCACGCGCGACGCGACGGTCATCATGGAAGGCGACCTGACCGCCGCCCCTGTTGCCGGCGACCGCGACGAACTGACGCAGGTGCTGACCAACCTCGTCGAGAACGCCGTCAAATACGGCCGCGACGGCGGCCGCATCACACTGACGCTCGCAGAGGAAACCGGTGACGATGGCCGCCCCGGCTTCCGTGCCAGCGTCGCCGACGACGGCCCCGGCATCGCGGCCGAGCATCTGCCGCGCCTGACCGAACGCTTCTACCGGGTGGACGCGGCGCGAAGCCGCGAGCAGCGCGGTACCGGCCTCGGCCTCGCCATCGTCAAGCATATCGTCAATCGCCACCAGGGGCGCCTTGTCATCCGCTCGGAAGTGGGTACGGGCACGACCGTCAACATCTGGCTGCCCCGCCGGCCCGACCTCGCGGATGCCGAGATGACGAAAGAAGCGGAGCCCGCTGTCGCCGAGCGGCTGGAAATTTGATTTCCCATTTGTTTTCAGCATATTATATTGTCACAATATTGTAGCCCAATCGTCATAGAAGGGTAGTGCCAGGCCGCTAGGGTCCGCGGCTGTGACGGGTACGAGACGGCCAATGGGCTAGGGGCTCCGACCCTCACGATCCTAAACCATTAGGAGTGCTCCCGTGAAATTCTCCACCGCTGCCAGCGCCATCGTGCTCGGCCTTTCCGCCACCGGCACGGCCGCCCTCGCCGCCGAGCAGATCCACATCGCCGGCTCGTCCACCGTCCTGCCTTATGCGACCATCGTCGCCGAGGCCTTCGCCGAGGCCAATCCGAACTTCAAGGCGCCGATCGTCGAAGGCGGCGGCACCGGTGCCGGCCTCAAGGAATTCTGCAAGGGCGTCGGCGACGACACCATCGACATCGCCGACGCTTCCCGGCCGATCAAGGCCGAAGAGCTCGACGCCTGCAAGGCGGCCGGCGTGACCGAGGTGCAGGAAATCCGCATCGGCTACGACGGCATCGTCTTCGCCTCCGACATCAAGGGCCCGGACTTCGCCTACGAGCCGGCCGACTGGTTCAACGCCATCGGCGCCCAGGTGCTGAAGGACGGCCAGCTGGTCGACAATCCCAACGCCAAGTGGTCGGACGTCAAGGCCGGCTTCCCGGACTGGGACATCGCCGCCTATATCCCCGGTGAAAAGCACGGCACGCGCGAAGTGTTCGAGCTCAACGTTCTCCTCGCCGGCTGCAAGGCCACCAAGGCCTACGACGCCTTCATCGCCTCGGGTCTCGCCAAGGCCGACGCCGAGAAGGCCTGCGCCAAGGTGCGCAAGGACGGCAAGGCCGTCGACATCGACGGCGAGTACAACGAGACGCTCGCCCGCATCGACTCGAACAAGACCGGTATCGGCGTGTTCGGCCTCGCCTTCTACGAGAACAACAAGGACAAGCTGAAGGTTGCCACCATGAGCGGCATCTCGCCGTCGGTGGAAACCATCGCCAAGGGCGAATATCCGGTGTCGCGTCCGCTGTTCTTCTACGTGAAGAAGGCGCATCTCGGCGTCGTCCCGGGCCTCAAGGACTATGTCGAGTTCTTCCTGGCCGACCAGATGATCGGCCCGCGTTCGCCGTCCGTCGCCAAGGGCCTCGTCCCGGCGCCGAAGAGCGAGCGCGAGCAGGTGCTCGCCGACTTCCAGGCCGGCAAGACCCTCTGATCGATCGCAACAACTATTAGAGGAAGGGCCTCTTACCGGGGGCCCTTCCTTCTTGCACCGCCACGATGGGCGGACGAAACCTCGGGGAGGCCGCATGGGTCCGCTCTGGCTGCTCGCGCTGATCGCGGGACTTTCGTTCTTCGGCTTCGTACTGGGGCACTGGAAGTCAGTCGTCCTCTCCGGCAAGGGGCGCGACGCGCTCGCCGCCCGACCCGGCTACTATGGCGCCTATGTGCTGATCTGGACGGCAATTCCGGCGCTTCTCATCCTCGTCGTGCTGTCGGTCGCCCGGCCGTTCCTTGTCGAGCACACCGTACGCGTCAATCTTCCCGAGCAGGTGCTGGCCAATCCCACACAGCTGTCGCTGGAGATTTCCGGCGTGCGGCAGGTCGCAACGGGACTGAAGCTCGCGACCCACGAAGAACTCGAGGACATTCGAATCGGCGTCGTGGCGGCACGTTCGGTGTTCGCGCGCCACGGATTGCCGCTCGGCGAAGACGTGAAGCCTTACCAGCTGATAGCCGCCAGCGCGCTGAATGTCGTTTCGGACGGTCTCAATACCGCCGTCGACATAGCCGTTGTCGCTGCCCTCGCCTTCGGACTGATTTTCGCCTTCGTGCGGGTCAAGCCGAGGCTCAGGGCCCGCAATCTCGTCGAGAGCACCATTCTGGCGATCCTGATTGGGGCCTCCTCGGTGGCCATCCTCACCACCGTCGGCATCGTCCTCAGCCTGCTGTTCCAGGCCCTGCAATTCTTCTCGGTGGTATCGCCGATCAATTTCTACTTCGGCACCGTCTGGGATCCGCGTTTCGCGGCCGCTGGTTCGACCGAGAGCGGCCAGTTCGGCTTCCTGCCGCTTTTCTGGGGCACGATCTACATTTCCTTCTTCGCCATGCTGGTGGCCGTGCCGATCGGTCTGTTTTCGGCCGTCTACATGGCTGAATACGCGACCTCGAAGGTGCGTTCGATCGCCAAGCCGCTGATCGAAATCCTGGCCGGCGTTCCGACCATCGTCTACGGCTTCTTCGCCCTGACGACCGTAGGGCCGCTCATTCGCGACTTTATCGCCTTGCCGCTCGGCCTCGGCACCTCCGGCAACAATGTGCTCACCGCCGGCCTGGTGATGGGCATCATGATCATTCCCTATGTTTCCTCGCTTTCCGACGACATCATCACCGCCGTGCCTCGCTCGCTCCGCGACGGCTCGCTGGCGCTCGGGGCGACGCGTTCGGAGACGATGCGTCAAGTGATCCTGCCGGCGGCGCTGCCGGGCGTGGTCGGCGCGGTGCTGCTTGCCGTGTCGCGCGCCATCGGCGAGACGATGATCGTCGTGCTGGCCGCCGGCGTCGCCGCCCGCGCCTCACTCAATCCCTTCGAAGAAATGACCACCATTACCGTGAAGATCGTCAATCAGCTGACCGGCGATCTCGAATTCACCAGCCCGCAGACGCTGGTCGCCTTCGCGCTGGGCATCACGCTTTTCGTCATCACGCTCGGCCTCAACGTGCTGGCGCTGACCATCGTCCGCAAGTATCGGGAGCAGTACGAATGACCGAAGCCGCCTCCCGCCTTCCCGTTTCACGGCTCGGCGGTCCGGAAGTCCGGGCCATCTCCAGGATCGATATCGGTCTTCGTCGCCGCTATGCCGCCGAACGGCGCTTCCGTGCCTATGGCCTTGCGGCGGTTACCATCGCCCTCTGCTTTCTTCTCGCGCTGTTCGGCTCGATCGTCGGCAAGGGCTATACCGCCTTCCAGCAGACGCGCATCGCGATGATGGTCGACTTCGACGCGAGCATCATCGCGCCGGACGGCGATCGTTCGCCGGCCGCTGTCCTGTCCGGCAACGCCTTTCGCTTCGACGATCTGATCGCGGCGTCGCTCCAGAAGACCCTGGAGCTCGACCCCGATGATGAGGACGGCCTCTACGACGGTCTCGACCTGCTTTCCAAGGGGTCGGCGCCGATGTTGAGGTCGATGATCGCCAAGGATCCTTCGCTGATCGGCACGAAGAGAAGCGTCGATTTCTACGCCACCGGCGATGTCGACTCCTTCGTCAAGGGCACGATCCGGGCCGATATTCCGGAAAGCCAGCGTCTCATCAAGGACAAGCACATCGCGCTTATCGACAAGCTGGAGAAAGACGGGGCTCTGCATCTCGCCTTCAACACCGGCCTGTTCACCAACGGCGCCTCCACACGTCCGGAGATGGCCGGCGTCGGCGTCGCACTCGTCGGTTCGCTCTACATGATGCTGGTGGTGCTGGTGCTTTCGCTGCCGCTTGGCGTCGCCGGATCGATCTATCTCGAGGAATTCGCGCCCAAGAATCGCTGGACCGATCTGATCGAGGTCAACATCAACAACCTGGCCGCCGTGCCGTCGATCGTCTACGGTCTGCTCGGCCTCGCGGTATTCATCAATTTCGCCCACCTGCCGCGCTCGGCGAGCCTGGTCGGCGGCCTGGTGCTGACGCTGACCACACTGCCGACCATCATCATCGCCACGCGCGCCGCGCTGAAAGCGGTGCCGCCGTCGATCCGCGAGGCCGGCCTCGGAGTCGGCGCCTCGAAGATGCAGACCGTCTTTCATCATGTGCTGCCGCTCGCCATGCCGGGCGTGCTCACGGGGACCATCATCGGCCTGGCCCACGCCCTCGGCGAAACGGCGCCTCTCTTGATGATCGGCATGAAGGCCTTCATCGTCGAATATCCGACGACGCCGCTCGACCCGGCGACGGCACTGCCCACCCAGATCTACATGTGGGCCACCGAGCCCGAGCGCGCCTTCACCGAGCGCACCTCGGCGGCGATCATCGTGTTGCTCGCCTTCCTGCTCGCCATGAACAGCCTCGCCATTATTCTCCGCCGCGCCTTCGAGCGCCGCTGGTAACCCGTCTTCCCGGAGTTTCGCCATGTCCGCAGTCCAGGCCGTGACGCCTTTCGAAACCATCCGCACCCCCGATGCGGCCAGCCGGCCGGTCAAGATCCACACGGTGGCCGTCAAGGTGACCTACGGTCAGAAGGAGGCTCTGCACGGGGTTTCCATCGACATTCCCGAGAAGGCGGTCACCGCCTTCATCGGCCCGTCGGGCTGCGGCAAGTCGACCTTCCTGCGCTGCATCAACCGCATGAACGACACCATCGCCGGTGCGCGCGTCGAGGGCACCATCAAGCTCGACGATCAGAACATCTACGATCCGGACCTCGACGTGGTCGAGCTCAGGGCGCGCGTCGGCATGGTGTTCCAGAAGCCCAATCCGTTCCCGAAGTCGATCTTCGACAACGTCGCCTACGGGCCGCGCATCCATGGGCTCGCCCGCTCGAAGGCCGATCTCGAGGAGATCGTCGTCACCTCGCTGCAGAAGGCTTCGCTTTTCAACGAAGTGAAGGATCGCCTCAACGAGCCGGGAACCGGCCTTTCCGGCGGTCAGCAGCAGAGACTCTGCATTGCCCGCGCCATCGCCGTGTCGCCGGAGGTGATCCTGATGGACGAGCCCTGTTCGGCGCTCGACCCGATCGCCACCGCCAAGGTGGAGGAACTGATCGACGAGCTCCGGGCCAATTTCACGATCGTCATCGTGACGCACTCGATGCAGCAGGCGGCGCGCGTGTCGCAACGCACCGCCTTTTTCCATCTCGGGCATCTGATCGAAGAGGGCCCCACCGACCACGTCTTCACCAATCCGCTCGAACAGCGGACGCAGGACTACATCACGGGCCGCTTCGGCTGACCGGAAATGGCAGGAGACTTCCATGGAACATACTGTTTCCGCTTATGACGACGACCTCAAGGCGATCGCCCGCATGGTTACCGAGATCGGCGGCCTCGCCGAGCGCGCGGTCGGCGATGCGGTGGAAGCGCTGACCCGCCTCGACACCGGCCTCGCCCAGCGGGTGATCACCGGCGACAAGGAGCTCGACCGGCTGCAGCGCGAAATCGAGGACAAGGCGATCCTGGTGATCGCCCGGCGCCAGCCGATGGCCAGCGACCTCAGGGAAATCGTCGGCGCCATGCGCATCGCCAACGATATCGAGCGCGTCGGCGATCTCGCCAAGAATATCGCCAAGCGCGTTGTCGCCATCAATGGCGTCTTCCCGCACAAGCAGCTCATCACCGGCGTCGAGCATCTCTGCGAGATCGCCCTGCAGCAGCTCAAGAAGGTGCTCGACGCCTATGCCAGCCAGGACGACCAGGCCGCCAATGCCGTCCGCTTGCGCGATGACGAGATCGATGCGCTCTATACGTCGCTGTTCCGCGAGCTCCTCACCTACATGATGGAGGACCCGCGCAACCTGACGTTCTGCATTCACCTGCTGTTCTGCGCCAAGAACATCGAGCGGATCGGCGATCACGCGACCAACATTGCGGAATCGGTGCATTATGTGGTGACGGGCCGGTCCTACGAGGACGAGCGGCCGAAGGCCGACGCCTCGATCGACAGCACCGTCGCCGGATCCTGAGCTACCGGGAGCGGAAAACGACCATGGCCAAGGTGATGATCGTCGAGGACGAAGAGGCGGTATCGCTGATGCTGCGCTACAATCTCGAAGCCGAAGGCTTCGAGGTGGAGCAGGCTTTTCGTGGCGACGAAGCCGACATCCGCCTCAAGGAGATCACTCCCGATCTGCTGCTGCTCGACTGGATGCTGCCGGGCCTCTCGGGTATCGAATTGTGCCGCCGCCTCAGGGCGCGGCCGGAGACCGAGCGGCTGCCGGTGATCATGCTGACGGCGCGGGGCGAGGAATCGGAGCGGGTGCGCGGTCTCGCCACCGGCGCCGACGACTATGTGGTGAAGCCCTTCTCGGTTCCCGAGCTGATCGCCCGCGTCAAGGCGATGCTGAGGCGCGCCAAGCCGGAAGCGGTGTCCAGCCTTCTGACCGCCGGCGATATCGAGCTCGACCGGGAGACGCGGCGTGTCCGCCGCTCGGCACGCGAAATCCATCTCGGACCGACGGAATTCCGCCTGCTGGAATTCCTGATGCAGTCACCGGGGCGGGTGTTCTCGCGTGAACAGCTGCTCAACGGCGTCTGGGGTCACGACGTCTACGTCGACGAGCGCACCGTCGACGTCCACGTCGGCCGTCTCCGGAAATCGATCAACCGTGGCCGCGTCCGTGACCCGATCCGCACGGTGCGCGGCTCCGGCTATTCCTTCGACGAAAAATTCGCGGCCGGCTGAGCGTTTTATTTTTGCCGCCCAGCCGCCGTTGCCCTTCCGGCCCCAAGCTCCGCTGGACCTTCTGCGCCGCGATGGTCTAGGTTCCCTCCGGTTATGCAAGAGAGGGCCTGACATGCTCGCGGGCAAGCGCATTCTGATCGTCATCGGCGGCGGCATCGCCGCCTACAAGGTGCTCGAGGTCATCCGGCGCCTGAAGGAGCGCGGCGCCGAGGTGCGAGTGATCCTGACGCGGGCGGGCAGGGAATTCGTGACGCCGATGACGGTGGGGGGGCTTTCCGGCGAGAAGGTGTTCAGCGACCTGTTCGATCCCACCGAAGAGCAGGATATCGGCCATATCGTTCTCTCCCGCGACACCGACCTGATCTTGGTGGCGCCCGCCACCGCCAATCTTATCGCCCGCATGGCGAACGGCATTGCCGACGAGCTCGCCACGGCGAGCCTCTTGGCCGCCGCCGCGCCGATCATCGCCTGCCCGGCCATGAACCAGCGCATGTGGGCGCATCCGGCAACGCAACGCAACGCCGCGCAGCTTGCCGCCGACGGCGTCCGCTTCATCGGGCCGGCCGAGGGGCGGATGGCCGAGCGGGGCGAAGCCGGCGTCGGCCGTCTTTCCGAGCCGATGGACATCGTTGCCGGCGTGGAGGCCTTCTTCGCCGCGGCAACGCAGCCAAAGCCGCTTGCCGGCCGCCACGTGCTCGTCACCTCCGGCCCGACCATCGAGCCGATCGACCCGGTGCGTTTCATCACCAACCGCTCCTCCGGCAAGCAGGGACACGCCGTGGCCGCCGCCGCCGCCCGCGCCGGCGCGCGCGTGACGCTCGTGTCCGGCCCGGTTTCGATCCCCGACCCGAAAGGCGTCGACGTGGTCCGCGTCGAAACGGCGCAGGAGATGCACGCGGCGGTGTTCGCCGCCCTGCCGGCCGACGTCGCGGTGATGGCCGCCGCCGTTTCCGACTGGCGGCCGGCCGAGGTGGCGCGCGAGAAGATCAAGAAGGCGGCCGGCGATCCGCCGCCGCTCGCCTTCGTCGAAAACCCCGACATCCTGGCAACGCTCGGCCACGACGGACGGCGGCCGCAGGTGGTGGTTGGATTCGCCGCCGAAACGGCAAACGTCGAGGCGAACGCCGCCCGTAAGCTTGCCGCCAAAGGTGCCGACTATATCGTCGCCAACGACGTCTCGCTGCAGGGCGGCGTGTTCGGCGGCGATCGCAACAGCGTGCGCGTCCTCTCGGCCGCCGGCATCGACGTTTGGCCGACGCTTGCCAAGGACGAGGTCGCCGAACGGCTGATCGCCCTGATCGCCGAGCGACTCGGCTGATTTTTCGATTCGAACCCGCAACGAACCAGCTTTTCGAGGTTTCCCGATGATCGACGTCGCCCTTCTGCGCCTGCCGCATGCCCACGACTTGCCGCTGCCGGCCTACCAGAGCGAGGACGCCGCCGGCCTCGATCTCGTCGCGGCGGTCGAAGAGCCGCTGACGTTGCCGCCGCTCGGCCGCGCGCTGGTGCCGACCGGTCTCGCCATGGCGCTGCCACCCGGCTATGAGGCGCAGGTGCGGCCGCGCTCGGGGCTTGCCGCCAAACATGGCGTCACCGTCCTCAATTCGCCGGGGACCATCGACGCCGACTATCGCGGCGAGGTGAAGGTGATCCTGGTCAACCTTTCCGATACGCCGTTCACCGTCGGTCGGGGCGAGCGCATCGCGCAGATGGTGATCGCGCCGGTCAGCCGTGCCCGGCTCGTCGAAACGGAGGCGCTCGACGCCACCATCCGGGGAGCCGGCGGCTTCGGATCGACGGGGCGCTCCTGAAAGGAGAGCAATTCGTTCTCTTATATAGCTTTTTTATGGGATCATTTTCCAATCCGATCGCCCGTTGCGACCTCGGTTGACTGGTGGCGTTCTGCGGCAACCGATAGAATGGCGCCAATTCCACAGGACCCCGCACCAACGAGGACTTCCCATGAGCGATCTTTCCCGCCGCGGTCGCGGCAAGATCTACGCGTCCATCACCGATACCATCGGCGACACGCCGCTTGTCCGCTTCGACAAGCTCGCCAAGGAGAACGGCGTCAAGGCGACCATTCTCGGCAAGCTGGAGTTCTTCAATCCGATCGCCTCGGTCAAGGACCGCATCGGCGTGGCGATGATCGAGGCATTGGAAGCGCAAGGGAAGATCAAGCCCGGCGAATCCACCCTGATCGAGCCGACCTCGGGCAATACCGGCATCGCGCTCGCCTTCGTCGCCGCCGCCAAGGGCTACCGGCTCATTCTGGTGATGCCGGAATCGATGTCCATCGAGCGGCGCAAGATGCTGAAGCTGCTCGGCGCCGAGCTCGAGCTGACCGAGGCGGCCAAGGGCATGAAGGGCGCCATCGCCAAGGCCAGCGAGTTGGCTGCCACCATTCCCGGTGCCGTCATCCCGCAGCAGTTCGAAAATCCGGCCAACCCCGAAGTGCACCGCGTCAGCACGGCCGAGGAGATCTGGAACGATACCGAAGGCAAGGTCGACATTTTCGTCGCCGGCATTGGTACCGGCGGCACGATTACCGGTGTCGGCCGCGTGCTGAAGGAGCGCAAGCCCGACGTGAAGGTGGTTGCCGTCGAGCCGACCGAGAGCCCGGTGCTGTCGGGCGGCAATCCCGGACCGCACAAGATCCAGGGCATCGGCGCCGGTTTCGTGCCCGCCGTTCTCGACACCAAGGTCTATGATGAAATCCTGCCGGTGCCGTCGGAAGAGGCGCTGGCAACCGCCCGCCAGGCGGCAAAGCTCGAAGGCGTGCCGGTGGGCATCTCTTCGGGAGCGGCGCTGGCGGCGGCGATCAAGCTCGGCCAGCGGCTGGAGAACGCCGGCAAGACCATCGTGGTGATCGTGCCGTCCTTTGCCGAGCGCTATTTGTCGACGGCGTTGTTCGAGGGGCTCGCCTGATCGATATCCGGCTCGCCGGACGTCGCGGACGCATTCTCGGCGGCCGGTGCCTTTAAGGTGCCGGCCGCTTTCCTTTTGGCGAGGTCGACGAAGAAGGCGAGGATAATGTCGCCGACGCCGGCGTCCGACACCAGCGCGGCGGCGTCGACCGGATTGAAGAAGCGCACTTCGCGCTGCCCCTTCTCCTGCCAGTCGTCGAGCTGCTTTTCCACGGCCAGCGGAAAGACGTCGACCAGCACCTTTTCCTGGCGCTTGGGGAATTGCTTGACGTAGGTGAAGCGGCCGACGGGCTTCGGTTCGGCGCTGCCGATCAGGCCCGCTTCCTCCATCGCCTCGGTTTCCGCGCTCTCGTGCCGCTTGAGACCCTTGATCGGCCAGCCCTTGGGCAATATCCAGCGGCCACTGTCGCGGGTAGTGATCATCACCACCTCGTAGCCATGCGCCGTCAGACGATAGGGCAGGGCGGCAACCTGCCGGAATTTCTCGAGCGTCGCCTTGGCCACTGCCGGTCCCTTCGGAGACTTGATCACCAAGCGCCTCCCGATGTCTGAGCAGAGGGGACGAGCGCCGAGCGCTCTATGACATAATTTGCCGGCTAAGAACACCCCGATTGGGCCACCTGGCAGAATCCCGGATTCTACGCGCGAAATTCAGCCGGTTTCCGCCCGCTCGCCGTCGTCGACATAGATGTTCCACAACGCTTTTTCGCCGATCTTGGCGATGAAGGCGGCGTGCGCCTCCACCTCGGCGGCCGTGATACGCGGCGGCAGCGGCACGGGGCGCGGCCGCAGGGCGACGCGGCCGCCCGTCTCTCCCGCCGACGTCGCCTGGACCGATACGCTGAGGTCGAGACCAGCCTGCCGCCCGCCCGTCAGCTCCAGATAAACCTCGGCCAGAAGTTCGGCGTCGAGCAAAGCGCCATGCTTGACGCGCTTCGACCGATCGATGCCGTACCGGTTACAGAGCGCATCGAGGCTGGCCGGCGAGCCGGGATGCTTGCGGCGCGCCATCATCAGCGTATCGATGACGCGCTCGGCGCCGAAAGTGGTGCGGCCCGACGCCTTCAGTTCGAAATTGATGAAGCCCATGTCGAAGCTGGCGTTGTGGGCAACCAGATGGGCATCGCCGACGAAGGCGACGAAGGCGTCTGCTATATCGTCGAAGCGCGGTTTGTCGGCCAGGAACTCGTCGGACAATCCGTGGACGTCGAAGGCTTCCTTGGGCACCGACCGTCCGGGATTGATATAGACGTGGAAATTGCGGCCGGTCGGGAAGCGGTTGACCACTTCGACGCAGCCGATCTCGACGAGGCGGTCTCCGGTCTTGGGATCGAGGCCAGTGGTTTCGGTATCGAAGACGATTTCGCGCATGGCCGAATCCTGCCCGCCGGCGACGAGGATTTCAAGGAAATCCGGTCGGCTTGTCCCCGGCAATCGGTCAAGAAAGCAGTTGACGCAAAAATGCGGCGACCGCCGCCTCGGCCGCCGCCAGACCGTCGCCGGAGGGCACGACGAAGTCGGCACGCGCCCTTTTGTCCGCGTCGGGCATCTGCCGGGCAAGCAGCGCCTCGAACTTTTCCGCCGTCATGCCCGGACGGGCGAGCACCCGCGACCGCTGCACGTCGGCCGGCGCCGACACCACCACCACCTTGTCGACGTCGCCGTCGCGGCCGGTTTCCAACAGGAGAGGAATGTCGAGCACAACGGCCGGTGCGCCGGCGGCGCGAGCTTTTTGCAGAAAATCGGCCTCGGCCCGCCGCACCGCCGGGTGGACGATGGCTTCCAATCGGCCGAAAGCCTCAGAATCGGCCGAAAGCCGGTTGGCGAGTTTGGCGCGATCCACCCGGTCTTCCCGCGTCGTTCCCGGAAAAGCCGCCTCGATGTCGGCGGCGAGCGGGCCGTCATAAAGAGCATGCACGGTCGCGTCGGCGTCGAACACCGGCAGACCCGCCTGCCGGAACAGATCGGCGGTGGTGGTCTTGCCCATGCCGATCGAGCCGGTGAGGCCGATGACGATCACAGGTCGGCCTCGATCAGCGCGCGCAGCTCGGGCGTCACGACCGGCCGGCGGCCGAACCAGCGGGCAAATCCGGGCACCGCCTGGTGAAGCAGCATGCCGAGACCGTCGACGGTTCGAAGACCGCGCGCGGCGGCGGCATTAAGGAACGGCGTGACGAGCGGCACGTAGACGATGTCGCTGACCACCGCGCCGTCTGGCACAACGGTCATATCGAGATCGACGGCGCCGTCGCCCTTCATGCCGAGCGAGGTGGTGTTGACGATAAAATCGGCCGTTGCCGCGTATCGATTCGCCGCCGAAAGGACATCGGCGGACGCCCGGCCAGGATAGCGTCCGGCCAATGATTCGGCCCGCGACAGCGTGCGATTGACGAGCCGCACCATAAAGCCGCGTTCGACAAGGGCGTCTACCACCGCGGCGGCGGCGCCGCCGGCGCCGAGCACCAGCGCCTCGCCGGATGCCTTGTCCCAGCCGGGGGCCTGCTGGTCGAGATTGGCGAGGAAGCCGGTGCCGTCGGTGTTATCGGCGCACAGCGCATCATCCTCGATCCAGAGCGTATTGGCGGCGCCGATCCGTTCCACGATCGGCTCGCGATGAGCGGCGGCACGGGCAGCAACTTCCTTGTAGGGAATGGTGACGTTGCCGCCGGCAAGACCGCTATCGGCGAAGCGGGCGAAAAAACCATCGATGCGTTCGGGATCGATCGCCGCCCGGCCATAGTCGCCGTCGATGGCAAACTCCTTCAGCCAGTGACCGTGAATCAGCGGCGAGCGCGACTGGCTCACCGGCCAACCGATGACGGCGGCGCGGATCATTGTTCAACCACCCTTTCCTCCCGCAGGAATTCGAGCAGCGGCAACAAAGGCAGGCCAAGAATGGTGAAATGGTTGCCTTCGACGGCCGAAAAGAGCTGCACGCCGTAACCTTCGAGCTGGTAGGCGCCGACCGAGCCCAGGGCCGCTTCGCCGACCACGGCGAGGTAGTGGCTGATGAAGCGCGCCGACAACGGCCGCATCGTCAACTTCGCATTGTCGACGGCGCGATGGAGGACTTCGCCGTTTCGGGCCAACGACAGGGCGGAATGGAGCTCATGGGTGCGGCCGGACAGGCGGGCGAGCTGCCGGCCGGCCTCCTCGCGGTCGCGTGGCTTGTGGAAACGCTCGTCGCCGAGCGACAGCGTCTGATCGGCGCCGATGACGAGGTCGCCCGGCCGGCGCAACGAGACCTCGACCGCCTTGACGTCGGCAAGGGCCTGCGCCACGTCGGCGGCGGCAAGGCCGACGAGATCCTCCTCGATGAGACGCTCGTCGATATCGGCCGGGATCCGCTTGAATATGAGACCGGCACCGGTCAGGAGGGCGGCGCGGGCGGCGCTCGCCGAGGCGAGGACAAGGCTCATCTTTCAACCGGCGTCGGAAAAGGGATCGAGCATCTTGCCGTAACGATGCTGATCCCAAAGGGCGAGAATGGCGGCAGCGGTTTCCTCGATCGACCGGCGGGTGACGTCGATCATCGGCCAGCCGTGCTCGGTACAGAGGCGCTTGGAATAGAGAATCTCCTGAGCGATCGATGCCTTGTCGACATAGGTCGAATTCTGGTTCTGATCGGCCAACGCCAACAGGCGATTCTGGCGGACATGCATGATGCGCTCGGCGGTGGCGATCAGACAGACGACCAGGGGCCGTCGGGCGGCGACGACCTTGTCGGCAATCGGGATGCCGGGCACCAGCGGCACATTGGCGGTGCGGATGCCGCGATTGGCGAGATAGATCGAGGTCGGCGTCTTCGAGGTGCGGCTGATGCCGATCAGGATGACGTCGGTTTCCTCGATGTCGTCGGGTAGGGCACCGTCGTCGTGGGCCAGCGTGAAGTTCAGCGCGTCGATGCGCTTGAAATAGTCGGCGTCCATGGCGTGCTGGGCACCGGCCTTGCCGATGGCCTGCACCTTGAAAAAGGAGCGGAACACGTCGAACACCGGCCGCAAGACGTCGATGCAGGGAATGGCCGCCGCCTGGCAGGCCTCCTCGAGCCGGATGGCGAGATCCTGCTGCACCAGGGTATAGAGCACGATGCCGGGCGCCGCCTCGATATCGGCGATGACACGCTCGATATGCCGCACCGAGCGGACCAGCGGGTAGATATGCTCGATCGCCACCATCGATTCATATTGAGCGGTGGCCGCCCGGCCAACGGCGAGCAACGTCTCGCCGGTGGAATCGGAGACGAGATGGATATGGAAATAGGTCTGGCCCCGCTTCATGGCCGGCGTGCTCCGAGAGAACGGCGAGCCAGCATCTCAGATGGCGCCGTGCTTGGCGAGTTCTTTTTCGCCAATTTCGATCAATGACTTGGCTGCTTTCGCCGAGCGACAATCCACAGAGGAGCACGCGCCGCTTGGACGAACGTGGAGAAAGAGAGCGGCGACGCGGGCGCCGGACCGACCCCTGTGGGTAAGCCATCAGACCATCAACAGGGCAGGCGAATGGGCATGGTCGCGGCGGCGTCTGTGGGTGCTGTGCAAAAGCGAAGCTGGCGCTTAACGGTTCATTAACTCTTCGGCGGTCATCCCCATTAACCATTCGTTAAGAATTGCGGCGTTCCGCCATCGGTTAAAGTTTTCCACAAAAGCCACAGGGCAGCGGTCCGAACGGTGTCCTCTCGGGCATGCGGGGAGGTCTCACATGGTTCCGATTGTGGAGGGGAGACAATCCCTGCTATCCCTCGGCAATAAGAAAAAGAAAATCTCTTCAAATAGGATTCTTGACTTGGAAACGGCGGACGGCGCGACCACGACGAAGATGGACAAGGCGGCTCGGAAACGTCGCCTTGTCAGGGTGCTCGACGGTGAACGGCTGTGGCCGCCGCCGGTCTGGATGATGCGTCAGGCCGGACGCTACCTTCCCGAATATCGGGCGACGAGAGTCCAGGCCGGTTCCTTCCTCGATCTCTGCTACGCGCCGGCTCTCGCCACGGAAGTGACGTTGCAGCCGATCCGCCGCTTCGGTTTCGACGCGGCGATCCTGTTCTCCGATATCCTGGTGGTGCCGCAGGCCCTCGGCCAGAAGGTCTGGTTCGTCGAAGGCGAGGGCCCGAGGCTCGAGCCGGTCGATCCCGCTCGTCCTGTCCTTGAACCGGATCGCCTGCTCTCGCGGCTTGAGCCGGTCATCGAGACGGTATCACGCATCCGTGCCGAGCTTGCCGAGGAGACGGCGCTGCTCGGCTTCTGCGGCGCGCCCTGGACGCTTCTTACCTACATGATTGCCGGCCGTGGCACGCCCGATCAGATGCCGGCGCGGCGAGCGGCCCTCGTCGATCCAAGTGGCGTCGACCGGCTGGTCGATATTCTTGTGAAGGCTTCGATCGAATATCTTGCCGCTCAGTTGCGGGCAGGCGCCGATGCGGTCCAGATCTTCGATACCTGGGCCGGCGGGCTGGACGATGCCGGCTTCCGGCGTTTGGTGATCGAGCCGACCAGACGGATCGTCGAGGGCCTCCGTGCGCGGGTGCCCGGTGCCCGGGTGATCGGCTTTCCGAAAGGGGCTGGCGGTCATCTCCCGGCTTTCGTGCGCGAAACCGGCGTCGATGCCGTCGGCGTCGATTGGCAGGCCTCGCTCGATTTCGTGCGGGACGCCGTGCAGCCGCTGGTCGCCGTGCAGGGTAACCTCGATCCGCTGCATCTCGTCGCCGGCGGTGAGATGCTCGACGCGGCCGTCGATCGAATCCTCGACCGGTTGGGCGGGGGAAGGCTGATCTTCAACCTCGGTCACGGCATTACGCCGGATGGCTCGATCGACAACGTGGCGCGCATGCTGGCGCGGGTGCGCGGCGCTGGGGAACGATGATGGGCCTTGGCTATGATTGGATCAAGATCGGCCATCTGTTCTCGGTGATCGCCTGGATGGCCGGCATCTTCTATCTGCCGCGCCTTTTCGTTTATCACGCCGATTCGGAGATCGGTTCGGTGCAGTCGGAAACCTTCAAGGTGATGGAACGCCGGCTGTTCAAAGGCATCATGCGGCCGGCCATGTACGGCACCTGGGGCTTCGGTCTGTGGCTGGGAGTGAAGGGCGGCTGGTTTTCCACGTCGTCCTGGCTTTGGCTGAAACTCCTTCTGGTGCTTGGCCTCACGGTCTATCACTACCAGCTCGACACTTGGCGGAAGGCTTTCGAGCGGGATGCCAATCATCATGCCGCGCGCTTCTTCCGGATGATGAACGAACTGCCGACCCTCATCCTGTTCGCCGTCCTGGTGCTGGTGGTGCTGAAGCCGTTCTGAGAGCAAGGCAAGGGTAGCCTCTCGTCTTGCCGCATCAAGCAGAACAGGGTATAGCGAAACCTGTCCCTCGCTTCGCGGGCAGGCATCTTCCGGACGGCAGGTTCGGAAAGTTTCCCCGCGGCGGCTCCCCGCCGTCGCTGCCAGTTCGCGTTTTTCGGAAAAGATCGTCGATGTATGTCCCCGGCAGGGGAGCTATCCGTTTTCGACCTCGATTCCTTTTTTCCAGCCAAGAGATGCCTTGTCCATGTCGGAGATGAAACTCCAGGATCTCAAGAAGAAGACCCCCACCGAACTTCTGGCCGTCGCGGAAGAAGTCGAGGTGGAGAATGCCTCGACCATGCGCAAGCAGGAGCTGCTGTTCGCCATTCTGAAGCAGCTTGCCGAACAGGAAGTCGACATTATCGGCGAGGGCGTCGTCGAAGTGCTGCAGGACGGTTTTGGCTTCCTGCGTTCGCCGGACGCCAACTACCTGCCGGGTCCCGACGACATCTACATTTCGCCGGCCCAGATCCGCCGCTTTTCGCTCAGGACCGGCGACACCGTCGAGGGGCAGATTCGCAGCCCCAAGGAAGGCGAGCGCTATTTCGCGCTGCTCAAGGTCAATACCGTCAACTTCGAGGATCCCGAGAAGGCGCGCCACAAGGTGCACTTCGACAACCTGACGCCGCTCTATCCCGACGAACGCTTCCGCATGGAAGTGGAGGGGGTGCCGTCGAAGGACTTCTCGGCCCGCGTCATCGACATCGTGGCGCCGCTCGGCAAGGGCCAGCGCGCGCTGATCGTGGCGCCGCCGCGCACCGGCAAGACCGTGCTGCTGCAGAATATCGCCCATTCGATCACCACCAATCATCCGGAATGCTACCTGATCGTCCTGCTGATCGACGAGCGTCCGGAAGAAGTGACCGACATGCAGCGCTCGGTGCGCGGCGAAGTGGTTTCCTCCACCTTCGACGAGCCGGCGACGCGCCATGTGCAGGTGGCGGAAATGGTCATCGAGAAGGCCAAGCGCCTCGTCGAGCATGGCCGCGACGTGGTCATTCTGCTCGATTCGATCACCCGCCTCGGCCGCGCCTACAACACGGTGGTGCCGTCTTCCGGCAAGGTGCTGACCGGCGGTGTCGACGCCAACGCGTTGCAGCGGCCCAAGCGCTTCTTCGGCGCGGCCCGCAACATCGAGCAGGGCGGCTCGCTGACCATCATCGCCACGGCGCTGATCGACACCGGCAGCCGCATGGACGAAGTGATCTTCGAAGAGTTCAAGGGCACCGGCAACTCGGAAATCATCCTTGACCGCAAGATCTCCGACAAGCGCGTGTTCCCGGCGATCGACATCCAGCGCTCCGGTACCCGCAAGGAAGATCTGCTGGTGGCGCCGGACAAGCTGAAGAAGACCTTCGTGCTGCGCCGCATCCTCAACCCGATGGGCACGACGGATGCGACCGAGTTCCTGCTGGACAAGCTTCGGCAGACCCGAACCAACGGTGACTTCTTCGATTCGATGAATACCTGACGAAGTGTCGGCTGTTTCACGTGAATCATCGGATGGGTATCGA
Organism: Pleomorphomonas carboxyditropha; assembly: GCF_002770725.1. GTDB lineage: Bacteria > Pseudomonadota > Alphaproteobacteria > Rhizobiales > Pleomorphomonadaceae > Pleomorphomonas > Pleomorphomonas carboxyditropha. Next base: position 94,595 of record NZ_NQVN01000007.1, on the reverse strand, counting down.
TTCGCCGCCGTTTTGATTTTGAGCGACATGCAAAGGGCCCGATGGGCCCTTTGCCATTTCAAAACAATTTCTTGAGTGATGGCCGCTACCTGCCAAGACAATTCCATCAGCCTGCCTTGCTTAACCAAATGATGAATCCAGGCGGAAGGATTGAGTCGTGACCGATACGATCTTCGCCCTGTCATCCGGATCGCTGCCAAGCGGCCTCGCGGTGGTGCGCGTTTCCGGCCCCGCCGTTCGATTCGTGATCGAAACAACGATCGGCAGGCCGCCGGAACCCCGCCGAGCGGCGCTGAAGACAATCCGTGACACAAATGGCGAGGCCATCGACCGGGGATTGGCGTTGTTCTTCCCGGCGCCAGGCAGTTTCACTGGCGAAGACGTTGCGGAATTTCATCTGCACGGCGGCCGGGCGGTCGTGGCGGCATTCCTTGCCTTTCTCGGCAGTCTGCCCGGGTTGAGGTTGGCCGAAGCCGGCGAGTTTACCCGCCGTGCCTTCGACAATGGCCAACTCGATCTTACGGAAGCCGAAGGTCTCGCCGATCTGATCGCCGCCGAGACCGAAGCCCAGCGGCGCCTTGCCTTGCGTCTGGCCGGCGGTGCCTTCCGGGCGCGGGCCGAGGACTGGCGTCGGCGTCTCATCGACCTGCGGGCGTATGTCGAGGCCGATCTCGATTTTTCCGACGAGGAGGATGTGCCGGATGATGTTTCTGGCGGAGTTGGCATTGGCATCGCCGCCTTGCGGGATGAGATGGAGCGCGAGCTGACGGCCGGCCAACGGGGCGAGCGTATCCGCGATGGCTTCGAGGTAGTGGTGCTCGGGCCGCCCAATGCCGGCAAGTCCAGCCTCGTCAACGTGTTGGCCGAACGCGACGTGGCCATTGTGACGGATATTCCCGGTACCACGCGTGATCTCCTGGAAGTCCATCTCGATCTCGGCGGCTATGCGGTGACCTTGGTCGATACCGCCGGCCTCCGGGACGGCGGCGACGTCATCGAGGCCGAGGGCATGCGGCGTGGCAGGGTGCGGGCGGCGGCGGCCGATCTCATCCTGTGGCTCGACGAGGAAGGTGATGGAGCGCCCGAGGACGTGGTTGGACTCGGCGTGAGGATCTTGAGCATCCATGCGAAGATCGATCTTCATTCTCCCGGCAGGGAAGGGCTGGGAGTATCCGTCCATGATCGGGCATCGATCGATCGACTGCTCCAGCGTTTGGCTCAGGAAGCCGCCAGTCGACTCGGCGGCGAGGCGCCGCTGGTCAGCCGGGCGCGGCAGCGGCAATGCCTGGATCAGGCGGTCGCCACCCTGAGAGACGCCGAGTCTCCGGGCCTGCCGAAGGAAATCATGGCCGATCGTCTTCGTCAGGCCGGTGAGGCCCTCGGAAGACTGACCGGCCGGATCGACGTGGAAGAGGTGCTTGGTTCGATATTTTCGACGTTCTGCATCGGCAAATAATCGATTCCTGTCCGAAACGATTCGCAATTGCGGATTGGGCCGCTTGAGGTTGGAACAACCGCCTTAATGGAATTCCCAAAAAATTAACGGTGTTTCACGTGAAACACTCCACAGCTTGTGGAAAACTATTCGGATTCGCTTCCGAACCGACTCCGAAAAAGCGGCATCTTTGGACGGCAGGCGGCTGGAAAGGGCAGAAAACGGCGCTTTCGGCTTTGACCTTACCTGTCGATTTGGCCTATTAAGCCATCGTGAGCCCTTCAGACGGACGTCGTGACGCGGGAAGCGGCGTGGAAATCGTCGGCGCCTCACGAACGATCGGTGCCGCGGCCGCCTATAGAAACTGTTATTTTTGCCAACACCGGGAGCGATGGTGAGCGATCTGGAACGCTTCGACGTGATTGTTATCGGCGGTGGCCACGCGGGCGCCGAGGCGGCGCATGCCGCTTCGCGAGCCGGCGCCAGAACGGCATTGGTTACCCATGATTTTTCGACCGTCGGCGCCATGTCCTGCAATCCGGCCATCGGCGGCCTCGGCAAGGGCCATCTGGTGCGGGAGGTCGACGCCCTCGACGGGTTGATGGGGCGCGTCGCCGACGCGGCCGGCATCCAGTTCCGCCTGCTCAACCGGCGCAAGGGGCCGGCCGTGCGGGGACCGCGCGCCCAAGCCGACCGCAAGCTCTACAAGGCGGCCATGCAGGCCGAGATCTCCTCGACCGCCAACCTGACGGTGATCGAAGGAGAGGCGGATGATGTCGACGTCTCGGGCGGTCGTGTCGCGGCGGTGATCATGGCCGACGGCCGTCGGTTGACCTGCGGCGCCGTCGTGCTGACCACCGGAACCTTCCTCTCCGGTCTCATTCATCTCGGACCCAAAACGACGCCGGCCGGCCGCATTGGCGAGAAGCCGGCGCTGGGGCTGTCGCGCACGCTGGCCCGGCTCGGTTTGCGCCTCGGCCGGCTCAAGACCGGCACGCCGCCCCGCCTCGATCGTCATTCCATCGATTACGCGGCCCTCGAAGCGCAGCCGGGCGACGATCAACCCGAGCCCTTTTCGATGTTGACGACGGCTATCACCCGGCCGCAGGTCGCCTGCCATATTACCCGTACGGGCGAGGCCACGCACCGGGTGATCCGCGATAACGTCCATCGCTCGCCGATGTATTCCGGCCAGATCGGCAGTCGCGGTCCGCGCTACTGCCCATCGATCGAGGACAAGATCGTCCGCTTCGGCGACCGCGACGGACATCAGATTTTCCTGGAGCCGGAGGGACTGGACAGCGATCTCGTCTATCCGAACGGCATATCGACCTCGCTGCCGGAGGATGTGCAGGACGCCATCATTGCCTCCATCCCCGGTCTCGAGCGCGCGCGCATCGTCCAGTATGGCTATGCCATCGAATACGACCATGTCGATCCGCGCGAACTGCAGCCGACGCTGGAGGCCAAGAAGCTGACGGGCCTGTTCCTGGCCGGCCAGATCAACGGCACCACCGGCTATGAAGAGGCGGCGGCGCAGGGCCTGGTTGCCGGCCTCAACGCGGCTCGGCGGGCCGGCGGCGCCGAGGGGATGACCTTTGACCGCGCCGAGGCCTATCTCGGCGTGATGATCGACGATTTGGTCACCAAGGGGGTGAGCGAGCCCTATCGGATGTTCACTTCGCGCGCCGAATACCGGCTGTCGCTGAGGGCCGACAACGCCGACCAGCGCCTGACCGGCCGCGGCCTGGCGCTCGGTATCGTCGGCTCGACGCGCGCTGCGGCCTTCTCGGCCAAAATGGCGGCGCTGGAGACGGCGCGTCACTTGGCCCGCTCGCTGTCTCTCAGCCCGCGCGAGGCGGAAGGTCATGGTCTGGCGCTCAATCAGGATGGCGTGCGGCGCACCGCCTACGAACTGCTGTCCTATCCGGAGATGTCGCTGGCCCGCCTCGCGGCCATCTGGCCGGAGCTCGGCCGCTTCGATGGCGTAACGACGGCGGCGCTCGAAACCGAAGCGCTCTACGCCGTCTATCTCGACCGGCAAGACGCCGACATTGCCGCCTTCCGGCGCGACGAGGCGCGTGCGCTGCCGGCCGATCTCGATTATGGGGCGGTGACAGGCCTTTCCAACGAAGTGCGGCAGAAGCTCGAGGCCGTGCGCCCGGCGACGCTCGGCCAGGCCGGCCGCGTCGACGGCGTGACGCCGGCCAGCCTGACCTTGCTTCTCGCCCATCTGCGCAAGCTGGCGGCGCGGCCGAAAGCGGAGGTCGCCTGATGGCCGGCAAGACCGCCAACGCGTTCGTGGCGAGCGATGCCGACGGTCTCGATGCCGTCCGCGCCATTCTGCCCCTCGATGCGGCGATGGAGGCACGGTTCGTCGCCTATGTCGAGCTGGTGCGGAAATGGCAGCCGGTCAAGAATCTGGTGGCGCCGTCGACGCTGCCCGACATCTGGCGCCGGCATGTTGCCGACGGCGCGCAGGCTTTTGCAGCGCTTCCGGCGGCGAAACGTTGGCTCGACCTCGGGTCGGGCGCCGGTTTTCCGGGCCTCGTGACCGCCATTCTGTTGGCGGATGCCGAGGGCGGTTCCGTAACTTTGGTGGAATCCAATGGCCGCAAGGCGGCCTTTCTGCAAAGCGTCGCCCGCGAGCTCAAACTGCCTGCCAGGGTCGTCTCGGAGCGTATCGAGTCGATACCGGAACGATTTAAAGAAACCGGCGATCGATTCGATGCCGTATCGGCCCGTGCGCTGGCGTCGCTCGACCGGCTTCTCGCCTATGCCGAACCCTGGCTGACGGCCGGGGCGACGGGTGTTTTCCACAAGGGACAGGATTTTGCTGCGGAGCGCCGGCAAGCCGCTCTTTCATGGGGCTTCGATCTGATAGAACGGCAGAGCCGGATCGAGCCCGACAGCCGCATTGTCCTCGTCGATCACGTCCGCCGGCTGCCGACCGCCGGCCTTCCAGAGCAGGATGCCCGCCGATGAACCGCCTTCCGCAAAGTCCCCGCGTTTTGTCGCTGGCCAACCAGAAGGGCGGCGTGGGCAAGACCACGACGGCCATCAACCTCGGCACGGCGCTGGCCGCCATCGGCGAAGAGGTGCTGATCGTCGATCTCGACCCGCAGGGCAATGCCTCGACCGGCCTCGGCATCGATCGCAAGTCGCGCAAGGTGTCGACCTATGACGTTCTGATCGGCGAGGCCGAGCTTCGCGAGGCCTTGGTGCCGACGGCGGTGCCGCGCCTCACCGTGGCGCCGTCGACGCTGGACAATCTCGGCGTGGAGCTGGAGATCGCCGGGTCGGGCGACCGCGCCTATCGGCTCAGAAAGGCAATCGCCCGGCATGTCGAGGCGGTGGAGAATATGGCGAGGCGCGAGCGCTTCACCTACGTGCTGATCGACTGCCCGCCGTCGCTCAATCTCCTGACCATCAACGCGCTGTCGGCGTCGCATTCCATCCTGGTGCCGCTGCAATGCGAGTTCTTCGCCCTCGAGGGTCTGTCGCAGCTTCTGTCCACCGTCGAGCAGGTCAAGCGCAGCCTCAATCCCGAGCTCGGCATCCACGGCATCGTGCTCACCATGTATGACGGCCGCAACAACCTCAGCGCCCAGGTCGTGCAGGATGTTCGCAGCAACATGGGCGACGCCGTTTACGAGACGATCATTCCGCGCAATGTCCGCGTTTCCGAAGCGCCATCCTACGGCAAGCCGGCGCTGCTTTACGATCTCAAGTGTACCGGCAGCCAGGCCTATCTGAAGCTCGCTTCCGAGATCATCCAGCGCGAGCGGCGTTTCCGCGCGGTGGCGGCGTGAACCGATCTGTGCTGCGCAGCAGGGCGATGGGCACGACATAAACTCAAAACCTCTTTCCGGAGGCCCGGAGCCGGAGGTTCGATGAAGGTGAAGGGAAAGTCATGAGCAGCGTCAGCGATGAGAGCGGGCGGCGGCGGCTCGGCCGGGGACTGGCGGCGCTGATCGGCGACGCCAGCTCCGAGTTCGAGGTGGTGGAGCGGGTGCGGGGCATCCGCAAGGTGGCGATCGACCTCATCAAGGCCAATCCCAAGAACCCGCGCCGGCTGTTCAAGGAAGAGGATCTGGAAGAGCTTGCCGGCTCGATCCGCCAGCACGGCATGATCCAGCCGGTGGTGGTGCGGCCGGCGCCGAACGGCGGCAATGGCTACGAGCTGATCGCCGGCGAGCGGCGCTGGCGCGCGGCGCAGAAGGCGGGCCAGCACGAGATTCCCGTCATCATCCAGGACGTCACCGACCGCGAGGCGATGGAGATCGCCATCATCGAAAACGTCCAGCGCCAGGATCTCAACCCGCTGGAGGAGGCGATGGGCTACGACCAGCTCATCCAGGAATTCGAGTATACGCAGAACGATCTCGCCGCGGTGATCGGCAAGAGCCGCAGCCATGTCGCCAATACGCTGCGCCTCCTGAAGCTGCCGGAACCGGTGAAGCAATATCTCAACGACGGGGCGCTGACCGCCGGCCACGCACGCGCGCTGATCGCCGCGCCCGACCCGGCGGCGCTGGCCAAGCGCATCGTCGAGGAAGGGTTGACGGTGCGGTCGGCCGAGACGCTGGCGCAGGCGACCATTTCCGAGCCGCATGGCCGGGCCAAGCTGGCAAAGCCCGACAAGGACGCGGATACCCGCGCGCTTGAGAAACGTCTGTCCGACGCGCTGGGATTTGCCGTCGAGATCCGCCACAAACCCAACGGTTCCGGCGAGGTGCGGCTCCGCTATGGCACGCTCGACCAGCTCGACGACATCGTCCGCCGGCTGGAATCCTGAGGCCGCCGGATTCGATTCGCCGCCGAAAGAGTCGCAAACGAAACGCCCCGGCAAATCTTTACCGGGGCGTTGTCATTTCGGAGCCGTTTTCAGCTTCGTCTTTATAAAGAACCGAAAATTTAATTTGTAAATCAAATAGATAGCGATCGTTCTCTTGAAAACGGCTTCGGTGAGCCGTCATAGACCGTTAGCGTTGCGATAGCGCCTTCACCATGCGATCGATACCCTCGTCGAGCAGGGTGCGTGGACAGCCGAAATTGAGGCGGACGTGCTGGACGTCTCCACCGAAGCTGGGGCCGGGATTGAAGGCGACCTTCCCCTTGTCGAGGAAGAAGCGGTAGGCATCGCCAAGCTCGAGAGCCGAGCAATCGAGCCAGGCGAGGTAGGTCGCCTCCGGCGCATTGATGCGGATTTCCGGAATTTCCTGGCTGAGGCGGCCGACCAGATGGTCCCGATTGGCTTCGAGATAGGAGAGAAGCGCCTCTTTCCACGGTCGGCCATGCCTGAGCGCTGCCTCGGTGGCGACGAGGCCGAGCACGTTGGCTCCCTCGCTCATGCCGAGATTGGCGGCGACGAAGCGGCGGCGCAGGTCGGCGTCGGGAATGATGGCATAGGCCGTCTTCAGGCCGGCGATGTTGTAGGTCTTGCTGGCGGCCATCAGCGTGATGGTGCGGCGGGCGATCTCCGGCGACAGCGCGGCGATCGGCACGTGCGTCTTGCCGCCGTAGACGATGTCGCAATGAATCTCGTCCGAAATGATCACTGCGCCCGACGCCAGGCAGGCCTTGGCGATCGCCTCGAGTTCGGCGCGCGTCCGCGTCCGGCCGGTGGGATTGTGCGGATTGCACAGCAGGAAGGCTTTTGCCTCGACCAGCGCGCCGGTCAGCCGGTCGAGATCGACGGCCGAGCCTTCCGGGACCGGCCGCACTTGTACGTCGACGCGGGTCAGTTCCCAGTGGCCGGCAGCGGCGAGGATCGGCGGATAGACCGGCGTCTCCACGACCAGGCGGTCGCCGGGCCGGGTGAAGGCCTTGAGCGCCTGATTGAAGCCGGGCACCACGCCGGGCAGGAACACCACGTCGGCCGGCGATATGGACCAGCCGTAGAGATCCTGCATGTCGGCGGCGATCAGGTCGCGTAGCGTCGCCGGGCCGGGGCCGCCATAGCCGAACACCGGGTGGTCGAGGCGATCGCGCAAGGCGGCGGCGATGGGCTCGGCCACCGGGAAGTCCATGTCGGCCACCCACATCGGCAGCACATCCTCCGGATAGCGGTCCCATTTGGAGGTGGGTACCTGCCGTCGGTCGATGACGGTGTCGAAGTCGTGGCCGGCCATGAAGAAAAAGTCCTTATCGTGGAAACGGATCGGGCGACACTAGAGCATCGGACCGAAAAGTGGAATTCGGTTTTCGGAAAATCCGATGCGACAACAAAGAACTAGATCGTCGTGCGTCCGTCGGGACGCACGACGATCTAGACCCAAAGGCCGGAATTGATCCAGCCCTTCGGATCCGCGTGGTCACAACGGGGAGGGAGTTATGGGCCGGCTCGCTTGGGCTCGATGAGATCCCAGCGGTTGCCGTAGAGATCCTCGAACACGGCGACGGTGCCGTAGGCCTCGAAGCGCGGCTTTTCGAGGAAGCGGACGTCCCGCTGCGAAAACAGCGCGTGATCGCGGGCGAAGTCGTCGGTTTCGAGGAAGAGGAAGACGCGGCCACCCGTCTGGTCGCCGATATGCGCCGCCTGGTCCGGATCATCGGCGCGGGCGAGCAACAGGGCGGTGGCGCCGCCGGCCGGACCGACCCGCACCCAGCGCTTGCCATCGCCGAGCGGCGTATCGTCGAGCAGCGAAAAGCCGAGCTTGCCGACATAGAATGCGATCGCCTCGTCATAGTCGGCGACCAGCAGCGCCACGCCGGCGATCGTCCGATTCATGCGGCATCCTTCGGCAGGACCGGCTGTTCGACGGCGTGGCGCGACAGAAGCGGCAGTTGGGCGATCGAAAACAGCAGCGTCAGCGGCATGATGCCCCAGACCTTGAAGGCGACCCAGAATTCGGTCGTCTGGGTGCGCCAGATCGCCTCGTTGAGGACGGCGAGCAGGAAGAAGAACAGGCCCCAGCGGATGGTCAGCTTGCGCCAACCGGCTTCGTCGAGATGGAAGGCGCCGTCGAAAACGTAGCCGAGCAGCGTCTTGCCGAACAAGAGGCCGCCCAGGAGCACGCCGCCGAACAGGCTGTTGACGATGGTGGGCTTCATCTTGATGAAGGTGTCGTCATGCAGCACCAGCGTCAGCGTGCCGAAGATGGCGACGACGATGCCGGTGACCAGCGGCATGATGGCGAGACGCCGGTTGATCATCCAGGACGCTACCAGCGCCACCGCCATCGCCGCCATGAACGCGCCGGTGGCGATGAAGATGCCGAAGCGGCCGTTGGCGAAGAAGAAGACGAGAAGCGGTCCGAGTTCCAGCCCGAGCTTGAGCCAGGGGTTCTCGGCCTTGCGGCCTGCGGCGGGCACGTCGGTCATCGATCACTCCTGGCGGACAGCCATCATTTGTATTTCGAGTAGTTGATCTGGAACCACTCGGGATTGGTGGCATTGCCGATCTTGGTCTCGTAGATGGCGACCGTCGTATCCAATCCCTGATCGTCGGTCACCGTCCACTGCTTCAGTTCGGTGGTGCGGGCGTCGAAATAAAGCGTCAGGTGGTTGGTGACGAAGGTTCCGGGGTCCTGCAGGCGAATGACGATGAAGTCGGAATCGGCGCTGACCGACTGCACGACGGCTTCCTCGAGCAGGTTGATGTTTTTGTCGAGCAGGAAACGCAATGGCGTCTCCGACAGAAGGTAGAGCGTTTGCGACTGCATCGCCTTGTCGTCGACGGCCACCGTCCGGCCATCGACGGTGATGTCGAGCTGGGCCGGCGGATAGTAGCGGAAGCGCATCTTGCCGGGCCGGTCGATGACGAAATAGCCGGTGGTCTCGCCGCCGTCGGGCGCCGTCTGCAGGAATTTGCCTTCGAAGGTGGTGATCGAGTTGAAATAGCGGTTGACCGCCTGCACCGTGGCGAGTTGCTCGGGCGAGAGGTTGGCAAGGTTGGGCTTGGCGGCCGCACTCGTCACCGCAACGGGCATGGCCGCGGCGGCCAGCGCCAGCGTCAGGCCGGCGGCGCCGACGCCGTTCAGAAACGCGCGGCGACCCATCCTCAGGGTTTGAAACATCGCAAGCACCTTTTCCCTTGTCGCCTCCCGCGCCGGTGCGGGACGTTTCGGCAAACGATCTTCTTCACTTAAAGACCAGAACATGGCGAAACAAGGTGGAGCTTCTTCCGTCGTCTTGACAAGACGGCCGGCGACGCCAAAGACAGGCACGACAGGTCGGCGCCGGCCTGGTCGACCTCGACGGAGCATGGGGGAAAGCATGAGCATTTCCGAAGCGCTTGGACGCGTGCGGGCGGCGATCGAGGGCGCCGAGGAGGAGGCCGGCCGGCCGGCCGGCTCCGTGACGCTGATCGCCGTCTCCAAGACCTTTCCCGAAGCCGACGTCCGCACGGCCATCGCCGCCGGACAGCTCGTTTTCGGCGAGAACCGCGTGCAGGAGGCGGCGGCCAAGTTCCCGGCGGTGAAGGCGGACTTCCCGGCCCTGGAGCTGCATCTGATCGGGCCGCTGCAATCGAACAAGACGCACGAGGCGGTGGCGCTGTTCGACGTCATTCATACCGTCGACCGGGAGAAGATCGCCGCCGCGCTTGCCAGGGAAATGCAGGCTCAGGGCCGTTTTCCGAAGCTGCTTGTTCAGGTCAATACCGGCGAGGAGCCGCAGAAGGCCGGCGTCGCCCCGCGCGAGACGGTGGACTTCGTGAAGCGCTGCCGCGAGGTGCACGGGCTTTCCATCGCCGGGCTGATGTGCATTCCGCCGGTCGGCGATCCGCCGGCGCCGCATTTCGCGCTGCTCGACGAACTGGCACGGCGGGCCGGGGTCGCCTTCCGTTCGATGGGCATGTCGTCGGATTACGAAACGGCGATCGGCCAGGGCGCGACGCACGTGCGCGTCGGCAGCGCCATCTTCGGCTATCGGGATTACAGCGCCGCCTGAGCGGCGACGGCCTTGTCGATCGCCGGCATCAATTCGCCGGAAATCCGTTCCGGCGTGAGAGGGCCGACCAGCTTGGCGGCGATGCGGCCGCCCGCCACCACGAAGGTCTCCGGCACGCCGTAGACACCCCAGTCGATACCGACGCGGCCGTTCCGGTCGGCGCCGATGGCGGCATAGGGATTGCCGAGGCCGTTGAGGAAACGCAGCGCCTGGTCGTCGCCATCCTTGTAATTGAGGCCGTAGAGGCGAATCCGCTGGTCCTTGGCGAGGTCGGCCAGCAGCGGATGCTCGGCGCGGCAGGGCCCGCACCAACTGGCAAAGACGTTGACGACGGAAACGCCCTGCGCGAGATCGGCCGCCGAAAGGCCGGGAACCGGCGCGCCGTCCCGCATCAGGCCGGCGACGCCTTCGAGATGGAAATCAGGCACCGGCTTGCCGATCAGCGCCGAGGGCACTTCCGATGGATCGCCGGCGCCAAGCCGTGCATAGAACAGGACGGCGAGCGCCACGAAGAGAGCAAGCGGAATGAGCGCGAGCAGGCTCGCACGACGGCGCGACGGCTTGCTCACGCCCGGGTCTCCAGGGGTGTTTCGGATGCCAGGCGAGCGGCGGCGCGCGCCGAGCGGCGCGTCAGCCCCCGCGCTTCGAGCGCGGCAAGCGTGTTCCTGAGCTGGCGGTGATCGAGGATGACCCAAAGCGTCAGGCCGCAGGCGGCGAGCGCCGCCGCCGCGTAGCTCAGCAGGATGAAATGGGCGTAGGGACCGAGGGCGGCGATCATCGGACGGCTCCGGCGGCGGTAAGGCCGAGGGCGCGGATGCGCCGGCGCAGGATCTCGTTGCGCATGGCGGCCATATGCAGCGTGAAAAGAAGGGCGGTGAAGGCGAGCGCCATGGCGGCGAGCGGCAGCAGCATGGTGGCGTCGATGGTCGGGCCGCCGACGCGGAACACGGAGGCTGGCTGATGCAGCGTATTCCACCAGTCGACCGAGAACTTGATGATCGGCAGATTGACGGTGCCGACCAGGATCAGAATGGCGGCGGCGCGGGCGCCACGCGTCGGATCCTCGATGGTGCGCCAGAGGGCGATGAGGCCGAGATACATGATGAACAGCACCAGCACCGAGGTCAGGCGGGCATCCCATTCCCAATAGGTGCTGCCCCACATCGGCCGGCCCCACAGCGAGCCGGTGACGAGGGCCAGCGCCGTGAAGGTGGCGCCGATCGGCGCCGCGGCCCGGGCGGCGACGTCGGCGAGCGGGTGCCGCCAGACCAGCGTGCCGAGCGCCGACACCGCCATGATGGCGTAGGTCAGCATGGAGAGCCAGGCGGCCGGCACGTGGATATACATGATGCGGACGGTCTCGCCCTGCAGATAATCGGCCGGCGAACCGGCCACGAGGGCAAGTCCGGCGACAAACAGCACGAGGGTGAGACCGGCGAGCCAGGGGATCAGGCGGCCGGCAAAAGCCAGAAAACGGCTAGGATTGGCCAGATCGGCGAAGGACATGCTTGCCTCGGGGCGTAGGCGGCGGGCGCCAGTCGCGGCTTTGACGTATTCCAGACTGCACACATAGCGACTTCGCCGGTGGCCGGCAATCCGGAGAGGTGCGGGGAAGGGCTAGCCGTTTAGGGGTATGGTCAGTCGCCGAAGCCGGCGATGGCGCGGGCGAAGTCGCGGGCCGCGAAGGGCTCGAGATCGTCGATGCCCTCGCCGACGCCGATGAAGTGCACCGGCAGGCCGAATTTCTCGGCGATGGCGACGAGGATGCCGCCGCGCGCCGTCCCGTCGAGCTTGGTCATGACGAGGCCGGTGACGCCGGCCGTGCGGCCGAAGGCTTCCACCTGGGAGACGGCGTTCTGGCCGGTAGTGGCATCGAGCACCAGCAGCACGTCGTGCGGCGCCGTGGGGTCGATCTTGCGCAGGACGCGGACGACCTTTTCGAGTTCGGCCATCAGCTCGGCCTTGTTCTGCAGGCGGCCGGCGGTGTCGATCATCAGGATGTCGATACCCTCGGCCTTTGCCCGGGTCAGCGCGTCGAAAGCGAGGCCGGCCGAATCGGCGCCGACGCCACGGGCGACGATCGGCACGTTGGTTCGCCCCGCCCAGACTTTCAACTGGTCGATGGCGGCGGCGCGGAAGGTATCGCCGGCCGCCAGCATCACCTTTCGCCCTTCGGCGGTGAACTTGGAGGCGAGCTTGCCGATGGTCGTGGTCTTGCCCGACCCGTTGACGCCGACCACCAGCACCACCTGCGGCGCCTTGTCGGCCTTCAGCGCGAACGGCACGGCGACCGGCGCCAGGACCTTCTCCACTTCGGCGGCGAGGATGGTTTTCACCTCGTCGTCGGTGATGTCCTTGCCGTAGCGTTCGGCCGACAGGCGGTCGGCGATGGCCGACGCGACGGCGACGCCGAGGTCGGCCTGAATCAGCACGTCCTCGAGCTCTTCCAGCGTGTCGGCGTCGAGCTTGCGCTTGGTGAAGATGGAGACGATGCCGCCGCCGATCGCCTGCGAGGAGCGCGACATGCCGCTCGTCAGGCGCTGGAACCAGGAGGCATGGGCCTTTTCGGGCGCAGGGACGGGCTCGGGCAAGGGGAGGGGTTCCGCCGGCAATGAGTCTTGTGCGTCCGTCGTCTGCGGCGGCGTTTCGCGCCCGCCGCCGAACCAGCGACCGATGAGGCCCGGCTTCTTGTCGTCCGACATGTCGTTGGTCCTTCGCCTCAGGCAGCCTTGGAAATGAGGGTTCGCTCGGTACGGCCGGTGACGACGGCCGGCACGATCTCGCCCGGCGCGCCCCGATCGATCTCGGTGAGCGTGAACTGTTCGGTGCGGCCGAGCCCGTTCTTCTCGACGAGCACGGCGTGGCGGCGGCCGGCCTCGGCCTCGAGATGCGCGCGGAAGGCGACGTCGCCCTTCTCTCGCAATCTTGACGCGCGAATCTTGATCTGGGCACGCTCCACTTGCGGCATGCGGGCGGCTGGCGTGCCGGGACGCGGCGAGTAGGGGAAGACGTGCAGATGGGTGAGGCCGCAATCGTCGACGATGGCGAGCGAATTCCGGAACATCGCCTCGGTCTCGGTCGGGAAGCCGGCGATGATGTCGGCGCCGAACACCATGTCGGGCCTGAGGCGGCGCGCCTCGTCGCAGAAGCGGACGGCATCGGCCCGAAGGTGGCGCCGCTTCATGCGCTTGAGGATCAGGTCGTCGCCGTGCTGGAGCGACAGGTGCATATGCGGCATCAGCCGCTCTTCCTCGGCGATGGCCTTCATCAGGTCGGGATCGGCCTCAATCGAATCGATCGAGGAGATGCGGAGACGCGACAGCTCCGGCACCTCCTTCAGGATGGACCGGGTGAGGCGGCCGAGGCGAGGGCGGCCGGGCAGATCGTCGCCGTAGGAGGTGAGGTCGACGCCGGTCAGCACCACTTCGGCATAGCCGTTTTCGACCAGGCGGCGCACCTGGGCGACCACGTCGCCCATCGGCACCGAGCGGGAATTGCCGCGGCCGAACGGGATGATGCAGAAGGTGCAGCGGTGGTCGCAGCCGTTCTGCACCTGCACGAAGGCGCGGGTGCGGCCCTCGAAGCCGTCGACGAGGTGCAACGCCGTCTCGCGCACGCTCATGATGTCGTTGACGCGGGTCTTTTCTTCCGCCGAAACGCCGAAATCGGGGATCGATTGATAGGCGGCCTCGGTGAGCTTGTCGGCGTTGCCGACCACCAGGTCGACCTCCTCCATGCCGGCGAACAGTTCGGGCGAGGTCTGGGCGGCGCAGCCGGTGACGACGATGCGGGCGCCGGGATTGGCGCGCCGGGCGCGGCGGATCGCCTGCCTGGCCTGTCGCACCGCCTCGCCGGTGACAGCGCAGGTATTGACCAGCACGGCCTCGGAAAGGCCCGCCTCGACCGCCTTCTGCCGCATCACTTCCGATTCCGCCGTGTTGAGGCGGCAGCCGAAGGTGATTACCTCGATCGCCATGCTTTCGTTCCGATGCTGGTGTTCAGACCGGCTATATGGCGGAAAGGCGCGGAAATTGCCAGAGCGGAAACCGCATGCCGCTCAGGCGGGCCGGCGGGCGCAGAGCACGTGCGGGCCAAACTCGCCGTCGTCAGGGCCACCCTCGTGGAGATAGCGCCGTCGCAGCGCCGTCAGGTCGAGGTCCTCGATGTCCGAGAGCCCGAGCCGCGTGAGCTCGGTGGCGAGCGCCGCCGGCTCGAAGAAGCCGAGCCAAGGCTCGCCGCCCGCTGCCGTTTCCGCCATGGTTGCCTCGGTGACGGCGCGGCCCTCCGGCGACTGGGAGAGGGGCGGCACCGTGTAGTCGAGGACGACGTGCGACTGCGGCAGGCCGGCGATGAAGCGGAGAAGATCGAAGGTTGTCGTCGGCGGCAGGTAGACGGCGACGCCTAGCACCTGAAAGAAGGTCGGCTCGTCGGCCTGCCAGCCGGCGGCGGCGAGCGCCGCTGCAAGGTCGTCGCTGCCGATCTCGGCCGGCACCAGCGTCAGACCGTCCGGCAGGTGCGGCCCGAGGCGCAGCAGGCGTCGCCGCTTGTCGGCCTGGGCCGAGGGGCGGTCGACCTCGAAGACGCGGAGCCCGAGCCGACGGTAGGGATTGCGGAGGCCGAAGGTGTCGAGGCCGGCGCCGAGGATCACCACCTGGCGGCAGCCACGCTCCACCGCCGCGGCCAGCGCGTCCTCGGCATAGCGGCTGCGGGCGGTCATCAGGAAGCGCAGCACGTGGTAGCCGGGCACGACCGGCAAGCTCATCATCAGCGGCGCTGCTTCCGGGCCGAGGATGTCCTCGGCGAAGGGGTCGCGGAAGACGCGGCCGTCGTCGTGCGTCTGGTGCGCCGCCCGGATGGCGGCGGTGACCAGCGCGGTCTGCATGGGAAAGCCGATGCGCACGGCGGTTCCTCCCTCAGGGCGCTTCCGTGCTTCGCGGAAGCGCTCTATCTATTTGTTTTCACGCAATTCCGGACGCAAAACCGGTCCCCTTTTGCTGGAATTGCTCTAGGCGGCCGGCGCGAAGATCGCCCCCGGCAACAGGCCGTCGTGCTCGAATTCGGTGGCGCCGGTCATCAGGATGCGGTTCTCCGCCGTCCAGTCGATGACGAGGTCGCCGCCCGGCAGCGTCACGCGCACCTTGCGGCCGGTGCGGCGGGTGCGGGCGGCCGAGACGGCGGCGGCGCAGGCGGCCGAGCCGCAGGCGCGCGTCAGGCCGGCGCCACGCTCCCACACCTTGAGCGTCAGCGCGTCGGGTGCCGTCACGTGGGCCAGCGAGATGTTGGCGCGCTCGGGAAAGATCGGGTGGTTTTCCAGCATCGGCCCGATGGCCGCGAGGTCGTAGGCCTCGACGTCGTCGACCCAGAAGATGGCGTGCGGATTGCCGATATTGGCGACCGACGGCGAATGCAGGATCGGCGCGTCGATCGGCCCGATCTGCAGTTCGATGGCGCGGGTGTCGGCGAAGGGCTCGGCGAGCGGAATATCGTTCCAGGCAAAGCGCGGCTCGCCCATGTCGACGGTGACGAGGCCAGCGTCGGCCTTCTCGACGCGCAGGAGGCCGGCGCGCGACTCGAGAAAAAAGCGCGACGGCGCGCCGGCGTCGAAAAGGCGCGTGCCGACGCAACGGGTGCCGTTGCCGCAGGCGAAGCTCTCCGAGCCATCGATGTTGAAGATGCGCATGAAGGCGAGGGTGTCCGGCCGACGCGGGGCGTAGAGCACCATCAACTGGTCGAAGGGTTCGCGGGCGCCGATGGCGCGGGCGGCTTCGGCCGTCACCGTCTCCGGTCGGCTGCGCAGATCGAGCACGACGATCTCGTTGCCGATGCCGTTCATCTTGACGTAGGGGATGCTGGAGGACACGACCAAACCTCTTGCGTTGGCTCGGTCTTACATCAAACGACTTGCGGGGAACAGGTGGTTGGTTGGCCGCATGACCGGCGGCGACCGGCACGGCCGGCATTTCGCCGCGGCAACAGATGACTGTGGCTGCGTTTCCCGGGAGTCCTCGAAGGATTTCCCGGTTTTCCTTGACTCGGTGCCGCCTTGCCGCTAATGGCGGTCCATTCTCGTCCTGTTGCGACAGCCGAGCCGCCGACCGGGGCACGATCCCGGAGGTCAACATCCGCCAGCGCGTCGCGCCCGCGGATGCGTGCGGTGCTTGGGTTTCGCGGCGGCCGGGACCATATGAGCGGTCCGACCGACCGTTCGACGGGGACCGCCGATGTTTGAAAGCCTTTCCGATCGCCTTGCCGGCATTTTCGACAAGCTCACCCGCCGCGGTGCGCTGTCGGAGGCCGACGTCGCGGAAGCCATGCGCGAGGTGCGGCGGGCGCTGCTCGAGGCCGACGTGGCGCTCGACGTCGTCAAGTCGTTCACCGACAAGGTGAAGAACCGCGCCGTCGGCGTCGAGGTGGTGAAGTCGGTCACCCCCGGCCAGATGGTGGTCAAGATCGTCCACGATCAGCTCGTGGAAACGCTCGGCTCGGACGCCCAGCCGATCGACCTCGAAGCGCCGGCGCCGGTGGCCATCCTGATGGTCGGCCTGCAGGGCTCGGGCAAGACCACCACGACGGCCAAGATCGCCCGGCGCCTCACCGAGCGGCAGCGCAAGAAGGTGCTGATGGCGTCGCTGGACACCCGGCGTCCGGCGGCCATGGAGCAATTGAAGGTTCTCGGCGAGCAGAACGGCATCGACACGCTGCCGATCGTCGCCGGACAGTCGGCGCAGGAGATCGCGGCGCGGGCGCTGACGGCCGCCCGGCTCGGCGGCTACGACGTGGTGCTGCTCGACACCGCCGGCCGCGTCACCGTCGACGACGCGCTGATGAACGAGGCGGCCGACGTCAAGCGCATCGCCCAACCGCACGAGGTGCTGCTGGTCGCCGACGCGCTGACCGGCCAGGACGCCGTCAACACGGCGCGCGCCTTCGACGGCCAGATCGGCATCACCGGCATCGTCTTGACGCGCGTCGACGGCGATGGCCGCGGCGGCGCGGCGCTGTCCATGCGCGCCGTCACCGGCAAGCCGATCAAGCTGATGGGCGTCGGCGAGAAGGCCGACGCGCTCGAGGACTTCCACCCGCAACGGGTGGCCGACCGCATCCTCGGCATGGGCGACATCGTGGCGCTGGTCGAGAAGGCCGCCGCCAACATCGACGCCGAGAAGGCGGCCCGGATGGCCGCCAAGCTGGGCAAGGGCGAGTTCGACATGAACGATCTCGCCGACCAACTGGGCCAGATGCAGAAGCTCGGTGGCATGAGCGGCATCCTCGGCCTGATGCCCGGCATGGGCAAGATGAAGAACCAGCTCGCCGCCGCCGGCTTCGACGATCGCCTCTTGAAGCGGCAGCTCGCCGTCATCCAGTCGATGAACAAGAAGGAACGGGCCAAGCCCGCCCTGATCGACGCCAAGCGCCGCAAGCGTATCGCCGCCGGTTCCGGCACCGACGTCTCCGACGTCAACAAGGTGCTGAAGATGCACCGGCAGATGGCCGACATGATGAAGGCGATGGGCAAGCAGAAGGGTGGCCTGTTCGGCGGCCTCGGCAAGCTCGGCGCCATGATGGGCGGCGGTGGCCTGCCCGACCCGTCGAAGATGGATCCCGCCCAGCTCGAGAAGATGGCCCGCGACATGGGAATGGGCGGCGGCCTTGGCGGAAAGGGCGGTTTGCCGCCGGGCCTGCCGGGTGCCCTGCCGCCCGGTCTTTCCGGCCTGCCGGGCCTGCCCGGCGGGCGCCTGCCGGGATTGCCGGGTCTTCCCGGCCTGCCGAAGGGGCCGAAGAAATGACGACGCTCGATCCGGTGATGGCCGAGCTCCTGGAACTGCGCGGTTCGATCGACAACATCGACGCCGCATTGGTCCACCTTCTGGCCGAGCGCTTCAAATGCACGCAGAAGGTCGGCCGGCTCAAGGCCGAGCATCGTCTGCCGCCGGCCGATCCGTCGCGGGAGAAGGTGCAGATCGAGCGGCTCCGGGCGCTTGCCGCCGACGCCCGGCTCGATCCCGATTTTGCCGAGAAATTCCTGAACTTCATCATCACGGAAGTGATCAGGCATCACGAGGCGCTTCGCCAGTAGGCGGCGCCTCTCCCCAACCTCAAGACAAACCAAGCTGGAGTAACCCCGATGTCCCTCAAGATCCGTCTCGCCCGCGGCGGCGCCAAGAAGCGCCCGCACTACTCGATCGTCATCGCCGACGCCCGCTCGCCGCGCGACGGCCGCTTCATCGAGAAGATCGGCACCTTCGATCCGATGCTGGCCGACGACGCCGAGAACCGCGTCGTGCTCGATGCCGACCGCGCCAAGTACTGGCTCGACCAGGGCGCCCAGCCGACCGATCGCGTGCTGCGCTTCCTCGACAAGGCCGGTCTCGCCAACCGTCCGGCCCGCAACAACCCGAAGAAGGCCGAGCCGGGCGACAAGGCCAAGGAGCGCGCCACCGAGCGGGCCGAGAAGGCCGCCGCCGTCGAGGCTCCGACCGAGTGATTTCGGCCTGAGTTCATCCCATAAGGGACCGCCCCGCCCCGCGGGGCGGTCCTTTTCGTTGCCGGAGACCTGCCGTGGCCGAGCCGCAGAAGTCCATCCTGATCGCCGAGATCGGCGCCGCTCACGGCGTGCGCGGCGAGGTGCGCGTCAAGGCGCATACCGCCGATCCCATGGCGATCGCCGACTACGGCCCGCTGCATGACGGCCGAGGCGGCCTTTTCCAAGTCAAGTCGTTGCGGCACTTGAAGGACGACATGCTGGTCGTCGCCTTCGAGGGCGTGGCCGACCGCACCGCCGCCGAAAAGCTCAACCGCACGAAGCTCTACGTCGACCGCTCGGCGCTGCCGCCGCCGGACGAGGACGAGTTCTATCATGCCGATCTCCTGGGCCTTGCCGTCGAGACGACGGCCGGCGAGCCGGTCGGCACGGTGGTGGCGGTGGCCGACTTCGGCGCCGGCGATCTCCTCGAGGTACGGCGGCCCGGCGGCGCCTCGGTCTATGTGCCGTTTACCCGCGCCGTCGTGCCGGTCCTCGACTTTGCCGTCGGCAAGGCCACTATCGAGCCGCCGCAAGGTCTGCTCGAAGAGGGCGGCAAGCCAGAGGGGGAGGATGCGCCGTGACCGGCTTTGCCGCCGACGTGCTGACGCTTTATCCGGAGATGTTTCCCGGTCCGCTGGGCGTCAGCCTGGCCGGCCGGGCGCTTGGCGAAGGCGGCTGGTCGCTGAGGACGACGCAGATCCGCGACTTCGCGGAAGGCCGTCACCGCAACGTCGACGACACGCCGGCCGGCGGCGGTCCCGGCATGGTGATGCGGGCCGACGTGCTGGCGCGCGCCGTCGACGCGGTATCGCCGGAAAATGATTCCCGGCCGCGCCTCCTGATGACGCCGCGCGGGGCGCCGCTCAGGCAGGCGCGCGTGCGCGAGCTCGCCGCCGGTCCCGGCGTGGTCATCGTCTGCGGCCGCTTCGAGGGCGTCGACGAGCGGCTGATCGGTCGCCGGCAACTCGAGGAGATATCGATCGGCGACTACGTGCTGTCGGGCGGCGAGGTGGCGGCCGTCGTGCTTCTCGACGCGGTGGTGCGCCTCCTGCCCGGCGTGATGGGCAACGACCTCTCCGGCCTCACCGAAAGCTTCGAGGAAGGCCTCCTCGAGCATGCCCAGTACACCCGTCCGCCGGTGTTCGAGGACGAGGCGATCCCGCCGGTGCTGCTGTCGGGCGACCACGCGAAAGTGGATGCCTGGCGCCGTGCCGACGCCGAAAAGGTGACGCGCGAGCGGCGGCCGGACCTCTGGGCTGCGCGTCGTGACACCGAAGGCCGGAAATGAGCGCTTTCCGGCAAAGAATCTGGGCGGAAGTGGTCGACAAACCTGTCAGCCTCGTGTAGGAACCCCGCCCATAGTTGATTGACGTATCGCCCCTTCGTTCGATGTGACGATGTGCCGGGCGCTCTGGTCGGCTCAGGAAAAAGAAGGAATCCAAAGATGAGCAAGATCATCCAGGAGCTCGAGGCCGAGCAGATGGCCGTCGTCAAGGCCCAGCGCGAGCTGCCCCAGTTCTCTCCCGGCGACACCGTTCGCGTCAACGTGAAGGTCACCGAAGGCAGTCGTACCCGCGTGCAGGCCTACGAAGGCGTCTGCATCGCCCGCAAGGGTGGCGGCCTCAACGAGAGCTTCACCGTTCGCAAGATTTCCTACGGCGAGGGCGTCGAGCGCGTCTTCCCGATCTACTCGCCGATGATCGATTCGCTCGAAGTGGTGCGCCGCGGCAAGGTGCGCCGGGCCAAGCTCTACTACCTGCGCGATCTGCGCGGCAAGGCGGCCCGTATCTTCGAGGCGACCAACGCCCGCGCCCGCAAGCTCAACGACGCCGCCAAGGCCGACAAGTGAGCCCAGCCCAAGGCTGACCGATCGTTCCGGGCCCGCGTGCTTCGCTCGCGGGCCTTTTCACGTCCGGAGATCCCGAAAGCCCATGCGACAGGTCAAGATCGCCACCTGGAATATCAACTCCGTCCGCATGCGCCGGCTCATCGTCGAGCGGCTGCTCAACGAGGCGGCGCCCGACGTGCTGTTCCTGCAGGAGACCAAATGCCAGGACGGCCAGTTCCCGGCCGCCGATTTCCGCAAGCTCGGCTACGAGCATATCGCGGTGAACGGCGGCCGCGGCGGCTATCACGGCGTCGGCATCGTGTCGCGCCTGCCGCTCGGCGACGTCCGCGTTCGCGAGTTCTGCGAAAAGGTCGGCGATCCGCGCCACATCTCGGCGGTGATCGGCGAGGGCAACTCCGCTTTCCGCGTGCATA
This sequence comes from Pleomorphomonas carboxyditropha, assembly GCF_002770725.1. Lineage (GTDB taxonomy): Bacteria > Pseudomonadota > Alphaproteobacteria > Rhizobiales > Pleomorphomonadaceae > Pleomorphomonas > Pleomorphomonas carboxyditropha. Next base: position 73,479 of record NZ_NQVN01000007.1, on the reverse strand, counting down.
ACTTCTACGTGCCGGCCGGCGGCGACGAGCCGGACGTCGTCATCAATCCGAAGTTCGACCACAAGCTGCGCTTCCTCGACGAGATGAAGGGCTTCCTGCCGACGGCCGGGGACGGCCTGCCCGACGTGGTGGTGGGCGATCTCAACGTCGCGCCGCACGAACATGACGTCTGGTCGCACAAGGCGCTCATGAAGATCGTCAGCCATACGCCGATCGAATGCGAGAAGCTGGAGGCGGTCCGTTCGGCGGTCGGTTACGTCGATATCGCCCGACGGTTCGTGCCGCTCGAGGAAAAGCTCTATTCCTGGTGGAGCTACCGTGCCAAGGACTGGCGGGCGGCCGACAAGGGCCGGCGGCTCGACCATATCTGGGCCCATCCCGACATGGCCGGGCGGGTGAGCGATTTCCGGATCCTGAAGGATGCGCGCGACTGGGACCGTCCGTCCGACCATGCGCCGGTGATGGTCAGCATCGACGTCTGACTCGGGCGCGGATCAGCTTCCGAGCCGGTCGAGGCGGTCGCGCACGGTCATCAGCCGCGAGGTCGTGTCGCGGACGTTGGCCGACAGGCGGCGGTGCAGGCCGGCGGCAATTTCCGGAAACTCGTCGAGCATGCGGCGGAACAGCGGCCGGCGGATCAGGATGGTCTCGACCCGGCCGCGCGCCACGGCGGTCATCGTCCGGTCGCCGTCGACGATCAGGGCGAGCCCGCCGAGAAGAGCGCCGCGCCCCACCACTTCCGAAGCCACCTCGGCGTTTCCCGGCGGAAACAGCGCGACCTCGCCCGAAGCCACCACGTGGGCGCAATCGGCCCGATCGCCGGCCGAATAGAGGCGCTGCCCGTCGCGAAAATCGCGGTTCTCGGCCGAGAAAGCGAGCAGGCGCAGCTTGTCCTCCGTGAAGTCGGAAAGCATGGACACCGTGCCGAGCAGCTTGATATCGGACTCGAGACTCATGATGGCCTGGTGCGGGCGGGGCGAACGGTGGCGGAACCTGCCGATCACGCGGCGCGTGACGCAGATTCCCTACCATGCCGCTCGCGGAAGGTTAACCGCCCAATCTCCGGCCCGCCGGTGCAGGCCGGGTTTTCCACCCCGAAGGGCTGTGGGATCACGGCACCAGCTTGTAGCCGCCGCCCTCGGTTATGAGGAGCTGGGCGTTGGCCGGGTCCTTCTCGATCTTCTGGCGCAGCCGGTAGATGTGCGTCTCGAGCGTGTGGGTGGTGATGCCGGCGTTGTAACCCCAGACCTCGTGCAGCAACACGTCGCGGGTGATCACCTTGTCGCCGGCGCGATAGAGGAACTTCAGGATCGAAGTCTCCTTCTCGGTGAGGCGAATCTTGCCGCCCTTGGAATCGACCAGGAGCTTGGCCGACGGGCGGAAGGTATAGGGGCCGATGGTGAACACCGCCTCTTCCGACTGCTCGTGCTGGCGCAACTGGGCGCGCACGCGGGCCAAGAGGACGGCGAACTTGAACGGCTTGGCGACGTAGTCGTTGGCGCCGGCCTCGAGGCCGAGAATCTGGTCGCTGTCGGTATCGTGGCCGGTCAGCATGATCACCGGCGCGGCGAAGCCACCCTTCCTGAGGATCTTCACGGCTTCGCGGCCATCCATGTCGGGCAGGCCGACATCCATCAGGACGAGGTCGACGTGGCCCGTGCGGGCAACCTGCATGCCCTTGGTGGCGGTTTCCGCCTCGAGCGGCTCGAATTCGTCGAACAGCGACAGCTGTTCGACCAGCGCCTCGCGGAGGTCGGGGTCGTCGTCGACGATCAGAATTTTTCGAGCGGTCATGTCATCCCCGTCAAAGATGATCGCCGCCGGTAGCCTGCCTCTCGTCTTGAGGGTGCATTGCGCCGGCTTGGCGATTCATCCGATCTCTGCCAGATTATCACGGCGGACCGGATACTTCACAAAATTATACCGTCTGTCGGTCCTTCGCGACCGTCTGTCAAGCAAGGCGGAAAATATGCACGGCAAGTTGAAACCGAAGGGCTCGGCGCTCACGCGCCTTCACGTTCGCGTGAGATCGCCGCATGCCACGCTCGGCCGGCTTGTCGCTGGCGGCGTCGACATGGCGGCGGCCATCGGCCGGTCGGGGCTGACGGCGCTGAAACGGGAAGGCGACGGCGCGAGCCCGCGCGGCCGATTGCGGATCGTCGGCGGCTTCTACCGGCCCGATCGCTTCAGGGTGCGGCCGCGCTCCGGCGTTCCGCTTCTGCCGCTCCGGCCGGACGACGGCTGGTGCGACGACGCGACCGACCGCAACTACAACCGGCCGGTCCGCCGCCCGTATCCGAAGAGCCACGAGGCGATGTGGCGCGACGATCATGCCTATGACGTGGTGCTGGTGCTCGATTTCAACCTTCGGCCGCGCATCCGGGGCGGCGGCAGCGCCATCTTCTTTCACCTCGCGCGCGCCGATTTCGGCCCGACGGCCGGTTGCCTGGCATTGAGCCGCGCCGACATGCTGAAGCTCCTGCCGCGGCTTTCGACGCGGACCTCCATCGTCTTCGGCTGACGGGCTGCCTCTCAGATCGGCTCGCCGGCGACGAGGCGGGGCGACGGTCCCGGCGCGCCGGCGGCGGCATCGGCGAAGATGCGCTTGACCGGCGGCAGCCGGTCGACCAGGCCGAGCCCGAAGTCACGGACCAGCCGCAGCGGCACGAAGTCGTTGGAGAACAACCGGTTCAGTCCGTCGGTCATCGCCGCCATGCGCAGCGTGTCGAAACCGCGCCAGCGCTGGTATTCGTCGAGCACGTCGGCGGTGCCCGGATCGCGGCCGGCGCGCAGGGCGATGGCCACCACTTCGGCCAGCGCCGCCGCATCCTTGAAGCCGAGGTTGAGGCCCTGGCCGGCGATCGGATGGATGGCATGCGCCGCATCGCCGATCAGCGCCAGCCGTTCGGCCGTGAAGCGACGGGCCAGCGTCAGGCCGAGCGGGAAGGCTTGCCGCCGGCCAATGACGCGTAGCTCGCCGAGGCGGTGGCCGATGCGGCGCAAAAGTTCCGCGTCGAACAGGAAGGGGGCGCCGGCAACGAGGCGATCGGCGATGTCGGTCCGCTCGCTCCAGACCAGCGACGAGCGGTAGCCGCCCTTAAGCGGCAGCACGGCAAACGGGCCGGCCGGCAGGAAGTGTTCCTCGGCGCGTCCCTCGTGCGGCCGGTCATGCTCGATGGTGGCGACGATGCCCGACTGGCCATAGCTCCAGGAATTGACGCCGATGCCGGCCTCCGTGCGCAGACGTGAGCGGGCACCGTCGGCGGCTACCACCAGCGAGGCGACGAGCGTCCTGCCGGACGCCAGGGTCACGCGGCGGCCGCCCGGCACCGGCTCGGTGACCAGGACGCTGTCGGGCGACAGGAAGCGGACGCCGGCCGCCTCGGCGGCGGCGCCGAGCGCGGCGACCAGCGGGCCGTTCAGCAGCATGTGGGCGAGGGGATCGCCCTCCTCCTGCCGCTCGAAAGTGAGGAAGACCGGCCGGATCAGATCATCGAGGCGGGAATCGGTGACGATCATCTCGCGTACCGGTTCGGCCTCGTCGGCGAGCTTGTCCCAGACGCCGAGGGCGGCAAGCATGCGGCGGCCGGCCGCCGCCACGGCAAAGGCGCGCAGATCGCCCGATGCGTCGCGCCAGGGGCGGGGATCGACGAGCGCCACGCGGGCGCCCGGAACCGAGGCGGCGATCGCCAGCGCGGCGGAAAGGCCGACGTAACCGCCGCCGGCGACCAGCACGTCCACTCTGTCGACTGTCTCGCTCATCTCGTCTTCCCTTCCCTTTGGCCGTGGACGACGGAACCAGCATAGTGGGATTGCGGATGGTGGCCAAGGACCGGTGGCGGCTTTCTGAGCGGGTCCGAGAAACGGCGGTCGCCAAGGCGCCCCATACGGGCAATTACTGCCCACCAAATAGGCAGTCATGAGCCTAACTTGTGATTTCAAGATGGGCACATTCGAGTTTTTGCCGGGGAAATGGTCATGCAGCCCTGTCGATCCGCCGGCAAAATCGGCGAAAACAAGGCATTTGGTTAAGAGAAAGCAGAATCTGCCGCATCCGCGGTCGGCTTGGCACAAAGATTGATTCTATCGGGGGCATCGAGTTCCGCGACGGGGCGCATCGCGGGGGTGCGCGTTCGGTCCGGGGACCAATCGATGGAAGGAACCCCATGAAAATCGTCATGGCCATTATCAAGCCCTTCAAGCTGGACGAGGTGCGCGACGCGCTCAATGCTCTCGGCGTGCACGGGCTCACGGTGACGGAAGTCAAGGGTTATGGCCGCCAGAAGGGCCATACCGAAATCTACCGCGGCGCCGAGTATGCCGTCAGCTTCCTGCCCAAGCTGAAGGTCGAGGTGGCGGTCGCCACCGACCAGGTCGACAAGGTCGTCGAAGCCATTTCGTCGGCCGCCAAGACCGGCCAGATCGGCGACGGCAAGATCTTCGTTACCTCCATCGAACACGCCGTCCGCATCCGCACCGGCGAGACCGACGGCGAGGCGCTCTGACCCATCCGGGAAGCCCGGCCGGGCTTCCGAAGGCACGCCGCCCGTGTCGCTGCCGCGAAAGGCAAACACCGAGCGGACAGTCGACAACCGATCCAAGAGGATTTCGATGAAGTATCTCAAGCCACTTCTCGCGGCTGCGCCGGTGCTGGCGCTTTCGGCCGCCGCGGCTTTCGCCCAGGACGCGGTCGCGCCGGTCGCCGAGGCCGCCGCCCCGGTTGCCACCGCCGATCCCGGGCATACCGCCTGGATGCTGGTCTCCACCGTCCTGGTCGTCATGATGACGGTGCCGGCGCTGGCGCTGTTCTACGGCGGTCTCGTCCGCTCCAAGAACGTGCTGTCGATCCTGATGCAGTGCCTTATCGGCTTTGCCGTGATGGCCATCCTGTGGATCATCTACGGCTACTCGATCGCCTTCTCCATGCCGGAGACGGCAACCGCCCTGTCGCCGTTCATCGGCAACTTCGACAAGGCCATGCTGGCCGGCATCACGCCCGATTCGGTTTCCGGCTCGATTCCCGAGATCGTCTTCGTGGGCTTCCAGATGACCTTCGCCTGCATCACGCCGGCGCTGATCATCGGCGCCTCGGCCGAGCGCGTTAAGTTCTCGGCGGTGATCTTCTTCCTGGTCCTGTGGTTCACCTTCGCCTATCTGCCGATGGCCCACATGGTCTGGGGCGGCGAAGGCTCCTACATCGGCTCCAACTGGGGTGCTCTCGACTTCGCCGGCGGCACCGTGGTGCACATCAACGCCGGTATCGCCGGTCTGGTCATCGCCATCATCGGCGGCAAGCGTATCGGTCTCGGCCGCGACAACTTCGCCCCGCATAACCTGGTGCTGACCTACATCGGCGCCATGATGCTGTGGGTCGGCTGGTTCGGCTTCAACGCCGGATCCGAGCTTGCCGCCGACGGCGTCGCCGGCTACGCCCTGGTCAACACCATCGTCGCCACCGCCGCTGCCGCCATCGCCTGGCCGTTCGCCGAATGGCTGACCCGCGGTCACGCCTCGCTGCTGGGCGGTGCCTCGGGCGTGGTCGCCGGTCTCGTCGCCATTACCCCGGCTTGCGGCACCGCCGGCCCGTTCGGCGCGGTGATCATCGGTCTCGCCGCCGGCGCGATCTGCTTCTGGGCCTCGACCTGGGTCAAGTCCAAGTTCGGCTATGACGACGCGCTCGACGTGTTCGGCGTGCACGGCGTCGGCGGCATCGTCGGCGCCATCCTGACCGGCGTGTTCGCCAATCCGGCGCTCGGCGGCATCTATGCCGACTATCCCGGTTTCGGCACCCAGGTCACGGCGCAGATCGTGTCGGTGATCATCTGCATCCTGGTGTCGGGCATCGTGTCGGTGATCGCTCTCACCATCGTCAAGGCGATCATCGGCCTGCGCGTCACCGAGACGGCCGAGCGCGAAGGCCTCGACGTCACCACCCACGGCGAGCGCGCCTACAACTGAGCCGGACCACGGTTCTCGCGCGATATGCGGCGGGCGGATTCCAGACGGAGTCCGCCCGTCGGCTTTTGTTTGGGCCGTTTTTGTGGAATCATCCTTTGGGCGCAATCGCCGCGGAAGTGCGCGGGCAGGATGGCTTTCGCCCTATTTCCCTCTTGGCGCATGCGCCCGTCACGTTATGGTCGTCATATCGACCGCAGGCGAACCGCCGCCGCGTGCAATCTCGAGACAGACCGGAAAAGAGGTGCCCCATGAAGATCGTGACGGCCATCATCAAGCCCTTCAAGCTCGACGAAGTTCGAGACGCGCTGACCTCGCTCGGCGTCCATGGCCTGACGGTCACGGAAGTCAAGGGTTACGGCCGCCAGAAAGGCCATACCGAAATCTATCGCGGCGCCGAGTACGCCGTCAGCTTCCTGCCCAAGCTGAAGGTCGAGGTGGCGGTGCCCGCCATCGAGGCGGAAAAGGTGGTCGAAACCATCGCCGCGGCGGCCAAGACCGGCCAGATCGGCGACGGCAAGATTTTCGTCTATGCCATCGAGCACGCCCTGCGCATCCGCACCGGCGAGCAGGACGAGGAAGCGCTCTGAGGCAAGGACTGGCGGCAGGGTTAAAGCGCGTTTAACCATGGATGCCTAGAGTGGACGGCAGAACGAGAAGGTCCGGCCGCTTCCTGGGCGGCGGACCGAATCACCCGTTGCCCGAGCTCTGGTGTTCATGTCGTCCCGCGTGCCGCTTCCTCTTTCTCCTTTCCAGCGTCTCGGCCGGCTGATCGCCGGCATCGAACCGGGCCGCCCGCCGATCGACGTGTCGGTGGGCGAGCCGCGCCATCCGGTGCCGGGTTTCGTCGGCCCGGTGCTTGCCGCCGCGCTGGCCGATTTCGTTCGCTACCCGCCGATCAAGGGCACGCCGGCCTTCCGCGCCGCCGTCGCCGACTGGGCGGAGAAGCGATTCGCGCTTGCCGATGGCGCGATCGACCGCGACGACGGCGTATTGCCGCTCAACGGTTCGCGCGAGGGTCTGTTCCACGCGACGCTCACCGCCGTGCGGCTTGCCGGGGACGCCAAGGGGCCGCGTCCGGCCATTCTGCTGCCCAACCCCTTTTATGCGGTCTATGCCGCCGCTGCCGAGGCGGCCGGCGCCGAGCCGGTGCTGGTCGCCGCCGGTCGCGAGGATGGTTTCCTGCCGCGCTTCGAAAGGCTGCCGGCCGATCTCCTTGCCCGTACCGTCGCCGCCTTTCATGCCAGCCCGGCCAACCCGCAAGGGGCGGTGGCCGATCTTGCAAGGCTCGAGGATCTCGTCCGGCTGGCCCGCCATTACGGCTTTCTCCTGTTCTCCGACGAGTGCTACTCGGAAATCTGGCGGGGCTGGGCGCCGGACGGCGTGCTCTCCGCCGCGCTCGGTATCGGCGGCGATTTCACCGGCGTCGTCGCCTTCAATTCGCTATCCAAGCGCTCCAATCTGGCGGGCGCCCGTTGCGGCTTCGCGATCGGCGATCCCGGCTTCCTGAAGGCCTGGGCGGCCCTGCGCAACGTCACGGCGCCGCAGGTGCCGATGCCGATCCAGGCGGTGGCCGTCGCCGCGCTCGCCGACGAGGCGCATGTCGTCGAAAACCGGCGTCTCTACGATCTGAAATATGCCGTCGCCCGGGAGATTCTCGGCGATCGCTTCCCGGACCTCGTGCCGCCCGGCGGCTTCTTCCTGTGGCTCGACGTCGGCCGCTGGGGCGGCGGCGAGGGCGTGACGGCCCGGCTCTGGAAGGAGACGGGCGTCAAGGTGGTGCCCGGCGGCTATCTGTCGGCAACCGACGCCAAGGGCGTCAATCCGGGCGACGATTTCATTCGGATCGCCATGGTCGAAAGCCTCGAGACAAGTCGCGAGGCGTTGAGCCGTCTCTCGGAGGTTCTGTCATGAGAGCAGAAATGAGGACCAGTCCCCGCCTTCGCGAGACCGGCGGCCGGCTCGACGGGCCGTATGAGCCGCGCCCGGCCAATGCCCGCCGTGCCGCCAATCTCAAGGATCTCGACCAGCGGATGCGGCGCGCGGCGCCGAGTCGCGAGGATCGTCTCAGGCAGGCGATGCTGCGCAATATCGCCGGCGCCTCCGGCCTGCTGCTGATCGCCGGCGTCGCGGCGCTGTCGGCGGCGCTCGCCACCTGGTCGGTGGACGATCCGAGCTGGAGCCATATCGCCGACGGGCCGACCCGCAACGTCATGGGGTCGATCGGCGCGGTAACCGCCGACCTGATCATGCAGCTCATCGGCCTCAACGCCGCGCTGTTCCTGGCGCCGGTGGTGATCTGGGGCTGGCAGCTCACTATCGGCCGCATCCCGCACGTGGCCCGTAACAGGCTGATCGGCTGGCTGATCGGCACGCTGATCGGCGCCGCCTTCATGGGCGCGCTGCCGCCGACCACCGGCTGGCCGCTGCCGACCGGCCTCGGCGGCGCCATCGGCGACCTCGTGCTGCAATTGCCGGCCGCCTTCAACAACGGCGTGCTGACGGACACGCTGCGCCTTGTCGTGCTGATCGTGACCGGGCCCCTGGCGCTGGCCGCCATGCTCTATGCCTCGGGCGTGCCCGGCCATCGCATCGGCACCAAGGCGCCGGTCGTCGTCGACGACGATGACGACGACGAGGACGAGGAAGGACGCGAGGGCCGGCTTGGCGCGCTCATCGGTGTCGCCGGCCACTGGTGGCTGACGCTGCGCGCCGGCCTGTCCCGCCGCCTGTTCCGTCGTCCGGCCTTCGCCTATCCCGGCGAGGAATACGACGACGAGGAGGACGATTACGAGCCGCCGGTGACCCGTCGCGCCGAGCCGACGCTCGCCGCACGCCCGCGCGCCGTCGCACAGCCTGCCGCCGACGACGAGGACGACTACGAACCGCCGGTGGCCGAACGGCGCGGCGGCCGGGTGGAGCCGTCTTTCGCGCCGGTGGAACGGCCGCGTGCCGCCGCGCCCGAGCCGGCTCCGGAGGATGACGAGGAGGACGATCCGCCGCCGTTCGCCATGGACGACCGTCTGTCCGACTATGACGAGACCGAGATGATCGCGCCGCCGCAGCCGGTCGCCGTGGCGCCGGTGCCGCGCACCTATGAGGCGCGCCCGGCGCCGCTGCGCGGCCCCGCCTCGCGCATCGGCAAGCCCGCCGCCCAGCCGGAGAAGCCGGCGGCCCGCGTCAAGGCGCCGGCGCCGCCGATGCAGCCCGGCAAGCGGGCCAAGGGCGGCACGCAGCTGTCGCTGCTCGATGAAGGCCGCTTCGAGTTTCCGGCCATCGAGCTGCTCGCCGAACCCAAGGGCGGCAACGGCGTCCAGTACACGCCCGACAGTCTCGAGCAGAATGCCGGCCTGCTCGAGGGCGTGCTCGAGGATTTCGGCATCAAGGGCGAGATCTTCAACGTTCGCCCCGGTCCGGTGGTGACGCTCTACGAACTGGAGCCGGCGCCGGGCATCAAGTCGTCCCGCGTCATCGGCCTCGCCGACGACATCGCCCGCTCGATGAGCGCCGTCGCCGCCCGCGTCGCCGTCATCCCCGGCAAGAACGCCATCGGCATCGAGCTGCCCAACCAGCGGCGCGAGATGGTCTATCTGCGCGAGCTGATCGCCAGCCAGGATTTCGAGAAGTTCAAGGGCCGGCTGGCGCTTTCGCTCGGCAAGACCATCGGCGGCGAGCCGGTGATCATCGACCTTGCCCGCACGCCGCACATGCTGGTGGCCGGCACCACCGGTTCGGGCAAGTCGGTATCGATCAACACCATGATCCTCAGCCTTCTCTATCGGATGACGCCCGAGGAATGCCGGCTGATCATGATCGACCCGAAGATGCTGGAGCTGTCGGTCTACGACGGCATTCCGCATCTCTTGACGCCGGTGGTCACCGATCCGCGCAAGGCGGTGGTGGCGCTCAAGTGGACGGTCCGCGAGATGGAGGACCGCTACAAGAAGATGTCCAAGGTCGGCGTGCGCAACATCGAGGGCTTCAACGCCCGCGTGGCGCAGGCGATCGAGCGCGGCGAGAGCATCAACCGCACCGTCCAGACCGGCTTCGACAAGGAGACCGGCGAGCCGATCTTCGAGACCGAGGAGATGGAGCTCAAGCCGCTGCCGTTCATCGTCGTCATCATCGATGAGATGGCCGATCTGATGATGGTGGCCGGCAAGGAGATCGAGGGCGCGGTGCAGCGGCTCGCCCAGATGGCCCGCGCCGCCGGCATCCACGTGATCATGGCGACGCAGCGGCCGTCGGTGGACGTCATCACCGGCACCATCAAGGCCAACTTCCCGACGCGCATCTCCTTCCAGGTGACGTCGAAGATCGACAGCCGCACCATCCTTGGCGAGCAGGGCGCCGAACAACTGCTCGGCCAGGGCGACATGCTCTACATGCAGGGCGGCGGCCGCATCCAGCGCGTCCACGGTCCGTTCGTCTCCGACGGCGAGGTGGAGGCGATCGTCGCCCACCTCAAGACGCAGGGCGCGCCCGACTACCTCGACGACATCACCGCCGACGACGAGGAAGAAAGCGGCGGTGGCGAGGGGGCGCCGCTCGACGAAAACGCCGACCTCTACGATCAGGCGGTGGCGCTGGTGCTGCGCGACAAGCGCGCCACCACCAGCTACATCCAGCGTCGGCTCGGCATCGGCTACAATCGCGCCGCCTCGCTCATCGAGCGGATGGAAAAGGAAGGGCTGGTCGGCCCGCCCAACCACGCCGGCAAGCGCGAAATCCTGATGCGCACCGACGAAGATTGACGGCGGCCTCTCGGAACGAGACAAAAGGGGCGTCTTCCGTACTCAGGAAGACGCCCTTTTCGCATGCCGCCGGTGGTGCCGATGGACCGCATCCTGATCTCCGCCTGCCTGATCGGCCGGCCGGTTCGCTACGACGGCGCCGGCAAGCTGCTGGCCGACCCGCGCGTCGACCGCTGGCAGACCGAAGGCCGGCTGGTGCCGCTCTGTCCCGAGCTCCTGGGCGGCCTGCCGGTACCGCGGCCGCCGGCGGAGATCGTCGGCGGTTCCGGCGCCGACGTGCTGGCGGGACGGGCGCGCGTGATGACCGCCACCGGCGAAGACGTGACCGCCGCCTTCGTCGCCGGCGCCGAAGCGGCGCTCGATCTTGCCCGGAGGGGCGGTTGCGCTTACGCGCTGCTCATCGATCGCAGCCCGTCCTGCGGCAGTCTCGATATCTACGACGGCAGCTTCTCCGGGCGGCGGATCGGCGGTGCCGGCGTTACCGCGGTGCTTCTTGCCGCGCATGGTCTTTCCGTTTTCGCCGATCGCGAGATCGACCGTCTGGCGGAGGCGGTCGAGATCGGTCGGCGGCGGGAACCCGATGCGGGGTGAGGCGTTGTTTCTTCCGCCGGCCGTCCGGCCGGATCTGACTTTCTGACGGAGCCCCTCATGGCAGACAGCATCCTCGTTCTCGGCGCCACCGGCACTATCGGTCAGCTGGTCGTTTCCGAACTGGTGGCGAAAGGCGAAACCGTGAAGGCAGCCGCCCTGGACGGGCAGACGCATCCGGATGCCGAGGTCCTGCGCTTCGATTTCCGCGATCCGACCAGCATCGCGCCGCTGTTCGAGGGAGTCGACCGTGTCTTTGTCCTGATGCCGTCGGCGCCGCTCGACGTCATCGCCGCCTTGATGCCGGTGATGCGGCATGTGGTCGACCGCAAGATCAAGGCGGTGCTGCTGTCCACCATCGCCGCCGACGTTTCCGACGACAATCCCTATCGCCGTCTCGAACTGGTCCTCGAGAATTCCGGCCTGCCCTTCGTTATCCTCAGGGCCAACTGGTTCGCCGACAATTTCCGCACCGTCTGGAAGGACGACGTCCGGAAGGGCGAGCTGGCGCTGCCGACCGACGAGGGACTGATCAGCTTCGTCGACGGCCGCGACGTGGCGGCCGCGGCGGCGGCGGCGCTGACCGGCTCCGACTTCGACGGCCAGACGCTGGTGCTCACCGGCCCCGCCGCCATTCCCTTGTCGCGCGCCGCCGAGGTGATGAGCCACGTCACCGGCCGGCCGATCGCCTTCCGGCCGATCGCCGCCGCCGATTACGAGGCGCGCCTCGCCGCCGAAGGCGTGCCGGAACAGTTGATCGCCGAGCGCGTCGCCGAGTTCGACACCATCCGCGACGGCAAGGCGTCGATCGTCAGCCCGGCCGTCGAGAAGATGACCGGCCGGCCGCCCCGTTTCTTCGAGACCTTCGTCAAGGATCACGCCACCGACTTCGTCGGCGCCTGATTTCGTTGTTCGATTCCATCGATCCTGCCGCGGCCGGACGGAAAACGCCGGCCGCGGTGCTCCAGAGCATTGACCCTAGGGACCGTTTCTGATGATGGTCATGCCGTGAGTTTTTCGCGTGGCCGCATGCCTTTGGCGCTGCCGGCCCGCGACAGGCGTGGATCAGGACAGAAGACGAGACGATGGCGACCGAGCGATATAATGCGCGCGAAGCGGAAACGCGCTGGCAGAGGGCCTGGACCGAGGCCAGGGTGTTCGAGACGAAGAACGACGATCCGCGTCCCAAGTATTACGTGCTCGAGATGTTCCCCTATCCGTCCGGCCGCATCCACATGGGGCACGTGCGCAATTACACCATGGGCGACGTGGTGGCCCGCTATAAGCGCGTCAAGGGCTTCAACGTGCTGCATCCCATGGGCTGGGACGCGTTCGGCATGCCGGCCGAGAATGCAGCGATGAAGGGCCACGTCCATCCCAAGACGTGGACCTACGAGAACATCGCCACCATGCGCGGCCAGCTGAAGAGCATGGGTCTGTCGCTCGACTGGAGCCGCGAGTTCGCCACCTGCGACGAGGACTACTACACGCAGCAGCAGAAGCTGTTCCTCGATTTCATGAAGGCCGGCCTCGTCGACCGCAAGAAGTCCAAGGTCAACTGGGACCCGGTCGACATGACCGTGCTCGCCAACGAGCAGGTGATCGACGGGAGGGGCTGGCGCTCAGGCGCGCTGGTCGAGCAGCGCGAGCTGACGCAGTGGTTCCTGAAGATCTCCGACTATTCCGACGAGCTGCTCTCCGCCCTCGATACGCTCGACCGCTGGCCGGAAAAGGTCCGGACCATGCAGAAGAACTGGATCGGCCGGTCGGAGGGCCTGAGGGTTCGGTTCGAGATCGACGGACCGGCGGTGGCCGGCGAGCCGACCATCGAGGTGTTCACCACCCGTCCGGACACGCTGTTCGGCATGAGCTTCTTGGCATTGTCCGCCGATCATCCGGTGGCGAAGGCGCTCTCCGAAGGGGATCCGGCGGTCGCCGCCTTCTGCGACGAGTGCCGGCGCATCGGCACCTCGGCGGCGGCGCTGGAGACGGCCGAGAAGAAGGGCCTTGCGACCGGCCTTTCGGTGAAGCACCCGTTCAACGGCAGGAGCTATCCGGTCTACATCGCCAATTTCGTGCTCTTGGACTACGGCACCGGCGCCATCTTCGGCTGCCCGGCGCACGATCAGCGCGACCTGGATTTCGCCCGCAAATACCATCTCACCGTCACGCCGGTGGTGCTGCCCGAAGGCGCCGATCCCGCCGCCTTCGTGGTGGGCGATATCGCCTATACCGAGGACGGCAAGCTGTTCAACTCCGATTTCCTCGACGGCATGGACGTCGAGGCGGCCAAGGACCTCGTGGCGAGCAAGCTCGAGGCGACGACGCTTCACGGCGCGCCGGCGGCCAGGCGGCAGGTGAACTACCGCCTGCGCGACTGGGGCATCTCGCGCCAGCGCTACTGGGGCTGCCCGATCCCGGTCATCCATTGCGAGACCTGCGGTGTGGTGCCGGTGCCGGCCAAGGACCTGCCGGTCCGCCTGCCCGAGGACGTCGAGTTCGACCGCCCCGGCAATCCGCTCGACCGGCATCCAACCTTCACCAGGTGCGTCTGTCCCGAGTGCGGCAAGCCGGCGCGGCGCGAAACCGACACCATGGACACCTTCGTCGATTCGTCCTGGTACTACAGCCGCTTCACCGAGCCGCGCGCCCAGACGCCGACCGTGCCTGAGGTGGTCAATGCCTGGCTGCCGGTCGACCAGTATATCGGCGGCATCGAGCACGCCATCCTGCACCTGCTCTATTCGCGCTTCTTCACCCGCGCCATGAAGAAATGCGGCCACGTCGGCTTCGACGAACCGTTCCGCGGCCTGTTCACGCAGGGCATGGTGGTGCACGAGACCTACCAGTCGGACAGCGGCGAATGGCTGTCGCCGGCCGATGTCGAGATCGTCGAGGAGACCGGCGCCCGCAAGGCGCGGCTGCTCTCCTCGGGTGCACCGGTCAAGATCGGCCCGATCGAGAAGATGTCGAAGTCGAAGAAGAACACCGTCGACCCCACCGACATCATCGACAGCTTCGGCGCCGATACCGCCCGCTGGTTCATGCTGTCCGACAGCCCGCCGGAGCGCGACGTCGAGTGGACCGAGGCCGGCGCCCAGGGGACTTCCCGCTTCCTGCAGCGCGTCTGGCGCATCGTGTCGGAGGCCTCCGAGCTGGTGCCGACCGCCGACCGGGCCGAAGGCGGCGACAAGCTGGCGCTCTCCCTGCGCAAGGCGGCGCACAAGGCGCTCCTCGCCGTCGAGGAGAATATCGAGGGCCTGCGCTTCAACGTGGCGCTGGCCAAGATCTACGAGCTGGTCAACGTACTGGCCGGGGCGCTCGCCGGCGACAAGGCGCTGCTGGCCGCCGACGGCGTCGCCGCGGCGGCGCTGACCGAGGCGACGGGCCTGCTCGTCCGCATGATGGCGCCGATGACGCCGCATCTCGCCGAGGAAAGCTGGGCGGCGCTCGGCCATGACGGTCTGGTGGCGCTCGCCGATTGGCCGGTGGTCGACCGGGCCCTGCTCGTCGAGGACGAGGTGACGCTGCCGGTGCAGGTCAACGGCAAGAAACGCGCCGACGTTACCGTGGCGCGGACGGCCTCCGCCTCCGAAGTGGAGGCCGAGGTGCTGAAGCTCGAAGCCGTGATCAAGGCGCTCGACGGCAAGAGCCCGAAGAAGGTCATCGTCGTCGCCCAGAGGATCGTCAATGTGGTCGTCTGATCTCCTTCGCCGCGGCGTTCTGCTGCTGGCGGTCGCCGGTCTTCTCGCTGCCTGCCAGGTGCGGCCCGTCTATGCGCCGGTCGGTTCGCCGGCGGCGGGCGGCAAGCCGGCGATGGTCACGGAGCTCGCCTCGATCGCCGTCGAGGCGCAGACCGACCGCGTGGCGCAGACGTTGATGAACGAGCTGATCTTCCAGTTGCGCGGCGGCAGTGCGCTGGTGACGCCGAAATATCGGCTGCACCTCATCCTGACGACGCGCGTCTCGGATCTCGCCATCCGGGCCAGCGAAGACATCGCGGTGGCCAAGCTGGTGTCGCTCACCACGACCTACACGCTGACCGAGATCGCCACCGGCCGGGTGGTCACCTCGGACAACGTCTACACCACCACTTCCTTCGACGTGACCTCGCAGCGCTATGCCAACGTCCGCTCGCAACAGGATGCCGAGGATCGGGCGGCCCGGGCGGCGGCGGCCGACATTCGCTTGCGCCTGTCTTCGGCGCTGATCGGCAAGGGCTGAGGCGATGGTGGCGGCGCGCGCCCAGGAGGCCGATCGCCTCGTCGCGCGGCCGCCGCAGGATGTCGCCTTCTATCTGGTCTACGGGCCGGATACCGGCCTGGTGTCCGAACGGGCGAAAACGATCGCCGCGGCCTTCTCCGACCCCGGCGATCCCTTTGCCTTGGTCCGCATCGAGGCGTCCGAGCTGACGGCCAACCCGACCCGGCTCGCCGACGAAGCCTATGCGGTGTCGATGTTCTCGAGCCGGCGGGCGATCCTCCTGCGTGACGGTGGCGGCCGCGCCGATCTCGCCGGTCGCTTCCGGGCGCTGTTCAAGCAGCCGCCGCCCGACACGGCGATCGTCGTCGAGGCGGGCGATCTCAAGAAATCCAATCCGCTGAGGGTGCTGTTCGAGCAGGAGAGCCGGGCCTATGCCATTCCCTGCTTTGCCGACGACGAGCGGTCGATCGGCGCGCTGATCGACGAGGAGGCGAGGGCGGCCGGGCTTTCCATCGCGCCGGAGGCGCGGGCCCTCTTGGTGTCGCTTCTGGGCGGCGACCGGCTGATGACGCGCGGCGAAATCCAGAAGCTCTGTCTGCACGCCCATGGAACCGGAGCCATTACCCTCGCCGATGTCGAGGCGCTGATCGGCGACAGTTCCACCTTCGCCGTCGATGAGGTGATCGACGCCGCCGCCGGCGGCGCCCTGACCGGGCTGGTCGAAGGACTGGCCAAGGCGCGGGCCGAGGGGGTCGACGCCGGCCAGATCGCCGGTGCGGCGCTGCGGCATTTCATGCTGCTCGACGAGTTGCGCGCCGCCGTCGATGCCGGCGTTTCCCCGGCCGATGCGGTCAATGGCGCCCGGCCGCCGGTGTTCTTCAAGCGCAAGGGCAGGGTGGAGGCGGCGCTTGGCCTGTGGCCGCCGGCGCGGCTCGCCAGGGCGATCGTCGTGCTCGGCGAGGCGGCGCGCGATGCCCGCCTCAATCCGGCGCTTTCCGCCGACATCGTCGGCGAGACGCTGTTGACGCTCGCCCGCGCCGCCGATCAGGCGGCCGGCCGGCGCCGGCGGTGACGGCTCAAGCCGGGCCGATATCCCCGAAGGCAGTCACCACGCGTCTGTACTGCTGCCGTCGATGCAGCGGAGCCACGCTGGGCAGTTCGGCCAGCGGCCGCCAGCGCCATTCGAGGAATTCCGGCGGCTCGTCGGTATGGGCGGCGGCCAGCGTGATCTCGTCCTCGCTGCCGGTGAAGCGGAAGGCGACCCAGCGCTGGCGCTGGCCGCGGAAGGGATGGAGCTTGTGAATTTTGGCGCCGCGGACGGGAAAGTCGTAGCTCCACCAGTCGTCGGTCACGGCGACCAGCTCGGCGCTCCTAACGCCGGTCTCCTCCCAGAGCTCGCGGCGGGCCGCCGCGACGATGTCCTCGCCGGGGTCGATACCGCCTTGCGGCAGCGCCCAGTCGGCGCCGGCGGAGAAAATTTCCGGATCCGGCCAGCCGAAGGGATTGGCGTAGGCTCTGCCGGCGAACACCAGTCCTTGCGCGTTGAACAGGCAGATGCCGACGTTCGGCCTGTAGGGAAGGTCGGGCAAGAGCGGTTCGCGCTCGGCCGGGTTCGGCGGCACGAGGGCGGCGGGAATGCGGCCGGTCACGCGGGCACCGCCAGATCGGCGAAGGCGGCGGCGACCTTCTCGTAGATCGGCCGCTTGAAGGCGACGACGAGGCTTGGCACCTCGGACAGCGGCTTCCAGGCCCAGCGGGAGAATTCGGCCGGATGGGCGCCGCCGCCCGGTCGCGCGATGTCGATCTCGCCGTCGTCGCCGAGAAAGCGGAAGGCGAACCACTTCTGCGTCTGGCCGCGCCACTTTCGCTGGAAGCGGCCGGTGGCGAGCTCGTCGGGAACGTCGTAGCGATACCACTCCGGCGCCTCACCCAAAAGTTCGACCGAGCGCACCGAAGTTTCCTCCCAGAGCTCGCGGCGGGCGGCGTCGAGCGGCGCTTCGTCGCCGTCGATGCCCCCCTGGGGCATTTGCCAGGGGGTGGCCTCCGGCGCGCCTTCGAGGTCGGCGCGGTGGCCGACGAAGACGAGGCCGGCGCGGTTGATCAGCACGGCCCCGGCGCAGGGGCGGTAGGGAAGATCGGCTCGGGAGGTCATGGCAGTCTCAATTCTGCTGGGGAACGGCGGTGATCGGCACCAGCGTGATGCCGCGGCCGTCGAGGCCGCTCGTCCAGCCGGCAAGCGCCTTCAGCGTCGCCGGCCGGGCGCTGGCGACGCCGACGGCGAGGCCGCGCGTGCGGGCGATCTGCTCGAGCTGGGCGAGGCGGCCGGTAATCTCGTTCGGCGTCGGTATGGCGTCGATGACGAGGTCGGCCCGGGCGAAGGCCGTCTTGAACTTGCCGGCCGACTGCTCGGCAACGCTGCGCGGCGAGCTGCCGTCGTCGAGATAGAGAAGCCCGCGCAGGGCGATCTCCTGCATCACCGGGTCGAGGGCGGCCGCCTCGGAGGTGAAGCGGGCGCCCATGTAGTTGACGATGCCGACATAGGTGGTGAGGCGCCCCATCACCCGGTGCAGATTCTCGACGTTCTGGCGCGCGTCCTTGCCGACCAGTAGCGTGTTTTCGCCGGGGTCGTTGTCGGGATAGTCGAAGGGCTCGAGCGGCACCTGCAGCAGGAGCTCGTGGCCGTCCTGCCGTGCCTTGGCGGTCCAGCGGTCGAGGCTGGCGCCATAGGGCGCGAAGCCGAGCGTGACCTCGGGCGGCAGCTTGGCGAGCGCCTCCTGCGTCCCGGTCTGGCTGAGGCCGAGATCGCCGACCACGATGGCGATTTTCGGCGAAGCGCCGACGAAGCCGGGGACCGGGCGAGCGTAGACGTCCAGAGGCCTGCGGCCGTCGGCGGCGACGCGCGGCAGCGGACCGAAAGGCGACGTCTCGATGAGCGCGGTGTCGGCCTCGACCGGCAACGCCACCGCCACCTCGGCGCCGGTGGGGCCTTCCACCGGCACGCCGGCCTCGGGCTTGCTGTCGGACGGCGGCGGCAACAGTTCGCCGGTGCCCGATTTCACGCCCACCGTGGCGATGTCGACGCGGGCGTATCCGGTGTCGGAGGTCTCGATCCTGGCGCGCGCATAAGGCTCGCCGCCGAGCGGGTCGCTCACCACCATCAGCCAGACGGCGAGACCGGCGAAAAGGCTCGCCGTGATGACGGCGGCGATGGCGCCGACCGGCACGCGAAACTTCCGGCCACCGGAGCCGCCGAAGCCGAGGGGATTGGTCAGGTCGTTCATGGCGCGTGAAATCCGGCTACTGGCGGCCGCCCTGATTCGGTCTTCCCGAGCTTAGTTCAATCCGCGGCGGCGCGGTATGCCGCTGAAACGCGACGGGCCGGAGATGAACTCCGGCCCGGCATCCTTTCGGCTCATGGCCCGCTCAGTTGGGAACGGGATCGTCGCCCTTCGGCGGGAAGGCGGCGTTGGCCTGAAGCCCGCGCAGCAGGTCGAGCGCCAGGTTGAGCTGCTTGTCGTTCTTGGGATCGGGCGGCACGTAGGCCTGGCTGCCGGAGGCCTCGGTGCCCTCGGTCTCGCTCTTGAGATGGCCCTTCAGCGAAGCCTCGCCCTTGGTCTCGGTCACCTGGTCCTTGAGGTCCTCGGGCAGGTCCTGCAGCACCTCGATGTCGGGGTGGATGCCCTTGGCCTGGATCGAGTTGCCCGACGGCGTGTAGTAGCGGGCGGTGGTCAGGCGGATGGCGCCGTTGGCGCCCAGCGGGATGATGGTCTGCACCGACCCCTTGCCGAAGGACCGCGTGCCGAGGATCGTCGCCCGGCGGTGGTCCTGCAGCGCGCCGGCGACGATCTCCGACGCCGAGGCCGAACCGCCGTTGATCAGCACGATCACCGGCTTGTCGCCGACCAGCTCGCCGGTCTTGGCGGCATAGCGGCGGGTATCGGCGTCGTGGCGGCCGCGGGTCGAGACGATTTCGCCCTTGTCGAGGAAGGCGTCGGAGACGGCGATCGCCTGGTCGAGCAGCCCGCCCGGATCGTTGCGCAGGTCGAGCACGTAGCCCTTGAGCTTGTCTTCGGGGATGGCCTCGTTGATCTTGTCGATCGAGGTCTTGAGGCCGTCGAAGGTCTGGGCGGTGAACTGGGAGATGCGGATATAACCGACATCGTCCTTCACCTCGTAGCGCACCGACTGCATCTTGATGACGTCGCGCACGATCTTGACGTCGAACGGCTTGTCGGTACCGCGCACCACGGTGAGGGTGATCGACGAGTTGACCGGCCCGCGCATCTTGTCGACCGCCTCGTTGAGGGTAAGGCCCTTCACGTCGGTGCCGTCGATGCCGGTGATCAGGTCGCCGGCCCGGATGCCCGCCTTGGTGGCGGGCGTATCGTCGATCGGCGTCACCACCTTGACGATGCCGTCCTCCATGGTGACCTCGATGCCGAGCCCGCCGAACTCGCCCTTGGTCTGGACCTGCATGTCCTGGTAGCTCTTGGCATTCATGTAGCTCGAATGCGGATCTAGCGACGTCAGCATGCCGTTGATCGCCGCCTCGATCAGCGCCGGCTCGTCGGGTTCCTCGACATAGTCGGAGCGGATGCGCTCGAACACGTCGCCGAACAGGTTGAGCTGGCGATAGGTATCGACGCCGGCGGCCACGGCCGACCCGAAGCCGGGCAGGCGGTGCTCGAGGGTCAGGGTGGTAACGCCGGCGCCAAGAACGGCGCCTGCTGCGAGTAGCGACAGTTTTCTGATCATCCGCTGACCTTCCGATCCTGCGATGCGACCCACCAGGGGGAGGGATCGATCGAAGTTCCACCTTTGCGAAATTCGACGTAGAGCACGGGCTGCGTAACGCTGGCATCCAGCGCGGCGGCGCTGGCCAGCCGCTGGTTTCCCATGACACCGACGGGCTCGCCCGTCAAAACAAATTGGTCCAGCTGGACGTCGATCCGTTCCATGCCGGCAAGCACGATATGATAGTCACCGCCGGCGTCGAGGATCAAGAGCTGTCCGTAAGAGCGGAACGGTCCGGCATAGACGACGCGGCCGTCGGCCGGCGACACCACGCGGGCGCCGGCGCGGGTGGCGATCGACTGACCCTGCGAGACGCCGCCAAGGCCGTTGTCGTCGCCGAAGGTCTGCAGGTTGACGCCGCGCACCGGCGGGATCAGCCGGCCCTTGGCGTCCGCGAAGGCGATGGCCGGCCCGAGGCGACTGCCGGCGCCGGGCGCCGATGCCGCGGGAGCCGACGGTTCGTTGCGGGCTGCCGGCAGCGCCTTCTTCATGCCGGCGATCAGGTCCTCGAGGCTGCGGGCGTTCTTCGCCAGCTCCTCGGCCCGCGCCTTCTCGGCCGCCAGATCGGCGGTCCGGGCTTCGCTCTCCGCCCTCTTCTTGTCGATGAGCAGCGTCAGGCGCTGCCGTTCCTCGGCAATGGCGGCGGCGTCGACCCTGAGGCGGTCGCGTTCGGCGGCGGCGCGCGTCCGTTCGGCGACGAGCGCATCGAGATCGGATTGCAGCGCCTCGGCCTCGATGCGGATTTCCGGCAGTACGGCGCCGACCACCACCGCCGAGCGTACCGCCTTCAGGGCGTCCTCGGGGCTGACCACCAGCGCCGGCGGCGGCTGCCGGCCGATGCGCTGCGCGGTGGAGAGCACGGCGATCAGCACGTCGCGCCGGGCGGCCAGCGAGGTGCGGATACGCGCCTCGTTGTCGGCGCCGCGGGCAAGGCGCTCCTCGCTGTCGGTGATCGATTGCTCGAGCGCCTGGACGCGGGCCGCCGAGGTGACGAGCTGATCGTTGAGCGCCTGCTGGTCACGGGAAAGGCCGGCGATTTCGGCTGCGATCTCCGCCTGCTTTTCCGCCGACAGTTCCATGGAGCTGCGAAGCTTGGCGAGCTCCTGGTCCTTCAGGGCGCGCTCGGCTTCCATCTGATCGGAATCGGCGGTGCCGAGAGGGACGGAGGCCGGCCGGACGGCCACGGTCGCCGGCGCAAAGGCGGTCGCCTCGGGCGGCAGGCCCTCCTGAGCGGCGACATGGCCGGGCAGCGCCGCGGCGAGGACGGCGATGATGAGGCGGCAGGCTCCGGGGCGTCGCGTTTCGGGCGGCATGGACGATGGGCTGTCCGGTGGCGTTGCGGTCGAGCGGCCGAACCTATCGGCCTTTCCGTTAACGCTTCGTCAACCAAGGATCGCCGGTTACGAGACGTCGGGGCGGGTCAGGGCCGGTGATAGGGATGGCCGCTCAATATGGTGACCGCACGATAGATCTGCTCTGCGGCGAGAATGCGGACGATCTGGTGCGGCCAGGTCAATCGGCCGAAAGAAATGCGATGGCCGGCGCGCGACAGGAGCTCCTGGCCGTGGCCGTCCGGTCCGCCGATCAGCAGGACGGTGTTCGGCGTGCCGCGGTCGCGTGCCTCGCCCAGCATCTCGGCGAATCGCTCGGAGGTCGGCGAATCGCCCCGCTCGTCCAGAGCGATCAGCAAGGCGCCGGGCGGCAGGTCGGCGAGCAGGTCGCGCGCCTCCTCCTGCTTGCGCTGCAAGGCGTCGCGCGCCCGGCTTTCGGCGATTTCGCGGGCGGTGACCGAGGAAAAGCCGATGGCGCGGCCGGCCTTGTCGGCGCGGTCGAGATAGCGGTCGGCGAGCTCGCGTTCGGGACCGGCCTTCAGTTTTCCAACGGCATGAATGGCGATGCGCATCGGTGTCTTCTTAGTCGGGCGCACACGCCATACCGGCGGGGCCAGCGGCCCCGCGCGACGGGGTCAAGAAAAGCTTCCGAACCCTTGCCGGATCGTCCGCACTTTCGAAAAGTCTAAAGCATTCCGAACGGATCGTTCCAGCTCGAGTTCCGCTCTACCCGGAAAATCTGCGCCTTTTGGGCGGACACCTCAACGGCGGCCGGCGGCCGGCGCCGGGTCGGGCGCCCAGATCTTCTCAAGGTGATAGAACTCGCGCACTTCCGGCCGGAAGACGTGGACGATGATCGAACCCGCGTCGATCAGCACCCAGTCGCAGGCTGGCTGGCCCTCGACGGCGACGGTGCCGAAGCCGGCATCCTTCAGGTCCTTGACCAGATGATCGGCGATGGCACCGACGTGGCGGCTGGAACGCCCCGTGCAGATCACCATGTGATCGGCGATCGGCGTCTTGGCGGCAACGTCGATATCGACGACGTCCTCGGCCTTGGCATCGTCAAGGCTGGCGAGAATCGTGTCGAGCAGGGATCGCGGGAGAGGGGTGACGTCGCTCGAGAACGCGGCGACGTCGGCAAAGGGGTTGGCGCTGAAGGCGCCCTCGGTGAAGGGCATGCTCAGGGGTGCACCTCGTGACGTGGTCCGCGGCGTCCGGCCCCATGCCGGCAATCGCGGATGACTGAAAGGATGAACCTTGATGGTGACGTTTTCAAGATCGACCGGGACCAATGGCTAAGCCCGTTCGGCGGCCCGGCGCAGGTCGGTCGACGACAGCGGCACCTTGACGCCGGCGATGAATATCCAGGCGGGCGGAACGAGATCCGGCAGCAGAAGACCGTCGCGTTCGGCGACGCGCGCGCCGGCAAACGTGCGGGCGGCCGGCGAGGCCAGTGCCGCGAAGGTGGCGCCGGGCCGGTCGACGACGGCGATCGGCACCATGCGGGCGATCTCCCGCCAACCGCCCCAGCGGTGGAAGGTGGCCCAGTTGTCGGCGCCGATGACCAGCACGAAGCGGACGTGCGGTCTCAGCGCTTTCAGCCGGCGGACGAGGTCGATGGTGTAGCGGGTGCCGAGCCGCGCCTCGAGGTCGGTGACGACCGCCCGCGGATGGTTGGCGACCCGCCGGACGGCCGCCAGCCGCTGGCCGACATCCGGCAGGCCGTCCGTCGACTTCAGGGGATTGCCGGGGCTGACCAGCCACCAGATGCGGTCGAGCCCGAGCCGCTGGAGCGCCAGACGGCCCACGTGGGCGTGGCCGCGGTGCGGCGGGTTGAACGAGCCGCCGTAGAGGCCGACGCGCATGCCGGGGAAGGTGGCGGGGAGGCGCGGTGTCGTCACGGCCGCGTCTGGCCGCTGCCGCGCACGCGGTATTTGAAGGATGTCAGTTGCTCGACGCCGACCGGGCCGCGCGCGTGCATCTTGCCGGTGGCGATGCCGATCTCGGCGCCCATGCCGAATTCACCGCCGTCGGCGAATTGCGTCGAGGCGTTGTGCAGCACGATGGCCGAATCGACGCCGGCGAGGAAGCGGGCGGCGGTGGCCTCGTCGGCGGTGATGATGCTGTCGGTGTGATGCGAGCCGTAGGTTTCGATGTGCTCGATGGCGGCATCGACGCCGTCGACCAGCGCCACCGAAATGATCGGCGCCAGATATTCGGTCGACCAGTCGGCCTCGGTCACCGGCACGGCCTCCGGGAAGCGGGCGCGAATCTCTTCGGTTGCCCGGATTTCGCAGCCGCGTTCGTGGAGGGCCTTCAGGATCGGCACCAGGTGGGTGTCGGCCACCGCGCGGTCGACGAGCAGCGTCTCGGCCGAACCGCAGACGCCGACGCGCCTCAGCTTGGCGTTGACGGTGACGGTGACGGCCATGTCGAGATCGGCGGCGCGATCGACGTAGATATGGCAGATGCCCTCGAGATGGGCGAACACCGGCACGCGCGCCTCGGCCTGCACGCGGGCGACCAGGCTCTTGCCGCCGCGCGGCACGATGACGTCGATCGAGCCGTCGAGGCCGGTCAGCATCTCGCCGACGGCGGCGCGATCCCTGACCGGCACCAACTGGATGGCGTCCTCGGGCAGGCTGGCCGTCCGGAGGCCGGCGGCGAGCGCGGCGAGGATCGCCTGGGACGAGCGAAGCGAATCGGAGCCGCAGCGCAGGATGGCGGCGTTGCCGGCCATCAGCGAGAGGGCGCCGGCGTCGGCGGTCACGTTGGGCCGGCTTTCGAAAATGATGCCGATGACGCCGAGCGGCGTTGCCACGCGCTCTATGGCGAGGCCATTCGGCCGCGTCCAGGCGGCGAGCACGCGGCCGACCGGATCGGGCAGGGCGGCGATTTCCTCCAGCGCTCTGGCGATGGCCTCGACGCGGGCGGGGTCGAGCGTGCCGCGATCGAGGAAGGAGGCGACGACGCCGTTCTCCTTCATCGCTGCGACGTCGGCGGCATTGGCCTCGAGAATGTCGGCCTCGCGGGCGCGCACTTCGGCGGCCATGGCGACGAGCGCCGCCACCTTCTCCCCGGTGGAGGCACGGGCGAGACGGCGGGCGGCGGCGCGGGCGCGCCGGCCGATGTCGGCCATCAGGTCATGAACGGAAACGTCGGTCAGTGCGGTCATGGTCAGTCTCCGAGGTCGCCCTTCAGCACGAGGTCGTCGCGATGGATCATTTCGGTGCGGCCGGGCGCGCCGAGGATATTCTCGATCACCGTCGAGTTCTGGCCGCGGATGCGGCGCGCATCGACGGCGTCATAGGCGACGAGGCCGCGGGCCAGCTCGATGCCGGCCTCATCGACGACGATCACCGTGTCGCCGCGGTGGAAGTCGCCGTCGACGCGGGTGACGCCGGGCGGCAGCAGGCTGCGGCCCTGCTTCAGCGCCCGCACGGCGCCGGCGTCGATGGTCAGCACGCCCGGCGCTTCGATATGACCGGCGATCCAGGCCTTGCGGGCGGTAACCGGGGTGGCCTCGGCGCGGAACAGCGAGTGCGGCCCGCCGACGTCGACGCGGGAGAGCGGCGCGGCAACCTTGCCGGAGGCGATGATCATCGCCGTGCCGGCGACGGTGGCGATCTTGCCGGCGTCGATCTTGGTCTTCATGCCGCCGCGCGACAGTTCGGAAGCGGCGCCGCCGGCCATCGCCTCGATCTCCGGCGTGATGCGGTCGATCACCGGGATCAGCGTGGCGTTGGGGTCGACCTGCGGCGGCGCGGTGTAAAGGCCGTCGATATCGGACAGCAGCACCAGGAGGTCGGCGCTCATCATGGCGGCGACGCGGGCGGCGAGCCGGTCGTTGTCGCCGTAGCGGATCTCGGTGGTGGCCACAGTGTCGTTCTCGTTGATCACCGGCACGGCGCCGAGCTTCAACAGCTTGCCGATGGTGGCGCGGCCGTTGAGATAGCGGCGGCGTTCCTCGGTGTCGCCGAGGGTCAGCAGGATCTGGCCAGCGGTGATTCCATGGTCGCCGAGCACCTCGGCCCAGGCTTTCGCCAGCGCGATCTGGCCGACGGCGGCGGCGGCCTGGCTATCCTCGAGTTTCAGCTTGCCCTTCGGCAGCTTCAACACGCCGCGGCCCATGGCGATGGCGCCGGACGAGACGAGGAGCACCCCGGCGCCGCCGGCCCTGAGACGGGCGACATCGGCGGCGACGCTCTCCATCCAGCCGCGCTTCAGCGTGCCACGGCCTTCGACGAGCAGCGCCGAACCGATCTTGATCACCACGCGGCGATAGCCGGCGAGCGGCCCGGTGAAAGCTTCAATAGTCGTCGTCATCGTCGTCTCTGCCGTCATCGCCATCGCGGGGAAGGGGCTGCCAGATGCGCGTGGCGGTGGCCGCCCGCGATTCGTCGTTTTCGGCGCGGCTCGTCTCGACCGCCGTCGCCATGGCGCGCAGCATCGCCTCGACGCCGGTGCCGGTGACGGCCGACAGGAGAATGGGCGTCGCCTTGGCGGCCCGCTTCAGCTTTCTGGCCTTGGCGGCGAGTTCATCCTCCGGCACCAGCTCGCATTTGGACAGGGCGACGATCTCCGGCTTGTCGCCGAGCGCCTCGTCATAGGCGTCGAGCTCGGCCCGCACCGTGCGCCAGGCGCCGACCACGTCGTCCTGGCTGGCGTCGACGAGATGCAGCAGCACGCCGCAGCGTTCGACATGGCCGAGGAAGCGGTCGCCGAGGCCGACGCCTTCGTGGGCGCCCTCGATCAGGCCGGGAATGTCGGCCAGCACGAACTCGCGGGCATCGATGCGGACGACGCCGAGGCCGGGATGCAGCGTGGTGAAGGGATAGTCGGCGATCTTCGGCTTGGCGGCGGTGGTGCGGGCGAGGAAGGTCGACTTGCCGGCGTTGGGCAGGCCGACGAGGCCGGCGTCGGCGATCAATTTCAGGCGCAGCCACAGCCACTTTTCCTCGCCGGGCAGGCCGGGGTTGGCGCGGCGCGGCGCCTGGTTGGTGGAGGTCTTGAAATAGGCGTTGCCGAAGCCGCCGTTGCCGCCCTTGGCGAGCAGCACGCGCTGGCCGATCTCGACCATGTCGGCGATCAGCGTCTCGCCGTCCTCCTCGATGATCTGGGTGCCGACCGGCACCTTCAGCACGACATCGCCGCCCTTGGCGCCATGGCGGTCGCGGCCCATGCCGTGGCCGCCGGTCTTCGCCTTGAAATGCTGCTGGTAACGATAGTCGATCAGCGTGTTGAGGCCGCCGACGCATTCGGCCCAGACGTCGCCGCCGCGGCCGCCGTCGCCGCCGTCCGGCCCGCCGAACTCGATGAACTTCTCCCGCCGGAACGACACGGCGCCGGCGCCACCATCGCCTGAGCGTACGTAGACCTTGGCTTGATCGAGGAATTTCATCGGGGCTTTCCTGGAATGGCGACCGGGGTGGCGCTTTGCTCCGCCGGCAGCCCGGAATTTCGGATGACGGCGCGCCGCCCACCGTTCCGACGCGGCCGCAGCTTGCCCTTTAGAGCATCGCGCGGCGAAAATGAACGGATTTTTAGGATTGCGGGGCGCCGAGGATCACGGTCGCCACGGTCGGCCGGCGTGACGCTCCCGCGTCAGGCGGGTATCGACGTGGTCGAGCAGCCGCTCCTCGATCAGCGACGGCCGGCGGCTCATGCCGACGACCTCGAAGCCCTGGCGGGCCTGGATGGTCAGCGAGGCGACGTTGCCCTGGAAGGCGCCGGCGGCGATGGCGTCGATATCGAGGCTGGCATAGGCCCAGGTGAGCGTGGCGTCGACGGCCTCGCTCATCAATCCGTGCCCCCAGAAAGGCCGGCCGAGCCAGAAGCCTATTTCCGGCCGCGTGTCGAGGCTGTGCAGCGCCACGATGCCGCGCACGACCGCGCGATCGTCGCCGCGCACCACGATGCCCAGCGTCGTTGCCGTGCCGAGGCCGGCGGTGGTGCAGCATTGGCCGATGAAGTCGGCGGCGTCCTCGACGGTGAAGGGATGCGGCACGCGCACCAGCCAGCGCGCTACCTCGATATCACCGAGGTAGACCGCGACGGCGTCGGCATCGACCGGCTCGAGCGGCCGAAGAACGAGACGGCCCGTCTCGATGCGCGGGAAAAGGGCCGCACGCGGCCTCCAGGAACCGAAGGCACCGGAAAGCAACTTCATTCCGTACTCACTTCTCTAGCGGTCCGGCTCCGGCATCTGCGTCGGTGGGATGGACCTCCGAGCAGATATAGAAGCGAAAGCCCGCTAGTACTCACTGTTTCCGGTGGAGTATCCGACATTTGATCGGCAAGCCGAAGTTCGCCGGCGTCAAAGTTCAAATGCGCTCCACCGGAGCCCGAAGCTCGGCGCGCCGCTCTCCCCACTCGGCCCTTTCGGCCTCATGGCTATGGACGCGCAAGGGCTCCCAGGCCCTGATACTCTCCCAGGTGCTGCGATCGATGCGGAAACGGTCGATGGCCACCGCGGCGCCGTTCCCGACCGCCGAGGCCAGTTCCTGCGCCACCATCTGGAAACCGCACTTCTCGATCACCCGTCGCCCGGCCGGGTTGGTGACCCGGCAGGCGAACAACAACTTCTCATGCCTCTGGTGAACAAAGGCATAATCGATCGCGGCGTGGCAGGCCTCGGTGGCGAAGCCCTGTCCCCAGTGGCGCTCGCCGAGCCAGCAGCCGATCCAGCCGGGCCCGACCCGGCCGTGCATGTCGAGCGTCAGAATGCCGATCGGCGTCGGCGCCGCGTCGAAGCCTTTCCGGCAGACGAGGTGACGCTGGCCGCGCGGATCGACCGGCTCGGCCAGCCAGACGCGCGCATGCTCGATGCGATAGGGATGGGGCATGCCCACGAGGTTGCGGGCGACGGCGGCCGAATTGGCCAGCCGGACGATGGCTTCGGCGTCGTCGTCGACCGGCGGCCTCAGGATCAGCCGCCGCGTCTCGATAGCCGGTCTGACAGCCGCCATCAACGGCCAGCCGCAGGGACTGTCAGGGTCCTCGATGTCGCTCGGTTCGGACATGGGGCTCTCCTAGCGCTCCAAATGAATTCAGGGGAAGTGGCGCCCCACTTCCCCTGTCACATCGCGCGCTTGAAGCGCGGTCCGTCCGGGTCCGTGGGACGCCGGCGGGCCGCTTCAGCTCCATCCGGCTTACTCTGCTGCCGCCGTCGTCGGAACGACCGAAACATAGACTCGGCCGTTGCTTTTGGTGGCGAAGGACACGTTGCCTTCGGTGAGGGCGAAGATCGTATGATCGACGCCGATGCCGACATTGGCGCCCGGGTGCCACTGGGTGCCGCGCTGGCGAATGATGATATTGCCGGGAATGACGGCTTCGCCGCCGAACTTCTTCACGCCGAGGCGTCGACCAGCCGTGTCGCGACCGTTGCGGGACGAACCGCCTGCCTTCTTGTGAGCCATTTCAGTCTCCTGTCTGTCGTATCGTCCGCTGGCGGAGCGGTTCGGCGCTCAACACCTTGGACGGTTGTCGGGTCAGGTTCCGGCAGCAGCGTGCCGGAACGGAATTTCGTCAGGCGGCGTTGATCGCGGTGACCTTCACCGTGGTCAGAAGCTGCCGATGGCCGCGCTTGCGCTTGGAGTTCTGGCGGCGGCGCTTCTTGAAGGAAATCACCTTGGGGCCGCGGGTCTGCTCGACCACCTCGGCGACGACGGTGGCGCCGGCAACGGTGGGGGCGCCGACGGTGACGCCGGCGTCGGAACCGACGGCCAGCACTTCGTCGAAGGTGACGGCCGCGCCGTCCTCGAGCTCGATCTTTTCGATGTCGAGCACGTCGTCAACGGCAACCTTGTACTGCTTGCCGCCGGTCTTGATCACTGCGAACATGGTCGTGCCAGTCCTTCTTCAGATGGTTCTTGGCCGCGCCGCACCTCACGGGCGCGCGGCTGATCGACAAAAGGGGAAATCCCCGGACAGTGGACCGGGCTCCCGTTCAGCCGCGTTTTCCCTACACGGAAAGCCCCCGCCGGTCAACGCCGAAGCGGGCGTTTCCGGTCGTTAGCGGCGCCGGGGCGTCCGGTCAGCCTTCCGGGCGCTTCAAAAAACCGTTCCCAACGGCTTTTGCCCCTCTTGCCAGAGGCTTTGCCCGCGGTTATGGTCCGCGCCGCTTTCGACCGGGATCCAATCCCCAGAGCACCGCGGAGAGGTGGCAGAGTGGTCGATTGCACCGCACTCGAAATGCGGCATACTCGCAAGGGTATCGGGGGTTCAAATCCCTCCCTCTCCGCCATTTTCCAATTTCCTACCCCTTAGTTCGTCGCCCGGACCGGCGACCATCGCGCTGCTTGGCACGCTTGCTGCTTTCCGTGGACATAGCCGTTTCCCTCTTTCGAGGATCGATTGTCCATGGAGCCCGCCCACGGCGCCTTCGATGTCCGCCTGATGCGGACCCTGCTGCTGCTGGTCACCGAATGCAGCGTGTCGCGCACCGCCGAGATTCTCGGCCAGACGCAACCGACCGTCAGCCTGGCGCTGAAGCGGCTGCGCGAGCTGATCGGCGATCCCATCCTGGTGCGTTCCGGCGGCGCACTGGTTCCCACCGAACGCGGCCTCGAACTCAGGACGACGTTGCAGCGGCTGCTCGCCGATATCGATGCGCTGCTGGCGCCACCGCCCAGTTTCGATCCCGAGCGCACCGAGCGGCGGTTCCGCATCGCCGCCGCCAATTGCCTGGATGCAGCCTTTCTGCCGCGCATCTTCGCCCGGCTTGCCGAGGAGGCACCGGGGGCCTCGATCGACGTCGCGACGCTGCCGGGCCATGACGAACTGATGGCGCATCTCGCCGACGGCTCGCTCGACCTGGTGGTCGGCAACTGGCCGCGGCCGCCGGAACAACTGCGCCTGGCGCCGCTGCTTTTGACGCCGATCAAATGCGTCGTCGCCGCCGATCACCGGCTCGCCGGCACCATCGGCTCGCTCGCCATGGATCGCTATCTCGCCGAGCGGCACCTATCGCCGTCGGCCGACGTGATGAAGCAGTATAGTCCGATCGACGGCCGCCTGATGGAGCTCGGCCTTGCCAGGCATATCGCCGCCTCGGTGCCGGAATATGCCATCGTGCCGCACATGCTGGCCGGCTCCGACCTGGTGTTCACCACCGGCGCTCCCTTCGCCGAGCAATTGGCCGAGCGGGGAAATTTCGTGGTGATCGACGCGCCGGCCGAATTCGGATGCATGGATTTCTATCTGCTCTGGCACGATTGCAAGCATCACTCGCCGGCCCACACCTGGTTCCGGCATCTGGTGAAGGCCGCGGTCGCCGACCTGCGCGGCTCGGCCGATGCGATGCCGCTAATGCTGCGCGTCGCTGCCGAGTGACGCCGGCTCAGCGCCTCGCCCAGAAGGAGCGGTGAAGCTCGGCCGCTTCGTCTTCGAGCAGCGGGCCGACCACCTCGACGGAGCGCTGGCCGCTGTCCAGCACCACCCGGCAGGGCAGGTCGAGCGTCGGATTTTCCGGATGGTTGCCGGTGATCCGCCGCAGGGCGCTTTCGGAAAGCCCGTAAACGATGCGGCCGATGCCTGCCCAATAGGCAGCGCCGGCGCACATGGCGCACGGTTCGGCCGATGAATAGAGCGTGGCGTCGGCGAGTTCGGCCGGCCGGAAGCGCTGCGAGGCGCGCGTTGCCAGCACGCGTTCGGCGTGGCCGGTCATGTCGTGATCCGGCAGATAGGCGTTGCCCTGTTCCATCAGCACGCTTCCGTCGCCGCCGACCAGGATGGCCCCGAACGGGTGGCTGCCGTCGTCGGCCGCCTTTGCGGCGATGGCGAAGGTCAGGCGGAGATAGGCGGGGTGGTCGAGGTCGGGAAGCGGCATGGCGATCCGGAGCAGGTGATGTCGCGCCCATCTTAGCCGAGATTTGCCGCCGGCAAAGGCGTCCGGCCTCGGCAGGAACCTATAGTGTCTATTGCGACCATCCTATGGACGCTGCCGGCGAGGCCAAGGCAAACTTCCTCAAAACAAAGGGAACAGGACTGTCTTTCCGCCAGCGAGAGGGGTTTCACATGCAGCGCTTCACACTCAACCGCCGACAGATGCTCGGAGGACTGGCCGCCGGCGCCGGGCTTTCGCTCCTCGGCCCGATGGGCCGGGCTTCCGCCGCCGTGTCGGAAATCGTCTGGGCGACCTGGGATTCCAACGGCCACCCCGAATATGTGGCGCCCTTCGAGAAGGCGACGGGCACCAAGGTCAAGCTGTCGTTCCTGTCGAGCGAGGACGCGCAGTTCGCCGCCCTCAAGACCGGCTCGGCTTCCGACTGGGATATCGTCAATCCCTCGCTGAACGGCGCCTGGCGCTACATCAAGGCCAAGGTGCTGAAGCCGCTCGACCTTTCCAAGGTTCCCAACCTTGCGCACATGTACGACGTGTTCAAGACGACCGACAAGGTGAAGGGCGAGGACGGCGCCACCTATGCCATCCCCTATCTCTGGGGCCTCAACCCGATCGTCTACCGGTCGGACATCCACACCGAAGAGCCGACCTACTCGACGCTGTTCGATCCCAAGTTCAAGGGCCAGCTCGCCATGCGCGACTATGCCCTCGAATCGATCGCCGTCGCCGCCCTGCACCTCGGCATTCCGCGCGAGCGCGCCTTCCTGCTGACGTCGGACGAACTCGCCGAGGTCAAGAAGGCGCTGATCGCCCAGAAGCCGCTGCTCCGCACCTACTGGCAGACCATCGGCGACCTCACCAACCTGTTCGCCACCGGCGAGGTGACGGCCGCCTTCTCCTGGCGCGTGCCCTACGATGCGCTGAAGGACAAGATGAAGGTGGCGATGGCCAAGCCCAAGGCCGGCATCATGGGCTGGTGCGACTGCTTCGGCATTCCCGCCAACCTGCCCGACGAAAAAATGGACATCGCCTACAAGTTCGCCGACTACCTGCTCGGCGCCGATTACGCTTCCACCATCGCCGAGATCGGCAACTACGCCACCACCTCGTCGATCATCCGCGACAAGCTGACGCCCGAGAAGCAGGAAGCGATCTTCGTCGACGATCTCTCGGTCATGCAGAACTTCATGTGGCCGGTGGCGCCGGAAAACTATTCCGAGTGGCTGAAGGTCTGGAACGAAGTCAAGGCCGCCTGATCCGCCGCCCGCACCTCTCGGCCGAAGGTCGGGCGGTGCGGGATTTGCTTGTCGTGCGAGGTCGGGTGAGGCCATCCGATCCCGGATACCAGGGCATCGATATTGGTGGGAAGCAGGATGGAAAAGCGGACGGAGCCGGCCTTGTCGCCGCTGCTTCTCGCGATGCGGGGGATCGTCAAGACATTCGGCCGGTCGACGGCGGTGGACGGCATCGACCTTGACGTACCCGAACGGGCATTCCTGACGCTGCTCGGCCCGTCGGGGTGCGGCAAGACGACGGTTCTCAGGATGATCGCCGGATTCGAGACGCCGGATGCCGGCGACATGCGTCTCGACAACACGCCGCTGGCCGACGTGCCGCCCGAGCGGCGGCCCGTCAATACGGTCTTCCAGTCCTACGCGCTCTTCCCCCACCTCACCGTCAACGACAACGTCGCCTTCTCGCTGAAGCTGCGGGGTGGCGTCGTCGATATCGCCGCCCGCGTGCGGCGGGCGCTCGACGCCGTCCATATGGCCGACTTCGGCGACCGCTATCCGCACCAGCTATCCGGCGGCCAGCAGCAGCGCGTCGCCGTGGCCCGTTCGATCATTGCCGAGCCGCGCCTGCTGCTGCTGGACGAGCCGTTGTCGGCCCTCGACCGCAAGATGCGGGGGCATCTGCAGATCGAGCTCAAGGCGCTGCAGCGTCGTCTCGGCATCGCCTTCGTCTACGTGACGCATGACCAGGAAGAAGCCTTTGCGCTGTCCGACATCGTGGTGGTGATGAACAAAGGGCGCATCGCCCAGAAGGCCGACCCTCAGACCATCTACAGCCGCCCGGCCGACAGTTTCGTCGCCGATTTCATCGGCAATTCGACGCTGGTCGAAGGGCGGATCCGGGAGCGCCATGGCGACCGGGCGACGATCGCAACCGCGCTCGGCGACGTCACCGCGCCGGCCGCCGACGGCCTCGCCGCCGGTGATGCCGCCATGCTGGTCATCCGGCCCGAGCTGTTGTCGACGCGCGGGGAAGGGGTGGCGACCTTCACCGGTAGCGTCGGCAACTCTGTTTTCCAGGGCGAGCGGAGCATGATCGAGGCCGAGGTCGCCGGGGTATCGTTGCGCTTTGCCGCCGAGGCGCCGCTCGCCGCCGGCACGCCGGTCGCCCTCTGGCTCGATGCCGATCGCAGCTTCATCACGAGGATTGCCGCATGACCTTCCGCCAGCGCCATCTTGCGCTGCCGGTCGCGGCGGCGATCGTCGCCGGCTGTCTCGCGCCGCTCGCCGTGCTCGTCGCCTTCAGCTTCTACGAGGTGGAAGACTTCGAGCTAGTCCCGGCCTTCTCGTTCCGGGCGTGGGGCGAACTCGCCTTTTCCTCGACCGATTGGTTCCTGATCGGCAAGGCGGTGCTGTCGGGCGTCGCGACGACGGTGTTCACCGCCATCCTCGGTTATCCGGTCGCCCTTGCGCTGACGCGGCTTGCCGCGTCGGGGAAGGGACTTGCCGTCATCGTGCTGCTGACGCCGCTCTACACCGGCGAGATCGTCCGCATCTATGCCTGGCGGATCGTTCTCGGCGGCGAGGGGCTGGTCAACACGCTGCTCCAGGGAGTGGGATTGATCGACGAGCCGCTGAAATTCCTGCTGTTTTCGCCCTTCACCATCGCGCTCGTCCTCACCTACAACAATCTGCCGTTCATGGTGCTCGCCATCTGGGTGTCGGCCGAGATGGTCGACCGGCGGCTGATCGAGGCGGCGCGCGATCTCGGCGCCCGACCCATCGACGCCTTCTTCCGCGTCATCTTTCCGCTGACCACGCCGGGCCTCGCCGCCGGCAGCCTCACCGTCTTCGCGCTGTCGGCCGGCGAAATGCTGACGCCGAGCCTGCTGGGCGGCACGTCGGGATCAACGGCCATGGCGCTGGTCGACAACCTGTTCGGCACGGCGTTCGACTGGCCGCTTGCCTCGGCGCTGGCCCTGGCGCTGCTCGCGACGCTGTTCCTCGTCGCCTCGGCGATGGCCGGACTGCTGCTGCGCCTCAAGGGCGCGCGTGCCGTGGTCGGGAGGGTGTGATGGGACGGATCGGCCTCTCCGTACTGATCGTCGCGGCCGGGTTTCTCTACCTGCCGCTCGTCGTGCTCGCAGTGTTCTCTTTCAACGATTCGGCGCTGATGGCCTTTCCGCTGTCCGGCTTCACGCTCGAATGGTACCGCGAGCTGGCAGGGAACGAGAATTTCCTCCGGGGCTTCGTCACCTCCTTCCTGATCGCCCAGCCGGTCGGCATCCTGGCCATGCTGTTCGGCCTGATGGCCTCGCTCGCCCTGACGGCGCCCGGCTTCCGCTGGCGTGGCCTGTTCGCCGTCCTGCTGCTGGTGCCGTTCCTGGTGCCGAAGAGCGTGCTGTCGATCGCCCAGGCGATGATCATGAGCCGCATCGGTTTCGAGCGCGGCGCCACGGCGCTGATCCTCGCCCAGTCGCTGGTGGCGCTGCCGTTCGCCACCGCCTTGATCGCGGCGGTGATGGTGCGCCTCGATCCACGGCTGATCGAGGCGGCGCGCGATCTCGGCGCCTCGCCCTGGCAGGCGTTTCTGCGCGTGCTGCTGCCGCAGATCCGGCCGGCGCTGTCGGGCGCCTATTCGGTCGGCGTCATCCTGTCGCTGGCCGACCTGACCATCGCCATGTTCCTCGCCGGCCGGACGCAACCGTTGTCGCTGATGGTCGCCTCGGAGTTCCGGCGCGAGCTGCGGCCGGACCTCAATGCCATGCAGGTGGTGGTGCTCGTGCTGACGGCGGTGCTGGTCGGCCTGAGTGAAGCCTATCGCCGCCGCCGGCTGAAAAAGCTGGCGGCGGAAGCTTGACCATTCAGCGCGAAAAGGCCGTCCGGCCGGTCAACCGGTCGAGATCGAAGGCGGCGACGTCGGCGAGCAGGGATACGAAGGCCGAGCCGGCGCGGTCGACGATGATCCGTCCCTTTTCGGCGGTGGCGGCCCTGGCGTTGCCGGCGACGCCCTTGGGGTGAAGGTCCTGCGCCTGCCAGCCGAAGCCGACGGCGCCTTCGGCGGTGAGCAGGCTGCCGGACGCTTCGATCTCGACGGTCAGCGGCACGAAATCCTCGGCCTTGTCCATGGCGACGAGATCGCCGTGCAGATGCAGCATGGCGCTGGTCTCGAGATCGCCGCCGTGGATGCCATGCGCCGATTCGGCGGCGGCAATGATGTCGTCGACCGCGGTGATGCGGAACCACGAGCAGGCGACCGCCAGCATGCCGAGCTTCACCCGGATGTCGCGGCAGACGATGTCGATCAGGGCGACCTGGCCGCCATGGGCGTTGAAGAACACCAGCTTGCGGACGCCGGCGCGGTGGACGCTGGCGGCGATCTCGAACCAGATGCGGGAGAGCGTTTCGCCGGAGATGGCGATCGTTCCGGGAAAGGCCAGGTGCTCGTCGGACTTGCCATAGGGCAACGGCGGCAGCACCAGCACATCGGCATTTGCGTCGAGCTTGGCGAGCGCGTCGGCCAATACGCCGGCATTGATCGCCGCGTCGACGCTGACCGGCAGATGCGGCCCGTGCTGCTCGACGGCGCCGACGGGCAGCACGGCGACGGTGTTCGAAAGATCGCGGCCGGCGAAGTCGGCGGTCGAGAGGTTCCACCAGGAAAAGGAGGTCATGGCGTGGCTCATGCGGCGGCTTCGGCGGCGAGCGTCGCCTTGGCGATTTTGCCGGTCGGCGTCATCGGCAGGCTCGCCGCCTTGCGGATGACCAGCGGCGCGACGTCATAGGGGACGAGCGGTGCGATGGCCGCCTTGAGGGCGGTGAGGTCGACCGTTTCGCCCGGTCGCTCGGTAACGAAGGCGATGGGCGTGCTTCCGCCCGAAGGGTTGGCAACGCCGACCAGCGCGGCCAGCAGCACGCCGGGTTGCGCGGCGAGCGCCTCCTCGACGTCGCGCGGGAACCAGTCGACGCCATCCACGGTGACGAGTTCGGCGAGGCGGCCGCGCATGGTGACGTAGCCGTCGGCATCGATGCTGCCGAGATCGCCGGAATGCAGCCAGCCGCCACGGGTCGCTTCGGCGGTCTTTTCCGGCCGGCCCCAGTAGCCGGCCATGAAGCCGCCCCTCAGGCAGATCTCGCCCACGGCGCCGATCGGCGCGCGGGCGCCGGTGGTAGTGAGAATCGCCACCTCCTTGTCCGGCGTGCCCGGGCCGACGCGCACCAGCTTGCCGTCGTCGGGTTCGAGTTCGGGAAAGCCGAGGGCGAAGAAGCCGCCGATCTCGCTCTGGCCGAAGCTCTCGACCAGCGGCAGCTTCAGCACGTCGCGGAAGGCCTTTCGCAGGGTCGGCGGCACCGGTCCGCCGCCGGAAAGGCCGAAGCGCAGCGGCGACGGCAGCCGGCCGCGCGCCTGAGATTCCTCGAGAAGCTCGGTCAGCACCACCGGATTGCCGACGAAGACGGTGGCTCCGGTGCGTTCGAGCGCCTCCCAGCCGGTCGCCTGCGTCCACTTGCCCATGACGTTGACGGTGGCGCCGGCCGCCATCGGCGGCAACAGGTTGGCGACGAGCTGATAGGAGCTCGACAGTGCCGTCGGCCCGAAGGAACGGTCGGTGGCGCGGATGCGCAGCCGCTCGCCGATGCAGCGGGCGGCGGTGACGGTCGGCTCGTGGGCGAGGCAGGCGCCCTTGGGTTTGCCCGTGGTGCCGGAGGTGTAGGACAGATGGGCGATCGCCGTGGCGTCCTCGGGGTCGTCCGGCGGTGCGAAGCGGGCCGCCAGGAGTTCGGGCAGGGCATGGGCGCCCTCCTGAGGCCCGTCCATGCAGACGAGGTGGGAGACGCATCCCACCGCGGCAGCGGCGGTTTTCACCGGCCCTTCCATGTCGTGGGTGTAGACGATCGCCTTGGGGCGGTGGTCGTCGACGTAATAGGCGAGATCGTCGGCGTATTTGACGTTGACCAGCGCCGAGATGGCGCCGATGCGCCAGGCGCCGAGCATGGCGAGGAGGTAGTCCATGCCGTTATGGGCGAAGATCAGCACGCGGTCGCCGGGCGCGATGCCGAGATGGGCCAGGGCGCCGGCCATCTTCTCCATGCCGTCCACGGCCTCGGCGGCGGTGAGCGCGACGTCGCGGTCGACCCAGTTGAGGGCGGGAGCGTCCGGCGCGCGTTCCGCGGCGCGGTAGAGCAGGTGGTGCATCAGCATGGTCTGGCGGCTCCCTTAGCGAACGGCGTCATGTGCGCCGAACATGGGCAAGCCGGCGGGCGAAGGAAATTCGATGCCCGACATAGAGTTCATTGGGAGCCGCCAATTGACGCCCGACGAGCGCGGCGTCGCCGCTTCTCGCCGGCTTCAGGGCAACCAGACCGACGGCACCGCCACGTCGGCGACACCGGCGGCCCTGAGGACGGCGGCGGCGGCCTCGACGCCGTCGCGCGGCATGGCCGGCCAGCCGGCGGCCGGCCCGCGCACGCCGTGATGCTGGAAAGCGTTGAGCCGCAGGCGCGTTTCCGGGCCGAGCTCGTGCGCCAGGTCGGCGAGCGCGGCGATCTCCTCGGGGCGGTCGGTCTCGCCGGGAATCAGCAGGAAGCGCAGTTCGTAGAGCTTGCCGGCCTCGGCGAGCAGCTTGGCCGAGGCGAGCGACAGGTCGTTGCCGACGCCGGTGAGGCGGCGGTGGCGCTCGGGCTCGAAGGCCTTGACGTCGAGCATCACGCCGTCGGTGAGCGCCAGGATTCTTTGCCAGCCCTCGGCCGGCAGATGGCCGTTGCTGTCGATGAACAGCGTCAGATGAGCAAGCTCCGGCGCCGCCCTGACGGCCGTGAACAGATCGATCAGGAAGTCGAGGTGCAGCGTCGCCTCGCCGCCCGAGACGGTGAGACCATTGAGGAAGGGCGCGTTGCGGCGGAGGAGAGCCAGGACATCCGCCACCGTCATGCGCCGCACCATCGGGTTGGCGCGCGTCGGGCAGGCGGCAAGGCAGCTGTCGCAGGCGATGCAGGGACCGGGGTCGTGGACGACCTTGCGGCCGGTCTTGGTCAGGGCACCCGACGGACAGACGGCGACGCAGGCGCCGCAGTCGCTGCAGACGCCGATGGTATGCGGGTTGTGGCAGGTAACGCAGCGATAGTTGCAGCCCTGCAGGAACAGCACGAAGCGGTTTCCCGGCCCGTCGACCACCGACCAGGTCAGGAACTTGCTGACGGCGGCGATTCCGTCAGACACCCGAACCCGCCATCAGCTCCAGCCCGACGACGCGCGGCTTGCGTTCGAGAATATGCACCGTGTCGGCCGCCTCGGCGCCGAGCGCGGTGGTGTTGACGCGCGATCCTTTCGCCGCGTTGTAGAGCTTGATGTCGGAGAGGCGGATCATGAAGCCGGTGACGCGCACCAGATCGTTGCCGGCGACATTGGCGGTGAACTCGCGGAAGCCGAGCTGCAGCGCGCCCTTGGCAAGCTGGAACACCGCTTCCGGGTTGGCCCGCACCGTCTCGTCGAGGGTGAGAATTTCCGAAACGCCCGACAGGTAGTGGCGGTGGTGCGGCAGCAGCGCCTGCACATGGCTGACCGGGTCGGGCTCGCTGCCGTAGGGAATGCGCACGCCGGGCGTGGTGCCGGCGTCGCTGGAAAGGCCGGCCTGGGCGTGCAGCATGGCGCCGCCGCGCCAGACGTGCTCCATCGGCTCGCGATCGACGAGTTCGGCGAGCCGCGCCGAAATGCGGTGGCCGAGCGCGTTGGCGGTGGCGTCGTGGCCGTAGCGGCCGGTCCGGCCGGCGAGATCCTGCAAGTGGTCGACGGCCTCGGCCATGGCGAAGATGCCGAACATCGCCGTGAAGCGGTCCTTGTCGATCCAGCCCTCCTCGACGAGGAAGTTGCCGTCGAAGAAGCCCGACTGGCGGAACAGGTAATCGATGCGAGCGCGCATCAGGCGGGCGTTGAGATCGACGTAGCGCGGCAACTGGACATCGAGGAAATCGGCCTCGCCGGCGCTCGCCTCGGCCACCTTCTTGAGGTTGATGCGGGAAAGCGACGCGGCGCCGCCCCGGAGCGGCAGGGCGTTGTAGCAACTGACGATGGCGTAGCCCGGCTCGTCGAACACCTCGCGGTGGATCGGATGGTTGGCGATATGCGGCTTGGAGCAGGCGATGATGTTGTCGGTGCAAAGCCGCAGCATGGCTTCGCCGCTGACCTCGGGGTCGTAGAGGAAGGTCAGGTTGGGCGCCACCTGCTGCAACTCGGCGTCGACCCGGAGAATGGCGCGGGCGACGCGGTTATCGGTGGGGCCGATGTCGGCATGCAGGAAGGCGTCCGGCAGCACGCGGTCGATGTAGCGCCAGAACAGCTTGATCTTGCGATAAAGCTCGTCGTCGGACACGCCGTCGCAGAACGGCAGGAGCAGCGCGTCGAGATGACCGATGAACACCGGCATGCCGGTCACCGAGGGTACGTGATGGTAGGCGATCTGCAACGTGTTGATCGCCTCGTCGAGCGTTGCCGGCTTCGGCAATTCCAGATGGGCGGAGCCGTTTTTCAGCACCATCCCGTAGTCGGGCAGAACGTAGCGCGGCTTGTAGGGGGCGTTTCCCTCGTACATGTCGCAGATGATGCGCGCATCGAGCGCGGCACGCGTCTCGGCATCGAGCAGCACGTAGGGCAACATGTTCTCGGCCGCGACCGCCAGCGCATGTTCCTTCTGCTTGAAGCTCAGGGTCGGATTGGTGGCGATCCTGCGCAACTGGCTCAGCGTTTCGGTCATGGCGGTTCCTCGTCGTCGGCGCGTCTTTTGTCCATGATACGCCGCCGTTGGCGGCGCGACCATGGTGCGCCGGCCATCAAGCGAGATAAACGGCGCCTTGTCCAGCCGGAGGGTTACCGATCCTCGGCCCGGCCGTGCCGTTGGACGGCTCACTCGTCGCCCTGGTCGGGAATCGCCAGGAGATGGCCGCAGGCCTTGCAATGAACGGCGTCCGGCTCGTGCCGCATGAGGGCGCATTTCGGGCAGCGGAAGGTAACCTTGCGAGGCCGAAACAGCGCCTGCGCCAGGCGGACGAACAACGAGATGCCGACGATCATGGTGACGATGGAGGTCAGCTTGCCGACCGTTCCGGGCAGGGTGATGTCGCCGAAGCCGGTGGTGGTGACGGTGGCGACGGTGAAATAGAGCGCGTCGATCCATCCTTCCATGCCCGAGCCGGGCCGGGCGAAGGCGGTATAGACGAAGCCGGTGATGACGAAGAGGCAGGTAACGAGATTGACGGCCGCCCGGCCGACGTCTTCCCACTCGCGATAACCGTGCCGGCGCAGGGAGCGCCAGAACAGCCCTTTCTGCGACAGTGACCAGAGGCGGAGGATGCGCAGGAAGCCGAGGTTGGCGACCCATAGCGGCGCCAGCAGCGTTCCGAGCACGATGAAGTCCACCCAGACGGACGGCCGCCGCAACCACTGCCGGAGGCTGACGGCCGCCGCCGCTCGCGCCGCCAGATCGGCGGCGAGCAGGCAGGCCACGGCATAGTCGAACCAAAGGAAGGCCCGCCATTCCTGCAGCACCGGGCTCAGGATGAAGAAGCCGATGATGACGAGGTCCACGCTGGCGAAGGCCCATTGGAAGCGCACCGCCTGCGGGTCCGTTCCGGTATAGAGCCGCCGCAAGCGCCGCCGCCAGGGCGCGCGGGGCGGCAGGTCTTCCGGCTCTTCCGCGTATCGGCGCCGGAATTCGAGAAGCGCCTCCACGCTGGGGCCATCTGTCGTCGACGCCCGCGAAGCACCAGGCGGGGGAACGGGTGGTTCGGTCGTCACGATGGCTCCTCCCCACGGACGCCTCGTCCGAAGACGGCGGGAAATTGTGGGCGCGCTCCGGACCTTGCCGCCGGATTTCGCCATGTTCACGGGCGTTCCGATAGTCGGTCGAACAACCGTCGGCCGGGCGACGGGTTCCGTGTCGCCTTCCCGAACCCGATGCCATGGCATGACGTTGCCGCTTCGAGGCCGGTTGAGCGGGTTGTCAAATTTGTAAAATCTGGAAGAACAAGCTGTCTCTTCGACAAACGGGCAATCCAATCAGACTCTGGTTATCACTTTGATATGAAAAATAGAATCCATTAGTGCGGCCAGATTTCGAAGAATATGAGCTTTTGCCTTGTTTCGGCGCCGAATCGTCCTTTGGGGCGAATGCCAAGCCGGTGGCAAGGCTGTGCAGCGATAGGATCGGCAGAAAACAAGGGAAATATCCGGTTTTCGGAAGGCCCGGGCGCCAGTCCGCGTCACGGACAAACACGAATAACCTTACAACATATTGACATGTGACCAAATGGCGCGCTTTCTGACGGTAGAGGGAGAGAGGAACCAACGGGTCAAGCCGATATCGAACGGCGCCGCCAAACGGCTTCGGGGCGGCGGCTGCGGTCCTTTGCAGCGCCCGATCCGAGGCGGAAACTTCTGCTCCATCAACACCGGCAGCGCCCGCTCTCCGGCTACGAGAGGAACCACCGTTGATCCCACATCTGGCAATCACCATGGGCGATCCGGCCGGCGTCGGTCCCGAGATCATCGCCAAGGCTTGCAAAGTGCTGAAGCCGCGCCTCGATGCGGACGAGCTGCGCCTCCTGGTCATCGGTTCGAACGACGCGCTCGACCGGGCCTGCCGGGCCTTTGCGCCCGAACTCGACATTCCCGCAGTGGACGCAACGGGGGACTGGCCGGGCCTCGCCAAGTTGCAGGCCTGCCCGGAGGGGGCGCCGATCCAGCCCGGCGTGCTTTCGACCGATGGCGGCCGTTTCGCCTATCACGCGGTGGAGCAGGCCGTGGAGCTCGCCAAGGCGGGCCGCATCCACGGCATCGTCACCGCGCCGCTCAACAAGGAAGCGCTGAACAAGGCCGGCTTCCATTTCGCCGGCCATACCGACCTGCTCGCCCACCTGACCGGCGCCAAGGGCTCGGTGATGATGCTCGCCCACGGCAACATGCGGGTCAGCCACGTCACCACGCATATCGCCCTCGAGGACGTGCCGAAGAAGCTGACGCCGGAACGGCTGCGCTACGTCATCGACCTCACGGCCGAGACGCTCGACGGTCTCGGCCTGCCGCGCCGCCGCATCGCCGTTGCCGCCCTCAACCCGCATGCCGGCGAGGGCGGCCTGTTCGGCCGCCAGGATATCGAGGTCAGCGAGCCGGTGATCGCCCAGTGCGTTGCCGACGGGCTCGACGTCGTCGGGCCGGTGCCGGGCGACACGGTGTTCGTCAAGCTGCACGCCGGCCAGTATGACGCGGTGGTCGCCATGTATCACGACCAAGGCCACATCCCGGTCAAGCTGCTCGGCTTCAACGTCGACCCGAAGACGGGCACCTGGAACTCGCTGTCAGGCGTCAACATCACGCTCGGCCTGCCGATCATCCGCACCTCGGTCGATCACGGCACGGCCTTCGACATTGCCGGCAAGGGCATCGCCAACGAGCTGAGCCTCTTGGAGGCGGTCGATTATGCCGTGCGCCTGGCGGCGACGCGCGTCACCGGGCTCGAGGGAGCCGCCAAGCCATGATCGCCCCCCTGAACGCCCTGGGAACGCCCATCGATCTCGTGCAGCCGGCCCGTCTGGTGTTCGGGCGGGGCACGGCCGGCGAGGCCGGCCGCTGGCTGGGACGGCGCGGCGTCCGCCGTCCGATGGTCGTCACCGACACCTTCAACGCCGCCCGCGTCGGCTGCCTGGAACTGCCGGGCGAGCCCGTCGTCTGGGGAGAACTCGCCGGCGAGCCGACCACCGACGACCTGGCCCGCGTCGTCGGTGCGGCCGAGGCGGCCGGGGTCGACGCCGTCGTCGGCTTCGGCGGCGGCAGCTCCATGGATCTCGCCAAGCTGGTCGCCGTCCTCACGGGCAGCGGGCAGAGCTTTTCCGACGTGGTGGGCGCCGAGAAGGTCGCCGGCAAGAGGCTGCCGATCGTCCAGGTGCCGACGACGGCCGGCACCGGCAGCGAGGTCGGAACGCGGGCGCTGGTCACCGACGTGGCGGCGGCGGCCAAGTCCGCGGTGCAGAGCCTTCACATGCTGGCCGATCTCGCCGTCGTCGATGCCGATCTGGCGCTCGGCATGCCCCGGGCGATCACCGTGGCGACGGGCGTCGACGCGCTCGCCCATTGCGTCGAGGCCTTCACCAACAGGAAGGCGCATCCGTTCATCGACCTTTACGCCCTCGAGGGCATCCGGCTCGTCGGCCGCTGGCTGGCCAAGGCGGCCGACGACGATCATGACCCGGAAGCGCGCGCCGGCATGGCGCTTGCCTCGCTCTACGGCGGCTATTGCCTCGGGCCGGTCAATACTGCCGGCGGCCATGCCGTCTCCTATCCGCTCGGCGCCCGCTATCACGTGGCGCACGGCGCCGCCAACGCGCTGATCTTCCCGCACGTGCTGGCCTTCAACGCGCCGGCGGCGCCGGAACGGACGGCGGCTATCCTCGAAGCGTTGGGGCTGCCCGTCTCCACCGAGCCGGAAAAGGTGTTCGCCGCCGCCCATGGCTGGTGCGTGCGGCTCGGCTGCGAGATGCGGATGTCGGCCTTTGGCGTGCCGGCCGCCGAGTTGCCGGCCATGGCCAGGGAAGCGCACGCCATCCGGCGGCTCCTCGACAACAACCCGCGCGACCTCAGCGAACCGGACATCCTGTCGATCTACCGCGCCGCCTTCTGACGCATTCAAGGGAAGTGGAAAGCCTGATGAGCAACACCCAAGGCCCCTTCGTCGCCATCGTCACCCCGTTCGACGACCGGGAGGAAGTCAACGTCGCGGCGCTCGCCCGGCA
Source organism: Pleomorphomonas carboxyditropha (assembly GCF_002770725.1). Lineage (GTDB taxonomy): Bacteria > Pseudomonadota > Alphaproteobacteria > Rhizobiales > Pleomorphomonadaceae > Pleomorphomonas > Pleomorphomonas carboxyditropha. The sequence goes on along the minus strand of NZ_NQVN01000007.1, from coordinate 28,994 downwards.
GGTCGAGCGCCAGGCGGCGGCCGGCAACGGCGTGTTCTGCGCCGGCACCAACGGCGAGTTCTACACGCTGTCCTTCGAGGAGAAGGTGCGGGTGGCGAAAACCTGCGTCGAGGCTGCGGCCGGCCGCGTGCCGGTGCTCGCCCATATCGGCGAGATCTCGACGCACCAGACCATCGCCCTCGGCAAGGCGGTGGATAAGCTGGGGGTCGCCGCCGTTTCGGTGGTGGCGCCATCGTTCATCGCCTGCTCGCAGGATGAGCTGGTCACTCACTATACGCGCGTCGCCGATGCGCTTTCGGTGCCGGTCTATCTCTACAACATACCGGCCCGCACCGGGAACAGGATCGAGCTGGAGACGGCCGCGCGGCTCGCCGAGCACCCGAACATCGTCGGCATCAAGGACAGCGCCGGCTCCGAGGAAAGCCTCGACGGCTTCCTTGCCGTCGCCCGGCCGCGCAAGGATTTCGACGTGCTGGTCGGGCCGGATCATCTGATCCTGCATGGCCTCAGAAACGGCGCCGCCGGCTGCATCTCCGGCCTCGGCAATATCGCGCCGCTGACGCTGAACGCCATCTGGAAGGCGCATGTCGCCGGCGACAATGCCGGCGCCGACGCCGCCCAGGCCCACTATGGCGCGTTGCGCAAGGCGCTCTATGCCCACGGCTTCCCGCCCACCATGGTCAAGCGCGCCCTCTCTCTCGCCATGCCGGAGGTCGGCAGGAGCCGCGGTCCGGCGATCGTCACCGACGAGGTCAACGACAAGGTGGCGCTGGTCTCGAAGACCTTTGCCGAGGCCGTCGCCTGAGGCGGCCGCCGGCTCTTTCGCCCGCTGCCTGGCGCACCGCCCTTCTCCGGAGTGTGAACCCATGCCCTTCACCGTCCTCAGTCTCGGCGGACCGGTGGCGCCCGAGGGCGAGGAGATCCTCCGCGCCGCCGGCATCGTCTCACTGTCGACCGGTCCCTATCCCGGCAAGACGGAACTCCTTACCCTTCTTGCCGAGATCCAGCCCGACGCGCTGGTGGTGAGGCTGATCGAGCGTGTCGACGCCGAGGTCATGATGGCGTCGCCGAAGCTGAAGGCGGTCGCCAAGCACGGCGCCGGCACCAACGACATCGATATCGCCGCCGCCGCCGCGCTTGGCATTCCCGTGCTGGCTGCCGTCGGTGCCAATGCCCACTCCGTGGCCGAGCATGCGCTGACGCTCATGCTGGCGCTGGCCAAGGATCTACGGGCCCAGGACGCTTTCGTGCGCGGCGGCGGCTGGGAAAAGAAGGCCTATCGCGGTCACGAGCTACGCGGCCGTACCCTGGGCATCGTCGGCATCGGTGCCATCGGCAGCGTCGTCGCCCGGCTGGCCGTTCCGTTCGGCTTGAAGACGATCGCCTACGATCCTTACATCTCCGATGCGGCCTTCGGTCCCCATGCCGAAAAGGTGACAGAGCTCGACACGCTGCTCTCCAGGGCCGATATCGTCAGCCTGCACTGCCCGCTGACGGAGGAGACGCGTGGCATGATCGGTGCGCGTGCGCTGGCGGCGATGAAGCGGGATGCCGTCCTGATCAACACGGCCCGCGGCGAAGTGGTGGACGAGCCTTCGCTCGTCGAGGCGCTCAGGAGCGGCGGCATCGCCGCTGCCGGCCTCGATGTCTTCGCGCCGGAGCCGCCGGCCGCCGCCAACCCGCTCTGGTCGTTCCCCAACGTGATCGTCAGCCCGCACGTCGGCGGCGTCACCGAGGAGGCGCGGCGCGAGCTCTCCGTCATGACCTGCCGCAATCTCGTGGCGCTCCTCGAAGGGCGCAAGGTCGACGCACGCTTCCTGGTTCGTCCGGCGTAACGGGCCGGACTATCCCGACCGCGGAGAACAAGCATGCAGCCGAGCTACGTCAGGCTGGTCGAGAACGTCGCCCTTCCCAAGATGGCGCTGGTGCGCCAGACCTTCCCTGCGGTCGACGCACCCTCGCCGGAAAGAGCCGTTCACGAGGCCATGGCAGGCGCCGCTTGCGTGGCCGAGACCATCCGGCCGGGAATGTCGGTGGCGCTCACGGTCGGCAGCCGGGGGCTTGCCGCGCTGCCCGAGCTCGTACGGGCGATCGTCGGCGAGCTCAGGACACGCGGCGCCGTGCCGTTCATCGTGCCGGCGATGGGCAGCCACGGCGGCGCCACCGCCGAAGGCCAGACGAAGGTGCTGGCGCATCTCGGCGTGACCGAGGCGAGCGCCGGCTGTCCGATCCGCTCCAGCATGGAGACCGTCGAGGTCGGCCGGCTCGCCAACGGCATGTCGGTCCGCATCGACAAGTTGGCCTTTGAAGCCGACGGCATCGTGCTGTTCAACCGCATCAAGCCGCACAGCGCCTTCCGCGCGCCCAACGAGAGCGGCCTCGTCAAGATGCTGTCGATCGGGCTCGGCAAGCAGTCGGGTGCCGACAATTGCCATGCCTGGGGTTTCGATTACGTCGGCCGGTTCATCGTCGAGATGGCGCGGGTGAAGCTCGCCACCTGCCGCGTGCTGTTCGGCATCGCCACCATCGAGAATGCCTACGACCGCTTGTCGCAGGTCGTGGTGCTGCCGACGGACGGCATGATCGAACGCGAGCGCGACTATCTCGCCATCGCCATGGCCAACATGCCGCGCCTGCCGCTCGGCCCGCTCGACCAGCCGCTCGCCTCGGGGCCGCTCGACGTGCTCGTCGTCGACTATGTCGGCAAGGAATTCTCCGGCAGCGGCATGGATCCCAACATCAATGGCCGGCCGTCCACCCGGGCGATCAGCGGCGGTCCGTCGGTGTCGCGCATTGTCGTGCTGGACGTGACCGACAAGAGCGAGGGCAATGCCAACGGCGTCGCGCGTGCCGACGTCATCACCGAGCGCCTGTTCAACCGGTTCGACAGGGAGGCGGTCTACACCAACTCGCTGACCTCGGGCGTGTTGATCGCCGCCGCTTTGCCGATGGCCATGCCGGACGACAGGACCGCGATCCAGGCGGCGGTGAAGACCTGCGAATCGCATCGGCCGGACGCCATTAGCATGATCCGGATTCCGAACACGTTGCATCTCGAGTATCTCTACGCTTCCGAGGCGCTGCTGCCCGAGCTCCTGTCGAGGCCGGGTGTCGACGTCATCGGGGAGGCAAGGGCCATGCGCTTCGACGGCGACGGCCGGCTCCTCGACCCGTGGCCGCATTGAGGACCACCGACATGAGGACTTCCCGGGACAACGGGCAAGGCGGCATGGACATTCGGCGGCACGTTCACCTGGATGCCGTCGGCGGTATTGCCGGCGACATGTTCGTGGCCGCCATGCTCGATGCTCTGCCGGATCTCGAGGCGCGGGTACGGGCCGACCTTGCGGCGGTGCTGCCCGTGGCGGCGGGACGGATCGACATCACGCGCGGTACGAGCGGCGGCCTCGCCGTCCGGCGCTTCGCCCTGGTGTCGCCGGTTGATCGCGACGACCCTCCTCATGATCATCACCATGATCATGGACATCCCCGAGGACCGGTGGATGGAGCAAGGCCGTCGGCGCCCGTCCGCTACGACGACATCGTCGCCTTGATCCGGGCTGCTCCGCTGGCGCCGGGCAGCGCCGAGGAGGCCTTGGGAATCCTGCGCCGGCTTGGCGAAGCAGAGAGCCGGGTGCACGGCGTGCCGCTTTCCGCCGTGCATTTTCACGAGATTGCCGACTGGGATTCGCTTGCCGACGTCACGGCCGCCGGCTCGATCATCGCCGCGCTCGGCGAGGTGACCTGGAGCGTGTCGGATCTGCCGCGCGGCGGCGGCCGCGTCCGCACCCGTCACGGCCTGCTGCCGGTGCCGGCGCCGGCAACGGCGCTGCTGCTCGAAGGCTTCCGCCTCGTGGACGACGGGGTCGCCGGGGAGCGGGTGACGCCGACCGGCGCGGCTATTCTCGCCCATCTCGTCGATGCCGCTGCTCGTCCGCCGGCGAGTGCGAGGCTGCTCGCCAGCGGCCTGGGAGCCGGCACGCGCGAGCTGCCGGGCATACCCAACATTCTGCGGGCGATGGTGCATGACATCGCCGCGCGGCCATTGCCGACGCGGGATGCCGTTTTCGTCGTCGCCTTCGACGTCGATGACATGACCGGCGAGGAGATTGGCCACGCCGCCGAGCGCCTCAGGGCGACGCCCGGCGTTTTCGATCTCGCTCTCGCCGCGCATCTCGGCAAGAAATCCCGGCCGCTGACCACGTTTCGCCTGTTGGTCGATCCGGCGCGCCGCGACGAGGTGGTCGACCTCTGTCTTGTCGAGACGTCGACGATCGGTGTTCGCTGGCACATGGTCGAGCGCCGCGTGCTCGACCGGCGCGCGGAAACGGCTGCCGGTTCCGGCGGCTCCCTGCGGCTGAAGGCCGTGACCCGGCCGGACGGCAGCGTTACCCGGAAGATCGAGGCCGACGACATCGGCCGTCTCGATGGTCTCGCCGCCCGTCGAAGGATGGCCCGCCTGACGGAGAGGAACCATGACGACTGACCCGGTTCCCGCGCGGCTCGTCGAGACGATCGAACGTTTTTCGACGCTGGCCGTCGCCGTCAGCGGCGGCGTCGACAGCATGGTGCTCGCCCACGTCGTCCACGACCGCACGCGGACGCGGCTCGTGGCCTTCCACGCTGCCTCGCCGGCGGTGCCCGCCGCGGCGACGGAGCGTGTCCGGGCCCATGCGCACCGTTTCGGGTGGCAGCTTCGGGTCGTCGATGCCGGCGAGCTTGACGATCCGACCTATCGCGCCAACCCGGTCGATCGCTGCTTCTTTTGCAAGAGCCGGCTCTACGGTCGCATTCGATCCGTTGCCGGCCTGCCGACCGCTTCCGGCACGAACCTCGACGATCTCGGCGACTATCGTCCGGGTCTCAGGGCAGCCGAGGATCACCAGGTCGTCCATCCCTTTGTCGAGGCGGGGCTTGCCAAGCGTGACGTCTACGCGCTGGCCGCTGCCCTTGGGCTCGACGATCTCGCCGCGCTGCCGGCGCAGCCCTGTCTTGCCAGCCGCATCGAAACCGGGCATGTCGTCGACGCTCCGACGCTTGCCTTCGTCGAACGGGTGGAAACGGCGCTGGCGCCACTTTTGCCGCAAGCGGCCCATTTGCGCTGTCGCGTCACCGCCGCCGGCACGGTTGTCGAGGCCGATCCTTTGCCTGCTAACGATGAGAGCGAAGCCGTCGCTTCCCTGGCGGCCCGTCTCTGCGACGAGGCCGGCCGCATCTTCGTTGGTCTGCGTCCCTACCGGCGCGGTTCGGCCTTCCTGCGGCCTGCGTCCACGGACGCGCGCGATGGGCGATCGATGCAATGAGCGACGACTTTCTGATCGACTGGGACCGTGAGCGACGAACGGGAGTGACGGAAGCGATATTCTGTGCCGGCAAGAGCACCCTGCAGCTCACGGCTATCCTGCGATCGGCCGGGGAACAGCGGCTGTTGCTCACCCGGCTCTCGGCGACGGCTCTTGAAGCCTTGCCGGCCGACCTCGCGGCGCGGCTCGACTTCGATCCTCTCTCCCATACCGCCGTTCTGGGGCCTGCCGTGGTCGTGGCCCCGGCGCGGGTCTGCATCGTTGCCGCCGGTACCTCCGATCTGCCCGTGGCCAGGGAGGCCGAACGCACGCTCGCCTTCCATGGCGAAGGCGCACACCTCATTGGCGACGTCGGCGTTGCCGGCCTGTGGCGGCTGATGTCTGAGATCGAGGCGATCCGCCGTCACGCGGTGGTGGTCGCGGTGGCCGGCATGGAAGGCGCGCTATTCTCCGTGCTGGCCGGTCTCGTCGACGCTCCGGTCATCGCGGTGCCGACCTCCGTCGGCTATGGCGTCGCCGAGGGCGGACGGGCGGCGCTGTCGTCGGCGCTCGCCTCCTGTGCGCCCGGCCTTGCCACCGTCAATATCGACAACGGCTTCGGGGCGGCCTGCCTCGCACTCCGCATGCTGCGGCTGGCACCCCGGCACGCTTAGGCAGGAACCTTATCCGGCGCTTTGTCCAGCCAGCGCTTGACGGTATTGCGGTCGATGCCGAGACGCTGGGCGGTGCGGGTGACGTTACCGTTTTCGGCCCGGAATACTTTGCTGACCTTGGCGACGATGAAATCCTCGAGCGTCGCCTCCTGCTGATTTTCGTCGTCGGCGCCCGTCATGCCTATGCTGGCGAACTCGGTCATCAATGGCATGTCGAACGGCGACAGCGTGTGCAGCGTCGCGTATTTCTCGGCAAGATTCTCGAGCTCCCGGACGTTGCCCGGCCAGGAATAGCGGCGCAGCAGCGTCAGGATCTTTTCGGGGATCGCCGGCATGGCGATGCCGCGCCGCTCGCACTTCCTGGCGAGGAACAGTTCGAACAGTTGCTCGGGGTCGTTCTCCCGCTCGCGCAGCGGCGGGATTTTCAGGTCCAGCGTGTTGAGGCGATAGAACAGGTCGGCGCGCAGGCGGCCCTGCTGGATCTCCTCGAGCGGCTTCCGATTGGTGGTGGCGATGATGCGGACCTTGATCGGGATGATCTTGTTGCCGCCGACCCGCATGATCTCCTGCGTCTGCAGCGCCCTGAGCAGCTTGGACTGCAGGAAAAAGTCCATCTCCGTCAGCTCGTCGAGGAACAGCGTTCCCTCGTGGGCGAGCTCGAACAGGCCGATCTTGCCCGAGCGGGCGGCGCCGGTGAAGGCGCCCGGCGCATAGCCGAACAGTTCGCTCTCGAGCAGCGCGCCGGGCAGCGCCGCGCAGTTCACCGCCACGAAGGGGCCCTTGGCGAGCGGCCCGGCGTTGTGGATGGACTGGGCGAACAGCTCCTTGCCGGTGCCGGTCTCGCCGACGATCATGATGTTGCTGTCGCTTTGGCTGTACTGTTTTGCCACCGCCACCAACTGGCGCATCTTTTCGCTGGCAAAGAAGATGTCGTCGAAGGTGTATTTGGCGTAGAAGCCGCTGTCGGCGAGCTTCCTGCGAATGACGTTGCCGGCGTCCTGGATCTTCTGGACGGGCTGGAACAGGATGACCGACGCGCTGCCGGTCTGGCCGTCGGCCGACACCGTGATGTGATCGAGCGCCAGTTTCTCGTCGCGGTAGTTGACGAGCATGTTGCGGGCGGTCTGGTTCTTGCGGAAAGCCCTGCTGAGCTCGGTGCTGTCGAAATAGTCGGAGAGCAGGGCGCCGATCAGCTCCTCGCGCGACTGCGACAGGATGTCGCAGCCCTGCCGGTTGATCTCCTCGATGACGCCTTCCCGATTGACCAGGATGGCGCCCTCCCGCGAACAGTCGAGCACGGTGGCGAGCTTCTCCTCGGCGAGGATGTAGCGGCAGAGGTTGTTGTAGACCAGCATGGCGCGCTCGAAGGCGTCGAGCAGCGTCTCCAGGCTGGATTCGATCAGGTAGGCGTCGAGGCCCCGCGCCTGCGCCCAGTGATAGGCGATGGCGTCGCCGATGACGACGTCCGGGTCCCATTTGCCGATCCGGTCCATCTGCACCTGGAAGGACGACTTTTCCTTCAGCTCGAAGGACCGGTAGGTGCGGCCGAGCACGTCGCACACCGGCGCCACCAGGTTGATTAGCGGCTCGAAGCCGGCGACGGCGATCTTCGTTTCTTCCGTGGTTTCCTTGTAGACGTAGGCGAGGGTGCGCTGCACCGACGCCTCGACCTCGATCACCTCGACGCCGAGCTCCTGGCGGATGAGGCGCGCGGTGCCACCGCGGCTGATGATGATCCTGGCGCCTTCGGCGATGGCCTGCCGCGCCGCCCGGACACCCTGCTGCAGGTCGCCGAGATAGACCTTTGCCGGATAACCCGACGCTTCGACGATGCTCTGGGCGGCAATGCTGATGCGCTCGTGCGGCGCGATGAATGCAATGACCATGGTTTCCTCCCGCCGGGAGCATGGAAGCGGCCAGGGCGAAAGGCAAGAGAGCGCCGTTGCGTATTGCACCAGCCGCTCCGGCATCTTTCAGCAATCGTTGGGTCTTCCCAACCTTGCGGCAATAGAAAATCCAGATAATTCAATATAATAGATAGGTTGGCACATCGTTTGCGTTTGATGCTGCCAAGGCGCTTGGAGGAGCGCTGAGTACGGATGATAAAATTATGGAGAGGAGACATCCATGAAGGACTTCCGGAAATACCTGATGATCGGGCTTGCGGCGGCGGCGCTGTCGACCGCCGTTCCCGCCTGGGCCGATCAGGTGCTGAACATCGCCCATCCGGCCCTCGAGCAGAGCTGGTCGCCGTTGCAGGGCGGCGGGCACGTCGGCCGCTGGCAGTCGCTGTGGTGGGCGGCGCCGATGTATTTCGACAAGGACGGCAAGCTGACGCCTTACGTGCTGTCGAGCGCCACCCATGACGGAAGCTTCAAGACCTGGACGCTCGCCATCGACCCGAAGGCCGTCTTCTCCGACGGTTCGAAGATCACCGCCGAGGATCTCGTCGGTACCTGGAACCTCTGTGCCCGCCCGGCAACCAAGCATGCCCGCGTCAACCTGTTCCTGGGCGATGTCGAGGGCTTCAGCGATGTGGTGCTCGGCAAGGCCAAGGACATGACCGGTCTTTCGGTCGCCGGCGACGGCACGGTCACCGTCAAGCTGGCGGTGCCGGATCCCATCTTCGACCAGAAGATCGCCACCGCCCTGATTCCGCCGGTGAAGATCTCGCAGGCCGTCGACGACAGCGGCGCCGAGAAGACCGACTGGTGGCGGCCGGAAAACGGCGTCGTCGTCTCCGGTCCGTTCATGCCGGAGAGCATGGACCTCGATCAGGGCATCGTCACCATGGTGCCCAATCCGAACTTCTTCGGTCCGAAGCCCAAGCTCGAGAAGGTGGTGATCACCACCGTGTCCGATCCGATCACGGCGACGCTGATGCTGAAGCGCGGCGAAATGGATGCCGCTACCGAGCTGATCACGCCGACCATCATCCAGGACCTCGGCGCCGATTTCCTCGATGGCCCGCCGCTCGCCAAGGGCCAGCAGTTCTGGTTCGACATCTCCAAGCCGCCGATGGACGACATCAACGTCCGCAAGGCGCTGACCATGTCGGTCAACTCGCAGGAGCTCGCCCTTGCGGCCTTCCCCGAAGGGCCATTCACGGCGGCCGGCCAGATCCTCAACAAGGTGCCCGGCGTCGATCCGGACTTCCCGAACTATCCGTTCGACCCGGAAGCGGCCAAGGCGGCGCTCGCGGCCTCCAAGTACAAGGATGGTGGTCATCTTCCCAAGATCATGTTCGTCGGCATCTCCACGCCGACGCATGAGGCGGCCGCCCAGTATGTCGCCGAACAATGGCGCAAGATCCTGGGCATCCAGGGCACCGAGATGAAGCCGGCCATCGAGACCTATGCCGGCCCGGACCAGAAGAGCGTCCAGGTGTTCCGCGACGACGTCGGCACGCGCGTGCCGGACGCGGTTTCCTACCTGATGGGCGCCATCCACTCGGGATCCGGCAATGCTCTCAACAAGATGGGCGGGTACAAGAACGAAGAGGTCGACAAGCTCCTCGAGGAAGCTGCCGCCAAGGGCGTCGACGATCCGGATCGCGTCGGCTTCGCCCAGAAGGCGCAGCGCCTGTTCCGCGAAGACTGGATGTACATTCCCTACTACTACGACGTGATGTCGAAGTGGGCGATGCCCTGGGTGCAGAACTTCGACAAGAACGATGACTGGCAAGTCATCGAGCCCTGGAACGTCACCATCGACGAAGAGAAGCGCCCGTAAGGACCCATGCCAAAAGAGGAGCGGGCAGAGAGGCGATGTCTTCGCCCGCTCCCCTATGCCTAAGGCATTCGTCGGTCGGGTTGATGCGACCCGAGCGAAAAACGGCCGCTGAAGAAAAAGCTGAAGAAAAAGAAGCTGGAGCGTTCGCCTGACGACAGGACTTTTCGGTCCGATCCACGAATGCTCCGGAATTTGCCGGAGGATACCCCATGGGGCGCTATATAGTCAGTAGACTTGTCAGGTGGATACCATCTGTCTTCATCCTTCTCCTGCTCGTCTATGCACTGGTGTATTTCGGTGCCGGCGACCCGATCAAGCTCATCTTCCTGCAGGCCCCCGGCGACGTTGCCTATGATCCGGCGCGCGTCGAGGCGATCCGCGAAGCGGCCGGCCTGAACCGTCCGTTCCTGGTCCAGTTCTGGGACTACGTCGTGAACGTCGCCCAGGGCAATTTCGGCAACTCGCTGGTGTCGGGCCGGTCGGTCAACTCGATGATCGCCGCCGCGGTGCCGGTGACGCTGAAGATCGGCCTGTCGGCCATCGTCATCGTGTCGCTGGTCGGCATCGTCCTCGGCGTGATCGCCGCCCTCAACCAGAACAAGTGGCTCGACAACCTCATCGTCGGCTTCGCGCTGGTCATCTGGGGCATTCCGGTGTTCGTCGCCGGCCCGCTGATCATCGTCTTCATGGTCCTGGTGCTGAACCTCAACGTTCCCTACGGCTGGGCCGGCCTGTTCGACACCAAGGTGATCGTGCCGCTCCTGGTGCTCGGCCTCAACCCGATGGCGCTGATCATCCGCCAGGCGCGCGCCGGCGTGCTGGAGGTGCTGAGCGAGGACTACGTGCGCACCGCCCGCGCCAAGGGCATTCCCAACTATCAGGTGGTGATGCGCCACATCATGCGGCCGGTGCTGACCCCGGTGGTCAGCCAGATCGGCCTCCTGGTGATCGCCACGCTGAACAACTCGATCCTCATCGAGAAGGTGTTCGGCCTGCCGGGCCTCGGCCGGATGACCGAGACGGCGATCAAGTCGTCGGATTATCCGGTCATCCTGGCGATCGTGCTGATCTTCTCGATCGTCGTCATGGCCTCCAACCTCCTCGTGGACATCTCCTATCCGCTGCTCGACCCCCGCGCCGCCGCAAAAAAGACGGAGGATGAATGATGACGGACCAAGCTCTCCCTTTGCAGCAGGAAGAAAAGCAGTTCAGCCTGGCCAAGGATGCCTTCATCCGTCTGATCGCTAACCGGCTGGCGATCGTCGGCATGGTGCTGGTCCTCTTCCTGTTCTTTGTCGCCATATTCGGCCCGTACATCACGCCCTACGACTTCCTGAGCCAGGACCTGATGGCGCGTAACCAGCCGCCGTCGTGGCAGCACTGGTTCGGCACCGACGACCTCGGACGCGACATCATGAGCCGCGTCATCTACGGCTCGCGGACCGCCGTCATCGTCGGCTTCTCGACGGTGTCGTTCAGCCTGGTGATCGGCCTGTTCATGGGCGCGCTCGGCGGCTACTTCGGCGGCAAGATCGACGCCTTCGTGGTGTGGCTGATCGATATCACCATGTCGATTCCCTCGCTGCTCCTCGTCATCGTGATCAACGTGTCGCTGAAGCCGCCGCTGGTGAACTGGATGGACGCCCGCTTCCTCGCCACCGGCAACGAGTTCTATCGCAACACCATCTGGGTCGACTTCGTGCTGGTGTTCGGCTCGCTGGCGCTGATCAAGTGGCCGAAGGCCGCCCGTATCGTCCGCGGCCAGATCCTGTCGATCCGCAACAAGAACTACGTGCTGGCGGCCGAGGCGCTCGGCGTGCCGACGGCCAAGATCGTCCGCCGCTACGTCATCCCCAACGCGCTCGGCCCGATCATCGTCTACATCAGCGCCTCGCTGGGCGAGGCCATGGTGCTGGAATCTTCCTTCAGCTTCCTCGGCGTCGGCGTGCGTCCGCCCATTCCGAGCTGGGGCAACATGATCAGCGACGGCCTGCGCATCTGGCAGCTCTACCCGCACGTGCTTGCCGCGCCGGCGGCGGTGCTGGCGATCGTCACCATCGCGTTCAGCTTCCTCGGCGACGGCCTGAACGACGCCCTCAATCCGCGGCAATGGAAATGAGCGCGCAACAACGACAAGAAGGGGAGGGCGTCGTGACCAAGCTCCTGGAAGTCAACAATCTGCACACGCGCTTCAAGGTGCGAAACGGCTATCTCCATGCCGTCAACGGCGTGTCGTTCAGCCTCGACAAGGGCGAGATGCTGGGCGTGGTCGGCGAATCGGGCTGCGGCAAGAGCGTGTCGATGATGAGCCTGATCCGGCTGTTGCCGCCGGCGGCGCAGATCACCGAGGGCGAGGTGCTGCTCGATGGCGAGGACATCACCCACGCCAGCGTCAGCCGGGTCAATTCCATCCGCGGATCCAAGGTCGGCATGATCTTCCAGGACCCGATGACCTCGCTCAATCCGTTCATGAAGATCGGCGACCAGCTCGTCGAGGGCATCGTCTATCACAGGAAGATAGCGAAGGCCGAGGCGCTGAAGCAGGCCGCCAGATACCTGAAGATGGTCGGCATCTCCAACGCCGAGCACCGGCTGAACGAGTATCCGCACCAGTTGTCGGGCGGCATGCGCCAGCGGGTGATGATCGCCATGGCGCTGCTCAACGAGCCGTCGCTGGTGATCGCCGACGAGCCGACCACGGCGCTCGACGTGACCATCCAGGCGCAGATCGTCGAGCTGGTGAAGGGGCTGCGCGAAAAGCTGAACATGTCGATCATCTGGATCACCCATGACCTCAGCCTGTTGGCCGGCATGGTCGACCGGATCATGGTCATGTACGGCGGCTACGTCGTCGAGGAAGCGGTGCTCGACGACATCTACAAGGCGCCGCTGCACCCCTACACGATCGGTCTCCTGAAATCGATCCCGAGCCTGAAGACCGAGGCCGGCAGCCGCCTGCCGTCGATTCCGGGGGCGCCGCCCAACCTTTTCAGCCCACCCACCGGCTGTCCCTTCGCGCCGCGCTGCGCCTACAAAATCGGTCGCTGCCAGGACGAAGTGCCCATGCTGGCGGCGGTTTCGGGAGCCGGGGGCGAAAGGCCGCACCGGGTTGCCTGCTGGGTCGACGTGCGCGAGCGGGGGGTGGAGCAATGAATATGCACGCAAAGCAGAAGCCGCTCGTCGTGGTGGAGAACCTGGTCAAGCATTTTCCGGTCAAGCTCGGAGCCTTCGGCAACCAATCGGCCGTGGTCCACGCCATCGATGGCGTCAGCTTCGAGATCTACCAGGGCGAGACCCTCGGCCTCGTCGGCGAATCGGGCTGCGGCAAGTCGACCACCGGCTTTGCCCTGCTGCAATTGCACAAGGCGACGTCCGGCAGCGTGAAATTCGACGGCGTCGACCTTGCCCGGCTGCCGGCCAACGAGCTCCGAGCGATGCGCAAGCGGGTGCAGATCGTCTTTCAGGATCCTTATTCGACGCTCAACCCGCGCATGACCATCGGCGAGGCGCTGGCCGAGCCGATGCGGGTGCACAAGACCTGCCCGGAGAAGGATATCCAGCATCGCGTCGCCCAGCTCATCCGTGACGTCGGGCTCAATCCCAATGTGGCCAACCGCTATCCACACGAATTTTCCGGCGGCCAGAGGCAGCGCATCTGCATCGCCCGGGCGCTGGCCAGCAATCCGGAGTTCATCGTCTGCGACGAACCGATCTCGGCGCTCGACGTGTCGATCCAGGCGCAAATCATCAATCTGCTGATGGACATACAGGAAAAGTACAACCTGACTTACCTGTTCATCGCCCATGACTTGGCCGTGGTCCGGCACATCTCCGACCGGGTCGCCGTGATGTATCTCGGCAAGATCATGGAAATCGCCAGCAAGGACGACCTGTTCGGGCGTCCGATGCATCCCTACACCAAGGCGCTGCTGTCGGCCGTGCCCGAGGCCGATCCGGATCTGGAGCGGACACGCAAGCGCATCATCCTGCAGGGCGACGTATCGAACGCCATCGATCCGCCCGCCGGCTGCCGGTTCCATCCGCGCTGCGCCTACGCGGCGGACATTTGCACCCAGTCGATCCCCGAGCTTCATGACCAGGGAGAGGGGCACCGGGTCGCCTGTCTCCGCCTGGCCGAGATTGAGAAAGAGACCGCCTAGTCCACCGATTGACCGAGCGAGCCGAATGCGTATCGGCCCGGCCGCCTGACCAGAGGCGGCCGGGAAAGGGAGGATCTGTCCCTGAACAAGGGCATCCCCCGCGTCGCTGCCGGCAAGCAAGACACGAAAGCGGGAACGCACCCATGAAAGTGCTTCAAGAGAAAAAAATACCGACGCCCTGCGTGAGCAATCACGCCTCCAACCTCGTGGAGCTCGGAAACGGCGATCTCCTCTGCGCCTGGTTCGGCGGCTCCATGGAGGGGTCTTCGGATATCAGCATCTACATCGCCCGGCACGACCGCGGCCGCGACGCCTGGCTTGACGCCGTCAGGATGTCGGACGACCCCATGCGCTCGGAACAGAATCCGGCCCTGTTCCGGCATCCCTCGGGCGAGGTGTGGCTTCTCTACACCGCCCAGGACAAGGCCGACCAGGGAACGGCCGTCGTCCATCTCCGCCGGTCGGCCGACGACGGCCGGACGTGGAGCGAGACGCGCGATCTCATCGCGCGGCCGGGCACCTTCATCCGCCATGCGCCGGTGATCAACCCGTCGGGGCTGCTGCTCCTGCCGGTCTGGCACAGCGACATGCACAATGCCTTCGGCGACGATTCGAGCCTCGTGCAGGTGTCGGCCGACGGGGGCGGCAGTTGGGACCTCCTGGCGGTGCCGGACAGCCGGGGATGCGTCCACATGGACATCCTCGAGAACTGCCAGGTGGCTTTCTTCCGGCGGCGCCAGGCCGACTGCGTCTTCCGCAGCGTGTCGCAGGACGGCGGCCTCAACTGGTCGCCGCCGGAGCCGACGACGCTGCCCAACAACAACTCGTCGATCCAGGCCCGCGTGCTCGGGGATGGCCGTCTCGCCATCGTCTACAATGCCATCGCGGCGGCCGGCCGCGCCGGCGAGAGCGCCGTTCCGCCGTGGATCAAGGATCGGCAGGCGTTCCTCGCCGCCTGCGGGGCGATCGAGAATGGCGCCATCTGGGGGGTGCCGCGCAATCCCCTCGTCCTCTCCACCTCGGCCGATCTCGGGCTGAGCTGGCGCAAGGAGCTGGTGCTGGAGGCCGATCCCGCTCTCCGTTCGGCCCACGACGATCGCGGCGCCTTCGTCGGCGACTATTCCTATCCGTCCATCATCCAGACGAGCGATGGGCGGGTGCAGGTCAGCTACTCGTATCTTCGCGATTACATCAAGCATGTGACGCTCGCCACCTAGACGTTTCAGCTCGAACTCAAGCCGATCCGAGCAGGAGCTCGTCATGATGCCAATTGAAAAGATCGCGATCATTGCCGACGACTACACCGGGGCCGGGGACGCGGGCATTCATTTCGCCCGCTTCGGCCGGAAGATCGAGCTGTTGCTGCATATCGACGCCCTTGCCCGGAAGCATCGGGACAACAGCGATATCGCCCTCACCAGCGAGACGCGGTTCCTCGATCCCGGCGAGGCGGGAGCCGTGGTGCTCGACATGGTCCGGCAGTGCCGCGCCGCCGGCTATGACCGCATCTTCAAGAAGATCGATTCCACCATGCGGGGCAACCCGGGCAGCGAGATCGAGGCCGTGCTGGCGGGAATGGGCCTCGCCGCCGCGCTGATCTGCCCCGCCATGCCGAAGACCGGCCGGACCTGTCTCGATGGCGTGATCTATCTCGATGGCGTGCCGCTGCACCGGAGCGATATCGGGCGCGATCCCTTTCATCCGCTGTCAAGCTCCAATGTGTCCGATCTTCTCTGCCTGCAGACCGACCTGCCGATCGGTCACATCGGCCTCCAGGACATCGAGGCCGGCGAGGCGGCGCTTCGACAGACCATCGCCTCCCTGCTGGAGCGCGGCGTCCGCCTGATGGTTGCCGATGCCGTCGAGGATCATCATCTCGCCGCGCTGGCGCGGCAGCTTGCGCCGGGCGATCTGCTGCCGGTCGGCGCCGGCGGCTTTGCCGAGGCGCTGGCCCGCCTCAGCGCGCCGGAGGGATGGACGGACTGCGAGGGGCGCAAGGTGAGGCTTCGTCGGCCGATCGTTTCGGTGGTGGGCAGCCTGACGGAGGTGTCGCGCCGCCAGGCGGCGCATGCCGACAAAAGCGGCCTGTTCCGGACCATCGACATCCGCTCGGACGCGCCGCCGGCCGATATCCGGAACGCTTGCGAGGCGCGCCTCAGCGAGCCCGGCCGGAACCAGCCGAACATTCTCCTGCGGGTGGTGAATGGGGAGCGACCGGACAAGATCTCGCGTGAGGACGGCGAGCGGGTGGCCGAAAAGCTCGGCTATGCCACCGCCAGCATCTGCTCCCTGGTGCCATGCCGGACGGTGGTGTCGACGGGCGGCAGCACGTCGATGGCCGTGGCCGAGGCGCTGGGCATCGAATCGGTGGACCTCGTCGATGAAATCCTGCCCGGCATCGTCGTCGGCGCCTGCAATCGGCCGAACGGCGGCATCGAGTGGTTCATTTCCAAGGCCGGCGGCTTCGGAGACGACAGCGTTCTGACCGAGATCGACGCCCGTTGCGTCGGCGTGTGACGGGGGCGCCGGCGGCCGCTTGCACAAATTTACAAATTGGGATTAGTTGTTCTGGCTCTTCGCATTCTTCATCCGAGGCCAGAACCGTGACGAACCCGAACGCCAGGCGCCGGACGACGCTGTCGGACAGCGTCTATCATTCCCTGTTCGGCCGGATCTCCAACGGCGAGTATCGGGTGAACGAGAAGCTGCCGCCGGAGACGGTGCTGTCGCAGGAGTTCGGCGTTTCCCGCCCCGTGCTGCGGATGGCGCTCGAGCGGCTGCGCGAGGAAGGGCTGATCCATTCGCGACAAGGGGCCGGCAGCTATGTGCGCACGGCGACCGCCTCGACGCCGGTCGGCTTTTCGCCCGTCGAAACGCTGGCCGACATCCAGCGCTGTTACGAATTCCGCCTGACGATCGAAACCCAGGCGGCGGCGCTCGCCGCCGACCGGCGCGACGAAACGGCGCTCCGGGGAATCGCGCAGGCGCTTGAGCTGATGCGGGCGGCGACGGGCTCGCACCAGCACCGCGAGGACGCCGATTTCGCCTTCCACCTGGCGATCGCCCAGGCCTCCAACAACCAGTATTTCGAGGCGACTTTCCGGGCGTTGCGCGAGCACATCAACGTCGGCATGCGCCTGCACGGCATGTCGCTGATGGCCGGCGGCGGGCTCGAGGAAACGCTGGCCGAGCACAACGGTTTGTTCGACGCCATATCGGCCGGCGACCGGGCGCAGGCGTCCGAGCTGATGCGCGGGCATCTCGAGCATTCGCGCGACCGCCTGTTCGGCGGCGGTCTGCTCGATCTTCGCATGTCGCGCCAGCCACCGGCCTGATCGGCACGAGGGCGACGGGTTTCGCAAGGCCGTCCCGAGCGAGTTGACAAGTCTTGCGCCCACGCAACACAACGTTCCGCCTCTCTCCCGCCCGGGAAGGGTGGCCGTTCGCCGAAACAAGGAGATTTTTGAGGTGTCACATGAAATCGGAGCCGCAAGCCGTCTTGCCGATCTGCTGATCGAGGCCCGTGAAAAGGGGAAAAAGCTCACTTCGGAAGCGATCGGCGATCTCGTTCCGCCCGACGCCGCGGCGGCCGATGCGGTCCAGCTCGCCGTTGCCGCCCGGCTCGGTTCGATCGGCGGCTACAAGGTGCTGCAGGTCGGCGATAACCCCGGCGCCTGGGGCGCCGTCCTGGCCAAGCGCATTTTCGAGGCGCCCGCCGCGGTTGCCTATTCGGTCTCGCCGCTCAAGGTCGAGGCTGAGATCGCTTTCGTGTTCGGTCGCGATCTTCCCGGCAAACCGGATGGCGCGGCTTATTCGGCCGACGACGTGGCGGCGGCGATCGATGGCGCCTTCGCCGCTTTCGAGATTCTGGAGAGCTGCCTTGCCGCCGAGCCTCGGCCATCGCCGCTTCTGGGCCGCGCCGACTTCATGGGCAACTGGGGTCTTGTGCGCGGCCCGGTGGTCGCCGACTGGCGCGCCCGCGTCCATGCCGACGTGGCGGTGCGGCTGGAAGTCGGCGGCCGCGTCGCGGTCGACCAGAAAGGCGGGCACCCGTCGGGCGCCCCGGCGCATCCGCTGACCTGGCTCGCCAACGCGCTCGCCGCTGCCGGCCGTCCGCTGCGGGCGGGCGAGGTGGTGACCACCGGCGCCTTTGGCGGCGGCCATGACATCGCGCCGGGCGAGACGGCGGTGGCGACCATCGAGGGGTTCGAGCCGATCCGTTTCACGCTCAAGGCGTAACGAGCTGGGCCGGCCAGAGCATCGGACCGAAAAATGGACCACTTTTCGGTCCGATGCGCAAACAAAAGACTGGAGCGGCAGCCCGGATATATCCGAGCGTCCGCCGCTCTAGGGAAAGGTAAAGGAGAACCTAACGCCGCCTTTAGATTTTCTTTGGCCGGCCTTCAGCGAATGCTACTTTCGTATATGCGGGCAAGAGCCTATATGGAGGGCGTCGAACGCGATTGTTCGGCGCAAGGAAAGGAAACCGAGATGTTCGCCCAGGCTCCCCTCAACAGGACGTACCGCGACTCCCGCGCCGTCGAGCGGGATACCACCTATGTGCGCGGCTTCGGTTCGGAATTCCGCGAGCGTCAGTATGTTCGCGCCACCGGCGGCAGCCGGATTGCCGGCCTCTGACAAGGACGGCCGCCAGCCGATCCACCCAGGTCTCAAGCGCCCGATCCGCAAGGATGTCGGGCGCTTTGCTTTTTGGGACGACGTCAAAGCGGCGCTGCCCGCGCCCGGGGGGCGCGGGAGATGCTTTCCGGCCGGACTGATCAGTTCGGCAGGTGGGCCTCGAGGAACCACAGCGCCTTGTCGAGGGCGCGCGAATAGCCGGTCAGGATGTCGGCCGTGTCGGCATCGCCGGCTTCGCTCGTCTGGTCGATGCCGTCACGCACCGTCGTGGCGGCCTTGGTATAGCGTTCGGTCAGCGCCTTGAGGTGATCGTCCTCGGCGGTGATGTCGGCCGGATAAGCCGGCAGGCGGCTCGCCGCCGCGACGCCCTGCAGTGTGCCGTTGGCAATCCCGCCCAGCTGGACGATGCGCTCGGCCATGGTGTCGACATGCCCGTCGATTTCCGTGCGGAATCCGTCGAGCATTTCGTGGATGGCGATGAAGCGCGGGCCCTTCAGGTTCCAGTGCGCCTGCTTGGTCAGCAGCGCCAGGTCGATGCCGTCGGCGAGAAGCGCGCCGAGAACCTCGGTCGAAACCTTCTTGGCATTGGACTTCAGCGTGTTGCGGGTCGTCATCAGATCGTTCCTCTTCGTTGGTGCTTCGGGTTGGAGATCGCCGGCAGTTTCCGTCCGGGAGGTTGGCGTCGCGCAGCCGGCATGATTCATCCTGCAAAGACATGACGTAGGTTTTCCGGATGCGATGGCAAGCTGCGAAAACCCGTATGGCGGGAAAAGCATACCTCGCAGGCCGCTCCGGCGGCAGGCGGGCGGGGCGGTTTTCCTTGCGCGGGATGCTACGTGATCCACAGCCCGTTCACAAACCGTATCTGGGGAACTACTGAAGGTCGCTCTGCTGGATTGACCCGACTCGCTTGGCGGTGAATACCATGTGTTGAGCCGAGGTTCTCCGGATGCCACAACATCTGGAGCGAAGAGGGAAGCCGGTCCAATACCGGCGCTGCCCCCGCAACTGTAGGCGGGAAGTGACCGATCCACGAATGTCACTGGTGCGACGCACTGGGAAGACGGATCGGCCGCCGAGACCCGCGAGCCAGGAGACCTGCCCCGGCCTATGAGAAATGTCCTCGGGCGGGGTGCACCGGTGGATCGTCGTCGTCGCATGGCCGGAGTGCGTCTCCGCCATCGCCGGCCGCGTTCCCGTCGTTCCCCGCCCTGATCCGGGTGCAGAAGAACGATGTCGGAAGTCAGTCCAGCCAGTCCCCCTCTCAGCGTCCTCAAGCGTTCGGGCGCGCTCGTCCCGTTCGATGCGGACAAGATCCGATCGGCCGTGGAACGGGCCGGCGCCGCCACCGGCGAATTTTCCGGCGGCGAGGCGCAGCTTCTCGCCATGCAGGCGGTCAAGGTGCTCGCCCATCGCTTTGCCGGCCGCACGCCGTCGATCGAGGAGATCCAGGACGTCGTCGAGCAGGCACTGATCTCCGCGAACCATTTCGCCACGGCGCGCGCCTATATCGTCTATCGCGAGCAGCGGGCCCGGCTGCGCCGCGACGCCAATACCGTCGTCGACGTCGTCGCGTCGGTCGACGAATATCTCGAACGCGCCGACTGGCGGGTCAACGCCAACGCCAACCAGGGCTATTCGCTGGGCGGCCTGATCCTCAACGTCTCCGGCAAGGTAACCGCCAATTACTGGCTCAGCCACGTCTATCCGCCGGAGGTCGGCCGTGCGCACCGCGACGGTGACATCCACATTCACGACCTCGACATGCTCTCGGGCTATTGCGCCGGCTGGTCGCTCCGGACCTTGCTCACCGAAGGCCTCAACGGCGTGCCGGGCAAGGTGGAAGCCGGGCCGCCGAAGCATCTTTCGAGCGCCGTCGGCCAGATCGTCAATTTCCTCGGCACCTTGCAGAACGAATGGGCCGGCGCCCAGGCCTTTTCGTCCTTCGACACCTATATGGCGCCCTTCGTCCGCAAGGACCGGCTGACCTACGAGGAGGTGCGGCAGTCGATCCAGGAGCTGATCTATAACCTCAACGTCCCCTCGCGCTGGGGTACCCAGACGCCGTTCACCAACCTCACCTTCGACTGGGTGTGTCCGGACGACCTCAAGGACCAGGTGCCGGTCATCGGCGGCATCGAGATGGACTTCCGCTATGGCGACCTGCAGGCCGAGATGGACGTCATCAACCGAGCCTACATGGAAGTGATGACGGCGGGCGATGCCAAGGGCCGCGTCTTCACCTTCCCGATCCCGACCTACAACATCACCGGCGATTTTCCCTGGGACAGCGACAACGCCAGCCGGCTGTTCGAGATGACGGCCAAATACGGGCTGCCCTATTTCCAGAATTTCCTCAATTCCGAGCTGACGCCGAACATGGTGCGCTCCATGTGCTGCCGGCTGCAACTCGATCTCAGGGAACTCTTGAAGCGCGGCAACGGCCTGTTCGGCTCGGCCGAGCAGACGGGGTCGGTGGGCGTCGTCACGGTGAACTGCGCGCGGCTCGGCTACCTTCACAAAGGCGACGAGGCCGGACTGTTCAGGCGGCTCGACGATCTCCTGGCGATCGGCCGCACCAGCCTGGAGATCAAGCGCAAGGTTATCCAGTCGCTGATGGATCAGGGCCTGTTCCCCTATACGAAACGCTACCTCGGCACGCTCCGCAACCACTTCTCGACGCTTGGCCTCAACGGCGTCAACGAGATGGTCCGCAACTTCAGCGGCGACGCCGAGGACATCACGACGGCGTGGGGCGAGGCGTTCGCCGTCCGTCTGCTCGACCACGTGCGGGCGAGGATCGTCGCCTTCCAGGAGGAGACGGGGCATCTCTACAATCTCGAAGCGACGCCGGCGGAGGGAACGACCTATCGCTTCGCCCGGGAGGACGGGAAGCGCTTTCCCGGCATCCTGCAGGCCGGCACGCCGGAGGCGCCCTACTACACCAATTCCAGCCAGCTCCCGGTCGGCTTCACCGACGACACCTTCGAGGCGCTTCGTCGCCAGGAGCCGCTTCAGACCCGCTATACCGGCGGCACGGTGCTGCACCTTTATCTCGGCGAGCGGGTGTCGTCGGCCGAGGCCTGCAAGAAGCTGGTCCGGCGGGCGCTCGAGAATTTCCGGCTGCCCTACATCACCGTGACGCCGACCTTCTCGATCTGTCCCAAGCACGGCTACATCGCCGGCGAGCACGAATTCTGCCCGATCTGCGACGCCGAACGGCTGGCCGAAAAACGCGCCGCCGCCGAATGACCTTTCATCCAAGGAGATCCGCCATGAACAAGCCTCTGACCACCCTCGAAGCCGACGCCGCCCTCCAGCTCGCCGATGACGAGCGCCAGCGCTGCGAGATCTGGACGCGGGTGATGGGCTATCACCGCCCCGTCTCGTCCTTCAACAAGGGCAAGAAGAGCGAATTCGCCGAACGCACCTATTTCCTGGAGGCGGCGCGGCGCGACCTCGATGAACGGCGCTGACATCGCGGTCGGCGGCTTCACGCCGCTGTCCTCCTGCGACTGGCCGGGCGAACTCACGGCAACGGTATTCTGCCAGGGTTGCCCGCTCGCCTGCCGCTATTGCCACAACGCCGACCTGATCCCGCCCGGCCGAGGCGGCGGGCCGGAGTTCGCGACGATTCTCAGCGTGCTGGACAGGCGGCGAGGACTTCTGGACGGCGTATTGTTCTCGGGTGGCGAGCCGACCCTGCAAAAGGCCCTGCCGGACGCGATCGCCGCCGTCAGGGCGCGCGGCTTCCGCGTCGGCCTGCACACCGCCGGTCCCTATCCCGATCGTCTTGCGCGTCTTTTGTCGCAGCTCGACTGGGTCGGCTTCGACGTCAAGGCGCCGTTTGCCGACTATGAACGCATCACCGGCGTTCCCGGAAGCGGCGTCAGGGCACGCGAAAGCCTTGTCGCGCTGGCCGGCAGCGGCGTCGCCTTCGAGGTTCGCACCACCGTGCATCCATGGCTGCTCGCCGATGCCGATCTCGTCCGTCTCGACGCCGATCTCGCCGCGCTGGGCCTCGGGCCGACGCGCCGGCAGCCGTTCCGGGCCGAGGGATGCCGCGACGCGGAACTGCTGCTCAAGGCCGGCTGATGAGGCAGTCTATTTTCGGCCGATGTCGGCCTTGCGGCGGGGCCGGCCGGTGGCCGGCCGTCGCGCCGGTCGATCGGTGCCGTGCCCGCCGGCCGCCGTGTGGCCGATGAAGTCGTTATAAAGAGCGGACATCGCGCTGAGGCGCGCCTCCACCTCCGGCCCCAGCTCGGCGAATACCGCGTTGACGATGAGGCCGATCAGGCTCGCCATGGCCGACGTGGCATCCCAGAACTGATCGAAATCGGTGCGGACGGCGAACACCTCGTCCGCCGCTTCGCGGCCCCAGGCGCAATAGGGATCGGTGATCAGCGTCACCTTCACGCCGGCGGCGCGGGCGGCGATGCCGAGATGGCGGGCAAGGCGGGAATAGCGGCGGGCATCGACGATCACCAGCGCCGTTTCCTCGGGCGCGTCGAGCAGGAGATCGGCGAACGTGCCGTCGGCGGCATCCATCAGATGGACGCCCGGCCGCAGATAGGAAAGGCCGTGGGCCAGATACTGGGCATGGCCGCGTTCCGTCTGGAAGCCGGCGACGAACACCTTGCCGGCCTTGGCGAGCCGCGCCGCCACGGCACGGAAAGCCGGTGTCGCCGCCAGTTCGTGATTGGCCACGATGGCCGCGATTTCCTTTTCGAGGGCCTGGCTTTCTCCCGCCCGGCTGCGTGCGGCGAAATCGCGCAGCCGGTCGCCGATCAGGAAGGCGCTGTCGCCGAGGAGCGATGCCTTGAGGTCCTTGAAATGGCGAAAGCCGATGGCCCGGCAATAGCGGCCAACCGAGGCTTCGGACACGCCGATGCGCCGGGCAACCGAGCCGGCGGTCTCGAAGGGCAGGCTGGATAGATCGCTCAGGAAGAAGCCGGCGATGGCCGCCTCCGTCCGCGTGGCGGCGGCAAGGCTGTTCTCGATGCGGCGTCGGAGGTCGGCGCCCGGTCCCGCCGTTTGCTTTGCGCCGCGCCGTTCCTGCACGCCAAGCTCCCTTCGAAGTCTGCCGGAACGCTGACAGGGAAATTGCCGAGTGTCAATCTTGCAAAGAAACTTGCAGCAGCCTACCGTCCGTCGGCATTTCCCGGAGATCCCGCCGATGACCCGTTCCCTTCCGCCGATCGAGCGTGCCGAATTGAGGCTCGTCCGGCTGCCGCTGATCAATCCCTTCACCATCTCGACCGGTACCATGACCGAGCGCGTCTTCCCGCTGGTGACGCTGTCGGCGGGCGGGCTGGAGGGCTACGCCGAGGGCGTGATGGATCCGCTGCCCGATTTTCTCGAGGAGACGATCGCCGGCGCCATGGACCTGATCGGCGAGACCATCCTGCCGTCGATGATGGGCCGGTCGTTCGACAACCCGGCGGCGGTCGAAAGGCTGCTGTTCCCCTGGCGCGGCAACCGCATGGCGCTCGCCACCGTCGAGATGGCCTTCTGGGATCTCTGGGCCAAGTGGCTCGACCTGCCGCTCGGCCGGCTGATCGGCGGGGCGGGCGAGGCGGTGGATGTCGGCGTGTCGCTCGGCATCGGCCCGATCGACGGCACGCTTGCCCGGGTGGAGAGCCACGTGGCGCAAGGCTACAAGCGCATCAAGCTGAAGATCATGCCGGGCCACGACATCGAGCTGCTGGAGGCGGTGCGCCGGGCTTTCCCGGATATCAAGCTGTCCGTCGACGCCAACAGCGCCTACCGTCTGTCCGACTGGGCGGTGCTCGGCCGGCTCGACGACTTCCATCTCGAATATGTCGAGCAGCCGCTCGCCCACGACGACATCGCCGATCATGCCTTGCTGCAACGCCGTCTCAGGACCCCTGTCTGCCTTGACGAAAGCATCCGCAGCGCCGGCCACGCCCGGCGGGCACTGCAGGCCGACGCGACGCGCGTCATCAATATCAAGGTCGGCCGCGTCGGCGGCATCGCCGAAGCGATCCGCGTCCACGATATCGCCGCCGCCTTCGACGTTCCCGTCTGGTGCGGCGGCATGCTGGAATCGGGCGTCGGCCGTGCCCACAACATTCACCTGTCGACGCTGCCCAACTTCCGGAAGCCGGGCGACACCTCGTCGGCGAGCCGCTACTTCCACCGCGACATCATCGTCGAGAAACTCGAAACCACGGACGGCCGCATGCCGGTGCCGGACGGGTCGGGCATCGGCGTCCATCTCGATCGCGATGCGCTCGACGACGTCACCCGGTCGGTCCGGAGCTTTTCGGCATGAGCGCCGCCGCCGGGCAGCCGGTCATCCGCGATCTTGCGGGCATGGCCGAGTTCCACGCCGCCGAGGAACTGCAGCGCGATGTCTGGGGCCCGGACGACAAGATCGATCCCGGCGACCTGATGATGGTGATCCAGGCCGAGGGCGGGCTGGCCGCCGGCGCCTTTCTCGACGGCCGCCTGATCGGCTACGTGTTCGCCTTCCCGACGGCGACGCCCGGCGTGCAGCATTCGCATCGCCTCGCCGTGCGCACCGAAGCGCGCGGCCTAGGGCTCGGCCTGAAACTGAAGCTCTACCAGGCCGACTGGTGCCTGCAGCGCGGCATCCGGCACGTGCGATGGACCTACGATCCGCTGCGCCTGCCCAACGCCGCCCTCAACATCGGTCGTCTCGGCGCGACGGCCGCCACCTATCACCGCGACTATTACGGCGAGATGGGCGGCATCAATGCCGGCACCGCGTCCGACCGGCTTCTCGCCGACTGGCGGCTGGACGGCGATCGTTACGTCCGCTGCCGGGCCGGAGAGGCCATGCTGACGGCGGCGGAGGCCGCCATTGCCCGCCGGGTCGCCCTGCCGGCCGATTTTGGAAGCCTGCTCAAGACCGACCCCGGCGCGGCGGGCGCCGAACGCTTCAGGGTGCGGGGGGAGATCGAGGCGGCTTTTTCCGCCGGCTTTGTCATCGCCGGCGTCGATACCGCGGAACCGGCCTATCTCCTCCTACGTTCCCCAATCGGCTGAGCGGGGCGGCAGGCGCTGAGCAGCATTGCACCCACTAGTCCGCTAGACTACATACGATCTGTACAAGGTTTTTTCGTTCCTTCGATAGATTCCAACGATTTCCTCCGATCATCGTCCCTCTTGATTGCGAGATGCCATGTCCGTCAGTTTTGGAACGTCGGGTCTTCGTGGCCCGGCCATCGATTTCACCAGCTCCACCTCGGCCGCCTATGTGCGCGCCTTTCTGGAGGTCATTTGCTCCGGCGCTTCGTCGCGGACCGTCTACCTCGGCGCCGATCTCAGGGCATCCAGCCCGGAGATCGCCGGCTACGCCGCCGCGGCCATTGCCGCCGCCGGCTGGACGCCGGTCTATGCCGGCAACGTGCCGACGCCAGCCTTGGCAGCCTATGCCCTGGCCCGTCGGTCGCCGGCCGTCATGGTCACCGGCAGCCACATTCCCGAGGACTACAACGGCATCAAGTTCTATCGCCCCGACGGCGAATTCCTGAAGGAAGACGAGGCGCCGGTGCGCGAACGTGCCGAAGCCCTGCTCGCCGGAACTCTTTCCGCCGGCGACGACAGCCTGCCGCCGGTCGATCCAGCCATCGCCGAAGCCTATGTCGCCCGCTACACCGATGCCTTTGCCGGGCGGCCGCTCGAGGGGCTTCGGGTCGGGCTCGACCTGCATTCCGCCGTCGGCCGCGATCTCACGGCCCGCATTCTCGAAGGCCTTGGCGCCGAGGTGTTCCCGTTCCGCCGGTCCGACCGCTTCATCGCCGTCGATACCGAGGCGCTCGATCCTGCCGACCTGTCGCGCGCCAAGGACAAGATCGCCGCCCATCGGCTCGACGCCGTGGTCTCCACCGACGGCGACGGCGACCGGCCCCTGGTGATCGACGAGGGCGGCCGCCAGATCAACGGCGACGTGCTCGGCATCCTCACCGCCCGCCGGCTCGGCGCCAGGACGGTGGTGACGCCGATCTCCTCGACCTCGGCCATCGAGATGACCGGCTGGTTCGAGACCGTGGTCCGCACCCGCATCGGCTCGCCTTTCGTGGTGGCCGGCATGGCCGCGGCGACGGCGGCGCCGGTGGTCGGCTTCGAAGCCAACGGCGGCTTCCTGACCGAAAGCGACATCGCGCTTGCCGGTGGCTCGCTGACGCGCCTGCCGACCCGCGACGCCATCTTGCCGATGGTTGCCGTGCTCGTGGCCTCGGCCGAGGCGAAGAGACCGCTGTCGGCGCTGGTGGCGGATCTGCCGCCGCGCGTCATGAAGGCCGACCGGCTCAAAAAGATCGCGCCGGCCGACGGGGCAAGGCTGATCGCCGCCGTCGACGGCTCGCGCGAGGCGCGCGTCGCGCTCGACCCGCGCCTTGCCGCGCCGGTCGCCGTCGACCGCACCGACGGGCTTCGCCTGGTGCTGCCGGGCGGCGACATCGTCCACTTCCGGCAGTCGGGTAACGCGCCGGAGCTGCGCTGCTATGTCGAGACCGACAGCGCCGCGAAGACCGATGCGCTGCTCGCCGATATGCTGGCCGCCCTCAACCGCCATTTCGCCGCCTGAGAGAACCGATGTCCCAAGGATCCTCCAAGATCGTTCCCGTCATCCTGGCCGGCGGCTCCGGCACCCGCCTGTGGCCGGCGTCGCGCGACGCCTTTCCCAAGCAGTTCCAGCCGCTGACCGGCGACCTGTCGACCTATCAGGAGACGTTGCGGCGCGTCGCCGATCCCGCCCTGTTCGACGACCCGGTGGTGATCACCTCGGACGCCTTCCGCTTCTTCGCCCGCCGCCAGGCGGCGGATGTCGGCGTCAAGGCAACGGTGGTGCTGGAGCCGGCCCGCCGCGATAGCGCCGCCGCCGTTGCCGCCGCCGCCGCCTTCGTCGAAAAGACGCGCCCGGGCAGCGCGGTGTTGGCGCTCGCCGCCGACCATGTGGTGCTCGACGACGAGGTATTCCGCGATGCCGTCCGGCTCGGCCTGACGGCGGCGGAAGCCGGCAAGATCGTGGTGTTCGGCCTCGTGCCGACCGAGCCGAAGACCGCCTACGGCTATATTCGTCCCGGCGCGGCGCTCGATGGCGACGACGATCTCTGCCTCGTCGACGCCTTCGTCGAAAAGCCCGACGCCACGACGGCCCTCGATTATCTCCGGCAGGGCTATCTGTGGAATTCCGGCAACTTCCTGTTCAAGGCGAGCCATATGCTGGCCGAGTTCGGCAAGTACGCGCCGGATATCGCGGCGGCCGCCTCGGAGGCCGTCGACAAGGCTTCGGAGGACATCGGCTTTGTCCGGCTCGATCCGGACGCCTTCTCGACGGCGCGCAAGACGTCGATCGACTATGCGGTGATCGAGAAGACGGATGAGATCGCCGTGGTCAAGGGCCGCTTCCGCTGGTCGGACGTCGGCGCCTGGGACGCCATCTGGCAGGTGAGCGAGCGCGACGGCGAGGGTAATGCCGTTCACGGCGACGGCGTGGTGCTCGCCTCGCACGACTGCCTGGTCCACAGCCAGGGCATCCTGACGACCGTGGTCGGCGCCGAAGGGTTGCTGGTGGTGGCGACGCCGGATGCGGTGATGGTGGCGCCACGCGAACAGGCGCAGGCCGTCAAGGGGCTGGTCGACGCGCTGAAGGCGGGCGGGCGCGACGAGGCGACGCTGCATCGCCGCGATTATCGCCCCTGGGGCTATATCGAGGCGCTGGTCGCCGGGCCCCGCTTTGCCGTCAAGCATATCGTGGTCGATCCGGGCGGCGTGCTGTCGCTGCAGCGCCACCAGCACCGGGCCGAGCACTGGGTGGTGGTCAACGGCACGGCGACCATCGAGATCGAGGGTGAGGCGCCGCGCCTCCTGACCATCAACCAGTCGGCTTACGTGCCGCTCGGTGCTCGCCATCGCCTGTCCAACCGGGGCAAGATCCCGCTGGAGCTGATCGAGGTGCAGTCCGGCGCCTATCTCGGCAACGACGATATCGAGCGTATCGAGGATATCTACCAGCGCGCCTGAGACGTGGCCGAGTAGGCTGGAGACCGGCTGAATTGGCGGCTCGACTCACGGGCAAGCTACACGTTTCGGGTCGCTTGCCCGTTGCCTTTCAGCCCTTCCAGGTCCTGTACCATTCGACGAAGTTTCTGACGCCTGTCGGCACGTCGGTTTGGGGCACATAGCCGGTGAGCGCCTCGAGAAGGTCGGGGGCGGCGTAGGTCTGCGGCACGTCGCCCTTCTGCATCGGCAACAGGTTGCGGACCGCCGGCTTGCCGAGCGCCGCCTCGATCGCCGCGATGAAGTCCAGGAGGCCGACCGGCTGGCCGCCGCCGATGTTGACGACACGGAACGGCGCCTGGCGCGACAGCGTGTCGGTGACGCCCCCGACGGTGACGCGGTTGTCCTCGCCCGGGGCGACGGGCACCAGCCGGACGATCGCCTCGATGAGGTCGTCGACATAGGTGAAGTCGCGCCGCATGTGGCCTTCGCCGTAGACGTCGATCGGCTCGCCCCGG
>NZ_NQVN01000076.1 GCF_002770725.1 Pleomorphomonas carboxyditropha | reverse complement strand
TGCGTTGAGGTCTCTCAGTTTTGCATTGAGGATGACGATGATCTTTCTCATGAGAGCTCCGATGGCGACGATTGGCTTTTTTCCGTTTTGGACAAGGCGTTGATAGACCTCTCGTAATGGCCCCTTGGCATGGCTTGCGGCCAGCGCCGCCAGGAAGAGGAGCCTGCGCACTTCGGAGCGTCCGCCGCGCATGGTCCTGTGTCCCTTGAACTGACCGCTGTCATTGGCATGTGGAGCGACGCCGGCCAGCGAGGCCGCCTGCCTTCGTTGCAGGCTGCCCAACTCGGGCATATGGGCCAGGAGGGCCGTCGCCGTGATGGCTCCGACACCGGGCAAGCTCCGCATTTGATGGAAGGCTGCGCGGAGCTGGGGGGACTTCTCGATCAACGCCCTGGTCTCCTCCTCGATGGCCTTGATCTCGCGGGTGACGGTCCGCAGGATGGTTTGGCAGGACGCCTTGATCAGCTTGCCGGCCGGTGCTCTTGCCCGGTTCTGCTCGGCCACCTTGAGGGCAACGAGGTCCTCGCGCCGGGCCACCAGATCGGTCAGCATCTTCCGGTCCGCCTCCGGCGGCAGAAAGAGGGACAGCCGATCCCAGCGGTCCCGTCCGTAGCGGGCCAGCGCCTCGGCATCGAGAGCGTCGGTCTTGGCCAGGGTGCCGAAGGAGCGGATGAAAGCCTTGACCTTCAAGGCATCCAC
>NZ_NQVN01000075.1 GCF_002770725.1 Pleomorphomonas carboxyditropha | reverse complement strand
GAGCCGCTCCGGCCAGCGCGTCTTGAAGCCGCCGAGCTTGGACGAGCCGACGCTGTCGTTGACGACGGCGACCACCCGCTCGTCGGCCTCGGCCAGCGCCTCGAGCGTCCGGGAGAAGGCGTCGCGGCAGTCGTGGAGGCCTGTGTCGGACTTGGTGTCGGACTTGGTGGCGGAATGGGAGGCGGCCGACATCAGATGAGCTCCTTCATCGCCTGGGCGAACTGGTCGTCGTTGGGCACGCCGTGGTGCCAGGAGACGTTATCCTCCATGAACGACACGCCCTTGCCCTTGATGGTGTTGGCGATGACGCAGAGCGGCTTGCCGCGGCCGCTGGGATCGGCGCCGAGCACGTCGAGGAGGGCGGCGTGGTCGTGGCCGTCGATCATCTCGACGTGGAAGCCGAAGGCGCGCCACTTGTCGTCGAGCGGGTCGAGGCCGTTGGTCGCCTCGGTGCGGTCGCCCTGCTGCAGGCGGTTGCGGTCGACGATGACGGTCAGCCGCTCGAGCTTGCGGTGGCCGGCGGCCATGGCGGCTTCCCAGTTGGAGCCTTCCTGCAGCTCGCCGTCGCCGGTCAGCACGAAGGTTCGGTAGTCGTTGCCGGTGAGCTTGCCGGCGATGGCGATGCCGACGGCGACCGGCAGGCCGTGGCCGAGCGGTCCGGTGTTGGTCTCGATGCCCGGCAGGTAGTTGCGGTTGGGGTGGCCGTTCAGCATGGACAGCGGCTGCATGTAGGT
>NZ_NQVN01000074.1 GCF_002770725.1 Pleomorphomonas carboxyditropha | reverse complement strand
GCCGCCCGACGGGACGAGGGCGACGCCTTCGCCGCGGCGCGCGACAAGGCCGCCGCCTTGCGCGAACAGCTCGTCCTGCAGCCGCAGCGCTTTGCCGAGTTCGCCCAATCCCTCTCCGACTGCCCGTCGGCCAAGGTGGGCGGCGCGCTCGGTCAGATCGCCCCCGGCGAAACCACGCCGGAGTTCGAGACCGCGCTGGATACGCTGTCGCCGGAAGAGCTCTCGGCTCCGGTCGAGACCCGCTATGGGGTGCACCTGATCCGCCTCGATCGCAAGATCGACGGGGAACAGCTGCCCTTCGAGGCGGTGAAAGAGCGCATCGCCGATTACCTCGCCGAGCGGGTCGAGCGGCGGGCCAGCGCCCAATACATCTCCCAACTGATCGGCCGGGCGCACATCGACGGCTTCGATCTGACCGGTTCCACCCAGCCACTCGTCCAGTGAGAACGACATGCTAGGCAAGATCATTGACGATCTCGACGATCCGAACGTCGTCCTCGGCCTCGTCGCCGCTCTCGACGCCCCGGACCTGCTCGCCCGTATCGGCCGATCCGCTGAAGCGGAGGGACTGACGCCCCAGGCCTACCTCGCGGCATCGGTCCGCACCTTCGTCGACGAAGCTTCGGACGATACCTGGCTTCAGCTCGTCGGCATCATGAACCGGTCGGAAGATCCGAGCCTCGCAGCCATGCGCGCCATCCTCGAAGCCATTTTGCCGGCCAACAGGGGAGTGGCGACATGACCTTTCACGTGAC
>NZ_NQVN01000073.1 GCF_002770725.1 Pleomorphomonas carboxyditropha | reverse complement strand
CCGGCGAACAACGCGACGTGGCTTGGTGGCAGTTCCACGGCGAGCGTGGCTCAGTCTGCATCCAGCGGCCCCCTGGATCTTGGCCAGTTCACCGGTGGCGGGACATCAGGCGGCTTCCTGACCAGCATCACCGGCCTGTTCTCAAATATCTTCTCCGGTCTGGGCAAGATGCTCAGTAGTGTGCTTGGCAGCCTCGCCAATGGTGCCGGCGGTCTCTTCAGCAGCATCTTCGGCGCGCTGTTCAACGCCAAGGGCAACGCCTTCGGGCCGGCGGGCCTAACGGCGTTCGCGGCCGGCAGCGCGTTCACCAATTCGATCGTGAACACCCCGACGATGTTCCGGTTCGGCAACGGCAGCAAGTTCGGCGTCATGGGCGAAGCCGGCGCCGAGGCTGTGATGCCTCTATCCAAGGACAGCTCCGGCCGGCTTGGCGTCTCGCTTAACAACGCGGCCAACGACAATTGGGCCGAGGCTCTGGGCACCATGGCGAAGGTCGCGGCCGGTGCCAGCATGAGCGGTGGCGGGACGATGCACTATCGGGCCGGAGACACCATCATCCAGGGCGACGTGACCGAGGATATCTGGCCTCGTCTCCGCGCCGAGATCGCTCAAAGCGCCGCGGACACCAAGAAGGACGTGGCGCGGAACTTCGGTTCTTACCATCGCATGTCGCAGGAGCGGGACTGATGAAAAAGGTTTTGATTACACTGGCGATCTTCTTCGCCATGGCTGGGACTGCCAACGCCGACCCGATTTTTACGCCGATTTTCAC
>NZ_NQVN01000072.1 GCF_002770725.1 Pleomorphomonas carboxyditropha | reverse complement strand
ACGGGCAGTCGGAGAGGGATTGGGCGAACTCGGCAAAGCGCTGCGGCTGCAGGACGAGCTGTTCGCGCAAGGCGGCGGCCTTGTCGCGCGCCGCGGCGAAGGCGTCGCCCTCGTCCCGTCGGGCGGCGAACAGGATGTGGCTGGCGGCATAGAGCGGCGGCGTCACGAAGCGCCGGTGGTTGTTGTCGTAATAGCGGCGCAGCGTTTCTTCGTCGGCGGTAGGAACGGGCGCCTCACTGGCCATCAGCTCTCTGATGAGGGCGTCCTCTTCGGTCTCGCGGCGGCCCTCGGCGTCGGTTTCCGGCGCGGCGACGATGCCGAGGCGGCGCGCCTCAGCCAGCAGTACCTCGCGCACGATCAGCGCAGTCGCCGCCTCGCGAAGCGCCCTCTCGGCATCGTCTCCGGGGTGGTTCTGCATCTCCGCCGCGATGGCCTTGCGGTCGATCACCACCCCGTTGACGGTGATGCGCGGAAAGGACGGACGCTGGCCGGGACGGTCCTTACGGTTGGCCGTATCGGCGGTCGCGGACCGGGGTGGATGCTTGCGATGATCGACATCGATGGCGGCCATATCCGTTACTCCCCTGCCGAGCGCGGAACGGAGTTTCTCGCCACGCCAGCCCTGAGGTTGCGGCGCGTGCGCACCACCTGATAGCCGGTCCTGCCGAGGTACCAGACGGGCGCGCTCCAGACGTGCACCAGACGGGTGAACGGGAACACCAGGAAGATCGTCAGGCCGAGCAGGATGTGGGTCTTGAAGATCCAGTGGACGTCGGCGAGAT
>NZ_NQVN01000071.1 GCF_002770725.1 Pleomorphomonas carboxyditropha | reverse complement strand
ACGGGCAGTCGGAGAGGGATTGGGCGAACTCGGCAAAGCGCTGCGGCTGCAGGACGAGCTGTTCGCGCAAGGCGGCGGCCTTGTCGCGCGCCGCGGCGAAGGCGTCGCCCTCGTCCCGTCGGGCGGCAAACAGGATGTGGCTGGCGGCATAGAGAGCGGGCGTCACGAAACGTCGGCGATTGTTGTCGTAATAGCGGCGCAGCGTTTCTTCGTCGGCGGTAGGAACGGGCGCCTCACTGGCCATCAGCTCTCTGATGAGGGCGTCCTCCTCCGTCTCGCGGCGCCCCTCGGCATCGGTTTCCGGTTCGGCGACGATCCCGAGACGACGCGCCTCGCCGAGCAACACCTCGCGAACGATCAGTGCCGTCGCCGCCTCGCGCAGCGCCTCGGCGGCGTCTTTTCCGGGGTGGTTCTGCATCTCCGCCGCGATGGCCTTGCGTTCGATCGCGACGCCATCGACGGTGATCCTGGGAACAGTCGGGCGGGAGCCACGGGGCTCCTTCCGGCCGGCTGTGTCGGCAGTTGCAGGCTGAGCGGCCTGATTGCGGCGGTGATCGACGTCGATGGCGACCATATCCGTCACTCCCCTGCCGAGCGCGGGAAAGAGCTTCTCGCCACGCCGCCGCGCAGCTGGCGGCGCGTGCGCACCACCTGATATCCGGTCCTGCCGAGGTACCAGACGGGCGCGCTCCAGACGTGCACCAGACGGGTGAACGGGAACACCAGGAAGATCGTCAGGCCGAGCAGGATGTGGGTCTTGAAGATCCAGTGGACGTCGGCGAGAT
>NZ_NQVN01000070.1 GCF_002770725.1 Pleomorphomonas carboxyditropha | reverse complement strand
GCCACGAGATAGGAACCGTTATCTATAGCGTTCGGCAGGTCCATGCAAGAGGGAAATGGCAGGGGCAGCAGGGCTCGAACCCGCGACCTGCGGTTTTGGAGACCGCCGCTCTACCAGCTGAGCTATACCCCTAGACTTCCGCTCGCGGACGCCAGTCCGTTCGCTTATAGCCGAACCGGCTTCAGGATCAAGCACCAAAAGCGCGGTGCGCCCTTCTCACCGATTCTTGCCGGCGGAGCAAGCCCGCGCGGCAATTTCTTTTTCTCCCGAATGGCTTGGCTGTGGATCAGCCTTGAAATTCGGGGGATTCCGGCGG
This sequence comes from Pleomorphomonas carboxyditropha, assembly GCF_002770725.1. Taxonomy (GTDB): domain Bacteria; phylum Pseudomonadota; class Alphaproteobacteria; order Rhizobiales; family Pleomorphomonadaceae; genus Pleomorphomonas; species Pleomorphomonas carboxyditropha. The sequence continues at coordinate 355 of NZ_NQVN01000070.1, read as the reverse complement.
CCTAGGCCGCCGGAGAGCCTTCGTCATTCGACGATCGAAGCGACGACGCCGGCGCCGACGGTGCGGCCACCTTCACGGATGGCGAAGCGCAGCTTCTCCTCCATGGCGATCGGAACGATCAGCTGGACGTTCATCGTCACGTTGTCGCCCGGCATCACCATCTCGACGCCTTCGTTCAGCGTCACCACGCCGGTCACGTCCGTCGTGCGGAAGTAGAACTGCGGGCGATAGTTGGTGAAGAACGGCGTGTGACGGCCACCCTCTTCCTTGGTCAGGATGTAGGCCTCGGCCTTGAACTTGGTGTGCGGGTTCACCGAAGCCGGCTTGCACAGCACCTGGCCGCGCTCGACGTCCT
>NZ_NQVN01000069.1 GCF_002770725.1 Pleomorphomonas carboxyditropha | reverse complement strand
TCGATGGCCCATCTTTTGCGGTAGTCGTTGAGGGCCTGCCTGGGGTCGTCGCGATTGGTGACGACGATCAGCCATTCATTGTCCTTCAGCCGTTTGGCCGCGAAGTTCACGGGATGGCGTGCCGGGGCGAAGGTTCCACTGAGATGCCCCCAGCCGATCGCTGGATTGCGTCTGCCGCGCTTTCTGCGCAGCAGCGATTGAAAGGACCACACGCGTCCGTCATCCAGGGTCATGGTCATGTCGATCTTGGCGCGAATGACGAATTTGATATTGCTTTCAGAGAGAAAGTCCATCCACTCCGCACCGATGAACTCGCGGTCGGCCACAAGCATGCTGATCGAGGAGGCGTCGAACAAGGCCAGATACCGACGCATCAGGGCGATGCGCTGGCCGGTGTCGGAACAACCTTGATGCGGCAGCAGCGTCCACAGAAGCGGCACGCGGAAGCGGCGCGTCACAATCGCCAGCATCAGGATGTTGACGTCGGTGGAGCCGATCTTCCAGTTGGTCCGATCGAGAGCCAGACATTTGGGGCGCTGCAGGTTGAGCATCTGCACCACCAGAACAGCCAGGCGATCGCTATCCAGCCGGACGAACTGGAAGAAGCGTTGAAGGCGACGATAGTGCGAGGCGTGCAGCGCTCGGCCAGGCAGATGGATGGCAAGATGCGACAGGTTCACCGTGCGCGATTGCGCAAGGCCGGTGATCAAAGCGACAAGGCTCGAAAGCCGGCTCTTGCTCAGCGCAAAATGCGTCGATAGCGTCAGCATGAGGGCGGTTTGAACGGCGGTCATCTCTGAAGATCCTTTTGGCGAAGAATCTTCAATCTTACCCCTTCATCCCGCTCTCACTTAAACTGTCGTGTACGGTG
>NZ_NQVN01000068.1 GCF_002770725.1 Pleomorphomonas carboxyditropha | reverse complement strand
CGATGGCCAAGGAAAAGTTTTCGCGGACGAAGCCGCACTGCAACATCGGCACGATCGGTCACGTTGACCATGGCAAGACGTCGCTGACTGCGGCGATCACCAAGGTTCTGGCCGAGACGGGCGGTGCGACGTTCAAGGCCTACGACCAGATCGACGCGGCGCCGGAAGAGAAGGCGCGCGGCATCACCATCAACACGGCGCACGTCGAGTACGAGACGACGAACCGTCACTACGCGCACGTCGACTGCCCCGGCCACGCCGACTACGTGAAGAACATGATCACCGGCGCGGCGCAGATGGACGGCGCCATCCTGGTGGTTTCGGCGGCCGACGGCCCGATGCCGCAGACCCGCGAGCACATCCTCTTGGCCCGTCAGGTCGGCGTGCCGGCCATCGTCGTCTACCTCAACAAGTGCGACATGGTCGACGATCCGGAGCTCCTGGAGCTCGTCGAGATGGAAGTGCGCGAGCTTCTGTCGTCCTACGACTTCCCCGGCGACGACATTCCGATCGTCAAGGGTTCGGCTCTCGTTGCCCTCGAGGGCGGCGACCCGGTGCTCGGCCATGACTCGATCCTCGAGCTGATGACCCAGGTCGACGCCTACATCCCGCAGCCGGACCGTCCGGTCGACCAGCCGTTCCTGATGCCGATCGAGGACGTGTTCTCGATCTCCGGCCGCGGCACGGTGGTGACCGGCCGCGTCGAGCGCGGCATCGTCAAGGTGGGCGAGGAAGTCGAGATCGTCGGCATCCGTCCGACCACCAAGACGACGGTGACCGGCGTCGAGATGTTCCGCAAGCTGCTGGACCAGGGCCAGGCCGGTGACAACATCGGCGCCTTGCTGCGTGGTACCAAGCGCGAGGACGTCGAGCGCGGCCAGGTGCTGTGCAAGCCGGCTTCGGTGAACCCGCACACCAAGTTCAAGGCCGAGGCCTACATCCTGACCAAGGAAGAGGGTGGCCGTCACACGCCGTTCTTCACCAACTA
>NZ_NQVN01000006.1 GCF_002770725.1 Pleomorphomonas carboxyditropha | reverse complement strand
AGGACGTCGAGCGCGGCCAGGTGCTGTGCAAGCCGGCTTCGGTGAACCCGCACACCAAGTTCAAGGCCGAGGCCTACATCCTGACCAAGGAAGAGGGTGGCCGTCACACGCCGTTCTTCACCAACTACCGGCCGCAGTTCTACTTCCGCACGACGGACGTGACCGGCGTGGTGACGCTGAACGAGGGCGTCGAGATGGTGATGCCGGGCGACAACGTGACGATGAACGTCCAGCTGATCGTTCCGATCGCCATGGAGGAGAAGCTCCGCTTCGCCATCCGTGAAGGTGGCCGCACCGTCGGCGCCGGCGTCGTCGCTTCGATCGTCGAGTAATTGATCGTTTCGAGGTGATACGGGGCGGGGTTCGCTCCGCCCGCGTCTCCTCCAGAGGTAGAGAAATGAACGGTCAGAATATCCGTATCCGTCTCAAAGCGTTCGATCATCGTATCCTCGATGCCTCGACGCGCGAGATCGTCAACACGGCCAAGCGCACGGGCGCGCAGGTCCGGGGCCCGGTTCCGCTTCCGACGCGAATCGAGAAGTTCACGGTCAACCGCTCGCCCCATATCGACAAGAAGAGCCGCGAACAGTTCGAGATGCGCACCCACAAGCGCCTCCTGGACATCATCGATCCGACCCCGCAGACCGTGGACGCGCTGATGAAGCTCGACCTCGCGGCCGGCGTGGACGTCGAGATCAAGCTCTGAGAACAAGAGCCGGGTTGAGAGAGAACGCTATGCGCTCAGGTGTCATTGCACAGAAGGTCGGCATGACCCGCGTCTACAACGACGCAGGCGAGCATGTTCCCGTGACGGTTCTCAAGCTTGAGAACTGCCAGGTGGTCGCTCACCGTACCGAAGAAAAGAACGGCTATACCGCGGTCCAGTTGGGCGCCGGTACGGTCAAGGTCAAGAATGTCTCGAAGGCGATGCGCGGCCACTTTGCCGTGGCGCAGGTCGAGCCGAAGCGCGAGCTCGCCGAGTTCCGGGTGTCCCCCGAGAACCTCATCGAGGTGGGCGCCGAACTGACGGCCGATCACTTCGTCGCCGGCCAGTTCGTCGACGTTACCGGTACCTCTATCGGTAAGGGCTTCGCCGGCGCCATGAAGCGCTGGAACTTCCACGGCGGCCGCGCCACCCACGGCAACTCGGTCTCGCACCGCGTGCTGGGTTCGACCGGCCAGCGCCAGGATCCGGGCAAGGTCTTCAAGAACAAGAAGATGCCTGGCCATCTCGGCGACGAGCGCGTGACCACGCAGAACCTCAAGATCGTGCGCACCGATGCCGATCGCGGTCTGATCCTGGTCGAGGGCGCGGTCCCCGGTGCCAAGGGCGGCTGGATCCTCGTCCGCGACGCGGTCAAGAAGAAGCTTCCGGAAGGTGTTCCCACCCCGGGCAAGTTCCGCAAGGCGGCGCCCGCTGCGACCGCGGAGGCAGGTGAGTGATGGAACTCGAAGTCAAGACCCTCGATGGCGCTGTTGCCGGGACGGTCGCGCTTTCGGACGAGATCTTCGGTCTCGATCCGCGCGCCGACATCCTGCAGCGCGTCGTGCGCTGGCAGCTCGCCAAGCGCCAGGCCGGTACGCACAAGACTCTGACCCGTACAGAGATCACCAAGACCGGCAAGAAGATGTACCGGCAGAAGGGCACCGGCGGCGCCCGTCACGGCAACAAGGCGGCTCCGCAGTTCCGTGGCGGCGGCAAGGCCTTCGGTCCCGTGGTGCGCAGCCATGAGCACGACCTGCCCAAGAAGGTTCGGGCCCTCGGCCTGAAGCTCGCCCTGTCGGCCAAGGCCAAGGGTGCCAACATCGTCGTCCTGGACGAGGCGGTCGCCGCCGAGGCCAAGACGAAGGCCCTGAAGACGAAGCTCGCCGCGCTCGGCCTCACCAACGCGCTGATCATCGACGGAGCCAACCCGCAGGATCAGTTCCGCCTGGCGGCCCGTGCCATTCCGCAGATCGACGTGCTGCCCGTGCAGGGCATCAACGTCTACGACATTCTGCGTCGTGACACGCTGGTTCTGACCAAGGCGGCCGTGTCGGCGCTCGAGGAGCGGTTCAAATGACCAATCTGAAGCACTACGACATCATCCGCACGCCGGTGGTCACCGAAAAGGCGACCATCCAGGCTGAGAACAACAAGGTGGTCTTCAACGTTGCCAGGACCGCGACCAAGCCCGAGATCAAGGCTGCCGTCGAGCAGCTCTTCTCGGTGAAGGTCAAGAGCGTCAACACGCTCGTGCGCAAGGGCAAGACGAAGCGCTTCCGGGGCATCATCGGCACCCAGTCCGACGTGAAGAAAGCGATCGTGACCCTCGAAGAGGGCCATTCGATCGACATCACGACGGGCCTCTGATCCGAGCGGCAGGACGATTATGGCACTCAAATATTACAAGCCGACGACCCCGGGCCAGCGCCAGCTGGTCCTCGTCGATCGCTCCGAGCTTCACAAGGGCGCGCCGGTGAAGGCGTTGACCGAAGGTCTCAGCAAGACCGGCGGTCGCAACAACCTCGGCCGGATCACCGCCTACCATCGCGGCGGCGGTCACAAGCGCTCCTATCGCATCATCGACTTCAAGCGTCGCAAGCTCGGCGTCAACGCCGTGGTCGAGCGCCTGGAGTACGATCCCAACCGCACCGGCTTCATCGCCCTCATCAAGTACGAGGACGGCGAGCTGAGCTATATCCTGGCCCCGCAGCGCCTGGCCGTCGGCGACACCGTCGTCGCCGCGGCCGCCGCCGACGTGAAGCCCGGCAATGCGATGCAGCTGTCGGCCATTCCGGTCGGCACGCTCGTCCACAATGTCGAGCTGAAGCCCGGCAAGGGCGGCCAGATCGCCCGTTCGGCCGGTTCCTACGCGCAGATCGTCGGCCGCGACCAGGGCTACACCGTCCTGCGTCTCAACTCCGGCGAGCAGCGCAAGGTGCTCGGCACCTGCTTTGCCACCATCGGCGCCGTGTCGAACCCCGACCACGCCAACGTGTCGATCGGCAAGGCCGGCCGCAACCGCTGGCTGGGCAAGCGCCCGGTCAACCGCGGCGTCGCCATGAACCCGATCGACCATCCGCACGGCGGTGGTGAAGGCCGCACCTCGGGTGGCCGTCATCCGGTCACCCCGTGGGGCAAGCCGACCAAGGGCAAGAAGACGAGGTCGAACAAGTCCACGGACAAGTTCATCGTCCGTAGCCGCCACGCGCGCAAGAAGTCGCAGTAAGAGAGAGGAACGACCGTGACTCGTTCGGTTTGGAAAGGCCCGTTCGTCGACGGCTACCTCCTCAAGAAGGCGGAAGTCAGTCGCGCCAGCGGCCGCAATGAAGTCATCAAGATCTGGAGCCGCCGCTCCACGATCCTGCCGAATTTCGTCGGACTGACGTTCGGCGTCTACAACGGCCAGAAGCACATCCCGGTGTCCGTGAACGAGGACATGGTGGGTCACAAGTTCGGCGAGTTCGCGCCGACCCGTACCTACTATGGCCATGGCTCGGACAAGAAGGCGAAGAGGAAGTAACCATGGGTAAGCCGAAGCGTGAACGCACGCTCGCCGACACCGAGGCGCAGGCGGTGACCCGCAATCTTCGCGTCTCGCCGCAGAAGCTCAACCTTGTCGCGGCTCTGATCCGCGGCAAGAAGGTCAATACGGCGCTGGCCGATCTCACCTTCTCGCGCAAGCGTATCGCCGGCGACGTGAAGAAGACGCTGGAGTCGGCGATCGCCAATGCCGAGAACAACCACGACCTCGACGTCGACGCGCTCGTCGTCAAGGAAGCCTTCGTGAGCAAGGGCCTCGTCATGAAGCGCTTCTCGCCGCGGGCCCGTGGTCGCGTCGGTCAAATCCAGAAGCCGTTTGCGAACCTCACGATCGTGGTTCGCGAAGTCGAGGAGACCGCCTGATGGGTCATAAAGTCAATCCGATCGGTCTGCGTCTCGGCATCAACCGGACCTGGGACTCGCGCTGGTTCGCCGGCAAGACCGAGTACGGCGCGCTGCTGCACGAGGACCTCGCCATCCGCAACTTCCTCTTCGAGGAACTGAAGGCGGCGGCGGTGGCCAAGATCGTGATCGAGCGTCCGCACAAGAAGTGCCGCGTCACCATCCACTCGGCTCGTCCGGGCGTGGTGATCGGCAAGAAGGGCGCCGACATCGAGAAGCTGCGCAAGCAGATCGCCAAGTTCACCACCTCGGAAGTGCATCTCAACATCGTCGAGGTGCGCAAGCCCGAGACCGACGCGACGCTGATCGCCGCGTCGATCGCCCAGCAGCTCGAGCGCCGCGTGGCCTTCCGCCGTGCGATGAAGCGTTCGGTCCAGTCGGCGATGCGTCTCGGTGCCGAGGGCATCCGCATCAACGCCGGTGGTCGTCTCGGCGGCGCCGAAATCGCCCGCCTGGAGTGGTACCGCGAGGGCCGCGTGCCCCTGCATACGCTCCGTGCGGACATCGATTACGGCATTGCCACCGCCCACACCGCCTACGGCACCAACGGCCTCAAGGTCTGGGTGTTCAAGGGTGAGATCCTGGAGCACGACCCGCTCGCTTCCGAGCGTCGGGCGCTTGAGGGCGGCAATGACGGCGAGCGTTCGGGCGGCGACCGCCGCCGGGACCGCGACAATCCCCGTGGCGACCGTGAAGGCCGCGGCCGCGGCCGTGGTCGTGACCGCGACGCCGATGGTGCGCGCTAACTAGAGTTTTGGGAGAAGGAAGATGCTTCAACCGAAGCGCACCAAATTCCGCAAGCAGTTCAAGGGCCGCATCCACGGCGCTTCGAAGGGCGGCACCGAGCTGAACTTCGGCGCCTACGGCCTCAAGGCCATGGAGCCCGAGCGCGTCACCGCGCGGCAGATCGAGGCGGCCCGCCGCGCGATCACCCGCCAGATGAAGCGTATCGGCCGTGTCTGGATCCGCGTGTTCCCGGACGTTCCGGTCACCTCCAAGCCGACCGAGGTCCGCATGGGCAAGGGCAAGGGTTCGCCGGAGTTCTGGTGCGTCCGCATCAAGCCCGGCCGGATCATGTTCGAGCTCGACGGCGTGCCCGAGGAGGTCGCCCGCGAGGCGCTCCGTCTCGGCGCGGCCAAACTTCCGATCAAGACGCGCTTCATTCAGCGCATCGCCGAGTGATCCGCAGGGGCGCCCGCCCGTGAGGTCGACGACCTCCCGGCAAGCGGGCGCCGATCGGAAGACCGGCCCTACTGTTAGGACGAGAAAACGATGAAGGCGAACGACGTTCGGGCCATGACGCCCGACCAGCTCGAGGACGAGCTGGCCAAGCTGAAGAAAGAGCAGTTCAATCTGCGCTTCCAGAAGGCGACGGGCCAGCTTGAGAATACGTCCCGCGTGCGGGTCGTGCGTCGCGACATCGCCCGCATCCAGACGGTTCTGCGCGACAAGCGCGCGACTGCGAACGCTTAAGGAGAGACGAGTTGCCGAAGCGCATCCTGCAAGGCGTCGTCGTCAGCGACAAGACCGACAAGACGGTCGTAGTGAAGGTGGAGCGTCGCTTCACCCATCCGGTGCTCAAGAAGACCGTGCGCCGGACCAAGAACTACCAGGCGCATGACGAGGCGAACCAGTACAAGGTCGGGGACGTGGTTTCCATCGAGGAAAGCAAGCCCATTTCCAAGACCAAGCGCTGGGTTGTGCTCGCCACCGCCAGCGCCAGCTGAGCGGACGAGAGAAAGAGTTTCCGGCGCCGACCGGCGCCGCGCGGAGCGGCATTTCGAGGCGGGTGAGCCTCGAAATGCGTTTAGCGGAGCGGAAGCCAAGGGCCGGAGGCCCGCCGGCGACTGAGGTGAAACAACAAAGGCGCAGTCGCCTTTCGGCGATTGCCCCGAATTAGCGTCCCCGGGTCATTGACTTCCGACCCGGAGAGGCTTATGCGGCAGACGCTGATTTCAGAACGGAATGGCAGCCTGTGCCGTTCCGTTTCGGATTGTTTCGTCGAGGCAGCCCGAGGGCGCCGCGACTTGACGGCGAAAGCGAGACATCCGGCCTTGTTTCCCGCCGCCTCACGAGGCGGCAGGGTAGGGGCCGGGCCTCCCGGGCTGCGGATACGGCCTGGGACTGGGATGAACTCGAATCTAAGGGTCCGGCACGCCGTACCCCTATTTCCCGAGTTCCAAAACAAAGTCGCTGCCTGCCTGCGCCATCCGGCGCCGGTGGGTGCATGCATCAAAGATAAGGCGGCCAAGTCATGATTCAGATGCAAACCAACCTCGACGTGGCGGACAATTCCGGCGCACGTCGTGTTATGTGCATCAAAGTGCTCGGCGGCGCGAAGCGGCGGTATGCCTCGGTGGGCGACATCATTGTCGTCTCCATCAAGGAAGCCATCCCTCGTGGTCGCGTGAAGAAGGGCGACGTGATGAAGGCGGTCGTGGTCCGCACGGCCAAGGACATCCGGCGCACGGACGGTTCGGTCATTCGTTTCGACAAGAATGCCGCCGTTCTCATCAACAACCAGAAAGAGCCGATCGGGACCCGTATCTTCGGACCGGTTCCGCGCGAACTGCGCGCCAAGAACCACATGAAGATCATCTCGCTCGCCCCGGAGGTTCTGTAACCATGGCCGCCAAGATCAAGAAGGGCGACAAGGTCGTGGTTCTCGCTGGCAAGGACAAGGGCAAGACCGGTGAGGTCATCGAGGTCCGTCCGTCCGAGAATCGCGCCGTTGTCCGCGGCGTCAACATCGTTCGCCATCATCAGCGCCAGTCGGCCAAGTCCGAGGGGGGCATCGTCGCCAAGGAAGCGGCGCTCGACCTCTCGAACCTCGCCGTTGCCGATCCCCAGGACGGCAAGCCGACCCGCGTTGGTTTCAAGCTGCTCGACGACGGCCGCAAGGTCCGCTTCGCCAAGCGTTCCGGAGATGTGATCGATGGCTGATGCGGTCTACATTCCGCGCCTCAAGCGCACCTACGACGAGACGATCCGCAAGGCTCTCATCGACCAGTTCGGTTACAAGAACACGATGGAAGTCCCGGTTCTCGACAAGATCGTCCTGAACATGGGCGTCGGCGAGACCGTCGCGGACGGCAAGAAGATCAATTCGGCCGTCGGCGACCTGACCCTCATCGCCGGCCAGAAGCCGGTGATCACCAAGGCCCGCAAGTCCATCGCCACCTTCAAGCTGCGCGAGGGCATGAACATCGGTGCCAAGGTGACGCTCCGCCGTCAGCGCATGTACGAGTTCCTCGACCGCCTCATCACCATCGCGCTGCCGCGCGTGCGTGACTTCCGTGGTCTGAACCCGAAGTCCTTCGATGGCCGCGGCAACTATGCCATGGGCATCAAGGAGCACATCGTTTTCCCCGAGATCGAGTACGACAAGGTCGAGCAGGTCTGGGGCATGGACATCATCGTCTGCACCACGGCGAAGACCGACGACGAGGCGCGCGCGCTTCTCAAGGCCTTCAATTTCCCGTTCCGGCAGTGACGAGAAGGGTTCGGATTTAAATGGCTAAGAAGAGCGCCATCGAGAAGAACAAGCGTCGCCAGAAGCTGGTGAAGCAGTTCTCCGCCAAGCGTGAGGCCCTCAAGGCTGTCGCGAGCGACAAGTCGCTGACCATCGAGGAGCAGTTCGCTGCCCGCCTGAAGCTCGCCGAGCTTCCGCGCAACTCGTCGGCGGTGCGCATCCGCAACCGCTGCGAAGTCACCGGCCGCCCGCGGTCTTATTATCGCAAGCTCAAGATGAGCCGTATCGCCCTGCGTGAGCTGGGGTCGCTCGGTCTCATCCCGGGCCTTGTGAAGTCGAGCTGGTAAGGAGAGCGGTCCCATGCCGATGACCGATCCTTTGGGTGATATGCTCACCCGCATTCGTAATGCCCAGATGCGCAAGATGTCGAAGGTGTCGACGCCGGCTTCCAAGCTGCGCAAGAACGTCCTCGATGTCCTGGTCGCCGAGGGCTTCCTGCGTGGCTACGCCGAGGTCGATGCCGAGGGCCGTAGCGAGTTCGAGATCGAGCTCAAGTACTACGATGGCCTTGGCGTCATCCGTACCATCGAGCGCGTCTCCAAGCCGGGCCGCCGCGTCTACGCTTCGGTGAAGAACCTCCCCCGAGTTGCCAACGGCCTCGGCGTGTCGATCCTCAGCACCCCCCGCGGTGTGATGGCCGACCACGACGCCCGCGAGCAGAACGTCGGCGGCGAAGTTCTCTGCCGCGTCTTCTAACCTTCGACTGGAAACGGGTTAAAAACCATGTCGCGCATTGGCAAGAAGGCTGTTCCGGTCCCTTCGGGGGTCACGGCCGACATCGCTGGGCAGACCGTTTCGGTCAAGGGACCGAAAGGCACGCTCAAGTTCGCTCTGAACGAGCACGTCAACGTCACTAAGGCGGATGACGGCTCCATCAAGATCGAGCCGAAGGACGAGACCAAGCTGGCCCGCGCCAGCTGGGGCATGTCCCGCACGCAGATCGCCAACCTGATCAAGGGTGTGACGGTCGGCTTCGAGAGGCGGCTCGAGATTTCCGGCGTTGGCTACAAGGCGGCGCTCCAGGGCAAGACCCTGCAGCTTTCGCTGGGCTACAGCCACGACATCGCCTATCCGGTGCCCGAGGGCATCGCGATCGCCGTTCCGAAGCCGACGGAAATCGTCGTCTCCGGCATCGACGCCCAGCGTGTCGGTCAGGTCGCCGCCGAAATCCGCAAGTACCGCCCGCCGGAGCCCTACAAGGGCAAGGGCGTGAAGTACGCGGGCGAGTTCATCGTCCGCAAGGAAGGCAAGAAGAAGTAAGGGGACGATCATGGCTCACCTCACCGGCAACGATCGCCGCCGCGCCCGCGTGCGCCGCGCGATCAAGGCGGCGGCCAACGGTCGCCTCCGGCTTTCCGTGCATCGCTCGTCGCTGCACATTTATGCTCAGGTTATCGATGACGTTCAGGGTCGCACCCTGGCGTCCGCGTCGACCCTCGACAAGGACGTCCGCGACACTCTGAAGACCGGGGCCAACGTGGCCGCGGCCGCCGTGGTCGGCAAGCTCATCGCAGAACGCGCCAAGGCGGCGGGGGTGACCTCGGTCATCTTCGATCGTGGTCAGTTCCTGTACCACGGCCGCATCAAGGCGCTCGCGGATGCCGCCCGTGAGGGCGGACTCGACTTCTAAGGCCGGTCCCGATCGAGAGAGATAAAGACAATGGCTGAACGTGAACGCAATAACCGGGACCGGGATCGCAACGAAGAGCGCGACAGCGAGTTCGTCGATCGCCTGGTCCATATCAACCGCGTCGCCAAGGTGGTGAAGGGTGGTCGTCGCTTCGGCTTCGCCGCGCTCGTCGTCGTCGGCGACCAGAAGGGCCGGGTCGGCTACGGCCACGGCAAGGCGCGCGAAGTGCCCGAGGCCATCCGCAAGGCGACGGAAGCCGCCAAGCGGGCCCTCGTGCGCGTGCCGCTCAAGGAAGGCCGTACGCTGCACCACGACGTCGCCGGGCGCTGGGGCGCCGGCCGCGTCTACGTGCGCACCGCGCCGGCCGGTACCGGCATCATCGCCGGCGGTCCGATGCGCGCCGTGTTCGAGACGCTCGGCGTCCAGGACGTGGTGGCGAAGTCGCTCGGCTCGTCCAACCCCTACAACATGATCCGCGCTACCTTCTCCGCCCTGGCGAACGAGGATAGCCCGCGGTCGGTTGCCGCCCGTCGCGGTCTCAAGGTTTCGGCCTTGCAGTCCCGCCGTCGCGACATCGACCCGGAAGCTGCGGCGTCGGCCGAAGGCTGATGGATCGAACGGGGGGAGGCCAACCTCCCTCCTCATTCGTAAACTGGCTTTCGTAAGGTGAAAACCATGTCGACCAACAAGAAGTCGAGCAAGACCGTCACGGTCGAGCAGATCTACAGCCCCGCCCGCCGTCCCGCCGAGCAGCGCGCCACGCTGATCGGCCTCGGTCTCAACAAGCTGCATCGCACGTCGACGCTGGAGGACACTCCGGCCGTCCGCGGCATGATCGCGAAGGTCCAGCACCTCATCCGCGTCGTGGACGAGGCCTGAGATACCGCCGGTCGAAAGGATCGATGAAATGAAGCTCAACGAGCTCAAGGATAACGAAGGCGCGAACAAGCCGCGCATGCGCGTCGGCCGCGGTATCGGTTCGGGCAAGGGCAAGACCTCGGGTCGCGGCGTCAAGGGCCAGACCTCGCGGTCGGGCGTTGCCATCGCCGGCTTTGAAGGCGGCCAGATGCCGCTGCATCGCCGCCTGCCGAAGCGCGGCTTCAAGAACATCTTCGCCCTCGATCTCAATGAGATCAGCCTGACGAAGGTCCAGGCCGCCGTCGACGCCGGCAAGCTCGACGCCAAGGCTCCGGTCACCGTCGAAGCGCTGGTGGCCGCTGGCCTGCTGCGCCGTCCGCTGGACGGCGTGCGGGTTCTCGGCGGTGAGATCAAGTCGGCGCTGACCTTCGAGGTCGTCGGCGCTTCGGCGCCTGCGATCGCGGCGGTCGAGGCGGCCGGCGGCAAGGTCACCGTTTCGGTGGCCGCCAAGGCGTAATGACAACGCCCCCGGGGTGAGGCCGTCTTCACGTGATCGTTTTCGCGACACGTGGGATTCGGTGTCTCCCGGGGGCTTATTTCGTCCGCGACTTGGGTCTATATAGCGGACGGTCCGGATTTAGCCCTTGCGCGGTTTGCCGCGCTGCGGCGGTCCGAAACCGGAACAAGGCGCTTCATCGAATCGCTCGAAGGCGCTAGAGCATCGGACCGAAAAGTGGAATCCGGTTTTCGGACAATCCGATGCGACAACAAGGAACTAGATCGTCATCCTGCGTCCGCAAGGACGCACGATGATCTAGGGCCGGCGGCATGACGGGTGGAACGGTCTCGCGGCAGGCGGGGCGGTGCGCCCCGGAGTTCCCCATTCGGGCGGAGTGAGACATGGCCTCTGCGGCAGAACAACTCGCTGCAAATCTGAATTTCGGCGCGCTCGCCAAGGCGGAAGAGCTCAAGAAGCGGATTTGGTTCACCCTTGGCGCGCTTCTGGTGTATCGCCTCGGCACCTACATTCCGCTGCCGGGCATCAACCTGCAGGCGCTCGCCGATGCCTTCAAGCAGCAGAGCCAGGGCATTCTCGGCCTGTTCAACATGTTCTCCGGCGGCGCCGTCGGCCGCATGGCCATCTTCGCCCTGGGCATCATGCCCTACATTTCCGCCTCGATCATCATCCAGCTGCTGACCTCGGTCATCCCGGCGCTGGAAGCGGTCAAGAAGGAAGGCGAGTCGGGCCGCAAGAAGATCAACCAGTACACCCGCTACCTGACGGTGCTGCTGGCCGCCGTCCAGTCCTACGGCATCGCCGTCGGCCTGGAGGGGCAGGGCTCGATCGTTCTCAATCCGGGACCGACCTTCATCATCTCCACCGTGCTGTCGCTGATGGGCGGCACGATGTTCCTGCTGTGGCTCGGCGAGCAGATCACCTCCCGCGGCATCGGCCAGGGCACGTCGCTGATCATCTTCGCCGGCATCATCGCCAACCTGCCGCACGCCCTGGTCGGCATGCTGGAGCTCGGCCGTCAGGGCGCCCTCGCCACGCCGATCATCCTCGCCGTGCTGGTGCTGGCCGTGGCGGTCATCGGCGGCATCGTGTTCTTCGAGCGCGCCCAGCGCCGGCTGCTGATCCAGTATCCGAAGCGCCAGGTCGGCAACAAGATGTTCCAGGGCGAATCGAGCCACCTGCCGCTGAAGCTCAATACCTCCGGCGTCATCCCGCCGATTTTCGCCTCGTCGATCCTGCTGATCCCCGGCACCATCACCGGCTTCGCCGGCACCAATGCCGCCGGCGGCTGGCTGCAGACCTTCGGCACGCTGATGGCCCACGGACAGCCGCTCTACATGCTGTCCTACGCGGCGATGATCGTCTTCTTCGCCTTCTTCTACACGGCCATCGTGTTCAATCCGACCGACACGGCCGAAAACCTCAAGAAGCAGGGCGGCTTCATCCCCGGCATCCGGCCGGGCGAACGCACCGCCTCCTACATCGACTATGTCCTGACCCGCATCAACGTCCTCGGTGCCATCTACCTCGTCGTCGTCTGCCTGCTGCCTGAGTTCCTGATCTCCACCACCGGTGTTCCGTTCTACTTCGGCGGCACGTCGCTGCTGATCGTCGTCTCGGTCACCATGGATACCGTGTCCCAGATCCAGGGGCACCTCCTCGCCCATCAGTACGAGGGGCTGATCAAGAAGAGTAAACTTCGGGGGAAGCGTAGATGAGGCTGATTCTTCTCGGACCGCCGGGCGCCGGCAAGGGAACGCAGGCGCAGAAGCTGGTCGACCGCTACGGCATCGTCCAGCTATCGACCGGTGACATGCTGCGCGCGGCCGTTGCCGCCGGCACCGAGATCGGCAAGAAGGCCAAGGCCGTCATGGACGCCGGCCAGCTGGTGTCCGACGAGATCGTCATCGGCATCGTTTCCGACCGCATTGAAGAGCCGGATGCTAAAAACGGCTTCGTGCTGGACGGCTTCCCGCGCACCGTGGCCCAGGCCGAGGCGCTGGACAGGCTGCTCGCCGACAAGAAGCTGAAGCTCGACGCGGTGATCGAGTTCAAGGTCGACGAGGAAAAGCTCGTCGACCGGATCGTTCGCCGCGCCGAGGAGGCCAGGGCGGCCGGCCAGCCGGTGCGCAAGGACGACAATCCGGAAGTGTTCCGCAAGCGCCTCGAAGAGTTCCGGGCGCTGACCGCGGCGCTGACCCCCTTCTATGCCAGGAGCGGCCTTCTGAAGCCGGTCGACGGCATGGCGCCCATCGAAGAGGTCGCCGGCGCGATTCGTGCCGCCCTCGAGTGAGACGGACGCCCGGCGGGGACCTATGGGTTCCGCTGCCGGGCGATCGGTCGCCGACCGGGCGTTCCGGCGGCGATTTCGGCGATAAACCCGTGTCCGAAAGGTTGACGGAGAGGCCGGTTCCGGCTATGAACCGCCACCTATCCACGGGTTCTTCGTGCGATGGCCCGTAGGCGCTTGTCCATGTGGATCGAGCGCCATGGGGCCTCGCGAAAAACAACCCGGCCGGCGCCGCCTCATCGGGCCGCCGTCAAGACACCGACCTCCACGGCTCGATCGGGGGAGGGAGCGATCCAACAGGGTCGCGACGACAGGAGTGAAGTGAAGTGGCCCGTATCGCTGGCGTCAATATTCCCACCGCCAAGCGCGCCCTGATCGCGCTGCAGTATATCCATGGCATCGGCCCGAGGTTCGCCGGGGAGATCCTGGAGAAGGTCGGCATCGATCAGGCCAAGCGCGTCAACGAACTTTCGGACGCCGAAGTGCTGCAGATCCGCGAAGTGATCGACCGCGACTACGTCGTCGAGGGCGACCTCCGCCGTGAGACCGCGATGAACATCAAGCGCC
The DNA here is from genome assembly GCF_002770725.1 of Pleomorphomonas carboxyditropha. Lineage (GTDB taxonomy): Bacteria > Pseudomonadota > Alphaproteobacteria > Rhizobiales > Pleomorphomonadaceae > Pleomorphomonas > Pleomorphomonas carboxyditropha. Next base: position 203,961 of record NZ_NQVN01000006.1, on the reverse strand, counting down.
TCATGGACCTCGGCTGCTATCGCGGTCTGCGTCACCGCAAGGGCCTGCCGGTCCGCGGCCAGCGCACGCACACCAACGCCCGTACCCGCAAGGGTCCGGCCAAGGCGATCGCCGGCAAGAAGAAGTAATTCCGTTTCGTCGGTCCGGCCCTATGCCGGTCCGGCGAAAAGGCTCGGACATGGCGCCGGTTCCGCGAGCGATCGCGGTCGGCGCTTTGTCCATGGTGGAAGGTCCGGCAGGATCGTTCGCCGTTCCGGGCAAGGGCAGGGTGCCCTTGTCCTTAGTCGTTCCGGTGCGCGAGGTTTCTTGTAGAGGCGTGCGCTCCGGTGTAGCCGCTGGCATTACGGCGGTGACGAGATCGAAACGAGAGAGTTGAGAGCATGGCCAAGGAAGCCGCAGGCCGCGTCCGCCGTCGCGAACGCAAGAACATCACGTCCGGCATCGCCCACGTGAATTCCACCTTCAACAACACGATGATCACCATCACCGACGCGCAGGGCAACACCATCTCCTGGTCGTCGGCCGGCACCATGGGCTTCAAGGGTTCGCGCAAGTCGACCCCGTATGCCGCCCAGATGGCCGCCGAGGATGCCGCCCGCAAGGCGTCCGAGCATGGCGTCAAGACCCTGGAAGTCGAAGTCTGCGGTCCGGGCTCCGGCCGTGAATCGGCGCTGCGCGCTCTGCAGGCCGCCGGTTTCCTGGTGAGCTCCATCCGCGACGTTACCCCGATCCCGCACAACGGCTGCCGTCCGCGCAAGCGTCGCCGCGTCTGACGCTCATCCGCGAACGCCCGGTGGCCGAAGGCGCCGGGCATGGCCCGTCAAGGCGGTGGTTCTGCGGGGGATGCGGCCCGCGGCGAACCGCTTCACATGAAAGGGTATCAACGTGAGCATCCAGAAGAACTGGCAAGAGCTCAAGAAGCCGAACAAGCTCGAGGTCATCCCGAGCCGCGATCCGAAGCGCTTCGCGACCGTCGTCGCCTCGCCGCTCGAGCGCGGCTTCGGCCTGACGCTCGGCAACGCGCTCCGTCGTGTCCTCTTGTCCTCGCTGCAGGGTGCGGCGGTGACGGCGGTTCAGATCGACGGCGTGCTGCACGAGTTCTCCTCGATCGGCGGTGTGCGCGAGGATGTTACCGACATCATCCTCAACATCAAGGAAATCGCCGTCCGCATGCAGGGCCAGGGCCCGAAGCGGATGGTCGTGCGCAAGCAGGGTCCGGGCGTCGTCACCGCCGGCGACATCCAGACCGTCGGCGACATCGAGATCCTGAACCCCGAGCTGGTCCTCTGCACCCTCGACGAGGGCGCCGAGATCCGCATGGAGTTCACCGTCGACACCGGCAAGGGCTACGTGCCGGCCGACCGCAACCGTCCCGAGGACGCTCCGATCGGTCTCATCCCGGTCGACAGCCTCTACTCGCCGGTGCGCAAGGTGTCCTACAAGGTCGAGAACACCCGCGAGGGCCAGGATCTCGACCTCGACAAGCTGACGCTGACCGTCGAGACCGACGGCTCGGTGAAGCCCGAGGACGCCGTCGCCTACGCCGCCCGCATCCTCCAGGACCAGCTGGCGATCTTCGTCAACTTCGAGGAGCCGCAGAAGGACACCAAGGTCGAGACCGTTCCCGAGCTCGCCTTCAATCCGGCGCTGCTCAAGAAGGTGGACGAGCTCGAGCTGTCGGTCCGTTCGGCCAACTGCCTGAAGAACGACAACATCGTCTACATCGGCGATCTGATCCAGAAGAGCGAGGCGGAAATGCTCCGCACGCCGAATTTCGGCCGCAAGTCGCTCAACGAGATCAAGGAAGTGCTGGCGCAGATGGGGTTGCATCTCGGCATGGAAGTCCCGAACTGGCCGCCCGAGAATATCGAAGACCTGGCCAAGCGCTACGAAGACCACAACTACTGAGCCGAAAAGCTCGCCGGAGGGCGTGGCTCTCCGGCTCGTTCGAAACAAAACCTGCCCGGCGTGAGCCGCGCGAAAGACAAATAGGAGTAGGCCATGCGTCACGGTAATGCGGGCCGTCGGTTCAACCGCACTCAGAGCCATCGCAAGGCGATGCTCGCCAACCTCGCCATCTCGCTCGTCGAGCATGAGCAGATCGTCACCACCCTGCCGAAGGCCAAGGACCTGCGTCCGATCGTCGAGAAGCTGGTGACCATCGCCAAGAAGGGCGACCTCGCCGCTCGTCGTCAGCTCGCTTCCGAGCTGCAGAACAACGAGATCGCCGCCAAGAAGCTGTTCGACGTGCTCGGCCCCCGCTACAAGGCCCGCGCCGGCGGCTACACCCGCGTGCTGAAGGCCGGCTTCCGCCATGGCGACTCGGCCGCGGTCGCGGTGATCGAGTTCGTCGATCGCGACGTCGCCGCCAAGGGCGCCGCCGACAAGGCCCGCCAGGCCGCCGAGCCGGTCGAGGCCGAGACGGCCGCCGCCTGATCGGCCGGCTTTGCCGAAAGTTGAGCAAGGGGCGGCCCGTCGGGTCGCCCCTTGTTGTTTGGGCGTCCTTCCGTTGCCATATTCGACGGCGTAAAAGACGGCATGTCGAACATGCGCCCCGGAGATACGCGATGCGACCCAACGGACTGTTCCGCCTCATTCTGACTTTCGGCCTCGCGGCCTGCGTGTCCCTGGGCGCGGCGACGGCGGCCGAGCGGGCGGTGCCGGCCTCCGAGGCCGAGGTCAAGCTGTCCTTCGCCCCGATCGCCAAGGTGGCCGGCCCGGCCGTGGTCAACGTCTATTCGACCAAGACCGTCAAGGTGGCGTCGTCGCCGCTGATGGACGACCCGTTCTTTCGCCAGTTCTTCGGCGGCAGCATTCCCGGCATCGGCGGGCAGCGCGAGCGGCACCAGCAATCGCTCGGCTCCGGCGTCATCGTCGATCCCTCCGGGCTGATCGTCACCAACAACCACGTCATCGAGGACGGCGACGAGGTGAAGGTGGCGCTCGCCGACCGGCGCGAGTTCGAGTGCGACGTGGTGCTGAAGGACGAGCAGCTCGATCTCGCCGTGTTGAAGATGCGCAGCCCCAAGGGCGACCTGCCGACGCTGCCGCTCGCCGATTCCGACCAGCTTCAGGTGGGCGACCTGGTGCTGGCGATCGGCAATCCGTTCGGCGTCGGCCAGACGGTGACGCAGGGCATCGTCTCGGCGCTGGCCCGCAGCCAGGTCGGCATCTCCGACTACCAGTTCTTCATCCAGACCGACGCCGCCATCAACCCCGGCAATTCCGGCGGCGCGCTGGTCGACATGGACGGCAAGCTGGTCGGCATCAACACGGCCATCTTCAGCCGCGGCGGCGGCTCCAACGGCATCGGCTTCGCCATTCCCTCCAACATGGTGAAGGTGTTCGTCGATTCGGCCCGGCGCGGCGGCTCGGCCGTGGAACTGCCCTGGATCGGCGCCGAATTGCAGCCGGTGACCTCCGATATCGCCGAAAGCCTCGGCCTCGATCGTCCCTCGGGCGTGCTGATCACCTCCATCCTGCGCAACAGCCCGGCCGAGGAGGCCGGCCTCGATGCCGGCGACCTGGTGGTCGCCGTCGACGGCGTCGAGGTCAGCGATCCGCGCGTCTTCAATTACCGTCTCGCCACCAAGGGCGTCGGCAACGTGGCCAAGCTCACCGTCAACCGGGCCGGCAAGCTGATCGAGGTGCCGGTGAAGCTGACGACGGCGCCGGAGACGACGCCGCGCCAAACGCTGACCATCGACGCGCGGTCGCCGTTCCAGGGCGCGACCGTTGCCAACGTGTCTCCCGCCGTTGCCGCCGAGATCGGCCTCACCTATCGCGGCCAGACCGGCGTCGTCATCACCGCCGTCGCCTCGGGCTCGCCGGCCGACCGCATCGGCCTGCAGCGGGGCGACATCGTACTGTCGGTCAACGGCAACGACATCACCACCACCAAGGTCTTGGCCGCCGCCGCCGGCTCCGACCCGATGTTCTGGCGCGTCGCCATCGACCGCAACGGCCAGATCCTGCGCATGGCTTTCCGATGAGCGACCTGTTCGGCCTCGGCACCACGGATGATCGGGCCGGCCGGCCGCTGGCCGATCGCCTGCGCCCGGCCAGCCTGTCGGAAGTGGTCGGCCAGGATCACTTGGTCGGGCCGAACGGCACCATCACCCGCATGCTGGCCTCCGGCTCGCTCGGCTCGCTGATTCTCTGGGGACCGCCCGGCTCGGGCAAGACCACGGTCGCCCGCCTGCTGGCGCATGAGACCAATCTCGCCTTCGAGCAGGCGTCGGCCATCTTCACCGGCGTCGCCGATCTCAAGAAGCTGTTCGACGCCGCCCGCCAGCGGCGGGCGCTCGGCCGCGGCACGCTGCTGTTCATCGACGAGATCCACCGCTTCAACCGTGCCCAGCAGGACAGCTTCCTGCCGGTGATGGAAGACGGAACGGTGACGCTGATCGGCGCCACCACCGAGAACCCGTCCTTCGAGCTCAACGCGGCCCTCTTGTCGCGCGCCCATGTGCTGGTGTTCAAGCCGCACGACGAGGCGTCGATCGGCCAGTTGCTCGACCGCGCCGAGGCGGTGACCGGCAAGCCGCTGCCGCTCGACGCCGAGGCGAGGGCGGCGCTCGTCAGGATGGCCGACGGCGACGGCCGCGCCGCGCTGACGCTCGCCGAGGACGTCTGGCGCGCCGCCGGCGAGGACGAGGTGTTCGACGCCAAGACGCTGCAGGAGATCGTCCAGCGGCGGGCGCCGGTCTACGACAAGGCGCAGGACGGCCATTACAACCTGATCTCGGCGCTGCACAAGTCGGTGCGCGGCTCCGATCCCGACGCGGCGCTCTACTATTTCTGCCGCATGCTCGACGCCGGCGAGGACCCGCTCTACCTTATCCGCCGGGTGATCCGCATGGCCGCCGAGGATATCGGCCTCGCCGATCCGCAGGCGCTGTCCGTCTGCATCGCCGCCCAGGGCGCCTACGAGATGCTCGGCTCTCCCGAGGGCGAGCTCGCCATCGCCGAGGCTGTCGTCTACGTGGCGACGGCGCCCAAGTCCAATGCCGTCTACACCGCCTTCAAGACGGCGATGGCGGCGGCCAAGGAGTTCGGCAGCCTGGTGCCGCCGCGCCATATCCTCAACGCGCCGACCAAGCTGATGAAGGGCGAGGGCTACGGGTCGGGCTACCGCTACGACCATGACGAGCCGGACGCCTTCTCCGGCCAGGACTACTTCCCGGAAAAGATGGGGCGGCGGTCCTTCTACCGTCCGGTCGAGCGCGGCTTCGAGCGCGAGCTCAGGAAGCGGCTCGACTACTGGGCGCGCCTGCGCCGCGAGCGGCAGGGCGGCGAGAGCTGAACGGGCGCGTTAACGTTGACGCCCGCCCGACGACCGGTCGCGGCCTTTGAGCCCGATTCGGCCCTCCCGGCGGCGTTATGGCGCCGAGGAACGTCGGAATTCGCGGAGTTCCGCCGTTAACCATCTGTCTTCAATGGTTTTTTAACCCGTTCCCTTAAGCTCGAAGTCGGAATTGTGGTGTAGCTTCCTGCCTGAAGCGAAGCCACCGGGAGCCGGGGACAATGAGCGACAGCGAAAAGACGACAGCGCCCGACGCCGCGCCGCTCGACGCGGTCGCCCGGCTGCGCGCCGCCGTCTACGCCGATGGCGGGATCGACAGCGGCGAGGTCCGCCGCCTTTGCCGCCTCGCCGCCGAGGAAGGCTTCCCGACGGCGGCCGGCCGCCAGCTCTATATCGAGGCCCTGACCGACTACGTCGCCCTGCAGACGGCCCCGAGCGGCCACGTCAGCGAGGAGATGGCCCGCTGGCTGATCGGCGTGCTGTCGGCCGACGGCATCACCACCGACCTCGAGGTCGACCTCCTGGTCAACATCATGCGCCGCGCCGATTCCGTGCCGGCCGAGCTCTCCGCCTTCGCGCTCGCCGAGGTGTCGCGGTCGGTGCTGGCCGGCACTGATGACGGCGAGGGGGGCGTCATCTCCGCCGCCGACGTCGAACGCCTGCGCTCCATCCTCTACGCCTTCGGCAACGAGCGGTCGGTCGGCATCAGCCGCGAGGAAGCGGAGGTGCTGTTCGACCTTAACGACCGCAGCCGCGAGGCGGAAAACGATCCCGCCTGGTCCGACCTGTTCGTCAAGGCGATCGCCTCCTTCCTGATGGCCGCGCGCGGCTACACGCTGCTGTCGCGCGAGGAGACGCTCGGCCGCGACGCCTGGCTCGACGCGCCGTCCGGCGGCGTCACCGCCCTGTTCGGCGACATGCTGTCGAGCATGCTCTCCAACGGCCTTCGCGGCGTCTGGTCAGCCTGGCGTCAGCCAGACGACGCATCCTCGAAGCCGATCGAGGCCGACGAGAGCCGCATCCGCGAGGCGGAGGCGGTCACCTCGGAGGAAGTGAAATGGCTGGCCGACCGTATCGGCCGCGACGGCGTGATCCACGCCAACGAAAGGGCGCTTCTCAAGTTCCTGTCCGAGGAAAGTCCGGACATACATCCTTCGCTGCGTACTTTGCTCGACACCGCTGCCTGACCCGGTCGAGAGCGCTTCCCCTACGCAGCGCCCTGCGCGCGGCGCCCGGAGATCCCGCCGGGCGCCGCGAAATTTTTGCGGCCGCATCGCCTTGCCGGCGGTGCCCGACCTCTCCCGCCACCCGCCTCGGGACGATCGAATTTTCGTTTCCATGACGCCTTGACTTGCCCCGCCGAGGGCCCTTATATCGCGCCACCACCGCATGACGGTTCGGGCGCGTAGCTCAGCGGGAGAGCACTTCGTTCACACCGAAGGGGTCACAGGTTCGATCCCTGTCGCGCCCACCATTTGAACGCTGGACATTTCACGGCGTTGGACAGGCCAGACACCAGTCTGGCCTTTGTCTTGTGGGGCAAACGATTCTCGCTCTCTTGACGCCGCGCAACGACCGGAAGACATGAACCTGCCTGGGTTCGGCTTTCATGCCCTGAACGGCTTCAATCCAACCCGCTACACGGTCCACGTCAACGGGCCGTGGTGCATCACCTTCGAGTTCGACGGAGAGGATGCCGCCCGCGTCGATTTCGAGCAGTACCACTGAGAGGTTCGACATGACCGAGTACATCGCCAAGCGAGGCGCCGACCGGTGCCCGAGCCATCCGGGCGCGCTGCTGGACGAGATCATCCCCGCGACCGGCAAGACCAAGGTGGAGATTGCCTCCCTGCTCGGCATTTCCCGTCAGCAGCTCTACGACATTATTCGTGAGCGCAAGCCGGTGTCGCCCCAGGTGGCGGCCCGCCTCGGCAAGCTGTTCGGGGATGGTGCCGGCGTCTGGCTGCGCATGCAGGCCGCCCACGATGCCTGGACGGCCGAGCACGAGGTCGACGTATCGGCGATCCCGACGCTCAGGGTGGCATGAGGCATTTGCCCGGGGGTCGGGGCTGATATCGGCTAAGCCTTTTTGTTTTCAGGCATCGCACCGAAAGGGCCGAGTCGCGTCGCCGACAGGTCATTTTCGTGCCTTGTCCTCTTCGTGACAGACCCGCTTCCGTTCCGGCGCGATGATCTCGGCTGGAGCTCTCCGGCATTTGGCGGCCGGGGCGGCAGTGGAGGTCGTGATGGAGGAGATGGCGGCGGCCGTTCGCGACTATTACGGAACCCGATTGACCGGGAAGGGCGATCTCAAAACCGGCGCCTGCTGTTCCACCGACCGGATGTCGCCGAGGTTGCGGTCGATTCTGGAGACGATCCACCCCGAGGTGGTGAACCGGTTCTACGGCTGCGGCTCGCCGATGCCGGACGACGTCGACGGCCTGACGGTGCTCGACCTCGGGTGCGGCAGCGGCCGCGACGTTTTCATGCTGTCGGCTCTGGTCGGAGAAAGCGGCCGGTCGATCGGCGTCGATATGACCCCCGGGCAACTGGCGGTCGGCCGCGCCCATCAGGCCGAACAGGCCCGCATCTTCGGCCATCGGGCGTCCAACGTCGGCTTCCTCGAAGGCCGGTTCGAGGATCTTTCGGCCATCGGCATCGCCGACGGATCGGTGGACGTGGTGATCTCCAACTGCGCCCTCAACCTATCCATCGACAAGGCAAGGGTATTTGCCGAAATCCGGCGGGTGCTGAAGCCGGGCGGCGAGTTGCTGTTCTCCGACGTCTTCGCCAGCCGCCGCCTGCCGGCCGAGGTCGCGGCCGACCCGCTGCTGGTGGCCGAGTGTCTGGGCGGCGCGCTCTACGTGGAAGACTTCCGCCGCCTGATGGCGGCGACCGGCTGGCTGGATTTCCGGCTGCTCGCCAAACGGGCGATCGCCATCGGCCACCCCTACGCCGAACTCCTGGTCGGTCCGACCACCTTCTGGTCGATGACGGTCCGGGCCTTCAAGCTCGACGGTCTCGAGGACTGCTGCGAGGACTACGGTCAGGTGGCGACCTATCTCGGCACCATGCCGGACGCGCCCGCCGCCTTCGTCCTCGACGATCATCATCGCTTCATCGCCGGCAAGCCAATGTTGGTCTGCGGCAACACGGCCGCCATGGTCGGCGAAAGCCGCTTCGGGCGGCATTTCCGCGTCGATGGTGACCGGACCAGCCATTTCGGCCGGTTCGACTGCGCCCCATCCGGGGCGGGCGCCCGGACCGAGGTGGCGCCGACTTCGGGCTGTTGCTGAGCCCGTCCTATCCCGCCGCCGAATGAAAGGTCGCTGAGATGATCCCGCAGAAGATAACTGATGGCATCCACTCGTACCGGGCGATCGATTGGGACCGCGAGCTCTTCGATGAGCTGGTCCCCTTGCCGGAAGGCACGACCTACAACGCCTATCTCGTCGAAGGCAGCGAAAAGACGGCGCTGATCGACACCATCTATCCGCCGAAGACGGCCGAGTTCATCGCCGCCATCCGGAAATCCGGCATCGGGCGGATCGACTATATCGTCGCCAACCACGCCGAGCAGGATCACTCGGGCTCCATCCCGGCCGTCCTGGAGCTTTTCCCCGAGGCCAAGGTGGTGACCAACGCCAAGTGCAAGCGCTTCATCATGGATACGCTGCCGGTCGAGCGCGAAGCCTTCATAACCGTCGGCGACGGCCATAGCCTGTCGCTCGGCGACAGGACGCTGCAGTTCCTGATGACGCCCTGGGTCCACTGGCCCGACACCATGGTGACCTACGTTCCGGAATCGCGCATCGCCTTCACCTGCGACTTCCTCGGCGCGCACCTCGCCACCACCGACCTCTATGCCGACGACGAGGCGCGGGTCGAGACGGCGGCCAAGCGCTACTATGCCGAGATCATGATGCCCTACCGCTCCTTTTCGAAGGAGGCCGTCGAAAAGGTCGGCGGGCTCAGGCTCGACTTCATCGCGCCCAGCCACGGGCCGGTCTACGCCCGTCCGCCTTTCATCCTCGACCTCTATCGATCCTGGGCCTCCGACGAGCCCAGGCCCTTCGTCGTCATCCCCTATGTGTCGATGTATGAAAGCACGGCGCTGATGGTCGCCTACCTCGCCGACCGGCTGGTGGAACGCGGCATCGCCGTCAAGCCGATCAACGTCGTCGATCTCGACACCGGCGAATTTGCCATGAGCCTGGTCGAGGCGTCGACCGTGGTGTTCGCATCGCCGACGGTGCTGTCGGGGCCGCATCCGGGCGTCGCCTACGCGGCCCTGCTCGCCAACGTGCTCGGCCTCAAGGCCAGGTACGCGGCGGTGATTGGTTCCTTCGGCTGGGAAGGCAACCTGCCGGAGGTCATCCGGTCGATGCTGCCGAAGCTGAACGCCACCTTCTTCGATCCGGTGATGGTCAAGGGCCTGCCGCGCGAAGCCGGCTTCGCCGAGCTCGACCGTCTCGCCGACGACATCGCCGCCGCGCACGCCGCCCGGCCGGTGGCGGCCTGATCGCGCCGCCGCCGCAGGACCGATGGAAACGCGGAGCCGGGAGGTCGTCGACCGGTTGCGGCGGCGACTTCTCCATGCGTGCTCCTACTCATCCGGTGACCTGCTCGGGCCGGAACGCCGGCAACTGGCGGTTTTCCGCCATCGCGCTCCCTTGATCCCCGTTCGAACCGGCCAGACCGTCGTGCAGGCGACAGCGATTTTCATGCCGCGAGTCCTGCATCGGACAGATTTCGCCCTGGAGATGGCTGACTCTGGCCAGCATGGACGACGCCCGGCGCCGCCCCTTGGGAGGAGGGGCCGTCCGGGAGTGCCGCGTCCTGCAGACCGCCGGAGGACGACATGGACATCTACAAGGAACTCATTCGGGAGCGCGATGCCGGCCGCCGTGCGGCGCTGGTGTCCATCGTCACCCAGTCGGGATCGACGCCGTCGGCGACGGCGGCCAAGATGCTGGTGCGGGAGGACGGGACGATCGCCGGCACGGTCGGCGGCGGCGCGGCCGAGGGCAGGGCGATCATGGTCGCCCGCGAGGTCATCGCAACCGGCCTGTCGCAGATGCTGGCCATCGACCTCCACAAGAACCCGACGCTCGATCTCGGCATGATCTGCGGCGGCAATCTGCAATTCTACATCGAGGCGATCATGCCCAACCGGACCGTCTACATTTTCGGCGGCGGTCACGTCGGCCTGATGACCGAAGTGATCTGCCGGACGCTGGGCTTCGAGACGGTGGTCGTCGACGACCGCGCCGAGTTCGCCAATCCCGAGCGCTTCCCCGCCGCCGCCGGCACCCATGCCGGACCGCTCGCCGAGACCACGGCCCATCTGTCGCCCAACGCCTCGTCGCTGGTGTTCATTGCCATGCGCGGCCACGCCCTCGATCAGGAGGCGCTTGCCTGGTCGCTCGGCACGCCGGCCGGCTACATCGGCATGATCGGTTCGAAGCGCAAGGTGCTCACCGTCTACAACAATCTCGTTGCCGCCGGCTTCGCCCCGGAAGCGTTCGGCCGCGTCCACGCCCCGGTCGGCCTCGAGATCGGCGCCGAGGGGCCCGAGGAGATCGCGGTTTCGGTGACCGCCGAAATGATCACCCACATCCGGGGCGCCGGCAAGGCCTGCCCGCTGACGCGGACCATGGACTGGTGTGGGTCCGTGGAGGAGGCGGCGCCTCTCGCCGCCGTCGGCTGAACACCGGCGCCGGAACCGACAAGACGGCCTAGGAGGAAGACATGAAACGCATTTCCCTCAACGTGAATGGCGTGGAGCGCTGGGTCATTGCCGATCCGAAGCGTTCGCTCGCCGACGTGCTGCGCGAACAGATGATGCTCACCGGCTGCAAGGTCTGCTGCGACAATGGCCAGTGCGGCTCGTGCACCGTGCTGATCGACGGCAAGCCCGTCCGCGCCTGCGTGACGCCGATGGAGAAGCTCGCCGCCAGTGCCAGGATCGTCACCATCGAAGGCATCGGCACGCCCGAGAATCTCCATCCGCTGCAGGTCGCCTGGATGGCCCACGGCAGCGCCCAGTGCGGCGTCTGCTCGCCCGGCTTCATCATGTCGGCCAAGGCGCTGCTGGACAGGAACCTCAACCCGACCCGCGAGGAGGTGCGCGCCTGGTTCCACCGCAACCGCAACCTCTGCCGCTGCACCGGCTACAAGCCGCTGATCGACTCGGTGATGGATGCCGCCGCCATCATGCGCGGCGAGAAGACCATCTACGACATCATGCCGAAGCCCAAGGAGGACGGCTCCATCCTCGGCACCGAATATATCCGTCCGTCCGCCGTCGCCAAGGTCACGGGCACCTGGGACTTCGGCGCCGACGTCGCGCTCAAGATGCCGTCTGGCACGCTGCGCCTCGCGCTGGTGCAGGCCGAGGTGAGCCACGCCCTCATCAAGGACATCGACACGGCGGAAGCCGAGAAGATGCCGGGCGTCGAGCGGGTCATCACCTGGAAGGACGTCGGCGGCAAGAACGCCATCACCGGCCTCATCACCTTCCCGACCAACAAGGGCGACGGCTGGGATCGTCCGATCCTGTGCAAGGAGAAGATCTTCCAGTTCGGCGACGCCATCGCCATCGTCGCCGCCGATACCGAGGCGCATGCCCGCGCCGCCGCCAGGAAGGTCAAGGTCGACCTCGAGGTATTGCCGGCCTACATGTCCGGCTTCGCGGCCCTGGCGCCCGATGCCCTGGAAATCCACCCCGGCGTACCCAACGCCTATTACGAGCAGGGCGTCGTCAAGGGCGCCGACACCGGGCCGCTGATGGCCAGCGCCGCCGCGCTCGTCGACATCACCACCTACTGCTCGCGCCAGCCGCATCTGCATCTGGAGCCGGACTGCGGCGAAGCCTTCGTCGACGACGACGGCGTGCTGACCATCCTGTCGAAGTCGATCGGCGTGCATCTGCACCACGCCATGATCTGTCCGGGCCTCGGCATCCCGCCCGAAAAGCTCCGGCTGATCCAGAACCCGACCGGCGGCACCTTCGGCTACAAGTTCTCGCCGACCATGGAGGCGCTGCTCGGCGTCGCCGCGCTGGTGACCAAAAAGCCGGTATCGCTGGTCTACGACCAGTACCAGAACATCACCTACACGGGAAAACGCAGCCCGGCCAACATCAACATCCGCCTGGCCTGCGACAGGAACGGCAAGCTCACCGCCATGGAAACCGACTGGTGGCTGGATCACGGCCCCTATTCGGAGTTCGGCGACCTGGTGACCTTGCGCCAGGCCCAGTTCACCGGCGCCGGCTACCACCTCGACAACATCCGCGGCAGGGGCCGGACGGTGGCGACCAACCATGCCTGGGGCTCGGCCTTCCGCGCCTACGGCTCGCCGCAGTCCTTCCTCGCCTCGGAAATCGCCATCGACATGCTGGCCGAGAAGATGGGCGAGGATCCCTTCGAGTTCCGCTACAAGAACCTCTACAACGAGACCTCGACCACCCCGACCGGCCAGAAGCCGGAAGTGCTGGTGCTGCCGCAACTGTTCGACATGCTCCGGCCGAAGTATCACGAGGCCAGGCAGCGTTGCGCCGAGTTCAACGCCGCCCATGCCGACAGGAAGCGCGGCGTCGGCGTATCGCTCGGAATCTACGGCTGCGGTCTCGACGGCCCCGACAGCTCGGAGGCCCGCGTCGAGATGACGCCGACCGGCTTCATCGTCCATTCGGGTTGGGAGGACCACGGCCAGGGCGCCGACCTCGGCGCGCGGACCATCGCCCATGAGGTGTTGCGTGCGGCCGGCGCCAAGCCGGAGGACGTCGGGCTGGTCATGGCCGATACCTTCGGCCCGAACGGCGGCCCGGCCGGCGGCAGCCGCTCCAACGTCTTCTCCGGCAACGCCATCCGCGTTTCCGCCGAGATGATGCTCGCCGCCATGAAGAAGCCGGACGGCGGCTACCGCACCTACCAGGAGATGGTCGCCGAGAACATCCCGCTCGCCTACGACGGCAAATGGGTGGCGGCCGCCTGCACCGACTGCTCGCCCGACACCGCCCAGGGCAGCCCGTTCCCGATCTACATGTACGAGGTGTTCCTGCCGGAGGTGGAGGTCGATCTCGAGACCGGCGAGACCAAGGTGGTCAAGTTCACCACGTCGGTCGACGTCGGCACCATCATCAACAAGGCGACGGTGGACGGCCAGATCTACGGCGGCCTCGCCCAGGGCATCGGTCTCGCCCTGACCGAGGACTTCGAGGATCTGGAGCTGCACACCAACCTCAAGGACTGCGGCATCCCCTATCCGAAGGACGTGCCCGACGACATCGAGATCCTCTATCTCGAAACGCCGCGCGAACTCGGGCCGTTCGGGGCGGCCGGCGTCGGCGAGGCGCCGCTCACCGCGCCGCATCCGGCCATCCTCAACGCCATCAACGACGCCTGCGGCGTGCGGGTGTTCCGCGTTCCCGCCCTGCCGGAGGTGATCCTGATGGGGATCGAGGCCAAGGCCGGCAAGCCGGTCGCCGAATCCGAGCTTCAGCACAACTGAGGTCCGACAACCGGGGAGCCCTCCCGCCCACTCCCCGAAAATGCGGGCGGCCCGTCCTTCTCCCGGGCCGCCCGTAGCCAATTCGAGACGAGAACGGCGCATCGAGACCATCATGGATGGCGATCAGGTCAAGGCCTGGGAAGCATTGTGCATCGAGGAGCAGCCGCCGGCCTGCAGCGCCGCCTGTCCGCTGCATGTCGACGCGCGCGCCATGGCCGAGAAGATGGCCGCCGGCGATTTTACCGGCGCCATCGCCCTCTATGCCCGCGTCGTGCCTTTCCCGGCGATCGTCGCCCATATCTGCGAGCATCCTTGCGAGACCGTCTGCCGGCGGGCGGAGGCCGGCGGCGCCGTCCGCATCGGCGCGCTCGAACGGGCGCTGGTCGAGGAAGCCTATCCGACCGTCCGCCGCTCCGCCCAGCGGGCGCGCAAGCCGAAGGCCGTCGCCGTCGTCGGCGCCGGCCTCGCCGGGCTGACCGCCGCCTTCGACCTCGTCATGAAGGGACACGCCGTCACCGTCTTCGAGGCGGACGCCCAGCCGCTCGACCGCCTCCACCGCGACTACCGGCCGGCGGTATTGCCGCCCTCGGCGATCGAGGCGGACGTCGGCGCGCTCATAAAGCTCGGCGTCGACATCCGTTGCCGGCAACGGATCGGCGGCGACGCTTCCCTGTCGCTCGACGCCCTGATCGCCGACCACGACGCCGTGCTGATGGCATCCGGACCGGGACCGGCGAGTGCCTTCGCCGCCACGCTCCGGCTCAACGCCAGCGGCCGCATCGAGGTCGACCGCGAAACGCGCGCCACCTCGCACCCCAAGGTGTTCGCCAGCGGCCTGCACGACGGCTCGGAGGAGGGCTGGTCGGCGATCGGCTCGGCGGCGGACGGCCGCCGGGCGGCCGGCTCGATCGACCGCTTCCTGCAAGGGGCGTCGCTCACCGCCAGCCGGGGCGGCGAGGCGGCGGGGAGCTGTCTCTACGTCGAGGTCGGCAGCCACGCCGCCATGCCGCCGGTCGAGGCGGCCGATCCGGCCGCCGGCTATGGACATGCCGAAGCAATCGCCGAGGCGGCGCGCTGTTTCCCCTGCCACTGCCTCGAATGCGTCAAGGCCTGCCCCTATCTCGCCCACTACAAGACCTATCCCAAGCGGGCGGTGCGCGAGATCTACAACAACGACTCGATCATCATGGGCAATCGCAAGTCCAACCGGATGATCGACAGTTGCGCCCTGTGCGGGCTGTGCGAGACGCTCTGCCCCAACGATCTCGCCATGGGCGAGGTCTGCCTCGACGCCCGCCGGAGCATGGTCGAGCGCGGCCATATGCCCGCCTCGCATCACGATTTCGCGCTGCGCGACATGGCCTTCAGCCGCTCGGACGAGGTGGCCTTCATCCGCCACCAGCCGGGCCACGACCGGAGCGCCGTGCTGTTCTTTCCCGGCTGCCAGTTGCCGGCCTCGGCGCCGCGCCAGGTCGAGGCGGTCTACCGCCATCTCTCGGAGCGTCTTCCCGGCGGGGTCGGCTTCATGCTCGACTGCTGCGGCGCGCCGGCGCACTGGTCGGGGCGCCTGGCGCTGCACCGGGAGGTGCTCGATCACCTTCGCACCGTCTGGGAGGAGCAGGGGCGGCCGCGCGTCGTCACCGCCTGCTCGACCTGCCTGAAGCAGATCGGCGAATTCCTGCCGGACATTCCCGTCGCCTCGCTGTGGACGGAGCTTGTCGCCGTCGGCCTGCCGGACGTCGTGGCGCCGAGACCCGTCGCCGGACCGCTCGCCATCCACGATCCCTGCACCGGCCGGCATGCCCATGCAGTTCAGGCGGCGGTGCGGTCGATCGCCGCGTCGCTGGGCGCCGAGGTCCGCGAACTGACCGGCGCCGAGAAGACCACCTGCTGCGGCTATGGCGGCCTTGCCTCCTTCGCCAATCCCGAGGTCGGCAACGCCTTCGTCGACCGGCGGATCGAGGAGAGCGACGACGATTATCTCGCCTATTGCGCCATGTGCCGCGACAATTTCGCCCGGCGCGGCAAGCGCGCCCTTCATCTCATTGACCTGGTCTTCCCCGACGCCGACGATCCGGCGGCACGCCCCGATCCCGGCTTTTCCGGGCGCCGCGACAATCGCCAACGGCTGCGCCGGCGCCTGCTGCGCGACCTCTGGGGAGAAAGCATGAGCGATCCCGTTCCCATCCCACTCGTCATGACCGACGCCGTCCGGGCCGACATCGAGCGCAAGCTGCTGCTCATCGACGATATCGCCGAGGTGATCGCCGAGGCTGAGCGCACCGGACGCGCGCTGAAGGACCGGGCGAGCGGCCATCTCACCGCCTCCGGCCGCATCGGCACGGTTACCACCTGGGTCGAATACCAGCCGACCGACGCCGGCTTTGTCGTTCATCGCGCCTACGGCCACCGCATGCAGGTCGAGGTGAAGCCATGACCGGCGTTTCCGGTGGCATCCCGGTCCCCGATTTGATCTGTGCCCGCTGCGACAAGCCGCTGGAAATGCGCAAGGTCGAGGCGAGCTACCTCGGCCAGACCTTCCCGGTCGAGCTGCCTTGCTGTCCGTCTTGCGGCTTCGTCTATGTCTCCGAGGATCTCGCCTACGGCCGCATGCTCAAGGTCGAGCAGGCGCTGGAGGACAAGTGATGGCGAAATCCTCCGTCCTCCCGGGTCTGTTCGGCTGCGGTTGCGTCGAGGGCGCCGACGGTAAGTGGCTGCGGCCCGGCGACGGGGCGATCGTCAGGGAGCTGTTCGCGCGGTCGGGCCTGCCCCTCGGCGCCTCGGTGCTCGATGTCGGCTGCGGCGCCGGCGACAGCCTCGTCTGGCTTGAAAGGCACGGCTTTGTCGGCATCGGCATCGATCTCGACGAGAGAGCGTTGGCGATCGCCGCTTCGCGCGCCGTCTCGGCGCTGTTCCATGGCGACGGCGTCCGCCTGCCGTTCGCCGATGCCGGCTTCGACGCCGTGCTCTCCGAATGCAGCCTGTCGCTGATGCCGGATCGCCGCGCGGCGCTCGCCGAGTGGGCCCGGGTGCTGAGGCCGGATGGACGCTTGCTGCTCGCCGACGTCGACTGGCCGGGCCGCGACGGGCGGGACGATCTCCGCGAGGACATCGTGGCCGCCGGTTTCGTCATTCTCCACGACGAAGACAGGTCGGACGTGTTCGCCGGCTTTGTCGCGCGCTTCATCTTCCGTTACGGTTCGCTCGACGCGTTGTGGGGCGACCGCGCCGCACAAGTGGCCGGCCGGCCGCGCTATCGGCTGTTCGTTGCGTCGCGATCCGCCGAACCGGCGCCACCGACAGGGAGGGCGAACCCATGAGCGAGGAGTCCTTCCGCGTCGCCGAATTGCTGCTCGACGACTTCAAGTGCAGCCACATCCTGATGCGGCTTGCCCTCGAGGCGCAGGGGCGCGACGATCCCGGCCTGGTCCGGGCCATGTCGGGCCTGGCCCTGGGCATGGGGCAGGGCTTCAATTGCGGCGCGCTGTCGGCCGGCTGTTGCGTCATCGGCTATTACGCCGGACGGGGCGGCGACGGCGAGCGCGAGCATCCCGAACTGGGGGCCATGCTCGACGATTTCGCCGGCTGGTTCAACGCCGCCGCCACCGGCCAATATGGCGGCATCGACTGCGCGGAGATCATGAAGTTCGACGAGACGCTGAAACGGCAACGCTGTCCGGCGCTGATCATCGCCGCCTGGGACAAGATCAGGGAAACGCTCGCCGATCACGGCGTCGATATTGCGGCGGTGCCGCCGGAGGAGAAGCCGTGAACGACCCGATCGAGTCCCTGCCGCCGAACATGGCCGTCGTGGTGCTGGCGGCCGGCTGGTCGTCGCGCATGGGCGCGTTCAAGCCGCTGCTGCCGTTTGGCGACGACACCGTGCTCGGGCACGTGATGTCGACCATCGCCGAGGCCGCCATCGGGGAGACCTACGTCGTCGTCGGCAACGAGGCGGCGCGCATGGTGCCGGCCGTCGAGGCCCGCGGCGCGGTGGCGGTGGTCAATGCCGCCTTCGCCGACGGCATGATGTCGAGCGTCAAGGCCGGCATCGCCGCGTTGCCCGACAGGGTCGGCGGAGCGATGATCCTGCCGGTTGACGTGCCGCTCGTCAGGGCCGCCACCCTGGCCCGGATCGCCGCAAGCGCCGGGGACGGGGAAGCGGCCGTTCTCCGCCCGACCTTTCGCGGTCGGTGCGGACATCCGCCATTCATTCACCGGCGCCTGTTTGCCGAAATCCTCGCCGCGCCGCCCGAGGCGACGCTGCGCGACATTATCGGACAGCACCGGCAGGACGCTCGATCCGTCCCGGTCATCGACAGCGGCGTGTTGCGCGACATGGACTATTCCGAGGACTACCGCCGCCTTGCCGCATCGCTGCCGCACCGCCGCCACCCCGACCTGGCGGAATGCGAGGCGATGCTGGAGGCCGCCGGCACGCCGGAGCCGACCCGCCGCCATTGCGCCGCCGTGGCGCGGCTGGCCGTCGAGATCGCCGGCCGGCTGGTCGCCAACGGGGTGCCGATCGATGTCGATGCCATCAGGGCCGGCGCGCTGCTTCACGACATCGCCAAGGGCGAGCCCGACCACGCGGCGGCGGGCGCCCGGCATGTCGCCGGGTTCGGCTTTGCCGATGCTGCCGAAATCGTCGCCGCCCACATGGAGATGGCGTTCGAGCCGGGACAGCCGATCGACGAACGCCACCTGGTGTTTCTTGCCGACAAGCTGATCAGGGGCGAACGGCGCGTCGGCCTTGAAGAGCGCTTCGCGCCGGCCTTGACGGCATTTGCCGGCAATCCCGCCGCCCTGGCCGGGGCGTTGCGCCGCCGGGCCGCCGTCGCCGCCGTGCTCGCCGCCGTCGAGGCGGTGATCGGACCGCTCGGCCACATGCCGGCCGCCGGCAGTCCCGTAGCACCGGTGGGGGACTGACGATGACCGGCCCCGTCCGCCTGTCCCTCGGACGCACCCGCAGCGTCTGCCCCGAATGCCTCGGGACCATTCCGGCCGAGCGCTTCGCGGTCGGCGACACGGTTTATCTCGACAAGACCTGCCCGGCGCACGGCCGCGTCGTGACGCCGATCTGGCGCGGCCTTCGCAGCTACGAGATGTGGTCCCGCAGCCGTCGCGCCACGTCGCGGCCGTTCAGCGTCGCCACCGATATCGCCGAGGGCTGCCCGAGGGATTGCGGGCTCTGCGCCGACCATCGCCAGCAAGGCTGCTGCGTGCTGGTCGAGGTGACGTCGCGTTGCGACCTCGTCTGCCCGGTTTGCTTCGCCTCGGCCGGCCGGCATGGCACGGACATGCCGATCGACGAAATCGCTGTCGCCCTCGACAGGCTGAGGGCGGGCAGCGGCCAGGTGCATATCCAGTTGTCGGGCGGCGAGCCGACCGTCCGCGACGATTTGCCGGAGATCGTCGCGCTGGTGCGGGCCAAGGGCTTCGATTTCGTCCAGATCAACACCAACGGCCTCAGGATCGGCCGCGAGCCCGACTATCTCGCCGCGCTCGTCGACGCCGGGCTCGACTGCGTCTTCCTGCAGTTCGATGGCGTCAGCGATGCCGTCTATCGAAAGCTGCGCGGCCGGAACCTTCTTGCGGAGAAGCGCCTCGCCATCGCCGGCGCGCGGGCCGCCGGTGTCGGCGTCGTGCTGGTGCCGACGCTGGTTCCCGGCGTCAATACGGGCGAGATCGGCGCCATCGTCGATTTCGCCAGGGACGAGATGCCGACGGTGCGGGCGGTGCATTTCCAGCCGGTGTCCTATTTCGGGCGGCATCCCGGCGCTCCGCGGGACGAGGACCGCATAACCCTGCCGGAGGTGATGCAGGCGCTGATCGAATATGGCGGCGGCGCCATCGGGCTCGAGGACTTCCGCCCCGGTTCGGCGGAAAATCCCTTCTGCTCGTTCAGTGGCCGCTTCGCCGTCGATCGCTCCGGTGGTTTGCGCTCCGATCCGGAGCCGGCGGCCGGCTGTTGCGGTTCCGGCAGCGAAGAGGGGCCGAGCGGAACGGAATGCTGCGGCGCCGTGGCGTGGCGTTCGCCGGAGGTGGTGCGCGCCCAGCGCTATGTTGCTGGACAGTGGACGACGATGCCGCAGGCGGAAACCCCGGCCGCCGGTCTCGAAGCCTTCGACGCTTTTCTGGAGCGGCAGAGCCGGCGCCTGTCGCTGTCCGGCATGGCCTTCCAGGATGCCTGGACGCTCGACCTCGATCGCCTGCGCCAATGCCATATCCACGTGGCGAAGCCGGACGGTCGCGTCATTCCGTTCTGCGCCTACAACCTGACCGACCTCGGGGGACGGTCGCTTTACCGCGAGCCGTCGGCATGAACGGGTCCGGAACGCTCGATGCCTGGGTGGGGCGGACGATCGGCGTCGCACGCCTGCCGACCCGCGACGACATCGACGCCTATCAGCTTCGCTGCCTGAACGAGACGATCGCCTATGCGCGCTCCCAAAGCCCTTTCTATCGGCTGCGAACCGGCTGGCCGGAACCCTGCGAACTTGTCGATCTCCGCGACCTCGCGCGACTGCCGCTGACGACGGCCGACGACCTCGTGCGCGGCGATCCGTCGCTCATCGCCTTGCCGATGCGCGACGCGGTGCGACTGGTGACCATCCCGACGTCGGGCACCTTGGGCCGGCAGAAGCGCCTGTTCTTCACCGAAGCCGACATCGAGGCGACCGTCGCCTATTTCGAGCACGGCATGGCGACCATCGTGCGTCCGGGCAGCTCGGTGGCGGTGGCCTTTCCCGCCCAGCGGCCGGACAGTGTCGGCGATCTCCTGATGCGCGGATTGACCCGTCTCGGCGCCTTTCCGGTGGCGCTGCCCGTCGCCGGCTCGCTGGATAGGATGGTCGACGCCTTGCGCGAACTGCGGCCGGCGGCGATCGCCGGCATGCCGGTGACGCTTGGCGCCGCCGCCCGGCGCATGGAGGCCGATGGCGGACCGCCGCTCAGGATCGAGACGGCGCTGGTCAGCGCCGACAGCGTCTCGCCAAGCTTCAAGGCGGCGCTCGCCGTCGTCTGGGGCGCCGAAGCGTTCGAACACTGGGGCATGACCGAGACCGGCTATGGCGGCGCGCTCGCCTGCGAGGCGCACGACGGCCTGCATGTCCGGGAAACCGATCTGTATCTCGAAGTCGTCGACGGGAGCAGCGGGCGGGCGCTGCCGGCCGGCCAGGAGGGCGAGATCGTCGTCACCACCTTGCGCCGCCGCGGCCTGCCTCTCATCCGCTATCGCACCGGCGACCGCGGCTGCGTCATCGACGATCGGTGCCGCTGCGGCTCGGTACTCCGCCGGTTGCGCCTCGGCGGGCGGATCGGCGAGCCGATCGTCGCCGGAGGGGGAGGGCGCCTGCCGGCGGCGATCATCGACGACGCGATCTTCGCGGTCGATGGCGTGATCGACTTCTCGGTCGAGCTGAGAACCGGCCGAGGCGCCCGCCTTGCCGTCGGCGTCATGGCGGCCGCCCCACGCACGATCGTCGATGTTCGGGCGGCGCTGCTTCGCCACCCGATTGTCGGTCCGTGGCTGCAAGCGGCGGGAATTGACCTGGCCGTCGAACGGGTTTCCGGCCCGCCGTTTTCCCTCTGCCGCAAGCGCAGGGTGACGGTGGTCTGCGGGGAGGATTAAATGTCTGAAATAAAACAACAATCAAGATCGTTATATAGTTTACGGTTATATCGACTGAAAGATCATAACGATTTAGTTCGGCAGGGCATATGATCGAATCCATGACAGGAAAGCCCACCTTTAGCTGAAGTTCGGCCTCGCCGCCGGGTGGCTTGTCCGGGATGGCTTCGCCCGTAAAACCGCGAAGCATGTCTTTGAAACTTCAGCGGTGGATGCACCTGGAGGGTGCTGAAATGGTCCTGCCTCAACGGCTTGAAGCCGATACATGCGCCATTCCGACGGGCGGGCCGGCCGCCTGCGGCACTTGCCGAAGCATGTCCGGACGACATGAGCGCAGCGCGCGCCCCGGCCCCCTTCCCGATCAGGGACGGTTGCTGGCCGTGCGTTCGAAGTTCATGGCCGACGGCATCCTGCCCGAGGGCGTGCCGCTGCCGATCCTGCGCTCCTGGGAGCGCAGCAGCCTGCATGGCCTTGCCAACGGTGCGTCGCGACGGCGCGAGACGCGGCTGACGGAAACCGCCCTCAAGGAGTTGCGGGAGCGCAACGAGGAGCTGCTGGTTTCCGCCTGGGGCGAGATCGTCACGCTCTGCCGCGAAACGCAGCCGCTAGGCGGCGTCGTGGTGCTGACCGACCCCAACGGCGTGGTGCTGGTTCGCCTCGGCGACAACACCTTCAGCGACGAAGCGGAGCGGCTCGGCCTGTGCGCCGGCGGCGACTGGTCGGAACAGGCGATGGGCACCAATGCCATCGGCACGGCCCTGTCCGAACGCTTCGCCCTGTCGGTGATCGGAGCCGAGCATTTCTGCAACGGCAACACCGACATCAGTTGCTCGGCGGTGCCGATCATCGATCCGTGCGGCGCGCTGGCCGGCATCATCGATCTTTCGACGTCGGTGACGGTCGCCCACGACTATTCGCTGCCGCTGTTGAAGCGGGCGGCCAACGAAATCGAACGACGCCTGTTCGAGCGGCGGTATGGACGCTTCGAGCAGATGCACCTGCATTCCAATCCCCGCCTGCTCGGCGGCCCCAACGAGGGCTTGCTGGCCTTCGACAACGACCGTCTGGTCGGTGCCAACCGCATGGCCGTGGAGCTGATCGGCCTCAGCTGGTCGGCAATCGGCGTCATGCATTTCCGGCAGTTGTTCTCGGTGCAGCACGCCAGCGTCACGCGGCAGGCGTCGGCCGACGAATGCGTGGTGCAGTCCGCCCACGGCTCGACCTTCTTCGCCCGCCTGCAGATGCCCCGCAAGGTGCAAGGCGGCACGGAGCCGGGGCGGGCGATCGAGCGGCAACCGGCGCGGCCGGTGCTCGCCGAGCCGGCCGGCGGCGACGCGCTGCCGCATGTCGTGCTCGAGACCCTGCAAATCGAGGGCGGCCCGAAGCTGCGCAAGATGAAAGTCGGCCATCTCGTTTACGGCGCCAACCTGATGGACGACACCGGCGAGGCCATCCTCGTGGTCGCGTCGGGCCGCTACCGCTGCTTCGCTTCGCACGAGGGCAAGGAGCTGACGCTGTTCACCCTCGGGCCCGGCGACGCCGTGCCGCTTCAGCCGGAGATGGTGGTCGAGGTGCGCAAGGAAGGCGAGGCGGCCGTGATCCCGCGCGCGGCGTTCCGGCGGCTAACCCGCGACCATCCCGAGTTCGGCATGTGCATTCTGCCGGCGGTCGAGAAGATGCTGAACCGGTCGCTCACCATGGTCGGCGAGATGGCCTTCCGCAGCGTGCGCTATCGATTGATCCGCTATCTCTGCGAGATGGCCGAGCACGACGGTCGCCAAACCTCGACCGGAGTCGTCATCGACGCCGCGCCGCATGGCGACGACCTCGCCATGGCCATCGGCGCGGCGCGCCAGTCGGTGTCGACGGTGTTGGCCGAGCTGATCCGGACGGGCGATGTCCAGCGGCCGTCGCCGCGCACCTTCGTCATCCCGGATATCGAAAATCTCAAGGAGGAACTGCGCGTTCTGCGCTGAGGCATATCCCGCCCGGCGGCAACAGGCCGGTCCGAACATCAGGTTCGAGGCGTACCAGCAACGATCATGAGTGCTTTCCTGACCGACGGCTACGGCCGAGCCATCCGCTATCTCCGCCTGTCGGTGACCGATCGCTGCGACCTTCGCTGCGTCTACTGCATGACCGACGACGTCGTCTTCCTGCCCCGGCACGAGCTGCTCAGCTTCGAGGAGCTCGACCGGCTGGCGTCGGCGTTGATCGGACGCGGCGTCGACAAGATCCGCATCACCGGCGGCGAGCCGCTGCTGCGCAAGGACATCCTGCAGCTCTTCCAGGGCCTGTCGCGCCACCTCGCCAGCGGCGCCCTGCGCGAGCTGACGCTGACCACCAACGGCACGCGGCTCGCCCGCTTCGCCCCGGATTTGGCCGCCGCGGGCGTGCGGCGGGTCAACGTGTCGCTCGATACGCTCGACCCGGCCCGCTACGCGGCCATCACCCGGCACGGCGATCTCGCCGGAACCCTTGCCGGCATCGCGGCCGCCCAGGCGGCCGGCCTCAAGGTCAAGCTCAACGCCGTGGCTCTCCGCGGCGTCACCGAACGCGAGATCGACGGCCTGATCGCCTTCGCCCATGGGCGGGGCATGGATCTGACGCTGATCGAGACCATGCCGCTCGGTCATCTCGACGTCGACAGGGCCGACCAGTACCTGCCGCTTGGCGACCTGCGCCGCCGCATGGCAAAGCGCTGGACGCTCATCGATGTCGACGACCGCACCGGCGGACCGGCTCGCTATGCGCGCGTCCGCGAAACGGGCGGCCTGATCGGCTTCATCACGCCGATGAGCCACAATTTCTGCGAAAGCTGCAACCGCATCCGCGTCAGCGCCACCGGCCGGCTCTACACCTGCCTCGGCGAGCGTGGCGGCGCCGATCTCCGCGCGGCGCTTCGCGGCTCGGAAAGCGACGACACTCTGAATGCGGCGATCGATCGCGCCATCCTGCGCAAGCCGAAGGGGCATGATTTCGCAATCCGGCGCCACGGCGAGCCGGCCCTCGAACGGCCGATGTCGGTTCTGGGCGGCTGAGGTCGAGAGCATTTTCGAGCGAAGTGGAAACCGGTTCGCGTGAAGAAAATGCGCCAATTCAAGAAGATAGAGCGTTTCTGCGTTTCCATGAAACACGGAAACGCTCTAGTGCTTCAGGCGGCGCGCGCGAGCAGCATGTCGACGAGATGGCGGACGCTTTGCCCGCACTCCCCCGGCAGCACCAGGTCGGCGGTCGCCTTCAGTCTCGGCGCGGCGTTGCCGACGGCGGCCGTCAGGCCGCAGCCTCTGAACAGCTCGACGTCGTTTTCCTCGTCGCCGACCGCCACCACCTGATCCCGCCGCAGCCCGAGGCCGGCGAGGGCGTGGGAAAGGCCGCTGTCCTTGTCGATCCCCGCCGGCAGGACCAGCACCCGGCCGCCGCAGCCGACGACGTGGAGGTCATAGCCGCCGCGCGCGATGACCAGCTCGACGCGGGCCGCGTTCTCGGCGCCGGTGGCCGCCATCGACCGTCCGACGAACAGCGGTTGGCCCGGAAGCGCCTGCGCCGCGTCGGCGAGGAACCGCTCGTCGACCGGCGGCGCGATCAACCGCTCGATCCCGGTCGCCGGGCAGAAGGAGACGGCGCCGTTTTCCAGGATAACCGCGTCGAACAGATCGAGCGCGTCGCAGAGCTTCCTGATGTTCTCGAGCCGGCGGCCGGACACCAGGATCAGCCGGAAGCCGACGCCGCGCAGCGACCGCAGCGCCGCCTCGGTATCGGCGCTCATCCGGCCGTGTTCGGCAAGGGTGCCGTCGTAGTCGGCGGCCAGGGCCCTGAGGCCGGCCAGCGATTGCGCACCGGATCTCAGGGACGGCATATTCGATGTGACGGACATCCCAAGGGCCCTCGGTGCCTCCTCGGGCGGGCACGGACGACTGCCCGGGCCGGCTCCCTGTCGGAGAAAACCACATCGTGAGGGACGGTCTCAGTCACCTGGGCGACAGGCGCGCTGCCCATATGGTCGATGTCGGAGAAAAAGGCGTCGCCCGGCCGCGCCGGAGACCGATTTCCGGTCGGCGGGCTATCCCGCTTCCGCCCGCCGGCCTGGCAGTGCGGGCGTCACCGTGTCCGGCCGGCGCCGATAGCCGATGGTGTCGATCCGCATGTCGCGGATGTCGACCATCAGCAGGCGGCCGATCAGCGGCTTGCCGACGCCGGTGATCAGCTTCAGCACCTCGCAGGCCGCGAGGGTGCCGAGCACGCCGACCACCGCGCCGAGAATTCCGACCTGCTCGCAGGTCGGCACGTCGCCCTCCGGCTCGCGCGGCATCAGGCAGCGCCAGCTCGGTGCGGGCTGGCCGTCGTCGTCCGGCAGATAGGGCCGAAGCGTCGTCACCGAGCCGTAGAACTCCTGCACCGCCGCCGAAACGAGCGGCTTTTGCAGCGCGTAGGCGGTGTCCGCCACCAGGAAGCGCGTCGGAAAATTGTCGGTGCCGTCGACGACGATATCGAAGCGCCCGACGATCTCGGCGATGTTGCCGCCATCGAGACGAACCGGAAACAGCTCCGTCGCCACGTTGGGGTTCAGGGCCGCGACGCGCTCGGCGGCGCTCTCGACCTTGGGCCGGCCGAGGCTGGCGGTGGAATGGACCACCTGCCGCTGCAAATTGGACAGCGACACCACGTCGTCGTCGACGAGGCCGAGCGTGCCGACGCCGGCGGCGGCCAGATATTCGATGACGGGGGAGCCGAGCCCGCCGGCCCCGATGCACAGCACCCGGGCCGCCTTGAGCTTTTGCTGACCGGGCCCGCCGACGTCCCGCAGCAGCAGATGGCGCGAGTAGCGGCGGATTTCGTCCTGGCTCAGAGGCGAGGTCATGGGCGGCGTCCTCGATGGGACCTCTCGGTCCGCGGTGGCGGCCGGATCGAAGCGATCGCTCCGATTGCCGAATTGGCGGCCGGTCGGCGAGGGGATCATCGCGTATCGGCGCAGCGGTTTCCAGCGTCTTGAGGGGCGAAGGCCACGGGTCTGGAACCTTTCCCCGTTCGGGAACTTGTTTGTCGGAGAACCTGGAGAAGGACGATGCCGCAAAGCCTTATCGAGGAATTCGACTTCGAGTTCCCGCTGCCGATGGAAATCCTGTTGATCAGAACGATCGGCGCCGCCCTGTTGTGCGGCCTGATCGGGCTCGAAAGGGGAGCGCAAAAAAATCCGGCCGGCCTCAGGACCAACATGCTGGTCGGGCTGGCCGTCGCCACCTTCTGCATGATCACGATCTACATGATGGAGACGCTGGCGGACGACACTGCCGTCATGCGGTTCGATCCGATCCGGCTGGTGGAAGCCGTCACGGCGGGAATCACCTTTCTGGCGGCCGGCGTCATCGTCTTCACCAAGGGCGATGTGAAAGGGCTGACGACCGGCGCCAGCATGTGGCTCTCCGGAGCCATCGGGCTGGCCTGCGGCCTCGGAGTATGGTCCGTCGCGCTGTTGGCCAGTTTCGCCGGCGTCGTCATCCTCTGGCTGCTGCGCCACCTGCAATATGCCACCGGCCTCAAGGACGAATGAGCGGCTGCGGGCACCGGCAATGCGGGGCCCGATCGGAACGCAACGGACGGGCCGGCGTTTCTTCCGGGCGTGGGAACGGACGCCGGCCGCCAAGTCGATCCGCCGACCATTGAGCGCTGGAGAAGGGGAGCATCGTGAGAATCTTTTTCCGCGACAACGGACTGACGGTCGCGCTGATGGCGATGTTCCTGGTCAGCGTTGCCGGCATGATCTGGACCGGTCATGCGCACCACAACCAGGAACTTACCGAGCACGGCGCGCCGGCCATCGGCCTTCTCGCCTATCTCGGCAGCGGCGCTTTCCTGTCGGCGCTGTTCGAGAACTGGGAAAGCGAGTTCCTGCAGATGTCGGCCTACGTCATCCTGACGGCGATGCTGTTCCAGCGCGGCTCGTCGGAATCGCGGGATCCCGACGATCCCGACCGGCCGAACGACGAACTGCCGGCCGATCTCAGGCAGCGCCATCCCATCCTGTCGTGGCTGTACACCAACGGGCTGGGCCTGGCGCTTGCCGCGCTGTTCGTGCTGTCGTTCATCCTGCACTGGTCGGCGAGCTTTGCCGCGGCCAACGAGGAGGCGCTGCGGCATGGCGCGGCGCCCCGGTCGATGGGCGCCTATTTCCTCGATGCCCAGTTGTGGTTCGAATCCTTCCAGAACTGGCAGTCGGAGTTTCTGTCGACCGCCGTGCTGGTCGTCCTGTCGATCTTCCTCCGCCAGAAGGGCTCGCCGGAATCGAAGCCGGTCGGCGCGACAAACGCCGAAACCGGCGAATAGCCCGCTCGGGCAGGTGTTCAGCTCGGCAGCAGCGCCTCTATCGCCTGGTCCAGTTCGTCATAGTGGCCGATGACCAGATCGGCGCCGAACTCGGTTGCCGGCCGTCCGCCATAGCCGAAATCGACGGCGATGGCCGGCACGCCGGCCGCCCGGGCGGTGGCGATGTCGGTTTCGCTGTCGCCGACCATCACCGCCGCCTCCGGCGTTCCGCCGGCACGGGCGATCGCTTCGAGGAGCGGGCGCGGATGCGGCTTGTGCTCGGGCAGGCTATCGCCGCCGACCACCGCGGCGAACAGCGAAGAAAGACCTGTGCCTTCGAGCACCGCGTGGCTCAGAACCTCCCGCTTGTTGGTGCAGACGGCGAAGCCGAAACCGCGACGGGACAGGCGGGCGAGGGCGTCGACGAGGCCGGGGTAGGGGCGCGTCTCCGACGCGATCTCCGCGGCGTAGACAGCGACGAATCGCTCGACCAGTTCGGGCAGCCGGACGGCGTCGAGCGGCCGATTGGCCAGGCGGAACCCCTCGCCGATCAGCGCCCGCGCGCCATGGCCGAACAGGTCCGTCACGTCGGCGCGCTCGACGGCGGCAAGGCCTTCGTCGCCGAGGATGCGGTTGAGCGCCCGCAGAAGATCGGGCGCCGTGTCGAGAAGCGTGCCATCGAGATCGAAAACCACCACCGGACGCATCGCCCACCCCGCTTTTCATACGCACCGCGGCAAAGGATTTAGCATGCCGACGGGCTTGCGGCAGGACCCATATTGCGGCAAACCAGCGGGGACCGTTTCGGGGAAATGGGGCTCGATCGCGGCGGGCGCATCATTTTGCCAGAATTCGGTTTCACAGGCTGGGGCGACGGCGCTTTCGGGGCGATCGGCACCGCCAACGATTCCATGATGGAGTTGCGTTGGCGCCGTGGCGGATTGTCGTGAAGGCTTGCCCCCGGGACCAATGAAACCACCAACGAAGCCAACGACGAAGTCGATATCGGAGATTTGTTTATGCACCGGACCCTGAACCTTCTCCGCCGCCCGCTGGCGGCGGCCATGGTGATCGCCGCGCTGGCGTCTCCGGCACTTTCTGAGGACTTCACCGAGTCCCACATCGCTGCGGCCCGCGAGACCATCGCCGCGGCCCACGCCTCCGAGCAGTTCAACGAAATTCTTCTGGCGCTCGCCGAGCAGACCAAGGCGCTGTTCCAGCGCTCCAACCCCGGCGCCGCCAAGGACATCGAGGAAGTGGTGAGCGCCGTCGCTCTCGACCTTGCCAAGCGTCGCCCCGAGCTCGATCGCGAACTCGAGCGCGTCTGGGCCGGCCGGTTCAGCGAGGACGAGCTCAAGCAGATCACCGCCTTCTTCAAGTCGCCCATCGGCGAGAAATACGGCCAGCTGGCGCCGGTGATCATCCAGGATTCGATGCGCTCGGCCGGCATCTGGCGCGACGCCATCTCCACCGAGATCGTCACCCGGTCGCGGGACGAGCTCAACAAGCGCGGCTATAACTTCTAGGCGATGCGATTGCCACCACCGGCCGATGTCGTGATATGAGGACGTTGGTTCCTCGATACGGCGGTTGGTGATGGCATCCTTCGACTATGATCTCTTCGTCATCGGCGCGGGCTCCGGCGGGGTCCGCGCCGCTCGCATTTCCGCCGGCTATGGCGCCCGCGTCGCCATCGCCGAGGAATCGCGCATCGGCGGCACCTGCGTCATCCGCGGCTGCGTGCCGAAGAAGCTCCTGGTCTATGCCTCCCGCTTTGCCGGCGAATTCGACGACGCCGGCGGTTTCGGCTGGACGGTCGGCGACCGGAGCTTCGACTGGACGGCGCTGCGGGAGGCCAAGGAGCGGGAGATCACCCGGCTCGAAGGCATCTACGCCGGCAATCTCCAGCGGTCCGGCGCCGAGCTGATCCGCGACCGCGCCGTCATCACCGGTCCCAACGAGATCCGCCTCGTGGCAGGGGGACGGAAAGTGACGGCCGGCCGCATTCTGATCGCCACCGGCAACCGTCCGGTGCTGCCGGAAACTCCCGGCATGGAACACGCCGTCACCTCGACCGACATGTTCGACCTGCCGACCCTGCCGGAAAAGGCGGTGGTGGTGGGCGGCGGCTACATCGCCCTCGAATTCGCCTCCATCCTCAACGGTCTCGGCGTCACCGCCACCGTGCTCTACCGCGGTGAGCAGGTGCTGCGCGGCTTCGATCGCGAGGTCCGGGACAAGCTCGCCGACGCGCTGAGGGCGCGCGGCATCGACGTGCGGACCGGCGTGCAGGTGCAACGGATCGACAGGACGGCCGCCGGTCTCGCCGTGCAACTCGTCGACGGCGCCGACCTCGACACCGACCTCGTCCTCGCCGCCACCGGCCGCCGGCCCAACACCACCGGGCTGGGCCTCGAGGACCTGGGCGTGGCGCTCGACCAGGACGGCGCCATCGTCGTCAACGCGCTGTCGGAGACATCGGTGCCCTCCATCTATGCGGTGGGCGACGTCACCAACCGGGCCCAGTTGACGCCGGTGGCGATCCGCGAGGGGCACGCCTTCGCCGACACGGTGTTCGGCGGCAAGGAGAGCTTCGCCGACCACTCGACCATCCCGACGGCGATTTTCACCACGCCGGAGGTCGGCACCGTCGGCCTGTCGGAGGAAGCGGCCTGCGCCGCCTACAAGGCGGTGGACATCTACAAGGCCGAGTTCCGGCCGATGCGCAACATCCTCGCCGGCCGCGACGAGCGCACCTTCATGAAGGTGGTGGTCGACGCCATTACCGACCGGGTGCTCGGCGTCCACGTCATGGGTCCGGAAGCCGGCGAGATGATCCAGACCATCGGCATCGCGATGACCATGGGCGCCACGAAGCGCGACTTCGATCGCACCATGGCCGTCCATCCCACCGCCGCCGAGGAACTGGTGACGCTGCGGACGCCGTCGGCGCGGCACAGGTAGGCGGTATTATCGCTCGTCAGCCGACGATCGTCTTGCCGTTCGCGTCGAAGCGGTGGATCTTGGCCGGGTCCGGCGTCGCGTAGACGATGTCGTCGGGCGCGTAGCGATGCTCGCCGAACAGCCGCACGGTGACGAGGCCGGCCGTCTCGGTTTCTAGGTAGAGATTGGTGTCGGCGCCGAGATGCTCGGCGTGGATCACCTTGCCCTTGAAGCGGCCCTCGGTGGGCGACACGCCGAGATGCTCCGGCCGGATGCCGATGGTGGCGCCGCTCTCGCCGACGCGGGCCGCCTCGATGAAATTCATCTGCGGCGAGCCGATGAAGCCGGCGACGAACAGGTTGGCGGGGCGGTTGTAGAGCTCCATCGGCGAGCCGATCTGCTCGATGACGCCGCCGTTCAGCACGACGATGCGGTCGGCGAGCGTCATCGCCTCCACCTGGTCGTGCGTCACGTAGATCATGGTGGCGCCGAGCTGGCGGTGCAGGCGGGCGATCTCGACGCGGGTCTGCACGCGCAACGCGGCGTCGAGGTTGCTGAGCGGTTCGTCGAACAGGAACAGCTCCGGCTCGCGCACCAGGGCGCGGCCGATGGCGACGCGCTGGCGCTGGCCGCCCGACAGTTCCGCCGGCCGGCGCTTGAGGTAAGGCTCCAGCGACAGCATTTCCGTCGCCTTGGCGACGCGGGCGTCGATCTCGGCGGCCGGCGTGCCGGCCTGCTTGAGGCCGAGCGCCATGTTGTCGCGCACGCTGAGGTGCGGGTAGAGCGCGTAGGTCTGGAAGACCATGGTGATGCCGCGCTTGGCCGGCGGCGTCACCGTCACGTCGCGGCCGTTGATCAGCACGGCGCCGGAGGTGACGTCCTCCAGGCCGGCGATCGAGCGCAGCAGCGTCGACTTGCCGCAGCCCGACGGGCCGACGAAGATGACGAACTCGCCGTCCTTCACCTGAAGGTCGATGCCTTTCAGCACCTCCTGCGCGCCGAAGGACTTCCTGATGTTCCTGAGTTCAAGCGATCCCACGGGATATTATCCTTGCAGCTTGACCGGCTTGCCGGTGCGGACGCTCTCGTCGGCGGCGAGGCAGACGGCCAGCGATTTCAACGCGTCGTTCATGTGTTGGCCGAGGTCGATGTCCTCGACGATCGCCTTCAGCATGTAGGCCTGCTCCAGCTCGCAGAGCTCCTGGTGGCCCGGCTCGCCGGCCATGGTGTGGTCGGTATCGGGCGCGAGAAACGCGCCGTCGGGACCGGTCGCCGCCTTGTGGACGCGGATGGTCGACGTGCGGGTGTGGGCGTCGACGTCGTCCGACTTGCCTTCCTTCATGACGATGGAGGCCGAGCCGTTGGGCGAGATGATATCCTTCACGAAGAAGGCCTGCTCCGACATCATCGGCCCCCAGCCGGCCTCGTACCAGCCCACCGAGCCGTCGGAAAACAGCACCTGCAGGTGGCCGTAGTTGTACATGTCGGGCGCGATTTCGTCGGACAATCTCAGGCCCATGCCGCGCACTTCGGTGGGCTCGGCGTCGGTCACCTGGCACATGACGTCGATATAGTGGACGCCGCAGTCGACGATCGGCGCCGTGGTGTTCATCAAGGCCTTGTGCGTCTCCCAGGTCTTGCCGGAGGACTGCTGGTTGAGGTTCATGCGGAACACGTAGGGCCCGCCGAGCGCCCGCGCCTCGGCGATGAAGCGCTGCCAGGAGGGATGGTGGCGCAGGATATAGCCGACGACGAGCTTGCGCTTGTTGGCGACGGCGCAGTCGACGATCCGCCGGGCGTCGGCCACGGTGGTGGCCAGCGGCTTTTCCACGAACACGTGGCAGCCCTGTTCCATCGCCATCACCGCGTAGTCGGCGTGGCTCTCCGAATAGGTGCTGATCGACGCCAGGTCGGGCTTCAGCGCCCTGAGCGCCTCCGGGAAGGAGGGGGCGATCTCGTAGCCCCGAAGTTCGTCCGGCACCGCCACCTTGCTGCGGTTGACGAGGCCGACGATCTCGTAGCCGGGGTTGCGGTGATAGGCGAGGGCGTGGCTTCGGCCCATGTTGCCGAGGCCGGCGGAGAGCACGCGAACCGGAGACGTCATTTGACCGCTCCCGAGGTAATGCCGCGAATGAGTTGCCGCGAGAAGATGACGTAGAGGATGAGCACCGGGAAGATGGCCAGCGACAGCGCCGACAGCACGGCGTTCCAGTTGATGACGAACTGGCCGATGAACAGCTGGGCGCCGAGCGTCACCGTCTTGGTGCTCTCGCCGGGCGCCAGGATCAGCGGGAACCACAGGTCGTTCCAGATGGGTATCATGGTGAACACCGCCACCGTTGCCATGGCCGGCCGCACCAGCGGCAGCACCAGGCGGAAGAAAATGGCGTATTCACTGAGGCCGTCGATGCGGCCGGCGTTCTTGAGATCGTCCGACACCGTGCGCATGAATTCCGACAGGATGAAGATGGCGAGCGGCAGGCCCTGCGCGGTGTAGACGAGGACGAGCGCCGTCAGCGTGTTGACGAGGCCGGTCGCCACCATGCCCTGGAGCAGCGCCACCGTGCCGAGGCGGATGGGGATCATGATGCCGATGGCGAGATAGAGCCCCATCAGCGTGTTGCCGCGGAAGCGGTATTCGGCCAGCGCGAAGGCGGCCATGGCGCCGAACAGCAGCACCAGGAAGATCGACACCACGGTGACGATGGTGCTGTTCTGGAAGTAGGTGACGAAGTCGCCCTGCTTCATCACCGTCTCGTAGCCGATCAGGCTGAAGGTGGACGGCGTGGGCAGGCGGAGCGGCTGGCTGAAGATCGCCTGCTTGCTCTTGAACGAGTTGACCAGCGTCAGGAACACCGGGAACAGCGCCACCAGCGTGTAGGCGATCAGCGCCAGATGGACGAGGCCGCTGCGCAGCGTCGAGTGTCTTGCCTTGGACATCCGCCCCTCCGTCAGAACTGGTAGCGGCGGATGCGCCGCTGGACGCCGAACAGGTAGATGCAGACGCCGGTCAGGATGATCAGGAACATGATGGTGGCGATGGTGGCGCCCATCGGCTGGTCGCCAAGCTGGAGCTGGAAGCCGAAGAAGGTGCGGTAGAGGAAGGTGCCGAGGATATCGGTCGCCTTGTCCGGTCCGGCCAGCGCGCCCTGCATGGTGTAGACGAGATCGAAGGCGTTGAAGTTGCCGACGAAGGTCAGGATCGAGATGATGCCGATGGCCGGCAGCACCAGCGGCAGCTTGATCTTGAAGAACTGGCCCCAGCCGGTGATGCCGTCGATTTCGGCCGCCTCGATCACCTCCTCGGGAATGTTGAGCAGCGCGGCGTAGATCAGCATCATCGGAATGCCGATGAACTGCCAGACCGAGACCAGCGACACGGCGACCAGCGCCGAGCCGGGCTTGCCGAGCCAGGGCGCGAACAGCGCCTTCATGCCGACGAGGTCCATCAGCCAGGGCGCGACGCCCCAGATCGGCGACAGGATCAGCTTCCAGATGAAGCCGACGATGACGAAGGACAGCAGCGTCGGCAGGAAGAAGGCGGTGCGGTAGAAGGCGGCGAACCTGAGGCCCGGCAGCGACAGGAGCGCGGCCAGCGCGATGCCGATCGGGTTCTGCACCGCCATGTGGATCAGGAAGAAGACGAAGTTGTTGCGCAGCGCGTTCCAGAAGTCGGCGGCCCAGCGCGGATCGCCGAACAGCGTCGCGAAATTGGCGAAGCCGACGAACACGTGCTCGCCACCCACGACATTGAAGAACGACTGCCGCAGCGTCTCGATCAGCGGCAGGATCATCACCGCCGTGTAGATGATCACGGCGGGGGCGAGGAAGACGAGGATGTGCCAGCGCCGCGGTCGCCGCCGCGCGGCTTCCGTGCCCTGTTCGGATGCAAGGTCGGTCATGTCGGTCCCGGTGGCGTGGCGGCGGGCCGGCCGGCGAACGGCCGGCGGGCGGAGGAGACGACGGCGCGAAAGGCCGCGCCGTCGCCGCGTTTCACCTCACTTGGCCGGCTTGTACCAGCTGTCGAGGCCGTCCTGCAGCTTCTTGGCGGCCACTTCCGGCGTGTCGGTGCCGTTGATGACGTTGGCCGATTCCGTCCAGGTCTCGTTCTCGAGGTTGGGCGTGCCGCGCGACAGGATCTGGTAGGTCGAGCGGATGGTCGGCTTGCAGGTCTCGCGCCAGGAGACGAACTCCTTGGCCAGCGGGTCGGTGATCTCGACCGGCGTCGAGTTCAGGCTGAAGAAGCCCGGCAGCGCGTTGGAGTAGATCGAGGCGAACTCGGGCGAGGCCACCCACTCGAGGAACACCTTGGCCTCCTCCTTGTGGGCGCTGGCCGCGTTGAGGCCCATGGCGATGTCGTTGTGGTCGGAGATGTAGCAGGTATCCCCTTCCTTGACGACCGGCGGCGGGAAGGCGCCGAGCTGGAGGCCGGCGCTGCTGAACGGCGAGATCTCCCAGGAGCCGGCCGGATAGATGGCGGCGCGGCCGAGCGTGAACAGGTTCTGGCTGTCCGGGTAGGTCTGCGCCTCGAAGCCGTCGCCGAGATAGGGCTTCCACTTGGCGAGCACGCGGAAGGGCTCGACCCAACCTTCGTCGGTCAGCTTCTCCGTGCCGGCGATCAGCGCCTTGCGGCCTTCCTCGCCCTTCCAGTAGGTCGGGCCAATGTTCTGGTAGGCCATGGTGGCCGCTTCCCACATGTCCTTGGTGCCCATGGCGAGCGGAATGTAGGTGCCGTCGGCCTTGATCTTGTCGAGCACCGCGAAGAACTGGTCGACGGTCTTCGGCACTTCGACGCCGACCTTCTCGAAGGCTTCCTTGTTGTAGATGAAGCCGTGGATGACCGAGGCCATCGGCACGCAGAAGGTCTTGGCGCCGTCGTCGGTGCTCCAGGCGGCCTTGGCGACGTCGGAGAAGTTCTTCATGCCTTCGAGGCCGGTGAGGTCCTCGAGCTTGCCCTTCTCGAACAGTTGCAGCGAGGTGTCGAACGGCCGGCAGGCGACGAGATCGCCGGCCGAGCCCGCGTCGAGCTTGGCGTTGAGCGCGGCGTTGTATTCGGTCGGCGCGCTCGGCGAGAAGGTGACCTTGATGCCCGGATGCTTGGCCTCGAAGGCCGGAATGATCTTTTCCTGCCAGATCTGCAGGTCGTCGTTGCGCCAGCTCTCGATGTTGAGCGTCACGTCGGCCGCCATGGCCGTGCCGACGCCGGCGAGGATGCTCGATGCCAGCAGGATACCCTGCAACGTAGTGCGATACATCGTCCGTCTCCCTTTGCTCGCGTCCCGAGGACGCGCGTTGAGAACCCCGATTATGATTTTGCGACGAGCGACATCGCCCGACGCAGGTTTTGGCCGGCCTCGACGAGAGCGGCATCCGCCGCCTCGATATCTCCCGCGCCGGCGGCGAGCAGAATGGCGTGCTTGACCGAGCCGCGGCTCTCCCGGAGGAGCCCTGTCGCCGCGTCGGCCGGAATTCCAGCGATGTCGGTCACGATGCGGGCGGCGCGCGCCCGCAGCTTGTCGTTGTCGGCCCTGACGTTGACCATGTGGCCGTCGTGGACGTGGCCGAGATGGACGGCCATCAGCGTCGACAGCATGTTGAAGGCGATCTTCTGCGCCGTGCCGGCGCCCATGCGCGTCGAGCCGGACACCACTTCGGGCGGCGTCGCCAGCAGCACCGCCACGTCGGCGGCGGCAAGGAGCGGCGCCCCTTCGTTGTTGGCGATGCCGATCACCGTGGCGCCGCGCTCCTTGGCGGCGCGCGCGGCGGCGAGCGTGTAGGGCGTCGAACCGGAGGCGGAGACGGCGATCACGCAGTCGCCGGCGCCGATGCCGGCCGCCGCGAGGTCGTCGGACCCGGCGGCGACATCGTCCTCGCCGGCCCCGACCATGTCGACGAGACTGTCGCGGCCGCCGGCCAGGACGACGATGGCCTCGTCGACGCCGATGCCATAGGTGCCGGGCAGTTCCAGGCAGTCGGCGAGCGCCATCAGGCCGGAGCTGCCGGCGCCGACATAGGCGAGGCGGTGGCCGGATGCCAGCGCCGCGGCGGCGCGGCCGGCCGCCTCGGCGATGGCCGGAATGGCCGCCTCGACGCTGCGGGCGGCGGCGATCTGGGCGGCGGCGAGCACCTCGAGAATGCGCGTCGGCGGCAGGGTGTCGAACCCCTTCGCATGGCTGTCGCGATCCTCGGTGCCCAGCTTCGCCGTCATTGCGTCACTCCCCACTTCGCCAATAATGCCAAAAAGCTACCACTTGTCCAGAGGGGCAATCATGATTCATTCACTTTTGCCGCGATCAATCTCAAGCGACAACCGGCGTTGGATAATTAGCGTCGATAATTCAATGACTTGATAAATGACCCTTAAAAAAGCGGAGGGCGGAGCCAATATGCCGATTGGCAAATGGTATTTTTTTGGTACTTTCGAGACAGGAGGGCATCCATGGTGGATTTCGTGATCGGCGTCGATGGGGGCGGAACGGGCTGCCGGGCGGCGGTGGCCGGCCGCGACGGGCGCATTATCGCCACCGGCGCCGGCGGGGCCGCCAATGTCCTGAGTGACCGGACCGGATCGCTTCGCAATATCGATATCGCCATCGGCGCGGCGATCGCCGCCGCCGGCCTCGACCGGAGCGCGCTCCAGCGCTCGGGCGTATTGCTGGGCCTGGCCGGCAGCAATGTCGGCGACACCGGCGCCTTCGTCACCGCCTCGTTGCCGGCCGGCCGGGTGGAGGTCGTCTCGGATGGTCTCATCGCCCTCGAAGGCGCCATCGGCGGCGGTGACGGCGCGGTGGCCATCCTCGGGACGGGCTCGATCTTTTTCGCCCGGCAGGGCGACGCGGTCCGCTCCTATGGCGGCTGGGGCTTCGTCATCGGCGACTTCGGCTCCGGCGCCAGCCTCGGCCGGACGGCGCTCGCCGCGACGCTGCTCGCCCACGACCGCTTTATTGCCGCCTCGCCGCTCACCGAGCGGCTGATCGCCGGGTTCGGCGGCGCGCCGGGCCCGATGGTCGAGTTCGCCCGGACGGCGACGCCGGGCGATTTCGGCCGCTTCGCGCCGACCGTCTTCGCCGCGGCCGACAGCGGCGATCCCGTCGGGCTCGACATCGTCGGCAAGGCGGCCGCCTCGGTCGATAGGGCGCTCGACCGCATCGCCGGTGACGGCGTGGATCGCTTCGCGCTGCTCGGCGGTCTGGCGCCGCTCTATCCCGCCTACCTCGCCGCGCGTCACCAGGCGCGCCTCGTGGCGCCCATGGGCAACGCGCTGGCCGGGGCCGTGGCGCTCGCCGTCCGCCGCTTCATGGGCGACGGGGGAGGGACGGCATGAGCGGCGATATGTCCACCATCCTGTCGCCCGAGCGGTTGCAGGCCGCCGGCACCGGGCCGCTCTACCTGAAGCTCCGGCAGGCGATCGAGGCGGCCATCGCCGGCGGCCAGCTCAAGCACGGCGACGCGCTGCCGCCGGAGCGGGAGATCGCCGATTTCGCCGGCATCAGCCGCGTCACCGTCCGCAAGGCGGTGGACGATCTCGTCGAGGCCGGCCTTCTGGTGCGCCGCCACGGCTCCGGCACCTTCGTGGTGAAGCCGGTGCAGCGGGTGGAGCAGTCGCTCTCCCTGCTCACCTCGTTCACCGAGGACATGGCGCGGCGCGGCCTCAAGGCCAGCTCGCGCTGGCTCGATCGCGGGCTGCACCTGCCGTCGCCGGAGGAGGCGATGATGCTGGGACTGGCCGGCGGCGGCCGCGTCGCCCGGCTGGAGCGCCTGCGCATCGCCAACGACCTGCCGCTCGCCCTCGAACGCGCCTCGCTGTCGGCCGACGTGCTGCCCGATCCCGGTGCCGTCGCCGGCTCGCTCTACGAGGCGCTGGCGCGAAGCGGCCACCGGCCGGTGCGCGCCGTCCAGCGCATCTCCGCCTGCAATATTCGCGGCCAGGACGCGGCGCTGCTCGGCGTGCAGGCCGGCGACGCCGGTCTTTCCATCGAGCGCATTTCCTATCTCGCTTCCGGCCGGGTGGTGGAATTCACCCGGTCGCTGTATCGAGCCGACGCCTACGACTTCGTCGCCGAGCTGACGCTCCCCCAGTCCTGACCCGTCACCATCAAGGAGACGTTGCGATGTCCGCCCTTATCATCCGCGGTGCCCGCCTGTTCGACGGCGATGCCTGGCACGACGACGCCGAGATCGCCGTGGAAGGGGGCCGTTTCGTTGCCGCCGCCGATGCGCCGGCCGGCGCCGAGGCGGTCGACGCCCACGGCCTTCTGCTCGTGCCTGGCTTCATCGACCTGCAGGTCAACGGCGGCGGCGGCATCAACTTCAACGACGACCCGAGCGTCGCCACCATCGAGCGCATCTGCGCCGCGCACGCCCGCTTCGGCACCACGGCGCTGCTGCCGACGCTGATCACCGACCGTCGCGAGATCCGCACCGAGGCGATCGCCGCCGGCAAGGCGGCCCGGACGGCCGGCGTGCCCGGCTTCCTCGGCCTGCATCTCGAAGGGCCGCACCTCTCCGCCGCCAAGCGGGGCGTGCACGCGGCCGCCTACGTGCGGCCGATGGAGGAGCCGGACGTCCGAGAACTCCTCGGCGCGCTCGCCGGCGGCGACCCGACGATGCTGACCGTCGCTCCCGAATCGACGCCGGTCGAGGCGGTCCGGCGTCTGGCCGCGGCCGGCGGCGTCGTCAGTCTCGGCCACACCGACTGCGACTACGACACGGCGCTCGCCTATATCGCCGCCGGCGCCACCACGGCGACGCACCTGTTCAATGCCATGAGCCCGCTCGGCCACCGGGCGCCCGGCATGGTCGGCGCGATCCTCGACAGCGGCATCTCCGCCGGCCTGATCGCCGACGGCGTCCACGTGCATCCGGCGGCGGCGCGGGTGGCGCTCCGGGCCAAGCGCGGACCGGGCCGGCTGTTCCTCGTCACCGACGCCATGCTGACCATCGGCACCGATCTGCCCGATTTCGAGCTCAACGGCCGCACCATCTTCCGCCGCGACGGCCGCCTGGCGCTGGCCGACGGCACGCTGGCCGGCGCCGACATCGATATGCTCTCCTCGGTGCGCTACGCCGCCGAGCATTTCGAGATCGGGCTCGACGAGGCGATCCGCATGGCCACCGTCTATCCGGCCGAGGCGATGCGCATCGGCAACCGCAAGGGCAGGATCGCGCCGGGCTTCGACGCCGACTTCCTGCTGTTGACGCCCGGCTTCGACCTCAGGTCGACGTGGATCGGCGGCGAGAAGGTGCATTCGGCCTGAGGGAAGGGCGCCGTCACAACTTCCTCAGCATCACCTGCTCGATGGCGTGGCTGGCGCTCTTGCGCAGCACCAGGTCGGCCCGCAGGCGGGTCGGCTGGATATTCTCGCGAAGATTGGCGAGGTTGATGCGCGTCCAGAGGCCGAGGGCGATTTCCAGCGCCTCCTCCTCGGAGATCTCGGCGTAGCGGCGGAAATACGACTGCGGATCGCGGAAGGCGGTCTGCCGGAGGCGCATGAAGCGCTCGACATACCAGCGCTGCAAATCGGCCTCGTCGGCGTCGATGAAGATCGAGAAGTCGAAGAAATCGGAAACGAAGGGAATGCCGCGGCCGTCGCGCGGCAGCTTGCCGGTCTGCAGGACGTTGAGCCCCTCGAGGATCAGGATGTCCGGCTGGTCGACGACGGTGCGCTCGCCCGGCACGATGTCGTAGACGAGATGGGAATAGACCGGCGCCCAGACGTTGGGCTTGCCGGCCTTGATGTCGGTCAGGAAGGAGAGCAGGGCGGCCCGGTCGTAGCTTTCCGGGAAGCCCTTCTTTTCCATCAGGCCTTCCTCGCGCAGCACGGCGTTCGGAAACAGGAAGCCGTCGGTGGTGACGAGGTCGACCTTGGGCGAAGACGGCCAGCGCGACATCATCGCCCTCAGGATACGCGCCGTGGTCGACTTGCCGACGGCCACCGAGCCGGCGATGCCGATGATGAACGGCTTCTTGGCGTCGGACCGGCCGAAGAAGCGGCGCGTCGAGGAGTGCAGCGACTGCGCCGATTCGACGTAGAGCGACAACAGCCGCGACAGCGGCAGGAAGATGTCGGACACCTCGTCGAGCTGCACCGGGTCGTTGAGGGCGCGCAGGCGGATGACGTCGTCGAGCGTCAAGGTCAGCGGCATGCCGGCCCTGAGTTCGGCCCAGTCGGCGCGGGTGTAGACTTCATAGGGCGACAGCGCTTTCCGCACGAACTGTTCCATTCATCACCGTCTCCGGATCGCCTTCCGGCGATCCGCTGATTCCTGTTTTCATCGCGGGAAACCGGCCGCCGGCCGCGGCCGGCGCGCCACCTGTTGAGCTCAGTCGGCCGGGCGGGCGGCCTTTTCCTGGAGGCCGGACTGAGCGGTGCGGCGTTTCAGCTCGGAGAGAACATCCTCAAGCGGCACCCCCTTGAGCGCCAGCACCACGAGCAGATGATAGAGAAGGTCGGCGCTTTCGTAGGTCACCGCGTCCGCGTCGCCGCCGATCGCCGCGATGACCGTCTCCACGGCTTCCTCGCCGAGCTTCTGGGCGGCCTTGGCAAGGCCCTTGTCGGCCAGCTTGCGGGTATAGGAGGTGGCGTCGCCGTTCCTCAGGCGATCGGCGACGATCGCTTCGAGATCGGAAAGCGTGAAGGTGCTGTCAGCCATGCCGTTCATCCCTGAAGGCGGACCGGGACGCCGGCCGCGGCAAGATGTGCCTTGGCCTCGCCGATGGTGAAGGTGCCGAAGTGAAAGATCGACGCGGCGAGCACGGCCGCGGCGTGGCCATCGCGGATGCCTTCGACCAGGTGGTCCAGCGTGCCGACGCCGCCCGAGGCGATCACCGGCACCGACACGGCGTCGGCGATGGTACGGGTCAGCTCGAGGTCGAAGCCGATCTTGGTGCCGTCGCGGTCCATCGAGGTCAGCAGGATCTCGCCGGCGCCGAGCGACACCACTTCCTCGGCATATTCGACGGCGTCGATGCCGGTCGCCTGCCGGCCGCCGTGGGTGAACACCTCCCAGCGCGGCTTGTCCTCGTCCGAAGAGACGCGCTTGGCGTCGATGGCGACGACGATGCACTGGTCGCCGAACTTCTCCGAGGCGCGGCGCACCAGGTCGCGGTCGCGGACGGCGGCCGACATGATCGACGCCTTGTCGGCGCCGGCCAGCAGCAGTTCCCGGATGTCCTCGACCGACCGGACGCCGCCGCCCACCGTCACCGGCATGAAGCAGCGCTCGGCCGTCCGGCGCACCACGTCGAGGATGGTGCCGCGATTCTCGTGGCTGGCGGTGATGTCGAGAAAGCACAGCTCGTCGGCGCCGGCCGCATCATAGGCGGCGGCGGCCTCGACCGGGTCGCCGGCGTCGACGAGGTCGAC
This sequence comes from Pleomorphomonas carboxyditropha, assembly GCF_002770725.1. Lineage (GTDB taxonomy): Bacteria > Pseudomonadota > Alphaproteobacteria > Rhizobiales > Pleomorphomonadaceae > Pleomorphomonas > Pleomorphomonas carboxyditropha. The sequence goes on along the minus strand of NZ_NQVN01000006.1, from coordinate 161,894 downwards.
GAAGTTGACCCCCTTGACCACCCGGCCGTCCTTGACGTCGAGACAGGGGATGACGCGCGCTTTCAGCATTGGGGTCACCGCGATTGAAAAGGCGCCCATTTCTTATACGGCTCGACGAATGGACGCCAGTCCCATGGCGCCGGACAGGCCTGCGATGGGCGGGAAGCGGAGAATGTCCTGCGTGCGGTTCGCCGGCGCCGCGCCGCGCAGGTTTTCTGTCGACGGTCCTCATTACAATCTTGGAAGAGACCAGCCAAAACTACGCAGCTAAAAGTAGATACTATGAAATAATCGCATTTCCGGTGGCATAAACCCTCCGTAAATAAATAATCAATTAAGTGACATTGATAGGCAAAGTGGCGCCGGTCACGGGTGAATTTTCCAGTCGGCCTTCAATATATGCAAATTGCATATGAGTCGGCCGGTTCCCCGACGGTTATTCGGCGCCGCTGGCCGGTGGGAGAAGGTAGGAGCTAGGATCCATGTGGCCCTTTTCAAGTCATGAGGCTGCGGTGCTCGCGGCTCTCGACCGTTCTCTGGCGATCATCGAATTCGACCCGACCGGCAAGATCATCGCTGCGAACGCCAATTTCCTGAAGGTGATGGGCTATGAGCTTGCCGATGTCCTCGGCAAGCATCACTCGATGTTCGTGGATCCCGCGGAGGTGAAGAGCCCGGCCTACGCCGCCTTCTGGCGCGATCTCCTGGCCGGCAAGTTTCTGTCCTCCGAGTTCCGTCGCATTGCCAAGGGAGGGCGTTCCGTCTGGATCCAGGGGACCTACAATCCGCTGTTCGACAGGTCCGGCAAGGTCTATCGCGTCGTCAAGTTCGCCACCGACGTTACCGAGCGCAAGCTGGAAGACGTCAAGGTTCAGGGCGAGATCGACGCCATCAACCGCGCCCAGGCCGTCATCTCCTTCGAGCCGGACGGCACCATCGTCGAGGCCAACGAGAACTTCCAGAAGGTGATGGGCTACCGGCCGGAGGAAATCGTCGGCAAGCACCATTCGATGTTCGTCACCGCCGAGGAGCGCAACAGCCCGGCCTACAGGACGTTCTGGGAGGATCTTCGGGCCGGCCAGTTCAAGTCGGACGAGTTCCACCGCATCGGCAAAGGCAACCGCGACGTCTTTCTGCAGGCGATCTACAATCCGATCTTCGACGCGGCCGGCCAGCTTGTCCGGGTCACCAAGTTCGCCACCGACATCACCGCCGTCATGGAGCGGCGGCGCAGGCGGCATGCCGCCCAGGCCGACATCAACCGCGAACTGGGCGAGGTCGCCAGCATGATCGCCCGCTCGAACGCCGAGGCGGCGGGCGCCAACTCGACCGCCGGCATCACCGCCTCCAACGTGCAGGCGGTGGCCGCCGGCGCCGAGGAACTGGTGTCGTCGGTCGCCGAGATCAGCCGCCAGGTCAGCGTCGCCCTGTCGGTATCCCAGGAGGCCGTGACGCAGGCCGATACCGCGACCAAGGTGGTGTCGGGGCTGGCGGCGGCGGCGCAGAAAATCGACCAGGTGGTCGAGCTGATCAACACCATCGCCGGCCAGACCAATCTTCTCGCCCTCAACGCCACCATCGAGGCGGCGCGGGCCGGCGAGATGGGCAAGGGCTTCGCGGTGGTCGCGCAGGAAGTGAAGCAGCTCGCCGCCCAGACCTCGCGGGCGACCGACGAGATCGCCAGCGAAATCGCGGCGGTGCAGACCATCTCTTCCAAGGCGGTGCAGTCCATCGACGGCATCACGGCCATCATCACCCGCATCAACGACATATCCTCGTCGATCGCCGCCGCCGTGGAGGAACAGGCGGCCGTGACGCAGAACATGTCCGGCAGCATGCACACGGCCGCCAATGGCGTCGAGGAGATCGCCAAGGCGCTGGCCGACATCAGCAGCTCGACGCAGTCGATCGACGAAGCGGCCGACAAGCTGCAGAAGGCGGCGGCGACCTTCTCCTGACGATATAGGGTCCGGGACGTTGCCGGCGGCGAGGCGTTTTGCCGTTCAGCGCCAGCTTCCCTCCGCCCACATCCGGTCGAAGGCGGACCGGTAATTGGGATAGGCGTAGGCGAGCCCGAGGGCCGACTTGCCGAGGCCATTGGCGACCCGCTTGTTCTCGCCGTAGAAACTGCGGGCCATGGGCGACAGATCGGCCGTCTCGAAGTCCTGTTCGGGCGGCGGCGGCGCGCCCATCAGCTCGGCCGCGTAGGCGACGACGTCCTGCGGCGGCGCCGGCTCGTCGTCGGTTATGTTGAAAAGGCCGCCGGCCTTCGTCGCGAAGGCGCGCTCCACCGCCGCCGCGATATCCTCGACATGGATGCGGTTGAACACCTGCCCCGGCTTGACGAGGCGGCGGGCGCTGCCTTCCATAAGATTGACGAAGGCGTTGCGACCCGGACCGTAGATGCCGGAAAGGCGCAGCACGGCCACCGGCACGCCGACCCGCGCCCCGAACGCCAGCCACTGGCTTTCCGCTTTGAGGCGGGCGACCGACCGGGCGCTTTTCGGCCGGCAGTCGGAAGTCTCGTCCACCCAGGCGCCGCCATGGTCGCCGTAGACGCCGACCGTCGAGAGGTAGGCGATGGAGGCGAGCGACTTCCGGTCGGCCAGCGCCTCGGCCAGCACCGGCAACACGCGATCGCCGCCATCCGATCCCTCCGAGGGCGCAATGGAGACGATGATATGGGTGACGCCGGATAGCGCCGGCCTCAGCGCGTCCGCCGTCCCGCCTGAGCCGTCGAACAGGTGCATTTCGGCCAGCGGGGCGAGGGCGGCGGCCTTTGCCGCCGACCGCGTGGTGCCGATGGCTTCCTTTGGAGCAAGGCGGCGCAAGGCCGCCGTGGCGCTATAGCCGAGGCCGAAGGCCATGAGCTTCATCAAGGGATCTCCTGACGTTGGAACGGTGTCGGAACCGTGATGCGGGGCTTTGCCAGAGGCAAGTTGCATAGAGGCATTTCCGTCCTACATAAAGGCGTCATTCAGGGACGGTCTCCGCGCTACGGGCGGGCGGCCGTTGCCGCAAGGAGCATCTCATGATGGAACACACGAACCCGTCCGCCTGGTACGGCACCACCATCGTATCGGTCCGCAAGGACGGCAAGGTGGTGATCGCCGGCGACGGGCAGGTGACGCTCGGCGCCACGGTGATCAAGCATACGGCGCGCAAGGTGCGGCCGCTGGGGCGCGGCGACGTGATCGCCGGCTTTGCCGGCGCCACCGCCGACGCCTTCACGCTGTTCGAGCGGCTGGAGGCCAAGCTGGAGCAGTATCCCGGCCAGTTGATGCGCGCCTGCGTCGAGCTCGCCAAGGACTGGCGTACCGACCGCTATCTCCGCAGGCTCGAGGCGATGATGATCGTCGCCGACGCCAGCGTGACGCTGGTGCTGACCGGTACGGGCGACGTGCTGGAGCCGGAGGGCGGCATCGCCGGCATCGGCTCGGGCGGCACCTATGCGCTGGCCGCCGCCCGGGCGTTGGCCGACAGCGGTCTCGACGCCGAGGCCATCGCCCGCAAGGCGATGAAGATCGCCGCCGACATCTGCGTCTACACCAACGAGAACGTCGTCGTCGAAAGCCTGCCCAAGGCCTGAGTTCCATCGGCCCGGATTGCCGGCCCTCGCGCGCCGCGCCGCATCGCTCCATCCAAGGACCAAAGTCATGCCCGATTTCTCGCCCCGCGAAATCGTCTCCGAACTCGACCGCCACATCGTCGGCCAGAAGGACGCCAAGCGCGCCGTCGCCATCGCGCTGCGCAACCGCTGGCGCCGCCTGCAGCTCGACCCCTCGCTGCGCGAGGAGGTCTTGCCCAAGAACATCCTGATGATCGGCCCCACCGGCGTCGGCAAGACGGAAATCTCCCGCCGCCTCGCCCGGCTCGCCAACGCGCCCTTCGTCAAGGTCGAGGCCACCAAGTTCACGGAAATCGGCTACGTCGGCCGCGACGTCGAGCAGATCGTCCGCGATCTTCTCGAGGTCGGCATCTCGCTCGTCCGGACGCAGCGGCGCAAGGACGTCGAGGCCAAGGCCCATCTCGCCGCCGAGGAGCGGGTGCTCGACGCGCTGGTCGGCACCTCGGCCAGCCCGTCGACGCGCGATGCCTTCCGCAAGAAGCTGCGGACCGGCGAGCTCGACGACAAGGAGATCGAGGTCGAGCTGACCGCCACCGCCGCCGGTGCCGGCGGCATGGAGATCCCCGGCATGCCGGGCGGGCAGGTCATCAATCTCTCGGAGATGATGCAGAAGATGATGGGCGGCGTGAAGAAGACCCGCCGCGTCAGCGTCAAGGACAGCCACGACCTGCTCACCGCCGAGGAGGCCGACAAGCTGATCGACCAGGACAAGATCGTCGCCGAGGCGATCGGGGCGGTGGAAAACAACGGCATCGTCTTCCTCGACGAGATCGACAAGATCTGCGCCAAGGACGGACGCGACGGCTCGGTGTCGCGCGAGGGCGTGCAGCGCGACCTGTTGCCGCTCATCGAGGGCACGACGGTGTCCACCAAGCACGGGCCGGTGAAGACCGACCACATCCTGTTCATCGCCTCCGGCGCCTTCCACGTCGCCAAGCCCTCGGACCTGTTGCCCGAGCTCCAGGGGCGCCTGCCGATCCGGGTCGAGCTGAAGCCGCTCGACAAGGACGATTTCCGCCGCATCCTGACCGAGCCGCAGGCGAGCCTCATCAAGCAGTATGTGGCGCTGATGCAGACCGAAGGCGTGACGCTGGCCTTCACCGACGACGCCGTCGACGCGATTGCCGAGATCGCCGTCCACGTCAACGCCACCGTCGAGAACATCGGCGCCCGGCGGTTGCAGACGGTGCTGGAGCGCATCCTCGACGATATCTCCTTCTCGGCCCCCGACCGCTCCGGCGAGACGCTGACCGTCGACGGGGCGGCGGTGAGGGCGGCGCTCGGCGATCTCGCCCGCAATACCGACCTCAGCCGCTTCATCCTGTGACGGCCTCCTCCGGGGACTTTCGGGCTCCCCGGAGGAACCGGCCCGCAAGATCAGCAATACCTTCTCCGATGACACCTCCGGCGTCGTTGAACTTAAGTTCAATCGACGGCCTGTTCATGAAGTTTTGACCGGCCGAAATGGTAGCGAAGCGCAAGTTTCTTGTTGTTCTCAAGGGTTTTGCGTATATCGTTTCAACGAGATCGGTCGCATCGTCGAACTGATCGGTCGGCTGTTCGCCGGGGGGCATGGGTGGCGGACGTTCCGGGCGATACTTGCCGGTTTGCACCGGCGAGTGCTGCGCGGATTTCGATTGCGATCTCGGGAAGAGAGACGCCGTTGTCCCTCGTCAGTTACAGCCGGATTTCCGGTGCATCGGACGGACAGATGGGTGAAAGTTCAACTCCGCACAACAAGACCGTGAAGCTCGCCGACGTGGCGCGGGCCGCCGGCGTCAGCCAGGGAACGGTTTCCAACGTCTTCAACCGGCCCGGCCTCGTCTCCGAACAGCTCCGCGAGCGGGTGGAGGAAGCGGCCCGGTCGCTGGGCTATCGGGGCCCCGATCCGCGCGGCCGCCTGCTCAGGGCCGGACGCGTCAACGCCATCGGCGTCGTCACCATCGGGCCGCTCAACGGCTTCTTCGACGACCAGTACACCCGCCTGTTCCTGTCCGGCGTGGCGCGGGCCTGCGAGGCGCGCGGCGCCGGCATCTCGCTGGTGTCGGCGACCGACGACGAGATCGCTGCCTGGAACATCCGGACGGCGCTGGTCGACGGCTTCATCCTCAACTGCCTCAACGAGGGCAACACGCTGGTCGAGCTGGCCAAGAAGCGCGGCCTGCCGTTCGTGGCGGTGGACTTCCCCGTCGGCCCCGGCTTCGACGTCGTCCGGATCGACGACTACCGCGGCGCTCGCCAGGCGGCGCAGCACCTCGTCGACCTCGGCCACCGGCATTTCGCCGTGTTCACCTTCGAGACCGAGAAGGAAGTGCGCGTCGGCTTCGTCGACGATGTCCGGGCCGTGCGCTCCTCCTTCGAGGTGGTGCGGCGGCGTCTTTCCGGTTATCGCGACGCGTTCCGCGCCGCCGGCCTGCCGCCGCAGCCGGTGTTCGAGACCGGCTCGGAGTATGATGGCGTCTGTACCGGCGTCGATGCCGTGCTGGCCGCCAATCCGGACACCACGGCCTTCGTCTGCACCTCCGACCGCGTGGCTCTGCACGTCATGACCTACCTGCGGTCGCTCGGCCGCAAGGTTCCCGACGACTTCTCGGTGGTCGGCTTCGACGGCATCGAGGAGGCGGCGAGCTTCTCTCCCTCTCTCACCACCATTCGCCAGCCGGGCATCGGCAAGGGCGAGGCGGCGGTGGAACTCATCCTCGGCGACAAGCCGGACGGCGCCGGAGGCCGGGTGGTGGAACTGCCGATCGAACTGGTGGTCGGAGAATCGACGGCGCCGCCGCGAAAGGGCCAGGCCGCCTGAGAATTCCTTTTCGTGCCGCTGGCGTACCCGGAGCAAACTTCCGGGCAAGCTTGAGAAACAGCATGCTCGGGAATTTGCCCCTGGCACCAGTGTGCCGAGCTATCCCTTTGTTCCCCATATATAATTCTGTCATCCTCGCGCAGGCGAGGACCTCGGGCAGAACAAAGCTCGACGCGGATATAGCGCTCCAGCAACGCAAGGCGCCTGATACGCCCCTCCTCGCCTTCTCGTCCTGAGGTCCTCGCCTTCGCGAGGATGACAATCTATGGGAGGCGATGCGCTGGGCGGTGACGGCGTGACGGGAACGTTCGCGTACCCGGGCAAATTCCCGGGCAAGCTTGAGAAACAGCACGCGCGGGAATTTGCCTCGGGTACCAGTGTGCCGGCCTATCCCTTTGTTCCCCATATATAAAGCTGTCATCCTCGCGCAGGCGAGGACCTCAGGCAGAACAAGGCACAACACAGATATCGCGCTCCGGCAACGCTGGGGCGCCTGATACATCCCTCATCGCCTTCTCGTCCCGAGGTCCCCACCTTCGCGAGGATGACGATCCATGGGAGGCGATGCGCTCGGCGATGACGGCGTGACAGGAACTGCGCCAGCGTGCCCAGGGCAAAGTATCCCCCGCCGGCGGCATCGTTTTGCCCGGTTACGGCGTGAGCCCGAACAGGCCGAGGTCGGCCGGTCCCAGCCGGTCCTTCGCCGTCTGCAACTGGTGCCAGTAGGGGTAGAGGAGCGGCGGCGCGCTGACCTCGTCGAGCCGTTTCCGCTCGTCGGCGGAAAGCTGCAGGTCGGCGGCCTTGAGGTTGTCGGCGAACTGCGCCTCGGTGCGTCCGCCGATCACCACCGACGTCACGCCCGGCCGGCCGAGCAGCCAGGCGAGCGCCACCTGCGCGCCGCTGACGCCGCGCGCGTCGGCGATCTCCACCAGCGCGTCGACGATGGTCCACAGGCGGTTTTCGTCACGGATCGGCGGCTCGGTCCAGCCGGCGAGCTGCCGCGTGCCTTCCGGCGCGGCGGCGTTGCGGCGGTGCTTGCCCGACAGAAGACCGCCGGCCAGCGGGCTCCAGACCAGGATGCCGAGCCCCTGGTCGAGCGAGATCGGCACCAGCTCGTATTCGGCCTCGCGCGCCTCCAGCGTATAGTGGATCTGCTGCGATACGAAGCGCTGCCGGTGCTCGGCGGACGCGGCGGCGAGCGCCTTCATGAGGTGCCAGCCGGAAAAGTTGGAGCAGCCGATGTAGCGGACCTTGCCGGCGCGCACCAGGCTGTCGAGCGCCTCCATGAACTCCTCGACCGGCGTCAGGCCGTCCCACTGGTGCACCTGGTAGAGGTCGATCGTCTCGGTCTTCAGGCGGCGCAGGCTGGCCTCGCAGCCGGCGATGATGTGATGGCGGCTGAGGCCGCGGTCGTTGGGGCCGCCGCCCATGGGAAAGCGGACCTTGGTGGCGAGGAGAACCCCCTTGCCCTTCCGCTCCTGCATCAGGTCGCCGACGATCTCCTCGGACAGGCCTTCCGAATAGACGTCGGCGGTGTCGATCAGGTTGACGCCGGCATCGATGCAGAGATCGACGAACCGCGCCGCCTCGGCGGGTCCGACGGCGCCGACCTTGGCGAAATTGCCTTTGCCGCCGAAGGTCATCGTGCCCACGGTAAGCGCGGAGACCTTGAGACCCGAACGTCCGAGCAGACGATATTCCATGGCTTTCTCCCTTGGTTGTGGCGGGGAGTCTATGCCACGGCCGGAGAGCTGTGAAGCCGTGCCGCAAGAGTCGTTTCCGCCGAGGAGCTGCATTTTTCTTTTTGCGCTTCGGCCCGCTGGTGTAAAAGCCCGCTTGAACTGGAGGTGAAACTATGCCGCTCAACAGCATGACGGGATTTGCCCGCCTCGACGGCTCCGCGGCCGGCAACCGGTTTGCCTGGGAGCTGCGCTCGGTCAACGGACGCGGGCTCGATCTTCGGCTGCGCCTGCCGCCCGGCTTCGACGCCGTGGAGGTGGCGATACGCCGCAAGGCATCGGAAACGCTGTCGCGCGGCAACGTGTCGGTCAATCTGACGGTGACGCGCGAAACCTCCGCCCAGACCTTCCGCATCGACGAGACTCTGCTCGCCGCCCTCATCGACACGGCGCGCCGCCATTCCGGCACGCCGGGCATTCGCGACGCCTCCCTCGACGGCCTGCTCGCCATCCGCGGCGTCGTCGAAGTGGTCGAGGCGGGGCCGGACGAGGAGACCGCCAAGGCCTTCGAGGCCGAGCTGATCGCCGCTTTCGGCAAGGTGCTCTCCGATTTCCAGGCCTCGCGCGCCGCCGAGGGCGTGGCGCTCGGCCGCATCCTCGGCGAGCAGGTCGACGAGATCGCCCGCCTCGTCGCCGAGGCCGAGGCGCTGCCGGCCCGTACGCCCGAGGCGATCCGCGACCGCCTCGAGGAACAGCTCGCCGTGCTGCTCGCCCGCGAGGACATCGACCCGCAGCGGCTGCACGTCGAGGCGGCGCTCATCGCCACCCGCGCCGACGTGCGCGAGGAAATCGATCGCCTCAAGGCGCACATCGCCCAGGCGCGCGAGCTCATGGCGGGCGCCGCCGCCGTCGGCCGCCGGCTGGATTTCCTGGCCCAGGAATTCAACCGGGAATCCAATACCCTCTGCTCCAAATCCAACGACACGGCCCTGACGCGGATCGGCCTCGCCCTCAAGGCGGTGGTCGATCAGTTCAAGGAGCAGGTCCAGAACGTCGAGTGATCGCCATGGTGACCCACGAGCCGAGACACGTCCGCTTTCCCCGCCGCGGGCTGATGTTCGTCATTTCCTCGCCCTCGGGTGCCGGCAAGGGCACGCTGTCGCGCAGCATCCTCGACACCGACCGCGACATGACGCTGTCGATCTCGGTGACTACGCGCGACCGCCGGCCGAGCGAGATCGAGGGCGTGCACTACCACTTCATCTCGCCGCAGCGCTTCCTGTCGATGCGCGACGGCGGCGAACTGCTGGAATGGGCCGAGGTGCACGGCAATTACTACGGCACGCCCCTGGCCCCCGTGGAGGCGGCGCTGGCCTCCGGCCGCGACGTGCTGTTCGACATCGACTGGCAGGGCGCCGCCCAGTTGCGCGACAAGATGTCGGCCGACGTCGTCTCGGTGTTCATCCTGCCGCCGTCGATGAACGAGCTGCGCTCGCGTCTCACCCGCCGGGCCGAGGATGCGCTGGAGGTAATCGAGAAGCGCCTGGTCAACGCCCGCCGCGAGATCGCCGAGTGGACGAACTTCGACTATGTCGTCGTCAACGACGACCTCGATGCCGCCTTCGCCGATCTGACCGCCATCCTGCGGGCCGAGCGCAGCCGGCGGTCGCGGGCGGCCGAGGGCATCGAGGGGTTCGTCGGCACGCTCTTGGCATAATCTATCGCATCGCCTTCCAGGCATTGGCGAGATCGACGAAGCCCTTCACCGGGATCGTCTCGGCGCGGGCCGTCGGCTCGATGCCGGCGGCGGCGCACAGCGCGATCGGATCGACGCCGAGCGCCTTCAGGCTCTGCCGCAGCATCTTGCGGCGCTGGCCGAAGGCGGCGGCGGTGACGGCTTCGAGATCGGCCTGGTCGCAGGGCGAGGGCGCGGGCCGCGGCGCGAAGTGAACCACCGTCGATGTCACCTTGGGCGGCGGCACGAAGGCCTTGGGCGAAATGTCGAACATCTGCGTGGCGTAGCTGCGCCAGCCGCAGAGCACGCCGAGGCGGCCGTAGGCGTCGTCGCCGGCCTGCGCCGTGATGCGGTCGGCCACTTCCTTCTGGAACATCAGCACCATCGCCGTCCAGCGCGGCGGCCAGCTTTGCGGCGAAAGCCAGCCGGTGAGGAGCGGCGTCGCGATGTTGTAGGGCAGGTTGGCCATGATCACCGGCGGCTCGTCGCCGAGGGCGGCGCTGTCCACTTCGAGCGCATCGCCTTCGATGATCCGCAGCCGGCCGGGATAATGGGCGGCGATCTCCTCCAGCGCGGCAATCGCCCGTCGGTCCCGTTCGATCACATGCACCTTGGCGGCGCCGGCGGCGAGGATGGCGCGCGTCAGGCCGCCGGGGCCGGGGCCGATCTCGACCACGGTCCGGCCGGCGAGGGGGCCGGCGGCGCGGGCGATCCGGGCGGTGAGGTTGAGATCGAGCAGGAAGTTCTGCCCGAGGCTCTTCAGCGCCGACAGGCCGTGCCGGTCGATCACCTCGCGCAGCGGCGGCAGGTCGTCGATCTGGCTCATGCCCGGGCCCCGATGGCCGCCATGCGGCCGGCCATGGCGAGGGCGGCGATCAGGCTGGACGGATCGGCGACGCCCCGGGTGGCGATGTCGAGGGCGGTGCCGTGGTCCGGCGAGGTCCGGACGAAGGGCAGGCCGAGCGTCACGTTGACCGTCTCGTCGAAGGCGATGGTCTTCACCGGGATCAGCGCCTGATCGTGGTACATGGCCAGCACCACGTCGTAGGTCTTGCGGGCGGCGGCATGGAACAGCGTATCGGACGGCAGCGGCCCGCGCGCCTCGATGCCCTGCGCCCGCAGCCGGTCGACGGCCGGCGCGACGATCTCCAGATCCTCGCGCCCCATGGCCCCCTGTTCGCCGGCATGCGGATTGAGGCCGGCGACGGCGAGGCGCGGCCGGGCGAGGCCGAACTTCGCCTTCATCTCGCGGTCGACGATGCGGCCGGTCGCCACGATCAGCTCGCCGGTGAGCGCCCCGGGTACCTCGGCGAGCGCGATATGCACGGTGACCGGCACGGTTGCCAGCTCCGGGCCGGCCAGCATCATCACCGGCTCGTGCGGCGCGCCGGGCCAGAGCTGCCGGGCGAGCTCGCCAAGGAACTCGGTATGGCCGGGGAACTTGAAGCCGGCGGCGTAGAGATTGGATTTCTGGATCGGCGCGGTGACGAGGCCGCCGGCGCGGCCGTCGCGGATATGCCGGACCGCCGTCTCGATGGCGGCGATGGTGGCCGCCGCCGTCGCCCCGGACAACTCCCCCGGCCGGTCCTCCACCGGCTGGCCGGGATCGAACACGGGCAGCGCGTCGGCGAACGCCTCGGCCGCCGATTCCGGCGTCAGCGCCGCGACGGGCGCCGCGAGGCCGAGGCGGGCGAGGCGGCTTTCAAGGAAGGCGGGATCGGCGACGACATAGAACGGCGGCAGCGCCTTCTCCCGCCGCAGAAGCCAGGCCTTGGCGATGATCTCGGCGCCAATGCCGGCCGGCTCGCCGATCGACACGGCAAGGGGCAGTCCCGGCTTGGCGGCTGTTGTGTCCGGCATGGTCAGCGGTAGATGATGTTGGCTTTCTGCCGCAATTCCTGGGTGAGCTTCTTCGAGGTCTCCTCGCCGCGCTTGTCGAGCGCCTCGGCGTCGAGGCCGGCGGCGACGGCCGCCTCGCCGGTCACCTCGATCTTGCTGCACACCGCATACATCTCGAAGCCGAGCTCGGAGCGCTGCGGCGGCGTGAGATGGCCCTCGATCGTCTTCTCCAGTTCGTCCTTCAGGCCGGGCGGCACTTCGCTCGCCAGCTTGCGGCCGATGTTGACGATCGCCACTTCCCGCAATCCCTTGGCCAGCGCCAGCCCTTCGCTGCAGTTGCGGAACTTGCCGCGCAACGCTTCGGCCTCGGCCTTGCGGCGGTTGACGTCGGCCGGCGAGGCGCTCCGCTGGACCGCGAACACCACGCGCTGGAGCATGTAGTCGCTCGCCGTCACGGCATCGGCGTTCTTTTCGCGATTGCGCATCTGCTGGATGAGATCGGCCGATTCCGCCTTGAGGTCCTGCTGGATTTTGGCGCGGATGATGCGCCCCCAGACCATCTGGGCGCGGATGCGATCCTTGAAGGTCTTGATCGGCACGCCGCCCTGGCCGAGCGCCCGCTCGAACTGCGGCAGCGTCATCTTGGAGCGGGAGGCGATGCTGGTCAGGGCGGCGACCACCGCATCCTCGCTGACGACGACGCCCCGCCGTGCCCCTTCCTGAAGCCGGACCTGCTCGTCGATCAGTTCGTCCTGCGCCGCCTTGGCGGCTGCGCCGGGCGAAAGATGCATGGCAAGCTGCAGCAGGCGGGCGCGCGACTGCACGTCGAGCGTGGTGATCGCCTGGTCGTTGACCACCACCTTGATGTTGCTGGCCGCCTGGGCGGGGGAGACGAGGGCGGTGCCGGCCGGCGACAGCGAGGCCACCGCGGCAATGGTCGCAGCCAAGAGCGCGCACCGCATGTTTCTCGCGATCGTCACGATATGATGCATCTTCACCTTCTCCGCCCGTTTCTGTCCGAACCGGAGCATCTACCAATGGAATTTGTCAAGTCGATGGTCTGCGATATCGGGGGCACATAAAGACCGAGAACGCTAATTGTCTATGCCGAACGATGTGCCGAGGTCGCCGAGCGTCTTGAATCCCGCCCGAAGATAGAAGGTCTGGTCGTTGGGCGTGGTCGTCAGGTCTTTCGAATAGGAGAAAGACACCGAGAACTCTTCCGAGTCATAGGCGACCCCCAGCGCATGCCGGACGAATTGGTCGTTGATGAGATCATAGCGGCTGGAGGCGAAGGCGCGCCAGTTCTCGGTCAGCCTGAGGCTGGTGGCCGCCTGCAGTTCCGAGCGGTCCTCGTCGATGCCGAGATCGGGCTGCGAGCGGATATACGCATAGGTCAGCGCCGCCGTCAGCGGCCCGCCGATGCCGAGAACCTGGCCGTCGAAGCGGTTGACGGCGAAACTGTCGTGATCGAGCCGCACGCCGCTGCTGGCGAGGAATCCGGTCTTGGTGCTGAGGCTGAGGCCCGCGACATAGTCCGAGACATCGGACTCTAGACCGGAATAGGCGCCGGTGTCGTATCGGGTCGCCTCGGCAAAGGAATTGACGCCGGCGAGCTGGAACGATTGGCCCAAGGTGCCGCTGACGCCGAAGCCGTGGCTGAAGGAGCCGGAGTAGCGCAGGCCGACGTTGGCGCGCGTTCCGCCCTCGACGCGGTCATAGCCGGAGAATTTGTCGTAGTCGAACAGGCTGTTGGCGTCGAAGACGAGGCTTTGCGAATCCTCGTTCGAAATATGGGCGGCTTCCGTCTCGTCCGGCCGGACGATCAACTGGGCGATCGGCTCGATGATCTGGTTGCCGACCGGCGAGGTGATCGCCACCGGGTAGCTGTATTCGAGGCCGGCCGCCGGCATCGCCCGTCCCAGGAGGCCGCTCGACGTCTCCGGCAGAACGGCGCTGTTGTGGGGGTCGGAGAAGATGGCGTCGCCGCGGAAATAGAGGAACGGCGTCATTACGCCGCCGGTCTGGTCGACCATCCGCCGGCGCCACATGGCGTCTATGCTGAGGCGGTCGAAGGTGCCGGCCGCCGCCCGAACGCGGGTTTTCTCGCCCGGGTCGAACAGGCCGTTGCCGTTGCTGTCGATCTGGTAGATGTCGTCCCTGGTGCGGGTGATCGTGGTGAAATTGGTGGTCAGCGACGCTTCACCGCCCCACACGGGGTCCTTGGCGTAAACCTTGTGGTCGATCACCCCGACGTAGGGCTGCTTCTCCTGCAGGTCGCGGTCCTGCTCCAGCTTCGATGTCAGCGAATCGTCCTGCTGCACGAAGAAGCCGTAGGCGGCCATGTCGAAGCGGTTGCGATCGCGCACGCCGGTCAGATAGACCTTGTTGACCGCGACGTCCGAGTTGCCGGACTTGAGGTCGTAGTTCTTCATGAAGGTCGTGTCGCTCGCCACCGCGACGTTCCAGCCCCATGACCAGTTCTCGTTGATCTTGAAGCTGCCCGATGATTCCACCGAGCCGCGCCAAAGCTCGTCGCCGGACCTGCCCGCATAGGCTTCCGGATCGTTCTGGTGGATGCCGGACAAGGTAATCGAATATTTGCCGCCCTCCAGCCGCTGCCGCCACTCGGCCGAGAACAGCAGGCCCTGGCGCGAATAGACGGTGGGCGTCAGCGTCAGGCCGTAGCTGGGGTCGAGCGAGACGTAATAGGGCACCTTGATCGAGTAGCCGAGCTTCTTGCTGCTCTTGATGCTCGGCATCAGCAGGCCGGTCTTGTTCTTCACCGACGGGTCGGGCTGGGACAGCACCGGCACCCAGGCAAGCGGCACGCCCAGGAACTCGAAGGTGGCGTTTTCGAAGACGATCGTCTGGTCCTTCTGCTTGTGCAGGATGCGATTCGCCTTGATCTGCCAGATCGGCTTTTTGCCCTTCACGCCGTTGCAGTCGACGCAGGGAAGATAGGTGCCGTCGTTGAAGGTGGTCAGATCGCCGTTGGTTCGCGTCGCATTGCGCGCCGTGAAGGCGACCCGCTCGGTGGTGATGAGTTCGAGGCCTTCCATGACGCCGTTGGCTAGGTCGTTGTCGAGGTCGATCCGGTCGCCGCGGGCGACGTTGCCCGAGGGGTCGGTGATCTCGACGTTGCCGGTCGCCGTCACGCGCTTGGACTTGCGGTCGACGGTCACCTCGTCGGCCACCACCACGTGGTTGAGATAGTAGATGACGACGCGCCCGGTGGCGGTGACCGAATCGGCGTCCATGTCGTAGGCGACCGTGTCGGCCTCGATCATCATCTTTTCGTCGCTGGTCGGCTGCTTGGCCGAGCTGATCATGCCGGTCAGCGAGGTGTCCTTGACGAACTGGGCAAGGGCGCCAGCCGGCAGGAAGACCAGAATCGTGACCGCTACGCCGCACAAAAGGCGCGCGGCGGTTCCCGGCTCCGATGCCTGCGATACGACAGATTTACGCACGCTCACCCATCCTCGCGGAACAACAGAACCGTGGAACCCAGCAGGATCGCCACGATCGAGGGCGCCCACGCGGCGAGGGCCGGCGACACCAGCCCCTCGCTGCCCAGCGAACGGGCAACCTCGATGACGACATAAAGCACGAAGCCAGCGACGACGCCACCGAGAATCATCTTCTCGCCACCGCCGTATCGTGCAAATCCCAGCGACACTGTTGCAGCGATGAGAACCATCGATGCCAGGAGCAGCGGACGCACCAGGAGTGATTGATACTGAAGGCTGAATCTGTTTGCCGGCAGCGACGAGGCGCGGGCCTGGGCGATGGCGGCCGGCAGTTGCCAGAAGGAGATGCTGTCGGGCGAACCGAGGCCTCCGGCGACCTGTTCGGCCGTCAGCGCCGTCGGCAGGAAGTAGCTGTCGTGCTGCTCGGGAACGCCGGTGCTCTTGGTGACCGTGGCATCGGAGAGATGCCATTGCCCCGGCTCGAGCTGGCCGACGTTGGCCTCGACGCGCTCGGCCAGCATGCCGTCGGCGCCGAACACCCAGAACACCGGCTGTTGAATCGTGCGGCCGCCGTCCGAGACGCCTTCGGTGTGCAGCACGGCGTTGCCGTCGCCGGTGCGCTGCCGCGTCCAGCTCGGCGTCGCCGATCCCGACAGCAGCGCCGTCATCACGCTGGCGCGCGAGCCGACCAGGATGTCGCTCGACAGGTTGCGGGCCCAGGTGGCAAACGGATTGTAGATCGTCGAGGTGGCGACGCCGAGCACCAGGGCAAACACCAGGGCGGGCAGCGTGAACTGCCAGACGGAAAGGCCGGCGGCCCGCACGATCATCAGCTCGGAGCCGCGCGACAGCGTCACGAAGGCGGCGATCGAGCCGAGCAGCACGGCGAAGGGCAGCACCTGTTCCATCAGCGCCGGCACGCGCAGGGCCGACGCGGCGATGACCAGGGCCACCGAGATGTCGTCGCGTCCGCCGGTCGAGCGCAGCAGCTCGATCGAATCGATCAGGAAGACCAGCAGGAAGATGCCGGTGAACATTCCCAGGATCCACACGGCAAAGCGCAGCGTGAAATAGGTGGCAAGCGACCGGCCGATCATCGGGCCGCCTCCTGCCTGCCGATGATCGCTCGCCGCAGGCGGTCGATCAGGTTGTCCAGGAAGCCGGTGGAGACGACCGGATGGACGCCGACGATGATCATGATCGCAAAGACGACGGTGAGCAGCGTCGGCGCGGCGACGGCCATGAAGGAGATTTCCGGCGACCCCTTTGATACCCCCATGACGGCGAAGCCGAGCACCCGCACCAGCGACCCCACGATGATCGCCATCGTCACCGGCAGCGTCTGGCCGCGGCGGTTGCTGGTCGGAAAGCCGAGGAACAGGAAAACGGCGAGCGTCTGGGCCAGCGGATAGATCGGCTCGGCCAGGCGGTTCATGATCTCCGGGGCGATCTCCGGATCGTCGTCGGTCTTGCGCAGGCTGAAAAGCTCGCCCAGCGTCCGCTCCGACAGCCCGTAGTTGGTATTGCCCGACTTGGCGGCGAACTGGCTGAGATCGAAGGCGTAGGAGCCGAAGGTGACGAAGGTGTTGGCGCCGCTGTCCTTGGTCTTCCGCTCAATGGTTCCCTGTTCCATCACGATCATCGACCGGCCCGCCACCTCGGCGACCCGGCCGCGCTTGGCGGAATAGGTGTAGGAGAATTCCGGGTTGCGATCGTCCAGGATGAACAGGTCGAGCAGCGATCCGTCGCCGTCGCGGTTGCGGATATGGAAGGTCAGGCCGGTGTCGACCTGGGTGAAGCGGCCGGGCTGGATGACGTTGGCGACGATGTCCGCCCGCACCGTCTGCATCATGTCGTAGACCGAGCGCGAAGCGCCCGGGTTGAGCCAGAAGGCCAGCGCCGCGATGAACACCGACACCGTCAGCGCCGCGGCGATAAAGGGCAACGCGAGGCGCCGCTGCGATACGCCGGCCGCGGTGATCGCCACGGTGCCGCTTTCCGCCTGCAGGCGCTGCAGCACCAGCACCAGGGCCACCACCAGCGCGAAGGGGGCCACCACGCCGAGGACGCGCGGCATCGACAGCATGGTCAGGCCGAGATAGACGGCGATCGCCTGTCCCTTGGCCGTCACGAGGTCGAAGCGGCGCAGCGCCTGCGTCACCCACGCAATGCCGGCGAGCGTCAACATCACGCCGAGGAAGGCGGAAAGCGTTCGCGAGAAGAGGTAGGTGCCGAAACGCCGCATCGTGACCCCGTGTCAAACCTGCCGACGGCAGGAAAGCCGAGGCTAGCAGACCTATAGTGAATCCTTCCTTCCCGAAAAGGGTAAATTTTCGGGCCGTTCCGGAAGCTGCCCGACGCCCGCCGGCGGCGATGGCGTCGGAATGCAACTCCCGTCTTGCTCTCTCCGTCTTCAAGCGCCACATTCGGCCGGCAGATCCGGATCGCGCCCGCTTAGGGGTGCCCGGCAATCAGGAAGAAATCATGGCGGCTGCTCCCACTCTCTCATTTTCCAAGACGCTCGAGGCCGACGCCCCGGTGCTGGTTGTGCTCGTCGGGCCGGACAACAAGGCCGGCGCCATGGGGAGCGCCGTGCTCGATCGGCTGAGCGAAGGCCTCGACCGCGCCGTGGCGGCCACCGGCTTCTCGGGCAAGGCCGGCTCTTTCCTCGATATCCTCGCGCCTGCCGGCCTGTCGGTCGGCCGGCTGATTCTGGCCGGCGTCGGCGCGGCCGCCGAACTCGACGACAAGGCGGCGCTGAAGCTGGGCGGCCAGGTCTACGGCAAGCTGAAGGAGATCAAGGCCAAGGCGGCGACCGTGATTCTCGAGACGACGGGCGGGCCGCTGACGCCCGAGCTCGGCGCCGAGGTGCTGCTGGGCCTTCGCCTGCGCGCCTACGAGTTCGACAAGTACAAGACGGTGAAGAAGGACGACGCGCCGGCTTCCGTTGCCGTCACCATCGTGGCCGAGCACGCCGGCAAGCTCAGGAAGGCCTGGGCCGAGGTCGAGCCGGTGGCCGAGGGCGTGGTGCTTGCCCGCGATCTCGTCCACGAGGCGCCCAACGCGCTCGGGCCGCAGGAATTCGCCGCCGAAGCCGAGAAGCTGAAAAAGCTCGGCGTCGAGGTGGAGGTGCTCGGCGAGAAGGACCTCCGCAAGATCGGCATGGGCGCGCTGCTCGCGGTGGCCCAGGGGTCGGCCCGGCCGCCGCGCGTCGTCGTCCTGAAGTGGAACGGCGGCAAGGACGGCGACCGTCCCGCCGTGTTCATCGGCAAGGGCGTCGTCTTCGATTCGGGCGGCATCTCCATCAAGCCGGGCGCCGGCATGGAGGACATGAAGGCCGACATGGGCGGCGCCGCCGCCGTCACCGGCCTGTTCCGGGCGCTGGCCGGCCGCAAGGCCAAGGTCAACGCCGTCGGCCTGCTCGGCATCGTCGAGAACATGCCCGACGGCGGCTCCTACCGCCCCGGCGACATCCTGACCTCGCTGTCCGGCCAGACCATCGAGGTGGTCAACACCGACGCCGAGGGCCGTCTCGTTCTCGCCGACGTGCTGACCTACGCGGCCGATCGCTTCAAGCCGGCCTTCATGGTCAACCTCGCCACGCTGACCGGCGCCATCGTGGTGTCGCTCGGCGCGCAGATGGCCGGCCTGTTCTCCAACGACGATCAGCTTGCCGGCGATCTCGCCAAGGCGGGCGAGGACACCGGCGAACGCCTGTGGCGCATGCCGATGGGCCCGGAATACGACAAGCTGATCGACAGCCGCTTCGCCGACATGAAGAACTCCGGCGGCCGCAACGCCGGCTCGATCACCGCGGCGCAGTTCCTGAAGCGCTTTGTCGGCGAGACGCCGTGGGCGCATCTCGACATCGCCGGCACGGCCATGTCGAGCCCCGAGACCGACATCAACAAGGCCTGGGCCTCGGGCTTCGGCGTGCGCCTGCTCGACCGCCTGGTGCGCAACCGCTTCGAGAGCTGAGGACGCGATATGGTCGGCGCCTGCGGGCGCCGGCCATCACCGCTGACGGGCGAACCGACCGATGACCGAAGCCCTCTTTTATCACCTCGACGGCCAGCCGCTCGAACGGGTTCTGCCGCTGCTCCTGCAGAAGTCGGTCGAGCGCGGCTGGCGCGTGGTGGTGGAGGCGGGAACGCCGGAGCGGCTCGCCGCCCTCGACGGCCATCTCTGGACCTTCGACGACGCCGCCTTCCTGCCGCACGGCACCGCGGCCGACGGCCACGCCGCCTTGCAGCCGGTCTATCTCACGGCCGGTCCGGAGGCGCCCAACCGCGCCACCGTCCGTTTTCTCGTCGACCGGGCGCCGCTGCCGGACGACGCCGAACGCTACGAGCGTCTGGTGCTGATCTTCGACGGCACCGACGAGGCGGCGCTCGCCGAGGCCCGCGCCGCCTGGAAGACGCTGAAGGGGCGCGGCCTCGAGGTCACCTACTGGCAGCAGGAGGGAGGAGGACGGTGGGTGCGCAAGGCATGAAGCGGCAGCGATTGCGCTTCGCATCTGTTATCTTCGCGAAAAGCCCTCTGACATTCGCGTCCGGTCTCGGCTAGAACCACGATCATGAACACCGTCGTCCGCTTCGCCCCGTCTCCAACCGGCAATATCCATATCGGCAACGCCCGTCCGGCCCTGTTCAACTGGCTGTTCGCACTGAAGACCGGCGGCCGGTTCATCCTGCGTTTCGACGACACCGACCGTGCCCGCTCGACCGAGGAATACGCGGCCAACATCGTCGCCGATCTCTCCTGGCTGGGCATCCGGCCACACGCTTCCTTCCGCCAGTCCGATCGCCTCGACCGCTATGAAGCCGCCAAGGCCGATCTCGTTGCCAAGGGGCTGCTCTATCCCTGCTACGAGACGGCCGAGGAGCTGGAATACGCCCGCAAGCGCCGGCTGGCCCGCCGCCTGCCGCCGGTCTACGATCGGGCCGCCCTGAAGCTGACCGACGCCGATCGCGCCCGCCTCGAGGCGGAAGGGCGTCGGCCGCACTGGCGCTTCCTGCTGCCCAATTTCGACGGCGACCCGTTGACGCCGAGCCGCCACCTCGTGCATTGGCAGGATCTCTGCCGCGGCGAGGAGACGGTCGATCTCGCCTCGCTGTCCGATCCGGTGCTGATCCGGGCCGACGGCACCTGTCTCTACACGCTGACGTCGGTGGTCGACGACATCGACACGGCCGTCACCCATATCATCCGGGGCAGCGACCACATCACCAACACCGGCGTCCAGATCTCCTTGTTCGAGGCGCTGGGCGGCGCTATCCCGATTTTCGCCCACCATAACCTTCTGACCGACGCCAGCGGCGAGGGCTTCTCCAAACGGACGGGGTCGCTGTCGCTGCGCAGCCTGCGCGCCGAAGGCTACGAGCCGGAGGCGGTGGCTTCGCTCGCCGTCAACGTCGGGACTTCGCACGCCGTCGAAAAGGTCGGGTCGCTGGCCGAGCTTGCCGCCGACTTCGACCTCGCCGCCGTTTCCCGCTCGTCCGCCAAGTTCGACCCGAACGAGCTCAGGGCGTTGAACGCCCGCATCGTTCACGGCTTCGATTTTTCCACCGTCCAGAAGCGGCTGACCGCTCTCGGCATCCCTGCCCACCCGGCCTTCTGGCAGGCGGTGAAGGGCAACTGCATGCGCCTTGCCGATGCGGCCGACTGGTGGAAGCTGATCACCGGTCCGGTGACGCCGCTGGTCGAGGAAGCCGACCGCGACTTCCTGGAGGCGGCGCGCGACGCCCTGCCGCCCGAGCCGTGGACCGACGACAGCTTCCGCGAATGGACTTCGGCATTGAAGGCGAAGACCGGCCGCAAGGGGCGCGATCTGTTCCTGCCGCTGCGCAAGGCGCTGACTGGCCTCGATCACGGGCCGGAACTGGCGCCGCTTCTGCCGCTGATCGGCGCCGAGGCGGTGAGGACGCGCCTTTCTGCCGCAATCGGCCATTGAGCGCCGCGTGATCTGCCGCGCCGAGGAGGGGACGATGCGACAATGGTTCGGGCTGGCCGTTGTTCTCTGCCTTCTGGCGCTGACTGGCGCTCGGGCGGCGCCCGCCTGCGATCCGCTCGCCGTCGACCTCACGCTGACGCCGCAGCGGACGCTCCTTTACGCGAGCCTCAAGGAAACGCTGAAAGTGCAGGCGGCTCGCCCCGAGCGGGCCGACGTCGTGCTGCTCGGCGATTCGCTGTTCGCCGGCTGGCGCACCGATCTGCCGGTCACCTTCCCCTCGACCGCCATCTACGACTTCGCCGTCGGCGGAGACCGGGTGCCGAATGTGCTCTGGCGGTTAGAGAACACCGATCTCTCGCATCTCCGGCCGCTGGCGGCCGTGCTGCTGATCGGCACCAACGATCTCGCCGCCGGCACGCCGGCTTGCGCCGTGGCGACCGGCATAGAAACGATCGTCGAACGACTGCGCCTTCTTTGGCCGGAAACGCCGGTGCTCGTGCTGACCATTCCGCCGCGCGGCACCGACTTCCATAGCCTCGATGACCGCCGGCTGGAAGTGAACCAAGCCGTGGCCGCGCTCGGCCATCGCTTCGACCGGGTGCATGCCGTGGCGATCGACGACGACGCCTTCACCTGCGGCCAGTATCGCAAACCGCTATCGGCCGAGGGCACCGCGGCGACGCGCGCGTTCTGCGGCAACTATGCCGACGACAATCTTCATTTCTCGACGGCGGGATATGCCGGTCTCGGCCGCATACTCCAGGGCGCGGTGGCCGGCGCGCTCGGTGAAGGCGTCTTCCGGTGAGGCCTTGGCCGGCCGCGATCGGCGCCTATATGTCCGGCATGGCGGTCGGGATCGGTCCGGCCCGCCGAAAGCCGGGATGCCTCCCAAAATGCGTGATGTCGCCAAGTCGCTTATCGGCCTTGTGGCCTTGAGTCTCGCCGTTCTCGTTCCCTCGCTTGCCTCGGCGTCCGACGATCCCGAGCTGATTTTCAAGCGATCGACGGTCTGGCACTTCCTGACGCCCGATCACAAGCTGGCCGTCTACGCGCTCGACGATCCCGTGGTGGACGGCGTTGCCTGCCATTTCACGCTGCCGGAGAAAGGCGGCGTCAAGGGCATGTTCGGCGTCGCCGAGGAGACCTCCGACATCTCGCTCGCCTGCCGTCAGGTCGGCCCGGTCAGCTTCAAGGAGAAGTTCGAGCAGGGAGACGACATGTACAAGCAGCGCCGATCGCTGTTCTTCAAGAAGATGCAGATCGTCCGCGGCTGCGACGCCAAGCGCAACGTGCTCGTCTATCTCGTCTATTCCGACAAGCTGATCGAAGGCAGCCCGAAGAATTCCACGTCGAGCGTACCCATCATGCCCTGGGGCGATGCTCCGGCGCCGAAGTGCAGCGACTGGCTGGAGTGAGCCGGAAGTTGCGAAAATCGCGACTTTGCCCTATATTGGCGTTGTGACCTGTCAGTCCGCGTGGCGGGCAGGAGCAGTGGTGACCCGGATCCCCCTCAAAAGGGACCGGTTGCCAGCCACATTAAAAGCCGCTCTCCCGGGGGCGGCTTTTCTCTTTCAGGATACTTCGATCCCATAGGTATCCCGCAATCCCTTGGCATTTTCCTCTCCGTTGACGATCCAGCTTCGCGCATGAGCGACTAGATCGGCAAGCTGGAGGACTCTCGATGCCGCCGAATCCAACGTCACGACGCGAATGACGGCTTTGAACAGGCCGTCTTCCAGTCGGGCTTTTTCGATGGTTCGCAAAAAGCGCAGGTCCGTATTTTGCTCGCAGGCATCGACGATGACCTCGACATTGCCAATAAAACGCCCGCCGCGATTGGCGGCCCTGAAGCGCTTGATGGCGAATTTTACGGTTTCGACCAAGGCATTTGCATAGATTTCCGGTCGGCTGCCGGTCTTCAGGCTGTAGGGCTTGTTGAGCAGGATCATGTTTTGCGACAGGGTAGCCTGTTTCAGCCGCCCCAATACCCCCTGAACGACCTCCTTCTCCCAGTCGGCGGCATGTACTTCGTTGACGCTCGCCGGCAGCAGATCGCTGAACGTCTTGTCCAGTCGTCCGCATTCCCGCGCCCAGACGATGACGCAGCCGAGCGCGAAGCCGGGTTCGCCAGCGGTGCCGTATTCGTCGACGAAGCAGAGGATTTTCTTGTTGAGGCGGGCCATGGCGGGTTTCACGCGTGACAGGCACGCCAAGGTGGTACTCTCGACCTGATCCGCCGCCCGCGTCAATGCAGGATCGCTCGAATTTTCATTGCTTCCCTTGACGGTGCCGGGCATTTGACGGCATATCGGCGGCCATGTTCCGGGACGCGCGCATCACCATTACCGCCAGCATTATTTGTGGCTGAGCTTTACGCCGGCCGCGGACGTCCCCGTCACGATCTTTCCGAAGACCAGAACGGATGATGGGTTCCCCCGACCGGCCCGGCGGTAATGTGTCTTGCGTTCCATGGCGAGGGGAGACGGGCTTTTGGTACTCAGGCTCTACAACACGCTGACGCGTGGCAAGGACGATTTCGTTCCGATCGACGCCGGCAACGTGCGCATGTACGTCTGCGGCCCCACGGTCTACGATTTCGCCCATATCGGCAATGCCCGGCCGGTCATCGTCTTCGACGTGCTGTTCCGCCTGTTGCGCCATCTCTACGGCGAGCGCCACGTCACCTACGTGCGCAACATCACCGACGTCGACGACAAGATCAACGCCCGCGCCGCCCGCGACTATCCCGGCGTGCCGCCGGTCGAGGCGATCCGCGGCCTGACCGAGAAGACCTACGCCCAGTTCGAGCAGGACGTCACCGCGCTCGGCTGCCTCAGGCCGACGGTGACGCCGCGTGCCACCGAGCATATCGCCGAGATGATCGCCATCATCGAGCGGCTGATCGCCGGCGGCTTCGCCTATGTCGCCGAGGGGCACGCCCTGTTCCATGTGCCGGCCATGCCTGACTACGGCAAGCTCGCCCGCCGGTCGCTCGACGACATGATGGCCGGTGCCCGCGTCGAGGTGGCGCCCTACAAGCGCGACCCGATGGACTTCGTCCTGTGGAAGCCGTCCGCCGACGACGAGCCCGGCTGGCGGAGCCCGTGGGGCAGGGGGCGGCCCGGCTGGCACATCGAGTGCTCGGCCATGAGCTGGAAGCACCTCGGCGAGACCTTCGACATCCATGGCGGCGGCGTCGATCTCGTCTTTCCCCACCACGAGAACGAGGTCGCCCAGTCGCGCTGCGCCTTCCATAAGGACGTCATGGCCAACGTCTTCATGCACAACGGTTTTCTTCAGGTCGAAGGCGAGAAGATGTCGAAATCGCTCGGCAACTTCTTCACCATCCGCGAGCTGCTGGACGACTGGCCCGGCGAGGTGCTGCGCTTCAACATGCTGAAGACGCACTACCGCCAGCCGATCGACTTCACGGTTCGCGGCCTCGAGGAGGGATGGAAGACGCTCGACGACTGGTACGCGGTTGCCGCCGACGTGGCGCCCGGCCGCCCGTCCGACGGGCTGATCGAGGCGCTCAGCGACGACCTCAACACGGCCAAGGCGATCGCCGAGCTGCACGCCGTCAAGCACGATCCGGCGACGCTGTCGGCATCGCTGCGCCTTCTCGGCTTCTTCCACGACAGCGCCGCCGCCTGGGCGGCGCGCCGGCCGGCCGCCGATATCGACGAGGCCAGGGTGAAGGCGCTGATCGCCGCCCGCCTCGAAGCGCGCAAGGCGAGGAACTTCGCCGAGAGCGACCGCATCCGCGACGAGCTCGCCGCCATGGGCATCGAGCTGAAGGACGGCAAGAACAAGGACACCGGCGAGATCGAGACCACCTGGGACGTGAAACGCTAGACGCGCCAAGTGCGGGAGGACATGCCATGACCATGCTGACCGGCGGCTGCCAATGCGGCGCCATCCGCTTTGCCTGCGACAGCGGCAAGGTGTCTTCCGTATCGATCTGCCATTGCCGCATGTGCCAGAAGGCCGTCGGCAACTATTTTGCGCCCTTCGTCGCCTTCGAGAAGGGCGGCGTCGACTGGACGCGCGGCAGCCGCAAGTCCTACCGCTCGTCCAACCACGTCTCGCGCGCCTTCTGCGCCGACTGCGGTACGCCGCTCACCTACGAGGCCGACGGTTACGAACCGTCGATTGCCGCCGGTGCCTTCGACGATCCCTCGGCCCTGCCGCCGACCGTCCAATACGGCGTCGAGGCCGAATTGCCGTTCACCGCCGGTTTGCCGTCCCTGAAACGCGTCCGCACCGACGAAGGCTTCGAGGGCGACGAATTCATGAACGACATGATTTCCAACCAGCATCCCGACCACGACACCTCCGTGTGGCCATTGCCGAAAGCCTGAATCATGACGGAACTGCGCAGCTACTACCCCGAGATCGAGCCCTTCGAGACCGGCATGCTCGATGTCGGCGACGGCCATCAGGTCTATTGGGAACGGATCGGCCGGAAGGGCGGCAAGCCGGCCGTTTTCCTGCACGGCGGTCCCGGCGGCGGCTGTTCGCCCAACCAGCGGCGCTGCTTCGACCCTACGAAATACGACGTCATCCTGTTCGACCAGCGCGGCTGCGGCCGCTCGACGCCGCACGCCTCGCTGGAGGCCAACACCACCTGGCATCTCGTCGCGGACATCGAGCGCCTGCGCAACATGATCGGCGTCGACAAATGGCTGGTGTTCGGCGGCTCCTGGGGCTCGACGCTGGCGCTCGCCTATGCCGAGACGCACCCGGAGCGTGTCTCCGAGCTGGTGCTGCGCGGCATCTTCGGGCTGCGCGATTTCGAGCTGAAGTGGTTCTACCAATACGGCGCCTCGCTGATCCATCCCGAGAAGTTCGAGCCGTTCCGCGAGCACATCCCCGAGGCCGAGCGGGGCGACCTGATTGCCGCCTACCGCCGCCGGCTGGTCTCCGAGGACCGGCAGACGCGGCTCGCCGCCGCCCGTATCTGGTCGCTCTGGGAAGGCTCGACGCTGACGCTGTTCCCCAATGAGGAAGTCACCTCCGGCTTCGTCGACGACGAGTTCGCCCTGGCCTTCGCCCGGATCGAGAACCACTACTTCGTCCACGAAGGATGGATGCGGCCCGGCCAGTTGTTCGAGGAGGCCGGCCGGCTGAAGGGGATTCCGGGTGTCATCGTTCACGGCCGCTACGATATGTGTACGCCGCTGCAGAATGCCTGGGATCTCCACAAGGCCTGGCCGGAAGCCGATCTTCGCATCGTCGAAGGGGCGGGCCATTCGCTGGTCGAGCCCGGCCTCCTGCACGAACTGATCTCGGCCACCGACCGCTTCGCGGCATGAGGGACTGATAGATCGAGGACTGAATACGGCAAAACATCTAGGAGGCGGGCTCCCTTCGCCCGCCACGTTTCAAATCGAGTTCGCAACCATGACGGACAAGGCCCGCCTTTATCTCTACGATACGACGCTGCGCGACGGCGCCCAGACCTCGGGCATCGACTTCTCCGTCGAGGAGAAGATCGTCGTCGCGCGGCTCATCGAGGATCTGGGCCTTTCCTACATCGAGGGCGGCTACCCCGGCGCCAACCCGACCGACGACGCCTTCTTTGCCGAAAAGCGCACGAACAAGGCGCGCTTCGCCGCCTTCGGCATGACCAAGCGGCCCGGCGTGTCGCTGTCCAACGACACCGGCATTGCCGCTCTGCTCGCCGCCCCGGTCGATGTGGTGACCTTCGTCGCCAAGTCCTGGGACTATCACGTCGACGTCGCCCTGAAGACGACGCTTGAAGACAATCTCGACTGCATCCGCCAATCGGTCGAGGCGGCGGTGAAGGCCGGCCGCGAGGCCATCGTCGATTGCGAGCACTTCTTCGACGGCTACAAGGCCAATCCCGACTACGCGCTCGCCTGCGCAAGAACCGCCTTCGAGGCCGGCGCCCGCTGGGTGGTGCTGTGCGACACCAACGGCGGCTCCATGCCGCACGAGGTGGCGGAGATCGTATCGACGGTCGCCAAGGCGGTGCCGGGCGATCGGTTGGGCATCCACGCCCATGACGACACCGGGCAGGCGGTGGCCAATTCGCTCGCCGCCATCCGCGCCGGCGTTCGGCAGGTGCAGGGCACGCTCAACGGCATCGGCGAACGCTGCGGCAACGCCAACCTCACCACCATCCTGCCGACGCTGGTGCTGAAGGACGAATTCGCCAGCCGCTACGATACCGGCGTGACGGCCGAGCAGTTGAAGACGCTGACGCAGGTGTCGCGGGCCTTCGACGAGATCATCAACCGAGCGCCCAACCGCCACGCGCCCTACGTCGGCCTCTCGGCCTTCGCCACCAAGGCCGGCATCCACGCCTCGGCGATCCTGAAGGACCCGCGCACCTACGAGCACGTCAGCCCCGACGGCGTCGGCAACCGCCGCCGCCTGCTGGTGTCCGATCAGGCCGGCCGTTCCAACCTGTTCGCCGAGCTCGACCGGCTCGGCATCGCCTACGCCAGGGACGACCGCCGGCTGACCGGCCTGCTCGCCGCGCTCAAGGAGCGCGAGGCGCGCGGCTATTCCTACGAGGCGGCCGACGCCTCCTTCGAGCTCCTGGCGTTGCGCCATCTCGGCGGCGTGCCGCATTTCTACGACGTGATCTCCTACCGCACCATGGTGGAGAGCCGCATCAACGCCATCGGCGAGCGGGTGGTCGTCACCGAGGCGGTGGTCAAGGTGAAGGTGGACGACGAGATCCTGATGTCGGTCGCCGAGGGCAACGGCCCGGTCAACGCCCTCGACCAGGCGCTGCGCAAGGATATCGGCAAATACCAGGACGAGATCGCCGCCCTGGAACTGGTCGACTACAAGGTGCGCATCCTCAACGGCGGCACCGGCGCCGTGACGCGCGTGCTGATCGAGAGCCTCGACCGGGCGACCGGCCGCCGCTGGTCGACGGTGGGCGTGTCGGCCAACATCGTCGAGGCGTCCTTCGAGGCGCTCGACGATTCCATCACCTACAAGCTGCTGAAGAACGGCTACGCCGGGTCCTGAGGCCTTACATCTTGGCGATGGTTTCGGCATCCCCGGCGATTTCGCCGTTGTCGCCCGCCGAGGAGAGCACGGTCGGCAGAATGTCGGCCGCCGTGCGGGCCACGTGATAGCGCACCTCGAAGCCGTCGCGGATGAAAGATTCGCGATTCATGTGGTGGATTACCTCGACGAGCGGCTGCCAGAAACCCTCGATATCGGCCAGCACGATCGGCTTCTTGTGCCGGCCGAGCTGCGCCCAGGTCATCTGCTCGACCACTTCCTCCAGCGTGCCGATGCCGCCCGGCAGGGTCACGAAGGCATCGGCCGCCTCGAACATCATGCGCTTGCGCGTATGCATGTCCGGCACGATATGCAGGTCGTCGACGCCGTCGAGCATGCGTTCCCGGTTCATCAGGAACTCCGGAATGATGCCGGTCACCTTGCCGCCGGCCGCCATCACGGCGCGGGCGGTGGTGCCCATCAGCCCGACGTTGCCGCCGCCGTAGACCAGGCGGATGCCATGGCCGGCCATGTCGGCGCCGAGCCGCTCGGCGGCGGCCACATAGGCGGGATTGCGGCCGCTGGCCGAGCCGCAGAAAACACAGATGCTGTTGATTTTGGTCATGCTTGCCTTGTCGCACCGCTGCGTCTCGGCCGTCAAGCGGCCGGTGTGACGGAAGATGAAGGGCGGCCATAGGGTGGACAGATCGCCCGCACCGGCCGAAAATGTGCGAAAGTGCGGCTTTCTTGCATCGGTCCTCGTGGAATCCGCCTTGGCCCTTTTGCCCTCCGGAACCGGTAGAGAGCCGCACTTGTGAGCCTAACCATATGAGTATACAGCATGAAAAAAACTGCTTCGGCATGATCCGGCATGACTGTTGCAGAAGAGACGCCTTAATGGCGGCTCAAATCATTGTGTTCGATCAGTCACGACTCGGTGGATCATTCAGGTGTGACTGTCGATAGTGGACGGATCGACCGGTAGGCAGCATTCGGCGAGCGTGTCGATGCGACTCTTTTGTCGGCGAATCCGACGGGGGCGTGGACGGGTGATGAGCAAGAGACTTCGCACAATTCTGATCGGCGCTGTCGGCGTGATCGTGGTTCTTCTGGCCGGCCTGTTCTCCGGTGCGCTCGACGGCGTGCTGCGCCAGCTCAACGTCCAGATCGCCGGCCACCCGGCGTCCGCCGCCGCGACGACCGCCTCGACGGACGTCGTTGCGACGCCGGCGCCCGCCAAGGCCGATGCCGATCCGGCCGCCGCGACCCCGGCCGGCGAAACCGTGGTCCCCATCTTCGATCTCGTCCGCGTCGAGCCGACCGGCGACGCGGTGATCGCCGGGCGCAGCGATCCCGACGCCAAGGTGGAAATCCTCTCCGGCAAGGACGTCGTCGCCGACGGCAAGGCCAACGATACCGGCTCCTGGGCCATCGTTCTCGCCGATCCGCTGAAGCCCGGCGCCCACGACCTGTCGGTGCGCGTCGTCGGCAAGGACGGCAAGGTGGCGACTTCCGAGCAGTCGGTCGCCGTATCGGTGCCCGAGGGCGGCAACGGCGACGTGCTGGTGGTGCTGAACCAGCCGGGGGCGCCATCGACCGTCCTCCAGGTGCCCGGTCTCGAAGAGACGCAGGCCAAGCTGGCCGATGCCGGCGCCGATCCCACCCAGGTCGCCGATGCCGCGGATACCGTGCCGGCCTTCGTCCCCGAGCTGCCGAAGGTTGCCGCGCCGGCAGCCGAGCCGCCGGTTTCCGCCAGCGCCACCGCGACGGCGATTGCCGGCAACGCGACCACGCCGGCGACCACCGCCGAACCGGCGCCGGCTGCCATGACGACCGAGCCGGCCACGCCGGCGGACGTCGAAATTCCCGCTCCGCCGGCCGATGCGCAGGCCGACGCCGCGGCGCCGGCGGTCACGGTGGCGCAGGCCGAGCCGGCGCCTGCCGCCGAAAAGCCCGCGTCGCCCGCAACGCCTGCCGCCGCCGACGACGCTGCCGCGACCCCGCCGGCCCAGGCGCCCGCCGACGCGGCGCCGGCCCAGGCCGCGCCGGCTGCCGAGCCCGCCGCCGCTCCCGAGGCCGAACCGGCCGCCGTTCCGGCGCCGGCCGTCACCATCGACGCCGTCGAGCTCGAGAACGGCAAGCGCTTCTTTGCCGCCGGCTCCGCCGAGAGCGGCGCCGTGATCCGCCTCTATGTGGACGACAAGGCGACCGGCGACGCCAAGGCCGACAAGGGGCGCTGGCTCTATCAGGGCGAAGTTCAGCTCGCGCCGGGCCAGCACCTCGTCCGCATCGACCAGATCGACGCCAACGGCAACGTCCTGGCCCGCGCCGAGGTGCCCTTCCAGGTCGCCGAGGATGGCCTGTCGGCCCCGACGCTGCCGTCCGGCGTCGGTTCCGCCCAGGCCGGTGCCGGATCGGCAGGCGAGGCGACGCCGGCCGAACCGGCCACGCTCATCATTCGCCGTGGCGACAATCTCTGGATGATCGCCAAACGTCTCTACGGCAAGGGCATCCGCTACTCGACGATCTATCAGGCCAACACCGACCAGATCCGCAATCCGGACCTGATCTATCCCGGCCAGGTGTTCGTGGTTCCCGAGGGCGACGCCGCCTGGAGGCCGGTCGGCCAGTAACATTCCCGCCATCACGCGCGCCAACCATGGCACGCAATGGAAAAAGAGACTATCTGAGGGACGGCAAGCCGCCCGGCGCGTTCGCGTCGGGCGGTTTTTTGAGCAACGCTTTCCGGTGGACCATGAGCGAAGTCGATCCCAGCGCCGATGACAAGGGCAAGATCAGCGGCGACACGTCGCTATGGACGACGCTTCTCCAGCTCTGGCCCTACATGTGGCCGGCCGGGCGCGCCGACCTCCGGATGCGCGTGGTGCTGTCGATGGCGGCGCTGGTGCTGGCCAAGGTGATCACCGTCCTGGTGCCCTATCTCTACGCATTCGCCACCGATGCGCTGGCGCCCAAGGCCAACGTGCCCGAACCGACGCTGATGTGGCTCACCTATCCGGTGGCCATGGTGGTGGCCTACAACATCGGCCGCATTCTGCTGAACGGCTTCAACAACCTGCGCGACGCGCTGTTCTCCGACGTCAGCCAATACGCCGTCCGCCGCCTCGCCAATCTCACCTTCGTCCACATGCATCGGCTGTCGCTGCGCTTTCACCTGCAGCGGCGCACCGGCGGCCTGACCCGCGTCATCGACCGCGGCGTCAAGGGCATCGAATCGATCGTCCGCTTCACCATCCTCAACGCCATGCCGACGGTGCTGGAATTCGCCCTGTCGGCCGTCGTCATCGTGGTGAACTTCGGCCTGAGCTATCTCCTGGTGATCGGCATCACCATCTGGCTCTACGTCTGGTTCTCGATCAGCTATTCCGACAAGCGCATCGCCATCCGCCGCCGCATGAACGACAGCGACACCGACGCCAACACCAAGTCGGTCGACAGCCTGTTGAACTTCGAGACGGTCAAGTATTTCGGCAACGAGAAGATGGAGGCGGCGCGCTTCGACGCCGCCATGGAGCGCTACGAGGCGGCCGCCAACGAGACCTGGTACTCGCTGTCCTGGCTCAATATGGGACAGGCGGTGATCTTCACCGTCGGCGTCGCCGTGTGCATGGTGATGTCGGCCCACGAGGTGGTGGCCGGCACCCAGACGCTCGGCGACTTCGTGCTGCTCAACACGCTGCTGATGCAGCTCGGCATCCCGCTCAATTTCATCGGCTTCATGTACCGCGAGATCCGCCAGGGCGTCACCGATCTCGAGCAGATGTTCGACCTCCTGGGCGAGCCGGCGGAGATCGTCGACGCGCCGAATGCCGGCCTGCTCGACGTCAAGGGCGGTTCGGTGCGCTTCGAGGACGTGCACTTCGCCTACGACCCCGACCGCCAGATCCTGAAGGGCATCACCTTCGAGATCCCGGCCGGCAAGACGGTGGCCGTCGTCGGGCCGTCGGGCGCCGGCAAGTCGACGCTGTCGCGCCTCCTGTTCCGCTTCTACGACGTCACCTCCGGCCGCGTCACCATCGACGGTCAGGATATCCGCGACGTGACGCAGGAGAGCTTGCGGTCGGCCATCGGCATGGTGCCGCAGGACACCGTGCTGTTCAACGACAGCATCTTCTACAACATCCGCTACGGCCGGCCGGACGCCACCGCTGACGAGGTGCGCGAGGCGGCGCGGCAGGCGCGCATCGCCCATTTCGTCGAGAGCCTGCCGAACGGCTACGACACGCCGGTCGGCGAGCGCGGCCTCAAGCTGTCGGGCGGCGAGAAGCAGCGCGTCGCCATCGCCCGCACCATCCTGAAGTCGCCGCCGATCCTGATCCTCGACGAGGCGACCTCGGCGCTCGACACCAACACCGAGCGCGAGATCCAGGCCGAGCTCGACCGCGTCGCCGAGGGCCGCACCACCATGGTGATCGCCCACCGGCTGTCGACGGTGGTCAACGCCGACGAGATCATCGTGCTGGAGAAGGGCCGCATCGCCGAGCGCGGCGCGCACGCCGAGCTGATCGAGAAGGGCGGCCTCTACGCCACCATGTGGGCCCGCCAGCGCGAGGCCGACGAGGCGGAGGCGCGGCTCGCCCGGGTCAAGGCGGAGGACGACCTCGGCGTTCTCGGGCCGGGCAGCAAGAACGGGCCGGTCGACCAGCCGGCCTGACGGTCGCCTGTCCCAAGGGCATCGCCCGCCGGGCGACAGCGTCGGATCGTTCGGCCGAAGCGAACGGTTCGTGCGGCACAATGCGTTGGTTTGCGTGGAACGCTTGCGCGATAGGAAATCCATCACGATGGATGCCTAGGCAAGAGCAAAATGTTCCAACAATCGATCGAGACATCGAAATCCATTGCCGGTATCGGCCGGCAGGGCGCCATCGCCCTGGCGCTGCCCGGTATCGCCGCCTGCGCCGCCGTCGCCGGTGTCGCCTACGGGCTCAGGACGTTGCCCGGCGTCCACGATTTCAGCCCGATGATCATCGCCATCGCTCTGGGCATGCTGGTCCGCAACACCATTGGCGTCCCTGCGGCGCTGACGGCCGGCATCGGCTTCTCGATGCGCCGGCTGTTGCGGCTTGCGATCATCCTGCTCGGCCTGCAACTGACCTTTGGGCAGGTGGCCGAGACGGGAGTGCGCGGCGTTGCCGTCATCCTCGCTGCCGTTGCCGCCACCTTCCTGTTCACGCTGGCGGTCGGCCGGCTCATGGGCGCCGATCGGCGCCTCACCCGCCTCATCGCGGCGGGAACGTCGATCTGCGGCGCCTCGGCGGTCGCGGCCGCCAATTCGGTGGTCGACGCCCATGACGAGGACGTCGCCTATGCCGTCGCCTGCGTCACCGTGTTCGGCTCCGTCGCCATGTTCGCCTATCCGTTGCTGCAGGGCGTCCTCGGCCTGGCGCCGCGCGACTACGGCCTTTGGGCTGGCTCGTCGATCCATGAAATCGCCCAGGTGGTGGCGGCGACCTTCGCCGTCGGCCGCGAGGCGGGCGACTTCGGCACCGTCGCCAAGCTGACGCGCGTCATGACGCTGGCGCCGGTGGTGTTCGCCATGGCCGCTTTCCTGCCGGCGCCCGGCGAGGCGGGGTCGGAGCGGCCGCGGGCGCCGCTGCCCTGGTTCGTGCTCGGCTTCATCGCGCTGGTCGCCGTCAACAGCGTCGTCGGCCTTCCCGACGCGCTCAAGGCGGAAACCGGCGTCGTCAGCACCTTCCTGCTGACCATGGCGCTCGCCGCCATGGGGCTCGAGACCAGTTTCGTGAGGCTCAGGGCAAAGGGCCTGAAGCCGGCGCTGACCGGCGCGCTCGCCAGCCTTTTCATTGCCAGCCTCAGCCTGATCTTGATAAGTCTGACCTGATCCCCCGGGTTCCCGCCATCCATGACCCTCGAACAGCTCCGCATCTTCGTCGCCGTCGCCGAGCGCGAACACGTCACCCAGGCGGCGCACGAGCTGCATCTGACCCAGTCGGCCGTCAGCGCGGCGATCACCGCGCTCGAAGGCCGCTACGCGATCAGGCTGTTCGACCGCATCGGCCGCCGCATCGCGCTGACCGATGCCGGCCGCACCTTTCTGGAAGAGGCGAGGGCGATCCTCGGCCGCGCCGCCGACGGCGAGGCGGTGCTGTCCGACCTCGCCGATTTTCGCCGCGGCGAACTGGCGATCGCCGCCAGCCAGACCATCGGCGCCTACTGGATCCCGCGCGTCGTCCGGGCTTTCACGAAGAGTTATCCTGGCATCCGCGTGACGCTCGAACTCGGCAATACGGAATTCGTCGCCGGCCGGTTGCGCGACGGCGCGGCGCTCGTCGGCTTCGTCGAGGGGCCGGTGGACGAGCCGAGCCTCGCCATCGACCGCCTGTTCGACGACGAGCTGGTGCTGGTGACGGCCCCCGCCGATCCCTGGCTGGCCGCCGCCGGCGGCATGGCGGAGCGGCTGAGGGCGGCCCGCTGGGTTCTGCGCGAGAAGGGATCGGGCACCCGCGTCGCGCTCGAGCAGGCGCTCGCCCATTACGGTCTGTCCGCCACCGATGTCGACGTGGCGCTCGAACTGCCGTCGAACGAGGCCGTTCGCACCGCCGTCGAGGCGGGAGCCGGCGTCACCGTGCTGTCGCGCATGGTGGCCGGCGCCGCGCTGGCCGCCGGCACGCTGGCGCAGGTGGAGACACCGCTGCCCGGCCGCGGTTTTCACGCCCTTCGCCATCGCGAGCGCTATTTCGGCCGGGCCGCGGCCGCCTTCGTCGAGCTCGTGCGGCCGGGACCTTTCGGCCGGGCGCCGGAACGCTCCATGGGCTGATGCCGCTCGCGACGACTTGTATCGCCTGCGGCGACGCACCATGATAAGCCGCAATCCCGGACGGGACGGTCCGCGCTTTTGGAAATCGGTAATGCCGCTTCACATCATCAAGCTCTGCGTCGGTGTCGAGACGGTCGAGGAACTCGACCAGTGGTATCGCGAGGAGGTGCTGGTCCATGCCGCCCGCGGCGAGAGCTACGAGCGCATCCACGTCACCCGCATGTTTCCGAGGCGGGTCGACGAAATCCTCGACGGCGGCTCGCTCTACTGGGTGATCAAGGGCATCGTGCAGGCGCGCCAGCGCATCCTGGAGCTGCGTCCGATCCGGGGCGGCGACGGCATCGAGCGCTGCGGCCTTGTCCTCGATCCGGAGCTGCATCGCACGGAATACAGGCCCTGCCGCGCCTTCCAGGGCTGGCGGTATCTGCCCGCCAAGGACGCGCCGGACGATATCCGTCAGTCGGAAATCGACGGCGACATTCCCGAGGGCATGCGCCGAGCCTTGCGGGAACTGGCGCTGATCTGACCTGCCTTCGTAGGGTTCCGCGCGATTTCGCTTGACGTCGTCGGCTGGCGATGGTTTCTGTCCGCCAACCTTGCTTCGGCAGTTTCTGCGGAAGCGTCTTTCGTCGGACGATATCCATGTTGTGCTCTCGGCACCTTCGGACATCCTTGATCGCCCCGCTTCCGCGGGCCGCGGCTCCGACTGTCTTTGGCTTTATGGGCTTTTATGCGTGGCGTCGCCGCTTCGGCGTGGCCGGTTCCGCAGCTGTCTAATCGACAGGCCCAGTGCGAGAACGAGCCCCGCCGAAAGGCGGGGCTTTTTGCATTTGCGGTTCCGTGACCGCCTGCTTCCGGCCCTGGTGCCGGATCAGTCAAAACGGAACCGCCGCCTTCCGCGCCCTGCCGCGCAATGCGCGTCGGTGGTGGTGCGTCACCGGCGCCTCGTGTATAGGGTGCCAAATCCTGAAGGCTCCGCGGCGGTTTCCGCGGGGCGGTGCATCGAGAAGAAGAGCCGCGTCATGCCTACCACCTGGAAGCCCGATTCCTGGCGCGCCCTGCCCATCGAGCAGGTGCCCGACTATCCCGACCAGGCGGCGCTCGCCGCCGTCGAGGCGCATCTTTCGAGCTATCCGCCGCTGGTTTTTGCCGGCGAGGCGCGCAAGCTCAAGAAGTCGCTGGCCAAGGTGGCGGCCGGCGAGGCCTTCCTGCTGCAGGGCGGCGATTGCGCCGAGAGCTTCGCTGAGCACGGTGCCGACAATATCCGCGACTTCTTCCGCGTCTTCCTGCAGATGGCGGTGGTGCTGACCTACGGCGCCGCCCAGCCGGTGGTGAAGGTCGGCCGCATCGCCGGCCAGTTCGCCAAGCCGCGTTCCAAGTCGACCGAGACCATCGATGGCGTCGAGCTGCCGTCCTACCGGGGCGACATCATCAACGGCATGGATTTCACGCCGGAATCGCGCATCCCCGACCCGCAGCGCCAGGAGATGGCCTATCGCCAGTCGGCGGCGACGCTGAACCTGCTGCGCGCCTTCGCCGGCGGCGGTTACGCCAACCTCGACAACGTCCACAAGTGGACGCTCGGCTTCGTCAAGGGTACCCAGTCGTCGCGCTATCAGGAATATGCCGATCGCATCACCGAGAGCCTCGCCTTCATGCGCGCCTGCGGCGTGCATCCCGAAAGCGTCTCGGAGATGCGGACGACCGATTTCTACACCAGCCACGAGGCGCTGCTGCTCGGCTACGAGCAGGCGCTGACCCGCGTCGATTCGACCACCGGCGACTGGTACGGCACCTCCGGCCACATGATCTGGATCGGCGACCGCACCCGCCAGCCCGGCCATGCCCACATCGAATACTGCCGCGGCATCAAGAACCCGATCGGCCTGAAGTGCGGCCCGTCGCTGGCGCCGGACGAGCTGATCCGCCTGATCGACACGCTCAATCCCGACAACGAGCCGGGCCGGCTGACGCTGATCACCCGCTACGGCGCCGACAAGGTGGGCGACTACCTGCCGGCCCTCATCCGCGCGGTTCAGCGCGAGGGACGGTCGGTGGTCTGGTCCTGCGACCCGATGCACGGCAACACCATCACGCTCAACTCCTACAAGACGCGGCCGTTCGACCGCATCCTGAAGGAAGTCGGCGCCTTCTTCGACGTGCACGCCGCCGAGGGCACTCATCCCGGCGGCATCCACGTCGAGATGACCGGCCGCGACGTCACCGAATGCACCGGCGGCGCCGTCGCCATCTCCGGCGAGCAACTGTCGGATCGCTACCACAGCCATTGCGATCCGCGCCTCAACGCCGATCAGGCGCTGGAGCTGGCCTTCCTGGTCGCCGAGCGCATCAAGAAGACGCGCGAGGGCCGCGAGCCGATGGAATGGGCGATCGCCGGCGAGTGAGGCGGAACTCTCTCGCACGAGACTGACAGAAGACGAAAGGCGCTCCGCAAGGGGCGCCTTTCTCGTTGGTTGAAAGGACAATAGCGGCCCGCGCTTACTCTTGCGCTTCGAGGGTGCGCAGAGAGGCCGGATCTGTTCCCGGCAGGCCGAAAACCGATCCCCGGCGGCGAAGGACGATGCCGAAAAGCGAAGAAGGGGCTTCGGGTTCCGTATATTTTCAGCCTGGATCGCTCGGGCGGAGCGGGATGCGAATCGCTGCTCTCCATAATTCCGTCTCTCCTGTGTTTCGCTCGTCCGTCAGTCTGTGTCTGTCGAAATCGAAAAATTCTAAAGCATCCGACATTGTTCACAAAGGTGCAGCCAGTTACCCATTCATATCTTGCAATGGGTTGCTGTGAAGACGGTTGGGACGGATTGAAATTTATTGGGAGTCAGCGTCGAGCAGATCCCGAATGGGTCGAATATATTGTATATTGACCATTGGGCGGGATGCCTGAAGCCCGATTTCGGGCATCCGCTCGGTCTGGACTACCGCCAGCAAACTTCCGTTACACCGCTGGCACCTTTCCAAGGAGCAAGCGGGCCGTACCATGGCGGGCAAGTGCTATCGCGACGTCGACGTTTACTCGGCTGCCAAGGCGCGCATCCGACTGGTCTTCGAGCATTTCGAGCGTGTCTGCGTCGCCTTCTCCGGCGGCAAGGACAGTTCCGTCACGCTGCACCTGGCATTGGAAGTGGCGCGCGAAATGGGCCGCGGGCCGGTGCACGCGATGTTCATCGACCTGGAAGGGCAATATTCGGCGACCATCGCGCACGTCACCGAAATGTTCGACCGCGAGGACGTGCGGCCGTGGTGGATCTGCCTGCCGCTCAACCTGCGCAACGCCTCCAGCCTGCAGGAGCCCTATTGGTGCGCCTGGGAGCCGGGGCGCGAGGCGGACTGGATCCGGCCGATGCCGACGCATCCATCGGTGATCCGCGACCAGGCGTTCTTTCCCTTCTACCGCTACCGCATGGAGTTCGAGGAGTTCGTGCCCGCCTTCAACGAATGGCTGGCGCAGGACGTGCCGACCGCCTTCCTGGTCGGCATTCGCTCCGACGAATCCCTTCACCGCTATTTGGCCGTCAAGCGCCGCACCCGGGTGAAGAAGTGCGCCTGGACGCCGACCGGCGCCGGCGCGGCGGTGGCGTGGAGCGCCCGCGATCTGACCGACGGCCGGGCCGTCACCTTCTTTCCCATCTACGACTGGAAATTTGGCGACCTCTGGCGCTACACCGGCGAGCACGGCCACGCCTACAACCGGCTCTACGACCATATGTACCGGGCCGGCGTGCCGTTCTCGCAGATGCGCATCTGCCAGCCCTATGGCGACGACCAGCGCAAGGGCCTCGACCTGTTTCACCGGCTGGAGCCGGAGACCTGGTTCCGCGTCGTCCGGCGGGTGGCCGGCGCCAACTACGCGGCGCGCTATTGCCGCCAGCGCTTCCTCGGCTATCGCGGCGGGCTCGGGCTGCCACCCACCTTCAGCACCTGGAAGCAGTACAGCCAGTTCCTGCTGCGGAGCCTGCCGGGGCCGTTGCGCACGGTCTATATGCGCCGCATCCGGCGCTTCATCGACTGGTGGGGGCAGCACGACTATCCGCTCGATGCCTGGCCGGACGCCGGCGTGCCGGCGCTGGAGAACCGCAAGGCGCAACCCTCCTGGCGGCGCGTGGCGCTGTCGTTGCTCAAGCAGGATATGGCCCGCTCGCTGTCGTTCGGCTTCGCCCGCCGCGATATCGACGCCCTGGCATTGATCGAGGAGAGGGGGTCGTGATCCGCCTGGAAGACTGCGAACTGGTCGAGATGCGTTCGGCCGACGACGAGGCCGCTTTCTTCGCCCGCATGGGCCGCTTCTTCGCCAGCGCCAAGGTGCGGCGCGAATGCGGCGGCTATCCGCTCAACGACGGGCCGGGCTACCGCTGGTTCGTCGTGCGGCTCAAGGGCCAGACGCGGGTGCTGGGCTTCATCAGCATCGAGCATCAGCTCGACATCGTGCGCATCCGCGAGGGCTACCTGCGTCCCGAGGTGCGCGGGCGCGGCCTCTTCCGCGCCCTGCGCGATCACGTGCTCGGCTACGTCGACGAGTTCGACCTCGCGTGCACGACGCGGGTGCCGGAGACTTGCGTGCGCTTTCTGGCGCCGCACGGATTCCAGGTCCGCGCCACGCGCGGGCGCTGGGTGACTTTAGTGAGGAACGCGCATGCCGGACGCGACGGATCTCGTGAAGCGGGCCGAGGCCCTGTTCGACGAACTGGACGGCTTGCCGCTGGAGAGACGGGTGGACGCCATCAACCGGATCCGCCGATGCCTGCATGAGCACAGCCCGTTCGCCGACGAGCCGGTGGACTGCGTCCAATGGGTGCCCGGCGATCAGGTCGAGGGCAATGACTACAATCCCAACACCGTCGCGCCGCCGGAAATGGCGCTGCTGTCGCTGTCCATCGATACCGACGGCTTCACCCAGCCGATCGTCGCGCATCAGGCAGACAAGGACCGTTTCGTCGTGGTCGACGGCTTCCACCGGCAGCGGGTCGGCAAGATGCCCGGCCGCATCCGGCAACGGCTGCGCGGCTATTTGCCCGTGGTATCTATTCGCGCCGCGCGCGGCGATACGCCGGACCGGATCGCCGCCACCATTCGGCACAATCGCGCCCGTGGCGTGCATGGCGTGCTGCCGATGACCGACGTCGTCGTCACCCTGTTGCGGGCGGGCTGGAGCGAGGCCGAGGTGGCCCGGCAACTGGGCATGGATGCCGACGAGGTGCTGCGCTTCAAGCAGGTGTCCGGCCTGCCCGAGCTGTTCCGAGGCCACGACTATTCGAAATCGTGGGACTGACCGGGCGGCGGTTCCTGCGGCAGCCGTATCCTCTGGCGAAGATGCCGGCCTCCCGCGCGACTCCGGAAAGGCCCAACGACCTTTCCAAAGTGCGATTCCGCCCAAATGGTTGGGATGGGGAGCTAAGCCAATCCCGACGGCACCGGCACGGCGACTAGCGGAAGGATAGCGGCCGTCAGCGGCCGTTCTCCTCCTTCAGCGTCTCCTTCTGGGTGATCAGGCGCGCCGAATGCTGGCCGGACATGAAGATCCACAGCCAGCTCCAGGCGACGGCGAAGCGGCTGCGCGTGCCGATCAGGAAATAGATGTGGGCGATGCCCCACACCCACCAGGCGATGGCGCCCTTCAGCTTGATCCAGCCGAAGTCGACCACGGCGGCGCTGCGGCCGATGGTGGCGAGATTGCCCTGGTGGCGGTAGGCGAACGGCCCCGGCGTCGGCTTGCCGGCGAGACGGCTGCGGATGGTCTTCGCCACGTGCGCGCCCTGCTGCTTGGCGGCCGGCGCCACGCCCGGCACCGGCTTGCCCTCGGCCGTCGTCACCGACGCCGTGTCGCCGATCACGAAGATATCCGGCGCGCCGGGCACGGCGAGGTCGCGCTCGACGATCGCCCGGCCGGCCCGGTCGGTCGGCGCGCCCAGCCATTCGGCGGCGCGCGAGGCCTGCACGCCGGCCGCCCAGAGCACCGTCCTCGCCGGCACGAATTCCTCGCCGATGCGAACGCCGTCGGCGGAAATGTCGGTCACCGGCACGCCGGTGCGCACGGTGACGCCCAGCTTGTCGAGCGCCCGGCCGCCATATTCGGAAAGATCGGGCGTGAACACCGGCAGGATGCGCGGACCCGCCTCGATCAGCAGGATGCGGGCGCTGCGCGTGTCGATCGACCGGAACTCCCTGACCAGCGTTCGGTGGGCCAGCTCGGCGATGATGCCGGCGAGCTCGACGCCGGTCGGACCGCCGCCGATGATGGCGAAGGTGAGCAGCGCCTGCCGCTTCTCCGGATCCGGTTCCAGCTCGGCCCGCTCGAAGGCCAAGAGCACGCGGCGGCGGATGGTCGTCGCGTCCTCCAGCGTCTTGAGGCCCGGCGCGAAGGCTTCCCATTGATCGTGGCCGAAATAGGCGTGGCGGGCGCCGGTCGCCAGCACCAGCGTGTCGTAGGCAATGGTGCTGCCGTCCCTGAGCCGCACCACCTTTTCCTGCCGGTCGACGCCGACGACGTGGCCGAGCACCGTCTTCACCTCCGGCCGGTCGCGGAACAGCCGGCGGATCGGCCAGGCGATCTCCGAGGTGGCCAGCAGCGTCGTCGCCACCTGGTAGAGCAGGGGCTGGAACAGGTGGTGATTGCGCCGGTCGATCAGCGTGATGTCGACCGGCGCACCCTTGAGATCGAGCACCAGTTGCAAGCCGGCAAATCCGGCTCCGACGACGACGACGCGATGGTTGGCCATGAAGGGCTCCGATTTCCGAGGGACGACGATCTTCTCCCGGCAGATGCCGTGAAGGCCCAGCATGGCGAGCGGCGCTCCGAGGTCAAGAAACATCGCCTTCAACCCATTGCAAGTTCGGCTGAAAACCGGCGAAAG
Source organism: Pleomorphomonas carboxyditropha (assembly GCF_002770725.1). Classification (GTDB taxonomy): domain Bacteria; phylum Pseudomonadota; class Alphaproteobacteria; order Rhizobiales; family Pleomorphomonadaceae; genus Pleomorphomonas; species Pleomorphomonas carboxyditropha. The sequence continues at coordinate 120,138 of NZ_NQVN01000006.1, read as the reverse complement.
GCGGCTAAATGGCGGCGGGCCGCGATGTTTTGCCCGTAGGGTCGCGACCAAAGTCGCAGCCTGAAGTTTCGGCGGCCGCCGCCCGGCGGAACGGGTCGGCCCGGGGATCGGCCTCACGCAGTTCCGCCGGACCCTCTTTCCCTCGCACCGCGAAACGCGTCTTCTGCGCTTGGCCGGGCAAGTCGATTCGGACCGCCGTCAAACGGTTCACCTAAACCAATTACAATCTTGACATCCGTGCCAGTTCGCATCTTTGCAGCGTCACACTGACGGTCTATAGAACGCTCGGGTTCTCTTAAGGAATTCGACTCCAATCCAACTGGGAGTGCATCGCACAATGACAGCCATCATCGATATCGTCGGACGCCAGATTTTCGACAGCCGCGGCAACCCCACCGTCGAAGTCGACGTCACCCTGGAGGACGGCTCGTTCGGCCGCGCCGCGGTTCCGTCGGGCGCTTCCACCGGTGCCCATGAGGCGGTCGAGCTGCGCGATGGCGGTTCCCGCTATCTCGGCAAGGGCGTGACCAAGGCCGTCGCCGCCGTCAACGACGAGATCTACAAGGCGATCGCCGGCATGGATGCCGAGGATCTCCTGGCCGTCGACAAGGCCATGATCGAGCTGGACGGCACCCCGAACAAGGCCCGCCTCGGCGCCAACGCCATCCTCGGCGTGTCGCTCGCCGTCGCCAAGGCCGCCGCCGAGTCGGCCGGCCTGCCGCTCTACCGTTACGTCGGCGGCCCGAACGCCCACATCCTGCCGGTGCCGATGATGAACATCGTCAACGGCGGCGTTCATGCCGACAACCCGATCGACTTCCAGGAATTCATGATCCTGCCGGTCGGCGCCGAGTCCATCGCCGATGCCGTGCGTATCGGCACCGAGGTGTTCCACACCCTGAAGTCGGGCCTCAAGAAGGCCGGCCACAACACCAACGTCGGTGACGAGGGCGGCTTCGCTCCCAACCTCGGCTCGGCCGTCGAAGCGCTCGACTTCATCGTCGCCTCGATCGAGAAGGCCGGCTTCAAGGCCGGCAAGGACGTCTACCTCGGCCTCGACTGCGCCTCCACCGAGTTCTTCAAGGACGGCAAGTACCACTACGAAGGCGAAGGCAAGGTCCGCTCGGTCGACGAGCAGGTCGAATACCTCGCCAAGCTGGCCGCCGACTATCCGATCATCACCATCGAAGACGGCATGTCGGAAGACGACTGGGCCGGCTGGAAGAAGCTGACCGACAAGATCGGCGGCAAGGTGCAGCTGGTCGGCGACGACCTGTTCGTCACCAACACCAAGCGCCTCGTCCAGGGCATCAAGGCCGGCACGGCCAACTCGATCCTGGTCAAGGTCAACCAGATCGGCTCGCTCTCCGAGACGCTCGACGCCGTCGAGACCGCCCACAAGGCCGGCTACACCGCCGTCATGAGCCATCGCTCGGGCGAGACGGAAGACTCGACGATCGCCGACCTGGCGGTCGCCACCAACTGCGGCCAGATCAAGACCGGCTCGCTGGCCCGTTCGGACAGAATCGCCAAGTACAACCAGCTCATTCGCATCGAGGAAGAGCTGGGCAGCCAGGCCAAGTATGCCGGCGCCAGCGTCGTCAAGGGCGCCTGAGCCCTTCGGCCTTCGATCGACGAATGAGGAAAGGCCCGGCCCGCGCCGGGCCTTTTCCTTTGGACGGAAGGGCCGCTGATGGTCTATTGAGCGGGCATGTCCGCTGCCGAATCCGTACCGCCGATCCTGCCCGCCGAGCGCCGCGCCGTTCTCGGCGTGACGCGCTCCGCCACCAATCGTCCCTGGCGCGACCGGCTCGACATGCGCGGCGGCGCGCTCGCCCGCCAGATCGCCCAGGAGGTCGGCCTGCCGGACGTGGTGTCGCGCCTGCTCGCCGCCCGCGACGTGGCGGCCGAGGCGGCGGAAGCCTATCTCAACCCGCAGATCCGCACGCTGCTGCCCGATCCGTCGCTGTTCACCGACATGGACGCGGCGGCCGGCCGCATCGCCGACGCCGTCGAGCGGGGCGAAAAGGTCGCCGTCTTCGGCGACTACGACGTCGACGGCGCCACCTCGGTCGCGGTGTTCGTCCGCTATCTGCGCGGCCAGGGGCTCGATCCCGCCGTCTACATCCCGGACCGTCTCGTCGACGGCTACGGCCCCAATCCGCGCGCCGTCGGCGAGCTGGCGGCCGGCGGCGCCACGCTGCTGGTGACGCTCGACTGCGGAACGTCCAGTTTCGAGGCCTTCGAGGAGGCGCGGCGGCGCGGCCTCGACGTCGTCACCCTCGATCACCACCAGGCCGGCGTCGAGCTGCCGCCGGCGCTGGCGCTGGTCAATCCCAACCGGCAGGACGATCTGTCCGGCCACGGCCATCTCGCCGCCGTCGGCGTCACCTTTCTGACGCTGGTCGCCGTCAACCGCGAGCTCAGGCGGCGCGGCTGGTTCGAGCGGCGGGGCACGCCGCCGCCCGATCTCCTGGCGCTGCTCGACCTGGTGGCGCTCGGCACCATCTGCGACGTGGTGCCGCTGATCGGGCTCAACCGCGCCTTCGTCGTGAAGGGGCTTTCCGTGCTGCGGGCGCGCGGCAATCGCGGCCTTGCCGCGCTGGCCGACGTGGTCAAGCTGGCCGGACCGCCGACGCCCTACAACCTCGCCTTCATGCTGGGGCCGCGCATCAACGCCGGCGGCCGCATCGGCGACAGCGGCCTCGGCGCGCGCCTGCTGACCTCCGACGATTCCGTCGCCGCCGGCCGCATCGCCATGGAGCTCGACCGGCTCAACCGCGAGCGGCAGACGCTGGAGGCGGAGGCGGTGGACGCCGCCGAACTGATGGTGGCCGCCCGGCTCGACGGCGTTGCGCCGCCGGTGATCGTCGAGGCGTCGGCCGACTGGCATCCGGGCATCGTCGGCCTCGTCGCCGCCCGCCTCAAGGAACGCTATCGCTGCCCGACCTTCGCCATCGCCCTGGACGGGGAGGGCGGAGCCGTCGGCTCCGGCCGGTCGATCCCCGGCGTCGATCTCGGCGCCGTGGTGCGCCTCGCGCTCGAACGCGGCCTGATCGCCAAGGGCGGCGGACACGCCATGGCCGCCGGCGTCTCGCTGCCGGCCGAAGGCGTCGAGGCTTTCCGCGCCTTCGTATCAGCCGCCGTCGCCGACGGCGTGGCGCTGGCCCGCGCCGCCGAGGCGCTGGACATCGACGCGGCGCTGACCGCCGACGGCGCGACGCCCGACCTCGTCGAGGCGATCGGCCGGGTCGGTCCCTTCGGCTCGGCCCAGCCGGAGCCGCTGTTCGTCTTCCCGGCCCATCGGCTGCTCTATCTCGACGCCGTCGGCCGCAACCACCTTCGCCTGACGCTGGCGTCGTCGGCCGGCACCCGCGTCAAGGCCATGGCCTTCCGCGCCGCCGGGCAGCCGCTCGGCGACTTCCTGGCGGCGAGCCGGGGAGGGGCGGTGCATATCGCCGGCCACGTCGATCTCGACTGGTGGCAGGGCGCGCCGCGCGTCAACATCCGGGTGGTCGACGCCGCCGACCCGTCCAGGGTCTCATCCTAGCTGCGCGTCGACGAAAACACCGCCTTTGGCCGAGTTGCCGCCGGCCCGTCCTGCGGCTATTGCTGGGATAGGTGTTTTTATAGAGTTGTCGTTGATTGATGTCATTGTCCGGCCCGGTCGCCGGTTTCCGAGGGGGATATCCATGCTGTCCGTTCGGCATTTCGCGCGATTTTTCGCGCTCGCATGTCTTTCCTCGGCGACCCTTGCCCTTGCCGTGCCGGGCGAGGCGGCGGAGCGGCGGGCGGTCGTCACCGAGGATGCCGATTATTTCGGCGAGGATATCGAGACGCTGAAGGGCGTCGAGCTGGGCGACTGCGAGGCGGCCTGCGTCGGCGACGACCGTTGCGTCGCCTTCACCTACAACACCAAGGCCAAATGGTGCTTCAAGAAGGGCACGATCGGCGATCTCCGCACCTTCGCCGGCGCGGTGGCCGGCCGGATCGTCACCTCCGAAGCCGTCGATCCCTCCGTCGCCGATGCCCGCCGCGACGAGCTCGGCTTCATCGGCCAGAGCTTCATCGACGAGGCCCGCAAGCTCGAGGGCGCCATTGCCGACGAGCCGGCCGAGGGCAATCTCGACAGGCTGCTCGCCGACAGCGACAAGGCGATCGACGCCGGCGACAACCTCAAGGCCGCCGGGGACCTGCGCAAGGCCATCCGCCTCGATCCCGATCGCAACGACCTCTGGTGGCGCTATTCCGACCAGGCGATCCTGGTGCCGGCCGACAACGACAAGCACGACACCTTCGTCCGGGAATCGACCGCCGCCGCCGTCAACGCCTATCTGCGCGCCTCCGACGTCGACGAACAGGTCGCCGCCCTCAACTCGCTCGCCAATTCCTTCGTGACCCGCGACAACTGGAACCTCGGCATCAAGACGCTGCGCCGCCGCCTGGCGCTGCAGGACGATCCCGACTGGCGCTCGGCCTTCGACGACTGGATCGCCCAGCATGGCTTCCGCGTCACCGACAATTCGGTGGACACCCAGTCGTCGACGCCGCGCCTCTGCGTCGCCTTCTCCGATCCGATCGCCCGCAACGACCCCTCGGTGACCGGCTATGTCGCCGTCGAGGGCGGCGACAGGCTGGAGATCGAGGCCGAGGACAACCAGATCTGCGCCACCGGCGTCGAATACGGCAACCGCTATCACGTCACCGTCCGCAAAGGCCTGCCGGCCAAGGACGGCGAGGAGGCGCTGAACAAGACGGTCGAGCTCGACGTCTACGTCCGCGACCGCGATCCGTCGGTGCGCTTCGTCGGCAAGGCCTACGTGCTGCCGAAGACGCCGAACGCCACCATTCCCGTGGTGTCGGTCAACGTCGACACGCTGGACGCCCGCGTCCTCAAGGTGGGCGACCGCAACCTCGTCAATGCCGTCGGCGAGGATCGCTTCCTGAGCCAGCTCGACAAGTGGAGCGCCGACGCCGTCGCCGACCGCGAGGGACGCGAGGTCTGGTCCGGCCGGATCGCCATCAAGCGCGACACCAATCGCGAGGTGACCACCGCCGTGCCGGTCAGCGAACTGGTGAAGACGCTGGAGCCCGGCGTCTACGCGCTGGTGGTCCGCGACGTCAACAAGAAGGACGAATGGTCGGCCGACGCCACGCAGTGGTTCGTCGTCTCCGACCTCGGCCTCGCCGCCATGACCGGCAACGACGGCCTGCACGTCGTCATCCATGCGCTGAGCGACGCCAGGGCGGTGGCCGGCGTCGAGCTGAAGCTGATCGCCGCCGACAACGACGTGCTCGGCTCGGCCACGACGGACGACCAGGGCTATGCCCGCTTCGACGCCGGCCTGGTCAAGGGTACCGGCGGCGCGGCGGCGCAGCTCCTGCTGGCCACCAAGGATGGCGACTTCGCCTTCCTGAACCTGCAGAAGGCCGCCTTCGACCTGACCGACCGCGGCGTCGAGGGGCGCGATCCGCCCAGGCCGGTCGACGTGTTCATGACCACCGAGCGCGGCGTCTACCGGCCCGGCGAGACGGTGAACCTCACCGTGCTGGCCCGCGATCCCACGGCGTCGGCGCTGCCCGACCTGCCGCTGACGCTGGTGGTGCGCCGGCCGGACGGCAACGAGTTCGTCCGCCGCGTCGCCGCCGACGAGGGCGCCGGCGGCCGCGACCTGTCCTTCGATCTGCCCGGCGAGGCGCAGCGCGGCACCTGGCGCGCCGCCGCCTATACCGATCCGAAGGCCAGCGCCTTGCAGGAGGTGACCTTCAAGGTCGAGGACTTCCAGCCCGAGCGCATCGACTTCGCGGTCAAGACCGATGCGACGCTGCTGCACGCCGGCGAGACGGTCGACGCGAGCCTGCACGCCGACTGGCTCTATGGCGCCCCGGCGGCGGGCCTCGCCATCGAGGGCGAGGTCTACGTGACGCCGGCCGCCGACATCGCCTCGGCGCCCGGCTATCGCTTCGGCCTCGCCGACGACGACTTCACCTCGGCCGCCGAGGACGTCCAGTCCGACGGCACCGATGACAGCGGCGACGCTACCGTCACGCTGGTGACGCCCGAGGTCGCCGACACCACCCGGCCGTTGCAGGCCGCCGTGCACGTCCGCGTGCTCGACACAAATGGCCGGCCGGTCGAACGCCGCATGACGCTGCCGGTCTCCACCGGTCACGAGCGGATCGGCGTCCGGCCGCTGTTCGACGGCTCGGTGGAGGAGGGCGGCAACGCCGCCTTCGACGTCGCCGTGCTCGACGCCGATTACGCCAAGATCGGCGCCAAGGACCTTTCCTGGACGCTGTCGCGCGTTCAGACCAACTACCAGTGGTACCAGAGCGACGGCTCCTGGGACTATCACGCCATCAAGACGACCACCCGCGTCGCCGACGGCAAGCTCGACGTCGAGCCCGGCCAGCCGGCGCGCATCGAGGCGCGCGTCGAGTGGGGCGAGTACCAGCTTTCCGTCACCAGCGCCGACGGCGCGGTCATTCCGGTATCGACCGGTTTCCAAGCCGGCTGGTATGTGCCGGTCAAGTCGGAGGAGACGCCCGATCTCCTGAAGATCACCCTCGACAAGCCGCGCTACGGCATCGGCGACACGATCAGGGCGCACATCGAGCCGCGCTATGCCGGCGTCGCCGTGGTGTCGGTGGTCGACGACCGGCTGATCGCCATGAAGACGGTTGAGGTGCCGGCCGGCGGCTCGACCATCGAGCTGCCGGTCACCGCCGACTGGGGGCCGGGCGCCTACGTGACCGCCTCGCTGCTGCGGCCGCTCGATCTTGCCGAGAAGCGCATGCCGTCGCGCGCCCTCGGCCTCGCCTGGGCCGGCGTCGATCCCGGCGAGCGGCTGCTCGGCGTCGCCATCGACGCGCCGATGGACATGCGGCCGCAGACCGACCTCGCCGTCGCCGTCAAGGTGGATGGCGTCAAGGCCGGCGAGGACGCCTATGTCACCATCGCCGCCGTCGACGTCGGCATTCTCAACCTCACCGAATTCAAGGCGCCGGCGCCGGAGGACTGGTATTTCGCCCAGCGCCGGCTCGGCATCGAGTTCCGCGATCTCTACGGCCAGTTGATCGACACCACGCTCGGAGCGCTCGGCGAGGTGCGCACCGGCGGCGACGGCGGCGGCATTTCCCGCCTGATGGGACCGCCGCCCACCGAGCGGCTGGTCGCCTTCTTCCAGGGCGTCACCAAGGTCGGCGCCGACGGCTTCGCCCGTGCCTCCTTCAAGATGCCCGACTTCAACGGCACGGTGAAGGTGATGGCGATCGCCTGGTCGAAGACCGGCGTCGGCCATGCCGCGCGCGACGTGCTGGTGCGCGATCCGGTGGTGATCCAGGCGTCGCTGCCGAATTTCCTGGCGCCCGGTGACCGCTCGCGCCTCGCGCTCGACTTCACCCATGTCGAGGGTCCCGCGGGCGACTTCTCCCTCGAAGTGACGGCGGCCGGCGATCTGGTCGGCCTCGACGGGACGCTCGCCAAAGCCACCGTTACGCTCGCCGACAAGGGCAAGGCGCGCGTGCTGATCCCGATCACCGGCAAGGCCGTCGGCGACGAGACCATCACCGCCGCGCTGAAGGCGCCCGACGGAACGCTGCTCACCAAGACGCTGACGCTCGGCGTGCGCGACAACGAGCCGGCCGTCACCCGCGTCAGCGATTTCTCGCTGCGGCCGGAAAGCGGCGAGCTGAGGCTTTCCGCCGACCTGTTCGCCGATCTCAGGCCGGCGACCGGGATTGCCACGCTGACCGTCGGCACGGTGGCCGGCATCGACCTGCCCGGCCTCGTCCACGCGCTCGACAAGTACCCCTATGGCTGCTCGGAGCAGATCACCAGCCGGGCGCTGCCTCTCGTCTATCTCGACGACGTCATCCTGGCGGCCGGTCTTGCCGGCGAGGCGCCGGTGCGCGAGCGGGTGCAGAAGGCGATCGACGCGCTCCTGGTCAACCAGGGCTCGGACGGTTCGTTCGGCCTGTGGGGGCCGGGCTCGGAAGACCTGTGGCTGAATGCCTACGTCACCGACTTCCTGACCCGCGCCAGGGAGAAGGGCTACACGGTGCCGCCGATCGCCTACGACATGGCGGTGACCAACCTCAAGAACCGCATCGCCTACGCCTCCGACTTCACCGACGGCGGCGAGGACGTCGCCTATGCCCTCTACGTGCTGGCCCGCAACGGACGGGCGTCGATCGGCGACCTGCGCTTCTATGCCGAAACCAAGCTGGACGCCTTCGCGACGCCACTCGCCCGCGCCCAGCTCGGGGCGGCGCTCGCCCTCTACGGCGACGGCCAGAAGGCCGCCGGCGCCTTCCGCTCGTCCCTCGACCTGCTCGACGAGGGCAAGGACAGCGGCCGTCTCTGGCGCGCCGACTATGGCTCCGACCTGCGCGACGGCGCCGCCATCCTGGCGCTCGCCTCGGAATCGAAGCTGTCGACGTTCGACTACCAGGGGCTCAGCCGCGAGGTGGGCAAGCTCTACAAGGCGAGCAGCACGACCTCGACGCAGGAGCAGGCCTGGATGCTGCTGGCCGCCCACGCCATGCTTAAGGACGGCATGAAGCCCGAGCTCGATATCGGCGGCACGCCGCACGGCGGCGTCTTCACGGCCAAGTACCAGCCGGGCGATATTGCCAACGGACTTGCCATCAGGAACACCGGCAAGGCGGCGGTCGACGCCCGGGTGACGGTGACCGGCATTCCCGAGACGCCGGAACCGGCCGGCGGCAACGGCTACGAGCTGACCCGCACCTACTACGACCTCGACGGCAACGGGATCGACCCGTCGGCGGTCAAGCTCGGCGACCGCATGGTGGTGGTGCTCTCCGTCACCACGTCGCAATCCGGCTGGGCGCGCCTCCTGCTGAACGATCCGCTGCCGGCCGGCTTTGCCATCGACAACCCGTCGCTGGTCAGGGCCGGCGACGTGGCGGCGCTCGACTGGCTGGCGCCGCTCGACAATGCCGCCCATACCGAATACCAGACCGACCGCTTCACGGTGGCCTTCGACCTGAAGGACACCACCGAGTTCCAGTTCGCCTACATGGTCCGCGCCATCGCCCCAGGCAGCTTCAACCTGCCGGCCGCCACGCTGGAGGACATGTACCGCCCGGAACGGCAGGCCAGAACCGGCGCCGGCCACGTCGAGGTGATCGGCCCGCTGCAGTGATCGGGGGAGGGGCGTTATAGCCTGGGCTGTGGTGTTCACCCCTCTCTCCAACTCTCCCCCACAAGGGGGGAGAGGGCAGGGCTTGGTTCTGATCAGAACTTATTGCCTTGAAAGATTGCACCTTTCGGCTCGACGAACCCTCTCCCCCTTGTGGGGGAGAGCTGGAGAGAGGGGTGAGGCCGAAGGCCTTCGGCGATGGAGCCGAACGCCTTCAAAAGGCCCTTACAACGCCAGCTCCAGGATTTCCGAAGCGACCTCCGGCGTGACGTCGCGGTGTTCGCCGAGCGGCACCTGCCAGTGCTGGCGCAGCTTCTCCGCCACTTCGGGAATGACCTTGGCATCGAGCCCGTAGTCGGCCAGCCTGGTCCTGACGCCCATCGCCTCGAAGAAGGCGCGCGTCCGCTCGATGGCGGCGTCGATGCGCTCGTCCTCGCTGCCCGTGGTGATGCCGAACACCCGCTCGGCATATTGCAGCAGCTTCTCCCGCTTCTGCGCCCGCTTCACCTTGAGCAGCGACGGCAGCACCACCGCCAGCGTCGCCGCGTGGTCGAGCCCGTAGAGGCCGGTCAGCTCGTGGCCGATGCGGTGGGTCGCCCAGTCGCCCGGCACGCCGCGCGACAGGAGATCGTTGAGCGCCAGGGTCGCCGCCCACATCAGGTTGGCGCGAACCTCATAATTGGCAGGCTCGCCGAGCGCCTTGGGGCCTTCCTCCAGGATGGTCAGCAGCAGGCCCTCGGCGAAGCGGTCCTGCACCTTGGCGCCCACCGGATAGGTGAGATACTGTTCCAGGACGTGCATGAAGCTGTCGACGACGCCGTTGGCCGTCTGGCGCGGCGGCAGCGAGAAGGTGGTCTCGGGATCGAGCACCGAGAAGCGCGGCATCACGTGCACCGAGTTCATCGGCAGCTTGTCCTGCGTGCTGGCGCGGGTGATGACGGCGTTGCGGTTCATTTCCGAGCCGGTGGCCGGCAATGTGATGACGCAGCCGACCGGCAGGGCGGCCCGGACGTTGGTGCCGCGCTCGACGAGAATGTCCCACGGGTCGCCCTCGAACAGCGCCGCGGCGGCCACGAACTTGGTGCCGTCGGCCACCGAGCCGCCGCCGACGGCCAAGAGGAAGTCGACCTTCTCGGCGCGCGCCAGTTCGGCCGCCTTGACCAGCGTCTCGAAATGCGGGTTGGCCTCGATGCCGCCGAACTCGATCACCGTGCGGCCGGCCAGCGCCGCCCGCACCTGGTCCATGACGCCGTTCCTCAGCACCGAGCCGCCGCCGTAGGTGACGAGAACGCGGGCGTCGGCCGGCACTTCCTCGGCGATGCGGGCGATCTGCCCCTTGCCGAAATGGATGCGGGTGGTGTTCCAGTAGGTGAAGCTCTGCATGACGCCCTCATACGATGTGAGCGGCAAGTTTTATCGCGATGCGGGCCGGCCGACAAATCGCCATTGCCGATGACACCGCTCTCCGCGGCCGATGAGCCTCAGGCGCACGGCTGGCCTGCCGGCCGGCGCTTTTCCGCCCGCCGCCGAACCTGCTAGGCTCCGGACGAAATCGAACCGATCGGGGATTGCCATGGACTACACCAAGCTCGGCCGCACCGGCCTCGACGTCTCGCGCATCTGCCTCGGCTGCATGACCTACGGCGTGCCGGAGCGTGGCGCCCATCCCTGGACGCTGCCGGAGGAGGCGACCCGGCCGCTGATCAGGCAGGCCGTCGAGGCCGGCATCAATTTCTTCGACACCGCCAACAGCTATTCCGACGGCACGTCGGAGGAGATCGTCGGCCGGGCGCTCAGGGATTTCGCCCGCCGCGACGAGATCGTGCTGGCGACCAAGGTCTATTTCCCGCTGGCCTTCAACGAGGACAGCAAGGTGCCGAACGCCTCCGGCCTGTCCCGCAAGGCGATCTTCGCCGGCATCGACGCCAGCCTCAGGCGGCTCGGCACCGATTACGTCGATCTCTACCAGATCCACCGCTGGGACTATGCGACGCCGATCGAGGAGACCATGGAGGCGCTGCACGACGTGGTGAAGGCCGGCAAGGCCCGCTATATCGGCGCCTCGTCGATGTTCGCCTGGCAGTTCGCCAAGGCGCTATACGTTGCCGAAAAGAACGGCTGGACGCGGTTCGTCACCATGCAGGACCATCTGAACCTGCTCTATCGCGAGGAGGAGCGCGAGATGCTGCCGCTCTGCCGCGACGAGGGCATCGGCGTCATCCCCTGGAGCCCGCTGGCGCGCGGCCGCCTGACGCGCGACTGGGACAGCGTCTCCCGCCGCCAGGAACTCGATGCCTACGGCAAGACGCTCTACAACGGCACCGAGGAGTCCGACCGCCAGATCGTGGAGGCGGTAGCGGCGATCGCTACGGCGCGAGGCCTGCCGCGCGCCCAGGTGGCGCTCGCCTGGGTGCTTCAGAAGGCGGAGGTGTCGGCGCCCATCGTCGGGGCGTCCAAGCCCGGCCAGATCGCCGATGCCGTGGCGGCGCTCGACGTTCGCCTGACGGCCGAGGAAATCGCCGCGCTCGAAGCGCCATACGTGCCGCACGCCGTGGTCGGCTTCAGCTAAGTTCTCTCAGAGCAGCGCCACCGTCGCGTCGGAGGTCATGCCGGCCGCCTCGGCGATCAGGGCGATCGACTTCAGCCGCTTCGCGTGGTCGTAGACGTCGGAGACCAGCATGATCTCGTCGGCGCCGGTCTCGCCGATGAGATCGTCGAGGCCGCGCCGTACCGTCTCCGGCGATCCGATGATCGAGCGGGCCAGCATGCGGCCGGCGTCCGCCTTCTCCTCCGGGCTCCAGAAGCTGTCGATGTCGTCGATGGGCGGCTTCGACAGGCCGCGCGCGCCGCGCCGGATGCTGGCGAACGACATCTGCTGCGTGGTGAACAGGCGTCGCGCCTCCTCGTCGGTGTCGGCGGCGATGATGTTGGCGCCGACCATGGCATAGGGCCGGTCGAGCGCCTCCGACGGCTTGAAGCGGCTGCGATAGATGTCGAGCGCCGGCAGCAGCAGGTCCGGCGCGAAGTGCGAGGCGAAGGCGTAGGGCAGGCCGAGCTCGGCGGCCAAGAGGGCGCCGAAGTGGCTCGAACCCAGGATCCACAGCGGCACGCGCGTGCCGGCGGCCGGCACGGCCTCCAGCCTCTGGCCTTCCGCCGCCGGCTCGAAATAGGCCTGAAGCTCGATGACGTCTTCGGGGAAGTGCTCGGCCGCCTCCGGTGGCCGCCGGATGGCGCGCAGCGTCAACTGGTCGGTGCCGGGCGCCCGGCCGAGGCCGAGATCGATCCGGTCGCCGTAGAGGCGGGCCAGCGTGCCGAACTGCTCGGCGATGATATAGGGCGCGTGGTTGGGCAGCATGATGCCGCCGGCGCCCACCCGGATCGTCGAGGTGCCCGCCGCGATATGGGCGATGACGATCGACGTGGCGGCGCTGGCGATGCCGCGCATGTTGTGGTGCTCGGCGACCCAGATGCGCCGGTAGCCGAGGCGCTCGGCATGCCGGGCGAGGTCGCGGGCGTTGTCGAGGGCGCCCTTCGCATCGGTGTCTTCGGTGACGCGGGCGAGTTCGAGGATCGAAAGCGGCGGCATGGAGGTCTCCGTGCGGTGATCCTCCTATGTGCCGCCGTCCGGCAATCGCATCAAGGGTCGGAGCCGCCGCCGCCGATGACAATCGCGCGAGCGATCAGCGGCGGCGGCGCAGTTTGGTGCCGGTTATTCGGCGGGCGCCGCCACGGCGTCCGCCGTTGCCAGCTTGCTGTGGCGGGCACCGTAGGCGAGATAGATCACCCCGCCGAGGACGCTCCACAGCACGAAGCGCAGCCAGGTGGCGCCCGGCAGGCTCACCATGATGATCAGGCTGCAGACGATGGCCAGCGGCGCGACCACCCAGGCGGCCGGGCAGCGGAACGGCCGCTTGAGGTCCGGATGGGTCGTGCGCAGGATCAGCACGCAGGCCGAGGTGACGATGAAGGCGAACAGCGTTCCGATGTTGCACATCTCGGCGACCAGGCCGATCGGCGTGAAGCCGGCGATCAGAGCGATCACCGTGCCGACGAAGATCGTCGCGATATGCGGCGTGCCGAACTTCGGGTGCACCTTGCAGATGCCGGCGGGGATCAGCCCATCGCGGGCCATGGCGAAGAAGGCGCGCGTCTGGGCGTAGATCAGCACCAGGCAGACCGTGGTCAGGCCGGCGATGGCGCCGACGCCGACGATGGCCGAGCCGAAGTTGTAGCCGATCTTGCGCAGCACGTAGGTCACTGGCTCGGCGTTGTTGAGCTCGGTATAGGGCGCGACGCCGGTCAGCACCGCCGACACGGCCATATAGAGCACGGTGCAGGCGACCAGCGAGCTGATGATGCCGATCGGCATGTTGCGCTGCGGGTTGGTCGTCTCCTCGGCCGCCGTCGCCAGCGAGTCGAAGCCGATATAGGCGAGGAAGATGATCGCCGCGCCGGCCGTGATGCCGTTGAGGCCGAACGGCAGGAACGGTGTCCAGTTCTGCGGGTTGACCTCGGGCGTCGCCAGCAGCAGGAACAGGAAGATGGCGCCGAGCTTGATGAACACCAGGATGCGCGACAGGCGGATGCTCTCCTTGACGCCGAGCACCAGCAGCAGCGTCAGGAAGGCGATGATCAGCACGGCCGGCAGGTTGATGATGCCGCCGTCGTGCGGCACGGCGGTCAGCGCGTGCGGCAGCTCGATGCCGCCGGACTTCAGGATGCCGGTGAAGTAGGCCGACCAGCCGGCGGCGACCGCCGAGGCGCCCACCGTATATTCGAGGATCAGGTTCCAGCCGACCAGCCAGGCCACGAACTCGCCGGCGGCGGCGTAGCTGTAGGCATAGGAGCTGCCGGCGGCGGGAAGCGCGGCGGCGAGTTCCGAATAGGCCAGGCAGATGAAGGCGCAGGCCACCGCCGAGAAGGCGAAGGACAGGATGATGCCCGGTCCGGCGTATGTGGCGGCGGCGACGCCGGTCATCACGAAGATGCCGGTGCCGATGATGACGCCGATGCCCATCATGAACAGGTCGAAGGCGCCGAGCGTGCGCGGCAGGGCCTTGCCGGCCGCCTGCGCCATCACGTCGGCGATGCTTTTCTTTCTCGCGAGGTTCAATCCAGCCCCCAGAAATATGGTTCTTGCTTGTCCGCCGGCCTGTTGCCCGCGGAAAGTGGGTCTCAGCCCAGGAGCCCTCGCTATTATCTTTACCGGGCGGTCAAGAAAGCTCGGGGAAATAACTAGAAGCTTTTATGCTCCGCCGATTTCGCAAGATTTCTCCAAGACCGCTCCGAAAGTCTCATTTGAAAACCTTGAGGAATTTTACGGTTATGCGGCGTGGGCGCGGTCATCGTCATGCCGGCGGGCCGGAAACCGTCATCTTGCGGACTATAATTGAATGTACCTATCGGCATCCCAATATGGCAGGGAACGGCGGTCGTCGCGGTTGGCACCGGGATGCGTAGAGACAGGAGATCCGCTCAATGACGGCCGGCAGTGAAGCCCGCGGTCACGCTTCGTCGGTGCTTCATGGCATAGCCGCCGATATTTCGAACCGGGACCGTGTGACGCTCGGCGATCTGATGCGCCACCTCGGGCAGAGCGGGTTTGGCCTGGCATTGATGGCGCTGGCCTTGCCGGCGATGATTCCCATCCCCGGGCCGTTCGGAATGGTCACCGGCTGCTGCCTGGTGCTGATCGCCTTTCAAATGCTGATCGGCTGCCACCGCCTGGCCTTGCCGCGCTTCCTCGCCGATCGCCATGTGACGGCCGATGGGGTAAGGGCGGTCATCTTGCGGGCATTGCCGTGGGTGAGGCGGCTCGAGGCCTTCGTGCGCGAGGGGCGGTGGCGATCGCTGACCGGCCGGTGCAGCCACGTGCTGGTGGGCGTCCCCGTGTTGCTGCTGGCCGTGGTGCTGGCGTTGCCGATCCCGTTCGGCAACGTCGGGCCGGTGGTCAGCCTCCTGGTCATCGGCCTGTCGCTGGTCGCCCGCGACGGCCTCGCCCTGATGCTCGGCCTCGTTCTGACAGTGGCGACCTTTGCCTGGACGGCCGCGCTGATCTTCGCCGGTGCCCGTATCGCCGCCTATCTCGGCGGTTTTTTTGTCTGAAGCCAAATGAATCGAAACGCCCTCCTTCTTGCCAATCCGCACAGCCGCTCGGCCGGCACCGGCGTCGACGCCGCCGCCGCCGAGCTGCGCAACGCCGGCATCGAGGTGCTTCGGCCGGCCTGGCGCGAGGGCGAGCCGCTGGCCGCCACCATTCGCCGCTATGCCGACAGGATCGATCTCGCCGTGGTGGCCGGCGGCGACGGCAGCCTCAACGCCGCGGCGCCGGCCTTGATCGACAGCGGCCTGCCGCTCGGCATTCTGCCGGGCGGCACCGCCAATGATCTCGCCCGTACCCTCGGCCTGCCGCCCGACATGGCCGAAGCGGCGCGGGTGATCTGCGCCGGCCGGACCAGGGCCATCGACGTCGGCGACGTCAACGGCAAGCCGTTCTTCAACGTGGCCAGCCTCGGCATGAGCGCCAAGCTCGCCGACCGGCTGAGCCGCGAGACCAAGCGTCGCTGGGGCCGGCTCGCCTACGCGCTGACCGCCACCCAGGTGCTGATCGAGGCTCGCCGGTTCGGAGCCGTCATTCGGCCCGACGACGGGGAAGAGGTGGTCGTTCGCTCGCTGCAGATCGCCGTCGGCAACGGCCGCCATTACGGCGGCGGCATGGTCGTCGACGAAACGGCCGAAATCGACGATGGCCGCCTCGACCTCTATTCCATCGAATTCAGGGACGTCTGGAAGCTGCCCTTCATGGCGCTGGCGTTCCGGCAGGGGCGGCACGGGCTTCAGGACGAGGTGCGGACCATGAGCGGCACCCGCTTCGAGATCCGCACCCGGCGGCCGATGCCGGTCAATGCCGACGGCGAGATCGTCACCGAAACCCCGGCGGTTTTCAGCGTGCGGCCGGGCGCGATCCGGGTCTTCGTGCCCTAGATCGCCATGCGTCCTGACGGACGCAGGATGACGTACCCGAACGTTCCCATCACGCCGTCGTCGCCGAGCGTGGCGTCTCCATAGAGTGTCATCCTCGCGAAGGCGAGGACCTCGGGACGAGAAGGTGATGAGGGATGTATCAGGTGCCCCAGCGTTGCCGGAGCGCCATATCCGCGTTGAGCTTTGTTCTGCCCGAGGTCCTCGCCTGCGCGAGGATGACGGCTTTATATATGGGGAACAAAGGGACCCGTCGGCGCACCGGTAAGCTCAGCTCTTGAACCAGGAAAACAGCGAGGCGACCTTGGGCTCCGGCTTGGTGGCGAGGCGCGACACCACCACCATTTGCTTGACTTCCCCCCGCTTGAAGGCGGCCAGGAACCGCCCGTAGTCGCGGAACGAAACGCAGCCGTTGGATTCGCCGGGCTTGCGCAGCATGTAGGTGTGGGCTAGCAGGCCGTCGCGGCCGAAAGGCTTCTTGCCGTCGACCGGCGTGAGGCGGATGGCCTCGACGCCGTGGAACAGGCTCTCGCGCATGGTGAGCTTGTAGGTTCCCGGCGGCGTGGGACCACGCATCTTGACGTGGACGTAGCGCACGTCGTCCATCATGTCGCCGAGGCCGGAATGGGCTTCGAGCTTGTCGCCGTTGGGCATGTGGACGACGCCGGCCGTGATGTCGTAGACGGCGACGCCCGGCCGCCGCGACGGCGCGACGACGGCGACCTCGGCCCTTGGCTTCGGATCGACGATGGCGGCAGCCGGCTTTTCCTGTTTTTCCGGCAGCGCCGGCGGGGCCACGGCTGCCGGCGGCGCGACGGCCGCGATCTTCGGCGCTTCCGGCGCAATCTCGACCGGCTTGGTCGGCAGGGCCGGACGCGGCACCGGCAGCGGCGCTTCGGCGATCGCCATCGGCGGGCGCGGCCCGGCGTCGGGAGTGGCGAACCGGTCGTGCCGGACGGCCAGGGCGGTGCGGCTCGCAAAGGGCAGGTTCGACTGGAAGCGGGCTTCGAACTGCTGCTGCCTCAGCCCGGCGGCCGCTTCGGCAAGGCGCATGGCGACGGCGGCGGTCGCCTTGTTCTGGCGGGACAGCAGGATGGCGTCGGCCGAGAGCGTGCCGGCGGCCGGTTCGGCGATCGCCGGCAGCTTCTCGAACTTGGTCGGCTTTTTCGCCGGCGCCAGCGTTGCCGGCAATGGCCGGACGGACAGGCCGGAGTCGTAGATCGACTGGTGGGCGGCCGAAAGGCTCTCGCTGACGGTGCCGACGGCGGTAAGGCTGAGCCCGATCCACAAGGTGACCGCGGCGGTGATCGTCAGGAAAGCGGAGGCGGCCGGCAGGCCCGACAAACGAATGGACGATCTGATGGAGATCGGCTCGTAACCGCCTGAATACGCTGCCAACGTCGCCATGCCAAAACTCACTCAACGCCTACGCACGAAGCCCGCGGCGCCGGCTCCCACATCAGGGCGCCGGCGGGCGGAAAAGCTCCGTTCCGAGGTCAGGATCGCAAGTTATGGTAAGGAAAGTCTTTACGGCGCGGTCGTGACGAGAGTCGCCAGCTTTTGCGACAAATTCTCGACTTCTTGCCAGTCGGTGTATTCGATGACGGTCGCGGGGTCGGTCGGGCCGCCCGAAATGGTCATGATCGCCTGGATCATCATCCGGTCGAACCAGCGGTAGGCGGGGTAGTCGAGCCGGCCGGCGACGGCGGCCGCCAGGGCGGGGCGAAGACCGGTCCGCTTCAGCCAATTGCGCAGGTAGACGTTGCCCTCGGCGGTCTGCCGCCCGGGCTTGCGGGCGGTCAGGTTGACCGAGACCACGGCGATGCGCCGTTCGGGAACCTCGCTTCGCAGCCGGGCGAGGAAGCGCCGCGCGGCCGGCAGGTGGAAGCCGTAGCGGATGGCGGCGGCCAGCAGCACGAGATCGGCCCTTGCATCGACGGCGGGGGAGGCGTCGGCCGTGAGCTCGGTGATGGTCGTGCCGACGCCATGCGCGCCGAGGTGCTCGGCGAGGCGGCCGACGATCTTGCGGGTCTGCCCGTCGTGGCTCGCGAAGTAGATGGCGATTCTCGGTCGCTCCGACGTCATGGCTCGCTTCCCGCTCGGCACTCGGCATGGCGGCGATTCGCCGCCCGCTGGCCGCAGCCTAGATCAAAAAGCGGCCGACCGGATCGGAGTTTTACCCAAGTCCTTGTTTTTGCGGGCTGGTTTCTTGCAGGAAGCTTTCAGCTTTTAGGGGCTGCCTTCCCCCTGAGGCGTTGGACGAGACCGAACAGTCCCAGCCTTTCAAGGATACGTTTGACCTGCGGCTTGAGGTCGAGCAGGGCAAGCGCCAGCCGGCCGCGCAGCGTCAGCGGCTGGCGGAGCTCGAGAAGGGCGATGCTGTCGGTCCCGAACATTTCCTTGTAGGACTCGTCGCCGATCGTCAAGTCGAAGACGGTGAGCCCCATTGCGGCAGCGGCGGCGATGCAGCTCTCGACCATCAACAGGCCCGGCGCCCAGTTGGCGAAGCGCGTGTTGTAGGCGAGCACCAGGACCAGGATGCGCTCGCCTTCGATAAGGCCAAGGCAACCGGCCAGGAGCTCGCCGTCAAGGCGCAGCCGGCCGACCTTCGCCAGGGATCCTTCTTCGACCAAGCGACGATAGAAGAGGCGCTGGATGGCCGTTTGCTTGTCGTCGTTGACGTCCTGAAAACGCTGCCGGCGCCAGTCGAGCAGGCTGTCGAGATCGGCGAACGCCTCCGGTCCGGCGATGAAATCGAAGGTCAGCCGTCCCTTGTGTTCGAGCTTGCGGCGATTTTTGACGAGCCGGCGGGCGGTGGAGGGGTCGAACCGGCGGTCGCGCAGCGTCGCGAAATCCGCGTCGATCGGCAGCGCGTGGGCGGAAGACCGGGACGGGCGCATGAGGTGGGCGATCCGCATGCCTGCCGCGATGTCCGGCAGCACACGCTCGATCGACAGGATGTCGGCCGCGGGCAGCATCGCCACGAGAGCGCCCCAGAGACGGTTCATGGTCTCTTCGTCCGGCGCGAACTCCGGGCTGACGAGAGCGGAGTGATAGTCGCTGACGCCCCGGTCGGGCAGGGTCAGCACGGTCATGCCGTGGCATCGCTCGCGAACGAGCGGCAGCAGGAACAGCGGCTGGCCGCCGCCCGCCTTGCGGATGACGCCGACGCAGCAGTCCATGCCCGATGGCTGGAAGACGGCGAACCAGGCATCGAGCCAGCCGGGCGACTGGAAGGGCGTCCGCGCAAAGCCGGGCGTGGCGAGCAGGGCGGGGATGGTGCTGATATCGGAGAGGATTGCGATCTCGTATCCTGACAAGCCGCCCATCTCGTCCCCGCTGTGCCGCCGATGCAGTAGGCGATAGACTAAGTTATACAACTGACCAAACGGTTTATAAACGCGCCAGGCAAAACCCGCCGAAGGTGCAATCGGTTGCGGCGATGGAGGAACGGGCGGACATGGCGGATCGGACATCGAGCGTGCCCACGCTCACGGCGGATATCCTGCTCAAGGCCTATGCGGTCGGCATGTTCCCGATGGCCGAGAGCGCCGACGATCCCAACCTGTTCTGGATCGAGCCGGAATGGCGCGGCATCATTCCGCTCGACGGCTTCCGGATTCCCCGCCGCCTCGCCCGCACCGTACGGAAAGGCGGCTTCGACGTGCGCGTCGACACCGACTTCTACGGCGTGGTCGACGGGTGCGCCGCCCCGGCGCCCGGCCGCGAGAAGACCTGGATCAACGCCACCATTCGCAAGCTCTACGGCGAACTGTTCCAACGGGGCCATTGCCATACCGTCGAAAGCTGGCAGGGCGGCAGGTTGGTCGGCGGCCTCTATGGCGTGTCGGTCGGCGGCGCCTTCTTCGGCGAGAGCATGTTCTCGGCGGTGACCGACGCCTCCAAGGTGGCGCTGGTGCACCTTGTGGCGCGCCTCAGGGCCGGCGGCTACCGGTTGCTCGACACGCAATTCGTCACCGATCACCTCGCGCATTTCGGCACCATCGAAATCCCCAAACGCATCTATGGGCAGCGGCTGACGGCGGCGCTCGCCACGCAAGGGAATTTCCGTGCCTTGCCGCCTTCGATCTCCGGCGAGGAAGCGCTTCGCTGGTTACCGGCGCCGGAAAGCGGCGAGCCGCACAGCGATTAATGCGGCACTTTCGAAAAGTGCTGCATTACATTGATATGTTGCAATGAAAAATAATCGAGCCGAGGACCTGGGCTAGTCGAGAATCTGGCCGTCGGTGCCTTCCTGGGCGGGGGCTTCCTCCGCCGGGGCCTCTTCCATCATCATGCTGGGAACGGCGGGCTTGTCCGGCGGAAGGGGAATGCCGCCGACGAAGGTGAGCACGACGGGAGCGCCATCGTCGACGCTGCCGGCGCCTTCGTTGGCCTGATTGGAGACCGCGACGCGCACCTCGGTGCTGCCGGCGACCGGCGCTGGAACGTCGCTGTCCATGCGGCAGCCGATCAGCCAGACGTCGTAGACCGGGTGTTCGACGGCGTTGAGGCCGGGGCTCGCCGCGAACATCCAGCCGGAAAAGATGCGCTTGATCTCGTTGTCGAGGGTGATCTCCTCGACGTCGACGAACCCGTCGGTCTCCGCCGCCTCGGTGGCCGGGCGGCTGTAGCAGACCTTGGGCGTGACGCGCAGAGTGCCGAACCGCACGGTCTCGTCGACATAGACGTCGAAATCGATGGTCCGGCCGGTGATCTTGTCGAGCCCGGTGAAGACGGCCACCTTGTTGGCGATCTTCTCGGCCGCGGCCGGGCCGGCGAGGACGGTCGTCAGGCCGAGGGCGGCAAGCGGGAGGAGGATCTTGATCGTCATGGAGGACATCTGGCTGGCGTGGCTCTAGGGCATTTTCGAGCGAGGTGGACACCGGTTCGCGTAAGGCTCGACGCAGCGCGCCGAACCGCCTTTCCGGCACCCAACACGCCAAATGCGGCAAGCTCTTGGCATCCCTTATCAGGGCAGGCGCCGGAATGCTTCCAGAATCAGCTCGAAGAAGCCGTCGGCGTCGATTTTGGTGATCCAGGTGGCGTTCTTCTCACGCCCAGTCACCGACCAGCGGTCGACCACGGTCTGGCCGAAGCAGAGGCCGGGCGTGGTTTCGATTTCGACGTTGACGAACTTGCCCTCGAACAGCTCCGGCTTCAGCAGGTAGGCGATGGTGGTCGGGTCGTGCAGCGGGCCGCCGTCGGAGCCGTATTTCTGCTCGTCGAAGCGCTCGTAGAACGACAGAAGGCCGACGAAGGCCTCGGCGGCCTTGCGCTTCAGTGCGGCGAGATCGGCGAGCCAGGACTTGCGGATCAGCGCCTGGTGGGTGACGTCGAGCGACATCACGACGATGTCGGCCCCCGAGCGGAAGACGCGCTGGGCGGCGTGCGGGTCGACCCAGATGTTGAATTCGGCGGCGGGCGTCGAATTGCCGCCCTCGATGTTGGCGCCGCCCATCAGCACGATCTTGTCGAGGCGGCTGGCGACGCGCGGCTCGCGGGCGATCGCCAGGGCGACGTTGGTGAGCGGGCCGAGCGGCACCAGCGTCACCGATTTCTCCGGCCGGCTCATCACCGTCTCGACGATGAAGTCCGGCGCGAACTCGGGGCGCAGAGGGGTCACCGGATCGGGAAAGGTCCAGCCGTTGAGGCCGGTCTCGCCATGGACGTATTCGGCGGTTTCGAGCTTGACGGCGAACGGCGCCGAGGCGCCGGCGAACACCGGGACATCGGTGCGGCCGACGAGCTCCAGGAGCTTCAGCGCGTTGCCCGACGTCTTGGAGAGGCCGACGTTGCCGGCGACCGCGGTGATGCCCAGCACGTCGATCTGTTCCGGAAAGGCCAGCGCCAGCATGAAGGCGACGGCATCGTCCTGGCCGGGATCCGTGTCGATGATGATCGAGCGTGGAGACATCCGAAATATTCCTCCGTTCACCGTCCACCGATCGTGGGCGAATGGACTAACCCATTTGAATTGCGACCTTATCCGCTTCCCTAAGGCGAGTCCAACGGCGCCTGCCGCCCCGGCCGGCTTTTCCGCCGCCCAATGAAAAACGGGACGGAGCGATCCGTCCCGTCGTCTGTCCGCTGCGCGTGCCCGCCGGTCCCGAAATTCAGGAGCCGGGCGTCCAGGCGTCGTAGTCGCCCGTCACGGCCGGGCGTCCCTCGGCCGAGGCGAGCGACCCCTTGGGCCGGTAGGCGGCGGCCGTGCCGGTGAAATTGGGCCGGTGCGGCTTCTGCCAGTCGCGCGGCCGATAATGCTCGCTGGTCGGCGGCTCGTCGACGCGGTAATGCATCCAGCCGTGCCAGCTGGCCGAGATCTTCGAGGCGTCGGCCTCGCCGTTGTAGATCACCCAGCGACGGGCGCCGTTCTTCGTCTGGTAGTAGACGTTGCCCAGCTCGTCCTCGCCGACGCGCTGGCCCTTCTTCCAGGTGAAGAAGCGGGTGCCGAGCGTCTGTCCGTTCCACCAGGTGAAGATTTCGGTCAGCAGTTCCTTGAAGGTCATGATCTCCGAACCCATCGCATCGGCGCGACCGACGGCCTTGCCATCCACGTAGTTGCGCGGACTATGGCGAGGCGGCAAGGTCTTGTCCAGAGCCGCCTTCGGCTTTTTGCGGCAGTGGGCTCATACCCGGCGGAGCGCCGTCCAGGCCGGCTTGATCGACGGCTTCGGCGCCGGGGCGGCTTCGCCGGGTTTGAGGCCGGCCTTGCGCTCGAGCTGTTCCTTGGTGCGCAGAAAGGCCTGCCACTGGTCGGCGGCCATGCTGCCGTTGCCGGCCTCTTCCTGGGCGGCGGGCGGCGCTACGCCTTCCGGCTTGGCGGCCGGCTTGGTGATCGCCGCCTTGCGCACGGCGGCGGCCCGCTCCTTCTGGGCCAGCATCGATTCGCGCACCCCTTCGATCTCGAAGGCGCCGCGTGGCCCGAGAACCAGCTCGCGCTGGTCGCGCTGCAGCCAGCCGATGCGTTCCTGCAGCACCGCCGGCGAGATCGGCTTGACGACGATGAGGTTGGCGCCGGCCGCCATGGCCTTGTCGATGATGGCGCGCGTCGGCGTCGCCGTCAGGATGATGACCGGAACGTAGCAGAGCGGCTCCATGAAGCGGGCCCGCACCATGCGCAGCAACTGGTGCCCGCTGACGAGACCGGCCTTCCATTCGCAGATGATCAGGCTGGGAGGCTCGTTCAGCATGGCGTGCAGGGCGGTCTCGGTGCTGTCGAACAGCCGGATGCGCCGCACTTTCATGGCGTTCAGCATCGAGCGGATGATGCCCTGCATGGTCCGGGAGTCGTCGATGACCACGACATCAAGCTGCTCGTTGGGAACGGCATAGGTGGCATGATGCGGCATGTCGCGTCGGCTCCGGAACTCGTGCACGGTGGCGCGCGTTGTCAGGAAAGGCGCGCGCCGGAATTGGCAGTGACGCCGATCAGACCAGAAAAGCCTCAAGAACCGTTGAATCGATATGGTTGAGGTTGTCTGAATCCGGTCGCCGGAAATGCAGGAAAATCAATATTTTCTATATGTGGTATGATGCGATCACTTCTGCGCTACATGATGTTGTCATGGACGGGGGAGTGGTCTAAAATCCCCCCTCTGTCGCCAGTGAGTCCGCGCCGCCTTCGGGATAGCGGGCACATGGACGGCACCGGCCTTTATCGAGTTGGTTCGGCGTTGGGAATCGACGCTGCGAATCGGTTGCCGGCAAAGCTCCGTCAAGACGTAATCATGCATCGAGGCGTGAAATCCGGGCCGGCCGGCGAAGGTTGTTGAAAGCTTCCGAAGTTTGGGGAAAACGCGTTAACACTTAATTTACGGAATCGGCTGAACCCTACATGTAGGGGCCAGTTGAGCGGTGTGGGCACAAGATGAAGTGCGGAGCCGGCGAACGACCGGAATTCCGCGTCATTTCCGCAAATGGTGTCCACGGACGTAAAATGGACCGAACAGGATGAACGGGCGTGCCCGCGCGGTGCGTTTCCGGCAGATTTCAAGGGGCTAAACAATGTTGTTCGAGCGGCGCTTTACCAAGGAAGGGCACTCGCCATACGACGGAATCGAGTTCCGCGTGGCGGTCAGCGAGATCCGCAATCCCGACGGGTCCGTCGTCTTCCGCGCCGCCGACATCCACGTGCCGGCCGCCTGGAGCCAGGTGGCGAGCGACATCCTGGCCCAGAAATATTTCCGCAAGGCCGGCGTGCCGGCGGTCCTGAAGCGCGTCGAGGAGAACTCCGTTCCCTCCTGGCTGTGGCGGTCCGTGCCCGACGAGGAGGCGCTCGCCAAGCTGCCGGAGGCCGAACGCATTATCGGCGAGACCGATGCGCGGCAGGTGTTCGACCGCCTGGCCGGCACCTGGACCTATTGGGGCTGGAAGGCCGGTCATTTCTCGTCGGAAGAGGCGGCGCACGCTTTCCACGACGAGCTCCGCTACATGTTGGCCACCCAGCGCGTCGCCCCCAACTCGCCGCAGTGGTTCAACACCGGCCTCCATTGGGCCTATGGCATCGACGGCCCGAGCCAGGGCCACTATTACGTCGACTTCAAGACCGGCAAGCTCGTCCGCTCGGCCACGGCCTACGAGCATCCGCAGCCGCATGCCTGCTTCATCCAGTCGGTCGAGGACGACCTCGTCAATGAAAGCGGCATCATGGACCTGTGGGTCCGCGAGGCGCGCCTGTTCAAGTACGGCTCGGGCACCGGTTCCAACTTCTCCAAGCTCAGGGGCGAGGGCGAGAAGCTGGCGGGCGGCGGCAAGTCGTCCGGCCTGATGAGCTTCCTGAAGATCGGCGACCGCGCCGCCGGCGCCATCAAGTCGGGCGGCACGACGCGCCGCGCCGCCAAGATGGTGGTGGTCGACATCGACCATCCCGACATCGAGCAGTACATCAACTGGAAGGTCAAGGAAGAGCAGAAGGTGGCGGCGCTGGTCACCGGCTCCAAGATCTGTTCCAAGCACCTCACGGCCATCATGGCGGCGATCACCGCCGAGGAGGCGACCGGCGACGACCGTTTCGATCCGCTGAAGAATGCCGGCCTCAAGCGCGAGCTGCGCGCCGCCAAGAAGGCGCTGGTGCCGGAGAACTACATCCGCCGCGTCATCCAGTTCGCCAAGCAGGGCTATACCTCGATCGAGTTCCCGGTCTACGACACCGACTGGGATTCCGAGGCCTATCTCACCGTCGCCGGCCAGAACTCCAACAACTCGGTGCGCGTCACCGACGCCTTCCTGCGGTCGGTCGAGACCGGCGGCAAGTGGAACCTGACCGCCCGCAAGGACGGCCGCGTCGTCAAGACGCTGGAGGCGTCGGACCTCTGGGAGAAGATCGGCTATGCCGCCTGGGCGTCGGCCGATCCGGGCATCCAGTACCACACCACCATCAACGACTGGCACACCGCGCCGCAGTCGGGCGAGATCCGCGCCTCCAATCCGTGCTCGGAATACATGTTCCTCGACGACACGGCCTGCAATCTCGCCTCCGTCAACCTGTTGCCCTTCCTCAACGCCGACAAGAGCTTCGACGTCGAGGGCTTCAAGCACGTCTGCCGGTTCTGGACGGTGGTGCTGGAAACGTCGGTGACCATGGCGCAGTTCCCCTCGCGCCAGATCGCCCAGCTCTCCTACGACTTCCGCACCCTCGGCCTCGGCTATGCCAACATCGGCGGCCTCCTGATGTCGTCGGGCATTCCCTATGACAGCGCCGAGGGCCGCGCCATCTGCGGCGCCATCACCGCGGTGATGACCGGCGTCGCCTACGCCACCTCGGCCGAGATGGCCAGGGAGCTCGGGCCGTTCTCCGGCTACAAGAAGAACGCCCAGGACATGCTGCGCGTCATCCGCAACCATCGCCTCGCCGCCCACGGCAAGGCGACCGGTTACGAGAAGCTCAACACGCTGCCGGTGCCGCTCGATCACGCTTCGATCAAGGACAAGCCGCTGCTCGACGCCGCCATTGCGTCGTGGGACGCCGCGCTCGCCCTCGGCGAGAAGCACGGCTACCGCAATGCGCAGGTTTCGGTGATCGCGCCGACCGGCACCATCGGCCTGGTCATGGACTGCGACACCACCGGCATCGAGCCCGACTTCGCCCTGGTGAAGTTCAAGAAGCTGGCCGGCGGCGGCTACTTCAAGATCATCAACCGCGCCGTGCCGGAAGCGCTGCGCACGCTCGGCTACACGGAAAGCCAGATCGCCGAGATCGAGGCCTATGCCGTCGGCCACGCCTCCATCGACCAGGCGCCGGCCGTCAACCCCGGCTCGCTCCGGGCCAAGGGCATGTCGGACGCCGCCATCGACAAGGTGAAGGGCGCGCTGAAGAGCGCCTTCGACATCAAGTTCGTGTTCAACCGCTGGACGCTCGGCGACGACGAGATGAAGAAGCTCGGCGTCAGCGACGCCCAGATGAACGATCCGTCCTTCGAGCTTCTCGCCCACATGGGCTTCTCCAAGGCCGACATCGAGGCCGCCAACACCCACGTCTGCGGCGCCATGACGCTGGAGGGCGCGCCGCACCTCAAGGCCGAGCATCTGCCGGTGTTCGACTGCGCCAACCCCTGCGGCCGCATCGGCAAGCGCTTCCTGTCGGTGGAGAGCCACATCCGCATGATGGCGGCGGCGCAGCCGTTCATCTCGGGCGCCATCTCCAAGACCATCAACATGCCGAACGACGCCACCGTCGAAGATTGCAAGGAAGCCTATATGCTGTCCTGGCGTCTGGCGCTCAAGGCCAACGCGCTTTATCGCGACGGCTCCAAGCTCAGCCAGCCGCTGAACTCGCAGCTTCTCGCCGACGAGGACGACGAGGCCGAGGATGCCGCCGAGGCGCTGGCCGCCCTGCCGGCCGCCACGCGCGCCGCACTGATCTCCGAGAAGATCGTCGAGCGCATCGTCGAAAAGCACGTGCGCGACCGCGAGCAGGAGAAGCTGCCGACCCGCCGCAAGGGCTACACGCAGAAGGCCAAGATCGGCGGCCACACGCTGTTCCTGCGCACCGGCGAATACGACGACGGCCGCCTCGGCGAGATCTTCATCGACATGAACAAGGAAGGCTCGGCGCTGCGGGCTCTCCTCAACAACTTCGCCATCTCGGTGTCGCTCGGCCTGCAGTGGGGCGTGCCGCTCGAGGAATATGTCGACGCCTTCACCTTCACCCGCTTCGAGCCGGCGGGCATGGTGCAGGGCAACGAGATGATCAAGAACGCCACGTCGATCCTCGACTACGTGTTCCGCGAGCTCGCCGTCTCCTACCTCGGCCGCTACGAGCTGGCGCACGTGGTGCCGGACGACCTGAAGCCGTCGGGCGGCGAGGGCAGGGACACCAGCGGCCGCGGCGGCGAGGCGGTGGTTTCCAAGGGCTTGGTGCGCGGCAAGCAGCTCAAGCTGGTCTCCGCCACGCCGGACCCGAAGGGCTCGGCCGGCGCCGGCGCGACCGGCGCCAACGTCTCGGCCTTCGCGACGGCGCGCGGCGGCGCGGCGGTGACCGGCGTCGGCGGCTCGGCCGCCACCGCCTTCCGCCGCGACGCCGAGGAAACGCCGGCGCCATCGGCGGTCGGCTCGACCCAGGCCCAGCCCGACTACGCCACCCGCGTCGCCCACGCCCGCATGAAGGGCTACGAGGGCGAATCCTGCTCGGAGTGCGGCAACTTCACCATGGTGCGCAACGGCACCTGCCTGAAGTGCGACACCTGCGGCTCGACGAGCGGCTGTAGCTGAGTTAACCGGCCTTTTTTGCAAGGCAGAATGCTCCGGATACCCCGAGGGTGTCCGGAGCTTCGTTTATTTGCCGGGGTCTCGTGCTTTCCGGAACCGTGGTTCCCGCCCGTGAGTTCCTGCTTCGTCGGAAGAGGGCGATTGCCGCCTGTCCTCGAAAGCGGGACGAGAGCCATGGCACCACGCGCGAACTGGAAGGGCGTTCTGAAGATCGCCGAGGTCATCTGCCCCGTCTCGCTCTACACGGCGGCGTCGACCTCCGAGCGCATCGTCTTCCATACCCTCAACCGGACGACCGGCAACCGCGTCGAGCGCCAGTATATCGATTCCGAAACCGAGAAGCCGGTCGACCGCGAGGACCAGGTCAAGGGCTACGAGGTCAGCGAGGGCAACTACATCGAGCTCACGCCCGAGGAACTGGCGGCCGCCGTTCCCGAGAGCGACAAGACGCTGTCGGTGTCGGCCTTCATCGGCTGCGGCGACATCGACGACGTCTATTTCGACAAGCCCTATTACCTCGCCCCGTCGGACCGCGTCGCCGAGGAGGCCTACGCCATCATCAGGGAAGGCCTCAGGGAGCAGAAGGTCGCCGCCATCGCCCGCACCATGCTGTTCCGCCGCGTCCGCACCCTGCTGATCCGGCCGCACGACGACGGGCTGATCGCCACCACCCTCAACTTCGACTACGAGGTCCGCGCGGCGGCGGAGGCGTTTCGGGACATTCCCGACCTCAAGATCAAGGGCGAGATGCTCGAGCTGGCCGAGCACATCATCGACACCAAGATGGGCACGTTCGACATCACCGAGTTCGACGATCGCTACGAGACGGCGCTGGCCGAACTGGTGAAGGCGAAGATCGAGGGCAGGAAGATCCCGCGCCGCAAGGAGGTCAGGGAGGAGAAGGTCGTCGACCTCATGGCCGCCCTTCGCGAAAGCGCCGCGCTCAAGCCGTCGAAAGGCAAGGCCGCATCGGCATCGCGGTCCGGCTCGCGCAGGAAGGCAGGTTGACGATGGCGCTCGAAACCTACCGCCGGAAACGCAATTTCAAGTCGACGTCCGAGCCGGAGGGAAAGCTCGCCTCGGCCGAGGGAAAGGCTTTCGTCGTCCAGAAGCACGATGCCACGCGCCTGCACTACGATTTCCGCCTGGAGATGGACGGCGTTCTCAAGAGCTGGGCGGTGACCAAGGGGCCCAGCCTCGTCCCCGGCGACAAGCGGCTTGCCGTCCATGTCGAGGACCACCCGCTCGAATACGGCGATTTCGAAGGCACGATTCCCAAGGGAGAATATGGCGGCGGCACCGTCGTCCTGTGGGACCGGGGAAGCTGGTCTCCCATCGGCGACGCGCACAAGGGCTATGCCAAGGGCCACCTCGAGTTCGAGCTTACCGGCGAGAAGCTGACGGGGCGCTGGCACCTGGTGCGCATGCACGGCAAGCCCGGCGAAAAGCGCGAGAACTGGCTTCTCATCAAAGGCGACGACGAGTTCGCCCGCGGCGAGACGGACGCCGACATTCTCGAGGAGCGTCCGGAATCGGTGAAGACCGGCCGGGGGCTCGAAGAGGTGGCCGCGAATGCTTCGGCAAAGCGCACCAGGCCGCGCAAGCCGAAGAAATCTTCCGAGGAACCGGCGCCGGCCGCGCCGGAAGCGGAAGCCGCCGCTCCGGATCCGGCCGATATCAAGGGTGCCAGGAAAGCGCCCATGCCGGATGTCGTCGAGCCGATGCTGGCGACATTGGTATCCTCGGCGCCGACCGGTGAAAAATGGCTGCATGAGATCAAGTTCGACGGCTACCGCCTTCTCGCCCATGTCGAGGCCGGCCGGGTCAAGCTGCTGACGCGCAGCGGACTGGACTGGACCCGGAAATTCGGCAAGGGCGTGCCGTCGGCCCTCCAGGACCTGCCCATGGGCTCGGCCATCGTCGATGGCGAACTGGTGGTGGAAACGGATTCCGGCGCCTCGGATTTTTCGGCGCTTCAGGCCGACCTGAGCGCCGGCCGAACCGATCGCTTCGTCTTCTACGTCTTCGATCTCCTCTATCTCGACGGCTTCGATCTCAGGGGCCTGCTGCTGATCGAGCGCAAGAGCCTGCTCGAAAAGCTGGTCCCTCGGGACAATGGCGTCATCCGGTTCAGCGGACATCTCGACGAAAGCGGCGCGATGGTGCTGCAGCACGCCTGCCGCCTCAGCCTGGAAGGCATCGTCTCGAAGCAGCGCGACGCGCCCTATCGTCCGGGCCGGGGGAAAACCTGGGTCAAGTCGAAGTGCTCGGCAAGGCAGGAGTTCGTCATCGGCGGCTATGTGCCGTCGACGGTGTCCCGCGCGGCCGTCGGTTCGCTGGCTCTCGGCATCTACGAGGACGGCAAGCTGCAGCATGTCGGCCGCGTCGGCACCGGCTTCGGCGCCGGCGTCGCCGAACTTCTCCAGACCCGGCTGGAGCGCCTCCGGACCGACGAGAAGCCGTTCGAAAACGCCATGACGGCCGACGAACGCCGGGGCGTCAGATACGTTCGCCCCGAATTGGTCGCCGAGGTCGAGTTCCGGGCGTGGACCGCCGATGGACATCTCCGCCACGCCTCCTTCCGTGGGCTGCGCGAAGACAAGGCGGCGCAGGAGATCACCCGCGAGGTTGCGAAAGCCAGCGCCCCGGCGCCGAAGCCCCCGCGCCGGACCGTCAAGCTCACCCATCCCGACCGGCTGTACTGGCCCGAGGAGGGCATCACCAAGGAAGGCCTCGCGGACTTCTATGCCGACGTATGGCGCCTCATGGCGCCCTATGTCGTCGGCCGCCCGCTGGCGCTTCTCCGCTGCCCCAGCGGCATCGAGGGCGAGCGGTTCTTCCAGAAGCACGCCTGGAAGGGCCTCAATCCCAACATCGCCATCGTCACCGACCCCAAGGATCCCGAAGAGGAGCCGCTGGTCAGCATCAACGATCTCGACGGGCTGATGGGGCTCGTCCAGTCGGCCGCGCTGGAAATCCATCCCTGGGGCTCGACGGTGGCCGACTGGGAACGGCCCGACATCATCACGCTGGATCTCGACCCGGGCGACGACGTACCGTGGCAGGCTGTCCTCGACGCGGCGCAGGAGGTCCGGCAGCGCCTTGCCGATGCCGGTCTCAACCCGTTCGTGAAGACCTCCGGCGGCAAGGGCCTGCACGTCGTCGCGCCGCTGAAGCCGTCTGCCGAGTGGCCCGAGGTCAAGGCCTTCACCAAGTCGCTGGCCGAGGCCATGGCGTCCGACAGCCCGGAGCGTTTCGTGGCGACCATCACCAAGTCGAAGCGGCGGGGAAAGATCCTGGTCGACTATCTGCGCAATCAGCGCGGCTCCACGGCGGTGGCGCCATATTCCACCCGCGCCCGTCCGGGCGCGGCGGTCTCGACGCCGGTGACCTGGGAGGAACTGGAGCCCGCTATCGGTCCGGCCTACTTCACGGTTGCGAATCTGCCCGCTCGCCTCGCGGCGATGACGGCGGATCCCTGGGACGGTTTTCGCGCCGCGGCGGTGCCTCTGGCTTCCGGGAGGAAAGGGCGAAGGAAAACCGCCTGAGACGAGGCCGGCCAGCGCCCGTTTACCGCGGCTTGCCCTTCTTCTCCGACGCCACGCTGTTGCGCAGCGCGTCCATGATGTTGATGACGTTGCTCGGCTTTTCCTCCGCCTTCGCCTTGGCTTTGGCCGGGCGCTTCCGCTTCTTCTTCTTGGCCGAAATGAGATCCAGGAGCTTTTCCTGCACGGGATCGGACACCATGTCGGGATCCCAGGGCAGCGTTTTCTTGTCGATCAGCTCCTTCACGAGCTTCATGGAATCAGGTTCGATCCCGTCGCCGCCGATCCCGCCGAAATAGTCCTTTGCGGGCCGAACCTCGTCTCCGTAGCGGAGCGTCCAGACGACGATGCCCTTGCCGCGCGGTTCGAGCAGCACCGCCCTTTCCCGCCGGTACAGCACCAGCCGGGAGATGCCGACGGTTTCGGTCGACGCCATGGCTTCCCTAATGACCGCGAACGCCTCCTCGCCGACCGGATCGCTCGGCATGAGGTAGTGCGGCTTGTCGTAATAGACCCAGGGGACGGAATCGGCCGGCACGAACATGTCGATGTCGATCGTGCGGGTGCTTTCGAGGGCGACGGCCTCGATCTCGTCGTCTTCGAGAAGGACGTGCTTGCCGTTTTCGTCGACGGGATAGCCCTTGACCTCGTCGTCCTCCTCGACCGGCTTGCCGGTTTCGGCATCGACATAGCGGCTGACGACCCGATTGCCCGTCTTCGCATTGAGGACGTGAAAGCGGACTTTGTCGGAGTCGCTGGTGGCCGGCCGCATGGTCACCGGGCAGGTGACGAGCGACAGCTTCAGGTAGCCCTTCCAGAATGTGTAGGGTGCCATCCGATGGTCCTCCGGCTGCCAGTTGAAACCACCGGAGGAGGCGTGCGGTTCCGTTCGTCACGGAACCGTCAGCGTGCCTTCGAGCGACAGGCTGTCGAAGTCGCTGATGAGCACGCCGAGCCGCAGGGTCCAGGCGCCGCCGACCGGGAAGCTCACCCCATCGACCCGCCAGTGCCCGTTGGCTACCAGCGTTGCCTGCCGCTGCAAGGGCTCGATGCCGGCGGCGGGATTGGCGAGGCCGACGCGGACGTCCTGCGCCGCAAGCGGCCGGCCGTCGGCGCCGCTCAGGCGGATATCGAGGTCGCCGTGGCCGCCGATCTCGATCATCGCCATGCCGCGGGCGGTGTGGATATGCAGCATCGAACGGTGGCGCAGTGCCGCCTCGGCAGCGGCGATGCTGCGTGGCGGCGGCGTGAAGCGCCAACCGGCGACGACGGCGAGCACCAGCAGCAGCAGGCAGACGTCGACCATGAGCACCCGGCCCAGGTGTCGAAAATGCCCGTCGCCGCCGGTCGCGAGCCGCGGCACCAGGATGCGGCGGTTCAGGGCGCCGAGGCCCAGCATGGCGAGCACCAGCAGCAGCTTGCCGGCCAAGAGGCGGCCGTAGTCCGTTCCGGCCAGCGTTGCGACCGTCACCCCTTGCAGGACGGCGAGCGTCAGGCCCGACAGCGCCAGCACGGCGACCGTCGGCAACAGCAGGGCGGAAAGCCGCAGCGCGCTGCCGCCCGCGCCCTCGTGGCGGGTGGCAACGAGAAGGAGCAGAGGCAGCAGCGAGCCGCCCCACAGCGCCGCCGCCGCGCCGTGCAGGGCGAGGGCAGGGCGCGCCGCCCAGGCGGGCGCGGCCGTGCTGGCGTGGCCGCTCAAGGTCAGCGCGAACGCCACGGCGACAAGCGCGGCCGAGGCCGTTCCCGCCGCGACTTTGCCGGCGGGCAGGCGAAGCGCGAGGGCGGCGAGAACGAGCGCCACGACGCCGAGGCAGAGCGTCCCGCCATAGGGCGATTGCAGGCCGGCGAGCCAGGGCGCGGCGCGGCCGAGGTGGGCCAAATTTCCGCCGAGCTCGTCGAGCCCCTGCAAGCCGAAGGAAAATAGCGTCGCGACGCCGCCAAGGCCGAGAAGCGCGGCGATGGCGCGATCCGCCACGGCCGGACGCCGCCCGGCGGCGACGGCCATCAGGAAGAAGGCGCCGCCGACGCCGCCGATCCAGCCGATATAGACGCCGATCCGCATAAGCCAGATGAGCGGCGCGGTGGCGGATGTCCGCGCCGTTTCGGCAGCGGCGCGATGGCTGGCGTGACCGACGGAGAAGGTGGCGGTGCCGCCGATCGGATGCCCGTCGGCGGACGCGACCCGCCAGCTCAGGGCATAGGTGCCTTCGCCGCCGGCGGCGGGAAGCTCCACAAGCAGATCGTTGTCCTGCGCCGTCGCCGTCACGTCGGCGCTCCGGCCGTCGGGATCGAACAGCCTGAAGACCTGCGGGGTGACCGGCTCGTTGAAGGAAAGCCGCATTTTTGCCGGCGGCGTGGCGACCACGCTGCCCTCGGCGGGCTGGCTGCCGAGGAGGGTGGCGTGCGCGAAGCACGGGCCGGCCAGCATCGCGCAGCCGGCGACGACCAGGGCGAGCCTTGCGAGGAAGCGCAGCATCGGAGCGTCCTTGGAAAAGGACGGCGCGGTTGCCCGCGCCGCCCGTTGGATCACTTGGCGGGCGCGACGATCTCGACGCCGGGCGCCGGCGACTCGTAGTCGTCCGCGCTCTTGCCGTCGGCGGGCACCTCTATCCAGCGCTCGGCTACGCCGCCCTCACACTCCTGCACCACCGGGAAATACGCCGTGGCTCCCGCGGCGAACGCCTCGGTCAGCGTGCCGCGGAAAACGAACTCTTCGTAGTAGTCGTCCGGCAGGTTGCCGGTCCACGACAGCTCCTTCACGCCCTCGGTGACCTTGCCGCCGTGAAGGTCGTAGCCGTGCTCGTATTTGCCCTTGACGATATCGAGGTTCCAGCCGGCCTTGGGCATCGGCTTCACGCCAATGAAGCCCTCGGGAATCTGCACCCGCACCTTCAGCGTCGCGGCGCCGGCGCAGCCGTGGGGCACGCGGAGCACGGCCTTATAGGTGGAGCCGGCCGCCGCCTGCGGCGCCTCCAGCGTGACGTGGGCGAGGGCGGGAACGGAGGCGGCAACGAGCAGCGCGGCGGCTCCGAGAGCGGCCAGTTTGGTCTTGGTCATGGAATTGGGTCCTTAGGGATCGAATGATGGATAGGGTCCGATCATGCGATCTCCGGCGGTGCCCGCGCTCCGACGGATCCCGTCCGCGGACGGCCGATGACATGGCCGAGGTCAGCGGCGGCGGCGACGACCGCTACCGGCGCGGCGACCCGCTGCGGCAGGTCGGCGACACGGTCGAGCGGCCCCACCGCCGTGCCGAGCTTGCCGCACAGCATGCACCAGTCGCAGCCGGCCCGGCCGGACGGCGCATCGTGCTTGCCGCCGTGGTGCGCGGCGGCGTCCGCGTGACAGTCGGCGAGGGCTGTCGTCTGCGCGGCGGCCGGCGGCGACATCGGCAGCATGAGCTGCAGCGCCAGGGCCATCGCGGCCACCAGCGCCATCATGCTCCTTGCCATATGCTCCCATCGGCCCACGGCGCTGTCTCGGCTCAAGTTGCAAACGGCTCGCAGTTTGCCGCGGGACGGTACGGTGTTCTTTGTTTTCCCGCAAACTCAAGTTAAGGCGGATGACGTAGCGCATTTTTCCGGAGAACAATCTTGAGGATTGATCCGGTCCCGTCGCCCCCCGTAAACTGGGTGCTTCGCCGAGGTCCCTGGGCCTCCCATCGATACGAGGCGCCTGTAGCGGCCGGAGCGAATGAAGCTGAAGCGTTATTTCTGGCCGGTGGTGGCGACGGCGACGATCGTGCTTTCCGTCTGGCTTCTTCTCCGGGAACTCCGCGGGCTTTCCTTGGAAAAGGTCGGCGACAGTCTCGCTGCGATCGAGCCGCTCCACTGGGCCCTCGCCGCCCTCTCGACGCTGGTCGCCTACGCGGCGCTGGCCGGCTACGACCGGGTGGCGCTCCTCCACCTCGGCAAGCGAATCGACTGGCTGTTCATCACCATTTGCTCGTTCACCACCTATGCGCTGTCGCACAACATCGGCGCCTCGGTGGTGTCGGGCGGCGTGGTCCGCTATCGCGCCTATTCGACCAAGGGGCTGTCGCCGGCCGAGATCGGCCTTCTCATCGCCTTCTGCTCGTTCACCTTCATTCTCGGCACGATAACGCTGATCGGCCTCGTCCTGGTGTTCGATCCCGACATCGTGCTTCGCTTCGGCGATCTTCTGCCCATCTCGGCGTCGCGGGCCACCGGCGCCTTTCTGCTGTTTCTGGTGGCGCTCTATCTGATCGGCAGCGTCATGCGGCTGAAGCCGCTGCATCTCGGCCGCTTCGCCATCGTCTATCCGTCGCTGCACGTGACGCTGTCGCAGATCACCATCGGCTCGTGCGAATTGCTGGGGGCGGCCGGCATCATCTATTTCGCGCTGCCGGACGCCGGCAATCCCGGCTATTTCGTCGTGCTCGGCATTTTCCTGATGTCTTTCTCGGCGGCGCTGATCTCGCATGTGCCCGGCGGCCTCGGCGTGCTCGAACTGGTGTTCGTCATGGGCCTGCCGGACATGGCCGACGCCGACGTGATCGCCGCGCTCCTGGTATTCCGCCTGTTCTACCTCATCATTCCCTTCGTCATGGCGCTGCTGGTGGTGCTGCTGTTCGAGCGATCGCGCTTTCGTTCCGAAAAGACGTCCGGCGAAATATGATGCCCGGCGATGGGAACATGAAAGTGTTTTTCAGGTTTCTCGTCTTCTCGTCCTGAATGCGCTATCATAGCCCTGCAGTCGGGCGCCGGACGAAGGAGGCGAGACGATGACCATCTCCAGCCTGCCGCTTCTGGTTCGCTTCCTCATCCGCCATGCGGCGATCGGATTCGGCGTCGCCGTGCTGTTCGTCGGGCTGTTGCTGGCCTTCAACATCGGCGGCATCGCGACGCTGATTTTCGCTTCGTCGTCGGCCGCACTGGCGCTGGCCGTCCTCACTTTTTCGGTGGGGCTCACCTTTTCCAGCGTGCAGATGGGCTTTGCGGTGATGTTCCTGCGCGACGATAGCTGACGGCACCCTGATGCACTGCCGATAGGCGTCCTTCCCAATTCGTTCTCCGGGCATCCTCTTTAGGGATGGCGCCGCCGGTGCTTGCGGCGGCGTCGAGGCTCGCCGGCGGGGCCGGCCTTTTCCGAAAGGGACGCGACGCCGCGATCTTCCGTTCCATCGGGCAGCCGCTCCTACTTATTTCCCCGTCTTGTTGTAGCATCATTATTTTAGTAGATGCGTATATAATAGTTACATGGAATGGAGTCGGGCATGAAGATCATCATCATCGGCGGCGTTGCCGGCGGCGCCACCGCGGCGGCCCGCCTGCGCCGCCTCGACGAGCGGGCGGAAATCATTCTCGTCGAGCGAGGTCCCTACATCAGCTTCGCCAATTGCGGGCTGCCCTATCACATCTCCGGCGCCATTGCCGATCGCGACAAGCTGCTGGTCACCTCGGAAGCGGGGTTCGAGGCGCGCTATCACGTCGATGTCCGCCCGCGCACCGAGGCGCTTTCCATCGACCGCGCCGCCAGGACGGTGACGCTGCGCAATCTCGACAGCGGCGAGGAGACGGCCGAGAGCTACGACCGCCTGCTGCTGTCGCCGGGCGCCGAAGTGCTGAAGCCGCCGATTCCCGGCATTGCCTCGCCGCGCATCTTCACGCTGCGCAACATTCCCGATCTCGATCGCATCATGGCCTCGCTTTCCGAGACCAGGCC
This sequence comes from Pleomorphomonas carboxyditropha, assembly GCF_002770725.1. Taxonomy (GTDB): domain Bacteria; phylum Pseudomonadota; class Alphaproteobacteria; order Rhizobiales; family Pleomorphomonadaceae; genus Pleomorphomonas; species Pleomorphomonas carboxyditropha. Next base: position 83,051 of record NZ_NQVN01000006.1, on the reverse strand, counting down.
ACGCCGGGCGGTGGTGATCGGTGGCGGCTATATCGGCCTGGAAGTCGCCGAGAATTTCCACGAGCGCGGCCTGTTCACCACCGTCGTCGAGGGTGCCTCTCACGTTCTCGCCCCCTTCGACGACGAGATGGCGGCCATCGTCCATGCCCATATGCGCGACAAGGCGATCGAACTCTTCCTCGACGACAAGGTCGAGCATTTCGAGGATCGGGCCGACCATACCATCGTCTTCCTCGCTTCGGGCAAGCGCATCCAGGCCGACATCGTCGTGCTGGCCATCGGCGTTCGCCCGGAACTCAAGCTTGCCCGCGATGCCGGCCTTGAACTCGGGGCTGTCGGCGGCATCAGGGTCGACGAGCATCTCGCCACCTCCGACCCCGATATCTTCGCGGTCGGCGACGCGGTCGAGGTGATGAACAGGGTGTCCGGCCGCATGGCGCTGATCCCGCTGGCCGGCCCGGCCAACCGGCAGGCGCGCATCGTCGCCGACAACATGCTTTCTGCCGATCCCACCGGCTACAGGAGCTATGGCGGCACGCTCGGCACCGCTATTCTCAAGGTGTTCGATCTGGCGGCCGCCTGCACCGGCCTCAGCGAGACGGCGGCGAAGGCGCTCGGCATTCCCTACCGGGCCAACATCACCCATTCCGGCTCGCACGCCTCCTATTATCCAGGCAGCCAGCAGATCAGCCTGAAGCTGGTCTACGGCCTCGACGGCACCATTCTCGGCGCCCAGGCGGTCGGTATCGACGGCGCCGACAAGCGCATCGACGTCATCGCCACGGCGATCCGCGCCGGCCTCAAGGTGACCGACCTCACCGAACTGGAGCTCGCCTACGCGCCGCCCTTCGGTTCGGCCAAGGACCCGGTCAACGTCGCCGGCTACGTCGCCGAGAACGTACTGAACGGCAGCCACCGGATCGTCGACTGGCGCGAACTGCACGATCTCCTGCGGGTTGCTCCCGCTTCGGTGCAGCTCGTCGACGTACGTACGCCGGAGGAATTCTCCATCCGCACCCTGCCGGGTGCCCGCAATATCGAGCTCGATCACCTGCGCGAGCGGATCGGCGAACTCGATCCGGAGAAGCCGCTGATCGTTTTCTGCCAAGTCGGTCTGCGCGGCTATCTCGCCTACCGCGTCCTGAAACAGGCCGGTTTCAAGGATGTTCGCAACCTGACCGGCGGCTTCAAGACTTACGCTTGGGCGACCGAGAAGCAATCGAGTCAGGACATCTTCGACTATGAAGACATTCGACGCCGCGACCCGTCGGAGATCGAAGCTCAGAAAGGGGATTGCCGCGTGGCTGTGACAGCGGGCGTACAGGTCCTCGACGTCACCGGCCTGCAATGTCCCGGTCCGATCCTCAAGACCTTCCGCGCCATCGAGGCGATGGAGACCGGTGAGCTTCTGGAGGTGAAGGCATCGGATCCCGCCTTCGGCCGCGATATCCGCGCCTGGGCCGACAGGACCGGCCACCGGTTGCTCGGCGTCGAGACCGGCAAGGGCGTCATCACCGCCCGCGTCCGCAAGGCGGCGCCGGCTGCGATCACCGCCGAGGCCGGGCCGGCTGCGGCGTCCCGGGACGGCACGACGCTGGTGGTGTTCTCCGGCGACCTCGACAAGGTGATGGCATCGCTGATCATCGCCAACGGGGCGCTCGCCATGGGCTCGAAGGTGACGCTGTTCTTCACCTTCTGGGGCCTCAACGTGCTGCGGAAACCCGATGCGCCGAGCCCGCGCAAGCCGATGATCGACGCCGCCTTCGGCTTCCTGCTGCCCAAGGGCGCCGGCCGGCTCAACCGCCTTTCCAACATGAATTTTGGCGGGATCGGCGGCCGGCTGATGCGCAAGGTGATGGGCGACAGGCACGTCGACACGCCGGCCAGCCTGCTTGCCGCGCTGGTCGACGGCGGCGCCGCGCTGATCGCCTGCCAGATGTCGATGGATGTGATGGGCATCCGCCGCGAGGAATTGATCGACGGCGTCGAGATCGGCGGCGTCGCCACCTTCCTAGGCGAGGCGCAGCGGTCGGCGACCGCGCTGTTCATCTGACGGTAAAAAAAGCGGCGCGGCCCCACGAGGACCGCGCCGTTTCGTATCCTCGAGGCGTCGCCGGTTATTCGGCGGCGGCCGTCCGGGTGTTGCCGCGGAAAATGAAGCCGACGTAGAGAACGATCAGCCAGACCGGCAGCACGATGACCGCCATCCGCATCGACTCCATCTGCGTCATCATCACGATGATCATAGCCATGAAGGCGATGCAGAAATAGTTGGCGATCGGGTAGAAGGGCGCCGGGAAGGTCAGCTTGCCGACGTCCTGGGCATGCGCCTTGCGGAACTTCATGTGCACCAGCACGATCATCACCCAGGTGATGGTGGCGGCGGTGGTGGCGACGGCCATCACCTGCATGAAGGCGCCTTCCGGGATCAGGTAGTTGACGGCGACCACCACCAGCGTGCAAGCCGACGAGAACAGGATCGCCACGTAGGGAACCTTGTTGCCGCCGAGCTTGGTGAACACCTTGGGGGCGTTGCCCTGCTCGGCGAGGCTGTAGAGCATGCGGCCGTTGGAGTAGATGCCGGAGTTGTAGACCGAGATCGCCGCCGTCAGCACCACGAAGTTCAGGATGTTGGCGGCCGAACCGATGCCGAGCTTCGAGAAGATGGTGACGAACGGGCTGCCTTCCATGCCGACCTGGTTCCACGGGAAGATGATCATCATCACCGTCAGCGCGCCGATGTAGAAGATCAGGATACGCCACATCACCTGGCGGATGGCCTGCGGGATCGACTTCTTGGGATCGTCGGCTTCGCCGGCGGTGATGCCGATCAGCTCGGTGCCGCCGAAGGAGAACATCACGACGACCAGCGACAGCAGCAGGCCCCACATGCCATGCGGGAAGAAGCCGTCGTGCGCCCAGAGGTTGGAGAGGCCGGTCGCCTCGCCGCCCAGGCCGAAGACGATCAGCACCAGGCCGAGCACGATCATGCCGATCACCGCCAGCACCTTGATGATGGCGAACCAGAATTCGGCTTCGCCATAGAGGCGGACGTTGATCAGGTTGATCGCGGTGATCGACACCAGCACGATCAGCGACGTCAGCCAGGCCGGGAAATCCGGGAACCAGTAGGCGACGTAGATGCCCACGACCGTCAATTCGGCCATCGACACGAGGATGTAGAGGAACCAGTAGTTCCAGCCGGCCAGGAAGCCGGCGAACTCGCCCCAGTACTTGTAGGCGAAGTGGCTGAAGGCGCCGGCCACCGGCTCCTCGGTCGACATCTCACCGAGCATGCGCATGATGAGATACATCACGAAGCCGCCGATGATGTAGGAGACGATGATGCCCGGACCCACCAGCTGGATCGAGGCGGCCGAGCCGTAGAACAGGCCGGTGCCGATCGCTCCGCCGAGGGCGATCATCTGGATGTGGCGGTTCTTGAGACCGCGCGCGAGATGCGATTGCGTTTCCGAAGACATATTGTCCTCCCGTTGAGCCGGATGGCACGGGCCATGGCGGCCCGTTGTCCGGTTGATCCCCTGTCGGAGCGAGCGCCGCCGTCCCTCCTCGGCCCGCGGCGCCCGCCTGCTTGGTCCGGTCAGTCCGTCCTCACTGGGCGGCGACCGTGTATTCCTCTTCCTTCACCCGCCTGGTCTCGTTGGAGATCGGCTCGAGGTGAGCCTGGAAGTGCCTGAGGATCGGCGGCTCCCAGGTGATGCGATAGCCGCGCTTGACGGTGTGGGCGCGCTTCTTGATCTCGATCAGGGCCTCGGCCATGATGTCGATGTGAGCCTGCGTGTAGACCCGGCGCGGAATGGCGAGACGGGTGAACTCGAAGTCGGCCTTGAGCTGCTCGCCCGTATCCGGGTCGTTGCCCAGCATGTAGGAGCCGATGTCGCAGGCGCGGATGCCCGCTTCCTTGTAGAGCTCGATGGCCAGCACCTGGCCGGGGAACTCGTTGTAGGGAATGTGCGGGAACATGGCGCGGGCGTCGACGAACACGCCGTGGCCGCCGGCCGGGGTCTGGTAGCCGATGCCGGCGTCGTCGAGACGGGCGGCGAGATACTCCACCTGGCCGATGCGATAGCGCAGGTAGTCGTTGTCGATACCCTCGTAAAGGCCGATGGCCAGCGCCTCGAGGTCGCGGCCGGCGAGGCCGCCATAGGTGAAGAAGCCCTCGTAGGAGATGCAGTTGGCCTTGATCTTCAGGATCAGCGGCGAATTGGCGTCCTTGACGCCGATCAGGCCGCCGATGTTGACGATGGCGTCCTTCTTGGCCGACATGGTGAACATGTCGCCGTAGGAGAACATCTCGCGGATGATCTCCTTGATCGACTTGGTCTGGTAGCCGGGCTCGTCGCGCTGCACGAAATAGGCGTTCTCGGCATAGCGGGCGGCGTCGATGTCGAGCGGGATGCCGTTGGCCTTGGCGACCTCCGCCACCTCGCGCATGTTCTGCATCGACACCGGCTGGCCGCCGGCCGAGTTGTTGGTGATCGTCATGACGATCAGGCCGACGTTGTCGGCGCCCAGCTCGGCGATGGTCTTCTTCAGCTTGGCGACATCCATGTTGCCCTTGAAGGGCGCGCGGTGCGACGGATCCTTGGCGACCTCGACCACGCAGTCGATGCAGCGGGCGCCGGTCAGCTCGACGTGGGCGCGCGTCGTATCGAAGAACATGTTGGAAATGGCGAACTTGCCCTTGCCGAGCAGGATGGGGAACAGCACCTTCTCGGCGGCGCGGCCCTGATGCACCGGCTGGATATAGCCGTAGTCGAAGATGTCCTTGCCCGCCTCGAGCAGCTTGTAATAGCTCGACGAACCGGCATAGGCCTCGTCGCCGCGCATCACGCCGGCCCACTGCTCCTGGCTCATGGCGCCGGTGCCGCTGTCGGTCAGAAGATCGATGTAGCAATCCTCGCCGGCCAGGTTGAAGACGTTGTAGTGCGCCGCCGCGATCTTCGCCGCGCGCTCCTCCGCCGACAGCATCCGAAGCGGCTCCACCGCCTTGATCCGGAACGGTTCGGGGAAATACTTGATAGCCATTGTCCGTTACCTCCTACAGACCATTGGGCACCCCGGTCGTCGCGAGCGACTGGCGGACAGCGTCTCTAGGAATCTGCAAACATTTTTCCACATGAGCGGGATTCTGCGGCTCATGTGTTCACATTTGTGGCATCGCGGCTGATAAGTGTCAATTAATTTACATAATGATAGGGTTTGCGCGGATTTCTCTCTTCGAAAGTGTGGATATTTTTGCAATCGACGCGAGAGATGGAAATTTTCTTGCGTCTGACGCCCCTAAGCTTGCCAACAGTTGCGTCGACAATGGGAGGCCTTCAGGAAATGTACGAGGGATCGGCTGCCGCCATCCGGCCCAGAACCCGGATTGACAAAACCGGCGCGACCACCGCAAGTCGGGCGGAAAGGCCGGATGGAGTCCGGCAGGGGGACGTGCCGATGCCGGGCGGTTGGATCCAGCGCTACATGAAGCTGACGGAGTTTCTCGGCTCCGTGCTCGGGCCGGATTATGAGGTGGTGCTGCACGACCTCGGCGACGCCGACAAGTCGATCATCGCCATCGCCAACGGTCACGTCAGCGGCCGCACCATCGGCGCGCCGCTCACCTCGGTGGCCTTGCAGTCGATCGTCAATCACTCCTACGAGACGCAGGACTACCGCCTCAACTATGTCGGCGTCGCCGGCACCAAGCTGCTGCGCTCGTCCACCTTCTTCGTCAAGGACGAGGAGGGCCGCCTCGTCGGCATGCTGTGCATCAACTTCGACGACAGCCGCTATCGCGAGCTCAGCGACCGCATCCTGAAGCTGCGCCACCCCGACATCTTCGTCGAGACCAACTTCGCCTACAACGAGGAGGCGGCGACCGTGCGGGCAACGCCGCCACCGGCCGAGGGCAGCGAGAGCTTTCCCAATTCGCTGACCGAGCTCACCGACCATCTGCTCGACGAGGAGTTGCGGTCGCGCGAGGCGAGCGGCGAGCGGCTCGGCCACCGTGACAAGCTGGCGCTGGTGGAGATCCTCAACGCCAAGGGCATCTTCATGATGAAGGGCGCCGTCAAATACGTCGCCGAAAAGCTCGGCTGCTCGCAGACGACGATCTACCGCTACCTGAACCGCATGAACGGCGGGGCCGAGGGCGGCGAGGGCTGATGGTCCGCGAAGGCGGACCATCTCAGGCAGACTGGGGCGCCCGTCAACCGACGACGAAACGGCCCTCACCACCCGCGCCCTTGTGGGTGATCGACGCCGTGATCGACTTGAAGTCGACGTCGAGCGAAGCCTGCTCATCGCCCTGCGTCCAACTCAGCACCAGCCGGCTCGCCGAAGGCTGCTCGACCGCGAAGTCGCCGCCGAAGGCCGGATGCGTATTGCGGAAACGAGCGAGGTCGCAGAGCCGGCGCACCACCGGCTTCTCCAGCGCCGCCGCCACTTCCGCCGGCGTGTAATAGTGGCGGTTGATGTCGCGGCCGACCTTGGTGCGGGCGAGCAGCTCCATGTCGTTCACGCCGCCGAGCAGGCCAACGTAATAGACCTGCGGAATGCCCGGCGCGAAGAATTGCAGGGCGCGGGCGATCAGGTATTCGCCGTCGCGTTTTCCCAGCGCGTCGTAGTAGGTGCAGTTGACCTGGTAGAGGTCGAGGTTGGAGGCGGCGGCGCCGGTCGCCTGCCGGCTTTCGCCGCCCGAGCGCTCGTGCATGGTCTCGACCAGCGCGTCGAGCGCGGCCGGGGCAAGCAGGCCGGACCGGCCGTCGGTGGCGGCGCCGACGTCGATGACGCCGATGCCGTCATGGGTGTCGAGCACGGTGATGGCGTTGCGCGGCGAGATCTTCAGCCATTCGGCGAGCGGCCCCGCCTCGCCGGTGAACAGGGCGTGCAGGACGAGAGGCGGCAGCGCGAAGTCGTAGACGCGATCGACCTTGCGGGCGATGTCGATCTGGTCGCGATAGTAGCTGTGGATCTCGACCAGCACCTCCATGCCGAGCGACCGCGCCTTGTCGGCCAGTTCGCCGAGGAAGGCGTAGGTCTCCGGGATCATGAATGAGCTGGTGCCCGGCTTCTTGATGGCGTAGCCGGCCGCGTCGAGCCGGATGGCGGTGACGCCGCCTTCCTTGAAGCGGTTGAGGATGGCGTCGAGATAGGCGGCGCCGTGCTGCGAGAAGACATCGATGTCAATCTGCTGCGGCGTGAAGGTGGTCCAGATGAGGCGCTTCGATCCGTCGCCGAAGGTCATCTTCGTGAAGGGGAAACCGGGTCGCGGCCGGTAGATGGCGAGAAGGTCATCCTCCGAGGCGCCGTTCGGGAACACCTTGCCGAAGGTCAGGAACATATCGGCGAAGCCGGAGGCTTCGCCCTTGTCGAGAAAGTCCCTGAAGGCCGGCGAGTTGGCCGACACGTGGTTGACGATCATGTCGGCCATGATGTCGACCGAGGCCGACAGCGCCCGGACGTCGTTCCAGTCGCCGAGCCGCCGATCGACCAGGGTATGGTCGATCGGGTCGAAGCCGGCGTCGGCGCCGTCGATCGGGTCGAAGAAGGGCAGGGGGTGGACGCCGCCGATCACCCCCTCCAGCGGTCCATCGACCAGCGCCTTGAGGTCGGAGAAGCCGCCGGCGGTCAGCCGGTCGACATAGGTGATGAGCTGGACCTGGTTCTTCACGATGCTGGTCTCCGCGGGAAATGAACGGCGGCTGCCGCCGGGTACGGCCCGGCGGCGATGCGGCTCTCTACCCTGTCGCCGGCTGGCGGATTTATTCGGGCACGAAGCGGCGGACGTAGGCGTTGCCGTCGGCGTTGAACAGGTGGCAGTCGTCGCCGGAGAACACGAACTGCCGCTGCTCGCCGGCCTTGACCGGCACGTCGCCGTCGAGCACGGCGATCAGCGGCGTCTCGTCGCTGCCGCGATGGGCCTGCACGATGGTCTGGTGGCCGAGGCGCTCGACGAAGGTGACGGTGACCGGCAGCCCACCCTCGGCGCCGAGCTTGATATGCTCGGGACGGATGCCGAGCGTCAGCTCCTCGCCGCCAACCGCGCCGGCCGCATCCACCGCCACCTTGAGGGCCGGAACGCCATCGCCGGCGATGGTGATGCCGTCCTCGTCGACGGCGCTCGCCTTGACCTTCAGGAAGTTCATCTTCGGCGAACCGATGAAGCCGGCGACGAACAGGTTCTGCGGCCGATGGTAGAGCTCGAGCGGCGCGCCGACCTGGCGGACGTTGCCGGCCTCCAGCACGACGATCTTGTCGGCCAGCGTCATCGCCTCGACCTGGTCGTGCGTCACGTAGATCATCGTCGAGCCGAGGTCCTCGTGCAGCTTGGCGATCTCGGCGCGGGTCGAGACGCGCAGGGCGGCGTCGAGGTTGGAGAGCGGCTCGTCGAACAGGAAGATCTTCGGCTCGCGCACGATGGCGCGGCCGATGGCGACGCGCTGGCGCTGGCCGCCGGAGAGCTGGCCGGGCTTGCGGTCGAGCAGGTGCTCGATGTGCAGGATCTTGGCCGCCTTGGCCACCTTCTCGGCGATCTCGGCCTTGGAGAAGCCGGCGATCTCCAGCGCGAAGGCCATGTTGGCGTAGACCGACTTGTGCGGATAGAGCGCGTAGGACTGGAACACCATGGCGATGCCGCGGTCCTTGGGGGCGATGTCGTTGCACAGCTTGTCGTCGATCAGGATCTCGCCGGAGGTGATCTCCTCCAGACCGGCGACCATCCGGAGCAGCGTCGACTTGCCGCAGCCGGACGGGCCGACGAACACCACGAACTCGCCGTCGCCGATGTCGAGGTCGACGCCCTTGATGATCTCCACCCGTCCGAAGCTCTTGCGCACGTTGCGCATGGTGAGGCTGGCCATAAGCTACTCCCTTGTTTCCTGAACCCGGCGGGTTCCGTCTTGCCGGAACCGCACGCGCGGGGTTGCTGTCCCATGTTCAGCCGTTCACTTCACCGAGCCGGCCGTCAGGCCGCGGACGAAGTAGCGCTGGAGCGAGAAGAAGACGATCAGCGGCAGCAGCATCGACACGAAGCCGCCGGCGGTGAGCAGATGCCAGTCGGAGCCGCGCGATCCCACCATGTCGGCGAGCCGCATGGTCAGCACCTGCACGCCCGGCACGTTGCCGATGAAGATCAGCGCCACCAGGTAATCGTTCCAGACCCACAGGAACTGGAAGATGGCAAAGGAGGCGAGCGCCGGTGTCGACAGCGGCAGCACCAGCCGCCAGAAGATCTTGAAGTGCGATGCGCCGTCGACGATCGCCGCCTCCATGATCTCACGCGGCAGCGTCGAGATGTAGTTGTAGAGCAGGAACACCGCGAGCGGCAGGCCGAAGCCGGTATGGGCCAGCCAGACCGCCATGTAGGTGCCGTTGAGCTTCAGGTGGACGTAGTCGCTGAGCACCGGCACCAGGGCGATCTGCAGCGGCACCACCAGAAGCGCCACCATCAGCGCGAACACCAGCTTGCGGCCGGGAAAGCGCATCCAGGCGAAGCCGTAGGCGGCGAAGGCGGCCATCAGGATGGGGATGACCACGGCGGGGAAGGTGACGGCCATCGAGTTGATGAAGGCGTCGGACATGTCCTCGCCCTTGCGGGTCGCCTCCTCGCCGTCGCCCTGGATGGTGACGTCCTTGCCGGCCAGCACGTCGTGATAGTTCTGCAGCGTGGTGGACGGCAGGCCGCTCCACTCTTTTTCCTGCACCTGCACGGTGCCGGCCCGTCGGTTGCCGATCCACACGACGCGCTTGTTGCCGTCGGCCGATTCGACGCCCTGCCGCAGTTGCTCGAAGGTGCCGGTGGCGCCCTCGAAGGTCATGACGCCGGTGCGGTCGATCGACGGGTCGGGCGTGAACTGCTCGGTGGTCACCCAGACGCGGTGCGGCAGCACCGTCCACCAGCCCGACGACATGATCTCGTCGCGTGGCCGGAAGGAGGAGACGAACAGGCCGAGCGTCGGGATCAGCCACAGAAGGCAGATGACGACCAGCGTGACGTTGACGAAGACGCGCGGGAAGGGATTGCCCTTTGACTTGGCCATCACAGGGTCTCCCTCTTGTTGAACTGGCGCAGGTTGTAGACCATCACCGGAATGACGGTCAGCAGCAGGACGATGGCGATCGCCGAGCCGAGGCCGAAATTGCGGTTGACGAAATACTGGTTGTAGAACTGGGTGGCGATCACGTCGGTGCCGTACTGGCCGCCGGTCATCACCAGCACCACGTCGAAGATCTTCAGCGTGAAGATGATGACGGTGGCCGACACGGTGACGATGGTGCCCATGATCGACGGGATGATGATCGAGAAGAAGATCTTGAATTCGCCGGCCCCGTCGACGCGGGCGGCCTCGATGATGTCGGTCGGCACCGACTTGATGGCGGCCGAGAACAGCACCATGGCGTAGCCGGTCTGCATCCAGACGACGATGACGATCAGGAACAGGTTGTTCCACGGCTGCAGCATGGCGATCCAGGCCTGCGGCTCGCCGCCGAAGGCGACGACGATGGCGTTGAGCAGGCCGATCTGCACGTCGCTGGGGTCGCGCACAGCGTAGATGAACTTCCAGATGACGCCGGCGCCGACCAGCGAGATGGCCATCGGCATGAAGATGATGGCCTTGGCGAGGTTCTCGAACCGGCTGCGATCGGCCAGCGCCGCCACGACGAGGCCGAATATGATGGTGAAGCTGGCGCCGAACACGATCCACAGCACGTTGTTGCGGAAGGTCACCAGCATGAACGGCTCGGTGAACACCGTGATGTAGTTGGCGAGCCCGACGAAGTTGGAGCCGTTGCGGTCGAACAGGCTGGCGATGAAGGTGCGGATCGCCGGCAGCGCCAGAAAGTAGACGACGAAGGCGATGGCGGGGAGGACGAAGACGATCGGCGTCAGGCGGCGCTGCCATTGCGACGGCGTGAATTCCACCAGCTGGTTGGCGATCAGGTAGAGGATCGCCATGCCGCCGCCGCCCCAGATCATGGCGAACAGCGCCGTCACCAGCTTCGGGGCCTGGCTGTCGCGCAGCACGAAGAAGCCTTCGAACAGCACGAGCGCCGCGACGATGCCGCTCAGAAGGGTGAAAATCGCGCGGTTGCGCCGTCGGCGGGCGCGCGCAAGCTCGGCGGACTGCTCATCCGCGTCGGCATTGAGAAGCGTCATGTCTTTCCCCCGGAGCGCGGCCCGTGGCGGCCGGCTCATCCTTATGCACGGCGGCGTTTGAAAAACCGGGTGCTCCGACCGGGCCTTCCCAGTCCGGCGTCAACCCGATCGGCGGATTCCGGCCAGGCGTCCGATACGAAGCCCGGTTCCGGCCGGGACAACGCGCTTTGCTTTGCCCGATAAAGAATCCGCATGAAAAGTCGGTCTGGAGGAAGACGCTTGCTGCAAGCATCGTCATGTTCCGGTCCGCCTTTTCAGGTCGCGGCCCCCACTTGTTGGCAAGCGGGAGCGCGCTTGTCTAAGTCTTAACCGAAAGTCAACCTCGTTGACCAGTCGGATTAAGTCGAGGACTTACTTCGGCCAGGAGGCGTCGATGTCCTTGAGGGCGGTGTCGAGATCGGCGGTGCCGGACACCCAGGCGGTCATCTGCTTCCAGAAGGCGCCGGCGCCGACTTCGCCCGGCATCAGGTCCGAGCCGTCGAAGCGGACGGCGGTGGCGCCGGCCAGGATCTCGGCGACACCCTTGTCGACCTCGTTCTGGTACCAGGCGAGATCGGCGTCCTTCTGCGGGGCGATGGCGCCGCCGACGGCCAGCCACGGCTTCAGATGTTCGGCCTTGGCGAAGTACTGCATGACGGCCTTGACTTCCGGACGGTCGTTGAAGGCGCCCCAGATGTCGCCGGCGACGAGAACCGGCTTGCCGTAGGCTTCATCGATGCCCGGCAGGTAGAAGAAGGAGTAATCGACGCCGGGCTTGACCTTCTCGGGGAAGAAGGCGGTGATGAAGTTGCCCTGCTTGTGCAGCCAGCACTTCGGCGGATCGGAGAACATGTTGACCGGCGAGTCGCCGAAGCTGGTCGACACGATGCCCTTGCGGCCGCCATAGACATACTTCTCGTCGAGCCAGATCTTGCCGATCAGCTCGGCGGCGTGCTTCACCTCGGGCGAGGCGAACGGCAGCTTGCCCTCGGTCCACTTGTCGTAGTTCTCGAGCGAGGTCGTGCGCAGCATGAACTCCTCGAGCCAGTCGGTGGCCGGCCAGCCGGTGGCGGCGCCGGACTCGATGCCCACGCACCACGGCGTGTCGCCGTCGGCGACGATCTGATCCTGCAGGGCCTCGAGCTCGGCCCAGGTGGTCGGCACCTTGTAGCCGGCGGCGTCGAACGCCTTCTTGGGATACCAGACCAGGCTCTTGACGTTGACGCGTTCCCACACGCCGTAGATGGCCGGCTTGCCGTCCTTGCCTTCCTTGGTCGCCATGTCCACCCAGCTCGGGATGTACTGCTGCAGGAAGTAGTCCTTGTCGCCGGACAGGTCGACCAGCTTGCCGGCCTTGGCGAAGTTGGCGAGCAGGCCGGGCTGCGGGAAGTCGGCGATGTCGGGCGGATTGCCGGCGTCGGAACGCGTGGCGATCGTCGCCTCGAACTGCTTCGAGCCCTCATACTGAATGTCGATGCCGGTGGCTTCCTCGAACGCCTTGATGGTGTCGTTGAAGCGGACTTCGTCGCCGGCGGTGAAGGGGCCGAAGGCGGTGACCTTGGTGCCCTTGAACTTGCCGGCGAAAGCATCGGCCAGCTCCGGCGGGACATTGTCCGCCGCGGCGGCGGCCGTGACGGCGGCGAAGGCGACGACGGCCGACGCCATCAGGCAGGCATTAAGCGATTTCAGTTTCATGCAAACCTCCCAACTCGGGTCTTCCTAAACAGAACAATCGCGCACCGCGCGCGACCTTGACGCCTTCCGCTCGACGGAAAGCGGCGCGTCATCAGCGTGGCGGAGCGGTCGTCCGGCGCACGATGAGTTCGACGGGCAGTGAATCGCAGATCGGCACCCCCTCCGGCTCCCCAAGTCGCCTGAGAAGGGCCTCGACGCTGCGACGCCCGGATTCGAAAAGCAGTTGACGGACCGTCGTCAGCCCCAGGAAATCGGCCATCTCGATGTCGTCGTAGCCGACGACCGACAGGTCGCCGGGAACATCGAGGCCCAGGTCGCGAGCCGCCTCGAGCACGCCCAGCGCCTGGGTATCGTTGGAGGCGAAGATCGCGGTGGGACGCTCGGCCAGCCCCAGCATCCGGCGGGCGAGGGTCCGGGCCACCTCGCGGCCGAAGCGGCCGTCGAGATGATACTCCGGATGAACGGCGATGCCCGCCCCGGCCAGCGCCCGGCGGTAGCCTTCGAAACGGTCCTCGCCGGCGGTGAAGTTGAATCCGGCCTGCGGAATGTCGCCGAGATAGCCGATCCGCCGATGTCCGAGATCGATAAGGTGCTGGGTGGCCATGCGGCCGCCTTCCACGTCGTTGATAACGATACGATCGAACGGCTCGCAAAGCGGACTGCCGACGTCGACGAAAACGATCGGAACGGACGAGCGCTGGAAGTGCGCGACATCCGGCGTCGACGGGGGCAGGGAAATGACGATGACGCCGTCGACGCGACGCGGATCGGGGACGGTGCGGAAGTAGCGGTCTCGCTTCTCGGTAGCGTCGACATTGTAGATGACGACGTCGTAGCCGTTCGCCGAGGTCGTCTCCTCGATGCCGTGCAGCCGCTCGACGAAAACCGAGCGCGTGAAGAAAGGCGCAATGACGGCAATGCTCTGCGTCTTGCCCAGCGACAGGCCGCGGGCCGCCAGGCTGGGCACGTAGTTGAGATCGCGCACCGCGCCCATGACTTTTTCGCGCGTCGTTTCGGACACGCGCGGATTGTCGTTCAGCACCCGCGAGACGGTGCCAAGGCCGACTCCAGCCCTCTCAGCTATGTCCTTAATCGTCGGGTGCATGTGAGCAAGCATGTTGTGGAAGCGTTTCCATGAGGTAGCACAGGAGACGTTGTCGAGCAATAGACGCAACTTCGACTTATGTCCAAGCGGGCGTTTGAGGCGGCGAATGGTCTCCCGCGACTGGAGCGTTGAAAACGCGACGTTCTTTGACGAAGCCAACGAAAACGATACGACTAAAGGTCTAGGCCCATTTCGGTGGCGGATGCAAGCTCACCTTGGGTTTCTACCTAGACATGGCGGATATCTGCAAGCGCATTGGCGCGGTTTCGGGCGCTTTCGGGCAAGGCGGCTTGCGTTTTGCGTCCCGGTTCGGGCGGTATCAAGGCTGCCTTTCCGATCCGGACGGAATTTGTAAATTTGAAACGTTATCGGAAAGGGAACGCCGCTTCATCGTGCCCCGCGCCGTTCGTTCCGTCGGCCGAAGGTCGGTTTTGTGGAACCGGGCAATCACCGGTAGAATGCGGCCGAACATTTCGCCTGAGCTCTTGGGAAGCATGCCGCCAGCGACAGTCTCTCGGCGGCCATCGGCCCGATCCGCGTCGCGATGGCCAAAGCCATGCGGAGAGCTTCGACCTCGGGTTGGAAAGCCGGCGCACGACATGCCGTGGGCCGTCGATCCCGCGCCGGCGTGCTTCTTGACGAGGAGGAGGAACGTCATGTTTGGACGCTTTGGAAGACGTTCGCCGCTGCGCCCGGCCTGGAATCGGGCCGATGCCGATCCGGAAGATCTGCGCGAATACGATGCCTTCGGGCCGTGGCTTCTGCCGGTCAGGTCGGCCGCCGAGATGCCCCGGCGGTTCCGGCCGGCGTATGCCGAGCTGAAGGATGCCGACCACCTGATCAAGGTTCCGCGCTCCATCGAGCGGCGCGATGCCTATCCGGGGGCCGATCTCTATGGCGCGGTGTTCGCGCTGGACACCGACGGCTTCACCCTTCTTACGGCCGTCGACGAGGTCGAAGGCTTCGTCGGCCGTCAGGTCGCCTGGGACGAGGTGGCCGCCGTCAGGGCGGTGACCAACCTTCTGCATTCCGACTTCGTGCTGCTGCTCAAGGAGGGCGACGCGCTGACGGTGACCTACAACTCCGTCTCCGCCGACCTGATGACCCGCGTCGTCGCCTTCGTCCGCCAGCATTTCGTGGAACCGGACGACTTCGCCCCCGGCGCGGTCAACGACCCCGAGGAGTTCGAGGATTTCTTTTTCAACGCGGTGCTGGCCGAGGAGCGCCACGGCGGCCAGTTCATGTTGCCCATCCACTTCGAGGCGCCGGGAAAGTCCTGTCGCAATGCCCGGAACCGGCGGCGCGTCACCACCGGTCTGCTGATCCTGCTGTCGGGCAGCGAGCTGGTCATTGTCGATCGCGATGCGCCGACGCGGCGCCGCTTCTTCGCTCACTATATTTACCGCAAGACCTATCTCGGCCTGACGTCGGTCCGGGCGTTCCGCCTGCAGCCGCCGCCCGACGCCATGCCCGGCCGTTTCATGATGCTGGAGCTGATCATCGAGCAGCAGCGCCTGGGCATTGCCTGTTTCAAGACGCCCGATCGGCTGATCGACCTCTTGCGCCGGCGCGGCGTTGCCCGGCTTTGAGCCCTCGCCGCCTCATCCGGCGTGGCGCCGGACGAGGCTGCCGACTTGCAGCAGGGTGGCGACGAGCCCGAACGCCACGCCGAGCGCGACGACGGCAGGCCAGCCGCCCCTGGGCCAGACCGTGCCGGCAAGAGCGGAGCCGGCAGCGCCGCCGAGGAACATCAGTCCCATGAACAGCGTATTGAGGCGGGCCCGCGCTTCCGGGCGCAGCGCGTAGATGACGTGCTGATGCGAGATCAGCGCGCTTTGGACGGCAAAATCGAGCAGGATGACGCCGACGACGAGGCCGGCGATCGCCGGCCACAGGCCGAAGACGGCCCAGGCGGTCAGCGTCAGGGCCGCGCCGAGGGCGATCACCCCGTGCGGTCCGCGCCGGTCGGCGACATGGCCGGCCAGGGGCGCCGCCAGGATACCCACCAGCCCGACCACGCCGAACAGGCCGGCGACATCGGCGCCGAGGCCGAACCGCGGATCCTCGAGGCGCAGGGCGAGCACCGTCCAGAAGGCCGAGAAGGCCGCGAACAACAGCGCTTGCGTCGCCGCCGCCAGGCGCAATTCGGCGAATTCGCGGAAAAGATGGACGAGCGAGACCATCAGCCGGCCATAGCCGAGGCTGCCGCCCGGATGGCTTCTCGGCAGGCGCGACCCCATCCAGAGCGCCGCGCCGAGGGCGAGGGGAACGCCCAGCCAGAACATGGCGCGCCAGCCGGCATGCTCGCCGACGAAACCGGCCAGCGTGCGGCTGAGCAGGATGCCGGCGAACAGCCCCGCCATCACCGTGCCCACCGTGGCGCCGCGCCGCTCCGGGGCGGCGAGATGGGCGGCGAGCGGCACCACCTGCTGGGCGACGGTCGAGGCGAGGCCGACCGCAAAGGAGGCAACGAGCACCAGCGCCGCGCCCGGCGCCATGGCCGTCGCCGCCAGCGACGCCGCCAGGAGCAGGAACTGGCCGACGATCAGCGCCCGCCGCTCCAGAATGTCGCCGAGCGGTACCAGCAGGAACAGGCCGGCGGCGTAGCCGAGCTGGGTGGCCGTCGGAATATAGGCGGTGAGCGAGCTTTGAAGGTCGCGCTGCATCACGCCGAGCAGTGGCTGATTGTAATAGATATTGGCGACGGCGATACCGGCGGCGGCGGCCATGGCCAGCGTCAGGCCGCGCGAAAGATCGTGCGCCGTCGCGCCGATGGAGGAAGGGGAGGTCATGGAAACTCCGCGCCATCCGGCGCCGGTTTGGGAGGTGAGGTGCGGCGACGATGGTATAGACCTAAAGGGGATTGCGTATAGTGCGATCCGTCGATTGGCCGGTCCTCCGGTGGACGAAGGTGGCGCGGGCATCGAATTTTACCGCGCTGCCTCTTGCGCCTTGCCGGCCGCGGGCCTATATCGCGCCCCGCCCGGGCACCTGAGCCCGATGCCGGACGGATGCGCCACAATGAATGACAGCCTGATCGCAGACCTCGTTTTTCCTGCCATCAGGACTCGCATTCATGCCCGCTTCCATCACGCTTTCCGGTCTCAGCTATTCTACGCCTGACGGCCGCTCCCTCTTCGACAATCTGGATATCGCCTTCGGCGCCGAACGGACCGGCCTCGTCGGCCGCAACGGCGTCGGCAAGTCGACGCTGCTGCGGCTGATTGCCGGCGAGCTTCCGCTGCGCGCCGGCAGCGTCTCCACGGCCGGTCGCCTCGCCGTGCTGCGGCAGATCGTCGCGCCGCCGCCCGAGCTGACCGTCGCCGACCTCTATGGCGCGCGCGAGGCGCTTAAGCTGCTCGACCGCGCCGAAGCCGGCGCCGCCAGCCTTGCCGAACTGACCGATGCCGACTGGACGCTGCCGTCGCGGCTGGAGGCCTCGCTGGCCAGGTTGGACCTCGCCGTCCGGCCGGATACGCCGCTCGCCGCATTGTCGGGCGGCGAGACGACACGGGCGGCGCTGGCGGCGCTCACCTTCGACCAACCGGACATGCTGCTGCTCGACGAGCCGACCAACAACCTGGATCGCGACGGCCGCCGGGCGGTCATCGATCTCCTGGCCGGCTGGCGCGGCGGCGCGGTCGTGGTCAGCCACGATCGCGAACTGCTGGAGACCATGGACGCCATTGTCGAGCTGACGTCGCTCGGCGCCCGCCGTTACGGCGGCGGATGGAGCGCCTACCGGGCGCGCAAGGCCATCGAGCTCGCCGCCGCCCGCCACGATCTCGACGACGCCGAGCGGCGGCTCGCCGGCGAGCGGCAGGCCGCCCAGGCCCAGGCGGAGAAGCAGGCGCGGCGGGCCGGGGCAGGGGCGCGCAAGGCGGCGCGGGGCGACATGCCGAAGATCGTGGCCGGCGGTCTCGAGCGCAAGGCCGAGGAGACGCGCGCCGCCGATGCCCGTCTTGCCGAGCGCCGCATGTCGGCCGCCGTCTCGGCCGTCGGCGAGGCGCGCGGCAAGCTGGAGATTCTCGTGCCCTTCTCGGTCAGCCTGCCGCCCACAGGCCTCGTCGCCGACCGCCTCGTGCTGAGGCTCGATCGGGTCTGCGTCGGCCATGGCGGCAGAGCGCTCGTTCGCGACCTGTCGCTGGAGATCAGGGGCCCGGAGCGCATCGCCGTCACCGGACCCAACGGTTCGGGCAAGACGACGTTGCTGCGCGCGATCACCGGCGACCTCGCGCCGCTGTCCGGCACGGTCGACCGGCGCGTCGACTTCGCCTTCTTCGACCAGCGGGTCTCGCTGCTCGACGAGGCGGCGACCATCCGCGACAACTACCGGCGCCTCGATCCCGGCGTCGGCGAGGAGGCCTGCCGGGCCAGCCTCGCCCGGTTCAGGTTTCGGGCCGACGCCGCGCTCCGGACGGTCGGCAGCCTGTCGGGCGGCGAACGGCTCAGGGCCGGGCTCGCCTGCGTGCTCGGACGCGCCCGGCTGCCGCAGCTCCTTATTCTCGACGAGCCGACCAACCATCTCGACATCGAGTCGATCGAGACCGTCGAGGCCGGTCTTCGCGCTTTTGACGGATCACTTTTAGTTGTGAGCCACGACGAGGCCTTTCTCGAAGCCATCGGCATCGAGCGACGCATCGAGCTCGTTGCGTGAACCGGCTGCCCGGCCTGCCTGCGCCCGTCGTTTGCCGTTGCGGCGGCGGGAATCATAATCGATTGAATGCCGCCGATCCCGGCTTTTGGGCAGGGAATTGCCCGAGACGGACATGAGACGGAATGCTTTTCCCGATTTCTTAGTATAAACTACGTACTCAATACGTAATGGCACGTAGAACTTTGGGCGAAATTCGTAACCGGATCGTGTGGAGCAGGAAAAAGGGCGGAAATTAGCCGAAATGCTCAGTTGACTAGCCTTCGGCGTGTTAATTTGTTCCTATTTTGTTCTGTAATTTGCCAGTCTCCGCCGACCGCTCCGTACGGTCTTACAACGATTGATCCCTCATACTTCAGTCGGTATTGTCTTTTTCAGGAACGCTAATCCGGGCCGCTCGGTTATGGGTGCCGGGCGTTGGAGAGACTGTCAGGAGAGTCGACTGTCATGGGGTTGTCTGATGGGGGCCATAGGGTTCCCGGCGATGCTCTTTTATGGTGTAGCCACCAAGGCAGAAGTCTTTTTCTTCAGGCTGCGAACCTTACCCACCCCTGTCGGCGCATCGTCTCATAAGTCCTCTCTCGCAAATGAGACCGGAACGGGCGGCGATATGTCCATCGGAGAAAGCTGATGTCACAAGCTCCTACCAAGAATGCCAAGCTGATTGCCTGGGTCGAAGAAGTCGCCAAGCTGACGACCCCGGACCGCATCTACTGGTGCGATGGTTCGCAGGAAGAATATGATCGTCTCTGCCAGGAGCTGGTCGACGGCGGCACCTTCATCCGCCTCAATCCCGAGAAGCGCCCGAACTCCTTCCTGGCCCGTTCCGCCCCGTCGGACGTCGCCCGCGTCGAGGACCGCACCTTCATCTGCGCGAAGACCAAGGATGAGGCCGGCCCGACCAACAACTGGGCCGATCCGGCTGAGATGCGCGCCACCATGAACGGCCTGTTGAAGGGCTGCATGAAGGGCCGCACGATGTACGTGATCCCCTTCTCCATGGGCCCGCTCGGTTCCGACATCGCCCAGATCGGCGTCGAGATTTCGGACAGCGCCTACGTCGCCGTCCACATGCGCATCATGACCCGCATGGGCCAGAAGGTGCTCGACGTGCTCGGCAACGACGATTTCGTGCCGTGCATCCACTCGGTCGGCGCCCCGCTCGAGCCCGGCCAGAAGGACGTCGCCTGGCCGTCCAACGAGACCAAGTATATCGTCCACTTCCCCGAAACCCGCGAGATCATGTCGTTCGGTTCGGGCTACGGCGGCAACGCGCTGCTCGGCAAGAAGTGTCTCGCCCTGCGCATCGCCTCGGTCATGGCCCGCGACGAGGGCTGGCTCGCCGAGCACATGCTCATCCTCGGCGTCAAGAACCCCAAGGGCGAGAAGGCCTACGTCGCCGCCGCCTTCCCGTCGGCCTGCGGCAAGACCAACTTCGCCATGCTGATCCCGCCGCCGACCTACAAGGGCTGGGAAGTCACCACCATCGGTGACGACATCGCCTGGATCAAGCCGGACGCCCATGGCCGCCTGCGCGCCATCAACCCCGAGAACGGCCTGTTCGGCGTCGCCCCCGGCACCAACGCCGTGTCGAACCCGAACGCGCTTGCCACCCTCAAGGCCAACTGCATCTTCACCAACGTCGCTCTGACCGACGACGGCGACGTGTGGTGGGAAGGTCTCGACGGCGAGAAGCCGAAGCACCTCATCGACTGGACCGGTCAGGACTGGACCCCGGATTGCGGCCGCGCCGCTGCCCATCCGAACAGCCGCTTCACCGCTCCGGCCTCGCAGGTGCCGTCGATCGACGCCGCCTGGGAAGATCCCGCCGGTGTGCCGATCGATGCCTTCATCGTCGGCGGCCGCGTCTCCAAGGCCTTCCCGCTGGTCATGCAGTCCTTCTCGTGGACCCACGGCGTCTACCTCGCCGCCACCATGGGCTCGGAAGCCACCGCCGCCGCCGTCGGCCAGGCCGCCATGCGCCGCGACCCGTTCGCCATGCTGCCGTTCTGCGGCTACAACATGGCCGACTACTGGGCGCATTGGCTGAACGTCGGCCGCAAGCTGCCGGCTGTTCCGGGCATCTTCCGCGTCAACTGGTTCCGCAAGGACGAGAACGGCAAGTTCATGTGGCCGGGCTACGGCGAGAACATGCGCGCCCTCGAGTGGATCGTCGGCCGCGTCAAGGGCACGGCCGCCGCTGTCGAGAGCCCCTATGGTCTCGTTCCGCGCTACTCGGACCTGAACATGGAAGGCGTCGACTTCCCGAAGGCCAAGTACGACGAGATCGTCAAGGTCGAGAAGGACAAGGGTCTGGCCGAGGCCGAGGACCAGGTGTCGCACTTCGCCAAGTTCGGCGATCGCCTGCCCAAGGAAATGGAGCTGGAGCGCCAGCTGCTGGTCGCCCGCCTCGAGCGTGCGCCGGACGTCTGGACCGTCAAGGACTGACCGGTTTCCGGTAGGCCTTTTCTGACGACATGAAGAACGGCCCCCGGAAACGGGGGCCGTTCCGTTTTCGGGCTGGAAAGTGACCGATGAGCAGGCTCAACCGCCAATGGCATGAGGCCAATCCCATGCCGAACAACCCGACGCCCGCAGAGCGCCTGGCCTGGCACACCGGCCATGCGGCCAATTGTCCCTGCCGCGCCATGCCGGCCGGGGTGATCCGGCTGTTCACCGAGCGCGGTCTGCCGATTCCCGATCAACTGGCCCTCGAGGAGCCGGCCGGCAAGGTGTGACGACGGCCGGGCGTCGGGGATGAAGGCTCGCCGCCGGCGATCTATTTCGAAGGCGCTGACCGATCTGCCGGCCGGATGGGTCGCAAAGTCGTGATCGCCCGCTTCCAGCGGAAGTTACGAATTTTTCTGGAACCTTTTTGAGTTTCGGTCATATTTACGAATGGGCCGCCGACAGGGGCCGCCGTCCGCCGCTGGCGGACTCGGCTCCGGACCGGACTTAATTGTCGTTGCGACGATCCTCTACGGCCTTGGTTGAAGTTTTGGTTGGCGCCATCGGGCGTATTTGATTTCGGCCTTGTTGAAGACCGCAGAACCGATGCGCCGCGATAGCGTTAGGTGGGGGACCATGCGATGGTCTGGGCGGAAAATATTCTCCGCGGCCTGCTGAACAAGCTGGTGACGCGCGGTTCGTTCGAAGTCGAGCTCTATAACGGAACACGTTGGACGTTTGGTGACGGCAGTGGCAAACGCATCGTCGTCCGCATTGCCGACCGCAAGGTGGCGACGGAGCTGATCCGCGATCCGGAAGTGCGGTTCGGCGAGCTTTACATGGATGGTCGGCTGGAGATCGTCGAGGGTACGCTTTACGAGCTGCTCGAACTGCTGCTCCAGCACGGCGTGGGCATGCGCAGGTTCACCGGCCGCAAGCTGTTCCTGATGGCCCGCAAGATCCGGCACTTCCTGTTCGGCCGCAACACGCTGATGCGGTCGCGCCGCAACGTCGTCCATCACTACGACCTCAACGCCGCCTTCTACGACCTGTTCCTCGATACCGATCGCCAGTATTCCTGCGCCTATTACGCCGCGCCGGACATGACGCTCGATGAGGCGCAGCGCGCCAAGTGCCGGCATCTCGCCGCCAAGCTCCTGATCGATCCCGGCATGAGCGTGCTCGACATCGGCTCCGGCTGGGGCGGGCTCGGGCTCTATCTCGCCGAGGTGGGCGAGGCCGGCCGCGTCAAGGGCGTGACGCTGTCCGACGAGCAGCTTGCCGTCGCCCAGAAGCGCGCCGCCGACAAGGGCTACGAACACGTCAAGTTCGAGCTTCAGGACTACCGCAACACGCGCGGCACCTTCGATCGCCTGATTTCCGTCGGCATGTTCGAGCACGTCGGGCCGGAGAATTACGACACCTTCTTCCGTAAGGCGTCCGACCTCCTCGCCGACGACGGCGTCTTCATGCTGCACACCATCGGCCATACCTCGACGCCGGGCCTGACCAACGGCTGGATCACCAAGTACATCTTCCCGGGCGGCCACCTGCCGGCGCTGTCCGAGGTGGTGACCGCGGTCGAGAAGTCCGGTCTGATGATGGCCGACGTCGAGGTGCTGCGCCACCACTACGCCGATACGCTGCGCGAGTGGCGCGCCCGCTTCATGGCCCAGCGCGACAAGGCGCTCGCCCTTTACGACGAGCGGTTCTGCCGCATGTGGGAATGCTATCTCGCCCTGTGCGAGGCGGCGTTCCGCTTCCTCGACGTGGTGGTCTATCAGTTCCAGCTCACCCACCGGAACGACGTGGTGCCGATCACCCGCGACTATATCGCCAAGCGCGAGGCCGCCCTGTTCGCCAGGGAGAAGGCCCTGGGCGAGCCGACGGCGGCGCGCTCCTGGCGCGACATGGCCACGGTGATCTCCAGCGGCTGTTGAATCGAGGGCGCGTCCGTCTTCCCCGACCCATCGATCGGTTGGAGAAGGCGGGCGCCTCGACCGCATTCGTTCAGGAGCTTGCAGCCATCCTGCGCGTCAGCTCGTAGAGCGCGATGCCGCTGGTGGTCGCGACGTTGAGGCTGTCGAAGCCGCCGGCCATGTCGATGCGCACCGTTTCGGCGCCGGCCATCTCGGCCGCCGGCAACCCCGGTCCTTCCGTTCCCAGAAGCAATGCCACCGGCCGGTCGGCCGGCACCTCGTCGAGCCGCATGGCTCCGCGCGGCGACAGCGCCAGCACCCGATAGCCCGAGGCGGCGAGGGTGGCGGCGACGTTTGCCCTCGCTTCGAGCCGGGTGAACGGCACCGTCAACGCGCCGCCCACCGAAACCCGGATCGCCTTGCGGTAGAGCGGATCGCAGGACGTGGCGTCGAGCACCATCGCGCCGGCGCCGAAGGCGGCGGCGTTGCGGAAGATGCCACCCATGTTGTCGTGGTTGGCGATGCCGACCAGGCCGACCACGACGCGCCGGCGGTCGGCGAGCAGATCGGCGAGGGGAGGGGAAGGAAAGCGCCGGCCGAGGCCGAGCAGGCCGCGGTGGATGGGAAAGCCGACGATCGCATCCATCACGCCCTGATCGGCGACGAAGACCGGCAGGTCGTCCGGCGGCGATAAGGCCAGCGTAGCGTCGATCCGGTTGGCGGCGATCAGCAGGGCTTCCGGCCGGAAGCGCGAGCGCCGCGACAGGAAGACCGCGAGCACGCTCTCGCCCTCGGCGACGAAGGCATCGCCATGGGTCTGCCGAAGATCGCGGTCGCGGACGTTCATGAACGGCATGAGGCGCGGATCGGCCGGGTCGGTGACCGGAATGAGCATGACTTCGCTTTCCGCTTTTAAATGTGTGGACAGGAAACGCCACCGTTATTAGCTGGAGGGCCACAAGGCCAGAGGATCATGCCCAAAGGATAAAGCCATGTCCGCCCATCGACCGATCGGATTGTCCGCGGGAATTGCCGGCGCGGCCGGCGTGGCGACGCTCGCCGTCGGCGCGCATGCCATCACCGACGCCAACCTCGACGTCGCGGGAAGCATATTGCTGTTTCACGCGGCGGCGCTCCTGGCCCTCGCCAATGCCGGCGGCCAGCGGTTGCGGGGCCTTTCGGCGCTGTTGTTCGTCGCCGGCTGCCTGATGTTCTCCGGCGACCTGATCTTCAAGGCGGTCATGGCGAGGAGCCTGTTCCCGCTGGCGGCGCCCTCGGGTGGCGTTGCGCTGATCCTCGGCTGGCTCGCGGTTGCCGTCGGGGCGTTGTTGCCGCGCCGGATATAGCATTGCTCTTGCCCGGATTTCGGCGGCGCGGCCTTGACTCTTGGGCGGCCAAATGGTCGTGTCCGCCCCGAAAACCACTGAGGAAAGCCAACAGATGACCAATGCCTTCGTGTTCCCCGGTCAGGGCAGTCAGGCCATCGGCATGGGCAAGGCCCTCGCCGACCATTATGCCGCCGCGCGGGCGGTGTTCGAGGAGGTGGACGACGCCCTCGGCGAGAAGCTGTCCGATATCGTCTTCAATGGTCCCGAGGACCAGCTGACGCTGACCGCCAACACCCAGCCGGCGCTGATGGCCGTCAGCCTCGCCGCGCTCCGTGCGCTGGAAGCCGAAGGCATCACCATCAAGCAGCACGCCGCCTTCGTCGCCGGTCATTCGCTGGGCGAGTATTCGGCGCTGGCCGCCGCCGGCGCGCTGACGGTGACCGACGCCGCCCGCCTGCTGCGCACCCGCGGCAACGCCATGCAGAAGGCCGTGCCGGTGGGCGAGGGCGCCATGGCCGCGCTGCTCGGCCTCGACTTCGATACGGCGGTCGCCGTCGCCAGGGAGGCGGCGCAGGACGACGTCTGCGAGGCGGCCAACGACAACGCTCCCGGCCAGGTGGTGGTGTCCGGCGCCAAGCTCGCCGTCATCCGCGCCGTCGATATTGCCAAGGGCAAGGGTGCCAAGCGCGCCATGTTGCTCAACGTCTCCGCCCCCTTCCACTGCCGGCTGATGCAGCCGGCGGCCGAGGCGATGGCCGAGGCGCTGGCCGCGGCGACCATCGCCGCGCCGATCGTGCCGATCTTCGCCAACGTCACCGCCGCGCCGACCGCCGATCCCGAGGCCATCCGCAAGCAGCTCGTCGCCCAGGTGACCGGCACCGTCCGCTGGCGCGAGAGCGTGTCGGCCATGGCCGGCGCCGGTGTCGACAAGTTCGTGGAAGTCGGCGCCGGCAAGGTGCTGTCCGGCCTCATCCGCCGCATCGCCCCGGCCGAAGGCGTGATCGACTTCGGCAAGCCCTCCGATATCGCCGACGTCAAGGCGCTTCTCGGCCTCGTCTGAGGATGAAAATTCATGCGGTATCATAATACCGTATGAGTTAATCCATTGATTTGTAAGGATAGGATGCCGCTCGTTCTGCTTGACAAACGGGCGGCATTTCCATATTGGAAGGCGCGACGGCGGCGCCCGGCAACGGGAGCCGCCCTTTCGCATCGGCAACGGCGCGGAAGATGAGACGAACCGGCCGCCTTTCCGGGCGGCCCAACCGGAAGACGGTAACGCCCATGACGACCTATACGGCGAAGCCGGCGGACATCGAGAAGAAGTGGGTCTTGATCGACGCCGAAGGCCTCGTGGTCGGCCGCCTCGCGACTGTGATCGCGATGCGCCTCCGCGGCAAGCACAAGGCCACCTACACCCCGCACATGGATGACGGCGACAACGTCATCGTCATCAACGCGGGCAAGGTGGTGCTGACCGGCCGCAAGTACACCGACAAGACCTACTACTGGCACACCGGCTATATCGGCGGCATCAAGGAGCGCAAGGCGCGCCAGATCCTCGAAGGCCGCTTCCCCGAGCGCGTGCTCGAGAAGGCCGTCGAGCGCATGATCCCCGAGGGTCCGCTCGGCCGTCGCCAGCTTTCCAACCTCCGCGTCTACGCCGGTGCCGAGCATCCCCATGCCGCCCAGCAGCCGGAAGTCCTCGACGTCAAGTCGATGAACAAGATGAACACGAGGCCTTGATCCATGGCTGAGCTCTCCTCCCTCGCTGAACTCGGCGCTGCCGACGTCGCTCCGGTGGCCGAGGCCCCGGTGCACGTCCAGAAGCTCGACAAGTTCGGCCGCGCCTATGCCACCGGCAAGCGCAAGAACGCCATCGCTCGCGTCTGGGTCAAGCCGGGGTCCGGCAAGATCGTCGTGAACGACAAGGAGTTCAACGTCTACTTCGGTCGTCCGGTGCTCCAGATGATCGTCCAGCAGCCGATCTACGCCGCCGCCCGCGACGGCCAGTTCGACATCATCGCCACCGTTGCCGGCGGCGGTCTGTCCGGCCAGGCCGGTGCGCTGCGCCACGGCATCTCCAAGGCGCTCACCTACTACGAGCCGGGCCTGCGCGGCGTGCTCAAGAAGCTCGGCTTCCTGACCCGCGACAGCCGCGTCGTCGAGCGCAAGAAGTACGGCAAGCGCAAGGCTCGCCGCAGCTTCCAGTTCTCGAAGCGCTGATCCGGCTTTCGGATCGGAAATATGGAAAGGGCGGTGCCGCTGGCGCCGCCCTTTCCATTTTGGGGAATTATAAGGCGATCACTCGGCGGCGATCGATGGAATCGCACCGGCCGCAAGCTGCTTGGAGGCGGACAGGAGCTCGAAGGCGATGATCTTGCCCTCGCCGTCGAAGTCGATCACCACGCCGGGCGCCACTTCCTCGGACTCGATTACTTTGCCCTCGGCAAAACGGACGTAGAGCGCATCTGCATCCTGGTCATATTGCGTTTTCATCGGCGTCGGCCTCGGTCGAAGAAGGCGGTGATGATGCGAATTTCTTCCGTCTGAGAGGAATATACCACGCGAAGGATCCGGCCGTCACGTTCGGGTATCGAGCGGAAAGCACGCCGTAGCCCCGGATCGGCTTGATCCGGCTCGTCGGCTTCCGGGGCCGCAAGCGTCCGTTCGACCCAGTCGGGCGATATTTCGCGTTCGGTCATCACCTCGAGGGCGTGGCGGGTGTAGATGACCACAACCAATCCTCCATGTTCCCGTCACTATATACCCTGGCTTTCCGAGCCGGCAGCCGGTGACAGGAAAGGATGATCGCAGGCATCTCGCTCAAGTCGGTGCTTCGTTCTTTAAAGGTGATCGTCCTACTCCTTCATCCGCAATCCCGGCGGGTCGGGCGGCAGCGGGATGAATTCCGTCTCGCCGACGATTTCCGGAAAGCGGCGGGCGCGCCAGTCGGCCTTGGCCGCCTCGATGCGCTCGCGGGAGGACGAGACGAAGTTCCAGTAGATGTGCCGCTTCTCGGGGAATGGCTCGCCGCCGATCAGCACCAGGCGCGTCGGCTCCGCCGTCGTCAGGATCACCTCGGCGCCCGGCCGGAAGATGACGAGCTGGCTCGGCGGAAAGACGCCATCCTGTCCCTCGATGCCGATGCTGCCGCTGATGACGTAGGCGGCGCGTTCGATATGGTCGGGCGGCACCTTGAAGCGCGCGCCGGTCTCGAGGTGAACGTCGGCATACATGAGGTCGGAATAGACCGGCACCGGTGAGCGGACGCCGAAGCCGTCACCGGCCACCAGCGTCATCCTGACGCCGGCATCGGAGAGCGTCGGCAGGATGGCCTTGTCGTGATGGCTGAAAAGCGGGGCGATTTCCTCGCTCGCCTTGGGCAGCGCCACCCAGATCTGGGTGCCGAACAGGTTGCCGCCGGCCGTATGGACCGCGGCGGGGAAGCGCTCGGAATGAACGATGCCGTTGCCGGCGGTCATCCAGTTGACCTCGCCGGCCCGGATCGTTTCCTTGTGGCCGGCGCTGTCGCGATGGATCATTTCGCCGTCGAACAGGTAGGTGAGCGTCGACAGGCCGATATGCGGGTGCGGCCGCACGTCCTCCGCCTCGCCGGCGCCGAACATCACCGGTCCCATCTGGTCGAAGAAGATGAACGGCCCGACCATGCGGCGCTGAGCCGACGGCAGCGCGCGGCGCACCTTGAAGCCGCCGAGATCGCGAACGTTCGGAAGAACGATCTCCTCGATGCGGTCGTTGCTGCCCTTGCCGGGAATACTCATGACCTTTCCTTTCCTGCTCCCGGGCAGGATAAGGGGTTCTGCGGATGAACGATAGGTTCCGTTTGTTGAACGGTGTTTTTATAATCGCGGTCGAAAAGAGCGGATAATAAAGGCGATCGCTTTGTTGGCGGCAAATAAAAAAGCAGGGCCGAAGCCCTGCCTTTTAGTTCCGCGTGTCAGCCCATAAAGCCTACAGATAGAAAGACCTCCCAATCCATCCGCTGGCGGCAGCGTTTTCCGCGCCTATATGGTTTTCCCTCCCAAGACTCAGACCGCGATAACTGGAAGGCATTCTATTTTTGCCTATTTTGACGGCTTCATTTACTGAAGCATTTCGTCTTTTGGCCGTGCCGTCCTTATTTATGGCGGGTACCATACACTGCGATTTTTGGTTTGTCATCCATTTGTGCATAGGCTGCATGCTTGTTCAGCATGGGCCCGTTCGTTCGGAGTCCTTACGATCTGAATCGAGAAATATCACTATATCAATGGGTTGCCGAAGGCGTCTGGAGGGGTTCCGGATTGACGCAGCATCCGTGGTTTGCCCCATAGACTAAAGTCATAGCCATTCGCCGGACATGGCGTTGCTTTCGGACGGTCGGTGACCGATCGATCTTGTTTTTTCAAGGTCGATGCGCTTTGTGTAGCGCGCTCATCCCAACGCGCACGAGGATTCCATGCGTCTCAGCCGGTATTTCCTGCCTATTCTCAAAGAGGCGCCCAAGGAGGCGGAAATCGTCTCGCATCGCCTGATGCTGCGCGCCGGCATGATGCGCCAGCAGAACGCCGGCATCTATTCCTGGCTGCCGCTCGGCCTCAAGGTGCTGAAGAAGATCGAGGCGATCGTCCGCGAGGAGCAGGACCGCTCCGGCGCCGTCGAGATCCTGATGCCGTCCATCCAGCCGGCCGACCTCTGGCGCGAAAGCGGCCGCTACGATGCCTATGGCAAGGAGATGCTGCGCATCGTCGACCGCCACGAGCGCGAGATGCTCTACGGCCCGACCGCCGAGGAAGTCGTCACCGACATCTTCCGCGCCTACGTCCGCTCCTACCGCGACCTGCCGCTCAATCTCTACAATATTCAGTGGAAGTTCCGCGACGAGGTGCGGCCGCGCTTCGGCGTGATGCGCGGCCGCGAGTTCCTGATGAAGGACGCCTATTCCTTCGACGTCGATCAGGCCGGCGCCCTGCGCGCCTATCACAAGATGTTCGTCGCCTATCTCAGGACCTACAAGCGGCTCGGCCTCACCGCCATCCCGATGCGGGCCGACACCGGGCCGATCGGCGGCAAGCTCAGCCATGAGTTCATCATCCTCGCCTCGACCGGCGAAAGCGCCGTATTCTGCGACAAGGATCTCCTGGACCTGCCGGTGCCCGGCGAGGACGTCGACTTCGACGGCGATCTCGCGCCGATCGTCGACATGTTCACCAGCCGCTACGCCGCCACCGACGAGATGCACGACGAGGCGGCCTTCTCCGAACTGCCCGAGGAGCGGCGCGTATCGGCGCGTGGCATCGAGGTCGGCCACATCTTCTCCTTCGGCACCAAGTATTCCGAGCCGATGGGCGCCAAGGTGGCCATGCCCGACGGCAGCGAGCAGCCGGTGATCATGGGCTCCTACGGCATCGGCGTGTCGCGTCTCATCGGCGCCATCATCGAGGCGAGCCACGACGACGCCGGCATCATCTGGCCGGACAGCGTCACGCCGTTCGGCGCCGGCATCGTCAGCCTGCGGTCCGACGACGCGGCCGTCAGCGCCGCCTGCGAAGACGCCTATGCCAAGCTCGCTGCCGCCGGCAAGGATCCGCTCTACGACGACACCGCTGCCCGCCCGGGCGCCAAGTTCGCCTCGATGGATCTGATCGGTCTGCCCTGGCAAATCATCGTCGGCCCGAAGGGGCTCGCCGACGGCGTGATCGAGCTGAAGCGTCGCGCCACCGGCGAGAAGGAGCTGGTGTCGCTGGAATCGGCCATCGCCCGCGTCACAGAAAAGGCCTGATTGTCGCCGAAGAGGGGCGGCACTGCGCCGCTCCCCGCGGCTGCCCGATTCCGTCTGGAAAACGCGGAAACAGCAGCTTGCCGGCGGACGGAATTTGCTAGTCTCACGCGTCGCCGCCCGGTGGCGCCCGCGAGTCGGCCATCGGCTTTCGCGGCTGTGGCGCGGCATGTCTGTGTTTGGCCGACGCTGGGAGGTCTTTGGATGAGCGAGGCGAAAGCGGGGCGTCCCTTCGCCCCCTTCGAGTGGAAACTGGCCGGCCGCTATCTGAGGTCCCGTCGCAAGGAAGCCTTCATCTCGGTGATCGCCGGCTTTTCCTTCGTCGGCATCATGCTGGGCGTCGCCACGCTGATCATCGTCATGGCGGTGATGAACGGCTTCCGCGGCCAGCTGATGGACAAGATCCTCGGCATCAACGGTCACGCCGTGGTCCAGCCGATCGACAGCCCGCTCACCGATTACGCCTCGGTTGCAGATCGCTTGGCCGGCGTCGAAGGCGTCAGGATCGCCATGCCTTTCGTCGAGGGGCAGGTGCTGGCCTCCGGTCCCTCCGGCGCCTTTGGCGTGCTGGTGCGCGGCGTGCGCAGCGCCGACCTCCAGAAGCTGCCGCTGGTCTACAACACCGTGCAGGTCGGCTCGTTCGACCAGTTCGACGACGGCATCGGCGTCGCCATCGGCCAGCGGCTCGCCGAAAGCCTCGGCGTCACGGTCGGCGACAAGATCACGCTGGTCAGCCCCAAGGGCAACGTGACGGCCCTCGGCACGACGCCGCGCGTCAAGGCCTATCCGGTCGCCGCCATCTTCAAGATCGGCATGAGCGAATACGACGGCACCTTCGTGTTCATGCCGATCGCCGAAGCGCAGAAATATTTCATGATGGAGGACAAGGTCACCGCCATCGATGTCTTCGTCGACAATCCCGACAACATCGGCACGATCAAGGAAAAGTTGACCGTCGACGCCGGCCGGCCGGTGCTGATCACCGACTGGCGGCAGCGCAACGTCACCTTCTTCTCGGCGCTGGAAGTCGAGCGCAACGTCATGTTCATGATCCTGACGCTGATCGTGCTGGTGGCGGCGCTCAACATCGTCTCCGGCATGACCATGCTGGTCAAGGACAAGAGCCACGACATCGCCATCCTCAGGACGATGGGGGCGAGCCGCGGCGCCATCCTGCGCATCTTCCTGATCACCGGCTCGGCGATCGGCGTCGCCGGCACGGTCGCCGGCTTCGGGCTCGGCCTCGTCGTCTGCCTCAACGTCGAGAAAATCCGGCAGTTCGTGTCCTGGCTGACCTCGACCGAACTGTTCTCGCCGGAGCTCTACTATCTCAGCCAGTTGCCCGCCGACATGCAGATGCATGAAACGGTGAGCGTGCTGATCATGGCGCTGGTGCTGTCGTTCGCCGCCACCATCTATCCCGCCTGGAAGGCGGCCCGTCTCGATCCCGTCGACGCGTTGAGGTACGAGTGATGCCGGCCATGGAAACCCTCATCACCGGCGTCGAGGACCCGGTCCTGAAGCTGGTCGGCATCGAAAAGTCCTATAGCGAGGGCACCGGCACGCTGCCGATCCTGCGCGGCTGCGACTTCAACCTGTTCTCCGGCGAACTGACGGCGCTGGTCGCGCCCTCCGGCGCCGGCAAATCGACGCTGCTGCACATAACCGGCCTTCTGGAAAAGCCCGACGCCGGCGACGTCGTCATCGGCGGCAAGGCCTGCGGCAA
Organism: Pleomorphomonas carboxyditropha; assembly: GCF_002770725.1. GTDB lineage: Bacteria > Pseudomonadota > Alphaproteobacteria > Rhizobiales > Pleomorphomonadaceae > Pleomorphomonas > Pleomorphomonas carboxyditropha. The sequence goes on along the minus strand of NZ_NQVN01000006.1, from coordinate 51,248 downwards.
GCTCGACGACGCCATCCGCACGCGTCTCCGCCGCACCGAGATCGGCTTCGTCTACCAGTTCCATCATCTGCTGCCGGAATTCACCGCGCTCGAGAACCTGATGATCCCGCAGATGATCGCCGGCCTCGACAAGCAGGAGGCCGCCAAGCGCGGCAAGGACCTTCTCGCCTACATGCGGCTCGAAAAGCGGGGATCGCATCTGCCCTCGCAACTGTCGGGCGGCGAGCGGCAGCGCGTCGCCATCGCCCGCGCCGTTGCCAATGCGCCGAAAGTGCTGCTCGCCGACGAGCCGACCGGCAACCTCGACCCGAAGACGTCCCATTATGTATTCGACGCGCTGGCCGCGCTGGTCAGGGCCACCGGTCTCGCCGCCATCATCGCCACGCACAACATGGCGCTGGCCGAACGCATGGACCGGCGCATCACCCTCGACGAGGGGCGGATCGTCGAGCTCGAATGACACTTTGAATCCGTCCCGGAGCAGCCGGCCATGACATCCCGCATCACCTACGTCAACGGACGCTATGTCCCGTCGCGGGAGGCCGTCGTCAGCGTCGAGGATCGCGGCAACCAGTTCGCCGACGCGGTCTACGAGGCCTGCCAGATCAAGGACGGCGCCATCATCGATCTCCGCCGCCATCTCGACCGGCTCGACCGGTCGCTGGCCGAGCTCAGGATCGCCGCGCCGATGAGCCGGGCGGCGATGACCCACGTGCTGCGCGAGGTCGCCCGCCGCAATCGCGTCGAGAACGGCTATGTCTACTGGCAGATTTCACGCGGCGCCGCGCCGCGCGACCACGCCTTTCCCGCCGGCGTCGATCCGACGTTTACGGCAACGGCCAAGTCGCAGGATATCGCCGCCGCCGCGCTGCGCTACGAGAAGGGCGTGCCCGTCATCACTCTGCCCGACAACCGCTGGGAGCGGGTGGATATCAAGACGGTCGGCCTGCTGCCCAACGCGCTCGCCAAGCAGGCGGCGCGCGAGGCCGGCGCCTTCGAGGCTGTGTTCGTCGACGCCGGGGGATTCGTCACCGAAGGCTCGTCCGCCAACGTCTGGCTGGTCGACGGGGAGGGCAGGATCGTCACCCGTCCGGCCGATCGCGGCATTCTCCGCGGCATCACCCGTTCGGTGCTGATGGAAGTGGCCGCCGCCGAGGGCGTGCCGGTGGTGGAGCGGCGTTTCACCGTGGCCGAGATGAAGGCGGCGCGCGAGGTGTTCCTGACTTCGGCCGGCGCCACCCTCTGCCCGGTGGTGAGCGTCGACGGCGAGACGGTGGCCAACGGCGCCCCCGGCAGTGTCGCCGCCCGCCTGAGGCGGCGTTTCCACGACATCGCCGAACGCACGCCGATTTGATGGCTTGGCTACGGATGCCGATTTGACGGCTAGAGCATTTTCGAGCGAAGTGGACACCGGTTCGCGTGAAGAAAATGCGTCAATTCAAAAAGATAGAGTGTTTTCGCGTTTCCATGCACCGTACACGACAGTTTAAGTGAGAGCGGGATGAAGGGGTAAGATTGAAGATTCTTCGCCAAAAGGATCTTCAGAGATGACCGCCGTTCAAACCGCCCTCATGCTGACGCTATCGACGCATTTTGCGCTGAGCAAGAGCCGGCTTTCGAGCCTTGTCGCTTTGATCACCGGCCTCGCGCAATCGCGCACGGTGAACCTGTCGCATCTTGCCAGCCATCTGCCCGGCCGAGCGCTGCCCGCCTCGCACTATCGTCGCCTTCAACGCTTCTTCCAGTTCGTCCGGCTGGACGGCGATCGCCTGGCTGTTCTGGTGGTGCAGATGCTCAACCTGCAGCGCCCTAAATGTCTGGCTCTCGACCGGACCAACTGGAAGATAGGCTCCACCGACGTCAACATCCTGATGCTGGCGATTGTGACGCGCCGCTTCCGCGTGCCGCTTCTGTGGACACTGCTGCCGCATCAAGGTTGTTCCGACATCGGCCAGCGCATCGCCCTGATGCGTCGCTATCTGGCCTTGTTCGACGCCTCCTCGATCAGCATGCTTGTGGCCGACCGCGAGTTCATCGGTGCGGAGTGGATGGACTTTCTCTCTGAAAACAACATCAAATTCGTCATTCGGGCCAAGATCGACATGACCATGACCCTGGAGGACGGACGGGCGTGGTCCTTTCAATCGCTGCTGCGCAGAAAGCGCGGCAGACGCAATCCAGCGATCGGCTGGGGGCATCTCAGTGGAACCTTCGCCCCGGCACGCCATCCCGTGAACTTCGCGGCCAAACGGCTGAAGGACAATGAATGGCTGATCGTCGTCACCAATCGCGACGACCCCAGGCAGGCCCTCAACGACTACCGCAAAAGATGGGCCATCGAATGCCTGCTCGAAGACACCCGCATCCGCTCTCATGACAAGCTCTCGTGTCTGCTGGTCGTCGTCACGCTGGCCATGGTCTGGGCCTATCGCTGCGCAACAAAAACCATGGGCAGGAAGGCAATCAGGCGAAAGACACATGGCCGACGGGAAAAATCCTGGTTCCGCATCGGTCTCGACGCTCTCAGAAATTGGATCAGCAACGCTCCGGAAAACGCCGCTGACGCTTGGTTACACAACGCGCCAAATCAACCTCAAGCCAGACCCAAAATATGAAGAGTCGTGTACGGTGGTTTCCATGAAACGAGGAAACGCTCTAGGGTCATGCTGGGCAAAATTGTCACATGCTTGCCGAAACACGGATAGCACGAGCCCGCCGAGCGTGACACGTATTCGAAATGGACTGGAAATTTCCGACGCGCCCGGCGTAACCATAAGTCCGGGCGACGCGTAGCGTCGGTGTGGCGTTTGCCCCTCACAAAAAAACGAAGTCGAAAAGGCCGAATAAAATGGCGGACAAAGCCCAGAATCTTCAGGACACTTTCCTCAATCACGTCCGTAAGAACAAGATTTCGCTGACGATTTTCCTGATCAACGGCGTCAAGCTGCAGGGCGTGGTCACCTGGTTTGACAATTTCTGCGTCCTCCTGCGGCGCGACGGGCATTCCCAGCTCGTCTACAAGCACGCCATTTCCACCATCATGCCGGCCCAGCCGTTGGCCCTTTTCGAAGGCAGCGAGGAACCGAACTGAGTTCGATTTGTTCCGTTGATGTCCGTCCGCGGCCGGGTCCATGGGCGGGCATCGGCGGAAATCGTATTTTGGCCGCGCGCGGCGTGGTTTTCGGGAGGCCAGGTGAGCGAAGAGCAGGATCTTGAAGAGGGCGGCCGCCCTCGCAAGAAGGGTGTCGACCGCATCGAAGCGCCGGCAAGGGCGTTGGTCCTGGTGCCGGATCTGCGCCAGCGGGCCGGCAGAGACGAAGCCGCCGCGGCCACCCAGCGCGATCTCGAGGCGCGTCTCGAGGAAGCCTTCGGCTTGGCCCAGGCCATCGACCTCGACGTGCGCGCCACCCTCCCGGTGCCGGTCAGCCAGCCCAAGCCGGCGACGCTGTTCGGCGCCGGCAAGGTGGAGGAAATCGGCGAGACCGTGGAGGCCGAGGAGATCGACCTCGTCATCGTCGATCACGCGCTGACGCCCATTCAGCAGCGCAACCTGGAAAAGGCCTGGAAAACCAAGGTCATCGACCGCACCGGCCTCATTCTCGAAATCTTCGGCGAGCGCGCCCGCACGCGCGAAGGCCGGCTGCAGGTGGAACTCGCCCACCTCAAGTACCAGAAATCGCGCCTCGTCCGGTCATGGACCCACCTTGAGCGGCAGCGCGGCGGCTTCGGCTTTCTCGGCGGCCCCGGCGAAACCCAGATCGAGGCCGACCGCCGGCAACTCCAGGAGAAGATCACCCGCATCGAGGCCGATCTCGAGCAGGTCAAGCGCACGCGCGACCTGCACCGGCGGCAGCGGCGCAAGGTGCCGCACCCGGTGGTGGCGCTGGTCGGCTATACCAACGCCGGCAAGTCGACGCTGTTCAACCGGCTGACCGAGGCGGAGGTGTTCGCCAAGGATCTGCTGTTCGCCACGCTCGATCCGACGCTGCGCCGCATCAAGCTGCCGCACGGCACCGATGCCATCCTGTCGGACACCGTGGGCTTCATCTCCAACCTGCCGACCCACCTGGTGGCCGCCTTCCGGGCGACGCTGGAGGAGGTGATCGAGGCGTCGATCATCCTGCACGTGCGCGACATCTCGCACAAGGATACCGAAGCCCAGGCGAGCGACGTCGCCGAGGTGCTGAAGCAGCTCGGCCTCGATCCCGAGGATCGCGACCGCATCATCGAGGTGTGGAACAAGATCGACCTCGTCGACGAAGCGAGGCGCGACGTCCTTCTCGCCCAGGCGGCGACCGAATCGCCCGGTGGCCAGGAAAGGCGCGTCGTCTCCGCCGTCACCGGCGAGGGGCTGCCCGAGCTCCTGGCGGCCATCGAGGCGCGGCTTCTCGGCAGCCGGCCGGTCCACGAGCTGACCCTCGATCCCTCCGACGGCGCCGGACTCGCCTGGCTTTACGACCACGGCGAGGTGCTGGAGCGTCATGAAGGCGAGGACGGCACGATGCACCTCACGGTGCGGGTCGCCGACAAGTCGATGACGGCCTTTCACCAGCGTTATGGCGAACGCATCCAGTCTCCGCTCGCGGAAAACTGATCTTCATCAGACAAGTTTAGCAACCTGACCGGAGTATTGTGCTTTCATCGGGTTGACCGAAGTGCCACCGTCGAATCAGCAGAAAGTGGAGCCTATGAACCTACCGTCCAGGCGAGCCGTTCTCGCCGCGCTGCCTCTTGCCCTGGCTGCCTGCGTTTCCATTCCCGTTGCGCCGGTGATGCCGCCGCTCATCGACCCGACCAGGCCGAGGCGTTACCCCCGGCCTTCCGCCGAGTATGTGGCGATGTACAGCGAGATGAGGGACGGCGGGTTCACGGTTCCGGCCGTCGACCTGACGCTGGTCAATCCGGCCTTCCTGCGGCGGGAAGTCGATTATCCCACCGAGGAGCCGCCGGGCACCATCGTCATCGACACGCCGGCCCGCTACCTTTACCTGGTGCTGGAGGATGGCCGTGCCATGCGCTACGGCATCGGCGTCGGCCGCGAGGGCTTTGCCTGGGCCGGCACCGCCATTATCCGCCGCAAGGCGAAGTGGCCGTCCTGGCATCCGCCGGTGGAAATGCAGGCGCGCGATCCGAAGGCCCGCAAGTGGGCCGGCGGCATGCCCGGCGGTCCGGACAATCCGCTCGGCGCCCGGGCGCATTATCTCTACCAGGGCAACGTCGACACCCTCTACCGCATTCACGGCACGGTCGAGCCCTGGACGATCGGCAGCAATGTCTCCTCCGGCTGCATCCGCCTGATCAATCAGGACGTCATCGACCTGTTCGAGCGGGTGCCGGTCGGCACCCTCGTCAAGGTGATAGGCCCCACGCCGCCGCCCGCCGTTTGAGGTCGGCGCCGTCCCGCCACGCGCGGGGCGGCCGCTGCCCCGCCTCCATCTCCCGACGCGGTTTTCGTCAAGAGTTTGAATTCCTTCGCAGCCGAAATAGGGGGAAGACAAATTAACCCTGCCGCGCCATAGTGCCCTCACGTCGAGCCATCATGGCGAGACGGCGGGCGGGAAAGAAGCGCCGCCGGCCGGGTTCGCCTCTGGTTCCGTTCCGGGCCGGCATCGCCGGCTGCCCCATCGACGGAACCGGGCCGACGGCGGGAGAAGTCGGGAGGACAGCATGATTGACAATTCCTACAATAATCGGCGGTTGGCGCGCGAAGCGATGGCGTTCGTGCTGGCCGGGGGGCGCGGCAGCCGCCTCAAGGAGCTTACCGATCGCCGGGCCAAGCCGGCGGTTTACTTCGGCGGCAAGAGCCGCATCATCGATTTCGCCCTTTCCAATGCGCTCAATTCGGGCATTCGCCGCATCTCCGTGGCCACCCAGTACAAGGCGCACAGCCTGATCCGCCACCTGCAATACGGCTGGAACTTCTTCCGCCAGGAACGCAACGAGAGTTTCGACATCCTTCCCGCCTCGCAGCGCGTCGCCGAGGACAAGTGGTACGTCGGCACCGCCGACGCGGTGACCCAGAACATCGACATCATCGAAGCGCACAACATCGAATACATCATCATCCTGGCCGGCGATCACATCTACAAGCAGGACTACGAGATCATGCTCGACCAGCATGTCTCGTCCGGCGCCGACGTGACCGTTGGTTGCATCGAGGTGCCGCGCATGCAGGCGACCGGCTTCGGCGTCATGGCGGTCGACGAGAACTCCCGCATCATCGACTTCATCGAGAAGCCGGCCGACCCGCCGGCCATGCCCGGCCACCCCGACCTGGCGCTGGCCTCGATGGGCATCTATGTCTTCAAGACCAGCTTCCTGATCGATCTCCTGCGCCAGGATCAGGACGATCCGAACTCCAGCCACGATTTCGGCAAGGACATCATTCCGGCCATCGTCAAGGGCGGCAAGGCGATCGCTCACAAATTCTCCGACAGCTGCGTGCGCTCGTCGTCCGAGGCCGAGCCCTACTGGCGCGACGTCGGCACCATCGACGCCTTCTGGGAAGCCAATATCGACCTGACCGATTTCATTCCGGCCCTGGACATTTACGACCACAAGTGGCCGATCTGGACCTACACCGAGCTGACGCCGCCGGCCAAGTTCATCCACGACGAGGACGGCCGGCGCGGCGCCGCCACCAGCTCGCTGGTTTCCGGCGGTTGCATCATTTCCGGCGCCCGCGTCGACAAGTCGCTGCTGTTCACCGGCGTGCACGCCCATTCCTATTCGGACGTCGAGCACTGCGTGGTGCTGCCCTACGTGACGGTCAACCGGGGCGCCCGCCTCACGAAATGCGTCATCGACAAGGGGGTGATCATCCCGCCGGAGCTGGTGGTGGGGGAGGATCCCGAGCTGGATGCCAGCCGTTTCCGCCGCAGCGAGGGCGGCATCTGCCTGATCACCCAGGACATGATCGATCGGCTGCAGCTCTGACCGCGGCGTTGAAAAAAGCGCCGGGGCGTGGCAAAACCCGCGCCCCGATCCGGTTCGTCGACATGCGCCGCTGCCGGCAGGCCGCCGAAGGCGGCGCCTGCATGTGAAGGATCGGGCCGCAAGCCGCTCCGCCGCCGCGCGGACACTGCCGGGCATCGTCGAAAGACCCGGTATTCCGTTCATGAATTTCTCATGCCTTTGACGCGGATGAGAAATTCGTGATGACTTCAACGAGCGGATGCGTCAGCATCCTCGCGAGTTGGTATAACCAGTCGGAGTGATCAAGTGCGCGTCCTATTCGTTGCCTCCGAATGCTACCCGCTGATCAAGACGGGCGGCCTCGCCGACGTCGCGGGCGCCCTGCCGTTGGCGCTCGCCAGCCTCGACTGCGACGTCCGGGTGCTGATGCCGGCCTATCCCGGCGTGTTCGGTCCTCTCCAGGGCATCCGGGAGGTGGCCGCCTATCCGGACGTGTTCGGCGGACCGGGGCGCCTGTTGTCCGGCGAGACGGCCGACGGCCTCAAGGTGCTGGCGCTCGAGGCCAGCCATCTCTACGAACGGCCCGGCAACCCCTATCTCGGGCCGGACGGCAACGACTGGTGGGACAACATCCGCCGTTTCGCGGCCCTGTCGGCGATTGGCGCCGCCGTCGGCCGCTTCGGCGTCGGCGAATGGAAGCCGGACGTCGTCCACTGCCACGACTGGCAGGCCGGCCTCGTCGCGCCCTACCTGCTGGCCGGCCCGGCGGAGGGGCGGCCGAAGACGGTCTTCACCATCCACAACGTCGCCTTCCAGGGCATCTGCGGCCGCGCCGACTTCGACACCTTCGGCCTGCCGTCGAGCTTCTACACGCCGGCGGGCCTCGAATATTACGGCTACTGTTCCTTCCTGAAGGGCGGGCTGGTGTTCTCCGACCGGCTGACGACGGTCAGCCCCACCTACGCGCGCGAATTGCGCACCGCAGAATTCGGCTTCGGTATGGAGGGCGTGCTCAACGAGCGCGCCAGCGTGTTGAGCGGCATCGTCAACGGCATCGACACCAAGATCTGGGATCCGGCGACCGATCCGCTGATCGCCGCCAACTACAGTCAGCGCAAGATGGCCGGCAAGGCGGCCTGCAAGACCGAGCTGCAGAAGCGCATGGGCCTCAGGATCGATCCCGACGCGCCGCTGATGATCGTGGTGAGCCGCCTCACCGGCCAGAAGGGCCTCGACATGCTGCTGCCCAATCTCGACGGCATCCTGGAGCGGGGCGGGCAACTGGCCATTCTCGGCGCCGGCGAGCACGGCATGGAGCGCGCCTTCGTCGACGCCGCCGCCGCCAACCCGGGCGCCGTCGCCGTCCATATCGGCTACAGCGAGCCGCTCAGCCACGCCATGCAGGCCGGCGCCGACGCCATCCTCATTCCCTCGCGCTTCGAGCCCTGCGGGCTGACGCAGCTCTACGGCCTGCGCTACGGCACCATTCCGGTGGTGGCCCGTACCGGCGGCCTCGCCGACACGGTGATCGACGCCAACGACGCTTCGGTGCGCGCGGGGACGGCGACCGGCGTGCAGTTTGCGCCGGTTTCCGCCGGTGGCCTCGGTTTTGCTATCGAGCGTCTGTTCGATCTCTTCCACAACAAGAAGGTCTGGCGGGCGTTGCAGGCGCGGGCGATGGCCCATCCGGTGGGATGGGAGGATTCGGCGCCCGACTATGTGGCGCTCTACCGCGACCTGACGGCCGAGGGCGTCTGAAGTCCGATGACGGTGTCGATCCGGTCCGGCCGGCCGTATCCCCTGGGTGCGCAATTCGACGGGGAGGGCGTCAATTTCGCCATCTTCTCGGCCAATGCGACGCGCGTCGACGTCTGCCTGTTCGAGCCGCTCACCGGCTTCGAGCAGGCGCGCCTGACGCTGCCCGAATGCACCGACGAGGTATTCCACGGCTACGTCTCGGGCATCGGTATCGGCACCGCCTACGGCTTCCGCGTCCACGGTCCCTACGATCCGGAGCACGGACACCGGTTCAACCCGCACAAGCTGGTCATCGACCCCTATGCCAAGGTGCTGACCGGACGCCTGCGGGCCAGCGACCTGATGGCCGGCTATCAGCCGGTGACGCTCGACGACGCCAGCTTCGATACCCGTGACAGCGCCCGCGTCGTCCCGAAGGCGCTGGTGACCGATTCCAAGGTTCCTCCCTGCGTCAGCTTCCGGCCGGCGCGCCCGTGGCGGGACACCGTCATCTACGAGGCCCACGTGCGGGGGCTGACCATGCAGATGCCGCGGCTGCCGCGCGCCAAGGCCGGCACCTACGAGGGGCTGGGCGCGCCGGAGACCATCGAGCATCTGGTCAAGCTCGGCATCACGGCGATCGAGCTTTTGCCCATCCAGGCGTTCATGGACGACGGCTTCCTCACCCGCAAGGGGCTGGTCAACTATTGGGGCTATTCGCCGCTCTGCTATTTCGCGCCGGAGCCGCGCTACGACCACGGTGCGCGCGACGTCTCGGTGATCGAACGGGTGCGCGACATGGTGCGGGCGCTGCACGAGGCGGGCATCGAGGTGCTGCTCGACGTCGTCTACAACCACACCGGCGAGGTCGACCAGTTCGGGCCGACCCTCAGCTTCCGCGGCATCGACAACGCCAGCTATTACCGGCTCAACCCCGGCCGTCCGCGCTGGTACATCAACGACACCGGCACCGGCAATACGCTCAACGCCGGCCATCCACGCGTGACGCAGTTGATCCTCGATTCGCTGCGCTACTGGGTGGAGGCGATCGGCGTCGACGGCTTCCGCTTCGACCTCGCCACCTCGGTGGGCCGCGAGCCGCACGGCTTCGACCCCGAGGGCCGCTTCCTCACCGCGCTGAGGCAGGACCCGCTGCTCTCCACGGTGAAGCTGATCGCCGAGCCGTGGGACATCGGCCCCGGCGGCTACCAGCTCGGCAACTTTCCGCCCGGTTTCTCCGAGTGGAACGACCGCTTCCGCGACACGGTGCGCGCCTTCTGGCGCGGCGACGAACTGGTGGCGCCGGAGCTGGCGGCCCGCCTGCTCGGCTCGCCCGACCGGTTCGACCGTTCCAACCGCCGGCCCTCGGCATCGGTCAACTTCGTCACCGCCCACGACGGCTTCACGCTGAAGGACGTGGTTTCCTACGCGGCCAAGCACAACGAGGCCAATCTCGAAGACAACCGCGACGGCCACTCCGACAACCATTCGGCCAACTACGGCATCGAGGGACCGTCGACCGATCCGGCCGTCGTCGCCACGCGCAGGCGGCAGATGCGCAACATGCTGGCGACGCTGCTCCTGTCGCAGGGAACGCCGATGCTGCTCGCCGGCGACGAGCTCGCCAACAGCCAGCTCGGCAACAACAATGCCTACTGCCAGGACAATCCGGTCGGCTGGGTGACGTGGAACCGGGCCGACGACGCCGAGCTCGCCGACTTCGTCGCCCACGTCGTCCGGCTGCGGCAATCCCATCCGGTATTCCGCCAGACACGCTTTTTGCACGGGACGGCGCGGCCCGACGACGGGCTGGTCGACGTCGAGTGGATCGCCGTGTCCGGCCGGCCGATGACGGCCGGCGACTGGAACAGTCGCGAGTGCAAGGCCTTCGGGGTGATTCTGCGCGATTCGGCGCTGCCGCATGCCGAGGCGGACGGCGACGCCGTCTATCTGATGCTGAACGCCCACCGCGCCAATCGCCGCTTCCACTTGCCGCCGACACGCGACGGGCATAGTTGGAAGCCGATCCTGAGTTCCGATATGCCGACCGGCCGTCCCGCCGCCGCCACGCCGCGCCGCGCCTGGCAGGCGGTCGAGGTGCCGGGCCGCACCTTCCTCGCTTTCGTCGAGGTAAGAGCTTGAGTAAGATACCGTTGCCTCTCGGGGAGTGTTAGCGAATGCAGATCAACACCGTTGCCACCAAGCCGATCGACGGCCAGAAGCCGGGCACCTCCGGTCTCCGCAAGAAGACCCGCGTCTTCATGCAGCCGGGCTATCTCGAGAACTACGTCGAGGCGATCTTCGCCGGCGTCGGCGGCGTCGCCGGCAAGGTGCTGGTCATCGGCGGCGACGGCCGGTTCTTCAACGACAAGGCCATCCAGACCATCATCAGGATGGCGGTCGCCCACGGCGCCAGGAAGCTGGTGATCGGCAGGGGCGGGCTGTTCTCGACGCCGGCCGCCTCCAACGTCATCCGCAAGCTCGGCGCCTTCGGCGGCATCGTGCTGTCGGCCAGCCACAATCCCGGCGGCGAGGACGGCGACTTCGGCATCAAGTTCAACGGCTCGAACGGCGGGCCGGCGCCGGAGAATGTCACCGACGCCATCTTCGCGGCGACCAGGACCGTCACCGAATATCGCATCGCCGACATCGCCGAGATCGATCTCGATCGTCTCGGCGCCTCCAAGGTCGGCGATACCGAGATCGAAGTGGTCGATCCGGTCGCCGACTACGTCGAGCTGATGGAGAAGCTGTTCGACTTCGACAAGATCGCCGCGCTGATCAAGTCGGGCTTCACGCTGCGCTTCGACGCCATGCACGCCGCCACCGGCCCCTACGCCAAGGCGATCCTCGAGGGCAAGCTCGGCGCCGCGCCCGGCAGCGTCGTCAACGCCGTGCCGCTGCCCGATTTCGGCGGCGGCCACCCCGACCCCAATCCGATCTACGCCAAGGACCTCTACGACTTCATGGCGTCGCCCGCGGCGACCGATTTCGCCGCCGCCTCGGACGGCGACGGCGACCGCAACATCGTCATCGGCCGCGGCGCCGTGGTGACGCCGTCGGACAGCCTGGCGCTGCTCGCCGCCAACGCCCATCTCGCCAAGGGCTACGCCAAGGGCCTGGCCGGCGTCGCCCGCTCGATGCCGACCTCCGGCGCCGTCGACCGCGTGGCCGCCAAGAAGGGCCTCGATTGCTACGAGACGCCGACCGGCTGGAAGTTCTTCGGCAACCTGCTCGACGCCGGCAAGGTGACGCTGTGCGGCGAGGAAAGCGCCGGCACCGGCTCCGACCACGTGCGCGAGAAGGACGGCCTCTGGGCGGTGCTCCTGTGGCTCAACATCCTCGCCGTGCGCGGCGAGAGCCTGAAGGACATCCAGGAGAAGCATTGGGCCGAATACGGCCGCACCTTCTACACCCGCCACGACTACGAGGCGGTCGAGACGGCCGCCGCCGAGGGGCTGGTGAACCGGCTGCGCGACATGCTGCCGACGCTGCCCGGCACCAAGGTGGCCGGCCTCGAGGTGGCGAGCGCCGACGACTTCGCCTACAACGATCCGGTCGATGGCTCGGTGACCCGGAAGCAGGGCATCCGCATCCTGTTCAAGGGCGGCGAGCGCGTCGTGTTCCGCCTGTCGGGCACCGGCACCGAAGGGGCGACGCTGCGCGTCTATCTCGAGAGCTTCGAGCCCGATGCGGCCAAACACGGCCAGGATGCGCAGGCGGCGCTGGCCAAGGTGATCGAGGCGGCCGACACGCTGGCCGAGATCACGGCGCGCACCGGCCGGCAGGCGCCGGACGTCATCACCTGAAGCATCGCCTCTCCGGCGAACGAAGCCCGGGGCCAGTTCGCAGGTCCCGGGCTTTTTGCGTCACTGCGGAGTCACCGCCGATTGCCTGGGCGGCGCGTCGCGACGCCAGGGGCCTGTTGACCGGCTTTTTCGCAGTCTGCCCAATTCTTGGGTGACAAAGCGTTTTTCGCGGCAGTAAAAGGGCGCTCCGGACGAAGACGCCGCTGGAGGAAAGAGTGCCGCTCGAAACCTTGACCACGATTCCCGAACTCCGTGAGCGGCTGCTGCCGGCGCGGCGGGCGGGAAAGAGCGTCGGTCTGGTGCCGACCATGGGCTATCTTCACCGCGGCCATGCCGCCCTCGTCGACCGGGCGCGGGCCGACAACGACGTCGTCGTGACCTCGGTGTTCGTCAACCCGCTGCAGTTCGGCCCCAACGAGGATTTCGCCCGCTATCCGCGCGACCTCGACGCCGACCGCCGGCTGCTTGCCGCCCACGGCGCCGACATCGTCTTCGCGCCGTCGGTCGAGGAGATGTATCCCCGGCCGATCGTCACCCACGTCGAGGTGGAGAGCCTTTCGGGGCGCATGGAGGGCGAGCGGCGGCCGGGCCATTTCCGCGGCGTCGCGACGGTGGTCGGCAAGCTCTTCAACATCGCCCAGCCGGACCGGGCCTATTTCGGCGAAAAGGACTACCAGCAGCTTCAGGTGATCCGCCGCATGGTCGCCGATCTGTCCTTTCCGCTGGAGATCGTCGGCGTGCCGACGGTGCGCGACGTCGACGGCGTCGCCTTGTCGTCGCGCAACGTCTACCTGTCGCCGGCCGAGCGGGCCGCCGCGCCGGTGCTCGGCCGCTCGCTGGCGGCGGCCGCCGACGCCATCGCCGCCGGAGCCGTCGATCCCCGCGACATCGAGGCGGCCATCCGCGGCGTCCTCGCCGCCGAGCCGCTCGCCGAACCGGACCTCGTCGCCGTTGCCGCGGCCGATACGCTGGAGCCGGTCGATCCCAAGGCGCCGCCGCCGGCCATCGCGCTGATGATCGCCGTTCGCATCGGTCATACCCGCCTCATCGACCAGCGCGTCGTCGCCGTTCCCTGAACAGACACAGCCCGGACGATCGTCCCGGAGGTTTGACATGAGTGCTCCCGTCCGCTCCCGCCGCACCTCGGTCGCCGACATCAAGGCGCTGAAAGGCGTGCGCCCGATCGTCAGCCTGACGGCCTACACGGCGCCGATGGCGGCGCTGCTCGATCCGCACGTCGACTTCCTGCTGATCGGCGATTCGCTCGGCATGGTGGTCTACGGCTTCGAGACGACGCTGCCGGTGACGCTCGATCTGATGATCGCCCACGGCGCCGCCGTCGTGCGCGGTTCGACGACGTCGCTGGTGGTGGTCGACATGCCGTTCGGTTCCTACCAGGAAGGGCGCGAGCAGGCTTTCCGCTCGGCGTCGCGCGTCCTCGCCGAGACCGGCGCCCAGGCGGTGAAGCTCGAAGGCGGCGAGGAGATGGGCGAGACCATCCGCTTCCTCACCGAGCGCGGCGTGCCGGTGCTCGGCCATATCGGCCTGACGCCGCAGATGGTCAACGTCTATGGCGGCTACAAGACGCAAGGCCGCAACCAGTTCCAGGCCGCCAAGATCAAGGCCGACGCTCGCGCCGTCGCCGAGGCCGGCGCCTTCGGTTTCGTGCTCGAAGGCACCATGGAGCCGCTCGCCCGGGACATCACCGCCGAAGCGCCGATTCCGGTGATCGGCATCGGCGCCTCGCCGCAATGCGACGGCCAGATTCTGGTCAGCGAGGATATGCTCGGCCTCTACAACGAGTTCATCCCGCGCCACGTCAAGCGGTTCGCCGATCTGGGCGCCGAGGTGTCGAAGGCCGCCGCCGCCTATGCCGAGGAAGTCAAGGCGCGCCGCTTCCCCGGTCTCGAGCACACTTTCCAGCCGAAGGTCTGAGGTCCGATTGGACCAAGTGATGAGTGGGGGATGCGGGCTTCGGCCGCCGGACCGAGGCGCGCCGCCGCTGATCATCGTCGCGCCTTTGTGGCGCGCGGCGCGTATGAATTCGTGCCCGGTCAAGTTCACCATCGTTTACGTGAAAACACGTGACGGCTCCGGCGCGATTTTCATGAATTCCTTCGGGCTGTTTTCCGGCTGGCATGTATGCGCGCTGCAGCTTTTCTTAAGTAACCTGTCGACTGGATAAAAAATAACCTGTTTGCTTATTTCGTAGGCGATGTTTCGATTATCATTTGCGCATGTGTAGTTTGTGGTCAATTTAAGGCGCTTTGCGATTGACCATCGGCATAATTTGTAATCTAGTAATTGAGAAGCCTGTCGGTTCGGCAGGTGTGGGGCGACTGCCGGCGGGTTTCTATCCTCGGCCTTGTTTGCTGCGGGTTAGCCTTTGGCGGTTGCTTCGAAATCGGGCTCGGCGGATTGCCTGCGCTTTGGCGTTCCGACGGTCAGGGTGGGTATCCAAAACAACAAAACTACCCACGCGCCGGGCCTTGTTGGTCATCAGGGGAGACATTCATGCGTTCCAACACGTTCAAAATTCTGCTGCTCGGCGTCGCTTTCATGGGGGCCGGCGCCCTTGCCGCTTCGGCCGGCACGCTCGACGACGTCAAGGCCAAGGGCTTCGTGCAGTGCGGCGTCAACGGCACCGGCCTCGCCGGTTTTGGCGCGCCGGACGACGCCGGCAACTGGAAGGGTCTCGACGTCGATGCCTGCCGCGCCGTCGCCGCCGCCGTCTTCGGCGACCCGGCCAAGGTGAAATTCACCGGCCTGTCGGCCAAGGAGCGCTTCACGGCCCTGCAGTCGAAGGAAATCGACATGCTGGCCCGCAACTCGACCAATACGATGAGCCGCGACACGCAGCTCGGCATCACCTTCACCGGCGTCAACTACTACGACGGCCAGGGCTTCATGGTGAAGAAGTCGCTCGGCGTCTCCTCGGCCAAGGACCTCAACGGCGCTTCGGTCTGCGTGCAGTCCGGCACCACCACCGAGCTGAATCTTGCCGACTACTTCAAGTCCAACGGCCTGACCTTCAACGCCGTGGTGTTCGAGAAGCAGGAAGAGGCGGACGCCGCCTACGACGCCGGCCGCTGCGACGCCTACACCACCGACGCTTCGGGCCTTTATTCGATCCGCCTGAAGATGACCAATCCGGACGACAGCATCGTGCTGCCCGAGATCATCTCGAAGGAGCCGCTCGGGCCGGCCGTTCGCCAGGGCGACGATCAGTGGGAATCCATCGTCCGCTGGAGCCACTACGCCATGCTGATCGCCGAGGAGTTCGGCGTGACGCAGGCCAACGTCGACGAGATGAAGACCTCGGAAAACCCCGAAGTGCAGCGCCTGCTCGGCATCGGCGAGGGCGTCGACTTCGGCACGCCAATCGGCCTCACCAAGGACTGGGCCTACAACATCATCAAGGGCGTCGGCAACTACGGCGAATCCTTCGAGCGCAATGTCGGCGAGGGCTCGCCGCTCAAGATCGCCCGTGGCCTCAATGCCCTGTGGTCGAAGGGCGGCCTGCAATACGCGCCGCCGATCCGCTGATCGGACAGGCGAGGGGAGGCGCCCCGAACGGGCGCTTCCCGATCCTTCGGACCTTGGGATGCGCCAGCCGATGCCGGCAGTCGGCAACGGTTGTTTCCGGCCGGCATCACGCGCGTGGGCGAACCCGTTGCCCGGCGGGCGTGGCGTGTTGCGCCGGTAGCGCCTCCTTTTCATGACAAAACGTGCTTTTGGCGCCGGCTTGGCGCCTCTCTCGAGGCCTGACATGACGCTCCGAGACAAGACGGCAGACGATTCGCCTCGATCCCTCGTTCGCGCCGTCCTCTATGATGCGACGATCCGCGGCTGGGTGTTCCAGGGACTGGTGCTGGTCTTCCTGATCCTGTTCGCCGTTTGGGTGATGCACAACACGGCCGCCAACCTGCGCGCCGCCAATATCCCCTTCGGCTTCGACTTCCTCAACATGCGGGCCGGCTTCGACATCTCGCAGAAGCCTATCTACTACACGCTGGATTCCTCGCACGCCCAGGCCTTCAAGGTTGGCCTCCTCAATACGATCATCGTGTCGGTGCTCGGCATCGTCTTGGCGACGATCATCGGCTTCGTCGTCGGCATCTCGCGCCTGTCGAGCAACTGGCTGCTGGCCCGGGCCGCGACGGTCTACGTCGAGACGCTGCGCAACATCCCGCTGCTGCTGCAACTCTTGTTCTGGTACAAGGCGGTGCTGTCGGTGCTGCCGGGGCCGCGCCAGGGCTACATGCTGCCCTTGTCGACCAACCTCTCCAATCGCGGCCTGACCATGCCGCGCCCGATCGTCGGCGAAGGGTTCGAGATCGTGCTGTGGGTGGTGCCGGTCGCCGTCGTCCTGGCCTGGGCTCTGGCGCGGTGGGCCAGGCGCCGGCAGGTTGCCACCGGCCAGTCCTTTCCGGTTTTCCGGGCCTCGCTCGGCATCGTCGTCGGATTGCCGCTCATCGTCTTCCTGGCGCTCGGCGCGCCGCTTTCCTTCGAGATTCCCGAGCTCAAGGGCTTCAACTTCGTCGGCGGCATGGTCGTGCATCCCGAGTTGATCGCCATGCTGCTCGGCATCTCGCTCTATACGGCGACCTTCATCGCCGAGACGGTGCGCGCCGGCATCCTCGCCGTTTCCACCGGGCAGAGCGAAGCCGCCTTCTCGCTCGGCCTCCGGCCGGGCCAGACCATGCGCCTCATCGTGGTGCCGCAGGCCATGCGCGTCATCATCCCGCCGCTCACCAGCCAGTATCTCAACCTCACCAAGAACTCGTCGCTGGCGCTGGCCATCGGCTACCCGGATCTGGTGGCGGTGTTCGCCGGCTCCACGCTCAACATCACCGGTCACGCCATCGAGGTCATCGCCATCACCATGGCGGTCTATCTCGCGCTGAGCCTCATCACCGCCGCGCTGATGAACTGGTTCAACGCCCGCGTGGCGCTGGTCGAACGCTGAGGGGGACGGTCATGAGCCGCATCGAAACCGACACCGTCTTCGTCCGCCGCGACTTCCTGGAACCGGAGGCGCCGCCGCCGTCGCTCGGCGGCGTCCCGGGCTGGGTGCGCAAGAACCTGTTCTCGTCGCCCTTCAATATCGCCGTCAGCCTGGCGATGCTGCTCCTGCTGGCCTGGGCGCTGCCGCCGCTGTTCCGCTGGCTGTTCGTCGACGCCGTCTGGACGGGAACCAACCGCGAGGCCTGCCTGCCGAAGAACGGCGAAACGGTGGGCGCCTGCTGGGCCTTCGTCAACGCCAAACTGGCGCAGTTCACCTTCGGCTCCTACCCGGCCGACCAGCGCTGGCGGCCTTCGCTGGCGATGATCGTCTTCTTCCTCGGCCTCGCCTGGGTGGCGATCCCCAAGATGCCGCGGCGGCGCGAAGGCGTCTGGCTGATGCTGACCGCCTTCCCGGTGCTGACCTTCTGGCTGCTTTACGGCGGCCTCGGCCTGCCGATCGTCGAGACGTCCAACTGGGGCGGCCTCTTGGTCACCCTGGTCGTCGCCGTCACCGGCATCGTCGCGTCGCTGCCGCTCGGCATTCTCCTGGCGCTTGGCCGGCGATCGAAGCTGCCGTTCATCAAGATCGTGTCGGTGGTGTTCATCGAGGTCTGGCGCGGCGTGCCGCTGATCACCGTGCTGTTCATGGCTTCGGTGATGTTGCCGCTGTTCCTGCCCAACGGCGTCAACTTCGACAAGCTGCTGCGCGCCCTGATCGGCGTCGCCCTGTTCACCGGCGCCTATATGGCCGAGACCATCCGCGGCGGCCTGCAGGCCATCCCGAAAGGCCAGTACGAGGGCGCCGCCTCGCTGGGGCTCAGCTACTGGCATTCGATGCGGCTGATCATCCTGCCGCAGGCGCTGAAGATCGTCATCCCCGGCATCGTCAACAGCTTCATCTCGCTGTTCAAGGACACCTCGCTGGTGATGATCATCGGCCTCTACGATCTCCTGGGATCGATCCAGCGCAACTTCTCCGACGCCAACTGGTCGACGCCGTCGATCGCGCCGACAGGCCTGATCTTCGCCGCTGCCGTTTTCTGGGTTTTCTGTTTCTCCATGTCACGCTATTCCATGTACATGGAGAGAAAGCTCAACACCGGACGCAAGCGATAGCCGGCCGTCATTGCCGTTGCCCCCGCCTGCCGCCAAAGGGACCCTGTTCATGGCCGATATCGCCTTAGCCGCCACGCCCGCTTCCGAAACCGCCGTCGAGATGATCGGCGTCAACAAGTGGTTCGGCGAATTCCACGTGCTGCGCGACGTCAATCTCTCCGTCAAGCGCGGCGAGCGCATCGTCATCTGCGGGCCGTCCGGCTCCGGCAAGTCGACGACCATCCGCTGCATCAACCGCCTCGAGGAGCACCAGAAGGGCAAGATCATCGTCGACGGCATCGAGCTCACCAACGACCTCAAGCGGATCGACGAGGTGCGGCGCGAGGTCGGCATGGTGTTCCAGCACTTCAACCTGTTCCCGCACCTGACCATCCTGGAGAACTGCACGCTGGCGCCGATCTGGGTGCGCAAGATGCCCAAGAAGGAGGCCGAGGAGGTGGCGATGCACTTCCTCACC
Organism: Pleomorphomonas carboxyditropha; assembly: GCF_002770725.1. Taxonomy (GTDB): domain Bacteria; phylum Pseudomonadota; class Alphaproteobacteria; order Rhizobiales; family Pleomorphomonadaceae; genus Pleomorphomonas; species Pleomorphomonas carboxyditropha. The sequence goes on along the minus strand of NZ_NQVN01000006.1, from coordinate 32,207 downwards.
CGCGTCAAGATTCCCGAGCAGGCCAACAAGTATCCCGGCCAGCTCTCCGGCGGCCAGCAGCAGCGCGTCGCCATCGCCCGCTCGCTGTGCATGCGGCCGAAGATCATGCTGTTCGACGAGCCGACCTCCGCCCTCGACCCCGAGATGGTCAAGGAAGTGCTCGACACCATGGTCGGCCTCGCCGAGGAAGGCATGACCATGATCTGCGTGACGCACGAGATGGGCTTCGCCCGCCAGGTGGCCAATCGCGTCATCTTCATGGACCAGGGCCAGATCGTCGAGCAGAACGAGCCGGAGGAGTTCTTCTCCAATCCCAAGCACGAGCGCACCAAGCTGTTCCTCGGCCAGATCCTCCACTGATTTCTCGGCGGGCGCCGGCGGCCTTTCCGCCACGGCGCCCGTGCCATATCCTGATTCCCCACTTTCGAAAATCGTTCGAACAGTTTGTCTTTCCATACTATTTCCTCGCCGCGTTCCCGCGATTTGCGACTGGAAAATTGCCGATCGCCCGGCCCGTTTCCGGAAATGGGCCTTCCTAAAGGCGGCAAGTCGTGCCAGACAAAACGTCTGCGACAGAAGCCGGCTTTCCGCCGGCACCAACAAGGGAAGGGTTGAGCGTTGGCTGAGGGGCGTCTGACGACCCATGTGCTCGACACGGCGACGGGCCGGCCGGCTGCCGATCTCAGGATCGAACTCTGGGCGGTTCGCGCCGACGGCGGCCGCGATCTCCTGCGCGAGGCGACCACCAATCGGGACGGGCGCATCGACGGCGCGCTGCTCTCCGGCGCCGGCTTGTCCGCCGGCACCTACGAATTGCTGTTCCACGCCGGCGACTATCTGCGCGCCGCCGGCCATGCTCTCGCCGAGCCCGCCTTTCTCGACATCGTTCCCATCCGTTTCGGCATCGCCGACGCCTCGGCCCACTATCATGTGCCGCTGCTGATCTCGCCTTACGGATACTCAACCTATCGCGGGAGCTGACCCATGCGCGACTCCATCCGCATCGTCCGCCGTGGGCGGATCGTCGAGATCGACGAGGTCCAGCCGACCGAGACGCTGCTCGACTACCTGCGCCTCAGGGAGCGCGCCACCGGCACCAAGGAAGGCTGCAACGAGGGCGACTGCGGCGCCTGCACCGTGGTCATCGGCGAATGGCGCGACGGCCGGGTGGTCTATCGGCCGGTCAATTCCTGCATCCAGTTCCTCGGCGCCATGGACGGCAAGGAGATCGTCTCCGTCGAGGACATCGCCTGGCCGGACGGCCGGCTGCATCCCGTGCAGCAGGCGATCGTCGACGCCCATGGGGCGCAATGCGGCTTCTGTACGCCGGGCATCGTCATGAGCCTGTTCGCGCTCTACCACCGCGAGGGCCGCGACGGTCCGCCGCCGCGCGACGAGATCGTCACGGCGCTCGCCGGCAACCTCTGTCGCTGCACCGGTTATCGGCCGATCGTCGATGCGGCGCTCGCCGCCATGGCCGGGCCGCCGGCCGACCGCTTCGTCGAGGCGATGAGCCAGACCGCCGGCCTGCTGCAGTTCCTGGCCGATGGGCAGGACGTGTTCATCGGCTCGAACAGCTCTTTCTTCGCGGCGCCGGCCAGCCTTTCGGCGCTGGCGCAACTGGCCGTCAAGTATCCGGAGGCGACGCTGCTCGCCGGCGGCACCGACGTCGGCCTCAAGGTCACCAAGGGCATGCGGCCGATCTCGCAGGTGATCTACGTCGGACGCGTCGCCGCGCTCAGGCAGATCGAGGATGTCGGCGACGCGCTGATCCTCGGCGCCGGCGTCACCTATGAGGACGCCGCCGCCGCCTTCGCCGACCTCGATCCCGACCTCGGCGAGCTCGTCCGCCGCCTCGGCTCGCGGCAGGTGCGCGCCGTCGGTACCGTCGGCGGCAACATCGCCAACGGCTCGCCGATCGGCGACATGCCGCCGGCGCTGATCGCGCTCGGCGCCACGCTGGAACTCGCCCACGGCGAGGAGGGCCGGGCGCTGCCGCTCGAGGATTATTTCATCGCCTATGGCAAGCAGGACCGGCAGCCGGGCGAGTTCGTCGCCGGTCTCCTGGTGCCGAAGCTTGCGCCGAACCAGGTGTTCCGCGCCTACAAGATCTCCAAGCGCTTCGACGAGGATATCTCGGCGGTGATGGGCGCCTTCCGCTTCACCATCGAGGATGGCGTCATCAGCGAGGCGCGCATCGCCTACGGCGGCATGGCGGCGACGCCCAAGCGGGCGCTTCACGCCGAGGCGCGCCTTGCCGGCGCCCAGCCGGCAAAGGCGGCGAGCTGGGGGGCGGCCATCGAGGCGCTCGGCGAGGACTACGCGCCGATCTCCGACATGCGCGCCTCGGCGGCCTACCGCATGGAGACCGCCAAGGCGCTGCTCGCCAAGGCGCTGGTCGAATGCGCCGGCGCGCCGACGAGCCGCACCCGCATCATCGGCCGCCGCGAGGCGCCGGAAGCGGAGGTGGCCTGATGAACGCGCCCGAAGCCGACATGGCCGAGACGGCGGCCGAACGGGCCGTCCACCGCTCGACGCCGCACGACAGCGCGGTGCTGCATGTCACCGGCCGCGCCGTCTACATCGACGACATGGTCGAGCCGACCGGCACGCTGCATCTTGCGCCCGGCTTCTGCCCGGACATGGCGCGCGGCCGCATCCGCGATATCGATCTGTCGCGCGTCCGGCAGGCGCCGGGCGTCGTCGCCGTGCTGACCGCCGCCGACATTCCCGGCCGCAACGACTGGTCGACCTCGACCGGCGGCGATCCGGTGATCGCCGCCAACGAGGTGGAATTCTGGGGCGAGGTGCTGTTCTGCGTCGTGGCGGAAACGCGCGACGCCGCCCGCCGGGCGACGCGGTTCGCGCTGTTCGAGGGCGAGGCGGAGCCGCCGGTGCTGACCGTCGAGGAGGCGAAGGCCAAGGGCCTGCGGGTGCTCGACGACTACGGCTACGGCCGCGGCGACGTCGCCCGCTCCTTCGCCGGCGCCCAGCGCCGGTTCGACGGCATCATCCGCAACGGCGGCCAGGAGCATTTCTACCTCGAAGGCCAGATCGCCCTGGCGATCCCCGGCGAGGCGGGCGACATGCACGTCTATTCGTCGACCCAGCATCCCTCGGAGGTGCAGCACGCCGTCGCCCATATGCTCGGGCTGCCGAGCGCCATGGTGACGGTGGAAGTGCGGCGCATGGGCGGCGGCTTCGGCGGCAAGGAAAGCCAGGCCAGCCAGTGGGCCTGTCTCGCCGCATTGGGCGCCCGCGTCACCGGCCGGCCGTGCAAGCTCCGGCTCGACCGCGACGACGACATGGTGATGACCGGCAAGCGGCACGACATGACCACCGCCTTCTCGGTGGCCTACGACAGCTCGGGCAAGATCCTGGCCGCCGACATCGACTTCATGGCCCGCTGCGGCTATTCGGCCGACCTGTCCGGCGGCGTCAACGACCGCACGCTGTTCCATGCCGACAACGCCTATTTCTATCCCAACGTCGCCCTGAAGTCGGAGCGCCTCAAGACCAACACGGTGACCAACACCGCCTTCCGCGGCTTCGGCGGCCCGCAGGGAATTCTTGCGGCCGAGCGCATCATGGATACGCTGGCGATCGTCACCGGCATCGATCCCCTGGAGATCCGCAAGCGCAACTTTTACGGCCCCGGCCGTGACGTGACGCCCTACGGCCAGAAGGTCGAGGACAATATCCTGCCGGAACTGATCGCCGATCTCGAGCGCTCCTGCGATTATGCCAGGCGCCGGCAGGAGTGCCGCGCCTTCAATTCGAAGAACCGCATTCTCCGCAAGGGCATTGCGCTGACGCCCGTCAAGTTCGGCATCGCCTTCACGCTGACCCATCTCAACCAGGCCGGCGCGCTGGTGCACGTCTACGCCGACGGTTCGGTCCACCTGAACCACGGCGGCACCGAAATGGGGCAGGGGCTCAACACCAAGGTGGCGCAGGTCGCGGCCGAAGCCTTCGGCATTCCGCTCGACCGGGTGCGCATCACCGCCACCAACACCTCCAAGGTCCCCAATACCTCGGCCACCGCCGCCTCGTCCGGCTCCGACCTCAACGGCATGGCGGCGCTCGCCGCCTGCGACGAAATCAGGGAGAGGATGGTCGCCTATCTCGTTTCGACCACCAATGCCGCGCCGGAAAGCATCGTGTTCGCCGACGGCCGGGTGAGCCATGCCGGCGGCTCGATGTCCTTCGCCGACCTCGCCAAGGCCTGCTACGAGAACCGCGTGCAGCTTTCCGCCGCCGGCTTCTACGCGACGCCCAAGATCCACTGGGACCGCCAGAAGGCGGAGGGACGGCCCTTCCTCTATTTCGCCTATGGCGCCGCCTGCGCCGAGGTGACCGTCGACACCATGACCGGCGAGATGAAGGTCGACCGGGTGGACATCCTCCACGATTGCGGCCGCTCCCTCAATCCGGCGATCGATATCGGCCAGGTCGAGGGCGCCTTCATCCAGGGCATGGGCTGGCTGACCACCGAGGAACTGGTGTGGGACGACAAGGGCCGGCTCGCCACGCACGCGCCGTCCACCTACAAGATCCCCACCGCCTCAGACGTGCCGGCCGTCTTCAATACCCGCCTGTGGGATGGCGCCAACCGCGAGGAGACCATCCACTCGTCGAAGGCGGTCGGCGAACCGCCGCTGATGCTGGCCTGCTCGGTCTTCTCGGCGATCTTCGACGCGGTCGCCAGCCTGAAGCCTGGCGTGGTGCCGCCGCTCGACGCGCCGGCGACGCCAGAATCGATCATGCGGGCGGTATCCTTCATGCGACGGAGCGAGGCATGAGGGAAGTCTTCGCCCCGCTTCATCGTCTGATAGCGCGCGACGGCGTCGCGGCGCTGGTGACGGTTGTCGGGGCGAAGGGATCGACGCCGCGCGAGGCCGGCGCCCGCATGGTGGTGTCAGTGGACGGCGCCATTTCCGGCACGATCGGCGGCGGCAGGCTAGAGCTCGACGCCATGGAGCGCGCCATCGCCGCCCAGCACGCGGGCCGCGACGGCAGCGAGCGCCTCGACCTGGCGCTGGGTCCGTCCATCGGTCAGTGCTGCGGCGGCGCCGTCAGCGTGATGATCGAGACCTTCACGGCCGCCCGGCTCGACGCCGTCGCCCGGCTCGCCGAAGCGGAGGCAAAGGGACCTTTCCAGACCTCCGCCATCTGCATCGGCAACGGGCCGATCGATCGCCGCGTCACCGGCATCGAGCGGTTGGGACCGACCGCCGCCATGGACGCGGACGGCCGGCTCGACGAAAGCTTCGGCGAGCCGTTGCGCGAGCTCTTGCTGTTCGGAGCCGGGCACGTCGGCCGGGCCCTGGTGCTGGCGCTGGCGCCGCTGCCGTTCGAGGTCCGCTGGATCGACGGCCGCCGCAGCGCCTTCCCCGACCTGCCGCTCGCCCGCCTCGAGCAGGTGGTCAGCGGCACGCCGGCGGCGGAATTGGCGGCGGCCCCCTCCGATGCCTTCGTGCTGATCATGACGCACGATCACGGCCTCGATCTCGACATTCTGCACGCCGCGCTCAGCGAACGCCGCTTCCCCTACGTCGGCCTGATCGGCTCGCGCACCAAGCGCGCACGCTTCGAGCATCGCCTTGCCGAACTGGGGCACTCCGAAACCAGCATCAGGGCTTTCACCTGCCCCGTCGGTGTGCCGGGGATAACCTCCAAGGAACCGGCGCATATCGCCATTTCCATAGTGGCGGAGCTGTTGATTGTGGACGAGAAACTTCGTAGGACCCCCGTCGGAGAGTCCGCCGCCGGACGATCGGCCGGCAGCTCACAAAACAGGCAGGCTGCCCAATTATTCGGACATTCCGGCTGAATCTTTTGGCGCGTCGGGTCGGCGAAATCGTGCTTCTATGCTGCACAGAAAATAGACAAAGCGCGACGAAACGGGGACAACGGCTCTGATGGGCGAAGGGACTGGGGACACCGGAGAAATCCTCCGCCGGGTTGGGGGCGACACGCCGCTTCTCGAGGTCCGACACGTCATCAAGCGTTTCGGCAGCTTCGCCGCCAACGACGACGTTTCCCTGAAGGTCATGCCGGGCGAGATTCACGCGCTGCTCGGCGAGAACGGCGCCGGCAAGTCGACGCTGGTCAAGATCATCTACGGCTCCCTGCAGCCCAACGCCGGCGAGATTCTCTGGAAGGGCAAGCCGGTGACGGTGGCCTCGCCCGCCGAGGCGCGCGCGCTCGGCGTCGGCATGGTGTTCCAGCACTTCTCGCTGTTCGAGGCGATGACGGTGGTCGAGAACATCGCGCTGGCGCTGCCCAACTGCAAGGCGACGCGCGAGCTCGCCGATACCATCGCCCGCGTTTCCGCCAACTACGGCCTGCCGCTCGATCCCAACGCCCACATCGCCGACCTGTCGGTGGGCGAGCGGCAGCGCGTCGAGATCGTTCGCTGCCTGTTGCAGAACCCCGAACTGATCATCATGGACGAGCCGACCTCGGTGCTGACGCCGCAGGAGGCCGATCAGCTCTTCGTGACGCTGCGTCGCCTCGCCGAGGAGGGCTGCGCCATCCTCTACATCTCGCACCGGCTGGAGGAGGTGAGGGCGCTTTGCCACCACGCCACCATCATGCGCCGCGCCAAGGTGGTGGCCGAGGCCGATCCGGCCCGGGAGACGGTGAATACGCTGGCCCAGTTGATGGTCGGCAACGAGATTATCCGCGTCATCCGCGACAAGGGCCGGCTCGGGCCGGAAGCCATTCTCCTCAAGGGTCTGACGCAAATCTCCCAGGAGGCCTTCGGCGTCTCGCTGCAGGACGTCAACCTGTCCGTCCGCTCCGGCGAGATCGTCGCCATCGCCGGCATCGCCGGCAACGGCCAGAAGGAACTGTTCGACGCGCTGTCCGGCGAGGAGCCGCTCGAAAAGGAAGACATGGTGATCTTCGCCGGCGAGGCGGCCGGACTGATGGACATCAACCAGCGCCGCCTGCTCGGCGCCGCCTTCGTGCCGGAAGAGCGCCTCGGCCATGGCGCCGTGCCGGCGCTGAAGCTGTCGGAGAACGTCGTGCTCACCCGTCACGGCACCGGCGAGGGCATCGCCCGGCGCGGCTTCACCCGCTTCGGCAAGGCCGGCCGCATCGTCGAGAAGGTGACCAGCCTGTTCGACGTGAGGAAAGGCGTGCTCGATCCCGAGGCGCGGTCGCTGTCGGGCGGCAACCTGCAGAAGTTCGTGGTCGGCCGCGAGGTCGAGCGCACGCCGAAAATCCTGATCATCGCCCAGCCCACCTGGGGCGTCGACGCCGGCGCGGCGGCGGTGATCCGCCAGTCGCTGATCGACCTGTCGCGCAAGGGCGCCGCCATCCTGGTCATCTCGCAGGATCTCGACGAAATCTTCGAGATCGCCGACCGCATCGCGGTCATCTCGCGCGGCCACCTGTCGAAGGCGGAGGACGCCGACACGCTGACGCCGGAAAAGGTCGGCCTGTTGATGGCCGGCGGCGCCGAGAAGAAGGGAGCCGCGGCGGCATGATGCGCCTCGAACTGGTCAAGAGGGCGGAGAAAAGCCGGCTGATGAGCGTGCTGTCGCCGGTGTTCGCCGTGGCGCTGACGGTGGTGTTCGCCGGCATCGTCTTCGCCGCGCAGGGACACAACCCTCTCAGCGGCATCTGGTATTTCTTTCTGGAGCCGGTCACCTCGCTGTGGGGCGTCGAGCAGCTGATCACCAAGGCGACGCCGCTGATCATCATCGCGCTCGGCCTTTCCGTCTGCTACCTCTCCAACAACTGGAACATCGGCGCCGAAGGGCAACTCACCATCGGCGCCATCGTCGGCTCGATCCCGCCGATCCTGTTCCCGGATTTCGTCAACCCGCTGGTCCTGCCGCTGATGCTGCTGATGGCGATGGCCGGCGGCGCGCTGTTCGCCCTGATCCCGGCCAAGCTCAAGACCTCCTTCGGCACCAACGAGATCCTGACCAGCCTGATGCTGGTCTACTGCTCCAATCTGTTCCTCGACTGGATGGTGCGCGGCCCCTGGCGCAGCCCGCAGGGCTACAATTTCCCGATCACCATCGACTTCCACGAATGGGCGGTGCTGAACGCCGTCGACGTCGGCGGCATCTATCTCAATCTCTCCGCGCCGATCGCGCTCGTTCTCGTCGTCATCCTGGCGGTGGTGATGCGCTCGACGCTGAAGGGCTTCGAGATCCGCGTGCTCGGCCAGAGCCCGCGCGCCGGTTCCTTCGCCGGCTTCTCCAACCGCCGGATGACCGCCTTCGCCTTCGCCCTGTCGGGCGCGCTGGCCGGGCTCGCCGGCATGATGGTGGTGATGAGCGAGATCGGCAAGCTGCAGCCGGTGATCTCGCCGGGCTACGGCTTCACCGCCATCATCGTCGCCTTCCTCGGCCGCCTCAACCCGGTCGGCATCCTGATCGCCGGCCTGGTCATCGCCTCGTCCTATCTCGGCGGCGAAGCCATCCAGACTTCGTTGCAGATGTCCTCCAAGCTCGCCACCGTCATCCAGGGCGTGCTGTTGTTCTTCGTGCTCGCCGCCGATACGCTGATCCTCTACAAGGTGCGGCTGGTCACCGGCCGCGAGGGGGAGGGCGCCCGTGCTTGAGGCCATCATCCTCACCGTCATCACCGCGGCGACGCCGCTGCTGCTGGCCGCCACCGGCGAGCTGGTGGTGGAAAAGTCGGGCGTGCTCAACCTCGGCGTCGAAGGCATGATGGTGATGGGCGCCGTCGCCGGCTTCGCCGTCACCGTTTCCACCGGCAGTCCGCTCCTGGGCATCGTCGGCGGCGCCGTCGCCGGCGTCCTGACCTCGCTGATCTTCGCCTTCGTGACGCTGACGCTGGTCGCCAACCAGGTGGCGTCCGGCCTGGCGCTGACGCTGTTCGGCCTCGGCCTGTCCGGCCTGATGGGCGAGAGCTTCGTCGGCCAGCCGGGCATCAAGCTCCAGAGCCTCGACATTCCCGGCCTCACCACGCTGCCTTTCGTCGGCAAGATCCTGTTCGGGCAGGACATTCTCGTCTACCTGTCGTTTGCCGCCGTGTTCGGCGTCGCCTGGTTCCTCAACCGGACGCGCGCCGGCCTGATCCTCCGCGCCGTCGGCGACAATCACGCCTCGGCGCATGCGCTCGGCTATTCGGTGATCGGCGTCCGCTACGTCGCGGTGATGTTCGGCGGCGCCATGGCCGGCCTCGGCGGCGCCTACCTGTCGGTCGCCTATACGCCGCTCTGGGTGGAGAACATGACGGCCGGCCGCGGCTGGATCGCGCTGGCCCTGGTGGTGTTCGCCTCGTGGATGCCCTGGCGGGCGGCGATCGGCGCCTATCTGTTCGGCGCGGTCACCGTGCTGCAGTTCCACGCCCAGGCGCTCGGCATCGGTTTTCCGTCGCAGTTCCTGGCGATGTTGCCGTATCTTGCCACGGTGATCGTCCTGGTCGCCATTTCCGGCAACCGCCGGGCAACGCTGTTCAATACGCCCAGCAGCCTGGGCAAGTCCTTCGTGCCCGACCGCTGAGGCGGGCCGTGAAGCCACAAGCGCCGGCAGTACGGTCGGCCGGCGCCTCATTCAAGACCGTGACAGACCGTGGGGAAAACCCACACCAGGGGAGAATGAACATGAAGAAACTCGCGCTTCTTGCCGGTACGGCCCTGGCGTTCGCCATCGGCGCCGCCTCCGGCGCCTCGGCCGCCGACAAGCTGAAGGCCTGCTGGGTCTATACCGGACCGATCGGCGACTTCGGCTATTCCTACCAGCACGACCAGGGCCGCCTCGCCGTCGAGAAGGAACTCGGCGACAAGGTCGAGACCGCCTATGTCGAGAACGTCGCCGAAGGCCCGGACGCCGAGCGCGTGTTCGAGCGCTTCGCCCGCGAAGGCTGCGGCATCGTCTTCGGCACCTCCTTCGGCTTCATGGACGCCGAGCTGAAGGTGGCCAAGAAGTTCCCCGACGTGAAGTTCGAGCACGCCACCGGCTACAAGAGCGCCCCCAACATGGGCCTCTACAACGCCCGCTTCTACGAGGGCCGCTACATCCTCGGCCAGATCGCCGCCAAGGAATCCAAGAAGGCGCTCGCCGGCTACATCGTCTCCTTCCCGATCCCGGAAGTGGTGATGGGCATCAACGCCTTCATGCTCGGCGCGCAGTCGATCAATCCGGACTTCAAGGTCAAGATCGTCTGGGTGAATTCCTGGTTCGACCCCGGCAAGGAAGCCGACGCCGCCAAGGCGCTGTTCGACCAGGGCGCCGACATCATCGTCCAGCACACCGATTCGACCGCCGCCATCCAGGTCGCCGAGGAGCGCGGCCTCAAGGGCTTCGGCCAGTCGTCCGACATGATCAAGTTCGCCCCCAAGGCGCAGATGACCGCCATCGTCGACGACTGGGCTCCGCACTACATCAAGTCGGTCAAGGCCGTCCTCGACGGCACCTGGAAGGCCGGCGACGTGTGGGAAGGCATCAAGGACGGCACCGTCCACATGGCCGAGTATGCCAACATGTCCGACGAGACCAAGAAGCTCGCCGAGGAGACGCAGGCCAAGATCGCCGGCGGCTGGAACCCCTTCACCGGCCCGATCGTCGATCAGGACGGCAAGGAGCGCTACGCGGCCGGCGTCGTCGCGCCGGACGGAGACCTCCTGGGCATGAACTGGTACGTCAAGGGCGTCGACGACAAGCTGCCGCAGTAAGCATCGGCCGCTTCGCCGCATTCAGCCTCGCGCGGGGCCGCCTTCGGGCGGCCCTGTCGCTTTTTGAGGGCTGCCCTTCAAGCTGCCGGAAATATTGGCATTTTGACCTGGCGGCCCGACTTGCCTTGGTCGGGTTCGTAGCGCTAGATTACGGTCAATTGCGTATGGACGCGTCATGCCTTGTTGTTGGGCTGGCGCAGTCCGCAACGAGGTGCCTGACCCTACATGCTGAGCTTTGCCATCGAGTGGCTGCACATTCTTACCCGCTGGTTCCATCTCGTGGTCGGCATCGGCTGGATCGGCACCAGCTTCTTCTTCATCGCCCTCGACCTCAGCCTCCGCAAGCGGGCGAAGATGAATCCCGGCGTCTACGGCACCGCCTGGCTGGTGCACGGCGGCGGTTTCTACAATGTCGAGAAATACGCGGTGGCGCCCGAGGAGCTGCCGGAGGATCTGGTCTGGTACCGCTGGGAAGCCTACCTCACCTTCGTCTCCGGCTTCCTGCTCCTGACCACCGTCTATTATTTCAACGCCCGCGCCTATCTGATCGATCCATCCGTCGCCGACCTCGCGCCCTGGCAGGCGATCTTAATTTCGGTGCTGTCGCTCTTTGTCGGCTGGCTGGCCTACGACGGCCTGATGAAGAACACCACCGATGATCATCCCGGTCTCGTGGTGTTCTGCGTCTTTCTGATGATCGTCGGCTTCGCGGCGCTGTTCAGCAACGTCTTCTCGGGGCGCGGCGCCCTCATCCACGTCGGCGCCTTGGTCGGCACCATCATGGCCGCCAACGTGTTCCGGGTGATCATTCCCAACCAGAAGAAGATCGCCGCCGCGCTGATGGCCGGCGACAAGCCGGATCCGGCGCTCGGTTTGCAGGGGCGGCAGCGGTCGATCCACAACAACTACCTGACGCTGCCGGTGCTGCTGATGATGGTGTCCAACCATTATCCGCTGCTCACCGGCCATCCGCACGGCTGGCTTCTGGTGGCGCTGATCCTAGTTGTCGGCGGCATGGTGCGCCACTTTCTCAACCGCCACGAGGCGGGCGATCCCTTCCGGAAATACTGGTGGGCGCTGCCCGGCGCGGCGGTCGCCCTCCTGCTGGCGATCGTCGCCACCGCGCCGCTGCCGCGCGCCGCAGCCACCGCGGAGGCCGCGTCGGTCACCGATGCCGACGTGCTCCGGATCACCGCGACCCATTGCGCGATGTGCCACTCCGCCAGACCGACCCATGAAGGTTTCAGCGAGCCGCCGAAGGGGCTCGTCTTCACCGATATCGACCACATCCGCCGCTATGCGCCGCTCATCAAGATGCAGGCGGTCGATTCGGACGTCATGCCGCTCGGCAACGAGACGGGCATCACGCGCGAGGAGCGGGATGCGCTGGGCGCCTGGATCGCCGCCAACGGCGGTTAGACGCAGGCGGCGTGCCCCGGTGGCGGCGTTTAGCCGTCCGTGCCGATGGTCTGGGTCGCATACATGCCGGTGGTGCGAAACTCGGTGGGGCTGGCGCCGAAGAAGCGGCGGAACACCTTCGAGAAATAGTTGGGGTCGGAGAAGCCGGTCAGCGTCGCCACTTCCTTTACCGATATCTCGGTGTTGACGGCGAGCAGCTTGGCGGCGCGGCGCATCCGCTCGGCCAGCACATATTCCGACGGCGGCCGCCCCTCGGTGGCGGTGAACACGCGGCTGAAATGGGCGCGGCTGAGGCCGGCGACGCCGGCCAGCTCGTCGACCGACAAATCGCTCTGCAGGTTGTTGAGAATGTGCCGGATGACCGGCGCCATCGGGCTCGCCTGAGTCGCGTCCGAATAAGTGCCGGCGAACACGTCGTCATAGAGAGCCATGGCGGCGCGATAGGCCAGCGCCGAGGCGGCGCCCGGCGTTTCGCCTTCGCCTTCCATCATCCTGAGGCAGCAGTCGGCCAGCGTTTCCACCGTCCGCGGCTTCAGGTGGAGCACCGGCCCGGTCACCGCCATCACCGAGCGATGCAGCCTGAGGGCCTCCTCGCCGTTCATCGAGATCCAGAAGAATTCCCAGCGTCCGCCGTCTTCGAGCCAATACCGGTGGTTGTGGGGGACGAGCACCAGCATCGCCTCGCCCTCGCCGATACGATAATGCTTGTCCTCGTAGCGCAAATTTCCATGCCCGGAAATCGTATGCTGGAGAACCGTGAACGGCGTCTGGCCACGCTTCCGGCCATCCCAGGAATATTCCTTCGAAGTTTGAATATCATAGCCGGTGCTCGTCGGCATCGTGTGAAGCAGATTTCGCCCACGGGGCAATGACATGGTTGTCATTCCCGGGCCATTTTGCCGGAGTTTATCGAGCACAGAATTACCCATCGAAGCACAATCCTCGTCTGGCCTTGACAGCCATATTACGTCTTAATGCAGCCAACAAGAAGAACGGAACGGCCGGAGACAGGGACTTCCCCAGGACAAGATGTTGGACGCAGGGCCTTGGTGTCGACTGCGTAATACTTTCGTATTGCCTGGAGATATCCTTCATCCGGTCGGTTTAGGCGAGTGAACGAGGACAGCATGGCGGCCTTCAAAGTTGCGATCGTCGGCGCGGGCAGCGTCGGTTTCACCAAGAAGCTTTTCACCGACATTCTCTGTGTACCAGAGTTTGCCGACGTCGAGTTTGCGCTGACCGATATCTCGGAGCACAATCTGACGATGATCGCGACGATCCTGAGAAAGATCGTCGAAGTCAACAAGCTCCCGGCCAGGGTCACCGCCACCACCGACCGCCGCAAGGCGATCGAGGGCGCGCGCTACGTGATCTCCTGCGTCCGCGTCGGCGGCCTCGACGCCTACCAGGACGACATCCGCATTCCCCTCAAATACGGCGTCGACCAGTGCGTCGGCGACACCATCTGCGCCGGCGGCATCCTCTACGGCCAGCGCAATATTCCGGTGATCCTCGATTTCTGCAAGGACATCCGCGAGGTTGCCGAGCCCGGCGCCAGGTTCCTCAACTACGCCAACCCGATGGCCATGAACACCTGGGCGGCCATCGAATACGGCAAGGTCGACGCCATCGGCCTCTGCCACGGCGTGCAGCACGGCGGCGAGCAGCTCGCCGACATCTTCGGCGTCGGCCACGACGAGATCGACTACATCTGCTCCGGCATCAACCACCAGACCTGGTTCATCGACGTGCGCATCCGCGGCCGCAAGGTGGAGAAGGACGAGATCGTCGCCGCCTTCGAGGCGCACCCGGTCTATTCCAAGCAGGAGAAGGTGCGTATCGACGTGCTGAAGCGCTTCGGCGTCTATTCCACGGAAAGCAACGGCCACCTGTCGGAATACCTGCCCTGGTACCGCAAGCGGCCGGGCGAGATCATGAACTGGATCGACATGTCCGACTGGATCCATGGCGAGACCGGCGGTTACCTGCGCTTCACCACCGAGCAGCGCAACTGGTTCGAGACCGAGTTCCCGGAGTTCCTGAAGGAAGCCGAGGAGAAGATCGATCCCAAGCGGCGGTCGAGCGAGCATGCCAGCCACATCATCGAGGCGCTGGAGACCGGCCGGGTCTATCGCGGCCATTTCAACCAGAAGAACAAGGGCGTCATCACCAACCTGCCGGATGACTGCATCATCGAATCGCCCGGCTTCGTCGATCGCTTCGGCATCAACATGGCGGCGAACATCACGCTGCCCGAGGCCTGCGCCGCCACCTGCCTGTCGTCGATCAACGTGCAGCGCATGTCGGTGCACGCGGCGGTGACCGGCGACGTCGACCTGTTGAAGCTCGCCGTGCTGCACGATCCGCTGGTCGGCGCCATCTGCACGCCCGACGAGGTGTGGGCGATGGTGGACGAAATGCTGGTCGCCCAGGCGCGCTGGCTGCCGCAATATGCCCACGCCATCGACGGCGCCAGGGAGCGGGTGGCCAGATCGACGGTCAAGACGCGCGACTGGCAGGGGGCGGCCCGTCGCGAGGCGCGCGGCGTCGAGGAGATCCGCGCCGAGAAGGCTCGCACCAAGGTCTGAGATTTCCGGCGCCGGATCTTCGGCGCCGGACGCGGCGGGCTCCACGGTCCGCCGCAAATAGGGGAGAGCCGATCGGGAGGAAGCCGGTCGGCTTGGGAAGAGAACGCGGGGGGAGATGCGTTCCGACGCTGCCCATCGCACCGGCCGCCCGCCGGCGCACCGCCGGTGATCGGCTTCATGAGGGAGGACATGACGGAATGACTTATCGGATCAAGCTGACGTCGGCTCTGATGCTCGGCGCGTCGTGCTTTGCGACCGCCGCCTGGGCGTCGGAACTGACCGTCGTGCCGGAAGCCCCGGTATTCCAGGGCCAGGGCAAGGTCAACTACGTGGATCGCGGCGACGTCTACGAATACAAGGCGCTGTCCGCCTACCACGAGCCCGAGTACATCACCAAGAACTTCGTCGACAAGGGTCGACTGCCGCCGGTCCAGGAGCGCCTGCCCAAGGAGCCGCTGGTGTTCAAGACCGCCAACATGCCCGACGGCATCGGCGTCTACGGCGATGTGCTCCGCCACGTCATCGGCGGCCGGCCGGAAGGCTGGAACTACCAGGCCGGCCAGATCCAGGGCTGGGGCGGCTCGGACATCGCCATGTACGAGTGCCTGACGCGCACCGCGCCGCTGTTCCAGATCAAGGCCGAGGACATGGAGCCGCTGCCGAACCTCGCCAGGAGCTGGGAGTGGTCCGAGGACGGCCACAAGCTGACCATGCACCTCATCGAGGGCGCCAAGTGGTCGGACGGCGTGCCCTTCACCTCCGAGGACGTGATGTTCTTCTGGGAGGACAACATCCTCGATCCGAACGTCTCGCCGACCAACGGCGCCTCGCCCGGCACCTTCGGCGAGGGCACGACGCTGAAGGCCATCGACGACTACACCATCGAGTGGACGTTCAAGGAGGCCTTCCCCAAGCAATATCTCTACAACATGGCCTACGGCACCTTCTGCCCCGGCCCGGCCCACATGCTGAAGCCGCAGCATCCCAAGTATTCCAAGAACACCTACGAGCAGTACAAGAACGCCTTCCCGCCGGACTTCCTGAACTGGCCGGTGATGGGCGCCTGGTCGCCGGTCCTCTATCGCCCGGACGATATCATCGTCATGCGCCGCAACCCCTACTACTGGAAGGTCGACGAACAGGGCAACCAGCTGCCGTATCTCGACGAGATCCACTTCAAGCTGTCCACCTGGGCCGATCGCGATGTCCAGGCCGTGGCCGGCTCGGGCGACATCTCCAACCTGGAGCAGCCCGAGAACTTCGTGGAATCGCTGAAGCGCGCCGCCCAGCCGACCGCGCCGGCCCGCCTCGAATTCGGTCCGCGCCTCATCGGCTATAACCTCTACATGAACTTCTCGGCCAACGGCTGGGGCGATCCGGATGCCCGTGGCCAGGCGGTGCGCGAGCTCAATCGCAACGAGCACTTCCGCAAGGCGGTGACCATGGGCCTCGACCGGCAGAAGCTCGGCGAAGCGCTGGTGAAGGGACCGTTCACCGCCATCTACCCCGGCGGCATCTCCTCCGGTTCGAGCTTCTATGACCGCGAGAGCACCTTCTACTATCCGTTCGATCTCGACGGGGCCAAGAAGGAGCTCGAGGCGGCCGGCCTCAAGGACACCGACGGCAACGGCGTGGTGAACTACACGGACGGTCCGATGAAGGGCAAGGACGTGGAGATCACGCTCCTGGTCAGCGCCGACTACTCCACCGACAAGAACCTCGCCGAGGGCGTGATCGGCCAGATGGAGAAGCTCGGCCTGCGCGTCATCCTCAACGCCCTCGACGGCAAGCAGCGCGACAACGCCAACTACGGCGGCAAGTTCGACTGGACGGTCAACCGTCATGGTCCGGAGCTGACGGCCGTGGTGCAGAACACCGAGCAACTGGCCGCCGTCGGTCCGAAGACCTCGTGGTTCCACCGCGCGCCGGAGAGCGGCGAACTCGACCTGATGCCTTTCGAGCAGCAGCTCGTCGACGTCATCAACAAGTTCATCGCCACCCAGGACGTCGCCGAACGCGCCAGCCTGATGAAGGAGTACAACAAGATCGCGACGACCAACGTCAACAGCGTCGGCCTGACCGAGTACCCCGGTGCTCTGATCATCAACAAGCGCTTTGCCAACGTGCCTCCGGGAACCCCGATCTTCATGTTCAACTGGGCTGAAGACTCGGTTCTCCGCGAGCGCCTCTACGTCCCCGCCGACAAGCAGGGCGACTACGAGCTGGCCAAGGACACGCTCCCCGGCAAGCCGGGCGAGAAGGGTCCCGTCGAGTAATCTTCCCGCTCGATTGGCCCAGAGCATTCGCCGGCCAGATGCATCTGGCCGGCAAGCGAATGCTCCGGAGTCCTTGGCTGAGCAGCCGCTTCCCGATCGGGTCATTCCAACCCGATCGGCGGGTGCTGCAGCGTCCCGGCGGTGCCCCCCGCCGCCGGGACCCCTCTTTCCGAGACCTCCGCAGAATTGTCCGGGAGTCCGAGGGAGCCTACGATCTAAAGCCGTCGATGACGGCGATCCAAGCCAGCCCGTTTCGTCAGAGGCGGGTCCTTCAAATCCACGACAAAGAGTCAGGAAGTCTCAGACCGATGTTGCGATTCTTGGCTATCCGCATCGCCTCGGCGATCCCGGTGCTCTTCATCCTCAGCGTCGTCACCTTCGCCATCATCCAGGCGCCGCCGGGCGACTACAGCGACTTCATCCGCTCGCAGCTCATCAACCAGGGCGGCGCGTCCTTCGAGGAAGCCGACGCCCAGGCCAAGGCCTATGCCGCCGCCCACGGCCTCGACAAGCCGATCCCGGTGCAATACGTCAACTGGATCGTCGGCATGGTCACCGAGGGCGATTTCGGCCGCAGCTTCTTCTACAACCGGCCGGTGGCCGACGTGGTCGCCGAGCGCCTGCCGCGCACGCTGCTGCTGGCATTGACCTGCCACCTGCTGGCTTCGCTGATCGGCATATCCTTCGGCATCATCGCGGCGACCAAGCAGTATTCCTGGATCGACAGCCTGCTGTCCTTCATCTCCTTCCTGGGTATGACGGTGCCGCGCTTCCTGATGGCGCTGGTCATCGTCTACATCCTGGTGTTCCATTTCAACGTCAACGAGATCAACAGCTTCTTCTCGCCGAAATACGGCGGCGCGCCCTGGTCGTGGGACAAGTTCGTCAATCTCGTGCAGCACGTCTGGCCGGTGGTCGCCATCGCCACCTTCGGCGGCCTCGCCTACAACATGCGGGTGATGCGCGGCAACCTGCTCGATACGCTCAACGCCCAGTATGTCGAGACGGCGCGCGCCAAGGGCCTGTCCGAGGGCGCCGTGATCCTGCGCCACGCCGTTCCCAATGCGCTGCATCCGCTGGTCATGTATCAGGGCGTGGTGTTGCCCTACATGCTGACCGGCGAGATCGAGACGGCCATCATCTTCGCCCTGCCGACCGTCGGCCCGGCCATCGTCGGCTCGATGAGCGTCGGCGACGTCTACGTCACCGCCACCTTCATGCTGGTGCTGTCGGCGACGCTGATCGTCGGCAACATCATCGCCGACATCCTGCTTGCCCTTCTCGACCCCCGCATCCGTCTCGGCGGAGGAGCCAACTGATGCTTGTTCCTGGCGAAACCACCCTGAACGGCGCCGGCGAGATCGTCGAGAAGCACGGCAGCGAAAGCTACATCGCCCTGGTCTGGCGGCGCCTCAAGCGCTCCTGGACCGGCATGGCCGGCCTGGTCATGGTCGTCCTGCTGATCCTCGTCGCCCTGTTCGCCGACTTCCTGTCGCCGGTCGACCCGAAGTTCACCGACATCGCCTATTCGCAGCCGGAGACGATTTCCTTCACCGACAAGGACGGCGGCTGGACGCTTGCCCCCCGCGTCTATCCGATGGTCGAGGGCGCCGAGCTCGACCCGATCACCTACCAGCCGCTGATGGGGCCGGACTACGACAATCCCCGCCGGCTCGGCCTGTTCGTCAAGGGCGCGCCCTACCGGCTGCTGTGGCTGATCCCGGCCGAGCGGCACCTGTTCGGCGCCGTCGACGGCAAGCCGGTGCACTTCCTCGGCACCGACAAGTTCGGCCGCGACGTGCTGTCCCGCGCCCTCTACGGATCGCGCATCTCGCTGATGATCGCCCTGACCGTGGTGTCGATCGTCACGGTGGTCGGCACCACGGTCGGCATGGTCTCCGGCTATTTCGGCGGCCGCTTCGACGTCTGGATGCAGCGCTTCGTCGAGCTGGTGCTGGCCTTCCCGCAACTGCCGCTCTATCTCGCGCTCACCTCACTGATCCCGGTGACGGCGGCGACCTCGGTGTTCCTCGCCTTCGTCATCTTCGTGATGTCGGCGCTCGGCTGGGCGCAACTTTCCCGCGAAGTGCGCGGCAAGACGCTGGCGCTCGCCCGCATCGACTACGTGCGGGCGGCGATCGCCATCGGCGCCCGCGACCGGCGCATCATCTTCCAGCATATCTTCCCCAACGTCATGAGCCACGTCATCGTCGCCGTGACGCTGGCTATCCCCAACGTGGTGCTGCTCGAAAGCTTCCTCGGCTTCCTCGGCTTCGCGGTGAAGCCACCGCTGATCTCCTGGGGCCTGATGCTGCAGGACACCTCCAACTACTCGGCCATCGGCTCCTATCCCTGGATCCTGACGCCCGTGGCCTTCGTCTTCGTGACCGTCTTCGCCTTCAACGCGCTCGGCGACGGCCTGCGCGACGCCATCGATCCCTATTGAGGAAGCCGCCCCATGGAAAGAGACGAAAACCTCGCTCCGGACGTCCGGCTCGATCATGGCAGCCGCACGGGAGAGCCGATCATCGACTGCCGCGACGTCGCCGTCCGCTTCAAGGTGGAGGACGGCGAGGTGGAGGCGGTGCGCGGCGTGTCGATGCAGCTCTATCGCGGCGAAACCATCGCCGTGGTGGGCGAAAGCGGCTCCGGCAAATCGGTGACCGCGCGCACCATCATGGGCCTCCTGTCGAAGCGCGCCCGCGTGGCGCCGGGCGCCAGCATCCGCTTCGACGGCGACGACGTGCTGAAGTGGTCGCCGCACCGCCGGCGCATGCTGCGCGGCAGCCGCATCTCCATGATCTTCCAGGAGCCGCTGTCCTCGCTGAACCCGGTCTACTCGATCGGCGCGCAGATCGTCGAGGCGATCCGCATTCACCAGAAGCTGACGAAGGCCAAGGCGCGTGAAAAGGCGATCGACCTGTTGCGCGAGGTGCGCATTCCCGATCCGGAGGCGCGCATCAACCAGTATCCGCACCAGCTTTCCGGCGGCCAGCGCCAGCGGGTGATGATCGCCATGGCGCTCGCCAACAATCCCGACGTGCTGATCGCCGACGAGCCGACCACCGCGCTCGACGTGACGGTGCAGGCGCAGATCCTCCAGCTCATCCGCGACCTGCAGCAGCGCCACGGCATGGCGGTGATCCTGATCACCCACGATCTGACGGTGGTGCGCAAGTTCTCCGACTACGTCTACGTGATGCAGAAGGGCGAGGTGAAGGAGCACAACACCACCGAGGCGCTGTTCGGCAACCCGCGGCACCCCTATACCCGCCACCTTCTCGGATCGGAGCCGCGCGGCCACGCCAACCCGCTGCCGGCGGAATCGCCGGTGATCCTCGAGGGCAGGGACGTCCGCGTCGCCTTCATGCTGAAGAAGGGCGGCTTCTTCAACGCCGAGTTCCATGAACTGGTCGCCGTCGACAATCTCAGCCTGACGCTGCGCCGCCACGAGACGCTGGGCATCGTCGGCGAGAGCGGCTCCGGCAAGACCACCTTCGGCCAGGCGCTGATCCGCCTCTCCAATCCCGACGGCGGCGAGATCTGGTTCGACGGCAAGCCGATCCACGGCAGGAGCCGCGAGGAATTGAGGCCGCTGCGATCGCGCATGCAGGTGGTGTTCCAGGACCCGTTCTCCTCGCTCAACCCGCGCATGTCGGTCTGCCAGATCATCGAGGAAGGGCTGATCGTCAACGGCATCGGCGCCAACCACGCCGAACGGCTCGACCGGGTGCGCGACGCGCTGACGGCGGCCGGCCTGCCGACCAACATCCTCTCCCGCTTCCCGCACGAGTTCTCCGGCGGCCAGCGCCAGCGCATCGCCATCGCCCGCGCCATCGCGCTCGAACCGGAGTTCATCCTGCTCGACGAGCCGACGTCGGCGCTCGACCTCTCGGTGCAGGCGCAGATCATCGACCTGTTGCGCAAGCTGCAGGACGAGCGCGGGCTCAGCTATCTGTTCATCTCCCACGACCTCAAGGTGGTCCGGGCGCTCTGCCACCGCGTCATCGTCATGCAGCACGGGCGGATCGTCGAGGAAGGCCCGGTCGAGGAAGTGCTGTTCAAGCCGAAGACCGACTACACCGAAAAGCTGGTGAAGGCGGCCTTCGAGGTGGCCGCGTAGGCGGCGGAAATCCGGGCTCCGCTTCGCTTTTCTGAAGAGGCGCGGCGGAGGCCGAACAGGCCCGGAGCGGCTGGGAAAACGCCGCTTCCGGTGCCTGGAAGCGAGAAAACATCAGAGCTGTCCGAGGACGGGCCGGCGGCGCCGGCTCGCAGCGGAAACCTGTTTGCCTGGAGAAGAGCGAAAATGGCGGCCAATCCCAAGATCACCTTCATCGGTGCCGGCTCGACGGTGTTCATGAAGAACATCATCGGCGACGTGTTGCACCGGCCGGCGCTGAAGGGCGCCACCATCGCCCTGATGGACCTCAACGAGAAGCGCCTCGCCGAGAGCGAGATGGTCGTCGGCCGTCTCCTCAAGCTGCTTGACGCGCCGGCGAAGATCGAGACCTACACCGACCGCCGCAAGGCGCTCGAGGGGGCCGATTTCGTCGTCGTCGCCTTCCAGATCGGTGGCTATAAGCCCTCGACCGTTATCGACTTCGATATTCCGAAGAAATACGGCCTGCGCCAGACCATCGCCGACACGCTGGGCGTCGGCGGCATCATGCGCGGTGTCCGCACCGTGCCGCACCTCTGGGCCATCTGCGCCGACATGATGGAAGTTTGTCCGAACGCCGTGCTGCTGCAATACGTCAACCCGATGGCCATCAACACCTGGGCGATCTCGGCCAAATATCCCAAGATACGGCAGGTCGGCCTCTGCCACTCGGTGCAGCATACCGCCGAGGAGCTGGCCCGCGACCTCGAGATTCCGGTATCGGAAATCCGCTACCGGGCGGCCGGCATCAACCATATGGCCTTCTATCTGAAGTTCGAGCACCGGCAGGCCGACGGCAGCTACCGCAACCTCTATCCCGATCTGGTTCGCGGCTACCGCGAGGGCCGCTATCCCAAGCCGTCGAGCTGGAATCCGCGCTGCCCCAACAAGGTGCGCTACGAGATGCTGACGCGGCTCGGCTATTTCGTCACCGAGAGTTCCGAGCATTTCGCCGAATATACGCCCTGGTTCATCAAGGAGGGCCGCGACGACCTGATCGACAAGTTCGGCATCCCGCTCGACGAGTATCCCAAGCGCTGCGTCGAGCAGATCGCCCGCTGGGAGAAGGATCTTGAGGACCTGAAGGCTTCCGACACCGTCGAGGTGAAGGAGAGTCACGAGTACGCCTCTGAGATCATCAACTCGGTGTGGACCGGCGAGCCGTCGGTGATCTACGGCAACGTCCGCAACAACGGCTGCATCACCTCGCTGCCCGACGACTGCGCCGCCGAGGTGCCATGCCTGGTCGACGCCTCCGGCGTCCAGCCGACCTACATCGGCGATCTGCCGCCGCAGCTTACCGCGCTGATCCGCACCAACGTCAACGTCCAGGAATTGACGGTGGCGGCGCTGATGACCGAGAACCGCGAACATCTCTACCACGCGGCGATGATGGACCCGCACACGGCGGCCGAGCTCGATCTCGACCAGATCTGGTCGCTGGTCGACGACCTTTGCCGCGCCCATGGCGACATGCTGCCGAAATGGGCCCGTCTCGGCTGAGGCGGCAGGCCGGCCGAAGCGGGCGAGTGCCTGCTTTGGAGGGCTCTTTCCGGCGCCCGTTTCCTTCCTCCCGAAGCGAGCGCCGGCTCCGGCGGCGCGGGGCGCCGGCAGCGTGGGCCGCCGCCCCGCGCCGGCGTTTCTCGCCGCCGTGGCCGCTTTCGACGGGACGGTCCGGCTCGCCCGGCCGTGCCTTCATCCCTTAGTCGGGTTCGCAGCCGGCTGTCGCTTGCCCGTATTGCCAAGCCCTGAAAACGGGCACATTCTCGGCTTGTCGGCCCCTGGGAAAGGGTATCCGATCCGAGTGAAATGCGGTCCGCGGTCCCGGCAATCGGGGGCTGCGGAATTGGACAGGTGAGAACATAACAGAAACAGTTGTGGAGGTCAGCCATGTCAGAACAGACCGGAACATCCGCCAACGGCAGAGCAGCCGGCCCCCGTTGCGTTGCCATCGTGGGGCCTCACGGCAGCGGCAAGACGACGCTTCTCGAGGCGATCCTCGAGCGGACGGGGGCAATTCCGAAGGCCGGCAACGTGGCGGCGGGCAGCAGTGTCGGCGACCGCTCCAAGGAAGCGCGTGCCCATGGCATGGGCATCGATCTCAACGCCGCCGACGCCGAGTTTCTCGGCGACCGCTACACCTTCCTCGACTGCCCGGGCTTCGTCGAGTTCGCTTTCGAGATGCAGCCGGTGCTCGCCGTCGCCGACGTGGCGGTCGTGGTCTGCGAGGCTGACGAGAAGAAGATCCCGGCGTTGCAACTGGTGCTGAGGCAGCTCGAAGCGGCGGGCGTTCCGCACATGCTGTTCGTCAACAAGATCGACAAGGCCGACGCGACGCTGCGCGACACGCTGAAGCTGATGCAGTCGGCGTCGACGACGCCGCTGGTGCTGCGCCAGATCCCGATCTGGAAGGACGGCATCACCATCGGCACCATCGAGCTGGCCCTCGAGCGGGCGCTCGTCTACCGCGAGCATGCCGAAAGCCAGGAAGTTCCCATCCCCTCCGATCATCAGGCCGACGAACTGGCCGCCCGCTACGAGATGCTGGAGCGCCTCGCCGACTACGATGACGACCTGATGGAAGAATTGCTGTCCGACGTCGCCCCCGACCGCAGCCAGATCTTCCAGGACCTGCGCAAGGAAATGCGCTCCGGCCAGATCACGCCGGTGTTCATCGGCTCGGCCGAGCGCGGCAACGGCATCACCCGCCTTCTGAAGGCGCTGCGCCACGACGGCGCCGGCATCGAGGAAACGCGCGCCCGCCTGGGCCTTGCCGCCGGCAGCGACGCTATCGTTCAGGTGGCCAAGACCGTCCAGACCTCGCATGCCGGCAAGCTGTCCATCGTCCGCGTGCTCTCGGGCAAGTTGACCGACGGTTTGCCCCTCACCGCCGCCGACGGCGCCACCGGCCGCATATCCGGTCTCTATGCGCTGGGAACGGGAACGCCGTCGAAGATAGCCGAGGCGGTGTCCGGCGCCGTGGTCGGCATCGGCAAGGTCGATCCCGCCGAGACCGGCCTGACGCTTTCCTCCGCCAAGACGCCGCCCAGGGAGCTGGCGCCGCTCGTGCCGCCGCCGCCGGTGATCTCGATGGTGGTGGCGTCGAAGGAGGCCAAGGACGACGTCAAGCTGTCGACCGCGCTCGGCCGCCTCGCCGAGGAAGATCCGTCGCTGGTGGTGGTCCAGGATGCCGACACGGCCGAAACGCGCATCGAGGGGCAGGGGGAAATGCACCTTCGCGTGCAGCTCGAACGCCTGCAGAACCGGTTCGGCGTCGCCGTGGTGACGCGCGACCCGGTCATTCCCTATCGCGAGACCATCAAGTCGTCGACGACGGTGCGCGGCCGCCACAAGAAGCAGTCGGGCGGCCATGGCCAGTTCGGCGATTGCGTGCTGACCATCGAGCCGCAGGAACGCGGCAAGGGCTTCGCCTTCGCCGAGGTGGTGACCGGCGGCGCGGTGCCGAAGAACTTCTTCCCGGCCATCGAGGAGGGCATCGTCGACAGCCTGAAGCGCGGCGCGCTCGGCTTCCCGCTGGTCGACGTCAAGGTGACGCTGTCGGACGGCTCGTTCCATCCGGTCGACAGCTCCGACATGGCGTTCAAGACGGCGGCCGGCATCGGCATGCGCGAGGGCCTGCCGCAATGCTCGCCGGTGCTGCTGGAGCCGATCCTCAAGGTGAAGTTCTACGGGCCGAGCGAGTTCACCGCCCGCATCAACCAGATCGTCACCGGTCGCCGCGGCCAGCTTCTCGGCTTCGATGCCCGCGACGGCTGGCAGGGCTGGGATGTGACCGAAGCGCTGCTCCCGCAGGCCGAGATGGGCATGCTGATCGTCGAGCTGCGGTCGGCGACGGCCGGCGTCGGCACCTTCGAGGCGACGTTCGACCATCTTCAGGAGATCACCGGCCCGGTGGCGCAGAAGGTGGTCGACAAGCGCAAGACCGAACTCGCCGCGTGAGGGAGGGCGGTTGGCAACGGGGGCGCTTCGGCGCCCCCGGTTGCATACGATCTTCGTGAGGGCATGACGGCAAGCGGAGCGTCGGAGGGCATCTGGGAAACGCGGAGACCGTATGATGGAGAATATTCGCCCCATCCGCACCGACGAGGACCTAGAGCAATTTCAGCAAAAGTGGGAACCGGTTTTGCGTCCGAAATTGCGCCTAATCAAAGAGATAGAGCATTTCCGGCGAACCTGTTCTCGCCGGAAATGCTCTAGCCTGGGCACTCAAGGAGGTCAGCGTCTATTTCGACACTCCGCCGGCGCCGGGAACGGCCGATGCCGATCGCTTCGACGTGCTCTCGGACCTGATCGAAGCCTATGAGAACCGCCATCATGCCATCGAGGTGACCGCACCGGAAAAATCCCGCTGACCAGTCGTATATCTCTCTCTCCAGCTCCCCCTTGTGGGGGAGAGTTGGAAGAGGGGTAAAAAAGAAGCCCGGAACCGTCGCCGGTGCCGGGCTATCTTGATCGACTGAAAACCGATCGCCTCAGTGCGCGTTGAGCCCCTCGCTCCGGAAGATCGTGCGCACCTGCTCGACCAGTTCACGCGACGGCGGCTCGGTGTCGGCCAGCTTGTATTCGCGGCCGCATTCCTTCCACTTGAACTCGCCGAGCTTGTGGAACGGCAGGATGTCGACGCGCTCGACCACGCCGAGGCTGGCGGCGAAGGCGGCAAGGCCGGCGATCTCGTCGAGCTTGTCGGTGAGGCCGGGCACCAGCACGTAGCGCAGCCAGATCTTCTTGCCGAGCGCCGACAGGCGCTTGGCGAAGTCGAGCGTCGGCTGCAGCTCGACGCCGGTCACCTCGCGATAGGTCTCCTCGGTGAAGGCCTTGATGTCGAGCAGCACCAGGTCGATGTCCTCGAGCATCTCGTCGGAGACGCGCTTGCCGAGGTAGCCGGAGGTGTCGAGCGCCGTATGCAGGCCCATCGCCTTGGCGGCGTGGAAGATTTCGGCGGTGAATTCCACCTGGGTCAGCGGCTCGCCGCCGGTGATGGTGATGCCGCCCTTGGCGCGCTTCAGAAAGTTGGAATAGCTGGCGATCTCGGCCACTATGTCGCGTACCGAGGTCTCCTTGCCCTTGCGCATGTGCCAGGTGTCGGGGTTGTGGCAGTACTGGCAGCGAAGCGGACAGCCGGAGACGAACAGCACATAGCGGATGCCCGGTCCGTCGACCGCGCCGCCGGCTTCCTTCGAGTGGACGAAGCCATGGGCCACCGGCCGGCGGGCAGGGTGCCCGCCGTCGGCATGAAAGCCCGGGACGCGCGGGGCGTCCCGGAAGGCGAGGATGTTAGTTTGCTGCGCCATGGAAGGTCCGGCTGATGACGTCGAGCTGCTGCTCGCGCGTCAGCTTGATGAAGTTCACCGCGTAGCCCGACACGCGGATGGTCAGCTGCGGATAGAGCTCGGGATGCTCCATGGCGTCGACCAGCGTCTCGCGGTCGAACACGTTGACGTTGATGTGGTGGCCGCCCTGTAGGAAGTAGCCGCTGAGCAGGCTGTCGAGGTTGTCCACCCGGTCCTCGCCGGTCGAGCCGAGAGCCGACGGCACGATCGAGAAGGTGTAGCTGATGCCGTCCTGCGCATGGGCGTAGGGGAGCTTGGCCACCGAGGCCATGGAGGCGACGGCGCCGTTCTTGTCGCGGCCGTGCATCGGGTTGGCGCCCGGCGCGAAGGGCACGCCGGCCTTGCGGCCGTCGGGGGTGTTGCCGGTCTTCTTGCCGTAGACGACGTTGGAGGTGATGGTCAGGATCGACTGCGTCGGCATGGCGTTGCGATAGGTCTTGTGCTTGCGGATGCAGCCCATGAACGTCTCGGTCAGCCAGACGGCGATCTCGTCGACCCGGTCGTCGTTGTTGCCGAAGGCCGGATAGTCGCCGTCGATCTCGAAGTCGGTGGCAAGGCCCCGCTCGTCGCGGATGATCTTCACCTTGGCGTGCTTGATGGCGCTGAGGCTGTCGGCGGCGACCGACAGGCCGGCGATGCCGCAGGCCATGGTCCTGAGGATGTCGCGGTCGTGCAGCGCCATCTCGATCCGCTCGTACATGTACTTGTCGTGCATGTAGTGGATGGAGTTGAGCGCGTTGACGTAGACCCGGGCGAGCCACTCCATCATCGGCAGCAGCTTGGCCTTGACGTCCTCGAACTCGAGGACATCGCCGACCACCGGGGCGAGGGCCGGACCGACCTGGGCGCCGCTCTTCTCGTCGCGGCCGCCGTTGATCGCGTAGAGCAGCGTCTTGGCGAGGTTGGCGCGGGCGCCGAAGAACTGCATCTGCTTGCCGATGCGCATGGCGGAGACGCAGCAGGCGATGCCGTAGTCGTCGCCCCAGTAGGGCCGCATCAGGTCGTCGTTCTCGTACTGGATCGACGAGGTCCTGATGGAGGTCTCGGCGCAGAAGTCGCGGAAGCCCTTCGGCAGGTGCTCCGACCACAGCACGGTGAGGTTCGGCTCGGGGGCCGGGCCGAGGGTGTTCAGCGTGTTCAGCATGCGGAACGACGACTTGGTCACCAGCGGGCGGCCGTCGATGGCCATGCCGCCGAGGGATTCGGTCACCCAGGTCGGGTCGCCCGAGAACAGCTGGTCGTATTCCGGCGTCCTCAGGAAGCGGACGATCCTGAGCTTCATGACGAAGTGGTCGAACAGCTCCTGCGCCTCGGCTTCGCTGAGCTCGCCTTCGGCGATGTCGCGCTGGATGAAGATGTCGAGGAAGCTGGAGACGCGGCCGAGCGACATGGCGGCGCCGTTGGCTTCCTTCACCGCGGCGAGATAGGCCAGATAGGTCCACTGCACCGCCTCGCGGCCGTTGGCGGCCGGGCGGGTGAGGTCGAAGCCGTAGATCTCGCCGAGCTTGACGAGTTCCTTCAGCGCCTTGATCTGCTCGGCGGTCTCTTCGCGGGCGCGCAGAATGTCCTCGTCGATGGTCGCCAGCTCGAAGCTCTTGAGCTGGGCCTGCTTGTCCTCGATCAGCCGGTTGACGCCGTAGAGGGCGACCCGGCGATAGTCGCCGATGATGCGGCCGCGGCCGTAGGCGTCCGGCAGGCCAGTGATGATGCCCGACTTGCGGCAGGCCAGCATCTCGGGGGTGTAGACGTCGAAGACCGCGTCGTTGTGGGTCTTGCGCAGCTTGGGGAACACCTTGTCGAGCGAGGTGTCGGCCTTGAAGCCGTAGGCCTCGAGGCCGTTCTTGACCATGCGGTAGCCGCCGAACGGCATGATGGCGCGCTTCAGCGGCGCGTCGGTCTGCAGGCCGACGATCTGCTCGAGGTCCTCGGCGATATAGCCGGCCCGGTGCGAGGTGATGGAGGAGGGGGTGGACACGTCGACGTCCAGCACGCCGCCCTTGTCGCGCT
This sequence comes from Pleomorphomonas carboxyditropha, assembly GCF_002770725.1. Lineage (GTDB taxonomy): Bacteria > Pseudomonadota > Alphaproteobacteria > Rhizobiales > Pleomorphomonadaceae > Pleomorphomonas > Pleomorphomonas carboxyditropha. The sequence continues at coordinate 3,744 of NZ_NQVN01000006.1, read as the reverse complement.
CGGCCTTGAGCTGAACCTTCAGCTTCTCCCAGAGGTCGGCGGTGCGGGGCGTGATGCCGGCCAGGAAGCCGGCGTCGCCCTCGTAAGGCGTTACGTTGGCGATGATGAAGCTGCGGACGTCGATCTCGCGCGTCCAGCTTCCCGGAAGAAAGCCGCGCCAGGGGTCCTGGGCGGAGAGCTCCGTATCGACGGTATCGAACGGTTCGCGCGCATAGACATTCATGGCTTTCTCTCCAGTTTTGTCACCAGCTCGATGGCCGGAAAGTTATGCGTCCGAGAACGTATAACATAATTCACTTACGTAGTCCTGCGAAATCACAGTGATTTGCAAGCGCTTCGCAACCTTCATGTAATATATGAGTTCAAAGGTTAAGTAAGTAATCCTGCGCTATTGCCTGGCTTCTCGGCCGGCCTTGCACCCATCGATCATCAGCCCGTTGCAATACGCATACCCGTCCTGATTGTGGAACAGGGGGCATGCTTCGTTTCGGTGTTCTCTCGCCAAAAAGGCGGAGAGAAAATTGAAACCTTTTAGAAAATCGCCAAATAGTGCGATTTTTAAAAACATGAATGAAAACAGCCTATTTTATGGCATTGAGAATGCGTCGCAACAGTATCGCCGCCGTTCTTTATTCCCGTTAGCCGGTCTTGCCGCGACAACCATAAAGAGAGGGGCCCGCCAGGGCCCCTGTCCATCGTGTCGGGTGTTTCGCCTGAGCCATGCAGACCCGCGAAGCTGCGTTGCACTGCATGCAGCGCCGGTCGGCCGAACAATTCCAAACGGTTATCCGTTCCGGGAAGGTCTGCCCTGCATTCGACGCGGTTCTTCCGCCGGCAGCGGCGTCAGACCGCCCAACGCCTTGCGGTAGACGAGCCAGTAGATGCCGCCGACGAATCCGGCGCCGCCGACGATGTTGCCGAGCGTGGCGGGCACGATGTTGTGAACGATCGCACCAAGGGTCAGCACCGACACGTCGACGCCCTCGGGAACATGGCCGGTCTGAACCAGTATCCAGGCGTAGGGCAGGATGAACATGTTGGCGACGCAGTGTTCGAAGCCGGCGGCGATGAAGGCGGTGACCGGCAGCACCATGCCGAACAGCTTGTCGGTCACCGAGCGGCCGGCGTAGCTCAGCCAGACGGCAAGGCAGACCAGGATGTTGCAGAGCACGCCCTTGAAGAAGATGGTCACGGCATCCGGCGCCACCTTGCCGGCGGCGAGCTTGATCAGGCCGTTGCCGAAGCCGTCGTTGTTGAGCGCCGACGTGTGCGCCATGTAGACGAGGAAGACGAGGCCGAGCGCGCCCAGAAGGTTGCCGAGCCAGATGATCGTCCAGTTGCGCAGCACTTCGCCGGTGCGGAGCTGGCGGTTGGCCCAGGCCATGATGATCAGGCAGTTGCCGGTGAACAGCTCGGCGCCGCCGATCATCACCAGCGCCAGGCCAAGGGTGAAGACGAGGCCGCCGAGCAGGCGCTGGGCGGCGAAGCCGAGCGCCGGATCGGCGAGCACGATACCGAAGAACAGCGCGCCGAGGCCGATCGAGCCGCCGGCCACCACCGCCAGCGCCCCGCTGGCCAGCGCCGGCATGCGCGCCTTCTTGATGCCGAGCTTTTCGACCTTGTCCTGAATTTCGGCCGGCGCATAGGCGTCGAGGCCAAGGAGGCTATTGGCCTGTCCGGGTGCGGTGTCCGCCATTTGAAGTATCTCCGGTTCAACTTATGTCGGCGCCAGCGATACCGGCTGACGTGCAAATGTAAAGAGGAGATAATACGCAGCTTTCGGCATGCAAAAGCCTGCCGGCCGGTCGACCCACGGATCGCCGGAAAGGGCGGCGCCTTCCGCGCACCGCCGCGCGCGAAAGTGGCCACTTGCAATGTGTCTTGTCTGCCGCTGCGCCGGCGAGGACGAAGGGGCGCGTTCAGAACGCCGCTTCGCCGACCGTGACGATGCGCAGCAGGTTGGTCGAACCCGGCACGCCTTCGCCGGCGGTCACCACCAGCGTGTCGCCGAGCTTGGCAATGCCGAGGTCGCGGGCCAGCGCGACACCGCTGTTCACCTTGTCCTGGAACCGGCGGAACGGCGGGCTCGGGATCACCAGCACGCCGTAGGCGAGCATCAGCTTGCGCGTCTTGATGAGGTCCGGCGTCATGCAGAGCACCGGCACGCCCGGCCGCTCGCGGGTGACGCGCAGCGTCGTCGAGCCGGTGGCGGTGAAGGTGACGATCGCCTTGGCGTTGAGAGCGCCGGCGATCTGCTTGGCGGCGTGGGTAATGGCGTCCGACGACGTCTCGGCTCCGAACGGCAGGCGCTGCGCCTCGATGATCTGGCGGTAGAGCGGGTCATGCTCGACGCGCTGGGCAATGCTGTCCATGATGGCGACGGCGGCGACCGGATAGGCGCCGGCTGCCGTTTCGGCGGACAGCATCACCGCGTCGGCGCCGTCGAACACGGCGGTGGCGACGTCGGAGGCCTCGGCGCGGGTCGGCGCCGGGTTGGTGACCATCGATTCCAGCATCTGGGTGGCGACGATCACCGGCTTGCCGGCCTGGCGCGCCTCGCGGACGATGCGCTTCTGCAGCGTCGGCACGTCCTCCGGACGCATCTCGACGCCGAGATCGCCGCGCGCCACCATCACGCCGTCGGCGAGGTCGATAATGGCGCTCAGGCTGTCGATCGCCTGCGGTTTCTCGATCTTGGCCAGCAGCGCCGCCCGATCGCCGATCAGGCCGCGCGCCTCCACGAGATCCTCCGGCCGCTGGACGAAGGACAGCGCCACCCAGTCCACGCCGAGGTCGAGGGCGAAGGCGAGGTCGGCGCGATCCTTGGGCGTCAGGGCGGACAGCGGCAGCACCACGTCGGGCACGTTGACGCCCTTGCGGTTGGACAGCACGCGGCCGCTGACCACCGTGGTGACGGCATGGTCGCTGGCGCAGCTTTCCACGTGCAGGCGGACGCGGCCGTCGTCCAGCAGCACGTCGGTATTGGGCTTGAGCGCCGCGAAGATTTCCGGATGCGGCAGGCCGACGCGCGTCGTGTCGCCGGGCTCGGTGGACAGATCGAGCCGGAAGGTTTGCCCCTCGACGAGGTCGATCGGACCGTCGGCAAAGGTGGAAATGCGCAGCTTCGGGCCTTGCAGGTCGGCCATCACGGCGATCGGCCGGCCGGTCTCGTCCTCGACCTGCCGCAGCATGTCGAAGCGGGCGCGGTGCTCCTCGTGCGTGCCGTGGCTGAAGTTGAGGCGGAACACGTCGGCGCCGGCCGCGACCAGCTCGCGGATCACCTCGATGGTGCCGGAAGCGGGGCCGAGAGTGGCGACCACCTTGGTCTGGCGCCGGCGGATCTTGGGATTGCTGCCCGTTCGCGAGGATGCCGGCGCGCTCATGTCTGCTCCTTGACGTCTGTGACCGAGAATCGTCCGGCCGGGAAATTCCTTCGGGTTTGGCCCTTAAGGAAAACTCCTCGCCAGCGTTGCCTTCGTATACACACAAGGTCGCGGGGAGGGAAAGGGGCGCTTCCATCGCGCCTTCGCAATACAGCCGTGCGAACGTCCCCCACCGGAAAAAAAAGACCCCGCCTTGACGGGCGGGGCCGGTGGATGTTCGGACGGTCCGTCCGTCTCAGAGGGTCTTGCCGATGGCGACGGCGGTGTCGGCCATGCGGTTGGAGAAGCCCCACTCGTTGTCGTACCAGGAGAGGATGCGGACGAGCGAGCCGTCCATCACCTTGGTCTGGTCGAGGTGGAA
>NZ_NQVN01000067.1 GCF_002770725.1 Pleomorphomonas carboxyditropha | reverse complement strand
ATGGCAGTAAAGGTCGCCATCAACGGCTTTGGTCGTATCGGTCGTAACGTTCTGCGCGCGATCGTCGAGTCCGGCCGCAATGACATCGAGGTTGTCGGCATCAACGACCTCGGCCCGGTCGAGACCAACGCCCACCTGATCCGCTTCGACAGCGTGCACGGCCGCTTCCCGCACGAAGTGACCACCGGCGCCGACTGGATCGACGTCGGCACCGGCAAGATCAAGGTCACCGCCATCAAGGACCCGACCACGCTGCCGTGGAAGGACCTGGGCGTCGACGTCGCTCTCGAATGCACCGGCATCTTCACCGCCAAGGACAAGGCGTCGATGCACCTGACGGCCGGCGCCAAGCGCGTGCTGGTGTCCGCCCCGGCCGACGGCGCCGACCTGACCGTCGTCTACGGCGTCAACGACGACAAGATCACCAAGGATCACATCGTCCTGTCGAACGCCTCGTGCACCACCAACTGCCTGTCGCCGGTCGCCAAGGTGCTCAACGATGTCATCGGCATCGAGAAGGGCTTCATGACGACGATCCACAGCTACACCGGCGACCAGCCGACGCTCGACACGCTGCACAAGGATCTCTACCGCGCCCGCGCCGCCGCCCTGTCGATGATCCCGACCTCCACCGGCGCCGCCAAGGCCGTCGGCCTGGTGCTGCCGGAGCTCAAGGGCAAGCTGGACGGCGTCGCCATCCGCGTGCCGACCCCCAACGTGTCGGTGGTCGACCTGGTGTTCAACGCCAAGCGCGCCACCTCGGTCGCCGAGATCAACGAGGCCATCAAGGCCGCCGCCACCTCCGGTCCGCTGAAGGGCGTGCTCGGCTTCACCGACCAGCCGAACGTGTCGTCCGACTTCAACCACGACCCGCACTCGTCGATCTTCCACCTCGACCAGACCAAGGTGATGGACGGCTCGCTCGTCCGCATCCTCTCCTGGTACGACAACGAGTGGGGCTTCTCCAACCGCATGGCCGACACCGCCGTCGCCATCGGCAAGACCCTCTGAG
>NZ_NQVN01000066.1 GCF_002770725.1 Pleomorphomonas carboxyditropha | reverse complement strand
CCTAGACTCACGTGTGAAGTGCAACACCTGCTAAGGTGTTGCTGCGATGGGACAACATTACTCTCAGCTCTCGTTGCGAGAGCGGATGACGGTCGACCTTCTCCACCGGGAAGGGCTATCGGTGCGAAGCATAGCGAGGCGGCTTGATCGATCAGCATCGACGATCAGCCGTGAGCTCAAACGCAATGCCAAGACGACCAAGCAGTGGTCCGGGCTCTACGATGGTGAGCGGGCACACGCTCTGGCAGCGCGACGACGACGATGGGATGCCCGCTTCAAGCTGGCACGCCAACCGGACCTTGCAGCCTACGTCGAGGAACGCCTTGCGATGGGACAGTCTCCCGAGCAGATCGCCGGCCGGCTGGCGCGCGAGCAAGGTCGCACGATCGTCAGCCACGAGTCCATCTATCGTTTCATCTATCACCGGGCGCGCCAGCCCGACCCCTCCTGGTATCGCCTCTTGCCGCGCAGCAAACATCGCCGGGGCCATTTCACGGGATCGGGCGGCAGCCTTAGCAAATTGATCAAAAAGCGTATTTCCATCAGCGAGCGTCCAGCCGAGGTAGCCACACGGCAGGCCGCGGGACACTGGGAGGCTGACCTCATGCTGTTTGGCAAGCGCAACCGGGCCCTGCTCATCGTCCATGAGCGCCGGTCCCGATACACCGTCATCAAGAGGATCGCCGACAAGACCGCCGATGGCGTCGCACAGAAGCTCGTCACCTTCTTCAAAGCCCTGCCCAAGCCACTGCGTGCCTCCGTCACCTTCGACAATGGTGGCGAATTCGCCCGCCATCATCGCCTCGCAGAACAGCTCGGCTTGCTCACCTACTTCTGCGATCCTCACAAGCCCTGGCAGAAGGGCGGCATCGAAAACGCCATCGGCCGCATGCGTCGCCGCCTGCCCAGCACCACAGATCTCCAAGCCATTCCCACCGACCAAGTCGATGCCATCATGCACCAATACAACCACTGTCCACGAAAGATCCTTGGCTACAGGACCCCAGCCGAGGTATTCGAAGACTTCCTCACTGTTGCGCTTCAAACGTGAATCCATCCTCCGCCTTCGCGCAGGATGACA
>NZ_NQVN01000065.1 GCF_002770725.1 Pleomorphomonas carboxyditropha | reverse complement strand
GCCGAGCTGCCGGTGAACACGGCGTTGAAGCCGAAGAAGCTCGAAAAGCTCTGGCCGTCGATCGAGCCGTCGAGCGCGCCGATCGCCACGCCCGAGCCGTCGGTATCGGAGCTGATGCTCAACGTGCCGTCGGCGTTGAGCGAGGCGCTGACCCCGTCGATGGCGTCGAGCGCCGATACCAGGTCGTCGATCGAGCCGTAGCTCGAAAGGTCGAGATCCGTATACGAGGTCAGGTTGCCGTCGTCGTCGACCAGCGCGATGCGTACCGTCCCGGAAGCGGAAAAGCTCGACAGGCTGGAAACATCCGTCGTGCCGGTCAGGCTGTCGGGCGCCGGCACCGCCGAGCCGTCGGCCACCGCCGCGTTGACCGCCGAGATCAGCTTGGCCGCCAGCGCGTCGAGCTCGGCCTGGGCGGCCGGCAGCGTCTCGTCGCGCAGCGTCAGCAGGCCGCCGATCTCGCCGTTGGTGAGCGTGCTGGTGATGTCGTTGCTGCCGTCGACCAGGATCGCCCCGCCGGCGCCGACCGACAGCGCGTGCAGCTTGCTCGACAACAGCGTCGTGCCGCCGGTGGTCTTGACGTAGACGGCGCCCGACGACGTGGTGGTCGTCGTGATGTCCAGCAGGCTGGAGATGCTGGTGATCGCCGCGTTGCGCTCGTCCTCCAGGTCGGCCGTCGACTGGCCCTTGGCCTTGGCGGCGACGATCTGGTCGTTGAGCTTGGCGATCTTGGCAAGCGCCTCGTTGACCGCGTCGACGTCGTCGGCAATCTGCTGATTGGCGTTGGTCTCCAGCGTCGAGATCGACGTGGATATGTCGCGCAACTGGCTGGCCAGGCTGTCGGCCGCCGACACGAAGCTGCTCTGGGTGGCGTTGTCGTCGGGCGTCGAGGCCAGTTCGGTCACCGCCGTCTCGAGCGCCGCCATCTGGGTGGCGATCGAGGTGCCGCCGTCGTCGCTGCCGGTGGTCGAGCCCATCAGCGCCTGGAGCTGGTCGGTGTAGGAGGCGGTGACCGAAGCCGCCCCGAGGTCGGCGTTGGCTCCGATCAGCGAGGCGAACACGTATTTGTCGACGCCGCCGGTGATCGAGGCGATGGCGGTGCCCGAGCCCGAGGAGCCGGACACCGTCGACACCTGGTTGGCGGTCTTCACCGTGTAGCCGTCGACGTCGGCGTTGGCGATGTTGGCCGACGACACGCTGAGGCCGACCTGCGCCGCCCGGAGCGCCGACAGGGCGATGGAACTGGCGACCGACACCGACATGA
>NZ_NQVN01000064.1 GCF_002770725.1 Pleomorphomonas carboxyditropha | reverse complement strand
GCGCCTTCGTTCATGACGTAGATGCGATCGCAGGTGCCGAGCAGCTCCGGCATTTCCGAGGAGATGAAGATGACCGCCTTGCCGGCGGCGACGAGGTCGTTGACGATCGAGTAGATCTCGTACTTGGCGCCGACGTCGATGCCGCGCGTCGGCTCGTCGAGGATCAGCACGTCCGGGTTGGCGAACAGCCACTTGGCCAAGACGACCTTCTGCTGGTTGCCGCCGGACAGGTTGATGACGTCCTGATAGATGCTGGGCGTGCGGATGCGCAGCTTCTGGCGATACTCGTTGGCCGCCCGGCGCTCGGCGTAGTCGTCGAGCACCGCATATTTGGAAACCGCCTTGTGGTTGGCCAGCGTGGTGTTGTGCATGACGTTGTTGATCAGCACCAGGCCGAGCTGCTTGCGGTCCTCGGTGACGTAGGCGAGGCCCGACTTGATCGCCCGCTCGACGGTGGAGACGTCGGCCGGCTTGCCGTTGATCAGCACCTCGCCGGAGATCTTCTGGCCGTAGGAGCGGCCGAACACGCTCATGGCGAACTCGGTGCGGCCGGCGCCCATCAGGCCGGCGATGCCCACCACCTCGCCGCGCTTGACGTTGAGGTTGATGGCGTTGGAGATCTTCCGGTCGGCGTGGATCGGGTGATAGGCCGTCCAGTTGCGCACCTCGAAGATGGTCTCGCCGATCTTCGGCTGGCGCTTGGGAAAGCGGTCGCTGAGTTCGCGGCCGACCATGCCGCGGATGATGCGCGCCTCGGAGATCTTTTCGGCATGGCAGTCGAGCGTCTCGACGGTGGCGCCGTCGCGCAGCACGGTGATCTTGTCGGCGACGCGGGAGATCTCGTTGAGCTTGTGCGAGATGATGATCGAGGTCAGCCCCTGCTTCTTGAACTCCAGCAGCAGATCGAGCAGCGCGTTGGAGTCGGTCTCGTTGAGCGAGGCGGTGGGCTCGTCGAGGATCAGCAGCTTGACCTTCTTGGACAGCGCCTTGGCGATCTCGACCAGCTGCTGCTTGCCGACGCCGATGTGGGTGATCAGCGTCGAGGGATTTTCCCTGAGGCCGACCTTGGCCAGCAGCTCGGAGGTGCGGCGCGTCGCCTCGGCCCAGTTGATGACGCCGCCGGTGGCGACCTCGTTGCCCAGGAAGATGTTCTCGGCGATCGACAGCATGGGGATCAGCGCGAGTTCCTGGTGGATGATGATGATGCCTTCTTCCTCGGTGTCCTTGATGGAGCCGAAGGTCTTCAGCTGACCGTTGTAGTAGATCTCGCCGTCGTAGGTGCCGTGGGGGTAGACGCCGCTCAGCACCTTCATCAGCGTCGACTTGCCGGCGCCGTTTTCACCGCAGAGCGCGTGGATTTCGCCTTCCTCTACCGAAAAGCTGACGTCGCGCAACGCAATGACGCCGGGAAACGTCTTGGT
>NZ_NQVN01000063.1 GCF_002770725.1 Pleomorphomonas carboxyditropha | reverse complement strand
CCCTTCAGGTCGTCGGTGGTGCCCCAGCGGCCGGCCGGCGTCTTCGCCCGGATGAAAGCATCGAACGGGTGGCCGGCCACGCGCAGCGGCGCGGTCTGCGGCGTCTCGATATAGCCGGGGCCGATGCCGTTGCACTGGATGTTGAAGGCGCCGTACTCGGAGGCGATGTTGCGGGTCAGCATCTTGAGGCCGCCCTTGGCCGCCGCGTAGGCCGACACCGTCTCGCGGCCGAGCTCCGACATCATCGAGCAGATGTTGATGATCTTGCCGCCGCCCTTCCTGATCATGCCGGGGATCACCGCCTTGGCGACGATGAACGGCGCCGTCAGGTCGATGTCGATCACCTGGCGGAAGTCCTTGACGTCCATCTCGTGCATCGGGATGCGCTTGATGATGCCGGCGTTGTTGACCAGGATATCGACCGGGCCGAGATCCTTCTCGATGTCGGCCACCAGCTTCTGCACCGCCGGCTCGTCGGTGACGTCGGCGATATAGCCGCGGGCGTCGATGCCGGCCGCCTTGTAGGCGGCAAGGCCCTTGGCGAGGAATTCCTCGTTGATGTCGTTGAAGGCGATGGTGGCGCCGGCCTCGGCCAGCGCGCTGGCCAGCGCGAAGCCGATGCCGTAGGAGGCGCCGGTGACCAGCGCTACCTTGCCTTCGAGCGAGAATGCGTTCGGATGGGTCATTGCCGTCTGTCCTCGTTCGCTCAGCGCAGGTCGCCGATGGCGATGTGGTCCATGTCGTCGAAGGTCTGGTTCTCGCCGCCCATCGCCCAGATGAAGGTATAGGCGGCGGTGCCGCAACCGGCATGGATCGACCAGGACGGCGAGATCACCGCCTGCTCGTTGTGCACCAGGATGTGGCGGGTCTCGTTGCCCTCGCCCATGATGTGGAAGACGGCCTGTCCCTCGGGAATGTTGAAGTAGGTGTAGATCTCCATCCGCCGCTCGTGGGTATGGGCCGGCATGGTGTTCCAGACGCTGCCCGGCGCCAGTTGGGTGAGGCCCATGGAGAGCTGGCAGGTCTCCAGCACGTCGGGATGGATGAACTGGTTGATGACGCGCTTGTTGGAGGTGGTCTCGTCGCCGACCGGCTTCTTCCTGGCATCGGCGAGCGACAGGAAGGTGGTCTTGCAGGCTTTGTGGGCCGGGGCGGAGACCATGTAGAACTTGGCCGGCGCCTTGGGATCGTCGCTCCTGAAGACGACCGACTTGGTGCCCTTGGTGATGTAGAGGCAGTCCTGGAAGCCGAGACGGAAGGTCTCGCCGTCGGCCTCGATCGAGCCGGCGCCGCCGATGTTGAAGATGCCGATCTCGCGGCGCTCCAGGATGTAGGCGGTGCCGAAGTTCTTCATGCAGTCGATGCCCTTGTCGAGCGGCACCGCCTCGCTGACCGGCTTGCAGCCGAGCGTCACCATGCGGTCGAC
>NZ_NQVN01000062.1 GCF_002770725.1 Pleomorphomonas carboxyditropha | reverse complement strand
GGTGACGCGGTTGTCCTCGCCCGGGGCGACGGGCACCAGCCGGACGATCGCCTCGATGAGGTCGTCGACATAGGTGAAGTCGCGCCGCATGTGGCCTTCGCCGTAGACGTCGATCGGCTCGCCCCGGTCGATGGCGTCGACGAACTTGAACAGCGCCATGTCCGGACGGCCCCACGGACCGTAGACCGTGAAGAAGCGGAAGGCGGTGGTCGGGATCTTCCAGAGATGGGCATAAGAATGGCCCATCGCTTCCATCGCCTTCTTGCTGGCGGCGTAGAGCGTCAGCGGCTCGTCGGTCTTGTCGGCCTCGGCGAACGGCACCTTGTCGTTGGCGCCGTAGACCGACGACGTCGAGGCCAGCATCAGGTGCCCGACCTCGAAGGCCTTGGCCAGCTCCAGCACGTTCCAGCTGCCGGTGAGGTTGGCGTCGACATAGGCCTTGGGGTTCTCGAGGCTGTAGCGGACGCCGGCCTGGGCGGCGAGATGGACGATCACCTCCGGCTCGGCCAGCTCGGCCGCCTGGCGGAGCGCCGCCGCGTCCTCCAGCTGGCCGATCACCGCCCGGAAGCCGTTCGAGCGCTCCAGCAGAGCGTGGCGCGCCTCCTTGAGGCGGACGTCGTAATAGGGCGTCATGCCATCGAAGCCGACCACGAAGTGGCCGGCGTCGAGCAGCCGCCTCGCCAGATGGAAGCCGATGAAGCCGGCGGTGCCGGTGATCAGGAAACGCATCACTCGGCCGCCTCGGCCACCGAACCGGCCGGCGGCGAGCCGCGGCCGACGCTCACATAGTCGAAGCCGTGCTTGTCGATCTCCTCGGGCCGGTAGATGTTGCGCAGGTCGACCAGCACCGGCGCCTTCATCAGGCCCTTGAGGCGGGGGAAGTCGAGCGCCCGGAACTCGTTCCACTCGGTGACGATGCAGAGCGCATCCGCCCCCTCCGCCGCCTCGTAGGCGCTGCCGACATAGGCGATGCCGTCGATCAGCTTCCGGGCGTTGTCCATGCCCTCGGGGTCGAAGCCGCGCACCCTGGCGCCGGCGTCCTGCAGGGCCTGGATGATGGAGATGGCCGGGCTGTCGCGCATGTCGTCGGTCATCGGCTTGAAGGTCAGGCCGAGCACGGCCACCGTCTTGCCGCGGGCGTCGCCGCCCACCGCCTGGATCACCTTCCTCGCCATCGCCCGCTTGCGCGTGTCGTTGACGGCGACGGTGGTCTCGATCAGCCGCACCGGGCTGTCGTAGTCCTGGGCGGTCTTGACCAGCGCCAGCGTATCCTTGGGAAAGCAGGAGCCGCCGTAGCCGGGGCCGGCGTGCAGGAACTTGGCGCCGATGCGGCCGTCGAGGCCGATGCCGCGCGCCACCTGCTGCACGTCGGCGCCCACCTTCTCGCAGAGGTCGGCGATCTCGTTGATGAAGGTGATCTTCATGGCCAGGAAGGCGTTGCCGGC
>NZ_NQVN01000061.1 GCF_002770725.1 Pleomorphomonas carboxyditropha | reverse complement strand
CAGCTTGCGGGCGTCGCCGGCCACCTGCACCTTGATGTTCTGGGTGATCGCCTGGGCGACGAAGGCCTTGAGCACGTCGGCGAGCCTGTCCTCGTCGACATAGGCAAGGCTGACGTGGTTGGACTGATGGCCGGCCATCAGGTCGTCGCGACCGACGCCGTCGAGCACGGCGTTCAAGAGCGGCCATTCGTAGCAGGTGGCCTTGCGCCGCCGCTCGAACTCGGCCTCCGGCAGCTCGATGGCGTGGCCGGTGCCGATCTGCATGATGACGGACGTGCCCTCGTAGTGGGCGCGCGCCCACAGCAGCCGCCCCGCCTTGCCCTGGCCGGTGATGGTCGAGCCGCCCTTGGGGAAATACATCGCCGGCTGGCGATAGCCGGTGGCGCCGGCGATGCCGCCCTTGAGATGGCCGAACGGCACCGCGCCGGAGATCTCGAAATCCCAGACGAATTCGCCGTTCCAGTCGCTGCCCCAGCGAATGTCGTGCAGCGTCGTCTCCGAAGGCAGGCCCAGGCTGTCGAGCAGGCGGAACATCATGGTCTGCGGAATGGCCGTGCCCATGTCCACCTCGTTGGCGCAGGTGATCGGCTTGCCCTCCCGGATGATATGGCCGTCCTCGGCCGGGATCGGGAAGCGCTCGGTCGAGCCGATGGCGCCCTCGGCGAAGTCGGACGCGGCGCAGGACCGGGCGAGGCCCTGCTGGTACTGGACGCCGACGCAGGACAGGCCGAAGCGCTCGGCGTAACGAGCCATGGCGATCATCATCGCGCACTGCTCCTTGACCTGCTCGCGCGTCAGCTCGCGGGCGCCGTCGGCGCCGAAGCGGAACTTCATGCCGCGCTTCTCGTACCAGGCGACGCACGCCTCCCTGAGCGCGTCGGGCACCTTCGACATCTCGACCAGCAGGTCGGACTGCGACAGGCTTTCGATCGGCATGCCGATGTCGCAGAGCGCCTTCTGCGGGAACACGCCGTTCATCATGCCCATGCACAGCGTGTCGAACAGGCCGAGGATTTCCTTGTGCCGCAGCGACCAGGCGCCGACGGCGGCGCCGATCTTGCCGGCTTCGCTTTTCATCACCGGATGATCGGCGGTGACGTCGGCGAGATAGGAGAGATCGTGCTCGATCGAACCGGTCTCCAGCCAGGACTTCAGGCCGGAGAGGAAGAAGTCGTCGTCGAAAGTCTCCGACCACAGGCGCGAATAGCCGCGCCCGAGCGCCGTCAGCGAGCCGGCCATGCACAGCATGCCGACGAGGCCCGGCCAGGTGCCGTCGAAATTGGCCAGCAGCAGCACAGGGCCGCGGTGGGTGGCGAGCGACGGCGCGATGTGGTGCGAATACTGCCAGGCGGTCAGCAGCACGATCACCGGCGCGTCGGGATCGATGGCGGCGAACACGTCCGAGCCCTCGCGCTGGCTGGCGATGAAGCCGTGCCCCTTGTCGGCCTTGACCGGGTGGGCGCGGCGCGCCTTGCGGCCGAGCGAAGCGAGCGCCTTTTCGAGCAGCGCTTCGTACTTGGCCTCGACCGGCCAGCATTCGACGTTGGCGCTTTCGCGCAG
>NZ_NQVN01000060.1 GCF_002770725.1 Pleomorphomonas carboxyditropha | reverse complement strand
GCCCGACATCTGTGTAGCTACGCTCGCCACCCCCATAAAACGCAACGACGCGTTCTTTGAAAGAAACGCTGTACTTGGACATAGAAAACCCCCGAACGTTGGTGTCCAACTTTCGGGGGTCAGTTCATGGATGGCCCCGGCTCGTCAATCGGACGGAGGAAGACGGGGCTTAGCCCTTCTGCTTGTTGTAGAGGTCGAAGACGACGGCGGCGAGCAGCACGAGGCCCTTGACCATCTGCTGGAAGTCGATGCCGAGGCCCATGATCGACATGCCGTTGTTGAGCACGCCCATGATGAAGGCGCCGACCACCGCGCCGGTGATCTTGCCGGCACCGCCGGTAATCGAAGCGCCGCCGATGAAGCAGGCGGCGATGACGTCGAGCTCGAAGCCGGTGCCGGCCTTGGGCGTCGAGGAGTTGAGGCGGGCGGCGACGATCAGGCCGGCGAAGGCGGCGAGAACGCCCATGTTGATGAAGGTGTAGAAGCTGAGGCGTTCGGTGTTGATGCCCGAGAGCTTGGCGGCCTTGGCGTTGCCGCCGAGCGCGTAGATGCGGCGGCCGATGGTCGTGCGGGTGGTCACGAAGGTGTAGAAGGCGATCAGCACGCCCATGATCACCAGGATGTTCGGGAAGCCCTTGTAGGTGGAGAGCTGGTAGCCGAGGGCCAGCATCACCGCCACCAGGATCACGTTGCGGGTGACGAAAAAGGCGAAGGGCTCGACATCGATGCCGTGCGCCTCGTTGAGCTTGCGGCCACGCCAGGACAGGAAGACCAGCAGCGCCGGGATGATGATGGTCAGGATGATCGAGGTCGAGTGCAGGCCGCCCATGCTGAACGGGTCGGGCAGGAAGCCGGTGGACAGCTTCTGGAACTCGGCCGGGAACGGACCGATGTTCATGCCGCCCAGGACCCAGAGGGTCAGGCCGCGGAAGATCAGCATGCCGGCCAGCGTGACGATGAAGGCCGGGATGGAATGGTAGGCCACCCAGTAGCCCTGCGCCGCGCCGATCACCGCGCCGAGGAGGAGGCAGACGATCGACGTCGTCCAGGGATCGATCTTGTAGTTGACCATCATGATGGCGGCGACGGCGCCGATGATGGCGACGATCGAGCCGACGGAAAGGTCGATGTGGCCGGCGACGATGACCAGCAGCATGCCCAGCGCCATGATGACGACGAAGGAGTTCTGCAGGATGAGGTTGGTCAGGTTGACCGGCCGGAACAGCACGCCCTGGGTGATGATCTGGAAGAACACCATGATCACCACGAGCGCGATCAGGATGCCATATTCGCGCATGTTCTGCCGGAGGAAGACGGCAAGCGACGGCGCCGCCGCCGTCTGGGTGGCTTCGTTGGACGTATTCATCAAACCTTCTCCCCCGAGCGCATGATGGCGCCCATGATGTTTTCCTGGCTTGCCTCGGCGACGGGCATTTCGGCGACGATGGCGCCTTCGTTCATGACGTAGATGCGATCGCAGGTGCCGAGCAGCTCCGGCATTTCCGAGGAGATGAAGATGACCGCCTTGCCGGCGGCGACGAGGTCGTTGACGATCGAGTAGATCTCGTACTTGG
>NZ_NQVN01000005.1 GCF_002770725.1 Pleomorphomonas carboxyditropha | reverse complement strand
GTTCAAAGAGTCCATTCCCGAAATCACAAGTTCACTCGACGAGGTCTTTCCACCTTAGCCCCACCCTTCCGGACAAAGCCAAAACGGAAACCTTATCAAGAAACGTGCACTCCGGCCTTAGCTCTTCCTGGCACATCCCCCAATCCCGAAGGACCAGGCAACGTACCGACAAGCCCTAAACGCCGGCCACGTTTCTCTTTCTTCCTATTCACTTGTCAAAGAACGGAGGAAAACCAGTCCCTCAAAGCCCACCGCCAGAACCCCAAGCTCACAGCCAGGACCCGACAACAGAACACCGCCGGCACTACGTCGCCGCAGCGCCGCCGTCGTTGGACGTGCTTATAGGGGGCACGACCAAGCCTGTCAACACGGTCTTGTGACACGCGTTTTTCGCTGACGAAAGTCGACTTTCGGCTGATTTCCGGGACATTTTTGCCGGCCCGGCAGCAAAGCCGGATAAGTTGCCGACAATTTCATCGAACTTTTGTGTGCCTTAATTTTCGTCAGCCGCAGAAAGGCCCGCGAAACGCCCTTCCAGGCGCCCATGCCCCACTCCCGCCCCATTTTTCGCCGACGGAAACGGTTGGCCAACGCTTTTCCCAAGAGAAGCGCCGCCGCGGGCGGAGCCGACATTGACAAGCCGCGATGGCGGGCGGCAAAGTCACCGCCAAATTCAAGGAAGGCGCCAGGGTTCGCCGGCATGTCCGCGCGAAGAGGCGCTCCACCAGATCAACGGGCGGAAGCAAGACCCTATCCATGAATGCCGCGCGTCCCCTGCACCGCAACGATAACGTCGAGCTCGGTGACCTGCCGCCGCTCCTGACGTCCGGTGCCCGAGGTCTGCCCGACCGCCGCGGCGTGTCGATCCGCTGGCTGACCGGCACGGTGATGGCCACCTTCGCCTCGACCTTCCTGATGGGCGGCGCCCTCTATGCCGCCTTCGACGGCCGCGAGACCATCGCCGAGCCCTCCGGCACCGTCACCCGCTCCGCCGTGGTGGTGCCGACGCCCGACGACGAGATGATCGCCAAGGGCGACTTTCCCGTCCAGGAAGCCAGCGTCGAGCCGGCCCGGCAGATCCTCAAGGTGTCGACCATCGCCAAGGACGGCGAGCACGACATCATCCGCCTGAAGCCGTTCGCCAAGGTGTCGACCGCCCTCGTCTCGGACATGGCCGAGATCACCGACCCCATTCCGCCCTACAATCCCCTGCGCATCTTCGCCGACGCCAACGCCGGCAGCCCCGCCGATGGCGAGGCGACGCTCTATGGCGCCGCCATCGAAAGCGACATGATGCTGAAGGTCACCGATTTCCCGGTGAACGACCCGAACCTCGAAGCCTCCATCCCGCTCGACATCGCCCAGACCGAGCGGATCGTGCGCGAGGCGGCGAGCTTCCTCAACGGCACCAACGTCAAGACCGCCTCGCTGTCGCCGGTCGACCAGTCGCGCTTCGACTTCGGCTTTGCCGAGCCGTCGTCGCTCGACCAGTTCGGCGTCCGCATCATCCCCGAGAACGTCTCCTTCGTGCCGACCACCACCGCCGAACCGGCGGCGTCCGGCACCGGCAACGCCTTCGAGGACCGCCGCGTCGCCGTCGAGGCCGACGAGCCGCTCGAGCAGCTCCTGACCGACAACGAGGCGACCGACGACGAGGCCGGCGACATCGTTCTCGCCTTCCACAAGGCCGACCGCCTGCGCCTCCTGAAAGCCGGCGACGAGGTGCGCATCCGCCTGGCGCCCGACCCCGACGACGAGACGACGCGCTATCGGCCCATCCTCGTCTCGGTCTATCGCGACGGCGGCCATCTCGGCTCGGTTGGCCTCGGCGACGACGGCAGCTATATCGCCGTCGACGAGCCGCCGGCCACCGAACAGGCCGACGCCGGCACCGAGGGCGACGAGAACAGCCCGCGGCCGCGCCTTTACGAGAGCCTCTACGAGACCTCGCTCAAGAATGGCGTGCCGCCGGCGCTGATCGACGAGCTGGTGCGCGTCTTCTCCTTCGATCTCGATCTCAATACCCGCATCCAGCCGGGCGACAGCTTTCAGATGGTCTACACGCTCGGCGACAACGGCGAGGAGACCGACAACGGCGAGATCGTCTTCACCTCGATCACTCTCGGCGGCAAGGAGCGCCGCTTCTACCGCTATCGCGCCCCCGACGACGGCTCGGTCGACTATTATGACGACAGCGGCAAGAGCGCCAAGAAGTTCCTGATGCGCAAGCCGATGTCGGGCGGCACCTTCCGCTCGGGCTTCGGCGCCCGCAACCATCCGCTGCTCGGCGTCACCCGCATGCACACCGGCGTCGACTGGGCGGCGCCGCGCGGCACGCCGATCATGGCGGCCGGCGACGGCATCGTCACCTATGCCCGCTGGAAGAACGGCTACGGCAACTACATCGAGGTGCAGCACACCAACGGCTATGCCAGCGCCTATGCCCACCAGACCGGCTTCGCCAAGGGCATCAAGGAAGGCGTGCGCGTCCGCCAGGGCCAGGTGATCGGCTATGTCGGCACCACGGGCCTGTCCACCGGCCCCCACCTCCACTACGAGGTGCACGTCAACGGCACGCCGGTCGATCCGCTCCGCATCAAGCTGCCGCAGGGCCGCACGCTCGACGGCGACATACTCGCCGCCTTCCAGTCCGAGCGCGACCGCGTCGACACGCTCTTGGCCGGCGACAGCCAGACCGCCCGAGCCGCCACCGCCCCGGCGAGCGGCGGCTGATCTTTTTCAATTCTGCCTCAGTCGCCGGCGGGCCTCCGGCCCTTGGCTTTCGCGCTCCGCGCGGGCGCCGCTTGGCGCCGGAAGCCGCTACGCGGCCTCGGCATTCAACCGTTCCTCTTGAACGGCGGCCGCTGTCGCCCCATCTCAGCCCCGACCCGTTAGGTCCGGGCCCCTCTGGCAGAAGCCGCCGGCGCGTCTGCGATGTCGGACCTTTGTCGACGCATTCCGCCGGCAGAGTTCGCGATCTTGGATTTTCTCGCCGCCCCCTGGCTCGGCACGCCGCTCTATCTGTGGCTGGCCTTCCTCACGCTCGTCGCCCTGCTGCTCGCCTTCGACCTCGGCGTTCTCCACCGCAAGTCGGAGGAGATTTCCATCCGCCAGAGCCTCATGCTGTCGAGCGGCTACATCGCCATCGGCCTGATGTTCGGCGGCTTCGTCTGGTGGCATATCGGTGCCGAGGCGGGCCTCGCCTACCTCACCGGCTTCGTCATCGAGAAGACACTGGCGCTCGACAACATCTTCGTCATCGCGCTGATCTTCTCCTTCTTCGCCATCCCCAGGCGCTACCAGCATAGGGCGCTGTTCTGGGGCATCCTCGGCGTCATCGTGCTGCGCGGCATCATGATCGGCGCCGGCGCCACCCTGGTCGCCGAGTTCCACTGGATCCTCTACCTGTTCGCCGCCTTCCTGGTGCTGACCGGCATCAAGATGCTGGTGACCGAGGACAAAGAGCCCGATCTCGACAAAAATCCGCTGGTCGGCTTTCTGCGCCGCCGCCTCAACGTCACCGACCAGCTCGACGGCGACCGCTTCTTCGTGAAAAAGCCGCTGCCCGGCAGCGGCCGCATCGCCCTGCACGCGACGCCGCTGTTCCTGGCGCTGGTGCTGATCGAGGCCGCCGACATCGTCTTCGCCGTCGACTCGGTGCCGGCCATCTTCGCCATCACCACCGACGCCTTCGTCATCTACACCTCGAACATCTTCGCCATCCTCGGCCTGCGCGCCCTCTATTTCGCGCTCGCCGCCATGATCCACCGCTTCCGCTACCTGAAGCCGGCGCTGGCCCTGGTGCTGGTGTTCATCGGCGGCAAGGTGTTCGCGGCCGAACTCCTGGGCCTCGACAAGTTCCCGGCCGCCGTGTCGCTCGGCGTCACCTTCGCGCTGATCGCCGGCGGCGTCGTGGTGAGCCTCCTGAAGACGCGGCAGGAGGCGAAAAACCCGGCGGTGACCGGCAACGGCTGAGGACGATCATCAAATCGGGGTGAACCGGCTTCCGGTGATCGGCCGGAACGGTATAGAAGGCCGATCCAGACGGAACGGCTTTCATGATCATCGGACCCTTCATCAACGGCGCCGCCATCATCCTCGGCGCTCTCGGCGGCGCGCTCGTCGCCCATCGCATGCCGGAACGGCTCCGGACCGGCATGCCGCTCGCCTTCGGCGTATCGTCGATGGCCATGGGCGTCGTGCTGATCGCCCGCGTCGCCCACATGCCGGTGATGGTGATCGCCACCGTGCTCGGCGCGCTCGCCGGCGAACTCATCCGCATCGAGGACGGCCTGGCGCTGGTCGGCGGCCTTGCCAGGCGGCTGGTGGAGAAGGTGGCGACGACGCCGCGCGGCATTTCCCACGAGGCCTTCATCGAGAGCTTCGTCGCCATCCTCGTGCTGTTCTGCGCCTCCGGCGCCGGCATCTTCGGCGCCCTCAACGAGGGCATGGCGCACGATCCGAGCGTGCTGATCGCCAAGGCCTTCCTCGACCTGCCGACCGCCGCCATCTTCGCGACCACCCTCGGCCTGTCGGTCGCCACCATCGCCGTGCCGCAGATGGCCATTCAACTGGCGCTGGCTTTCGGCGCCACATTGCTGATGCCGCTGACGACACCGGAAATGATCGCCGACTTCTCGGCCACCGGCGGCGTGATGATGCTGGCCACCGGCCTGCGCATCTGCGGCATCAAGATGTTCCCGATCGGCAACATGCTGCCCGGCCTGCTAATGGCCATGCCGGTATCGGTGCTGTGGTCGATGGCGTTCTGAAACAAGATCGGCCGGGTTGCCCCGGCCGACCGATATTTCTTACGCCGCCACGTCGCGGATTTCCGAGAACAGCAGCCGGTCGCTGCCGCCGGTCACCGCCACCGTGTCGCCGTCGTGGACGTGGCCGGCCAGGATGCGCTCGGCCAGCGGATCCTGGAGCTGGCGCTGGATGACGCGCTTCAGCGGCCGCGCGCCGTAGACCGGATCGTAGCCCTTCTCGGCCAGCCACGCCTTGGCGCTGTCGTCGAGCGTCAGCGTCACCTTGCGGTCCTCCAACAGCGCCTCGAGGCGCTTGAGCTGGATGTCGACGATGGCGCCCATCTCCGTCCGCTTCAGGCGGTGGAACAGCACGATCTCGTCGAGCCGGTTGAGGAACTCCGGCCGGAAGGCCGAGCGCACCACGCCCATCACCTGCTCGCGCACCGCGTCGACGTCCTCGCCGTCCTTCTGATTGGCGAGATACTCCGAGCCGAGGTTGGACGTCAGGATGATCAGCGTGTTCTTGAAGTCCACCGTGCGGCCCTGGCCGTCGGTCAGCCGGCCGTCGTCGAGCACCTGCAGCAGCACGTTGAAGACGTCCGGATGCGCCTTCTCGATCTCGTCGAACAGCACCACCTGGTAGGGCCGCCGCCGCACCGCCTCGGTGAGCGCGCCGCCCTCGTCATAGCCGACGTAGCCCGGAGGGGCGCCGATCAGCCTGGAGACCGAGTGCTTCTCCATGTACTCGGACATGTCGATCCTGACCATGGCGTGCTCGTCGTCGAACAGGTAGGCGGCGAGCGCCTTGGTCAGCTCGGTCTTGCCGACGCCGGTCGGGCCGAGGAACATGAACGAGCCGATGGGACGGTTGGGATCCTGCAGGCCGGCGCGCGCCCGGCGGACGGCGGTCGAGACGGCGTGCACCGCCTCCGCCTGGCCGACGACGCGCTTGGCGAGCTCGTCTTCCATCCGGAGCAGCTTCTCGCGCTCGCCTTCCAGCATCTTGTCGACGGGAACACCGGTCCAGCGCGAGACGACCTGCGCCACGTGGTCGGGCGTCACCGCTTCCTCCAGCATGCCGCCGTCGCCGCCGCCGGCCGCCTCGATCGCCCTCAGCTCGGTCTCGATGCCGGGGATGACGCCGTAGGTGAGCTCGCCGGCCCGCTGGTATTCGCCCTTGCGCTGGGCGATGGCGAGGTCGTTGCGGGCCTCGTCGAGGCGGCGCTTCAGCTCGGCGGCGTGGCCGAGCTTGTCCTTCTCCGCCTTCCAGCGGGCGGTCAGCGCCGCCGACTCCTGCTCGAGCTCGGCAAGCTCGCGCTCGAGGCGCTCCAAGCGGTCGCGCGAGGCGGCGTCGGTTTCCTTCTTCAG
Organism: Pleomorphomonas carboxyditropha; assembly: GCF_002770725.1. Lineage (GTDB taxonomy): Bacteria > Pseudomonadota > Alphaproteobacteria > Rhizobiales > Pleomorphomonadaceae > Pleomorphomonas > Pleomorphomonas carboxyditropha. The sequence goes on along the minus strand of NZ_NQVN01000005.1, from coordinate 216,160 downwards.
CGCCTCCTGCTCGATCCTGAGCTGGATCACCCGCCGGTCGATCTCGTCGAGTTCTTCCGGTTTGGAATCCACCTGCATCCTGAGCCGCGACCCCGCCTCGTCGACCAGGTCGATCGCCTTGTCGGGCAGGAAGCGGTCGGTGATGTAGCGATTGCTGAGCGTCGCCGCCGCCACCAGCGCCGCGTCGGTGATGCGCACCTTGTGGTGCTGCTCGTATTTCTCCTTGATGCCGCGCAGGATGGAGATGGTGTCGGCCACCGTCGGCTCGTCGACGAACACCGGCTGGAAGCGCCGGGCCAGCGCCGCGTCCTTCTCGACATACTTGCGATATTCGTCGAGCGTGGTGGCGCCGACGCAGTGCAATTCGCCGCGCGACAACGCCGGCTTCAGGAGGTTGGAGGCATCCATCGCCCCGTCGGCCTTGCCGGCGCCGACCAGCGTGTGCATCTCGTCGATGAACAGGATGACGCCGCCCTCGGCCGCCGTCACTTCCGACAGCACCGCCTTCAGGCGCTCCTCGAACTCGCCGCGATATTTGGCGCCGGCGATCAGCGCCCCCATGTCGAGGGCGAGCAGCTCCTTGTCCTTCAGGCTCTCCGGCACGTCGCCGTTGACGATCCGGAGCGCCAGACCCTCGGCGATGGCCGTCTTGCCGACGCCCGGCTCGCCGATCAGCACCGGATTGTTCTTGGTGCGGCGGCTGAGCACCTGGATGGTGCGGCGGATCTCCTCGTCGCGGCCGATCACCGGGTCGAGCTTGCCGTCGCGCGCCGCCTTCGTGAGGTCGCGGGCATATTTCTTCAGCGCGTCGTAGCCGCTCTCGGCCGAGGCGCTGTCGGCGGTGCGGCCCTTGCGGATCTCGTTGACCGCCGCGTTGAGCGCGTTGGCGGTGACGCCGGCGTCCTTCAGGATCTTGGCCGTCGCCGCGTCGGCCTCGACGGCCAGCGCGATCAACAGGCGCTCGACGGTGACGAAGCTGTCGCCCGCCTTGTCGGCCAGCGCCTCGGCGGTGGAGAACACCTTGGCCGTCGGCGCCGTCAGGTAGAGCTGGCCGTTGCCGCCGGAAACCCGCGGCATGGCGTCAAGGGCGCGGTCGACGGCGGCAAGCGCCCGGCCGGCATCGCCGCCGGCGGCGTTGATCAGGCCGGCGGCCATGCCCTCGGGATCGTCGAGCAGCACCTTCAGGAGATGCTCCGGCGCGAATTGCTGGTGGCCGCGGCCGAGCGCCATGGTCTGCGCCGACTGAACGAAACCGCGCGCCCGCTCGGTATATTTTTCGAAATTCATCTGGACATCCTTTCCTGGAGCCCGCCCCCACCGTCCGAAGCCCGGCGGAAGCGTCTGGATATCGTGGAGCATGGGTCACGACCCTTGCTCCTCGCCGACCAATATGGGGAACGAGGCGGGCGCCGAAAAGAGGCCGCGGAAAAGACAAAGCCCGCCGCGGCGGAATTCGCCGGGCGGGCCGAAAGACCGGATGAAGAAGCCGATATCAGGCGCTGGCCAGCGCCGGATAGAGATCGTCGATGCCGAGCGCGCCGCGCAGCATGCTGCGATCCCTGGCGATGTCGGCCACCGTGTAGCGGTCGAGCACCGCGAAGAAGGCGCCGAGCGCCTCGCGCAGCACGCGGTTGTACTCGCAGGACAGGATCAGCGGGCAGTCCTTGCGCCCCTCCTCCGAGAAGCACTCCGCCATCTGGAAGCTCTCCTCGGTGGCGGCGATGACGTCGCCGACCTTGATCTCCTCGGCCGGCCGGCCGAGCTTCAGACCGCCGTGGCGACCACGGATGGTCTCGATGAACTTGTGATCCACCAGCACCTTCAAAATCTTGAAAAGGTGCGTCTCCGACATGTCGAAGGTGGCGGCGATGTCAGCGACGCGGCTCGGGCGCTCGGGATTTACCGCGCAATAGAGCAGCACCCTGATCGAATAGTTGGTGGCTTGGGTAAGGCGCATGACACCATCTGATTAAAGAGTTGACATTAAAAGTCAAGATTAATCGTTCAGATCCAGCATGCGCCTTTGAGGCGGCCGACATAATTCGTGCAATTGCTGATCAGCTTTTCCGGCCGGCGATTCCACCGGAAATATCGACGAATTGCCTAACCCCGGACCGCCGTCCGGCCGGAAAGCCGGCGGCTTCCCGGGCGGACGCGGGGGGCAGGCTCTCAGGCGAACTGGCCGTGGCAGTGTTTGTACTTCTTGCCGGAGCCGCAGGGGCACGGCTCGTTGCGGCCGACATGACCCCAGGTGCTGGGATCGTTGGGGTCGCGCTCGGCGGACGTGGCGACCAAGGCCGGCGCCGCGCCGACCGGCTCCTGATCGAGGCCGGTCGCCGGATCGGCGTGATGGGCCGACAGCGCCCGCTCGTCGAAGGCCGGCGTCTCGGGCGGCGCCTGCCGGATCTCGACACGCGACAGGTTGGCCGTCACCTGCCGGCGAAGGTCGTTGAGCAGCGCCTCGAACAGCGAGAAGGCCTCGGTCTTGTATTCGTTGAGCGGATCGCGCTGGGCATAGCCGCGGAAGCCGACCACCGAGCGCAGGTGATCGAGATGGGCGAGATGCTCGCGCCAGAGGTTGTCCAGCGTCTGCAGCAGGATCGCCTTCTCGACCCGGCGCATCAGCTCGGCGCCGACGCGTTCCTCGCGGGCGGCGAAGTCGGCCTCGGCGGCGGCAACCAGACGCTCCTCGATCTCCTGGTCGGCGATGCCCTCTTCCTTGGCCCAGTCGGGGATGGGAACGTCGATGTTCAGCGTTTCGATCACCGCGTCGTGCAGCCCCTTGACGTCCCACTGCTCGGCATAGGCGTTCTCGGGGATATGCTGCGCCACCAGAGCCGAGATCACCTCGCGCCGCATGTCGGCGACGGTGTCGGCGACGCTCTCCTCGGTCATCAGCTCGATACGCTGCTCGAAGATCACCTTGCGCTGATCGTTCATGACGTTGTCGAACTTCAGGAGGTTCTTGCGGATGTCGAAGTTGCGCGCCTCGACCTTCTGCTGCGCCTTTTCGAGGGCCTTGTTGATCCACGGATGGATGATGGCCTCGCCGTCCTTCAGGCCGAGCTTCTGCAGCATGCCGTCCATGCGGTCGGAGCCGAAGATGCGCATCAGGTCGTCCTGAAGCGACAGGTAGAAGCGCGACTGGCCGGGGTCGCCCTGGCGGCCGGAACGGCCGCGCAACTGGTTGTCGATGCGGCGGCTCTCGTGGCGCTCGGTGCCGAGCACGAACAGGCCGCCGGCAGCCAGCGCCTTTTCCTTGAGACGGACCACGTCCTCGCGGATCTTCGCCTCGCGGGCGTCGCGCTCCGGTCCCGGCGGCACGTCGGCGAGACGGCGGGCGATCAGCATGTCGGCGTTGCCGCCGAGCTGGATGTCGGTGCCGCGGCCGGCCATGTTGGTGGCGATCGTCACGGCGCCGGGCAGGCCGGCCTGCGAGATGATGTAGGCTTCCTGCTCGTGATAGCGGGCGTTGAGCACCTGGAACACCGGCTTGTCGCCGTCCATCAGCACGTCCGGATCGCTTTGCTGGAAGCCGCGCTTCTTCAGAAGATCGGCCAGTTGCTCGGACTTCTCGATCGAGGTGGTGCCGACCAGGATCGGCTGGCCCTTTTCCTTGCAGGCGCGGATGGTCTCGATGATCGCCGCGTATTTCTCGTCGACGGTGCGATAGACCTCGTCGTGGTCGTCGATGCGGGCGATCGGGCGGTGCGTCGGAATCTCGACGACCTCCAGATCGTAGATGTCGGCGAACTCGTCGGCTTCCGTCGAGGCCGTGCCGGTCATGCCGGCCAGCTTCTCGTACATGCGGAAATAGTTCTGGAAGGTGATCGAGGCGAGCGTCTGGTTCTCCGGCTGGATGCGCACGTGCTCCTTGGCCTCCAGCGCCTGGTGCAGGCCGTCCGAATAGCGGCGGCCCGGCATCATGCGGCCGGTGAACTCGTCGATGATCACCACCTCGCCGTCCTTGACGATGTAGTCGCGGTCGCGCTGGAACAGCTTGTGCGCCCGGAGCGCCTGGTTGAGGTGGTGGACGAGCGACACGTTCTCGACGTCGTAGAGCGAGTTGCCCTTCAGGAGGCCCGCCGCCCTGAGCCGCTCTTCCATCCGCTCGGTGCCGATCTCCGAGAAGATCGCCGTGCGCTGCTTTTCGTCGACCTCGAAATCCTCCTCGGCGATGCCGGGGATGAACGTATCCATGGTGTTGTAGAAGTCCGAGCGGTCCTCGAGCGGGCCGGAGATGATCAGCGGCGTGCGCGCCTCGTCGACCAGGATCGAGTCCACCTCGTCGACGATGGCGTAGTGGTGGCCGCGCTGCACCATCTGCGCCTTCTCGTACTTCATGTTGTCGCGCAGGTAGTCGAAGCCGAGCTCGTTGTTGGTGGCGTAGGTGATGTCCGCGGCGTAGGCGGCGCGGCGCTCGTCGTCGGAAAGGCCGTGGACGATGATGCCGACCGTCAGGCCGAGGAAGCGATAGACGCGCCCCATCCATTCGGCGTCGCGACGGGCCAGATAGTCGTTGACGGTGACGACGTGCACGCCCTTGCCCGGCAGCGCGTTGAGATAGACGGCGAGCGTCGCCACCAGCGTCTTGCCTTCGCCGGTCTTCATCTCGGCGATGTCGCCGTCGTTGAGCACCATGCCGCCGATCAGCTGCACGTCGAAGTGGCGCTGGCCGAGGGCCCGCTTGGCTGCTTCGCGCACCACGGCGAAGGCGGGCTCGAGCAGCGTGTCGAGATCGGCGCCGGCGGCGAGCTGCTGGCGGAATTCGGTCGTCTTGCCGGCCAGCGCCTCGTCGGAAAGCGCCTCCATCTCTTTTTCGAGCGCGCCGATCGCCTGCACGGTGGGGCGGTAGGAGCGGATGCGGCGATCATTCGCCGAACCGAAAATCTTGCGTGCTAATCCGCCGAGGCCGACCATGGCAGCCCATCCCTTCGATCAGAATTCCGTGTGCAGGTGCGGGAAACGGCAGTGTCCGGCGTCTGGTTCCCGGGCCAACCGTTCGCCCGACCTGCCGAGCCACGCTCCATCTATGGCGGGGTCGGAGATATGTCAACGCTGGCCCCACCCGGATGGCCGGAATTGGCGCTTCCCACGGCGGCGCGGCCTGCCGGTCTTCGCCGGCGCGGCGGTGCCGGCGCCCTGTCTTCAGGGGGCTGTTTTTTGCCCGCACCGTCACGGAGAATTTGCCGCAGCGGCCCGGGCGCGCTATAGGGCTGCCATCACGGTGCCGGCCCGATCTCCGGGCGCCGGACCGAAGACAGGATCGTCCCGATGAACTTTGCTCCCGCCACCGGCGCTCGCGGTCGCCTCGGTCTTCTCGCCGCCGCCCTCCTCGCGCTGCCGCTTTCCGTGCTGCCGGCCTCGGCCGACGACGTGGTGGCCCGCGTCAACGGCAAGGATATCACCGCCGCCGAGGTGCAGATGGCCACCGACGTGTTCGGCGAGCAGCTCGCCCAGGTTCCCGAGGCGCAGCGCCGCTCGATGGTGGTCGACGCCCTGGTCGACATGCACGTCATGGCCGACGCCGCGCTCGCCGCCGGCACCGCCGACAGCCCGAAATACAAGGCGCGCATGGCCTTCCTCGAAGCGCAGGCGCTGCGCAACACCTATGTCGAGGAGCAGTTGCAGGGCAAGATTTCCGACGACGACATCAAGGCGCGCTACGAAAAGGACATCGCCGGCTACGTCCCGCCCGAGGAAGTGCACGCCCGTCACATCCTCGTGAAGACCGAGGACGAGGCCAACGCCATCCTGAAGCAGCTCGCCGACGGCGGCAATTTCGAAGCCCTCGCCAAGGAAAAGTCCGAGGACCCCGGCTCCAAGGGCAACGGCGGCGACCTCGGCTTCTTCGCCAAGGGCCAGATGGTGCCGGAATTCGAGGCCGAGGCCTTCGCGCTGAAGCCCGGCGAGACGTCGGCCAAGCCCATCAAGACCCAGTTCGGCTATCACATCGTCAAGGTCGAGGAGCGCCGCGCCCAGCCGGTGCCGACCCTCGACCAGGTGCGCGAGCAGGTGATCCAGATGGTCGAGCGCGACAAGTATCAGGAGACCCTCGCCAAGATGCGCGGCGAGGCCAAGATCGAGATCCTGACGCCGCCCGCCGCGCCGGCCGACCCGGCCGCCGCCCCGGCGCCCGCCAACTGAGCCTTGCCGCCCCGGCCGCCCGCGCGGCCGGGGTCCGCTATCTCCTCGCGAAGAGCCGAAGATGTCCGGAACCCTGTCCCCGCTCGCCCCGAAATCCCATCCCGAGCTGCCGGCCCTCGAGGGCGTGCGCTTTGCGACCGCCGCCGCCGGCGTCAAGTACAAGGGCCGCACCGACGTGCTGCTGGTCGCCCTCGACGAGGCAACCGAGGTGGCCGGCGTCTTCACCACGTCGAAGTGCCCGTCGGCGCCGGTCGACTGGTGCCGCGCCAACCTGCCGAAAGGCAAGGCGCGGGCGCTGATGGTCAACTCCGGCAATGCCAACGCCTTCACCGGCAAAAAGGGCCGCGACACGGTTGAGGCCTCCGCCGCCTACGTCGCCGCCGCCCTCGGCGTGCCGGCCGGCGAGGTGTTCCTCGCCTCGACCGGCGTCATCGGCGAGCCGCTCGACGCCAGGAAGTTCGAGGCGGTGCTCGGCGATCTTTCGGCGCGCCTCGCGCCGGCGCCGTGGATCGACGCCGCCCGCGCCATCATGACCACCGACACCTTCCCGAAGGTGGTGACCGCCACCGTCCTGCTCGATGGCGTGCCGGTGACCATCAACGGCATGGCCAAGGGCGCCGGCATGATCGCGCCCGACATGGCGACCATGCTGTCCTTCATCTTCACCGACGCGCCGCTCGCCGCCCCGGTGCTGCAGGACCTGATCGGCAAGGGCGTCAAGCCGTCGTTCAATTCGATCACCGTCGACAGCGACACCTCGACGTCCGACACGCTGCTGCTGTTTTCGACCGGCAGGGCGGCGGCCCGCGGCGCGCCGCGCATCGCCGACCCGGCCGACCCGCGCCTTGCCGCCTTCCGCGCGGCGCTCGACGGCCTGCTCGCCGACCTCGCCAAGATGGTGGTGCGCGACGGCGAGGGCGCCCGCAAGTTCATCGAGGTCAACGTCACCGGCGCCGCCGACGACGCCTCGGCCAAGCGGATCGCCTTCGCCATCGCCAACTCGCCGCTGGTCAAGACGGCGGTCGCCGGCGAGGACGCCAACTGGGGCCGCGTCGTCATGGCCGTCGGCAAGGCCGGCGAGCCGGCCGACCGCGATCGCCTGGCCATCTATTTCGGCGGCATCCGCGTCGCCGTCGACGGCGAGCGCGACCCGGATTATTCCGAGGACGCCGCCTCGGCGGCGATGCGCAAGGACGAGATCGTCATCCGCGCCGACATCGGCCTCGGCGAGGGACGCGCCACGGTGTGGACCTGCGACCTCACCAAGGAATACGTCGCCATCAACGGCGACTATCGGAGCTAAAGCATCCGCCCGAAAAGTTGCAGATTTTTCGGATCAAGCGGATGCGTGAAAACGAATGTCCGGAGAGCCGCCGATGAAGATGGTGCTGGTCGTCGCCTGCGCGCTGATCGACGCCGACGGACGCATCCTGCTGGCCCAGAGGCCGGAGGGCAAGGCGCTCGCCGGCCTCTGGGAGTTTCCCGGTGGCAAGCTCGAAGCCGGGGAACGGCCGGAGGACGCGCTGATCCGCGAGCTCGCCGAGGAGCTCGGCATCACGGTCAGGCACGCCTGCCTCGCCCCCCTCACCTTCGCCAGCCATGCCTACGACGACTTCCATCTGCTGATGCCGCTCTACGTCTGCCGCCGCTGGGAAGGTGAAATTGCCGGCCGCGAGGGACAGGCGCTGGCCTGGGTGCGGCCGGGAAAATTGCGCGACTATCCGATGCCGCCGGCCGACGCCCCGCTCATTCCCCACCTTCTCGACCTTCTGTCGCCGCTATCCGGCGGTTCTTGACCGCCATATACGAAATCATCACGATTTGGCGGCAACAATGCAGGCGGCGCGCAGGGGGCGGCGGCGGACGGCTCATCACGACATTATCCCCGGAACAGGAAGAGGCGGCAGCATGGCGGAGAAGCGTCCGGAACAGCGCCGGCTCAATGCCTTCCTGCGCGATGATCGTGGCGCCACCGCCGTCGAATACGGCATCATCGTCATGATGATCGGCCTGGCGCTGCTCGGCATGGTGTCGCTGACCAGCGTCGCCAACCAGATCGACGACACCTTCAACTACGTCTCGGATACATTGTCACGCTGAGCGGTCAGTCGTCGTCGCTTGGCGGTGGCGCCTTCAGCGCATCGGCGAGCCGCATTTTGGCGCTGCCGGGCCGCAGCGGCTTCTGTTGGCTTTCGTGCGGCGCCCAGCCCGACAGCGAAATCAGCGTAAGGTTCGCCCGGACGCGCCCGTCCGGATCGCCGAACATCTCCTGGTAGGTGGCCGCGACCTCGGCGAACAGCGCCGGTCCGGTCAGACCGCGGCGGCGATCGACCAGCACGCTGGTCGCGCCCATCGCCTTGAGATCGTCCATCAGCGCCAGGGCACTCGAATAGCGCAGCGTCAGCCGGTCCTGATCGGCCACCGGCAGCGCGAAGCCTGCCCGCTGCAACAGGCCGCCGAGGTCGCGCACCTCGCCCATCGGCGCGACGCGCGGCGAGGCGCCGCCCGAGCGCCGGCTCTCGGCCATCAGGAAGGCCTGCCGCAGCTCGGTCAGCGTGTCGCCGCCGCAGAGCACGCCGAGGAACAGGCCGTCCGGCCTCAGCACGCGCCGCGCCTCGATCAGCGCTCCCGGCAGGTCGTTGGCAAATTGCAGGGCGAGCGAGGAAACGACCAGGTCGAAGGCGCCGCTCACGAACGGCAGCGCCTCGTCGTCGATCACCACCGCGCCGCCGCCATCGAGGCCGGCAACCAGCAGGTCGGCGCGCACCACCGCGTCGACCCGGCCGGCGGCGATCCGCGCCGCCAGCAGGCCGGTCGGATCGCCGACCACCAGCGCCCGCGAGAAGCGGCGCTCGACGGCGGCGAGCCGGTCGGCGAGATCGTCGGCGGCGAGCGCCAGCAGGAAATCGGCGCCCGGCCGCCGCTCGGCAAGCGCCCGCGCCCGGCGGCGGGCGAAAAGTCGGCGATCGAAGATCAGCGGCGTCATCGGCGGGATTCCATGGCTGGCACCCTGATAGGCGGCATCGGACAGGCAGTCAAACCGGGTCGTAGGCGCCGGCAACCTCTGGGCGCGCCCAACGATCCGTGCTTAACTTCCTGCCGCAACCCGACGACCCCATCATGGCCGCTGACCCCGATCTCTGGTTTCCGCTCGCCGCCGACGCGCCGCGCCGGCCGATGTTGAGCCTTGGCGTTCTCGGCGCCGCCGGCCGCCTTGCCCGCGCCGCCTGCGGCGAGATGGCCGACCTCGTGCTGCCGCCCGCCTGCCCGGTGTGCCGCGCCCGCCTCGGCAGCCCCGGCGGCCTTTGCGCCGATTGCTGGCAGGGCGTGCGCTTCCTCGAACGCCCCTGGTGCGAACGGCTCGGCACGCCGCTTCCCCTCGATCTCGGGCCCGGCATCCTGTCGGCCGCCGCCGTCGCCGATCCGCCGGCTTTCGCCCGCGCCCGCTCGGCGGTGTCCTACGAAGGGCCGGTGCCCGACCTCGTCCATGCCCTCAAATACGCCGACCGCACCGATCTCGCGCCGATGCTCGGCGCCTGGATGGCGCGCGCCGCCCATGAGCTCGTCGCCGACGCCGACATGCTGGTGCCGGTGCCGCTGCACTGGGGGCGCCTCGCCCGCCGCCGCTTCAACCAGGCGGCCCTGCTGGCGCACGAAGTGGGGCGCCTTACCGGCCTGCCGGTCGCCACCCGTCTTCTCCTGCGAAACCGGCGCACGCCGCGGCAGGTCGGGCTCGGCCGCGACGAGCGGGTGCGCAACATGCGCGGCGCCTTCGCGGTGCCCGACGGCAAGCGGATGGAACTCGCCGGCCGCCGGCCGGTTCTTGTCGACGACGTGCTGACCACCGGCGCCACGCTGGAGGCCGCCACCCGGGCGCTGCTCGCCGCCGGCGCCGCAGCCGTCGACGTGCTGACGCTGGCGCGGGTTGTGGCGCCGAGCTGAAGCGGGCTATAGAATCCCGGCAACACCGATCCCAGGAGGTCCGCCATGGTTCCGGTCACCATCTACACCCGCGAGGGCTGCGGCTACTGCGTCAGGGCCAAGGCGCTCCTGACCAAAAAGGGCGCCGCCTTCACCGAGCTCCACGCCGGCGCCGACCCCGCCCTCAAGGCGGAGATGGTGGAGCGCTCCGGCCGCACCACCTTCCCGCAGATCTTCCTCGGCGACACCCACGTCGGCGGCTGCGACGACCTTTATGCGCTCAACGCCGAAGGGCGTCTCGACGCGCTTCTTGCCGGTTAGGGAAACGATATGACGCGTCCGCTCTGCGTCGCCGCCGTCCAGCTCCGGTCCGGCCGCGATCCCTCAAAGAACCTGCCCGAGGTGGAGGCGCTGATCCGCGACGCCGCCGGCGCCGGAGCCACCTATATCCAGACGCCGGAGATGACCAACGTCATCGAGCGCGACCGGGCCGACATGCTGGGCAAGCTGGAGGTCGAGGCGAAGGACGCCTTCGTCGCCCGCGGCGCCCAGCTCGCCCGCGAGCTCGCCGTCACGCTGCATTTCGGCTCGCTGGCCATTCGCCGCGACGACGGCAAGATCGCCAACCGCGCCTATGTGTTCGGCCCGTCGGGCGACCTCCGCGCCCGCTACGACAAGATCCACATGTTCGACGTCGACCTGCCCATGGGCGAAACCTGGCGCGAGAGCGCCGCCTACACGCCGGGCGAAAGCGCCATCGTCGTCGAGGCGGCCGGCACCAGGATCGGCCTCGCCATCTGCTACGACCTGCGCTTTCCCCAACTGTTCCGCGCCTATGGCCATGCCGGCGTCGAGATCATGGGCGCGCCGGCCGCCTTCACCCGCCAGACCGGCGAGGCGCACTGGCACGTGCTGCAGCGGGCCCGCGCCATCGAGAACGGCTGCTTCATGGTGTCGGCCGCCCAGGGCGGCACCCACGAGGACGGCCGCGACACCTACGGTCATTCGCTGATCGTCGGCCCCTGGGGCAAGGTGATCGCCGAGGCCAACCACGCCGACCCGGACATCGTCGTCGCCGATATCGACCTCGACGAAGTGGAACTCACCCGCGCCCGCATCCCTTCGCTGGAAAACGAGCGTCGCTTTACGCTTTGAGTGCCGGTTCGGCTAAAAAGCAGCGCCGGACTTGCGATGGCAGGGCCGGCGCGCCATGTTGAAAGTCATGATCCGCTATTCGCTCGTCTGTTCCAACGCCCATGAATTCGAGGGATGGTTCCGTTCCTCGGAGGATTTCGACGCCCAGTCGTCGGCCGGTCTCTGCGCCTGTCCCGAGTGCGGCTCGACGTCGGTTGCCAAGGCGCTGATGCGGCCGAACGTCGCGACGTCGGAAGCCAAAGCCGTCGTGCCGGCCGCCGCCCGGGACAAGCAACAGGTCGCCATCCCGCCCGAGGCGCGCGAGTTTCTCGAGAAGCTGAAGGAAATCAAGGCTGCCCTGCTCGACGGCTCCGAGAACGTCGGCAAGCGTTTCGCCGAGGAAGCGCGGCGCATCCACTTCGGCGAGGCGCCGGCCCGCGCCGTGCACGGCGAGGCCACCCAGGAAGACGCCCGCGCATTGGTGGAAGAAGGCATCGACATCCTGCCGCTGCCCGTCCTGCCCGGCGAGCGGAACTAAGCCTTCGGCCGGGCTGCAAGAACCATGTAATTAACGTCGGTATCGTCACTTTCCTTCCAGGAAAAGCGGAGGGGATCGAAGACGATACCGCGCCGGTCGAGCAGCGTCAGGCCGGCGTCCTGCAACGGCGCTTCCAGTTCCTCGGGCTTGACGAACTTCTTCCAGTCGTGAGTGCCGGCCGGCAGCCAGCGCAGCACGTATTCGGCGCCGACCACCGCGAGCCCCAGCGCCTTCAGCGTGCGGTTGAGCGTGGCGGCGATGACGAGGCCGCCGGGCTTCACCAGATCGGCCACCGTGGCGAGGAAGGCCGGCACGTCGGCAACATGCTCGACCACTTCGAGCGCCAGCACCACGTCGAAGCGATCGCCGGCGGGGAGCACCTCCTCGGCCGTGGTCGCCCGATAATCGATGGTCACGCCGGTCTCGGCGGCATGCAGACGCGCCACCTCGATATTGACAGGCGACGGGTCGACGCCGGTGACGGTGGCGCCGAGCCGGGCCATCGGCTCCGATACGAGCCCGCCGCCGCAGCCGATGTCCAGGAAGGACAGGCCGGAAAAGGCGTCGGCGGCACGCTCGTCCCGGCCGAAATGCCGGCACACCTCCCGCTTGATGTAGCCGAGCCGCGCCGGGCTGAACCGGTGCAGCGGCTTGAACTTGCCGTTCGGGTCCCACCACTCCTTGGCCATCGCCGAGAAGCGGTCGACTTCGGCCTGATCGACGCTGTCACGCTTCGTCTCGGTCATGGCTTTCTCCGCGCCGCTGTCACCGCCCGGATCGGGGCAGGCCTCGACTTTTCGAACCGGCCGGCTGCCAAGTCAACCCTCGGCATCGATCATCGGCCGATCGTTCGGATTCCGGCGTTCGAATTCTGGTCATAAGCGAAAAAGCGGCCTTTCCGGCGTTGCTCTGAAGCGCTTCACTAGTGAAAAATATGCCGGAGGTTCCTTATGCCGCTTCATCCCGAAATCGCCGCCGACCTGGCGCTCGCCGCCGCGCGCGGCGAACCACCCCTGAAGGAGCTGTCGGCCCAGGCCGCCCGAGCCCGCGCCGAGGCCGAGCCGCGCGTCGCCGGCGCGCCGGTGAAAGCGGTGGAAACGATCGCCCTTCCCGTGAAGAGCGGCACCATCGCGGCACGGGTCTACCGGCCGTTCGGCGATAGCGACGCCCTGCCCGGCATCGTCTACATCCATGGCGGCGGCTGGGTGCTGTGCTCGCTCGACACCCACGACAACATCTGCCGCAACCTCGCCGCCAGCGTCGGTGCCGTCGTCGTCTCGGTCGATTACCGCATGGCGCCCGAGCATCGTTTCCCGGTGGCGAGCGACGATTGTCTCGCCGCCGTCCGCTGGATAGCCGCCCACGCGTCCGATCTCGGCATCGATCCCGCCAGGCTGATCGTCGGCGGCGACAGCGCCGGCGGCAATCTTTCCGCCGTCACGGCGCTGCGCATCCGCGACGAGGGCGGACCGGCGCTCGCCGGCCAGATGTTGATCTATCCGGTGACCGACGATATCGCGGCCGGCCATCCGTCCTATGTCGAATTCGCCGACGGTTTCGGCCTTACCGCCGACGACATGGCCTGGTTCTGGGACCATTACGTGCCCGACCCGACTGAGCGCACCCATCCGCACGCCTCGCCACTGCGCGCCGAAAGCCTCGCCGGCCTGCCGCCGACCCTGCTGCTGACGGCCGGCTGCGACGTGCTGCGCGACGAGGGCGAAGCCTATGCCGGCCGCCTCGCCGCCGCTGGCGTCATGCTCGACTTCCACCGCTACGAGGGGCTGCACCACGGCTGCGCCGGCGACTATGGCCGCCTGCGTGCCGTCACGCCCTTTTTCGAGCACATCGTCGCCTGGGCCCGCGCCATCTTCCGGCTCTGAAAACAAACGCACCCGAAGCCACCACAGCGGCTTCCGGCGCCAAGCGGCAAACCGCCCGCCCGGCATCGACGCTGGTAACCAACGACGCCGTACAGGCGGAGCCCTATGTGTGCCCCTTGCCTTTTCCTGCCCGAGGTCCTGCGCGAAGGCGCAGGACCTCGGGCAGAACGGAGCAGGCGGCCTATATAGGTCGCCGTGCTGTGCATCAGAGCGGATGATATCGAAGTCGCGGAGCGGCTTCCGGCGCCAAGCGGCGCCGCGCGAAGCGAGTCTTTCGTGGCGAAGCCCCGAAAGACGCAAAGCGGAGCGAAAGCCAAAGGCCGGATGCCCGCCGGCGACTGAGGCCAGAACAAGCCCGAAGCCGCATTGGCGGCTTCGGGCTATTGAGGCTGAAAACAAACCTCCGACGATTGCCCGGCGCCGCACCTTCCTGTATTGAGGGCGCGGCTCCGCGGGTGCCGTTCGGCGGCCCGCCTTTTCACCGCTCGCAACGGGGTTCCCGCCCCTCAGGAAACGACGTCGGAAAATGGCTCGATTGGTGATGAAATTCGGCGGCACTTCGGTCGCCGATCTCGATAGGATCCGCAATGTCGCGGCCCACGTGAAGCGCGAGACCGACGCCGGCCATCAGGTCGCCGTCGTCGTGTCGGCCATGGCCGGCAAGACCAACGAGTTGGTCGCACTCTGCCGGGGCGCCTCCGCCCTGCACGACGCGCGCGAATACGACGCCGTCGTCGCCTCGGGCGAGCAGGTGACGAGCGGTCTTCTCGCCATCACGCTGCAGGCGATGGGCATCGACGCCCGTTCCTGGCAGGGCTGGCAACTGCCGATCGTCACCGATGGCGCCCACGGCGCCGCCCGCATCCAGTCGATCGACGGCACGCGGGTCATCGAGCAGATGCAGGCCGGCCGCGTCGCCGTCATCGCCGGCTTCCAGGGCATCGGCCCCGACGGCCGCGTCTCCACGCTTGGCCGCGGCGGCTCCGACACCTCGGCCGTCGCCGTGGCGGCGGCGGTGAAGGCCGACCGCTGCGACATCTACACCGACGTCGACGGCGTCTACACCACCGACCCGCGCGTCGTGCCCAAGGCCCGCCGTCTCGACAAGGTCTCCTTCGAGGAGATGCTGGAGATGGCCTCGCTCGGCTCCAAGGTGCTGCAGGTGCGCTCCGTCGAGCTTGCCATGGTCCACAAGGTGCGCACCTTCGTGCGGTCGTCCTTCGAGGACCCCATCAACCCCAAGACCATGCCGAACGGCGACCCGTTCGGAACGCTCATTTGCGATGAGGACGAGATCGTGGAACAGGAAGTCGTCACCGGGATCGCCTACTCCAAGGACGAGGCGCAGATCTCCATCCGCCGCGTGCCGGACCAGCCGGGCGTCGCCGCCGCGGTGTTCGGGCCGCTGGCCGCTGCCAACGTCAACGTCGACATGATCGTCCAGAACATCTCCGCCGACGGCGCCGAGACCGACATCACCTTCACGCTGCCGGCCACCGACTACGAGCGCGCCACCGCCGTGCTCAACGAGAAGAAGGCCGAGATCGGCTACAAGACCTTCGAGGGCACCACCGGCATGTGCAAGGTGTCGGTGATCGGCGTCGGCATGCGCAGCCATGCCGGCGTCGCTGCCCAGGCCTTCAAGGCGCTGTCGGACAAGGGCATCAACATCCGGGCGATCACCACCTCCGAGATCAAGATCTCCGTGCTGATCGACGAGGCCTATACCGAGCTCGCCGTCCGCACGCTGCATTCGGCCTACGGCCTCGACAAGGCCTGACGGGGCGCACCGGCGCCGGAGAGGTCCCGGGGCCGGTTCGCTCACGCCGATTTGTGAGGGCTCGAAGAAAAGGGGCCTCGCCGGGCGAACGGCGAGGCCGTATCAACAGGCTGGAGCCTGTTCGTTTTCCGGCAGCCGCCCGCAAGGGCACGCTGCCATATTGATGGCTTCAAGCCGGCCGCAAAAAGCGCTAGGGCTGGCATCATGGAGTGAATGAGCCCGTGGCCGGCCTGGCGCCGTTCCGGCCCGCGGGAGAGAGCAGGAAGCCGACGATGCGGGGAGGCCTTTCCGGACCGCGCGTTCTGCTCCGCCGCCTCCGCGAGGTGATGGCGGAGCCGATCAGCGCCCAGGAGCGATTGGACAAGATCGTCGTCACCATCGCGGCCAACATGGTCGCGGAGGTCTGCTCGCTCTACGTCCTCAGGGCCGACGGCGTGCTCGAACTGTTCGCCACCGAGGGCCTCAACCGGGAGGCCGTCCACAAGGCCTCGCTTCGCGTCGGCCAGGGCCTGGTCGGCCTGATCGCCGCCGAGGCGGCGGTGCTCAACCTCGCAGACGCCCAGGAACACCCGGCCTTCTCCTACATTCCCGGCACCGACGAGGAGGCCTACCACTCCTTCCTCGGCGTGCCGATCCTGCGCTCCGGCCGCACGCTCGGCGTCCTGGTGGTGCAGAACCGCGTCCGCAAGACCTATTCGGACGAGGAGGAGGAGGCGCTCCAGACCACCGGCATGATCATCGCCGAGATCATCGCCTCCGGCGAGGTGCTGGGCCTCGCCGCCAGCCAGCAGACGGTGCTCGACCTCAACCGTCCGATGCACGTGCCCGGCGTGGTGCTGTCCGACGGCGTCGGCCTCGGCCATGTCGTGCTGCACGAGCCGCGCGTCGTCGTCACCAACTTCATCGCCGAGGATCCCGAGCAGGAGGTGAAGCGGCTGACCGCCGCCATCGCCAACCTGCGCCTTTCGATCGACGACATGATCGACAGCGGCGAGGTCGCCCACCACGGCGAGCATCGCGACGTGCTGGAAGCCTACCGCATGTTCGCCTACGACCGCGGCTGGACGCGGCGCATGGAGGAGGCGATCGTCCGCTCCGGCCTGTCCGCCGAGGCGGCGGTGGAGCGCGTGCAGTCCGACACCCGCGCCCGCATGCAGCGCCAGACCGACCCTTACCTGCTCGAGCGCCTGCACGACTTCGACGACCTGACCTATCGCCTGCTGCGCGAGCTGATGGGCAAGGACAAGAGCACCGAGCTGCCGGAGAACGCCGTCGTCGTCGCCCGCTCGATGGGCGCCGCCGAGCTCCTCGACTACGACCGCTCCAAGCTGCGCGGCCTCGTCCTCGAGGAAGGCACCACCACCAGCCACGTGGCGATCGTCGCCCGCGCCCTGTCGATCCCGGCGGTCGGCCAGCTCGCCAACGTCGTGTCGCTGGCCGACAACGGCGACAGCATCATCATCGACGGCGAGAGCGGCTACGTTCACCTGAGGCCGCCGGCCGACGTCGAGCAGGCCTACGTCACCAAGGTGCGCTTCCGCGCCCGCCGGCAGGAGCGCTATCGCCAGTTGCGCTTCAAGGCGCCGGTGACGCTCGACGGCGTCAGGATCGCCCTCAACACCAACGCCGGCCTGCTGTTCGACCTGCCGCATTTCGACGAATCGGGCGCCGACGGCATCGGCCTGTTCCGCACCGAATTGCAGTTCATGATCGCCCCCACCTTCCCCAAGATGGGCCAGCAGGCGGAGCTCTATTCCAAGATCCTCGACGGCGCCACCGGCCGGCCGGTCACCTTCCGCACGCTCGACATCGGCGGCGACAAGGTGCTGCCCTACCTCACCCGCTCGGTGCAGGAAGAGAACCCGGCCATGGGCTGGCGCGCCATCCGCATCGGGCTCGACCGCACGGTCATCCTGAGGACGCAGGTGCGCGCCTTGCTGAAGGCGGCCGGCGGCCGCGAGCTGCGCGTCATGTTCCCGATGATCTCGACGGTCGAGGAATTCGTGAAAGCCAAGGAACTGGTCAAGGGCGAGCAGCGCTTCCTCGAAAAGCACGGCCACGCCCTGCCGTCGTCGCTGAAGCTCGGCGCCATGATCGAGGTGCCGGCGCTGCTGTTCGAGCTCGACGAACTGCTGTCGGTGGTCGACTTCGTCTCGGTCGGCACCAACGACCTGTTCCAGTTCATGCTGGCCGTCGACCGCGGCAACGCCAAGGTGGCGCAGCGCTTCGACCCACTCGCTCCCTCCTTCCTGCGCGCGCTCCGCACCATCGCCCGCAAGTCGGCCGAATACGGCAAGCCGGCGACGCTGTGCGGCGAGCTGGGCGGCACGCCGCTCACCGCCATGGCGCTGATGGCCATCGGCTTCCGCTCGATGTCCATGGCCGCCACCTCGGTCGGCCCGGTCAAGGACATGATCCGCTCGGTCAACCTCGGCGAACTCGAGGCGCTGCTGGCGCCGGCCCTCAACCGTCCCGACGGCCCGCCGATCCGCAAGCTCTTGCAGGACTTCGCGGAATCCCGCGACATCCCGCTCAACTGATCCGGCTTCCGACCAAGGCCCCCACCACGGCATGACCCCTTTCGACGCTCGTCTCGAGGCTCTCCTCGACCGTTTCGCCATTCTCGAGGCGCGGCTTGCCGGCAACCCGGACGCCGACACCTTCGTCCGCCTGTCGCGCGACTACGCCGAGCTGGAGCCGCTCATCGCCCGCATCCGCGCCCTGCGGCAGGCCGGCGGCGAACTGGCCGACATCGAGGCGATGCTCGCCGACCCCGCCACCGACCCGGACATGCGGGCGCTCGCGGAGGCGGAGCGGCCCGAGCTTGCCGAGAAGGTCGAGGCGCTGAGGCAGGACGTCCGCATCGCGCTCTTGCCGCGCGACCGCGCCGACGATAAGAGCGCCATCCTGGAAGTGCGCGCCGGCACCGGCGGCGACGAGGCGGCGCTGTTCGCCGGCGACCTGTTCCGCATGTACCAGCGCTACGCCGAGGCGCGCGGCTGGCGCGTCGAGGTGATGAGCCTGTCGGAAGCCGAGCTCGGCGGCTACAAGGAGATCGTCGCCTCGATCGACGGCGCCGGCGTCTATGCCCGGCTGAAGTTCGAATCCGGCGTCCACCGGGTGCAGCGGGTGCCGGCGACCGAAAGTTCGGGCCGCATCCACACCTCGGCCGCCACCGTGGCGGTGCTGCCGGAGGCCGAGGAGGTGGACATCGCCATCAACGAGGCCGACCTGCGCGTCGACACCTACCGCTCGTCGGGCGCCGGCGGCCAGCACGTCAACACCACCGACAGCGCCATCCGCATCACCCACATTCCCACCGGCATCGCCGTCGCCTGCCAGGAGGAGCGGTCGCAGCACAAGAACCGCGCCAAGGCGATGAAGCTGTTGCGCGCCCGCCTCTACGAGATCGAGCGCGACAAGGCCGACAGCGCCCGCGCCGCCGACCGGCGCGGCCAGGTCGGCTCCGGCGACCGCTCCGAGCGCATCCGCACCTACAATTTCCCGCAAGGGCGCGTCACCGACCACCGCATTAACCTGACGCTCTACAAGCTGCCGCAGGTGATGGAAGGCGACCTCGACGACATCGTCGACGCGCTGATCACCGACCATCAGGCCAGGCTGCTGGCCGAAGCCGAAGCATGAGCGGCGCCTTGACCCTCGGTGCCCTCCTCGCCGACGCCCGCCGGCGCCTGACGGCGGCCGGCGTCGACACGGCGGCGATCGATGCCCGCCTGCTCGTCGCGGCGGCCACCGGCGCCAGCCGGCTCGACCTTGTCGCCGCCGCCGACCGTTCGGTCGCCGCCGATGCCGCCGCCCGGCTCGACGGCTGGATCGACCGCCGGGCCGCCGGCGAGCCGGTCGGCCGCATCCTCGGCACCGCCTCCTTCTACGGCCTCGACTTCGCGCTCGGTCCGGACACGCTGGAGCCGCGGCCGGACACCGAGACGCTGGTGGAAGTGGCGCTCGCCACCGTTCGTACCGGACGGATTCCCGGCGTTTCGCCGGACGGCGACGGCCTCCGCCTCGTCGATCTCGGCACCGGCACCGGCGCCGTCGCCGTGGCGCTGCTCGCCAGGCTGCCGCGGGCGCGCGGCCTTGCCACCGACCTTTCTGCCGGCGCCCTCGCAGTGGCCAGGGACAATGCCGCTCGCCACGGCGTCGGCGACCGGCTCGATTTCGCGCAGGGCGACTTCTTCGCCGCCGCCGGCGGCCGCTTCGACCTGGTCGTCTCCAACCCGCCCTATATAGCGAGCGGCGTCATCGCCGGCCTCGATCGCGAGGTGCGCCTGCACGACCCGCTGCTCGCCCTCGACGGCGGCGCCGACGGGCTCGACGCCTACCGGGCCATCCTGGGCGGCATTCGCGAGCATCTGACGCCCGGCGGTGTCCTCGCCGTCGAGATCGGCTGGGACCAGGGCGCGGCGGTCGGCGCGCTGTTCGGGGCCGCCGGATTGTCGGAAATCGAAGTCCACCGCGACCTCGGCGGCCGCGACCGGGTGGTCTCCGGCTCCCTTGTCGGGCAAATCGACTGAAATTCCCTCGCTTTATTGACTTTGAACGCAAAATTCAGCTTGGAAACTCGTGACGAAACAGCTAGGGTCCCTTTCATAGAGAATCGGCTGTATTTGACGTCACCGTCGAAAAGCCGTATTCGGGAGGCATGACCTCTTGCCCTGGCGGATGAGCAGTCGGAGCTCGCTCACGGCGACCGGCTGCCGACAGAGCCAAGGCGTGGGCCAGGATCCCGCTCAGACCCGTTCTCGATACGATCAAACGTAGAGGATGCTGAGGCGACACCGTCATGGGCTGTGCCCGAGCGGACGGTCGTTCTTGATGGATGATATGTTTGCACCAGGCGCCGCGACTTCACCGGCCTCCTCATCGGGAGAGCCGACAGTCAACGGGACCCGCGGCCTCGCGCCTCGTGCTTTTTTGACCCGCGAAGGCAAGAGATAGCGGACATATGAGGCAGAACCAGCAGAACAAGCAACGGATGCGCGGCCGGCCCAACCGCAAGGCTCCCAATCCGCTGACCCGGTCGTTCGACTCCAACGGCCCGGATATCAAGATCAGAGGCACCGCCCTTCACATCGCCGAGAAATATACCCAGCTCGCCCGCGATGCGTCGTCGGCCGGCGACCGGGTGATGGCGGAGAATTACCTCCAGCACGCCGAGCACTATTACCGCATCATCGCCGCCGCCCAGGCCGCCCAGGCCGCCGCCGCGGCGGGACGCGAGGACGAGAGCGAGGACGACGATTTCGAGCCGATCGGCTCCGATCGCTTCGAGCCGCGCCAGATCGAGATCCGCCAGCCCGGCCAGTTCGACAACAACCGCCAGCCGAACGAGCAGCGGGACTCGCGCGAGGGCGGCTACCAGAACCGCGACAACAACGGCCAGCAGCGCGACTACAATCGCAATGGCGACAACAACCGCAACGGCGACAATGCCGGCGGTGACCGCAACCGCAACAGCGACAACGCCGGTGGCGACCGCCAGCAGCAGGACCGCAACGACTATCGTCGCGACCGCCGCCAGCGCTTCGACCGCTTCGGCCGCGACAACCGGGGCGACCGCCAGGGTCAGGGGCAGGGTCAGAACCAGGACAATCGCGGCGGCGAGCGCCAGCCGCAGCCGGCCCCGGTGCCGACGCTGGCCGACGCGCCGCAGCCCGACGTCAGCTTCCCCGACGCGCCGCAGCCGGTGGTCCGCGTCGAGCGCGAGCGCCCGGCGCCATCCGCCGCCGAGGCCGGCCTGCCGGCCTTCCTGCTCGAACGCCAGCCGCGCGTTTCCGAGCCCGCTCCGGTGGCCGTGGCCGAACGGCCCACGCCGACTGCCGAGCGTCCCGCTCCCGCCGTCGAACGCCCTGTTCCGGCAGCCGAACCGGCCCGCGAGCCGTCGCCCGAGCCGGCGGCCGCCGCTCCGGCCGAAACGGGAGCCGAGGAGGAGGCGCCGCGCAAGCGCGTGCCGCGCCGCCGCGCCACCACGCTCGGCACGCCGATCGCCCCAACTACCCGTCCGCGCACCCGCCGCACCAAGGCCACGGCCGACAGCGGCCCGGAAGGCGACAAGGGCTGAGGCTTTTCAGTTCGAGACTTGAAGAGCGAAGGGCCGCGTCGGCAGCGACGCGGCCCTTGTCGTTCGCCGACAAGACGACACGCCATAACGAAAAGGGCGGCACCGCAGCGCCGCCCTTTTTCGAAAATGCCCTGCCGGAGAAAGCCTCAGGCGGCCGCCTCGCGCGACCGCTCGCGCTTGCGCTCGATCGGGTCGAGCGTGGTCTTCCGGAGGCGGATCGACTTCGGCGTCACCTCGACCAGCTCGTCCTCCTGGATCCAGGCCAGCGCCCGCTCCAGCGTCATGCGGATCGGCGGCGTCAGGCGCACCGCCTCGTCCTTGCCGGCCGAACGGACGTTGGTCAGCTTCTTGCCCTTCAGGACGTTGACCTCGAGGTCGTTCTCGCGCGTGTGCTCGCCGACGATCATGCCCTGGTAGACCTTCCAGCCCGGCTCGATCATCATCGGGCCGCGATCCTCGAGGTTCCAGAGGGCGTAGGCGACGGCCTCGCCGATGTCGTTGGAGATCAGCACGCCGTTGCGCCGGCCCGGCAGCTCGCCCTTGTGCGGCTGGTAGTCGTGGAACAGCCGGTTCATCACCGCCGTGCCGCGCGTGTCGGTCAGAAGCTCCGACTGGTAGCCGATCAGGCCGCGCGTCGGCGCGAAGAAGACGAGGCGCAGGCGGTTGCCGCCGGACGGGCGCATCTCCACCATGTCGGCCTTGCGCTCGCTCATCTTCTGGACGACCACCGAGGAATAATCCTCGTCGACGTCGATCACCACCTCTTCGATCGGCTCCAGCGTCTCGCCGGTGGCCTCGTCCTTGCGGAACACGACGCGCGGCCGCGACACGGCGAGCTCGAAGCCCTCGCGGCGCATGGTCTCGATCAGCACGGCGAGCTGCAGTTCGCCGCGACCGGAGACGAAGAACGAATCCTTCTCGGTGCTCTCCTCGATCTTCAGGGCGACGTTGCCCTCCGCCTCGCGCAGAAGGCGATCGCGGATCATGCGGCTCGTCACCTTGTCGCCCTCGGTGCCGGCCAGCGGCGAGTTGTTGACGAGGAAGGTCATGGTGACGGTCGGCGGATCGATCGGCTGGGCGTGCAGCGGCTCGGTCACCTCGAGGGCGCAGAAAGTCTCGGCCACCGTGCCCTTGGTCAGGCCGGCGATCGCCACGATGTCGCCGGCTTCGCCGAGGTCGATCGCCGTGCGCTCGAGGCCGCGGAAGGCCAGGAGCTTGGAAACGCGGCCCTGGTCGACGACGTTGCCGTCCTGGTCGAGCACCTTGATGGTCTGGTTGGTCTTCACCGAACCCGAGGTGATGCGGCCGGTCACCAGACGCCCGAGGAACGGGTTGGCCTCGAGCAGCGTGCCGATCATCCGGAACGGGACGTCCTGCTCGACATGCGGCGGCTCGACGTGGCGCAGCACCAGGTCAAACAGCGGCGCCATGCCGTCGCCCTCGCCGCCTTCCGGCGAGGTCGAGAACCAGCCGTTGCGGCCCGAGCCGTAGAGGATCGGGAAGTCGAGCTGCTCCTCGGTGGCGTCGAGGTTGGCGAACAGGTCGAACACCTCGTCCACCACCTCGTGGATGCGGGCGTCCTGACGGTCGACCTTGTTGATGGCGACGATCGGCTTCAGGCCAACCTTCAGCGCCTTGCCGACCACGAACTTGGTCTGCGGCATCGGCCCCTCGGCGGCGTCGACCAGCACGATGGCGCCGTCCACCATGTTGAGGATGCGCTCCACCTCGCCGCCGAAGTCGGCATGGCCAGGGGTGTCGACGATATTGATCCGCACGTCCTTCCAGACCACCGAGGTCGCCTTGGCAAGGATGGTGATGCCGCGCTCCTTCTCGAGGTCGTTGGAATCCATCACGCGCTCGGCCACCTTCTGGTTCTCGCGATAGGTGCCGGACTGCTTCAGAAGCTCGTCGACCAGCGTGGTCTTGCCATGGTCGACGTGCGCGATGATGGCGATGTTGCGCAATTGCATGGGCGTACTCGGTTGGGAAAAGACAGACGGCCCGAAGCGAGCCTCCGGACCGTCATTCTGGCGCGCACTATACAAATGAATGTGACGGTAGCAAGAAAAACCTGATTATTGCTGCGATCATCAGCCATGCAACGGGCAGCGACACTTGATGAGAGCCCCTTAACAGCACCACGCCGTCTCTGCTAAAAGCGCCGCCTTCGCCCTTCACTTCCGGGACGTCCCATGCAGCATGCCCCGATGACCGAACGCCATGTCGCGGCGATCGGCTCCCTGCTCATCGCCCTCGGGCCGGTGTCGCTGGCGCTTTACACGCCGGCCATGCCGGAGCTGGTCAGCGACTTCGCCACGACCTATCCGGCGGTGAAGGCGACGCTGGCCGCCTATTTCGCCGGCTTCGCCCTGGCCCAGTTGATCTGCGGCCCGCTGTCGGACGCCTACGGCCGCCGCCCCGCCGCGCTCGCCTTCCTGACGCTCTATGCCGCCGGATCGATCGGCGCCATGCTGGCGCCCACCATCCACGCGCTGACGCTGGCCCGCCTCGTCCAGGGCACCGGCGCCGCCGTCGGCATTTCGGTCGCCCGCGCCATCGTCCGCGACAACTTCACCGGCGAACAGTCGGCGCGGGTGATGAATACCATCGGCATCTTCCTGGCCATCGGCCCGGCGGTGGCGCCGACGCTCGGCAGCCTCGCCATGCTGGCCTTCGACTGGCGGGCGATCTTCGTGCTGATGGTGGTCTATGGCGGCGCGCTGCTCGTCGCCGTCCATCGCTTCCTGCCGGAGACCAACCGCGCGCCCGATCCGGCCCGCGCCAGCCCGACCGGCCTCGTCCGCGCCTATGCCGCCCTCGGCAGCGACGGCCGCTTCCTGTTTCCGGCGCTGATGCTCGGCCTGGTGCTCGGCGGCTTCTATTCGCTGAGCTCGATGCTGCCTTTCCTGTTGATCGACATCGCCGGCCTCAGCCCGCAGACCTTCGGCTTCGGCATGCTGGGCCAGACCGGCGCCTATATCCTCGGCGGCATCGTCACCAAGGCGCTGCTGAAGCACGTTCCGGCCCGGCATCTGGTGCTGCCGGGTCTCGCGCTCGCCATGGCCGGCGCTTTGGCCATGACGGCGTCGACCGCCCTCTGGCCGCCGTCCTACCTCACGGTCATGACGCCGGTCGCCCTGTTCGCCTTCGCGCTGGCCCTGGTGACGCCCGACCTCACCACCCGCGCCATGGCCGCCTTCCCGGAAAAGGCCGGCGCGGCCGCCGCCCTCCTGGGCTTTGCCCAGATGGGCAGCGGCTTCGTCGCGTCCGGCGCGGTGGCGATGATCGGCTCGCCGCCGCTCGCCTTCGCCATGGTGATCCCGGTCGTCACCTCGGCCGCGCTGCTGCTCGGCTTCACGGAACGGGAGCGCGACTGAGCGCGGCCGTCAGGCGCGGCGGTAGCCGAGAAGGCCCGGCGCCGAGTGCCAGAAGGCCTGCGCCGCGAAGCCCATGAACAACAGGCCCGAGCCCCTGACGATGGCCAGTTCGTGCGCCCGGTAGAAACGGCGCACCGCGCCGGCGCCGATGATGGAGATCATCACCACGTCGGCGACGAGGAAGCCGAGGAAGGACGCGGCGAGCAGCGCCGGCAGGCTGGAGAAGGACAGCGTGTCGGCGACGCCGCCGACCAGCGCCGTGAAGGTGGCGAGCGCCACCGGATAGCCCTTGGGGTTGGTGAGGCCGAAGATCAGGCCGCGCCGGAACGGCCGCTCCACCGCCATCACCGCCCGCCCCTCGCCGCGCGGCCGGGCGCGGAAGGCGCGCCAGCCGATGAAGGCGAGATAGGCGCCGCAGACGCAGCCGAGCAGGTCGAACACCATCGGCCCCACCACGTGCGCGCCGACCAGCGCGACGAGGGCAAGGCTCGTCCACAGCGTGTCGCCGGCGAGGTGGCCGACGATGAAGCGGGCGCCGGCGCCCCGCCCCTGCCCGGCGCCGATACCGAGCAGCGCGATGAAGGCCGGACCGGGGATGACGACATAGAGAAAGGCGGCGACGAAGGCCGAAAGAAGAAGCGAAAGCGGCATGGAAAAGCGGGCCTTCTGGCAGGAGACGGCGGAGCTTCCCGCAAATCGCCGCGCCGCGCAATCGCCGCCGTGCCGATAAGGTGGGCAGCACCAGGCCGCTATCCGTCCGGCGGAGAATACCGGCATCGTCGTCATCGGTCATCCGACGCCGATTCGCGTCATTTTCGGCAGGAAGCTTTACGTGCAATTAATCGGCGAAGGCGATGCTGCTCGGCATGGAGGCCGGTCGGGAGGAGACGGCGCACGCCAGGCTTGGGCAGGGCGCCGCCGGACCGGTTCAACCCGGGGGAGTTTGCCGCATGCCGAAGTTCAGGCTCAAGGGATTCGCGCTGGGGTCGCGTTTCCGCATCGCCACGAAGGTGCTCGCCTTCGGGCTGTTTTCGCTGTTGGCCCTCGCCGTGGTCGGCGGGCTCTACATGATCCAGGATATCAACGCCAACGCCTATCGCCAGCGCGCCGCCAGCGCCCGCATCAACGCCGATCTCGCCGGCACGCTGCAGACCACCACGCTGCAGCTCCGCCGCGCCGAGATCGAGTTTCTGTTCACCGGCAACGAGCGCTATTCCGGCCTGCACGGCGACCTGACGCGCATGACCGGCTCCAACCTCCAGCAGCTCGAGGCGCGCATCAAGGCGACCGACCCGTCAAAGGGGGAGAACGTCGCCAAGATCAAGGCCGGCCTCGAGGAATACGGCGCCTCCTTCAAGGAGATCCTGGATATCAAGAAGCAGCTCGGGCTCTATCCGCAGCAGGGCGTCAACGGCGCGCTCCTCAAATCCAGCCAGGCGGTGACCGATCTTCTGGCCGCCAACCCGGCGCCCGATCTGGCGGCGCTGTTCGCCACCATGCGCACCTTCGAGAAGGAGTTCATGCTGAAGAGCGACCCGCAGGCCTTCACCGCCTTCGGCAAGACCTCCATGGACTTCACCCGCGCACTCGCCCACAGCACGCTCGGCGCCGACGCCAAGGCGGCGCTCGGCAAGGCGGCCGAGGAATATGCCAACAACGTCGGCCAGTGGGTGGCGTTGCAGCAGAAGTTCCTCAGCATCTACGAGCAGTTGTCCAACGGCTACAAGGCGCTGGAACCGCAGCTCGACAACCTGGTCTCGACGATCCGCAGCGTCGACACCGCCGCCTCCACCTCGGAAATCCGTGCCCGCCGCGACGCCCGCGACCAGTTGATAATCGTCTTCGGCGCCATCATGGCGATGACGCTGGTGTTCGGCCTGCTCCTGGCGCGTGGCATCGTCAAGCCGATCGGCCGCATCACCGCCGCCATGAAGGCGGTCGCCGCCGGCGACCGCGACGCGACCATTCCCTACGCCGGCCATCGCAACGAGGTCGGCGACATGGCGCGGACGCTCGACGTGTTCGCCAGGGGACTGTCGGAGACTGAGCGTCTCCGGGCCGAGCAGGGCGAGAAGGACCGCTTGGCCGCCGAGCGGCAGCTTCAGGATCGGCAGACGCTCGCCGACGCCTTCCAGTCGACCATGGGCGCGCTGGCCGACCGCTTCGCCCGCTCGTCGGCCGAGGTGGCCGAAGCGGCGCGCGAACTGTCCGGGACCGCCGACGCCACGTCCGGCCGGGCGCAGTCGGTGACCGGCGCCGCCGAGACCGCCGCCTCCAACGTGCAGACCGTGGCGGCCGGCGCCGAGGAGCTCACCGCCTCGATCCGCGAGATCAACACCCAGGTGTCCAAGTCGGCCGGCATCGCCGAGGAGGCGGCCGCCGAAGCGTCGCGCACCGAGACCAAGGTGCGGGCGCTGACCGACGCCGCCGTGCGCATCGGCGACGTGGTCAACCTGATCCGGGCGATCGCCGAGCAGACCAACCTGTTGGCGCTTAACGCCACCATCGAGGCGGCGCGGGCCGGCGACGCCGGCAAGGGCTTCGCGGTCGTCGCCAGCGAGGTGAAGCAGCTCGCCGCCCAGACCGCCAAGGCCACCGACGAGATCGGTTCCAAGATCGGCGAGATCCAGGAGGCGACCAACGAGACGGTCACCGCCATCGGCCGCATCACCTCGACCATCTCGATGATCCGCGAGGTGACCGCCTCGATCGCCGGCGCGGTCGAGGAGCAGGGCGCGGCCACCGGCGAGATCGCCCAGAACACCCAGCGGGCCGCCGAGGGCACCCAGACGGTGACCGGCTCCATCGCCGGCGTCGGCGAGGCCGCCGAACAGACCGGCCGCGCCTCGACCCACCTGATGTCGCTGTCGGCCGACCTCGAACGCCAGTCCGTCGACCTGCAGAGCGAAGTGGGCAAGTTCGTCGACAGCCTGCGCGCGGCGTGAGGGCCTGCCCAAAAGGCGTTGACCGAGCCTCGCGCGGCCCGGTCAGCCTCTCCGGCGCAGGGCCTGCAACCGTAATGTCAGGATGAAAAGCGGCACGCCGATCAATGTCAGGGCCAGGCCGACCGGCAGCGGAATGCCGGTGGCGGCACCGCGGGAAATCGCGTCGGCGGCGATCACCAGCGCGCCGCCCGTGAGGCCGGACAGATAGAGGCGTGCCCGCGCCGTTGCCGGCGACAGGAAACCGGCAATATGCGGCGCAAGGACGCCAAGGAAGATCAGCGGCCCGACGGCCGTCACGGCGGACGCGCTGAGCACGACGGCGAGGATCAGGATCGCCGGTCGCGACCACCTGACCGATTCGCCGAGCGAGACGGCCATTTCGCCGCCGAGTTCGTAGACCGACAGCCTCGCTCCGACCAGGAAGGCGCCGGCCATGCTCAGCGCGAACAGCGGCGCAAAGGCGGCGACGGTCGGCCAGTCGGCCGCGAACAGCGAGCCGGCCATCCAGTCGGCCAGCGACAGCGATATTTCCGGCGGCGTGTAGAGCAGCAGCATCGCGCCGACCGACGACAGCACCGTTTCGACGGCGATGCCCATCAGCAGCAGGGCAAGGCCGCTGGAACGTTCGCCGCCCACCAGCCAGATCAGCAGCAGCGCCACGGACAGGCCGCCGCCCACCGCCATGCCGGCGACCAGCGCCTTGGGAGCCGCCGGAACCAGGACCAGCAGCAGCATGATGGTGGTCATGGAGCCCTGGCTGACGCCGAGCAGGCCGGGATCGGCCAGGGGATTGCGGGCGATCGATTGCAGCATGGCGCCCGAAAGGGCGACGGCCCAGCCGGTCATGAACCCCAGCGCGATGCGGGGCAGGCGAACGGTCCACAACGCGTAGCTCTGGGCGTCGGTCAGGTCGGCGCCGATGATCTCGCGGAGAAGGTCGAGCATGCCGGCTCGGGTCGTGCCGAAGCCGGCCGACAGCACGGCGATCGCCGCCACGAGCGCGACAAGCCCGGCCGCCGCCCGGAGATTGCCGAGCCGAATGGCGAGCCCGCTGGCGAAGCGCAGGATCGGCCGGCCGTCGGTGGAACGAGCCTTTCTCATCGCTGAACGGCCCCGGGCGACGCCAGATAGAAGCGCTTTACGATGGCCACGAAGAACAGGCCGCCGATCAGGTCGGTGAACAATCCCGTATGCAGCACGTAGGGACGGAAGGCCTCGCGGGCCGCGAAGTCGGCGGCAAGGCAGAGATCGGCGCCGACGAGCGCGGCGGCCGGCAGCAGGGTGACGAAATTCGACCCGACGAGCGGCCGGACGATGTGCGGCACCACGAGACCGGCGAAGCCGATGGGGCCGCAGATGGCGACCGACGATCCGGTGGCAAACATGGTCGCCGCCAGCCCGAGGCGGGAGACCGCCCGGACGTCGACGCCCGCCGAGGCCGCCTTTTCGGCGCCGAACAGCAGCAAGGTCAGGGGACGGGCGAGCCACATCAGCACGGCCAGGGCGATCGCCCCGATCCACCAGAAGGCATAAAGGCGATCGGCGTAGGCATGGTTGATGTTGCCGCTGACCCAGCCGAGATAATCGTTGCGGCGGGTGGGGTCGGAAAGCAGCAGGGCGTTGGTGAGGCCGACGCACAACATCGACACCAAGGCGCCCGACAGGATCAGCGCAAGGCCGCGCGGATCGCGATCGCGCGCAGCGAGACGGGCCACCAGGAAGCAGGCGGCGAAGCCGGCGAACGCACCCGCCAGCGCCGCGACGCCCTGGGCGGACATGCCGAGGTCGAACAGGAAGGCGCCGGCGATGACGAAAACCGTCGCTCCGGCATTGATGCCGAGGGTGGAGGGAGCCGCCAGGGGATTGCGCACCAATCCCTGGAGCACGACGCCGCCGACGGCCGTCGTCGCTCCCACATAGACGGCGATCAGAACGCGAGGCAGGCGCTGATGAAGCAGGATCGCCTGCTCGAAGCTCGATGCGTCCGCCTGGAACACCGTCCGAACGATGTCGGCCGGCGACAGGGTGGTGAGGCCATAGCCGAGGTTGATGGCGGAGAGGACGACCAGACCGACCGCGGCCCCGGCGAGATAGAGAAGGCGAAGGGTCATGCCGTGACCGGCAGGCTGTCGATCAGGCGCGGCAGGCACATCAGCCGGCCGTCCCGGGTAAAGACGTCGGTGACGATGCCGAAGACCCGCTCGACGTTGGCGGCCGTGATGATCTCGCCGACCGGACCGGCAGCCTGCACCTGACCGTCGGCCAGCATCACCACGTCGTCGGTGAACGCCGTGGCGAGGTTGAGGTCGTGCAGAACCACGATCACCGTCTTGCCGTGACGCAGCGACAGGGTCCGGATCAGTCCCATGACGGCGTACTGATACTTCATGTCGAGATGATTGACCGGCTCGTCCAGCAGAACCATCTCGGTGTCCTGGGCCAGCATCATGGCAATCCAGGCCCGCTGCCGCTGGCCGCCCGACAAGGTGTTCATCTGGCTGCCGGCCCGGTCGGCCAAGCCGACGATTTCGAGCGATTGCCGGAAAAGCGCCCGGTCCCGGTCCGACGGGCCGCCGGCCAGGGAGTAGCGCGCGTAGCCCGAGAGTTCGATCAACTCGCCGAGCGTCATGTAGTCGGGGCAATGACACTCCTGAGGGAGATAGGCCACCCTCCTGGCCAGTTCGCGGCGGCCGATGCCGCGCATCGGCTGCCCCTCAAGCCGCACCTCGCCCCGCGCGGCGGGCAGAAATCCCATGATCGCCCTGAGCAAGGTCGACTTGCCGCAGCCGTTGGGGCCGACCAGCGCCGTCACCCGGCCACGGGCGAAGCGCTGCGTCAAGCCCGTGAGGACGGGCGTGTTCCCGTAGTGGACAACCAGGTCGTGAACTGAAAGCATGCGGCGACGGCCCTACCGGTTCGACCAGGCCTCGAGGGCGTCCAGCATGTGCCTGGCGCTTGCCACGGTCGGCGTGGTGACCTTGGCCGAATCGACGAACACCAGCCGCTCCTCGCGGGCCGCCCGCACGAAACGGTCCCAGCCCGGAACGATCCTGTCGAGGGCGGCGCGCGTTTCCGTCTCGCCGCGCGTCGTGCCGGCATAGCTGTTCATCACCACCAGGAGATCGGGATCGAGCTGGCCGAAGGTTTCGGCGCTGACCGGCACCATCAGCGTCGACCCCAAGGTCGATCCCGACCCATCCTCATCGAGCTTGAGCCGCACGTAGCCGATATCCTCCAGCGCCTGCACGGCCCCCGACATATCCCAGACCACGTTGATCTGGTCGGTCAGGAAGACCGCGAGATAGGTCTGGCCGGCAGGATCGGACGGCAAAGCCGCGCGCACATCGGCAAGACGCCGGCTGTAGGCCGTCCGAAGCGCCTCGAAGGCCTCCTGCCGGCCGACCAGTCCGGCGAGCTTCTCCTCGACGTCGAACCCATAGGCCCGCCCCTTGCCGGCATTCTGCAGATAGACCGGCGCCACCGTCTCCAGTTGCGGCACCTTGCCGATATCGAGTTCCGAACCGACGATCAGATCGGGCGCCAGCGCCCGCAGCTTCTCGAGGTCGATCTGGCCGACCGGCCCGATTCCCTTCGGCTTGGCGTGGCCCTCGCCGAGAACGACATCGATAAAATCGGTCGCCGTCACGAAACTGCCGTCGTCGTTGCGCCCGTAGCTGCCGACGACCGGCACGCCGAGCTCGATCAGCGGCACGCCGAGAAGCGGTTCGTGCATGACTACGATCCGCTGGGGCCTGTCGGGAACAACGACCTGCCGGCCGGCGTCGTCGGTAACGGTCCGATCGCCGGCGAAGGCCGGCCCGGCCGAAAAAAGCAGAGCCATGAGCGGGACAACGAAGCGCATGGGGAATCCTGGCTTTGGAGAATTGACGGGCGGCGGCGGCATCGAACGCCCATTCAAAGAGACAGAGTATTTCCGGCGAACCTGTTTCCGCCGGAAATGCCCTGGAGCGGCGGGCGCCCGATATATCCGGGCTGCCGCTCCAGATTTTTGTTTATGCATCGGATTTTCCGAAAACCGGATTCCGCTTTTCGGTCCGATGCCCTAGAAGGTGCCCTTGATGCCGATGCCGAAGGTGCGCGGCTCCAGCATGTTGGCGACGGTGTTGATCCCCGACGAACGGTCGGTGGAGAAATAGAGCGGAGAGCGTTCGTCGAAGATGTTGTTGACGAAGCCGTAGATCTCCATGTGCTCGTGAAGCGCGTAGCTCAACCGGGCATTGGCAACGACGTACTTGTCGACCTCGTAGGCGGGCTTGTTCTCGTCGGTGGAGTAATACCCGTCGGTGAAACGCGCCTCCAGGCCGAGCTTCAGGTCGGGAATGATGGTCCAGTCGAGGCCGACGCTCAGCATGTAGCCGGGAGCGCTGCCGAACTCGTTGTCCTTGTAGGAGATGCCGAGCGCGTCGGTGAACTGACCGATCTCGGTGTGCAGCAGGCCCGCCCCCGCCTTCAGACGGAGATTGTCGAAGACGCGGTAGTCGGCGCCGACTTCGAGGCCATAGGCCTGTGCGCTATCGGCATTGACCACGACGGACCCGTACTGGATGGACCCGAGATAGTCGGGCAACAGCCGCTGGGAATCCGTGTAGTCGGCATAAAACAGATTGCCGGTGAGGTTGAGGCGATTGTTGAGAAGAGCGGCCCTGGCGAACAGCTCGTAGTTCCAGACGGTTTCTTCCTTGAAGGTGATGTAGTCCTTGCCGGCGAAGCTGAGGTTGACGCCGCCCGGATTGTAGCCGCGGCTGATGAGGGCGCCGACGGTGACGTCCGGCGTCAGGTCGTAGGCGATCGACAGCTTGGGAAGGAAGGCGTCGAAGGTCTCGTCATAGTCGAGGGCCTGTGCGGGGGCATAAGGCGAGGTGCCCGTCCGGTTGATGTCGTCGACCTGATAGCGCAACCCGCCCGTCAGCAGCCAGCGGTCGGTCAGGCGATAGGAGGTTTCGGCGAACAGGCCGAGATTGTTCTTGCGATCGTCGAAATCCGAGGTGCCGGCGATATAGAGCGTGTCGTCGGAACGGGTGGTGGCCAGGTAAAGGCCGACGACGCCGCTCCACACCGAATCCTCGTTGCCGAACGTCAGGCGTGTTTCGTTGGAATAGTTCTGCTGGTCGATCACCGCCGATCCACTGGACGCCGGCTCGGCCACGCGATCGACGTGGGTGTTGCTGAACTGCGTCTGGTTGAACAGCTTGAGGTCGTTCCCGAGATCGTAGTTGACGTCCAGGACGGCGGTATCGGTGTCGGCATTCCAGCTCGGCATCGTCGCCGCATTGCTCTCGAGGTCCTCGTAGGGCGAAAACGCCGCTTCCCAGGTCGGGCGATTGTTGTAGGTGTGGGAATAGGTGAGCTTGGCGCTCAGCTCCGGAAGGTCGGTCGGCTCCCAAAGCAGCTTGGCCCGCGCGTTGAACGAGCGGAAATCCAGGTTGATATCGCCCCGCGAGAAGCTGCTGTTGACATAGTCGATGAAGGTATCGCGCCCCCAGTAGTCGATGGCGAGCCGGCCGGCGAGCTGGTTTTCGATGATCGGCCCGTTCAGCATCAATGAGGTACGGCGCCGGTTGTAGCTGCCGATCTCGGCCTGATAGGCCGCCTCGCGCGTGAACGTCGGATCCTTGGTATTGACGATGATCGCCCCGGCGATGGCGTTGGCGCCCTGCGATGTCGTCTGCGGTCCGCGGAACACCTCGATGCTGTCCACGTCCCAGATCGGCGTCGACCCGAAGACATATTCATAGAAGTTCTGGTAGTGGCCATCGAAGTTGACGGTGGCGCGCGGAATGGTGCCGCCGAAGAAGGCCGTGGAACCGAAATTGGGGCCTTGCGTGTCCTGCCCGCGGATGATCGGCGCCCCGACCGTGCTGTTGTAGATGACGTTGGGAACGCTGGCGATGGCATCGCTGACGGTCGCGGCGCCGTTGATCTCCTTGAGGTCGGAAGACTTGATCACCGAGACCGACGAGGCCGTTTTCTGAAGGCTGCGCCCGACCTTCTCGCCGGTGACGACAATCGGTTCGATCTCGATGGAATCGACCGTTTGCTCCGTCAGGTCCTGCGCAACGCCGATCGTCGCGGATGCGGCTACCATGCCGATTACGCTAATGCCTCTCATTAGCAATTCAGCCGCATTCTGACTCATATCTGCCCCCAAATTGTCATAATTTTTCCACAGTACAAAACGTATTCCGCATTGCAATAAGAGTAAGTACCTAGGAAGCCAGCCCGCTGCGCCGAACGCCGGCGGACATGGTTCCTTCGATGGGTGGAGCGGGACCGTTGTGGAAAACGGATGGGCCGGCCGTCGGCAACCCGGCTTCGGGCGGCCGTGCACCCGGGAATGGTTATAATCGCCAACTGCACCCAAGCCGAATTGGTGCTAGTGCAATGCGCGGTGTATCCACCTCGCGCGACAACTGTCGGCCGCTGCCCGAGGTTACGTTCTCGGTTTTCGGATCGGGAAAATCGCTGCCGGATATGAGGTAAAGCGCTTTGCCTGTTGAGGCCGAAAAGACAGAAAAGAGATCCGGGGCGATCCAATCCGTTTCCATTGCCGCCCGGTTCCTCGGCATCCTCGCCAATGCCGGCGGCGCGTTGCCGCTCGGCTCGCTTGCCCGGCTGGCCGGGACGAGCTCTTCCACCGCGCATCGCTACATGCACAGCCTCGTCAAGGAAGGCCTCGCCCGCCAGGATCCCTACAGCGGCCATTACGACCTTGGCAGTACGGCGCTCGGCATAGGGATTGCCGCCCTCAAGCGCATCGAGCCGGTGGAGATCGCCGCCCGGCACATGCGCGACCTTGCCCAGCACATCGCCGCCAGCGGTGGCGTCGCCATCTGGACCGACCGCGGGCCAACCCTCGTGCGGTGGTATCGCAGCGCCTTTTTTTCCATCAGTTCGCTCGGGCTCGGCGATGCGCTGCCGCTCGACAATACCGCCAGCGGGCTGGTGTTCCAGGCCTTCCTGCCGCGGAGCCGGGTCGAGGCGGCGCGACAGGTGCAACCGGAGCGCTTTCGTGGCGCGGCGCCCTCGCCGGAGCGGCTTGCAGAGGTCCGAACGTCCTGCTGGGCCGAGTTGACCAATCACCTGCTGCCCGGCATCACCGGCCAGGCCGCCCCGGTATTCGACGCCCAGAACGAACTCGTCTGCGTGATGACGACGGTCACCGATCTCGGGCAGATCATCACGCCCGAGGCCCGGCGGGCGCTTTACGAGAAAGCCAGGCTGGCCAATCGCCAGACCGGCGGGATCGCCGGCTTTCCCGACGGCTGCCCCGTCTGACGGTCCAGCCGGGGCAAATCCCGGCTATTCGTCATGGGCCGCGGAAGAGGTGGGATCGTCGGCCTGTCCCTTGCGCCAGTAGGCGACGACGAGATGCTGGTCCTTCGGAAGCCGCACCTCGCTTCGCAGGAACGAGCGGATTGCCTTGAAGTCGGCGAACTCGCAGCCGACCCAGGCGTAGGCCGCGGAAAGATCGTCCGGAAACCGGGCGCGCCGCACCGCCTCGGCCAGCGGGGACGCGGTTTCATGATCCCCGCCGCGCCGGTGCACCCAGGTCACCTCGATGGCGGTATTGTTGCGGAGCTCGATCTCCGAGCGGGCATCGTCGACCTCGATCAGGGCGATGCCGCGCTTCTCCGCCGGCAGGAACTCGAGGATGCGGGCAATCGCCGGCAGAGCCGTCTCGTCGCCGGCCAGCAGATACCAGTCCTTGTCGGGCCGGATGGAGCCACCCATCGGGCCGGCGACGCCGATCACGTCCCCCTCCCTGGCTCTGGCCGCAAAGGCCGAACCCGGCCCCGCATCGGCATGCAGGACGAAATCGACGTCGAGCGTTCCGGCCGAGGCGTCGCAACTGCGGATGGTGTATCGCCGGATGGCCGGGCGATCCGTGCCCTCGGGCCAGACCAGCAGCCCGTCCGCCCCGACGGTCGGCGGCAGGAGGAGGCTGCCGGGCGGCGGGATCAACAGGCCGACATGCAGGGCATCGTCGGTGGCGAAACGGGCGATGTCCTCGCCGGCGAAGGTGACCCGGCGGAGGCTGCCGGTCAGATCCTCCACCCGGAGCACCCGCACCATGCGGAAGTTGGGCGGGGTCCTGATATCCTGGCCATCGCCGGTCCAGACGATGTTCGGCATGGACGGGCCGGCCAGTTCCTTGACGTGTCCGGCGATCGCCATGCGCATGTAGTAGAGACCGGTGATGTCGTCGGCCTCGGCCTGAATGACGATCGTGCCGCCTTGCGCAGCGAGGCGCCCGGTGCCGAAGGGGAACGTCACCACATATGCACTCCCGTCCCGGTCGATGCGGGCTTCATGGTCGCTGAAGTGCTCGCAAACCTCGGCGATCACCGCTTCGGGATGGGCAACGGCGGCCGTGGCGTTGGCAACGAGGCGCGTCATGCAGGTCTCCTTGTCTTTCAAAGCGAGGAAAGATCGCCGCGCGTCGGGAACGGGGCATTGCGCGCCTTGCCAGCCGCCGGCAAGACGGATCTGCCGCAAGAGATTTGCCCGCAGCCAGGCATGCCCCCGCACGGCCCTTCATCGATACCAGCCGTTGTAGGGTGGCGGACGCCGCGCGAGCAAGACCGAGGCAGACCGGATGACATTTTTGTTGTATTCCGGATACAAGTTTACGTTTGCCGGCCGAATCCATTACCTCGACGATTCGCGAGGTTACGTCCTCGAACGCGACGCGGTCGAGAAACAGGGCGTGGCCACCGGCGATTGCCCAGAATATTCAGTGGCCGCCGAACAGACCAGCCGTGCCCCATCTGGTGTCGCTATCAGTCGACTTTGAACGCCAGTCGGCAGCCCGCGTGCGGCATCAAACAGGCCAAAGCGCCGCTATTCCGGTTGGTTAGGGGTGCCGACCATTTTTTAGAGTCAGCCCATTGATCTTATTCATAAGGCATGTCAAATAAGATCAGTCAAATGACCTTGTTAGCGGTTGAGGCGCCTATAGGATCAATTGGGTGATCCAAATGCTGACCATATCTGACGAAGAACTCGTCAACCGAATGCGCTTCGACAATCCGTGGTGGGGCAGCGGTGCCATACCTCAGGATGTTTCCGCCTATCCCGAGCGCGACTATTTCGCGCCTTTCCTCGACCTTGTTCGCCAACGGCAGCTTCGCCGGGCCGTGGTGCTGATGGGGCCGCGCCGCGTCGGCAAGACGATCATGATGCAGCAGGCCATAAAGCATTTGCTAGCAGCGGGAGCTGACAAGCAGAACCTGCTGTTCATCTCGCTCGATACGCCGCTGTTTTCCGGCCTGCCGCTCGAAAAGCTGCTTCAGGTCTATCTCGGCAGCTATGGCGGCGCGCCGGGCGACAGGACGATCTTCTTCGATGAAATTCAATACCTCAAGGACTGGGAAGTTCACCTGAAGTCGCTGGTCGACAGCTATCGCGACATCAAGTTCGTGGTCTCCGGCTCGGCCGCTGCCGCCCTCTCGCGTGGATCGCGGGAATCAGGGGCCGGCCGCTTCACCGAGTTTCTGCTGCCGCCGTTGACCTTCGCCGAGTTCTTGCGCCTGACAGGGCATCCCCTGGCAACCGTCATGGGGGAAACGGATCTGATCGACCGCATCGGCGAACTCAACGCCGCCTTCGTCGACTACCTTAACTACGGCGGCTATCCGGAACTCGCCCTGTCCGAGGAAGCCAAGCGGAACCCGGCGCGCTACATCGGCCAGGACATCGTCGAGAAGGTGCTGTTACGCGATTTGCCGAGCCTCTACGGCATTTCCGACGTTCAGGAATTGCAGCATCTCTTCAAGGTGTTGGCTTTCAACACCGGCCAGGAGGTCTCGCTGGAAGGGCTGTCGAAAAGCTCCCGCGTCGCCAAGAACACCCTCAGGCGCTATATCGAATATCTGGAAGCCGCCTTCCTGGTGCGCACCGTGGAACGCATCGACATCAACGCTCAGCGCTTCCAGCGCAACCATTATTTCAAGGTCTACCTGACCAATCCTTGCCTTCGGGCGGCTTTGTTCGGACCCGTCAGGGCGGACGACGACATCATGGGCGCCATGGTCGAGACGGCGATCTTCGCCCAATGGTTCCACGACGCCAAGGCCAAGGATCATCTTCGTTATGCAAGGGACAAGGAGGGGGAGATCGACATTGTTTCCGTCCAGTTCGGCGAACCGGCATGGATCGTCGAGATCAAATGGACGGACCGCTTTTTCGAACGCCCCGGAGATCTCGGCTACCTGCGCAAATTCGCGGCGAAACACGCCCGCTCGCTCAACTGGCCTGCCCCATCGCCAAATATCGTGATCACCACCAGGCAGAAAACCGGGGATATCAGCTTCGATATCGTGCCGATGCATTTCGAGCCGGCGGCTTTCTATTGCCTGAAGGTCGGCCGCAATGCCGCAAATGCCGCAGCTCAACAGGTCGAGTTCGACCTGCTCCCACCCGCTGCCCCCGATGAGGGCGACGGGCAGGAGGAATTGCCATTCTGATAGCGCTTAGCCGCGGTCGCGCTTGGCGAGCGTCCTGAGCCGCAGCGCGTTGAGCTTGATGAAGCCGGCGGCGTCCTTCTGATCGTAGGCGCCCTGATCGTCCTCGAAGGTGACCAGCGTCGACGAGTAGAGCGTCTTCGGCGACGAGCGGCCGGTGACGATGACGTTGCCCTTGTAGAGCTTCAGCGTCACCTCGCCCTCGACATTCTCCTGGCTCTTGTCGATCAGCGCCTGCAGCATGTAGCGCTCGGGCGCGAACCAGAAGCCGTAGTAGATCAGCTCCGCGTAGCGCGGCATCAACTCGTCCTTGAGGTGCGCCGCGCCGCGGTCGAGCGTGATGCTTTCGATCGCCCGGTGGGCGGCGAGCAGGATGGTGCCGCCGGGGGTCTCGTAGACGCCGCGCGACTTCATGCCGACGAACCGGTTCTCGACCAGATCGATACGGCCGATGCCGTTGTCATGGCCGTAGGTGTTGAGCGCCGTCAGAAGTTCGGCCGGGCTCATGCGCTTGCCGTTGATGGAAACGGCATCGCCCTTCTCGAAGCCGACGGTGATGATGGTCGCCTTGTCGGGCGCCTCCTCCGGCGAGATGGTGCGCATGTGGACGTATTCCGGCGCCGGCTGCGACGGATCCTCCAGTACCTTGCCCTCGGAGGACGAGTGCAGCAGGTTGGCGTCGACCGAGAAGGGCGCCTCGCCCTTCTTGTCCTTGGCGATCGGGATCTGGTGCTTCTCGGCGAAGTCCAGGAGGTCGGTGCGGCTCTTGAACGTCCAGTCGCGCCAGGGGGCGATGATCTTGATGTCCGGGTTGAGCGCGTAGGCGGACAATTCGAAGCGCACCTGGTCGTTGCCCTTGCCGGTGGCGCCGTGGGCGATGGCGTCGGCGCCGGTCTTCTTGGCGATGTCGATCAGGTGTTTGGAGATCAGCGGCCGGGCGATCGACGTGCCGAGCAGGTAGACGCCCTCGTAGACGGCGTTGGCGCGGAACATCGGGAAGACGAAATCGCGGACGAACTCCTCGCGCACGTCCTCGATGAAGATCTCCTTGATGCCCAGCATCTCGGCCTTCTTGCGGGCCGGCTCGAGATCGCCGTCGCCCTGGCCGAGGTCGGCGGTGAAGGTCACCACCTCGGCGCCGAGCTCGGTCTGCAGCCACTTGAGGATGATCGACGTGTCGAGGCCGCCCGAATAGGCCAGCACGACTTTCTTGACTTCGCCCTTTTTCATGGAAACTCCGTGAGGATGAACGCCGCGGCGGTCGGCGGGAGGGTCGCCGGCGGCTCGAAAGGATCGGCGGCAATTTAACCGACTATGCCGGCCGCGCAAGGCTGGAGATTCGCCATTTGCCGGCCACGATCGCAGCTGATAAACCGGCCGCCACCTTGCCAGCCGAGCCGAGCATGACCGATCCGCATCCGATTTCCGACCGTGACTGGACGAGGCTGACCCTTCTGGTCATCGCCGCCTTCCTTCTCCTTCGCCTCGCCGCCCTCCTGTTGAGCGGTTTCGAGCTCACCTATGACGAGGCGCAGTATTGGGCCTGGTCGCGGCACCTCGCCTTCGGCTATTTCACCAAGCCGGGCCTGATCGCCTGGCTGATCCGCGGCACGACGGAAGTCTGCGGCGACGGCGTCGCCTGCGTGCGGGCGCCGGCGCCCATCCTGCACGCGGCGGCCGCCTGGTTCGTCTTCCTCGCCGCCCGCCGCCTCTATGACGCCCGCGTCGCCTTCTGGAGCGCCTTCGCCTATGTGGCGATGCCGGCCGTCAGCCTGTCGTCGCTGATTCTCAACACCGACGTGCCGCTCCTGTTCTTCTGGTGCGTCGGCCTGCACGCGACGGTGCTGCTCCTCGAAAAGCGGTCCCTCGCCCGCGCCTTCTATCTCGCCGGCACCGTCGCCGTCGGCCTCAACGCCAAATACGCGATGATCTACCTGCCGGCCTCGCTGCTCGTCTATCTCGTCGCGACGGCCGACCGGCGCCCGCTCCTGCGCACCGGCGCCACCTGGGTGGCGCTTCTCGGCGGCCTCGCCGGTTTCCTGCCCAACCTGATCTGGAACGCGCACAACGGCTTCGTCACCTTCCATCATACCGGCGACAACGCCGGCTGGGAGAAGATCGGCTTCAAGTTCGGCAAGATCTTCGAATATCTCGGCGGGCAGGCGGTCATTCCCGGGCCGATCCTGTTCGCCGTCGCCATCCTCGCCGCCATCCTCGGCTGGCGATCGGCCAGGCCGGCGGCCGACCGGCTGATGATGTGGCTGAGCCTGCCCATCCTGATCGTCATCGGCGTCAATGCCGCCTTCGCCAAGCTGCACGGCAACTGGGCGGCCACCGCCTTCCCGGCGCTGATCGTCTTCGCCAGCGCCCTGCTCTGCAACGGCCGCTGGCGCGGTCTCCTGAAGCTGTCGGCGGCGATCGGCACGGCGGCGGCCGTGGCGCTGGCCGCCGGCGCCAGCCTCGTCGGCCATGTGCCGCTGCCGGAAAAGCCGCGGCAGCTCCATCGCCTGCTGCACTGGGCCGATTACGGCGACAAGCTTGCCGAGGCCGCCCGGGCGGCCGGTGTCCGCACCGTCGTCACCGTCGGACGGCCGATGACCTCCGAAACCCTCTACGAATTGCGCGACAGCGGCCTCGACGTCCGGCCCTATGTGGCGCCCGGCGCCGCGCCGGCCGACCAGTTCGAGATGACCATTCCCTATGAGCCCGCCGTCCATGGTCCGGCGCTGCTGGTCACCGAGGCCGATCCGGCGGCGCTCGGCATCGCGCCGGAGCGGATCGAGCCGCTCGGCGCCCTCGACACCCGCATCTACAAGGCGCCGGGCGGCCGCATGCCGATCTACCGCATCGACCGTTGACAGCGGCCGCCCGGATTCCCATTTTCGACGCCATGCGCAAATCCCACCATCCCGACCCCGAGATCATCGGCCCGGCCGAAGGCCACGAGGCCCGTGTCCGCTCCCGCTTCTGGAAGACGGTCAAGAAAGCGATCGCCGCCATTCCCTTCATCGACGAGGTGGTGGCCGCCTATTACTGCGCCCTCGACCCCGAGACGCCGGCATCGGTGCGGGCGACGCTGCTCGCCGCCCTCGCCTATTTCGTGGTGCCGCTCGACATCGTGCCGGACTTCATTCTGGGGTTCGGCTTCTCCGACGACATCACCGTGCTGGTCACCGCCATCGGCATGGTGCGGCGCCACATCGGCGAGCGCCACCGCCTGGCCGCCCGCGTTGCCCTCGACCGGCTCGCCGCCGAAAAAGCCGGATAACTCGCGACAGCGAAACGAGACCACCACGGCTGGCCGCATTGTCGCCCGATTTCGGGC
The DNA here is from genome assembly GCF_002770725.1 of Pleomorphomonas carboxyditropha. GTDB lineage: Bacteria > Pseudomonadota > Alphaproteobacteria > Rhizobiales > Pleomorphomonadaceae > Pleomorphomonas > Pleomorphomonas carboxyditropha. The sequence goes on along the minus strand of NZ_NQVN01000005.1, from coordinate 174,541 downwards.
CAAGCCTCGCGCCGCAGCAACGTGAGGCGCCCATGGCCACCATCGCCCGACGAAACGAAACGCCGGAGCAACACTTTGGTAACCATGACGCCTTAACGTTTCCCTTAGGCTTCATGCGGACCGCTTCGGTGGGCGCATCCGTGTCCCACGACAAGACCCAAGGTGATTAGATGACGAACGCACGCACCCTCGGCTTGGCCGTCGCACTGCTGCTCGGCGCGACGACCATCGCCGGCGCCCAGCAGCAGCAGACCAAGGCGCCCACGCCGCTCCAGACGTTCGAGCGCTGGGCCACCTACACCTACAACAATGCCGGCGCCAAGGTCTGCTACGCTGCCACGCAGCCGACCGACACGCAGCCGCAAGGCGTCAACCGCGACCCGGTGTTCATGTTCATCACCAATCGTCCGAAGGAAGGCGTCAAGCACGAGGTGTCGGTGATCACCGGCTATCCCTACAAGGAAGGCTCCAAGACCACCGTCAAGATCGGCGACGCCACCTTCAGCATGTACACCAAGGACCAGGGCGCCTGGGTCGACAACGCCGCCGAGGAAAGCCGCTTCATCAACGCCATGAAGGCCGGCTCGGATATGGTGATCACCGGCACCTCGCGCCGCGGCACCGTGACGACGGATACCTATTCGCTGAAGGGCGTCAGCGCCGCCTTGAAGCGCATCGATGGCGAGTGTCAGTAAGTTGCACGCCTGAATCGGGATCAACCCAACCTAGGCTTGGGTTTTCTCCGGTTTTCTGCTATGGCTTTTCTTAACCGGGAACGGTCGGGACGGTGACGTCCGCGGCCGTTCTTGTTTTTCCGGCGACATTTTTCGCCTCCCAACCCCATCAGGACCGACCGAACGCCCATGTCGACCCTCATCGACCATCGCCCTGTTGCCGCCTTGCCCGCCGCCGCGCCGGAAAAGCCGTCGCTCGTCGGCATGACGCGCGTCGAGATGGCCAAGGCGCTCCTCGCCATCGGCGTCGAGGAGCGGCAGCTCCGCATGCGCGTCGCCCAGCTCTGGCACTGGATCTACGTGCGCGGCGTGCGCGAGTTTTCGGCGATGACCAACGTCGCCAAGGAGCTGCGCGCCCGCCTCGACGCCGCCTACGTCGTCGGCCGGCCGGAAATCGTCGCCGAGCAGGTATCGGCCGACGGCACGCGAAAATGGCTGATGCGCTTTCCCTCGCGCGGCGCCGGCAAGCCGGTGGAGATCGAGACCGTCTACATTCCCGAGGAGGGGCGCGGCACGCTCTGCGTCTCCTCGCAGGTCGGCTGCACGCTCAACTGCGCCTTCTGCCACACCGGCACGCAGATGCTGGTGCGCAACCTCACCGCCGAGGAGATCGTGGCGCAGGTGCTGGTCGCCCGCGATCGGCTCGGCGACTATCCGGACGTGGCGCACAACGCCGAGGCGGCCATCCCGAGCGAGGGACGTCTCGTTTCCAACGTCGTCATGATGGGCATGGGCGAGCCGCTCTACAATTTCGACGCCGTCAAGCAGGCGCTCGCCATCATCATGGACGGCGACGGCCTGTCGCTGTCGAAGCGCCGCGTCACGCTGTCCACTTCCGGCATGGTGCCGAACATCGCCCGTACCGGCGACGAGATCGGCTGCATGCTGGCCATCTCGCTGCACGCCGTGCGCGACGACCTGCGCAACGTGCTGGTGCCGATCAACAAGAAGTATCCGCTGAAGGAGCTGATGGACGCCTGCCGCGCCTATCCGGGCCTGTCGAATGCGCGCCGCATCACCTTCGAATACGTGATGCTGAAGGGCGTCAACGACAGCCTCGAGGACGCCCGCGATCTGGTCAAGCTCCTGAAGGGCATTCCGGCCAAGATCAACCTCATTCCCTTCAATCCCTGGCCGGGTACCGCCTATGAGTGCTCCGACTGGGAAACGATCGAGGCCTTCGCCCAGTTCGTCAACGACGCCGGCTACGCCTCGCCGATCCGCACGCCGCGCGGCCGCGACATCGCCGCCGCCTGCGGCCAGTTGAAGAGCGAGAGCGAGCGGCTCAGGAAGACCGAGCGGCTCCGGCTGGAGATGGGGCTCATGGAGGCCGATCTCGCCATGCGCGCCATGGTGGCCGGCCACGGAGAGGACTGATGCGGGCGGTCGGCCGCATCTTCGCCGCGCTGATCGGCTTCATCCTGGCGGTGATCGCCGCCGCCGTGTTCATGCTGGCCGCCTCGGTCGGTCTCGGCCCCGCCGATCCGGCCGACAGCGTTTGGTTCTGGGGCAACTTCGGCGTCGGCGCCGCCTTTGCCGCCAGCTACCTCGGCGCCATGGCGCTCGCCCCCTGGGCGGTGATCATCCTGGTCACCGAGGTGTTCCGCCTGCGCTCGGTTCTCATCTATCTCGTCGCCGGCGGCTTCCTCGGCGCCCTGCCCGCCTTCGGAATCGCGCCGATGATGCGCCCGCTCGACGGCGATCCGCGCCGCATCGCCATCCTGATCGCCGCCGGTTTCATCGGCGGCTTCGTCTACTGGCTGGCGGCCGGCCGCATGGCCGGCGTCGACGGCGTTTTCCTGACCGGACGGCGGAGCTCTAAAGACGAGCCGTGACCAGCTTGACCGCGAAGGCGCCCATCACCCCGGCGAACACATAGTCGATGCCCCGCATTACCTTCGGCCGCGCCTTGAGAAAGGCGGCGACGCCGCTCGCCCCGAGGATCAGCGGCAGCGTCGACAGCGTCGACACCAGAAGAAACCACAGGCCGAGGAACAGCAGCTTGCCGCGGGCCGCCGGATCGCCCGGCTCGACGAACTGCGGCAGGAAGGTCAGGAAGAACAGCGCCACCTTGGGGTTCAGCACGTTGATGGCGAGCCCCTTGAGGTAGAGCCGGCTGGCCGGCTCGGGCGGCAGGGCGCCACCTTCCGGCGCGAAGCGGCTGCCATGCCGGATGGAGCCGACGGCGACATGCAGCAGATAGAACGCGCCGATCACCTTGAGCACGTCGAAGGCAACCGGCGAAGCGGCGAGCAGCGCCGCGAGGCCGAAGGTCACCAGAAGCGTATGCACGAGAATGCCGGTATTGGTGCCGAGAAAGGCGGCGATCCCCGCCCGCCGGCCGCGGGTGATCGCCGTGCCGACGAACATCGCCATGTCCGGTCCGGGCGTATAGTTGAGCGCCAGCACGGCCAGCGTATAGGCGGCGAGCACGCCGCCCGTCGGCAGGAAATCCATTCGGCACACTCCAATAAGGGACAGTATGATCGCCGCCGTCTTGACCGCAAGGCGCGTCGCGGCGAAAACCGCCCCATGCGCTCGATCCTGTTCGTCTGCCTCGGAAACATCTGCCGCTCGCCCACCGCCGAGGGGCTGATGCTCAACCACCTCGCCGCCGCCGGTCTTTCCCGGCACGCCCGCGTCGACAGCGCCGGCATCGGCGGCTGGCACGCCGGCGACCCGCCCGATCGGCGCGCCATCGCCGCCGCCCGCAAGCGCGGTGTCGATCTGGCGCCGCTGCGCGCCCGCCAGGTGCGGCCGGCCGATTTTTCCGATTTCGACCTGATCGTCGGCATGGACCGGCAGAACGTCGCCGACCTCAACCGCCTGGCGCCGGCCGGCTCGACGGCGCGCATCGGTCTCTGCCTCGAGGAAGCGCTCGGCCTCGCCGGCGAGGTGCCCGATCCCTATTACCAGGACGAGCGGGCCTTCGACGCCGTGTTCGACCTCTGCGACCGGGCCGCCCGCGCCTTCATGGAAAAGCTTCGCGCCGGTAGCTGATCAAGCCGCCAGCGGATAGGCTTCCTCGACGAGATAGGGGCCGCCGCCCACCGAGGCGCGCGACGAATAGAGCACGAAGCGGTCGACGGGAAAGCGCGGGCCGACGAAGTCGCCGTGCTCGGACAGCCAGCGGGCAACGTCGGTCGAGGTGGTGCCCTTGAAGCGGGCCAGCGTGACGTGCGGAATGTAGCGCCGCCCTTCGGCCGGCAAGCCGAGGCGCTGGATGATGCGCTCGTGCTCGGCCTGCAGCTCGATCAACTGGTCGGTCGGCTCCACCTTGACGGCCAGCGAATGCGGCACGCGGCCGGAGGCGAAGCAGTGCAGCCCCCTGAGGCTGATCTCGAACGGCGGCCGGTAGATGCGGTCGAGCGCGGCGGCCACCTCGTCGGCGGTGCGGTGGTCGATATCGCCGATGAAGCGCAGCGTCACGTGATAGTTGGCCGGGTCGATCCAGCGGGCGCCGGGCAGGCCGCCCTTCAGGAGCGACAGGTGGAAGCCGGCCGCGGCGGGGATTTCGAGGGCGGTGAACAGCCTGGCCATGGCAACCTCTTCGGCGTTGCCGTCCGGGTGGCTGGCGCTCCCCCAAGGGGAATCGGCAGGCGGACGGACGGTGCACTGCAAGGGTCGACCGAAGGCTAACCCCGATGCAAGCCCTTTTGTTCACTTGGCCGCACCCCGAGGGCGCTTATATACAAGCGAAACCATTCCGACCGGGCCGGAGCCATGCAGTTCGACGACCCCGCCAACGACAACGAAGACCCCGACGTCATCTTTGCGCGCAAGATTGCCCGGGGGCTGGGGGCCGTGCTGGCCATCGGCCTTTGCGCCTATCTCGTCGTCACCTATCTCCTGCCCATCTGATCCCGAGTCCGTCGGATACCGCCCCCTGGCGCCGGCGTCGCCCTTCAAGGCGCATGACAGGAGCGGCCGATGATGGTAAAGCCTCTCGGCACTCCGCCCGGCGCCCCGCCGCGGCGGACTTTCCAACATGTGCCGGCCTGAGCCGGCCAATTCCGGGCAACGAGCATGACGCGGGCGAAGATCTATATCGACGGCGAAGCAGGCACCACCGGCCTTCAGATCCGCGACCGCCTCGCCGCCCGCGACGACATCGAGCTGCTGGCCATCGACCCGGCCAAGCGCAAGGACATGGACGAGCGCCGGCGCCTCCTCAACGCCGCCGACGTCGCCATCCTCTGCCTGCCCGACGATGCGGCGAGGGAGTCGGTGAATCTCATCGACAACGACCGCACGGCGGTGATCGATGCCTCCACCGCCCATCGCGTCGCGCCCGGCTGGACCTACGGCTTCGCCGAGATGGCCAGGGGCCAGGCCGAGGCGATCGCCGGATCGAAGCGCGTCGCCAACCCCGGCTGCTGGCCGCAGGGCCTGATCGCCGCCATCCGCCCGCTCGTCGAGGCCGGCCTGCTGCCCGCCGGGGCGCCGCTCAGCTACAACGGCGTCTCCGGCTATTCGGGCGGCGGCCGCAAGATGGTCGAGGACTATGTGTCCGCCGCCGATCCGGCGCCGTTCCTGCCCTACGGCCTCACCTTCAAGCACAAGCACCTGCCGGAGATGGCCGCCTATACCGGTCTCACCCACGCGCCGCAGTTCCAGCCGTCGGTCGGCAATTTCGCGCAGGGCATGCTGACCTTCGTGCCGCTCCGCCTGTGGGCGCAGGCGCCCGGCCTCAAGGCGAAGGCGATCCACGAGATGCTCGCCGAGCGCTATGCCGGCGAGACCTTCGTCAAGGTGATGCCGTTCGAAGCGACCGAGCGGCTCGCCGGCCTCGACCCGCGGGCGCTCAACGACACCAACGAACTGCGCCTTTACGTGTTCGCCGACGCTGCCGGCGACGAGGCGCTGATCGTCTCGCTCTACGACAACCTCGGCAAGGGCGCCTCCGGCGCCGCCGTTCAGAACCTCAACCTGATGCTGGGACGGCCGGCCACTACCGGCCTCCTCCCCGCGTAATGGCTTGCTTCGGGAAAGGACAGATCATGCAGAAATTCGACGTGCTCACCGGGGTCGCCGCGCCGCTGCCGATCCTCAACATCGACACCGACATGATCATCCCCAAGCAGTACCTCAAGACCATCAAGCGCACCGGTCTCGGCAAGGGCCTGTTCTCGGAGATGCGCTATCGCGAGGACGGCTCGGAGAACCCCGACTTCGTCCTCAACAAGCCGGCCTGGCGCAAGGCGGAGATCCTGGTGGCCGGCGACAACTTCGGCTGCGGCTCCTCGCGCGAGCACGCGCCCTGGGCGCTCCTCGACTACGGCATCCGCTGCGTCATCTCCACGAGCTTTGCCGACATCTTCTATAACAACTGCTTCAAGAACGGCATCCTGCCGATCGTCGTCCCGCCCGACGACCTCAAGAAGCTGATGGACGACGCCGAGCGCGGCGCCAATGCCACGCTGACCGTCGACCTCGTCAATCAGGTGATCAAGGGCCCGGACGGCGGCCAGGTCTCCTTCGACATCGACCCGTTCAAGAAGCACTGCCTGCTGAACGGCCTCGACGACATCGGCCTGACGCTCGAGAAGGCGCCGGAAATCGCCGCCTTCGAGACGAAGAACGCCACCGCCCGTCCCTGGGCCTGATTTCTCCTGAGACGCCCTCCCCTCGGAGGGCGTTTTCATGTGAGGCCGCGCCCATGCGCCAGCTCGTTTCCACCGGCTCGCCCTTCGAGAAGGCCGCCGGCTATTCGCGGGCCGTCGCCGATGGCCCCTGGTGCTTCGTCTCCGGCACCACCGGCTGATGGCGTCGGCCGTCTTCAGCGCCTCGCGAAAGATTCAGATCGTGTTGGCGTCCGGCACGGCATGCACCAACCCAGCCCAAGAGAGCGCATGAACGACATGCCGATCCTTGATCAGATACTCGGCGGGCTCATCGGAAAGCGGGTGCATTGAATCAAAAGTCATTTTGTGGGGCCATGTGTGGGCAAACAATTCGCCCGAACGGACTTTTCCCATCCCAAGCCACGGACATGGCCTGAGCTCAATTACGGGACATTTTTTGCCTCGCTTATAAAAATAGTATGCCCTTGATATCCTATGTGGCATTAAGCTGACTAAAAGCTGCCCTGGACCTGTCTTGGGCTTCTCTTGCCGGACTTGAAATGCCCCCCTCTGAAGCTAGTAAGCCTACATATGCTATCCATACATTGTGGGTGTATGGAGAATTAGGCCCCCTTGAGAAGCTGTGCCTGAAATCCTGGGTTCGCTTAGGCTATAGGGTTGTTTTGCACTCTTATGATCACCCTCAGGTACCGGACGGCGTCGAGCTGTTCAACGCCGCACAGCTAATCCCTGAGAGCCAAGTTTTCCGCACGGCGCGGAAAAAAAGCCTCGCGATATTCTCCGACCTCTATCGCGTCACAATCATGAAGCACTTCGAGGCGCTATGGCTGGATGCGGACATTTTTCTGGTGCGCCACTTTGATTTTTCCGGAAAGAATATCCTCGCCTACGAGGGACACGCCACACTTGAGAGCATCAACAATGCTGTGCTGAAACTTGAACCGAACCATCCGATCGTTGAAGAGATTATCGGCCGCTTCCAGAATCCCTTGCGCGGTTTGTCTTGGAAAAATCCCCATAAAACCTGGGTATTTTTTCGCAGGTCACTGCTATCCTGTAATATGCATGCGAAACACCTACCATGGGGAGCGCTTGGTCGCCTTGCAATTTTTGACATGCTACAAAAGAACACTTTTGATGGGCAAATCCTGCCGCCGGAATATTGTCTGACGGCATTGCAAGTCCCATTATTCGATGCCATTGACGATCCTGAGAAATATCTTTCGATGCCTTTAGTCCTGATCCATTTTTATAAAAGCCACATAAAAAAAGATCTTAACAACCCAACCCCAGGGAGCATCTACGAAACACTCTCTAATTTTGTAGAGAATTAGATAGGTAAATGCCGAAAGTTGCCCTGTTGATGACTTTACACCATTTGAATAAAGTATGACTGACAGATTTTCAATTATTCGTGCTTAACATTTGGACTTATTAGCCCCCCTGAAAGGTGATCCTTTTTACGTTACGGCTAGTGGGCCTGAGAAGGACATTAAAATGGCCCAAGGTGGAAGAGATCGTCGCCCTTGGCCGGAAGACCTCCAACCGTCCGTCAATGTCGAAAATCCAGACATTCCCTTCGCCGGAATCGGCCCTACGGCTCATTGAATCATGTAAAACCCTAAGTGCCAGATTTTTGGACGTGTCGTCACCGATGCCGCCTATGCCGATCCGGTGTTCTCGGTGGTCGGACGCTGGTTCGCCGACGTCCGGCCGGCCGCCACCATGATTGTCGCCGGCCTCATCCGCCCGGAAATGAAGATCGAGATCGAGGCCACCGCGTTGCGGAATCCGGCCTGATTCCGCGAGATTATCCGGGAGATCTTCGGCCGGGCGGCAGCGTTGACCGATTGGTTCGGTCAAGCACTCGTGAGTGGATCGTCATGCGCCGCCGTCGTATTCCTTGCTTCGGTAAAGAACAGAGGCGAAGAGGTCGGCCTTGGATACGTTAGTGTGGCGGGGAACCTTCGGCGGATTTGCTCGCAGCATGGCATCCTGCTGCGTCGCCCTGGCAGTCGGCGGCGGCAGCGCCGCGGCGGCCGATGTCGTCGAGCTGTTCACCAGCCAGGGCTGCTCCGCCTGCCCGCCGGCCGACAAGGTACTGGCCCAGCTCGCCAAGGATCCCAACACCGTCGCCCTTACCTTCGCCGTCGACTACTGGGACTATCTCGGCTGGCGCGACACCTACGCCAAGCCGGAATTCACGCGCCGCCAGCGCGAATATGCCAAGGCGCGCGCCGACCACGCCGTCTTCACGCCGCAGGCGGTGCTCAACGGCCGCAGCGCGGTGATCGGCAGCCGGCAGGACGAAATCCGCGCCTCCTTCGACGTCATGCGCGACAACGGCGAGACGCCCGACCTGGCGGTCGCCGCCCGCATCGCCGACGACCGCGTCGTCATCACCCTGCCGGCACGGGAACACGCCGGCGAGGCCTCGGTGTGGATCGCCGGCTACCTGCCGCCGAAGACGGTGAATATCCGCTCCGGCGAGAATCGCGATGCCTCGGTCACCTATGTCAACGTCGTCGACCGGATGCAGGTGGTCGGGATGTGGTCCGGCGACGCGATGACGCTGGAACTGCCGCTCGCCGACGTGGCCCCCGAGGGCACCGCCGGCCTTGCCGTCATCGTTCAGGCCAAGAAGGGCGGCCTGCCCGGCCCGATCCTCGGCGCCACCCGCCTGGCGCTCCAGAGCGGCAGCGGCAGCTGAGCGCCGTCGGACGCCGCGCGGATTAAAACGCCCGGAACGTCAGCGTCGTCAGCGTCCGTACGATGCCGGGAATCGACGAGATCTTCTCGTTGATGAACTTGCCGATGTCGTCATGGGCCGACGAGTCGACGTAGATCTTCATCAGCAGATCGTATTCGCCCGACGTCGAGTAGAGTTCGGAAGCGATTTCGAGGGCGTAGATGGCGTCGGCCACCGCGTAGGTCCGGCCGGGCGTGCACTGCAACTGGATGAAAACGGGCTTCATGGGCTTCCTCCTCGCCGACGGTCGCCGGACGGCGCCGGGCATCATGGCAGACTTCAAGCACGACGAAAGGCCGGACGGCAAGCCCCACCTGGAAAGGCCACGCCAGCCATTTCCCCGGAGCGCGGCGGCCGCTGTGGGCACAGAATGGTTAAGCTAGTCCTAATTCCGCCATCCATGTATGATTTCGAGTGAGGTTCCAGACTGGACCCAACCAATCAAGGTGATCCATGGCAGGCGGCGAGGCGGGCGACAACCAGATCGGCGAGGGCAAGGTCCGGCGTCTTTCCGACGCCGTGCGCCGCGTGCGCATCGCCGAGAGCGAGCGGGCCGACGCCTATGCCGACCTGCACGACGGCGACCGGGCGCGGTTGACGCTGCTGGCCGAAGAGCTCCAGAGCGTCTTTGCCGAACTGCCCGCCGACGATCCCTATTTCATCTGCGAGGTGGCCGGCTCGACGCCGCCGCGCCTGTGGATCGACCCCACCACGCATGTGGTGATGGCGCGCGACCGCCGCTCCTACCGTTTCCTGAAGGACACCCGCCTCGGCCGCCTCACGCTGCACGAGAGCGCCGACCTCGACGCGGCCGCCGACGCGGTGACCGACTATATCGCCGAGCGGGTGGTCGAGCGCGAACGCTCGCTCGAAAGCGACGCGCTGGTCGAAAAGCTGCGAAGCGTGGCGCTGGACCGCCGCGAGACGGCCGGCGAACCGGCGGCGGGCCGGACGGGCGACCGTGGCTCGGCCCTCGTCTGGGCGCTGATCGTCTTCCTGGCCGGATTTGCCGTCGGGGCGCTCGGCCTCGTCGCCTATGCCTGGTTCATGGTACCGGGCTGATAATTTCCTCGGCGCGCGTTTCCTCGAACGCGCCGCCCGGCGTCACCTGCATCAGGCGGTGACGGATGCGGAATCCCGGATCGATCTTCTCGATATCGAACAGGTTGAAGCCGGCGGCCGGATGGCTGCCGTCCGGCCGTTGCGTCGCGGCGGAAACGCCGATCACCGGCACGTCGCCCTTCGGGCCGGCAACCGACAGCCGGGTCGGCTGGTGGGTATGGCCGTGCAGGATGAGCTCCGCGCCGTGCCTGGCGATCGCCTTGCGGAAGCGCGAGGCGCCGGAGAGCCGCTTGTGCCAGGCCGTCGCGCCCTTGACCGGCGGATGATGGATCAGCACCACCCGGCAAAGACCGGCCCGGCCGAGCGTGTCGAGCGCCGCCGAGAGCCGCTCCTCCTGCTCCTCGGAAAAGCTGCCCGTCGCCATGAACGGGCCGGTGGCGACGGCCGATGACGCGCCGACGATGGCGACGTCGCCGCGCCTGCGCACATAGGGCCAGCCGCCCGCCTCGCCGGCATCCGCCGTCATATAGGCCGCCCAGGCCTCCCGCGCCCGGCGGGCGGCGCCCGGCACGTAGGCGTCGTGATTGCCGGGCACGGCGCTCACCGCGTCGTCCGGCCCTAGGAGACCGAGAAAAGCGCGGGCGGTGACATACTCCCCGGCCAGCGCGATGTTGACGAGGTCACCCGTCACGGCGACATGGTCGGGCCGCTCGGCGGCGATGGCGGCGATGAGCGCCGCTTCGATATCGTCGCCGAAGGCGCGCGACCGGTTGCGTCGCCAGTTGACGTAGCCGAGGATGCGCTTGGACGCGAGATCGCGGATGCGCGTCGCCGGCAGCGGACCGAGATGCAGGTCGGAAATGTGGATCAGGCGGAACATGATCCCTGGGTAGCCGATGCCCGGCCGCCGGTAAAGCCAGATGGCGCGACCTTGAAAGCGAGGGGCGGATCGCCGCCCGGCGACCCGCCCCGAATGGTATGCTCATGAAGTTGGTTCACGCCTCGAACCGTTGCGTGTCCGAACCGGACTAACGCCCCCAGAAAGTCAGCACGGCGGCGACGATATGGGGATTGCTCGCGTCGACGGCCGACACCCAACTATAACGCGGGGCACGGTTGAAGCGACGGCGGAAGAGGGAAAACATGATAGCCTTCTTCTGAGGTTGTCGAGAGAAATCACCAGCGACTTCTCTTTCACAGGAAAGCTATAGCAAATGCACGATGTTTTTGCCATGAGGCTAAACACTGAGCTTTCCTTTGAGGTAAAAGTGGTTAACCCGAAGTATGACCTAGACGAAAGGCTAAATCATCCACCCGAAAGTTCACAGACTTTCCGGACCGTGCGGATGCGTGGGGAAAGAGGGTCCACGCCGGACCGATCGGCTTTTGCACGAGGGCTAACTTTCGGCTCATTTCCAACGTCTCATCCGCTCGCGCAATGAGGAACCCATGACCCGTTCCGGCCTCGTCGATGCGATGCAACCTCTTGTCGGGCATGCCAGATCCCTGGCCGTGCGGCTGTGGCGCGGCACCACGCTGGGCGTGCGCGCCATCGCCTTCGACGACGCGCGCCTGCTGCTGGTCCGCCACACCTACGTGTCCGGCTGGCACCTGCCCGGCGGCGGCGTCCATGCCGGCGAGACGGCCGAGGCCGCCGCCTGCCGCGAGCTTCTGGAGGAAACCGGCTACGAGGCGACCGGCCCCGCCCGCTTCCTCGGCCTTTACTTCAATCCGGCCATGGCCGGCCGCGACCACGTCGCCCTCTACCACCTGCCGGCCTGCGCGGTGCGTCGCGCCTTCCGCGCCAATCGCGAGATCGCCGAAATCGGCCTTTTCCCGCCGGACGACCTGCCGGAGGGAACGACCGCGGCGACGCGCCGCCGCCTCGCCGAGCTGTTCGAAGGCCGACCGCCCGCCGATCAGTGGTAACGGAACGCCCGGCCGGAGGTATCCGGCCGGGCGCTCAATGATCGATAAAGGGCGTCGGGATCAGGCGGCGACCACCGCCGCCGTCTCGAGCGCCACCGCCGCCGACTGGATGATGGCGGCGAAGCGGACGGCGGTCTGCACCGCCGACGCCGGCAAGCCGGCCTCGCGCACCACCTTCTCGTGGCTGTCCATGCACATGCCGCAGCCATTGATGGCCGAAACGGCGAGGCACCACAGCTCGAAGTCGACCTTGTCGACGCCCGGCTTGCCGATCAGCTGCATGCGCAGCCGCGCCGGCATGGTCCGGTATTCCGGGTTCGAGGTCAGGTGCAGGAAGCGGTAGTAGACGTTGTTCATGCCCATCAGCACGCCGGCGCCGCGGGCGGCGTCCAGCGCCTCGGCGGAGAGGTGGCTCGCCGCCTCCCCTTCGAGCGCCGCCGCCACGTCCGCGTTGCGCGTCGCGTGGCCACAGGCGACGAACAACCCGTACTTCTGCTGCGGCGTCAGGCTGTCGTCCTCGGCCATGGCCGACAGGTTCAGCTTCACGTCGCGGGCATAGGGGGGAAGCCTGTCCTGCAGGCTGGCGATCGACATCAGGCGGCCTTCAGCGTTTCGCCGCCGACCTCGCGGTTGCACGGGCAGAGCTCGTCGGTCTGCAGGGCGTCGAGGACGCGCAGCGTGTCCTTCGGGTTGCGGCCGACGTTGAGGTTGGTGCCGTAGATGTGCTGGATCGTGTTGTCGGGATCGACGACCACCGTCACGCGGTAGGCGACGCCGTCCGGCGAGCGCACGCCGAGGCCGTCGACCAGCGAGCCGTTGCTGTCGGCGAACGACCAGATCGGCAGCTTGTCGAGATCCTTGTGGTCGCGCCGCCAGGCCAGCTTGACGAATTCGTTGTCGGTGGAGCCGCCGAGCACGACGGCGTCACGGTCCTCGAAATCCTTGGCGAGACGGGCGAACTCGGCGATCTCGGTCGGGCAGACGAAGGTGAAGTCCTTCGGGTAGAAGAAGATCACCTTCCACTTGCCGGGGAAGGACGCTTCGGTGATTTCCTCGAATGCGGAGACGCCCCCCTCGACGTGGTTGTTGAAGCCGGGCTTGACGCCGGTGACGGTGAAGGAAGGGAGCTTGTCGCCAATACCGAGCATGGGAAATATCCTCGTCACGAGTGAGTTTGAAAGGGACGGGCGGCACTATCGACACATCCGGCACGAATTGCAAGCCTTTCTTAGAGGCATTTTAATGTATGGCGTTTCCGATTGAAAAATAAGGGATTTTACTAGTATTCGCCGCCTAACCGATGCGAAGGCGCAAGGCACCTGACCCGACGCGGTTTTTTGACGGTGCGCGCTCGCGGCGATGTCGTGTCGCAAGTCCGACAAAGCCTGTCGTTTCCCCTGTCGCTTTCGCGGCATGGCTAGACAACAGACTGATATTTAACGGTTTTCACTTTGGCACATCGCTTGCGGAGACGAGATGACCTCGTTTCGCCCGGAGAGTTGCCATGTCCTCGCAGATCGTCTCCCTCGACAGCCTGATGGCCTCGCCAAGCCCGAGGCGCGGCGGCTGCGCCTCGTCGTCCTGCGGCACCTCGGCCCGCCCCGCCGATGTCGACCCGGCCATCTGGGAGAAGATCAAGGATCACCCCTGCTATTCGGAGGAGGCGCACCACTATTTTGCCCGCATGCACGTCGCCGTGGCGCCGGCCTGCAACATCCAGTGCAACTACTGCAATCGCAAATACGACTGCTCCAACGAGAGCCGGCCCGGCGTCGTCTCCGAGCGGCTGACGCCGGAAGAGGCGGTGCGGAAAGTGGTGGCGGTGGCCGCCGCCGTGCCGGAGCTGTCGGTGCTCGGCATCGCCGGGCCCGGCGACGCGCTCGCCAACTGGAAGAAGACCCGCGCCACCTTCGAGGCGGTGCGGGCGGTCATTCCCGACATCAAGCTCTGCCTCTCCACCAACGGCCTCGTCCTGCCCGACCACGCCGACGAGATCGCCGGCATGGCCATCGACCACGTGACGATCACCATCAACGCCGTCGATCCGGCGATCGGCGCCCGGATCTACCCGTGGATCTTCTTCGACCACAAGCGCCGCACCGGCCTGGAAGCGGCGACCATTCTGCTCGAGCGGCAGATGCGCGGCCTCGAGATGCTGACGGCGCGCGGCGTCCTCGTGAAGATCAACTCGGTGATGATCCCCGGCATCAACGACGACCATCTCCCGGAGGTCAACCGGGCGGTGCGGGCGCGCGGCGCCTTCCTGCACAACGTCATGCCGCTGATCTCCGATCCGGCGCACGGCACCCATTTCGGCCTCACCGGCCAGCGGGGACCGACGCCGGCCGAACTCAAGGCATTGCAGGACCGGCTCGACGGCGGCGCCAAATTGATGCGCCATTGCCGCCAGTGCCGCGCCGACGCCATCGGCCTGCTCGGCGAGGACCGCGGCCAGGAATTCACCCTCGACCGGCTGCCGGCGGCCGTCACCTACGATCCCGCTCCCCGGCAAGCCTATCGCGCCTTCGTCGCCGCCGAGCGCGGCGACCGGGGCGCCGCCCGCGCCGACGCTCTCCGCAGCGTCGGCACGGTGACCGACGACGTCCGCCTCCTCGTCGCCGTCGCCACCAAGGGCGGCGCCCGCGTCAACGAGCACTTCGGCCACGCCCGCGAATTCCAGGTCTACGAGGCGGGACCGAAGGGCATCACGCTCACCGGCCACCGCAAGGTCGACGCCTATTGCATGGGCGGCTTCGGCGAGGACGCGACGCTCGATCCCACCATCGCCGCCCTCGACGGCATCGACACCGTGCTCTGCGCCAAGGTGGGCGACTGCCCGCGTGAGGCGCTCGCCGCCGCCGGCATCATCGTCAGCGACGCCCATGCCTACGACTATATCGAGGCCGCCGTCGGCAAGGTCTACGCCGAGCGCTTCGGCCGCGCCGCCGCCGTCGCCTGATCCGGACATCCACCATGACCGGCGCTCCGCTTGTCTATCTCGATGCCAACGCCACCACGCCGGCCGATCCGCGCGTCGTCGAGGCGATGCTCGCCGCGCTGACCGGCCTTCCCGGCAACCCGTCCTCCGGCCACGCGGCCGGCCGCGAGGCAAGGCGCGCCGTCGAGACCGCCCGGCGCGAGGTGGCGGCGCTCGCCGGCGCCGAGCGGCCGGACGAGATCGTCTTCACCTCCGGCGGCAGCGAGAGCAACGTCGCGGCCATCCGGGCGGCGCTCGCCGCCCGCCCCGGCCGGCGCGAGGTGCTGACCTCCGCCGTCGAGCACGCATCGGTCGACGCGACGCTCGACCGCCTCGCGGCGACCGACGGCATTGTCGTCCGCCGCCTGCCCGTCGACGGCCGCGGCCGGCTCGACCTCGACGCCTATCGCGCCGCCCTCGGCCCCGCCACGGCGCTGGTCACGCTGATGACCGCCAACAACGAGACCGGCACGCTGTTCCCCATCGCCGGCCTCGTGCCGGCCGCCCACGCCGCCGGCGCCCTGTTCCATACCGACGCCGTGCAGGCGGCCGGCCGCCTCGACCTAGCCGTCGCCGCCGGCGGCGTCGACATGGCCTCGCTCAGCGCCCACAAGCTGCACGGTCCGAAGGGCGTCGGCGCCCTCTACGTCCGGCGCGGCACGGCCTTTTCGAGCCTGATCACCGGCGGCGGCCAGGAGCGCGGCCGCCGGGCCGGCACCGAGAACGTGCCGGGCATCGTCGGTTTCGGCGTCGCCGCCCGGCTCGCCCTCGCCGATGGCGACGCCGGCCGCCTCGCCCGCCTGCGCGACCGCCTCGAAGCGGCCATCCTCGCCGCCCTGCCCGGCGCCATCGTCCTCGGCGACCGCGACGCCCGCCTCGTCAACACGGCCTGCCTCGCCTTCCCCGGCTCGGACGCCGAGATGATGCTGCACCGCCTCGACCGGGCCGGCATCGCCGCCTCCTCGGGTTCGGCCTGCGCCGCCGGCGGCGCCGCGCCGAGCCGCGTGCTCCTCGCCATGGGGCTCGGGCGCCTCGCCGGCTCGACCGTCCGAATCTCGCTCTCCCGCTTCAATACCGACGCCGACGTCGACCGCCTCGTCGAGGTGCTGCCGGCCATCGCGCGGGAGGCCCGCATCCCGGAGACCGCGGCATGACCGACGCCCGCCTCAACGACACCACCTTGCGCGACGGCGAGCAGGCGCCGGGCGTCGCCTTCACGCGCGGCGAAAAGCTGGCCATCGCCGAGGCGCTCGCCGCTGCCGGCGTCGCCGAGATCGAGGCCGGCACACCGGCCATGGGCGACGAGGAGATCGACACCATCGCCGCCATCGTCGGGCTGGCGCTGCCGGCCCGCGTCGCCGTCTGGTGCCGCATGCGCGACGGAGACATCGCCGCCGCCGTCCGCAGCGGCGCGCCGGCGATCAACCTCTCCATCCCCGCCTCCGATTTGCAGCTCGCCGCCAAGCTCGGTATCGACCGGCGCGAGGCGCTTCTCCGCATCGGCCGCTTCGTGCCGATGGCGCTCGACCTCGGCTTTTCGGTGTCGGTCGGCGCCGAGGATGCCTCGCGCGCCGACCCCGGCCATCTCGCCGCCATGGCCGAGGCGGTGGAACGGGCCGGCGGCTGGCGCCTCCGGCTCGCCGACACGGTCGGCGTGCTCGATCCGCTGTCGACGGCGACGCTGGTGGCCGGACTGAAATCCCGCACCTCGCTCGCCCTGGAATTCCACGGCCATGACGACCTCGGCCTTGCCACCGCCAACACGCTGGCCGCCCTGCGCGCCGGCTGCACCGAGGCCTCGGTCACCGTGCTCGGCCTTGGCGAACGGGCCGGCAACGCGGCGCTGGAGGAAGTGGCCGTCGCCCTGCTCCGCCTCGACGGCCTGTCGACCGGCATCGACCTGCCGTCGCTGAAGCCGCTCGCCGAGGCGGTCGCCGCGGCGGCCGGCCGCGGCGTGCCGCCCGGCAAGGCGGTGGTCGGCCGCGACGTCTTCGCCCACGAGAGCGGCCTGCACGTCGCCGGCCTCCTGAAAGAGGCCGGTACCTACCAGGGCCTCGATCCCCGGCTGTTCGGCCGCCAGCATTCCGTCGTCGTCGGCAAGCATTCCGGCGCCCAGGCCCTGGCCCACGTGCTGGCGAGCCGCGGCGTTGCCCTCGACCCGCGGCTCGCCGCGCCGCTGGTCGAAGCGGTGCGGCGGGTCGCCACCGAACGCAAACGGGCGCTGACCACCGGCGAACTCGCCCGCCTGCACGCCGGCCTGGCCTCGTCCGACGGCTGGCCATCGGACGGCGGCTGACCGCTTTCCTTCCGGCGAGCCCTCCCGTATAAGTCATACAAAACAGTAGGGAGGGCGCATATGTCCACGCAAAAGCCGGTCCGTATCGGCGTCGTTTCCACCGCCAACATCGCTCGTGAAAAGGTGATCCCCGGCTTCCGCACCACGCCTTGGCTGGAGGTGGCGGCCATTGCCTCGCGCAACGCCAACACGGCGAAGGCGGCGGCCGCCGCTCTCGGCATCCCCGTCGCCCACGGCTCCTACGAGGCGCTGTTCGCCGATCCCACCATCGAAGCGGTGTATATTCCGACGCCCAACGACAGCCACGTCGACCTGGCGCTCGCCGCCGCCCGCGCCGGCAAGCACGTGCTCTGCGAGAAGCCGGCGGCGATGAACGCCAAGGACGCCGAGCGGCTTGCCGCCCTGCCGCAGGGCATCGTCTATCTCGAGGCCTTCATGGTCCGCCACCATCCGCAGTGGCTGAAGGCGCGCGAGCTCGTTCGCGGCGGCGCCATCGGCAAGGTGGCGGCGGCGCAGGCCTTCTTCTCCTATTTCCTCGACGACCCCGCCAATATCCGCAACAAGCCGGAAAACGGCGGCGGCGGCCTCTGGGACATCGGCGTCTATCCCATCGTCACCGCCCGATTTGCGTTCGACGCCGAGCCGAAACGGGTGGTCGGCCTGATCGAGCTCGACCCGACGTTCGGCACCGACGTGCTGACCTCGGCCATCCTCGACTTCGGCGAGGGCCGGCACCTGACGTTCACCGTCGGCACGCAGACGGTGCCGCACCAGCACGTCAACATCGTCGGTTCCACCGGCCGCATCGAGGTGCTGATCCCCTTCAACGCCCCGGCGATGGCGGAGACGGTGATCCGGCTCGATCGCGGCAAGGTTCTCGGCGACGCCGAGATCGAAGAGATCCGCCTGCCGGCCTGCGACCAGTACGGCCTGCAGGGCGAGGCCTTCGCCAAGGCGATCCGCGGCGTCGAGCCGCTGCCCTACGGTCCGCGCGACGCGATCCAGATGATGAAGATCCTCGACGCCATCGTCGAATCGGCAAAGACCGGCCGCTGGGTCGATCTCTGAGCCGGTACGGGCGATCCGCGTTGCCGGGGAGGAGCTGTGTCAGCTCCTCCTTCTTTTCATGCGGGAAGGCAATCGCTCGTGCGCTTTCCGGGGCAGAGAAGGGACGACCTATATTCGCCGATCGCTCCATCCTGCCCGAGGTCCTGCGCCTGCGCGCAGGATGACAATCTATATATTTGTTTTTATTATATAAACCTGTCATCCTGCGCGCAGGCGCAGGACCTCGGGCAGAATAAGGCAAGGGACGGATATAAGGCGCCCCTATCCTACTCCTTCCACAGGAAGGCCGCTCCCCGGACGCCCGAGCTGTCGCCGTGTCTGGCCTTGCGGATCGGCGTCGCCACGCTGTCGGAGAACGCCAGCCGGCCGTCGCCGGAGCCGTCCTCTCCGCCTTCCCAGAGATTGGTGCGGGCCGACAACAGCTTCGGCACGTCGTCATAGAGCTCGTCGACGTTGCTCATGCCGCCGCCCAGCACGAACACGTCCGGGTCGACGAGATCGATGATCAGCGCCAGCGACCGGGCGAGGCGATCGACGTAGCGGCCATAGACCGCCATGGCCACGGGATCGCCGGCCCGCTTCAGCCCGATCACCTCCGACGCCTTGCGGGCGACGCCGGTCGTCGTCCTGTAGTCGAGCTCGAAGCCGGTGCCCGAGCAGAACATCTCGAGGCAGCCGCGCCGGCCGCACCAGCATTTCGGACCGGGATACTCGCCCTCCTTCGGCCAGGGCAGCGAATAGTGGCCGATCTCGCCGGCCAACCCCTGGAAGCCGGCGTGGCTCTTCCCCTTGAGGGCGATGCCGCCGCCGTGGCCGGTGCCGAGGATGATGCCGACCACCACGTCGAGCCCGGCGCCGGCGCCATCGACCGCCTCGGAGACGGCGAGGCAGTTGCCGTCGTTGGCGAGCCGAACCGGCCGGCCGAGCGCCGCTTCGAGGTCGCGGCCGAGCGGCTTGCCGTTCAGCCAGAAGGCGTTGGAGTTGCGGATGAGGCCGGTGAGCGGATTGGGGCTGCCGGGCAGGCCGATGCCGACGCTGCCCGTCTCGCCGGTCGTCGCCTCGACATGGCCCACCAGATCGACCACCGCCCGGATCGAGGCGTCGTAATCCTGGCGCGGCGTCGGGATGCGGTGCCGGCAGAGTTCGCGGCCCTCCGCATCGAGGCCGATCACCTCCATCTTCGTTCCGCCCCAGTCGATCCCGATGTACATCATTCCTCTCCCGTAAGCCCGGCACATGTCCGGAACCGCCGGAGACACCTAGCCGCTTTCCGGCGGCGCGACAATTCGGACATCTCATGCGGGAGAGATTTGCCGGCCCCGCACCTCCTGATACTTGCCATTGGGAAAAATTTCAGGGCCACGCCTCGGAATCCGCCCCACCGTCATCAGCGGTTAACTTCTGCTGTCCCAGCATCGGCCCGCTTCAGAAATCACGTCGAGAACCACCGCCATGCGCCTCAGCGACCTGCCCCTCCGTACCAAGCTCATTGCCGGCACCGGCATCCTTTTCGCCGTCGCTCTCGGCGCCGTCACGATCCTCGGCACCACCATGATGATGGCAAGCGAGCGCACCGCCGCCGAGCGCCGCGCCGCCGATCTTCTCACCGGCTACACGCTGGAGGTCCGCAACAAGGTCGACAGCGCCTTCGCCCTGGCCACCACCACCGCCCGCGGCGTCGAGGGCATGGTCGCCGACGGCAAGGCCGACCGCGACCGCATCGGCGCCTTCATGGCCGCCGTCATCGGCGCCCATCCCGACCTCGTCGGCATGACGCTCGCCTTCGAGCCCGACGCCCTCGACGGCGCCGACCAGGCTTTCAAGACGCATCCCTACTCCGACGCCACCGGCCGCTTCGTGCCCTATTTCTACAACCAGCCCGACGGCACCGTCGCCGTCGAGAAGCTGGTGATGACCAAGGAGGCGGGCACCGAAGGCTGGTACGACCAGCCGCTGCGCGAAAATCGCGACCTGCTGACCGCTCCCTACATCTACCCGGTCAACGGCAAGGACGTGCTGATGTCGACGCTGTCGGTGGTGGTGCATCGCAGCGGCAAGCCGATCGGCATAGCCACCGCCGACCTGCCGCTCACCGACATCTCGGCCTTCGTCTCGTCGCTGAAGCCGTTCGACACCGGCTCCGTGCGGCTGATCGGCACCGGCGGCCTTTGGGTTGCCAACCCCGACGCGGCATTGATCGGCAAGAACGCCGACGACGACATCGCCAAGGCGGCCGCCGCCCTGCCGCCCGGCGGCAGCCAACTGGTGACCGTCGGCGGCGGCGCCACCTATCTTACCACCGCCAAGGTCGCCTTTCCCGGCGTCAAGGAAACCTGGACGCTGGTGGCCACCATCCCCGAAGCGACGCTGACGGCCGGAGCCCGCGACACCGGCGCCCTGATGGCCGCCGTGTCGGTGGCGGCCCTGCTGGTGGCGCTCGGCTTCGTCGGCTATCTCGCCCACACGCTGGCCAAGCCGATCGGCGACATGACCGGCCGCATGCAGGCGCTCGCCGCCGGCGACACCTCCGTCGCCGTCGAGGGCGCCGACCGTGCCGACGAGATCGGCGCCATGGCCCGCGCCATCAACGTGTTCCGCGATCACGCCATCGCCCGCCGCGAACTGGAGAACGACCAGGCGACGGAGGCGACGCGCCGCGACGCACGGCAGGCCGAAATCGACGCGCTGGTCGCCGGCTTCCGCGGGGAAGCGACGGCCACCATCGGCCGCGTCTCCATCGCCAGCCGCGATCTCGACGCCATCGCGCGGCAAATGGCCGCCTCGGCCGGCCAGAGCACCGAGCGGGCCGGCATCGCCCACGAGGCCGCCGGCCGGGCGTCCGGCAATGTCCAGACCGTCGCTTCGGCGGCCGAGGAACTGGCCGCCTCCATCGGCGAGATCTCGGCTCAGGTCGCCCGCACCTCGACGGTGATCGGCTCGGCGACCGAAGGCGCCCGCGTCAGCCACCAGAAGGTCGGCGAGCTCGCCAAGGCCGCCGCCAAGATCGGCGAAGTGGTGACGCTGATCCAGGCGGTGGCCGACCAGACCAATCTCCTGGCGCTCAACGCCACCATCGAGGCGGCACGCGCCGGCGAAGCCGGCAAGGGCTTCGCCGTCGTCGCCTCCGAGGTGAAGAACCTCGCCGGCCAGACCGCCAAGGCCACCGAGGAGATCTCCCACCAGATCGCCGCCATCCAGCAGGCCACCGGCGAGGCCGTGGAGGTGATCGCCGGCATCGCCAGCACCATGGAGGACGTCAACAGCCACGCCGCCACCATCGCCGCCGCCGTGGAGGAACAGGGCGCCGCCACCTCCGAGATCGGTTCCAGCGTCGACGCGGCGTCGCGCGAGACCCGCACGGTCGCCGACAACGTCGACAACCTCAACGCCGCCGTCGGCGAAACGCGCAACGCGGCGAACCGGGTGCTGGAGGCGGCCGCCACCGTCGACGCGGTGAAGGACGAGCTCGCCGGCGAGATCGAGCGTTTCCTGAAGGCGGTAGCGGCCGCCTGAAACGACATTGCTTGAAGCCGCGCCAAGCGGCTTTCGGTGCCGAACGGCACCGCGCGAAGCGGCATTTCGAGGCAAGAATCGCCTCGAAATGCGTCTAGCGGAGCGGAAAGCCTAAGGGCCGGAGGCCCGCCGGCGATTGAGGCCAACAAAATGGCCCGATCAACTTCCATCGAGCTTCTCGGCGCGGCGGAGGTCGGGGAAGATCGCCGACCACAGGCCGGCGACGAAAAGCGTGCCGGCGCCGCCGAACACCACCGCCGGCACGGTGCCGATCAAGGCCGCCATGCTGCCGGCGCGGAACTCGCCGAGTTCGTTGGAGGCGCCGACGAACACCATGTTGACGGCCGAGACGCGGCCGCGCAGTTCGTCGGGCGTGGCGAGCTGGATCAGCGTCTCGCGCACGTAGACCGAGATCATGTCGCCGGCGCCCATCAGCCCGAGGCAAAGGATGGACAGCCACGGCGTCACCGAGACGCCGAACACCACGGTGGCCAGCCCGAACACCGCAACGCCCAGGAACATCTTGACGCCGGCCATCGCCCGGATCGGAAAGCGCGCCAGGAAAGCCGCCACCAGGATGGCGCCGACGCCGGGCGCCGCCCGCATCATGCCGAGACCGGTCGGGCCGAGCACCAGGATGTCGGACGCATAGACCGGCATCAGCGCCACGGCGCCGCCGAGCAGCACCGCGAACAGGTCGAGCGAGATGGCGCCGAGCACGATGCGGTTGGAGAACACGTAGCGGAAGCCAGCCGACACCGCCTGCCACGCCGACTCCTTGCCCTGCCGGGCCACGATGATCGGCGGCAGCGCCAGCATCAGGCCGACGGCGGCGGCCAGCAGCACCACCGCCGTGCCGAAGGCGGCGAATTCGGATATGCCGTAGAGCAGGCCGCCGGCCACCGGTCCGCCGATCGCCGCCACCTGCCAGGACGACGATACCCAGCCGATGGCGTTGGCGAGCGCCGCCCTGGGCACCAGATTCGGCACCACCGACTGCATGGCCGGCCCCATGAAGGCGCGGGCGACGCCCAGCACCAGGAGGATGAGGTAGATCGGCGCCACGCTCGGCGACGCCGTCCAGGACAGCGCGAACAGCCAGACGGCCGCCGCTGCCTCCACAGTGAAACAAACGACGATGATGAAGCGCCGCGAGACGCGGTCGGCCACCGTGCCGGTAATCAGCACCAGGAGGAAGGCCGGCAGGAACTGCATCAGCCCGACATAGCCGAGCGCCATGGGATCGTGGGTGAGGTCGTAGACCTTCCAGCCGACGGCGACCACCACGATCTGGATGGCGAAGGTGGCGAACAGACGGGCCAGCCAGTAGAGAACATACGGCCGGTGGGCGAAGGCGTTCGTCGACGTCGGATGGCTCATATGGTCACTCGGGCGGACGCGGCTCACGGCCGGCGGGCGACGAGTAGTGATCCAGAACGGAGCGCCGAACAAGCCTTGCCCATGGCTCTATGGTTCGGTGCGCCGCACCGTTACTTCCGGCTCACACTTCCTCGCGGCGCGCCCGCCGCACGGCGAGCCGGTGGCGGCCTTCGAAGAAGGCCAGCAGCACCAGGGCGAAGATGAGCGGCACCACGAAATAGATGACGCGGAACAGGATCAGCGCGGCGGCGACGTCCGGACGGTGGGCGATACCGAGCCCGGTGACCACCGTCGCCTCGAACACGCCGACGCCGCCGGGCGTGTTGGCGGCCATGCCCGCCAGAAAGGCCAGCGAGTAGGTGACGAGATAGCGGGCGGTGTCGGGCACCGCGTCGGGCGGCAGCAGGACATACAGCGTGCCGCAGGCTGCAAGAAGATCGATCGCTCCGGCCAGCACCATCAGGAAGGCGGGCTTGGCCTTGGGCATGCGCACCACCATGCCGCTGACCCTGATCGCCCGGCGCTTCTTCGCCAGCCAGACGATGAAGCCGGTGAGCGCCACCAGAACGACGAGGCCGACCAGCCGGTCGATATAGTGGTGGGGAAACACCGGATACTGCGTCGTCGGCTCCAGCGTCAGCGCCAGCCCCAGCACGAACAGGATGCCGGACCACATGGTCAGCCAGCTCATGACGATCAGCCTGGCCACCACCGAGAAGCTGACGCCGACCATGGAATAGATGCGGTAACGGGCGCCGCCGCCCGACAGCAGCGGAAAGCCGAGAGTGTTGGCGAACACGTTGGCGATGAGGCCGCCGAACACCGCCCGCGTCAGGCTGATGGAACTGGTGTAGTTGAGCGCATGCAGCGCCAGCAGGTCGTAGGTGGCGAGCGCCGCGAGGCCGCAAAAGGTAAAGGCGAAAGCCAGCGCGAAACGGTGGGCCGGCAGCGCCACCAGCGCGGCATGGATGTCGGCCAGCGACATCTTGGTCGCCATGTCCCACAGCACCCAGACCGCACCAGCGATCAACACCACGGCAATGGCTGGGCCGACCCACTTCAGCACGCGCGCTATACGTCCCGGCGGCGCTCCCGCGCTGGTGTCGTCGTCGGTGGGATCGCTCAAATCCTGTCGTCTCCATCCGGGAAGGGCCGGTCGGGCGCGCGGCCCCGCGCCTCTGGCCTTTCATTTAGAACGCCGGCCGTCAAACGCAAATGTCTTTTTCGGCAAGAGCGTAACCACGGCCTTGCAGATCGGCGATATCGCCCGCCGGTCAGGGGAAGGAGAATTGGATGCCGCGCTCGTCGAACACCTGCTTGACCAGCTCGTTGTAGAGCCGCCCGGTCGCTCCCTGCTCGCCGGGCAGCGTCTTGATCCGCACCTTCACCGCCACGCCGGCCGCGGAGAAGGAAACGAGACCCTGCATTTCCAACGGCTCCAGGATGACGGCGCCGCGCGGTCCGTCCATCAGCCGGTCGAACGCCTCCCGCATGGCGGATTTCGCCACCTCCAGATCGGTGGCATAGGAGACGCTGATCGTCGACGAGGCGAAGGCGAAGCCCCGCATGGCGTTCGACACGCTGGTCACCGACGAGAAGGGGATGATGTGGTAGACGCCGTCGCCGTCGCGGATGCCGACCGACCGGATGGTCAGCCGGTCCACGGTGCCGGTGAGGCCGGCGACGGTGACCGTGTCGCCCTCGTTCATGGCATTCTCGAACTGGATGAAGGCGCCGGTGATGATGTCCTGCACCAGCTTCTGCGAGCCGAAGCCGACGGCGAGGCCGACGACGCCGGCGCCGGCGATCAGCGGGGCGATGTCGACGCCGAGCTGGCTGAGCGTCAGCATGGCGGCGATGATGATCAGCACGATCGAGAAGGCGTTGCGGAACAGCGACAGCAGCGTGCGCGTGCGGGCATTCGTGATGCGGCCGAGCGACGGGTTGAGACGGTATTCCACCCAGCTCGAAGCGGCGAGCCAGATGCCGCCGGCGATGAGCACGATGATCGCCGCCGACAGGATGCGGCCGACCGCGTCGGTGCCGCCGTCGGACTGGAACCAGGCGATCAGGTCGACGACGCCCCAGCTCTGCAGCACCACGGCCACCACCACCACCACCAGCACGATGCGCACGGCGCGGAAGATCATCGGCACCATCATGTTGAGCCGCGCTTCCAAGAGGGGCAGCGTCTTCTTGACGTCGGCCGGCAGGCGGACGCCGCCGGAGATGGCGTGGGAAATCAGGCCGTCGGCGAGGCCGCCGAGGGCGATGGCCAGCACCGTCTCGACCGTCGCCCAGGCCATGTAGTCGACGGCGTCGAACGGCCGGCTCACCCAGAGCACGAAGGCCACCGCGAGATAGACGATGACGACGATGTGCCAGCTATGGGCGAGCAGCGCCAGCGCCGTGCGCGGCACCGAGCTCTTCACCGGCTCGATCAGCCGGTAGAGGCCGGCCCTCACCTCGTCGCGCTTCAGCGTCACCAGCACCGTGGCGCCCACCAGCGTGATCAGCACCACGGCGAGGCGGAAGCCGATGCCGACCGAAAAGCCGATCGCCTGGTTGACCAGGGGATGGGCGACCAGCACGCCGTAGCCGAGAAAGCCGATCAGGCGGCTGAGCCAGAGATACCAGAAGCGCGCCGTCGCCGGATCGAGATCGAATACCTTGAGGGCCGGCCGGCGATACTGGAGGACGGCGGCAAGGCAGCTCTTCAGGAATTCGATCACCACGAAGGCGTCGATGAACAGGCTCTGCATCAGGTCGATGCGACCGCCACCCGAGGCGGCGATGGCATAGGCCGAGGTGACGAACCAGGCGAGGCCGATCACCGCCCAGTCGATGAAGAGCGCAAGGCCGCTCCACAGGATGCGTCGCGTCCACGGCTTGTCCCCGGCGGCCCTCTCGACCGCGCCGAGCGGCCAGCGGGCGATAAAGCGGGCGATCGTCAGCGTCGCGAAGGCGAAGACCACCAGGATCACCAGCGACACGCCCTGCTCGCGCACCCCCTCCCAGTTGATGGCGGCGCTGCCGTCGACGAGGCGCGTCAGGTTGCCGAGGCCGCGGCCGATCTTCAGCACCACGTCGACCACCTGCCGCGACAGGTCCTGCGTCACCGATCCGATCTCGCGGGCCAGCGGCACCACCGGGGTGGCCGGCTCGGCAGCCGTCGCGTCGGCGGGCGGGGCCGCCTCGCCGCCATTGGCGGTCGCCTCGCCCGTCGTGGCCGGCTGGGCCAGCCGTTCCAGTTCGCCGATCAGCGCCGCCCGTGCGGTATCATCCTTCAGGATGTCGGCCAGCGCCTTCGCCGCCTCCGGCGAGGTGACGGGAGCGGCCTCCGGCGCCGCCGGCTGGGTCGGCACGACGATCTTCGGCGTCGGAATGGCGGGGGCCGGAGCCGTCTGCGCCTCGGCCATGACCGGCAGGACAAGGGTGAAAAGAAGGACGAGAAAGCGGAGGACGGGCATGGTTCGCATCATCATCGACCGAATTAGCCTCCTGTCTTGCCTAAAAGGTGGCGGTGCGCAAGCCGGCACACGGCAACGCCCCGTCAGCCCTCCAGTTCCTCGCGCAGCATCTCGAGACGCAGCCATTCCTCCTCGGCGGCGGCCAGCGCCGCCTCGCTGGTGGCGAGCTTCTCGGTGGTCGCCGCGAACAGGCTGGGATCGCGGCCGTAGAGGCCGGGATCGTCGAGCACGGCATGCAGGCGCCTCGCCTCATCGGCAAGCTCGTCGATCCGGCCCGGCAGCGTCTCGAGGGCGTGCTTGTCCTTGAAGCTGAGCTTGGAACGGGCCTTCGGCGGCGCGACGGCGGCGGACGCGGCGTCCTTTTTCGGCGCGGCGGCGGACTTCTCGGTCTTTCTCGCCTCGACGCCCCTGCCCCGCTGGGCCAGCATGTCGGTATAGCCGCCGGCATATTCGAGCCAGCGGCCGTCGCCCTCGCTCATCACCACCGAAGCGACGACGCGGTCGAGAAAGTCGCGGTCATGGCTGATGACGATGACCGTGCCCCGATAGTCGCCGAGCATTTCTTCGAGGAGATCGAGCGTCTCGAGGTCGAGGTCGTTGGTCGGCTCGTCGAGCACCAGCATGTTGGACGGCTTGGCCAGCGCCCGCGCCAGCATCACCCGGCCGCGCTCGCCGCCCGACAGCGCGCTGAGCGGCGTCCGCGCCTGCTCGGGCGAGAACAGGAAGTCCTTCATGTAGCCGACGACGTGGCGCTTCTCCTCGCCGATCACCACCCAGTCGCCCTTGCCCTCGGTGAGCGCGTCGGCCAGCGTCGTCTCCGGATCGAGGCTGTCGCGCTTCTGCTCCAGCGTCTGCATGTCGAGCGACAGGCCGAGCTTGACGCTGCCGCTGTCCGGTTCGAGATCGCCGGTCAAGAGCCTCAGCAGCGTCGTCTTGCCGGCGCCGTTGGGACCGACGATGCCGATGCGGTCGCCGCGCGCCACCCGGATCGAGAAGTCCCTGACGATCGGCCGGTCGCCGAACGACTTGGAGATCGATTTCGCCTCGATCACCAGCTTCGACGACGCCTCGGCCTCGGCGGCGGCCATCTTGACGTTGCCCAGCGAGCCGCGATGCTCGCGCTTCTCTTTCCTAAGATCGGCCAGAAGGTCGACGCGGCGGACGTTGCGCTTGCGGCGCGCCGTGACGCCGTAGCGCATCCAGTGTTCCTCGGCCTCGATCTTGCGGTCGAGCTTGACGAGTTCCCGCTCTTCCTCTTCCAGCACTTGGTCGCGCCAGGCCTCGAAATGCGAAAACCCCCGATCGAGCGTACGCGTCACGCCCCGGTCGAGCCAGACGGTGGTGCGCGACAGGTTCTCCAGGAAGCGGCGGTCGTGCGAGATCAGCACCAGCGCCGACTTCATGCCCTTCAGCTCGCCTTCCAGCCATTCGATGGCCGGCAGGTCGAGGTGGTTGGTCGGCTCGTCGAGCAGCAGGATGTCCGGCTCGGGCGCCAGCACGTGGGCCAGCGCCGCCCGCCGCGTCTCGCCGCCGGACAGCGACGCCGTCGGCTCGTTGCCGGTCATGCCGAGCTCGTTGAGCAGGTAGAGCGCCCGGTAATGGTCGTCGCCGGGCGTGAGCCCCGATTCGACATAGTCGAGCGTCGTCCTGAAGGCCGTGAGATCCGGCTCCTGCGGCAGGTAGCGCACCGTCTTGCCCGGCTGGACAAAGCGCTCGCCGTCGTCGGCCTCGACGAGGCCGGCGGCGATCTTCAAGAGCGTCGACTTGCCCGAGCCGTTGCGGCCGACCAGCGTGATGCGGTCGCCCTCGCCGACCGTCAGGTCGGCGCCGGTCAAGAGCGGCGTCGCGCCGAAGGTGAGACGGATATTCCTGAGGAACAGAACCGGGGGAGAAGCCATCCGCTATCGTCTCCGTCAGCCGCGCAGCGCGAAGGCGTCTTCGGCGAGGCGCTCGACGGTCTCGCGCAAGGCCTTCCTCGACGGACCGGCCGCCGCCACCTGCCGCGAGACGTTGGGCAGCGTCCGCTTGGCCGCCGCCCGGCCGAAGCGCGACCTGAGGTCGGCCATGGTGGCGCCCTGCGCGCCGATGCCGGGGGCGAGGATCAGCGACGTCGGCAGCCGTTCGAGCACCTCGTCGGCGTCGTCGAGCGTCGCGCCGACCACCGCCCCGCAGGGACCGTTGCCCGTTTTGCCGAGCGCGCCCTGATTGAAGGCGGTGAGGTCGTCGGCCAGCGCGTCGGCCACCGTGCGCTCATCGGCCTGCCGGGCGGTCTGTAGCAGGATGCCGTCGGGATTCGACGAGCGCACCACGACGAACAGGCCGGCGCCGTGCTCGGCGGCGCGCTTGACCACCGGCTTCAGCGATCCCGAGCCCATGTAGGCACCGAGGGTGATGGCATCGACCGGCGTTCCCGCGTCGTCGCCGATCCAGGCGCCGGCGTAGGCCTCGATGGTATGGCCGATGTCCATCCGCTTGATGTCGGCGATGACCAGCGCATCGGCCGAGCGGGCGTGGCCGATCACCTCGGCCGCCGATTTGAGGCCCTGCCAGCCGAAGCGCTCGAAAAAGGCGATCTGCGGCTTGAAGACACCGACGAGATCGCCCACCGCCTCGACCATTTCGAGGCCGAACACCCGCACGCCCTCGGCGTTGTAGGGCAGATCCCACGCCTTCAGCACCTCCGGCGCCGGATCGATGCCGACGGTGAGCGGCGAGCGGCGGTCGGCGATCGCCTCGAAGCGGTCGGCGAAAGGAATGACGGGCATGGCGGATCTCCGGGAAACGAGCTCGGTAGGCGATATAACGCATCGTGCGGAAAAGTGGGAACCGGTTTTCCGCGAAAGCGATGCGACAAGGCAATAACCGAGAGCGACACCTTGCGTTCGACAGAACGCACGGCGCTCTCGGCGGCATTGCCGGCCGGAGAAAGCCTCGATCGCCGGAATTCGGGGCTGCCGCCCCGATCCCCGTGTGGGAAGCGCAGCCTCCCACACCCTCCAGCTTTTTGAAAAGAGAACGGGAGGTCCGGAGGCTGTGCCTCCGGGCAGGTCCGGGCGGCAGCCCGGCTACACCGGCGCCTGCCGCACGTACCAGCTCTTCGGCCGCGTCAGGCCGTGGAAGCCGAGCGGCGACAGCGCCGCCCCGCGACCGGTATCCTTGACGCCGGTCCAGGTGAGCGCCGGGTCGAGATAGTCGCAGCGGTTGACGAAGACGGTGCCGGTTTCGAGGTCGCGGCCGATCGCCTCGGCGGCATCGAGATCCTCGGTCCACAGCGAGCAGGTCAGCCCGTATTTCGAATCGTTCATCAGGGCCAGCGCCTCGGCGTCATCACGCACCTTCATGATGCCGACGGCCGGGCCGAAGGTCTCCTCGGTCATGAAGGCCATCTGGTGATTGACCGAGGTCAGCACCTGCGGCGCGATATAGGGCGTACCGTCCCGATCGGCCGGGAACAGCTTCGGGTCGATATGGGCGACGGCGCCGCCCCGCAGCGCCGCGGCGATCTGCGCGCGCACCGTCGCCGCGCCGCGGGCGCGCGCCATCGGCCCCAAGGTGACCGAGGGATCGGTGGGATTGCCGAGCACGTATTTCCTGGTCAGATCGACGAGGCCGACCAGGAAATCGTCGTAGACCTTCTCATGAACGTAGACGCGCTCGATGCCGCAGCAGCACTGTCCCGAATTGAAGAAAGCGCCGTCGGCGACGTTCTCGATGGCGAAATCGAGCCTGGCATCGGGCCGGACGTAGGCCGGGTCCTTGCCGCCGAGCTCCAGGTTGACGGCGATGAAGGTGCCGGCCGCCGCCCGTTCCATCGCCGCGCCGCCGGCCACCGAGCCGGTGAAGGCCACCATGTCGGCCTTGCGGCCGGCGATCGCCGCCGCCGTCTGGTCGTGGCTGAGCACGATGTGCTGGAACACGCCCTCCGGCAGGCCGGCGGCGTCGAAGGCGTCCTGGAAACGCTCGGCCACCAGGAGCGTCTGGTCGGAATGCTTCAGCACCACCGTGTTGCCGGCCATCAGCGCCGGCATCACCGAGTTGACGGTGGTGAGATAGGGATAGTTCCAGGGCGCCACCACGAAGACGACGCCGAGCGGTTCGCGGCTGATAGTGCGGTGGGCGCCGTGGTCGCCGAACTCGAGGCCGCTGTCGAGCGGCTGGAGGCTGGCCGAGGCGATCTCAGCCATATGGCGGGTGCGCTGCTCGACGCCGTTGAGCTCGAACGGCGTGTAGCGGATCGGCCGGCCCATCTGCCAGGTCAGTTCCTCGGCGATGCGCGGCCGCATGGCCAGCAGCGCGTCGAGCGCCTTGAGGCAATAGTCGACGCGGGTTTCGAGCGGCAGCTTCGCCCAGGGCTTCTGGGCATCGCGGGCGAGACGGAACACGCGGTTCATCTCCGCTTCGGCGGCAATCCGGCGTTCGGCATAGACCGAGCCGTCGACGGGCGAAACGAGCGTCATGACGTCGGACACGATGGGTGCTCCATTCGCTCTCTGGGGCGCCGACCAGCAGACACCCAAGTCTTCATCTCTGCATGCCGGCGCCCTGCAATCAAGAGACAGACGCAACATGAAAAACGGGGCGCCAGTGGAGGCGCCCCGTGCTGTTCGCGTGGAAAAGACGGCTCACTCCGCCGGAGCGGGCTCCTCCGAGCCGGGTTCGGTACCGCCAGCGTGGGCGATGGCGAACTCTTCCTCCGGCGACAGGATCAGCTTGTGACGGCCGACGAGCGCGAAATAGGCGATCGCCACCGCGAACCATACGGCCACCCACAGCACGCCCTTGGAGAAGTTCGGATCCTGCACCTGATAATAGAGCGTGACCACCGCGATGACGATGGTCAGCGCCGCGCCGGGAATGCCGAGCGGGCTCCTGTAGGGACGTTCGATATCCGGCTGGTTGACCCTGAGCAGGATGAAGGAGATCGCCTGCATGATGTAGGAGAACATGGCGCCGAACACCGCCATGTTGAGCAGCACCGAGCCGATCGCCGCGCCGCCTTCGGCCGCGCCGAGCGCAAACCAGATGACCAGCATCACCAGTAGCCCGGCGATGGAGCCGGTGATCATGGCGACGTGCGGCGTCCGGTATTTGGCGTGGGTCAGTGACAGCGCCGTCGGGAAATAGCCGGCGCGCGACAGCGAATAGACCTGCCGCCCTTGCGCATAGAGGATGGTGTGGAAGGAGGCGATCAGGCCGGTCAGCGCCACGATGCCGAGCAGCACCACGCCGCCGTCGCCGTAGACGGCGCGGAAGCCGTCGAGCAGCGGCTCGAGCGAGGACCCCAGGTGGAAGGCGCCGACGCCGGCGACCGACGGGTTGAGCAGCACGATCATGAAGGCGGAAAGGATCAGCGTCGAGATGCCGAGAATGATGCCCTTGGGCATGTCACGCTTGGGATCGACCGATTCCTCGGCGGCCAGCGGCAGCTGCTCGATGGCGAGGAACAGCCAGACGGCGAACGGCAGCGTGGCGAGCACGCCAGAGAAGCCGAACGGGAACCACGCGCCGCCGCCCTCCGGCAGCTCGATCGCCGTGCCGTCGGGACCGGCGCCGATGTTCAGCGCCCAACGCGAGAAGTCCATGTTGGGAATGGCGCTCACCCAGAAGAACACCAGGACGGCCAGCGACAGCACGGTCACCACCAGCGTCACCTTGAACGACAGTTCGAGGCCGAACACGTTGAGACCGAGGAAGATCGCATAGAAAACGATCCAGACGAGCGGCGAATAGGCAGCGTCGAGGCCGAGAATGGAGTTTACGTAGGCGGTGATGAAGGTGACGATCACCGCCGGCGTGATGACATATTCGACGTTTTCGCAGAGGCCGGTGACGAAGCCGCCCCACGGGCCCATGGCCGTGCGGGCGAAGGAATAGGCGGCGCCGGTATGCGGCAGCGCCGGGCTCATCTCGGCGATCGAGAAGGTGAGACCGAGGTACATGACGGCGATGATGGCGCCGGCGGCCAGCATGCCGCCCCAGCCGCCGGTGGCAAATCCGAAGTTCCAGCCGGAAAAATGGCCGGAAATCACCGCGCCGACGCCCAGCGCCCACAGCGACCAGATGCCGGCGTAGCGCGATAGATGCCGCTGCTCGAAATAGCTGGCGTCGGCTTTCTTGTAGCTGACGCTTCCTTCGGAGGTGGACATTGCGTTCCCCTTTTCATCTTTATGAGCTTCCCACGCGACGCGATTCGAGATCGACTTCCGTTCCCGCCGAAGCGGTCCCTGTGAACGGTGGGGCGTTGAAGCTGCAGCGTGCTTTGCAAGGATCATGCTACTTTCGGCCAATAGTCCGGCGGCGGCGGCTTGCGCAAGGGCCGTCCGGCCGCTAGCCGGTGACGCGACGGTTACTGCGGGGGGAATAAAGCCATGGCACCGATCATCTTCGTTCTGGGCGGCGCCCGCTCCGGCAAGAGCCGCTTCGCCGAGGAGCGGACACGCCGCTTTGCGGCGCAGGAGAACGTCTATATCGCCACCGCCGAGTGCCGCGACGCGGAGATGGAAAGCCGCATCGCCCTCCACCGTGCCCGGCGCGGCGCCGATTGGCGCACGGTCGAAGCGCCATACCGGCTCGCCGAGACGCTTTCCGCCGAAGCGCGCGGCGACCGGGCCATGCTTGTCGATTGCCTGACGCTGTGGCTCACCAATCACCTCCTCGCCGACGCCGACCTCGACGCCGAGGGCGATCATCTCGCCGCGGCGCTTGCCGCGGCCGATGGACCGGTGGTGCTGGTATCGAACGAAGTGGGGCTGTCCATCGTCCCCGAAAACGCCCTGGCCCGCCGTTTCCGTGACGAAGCCGGCCGCCTCAACCAGAAGATCGCCGCCATCGCCGACGAGGCGTGGTTCATTGCCGCCGGCCTGCCGCTCCGGCTGAAATGACCCGCCAAGACGTCATGCAAGACGCAGGAGGGTCCGCCGGAAACGGACGCTCCACCGTCAGGCCCGGAATCCGGGTTTGAATCGGGCAGGTGTGATATAAGTTTAATCAAAATTAACTATGGAGAGGATGCGAAGGCCGGACGCGCCTTGTGCGATTCTGGCACGAAATCGGCGGGCCGCGCATGGCATGGCGATTGCTATTTGGCGATTGGCGGCTGGCAGGCGAAGCCGAGCATTGCATTGAGCGCATGGGCTTTCCGCTTTTTCCGACGGCCTGTCGGCTTGCGGAACTAGGGGAAATCCACTAGTTTGGTAAACGTTTCGTTATCCCGAAGTGATGGTTGCGGCGGTTTTCGCCCTGCTGGCTTCGGTGGAATTGCCGGATTTTGATTTTTATTTTCGGGGGATGTAATGCGTCTTACAGATCTTACCCATGATTTTTCGAAGGGCGGCGCAGAAAGTTCGTCCGGATTGCATGATCTCGCGCTGGCCGAAGGCGGATCTTCCGGGCGTTATGGGGCATCCCACACCGCCCGCATAATGCCGGCGTCGACCTTTTCGCCGGCACAGTCGGTGGCGGTCGCCACCTTCGACGGAGCCGTTATCGACGACGGGCAGTCGGAAGCCGGGGTCAACTGGCGCCCGGCCCATCTCGTGGCCAAAAGGCTGGTCGATATCGTCGGCGCGGCCTTTGGTCTCCTCCTGCTGTCGCCACTGCTCATCGCCGTTGCCGCCATCATCAAGCTGACCAGCGTCGGGCCGGTATTCTTCCGTCAGGAGCGGACGGGACTGGACAACAAGTCGTTCCAGATCCTCAAGTTCCGTTCGATGTACACCGACCGTTGCGATCTCTCGGGTGTGGCGCAAACGGTCGCCGACGATCCGTGCGTCACGCCGATCGGCCGCATCATCCGCAAAACCAACATCGACGAGCTGCCGCAGCTCATCAACGTCTTGCTGGGCGACATGTCGCTGGTCGGGCCCCGCCCGCACGTCCCGGGCATGCTGGCCGCCGGCGTTCGCTACGAAGAGCTCGTCCTGGGCTACGAACGCCGCCACGCCATGCGCCCCGGCATCACCGGACTTGCTCAGGCCAACGGTCTTCGCGGACCAACCATCGAGGTCGAGCCGTCGGTCATGCGGGTGGCCTGCGACATCGAATACATCCGCAACTTCTCGATCTGGCTGGATATCCGCATCCTTTTCCGCACCCTGATCAACGAAGTCCTGCGCGGCAAGGGCTTCTGATCGGCAGCCCATCCGATGGAAAAACAAAACGCCCTCCTGTCCGGGAGGGCGTTTTGCGTTGCGTTCCCTTGGGGAGAGGCCCACCGGCCCGGCTCAAAGATTAACCCAGATACGCGGATTGTCCGGCGACTGCATGGAGACGAACCGATAGCCGGTGCTGTTCCACGGCTTGACGATCTGGTTGAGGTTATCGAGCACAAAGTCACCGCGATCAGTGCGCACCATCAATACGGCATGCGGTTCGCCGCGTCCGGTAACCACCGTCGTCATCAGCAACGCCGAGCTCGGGAAGCCCTTGCGCAGCAGGGCCGCCCGCTTGGTCAGCGCGTAATCCTCGCAATCGCCGGACGATCCGCCGATCTGCCAGACGTCGGTCAGGCCGGTTTCCGCCTGCGGGCGCATCGCCCCGTTGACCTCCCGGTTGACGCGATCGAGCAGAGCCAGCGTATCCACCGTCAGCTTGACGTTGCCAGCCGCTGTTCCGACATTCCGGGCGCGCTGGACTTTGCAGGCGGAGGGTATGACCGAGCACATCACATAAAAGCCGGTCGGACCGACCGTATTGCCTTTTGTGTTGACGCGGCCGGCCGTGGGCAGATCCAGACTCTGCTTGGGAACATTCAGAAAGCCGGCCGACGCCGCCTGGGGAAGCACGGCGGCGGCAGCGAGGACAATCAGCAAGCGGACCAACTTGTTCATGGCGGTAAACTCCCGTCGAACTTTATGTGGACCGAGTACACCAGATTTTCTTTGAGATTAGGTTAGGCGAACTGACCAATGAATTCACAGCGCAAAGCGTTCGAATTGAAGCAAATGTGGTTCAAATTCTGGTCATTGTCGGATATCTTCCATTAACCGGAACTCGAAACGGAAGAGGTTGCGGCGAATGGGTAAGGTCGCCTTTCAAGCGGCGGCTCGACGTCATCGACGGGCATTTCAATTGCCGAATACGGCTTTTCCCGAGCGATCCGGCCGGAATCCGTTGCAAATTGACCATATGCTTGAAAATTCGTTTAAATCGAGAATCAACCCTTGCGTACCGACAACTACTTAATGTAAATTATTGGAAAATGCGGCGACAGGTTGGGCCGAAAGCTCCGGTTTTATGCAAACTCGATAGGAGACAATAAATATGAAGAGATTTTTCCTCTCTGCGTCGTTGAGCGCCGCATTGGCTCTTTCCGCCATGACGGGCGCCTCGGCCGCCGTCAATGCCAGCGCGGCGAATTCACTGATCAGCTCGCTTTCGTCCCTGCCCGCATCGGCCGCGCGAAACAACCTGATCGCTGAAATTCAGAGCCTGCCTGGCGCTTGCTCGGGAGCGAGCTCGAACGCCTGCATCATTGCTCTGGAAAACCTTGTGGCGGCGGCCCAGGCATTGGGCCTCTCCGGCCCGCTGGCCGCGGATGTCGCTTCGCTCGCACGGGATACGGCGGCGAACACGCCGGGCGTGACGACTAACCCGAACTATATTACGCTTGCCAGCAGCGTCGACGCTCTTTCGCCGACGGCTCCGACTGGCGCGACGGGCACGCCGGCTGGCGGCGCTCCCGCCGGCGGTTCGCCGGGCGGTGGCGGTGGTAGCTTTGGTTCGGCCCAGATCGTCGACCCCAGTGCCAGCGCCGGTGCCGGTGGCTGATATATAGCGTATTGCCCAAAAAGGGTCGTGGTCTTGAATCGAGACCACGACCTTTGTTTTGCGTTGTTTCTCGTTTGATCGCGACGACGGCAATCGTGCGTGCTGTGGTCCTCGACCTGACTGCCGAATGGTAGCAATTGCCTTCAGGATTTCGGCGCGAATATAGTTAACCAAATATCTCTTTTTTCGAGATTTCTTCATCCCGCAGCACATTTTGGGCCGCTTGTCCGCTTGGTTGGCGGCACGATTTCGGTCATAGTGATAGCGTCGAAGGAAGTTCAAGGAAGTTTTCTTCAAATGGATTCATCCGAGTTCGATGTTCGCAACGCAATTGGTCTCGTCCGTCGCCAGATTTGGCTCATTGTCTCAACCGTTCTGATTATCGTCGGCCTGGCCGCCGTCTACGTCTTTCTCCAAACGCCGACCTACACCGCCTCGACATTGATCCTGGTCGATCCCCGGCAGAAAAACGCGCTGGACCCGGAAAGCCAGATGTCGCTTCTGCCCACCGACAACGCGCGGGTCGAAAGCGAAGTCGAGATTCTGAAGTCTCCGTCGACCCAGATCCAGGCGATTTCCCGCCTTGGGCTCATCAAGGATCCGGAATTCGGCGTGAAGCTCAGCACCGTCGACCGGCTGATGGTTTTCCTCAAGATCAAGACGATGGAGAACCTGCTGGCCGATACCGACGCCCAGTTGCGCGCGGTGCTGGCGCGCTTTTCCGACAACGTCTCCATCGCCCGCCGCGGCCTGACCTATGTGATCAGCGTCTCCGCCACTTCGGCCGATCCGGCCAAGGCGGCGCTGATCGCCAACACCCTTTCCAGCACCTACATCGATGCTCAGGTCGACGCCAAGATCTCCAATGCCCTGAGCGTGCGCGATGCGCTCAACCGCCGCCTCGCCCAGGCATCGACGACCATCAACGAAAACGAAAACCGCATCGACGCCTTCGTCAACGAGAATATCGAAAAAGTCTCCAACGAAAGCACCCGGGCCGACATCACGACGATGCGCGCCAACCTCGAGGCGCTCAAGGCCGAGAGCGTTTCGGCCCAGTCGTTGCAGACGAGCGTCGCCTCGCTGGCGGCCAACAAGGATTGGGATGGCATCGCCGCCCAACTGAGATCCGACACCATCACCCAGATCAAGGCCGAGCGCGACAAGGTCCTGGCCGATATCGGCAGCGCTGCCGCGGGATCGGCGCGAGAAAGCAACCTGCGCGCCAGCCTCGCCCAGATCGACCAGCGCCTCACCGATCAGGTCAACGTCGAGCTCGGCACGCTTTCCGACCACGTCAAGACGGCGCAGCAGGAACAGGATCGGTTGCGCGCCTCCATCCGCGACACCGTGCTGTCCAGCAACCTGTCCAACGACGTCATGGTCAAGATCTACGAGCTCCAGCAGGAGTCGACGGTCGCCAAGACGCTCTACCAGGATCTGCTGCAGCGCCTGCGCGGCGTCGAGACCCAGGCCGACCTGCAGCTCGCCGACAGCCGCGTCGTCTCTTCGGCCCTGCCTCCGGACGCGCCAAGCGCCCCGAAGACCAAGCTAATTCTGACGCTCGCCATCGTCGCCGGCCTTGGCCTCGGCCTCGGCCTCGCCTTCCTCAACGAGAACTTCATCGGCGGCTTCACCTCGGACCAGCAGTTCGAGGCGGTGCTCGGCGTGCCGGTCATCTCGTCCATCCCGCTGCTGTCGCGGGCCGGGCGCTCGATCACCGAGCGGGCGCAAGTGGCGAGCGAGCTGCTCGACCACCCCTTGACCGCCTACAGCGAGTCGATCCGGCGCATCCGTCTCGGCCTCGAGAACATCCTGAAGCGCAAGCTGCAGGACAAGAACCGGGAAGGCGGCCTCATCATCATGGTCGGCTCGGCCATTCCCGGCGAGGGCAAGACGACCACAGCCATCGCCATCGCCCGCGCCTTCGCCATGTCGGGCAAGCGCGTGCTGCTCGTCGATTGCGACCTCCGCCGGCCGTCGATCGCCCCGTCGCTTGGGCTGACGCCGGAAAGCGGCCTCGCCGACTATCTGACCCTGTCGCTCGATTCCCAGTCGATCCGCCAGTTCGTCACCAAGGACAAGGTGCCGGGCCTCGACATGATCGTCGGCAAGAACAGCCACAGAACGTCGACCGACAGCCTCATCGAAACCGCTCAGTTCAATCTGCTGATGGAACTCGCCAAGGAGCGTTTCGAGATCATCGTGCTGGATACGCCGCCGATCCTGCCGGTCGTCGACGCGCAATATCTTGCCACCCGCGCCGACATCGTCACGCTGGTCGTCCACTGGGCGTCCACCTCGCAGCGCGATGTCCGCGCGGCGATCAACGACCTGCGCACCACCGCCGGTGACGACCTGCCGATCGCCGCCGTGTTGTCCAAGGCCGAACTCGGCGTCGGCTCCTATCGGAACAAGTACAACAGCTACTATTACTACGCGCCGGAAAGCTGATATCCGGCGCCCCGGTCGGGATGGCGACTTGCAAGTCCGCCATGACGAAAGCCGGCATCCCGCCGGGGCGTCCGCTTCCATTCGCGCTTCGAGTGGGGCGAACCGAGGTTCCCTCCTCTTCGTTGACCCGCTGGGCCGCCGAGACTAAACCCTGGCATCCATGCGTTTGACGGAGCTC
This sequence comes from Pleomorphomonas carboxyditropha, assembly GCF_002770725.1. Taxonomy (GTDB): domain Bacteria; phylum Pseudomonadota; class Alphaproteobacteria; order Rhizobiales; family Pleomorphomonadaceae; genus Pleomorphomonas; species Pleomorphomonas carboxyditropha. The sequence continues at coordinate 135,378 of NZ_NQVN01000005.1, read as the reverse complement.
ACCGTGAAGCTACTGCTGTCGCTGATCGCCGCGTGGTCCATTGCCCTTTCGCCGGCATTCGCCGATGAGCCATCGAGCGCCGGCGGCCGTCCGGTTGCCGTCAGGATCACCACTGCCCGGCTGGTGCCTCACAGCGAAACGCTGGCGCTGACCGGCGAGATCCGGGCGCGCACCTCGTCGCAGCTCTCCTTTCGCCTTTCCGGCCGCATCGCCGAACGTTTCGCGGACGTCGGCGACCACCTGAAGAAAGGCGACCTGCTCGCCCGCCTCGATCCCAGCCAGCAGCAGGCCGACGTGGCCAACGCCGAGGCGGCGCTGGCCGCCGCCGAAGCCGGCGCCCGTCAGGCCGCTTCGGCCTTCGAGCGCCAGAAAACGTTGCTCGACAAGGGCTTCACCACCCAGTCGGCCTTCGACGCGGCAACCAAGGCGGTGCGGACCACCGGCGGCACGGTCGATTCCGCCAAGGCCGCCCTCGACATCGCCCGCGCCAATCTCGCCTATACCGAACTTCGGGCGGACGCCGACGGCGTCGTCACCGCCCGCAACGCCGATGCCGGCGAGGTGGTCGCCGCTGCCCGGCCGATCTTCGTCATCGCCGCCGACGGCCCGCGCGACGCCGTCTTCGACGTATACGAACAGCTCTTCCTGTCGATTACCAGCCTGCCCGACATAACGGTCGGCCTCGTCAAGGATCCGTCCGTCACCGTGCCCGGCAACGTGCGCGAGATATCGCCGACCGTCGAGACGCAGACCGGAACCGTCCGGGTCAAGGTGGATATCGGCAGCCCGCCGGCCGCCATGAGCCTTGGCGCGCCGGTTACCGGCCGCATCGCCAGCCGGGAAATGCCTTCGGTATTGCTGCCGGCCGGCGCCCTCAACGAAAGCGACGGCAGTGCTGCCGTATGGGTGGTCGCCGCCGACGGCGCCCGCGCCGAACTTCGCCCGATCGGCATCGCCGCCTACACCACCGACAGCATCGTGGTCGCATCTGGCCTCGCCGACGGCGACCGCGTCGTCACCAGCGGCGGCAAGCTGCTCCGCCCCGGCGCCAGCGTGGAAATCGTCGGGGAGGACGCGCCATGATCCGCCGCCTGGCCCTGGCAGCCCTCGCCGGCCTCATGCTCGCCGCCTGCCAGGAAAAGATCGAAACGCCGCCGCCCGTGCGGCCGGTCCTGTCGGCGCGCGTCGCCGTCGACGACATCGGAGAGCAGTCCTTCGTCGGCACGGTGGAGGCGCGCGACAAGGCCGATCTCAGCTTCCAGGTGCTCGGCCGGCTGATGACGCGCAACGTCGACATCGGCGACATGGTCGGTCCCGGCGACCTCGTCGCCGCCATCGACGCCACGACGCTCGATCTCACGGTCCGCTCGGCCCAGGCGGCGCTCGGCAACCGCCGCGCCGAGCGGGAGAACGCCGCCGCCACGGTCACCCGCATCGAGACGCTGCGGGCCAGCGGCACGGCGGCCGAAGCCAGCCTCGACGACGCCCGCGCCGCTTTCGACGCCGCCGACGCCGCCGTCCGCCAGGCGGAAGCCGACCTGGCCAAGGCGCGCGACGCCTTCGGCTATGCCGAACTGAGGGCCGGCTTTGCCGGCGTCGTCACCGCCACCGGCGCCGAACCCGGCCAGACGGTGGCGGCCGGCCAGAGCGTCGTCACCATCGCCAAGCCCGATCCGCGCGACGCGGTGATCGACATGCCCGACTGGATGGCCGGCACGCTGTCGCCCGAAGCGTCCTTCGTCGTTGCGCCGCAGATCGCGCCCGACCAGCCGATCGCCGGCCGGCTGCGGGAGATTGCGCCGGAGGCCGATCCCATCACCCGCACCCGCCGGATCAAGATCGCCCTCGCCGAGCCGCCCAGCCTGTTCCGCCTCGGTTCCACGGTCGAGGTGCGCGCCGACCGGCAGGCAAGCCCGACGATCACCTTGCCGGAGGCCGCCGTGCTGACGCGCCAGGACGGCAGCTTCGTCTGGGTGGTGACGGTCGACGAGGCGAGCCCTGCGGCGCGGCGCGAGGGCAGCGTCGCCCTTCGGCCGGTGACCACCGCGCCGGCGGGCGAGGGGCGCCTCCGCATCCTGTCCGGCCTTTCGGCCGGCGAGCGGGTGGCGATCGCCGGCGTGCACAGCCTTAAGGAAGGGCAGAAGGTCCTGGTGCTGGCCGACGGCCGGGACGGCGCCGAGGGAGATGCACCGTGAAAAGGTTCAATCTCTCGGACTGGTCGCTCGATCACAAGTCCCTCGTCTGGTACTTCATGGTCGTCTTCACGCTGTTCGGCGTGTTCTCCTACGTCAATCTCGGCCGCGAGGAAGATCCCTCCTTCACCATCAAGACCATGGTGGTGCAGGCCTACTGGCCGGGCGCCTCGGTCCCCGAGATGACCCGGCAGGTCACCGACCGCATCGAGAAGAAGCTGCAGGAGCTGCCGAACCTCGACTTCACGCGCAACCTGACGCGGCCGGGCGTCACCACCGTGTTCGTCAACCTGCGCAACGACACCAGGGCGGCCGATGTCGACGGCACTTGGGTGCGGGTGCGCAACCTGATCTCCGACATCCGCGGCGAGCTGCCGGACGGCGTCGTCGGCCCGTTCTTCAACGACGACTTCGGCGACGTCTACGGCAACATCTACGCGCTGACCGCCGACGGCTTCACGCCGCGCCAGTTGCGCGACTATGCCGAGGACATCCGCACCCGCATCCTTTCGGTCGACAACGTCGGCAAGGTGGAGATCATCGGCGCCGAGGACGAGGTGATCTATCTCGAGTTCTCGCCGCGCCAGCTCGCCGCCTACGGCCTCGACGAAAAGGCGGTGCTGACGACGCTCGCCGAGCAGAACGCCGTCAATCCGTCGGGCACCATCGAGACGGGCTCCGAGCGGGTGTCGGTGCGGGTCACCGGCGAATTCCGCTCGGAAAAGAGCCTCGAGGCGGTCAATCTCCGCGTCAACGGCCGGTTCTTCCGCCTGTCCGACGTGGCGAAGATCAGCCGCGGCTACGCCGACCCGCCGACCGAGCTGTTCCGCTACAATGGCGAGCCGGCGGTGGCCATCGCCATCGGCATGAAGGCCGGCGCCAACCTCCTGAAGTTCGGCGAGGCGCTCCGGGCCGAGATGGTGGGGATCGAGGCGGAGCTGCCGATCGGCATCGCCGTGCACCAGGTCGCCGACCAGCCGGCGCTGGTGGAGAAGGCGGTCTCCGGCTTTACGCAGGCGCTGTTCGAGGCCATCGCCATCGTCCTGCTGGTCAGCTTCGTCAGCCTTGGCCTCAGGGCCGGCGTGGTGGTGGCATTGTCCATTCCGCTGGTGCTCGCCATCACCTTCATGGTGATGGAGACATCGGCCATCTCGCTGCAGCGGGTGTCGCTCGGCGCGCTGATCATCGCCCTCGGCCTGCTGGTCGACGACGCCATGATCGCCGTCGAGATGATGATCGCCCGCCTCGAAAAGGGCGATTCGCTCAGGAAGGCGGCGACCGCCGTCTACACCTCCACCGCCTTCCCGATGCTGACGGGAACGCTGGTGACGGTGGCCGGCTTCATTCCGGTCGGCCTCAACTCGTCGATGGCGGGCGAATTCACCTTCACCATGTTCGTCGTCATCGCCGTGTCGCTGGTCATCTCCTGGATCGTCGCCGTGGTGTTCACGCCGCTGATCGGCGTCACCGTGCTGCCGGCGAAGCTGAAGCACCAGAAGACGGAGAAAACCCGCTTCGCCCGCGGCTTCGAGCGCCTTCTGGTCGCCGGCCTGCGCCACCGCTTCATCGTCATCGGCCTGACGCTCTTCGCCTTCGGCGCCTCGCTCTACGGCCTCACCCACGTCCAGCAGCAGTTCTTTCCCGACAGCGACCGCTCCGAGCTGATCGTCGACTTCACGCTGCCCCAGAACGCCGCCATCGAGGAAACCGGCCGGGTGATCGCCCGCTTCGAAAAGGACATGCTGGCGGGCAACGACGGCGTCGACCACTGGTCGTCCTATGTCGGCCGGGGCGCCGTGCGCTTCCTGCTCACCTTCGACCAGGAGCCGGCCGCCCCCTATTTCGGCCAGATCGTCGTCGTCACCCGCGACGAGGAGACGCGCGACCGCCTCAAGGCGGAATTCTCCGACTATCTCCGCCGCACCTTCCCCGGCGTCGACAGCTTCGTCCGCCTCCTGGAGATCGGACCGCCGGTCGGCCGGCCGGTCGCCTACCGCCTGTCCGGCCCGGATATCGAGGGCGTGCGCGACGCCGCCGGCCGGCTCGCCGCCGTCGTCGCCACCAACGCCCACGTCGACAATATCGTCACCGACTGGGGCGAGCCCGGACGCGTCGTCAAGGTCGACGTCATGCAGGACAAGGCGCGCCTGCTCGGCGTCTCCTCGCAGGATATCTCCAACGCGCTCTACGGCATCATCGGCGGCGCCACCGTCACCAAGATCCGCGACGACATCTACCAGATCGACGTCATCGGCCGCGCCGTCTCGGAAGAGCGCAACTCCATCGAGACGCTGAAAAACCTCCAGCTTGCGAGCCAGACCGGGTCGAGCGTGCCGCTCGCCGCCGTCGCCAACCTGCGCTACGAGATGGAACAGCCGGTGGTGTGGAGCCGCAACCGCCTGCCGACCGTCACCGTCAAGGCGGCCCGCGCCGACGCGACGCAGGCCGACACCATCGTCAAGCAGCTCAAGCCGGCGATCGACGACTTCGCCGCCACCCTGCCGGCCGGCTACAAGGTGACGACCGCCGGCTCGGCCGAGGAATCGCAGAAGGCGATGGCGCCGATCGTCGCCGTCGTGCCGCTGATGATATTCGTCATGCTCACCGTGCTGATGATCCAGCTCCAGAGCTTCAGCCGCCTCATATTGGTGGTGGCGGTGGCGCCGCTGGCGCTGATCGGCGTGGTGGCGGCGCTGCTGCCCACCGGCGCACCGCTCGGCTTCGTCGCCATCCTCGGCGTGCTGGCGCTGATCGGCATCCTCATCCGCAACTCGGTGATCCTGGTCGACCAGATCGAACGGCTGCGGGCGGAGGGCGTGCCGGCCTGGAACGCGGTGATCGAGGCGACCGACCACCGCTTCCGGCCGATCGTGCTGACGGCGCTGGCGGCCAGCCTGGGCCTCATCCCGATCGCCAGCGAGGTGTTCTGGCAACCGATGGCCTTCGCCATGATCGGCGGCATCCTCGTCGGCACCGCCCTGACGCTGATCTTCCTGCCGGCGCTCTACGTCACCTGGTTCCGCATCCGCGAGGAGAAGGCCGGGCCACCGGCGGAAAATCCGATAACCTAGATATCGCTTCCCGGAAATCGTGGCCCTCAGATCGGAGAGAAGGTTTCGCGCAGAGCGTTGAGCTTGCCGACGCTGCCGGCGATGTCGTCGCGCGAGATGCAGGTGGTGCCACCAACGAAGATGTCGACGAGACCGGCGCCGTAGTCGGCGATGTTCTGGGTCGAGACGCGTCCGTCGATGCTGATCGCCGTGTCCGAGCCGCGGGCGTCGATCAAGGCGCGCAGCTCGCGGATCTTGCGGTCGGCGAAGGCGACCTGCTTCTCGCCCTTGTTCCAGGCATAGCCAGGGTTGATCAGCATCAGCAGGACGGCATCGCACTTCTCGACGACGCAGTCGAGCAGACCGACCGGCGTCGACGGCTTCAGCGCCACGCCGGCCCGCACGCCCTTGGCGCGGATGCGGTTGAGCTGGTTGTCGACGTGCCGCTCCGTTTCGAGGTGGAAGACCAGTTGCTCGACGCCGATGTCGATCAGCTCGTCGACGAAATAGTCGTTGTCGGTCGCCATCAGATGGACGTCGAATTTCAGCCTGGTGAGCTGGCGCAGGCGGCGGACGGTTTCGAGGCCGAGCGGCAGGCTGGGGCTGAAATGGCCGTCGATGATGTCGACATGCAGAACCTCGATGCCCGCCGCCTCGCAGGCCTCGACTTGGGCTTGCAGGTTACAGAGGTCGAGGCAGATCAGCGACGGGGCGACGATGCAGGACTTGCGCCAGGAAAAGCTCATCAGGCAACTTCCTTGTTGAGAAGGGTAAGGATTTCGGCCCGCGTCGGCAGGGCGGGAATTGCGCCCTTTCGCCGCACGCAGAGCGAGCCGGCGGCGGCGCCATAGGTGGCCGCGTCGCGCAGCGCGCCGAGGGAGAGATCGCCAACGCGCCGGACACCGGCCGTGATGAGATGCGAGAGGAGCGCGCCCCAGAAAGCGTCGCCGGCACCGGTCGCGTCGATGGCCACGGCCGGCGGCGCCGGTACATGGATGGTTTCGCCGGCGAAGTGGCATCGGGCGCCGCGCGCGCCCAGCGTTTCGACGGCGACGGCGATGCCGTGCGCCTTCAGGCAGCCGGCAAGGCCCGCGGTTCCACCAACCAGATGCACCTCCTCCTCGGACACCTTGAGCAGGTCGACAAACGGCAGCGCCTCGGCAATCCTGGCGGCGGCGTCACTCTGGCGTGCCCAGAGCGGCGCCCGGTAGTTGACGTCGAAGGAGACGAGCTTGCCCTGCGCCCGGGCGAGCCGCAGCGCCGCGAGCGTCGCCTCGGCGCACGGCGAGCCCGACAGCGAGCAGGAGCCGATGTGGACGATCGTCGATGCCCCGACCACCTCCGGCCGAATGTCGGCTGGCGCGAGCAGCATGTCGGCGCCTGGCTTGCGGACGAAAGTGAAGCTGCGTTCGCCGTCCGCGCCGAGCGTGACGAAGGTCATCGTCGTCACCGCCTCGTCGGTCGGCTCCTTCAGCACCACCTCGACGCCGTTCTCCTCGAGCGTCGCCGCCAGGAAGCGGCCGAAATCGTCGTTGCCCAGCTTGCCGAGAAAGGCGGCCGTCAGCCCGCTGCGCGTCGCGGCGATGGCGACGTTGGCCGGCGCGCCGCCGGCGTTGCGCAGATAGCTGCCCGGCTCGGGGCCGGGAAGGAAGTCGATGACCATTTCGCCGATTGAAAGAAGATCCACGCGTCAAACTCCTCCGGTCGTCCGTCCGGCGTGTTGCCGGACGAACGTTTTCCCGCATCGCACCGGCGGCACGCTGCCGCCTTAGGCGGCCTTGGGATATTCGGTGCAGAGCAGCCGATAGGGCGGCTCGTCTTCCTCGATCTTCGGGAAGCGCGGATACTGTTCGAGGAAGCGGTTGTCGGTGTTGTCGTCGTTGCACATCGACACTTCGCCGATCAGCACCGAGCCGGTGCCCGGCTGCACCACGAATTCGTGATAATAATAGGGATAGAAAGTCAGGCTTTCGCCCGGCGCGACGACGATGTCCTCCCCGGCCTTCACCGTGTAGCGGCGGCCGTCGCGGTTGATCTCCACGTCGGTATCGGCCATGGCGCCGTCCTTGGTGGCGTTGTACAGGCGGAAGATCAGGTTGCCGCCGCCGCGATTGATGATGTCTTCCATCTTCGACCAGTGGAAGTGCATCGGCGACACCTGGCCTTCCTCGATCATGATGACCTTCTCGGCATAGGTCTTGGTGTATTTCTTGTTCTTGACGTTGCCGTTGCGCAGCGTGATCAGCGCGATGCCGAGCTCGGCATACTTGCCCATGCCGTAGTCGGTGACGTCCCAGCCGAGCATGTTGTCGCGGATCTCGTCATACTCGTGTCCGGCCGTCTTCCAGTCCTCGGGCGTCCAGTGCAGGAAGGGCGGCAGCGCGAACCTGTAGTCGCCGAGCATCTTCTCCATGCGCTTGATGGCGCCATTGATTTCGGATCTTTTCATCGGGTTTCCTCCGGTTCATCGGCGCGACAGCCGATCGGCTTCTTCCTGGACGCGGTCGAGCTCCTCGTCGCCGTCGAGGACGGTGATGGTGAGCTCGAAGATTTCTCTGGCTCCCGGCGCCAGCAGATGCTGGTCGCCGGCGGCGACGTGGTGCGGCTTGCCGTAGACCGACGCATTGGCCGGCTCGAGGCCGATCACGTAATCGCCGGCCGCCGTCGACTTCCACTGCATGAAGTAGGGCAGAACCTCGCGGTTGAAGCCGAGGCGCACGCCGAGCTTCAGCTCCGGGTTGACGATGGCGGCAAAGGTGTTGCCGGCTTCGTCGGCGGCCAACTCGTGCAGGAAGACGTATTCCGGTTCGTTCGCCCGGGGCGGCGCCATCGTCGCCCAGCCGTCGACCTGCGGCCGGCTGACCTCGTCGCGCGGCTGCGTGGCCAGCGCCGGCAGCACGACGCGCGCCGCCTCCGACAGCAGCGGATGGCCGACGTTGAAATGGTAGAGCAGCATCAGCGGCTCCGGCCGGAACGCCTCGTTCTCGACCTCGTCGACGATGCGCACCGCCCGCGTCCCGAGCCGCGTCTCGATCGAGCGCCTGAGCACCAGGTTCTCGCCGAACAGCTCGGCCTCGCGCATCTCGCCGGAGAGGCGCAGCACATAAGCATCGTCCTCCCAGAAGGCGTCGGCCGAACGGTGCTCGGCCGGCGTCGTGCGGATGCGGCCGTGCATCGGATAGTCCTTGCCGTCGATGGTGCAGGGCGCGCAGATGTTCTCGTAGCCCGAGGTGAACATCAGCCCGCCCATGATCGAGCGCAGCGCCTCGGCGCCATGGGTGTCATAGGCGGTACGGCCGATCAGCCCGGGCTTCGCCAGGAAGTCGAAGCCGACGCCGCGATAGCTGAAGCTGCCGATGTCGAGGCCCTTGTCGGCGAGCACGTCGAAGGCCAGCGGCCCGTTCCTGACCGCATAGGCGGTGAGGCCGTCGGCCCGCCCCTCGCGGAAGGTGATCGGCCGGACCGAAGCCACCTGCTGCACGCTGCCGACGCGTGCCAGCAGCTCGCGTTTGGTCAGCGTCGTCATTCGAGATTGGCGTGGTGTTGCCACAGCCCCTTCAGGTCGAGCTGGCGCTCGTCGATGATCATCTTGGCGACGATGTCGCCGAAGATGAGCAGCGACTGCTCGAACAGCGAGGTCATCGGCTGGCGGGAGTCGATCTCGTCGTCGAGATAGAGCTTGGTGCGGACGGGAATGCGCACCATGAAGTCGGCGACGTCCTTCATGTCGGACTGCGGGTTGGAGCCGATGTGCACCACCTTGGCGCCGATCGCCTTGGCCTTGCGGGCGATGGCCAGCGGGAACAGCGACGAGCCGCTGCCCGAGCCGACGACAAGCAAGTCCTTCGGCGTGATGGCCGGCTCGGTGATGGCGCCGACATAGGTGATGGCGATGCCGAGGTGGGCGAAGCGCTTGGTCATCGCCTGCAGCGCCAGCAGCACGCGGCCGACGCCCACCACGAATACCTTGTCGGCGGCGAGCAGGGCGTCGACGAAGGCTTGCACCTGGGCAGGGTCGATGCGCTCGAGCGTCCGGGACAGCTCCTCGACCACCAGGTGCGAGGTATCGCGGAACACGTTTTCATAAGGTTGCACGATCTTTCTCCGATGGAGTTCGGGGGAGCGGCACGGCGGAGCGGAGGAAAGGGGCTCGCGCCGTGCCCGCTGCCGGCGGGATCAGCCGCGCCGGGCATTCATGGCCTGTACCTGGTAGATCAGCACGGCGCCGAGGATCAGGATGGCGCGGGCGACGTACTGCCAGTACTCGTCGATGTTGAGCAGCGTCATGCCGTTCAGCATGATCGACAGGAACAGCACGCCGACGAAGGTGCCCCAGACGCGGCCCTTGCCGCCCATCAGGCTGACGCCGCCGATGACGCAGGCGGTGATCACCGTGAATTCCCAGGTGACGCCCACCGTCGGATTGCCGGCCTGGATCTGGCTCGACACCATGATGGCGGAGAGCACGGTGAAGACGCCGATCATCGCCATCACCGCCATGCGGACGCCCAGCACGTTGATGCCGGAGAGCCGCGCCGACTCGGCGTTGCCGCCCACCGCATAGGCCGACTTGCCGAACACCGTATAGCGGGAGATGAACCAGGTGACGACGAACACCAAGAGGAAGACGAAGGCCTGGAAGGGGATGCCCAAGATGGCGCCCGAACCGAAGAAGAAGAACCATTCCGGATAGGGCGTCACCGGAAAGCTGCCGGTCAGGAGATAGGCGCCGCCACGGAAGGCGGCCATCCAGGCCAGCGTGGTGATGAAGGTCGGCACGGCGAGGGCGTGGCGCACCCAGCCGGTGAACATGCCGGCCAGGATGGCGATGCCGAGGCAGAGCACGACGCCGGCGCCGACGCCGATCTCGGCCGACCAGCCGGTGGCGGTCATGCTGTCGGTGACCACGGCCAGCAGGCAGCCGAAGAAAGCGAGGCCCGAGCCGACGGAGATGTCGATCTCGCCGAGGATCAGCACGAAGGTCATGCCGAAGGCGATGATGCCGGTCATCGCCGCGTTGCGCAGGATGTTCATCGCGTTGTCCCAGGAGGCGAAGCCGGGCGCGGTGAAGGCGAGCAGCACGATGATGGCCAGCAGGATGGCTTCGAGAACGAAGTCGGACAGCTTGAAGAAGGGCCGGCGCGCGATCGGCGCCCGGAGGGCGGCCTTGTCCTTGGCGCGGCCGGTGGTATCGGTGGTGGTCATTTCGCCGTTTCCCCCATGCACATGGCGTATAGCGACTCGATCGGCGTGTTCTCCGGCTCCCGGACCTCGCCGATGAAGCGTCCGGCCTCCATGATCAGGATGCGGTGGCAGACCTCGAGCAGTTCCTCGAGCTCGGAGGACACGAAGACGACGCTGAGGCCGCGGCGCGATAGATCCCACATGATCTGGAAGATCTGCTGCTTGGCGACGATGTCGATGCCGCGCGTCGGCTCGTCGAAGAACACCACCTTGGGGTCGGTGTTGAGCCAGTTGCCGACGACCACCTTCTGCTGGTTGCCGCCCGACAGCGACTGCACCTCCTGCAAGGCGTCCGACACCTTGATCTGCAACCGCCCGATCCATTTCTCGGCCACCGGCGCCTGCAGGAAGTGGCTGAGGAAGCCCCGCTGCCCCACCTCGTCGAGGCTGGCGAGGCAGAGGTTGTCCTCGATCGACATGATCTGGATGAGCCCCTCCTCCTTGCGGTTCTCCATGGTCATGGCTAGGCCGAGAGTCTTCATGCGGGCCACCGTCGGCCGCCGCACCTCGGTGCCGTTGAGCACGATGGCGCCGCCGTCGATGGCGTCGGCGCCGAAGATGCCGCGCAACAGCTCGCTGCGGCCGGCGCCGAGCATGCCGGCGATGCCGAGGATTTCGCCGGCCCGGAGCTCGAAGCTGATGTCCTCGTACTTGTCCTTGCGCTTGAGGCCGGTGACCTTGAGGCGGATTTCCTCGCCCACCTTGAGGTCGGCCGGCCGGCTTTTGAGCGTCGTCTCGCCGAACATCATGTCGACGATCACCTTGGGCGTCGCCACGTCGATCGGCACGGTGCCGACCATCCGGCCGTCGCGCAGCACCGTCACATAGTCGGCGACGCCGCGGATTTCGTTGAGCTTGTGGGTGATGAAGATGATCGCCACGCCCTTCTCGCGCAGCGAGCGCACCACTTCCAGCAGGCTGTTGATCTCGTGGCGGGCCAGCGCCGAGGTCGGCTCGTCGAGCAGCAGCACGCGCGGATTGAGCGACATCGCCTTGGCGATCTCGATCACCTGCCGCTGGCCGACCGAGAGGTCGGAAATCTTGCGGGTGACCGGAATGTCGATCTTCAGCGACGTCAGGATGTCCTGGACGTGAGCGTTGGTTGCCTTCCAGTCGACCGTGATGTTGCCCGGCCCGACGGTAGGGAAGCGGCCGAGCATGATATTCTCGGCCACCGTGAAGTCGAGGATCAGGCTGAGCTCCTGATAGACGACGGCGATGCCGGCGGCATTGGCGTCCGCCGGCCCCTTGAAGCGGACCGGAACGCCGTCGATCCGGATCTCGCCGGATGTCGGAATGACCGCTCCCGACAGGCATTTGACGAAGGTGCTCTTTCCCGACCCGTTCTTGCCCAGCAACGCGTAGACTTTTCCGCCGTCGAAGTCGGCGGAAAAGTCGTCGAGAGCGAGGACCCCGGTATAGGCTTTCGTCAGATTGCTGATTTCGAGCTTTGCGGGTCCCATCATCCGTTCCTAACCTCGGTTACTTGACGGTCTTGGCGTATTCGGCAACCGCCGCCGAGTCGGTGCGGGACAGCGTCAGGCCGGGAACGATGATCTCCTTTTCGACCGCTTCGCCCTTCAGCGACTTGATGGCGTTCTCCATGGCGAGAGCCCCGATCTTGAACGGGTCCTGGGCGGTGGAGGCCTGAAGGATGTTGTCCTTCGACTGCAGGAAGCCGACGATCTGCTTGTCGAGGTCGATGCCGAACACCGGGATGGCCTTGCCGGAGTTCTTGACGGCCAGCACGGCGCCGATCAGGCCGCCGGCGTTGCAGCCGTACATGAGATCGATATCAGGATGAGCCGTAATGATGTCGGCGGCCTTCTTGATGGCCTCCTCCGCGACCGGCGACGAGGCCTCGGCGACCAGCGTCACGCCGGGGATGTCCTTGATCTCATTCCAGAAGCCGTCCTGGCGGGCGTTGCTTTCCGGCGGAAGCTGGGCCTTGTAGTTGATGATGGCGACCTTGATCTCCGTCTTGTCGCCGTAGTGGGCCTTGATGTAGGCGGCGGCTTCCTTGCCCGAACCGGCCCCGAGCAGCGTATTGTCCGACATGACGGTCGACACCGGGAAGTCGGCGGCCAGCTTGTTGTTGAAGCTGACGATCTTGATGCCCTTGTCGCTGGCGGCTTTGACGGCCGGAATCGACGCGGCGGCCGGATCGAGATAGGTGATGGCGATGGCGTCGACGCCGCGGGCGGCGTAGGTGTTGACCACCTCGACTTCCTTGCTGATCTGGTTCGAGGTGTTGGACGTCAACAGGTTGACGCCTTCCTTCTCGGCCACCGATTTCATGCCGAGCAGCGTCGTCTTCATGAACTGGTCTTCCTGGAAGACGATGCCGGCCACCGTGAACTTCTTGTCGGCCGCCTGCGCGACGACAGGCAGCATGAAGGCGGCGGCAAGTGCCGCCGTGACGAGTTTTTTCATCGAGGGACCTCCCAAGGGATCGCGGACGGTGACGACTGCTTCGTGCCGTTCACGAGGGCCTCACCGGCCTTGCGGCGTACCGATCCTCCTCGGTACGCGGCGTCGACATATAGCACGCTTTTCAGGCGACGCAATAGAAAAAGATGTCATCTTAAAGTATTATAGAAGTATACTCAGGGCAGAATCGGAATATACGCGGTGGTTAGCCACGTAAAATAAAGTAATATAAACTTATTTCAATATATACTAATGCCGGTCAACCTCCGTTGCCCGCAGCGTCAGCACCGACTGCCGATGGACGATTTCGGTGCGCAGCATGGCTGCCTGGTAGGTCCCTTCGCCATTGATTTCGGCCAGCAGCAATTGCATGGCGAGGCGCCCAAGATCATAGGTCGGGCGGCGGATGACGGTGAGCGGCGGGGTGAACACCGACACCCAGGGCGGGTCGTCGAACAGGATCAGCGACAGGTCGCGACCGATGGTGAGACCGATCTCATTGGCGACGGAGATGCAACCGATGGCCATTTCCTCGTTGGTCGCCAGGATGGCGGTCGGCCGCGGCTCGTCCTTCAGGATGGTCATGGCCGCCGCCCTGGCGTGCTCGAACTCGCCGCGGCTGTAGCGCAGCCACTTGTGCGTCGGCGTGATGCCCGCCTCGGCCAGCCCGACCATGCCGCCGTGCATGCGGGCCTGGGCGGTCCAGACGATGTCGGCCGGCTCCTTGGTGGAGTGGCCGTTGACGGCGGCGGTGGCCACCATCAGGCCGATGCGGCGGTGGCCGCAGGCGACGAAATGGCGCACCGCCTCGCGCGAGGCGGCGAAGTCGTCGGTGGTCACCGAGCTGATCTTCAGCCCCTCGACATAGCGGTCGAGCAGCACGATCGGCACCGAAGGACCGCCGTCCTCCAACTGGAGATGGCTGAAGTGGCTGCGCGAGGAGGGCACCACCACCATGCCGTCGACCCGCTTTTCCAGCAGCACGCGGATGGCGTCGCGCTCGGCCTCGAGGTCGTCGCCGGTGTTCAGGACCAGGATCTGGTAGTCGGACGAGGCGGCGGTGTCGATGATGGCGCGGATCGACGTACTGAAGAAGGAGTTGGAAATGTCGGCGACCACGACGCCGATGGTCAGCGTGCGACCCGACCGCATCGAGCGGGCCAGCTCGTTGACCCGGTAGTTGAGCGCTTCGGCGGCGGCCAGCACCTTGGCCCGCGTCTCCTTGGTCACCAGGCCGTAGTTGCCGAGCGCCCGCGCGGCGGTGGCGCGCGACACGTTCGCCCGCCGGGCGACGTCGATGAGCCGCGCCCGCTTGCGCGCGCCGTCGCCGATCTCCCCCGACTTGCCGTCGTCCATGCCGCTGCCTCCCTCGACCGATCCGGCCCTTTGTGATATATGAGACCGATCTCATTTGTTGGGGCAAACTGACATAGGTGCCCGGGCCTGTCAATATTGCCGAAACATCTATGTAGTGGACCGCTTTTACGACTTTTGGAGCTGCGCTAAACTACCAATTGGCCATTCCGGGGAGGCGTCAGGCCGGAATGGCGGCGCTCGTCGGCCAGGAGAGGCGTTTCGGAGGCTCAGCCAATGGGATCGTGCTCATTATCGTGCCGCCGCTCCCCGGAGGCCTTGCGCAATCCGCGTTCCGGACGAGGTCCGGCGCCAGGAGGACAGACCGGATGAAACTGCAGCTCGCGTTGGATGACATCACGATCGACGAGGCGGTGGCCCTCATCGATCGGGTGCGCCCGTTCATCGATATCGTCGAGGTGGGAACTCCCTTTCTCATCGAGGACGGGCTGCGGCCCGTGCGCGATTTCCGCGCCCGCTACCCCGACCTGCCGGTGCTGGCCGACGTCAAGATCATGGACGCCGGCCATTACGAGGCGCGGCAGGCCTTCGCCGCCGGCGCGGCCTACGTCACCGTGCTCGGCGTCACCGATCTCCTCACGGTCAAGGGCTGCCTGGACGTGGCGGCGGATTTCGGCGGCACCGTCATCGCCGACATGATCTGCGTCGCCGACCTTCCCGACCGCATCCGCCGTCTGGAAGACCTCGGCATCAAGGCGCTGGCCGTCCACACCGGCGTCGACCAGCAGGCGGCCGGCCGCACGCCGGCCGACGAGCTGAAGGTGATGAAGGAGGTGGCGCGGCAGTCCGAGCTGTTCGTCGCCGGCGGCATCACCCCGGCCACCATATCGCAATACATCCGTCTCGGCGCCGACGTGGCCATCGTCGGCGGCGGCATCCGGCACGCCGCCGACCCGGCGAAGGCGGCGGAGGAGCTGGCCCGGCTGGCCCATCGGGAAACGAAGGAGCGGGAAGAATGAACGTCGCGGACTATGGCAGCGCCATCCTGGAGGAACTGCGGGCCGTATTGTCGAAGGTGTCGCCCGACGAGGTGAGCGCTTTCGCCGGCGATCTTCTGGCGGCGCGGCGGATCTTCGTCGCCGGCGCCGGCCGGTCCGGACTGGCGGGCAGAGCCTTCGCCATGCGCCTGATGCACTTCGGCCTCGACGCCTTCGTCATCGGCGAAATCGCCACGCCCGCCTATTCCGGGGATGACCTGCTCGTCGTCTGCTCCGGCTCGGGCGAAACGGGGAGCCTGGTGTCGATCGCCGACAAGGCGCGGCGGATCGGCGGCAAGATCGCGCTGGTGACCATCGTGCCGGATTCCACCATCGGCAAGCTCGCCGACCGCCGCCTGGTGCTGCCGGCGCCATCGCCGAAGGCGAAGGCCGGCGACGGCGTCCGGTCGATCCAGCCCATGGGCTCGCTGTTCGAGCAGGCGCTGCTGCTGCTCCTCGATGCGGTCATTCTCGAGCTGATGGCGCGGCGCGGGGCGACCAGCGACGGGATGTTCACCCGTCACGCCAACCTGGAATAGATGGCTTCGTCCGGAAGCGCCGGAAGCCCGGATGAACCAACTTGATAAGTTCGATATCCGGGACGCGGCCGCCGATCGGTTCGGACCAACCGCATCGAAGGCTGGCCGCCTAGGGAGGCTTCAGCCCGACAGCGTCGGCCGGAAGGCGTCGCGGATCGCATCCAGCGCCGCGATGCGGCGGATTTCCGCTTCGACGAAGGCGTCGTCCCGAAGGCGGGCCGGTCGGTCGATGGCGAGGCGGGCGACGATCCGCCCCGGTCGGCCGGCCAGCACCACCGCCCGATCGGCGAGCCGCACCGCCTCGGACAGGTCGTGGGTCACCAGCACCACCGTGACGCCGCGCTCCTGCGCGTCGAGGCGGACGAGCTGCTGCATCTCACGCGACAGGCCGACGTCGAGCGCCGAGAAAGCCTCGTCGAGCAGCAGCAGGTCGGGTAGGACGGCGAGGGCCCGCGCCAGCGCCACCCGCTTCTTCATGCCGCCGGACAACTGGTGCGGATAAAGGCCGGCATCGCCCTGGCCGAGACCGACCTTGACCAGCATCGATCGCGCCCGGGCGAGGCGTTCGGCGCGGGAGAGCCGCTCGCCGGCAAGGCCGAACACGACGTTGCCGCGCGCCGTCCGCCAGGGCAGGAGCAGCGGATCCTGGAAGACGAAGGCCGATCGCTCGAACGGCCGGTCGATGCGTCCGGCGTCCGGTTCGAGCAGACCGCCGAGGATGTGGAGCAGCGTCGTCTTGCCGGCACCCGATGGTCCGAGGATGGCCAGGACGCCGCCCCGCGGCACGCGGAGATCGATGCCGTCGAGCACTTTCGTGCCGGCGAAGCCGTGGGCGACGCCGCCGGCAACGAGGCCGCCCTCGCCGTTCATGCCGCCTCTCCCGGCAGACCGCGCCGCCAGGTCTCGAAATGCCGGCGCGCCGGTTCGATGATCAGACGTTCGACGACAAGCAGCAGCGCCACGACAACGACCACCCAGGCCATGGTCTTGGCGGTGTCGACCTCGGCGCGGGCCGCGGCGAGACCGTCGCCGATGCCGCCGGCTCCCGACAGCAGTTCGGCCATCACCGCTACCTTCCAGCTCATGGCCAGCGCCGTTCCGAGCGCCGGCAGGAGATGGGAGAGCACGTGCGGCAGGTAGACGTCGACGATCCTGGCGCCGAGCGGCACGCGGAAGGCGCGCGCCATGGTGCGAAGGCCGCCGTCGACGGTGCGCGTGCCCTGCGTCGCCGCGGCAAACACCAGGGGGCCGGCGGCGACCGCCACGGAGAAGGTGGCGGCCAGTCCGGAGCTGCCGAACCACAGGAGCGACAGCACCACCCAGGCGATGGCCGGCACGCCGATCAGCATGGTGGCGATCGGCTGCAGCATGGCCCTCACCGGCATCGAACGCCCGGCGAGGCCGCCGAGGAACGAACCGGCCAGCGTCGCCGCAACAAAGCCGCTCAGCGCGTCGCGTGCCGTCGTCGCCACCGCCGGCCCGAGTTCGCCGCCGGCGGCGAGGCGCCCGAGGGCGGCGAGCGTTGCCAGCGGCGACGGCAGCACGAAGTCGCCGTAGGCGCGATGGCCGATCTCCCAGAGCGCGACGACGACGGCGAGTCCGAGCATCGCCCAGCGGCGTTCGCCACCGCCGGTCAGCCGGCGCCAGGAAAGCCTCGGCATGGTCTCAGCGTCCCCAGTAGAAGGCCGGGTCCGGCAGGCGTCCGGCGACGATGTCAGGCGACAGCGTCATCAGGGCCTCGAAATAGGCCTCGAGGTCGGCCTTGGCCTCCAGCGCCGACGCCACCTTCAGCCGGAAACGCGGCAGCGACGCCTCGATGATCGGCGCCGGCAGCTTCAGCGGATCGGCGACCAGCGCCGCCGCGGCTTTCGGGTTGTCGCCGACCCAGCCGGCCGCCTCGACCGAGGCGGCATGCAGCGCCGCGACGATGTCGGGATGGGCATCGAGAAAGGCCTCCGTCACCGCGAGGCCGGCCTGCGGAATGCCGGCGGGCCGGCCGCTGTGCGCAGCGTAGAGGTCGGTGACGTCGAGGGCGCGCATGACGTTGAGGTTCGCCTGCTTAGCCTTGATCTCGGCGGCGCTGGCCGCCGGCTCCGGCAGCACGGCGGCATCCGCCTTGCCGGCCAGGAGCAGCGGCACCGCCTCGGCCGACGTGCCGACGTAGGAGAGGCCGACATCCCGGCCCGGCTCGAGCCCGGCCGATTTCAGCACGAAACGGGTGAGCAGGTCCGGCGCGTCGTTCTTGGCGCCGACCAGCAGCGTCTTGCCCTTGAGATCCCCGATCGTTTCGAGACGCACGCCGTCGCCGGCGAAGATATAGAGCAGCCCCCAGGTCAGGATGTTGACGAGACGGACGCCGGCGCCGCGATTGAACAGGTTGGCGGCGGCATAGCTCGGCGCGGCGAACAGCGCGATATCGCCCGAGACGACGCCCGCCCGCATCTGGTCGGCCGTGCGCCAGACGTCGAAGCGCGCCTCGCCCGCCAGCGGCGCCAGCGCGCCCGAGGCCACGGCCCGGGCCAGCACCACCGAGGGCGACGCCGGCATGCCCCAGACGGTGAGCTGGTCGAGGCCGGCGGCGCGGGTGGCCGTCGGGACCGGCAGCGCGGCCAGACCGGCGGCGGCAAGGCACTCGAGGAAACGGCGACGGCTCATGCCTCGGGGCATGGAGGAAACTGTCATGGTGGACCCTGAAGACGGCTGGGGCAATCGCGTCCTGAGAAACGCTCGCATGACACTAGACCAATTCACGTCCCTGGGAAATCGCCTGAGAAAATACCTTCACTTGATAAGCAATAAATCGAATTGCAAGCTTTTCCGAAGAGATACGGATAGGGATTTACCGTTGTACGCACTAACACGTAACATGAAAGTTGAGAACAGGAAGCATCTAAATCGAAAAAGAGAAAAAGCAACTACGTAGCCCGCGTCGTTTGACTTTCGTCATTGCTGTTCGCATGGCAGATGCGTATGGAACGCATGATACGGACACACTTCCCCGAGGGTCGCTCGCCTGTGACAGACTTGCCGGGGAACGCCCAACCAAAGTGGGGATGGAGCATGGCACAGGTTATTTATGGCGTGTGGGACGGTGTCGTCCACGATTATCGCCAGGGAAAGGCCGTGGAGGGCGCGACGCCTCCCGACCTCAAGGATTTCGAGGTCTTCGACGACGACAACCCGATCCGCGCCTTCGTGGCCGATCGCGGCTTCTTCGTCTTCGATGAGAACGTCAACCTCATCGACACCTTCTGGCAGTATCTCAGCAAGGCGGCCGAGGAGTCCTGCGGCAAGTGCACGCCCTGCCGCATGGGCACCGTTCTGGTGCGCGACGCTCTCGGCGCCATGCGCCGTGGCCTCGAGGCCGATCTCGGCCTCGACGAGATCGCCACCATGGCCGAGCAGATGCGCGCCACCTCGCTCTGCGGTCTCGGCCAGTCCTGCGGCACCGCCCTCGGCAAGGCCATCGCCGCCTTCCGCGACGAGTTCGAGGCCGAGCTCGCCAAGCACGAGCCGGCCCGTCGGCAGCATGCCATGAGCTACATGACGGCGCCCTGCATCGAGGCCTGTCCGTCCAAGGTCAATGTCCCCCGCTACATCGACTATATCCGCGACGGCAAGCCCGAGCATTCGCTCGGCGTCATCCTGCAGAAATATCCGATGGCCGCCACCTGCAGCCGCGTCTGCGTCCGCTTCTGCGAGGCGGCCTGTCGGCGCAAGATGGTCGACGAGGCGGTCGGCATCAAGATTCTCAAGCGCTACGTCGCCGAATACCAGACCGGCCCGCATCCGCTGGTGTTCTCCAAGGACATGATCGCCAACATCCTGCCGGAAGACCAGCGCGTCGCCGTCGTCGGCGCCGGCCCGGCCGGCGTCTCCTGCGCCTATCACCTGTTGATGCGCGGCTACCACGTCGACGTCTACGAGGCGCAGGGCGAGATGGGCGGCATGGCCGCCATCGGCATCCCGTCCTACCGCCTGCCGAAGGACGTTCTGCTCAACGAGATGAACGCCATCACCAAGCTCGGCGGCCGCTTCTTCTTCAACCAGCGCCTCGGCAGCGACTTCTCGGTCGACGACCTGTTCAAGCGCGGCTACAAGTCGGTGTTCCTCGCCCTCGGCTGCCAGGAAGGCACCAAGATGGGCTGCGACAACGAGGACACCAGCCTCGCGGGCTACGAGTCCGGCGTCGGCTTCCTGCTCAAGGTCCACGACCACGTGGCCGGCATCAAGAAGCATGAGATCGACGGCGAAGTGGTGGTGGTCGGCGGCGGCAACGTCGCCATGGACTGCGTCCGCTCGGCCATCCGCATGGGCGCCAAGAAGGTTCACCTGGTCTACCGCCGCACCGAGGCCGACATGCCGGCCGACCGCGAGGAGGTCGTGGCCGCCCATGACGAGGGCATCGAGTTCCACGTGCTGACCAACCCGCTGGCCATCATCTCGGAGGACGGCAGGGTCACCGGCGTCAGGCTGACCAAGATGGAGCAGACGGAGATGGACGCCAAGGGTCGCCGCAACGTGCGGCCGATCCCCGGCAGCGAATACGTCATGCCCTGCTCGGTGGTGATCGCCGCCATCGGCCAGCAGGTCGACACCGGCTCGGTCAAGCCCCAGGACGGCGTCGAGATGAGCAAGTGGAACTGGGTGGTCGCCAACAAGGAAACGCTCGCCACCTCGCGGCCGGGCGTGTTCGCCGGCGGCGACTGCTACCTCGGCCCGTCGACGCTGATCGCCGCCATGGCCGACGGCCTCAAGGCCGCCCGCAACATCGACGACTACCTGCGGCGGGGCTCGACCCGCTTCTTCCCGCGCTCGCGCATGCGCAAGATCCTGGAGAACAACAAGCTGTTCTCCAACGACTGCATCGAAGTGCCGGTCAAGAACGAGTATCGCGTCCACCATCCGGAACTGTCGCCGGAAGTGCGCAAGACCATGTTCGGGGAAGTCGAGCAGATCATCAGCTCGGAGGACGCCTACAAGGAGTCCATGCGCTGCATGCGCTGCTACCGCATCTATTCCGTGATCACCGAACACTCCATCCCCGAAGGAGCGGCGTGAGACCATGTGCAACGTCGAAACCCTCATCCCCGTCGGCGCCGAAGCCACCATCGGCTTCAAGATCAATGGCAAGGCCGTCACGGCCTATCCGAACGAGACGATTCTCTCGGCCGCCCGCCGGCATGACTTCTACATTCCGACGCTGTGCGAGCTGGCCGACATCGACCACACGCCCGGCACCTGCCGCGTCTGCCTCGTCGAGATCCAGATGCCCGGCCAGGCCAGCACCCACATGGTGACGGCCTGCAACACGCCGGTGAAGGAAGGCCTCGCCATCGAGACGCGCACCAAGAAGGTGCGCGACATGCAGAAGCTGCAGGTCGAGCTCCTGATGGCCGACCACCTGCAGGACTGCGCCACCTGCATCCGCCACGGCTCCTGCGAGTTGCAGGACGTCGCGCAGTTCGTCGGCCTCAAGGAGAACCGCTTCTTCGACCCGATCCGCGTCGCCGCCCGCGAGATCGACCACTCGTCGCCGGCCATGGTCCGCGACATGACCAAGTGCATCCGCTGCCAGCGCTGCGTCGCGGTCTGCCGCAACTACCAGGAAGTCGACGCGCTGGTCATCACCGGCACCGGCCTCAACACGGCCGTCGGCCTGCGCCACGGCAAGAACCAGAAGGACTCCACCTGCGTCACCTGCGGCCAGTGCGTCCTGGTCTGCCCGACCGGCGCGCTCGCCGAAAAGGACGAGACCGATCGCGTCCTCGACTATATCTACGATCCGGAAATCACCACCGTCCTGCAGTTCGCGCCGGCCATCCGCGTCGGCTTCGGCGAGGAATTCGGCATGCCGCCGGGCACCAACGTCGAGGGGCAGATCATCGCCGCCTCGCGCAAGCTCGGCGTCGACATCGTGCTCGACACCAACTTCGGCGCCGACGTGGTGATCATGGAGGAAGGCACCGAGCTTCTGCATCGCCTCGGCGAGCGCAAGCGGCCGACCATCACCTCCTGCTGCCCGGCCTGGATCAACTTCGCCGAGGTCCACTATCCCGAGCTGCTGCCGCTCCTGTCGTCCACCCGCTCGCCGCAGGCGGTCGTCGGTGCCATCGCCAAGAGCTACCTGCCGGTCAAGATGGGGCTCGATCCGAAGAAGATCCGCGTCATCTCCATCATGCCCTGCACGGCCAAGAAGGACGAGATCGTCCGGCCGCAGCTCGGTGACGACGACATGCCGAACGTCGACGTCGTGCTGACGACGCGCGAGTTCGCGCGCCTCTTGAAGCGCGAAGGCCTCGATCTCAACACCATCGAGCCGTCGACCTTCGACAACCCCTACATGAGCGAGTACACCGGCGCCGGCGTCATCTTCGGCACCACCGGCGGCGTCATGGAAGCGGCGCTCAGGACCGTCTACAAGGTCGTCAACGGCAAGGAGCTCGATCAGATCGAGCTGACCCAGCTGCGCGGCTTCGAGGGCGTCCGCTCGGCCACCGTCGATCTCGGCGGCAACATCGGCGAAGTGAAGATCGCCATGGCCCATGGCCTCGGCGAGACGCGCGCCCTGATGGAGGCGATCAAGGCCGGCGAGGCCGACTTCGACTTCATCGAGATCATGGCCTGCCCCGGCGGCTGCGTCGACGGCGGCGGCACGCTGCGCTCCAAGAAGCAGTACCTGCCCTATGCCCTCAAGCGGCGCGAGACGATGTTCGGCATCGACCGCAAGGCCAAGGTGCGCCAGTCGCACAACAACGAGCAGGTCAAGGCCCTCTACCGCGACTTCCTGGGTTCGCCGAACTCGGAGAAGGCGCACCACCTCCTGCACACCTTCTACACCGACCGCAAGGCCGAGCTGGAACTGACGGTCA
This sequence comes from Pleomorphomonas carboxyditropha, assembly GCF_002770725.1. Taxonomy (GTDB): domain Bacteria; phylum Pseudomonadota; class Alphaproteobacteria; order Rhizobiales; family Pleomorphomonadaceae; genus Pleomorphomonas; species Pleomorphomonas carboxyditropha. The sequence continues at coordinate 112,700 of NZ_NQVN01000005.1, read as the reverse complement.
AGGAGATCTGGGGCGAGATCAAGATGAGCACCATGATCTACTGATCAGGCGCTTTTCGAGGATTGAAAGCCGGGCGGCGGGGCGACCTGCCGCCCGTTTTTTTCGCGCAATCGGTCAGCGAAAGCGGGAAAACACCAGCGCCGCGTTGACGCCGCCGAAGCCGAAGGCGTTGGACAGCACGTGGTCGACGGCGGCGGGGCGGGCAGCGGAGCCGATCAGGTCGAAGCCGTCGGCCTCGGCCATCGGCCGCTCGATGTTGAGGCCCGGCGGCAAGATCTGGTGACGCAGCGCCAGGACCGAAAAGATCGCCTCGATGGCGCCGGCCGCCCCCAGCATGTGGCCGGTCGCCGACTTGGTGGAGCTGACCGGCACGCCACCGCCGCCCGGACCGAACACCGCCGCAAGGGCGGCGAGCTCCGCCGCGTCGCCGACCGGCGTCGAGGTGGCATGCGCGTTGACATAGCCGATGGCATCGGGCTCGACGCCGGCCATGCCGAGCGCCAGCCGCATGGCGCGCGCCGCTTCCCGGCCGTCCGGCCAGCCGGCGGTGACGTGATGGGCGTCGGTGGTGGTGCCGTAACCCGCCACGATGGCCAACGGCGTCGCCCCGCGCGCCTCGGCATGCGACAGCCGCTCGATCACCAGCGCCGCCGCGCCCTCCGACAGCACGAAACCGTCATGGTCGGCGTCGAACGGCCGCGACGCCCGCCATGGCTCGTCGTTGAAGTTGAACGACAGCGCCTTGGCCGCCGTGAAGCCGCCGATGGCCACCGGATCGACGCAGCCCTCGCTGCCGCCGCACAGCGCGATGTCCGCCTCGCCATTGCGGATCAGGCGCACGGCGTCACCGATCGCCTGGGCCGAGGCGGCGCAGGCGGTGACCGGCGCACCCGACGGCCCGCGGAAGCCGAAGCGGATCGTCACCTGTCCGGCGGCGAGATTGGGCAGGAAGGACGGCACCACGAAGGGCGACAACCGGCGAACGCCGTCGGTCCGCACGGTTTCGCTGGCCGCCGTGATCGCCGGCACGCCGCCGACGCCGGTGGCGATCACCGTCGCCGTGCGCGTCCGTTCGGCCTCGGCTTCCGGATGCCAGCCCGCCTGGCCGAGCGCTTCCGACGCCGCCGCCATGGCGTAGTGGATGAACAGGTCGGTGCGGCGCAGGTCCCGCGGGTCCATGACCGCCTCGGGATCGAAGCCGCCCGGCGCGTCACGGCCGGGAACCAGGCCGGCGATACGACATTTCCAGCCCTCGGTGTCGAAGCGATCGTTCCTTCCGATGCCGCTGTCGCCGGCGACCAGGCGCCGCCAGTTGGTTTCAACGCCGGCACCGAGCGGCGACACCGCTCCCATGCCCGTCACGACGATCGGCTCCTGCATGTCCGCCTCCATGTGTACCAGCACAGTGCATATACACTATCGGCATGACAAACAACCCGTCGCCGTCGTCAGCGGGAGAACCGCCGGCTGATCTTGAGATAGGCTGCGGTCTCCTCCGGCGAACTGCCGCGCATCAGACCGGCCTGGGCCGCCTGCCATTCGACGAGCAGGCGATCGAGCAGGGCATCGCCTTCGTCGGTGAGTTGGCTGACCCGCATGTTGCCGCCGGAACCGTCCACCCGCCGCGCCAGACCCTTCAGTTCGAGCCGGTCGAGGTTGCGGATCAGGCTGGTGCGGTCGAGATGGATGCGGGACGACAGCGCCGCCGCCGTGGCGCCGGGGTTGTAGCGGATGGCGGCGAGCAGCGAGAATTGCTGCACCGTGACCCCGAACGGCTTCAGCTTGGCATCGTAGCGGCGGACCAGCGCGCGCGCCGCCGCAACGGTGTTGAGCACAAGGCAGTTCGCGAGATCGTCGGGAAGCGGCATGGGCCATGCTTGCACGTGGCGGACGGCGAAAGTCAAGTTCGCCGGGCAGGCATCGAAAAGCCCCCGGTCGCCGGACCGGGAGCGTGTTTCGTCGCGATTCCGCCGGATCAGCCGGCGTTGAGTTCCAGCACCCGGTTGACCGCCGACACCACGGCGGAGAGCGACGCCGTGACGATGTTGGTGTTGATGCCGACGCCGTTGAGTTTGCCGCCGGGATGCTTCAGCTCGACATAGGCGATGGCCGAGGCGTCCGACCCCTGCTGCAGCGAATGCTCGGAATAGTCGGCCACCGATATGGGGATGCCGATATGGACCGACAGCGCATGCACGAAGCCGTCGATCGGGCCGTTGCCGTGGCCCTCGATGGTGCGCGGAACGCCGCCGTCGACGATCTCGGCGACGCAGATGCGCTGACCCTTTACCTCAGGATCGGGGTAGGTGTGGTGGTCGACGAACTTGAGCCGCCCCGCCGGCTGGTCGACGTAGAGCTGCATGAAGCGCTCGTAGATGCGCTGCGAGCTGAGCTCGCGGCCCTCGCGGTCGGTGATCGCCTGGATGTCCTCGCGGAACTCCACCTGCAGGGCGCGCGGCAGGTTGATGCCGTGGTCGTTCTGCATCAGGTAGGCGATGCCGCCCTTGCCCGACTGCGAGTTGATGCGGATGATCGCCTCGTAGGAGCGGCCGACGTCCTGCGGATCGATTGGCAGGTAGGGCACTTCCCAGACGCCGGTGTTCGACGCCTTCATGGCCTTGAGGCCCTTGTTGATGGCGTCCTGGTGCGAGCCGGAGAAGGCGGTGTAGACCAGTTCGCCGACGTAAGGATGCCGCTCGGGCACCTTCATCTGGTTGGAATATTCGAACACGTCGCGGATGCGCTCGATGTTCGAGCAGTCGAGGCCGGGATCGACGCCTTGCGTGAACATGTTGAGCGCCATGGTGACGACATCGACGTTGCCGGTGCGCTCGCCGTTGCCGAACAGCGTGCCCTCGACGCGGTCGGCGCCGGCCATCAGCGCCAGCTCGGCGGCGGCGACGCCGGTGCCGCGATCGTTGTGCGGATGCAGCGAGATCAGCACCGAGTCGCGCCGGTCGACGTTGCGGCTCATCCATTCGATCTGGTCGGCGTAGACGTTGGGCGTCGCCATCTCGACGGTCGACGGCAGGTTGAGGATCAGCTTGTTGTCGGGCGTCGGATCGATCACCTCGATCACCGCGTTGGAGATCTCCAGCGCCACCTCCAGCTCGGTGCCGGTGAAGCTCTCCGGCGAATACTCGAAGCGGAAGCCGCCACCGGCCTTGGCCGCCATGTCGGCGATCAGCTTGGCGCCGTCGACGGCGATCTGCTTGATGCCCGCGACGTCCTTGCCGAACACCACCCGCCGCTGCAGGCTGCTGGTCGAATTGTAGAAATGGACGATCGGCTGCCTGGCGCCTTGCAACGCCTCGAAGGTGCGGACGATCAGCTCCGGCCGGCACTGCACCAGCACCTGCAGCGACACGTCATCCGGCGCGCCGCCCTCTTCGACGCACCAGCGGGCGAAGTCGAAATCGGTCTGCGAGGCCGACGGAAAGCCGACCTCGATCTCCTTGAAGCCCATCTCCAGGAGCAGGCGGAACATGTGGGCCTTGCGATCGTGGCCCATGGGATCGACCAGCGCCTGGTTGCCGTCCCTGAGGTCGACCGAGCACCAGATCGGCGCCTTGTCGATCGCCTTGCCCGGCCAGGTGCGATCGCTGAGGTTGATGGGCGAAAAAGGGCGGTATTTAGCGGACGCGTTGGGCATGCCTACCCGGTCGCGGCTCATATCGGTCATGATGCTGTCACTCGTCTCTGGCTGGCGCCTCGGGCCGGCCGCGTCGTTCCAGCGACGTCGATAGGCGGCGTAAGGCGCAATTGGTCATGCGATGGGTTGAGAACGAGAGAGCTCATGGCCAGCGGCGGGCTATCGGCCGCCGGGCGCTCCCTCACTGGACCCGGCAACCGCTGATAAGGCCGAGACGAAGCAGCGAGCCGAGCATCCGTGCGCGATCCCCGGGGGCGGTGCCCTCGGCGGAGATGAAGCGCGAGATGTCGGACGTCGTGGTCATGACAAGGGCTATACCCGCAGAAATGCGAACTGACAAGGGCTCACAGTCCCTGCCAGCGCGTCAGCGCCTCGCCGGGATCGACGCCGAGCCAGGAAACCACCCGCGCCGCCATCTCGCGGATCATGTCGTCGATGGTCTCGGGCTTGGCATAGAAGGGCGGCACCGGCGGCGCCACCATGGCGCCCATGCGGGTGAGCATCAGCATCGACTTGAGATGCGCCTCGGTGAGCGGCGCCTCGCGCGGCAGCAGCACCAGCCGCCGCCGCTCCTTCAGCATCACGTCGCCGGCCCGCGTCAACAGGTTGTCGCCGAAGCCATGGGCGAGCGCCGACAGCGTCCGCATCGAGCAGGGCGCCACCGCCATCGCCTCGGCGCCGAACGAGCCGGAGGCGATCGAGGCGCCGAGATCGTCGATGTCGTGCACGAAGGTGGCGAGCCGCCGCACCTCGGCAAGGCCGTCCGGCCCCAGCTCGTGCGCAATCGTGCGCTCGCCGCCGGCGGTGACGACGAGATGCGTCTCGACGTTGGCCGCGCCGAGCTGGCGCAGCACCTCGCGGCCGAGCGCGGCGCCCGAGGCGCCGCTGATGCCGACGACGACCCTCATGGCGCCGCTCCGAACAGCTCGGTCCAACGGGCATCGACTGACTTTTTCACAGTCTCATCCATGGTCATCACCCGGCCCCATTGGCGGCTGGTCTCGGCGCCGATCTTGTTGGTGGCGTCGATGCCGATCTTGCCACCGAGTCCCTCGAGCGGCGAGGCGAAATCGAGATGGTCCATCGGCGTGCGATTGAGCACCAGCGTGTCGCGGGCCGGGTCGGCGCGCGTCGCCACCGCCCACATCACATCGGACCACGAGCGCACGTCGATGTCGTCGTCGACGACGATCACCATCTTGGTCATGGTAAACTGCGGCAACAGCGACCAGAAGCCCATCATCACCCGCCGCGCCTGGCCGGCGAAACGCTTGTCGATGGCGATGACGGCGACACGGTAGGAGCAGGTCTCCGGCGGCAGCCACAGGTCGCGGATCTCCGGAATGGCTTCCATCAGCAGCGGCTTGAACACCTCGGCCAGCGCGTCGCCCATCACCGCCGGTTCGTCCGGCGCCCGGCCGGTGAAGGTGGTGAGGTAAGGCGCGCCCTCGCGCGCCCGGACGGCGGTGAGGCGGAACACCGCATGCGGCTCGGGCGGATTGTAATAGCCGGTGTGGTCGCCGAACGGTCCCTCCATCGCCATGTCGCCGGCGGTGATCATGCCTTCGAGGACGATCTCGGCCGAGGCCGGCACATGCAGCGGAATGGTGCGGCAGGGCGCGACGGGAAGGCGGCTGCCGGCGATCAGGCCGGCCAGCGACAGTTCCGTCACCCCTTCCGGCGCCGGCATGACGGCGGCGAGGATGGTAGCCGGATCGGCGCCGATCACCACCGCCACCGGCATGGTCTCGCCGGCTTTCAGCCATTGCCGATGGTGCTGGGCGCCGCCGCGCATCGGCAGCCAGCGCATGATGGCGCTCGTTCCGTCGAGCACCTGCATGCGGTAGACGCCGAGGTTATAGGCGTTGAGGTCGTCGGCGCCGGGCGGCCGGGTGACCACCAGCGGCCAGGTGATCAGCGGGCCGGCGTCGCCCGGCCAGCAGGTCTGGATCGGCAGCGCCGCGAGATCGACGGGAAGGTCGCGCCAGCGGCCGCGATCGCCGACGATCTTCGGCCGGGCGTTGAGCGTCGCCCGCGCCACCGGCCACAGGCTGGTGGCCTCGCCGAGCGAGCGCGGCGGCTTCGGTGAGCGCAGGAAAGCCATCATGCGGCCGAGCCGGCCAAGGCCGGCCTCGTCGGTGCCGAGACCGGCGGCAACCCGCGCCCGCGTGCCGAACAGGTTGGCGACCACCGGCATCGCCGACGGCCGGCCGCCGACGGTGGGCGCCGAAAAGCGCAGCACCGGCCCACCGGCCGCGATCACCCGCCGGTGGATCTCCGTCACTTCGAGACGCATATCGACCGACGCCGCCACGTCGCGGACGTCGCCTTTTGTCTCCAGGAAGGCGAGAAAGCTGGCGAGATCGGGAAAACGCGGCAGGCTGCGGCTGAACATTTCGACTTTTCCGACCTTTTTCACCAGGTGCGACACGGAAGGCCTTCGGCCTCACCCCTCTCTCCAACTCTCCCCCACAAGAGGGAGAGGGCTCCGATTGGTTCTTTCCAGAACTGAAGACGACTCTCGGCTCTGGATATTTGCCTCGACGAACCCTCTCCCCCCTTGTGGGGGAGAGTTGGAGAGAGGGGTATAAAGCGCCCCGCGTTGCTCATTCTCGCCAGAGACATAACACCCTTTCGCCAATCCGATAGGCTGCCATGCTAAAAAGCGGTACGTCTTTGCGTTATGACAAAAACATGAGCGGCGGACTGTCCTAAGCTCGCCGTCTTCGAAATGGATATTGCGATGGCCGAACATTTCCGGGGCGAATTGCCCAGACTTCTCCGCATCCTGGCGGCGCCGGCCGGTTTCCTGCCGCTCGGACCGGCCCTGACGCTGGCCGTCCGCCGATTCGCCCGCCGCAAGCCGGCCGTCTTCGACCGGCTGGGCGACTATGGCAAATGCTCGTTCCTGATCGAGCCGTCCGACCTCGACATCAGCTTCCTGATGGTGCCCGACGGAACCCGCGCCGAGGTGAAATGCCTGAGGCGCCGGGCCGGCCAGACCGCCGACGTGACGGTGCGCGGCCCGCTCCTCGTGCTCCTCGGCCTGCTCGACGGCACCTTCGACGGCGACGCCCTGTTCTTCAACCGCGCCATCGCCGTATCCGGCCGCACCGACGCGCTGGTGGCCCTCCGCAACGCCATCGAGGACGCCGAGCTGACGCCGGCCGACTTCGTCGGCGCCACCGGTGGCCTCGGCAAGCTGGTCGACCGCTCGGTGATCGGCGGCCTCGGCCTTGCCCGTCGCTTCACCGGCTCGCCCATTCCGGGAGAGCCGTCATGAGCTTGGAACTGGTCTGCCCGGCCGGCACGCCGGCGGCGTTGCGCGCCGCCGTCGAGGCGGGCGCCCATTCGGTCTACTGCGGCTTCCGCGACGAGACCAACGCCCGCAACTTCCCCGGCCTCAACTTCTCGCCCGACGAACTCGTCGAGGGCATCCGTTTCGCCCATGCGCACGGCGCCAAGGTGCTGGTGGCCATCAACACCTTCGCCAAGGCCGGCGCCATGGACGCCTGGAAGGCGGCGCTCGCCAACGCCGAGAAGGCCGGCGCCGACGCGGTGATTCTCGCCGACCTCGCGGTGCTCGACCACGCGGCGACCCATCATCCCGACCTGCGCCTGCACCTTTCCGTCCAGGCCGCCGCCGCGACGCCCGAGGCGATCGCCTTCTATGCCGACACCTTCGGCGTCAAGCGCGTCGTCATGCCGCGCGTCCTCTCCGTGGAGGAGATCGCCAAGCTCAACGCGGCGATCGACGTCGAGACCGAAGCCTTCGTGTTCGGCGGCCTCTGCCCGATGACCGAAGGGCGCTGCTCGCTGTCGTCCTACGCCACCGGCAAGTCGCCCAACCTCACCGGCGTCTGTTCGCCGCCCGAGCACGTCGCCTATTCCGAGGACCGGAACGGCACGGCGACCCGCCTCAACGGCTTCACCATCGACCGCTTCGGCGCCGGCGAGCAGGCCGGCTATCCGACGCTCTGCAAGGGCCGCTTCATGGCCGGCGGCAAGACCTCCTATCTGTTCGAGGACCCGGTCAGCCTCAACGCGGCGAGCCTCATCGCCGCGCTGGCCAAGGCCGGCATCACGGCGCTGAAGATCGAAGGCCGCCAGCGCGGCAAGGGCTACGTCACGGAAGTGGTCCGCACCTTCCGCGCCGCCGTCGAGGCGATCGACGCCGGCGGCACCGAGGTCGAGGTCGGGCGTCTGCTCGCCGGCCTCGTCGAGGGCGGCCGCCAGACCTCGGGCGCCTACAAGAAGGCCTGGCGCTGATGCCCGGAACAGAAAAGTCGATTGAGATGACCAAGACCGGCCTCACCCTCGGCCCCGTTCTCTTCAACTGGTCGGCCGACCGCCTGCGCGATTTCTACGCCCGCATCGCCGACGAGGCGGAGGTCGACCGCGTCCATCTCGGCGAGGTGGTCTGCGGCAAGCGACAGCCTTTCACCGATGGCCTGTGGCCGGAGCTGATCGAGCGCCTTCAGGCGGCCGGCAAGCAGGTCGTGCTGTCGACGCTCGCCCTCCCCTACAATCCGCGCGAGCGCAAGGCGGTCATCGACTTCTGCCGGGCCGGCGAACTCGCCGAGATCAACGACCTCACCGCCCTGCCGACCGTTGCCGGCAAGCCGTTCGTGGTCGGCCCGTTCGTCAACGTCTACAACGAAGGCGCCGCCCGCTTCCTGGCCGGCCGCGGCGCCACCGGCATCTGCCTGCCGGTGGAGCTGCCGATCGCCTCGGTCGCGATCATTGCCGCCGCGTTGCCCGAGGTGGAATTCGAGCTGTTCGCCTTCGGCCGCCTGCCGCTGGCGCTGTCCGGCCGCTGCTATCACGCCCGCCTGCACGGCCTGCACAAGGACGGCTGCCAGTTCGTCTGCGACCGCGATCCGGACGGCCTGCCCGTCGACACGCTGGACGGCCAGCGCTTCCTGGCCATCAACGGCATCCAGACGCTGTCGAACGGCGTCGAGGCCTTCTGCCCGACGCCGGACGATCTCGCCAGGCTCGGCGTCCGCCGCCTGCGGCTCTCGCCGCACACCACCGACATGGTTGCGGTCAGCCGCCTCTACCGGGCGCTGCTCGACGGCCGGGCCGACCGGGCCGAGACGCTCGCCGCGCTGAAGGCGCTCGACCTCCCCGGCGAACTCGTCGACGGCTTCACGCGCGGTCAGCCGGGGAGCGCCCGCGTGGAAATGGCATGACGAGGCCCGACCCGTTCCGCGTCGCCTTCGTGCTGGCGGCGCTGACGGCGCTCCGGGCGATCGGCCCGGGGATCGGCGACATCGCCACCCATCCGAACGAGCTGATCTTCGGCTTCTTCGGCATCCAGTTGTTCGGCTTCCTGACCGTGGCGCTGCCGCGCTGGATCGGCAAGCCGATCACCCCGGCGCCGGTGCTCTGGGCGGTGCTCGCCGCCCACGCCGCCGCCTTTCTCTGGGGCTGCGTCGGCCTCGAGATGGGCGGTGTGCTGCGCGCCCTGGCGACGCTGTCCGGCGTCGCGCTGCTGCTCTCCACCACCCCGTCCGGCAAGACGGCGGAGACGCTGCCGATTCTCGGCCTCGCCGCGCTGCATGCGCTGATCGGCATCGCCGCCTTCCTGCACGGCTGGTCCGGCGCCACCATGGCCGGCCTCGCCGTCATCGTGCTGATCTGCATCGAGGTGTCGAACCGCATCGGCGTCGCCGTGCTGGCGGTGGCCCGCGAGCGCGCCGGCTATCCGAAGCTGACGCCCGTCCCGGCCCTCATCGCCCTGCCGCAGCGCGCCTTCACCGTTCTGGCGCTCGCCCTCTGGGGGCTCGGCTGGAACGCCGGCTGGCCGGCGCTCGCCGCCTTCCTGTTCGGCATGGCCTGGCTCGTCCATATCCAGCCCTGGCGCATCAGGCCCTATGCCGGCTGCGTCATCCTGGCGGTCGGCCTCCTGTGGAAACGTGTCGCCTTTCTCCTGCTGGCGCTGATGGATCTCGGCGTCGCCGGCATCTCGCCCTTCGCCGTCATCCACGCCTTCGCGGTCGGCGGCCTCGCGACGCTGGCCATCGGCATCGCCACCTCCATCGTCCGCAAGAAGGACAAGCGATCGCTGATGCCGTCGCTGCTCGCCGACGTCATCTACGTGGCGATCGCCGGCGCCGCCGTCGCCCGGGTCGGCGCCGCCCTGGATTTCGAGTTCTACGACAGGCTGATTCCGCTGGCCCGCTGGAGCTGGGCCATCGCCTTCCTGGGCTACATCCTGTTCACCCTGCGCGGGGCCGTCCGGCCGCCAATCGCGACCAAAGTATAAGTCGGCCGGAAGTGCGAAGACCTTGCGACACTTACCATGCAAATATGGCAACCCAGACCATAAAAAACCAACGTCTTGAAGGATATAGCCAAACTTGAAAAGTTGACCCGCTTTGGCCTATTCTCATTAACAACGAACACGTAATTTCCCATATGATAAACTGACCCGAAGCGAACACTTCAAGCCGGTACCCCTGGAAAGCCGATGCACACCGACAATCCGCTGAGCGCCATCATCGAACGTCTCCTGAAGGATGGCCACGGCCGCCTGTTCAGCCAGCGTTCGATGCGCGCCGGCCAGATCGTCTATGGCGGCGACGAAACTGCCGACGGCGACCTCTTGATCGTCCGGTCCGGCCGGCTGCGCTGCTTCACCTCCTTCGAGGGCAAGGAGCTGACGCTCTATTTGCTCGAGGCCGGCGACGCCATCTACCTGCACGGCGGCGCCATGCTGGAGGTGCGCACCGCCGCCGACGTCGTGCTCGCCTCGCCCGCCGTCCTGCGCCAGCTGGTGCTCGCCGAGCCGGAACTGGCGCTCGCCGTGCTGCCGGCCCTCGACCGCCTGGCGCAGAAGTCGATCCGCATGATCGAGGACATCGCCTTCCACGGCGTCAAGCATCGCCTCATCCGCGTGCTCTGCGACACCGCCGACCGGATCGGCCGTCCGGCCGAGGAAGGCATCGTCATCGACCACCTGCCCAACGCCGAGGATTTCGCCATGCAGATCGGCGCCACGCGGCAGTCGGTCTCCACCGTCATCGCCGAGCTGGTGCGCTCGGGCATCCTCTACCGCTTCGGCGGCGGCTCGATGGTGATCTCCGATCTCGGCCGCCTGCGCCGCGAGCTCGCCGACGTCCGCTGACCGCCCTTTTCTGGAGTTCCATCCCATGTGCAGCGCCTGCGGCTGCGGCGACAAGACCGCCACCACCACCATTCCCGTCGTCGAGAACCTCCTGTCGGAGAACGACCGGATCGCCGCCCACGTCCGCGAGCATCTCGACGCCCACGGCGTGCTGTCGATCAACCTGATGTCGTCGCCCGGCTCGGGCAAGACGCAGCTTCTCGAGGCGACCATCGCCGCGCTGCCCAAGGGCATCCGCGTCGCCGTCGTCGAGGGCGATCTCGAGACCGAGAACGACGCCGACCGCATCCGCCGCCACGGCGTGCCGGCGGTGCAGATCACCACCGGCGTCACCTGTCATCTCGACGCGGTGATGATCCAGGACGCGCTGCACGTGCTCGACCTCGACGACATCGACGTGCTGTTCGTCGAGAATGTCGGCAACCTCGTCTGCCCCGCCGACTTCGACGTCGGCCAGCATCACGACGTGGTGCTGCTGTCGGTGACCGAGGGCGACGACAAGCCCGACAAGTATCCGGTGATCTTCCGCAAGGCCGAGCTGGTGCTGATCACCAAGACCGACCTGCTGCCGGCCATCGAGGAATTCTCGACCGAGCGCGCCCGCGCCGCCGTCGGCCGCGTCCATGGCCCCGGCCCGGTCATCGAAGTGTCGGCCAAGAAGGGCGCCGGCCTCGATGCCTGGACGCAATGGATCGTCGACCGCCTCGCCGAGCGGCGGCAGGCGCTGGGCCGCTCCTGACCGGCGCTCAGAGACCGTTTCGAAATTCGCTCCGGGGAGTCGGCTGGCGCGGCTTTCGAGAACCGGAGCGGAGCGAACTTCCTGTTCGTGAGCACCGGAAGCACAGAAAGTCGAGCTGGACGACCGCCGGAGTAGAATTTCCAAACGGTCTCTCAGGTCTTCGCCGCTTCGAAGCTCTCGATGTAGAGTTCGCGTCCTGTCAGCACGTCGGCATCCGAGCCGCCGCAGCCCGAGCAGACGAAGCGGTATTTCTCCACCTCGAATACGGTGCCGCAGGTCCGGCATTTCGCGGTCACGCCGACCTCGTCGATATCGAGCCGCGCACCCTCGGCCAGCGTGCCTTCGGCGAATATCTCGAAGGCCAGGCGGATCTGCCGGCTGTCGATGCCGCGCAGCTTGCCGATCTTCAGACGCACGGCGACGACCCGGTCGACGCCGTTCTGCCGGGCATGCTCGGTTAGGATGCGCATCAGCCCCTCGACCACCGCCGTTTCGTGCATCGCCTATTCCTTTCGGGTGCCGTTTGTTCTCTATCCCATTCGCGGGCGTAGAGGAAATACTTGGCCACGAAAGGGCGGTTTTTGCGCCGCTTTCTGCAAATCGCTCGCAACTAGCGGGAATCCCTTGGATTCTGCATGGCCGGGATGCACAAAGCTGTATCGGACATACTACTTAGAAAATCGGCCGAAACGGACGGCTAAATCCTTTAGAAAGTTCCCCCGCCGAGGCTCCGCATGGACACCGTTCAGGCGTATACGACTGATTTTTCATGACTTTATAGCCTCATAATAACATGAATGTAAAAATCATTTTTACTTCCAATACCAAAGCATCGTCGTCGTGCGAATGCGTATATGTCGGCTAGCCGACATACCCTAGTGGATGCTCCGATTAACGTCATCCATGACAGCCAAGATGCATGTCTGCGGAAGGATCTCCTCTCATGCTCTCCCTCACTCAGATCGACCCGATGGCGCTGGCCTGGATGGGCGCGATCTTCCTGTTCTTCGGCGAAGTCGCCGCCCTCATGAGTCTGCCGAGCCTGGTGCGCGTGGTCGTCTGGTCGACCATCGCCGAGATCGGCTACATCCTGATCGGTATCGGCCTCGGCGGTGAAGCCGGCCTGACCGGCGCCTACATGCATTTCGGCTATCAGATCATCATGCGCGGCCTCGTCGTCGCCGCCGGCTGGTACATCATCCGCCGCACCGGCTCGTCGCGCCTCGACGACCTCGCCGGCTCCGGCCACCGCATGCCGGTCGCCGCGACGCTGTTCGGCTTCGGCATGTTCTCGGTGATGGGCCTGTCGCCGTTCAAGGGATCCTTCTCCAAGTTCCTGGTGCTCTACGCCGCCATCGAGCAGGGCCACTGGGCCATCGCGCTCGTCGGCACCGCCGCCTCGATCGTCGCCGCCTACTATTACCTGGTGGTGATCCAGCGCGTCTGCCTCGAGCATCCGGCGCGCCGCGTCGAGCTCAAAGACGCGCCGGCTCTCGCCCTGCCGATCGCCTGGGCGCTCGCCGCCGTCACCGCGCTGATCTCGGTGTTCCCGCTGCCCTTCCAGCACGCGGCGGAAGCGCTGGCCGGCGCCGCCAGCGGCGTGCCCGAATTCGAGTCGCCTTGGGCGCTGCTTGTCCTCGTTCCCTATATCGGCGGTTTCGCGATCTACGGCCTCGGCCACGTCTCGACCCGCGCCCGCGACATCGGCGCCGTGATCCTCGCCGTCGCGACGCTGGCCCTGGTGGTGTTCGATACGAGCCTCGATCCGGCCTCGCGCGTCTTCGCGCTGGTATTCGCCGGCATCACCGCCGTGATGATCGTCTACTCGGTCGGCTACATGGCCCGCGCCGAGTGGACCAACCGCTACTATTTCTTCGCCTTCCTGATGATCGGCTCGCTGCTCGGCCTCACCACCGCGCACGAGATGGGCAACTTCTACGTCTACTGGGAACTGATGACCTGGACCTCCTACTTCCTGGTCATCCACGAGCAGAACCAGAAGTCGCTGCGCGCCGGCCTCATCTATTTCATGATGTGCGCCTCCGGCGCCTACCTGATGCACTTCGGCATCCTGCTGACGCACGCCGAGATCGGCTCGTTCGAGTTCGCGGCGCTGGCCGACAAGGTCGGCACCATCTCGCCGGTCGCCGGCCTCGTCATCGCGCTGTGCTTCTTCGCCGGCTTCGCGGTGAAGGCGGGCGTCTGGCCGGTGCATAGCTGGCTGCCGATCGCCCATCCGGCGGCGCCGTCGTCGATCTCCGGTCCGCTGTCCGGCATCCTGACCAAGGCCGGCGTGTTCGGCCTCGTCAAGGTGCTGTTCATCGTCATCGGCGTGCCGGCGCTCTCCACCTTCACCGGCTGGGGCCTCAGCCTCGAGGTGGTGCTGATCGGCCTCGGCCTGATCACGCTGCTCTACGGCGAGATCCGCGCCCTGTTCGAGACCGAGATCAAGCGGATGCTGGCCTTCTCGACGCTCGCCCAGGTCGGCGAGATCGTCGCGGTGCTCGGCATCGGCACGGCGCTCGCCACCGACGCCAGCCTCTTGCACGTCACCAACCACGCGGTGATGAAGACGCTGCTGTTCTTCGCCGCCGGCGCCTTCATCATGCAGACCGGCCGGCGCAACATCGCCGACCTCGCCGGCGTCGGCCGCGTCATGCCGTTCACCGCCGGCTGCTACGCGCTCGCCACCGTGTCGATCATGGGCCTGCCGCCCTTCTCGGGCTTCGTCTCGAAGTTCCTGATGGTCTACGCGGCGGCCGAGGCCGGCCACTATGAAGTGGCCATCGGCCTGCTGGTCGGCGGCATCATCGCCGTCGTCTACTATCTCCGCGTCGTCGGCATGCTGTTCTTCCGTCCGTGGAAGGGCGAGGCCGGCGTCAAGGAAGCGCCGCTTCCCATGCTGATCGCCGTCGGCGTCCTCGCCGCCGCCATCATCTTCGGCGGTTTCGTACCGTCCTTCCAGCTCGACCTCGTCGGTGCCGTCGGCGCCGAGGTGGCTGCCCGCGGCGGTCTTGCCGCAGCGGCGCTGCCGTCGCTGGTCATGAGCTGGACGCTGCCCGCCACCATCGCCTTCCTCGGCGCCGTGGCGGTCTGGCTCGTCGGCCGCAAGTCGGTCGAGCAGGCCGGCTGGCTCGCCGTGGCGGTGCTGGTCGCCGCCTTCCTGGCGGTGATCTTCACCGCGCCGGCCTACGACACGCTGTCCTTCTGGTTCGCGGTGCTGATCGCCGGCGTCGGCGCGCTCAACATGCTGCACGCCACCGCCTATCTCGCCCACAACCACGCCCAGCCGCGTTTCTTCGCCGCCTTCGGCATCATGATCGCCGGCCTCTTGGGCATGACGGCGGCGAAAGACATCTTCACCTTCTTCGGCTTCTGGGAGCTGATGTCGAGCTGGGCGCTGTGGGCCGCCATCATCCACGAGGAGAACGACGAGGCGCGGAGGGAAGGCTTCAAGTACTTCTTCTTCAACACCATCGGCGCCTCCTTCATGTTCCTGGGCGTCGCGGCGCTCGCCGCCCATGCCGGCACCTTCGATCTCGTCGAGATCGGCCAGAAGGCGCTCGACATGCCGCTCGCCACGCTGGCCATCGGCATCATCCCGGTGTTCATCGGCCTCGTCATGAAGGCCGCCATGCTGCCCGTCCGCATCGACGTGCAGATGCACCCGGCCCTCGCGCCGACGCCGGTCTCCGGCTACATCTCGGCGGTGCTGCTGAAGTCGGGTCCGTGGGGCGTCTTGAAGCTGTTCAGCCTGTTCGGCGGCAGCGCGGTGTTCCTGCGCCTCGGCGGCGAGATCGGCGGCGTTCCGGCGCTGATCGACATCATCGCCGTCATCGCCGGCATCACCGTCGTCTACGCCGGCGCCATGGCGGTGGTTCAGAACGGCATCAAGCTCCTGCTGATCTACTCCACCGTCAGCCAGCTCGGCTACGTGCTGATGGCGCTCTGCCTCGGCACCTCGCTCGGCGTCGCCGGCGGCCTGTTCCACTTCGTCAATCACATGTTCCTGAAGGACACGCTGTTCCTGGTGGCCGGCGCCGTCATGGTCAAGAGCCATGCCAGCCAGCTCGACGAACTGGGTGGCCTCGGCCGCAAGATGCCGATCACCTTCGGCTTCTTCCTGTTCGCCGGCCTGTCGCTGGCCGGCGTGCCGCCGCTCAACGGCTTCTCCTCGAAGTGGATGATCTTCTCCGCGGCCTTCGAGAGCGGCCATTGGGCGCTCGGCGCCGGCGCCATGCTGTCGTCGCTGTTCACGCTGGCCGCCGTGCTGAAGTTCGCCCACGCCGCCTTCATGGGCGCGCCGACGCAGAAGGCCCTCGCGGCCGAGGAAGCGCCGCTGTCCATGCTGCTGCCGATGGGCGTGCTGGTGGGAGCGAGCGTGCTGCTCGGCTTCTTCCCGGGCCTCGCCCTGGTGCCGATCGCCAAGATGCAGACCGAACTCGGCCTCACCCCGATCGACGCCTCGATCTTCGGCCCGCTGCCGGGCGCCGGTGGCTGGAGCCCGCTCGCCCTCAGCCTCCTGGTGTTGATCGTCGCGGCGGTATTCATCCCCTGGATGCGTCTCGCCCACCGCGGCGTCCAGAAGAGCGGCCTGCACTTCGCCGGCGCCACACCCGACGACTTCCGTCCGGAAGCCGGCGGCCGTGTCGGCACCGCCAACCTGTTCGAGTCCCCGACCGCTGCCATCCGCGGCCTCCTGGCGGGCAAGCCCGCCAAGGCCAACGAGCAGCACTGACGGGGGAGGAGAGAAAATGTCCAACCAGATCGCTATCTTGCTGGCGGTGCTCCTCTTCCCAGGTGGAGTGTTCGCCCTCGTGTTCGGCCTTGCCATGAAGGGTGTCGACCGCCGCGTCGCCGCCCGCCTGCAGAGCCGCGTCGGCCCGCCGTTGCTGCAGCCGTTCTTCGACATCGTCAAGCTCGGCTTCAAGCGCACCATGGTGCCGGCCGCCGCCAACGAGACGGTGTTCCTCTACACGCCGCTGGTCGGCGTCGTCTCGATGCTGATCGCCGCCGCCCTGGTGCCGATCACCTCGGTCTATGCGCCGGATGCCGCCATCGGCAACCTCCTGGTGCTGCTCTACCTGCTGATGATCCCCGGCATCGTGCTGATGATCGCCGGCTCGGCCTCCGGCTCGCCCTACGGCGCCATCGGCTTCTCGCGCGAGATGGCCCTGATGATCGCCTACGAGGGCCCGCTGGTGCTGATCGCCGCCGCCGTCGCCATCCGCACCGGCTTGGGGCTCGGCGGCTGGGCCACCTTCTCGCTGAACGACATCATCGCCTACCAGCAGGCCCACGGCTCCTTCCTGTTCGACCCGGTGATGTGGCCGGCGGTCGCCGCCTTCTGCTTCTTCTATCCGGCCAACCTCGGCATCGTGCCCTTCGACATTCCGGAGGCCGAGACCGAAGTGCTGGAAGGCCCGCTGCTCGAATACTCGGGCCCGGTGCTGGCGCTGTTCAAGATCATGTCGGCGCTGAAGAAGGTGGTGGTGCTCAGCCTGGGCATCGCCCTGTTCTTCCCGGCGGCGCCGGCCGGCATCGTCGGCGGCTTCCTGGTGTGGCTGATCAAGATGGCGGTGCTGATGCTGGTCGGCATCACCGCGGTCCGCCTGTCCATGGGCCGCATGCGCATCGACCAGGCCTTCGTGTTTTTCCTGAAGTGGCCCCTGCTGCTCGCCGTGGCGAGCCTTGCGGTCGTCGTCGTGGTCTGAGGAGGGCTAGATGGGCCTGATACCCGATTTCAAGAAGATCGCCACGCGCTCGCCCTGGATCTACCGGATCAACGCCGGCTCCTGCAACGGCTGCGACGTGGAGATGGCAACCACCGCGCTGATTCCCCGCTATGACATCGAGCGTCTCGGCTGCCAGTACTGCGGCAGCCCCAAGCACGCCGACATCGTGCTGATCTCCGGTCCGCTCACCGTCCGCGTCAAGGATGCCGTGCTGCGCATGTACGAGGAGATCCCCGACCCGAAGGTGACGGTGGCGGTCGGCGTCTGTCCGATCTCCGGCGGCATCTTCCGCGAGAGCTACGCCGTGCTGGCGCCGATCGACCAGTACATTCCGATCGACGTCAACGTGCCCGGCTGTCCGCCCCGGCCGCAGGCGATCATCGCCGGCGTCGCCAAGGCCATCGAAATCTGGCGCGAGCGTCTCTGAGGAAAGGTCCCAAGATGAACTTCCTGACGATTTTCGCCCGCAACCTGAAGCAGGGCCCTCAGACCGAGGCCTTCCCTCTGGGACCGGCCTTCACGCCCGAGCGTCTGCGCGGCCGCATCGAGTTCAACGCCGACCATTGCGAGGGCTGCCGCATCTGCGAGCGCGTCTGCCCGGCCAATGCCATCCGCTTCGCCAAAACGCCCGACGGCATGACCTTCGACTGCTGGCACAACACCTGCGTGTTCTGCGGCAATTGCGAATTCTATTGCCCGACGGACGCCATCCATCAGACCAACGACTGGGACCTCTCCCACGTCAACGCCGACAAATTCGACATGGTGGAGCACGGCCTGATTCCCAACCAGAAGTGCGTCGAGTGTGGCGCCACCGCGCTGAATACGGCGCCGGTGATCAAGAATGCCAAGCCGCCGCTCAGCGCCGAGGAATATACTGAGCTGCGCGCGCGCTGCCCCAAGTGCCGCGCCAAGTATCTCAAGAACCGGAAGGTCCCAGCATGAGCCGCCTACCGCAAGACCTGGAAGCCCGCCTCACCGCCGCGGCCCCGGCCGGCGTTGAGTTCTCGGCCGAAACCGACCAGTACGGCGTCACCGTCGCCTGGCTGGGCCTAGCCAGCGCCGCCGATCTGTCGCCGGTCGCCACCCTTCTCAAGGAGATGGGCGCGCGCCTCTCGATGATCACCTGCGCCCAGCCCTCCGCTCCCGAAGAGGAGGAGGAAGACGAGGACGAGGATGATGAGGACGGCGAGGAGAAGGCCGAGACCGAGCCCAAGGAGACGCCGAAGTCGTTCGGTGGCACGCCGCTCGACGGCACCTCCTACGAGATCGACTATCACTTCGACATCGCCGGCGACGCCCTGACCGTCATCGCCTACGTGCCGCAGGGCGGCAGCATCGCCTCGCTGACGCCGCTGTTCCGCAATGCCGACTGGCACGAGCGCGAGATGATGGAGCTCTACGCCGTCAAGGTGACCGACCATCCCGATCCGCGCCGCCTGTTCCTCGACGCCTCGGTCGACGGCGCCGTTCTCGAGCGGCTGATTCCGTTCTCGACGCTGGTCAACGCCGCCAGCACCAAGGGCCTGTGGGAACGCCTCCTCGCCGGAAAGAAGGGTGCAGCATGAGCACGCACAACGTACCCGAGACCTTCAGCATTCCCGTCGGCCCGCTGCATGTGGCCCTCGAGGAGCCGATGTACTTCAAGATCGACGTGCAGGGCGAGACCGTCAGCCACATCGACATCAACGCCGGTCACGCCCACCGCGGCATCGAGTACCTGACCACCAAGCGGACGATGTACCAGAACGTGGTGCTGACCGAGCGTATCTGCTCGCTGTGCTCCAACAGCCATCCGCAGACCTTCGCCATGGCGGCCGAGAAGATCGCCGGCATCGAGGTGCCCGAGCGCGGCATTTATCTGCGCACCGTCGCCGACGAAATGAAGCGCGTCACCTCGCACCTGTTCAACGTGGCGCTCCTGGTGCACCTCGTCGGCTACGAGACCTACTTCATGCACATGATGCAGGTGCGCGAGATCGGCCAGGACATGCTGGAGTCGATCTTCGGCAACCGTCAGGACATCGGCGCCATGTGCATCGGCGGCGTCCGTTACGACCTCGACGACAAGTCGATCGCCTACATCAAGGGCGCCCTCGACAAGATCGAGGCCGAGACCAAGGACATCATCAAGACCTTCAAGACCAACGGCTCCATCCTGCGCCGCACCAAGGGCGTGGGCGTGCTCACCCATGCCGAGGCCATCACCTGCGGCGTCGTCGGCCCGGTGGCCCGCGCCTCCGGCGTCGACTATGACGTGCGCCGCGAAGCGCCGTATGCCGCCTACGACCGGCTGCCGCTGGTGGTGCACTCGCTGACCGACGGCGACGTCTGGTCGCGCGCCATGGTCCGTCTCGAGGAGATCCTGACCTCGATCGACCTGCTGCGCGTCTGCCTGCGCGATCTGCCCGGCGGCCCGGTCAACATCAACGACCGCCCGGACATCCCGCCCGGACAGGCGGTGACCCGCAGCGAGGCGCCGCGCGGCGAGGTGATCTACTACCTCCGCACCAACGACACCCCGCAGCCCGAGCGCGTCAAGTGGCGCGTGCCGACCTTCATGAACTGGGACAGCCTGCGCTTCATGCTGCAGGACGCCAAGGTCGCGGACATCGCCATGATCGTCAACAGCATCGACCCCTGCCTTTCCTGCACGGAACGCTGAGGACGGTCATCCGGAAAGTTGCAGACTTTTCGGACGGCGCAAATGCGCGAAAACTGGAGCCAGAGCAAGGGCGCGAACCACTTGCTCCGGCGACCTGGGATCGGAGCCGCACATAAAACGGACAGCCGCGGCCCCGTTGGACAACCAAGAGGAGTGACACCCATGGCCTATATGATCGACACCGACACCTGCACCTCCTGCGGCGCTTGCGAAGACGAATGCCCCAACAAGGCGATCAGCCACAAGGGCAAGGTCTATTCGATTAACGCCAAGAAGTGCACCGAGTGCGAAGGCCACTTCGACACGCAGCAGTGCGCCGAAGTCTGCCCGTCGGGCTCGTGCATGCCGGCTGCCGCCTGAGGCTGACAGCTTTTCGGAAGGCGCCGCCGCGACCGGCGCCTTCCTGCCAAATCGAGGGAGCGGACGCCCACCGGCGCCGCTCCCTTTGCTTTGCGCCTACCGATCCGGATCGATGGCGTCGAGAAAGGCGGTGATGTCGTCTTCGCCCATGTCCGGCTCGCTGCCAGCCATGACGGAGACCGCAAAGGCGATGGCCGAGGACGTCTCGGTATGCGTCGCCGCGCCGGCCCTCAGATTCATCACCAGCGTCGGGCAGAGGAACAGCGCCAGGCGAATCACCTGCCGCCAGTCGGCCGGCAGCAGGCCGCGCGCCTTGAGCGTGGAAAGCAGCGGCTTCCACACCAGCTCCGCCTTGGCGGCGAGAAGCGCCCGCCGCACCGGCGTCGGCGCCCAGTCGGTATCGATGGCGAGGATGCCGTCGCCGGGCCGCGCCGAGGCCGAAAACCGCCGCGTCGCCTCGGCCGGATCGTAGAGCCAGAGCGGGTGGGCGAACACGTTGTGGAAGGTGGCCTTCACCTCGGCGATCAGCGCCGGCACATGCGCGCCGGCAAAGGCCGGATCGTAGAAGCTGAGCGCCGGTTCGTCCGCCCCCCGACCGTACCAGACATTGGCGTTGTGGGCGTCGCCATGCGCCACCACGCCGCCGGCATCGGCGAGCAGATCCGGCCGCAGCCGCGCGCCGGCCGCCGCGAACAACTCGCCGATCGTCCGGCGGTAGGCCCGGCCGTTGACCACGATGCGCCGAGCCGCGAAATCGTCCCAGTCGAGTTCGGCGCCCGGCAGGCGCACCGTCTTGCCGAGATAGAAGCCGGCAAGCCGGCCGCCGGAAAAGCGCCGGCCGGGCATGTCGACCAGGCGGTCGTGGAACAGGCGGTGGATCGGCTCGGCCGCCGCCTCGCTCACGGTGACCGGATGCAGGCTGTCGAGATAGACGCGCGCGATCGCCGCATCGAGACCGCGTTCGGCGGCGACCGCATCCGCCTCGCCGGCGAGGTCGCGCCGGCCTTCGAGGCCGGCGATATCGAGCGCCCGCAGCACATCGGAAAAGCGGGGATCGGAGCGACGGCGGTAGACCAGCACCTGCTCGCCCGGCAGGTTGGAAACGAACACCGGCATGTCCACCGGCAGGCCGGCCCGGGCGAGGATGTCGGCGCGATAATATTCGCCGGTCATCGCCTCCTCACCGTCCTCCTGATGGAACTTGAAGAAATAGTCGGCGCCGCCGGCCGAGAAGAAGCCGTTCAGCGAGTTGAGGCTGTACTGGTCGCGGTTGATGGCGACGCCCTCGGCCGAGAGGCCGAACAGGTCGGCGAACAGCGCCGCCAGCGCGGCGACGGCCGCGCCCTCGTCCGTCGCGGCGAGACGCCGGATCTCGGCGGTGCGGCTCGGTGAGGTCATGCTCGCCTCGGCTGGATGATCGTCTTGAGGCCAACCGACCGGCCGGCCAGAAGGCGCTCGTAAGCGGCCGGCACGCCGTCGAGATCGATGGTCTCGTCGACCAGCGCCAGCAGACGATGCTGAAGCGCCGGCATCAGCGCCACCGCCTGCGGCAACTCGTCGGTAAAGGCGTGGCAGCCGGCGAGCGTGATCTCCCGCTCGACCAGCCGCACCGGATCGACGGCCAGGCTGCCGTGGCCAATGCCGACCAGCGCCAAGATACCGCCCGGCGCAACGAGATCGACCAGCGTGCCGATCACGCCGGGATGACCGGTGGCGTCCAGCGCGGCCAGCAGCGGCGCGCCGCCAAGCACCCCGGCAACGGCTTCCGCCGTGAGCTCGGTGATCCGGGCACCCGTCACCTCGGCGACGCGTCCGGCCCGAGCGGCGTTGCGGTCGGCAACGAACAAAGGCCCATCATGCCGTTCGGACAGCAGCAGCGCCGCGAGGCCGCCGATCGGTCCGCAGCCGGCGATCAGCACCGGCGATCCTGCCGGAGCGGCAAGGCGCCTGACCGCATGCAGCGCCACGGCCAACGGCTCGGCCATGGCCAGCGCCGCCGCATCGGCATCGTCGGGCGCCTTGATGAGCAGCGAGGCCGGCAGCACCGCTTCCTCGGCAAAGCCGCCGTCGCAGACCTCGCCGACGAAGCCGAGCTTTTCGCAGACGTTCGGACGGCCATCGCGGCAAGCGGCGCAGACGCCGCAGGTGACGCGCGAATCGGCCACCACCGCATCGCCCAACGCCAAGCCATCGACGCCTTCGCCGAGTGCCGCCACCCTGCCGGCGAACTCATGCCCGGCCACCGACGGCGACCGGCTGATCCAGGCGCCGGTGCGGAAGTTGTGAAGGTCGGAGCCGCAGATGCCGGCCGCCGTCACGGTCAGCCGCACTTCGCCGGCCCGTGGGGCCGGTGGCGGCGCGATATCCTCGACCCTGAGGTCGCCGGCGGCATAGAGGCGGACGGCCTTCATCGCTCAGCCCTTGAGATAGGCGTCGCGCACCGCCGACACCGCATGCTCGTGCGACGAGAAGCCCTCGTAGCGGGCGAGCACCCGGGCGGTATGCGCCAGCTCCGGATAGGCGGACGCCGTGACATAGCCGACCGACGACCGCTTGACGAAGTCGAACACCGACAGCGGTCCCCAGGTGCGCGCCCAGCGGCTGGTCGGCAGCACGGCGTTGGGGCCGAGGCCGAAATTGGCGATGGAGACCGGCGTATAGGGACCCATCAGGATCTCCGCCGCCTCGGTGATCTTGCCGAGATGGGCGTAGGGGTCGGTGGAGAGGATCTCCAGATGCTCCGGCGCATAGGCGTTGACGAAGGCATGGCTCTCCTCGACCGACGAGGTCAGGATGATGCCGCCGAAGGCGCCGCCCAGCACCTTCTTCGAGAACTCGACGCGCTGCGGCGTCATGCGCGCCCAATGCTCGGGCAGCGCGGCCAGCGCCTCCTCGGCGACGCGGCGCGAATGGGTGACGATATAGGCCGACGAATCCGGGCCATGCTCGGCCTCGATCAGCACGTCGAGGGCGGCGAGACCGCCATGCACCGTATCGTCGGCGAAAATGATCGCTTCCGATGGCCCGGCCGGCAAGCCGGCGTCGATGACGCCGGAGAGAAGGCGCTTGGCCGCCACCACCCACGGGCTGCCGGGGCCGACGATCTTCAACGCCGGCTTCACCGTCTCGGTGCCGAAGGCGACGGCGGCCACAGCCTGCGCGCCGCCGACCTTGTAGACCGTCTCGACGCCGGCGAGACGGGCGGCGACCAGCGTCGCCGCGTCGACCGAACCATCGGGCGTCGGCGGCGTGACGATGGCCAGCTTCGGCACGCCGGCCACCACCGCCGGCACCGCCGTCATCATGGTCACCGACGGGAAGGCGCCCTTGCCGCGCGGAATGTAGAGCGCCACCGACTTGATCGGCGTCACCCGGTCGCCGGCGAAGGCGCCGGGGCGGATCTCCTTCAGCCACATCGCCTCCGGCTTCTGCTCTTCGTGGAAGCGGCGGATATTGTCGATGCCGTAGCGGATCGCCTCCACCACCTCCGGCTCGACGGCCTTGAAGGCGGCATCGAACTCGGCCTCGCTCGCCTTCAGCGCGCCGGGCTTGACCTCCGACTTGTCGAGGTCGCGGGCAAAGCGATGGAGCGCCGCGTCGCCTTCCGTCTTCACCGCCTCGATGATCGGCCCGACCTTGTCGAGGAAGAAGGTGAGGTCGGTTTCCGAGCGCTTGAGCAGGGCCGCGCGGCCCGCCGCGTCGAGCTTGGCATAGTCGTGGAAGGAAACGTCGGTCATGGTTGCGATCCTCGGAAGGGCGCTTGGCGCGCACTCATTTCGATTTCAGGAAAATGTCCAGCCCGACCAGCCAGTCGAGCAGCGCGATGGCGATGGCGGCGACGGCGATGAACACCACGGAGATGGCGGCGAGGTCGGGGGTGATGATGGAGCGGATGGAATTGTAGATCTGCACCGGCAGCGTGACGATGCGCGCGTCGACCAGCAGCAGCGACACCAGGAACTCGTTGAGCGCCAGGATGAACATCAGGAGCGCGCCGGTGATGATGCCGGGCGTCACCGCCGGCACCGTCACCGCCAGGAAGGTGGACAGCGGCGGCGCGCCGCAGTTGGCGGCGGCCAGCTCCAGATCCGGGTCGAGGCTGGCGGCGCTGGCCGTCACCGCCCAGATCATGAACGGCAGGTTGATCACCGCGCAGGCGATGCCCACCGGCCAGAGCTGGCCTAGCAGCCCCCACTTGCCGAAGATCAGCATCAGGCCGATGCCCGAGCCGATCAGCGGCACGGTGAACGGCAGCAGCAGGTAGACCTGCACGCCCCAGGCGAAGCGCACGCGATATTTCGCCAGCGCGATGCCGGCCAGCGTTCCGGTGGGGATGGAGATCGCCGTGCAGATGGTGGCGACGATCACCGAGCGCAGGAAGGCGTCGCGCAGGTCGGTGGCGCCGGCGATCGCCGCGTACCACTTGAGCGACAGGCCCTCGGGCGGAAAGGTGATCATGTTGCCGGCCGTGAACGAGGCGCCCAGCACCACCAGCGTCGGCGCCGACAGCATGACCAGCGCGATGGTGACGAAGGTCCAGAGCGTCACGGCCTTGGAACGGTCGCCCTTCATTTCGACCTCCCCATGGCCAGCGTGCCGGCCCCGAACAGCGCGAACACCACGCCGACCATCATCGAGCCGACGGCCACCAGGAGCAGCGCCAGCGTTGCGCCCATGCCCTGATCGGAGGTCCGGAAGAACTGGTCGTAGATGGCGTTGGCGATGAAGTCCTGCGAGCCGCCGCCGAGGATGGCCGGGATGGCGAAATCGGTGAGCGACAGCGTCAGCACCACCAGGCCGGCGCCGATGAAGCCCGGCTTGGCGAGCGGCAGCACCACGTGGAGGAAGGTCCTCACCCAGTTGGCGCCGAGCGAACCGGCCGCCGATTCCATCTCCTCGGGTATTGCTGTGAGCGCCGGCGCCAGCATCAGCACGGCGAACGGCAGCATGTACTGCACGAGGCCGAACAGCACCGCCGGATAATTATAGAGGAGGCGTATCGGCGATACGCCGACCAGGCCGAGCGCCTCGTTGACCATGCCCTGCGAGCCAAGAATGATCAGCCAGCCGTAGGCGCGCACCACCTGGCCGATGAAGAACGGCAGGAACAGGGCGATCAGCAGGAACTTGCGCAAGGCGGCCGAGCGGGTGCGCACCATGACGTAGGAATAGGGAAAGGCGAGAAAGAGCGTGATCGCCGTGACGATCAGCGAACCGATCAGGCTGCGGCTCGCCACCGTGAAGAACAGCCTCTCGGTGAAGGCGCGGTGATAGTTCGCCAGCGAATAATCGTCGGACGGCAGGAAGGTCGCCGTATCCAGCGTCCGGAACGAACCATCGGCCATGTCCCAGAGGCCGAGAACCAGCAGCCCGACCAGCACGACGGCCGGCAACAGCATCAGCCAGGGCACGGCCGCCGAGAAGCTGCGCGGCCAGACGGCGGCGGCGATCGCTTCGAGGGCGTCCATCAGTCGCCAGGACAGGGGATAGGATGTGCGGCTCGGGCGCATTGTTCAGGCTAGTTTTCTCGAAAGGCGGTCCGCCGCTTCGGAGCGGCGGACCCTGATGAAACAGGAAGGGCGATCAGCCCTGCATGATTTCCTTGAACTTGCCGAACCACTCGCTCTCGTGCTCGACCTGCACCTTGGAGGAGATGCGGATCAGCTTGCCGAAGTCGGCTTCGGTGGTCGGGTAGGACGGGTCGCCGACGAGGTCGGCCGGCGGCGTGACGCCCGGCACCACGCCCGGCAGGCCGAGGCCGTCGAGCCAGACTTGCTGCGCTTCCTTGGTGATGGCGAAGTTGATGTACTGCTTGGCCCAGTAGAGTTCGTTCTCCGGCAGGCCCTTGGGAATCCACAGGCCGTCGGTGTCGTATTTGGCGCCCTCTTCCGGCACCGTCCAGGCGATGTCGACGCCGTTGGCCTTGGCTTCGCGGGCATTGGTGGAGATGGTGCAGGCCGCGTCGATCTCGCCCTTCTGGAACCAGGCGGTGAAGTCCGGGTCCTCGCCGAGCAGCGGTGCCTGTTCCTTGATCTTGGCGATGAAGTCCCAGGCCGGCTGCATGTTGTCGGGGATGTCCTCGAGCTTGCCGCCGCCGGCCACCTGCGCCGGGAAATGGAAGCCGATGCCGTCGTTGTAGAGGGCGATGCGGCCCTTGAACTTCGGGTCGAGCAGGTCCTTCCACGACTTCGGCGCGCCGTCCGGGAAGGCGCCCGGACGATAGGCCAGCACGTAGACGTAGCCGTAGGTGTTGACGATCGGATAGCCGTCGAGGCCGACCGGCTTGGCGAGTTCGGTCACGCCCGCCAGGTTGGAAAGGTCGGACAGGTCTTCGGTCACGCCGCGCAGCGCCGACTTGGTGGCGTTGGTGGTCGTGTCCCAGTTGACGTGGATCGGCGGCACGCGCTTTTGCGCCGCGGCGGCCCACAGCTTGGGCTGGATCTCGTTGTCCTCGGTGAGGTCGTGACGGACGGCGATGCCGGTCGCCTTGGTGAAGGGGTCGGAGACGCCCTTCTTCAGGCTGTCGACCCAGGAACCGCCCCAGGCGCGGACGATGATTTCCTTGGGCTTCTCCGGCTCGGCGGCGAAGGCGCGGCCGAACGGCATGCCGACGAGGCCGGCGGCGCCGGCAAGGCCGACGTCCTGCAGGAAACGGCGACGGCCGAAATTGAAGGGAGGCTTGGTCGATCCAGTCATTGTCGTTCTCCTCTGGCTCTGTTTCTTTTTTTCCCGCATCGGATCGCCCGAAGACCGGCTTCCATTTTGCGGTCCGATGCTTACGCGCCGGTCGGCTCAATCCCCGAAGACCAGCACATCCTTCACGTTCCATCCCAGCGCAACCGCCGATCCGACGTCGTGCTGGCTATGGGCCACGGGGTCATGGTCGAAGACGCGGAGCGTCGCTTCGCCGAGATCGGCCACCGCCACCTCGTAGACGACGCGCTCGCCCTCGAAGATGGCGTCGGTGACCGTGCCGTCGACCACGGTATCGACGTCGCCCAGCGCCTCGCGGCCACCGGCGATGCGGATCTGCTCGGCCCGGAGCGCCCCGCGAGCGGAGGCACCGGCCGTCGGGCGGAATCCGTTGCCAGTCCGGCCGGCGAAACCGGCACGCTCGAAGGCGATCCGCTCGCCGTCGACGCTCGCCACAGTGCCCTCGATGAAGTTGGTGACGCCGATGAAATTGGCGACGAAGGCGTTGTTCGGCTGGCGGTAGGTGGCTTCCGGCCGCGCCTTCTGCTGGATGCGGCCGTGGTCCATGACGATGATCTCGTCGGACACCACCAGCGCCTCGCGCTGGTCGTGGGTGACGTTGATGGTGGTGACGTCGAGCTCGCGCTGGATGCGGCGGAATTCGAGCTGCATCTCCTCGCGCAGCTTGCGGTCCAGCGCCGCCAGCGGCTCGTCGAGCAGCAACAGGTCCGGCTCGAACACCAGGGCGCGGGCGATGGCGACGCGCTGCTGCTGGCCGCCGGAAAGCTCGTGGATGCGGCGGTCGCCGAGCCTGCCGAGCTTGACGAGGTCGAGATACCGCTGCACCCGGTCGGGGATGGTGCGCGCGTCGAAGCGGCGCATGCGCAAGGGGAAGGCGACGTTCTCGGCCGCCGTCATGTGCGGGAACAGCGCGAGCTTCTGGAACACCATGCCGATCGACCGCCTGTGCGGCGGCACGCTGCCGACGGCAAGGCCGTTGATGAACACCTCGCCGGAGGTCGGCTTGCCGAAGCCGGCGATCATCCGGAGCAGCGTCGTCTTGCCCGAGCCCGACGGGCCGAGAATGGTGAGGAACCGCCCCCTTTCCAGGTCGAACGTGGCGTCGCGCACCGCGTGCACGCCGTCGAACACCATGTTGACGTCGCGGACCGACACCGCGAACGGCGTGCCGGCTGCTATCGTTTCCGTCATCCCCTTACTCTCTGACTCTCGAATTCGCCGCGCTTCCGATCCCCTGCCGTCCGGAGGCGCCGCAGTACCATATACATCTCTAGACAGGTCGTCACCCGCCGTCCGAGGTATTTTTAAGCATGCCTCAAATTGAGGCAAGATAGCCGCCATCCACCGGAATGCACTGGCCGGTGACGTAGGCGGAGGCGTCGGAAGTGAGGAAGATCACCGTGCCGGCCAGGTCGCCGAGCGCCCCGAAGCGACCGAGCGGAATCTTGCCGAGCATCGAGGTCTGCCAGCCATCGTCGCGGTAGAAAACGTCGGTCATCGCCGTGCGGAAATAGCCGGGCGCCACGGCGTTGACGCGGATGCCGAGGCCGGCCCATTCGGTGGCCAGCGCGTGCGTCATGCCGACAATGCCGGCCTTCGACGAGCCGTAGGGCACGGCGGTCGGCACGCCGACATAGCTGGTCAGCGAGGCGAGGTTGACGATGGCGCCGCCCCGCCCGGCGGCTTGCATCTGCCGTGCCGCCGCCTGCGCCACGAAGAAGGCGCCCTTGAGGTTGGTGTCGACCACCCGGTCCCACACCTCCTCCTCGATGTCGAGCGACGGCGTCACTTCCTCGTAGCCGGCGTTGTTGACGAGGATGTCGAGCCCGCCGAGCCCGTTGGCAGCCTTCTCGACGACCGACCGGCTGCCGGCGACATCGCGCACGTCGTGAGCGAGCGGCACGGCGCGCCGGCCGAGCGCCGCGATGGCGGCAACGGTTTCCTCGAGCGACGCCGCGTCGCGGGCGGTTATCGCGACGTCGGCACCCGCGCCGGCCAGCGCCTCGGCAAGCGCCCGGCCGATGCCCCGGCTCGCCCCGGTCACCAGCGCCCTGCGGCCTTCGAGACTGAAGAGAGCGAGCGGCGGCATGCGGGGAACTCCGGCAAAAACAGGACTTTCCGGCCCTTCTGGAGCAGCCGGACGATGCGGCCGGCAATGCAGCATTTCCGGGCTATGATGTCCATAGAGGTAATACCGATTTTCGATGGCCCATTCGGATTTCGCGCGGCTGTCTTGCGCAAGCCGGCTGCCGTCTCCCATGATGCCCTTGCCAATGGCTTGCATCACCATCGAGGTTGTCTATACATATGGGAACGACATCCACCTCAGGTACCGACATGGCTGCCCGCCTGTTCCGCAACGCCCGCCTCGTCACGATGGCCGATCCCGCCAGTATTGCGCCGGTGGAGTGGGCGGCGATCCTCGCCGTCAACGGCCGCATCGCCTATGCCGGTCCCGAGGCCGGCCTGCCGGCGACGGCTTCCGATGCCGAGACGATCGACCTCGAGGGACGGCTGGTGACGCCGGGCCTCATCGACTGCCACACTCACCTCGTGCACGGCGGCGACCGCGCCCACGAATTCGAGCTGCGCCTCGCCGGCGCCAGCTACGAGGAGATCGCCCGCGCCGGCGGCGGCATCGTCTCGACCGTCACGGCCACCCGGTCGGCCGGCGAGGACGGTCTTCTGGCAAGCGCCCTGCCCCGCCTCGATCACCTGATCGCCGAGGGCGTCACCACCGTCGAGGTCAAGTCCGGCTACGGCCTCGATCTCGACAGCGAGCGCGCCCAGTTGCGCGCCGCCCGCCGCCTTGCCAGCGAGCGAAAGGTGACGGTCAGCACCAGCTTCCTCGGCGCCCACGCGCTGCCGACCGAATTCCGCGACGACCGCGCCGGCTATCTGGCGCTCGTTCGCGACAACATGCTGCCGGCCATCGCCGCCGAAGGGCTGGCCGACTGCGTCGATGCCTTCTGCGAGGCGATCGCCTTCTCGCCCGACGAGGTGGACGAACTGTTCTCGGCCGCCCGCCGCCTGGGTTTCAAGGTGCGGCTGCACGCCGACCAGTTGTCCGACCTCGGCGGCGCGGCGCTCGCCGCTCGCCACGGCGCGCTGTCGGCCGATCATCTCGAGCACACCGACGAGGCGGGCGCCGCCGCCATGGCCGCCGCCGGCACCGTCGCCGTGCTGTTGCCCGGCGCCTTCTATTTCATCCGCGAGACCAGGGTGCCGCCGGTCGATCTGTTCCGCAAGCACGGCACCCGCATCGCCATCGCCACCGATTGCAACCCCGGCACCTCGCCGCTGACCTCGCCGCTGCTCGTCATGAACATGGCGGCGACGCTGTTCCGCCTGACGGTGGCCGAGTGCCTGGCCGGCATGACCATCCACGCCGCCGCCGCCCTCGGCCTTGCCGGCGAGACCGGATCGATCGAGGAAGGCAAATGGTGCGATCTCGCCGTCTGGGACGTCGAACGCCCGGCCGAACTCGTCTACCGCATGGGCTTCAACCCGCTCGCCGCCCGCTACTGGAGAGGTGAATGAAAGACACTCCGATCCTCCATCGCCTCGTGCCCGGCGAGGTGCCGCTGTCGGTCTGGCGCGCCGTCTACTTCGGCGACGGCGCGACCATCGATGCCGCCGCGCGCGGTCCGGTCGACAAGGCGGCCGCCGCCATCGAAGCGATCATCGGCAAGGGCGATCCGGTCTACGGCGTCAATACCGGCTTCGGCAAGCTCGCCTCGGTGCGCATCGACGCCGCCGACCTCGAAACGCTGCAGCGCAACATCGTGCTATCGCACGCCGCCGGCGTCGGCGAGCCGCTGCCGATAGCCGTCGTCCGGCTGATCATGGCGCTGAAGCTGGCGAGCCTCGCCCAGGGCGCCTCCGGCGTGCGCTGGGACACGCTGGTTCATCTCGGCGCCTGCCTCGAACGCGGCCTGATCCCGGTCATTCCCGGCCAGGGTTCGGTCGGCGCTTCCGGCGACCTCGCGCCGCTCGCCCACATGACGGCGGCGCTGATGGGCGTCGGCCAGGTGTTCGTCGACGGACGGCCGGTCGACGCCGCCGCGGCGCTGGAAGCGAACGGCCTCAAGCCGCTCGTCCTCGGCCCCAAGGAAGGGCTGGCGCTGCTCAACGGCACCCAGGTGTCGACGGCGCTGGCGCTGGCCGGCCTGTTCGAGGCCGAGCGCGTGTTTCAGGCGGCGCTGGTCACCGGCGCGCTCTCCGTCGATGCCGCCATGGGCTCCGACGGTCCGTTCGATCCGCGCATCCATGTCCTGCGCCGCCACAAGGGCCAGATCGACGTCGCGGCCAGCCTGCGCGCCCTGCTGTCGGGTTCGGCCATCCGCGCCTCGCATCTCGACGACCACGGCCGCGTGCAGGACCCCTACTGCCTGCGCTGCCAGCCGCAGGTGATGGGCGCCTGCCTCGACCTACTGCGCCAGGCGGCGGCCACGCTGAGCGACGAGGCCAACGGCGTTTCCGACAATCCGCTGGTGTTCACCGACACCGGCGAGGTGATCTCCGGCGGCAACTTCCACGCCGAGCCGGTGGCATTCGCCGCCGACATCATCGCCCTCGCCCTCTGCGAGATCGGCTCGCTGGCCGAGCGGCGCGTCGCCATGCTGGTCGATCCGGCGCTCAGCGGCCTGCCGGCCTTCCTGACGCCGAAGCCCGGCCTCAACTCCGGCTTCATGATCCCGCAGGTGACGGCGGCCGCCCTCGTCTCGGAAAACAAGCAGATGGCCCATCCGGCCTCGGTCGATTCCATCCCGACATCGGCCAACCAGGAAGACCACGTCTCGATGGCCGCCCATGGCGCCCGCCGCCTCCGGGGCATGGCGAGCAATGCCGCCCACGTCATCGGCATCGAATATCTCGCCGCCGCCCAGGGCATCGGCTTCCACGCGCCGCTCGGCACCTCGACGCCGCTCACCGCCGCGATTCACCTGCTGCGCGCCGACGTGCCGCCGCTTGCCGACGACCGGCATTTCGCGCCGGACATCGAGGCGGCCACCCGCCTCGTCACCTCCGGCCGGCTCGCCGCCGTCCTCGGCAACGACCTCCTGCCGGCGCTGGTGCAGGCATGAGCGGCGCGGCGGACCCGGTCATCCGGCACGGCGCGGCGCCGCTCGTCCTTTCCCTGCCGCATGTCGGCACGGCGATTCCCGAGGACATCGAGACGCGGCTCGTCTCGCCCTGGCTGGCCCGCAAGGACGCCGACTGGTGGATCGGCGAGCTCTACGCCTTCGCGGCGGACCTCGATGCCACCATCGTCCGCGCCCACTGGTCGCGCACGGTGATCGACCTCAACCGCGATCCGACCGGCGTCTCGCTCTATCCGGGGCAGGCCACCACCGGCCTCTGCCCCGTTGAAACCTTCGACGGCGAAGCGCTCTATCATCAGGGCGAGGAGCCGGACGCCAAGGAGATCGAGGCGCGCATCGACACCTTCTACCGGCCTTACCACAAGGCTTTGGCGGACGAAATTAGCCGGCTACGTAACCTACATGAGCGCATCGTCGTCTACGACTGCCATTCCATCCGTTCCGCCATTCCCAGATTATTTGCCGGCAAACTACCCGTCTTCAACCTCGGCACCAACAGCGGCGCGTCGGCCGATCCGGCGCTGATGGCGCGCGTCGCCGACATCATCGCCGCCTCCGGCCGCAGCCATGTGGTCGACGGTCGCTTCAAGGGCGGCTACATCACCCGCCACTACGGCCGGCCGGAGAACGGCGTCCACGCGTTGCAGATGGAGCTCGCCTGCCGCGGCTATATCCGCGAGCCCATGGGAGCAGTCACCGAAGCCGATTGGCCGGTCGCCTTCGATGCGGACTTCGCCGCGCCGACACGCGGGACGCTCCGGGCCGTGCTCGCCGCCTGCCTCGATTTCGCGAAGGGATGAGACCTCACTCCACCGCCCGGAGCAGCCTCTTTCCGGGCGGACCGGACAGGGGAATGACGTCGACCGCCACCGTCAGGCTGTGGGCGCCGGACGCCACGATGACGCCGTCGAGCGGCGACACGTCGGAATAGTCGCGGCCGATGGCCAGGATGAGGTGGTCCTCGCCGGCCGCTATGCCGTTGGTGGGATCGAGCCCCACCCAGCCGGCCTCGTCGCCGCACCACACCTCCACCCAGGCATGCGTGGCGTCGGCGCCTTCGAGCCGCTGCTTGCCCGGCGGCGGTTCGGTGCGGAGATAGCCGGAGACGTAGCGGGCCGGCAGCGCGAGCCCCCTGAGGCCGGCGATCATCACGTGGGCGAAATCCTGGCAGACGCCCTTACGGGCGATGAAGGCGTCGGACGGGCTGGTGTCGGCATCGGTGGCGCCGGGCACGTAGGCGAAATCGGCCTTGATCCGCTTCATGAGATCGATGGCGCCGTCGAGCACCGGCCGCCGCGCCGGAAAGGACAGCGCCGCGTAGCGGCTGACGGCCGTGTCGAGCGGCACCGACGGCGACGGAAAGAGGCCGTGCACCGGGGAATCGGCGCCGGGGTCGCCGCTCGCCGCCGCCAAGGCCCGCACCTCCTCGGCGGGGGGCGTCAGCGCGGCGAGATAGGGTTCGGCCGGCGCCACCTCCACCTCGGCTTCGAGGCGGACCAGCAATTCGTCGTGCGGCCGGTCGAGGGCGAAATGACAGAGGCGGTTGCCGAAGAAATCGGTGGTCTCCCGCCGCTCGGCCGGGACGGGCGCGATGAAAAGCATCGCCTGCCGCACCGTCTGTCCCCTGCGGTCCACCGGCAGCAGGCGGGCGACGTGGCTCGAATAGGGGACCTCCGCCGTGTAGACGTAGCGGGTTTCCTGGCTGAGCTCGTAGATCATTCGAGCTCCTCCGGCCGCGCCTCGCTGGGGCGCTGGGTGAAGAAGCGGTCGGTGACGAGGCCGGACAGCCGCAGCAGCCGGCCGGTGATCCGGTCGATGTCGCGCGTGTCGATCTTCTCGGCGGCGGTATTGGCGAGGCGGGCGTCGAGCTTGCGGGCAAGGCGCAGCAGTTCCACCGGCCGGCCGTCGAGCCGGGTGGCCGGCAGC
Source organism: Pleomorphomonas carboxyditropha (assembly GCF_002770725.1). GTDB lineage: Bacteria > Pseudomonadota > Alphaproteobacteria > Rhizobiales > Pleomorphomonadaceae > Pleomorphomonas > Pleomorphomonas carboxyditropha. Next base: position 78,672 of record NZ_NQVN01000005.1, on the reverse strand, counting down.
GCCTCGAGATGCTCGACGATGCGCGCCGTCTGGAAGGCGATGGAGCGCGGATTGGCGTCGTCGAGCATCAGAAGGTCGATCACCGGCAGCGGCGCCGGCCGCATGACGTAGCGCCAGCGGTAGGTGATCTGGCTATCGCCCGCCTCGAGCGCCAGGTCGAGCGCCTCGGTCGACGGCGCATCGAGGGCGAAGCGGCGGACGACGGCCGCCGTGGCGAGCCCCCGCTCGATGCGCCGGCCGAGGTCGAGGAAGCGCCAGCCCATGGCCCGGTTCATGTTCTCGGCGGCGAGACCGGCGAAGGCGGCGATGCGGCGAAGGCCGTGGTTGACCTCGTCGAGCATCTGGGCCGGCGTCAGCCGCTGCCGGCCGATGGTCTCGAACAGGACGGCGATCTCGGTCACCGCCCGGAAGGCGTCCGGCGCCAGCCGGTCGCGGATGGCCGAACCGGCGGCGCGCGCCGCGCCGGTCAGCGCCGGCAGGCCGGAAGGCGAGGCCGGATCGCTGAGGGCGGCGGCGACGAGGTCGATCGGCGAGCCCTCGCGCTCGGCCTCGATGGTGCCGATGAAGCGCAGGTGCTCGATCAGCAGCCGGACGATCGGCTGGTCGGCATCGCCGCCGGCCTCCACCAGCCGGTTGATCAGCGCCCGCAGGAGGCGCAGCGTCCCTTCCGCCCGTTCGAGATAGCGGGCCAGCCAGTAGAGATTGTCGGCCGAGCGCGACGGCAGCGTGCCGGTGGAGCGGCGGATGGCGACGCGGTCCGGCTGCGGCAGCAGGGAAGTCTGCTTGACGGGGGCATCGGACAGCACCCAGACGTCGGCCGTCTCCGCCCCCTGCTGCATCGACACGAGATGGGCGTCGTTCGCCCCGGAGATGCGGCAGAAGCCGCCGGGCAGCACCGTCCAGTCGCGGTCGCCGACCGCCGCCACGAACAGGCGCAGCACGAAGGGCTTGGGCTTGAGACGGCCGCCGTCCCACACCGGCATGGTGGAGAGACCGACGTTCTCCTGGCCGACCACGTCGAGGCCGCGCGTCTCGATCAACGCCCGCGCCACCTGCCGCTCGCTTTCGCTCATCGCCGCGCCGAGCTTGCTCCAGAAGGGAAGCCCCGGCAGCGGCCCGGAAAAGGCGGAGGCGATGGCCATCCTGTCGAAGCCGTCCAGCACCGCCCGGCGTTCGCTCTCCTGTCCGCACCACCAGGTGGCGAGGTTGGGCAGCGTCAGCTCCTCGCCGAGCAGATGCCGGCAGAGCGCCGGCATGAAGCCCATCAGCGCCCGCGATTCGGCGACGCCGGAGCCGAGCGCGTTGGTGACGTCGACGCGGCCGGCCCGCACCGCCTGCACGAGGCCCGGCACGCCGAGCGCCGAAGCGGTGCGCAGCTCCAGGGGATCGGCGAAATCGCCGTCGAGGCGCCGCCACAGCGCGTCGATGCGCTTGAGGCCGGACACGGTGCGCACGTAGACCGCATCGCCGCGCACCGTCAGGTCGCCGCCCTCCACCAGCAGGAAGCCGAGGTAGCGGGCGAGATAGGCGTGCTCGAAATAGGTCTCGTTGAGGCGGCCGGGGGTGAGCAGGCCGACCCGCGCATCGGCGCCGGCGTTGAGGGCGGCGAGGTCGTCGCGGAACGCCTGGAAGAACGGCGCGAGCCGCTCGACGTTGAGGCCGCGCGCCACCTCCGGCAGCGCCCGCGTCACCGCCAGGCGGTTTTCCAGCGCGTAGCCGGCGCCCGACGGCGCCTGCGCCCGATCGCTGAGCACCCACCAGCGGCCGTCCGGCCCCCGGCCGAGGTCGACGGCGAAGAAGCGCAGGAAGCGGCCGCCCTTAGGCTCGACGCCGACCAGCGGCCGCAGGAAATCCGGGCTGCCGGCGATGGCGGCGGCCGGCAGGATGCCGTCGCGGGCGAGCCGGCCCGCACCGTAGACGTCGGCGAGCAGCGCCTCGGCGAGGCGGGCGCGCTGGACGGCGCCGGCCGACAGCGCCGCCCATTCCGACTGCGAGACGAGAAGCGGCACCGGCGTCAGCGGCCACGGCCGCTCGGCGCCGGCCGGATCGTCGTAGACGCGGAAGAACACGCCGGAGTTCCTGAGCTGCTGCTCGGCGCCGGCGAAGGCCTCGCGCACCCCCTCCTCGCCGAGCTCGGCGAGCCGCCTGAGAAAGGCCGGCCAGGGGCCACGCAGCGTGCCGTCCGGCGCCATCATCTCGTCGTAGGTCCCGGCGAGCGGCCAATAGCCCCGCGTCAGCAGGCCAAGTCCGGCATCAGGCCCGGCGGTCTGTCCGGCGGCGATCGGATCTGGCTGGAGCTGGCTCATCGGGTTTCCGAAGTGGACGGCGAGACTACGAGTTAAGCAGACCGGCGCGGCATCGCCAAGATGCTCGCCGGCCGGCATCCGTTCAGACGCCCGGCGGCCGCCGCAGGTCGAGCGTCGTCGGGAATTCGCCGGGCACCTCCTCGGCCGGCAGGTCCACCGTCCCCTGCGAATGGCCGAAATCCTGGAAGCGGGCGAGCCGCCGCGCCTCGGCCTCGTAGGCGTTGACCGGGAAGGTCTCGTAGTTGCGGCCGCCGGGATGGGCGACGAAATAGGTGGCGCCGCCGAGCGAGCGCTTCGACCAGCGGTCGACGATCTCGAAGGTCAGCGGTGCGTTGACCGGCAGCGCCGGATGGATGCCGTTCGCCGGCTGCCAGGCCTTGAAGCGGACGCCGCCGACATGGCTGCCGTTGCGGCCGGTGGCGGCGAGCGGCACGCGCCGGCCGTTGCAGGCCAGCACGTGGCGGGCCGGATCGAAGCCGGAGACGCGCGCCTGCAGCCGTTCGACCGAGCTGTCGACGAAGCGCACGGTGCCGCCGATCGCCCCCTGCTCGCCGGTGACGTGCCAGGGTTCGAGCGCGCCCCGGAGTTCCAGCGACACGCCCTGCCGGCTGACGGTGCCGAAATAGGGAAAGCGGAACTCGCGCTGGGCGTCGTACCAGACCGGCTCCATCGGATAGCCGGCCCGGTCGAGGTCGGCGATCACTTCCAGGAAGTCCTGCCAGACGAAATGCTCCAGCATGAAGCGGTCGAACAGCGCCGTGCCGTGGCGCGTGAAGCTGCCCTCGAGCGGTTCCTTCCAGAACCAGGCGATCAAAGCGCGCAGCAGGAGTTGCTGGGCGAGCGACATGCGGGCGTCCGGCGGCATCTCGAAGGAGCGGAACTCGACGAGACCCAGCCGCCCCGTCGGCCCATCCGGCGAGAACAGCTTGTCGATGCAGATTTCCGAGCGATGGGTATTGCCGGTGACGTCGGTCAGAAGGTTGCGGAACAGCCGGTCGACCAGCCAGGGCAAGGGCGCCGGTCCCTCGCCGGGCGCCGGCACCTGGGCGAGCGCGATCTCCAGCTCGTAGAGGGCATCCTGCCGCGCCTCGTCGACGCGCGGCGCCTGGCTGGTCGGGCCGATGAACAGGCCTGAGAACAGGTAGCTGAGCGACGGATGCCGCTGCCAGTAGAGGACGAGGCTTTTCAGAAGATCGGGCCGGCGCAGGAACGGGCTGTCGGCCGGGCTTGCGCCGCCGACCACCACGTGGTTGCCGCCGCCGGTGCCGGTGTGGCGGCCGTCGATCATGAACTTGTCGGTGCCGAGGCGGGAGAGCCGCGCCTCCTCGTAGACGGCCGAGGTGATGGCGACGCAATCCCGCCAGCCGGCGGCCGGATGGATGTTGACCTCGATGACGCCGGGGTCGGGCGCCACGCGGATGACGTTGAGGCGCGGATCGTGCGGCGGCGCATAGCCCTCGATGTGGACCGGCAGGCCGAGATCCTCGGCCGTGGATTCGACGGCGGCCAGCAGTTCCAGATAGTCGTCGGCGCCGGCCATCGGCGGCATGAACACGCAGAGCCGGCCGTCCCTCGGCTCGACGCTCAGCGCCGTGCGCACCGCGCCGCCATCGGCCATCCACTGGGCGACGCGCGGATCGTTGGGCGCCGGCTCGCGCGAATGCTCGTAGACGCGCGAAAGTTCGTCCGGGTCCGGCAGGTCGGGCAGCTCGCCCATCAGGTCGCGGTCGACGTGGAACGGATAGGCGGCCGGCGGCACCCACGGCAGCGAGGCGAGCGGCAGGCGGAAGCCGGCCGGCGAATCGCCGGGGATCAGGTAGAGCTTGCCGCGCCGGAAACTCCAGACTTCCGACAGCCAGTTGGCGCCCGCCGCTCCCTGCCAGTGCTGCACCGGCAGCACGTAGGCGCTGGGCGCGCCGAGGCCCCGTTCGAACACCCGGGCGATGCGCGCCCGCGCCTCCGGATCGTCGAGCTTGCTGTCCTCGGCGCTGACATTGTCCGGCAGTTCCGCTTCCTTCAGGATCCAATGGGCCGGATCCTCGTAGGCGGCAACGGCGCAGCGGCCGGGCACGCCGAGCCGGCGGGCGACGCCGCGGGCCAGCGCGCAGGCCGCCTCGGCGTCGGCCGGCGCCGGCTGGCGCTCGGGCGCCACGAGGTCGAGGTTGCGCCAGATCGGCTTGCCGTCCTTGCGCCAGTAGAGCGAGAAGGTCCAGCGCGGCAGGCTTTCGCCCGGATACCATTTGCCCTGGCCGTAATGCAGGAAGCCGCCCGGCGCGAAACAGGCGGCGAGGCGGCGAATCAGCTCGTCGGCAAGGCCCCGCTTGGTCGGACCGACGGCGGCGGTGTTCCACTCGTCGGACTGATAGTCGTCGATGGCAACGAAGGTCGGCTCGCCACCCATGGTGAGACGGACGTCGCCGGCCTGGAGATCGGCGTCCACCGCTTCGCCCAGCCGGTCGAGCCGCGCCCAGGCCTCGTCCGAGAACGGCCAGGTGACGCGCGGCCGCTCGTCGATGCGGGCGATCTTCATGTCGAAGAAGAACTCGGTCCTGGTGTCGGGCGGCGCGCTGTAGGAGCCGACGATCGGCGCCGCCGAGCGATAATGCGGCGTGGCGGCGAGCGGAATATGGCTTTCGCCGGTCAGAAGACCCGAGGTGGGATCGAGGCCGATCCAGCCGGCGCCGGGGATGTAGACCTCCGCCCAGGCGTGCAGGTCGGTGAAGTCGACCTCGGTGCCCGACGGGCCGTCCAGCGCCTTGACGTCGGGCTTGAGCTGGATGAGGTAGCCGGAGACGAAGCGGGCGGCGAGGCCGAGCCGGCGGAGCAATTGCACCAGCAGCCAGCCGCTGTCGCGGCAGGAGCCGGCGCGCCGCGACAGCGTCTCCTCCGGGCTTTGCACGCCCGGTTCCAGGCGGATCTCGTAGGCGACATGCCGGTGCAGCGCCTGGTTCACCGCCACGACGAAATCGGTGGTCTGGGTGCGCTCCCGCGGGATCGTCGTGAGGTAGGCCTCGAACAGCCCGCCCTCTCCCTCGCATTCGAGGAAGGGCGCCAGATCCTTGGCGAGCTCCGGCGCGTAGGTGAACGGCCAATGCTCGGCATACTCTTCGATGAAGAAGTCGAACGGGTTGTAGACCGCCATTTCGGCGAGCAGGTCGACGCTGACGGAGAATTCGGCGGCCGGCTCGGGGAAGACGAAGCGGGCCAGCCAGTTGCCGTGCGGGTCCTGCTGCCAGTTGACGAAGTGGTTCTCCGGCGTGACCTTCAGCGCATAGGCCGGCACGGCGGTGCGGCTGTGCGGGGCCGGCCTGAGGCGCACCACCTGGGGAGACAGAACCACCGGCTTGTCATAGACATAGCGGGTGACATGCGTCAGCTTGGTCAGGACGGCCATCATCTCTCCCTGCGATCGCGTCGGGCGCGACCGCATTTAAGGGCGAAACGCCCATCCGGGAAAGCCCTGAGCTTGGGCGGCGCCTGCTTGCTTTATGGGCAGACCGTCAGGACTTGCGCGACAGCGGGTCGATGATGATGTCGTAGAGCCTGGAGGTCGACGGCGCGGCGATCTCTTCATAGAGCGCAGTGTCGGTGGGCAGGCCGGTGGCGGCGGCGTCGACCGGCGGCGGCACCACCCAGCGCAGGCGGTCCCAGCCGCGGCTCTGGCCCTCGATCTTCAGAACGTCGACGAACTTGCGGCCGATGCCGCGGTTGCGGAAGGCAGGCAGGACGTAGATATCCTCGAGATGGCCGACCCGGTGGCCGGACATGGTATCGGGCAGGTCGAAGAACACGGCGAAGCCGACCAGCTCTTCATCGACGAAGGCGCCCAGCACTTCCGTCGCCGGATCGACGGCGAGCAGTTCGGCATAATATTCGTCCGGGCGGCGCGGCGCTCCGCGCTTCATTGCCTGGGCATAGGCGGCGATGATCGGCGCCAGCTTGTGGGCATCCGCCTGGGTGACAGCGGCAATCGTCAGCGACATGATCAAAAGTCCCCCGGAAAAGCGATACTTACGCACCTGCATTACTTGCCCCATGCGGCTGGCTTGGGCAAGGCTGAGACGGACGGGAGGAACGTTTTTTGAACCGGAAGCCGGCAACCGCCCCTCACACCGGCTTGACGGCGGGCGGGCTGGTCATCGGGCGCCGCCATCGTTATCGTCGCGGCCGGAATCGGGAAAACGCCGGGGGACAAGCCGCAATGAGCGACATCTTCGACCATTTCCGCCGTCAGGCCGAGGCCTGCCGCGCCATGGGCTCGCCGTTCACCGCCCGCCTCGCCGACCTCGCGCCGCGCTTCGTCGACCGGACGACGCTGACCGGCCGCCGCGTCATCGCCTGGAACGGCCACGCCGGCGAGGACGCGGTGCCGCTGCGCCTGTTCGGCGGCCTGCACCGGCTGGTGCTGACCGGCCGCGACGCCGGACTGGCGGCCGTCTATCCGCCGGCCGAGGCGTCCGACGAGGCGATCGCCGCCGCCGTGGGCGCCGCCGTCGCCCAGCACGACCATGAGCTCCACGACATCCTGATGAGCCCGCCGCAGACCAACGAGGTCGGCCGCTCGGCCATGCTGCTGCCCGGCTTCCTGTGGCTTGCCCGCCGCTTCGGGCCGAAGCTCGACATTCTGGAGATCGGCGCCAGCGCCGGCCTCAACCTTCACTGGGACGACTACGCCTATCGCTACGGAGACACCCGCTGGGGCAATCCGAAGGCGCCGATCGAGCTGTCTCCCGACTGCGACGCGCCTCCGCCCCTCGACGGCGCGGTCGAGGTGGTGCACCGCGGGGCCTGCGACCTGTCGCCCCTCGATCCGACCAACCCCGAGCATCGGACGCGCCTTCTCTCCTACGTCTGGGCCGACCAGGCCGAGCGCAAGGCGCGCCTCGTCGCCGCCCTCGACCATGCCGCCGCCCGGCCCGAGCGAGTGGAAGCGGCCGACGCGGCGGAGTTCCTCGCCCGCGAACTGGCCGCGCCGCCGACCGACGGGGCGCTGCGCGTCGTGGTGCATTCGATCTTCTGGCAATATCTCGCCGACCCGGCGCGCCTCGGCATCCAGACGGCGATGCTGAGGGCGGCCGAGGCGGCGCCGCTCGCCTGGCTGCGGCTCGAGGCGGACGGCCGCACCCCCGGCGCCGGCCTTCTCGTCACGCTGTTCCCCTCCGGCGAGCACCATGTCCTCGCCCGCGGCGACTTCCATGGCCGCTGGCTGCGCTGGCTCGGCGAATAGCAAAGAAAAAGCCGGGGCGATGGCCCCGGCCCGATATTTTGCCGCGAGAGCGCCGTCTTCACTTCCAGTCGCGGATATCCACGAAGTGGCCGGCGATCGCCGCGGCCGCCGCCATGGCCGGCGACACCAGGTGGGTGCGGCCCATGTAGCCCTGCCGGCCCTCGAAGTTGCGGTTCGAGGTGGAGGCGCAGCGCTCGCCGGGCGCCAGCTTGTCGGGGTTCATGGCAAGGCACATCGAACAGCCCGGCTCGCGCCACTCGAAGCCCGCCTCGATGAACACCTTGTCGAGGCCTTCGGCTTCCGCCTGTTCCTTGACGAGGCCGGAGCCCGGCACGACCATGGCGAGCTTGATCGACGGCGCCACCTTGCGGCCCTGGGCCACGGCGGCGGCGGCCCTGAGGTCCTCGATGCGGCCGTTGGTGCAGGAGCCGACGAACACCTTGTCGAGGGCGATGTCGGTCATCTTCTGGCCGGGCTTGAGGCCCATGTAGTCGAGCGCCCGCCACTTGGACACGCGCTTCACCTCGTCGGCGATGGCGTCCGGGTCGGGCACCGCGCCGGTGACCGACACGACGTCCTCCGGGCTGGTGCCCCAGGTGACGATCGGCGGCAGGCTGGCCGCGTCGAGCGTCACCACCTTGTCGAAATGGGCGCCCTCGTCGGTATAGAGCGTCTGCCAGTAGGCCTTGGCGCGTTCGAGCGCCTCGCCCGTCGGCGCCTTCGGCCGGCCGGCGATATAGGCGTAGGTCGTCTCGTCCGGCGCGATCAGGCCGGCGCGGGCGCCGCCCTCGATCGACATGTTGCAGACGGTCATGCGGCCTTCCATCGAAAGGGCGCGGATCGCCTCGCCGGCATATTCGATGACGTGGCCGGTGCCACCGGCCGTGCCGATCTCGCCGATGATCGCCAGCACGATGTCCTTGGCGGTGACGCCGGCCGGCGCCTTGCCGTCGACGCGCACCAGCATGTTCCTGGCCTTCTTCTGGATCAGCGTCTGGGTGGCGAGCACGTGCTCCACCTCGGAGGTGCCGATGCCGTGGGCGAGCGCGCCGAAGGCGCCGTGCGTCGAGGTATGGCTGTCGCCGCAGACGATGGTCATGCCGGGCAGCGTGAAGCCCTGCTCGGGGCCGACCACGTGGACGACGCCCTGCCGCCGGTCGAGCTCGTTGTAATACTCGACGCCGAATTCAGCGGCGTTGATGGCAAGCTGGGCGACCTGATCACGGCTCTCGGGATCCTCGATGCCCTTGGTGCGGTCGGTAGTCGGCACGTTGTGGTCGACGACGGCCAGCGTCTTGCCCGGCTGGTGCACCTTGCGGCCGGCGGTCCTCAGGCCCTCGAAGGCCTGCGGGCTGGTCACCTCGTGCACGAGGTGGCGGTCGATGTAGAGCAGCGAAGTGCCGTCGGCCTGCGTCTCGACCACGTGGTCGTCGAAGATCTTGTCATAGAGGGTGCGGGGCTTGGCGGTCATGATGGTCGGACTTTCGATTCCGTGAATTGGGCGCAAGTCGGCCCGGAAAGCGATGAAAAAGGGAAAAGCGCCGATGGCGCCGGCAGGGCATCCGTCAGAGTCGGCCGTCGCCGATCTGCCGCGCCAGAAACCGCCAGGGCAGACGCGCGTGATCGTGGGCCGGGAAGTAGTCGGCCGACGTCGGCAGGTGCGTGTGCTGCGGCTTCGCTTTCATAGAAACGCTCTATACTGAAAAACCGGCCCGCCGACAATCGCCGTTGTGATAGCATTGCGGCCAAGCGAGAGGACCAGCCATCATGACCCGGCTTGCCGAAACCCCGATGAGCGTCGAAGAATTCCTGCGCTGGCAGGAGACGCAGGAGGAGCGTCATGAGCTGGTGGACGGCCGGCCACGACTGATGACCGGCGGCACGCGTGCCCATCGTCTCATATCCAGAAATGTCCTGACCTTCCTTCATGGCGCCCTGCGCGGCAAACCCGGTCAGCCAATGGACGAGTTTGCCGTCGTGACGGCAGCCGGAAACATTCGCTATCCCGACGTTCTTGTCGACTGTGGCAAAGGACAACTTGGAGACCATCTTGCCACTGGGCCGACCGTCGTCATCGAGGTGGCGTCGCCGACTTCGCTTACCACCGACTATCTTCAGAAACCGCGCGACTACGCCTCCGTTCCGACCATCTCCACCTATGTCATCCTGAATCAGGACATCATGCGGGCGGCGGTGCTGCGCCGGGCGGGGAGCGAACTCGTCCTCGAGGGCGAAGCAATGGGTCGCCATGGCCTCGTCGACCTGCCGGAAATCGGCGTGCGCCTGTCGCTTGCCGATGTCTACGAGGGCCTGGATCTCAAGGAATAGACTCCAAAAGGAAAGCGCCCAGCCTCGGGGGAAGGCTGGGCGCGGCGCTAGGGATCAGCGCGGGCCGGGAGGGGAACCCGGCCGACGGTCACCGCCGCTGGCGAGACGGGGGGCAGTGCCTGGTGGGCGGTGCCGTCATGATCATGATTTGGTGCGGCACCACCCGAAAACAAGAGCCGCGGAGTTAACAACCCCGTGAGCGCCTCCGCGATCGCCGAAAGTCGAATGCCTCAGCCAAGGAGCGCCTTGAATTCGCCGAGGATGGCGGCCCCCATGGCGCGCGTGTCGACCGTGGCCTCGCCCTTCTGGGCGATGTCCCTGGTGCGGAGACCCTTGCCGAGCACGCGGGCGATCGCTTCGTCGAGCTTGCCGGCGAGATCGATCAGGCCGAAGGAATAGCGCAGCGCCATGCCGAAGGAGGCGATCATGGCGATCGGGTTGGCTGCGCCGGTGCCGGCGATGTCCGGCGCCGAGCCGTGGACGGGCTCGTAGAGCGCCTTGCGCTTGCCGGTGGCCGTATCAGGCGCGCCGAGCGAAGCCGACGGCAGCATGCCGAGCGAACCGGTCAGCATGGCGCCGATGTCCGACAGCACGTCGCCGAACAGGTTGTCGGTCAGGATGACGTCGAACTGCTTGGGCCAGCGGACAAGCTGCATGGCGCAATTGTCGGCGAGGATGTGGTCGAGCTTGACGTCGGCATATTCTTCCTTGCCGATCTTGGTCACCACCTGGTTCCACAGCACGCCCGACTTCATGACGTTGCGCTTCTCGGCCGACGAGACGCGGCCGTTGCGCGCCTTGGCGAGGTCGAAGGCGACGCGGGCGATGCGCTCGATCTCGTGGGTGGTGTAAACCTGCGTGTCGACGGCGCGCTTCTCGCCGTTCTCCAGCGTGACGATTTCCTTCGGCTCGCCGAAATAGACGCCGCCGGTCAGCTCGCGGACGATCAGGATGTCGAGGCCTTCCACCACCTCGCGCTTCAGCGACGAGGCGTCGGCCAGCGCCGGATAGCAGATGGCCGGACGCAGGTTGGCGAACAGGCCGAGGTCCTTCCTGAGGCGCAGGAGGCCGGCTTCCGGCCGGCAGTCATAGGGCACGCTGTCCCACTTGGGGCCGCCGACGGCGCCGAACAGCACCGCGTCGGCGGCGAGCGCCTTGGCCATGTCGGCTTCCGAGATGGCGGCGCCGTGGGCGTCGTAGGCCGAACCGCCGACCAGGCCGCGATCGAGCGAGAAGTCGGTGAGGCCCTTGCCGTTCAGGAAGGCGATGATCGTCTCGACCTCGGCCATGATTTCCGGGCCGATGCCGTCGCCGGGCAGCAGGAACAGCGAATTCTTTGCCATCGTCGCATCCTCGAACTTGAAAACGGGGCGTCCGGCCTCGTCCGGCCAAACATCGGCCGTTAGCCGTAATCGCCTTGCCGCCAAGGTTCAAGGGGCAAGCGTACCGGAGAGGACGGTGAAGCCGCCGCTGTCGCGGTCGAGCACGTGCAGCTCGCCTTCGGCGACGTCGAACCAGGCGCCATGCAGCGCCAGCGCGCCCGCCTCGACCCGGCTGCGGACGAAGGGATAGAGGAGGAGATTGCCGAGCGACGCCTTGACCGCCTCGTGTTCGAGGGCGGTGTAGCGCAGGCCGGGCGTGATGGAGTGGTCGCAACGCACCCGCTCGGTGGTCTCGTCCAGCACCGACACCCACTTGCCGATGAAGTCGGTCGGCGTCAGCGGATCGCGCGTATCGAGAGCCGCCGCGATGCCGCCGCAGCGGCCATGCCCCATCACCACGATGTGGCGGACGGCGAGCGCCACCACCGCGAATTCGAGGGCCGCCGACGTGCCGTGCGTCTCGCCGTCCGGCGTGTAGGGCGGCACGATGTTGGCGACGTTGCGGACGACGAAGATCTCGCCCGGCCCGGCGTCGAAGATCACCTCCGGCGACACGCGGCTGTCCGAGCAGCCGATGATCATGATCTGCGGCTTCTGTCCCTCGGCCGCCAGCCGCTTGTAGCGCTCGTTCTCGCTCGGATATCGACCGTCCCGGAAGGCCTCGTAGCCGGTCGTCAGGCGCCCCGGAAAGGAGGCGGGCAGCTTCGGGCGAAGGGAGGATTTCGGTTCGGTCATCGATGATCATCCGGCTGGAGCGGCAGGGTGGCGGGCAGGTCCCCGCCGCGGCGTTTATACGAAGGTCTACTTATGGGCGTCAATCGTCGCCGCCTTCACGACGCCTCGATCCCCGAGGGCCGCGCGGGCCGTCGCGGGGTGGCGAGGCGGCGGATGTCGACCATGGCCATCGGCCGGACCAGCGCTTCCTGCTCGTCCACCAGCTCCAGCTCGCGCCCGCCCGCTTTCACCGACCGGACGATCACCTCGAAGGTCGAGGCCGAAGCGGCGGCCAGCGCCGCCTCGTCGGAAGCGCCGCCGATCAGCCGCGACAGCAGCAGCGCCGCGAACAGATCGCCGGTGCCGTTGGGCGCACGCTCGACCAACTGGTTCTCGGCGACGATGGTCTCGCCGGCGGTGACCAGCGCCGCCGCGATCTTGCCGGCCATCAGCGCCGGCGCCGAGGTGACGACCACGCGCTTCGGCCCCAGCGCCCGCGCGGCCGCGGCAACCTCGGTCAGGGTTTCGACCGGCCGGCCGGTCAGCCAGCCGAGCTCGAAGCGGTTGGGCGTCGCGATGTCGGCGATGGCGACGAGCCGGTCGCGCTGGGCCACGGCGACCGGTTCGGGCACATAAAGGCCGCCGGCGCCGCCGGCGCCTATGTCGCCGATCACCGGGTCGGCGAGATGCAGCGCCCGCGGGTTGGCCGCCCGGACGGCGGCGACCAGCGCGGCGGCGGCGTCCGCCTGCCCGGCCGAGCCGAGATAGCCGGTGATGATACCGCCCACCTCGGGGAGCCAGGGCGCGCGGGCGAGGTCGGCGCACAGCGCCGCGAAATCCGCTTCCGGCAGGGCCATCCGGTGGGCGCGGCCGTGGCCAGGATGCCAGGGCAGGACGACCGTCGGCAGCGTCCAGACGCGGTGGCCGAGCCGCTCCAGCGCAAAGGCGGCGCGGGCGCCCACCGATCCGCGGGCGACGAAGGAGGAGAGAACGATGACGGCGGGACGGCTCATGGTCGGCGGCTTTTCCGGATGGATGGCGGCTTGGCGAGGCGGCGGCCCTCCGTTTAGCCTATGATCGTTCCCCATACATCCCGAATCAGCCGATGCCGACCGAAAAACCCGCCCCCTCGCTCCACGACCTGTTCGGAGAGGCCGCCCCCCGCCCGGCGGCCGGCGGCGAAGTGGTGCAGGTGCTCACCCCGGTCGGTCTCGATCTCTCCTATTCCTACCGCGTGCCGCACGGCATGGAGGTGCGGCCGGGATCGATCGTCCAGGTGCCGCTCGGCCCGCGCAGGATGGTGGGCGTCGTCACCGCCGAGCCGGCCGAGCTGTCGGCGTCGTCGAACCGGCTCCGTCCCATCGAGGCGGTCTTCAACGCGCCGCCGCTGACGCCGGAGATGCTCGCCTTCGTCGACTGGGTCGCCCGCTACACGCTGACGCCGCGCGGCATGGTGATGCGCATGGTGCTGCGCGCGCCGGATGCGCTGGAACCGGAGCCGCCCCTGCGCGGCCTCGTCGCGACCAGCGCGCCGCCCGAGCGCCTCACCGACGCCCGGCGCCGCGTGCTGGCCTTGCTCGCCGAGAACGAGGGCCAGGCCTGGACGCGCGCCGGCCTCGCGGCGGCGGCCGGCGTCTCTCCATCGGTCGTCGAGGGACTGGTGACCGCCGGCACGCTCGCCGAAATCGAGCTGACGCCCGGCCGGCCGTTCCGGGCGCCCGATCCCGACTTCAACCCCATCGCGCTGACGCCCGACCAGTCGGCGGCCGTCGCCAGGCTGCGCGAAGCGCAGGACGACGGCGTGACGCTGATCGACGGCGTCACCGGCTCCGGCAAGACCGAGGTCTACCTCGAGGCGGTGGCCGACGCGCTCCGGGCCGGCCGGCAGGCGCTGATCCTAGTGCCGGAGATCGCGCTCACCCGCGCCTTCCTCGAACGCTTCTCCGAGCGCTTCGGTGCGCTGCCGGCCGAATGGCACTCCGACGTCGGCCCGAAGATGCGCGCCCGCACCTGGCGCGCCGTGGCGCTCGGCGAGGCGCGCGTGGTGGTCGGCGCCCGCTCGGCGCTGTTCCTGCCCTTCTCCGATCTCGGCCTGATCGTCGTCGACGAGGAGCACGACGGCGCCTACAAGCAGGAGGAATGGGCGAGCTACCACGCCCGCGACATGGCGGTGGTGCGCGGCCGGCTCGAAAGGATCCCGGTCATCCTCGCCTCGGCGACGCCGTCGCTGGAAAGCCGCGTCAACGCGGCGCGCGGCCGCTACCGGCACATCGTGCTGCCGGCCCGCGCCACCGGCCGCGATCTGCCCAGCCTCTACGCCATCGACATGCGCAAGGCCGGTCCGCCGCGCGGCCGCTTCCTGGCGCCCGGCCTGGTCGCCGCCATCCGCGAGGTGACGGCGCGCGGCGAGCAGGCCATGCTGTTCCTCAACCGGCGCGGCTATGCGCCGCTCACCCTCTGCCGCTCCTGCGGCCACCGCTTCCAGTGCCCGCAATGCTCGGCCTGGCTGGTCGAGCACCGCTTCCGGGGCCGGCTCGTCTGCCATCATTGCGGCCATTCGGTGCCGCGGCCGGAGGCCTGCCCGTCCTGCGGCACGCTCGACAGCCTCGTCGCCTGCGGCCCCGGTGTCGAGCGCATCGCCGAGGAGATGCAGACGCTCCTGCCCGACAAGCGGACCGTCGTGCTGTCCTCGGACATCGGCGGCGGCGTCCAGCGCCTCCGCGCCGAGTTCGAGGCGGTGGCCAGGGGCGAGTGCGACATCGTCGTCGGCACGCAGATGGTGGCCAAGGGCCACACCTTCCCCAAGCTGACGCTGGTCGGCGTGGTCGACGCCGACCTCAGCCTGTCCCAGGGCGACCCGCGCGCCGCCGAGCGCACCTTCCAGTTGCTCGCCCAGGTCACCGGCCGCGCCGGCCGGGTGATCGGCAAGGGCCTCGGCCTGCTGCAGACCTACGCGCCGGAAAGTCCGGTGATCGAGGCGCTGGTCTCCGGCGACGCCGAGCGCTTCTATCGCACCGAGCTGGCCGAGCGCGAGCGGTCGGTCATGCCGCCCTTCGGCCGCTTGGCGGCGATCCTGGTGTCCGGACCGAGCCGCGAACTGGCCGAGGATCACGCCCGCCACCTCGCCCGCACGGCGCCGCGCGATCCGGCGGTCGAGGTGCTCGGCCCGGCCGAGGCGGCGCTCGCCGTGGTACGCGGCCGCCACCGCTTCCGCCTGATCGCCCATTCGGGCCGCGACACCGACCTCTCCGCCTACATGCGCGCCTGGATCGCCGCCGCCGACCGGCCGACGCGCGGCGTCGAAGCCTATGTCGACGTCGATCCGCAGAATTTCTTGTGAAGACCGGCAAGAGGTGTAAAGTCACTCCATAGGAGTATCGTCACTTCCTTGGAATGGGTCGAATGTCACCTAAAACGATAAACCATTCGACTTTAGGATAAGCGTTTCTTAAGGAGATGTCCCAAGCGGCCAAATACCTAAGGATATCCGCGCAAAAACCGAATTCCTGAATCCAGTGAACGCGTTGCGTGAGGGAAACTCCTGTGGTAGACGGTGCCAAGTTCGCTGCGGGGCCGTGCGCCGTGCCGCTGTCGTGTGCTATTTTGCGAATATCTTCAAAGCGTTCAAACGGGTGAACCTTTGATGGTTCGCACCGATGAGGGGTTGTTACGTGAGCGAAGCGGAAACGATGGTCTTCGGGGTCGCCGAACGGTATGCCACGGCCCTGTTCGAGTTGGCGAGCGAGACCGGCGAACTCGAAATCGTCGAGGCGGACATCGCCCGTTTCGAGACCCTTCGCCACGAAAGCGCCGACCTTCGCCGCCTGATGAAATCGCTGGTCTTCACCACCGAGGACCAGCTCAAGGCCATCAGCGCCGTCGTCGAGGCCGCCGGTCTCGGCCGCACGGTGAGCAATTTCGTCAAGCTGGTCGCCGCCAACAACCGCCTTTCGAATTTGCCCGACATGTTCCGCCGCTTCCGTCAGCTGCTCGCCGACCGGCGCGGCGAGGTGACCGCCGGCATCGTTTCGGCAATTCCCCTTTCCGATGGCCAGCTCGCCGACATCAAGGGCGCGCTGGCCGACATATCCGGCAAGTCGGTTCATGTTGAACTCGACGTCGACCCGTCGCTGATCGGCGGCCTCGTCGTCAAGCTCGGCTCGCGCATGATCGACACGTCGCTCAAAACGAAACTCGACGCACTCAAGATTGCATTGAAAGAGGTCGGCTGATGGATATCCGCGCCGCGGAAATTTCCGCAATCCTCAAGGAGCAGATCAAGAACTTCGGCCGCAATGCCGAGGTATCCGAGGTCGGCCAGGTTCTCTCCGTCGGTGACGGCATCGCCCGCGTCTACGGCCTCGACAACGTCCAGGCGGGCGAGATGGTCGAGTTCCCCGGCGGCATCCGCGGCATGGCGCTCAACCTCGAAAGCGACAACGTCGGCGTCGTCATCTTCGGCTCCGACCGCGACATCAAGGAAGGCGACACGGTCAAGCGCACCGGCGCCATCGTCGACGTGCCGATCGGCCGCGGCCTGCTCGGCCGCGTCGTCGACGCCCTCGGCAACCCGATCGACGGCAAGGGCCCGGTCGAGTACGAGACGCGCGCCCGCGTCGACGTCAAGGCGCCCGGCATCATCCCGCGCAAGTCGGTGCACGAGCCGATGTCGACCGGCCTCAAGGCGATCGACGCGATGATCCCGATCGGCCGCGGCCAGCGCGAGCTGGTGATCGGCGACCGCCAGACCGGCAAGACCGCCATCATCCTCGACACCTTCCTCAATCAGAAGTCCCTGCACGAGGGCGACGACGAGAAGCACAAGCTCTACTGCGTCTACGTCGCCGTCGGCCAGAAGCGCTCCACCGTCGCCCAGTTCGTCAAGAAGCTCGAGGACGCCGGCGCGCTCAAGTATTCGATCGTCGTCGCCGCCACCGCCTCCGATCCGGCGCCGATGCAGTACATCGCCCCCTTCGCCGGCTGCGCCATGGGCGAGTATTTCCGCGACAACGGCATGCACGCGCTGATCGCCTACGACGACCTGACCAAGCAGGCCGTCGCCTACCGCCAGATGTCGCTGCTCCTGCGCCGTCCGCCGGGACGCGAGGCCTTCCCCGGCGACGTGTTCTACCTGCACTCCCGCCTCCTGGAGCGCGCCGCCAAGCTCAACGACGACAACGGCGCCGGTTCGCTCACCGCCCTGCCGGTCATCGAGACGCAGGCCAATGACGTGTCGGCCTATATCCCGACCAACGTCATCTCGATCACCGACGGCCAGATCTTCCTGGAGACCTCGCTGTTCTACCAGGGCATCCGCCCGGCGGTGAACGTCGGCCTATCGGTGTCGCGCGTCGGCTCGTCGGCCCAGATCAAGGCGATGAAGCAGGTCGCCGGCACCATCAAGGGCGAGCTCGCCCAGTATCGCGAGATGGCCGCCTTCGCCCAGTTCGGCTCCGACCTCGACGCCTCCACCCAGCGGCTGCTCAACCGCGGCGCCCGCCTCACCGAGCTCCTGAAGCAGCCGCAGTTCTCGCCGCTGAAGACCCAGGAGGAGGTGGCGGTGATCTTCGCCGGCGTCTCCGGCTTCCTCGATCCGCTGCCGCTCAGCAAGGTGCGCCCCTTCGAGGAAGGGCTGCTGCGCTATCTGCGCGAGAAGCACGCCGACATCCTCGAACGCATCTGGGCCGAGAAGCAGCTCTCCGACGAATTGCGCGGCAAGCTCCACGAGGCGATCACCAACTTCGCCAGGACCTTCGCCTGACGCCAACGCCGGATGAACCGGGGAGGGCGACGGCCGCCCTCCTCTCCCGCGCCCCGATGCCCGCCGGGCAGGAGCCGATATGGCCAGCTTGAAAGAACTCAAGAACCGCATCGCTTCGGTGAAGGCGACGCAGAAGATCACCAAGGCGATGCAGATGGTCGCCGCGGCGAAGCTGCGCCGCGCGCAGGAGGCAGCGATCGCCGCCCGTCCCTACGCGCGCCGGCTCGGCCTGGTGGTCGCCAATCTCGCCGGCGCCATGGCCGGCCGCGACGATGCGCCGCGCCTGCTGGCCGGCACCGGCCGCGACGACGTGCATCTCCTCGTGGTCTGCACCGCCGAACGCGGCCTCTGCGGCGGCTTCAACTCGTCGATCGTCCGCCTGGCGCGCGAGCACATCGCCTCCCTGCTCGCCGCCGGCAAGACCGTGAAGATCCTCACCGTCGGCAAGAAGGGCGCCGACGCCCTGAAGCGCGAGCACGGCGAGCGCATCATCGACCGGATCGAGCTGCGCGGCGTCAAGTCGGTCGGCTTCGACATCGCCGTCGATCTCGGCAAGCGCATCGTCGAGCTCTACGACGCCGGCGAGTTCGACGTCTGCACGCTGTTCTATTCGGAATTCAAGTCGGTCATCCAGCAGATCCCCACCGCCAAGCAGTTGCTGCCGGTCAAGGTCGACGCCCCCGCGGCGGCTTCGGAGACCGACTACGAGTTCGAGCCCGACGAGGCCGAGATCCTCGAGACCCTGCTGCCGCGCTACATCTCCGTCACGCTGTTCTCCGCCCTGCTGGAGAACGCCGCCGGCGAGATGGGCGCCAAGATGAGCGCCATGGACAACGCGACGCGCAACGCCGGCGAGATGATCGACCGCCTGTCGATCACCTACAACCGCACGCGCCAGGCCAAGATCACCACCGAACTCGTTGAAATCATTTCGGGCGCCGAGGCGCTCTGACCGCAACTTCGATCAAGGACCACATCGATGGCTGAAACGCATATCGGACGGATCACCCAGGTCATCGGCGCCGTCGTCGACGTCAAGTTCGACGAACACCTGCCGGCGATCCTGAACGCGCTCGAGACGAAGAACGGCGGCCACCGCCTGGTGCTCGAGGTTGCCCAGCACCTCGGCGAGAACACCGTCCGCACCATCGCCATGGACACCACGGAAGGCCTGGTGCGCGGTCAGGAAGTGGTCGACACCGGGTCGCCGATTTCGGTGCCGGTCGGCGACGGCTGCCTCGGCCGCATCATGAACGTCATCGGCGAGCCGGTCGACGAGGTCGGTCCGATCGTCGGCGAGACCAAGCGCGCCATCCACCAGGAAGCGCCCGATTACACCGACCAGTCGACGGAAGCCGAAATCCTGGTCACCGGCATCAAGGTGGTCGACCTGCTCGCCCCCTACGCCCGCGGCGGCAAGATCGGCCTGTTCGGCGGCGCCGGCGTCGGCAAGACGGTGCTGATCCAGGAGTTGATCAACAACGTCGCCAAGGCGCACGGCGGCTACTCGGTGTTCGCCGGCGTCGGCGAGCGCACCCGCGAGGGCAACGACCTCTACCACGAGATGATCGAATCGGGCGTCAACAAGGACCCGCGCGAGCATGGCGGCTCGACCGAGGGCTCCAAGTGCGCCCTGGTCTACGGCCAGATGAACGAGCCGCCGGGCGCCCGCGCCCGCGTCGCGCTGGCCGGCCTCACCGTCGCCGAGCATTTCCGCGACAAGGGGCAGGACGTGCTGTTCTTCGTCGACAACATCTTCCGCTTCACCCAGGCCGGCTCGGAAGTGTCGGCCCTCTTGGGCCGCATTCCCTCGGCGGTGGGCTACCAGCCGACGCTGGCCACCGACATGGGCGCCATGCAGGAGCGCATCACCACCACCAACAAGGGCTCGATCACCTCGGTGCAGGCGATCTACGTGCCGGCCGACGACCTGACCGACCCGGCGCCGGCCACCTCGTTCGCCCACCTCGACGCGACGACGGTGCTCAACCGCGCCATCTCCGAGAAGGGCATCTACCCGGCCGTCGATCCGCTCGATTCCACCTCGCGCATGCTCGACCCGCAGATCGTCGGCGAGGAGCACTACGCCGTCGCCCGCCAAGTGCAGCAGATCCTGCAGAAGTACAAGGGCCTGCAGGACATCATCGCCATCCTCGGCATGGACGAGCTCTCCGAGGAAGACAAGCTGACGGTGGCGCGCGCCCGCAAGATCGAGCGCTTCCTGAGCCAGCCCTTCCACGTCGCCGAAGTGTTCACCGGCGCGCCCGGCAAGCTCGTCGCCCTCGAGGACACCATCAAGGGCTTCAAGGGCCTCTGCGAGGGCCTCTACGACCACCTGCCGGAAGCAGCCTTCTACATGGTCGGCACCATCGACGACGCCGTCGAGAAGGCCCAGCGCCTCGCCGCCCAGGCGGCCTGATCGCCATCGGACCGGGCGGCGCCCCGCCGCCCCGCCCCGCCGGTGCCATCGCCCCGGCCGAGAGACATTGACCGGCCTTGATGGCCGCCGGGGCAATTGCCGGAAGCAAGACCGCTTTCACCCGGAATTGCCGGAAAACACCGTGGGGAGCGCCGGATGGCAACCTTCAAGTTCGAGCTCGTCAGCCCCGAGCGCCTGATTCTCTCGGTCGACGCCGATCAGGTGGACCTGCCCGGCAGCGAGGGCGACTTCGGCGTGCTCGCCGGCCACGCGCCCTTCCTCACCACGCTGAAGACCGGCATCGTCACCGTCAAGGCCGGCGGTCTTTCCAGCCGCATCTACGTGCGCGGCGGCTTCGCCGACGTCAACGCCGCCGGTCTCAGCGTGCTGGCCGAAAAGGCGGTGCCGGAAAGCGAATTCGATCCGGCCGTCGCGGCCTCCGAGCTGGCCATTGCCGAGACGGTTCTCGCCGAGGCCAGGACCGAGGAGGCCAAGGATCAGGCCATCGCCGCCCTCGACGAGGTGAAGACCGCCGTCGCGGCGCTCGCCTGATCGCTGCAACGTTTCGAGCATCACCTCGCCGGCCACGGCTCGCCATCACTCGGTGATGATCTCGTCGAACTGGTCGGTGGTCGCGAAGAAGGCCGGCTTGATCTTCTCGAGCTTGCTCGAATCGATCACCACATAGCTCAATCCGGCGCGGGCCAGCACCGCCTGCTTGATCGGCACTTCGTGGAAGTTGGAGCAGGTGGCGCCGTGCTGCGAATGCAGGCCGCCGGCCGACAGGAAGGCCTTGCTGATCCCGAGCCGCTCCACCGTCCGAAGCGCCTCGTCGCCGGAAAACGTCTGCGACGAAGCGTGGAACAGGCCGCCCAGCAGGATCAGGTTGGTGTTCGGCCGCTTCATGACGCGCTCGGCGACGTTCATGGCATAGGTGATGACGGTCAGCTTGCCGGTCACCGGCAGGTACTCGGTCATCCGCGGCGTGGTGGTTCCGCAATCGATGAAAATCGTGTCGTCCGGCTCGACGAGGCGTGCCGCCTTGCGGCAGGCGAGCTCCTTCGCCTCGGCATGGGTATCGGCCTCCGCGTCGAGGCGATAGGTGGTGGTGCGCTCGCCGCCGGCCGGCAGGATGTAGCCGCCGAGATAATTGAACAGGTGCGGCGCCGAGGCGAGGTCCCGCCGCACGGTCATTTCCGATACGCCGAGGTGGCCGGCCGCATCGCTGAGATGCAGCACGCCCGCTTCCCGCAATCGGTCCTCGAGGCGCCCCAGGCGCTCGGCCTTCTTCACGAATTGCTCCCGCCGGTCACGGCTTTTCAATCCACCTTTCCCCTTGACTCGTCAAGGCCGGTATGAAACCTTCCAAACAAATCTTGTTAAAATCATAACATGACGGCCGGAGGGAGGCCCGGAAGTGGAAGAATCAAAACATAAATCCGCCAGGAATTCGCAAGCTCTTGCCGGCATGATCGATCACACCATCCTGAAGCCCGAAGCGACCAGGGCGGAGGTCGCCCGCCTCTGCGACGAGGCGATCGCCCACGGCTTCGCCTCGGTCTGCGTCAACGCCGTGCACGCCGGCTTCGTGGCCGGGCGCCTCGAGGGCAGCAAGGTCAGGACCTGCGTCGTCGTCGGCTTCCCGCTCGGCGCCTCGGGCGCCGCCGCCAAGGCCGACGAGGCGGTGTGCGCCATCGCCGACGGCGCCGACGAGATCGACATGGTGATCGACGTCGGCGCCTTGCGCGAGGGCGACCTCGACCGGTTCCGCGCCGATATCGCCGCCGTGCGGCAGGCGACGGCCGGCAAGGTTCTGAAGGTGATCATCGAGACCTGCCTGCTCGACGACGCCCAGAAGGAGACGGCCTGCCGGGCGGCCAAGGAGCTCGGCGCCGATTTCGTGAAGACCTCCACCGGCTTCTCGAGCGGTGGCGCGACGGTTGAGGACATCGCGCTGATGCGTCGGGTGGTCGGTCCGGAGATGGGAGTGAAGGCTTCCGGCGGTGTTCGCACCGCCGAGAATGCGTGGGCCATGGTGGAAGCCGGCGCCACGCGCATAGGTGCCAGCGCCAGTATCGCCATCGTCGGCGGCGCCGGCAAGGGAGGCCCCGCCGGATACTGACGGGCCTTGAACAATCGTTCTCTTGGGAGGAGACGACACAATGAGGAAGACACTGATTTCGCTGGCCGCCGGCCTCTCCATGCTGGCGCTGCCGGCCTTCGCCGACGGCGTCGTCGACGTGAGCCAGGCCCGCAAGGACATCTCCGCCGACGCCGCCGGCAAGACCTTCTCGATCGCCACCGTGGTCAAGGTCGACGGCATCGCCTGGTTCGACCGCATGCGCGACGGCGTCAAGCAGTTCGGCGAGGATACCGGCCATGACGTCTGGCAGGTCGGCCCGAGCCAGGCCGACGCGGCGGCCCAGGTGCAGTTGATCGAGAACCTGATCGCCCAGGGCGTCGACGCCATCTGCGTCGTGCCCTTCTCGGTGGAAGCCGTCGAGCCGGTGCTGCAGAAGGCCCGCGACCGCGGCATCGTGGTGATCGCCCACGAAGCCTCCAACCTGAAGAACGCCGACTACGTGCTCGAGGCCTTCGACAACAAGGCCTACGGCGCCAAGCTGATGGAAGTGCTCGGCGAGTCGATGGGCGGCAAGGGCAAGTACCTCGCCACCGTCGGCAGCCTGACCTCGCAGTCGCAGAACGAGTGGATCGACGGCGCCATCGCCTACCAGAAGGAACACTTCCCGGACATGTCGCTCGCCACCGAGCGCCTCGAGACCTATGACGACGCCAACACCGACTACAACCGCCTGTCGGAAGCCCTGACCACCTATCCGGACGTCACCGGCATCGTCGGCGGCCCGATGCCGACCTCGGCCGGCGCCGGCCGGCTGATCGCCGAGCGCGGCCTCAAGGACAAGGTGTTCTTCTCCGGCACCGGCCTGCCGTCGGTGGCCGGCAAGTACCTGCAGGATGGCGACATCCAGTACATCCAGTTCTGGGATCCGGCGGTCGCCGCCTATGCCATGAACACGCTCGCCGTCATGGCGCTCACCGACAAGAAGGACGAGATCAAGGCCGGTCTCAACCTCGGCCTCAAGGGCTACGAGAGCCTGACGACGCCGGCCGGTGCCTCGCCCAACCTGCTGTATGGCCAGGGCTGGGTCGGTGTCACCAAGGACAACATGGCCGACTACAACTTCTGACGGAAGGCTGAAGCATTTTCGAGCGAAGTATACCGGTTCGCCTGAGGAAAATGCTTCAAATCAATAAGATAGAGCATTTCCGTGTTTCCATGAAACGCGGAAATGTTCTGGGGGAGCGGCGGCGAACCGCCGTTCCCTTATCTTGCGCGGTCGTCACCGCTCGGGACGGCGACGGGTCTTGCCCGTCGGCGCCGATGCGCCCGGCCGCCGAGCCGCCTGCTCCAAAGGTCGTCCCCGTCCGGAAATCGAAGCGCACACCATGGCCGAACCCCTGATCGAACTCCGCGCCGTCACAAAGCGCTTTCCTGGCATGAAGGCGCTCGACGGCGTCGACTTCCAGATATTCCCAGCCGAGATCGTCTGCCTTGCCGGCGAGAACGGCTCCGGCAAGTCCACCCTCATCAAGATCGTCTCCGGCGTCTACGACTTCGACGAGGGCGAGCTCCTCGTCGACGGCAAGCCGGTGGCCGACTTCGGTCCACGCGCTGCCATCGCCGCCGGCATCCAGGTGATCTACCAGGACTTCTCGCTGTTCCCCAGCCTGACGGTGGCCGAAAACCTCGCCCTCAACCGGCTGCTCAGCGAGGGCAGGACCTTCGTCGACCCCAAGCGCCGCCGCCAGCTCGGCGCCGAGGCGCTGGCCCGGCTCGACGTGGCGATCGACCTCGACGCCACGGTCGGCACGCTGTCGACCGCCGACCGCCAGATCGTCGCCATCGCCCGCGCGCTGATGAGCGACACCCGCCTGCTGATCATGGACGAGCCGACCACCGCGCTGACCGGCCGCGAGGTCGACCGCCTGTTCGCCATCGTCCGCGAGATCCAGGCCAAGGGCATCGCCGTGCTGTTCGTCAGCCACAAGATGCGCGAGATGCTGGAGATTTCCGAGCGCATCACCGTCTTCCGCAACGGCCGCAAGGTCGAGGAAGGCCCCACCGGCGAATTCAACGAGGCGCGCATCACCCGCGCCATGACCGGCCATGACATCGGCCACGAGCGCCACGTCTGGGCCGGCGACGACACCGAGGCGCCCCGCCTGTCGGTGCGCGGTCTTTCCGCCGGCGAGACGGTGCGCGGCGTCGACCTCGATCTTCATAAGGGCGAGATCGTCGGCCTCAGTGGCCTGCTCGGCTCCGGCCGCACCGAACTGGCCATGGCCCTATTCGGCATGGAGCCGCACACCGGCGAGATCCGCCTCGACGGCACGCCGCTGCGTCTTGCGAGCGTGCAGGACGCCGTCGCCGCCGGCATCGCCTACGTGCCGGAGGATCGCCTGTCCGAAGGCCTGTTCATGCGGCAGCCGATCGCCCGCAACGTCATCGCCAGCGCCATCGGCCGGG
The DNA here is from genome assembly GCF_002770725.1 of Pleomorphomonas carboxyditropha. Lineage (GTDB taxonomy): Bacteria > Pseudomonadota > Alphaproteobacteria > Rhizobiales > Pleomorphomonadaceae > Pleomorphomonas > Pleomorphomonas carboxyditropha. The sequence continues at coordinate 53,986 of NZ_NQVN01000005.1, read as the reverse complement.
CGACGCGCGGCCCGTTCCTCGACGGCGATCGCCTCAATGCGCTGGCCGAGCAGACGGTCTCCGACATGCGCATCGCCACGCCGGACATCGACAAGCACGCCGGCCAGCTCTCCGGCGGCAACCAGCAGCGCGTCGTCATCGGCCGCTGGCTGCTCACCAACCCCAAGGTGCTGATCCTCAACGGCCCCACCGTCGGCGTCGACGTCGGCTCCAAGGCGGAAATCCACCGGCGCATCCGCGAGCTCGCCGCCAGCACCGGCCTCGCCGTGCTGATGATTTCCGACGACGTGCCCGAGCTCATCCAGAACTGCAACCGCATCCTGCTGATGCACCGGGGCGAGATCGTCGACCGCCTGGACGCCCGGAGCGTCGAAGAGGACGACATCCACGGCCGCCTGAAGGGTCTGCGCTGATGACCGCTGTTTCCAAACTTCTGCGCCGGTCCGAAACGGCGGTGCTGGCCATCCTGATCGTGGTGATGCTCGTCATCGGCGTGATCAACCCGGCCTTCTGGCAGGCCGACAACCTGTTCAACCTGCTCAGGGCCAACGTGGTGATCGGCATCATGGCTCTCAGCGTGCTGACCGTCATGATCTCCGGCGGCATCGATGTGTCCTTCCCCGCCTTCGCCGTCGCCGCCATGTATCTCACCGTCATCGCCATGAACGCGGCGGGCTACCAGGGCGTGGTGCTGCCGTTCATCGGCGCGACGCTGATCGGCCTCCTCTGCGGCCTCGCCAACGCCTTCTTCATCCACACCTTCCGCATGATTCCGCTGATCGTCACGCTCGGCTCGGCCTCGGTGGTGCGCGGCCTGTTGCTCGGCCTCGTCGGCACCTCGATCATCAACATCGACCGCATGCCGCCGTCGCTGATCGCCTTCGGCAGCAGCACCGTCGACATCGGCGGCAGCAAATTGTCGCTGATGATCTTCATCTACCTCGGCATCGCCGTGCTGATGTGGCTGTTCCTGACGCGCACCATGGCCGGCCGCGCCGTGTTCGCCTATGGCGACGACGCCGAATCGGCCAAGCGCGTCGGCTTCAACACCCGCCGCACCGTCTATCTCGTCTACGGCCTCGCCGGCGCGCTGGCCGGCTTTGCCGGCCTGTTGCACTCGTCGATGATCTGGCTCGCCAACCCGCGCGACTTCGTCGGCTACGAGCTCGACGTCATCGCCGCCGTGGTGCTGGGCGGCGCCTCGATCTTCGGCGGCCGCGGCTCGGTGTTCGGCACCATCCTCGGCGTCTTCATGCTGACGCTGATCAAGAACAGCCTGATCATCATGCGCATCGACAACACCTGGCAGGGCGTCGTCGTCGGTTGTGTCATCGTCATCGCCACGGCTCTCACCGCCTGGCGTGACCGCAAGGCGCTCGTGTGAAAGCCAGATCCATGAACAAGCTCACCGACTTCAGACGCTTCGTCAATCGCGACAACAACATCGTCCAGCTCCTTGTCATCACGGCGATCATCTTCCTGCTGATGTCGGCGCTGGAGCCGCACAAGTTCCTGCGCTACTACAACTTCGAATCGATCAGCTTCATCTTTCCCGAGCTCGGCATCGTCGCCATCGCCATGATGCTGGCCATGCTGACAGGCGGCATCGACCTGTCGGTGATCGGCATCGCCAATCTCGCCGGCATCCTGGCCGGCGTGTTCTTCACCCGCCTCTATCCGGCCGGCCCGGACGCCGGAGCGGCGGCCGAGCTGATGCGCGTCGCCGCCGGCGTGGTGCTGGCGCTCGGCGTCGGCCTGCTCGCCGGCACGCTCAACGGCCTGCTGATCGCCAAAGTGAAGATCACGCCGATCCTCGCCACGCTCGGCACCGGCCAGATCTTCACCGGCTTCTGCATGGTGCTGACCGGCGGTCCGGCCATCGTCGGCTTCCCCGCCTGGTGGGGCTTCATCGGCAACGGCAAGATCCTCGGCGTCGCCGTGCCGCTGATCCTGTTCCTGGTGGTGGCGGTGCTGATCGCCGTCATGCTGACCAAGACGCCCTTCGGCCTCAACCTGTTCCTGATCGGCACCAACCCGCGCGCCGCCGTGTTCGCCGGCCTCCGCACCGAGCGCATGGTGCTCTACTCCTACATGCTGAGCGGCACCCTCGCCGCGCTGGCCGGCATCGTGCTGTCCGGCCGCACCAACGCCGCCAAATCCGACTACGGCACCTCCTACCTCCTCCAGGCGGTGCTGATCTCGGTGCTGGGCGGCACCAATCCGGCCGGCGGCAAGGGCACGGTGCTCGGCGTCTCCATCGCCGTCATCGCGCTGATGCTGCTCGCCTCCGGCTTCCAGATGATGCGCTTTTCCAACCACCTCATCGATTTCATCTGGGGCGGCTTCCTGCTGCTCGTCATGGTGATCAACGTTCTGAGGAATCGCGGCAGATGACCACCTTCCACCTTTCCCGCGCCGCCTTCGACGAAGTCGAACGCCCGGCCGTCGAGCACGGCAGCCTCAAGGCCGGCCTGTTCCGCTACCCGACCGGCGTCGAGGCGATCCGCCTCGAGAACGCCCGCGGCGCACTGATCGTTCTCCCCTATCTCGGGCAGATGATCTGGCGGGCCGCCTTCGACGGCGTCGACCTCACCATGAAGAGCATCTTCAAGGCGCCGCGCCGCGTGCCGACCATCGGCGAGACCTACGGCAGCTTCGCCTTCCACTCGGGCCTGTTGCGCAACGGCGTGCCCGGGCCTACCGACGATCATCCGTCGCACGGCGAAATGCCCTGCGCCGCCATGGACTGGGCCGGCATCAAGGCGGGCAGCGACGAACGCGGCGACTATCTCCGCATCGTCGGCACCTACGAATACGCCATGGGCTTCGGTTCGCATTACCTGGCGCGGCCGTCGGTGACGCTGCGCGCCGGCTCGGCCCGTTTCGACATGGCAATGGAGGTGAAGAACCTGTCGGCCGGCGACCCGATGGACCTGATGTACATGTGCCACGTCAACTACGCCTTCAGCGAGGGCGCCGAGATCCTGCAGCAGGCGCCGTTCACGCCCGACCGCACCGTGACGCGCACGGCGGTGCCGGCGCACGTCCGGCCCAATCCCGCCTATCTCGCCCGCGTCGCGGCGCTGGCCAACGATCCGGCCGGCAGCCGCTTCGTCCGCAGGGCCGACGGCTACGATCCCGAACAGGTGTTCTACCTGCGCGGCCTCGGCACCGACGCGGCCGGCGACACCCGCCTTCTGATGCGCCGGCCGGAGGGCGACGCCTTCTTCGCCCGTTACAACACGACCGACTTTCCGAAGACGGTACGCTGGATCCTCGCCGGCCATGACCAGCAGGTGGCCGCCTTCGCGCTGCCGTCGACCTGCGAGCCGGAGGGCTACACGGCGGAGAAGCGGAAGGGCAACGTCCGCAGCCTTCAGGCCGGCGAAACCGCCCGCTTCACCGTCGAGCTCGGCCACCTCGACGCCGAGGAATGCCGGCGCGAATCCGAACGCATGGCCGGCTGATCGCCGCGCCCCGAGACCAAGTCGGCCGCCCCGAAACGGGCAGCGGGACAACCGGAGGAACAGATGTCGAAGATCGCCGTTGTCGGCTCCAACATGATGGACCTGATCACCTACGTGAACCGCATGCCGTTGCGCGGCGAGACCATCGAGGCGCCGACCTTCGAGATGGGGCACGGCGGCAAGGGCGCCAACCAGGCGATCGCCGCCGCCCGGCTCGGTTCCAAGGTGATGATGGTGACGCGGGTCGGCGACGACGCCTTCGCCGACGCCACCATCGCCAACTTCGAGCGCAACGGCATCGACGCCACCCACGTGCTGCGCACGCCGGGCCGCTCGTCGGGCGTCGCGCCGATCTTCGTCGAGCCGTCGGGCGAGAACTCCATCCTGATCGTCAAGGGCGCCAATGCCGACCTGACGCCGGCCGACGTCGACGCCGCCGCGCCGACCCTCGCCGGCTGCAAGCTGATCCTGATGCAGATGGAAGTACCGGTCGAAACGGTCTACCACACGGTCCGCCGGGCCAAGGAGCTCGGGGTGCCGACGTTGCTCAACCCGGCGCCGGCCGCCGCCGATCTCGATGTGGCGCGGCTTGCCGACCTCGCCTTCCTGACGCCCAACGAGACAGAGCTGGCGACGCTGACCGGCCTCTCGGTCGGCGACGAGCACGAAGCGGAAGCGGCCGCCCGGTCGCTGATCGCCCGCGGCATCGGCACGGTGGTGGTCACCATGGGCGGCCGCGGCGCCCTCCTGGTCGACGCCGGCGGCACGCGCCGCGTCCCGCCGGTCAAGGTCGAGCCGGTCGACACCACCGGCGCCGGCGACGCCTTCATCGGCTCGTTTGCCCATTTCTACACCGAGGGACTGCCGGTGTTCGAGGCGCTGACCGAAGCCGCGAAATACGCCGCCGACTCGATCACCCGGCGGGGCACCCAGCGCTCCTACGCGACGCTCGCCGATTTCCGCGCCCGCTTCCCCTGAGCGGCACTTCCCGGCCGGCGGACCGTCATTCGAGTCCGTCGACGCAAGCCGGACGGGAACTGCTCGCTCCGTCCCACGTTATTCTCCCGTCGGCCAGCCGAAGGTTGCCGCACGCAAGCGCAATCGAAGGCAGCAAGGCCATTCGTTTCGAACGGATTGCTCGAGGTGACAAGATGAACGACGCAAGCATCGGCTGGATCGCAGCCATCATTATCGGCGGCCTCGCGGGCTGGATCGCCTCGGGACTGATGAAAACCAATACCGGACTGTTCCTGAACATCGTGCTCGGCATCATCGGCGCCGCCATTGCCAGCTTCCTGTTCGGCATTCTCGGCGTCTCGTTCGGTGGCTGGATCGGCTATCTCATCGCCGGCGTCATCGGCGCCTGCATCCTGATCGGCGGCGTCAGGGCGGTCCAGCGGTAGCGCATCGGTTGGAAAGTGGCGTCCCGGAAGGGATTCGAACCCCTGACCTACGGTTTAGGAAACCGTTGCTCTATCCTGCTGAGCTACCGGGACGCGGCGCGGCCGGACCTTGGTCCGGCCGCTTTGGCTCATCTAGCAAATCGGCGCCGGCTTTGACAGCCCCTTTCGAAAGGTTGCATGTCCGTGAGGGACAGCAGCCCTGCCGGCGCGTGGGATAGGCGGCGGCCGCGACATCCGCTAGAATTGGGGCATCAGAGACCTGTCGATGCTTGCCGCCCTCCGCCTTGCCGTGGTGTTTCCTCTCGTGACGACCCTGCTGGCTGCCCAGCCGGGCAGAGCGGACGAAGCCTGCACCGACGGCCCGGTGACGCCGACCCACCGCATCGAAGCGGCCCTGCCGCCGCCGGCGGGAACCGTCCGGCCGGCGATCGCCCTGGAAGGGCTTCGGCCTGCCGCCGAATCCGCGGTGATCGTCGTTCTCGACGGCGTCGTCCTGCCGGCCAGGGCGGGCAAGGCGGCCCGGGCCGCCTATTCGGATGTGATGGCCGGCCTTCAGGGCACTCCCGCCGCCTTCGTTGCTTCGGCCGAGGCTCCCGACCGTCGCGGTCGCCGGCATGGCGTCGTCCGGCTGGAGGGGGGCGACAGTCTCGGCGAGCGGCTGCTCGCCGCCGGCGCCGGTCTTGCCGATGTGTCGTTTGCGCCGTGTGCGACGCGCTTTCTCGCCGCCGAGGCCCGGGCACGCGCGGAAAAGCGTGGTATTTGGCGGCAAAGCCGGATATGGACGAATCTCAATGCGGCAGCTACCGGCCTGCCCGATTTCGTGCTCGGTCGTGGCAGGGTCGCCTCGATTGGCCGATCGGGTCGTACCACTTATATCAATTTCGGCGGCAACTTCCGGACGGATGCCACGGTGCGCCTTCGTGAAGCGATGACGTCGGCGCTCGTTGCCGCCGGGCAGCCGCCGGAGAGTCTTTCCGGCCGGGTGATCGAGGTGCGCGGCTGGGCCAACCGGCGCGACGGCCTCGATATGGAACTGGAGTCGCCGCAGGCCTTGCGGCTGGCGGACGCGGCGTCGGATCTGAGAACGGACTAGGAAGCAGCATGGCCGGACGGATGGGTGGGACAGGCAATTTCTGCTGGCTGGCATCGCGGGCCGCCGCACTGGCGCTTGCCCTGTCGCTCGCCGGCTGCCTGGGGCTGTCGAGCGAGGACGGCGGCGTTTCCGCCGACCAGATCGCCCAGACGGCGGTTCCCCAGGGCAAGGTCGATCCCAACGAAGTGGCGATCGCCGAGCGCGAGCATCCCAAGATCGTCGCGGCCTTCGGCGGCACCTACGAGGACCGCGAAGCCGAACTGATGATCGCCAGCGTGGTCGGCCGCCTGGTGGCCGCCAGCCCCGAGCCCTGGCGCAGCTACCGCGTCACCATCCTCAATTCGCCGGCCGTCAACGCCTTCGCCCTTCCCGGCGGTTACGTCTACGTGACGCGCGGCCTCCTGGCGCTGGCCAGCGACACCGCCGAGGTCGCCGCCGTCATTTCCCACGAGATGGCCCACGTCACGGCGCGCCATGCCTTCCTGCGCGCCCAGAAGGCCGAGGCCGCCGCCGTCGCCAGCCAGGCGGTGCAGGACGTGGTGCAGGATCCGGCGGTGCAGCGCGTGGCGCTCGCCTCGACGCAGGTGTCGCTCGCCCGCTTCTCGCAGATCCAGGAGCTGGAGGCCGACCGGATCGGCATCGCGACGCTGGCCAAGGCCGGCTTCGATCCGTTCGGCTCGCCGCGCTTCCTCACCTCCATGTCGCGCCTCGCCGCCTGGAAGAACGGCCTTCCCGAAGACGACACCGGCTCGATCGACTTCCTGTCGTCGCATCCCTCGACGCCCGAACGCCTTGCCCAGGCGCAGGAGGTGGCGCGCGCCACCGGCGTCACCAACGGCGAGGTCGACCGCGACGGCTATCTGTCGCGCATCGACGGCATCATGTATGGCGACGACCCGAACGAGGGCTATGTGCGCGGCCGCCAGTTCCTGCACGCCAAGCTGGGCTTCGCCTTCGAGGTGCCGAACGGCTTCCTGATCGACAATACCTCCAAGGCGGTGCTGGCCACCAATGCCGACGGCGTCGCCATGCGCTTCGACGGCGCCAATGTCGCGGCGGGCAGCGACCTGGTCGGCTATCTGACCTCCGGCTGGGTCAACGGCCTCGACCAGCAGTCGGTGCGCACCGTGTCGATCGCCGGCCTGCCGGCCGCCGTTGCCTCGGCGGCGGCGCGCGGCTTCACCTATCGCATCGCCGTCATCCGCTTCAACGACCAGGCCTTCCGCTTCCTGTTCGCGACGCGCGGCGACGCCGCGGCGCTCGACCAGACCTTCAGCTCGACGGTCGCCTCCTTCCGCTCGCTGTCCGAGGCGGAGAAGGCGTCGCTCGCCCCGCTGCGCATCCGCGTCGTCACCGTCGGGGCCGGCGACACCGCCGAAACGCTCACCCGGCGCATGGTGCCGATGGACCGCGGCGTCATCCTGTTCCGGGCGCTCAACGGCCTTGCCGCCAACGAGGAGCCGCGCCCCGGCACGCGCGTCAAGATCATCGTCGATCGCTGACGCAAGGCATCGGTCCGGGCGGATTGTTCACCTTTCGAGAACGGTCAGGCGGCAACACGCTATCCTGACAAACCGCGCGTCGGGTCCCATCTTCGGGTCACCAAGCGGGCGACGAAGCTTCGCCCCGATCCGGGAGACCCGCAATGATCACCATCCGCAAGGCCGACGCGCGCGGCCATACCGACGCCGGCTGGCTCGACAGCCACCACAGCTTCTCGTTCGGCCACTACTTCGACCCCGAGGCCATGGGGTTCGGCCCGCTCCGGGTCATCAACGACGACCGCGTCGCCGGCGGCGGCGGCTTTCCTCCGCATCCGCATGCCGACATGGAGATCGTCTCCTACGTGCTGGAAGGCGCCCTGCAGCACCGCGACAGCCTCGGCACCGGCTCGGTGATCCGCCCCGGCGACGTGCAGCGCATGAGCGCCGGCACCGGCATCCGCCACAGCGAGTTCAACGCCTCGGCGACCGATCCGGTGCATTTCCTGCAGATCTGGATATTGCCGGAAGCCGACGGCTTCGCCCCGTCCTACGAGCAGACCACCTTCGGCGACGCCGAACTGTCGGATCGGTTGCGGCTCGTCGCTTCCCGCGACGGTCGCGACGGCGCGCTGACGCTTCACCGCGACGTCGACCTCTACGCCGGTCGCCTCAAGGCCGGCACCGAGGTCGCCCATGCCTTCGCGTCGGGCCGGCTCGGCTGGCTGCAGGTGGTGCGCGGCAGCGTCGCCGTCAACGGGCAGGCCCTCGGGGAAGGCGACGGCGCCGCCATCGAGCGGCAGGCGCGCCTGTCGATCGTCGCCGGAAGTGACGCCGAAATCCTGCTGTTCGACATGGCACGCTGACGGGCGGCGCTTGGAAGACCACAAGAGAAAGGCCCGGCAGGTCTCCCCGCCGGGCCTTTAAATCAAACGGGCCGAAGCCTGTCAGGCGGCTTCCGCCTCGTCTTCGCTTTCGTCGGCGACTTCCTCGGCGGCATCGCCGCGCGCCGCGATGCGCTTCGGGCTCTTGTTGAGGCTGTCCTCGATGCGGCGGATGGCCTCGGTCTCGGTGATGCGGGACACCGCCGAAATCTCGCGCGCCATGCGGTCGAGCGCCGCCTCGTAGAGCTGACGCTCCGAATAGGACTGCTCGGGCTGGCTGGAGGCGCGGTGCAGGTCGCGCACCACTTCGGAAATGGCCACCAGATCGCCGGAGTTGATCTTGGCTTCGTATTCCTGGGCGCGGCGGCTCCACATGGTGCGCTTGACGCGGGCGCGGCCCTTGATGATCTCCAGCGCCTTGTCGACGGTGTCGTCCTCGGCGAGCTTGCGCATGCCGACCTGCTCGGCCTTGGCCATGGGCACGCGCAGGGTCATCTTGTCCTTCTCGAAGACGATGACATAAAGCTCCAGCTTCATGCCGGCGATTTCCTGTTCCTCGACGGCAACGATTTGGCCGACCCCATGGGCCGGATAGACGATGTGCTCGTTGGTCTTGAACCCATTACGGACAGCGGGTTTCTTCGCAGTGGCCATTCAGTCCATCCACTCCTCGGTGCCGGCGATGACAAAATCACCCTCTCCTGCCGGGAGGCAGCAAGAAAAAACGGGTCGATTATGAACTGCGAACCTGTACGTCCGCTCCGCCGGCACGCTTTCGCGTTGTTTTCAGTCGAACTGGGGTTTCGCTTCCAACCGCAGCGTACTTGCTGCACACATGCCAAGACCGGCACCAAGGCTTGCGCCTCCATGCATGTCATAAAAAAGACCCCGTGCAGGGTCCCGCTGGCGACCGGAAGAAGTTCGTCGACTGTCAACGTTAGCTATAGCACAAAAACCACAAAAAACAAAGCAATATGACGCCATGCGCCGCAAAATGCGCCGTCACATGGCAGCATTGCCTATTCCGCGGGTTCGGCGGCAGGTTTTCCTCAGCCCCCCTTGCCCGGTTTGGGCGAGAACAGGGCGGCGAGCTTGCCTTCCACGCCGTCATATTCCTTGGCGTCCGGCAAAGGATCGCGGCGAGCGGCGAGATTGGGCCAGATCACGGAGTATTCGGCGTTGAGTTTCAGCCAGTTGTCGAGCCCCGGCTCGGTATCCGGCTTGATCGCCTCGGCCGGACATTCGGGCTCACAGACGCCGCAATCGATGCACTCGTCGGGATTGATGACGAGCATGTTCTCGCCTTCGTAGAAGCAGTCGACCGGACAGACTTCCACGCAGTCGGTGTATTTGCAGGCGATGCAGTTGTCGGTGACGACATAGGTCATGAGCCAGTACCCAGATATCCACAGGCGGAACGCATGCTGGCCTACCGGAGTTCCCTCCGCCGTTCAAGGGCGATCATCAGCCGTTCAGTCCGGCTCGTTCAGCTTGTCGAAGCGGCGGCGATCGCGCTTCGTCGGCCGCCCCTCGCCCGCCTCGACGGTCGGACCGGCCTCCTCGGCAGCGGGTGGCGTCAGATCTTCGTAGAGCTCGGAGGCGACCGAATAGGAGCCGCGCCGCTCGGCGAAATCGAGCACCTTCAGCACCCTGACGCGGCCATGCAGGCCGATGGTCAGCACGTCGCCGGCCTTGACGGGTTGGGCGGGGTCGTCGACCTTGCGGCCGTTGAGGCGGACATGGCCGGACGCGGCGAGCGCCTGGCCGAGCGTCCGCGTCTTGACCACGCGCGCGTAGACCAGCCACTTGTCGATCCGTTGCCGTTCCCCGGACACGCCCGTCCGCTCTCCTACTTTTTCTTCTGCTGCTCGAGCGACGCCTTGAGGGCGGCCAGCGCGGCGAACGGCGAATTGGGATCGGCGACCTTTTCCTTGCGCGGCGCCCGCTCGGCACCGCGGTCGCCGTTCCGCTCGGCGGGCCGGCCGTCGCGACGGTCGCCGAAACGGCGCTCCTCGCGTCCTTCGCGCCGATCGCCCTGCGGACGACGGTCCTGGCGGCGATCGTCCTGCGGGTGCGGGCCGCGCCCCTCGGCCGCCGCCTCGCCGGGCTCGCCGGACCGTGGCGCGCCCCGATGCGGGCCGCCGCGGCCGCCGCGATGATCGTTCCGGTGCTCGCCCCGATGCTCGCCTCTGTGATCGCCGTGCCGCGGACGGTCACCCCGACCGGGCCGCCAGACATCGACTTCCCGGTCCTCGAAGGTCTCGGCCGCTTCGGCCGGCGGCTCGGCAGCCGCTTCGGCGACGACTTCCGGAGCGGCGGCTTCCGGAGCAGCGGCTTCGACCGGCGCCTCGGCGACGACTTCCGGAGCGGCGGCTTCCGCCGGCGCCTCGGTGGTTTCCGTCACCGGCGCTTCGGCTGCCGGCGCTTCTGCCGCCGGCGTCTCGGCGATCGGCGTTTCGGCGACCGGCGTTTCGGCCGGCGCAGCCTCCGCGGCGGGCGTCTCGACGGGAGCTTCGACCGAAGTTTCCTCGGTCGTCGCGGCGGCGGGCGCCGCCTCGGCGGCAACGCTCTCGGCCGCCGGCGTCTCGGCCTTCTGCGGCTTGACCGGCACCTTGATCGTCCGCTTCTCGGAGCGATAGCCGAGGCCGCGCAGGATGGAGGCGAAGTCTTCGCCCGAACAGCCGAGCAGCGAGGTCATCGCCACCGTCACCGTGAAGCCGCCGCCCTGCGGCAGAGCGCCCTCGGGCGGCGTGGCGCCGTCCACCGACTTGAAGGCGATCAGCGGCCGGATGATGTCGGCAAGGCGCTCCAGGATGTCGAGGCGCACCGCCCGCTCGCCGGCGACGCGGAAGCCGACCAGGCGATAGAGCGTCTTGTCGAAGGCCGGATCGACCTTGATCGACGTGCGGCCGGAGGCGGAAAGCTGCGGCAGCTCGGCAAGGCCCGGCATGTCGAGAGAGCCGTGCTTCAGCGCCCAGAGCTGGGCGACCAGCGCCGCCGGCGCCGGCTTCAACAGCGCCGGCACGTAGATATGGTAGGCGCCGAAGCGGACGCCGTATTTGCGCATGACGGCGCGCTGCGTCTGGTCGAGTGCCTTGACGTCGTCGGCGATGTCGTGCCGTTCGACGGTGCCGAGCGCCTCGACCATGCGGAAGGCGACGCCACGGGCGATGCCTTCGAGGTCGGCGGCGCTGCGCAGGTCGAACAGCGGCTTCAGGAGCGTCTGGATGTGGGCGCCGACCCAGAGGTCGAGCCGGTCCTGCGCCTTGTCGCGGGCGGCGCCGGCAAGCTGGTCGTCGGCGAGCAGCATCACCCGTGGCGCCAGCGTGTCGTCACCGGCCACCAGCCGCCCCACCGGCTCGCCGAGCCAGCGCAGGCTGCCGTCGGTGGACAGCACGATCTCTTCGTTGGGCGCCTTGGAAATCTTCTCGGCGCGCTTGTCGAACTCGCCGGAGAGCGCCTGCTGGGCCGCCGCCTTCAGCGCCTTGGCTTCGGAACCATCGCCGCCAACACCCGGATCGGGCACGAAGCGGAAGCCGTGCAGCTCCCCGACCGCCTGCCCTTCGACGAGCACGCCGCCGGTACTGGTGATTTCAGCTTCGAGCATGTTGTTCTCTCTCAATCTCTTCAACAATACCGACGTCCGGCGATCCACGAAACGCTGGGTCAACCGGTCATGCAACGCATCCGACAGCCGATCCTCGATGGCGCGCGTCTTCTCCCGCCAATGGCCCGGCGCAAACAGCCAATCCGGCCGATTGGCGACAAAGGTCCAGGTCCTGATGTCCGCCAGACGCCGCGACAGCGTATCGATATCGCCATCCGTCCGATCAGACAACCCGACCTGCCGTGCAAACCAATCGTCTGGAATCACGCCTTTTGCAATGAGGAATCGATAGAGTGCGACGATGAGATCACCGTGCTGGGCCGGCGATATCTTGCGGAAGTCGGGAACCTGGCAGACGTCCCAGAGAAGCGCCACCCGCTCGCGGCCGCGCGCCGCCGCCGCCACGTCCTCGGCCCTCAGCGCGAAGTCGAGCGCCCGCTGGTCGTCGGACGGCAAGGCCCGCGTCAGCCCCTCGACGCCCGGCAGCCTTTCGAGCGAGGCGCGGAGGGCGTCGACCGACGAAAAGTCGAGATCGCCGTTGCGCCACTGGAAGACGCCGACCGGCTCGAAATCGTGGCCCTCGATGGCCGCGACGATGTCGTCGTCGAACGGCATCACCCGGCCGGTGACGCCGAAGGTGCCGTCGTTGAGATAGCGGCCGGCCCGGCCGGCGATCTGGCCGAGCTCGGCCGCCGTCAGGCCGCGATACTGGTAGCCGTCGAACTTGCGCGCCTGGGCGAAGGCGACGTGATCGACGTCGAGGTTGAGGCCCATGCCGATGGCGTCGGTCGCCACCAGGAAATCGACGTCGCCGTTCTGGAAGAGGGCCACCTGCGCGTTGCGGGTGCGCGGGGAAAGCGCCCCCATCACCACCGCCGCGCCGCCGCGCTGGCGACGGATCAGCTCGGCGACGGCGTAGACCTCGTCGGCCGAGAAGGCGACGATGGCCGAACGCGGCGGCAGCCGGGTAATCTTCTTCGCGCCGGTATAGGCGAGGTGGCTGAGCCGCGGACGCGAGGTGACGGCGATGCCCGGCAGCAGGCGCTCGATCAACGGCTGCGCCGTCGCCGAGCCGAGCAGCATGGTCTCCTGCCGGCCGCGCACGTTGAGCAGGCGATCGGTGAACACGTGGCCGCGCTCGATGTCGCCGGCGAGTTGCACCTCGTCGATCGCCACGAAGGCGACGTCGAGATCGCGCGGCATCGCCTCCACCGTCGCCACCCAATAGCGGGCGTCGCGCGGCACGATCTTTTCCTCGCCGGTCACCAGCGCCACCGCGCCCGCGCCGACGCGGGCGACGATCCGGCCATAGACCTCGCGCGCCAACAGGCGCAGCGGCAGGCCGATGGCGCCGGAACCGTGGCTCAGCATCTTCTCAATGGCGAGATGGGTCTTGCCGGTATTGGTCGGCCCCAGCACCGCCGTCACCGCCCGGGCGCGGACGGACGAGGACAGGGGAGCCGCTCGGACGATGTTCATGGGGTCCCGTTCGGTTGCGCGATGACGCCGTGACCTTCCCTATACGAAAAAGCCCCGCCGAGAGGCCAGAGAAAACCGGCGGAAGCATGGCGGCCGGCCGCCAAAAGGAATCAAACGAGAACGGATGCGGGGCGAATCGCAACTCCAAAGAGATTCTGCATTCGTTCCCCACAAGATATGGAGGGAGGCGGAGTCTTCGCTGCGCTATGTTGAATCCGGAGACTCCAGCCGCAGAGTCGTTCGATTCGCGCCCCGAATCGATGTCAAGAGCGTATCTCCGCCAAGACTCCGAACCGAAATCATGGTTAACCAATTATACTAAGATATCGAAGTAGAACGATGGAGGCGTTAACACTTTCAACAGAGCGGGAACGAAGGCGGGGCGAATCGCCGACAGGCCGATGTTCTCGTTTTGCTCCGGCCACATCTACCGCCGGACGCCGCCCCACACACAAGATCTCGGCGGAGCGCCGTCCTTATCGCCTGCCCCGGTCACCGAAGCGTTAACGCCTGTGTCCTGGATTGGCACAAATGACAGGGTCACGCGGTCCCACCGGCAATAAAAAAGCGCCCCGAAGGACGCCTCTTTTTGTCGATGCGGCTATTGGCCGGGTCAGTTGGACGCCTGTTCCACCTTGCCGAGCTTGGCATTGTCGCCGAATTGAGTCGCCACCACCAGCAGCAGGCCGCGCATGGTCTTCACCGAGATCTTGCTCGGCACCATCAACCGGCCGTCGGCCATCGGCACGAACCAGACGTCGAGGTCGCGGTTGTCCCGCATGTATTCGGTGGACCTTGTGCCCTCGCGATGGCCCGCCACCGGCACCCAGCGCGCCGAGCAGTGGACGGCGTCGCCCTTGTAGCCGGGGATGTCCACCTGATCCGTGCCGGTGTAGCTGAGATTGATGTCGTAGCGGGTCCAGCCGTCGAACACCGGCAGCGTGCGGTCGCAGACGTCCTTGTCGTCGCGGGCGATCGGCAGGATCGCCGCCGACAGCGGGTCGACCACGCGGCGCTTGGCCGCCGCCGTCACCGGCACGCGGTCGTCGTATTCGACGAGCTCGGGAATGGCCCTGAGGCTGCGGACATTGCCGCCGCCGAGCGCCATCGACACCTGCGTCACCGTGTCGCCGCGGCTCATCAGCTCGTAAGTCGACGGCACCAGCGTGCGGCCGACGTAACCCTTGGCGTCGACGTAGCTCTCTTCGGAGCTGACGATGCGGGCGAGGCCCGCGGTCGAGATGTGCAGCTTGGCCGCATAGGCGCCGCGCTCCACCTTGATCGACAGCGATCCCTTGGCGATGCCGATGCCCATGAAGGAAGCGGCATAGAGGGCCTGCACCTCGCCCTCGCGCGCCGCCGCCACGCCGGACGGCGGCACCGCGGACAGCGCGGCGACGAAGACCGCCGCGGCCATGGCGCCTTTCACACGGCGCGGGAGAGTTTCGACACGAGCCACTACGGAACCTCCGTTTGCGGACGGCGAACCGTCCTCACCCTCGGTCGCCACCGGCGACCGGAACGACGTCTGGAAGATCATTCCGACGGGCGACGCCACCGCCGGCGGCAAGCCGCCGGCCCTGCCGGCCGATCACCGTCTTTCGGATGATCGGCTGTCATGGTAACCGGATGGTTAACGCCGCGAAAGCCTCGATGTTCCCGCGGCGCGAAATCCGGCCACTGCTTCCGCCCTGCCGGACGGCATTTTTGCCGGCTTCCGCTCGCTTCCGGGGTTGACGGAGCCGATGCCGACCGACTATAGGAACGCGACTTGAAACGGCGCCGTCGGCAGATGCAAGCGGCGCCTTGGCTTATTTCGTCGCGAGGAGCGGCCCGCAAGGCCTCGATCCCGCGCCAACAGAAAAAGAGGGTATCCCGATGGCCCGGCGCTGCGAACTTACCGGCAAGGCCGTTCTGACGGGTAATAACGTCAGCCACGCCAACAACAGGACCAAGCGGCGCTTCCTGCCGAATCTCTTGGCCGTGACGCTCCTGTCCGACACGCTCGGCCAGTCGGTGCGCCTGCGCATCTCCGCCAACGCCCTGCGTTCGGTCGAGCATCGCGGCGGCCTCGATGCCTATCTCGCCAAGGCCGGCGACGACGAGCTGTCCCCGCGCGCCCGGCTGATCAAGAAGCAGATCGCCAAGAAGGCCGCCGAGGCCGCTGCTGCCTGAGTTTTCCGGGCCGATTTGCCCCGCGAATTCAGCCGCGATGCCGGAAACGGTATCGCGGCTTTATTTATGTGTGCCTCAGATGATACACATCGCGTGAAATTCGGTAATCGGCCGGATTTCGCATCATAGCTCCAAAAGCCTGGTCTGTTCTGCCGGAGACCTTCTGGAATGTTCGATAGACGCCTCACCCCCTCGGTGCTGGCGATGGTCGTCACCGTCGTCGCATCCAATATTCTCGTCCAATACCCGTTCACGCCCTTCGGGCTCGGCGACCTCCTCACCTGGGGCGCCTTCACCTATCCCTTCGCCTTCCTGGTGACCGACCTCACCAACCGCTGGTTCGGGCCGGTGAAGACCCGGCGCGTCGTCTACGTCGGCTTCGCCATCGCCGTGCTGCTGTCGGTCTGGCTGTCGGAACCGCGCATCGCGCTTGCCTCCGGCACCGCCTTCCTGTGCGCCCAGCTTCTCGACGTCACCGTCTTCAACCGGCTGCGCGCCGGCTCCTGGTGGCGGGCGCCGCTCGTCTCCTCGTCGATCGGCTCGGCGCTCGATACGGTCATCTTCTTCTCCATCGCCTTCGCCGGCTCCGGCCTGCCCTGGACCACATGGGCGCTCGGCGACTTCTCGGTGAAGATGCTGGTGGCGATCTGTTCGCTGCTGCCCTACGCCAGCCTGATGAACTGGATAAAGCCCTACCAGCCGATCCGCGGCTGATCTCAACCCCGGAGATCGTCCGGCAGAAAGTCACCCCAGCCGAGCTTGCCGGCCGCCTTGAAGGCGGTCCGTTCGCGGCTGGCGATCCGCGCTTCGCCGAGCGTTCCGTCGGCGCGGCAGAGACTGAAGGCGATCTCATGCTTGGCAAGACGCGGCGGCCGCAGGATGCGGCCGCCGCTGTCGTTTTCGCTCCCGGCCGACGATCCCGATTCCAGCACCAGATAGGCGTAGCGCTCGTCCTCGAACGGCACCGTTCCGCCCTTGAGGCGCATGTGGGCGCGGCTCCGCTCGACGCGCACCGCGGTGTGGCACCAGTCGCCGGGCGGCAGCGGACAGGGGCCGGCATGCGGACAGGGCGCGAGGATGCGGGCGCCGGCGGCGAGCGCCGCCTGCCGCACCGCCATCAGCCGGCCGTGATCGCGCGGCGTTCCCGGCTCGACGATCACCAGCCGACCGGCCCGTCCGACCAAGTCGGCAACGAGCCGCCCGGCGGCCGCAAGGTCGAGCTCGGTCAGCGCATAGGCGATGACCGCGAGATCGACCGGCCCGTCCGGCAGGCCGAAGGGCTGCGCGATGTCGCCACGCCGGATATCGGCCCGTCGCAGCGCCGGCGGCCCGGCGCGCGCCAGATCGGCGGCGAGCGCCCGGAAATCGGCGCTGCCTTCCATCATGGTGACGGAAACGACCGACGGCCACAGCGTGGCGGCCGCCCAGCTCGCCGTGCCCGGTCCGGCGCCGAGATCGAGCACCGTTGCCGGCGAAAAATCCGGCCGCGCCGCCGCGAGCCGGTCGAGAGCCGCGGTCACCGCCGCATAGGTGGCCGGCATGCGGCTCGCCGCATAGGCGGCGACGCCGGCGGCGTCGGGAACGGCCTCGCGGGACGTGAGGTTGGCGCGGTAGCCGGCCGACAGCCGCGCCGCCGCCGCGCCCAGTCGCTCCGGACGGGCGCGCTCGGCCACGGCGGCGGCGAGCGCCGTCGGAAGGCGCCGGTCGCTCATGGCGCGCCGAGGCGGAACTCGAGATAGAGCGTCCGCTGAATGAAGGCGCGGTTGTCGTCGGAAATCAGCGAAATCCGCGTCTCGCCGCCCGCCGTCTTCCAGACCGACAGGCCTTCCATGTTGTCGATCTCTTCCGACATGCTCGCCTCGAGCAGCGTGTCGCCGTCGATCAGCGCGCCGGGGCGGATATCGGCGAGGCGGAAAGCGCGGATGCGGCAGCGAATGCCGGCCAGGAACGAAAAGCTTCGTTCGAGAACGTAGAGACGGCCATCGGGACCGACCTTGGCATCGGTCAGGTCGTAGCCGTCCGAGCGGCGAACGCGAAAGGCAAACGGCGCCTTGCCGCCGATCACCCAGCCCGGCGGATTGTCCGTCGCGGCGTCCCGTTCCGCCGCCTCGGCGAGGATGACGAAGCGGCCGCCAAGGCCGTTGCCGGCCGGCAGCGCCGCCACCGATTCGAGGCCACGGTTGGCCTGGAGACGGCCGACGTCCTTCGGCAGGTCGATCGCCGTCAGCGGACCGACGAAGCCGTCGGCGCCGAGCGGGCCGATCATCACCGTCGGCCGCCGTTCGAAGGAGACGACGCCGAACGGACGGCGGCCCTCGCCGGTGTAGACGTCGATCGACTCGGTATCGGACAGCGCCTTGTTGAGGGACAGCGGCCCCTTGGGAGTCCGCAGCCGGCGGATCGAGGCCGACGACAGGCCGACAGGCCGGCCGCGGGCGTCGCGTTCGATCTTCGCCTGCACCATGAAGCCGTCGTCGCTGAGCGACAGGAAGCTTCGGCCGGCGTCCGAGATCACCAGACCGGACAGGCCGCCCACCTCGCGCCGGTCGGCCCTGATCTCGAAGCCGCCGACATAGTCGAGCCGGCCGAAACGAACCTTTGCCGGCTCGGAAATCGAGAAGCCGGCAAGCGGCCGCACGGTGATACGGGTGGCGATGTCGGCGGCGACAGCCTCCGTCGCGATCAGCATCAAGGCGGTGAGGGCCGGAAGAAGCGCCCGCCCACCCCTCATGTGAGGCCCAGCGTCGAGACGCGCCGCGGCCGCGGCCGGGCGCCGGCCCGGATCGCCTTCTGCGTCGGCTGCTCCTCGAACAGCGCGGCGAGCTGATCGGTCATGGCGCCGGCCAGTTCTTCGACATCGACGATGGTGACGGCGTGCTTGTAGAAGCGCGTCACGTCGTGACCGATGCCGATGGCGATCAGTTCCACCGGCGAACGCTCCTCGATCTCCTCGATGACGTAGCGCAGGTGACGCTCGAGATAGTTGCCGGGATTGACCGACAGCGTCGAATCGTCGACCGGCGCGCCGTCGGAGATCATCATCAGGATGCGGCGGTTCTCCGACCGGGCGAGCAGGCGCTGGTGCGCCCAGTCGAGCGCCTCGCCGTCGATGTTCTCCTTGAGGAGGCCCTCGCGCATCATCAGGCCGAGATTGCGCCGCGCCCGCCGCCAGGGCGCATCGGCCGGCTTGTAGACGATATGGCGCAGATCGTTGAGCCGGCCGGGACCGGCCGGCTTGCCGGCGGCGAGCCAGGCTTCGCGCGACTGCCCGCCCTTCCAGGCCTTGGTGGTGAAGCCGAGGATCTCCACCTTGACGCCGCAGCGCTCCAGCGTGCGGGCGAGGATATCGGCGCAGGCGGCGGCGACCGTGATCGGCCGGCCGCGCATCGAGCCGGAATTGTCGATCAGGAGCGTCACCACCGTGTCGCGGAAATCGGTGTCGCGCTCCATCTTGAAGGCGAGCGGCGCCAGGGGATCGGTGACCACGCGGGTGATGCGCGCCGTGTCGAGGATGCCTTCCTCGATGTCGAAGTCCCAGGAGCGGTTCTGCTGGGCCATCAGGCGGCGCTGCAGGCGGTTGGCGAGCCGCGCCACCACGCCGGCGAGGTTGGCGAGCTGCTTGTCGAGAAGCGCGCGCAGCCGTTCGAGCTCGGCACCGTCGCAGACGTCCTCCGGCCGCGTCACCTCGTCGAACTTGTGGGTGAACACCTTGTAGTCGCTGACCGGCGGCTGGTTGGTGAACGGCAGCTCCGGCCGCTTGGCCTCGCCGGGATCGGTCGAATCGTCTTCCTCGTTGAAATCACCGGGATCGTCCGACATCTCCGATTCGGCGTCGCCTTCCGAGGACTCCTCGTCCTCGCCGGCCACCTCGCGCTCGCGGGCCGCCGACTGGTCGGCGTCGGCGTCGTCGGCCGGCTCGGCCGAAGCCTCGCTGTCCTCCGCCTCCTGCTGCTCGCCGTCCTGGTTGTCGTCCTGGTCGGGATCGCTGCCGAGCTCGTCGCCCATCTCGAGGTTGACGAGCAGGTTGCGCGTCGCGCGGGCGAACGCCTGCTGGCTGGAAATGGCGTCGGCAAGACCCTCGAGGTCGGCGCCGGCCCTCTCCTCGATGAAGTCGCGCCAGGCCTCCATCAGGCCCTGCGCGCTCTTGGGCGGCGGCGCGCCGGTCAGCTTCTCGCGCACCATCAGCGCCACCGCTTCGGACAGCGGCGCGTCGTCGCGGCTTTCGATGTGCTGGAGATTGGCCCGGAGATAGCGCTCCTCGAGCATGGCGGCGAGATTGCCGGCCACGCCGGGCATGGCGCGGGCACCGAGCGCCTCGCAGCGGGCCTGCTCCATCGCCTCGAACACCGCCTTGGCGCGCGGCCCCTCGGGCACGAAGGTGCGATGCACCGCCTCGTTATGGCAGGCAAGGCGCAGCGCCAGCGCGTCGCCGACGCCGCGGGTCACCGCAACGTCGAAGGCGGTCGGCCGGCGCGGCGGGTCGGGCACGCGCGCCTTGTGGCCAGCAAGCGACGGCCGGTCGGCGGCGAACACCACCTCCAGCTCGCCATCGCCGGAGATGGCCCGCATCGCCGTCGTCACCGCCTTCTTGAGCGGCTCGACGACCGGCTGGCCGCCCTTCTGCGTTTCGGGATGCGCCATCTCGCAATCTTCCCGGATCAGCTCAACAGGATGTTGGCGGCGCTCTCCGGCAGCTCCTTGCCGAAGCAGCGCTGGTAGAACTCGGCCACCTGCACCCGCTCGGTCTCGTCGCACTTGTTGAGGAAAGTGAGGCGGAAGGCGAAACCGACATCGCCGAAGATCGCGGCGTTCTCGGCCCAGGTCAGCACGGTGCGCGGGCTCATCACCGTCGAGATATCGCCGTTGATGAAAGCCGAGCGCGTCATGTCGGCCACCCGCACCATCTTGGAGATGGCGTCGTGGCCTTCCGGTCCGGTGAACGTCTTGGCCTTTGCGGCGATGATGTTCACCTCGTGGTCGTGCGGCAGGTAGTTGAGCGTGGTGACGATCGACCAGCGGTCCATCTGGCCCTGGTTGATCTGCTGCGTGCCGTGATAGAGGCCGGAGGTGTCGCCGAGGCCGATGGTGTTGGCCGTCGCGAACAGGCGGAAGGCCGGATGCGGACGAATGACGCGGTTCTGGTCGAGCAGCGTCAGCTTGCCGGCCACTTCCAGCACGCGCTGGATGACGAACATCACGTCCGGCCGGCCGGCGTCGTATTCGTCGAACACCAGCGCCACGTTGTTCTGCAGCGCCCAGGGCAGGATGCCGTCGCGGAATTCGGTGACCTGCTTGCCGTCCCGGAGGACGATGGCGTCCTTGCCGATGAGGTCGATGCGGCTGATGTGGCTGTCGAGGTTGACGCGCACCAGCGGCCAGTTGAGGCGGGCGGCCACCTGCTCGATATGCGTCGACTTGCCGGTGCCGTGATAGCCCGACACCATGACGCGGCGATTGTGCGAGAAGCCGGCCAGGATCGCCAGAGTGGTGGCGCGGTCGAACAGATAGTCCGGATCGAGATCGGGAACGTGTTCGTCAGCCCGGGAATAGGCGGGCACTTCGATGTCGGTGTCGATACCGAACACCTCGCGGACCGAGACCCGGATATCGGGTAGCGGCGCGTCATACGTCTGAGCCATGAGACCTCCTGGAGCGACCAAGCGGAGGGAGGAAGTCGCTCCGTCGAATCGGGAAAATGTAGCCGGTCAACAAAAACCGGCGGTCTTCAGGTAATTATAGGCTTGGATGATCTCCCGCAACCGTTCCTCTGAGGACCGGTCGCCGCCGTTGGCATCCGGGTGGTGGCGTTTGACCATGACCTTGTATTGCGCCTTGATCTCTTCCTTGGAGACGCCGACCTCGAGATGCAACGTTTCGAAGGCGCGCTGCGTCATCGGCGACACGTGCCGGCGCGGCTCCTCCGGCTCGGACCGCATGCCGCCGGCCCGCGAGCCGTGGAAGACGCCGAAGGGATCGTTGTAGGTCGGCTCGGCCGGCCGGCTGCGATGGCCGGCGTTGGGATCGGTCTGCCCCCAGCGGTTGACCGATACCGTCCAGGTCGGGCGATGGCCGGTGATGGCGTCCTTCTGGAAGGCGATGACATCGTCGTCACCCATGCCCGAGAAGTAGTTGTAGGACTTGTTGTAGAGCTGCACGTGCTCGAGGCAGTAGTGGTGATACTGCCCCTCGCGGCCGCGGCCCTTCGGCGCGCGATAAGCGCCCGCGCTCTCGCAGCCTTCCCACTCGCAGGGTGGGAACTGGTCGCGGGCGACGCTTTCCTTGTCCGGCTTGATCCGGATTTTATCGAAGAGCTTGGAATAGGAGTCCATGGTCTGCCGATTATGGGCACTGGAAAGCGCGTCGGCAAGGCGTTGACAATC
The DNA here is from genome assembly GCF_002770725.1 of Pleomorphomonas carboxyditropha. Classification (GTDB taxonomy): domain Bacteria; phylum Pseudomonadota; class Alphaproteobacteria; order Rhizobiales; family Pleomorphomonadaceae; genus Pleomorphomonas; species Pleomorphomonas carboxyditropha. The sequence goes on along the minus strand of NZ_NQVN01000005.1, from coordinate 32,017 downwards.
GGCATCCGTGGTCGCCAGATACCGGATTGCTTCGCATGTGCCAATCGCCGAGGAGGCCTGATGGCTTCGATGACCCCGCCCGTTCCCGCCCGCAAGAGCCGCATCGAGGCGGCGCTCCTCGCCGAGCTGTCGCCGTCCTACCTGAACGTGGTCGACGACAGCGAGCGCCACCGCGGACATGGCGGCTGGCGCGAGGGCGGCGAGACCCATTTCGCCGTAGAAGTGGTATCTGCGGCCTTCGAGGGCAAGAGCCGCGTTGCCCGCCAGCGCCTCGTCATGGACGCCCTGAAAGCCGAGTTCGACGGCGGCCTGCATGCCCTCTCCGTCACCGCCCGCGCGCCGGGGGAGTGATTCCGGGCGGTTGCCGGAACGGCAGGGCTTTCCGTCCCGGCACGCCCATGCGGTGGAGGCGGATCAGGGCTGCGCGATCGCATCGGTGCGGAGCTGTGCCGGCATGGCACCGTTCAGTCGGACCGGAAGACGCCGTCGACCGGCCCCACCTTCAGCGCCGTGATGCGGTTCCTCTGCCGCCGCAGCACGCGGAAGCGGAAGCCGTGGAAGGTGAAGGACTGGCCGGGGTCGGGAATCATCCGCGCCTCGTGAATGACCAGGCCGGCGATGGTGGTCGCCTCGTCGTCCGGCAGGCGCCAGTCCATCACGCGATTGAGATCGCGGATGGGCACCGCTCCGTCCACCGAGGCCGAACCGTCGGGATAGGGGCGGACGCCCTGCACCACCACGTCCTGCTCGTCGGCGATGTCGCCGACGATTTCCTCGAGGATGTCCTCCAGCGTGACGAGGCCCTGCACCTCGCCATATTCGTCGACCACCAACGCCAGGTGGATCTTGCGCTTCAGGAACGCCTTGAGCTGGTCGGCGGCCAGCGTCGTGTCCGGCACGAACCAGGGCGGTGTCATCAGCGTCTCGACGCAGACCTTGGCCGGGTCGCCGCCGGCCCGGTCGACGGCGCGCATGAGTTCCTTGGAATGCAGCACGCCGACGATGTTGTCCGGCTCGTCGCGCCACAGCGGATGGCGCGTGAACGGGCTGGCGATCAGCGCCTTCAGGAGATCGCCGACCGGCATGTCGATGTCGAACGTGCGCATCTTGGTGCGGTGCACCATGATGTCCGACAGCGGCAGCTCGCTGAGGTCGAGCACGCCGCCGACCATGTCGCGGTCGGCCTTGACCACGCCGCCCTCGCGATGCAGGAGGTCGACCGCCTCGCGAATCTCCTCATGGGCCGTCCAGGCCGCCTCGCGCGGCGTCTTGCTGGCCAGCCGCAGCGGCGCGATCACCGCTTTTTCGATGCCGCCGATCAGCGGTTCCAGCAGGCGGGACGACGCCTCGATGGCCGGCAGAAGCATCAAGGCCGAGCGCTCCGGCCTCAGCGACACCATGACGCGCGGCACGGCGTCGAGCAGAATGGCGAGCAGGATGCCGCCGACCGCCCAGACGGCGAGGCGCATCGGATCGGTCTCGTAGGACAGCACGGCTCGCGTCGCGAAAATGGTCAGCGCCACCGTCGACACCTGCCGCGCCAGGCGGATGGCCGACACCGCCCGCGCCCGCTCGGCGGTCAGCTCGACGAGCCGCTTGATGCGGCGGTCGCCGAGCCGCTCCATGTGGTGCAGCTTGGTGCGGTTGGAGGCGAGAAGCGCCGAGCCGGCCGCCGACAGGATGACGGTGATGACGACGAACAGGGCGACAGGCACGCCGGCGACGAGCAGATCGACGAGCGCCCCGCCCCTGTCGTCCATCAGGCCTGTCCCTCGCTGAGCTTGTCGGTGAGGAAGGCGCGCACCGCCTCGGCCGGCACGTCCTTGGCGATGAAGGCGTCGCCGATGCCGCGGCTCAGGATGAAGGTCAGCGCGCCGTTCTGCACCTTCTTGTCCTGGCCGATCAGCTCCATGAAGGCAGCGACGGACGGCGGCCCGCCGGGAATCTCCGAGAGCCGCGTCGGCAGGCCGACCTCGGCGAGATGGGCGCGAACGCGGCCGGCGTCATCCGGCGACATCTGGTTGAGGCGCGCCGAAAAGTCGTGGGCGAGCACCATGCCGAGCGACACCGCCTCGCCGTGCACCACGGCGCCGTTGTAGCCGGCCGCCGTCTCGATGGCGTGGCCGAAGGTATGGCCGAGGTTGAGCAGCGCCCGGTCGCCGGTCTCGCGCTCGTCGCGGGCGACGATGGCCGCCTTGGAACGGCAGGACACGGCGATCGCCTCGGCGCGCGCCGGCCCGCCGGCAAACACCTCGCGCCAGTTCCGCTCCAGCGAGGCGAAGAAATCGGCGTTGTCGATCAGGCCGTATTTGACCACCTCGGCATAGCCGGCGCGGAACTCGCGCTCGGGCAGCGTATCGAGCACCTTGGTGTCGGCCAGCACCAGATCGGGCTGGTGGAACACGCCGACGAGGTTCTTGCCGTGGCGGCTGTTGATGCCGGTCTTGCCGCCGACCGACGAATCCACTTGCGAAAGAAGCGTCGTCGGCACCTGCACGAAGCGCATGCCGCGCCGCACGACCCCCGCCACGAAGCCGGCGAGATCGCCGACCACGCCGCCGCCCAGCGCCACCACCGCGTCGCCGCGCTCGTAGCGGCCGCCGACCACCTGGTCGACCACCTGCTCGAACACGTCGAAGCATTTGGACGCCTCGCCGGCCGGGATGACCACGGCGCTGGCCGTGACGCCGGCCCGCCGCAGCGACTTCTCGAAGCCGACGAGATGCCGGCTGGACACGTTGGAATCGGTGATGATGCAGGCTCGCGCCTTCGGCAGCACGGCCCGGAACCACCGGCCGGCATCGGTGGCAAGCCCCTCGCCGATCAGGATGTCGTAGGAGCGCTCGCCGAGCGACACCGGTACCCGGACGATGCCGTCCTTTTCCTCTTCAACCGTCATTTCAATCCCCGCCCGTTCCCCGTCCTCTTGCGCCGTCACGGCGCTCTTTTTACAGCGTCCTCGACGAGCCATGCCTCCAGGGCCGACACCACCGCATCGACCATCGCCTCGTGCGGCACGTCGACCGACTGGACGATGAGGTCCGCCTCGGCATAGACCGGATAGCGCGCCTCGACGAGCGCCTTCAGCGTCCCCTCGGGATCGGCCGTCTGCAGGAGCGGCCGCGTCGGTCGCCGCCGCACCCGCTCGAAAAGCAGCTCCCAGTCGGCCCTGAGCCAGATCGATATGCCGGCGCCGCGGATCGCCGCCCGCGTCTCGGCGTTCATGAAGGCGCCGCCGCCGGTGGCGATGATCTGGCGCGGTTCGCGCAGCAACCGGGCGATCACCCGCCGCTCGCCCTGGCGGAAATAATCCTCGCCATGCTCGGAGAAAATCTCCGACACGCTCTTCTTGGCCGCTTCCTCGATCGCCGTGTCGGCATCGATGAAGGTAAGCCCGAGACGGCCGGCGAGGCGCTTGCCCACCGACGTCTTGCCCGCCCCCATCATGCCCACCAGCACCACCGAACGGCCGCCGAGCAGCTCGACGATGCGCGCATGAACGCGACCGCGCCGATGGGCGGCGTCGGGGTCGCGGCTGCGGCTGGTCTTGACGTCGGTCATGAGAAGTCTCATGGGTTGGGGCGGCGCGTCTGTCAAGCCGTTAGCGCTGCCGAGCGACCTGCCGGACCGCACCCGGAGCGGAACCATGCCGACCATTACCCGCTTCCTCGGCTTTCTCCTCGTTCTGGCCGCCGCCGCCACGGCCGCCGTTCTGGCGCTGGCCTATCTGGTGACGCCGGAGCCACGCACCTACACCGTGCCGATCGATCCGTCGGTGCTTGCGGGCGCCCGGCCGCTGTCGCCGCCGCCGGCGCCGGCCGTCACCGATCCCGCCGCGGCCGATGCTACTCCCGCCAGCCTGCCGGGCAAAGCGCCATGAGCGTCGGCGACGCCACGCTGATCGAGACCTATCTCGAGGCGGCCAGCATCGAGGATGCCGCCTCCGACAACACGCTTGCCGCCTACCGTGCCGACCTCGACCTTTATGCCGGCTTCCTCGCCGGCCGCGGCCGCGGCCTGCTCGACGCCGGGACGACCGACGTCGAGGCGTTCATCGCCGGGCTCGCCGCCGAGGGCTATGCCGCCGCTACCCAGGCGCGCCGGCTGTCCGCCGTCCGTCAGTTGCACAAGTTCCTTTATACCGAGGGCCGCCGGGCCGACGACCCCACCGCCCGGGTCGATCGTCCGCGCACCCGCCGGCCGCTGCCGAAGGTGCTCAGCGTCGACGAGGTGGGGCGGCTGATGGACGCCGTGGCGCTTGCCGCCGCCGAACCCGTCGAGGACCAGGCCGAGGCGCTGCGCCGCGCCCGTTTCTCGGCCATGCTGGAAACGCTTTATGCCTCCGGCCTGCGCGTCTCGGAGCTCGTCTCGCTGCCGGCCGGCGCCATCCGCGAGGGCACGGCGGCCATCACCGTGCGCGGCAAGGGCGCCAAGGACCGGCTGGTGCCGATCGGCAACACGGCCCGCGCCGCCGTCCTCGCCTATCGCCAGCGCCTGAAAGCGAGCGGCCGTCACGCCGGCAGTCCCTTCCTGTTCCCGGCCAATTCCGAGACCGGCCACGTCACCCGCCAGAGCTTCGCCCGCGAGCTGAAGGACGCCGCCGCCCGGCTGGGGATATCGCCCGACAAGGTATCGCCGCACGTGCTGCGCCACGCCTTTGCCAGCCATCTGCTGCAAAATGGCGCCGATCTCCGCGTCGTCCAGGAGCTGCTCGGCCATGCCGACATCGGCACCACCGAGATCTATACGCACGTCCTCGAGCACCGTCTCGCCGCCCTGGTCGCCGACCATCATCCCCTGTCCGAACGATAACCGGCTTGGTATTGGCACGGAGATCACCACAGAATTGCCGGCATTTGCGGCAATTGGCGTTGACAAGGCGGTGGTTCGGAAGCCAAGTGTGCGCGGCTGCCGCACCCTCGGTTGTCCTCGCGGGACAAGACGGCGGCCGGGGTACCAGAAGAGAGCCGGATGAGAAGCTATCTCGACTTTGAGAAACCCATTGCCGACCTTGAAGGCAAGGTCCAGGAACTGAAAGCCCTGGCGGATAGCGGCAACGCTCTTTCAATCGACGATGACATCGCCAAGCTCGAGATGAGCGCTGCCCAGGCGCTTGCCGACATCTACACTCGCCTGACACCCTGGCAGAAGGCGCAAGTCGCCCGCCACCCGGACCGGCCGCACGCCGTACACTATATCGACCGGCTGATTTCGGACTGGACGCCGCTCGCCGGCGACCGCAACTTCGGCGAGGACGCGGCCATCATCGCCGGCCTCGGCAGCTTTCGCGGCCGGCCGGTGGCGGTGATCGGCCAGGAAAAGGGCCACGACACCCAGACGCGCATCCGCCACAACTTCGGCATGGCTCGCCCGGAAGGCTACCGCAAGGCCATCCGCATCATGGAGCTGGCCGACCGCTTCGACCTGCCGCTCATCTCGCTGGTCGACACGGCGGGCGCCTATCCCGGCATCGGCGCCGAGGAGCGCGGCCAGGCCGAGGCCATCGCCCGTTCGACGCAGGCCTGCCTGCGGCTCGGCGTGCCCATCGTCTCGGTGGTGATCGGCGAGGGCGGTTCCGGCGGCGCCATCGCCATCGCCACCGCCAACCGCGTCTTCATGCTGGAGCATTCCATCTACTCGGTGATCTCGCCCGAAGGCGCCGCCTCCATCCTGTGGAAGGACTCGGCCAAGGCGCAGGACGCCGCCATGAACATGCGCATCACCGCCCAGGATCTCTCCCGCTACGGCATCATCGACGGCGTCATCGACGAGCCGGTCGGCGGCGCCCACCGGGCGCCCGATCAGGTGATCGAGGCGGTCGGCGGCGTCGTCGAGGCGGCGTTCGCCACCTTCGACGGCAAGAGCCGCGACGATATCCGCGCCGATCGCCGCCGCAAGTTCCTGGCGATCGGCCGCGACCTCAAGGTCTGACATCGAGCATCGACATCGCGTTTTTTCGCCGCCTTGCCATGAATTTCTCATGTTTCCGATGGAAATGGGAGATCCCGGAGCATTTCCGAGCGAAGTGGATGCCGGTTCGCGTGAAGAAAATACGTTGATTCAAAAAGATAGAGCGTTCCCGCGTTTCCATGGACCGCGGAGATGCTCTGGGCGGCCTTGACCGACGGATGCGCCGGCTTGCCAGCTCGATCCATCGGGCGGTAACCTTTCGGTAACCATCGCCGCCGAGGATTGCTTCATGATATGTTGTCCGGCGCCGGGGGGCGGCCGGTCAGCCCGATACGCTGGATGCCACCACGGCGCCTATGAGTGAAACGGAGAGCATGACCTCGTTCCGCCCGACCCAGCCCTCCCGAGGCATTTCGACCGCCGGCCGCCTCGCGCGGCTTGCCGGCGCCCTTGGCGTCGCCGCGCTGCTCGCCGCCTGCCAGGCCGACGAGATCGGTTATGGCTACGGCCCCAAGGACCAGCGCCCGGTGTCGCCGAAGACGCTCGAGGCGATGAAGAAGCTCAACATGAAGCTCTCCTCGCCGGTGCTGATGCGCATCTTCAAGGAAGAGAACAAGTTCGAGGTCTGGAAAATGAACGCGAGCGGCCGCTACGCGCTGCTCAAGAGCTATGACATCTGCCGCTGGTCCGGCAATCTCGGCCCCAAGGTCAAGGAAGGCGACCGGCAGGCGCCGGAGGGCTTCTACCCCATCACGCCCGGCCTGATGAATCCCAAGTCGGACTGGTATCTCGCCTTCAACACCGGTTTTCCCAACGCCTACGACCGCGCCAACGGCCGCACCGGCACGGCGCTGATGGTGCACGGCTCCTGCTCGTCGCGCGGCTGCTATGCCATGACCGACCCGCAGATCCAGGAGATCTACGCGCTGGCCCGCGAAGCGTTTCGCGGCGGCCAGAAGGCCTTCCAGTTGCAGGCCTTCCCGTTCCGCCTCGACGGCAAGAACATGGCCAAGCACTGGAACGATCCCAACATGCCCTTCTGGAAGATGCTGAAGGAGGGCTACGACACCTTCGAGATGACCCACCAGGAACCGAAGGTCGACGTCTGCGGCCGCAAATACGTCTTCAACGCCAACCCGGCCGAGCCGCTCGACACGGTCGCCGCCTGTCCCGTCGATCTCGGGCAGCCGAAGGAACTCGTCGCGTCGCTTCAGACCAGGGCCAAGGCCGACTATGCCGAAGCCGAGGTGATGTTCGCCAAGCTCGAGAACGACCGAAAGGCGGAAGAGGACAAGCGCATCCAGTTGGCGCTGGCCGCCGAGAAGCGCAAGGCCGACGCGGAAAAGGCCAAGGCCGAGGCCGAGCTGGCCCGCATCGAGGCCGAGCGCAACCCGAGCACCATCGCCCGGCTGTTCGGCGCCGAGCCCAACCCGGATGCCGGCATCACCATAGGACCGGTGATCGTGCCGCCGACCGGCGCCCCGGTTCCGATCGCCGATCCGCGCGGCCCGCAGATCCACGCCGTCGCGTTGGCCGAGCCCGTCGAGCAGGAGCGCGCCAGCGCCATTTCCCGTCTGTTCTCCTTCGTGACCGGCGGCGACAAGGCACCGGCCGCCGCGCCGATCATTCCGGTGGCCGCCGCCGCGCCCGCCTTGCCGACGCCGGCGACGCCCGCCCTCGTTCCGGCCATACCGGCCCAGGGGGCGCCGGTGGCAGCGGCACCTGCTGCTACAGCAGTACCTGCGATAACGGCCGCCGCCCCCATTCCGCCGCTCCCCGGTCAACCGGCGCCGGCGGTCACGGGCCAGCCCGGCGCGGTTGCCCAGCCGACCGCACCGCAGATCGCCTGCGCCGCGCCGGGCGTGGTGGTACCGGCCGGCACGCCGCCCTGCCCATCGCTTGCCGCCGCGCCGGCCGTCGACCCGACGCCGACGGCCAGGGACAAGAGCATTCTCGACCGCATCGGCAGTTGGTTCTGAAAAAGGCGTCGGCCGCGATGGCGGCCGACGGCGTTTTTGTCTTCCGCTACCGGAAGGACCGGGTTAAGCTTACTCCATGAGCACCCTTTCGATCGACGTCCAGCGCGCCGCCATCGAGGATGCCGCAGAAATCGCGGCCGTCCACGACGCCGCCTGGCGCTACGCCTATCGGGGCATTCTCGATGGCGTCGAGCTCGAGCGGATGATCGAACGACGCGGGCCGCGCTGGTGGGCCAAAGCCATCGCCCGCAATATCGCCATGCTGGTCATCAAGGTGGAAGGCCGCGTCGCCGGCTATGCGACGCTGGGGCCGAGCCGCATGCGCGCCCTGCCCTTCCGGGGCGAGATCTACGAGCTCTATCTGCATCCCGACATGCACGGCATCGGCCTTGGCCGCCGGCTGTTCGAGGAGGCGCGCGCCGCGCTCGCCGACATGCGCCTCGACGGTCTCGTGGTGCGCGTGCTGGCCTCCAACGCCGTCGGCGTCGGCTTCTACGAGCGGCTCAGCGGCCATCAGGTGGTCGACTCCAGCGAGGAGATCGCCGGTCGCCTCGTGCCGGTCACCGTCTACGCCTGGCCGCCGGTCGGACGCGGCTGAAATTCCGGCGGCACGCCAATCCGCCGCTGCTTGTGCCGCCTTGCTTTCGTCCCATCATTACGGATAAACACGTGCTCGCGGCTTTGTTTCTTTTCAAGGATTGATCATGCGCATCGACGCCGTTCCCATCGGCCGAAACCCGCCCGAAGATATTAACGTCATTATCGAGGTGCCGCTCGGCGGCGAGCCCATCAAGTACGAGATGGACAAGGCGGCCGGCGCCATGTACGTCGACCGCTTTCTTTATACGGCGATGCATTATCCCGGAAACTACGGCTTCGTGCCGCACACGCTGTCCGACGACGGCGACCCGATCGACGTCATGGTGGTCAACACGCGCGCCATCGTGCCGGGCGCCATCATGAACTGCCGGCCGATCGGCGTCCTCAAGATGCAGGACGAGAGCGGCCACGACGAAAAGATCATCGCCGTTCCCTCCGACCGGCTGACCACCCGCTATTCCAAGATCAAGACGATCGACGACTTGCCGGAAATCACCGTCCACCAGATCGAGCACTTCTTCGAGCACTACAAGGATCTGGAGCCCGGCAAATGGGTGAAGGTGATCGGCTGGGGCGGCGTCGACGAGGCGGCGGAACTGATCGTCGCGGCGATTGCCAACGGCAAGACCGACATCTGAATACCGGAGGCATTGAAAATGCCTCCGGTCATGACATCGCGAAATGGCGGCGGCCGATCGGCCGCCGTCGTCAATCCGACGGATGGAAGACCAGCGCCACGCCGTTGATGCAGTAGCGCAGGCCAGTCGGCGGCGGCCCGTCGTCGAACACGTGGCCGAGATGCGAGCCGCAGCGGGCGCAATGCGCCTCGGTGCGCACCATGAAATGACTGCGATCGACCGACGTCTCGACGGCGCCCGGCTCCGGCTCGTTGAAGCTCGGCCAGCCGGTGCCGCTCTCGAACTTGTCGTGCGAGGCGAACAGCGGCGCATCGCAACCGGCGCAGTGGAACACGCCGCGCCGTTTCTCATGAAGCAGCGCGCAACTGCCGGGCGGCTCGGTGCCGTGGCCGCGCATGACGCGGTATTGCTCGTCGGTAAGCAGCCGCCGCCACTCCTCGTCGGTGCGGGTAAAGGGGAAAGTTTCGACGGTCATGGCGGGCTCCCGGAAACGGTGTCGACGACAGTGTCGCCTCCTACGTGGGATCCCTTAATATAGACCGCAAGTCAGCGCCGGTCGACGCCCTCGTCGTCCTGCTCGGCAGCCGGCGGCTCCTCGTCGGCGACGCCGGTGATTTCCGCCGGCTTGTCCGCCGGATCGACCCATTTGATCAGGAACACCCAGGCGGCGTAGACGAACACGCCGGCGGTGAGCACCATCCACATCGGGTCCTTGACCACGAAATTCTCGTAGCTCGCCCAGAGCCCGGTGACGGCGACCAGCAGCACGCGGCGCCACAGCGGCCGATAGAAGGGATGATTCAAGTCGGAAACGCGCTTCATTGGTCCTCCTGCCACCGGTCAGATCCGGTGGCGCCTCCCACCAAGCGCCGGATCCCGCATCTTCCGGAAATTTAAAGGAAGCCGCTCGGGGAGGCAACCTTGGGGTCACGCCCGATCTGCCCTCTTGGCAAATGTTCCAGCTTCACGGAGTTTTGAGCCACAGGCAGCCGCGTGTGTCACGCGATTGCCGAATTCCGGTTGGCATTTCTTGAGCGCTTTACACATATTTGCGCAATTCAGGGGCCTTCCGCCGAACGACAGGAGACCACGCCGTGACGAACGATCAATCGACGTTGTTTGACCACCCCGAAGGATACGGCTCCGTCAGCCGCGCCCTTCATTGGCTGATGGCGGCGCTGTTCGCCTGGCAGTTCCTCTCGGCCATCCTGCATGCCGTCGACCGGGAGATGCCGGTGGCGCGCTTCTTCTGGTCCTGGCACATGTCGGTCGGCTTCCTGCTGCTGGCTGCCGTCGTCCTGCGCGGCGTCTGGGCGCTCGTCAACCTCGGCAACCGGCCGGCCCACCCCACGGGTTTCCTTGGCGCCGCCGCCCGCCTGGGGCATCTTGCGCTCTATCTCTTGATGATTGCGGTCCCGCTGCTCGCCGTGCTCAGGACCTACGGCAGCGGCCGCGGCCTTTCGGTCTTCGGCATCGAGGTATTCGCCGGCGGCGGCGAACGCATCCCAGCCCTGATGGCGCCGGCCAACGCCGCGCACGGCCTGCTCGGCTGGGCGCTGCTCGCCCTGGTGCTCGGCCATACCGCCATGGCGCTCGCCCATGCCTATCTCTGGCGCGAAGGCACGCTGGCCCGCATGTGGCGCGGCCGTCCGGCACCGATCGCCAGGATCGAGTAGGGTAATCAGCCTTCGATACGCTCGCCCGTCGCCTTGTCGAACAGGTGAAAGGAGCCGGGCGCCGGCTGCAGCGACACGTCGTCGCCCGGTTCGGGACGCAGCCGCTTGTCCATGACGCGGACGATCAGCTCGCCGGCCGCGGTCTCGACGTGGACGTAATACTCGGCCCCGAGCGCCTCGACCAACCGTATGCGGCCGGCAAGGCCCGGCGCGCCGGCCTCGGCGATGCGGATGTCCTCCGGACGGACGCCGAGCAGCACCGCGCCGGCGCGACCGGCCGGACGCGGGGCGACATCGAGGGTTCCGAAGGCCGGCGCCTCTCCGTCTGCGACCGCCATCAGGTTCATCTTCGGCGAGCCGAGAAAGCGGGCGACGAACAGGTTGGACGGCCGCTCGTAGAGCTCTTCCGGCTTGCCGACCTGCATCAGGTTGCGGGCGTGGCCGTCCCTCAGCGGCGCGAAGACGGCGATGCGGTCGCCCATGGTCATCGCCTCGGTCTGGTCGTGCGTCACGTAGATCATGGTGGCTTGGATGCGCTCGCGAAGGCGCATGATCTCGCCGCGCATGGAGACGCGCAGGTCGGCGTCGAGGTTGGAGAGCGGCTCGTCGAACAGGAAGACGTCGGGATGGCGGACGATCGCCCGTCCCAGGGCGACGCGCTGGCGCTGGCCGCCGGACAACTGGGCGGGCCGGCGATCGAGATAGGGACCGAGGTCGAGAATGTCGGCCGCCTCCCGCACCCGCTCGGCGATCTCGGTCGAGGACCGGCCGGCCATCTTCAGCGGGAAGCCGATGTTGCCGGCGACTGTCATGTGCGGATAGAGCGCATAGCTCTGGAACACCATGGCGACGTTGCGGTCCGACGGCGCGAGGCCGGCCATCGAGCGGCCGCCGATCCGGATGTCGCCGGAAGTGGTCTCCTCGAGGCCGGCGATCATGCGGAGCGCCGTCGACTTGCCGCAGCCGGACGGACCGACGAACACGATGAACTCGCCGTCGTCGACCTTGAGGTCGAGGCCGGCGATCACGCCGACCTTGCCGAAGGATTTGGCGACGGACTTGAACTCGATCTCGGCCATGGTCGTTTCCCGGAAATTTCGAGGCGGTAAGGCGTTTTGCTCAGCCCTTGACGGCGCCGGCGGTCATCGACCGGCCGATCTGGCGATACATCAGAAGGCCGAGGGCGAGCGGCGGCAGCGTCGCCAGGATCATCACGGCAGCGGCGACGCCCCAGCGTACGCCACCGCCTGAAGCGGCGAAGAAGAAGGAGGCGCCGACCGACACCGGCGTCGCGTTGTTGGTGGTCAGCATCAGGCCGAACAGGAACTCGTTCCAGGAATAGATGAAGGCGAGCACCGACGAGGCGGCGACGACGTTGAGCGACATCGGCGCCACCACATAGGCGAGAAGCCTGAGCGTGCCGGCGCCGTCGACCCGGCCGGCCTCCTCGATCTCCAGCGGCAGGTCGGCGATCGACGAGGCGAACAGCACCAGGACCAGCGGCACGTTGACGAGGCAGAGGATCAGGGCGAGGCCGAAGCGCGTGTCGAGCAGGCCGACCTGCTGGTACATCAGATAGATCGGAATGGCGAAGATGATCAGCGGCACCGCCCTGAGGTTGACGGCGAGCGGCAGCAGCCAGCTCCGCCCCACGCCGAAGCGCGCCATGGCATAGGCGGCGGGAAAGGCCAGCGCGATGGCCAGCACCGAGCCGATCAGCGAGGCGACGAGGCTGTTCATCAGGAAATGCAGGATGTCGAAGCGGTCGGCCATGGCGAACACGGCCGCGTAGTTGTCGAGCGTCGGCGCCTCGATCATCAGCGAGGCGTTGGTCATGATCTCGGCCTCGCTCTTCAGCGACGTCACCAGCGTGGCGATCACCGGGAAGTTCAGGATCACCACGGCGGCGGCGAACACCAGCCAGCGCAGGGCGTTGACGAGAGGCTTCCTCATAGCGGCGCCTTTCTGGCCGTCAGCCCGTTGATGGCCCAGAGCACCACGAAGGAGGCGGCGAGCAGCAGCATCGAGGCGGCGACGGCAAGGCCGATGTCGCCGACCTTGAAGAAGGCCTGGTAGATGTAGATGCTCATCGACGTGGTGGAGCCGCCGGCGCCCGGCCCGACCAGGGTGTAGAGATTGTCGAACACCCGGAAGCTGTCGATGAAGCGGATGAAGAAGGTGAGGCCGAGGGCCGGCAGCATCAGCGGCAGGTCGATGTTGACGAACAGCCGCCGGCCGCGCGCCCCGTCGAGCGCCGCCGCCTCGCGGATGTCCGGCGAGATCGCCGCGTAGGACGAATGCAGGATGAGCAGCGCGAACGGCGTCCATTGCAGCGTCTCGACGGTGACCAGCGTGGTGAATGCCCAGTCGCGGCCGAGGAAGGCCGGGAAATCGCCGTACCATTCGAGGAGATAGTAGGGCACGGCGCCGACGAACTCATGCAGGATCAGCCGGTACATCAGGCCGACCAGCGCCGGCGCCACCATCATCGGCAGCATCAAGAGGGCGATCAGCCACGGCCGTTTGGCGAACAGCGGCGCCAGGAACACGGCGAGCATGAGGCCCGCCACCACCTGGATGACGGCGACGATCAGACCGAAGCGCAGCGAGAACCAGGCGGCGGCCCAGAATTCCGGGTCGGCCACCGCCTTGGCATAGTTGGAGAAGCCGATCGGCTCGGGCGCTCGGATATTCTCGAAGCCGACGCGCGAGACCGAATAGATGATGTCGAGAACGAGCGGGAACCCCAGGAGGGCGATCAGGAAGGCCGTGAGCGGGGCGATCAGAAGGCGCCCCTCGAAACGGGAAGTCCGCGGCATAAGGGGTCTCGTCCTCGGAAGGTCGGCGACGTCGGAAAGGCGCCCGCGCGCCGGCCGGGGGGATCGGCGCGCGGGACGGCGGCGCGGCGCTGCTGGCTCAACTGTCGAGTCTACCGCATCCGCCGGAGGTGGAACAGCGGCGGCCAGGCCGCCGTCCGGACAATCCTGCCAACGCGCGAAGATGCTGACGCATCCGCGCGTTGTTCCGCGAATTTCCCATTTGCATCAGTGGCATGAGAAATTCGCGACCGGAATGCCGGGGTCCTTGAAAGGCCCCGGCATCAGGGCTTCAGCAGCTCGGCCATGCCGGTCTTGGCGGCGGTGAGCGCGTCGTCGATCGACTTGTCGCCGACCCAGTAGGCGGTGAACTCCTTGGCCTGCAGCTCGTAGACCTGCAGCGCCTTGGCCGCCGTGCCGCCATGCATGACGAAGCCGTAGGCGCCGGCATATTGGCCGAGCTTGACGAGGTCGGGCCGCTCGGCGCTGACCTTCTCCACCACGGCGTCGCTGAGCGCCGGCGAGCCGCCGGCCTTGGCGTAGATCTCCATGGCGTCGGGCGTGCCCAGCCAGTTGAGGAACTTGACGGCGCCGTCCTTGTTCTTGGACGCCTTGTTGATGCCGAGACCGAGGCCGTGGATATGCGTGAAGCGGCCGGCCGGCCCGGTGGGCGGCGCCACGGTGCCGACCTTGCCGGCGACCGCCGGCGTCTTTTCCTTGTTGTCGAGGTCGCCGAAGGCGGCATTCCATTGCAGCATGGTGGCCGCCTGGCCGGCGCCGAAGGCGGCGTTGGCCTCGGCGAACTCGTAGGTGGTCGAATCCTTCGGCGAGGTGCCCTCGTCGTAGAGCTTCTTGTAGATGTCGAGCGCGGTGCGGTAGGCCGGGCTGTCGACGGTGATCTCGCCCGCCTCATTCATCCAGTCGCCGCCCTCGGCGCGTGCCGCCGAGTGCCAGACCATCATGTTGAACAACAGGTTCTTCATCTGGAGAACCGTGCCGTAGCGGGTCGGGCTGTCGGAATTGATCGCCTTGGTGAAGAACAGCGCCGTCGCCATCCAGTCTTCCCAGGTCCAGGCGTCGGGATCCTTGGGCTCGAGCTTCTTGCCGAGATACTTCTCGGAGATCTCGCCGTATTTCGCCTTCCAGTCGGCATCGGAAAGCAGCTTCTCGACGAGGTCGGTGCGGTAATACATGAAGTGCAGCGACAGGTCGGTCGGGATGCCGTACTGCTTGCCGTCATACTGCATGGTCGCCAGCACCTTCTCGGGGAAGGTCGCCTTGGAGGCGTCCGGCAGGGTGATCGGCTCCATGAACGGCGCGTAGCGGCCGAGCGCGTAGGTGGCGAGCAGGTTGACGTCGAAATCGGTCGAGCCGGCGGCGAGGTCGGCGGCCAGCTTGTCGAAGAAGCCGTCGCGGTTGAAGAAGATCAGCTTCACCTTGTCGGCATCGGAGGCGGTGGCGTTATAGGCGTCGGCCGCCTTGCGCAGGCCGGCTTCCTCCGGCCCGCCCGGCCATCCGAGCACGGTCACCTCGGCCATGGCCCCGCTTGCGCCAAGCGCCGCGAACAGGGCGGCGCCGGTCAGGAGAGTCTTCAGTCGCGTCATTTGTGTCCCCTTGGATTTTATAATGTGCGACGGGCGAGATCGGCGGCGCCAATCACGCCGGCGGATTTTCCGAGAGCCGCGGCGCGGATCTCGGGCTTCAGGTGTGGCGGCAGATGCGCCAGTCGCGCTTCGAGGCGCGCGCGGTAGCCGTCGGCCAGGCCGACGCCGCCGCCGACGACCATGATGGCCGGATCGAACAGCAGTTGCAGGTTCTGAAGAAGCCGCGCCGCGACGTCGGCCGAGCGGTCCAGAACCGCGGAGGCCCAGGCCTCGCCGCGCGCCGCCGCCGCAAAGACGGCCGGCGCGTCGACGGCATGACCGAGCGCGGCCGCCGCGTCGGCCAGGAAGCGGCCGCTCGCCAGCGTTTCAAGCGGAACGCCGGCCGTTTCTTGAGTGAGGCCGACCGAGCCTGCCACCCCACCCCGGCCGGTGAGCAGCCGGCCGCCGATGACGGCGCCGCCGCCGATACCGGTGGAGACGGTGACGAACAACAGGTCGCGGCCGGCGCCGGCGCCGAAGCGGTACTCGCCCCAGGCCGCCGCCTGGGCGTCGTTATGGAGCACCACCGGCCGGCCGAGACGCCTCTCCAGCGCGTCGGCCAAGGGATAGTTCGCCGAGACCGGCAGCGTGCCCGGATTGAGCGCCGACCAGCGGCCGGCGTGGACGACGCCGGTCACCGCGCCGCCGATCGCGCCATAGCGGCTCTGCCAGGGGGCGGCCAGCTCGGCGATGGCGTCGCACCAGTCGTCGGGATCGAGATGCCGGTCGGTGGTCCGCTCGTTCGCCTCGACGATGCGGTCGCCGTCGACCAGCGCCACCAGCGTCTTGGTGCCGCCGAGGTCGAAGGCGAGGGACGGCCGGGCCGAGGCGGCGCGCGCCGCCGCGATGGCATCGGCGAACCAGTGGGTGATGTGCTCGGGACGGGTGATGGCCGAGCCGACGACCACGCCGTGGGCGCCGAGCCGGATCGCTTCGGCCGCCTGCTCCGGCACGCGGATGCGCCCCTCGGCGATCACCGGCCGGCCGAGCCGGACGGCGGCGGCGAGCAGCGGAAAGTCGGGATCGGACGGCTCCGGGCCGCCGGTGTAGCCGGACATGGTGGTGCCGACGACGTCGACGCCGAGCGCCACCGCCGCCTTCGCTTCCTCGATGGTCGAGATGTCGGCCATGGCGAGCTTGCCGTGGGCCTGCACGGCCTTGCAAAGCTCGGCGACGGCGACGGGACGCACGCGGTCGGTGGCGTCGAAGGCGATGATGTCGGCGCCGGCCTCGGCCAGCGCCGCAACGTCGTCGAGAAAGGGGGTGATGCGGATCGGCGACGTATCGAGGTCGCGCTTGATGAGGCCGATGATCGGCGCGTCGGTGGCCGCGCGCACCGCCTTGAGATTGGCGATGCCTTCGATGCGAAGGCCGCGGCCGCCCGACGCCAGCGCCGCCAGCGCGAAGCCGACCACCTGGTCGGGATGGTCGAGCGGCCCTTCCGGCACCGGCTGGCAGGAGACGACGAGCGATGAGGCGAAGCGCTGGAGGCAGTCGGACACGGTTTCCTCGCTGCTGTTCACGATCAGAGTGGTAGCAGCGAAGGAACCAGTCAGCAACCAGTTTGGACTAAAGGCCTATAATTTGCTCAACTGGTATTAAAGTGATCACATCCCGTCCTGGGCACGCAGCTCGACCAGGAAGTCGTAGCGCTCGCCGCAATAATAGGTGCGGGTGAATTCCACCGGCGTGCCGTCGGCGGTGAAGCAGCGGCGTTCGGCGACCAGCAGCGGCGCGCCGATCTCGATGTGCAGCAGGCGGCCGTCCTCGGCGCCGGCCACCGCGGCGCGCAGGCGCTGCAAGGCCCTGACCGGCCGGCGATGCCGCTCGGCAAGCACGTCGTAGAGCGAGCCGGTGACCACCTCGGGATCGTCGAGCACGTCGGCCGGCACCACCGCGTGCTCGATGGCCATCGGCAGGCCATCGCCGGTCCTGAGGCGCTTCAGGCGGCAGACGCGGGCGCCGACGGAGAGGTGCAGCGCCATGATCTCGGCCGGCGAGGCGGGACCCACCTCGCGGCTGATCCAGGCCATGCCCGGCTCGATGCCGCGCGAGCGCATGTCCTCGGAAAAGGAAGTCAGCGCCGACAGCGGCTTCTCGACGCGCTCGGCCACGGCGGTGCGGGCGCCATGGCGGCGAATCAGCACGCCATCGCCGACCAGCGCCTCGATCGCCTTGCGCACCGAGGTGCGCGAGACGTCGATCTCCTCGGCAAGGTCCCGCTCGCCGGGCAGCACATCGCCGGCACCCAGCACGTTCTCGGTGATCGCCTGCCGCAGCGCCGCCGCCAGGTCGCGATAGATGACGCCGCTGGTATGCCGGTCGAGGGCACCACGGAGAAACGGGATGAGCGAGGATTGGCTGGGCGCGGTATCGGACATTGGGCCTGCGGACGATCGGGATTGGCGCGTCCGATGTATCAGGTCGAGGCCGAAAGCGAAACAATGTCGGAACCGAACCGCCGGGTGCTTTCGAATTACGTCCCGCAATCCGCCGATCGAGCCGAGGTGGAAGGCTGCCGCCCCTCTTTCACGCGGCGGCGCCGGCCTTGGCGTATTTCTCGATGTACCTTCTGATTTCCTTGCACATGAAGCGCGACGATTCCTCGGCCCGGTCCTCCCAGGCGAAGACGCAGGACGAATAGATGCCGTCGAACTTCACCTCGCCGAGCGTCTTGAAGAAGGTCTCCCAGTCGATCTCGCCCTGGCCGATGTCGAGGTGCTGGTGCACCCGGATCGACGCATCCGGCGGGTTGGCGATGTAGCGATTGCCCGACGACACGAAGGGATTGAACGTGTCGGCCACCCGAACGTGATGCAGGATCGGCGCCGCCTCGCGCAGCGTCGTCGCCATCTGGCTGGCGTCGCCGCTGCAATAGTAGAAGGTGTGCGGCGCGATGTAGCTCATCCTGACGTTCTTCGAGCCGACCATGCGGATGATGTCGAAGGCCGGATGGAAGGTCTCCACCCAGTCCTCCGGATGCGGCTCGACCGACAGGATGACGCCTTCCTTCTCGAAGATCGGCGTCAGCTCCTCGATCGACCGCCACCAGGCCGCCTCCCTGGTCTCGCGGGTGTCGGTGCCGAGCGGCAGCGTTTTGGAACGTTCCGGCGAGGTGCCGCGGCCGAACTCGGACACCATGGTGTCGCAGCCCATGTCGACGGCCACCTCGATGGCGCGCTTCCAGTAGCGCACCGCCATCTGGCGTTCTTCCTCGACCGGGCTGGCCCAGCGGTACATCGGCTGCAAGGTGATCAGTTCGAGGCTGTGGTCCTTCAGCGCCTTCTTGAATTCGGCGCGGCGTTCGGGGGTGGCGCGCGGCATCACCCACCAGTCGAGGAAGTCGGCGCGCGGCGACAGCTCGACGCCGTCGTAGCCGAGCTCGGCGGTCAGCCGGCAGATCTCCGCCAGCGACAGGTGACGGTGCATGTAGGGATCGAGCGCGAGTTTCATCGTTTCCTCCTCATGGCCCTCCGGCCGTGCCAGCGGCCTTCGGGCTTGTGAACTTCGGCCGGCAGCCGAACGGGCCGCCGGGATTCCATGCCGGGCCGCCCGCGCGAAGGGAGAGACATCGCGCCGGCGCCCGGCATGGAGGGCACCGAAACGGCGCCGGAGAACCGCTCACCGAGCGTATTTGGCGGCCTGATCGAGCACGGCCTGCGCGTTGTCCTTGGTGACGACCATCGCGTCGACGAAGAGACGCTTCGGAACATCCTTGCCGGCGATGACGTCAAGCGCCGCCTTTACGGCCTGCTGTCCGATATCGTAGCTGTTGATGTGGACCGAGGCGTAAAGCTCGCCGTTCAGAAGGCCTCTGAGCACCTCGTCGGTCGCGTAGACGCCGACGATCGGAACATCTTTGCCGCTCTGGGTGAAGGCGCGCTTGGCCCCGAGTTGCTTGTCGAAATCGGCGCCGAATGCCCCGGCGATATCCGACTGGCCTTGCAGGATGTTCTGCGTGACTGAGAAGGCCCGTTCGCGGTCGTTGTAGGTGGGCTGCCGCGCCGCGATCACCATGCCGGCCGCCTTCAGGACCTCTTCGGCGCCGTTGCACCGCTCCGTGTTGGTCGGATTGCCGGGCGCCCCTTCCAGCAGGATAACCTTGTCGCCTTTCTTCAGCACCTTGGCCAGCGCTTCGCCGCCAACACGACCGATCGCCATATTGTCCATGCCGACGAAGGTGGCATAGTCGTCGAACCCTTCGGGCATCGGCGTGTCGACCAGCACGACCGGCACCTTCTGCGCCTTGGCCTTCTCCATGATGTTGATCGCGGTCGGCGGCTGCGTCGGGGCGAAGATCATGACCGCCGGATTCTGCGACAGCACGTCCTGGAACATGTTGATCTGCTGCTCGACGGCATCCTCGGTCGGCGGCGCCAGCATGACGAGGTCAACGTCGTTCTCCCTGGCGACATCCTGCGCCCCGGCGATCATCGCCTGCCAATAGGGGGTCGTCATCGTCTTGAGCACCAGGCCGATCTTGACCTTGTCGGCGGCCGCAGCCGGCGACAGGCCGACACCGGCAACGATCGAAGCGGCCAGCAAGGCCTTGATAAGTTTCCTGACTTTCATTTTCTTCTCCTCCAGGCCACCTGTCCTGCCTCAAAAAAACGGTCAATGATTCATCCGTCCGGCCAGACCCAGCCGGACCCGATGATCGGCACGACAGACAGCCGCTTGATGTTGGTTGCTCTGCTTTGTTCCGGTGTCCGACGCCACCGACATTCCTGGTCGGATCCCCTCCTCATGGGGAGCACACCGCTTCCGGGCTCGCCCCTCTCCGGCAAAGCCCGGAAGCCGATATCTGCACGCGCATCCGCCGCCGCTTGAACGTGCCCGACGTCGCCGCCGGGGATTGGAACATGCCGAAGCGGCGCGGCCTGAACAGCGAACCGCGTCGCTTCGACTGTGGTGACGCCGGTGGATTGTGCTCGGGAGTGAGAAATTCGCACCAATGCCCGGCGTCGGCACGATGACCGATGGCGTCGCTGAGGAGCCGCGATCCATCATCGTGGTTCGAGAACGGCCGCCGTCGATATCAGCGGCTGATGGTCGTCTTGAGCGCGTCCACCGAGGTCTGGATGCCGGCGTCGGTCGACATGGTGAAGTCTTCCATCTCCAGGCTGACCCAGCCGTTGTAGCCGACCATGCGAACGACGGAGAAGAACTCCTTCCACCATTGCAGGTCATGGCCGGCGCCGACCGCCACGTAGTTCCAGGTGCGGTTGGCGACGTCGGTGACCTCGCGCAGTTCGAGCAGCCCGTCGACATCGGACCGGCCGCGTTCGATGCGCGTGTCCTTGCCGTGGCAATGGTGGATGGCAGACCCCAGCGCCCGCGCCGAGGCGATCGGGTCGGCGCCCATCCACATCAGATGGCTGGGATCGAGGTTCATGCCCACCGTCGGGCCGACCGCGTTGCGCAGGCGGAACAGCGTCTCGGGGTTCCACACCAGCATCGCCGAGAAGTTTTCGAGTGCATAGCGCTCGACGCCGACCTGCTTGGCGAGCTTGACGAGGTCGTGCCACAGCGGCAAGGCGCGGTCTTCCCACTGGTAGCGGTCGCGCTCCGGCATCTCGTCGGGCCAGCTCTTGGTGTAGACCAGCCAGTTGGGCACCGTATCGCCGGGCGCCGCCTCCGGCAGGCCGGACATGGTGACGATGGTCTTGACGCCGATCTCGCCGGCAAGGCGGATGGTGTCCTCCATCTCCTGGCGATGGCGCCCGCCCATGGCGCCGGGATCGAGCGGGTTGGCCGAGCAGTTGAGGGCGGCGATCTCAAGGCCACGGGCCTCGATCTCCTTCAGCTTGGATCTCAGCAGCCCCTTGTCGGCCAAGAGTTCGTCGGCGCGGAAATGCGGCGCCCGCGACCAGCCGCCGCCGGTCATCTCAACGCCCTCGACGCCGAGGGCGACGCATTTGTCGAGCATCTCCGTGAAGGAGAGATTGCCCATCACGTCGGTGCAGATGGAAAGCTTCATCTTGATATCCTTTGGAAGAAGGGGCGCCGCTGACGGCGGCGTCCGCAAGGTCACTGGAAGTCGACCCACACGGAGCCGGCGTCGGCAGACCGGACGCAGTTCTCCAGCCAGCGCACGCCTTCGGTGCCGGCCGCTATGCCCGGATAATGGTGGGTTTTCAGGAAGGCCTCGTCGCCACGATTCCTGGCGTCGATGGCCTCGGCGATCCACAGGTAGATATTGGACCAACTGTCGCCGAGGCCTTCGGTATGCAGCGCGCCCATGCGGTCGCAGGCGAGACTTTCCTTCTCGAGATAAGGCATGCCGTGGTGCAGGATCTGCGGCGGCTCGCCCTGGATTTCATAGATGAGCTGGTCGGGATGGGCATCGGACCAGGAAACCGATGCCTTCGAACCGACGAAGCGATAGCGCTGCGACCCCATGTTGCCCGCGTCTACCGACGACACCCAAAGCCGGCCGCGAGCCCCATTATCATAGTGCATCAGCACCGTGGCATGGTCCTCGAGCGGCGCCCGGGTCGAAATGAAGGCGTTACGGTCGCACAGCAGTTTCTCGATCTTCAGATGCGGCAGAACGATCTCCGACAGATAGTAGAGATGCGTTCCAATGTCGCCGAGCACGAAGGTCGGGCCAGCCGTTTTGGGATTGGTCCGCCATTTCACCGCCTCGGAGGCGCCGACATCGTCGCCGGAGTTGAAGCCGTGGGTATATTCCAGATCGACGATGCGGATGTCGCCCAGTATGCCCTTCTTCACCATCGCCGCCATCTGGTGGACGAGCGGGTGACCGGTGAAGCCGTAGGTGACGCCGACGACGAGGCCCTTGCGCGCCGCCAGTTCCTCGATCTCCCGGCATTCCTTCACCGTGAAGAACAGCGGTTTCTCGCAGATGACGTGCAGTCCGGCCTCCAGGCAGGCCCTGGTGATCTCGTAGTGGGTGAAGTTGGGCGTGGCGACGGTCACCACCTCGACGCCGTCGGCGCGCTTGGCCTCCCCGGCGATCAGCGTCTTGTAGTCGGCATAGCAGCGATCGGCGTCGACGCCGATGTTCACGCCGAAATCCTTGCCGCGCGCCGGGTCGATGTCGAAGGCGCCGCACACCAGCCGGTAGGCGGTATTGTCCCTGAGCGCCCCGGTGCGATGCTTGTAGCCGACCTGGCCGGTACGGCCACCGCCCACCATGCCCCAGCGCAACGGACGCCGGATGAGTTTTTCGCCATTCAACATTTCTGAACCTTTCAGCTAGTCAATCGGGCGCCAGGGCGCCTCCAACGGAGTGTTGGGAAAGAAGTCTGCGGAACGGCCATGGCAATCCCGTTCGTCGGCACGGGTGGGCGTGCCGGCGTGGAAAGCAGAACCGTTGAGTCGGATAAGTTCCCGGGAGCTATAGCCGCGATCGGATCATGATTTCGGCATGCGTCCCATTGGGATGGCCGTAAGCGCCGCCGAAAGCGACAAGGTCGTCAAAACCTTCATTGTCTTTCCTCCCACCCGGCGCCTTTTAGGCCGAAGCTTGTTGCCTCTCCTCGACACGATATTAGACGCCAGCACACCAAAGGCGCGTACCATCAGCGGCTGATGAATTCATCAGGAAATGAAACAAAATAGCATTGCTTCATCCCGAAGAATATCAAACGACGACTCCAACCCGTTCGAGAAGAGATGGCTTCTTCAGCGCCTCCCCGCGCTGTTTCCTTCTATATCGATGTCGATTTTCTACCATACGGGCTTGTTTAGCGAAAGATAGCGGCTTCCAAGCTGATCTATTTAATGTCATATTATACCAACCATAAATGACATGATTTGAGACTCCCATGCGTCGCCCCACCATCGCCGACTTGGCTCAGGCTTCCGGCGTCAGTATCGCAACCATCAATCGGCTGCTGCATGGCACGGCTCAGGTGAGGCAGGACACGGCGGAGCGCGTTCGAAAGGCCGCCGAGGAAATTCAGTTTTACGGCTTGGGAACTCTGCTTGACCGCGAAAAAAATGCGTTGCCCCGCTACCGGCTGGGTTTTCTGCTGCAGCAGTCGAACCGCGAGATTTATCGCCTGTTTGCGACATCCATCGCCGATACGGCGCGCCACTGGCACGATGCCCACATTCACGCCAACATCGATTTCGTCGACGACCTGTCGCCTCAGTCCATTTCGGATGCGATGCTGCGGATCGGGATCCAGGTCGACGCCCTGGCGGTCGTTTGCGCCGACCACCCCCAGATCAGTCAGACGATCAATACGCTTCGCGAGCGCGGGGTTCCCGTCATCGCCTTCATCACGGACCTATCAGCTTCCAACAAGGCGGGTTATGTCGGCACCGACAATTGGAAGCTCGGGCGCACGGCCGCCTATCTGATCGCCAACATGGTAAGTGGTTCGGGCAAGATCGCAACCTTCATCGGCAATCATCGCTATCAGTGCCAGGACATATCCGACGCCAGCTTTCGATCCTATATCCGCGAGCATGCAAGCCACATGACGGTGCTCGATGCCTGTCTGACCCATGAGGAGGCGAATGCCGCCCATGACATCGTCGACGAGCTCCTGTCCACCGAGCCGGATCTGGTCGGCCTCTACGTCATCGGTGGCGGCATTTCCGGTGTGTTACGGGCGATCCGCGAGCTTCCGGACGAGCGGCGCGCGAAAATCCGGATCGTCTGCCGTGACGTCGGAACCGAAGCCCGCAAAGGATTGAACGAAGGCCTGATCGCGGCGGCGCTGTGCCATCCCCGCGACCGCACCTCCCACGAGCTGATCGACGCCATGCTGGAGGCAATCGGACAGGGGCAGCAATCGTCCATTATCCAGCGGGTTGTTCCTTTCGAGATCATCACCCCTGAAAATGTCTAGAACATCGCGCGGAAAAATGGGGGGCGACGCCGGTCAAAGACCGAGGCCGTCCCAGATCAGCTTCAGGCCGGCCAGGAACGTCAGCAGGTAGCTCAGCCTGTAGAAGAGGGCTTCGTTCATGACCCGCAGCAGCCAGGTGCCGACCGCCACGCCGATAAGCGCGACCGGCGTCAGGACCAGCGATGTCATCAGATTGTCGGCGCTCAACAGGCCCAGAACGGCAAAGAAAGGCAGCTTCGCGTAGTTTACGATGCCGAAGAAGAAGACCGACGTGCTGGTGAAGGTCATGCGGTCGAGCTTGAGCGGCAGCAGATAGAACATCAGCGGCGGGCCGCCGGCATGGGCGACGAAGCTGGTGAAGCCGGAGACGATCGACCACATGACGCCGTCGCGCGTCGTTGGGCGCGCGCTGGCAAGCCTTTCCACGAGCGCGCCCAGCCAATGGCGAATTGTAAAGACCACGGTGATCAGGCCGATCAGCAGGCCGATCGTCTTCTCGTCCAGCAGATGGAACGTCAGGAAGCCGATCACCACCCCGACGACGGCCGACAGGACCAGAGGCCACAAGAGCTTGACATCGACATGGTGGCGGAACGTCCACATGGCGATGAGATCGGAAAAGCACAGAAGAGGCAGGACGATGCCGGCTGCCGTCGTCGGCGGCACGACGAAGGCGAGCAGGGGAACGGCCAGCCCGCCGACCGGCGTGAGGCCGCCTTTGGAAAGGCCGACGCTGAAGATCGCCGGAATCGCAACCGCGAGGAAAACCGGCTGAAGGACGGTACTCTGAAGATCAACCATCAAATGCGCTCTTGTCCGTCAGGACGGCTGCCGTTCGGCTTCGCCGGCTGCCATCGATAGGACAGCCGGCAGAGACCACGCATCGCGGACAGAGCCGCAGGGCGACTTCAGCGAATCGTCACACCAAAGGATATCGGGTTCTTTACTGCATTCGATATCCCGAAGCCGACAACATCCTTATTTTGCCAGCACCACCCACCCTCCTTGGCGCTGATGCGTGCCGCATCGAGCGCGGCAAGTAGGCCTGTGGCGATGAAGGGCGCCGGGAGGCGGCACGATGCCGCCCCCTTCACGGGGCGGCGCCGGCCTTGGCGTATTTCTCGATGTACCGTCTGATTTCCTGGCACATGAAGCGCGACGATTCCTCGGCCCGGTCCTCCCAGGCGAACACGCAGGACGAATAGATGCCGTCGAACTTCACCTCGCCGAGCGTCTTGAAGAACGTCTCCCAGTCGATCTCGCCCTGACCGATGTCGAGGTGCTGGTGCACCCGGATCGACGCGTCCGGTGGGTTGGCGATGTAGCGGTTGCCCGACGACACGAAGGGATTGAACGTGTCGGCCACCCGAACGTGGTGCAGGATCGGCGCCGCCTCGCGCAGCGTCGTCGCCATCTTGCTGGCGTCGCCGCTGCAATAGTAGAAGGTGTGCGGCGCGATGTAGCTCATCCGGACGTTCTTCGAGCCGACCATGCGGATGATGTCGAAGGCCGGATGGAAGGTCTCCACCCAGTCCTCCGGATGCGGCTCGACCGACAGGACGACGCCTTCCTTCTCGAAGATCGGCGTCAGTTCCTCGATCGACCGCCACCAGGCCGCTTCCTTGGTCTCGCGGGTGTCGGTGCCGAGCGGCAGCGTCCTGGAGCGTTCCGGCGAGGTGCCGCGGCCGAACTCGGAGACCATGGTGTCGCAGCCCATGTCGACGGCCACCTCGATGGCCCGCTTCCAGTAGCGCACCGCCATCTGGCGCTCTTCCTCCACCGGGCTGGCCCAGCGGTACATCGGCTGCAAGGTGATCAGTTCGAGGCCGTGGTCTTTCAGCGCCTTTTTGAACTCGGCGCGGCGTTCGGGGGTGGCGCGCGGCATCACCCACCAGTCGAGGAAGTCGGCGCGCGGCGACAGCTCGACGCCGTCGTAGCCGAGCTCGGCGGTCAGCCGGCAGATCTCCGGCAGCGACAGGTGACGGTGCATGTAGGGATCGAGCGCGAGTTTCATCGTTTCCTCCTCATGGCCCTCCGGCCGTGCCAGCGGCCTTCGGGCTTGTGAACTTCGGCCGGCAGCCGAACGGACCGCCGGGTTTCCATGCCGGGCCGCCCGCGCGAAGGGAGAGACATCGCGCCGGCGCCCGGCATGGAGGGCGCCGAAGCGGCGCGGCCCAAGCGGTAAGGCCGCGTCGCTTCGACCGTGGCGACGCCGGAGCCCCCTGCTCGGGAGTGAGCAATTGGCAGCGATGCTCCGGCACCGGCACGAGCACGCCTTCGCTTCACTGGGCGAACTTGGCGTTCTGGTCGATCAGCTCCTGCACGTTGTCCTTGGTGACAACGACCGTATTCACGTAGGTGTTCTTGGGAATTTCTTTCCCGGCGACGATATCGAGCGCCGTCTTCACGGCCAGTTGCCCCATGTCGTAGCTGTTGATGTGGACGGAGGCGTAAAGATCCCCCGCCGCGATGGCGTTGATCACCTCGTCGTTGGCATAGACGCCGACGATCGGCACCTCGCCCTTGCCGACCTGCTTGAAGGCGCGCGAGGCCGCGAGTTGCTTGGTGTAGTCGGCGCCGAACACGCCGGCGATATCCGGGTTCGCCTGCAGCACGTTCTGGGTGACCGAATAGGCCCGCTCGCGATCGTCATAGGCCGGCTGCCGCGCCGCGATCACCATGCCCGCCGCCTTCAGGACCTCTTCGGCGCCGTTGCACCGTTCCGTGTTGGTCGGGTTGCCGGGCGCGCCCTCCAGCAGCAGCACCTTGTCGCCCTTCTTCAGCACCTTGGCCAGCGCTTCGCCGCCCACCTTGCCGATCCCCACGTTGTCCATGCCGACGAAGGTGACGTAGTCGGTGAATTTCGGCGGCATCGGTGTGTCGACCAGCACGACCGGCACCTTCTGCGCCTTGGCCTTCTCCATGATGTTGACGGCTGCCGGCGGCTGCGTCGGCGAGAAAATCATGACGGCCGGCTGCTGGAACAGCACGTCCTGGAACATGTTGATCTGCTGCTCGACGGCATCCTCGGTCGGCGGCGCCAGCAGAACCAGCTCGGCGTCGTTCTCCTTGGCCGCCGCCTGCGCGCCGGCGGCCATCGCCTGCCAGTACGGGCTCGATACGGTCTTCAGAACCATGCCGATCTTGACCTTGTCGGCGGCCGCAGCCTGCGACAGGCCGAGGCCGGCGATGATCGAGGCCGCCAGCAGGGTCGTGACGAATTTCCTGACTTTCATTTCCTTCTCCTCCAAACCGCCGATCCTGCCTCGTTGCCCTAATCGATTGAACGGCCGGAGAGTCTCCAGCTCCGCACGATCGGACAGTCGGCGCCATGGGCGGTCACCCGTTGTTCGTTGCTCTGCGTTGTTCCGGTGTCCGACGCCACCGGCGTCCATCGTCGGATCCCCTCCTCACGGGGAGCGTATCGCCCCGGGCTCGCCCCTCTCCGGCAGGGCCCGGAAGCGGATATCCGCATTGCGCGTCCGGCCGATCCTCCCGACCGGCCGGATGCCGCCATCGCCTCAGACGTAGTCGACCCAGACGCCGCCGAGGTCGGCCGACCGCACGCAGTTCTCGACCCAGCGCACGCCCTCGATGCCGGCACGGATGTCGGGATAGCGGATGCCGGCCAGCCGCGCCGCGTCGCCGCGGTCGCTGGCCTCCATCGCCATGGCGAAGCGGTAGTAGAGATTGGCCCAGGCCTCGAAGAGTCCCTCGGGATGGCCGGCGCCGATGCGGTCGTCGGCGAGCGCCGGCGGATAGAGATAGCCCATGCCGCGCTCGATCACCCGCGCCGGCTCGTCCTGGACCTCGAAGGACAACTGATTGGGCCGCTCGTCCCACCATTCGAGGCTGGCCTTCGAGCCGACGATGCGCACCTTCTGGCCGTGCATCGAGCCGGCGTTGATGCAGCTCGACCAGACGGTGCCGAAGGCGCCGCCCTGGTATTCCATCAGCGTGACGGCGTTGTCCTCGAGCGGCGCCCGCGACTTGACGAAGCTCTGCCGGGCGCACATCAGCCGCTTGATCCTGAGGTCGGGCAGGATCACCTCCGACAGGTAGAGCGGATGCGTGCCGACGTCGCCGAGCACGTAGCTCGGACCGGCGAAGCGCGGATCGACCCGCCAGCGCGTCGCCGGGTTCTGCTCCTCGACGGCCGCGCTATGGAAGCCGTGGGCGAATTGCAGGTTGACGAGGCGGATCTCGCCGAGGTCGCCGCGCGCCACCATCTCGCGGGCCTGCTCGATCAACTGATGGCCGGCATAGCCGTAGGTGACGCCGACCACCTTCTTCCCGGCGGCGGCAAGAGCTTCCAGTTCTTTGGCTTCGGCGACGGTGAAGCACAGCGGCTTTTCGCAGACGACGTGAAGGCCGTGTTCCAAAGCCGACTTGGCGATGGCGAAGTGGGTGTTGTTGGGCGTGGCGATGGAAACCGCCTGGATGCCGTCGGCCCGTTGCGCTTCGGCTGCGAACATCGTTTCGTAGTCGGCATAGCAGCGCGACGGATCGATGCCGAGCTCGATGCCGAAGCTGCGGCCACGCTCGGGCACGATGTCGAGCGCTCCGGCAACCAGGGTGAAGGTATTGTCGCGCAGGGCGGCCGAGCGATGGATGTAGCCGATCTGGCTGCCCTTGCCGCCGCCGACCATGCCCCAGCGGATCGGCGCTTCGGTGTGCTTTTCACCGTTGATCATGTTGTTTCCTCGTCCTCAGAAGCCGGCGCCGGCGAGATAGCTACGGCTGGCCTTGACGTCGGCGAGCGTGCCGCCGGAATTGCGCGGATCGCGTTCCTGCTCGACGGTGATGTAGCCCTCGTAGCCAAGGCGGGTGAGCAGCGCGCGGATGGCCGGATAGTCGATGCAGCCGCGCCCGATCGGGCACATCACGCCCTCGGCGCAGGCTTCGAAAAAGCGGATGCGGCGGCCCATCACCTCGCGATACTTGGCGGGGTCGATGTCCTTGAAGTGGATGTAGTCGAGGCGCGGATAGTATTTCTCGAGCGTCTGGACGGGATCCATTCCCGAGTAGAAAGCGTGCCCGGTGTCGACGCAGAGACCGGCGGCCGACGCCGGGATACCGGCGACGAGCCGCTCGATCTCGTCGGCGAACTCGATATAGCCGCCGGCATGGGGATGGACGACGGCCCGCACGCCGTAGCGCTTGGCGGCCAGGTCGGCGATGGCCTCGATGTTGGCGATCATGCCGGCCCAGTCGCCGTCGGACAGCCGGGGCGCCCGGTCGCCGTGGCCGGCCGCATAGTCCCGCTCGTCGTGGCCCCAGTCCATCACCGTGAGATAGGGCGTCGGAAAGCGCTGGCCGGGACGCTTCCGCGGCTGCGGCAGGCGGCTGACCAGGCCGCAGATCTCGTCCGTCTGGCGCAGGAGGCTGTCGCGGTTCTTCGGGTCCACCAGATTGTCGAAGATCGTGCCGGCGACGATGAAAAGATCGCGCTTTTCGAGCTCGCGCGAAATCAGCGGCAGGTCGAGCGGCATGTAGCCGTAGGGACCGAGCTCGAGGCCGCCGAAGCCGGCCGCCGCCACCTCGTCGAGCACGAGGCGCCAACTCGGCAGGTTGGGATTGTCGACGTCGTCGACGCCCCAGCAGCAGGGCGCCGTGGTGATCGTAATGCTCATGAAATTCCTCCCGTTCCGAGGCGCGAAACATCTTCGCCGTCGATCCGAGGGAGGATCGTCGTCTCTGGATCATCTCGCGATCGGGGGCGTGTTATTTTGATTGCTATCCGGATTGACTGGATGATAAGCGGATAGGCCGCTGGCCGGAAGCCGTTCCCTGATGAACTGCCATCATTTTTAAAGAGCCAAATCAGCGTGTTGGGAGGATTAGGACCGTGAGCCCCCGCAAAGTCACGGCCAGGGAGGTGGCGCGGGCCGCCGATGTCTCGCCGGCGACCGTCGACCGGGTGCTCAACCGCCGC
Source organism: Pleomorphomonas carboxyditropha (assembly GCF_002770725.1). Taxonomy (GTDB): domain Bacteria; phylum Pseudomonadota; class Alphaproteobacteria; order Rhizobiales; family Pleomorphomonadaceae; genus Pleomorphomonas; species Pleomorphomonas carboxyditropha. Next base: position 1,992 of record NZ_NQVN01000005.1, on the reverse strand, counting down.
GGCGGCGTTGCCGAGGACAAGGAGGCGCGCGTCCTCGAAGCGGCCAAACGGCTCGGGCTGAGCCCGTCAATTGCGGTGCGGCCGAGCCGGACGATGCGCGTCGCCCTGCTGATGCAACCGCCGGCCAACCCCTTCCACGCCGCGCTCAAGCGGGCCTTCGATCTGGCGGGGCGCGTCTATTCCGACCTCAACATCCAGTTCCTGGTCTATCACATCGATCCGAACGAGCCGGCGCGGATCGCCGAGTTGATCCGCAAGGCCGCGGAACGGCACGACGGGCTGATCGTCACCCTTCCCAACCATCCGTCGATCGCCGCCGCCTTGCGGGACGCGTCGGCCCGGCTGCCGACCATCACGCTGGCGACCGACATCGACGACAGCAACCGGTCGGCCTATGTCGGCCCCGACGACCTCAGGGCCGGCCGCGTCGCCGGCGACCTGATGGGAAGGTTCCTCCAGCCCCAGGGCGGCGATATCGTCATCATCGCCGGCCTGCGCGACATCGGCGGGCATCGCGATCGCGAGCAGGGATTCCGCGAGGTGCTGCGGCAATTCCATCCGGAGTGCCGCGTCGTGGCGGTGGTGGAGAGCGGTGAAAAATTCGACCGGGCCGGCGACATCATCTACACCGCCCTCAGAAACAATCCGGGCATCAAAGGCGTCTATCACCTGTCGTCGGGCGCGTTGCCGGTCGTCGAGGCCATCCGCGCGCTGGGGCGGCAGAACGACGTCAAGCTGATCACCCACGAATTGACCGAAGACCGGAGAGGGCTGCTGCGCGCCCGTGCGATCGACGCCATCATCGATCAGAACCCCGAGGCCGAAGTGCGCACGGCGGCGGAAACCATGGCCAGGCTGCTCGGCCGGCTTGAGGGCACGCCGCAAAACACCCTGATATCCGTGCAGATCTACATGCCCGAGAATGCCTGAGGCATGCGGCGGATGGGGGTTTGCGAGAACCAAGGCGCGACCCTCGCGGCCTTTCCGGCTTCATATCGGTCGGCACCATGATTCGACAGGGCACGAGCCGAGAGAAATGAAATAATGAAATGGTGCCCCAGGCCGGACTCGAACCAGCACGTTCTCGCGAACAACAGATTTTGAGTCTGCCGCGTCTACCATTTCGCCACTGGGGCAGCGGAGGCGGACTATACCGGTCGGCGGTCGGCCGTCAACGGTCGATCGGCGAAAGACCGGTTTCTCAAGAGGTTTGTGGACCAGGTGCGACGTTTAACACGGCGGAAAGGTCCGGCGTCTACTCTTGGCCGATCATTCGCCAGGAAACCGACCATGCCCATGCGACCGTCCCCTGCCTCTCCGTCCGCCGGCTCCGGCGGCGCCCAGGCGATCATCGGCGGCCGTCGTCTCGTCGGCCATCTCTTGGGCCGCCGCGCCGTCGCTCCGACCCCTGCCGGCGACGGCGATGACGACGCGACGGCCGGCGAAGCCCGTCCGGTGGCGCTGGTCGTCGACGACAGCCCGATCGCCCGCATGCTGATAACCAGCATCCTCGAGTCCTTCGAGGTCGACGTGTTCGAGGCCGGCGGCAGCGCCGAGGCGCAAGCCGTCGTCGCCACCTGCCGGCCGGATGTGGTGATCGTCGACTGGACGCTGCGCGACGAGACGGCCACCGACGTGCTCGACGCCCTGGAAAGCCGCTGCGCCGGCGGCTTGCCGCCGGTCGTCATGGTCAGCGCCTCGGCGCGCATGCCGGCCGATCTGCGCGCCACGACAACGTTGCGCAAGCCCTTCAGCCCGCGCGAACTCTATGCGGCGCTCGCCACCGCCTTCTCGGGCAAAAGGGATGGCGCCGCCGAGGCCTGAAGCCGGGCAGCGCCGTTTTCTCTAGAGCGTTTCCGTGTTTCCACCGTACACGACAGTTTAAGTGAGAGCGGGATGAAGGGGTAAGATTGAAGATTCTTCGCCAAAAGGATCTTCAGAGATGACCGCCGTTCAAACCGCCCTCATGCTGACGCTATCGACGCATTTTGC
>NZ_NQVN01000059.1 GCF_002770725.1 Pleomorphomonas carboxyditropha | reverse complement strand
TCGCCGACATCTCCTCGGAGGCGCCGGCGTTCTGCTGCGTCACCTTGTCGAGCTGCTGGATCGCCTGGTTGATCTGGGCGGCGCCAATGTCCTGCTCGCGGCAGGCGGCGGAGATCTCCGACACCAGTTCGGCGGTCTTGCGGATGTCCGGCACCAGGCGGTTCAGCATGTCGCCGGCCTGCTGGGCGGAGGCGACGGTGTCGACCGACATCTGCGAGATCTCGGTGGCGGCGGCCTGCGAACGCTCGGCGAGCTTGCGCACCTCCGAGGCGACGACGGCGAAGCCGCGGCCATGCTCGCCGGCCCGGGCCGCCTCGACGGCGGCGTTGAGCGCCAGAAGGTCGGTCTGGCGGGCGATCTCCTGGACGATGCCGATCTTCTCGGCGATGGTCTGCATGGCGGCGACGGCCTGGGTGACGGCCTGGCCGGACACCTCGGCATCCTTGGCCGACTGGCGGGCGATCTTCTCGGTCTGGGCGGCGTTGTCGGCGTTCTGCTTGATGTTGGAGGCCATCTCCTCCATCGACGAGGAGGCCTCCTCGGCCGACGAGGCCTGCTCGGTGGCGCCCTGGGCGATCTGCTCGGAGGCCGACGACAATTGCTGGCTGCCGGCCGACACGTTGTCCGAGGCAACGAGGGCATCCGCCACCACCGAACGAAGACGCTCCACCATGGCGTTCACGAGGATGAGCAGGTCGCCGATTTCGTCCTTGGGCAGCTTTTCCGCCTTCCAGGTCAGATCGCCATCGGCAACCCGGCCCATTACGTTTCCGGCGTTGCGCAGACTGCGGCTGATCGACACCGACATCAGCACGGCGACGGCCACCGAGAACACCGTGAGGAAGCCGATGCAGCCCAGCAGCAGATTGCGCGAGGTCAGGTACTGGGCGCTGGTCGCCTCGTCGGTCGCATCGAGATTGGCATTGACGGTGGTGGCCATCTGGTCGAGCACGTCGTAGATGGCGTAGCTGACCTCCAGGCTCTTGCCCATGCTCAGCCTCGAGGCCTGCGCGTCGGCTTCGTCGGTGTTGATGGCGGCCAGGTCGAGCGTTTGGGCGGACAGCGGTATGCGCTGATCGAACAACGGCTTGAACTTGCCGATTTCGGCGACCACCTCCGGATCGGTCGATGCCGCGATCTTGTCGGAGACGTCGCGGATCGTCTGGTGGCTCTGCTCGACCTTCTCGCGGAACGAGGCGATCTGGCTGAGATCGGAGCTCATGATCGCGTTCTTCTCGTTACGGACGACGGCGTTGAACTCGTTGGTCAGCACCCGGATGTTCTCGAGGTCGGCGGTCGGTCCGTTGACCAGGTTGGTGACCGCCGTGTTGAGCGACGAGAGGTCGGAGACGGCGAGGCCTGCCATGGCCGCCGTCAGCAGGATCACGAACCCGAAGGCGAACCCCAGCTTCGCTTTGATGGTGATGCGCATGAACTCAGTCCCCTATTTCGCTTATGCGAGCTCGGTTGATCTGTTGTTCGGCAGGAGCTCCCCAGTCCTTTTCGGTGTCGACAGCGTCAGCGCGAAATAGGGCTTGGTCCCGGGCGAGCTAACCATGCAGCCTGTAGATGTTCTGCGGCAGGGCGGCGGACGGCGCCGCTCCGCGGGTTTCGTCAGGCGACGGCTTTGGTCTTGTCGGTGCCGCCGAGAGCGGCGAGGTCTTTGGCGGTCAGCAGCCTTGCGAGGTCGATGACCACCACGAAGCCCTGGTCGCGGCGGACGACGCCGTCGATGTAGTCGGAGTTCCAGTGGACGCCGATGTCGGGCGCCGCCTCCATCTGCTCGGCCCGGAAGGCGACCACCTCGAACACCCGGTCGGCGATCAGGCCGAGCGTCAGTCGCCGCTCGCCGAGCGTGATGTCGACCACCAGCACCCGGGTGTTGGGGGTCGGCACCGTGCGGCTGAGCCCGAGCTTCAGCCGGAGGTCGATCACCGGCACGCCCTGGCCGCGCACGTCGCGCAGGCCGACGAGATAGTCCGGGCCGTTGGGGATGCGGAAGGCCTCCTCATGGTCGAGGATCT
>NZ_NQVN01000058.1 GCF_002770725.1 Pleomorphomonas carboxyditropha | reverse complement strand
AGGCCAAGCTGGTGATCATGGACGAGCCGACCTCGGCGATCAGCGACACCGAGGTGGAGATGCTGTTCCGCCAGATCGCCGACCTCAAGGCCGAGGGCGTCGCCGTCATCTACATCACCCACAAGATGGACGAAATCTTCCGCATCGCCGACGACATCACCGTCATCCGCGACGGCTGCTACGTCGACTCCGGCCCGGCCGGTGCGTTCGACGAGGCGCGGCTGATCAGCCTGATGGTCGGCCGCACCATCTCCAACATCTTCCCCAAGGTCGACGTGGAGCGCGGCGACACCGTGCTGGAGGTGCGCGGCCTCAGCCGCGGCGGCGTGTTCCGCGACGTCTCCTTCTCGGTGCGCAAGGGCGAGATCCTCGGCCTAGCCGGCCTGGTCGGCGCCGGCCGCACCGAGGTGGCGCGCGCCATCTTCGGGCTCGATCCGGTCGACGGCGGCGAGATCGTGCTGAACGGCCGGGTCATCAGGCCGAAGTCGCCGCGCGAGGCGATCGCCGCCGGCGTCGCCATGGTGTCGGAGGATCGCCGGGCCGAGGGGATCGTGCTGTCCCGCTCGGTGCTGGAGAACATCTCGCTCGCCAATCTCAGGAAATTCGCGCCGCGCCTGCTGATCAACGGTCAGGAAGAACAGCGCGCCGCCGCCGACATGAGCAAGCTGCTGAAGATCAAGACCCCCACCCTCGCCGCCGAAGCCGGCAACCTCTCGGGCGGCAACCAGCAGAAGATCGTGCTGGCCAAGTGGCTGCTCGGCGACCTCGAGGTGCTGATCCTCGACGAGCCGACGCGCGGCATCGACGTCGGCTCCAAGTCGGAGATCCACCGGCTGATGGGCGAGTTCGCCGCCAAGGGCCTCGCCATCATCATGATCTCGTCCGAGCTGCCGGAAATCCTCGGCATGAGCGACCGCGTCGTCGTGATGCACGAGGGCGTGGTGACCGGCGAGATCGACCGCGCCGACGCGTCCCAGGAAAATCTGATGCGGCTGGCGACGGCCACGGGAGGAAAGCGATGACCGACGAGATCGCGACCAAGACGCAAGCCAAGGAAAAGAGCATGTTCAGCAAAATTCGCGAGCTCGGCTTTGCCGAGATCTACCGGCGCTACGGCACCATCCTGATCTTCATCGGCATCGTCATCCTGGCGACCGCGCTCAGCCCGTATTTCCTGACCCCGGAGAACCTGACCAACGTGCTGCGCCAGGTGGTGGTGGTCAGCCTGCTCGGCTGCGGCGTCACCTTCATCATCATCCTCGGCCATATCGACGTGTCGCTCGGCTCGGTGATGGCGCTGACCGGCGTGATCGCCACCGCCGTGATGGCCGCCACGCAGAGCCTCGTGCTGGCCATCGTCGCCGGCATCCTGCTCGGCATCTTCATCGGCCTGGTCAACGGCTTCGTCATCACCGTCTTCCGCATCCCCGCCTTCATCATGACGCTGGCCATGACCACGGCGGCGCGCGGCGGCGTGCTGCTGTTCACCGGCGGCGTGCCGATCGCCAATCTCGGCAATTTCCGGGTGATCGGCCAGGGCGCGATCGGGCCGGTGCCGATCTCGGTGCTGATCCTGGCGGTGTTCGTCGTGCTGTGCTGGGTGCTGCTCAACAAGACCAAGTTCGGCCGCTACGTCTACGCGGTCGGCGGCAATGCCCGGGCGGCGCTGGCCTCCGGCATCAATCCCAACTCGGTGGTGGTCAAGGCCTTCGTGCTCAACGGCATCCTGTGCGCGGTGGCCGGCATCGTCTTCATGTCGCGCATCAATTCCGGCCAGCCGGCGGCCGGCGTCGGCTACGAGTTCGACGCCATCACCGCGGTGGTGGTCGGCGGCACCAGCCTGATGGGCGGCACCGGCACCATCTCCGGCACCATCATCGGCGCGCTGATCGTCGGCGTCATCAACAACATCCTCAACCTGATGAACGTCAGCTCCTACTGGCAGATGGTGGTCAAGGGCACGGTCATCGCCATCGCCGTCATCCTCGACGTCCAGACCAAGACGGCGAGGGCCAGGAAGAAGGCCTGAGACGCTTCGGGAAAACTTACGACAACAACCGGAACGACTGGAACCCGGACCGACGAGGTCCGGCGAGAGGGGCGGCCCGTCCGAGGAAAGCGGACGCCTCAACTAGGGTGGAGAATAGAAAAGGGAGTAGAATCATGAAATTGCTGACTGGCCTGATGATGGCGGCATCCTTGACCGCCGCGGCGTTCGCCGGAACGGCTTCAGCCAACGCCACCGACAAGTTCGTCGTCGGCTATACCAACCTCGCCGACACCGACGTGTTCACCATGAGCCGCAAGAACGCCTTCATCGAGGCGGTCAAGGCCGATCCGGACGTCGAGGTCCGCTTCACCGACGCCAATCTCGACATCTCCAAGCAGCTCGACCAGATCGACAACTTC
>NZ_NQVN01000057.1 GCF_002770725.1 Pleomorphomonas carboxyditropha | reverse complement strand
CGCCGCGCCAACCGGGCGGCAGCGGCCATGGGGGCCGGCCACAACCGCCCCGCCACCGGTTAGATCGCCGTGCGCCCTGCGGCACCCACGACGATCTATTTCCTTGTGGCCGCATCGGATTTTCCGAGAACCGGATTCCACTTTTCGGTCCGATGCTCTGGTGCCGGCTGCTCACAACCCGGGGTTCGTCAACCGCTGCCGGGCACGCAGGCGTTCGCGATGCAGGGAATAGAGCCCGCTCGCCACGATCAGCGAGGCGCCGACGGTGGTCGCCGGGCCGGGCACGATGCCCCAGACGACAAAGGACAGGCCCGTGGCGGAGATCATCTGCATATAGCTGAAGGGAGCGAGCAGCGACGCCGGCGCCATGCGATAGGCGAACACGCAGCAGACCTGCCCGAAGGCGAAGAACACGCCGCCGGCCATGCCGAAGGCGAATTCGTGCCACGACGTCTGGCCGATCTCCGGCCAGACCAGCACCGTCGTCACGGAAAGGCCGATGACCGACGTCCAGACCATCATCGTCTCGGCGCGATCGCGTGCCGCCTTGCGTGTCAGGATGGTCGAAAAGGCGCCGACGAAGGCGGCAACCAGCGTGAAGATCGAAGCGTAATGGAAGCTCGACGTTCCCGGCTGCACGATGATCAGCACGCCGATGAAACCGACGAGGGCCGCCAGCCAGCGCCGGACGCCGACGATCTCGCCGAGGAAGACGATCGACAAGGCCATGACGAACACCGGCGCTACGAAGGAGATCGCCGTCGCGTCCGGGATCTGCTGGTGCCGAAGGCCGAGCAGGAACAGGATGGAGCCGCAGATCGCCGTCAGCCCGCGCAGGACGTTGAGCCAAGGATGCCGGGGGCGGAACACCGCCTTCCCCTCGCGACGAAGGGCGAACGGGACGGCGACGATGACGTAGACGAGATTTCGCCACCAGGCGATCTTTTCGGCGCTCGCCTCGTTCTGAATGAACTTGGCGCCGACATCGCAAGCCGCAAACAGCAGCGTAGACGCCGCGATCAGCGCGATGGCGAGCAAGATCTGCTCGTTGACGCGCGACAGCCCGACGTCGATCGTCGGGGACATGGTCTGGGAGGTCACCTTGGTCTGCCCGAAAAGAGCCGGCGGATCAGCGGGCCGGCTTGGAATGGCGCAATTGCTATCCTCGGGATGAAACGATTTTGAGGCAAAGACAAGGCAGCGCGGAAAAGTACGATAAAAAATGCCCGGCTGCGGCAAAAAGGCATGAACGACCGGTAAACCCGATCAGGACAAATAGCTCGCCAGCGACAGGTTGGCGATCTTGCCGATCGCCGCGTAGGCCGCCTGCAACTGCGCCTGGTAGTTGGACATGTTGGCCGCCACCGTGGTGATGTCCACCTCGCTGAGGTTGGCGATCAGGTCTTCCGTGGTGGTCTGGTAATCCTCCTGGGAGCTGACGGCGGATTCGAGCGCCGACGCGTTGAGCGACAGCTTGGTTTGCACCGTTGCCAGGCCATCGATGGCGCTGGTCAGAAGGTCGATCGCCTCGGTCACCGAAGCGCTGTCCGTCGAGCCGTTGGCGATCGTCGACAGGGCCCACAGCGCCTGCCGGAAGCTGGCGTTGTCCGCCGTCACGCCATAGGAAACGACGTGGCTGGACGACACGCGCACCGAGGTCACCTGGTCGTCGCCCTGATAATAGTCCAGTTCGTCCTGCGAGGTGGCGGTGGAGCCTTCGATGCTGTCGATGTCGACGGGTGCGGTGTCGACCGCGCTGCCGGCGAACAGATAGCGGCCGTCGAGCTGGGTGTTCATCAGCGCGACGACGCTTTCGAGCATCGACTGGGCGGTGGTTTGCAGCGTGTCCGAACTGATGGTGGAGGAGGCCAGCGTCGCCTTGAAGCTGGTCAGGTCGTCGATGATCGAGCCGACGGCGTTATACATGGTCTCGACGCGGTTGCTGGCCGTGTTGGCCGCCGCCTCGTAGGCCTTGGAGCGCGTCATCGACGCCTGCAGCGAAACGACGCTGCCGGCTTTGGCGCCGAGCCCGCCGTAGTCGCCCGAAACCTGGCCGGAGGCCTGCTGCAGCGTGGCTTCCGCCTGCTTGACCTGAATCCGCATCGCCGCCTGGAGCAGGCTCTGGGAGGATGCAAAGGTGGCGACGCGCATGGCCATGCGTTATATCCCTCTACTCGATACGACTGGTCGCGACGCTCAGCTGACGGCCGAAAGCAGCGACTCGAACATTTCCTTGGCGATCTGGATCACCTGCGCCGCTGCCGAATAGAGCGTCTGGTAATCCTCGAGCTTGGCGGTCTCCTCGTCGATGTTGACGCCCGATTGCGAGGCGATGGTGCTCGACAGCGACGACTGCAGCGTCTCGGCCGTCGTTTCGGCGGCCTCGGCCGTCGAGGCGCGGCTGGCGAAAGCCGACACCACGCGCGAGGCGTAATCGGTCAGCGTGCCGCTCATGGTGCCGATGCTGCCGGCGGCGCTGTAGCTGTAGGAGGTGGTCAGCGCCGAGTTCAACGCGTCCGACACCGTCGTGGAGCCGCTGGTCAGCACCGTCTTGCCCGTGGTCGTCGTATCGGTGGAAAGCGTTCCGACCGCCAGCGTGCCGCTGTCCGCCAGCAGGCTCGACGACACCTTGATGTTGGAGGCCGAGCTGCCGGTGAACACGGCGTTGAAGCCGAAGAAGCTCGAAAAGCTCTGGCCGTCGATCGAGCCGTCGAGCGCGCCGATCGCCACGCCCGAGCCGTCGGTATCGGAGCTGATGCTCAACGTGC
>NZ_NQVN01000056.1:0-2500 GCF_002770725.1 Pleomorphomonas carboxyditropha | reverse complement strand
GCCTACAAACAGTCGGAGGCTGCAATGCTGACGGCGTACCTTTTGTATAATGGGTCAGCGACTTAGTCTGTCGAGCGAGCTTAAGCCGTTAGGTGTAGGCGCAGCGAAAGCGAGTCTGAACAGGGCGTTCAGTTCGACGGATTAGACCCGAAACGAGGTGATCTAGTCATGAGCAGGCTGAAGGTGCGGTAACACGCACTGGAGGGCCGAACCCACGCCTGTTGAAAAAGTCGGGGATGACTTGTGACTAGGGGTGAAAGGCCAATCAAACCTCGAAATAGCTGGTTCTCCGCGAAATCTATTTAGGTAGAGCGTCGGATGAATACCTCGGGGGGTAGAGCACTGCATAGGCTAGGGGGTCCTACAGACTTACCGATCTTAAGCAAACTCCGAATACCCGAGAGTACTATCCGGCAGACACACGGCGGGTGCTAACGTCCGTCGTGAAGAGGGAAACAACCCTGACCATCAGTTAAGGTCCCGAAGTCACGGCTAAGTGTGAAACGATGTGGGAATCCCAAAACAACCAGGATGTTGGCTTAGAAGCAGCCATCATTTAAAGAAAGCGTAACAGCTCACTGGTCTAGACAAGGGTTCCTGCGCGGACAATGTAACGGGGCTCAAGCCGTGCACCGAAACTATGGGTGTGTCCTTGTGACACGCGGTAGCGGAGCGTTCCGTAGGCCTGCGAAGGAGGATCTGTGAGGACCTCTGGAGGTATCGGAAGTGAGAATGCTGACATGAGTAACGCTAAGGGTGTGAGAAGCACCCTCGCCGAAAGTCCAAGGGTTCCTGCGTAAAGCTAGTCTTCGCAGGGTTAGCCGGTCCCTAAGGCGAGGCCGACAGGCGTAGTCGATGGGAATGAGGTGAATAGTCCTCAGCCAGCAGGTGGTGACGGATGCGAAGGATCGTGTTCCCTTAACGGATTGGGGATGCGGTCTCAGCGTTCCAGGAAATAGCCCCTGCATCAGACCGTACCCGAAACCGACACAGGTGGACTGGTAGAGCATACCAAGGCGTTGAGCGAATTGTGCTGAAGGAACTCGGCAAATTGCCTCCGTAACTTCGGGAGAAGGAGGCCCCGGTATCGGGCAACCGATATCGGGGGGCACAGACTAGGGGGTGGCGACTGTTTAACAAAAACACAGGGCTCTGCGAAGCCGCTAAGGCGACGTATAGGGTCTGACGCCTGCCCGGTGCCGGAAGGTTAAGAGGAGGGGTGCAAGCTCCGAATTGAAGCCCCGGTAAACGGCGGCCGTAACTATAACGGTCCTAAGGTAGCGAAATTCCTTGTCGGGTAAGTTCCGACCTGCACGAATGGCGTAACGACTTCCCCGCTGTCTCCAGCACAGGCTCAGTGAAATTGAATTCCCCGTGAAGATGCGGGGTTCCTGCGGTCAGACGGAAAGACCCCGTGCACCTTTACTATAGCTTCACACTGGCATTCGTGTCGGCATGTGTAGGATAGGTGGTAGGCTATGAAGTTTGGGCGCCAGCTCAGATGGAGCCATCCTTGAAATACCACCCTTATCGTCATGACTGTCTAACCGCGGCCCGTCATCCGGGTCCGGGACAGTGTGTGGTGGGTAGTTTGACTGGGGCGGTCGCCTCCCAAAGAGTAACGGAGGCGCGCGAAGGTAGGCTCAGACCGGTCGGAAATCGGTCGACGAGTGCAATGGCATAAGCCTGCCTGACTGCGAGACTGACACGTCGAGCAGAGTCGAAAGACGGCCATAGTGATCCGGTGGTCCCTCGTGGACGGGCCATCGCTCAACGGATAAAAGGTACGCCGGGGATAACAGGCTGATGATGCCCAAGAGTCCATATCGACGGCATCGTTTGGCACCTCGATGTCGACTCATCACATCCTGGGGCTGGAGAAGGTCCCAAGGGTTCGGCTGTTCGCCGATTAAAGTGGTACGTGAGTTGGGTTCAGAACGTCGTGAGACAGTTCGGTCCCTATCTGCCGTGGGTGTAGGAGTATTGAGAGGATCTGTCCCTAGTACGAGAGGACCGGGATGGACATACCTCTGGTGGACCTGTTGTGGCGCCAGCCGCATTGCAGGGTAGCTACGTATGGACTCGATAACCGCTGAAGGCATCTAAGCGGGAAACGAACCTCAAAACCAGTGCTCCCTATCAGAGCCGTGGAAGACCACCACGTCGATAGGCCGGGTGTGGAAGCGCAGCAATGCGTGAAGCTTACCGGTACTAATAGCTCGATCGGCTTGATCGCTCTCATTATCCCTGTCCATCCAAAAGATGACACAGGACACAACTTCACGATCCGACGGCCGCAAGCCGTCGCCAAAGACCAGATGATCTTACGCTCATGACCAGGCCAACGCCCGGCCATGAGCTCTTGCCCTTCGCCGGCCTGGTGGTCATGGCGGGGAGAAATGCACCCGATCCCATCCCGAACTCGGCCGTGAAACTCCCCAGCGCCAATGGTACTCCGTCTCAAGACGCGGGAGAGTAGGTCGCCGCCAGGCCTGCAAAG
>NZ_NQVN01000055.1 GCF_002770725.1 Pleomorphomonas carboxyditropha | reverse complement strand
TAGTCCGACCAAGCGACCCGGAAAGCAACAGCCCAAAAGACCCTTTACACAGAGATTGCGCGACCGCCAAAACGGTCATTACGGCCCAAAAAGCAACAGTCGCGAAATGACGTCTCCGTTCCATAATCTTTATTATGCGAATCGCGGATGGATGCAGCAACTGTAACTGCGGTGTGTAGCTACGGGCGATGACCAATGTGCGGCGTGGGGGGCCAGAATAGACTCAGGCCTTGGCATGAACAGCCACGCTCCCCTGTTGAGGGGTTATTGATTTTCATATAAGAAGAGATACAGGATCATTTTTCACGGGCGAGAATCGATATTCATGCACTTAGGTCAACAGAAGCCGTTCTCAGGCCCCGTGACTGTCTTTCATGATCGCCGGCTCCCGGAGGCTGCGGTCCCCGTCGGCTATGCGGCCCTGATCGATGCCTACGACCTCGCCGTCCCCGCTCCCTTCACTCTTTCGGCAATCGGGCCGCGCCACAAGGTCTACGTGGCGGACGCTTGGCACGTCTATACGCCCCGCCACCGGCCCGACGAGACGCTCGGCGGCCATCTGACCTTTGCACTGCGCTATGAAGGGCTCGATCTCGGCGTGATCAAGGCGCTGTTTCGGGCTGCCGGACCGGAGGCAATTGCCGACATCGTCCGTGCCGCCCCGACCGGGGCCTATGCCCGCCGCCTGTGGTTTCTCTATGAGTGGCTATTGCAGGCGCGGCTCGATCTGCCGGACGCGACGCAGGGGGTCTATGCCCCCGTTGTCGATCCCGAGCGTCAATGGGCGACCGCCGGCGTGACATCGACGCGCCATCGAGTGAGGAACAACCTGCCCGGTACGCCGGCCTTCTGCCCGATGGTCTTCCGAACCCCTTCCCTGGAGACATTCGTCGCCAGCGATCTGGCTGCGGCGGCGCGGTGCGTCGTCGCCGAGGTGCCCGCCGACCTTCTGGCCAGGACCGCCGCGTTCCTGCTTCTCCAGGACTCGCGCTCGAGCTTCCAGATCGAGGGCGAGGACCCGCCGCAGGATCGCGTCCAGCGCTGGGGCCAGGCGATCGGTGACGCTGGCCGGCGCCCCATCGATCTCGACGAGTTGCTGCGCCTGCAGCGCATCGTCATCGGCGATGCCCGCTTCGTGCATCTGGGCCTGCGGCAGGAAGGAGGCTTCGTCGGCGAGCACGATCGCGTCACCGGCATACCGATTCCCGATCACATCAGCGCCCGCCATCAGGACCTGTCGGATCTCGTTGCAGGGCTAACGACCTTCGGCCGGGACGTGGCCCCGGAGCTCGATCCCGTGCTCGCGGCGGCTGTGCTGGCCTTTGGCTTCGTCTACATCCATCCGTTCGAGGACGGGAACGGCCGGTTGCATCGCTACCTCATCCATCATGTCCTGGCGCAGCGTGGCTTCAACCCAGCGGGGGTGGTGTTTCCGGTTTCGGCCGTCATTCTCGATCGCATCGACGACTACAGGCGAACGCTGGAGAGCCACTCGCGACGTGTCCTGCCGTTTGTCCGCTGGCGGCCGACCGGCCAGGGCAACGTCGAAGTGCTGAACGAAACCTCGGATTACTACCGCTTCTTCGACGCCACGCCGCATGCGGAGTTCCTGTTCTCCTGTGTGGCAAAGACCATCGATGTCGATCTTCCCGCCGAGACGGCCTTTCTCAGGGGCTATGACGCCTTCCGGCGGCAGGTGTCGGCGTTGGTCGACATGCCGGACAGGCTGATGGACCTGTTGTTCCGCTTCCTGCACCAGAACGATGGCGTGCTTTCGAAGCGCGCGCGAGAGCGGGAGTTCGCGCAAATGACCGACGCGGAAGCGGCTGAGATCGAGACGATCTATGCCGGGGTCCGTCAGGAATTCGCGCAAGGCGCATGAACCAGCTCGGCCCAACCTCCGACCCAAGCGCGCGGCGGCGGAAGCGTCAGGCGAGGGCGGCGATCACCGTTGCCTTGACCGTGCGATCCGGCACCTCCGTGAAGGCAAGGTCGTCACGGCCGAAATAGGCGCGCTGGTTGGTGGCCGACCAGTCGTTGCAGACCAGCCGGTAGCGCGCCTTGTCGCCGTTCGGCGCCGCCGCGTATAGGTAATCGCCGTTGCGGGCGTCGAACGGGAAGTCGCCGAACTGGTTGCAGCGCGCCAGGATGGTGGCGAGCGTCGCCGCGTCGACCTCGACGGTCATCAGCTTGCCCTCGAAGCGGACGCAGGCGTCGAAGGCATAGCGCGACACGGGCCCCGCGGGCAGGCCGGCGCCGAAGGTAGTGTGGCCGATGAAGCCGACGTCGGCGCCGACGGCGGCGGCCAGCGACGCCGCGGCGAACAGGCCGGCCTCGTCGGTTGTCCGCGCGGCGTCGGCGTGGCCGACGGGGGCGAGATCGTCCTTGGTGAGGTGCTGCGCCAGCACGTAGGCGATCAGCCCGGCCAGCCGGTCGGAAGCCGGTACCGCCGGGTCGATGCCGATCCGCCTGAGGTCGGCGGGCGCCCCAGGGCCAGCGACAGTGGCTACCGTCAGCGCCTCCGACCAACTGCCGGTGTGCAGGTAGCGGGTGTTGCCCTCGGCGTGGACGAGGTTGAGGTGATCGTGGCCGCCGACAAAGAGCGTGCCGTCGGGCAGCAGCGGCAGGATCGCCTTGTCGGCCGTGACGCCGGCATGGCTCAGCATTACGTTGATGGTGCCGGACCGAAGCAGGCCGGGCAGATTCGCCGCCGCCCACTCGGCCGGCTGCGGGATCGACAGCTGGGCGCGTGTCGGCTTCGGATAGGTGAACAGGTTGTCGGTGGCGCAGGCGGCGATCGTCACCGTCTGGCCGCCGAGTTGCAGCGAGGCGCTCGCCGGCGCGTAGCCGGCACCGGTGCGGCCGTCGATGATATTGGTCAGCACCGTGATATCCAGTTCGCCGGCGCGGGTGACGAAGTGGGCGAGGTCGTTGTCGAGGTCGGGCTCGTGGTTGCCGAGGTTGAACACCGTCGGCGCGGTATCGGCCAGCGCCTTGAGGAAGGCCCAGTCGATCGCGCCGCCGGAGCGGCTGGCGACAACGTTGCCGGCCTCGAACAGGTCGCCGTTGAACAGCACCAGGCACGGCCGCGGTGTCGCCGCGACATGGCTCTCGATCGCCGCCAGCAACTGGCCGAGATGGTCGTAGGCCGAGTGCAGGTCGGCGATGACGATGAAGTCGACGCCCGGCGCGGCGGTGGCAAGGGCGGGGCGGCCGACGATCGGCAGCAGGGCGGCGCCGGCGAGCAGCTTCAGCGCCATGCGGCGCGCGATGGTGATCTCGGGCATGTCAAGCGTTCCAGTTGCAGCGGCGGGACGACCGGCGGTCGGCCGGACTCTATCCGTTCATGCCGTGGCACCACAGGGTTTTCCAGTGATCGTTTTGTGACGCGGCGGCGCGGCGGCTTCAGGCCGGGAAAGCACGTGATTTCGGTGCTTTCGCGCCGCCGGCCGACCCGGCGTGGCTGCTCGCCGTCCTCAGACCGGTTCGTACCGTAAGGGATGTGCGTCCAGCTCAGCCTTCGCAATTCGGATGCGAGCCGATGGTGTATGAGAATCACAACAACAAGCACGTATTTGGCCGGAGCGGTCACCGCCGACACAACAAGAGCAAGAGGTGCTGCCTCGCCGACCATCGGAGCATGCTGGCTCAACCGCCAAGCGCCGACATATGGCGCCCTAAGGAAGGCCTCTGGTCCGGGCCGATCGCGAAATCGTGGCCCTTGGGCTTGAGCTCTATGGCGCACGCGATCGCGGCGTTCAGGAGGTCATCGCTCTCCGAGCCGCGCAGGGCCGACCGCAGGTCGGTGCGCTCCTCCTGGCCGAGACAGGTATAGAGGATACCAGTCGCGCTCACCCGCACGCGGTTGCAGCTTTCGCAGAAATTGTGGGTCATCGGCGTAATGAAGCCGACCCGCCCACCGGTCTCGGCGACACGAGTATAGCGGGCCGGTCCGCCGGAGCGCTCGGATGTGTCAACCAGGGTAAGACGGCGCTCGATGAGGCGGCGCAGTTCGGTCAGCGGCAGATACTGGTCGGTCCGGTCGGCACCCACATCGCCGAGTGGCATGGTTTCGATCAGAGTCAGATCCATGCCGCGGCCGTGGGCGAAGTCGATCAGGTCGAAGATTTCGGTCTCGGTGATGCCCTTGAGAGCTACGGCGTTGAGCTTGACCTTGAGGCCGGCCTCCCGCGCGGCCCGGAGGCCATCCATCACCGCACCAAGCTGGCCGCGACGGGTGAGGAGGCGAAACCGGTCGGCATCGAGCGTGTCGAGCGACACGTTGACACGCTTGACGCCGGCGGCGGCCAGCGCCTCTGCATGATTGGCGAGCTGCGTGCCATTCGTGGTCAGCGTGAGCTCTTTGAGCGCCCCACCCTGCAAGTGCCGGGACAGCGACCGGAACAGCGTCAAGATGTCCTTGCGCACCAGCGGTTCGCCGCCGGTTATCCTGATCTTGTTGACGCCTCTGGCAACGAAGGTCGACGCCAGCCGGTCGAGTTCCTCGAGCGTCAGGAGGTCCCGCCTGGGCACGAACCGCATGTCCTCGGCCATGCAGTAGACACAGCGCAGATCGCAGCGATCGGTCACGGACAGGCGAAGATAACGGATAGTGCGGCCAAAGCGATCGGTCAGCGCACAAGTCACGACGGCACTCCCTGAAATTCCGGGGGGTGGAAGGGCAGCACTTCAAGCCGATCGCCGGCCCTGAGCGGGGCGTTGGCGGCGGCAACGATCGCCAGGGCATCGGCGGCAAGGAGCGGCATCAGGCGATGCGATCCCGGCTGTCCGACGCGGCGGGCCGTGAGCTGGCCGGAGACCGTTTCGAGCGCGACCGGAACAAGCTCGGTCTTCTCCGACGAGTGGCCGGTGGCGAAGGCGGACAGGGCCATGATGGGCGCGCTCCGTGGGCGCCCCGAGAGGGCAGCGATCATCGGCCGGGCGAAGACCAGCGCGCAGAAGGCCGCCGCCTGCGGGTTGCCCGGCAATCCGACGAAGGCAGCGCCGCCGACCCCGCCGAGGGCGAGCGGCTTTCCCGGCTTGATGGCGACCGAGGATACGGCGATCGTTCCTCCGACTGCCGCCAGGGCGGCGCGCACGAGATCGCGATCGCCAGAGGACATGCCGGCCGAGGTCACGATGAGATCGGCTTGGCGGCTGGCGTCGGCGAGCCGCTCGGTGAGGGCGTCGTAGCTGTCGCCCACCGTCGTCCTGGTCACGTCGACGCCGCTGTCGGCCAGCAAGGCCATCAGCATGGGGCCGTTGGAATCGTAGATACCCGCTGCCGGCAGGGCTTCGCCGGCGCTGCGCAGCTCCGCGCCGGTGGTCAATAGCGATACCCGGATGGGCGCGGTCACCCGCACCGATCCGATGCCCAGCGCCGCCAGGGCGGCAATCTCGGGCCAAGCCAACCGCCGGCCCTTTGTCAGAACGGTCTCGCCGCGCGCGATGTCTTCGCCCGCCCTGCGGATGTTTCCCTCGGGCTTGATGGAGCCAGGCATGGCCAGGCCCTCGCGAAGGGTGACTGTTTCTTCGTATGGGACGACCGTGTCCGCTCCGGTCGGCAGGCTAGCTCCGGTCATGATGCGATGGGCACATTTCGGCGCCAGTCGGGTAGGAGCATCGCCGGCATGCGTCACCCCGTCGACACGAAGCGGACCGACCGCGACATCGGCAAAGCGGACCGCGTAGCCATCCATGGCCGCCTGATCGAAGGCGGGGAGATCGCACGGAGCAACGATCGTCTCGGCCAGAACACGCCCAAGCGCTTCATCGAGCGACACCGTTTCGCTGCGGTCGATTGGACCGACGAGACGCAGAGCCCCAAGGCGAGCGGCTTCGAAGGACTGCATGCCCAGAGTGACGGGCCGGAAGGCGTCTGTCACGTGAAAGGTCATGTCGCCACTCCCCTGTTGGCCGGCAAAATGGCTTCGAGGATGGCGCGCATGGCTGCGAGGCTCGGATCTTCCGACCGGTTCATGATGCCGACGAGCTGAAGCCAGGTATC
>NZ_NQVN01000054.1 GCF_002770725.1 Pleomorphomonas carboxyditropha | reverse complement strand
CAGGATGACAGGTAATTTATATATAAGAAACATATACATAGATTGTCATCCTGCGCGAAGGCGCAGGACCTCGGGCAGAAAGAGGCGAGGGGGAGATATAGCTCTCCTAGCGTCAGCGGTCGCCGCCCGGTTCCTTCGACGAGAACCAGACGTCGGGATAGACGGCGACGGCGCTTTCATCGGGCGCCCGATCGGCCGTGCGCCAGACGGACCGGATGGATCGCACCTCGGCGGCGGTTTCCGGCAGCCTCAGGGGCTTAAGCTCCTCCGATGCGCCGACGCAGGGGATGAACCAGGACGGCATCAGCGGCTTGACGCTGAAACCGCCGTCCCCGGCCGTGACCAGCAGCGTCAGGGCGATCTTGTCGCTGGGCCGCCAGGGGAAGATCATCCGGCCGCCCGGCTTCAGAGCCGAAAGCCAGCCGGCCGGCGGCGCGGCGACGCCGGCGTTGACGTAGATCGCGTCGGAGGCCGGCAGCGGCGTTCCGGTGGCGTCGGCATGGACGACCGCGACGCCCTCGAAGGGCGCGAGGTTGCGCCGGGCGGCATCGGCGAGGCGCTCGTCGATCTCGAAGGCGGTGACCGTGCCGGTCGGCAGCACCAGCAGCGAGAGGATGGCGGTGTAGTAGCCGGTGCCGGCGCCGATCTGCGTCACCGCCTCGCCGCTTGCCGGCGCGATCGCCGCCATCCAGCGGGCGTGCAGCGACGGCTCGCCGTTGTTGATGCCCTTGGCGGCGTCGAGCGCCACCAGGACGTCCTGGTAGAGATAGGCCGGGTCGGCGCTCGGCGTGTCGACATGCCGGCCGCCGACGACGATCCGCCACGGCCCCGGTGGCAGGAACGCCTCGCGCGGGACGGCCTCGAAGGCCCGCTCGAGCCGGGGATCGGACGACTTGCTCGCCGCCGTGATCAGCCGCGCATAAAAGCCGCGAATTTCCTCGATGCCGGCCCGCCTGGTCATGGTGGAGACTCCCTGTCCGTGGATACTCGCCCTGTCTGCCGAAGGGAAATGTAGCGCGGAATGGGCATGGTTGGCATACCTTGATGACGGCGTGGGACCAAATCTTTCTTGCTCTCTTGTCCTATAAATGAGACAATGCCTTATGATCGAAATTCGCCAGACCGAGCAGTTCGAGGGCTGGCTCGCCCGCCTCGCCGACAGGCAGGCACGATCGCGTATTCTGGTGCGGATCGACCGTCTTGCGCTTGGCAACCCCGGTGATGTGAAGCCGGTCGGGCAGGGCGTGTCGGAACTCAGGGTCGATTATGGACCGGGCTATCGCGTCTATTTCGTCCGACGCGGCGAAAAGCTGATCGTCCTGCTGGCCGGAGGCGACAAGCGCACGCAGGCCAAGGACATCGCAGACGCCATTGCGCTGGCCGCAGGATGGGGAAACGAGGCATGACGATAGTCACCAAGCCGTTCGACACCGCCGAGTATCTCAGGAACGAAGAGGATATCGCCGCCTACCTGGAAGCGGCTTTCGAGGATGGCGACCCGGCGCTGGTTACCCACGCTCTCGGCGTGATTGCCCGCGCCCAGGGAATGAGCAAGCTCGCCCGCGATACCGGTCTTGGCCGGCAAAACCTTTACGTGGCGTTGTCCGAGGGCGGCAATCCGACGCTGGCGAACTTCATGGCCATCACCAAGGCGCTCGGGCTGGCGGTTCGGGTGGAGCCGATCCCGCGTGACGCGGCGGAGTGAGTGCCGGGGCGGTTTGGCGGTCAGAGCCGATCATCGGCGACGCCAAGGCGTGGATGGAGGCGTCGTTTGCCCGGTATCGGGCGGCGCTGGAGGGGAGAGCTGGAGAGGGAGACCGATATCGAACGCCCGCTTTACCTTCCCGAGGTCCCCGCCTGCGCGGGGATGACAATTGAGAAGAACGTTACGCTGCTGTTTTTATTTATAATTCTCCTGTCATCCCCGCGAAGGCGGGGACCTCGGGCAGAAAAGAACGAGGGGCGGATATAGGGCGCGCCCAGGACCTCAGGACGAGGGGGGCGCCTAGGGTCGCATCGGGCTCCCTTCGGTGCTGGGAGCGCTATATCGGCCGCCCGCTCCATTCTGCCCGAGGTCCTGGCCTGCGCCAGGATGACAGGTAGATTATATATGGGAAACAAACCCATAGCGGCTCGCTTGTCCTCCCGAAGATTGTCCTCCCGCGCGCAGGCGCAGGACCTCGGGACGAGGGGGTGCCGAGGGTCGCATCGGGCTCCCTTCGGCGCTGGGAGCGCTATATCGGCCGCCCGCTCCATTCTGCCCGAGGTCCTGGCCTGCGCCAGGATGACAGGTAGATTATATATGGGAAACAAACCCATAGCGGCTCGCTTGTCCTCCCGAAGAGTGTCCTCCCGCGCGCGGGCGCAGGACCTCGGGACGAGGGGGCGCCGAGGGTGGGCGGCCGACGCACTCGGATCCGCGATATCGGCGGTCATTTTCGATGCGACCTGACGTCGGAGCTGCGGCTTGTTCCGAGTCCTTTGGGCGAATTGTCTACCTCGGCAAACAAGATTATGAGTATCCCGCTATCGGGATTTACCCGTAGAACGCCGTTCGATCCGGCTGAAACGGATCGGTGCTGCAGGCCGGCGTTTGCAAGGCATCGTCTTGTCGATCCGCGTTCCACTCCGGTCGGATGATGCAACAGGCGACTCACGCGGAGGACGTTAGGGCAGGAGGAATTTCAGGGCGTCGTGGCCAACGCTTCTCGAGGAGGAAAAGCGTGGACAGGTCGGATGAACTACACGCGCAGCACGTCAGGGACACGCTGGCCGCCGACGGGGCGGCCCGCTCGGTCATCGCCGCGTCGTGGCATCGGTCGCAGGTTCTGCACAAGCTCGATCCGGCATCGCCGCGCCCACCCGTCTGGCGGTTGACCGAACAGGAGATCGCGCTGGCCCGGCAGCCGCTGGAGCCGCTGATCGTCTGCGCGACCAGCGCCATGGACCGCCTGCACGCCGCCGTCGGCGGCGTCGGTTGCTGCGTGCTGCTGGCCGATCGCAACGGCGTTCCGCTGGAAAGGCGGGGCGCGGCCGCCGACGACGCCACCTTCAGCGCATGGGGCCTTTGGGTCGGCACGCCATGGAGCGAAGGCAAGGAGGGCACCAACGGCATCGGCACCGCCATCGTCGAGCAACGCCCGGTGACCATCCACCGCGACCAGCATTTCTTCAGCCGCAACGCGCTCTTGAGCTGCACCTCCTCGCCGATCCACGATGCCGACGGGCAACTGGCGGCGGTGATCGACGTCTCCTCCTGCCGGGCCGACCTGACCGAAGGCTTCCTGACGCTGATCGCCCAGTCGGTCACCGACGCGGCGCGGCGCATCGAGTGCGATCTGTTCCGGCGCGCCTTCCCCGCGAGCCGCATCATTCTGGCGCCCTCGCCCGAGGGGCGGGCCGATGCTCTGGTGGCCGTCGACGGACACGAGCTGATCGTCGGCGCCACCCGCGCCGCCCGGCAGCTTCTCGGGCTGACGGCGGCCGATATCAACGGGCATACCCCGATCGGCGACCTGATCGCCCGGGAGCACGAAGCCGACGACCTCGCCGCCGGCGAGCGCGCGGTGGTCCAGCGTGCCCTGGCCCGGGCGCGCGGCAACGTGTCGCACGCCGCCGAGCTGCTCGGCATCAGCCGCGCCACGCTGCATCGCAAGCTGAACAAGCTCCGCCTGACCGGAAATTCTACTGGGGCGGGCATCTGACTTAGTCTTCTGCGCTTCCGGTGCTCACGGACCTGAATGTCCGCTCCGCTCCGGTTCTCGAAGCCGTCGCCAGCTGCCGCACCCCAGCGAATTTCGGGTCAGGCTCGGCGTTGAGCTTCCTGGAATGCAACCCCTCATCCGACTGTCGCAGAACTGCGACACTGGCGGGCTAGCCTTGCGGCGGGCCTGCTGGATTTCGGGTTTTCCCTACGCAATTCTCCCGACAGCGCGATGAACGCGCGACATGTCTGGGAGGACAAGATGACCTATCAGAGCACCGTCAAGGCCACGGATCTGCCGTTCCGCACCAAGTATGGCAACTACATCGGCGGCGAGTTCAAGGACGCCGTGAGCGGCCGCACCTTCGACAACCTGTCGCCGATCACCGGCCAGAAGCTCTGCGAAGTCGCGCGGTCGGAAGCCGCCGACATCGAGCTGGCGCTGGATGCGGCGCACGCGGCGCGCGAGGCCTGGGGCAAGACCAACGTCGCCCAGCGCGCCTACATCCTGAACCGCATCGCCGATCGCATGGAGGAGAACCTCGATCGTCTGGCGCTGGCCGAGACCTGGGACAACGGCAAGCCGATCCGCGAGACGACGGCCGCCGACCTGCCTCTCGCCATCGACCATTTCCGCTATTTCGCCGGCTGCCTGCGCGCCCAGGAAGGCACGCTGTCCGAGATCGACCACGACACTATCGCCTATCACTTCCACGAGCCGCTCGGCGTCGTCGGCCAGATCATCCCCTGGAACTTCCCGCTGCTGATGGCCGCCTGGAAGCTCGCTCCGGCGCTGGCCGCCGGCAACTGCGTCGTCCTGAAACCGGCCGAGCAGACGCCGGCCTCGATCCTCGTGCTGATGGAGCTGATCGGCGACCTGTTGCCGCCCGGCGTGCTCAACGTCGTCAACGGCTTCGGCCTCGAGGCGGGCAAGCCGCTCGCCTCCTCGCCGCGCGTCGCCAAGATCGCCTTCACCGGCGAGACGTCGACCGGCCGGCTGATCATGCAGTATGCCGGCCAGAACCTCATCCCGGTGACGCTGGAACTCGGCGGCAAGTCGCCCAACATCTTCTTCGCCGACGTGATGGCCGAGGATGACGACTTCTTCGACAAGGCCATCGAGGGCTTCGTGATGTTCGCCCTCAACCAGGGCGAGGTCTGCACCTGTCCGAGCCGCGCCCTGATCCAGGAAAGCGTCTACGACAAGTTCATGGAACGGGCGCTCACCCGCGTTCATGCCATCAAGCAGGGCAGCCCGCTCGACCCGGAGACGATGATCGGCGCCCAGGCCTCCGAGGAGCAGCTCAACAAGATCCTCGGCTACTTCGACATCGGCCGCCAGGAAGGCGCCGAAGTGCTGACCGGCGGCACGCGCGCCCACCTCGGCGGCGATCTCGAAGGCGGCTACTACGTCACCCCGACCGTCTTCCACGGCAACAACAAGATGCGCGTGTTCCAGGAAGAGATCTTCGGCCCGGTGGTCTCCTGCACCACCTTCAAGGACGAGGACGAGGCGCTGGAGATCGCCAACGATACGCTCTATGGCCTCGGGGCCGGCGTATGGAGCCGCGATGCCAACCGTCTCTATCGCTTCGGGCGCAACATCCAGGCCGGCCGCGTCTGGACCAACTGCTACCACGCCTATCCGGCGCACGCGGCGTTCGGCGGCTACAAGCAGTCGGGCATCGGCCGCGAAACCCACTCGATGATGCTCGACCACTATCAGCAGACCAAGAACCTCTTGGTCAGTTACAACCCGAAGAAGCTCGGCTTCTTCTGAGAGCCTGGCCGAAACTCTACTGGGGCGGGCATCTGGCTTGGAGTGCCGCGCTTCCGGTGCTCACGGGCCTTAAGCCCGCTGCGCTCCGGTTCTCGCACTCGTCGCCATCTGCCGCGCCCCAGCGAATTTCGATCCAGGCTCTGGGCGCGTGCATGAGAAGCGCCGATCCGGGTGAGCCGGGTCGGCGCTTCAAGCTGTTGGTGGGATGGAGAGTGCTATATCGGCCGATTGCCTCATTCTGCCTGAGGTCCTGGCCTGCGCCAGGATGACAGGAAATGGATATATAACAAGGAGATAGATCGTTGTGCGTGGGGTGCGAGGTTGCCCTTGGCTATCGGGGCATGCGATGTGCTGGGTGAGCTCGCAGGCGGCTTATCCAACTGTTTCCTCTATATAAATCTGTCATCAACTCTGTTGTGCGTTGAGGTCTCTCAGTTTTGCATTGAGGATGACGATGATCTTTCTCATGAGAGCTCCGATGGCGACGATTGGCTTTTTTCCGTTTTGGACAAGGCGTTGATAGACCTCTCGTAATGGCCCCTTG
>NZ_NQVN01000053.1 GCF_002770725.1 Pleomorphomonas carboxyditropha | reverse complement strand
CGACGTGTTCACCATGAGCCGCAAGAACGCCTTCATCGAGGCGGTCAAGGCCGATCCGGACGTCGAGGTCCGCTTCACCGACGCCAATCTCGACATCTCCAAGCAGCTCGACCAGATCGACAACTTCGTCACCCAGAAGGTCAACGCCATTCTGGTGGTGCCGGTCGACTTCGAGGGCATCGTTCCGGGTATCGAGAAGGCCAACGCGGCCGGCATTCCGGTGATCGCCCTTGGCATCAAGGCGGCGGGCGGCGAATACACCTTCGTCGGCTCGAACGACTACGATGCCGGCAAGCTGCAGGGCGAGTTCATGAAGGAGAAGCTGCCCAAGGACGCCAAGGTTGTCTACCTGCAGGGAACGCCGGGCCTCACCCACTCCAAGCAGCGTCTCGACGGCTTCACCGATGCCTGCCTGAAGGAACGGTCCGACGTGACGGTGCTGGCCAGCCTCAGCGCCAACTATGACCGCGCCGAGGGCATGAAGGTGACCGAGGACTGGATCCAGTCCTTCCCGCAGTTCGACGCCATCATCGCCGCCAACGACCAGATGGCGCTCGGCGCCCTCGAAGCGCTGAAGACCGCCGGCCGCCTCCAGGGCGTGATGATCTCCGGCGTCGACGGCACCGCCGATGCGCTTGCCGCCATCAAGGCCGGCGAGATGTCGCAGTCGATCTTCCAGAACGCCAAGGGCCAGGCCGAGGTTGCCTTCGAAGTAATCGAAGGCCTCAAGGCCGGCCAGCCGGCGCCCAAGGAAAAGATCGTCGCCTTCGAGTCGATCACCGCCGACAACGTCGACAAGTACCTGAAATAAAACAACTTGGGACGCGCCGCCCAATAGCGCGGCGCGTCTTCATCAGCAAGCAGCGGTGGCCGGCAAACGCAACAAACCGCCTGAAGCATTGGAACGTCGCCTGACCTTTCTGTGCCGACTATCGAACATTCCTTTTCCGATTCCGGATAGAGGCCGAATGGATCAGACGCTGACGATTAAGGTTTGACGAGGACGTAGATATGAGCATCAGGATTGCACTTCTCGGCGCGGGAATCATGGGGGCCGACCATGCGCGCATCGTATCCGGCGATCTTCCGGGCGCCACGCTGCAGGTAGTCTGCGATGCTTTTCCGGAACGGGCGAAAGCCGTAGCGGACGAGTGTGGCGCCGCCGACGTTGCAGCCGACCCGATGGCTGTCATTGCCAGGCGCGACGTGGATGCCGTCCTGATCGCCAGCCCGGACGAGACCCACGCGCCCCTTTCCATCGCCGCCATCGCAGCGGGCAAGCCGGTTCTCTGCGAGAAGCCGTTGGCCCAGAGTTCCGCTGACTGCCTGGCGGTCATGGAAGCCGAGGCGAAGGCCGGACGCTTCTTCGTCCAGGTGGGCTTCATGCGGCGCTTCGATCAATCCTACGCCGAGATGAAGGCGGCCTTGGACGGCGGCGAGCTCGGACAGGCGATCATGATGCACAACTTCCACCGCAACGTGGAGGCGCCGGCCAACTTCACCGGCCAGATGGCCATCACCAATTCGGCGCCGCACGAATACGACGTTGCCCGTTTCGTCCTCGGCAGCGACTACCGGTCGATCTCCGTGTTCCAGCCGGCAGGAGTCGACGGCAGCCAGACCGGGGCGCCGGTGTTCATGGTGCTGGAGACCAATGGCGGCCAACTCGTCAACATCGAAATCAACAACAACGCCGCCTACGGCTACGACGTGCGCAGCGAACTGGTTGGCAAGAAGGGTGCGATCTCCATGAACGCTCCCGTCTACTCTCGTCTCGACGTAGCGCTGCAATCGGTCGAGCGCTACGCGCCCGACTGGCGCCCCCGGTTCGCCGAGGCCTATCGGCGCCAGAACAAGGCCTTTCTCAAGTTTGTGGAAACCGGCGTGCCGTCACCGATCGCCTCCAACTGCTGGGACGGCTATTGCGCCGCCGTCGTCGCCGAAGCCGGCGTCCGAGCGCTGGCCGAGGGACGCAAGGTCCCGATCGAGATGATCGGCAAGCCGGCTTTCTATCGCTGAAGAGGAGCATGAAAATGAAACTCGGTTTTGTGTCCGACAGCCTCGGCAACCGCACCTTTGAAGATATTCTCGATCAGGCCGTGAAGCTCCATCTATCGGGCCTTGAGGTCAACACCGGCGGCTGGTCGACGGCGCCACACTTCGATCTCAAGAAGATGAAAGCCGACGCCAAGGCCCGCGGAGCGTTCTTGAAGGCGTTCGCCGACCGCGGGCTTGAGGTCATTGCGCTTAATGCCAACGGCAACCCGCTGCATCCGACCGACCCGACGCAGGATGCCTGCCTCCGGGACACCATCCGTCTCGCCGGAGAAATGGGGATCAGGAAGGTTTGCACCATGTCGGGCCTTCCCGAGGGAGCCCAGGGCGACAGGATGCCCAACTGGGTCGTCTCCTCCTGGCCGCCCGAGACGCAGACCATGCTCAAATATCAGTGGGAGGAACGGTTGATCCCCTACTGGTCAGAGATCGTTGCCCTGGCCAAAGAATGCGGCGTCGAACGCATTGCCATTGAACTGCATGGCAATCAGTTGGTCTTTAACGTGCCGTCGCTGTTCAAGCTGCGCGAGGCCGTTGGCCCGGTCGTCGGCGCCAACCTCGACCCAAGCCATCTGATGTGGATGGGGGCCGATCCGCTTGCCGCCGTCGATGCGCTTGGCGAGGCCATCTATCACGTCCATGCCAAGGACACCTACATCAACGCCCCTAAGGCGGCGACCGCCAGCCTTCTGGAAAATGGCTCGCTGATGGACATCCCGGCGCGATCTTGGAGCTACATCACGCTGGGTTATGGGCACGGTGAAAGCTGGTGGCGCGAATTCTGCTATCGGCTGAAGATGGTTGGCTATGACGAGTGGCTGTCGATCGAGCACGAGGACGTGCTGCTCTCCCGTCTTGAGGGCTTACGCCGGTCGGTTGAAACGCTACGCTCCGCCGCTCCCGAGGAGGGGAGCGACTTCGCGCCGCAGGCTATCTAGCGGGCAAAACGCTCTCGGCGCCCGTCGCTTCGGGACAGCATCGTTTTCCGAAACGGCGGCCGCCTGAAGCGCTCATCGGCCTGATTGAAGGATCCGTGCAACAGGCGATGGGATGCCGGCTTCAACGCGGCCTTCGGGGACATACCGAACAAGCTATTTCCGGGGAGATTCGGCATGCCGTGCCTCGAAGACGAAAACCTGCCCAGGACCCTACTTGAACTGAAGTACCTAATGGCCCGCAAGGCAAATGGTCTCACCAAGAGAACCGAAAAGGTGGCGCGGTTTACGTTCGCCAATCCCGGGGACATGGCGTTTTATTCCGAGACGAGGCTTGCACGTGCCTGTGGGGTTTCGACCTCGACCGTGTATCGGTTCGTCAGCTTTCTCGGCTTCAAGTCATATGAGACTTTTCGTGAGCTGTTTCGAAAGGAACTCCGCGAGATAGCGCGCCGGCCCTCAGCCTTGCGGGAGCCGCCCGCCGCCCGCCCGGCCGCGCCATCTGTGCGCCTGGCTCCGAACGGAGCGCGCCCGGCCGGGCAGTCGGATACAAGTGGCAGCAGCATGTAGCCTATAGCTGTCCTTTCGGCGGTTTGCTTTCATGCATCCGCCTGATCCGGAAAGGCTCTCCCCTTTTCGCGCGGCCCTCAGCGTCCCTCGTTCATCTCCTCGACCTGGGCGTAGAGCCATTCGACGAAGCGCGTCACCTCCGGTTTCGGCCTGAGGCGGTCGCGGCGGACGAGATAGAGATTGTCGACGCCGCCGGTGACGACGCCGAACGGCGCCACCAGGCGGCCGAGGCTGACGTCGTCGCCGATCATCGACAGGTCGCCGATGGCGAAGCCGCGCCCCGCCTCGGCGGCGCGCAACGCCGTGTCCATGGTGTCGAAGGTCTCGCCGTGCCCGACGTCGATTTCGTCATCACCGAAGGCGCGGGCTACCCAGCGCTGCCAGTCGGTCATGCCGGAACAGTGCAGGATCTGGCCGCGCCGCACCTGCTCCAGCGGCTCGAGGTGGGCGACGGTCTGGTAATAGGCCGGCGAGCAGACCGGCGTCAGCCGCTCCATCAGGAAGGGCACCAGCTCCTCCGGCGGCCACTGGCGCGATTCGTAGAGGATGCCGACGTCGTTCTCGACGTCGCTGGGGTCCATGTTCTCCCACAGCACCGACACGCGCACGGTGAGGTCGGGGTTGGCCGTCTCGAAGCTCCTGAGGCGCGGCAGCAGCCAGCGGGCGCCGAAGGTGGGCGGCGTGCGGACGCGGACGACGCCGGGGCGGGCGCGGATCTGCTCGACGCCGCGGCGGATCGCCTCGAAGGCGGTGCCGAGCGACATGGCGAGCTGCTCGCCCTCCGGCGACAGCCGGACGCCGCGGTGGACGCGGCGGAACAGCTCGACGCGCAGGTCGTCCTCCAGCGCCCGGATCTGCCGGCTGACGGCGCTCTCGGTGACGTTGAGCTCCTCGGCGGCGCGGTTGAGCGCGCCGAGGCGGGCGACGCTTTCGAAGGCCTTGAGGGCGTTGAGGCTGGGCAGGCGATGGACGGCCACGTCGGGCGCTCCCGTCAATGGGTTCCGGTTGATTTTCGTGCACGGCGAGGCGCTGCCGCTTCTTGCGGCAATCCCCTATCGACCAAGGTATCAGCGGCGTTCCTTCATCCTGCAAATCCCGTAGATGTCAGCCGCCAAGCAGCTGTTTTGTCGGAAATATGACGAGCGCACACGCAGTTTCACCTAAGCCTGACGGGTGTTGCGCGGTTGCCGGGGCATTGTTGGCAAGGATTTGTTTACGGTTGAGTTTTTGGAACGTCAAGCGGACAAAAAAGGCGTTTGAAGGGTCAGGCGGCCATCGTCATATAGAGACCAAGCGAACAGTACGGAGTTCTATCATGATCTTCTCGATGTCCCTCCGTCAGTGGGCCGGCGGCACCTTCAATCCCGGCCAGCTCTATCGGCAGTGGCGCAAGCGCAGCCTGCTCAGGCACGACCTGCAGCGGCTGGTCGAGGACCCGTATCTGCTCGACGACGTCGGCTTCTGCCGCGAGACCGCCGAGCGCGAGCTCGACCGCGCCGTCTGGGAGCCGGTGGCCAACCTGCGCATGCCGCCGCACAAGCGCGCCGCCTGACGATCCATTTGCAAGTTGGCAAGAAAACGCCCCGGTGCCGAACGCGCCGGGGCGTTCTCGCATGAAAAAGCGGAGCCTTTCGGCTCCGCCAGGTTGGTCAGGAGGATCGGGGCTTGTGGAGGTGAGGCAGGCTACCCCTTGTTTTTATTGTAGAGGTCGAAGACGACGGCGGCGAGCAGGACGGCGCCCTTGACCATCTGCTGGAAGTCGATGCCGAGACCCATGATCGACATGCCGTTGTTGAGCACGCCCATGATGAAGGCGCCGACCACCGCGCCGGTCACCCGGCCGACGCCGCCGGTGGTCGAGGCGCCGCCGATGTAGCAGGCGGCGATGCAGTCCATCTCGAAGCCGGTGCCGGCCTTGGGCGTCGAGGAATTGAGGCGGGCGGCGACGATCAGGCCGGCGAAGGCCGCCATGACGCCCATGTTGATGAAGGTGTAGAACGAGTAGCGCTTGGTGTTGATGCCGGAAAGCCGCGTCGCCTTCTCGTTGCCGCCGAGGGCGTAGATGGCGCGGCCGATGGTGGTGCGCGTCGTCAGGAAATAATAGGCGGCGACCATCGCGCCCATGATCAGCAGGATGGTGGGAAAGCCCTTGTAGGCGCTGAGCTGGTAGCCGAGGAACAGCATGATCGCCGCGACGATCGCCGTCTGCGCGACGAAGAAGGGCATCGGCACCACGTCGCCGCCATGGGTTTCGTCGAGCCTGCGGCTCTTGAGCGACCGGCGGACATAGAAGGCCGTCAACAGCACGGTGAGGATCAGCGAGGTGGAGTTGAGGCCGCCGATATCGAAAAGGTTCGGCAGGAAGCCGGTGGAGAGCTTGGTGAATTCGGCCGGGAAGGGGCTGATGTTGATACCGCCGAGGATCCAGAAGGTGAGGCCGCGGAACATCAGCATGCCGGCCAGCGTGACGATGAAGGCCGGGATGGAATGATAGGCCACCCAGTAGCCCTGCGCCGCGCCGATGGCGCCGCCGGCGACGAGGCAGATCAGGCAGGCGACCCAGGGGTTGATCTGCAGGCGGATCATCAGGATGGCGGCGAGCGCGCCGATGACGCCGACGATCGAGCCGACCGAGAGGTCGATATGGCCGGCGATGATCACCAGCAGCATGCCGAGCGCCATGATGACGACGAAGGAGTTCTGCAGCACCAGGTTGGTCAGGTTGACCGGCATGAACAGCACGCCGCCGGTGATGATCTGGAAGAACACCATCACGGCGATCAGGGCGATCAGCATGCCGTAGTCCTTGCCGTTGCGCCGGACCGCCGACGCGAACGAGCCTTCATTGCCTTCTGCCATGGGCGAATTCACGCTGGACATCAAACCTTCTCCCCTGGAGCACCCGCCGATCGGGTTGGGACAACCCGATCGAAAAGCGGCTGCTCGAATAAAATAATCTGGAGCATTCGCTTGGCGGCCAGATGGGTCCATCTGGCCGGCGAATGCTCTAGCGCATGATGGCGCCCATGATGTTTTCCTGGCTTGCCTCGGCGACGGGCATTTCGGCGACGATCGCGCCTTCGTTCATGACGTAGATGCGATCGCAGGTGCCGAGCAGCTCCGGCATTTCCGAGGAGATGAAGATGACCGCCTTGCCGGCGGCGACGAGGTCGTTGACGATCGAGTAGATCTCGTACTTGG
>NZ_NQVN01000052.1 GCF_002770725.1 Pleomorphomonas carboxyditropha | reverse complement strand
CCGGTCCTGCCGAGGTACCAGACGGGCGCGCTCCAGACGTGCACCAGACGGGTGAACGGGAACACCAGGAAGATCGTCAGGCCGAGCAGGATGTGGGTCTTGAAGATCCAGTGGACGTCGGCGAGATAGGCCGCCGCCGAGGGCTGGGCGGTGACGATGCCCTGGGCCCAGGCCATCAGCTTCACCATCTCGTGGCCGTCGAGATTGTGCGCCGACACGAAGATCGACGACAGGCCGAGCGTCAACTGCGCCCAGAGCAGCAGCAGGATGGCGATGTCGGAAAAGCTGGAGGTCTTGCGGATGCGCGGGTCGAACAGCCGGCGGTGCGCAAGCAGCGCGATGCCGACAAAGCAGGCGACCCCGGCGATGCCGCCGACCGTCATGGCCAGGAGCTGTTTAAAGGTGTGGCTGATGCCGAGCGCATCGAACACCCGGACCGGCGTCAAAAGGCCGACCAAATGGCCGCCGAAGATGACGAGGATGCCGACGTGGAACAAGTTGGATCCCCAGAACAGCTGACGTCGGCGCAGAAGCTGCGACGAGCCGGTCTTCCAGGTGTATTGCTCGCGATCGAAGCGGATCAGGCTGCCGAGCGCGAACACGGTGAGGCAGACATAGGGGTACCAGCCGAAGAGTGCGCTGTTGATGTACTCAGACATGGTTCGTCTCCTCGGAGCGCGCATCGCGGCGGGCGGCGCGGATACGGCTCATGGTGCGGTCGGACGAGCAGCCGGGCGCGGCCTCAGGCCCAAAGGCGACCGGATCCTCGGCCCAGTCGGCATCGATGTCCCTGGGTTCGGCAAGCTCCACCGGTTCGGCGTTCGCGCTGCCCGACAGGACAAGCAAGGCGCCGAACACGCCGGCATAGGTCGAGCCGCGGGCGACAAGACGCTCGCGCAGGGCGGCGACGATCGGCGCGATGTCGGTCAGCAGCTGGCGAGCCTCACCGATGGGGCGGGTCGAGGCATATTCGAGGAGGAGCGGCAGATAGTCAGGCAGCTCGTTCGCCGTCATGGTCAGCCCGCCGCGTTCGTAGAGCGCGGCAAGGTCGACCATCGCCTGACCACGGTCGCGGCTCTCGCCGTGCACGTGCTCGAACAGATTGAGCGTCAAGGACCGGGAGCGGTCGAACAACTCGACATAGCGCTCCTGGAGATCGTAGAGGTCGTCGTTGCGGAGTTCGGCGAGCAGCGGCCAGAGGTCGGCACGCTCGCGCGCCGACACCAGGCCTTCGTCGACCAGAACCGAGCCGATGTCGGCGACCGCCTCGCGCAGCCCTTCGGTCGGGTAGGCAAGAAGCACCGAAAGTGCCCTCAACGTATTGGACATCACAGCACCTCCATCGGATTTCTGGCCTTCTTCACCTTGGCGGTGGAGAAAAGGTTGGTATCGCTGTCGCCACCCGAGCAACCGTTGCCGAAGGAGAAGCCGCAGGAGCCGCGCAGGCTGAGCGCGTCGTCGTTGATCTCGCGATGGCTGGTCGGGATGACGAAGCGGTCCTCGTAGTTGGCGATCGCCATCACCCGGTACATATCCTCGATGGTCGCACCCGACAGGCCGACGCTGGCGGCGAGCGTTTCGTCGACGAAGCCGTCGACCGTCTTGCCGCGCATGTAGGCTCGCATCGCCAGCATGCGCTCGAGAGCGAGCGTCACCGGCTCTTCCTTGCCGGCGGTGAGCAGGTTGGCGAGATAGCGGACGGGGATGCGCAGGCTGCGGACGTCCGGCATGCCATTCGTCTCGCCGATCCGGCCGGCGGCAGCCGCCGACTGGATGGGAGACAGCGGCGGCACGTACCAGACCATCGGCAGGGTGCGGTATTCGGGATGGAGCGGGAAGGCGACCTTCCACTCCATCGCCATCTTCCAGATCGGCGACTGGCGCGCCGCCTCGATCCAGCTATCCGGCACGCCGTCGGCGCGGGCCTGGGCGATCACCGCCGGGTCCTTCGGGTCGAGGAAGACCTTCAGTTGCTCCTCGTAGAGGTCCTGCTCGTTCTCGGTCGATGCGGCGGCCTCGATGCGGTCGGCGTCGTAAAGCAGCACGCCGAGATAGCGGATGCGGCCGACGCAGGTTTCCGAACAGACCGTCGGCTGGCCGGATTCGATGCGCGGATAGCAGAAGATACACTTCTCGGATTTGCCCGAAGACCAGTTGTAGTAGATCTTCTTGTAGGGACAGCCTGAAACGCACATGCGCCAGCCGCGGCACTTGTCCTGGTCGATCAGGACGATGCCGTCCTCCTCGCGCTTGTAGATCGCCCCCGACGGACAGGAGGCGACGCAGGCCGGGTTGAGGCAGTGCTCGCAGAGGCGCGGCAGGTACATCATGAAGGTGTTTTCGAATTCACCGTAGATGTCCTTCTGGACGCCCTCGAAGTTGACGTCCTTCGACCGCTTCTCGAACTCGCCGCCGAGGATCTCTTCCCAGTTCGGTCCCCACTCGATCTTCTCCATACGCTCGCCGGTGATGGCCGAGCGCGGTCGGGCGGTCGGGAAAGCCTTCGACTCCTTTGCGGTGTGCAGGTGCTCGTAATCGAAGGTGAACGGCTCGTAGTAGTCGTCGATCTCCGGCAGATCCGGGTTGGCGAAGATGTTGGCCAGCACCCGCCACTTGGCGCCGATCCTCGGCTCGATCTTGCCGTTCTTCTTGCGGCGCCAGCCGCCGTTCCAGCGGTTCTGGTTCTCCCACTCGCGCGGGTAACCAACGCCGGGCTTGGTCTCGACGTTGTTGAACCAGGCGTATTCGACGCCTTCGCGGCTGGTCCAGACGTTCTTGCAGGTGACCGAACAGGTGTGACAGCCGATGCATTTGTCGAGGTTCAGCACCATGGCGATCTGGGCACGGATCTTCATGTCTCAAACCTCCTGAACAGCCGGGACATCCGAAGCGGCGAGCGGCTCTTCCAGCCAGTCGATCCTGGACATCTTGCGAATGACGATGAACTCGTCGCGGTTGGAACCGACGGTGCCGTAGTAGTTGAAGCCGTAGGATTGCTGGGCGTAGCCGCCGATCATGTGGGTCGGCTTCAGCACGGCGCGGGTGACCGAGTTGTGGATGCCACCCCGGTTGCCGGTGAGCTCCGAGCCGGGCGTGTTCACGATCTTTTCCTGGGCGTGGTACATCAGCATCATGCCCGGATTGACGCGCTGGGAAACGACCGCGCGGGCCGTCAGCGCCCCGTTGGCGTTGAACACCTCCACCCAGTCGTTGTCGACGATACCGGCCGAGCGGGCATCGGTTTCCGATATCCACACCACCGGCCCGCCGCGATTGAGCGTCAGCATCAGGAGGTTGTCGGTATAGGTGGAGTGGATGCCCCACTTCTGATGCGGCGTGATGAAGTTGAGGACGACCTCCTTCTCGCCGTTGCTCTTGTGCTCGCCGAGCCGTGCAATGGCCTTGAGGTCGACCGGCGGCTTCCAGGTGACGAAGCTCTCGCCGAAGGCCCGCATCCACAGATGGTCCTGATAGAGCTGCTGCCGGCCGGTCAGCGTCCGCCATGGGATCAATTCATGGACGTTGGTATAGCCGGCGTTGTAGCAGACCTTTTCGCTCTCGATACCCGACCAGGTGGGCGAGGAGATGATCTTGCGCGGCTGCGCCTGGATGTCGCGGAAGCGGATCTTCTCGTCTTCCTTCGGCAGGGCGAGATGAGCGTGCTCGCGGCCCGTGGCCTTGCCGAGCGCTTCCCACGCCTTGACGGCGACCTCGCCGTTGGTCTCGGGGGCGAGCATCAGCACCACTTCGGTGGCGTCGATGTCGGTGTCGATCTTGGGCAGGCCCTTGACGACGCCGTCAAGATGCACGCCGTTGAGCGCGCCGAGCGCCTCGACCTCGTGCGCCGTCTTCCAGGCGATGCCCTTGCCGCCGTTGCCGATGTCGGTCATCAGCGGCCCGAGGGCGGTGAAGCGCTCGAAGATGTGCGGGTAGTCGCGCTTGATGACACTGACCGCCGGCATGGTCCGCCCGGGGATCGGTTCGATCTCGCCGCGCTTCCAGTCGGCGACGTCGAAGGCTTGCGCCATCTCGCCGGGGCTGTCGTGCTGGATCGGGGTGAGGACGACATCCTCCTCGACGCCCAGCACTTCGGGCGCAACGGTGGAGAAAGCCTTGGCGAGGCCCTTGTAGATCTCCCAATCCGAGCGCGCTTCCCAGGCCGGGTCCACCGCTGCGGAGAGCGGATGGATGAAGGGGTGCATGTCGGACGTGTTGAGATCGTTCTTCTCGTACCAGGTGGCGGTGGGCAGCACGATGTCGGAGTAGACGCAGGTCGTCGACATGCGGAAGTCGAGCGTCACCAGAAGGTCGAGTTTCCCCTCGGGAGCCTTGTCGTGCCAGACGACCTCCTTGTTCAGCACCGCGCCTTCGGTGCCGAGGTCCTTGCCCATCACGCCGTGCCGGGTTCCGAGCAGGTGCTTGAGGAAATACTCGTGCCCCTTGCCGGACGAGCCCAGGAGGTTGGAGCGCCAGACGAACATGTTGCGCGGCCAGTTGGCGGGATCGTCGGGGTCTTCGCAGGAGAGGTTCAGATCACCCGACTTCAGAGCCCTGGCGACGTAATCCTTCACCTCCAGGCCCGAGGCCTTGGCAGCGGCTGCGATAGCGAGCGAATTCTCCTTGAGCTGCGGCGCCGAGGGAAGCCAGCCCATGCGCTCGGCACGGACGTTGTAGTCGATGAAACTGTTCTCCCATTCGCCCTTTGGCGCCGTCGGCGACAGGATCTCGGCCGCCGTCAGGCTCTCGTAGCGCCACTGATCGGTGTGGGCGTAGAAGAACGAGGTCGAGTTCTGCTGACGCGATGGACGCGCCCAGTCGAGGCCGAAGGCGAGCGGCGCCCAACCCGTCTGCGGCCGGAGCTTCTCCTGTCCGACATAGTGCGACCAGCCGCCACCCGACTGGCCGATGGCACCGCAGAACACCAGGAGGTTGATCACCCCCCGGTAGTTCATGTCCATGTGATACCAGTGGTTCATGCCCGCCCCGATGATGATCATCGAGCGGCCATTCGTCTTCTCGGCGTTGTCGGCGAACTCGCGGGCAACGGTCACGATCGCGTCGCGCTTGACGCCGGTGATCTTCTCGGCCCACGCCGGGGTGAACGGCACGTCCTGATCATAGGTGCGGGCAACGAAATCGCCGCCGAAGCCGCGATCGAGGCCGTAGTTGGCCATCATCAGATCGTAGACGGTGGCAACCTTCACCTTTGATCCATCAGCCGTGGCGATCTCGCGGATCGGAACATTCCGCGTCAGGATGTCGCCGTGGCTGGTCGAGACGAAATGCTCGCTGGCCCTGCCGCCGAAATAGGGAAAGTCGACGGCGGCGATTTCGTGATCGGCATCGGCCAGCGTCAATTTCAGACGCACGTTCCGGCCGGCGCCGTCCTTGTCTTCGAGGTTCCAGAGACCGCTCTCGCCCCAGCGGAAGCCGATCGAGCCGAGCGGCGCGATAAGATCGCCGCTGGTCTCGTCGATCGCCACCGTCTTCCAGTCGGGATTGTTGGCCTCACCAAGACCGCCCGGCAGTTCGGAGGCGCGCAGCAGGCGCTGCGGAATGAGGTGTCCGTCCTTCTCCTCCATCCGGACGAGGAACGGCATGTCGGTGTAGCGGCGCGTATAGTCGTCGAAATAATCAACGCGGCGGTCGAGGTGGAATTCCCGGAGGATGACGTGGCCCATGGCCAGCGCCAGCGCGGCGTCAGTGCCCTGCTTGGGCGCAAGCCAGATGTCGGCGAACTTGGTCGCCTCGGCATAGTCGGGGCTGACGACGGCGCTCTTGGTGCCCTTGTAACGAACCTCGGTGTAGAAATGAGCGTCGGGCGTGCGCGTCTGCGGCACGTTGGAACCCCAGAGGATCAGGAAGCCGGCGTTGTACCAGTCGGCGCTTTCCGGCACGTCGGTCTGCTCGCCCCAAGTCTGGGGCGAGGCGGGCGGCAGGTCGCAGTACCAGTCGTAGAACGACAGGCAGACGCCGCCGAGCAGCGACAGATAGCGGGCGCCGGCCGCATAGGAGATCATCGACATGGCCGGAATGGGCGAGAAGCCGACGACGCGGTCGGGGCCATGCGCCTTGATGGTATGGGCGTTGGCGGCGGCGATGATCTCGTTGACCTCGTCCCAGGTCGCCCGCACCAGTCCGCCGTGGCCGCGGATCGAGGTGTAGGACCGCCGCTTCTCGGCATCGCCGACGATCGACGACCAGGCGGCGACCGGCGACATGGTCTTGCGCGCCTCGCGCCATAGCCTCAGCAGGCGGCCACGCACCATCGGATGCTTCACCCGGGCGCCGGAATAGAGATACCAGCTGTAGGACGCGCCGCGGGCGCAGCCGCGCGGCTCATGGTTCGGCAGATCGGCCCGGGTCCGGGGATAGTCGGTCTGCTGGGTCTCCCAGGTGACGATGCCGCCCTTGACGTAGATCTTCCACGAGCACGAGCCGGTGCAGTTCACGCCATGGGTCGAGCGGACGATCTTGTCATGCTGCCAGCGCTTGCGATAGCCGTCCTCCCAGGACCGGTCCTCGTCGGTGACAATGCCGTGGTTGTCCGAAAAGGGCTCGACGGTCTTGCGGAAAAAGGTCAGGCGATCGAGAAAATGCGACATTGTTCTCGCCTTTCGTGGGATTAGCGGGTGGCAGGGGCGACAGCGGACCGGCGCTGCCGCTCGACGTCGTAGAGAAGACCGCCCCGGCGCGCGTAGACGGCCCAGGTGATCGCGAGGCAGGTGACGTAGAAGGCCATGAACGACCACAGGGCCGCTTCGGCGCCGCCGGTCAGCGCGATCGAGGTTCCGAAGCCCTTGGGGATGAAGAAGGCACCGAAGGCGGCGATGGCCGAGGTGAAGCCGGTGATGGCCGCGGCCTCCTTCTCGGCCTGACGGCGGCGCGTTTCCGGATCGGCATCGGGCATCAGCCGCGCCATCTCCCGCGCTGAGATGGCCGGGATCATCTGGAAGGTCGAGGCATTGCCGACACCGGTGGCGAAGAACAGCACCAGGAACGACACGAAGAAGCCCCAGAAAGCCCCCGGCTGATCCTTGATGCCGATGAACCAGAGGACGCCGGCCGTTCCGGCCATCATCAGCGCGAACACCCAGACGGTGACGCGGGCGCCGCCCTGCCGGTCGGCCAGCCAGCCAGTCCCCGAACG
>NZ_NQVN01000051.1 GCF_002770725.1 Pleomorphomonas carboxyditropha | reverse complement strand
GGCTGGGGGAGCGAGGGGGGCCGGATGCCGGGTCCGGCCCCTCCCGGAGGGTCATGCGGGGTCAGGGCAGGGCATAGGCGATCAGTTCGTCGCTGATCGGCGTTTCCATGAAGTGATGGCCGCCGGCCATGATCACCACATACTGCTTGCCGCCCTCCTCGTAGGTCATCGGCGTCGCCTGGCCGCCGCCGGGCAGCGTGTCGCTCCACAGCGTCTTGCCGGTCTTGAGGTCGATGGCGCGGACGAGGTTGTCGGTGGCGGCGGCGATGAACACCACGCCGCCGGCCGTCACCACGGCGCCGCCGTTGTTGGGCGTGCCGATGTCGACGGGCAGCATGGAGGGGATGCCGAACGGGCCGTTGGTGCGGGCGGTGCCGAACGGCCGGTCCCACAGCGTCTTGCCGCTCTTGAGATCGATCGCCCGGATGCCGCCGTAGGGCGGCTCCTTGCACAGGAGACCGGTGACCGGCAGGCGCCAGCCGGCGTTGACGTTGACGGCGAACGGCGTCTCGGCCTGCGGATCGCCGGCGCCTTCCGCACCGCCGATGGCGCCGCGCGCCTGGCTGCGCGGCGTCCAGCCGAGACGGTCGGCCTCGTCGCGCGGCACCAGGCGGACGTAGTTCGGCATGTCGTTGTAGTTGGCGACGATGATGCCGCGCCCCGGATCGACGGCGATGCCGCCCCAATCGGAGCCGCCGTTGTAGCCGGGGTACTCGATGCTGTGGGTCGCCGACGTCGGCGGCGTGTAGAAGCCGCTGTAGGTGGCGGTGCGGAACTCGATGCGGCAGACCATCTGGTCGATCGGCGACATGCCCCACATGTCCTTCTCGGTGAGGTCGGCCTTGCGCAGCGTGTGGTAGAGCGAGTGCGGCTGGGTGGGCGAGCGCTGCTCTGGCTCGACGCCGCCGGCCGGCGCCGGCTGCTCTTCCACCGGCGTCAGCGGCTTGCCGGTGCGGCGGTCGAGCACGTAGATGTCGCCCTGCTTGGAGGGCAGCACCAAGGCCGGCACGGCGCCGCCGTCGGCCGGGAAGTCGACGAGCGTCGCCTGCGAGCCGAGGTCGTAGTCCCAGACGTCCTTGTGCACGGTCTGGAAGTTCCAGACCGGTCGGCCGGTGCCGACGTCGAGGGCGACCAGCGAGGTGGCGAACCGGTTCTCGACGTCGCTGCGCTGGCTGCTCCAGTAGTCGACCGCCGAGTTGCCGAGGGGGAGGTAGACGAGGCCGAGCCGTTCGTCGCCGCTCGCCGCCGTCCACATGTTGGGGGTGCCGCGGGCGTAGGTGCGGCCGTCCGGCGGCACGCCGGTGAGGTCGGGCTGCTTCATGTCCCAGGCCCAGCGCAGGGCGCCGGTGACGGCGTCGTAGCCCTGGATGGCGCCGGAGGGGGCGCTGCGGATCTGGCCGTCGAGCACCTGGTGGCCGGTGACGATGATGCCGCGGACGATGGTCGGGGCGGCGGTGATCGACAGCATGCCGGGCTCCACCTC
The DNA here is from genome assembly GCF_002770725.1 of Pleomorphomonas carboxyditropha. Lineage (GTDB taxonomy): Bacteria > Pseudomonadota > Alphaproteobacteria > Rhizobiales > Pleomorphomonadaceae > Pleomorphomonas > Pleomorphomonas carboxyditropha. Next base: position 5,721 of record NZ_NQVN01000051.1, on the reverse strand, counting down.
GCCCATGCCGGCCTTGGTGTCGACGGCGCCGTTGTCGCCGAAGCCGGGGCAGGGGGCGCCGGTGTTGGCGTCGACGGCGATCAGGCGGGCGTCGAGCGTGCCTTCGATGATGCGGCTGGCGCAGGCCTGATCGGCCGGGACGCCCGGCACATCGTAATAGGTCACGCCACGGCAGGCGGCCGTGTAGGGGATCCAGTCGTCGCTGACCTTGGGATCGTAGCGCCAGCGCTCCTGGCCGGTGGCCGGATCGAGCGACAGGATGATGTTCTTGGGCGTGCAGAGGTAGAGCGCGTTGCCCACCTTGAGCGGCGTCGTCTCGGCGCCGTACTTGCCTTGGGCGAACTCCGACTGCGGCAGGTCGCCGGTGTGGACGGCCCAGACGCGCTTGAGCTGGCCGGCGTTGTCCGGCGTGATCTGGGTGAGCGGCGAATAGCGGCGGGCGCTTTCGCTGCCGCCGTAGGCCGGCCAGTCGGCGCCGGCCTGGCGCAGCGACGGGTCGGCCAGGGTGTCGGCCGGCCTGGCGGCCGGCAGGTCGCCGGCGTAATCGGTGACCTTGGCGTTCGGCAGCGTCAGGCCGATGATCGCCGCCGCGACGATGATCACCACGTCGGTCAGCAGCGCCGCCCGCCAGCCGAAATGCCGGGGCAGCAGGGCCGGCACGGCGGTGACGATGAACAGCAGCACCACGGTGGGCGCGACGACGCGCGGCACCAGCGCCCAGCCGTCGAGGCCGGCCTCCCATATCGCCCAGACGAGGGTGGCGGCGTAGACGAGGACATAGAGCCAGAGCGCCAGCGCGCTGCCGCGTCCCAGCAGCCATGCGGTGGCGAGAAGACCGAGGCCGGCGAGGGCGTAGTACGGCGAGCCGCCGACATAGACGAGATAGGCGCCGCCAAGGAGGAGGATCAGGCCGATCAGGCCGATCACCAGCGCGAGAAGACGAACCAGCCAGTGCGGCCGGCGTGTCGTATAAAGGATGGCCATGCTTTCGCCTCCGAACGGACGGCGTTCCGGACTTGCCCCGACGTCAGGCGGGACGGTGCAAGACGGGACGACTGGCGAAATCCACCCGGGGAAATAGGGCGTCCTCGCCGCTGGATCCTGTCGACTTGGCGGAAACGCCCCGTCGTCCATCCGGTTCCGTAAAATAGCGTATCTGGTTGCGACTCCGCCGCCGCTCCGATGCCACAGCGCGGCGGCAAAACGCCTGTCGCCCGGGCGGCCCCTTGACGGCGCCCGCCTGAATCGAATCAATTGTCGCGTCGCCGCGGCGCGTCTTGAGGAAGGCGGCCGTTTTCACGAGGGGCAATCGTTCGCCATGGCCACCGCCGTCCTTCCCGCGCCCGCCGGCATCGGCCGGGCCGAGCAATTCTCGACCCGCGTCGCCTTCTTCATCGCCGGCTTCGGCGGCGCCGTCTGGGCGGGGCTGGTGCCGTTCGCCAAGACGCGGGCCGGCCTCGAGGCGGGCGGCCTCGGCCTGCTGCTGCTCGCCTTCGGCATCGGCTCGATCGTCGCCATGCCGCTCGCCGGGGCGCTGGCCGGCAAATACGGCTGCCGCCGGGTGCTGATCGCCGCCTCTCTGCTGGTCTGCATCGCCCTGCCGGCGCTGGCCACGGCGTCGAGCCCCATGCTGCTCGCGGCGGCGCTGTTCGTGCTCGGCGCCGGCGTCGGCTCGGTCGACTGCGTGGTCAACATCCAGGCGGTGATCGTCGAGCGGGCGGCCGGGCGGGCGCTGATGAGCGGCTTCCACGGCCTGTTCAGCGTCGGCGGCATCGTCGGCGCCGCCGGCTGCGCCGGCATCCTCAGCCTGGGCGCCTCGCCGGTCGCCGTGTCGCTGGCCGCCATCGCGTTCACGGCGGCGATGCTCGCCTGGGCGGCGCCGCATTTCCTCGCCTTCGGCGGCGATACCTCCGGCCCGGCCTTCGCGCTGCCGCGCGGCGTGGTGCTGTTCATCGGCATCCTCTGCTTCATCGTCTTCCTGACCGAGGGCGCCATCCTCGACTGGAGCGCGGTGTTCCTCACCTTCACGCGCGGCGCCGACCCGGCGCATGCCGGCTTCGGCTACGCCGCCTTCGCGACGACCATGACCATCGGCCGCCTGTCGGGCGACGCCATCGTCCGGCGGGTCAGCCGCACGACGATCATCCTGGCGGGTGCGCTGCTCGCCGCCTCCGGCCTGCTGGTGGCGACGCTGGTGCCGTCGGCCGTCGCGGCGATGATCGGCTTCGCGCTGGTCGGCGCCGGCTGCTCCAACATCGTGCCGGTGCTCTACAGCGCCATCGGCAAGCAGACGCTGATGCCGGAGAGCGTCGCCGTGCCGGCGGTGACGACGCTCGGCTATGCCGGCATCCTGCTGGGGCCGGCCTCCATCGGCTTCATCGCCCATGTCGCCTCGCTGCCGGCCGCCTTCCTGATCATCGCCGTGTTGCTGATCGGCGTGGCGGTGAGCGGCCGCTTCCTCAAGGCGTGAACCGGCTTTCCAGCCGCCGTCCGCTCCCTTATCTTGCCGCCATGATCTACGTCGCCGACCGCCTCTATATCGACGAGAAGGATCTTTCCTTCTCCTACGTCCAGGCGTCCGGGCCGGGCGGGCAGAACGTCAACAAGGTGGCGACGGCGGTGGCGCTGCGCTACGACCTCTACAACGCCGCCGGCATTCCCTGGGAAACCAAGGTGCGGGCGGCGCGCATCGCCGGCCCGTCGCGGCTGACCCAGGCCGGCGAGATCGTCATCCAGGCGCAGCGCTTCCGCTCGCAGGAACGCAACCGCGACGACGCGCTGGAACGGCTGAAGGCCATCCTCGCCGAGGCGGCGATCCCGCCGAAGCCGCGCGTCGCCACCAAGCCGACGCGGGCGAGCCAGGTGCGGCGGGTCGAGGCCAAGACCAGGCGCGGCGCCGTCAAGCGCGACCGGCGGACGCCGATCGGCGAGGATTGATCATGGCGCTGCTATCGGGCGGCTGCCTGTGCGGCCGGGTTCGCTACGAGGTGGAAAGCGACGGCGCCATCGTCGATTATTGCCATTGTGATACCTGCCGCCGCTCGACCGGCGGCGCCACCGTCGCCTGGATGCAGGTGCGGCCGGACTGCTTCCGCGTCACGGCCGGCGAAGCGGCGGCCTACCGCTCGTCGCCGGGCGCCGCCCGGCATTTCTGCCCGGCCTGCGGCAGCCAGCTTTATATGACCGACGCCGAGGGACGCTCGGTCGGCGTCACGGTCGGCACGCTCGACGACAAGGAGGCGGTGGCGCCGGCCGCCCACGGCTGGGACGGCGACCGTCCGAGCTGGCTCCGCCTTGCCGACGGCCTGCCGCGCTTTGCCGGCGATCCCGATTACGACGGCTGATCCTCGGGGGCGGGCAGGGCGCCCGTCTCCTCGTCGGCGTCGGCGGTTTCCAGCAGGCTGGCGTCGAGGCGCTTGGCCGTCTTGAGGCCGAGGGCGCGCAGCATCTCGGCCTGGCGGACGACGTTGCCGCGGCCGGTGGCGAACTTGCCGTAAGCGCGCTCGTAGGCGCTCTGGGCGTCCTTCAGGCCCTTGCCGACCTTGTCGAGGTCTTCGACGAAGCCGACGAACTTGTCGTAGAGCTCGGCGCCGCGCTTGGCGATGTCCTGGGCGTTCTTGCTCTGCTGCTCCTTCTGCCAGAGCTGGGCGACGATGCGGACGACGAACAAGAGCGACGACGGGCTGACCAGCAGGATGTTCTTTTCCCAAGCCTGATGCCACAGTTCGGCGTCGCGGGTGATGGCGACCAGGAAGGCCGGCTCGATCGGCACGAACAGGATGACGAAGTCGAGCGCGGCGAGGCCGTGGATCTCCTGGTAGTTCTTGGCCGAGAGATCGCGGATGTGGCCGCGGATGCTGTCGAGATGGCGGCGCAGCGCCGCCTCGCGGGCGCCGTCTTCCTCGGCGGTGGAGAACAGCTCGTAGGCGTTGAGCGACACCTTGCTGTCGATCACCATGAAGCGCTGGCCCGGCAGGTTCAGCACCACGTCGGGCTGGATGCGGCTGCCGTCGTCGCGGGCGTGGCTCTCCTGCGGCGTGAAGTGCAGGCCCTTGACGAGGCCGGCGGCTTCGAGCACCCGCTCGAGGATCAATTCGCCCCAGTTGCCCTGGCTCTTGTTCTGGCCGCGCAGCGCCGAGGTGAGGTTGTGGGCATCGCGCGACAGTTGCTGGTTGAGGTTGAACAGTTGCCGCACCTGCTCGCCGAGCGCCGAGCGTTCCTTGGCCTCGTTGATGTAGACTTCCTCGACCTTGCCCTTGAAGTCGGCGAGTTGCACCTTCAGGGGGTCGATCAGCGTGCCGAGCGAGGCGCGGTTGGCCTCGGAGAACGACTTGGACTTTTCCTCCAGGATGTCGGCGGCGAGCGCCTTGAACTGGTCGGAGAGCTGCGTCCGCGCCTCCTGGAGCAGCGCGAGCTTCTCGTTGGCCGCCTTGCGCTCCTCCTCGGCACGCGAGCGCATGTCGGTGAGGGCGACGCGCGCCTCGCCGAGCAGCCGCTGCGCCTCCTCGCGCTGCTCGCGGGCGCGCAGGAGATCGGCTCTCAGCGTCTCCACCTCCTCGGACTTGGCCCGGAGGTCGGCGTTGGCGGCGCTGAGCCTGGACTGCACGGCGGCGAGCGCCTCGCGCAGGTCGGCCTCGTCCTCCTCGTTCCGGCTCTTGACGTCGACAAGCGAAGCGCGCGCCGCCTCCAGCTCCTGCTTCAGCCGCCGCGTCTCGTTGTCGCGCTCGTCGAGCGTGGCGCGGGTGCGGGCGAGATCTGCGGTGAGGCCGGCGTGGCGCTCCTTCAGCGCCGAGAGCTGGCCGTCGGCGTCGGCGAGGCGAAGGGCGCGTTCTTCCAGGCGGGCGAATTCCAGCCGCCCGGCCGCCTCGCTCGCGGCGATCCGGCTGCGGGCGGCGGCAATCCTGAAGGCAAAGACCATGAGGCCCGCCACCAGGATCGCGACGAGGACGATGACCGGCATCGCATCGGCGAGCGTGGTGGTCTTGAACAAATCCGGCACGGCGACTCCTTGTCGTTTCCGTTTTGTTTACCATATCTGCATCAAGCCGCCGAGGAAACCTCGCGCCATGGGCGGAGGCTTTTCCGAGGGTGGATGGAAAAGGCCGGAAATGCCGGGATCGGCAGGACCGGCCCGCCTTGAGCCTCAGGATGAGACGGCAAACAAAAGCCTGCAAATCCGGGGCTTTACGGGCTGTCCGATTCTGTGACGGTTTTTTGAAGAAAAGGCGTTGACAGGCCGGAGAGGGGCTCCTATAACCCGCTCCATCGACGGCGGCGCTGCGGCGACGTGGTGCCGGCGGAACGGTTGTCGCCAGGAGCGATGGCCCGGAAGGGAGATGAAAGGCCGGTTACGGCTGGTTCATCAGTGATCTTCCAGAACGGACGTTAAGAACATGTCCGGGCGTTTTGGTCGGTCGAGGTCGTCACGTTGACGGGTTTGGCGGATCAGGGTTCGGCGCGCTCTCGAGGTCTCGTGATTGAGGGTAATCCCCTCCGTTCTTTGACAAGTGAATAGGAAGAAAGAGAAACGTGGCCGGCGCTATGGGCTTGTCGGTACGTTGCCTGGTCCTTTCGGGGATTGGGGGATGTGCCATGAAGAGCTAAGGCCGGAGTGCACGTTTCTTGATAAGGTTTCCGTTTTGGCTTTGTCCGGAAGGGTGGGGCTAAGGTGGAAAGACCTCGTCGAGTGAACTTGTGATTTCGGGAATGGACTCTTTGAAC
>NZ_NQVN01000050.1 GCF_002770725.1 Pleomorphomonas carboxyditropha | reverse complement strand
ATGTGAATAAGATACACCCCTATATCCCCCCGGACTACACCGGACGAGGCGCGCGACGCGGCCTCGGAACCGGTGTCCGAACCGATGTCGGCCTCGATGCCGATTTCTGGGCCGATTTCGGAGCCGGATGGCGAAACGCTGGGTCGTGAGCTGGCCAATGCGGCGGGGAGGGCACTGGCCAAGCCTGCCTCATCGCCGGGGCTGCTGGTCCTCTCCGAGCCGATGAACTGGTTCCGCAACGGCTGCGACCTCAAGGCCGACATTCTCCCGACCATCCGGGCCCGATGCAGCCGGGCAAGGCCGTCGAGCATCCGTTCCTGGAGCTACTTCACCGAAGCCGTCTACCAAGCCCGCGACAACCGCCTGAAACCCGCACCGGAGCCGATCATTGCCCATCAGTCCCGCACTTCCCGCCCAGCCGCAACTTCGCCCCAAGACGCTATCCTTGCCGCCTTCGCTCGCCGAGCTGGAGCGCACCTTGCGGCCCGAGGAGGCGGCGAGCCGGACCCCGACCTTGAGCCGGGCGCTTACGGAGGACGAACGATCGATCTTGTCGCGGTTGGTCGATGAGGTTGCGCCGCTTGCCGAGGCCAAGCCTGACTCGATGATAGCGCTTCAGGAAGCCGCCAAGCTCCTTACCGTGTTCCCTGCGGGCAACATTAGCGAAGCCGTCTTGGATGCCCGCTCGAAGGCCTACGACATCGCCCTCGAGGATGTGCCGGCCTGGGCGGTCGAGGCCGCTGCCAGGCGCTGGATCAAGGGCGAGGTGGCCACCCTCGGCGACAAGCCGAACCTCTCCTTCCCGCCATCCCCGCCCCAGCTCCGCGCGCTGGCGCTGGACGAATGGGCGAAGGCGCGGGCCGTGCTGTGGCGGTACCGGCGACTGATGGAAGGGAAGACGGAGCGCGTGGTGCCGCTGGAGAAGCGGAGGCCGCTGCCTAAGGAAATGCTGCAGGCCCTAAACGGGTAGCCTTGCCTGGTGATCATGGACGCCCCCGCCTCGCTAATGATCCCATATCCAAAGAGAATCTGAAGGTGACCTTCAGAACTTGCGATTAGGTCGCGGGCCTCACCTGACCTATATTGAGGATGCAAAGAGAAAACAGAGAAAGAGGCCGGAAACCTCCGGTCAGGAAAGAAGGAAAACCCAAATGTTCGCCACCCTCAAGCGTACCGCCAAGCTTCTCCGCGTTCCCACCCAGGCCGAGCGCGATCTGGCCTACCTGAACGAAGCCGGCGACCGCTACGACCTCGAAGCCCGCGAGCGGAACCTTGGCCGCGGCAACCGGGGCCTCGGTTTCTGAGGACCGGACGGCGATAGCCGAAAAGCTGAAGACGACGTTGAGCGCTCGATACCTGACGGTTCGGGCGCTTTGTCGTTTCTGACGTCTGGTCAAGTAAAGATGCCGCGCCATCTTCGGGACGGCGCGGCATGCGGGTGTTGGCTGCTCGGGGAGATCAGATCGAGCGTGCCACCTCGTAGGCGTCCCAGATCGCATACATGATGTTGGAGACCTGCCGGGCGTCGCCGAAGCTGTAGACCTCCGGCACCAGGTTGCGCGCCTTGTCGTAGAGGCTGCGCTCGGAGCGGTAGCCGATGGCGAGGATGGCGCTGTCGGCCGGAACGACCGTCTCGGTGCCGCCGCTTCTCACCTTGAAGCCGCCCTCGACAGGCGCGGCCACGTAGCTCGACGTCATGATGTCGATCTTCTTGAACACCAAGAGGTCGTGCAGCATGTCGTGGTTGGCGTGACAGAGCGGCCCGGCCAGCGCCAGGATCTTCGGCGCCAGCTCGACGATGGTCACCTTCTTGCCCTGGTCGTGCAGCCAGAGCGCCGTCTCGCAGCCGACGAGGCCGGCGCCGATGACGATGGTGCGGTCGCCGGCCGGCTTGACGCCGTTGAGCACGTCCTCGGCGGTATAGACGTTGTCGGCGTCGCCGATCTTCAGCACCTTCGGCTGGGAGCCGGTGGCGACGATCAGCACATCCGGCCTGGCCAGCCGGACGGTCTCCTCGGTCACCTCGGTGTTGAACACCACGGGCACCTTCAGCTCGGCGAGCTCGCGCTCATACCATCGGATCAACGCGTGATCGTCGTCCTTGAAGTCGGGCACGCCGCCGGGGATGACGACGCCGCCGAGCCGACAGGACTTCTCGTAGAGCGTGACGACGTGGCCGCGCAGCGTGGCGACGCGGGCCGCCTCCATGCCGGCGACACCGCCGCCGACGATCATCACCGACTTCTTTTCGAGCGCCGCCGACAGCCCGTATTCCGCCTCGCGGCCGCAGGCCGGGTTCACGGCGCAGGAGATCTGGGCGTATTTGGCGAGCCGGCCCATGCAGCCTTCCTGGCAGGAGAGGCAGGGGCGGATGCGGTCGAACTTCTCGGCCCGCACCTTGTTCGGCAATTGCGGATCGGCCAGCAGCGGCCGGGCGAGGCCGACGAAGTCGGTCTGGCCGGAGACGATCGCCTCGGCGGCGAGGTCGGGGTCGTCGAGGCGGCCGGCGGTGATCACCGGCACCTTCAGGATGTCCTTCAGGATCTTGTTGTAGGGCAGATAGAGGCCCTTGGCCTGGTACATCGGCGGGTGGCTCCAGTACCAGCTGTCGTAGGAGCCGACGTCGCCGTTGAAGGCGTCGTAGCCGGCCGCCTCCAGCAGCTTGGCCGCCTCGATGCCCTCGGGAATGTCGCGGCCCATCTCGACGAACTCCTCGCCCGGCAGGCCGCCGCTGCGCCAGTCCTTGATGAAGCTCTTGATCGAGTAGCGCAGCGACACCGGATAGTCGGCGCCGCAGCGCTCCTTGATCGCCTGGACGATCTCGACGGCGAAGCGCAGCCGGTTCTCCAGGCTGCCGCCGTATTCGTCGGTGCGCTGGTTGAACATGGAGATGGCGAACTGGTCGAGCAGATAGCCCTCGTGGACCGCGTGGATCTCGATGCCGTCGAAGCCGGCCCGCCGGGCGATCTCGGCGCTGTCGGCGAACTTGCGGACGTAGGTCTTGATCTCCTCGATGGTCAGCGCCCGGCAGGTGACGCCGTCGAGCCAGCGGTGGGGGATCGGCGACGGCGCCACGGCGGTGGAGCCGACGATCGAGGGGATCGACACGCGGCCGAAGCCGCCGGACAGTTGCAGGAAGATGCGCGCGTCGTAGGCGTGCACCCGCTCGGTCATGATCTTGCCGGTCTTGACGAAGTTGAGCGGGTTGAGCGTCGGGCAGGGCATCGACGGCAGGGCGCAGCGCTCGATGTCGTTCTCGACCATGGTGACGCCGGTCATCAGCAGGCCGGCGCCGCCCTTGGCGCGCTCGACGTAATATTCGACGCCGCGATAGTTGTAGGTGCCGTCCGGATCGCACAGGCCGCCCGGTCCCATCGGCGCCAGGACGTAGCGGTTCTTGAGTTCGAGGCTGCCGATCTTCATCGGCTCGAACAGGATCTGGTGGTTTTCCTTCATGGGGTTTCCGCGGCTCGCGACCGCGCTCCTGGCTGCTGCGACTTCGGCTCCGCCCCCTTGCGAGGGCGAATTGCGCGCACCCTAGGGCCGGCGTTGCCATCCCCACAAAGACTTGCTAGGCCTATTTCCCATACCCAGGAGATATGTACGCAATGGAGCTGAGACACCTGCGCTATTTCGTGGCGGTGGCCGACGAAGGCAGCGTCAGCGGCGCGGCCAGGGCGCGGCTCAACACGGCGCAGCCGTCGCTCAGCCGCCAACTCAAGGATCTGGAAAGGGAATTGGGCGTCGAGCTGTTCGATCGCCGGGCGCGCGGCGTCGTGCTCACCCGCGCCGGCCGGCTGTTTCTCGGCCATGTCCGGCAGGTGCTGAAGCAGCTCGACGATGCCATCGGCGTCGTTCGCGACGCGCCGATGATGATCCGCGTCGGTATTATTCCGGGTTTGGAAACCTTCGTCCTGCCCGGGTTCCGGCGCCTGGCGCGCGACATCGCCGGCGAGGTCGACATCGAGGTGACCAGCGCCCCCTCGACCGCCCTCATTCAGGATCTCAAGGACGGCAACCTGGATGTCGCCTTCGCCCGTCCCTCGACGGCCGACCTCGACCTGCATTTCGAGCCGATCGACCAGCACCGCATCAGCGTGTTCCTCAAGGCCGATCATCCCCTGTCTCCGCGGCCGGCGCTGACCTTTGCCGATCTGGTCGGCCACACCTACGTTTCGGTCAGCCGGCGCGTCGCGCCGTTCCTGCGCGGCGAAATCGACGCCTGGGGCCAGCAACGCGGCCTCGCCCTGACGCCGGGCCACGTCGCGGCCGATATCGCCTCCGCCTTTTCGCTGGTCATGGCCACCGACGGCTTCTCGCTGATGCCCGACTATGCGGAACGGCTGATGCCGGCCGCGTTGACCATGCGGCCCCTCGTCGACGGACCGTCGCCGCTGATGCTGGCCATCGCCTACCGGCCGCTGGTCTCCTCGCCGGTGCAGTCGCTGGTGTCGGCGGTGGCAAGCGCCTGGCCGCGCGGCTGAACACCCGGCGAACGACCGCTCCGCTGATCACCTATAGAGAATCTGAAAGCAATCTTCAGAAGTTGCGATTAGGCGGCGAGAGCTCGCGGGCCTATATTGAAGACATCGAGAGAGAAGAGAAAAGAGGCCGGAAACCTCCGGCCAGGAAAGGAAAAACCGGAATGTTCGCCACCCTGAAGCGTGCTGCCAAGGCCCTCCGCGCCCCGACCGCCGAAGAGTTTGAACTGGCCTACATCTACGAAGCCGGCGACCGCTACGACCTCGAAGCGCGCGAGCGCAATCTCAGCCGCCGCAACGTCAACCGCAACCTCGGTTTCTGAGGGCCGGGCGGCGATCCGGCCGCTGCCAATCCAAAGACAAAGACGATGTCGAGCGCTCGATACCGGACCGGTTCGAGCGCTTTGTCGTATCCGAACCCCGGTCGTCGTCACCGCCAGGCGCCGGCCGCTGTCGAAGAGCTGCCGGCGCCTGCCGAGCAATTTGCCATCACGGCTGCGGATCGACCCAGCCGCCGACCGGCTCGAAGCCGGCCATGGCCTCCCTCGGCCCCCAGGTCAGCGGCTTGTAGAGAGACGGCGCAGTGCCCGCGTCGAGCACGGGTTCGACGATCTGCCAGGCGAGTTCCGCCATGTCCTCGCGGGTGAACAACTGGCGGCGGCCGTTCATCGCGTCGCCGATCAGCCTTTCATAGGGCAGCATGTTGTCCATGCCGTCGCTGACGGCGGTCAGTTCCACCGCTTCGCCGATCATGTTGCCGCCGTTGGCCTTGCGCCGGGCGCCGATGCCGATCGACACCTCGGGTCCCAGGCGGAAGCGCATGTAGTTGGCCTCGCCCGGCCGGATCGGGTCGAACACGTCGAGCGGCGGCCGCTTGAAGCGGACCACCACCTCGGTGGCGCGCACCGGCAGGTTCTTGCCGGCGCGGATGTAGAAGGGCACGCCCTGCCAGCGCCAGGTGTCGATGTAGAGGCGCACCGCCACGAAGGTTTCGACGCGGGAATTGGCGGCGACGCCGGGCTCGTTGCGGTAGCCCTCGAACTGGCCCCGGACGACGTCGCGCTCCTCGAGCGGCCGGATGGCTTTCAGCACCTGCACCTTCTCGTCGATCAGATCGTCCGACAGCGCGTTGACCGGCGGCTCGGTGGCGAGCAGCAGCAGCACGTTGACGAGGTGGTTCTGCACCACGTCGCGCAGCGCGCCGACCTCCTCGTAGAAGCGGCCGCGGCCTTCGACGCCGAAGTTCTCGGCCATGGTGATCTGGACGCTGTCGATGTAGTTGCGGTTCCACAGCGGTTCCAGGAACGAGTTGGCGAAGCGGAAGTAGAGAAGGTTCTGGATCGCTTCCTTGCCGAGATAGTGGTCGATGCGGAACAGGTCGTCCTCCTTGAAGACGACATGCAGCACGCGGTTGAGGTCCTGCGCCGACGCCAGATCGCGGCCGAACGGTTTTTCCACCATCAGCCGGGCGCCTGCCGACAGGTTGGCCTGCTTGAGGCCGGCGGTCACCGAAGCGAACATCGACGGCGGAATGGCCAGGTAATAGAGCACGCGCCGCCGGTCGGACAGCGCCTCGCCCAGCCGGGTGAAGGTCGTCGGATCCTGGTAGTCGCCGGGGACGAAGCGCATCAGGCTTGCGAACTTGGCGAAGGTCGGCTCGTCGATCGTCCCGCAACTGGCGACGATGCTTTCCCGGGCGCGCTCCAGCAGTTTCTCGACGGTCCAGCTGTCGCGGGCGACGCCGACGATCGGTTCGTTGAGGTTGCCGCGCCGCACCATCTGGTACAGCGAGGGATAGATCATCTTGCGGGCAAGATCGCCGGTGGCGCCGAAGATCACAAGGGCGTCGGAGCGGCCGTTGCGGGTGCCTTCCTTGATGGTTCTGGGCATTTCAGCGGCCCTCCTTCTTCTCGATATGGCCGCCAAAGGCCTGGCGCATCGCCGAAAGCACCTTGTTGGCGAACTCGTCGTTGCCGCGCGAGGTGAATCGGCTGAACAGGGCGGAGGACAGCACCGGCACCGGCACGCTGGTGTCGATGGCCGCCTTGAGCGTCCAGCGTCCCTCGCCGGAATCGGCGACATTGCCTTGATAGGAGGCAAGGTTCGGGTCGGCGGCCAAGGCCGAGGCGGTCAGGTCGAGCAACCATGAACTGATGACGCTGGCGTGTCGCCATACCTCGGTGACGGCGGCGACGTCGAAGTCGTAGCGGTAGTATTGCGGCTCTTCGAGCGGGCTGGTCTCGGCATCGGCCTTGCGCGCCACGGCGCCGGCGTTGGCCGATTTCAGGATGTTCAGCCCCTCGGCATAGGCGGCCATCATGCCGTATTCGATGCCGTTGTGGATCATCTTGACGAAATGGCCGGCGCCGGCCGGCCCGCAATGAAGATAGCCGCGTTCGGCCGTGCCGAACGACGGGTCGCCGCCGGGAGCCAGCGTTGCGAACACCGGGTCGAGCCGGGCGACGGCGCCGGCATCGCCGCCGATCATCAGGCAATAGCCGCGTTCCGCGCCCCACACGCCGCCGGACGTGCCGACATCGAGGAAGTGGATACCGCTTGCGGCCAGCTCGGCGGCGAGGTCGACGGCATTGCGGTAGTTGGAATTGCCGCCGTCGACGATGACGTCGTCGGGGGCGAGGCGGGTCGCCAGGTCGCGGGCCACGCCGTCGGTAATGGCGGCCGGCAGCATCAGCCAGACGGCGCGCGGCGGTTTCAGGCGGGCCACCAGGTCGTCGACCGAGGCGGCGGCGACGCCGCCCTCCGCGGCGATGGCGGCGACGCTGTCGCGATTGAGGTCATAGGCGACGACTTCGTGGCCGCCCGCCATCAGCCGCCGCGCCATGTTGTAGCCCATCCGGCCCAGTCCCATCATTCCGATCTGCATGTGTCATTCTCCGGCAAGTCCTCCGCGGACTTCGGTGACCCGGCGCCTTCGCCCGAAAGGGCCCTGGCGTGGGTGTCGTTTGAAAACGCCGGCCGCTCCCAGCCCCATTGTTCGGCAAGCGCGATTGTATCGGCCATCTTGTGCAATTCTTGAGAGAATGCCGTGTTTTCACTCGAATAAGTATATTTCCGCGAGCCAAAGTAAATGCCGAATGCGATCACGTTGGCAGGAGATGGCGGTGAACGCACCGGAGTTTGGCACTGTCGGCACGTACGCGGGGCAAATTCCCGGGCACGCTGGCGCAGTCCCCGTCACGCCGTCTCTGCCCCGGATACGCGACCATTCCCATCACGCCGTCATCGCCGCGCGCATCGCCTCCCATAGTCCCATAGATTGTCATCCTCGCGAAGGCGAGGACCTCAGGACGAGAAGGTGATGAGGGATGTATCGGGCGCTCGCTCCATCCTGCCCGAGGTCCTCGCCTGCGCGAGGATGACGGCTTTATATCGAGGATGGCAGCTTTATATATGGGAACAAAGGGATAGGTCGCCGCACTGGCACCCGGGGCAAATTCCCCGGCACCCAGGTGCGATATTTCGCAAGCGACCCGCTTAGCCCTGAGGCGAGCTTGAATTTTCGAGGAAAGCGGTCCATATGGCTCAGCCTTGGCGCTGATCGCTCTTTGCGGGGAGAGCGGCGCTAATCAGGGCTTGAACCTTGCGTTAAAAGGCACTATTCGAGCCGCCGACCGGCCGCCCCGGTTCGGGGGCAGCGCACGAAAAGGCCCCATCAAACCTTTCGAGAGAGACGAAGCGATGGCCAAGGAAAAGTTTTCGCGGACGAAGCCGCACTGCAACATCGGCACGATCGGTCACGTTGACCATGGCAAGACGTCGCTGACTGCGGCGATCACCAAGGTTCTGGCCGAGACGGGCGGTGC
>NZ_NQVN01000004.1 GCF_002770725.1 Pleomorphomonas carboxyditropha | reverse complement strand
AACTTCGGTTCTTACCATCGCATGTCGCAGGAGCGGGACTGATGAAAAAGGTTTTGATTACACTGGCGATCTTCTTCGCCATGGCTGGGACTGCCAACGCCGACCCGATTTTTACGCCGATTTTCACTGCGATCTTCTCCGGCATTGGTTTCACCGGTGCCACTCTTGCCGGAATTAGCCTCTTCGCGAGTGCTCGCGTGACCCGCCTAATCATCGGGAGGTGCCGGAAATGACCATGTTGAACGCTTGGCGTCGCGACGGTGATATCTTGCTGTTGACGGATACTGCCATGCTCCGGCAGTCGTTCCGCCAGTCAGGCCGGGTTGCCAGCTTCGCCAACAAGGTGACGACTTTCCCGCACCTCAATGCGGCGGTTGCCGTCCGTGGCAGCGCAGCGCACATTCCGAGCCTCTTAGTGGCCCTGGCAAAATCCGACTTCCAGACATATTCGGAATTCGAGAACGGCCTTTCCGCCCGTCTCAAGCGGTTGCCGCTGTTCCGCTGGACCGCCTTTGATCTCGTCGTCGCACACGTCCCTAAAAAGGGCAATGCCCGCCTATGGGGCCTTTCTAACCGCCCGGTCTTCGGCGTGCCCGCCTGGCAGTTGGCGCCGTTATCCTGCATTTTCAACGAAGGCGAGGGCGACGACTTCGATGAGGACGCGACCAATCTCCCCTCACTGTACGACGAGGACGACGGCTCCTGCGTGAAGTGGTTGGCCTCGACGCAACGGAACGTCCTGAAGCCCTTCGGATGGTGCCGCCGGCCGGTGGTGGCAACCATCGGCGGCAGCGTCGTTGCGACCACAGTGAGCGCGACCGGCATTCATCAGCGGGAAGTCGGCCGCTGGCCTGACGATCGCGTCGGCAAGCCACTCGATCCGGCGGCCGTCTTCGTCCCGGCCAAGAGCCGCCGACCCAAGGAAAAAAACCGCTTCTCGTCCATCATGACTGGCGGATTCCTGGGCTGATCTAAGGAAAATCACATGTTCAACTGGCTTCGACGGCTTCGGCCGGCGGCGGAGACGCGTGCGCTTGACCTGGAGAACGGCGGCATCCTGGCGGCAATGGTTGGTCGCGTCTCAAGCGCCGGTATCACGGTGACGCCAGACACGGCGTTGATGGTAACCGCGGCGAGCTGCGCTATCCGACTGATTGCCGAGACCGTCGCCACCCTGCCCATTCTGGTGCATCGCCGGCTTGATGGCGGCGGCAAGGAGCGGGCGACCGACCATCCGGTTTACCGCCTGCTGCACGACGCGCCGAACGACTTCCAAAGCTCCTACGACCTCAAGCTCAAGGTGATGATTGACGCCCTGACGCGCGATGCCGGCGGGCTGATATTCATCAACCGGGTGGGCAATGAGGTCCGAGAGCTGATCCGCATCCCGCCGGCCAAGTGGTCGGTCTCGTATGACGATCTCGACGTTCCAACCTACTCGATTTCCGATGCCATCGGCTCCCGAAAGGTCGGTGCTGGCGACGTGATCCATATCCGGGCCTCCCTCGGGAAATCGCCTCTCACCCTGGCAACCGAAAGCATCGGGCTTACGTCGGCGCTCCAAAGCTACGCCGGGCGCCTGATGAAGAACGGTCCAAAGGCGGGGGCGGTCCTCTCCGCGAAGAACGACCTGACCCCGGCAGCCCTTAAGAATCTCAGGGATGCGGTAATCGCTCAGACCACTGGCGACGCCGAGGGCAGTTTGCTCGTTCTCCCGTCCCCGGTGGACTTCAACGCCGCCAGTTGGACGCCCGAAGCGCTCGAGCTCGTCGACCAGCGGCGCTTCCTGATCGATGAAGTTGCCCGCGCGTTCCGAACCCCATCGATTTTGCTTCATGAGTACGGCCGGGCGACGTGGGCGAACAGCGTCCAGATGCGGCAGGACTTCCTGACCTTTTCCATCCTGCCTTGGCTGGAGGCGTGGATCGGGGCAATCCTCCGTGTGCTGTTCTCGTCCGAAGAGCGCGACCAGTTCGACGTGGAGTTCCTCGTTGACGATCTTCTCCGCGCCGACCTGGCCTCGCGTGCCGATGCCTACGGCAAGCTCATCACCGCTCGCGTTCTGAACCCGAACGAGTGCCGCGCCATGGAAGGCCGCGCGCCTTACGCCGGCGGCGACGAGTTCCTCAATCCCAACACCACGAAAGACGGAGGTGCCGACAATGGTGCTTCAACTTGAACACGCCGCGGCGCTCGAAGTCCGTTTCGCCGGCCAGATCGAGGACGGCGCTCTGGAAGGTGTGGCCGTCAGGTTTGGCGTGATCGATACCTATGGGAGCACATTCACGCCCACAGCCTTCAAGGGGCTTGCCGGCCGGTCGGTGCCGATGCTGTGGGCGCACGACTCCCGCGAGGTCATCGGCTCTTGGACCTCACTCCGATCGACCTCTGAGGGGGTGATGGTCGCCGGCAAGCTGAACTTGGAGGTTCAGCGCTCCCGCGAGGTTCGCGCCATGCTGATTGCTGGCGACGTCAAGGGACTGTCGATCGGCTTCAACACCATTAAGGCCGAGTTGAAGTCCGGTATTCGGACCATCACGGCGGCCGAGCTCGTCGAAATCAGCCTCACCGCTTTCCCATCCGTGCCCGGCTCCGGCGTGACCGGTGTCCGGACCACCAATGACGATCGCTACGGCGCGGCGATCCGTCTTGCCATCGCGGCCAAGGCGGCCGCACGCGCCTTCCAGTGAAGAGGACAGCATGAACAAGATGATGCTTGAAACTCGCTCGGCGCTGCCGATCGAGACCCGCGAGGGTGCCGGCGGCGAAGGTGGTGACCCCATCGTCGCGGCCGTCGCTGCAATCGAGGAGATGCGCAGCGCTCAGACCACCTTCCATACCCAGCAGCAGCAGGGCGCCGAGGCTCTTCGTACCGAAGTCCGCTCGTTGACCGATCGCCTCACCGCGCTCGAAACCCGCAACAACCGCCCCGGCGGCGGTCAGCAGCAGCAGGAGGAACCCACCGCCGAGCGCCGGGCCTTCGGGACCTATCTCCGCTTCGGCAATGCCGCTCCGCCGGAAGAGATCCGCGCCCTTACCGTGTCGACCGACACGCAGGGCGGCTATCTCGCTCCGGCGGAGATGTCGACCGAGTTCATCAGGGATCTGGTCGAAGTGTCGCCGGTGCGCTCCATCGCCTCGGTTCGCTCGACCGGCGCACCGAGCGTGATCTACCCCAAGCGCACCTCCGGCACGAACGCGAAATGGAAGGGCGAGACGCAGTCGCAGGAGGAGAGCAATATCAGCCTCGGTCAGGCGGAAATCCCTGTCCGGGAGATCAACACCTTCGTCGACATTTCCAACCAGTTGCTCGCCGACAGCGCCGGACAGGCGGAGGCGGAAGTCCGGATGGCGCTCGCCGAGAACTTCGGCAAGACGGAGGCGACGGCCTTCGTCAACGGTGCCGGCCCGCTCCAGCCGGAAGGGTTCATGACCGATGCCGATATCGGCTTCACCCTCAACGGCCATGCGACGAACCTTTCGGCCGACGCGCTGATTTCGCTGCTCTATGCGCTGCCGGGCGCCTATCGCAACGCCGGTAGCTGGGCCATGAACGGCACCACGCTCGCCATGCTGCGCAAGCTCAAGGACGGGCAGAACAACTATCTCTGGCAGCCGGCCTATGTCGCCGGTCAGCCGGAGACCATCCTGGGCCGTCCGGTGGTCGAGATGGTCGACATGCCGGACATCGAGGCGAACGCCTTCCCGATCATCTACGGCGACTTCTCCGCCTATCGCATCGTCGATCGCGTCGGCCTCAGCATCCTCGTCAACCCCTACCTGCTCGCCACCGAGGGCACGACCCGCATCCACGCCACCCGCCGCGTCGGCGGCGGCGTGTTGCAGGCTGCCCGATTCCGCAAGCTGAAGATGGCCGCGAGCTAAGGAGACACAGACCATGCGTAATATCGTCTACAATATCGGCGCCGCTCCGGCGCTCGCTCCGGCGGTGCTCACCGCCACGGCCACCGGCGCCGTCCTCGACCTTCTCGGCTTCGAGAGCGCCGCCATCATCA
Source organism: Pleomorphomonas carboxyditropha (assembly GCF_002770725.1). GTDB lineage: Bacteria > Pseudomonadota > Alphaproteobacteria > Rhizobiales > Pleomorphomonadaceae > Pleomorphomonas > Pleomorphomonas carboxyditropha. The sequence goes on along the minus strand of NZ_NQVN01000004.1, from coordinate 273,887 downwards.
TCGCCACCGGCGCTATCGTCGGCGACGGCAACTATACCGCCAAGCTCCAGGAGAGCGACACCACCACGGCCGGCGACTTCACCGACGTGGATGATGACCAGCTTCAGGGCACTTTCCCGGCGTCTCTCGCCGCCGACAGCGTCGTCAAGGTCGGCTATGCCGGCTTCAAGCGTTACCTGCGCCTGGTGGTGACCAAGAACAGCGGCACGTCGATCGTCGCCGTCGCCCTGCTCATCAAGGGCCATGCCCATCAGCGCCCGGTGAGCTGATCCATTCGGCGGGGATTCTGAGGGTGATCGGGTGCGTCCGACAACGAGAAGCGAGATGCGGCCCGCCATCTGAACTTGATCCGTTCAATCTCGCAGACATCCCGAGCGTAGCACCTCTCCATGGCTGTGAAGCGCTCACGGCCCGGTCACCCACGCCCTGACCGGGCCACCTTCCCATAGGATTCCCATGCCAACTCGTCCGCCACGCATTGCCCCCTGCTGCGGCCTGACCATCGCGGCCGGTGAGCTATGCCCATGCCAGCGCCGACGTCAGCAGGAAGCGCGCCGCGCCGTTGATGCCAAGCGCCCAAGCGCCACGGCTCGAGGCTATGACGCCGCATGGCGTAAGGTGCGTTCCCAATTCCTCGCCGCTCACCCTCGTTGCGTCGAGTGTGGGGCCGCGGCAACCGAGGTTGACCACATCAAGCCCGTTGCCGAGCGGCCTGACCTCCGTCTGAAGTGGTCGAACCTGCGATCCTTCTGCAAATCCTGCCACAGCAGACGCACGGCACGAGACCAGGGCTTTGCGTGTCAGTCGACCACCCAAACCGCGAACGGCCATCCTGAGCCAACGTCGCGCCCGCCAACCCCGAACCGGGGGGTGGGCAACAACTTTCCCGCCGGCAGAAAGACCGAGCCGGTGTCCATCGCGAGCGATTTTTCCGAATTCGCCAACATTTTTTCGAGGTCCAGATGACGCTCATTCGCACCGTTGCACCGGCCTCGCTCCCCATCGACGAGGCCGTCGTCTTTGCCCATCTCCGCCTTATCCTCGATGATGAAGGCGAGCCGGCCACCGCTGAAGCGGATCTAGTGCGGTCCTACGTCGCCGCCGCCTGCGCGCTTCTCGACGGGCCGGGCGGCATGCTGGCGCGCTGCCTTATATCGCAGACGTGGGCGCTCAAGCTCCCCCGCTTCCCCCGTGGTCCGATCGCCATTCCCCTGCCGCCGGTGTCGGCCGTGTCGTCGGTGGCCTATCTCGACCCAGCGGGCGCTCCCCAGACGCTCGACGTCGCCGCCTATGTCGTGGCCGGCATCGGCTCCGATGACGTTGCCGTCCATTCCGCGCCGGGCACGTCCTGGCCTGCCGTCCGTTCCGGCCACCCCGAGGCGGTCACCGTCACCTTCACGGCAGGGTACGGTGCCACCGCCGCCGACGTGCCCGAGCCGATCCGCGGCGCCATCCTTGAAATCGTCGCGGACCGGTACGCGTTCCGCGAGTCCGCCTCCGCAGGCGTGTCGGTCGACCAGGTGCCGGCGACCGCTCAGGATGCCCTATCGTCCTTCATCAATTACAGGGTGCTTACCCATGGCTAAGTCAGGTGTCACCGGTGGTGCCGAGACGCGCGCTGCCCTGAAGGCCCTGCGTGCCGCCCTCGGTGCCCCCCTGAACGAGGCGTCCAAACGAGCCGTGGAGCCGATGGCCGAAGCCGCCAAGGATCTGCTTAAGCGGAACGGCAGTGTCAAAGCCGGCCGCCTTTACCGCATCATCACCGTTGTCCGAAACCGTAAGCGGTCCTCGGCATTGAGGCCTGTCTACGAAGTCGGACCTGACGGCTCTGACCCTGCATACAGGGAAGCCCATCTCGTCGAGTTCGGCACCGCCCCGCACTTCCAGCCCGAACTCAATCGGATGCACCCGGGCGCCCGGCCTAAGCCTTTTATGCGTCCTGCCTTCGAACAGAACAAGGAAGGCGCGGTGAAGATCTTCGCCGATACCATCGGCCCGGCCATCGAGAAACAGGCCGACCGCCTGGCGCGGCGCGCAGCGAAGAAGGCGGCGAAGAAATGAAGGCCGGCACTCTCGACAGGCGCGTGACCATGCAGCGCCTCACAACCGGCACGCCGGACGAATACGGTGTTCCATCGGAGACATGGAACGATCTTCGTACCGTGTGGGCACGCGTGACGCCTGACAGCGAGGACGAGAAATATCAGCTCGGGGTCGACCTCGCCTTCGTGCTGGTCAAGGTCCAGTGCCGATGGTTCGCCGGCCTGATCACGACCGATCGGTTGGTGATCGATGGCCGGGTCTTCGACATCCGGGGCGTTCGCGAGATCGGCCGGCGAGAAGGACTCGAGATCAAGGCGAAAGCTCCGGGGGTGGCTCTATGAGGGGCCGCCGCCCGACGCTCAAAGCCGTCGACGGCGGGCTAAACCGCGTCCCACCGATGCCTTCGCATCTCCCGGAATCCTGCCTCGACGACTGGCGCACGACGACGGCCGACCTTCAGGGGCGCGGTCTTCTCCTGCCTGCCGTGCTGCCGGTTGTTGCCGAATATATTGGCGGCCTCGCCATCGCCCGCGAGTGTCGCGCCGCCATCTTCAAAGATGGCCCGATCGTCCGGACTGCCCAAGGCAACCCCAAGCCACACCCGGCCGCCAACATGCTGAAGAGCCAAGGCGAGCTCGTCGCCCGCCTCGCCGCTGAGTTGGGGCTTACCGCCCTTGGCCGGTCGCGCGCTGGCATCAGAGACCAGGAGAGGAAGGCCGATGCTGCTGCCGACCCCTTCGACGAATTCGGTCTCTGAGGTGCTTAGGCCTGGCTGGCTTTTCGACGACAGCCCCATTCCCGACCCCTGCGGTTTTGGCGAACGCGCCGTTCGGTTCGCCGGCCTGCTGAAGCACCCGAAATCGCGCCTTCCCCAACGCGCCCTTCGTCTCGATCCTTGGCACGAGCGCTTGATGCGCCGCATCTACGGCCCAACGGACGAGAACGGCAACCGTCAGGTGCGAACGGTCTATCTCCAGGTTGGCAAGGGAAGCAGGAAGACCAGTCTCGCCGCCGTGCTCGCTCTCATCCATACCTTCGGGCCGGAGCGGACGCCTCGAGGTCAGAACTACGTCGTGGCCGCCGACCGAGCGCAAGCGCGCGTAGCGTTCGAGGAAGCCGCATCGATCATAGAAGAGGTGCCGCAACTTGCCGGCGCCTCCCGCCCGATCGACAGCAAGAACCGCCTGACTCATCCGAAGTCCGGCAGCTACTTCGAGGCCATCGCCTCCGACGGTGACCGTGCCCATGCGCGCACGCCGTCCTTCGTCCTCGTCGATGAGCTATGGGCGCACAAGAAGCCGGATCTCTTCAGGGCAATGCGCCTTGGTGCGGCAAAGGTGCCGGGCTCGCTTCTCGTCGTCGCCACCACCGCCGGCCGGGGCAACGACCGCGCTGATTTCCCCGTCTACAGCTACGCGAAGAAGGTCCAGTTCGGCGAGATCGTGGATTCGTCGTTCCTGCCGGTGATCTTTGAGGCGCCGCGGGAATGTGACTGGACTGACGAGGCCGTTTGGCGCGCCGTCCTGCCCGGGCTCGAGTACGGCTATCCCGATCTGCCGAGCCTTCGCGTCCTCGCTCACGAAGCGATGGAGCGACCCGCCGAACGCGAGGAGTTCCGGCAATTTTACCTCGGCATCCGCGCTGAGGCGGCGAATAACCCGTTTGTGGACATGGTCGCCTATGACGAGTCTGCCGGCGACCCCGTCGACCTGGAGGAGCTGGCGGGATTGCCATGCTGGCTTGGTGTCGACCTGTCGTCGTCAATCGACCTCACGGTGATCGTCGCCGCCTGGAGCGATGGCACCGGCGGCCACATCGTCTATCCATGGTTCTTCTGCCCGAGGGACAACCTGGCGCAGCGGCAATCACTCTCCGGCGCGCCATACGGCCTATGGGCTGAGGAAGGGCTGATTGAAGCCACGCCCGGCAACGTCGTCGATACCCGCCGTGTGGAAGCCGTAATCCGGGACATCTGCGACCGCTTTGACGTCCGGGAGATCGCCTTTGATCCGGCCTTGGCGCGCGACGTCATGTCGAACCTGCGCGATGACGGCTTGCCGGCCGTCGAGATGCGTCAGGGCTCGCTTACGATGATGCCGGCGCTCGCCGAACTGGAGACGGCCGTCCTCGGACGTCGGTTCCGCCATGGCGGGCACCCGGTTTTGCGCACGTCATTCGCCAATGCCGAGGCGCAACGGAACACCCATGGCCATCTCGTTCGCCTGACCAAGCCCCGGCGCTGGCTCTCCATCGACGGCGCCGTTGCTTCGGCAATGGCCGTTGCGCGGTGCGCAGCCGGGCAGGGCGGAGGCAGCATCCTCGACGATCCCGACTTCGACATAAAGGACTGGATTGTTCCGTTGCCGAGGTGGTGAGTCCGCACGAAGGGCGTTGGTTGTCGCCAAAACGCTGACTCGACAACCATTCCGCGATTTGCTTGAGTTCCCCACGTGGCAACGGGGGAAATCATGAAAAAGCTGACTATTGCGGCGCTGTGCCTCGCACTCGCCGGATGCGTGAACGTGAACAAGGAACTCGTGGCAACCGGCGGCAGCCGGGCAGATGGAACGGTTGACCTGAGCTACGAGCAAGCCAGCATCGAGAACGTCAAGATCGACCCGGTTAAGGGTGTCGCTACGGCTCGCGAGCGCTGTCAGGCTTGGGGCTACAAGGATGCCGCCCCATTCGGTGGCGAGTCTCGAATGTGTCAGGTCTCAACCAACTACGGTTGCAATCAGTGGCTCGCCACGATCAAGTATCAGTGCCTCGGCAACGTGCCGGCTAGCCCTGCGAAATAGTTCTTTCTCACGCGCCGTCCGCGCCGTCCGCCGCCCCCTCACGGGGGCGGCTTTTATTGTTTCTGCCCTTGCTAGCGTGTTTTTTTCGCCGAAGTGGCGCGCAAGCTCTCTTTCTGCTCCTGGATGGTCGTGAGCAACGCAGCCAGTGCTGGTGAGTTCTTTCCCGTCTTGGACGTACCAGACCGAGGTAGCGCCTTCCCTTGCTCGGAGGTAGAGCCGGGGGCCTTCGGCTGGACGCGGCATTTATCCATCATGCTCCGGATATCCGCCAGCGTGGTAAAATCCTTGCCGGCGATCCTGCGCACGACAAGCCGGCCGGCGTCGCGTTCGCTCCGGAGACCTGAAACCGTCATGCCGCCCATAGGGAATGCGATCTCGACGGCATCCGCAAGCCTCAAAGGCGTGTCATCCGAGATTGCCGGCGGATTAGTCGCCATCGTACGCAATCCGGCGCTCGTCCTCGAGGTTTTTCACCCGTTCCTTGAGGTCTTCCACGTCGCCGGCCACGGCATTGAGCAAATCGTCTTCTTCTAGAGTACGCCACAGGCGGGCGACGATTTCGCCTGTCAGCGACCGATAGTTTGAATTCGCCTTGGCCTCGAGCGCGGCTTTGAGGTCGGCGGGAATTCGAACGTTCACTTGGAGGTCATCGCGTGCCATGTGCTCGATATATAGCACGATGCTATTGCGTGCAATGAAGCACCGTGATACATAGCACATAACATCACGGTGATGGGCCTTCCCAGATGACGCAACAACTCAGAAACACCGAACAACTTGCTCTCCGCCTGCCTGACGGCCTGCGTGATCGGATCAAGATCGCGGCAGCTACGAACCACCGCAGCATGAATGCCGAGCTCATCATGCAGCTTGAGCGGCTATATCCGGCCGATGAATCCGCCAAATCTCATACAGATTGAGGAGACCCTCCAATGCCCAAGGTAGTTGGTACGATTTCTATTGATACCGCATCAGAGAAAGATACGTTCTTTGCAATTGATGAGGTTGCGCGTCTACAGCGCGGCTTAGCTCTCGCTCGCCTTGCCTTCGAGAAGTTCGCCGAAGACCAACAGCATGATGGCGACTTCATTGCTTGTTCTATGCACCTTCTGGACCTTGAAATTCTGGCGGACAAGATTTCGTCTTCTCTGACTTCGTCCTGATCTCAACGGGACGAGACTGCCCGCTATGGGCGCTTTTGGAGGCCTTCACCGTACCCGGCGCGCTGTCGAATATCGCAACATTCGGCAGCGCGCCGGGCCTTTCTGAAAGGCTTGTCATGTCGCGGGCACGCTCTCTGATCACTCCGACCCTGCCAGTTGTCTTCGGCCTTTCCGAGGATGAGGCGGCAGCGTGCATCGGAATCAGTCCATCAAAATTTCGCCAACTCGTCATATCGGGCCGCATGCCGTCGCCCCGGCGCCTGGATGGCCGCAAACTGTACGACGTTGACGAACTGCGGGATGCATTCAAGAATCTGCCTCACGACACCGAGGCAGATGAGGTCGACACATGGGGCGACGTGGGATGACGCTCAAGCTGAAGCACATCGACCGCTTCAAAGATCGGCATGGAATCACGCGCTTCTACTTCCGCCCGCCCGGCGGTAAGCGCATTCCTCTGCCAGATGAGAGCGATCCTGGCTTCCTTGCAGCTTATGAGGCAGCACAGGCATCAACTGCGCCGGTGGAGAAGAAGGCTAAGGTGCGCGGTGCTGAAGGCACATTCGATCGCCTAGCCTATGACTATTATCGCTCCACCGACTTCCTTGGCCTGAAACCATCGACCCAAGCAAAGAACCGCGGGCTGATCGATCGCTTCTGCGAAGAGCACGGCAAGCGACTTGTTCGCCAGATGACACGCCAGAACGTCTCGACCATCATCGGGAAGAAGGCGAGCACGCCGGCCGGCGCGAACAACCTCCTCAAGATCCTGAACATGCTGCTTCGCTTCGGCATCGCCAATGGCTATCGGACCGACAATCCAGCGGCCGGCGTCAAGAAGTTTAAGCAGGGCACCTATCACACGTGGACCGAAGACGAGATTGAGCAATTCGAAGCCAAATGGCCGATCGGCACGCCTGAGCGTTTTGCCTTCGCTTTGCACCTGTACACCGGGCAGCGCCGTTCCGACGTCTGCAAGATGACATGGGCGGCCTATGACGCGGCGCGCAACACCATCGACGTGGCGCAAGATAAGACAGAAGCGAAGCTGACCATTTCCGTTCACAAGGATCTGAGAGCGGTTCTAGATGTCACGCCACGTCGGCATATGGTGATGTTGCCGACGATGAGCGGCAAAGCTCGCTCTGTCGCCGGCTATGGCAATTGGCTGGCAGATGCGATCGGTGCGGCTAAGCTGCCGGACCGTTGCGTCCTGCACGGTGTTCGCAAGGCCGCGGCGCGCCGTCTTGCTGAGGCCGGTTGCAGCGCCAATGAGATCATGTCGATCACCGGCCATAAGACGCTGTCGGAGGTCGAACGCTACACGAAAGAGGCTGGCCAGAAGGCCCTTTCCAAGGCTGCGATTGTCCGCCTCGAAGAACATTCCAAGGACAGATAATCCCAACCCTGTTCGCGGGTTGGGAATTTCGGAGGCTAAGAAGATGAAATATAAGGGACTTTTTGAATGGTGGCGACTCCAGCAGGGCTCGAACCTGCGACCTGCCGCTTAGAAGGCGGCTGCTCTATCCAGCTGAGCTATGGAGCCTTGGAAACGGCCGGAACGGACGTCAGTGCGTCCAGGTTTCGGCCCTGCCGAACTTGAAATTATCGGAATAGGAAAGCTTCTTGGGCGTCCGTTCCTTGGGCTCCATCACCTGGTAGGCGAGGCCCTCGCGCATGGCATAGGCGATCGCCTCCTCGCGCGTGTCGAAGGAAAGGCGCACCTGCTGCCGCATGTCGCCGGACGAGGTGTAGCCCATCAGCGGCTCGATGCTCTTGGGCTTTTCCGGCTCGAATTCCAACAGCCAGCGGTCCGTGCGGCCGCGTCCCGACTGCATGGCGGTCTTGGCAGGCTTGTAGATTCGCGCCGTCATGGTGGCCCTTCTCCTCTGTCGCCGTCCCGGCCCGCGCCCGCGGGTCCGCGATCGAGGGCCGCCGTTTGGTCGGGGCAGCAAGATTCGAACTTGCGACCCCCTGCTCCCAAAGCAGGTGCGCTACCAGACTGCGCTATGCCCCGCGACCAAAACGTGAAAGTTACCTAGCGTTTCGGGCGCGGCTACGCAATAGGCTGGATAGGGCCGCTGTCGCCGGGCGCCTCCGGAATGAGCGCCTCCGTCAGTCTGTCCTCCAGCGCATGGAAGGCGGGTTCGCGCAGGAGGGCCGGCGCGCGCGGCCGGCCGAACGGCACCGTCACCGCTTCGACGACGCGGCCGGGCCGCGGGCTCATGATCAGCACGCGGTCGGCGAGGAACAGCGCCTCGTCGACGGCGTGGGTGACCATGAGCGTGGTCGTCCTGGTGGCGCTCCAGATGCGTTGCAGTTCGAGATTCATCTGCCGCCGCGTCACGGCGTCGAGCGCGCCGAACGGCTCGTCGAGCAGCAGCACCTCCGGCTCGAGCACCAGCGCCCGGGCGATGGCGACGCGCTGGCGCATGCCGCCGGACAGCTCGTCCGGCCGCGCCCGCTCGAAGCCGGCAAGGCCGACGAGGTCGATGAGCTTCGCCACCCGGTCCATGTCCTTCGGAACGCCGGCCAGGCGGAAGGGCATGGCGATGTTGTCGCGCACATCGAGCCAGGGCAGCAGCGCGGCATCCTGGAAGGCAAAGCCCAGCTTGTGGGCGCGGCTGAGCGCCTCCGGATCGCCGCCGTGCACGGTGACCGAGCCGTCGCTCGGCTGGTCAAGCCCGGCGACCAGCCGCAGGATGGTGCTCTTGCCGCAGCCCGACGGGCCGATCAACGCCACGAATTCGCCGGCCGCTACGTCGAAGCCGACATCGGCGAGCGCCGTCACCGTGCCGCCGGATTCGGCGGCGAACAGCTTGCCGACGCCGGCAAGCCGAATGGCGGGGGCAGCGGTCATGGCAATACCTCGATTGTCTCAGGCCTCGGCGTGCAGCGGTTCGGTGGAGGCCGGGCCGATCGACAGGTCGGAGAACGTCACCTCGAGGCCGGCCCGCGACGGCGAGCAGGTCATCGGCCCGACGCGGTAGCGTGGCGCCGGCGCGAAGGCGGCAACCCGCAGCATCGACCAGACCGCGCCGTCGCGGGAAGCGTGAACCAGCACCGAGCCGTCCTTCACCGTCATGCGCAGGCGGAAATCGTCGAGTTGGCGGAACGGCTGGCAGACCGACCAGTCGGAGCGGCCGTTGGTCGCCACCACGGAGAGGAAGCGGTCGCCGTCCGTCAGCTCGACGCCGCATTTCAGCCAATGCCGGTCGTCGAGATACAGCATGAGGCCGGCCTGATCGAAGTTGGCCGTGTAGTCGGCGCGGACGCGCAGCAGGATGGTGAAGCCGTCGTCGACCGGCAGCAGATAGGCGTGGCCGTTGTCGTGAACGAAACCGTAGTAGGTCTCGCGCCAGAAATCGGTCTCGAGTTCGGTGGTCACCGTCAGCCGGTCGCCGTCGATGCTCCAGCGGGACGGCTCGTTCAGCCAGGCGCCGCCGTCAAATCCCGTTCTTGGCATGTCTTCCCCGCTCATTCGCCGCGCAAGTCGGGCGTCCCGCCGCCGTGGTCGGCAAGCGGCGCATCGAGATCCTGCTCGATGTCCCTGAGGAGCTGCATCAGCACGCCGAGGCGCTCCTGCCCGATCCGGTCGGTCATGGCGGCGTAGATCGTCTCGACCCAGACGCCGGCGGCGTCGATGGTCTTGCGTCCTTCCGGCGTCAGCGAGATCAGCCAGGCCCTGAGGTCGGCGGGGTCGGGACGCCGGCTGATCAGCCGCCGCCCCTCGAGGTCGCGCAGGATGCGCGACAGCGACGGCGGCAGCAGGAAGGTCGCCATGGCAAGGCCGGTGGCGTCGATCTCGGGCACCGAATCGAGCGCCCGCAGCACGCGCCACTGCTGCTCGGTGAGATCGACGGACCTCAGCGCCGGCCGGAACTGCCGCATCACCGCTTCCCGAGTCCTCAGAAGGGCGATCGGCAGCGACCGGGAAATATCCCTGAGGCGGCCCCGATGGCGGGCGCCGCCTTGCCGCCCGGCCAAGCCGCCGGACAAGGCTTCGTGGTCCCTGTCGCTCATATGAAAATCCTCGCTGACTCGCTGCGAGCCTACCCGCTTTTGCTTTCACAGGAAACGCCGGCCCGCAAACAGCGTTCATGGCGAAGGTGAATACCGTGCAAACGGGACTGTTCTCGCTTTTATTACCTCACTATTCCAGTTTAACCGAGTTAGGATTGATCTTGCGCAAATCGTCTTTGGCCGAGATCGGGCAGTGTCGCTTGCAGAAAAGCTCCGGCGGACGGGCCGGTGAAAGGCTGCAACCATGACGAAGACTGAACGGATCACCTGGCTCGACGAAACCCGCATCGAGACGGAGATCGCCGCCACTGCCGCCGGCGCCGACAAGCTGCGTGTGCGCGAGATCCTCGACAAGGCGGCGACGCTGGGCGGCCTGTCGGAGGACGACGTCGCCGTTCTCTGCGCCGTCACCGATCCCGATCTCGCGGCCGAGCTGTTCCACACCGCCGAGACGGTGAAGACGGAGATCTATGGCCCGCGCATCGTGCTGTTCGCGCCGCTCTACTTCTCCAACATCTGTCTCAACGAGTGCGTTTACTGCGCCTTCCGCCGGTCCAACAAGGAACTCGACCGCAAGATCCTGACCATGGAGGAGATCGAGGCGGAGACGGCGGCGCTGATCGACCAGGGCCACAAGCGCCTGTTGCTGATCGGCGGCGAGGCCTTCCCGAAGACCGGCTTCCAGTATCTGATCGACGCCATCGAGCACATTTATTCGGTGAAGCGCGGCCGCGGCGAGATCCGCCGCATCAACGTCAACGTCGCGCCACTGGAGACCGACGAGTTCCGCCGCCTGAAGGCCACCGGCATCGGCACCTACCAGCTGTTCCAGGAGACCTATAACCGCAAGGTCTACGAACAGATGCATCCGTCGGGCGCCAAGGCCGACTTCGACTGGCGCGTGTCGGTGATGGACCGGGCCATGGCGGCCGGCATCGACGACGTCGGCATCGGACCGCTGTTCGGCCTGCACGACTGGCGTTTCGAGGTGCTGGCCACCATGCAGCACATCGCCCATCTGGAGGATGCCTTCGGCGTCGGCCCGCACACCATCTCGGTGCCGCGCATGGAGCCGGCGTTCGGCTCCGACGTGTCGATGGCGCCGCCCTACGCCGTCTCCGACTTCGACTTCCGGAAGATCATCGCCATCCTGCGTATCGCCGTGCCCTACACCGGCATCATCCTGTCGACGCGCGAGAACCCGGAGATGCGCCGCGAGGCCTTCCGGCTCGGCGTGTCGCAGATCTCCGGCGGCAGCCGCACCAACCCCGGCGGCTATGCGACGCCGGTCGAGGAGCAGGCGGCCCAGTTCACCCGCGGCGATCACCGGCCGCTCGACGAAGTGGTGCGCGACATCGCCGCCAGCGGCTGCGTGCCGTCCTTCTGTACCGCCTGCTACCGCATGGGCCGCACCGGCGCCGACTTCATGGACCTTGCCAAGCCCGGCCTGATCCGCGAAATGTGCGGACCGAACGCCCTGTCGTCCTTCATGGAATACATGCTCGACTACGGCTCCGAGGAAACCTGCGCCGCCGGCGAACAGGCGGTGGCCGCCGAGGTCGCCACCATGGAACCGAAGATCGCCCGCTATTCCCAGACGATGATGCGCAAGGTGCGCGAGGGCAAGCGCGACGTCTACCGCTGAGGCGGACGTTGCCCGGAGGCGAATGATGGCGGCGCGGCGCGAGGCCGATCTCATCGGCGAGCGTGAGGTTCCCGAGGATGTCCTCTGGGGCATCCACACGGCGCGCGCCCGCGACAACTTCCCGCTCAGCGGCCGGCCGGCCCATCCCGAGCTGGTCAAGGCCTACGCGGCGGTGAAGATCGCGGCGGCGAAGACCAACCATCGCCTCGGCCTCATCGCCGACGACGTGGCGGAGGCGATCATCCGCGCCGCCCGCGACATCGAGGACGGCACGCTCGTCTCCGAGATCGTCGTCGACGCCTTGCAGGGCGGCGCCGGCACCTCGCTCAACATGAACGTCAACGAGGTGATCGCCAACCGCGCCGAGGAGCTGCTCGGCGGCCGGCGCGGTCGGCACGCCCGCGTCCATCCCAACGACCACGTCAACCTCAACCAGTCGACCAACGACACCTTCCCGACGGCGCTGAAGATCGCCGCCATCCGCCTGCTGCACCGCCTCGAGAAGGCCATCGCCGACTTGCAGGTCGCCTTCCAGGACAAGGAGCGGACCTGGTCGGGGGTGGTCAAGATCGCCCGCACCGAGCTGCAGGACGCCTGTCCGATCGCCTATGGCGCCGTGTTCTCGGCCTGGGCCGAGGCGCTGTCGCGCGATCGCTGGCGCATCTTCAAGTGCGAGGAACGGCTACGCGTCGTCAACCTCGGCGGCACCGCCGTCGGCACCGCCATCGCCGCGCCGCGCGACTATGTGTTCATGGTCACCGAGGTGCTGCGTGAGGTGACCGGCCTCGGCCTCGCCCGGGCGGAAAACCTGGTCGACGCCACCCAGAACGCCGACGCCTTCGTCGAGGTGTCGGGCATCCTGAAGGCCAACGCCGTCAACTTGTTCAAGATTTCCTCCGACCTCCGCCTGTTGTCGTCCGGGCCGCAGGCCGGCCTCGGCGAAATCCTGCTGCCGGCCGTCCAGGCGGGCTCGTCGATCATGCCCGGCAAGGTCAACCCGGTGATCCCCGAGGCGGTCGGCCAGGCGGCGATGCGGGTGATGGGCAACGACCAGGTGGTGACGCTGGCCGCCCAGAACGGCCAGTTGGAGCTCAACGCCTTCCTGCCGCTTCTCGCCGACGCCCTGCTCGACAGCCTCGGCCTGCTGGAAGCCGCTTCGACCATCTTCCGCAGCCGCTGCGTCGAGGGTCTTTCGGTCGACGAGGCGGCCTGCCGCCGGCAGGTAGGCGAAAGCCGCGCCGTCGTTACGGCGCTGCTGCCGCGCCTCGGCTACGAGACGGCCACCGAGGTGGCGCTGGCGGCGCAGGGCGGCGGCCGATCGGTGATCGAGATCGTCCTCGAGCGCAAGCTGATCGAACCGGCCGACCTCGAACGCCTGCTCTCCGCCAACGCCATGACGGCGCTGGGCACGAAATAGACAAAGCATCGGCCCGAAAAGTGGGAACCGGTTTTCGGACAGGCCGATGCCATTGGAGAAAACATCATGCTTGCCACGCCCAAGGGTCTTCGCCTGCACATCGGCGTCTACGGCCGGCGCAACGTCGGCAAGTCGTCGCTGGTCAACCTCCTCATCGGTCAGGAGGTGTCGATCGTCTCCGACGTCGCCGGCACCACCACCGACCCGGTCGAGAAGGCGATGGAGCTGCTGCCGATCGGCCCGGTGCTGTTCGTCGACACCGCCGGCATCGACGACGTCGGCGATCTCGGCGGCATGCGCGTCGACAAGACTCTCAAGGCGCTCGACCACACCGACCTCGGCATCATCGTCACCGACGGGCCGATCGGCGACGACGAGGTCAGGCTGATGGACGCGCTCGCCGACCGCGAGACGCCCTATTGCGTCGTCTTCACCAAGGCCGACCTCGGCGCTCCGCCGGCCGAGGCGCTGGCGCTGGTCAAGGCGCGCGATGTGCCCTTCGCCTCGATCTCCACAACGCTGAAGGCCGACGCCGCCTGCGTGCGCGAGGTGATCCTGGAGGCGGCGCCGGAAAGCTCCTTCGAGGTGCCGCACCTCCTCGCCGACCTGGTGCCGGCCGGCGGCCACGTGGTGCTCGTCGTTCCGATCGACCTCTCGGCGCCCAAGGGCCGGCTGATCCTGCCGCAGGTGATGGCCATCCGCGACATCCTCGACGCCGATGCGAGCTGCACGGTGGTCAAGGAGCGCGAGCTGGCGGCGACGCTGAAGTCGTTCCAGAGGAAACCCGACCTGGTGGTCTGCGACAGCCAGATCGTGCTGAAGGCGGCGGCCGACACGCCGGACGACGTGCCGCTCACCACCTTCTCGATCCTGATGGCCCGCTTCAAGGGCGATCTCATCCGCCTCGCCGAGGGCGCGGCGCGGATCGACCGGCTGAAGCCCGGCGACAAGGTGCTGATCGCCGAGGCCTGCACCCATCATTCGATGGCCGACGACATCGGCCGGGTGAAGATCCCCCGCTGGTTCCGCCAGTATGCCGGCGGCGACATCGAATTCGAGACCATGGCCGGCCGGGCCTTTCCCGAGGACCTCAGCCCTTACGCCCTCGTGGTCCAGTGCGGCGCCTGTACCGTCAATCGCAAGCAGGCGTTGCTTCGCATCCGCCAGGCGGAGCGGCAGGGCGTACCGATCACCAACTACGGCGTTGCCATCAGCCGCGTGCAGGGCGTCCTGCACCGCTCGCTCGGCCCGTTCCCCTCGGCGCGCATCGCTTTCGAGCGCGCCAACGCCGCCCAATGAAAAGCGGGGCCGAAGCCCCGCCTTTCAACCGTTCGTCTGTCGTCAGTTGACGACCTGCAGCACCGTGCGGTTCTGCGGGTCGACGATGACGCGCTCGTTGTTGACGACGGTGTAGTAGTAATTGTCGTAGCCGGGCACCGGATAGAGCACCACCGTGGGCGGCAGCGCCTGTCCGACGACGACCGGCTGCTGATAGACCACCGACGGCGTCGTCTGCTGGATGACGACGGTGCGAACCTCCGGCGGCGGCGGATCGAGGATGGTGCCGACGGCTGCGCCCGCTACGCCCCCCACCACGGCACCGACCGGGCCACCCACGACAGCGCCGGTGGCGGCGCCGCCGGCCGCGCCGGAGAGAGTGCCTTCCTGGGCAAAGGCGGCCGGCGTGATGGCGAGACCGCCGAGGAGAAGCGAAGCTGCGAGGATCTTTTTCATCTCGGACTCCTGTCTGTTGATGCCCCCGACAACGGCCGACCGACGGTAAAAGTTCCAACTGCAAAAGATTGACAGTCGCCCGCTGGCAGGGCGCTTTGTCTTCTTGCGACTGTTTTTGCAGGGGAATGAACGGCTTTCGGCGTAGGCGAGGGAAGGGGAAAGCCATGCGTCGCCGCGAATGGATTTACAGCCGTATATTGCCGCCATGGACACGCATGGCGCTGGCTCAAGCCGGGCGGATAGGATTCAGGATATCGAGTCCCTCGAAATCTCGCGCATTATCGGTGACGATCACGGCGTCCATCGCTTCGGCGCAGGCGGCGACGATCATGTCGAGCGCGCTGCGCGGCCGGCCGGCACGCTTGCCGTCGGCCATCAGCCGCGCCCAGATCGCGGCGGCGGCCGCGTCGAAGGCGACGACCCGGCCGGCGAACAGCGCCGCGGGGCCTTCCGGCCCGGCAAACCAGGCTTCGAGCTTAATCTTCTTGCGGCCGTCCGGCAGTTGGCGGATGCCGCGTTCGATCTCGGCCAGCGTTAGGGCCGAGATGAACAATTCGCCGTCGGCGCGCCCGGCCATCCAGTCTACCAGCGACGGGGACGGCACCGGCCGGACGAGATTGCTGATGACGTTGGTGTCGAGCAGGTAGCGGCTCACAGCTCGACCTCGCGCCCGGCAAGACGCGGTCGGGCGAGGTCGATATCGGCCGAGACGAGTGGCGACCGCCTGAGCGCGGCGAGGATGCCGCCGGTCGGTCCGTCGCCGCCGCCGAGCGCCTGGGCGACGCTGTCGCGCAAGGTCCTCGCCTCGGAGGTCTCCTCGGCCAGCGTGCGGGCCAGCCGGCGGATGAGGTCGCGGTCGTCCTCGCGCGCCACGATCTCGAAGCGCACCAGCCCCTTGTCGGCAAGGCGGCTGCGATAGGTCTTGATGGCTCGGCTCTGGGCGGAACTGGTCATGGAGGCATCCCGGCGGTATCTAGCCGGAAATATAACCGGGCATATGCCATTTTTCAACGGAAGCGACGATCACCTCACCTTGATCGAATGCCCCGGTCCCTGGCCGATCACCCGGCCGATCGACCAGATGCGGGCGGCGGCGCAGCCCGAGCACTGGTGGTCGTCCTCGTCGACGCAGGGCTTGTCCGGATAGAGCATGTAGTTCTTGCGGAAGCGGCCGGGCGTGGCGTTGGGCATGAACACGTTGGCGCCGCGCTGCAGCACGAGGTCGCGGCCGGCATGCGGGAAGATGGCGTCGAAGGCCGTCGTCGCCGGAATGTGCGCTCTCGGATTGACGATGCGCAGCGCCGACACGGCGGCGAAGAACATGTCGCTGTCGCCGGCGTAGGCGTTCGGCTGGCCGACGAGCGGCGTATCGGGATGGGCGATGAACGGCCCGATGCCGATCATGTCCAAGTCGAGATCGCGGCAGAGCAGGATGTTGTCGGCGAGAATGTCCAGCGTCTCGCCCGGCACGCCGATCATGAAGCCGGAGCCCACCTGCACGCCGAGGCTGCGCAGGTCCTGGAGGCAGCGGATGCGTTCTTCAAGGTCGCAGTCCGGATGCAGGAAGGCGAAGAGCTCGGGATCCGACGTCTCGAAGCGCAGGAGATAGCGGTCCATGCCGGCCGCCCGCCAGCGGGCGTAGGTGTCGCGCGGCCGGTTGCCGGCGCTCATCGTCACCGCCAGCCGCGTCTCCGTCTTGATCCGCCGGATGATGCGCTCGATGCGCTCGTCTTCCTTGTCGGCCGCCACCTCGCCCGATTGCAGCACGATGGTGGTCTGCTGCCAGCCCTCCATGCGGCGGGCCACCTCGAGGATTTCCTCCTCGTCGATGCGGTAGCGGCGCACGTCGTGGTTGGATTTGCGGATGCCGCAATAGAGGCAGTCGTTGGCGCAGATGTTGGAGAACTCGACGATGCCGCGCAGGAACACGTCGTCGCCCATGTTGTCCTTGCGCACCGCGTCGGCGCGGGCGAACAGCGTCTCGCGCGGCAGGTCGAACAACGCCCTGACGGCGGCGCGGTCGAAAACGTCTCCGGTCGGGACTTGTTCCAGAAGGGCTGCGGCTCTGCTCATCGGCTGTCCGAAAACTTATATTTATTGAGTAAGATATAGCCTGAATGACGTCTCGGCGACAGGCGGCGGTCATCCCTCCGAATACGTAGGCGAAACGTTTTGAGTGGCTCTCGGCCGGATTCGATTCTAGCTTCTTGCGACGTGCGGTCCGGCGCGGGAGGAACTTGCCGGGCCTCATGGTTCATCGGTGACCTGCGAACGCAACAGGGAGGCGGCCGTGATTGTCACCATGGTCAAGGAAGTGGGGCGGACGCTTGTGTGTCCGTCCGCTGGTTTCTGCCTGCGGATCGCTGTTGCCGCGGCATTTCTGACGGTGTTGTTCGGCCTTCAGGCCATCGCCGTCGGCGTCTGATCCGCGCAACGGCCCTTCATGGAAACCGCCGGCCGGGCAGCGATGCCCGGCCGGTCCGTTTTTCCCTCCTCGCGACGCGCCCGTCAGGCGGCGTTGGCCATCGCCTTGAGGTCGGTATCCACCTCGCCGACCGGCTTCAGGCCGAAGGTGTCGACCAGCACCTTCAGGACGGCCGGCGTCAGGAAGGCGGGCAGGCGCGGCCCGATGCGGATGTTCTTGACGTTGAGGTGCAGGAGGGCGAGCAGCACGCAGACCGCCTTCTGCTCGAACCACGACAGCACGATGGACAGCGGCAGGTCGTTGACCGTGCAGCCGAAGGCATCGGCCAGCGCCAGCGCCACCTTGACGGCCGAGAAGCTGTCGTTGCACTGGCCCATGTCCAGCAGGCGCGGCAGACCGGCGACCGTGCCGTAGTCGTGGCCGAGCAGGCGGTACTTGCCGCAGCCGAGCGTCAGGATCACCCAGTCGTTCGGAATGGTCGTGCCGAGGTCGGTGTAGTAGGAACGCTCGCCCTCGGTGCCGTCGCAGCCGCCGATGACGGCGAAGTGCTTGATCTCGCCCGCCTTGACGGCGCCGATGATCTTGTCGGCGGCGCCCAGCACGGCGTCATGGCCGAAGCCGACCAGATGCTCGCCGGTCTTGACGCTGTCGGTGAAGCCGGGAGCGGCCAGCGCCGCCTCGATGACCGGCGTGAAGTCGCGGCCGTCGATGTGGGCGATGCCCGGCCAGGCGACGAGGTTGCGGGTGAACAGACGGCCCTCATACTCCTCGAACGGCTGCATCAGGCAGTTGGTGGTCATCAGGATGGCGCCGGGGAATTTCGGGAATTCCCGCTGCTGCAGCATCCAGGCGCCGCCGAAGTGGCCGGCCAGGTGCTTGAACTTCTTGAGCTCGGGATAGCCGTGGGCCGGCAGCATCTCGCCGTGGGTATAGATATTGATGCCCTTGCCCTCGGTCTGTTCGAGCAGCGCCTTGAGGTCGACCATGTCGTGGCCGGAGACCAGGATCGCCTTGCCGGGCACGTGGCCCATCAGCACCGGCGTCGGCGTCGGCTTGCCGAAGGTGTCGCCATGGGCGGCGTCGAGCAGCGCCAGCACGTTGACGGTGACCTCGCCGCACTTGAGGTTGAGGGCGAGCAGTTCGTCGACGGTGGCGACGCCGGCGTCGAGCTTGGCCAGCGCCTCGACCATGAAGGCGTCGACCACCGGGTCGGCGCGGTTCATCTGGCGGGCGTGATGGGCGTAGGCGGCCATGCCCTTGAGGCCGTAGAGCAACAGTTCCTGCAACCCGGTGATGTCGTCGCCGAGGCTCGCCTTGCGGGAGGCGATCATCGAATCGCGCGACCAGGCCAGCAGGGTGTCCTCCGGCGCTTCGACCGCCACGCCGGCGGCGGTGGCGCCGGCCGCGGCGACCACGTCGCGGATCTTTTCGAGGATGGAGGCGGTGTCGAAGTTGACGTTGGTGACGGTGACGAACAGCGCGTCCTCCAGCATCGGCGCGAGGCTCGCCGGCCGCTCGGCGGCCGCTACGCCGGCGTAACGCGTTGCCAGGCGCTTGGCCGCGTGGACGAGCACGTCCTGCAGGTCGGAAGCCTCCGGCGACTTGCCGCAGACGCCGCGCGTCACGCAGCCGGTTCCGCGGGCGGTCTGTTCACATTGATAGCAAAACATTGTCCGTCTCCATCCTCGGGGGCTTCTAGCCCTTCTTGCCGGCAAGCCGGCGGAATGGAGGGAACCCTAGGCGGGACGGGCGCCGGCGACGTTGCGCGGCGACAAATTGACCGGCGATTTCACGGCGACTTCACGTATCCCGCCCGCGTCATCTCCCTGAGCGTCAGGTCGTTCGCCGAGGCGAGCGCCTGCCCGACGCTCATCTGGCCGACGACGGCGGCGGCGAAGATCTGGCCGACGGCGTTGCCGATGCGCGGAAATTCCGGGATCGCCACGAACTGGCTGCCCGTGTAGGGCGCCGGCTTGACGGTCGGCTGGTCGGGATTGGCGGTATGGATGGCGGTCAGCGTGTAGCCGGAAAACGGCGCCGCCGAGCGGTAGGACGGATTGCTGTAGAGCGAGGCGCGCGTGCCCGGCGGCGCGTAGGCCCAGCCCTCGTGGGCGGCGACCAGCTCGGCATAGGCCCGGTCGGTCGCCCAGGCGATGAAGCGCTGCGCCGGCCCGGCCTTGGTCGTGCCGGCGGGAACGGCGAGATTCCAGGTCCACAGCCAGTTGCCGTGGTTGCCGAGGCTGCCGTAGCTCGGAAACGGCGCGTAGCCGACCCGGCCGACCACATCCGACGTCCTGGGGTTGTTCAGCGTCGAGGCGGCGACGGTGGAGTCGATCCACATGGCGCACTTGCCGGTGCGGAACAGGTCGAGGTTCTCGGCATAGCCGTAGAAGGCGGCGCCCGGCGGCCCCGCCGTCTGCAGCAGGTCGACGTAGAAGTCGAGCGTCCGCCGCCACTCCGGCGTCTCGAACTCCGGACGCCAGTCGAAGTCGAACCAGCGGGCGCCGAACGAGTTGGCGGCGGCGGTGATGAGCGCCATGTTTTCGCCCCAGCCGGCCTTGCCGCGCAGGCACATGCCATAGCGTCCGGCGGCCTTGTCGGTGAGTTTCAGCGCCGCTTCGCGCACGAAGGTCCAGGTCGGCGAGGGCGGCATCTCCAGTCCGGCGGCGCGCAACAGGTCGGTGCGGTACATCAGCATGGCGCTTTCGCCGTAGAAGGGCGAGGCGTAGAGCTTGCCGTCGTAGGAGATGGCCTTCCGGATGGCCGGCAGAAGATCGTTCGCGTCGTATCTGTCGCCGAGCGCGTCGAGCGGCCTGAGCCAGCCCCGCCGCGCCCAGATCGGCACTTCGTAGTTGCCGATGGTGATGACGTCGAACTGGCCGCCGTGCGTCTCGATGTCGGTGGCGATCTTCTGGCGCAGGACGCTTTCTTCCAGAATCACCCAGTTGAGATGGATGCCCGGATTGTTCGCCACGAAGTCGTCGGTGAGCTCCTGCATCCGGACCATGTCGGCGTTGTCGGCGGCGGCGATCGTCAGCATGTCGGCGGCTGCCGCGGCGCCGGTCGCGCCGATCAGCGTCGCCGCCGCCAGAAAGGCGCTGAAGCGCATCGTCGTCTCCTCCACCAATTCGAATCCGCTCCTCCGCGATCGGGGATGTTAGTGCGGCAACGGATCCGAAGGTATTAGCGAAGGGTCGCGCAAGCGAGGGATTGTTCAAAAAATTGCCGTTCAGGGGGCAGGAAGGGCGGCCGCGCCCATGTCCTCCTTGAGGTCGACGCCGGTGAGGCCGAGCCGCAGCGCCTCGCGGATCAGCCAGGCGATCTTGTCGGCCGCCGTCTCGTGCGGCAGCCCGTCGGCGTGGATGTTGGAGATGCAATTGCGCTCGCTGTCGCGCCGGCCGACCTCGGGACCGAAGGTCAGGTAGGCGCCGAGGCTGTCGGGAACCGACAGGCCCGGCCGCTCGCCGATCAGCACCACCACCATGCGGGCGCCCAGCGCCTCGCCGGCCTCGTCGCCGAAGGCGACGCGCGCCTGTTCGCCGAGCACGATGGGCGCGACCTTGAGGTCGCCGAGCCGGCGCAGGCAGGCGGTGAGCACAATCTCGGCATGCGCCTCGACGGCGGCGGCCGACAGGCCGTCGGCGACGACGAAGGCGACGTCCCAATCGCCCTTTTCGACGCCGGCGAGCGCCGCCGGATCGACGCGACGGCCGAGATCGGGACGGGCGAGGTAGGTCGAGCGGTCGGCGGCGCGCGATTTCAGGTGGATTACCGGCCGCTGTCCGCCGATCCGGGCGGCCATGGCGGCGAAGTCGACGTGGCCGTGCACGGCGTCGCGGGCGCGGGCATGGGCGAGCTGGAAGTCGAGCACGGCGCGGATCGGCAGCGAGTCGCCGGCCCGCCCCAGACCGATGCGGGCGCGGGTGACGGCGCGGAAGCGGGCGAACGGGTCGAGGTCGATCGGATTGCTCATGCCGACGCCCTGTAGTCGATGAGGCGCCGCGCGACGGAGCTGGCCTGCGGCGCCAGCCGCCCGTCGCCGTCGATGAGGTCCATGCGGTGGAGCCAGGCCTCGAACTCCGGCGCCGGCGGCCGGCCGAAGGAATGCCGGAGGCTGACGATGTCGTGGTAGCTCAATGACTGGTAGTTCAGCATGACGTCGTCGGCGCCGGGCACGGCGATCAGGAAGTTGACGCCGGCCGAGGCGAGCAGGAACATCAGGTTGTCCATGTCGTCCTGGTCGGCCTCGGCGTGGTTGGTGTAGCAGACGTCGACGCCCATCGGCACGCCCATCAGCTTGCCGCAGAAGTGATCTTCGAGGCCGGCGCGGATGATCTGCTTGGCGTCGTAGAGATATTCCGGCCCGATGAAGCCGACGACGGTGTTGACGATCAGCGGCTTCAGGTGGCGGGCGACGGCATAGGCGCGCGCCTCGATGGTCTGCTCGTCGACGCCGTGGTGGGCGTCGGCCGAAAGCGCCGAGCCCTGGCCGGTCTCCAGATACATGACGTTGTCGCCGACCGTGCCGCGCCTCAGGCCGAGCGCCGCCTCGCGGCCTTCCCTGAGCACCTTAAGGTCGACGCCGAAGCCGCGGTTGGCGGCCTCGGTGCCGGCGATCGACTGGAACACCAGATCGAGCGGCGCGCCGGCCTCCACCGCCTTGATCGACGTGGTCACATGCGTCAGCACGCAGGACTGCATGGGAATGTCGAAGCGCTGGCGTAGCCGGTCGAACAGCTCCATCAGCCGCATGCAGGCGTCGAGGTTGTCGCCGGCCGGATTGATGCCGATCACCGCGTCGCCGACGCCGTAGGTGAGGCCGTCGAGCGTCGAGCCGGCGACGCCCTCGGGATCGTCGGTCGGGTGGTTGGGTTGCAGGCGGCTGGAAAGGCGGCCCTTGAGGCCGATGGTGGTCCGGAAGCCGGTGACGACGCTGGTCTTGGCGGCGGCGACGATCAGGTCGTGGTTGCGCATGATCTTGGAGACGGCGGCGACCATCTCCGGCGTCAGGCCGGGAGCGAGCGCCGAAAGCGCGGCGGTGGTGCACTCGTAGGAGAGCAGCCAGTCGCGCAACTGGCCGACCGTCATGTGGGCGACCGGCGAAAAGGCGGCGTCGTCGTGGCCATCGAGGATCAGCCGGGTGACCTCGTCGACCTCGTAGGGGATCAGCGGCTCTTCAAGAAAGGTCCTGAGCGGAATGTCGGCCAGGAGATAGCGGGCGGCGACGCGCCGCTCGTTGCTGTCGGCGGCGATGCCGGCCAGCCGGTCGCCGGATTTTTCCGGCGAGGCGGCGGCCATGACGGCCTTGAGGTCGTCGAAGACGTGGCGCTGGCGGTCGAGCAGGATGGCGTAGCTGGGCATGATCGTCAGTCTACCATCGCTTAAGGATTGGCCAAGGCGTTTTGTTGGGCAGGCGCCGCCTCGGACGCAGTCATCTACGCGGCGCTACGCATGCGCCGCCGGTCTGTTGATGAACAATCGGTAAGGTCTGTTTTTGAACACGATTTTGCCAAGAATCCGATATCCCTGCTTGCCCGCCTGTGGTAGCTGCGGCCGGCATCGGTTCGGCGCCACGCGCACCCCGGATGGACGATTTCGAACGCTGGAGGAAAAGGCATGCAACTCGTTCAGGCCAGCGGCCTGGTGAAGACGTTTTCGCGACTGCGCGCCGTCGACGGCGTCAGCCTCGAGGTGAGCCGCGGCGAGGTCGTGGGCTTCCTCGGCCCCAACGGCGCCGGCAAGTCGACGACCATGAAGATGCTGACCGGCTTTCTGGAGCCGGACGCCGGCACCGCCTCGATCGCCGGCCACGACGTGTTCGCCGACCCGATCGCCGCCCGCCGCCGCCTCGGCTATCTTCCCGAGGGCGCGCCGGCCTATGGCGACATGACGGTGGCCGACTTCCTCGCCTTCGTCGGCCGCATGCGCGGCCTCGCGAATAGCGCGCTCGGTGAGCGCCTCGCCGAAATGGTGGAGCGGGTCAATCTCGCCGCGGTGTGGAACCGGCCGATCGACGCGCTCTCCAAGGGCTTCAAGCGCCGCGTCGGCATCGCCCAGGCGCTGATCCACGACCCGGAAGTGCTGATCCTCGACGAGCCGACCGATGGCCTCGACCCCAACCAGAAGCACGACATGCGCGAGCTGATCTCCGCCATCGCGCCGGGCAAGGCGATCGTCATCTCGACGCATATCCTCGAGGAGGTCGAGGCGATCTGCAGCCGCGTCGTCATCATCGACGAGGGCAGGGTGGTGGCCGACGCGACCCCGTCCGCCCTGCTCGATGCTGCCGCCGTCGATGGCCGGCGTCCGACGCTCGAAGCCGTGTTCCGCTCCATCACCGGCAGCAAGGCCGCCTGACGCCGCTTCCCTTCCGGAGACGATCCGAGATGAAAACCTCCTTCCGCACCATCGCGCTGGTGTTCGGCCGCGAGTTCCGCGCCTATTTCGCGACGCCGCTGGCTGCCGTGTTTCTCCTGGTGTTCCTGGCCCTTTCGGCCGGCCTCGCCTTTTTCGCCGGCGGCTTCTTCGAGCGCGGACAGGCCGACCTCGGCCCGTTCTTCGCCTGGCATCCCTGGCTGTTCCTGATCCTGATGCCGGCCATCGGCATGCGACTCTGGGCCGACGAGCGCCGCTCCGGCGTCATCGAACTCCTGATGACGCTGCCGGTGCGCGCCCATGAGGTGGTGATCGGCAAGTTCCTGGCCGGCTGGGCCTTCACGGCGGTGGCGCTGGTGCTCACCATGAGCTTCTGGCTGGTGACGCTCTACCTCGGCTCGCCGGACAACGGCATCGTCGCGGCGAGCTACATCGGCTCCTTCCTGATGGCCGGCGCCTTCCTGGCGATTTCCGCCTGCGTTTCGGCGATGACCAAGAACCAGGTGATCGCCTTCATCCTCGCCGCCATCGTGTCGTTCCTGCTGGTGATGTCCGGCACCAACCTGGTGCTGGCGGCGCTGCGCGGCTGGGCGCCGGCCTTCGTGGTCGACCTGGTGCAGTCGCTGTCCTTCATCACCAACTTCGACCGGCTGACGCGCGGCGTCCTCGAGGCGCCGGCCGTCATCCTTTTCGTGTCGACCATCGTGCTCGCGCTCTGGATCAACGTCCAGGTCGTCGACGCCAAGAAAGCCGCCTGAGGTTCCGCGATGTCGAAGTTCAACCGGATCCCGAAATCCCGTCTCGTCGCCGTCGGCGCCGTCCTGGCGGTCATCCTCTACCTCGCCGTCAATTCGCTGTCGGCGACGCTGTTCCGTTCGAGCCGCATCGATCTCACCGACGGCGGCCTCTATTCGCTCTCGCACGGCACGGTGGCGATGCTCGACAAGCTCGACGAGCCGATCCACATGCGCCTGTTCATGTCCGCCGGCCTGCACGAGGCGGCGCCGGCGCTGTCCGCCTACGCGTCGCGCGTCCGTGCCATGCTCGACACCTACGAGAGCCTGTCGCACGGCAAGATCACCCTGGAGGTGATCGACCCGCAGCCCTATTCGGAGGAAGAGGACCGCGCCGTCGGCCTCGGCATCAACCGCATCAGCCTCGACGGCACCTCCGACCCGATCTACTTCGGTCTCGCCGCCACCAACTCGACCAACGGCTCGGCCAACATTCCGGTGTTCACGCCCGACCGCGAGGCCTTCCTGGAATACGACCTGACGCGCCTCGTCGCCGAGCTGGGCCAGCCGAAGAAGCCGGTGGTGGCGCTTCTCGACGGCCTCGGCATGGCCGGCAACCCGATGACCGGCCAGGAGCCGGCCCAGATCCTCGCGATGCTGAAGGAGACCTACAGCGTCGAGACGGTCGGCGGCGACATCGACAAGCTGCCCGACAACACCCGCGTCGTGCTGGTGGTGCAGCCGCAGAAGCTCAGCGACCGCACCCTCTACACGCTCGACCAGTGGGTGCTGTCGGGCGGCGCCACGCTGGTGTTCGCCGACCCCTTCGCCGAGACGCAGGCCGGGCCGCAACCCGGCGTGCCGGCCGAGAACAACGCCACCGACTTCCAGAAGATGTTCGATGCCTGGGGCGTCGGCTTCGATGCCAAGAAGGCGATCGGCGATCCCGACTGGGCGATCCGCACCGTCCGCAACATCGGCGGCCGCCAGGCCGAGGTCGCCAACTATCCCTGGTTCGCCATCCACGACGACGGCTTCGACCGGGGCGACGCGGTCACCTCCAAGCTCAACGCCGTGGTCATGACCACCGCCGGCGCCTTCACCGCCACCGGCAAGGACGCGACGCTGAAGCCGCTGATGTACGCCTCCGCCGACGCCGGCCTTCTGCCGGCCGGCGAGGCGGCCGATCCCTACGGCGACCCGCGCGCCCTTCTCTCCAAGATCGAAAAGGCCGGCGGTCGCCCGGTGGTCGCCGCCCGCCTCGAAGGCAAGCTGCACACCGCCTTCCCGGACGGCAAGCCGAAGGATTCGGCGGCCGACGGCACGCCGGTCAAGGAAAGCGCCTCGGCGCCCAACGTCATCCTGGTCGGCGACGCCGACATGCTGTCCGACCGCAACTGGCTGCAGAAGCAGAACGTGCTCGGCCGCGAGGTGGCGCAGGCCTTCGCCAACAACGGCGACTTCCTGCTCAACGCCGTCGAGCAGATGGCCGGCGGCGTGGCGCTGGCCGATCTGCGCAGCCGGACCGTCTCCTGGCGGCCGTTCACCCGCATCGACGCCCTGGAGCGCGCCGCCGAGGAACGCTTCCTCGCCAAGCAGCAGGAGCTGACGCAGCGCATCGCCGACACCGAGAAGAAGCTGAAGGACGCTTCCTCCACCGGCGAGGCCAAGGAGGGCGAACTGGTCTCCACCGAGCAGGCCAAGGCGATCGAGACCTTCAAGTCCGATCTCCTGTCGGCCCGCGCCGAGCTGCGCGAGGTGCAGTACAACCTCCGCGCCGACGTCGCGCGGCTCAAGAACTGGATCATGATCCTGATCATCGGCGTCGTGCCGGCGGCGGTGGCGCTTATCGCCCTCGTCTTCGCCCTGCGCCGGCCCCGGCGGCCGGTGCCGGTCCGCAAAGCCTGATCCCCGCGAGGAGTTGCAAACATGACGCCGAAATCGCTCATCGGCCTTGCCGTCGTCACCGCCGCCGCCGTCGCGGCCGCCGTGGTGGTGGCTGGCGGAACCGCCGCCGACAGCGCGGTCGCCGACCGTGGCCGGGCGCTGCTGCCCGACCTCGTCAGGACATCCGCCTCGATCGAAAGCCTGGCCATCACCGCCGGCAAGACCACCACGACGCTGACGCGCGACGGCGATCGCTTCGTCGATGCCTCGGGCTATCCGGCTCGGCTCGACACGGTGCGCAAGCTGGTGTCGTCGCTGGCGACGCTGACCATCGACGAGGACAAGACCGACAAGCCCGACCGCTATGTCGACCTCGGCCTTGCCGATCCGGCGGCGGACGACGGCGCGGCGACCAAGGTGGCGCTGCTCGACAAGGAGGGCAAGCCGGTCGCCGCCGTCTATGCCGGCACCAAGGACTATACGGTGGGCGGCAGCCGCGGCGGCCAGTATGTCCGTCTCGACGGCAACCCGCAGTCCTATCTGGTGCGCGGCTCGCTCGACATGCCGACCGCCCGCGCCGACTGGTTCGACGCTCGTATCACCGACATCAAGCCGGCGACCTTGGCGAAGGTGACCCTGACCGACGCCGCCGGCGCCTCCGTCGACTTCACGCGAACGGGCGACAAGCTGCTGCCGGCGGCGTTGCCGGATGGCAAGGCGCCCGACGAGGGCAAGGCCAACCGCGTCACCGCCTTCCTGCAAGGCTTCGACTTCACCGACGTGCGCAAGGAAACGCCGGCGTCGATCGGCAACACGACGCGCCTGCGCTACGAGACCACCGACGGTCTTACCGTGACCGCCACGGCGGTACCGGCGGCCGACGATGCCGGCAAGGGCTGGATCCGCATCGCCGCCGAGGCGGTCGATCCCAAGGCGGCCGATGCCGCCAAGGCGATCAACGACAAGGCGGCGGGCTACGAGTTCAAGGTCAACACCATCCACACCGAGATGTTCGGCTGGACCGTGGCGAATCTTGCCAAGGAAGGCTGACGGAGGTCGGCTTGGAAGGAATGAACGGCCGGCGGGGAAATACGCCGGCCGTATTCTTTCGGGGATGGCTATCCCTCGATTTCCAGGGTGGCCAGGAGGCCATGCGGCGGATTGTCGGCCAGCACGATCGAGCCGCCGTGCGCCTCGGCGACGTCGCGGGCGATGGTGAGGCCGAGGCCGAAGCCGGAGTTCGGCAGCGAACCGCGGGCGCTGTCGCCGCGCACGAAGGGCTCGAGCAGATGCTCGCGTTCGGCGGCCGGTATGCCGGGCCCGTTGTCGGCGACGGCGATGGCCAGCCGGCGGCCCGGCAGCTTGTTCAGCGACACCACCACCTTGTCGCCGTAGCGCACGGCGTTCTCGACGAGATTGCTCACCGCCCTGAGGATGTCGCGATGGCGGACGCGGGCGGCGAGCCGGCTCGGCCCCTCGTAGGAAACCGCGTGGCCGAGATCGGCGAACTGGTCGGCGATGGTCTGCAACAGGCTCGGCAGGTCGGTCTGGTCGAAAGGCTCCGGGCTGTCGGTGCCGGAGAGATGGACCAGCGCCACCTGCGCCAGCGCCGCCATATGGTCGAGATCCGCCAGCATCGGCTCGCGGATCGTCTCGTCGTCGATGAACTCGGCGCGCAGCCTGAGGCGGGTGATCGGCGTCCGGAGATCGTGGCTGACCGCGGCCAGCATGGCGGTCTTCTCGGCCATCAGCTTGCCGATGCGGGCGCGCATGCGGTTGAAGGCGGAAATGGCCGAGCGCAGCTCGCGCGGCCCGATCTCGGGGACCGATACTTCCGAGCGCATGTCGCGCAGGCGCTCGACGGCGGCTTCGAACCGCCGGAGCGGGCCGATGATCACCACCATCGCCCAGCTCACCAGCACCACCGTGGTGATCAGCAGGAAGCCGAGCATGGTCGTTCCCGGACCGAAGAAATGCGGCGCCTCGCCTTCGGGCAGCTCGAGCCGGTAGCAGGTCCCGTCCTTCAGCACCAGGAAGAGCGGCCCGACGAATTCGTCGCCCGGCCCCGGCCGGCCGTCGAACACCTTGCGGGCGGTGGCGGCGTCGCCGAGGCGGGCGGCGAGCGGCCCGAACCTGACCTTGTCGGCCGCCTCCGGCACCGGGGCGCTGCAAGCGGCGATCGACGGCAGCGAGCCCTTCAAGAGCTCCAGGAGCCGTGGCCGCTCGTCCGGGCTGGCGGCGGCCAGCATATGGGCGGCCGCGCCGATCTCGCCGGCCGTCTCGCCCGGCGTGGCGGCGAACATGGTGCTCGGGTTGGATAGGAAGAAATAGGCGGTCAGCACCCCGTGCATGGCAGCGATCGACAGCACCAGCAGGACGATGACCTGGCCTGCGACGGAATCGAAGACCAGGCGCAGGATCCTGCCGATCATGAGGCCGTCACTTCCGGGGTGAACAGATAGCCTTCCGACCGGATGGTGCGGATGAATTCCGACTTCTCGTCGTCGGGCGAGAGCTTGCGCCGCAGGCGGCTGACCAGGATGTCGATCGACCGCTCGAAGGGCGCGGCGAGCCGGCCCTGGGTCAGCTCCAGGAGCTGGTCGCGGCTGAGCGTGATGCCCGCCCGCTCGGCGAAGGCGACCAGCAGGTCGAACTCGGCGCCGGTCAGCGTCGCCTTGGCGCCGGACGGCGTCGTCAGGCTGCGCTCGCGGGTGTCGATCACCCAGCCGGCAAAGCTGAGGCGGCGCGCTTCCGACCGCGTCGCCTTGGCGGCCGGCAGGCTGCTTCGCCGGAGGATGGCCCGGATGCGCGCCAAGAGCTCGCGGGCGCTGAACGGCTTGGCGACGTAGTCGTCGGCGCCGATCTCCAGGCCGACCACCCGGTCGATCTCCTCGCCGCGCGCCGACAGGATGATGATGGGGATGGTCGAGGTGTTGCGCAGCCGCCGGCAGATGCTGAGCCCGTCCTCGCCGGGCAGCATGATGTCGAGCAGCACGATGTCGACGCGCGAGGTCGTCAGGATGCGATCCATTTCGCGGCCGTCGCGCGCCACAGATACGCGGCAGTCGTTGGCCTTCAGGTAGCGCGAGACCAGCGTATTGATGTCGTTGTCATCTTCGACCAGCAGGATGTGGTTCTGCATGAAGAAAGGCCATCCTCATTCAACGGCCGAGCTTTAGCATTCGGGCGGCCGGGCCCGACAGTTATTTTGTATCCATATGTTTCTTTTTGTGACCGCCGAAACGCATGGTTACCGCGCCAACCCATTGGTTACCGGTCGTTAACGAACCGGGCGCTTGGCTCGTCGAAGTAATGCGTAAGACTCTAGCCCGAGGGTAAACATGACCTCGATTTCCTCCGCCAGTGCCTACCAGTCGCCGCTCGCCCGGCTGCAGTCGACGCTCCAGTCCGACATCAGCACCGGCAGCATCCAGTCGAGCGACCAGTCCGCGCTCGCCACCGCGCTCGAAAGCATCGACGAGACGCTGTCGGGCAACCGATCGAACGCGACCTCCGGCAGCAAGCCGCCATCGCCCGACGAGATGCAGGAGAAGATCGCCGATCTCATCCAGCAGCAGGTCGACGCCGGCACGCTGACCTCCGACCAGGCCGACGAACTCGCCAAGGTGTTCGACGAGACCTTTTCCAAGGCCGCCCAGGGCGCCGGCGGGCCGCAGGGTGCCGGCGGTCCGCCTCCCGGACCGCCTCCCGAGGGTGGCCAGTCGGCCGACGCTGCCGACGACAGCTCGTCGTCCGGCACCACGATCGCCGACATCCTGAAGCAGCTCCAGGAGGCTCTCGCCGAAAACAGCCAGACCTCCTACGGCGCCGACGGCTCCTCGAGTTCGTCGGGCAGCGCCAGCTACCTGTTCGATCTGGTCGCCTGACGGAAACATCCGATCGCAAGCCGAGCGGCGGGGCCTTGCCCCGCCGCTTTGCGTTATCGGCAGGGGAGCTATGCTCCGGCCCGTTTGCCGCGAAAAAAGCGCTCCTCGCTACGAAAGCACTAGTGCTATCCAAGTACTTGTGCGCAATCTTGAACACGGCGTGCCAGCCGGCGAGGGCCGTCGGCACGCCTGGTGCCGTGCATAGCTTGACCCCGGAGAATCGCCTGATGAACCGCCCCGCCGCCGGATGGATCGACCGCCTCCCGACCGACCACCTGATCACCGAATTCTCGATGTGGTCATCGGATCTCCTGCGTATCGCCGACGAAGTGGCCCGCGTCGAACCCTATGCCAACGTCATCCACATCGATGCGTCGGACGGCGTTTTCGCCGACACGCTGCTGATGTTTCCGGAAATCGTCGCCCGCATCCGCTCCATCACCGACAAGCCCATCCACGTCCACCTGATGGTGGGCGAGCCGGCGCTGATCAACCAGATCAACCAGTTTGCCGCCGCCGGCGCCGACGCCATCTCCATCCACGCCGAGAATACGCTGCTCACCGACAGCGGCATCGCCCGCATCAACGAGCTCGGCCTGGTCGCCGGCGTCGTGCTGAAGGTCGACACGCCGGTCGCCAAGCTGATCCGCCATCTGCCGCGCGTGCAGTTGGTCACCCTGTTCGGGGCCGGCATCGGCGAGCGCGAGGGCATCAGCCAGTCGGCCACGCAACGCCTCGAGGAAGCGCAGAAATACATCGCCGGCGTACCGTCCGATCACCGGATTGTCCTGGTGGCCGACGGCGCCATCCGCGAGGATACCGTTCCGGTGCTGCGCAAGGCCGGCGCGCAAGCCATCGTCGCCGGCAAGCTGGTGTTCGACGCCCCCGACCTCGGCAAGCGCATGGCGTGGCTGAAAAGTCTCTAGGGCATCATCCGACCGGAGTGAAACGAGGATCGAAAAGATGATGCTTTCGAAACGATGACTTGGAGCGCCGATCTGATTCAATCGGATCGAATGGCGCTCCAAGACGGAAACAAAGGCCGGCGCATCGCGGTTTCAGAAACGTTTTTTCGTGGTTCTGGAAACAATAAGGGCACCGGGGCATGGCTCCGGTGCCTTTTTGCTGGCCGCCGGATGACATTTCAGCGCGTCGCCACCAGCCAGTCCGGCTTGAACCAGCGGTCGGCCGGGCCGTCGTAGGGCAGGCGGTTGATGTCCCAGTGGCGGATGAAAGCCGCGTAGGCTTCCCACACCGCCGGCCCGCCGGCGACGTAGACGACGCGGTCGGCAAAGCGGGCCAACACCTCTTCCGGCCGGTCGCCGGAGCGGACGGGGCAGAGCGTCCGGTCGAACTGCATGAAACCGGGCAGGGTGGAGATGGTGTGCGGCCCGGCCAGCATGACGTGGCCGCGCGTCAGCTCGTAGAAGCGCTCGACATCGGCGACGAATTCGCGTCCGGGATTGCCCTCCCAGGGCAACTCGCCGTTGAGCCCGATCTGGCCGCGCTGACCGATCGCGCAGATAGCCCTCACATCCGCCATGATTCCATCCGCCCGCTGTTGCGACTGTTACCCAGCATAACAACGGCTACGCGGAAAACCCAATAGGCCTCATGCGTCCGCCTGCTTGGCGGCAAGGCCGGCGCCGGTAAACGACCAGTGGGTGTGGATGACCCGCCAGCCCTGGGCATCGCGCCGATAGACCTCGGTGCAGTTCCAGGCCAGGCGCGTGCCTTCGCTGCCGTTCCAGGATACGAAGCGGAAGGTCAGCACGGCGGCGTCGCCGACCACCTGCACCTTGGGCTCGATCATCTCGTGGCGCGGCGCATCGATCTGGCCGCGAATGCCGTCATAAAGCTCGGCCAGCGCGGCATGGCCGTCGAGACGGCTGTCCCGGAACGGATCGAAATACGTCACGTCCTCCGCCGAAAGCGCCAGGGCGGCGTCGGGATCACCGGCGCACCAGCGGTCGAGCGCCGCTTTCTCGAGGGTGATAATGTCGTCGGCAATGGTCATGACAGCCTCCCAAAAATTGACGAGGGGAAGCTAGGCCAGCGGCGCGACGGCGCCTGTCAGCATCAATCGGAGGGTGACGCCATCAGCGCCTCGGCGGTCTCGACATCGGTCGCCACCGCGTTGACGAGGCCGCCGGCGACGGCGGCGCGGATCGCCTCGGCCTTCTGGGGCGACAGCGCGGCGGCGATGGCGAGCGGCACGCGGGAAAGGCGTTCGAGCGAGATCGAAAGGGTCCGGTCGTCGAATTCCGTGCCGACCGGCCGGCCGTCGCGCCCGAAGAAGCGTCCGCAGATGGTGCCGACGGCGCCGTGGGCCCGGATCTCCTCGAGCTTGCCGGGGGCGATGAACCCCTCGCGGAACACCATGGCGGTGGCCGAGATGGCGCCGACGCCGACCACGGCGACGGCCATGCGGTCCATCATCGAAAAGACGCCGCGCACCGTGCCGGTCTCGCGCAGCAGACGCGCCGCGCCGGCATCGTCGACGATGGCCGGCACCGGCAATTGCCAGGCCTGGGCGCCGAGCCCGGCGGCAAGGCGGCGGCAGACCTCGGACGAATGGGTATAGTGCTCGGGCGCGCCGACGCCGCCGACCAGCGCCACCACGTTGAGGTCGCGCGCCGGCGGCCGGCGGGCGGCGGCGGCGATGGCGGCCGCCGTGGCGCCGTCGGACACGCCGAGCACGTCGCCGCTCTTCAGCGTGTCCTCGATGACGCGGGCCACCGCCTTGCCCAGCGTATCGGCCGGGGCATGGGCGCCGGCCCGGTTCTCGACGACCACGGCGAGGCGAAGGCCGAGATGCGCCTTGAGGCGCTGCTCGGCGGCGCCGTCGCGGAACGCCTTGGGCGTGACCTGGAATTCGATGTAGCCGAGGTCGAGCGCCGATTTCAGCGCCCGGCTGACGGTCGCCTCGGAGATTTCCAGCAGGCGGGCGATCTCGGTCTGCGGCAGGCGCTGTTCATAGCGGAGGCGGGCGATCTCGACGATCATGTCTTCGCTGCGGCGGGGCCGGGGCATGATGCGCTCGCCTTGGAGGGAGGAAATCACCGTCTCCGGCGTCCGGCACGTCGTCCGTCGTCGACGTGCCGGCCCGGGGAGGAGCCGGCGGGCACCGACTTGAGGCGCCCCCGGCCTTGAAGCATCCGCCGATCGGGCCGAACCGGCCGATCGAACGGCGGATGCGCAGGCAGATAGCCGGCCGTCAGGCGACGAAGCGCTTGGCGACGATGTTGCGCAGCTCGCCGAGATCCTTGGCGAACAGGCGGATGCCTTCGGCCAGCTTCTCGGTGGCCATCGGGTTCTGGTTCATGGCCCAGCGGAAGGCCTTTTCGTCGAGGTTGACCACCGCCGGCTTCGGGCCCGGCTTGTCCGGCGACAGCGCGCGCTTGAGCGTGCCGTTGTCGGCGGCCAGCGCGTCGAGCAGGGCCGGCGAGATGGTCAGGCGGTCGCAGCCGGCCAGCGCCTCGACTTCGCCCTGCGAGCGGAAGGAGGCGCCCATCACCACGGTCGGGATGCCGTGCGCCTTGTAGTAGTCGTAGATGCCGTGGACCGAGATGACGCCCGGATCCTCGTCCGGCGTGAAGGTGCGGTTCTCGGCCTTGACGTACCAGTCGAGGATGCGGCCGACGAACGGCGAGATCAGGAAGGCCTTCGCATCGGCGCAGGCGATGGCCTGGGCGATGTCGAAGATCAGCGTCATGTTGGTGTCGATGCCTTCCTTCTGCAGGATCTCCGAGGCGCGGATGCCTTCCCAGGTGCCGGCGACCTTGATCAGGATCCGCTCGCGCTCGACGCCGTTGGCCTTGTAGGCGGCGATGATGGCCCGCGCCTTCTCGACGGTGGCGGCGGTGTCGAAGGAGAGGTCGGCGTCGACCTCGGTGGACACGCGGCCCTCGACCAGCTTTGTGAGCTCGGTGCCGACGGCGACGGCGAGCCGGTCGCCGATCGCCTTGACCGCCGCTTCCTGCGTGCCGCCCTGCTTCTTGCCCCAGGCGACCGCGTCGGCGAGGATCGGCTCGTAGGCCGGCAGGCCGATGGCCTTCAGCACCAGCGTCGGGTTGGTCGTGCAATCGACCGGCTTGAACTTCTTGATGGCGTCGATGTCGCCCGTGTCGGCGACCACCACGGTCATCTCGCGCAATTGATCCAGCTTGGAAGCCATATCCTCAACTCCATATCCGGCCGATGCCTTCTCCGGTGCGGCGGCCGCTTTCCGTCCTCCAGAACTATGGCTCCTCGCCCTTTAAAATGCAAGAAACTGATAAAAAGAAATTAATTGCATTTTCAAGCGACAAATGGAACGGGCGGGCCCTGTCGGAGCCCGCCCGCTTCCCTCTCCCCCCGAAAACCGGTCAGGCCGCCATCACCCTGTTGATGAAGCGCTCGACGACCTCGCGCAACCGGGTCGCCTGATCGTTCATGTCGTTGGAGACGGCGAGCACCTGGCTCGCCGATTGCGACGTCTCGCCGACGACGCGGGTCAGCGCCTGCGTCTCGTCGGCCACCTGTTTGGTGCCGCCGGCCGCCTTCTGGGCGTTGAGCGAGATCTCGGCGGTGGCGTGGCCCTGCTCGCCGACGGCGGTGGCGATCACGTTGGTCGTGCGGTCGACCTCGCCCATGATGTCGGAGATGGCGCGGATGGCCGCCACCGCCTCGCCGGTCGACGACTGGATCTGGGCGATCTGCGAGGCGATCTCCTCGGTG
The DNA here is from genome assembly GCF_002770725.1 of Pleomorphomonas carboxyditropha. GTDB lineage: Bacteria > Pseudomonadota > Alphaproteobacteria > Rhizobiales > Pleomorphomonadaceae > Pleomorphomonas > Pleomorphomonas carboxyditropha. Next base: position 239,037 of record NZ_NQVN01000004.1, on the reverse strand, counting down.
GCCTTGGCGGTCTGGCCGGCGAGGTTCTTCACCTCGGCGGCGACGACGGCGAAGCCCTTGCCGGCTTCGCCGGCCCGCGCCGCCTCGATGGTGGCGTTGAGCGCCAGCAGGTTGGTCTGCTCGGCGATCGCCTTGATGAGGGTGATGACGTTGCCGATGCGCGTCGCCGCGTCGGCAAGGCCGGAGATGGTGGCGTCGGTCTTCTTCGCCTCGCCGGTGGCGCGCTGGGCGACGGCGGTCGCCGTGTCGGTCTGGCGCGAGATCTCGCCGATCGACGCCGACAGCTCCTCGGCGGCGGCGGCCACCGTCTGGACGCCGTCGGAGGCGAGCTCGGAGGCCGAGGCGGCGGTGCCGGCGCGTTCGCGCGCCTCCTCGGCGATGGCGGCCAGCGCCCGGGCGGTCGCCTCCATCTGGTCGGCGTTGCCGCCGACCAGGCCGACGAGCTGCTCGATCTCCAGGCGGAAGTCGTTGATCACGCCCTCGATGGTCTCCTGCCGCTGTTCGCGCGCCCGCTGTTCGGCCTCGGTCTGCTCGGCGAGGCGGCGGCGCTCGATGGCGTTGTCGCGGAACACCCGCACCGCCCCGAACATGCCGCCGATCTCGTCGCGGCGGCCGGCGAGGTCGAGCGCCATGTCGGTGTCGCCGGTGGCCAGCCGCCGCATGGCGGCGGTGAGGCTGGTGATCGGCCGGGTGATCAGGCGCGACAGCACGATGCCGATCATCAGCGCCAGCACCAGCGCGACGCCCAGCGTGCCGGACATGGTGAAGGTGCTCGACGTACGATTGCGGCTGGCGGCGGCGGCGCGGTCGTCGACCACCGTCTTGATCGCCGAGATGGCGGCCGCCGACTGGCTGCGCGACTCCTCGCGCGCGCCCATGAAGGCCTTCGACGCATCGATCAGCTTGGTGAAGGCCTCCTTGAAGCGGTCGATGTCCTTGGAGGGATCGACGCCGCCGGCGGCGACGATCTTCTGGCCGATCTCCTTGGCGGCGTCGGCCGCCTTCAGCAGCATCTTGGTGCTGATGGCTTCCGGATCGTAGCGGTAGGTGGTGGTCTGCAGGGCGAGGGTGTCGATGGCCGCGCCGAAGGCGGTGGCGAATTCGGAAAGCTGCCGCGCCTTGTCGGCGTCGGTGAGCGAGGTCTGCATGTTGGCGACGGCTCCGTCGCGCTGCTGGCCGGCGAGGCGGATGATCTCCTCGGTGCCCTTGGTCAGCGTGGCGAGGCGGTCCAGGACGAAGATGCGCTTCTGCTCGACCGAGAAGGGATTGGCGCTGTCCTTCATGCCCTGCAACAGCGCGCCGAGCCCCTGGGCCGTCGATTCGATGGCGTTGGCCTGCGCCTGGATGTCGTCGGACGTGCCGAGCGCCCGGATCTGGTCGACCAGCATGCGCGCCGACGTCACCGACTGCGAGGCGGCCGCGACGTTCTTGGCGTCGCTGTCGGCGGCGAACTTGGCCAGCGCCTCGTTGGCCTTCAGCACGTGGGCCTCGATGTTGTAGGCGACGACCGCGAGGTCGGCCGCCGTGTTGGCCGCCTTGGCCGCGTCGGCCGCCTTGGTCTGGAAGTCCCTGGCCTTGGCCGCCGCGTCGGACTCGATCTGGCCGGCGCGGCTCTGCATGTTGGACAAGAGCTCCATGGTGGTGGCGGCGGTGGCGGCCACGGTGTCCGACGACGAGGACAGGACACCGATCGACGCGCGGAATTGGCCGACGGCCGCGTAGGCCGGGGCAAGGCCGGTATCGGCCTTGCCGCCGAGCGCGTCGAGACTGGCGTTGACCTGGTCGAGCAGGCGGTTGGCCTCGGCGGCGGCGCCGTTGTCGCGATTCTGGATGAAGGTGGTGACGGCGTTGCCGGCGTCGTTGACGGTCGCCAGCACCGAGGCCGACTTCGACGTCATGTCGACGGCGAGGCCCAGCCGGTTGAGGCCCAGGAAACCGGCGCCTCCGACGATGGCGGCCAGCACCGCGAGGGAAATCAGACCACCGCCGATCTTCATCGAGATCGAACGGTTCGACAGGAAAGCCGTGAGCGACATCTTCTCCCCCCGGATTGGCGCCCGCCACGAGACGGCGCGCAGGCTCCACGCGCATGCCCGCCACTGTGCGGCGGCCGGGTAAAGAAAAAGTGGATGAAACACTCCCAAAACGCGAAAATTTGCTGACTTTGCAATCGTTTGCGAAACGCGGGCGTCCGAGGTCGCGACGGTCCTTCGTCAACGGCCGGAAAGGAGGCGAAAACCAATGCCTTAGGGCGAGGCATCGCTCCGGCGGCGCCCGCGCAGGCCCGACCATCCGACGTATAGACTTTGGATCAAACGGTCATCGACCGGAGATCGAGATCCACCTTGATGATCTCCGGGCTGTCCGGATCCGGCGTCAGCACGAAGCCGAGCCGTTCGCACATCCGCAGCATCTGCCGGTTTTCGGCGAGCACCTCGCCGTGGATGTGCGCGTAGCGCTCGCGGAGCGCGTAGCGGATGATCTGCACCATCAGCGCCCGGCCGAGGCCGAGCCCCTTGAGGTCGGAGCGGACCGACACGGCATATTCGCCGTCGCCGCCGCCGGGATCGCCGTGCAGCCGGACGCCGCCGAGCATGTCGCCGCTTTGCGGGTCGAGGGCGACGAAGGCCATGGCGCGGGCGTAGTCGATCTGCGTCAGCCGGGCGACGAAGGCGTGGCCGAGGTCGTGGACGCGCTGGAAGAAGCGCAGGCGCATGTCCTCGGCCGTCATCTTGGAAAAGAAATCGACATAGCGGCCTTCGTCCTCCGGCCGCACCGGCCGCACGAACACCGACCGGCCGCCGGGCAGCGTGATGGTGTCCTCCCACTCGGTCGGGTAGGGACGGATGGAGAAGCGGGGATGATGCACGGCGGCGCCCGACGCCGGCGAGCCGGCGACCAGCGTCACCCGCGCGTCGACCACCACCAGGCGGTCCGCCTCGGCGATCAGCGGGTTGAGGTCGATGTCGCCGATCGCCGGATGTTCGGCGACGAGCTGGGCGAGCCGTTGCAGGACGCCGGCCAGGCGGCCCTCGTCGACGGGCCGCCGGTCGCGATAGCCCTGGAGCTGGCGGGCGACGCGCGTCCGGGCGATCAGGTCGCGGGCGAGGTTGGCGTCGAGCGGCGGCAGCGCCAGCGCCCGGTCGTTGATCACCTCGACGGCGGTGCCGCCGCGGCCGAACACCATCACCGGGCCGAACACCGGATCGTCGGTGACGCCGGCGATCAGCTCCACCGCCTTGGGCGCCACGATCATCGGGTGGAGCGTCACGCCGTCGATGCGGGCGCCGGGGCGGGCAGCCCTGGCGCGGGCGATCACCGCCGCGGTCGCTTCGCCCACCGCCTCCGGGCTGGACAGTTCCAGCTCCACGCCGCCGACGTCGGATTTGTGAACGATGTCGGGCGAGGCGATCTTCACCACCAGCGAGCGGTGCTCGGCGAAAAGACCGGTGGCGAGAAGCCGGGCCTCGGCGGCGTCGGCCGCGGCGAGCGCCGGCACGATGGGAATGTCGTAGGCGGCCAGAAGGTCGACCACCTCGCTCGCCTTGAGCCACAGGCGGCCGTCGGCCAGCGCCGCGGTGATCACCGCCGCCGCGCGGGCCCGGTCGGGCGAGAAGCCGGCGAGAACGTCGGCCGGCGTCGCGGTCAGCGCCGCCTGCGCCTCGGCGTGGCGGACCAGTTGCATCAGCCCCTCTACGGCGGCGCGCGGCGTTTCGAGGGCCGGGATGCGCGCCCGCGCGAAGGTGGCGTTCCAGCCGTCGTCCTCGCCGAGCCAGGCGGCGATCAGCGGCTTGCCGTCGTAGCGGCCGCGGCGGTAGTCGGCGACGGCTTCCACCACCGCTTCGGCGGCCAGCCTGGAAGGGGCGAGTGGCGTCGGGCAGTTGATCGCCACCACGGCGTCGACGCCGCTGTCGGCGAGCACCGCCCGCGTTGCGGCGCCGTAGCGGTCGGAGGCGGCGTTGCCGATCAGGTCCACCGGGTTGCCGCGCGACCAGCCGGGCGGCAGCAGCCGGTCGAGCGCCGCGAGGGTCTCCTCGCCGAGCGTCGCGAGCTCGCCGCCGAGGTCGACGACGCGGTCGGCGGCCAGCACGCCGGCGCCGCCGCCGTTGGTGACGATGGCGATGCGCTTGCCCTGGATGCGCGGCACCAGGCTGAGCGTCTCGGCGGCCGCGAACATCTCGTCGAGGTCGGCCACCCTGAGCAGGCCGGCCCGGCGGAAGGCGCAGTCGTAGACGGCGTCGACGCCGGCCAGCGCGCCGGTATGCGAGCGGGCGGCGCGGGCGCCGGCGGCGTGGCGGCCGGCCTTGATCACCACCACCGGCTTCGAGCGGGCGGCGGCGCGCGCCGCCGACAGGAAGCTGCGGGCGTCGCGTATGCTCTCGAGGTAAAGCAGGATCGCCCGCGTCCGGTGGTCGAGGGCGAAATGGTCGAGCATCTCGTCGAAATGCACATCGACGGCGTCGCCCAGCACGGCGATGCCGGAAAAGCCGATGCCGTGCCCGGCCGCCCAGTCGAGCGCCGCGTGGGTGAGCGTGCCCGATTGCGAGATGAAGGCGAGATCGCCGGGCACCGCCGCCCGCTGCGCGAAACTGGCGTTGAGGCCGATCGGCGGGATCTGCAGGCCGGCGCTGTTGGGGCCGAGCACGCGGATGCCGTGCCGCCGGGCCACGGCGGTCATCGCTTCGAGAAGGCTGCCCGGCCCGTGGCCGAGGCCGGTGGTGATCACCACGGCGTGGCGGATGCCGGCGGCGCCGATCTCCTCCATCACGCCGACGATCGCCTCCGGCGGCACGGCGACCACCGCGAGGTCGGCCGGCGCCGTGAGCTCGGAGAGCGAGGGGTGGACGGGAGCGCCGTCGAGCTCGGTGAAGAAGGGATTGACGAAGGCCACCCGGTCGCGGCCGAAGGCGGAAAGGTTGCGGGCCAGCACCGAACCGACCGAGTTCGGCCGTGGCGTCGCGCCGATCAGCACGACGCGCTTCGGCCGGAAAAAGGGGTCGAGGCTCGAAAGGCTCATGTCGGGCTGAGGCTCGGCAGCAAGAGAGCCGGAACGCGGCCGCCCGGCCGCGCTCCGGCGTCGGGGGTCAGTGGGTCATCAGCGTCGGGATCGTCATCTTTTCCAGCATGTCGCGGGTGACGCCGCCCAGCACGAACTGGCGGAAGCGGTTGTGGCCGTAGCCGCCCATCACCAGCATGGTGGCGCCGCTTTCGCTGGCATGGTTGAGCAGCACCGTCGACACCTCGGAGGCCGAGCGCGGCAGCGTCGTCACCGTGACCTTGTGGTCGTGGCGGGCGAGATAGGCGGCGACGTCGGCGCCGGGTTCGCCGGACCACTTCTTGGAGCCGGCCACCATGACGATCTCGATCGAGGTCGCCACCCTCAGCGCCGGCAGGGCGGCGTGCACGGCGCGGGCCGCCGTCGACGAGCCGTCCCAAGCGATCATCACCTTCTCCGAGGTGATCGGCTTGTTCCACGCCGAGGGAACGATCAGCACCGGCACGCCGGATTCGAACAGCAGCGTCTCGATGATGGCGGCGCGCATCGGCTCGCCGTGCTCGGGATCGTCCTGGCCGACGACGATCAGATCGGAAAGCTGCGCCTGTCGCACGATGGCCGGCGTGCCGCCGGAATAGACGGTGGCGGTGCGCGCCTCGGCGTCGACGCCGAACTTCGCCGCTTCGGCGGTGAAGGCGGCGGCGGCGTCCTTGGCCGAATTCTCGGCGTTGGTGATCGCCTCGACGAGATATTCCGCTGGCACCGGCGAGGCGAGGAAGCCGGGCGCGATCGGTTCGAGCGCCAGCGCCAGCCCGGTGACGTGGGCCTTTCGCCGCGATGCGAGTTCCAGCGCCGCCGTGGAGGCGTTCATCTTGTCGTTATAAATGTCGATGATGGTGAAGATGTCCCTGACGGTCATGGCGGCGCCTCCTCAGCGACTTCAAAAGGGTCCCGGCGACCCGGCACCGGCGGCAAGCTCTTGTACGAGACCACAAAACCACCGGCGCCATAATCCTTAGATAGGTCTTGGCGCCGATCAATTCATCTCATGGCGATCTCGACCTTTCGCCTACGCCGGAAGGCGGTAAGCACCGGCTCGGTATAGCCGTTCGGCTGGCGGTCGCCGGTCAGCACCAGCTCGACGGCGGCCTGGAAGGCCAGCGATCCGGCAAAATCGTTGCCGATCGGCCGGTAGGCCGGGTCGCCCTCGTTCTGCCGGTCGACGACGGCCGCCATCCGCTCCAGCGTCGTCATCACTTGTTCGCGACTGACGACGCCGTGCTTCAGCCAGTTGGCGATGTGCTGGCTGGAGATGCGCAGCGTCGCCCGGTCCTCCATCAGGCCGACGTCGTGGATGTCCGGCACCTTGGAGCAGCCGACGCCCTGGTCGATCCAGCGGACGACGTAGCCGAGAAGCCCTTGCGCGTTGTTGTCGAGTTCCTCGGCGATCTCGGCGGCGCTCCACGGGCGATCCGGGGCGATCGGCAGCGTCAGCAGCGCATCGAGCGAAGCGGGCTCGCGGCCGGAAAGCTCGGCCTGCCGGGCGGCGACGTCGACCTCGAGATAGTGCAGGGCATGCAGCGTCGCCGCCGTCGGCGACGGCACCCAGGCGGTGGAGGCGCCGGCGCGCGGATGGCCGATCTTCTCGGCGAGCATCGCCGCCATGCGGTCGGGCGCCGCCCACATGCCCTTGCCGATCTGGGCGCGGCCGGAAAAGCCGAGCGCCAGGCCGGCGTCGACGTTGCCCGCCTCGTAGGCGGCGATCCAGGCCGACGACTTCATGTCGCCCTTCCGCACCATCGGGCCGGCCAGCATCGAGGTGTGGATCTCGTCGCCGGTGCGGTCGAGGAAGCCGGTGTTGATGAAGAACACGCGCGATTTCGCCGCAGCGATCGCCGCGCGGAGGTTGACCGAGGTGCACCGCTCCTCGTCCATGATGCCCATCTTGAGGGTGAGCGGCGGAAGGCCGAGCGCCGCCTCGACCGCCGAGAACAACCGGTCGGCGACGGCGACCTCGTCGGGGCCGTGCATCTTCGGCTTGACGATGTAGACGGCGCCGGTGCGGCTGTTGGCGTGCCGGCCGTTCGGACCGACGTCGTGGAGGGCGATCGCCGAGGTGACCAGCGCATCGACGAGGCATTCGGCCGTCTCGTGGCCGTCGGCGTCGAGCACCGCGTCGGTGGTGAGAAGCGAGCCGACGTTGCGCACCAGCATCAGGCTGAGGCCCTTCAGCGCGCCGTCCGAACCGTCGCGCCGGATGAAGCTGCGGTCGGCGGCCAGCCGCCGCGTCGTGGCGACGCCGCCCTTGTCGAAGCTCGCCTGGAGATCGCCGCGCATCAGCCCGAGCCAGTTGCGATAGACGGCCACCTTGTCCTCGGCATCGACGGCGGCCACCGAATCCTCGCAGTCCATGATGGTGGTGAGCGCGCTCTCGACCAGAATGTCGGCGATGCCGGCCGGATCGCTGGCTCCGGTCGGCTGCCCCCGGTCGAAGTGGATGTCGACATGCAGGCCGTTCCGCTGCAGCAGAATGCCGGCCGGCTCCTCCAGATCGCCGCGGTAGCCGACGAAGGCCTCGGGATCGGCGAGCTCCTCCTCGTTGCCGTCGGCAAAGCGCACCTTGAGGCCATCCTCGGTGATGAAGTAGGCGACGACGTCGGCATGGCCGCGGGAGGCGAGCGGCGCCACCCCGTCGAGCACCGTCCTGGCGCGCGCCACCACCGCCTTCGCCCGTTCGGCGTCGAACCCGCCCGTGGGCGGCGGCGTGCCGAGGGCATCGGTGCCGTAGAGGGCGTCATAGAGGCTGCCCCAGCGGGCGTTGGCGGCGTTGAGCGCGTAGCGGGCGTTCATCACCGGCACGACGAGCTGCGGCCCGGCGACCTCGGCGATCTCCAGATCGACGCCGGTCGTCTCGATGGAGAAGGGCGCCGGTTCGGCGACGATATAGCCGATCTCCGTGAGGAACGCCCGATAGGCCGCGGGATCGACGGCGCCGGGGTGGGCGGTATGCCAGGCGTCGATCTGCCGCTGCAAGGCGTCGCGCCGTTCGAGAAGCCGCCTGTTCTCGGGGCCGAAGCGGCCGATGATGTCGGCGAGCGCCGCCCAGAAGCCATCGGCTGCGAGGCCGCTGCCGGGCAGCGCCTCCCACTCCATGAAATCGACAAGTTCGGCGGCAACCTTGAGGCCGTTCAGCGTGCGATAGGCGGTCATCTTGATATGTCTCGGTTGAGAAGCAAGGGCAGCTCGGCCGCATACGGCTGGCGGCCCCAACGAAAGCCGTTGCGACGCCCGCTGTCTAGTCCTGCCGGTGCTTGGAGGCGTGCATTTTTTCGCGAGGACCCGCATAAAGTCGAAACGAAATCGAAAGAACCCGCAGAATAACGTCGCCGAACCGCCCCAAACGAGCGATTGTCCCGGAGCTCGAACACTCGTGCAGCCTGCCGCCGTCATCCTGGCTTTCGTCGTGGTCGGGGCGGTCTTGACCGCATGGCATACGCTGCGGCTCGGCAACTTCCCCGGGCGCACCGACTATCTGATGCTGATGGCCTCCGGCGGCTGGTGGGCGGTCAGCGCGTTTTTCGACATCAGCGCCAGCGATCCGGCGACGAAGATATTCTACGCCGAGCTCGCCTGGTACGGCATCGTCACCACGCCGATCTCGTGGATGCTGTTCATGACCGCCTACATCCGCGGTTCCGACCTGCCCAACGCCGCGCTGCACACCGGCCTCGCCATCGCGGCCGGGCTGGTGATGCTGACGATCGCGATGACCAACGACGTGCATCATCTCGTCTATGTCGCCATCACGCCGGCGCCGACGCCCGCCTACCCGCATCAACTGCACTACGAGCACGGGCCGGTGTTCTTCGCGGCGATGATCGCCATCTATTTCTTCATGGCGTTGACGGCCGTCCGGACGCTTAGGGCGGCAATCCGCGCCCCGCGAGTGCATCGCATCCAGTTCATCGGCCTTCTGGTTTCGGCAATGGTGCCGTGGGCGGCCAACGCCGCCTACAATCTGGCGGGCATCCGCGTCTTCGGCTTCGACCCGACGCCGCTCGCCTATGTCCTGGCGCCGATGATCTACGGGGTGCTGATCAGCCGCAACCAGTTCCTGTCGCTGGCGCCCGTCGCCATCGGCGCGGTGGTCGCCGCCCATCCCGACGGCATTCTGGTGGTCTCCGGCAACGGGTTCATCGCCGAGGCCAACGCGGCGATGCGGGCGATCTTCGACGGCAGGCAGCTCGTCGGACAACCCTTTTCCGAGCTGGGCGCCACATTCGGCCCCGCCGACCGGGCGAGCCTGTTCGACGGCAGCGAGCTGGTCCACCGCTGGCGGCGGGGCGACCGCGTCTACGAGGTGCGGACCATGGCCGTCGACGCCGTGCGCCATTCGCGGAGCGTCGCCTACGTGCTGCGCGACATCACCGACTACCTGCGTGCCCAGGAAAGCCTTTTCGTCTCGACGCGGCTGATGGAGGAGCGCCTCGAAGCCAACCTACGCCTGCAGGAGCAGTTGCACGAGATGGCGCACCGCGACAGCCTGACCGGCCTTCACAACCGGCGCATTCTCGAGAACATCTCCGGCCGGCTGATCGACACGGCCGACGCCGTCGGGCGATCGCTGGTCGCCGTCTCGCTCGACCTCGATCATTTCAAGCGGCTCAACGACACCTACGGTCACAAGGCCGGCGACGACGCGCTGGTGGCGATGGCCGGCGTGCTCGCGCGGTCGCTCCGGCCCGGCGAGGTGGCCGTGCGCATGGGCGGCGAGGAGTTCCTGGTGCTGATGCCCAACGCCGACATCGAGGAGGCGCGCGCCCGGACCGAGGCGTGGCGGGCGGTCATTCGCGCCCAGCCGGTGGCGACCAGCCAGGGAGCGGCGGAGATCACCTTCTCGGCCGGCATTTCCGCCTATCCGGATACGGCCGCCTCTTTCGAGCAGATGTTGCAGCAGGCCGACAAGGCCGTCTATGCCGCCAAGCGGGCCGGCCGCAACCGCGTCGTGGTCGCCCGTCCGCCGGGCGAGCTGGGCGACGGCCGGACGCGCTCGGCCTGATTCCGGACGATCAGAATAGATTGCCCTGATCGTCCGGATCGTGTTTCGCCTTGGCGCGGCGCGGCGCCGGCTTCGCCTCGGCCGCCGGCGCCTCGTCGCCGACCCGGCCGCGAAGCCGGCCGTCGGCGAATTCGATCTCGATCGCCGTGCCGGCGAGGAGCCCCCCGGCGCGGAACACCGGCTTTCCCCCATCGTCGCGCACCAGCGCATAACCGCGCCTCAGCGTCGCCATGTGGTTGACCGCGTCGAACACCGACGCCACCTGGTCGAGCCGCGCCCGCCGGCGGGCGATCAGTTCGCCCACCGCCCGGCCGCCGCGCGCCGACAGCACCGACAGCCGCTCGGCGAGCTGGGCCTGGGTGCGGAGAAGGCTCGCCGGCGTCAGGCGGGCGGTGACGCGCTCGAACTGCCGGGCGTGCAGCGTCGTGTTGGCGATCAGCGCCTTCGGCAGGGCGTTGGCGGCGGCGTCGAAGCGCTGGCGCGGCAGGGCGAGAATATCGGCGGCGCGCGGCAGCGCGCGGGCGCAGGCCACGAGCCGCGTCCGCCTGAGGTCGATCGCCCGCAGGCTGGCGCCGGTGAGCCGGCGGCCGAGATCGTCGACGCGGTCCAGGAGCTCGCGCCGCACCGGCACCGCCATTTCGGCCGCGCCGGTCGGCGTCGGTGCCCGCACGTCGGCGACGAGGTCGATCAGCGTCCAGTCGGTCTCGTGGCCGACGGCGGAGATCAGCGGAATGTCGCTCGCCGCGGCGGCGCGCACCACTACCTCGTCGTTGAAGCCCCAGAGGTCCTCGAGGCTGCCGCCGCCGCGCGCCACGATCAGCACGTCGGGCCGCGGGATGGCGCCGCCCTCGGCCAGCGCGTTGAAGCCGGCGATGCCGGCCGCCACCTCGTTGCCGCAGCCCTCGCCCTGCACCTTCACCGGCCAGACCAGCACGTGGACCGGGAAGCGGTCGGCGAGGCGATGCAGGATGTCGCGGATGACCGCGCCGGTCGGCGAGGTGACGACGCCGACGACGCGCGGCAGGTAGGGAAGAAGCTGCTTCCGGCCGGGATCGAACAGCCCCTCGGCGCCGAGCTTGCGCTTGCGCTCTTCGAGCAGCGCCATCAGCGCCCCGGCGCCGGCCGGTTCAAGCGCGTCGATGACGATCTGGTACTTGGAGGAGTTGGGATAGGTGGTGAGCCGGCCGGTGGCGATCACCTCCATGCCTTCCTCGGGCTTGAAGCGCAGCTTGCCGAGCACGCCGCGCCAGACCACGGCCTCGATGCGCGCGCCCTCGTCCTTCAGGGCGAAATAGGCGTGTCCCGAGGAGTGCGGCCCGCGGTAGCCGGAAATCTCGCCGCGCACGCGCACGAAGCCGAACTGGTCCTCGATGCTGCGCTTGAGCGCGAAGGAGATTTCCGAAACCGTATATTCGGCGGCGTTGGAAGAGACGTCGGTCACCGATGAATGTCCGGCAAGGTTGGGCGAGCCGCGCGGCGCGACTCGGAGGGCATCGGGCGATCATGGCGGCCGCGAGGCGGGGCGTCAAACGCCGGCCGGCCGCCGGATCACAGGCAGTTGAGGTCGCTCATCGGCTGCATGTCGAGCGCGCAGAAGATGCCGTCGAGATTGTCGCCGAATTTTTCCAGCAGCACCTCGGCTTCCGTCTTGCCGCGGTCGAGGATGATGTCGAGCGGCCTCAGATACTGGGTCTCGTCCTCGCCGCAGCGGTTGAGCCGGGCGCGCCGGGCAAGGCCGGCCCGCGACAGCGCCACCACCTCGCGGCCGATGTCGCGCACCGTCCGCCCGCCGATCTCCGCCCCGAGCGCCAGGGCCGGCACGTCGTCGCGCAGGCGCTGCCGCTCCTCCTCGCTCCAGCCCTTGACGAGATCCCAGGCGGCGTCGAGCGAGGCCTGGTCGTACAGGAGGCCGACCCAGAAGGCCGGCAGCGCCAGGATATGGGCGGTGGAGCCGGAATCGGCGCCGCGCATCTCGAGGTAGCGCTTGAGCCGCACCTCGGGGAACAGCGTGCCGAGGTGGTTGTCCCAGTCGCCGATGGTCGGCTCGACGTCGGGCAGCCGGTTGCGGAAGGCGCCGGCCATGAACTGCCGGAAGGTGATGTCGGTGGCCCGGTGGTAGGTGTCGCCGCGCTTGACGAAATACATCGGCACGTCGAGCGCCCATTCGACGTAGCGCTCGAACCCGAAGCTCTCCTCGAACACGAAGGGAATCATGCCGGCCCGCGCGTTGTCGGTATCGCGCCAGATCTCGGAGCGTTCCGACAGCCGGCCGGTGGCGCGGCCGTCGAGATAGGGCGAGTTGGCGAACAGCGCCGTGGCGACCGGCTGCAGGGCGATCGACACCTGCATCTTGCGGCGCATGTCGGCCTCGGAGGCGAAATCGAGGTTCACCTGCACGGTGGCGGTGCGGAACATCATGTCGAGGCCGCGCGTGCCGACCGTCGGCATGTAGTCGGCCATGATGGCGTAGCGCGATTTCGGCATCACCGGCGTCTCGGGCAGCGTCCACACCGGGCTGGCGCCGAGGGCGAGGAAGCCGATCCTGAGCGGCGTCGCGATCTCCAGCACCTGCATCATGTGCGCCTGCAGCTCGGTGGCCGTCTGGTGCAGGTTGGAAAGCGGCGCGCCGCTGAGCTCGAACTGTCCGCCCGGCTCGAGGCTGATGGCGCCGCCGTGGGCCGGATCGAGCAGGCCGATCGGCAAGTCCTGGTCGGCGATCGGCTCCCAGCCCAGCAGCCCCTCCATGCCTTCGAGGAGCTGGCGGATGCCGCCGGGTCCTTCGTAGGGCACCGGACTATGGCCGAACTTGCGGAAGCCGACCTTCTCGTGCTCGGTGCCGATCCGCCAGCGCGCCTTCGGTTTGCAGCCGCCGGCGATCCGCTCGACGAGATCGGCGACGGAAGTGATCGGCGTGGTGTCGGACGTATCGCGCGCCATGAATGGGTTCCCCGAGGATTGGGCGGCAAACTAGCCGCCCGGCAAGGTTTGTTCAATCGTCGGAAGGCGGCCGGCGGGAAACGTTTTGCTCCAGCCCGGGACGCGGACATGTCAGGAGAGGGGGCTACCAGTCGCCGAGCGTCGCCTGGATCACGGCGAGCGCCGCCACCGCCGCCGTGTCGGCCCTGAGGATGCGCGGGCCGAGGGGAATCGCCGTGACGAAGGGCAGGGCGCGCAAGGTCCGCCGCTCGTCGTCGGAGAAGCCGCCCTCCGGGCCGATCAGCACGGCGAGCGGCCCGCGCGGCAGCGCCGACAGGACGGCAAGCGGATTGGTCGTCTCCTCTCCCTCGTCGCAGAAGATCAGCCGGCGGCGGGGCTCGTCGCGCCCGAAGCGTTCGAGCGTCCGGTCGAGCTTTTCTTCATCCTCGACCACGGGAACATGGAGCACGCCGCACTGCTCGGCCGCCTCGATCACGTTGGCCCGCATCCGCTCGATGTTCACCCGGCTCGCCTGGGTATGCTGGGTCAGCACCGGCCGCATCCGGCCGACGCCCATCTCCACCGCCTTCTGAACCATGTAGTCGAGCCGGGCGTGCTTCAGCGGCGCGAAGAGATAAAGGAGGTCGGGAGCGGGCGGCTGCGGCCGGCTCGGCCGGAGATCGGCGAGCTCGGCCGACTTGCGGCCGGCCAGACCGAGCCGGCCCCGCCACTCGCCGTTGCGGCCGTCGAACACCAGCACGTCGTCGCCTTCCCTGAGGCGCAGCACGTTGAGGAGATAGTTGCTCTGGTCGCGGTCGAAGGACACCGGCGCGCCGTCGAGCGGCGTTGCGACGAAGACGCGCGGCGTGCGGAAATCGGAATGGGCCATCAGAGGCCAATAGCACGTCCCGCCGGGGCAAAAAAAGAGGCGGCGCCTTGCGACGCCGCCAGGTGATCCGGCAGGGGGCCGGGATGGGATGGGGTCCGGCAGGGAGGCGGTCCGGACCCCGAAATGGGGCGCGCTGGGGTGGCAATGCGCCCGCGTGAAACCGCGCTCAGGCCGCCTCGAGCTCCTTCTGCTTCTTGAGCGGCATCGAATAGCGGACCTCCGGCGGCGGCTGGATGGCCGTTTCGAAGGCCAGCATCGCCGCAAGGAAGGTGTCGCGCGCCTGCCGGTCGGCAAAGCCGACCACCTTGCCCTTGTAATAGGTCAGGGCGTCGGGGCTGACGGGACGGCGGGTGAGCGGGCAGAGATCGTTGACGCAGTCTTCCAGTCTGGGCGCGATCATTCTTCCCTCCCCCTGACCAAGGGCGTGAAATCCACGCTCTCCGCGCGGCGCGCGACAACACTGCTCATTTTTACCGAATTGCCATGGGCGACGGCGGCGAGCGTCAGCGACGGATCGGCGTAGAGCGGGCTGTCGAGGGCCTCGCGTACGTCGGATCGGCTGAGGCCAATGTCGGCCAGCTCATGGTCGGTAAAGTCGCAGAGTTGTTTGGCCATCCAGCGATTGGCCAGGATCTTCGCGACGAACGCGGTGCGCTCGGCAGCGGCGCGCACCAGCGAGGCGGACGTCGTGACAAAGGCGGCGGCGTAGGTGTTGGACGCGAGGGTCGTGGACATGATCGGCTCCATCAAGGGGCTTGGGATGGTTTGGCGCGTTGCGCGTTGGGTCAGGGGTTGAGGTCGAGGGGTGAAGGTGGCAACGGGGCTTCGCCTGGAAGCCCCGTTGGGATTTCGTTTACCTTTTCATAAGTCCGGCGAATGTTTTCGATTGGACTTATGCGGGACTCTTATGAAACACGTACGTGTTATTCACGAAGCGCGGCGGCGGCCTCGAGGGCCTGCTCCCGTTCGGCGCGACGGGCCTCGGCGCGCCGGGCGGCCAGCGTGTGGCTCGGCTTGCGGTCGATCGGCACCAGCAGCGCGCCCTCGACGTCGGCATGAGAAATGCCCATGTCCTTCAGCGCGCGCGCGTCGAACTCCAGCAGTTGCATGGTTTGCCGGCGATCGATTTCCGCGGCAATCAGCGCGCCGAGACGGCTGAACAGGGCGCCTGCGAAGCGGGTCGCCTCGTGAACGGGGCGAAGGGAGGAGACGCGGCGCGAGGACGCATGATCGAGGATCAGGGTCATTGTCTTGGCTCCAGCGAACTTGAACCGCCCGATGGGCAGAACATGGCAGCAATGCATATCTGAGATGGGAATGCCGCCGCTGTGTTTCGATAGTGGATTTATCTCATGGGGCTATCAATCAGTCCAACGCATGTTTTTGATGCTTTCCATGACGGAACTTGATATCAACATCCTGACAGCATGAGATCACGCGGGGCGATGGGACGCCACCCGAAAACCGGCGGAGATCTCTAAAAGCCAAACCGATCGGCCATCCATCAGGATTGTTGAAGATGAACGTTCTCGACCTTGATCAACTCAGGACCTTCGTCGCCATCGCCGAGGTCGGCTCGTTCACGGCCGCCGCCGACGTCGTGCACAAGACCCAGTCGGCGGTCTCCATGCAGATGCGCCGCCTCGAAGACCGCGTCGGCAAGCCGATCTTCTCGCGCGACGGCCGCCAGAGCCGGCTCACCGAGGACGGCCGGCGTCTCCTCGAATACGCGCGCCGCCTCATCCGCCTCAACGACGAGACGCTGGCCGCCTTCGAGGATCCCGGCCTGACCGGCTCGGTTCGTCTCGGCATTCCCGACGACTATGCCGACCGGCTGTTGCCGCCGGTGCTGGCCGGCTTCTCGCGCATCAATCCGATGATCGAGATCACCGTCGAGTGCCAGCGCTCGGTCACGGTCTCCGACATGATCCGCGACGGCCGGCTCGACCTCGGCATCATCAACCATGGCTATTACGGTTCGCTGCGCGGCGAGGTGATCCGCCGCGAGCCGCTGTTCTGGGTCGGCTCGCGCGACCACAGCGTCCACGAGCTCGATCCGGTGCCGCTGGCCCTCGGCCCCGACGACTGCTGCTGGCGCGCCAACGTCGTCCGCGCCCTCGACCGCGAGGGCCGGCGCTTCCGCGTCGCCTATATCTCCAGCGCCGCGCTGGCGCTGTCGGGCGCGGTGCTGGCCGGGCTCGCCGTGTCGGTGCTGCCGGAAAGCGCCCTCAAGGCCAACATGCGCATCCTCGGCCTGCGCGAGGGATTCCCCGAGCTCGAACCGGCCGAGATCGGCCTCTTGCGCGCCGAGCACGCCAAGAGCCCCATCCACGACGCGCTCGCCAAGCACATCGTCACCTCGCTCGGCAACCTCGCCGCCGATCAGGCGATGAGCCTCGCCGCGGAGTGATATCCGCCTACCGGGCGACCACCGCCGCCGCCGCGCCGGCCATCATGGCGCCGGCGGTGCGGTTGAGGCGCCGCATCGCCCTGGGGCTGCGGAAAAACTCGCGCGCGCCGGCCGCCGCCGCCGCGTAGACCACGCCGACGGCGGTCAGCGTCGCGATGGAGACGCCGATCAGCTCCAGATAGCCGGTAAGCGTGATCGTCTCGATCGGCATCAGCGACGGCAGCAGCGCCATGTAGAAGACGATGGTCTTCGGGTTGCCGAGCGTCAGCGTGAAGCCGCCGAGCACCGTCCGCCAGGCGCTCTCCGAGCGTACCTTCGCCGCCACCTCGGCCGGGTCGGCGCGCGACGTCCAGAGCTTGTAGGCGAGATAGAGGAGATAGGCGGCGCCGACGTAGCGGATCACCAGGAAGGCGAGGTTGAACTCCTGCGCCAGCGAGGCGAGGCCGAAGATGGCCAGCGTCAGGTAGAACAGGTCGCCGAACACGATGCCGACGATGAAGGTCATGCCGGCCCGGAAGCCGCCGCCGAGCGCCCGCGCCACCACCGCCGTCATGCCGGGACCGGGCGAGGCCGCCGCGACGGCGAGGGCGCCGGTGTAGAAGACGAGAGTCAGGATCGGCATCGGTTACCCCACCATCGGAATGCGAAGGCCGCGCGGACCATGGCGCCGGACGGTTTCGGCGTCATGAGGGTCCCGCTCGATTTATTTCGCGGCCAAGGTGATACGCGCAACGATCGATCTTCGCAATCGCCGGCCGGCATGGCGGCCGTGTCTTTCCGGCGGCACCGTCCCGAAAATCGCCGCCGGCTTTCAAAAGTCCGCTTTCGCCCGCAAAAACGTCGCCTTTGCCGCGTTCTCTGGCGACGGTGTCCGCCCATATGGGCGGCCATGGACGGATGGCCGGCTCATGCGCTAATCTCGCAGGAACCGACGCGTCGCTGCCGAGCCGCAAGGCCGGCGCTTCGACCGGAAGCGGTCGTTCAACGAAGGGGGACGAGCATGAGCGGGTTGGCGGCAGGTTCGGGCATCGTTGCCATCGTCTTTCTGGCGATGCTGGCGCTACCGGCCACGGCGGCTCAACCCAGTTTCGACTGCGAGGGCGCCAGGGCGGAAGTCGAGAAGATGATCTGCAGGGACGACGCGCTCGCCGACCTCGACCTGCGTCTTGCCCGGGATTTCGCGCAGGCCATGGCCCGCGCCAGCGCCGATCGGGTCCTCGAGCTCAAGTCCTCGCAGCGCACCTGGCGGGCGCAAATGCTGAAATGCGCCCAGAGCGGCGATCCGCGCGGCTGCGTGCTGGACGCCTACACCAAGCGGATCGGCCAACTATAGAGAGGCGGCCCGGATGTATCCGGGCGCCCGTCGCTTCAGCGCACCACCACCCGCGTGCCGACCCCGACGCGCTCGTAGAGGTCCATCACGTCGGCATTGGCCATGCGGATGCAGCCCGACGAGGCGTTGGTGCCGATGCTCTTCGGCTCGAAGGTGCCGTGGATGCGGAACAGCGTATCCTTGGGGCCGTCGTAAAGATAGAGCGCGCGGGCGCCGAGCGGGTTGCCGATCTGCCCTTCCATCATCTCGGGGATGTTGTGGCCGCGCGCCGCCTCGCGGGCGATCATCTCCTTGGGCGGGAACCAGCGCGGCCACTTCTGCCGGCTGCCGATCGCCACCGTGCCTTTCCAGGCAAAGCCCTCGCGGCCGACGCCGACGCTGTAGCGGAGCGCCCTGCCGTCCTCCTCCACGAGGTAGAGATGCTTCTCGCCGGTGTCGATGATCACCGTGCCCGGCGGTTCGGCCGTCGGATAGTCGATCTCGGCCCGGCGGAAGGGCTCGGGCGGCAACTGGTCGCCGACGAGGTTGAGGTCGCGCGGATCGTCGGCGGTGTCGTCGGGCAGATAGGACAGCGGCTTGACCGGCGCTTCGACGACGGGCGTCTCGACGACCGGCGGCTCCACCGGCGGCGTGGCAACACAGGCGGCAAGGACAAGGCCGGCAGCGAGCGCCGGCATCAGCGGACGCGCCGGAACGGCGGAAAGTTTCACCATGGAGGAACCTGAAGGGTGGACGCGCCGCCGGGCGGCGCAGCAAAGGCGAATCACGACAGTTTCGTGAAACTAGAAGCTGGCGGTCTCGGCTGTCGAGACCGCCTTTGCCGACAAGGGTACGTGCCGCCCGCTCTTGGGCAAAAAAGGCCGAGGTGAGGCGGCTACAACACGATGACGCGGGTGCCGACCTTCACCCGCTCGTAGAGATCGGTTACGTCCTCGTTGCGCATCCGGATGCAGCCGGAGGAAACGGCATGGCCGATGGTCCACGGCTCGGCCGTGCCGTGGATGCGGTAGAGCGTCGAGCCGAGATACATGGCGCGGGCGCCGAGCGGGTTCTTCGGCCCGCCGGCCATCATCACCGGCAGGCCGGGCTGGCGCTTGCGCATCTCCGCCGGCGGGTGCCAGGAGGGCCATTCGGCCTTGCGGGTGATGCGGTGCTCGCCCGCCCAGGTGAATCCGGGCCGTCCGACGCCGACGCCGTAGCGACGCGCCATGCCGTCCGTCTCGACGAGGTACAGGAAGCGGTTGACCGTATCGATGACGATGGAGCCGGGCGCCGCCGGGCCGTCGTAGGTGACCTCCTGCGGCAGGAACTCCGGCGCGAGCGGCCGCGTGCGCGGATCGGCCTTGCGCGCCGCCTTTGCCTCGGGCTCCGCCGGCGCCGACCAGGCGCGCGGGCTGCGCGCCTGCGGCGCCGCATAAATCGGCACGTTGCCGGGCTGGAGCTGCATCACCCAGGGATCGGTGAGATTGGGCGACAGCACGACCGGCGGTGGGGCAAGATAGCGACCCGCCTGGGCGACGGCCGAACCCGTCGTGATCACGACGGCGGCAACCCCGGCGAGGAACAAGGCGGCAGCTCTCATCGGTGGAACCTCGGTTGATGGATGTCCGGGCGCGGTCGACGGCTTCGCCGCCCGCGCGCCTTGGACAAAGCTAGGGGCGGCCGCTCTAGGAATGGTGAACGAGATGCGACCTGTTTCCATTCAAATCGACCGATCTGTCGTCATGGTTAAGGAAACGTATCGGCGATTGGCTCAACTATCTGAAACTCTGTGGGAAATTTTGCCGGTCATTGTTTCCGGCATACGCGTTGTTAACCGCCCGGCCCCTAGAGTTGGTCACTCGGCGGCGTCGTCCGGTCCCGGCGATGTTTTCCCGACCGCGGATGCGAGGAGTAGAATATGGCGTTGGCTCGCAAGGCTTATCGTATTGAAGCTATGCTTGGCGTCGGCGCGATGGCTGGACCGACAAGCGACTTGCATGCCGACGCGATCCTCCATGAGCTCGGCGAGCTCAAGAAGCTGGTCAAGCCGCAGCAGGAGATCAGCAAGGACATCATCGCCGACTACCAGAGGCAGTTCACCGAGGCCTACAAGCTGAAGACCGAGATGGACACCATCCAGGAAGCGATTTCCCGCACCAAGCAGGAAATCGCCAGCCTGCACGTCTCCGGCTTCAAGGGCGAGGACATGAGCCGCGTCACCGACGAGCTCGGCGCCGTGGTGGAAGGCACCGAGCAGGCCACCGAGAACATCCTGTCGGCGGTGGAGAGGATCGACGAGGACGCCAACAATCTCGTCGCCCACCTCAAGGGCGACCAGCAGGAAATGGCCGCCAACATCCAGGAGCGCGTACTGGCCATCTACGAGGCGTGCAATTTCCAGGACCTCACCGGCCAGCGCATCACCAAGGTGGTCAACGTCCTCCGCTTCATCGAGGACCGGGTCAACCGCATGATGGAGATCTGGGGCGGCATGGAGGCGTTCAATTCGATCGAGGCCGACGAATCGCTGCGCCGCGTCGGCGACGCCGCGCTGCTCAACGGGCCGGCGCTGCCGACCGCCGATTGCGCCACCCAGGACGACATCGACGCGCTGTTCGCCTGATCCGGACCGGAGAGGACGATTTTCGCGGCGGCCGGACCCCATCCGGCCGCCTTTTTGCTGCTGCCAGTTCGCGGCGGCGGTCGCCGCTAAGGTCGCTCCGGCACATTCTGGCGAGGGACGGCGGCATGGACGGCATCATCACGGGCGACGACGGGGTCAACCGCTGCTTCTGGGCCGGCAGCGATCCGCTCTATCGCCGCTATCACGACGAGGAATGGGGCCGGCCGGTCGCCGACGACAGGCGCCTTTTCGAAAAGCTCTGCCTCGAGGGCTTCCAGTCGGGTCTGGCGTGGATCACCATCCTCAGGAAGCGCCAGAATTTCCGCGCCGCCTTCGCCGATTTCGACATTCGGGCCGTCGCCGCCTTCACCGACGCGGATGTCGAGCGGCTGGTGAACGACGCCGGCATCGTCCGCCATCGCGGCAAGATCGCCTCGACCATCAACAACGCCCGCCGGGCGCTGGACCTGCAGGCCGAAGCCGGCTCGCTCGCCGCCTTCATCTGGCGCTTCGAGCCCGATCCGGCCAGCCGTCCGGCCGTCTTCACGCTGAAGGACATCCAGCCGAAGACCACGGAATCGACGGCGCTTTCCAAGGAACTCAGGAAGCGGGGCTGGAGCTTCGTCGGGCCGACGACCGTCCACGCCTTCATGCAGGCCATGGGCCTCGTCAACGACCACCTCGAAGGCTGCGACATCCGCGCCGCCGTCGAGAAGGACCGGGCCGTCTTCGTCCGGCCGAGGTGAGAGACGACGCTACCCCAGGCAATAGTGGACCCCACGCGTTTTCAGCGAAAAAGCTTGCAGGGGATTCGTTTATAAACGAATATACATGAAATGTATGAGGTCCGGCATTATCTCACCCGTGACGGCGAAGACCTGATTGCTGTTTGGTTGCGTGGGCTTCGGGACATGCAGGCCAAGGCGGCGATCATCCGGCGGCTGAACCGGCTGGAACAGGGCAATTTCGGCGACTTCAAGCCGCTACGCGACGGCGTGCACGAGTTGCGCATCGATGTCGGTCCCGGTTACCGGGTCTACTACGCTCGATCGGGCAGAACGGTGATGCTGCTTTTGTGCGGCGGTTCCAAGCGAACACAAGACAATGACATCGATCGGGCATGCGGATGTTGGCGCGACTGGCTAAGCCGGACCGAGTGAAGGAGCGACAACCATGAAAGACTTGAGCCATGATGAAGCAATGGCCGATCTGTTCCGGGAGGACCCGGCGACGGCCGCCGCCACGCTCGATGCGATCCTCGCCGATGGCGACCATGGCGAACTCCTGGTGACGCTGCGGCAGATGACCAAGGCTTTCGGAGGCGTATCGGCCGTTGCGAGAGAGGCCGAATTGAATCCGACGCAGCTTTATAGAACCCTCTCGGAGAAGGGAAATCCGGAATTACGCAGCCTCAGCGCAGTTCTGCGAGCCATGGGTTTGCGCTTGGCAGTGCAACCGATCTCCGAGGCCGTGCCGCACGTCTAGAGCATCGGACCGAAAAGTGGAATCCGGTTTTCGGCAAATCCGATGCAATAACAAAAGGCTAGATCGTCACTTTGCGTCCGTTCGGACGCACGACGATCTAGCATTGGTCATGCGGCTTGCCGCCGACCACCCTTCACCCCAGCTTCGCCTCGAGCTTTTCGTAGAGGGCGTTCTTCGCCGCGAACACATATTCCACCGACGAGACGACCGCCGTCGTGGCGCCGCGGGCGATCAGCGCCTCGGCTTCGGTCTGGGCGCGGGCCTTCGGCACCAGAAGGCTGAGCCCCTCGTCGTGCAGCGACAGGAGCGTCAGGTCGGTGCGCGCCCGGAGTTCCTCGGGCAGCACCGACGACGGCTGCATGACCGCGTCGATGCGCCGCACCGACCGCGCCCGGTCGTCGGCGGCGATGCGGGTCAGCATCCCCCGGCAGGCGGCGCGGGCCGCCTCCGTCCAGGGCGCGGCGAGCGAGGCGGCCAGCGCCGCCTCCGAGCGCATGATGACGCCGTCGTCGACGATCTTCAGGCCGTTCTCGACCAGCGTCTGTCCGGTCGAGGTGATGTCGACGATCAGTTCGGCGGTGCCGGCGGCCGGCGCGCCCTCGGTGGCGCCGGGGCTTTCGACGATCAGGTAGTCGTGGACGCCATGGGCGGTCAGGAAGCGCCGCGTCAGGGCGACGTACTTGGTGGCGACACGCATCGGCCGGTAGTGCTTGAGGCGGAAGCGGGCGGCGACGTCGGCGAGATCGGCCATGGTCTGCACGTCGAGCCAGGCCTGCGGCACCGCCACGACGACGTCGGCGCGGCCGAAGCCGAGCCGCGTCACGATATGGGCCGGGTGCGGCGCCTCCTCGGCGACGACGCGGGTGCCATCATCGCCGCCCAGCGTCTCGTGCAGCAGGTCGATGCCGGTGACGGCGAGATGCACGTTGCCGGCGCCGATCTCGCGGGCGATCTCGGAGGCCGAGCGGAACTGCACCTCGACACCGGTCAGCCCGTCGACGGTGCCGAAATAGTCGCGGGCGCCGCGCGCCTGGCGGATCGGCAGGCCGGCCCGTTCGAAGAAGGCCAGCGTCTGCTCCTGCAACCGGCCCTTGGACGGCACGGCGACGATCAACGGTTCGGTCATGACGCCCTCCGGAAGCGCTCGGGCCAGACGGCGAAGCCGACCGCCTTGACCGGCTCGGCCGCCTTGAAATGGCGGACGAGGCCGTCGTAGCGGCCGCCGCCGCTCACCTGGCCGACCTCGACGCGGGT
Organism: Pleomorphomonas carboxyditropha; assembly: GCF_002770725.1. Classification (GTDB taxonomy): domain Bacteria; phylum Pseudomonadota; class Alphaproteobacteria; order Rhizobiales; family Pleomorphomonadaceae; genus Pleomorphomonas; species Pleomorphomonas carboxyditropha. The sequence continues at coordinate 216,090 of NZ_NQVN01000004.1, read as the reverse complement.
GGCGTCATGAATGTCGAACACGAAGCCGTCGTAATAGCCGAGGCGACGGCCGAAGCCGGCGGCGTAGTGCAGCGTCGACAGGTCGACGCCGAGAGCGGCGATCGCCGCGACGCGCGCCTTGAAGCGGTCGACGGCGGCGCGGAACGGCGCGCGGTCGCCGATGCGGCCGGACAGCGCCTCGAGGCGAAGGACACCCTCCGCGATGGAGAGATCGCCGCCGTTGTCGTCCTGCATCGCCATGAAATCGGCAATCGCCGCGATGGTTCCGGCCGGCACGCCGTCGGAAGCGGCGAGCATCGCCTGTTCTAGCACCCGCTCGGCGATCTCCGCCGTGGTGCGGCCGCCGACCGTCTTGACGCCGGCGATCGACAGGATGTCGGCGAACAGTTGCCCGACCTTCTCGGCCGGGAAGGCGCTGAGCGCCTCGATGATTTCGGCATGGGCGGCGAAGCTCGGGAAGCCGAAGCGCCGCTGTTCGAGGCGCGCCAGCGTGTCGGCGATCTTCTCCGGCTCGCCGAACAGCGTGGTGAGGCGGGAGCGCCAGGCCGGCGGGATGTCGAGCGCGGCGAGCAGCGCCGAAAACAGCGCCACGTCGCCGACGATGATGCGCTGGCGGGAAGCGCCGCAGGCGGCGGTGATCGCCACGGCGTGGGCGAGCGCGGCGGCGTCGGTCGCCACGGGGTCATGGTCGCCGAGAATCTCGCCGCCCACCTGCCACACCTCGTCGGCCTCGCCGGGGCGGCCGTTGCGGAAGATGCGGCCGGAATAGCAGAAGCGGCCGCCGGCCGGCTCGGCGGCCAGCATGGTACGCACCACGGGAATGGTGAATTCGGGGCGGAGGCACCAGTCGTGGCCGTTGTTCGACGAGGTCACGAAGATGCGGCGGCGGAATTCCTCGCCGGAGATGCGGACGAAGTCCTCCATCGGCAGGAGGACCGGCACGTCGACGACGGCGAAGCCGGCCGTCTTGAAGCTGTCGAGGGCGATCTGGATGGCGTCGGTCATGCCGCGCCTCCGGCCGCCGCGACGATCGCCTTCACCTCGGCGATGAGATCGGCGCGGGCGACTTCCTTCTGGGCCGGGCGCGCCGCGCGCCATTCGGCATTGTCGGTGATGCCGGCCGACAGCTCCTTGCCGAGCGCCAGGTCCTTGATCTGCACGATGCCGGCGTCGCGCTCGTTGGAGCCCTCGATGATGACGCAGGGAGCGTTGCGGCGGTCGGCGTATTTCATCTGCGCCTTCATGCCGGAGGCGCCGAGATACATCTCGGCGGCGATGCCGGCAGCGCGCAGCTCCGCCACCATCTTCTGGTAGCCGGCGAGGGCTTCCGGCGTCTTGTCCATGACCAGGACGCAGACGGGACCGCTCACCTTGTCGGCGCCGACCTTGCCGAGCGTCCGGAGCGCCGCCATCAGGCGGGAGACGCCGATCGAAAAGCCGGTGGCCGGCACCGGTTCCTTCAGGAAGCGGCCGACCAGCCCGTCGTAGCGGCCGCCGCCGCCCACCGAGCCGAAGCGCACCGGCCGGCCGTCGTCGCCGGTCACCTCGAAGGTCAATTCCGCCTCGAACACCGGGCCGGTGTAATATTCGAGGCCGCGCACCACCGACGGATCGACCTTCACCCGGTCGGCGTAGCCGGCGGCATCGACGAGGCCGGCGATCAGCTTCAGTTCCTCGACGCCTTCGCTGCCGCGCGCGCTGCCGGTCACCAGCCTGCCGAGGTTGGCGACGGTGTCCGCCGCGCTGTCGGCGCCGCTGGCCACGAAGGCGAGCACCACATCGGCCGCCTCCGGCTGAAGGCCGGCCCCCTTGGTGAAGTCGCCGGACTTGTCCTCCGGGTTCTCCCAGCGGCCGGCGCCCAGGAGGTCGCGCACGCCGGCGGGGCCGATCTTGTCGAGCTTGTCGATGGCGCGCAGCACGGTGAGGCGGCTCGCCGCCTTGTCGTCGCCGGCAAGGCCGATCACTTCCATCACGCCGTCCAGCACCTTGCGATTGTTGACGCGGACGACGAACTGCCCCTTGAGACCGAGCGCCTCCATGGTGTCGGCCATCATCATGCAGATCTCGGCGTCGGCGGCCACCGACGGCGCGCCGACCGTATCGGCGTCGAACTGCATGAACTGGCGGAAGCGGCCGGGGCCGGGCTTCTCGTTGCGGAACACCCAGCCGTTGCGATAGCTGCGGTAAGGCTTGGGCAGCTTCTCGTGGTTCTCGGCGTAGAAGCGGGCGAGCGGCGCCGTCAGGTCGTAGCGCAGGCTGAGCCACTGCTCGTCGTCGTCCTGGAAGGAGAATACGCCCTCGTTCGGCCGGTCCTGGTCGGGCAGGAACTTGCCGAGCGCGTCGGTATATTCGATCAGCGGCGTTTCCACCGGCTCGAAGCCGTAGATTTCATAGGTATGTCGGATGGTCTCGATCATGGCCTCGGTCGCCTTGAGCTCGGCGGGGGTACGATCGACGAGACCGCGCGGCAGGCGCGCCTTGAGATAATCCGACATCAGTCCTGTGCCCTGGGATAGCGGCCGCGAGCGGCCAAAACGCGCGAAAACCCGCGAGCGGGGCGCGCGGGTTTCCAAGTAATCGATAAGCGGCCAAAGGGCAAGGCGAAGCGGCCCGGCCGGCCCGCCGCCTGTCCTTTCCGGTTGTGTTGTCCGATCAGGCCTTGCCGAGCTTGGCGTCGGCCGAAAGGGCGCCGGCGCCCGCACCCACCAGCGCCAGGAAGCCGCCGGCGATGGTGACGTTCTTCATGAAGGCCAGCCAGTTGTTCATGTCCATCATCTCCTGGCCGGCGGTACCGGTGATCGCCAGGTAGTGGAAGAGATAGGCCGAGAGCAGGCAGAAGCCGGCGAGCAGAAAGGCGGCGATGCGGGTCTGCCAGCCGACCAGGATGGCGAGGCCGCCGCCGAGCTCGGTCAGGATGACCAGCGGCAAGAGGATCGACGGCACGCCCATCGCTTCCATGTAGCCGGCGGTGCCGGAATAGCCGGTGATCTTCTGCCAGCCGGACGTGATGAAAAGAATCGAGAGAAGAATGCGTCCGGCGAGCAGGGCCGGGGCCTTGATGCTGTCCATGTCGATACTCCGTGACCGAGGGCGGCATCGCCTGACGCCGTTGCTGTCCGTATAGCTACGCATGCGTTGCCAGCATAGACATGAAAAGAGCGACGCATTGTTCCCGTCAAGGAAACAATACGTCGCATGCCGCCGTGCGGCGCCCGGAAAGTGGGCTACTGCCCGTCAAGCGGCAGGAAGAGGCGTCGCCGCGCCCAGCACGAACGGGCCGTCGTCCTGCTTGCGCAGCACGACCAGTTCGTCGTGCAGGGGACGCAGCGACGAACGGTGGCCGATGGAGATGATGGCCGTCCGCGGCAGCCGCTCCCGGAGCAGCCGGTAGAGCGCGGCTTCCGACGCCTCGTCCAGCGAGGCGGTGGCCTCGTCGAGCAGCAGGAAGTCGGGTTCGGCCAGGATGGCGCGGGCGATGGCGACGCGCTGCTGCTCGCCGCCGGAGAGGCGGGCGGCGAGGTTGGGGCCCTCGGAGAGATCGTCGAGCCGGTCGGCGAAGGCGCCGAGCCCGACGGCGCTCAGCACGTCGCGCACCCTGGCGTCGTCGTGGATTTCGGCGGGATTGGGATAGGCGAGCGCTTCGCGCAACGTGCCGAGCGGCAGATAGGCGGTCTGCGGCAGCACCATCACGCGGGCGCCCTCGGGAATGCCGAGCTCGCCGGCGCCGAACGGCCAGATTCCGGCGAAAGCCCGGAACACCGACGTCTTGCCGGCGCCGGACGGACCGGAAATCAGCACGGCCTTGCCCTTTTCGAAGGCGGCACCCTCAAGCCGGACGAGCGGCCGGCCATCGGGCAGCGCAACGACGGCTCCATCGGCGGTGATGGCGTCGCCGCCGGTCGGCTTCACCGTCACGCCCGGCTGGGCGGCGTCGGCCTCGGCGGCCGACATCGCCCGTTCGAAGGTGGTGAGGCGGTCGAGAACCGCCTTCCAGTCGGCGAGCATGCTGTAGAGGGAGACGAAGATCGAGAAGTTGCCCTGCACCTGGCCGAAGGCCGAGCTCGCCTGGGTGAGCACGCCGAGCTGCATGGCCGAGCCGGCGAGGAAATAGGCCGGCGCCAGCAGGATGAACGGCACGATCGACGACACCTGGTCGTAGAACAGCGAGAAGGCGCGCAGGTTTCGATTGGCGTCCATCAACTGGTACCAGTTGTCGACGATCCGCCCGAAGAAGCCGCGCATCGCCCGCTTTTCCATCTCCTCGCCCTTGAGAAGGGCGATCTCCTCGGAATTCTCGCGCAGCCGCATCATCGAATAGCGGAAGTCGGCCTCGACGTGCTGCTGCTCGAAGTTCAACCGGATCAGCGGCCGGCCGATCAGATGGGTGAAGATGGTGCCGAGCACCGAGTAGATGATCGCCGCCCAGACCAGATAGCCGGGGATGACCGCGAGATTGAAGCCGCCGATCTCGTAGGGGAAATGCGCCGAAATGCCCCACAACACCTGCATGAAGGCGATCAGCGACAGCGTGGTGTTGAACAGCGTGATGGTCAGCGAGAAAGTCGAGGTGACGAAATTGTTGATGTCCTCGGAAATACGCTGGTCGGGGTTGTCGGTCCGCCCGTAGCTGGTGGCGAGGCGATAATGGGTGGCGCCGGCCAGCCAGCGATTGAGGAACCTGTCCGTCATCCAGGTCCGCCAGCGGATGCGCAGCCAGCTCGTCAGGTAGACCTCGTAGACGTAGATGACGAGGTAGATGGCGACGATCCAGGACCAGTAGCCGAGCTCGGCCCAGAAGGCGGCGCCGTTTCTGTCCTGCAAGGCCGTGTAGAAACGATTGTTCCAGGCGTTGAGCTCGACGTTGATATAGACTTGGGCAACGTTGATGGCGAGGATCACCACGACGAAGCCGAGGCCGATCCAGCGTTCCTGCAGGCGGATCTTGAACCATCGAAAGGCGAGTTCGCCCTGTTGCCTTTCCTTGAAATAGGGAATGGCGAGATGCCAGGCCAGCGCGAGCGTCGCAAAGAGTGCTTTCATGAGGTGTCCCCGGAACGGCGGAAGAAGTCGACGAACTGATGCAGAATCCCGCCACGGTGACAATCAAATTCGATGCCACGGCAAGAACCTGCCAGGTTTCATGGGCGCGACAGCACGTCCCGATCGCGGCGACATTGCGGCGGCGCGGATGAAGCTTTGGTAAGGCGTGATCGGCAGCCGACAAAAAGAAAGGGCGCCGCTCTCGCGACGCCCTTCCAAGTTTCTAGGATTCAGATCCGTTGGATCAGAAGTCCATGCCGCCCGTTCAAGTCGGCTGTTGCCGACTTGAACCACTTTTGATGATGGGCGGCTTTTATGGACGTTCGGATCTTTTGGATCAGAAGTCCATGCCGCCCATGCCGCCGCCCGGCATGGCGGGCGCGGCGTCCTTCTTCGGCAGCTCGGCGACCATGGCCTCGGTGGTGACCAGCAGGCCGGCGACCGAAGCCGCATCCTGCAGGGCCGTGCGCACGACCTTGGTCGGGTCGATGATGCCGGCCTGGATCATGTCGACATAGGTCTCGTTCTGGGCGTCGAAACCGAAGGTCTCGCTCTGCTCCAGCACCTTGGAGACCACGACCGAACCCTCGACGCCGGCGTTGATGGCGATCTGGCGGATCGGCGTCTCAAGGGCGGCGAGAACGATCTTGATGCCGCGCTCGATGTCGAGATTGCTGGACTGGAGCTTGCCAACGGCGGCCTTGGCGCGCAGCAGCGCCGTGCCGCCGCCCGGAACGATGCCGGCTTCGACGGCGGCGCGGGTGGCGTTCAGCGCGTCGTCGACGCGGTCCTTCTTCTCCTTGACTTCGACTTCCGTCGAGCCGCCGACGCGGATGACGGCGACGCCGCCGGCCAGCTTGGCGAGGCGCTCCTGCAGCTTCTCGCGGTCGTAGTCCGAGGTGGTCTCCTCGATCTGCGCCTTGATCTGGGCGACGCGGGCCTCGATGTCGGCCTTGGCGCCGGCGCCGTCGACGATGGTGGTGTTCTCCTTGGAGATCGACACGCGCTTGGCATGGCCGAGCATGGCGAGCGTGACGTTCTCGAGCTTGATGCCGAGGTCTTCCGAGATCACCTGGCCACCGGTCAGGATGGCGATGTCCTCGAGCATGGCCTTGCGGCGATCACCGAAGCCCGGCGCCTTGACGGCGGCGATCTTCAGGCCGCCGCGCAGCTTGTTGACGACGAGCGTGGCAAGAGCTTCGCCCTCGACGTCCTCGGCAACGATCAGCAGCGGCCGCGACGACTGGACGACGGCCTCGAGCACCGGCAGCAGGGCCTGCAGGTTGGAGAGCTTCTTCTCGTGGATGAGAATGTACGGGTCGTCGAGATCGGCGACCATCTTCTCGGCGTTGGTCACGAAGTAGGGGCTGAGGTAGCCGCGGTCGAACTGCATGCCCTCGACCACTTCGAGCTCGGTCTCGGCGGTCTTGGCTTCCTCGACGGTGATGACGCCCTCGTTGCCGACCTTCTGCATCGCGTCGGCGATCATCTGGCCGATTTCGGTCTCGCCGTTGGCGGAGATCGTGCCGACCTGGGCGACTTCGGCCGAGGTGGAGATCTTCTTCGAGCGGGCATTCAGATCCTTGACGGCCTCGGCGACGGCGAGGTCGATGCCGCGCTTGAGGTCCATCGGGTTCATGCCGGCGGCAACCGCCTTGGCGCCCTCACGGACGATGGCCTGGGCGAGCACGGTGGCGGTGGTGGTGCCGTCGCCGGCCTTGTCGTTGGTCTTCGAAGCGACTTCGCGGACCATCTGGGCGCCCATGTTCTCGAACTTGTCGGAAAGTTCGATCTCCTTGGCGACCGACACGCCGTCCTTGGTGATGCGCGGAGCGCCGAACGACTTTTCGATCACCACGTTGCGGCCCTTGGGACCCAGCGTGACCTTGACGGCATCGGCGAGGATGTCCACGCCGCGCAGCATCTTCTCGCGGGCGTCGGAACCGAATTTGACTTCCTTGGCAGCCATGGAATTCTTCCTTGAAATGAGAGGTTAACGGAGGACGAAACGGGCTGACAGGATCAGCCGATGATGCCCATCACGTCGGATTCCTTCATGATCAGGAGGTCCTGACCGTCGATCTTCACCTCGGTGCCCGACCACTTGCCGAACAGCACCTTGTCGCCGGCCTTGACGTCGAGGGCGACGAGCTCGCCCTTCTCGTTGCGGGCGCCGGGACCAACGGCTACCACTTCGCCCTGCTGGGGCTTCTCCTTGGCGGTGTCGGGGATGATGATGCCACCAGCGGTGCGCTCCTCGGATTCCAGCCGGCGGACGACGACGCGGTCGTGCAGGGGACGGAACTTCATGTTCGGCTCCTCGTTTTTGAACTGCCCGTGGCGCGCGCGCTTCAGCCTCGCGGACCACGGCGGAAAATATGTGCTGTTAGCACTCGCCATAAGTGAGTGCCAAGCGCGCCCGAGATAGGCGCATGCCGCCGGCCTGTCAAGGGTAGCTCCGGCATTTTACGGACGAGCATTGTCGGTGGCGCGCCGGGGCGCGGCCGGCTGGACCACCGCGAGGCAGGCGCCGATGATGATCGCGGCGCCGACAAGGGTATGGAGGCTCGGGATCTCGGCAAAGAAAAGCATGCCGAAGGTGACGGCCCAGATCAGCGCGGTGAATTCGAACGGGCCGAGCAGCGTCGCCGGCGCGTGCTTATAGGCCCATGTGATGGCGTAGTTGCCGCCGGTTCCGAGCGCGCCGATGGCCAGAAACATCACGAGGGTTTCCGAGGGGACCGGCTGATACCAGTAGACGGCGAAGGGCAGGGCGACCGCGGCGTTGATCAGGTTCTGCACCAGGATCATCTGCGGCACGCTGTCGTGGGCGGTATCGCGGCGCGACATGATCATCGACAGGGCGTAGGCCACCGCCGACGCGAGCGCCATGGCAAAGCCGAGCGGACTGCCCGCTTCGGAGCTCAGCTTCTCGGCCAGCATGATCACGACGCCGAAAAAGCCGAAGGCGGCGGCGAACAGCGACCGGCGGGTAACCGGGTCGCCGATCATCGCGGCCGAGATCAGCACCATGAAGAACGGCGAGGTGAAGGTGAGCGCCACCGTCTGGGCAAGCGGCAGCAGCTTGAGCGCGCCGAAGAACAACACCGCGCACGACAGACCGGCCAGGGATCTGCCGACGGCGCGCCGGACGGTGGACCTCTTCGGCCGGAGCTGGCCCTGCGCCGCGGCCGAGCCGACCGAAAAGATCAGGCCGGCGGCGTAGCGCAGGAAAACCACCATGGCCAAAGGCGTGCCGAAGGTGGTCGCCTTGACCAGGGCGTCCAGTCCCGAGAACAGGAAAACGGCGAGGAAGGCGGCGCCCGCGGCTTGAAGGCGCATCGACGGCTGCATGGCATCTCCGGAAGGGATGGCGGCAAAAGCGCCAGACGCGGCTTCTACGCTCCGGCCGCGTCGGCGGCAAGGCCGGGACTGGTAGGCTAACGAGCGTGCCGGACGGAAGGTGGCAGCATGACACTGCGGCAAGGCTGCTCAGCGGCCGAGATCGAGCCGGTAGGCGAATTCCCAGCCGTCGGTGGCGTCGGCGAGGAAGCGGACGACCGGTTGCCGGACGAAGCCGAGCTTTTCGTAGAACCGGTGGCCGGAGAGAAAGCGGGTATCGGTCCACAGCTTCAGCGTCCGGCCGCCGCGCCGGGCGACCTCCTCGATCGCCGTGGCGTAGAGCCTCTGCGCCAGACCCGAGCCGCGTTGCCGCCGGTCGAGATAGACCTTGTTGATCTCGAAGACGCCGTCGCCATCCGGCGAGGACACCGCGAACGAGCCGACGATGGCCTCGCCATGTTCGGCGACGAACAGCCGGCCGTTCCGCCGCTGGTAATGACCGGCCGGCGCGGCGAGCTCGGGAAACTCGGCGATGACGAACGGGCAGCCTTCGTATTCATCGAATACGGCGGCGATCAGCCGGGCAATGCCGGGGCCATCGGCGTCGACCGCGGGCCGGATCAAGGGATGTTCGGTCATGAGGTCAGTTGGCCGGCTTGCCGGCAATGGTGAACGGCAGCTCGAACTCGCCCTTCTTTTCGGAATTGCGGTCGCTGAGCTTGGTCACCAGCACGTAGTCGCCGGGCTTCAGGCCCTTGAAGTTATACACGATATAGACCTGGAACTCCTTGTTCCGCCGGCGCGACACCATGTCGAGCGAGGCAAAGTCCTTCTGCGCGTGCAGGATCTGGCCGCGCGGCGTGCGGAGCTCGAAATCGGCCGAGAAGTCGATCTTGAACAGGTCGCCTTCCTTGCCGAAGCTGTAGCCGAACGGCTCGGCGTAGACGAGCATCTGCTCGTCCGGCTGGAAGACGGAATTGGGGCGGGTGGCGTAGATGCCGAAGCCGGCCGGCTTGCCGGTGACGAACGTCGCCTCCGAGAAACCGAGCGGCGCGGCGTCCCAGGCCGCGTTGAAGGCGGCTTCGAGCGAGGCCAGCGCCTCGACCGCCTTGCCTTCGGCAAGCAGCGCCTCGGCGGCCTTGGCCTCGTCGAGGATCGGTCCCGCCATCGCGGTGGACGCCGCCATCACGCAGGCGGAAAAAGCAGCAAGAAAACGCAACCCGTGCATGACCGCTTGTCCTTCCCCAAAGCCGTCCACAAAGCGCCGCGGACATCCGCCGGAAGCGGCCGCGCAAGGCCGTCGCAGGCCCGCCGGCCGGGGCCTTCGTGGTTCGCCCTTATCTTACTGATCCGTTGCCGGTTTCCAAGCTCGGGCCAGCCGCATCGCAGAACTACTCAAGCACTGCGGACGGCGATCGCCTCTTCGATGTCGCGGCGCTTGCGATAGATGGTCGAGGGGCTGATTTCAAGGGCGGCCGCCGCTTTGGCGATGTTGCCGTCGAAGGCGGCGATCGCTTCCTCGATCACCCGCGCCTCCTCCACCCAGAGCGGCTTGACCTCGGCCGGCAGCTTCTTCCGCGGCGCCGCGGCGATGGCCGCCGGCGCGACGATCACCGGTACCACCATGTCGGCGGTGACGAGGTCGCCCGGATAGAGCGCCATCAGGGTTTCGAGCGCCGATCTCAATTCGGCGACGTTGCCGGGCCAGGCGCGGCCGGCCAGGCACTGCACGGCCGCCGCCGTGAAGCGGGTGTAGCGCGAGCCGCTGTCGCGGTTGATCTGCCGCACCATGGCATCGACGAGGAGCGGAATGTCCTCCGTCCGGTCCCTGAGCGGCGGCACGGCCAGCGTCAGCACGTTGAGGCGGAAATAGAGATCCTGCCTGAGGCCGGCGGGGCCGCTGAGGTCGTCGAGCGGCCGCCGCGACGAGGCGATGATGCGCACCGAAAGACGATGGCCGCCATCGAAGCCGACGATCTCGCCGGTATCGAGGAAGCGCATCAGCGCGAGCTGGGCGGGGTCGGGAAGATGCCCCACCTCGTCGAGGAACAGCGTGCCGCCGTCGGCGGCGGCGAGGGCGCCATCCGCCTCGGAAAGGTCGGCGACCAGCCGGTCGACCGGCGTTTGCGAACAGTCGAGCGTGACGAACGGCCCGTTGCGGCGGCGCGAGCGGGCATGGACGGCGCGGGCCACCAGCGACTTGCCGCTGCCGGCCTCGCCGGAAATGAACACCGGCCCCAGCGACGGCGCCACGCGCAGGATCTGCTCGGACAGCGCCCGCGTCGCCGGCGACGCGCCGATCAGGCCGTCGGCCTCGTCGACGGTGTTGGCGATGCTCTCGACGAACTGCCGCTCGACGCGGCGGGCGAAGGCGTTGCCGTCGACCGGCTTCTCGATGAAGTCGGCGGCGCCCGCCCGGACGCAGGCGACGGCGGCCTGCACATCGGTGGGATCGCCCATGGCATAGACGGTGGTCGGCGTCAGTTGCTCGACGAAGGCCCGGAAGGCCGCCGATCCGCCGATGGTCTCGAGATCGATGGCGATGACGTCGAAGGTCTGCTTGCCGGCCATCACGCGGGCGGCGTCGCGCTCGGCGGTCTCGAGGATCAGCATCGGCCGGGCAATGCGCGCTTCGAGCGCCTTGCGAACGACCCGTCGCGACGAGACGTCCGCATCGACGATCAAAAGGCGAACCGTCGATGTGCTGCGCGGGCCAACCGACATCGGAAAGCGTTCCCTGCCAGACAGTTGCAAATTGCATTGCGTACCGGCGGAACTCTGCCCCGACCATGGTAAATAAAGCGTTGATAACCGTTAACGAGATGTCAAACGCGCCGCTTCGGCCAATTTTCCGGCCGGAGGAAGGCGCGTGTGAAGGGATCGTCCCGGCCCGGTTTTCAGGGCGCGGGCCTTGCGACCTCGCCGGGAATCGGCGTCACGCCGCCACTTCGTAGCCGGCGGCCTCGATGGCCTCGCCAAGCGCCTTGGTGTCGGCCTTGGTCTCGACGCTCACCTTGCCGGAGGCGAGATCGATCTTGACCGCGGCATCGGCGTCGACGCGCTTGATCGCCTTCTCGACCGAACTGGCGCAGCCACCGCACATCATGCCCTTGACGTTGAGTTCGACCATGTTCCGTCTCCACCTTTTGCCGCCGGCGACCGTTCGCCGGCGGGCCGTGCCGAACATGGGACGACGGCCGGCGGCGGTCAAGGCGTGGCAAACCGGTCCAAAGGCGCCGGCGGCGGGGCGCAACCGGGAAATCGGCCTGAAAACCCTTGGAAAACCATTGTCCGTCTTCGCTTCCGCCCCCGAAAACGGCAACAATGCTGGGTGATTCGTTGCGTGGTTTCGTGTTGGAGTGGGCAGGCGAATGAACCGGTCGTCATCGACGATGATCCTGATCGCCATGGGCGTGATCGCCGCTTCGGCGGCGGTGGTGCTGTACTTCCAGCTCGGCCTGTCGGCGGGCTCGGCGCTGATGATCGGCATCGGCCTGATGCTGACCATGGTCACCGTGCAGCAGCCGATGGAGCGGCGGCGGGAGCGCGCCTGGATCGAGAGCCGGCTGGCCGAGATCGCCGCCGTCGCCGGCGACGGCGAAGCCGAGATCGAGAAGATCGCCGCCCGCCTCAACCGGCTCGAGCAGGCGCTGCCCGGCCGGGTGCGCGAGCAGACCGGCGAACTCGCCGCCGAGGTCGAGGTGGTGGGCGAATTGCTCCGGCAGGTGACCGAGACCCTGGCCGAGCTGGAATCCACCGTCGACGGCCGCCTCGACGGCGTCAACGCGCGCTTCGGCGCCCTCGAACGGCATATGCGGCAGGCCGAGGAGCCCGCCGGCCGGCGGCCCCGCCGGGGGCGCCCGGACGATTATCCCGACGAGGGCCGCGGCGGACGGCCGGACGACGGCCGGCACGACGTCTCCGCCAGCATGAGAAACGCGCTGTTCGTGCCCGACGCCGACCCGGCCCTCGAACGCGAGGTGGAGCGCCTCATCCGTGACGAGCAGATCGAATTGCATCTGCAGCCGGTGGTGACGCTGCCGCAGCGGCTCGTCCGCTTCTACGAGGTGTTGACCCGGCTCAAGGGCGCCTCCGGCCTCGTTCCGGCCGCCGAGTTCATTCCCCTCGCCGAGCAGGGCCGGCTGATCGCCAAGCTCGACACCTACCAGGTGATCCGGTCGTTCCAGATCCTGAAGCGGCTCACCCAGCGCAACGGCGACGTCGGCCTCTACATCAACCTGTCGGCGGAAAGTCTCGCCTCGTCGGCCTTCTTCCGCGAGTTCCAGGGCTTCCTCAGCCAGAACCGGGCCATGGCCGACCTCGTGCAGTTCGAGTTTCGCCAGGAAGCCCTTATGGAGATGGGGCCGCTCGAGATCGAAAGCCTGCGGGCGGTGGCCGATCTCGGCTTCCATTTCTCGATCGACAACGTCACGGACCTGCGCGTCGACTTCCGCCGCTGGTCCGATCTCGGCTTCCGCTCGATCAAGGTGTCGGCCGACCGGCTGCTCGGCCGGGCGCCGCTCGTCACCGGCGACATCCACGTCGAGGACATGGCCGGCCATCTGCAGCGGCAGGGGCTGACCCTGATCGTCGATCGGGTCGAGCAGGAAGCGCAGGTGATCGATCTCCTGGACTACGGGCTCGCCTTCGGGCAGGGCAACCTGTTCTCCAGCCCGCGCCAGGTGCGGCCGGAAGTGCTCGGCGCCGCCCAGGCCGCGGCCGGCGCGCCGACCCGGCCGGCCCCGGCGGGAAACGAGCGGGCGGGAGCGGCGCGCCGCTGAGCGACGATCGATTTCCCAAATAAAAAAGCCGCGGAATGCGGCTTTTCGTATCGGCGTCGGCGCCAAGGCATTTGCGGGCGAAGTGGATACGCGTCCGCCTGTCCGTGTTTCCAGAAAACACGGAAATGCTCTACCACAGCTTCCACCACTTCTTCTGCGGCTCGGGCGGGGAGCCGTCCTCGGTCGTCACCGGCACGCCGGCGGCCGGCTCGAGATAGGTGACCGGCGGCTCGACCAGCGCCTTGCGCACCGGCTTGCCGTTGGCATCGTAGAGCCGGCTGGAGCTGGCGCGCGGCATGCTGCCGAGCTGGCTGGGAAGAACCCGCCGCCTGTCGGCGTCGGTCACCGTGAGGTCCGACGACGATCCGGTTCGCGCGTCGGGAACGCGGACCGCCAATAGCTCGGACGCCGGCACCTGGTCCTTGTCCTCGCGCCCGGCTTCGCGGGCCGCCGCGTCGGCCAGCACCTTGCGGGCCTTGAGATCGTTGTCTTCCGGCCAGGTTCCGCTCGCCTCCAGCCGATTGGGATCCTCCGGCGCCACCAGCGCCAGCTTGTTCGGCGGCACGACGAGGGGCGCGCGCGGCGTGTAGTCGATCGCCGTCTTGCGCGCCGGCACGGCGCCGAGGCCTTCCATGACGGCACGGCCCATCGACAGGTTGGGAACTTCCGTCTCCGGATCGTCGTCGGCCACCGAGGTGCCCAGCGCCGAGCAGGCCGAAAGACTCAAAGCGGCGATGGCGAGAAGAGCGCAACGCTTGCCGGTCAGCAGATTGGTCATCGATATCGTCACTCTCGCTCTCGTGCCGGGCCTTCATCCGGCCCTTGTTCCGGTCAGCGATTAGCCAACTTTTGAGGCATCACTGTGGCCTCAAGCGCAGAGACTCATACAGGAGTGCGCCCACCCCTGCAACGATCGCGCAGTCGGCCAGATTGAAAACGTACCAGGAAAAAGAGCCGTAGTGCAGGTAGAGAAAGTCGACGACGCCGCCGAACACGATGCGGTCGACGAGGTTGCCGAGCGCGCCGCCGATGATCAGCGCCAGCGCCAGACCGGCCACCAGCCGGTCACGTGACCGCCACAGCCAGACGGTGAGCAGCACCGTCGCCAGCGCCGTCAGGCCGATCAGCAGCCAGCGTCCGAGGGCCTCGTGCTGCTGAAACAGGCCGTAGGAAATGCCCATGTTCCAGGTCAGCACCAGGTCGAACACCGGCAGCAGGGAGATGCGGTCGCCGTCCGGCAGGCTGGTGTGGTTCAGCACCCAGTATTTGCTCGCCTGGTCGACCGCGAGCGTCAGCAGCACGACGGCGAGCGCGGCAAGCCGCGTTCGCCGCGTCGCAGGATCGCCCGGCGTCGCCGTCATGCTCCGGCCGCCAGCTCGCGCAGCGCCTGGGCGTCGCGGAGCGTCACGTCCGGATAGTCGGGGTCCGAGCCGACCTCGGGCAGGATCTTCCACGAGCGGGCGCATTTCCGCCCTTCGGCGAGCTTCGGCACCACGGCGACCGGCGTGCCGTCGTCGAGCCGGAAGGCCCCGTCGGGCGCCGGCGCCTCGGTGACGGCGATCTGCGAGGTGATGCAGATCTCGGCAAAGTCGAGCCCGTCGAGCGCGGCGAGAAGATCCTTGTCCTCGACGTGGACCACCGGCGCCGCCTCGAGCGACGAGCCGATGCGCTTTTCCCGCCGCTCGATCTCGAGCGCGCCGGTGACGGCGCGCCGCACCCGCTTCACCTTCTCCCACTTCTCGTCGAGCGCCGCGTCGGTCCATTCCTCGGGCACCGCCGGGAACAGTTCGAGATGGACGGACGACGCCTCGCCGGGATGCCGTTCGAGCCAGGCCTCCTCGGTGGTGAACGGGATCAGCGGCGCCAGCCACTTGACGAGGTGGTCGTAGAGCAGCGCCACCACGTGAAGCGCGGCGCGGCGCTTGAGGCTCGACTTCGGATCGCAGTAGAGCGCGTCCTTGCGGACGTCGAAGTAGAAGGCGCTGAGCTCGATGTTCATGAAGTTGAGCACCGACGAGAACACGGCCTTGAAGTCGTATTCCCGGTAGCCTTCCACCACCTCGGCGCCCACTTCGGCGAGCTTGTGCAGCATCACCCTTTCGAGTTCCGGCAGGTCGGCGTAGGCCACCGCGCCGCCGTCGTAATGGGCGAGCGTGCCGAGCATCCAGCGCAAGGTGTTGCGGATCTTGCGGTAGGCGTCGGAATTGGCGTCGAGGATCTTCTTGCCGATGCGCTGGTCTTCCCAGTAGTCGGTCGAGGCGACCCAGAGGCGCAGGATATCGGCGCCCGACTGCCGGATGACGTCCTGCGGCTGCACCTGGTTGCCGAGCGACTTCGACATCTTGCGGCCGTCCTCGGCCATGGTGAAGCCGTGCGTCACCACCGTCTTGTAGGGCGCGACGCCGTTGACGCCGCACGATTCCAGCAGCGACGAATGGAACCAGCCGCGATGCTGGTCCGAGCCTTCGAGGTAGACGTCGGCCGGCCACTTGAGGTCGGGGCGGCCCTTCAGCACGAACTCGTGCGTCGAGCCGGAATCGAACCAGACGTCGAGGATGTCGCGCACCTGTTCCCAAGCGGCGGTATCCTCGACGAAGCCCTTGAGGAAGCGCTCCTTCGCCCCGTCGGCGAACCAGGCGTCGGCGCCTTCGGCGAGGAACGCCTCGCGGATGCGGCCGGCGTAGGCGTCGTTATGGGCGAAATCCGGGCCGGGCAGCAGCTCTCCCGTCTCGGTGTTGCGGAACACGGCGATCGGCACGCCCCAGGCGCGCTGGCGCGACAGCACCCAGTCGGGCCGGTTTTCGATCATCGACCTGAGGCGCGTCTGACCGGCCGGCGGATAGAAGGCGGTGTCGTCGATGGCGCTGAGGGCGCGGGCGCGCAGCGTGTCGCCGACCGGTCCCTTGCCGATCGGCCGGTCCATGTAGACGAACCACTGCGGCGTGTTGCGGAAGATCACCGGCTTCTTCGAGCGCCAGCTATGCGGGTAGGTGTGCTTGAGGCGGCCGCGCGCCACCATCATGCCGCCGGCGGCCAGCGCCTCGATCACCGCCTGGTTGGCGTCGCCCTTCTCGCCCTTGTCGGTGAGAACGCGCCGGCCGTCGAAGCCGGGCGCATCGGCGGTGTAATAGCCGGCGTCGTCGACCGGGAAGGGGATGGCCGGATCGATGCCGCGCTCGGCGAGCAGCCGGCCGTGCTCCATCCACACCTCGAAGTCCTCGCGGCCGTGGCTCGGCGCGGTGTGGACGAAGCCGGTGCCGGTGTCGTCGGTGACGTGATCGCCGGCAAGCAGCGGCACGTCGAACCGGTAGCCGCCGCCGAGACCCTTCAGCGGATGGGCGCAGACGAGCGCCGCCAGCGCGTCGGCGACGACGGCCGCCACCTTGCGGTAGCCGGTCACCTTGGCCTGCTTGAACACCGCCTCGGCGAGGGCGTCGGCGAGGATGTATTTCTCGCCGACCTTGGCCCAGTTGCCGTCCGGCGCCTCGGTCACCTCGTAAAGGCCGTAGGCGATCTTCGGCGAAAAGCTGACGGCGCGGTTGCCGGGGATCGTCCAGGGCGTGGTGGTCCAGATGACGACGAAGGCGCCGGCAAGCTCGGTCGCCTCCGATGTCACCGGGAACTTCACCCAGATGGTGTCGGACTGATAGTCCTGATACTCGACCTCGGCCTCGGCCAGCGCCGTCCTTTCCACCACCGACCACATCACCGGCTTGGAGCCGCGGTAGAGCTGGCCGGACACGGCGAATTTCAGGAGCTCGGTGGCGATCACCGCCTCCGACGCGAAGGCCATGGTGGTGTAGGGGTTCTTGAAGTCGCCCTCGACGCCGAGGCGGCGGAATTCCTCGGCCTGCACCTTGATCCAGCCTTCGGCATACTGGCGGCACTCGGCGCGGAAGTCGTTGATCGGCACCTCGTCCTTGTTCTTGCCCTTGGCGCGGTATTCCTCCTCGACCTTCCATTCGATCGGCAGGCCGTGGCAGTCCCAGCCGGGAACGTAGTTGGAATCGTAGCCCATCATCTGCCGCGAGCGGGTGATGATGTCTTTGAGGATCTTGTTCAGCGCGTGGCCGATGTGCAGGTGGCCGTTGGCATAGGGCGGCCCGTCGTGCAGCACGAACTTGTCGCGTCCCTTGGCGGTCTGCCTGAGCCTCTCGTAGAGCTTCATCTCGTCCCAGCGGGCGATCAGCTTCGGCTCCTTCTCGGGCAGGCCGGCGCGCATCGGAAAGTCGGTGGCCGGCAGATTGAGCGTCGGCGAATAATCGCGGATCGGCGTCGCTTCGGACGTCGGGGCGGGCGTGTCGGTCATGAAATGTCTCGTCGGTACAGCAAGAATAAAGGGCTGGCCGGCGGCGTTGCCGGCGATCGGCCAGGGCTCGGCTCCCGGTCCCTCGATCTCGCCGCCTCAGCGGCGGTTCATCGGGGCCGGGCCGATAATTCGCGCGAAATACGGTACGGCCGGCGGCCGGCGGATGAGCGTGGACATGGGCGGTGTTCTACCGGCAAAGCGACCGAAAGGAAAGACGCTTACCGCCCTCATGGCCGCCAGAGCGCGCGATCGAGAGCGGTGAAGCCGTCGAAGGCGGCGAGCAGCGTGCGGCCTTCCTCGGCGTCATGGTTCATCTGCTCGATCAACGCGGCGACGCCGTCGAATTTCAGCTCCGGCCGGAGATAGGCAATCGGCATGATGGTGATCGTCTTGCCGTAAAGGTCGCCGGAGAAGTCGAACACGAAGGTCTCGAACACCGGCGCGCCGTTGTCGAAGGTCGGCCGGCGGCCCCAGCTGGCCACGCCGGCGTGGCGGATGCCGTCGATCTCGGCGAAAACCGCGTAGACGCCCTCGGACAGCCGCACCTGCGGCGGCAGCCGGATGTTGGCAGTCGGAAAGCCGATGGTGCGGCCGCGCTTGTCGCCGTCGACGACGGTGCCCTCGAAGAACCAGTGCCAGCCCAAAAGGCCGGTCGCCTCCGCCAGCACGCCCTCGGCCAGGCGGTCGCGGACCGCGCTGGAGGAAACGGTGTAGCCGTCCTCGGTCTCGAAGGGGGCGATGACGTCGACCGAGAAGCCGTGGCGCTCGCCGAGCTCGCGCAGCTTCTGCGGCGTGCCGTGCCGCCCCTGCCCGAAGTGGAAGTTCCAGCCGACCACGACGTGGCGGATGTCGAGCTCGTCCACCAGCACCCGCTCCACGAATTCCTCCGGGCTCTGGGTGGCGAAGGCGGACGAGAAGGGGATGGAGACGAGGCCGTCAAGCCCGACCGCCTCGACGAGCCGCGCCTTCACCGGCGCCGGCGTCAGGCGGAACACCGGATGCTCCGGCCGGAAGACGTCGCGCGGGTGCGGCTCGAAGGTCACGCCGACGGCGGGAATGTCGCGCTGCCGCGCCACCGTCAGGGCCGCCTCCAGCACTGCCTGATGGCCGCGATGCACGCCGTCGAAATTGCCGATGGCGACGGCGCCCCCCCTGAGGGATGGCGGAAGGGAATGACGATCGACGAACTGGAACGGGGGCATGGTCTCTGGAATCTGCTGTCGCCGGGAATGCCGTCCTGCCGCCGAAAAGGCCGGCCGGGCGGCGCGGCGTGACCGTGCCTTCTGCCCCAGGCAAGGTCAAGCGGCTAATTGCCAGGATGGCCTTGCCGTCGCGGCGCTCCGAAGGCGCCCGGCGGCTAAGGGAATCTCCGGCATGGTTGGCAAAGCGTAAACCGGCCGGCCGGAAATTTACGTTAAACCCAAGCGAAAACCGCCCAACAGCGCCATAAAAACGATTCAAGGAAAAAACGAATTGTAAATCAAGCGTCTCAGTGAACAGCGGCAGCCGAAAAAGCTGCGGGGACGGGAATTAACCGACTTTTCAGGTCCCCGTTGTATGGTTTCCTTCAAGCACGGGCCCCGGCAGGGACGTTCACCCGCCCGTGCATTGAGCTCGTCATCGAGGCGCGGGTGGCGCCGCGGCAGTGTGGAGTAAACGATGGCACTTGACACTTCGATTCCGGTTCTGGTGGTCGACGATTACAAGACCATGATCCGAATCATCAGGAATCTCCTGAAGCAGCTCGGTTTCGAGGACGTGGACGAGGCGGCCGACGGCACCGAAGCCCTCGGCAAGATGAAGGAACGCCGCTACGGTCTCGTGATCTCCGACTGGAACATGGAGCCGATGACCGGCTACGAGCTCCTGAAGCAGGTCCGCTCGGATTCCTCGCTGTCGAAGACGCCATTCATCATGGTGACGGCCGAATCCAAGACCGAGAACGTGATCGCCGCCAAGAAGGCCGGCGTCAACAACTACATCGTCAAGCCTTTCAACGCGCCGACGCTGAAGAGCAAGATCGAAGCCGTCTTCGGCGATTGACGCCGGGAACGGGCCGGGAGAACGCGGAGCGGCGTTGGCGCCGCTTCCCGCGGACCCGGAGGGGCGCGGCGCTGCCGATGCATCTACCGCAAGATCAAGACGTCCGTACCGCCGCCCCATCGGGGCGAACGCCGGCGCGCACCTCAGAAAGAGGCCTTTCGATGTCTGACATGTCCTCCGAGCACGTGGCCAAGATCATCGACTTTCTCCGGAACGGCCGCAAGGCGGAGGATGTGTCGCTCGAGGACGTCATGCGTCTCGCCGAATTGATGGCCGAGAGCTTCCAGTCCTTCTTCAAGACGATGGATCTCGCCATCTACGCCGAACTCGGCGAGATGGCCCGCGAGATCGCCTGCATGAAGGAAGAGCTGGCGCTTCTCCGCCTCTCCGACATGCGCGACGAGCATATCCCCACCGCCGGCCGCGAGCTCGACGCCATCGTCGAGGCGACCGAGGAGGCCACCAACACCATCATGTCGGCGGCCGAGGAGATCATGTCGGCCGACGTGGCGGACGTCGACGCCTACCAGGCGCTGGTCGGCGAGAAGGTGATCGACATTTTCCAGGCCTGCTCCTTCCAGGACATCACCGGTCAGCGCATCTCCAAGGTCGTTTCCACACTGAACGCCCTCGACAAGCGCATCACCACCCTGGTGGAAAAGCTGAAGATCATGCGCATCAACGACGTCGCCGGCGACGAGACGCCGGCCGAAAAGCGCGCCCGCGAGCTGATGCTGCACGGCCCGCAGTTCAAGGGCGAGGGCGTCAGCCAGGACGACATCGACGCCTTCTTCTGAGAGGCGTCCGCCGAGCGACAAAGTGAAAAAGAGGCTCGATCGAGCCTCTTTTGTATGTCTGCTACCAGACGAGGCGAGGGATGGCGGCGCGGATGGCGAGCCCTTCCGCCTGGAGCCGCGCCCGAAGCCGCGCTGGATCGGGGTTCATCAGGTCGCCGAAATCGGCGCCGTGGATGCCGGCCGTCACCATCAGCACGTCGATGCCCTGGTTCCAGGCACCCCTGATGTCGGTCGGCAGGCCGTCGCCGATGGCGAGCACCCGGCTCTTCTCCACCGGCCGGCCGAGCGCCCGGTCGATGGCGGCCAGCGCCGCGTCGTAGACCGGCTTGTAGGGCTTGCCGATGATGGTGGCGTCGCCGCCGAGCTCGACATAGAGCTGGGCAAGCGCGCCGGCGCAGTAGACGAGGCGGTCGCCGCGCTCGACGATGACGTCCGGATTGGCGCAGTAGAGCTTGAGCCCCCGCTCGACGAAGCGGGAGAACATCGGCCGGTAGGTTTCGGGGCTTTCCGTCTCGTCGTCGAACAGGCCGGTCAGCGCCACGTATTCGGCGTCCTCCTCGCCGACCAGTTCCAGGTCGAGTCCCTCGAACAGGCTGAGGTTGTGCGGCGGTCCGAGATGGAATACGCGCCGGCGCGGCTCGTTCTCGAACACCTTGCGGGCGACCGAGCCGGAGGTGACGATCTCGTCGTAGCTGTCGGAGCCGATGGCATATTGCCGCTTGAGGAGGTCTTCAATGTTCTTGGCCGGGCGCGGCGCGTTGGTCAGCAGCACCGCCGCCTTGCCGAGCGCGCGGAAACGGGACAGCGCCTCGGCCGCTGCCGGATAGGGCGAAATGCCGTTGTGGAGAACGCCCCAGACGTCGCAGATGACGCCATCGTAGGCCTCGGCGAGCGTCGAGAGCCCGGTGATCATGTCTAGCTCTTGCATGCCCCTCCCGATAAGGGTGGGACATGACAAGGTCAAGGCGGCAGCGTTGATGGCAGGGACAGGCTGGCATGCGGCTTTCGGATTTCGGCGAACGCATCTGTATCCTGGGGCCCTCCAACAGCGGCAAGTCCACGCTTGCCGCGGCGATCGGCCGCAAGTGCGGTCTTCCGGTCGTCCATCTCGATCGGCTCTATCACCTGCCCGACACCGACTGGGTGCCCCGGCCGAAGGAGGACTTCGTCGCCTTGCACGACGAGGCCATCGCCGGTGACCGCTGGGTGATCGACGGCAATTACGGCCTCTCGATGCCGCGCCGTTTTTCCCGCGCCACCGGCGTCATCCTGCTCGATGTCCCGATGCCGCTCAGTCTCTATCGCTATGTCCGTCGCACCCTGTTCCAATCCGATCGGCCGGGCGGTCTCGACGGGGGACAGGAAAGCCTCAAATGGGAGATGATCCGCCATATCGCGGTGACGACGCCGAACAACCGGCGGCGCTGGGCCGACATGTTCGAGGAGCTGACCTTGCCGAAGATCCGCCTGACGTCGGCCGCCGCCATCCGGCGATGCCGCGCCGACTGGCAACTGGACTGACGGCGACGCCACTCAGAAAAGCCGGCCCTCGAGAAGATCGTCGACGAAAACCGGCACGCTGTCGCCCGCCTTGCCCTCGATCTCCAGGTCGAACAGGCCATGCCCCCGGCGGGAGGCTTCGAGGTTCAGCTCGACGGTGACGGCGCCGGCCTGGCGCGCCTCGCGGACGAAATCGGCGGCCGGATAGACGGTGCCCGACGTGCCGATGGACAGGAACAGGTCCGCCTCGCCGAGCGCCCGGTAGATCTCGGGCATGAAATAGGGCATCTCGCCGAACCAGACGATGTCGGGCCGCAGCGCGCCGTCGCGGCCGCACAGCGGGCAGGCCGAGGCGGTCGACATGTCGCCGGCCCAGGGGCCGCGCTTGCCGCAGGCCTCGCACAGGAAGCCGTCGAGCGTGCCGTGCATATGGAACAGCGCCTTGGAGCCGGCCTTCTCGTGCAGGCCGTCGATGTTCTGCGTGACCAGCAGGAAGCGCCCCGGCCAGGCTTTTTCGAGGTCGGCGAGCGCCACATGGGCAGGGTTAGGAGCGGCGACAGCCGCCTCGCGGCGCTGCTCGTTGTAGAAGTCGTGCACCAGCGGCGGGTTGCGGCGGAACCCCTCCGGCGTCGCCACGTCGTCGATGTCGTAGCGCGCCCAGATGCCGCCGGCGTCCCGGAAGGTATCGAGGCCCGATTCCTGCGATATGCCGGCGCCCGTCAGCACGACGATCGACGTCGCCGCCGAAATCTCGACTTTTCTCATCGGCATCCTCGTTTTCCGTCGTCGCCGACTATAGACCGCGAACGGACGGAGGTGTTGACGATTTCGTGGCCGAGGCCCGTCTCGCGCCGGGCGGCCGCTTCGGCTATGGTCGTCCCCCGGCCCGTCTGGGCGCAAGCGATTCCCGGCTCCCCATGTCCGTCATCATCCAGCTCTCGCCCGTCACCATCAACCGCATCGCCGCCGGCGAAGTGGTGGAGCGGCCGGCCAGCGTGGTCAAGGAACTGGTGGAAAACGCCATCGACGCCGGCGCCGACCGTATCGAGGTGGTGACGGCCGGCGGCGGCAAGACGCTGATCCGCGTCACCGACAACGGCACCGGCATGACGGCGGCCGACCTGTCGCTGGCCGTCGAGCGGCACTGCACCTCCAAGCTCGTCGAGGACGACCTGCTGGATATCCGCACGCTCGGCTTCCGCGGCGAGGCCCTGCCGTCGATCGGCTCGGTGGCCGATCTCAGGATCGAGACGCGCCACGCCTCCGAGGACAACGGCTGGGCGATCACCGTCGCCGGCGGCAGCCGGTCGGAAGTCGTGCCGGTCGCCCTCAGCCGGGGCACCCGCATCGAGGTCCGCAACCTGTTCTTCTCGACGCCGGCCCGCCTCAAGTTCCTGAAGAGCGAACGCGCCGAGGCCGGCGCCATCACCGACGTCGTCAAGCGCCTAGCGCTTGCCCATCCGGAGATCCGCTTCTCGCTGTCGGGTTCCGACCGCTCGCCGCTCGATTATCCGGCGCTCGCCGAGGGTGACTTCCGGGGCCGGGCGCTGCAGGTGATGGGCGCCGACTTCGCCGAGAACTCGATCGAGATCGACGCGCTGCGCGAGGGCGTCCGGCTGACCGGGCTCGCCGGCCTCGGCACCTTGCAGAAGGCCAACGCCCAGAGCCAGCACCTGTTCGTCAACGGCCGGCCGGTGCGCGACAAGCTGCTGCTCGGCGCCATCCGCGCCGGCTATGCCGACGTCATGGCCCGCGACCGCTTCCCGGCGGCGGTGCTGTTCGTCGACCTCGACCCGCACGAGGTGGACGTCAATGTCCACCCGACCAAGGCGGATGTCCGCTTCCGCGATCCCGGCCTGGTGCGCGGCCTGCTGGTCGGGGCGCTGCGCCGGGCGCACGCCGATGCCGGCCACCGCGCCGCCTCGACGCATGGCGCGGCGACGCTCGACGTGCTCGCCGCCGCCGCTGCCCGACCGATGCCGACGCCGGCGGCGGCAGCGTCGGCCTGGCGAACGGACTATCCGAGCCGGCCGGTCGCCTTCGACTGGCGGACCGCGCCGGATCGGCCGCTGGCCGGCGAGGCGCCGGCCGACCGCGGCTTCGCGGAGGACGAGGCTCCCTTCGACGCCGGCCCGCCGCAGGCCCGCTTCGCCGTCGTCGACGGCGCGGTGTCGGCCGACGCCCGCCCCGGTCTTGCCGACGCGCCGGCCGACAGCCTGTCGCGGCCGCTCGGCGCGCCGCGCGCCCAGATCCACGAGACCTATATCGTCGCCCAGACCGAGACCGGCCTCGTCATCGTCGACCAGCACGCCGCCCACGAGCGCCTCGTCTACGAGCGGCTGAAACGGGAAATCGCCGCCGGCGTCGAGACGCAGATGCTGCTGATCCCCGATATCGTCGACATGCCCGAGGAAGACGTGAACCGGCTGATCGAACGCGCCGACGAGCTCGCCGAGCTCGGCCTCGTCGTCGAGGGCTTCGGGCCGGGCGCCGTCGCCATCCGCGAGATACCGGCGCTGCTCGGTCGCACCGACACGGCGGCGCTGTTGCGCGACATCGCCGACGATCTCGCCGAATGGGACCAGGCGACGCGCCTCCGGGAGAAGCTCGACGCCATCGCCGCCACCATGGCCTGCCACGGCTCGGTGCGGGCCGGGCGCCGTCTCCGCGTCGAGGAGATGGACGCGCTGCTGCGCGAGATGGAAGAGACGCCCAACTCCGGCCAGTGCAACCACGGCCGCCCGACCTTCGTCGAGCTGAAGCTCAGCGACATCGAGCGGTTGTTCGGCCGGCGATAACGTCAACGCTCCCGGACGATGGCGTAGATCGCCGTGTCCCAGCGAGCGTCGCCGACCTTTACCGACGAACGACGCACGCCTTCGCGCACGAAGCCGAGGGATTCGTAGAGCGCGATGGCCGGCGCATTGAAGGTATAGACGTTGAGTTCCAGCCGCGGAAAGTCGCCGGCGGCGTCGAGCCGGGCGAACACCTCGGCGAGGAAGGGTCGCGCCAGTCCTTGCCCGCGATAGTGCGGCGCCACGGCAAAGCGGGCGAGACGGGCGATGCCGTCCGTCCAGTCGAGAGCCACCTGGGCATGGGCCGCCGTCTCGGCGCCAGCGAGGCCGGCGAAGGCCAGCCGAAGCGGCGGCTCCATCGAAGTTTCAACGAGCATCGAGTCAATTTGCATGGCGTCGAGGGGAAAGTGGAGGCCGCTGCCGCCCCACTGGGCGAGCGCCTCCGGCGTCGGAAACCAGGAGGGAAGGGGGGCGAGAAGCTGCGGCGTGGCCGGGACGACGCGGAGCGGCGGCGCCATCGGGCCTATTCGCCCTCGCCGAAGCGGTCGCTGACCAGCGCCGCGATGGCGTCCATGGCGGCGGCGGCCTCGGCGCCGGTGGCCCGCACCTCGATCGACGAGCCGATGCCGGCGGCCAGCATCATCAGCCCCATGATCGACGTGCCGGATACGCTCTGGCCGTCCTTCAGGACGAACACCTCGACGTCGAAGCGGTCGACGCACTGGACGAATTTCGCCGAGGCGCGGGCATGCAGGCCCTTCTTGTTGAGAATCTTCAGTTCGCGAACGATGGCGCCGGCGGATTTGTCATCTGTCATGATCCGGCAAGTACCTGGCTGGCGACGGAAATATACTTACGGCCGGCGTCGCGGGCCTCGGTGACGGTCTCGGCGAGCGGCCGCTCCTTGCGCACCGTGGCGAGCTTGACCAGCATCGGCAGATTGACGCCGGCGATCACCTCGACGTCGCCGATGTCCATCACGGAAATGGCGAGGTTCGACGGCGTGCCGCCGAACATGTCGGTGAGCAGGATGACACCCTTGCCGGAATTGACGCGGCCAACCGAGGCAATGATGTCGCTCCGCCGCTGCTCCATGTCGTCTTCAGGGCCGATGCAGATCGTCTCGAAATCGGCCTGGGGACCGACCACATGCTCGAGCGCCGACCGGAATTCGTCTGCCAGGCGACCATGCGTCACCAGAACCAACCCGATCATGCTGGGGTCCGATCCCTGTAGATTGCGAAGATCATGCGGCACGCCATGTTGGTTTCGCTCCAAGCTGGAACGGGCCACATCTTCACCAGAGCGGGATTTCTTGCAAGAGGAAATCGGCTTACGAGCCGGTCCGGCGCCCCTCCGAGGCATGGCAAACGGCCGGTCGGCGCGACGGGGGAGGCTGGAAGCCGGCCCGAAAAGCCGGGGCTTGGAGGGACTTTAGGGAAAAAGCCCAAGGTTTGTCGGAATTGCGACTCCGATCGTTAAATCTTGTTCATTTCCGCGAGCGCGGCGGCGAGCAGCGGCAGCGAAACCACCGTTTGCCGGGCCGGAATCGCCTGTCTGGGCAGCCTTACTCCGTCGATTTCCACCTCGGTTTCCGTTGCCTCGGGCAGGCGGGCCACCGCCCCGGCGTCGACGAGATCGGCGACGAGGCGGATCACCGCCGCCGGCACGTGCTCCACCCGTTCGATGCCGCGGCCGCGCCGCTCGGCAAGGCCGGAGAGGGGCTCCGGACAGCGGGCGATCAGGCGGCCGTGCACGGCCTCAAGCGCCACGCGGTCGTCGGCGACGAAGGCGGCGTAAAGACCGCTCCGCCGGGCGGCGTCGACCAGCGCGAAGGCCAGCGAGGTCTTGCCGCTGCCCGATGCGCCCCGGATCAGCACGCCGGCCTCGCCGACGACGACGGCGGTGGCGTGAACGGTCGGCGGCGTCATGCGGCGAGGTCCGCCGGCAGCGTCACGACGAAGCGGGCGCCGGTGACGCGACCGGGGTCAGCCGGGTCGTCGGTGCGGTTGATCGCCGTGATGGTGCCGCGATGGGCCTCGACGATCTGCTTGGAAATCGACAGGCCGAGGCCGGAATTGTTGCCGAAGCCCTCGCCCTCCGGCCGGTCGGTGTAGAAGCGCTCGAACACCCGTTCGAGCTTCTCGGCGCGGATGCCGGGGCCGTGGTCGTCGACGACGACCTCGATCACGGCGCCGTCGCGGCGGACGGTGACCTCGACCCGTCCGCCCTCCGGCGAGAAGGAGCGGGCGTTGTCGATCAGGTTGTTGAACACCTGCCCGAGCCGGCTGTCGTGGCCGAGCACCATCAGCGGCTTGTCGCCCTCGCCGTGGTCGACCTTGAGGTCGATGCCGATCTCCTGGTGGCGGCCGGTCTCCCGGGCCAGCGACACGACGCCCTCGACCAGCCGGCCGACGTCGAGCGGCGCCACGTCCTCGCGGGCGAGCTCGGCGTCGAGGCGCGAGGCGTCGGAAATGTCGGTGATCAGCCGGTCGAGGCGGCGGACGTCGTGCTGGATGATCTCGAGGAGGCGCTCCCGGCTGTTGTCGCTCTTGGCGAGCGGCAGCGTCTCGACGGCCGAGCGCAGCGAGGTCAGCGGGTTCTTGAGCTCGTGGGCGACGTCGGCGGCGAAGCTTTCGGTGGCGTCCATGCGGCTGTAGAGCGCATTGGTCATGTCGCGGAAGGCGCGGGCGAGGTCGCCGATCTCGTCCTCGCGGTCGAAGGAGGGGATCTCCTCGCGCTGCTTGACGCCGCGCCGGATGCGGTCGGCGGCGGCGGCGAGGCGGCGGAGCGGCCGGGCGATCGTGCCGGCCAGCAGGAAGGACAGCGTGGTGGTGACGGCCGCCGCCACCAGGAAGACGCGGAAGATGCCCCAGCGCTCGGCGGTGACGATGGCGTCGATGTCGCCGCCCTCGGTGGACAGCAGCAGCGAGCCGACGACGACGCCGAAGCGCTGCACCGGCACCGCCACCGAGACGATCATCTCGCCGGCGTCGGTGACGCGCACCACCGTGCCGGGCGCGCCGTTGAGCGCCTGTTCCACCTCGGGATAGCCGCGGCCGTTGGCGCCGCCGAGCTCCCGGTAGACGGGAAGGTCGAACCGCCTCAGGCGAAAGGTGACGGCGTTGATCGCCTGTTCGAGAAGCGATGGCGGCTGAGGCTTGGCCGGCGGCAGGTTGAAGCGCAGCACCTGCCCCCGCGAGTAGAGGAAGCGGGAATCGAGGATCAGGATGCCGTCGCGGTCGTAGATGCGCGCCCGCGTCTTGGTCGGCGTGATCAGCCGCCTGAGGAGCGGCGCCACCCGCTCGGGATTGATCGGAAAGTCGAGGCTCTCGGTGTCGGTCGGGGCGGTCATCTCGCCGCCGGCCTGCATCTGCAGCAGGCGCTCGGGATCGATGGTGATGGTGTTGGACACCGCCGAGGCCGAGGCGGCGATGGCGCCGGCCATGATCTCGCCTTGCGTCAGCAGGCTTTCGACGCGCGCGTCGATCAGGCCGGCCCGGAACTGGTTGAGGTAGAGGATGCCCGATACCAGCGCCACCAGCGCGGCGAGGTTGAGGACCAGGATGCGGCGGCTCAGCGAGGTGCCGACCGACGTCGCCGCGGAGCGTTTGACGCGACGGATGACGACCGGCACCAGCCGGCGCATCGTCTGGATGCGCCCGCCGCTCTCCCGATCGGCTTCCTGGCTTCCCCTCATCGGCATCGCTTCCTGCCAGTGGCTCGACTCCGACATTTGCCTCCGCCAAATGCTAGCCTCGGATTCAAATGTCAAATTCGTTCCGCTAGCGCCCCGCCTCACATCTCCTTGAAGCGGTAGCCGACGCCGTAGAGGGTCTCGATCATCTCGAAGTCGTCGTCGATGGCCTTGAACTTCTTGCGCAGCCGCTTGATGTGGCTGTCGATGGTGCGGTCGTCGACATAGACCTGATCGTCATAGGCGGCGTCCATCAGCGCGTTGCGGCTCTTGACCACGCCGGGCCGCTGGGCGAGCGCGAACAGGATCAGGAACTCGGTGACGGTCAGCACCACGTTCTGGCCCTTCCAGGTGCAGGTGTGCCGCTCCTGGTCCATCACGAGGTTGCCGCGCTCGATGTTGCGGTTGGCGTCGCTCGGCTTGGGCGCGGCGGTGGTGTCGCGCGGCGCGACGCGGCGCAGCACCGCCTTGACCCGCTCGACCAGCAGGCGCTGCGAGAACGGTTTGTGGATGAAGTCGTCCGCCCCCATCTTGAGGCCGAACAGCTCGTCGATCTCGTCGTCCTTGGAGGTCAGGAAGATGACGGGCATGTCGGTCTTCTGCCGGAGGCGGCGCAGCAGTTCCATGCCGTCCATGCGCGGCATCTTGATGTCGAGGATGGCGAGATCGGGCTGCACCTTGGTGAGACCGTCGAGGGCGGACGCGCCGTCGGTATAGGTCTCCACGCGATAGCCCTCCGATTCGAGGGCGATCGAGACGGACGTCAGGATGTTTCTGTCATCGTCCACGAGCGCGATGGTCGGCATGCCCCAGGTCCCCGTCAGTTCCGAGCCTAAGCTCTTCATGTCATATTCGGTCGGTATCGACAGCCGGACCTTTGTAGCAGAGTTGAGCAGAATCTGGGCAACAATGTAGAAAGATCAAGAATTCACTCGCTTGTTCACCCGCTTTCGGGGCTAAGGGAATGAATTTGCCTCCGGGCCTTTGAAGACTGGACTGCCGATCGGCAAAGTTCGCTCCGGTTCGGTTACGGCCCGGCGGAGGCTCGCCGAGGAATTCAAGGGAGATTTCCGATGGACGATACCCGTTTCGAGGCCGAGGACATGGCGCGCCGCATCCTGCGCTCGGCGGCGACCGCCTCGCTCGGCACGCTGACGCCGGACGGCGGGCCGTTCGTCACCTTCGTGACGGTGGCGACCGACATCGACGGCGCGCCGCTCGTCCTTCTGTCCGATCTCGCCGCCCACACCCGCCATCTGGCGCGCGACGGCCGCGCCTCGCTGCTGATGCAGGTGCCGGCCGGCGGCGGCGACGATCCGCTGACCGGCGCCCGCGCCACCGTCGTCGGCCGGCTCCAGCGCGTTGCGCGCGACGAGGCCGACCGGGCGCGTCTCCTCGCCCGCTTCCTGGCGCGCCATCCGGAGGCGGAGGGCTATGCCGGTTTCGGCGATTTCTCCATCCACCGCATGACGGTGGAGGGCGTTCATCTGGTGGCCGGCTTCGGACGGATCGCCCGCCTCGCGGCGACCGACGTTCTGGTGCCGCCGGCCGTCGCCAACGCCTTCGTGGCGGCCGAGGCCTTGCTGCTGAGCGCCCTCAACGGCAGCGCTGCCGGCCCGCCGATGGTGGCGGTCGATCCCGACGGCGTCGACGTCGCGGGCGCGCCGGTGAGACGGTTGTGCTTTTCGCGCCGGGCCGGCCATCCCGGCGAGGTGGCGGTCCTGCTTGCCGAGCTGGGGTGAGCGGTCGGTCAGGTCCGGCGGGCGAACATCACCTGCGTCTCGCCGTAGATGCGCTGGTCGAGGCGCTGCAAACCGTCCGGCAGCGCCAGGTCGGCCTTGGCGGTCTCCTCGATCACCACCATGGCGCCGTCGGCGAGCCAGCCGCCGGCGAGCAGCGAGGCGAGCGCCCGTTCGGCAAGGCCCTTGCCGTAGGGCGGATCGAGGAAGGCGAGGCCGTAGGGCTCGGCCGGGCCGATCGATCCCATAGCGGTGGCGTCGCGGCGGAAAATGCGCGTCGTGCCCATCAGGCCGAGCGTTTCCTGGTTGCGGCGGATGAGGCCGCGCGCCTCCGCCGCCTCCTCGACGAACAGGCAGGTCTTCGCCCCCCGGCTCATCGCCTCGAAGCCGAGGGCGCCGGTGCCGGCGAACACGTCCATGACGCGGGCGTTCTCCAACACGCCGTCGTAGGCATGCTCGAGGATGTTGAAGAGGCTCTCGCGCAGCCGGTCGGACGTGGGGCGGATGGCGAGGCCGCCGGCCGCCGGGGTGGCGAGCGCCGCGCCGCGATGCTTACCGGCGACGATCCGCATCGCGTCCCCTCGGCTTGCCCGCACCGCCACGGCCGCCGCCGGCCTTCGGCCCCTTGCCGCCCTTGCCGGCGGGGGCGGGGCTGCCGTCCTGGATGCGGCTGCCCTTCGGCACGATGCCCCGCTGCGGCCGGTCGCCGCGCACGCGGGTGGGCTCGTCGCCGTGGGCGCGCGGCTTGCGGTCGACCTCGAAGCTCTTGCCCGACTTGTAGGCGCGCGGCGCGCTTTCGGTTTCGTCGCGCCGGCTGAGGCGGCCGGCGCGGTGCTCGCCGGCGGCGTCGGATTTGAGGCTCAGCGTGGCGCGCTGCGGCTTCTCCGCCTTGGCGACGCGCACCGGCGGCTTTCCGGCGCCGGCCTTGCCGCCGCTCCGGCCGGCCGGCTGGCGTGACGGCCGCGCGTCGAGATCGGCCTCGTGGCGCTTGCGGGTCGCCGCCGCCGAGACGGCCTTCGGGCGCGCCGGCGCCTTTTCCTTGGGAGCGGGCGCGGTCTGGCCGCTCCTGGCGATCACCGACTGGATCGGCGCGCGATCGTCCTCGCGCAGCTCGAAGTCGGCCCCCGCCTCGCCGGCCAGCCGGTCGCCGAGCTGCGAGCGCAGCACGCGGCGCGGCACTTCCTCGACGGCGCCGTCGGCCAGCTCGCCGAGCTGGAACGGACCGAAGGAGACGCGGATCAGCCGGTTCACGTCGAGGCCGAGATGGGCGAGGATGGTCTTCACCTCGCGGTTCTTGCCCTCGCGCAGGCCGACCGTTAGCCAGACGTTGTCGCCCTGCCGGCGGTCGAGCGTCGCCTCCACCGAACCGTAGAGGATGCCGTCGATGGCGATGCCGTCCTTCAGCGCGTCGAGCCGCGCCTGGTCGACCTCGCCGTGGGCGCGCACCCGGTAGCGGCGGAGCCAGCCGGTGGCCGGCAGCTCCAGCACGCGGGCGAGGCCGCCGTCGTTGGTCAGCAGCAGGAGGCCCTCGGTATTGATGTCGAGCCGGCCGATGGTCATGACGCGCGGCAGGTCGTCGGGCAGGATCGAGAACACCGTCGGCCGCCCTTCCGGGTCGAAGGTGGTGGTGACGGTGCCGCGCGGCTTGTGGAACAGCCAGAGGCGGGTGCGGTCGCGCTCGGGCAGCGGCTGGCCGTCCACCTCGACCGTGTCGCCGGCCTTGACGGTGATCGCCGGCGTGTCCAGCACGCGGCCGTTGAGCTTGACGCGGCCGGCGGCGATCCAGCTTTCCGCCTCGCGGCGCGAGCACAGGCCGGCGCGGGCGATCACCTTGGCGATGCGGTCGGCGCCGTCGTCGGCCTTGGCCGGGGACTTCTTCGCCTTGGCGGCGGGGGAGGGAGTCTTGATCATGCCGACGCTCTTAGCAGGAAAAGCGGGCGACGTGCAGCCATTGGTGCGTCGGTCCCTATGTTCCGGAAGCGATTGCCGGGTTATACCCCTCTCTCCAACTCTAAGGACCGCAATGCCCGGTTTCATGGATCTGGCCATCGAGGAAGCGCGCTTGGCCGCCGCCCGCGGCGAGGTGCCGGTCGGCGCGGTGATCGTCCGCGACGGCGCCGTTCTGGCCGCCGCCGGCAACCGCACGCTGGAGCTCCGCGATCCCACCGCCCATGCCGAGATGCTGGCGATCCGCGCCGCCGCCGCGGCGATCGGCTCGGAGCGGCTCGTCGGCTGCGACCTCTACGTCAGCCTCGAGCCCTGCGCCATGTGCGCCGCCGCCATCTCCTTCGCCCGCCTGCGCCGCCTTTACTACGGCGCCGCCGACGAGAAGGGCGGCGCGGTGGAGCACAACGTCCGTTTCTTCGCCTCGCCCGGCTGCCATCACGCGCCGGAGGTCTATTCCGGCATCGGCGAGAGCGAGGCAGGGCGGCTTCTCAAAGAGTTCTTCGCCGGTCGGCGGTAAATCAAGCCGCGGCGTCGAGGCGGCGCCCGACGGCCGCCTTCACGTCCTCGCGGACGCTCGCCGTGGCGGCGAGGATATCCCGCGCCTTGGTGAAGTCGAGCACGCCGATGCCGTCGATCGGCGGCCGGATCAGCACGTCGGGCTGTCGCGACTTCAGCTTTTCGGAAATCAGCGCCTGCATCAGCACCTGGCTGGCGCCGAACAGCGCCTCGCGGGCGCCGGGCAGGCGGCCGTTGTCCGGGCGCACCGGCGTTCCCACCACGTCGACCGAGACGATCAGCTCGACGGTCTGCGGCAGCCGGTCGAAGGGCAGCGGATTGACCACGCCGCCGTCGATCAGCGTCAGGCCGCCGATTTCCACCGGCCGGAACAGGGCGGGGATGGCGATCGAGGCGGCGACCGCCCGCCGCAGGGAACCGGCGCCGATCTCCACCTCGGCGGTGCCGTAGAAGTCGGCGGCGACGGTCGAAAAGGGAATGGGAAGGGCGGAAAAATCGTCGGGAATGCGCTCCGGCAGGAATTCGCCGATCACCGCCACCGGATCGAACACCGGCAGGCCGCCGGCCAGATCGGCGAGGCTGCGCGGCCGGAGCTTCCAGACCTTGCCCCAGACGTCGGCCGGCCGGCCGAGCGCCGCCAGGATCTCGTCCTCGATCTCGGCGCCGGAGAGGCCGGCCGCCGCCGCCGCGCCGATCAGCGCGCCGATCGAGCAGCCGGTGATCGCCGACGGCCGGAGGCCGAGATCGTCGAGGGCGGACAATACGTGCACGTGGGCGAGGCCGCGCGCGCCGCCGCCGCCGAGCGCCAGTCCGAGGCGGGGAAAGCTTGGCTGCGGCGGGGGAACGACGGTCATGATGGCGGGCTCGGTCGGTTCGGCGTGAACAGGGGCATGCGGGACCGATATGGCGTCTTTACGACGCTTTCGCGAGATCGGCCGGCAAAAAACGATCTTTCCCGATTGTCACTGCGCTTGCGGCGGTGCCGCGCCGCCGCTAGAGCATTTTCAGGACGGCAGGCGAACCCCGGGCCGTCGCCGCGTCAGGGAAGAAGTCCGTGAGATATGTAAGCACCCGTGGCAATGCCCCCGTCCTCGGCTTTTCCGACGTCGTCCTCGCCGGCCTCGCCCGCGACGGCGGCCTCTACGTCCCGGAGACCTGGCCGACGCTCGACGCGGCGACCATCGCCTCCTTCGCCGGTCGCTCCTACCCCGACGTCGCCTTCGAGGTGATCTCGCGCTTCGTCGACGGCGACATCGCCGACGCCGACCTCAAGGCGATGATCGACGCCGCCTACACCGGCACCTTCCGCCATCCGGCGGTGACGCCGCTCGTCCAGATCGCCCCGGACCATTTCCTGCTCGAGCTGTTCCACGGGCCGACGCTGGCCTTCAAGGACGTGGCGATGCAGTTGCTCGCCCGCCTGATGGACCACGTGCTCGGCCGGCGCGGCGCCCGCGCCACCATCGTCGGCGCCACCTCCGGCGACACCGGCGGCGCGGCGATCGAGGCCTTCCGCGGCCGCGACAACACCGACATCTTCATCCTGTTCCCGGACGGCCGCGTCTCGGACGTGCAGCGCCGGCAGATGACCACGGTGCTTGACGCCAACGTCCATTGCATCGCCCTCCAAGGCACCTTCGACGACGCCCAGGGCCTCGTGAAGGGCATGTTCAATCACTTCGCCTTCCGCGACGAACTCCGCCTCTCGGGCGTCAACTCGATCAACTGGGGGCGCATCGCCGCCCAGGTGGTCTATTATTTCGTCGCCGCCGTGGCGCTCGGCGCGCCGGCCCGCAAGGTGTCGTTCACCGTGCCGACCGGCAACTTCGGCGACATCTTCGCCGGCTACGTCGCCAAGAAGATGGGGTTGCCCATCGACAGGCTGGTGATCGCCACCAACGTCAACGACATCCTCGCCCGCACGCTGGAAACCGGCCGCTACGAGGCGACCGGCGTCGTGCCGTCGACCTCGCCGTCGATGGATATCGAGGTGTCCTCCAACTTCGAGCGCCTGGTCTTCGAGGCCTGCGGCCGCGACGCGCCGACGGTGACCCGCCTGATGCAGACGCTCACTCAGTCGGGCGCCTTTGCGCTGCCGGACGCCGCCTTCGCCGCCATCCGCAGCGAGTTCGCCGCCGGCCGGGCGTCGGTCGAGGCGACGGCCGCGCTGATCCGCCGCCTGCGGAGCGAGGCCGGCTACCTGATCGACACCCACGGCGGCAACGGCGTGGTGGTGGCCGAGGCCTTCACCGGCGGTCCCGTGCCGATGGTGACGCTCGCCACCGCCCATCCGGCCAAGTTCCCCGATGCGGTGCAGGCGGCGAGCGGCGAGCGGCCGGCCTTGCCGGCCTTCCTCGGCGACCTGATGGAGCGGCCCGAACGCATGACGGTGCTCGCCAACGATCTCGCCGCCGTCGAGGCTTTCGTGCGCCGGAGGGCGCGGGTTCTCGCCTGAACGGACAGTGCCGTCGGGAGGGCGCGCGCCGGCAAAAGTGAAGGGTGGCGCGAAACTTTATGTTGAGTGGCGCGTCGTTCCATGCAGTGTTCGCTGGAAAAGCCGACCCTCCAACGGAGCGAATTTGACATTTGAATCCCGCCTGACATCATGTGGGAGACAAATGCCGGGTTCGAAAGCGCCACTGGAAACAAGGGTCTGCCGAGCATCGTGCGGAAAGGCGGCAACCGGTTTTCCCAAGGCGATGCGACGAGGAAGAAGAGGGCGACGCCTTGCGTTCGTCAGAACGCGCGCCGCTCCGGTGGTTCTCTCGGCTCCGACATTGGCCGGGAGGCCTCTATCGGGCGAGCGCCAATGTCGGGGCCGAACCACTAGGGAGGAAATGGTCGGATGGCCGTCGAAGTAACCAAGTTGGAAAACGGCATTACCGTCGTCACCCATTCCATGCCGCATCTGGCATCGGCGGCGCTCGGCGTCTGGGTGGCGGCCGGATCGCGATCGGAAGCGGCGGACGAGAACGGCATCTCCCACCTTCTCGAGCACATGGCCTTCAAGGGCACCAAGAAGCGGTCGGCCAAGGACATCGCCGAGGAGATCGAGAACGTCGGCGGCGAGGTGAACGCCGCCACCTCCATCGAAAGCACCAGCTACTACGCCCGCGTGCTGGCCGGCGACGTGCCGCTCGCCCTCGATATCCTCTCCGACATCCTGCAGAATTCGCTGTTCGAGCCCGACGAGCTCGATCGCGAGAAGCACGTCATCGGCCAGGAGATCGGCGCCGCCCTCGACGCGCCGGAAGACTTCGTCTTCGACATGTTCCAGCAGGCCGCCTTCCCCGGCCAGGCGATCGGCCGGCCGATCCTCGGCTCGATCGAGACGGTGAAGAGCTTCTCCGACGACGCGCTGCGCACCTATCTCAATCGCCATTATACCGGCGGCCGCACGGTGATCGCCGCCGCCGGCAAGCTCGGCCATCGCGAGCTCGTGCGCATGGCCCGCCGCAAGTTCCAGCATTTCGGCGAGGCGGAATCGGTCGTTCCCGAACGGGCCGTCTATGTCGGCGGCGAGGCGCGCGAGGAGCGCGACCTGATGGAGGCGCAGGTGGTGCTCGGCTTCCCCGGCATCGCCTATGGCGCCGACGACTACATCACCGCCCAGATCGCCTCCTCGATCCTCGGCGGCGGCATGTCGTCGCGGCTCTTCCAGGAGATCCGCGAGAAGCGCGGCCTCTGCTATTCCATCTACGCCTTCCACTGGGGCTTCGAGGACGCCGGCATCTTCGGCATCTCGGCGGCGACCGGCGAGCGCGACGCCGGCGCGGTGGTCGAGGAGACCATGAACGAGATCGCCCGCGCCTCCACGGCGGTCACCGCCGTGGAAGTGAAGCGCGCCCAGTCGCAGCTCCGCGCCGGCCTGCTGATGGCGCTGGAGAGCCCGGTGGCGCGCGCCGGCCAGATCGCCCGTCACATCATGTTCCATGGCCGCACGCTGCCGCTCGACGAACTGGTCACCCGCATCAACGCCGTGACGCCGCAGAAGGTCTGCGAGTTCCTCGAGAAGATCGTCGTCGCGCCCAACCCGACGCTCGCCGCCATCGGCCCGATCGCCAAGGTTCCCTCGGTGGACTCGATCGCCGCCGGTGCCGTATCGGCCAAGGCGAGCGCGGCATGACATTTTTCGGCGTCGTGGCTTCCGGAAACTTTCCGGTGCTGGCGGACGACGCCGTCTGTCTGCGCGTGCCGGCGGTGTCGGACTACGCCGCCTGGGTGGGCGAACGCTCCCGGAGCCGCGCCTTCCTGAAGCCCTGGGAGCCGACATGGTCGGCCGACGACCTGACGCGCTCCGCCTTCAAGCGCCGCGTCCGCCGTGTCCAGCGCGAGGCCGCCGAACAGAGCGGCTTTGCCTTTCTCATCTTCCGGAACGACGACGAGGCGCTGCTCGGCGGCATCACGCTGTCCAATATCCGGCGGGGCGTCGCCCAGAGCTGCAGCCTCGGCTACTGGATGAGCGTGCGCCACGCCGGTCATGGCTACATGCGCCGGGCGGTGGATCTGGTTCTCGAATTCGCATTCGGCGAATTGCGGCTCCACCGGGTCGAGGCGGCCTGCATCCCCGGCAACGACCGTTCCCTGGGGCTTCTCGAAAAAGCCGGATTCGTCCGCGAAGGCTACGCGCGGCGCTATCTCCTGATCGACGGCCGCTGGCAGGACCACGTGCTGCTGGCGCGCATGGCCGATGACGACGGCGCCGCCTGACGGCCTGTCGAACGGGCGGTTTGCACGGCCGCCGTCCTCGGCTATACCTCTCCGACGCGCTTTCGGAGGAAGCCGCGCGAAGGATGTCCGGCGGACTGCCGCCCCGGCCGCCGCGCCCCCGAAAAGCCGCCGCGTATCCGGCGCGGCTCACGAAAACTGAACTGTTCGCCAGTCGAGCTGGAGAGTGTCCTTGGCCTTCGTCCGCGCCGCTGTCGCCGTGTTGCTGCTGGTGTTCGCCGCCGGCTTTACGCCCCACTTTGCCCGGGCCGCCGAGCCCATCCTGGTCGAGCCCGACGTCAAGGCGCTCGACCTGACGCATGCCGTCGAATACCGGCGCGACGCCGGCAACTCGATCCAGGTGTCGACGGCGCCCGGTCCCGACGGCGTCGTCCGCCGCATCGAGGTGCGGGCCAAGGGCATCGACCCCAATCCGTCCTGGGTGGTGTTCTCGCTGTCCAACCAGTCGGATTTGCAGCTCGACCGGCTGATCGTCGCCCCGCATTTCCATCTGGTCGGATCGCGCGTCATGTGGCCCGATCTCGGCGCCTCGCGCATCGCGGCGATCACGCCGAGCTCCGGCTTCGCCCCCGAGCGGCAGACCAGCCAGGATTCCGACGTCTTCCTGGTGACGCTCGATCCCGGCACCGTGGTGACCTTCGTCGTCGAGCTCAGGACGCGCGACCTGCCGCAGATTGGCCTCTGGGAGCCCAATGCCTACAAGGACAGCGTCAACGCCTACACGCTCTACCGCGGCATCGTGCTGGGCATCTCCGGCCTGCTGGCGCTGTTCCTGACCATCCTGTTCGTCGTCAAGGGATCGATGATGTTCCCGGCGACGGCGGCGCTCGCCTGGGCGGTGCTCGCCTATCTCTGCATCGACTTCGGCTTCTGGAACAAGGTGTTCGCCGTCGGCTCGGGGACGGACCAGCTCTACCGCGCCGGCTCGGAGGTGATGATCGCCGTCACCATGGTGATCTTCCTCTACGCCTATCTCAACCTCAACCGCTGGCACGTGCGCTACAGCCACGTCATGCTGATCACGCTCCTGGCGCTGACCGGCCTGTTCGCGCTCGCCCTCTACGATCCGTCGATCACCGCCGGCATCGCCCGCATGGTGCTGGCCGCCCTCGGCGGCATCGGCTTCGTGCTGATCGTCGCGCTGGCGCTGCGCGGCTACGACCGGGCGATCATGCTGGTGCCGACCTGGCTGGTGTTCCTCGCCTGGCTGGCCGGCACCGGCCTTGCCGTCTCCGGCCGCCTGGTCAGCGATCTCGCCCAGCCGGCGCTGGCCGGCGGCCTGGTGCTGGTCGTCCTGTTGCTCGGCTTCACCGTCATGCAGCACGCCTTCGCCGGCGGCGCCATCACGCAAGGCCAGGTCGACGACAGCGAGCGCAAGGCGCTGGCGCTCACCGGCTCCGGCGACATGATCTGGGACTGGGACGTGCTGGCCGACCAGATCGTCACCTCGGCCGAGGCCGAGGAGAGCCTGGGCCTCAAGCGCGGCCGCCTCGAAGGGCCAGCCCGCGACTGGCTCGACTACCTGCACCCGCAGGACCGCGAGCGCTTCAAGGCGACGCTCGACGCCGTGGTCGAGACGCGCAAGGGCCGCCTTTCCCAGACCTTCCGCATGCGCGCCCAGGACGGCCATTACCAGTGGTTCCGCCTGCGCGCCCGCCCGATCCTCGGTTCGGACGGCGAGGTCATCCGCTGCGTCGGCACGCTGCTCGACATCACCGACATGAAGCTGGCGCAGGAGCGGCTGCTCTCCGACGCCATCCACGACAACCTCACCTCGCTGCCGAACCGCGAGCTCTACCTCGACCGTCTCGCCTCCGACCTCGCCCGCGCCAAGGTGGACAATCAGCGCCGGCCGGCGGTGTTCCTCATCGACCTCGACCGCTTCCGCCAGGTCAACGAGACGCTCGGCCTGTCGGTCGGCGACACCATCCTCCTGACGCTGGCCCGCCGGCTCGGCCGGCTCGTCAAGCCGCTCGACACGCTGTCGCGCCTCGAAGGCGACCGCTTCGGCATCGTGCTGGTCTCCGAGCAGGCCTCCGACCGGCTGGCCGCCTTCGCCGACACCGTCAAGCGGGCGGTGCGGGCGCCGATCGTCGTCGGCGAGAAGGAAGTGTTCCTCACCGCCTCGATCGGCATCGCCGTGCCCGACACCGACGACAAGGAGGCGCGGACGCTGGTGCAGGACGCCGAGATCGCGCTCGCCTTCGCCAAGAAGCTGGGCGGCGACCGCATCGAGACCTTCCGCCCGGCGTTGCGCATCATGTCGGCCGATCTCACCGCCCTCGAGCAGGACCTGCGCGGCGCCATCGACAAGGGCGAATTGACCGTGCTCTACCAGCCGGTCATCCGGGCCGACGACCGGTCGGTGTCCGGCTTCGAGGCGCTGCTGCGCTGGAACCATCCGCGCAAGGGCTCGATCCCGCCGGCCGAATTCATGCCGATCGCCGTTCGTTCGGGCCTCGTGGCGCAGCTCGGCCTGTTCCTGCTCGACCGGGCCGCCCGCCAGCTCGCCGACTGGCGCGACCATCTGCCGTTCGGCGACACGCTGACCATGTCGGTCAACCTGTCCAACCGGCAGGTGTTCCGGCACGAGCTTCTGAACGAGGTGAAGGCCATCCTGTCGCGCACCGGCCTGCCGCGCGACGTGCTGCACATCGAGTTCTCCGAGGGCCTGCTGATGGAAAGCCCGGAATTCTCGCTGCAGATGCTGGTGAAGCTGAAGGAGCTCGGCGCCGGCTTCGCCGTCGACGAGTTCGGCATGGGCTTTTCCTCGCTGAGCTATCTGCAGCGGCTGCCGCCCGGCACGCTGAAGGTCGACCAGAACGTCCTCAGGAGTTCCGGCCGCCACCGGCAGGCGCTTCTGAGGACCATCGCCTCGCTGGCCCACGATCTCGAGCTGGAGCTGGTGGTGGAGGGGGTCGATCGCGCCGTCGATCTCGAGGAAGTGGCCGGTCTCGGCGCCGACTATCTCGAAGGCTATCTGTTCGGCTCGCCGATGAGCGCCGACGAGGTGCGCAAGCTGATGGAGAAGGCCAAGAAGGCGGTGGCCAAGGTGGCGCCGGTCGCCATCCCCGACGCGCCGTTGCGCGTGCCGGAGCGGGTGCCGGGCGCTTCGGCCGCGCCGGTCGGCGTCGGCGAGGCGGCGAGCGGACCGCCAGCCGCCTGACGTCGGGACGAAGGCGCGGGTCGGAGGCCCGCCGGCGACTGAGGCCGGACAAATTCCTCCGCCTTTTCGCGCCGCCGCAAGTGTGGGAATAAGGATTGGCCGGTGATTCGCCGCCGGTCTTCGGGGTCTGGGACGTTGACGAGAGGATCATGACCGTCATGAGGACCGTTCTTTCCGCCTGCCTTTCCGTCCTGCTCGCCTTGGGCTCGCTGCCGGCGACGCTCTCCTCGGCGGCGGCGCAGGAATTCGTCGACGGCAAGGTCGAGTCGGTGCATGGCGACTGGCAGATCCGCTGCGACCAGCCGGTCGGCGCCCGCGACAAGCAATGCGCCATGGTGCAGAACGTCACCGCCGAGGACCGCGACAACATCGGCCTGTCGGTGCTGATCGTGAAGACGGTCGACAAGAAGGCGAAGATCATGCGGGTCCTCGCCCCGCTCGGCGTCTACCTGATGGCCGGCCTCGGCCTCCGCATCGACGACAAGGACATCGGCCGCGTCGGCTTCGTGCGCTGCCGGGCGCGCGGCTGCTATGCCGAGGTGGTGCTGCAGGACGATCTGGTCGGCCAGCTCGAGAGCGGCGGCAAGGCGCTGTTCATCATCTACGATTCGCCGGAGGACGGCATCGGCATCCCGATCTCGCTGAAGGGCTTCAAGGAAGGCTTCGACGCCCTGCCGTGAGCCCCATACTTGTAGGGGGCAGCCGGAAACACGACATATTGCGCGTCCGGAGGCTCCGGACGTTTGCTTTTATGGAGGACCGATCCTCCTCATGATGGGACGCTGCCGCCGATGACCGAACGCCATGATCTCCTCGCCCTCGCCGGACTGGATCCCGAGACGACCGGGCGTCTCGTTGCCGATGCGCTGGCCGGCGCCGACGATGGCGAGCTCTATCTGGAGCGCGCGGAAGGCGAGGCGCTGACCTTCGACAACGGCCGCCTCAAGACGGCCACCTACGACGTCAACCAGGGCTTCGGCCTTCGGGCGGTGGCCGGCGAGGCGGTGGGCTACGCGCATGCCGACGATCTCTCCGAAAAGGCGCTGCGCCGCGCCGCCGACGCGGTGAAGGCCGTCTCGATGGGCTATTCCGGCACGCTGGCCGAGCCGCCGCGCCCGACCAACCGCAAGCTCTACGGCGACGTCAACCCGCTGCTCAGCCCGGCCTTTTCCGACAAGGTGGCGCTGCTCTCGGAGATCGACGCCTGGGCGCGCGCCCGCGACCCGCGCGTCCGTCAGGTGACGGCGTCGATCACCACCAGTCACAAGATCGTCGAGATCATCCGCGCCGACGGCGTCCATCTCAGGGACGTGCGGCCGCTGGTGCGCGTCAACGTCTCGCTGATCGCCGGCAGCGGCGACCGCCAGGAGAGCGGCTCCTACGGCGAGGGCGGCCGCCTGGCGCTCGACGGCTTCGTCACCCCCGAGCGCTGGCAGCATGCCGTCGACGAGGCGCTTCGCCAGGCGCTGGTCAATCTCGAGGCCAAGCCGGCGCCGGCCGGCACCTTCGACGTGGTGCTCGGCCCCGGCTGGACCGGCGTCTTGCTGCACGAGGCGGTGGGGCATGGCCTCGAGGGCGATTTCAACCGCAAGAAGACCTCCGCCTTCGCCGGCCTGATGGGCGAGCAGGTGGCGGCCAAGGGCGTCACCATCGTCGACGACGGCACGCTGCCGGAGGCGCGCGGCTCGCTGACCATCGACGACGAGGGCACGCCGGGCCGCAAGACGGTGCTGATCGAGGACGGCCGGCTCGTCGGCTACATGCAGGACCGCCAGAACGCCCGCCTGATGGGCGCCGAATCGACCGGCAACGGCCGCCGCCAGTCCTATGCCCACGTGCCGATGCCGCGCATGACCAACACCTACATGCTCTCGGGCGACAAGAGCCGCGAGGAGATCATCGCCTCGGTGAAGGACGGCATCTACGCCGTGTCCTTTTCCGGTGGACAGGTGGACATCACCTCCGGCAAGTTCGTGTTCGACTGCACCGAGGCCTATCGGGTGCGCGACGGCAAGGTCCGCGAGCCGATCAAGGGCGCCATGCTGATCGGCAACGGTCCCGAGGCGATGAAGCGCGTGTCGATGATCGGCAACGACCTCGAGATCGACCGCGGCATCGGCATGTGCGGCAAGGCCGGCCAGAGCGTGCCGGTCGGCGTCGGCCAGCCGTCGCTCAGGATCGACGCGGTCACCGTCGGCGGCACGGCGACCTGACCCATGGCCGGTCCGATCCGTCTCGCCCTGTTCGACATGGACGATGTCGTCTACGCCTATACGCGCGCCGACCGCATCGCCCATCTCGCCGCCGTCACCGGCCTCGATCCCGCCTTCATCAACGAACGCGTCTGGAGCGAGGGGCTGGAGGCGGCGGCCGACGGCGGCGCCTTTCCGACGCCGGAGCTCTACATCGGCTCCTGGCGCGACCGCCTCGGCTATCCGCTGGCGGTAGAGGATTGGGTCGAGGCGCGGCGGCGCGGCATGCGCCTCATTCCCGGCACGCTCGCCGTCATCGAGCGGCTGATCGCGGCCGGAACGGTTGTCGGCGTACTCACCAACAATGGCCCGCTGGTCCATGTCTATCGCGAAACGCTGGCCCCGGAGCTCGCCCGCCTGGTCGGCGACCGCTTCCTGGTGTCGGCGTCCTTCTCCACCATGAAGCCCGATCCGCAGGTGTTCCACCGCGCCCTCGACCGGCTGGGTTTCTCGCCGGAGGAGAGCTTCTTCACCGACGACATGCCGGAGAACGTCGAAGGCGCCCGCGCCGCCGGG
Source organism: Pleomorphomonas carboxyditropha (assembly GCF_002770725.1). GTDB lineage: Bacteria > Pseudomonadota > Alphaproteobacteria > Rhizobiales > Pleomorphomonadaceae > Pleomorphomonas > Pleomorphomonas carboxyditropha. The sequence continues at coordinate 172,922 of NZ_NQVN01000004.1, read as the reverse complement.
CTCTCGGGCAGCGTCTTCACCACGCCGGCGGCGCTGGAGGCCGATCTCGCCGCGCACGGCCTGCTCTGAACGCGCCAGGTCCGTAGAAGTGACGAGGGGCGAAATCCCTTCCGGCCATTGAAATTTCCCCTCGCGCATCCTACCTCACCGGCGGCCGGGAGCGTGCCCGGCAGGCCTCGGCGTCTCGCCGAACAAGGTTGGGACGGACGCCGTGTTTTCAATGGATTTTCTGTCGGTCGAGCTTGCCGCGCTGGCTCAGGTCGTCTTCATCGACGTCGTGCTGGCCGGCGACAATGCCATCGTCGTCGGCATGGCGGCGGCCGGCGTCGATCCGACGATCCGGCGCAAGGTGATCTTCTGGGGCATCGGCGGCGCCGTCGCCCTGCGCATCCTGTTCGCCGTCATCACCACCCATCTGCTGGCCATCGTCGGCCTGACGCTGGCCGGCGGCGTGCTGCTGCTCTGGGTCTGCTGGAAGATGTTCCGCGAGATCCGGTCGAGCCGCCACGAGGAGGCGCGCGGCGTCGAGGCCGCCGAGCAGGCGCTCGACACGGCCGCCTGCGACGTGACGCCGGCGCCGGCCGGCAAGACGTTTCGCCAGGCGCTGACCCAGATCATTCTCGCCGACGTCTCCATGTCGCTCGACAACGTGCTGGCGGTGGCCGGCGCGGCGCGCGACCACATCGGCATCCTGGTGATCGGCCTTCTGCTGTCGGTCGGCCTGATGGGAGCCGCCGCCACGCTGATCGCCCGCCTGCTGCACCGCTATCGCTGGATCGCCTGGATCGGCCTGCTGGTCATCCTCTACGTCTCCCTCGACATGATCCATCGCGGCTCGCTGGAGGTGTGCACCGGCATCACCGGCGAACAAAGCTGCCAGATTCAGGACCTCCAGGATGCTACGGGCGACATGCTGAACTGAGGCCGGCCGCGCTTCGCCCGCCTCCGACCGGACACGAGGTTTCAAGATGACGCACGCCGCCGGCGCGCCCGCCGACGCCGCCTATGTGGAGGGATCGGTGTTCCGCCACGTGGTGGCGTTGACCGCCCTGGGCTCGCTGGGGCTGATGGCCATCTTCACCGTCGACCTCGTCAACCTCCTCTACATATCGCTGTTGGGCGACGAGGTGCTGACCGCCGCCATGGGCTACGCCGGCGCCGTGCTGTTCGTCATCGTGTCGGTCGGCATCGGCTTTTCCATCGGCGTGACCGCGCATACCGCCCGGCGCATCGGCGCCGGCGACCGTGCCGCCGCCCGGCGGGTCGCCACCTCCGGCCTGATCATTTCCTTTGCGGCGACCGCCGTCGTGACGCTGGCGCTGGCCGCCGTGCTCGACCCCTGCCTGGCGCTGCTCGGCGCCGAGGGGCGCGAATTCGAGGTCACCCGGCATTTTCTCTGGATCACCATGCTGGGCATGCCGCCGCTCGCCCTCAGCATGGCCATGGGCGGCGTGCTGATGGCCTTCGGCGCGCCGCGCATGACGCTGTGGATCAACCTCGCCGGCGCCGCCGCCACCGCCATCCTCGATCCGATCTTCATCTTCGCGCTCGACCTCGGCGTCACCGGCGCCGCCATCGTCACGGTGCTGATCCGCTTCGTGGCGCTTGCCGTCGGCTGGTACGGCCTGGTGCCGCGCCTCAACGCGCTGGCGCGCCCGACGGCCGAGGGCGTCCGCCGCGACGTCGGGCCGCTCCTTGCCATCGCCTTTCCCGCCATCCTGACCAATCTCGCGACGCCGGCCAGCAACATGCTGGTCACCGCCTACGTCGCCCGCTTCGGCACCGAGGCGGTGGCCGGCTGGTCGATCATCGGCCGCATCTATCCCTTGTGCTTTGCCGGCATCTTCGCGCTCACCGGCTCGGTCGGCGCCATCTTCGGCCAGAACGTCGGCGCCCGCCGCTTCGATCGCGTCCGCAAGACGCTGGCCGACAGCACGCTGTTCACGGCGATCTACGTGGCCGTCATCTGGCTGCTGCTGCTCCTCGGCACCGACGCCATCAACTGGGCTTTCCACGCCACCGGCCGGGTGGCGGAAATGATCGCCTTCTACTGCCTGTGGGCGGCGCCCACCTTCATCTTCACCGGCGCGCTGTTCGTCGCCAACGCCGCCTTCAACAACCTCGGCTTCGCTTCCCACTCGACGGTGTTCAACTGGGGGCGGGCGACGCTCGGCACGCTGCCCTTCTGCTGGCTCGGCGTCTGGCAGGGCAGCGCCGAGGCGGTGCTCCTGTGGTGGAGCATCGGCGCCGCCCTGTTCGGCCTGCCGGCCCTCTGGCTGGCCCGCCGGTCGATCGACCGCCTCGCCGCCGCGGCATGATCCTCTTGCGCGGCGGCCGGACGGGCGTTATTCACCTTGCATGTTGAACAGCATGGACCCCCCCTTCGGCGGCGGCGAGGCGCAGATCCGCTACCTCGACGGCGATTATCAGATCCTCCGCAACGGCAATTACGTCCGTTGCGCGATCACCGGCCGTCCGATCCTGCTGCAGGACCTGAAATACTGGTCCGCCGAGCACCAGGAGCCCTATATCGACGCCGAGGCGGCGCTCACCGCCTACCGTCGCCATACCGGCGCCCGTTGAAGGCCTAGAGCATCGGACCGAAAAGTGGAATCCGGTTTTCGGAAAATCCGATGCGATAACAAAAGACTAGTTTTTCAGCTGAAATGCCGCGCCACCCAGCGCCGGCGGATGTCGAGGAGCAGCGCGCCCACCGCCTGCTCCTCGGAAAAGCGCGCGTGCACGCCGAACACCGTGACGCGGTCGCGCGACCAGTTGCTGCCGGCAATGCCGCGCGGCAGCCGCACGGCGTCCTTCTCGGTGGTGACCGGCACGGCGTCCAGCATGTCCGCCTCGTCGAGCAGCCGGGCGAGATCGGACAAGCGATAGGGGTAGTGGTCGGGGAAGGCGCGCCGGGCGGCGAGGCGGTAGCCCTCATCCTCCAGCGAGCGAAAGAACTTCTCCGGCCGGCCGATGCCGGCGAAGGCGTAAAGCCGGCGGCGCCGCTCGGCCGGCGGCGCGTTGGCGACGAGCGCAGCGCGGAACACCGGCTTGCCGGCCCGGGCGGCCGTGCGGACGACGCGCTGCCCATTCTTGCTGTCGCCATAGACGACGATCGCGTCGGCCAGCAGCATCTGGCGCCGGAGCGGCGCCCGGAGCGGGCCGGCCGGCAGCGGCAGGCCGTTGCCGACGCCGACCGCCCCATCGACCACCACGAAGCTGAAGGTCTTCTTCACCGACGGGTTCTGGAAGCCGTCGTCCATGATGCAGAGATCGGTGCCCGTCGCCCTGAGGAGCGCAAAGGCGTCGGCGCGCCGGCGCGCCACCACCGTCGGCGCCACGCGGGCGAGCAGCAGCGCCTCGTCGCCGACGTCGCGCGCCGTGTGGCGGTCGATGTTGACGAGCACCGGCCCCTTGAGGCGGCCGCCGTGGCCGCGGGTGAGGAAGGAGGGATCGAGGCCGACCGACCGGGCGGAGTGGGCGAGCGCGATGGCGGTCGGCGTCTTGCCGGCGCCGCCGGCCACGAAATTGCCGACGCAGACCAGCGGCAGCGGCGGCTCGGCGCCGCCCGGCCGATGCATGCGCCGCGCCGTGATGGCGCCGTAGACGAGGCCGAGGGGGGCCAGCAACAGGGCGGCGATGCCTTTGCGTTTCCACCAGAAGGCCGGCGTCAGCATGGGCCGCCACCCGAGGATCGGCCGATCAGCGGCGTGATCGCCTCGATGGTGCGCGCGACGGCGCCGGCCGACCCCGACACCACCCGCTCGCCGGCCGCCGCCTGGGCCTTCCTGAGAGCCGGATCGCCGATGAGGCCGAGCGCCGCGTCGGCGAGCTCGTCGGGCGAGCGGACGATCCTGAGCCCGCCGGCATCGATGAAGGCGTGGTAGATGTCGAGCCAGTTGGAGAAATGCGGCCCGCTGATCACCGCCGCGCCGAGACGGGCCGGCTCGATCAGGTTGTGGCCGCCGATGCCGTCGACGAACGTGCCGCCCATCAGCACGGCGTCGGCGAGCTGGAAGAAGGCGCCGAGTTCGCCGAGCGTGTCGGCGACGTAGACCTCGGTCGCGCCATCGGGCAGCTCGCCGATGCCGCGACGCCGCGTGGCGAGGCCGGCCGCCTCGGATAGCAGCGCTATGTCGCCGCCGCGCACCGGGTGGCGCGGCACGATGACCAGCAGCGTTTCCGGCCGCTTTTCCCTGAGCTTCAGAAACGCCGTCAGCACCACCTCGTCTTCGCCGGGATGGGTGGAGGCGGCCAGCACCGTCGGCCGTTCGCCGATGCCGTTCTTCAGCGCGTCGAGATCGGCGATGCCGACGTCCGGCAGGCCGGCGTCGAACTTGATGTTGCCGAAGGTGGCGACCTGAGAGGCGCCGAGGCGGGAGAAGCGCGCGCCGTCGTCGTCGGTCTGGGCGAGCACCAGCGACATGCGGCGGAACACCGCCCGCGCCGCCGGCGCGGCCCGCTGCCAGCCCCGGAAGGAGCGCGGCGACAGCCGGGCGTTGGCGACAACCAAGGGTATGCCGTGATCGGCGAGGCGGCCGATCGTCACCGGCCAGATCTCGCTCTCGACGAACACCGCCAGATCCGGGCGCCAGTGGGCGAGAAAGCGATCGACCGGCCCGGCGAGATCGAGCGGCGCGAACTGGTGGACCAGCCCCGGTCTGAGGCGATGGCCGACGAGGGCGGCCGACGTGGTGGTCACCGTGGTCACCAGCACGCTCCTGCCCTCGGCGGTCAGCCGATCGATCACCGGCATGGCCGCCATCGCCTCGCCGACGCTGACGGCGTGCACCCAGACGAGCGGCCCCTCCGGCCGGGTGGCGGACGGGTGGCCGAGCCGCTCGGCCGACCGGGCCGGATCTTCCTTGCCCCGGCGTCGCCGCGCGCCGACGATGACCGTGCCGACCGGGCCGGCGAGCCGGGTCAGGGCGATCCACGTCGAAAGCAGCGCGTCTCCGAGATCAGCCATCGGCGGCAAGGTCTTGGTTGGTGGGGCCGGGGGTGAACTTTTTTGCGATTCCCGTGCGTTGGTAGGCGTCTTGCGTGATCCGATCAAGCTCCTCGGTGAGGCTGCGCCTCAGCCTTTCGACGGCCTCGTCGTCGGCGTCGGCCGGAACGTGGATCGGCGCGCCGTGGCGGAGCGTCGCCGGCGAAAACGGCAGGTCGACCACCATGCGGTCCCAGTTGTTGAAGCGCAGGCCGTAGCGCGAGACGTAGGCGACCGGAATGATCGGCCGGCCGGACAGCCGGGCCAGTTGGATGACGCCCCTGCCGGACACCTGCGCGACCTTGGGAACGTCGGCCGTCATCATCACCGAGTTGCCGGCGGCGAGTTCCCTCAGCGCCTGGCGGAAGCCGGTGGCCCCGCCCTTTTTGTGCTGGGCACGGGCGCGCTGGGCGCCGGAGGCGCGGATGGTGCGCACGCCCACCGTGCCGGCCGCCTCGGCGATCAAGCTGGCCGCCGCGTTGCGGGCGACCATCGGCACGAACGGCAGGTCCGATGGGATGGCGTATCTCGCCATCATCGCCAGGCCGTGCCAGAAGGTGAAGATGGCCGGCGCTTCCGCCCGCGCCACGTCCAGGGCGTCCGGCGGCATGACCGTCAGCCGGGCGGTGCGGCGGACCGCCAGGACGTAGCGGGCGAGAAGATACGGCAGGACGCGGCTCACCGCCGCGTTGCCGAGGATTTTCCGGTCAAGTCGCAAACGGCGTCTCCGGGGGCGAGAAGCGGAACACCCATGGTGGCATGACGTGTCGTCCGGTCGCCTTCAGCATCAGGTCGACGGGTCCAGAAGACGATGCAGGTGGACGATGAAATAGCGCGTCTGCGCCTGGTCGACGGTGGCCTGCGCCTTCTGCTTCCAGGCAGCATAGGCCGCCGCGTAGTTGGGGAAGGTGCCGACGATATCGATGGCGTTGATATCGGCAAACTCCGTCGAATCGAGCGCCTTCATCTCGCCGCCGATAACCAGATGAAGCAGTTGCTTCGACGTGACTTCAGTCGTCATGGGATTCCGCCTTCCGCAGCGGGCGCCTCCCGCGGGCCGCCCACCTTCTTTTCGTCAAGCCCGGCCTGTTTTGCAAGGGTGCCGATCAGTAGGGACCGATGGCCGCCGCGGCGGCCCGCGTCAGCGCCGGCAGGCCGGCGACCAGGCTGTCGTGGTCGGCATCGGGCCTGTTGTAGGTGATCGGCGCGCCGTCGATGGTTTCGAGCGTTCCGCCGGCTTCGGCGACGATGAGGTCGGCGGCGGCGAGGTCCCAGTCGTGGGAGCCGCCGCGCGCGAACGCCAGGTCGAGCGTACCGTCGGCGACCATGGCGATCCTGAGCGCCAGCGAGGCGACGTAGCCGCGGCTCCTCAGCGTCGGGACGGGGCGCGACAGGCGCGAAATCAGCACCGCCGGGCCGGCGACGCGCACGCCGGCAAGGCTCGGTCGCGGCTGCAGGCGCAGGCGGTTGCCGTCGAGAAAGGTGCCGCGCCGGTAACCGGCGGTGTAGAGGTGGCTCACCGACGGCTGCAGCAGCGCCGCCGCCACCGGCCGGCCGCCCTCGACCACGGCGAGCGAGATGGTCCACTGGTCGGAGCCGGCGAGAAAGCCGCGCGTGCCGTCGATCGGATCGACCACGAACACCCGCTCGCAGCCGAGCCGGGCCGGATCGTCTTCGGTCTCCTCGGACAGCCAGCCGTAGTTGGGGCGGGCGGCCAACAGGCGCTCCTTGAGGAAGCGGTCGATGGCGAGGTCGGCCTCGCTGACCGGCGAATCATTCTCTTTCTTCCAGACGCGCGGGTCGCGGCGGAAGAAGGAGAGGCCGATGCTGGCGGCGGCGAGCGCCGCGTCGGAAAGCAGCGCGGTGTCTTCGTCGATGCATGCGCTGTCAGCGGCCGGCAATCGTCAATCCCCCGATGGCCACCGTCGGCGCGGTGAAGGCCGAGCGGAACTCGATGTCGTCGGCCGGCACCAGTTCGCGGAACATGTCGAGGAGATTGCCGGCCACGGTGATCTCGGCCACCGGGTAGGCGATCTCGCCGTTTTCGATCCAGAAGCCGGCGGCGCCGCGCGAGTAGTCGCCGGTGATCAGGTTGGCGCCGTGGCCGATGAAGTCGGTGACATAGAGGCCGGTGCCGACCGCCGCGATCAGCTCGGCGGGCGATTGCTCGCCCGGATGCAGCAGCACGTTGGTGGACGACGGGCTCGGCGCGCCGGTGCCGCGGCCGGCCCGGCCGTTGGTTTGAAGGCCGAGCTCGCGCGCCGTGGCGCTGTCGAGCAGCCATGTCCTGAGCACGCCGTCCTCGACGAGATCGAGCGCCGCCGCGCCGACCCCCTCGCCGTCGAACGGACGCGAACCCGGGCCGCGTGGGCGGAGCGGATCGTCGGTGATGCGGATCTTGGCGCCGAACAGGGGCTTGCCGAGCCGATCCTTCAGGAAGGACGAGCGGCGGGCGATCGACGCGCCGGAAATGCCGCCGATGAGCGCGCCGATCAGGCTGGTGGCGACGCGCGGGTCGTAGACCACCGTCGCCGTCTGGGTCGCGACCTGGCGCGGATTGAGGCGGCGGACGGCGCGATTGCCGGCCCGGGTGCCGACGGTCTCGGCGCTCTCGAGATCGGCGAGGTGGGTCTTCGACGAGGAGTCCCAGTCGCGTTCCATGCCGGTGCCGCTGCCGGCGATGGCCGCCACCGAGTGGCCGTGGCCGGAGGATTCGTAGGCGCCGGAAAAGCCGCCGGAGGTGACCAGCGCCATGCCGCCGCGCGCCCAGTAGGCGCTGGCGCCGGTGGTGTTGGTGACGCCGTCGACCGCCATGGCCGCCTCTTCGACCGCCCGGCCGCGCTCGGCGAGGTCGGCGGCCGACACCGGCGTCTCGTCGAGGAGATCGATATCGGGCCGGGTGGCGGCCAGCAGCGCGCTGTCGGCGAGGCCGGCGAAGCGGTCGGGCGGCGCGGCGCGGGCCATGGCGACGGCGCGCGCCGCCAGCGCCTCGACGTCCGAGCCGAGCGTCGCGGAGATGGTGGCATTGCGATCGCCGACGAAGACGCGCAGGCCGAAATCGTCGTTCTCGGCATGCTCGATTTTCTCGACCTTGCCCTTCAGCACGCTCGCTACCTGGTTGACCGAGCGCACGGCGACGGCATCGGCCGCGTCGGCGCCGGCGGCGCGCGCCGCCTCGACGAGGCGGGCGGCTTGTCCTGTCAGTTGGTCGAGGTCGACGAGATCGCTCATGCGGATATCCGATCGGTTGCGGGAGTTCTGTGTTTAGGGCTGGGGGTGTCGGCCGACAAGTATCGAGGCCGTCTTCCTCCTATAGAATTGCGGCAACTCCTTGCCGGTCTTCACCGTAAGGCCGTTTGGCCCGCCTCGGGAATCTGCCGCCCAACCGGTTGATGCGCAAGCCTTTTGCGGCCGCGATCGCGCCGGCCGCCGGCGCGCCGGATCCGGCGCCTTTGTCAACGAAGATTGACCGAGGGTTGACGCCGTGCCGCGATTTGGCGCTTCAGATTCCGCTAACCCTCTCAAAAATCGAGAAAAAGTTTACCCAATCCCTTAAGCCGCCGGGCAGGACGTTCGCCCTATGCTGGCCATGGTTTCGGGACCGGACGCAAAAAAGACGCCTGGCCCGACAGGGATAGTCAAAAGATAATCGAGTGAGGCGAAGAGCATGACGGGAGCCACTCCCCTGGGCCTGAAAACGGCGCTTAGGCTCGATCCGGGGCATCTGCCGGCCAAGTGGTGCGTCAACGTCGGGCAGGCCGGACGGCCGGTCCAGGAGGCCGCCATCTACATGGACGACGACGGCGTCATCGTCCGCCGCCAACTGTCCGGGCTGCCGCTGACGCTGAGCCTGCCGTTCGCCGCCTTCGAGGGCGTGTCGGTCAGGATCGAGCCGAACGCCGCCGGCGATCTCGTCGCCCATGTCGAGCTGCATCATCGCGATCCGGCCTTGTCCATTCCGCTCACCGTGACGCGCGACATGGAAGCCGCCGCCGCCGACTGGCAGGGCTGGTCTGACCGGCTGAGCCTGCCGATGCTGCTGGTCACCACGTCCGGCAGCGTCGAACGGGTCGGCCCCCGGGCGACCGTCCCGGTGGGCGAGCCGGCGCCGCGCCGCCGTCACGCCACCATGGCCGAGCGCCGGCCGCGGTTCCTGGTCCGCCGCAAGATGGGCACCGCCGGCGAAATGCCGGTGCTGCGCGACTGGCGCGAGATCATCAGCTACGAGTGAGCGGCCGATGGACCGGCTGATAGCCGGTCATTCGTCCTCGTAGTGATGATTTAGTACGCAGCCGGCGTCCAGCGCCCGCAGGAGATGGTGGGACTGAAACCTCTTTCGCTGGTTGTAGAGATGAATCCGCTCATACGGCAAATAGAGAAACGCCATGTGCATGAAGGCCGAATCCACGCCGACGTGCAGCTCGGCCTTCGACATGGCGTAGGCGATGTGGCGTAGGGAATTCTTCAAAAGCGGATCGCTGGCCCGCCCCCCGACCACCACTGTTTCGTAGCCGTCGCGCCTGTAGCGCTCCATCACCTCTTCCTGCCGCTCGACCGGAAGCGTGCGGCCGTTTTGGATGGAATCCCACTGCACCGTGACAAAGCGCGCGGGAAGCGCGAGCTCGTGCCCGAGATCCTCGGCGGCAAGACGCGGGATGTTGCGGAGATACTGCGAGATTTCCAGCGGCTGCGGCGTCTCGAATCGGCCCGGATGATCCTGATACCAGTAGATCTCGGCGGGAAAGCCGCGGCTTTCCAGGTAAGAAATCCACGACCGCTCGCTGCGCGGCTCGTAATCGTGCATCATGAGCTCGACGTTGTCCGGCGGAAACAGGCTCAACACCTCGTTCCAAGAGTCGCGCTTATTGCCGAACTGTCCGCCCGACAGCTTTTTCCTGTTCAGGTGCAACACCACCCGCACGCCATTGGCCTTCGAAAAGGCCCACCCCATGGTCACGCAGTGAATTCGGTCGCCCAGCCCCGGTGCGGTGAACGGCGCACGCTTGCGGTTGGTGCTGCGGGCGCGGATAGCGATATGCTTCCGTCCCGCTGCATCGACGAGGAGGCCGGCCTCCGTCCGGACGGCATGCGGGATGTATTTCAGGCCGAAGTGACTGAGAAACCTCTTGAACCAGAACATGTAGCCATCGTCCTCGTACGCTTCCGGAAACGGATGCGATCTATGGACTATCATCGGGTTCGGCGCTACTCAACGACCGCGCGCGGAAACGAACCCGGAGAATGCCGTGACGAGAGAAATTCCCGCAGTACCCACGTCGTGGGGCGAAGTCGTTGACAAAATAACCATTCTGGAAATCAAGAAGAAGAATATGACCGAGGAAAGGGCTCTTCTCAATGTCGAGAAGGAGCTCGCGATGCTTTCCGGCATGGTCGAAAGCGCCATCGCCGGCGATCCGGTTTTGTCCGACATGAAACGGGAACTGCTGGAGATCAACTCGCGCCTTTGGGTCATCGAGGACCGTATCCGCGAGAAGGAAGCCGACCGCGCGTTCGACGAGGAATTCATCGAGCTTGCGCGAAGCGTCTACCGCACCAATGATTTGCGGGCGGCCGTAAAGCGGCGCATCAATATCCACCTCATCTCTGAAATCCTCGAGGAAAAGAGCTACAAACCCTACTGAGCGAAGGCCGGCTACATTCCCTTGAGAAGGCCGTCGACGACGAGGCCGGCCGTCAGGATCAGGCCGGCGTCGCGGTTGGACTTGAAGAGCCTCAGGCAGAGGTCGCCGTCGTCGGCGTCGAATTTTTCCACCTGCCAGGCGAGATGGCGGGCAAAGCCGGCGAGGCCGACGAAGGCGACGATCCTCGCGTCGGCCAGATAGAAGGCCACCCCCAAGAGCAGCACGGCGGCGCCGTAGCAGACGGTGAGCAGCTTCGGCGTCGACCGCTCGAAATAGCGGGCCGTCGAGCCGAGGTCGATCAGCGCGTCGTCCTCGCGGTCCTGATGGGCGTAGATGGTGTCGTAGGCGAAGGTCCAGAGGATGGCCGCGGCATAGACGAGGAGGGCCGGCGCATCGAGCCGGCCGAACACCACGCTCCACCCCATCAGCCCGCCCCAGGAGAAGGACAGGCCGAGCACGAGCTGCGGGAAATGGGTGACCCGCTTCATGAACGGATAGATCACCACCGGCACCAGCGAGCAGAAGCCGAGAACGATCGAGAACCGGTCGAACTGCAGCAACACCGCAAGGCCGATCAGCGCCTGCAGCACCAGGAAGGCGGCGGCGCCACTGCCGCTGATCCGGCCCGACGGGATCGGCCGCGTCCGCGTCCGGGCCACGGCGGCGTCGATGTCCCGGTCGACGATGTCGTTGTAGGTGCAGCCGGCGCCGCGCATGGCGATGGCGCCGATCAGGAACAGCAGCGCATACCAGGGCGAGGGCACGGCGCGGCCGGCGGTTCCGCTCGCCAGCGCCAGCGACCACCAGCAGGGCAAGAGCAGCAGCCACCAGCCGATCGGCCGGTCCCACCGGGCAAGCTGCGCATAAGGCTTGAGGATGGCCGGCAGCCACCGGTCGACCCAGTTGCCGCGTTTGGCGTCGGGGATCACGATCTCGTCGGAATCAGGCGTGTTCATGGGAGAAGTCTAGCGCCGCGGCCGTCCCCGCGCGACAGCTTCCTCGCGCAAATCGGCTGGTATCAGCGTCCCCGGCCTTTCGTTCCATGACCCGCCATGGTAAGGCGCGCAGCATCGGTTCGGCGACGTTGGAGGCCCTCAGATGCACGTGCTCCTCATCGGTTCCGGCGGGCGCGAACACGCCATCGCCGCCGCTCTCCGCCGCTCGCCGAAGCTGACGCGCCTCACCTGCGCCCCCGGCAACGCCGGCATCGCCGCCATCGCCGACCTCGCCGCCGTCGATCCGGCCGACCATGCGGCGGTGATCGCCTTCTGCAAGGCCGAAAGCGTCGACTTCGTGGTGATCGGGCCGGAGGCGCCGCTGGTCGCCGGCCTCGTCGACGACCTGTCCACCGCCGGCATCAAGGCCTTCGGGCCGAAGAGGGAACCGGCCCGGCTCGAGGGCTCCAAGGCCTTCACCAAGGAACTCTGCACCGAGGCCGGCATTCCGACGGCCGCCTACGGACGCTTTTCCGATGCGGAGGCGGCTCGCGCCTATGTGCTCGGGCGCGGCGCGCCGATCGTCGTCAAGGCCGACGGTCTCGCCGCCGGCAAGGGCGTCGTCGTGGCGTCGTCCGTCGGGGAGGCGCTCGCCGCCGTCGACGCCTGCTTCTCCGGGGCCTTCGGGGCGGCCGGCGCCGAGGTGGTGATCGAGGACTGCCTCGTCGGCGAGGAGGCGAGCTTCTTCGCCATCACCGATGGCATCGACGTTCTGCCGCTCGCCGCCGCCCAGGACCACAAGCGGGTGGGCGACGGCGACCAGGGCCCCAACACCGGCGGCATGGGCGCCTATTCGCCGACGCCGGTGGTGGACGAGGCGATGGAGATGCGCATCATGGACGAGATCGTCGTGCCGACGGTGCGCTGTCTCGCCAGGCGCGGCACGCCCTTCGTCGGCGTGCTGTTCGCCGGCCTGATGATCGAGCGGGACGGCCCCAAGCTGATCGAATACAACGTCCGCTTCGGCGATCCCGAGACCGAGGTGCTGCTGCCGCGCCTCAAATCCGATCTTCTCGAACTGATGCTGGCCTCGGTCGAAGGCCGCCTGTCGGGCAACATCGCCAATTTCGACGAACGCACCGCCCTGACGGTGATGATGGCGGCGGACGGCTATCCCGGCAGCTATCGGAAGGGCAGCCGCATCGAGGGCCTCGACGAGGCCGCCGCCCTGCCGGACGTGTCGGTCTTCCATGCCGGCACCGCCGTAAATGACGGCGCGATCGTCGCGAACGGCGGCCGCGTGCTCGCCGTCACCGCGCTCGGCGACAGCGTTTCCGAGGCGCAGGCCAAGGCCTACGCGGCGGTCGACCGCGTTCGCTGGCCGGACGGCTTCTGCCGCCGCGACATCGGCTGGCGGGCGGTGGCGCGGGAAAAATCCGCTGGTTGACTACGCCCGGCCGCTGGTCGGCGACAGCGCGGCGAGGTCGACGCCCAGCGTGGCCAGTGCCCGGCGATAGCGGTCGCCGTCGGCGGCCGAGAAGATGATCTCGGGATCTGAATCGGTGGTGAGCCAGCCGTTGGCCTGGATCTCGCTTTCGAGCTGGCCCGGCGCCCAGCCGGCGTAGCCGAGCGTCAGCAGCGAATGCTCGGGGCCGCGCCCCTCGGCGATCGCTTTCAGGATTTCCACCGTCGCGGTCAGCGACAGGTCCTCGGAGATCGGCAGCGTCGACGCGTCGAGATGGAAGTCCGAGGTGTGCAGCACGAAGCCGCGGCCGGTATCGACCGGGCCGCCCTGATGCACGCGCATGGCCCGCGCCTCCGAAGGCAGGCGGATGCGCTTTTCGTCGGGGATGATCTCGAGCTGGACCAAGAGGTCGGGAAAAGACAGGTGGTCGAGCGGCTTGTTGATCACCAGCCCCATCGCCCCCTCGGCCGAATGGGCGCACATGTAGATCACCGCGCGCCCGAAATCGCCGTCGTCGAGCGCCGGCATGGCGATCAGGAACTTACCGTCGAGATAGGCTGCCTTTCCGGCCATGGTGCATCCAGGGGTTCGCCAAGGGTTCGCCAAGGGTTCGTATGGCTCCGATTGACCAATATGAACCGCCATGGCGATTATTCAAGGATGAAAGCGGCGAAGGGAGACGGCGCCCGCCATCTCCCGCTTGTTCCCCGCGCCGGATGGGCCGGATCGCCGCGCCGTCAGGCCGCCCGCAGCGTCACCAGAAATTCGTCCATGGCCCGGCGGAGTTCGCCGGCCTGCCCGGCGAGATCGTCGGCGGCCGACAGCACGGTGGCCGACACGGTGCTGGTGTGCTCGGAGGCCTGCCGGATGCCCTCGACGTTTTCCGAGACGGCGGCGGTGCCGCGCGCCGCTTCGCTGACGTTGTGGGCGATCTCGCTCGCCGCGCCGGCCTGCTGCTCGACGGCGGTGGCGATGGCGCCGGAGATCTCGGTCAGGCGGTAGATGATCTCGGCGATGGCGCCGATCGAGGCGGCCGACGTGCCGGTCGACGACTGGATGCCGCCGATCTGCCGGCCGATCTGCGAGGTGGCCTTCGATGTCTGGTCGGCGAGCTGCTTCACTTCGGCGGCGACGACGGCGAAGCCCTTGCCCGCTTCGCCGGCCCGCGCCGCCTCGATGGTGGCGTTAAGCGCCAGGAGGTTGGTCTGGCCGGCGATGCTGTCGATCAGTTCGACGATGGTGCCGATCTGGTCGGCGGCGGCCTGCAGGCTGCCGATGTTCTCGCGCGTGGCGGCGGCGGTTTCCCGGGCTTCCGTCGCCACCGAACCGGCGGTGGCGACGCGGGTGCCGATCTCGGTGATCGACGACGAGAGTTCCTCGGTGGCGCCGGCCACCGTCTGGACGTTGGCCGTCGCCTGGTTGGCGGCGGCGGCGGCCGAGGCGGCCTGCATCGCCGTTTCCTCGGCGTTGCCGGTCAGCGTTTCGGCCGAGCTGTGCAACAGGTCGATGGCGGCGACCACCCGCTCGAGAACGCCGCCGACGGTGGCCTCGAAGGCGACGGCCGTCTCCTCGCGCAGCCGCTGGCGCTCGGCGGCTTCCTCGGCGCCGCGCGCGGCGGCCTCGCGGGCCAGCTCGCCGACGCGGATGGCATTGGTCTTGAACACCTCGACGGCGGCGGCCATGGCGCCGATCTCGTCCCTGCGGCCGAGGCCGGGGATGGCCACCGAGGTGTCGTTGGCGGCGAGCCGCCCCATGGCGTCGGTCATCAGGGCCATCGGCCGGCCGAGGCGGACGCGGGTGATGACGGCGGCGGCAATCGCCAGCAGGAGGGTGACGGCGAGCATGGCGGCGTTGATGGCAAGCTGGCGCGTCGCGGCGACCGAATAGCGGTCGGCCTGCTCGCGGAGGGAGTCGATGGCCGCTCCCGCGACGTTTCCGACCGCCGCGGTCGCCTTGGCGCCCGCCTGGCGCCAGTCGTCGAACTTGACGCTCGGCGGCTGCCAGGAGGTCATCTTCTTGATCTGCTCGTCCTGCAGCTTGCGGAAGTCGCCGGCAAAGAAGGCGGCGTCGCCCGCCGCGAAGCTCTGCCTGACGGCCTCGGGAATGGTCGACGAGGCGACCATGTCGTGCACCAGTTCCCACAGCGATTGCGCCTGTTTCAGCGCGGCGGTGACCGGCGCCGCCTCGCCGTCGCGGAACGGGCGCTTCTCGGTGACGGCCGGCAGCATGCCGGTCACGGCGGTGCCGGCATAGCTGCGGGCGTTCCAGGCGAGCGCGCGGACGTTGGCCAGGGCGGCGAGTTCCGGCGCCATGGCCTGGATGCTGCCCTCGATGGCGCCGGTGGCATTGTCCATCGCGGCGAGGATGTCGCCGCCCTCGGCGAGATAGGTCTTGCCGAGCGCCTTGTCGCGTTCGGCGAGCGGCTTGCCGAGCTCGGCGTCGGCGGCCGCCCGCAGCTTGTCGAGCGCGTCCCGGCGCGCCTTGAGGTCGTCGAGCGTCGGCTTGAGGGTGGCGTCGTCGATCGTCTCCAGGCCGGCAATCGTCGCTTCGAGGCCGGTCGAGGTGGCGGCCCGCCGGTCGGTGATGGTCTTGACGGCGTCGCCGCTCTGCTCGGGCGGCAGGCCCAGCACCGAGGGCGTATCGCCGCGCTCGACCCGGAAGTTCGACACCGCCTCGAACAGGCTGCGCTCGATTCCGGTCAGCTTGCGGAGCGTTTCGGCCGTCGTCCAGGCCCGATAGGCGGTCCAGACGCCGTTGCCGGTCAGGGCCAGAAGGGCGAGGCTCAACGTCGCAATGACCAAGATGATCGACTTCTGTATCGACAGACGCATACTATCCTCGCCGACTTATACGAAAGGTGTATCCATCAAGCCCATCAGCCCTTAAGAAACAGAAAACATTGCCGATAATGACAAGGACGTCGGTCGCGGCGGCGGCGATTCCGACCACGACAATGTGATCCGCGGCCAACTGGTCCGTGCTTTTTCGTGGGGCGCGGCCGCCCCGCCCGATGCTATCTAGTCGCAGATGTTTCCTCGAGCCGAGACGACTGCCTTGAAGATATTGGCCCTGCTGAGACTTGTCTTCCTCCTGCCGCTGCTCGGCGGCCTTCCCGCCCACGCCTCGACCCTCGACGTGCCGGCGGCGGCGGCGCGCCTCGTCGTGGCCGGCGGCCTTGAAGGCGGCGCCTACCGGGCGGCCCTGGAGCTCGACCTGCCGGACGGCTGGCATACCTATTGGCGCAACCCCGGCGACGCCGGCATCCCGCCGATTTTCGACGTGGCCCGCAGCGACAACCTGAAGGACTTCACCGTCGACTATCCGGTGCCGGTTCGCCACAGCGATGGCGCCGGCACGTCGATGATCTACGAGGGGCGCCTTCTGCTGCCGATCCGGGCCGTGCCGGCGCGTCCCGGCGCGCCGGTGACGCTCATCGTCCGCGTGCTCTACGGCCTCTGCGCCGAGGTCTGCGTGCCGGCCGAGGCCGAGGTCGCGGCTCGTCTCGATCCGGCCGCTGCCGTTGATCAAGCGGCAAGCGACGATATAGCCGCCTTCGAGGCGCGTGTGCCGGCGCGGGTGGACGACGGCCGTCTCACCGTCGACCGTCTCGGCTTCGACGCCAGGACGGCGAGAGGCAGCGTCGATGTCTCGGTCGCCGACGACGGCCGCCTCGTCGATCTGTTCGTCACCGGTCCGGCCAAATGGTATGCCGCGCCCCCCGAGCTCGTCGGCAACGACGGCGGCCGCCGCCGCTTCACCGTTGCGCTGGAGGGGCCGTCGGGAGCGACAGGGACCGATGGCGTCGAGCTGAGTTTCGTCCTGGTCGAGACGGACCATGCCTACGAGATCGTCCGTCGCCTCGACGCTATGGCTGAATAGGTATATTCACGAGGCAACAGCCATCGAGAAAGGAAAAGGTCATGATCAAGGTCGGAGACAAGCTGCCCGCGTTCACCTTCCTGACGCCCACCGCCGATGGCGGCAGGAAGGAGATCACCACCGACGAAGTGTTCGCCGGCAAGAAGGTGATCCTGGTGGCGGTGCCGGGCGCCTTCACGCCGACCTGCTCGAAGAGCCACGTTCCCGGCTTCATCCAGAACTTCGACGAGATCAGGGCCAAGGGCGTCGACACCATCGCGGTGACGGCGGTCAACGACGCCTATGTGCTGGGCGCCTGGCGCGAGGCGCTCGGCGCCGGCGACAAGATCGTCTTCCTCGCCGACGCCGCGGCGGCCTTTGCCAAGGAGGTCGGCCTAGCTCTCGATCCGTCGCCCAGCATGGGCGTGCGGTCCAAGCGCTACGCGGCGATCGTCGAGGACGGCGTCGTGAAGGACTTGCAGGTCGAGGAAAAGTCCAGCGAGACCACCTGCTCGGCCGCGCCCAGCATTCTCGAAAAGCTCTGAGAGCCCTCAGGCGATCACCTCGATGATCGGACCGGCGCGCACCGGCGCGTCGGTCGTCTCCAGCCGGTCGCCGTCGATCTGCATGCGGATGCCCTCGCCGGAAAAGCGCACCTCGGTGACCGCCCGATCCTGAACCGTGGCGAGCCTGTCGAGGCGGCCGAGCGCCAGGGCGGTGGCGGCGCGTAGCAGCGTTGCCGGCCGGTCGTCGGCGAGCGTCACCAGGCGCAGTCCCGGCTTGGTGGCGCGGGTGTGGCGGGTGATGGCGAGCGGACCGCCGTAGAAGCGTGCGGTCGTCACCACGGCGATCCGACAGCGGATCGTCTCGCCGTCGGCGGTGACGGTGACGTCGCGACCGGTCCCGGCGAGCGCCAGCGTCAGGCCGCGCCAGCCATAGGCGATCTTGCCCCAGCGCCGCTTGAAGGGGGCGTCGACGGCGTGGACGATATCGGCGTCGAAGCCGGCCGACACCATCAGCGAGAACGGCCGCTCGCCCACCGTGCCGAGATACAATGGCGTCGTGCGACCGGCGGCGATACGCTCGGCCAGCTTTTCCGGCGAGAACGGCAGGCCGAGCTCGTGCGCCAGCACGTTGGCGGTGCCGAACGGCAGGATGGACAGGGCAGGGCCGTCGCCGCCGCGCCGGATGATGCCGGTGATCGCCTCGTTGATCGAACCGTCGCCGCCGCCGACCACCAGGGTGCGCACCGACGGCGAAAGCTCGGCGGCAATGTCGGCGAGCTCGCCGGGGTAACGGGTCAGCCAGATGTCGGACTTGAGACCGAGCCGGTCGAGCCGCTCGGCCAGCCGCATCAGGTGGCGGTAGTTGAAATTGCCGGCCACCGGGTTGGCGACGACGAGGATCGGCGCGGCTTCATGCGGCATCCGCGCCTCCGTCGGGCGGCACGTAGCCCGGCTTGAACGGCGCCATGCCGAAGCGGGCCAGCTCGTCGGCCCGCTCGTTCATGTCGTGGCCGGCGTGGCCCTTCACCCAGTGCCAGTCGACCGTGTGGCGCTGGCGGGCCGCTTCCAGCCGCTGCCAGAGGTCGGCGTTCTTCACCGGCTTCTTGTCGGCGGTTTTCCAGCCGTTCCGCTTCCAGCCGAAGATCCAGCCGGTAATGCCGCCCTTCACATACTGGCTGTCGGTGTAGAGATCGACGGCGCAGGGCCGCGTCAGGGCTTCGAGCGCCGCGCAGGCGGCGGTCAGCTCCATGCGGTTGTTGGTGGTGAGCGGCTCGCCGCCATAAAGTTCCTTGCGCTTGCCGCCATAGACCAGGATGGCCCCCCAGCCGCCCGGCCCGGGGTTTCCCGAGCAGGCGCCGTCGGTGTAGACGGTGACGCGCCTTGTCTCGCTCATGCGCCGGTTCCGGCAAGCTCGAGGCCGTAGGCGGTCGCCGTCGCCGCCGTCCGATGGAAGCGCAGCTTCCGGTAATATTCGAGCGGATCTTTCTTGCGGACCAGCGCGCCGGGCGGCGTCATCAGCCAATCATAAAGACGGGTGAGCAGGAAACGCAGCGCCGATCCGCGGCAGAGCACCGGCAGCGCCTCGATCTCGGCGTCGGTGAGCGGCCGGCCGGCGGCGTAGCCGGTGAGCATCGCCCGCCCCTTGGTGATGTTGAAGGCGCCGTCCGGCTCGAAGCACCAGGCGTTGAGGCAGATGGCGAGATCGTAGGCCAGGAAGTCGTTGCAGGCGAAGTAGAAGTCGATCAGCCCGGACAACTGCCCTTTCAGGAAGAACACGTTGTCGGGAAAGAGGTCGGCGTGGATGACGCCGTCCGGCAATCCTTTCGGCCAGTGCGCCGCGACGAAGGCGAGCTCGGTCTCGATCTCGCCGCCGAGCCCGGCGAGCACCTCGTCGGCGCGGTCGGCGCTGCCGGCGTAGAGCGGCGGCCAGCCGTCCGGCCCGAGGCCGTTGCGGCGGCGGATGGCGAAGCCCTCGCCGGCCTGGTGCAGGCGGGCCAGCGCCTCGCCCACCTGGCCGCAATGGCTCACCTCGGGCCGCTTCACCCACATGCCGTCGAGAAAGCTGACGATGGTGGCCGGCCGGCCGGCGAGGCGGCCGAGCGCCCGGCCGTCGCGATCGCGGATCGGCTCGGGGCAGTTGATGCCGCGGCCGGCCAGATGGTCCATCAGGCCGAGGAAGAACGGCAGGTCGGCCTCGTCCACCCGCTTCTCGTAGAGCGTCAGAATGAAGCGTCCCGCCTCGGTGCCGAGCAGGAAGTTGGAATTCTCGACGCCCTCGGCGATCCCCTTGCAGGAGACCAGCGCGCCGATGTCGTAGCGGGTCAGGAAATCGGAAAGTTCCTCGTCGGAAACATCCGTGTAGACGGCCATTCTAGAGCTCCGGGCCGCCCTGGTCGGCCATATCGCGCAAGGGACGCGGAAGGGTGAAGGCGATGGTTTCCTCGGCCGTCCGTACCGTTTCGACCGATACGTCGTAACGGGCGGCGAAGGCGTCGATGATTTCCTCGACCAGCACTTCCGGCGCCGAGGCGCCGGCGGTGATGCCCAGCGTCGCGATGCCGTCGAGCGCGGCCCAGTCGAGATCGGAGGCCCGCTGGATCAGGAAGGCGCGCGCGCAGCCCTCGCGGGCGGCCACTTCGCGCAGGCGCTGCGAGTTGGACGAGTTGGGCGCGCCGACCACCAGCATGGCGTCGACCTTGGGCGCCACCTCGCGCACCGCCGCCTGCCGGTTGGTGGTGGCGTAGCAGATGTCGCTCTTGTGCGGCGGCACGATGTCCGGGAAGCGAACGGTCAGCGCCTCGACGATCGTCCGCGTATCGTCGACCGACAGCGTGGTCTGCGACGTGTAGGACAGCACCGTGCCGGCCGGAAAGCTCAACCTGCCGACGTCGTCGACGGTCTCGATCAGCGTCACCGCCCCCTCGGGCAACTGCCCCATGGTGCCGATCACCTCGGGATGTCCGGCGTGGCCGATCAGGATGACGTGCCGGCCCTTCCTGTGGTGGATCTCGGCCTCGCGGTGCACCTTGGTGACCAGCGGGCAGGTGGCGTCGAGCTGGAAAAGATTGCGGGCCTGAGCGGCGGCCGGCACCGAGCGCGGCACGCCATGCGCCGAGAAGATCACCGGCTGGTCGGTGTCGGGGATCTCGTCGAGCTCCTCGACGAACACGGCGCCCTTGGCCCGCAGCTCTTCGACCACGTATTTGTTGTGGACGATTTCGTGCCGCACGTAGACCGGCGCGCCGTAGCGGGCGAGCGCCAGGTCGACGATCTGGATCGCCCGGTCGACGCCGGCGCAGAAGCCGCGCGGCGCGCAAAGCAGGATCTTGAGCTTCGGCAGCGACAACCGTGGTCCCTCTTGCTGGAGAAGCGGAATAGAAGTGTTTGCCCGGGGACTGTCAAGGGAAAGGCGGCGATCGCCCGCAGCCGCATCGCCGGCTGCCGGTGCCCGCCGACGCCGCGCGACGCGGCGTTTCGGAACGGGAATCGCCCCGAAGGGCGTCCGGCGCCGCGAGGCGCGGGGGGCGGATGCCCGACGAGGAACGACCGGCATGGAACGAGTCGCCAAGGCCGGGGCCGCATGCTATGGAAGCGGCGAAGCGGAGGTAACGCTCTCATGGTTTCTGTCGGTTTCAGCGGTAAGATTTTGACAGCATTGGCGCTTGCCACGGCGCTTTCGGCCTGTTCGTCGGGTGGCGGCTTCTCTCCTCGCTCATGGATTTCGGGTGGTCCCGATGCCAAGGCGGAACAGGAAACGCTGGAGAAGTTCGCGCCGGTCGCCGTCTGCCCCGACGTGCAGGTGCGCGACGGCACGCAGATGATGGCGGTGTTCGAGAAGGGCAAGGAAGGCGACTACAGCGCCATCCGCTTCCAGGGCACGATCCGCAAGTTCGCCCGCGAATGCCGTACCGATGTCTCCGGCACCACCACCGTCAAGGTGGGCGTGGCCGGCCGCCTGCTCGCCGGTCCCAACGGCGCGACCGGCGCCGCGACGCTGCCGGTGCGCGTCGTGCTGGTGCGCAACGGCGACGAGGTGCTCTACTCCAAGCTCTATCCGCTGGACGTCACCATAGCGCCGGGCTCGGCCGCCGCCGACTGGGACCTGGTGGCGCCCGACGTCGTGGTTGCCGGCGACAAGAGCCAGGGCAACTTCGTCATCTACGTCGGCTTCGACGAGAGCAAGAAGAAGTAGGAATCGACCGAAGCCGCCCCAGGCGGCTTCCGGCGCCCGCGGGGAGCGAAAACCCAAGCTGCCTGCCCTGGCATCGACGCCGGTAACGAACGGCTGCGTACATGCCGGAGCCTTATATGCCCCTCTCGCCCTTTCCGGCCCGAGGTCCTACGCCTTCGCGTAGGATGACAATTTATAATAGGTTATGTACCTGTTTCCTATATATAATTCTGTCATCCTACGCGAAGGCGTAGGACCTCGGGCAGAATGGGACGGGCGGCATATATAGATCGCCGTGCCGAGCATCA
The DNA here is from genome assembly GCF_002770725.1 of Pleomorphomonas carboxyditropha. Lineage (GTDB taxonomy): Bacteria > Pseudomonadota > Alphaproteobacteria > Rhizobiales > Pleomorphomonadaceae > Pleomorphomonas > Pleomorphomonas carboxyditropha. The sequence goes on along the minus strand of NZ_NQVN01000004.1, from coordinate 151,050 downwards.
GAGTGAAGGATACCCGAAGCCGCCCCTGCGGCTTCCGGCGCCAAGTGGCGCCGCGCGCAGCGGGTCTTTCGTGGCGAAGCCCCGAAAGACGCAAAGCGGAGCGGAAGCCAAGGGCGGGACGCCCGCCGGCGCCTGAGGCACGAAAAAAAGAACTCGATTGAAATTCCGCCGCTGACAGGTCATGCTGGCGGCTGTTCGGGAAAGTCGTGCCCGGACGCGGAATCGCAAGGTTCCGAGACGCTGCGCGGGAGAGACCGACGGTGGTTACCGTCGGCGCCGAAGGAGCAACCGCCCCGGAAACTCTCAGGCAAAAGGACCGCTCGCAGCGGGCGACGCTCTGGAAAGCAGGCGAGGCCCAGGCCTCGACTCACCGAAGGAGTAACCCGGACAGGGCGTCCGGGGAAATCTCTCAGGTTACGTGACAGAGGGGGCGCGGACATGACGAAGCCCGTCGTCCGCCCACCTCTAGCCGGAGCCGACCGCATGACGACACCCGTCCATGCCGATCACGACCCGCATTCCAACGCCGCGCCGCTCAAGACGCCGCTCCACGACGCTCACGTGGCGCTCGGTGCCCGCATGGTGCCGTTCGCCGGCTACCTGATGCCGGTGCAATACGAAGGCATTCTCGCCGAACACGCCCACTGCCGCGCGGCGGCCGGCCTGTTCGACGTGTCGCACATGGGGCAGGCGACGCTGCGCGGACCCGACCACCCGACGGTCGCCCGCGCCCTCGAGGCGCTGGTGCCGGCCGATATCCTTGGCCTCGAACCGGGCCGGCAGCGCTATTCGCAACTGCTCAACGAGCGCGGCGGCATCCTCGACGATCTGATGGTGCATCGCGCTCCCGGCGCCGACGGTACGCTCGGCCTGGTGGTCAATGCCGCCTGCAAGGTCGCGGACTACGCCCATATCGCCGCCCGGCTGCCCGACGGCATACTGCTAGAGATTCACGAAGAGCGGGCGCTCATTGCCCTGCAAGGTCCCGAGGCGGTGAACGTGCTGGTGTCGCTCGGCGCCGACGTCGCCGGCTGGGACTTCATGGACGTCGGCCCGGCGAGCATCGCCGGCATTCCGGCCGTCCTGTCCCGCTCCGGCTATACCGGCGAGGACGGCTTCGAGATCTCGGTCCATGCCGACACCGTCGCCGGCCTGTGGGAAATTCTGCTGCGCGATCCTCGCGTCCGGCCGATCGGTCTCGGCGCCCGCGATTCGCTGCGTCTCGAGGGCGGGCTCTGTCTCTACGGCCATGACATCGACGAGACGACGACGCCGGTCGAGGCCGGCCTGCTCTGGTCGATCCAGAAGCGCCGCCGTGAGGAAGGCGGCTTTCCCGGCGCCGATATCGTCCGCGCGCAGATCGCCGAGGGCGTCGCCCGCAAGCGCGTCGGCATCCGGCCGGACGGCCGCGCGCCGGCCCGCGATGGCGCCGAGATCGTCGACGAAAACGGCGTCGCCATCGGCATCGTCACCTCCGGCGGCTTCGGCCCGACGGTCGGCGGCCCGATCGCCATGGGCTACGTCGCCGCCGTCCATGCCCGGCCGGGCACGCGGATCGGGCTGGTGGTGCGCGGCAAGGCGCTGCCGGCCGAGGTCGTTTCCCTTCCCTTCGTTCCGGCGCGCTTTTACCGCGCGCCCAAATAAAGCTTCCAGAGACAGCAGGGCAAAGCCATGACCAAGTATTACACCGAAGAGCACGAGTGGATTTCCGTGACCGGCAATGTCGCCACCCTCGGCATCACCGATTATGCGCAGGCCCAGCTCGGCGACGTGGTGTTCGTCGAGGTGCCGACCGTCGGCCGCAAGGTGAAGAAGGGCGAGGAGACGGCGGTCGTCGAGAGCGTCAAGGCGGCGAGCGAGGTCTATTCGCCGGTCACCGGCACGGTCGTCGAGGCCAACGACCCGCTCGCCGACAGCCCGATCACCGTCAACGAGGATCCCGAGGGCGCCGGCTGGTTCTGCCGGATCGAGATGTCCGATGCCGCCGAGCTCGAGGTCCTGATGGACGAAGCCGCCTACAAGGCCTTCGTCGCGGGGCTCTGAGCCCGGTAGAGCTTTTCCGAAGCGTTGTGTTTCCCACCCCTCTCTCCAGCTCTCCCCCACAAGGGGGGAGAGGGCTCGTTGAGCTGAATGGCTCGAACTTCCCGACCATGAAGTTCTGGCCGGAACCAAGCGGCGCCCTCTCCCCCCTTGTGGGGGAGAGTTGGAGAGAGGGGTGAACACGACCTCTCAAGGAAGAGCATCCGACCACGCCTCCTGGAGCCTATCCCATGCGCTATCTTCCCCTTTCCGACGTCGACCGGGCCGACATGCTGGCCGCCATCGGCGTATCGTCGATCGACGATCTGTTCGCCGACCTGCCGGCCGAAAAACGCCTCGCCGCGCTGCCGAGCCTGCCGCCGCACGCCAGCGAGCAGGCGGTCGCCCGTCGCCTCGGCGTCATGGCGGCGAAGAACACATCCGCCGGCGCGGTGCCGTTCTTCGTCGGCGCCGGCGCCTACCGGCACCACGTTCCGGCTACCGTCGATCACCTGATCCAGCGCTCGGAATTCCTGACCAGCTACACGCCCTACCAGCCGGAAATCGCGCAAGGGACGCTGCAGGTGCTGTTCGAGTTCCAGACGCAGGTCGCCCGCCTCACCGGCATGGAGGTCGCCAACGCCTCGATGTACGACGGCTCGACGGCGCTGGCCGAGGCGGTGCTGATGGCCCATCGCATCACCCGGCGCGATCGGGCGCTGCTGTCCGGCGGCGTCCATCCGCATTATCGCGGCGTGGTCGAGACGGTGACGCGGTTCCCCGGCCACACGGTGGAAAGCCTGCCGCCTGACCTGTCGGGCACCGAGGAAATCCTCGCGGCCATCGACGAGACGACCTCCTGCGTCGTCGTGCAGTCGCCGTCCTTCTACGGCCATCTCTACGACCTGAAGCCGATCGCCGAAAAGGCCCACGCCGTCGGCGCGCTGCTGATCGCCGTGTTCACCGAGGTGGTGTCGCTCGGCCTGATCGAGCCGCCGGGCGCGCAAGGCGCCGACATCGTGGTCGGCGAGGGGCAATCGCTCGGCAATCCGCTCACGTTCGGCGGCCCCTATGTCGGCCTGTTCGCGACGCGCCAGAAATACGTCCGCCAGATGCCCGGCCGCCTCTGCGGCGAGACGGTGGACGCCGACGGCCGGCGCGCCTTCGTGCTGACGCTGTCGACGCGCGAGCAGCATATCCGCCGCGAGAAGGCGACCTCCAACATCTGCACCAACGCCGGCCTCTGCGCGCTGGCCTTCTCGATCCACCTGACGCTGTTGGGCGGCACGGGGCTGACGAAGCTCGCCCGCCTCAACCACGCCAACGCCGTGAGGCTCGCCGATATGCTGGCCGCGCTGCCCGGCGTCGAATTGCTCAATAGCGCCTTCTTCAACGAGTTCGCCCTGCGTTTGCCGAAAAGCGCCGGCGGCGTCGTCGAGGCGCTGGCCGCCCGGGGCATCCTCGCCGGCGTGCCGGCAAGCCGGCTCGAGCCGAACCGGCCGGAGCTCGACAACGTGCTGGTCGTCGCCGCCACCGAGGTCAACACCGACGAGGACAGGGCAGCGCTGGCGGCCGCTCTCAAGGGGGCGCTGGCATGACCGACCGGCGCCCGACCGACAGCGGCGAGCCGTGGGACAAGGAGAATGCTCCCGTCGCCCGGCACCGCTTCTTCAGCGACAGCCCGGTGAAGACGCCGAGCCGCTACCGCAGCTTCCTGCTTTCGACGCTGTTCACCTTCGGAGGTGACCGATGACCATGAATAACGTGGGCCGCCCGACGGCGCCCGTTGCCGCCGAAACTGCCGCCACCGCATCCACCTTCACCGGCAACCGGGGTCTCGACATCGAGGAGCCGCTGCTGTTCGAGGCCGGCCGGCCGGATGCCACCGGCGTCGATTTCGAGGATGCCGGCGCGTTCGAGCCGCGGCTCGGCACGCTTGCCCGCACGGCGCCCGTCGATCTTCCCGGCCTCAGCGAGCCGGAGACCATGCGCCACTACGTGCGCCTCTCCCGCCAGAACTACGCCATCGACCTCGGGCTCTACCCGCTCGGCTCTTGCACCATGAAGCACAACCCGCGCCTCAACGAGGCGATGGCGCGCCTGCCTGGGTTTGCCGACGTGCATCCGCTGCAGCCGCTGTCGACGGCGGCCGGCGCCGTGGAACTCATCGCCGAGCTCGGCCGCTGGCTGTTGGAGCTCACCGGCATGGCCTCGGTCGCCATGAGCCCCAAGGCCGGCGCCCATGGCGAGATGTGCGGCATGGCGGCGATCAAGGCGGCGATCGCCGATCGTGGCGAGGCGCGCGACGTGGTGCTGGTGCCGGAATCGGCGCATGGCACCAATCCGGCGACGGCCGCCCAGCTCGGTTTCCGCGTCGTCGGCGTGCCGGCGCGCGCCGACGGCACCGTCGATCCGGAGGAGGTCAGGAAGCGCCTCGGCCCCGAGGTGGCGGCCATCATGCTGACCAATCCCAACACCTGCGGCCTGTTCGAGCGCGACATCGTCGAGATCGCCGAGGCGGCGCACGCCGCCGGCGCCTATTTCTACGCCGACGGCGCCAACTTCAACGCCATCGTCGGCAAGGTCCGGCCGGGCGACCTCGGCGTCGACGCCATGCACATCAACCTGCACAAGACCTTCTCGACGCCGCACGGCGGCGGCGGTCCCGGCGCCGGCCCGGTGGTGCTGTCCGACCGCCTCGCGCCCTATGCGCCGGTGCCCTTCGTGCGCTTCGGCGAGGACGGCGCGGCCGAATTCGTCGAGACGCGCAAGGCCGCCGGCGATCGGGGGCTGAAGCCGTTCGGCCGCATCACCGCCTTCCATGGTCAGATGGGCATGTTCGTGCGGGCGCTCGCCTATATGCTGAGCCACGGCGCCGACGGCCTCAGGCAGGCGTCGGAGGATGCGGTGCTCGCCGCCAACTACGTCAAGGCGCGGCTTGCCGACGTGATGACGGTGGCTTTCCCGGAACGGCCGGCCATGCACGAGGTGCTGTTCGACGATCGCTTCCTGGAGGGCACCGGCGTCACGACGCTCGATTTCGCCAAGGCGATGATCGACGAGGGCTACCACCCGATGACCATGTATTTCCCGCTGGTCGTTCATGGCGCCCTGCTGATCGAGCCGACCGAGTCGGAATCGAAGGCGAGCCTCAACCAGTTCATCGGCATGCTGCGGCATCTGGCCGAGAAGGCGAGGGCGGGGGAGGCCGGCGCTTTCAAGGCCGCGCCGCGGTTGGCGCCGCGCCGCCGCGTCGACGAGACTTTGGCCGCCCGCCAGCCGAAGCTCGTCTACTAAAGCATCTGACCGAAAAGTGGAATCCGGTTTTCGGAAAATCAGATGCAAAACAAGAGACTAGATCGTCACCGTGTGTCCGTCAGGACGCAGGGTGACGATCTAGGGCTGACCGACATTGGAACGGCGGCCTCGGCCGCCGTTTCCGCCTGAAAACCGCGACCGATTTCATGTGACGGCTTGCCAGACGGGCCGTTTCGACGCACCCTCCCGGATACCCCCCTTTCCCGGGAGCACGCCCATGGCGATCGGCCCGCTGCCGCCGGTGATCAGCGAAATCCAGGCGAACTCCGGTCAGCCGGGCAAGACGCTCGCCCAACAGACGGCCGCCGGCTCGCTTGTCGACCTCCAGGCGGCGGCGACGGCCGAGCCGGCCACCGCCATCCTTCCCGAAACCACGTTGATCGAAAGAGCGGTGGCCGAGGCGCTGGGCCGCCAGGGCGGGCTGGCGCCGCTCTACGCCACGCTGGCCGGGCTCGCCGACGCGCCGGAGCTGCCCGACGCGGTGAAGGCGGCGATCAACGCCGTCCTGGCCTTCCGCCTCGGCGATGGCGACGTGACGCCCGAGCGGGTCGCCGAGGCGATCCGCTCGTCGGGCGTATTCCACGAGGCGGTGGCGGCCGGCAGGATGGCGGCGGCCCTGTCGCCCGCCGTCCGGCAGGCGCTCGGCGGCGCACCGGAGGACCGGCGGCAGGCGACGGCCCGTCCCGCGACGCCAACCACGGCCGCGCCGGCGACGACGCCGGCCGCCGCGAGACAGGCCCCGGCCGTCCCGGCGCCCGCGCCGCCGATCGTCGGTGCGCCGGCAGCGGCCGCCCAGGCCTATGGCCGGCAGGGCGGCCTGCCGGCATCGACGGCCGCGCCGATTGCCCCACAGGTTTCAAGTGCCGGCAATGCGGCCGGCCCATCCGCCATGCCCGGAGCTCCGGCCGCGACGGTTGCCGCCGCTCCGGCAGCCAGCCTCGCCGCACCGTCGGCGGCTGGAGGAACGTCACCGGTTGTGGCCGCGGCAACGACCGTCCCGCCGTCCCCACTGCTACCAACTGTCCAGGTCGCTCGCGACGCTTCGGCGCCGACATCGGCGCAGGTCCCCTCGACCGGTGGCGCCGGAGCCCAACCGGCGCCGACGACTACGGCCGGAGCGGCGCCCTCCTCGCCAACAGTGCTGGCGACGCCTGCGGTTGCCGGCCAGCCTGCCAATCCGCCGCCCCCTGCTTCCGGCGGCGTCCCGCCGTCTACGGCTTCCTCGCTGCCGGCGTCCGAACCGCCGGAAGTTCAAGCACCAACTCAGCCGTCACCGGCGGCTTCGCCGGCATCGCCCGCCAATGCATCGGCGTCTTCCCGCTCGTTTGCACCCTGGACACCGGGCCGGCCGCTGACACCCGCCGCGCCGATGGCTGCATCCCCGGCGCCCGCCGGATCGTCCGCCGATGTGGGGCGTCCCGCGTCGCCGCCTTCGGTGATCGCTTCCGAGGGCGGCGAAACGCCTGTTTCTCGTCCTGCCGGCGAGAGGGCTCCCTTCGTTCCTTCCGATGTGGAGAGCTTGCCGAGGGTCGTGCCGGGACCGGCCGCGCCGCGACCGGCGGCCGCTCCGGTGGCGTCGTCCGTCGTGCCGGACGCACCGGCACAGCCGGGTGCCACGCCGTCTGCCGCTTCGCCGCAGCCTGTCGCGTCCCAGCAGGCGGCGGGGCAGGCGTCCTCCCAGGTTGGGCAACCGGCTACGCCCCAGGCCCGTCCGGCCGCGCCGGCCGTTGCCGAAGTGGCCGCGCCGCCGGTCCGGCAGCCCACCCTGCCAACGGCGGCGATGCCGCCGGCGGCTGGCGTCGACCTCAAGGGCGCGCTGGAGGTGCTCCGCCGCGAGCTGGTCGCCTGGCTCGGCCGCAACGCCGACGTGATGGCCAGTCTCGACGGTGCCGGCGACGACGCGGCGGCACCGCGCATCGACCGGCCGCCGCCGCCGCGCAAGGGCGGCCCCGTGCGCGGCCAGCCGGCCGTGCCGCTTGTCGGGGAAGACGCGAGCGAGGCGGTCCCGACCGAAACGCTGGCCGGTCGCGCGCTCGGCGAGGCGGAGCGCTCGCTGTCGCGCGTCTTCCTGCATCAGGCGGCCACCGCCGACGGCCGCGACGCGAAAGCCGCGCAACCGACGCCGGCGTTGATGCTCGAAATTCCCATCGCCGGGCCGAACGGCACGTCGGTCGCCCAGCTCCGCATCGAACGCGACGACCACGCACCGAGCGAGCCCGGCGCGCCGCCGCGCCGGGTGTTCCAGGTGGATATCGCCTTCGACATCGCCCCCCTCGGGCCCGTCGCCGTGCGGGTGGGCCTGATGGACGGGCGGCGCGTGGCCGTCGGCGTCTGGTGCGAGAGCGACGACGGCCTGGTCCGCATGGAGGCGGAGCGCGAGAATATCGTACTGGGCCTCGAGCAGGAGGGCATGGTGGTGGCCGGCGTCGACCTGCATCGCGGCCATCCGCCCGAGGGCCGCGACGAAACGGCGGCCGCGGCCAGCCATCGCCTGGATCTTCAGCTATGAGCGACAAGGACGTCCGCAAGGCGGTAGCCCTGCAATACGCCGCGCCGGAAGCGCCGAAAGTGGTCGCCACCGGCAAGGGCGCCGTTGCCGAGGCGATCGTCGACAAGGCGCGGGAAGCGGGCGTGCCGGTGGAGGAAAATCCGGCGCTCGCCGAGGCGCTGTCGACGCTGAAGCTCGACGAGACGATCCCGGTCGACCTCTACAAGGCCGTGGCGGCGGTGATCGCCGCCGTGCTCAGGGCGGCGAAGAAGGCGTGAGACGGTCAGACGCCTCTGCCGTCCCAGCTTCCGAAAGCCTCAATCACTGCAAGAATATCGGAGTGCTTGCGAACCACGGTCTCGGCGCCGGCTTCCATCAGCGCCTCGGCGTGTCCCGGCCAGGAGTGCGCCCCGCCGGTGAAGCCGATCGCCCGCATGCCGGCCCGGACGGCGGCGGTAACGCCGGCGAACGAATCCTCGATGACGATCGTCTCGGCGGGATCGGCGCCGAGTTCGCGGGCCGCATGAAGGAACACGTTGGGATCTGGCTTGCCCTTGCGGGTTCCCACTTCGCCGGCCGAGAACACGTAGGGCTTGAAGCGATCGTAGAGGCCGGCGCTGGTGAGGGCCCGCTTGAGATAGGCCGCATCGGCGTTGGAGCCGACGCAACGCGGGCCGTCGAGCGCATCGAGCAGGTCGGAGATGCCCGGCACCGCCTTGACGTGGACGATGCGCCGGTCGAACTCCGCCTGGATGCGCTCCTTGATGCGGCCGCTGACCGGCAGCCCGGTTTCCTCGGAGAGAATTGCCTCCATCTCGCCACTGGCGAGGCCCGCGAAGCGGGACGTCACTTCATCGGCGGTGATGGCGAAGCCTTCGTCGTTGAGCACTTCCGCGGTGACCGCCGAGGAAATGATCTCGGAATCGATAAGCACGCCGTCGCAGTCGAAAATGGTGAGCATGGGATGATCCGGGTTCGGGGCGGCCCGACGGGCCTGGACGGGGAAGGACGCGCCTACTGGAAGGCCGTTTCCATGAACGAGCGCAGCTTGCGCGAATGCAGCCGCTCCGGCGCCATGTCGCGCAGTTTCTCCATGGCGCGGATGCCGATGGTCAGGTGCTGGCTGACCTGCCGCCGGTAGAAGGCGCTCGCCATGCCCGGCAGCTTCAGCTCGCCATGCAGCGGCTTGTCGGAGACGCAGAGCAGCGTGCCGTAGGGCACGCGGAAGCGGAAGCCGTTGGCGGCGATGGTCGCCGATTCCATGTCGAGGCCGATGGCGCGCGATTGCGAGAAGCGCTGCACGGGCTCGCGCTGGTCGCGCAGTTCCCAGTTGCGGTTGTCGATGGTGGCGACGGTGCCGGTGCGCATGATGCGCTTGAGCTCGAGATCCTTGAGGCCGGTGACCTCGGCGACCGAGCCTTCCAGCGCCACCTGGATCTCGGCGAGCGGCGGAATGGGAATCCACAGCGGCAGGTCGGCGTCGAGCACGTGATCGTCGCGCACGTAGCCATGGGCCAGCACGTAGTCGCCGAGGGCCTGGCTGCTCCTGAGGCCGGCGCAGTGGCCGAGCATCACCCAGGCGTGCGGCCGGAGGACGGCGACATGGTCGGTGATCGTCTTGGCGTTGGAGGGGCCGACGCCGATATTGACCAGCGTGATGCCGGAGTGATCGTCGCGGACGAGGTGGTAGGCCGGCATCTGCGGCAGGCGCAGCAGTTCCTCGCCCTCGGTCGGCGCCGCCTCGCCGAGCGGCGTCACCTGGTTGCCCGGCTCGACGAAGGCGACGTAGTCGCTCTGGCCGGAGGCCATCATCTCGCGGGCGCGGGCGGCGAACTCGTCGACGTAGAACTGGTAGTTGGTGAACAGCACGAAGTTCTGGAAGAAGCGCGGCGAGGTGGCTGTGTAGTGCTGCAGGCGGTGCAGCGAATAGTCGACGCGCGGCGCCGTGAACGGGGCGAGCGGCAGCGGATCGCCGATCTTGGGGTCGAGCGTGCCGTTGACGATGGCGTCGTCGGTCACAGCAAGGTCGGGCACGTCGAACATGTCGCGCAGCGGCCGCGGCAGCGTGTCCATCAGCGCGCCCTCGACATAGGCCCCCTCGTAGAAGGCGAAATGCAAGGGTATCGGCAGCGAGCTCTCGCCGATCTCGATCGGCGCGTCGTAGTTGCGGATGATCACCGTCAACTGGTCGACGAGATAGGTGCGGAACAGCTCGGGCCGCGACACGGTGGTCTCGTAGACGCCGGGACCGCTGAACTGGCCATAGGACAGGCGCGAGTCGGCGCGGCCATGCGTGTCGGTGGACACCCGGATCAGCGGGTAATAGGCGCGGATGCGCCCTTCCGGAACGGCGCCCTGCACCACAGCCTCGAAGGAGGAGCGGAGGAAGGCGGTGTTGCGGGCGTAGATCTCGATCAGACGGTCGACGGCCGCCTCCGCGTCGCGGAAGCTGGTCATGGGAAGGCGGGGGGGACTATCGATGAAAACGGGAGCCGGGCGCTCGGATGCGATCATGTCGGTCTCTTGCGGTACGTGTCCCTGGGGCCATTGGTCCTGGGGCTGGTACCGCAAGGTCAATACCACAAGATGACGGCGAAGCCAGTCCGATTGTGCGCTTCGCCGGTCAACCGTCAGCCCAGATCCGGCCGGCGACCGTTCCGGATCATCGGAACGTGCGGACCGGCGCTTTCGTCGAGCCGGCCGAGGAGGCGGACGTCGTCGTGCACCTCGACGGCGCGGGCGTAGGGCGTAAAGCCCATGTGCATGTAGAAGGGCAGCGCCTGCGGGCTGTCGAAATGGCAGGTGTGCAGCCAGAGGCGTTTCACGCCCGGCCGGGCAAAGGCAATGTCGATCGCCTCGCGCATCATCCAGCCGCCGATGCCGCCGCCGACCGCGTCGGGCACCAGGCCGAAAAAGGAGATCTCGGTCTCATGCGGCCCGGAGAGGTCCATCTCGACGATGCCCATGCGCCGTCCGTCCTTCACCGGGCACCAGGAGCGCATGTGGGGCGCGGCCAGCTTGGCCTCCAGCTTGTCGCGCGGCATCAGCAGGCGCGAGCTCCACAGCCATTCCCAGCCGATCTCCCGGTAGAGGTCGAGGAAGGCCTCGGTGTCCCAGCGGTCGACCGGCTCCATCGCATAGCCGGCCGGTGCCGGCCGGCGCGGTCTTTCCGGGCGTTCCGTCATCTCCAGGAAGGTGACGAGGTTGGCGAGCTTGCCGGGGGCGAGGGCGTGGTAGCCGTCGGGGAGGAAAGGCGTGTCAGTCATGATCCGCCGTATTTAGCGGATGCCGGCGCCTGCCGGAAGGATATTCCGAAGGGTGTTACGCCGCCTGCCGGGTGATGGCGCTGTAGGCGGCGTTGATGGTGGCCATCCGCTCGGTGGCGACGCGGATGAAATCGGCCGGCAGGCCGCGCGCCTGCAGGCGGTCGGGGTGATGCTCGGCGACGAGGCGTCGCCAGGCCTTCTTCACCGCCGCGTCGTCGGCGCCGGGCGGCAGACCGAGAACGGCATAGGGGCAGCGGGCGTCTTCCCCGACGTGGCGGGCGAAGACGCGATGGAAAGCCGCCTGCGGCAGGCGGAAGATGGTGCCCACCGTCTCGAGGAAGGCGAGTTCGTCGTCATGCAGGCTGCCGTCGGCGGTGGCGATCACGAACAGGCCGTCGAGGATGTCCTCGAGCGTCTCCATGTCGGTCTCGTAGAGCGCATGGATCCGCTCGGCATAATACTCGTAGCCGGCAGTGTCCTGCTTGGCGAGGTTGAAGAGGCGGGCGACGTGGCGCTTTTCTTCCGGCGGCACCTGGAACAGCCGCTCGACGACGGCCACCTCGTCGGCGGTGACGACGCCGTCGGCCTTGGCCATCTTGGCGGAGAGCGCGATCATGGCGGAGGTGAACGCCACCCCGCGCCGCGCCTCCGGCGACAGTGTCTCGCGCAGCACGTCGACCACGCACTGGAAGACACAGGTGACCGCATCGGGAATGCGGGCGATGACGGCGGAGAATTGCTGCCAGAAGGTCATGATGGGAAAACCATACGGCATAACCGCTATCATGACGAGCCCAGAGGCGGCCGATCACGCCCTTCACACTAGGATTTGACCGGTTCGGTCAACGAAACCTCTCGCGGACCGCAGCGGCCGGTCAGGGCGCCGGCACGAACTCGATGTTCCCGCCGTCGAGCCGGAAATAGCCGTCCTGCGACACCGGCAGCGTCAGCATCTCCTCGTGTCCGAGGCCGGCGTGGAGGCCGCGCACCAGGCGGCTGATGATGCCGTGGGTGACGATCACCGCCGGCGCTTCCGCCGTCGCATACCAGGTTTCGACGCGGGCGAGCACGGTGTCGAGCGTCTCGCCGCCCGGTGCCTGGAACTGCCAGTCGATCGGCCGGATCGACTGGTCGCTGCCGAAGCGGGAGAGGATGTCGTCGCGCGTCAGCCCCTCCCAGTCGCCGAAATGCACCTCCATCAGGCTCGGCACCTCGACGACGTTCATCGGCAGCGATCGGCCGATCAGTTCCGCCGTGGCGCGGGTGCGGCCGAGCGGGCTGACATAGGCGCGGATCGGCTCGACGCGCGCGCCGATCTCGGCGGCCAGCGCCCGGCCGATGCGCGTCGCCTGATCGCGGCCGAGGTCGGTGAGCGGCGAGTCGAACTGGCCCTGGAAACGGGCCTCGGTGTTCCAGAGCGTTTGTCCGTGTCGTACGAGATAGAGCATGGGGCGGGTCCTGTGCGTCCGTTCAGGCGATCCTGACGCGGTTGATGAGATGGACGGCGATGCCGGCGATCAGTCCCCAGAAGGCGCCGGGGATGCCGAGGAAGCCGACGCCGGAGGCGGTGACCAGGAAGGTGACGACGGCCGCCTCGCGCGTCTCCGGCGACGACAGCGCCGTCGACGTGGAGGCGCCGAAGGCGCCGAGCAGCGCGAGGCCGGCCACCGCCTCGATCAGCACGGGCGGCGCGGCGGCGATGAAGGCGGTGGCGGCGCCGGAGATCAGGCCGACGATGACATAGGCGACGCCGCAGACGACGGCCGCCCAGTAGCGATTGTCCTTGTCGGGGTCGGCATCGGGGCCGGCGCAAAGGGCGGCGGTGATGGCCGCGAGATTGACGGCATGGCCGCCGAACGGCGCCGCGAGAAGGGTGAAGGCGCCGGTGTTGCTGAGGATGGGACCGAACGCCGGCCGGTAGTCGTTGGCGTTGAGCACGGCCATGCCCGGGATGTTCTGCGCCGCCATGGTGACGACATAGAGCGGCAACGCCGTGCCGATCAGCGCCGCGAAGCTGAAGTGAGGAACGATCAAAAGGGGCGCCGGCACCAGGCCTTCCGTCACCGCCTCCGGGATCGGCGTCGTTATGGCAATGATGACGGCAGCAACAATGACGGCGGCCGGCACGGCCAGCACCTTGCGCCAGAGGCCGACGACAAGCCAGGTCAGCACCACGGCGAGGCCGGCGAGCGGCGAGACGGCCACCGCCTTGACCGGCGCGAGGCAGAGCGTCAGCAGCACGCCGGCCAGCATCGCCGAGGCGATCGGCGTCGGAATGGCGGCGACCGCCCGGCCGAGCGGTTTGACGACGCCGGACAGCATCAGCAGCGCGCCGGTGATCAGGAAGGCGCCGACCGCGTAGGAATAGCCGCCGGCCACCGCTCCCGAGGAGGCGAGCAGCGCCGCGCCGGGTGTCGACCAGGCGACCGAGATCGGCATGCGGAACCTGAGGCTGAGAAGAATGCCGGAAAAACCCATGGCGATGGTGACCGCCATCAGTCCGGAGGCCACCTCGGCCGGTGACGCGCCGGCCGCCGAAAGGCCGCGCACCACCACCGTGAAGGCGCCGCCGAAGCCGACGAAGGCGGCGATGAGGCCGGCGGCGACGGCCTGCGGCGAAGGACGGGAGGGCATTTGTCGATTCCGGAGAGGGATTGGGAGGGACGACGCTATCCAATCCGAAAGGCCCGCCGCCTTCAAGACCCGGCGTGCCGGCGGCGTGTCGCACCGGCCGTGACGCGGGCGGCGGGATGATCGACGGAGGGCGCCCGATGATTCCCGACCCGTCCTCCGGCCCTTTGCGCCCCGATTCCTCCCGGAGAGATTCGCCGTCGTCGGACCGTCTGTTCGCCGCCGCGACGGCGGAAAGCTTCTTAGCCTCCTAGCCGTTTGGTTATGAGTAGGTTCCCTGAGGCTTGTGGAAAATGAACGGATGCTAATGGGTTGGAAACCGACAATTCCCTTTTGAAGCAGGGCTTTAACCTTCTATTAACCCTTGTGTTCCCGGGGGGAGGGAGGTGAGTGACAAAACTGCAACATGGATTTTCGATTAGCCATTCCGGGCGGATTGCCGGCGTCTTTCCCGTTGAAGACCGGCTCAGGATCGGCCATCACTAGCGTCGTGAGATTTCGGGAGACGGAACTCACCGCCAAGTGAAGTCGATCTGCCTGGGGTGGTTAGGCGGCGGAGCAAGGCGGCAAAGAACCGGAACCGGTTCCACGCCAGCGATGATAACGGTCAGGCCGTTTGTTGTCAGGCAGGGAAGGGTTCTTTCTCTAGATGACTTTGGAGGTCAGGAAATGAACATGAAGACGCTGCTCGGCACCGCCGCCGGCCTGATGGTCGCCACGGGTGCTTACGCCGCCGACCTGCCGGGCGAAGCCGCCCCGGTCGCTGTTGACTACGTGAAGGTTTGCGACGCCTACGGCGCCGGCTTCTTCTACATCCCCGGCACCGAGACCTGCCTGCGCGTCAAGGGCCGCGTTCGTGCCGGCGTCACCTACACCAACAACGGTGGCGACCTGAACAACGGCCGCGACACTGTTCGGATGCGCACCGATGCCTACGTCGGCTTCGATGCCCGTACGGCCTCCGATATCGGCGTGGTCCGCTCGTACTTCGAAATCGGTATTGATGACGAAACGCGCGATATTCTGGCCAACCAGGCGTTCATCCAGGTCGGCTACGTGACGGTCGGCCGTCAGGACGAAGTCGCCAACGGCGACGGCCTCTATGGCATCAACGACTCGACCTGGGAGCCTGGCGACTACACCGCCACCGGCGCCAGCGTTCTGGTCGACAACCTCGGCGGCGGCTTCTTCATCGGCGCCGGTCTCTATGGCAATAACGACACGCAAGAGGATACGCTCAACCGCCCCTATATTTGGCAGTCGGGTGAAGAGGCCGAGTACCAGGCCTCGGGCATCATCGGTATTACCGGCCAGTCCTGGGGCAGCTTCGACGTGTCGGGCATCTATCGCTCCTACGACGACGATCTGGGTGTGGATGGCGACATCTGGGGTGTCAAGGCCACTGCCAACCTGAAGCTGGTCGACAAGCTGTCGCTGCGCGTCTGGGCTGCCTACCAGGATGGTGGCGACGGCGTCAACCTGGCCAACATCGCTGGTTTCCGTGCTGAGAACGTCACCGACCTGGCCATTGCCGCCTCGTATCAGTTCAGCGATCCGCTGGCTGTTTACGCCGGTGTTCGCTACCAGATCGTCGATGGGGTTACTTATAATCGTGGTACCACGGCCAATCCCGATGTCGGCAAGTTTGCTGATGACCTCATCTACGCCAACGTCGGCGTCGACTACGAGCTGGCCCCGGGCCTCAACCTGCAGGGCGAACTCGACTACGCCTCTCAGGACGACTGGAACCAGTTCACCGCTGTCACCCGCCTCGTCCGCGTGTGGTAATATCATTCCCTTCGGGGTTTGAGGAAAAGGCCCGGCTCGTCCGGGCCTTTTCTTTTTGAGAGGTTGCGGACCCGGTTTCCGCAAGCGACGACTTTTTTGCCTTATCGTTCATTTGTTTGACGACTGTGTTCCGCGGGTAATTGCTTTTCGCAAATGCCCTTTCGTATTCTCATTGCCGCGAACGGACGGGTGGCGTCCGGGCTTCCGGAGGCGGGAAGATGGTTCGCTGGCAGATCTCGGCGATACTTGGCGTGGCGGCGGCGGTCGCCGTCACGGCCGCGGCGCTTATCACCAGGACGACGGACATCGCCGTCGATCTCGGGACGCGTGCCGGACAGGTGTTGTCCGGCGAGGCGACCAGTTGGGCGTCCGTCGATATTCGTGGCCGCGACGTCTACCTGCGGGGCGATGCGCCATCGGAAGAGAATCGCCGGCTGGCGATCGAGCGGTTGGGCCGGCTCTACGGGGTTCGCGCGGTCGATGCCTCGGCAGCTGGATTGCTGCCCGAAATCAGCCCCTATGTCACTACGCTCGAGCGCAACGGCGATACGATCATGCTGAGCGGCGCCGTGCCGTCGCTGCCGGACAGGGCGCGCATTTTCGGCGCCCTGGCGGCCGCCGCGCCGGGGCTCGGTATCGCCGATCATAGTCTGTTGGCGCGCGGCAAGGCCGACGATCGCTATTTCGACGCCATGCGGGCGCTCTATGGCGTGCCGGCTCTCCTCTCGCGCGGCAAGGCGACACTGACCGATAGGGTCGTGACCATCGAGGGTGAGGCGGCGAGCAACGCCGCCTACGATCGGCTGACGGCGTTCGCCCCGGCGCTGCCGGAAGGCTACAGCGTGGCGGCCGTCAAGGTGTCGCGGCCGCTGGCCTCGCCCTTCGTCTGGTCGATCGACCGCGATGACGATGGCGTCACGGTATCCGGTTTCGTGCCGGATCCGGCGACGCGCGATGCTGTGCTCGACGTGGTTCGACAGGCGATCGGGCCCCGCAACGTATTCGACAACCTCGACTATGCGGCGGGTGCGCCGGCTGGTTTTGCCGAAACCGCCGAGGCGGCGGCGGATTACCTCGATCTTCTGGCCTCGGCGCATATCGCCCTCAATGACCGCTTGCTTGTCGTATCCGGCCGGGCCGCCAGCCCCGAGGCCTATCGAACGCTCAACGCCTATCTCGAGACCTGGAATCCGCCGGGCTTCGTTCTGCAGAAGTCCATTGCCCTGCCGATCGTCGAGCCGTTCACGCTGACCGTCTCCAAAAGTCATGGCCGCGTGACGGTGACCGGCTTCGTGCCGACGGACGACGCCGAGAGCGATATTGCCGAGGCGGCTCAGGCGATTGCCGGTAACGAGGAGGGCGATAGCGAACCGGTGGTCGAGACGACGCTGGCCGACGGCGCCCCTCCCGGCTTTGGCGCGGCGGCCCGGTTCGCGATCGGCCTGCTTGCCAAGCTCGACGAGGGAACCGCGCTCCTGTCGGGCACCCATCTGACGCTGTCGGGCACGGCGGCGACTTCCGGCGACTTTCTCGAGCTGGAAGCGGCCATCGCCAATCCGCCGGCCGGCTATGACGTCGGCAACGGCGTCACGCCGCCGTCAATTACCCCCTATGTCTGGTCGATGACCAAGGACGCCGAACAGCTCACCATCGCCGGGTCCGCCCCTTCGGAAGCCACGCGCGCCGCCATCCGGGCCGTCGTCGACGGTTCGTCGGGCGAGCTTGGCCTTGTCGACCGGTCCGGTCTCGGCGCCGGCCTCGATGCCGCCATCGACCTCGTCGCCGTGTCGCGCAAGGCGGCGGCGATCCTGGCCGAACTCGATGTCGGCGAGGTACGCTTCGTCGGCAATACCTTGTCGGTGACGGGCAAGGCGTCAACGGCGGAGGCCAGTGCAATGGTCGGCAACGAGCTCGACAGCCTGCCGGCCGGCGTCGTCAAAGGCAGCTCGGAGATTTCGGCGCCGGCCGCCTTCCGCTTTTTTGTCGAGCGCGGGCTCGATACGGTGACCCTCGATGGCGATCTCGCCGACGAGGCCATGCGAAAGGCGCTGAGGAACGCCGCCGATCGGGCGTTCGGCAAGGCGGATATTCTCGATTCGTCGGAGGTGGTCAAGAGCGCGCCGGAGGGCGCCCGCGATGTCGCGTTGTTTGCCATCCGGGCCGCGTCGCTTCTTGCCAAGGGCAACGTCAGCGTCGAGGGAAGCGCCATCAAGGTGACGGGCAGTGCTTTCACCGCCGCCGGCGCGGCGCGCCTGCCCTCGGAACTGTCGACGGCGGTGCCTGCCGGCTTTACACTCGAGGTCGCCGTCAACGCCGTGCCGGCCGAGCCGCCACTCGAGGCGGCCGCTTGCGGCGAGGCGATTAAAGCCGTGCTCGCCCGAACCCCCGTTCGCTTCGACAACGGTGCGGCGACGGTTGCCGCCGACAGCCGGGGGGGCATCGACCGGCTCGGTGCGCTGGTGCTCCGCTGCCCCGCCGCCCGTTTCGTGCTGACGGCAACGGCAGGCGGAGCCGACGCGGCGCGGGCTCGGGCGCTCGGCGAGGCACGCGCCCGCAACGTGGCCGGCGCCTTCGCGGAGATCGGCATCGATCCCGGCCGGTTGACGGCGAGCGGCGCCACCGGCACGGCGGATGGATTTTCCATCACCCCGGCAGCGCCCTGACCAGGAGGTCCTGATGCTCTATCTCGTCCTTACGCTCTGGCCGTATCTTCTGATCGCTTTCATAGCCGGGTTGGTCATCGGCTGGTTCGGCTCCGACCGCATCGAGGCTTGACCATTGGAGCATCGGACCGAAAAGTGGACTCCAGTTTTCGAAAATTCCGAGGCAATAACAATGGACTGGATTGCCACTCCGCGTCCGTCGGGGCGCACGGCAATCCGGTCGACAGGTCGCTTTCCTCCCAGTGGGGTTCACCATGGCCATTCTGATCATCGAGACCTTCATCCTGACGGCGATCGCCGTCGGCGCCGGCATATTGGTCGGTGTCCTGGTCAAGCAATGGTTTGGCCGCCGCACGGTCGGCAGCGAACGCCTGGCCGAGGTGATGGCGGCGGCCGAGGCGGCCGAAGCCGACATGAGCGACGATAGGGAGAAAGCCGAGCAGCAGGCCCCGTCATTGGAGGCGACGGAGCCGGAGACGGCCGCCCCGGCCACATCCGGAGATGTGCCGGTCGCCGCGCCCTCGGTCGCCGAGGCGCTGACCGGGCCGGCCGCCGAGGTATCGGCGGGCCTCGACCGTATCGCCGCCGCCGACCGGCTCGGCGAGCGGCCGCCGGCCTTGCCGGGGCCGCGCCCCGGCGGCGCCGACGATCTCCGGCGCATCCGCGGCATCGGCCCGCAGAATGCGACACGGCTCAACGCACTCGGTATCTACCATCTCGACCAGATTGCCGCTTGGACGCCGGCCGAGGCCCGCTGGGTGGGCGCCTATCTGGCCTTCCCCGGCCGTATCGAGCGCGAGGACTGGATCGGCCAGGCCAAGGCGCTGGCATCCGGCGACGGGGACGGGACCGCCGAGTTCTGACCTCTCCGCGGTCGCAAGGTCCCGGAGCACGTCGGTGAACCGAAGCCGCCGCCTGTCTCATTCGGCGTCGGGAATGACCGGTCCTTGCGCTATCGTCCTCGGCTTGCGAAGCAGGAACACCAGCGGCAGGGCGGCCAGCGATACGTACATCATCAGTTTGAAATCATCGACATAGGCGATCATCGTCGCCTGAAGCGTGGTGATCTGATCGATAACTCCGGCGAACTGGCTGGAGCTGGCGTTCATCCCGACGGCATGCGCGGCCGCGTCGACGCCGGGCGAGAAGGCGGTCAGCCGTTCGGCGAGCTCGGCATGATTGACCTGGATATTCCGGGTCAGCACCACCGAGACCATGGATATGCCGATCGACGAGCCGATGTTGCGCACCAGGCTGTAGAGCGCGGCGCTCTCGGTTCTGAGCTGCGGCGGCAGCGTCGCGAAGCCCACCGTCGACATCGGCACGAACACCAGGCCGAGCCCGAAGCCCATTGCCACGCCGGTATAGATGATCGGCCAGGAATCCATGTCGGGGGTGAAGCCGGTCATGCCCCACAGTCCCCAGGCGGTCAGTCCGAGGCCGACGACGATGATCAGGCGCGGATCGACGAAGCGCAGGAGCCGGCCGACCAGCAGCATGGCGATCATCGTGCCGATGCCGCGCGGCGCCAGCACGAGGCCGGTGGTCACCGTCGGAAAGCCCATGATGCGTTGCAGGATCGGCGGCAGAAGCGCCGTCGTCGCCAGCAGCACCACCGAGATGGCGAAGGTGAAGATGCTGGCGGCGACATAGTTCCGGTCGCGGAAGATCTGCGGCGGAATGAAAGGATGCTCGGCGGTCGCCGAATGGACGATGAAGCACCAGAGGGCGGCGGCGGCCAGCGCCGTCTCGACGATGATCTCCGGCGACGAGAACCAGTCGAGCTGTTCGCCGCGGTCGAGCATCAGTTGCAGGGCGCCGACGAACAGGCCGAGAAAGGCGAAGCCGACGAAGTCGAACGACCGGTGGCGGCGCGGCGACGCCGGCATGGTGAAGGCGATGCCGAGGAAGGCCAGCAGGCCGACGGGAACGTTGATGTAGAACACCCAGCGCCAGTCGAAGCTGTCGGTCAGCCAGCCGCCCAGCGTGGGGCCGAGGACCGGCGCCACCATGATGCCGGCGCCCCAGAGGGCCATGGCCTGCCCATGCCGTTCGCGCGGGTTGATGTCGAGCAGCACGGCCTGCGACAGGGGGGCGAGCGAGGCGCCGAAGATGCCCTGCAGCACGCGGAACGCCACCATTTCGGTGAGGCTGCCGGCCATGCCGCACAGGCAGGAGGCGAGGGTGAAGCCGGCCACCGAGATCAGGAACAGCCGGTTGCGGCCGATGGCGTCGGCTATCCAGCCGGTCAGCGGCATGACGATGGCCGAGGCGACGATATAGGAGGTCAGCACCCAGTTGATGGTGTCCTGCGCCGCGCCGAGGCTGCCCTGCATCGACGGCAGGGCGACGTTGGCGATCGTCGTATCGAGCACCTGCATGATGACCGCCAGCATGGTGGCGATCGACAGAAGGCCGCGGTGCGGTACGTCGGTGAGTTCGGCCGGGGTCATTTTGCGGCGAGTTTCTCCGGCGAGGCCCCGAGGCCGAGCGTGTCGAGCGCCGTGCGCAGGAAGGCCGGCAACGGCCGCACGAAGCCGGTGTCGACGTCGACGCCGACGCTGAGGCCCGCCTTCAGCGGCAGCGACGTCGGCTCGTCGAGAGTGATGCGGACGGGCACGCGCTGCACCACCTTCACCCAGTTGCCGGTGGCGTTCTGGGCCGGCAGCAGCGAGAAGATGGCGCCGGTGCCGCCGCCGAAGCTCTCGACGTGGCCCTTGATCGTCACGTCGGGATAGGCGTCGAGCGTCAGCTCGGCGGTCTGGCCGGCGCGCATGTGGCCGAGGTCGGTTTCCTTGAAATTGGCTTCCACCCAAGTGCTGGTAGTGTCGATGATCGCCATCGCCGGGCTGCCGCTGCCGATATACTGGCCCACCTGCAGGTTGGCGACCTGGCTGACCGTGCCGGTGGTGGGCGCACGCACCACGGCGCGCTCGAGATCGAGCCGGGCGCTGTTTTGCGCCGCGAGGGCGCCGAGCACCGACGGATGCTTGTCGGTCTCGATGTCGGCGTCGCCGCCGAGGGCGACCAGCGCGTCGGCCACCCCCTGTTCGGCTTCGGCGACCGCCTGCCGGGCAAGGTCGAGATCGTGGCGGGCGCTGTCATATTGCGCCTCGGTGGTGTTGCCGGTCCGCCTCAGCTTGTCCTGCCGGCCGAACTGCACCTCCTGGAAGGCGAGGGTATTGCGCGCCGTGTCGGCCTTGAGCTCGGCGTCCTTGAGGCGGGTGCGCAATTCCTCCACCTGCAGTCGGGCGAGCGCCACCGCGCCGTCGGCCTTCTCGAGGGCGATCCGGTAGACCGCGTCGTCGATGCGGAACAACACGTCGCCCGGCTTCACCGTCTGGTTCTGGCCAACCCGCACCTCGGCGATACGGCCCTCGACTTCCGGGGCGACCAGCACCTTGTTCTGCTGCACGTAGGCATTCTCGGTGGAAGCCCAGCGGCCGCCGGTCACCCAGTACCAGCCGCCCGCCGCGACGAGCGCCAGCGGCAGGGCGGCCATCAGGAGGTAGCGGAGGGGGCCGCGCCGGCGCGGCCGGCGGGAAGGGGCGGCCGGAGCAGGAGCAGGGGTCGGAGCGGAAGCGGGGGCGGGCGTCGTTTGTTGGCTATCGGACATTCTGGTCAGTCTTTCTGGTCCGGCTCGGTCCGGACGGCTTCGCTATCATCGGTCGACATGGGAGACGGCGTGGTCTGCTCCTCGTCGGTATCGGCGAGAAGGTTGGCGTGGATGCGCCCGAGCAGGCGGAAAAGGGTGGCTTCCTCTTCCGGCGTGAAGCCATCGAGGGCCTCGGCGAACAGCGCCTGCGCCACTCCCTTCATCCGTTCGAGCCCGGGGCGCGCCGCCTCGGTCATGTGGATCAGGCGGGCGCGGCGATCGTTGGGGTCGGGCCGCCGTTCCACGAGGTCGAGCGCCTCCAGGCGATCGACCATGCGGCAGATGGTGATCGGCTCGACGCCGACGAGATCGGCGAGTGTGGCCTGATTGACCCCCTGGCGCTTGGCGACGCGGGCCAGCACCTGCCACTGGGCGCGCGACATGCCGGTGGTTTCGGCGAAGCGGTCGAAGCGCTTCTTCACGAGACGGTCGATCTCGTGGATCAGGCCGCCGACGGTGGGTGTCCAGTTGCTCATGCCGGCGGTATATATGATAAGCGTGCTTATGATAATAGTCAGTATATTAAGTTAGGTAAATTAAAGGTGAGCCGCACGGCGGCGGGCCTCATAGGGCCATTGGGCGGAAAAGGCGCCTTTGCGAAGCATCCGATGACCGTTGGCCCTTGCCATGCCCGGCCGTTTCCCCTATATCCCGCGCCATTCCACACGCGGGAGCCGCGGGTGCGCCTTGGCGTTCCCTCCGGTCGGTCCTGGCAATGTTGCCCTGGCTGATTCCTCCCGCGGAGGCCAAACCGGAAAAAGGTACTACCCCATGGCTCTTCCCGAGTTCACCATGCGCCAGCTGCTCGAGGCCGGCGTCCACTTCGGTCACCAGACCCACCGCTGGAATCCGAAGATGAAGTCCTACATCTTCGGCTCGCGCGCAAACGTCCACATCCTCGACCTCGCGCAGACCGTTCCCCTGATGCACCAGGCGCTGAAGGCGGTGTCCGACACCGTCGCCCGCGGCGGCCGCGTGCTGCTGGTCGGCACCAAGCGCCAGGCCCAGGACGAGATCGCCGAGGCGGCCCACCGCTCGGCCCAGTATTACGTCAACAGCCGCTGGCTCGGCGGCATGCTGACCAACTGGAAGACCATCTCCGGCTCGATCCAGCGCCTGCGCAAGCTCGACGAGACGCTGAACTCCGAGCAGTCGGCCCGTCTCACCAAGAAGGAACGCCTGGTGATGACCCGCGAGCGCGACAAGCTGGAGCGCGCGCTCGGCGGCATCAAGGACATGGGCGGCACGCCCGACCTGATCGTCGTCATCGACACCAACAAGGAAAAGAACGCCATCGACGAGGCGCGCCGCCTGGGCATCCCGGTCGCCGCCATCCTCGATTCCAACAGCGATCCGGACGGCATCACCTTCCCGGTGCCGGGCAACGACGACGCCGGCCGCGCCATCACGCTCTACTGCGACCTGATCTCGCGCGCCGCCATCGACGGCCTGTCGCGCGCCATGGGTGCCATGGGCGAGGACATCGGCGCCTCCGAGCAGCCGCTCGACGAGCCGGCGCTCGCTGACGACGCAGTCGCCGCCGAGGCCAACGCCTGATCCACGCTTCGGCGTGATCTTGCCGACGCTTTTCGGGCGGATCCGTGAAGGGTCCGCCCGACCTGTTGAAAGGCCCGCCGGTTGGCGGGCGGGTTGAACCGGAAATGCCTGCCGGTGCCGGGTTGCTGCCATGAGATGCCGCCCGGCCATTTGGTCATCGGCCCGTCAGGACGGGCCGCTATCAATCCGGCAGTCGGCGTTCGAGGTTTCACGAGAAAAGACGAGGATCACATGAACATTTCCGCCACCCAGGTGAAGGATCTCCGCGACAAGACCGGCGCCGGCATGATGGACTGCAAGCACGCCCTGGCCGAGAACAACGGCGATATCGAAGCCGCCATCGACTGGCTGCGCGCCAAGGGCCTTTCCAAGGCCGCCAAGAAGGCCGGCCGCGTCGCCGCCGAGGGTCTGGTCGGCGTTGCCACCGGCGACAAGATCGCCGCCGTCGTCGAGGTGAACTCGGAGACCGACTTCGTCGCCCGCAACGACGCCTTCCAGGCGCTGGTGCGCGCCGTGGCCGCCGTCGCCGTGGAGAAGGAGGGCGACGCCGCCGCCATCGCCGCCGCCACCTATCCGGGCAAGGCGCATTCGGTCGAGGCCGAGGTCAAGGAACTGATCGCCACCATCGGCGAGAACATGGGCTTCCGTCGCGCCGCCGCCCTCAAGGTGTCGGCCGGCGCCGTCGCCACCTACATCCACTCGGCCATCGCCGACGGCCTCGGCAAGATCGGCGTTCTCGTCGCCCTCGAATCGACGGGCAACGTCGACGAGCTGGTCAAGCTCGGCCGCCAGATCGCCATGCATGTCGCCGCCACCTCGCCGCTGGCGCTGTCGGCCGAGGAGATCCCGGCCGATGTCGTCGAGCGCGAGCGCGCCATCTTCGTCGAGCAGGCCAAGGAATCGGGCAAGCCGGCCGCCGTCATCGAGAAGATGGTCGAGGGCCGCATCCGCAAGTTCTACGAGGAGTCGACGCTGCTGAAGCAGGCCTTCGTGATCAACCCCGACCTTACCGTCGAAGCCGCCGTCAAGGCCGCCGAGGCGACCGTCGGCGCGCCGATCAAGGTCACCGGCTTCGTGCGCTTCGCCCTCGGCGAAGGCATCGACAAGGGCGAGAGCGATTTCGCCGCCGAAGTGGCCGCCGCCGCCGGCCAGGGCTGAGCGCACGGCATCGGACCGAAAGGTGGATTCCGGCTTTCGGAAGCTCCGATGCGATAGCAAAAGGCCGGATCGCCATTCTGCGTCCGTCAGGACGCACGGCGATCTGGCTTCCCGCTGATTTCGACAAGGGCGCCGGCCGGTTCGGCGCCCTTGTCATATCTGCTTATGGCTCGCATGACTGCCGCCGCGATTATGCCGTTCATGGGGGTTTCCATCGGCGTCGATGCGGGTTAGTTGGAACGGATTAGGATCCTTTCCCTTTCCCGGAATCGCTTTTTCTCGAAAATTCGGAGTTTTGCCCATGACCGAGCTCAAGTATCGCCGTGTCCTGCTCAAGCTGTCGGGCGAGGCCCTGATGGGCGATCGCGGCTTCGGCATCGATCCCAAGGTGGTCGATCGCCTGGCCGGCGAGATCGTCGAGGCGTATCGGCTGGGTATCCAGGTCGGCGTGGTGGTCGGTGGCGGCAACATCTTCCGCGGCGTCTCGGTGGCGGCCGATGGCGGCGATCGCACGACCGGCGACTATCTCGGCATGCTCGGCACGGTGATGAACGCGCTCGCCATGCGCTCGGCCATCGAGCGGCTGGGCGCGCCGGCCGTCGTGCTGTCGGCCATCGCCATTCCGGCGCTTTGTGAAACCTTCACCCAGCGCGAGGCGCTGCGCCACTTCGCCGCCAACAAGGTGATCGTCTTCGCCGCCGGCACCGGCAATCCGTTCTTCACCACCGACTCGGGCGCCGCGCTGCGCGCCGCCGAGATGGATTGCGACGCCTTGCTCAAGGGCACGCAGGTCGACGGCGTCTACACCGCCGATCCCAAGAAGGATCCCACCGCGCGCCGCTACGAGCGCCTGACGCATCAGGAGGTTCTTTCGAAGAACCTGCAGGTCATGGACGCGGCGGCGATTGCGCTTGCCCGCGACAACAAGATTCCGGTAGTGGTGTTCTCCATCCACGAGCATGGCGCGTTCGTCAATGTTCTGAAGGGCAAGGGTCTCTGCACCGTTATCGACGGGTAACAACAGCGGGCGCCGGCCGCCCGTCGCCGTCGGTGGCGAAAGGCTGGCACGGCGCCGGTCAGTTCTGGAAGGTTGGCAAGATGGCCGATGAAGACTACGACATCAACGACCTGAAGCGTCGCATGCAGGGCGCGCTCAGCGTGTTCAAGAACGACCTCGCCGGCCTCCGCACCGGTCGCGCCAGTGCGAGCCTTCTCGATCCCATCGTCGTCGCCGCCTACGGCAGCACCATGCCGCTCAACCAGGTGGCGACCGTGTCGGTGCCCGAGCCGCGCATGCTTTCCGTCCAGGTCTGGGACAAGGGCATGGTCCACGCCGTCGACAAGGCGATCCGCGAATCGAACCTCGGGCTCAATCCGATCATCGAGGGCACGCTGCTGCGCCTGCCGATCCCCGAGCTCAACACCGAGCGCCGCAAGGAACTGGTGAAGATCGCCCACAAATACGTCGAGGCGACCAAGGTGGCCGTCCGCCATGTGCGTCGCGATGGCCTCGACGAGCTGAAGGACCTCGAGAAAGAGGGCCTGATCTCCGAGGATTCCCTGCGCGTCTATTCCGATCGCGTGCAGAAGATCACCGACGAGGCGATCGCCGAGGCGGACCGGATGCTGGCCGCCAAGGAACAGGAGATCATGCAGGTCTGATCCCGCGAGGGCTGGCTGGCGGATCTGCGGGCTTTTGGAGAGGACAAGTCGGACATGATGCGGCTCGGAACGGCGCCGGCGGAGAAGCCTCGGAAAGCGGGCCTGCCGCGCCATGTCGCCATCATCATGGACGGCAACGGCCGCTGGGCGCGCTCGCGTGGCCTGCCGCGCGCCGAGGGGCATCGGCGCGGCGTGCAGTCCATCCGCGACGTCGTCAGGCACGCCACGGCGATCGGCATCGAATGGCTGACCGTGTTCGGCTTTTCGTCCGAGAACTGGTCGCGGCCGGCCGACGAGGTCAGCGAGCTGATGGGGCTCCTGAAGCTCTTCATTCGCCATGATCTCAACGAGCTGACCCGTGGCAACGTCCGGGTGCGCGTCATCGGCGGCCGCGACAACCTCTCCGGCGACATCGCCGCCCTGCTGATCGAGGCAGAGCAGAAGACCGCCGGCAACACCGGTCTCAACCTGGTGATCGCCTTCAACTACGGCAGCCGCGACGAGATCGCCCGGGCGACGCGGGCCATCGCCGGCGAGGTGGCCGCCGGCCGGCTCGGGGCCGAGGAGATTACCGTCGACCTCGTCGCCACCAGGCTCGACACCGCCGGCATGCCCGACCCGGATCTGATCATCCGGACCAGCGGCGAGCAGCGGCTTTCCAACTTCCTGCTGTGGCAGTCGGCCTACGCCGAATTCGTCTTCGTGCCGGACTACTGGCCGGATTTCGACGGCGCCGCCTTCGATCGGGCGATCGCCGAATATCTCGGCCGCGAACGACGCTTCGGCGGATTGCCGCAGAAGGGCGAGGCCGTATGAGCACGCTGCCTCCCGCGCCTGGCAAGGCCGGCTCCGAGCTCGCTTCGAGGGTGCTGTCGGCCGTCGTGCTGGCCGTCGTGACGGTCGGCGCGCTGTGGGCCGGCGGCTGGGTCTTCGCGGCACTTTCCGCGGTGGTCGCCGTGTTGATCCTGCGCGAATGGATGGCCATGAGCGGGCCGTTCGCCTTCCGTGCCGCCCCCTGGGCGCTGATGGCTTTTCTCGCCGTGACGGTGGCGATGGCCGGCGACGAGCCGCTCGAGTCGCTGGGCTTTTCGGCGCTAGTGGCGGCGGCGCTGCTGCTGGCGCGGGTGACCGAGCCGCGCGTCGCCTGGTTGTCGCTCGGCGTGCTCTATGCCGGCGTGCCGGCGATCGCCGCCGTGGCGCTGCGCGGACCGGATACGCTGACCTTCGCCTCGACCGGCGCCGTGGCGGTAATTTTCGTGCTCGCCGTCGTCTGGGCAACCGACACCGCCGCCTATTTCTCGGGCCGGCTGATCGGTGGGCCGAAGCTGGCGCCGCGCTTTTCGCCGAAGAAGACCTGGTCGGGCGCCATTGGCGGCGCTATCGCCGGTGTCGTTGCCGGCTGCCTGGTGGCCGCGGCGGCCGGCATCGGCGTCGGCGCAGTGCTGGTTCTCGTCGCCTTGCTGCTGTCGATCGTCGGGCAGGTGGGCGACCTCGCCGAATCCGCCATGAAGCGACATTTCGGCGTCAAGGATTCGGGCGTCCTCATCCCCGGCCACGGCGGCATCATGGACCGTGTCGACGGCCTCGTGGCAGCCTTGGCCGTCGCCGTCGTCATCGGCCTTGGGCGTGATTGGCTTGCGGGCGGAGGCATTGCCGAAGGCCTCCTCATCTGGTGATAGCGATGACAGCGAACATGGCAGCGGGCCCCGGTGCCGGCGCATCGGTGAGCCCGGCACCGAGACGGCTTTCCATTCTCGGCGCCACCGGGTCGATCGGCCTCAACACGCTCGACCTGGTGGCCGCCGAGCCGGGCCGCTTCGCGATCGAGACCCTCACGGCCGGTCGCAACGCCCGTCAGCTCGCCGAGCTCGCCATCCGTTTCTCCGCCCGGGTCGCGGTCGTCGCCGATGCCGCCGCCTACGCCGAGCTGCGCGACCGCCTCGCCGGCACCGGCATCGAGGCGGCGGCGGGCGCCGAAGCGGTGGCCGATGCCGCCGCCCGCCCGACCGATATCGTCGTCTCGGCGATCGTCGGTTTCGCCGGCCTGGCGCCCAGCCTCGCCGCGCTCGGCGCCACGCCCGTCCTGGCGCTCGCCAACAAGGAAACGCTGGTTTCCGCCGGTCCGCTGTTCCTGGCGGCGGCGCAGCGCGCCGGCACCCGCATCCTGCCGGTCGACAGCGAGCACAACGCCATTTTCCAGGTCTTCGAGGCCGGCAACGCCGACACCGTCTCCGAGGTGATCGTCACCGCCTCCGGCGGGCCGTTCCTGAGGACGCCGAAGTCCGAGCTCGCCGCCGTCACCCGCGACATGGCGCTGCGCCATCCGAAATGGCGCATGGGGCCGAAGATCACCATCGATTCGGCGACGCTGATGAACAAGGGGCTGGAGCTGATCGAGGCCTACCGGCTCTATCCGGTTTCCGTCGACCAGCTTTCGGTGCTGGTGCATCCGCAGTCGGTGGTGCACGGCCTCGTCCGCTACAGGGACGGCTCGCTGCTGGCCGAACTCGGCGTGCCCGACATGCGCACGCCGATCGGCTACTGCCTCGCCTGGCCCGAGCGCCGCCCGACCACGGTGAAGCCGCTCGACCTGTCGGCGATCGGCAGCCTGACCTTCGAAGCCCCCGACCGCGACCGCTTTCCCTGCCTGCCGCTCGCCGAGGCGGCGATGCGGCGCGGCGACGGCGCGCCCTGCGTGCTCAACGCCGCCAACGAGGTGGCCGTCGAAGCCTTCCTCGCCGGCCAAATCGGCTTTCTCGACATCGCCCGCGTCGTCGAGGCGACCCTCGGCAAGATTGACGGGGAGGGCGGGCTTTCGGAGCCGGACTCGCTCGCCGCCGCGACGGAACTCGACGGCCGGGCTCGCAAGATCGCCTCGGCCTGCCTATAGTGTGGCGGGGCGAAGTGCCGCCTGACGCCGCTGGCGACTGGGGCAGGCAGCATCACGAGAGGATGAGGCATTGGATTTTCTCGCGGCAACCGGCGGCATGCTGATCGGAACGGTCATTCCCTTCCTGATCGTGCTGACTGTCGTGGTCTTCGTCCACGAACTCGGACATTTCTGGGTGGCGCGCCGGGCCGGCGTCGCCATCAGCGTCTTCTCGATCGGCTTCGGCCCGGAGCTCCTGGGCCGCACCGACCGCAAGGGCACGCGCTGGAAGCTGTCGGCCATTCCGCTCGGCGGCTACGTGCGCTTCATCGACGACGCCAACGCCGCCAGCCAGCCGGGCGCAAGGTCGGCCGATCCCGGCGCCTTCCAGTCGAAGAGCCTTGCCGCCCGCGCCGCCGTGGTCGCCGCCGGGCCGGCCGCCAATTTCCTGTTCGCGATCGCCGTGCTGGCGGTCCTGTTCTACGCCTTCGGCAAGCCGATGATCGCGCCGGTCGCCGGCGCCGTCGAGCCGGACAGCCCGGCCGCCGAGGCGGGCTTCCTGGCCGGCGACCGTATCCTGGCGATCGACGGCGACCCGATCGAGAGCTTTGCCGACATCCAGCGCGTCGTCATGCTGCAGAACGGCGTCGAGCTCGCCATCGACATCGACCGTTCGGGCAGCCGGCTGACGCTGCACGCGACGCCGCGCTCGCGCGAGATCGTCGACGGCTTCGGGGAAAAGCAGACCGTGCCGGTGCTTGGCCTCAGGCAGACCAACCCCACCGTCGAGCTGCGCAGCTACGGGCCGTTCGGCGCCGCGCACGAGGCGGTGCGCGAGACCTGGTCGATCATCGACAGCACGCTGTCCTCGGTGGCCGGCATGTTCTCGGGGCGCACCTCGGCGACGCAGATCAGCGGGCCGATCGGCATCGCCCGCGTCAGCGGCCAGGTGGCGGCGATGGGGTTTATACCTCTTGTTAACCTTGCTGCCATTCTGTCGATTTCGATCGGTCTCATTAACCTATTTCCAATCCCGATGCTCGACGGTGGACATCTGGCATTCTACGCGATCGAGGCGTTGCGTGGACGGCCGCTGCCGGAGCGGGCCCAGGAGATCGGCTTCGGCATCGGCTTCGCTATCGTCCTGGGACTGATGGCCTTTGGCGTGCTGAACGATATCGCCAAGATCGCATCGGGTTAGCTCCGAAAGTGGCCTACGGGTCACGCAAGACATGGAAAACGGCACCGCCCATGGCAAGGTCGCTTGCGCATCGTGGCAAAGACTGTAAAACCCTCTTGATCGGAATCTGTAACAAGGGTTCCCAATCGGCTTCGGCCGTAGAAACTCGGGTACGTGATTAAATGCGCTCATTCAAGGAATGGACGAAAGTCGTCGCCGCCTCCGCTGTCTTGCTCGCCGCGGCACCTTTGTGGGGCGGATTTGTCCCGGAGTTGGGCGCAATCTCGGCCGAAGCGGCGTCCGCCGGCCGCGTGACGGTGGTCGGCAACACGCGTGTCGAGCCCGAGACCATCGCCGCATACATCAAGGGTACGCCTGGCCGGCCGCTGAGCGCCGCCGAGATCGACGAATCGATCAAGGCGCTGTTCGCCACCGGCATGTTCTCCGATGTTCAGGTCAGCCAGTCCGGCGGCCAGGTCATCGTCAAGGTGGTCGAGAACCCGGTGATCGCCCGCGTGGCCTTCGAGGGCAACGACGTGCAGTCCGACGAGGTGCTGAAGAGCGTCGTCGAGCTGCAGCCCCGCTCGGTGCTGACGCAGGGCAAGGTCGAGTCCGACACGCAGCGCATCCTCGAACTCTATCGCCGCAGCGGCCGCTATGACGCGACCGTCGAGCCCAAGCAGGTCGATCTCGGCAAGGGGCGCGTCGATCTCATCTTCCAGATCAACGAAGGCCCGCGCACCGAGGTCAGCCAGATCACCTTCGTCGGCAACAACGCCTTCTCCAATTATCGCCTGTCCAACGTCATCTCCACCAAGGAGTCCGGCCTGTTCGGCTGGTTCAAGACGTCGGACAACTACAGCCCGGAGAAGCTGAACGCCGACCAGGAAGCGCTGCGCCGCTTCTATTACAATCACGGCTATGCCGATTTCCGCATCGTCTCCGCCACCGCCGATTTCGACCGCCAGCAGAACTCCTTCTTCCTGACCTTCACCGTCGACGAGGGCGAGCGCTACAAGTACGGCGACATCAAGGTCGAGACGACGCTGTCCGACGTCAATCCGGAAGATCTCAAGGCGCTGGCCCTGACGCACACCGGTGATACCTATTCGGCCGCGGAAGTCGACAAGTCGCTCGAGGCGATCACCACGGCCGTCGCCGCCAAGGGCTATGCCTTCGTGCAGGTGCGTCCGCGCGGCGACCGCGACTATGCCAACCGCACCATCGCCGTCACCTATTTCGTCGACGAGGGCGCGCGCGCCTACATCGAGCGCATCAACATCATCGGCAACGACCGCACCCGCGATTACGTCATTCGCCGCGAGTTCGATATCGGCGAAGGCGATGCCTACAATCAGGTGCTGATCGAGAAGGCCGAGCGGAAGCTGAAGAACCTCGGTTACTTCAAGACCGTCCGCATCTGGTCGGAACCCGGCTCGTCCTCCGACAAGGTGATCGTCAACGTTCAGGTCGACGACAAGCCGACGGGCGAGGTCAGCATCGGCGCCGGCTACTCGACGACCAACGGCATCCTGGCCGAGCTGTCGATAACCGAGAAGAACTTCCTCGGCCGCGGCCAGTATGTGCGCGCCTCGGTTTCCAAGGGCATCACCACCGACGGAAAGTCCGGCGACTCGTCCTATGAGCTGTCGTTCACCGAGCCCTACCTGTTCGATCGTCGTCTGGAAGGCGGCTTCGACATCTACCGGCGCAATTACAGCGATACCGACGATGGCGTGCATCCGTTCGACGAGTCGAATACCGGCGGAAAGCTTCGCTTCGGTATTCCGCTCAACGACGACACGACCCTCGGTGTGTTCTACGAAGGTTATCAGCAGAAGATTTCCGACGTTCACTCCAAGTACAGCAGCTTTGTCACCGACGAAGATCGCTTCATCTCGATCATCGGTACCAGCCTGACCTATAACACCATCGACGACTACACCTTCCCGCGGAACGGCGTCTATGCGCAGATCAAGCAGGAATTTGCCGGTGTCGGCGGCGATGCGACCTTCCTGCGCACCACGGCTCGCGTCGAATATTACAAGGAGCTGGTCGAGGACTGGGACATGATCGGCCATCTCGGCGCCAAGGGCGGCGCGATGTTCGGCCTTGACGATGATGTCGCCTACATCGACCAGTTCCAGGTGGGCGGATCGATCATTCGCGGCTTCGACAGCAACGGCCTCGGTCCGCGCGATCCGGCGACGGGTTACGCGTTGGGCGGCAAGTATTACGTCGCGGCCACCGCCGAGACCCTGTTCCCGATCCCGATGCTGCCGCAGGAATACGGCGTCTGGGCCTCGCTGTTCGCCGACGCCGGCACGCTGTGGTCGTCGGACAATCCGACCTCGGGCACCGACAACGACCTTGCCCTGCGTGCCTCGGTCGGCGCCGGCATCGTGTGGCAGTCGCCGTTCGGCCTGCTGCGGGCGGACTTCGCCTACCCGGTCATGAAAGAGGACGAGGACAAGACGCAGGTCTTCCGCTTCTCCGGCGGCACCAAGTTCTGACGCCGGCCCCTTTCGAACCATCGACCGCCGCGCCCGAAGCGCGGCGGTTTTGCTTTGTGGCCACGGCCTTGAAAAGGCGGCGTCGCCTTGGCGCCTTGCGTCCTTCGAAGCGGCGTCTCCGCGGCGAACGGGCGATTTCGCTGCCTCGGCGCACCATGATCCCTGAACAACGCGTCTCCGAAGTCACTTGACGCGCGCGGTCGGTTGACACCGGCCCGGCGCAATGGCTAATGCCTTCCGTTCCGGGAAGATCGCAGCCGGCCGCGACGGAAAGCCGGGTGGCCGTCGAGCCTGCGGTGCTTCAGCCGAAACGGAGAAGGAAGGCGCGCGTCTGTCGTGGTTTGCCACCGGGAGGGACGAGCGAGTGTTGCCATGACCGATCCAGTATTCTTCGCCCCCTCCGGCCGGCTCTCCCTTGCCGAGGTGGCCCGCATTGCCGGCGGCGAGGTGGCGCGCGGCGACGCCGAGATCACCATCGGCCGCGTCGCGCCGCTCGACCAGGCCGGTCCGGGCGACCTTTCCTTCCTCGATAACCCTCACTACATCGCCACCTTCCGCGAGACGCGGGCGTCGATCGTGCTCTGCTCGGCCGCCCATGTCGCCGATGCCCCGGCCGGCGCCGCCGTCGTCGTGGCCCAGCAGCCCTATCGGGCGATGGCGCTGATCATGCAGGCGCTGTTTCCCGACGCCTTCTGCCTGAAGGGGCCGTTCGGCGAGGCGGGAATTTCGCCCGCGGCCAGCGTGCATCCCGCCGCCCGCCTTGAGGAGGGCGTCACCGTCGAGCCGGGCGCCGTCATCGGCGCCGGCGCGGAGATCGGCGCCGGCACGATCATTTCGGCAAATGCGGTGATCGGGCGCGGCGTGCGCTTCGGCCGCGACGGCTACATCGGCGCCGGCGTCACGCTGCAATACGCGCTCGTTGGCAACCGCGTCATCGTCCACCCCGGCGCCCGCATCGGCCAGGACGGCTTCGGCTTCGCCATGGGGCCGCGCGGCCACCTCAAGGTGCCGCAGATCGGCCGGGTGGTCATCCAGGACGACGTGGAGATCGGCGCCAACGTCACCATCGACCGCGGTTCCAACCGCGACACGGTGATCGGCGAAGGCACCAAGATCGATAACGGCGTGCAGATCGGCCACAACGTCGAGATCGGCCGGCATTGCGTGCTGGTGGCGCAGGTCGGCATTTCCGGTTCGACGCAGCTCGAGGATTTCGTGGCGATCGGCGGCCATACCGGCCTTGCCGGCCACATTCGCATCGGCATGGGCGCTCAGATTTCCGGCGGCGCCATGGTCAAGGACAGCATTCCCGCGGGAACGCGCTACGTCGGCAACCCGGCGAAGCCGATCCGTGAATGGACCAGGGAACAGATGGCCCTCAAGCGGGCCGCGAAGCAGGCGACGGGAAGGGACGAAACGTGAGCGAAACCGATACCGCATCGGCACCGGCCGAGACCGGGACGCCAGTCAGGGGCACGCTGGGCGTCATGGATATCCAGGCGCTCCTCAAGGCGCTGCCGCACCGCTATCCCTTCATGATGATCGACCGGATCATCGAGATCGACGGCGACAACTCGGCCATCGGCATCAAGAACGTCACCATCAACGAGCCGCAGTTCCAGGGGCATTTCCCCGACGCGCCGGTGATGCCCGGCGTCCTGATGATCGAGGGCATGGCCCAGACGGCCGGCGCCATCTGCGTCAACTCGACGGACGGCGCCGCGCCGAAGCTGGTCTATTTCATGACCATCGACAAGGTGAAGTTCAGGAAGCCGGTCGGCCCCGGCGACGTGGTCGAGTACCATGTCCGCAAGCTGAAGAAGCGCGCCAACATGTGGTGGTACGAGGCGACGGCCATCGTCGGCGGCACCAAGGTCGCCGAGGCCGAACTCAGCGCCATGCTGGTCAACGCCTGACGGCCGGCTGCCGCGCCGGAATGCCGTAACACGCTGAAACATAAATTGCGGCCCCTCGCCGGCAACCGAAGCTATAGGGAAGCGGGCGGCTCCCCGCCGCATCGCCGCCAAGGATCAACCGCATGCGCACCATTCATCCCACCGCCGTCGTCGACCCGGCCGCCGAGATCGGCGAAGGCGTCAGCATCGGCCCGTTCAGCGTCGTCGGCCCCAATGTCCGGCTCGGCGACGGCGTGGTGCTGCACGCGCACACGGTGGTCGATGGCCGCACGACGCTGGGCGCCGGCGTCACCGTGTTCCCGCACGCCACCGTCGGCATGGTGCCGCAGGACCTCAAGTATCGCGGCGAGCCGAGCCGGCTCGAGGTGGGCGACAAGACGGTGATCCGCGAATGCGCGACGCTGCATCTCGGCACCGAGGGCGGCGGCATGCTGACGCGCGTCGGCGCGGGCTGCCTCCTGATGGCCAACGCCCACGTCGCCCACGACTGCGTGGTCGGCGACAACGTCATCCTGGTCAATTGCGCCACGCTCGGCGGTCACGTCCATATCGGCGACAACGCCATCCTCGGCGGGCTCAGCGCCGTGCACCAGTGGGTGCGCATCGGCGAGGGCGTGATGGTCGGCGGCATGACCGGCGTCGAGAACGACGTCATCCCCTTCGGCATGGTCACCGGCAACCGCGCCCGCCTCGGCGGCCTGAACCTGGTCGGCCTCCGGCGCGCCAATCACCCCCGCGACGACATCCACGCCTTGCGCAACGCCTACAAGCTGCTGTTCGAAGGCGACGATCCATTGTCGGCACGCCTCGACCGCGTGCTGGAAACCCATGGCGGCAGCCCGCTGGTCGACCGCATGATCGAATTCATCCGGGCGGGCGGCGACCGCGCCATCTGCACGCCGCGCAGCCGGGATGGCGAGCCCGAATGACCCTGGCAACCACCGCTCCCGACAGACCGACCCTGGGGATCATCGCCGGCGGCGGCAGCGTGCCCGTTGTCGTGGCAAGAGCAGCCGAGGCGACCGGCCGGCCGGTGGTGGTGTTCGGTCTGGTCGGCGAAGCCGATCTGGACATCGAAGCCTTCCATCACCACTGGCTGCGCTGGGGCGAGATCGGCCGGCTGTTCGATCTCCTGGCGCGCGAGCAGGTTGGCGAGGTGGTGATCTGCGGCGCCGTCAACCGGCCGGACTTCTCGGCGATCCGCGTCGACCTCGGCGCGGTGCTGAGCCTGCCGAAGATCCTGTCGCTGATGGTCGGCGGCGACGATACCGTGCTGAAGAATGTCGTCCGCTTCCTGGAGGACCGCGGCTACCGGGTGGTCGGCGCCCATCAGGTGGCGCCGGAGCTGGTCGGCGGCAGCGGCAGCCTCGGTCGGTTCAAGCCCAATAACGACGCCGAAGCCGATATCGCCAGGGGCGTCGAGGCGTCGCTGGCGCTCGGCCGGCTCGACATCGGCCAGGCGGTGGTGGCGATCTCCGGCCGCGTCGTCGCCGTCGAGGGCATCGAGGGCACCGACGAACTGTTGCAGCGCGTCGCCGACCTTAGGAAGCGCGGCCGCCTCAAGGCGGCGCACCGCTCCGGCGTGCTGGTGAAGGCGGCCAAGCCCCAGCAGGACCTGCGCGTCGACCTGCCGACCATCGGTCCCCGCACCGTGGAGGCGGCCGCCGCCGCCGGCCTTGCCGGCATCGCCGTGGAATCCGGCCGGGTGATGATCGTCGACCGGCCGGCCACCGTCGCCGCCGCCGACGCCGCCCGGCTGTTCCTGCAGGTCCGGCCGTTCCCGGACGACGGGCCATGACCGGGCATCGGCCGCTCCGCGTTGCCATGGTCGTCGGCGAGGAATCCGGCGATCAACTGGGCGCGCGGCTGATGGCGGCGCTGAGGCGGCTGTCGGACCGCCCGATCGAATTTTTCGGCGTCGGCGGCGACCGCATGGCCGTCGAGGGGCTCGTGAGCCTCTTCCCCCTGCACGACATCGCCGTCATGGGCTTCGGCCCGGTGGTGAAGCGGCTGCCGCTGATCCAGCTCCGCACCGCCGAGACCGCCGGCGCCGTCATCGCCGGCCGGCCGGACGTGCTGGTGATCGTCGACAGCCCGGACTTCACCCACCGCGTGGCGCGCGACGTCAGGGCGGCGCTGCCGGGCCTGCCGGTCGTCGACTACGTCTGCCCGTCGGTATGGGCCTGGCGGCCCAGCAGGGCCCGCAGGATGGCCGCCTACATCGATCACGTGCTGACGCTGCTGCCGTTCGAGCCGGCCGTCCTCGCCCGCCTGAAAGGCCCTGAGGCCACCTACGTCGGCCATCCCCTGATCGATCGGCCGGAGCTGCTGACGCCGGCGCCGGGCGAGCGCCCGCCGATCGGCGGCACCGAGCCGCCGACGCTGCTGGTGCTGCCCGGCAGCCGCTCCGGCGAGATCGACCGCATGCTGGCGCTCTATGGCCGGGTGCTCGATGCGCTGTCGGCGCGCGGGCTGGCTTTCCGGCCGGTGCTGCCGGCCGTCGAGCGGCTCAGGGAGCGCATCGAACGGGAAACGGCGGGTTGGGCGGCGCGGCCCAGGATCGTCACCGGCGAGGCCGAAAAGTGGGCGGCGTTCCGCACGGCGCACGCGGCGCTCGCCACCTCCGGCACCGTGACGCTGGAGCTGGCGCTCGCCGGCGTGCCCAGCGTGATCGCCTATGCGCGCGACCCGTTGTTCCGCCTCGTCTCGGAAATCGCCCGCCGCATTCCGGGGCTGGTGAACATCACCATGTTCGGCCTCGCCAACATCATCCTCGGCGACAAGGCGAGCCCGGAGTTCCTCGACCCCGATCTCGCCCCGGAGCGGCTCGCCGACGCATTGGCGCCGCTCCTTGCCGACACGCTCGCCCGCGCCGCCCAGCTCGCCGCCTTCTCGCGCCTGCGGCAGATGATGGCGCTTCCCGACGGCCGGCCGGCCGCCGAAACGGCGGCGGAAGTGGTGCTGCGCCTCGCCGGCCGCTGAGCTTTCCTCGTTCCTGCAAAATGAAAAAAGCCCCCGGCGTCGCCGCCGGAGGCTTCCTCGTTCTGTCCCGCAGGGATCAGCCGCGCTTGTCGAGCTCGACGTAGTCGCGCTGCGGCGCGCCGATGTAGAGCTGGCGCGGGCGGCCGATCTTCTGGCTCGGATCCTCGACCATTTCCTTCCACTGGGCGATCCAGCCGACGGTGCGGGCGACGGCGAACAGCACGGTGAACATCGAGGTCGGGAAGCCCATCGCCTTCAGCGTGATGCCCGAATAGAAGTCGATGTTCGGGTAGAGCTTCTTCTCGATGAAATACTCGTCGCTGAGCGCGATCCGCTCGAGCTCGACGGCGACGTCCAGGAGCGGATCGTCCTTGATGCCGAGCGTCTCCAGCACCTCGTGGCAGGTCTGCTGCATGATCTTGGCGCGCGGGTCGTAGTTCTTGTAGACGCGATGCCCGAAGCCCATCAGGCGGAACGGGTCGTTCTTGTCCTTGGCCCGCTCGATGTATTCGGGAATGCGATCGACCGTGCCGATCTCGGCCAGCATGTTGAGCGCCGCCTCGTTGGCGCCGCCGTGCGCCGGACCCCACAGGCAGGCGATGCCGGCGGCGATGCAGGCGAACGGGTTGGCGCCCGACGAGCCGGCGAGACGCACCGTCGAGGTCGAGGCGTTCTGCTCGTGGTCGGCATGCAGGGTGAAGATGCGGTCCATCGCCCGGGCGAGGATCGGGTCGACCTTGTAGTCCTCGGCCGGCACGGCAAAGCACATGTGCAGGAAGTTGGCCGCGTAATCGAGGTCGTTCTTCGGGTGGATGAACGGCTGGCCGATCGAGTACTTGTAGGCCATGGCGGCGATCGTCGGCATCTTGGCGATCATCCGGTGCGAGGCGATCATCCGCTGGTGCGGATCCGAGATGTCGATCGAGTCGTGATAGAAGGCCGACAGCGCGCCGACCGTGCCGACCATCACCGCCATCGGATGGGCGTCGCGGCGATAACCCTGGAAGAAGCGGGTCATCTGCTCGTGGATCATCGTGTGGCGGGTGATGTGCCTGTCGAACTGCTGCTTCTGGGCCGGCGTCGGCAGCTCGCCGTAAAGCAGCAGGTAGCAGGTCTCGAGATAGTCGCCCTCGAGGGTCAGCTGCTCGATCGGGTAGCCGCGATAGAGCAGCACGCCCTTGTCGCCGTCGATATAGGTTATCTTGGATTCGCAGGCGCCGGTCGACGTGAACCCCGGATCGTAGGTGAAGTGGCCGGTCTTGCCATAGAAGGTGGAGATGTCCATCACGCTGGGGCCGATGCTCGCG
This sequence comes from Pleomorphomonas carboxyditropha, assembly GCF_002770725.1. GTDB lineage: Bacteria > Pseudomonadota > Alphaproteobacteria > Rhizobiales > Pleomorphomonadaceae > Pleomorphomonas > Pleomorphomonas carboxyditropha. The sequence continues at coordinate 112,078 of NZ_NQVN01000004.1, read as the reverse complement.
TCCTTGAGCGGGAACTCATAGGTCTTGTCATCGATGGTGACGGTCGCGTTCTTCGTGGTCATTCGGTCGGATCTCCAAGAGGTGATCGGGTGGACCAGGCCAATGAGGGGAAGGACATAGCGATTACGTTTACGTAAACTGCCGACCAACCTCCCAGTCGCATGTCGATCTTCACGTAGCGGAAAATCCCTACTGCGGCAAGCCGTCGAATTGGTGTTCAGCCTTGCCATTTCGGAGGAGGCGCGGAACCGGACCTTGAGGCGCGAGTTATTGTTCCGGTGGGGTTTTCCACCGCTTGGGCTAGCGTTTTTCCGTGTCGGAACCGGCTAGATTCTCGCCCGTTCCGACGCCCCCTCGCAAGGAAGTGAAAACCCCGCCGCGGCCTGGCCGGGCGGGGTTGGCGTTTTCCCAAAGGCCGGGTTCCGTCAGCCGGCCAGCGCGTCGCCGATGCGGCCAAGCGCCTCGTCGCGGCCGAGCACGGCGAGCACGTCGAAGATCGGCGGCGACGTGGTGCGACCGGTGGCGGCCGCCCTGAGCGGCTGCGCCACCTTGCCGAGCTTGAGGCCGGTCTCGGCGGCATAGGCGCGCACCACCTCCTCGGTGGCCGCCGCGCTCCAGTCGGGCAGCGCGCCGAGGCGCGGCAGCAGGTCGGCGAGCGCCGTCTTGCCGGCGGCGTCGAGCAGGGCGGCCGCCTTGTCGTCGGGGGAGAGCGGCCGGCTGGCGAACAGGAAGCCGGCGTTGTCGATCAGCTCGAGAAGCGTCTTGGCGCGCTCCTTGAGGCCGGGCATGGCGGCGGCAAGCTGCGCCTTCTTGCCCGCGTCGAGCTTGGCCTTGAGCGCCGCGCCCTCGGGAATGTGGTCGAGCAGGGCGACGACGTGGTCGACCAGCTCGTCGTCCGGCGTCTGGCGGATGTAGTGGCCGTTGAGATTCTCCAGCTTGCCGAAGTCGAAGCGCGACGGCGAGCGGCCGATGCCCTCGAGATCGAACAGGGCGATCATCTCGTCGGTGGAGAGGATCTCGGCGTCGCCGTGCGCCCAGCCGAGGCGGACGAGGTAGTTGCGGAGCGCCACCGGCAGGTAGCCCATGGCCCGGTAGGCCTCGACGCCCAGCGCGCCGTGGCGCTTGGACAGCTTGGCGCCGTCCGGCCCGTGGATCAGCGGGATGTGCGCCACCTTCGGCATGTCCCAGCCGAGCGCGTCGTAGATGATCTTCTGGCGCGCCGTGTTGGTCAGGTGGTCGTCGCCGCGGATGATCTGGGTGACGCCCATGTCGTGGTCGTCGACCACCACGGCGTGCATGTAGGTGGGCGTGCCGTCCGAGCGCAGGATGATGAAGTCGTCGAGGTCCTTGTTGGGGAAGGTGACGGTGCCCTGAACCGCGTCCTCGATCACCGTCTCGCCGTTGAGCGGCGCCTTGATGCGCACCGACGGCTTGACGCCGGCCGGCGCCTCGGACGGATCGCGGTCGCGCCAGCGGCCGTCGTAGCGCGGCGGCAGGCCGTTGGCCTTGGCGGTCTCGCGCATCTCGTTGAGCTCGTCGGGCGTGCAGTAGCAGTAATAGGCCTTGCCGGCGGCGACCAGCTGGCGCGCCACCTCGGCGTGGCGGGCGGCGCGCTGGAACTGCGAGATCGGCTCGCCCTCCCAGGTGAGGCCCAGCCAGCTTAGCCCGTCGATGATGGCGTCGACGGCGGCCTGCGTCGACCGCTCGCGGTCGGTGTCCTCGATGCGGAGCAGCATCTTGCCGCCGTGCCGCTTGGCATAGAGCCAGTTGAAGAGCGCCGTCCGCGCGCCTCCGATGTGCAGAAAACCGGTGGGAGACGGCGCAAAACGCGTGACGACGGGCGTGGACATCGACGATAGTTCCGAAAAATACCAGGGTTGGCCCGGAGAGGACGGCGGATCGTCGCCGGCCGGACCATTGCGTGGTCGGCGTCTTACAGGAAACCCGTGCGTTTCGCAAAATAAGATCGCGGCGGGGATCGCGTAAGCAACCGAAATAGGCGGCGAGTGTGACGGTCCGGACGGAGACGAGTATCGAGCCTCCCGCGTATCGCCGGCCGGCGGCCGGACCGGCATGGAGGCGCACCCTTTCCGTCCTGGCAAAATCCTTCGCCCGCGACCTCGACGACGGCCGCGGCTTCCTGTGGTGGCCGGTGGCCGCCGCCGTCGGCGCCGCCTTCTATTTCGCCCCGGCGAGCGAGCCTGCGACGGTCGAGCTGGCGCTCGCCGGCCTCGGCGTCGTCGCGGCATTGCTGCTGGTCGTCCGCCGCCACCCGGTCGTGCCGTACCTCGCGGTCCTCGTCGGCCTCGCCTGCGCCGGCTTCCTGCATGCCGCGCTGGCGACGCGCCTTGCCGGCCATCCGGTCTTTCCGTTCGAGCGGACCGTGACGGTGCGCGGCCACGTCGTGGCGGTCGAGGACCGGGGGAAGGGGGCCGCGCGCCTGCTCGTCCGGCCGCAGGAGATGGAGCCCCGCCCGCGCGATGGCCTGCCGCCGCTCGTCCGCGTGACGACGCGCGGCCGGATGCCGGCGCCGGGCGAGGCGGTCAGCATGCTCGCCCGCCTCGCGCCGCCCATGCCGCCGCCGCTGCCGGGCGGCTACGACTTCGCCCGCGTCGCCTGGTTCGCCGGCGTCGGCGCCAGCGGCTTCACCTACGGCGCGGTCAAGCCCTGGCCGCAGGCGCCGCCGCCCGATACCCGGCTGGTCTTGCTGAGCGGCATCGAGACCGTGCGGATGGCGGCGGCCGGCCGCATCCGCGCCGCGCTTCCCGGCGACACCGGCGCCATCGCGGCGGCGCTGATCGTCGGCGATCGCGCCGGCATATCCGAGACCACCAACGAGGCGATGCGCATCGCCGGCGTTTCGCACGTGCTGTCGATCTCCGGCATGCACATGAGCCTGGTCGCCGCCTTCCTGTTCGGCGGCATCCGCCTCGTTCTGGCGCTGGTGCCGCCGCTGGCGCTCACCCTGCCGATCAAGAAGATCGCCGCCGCGCTGTCCATGCTGGGCACCGGCGCCTATTTCGTCGTCTCCGGCATGGACGTGCCGGCGGAGCGCTCGATGATCATGGTGGCGGTGTCGCTCTTCGCCGTGCTGATCGACCGCCGCGCCCTGTCGCTGCGGGTGATCGCCCTGGCCGCCCTCATCACGCTGACGCTGTCGCCGGAGGCGGTGATGGAACCGGGCGCGCAGATGTCGTTTGCCGCCGTGGTGGCGCTGATGGCCGGGCTGGAGGCCTGGCGCGCCCGGCAGGGCGACGTGGCGGATGGCGGCGACGTCAGCCTGCTGGCGCGCACGGTGCGCCGGTTCGCCCTCTGGACCGTGGCGGCGCTGGCGGCGACCGTGGTGGCCGGCCTCGCCACCTTGCCGATGGCCCTCTATCATTTCGGCCGTCTGGCGCCGCTCGGCATGATCGCCAATCTCGTCACCGAGCCGCTGGTGTCGCTCTTGATCATGCCGATGGCGCTGGTTGCCGCGCTTGTCATGCCGCTCGGCCTCGAGGGCGCGCCGCTCGCCGTCATGGGCGCCGGCATCGACGCGATGATCGCCGTGGCCCATGTCGTCGCCGACTGGACGCCCGGCGGCGGCCTCTACGGTCGGCCGATGGGCTGGACCATGCTCGCCGTTGTCGCCGGTGGATTGTGGATCTGCCTGTGGCGCGGAGGCAAGCGCTGGCTCGGGCTGATTGCCGTGGTGACCGGCCTCGCCTTCGTCGGCGCCGGCTCGCCGCCGGACCTGATCGTCGCCGGCGACGGCTCGCTGGCCCTGGTGCGGCAGGAGGACGGGACCTGGCACAAAGTCGGCGGCAAGGGCGGCTTCATGCTGGACGTCTGGATGGCGGCGGTGGGACTCGACCCGGCCGAAAGGCTGCCGCTCGACCGCGACGCCACCTGCGACGCCGAGGCCTGCTGGCTGGACGGCCGCCCCTCGGTCTCGGTCGTCAGCCGGCCGCTGGCCTTCGGCGACGAATGCGCCGTCGCCGCGATCGTGGTGTCCGGGCTGGAGGCGCCGCCCTGGTGCCGGCCGGCCGGCGCGCTGATCGACGGGCGCCGGCTCGCCGTGACGGGCACGCTCACCTACGCCGTCCGGCTGGACGCCGGCGGCATGGTAGATTTGCGGGAAACCGGCCGCGTGCTCGGCATTCCCCGCCGGCCGTGGTTCGCCCCGGCGCGCTGAGTTATGCCTCTTCCTCGGTGGAAGCGGCGAGCATCGCCTCCGTGCACACCCGGTTACGGCCGGCCCGCTTGGCGAGGTAGAGGGCGGTGTCGGCGCGTTCGATCAATGAGACGGCCGTGTCGCCGCGACGGTAGGTCGCCACTCCCACGGACAGGGTGACGAAGCCGAGCGTCTCGCCGGTGGAGCGTTTCTTCAGCTCCTTCTCCTTGACGCTCACCCGGATGCGTTCGGCCAGCGCCTCGGCCCGCGACAGGGTCGCCTTCGGCAGGATGATGGCGAATTCCTCGCCGCCGTAGCGGCAGGCGAGGTGATGCGCCTTGATGGCCTGCTTGACGGAGAGCGCCACCAGGCGCAGCACCTGGTCGCCGGTCTGGTGGCCGAAACTGTCGTTGAACGACTTGAAATTGTCGATATCGGTGATCAGCAGCGACAGGACGCCGTCCGTCTCGGCGGCGTTGGCCACCGCCCGCTCCAGCGACTGGTCGAAATGCTTGCGGTTGGCCAGCGTCGTCAGCTCGTCGGTCAGGGTCTCGAAGCGCAGGGATTCGAGGCTTTCCTTGAGTTCGGAAATCTGTCGCTGGCTGTCGGCGAGCTGCCCTTCCAGCTCGCGGTTGACGTTTTCCGTCTCCTGCGTGGCGACCAGCAGTTCGCCGATGATGCCCCGCAACCGGGAGGGATCGGGCCCGGCGCCCAACTCCGTCGAAGCCTCGGACAGCGTGCCGGCATAGCTGGCATTGGCGGCGATCGTCCTGTTCATCGCCGCCATGACGCCTTCGATCTCGTCGGAAATGCGCCCGCCGACATCCTCGATGCGGTCGGAGAGGCGCGACGGCGAGATGAACTGGTTGTAGATGGCGTTGAGCTCGGTCGTGTCGATGCGGCCCCTGCTGCGCAGGATGTCGTTCACGGCCCGGTTGAGGGCATGGTTGAAGCCGGCACAATAATTGTACCAGAGCTCGTAGTTCCTGGGATAAGCCGCGTTCTCGTTGCGCCTGAGCTGCGCTACGGCCGCCTCGCCATAGCCGATTGTCCGCAGGAACTCTTCCCGATGCGTCATGGTCTCCGCCCGCTGCCCTTGCACGCCTCGTCCATTGATAAATGGCAGGCATGAATTGAGCGTTAAGCAAAGGTGCACGCGATCATGACAATTCGAGCTTTTCCGCCAACACCGGCACCGGGAGGCGGCGAATTTTTCCGGCTGGCCGACCCGATTTGCCACACGCGCCAAACGAAAACGGCGGCCGAAAGGCCGCCGCTCGATGGAGGACTCCTGTCGTCCGGTCAGTTCGCCGTTTTGGCGATGCGGACCGGCCGCAGCAGGAAGGCCGGCACGTGATCGCCGAGCCCGACGACGGCGGGACCGTCGTCGACGTCGCGGCGGGACTGGGAACGCGGCCGCTCGCCGGCCCGGACGGGCTGGCGTTCGGGGCCTCTCTCCGGCCTCGCCTCGCGCTCCGGTCTCGTCTCCCGCTCCGGTCTCGTCTCCCGCTCCGGCCTTGCCTCGCGTTCGGCCCGGGAAGCGCGGCTGCGGCTCGGGCGTGGCGCTTCGTCGGCGGCCTCGGACGGCGCGGCCTCCTGGCGGGTGCGGCGCGAGCGTGACGGCGCGCGGGCCTCGTCGCCGTCCGCCTTGGCGCGGGAACGGCCCTTGCCCTCGGCGCTCTTGCGGCCGCGCGACCGCTTGCGCGCCTCCGGATCGAAGACGATCGGGTCGCCGATCCACTCGATGTCGGTGGTGATCAGCTTCTCGATGGCGGAAAGATGCTTCTCGTCGTCCTGGGTGACCAGCATCACCGCCGTGCCCGACCGGCCGGCCCGGCCGGTGCGGCCGATGCGGTGGACGTAGTCCTCGGCGTGGATCGGCACGTCGTAGTTGAAGACGTGGCTGACGTCGGGGATGTCGAGGCCGCGGGCGGCGACGTCGGAGGCGACCAGCAGCGTCAGCGTGCCCTTCTTGAAGGCGTCGAGCGTCGCCATGCGCGCCCGCTGGTCCATGTCGCCGTGCAGGGCGCCGACGTTGAAGCCGTGCCGGACCAGACTGCGGAACACCACGGCGACGTCGCGCTTGCGGTTGCAGAACACGATGGCGTTCTTGAGGTCCTCGGCGGCGGCGATCTGGGCGCGCAGCGTCTCGCGCTTCTCGAAGTCCTCGGAGCCGGAGACGACGAGGCGCTGGGCCACCGTCGCGGCGGCGGTCGCCGGCTTGGCGACCTCGACCTGCACCGGGTTGTTCAGGAAGTTTTCGGTCAGCGCCTGGATCTCCGGCGGCATGGTGGCCGAGAAGAACAGCGTCTGGTGGTTCTTGGTGACCAGCTTGCAGATGCGCTCGATGTCCGGGATGAAGCCCATGTCGAGCATGCGGTCGGCCTCGTCGATCACCAGGATCTCGACGCCGGTGAGCAGCAGCCGGCCGCGCTCGAAGTGGTCGAGCAGCCGGCCGGGCGTGGCGATCAGCACGTCGGCGCCGCGGTCGAGCTTGCGGTTCTGGTCGTCGAAGGAGACGCCGCCGATCAACAGAGCGATGTTGAGGTTGTTGTTGACCGAATATTTGACGAAGTTCTCCTCGACCTGCGCGGCGAGTTCGCGCGTCGGCTCGAGGATCAGCGTGCGGGGCATGCGGGCGCGGGCGCGGCCGCTCTCGAGGAGCGTCAGCATCGGCAGCACGAAAGCGGCGGTCTTGCCGGTGCCCGTCTGGGCGATGCCGATGACGTCGCGGCCGGCGACGGCGTGCGGAATGGCTTCCGCCTGGATCGGCGTCGGAGTCGTATAGCCAGCCGCTTCAACGGCCGCCATTACGCTGGCGCTCAGTCCGAGATCAGAAAAATTCATGTGGTGTGCGGTCTCTTGGATTGGGGGGATTCGAACACTGGAGGCAGGCGAATCCACACGCTTCCGGGTCGTCTTGAAACGATCCGGACATGGTGGGAGACCATAGGTGGAATCGTCGGCATGTCAATCAATTCCTGCCGGATTGAGCGTTTATTGTTACTTCAAACGGCCGGGAAGCGGTTTCGGAGGCCTCCGAGGCACGTTTCGGCCCCTCCGGACGCCAAGTTGAACCTCGCCACCACATCGGCCCATGCCAGTTGATCGACCGATCTTCTTGGCCGGGAAAGAATTCTACGTGTCCTCACCTAGAAGGGCATGAGGAGCGGCACGAGAAGCACGGCGACCAGCAAGGCGACTACGGCAAACGGCGTTCCGAGCCGGACGAAATCGGCGAAGCGATAACCGCCCGGACCGACCACCAGCGTATTCACCGGCGACGACACCGGCGTCATGAAGGCGGTGGAGGCGGCCAGCGCGACCGTCATCGCGAAGGGGTAGGGCGAGGCGCCGATATCGGCCGCCACGGCGAGGGCCACCGGCGCCATCAGCACGGCGGTGGCGGTGTTGGAGACGAACAGGCCGAGAAGCGCCGTTGCCGCGAACAAGACCGCCAGCATGATCCGGGGCTGCGCGTCGCCGAAGGTGCCGGCCACCGCCGAAGCCACCAGATCCACGCCGCCGGTCCGCTCGAGAGCCAGCGCGAAGGGCAGCATGCCGACGATCAGGATCAGGGTCGGCCAACTGATCGCCCGGTAGGCCGATTTCATGTCGGTGCAGCCGAAGGCGCCCATGGCGAGGCAGGCCAGCAGCGCCGCGTGGGCGTTGGCGAGGATGCCGCTGGCCATGGCGGCGATCATGGCGACGAGGATCGCCACGGCGAACGGCGCATGGCGGCGGGCCGGGGCATAGTCGTCGGCCTCGCGCGGCAGGTCGAGCAGAACGAGGTCGGCAGTGGCGTCGCCGAGCCGGCGGATCGCCTTCCAGTCTCCGGCCAGGAGCAGCGTATCGCCCGGCTGAAAGACGACATCGGCCAGCGATCCCTCGATCGCCATCGGTCCGCGCTTGATGCCGATCACCGTCAGGCCGCGGGCGGTGCGGAACCGGCTCGTCACCGGCGTCAGGCCGGCGAGCCCGGAGTCGGGCGGCACGATCGCCTCGGCCATGCCGATCTCGTCGGCGCCGTCGACGAAGTAGGAGCCGCTGAGCGGCAGGCCGGAAAGCCGGTGGGTCCGCCGGAAGGCGTCGAGGTCGAAGGTCTTGGCGACGATGTCGATCAGCAGGATGTCGCCGGCCACGAGCTCGGTCGCTGCTTCCGGCCGTATCAGCCGGCGGGCCAGTCTTCCCGCCCTCTCGATGGCGATGATGTTGATGCCGGCGCTGGCGCGCAGGTCGAGCTCTCCGAGCCGATGGCCGAGAAGGTCCGAGGTGGCGTCGATGCGCAGCCGCGCCTCGCGCGCCGCGAGGCCGTATTCGTCGACCCAGTCCTTGAGGCCGGGGCGGGCCGCCGGGCCGCCGGCCAAACCCGATCCCGGCAGGAAGCGGCGCACCAGCAGCATGTAGGCGACGGCGAGCACCAGGACCGGCAGGCCGAAAGGCGTGAAGGCGAAAAAGCCGAAGCCGTCGTGGCCGCGCCGGATCAGCTCGGCATTCACCACCATGTTGGGGGGCGTCGCCACCAGCGTCATCATGCCGGAAATCAGCGCCGCCATGGACAGCGGCATCATCAGGTGGCCGGGCGGCAGCCGCATGGTGCGGGCGATGCGCAGGACGATGGGAATGAAGATGGCGACGACGCCGGTCGAGCTCATGAAGGCGCCGAGGCCGGCCACCGCCAGCATCAGCAGGACGATGAGGCGCAATTCGCTGCCGCCGGCGGCCCTGGCGATCAGGGCGCCCAGCGCCCCGGCGACACCCGTCCGCACCAGGGCATCGCCGACCACGAACAGCGCGGCGATCAGGATGACGCTCTGATCGGCAAAGCCGGCGAGCGCTTCCGGCACGCTGACGATGCCGGTCAGCGGCAGCGCCACGATCACCATCAGCGCCACGGCGTCCATCGACGGCCGGCCGCGGGCGAACAGCACGACGGCCACGACGAGCAGGGCGAGGACGATGGCGAGATCGGCGGTCATGCGGGCTCCCCGGCGGACGGACGTTGGGCGACAGTAAGTCGCCTCATCCGCCGGCGCCAGCCTGAAGCCGGGCTCAGATGTCCAGATCCTCGGCGAACTCGGCGTTTTCCTGGATGAACTGGAAGCGGCCTTCTGGCTTGTTGCCCATCAGCCGCTCCACCGAATCCGCCGTCATCTCCGCCTCGTCCTCCACCAGCACGACGCGCAGCAGCGTGCGGGTCTTCTTGTCCATGGTGGTTTCCTTGAGCTGCGACGGCATCATCTCGCCGAGGCCCTTGAAGCGGCCGATCTCCGGCTTCTTGTTCTTGAAGACGGTGCGGAGCAGCTCCTCGCGGTGGGCGTCGTCGCGGGCATAGATGGTCTTGCCGCCGTGGGTGAGGCGGTAGAGCGGCGGCACGGCGAGGTAGAGGTGGCCGCCACGGATGAGCTGCGGCATCTCGCGGTAGAAGAAGGTGATCAGCAGCGAGGCGATGTGGGCGCCGTCGACGTCGGCGTCGGTCATCACGATCACCTTGTCGTAGCGCAGGTCGTCCTCGTGGTAGTGCGAGCGGGTGCCGCAGCCGAGCGCCTGCAGCAGGTCGGACAGCAACTGGTTGGCCGTCACCTTGTCGCGGCCGGCGCTCGCCACGTTGAGGATCTTGCCGCGAAGCGGCATCACCGCCTGGCTGGCGCGGTCGCGCGCCTGCTTGGCCGAGCCGCCGGCCGAGTCGCCCTCGACGATGAACAGTTCGGAGCCTTGGGCGGCGTTCTGCGTGCAGTCGGCGAGCTTGCCGGGCAGGCGCAGCTTGCGGACGGCGCTCTTCCGGAGAACGTCCTTTTCCTGGCGGCGGCGCAGGCGCTCGTCGGCGCGCTCGACGATCCAGTCGAGCAGCCGGCCGGACTGCTGCGGCGAGGCGGTCAGCCAGTGGTCGAAGGCGTCCTTGACCGCCGTCTCGACGATGCGGGCGGCTTCGGCGGTGGACAGCTTGTCCTTGGTCTGGCCGACGAACTCCGGCTCGCGCACGAACACCGACAGCATGGCGCCGGCCGACGTCATCACGTCCTCGGGCATCACCTGGGCCATGCGCTTGTTGCCGGCCATCTCGCCATAGGCCTTCAGCGAGCGGGTCAGCGCCAGGCGCAGGCCCTGCTCGTGCGTGCCGCCGTCCGGCGTCGGGATGGTGTTGCAGTAGGAGTTGACGAAGCCGTCGCCGGCGAACCAGGAGACCGCCCATTCGACGGTGCCGTGGCCGCCGGTGCCGACGCGGCCGGCGAACAGGTCGTCGGTCACCCGCTTCTCGCCGTCCAGCGCCTCGACGAGGAAGTCCTTGAGGCCGCCGGGGAACTTGAACACCGCCTCGGCCGGCGTCTTCGAGCCCTCGACCAGCGACGGATCGCAGGACCAGCGGATCTCGATGCCGCCGAACAGATAGGCCTTGGAGCGGGCCATCTTGAAGATGCGCGCCGGCTCGAAGCGGGCGTCTTTTCCGAAGATCTGCGGGTCCGGCTTGAAGCGCGTCTTGGTGCCGCGCCGGTTCATGGTCTCGCCGAGCCGCTGCAGGCCGCCCTGCGGCACGCCGCGCGAGAAGCTCTGCTTGTAGAGCTGGCGGCCGCGCGCCACCTCGACGTCCAGCCACTCGGACAGCGCGTTGACCACCGAGACGCCGACGCCGTGCAGGCCGCCGGAGGTCTCGTAGACCTTGCTGTCGAACTTGCCGCCGGCGTGCAGCGTGCAGAGGATCACCTCCAGCGCCGACTTGCCCGGAAACTTCGGATGCGGATCGACGGGAATGCCGCGGCCGTTGTCGTTGACGGTGAGGAAGCCGTCGGCATCGAGCCGCACCTCGATCCACGAGGCATGGCCGGCCACCGCCTCGTCCATCGAGTTGTCGATCACCTCGGCGAACAGGTGATGCATCGCCTTGTCGTCGGTGCCGCCGATATACATGCCCGGCCGCCGGCGCACCGGCTCGAGCCCTTCCAGAACCTCGATGGCCGACGCGTCATAGACCGCTTCGGCCGGCGCGGCGGGCTCGGCGCGCGGTCGCGCCGCCGCCTTGGGCGCACGAACGGGTGCCGCCGCGGCGGGCGCCGCGCTCGCCGGCGGCAGGGTTCCGAACAGGTCGTCGTCCTTTTTCATGCGTTCCGTCTTCGTCCTATCGCCGCCCGCCGCCGCGAGAAGGTGATTCGCGGCGTCCGGAGTGTGCCATGCCGGCGGCTGCGGCGCCAATCGCGTTCTTCATGTGTTCCCGGTCAAGCGCCACCGGTCAATATGCCGCCGGTGTCGTTGAGGCGTTCTTAACCCCGGCCGTCGCAAGCTCCTAGAAGTTCATTGGTGGTTTGTCATGCGTCGAAACCAGTATCAAGACGGCGTGCTCCGGGAACTCGGAGCCGTCCACACCCATGCCTTCGTCGCCGGTCATCGCCTCGGCGGCATGCGGCGCCATCTTCAGGAGGTGGCGGCCGAGCCGCCGCTCACCGGCGGCATCTTTGCCCTGCCGGCGGTGCTGGTGCTGCTGTCGCTGACGGCGCTGGTCTTCCTCATCGCCTGATTTTGCCGCTGGCAATCGCCGCCGCGAAGCGCTAGGGAAACCGCCCCCAGTTTTTCGGAGAGCGGTCATGGCGGCGGCAGGCCTCGATTTCGGCACGTCCAACACCACGCTCGGCGTCGTCAGCGGCGGCCGGGCCGACATGGTGCGCCTCGAGGGCGACGAGGAGACGCTGCCGAGCGCCACCTTCTATCATCAGGATGGTTCCATCTCGGTTGGGCGCGCCGCCATCGCCGCCTATGTCGGCGGCGAGCACGGCCGCCTGATGCGGGCGCTGAAGTCGGTGCTCGGCTCGGCGCTGATGGAAGAGACGACGCTGGTCGGCAGGAGCCGCGTCAAGTTCCGCGACGTGCTGAAGCGCTATCTCGCCGAAGTGAAGAAGCGGGGCGAGGCGGCGGCCGGCGCGCCGCTCACCCATCTCGTCCACGGCCGGCCGGTGCATTTCGTCGACGGCAACGCCGAGGCCGACCGCCTGGCCGAGACGACGCTGCATGCCATCGCCCGCGATCTCGGCTTTCGGGAAGTCTCCTTCCAGTACGAGCCGATCGCCGCCAGCCTGGATTACGAGCAACAGCTGTCCCGCGAAGAGCTGGCGCTGATCGCCGATATCGGCGGCGGCACCTCCGACTTCTCGATCGTCCGCCTCGGGCCGGAGCGGGCGAAGAAGGCCGAGCGCGCCTCGGACGTGCTCGCCAACGACGGCGTGCGCATCGGCGGCACCGATTTCGACCGTCACCTCAGCCTCGGCAGGGTGATGCCGCTCCTCGGCTTCCGCTCCAAGCTCGCCCGCGGCGAGATCGACGTGCCCTCGGTCTACTACCACGACCTCGCCACCTGGTCGGCGATCAACCGCCTCTACGAATCCCGCGTTCACCGCGAGCTCGTCGACCTCGAAAAGCGCGCCGCCGCGCCGCGTCTCATCCAGCGGCTGATGAGGGTGGTCGACGACGAGCGCGGCCACACCCTGGCCATCGAGGTGGAGGCGGCCAAGATCGCCGTCGCCGAGCAGGGCGCGGTCGCCGTTCCCTTCGACTGGCTGGAACGGGGCCTGTCCACCCATATCGATCACGCCGAACTCGTCCGTCATACCGGCGAGCTTGCCGGCCGCATCGGCGCCCGCGTCGACGCCTGCCTCGCGGCGGCCGGCGTCGCGGCTTCCGACATCGACGCCGTGTTCCTGACCGGCGGCTCCACCCGGCTCGAACACGTGCGCGCCGCCATCCTGGCGGCAGTGCCGGAGGCGCGCGTCGTCACCGGCAACGTGTTCGGCTCGGTCGGCACCGGCCTCGCGGTGGAAGCGGCGCGGCGTTACGGCTGACCGCTCAGCCGCTCCTTGCGAAAACGGCGGCGTCCTTCACCTGCTCCTCGCTGGGGTGGACGCCGGTGTAGAGCACGAACTGCTCGAGCGCCTGCAGCACGGCGACGTCGGCGCCGGAGATCCGCTTGCGGCCGGCTTTCTCGGCCGCCCGCATCAGCGGGGTCTCGATCGGCAGCGCCACCACGTCGAACACCGTCTCCGCCGCCTCGATCGCCGCCGGCGGAAAGGCGAGGTTCTCCGCCTCGGCGCCGCCGGTCATGCCGACCGGCGTGGCGTTGATGATCAGCGGCGCCGTCAACCCGTCGGCGGTCGCCGCCCAGTCGAAGCCGTAGAGCTCGGCGAGCGCCCGGCCGGTCGCCGCGTTGCGGGCAATGACCATACCGGCGCGATGGCCGCGGTTGCGCAATGCCGCCGACACCGCCTTGGCCATGCCGCCGGAGCCGGCGAGCAGGAAGGGCGTCGAGGGCGCGATCTCCGCGTGATCGAGCAGGTCGAGCACGGCGCTGTAGTCGGTGTTGTAGCCGGTCAGCCAGCCGTCGTCGTTGACGATGGTGTTGACGCTGTCGATGGCCGCCGCCGAGCCCTCGATATGGTCGAGAAGCGGAATGACCGCCTCCTTGAACGGCATGGAAACGGCGCAGCCGCGGATGCCGAGCGCCCGGATGCCGCCGATCGCCGCCGGCAGGTCCCTGGTGGTAAAGGCCTTGTAGATGTAGTCGAGCCCGGTGAGCTCGTAGAGCCGGTTGTGGAAGCGCGAGCCGAACTTGCCGGGGCGGCCGGCCAGCGACATGCAGAGTCTCGTCGACGGACCTATGGGCGGCTTGGCGGACATGTTCTTCTCCCATCGTAAGGTCCGGCGATCATAGGCGTCCGGCCGCCCGGCGGGAAGCTGCCTACGGTTGGCCATCCCGCGTCCCGGAACGAAAAAGCCGCCCGGCCTTGCGGCGGGCGGCTCGTCGGAACCGGACGCCTCGCGGCGCCCGGCCTGTCCGGGGACGTGCCTCAGACCGAGTAGTACATGTCGAACTCGACCGGATGCGGCGTCATCTCGTAGCGCATGTTCTCTTCCATCTTCAGCTCGATCCAGCTGTCGATGAAGTCGTCGTCGAACACGCCGCCGGCCTTCAGGAAGTCGCGGTCGGCGTCGAGCGAGGCGAGGGCTTCGCGCAGCGAACCGGCAACGGTCGGAATGGACTTCAGTTCCTCAGGCGGCAGGTCGTAGAGGTTCTTGTCCATGGCATCGCCCGGATGGATCTTGTTCTTGATGCCATCGAGGCCGGCCATCAGGAGCGCGGCGAAGCAGAGATAGGGGTTGGCGGCCGGATCCGGGAAGCGGGTCTCGACGCGCTTGGCCTTGGGGTTGGTCGTGTAGGGAATGCGGCAGGAGGCCGAACGGTTGCGGGCCGAATAGGCGAGCAGCACCGGCGCCTCGTAGCCCGGCACCAGGCGCTTGTAGCTGTTGGTCGACGGGTTGGAGAAGGCGTTGATCGCCTTGGCGTGCTTCAGGATGCCGCCGATGTAGAACAGGCAGGTCTCGCTGAGGTCGTTGTAGAGGTTGCCCGCGAACACCGGCTTGCCGTCCTTCCAGATCGACTGGTGGACGTGCATGCCCGAGCCGTTGTCGCCGAACACCGGCTTCGGCATGAAGGTGGCCGTCTTGCCGTAGGCGTGGGCGACCTGGTGGATGGCGTACTTGTAGATCTGCAGGTGGTCGGCCATGCGGGTCAGCGACGAGAACTTCATGCCGAGCTCGTGCTGGGCGGAGGCCACCTCGTGGTGGTGCTTCTCGACGACGACGCCCATCTCGGCCATGGCCGACAGCATCTCCGAGCGCATGTCCTGCAGGCTGTCGATCGGCGGCACCGGGAAATAGCCGCCCTTGGTGCGGACGCGGTGGCCGAGGTTGCCCGACTCGTATTCGGTGTCGCCGTTGGTCGGCAGCTCGACCATGTCCAGCTTGAAGCCGGTGTTGTAGGGCGTCGCCGAGAAGCGGACGTCGTCGAACACGAAGAACTCGGCTTCCGGACCGAAGAACACCTTGTCGCCGATGCCGAGCGAGGCGACGTAGGCCTCCGCCTTCTTGGCGATCGAGCGCGGGTCGCGGCTGTAGGACTGGCCGGAGGCGGGGTCGACGATGTCGCAAACGATGACCAGCGTGGTCTGCGCGAAGAACGGATCGATGAAGGCCGATTCCGGATCGAGGATCAGCGTCATGTCGGATTCGTTGATCGCCTTCCAGCCGGCGATCGACGAGCCGTCGAAGGCGGTGCCGTTCTCGAGCATGTCCTCGTCGACGAGGCCGATGTCGAACGTCACGTGCTGCCACTTGCCGCGCGGGTCGGTAAAGCGCAGGTCAACGTACTTGACGTCGTTGTCCTTGATCATTTTCAAAACGTCAGCACCAGTGGTCATTTGCCCTTCCTTTCGGGTTTTCTGGTCTTGCCGGGGCACTCCCCGGCCAAACGAATGGCCGGTCGGGGTTCCCCAATTTTTCCTGGATCATCCTTGCCGGCGGTCCACCTCCGGGATGGACCGGGCGCGGCGTCAGATCGCGTCGTTGCCGGATTCGCCGGTACGGATGCGGATGGCGTCCTCCACCGGCGAGACGAAGATTTTGCCGTCGCCGATGCGTCCGGTCTGAGCCGCGTTGCGGATCGCGTCGACGGCCTTGGCGACCATGTCGTCGGTCATGACGACCTCGATCTTCACCTTCGGCAGGAAGTCGACGACATATTCGGCGCCCCGATAAAGCTCGGTATGGCCCTTCTGGCGGCCGAAGCCCTTGGCCTCGGTGACGGTGATGCCCTGAAGCCCCACTTCCTGCAGCGCTTCCTTCACCTCGTCCAGCTTGAAGGGCTTAATGATAGCCTCGATTTTCTTCATCGACCCCTTGTCTCCGTTGCTCCTGGCGCCCCGCGCGAGGCGATTTTTCCACCCTGCGCCGACCGAGACGCAGCCTCTCAAGCATTCGACGTGCCAGTTCGGCACCATGGCGGTTCCTGGCGAAAAATGAGGCGATCACCGATGCGGGAGCGAGAAATATATCGAGGAATGCCCAATGAAGCGGCCTAAATCTTATGCAAATGGGTGTCGATTAGGCAAAATGCGGCGTCCTTAAGGGAAACTTCAGCGGTTGAAGGCCGCTGAGGAAGACGACGCCAACCGCCGCCCGACGCGGCATTTGTCGCTTTCCGCTCAAGGGTGTAGAGGGAAAGCGGCCCCGTCCGCGGACGGGGCGCCGCGCTCGAAACGCCGAGGGAGAAACCGGATGCATGGCGAACTGCTGCTGACCCCGGCCGAGATGGGCCGCGCCGACGCTCTGACCATAGCCGGCGGGGTTTCCGGCGAGCGGCTGATGGAGAACGCCGGCTACGCCGTTGCCGACGTCGTCTGCGTCCGCTTCAACCAGGGGACCCGGGCCGTCGTGCTGTGCGGCATGGGCAACAACGGCGGCGACGGCTTCGTCATCGCCCGCGTTCTCAAGCAGCGCGGCTTCATCGTGCGCGTGGCGCTCGCCCTGCCGGAGGGCATGACCGCCCGCGATCTCAAGGGCGACGCCGCCGGCGCCGAGCGGGCCTGGCGCGGCGAGACGCTGCCGGCGGAGCCCGGCCTCTTCGACGGCATGGCGGTGATCGTCGACGCGCTTTATGGCGCCGGCCTCAGCCGCGACGTTTCCGGCCGCGACGGCGAATTGATCGCCGCCGTCAACGCCGCCCGCGCCAGGGGCGCGCGCGTCTACGCCGTCGACCTGCCGAGCGGCATCGACGGTGGCAGCGGCGAAGTGCGGGGAACGGCGGTCGTCGCCGACGAGACGGTCACCTTCTTCCGCCGCAAGCCGGGACATCTGCTGCTGCCCGGACGCACCCATTGCGGCCGCCTGCACCTTGCCCAGATCGGCATCGGTCCGAAGGTGCTGGCGGAGATCGCCCCGACGGCCGCCGCCAACGGCCCGGCGTTATGGGCCGGCTGCTGGCCGGATGCCGCCATCGACAGCCACAAGTACAGCCGCGGCACGGCGCTGGTGGCGTCGGGGCCGCTCCTCTCCTGCGGCGCCGCCCGCCTGGCCGCCGAGGCGGCGCTCAGGGCCGGCGCCGGCATCGTCACCGTGGCGACGCCGCCGGACGCCGTCGCCACCGTCGCCGCCTGGCGTGCCGCCTTCGTCGTCAGGCCGGCGGCCGACAGGACGGCGCTCGCCGAGCTCCTCGGCGAACCGCGCCTGCGGGCGGCGGTGCTGGGGCCGGGCCTCGGCCTCGGCGACGACGTCTGGCCGGCCATCCGCGCCGCGCTTAAAGGCGACATGGCGCTGGTGCTCGACGCCGACGCCATCACCCAGGCCTCCCGCCGCCCCGACGAGGCCTTCGCCCTGATAAAGGCGCGCGCGGCCGGCGTGGTGCTGACGCCGCACGAGGGCGAGTTCGCGCGCCTCTTTCCGGACATCGGCGGCTCGAAGCTCGATCGCGCCCGCGCGGCGGCCGCGCAGTCCGGCGCCGTGGTGCTGCTCAAGGGGCCGGACACGGTGATCGCCCATCCCGACGGCCGCGCCGTCATCAACGAGAACGGCACGGCGGTGCTGGCCACCGCCGGCTCCGGCGACGTGCTGGCCGGCATCATCGGCGGCTTGCTGGCCGCCGGCCGCCCCGCCTTCGAGGCGGCGGCGCTCGCCGCCTGGATGCACGGCGAGGCCGGCCGTATCGCCGGCCCCGGCTCGATCGCCGACGAAATCGCCGGGGCGCTGCGCGACGTGCTCGCCAAGGGCTGCCCGGAAGCGAAGGCGACCTTCGCAGGTGGGGCGGAGGAAGAAAACGTCGTCGCCACGGATTGAGGCGACGCCGCCGCGCCGGACATCCGGGCCGCGGCGACCGGAAAACGGCCGCCGAAACGCTCTTCGGTGACCGCAGACCAAGACGGCATCTCCATAAAAGCCCGGAATTCCGGGATTTTTTGTCCGCCGGATCGGGATTTTTGAACAGGGTCGTCTATTTAGTCGAAAAAATGCCTGACGGGGGTTCCCCTTTCACCGGCAAGTCGCTATATACCGCCCGTCGCCGCAAACACGGCGCTTGACGCGGGGTGGAGCAGCCCGGTAGCTCGTCAGGCTCATAACCTGAAGGCCGCAGGTTCAAATCCTGCCCCCGCAACCATCTCAACTTGCGATATAAAATTGCGCAAATCAGCCGCCCCGACCGGGCGGCTTTTTTGCATTCGCAAGTTCTGATGGGTGCGCCTCCCCGCAACCATCTCAACTTGTGATTGGCCCGCCTCACTGGCGGGCCTTTTGCTCTTCAGCGAAATCGCAAGGATTCCAGCCAGATCGCCACGTACGTCGATCTTCAGCTCATCGTCCTTGGGCGTCAGGATAATGTCCTGCACCAGCGAGCGCAGCACGTCGGCGGCTACCATGCGCTTGGCCTCGGAATCCTCCTGAAGCGCCGCATACAGTTCGTCGACCTGGACGTGGTAGTGATGTGCCATGTTGGGGTGCAGAAGGGGCGGTGGCTCCTCCACCTCTTCTAGAAACGCCTTCAGCTCATTCTGACGAACTTCCAGCTCCTTCATTTGCTTCATCATGCGCGTAGGTGTGTCGCCGTCACCGGAGGCCATGATGAGCTTCATCAGCTTGTCCAGCTCCCGGTCGATCCGCTTGACCTCGGCTTCGGCCTGGTCGATCGACGCTCGCCCTTCCATGCGCAGCCGGTTCATCTCGCGGGTGAATTCCTCGCAGAAATCCTTGAACAGCCCCGGGTCCATCAGGTGATGGCGCAGGGCGTTCAGAACGCGCGCTTCGAGCTGGTCGCGGCGGATGTTCCTGCGATTGGCGCAGGTGCCCTTGTTGCGGGCCGTCGAGCAGCCGACCAGGTTGGCCGAGATCATCGAATAGCCACCGCCACAACAGCCGCACTTGGTCAGACCCGAAAAGAGGTATTTGGGTCGCCGGCGGTCGCGGAAATGGTTGTCTGTCTGACTGTCGTCGTCCGACCTCGTATGCTTGATGGCTGCCTGACGCGCCTTCGCGGTCTGCCAGAGATCGTCGTCGAGAATACGCAGTTCGGGAACGTCCTGGACGATCCACTCGGACTCAGGGTTCAACCGCGCTTGGCGCTTGCCGGTATCGGGGTCCTTGATGAAGCGCTGGCGGTTCCAGACCAGCTTGCCGATATACATTTCGTTGTTAAGGATGCCATTCCCCCGCTTCACATTGCCATTGATCGTGCTGAAGCCCCACTCGCCGCCACCTGGGGCGGCGATAACGTCCTTGTTCAGCTCCATCGCGATCCGCTTGGGGGACTTGCCGGCGACATAGTCCCGGAAGATACGGCGGACGACATCAGCCTGAAACTCGTTGATGGTCCGGCCGCCGCGCACCGGCTCGCCATTGCCGTCGAGCTGCTTGACGACATCGTAGCCGTAGGCATTGCCACCGCCCGACTTGCCCAATTCGATCCGACCGCGCTGTCCGCGGCGGGTCTTATCGGCGAGATCCTTGAGGAACAGCGCATTCATCGTGCCTTTGAGCCCGACGTGCAGATGCGTGACTTCGCCCTCCGAGAGGGTGACGATTTTCACATCGGAGTAGGCCATGCGCTTGAAGAGCCCGGCGATATCCTCCTGATCGCGCGACAGGCGATCCATTGCCTCAGCCAGCACGAGCTGGAAGCGACCGCGCGTCGCGTCGGAGATCAGGGCCTGGATGCCGGGACGGAGAAGCGAAGCGCCGGAGATGGCGTGATCGGTATATTCCTCGGCCACCTGCCAGCCCTGTTTCTCGGCGTGAAGACGGCAGATGCGGAGCTGGTCGGCGATCGACGCGTCGCGCTGGTTGTCCGAGGAATAGCGGGCATAGATCGCGACCTTCACGATGCACTCTCCTGTAATCTCAGGAGCGCGGCGCGCGACAGCGTTCCTTCATCTGTTCCTCGTACACCGCCCGTGCGGCACGACGGGCGAGCAGGCGCACCAACTCGACCAGGCGCGGGTCGGAACCGTCGCCCCGGCGCACAAGCGTCAATTCCGGCTCGACAAGCCGAAGCGCGCTCCTCTGCTTTGGGCGATTGCCATGGTCCATCGTTGCGCCGTTTGAAGCCCGTTACAAGTCGATCGGCTTCACGATCGTCGCAAAACCATGTGCAAGCAACTGAAATCAAAGAGAAATGCTCCGCGGCATATGGGGCAGGTTTGTCGGCAATAGCGATATCTGGCGTGGCGTAGCGTGCCGTAGCAGACGGAAAATACTGGCGCAGGCCCAGGATATTCCCCGACTCACCGAACATCTCGGAAGCGCGTGTCGTCATCCTGTCCTCGCTTGCCAGAACCAAAAATTTGGTATATATATCCAGATATAACATGGAGGCGGCCGATGATCAATCCCGCACAGAAGAAGGCGATTCAGAATTATCGCGCGCGCCTGACCCAGCGCGGGCTCACCCGCTTCGAGATCATGGCGCTCGAGTCCGACCGCGAACTGATCCGCACGCTTGCCCGTCGTCTGACTGAGGAAGGACCGGAAGCGGAGCAGCTCCGTTTGGCCGTGAAAACGGCCGTGTCCGGTGAGCCGCCCAAGCCGGGCAACATCCTCACCGCCTTGCGCCGCTCGCCCCTGGTCGGCGCCGACCTCGACCTGTCACGCCCACGTGAAGAGGGGCGCAAGGTCGATCTATGACGCGCTATCTTCTCGACACCAACATCATCAGCAACATCGTCAAACCGAAACCTTCCGACTCGCTGCTGGCCTGGATGGCCGAGCAACGCGACGAGGGCCTGTTCATCGCCTCGCTTACGGTTGCTGAAATCCGGCGCGGCATTCTCGAAAAGCCACGTGGCAAGAAGCGCGATGCGCTTGATGCCTGGTTTGTCGGTCCCGAAGGACCGCAGGCGCTGTTCGATGGCCGCATCCTGCCGTTCGACGATAAGGCCGGTCTGATCTGGGCGCGGTTGATGGCGGAAGGGAAGGCGGCTGGTCGGCCGCGGAGCGGGCTCGACATGATCATCGCGGCCGTCGCCAGTTCCAACGACTGCGTGGTCGTGACCGACAACGAAAAGGACTTCGCCGGGATTCAGATCGTCAATCCATTGCGGGGATGACGCAAGCTGAGCAACCTGGAACGCGCGACTCGGACGAGATGCCCGAACGAGATGCCAGGCCGGGGCGGTGTTTCAGTTATTGCAGTTGTGAACCCGTTCGACTATATTGACTGGTCAGGAGAACCCGTCATGGCCAGCCAGGTCGTCAAATTCGCCGGTCTCTCGGACCGGGAACGCAAGAAGGTGTCGCCTCTGCCCAAGCTGGCCGAAGGCGATCGCGTCGAGCTGCGCGTCCGGCGCCGCGACGGCCAGGATCAGACCGTCGCGCTGCCGCCGGCGGCGGCCAGCGCTGTCGAGACGCTGATCACGCGCCTGCTCAGCGGCGAGCGCGTGGCGGTTCTCGCCGAGGATCAGGAGCTGAGCCCCACCGAGGCGTCTGCGATCCTCGGCATCTCGCGCCCGCTCGTCGTGTTGCGGATGGATCGCGGCGATCTGCCCTTCCGCTATGTCGGCAAGCACCGCCGCGCACTGCTCAAGGACGTGCTGGCGCTGAAGGCGAAGCTCGACGTTCGGCGCAAGGCCATGGAGGACTTGGCCGCCGACGCCGAAGATCTCCATGTCCGCTATGGCATTTAGTCCCGCCGTCGCAGTTTACGACGCCTGCATCCTCTACCCGTTCCATTTGAGGAACATCGTCGTTCAGGTGGCGGTCGACGGTCTGGTCGACGCGCGGTGGACGGACGTGATTCACGACGAATGGATGCGAAACCTCCTGGCCAATACGCCGGGCCTTCCGGCCGAGCACCTGGAGGCCACGAAGCAGCTCATGCATGTCGCGCTGCCGGAGGCGACAGTCGCCGGCTACGAACAGCACATCCAGACCGTCAAATTGCCTGATCCCGATGACCGCCATGTCGCTGCGGCCGCGATCGAGGCCGGCGCGTCGATGATCGTCACTTGGAACCTGCGTGACTTCCCAGTCGCCGAGTTGAGGAAGCATGGCCTGGTGCGGCAGTCGCCGGACGCTTTCCTCGTCGGCCTTTATGAGCAGGCTCCGGACATGCTGGTCGGTTCGCTTGCGAATGCACGGAGCAATCTCAGCCGGTCGCGTGTCTCAGCTGTCGGCTTCGTCGACATTCTGCGCGACCAGAAGCTCGTCAAACTGGCGGCGCAGATCGAGAAGCATGTCGGCGATCTGTAGGATGGCTTTCTCCGTTTCCTGAAGTCCTGATCCAGGGCTTTGCGTCTTTGCGGTTTTACGGCGGGGGAAAGCCTTCCCCCTGGCCGGCACGTCGTTGCCGGCACACCCCCTTCTGCGGGGAGACCCCGCAACGCCCCCTTTTAGAGTGAGAGTGCGGACCGGGTTTACCGTGACGGGTTGAGGGCCGGAGGAGAGGCTTCCGGCACCCGTCGCGGAGAACCGCGATGTCCAGACAGGATCGCAGCACGCGCCCAGGCTCGGATCGGGCGAGCCTTTACGACGACATCACCAACAAGATCATCGGCGAACTGGAGGCAGGCCGCTTCCCCTGGGTCCAGCCTTGGGGGCCAGCCACGGCCAAGGCGCCGCTCGCCATGCCGAGGAACGCCGCCACCGGCCGGCACTATTCGGGGATCAATGTCCTGATCCTCTGGGGCGCCGTGGTCGAGCATGGTTTCCCCGGCCAGAGCTGGCTCACCTTCCGCCAGGCGCTCTCGCTTGGCGGCAATGTCCGCAAGGGCGAGCGCGGCACCACCGTCGTCTATGCCGACCGCTTCACCCCGGAGGACGAGAAGCGCCGTGCCCGCGAGACCGGCGAGGAGGCCCAGGCGATTCCGTTCCTGAAGCGCTTCACGGTGTTCAACGCGGCTCAGTGCGACGGTCTGCCCGAGGAGATCGCGGCCGTCGCGCCGCCACCGCCGCCGGGCCTGATCGAGCCGCGCGTCGAAGCCCTGATCCGGGCGACCGGCATCGACTTCCGCATCGGCGGCAACCGCGCCTTCTATGTCCCCTCGCAGGACTTCGTACAGGTGCCCCCTCCGCAGGCGTATTTCGAGCCGATCAACTGGCATCGGACGGCGCTGCATGAGCTCGGCCACGCCACCGGCCATCCGTCCCGCCTGAACCGGGACTTCTCCGGCTCCTTCGGCACCAAGAAGTACGCCTTCGAGGAACTGATCGCCGAAATCAACGCGGCCTTCTGCTGCGCCTCGCTCGGCATCGCACCGACCGTCCGCCATTCCGACTACCTCGGTTCCTGGCTGGAGGTGCTGCGCGAGGACAACCGCGCCATCGTCCGCGCCGCCTCGCAGGCCAGCAAGGCGGCCGACTGGCTGCTGTCCTTCCTGCCGGACGCCGATAGCCCCGCTGTCGAGCTGGAACCCTCGATCGACAGGAGGGCAGCATGATCCTCCTGACCGACGAGCTCCGCGAGCAGCTTCTCGCCAACGGCCGCCAGCGCGATGTCGATCACATGCCGGTCGTCAAATTCTTCAACCCGCTCGGCGAAGGTGTCTGGCTCGCCGCCGAACTGGACGCCGACGGCGATACGCTCTTCGGCCTTGCCGATCTCGGCGACCCCGAGCTGGGCAGCTTCTCGCTCGAGGAAATGGCATCGATCCGCCTGCCGTTCGGCATGGGGATCGAACGTGACATCCTCTTTTCCGGTCTCGTCCCGATCTCGGTTTGGGCCGAGGCTGCGCGCCAGGCCGGCAGCATCCGGGCGGCGGAGCGCATCGTCTATGCCGCGACGGGCGCCCGGCGGGAGGGCGCGTGATGCCCTTCCGTCTTTGACGCAGGCCCGAACCCTATGGGGTACGTCGCGCAAAGCCGGAAAAGCGGATGTCCGTGTTTCCGGCTTTGCGCTTCCGTGCATCTCCGTTTCGCCGGTTGGGCGGCGCTGCCCTCCTGTAGAGTGAGAGGGCGGCGCTTCGTTTCGTGACGGGTTTTGGGTCGAGAGAGGCTCTCGGCGCCCGTCGCGGAGACTGCCACGATGGCCACTGCCACCCAGAAAATCACCCTGTCGCCCTCGCGCGACATTCCCTTCAACAAGCTCGTGCTCAGCCAGTCGAACGTCCGCCGCGTCAAGGCCGGCGTTTCGGTTGAGGAACTGGCCGAGGACATTGCTCGCCGCGGCACGCTCCTCCAGAGCCTCAACGTCCGCCCGGTTCTCGATGCCGACGGCCATGAGACCGGCATGTTCGAGGTGCCGGCCGGCGGCCGCCGTTATCAGGCCCTCGCGATCCTGGTGAAGCAGAAGCGTCTCGCCAAGACCGCGCCCGTACCTTGCGTCGTACGCGATCCCTCGACGCCGATCCTCGCCGAGGACGACAGCCTGGCGGAGAACACCCAGCGGGTGCCGCTGCATCCGCTCGACCAGTTCAGGGCGTTCCTTGAGCTGCGCACCAAGGGCATGACCGAGGAGGAGATTGCCGCAGCCTATTTCACCACCGTCCAGGTCGTGAAGCAGCGCCTGCGCCTCGCCGCGGTCTCGCCCGCGTTGCACGAGGTCTATGCCGAGGACGGCATGACCCTCGAAATGCTCATGGCGTTCACGGTCAATCCCGATCATGCGCGCCAGGAGCAGGTCTGGGAAACGATCCAGAACGCCTACAACCGCCAGCCTTGGCATATCCGCCAGTTGCTGACCGAGACCACGATCCCCGCCTCCGACAAGCGCGCCCTGTTCGTCGGCGTCGAAGCCTATGAGCAGGCGGGCGGCGTGGTGCTGCGCGATCTGTTCGAGGCCGACGAAGGCGGCTGGCTCCAGGATCCCGCGCTTCTCGACCGGCTCGTCTCCGACAAGCTGAAGGCCATCGCCGAGGAGATCGCCGCCGAGGGCTGGAAGTGGATCGCCGTCGATACCGATCTGCCCTATGGGTACAATGGTGGTCTTCGTGCGCAGACCTTCACCCTCGTCGATCTGACCGACGACGAACGGGCGGCCCGCGAAGCGCTGCGCGAGGAATACGACCGGATCGAAGCCGAATACGAAGGCGCCGACGAACTCCCCGACGAGATCGACCAGCGCCTCGGTGCGATCGAGACGGCGCTCGAAGCCTTCGAGAAGCGCCCGGTCATCTACGATCCGGCCGATATCGCCCGCGCCGGCGTCTTCATCAGCATCGACCGCGACGGCGAGATTATCGTCGATCGCGGCTATGTCCGGCCCGAGGATGAGGCGCCGATTAGCGCCAATGGCGCCGAGGACAATTCCGAGACCACCGAGACCGATGTCGCGTCGGTCGGCAGCGTCCAGCGCGCCGTCATCACCATCGGTGGTCAGCCAAGCGAACCGGAGGAGGATGACGAGGAAGACGTCATCAAGCCGCTCCCCGAACGGCTCGTAACCGAGCTGACAGCCCATCGCACGCTGGCGCTTCGCGATGCGGTCGGCGCCAATCCCCACGTTGCGCTCACGGCCCTGCTGCACAAGCTGGTGCGCGACACCTTCCACCACACCGGCACGTCGGGCGCGAGCCTGCAGGCGTCCGTCAATCATGTCTTCTTCCGCGAGCAGGGCAAGGATCTGGCCGACACCTCCTATGCGAAGTCGGTCACCCAGCGACACGAGGACTGGAAGGCGGACCTGCCGGCGGACGAGGATGCCCTCTGGGACTGGCTCGCCGCTCTCGACGACGCCAGCCGGCTGGCGCTGCTCGCCCATTGCGTTAGCTATGGGATCAACGCGCTCTACGAGCGGCCCAATCCCTACAGCGGCAGCGGCGTGTCGCAGTCCGCTCTCGACCGGCGCATGGCCGAGGCGGATCGGTTGGCCCGCGCTACCGGCCTCGACATGGTGGACGCCGGCTTCCGCCCCACGGTCGAGAACTATCTCGGGCGTGTCACCAAGCCCCGCATCCTCGCGGCCGTCCGCGAAGGCGCCGGCGAGCGTGCGGCCCAGCTCATCGACCATCTGAAGAAGGGCGACATGGCCAAGGAGGCCGAGCGCCTGCTGGCCGATACCGGCTGGCTGCCGGAACCGCTGCGCCTGATCGACCATGACGAGCCGGTCGACGCGGTCGCGGCCGAGGAAGGCGACGAGGCGCTTCCGGCCTTCCTGGCCGACGATGAGGAAGAGCCCTCGGACGAAGAGTCCGAAGCCCCGCTCACCGCCGCGGCGGAATAACACGACGGCGTGGGGCGGTTCAGATCGTCCCACGCCTTTCCCTTCCATCAGCAGCCCGGCCTCCGCGCCGGGCTTTTTTCGTTTCAGGGGCCTGACATGGCTGACTACTTTACTCATTTCTCGTGCCTGCTCGATGTCGGCACGCCCGAGAATGCCGCTCGCGCGCTCGACCTCTACAACAAGCTCTCGGAGGAAGGCGCCTCCGAGGAGCCGCCGTCCGAAGGCTTCCTTCTCTCGATCCAGCCTGAACACGGTGGCACCCAGCTCTGGATGCACGATGACGTCACCGGCGATCCCGAGCGCCTGATCCAGTTCGTGAAGATCTGCGCCGCCGAGTTCGGCCTGACGGGCCGCTGGGGCTTCCAATATGCCAACACCTGCTCGCGGCCGCGTCCCGACGGCTTTGGCGGTGGCGCGCACGTCCTCGACCTCGCCACCGGCGAGACGGTCGCCTGGACCTATACCGATGGCTGGCTCGCCCAGCTTCTCGATGGAGGCGATCCCGATGAGTAAGGTCATCGAAACCACGGTCTATCAGTTCGATGAACTGTCCGACGCTGCCAAGGAGAAGGCCCGCGATTGGTATCGCGAAGGCAGCTTCGGCTACGACTGGTATGATTCAGTCTATGAGGACTTCCGGCGCGTCGCCGAAATCCTCGGCCTTCACCTCAAGACCCGCACCGTGCGCCTCTATGGCGGCGGCACCCGGCAGGAGCCTTGCCTCTGGTTCCGAGGCTTCTGGAGCCAGGGCGACGGCGCCTGCTTCGAGACCTTCTATTCCTTCCGAAAAGAGGCCCCGCGCCGGATCAGGAACTACGCGCCGCAGGATACCGAGCTTCACCGGATCACCGATGCTCTTCAGTCCGTCCAGCGCCGCAACTTCTACCAGCTTCACGCCGAGGCCAGCCATCGTGGACACTATTATCACGAATACTGCATGGCGATTTCGGTCGAGCGCGACAGTCCCACCCGTCAGGACATGACCGCCGGCGCGGAGGAAGTGATGATTGAGGCGTTGCGCGACCTCGCCCGCTGGCTCTACCGGCAGCTCGAGCGTGAATACGACTACCTGACCTCGGACGAGGCTGTCGACGAGGCGATCACCGCCAACGAATACACCTTCACCGAAGCCGGACGCCGCTTCGGCTGATCCCGACAAGCGCTCTGCCTTACGGCAGGGCGCTTTTGTCATGTCAGCCACGGCTCGCCTTCTGAGAGGCAGAGGGGGCCGGGACGGGTTTGAGCCTGTGCGGTCGAGAGAGAGCGCTGCGCGGCTCGATCCCGTCGTGCTCTCCCGAGGCCCTTCCCATGAACATGATTTCCGCATCCGCGGCGGCTCCGGCTTCCGCGCCGCTTCCGCTTGCCTCCGACACCGACACCGCAGCTTTCGTCTTCGCGGCGGCGGGCCTGCTGCTGCCTCATCTCGAGCGCGGACAGCGTATCGACGCCGCCACGCTGCGCGGCGCGATGGAAATCGCCTTCGGTGCTTCCGATGCCACCGGCGCCTGGGACTGGAAAACAGCCTACGACGCCTGCGAGGCCGCGACCGTCCTGTTCCTGCGCAAGTACGGAAAGGCGCTTTTCCGCAAAGCCGGTTCGGCGGCCGAGAGCCTGCCGCTGCTGGCGAAGATCGCCGGCCTCCTGCCGACGCATACACGCCGCTCCGAGGAAGCGCAGACCTATCAGCAGTTCTCGACTCCTATCCCGCTCGGCCTGGTCGCGGCGACGGCCGCCGCCATCACCTCGGCCGACCGTGTGCTCGAACCCTCGGCCGGAACCGGACTGCTCGCCATCCTGGCCGAGATCGCCGGCGGCGCGCTCGTGCTCAACGAGCTGGCCGAAATGCGCGCCGGTCTCCTGTCCTCCTTGTTTCCGGCTCTGCCCGTCACCCGCTTCGACGCGGCCCAGATCGACGACCATCTCGATCCCGGCCTGGTCCCCAGCGTCGTGCTGATGAATCCACCTTTCTCGGTCATGGCCCATGTCGAGGGCCGCGTGGCCGACGCCGCCTTCCGCCATGTCGCCTCGGCGCTGGCGCGCCTCGCTCCCGGCGGGCGGCTGGTCACGATCACCGGCGCCAGCTTCGCACCCGACAATCCGGCCTGGACTCCGGCCTTCGCCCGTTTGCAGGAGCGCGGCCGCGTCGTCTTCTCCGCCGCGATCGACGGCTCCGTCTATACCAAGCACGGCACGACCTTTCCAACGCGGCTGACCGTCATCGACAAGCTGCCCGCCGATGATCCGACCGTCTTTCCGGCCACGCCCGGCGTCGCGCCGGACACCGCGACGCTGATGGCGTGGATCGACGTGCGGGTTCCGGCTCGGCTGCCGGTCGAGTTGCCCGGTATCCCGATCGCCGCATCTGCAGTCGCTGCACCTCGCACCGTGCGCGGCTATGTCAATCGCAGCGCGAAAGCCGCGCGCCCGGTGTCGCCGGCCGAGCCGGAGGTCGTGCCGCTCAACTACGAGACTGTCGATTGGCAGGCGGCCGAAGGCGGCCACATCACTGACGCCATCTATGAGGAATACGGACTTCAGGTCATCCGTATTCCCGGCTCTCAGGCCCACCCGACCCAGCTCGTGCAGTCGGCGGCCATGGCGAGCGTCGCCCCGCCAAAGCCCAGCTATCGGCCGCATCTGCCGAAGACCATTCTCGGCCTGCTGTCCGACGCTCAGCTCGAAACCGTCATCTATGCCGGGCAAGCCCATTCGGACCATCTCGTCGGCGCCTGGACGGTGGACGATACGCTCGACGTCGTCAGCGCCGCGCCCGAGGACGCCAAGGGGGCCGTCCGTTTCCGGCAGGGCTTCTTCATCGGCGACGGCACTGGCGTCGGCAAGGGCCGGGAGTCCGCCGCCATCATCCTCGACAACTGGATGCAGGGCCGCCGCAAGGCGGTGTGGATCTCCAAATCCGACAAGCTGCTGGAGGACGCGCAACGCGACTGGTCGGCCCTCGGCATGGAACGGCTTCTGGTCACGCCGCTCAGCCGATTCCCGCAAGGCAAGTCCGTCACGCTGTCGGAAGGCATCCTATTTACGACCTACGCCACGCTACGGGGCGACGACCGGGGGACAAGGGTTTCCAGGGTCAAGCAGATCGTCGAATGGTTGGGCTCCGATTTCGATGGAGTGGTGATCTTCGACGAGGCGCATTCGATGCAGAACGCGGCTGGCAGCAAGGGCGAGCGCGGCGACGTCGCCGCCTCGCAGCAGGGCCGCGCCGGGCTTCGCCTCCAGCACGCCCTGCCGAACGCCCGCATCGTCTATGTCTCTGCCACCGGCGCCACGACGGTCCACAATCTTGCCTACGCGCAACGCCTGGGCCTGTGGGGCGGCGAGGATTTCCCCTTCGCCACGCGAGCCGAGTTCGTCGAGGCCATCGAGGGCGGCGGCGTTGCGGCGATGGAGGTTCTCGCCCGCGACCTGCGCGCCCTCGGGCTCTACACCGCCCGCTCGCTCTCCTTCGCCGTGGTCGAATACGAGCTGGTGGAGCACGAGCTGACGCCGGGGCAGACCCGCATCTACGACAGCTATGCCGGAGCCTTCGCTATCATCCATAACCATCTGGATGCGGCGATGGCGGCCGCCAACATCACCGGATCGTCCGGCACGCTGAACCGGCAAGCCAAGTCCGCCGCCCGCTCGGCCTTCGAGAGCGCCAAGCAGCGCTTCTTCGGCCATCTGCTGACCAGCATGAAGACCCCGACCCTGATCCGGTCGATCACCAAGGATCTGGAAGAAGGCCGTTCGGCCGTCATCCAGATCGTCTCCACCGGCGAGGCGCTGATGGAGCGCCGGCTGGCGGAGCTGCCCACCGAGGAATGGAACGACGTCCGCGTCGACATCACGCCGCGCGAATATGTGCTGGACTATCTCGCCCATTCCTTCCCGACCCAGCTCTACGAGCCGTTCACCGACTCTGAGGGCAATCTGTCGTCGCGCCCCGTCTATCGGGACGGCCAGCCGGTCGAGAGCCGCGAGGCGGTCGCCCGGCGGGACGAACTGATCGCCCATCTGGCGAGCCTGCCGCCGGTCCCAGGCGCGCTCGACCAGCTCATCCAGCATTTCGGCACCGACACGGTGGCCGAGGTGACGGGTCGGTCGCGTCGCATCATCCGCAAGCCGGGCAATGGCGTCACCGTTGACCGCCTTGTCGTCGAGACCCGCGCTGGTTCGGCCAACCTGGCCGAGACTCAGGCGTTCATGGACGACCAGAAGCGCGCCCTGGTGTTCAGCGATGCCGGCGGCACCGGCCGCAGCTATCACGCCGAGCTGTCGGCGAGGAACACCCGGCTGCGTGTCCACTACCTGCTGGAAGCCGGCTGGAAGGCCGACACCGCCATCCAGGGGCTTGGCCGCACACACCGGACCAACCAGAAGCAGCCGCCGCTGTTCCGGCCGATCTCGACCAACGTGAAAGCCGAGAAGCGCTTCCTCAGCACGATCGCCCGCCGCCTCGACACGTTGGGCGCGATCACGCGTGGCCAGCGCCAGACGGGCGGCCAGGGCCTCTTCAGGCCCGAGGACAACCTGGAGAGCCATTATGCGCGTGACGCGCTGCGCCAGCTCTACCTGCTGCTGATGCGCGGTAAGATCGAAGGTTGCTCGCTTGAACGCTTCGAGGCGGCCACCGGCCTCACGCTGATGGACGCAAACGGCATCAAGGACGAACTGCCGGGCATCACCACCTTCCTGAACAGATTGTTGGCATTGACCATCGCGCTCCAGGGCGTGTTGTTCGGCGCATTCGAGCAGTTGCTCGCCGCGAAGATCGAGGGCGCCATCGCTTCCGGCACCTATGACGCCGGGCTGGAAACACTGCGTGCCGAGAGCTTCGTCGTCACCGACCGCCAGACGATCTACACCCATCCGCGCACCGGTGCCGAGACCCGTCTGCTGACGATCACCGAACGCCGGCGCAACCATCCGGTCACGCTCGCCGAGGCGCTCGGCCATCTCGACGATCCGCGCGCGAAGCTCCTCGTCAACGAGCGGTCGGGCCGCGCCGCCGTGCAGATTCCGACCACCAGCGTCATGCTCGACGACGGCGAGATCGAGCGTCGCGTCCGGCTGATCCGGCCGACGGAGGCGCACAACGTCCCGGTCAAGATGATGGGCGAGACCCATTGGGCCGAGACCGGGCGGGACGCCTTCGCGACGGCCTGGAACGCCGAGATCGCGGAGGTGCCGGAGTTTTCCGACTCGACCCTGCACATGGTCACGGGGCTGCTGCTGCCGATCTGGAAGCGGTTGCCGAACGAATCCACCCGCGTCTATCGGCTTCAGACCGACGCGGGCGAGCGGATCATCGGCCGCCGTGTCTCGCCCGCCTGGGCCGCCCATGCGACCACGACCGGCGCACCGTCGCTCTCGCCGGACGACGCCTTCGCGGCGCTGATGGACGGCCACACGATCCTGGATCTCGCCGAGGGCCTCCAGCTTCGCCGGGTGCGCGTCATGGCCGCCAACCGCATCGAGCTATCCGGCTTCACGGACACGATGCGCGAGCGACTGACCGCCTACGGCCTGTTCCATGAGATCATCTCCTGGAAGCTGCGCATGTTCGTGCCGGCCGACGCTTCCGGCCCGGCCGTGCTCGCCCGCGTGCTCGATCGCTGGCCGGTCGAGCGCATCGGCGAGCGGGAGGCGGCGTGATGTTCCGTCACGACGCTTCCGATCTGGCGCATCGTCTCGGCCGACAGGCCGAGGCGGTGTGCCGCGCATATCTGTCCTCCGGCCGTCGCTCGGGAAACTACTGGCTGGTCGGGGATGTCCAGAACACCCCCGGCCGGTCGCTCTATGTCCGTCTTCGCGACACCGCCAGAGGCCCGGCGGGAAAATGGACCGATGCTGCGACCGGGGAGCACGGCGACCTTCTCGACGTCATCCGCGAGACGCTCGGCCTTGTCGATTTCAAGGACGTGACCGAGGAAGCGCGGCGGTTCCTCTCCCTGCCGCACCCCGAGCCGGAAAAGACGAGAACGCCAACCGGCAGGACATCGAGCATCGCCATTGGCTCGCCCGAAGCGTCGCGGCGACTGTTCGCCATGTCACAGCCGATCGGCGGCACGCTTGCGCAGATCTACCTCAACGGGCGGGCGATCACGTCGCTCTCCGGCACCGCCGCGCTGCGCTTCCATCCGCGCAGCTATTACAGGCCCGATGAGCATTCGCCCACCGAGATCTGGCCGGCGATGGTCGCTTCCGTCACCGATCTTGCCGGACGGCAGACCGGCGCACACCGCACCTGGCTCGCCCTCGACGGTTCGGGCAAGGCGCCTGTCGAGACGCCGAGGCGGGCGATGGGTGACCTTCTCGGGCACAGCGTCCGCTTCGGCGTGGCCGGTGAGGTGCTGGCGGCCGGCGAAGGCATCGAGACCGTGCTGTCGCCCCGCCAGGTCTTGCCCCACATGCCGATGCTGGCAGCACTTTCGGCCGCCCACCTCGCCGCCATCCTGTTCCCGGCGACGCTGCGCAGGCTCTATGTCCTCAGAGATCGCGACCCGGCCGGTGACGGTGCGAGGGACAGCCTGATCGCCAGAGCAGCGAGCGTCGGCATCGAGGCGATCCCGGTGTCGCCGGTCGGCGACGACTTCAACGAAGATCTGCGCTGGCGCGGCGTCGACGCCCTCCGGGCGGCCCTGAAGGATCAGCTTCGTCCCGAAGACGTCAGCCGATTCATGGAGGCGTGAGGAGAGCGGCGGGGGACGAGGCGCGGCCCCAGGGCGTCTCCACCTGCCGCCTCCGCTCATCACCGTGAGCATCCTTCCTTGTCAGAGAGAGCGGCGCCCATGGCCTTCTGAGAGGGCGATCGGCTCACAAACGGGCCGGCCGGGCAATGGCGCGGCGCTCCGGCTATTTTCCGCCGGCGGGGAATCCACCCCACGCGACAGGTCGCGTGGGGACCCCGTCTCGCCCCGCCTTTGCATCGCGAAACAAAATAGCCGGGCTTGGCCATCAAGGCCCTCGCGGAAGCGCGAGGGCTGCCAGGCCGTCCCGCCTGTGAGCTTCGACGCCTGCGAAGGCCGCGATGGTCGCGGTCTCCAGACGAAGGACGCTCCCGATGATGAACGAAGACGATGACGTAGGTTTCGAGCCCGTCCACACCTCATCCCCTACCGGCCATCTCCTCACTGAGCTCCAGCTCTATGGCTGGCGTCCGTTCCAGGACGAACCTGATCCGAGGCCGCTGCCGGAAAGCGAGAAGATCGCCGCCGCGGTCGCAGACATCTTCGACGCCCTCGTCGCCACACTTGGCGAAACCCGCCTCGAACCCGACCTCGACGATCTGCTCTGGGGCGCCGTCAACCTCTTCCACCGCGCCGCCGACCGGGTGGAACGCGAGCTCGACGACAACGAACAGGCGCAGCGCCGCCTCCAGCGCGAACAGGACGGCTGCGAGGTGAAGTCGGTCGAACTCGAGCGCCTCACGGCGGAGGGGCAGACCCTGATCGAGCGGCGCAACAGCATGGAACTCTTCCGAGACCTCTCGGCGGAAGCCTTCGAGCACCACACCGGCACGCCCTGGCGGCCGCGCACCGGCTCGATGGTCAACCATCGCCATCTCACCTCGGCGCTGATCGACAGCCGCGACTTCCTTGCCGCGAAGCGCCGGGCCGAGACCGCGGTGCTGCTGCCCGCCGGCCCCAAGGTGGCCGTGACCGGCGGTGCCGACTTCAACGACCATCGCCTGATCTGGGCGAAGCTCGATCAGGTCCATGCCAAGCACCCCGACATGGTGCTGCTGCACGGCGGCACGCCGAAGGGCGCCGAACTGATCGCCTCCCGCTGGGCGGATGCCCGCAAGGTGCCGCAGGTCGCCTTCAAGCCCGACTGGACGAAGCACGGCAAGGCCGCGCCGTTCAAGCGCAACGACGCCATGCTGGACGTCCTGCCGGTCGGCGTCCTTGTCTTCCCCGGCACAGGCATTCAGGAGAACCTTGCGGACAAGGCGAAGAAGCTCGGCATTCCCGTCATGAAGTTCGATGGCGGCGCGTAAAGCGCCGTCAATGCTCTTTTGGAGATAAATTTGCCGTACTACTTGAAGAACAATGATTCCGCCGCGCACCGGCCTTAATCGCCAATGCGCCCTTTGATTGCGAGATTGATCGATTTCACTAGTTGGGCATGCGAGGGATCATTCTCGACAGGACTTCGTCTTTCCTAATGTAATGATGATAAAGTGCCGCCGCTGCATGAATTGAGATCAGAACCCAGACTACGAAAGCCCCAGCTGTGTGGTGCATCCAGTCGACCGGTGCTTCCCATTCCTCCCAGGTAAGCCCAAGCCATTCAGTAACGAACCAACGGTAGAGCAGAGTATCCTCGAATTTCGGCGTTGGCAGCCAACCGAGCGGTGCACGTAAGCCAAGATAGCCGGTAACCGGCATGAAGACCATGAAGATATAGAGCACATAGTGCACCGCCTTAGCCGCGGCATGCTCTATCCATGCGCCTTGCGGGAGTTCCGGTGGCGGCGAGACTTTGCGCCAGATCAGCCGGAGCACGGCGATGACTCCGATCAGCACCCCGGCGAAGGTGTGCGCGCGGATCGCGGCGAGATTGTCGGGTTCACCTAGCGTAGTAAACCAAATGCGATAATAGACCGATATATACGAAACGAGGAATAAGGCGGCTGTGATCCAGTGAAACAGAATGGCGAGCCCACTATATCGTTTAATGTCGTCAATCATAATCATCACACCCACCTCGCCGGTCTGCAATTTATAGCAATCCGGTCACGCTGTTGAACCGCTGGGATAGGCACTGAATCGATGACGAAAGCGTCGAGGAGAGCCGTTATGACAATAAGTCGCTCCACTGCCGCGAGACATAGCTCAACCGACTTGCGCCAAGGATTTAAAAACGATACCGTTCTGTAATTAGGATAAATAAACGATGCCGTTCTAAAATGTCAAGCCACACATCGAGTCCTGTCGATCACAACCCCGGCAAGGGAAGGCCGGGACGCCCTGCCGTCTCTCAGCAAGAGCGCATTGGGCGTATTATTCAGGCGGCCGAACAGGTATTTGTAGCAAAGAGCTACGGCGCAGCCACAATGGAGGAAATTGCGCGCACCGCCGGAATGTCGAAGAAGTCGCTGTATGAGCTATATCCGGATAAACGGCATGTATTGGCGGCCGTTATAGTCGCTGCCCATGATTTTCCCTGGGCGGATATAGACGCCACACCGGCCGCCGATCCGCTGACTGAGCTGCGCCATCGGCTAATTGCGGTTATTGAGTTTGTGTTGTCGCCTCGTCAAGTTCGCCTGACACGGATCCTGATTTCAGAGGCCGAGCAGGCACCTCAGCTTGTAGATGAATTCTACGAGCGTGTGATGGCGAAGGGGCAGGCTTACTTAGCTTCTGCTGTAATGCGCCTTGGGCACGAACAGCTTGATTCCGGACTTGTCGACATTAGGCAGCTTACTGGAGCTCTCTTTGGGGTGGCCATGGGAGATCTTCACCTGCAAGCCTTATTCGGCAAGGCGAGTGGGCTTACGCGCAAGCTGATGTTGCAACGGATCAATTTAGCGCTACGGATGTGTGGTTTTATTATATGATGCCTGTGTATACTATTAACTGTTCGGTGAATGCCGGAATGATTTGTTATATTTTATACTTTATATAATTTGTGTGGAATCCACTAATTCGTGGAGTGTTTTTTGAAAACTGCCATATAGCGACGAAGTGAGTCAATATGCAGCAACGGCGAATTGGCATAGTCGCAGGCGGAGCGTATCTCCCGGCAGCCTGTCGTGATCCTCAACCGTTCATGCGGAGGCTACCATGACGCTGATCCTGCTTGCCATCTCCCTGACGATCGCGCTGTGCGTCATCGCCTATAGCCGCGAGCACCTTCATCTTCCCAAACCCGCAATCCGCCGGATCACACCTTCAGCCATCGAGGCGGCAGCGGTGCCATGTCGCTGGAGCCCGGCAGCCGTTCAGGCTCGTCCCGACCTGCCTTCCGGCGGGCGGCACAAGGCGGCCGGTGAAGGGGTTCTTGCGGGCACGCCCGGCATGGCGAGTTTCGGGATAGGACCTGTCGGCGCTGTCGCCGGCAAGGACGAGGGTTCTGCTGTGCGTCCCCTTTGGGGCTCTCCAAGGCACCAATCCCTCCGACTGACTGATCCCCTAAGTCCGTTCGGTTTCCGACCGCAACCCCCGCGGTTTCGGACCGAGTTGGCGCAAAGCACCTGCCCGCACCACTCCGACCTTGGGGGTCGAGCTGACGCCGAGGCGTCAGTGCAGGCGTCTCCCGACGGCTTTGGCCGGGTCTCGTCGGAGGGATTGGTCCCTCCGAGGAGCAACGGAGACTTACAATGCAGAACATCGTCATTCTCGCCGGCAACATCGGCCAGGCCCCCGAAACCCACAACACCCAGGGCGGCACCGCCATCACCCACTTCACCCTGGCCACCTCGCGGCCCCGCTATTCGGAAGGCAGGGTCGTCCGAGACGAGCGCGGCTACCGGGTCCAGGACACCGAATGGCACCGCATCACCGCCTTCAACGGCCTCGGCAAGACGATCCAGCAGTATTGCGAGAAGGGGATGAAGGTTCTGGTCCGCGGCCGCATCCACTACACGAAATGGACCGACCAGCAGGGCAACGACCGCTATGGATGCGAGATCATCGCCGAGACGGTGGACTTCCTGAGCCGGGCGAAGCAGACCGAAAGCGGTGGCGACCAGCGCGATCTCGACGACGACATCCCGTTCTGAGCAAGATGCCAAAGGCCCGGCGGCGCAAGCCGCCGGGTTTCCTCATGTTCGCGGCGGATCGCGGCCTTGAACTAGGATTCCCGGCCGGATCGACCGGCCTGAAATCCTCATGAAAGGAGAGCAAACCGCTCCTCCCATGCCTCTCCCTAAAGGAGAAGGGGAAACCCGCCCACCTTGAACCTCCACCATAGAGAGCGCGAATCGCGCCCCTTCTCGGCGCTACCGACCCGCTATACGGCCAGTTTGCGCTGGCACGCGCGGTTAAGAACGACTATTTTAGTCGTAGTTTTGGCGTGCGTGCAGGTCCGTGTGGGAAGTGATCATGGATGATCACCGCCCGACAGTCACGGGCCGCGCGCGCCTTGCTGGGTTGGACACAGGAGACGCTTGCTGACGCGGCCCAAATCTCATTGACCGCACTTAAGCGCCTCGAATCAGAAAATGGTCTCGAGGTGTACGAGTCGACGCGCGATCAGGTACGCCGAGCGCTCGAGGCCGCGGGCATCGTTCTCTTGTCCATGGACAAGGGCGAAGGCGTGTTGCTGCTTCATGACCGGACCGATCATGGGAGGCGATAGCACCGATCTGGCGTGCGTATCTCACCCGACTATTTTCGTTCTCTTCATGCTACTGTACTTTGACGATGACAAAATAGTTAAGAAGAAGGGTGCGGTGCTGAGATGGGACGAACGCCCCTGCAATTTCTGGATGAGCCGCCGTCGAGCCAGACGCTCACGCCCTATGACCGCGAGCATATGGTTCTCTACCTGCGCCTGCTCGATTCCGCGCGTGCCGGAGCGGACTGGCGCAAGGCCGTCCAGATCTTGTTCGGCCTCGATCCTGCGTGCGATCCCGCGCGATGCTGGCATATCCACGAGACCCATCTGGCCCGTGCGCGCTGGATGACCGAGCACGGCTATCGCGAACTGGTCCGTGAGAGCCAGCAACACTGATTGCCGCGTTGCCGTTGCGGCGCCACCCGTTGCCGCTGGCCGGGCTTCCAAAGAACAACCTGGCCGTGAATTCTAGTTCCTTCGTGGGTCTTTTGACCAAGAAGACGGAGGACAGCTTGACGCCCGACGCATCCCACTGGTGCTCCTCGGCAAGCTATGATCATGTCGAGGACTTGACCGCATCCGAGCTCGCCTGGGAATGGCTCCGCCGCAACGACGTCTATGATAGGGACTTCGAAGCGTTGACGCGGACCGACACCGACCCGCAATCGCTGACCGACAAGATTCGGCAGCGGTGGGGGGTGCGATTTCCCCGTGGACCCTCTCCTCGCCCCACCAGCAGCTCCCGTCTTCTGGCTGCCGCAGGAAGACACGAGCGTTATCGTCCTTGCGTCTGCACCGGCCATCCTCATAGCGGATGCTGAAGATCGTGCGATTCTTTCGGTCATCGCGTCGAACATCGACGAGGAAGGCACCCACAGCCTTTACGACCTCGGCAATTCCCAATCTATCCAGATTTTGCGGGTTGACGCGGCGGCGGGCGACGCTCCTTTGGTCGCCATAGTGCCGCTCGGCATCACAGGCTTCGACCGTCTGGAAGCGATCGGCCGCCTTCTCGCCGCGTTGCATGGTCGCGTCGTTCCCCCGGACACGCGCCTGACCCGCCAGCAACGGACGCGAGCACGTCGAATGCTGCAAGCCTTCGATGGCGCGCGCGACGGCGCCACCCAGCAGGAGATCGCGCAGGTCATCTTCCGCATCGGCAGCATCAGCCGCGACGAGTGGCAGACGTCCTCGGCCCGCCACGCCGTCATGTCTCTGCTCCGAGATGCCCGCACCATGATCGCCGGCGGCTATCGCAAGCTCCTCCGTCATCGCCATCGCCGCTGAACCCCGGCGTCGGCCGGTGTGGGATTTTGGGTCCCCCCAATTTCGCACGACAACTCGTCGGCCTCGCTCCGCCATCGTGGCCAGCGTCCGCCGCTGACCTGCAGCGGCCACCGGAAACTCCACGGAGGCCCGATCCATGCGACCCGATCTTGCCGTTCTGCCGCCGCGCTTCCTGCGCACCAAGGAAGCTGCTGAATTCCTCAGCCTCTCGGCCCGCACGCTTGAGAAGCACCGCACCTATGGGACCGGCCCGGCCTATCGCAAGCTCGGCGGCCGCGTCGTCTATGCGGTCGACGATCTCGAAGCCTGGGCGGCGCGCGGCGCAGTCACCTCCACCTCCGATCCGCGTGGGCAGGTGCTGCCGGCGAAACGCCACTCGCTGCCCGCCCGTCCGCAACCCGGCCGCTACGTCCGCTGATCGCTGGCGGCTTCCCGAATGACGGCGCGGCATCGCTCATCCTCGGAGCGCGGGCAACTCGAGCTGTTCCGGGCGCTCCCCGGCGACTTCGCGCCACGAGACGCGCAGGATCTCATGGCCTATCCGTTCTTCTCCCTCTCCAAGACCCACCGCACCGCATCAATCGATTTCGCGGCGGGCAATGTCGCGATCCGGGTCGAGGCCGTGCCCGACCACGGCATGGCAACGATCTGGGACGCCGACATCCTGATCTGGGCGGCGAGCCAGATCGTCGAGGCGCGCGACGCCGGCCTCAACACCTCGCGGCTGATGGCCGCCACGCCATACGAAATCCTCACCTTCGTCGGCCGCGGCACCTCCTTGCGCGACTATCAGCGCCTCAAGGCTGCGCTCGACCGGCTCCAGTCCACCACGGTCTCGACCACCATCCGCCAGCCTGCGGAAGGCCGCCGCCATCGCTTTTCGTGGATCAACGAGTGGCAGGAGCGCACCGATCGTCTCGGCAAACCCGCCGGAATCGAGCTGATCGTGCCCGACTGGTTCTACCGCGCCGTCCTCGACGATGCGCTCGTGCTGACCATCGACCGGGCCTATTTCGACCTCACCGGCGGGCTCGATCGCTGGCTCTACCGGCTGGTGCGCAAGCACGGCGGCCGCCAGCACGACGGCTGGCGCTTCGACTTCCGCCATCTCCATCAGAAATCCGGCAGCCTGTCGCCGTTCAAGCGCTTCGCCTTCGAGCTGCGTGACATCATCCGCCGCCAGCCGCTGCCCGGCTACACGCTGTTCATCGAGGTCGAAATCGGGGGGCGGATGCTGCTCGCCTTCGAGCCGTCCGAGCCCGGTGGGCAAGCTGTGGATGGCCTCGTGCTATCGGGAACCGGCAATATCGTGCCATCAGGAACCCGACTATCGTGCTATCGGGAACCCAAACCGGCCCTAACTCACGATGGAAAAAACGAAAATCGCGCCCTTAACTTAGAGTCTAACCAAGAATCTAACTTTGAAGAGCGCGCGCGCGATGTGGACAACATCGCCAACACCGCTCGAAGCCGGGCTGAAGGGCCAGCTTCGGCCGCCAACAGAAGCAATACGTCTTTCCGTAAAGGCGGCTTTACTGCCTCAGATGCTGTCGACGCATCGCGGCGTCCTCTCGACGATTCGGGGGAGACGCGATGATCGTGGCAATCCTTAATCAGAAGGGTGGCGTCGGCAAAACGACGCTGGCGCTGAACCTCGCCGGGGAATGGGCTGCGAGAGGCAAGCGCGTCACGCTGATCGACGCGGACCCGCAAGGCTCGGCGCTCGACTGGTCGCAGCAGCGTGCTCGAGAGGGCCTTCCGCGGCTTTTCGGCGTCGTCGGCCTGGCGCGCGACACGCTCCATCGCGAGGCACCCGAACTCGTCCGCGGTGCCGATCATATAATGATCGATGGCCCGCCGCGCGTCGCCAGTCTCATGCGCTCGGCCCTGCTTGCTGCCGACCTAGTGCTGATCCCCGTGCAGCCGTCGCCGCTCGACGGCTGGGCCTCGGCCGACATGCTCGCGCTTCTTCGGGAAGCACGCATCTATCGGCCGGAGCTGGTCGCCCGCTTCGTTCTCAACCGCTGCGGCGCCCGCTCGATTCTCGCCCGCGAGACGGCCGAGACTTTGACTGACCATGACCCGCCGGTGCTGGCGAGCACGATCGGCCAGCGCATCGCCTTCGCGACAGCGGCGCAATCCGGCCGACTGGTCCGCGAGCTCGACGACGATACGCCGGCCGCACGCGAGATCGAGGCTTTGGCGACCGAGATCGACGCCGCGATGGCGGAGAATGGCTGCGGCCGAACCGCCGCCGCGCTGCCGCTCGACGGAAAGGCCACGCCATGAGCGACCGCCCGCCCCGTCGCGGCTTCGCCGCGCGGCCTGCCGATCCCGAGCAATGGATCAAGGCGGCAGACGCTTCATCCCGCGACGGCGACGCTTCCGACTTCACCGCGCGGCTGACCATCGACGTGACGCCCGAGCTGCGTGGCCGGATCAAGATCGCCGCGTTCCGGCGCGGGATCACCGTCGCCGACATGCTGCGCGGGCTGCTCGCACGGGAATTCCCCCAAAAGTCCGAAGGAGACCCCTCATGACCGGCAACGCGGCCCCCCGCGTGCGTGGCGGCCCGGTGCCGTCGACGCAACCGGCCGATGGCTTCACCCATGTCGAGCTGACGCACCTCGAGAAGCGGATCGAGAACTGGATCAGGTTCGGCCGCGAGGCGCGCGAACAGGTGCTCGACCGCCGACGGCGCATCCTCTCCTTCCGAT
This sequence comes from Pleomorphomonas carboxyditropha, assembly GCF_002770725.1. Lineage (GTDB taxonomy): Bacteria > Pseudomonadota > Alphaproteobacteria > Rhizobiales > Pleomorphomonadaceae > Pleomorphomonas > Pleomorphomonas carboxyditropha. The sequence continues at coordinate 70,680 of NZ_NQVN01000004.1, read as the reverse complement.
CCGGCAGCATCTTCGCTTTCGTTCGCTGGGCAGCCAACGACTTCGGCACCATCATCTCGCGCATCGACATCGTGGGCGCCGTCGAGCCGGGCGAAGCGTACCAGACGCTGCCGTTCGTGCGCCCCGGCGGCGACATCCTGCTGAAGATCGAAGGCTGGCCGAAGGTCGAGCAGGTGCTCCGCCATATCGACGCGGTGGAGGCCGCCGGCATCGACGCATGCGAGGTCGCCCCCGATCACTGGCGCCACGTCCACAACCGGATGCGCGCCGGCGAGGCGCCACGTGCCTACACACTGGCGCGCCATCAGGCGTGGCTCCAGCGGCGGGAGGTCGAAAGATGACCCGCTTCGGCTACGTCATGGTGACGTATTTCTCGGTAATGGGCGTCGCCGTCGCCTCCTTCGTTCCCACGTCGCTCAGGTTCGTGTGGAACACCTCGGCCAGTGCCCCGATCGGCCTCTACGAGATCGAGCCGATCGGCGACCTCGACATCACCGATCTGGTCGCGGTGACGCCGCCGAAGCCGCTCGCCGACTTCATGGTCGAGCGCGGCTATATCGGCCGCGGCGTGCCGCTCCTGAAGCGCGTTATGGCGCTGCCGGGGCAACAGGTTTGCCGCATCGGCCGCAGTATCACGGTCGACGGTCTGCCCCTCGGCGACGCGCTCGACCGCGACGGGACGGGCCGCGCTCTGCCGGTTTGGCAGGGCTGCCGCCGCCTCGCGGACGGCGAGCTGTTCCTGATGAACCCCGATGTCCGCGACAGCCTCGACGGCCGCTACTTCGGCCCGCTTCCGGCTCGCGCCGTCATCGGCCGGGCGATGCCGCTCTACACCGACGAAGACGACGACGGCCGCTTCGTCTGGCGTGCGCCAACGCTGTGACGCCCCCTGAACCAGCGCGTGCGGGGCTCGCCGACTTCCTTCCACCACCAGCATAGAGGAGATTTCCATGCCGCAGATTGGTCAGTTCACGCGCGTGTCGAAGGGTTTCGCCGGGCGCATTCAGACCTTCTCGCTTGACCGGGATGTGACCCTCTTTCCGGCCGAGCCGTCCGACACCGAGAACGCGCCGGACTATCGGCTTCATCTCGGCGATGACGAAGGCCCCGAGATCGGCGCGGGCTGGAAGCGCACCGGCGAACGTGCCGGCGACTACATCGCGCTGGTCATCGACGACCCCGCGCTCCCGCAGCCGATCCGCGCCAATCTGTTCCGCGACACCGCCGCCGGCAATGCCTGGTCGCTGCACTGGAGCCGCCCACAGAGGCGCGACGGGAAGGATTGACGCCATGCGCTGCGCCGCCCTCCTTCTCCTTTCCGGCCTGGCCCTCGCGAGTGTTCCACCGACGACGGCTTTCGTGCAGGCGATGCCGATCGCTCGGCCGTCGGCCCGCGATCCCTTTGCCGACCATATTGCCGAGGCGGCGCAGCGCTTCGAGCTTCCCGCCGCCTGGATCAGGGCGGTGATACGCGCGGAAAGCAACGGCGATCCGCGCGCGATTTCTCCCAAGGGTGCGATCGGGCTCATGCAGATCATGCCCGAGACGTGGGCTGAGCTGCGCATCCGCCATCGTCTCGGCGACGACGCCCACGATCCGCGCGACAACATCATCGCCGGCGCCGCCTATATCCGGGAGCTGTTCGATCGCTACGGATCGCCGGGCTGGATCGCGGCCTACAACGCAGGCCCTGGCGGCTATGAGACGTCGCTGAAGGGGCGTCCTCTTCCGCCCGAAACCCGCGCTTACGTCGCCACCGTGATGCCGGCGATCGACGGTGGTGACATGGCGGGGCCGATCGTTGTCACAGCGGCCGATCCACTCGCTTGGACCCGCGCGCCGCTGTTCATCATGCGGCCAGCCCGCACGCCTGCTGCCGATCCCGTGCCGGCCGGACGTTCGTCGAACGACACGCCTACCGCAACCGCAATAAGCGATGCGTCCGCCATCGTGCCGCAGTCCGGCGGCCTGTTCGTGGCGCGCTCAATGAGAAGGACCGTTCCATGACCACATTGCCGCCCATTCGCATCCTGTCGGGCTCGGGCGTGGCATGGAGGGCGCAGAGACAGGGGGCAGGCAACGCAACCGCACGAGGGCAGGATAAAACCGCGCACATTGCGCGCCGGTCGGTCGGTTGTTTTCGTTGGATTTTCTCACGCGTTTCGCACATTGCCACCTTCGGCGGCAATGTGCCCTGCCTACTCAAGTTTCTATATCCACGAGACATTCTGCACCTTGCGGAGCCGCATCATGGCCGATGAGCGCGAGTTCCGCGTCCGTCCCGGCCGCATCCGCTCCTCCGGCGCACAGCGCGCCAAGCCGTTCATCGCGCAGGCGCTGGCGGCCGCGAAGAAGGCGGGCGGCGGCGCGTCGCGCTCCGGGCGGATCGTGCCCGGCAACCGCTCGCGCTTCGGTCACGGTCAGCGCGCCAGCATCCAGGCAAACCGCCTGATCACCGCGCGCTCCCGCGGCGCCGTCATCAAGGCGCGTGTCGTTCGCCATACGGTGCGCTCCGCGCCGCTCGGCACCCATCTCACCTATCTGCGCCGCGAAGGTGTGACCCGCGACGGAGAAAAGACCCGCCTGTTCGGGCCGGGCACCGAGACCGCCGATGCCGACGCCTTCGCCGAACGGTGCCAAGACGACCGGCATCATTTCCGATTCATCGTCTCACCCGACGACGCGCTGGAGATGGCCGACCTCAGATCGTTCACCCGCGATCTCGCCGGCCAGATGGAGAAGGATCTCGGCACCCGCCTCGATTGGGTGGCGGTCGATCACTGGAACACCGAGCATCCGCACGTCCACCTGATCGTGCGCGGTGTGCGCGACGACGGCCAGGACCTCGTCATCGCGCGCGACTACATCAAGGAGGGGATGCGCGACCGGGCGCGCGATCTCATCACCCAGGAGTTGGGACCGCGCACCGACCTCGACATCCGCCGCGCGCTCGAGCGCCAGATCGCGGCCGAGCGCTGGACCCAGCTCGATCGCCAGCTTGTCCGGGATGGAAAGGAGACCGGCATCATCGACCTCGCGCCGCCCGCCGGCGCGCGGCCCGACGAATTCCACGCCCTGAAGGTCGGGCGCTTGCGCAAGCTCGAAGCGCTTGGCGTGGCGAGCCAGGTTGGCAACGCGCAATGGGTCGTCAAGCCGGAAGCCGAGACGGTGCTGCGCGAGCTCGGCGAGCGGGGCGACATCATCAAGCGGATGCACCGGGCGCTCACCGAGCGTGGCATCGAACGCGGGTCGGCCAGCTATGTGCTGGCGGGCGAAAGCCTCGAGGTTCCGATCGTCGGCCGGCTGGTCGGACGCGGCCTCGATGACGAGCTCAACGGCACCGCCTATGCCGTGGTCGACGGCGTCGACGGCCGCACCCACCACGTCAGGCTGCCGGACCTCGATGCGGCCGGCGACAGCGCGCCCGGATCGATTGTCGAGTTGCGTCGGTTCGACGACGCGCGTGGGCAGCGCCGGGTGGCGCTCGCCGTCCGCTCCGATCTCGATATCGAGCGGCAGATCACCGCCTCGGGCGCCACCTGGCTCGACCGGCAGAACATCGCCCGCGAGCCTGCCGCGCTCTCCGACAGCGGCTTCGGTGCCGAGGTACGGCAGGCACTGGATCGCCGTGCCGGGCACCTCATTGAACAGCGCCTCGCCGAGCGGCAGGGCCAGCGCATCACCTTCACCCGCAACCTGATCGACACGCTGCGCCGCCGGGAGCTGGACGAACTGGGTGAGACGCTCGCCGCCGAGACAGGCCAGCCCGTCAACCGTGCAGGCAGCGGCGAGCATGTCGCCGGCATCTATCGTCAGCGCTTTGCGCTCGCCTCCGGCCGCTTCGCCATGATCGACGACGGCCTCGGCTTCCAGCTCGTCCCCTGGACCCCCTCCCTCGAAAAGCAGCTCGGCAGGCACGTCTCCGGCATCGCTCGCGCCGACGGCGGCGTCGACTGGAGCTTCGGCCGAAAGCGGGGCCTCGGCCTCTAGCCGCTCATCTGGAAAGGACCGCCACCATGTCGGCCACCAAAATCCTCTGGGGTCAAATCCTCACTGTCTTGCTGATCGTGCTGGCGACGACCTGGGGTGCCACCGAATATGTCGCGTGGCGGCTCGCCTTCCAGGCGCAACTCGGGCCGCCATGGTTCGTTGTCCTCGGCTGGCCATTTTACCTACCACCCGCTTTTTTCTGGTGGTGGTATTTCTATGACGCCTATGCGCCGTCCATCTTCGTCGAAGGCGCCTACATCGCCGCCTCCGGCGGCTTCATCTCGATCGCCGTTGCGGTTCTGATGTCGGTCTGGCGGGCGCGCGAGGCCAGACACGTCGAGACCTACGGCTCCGCCCGCTGGGCCGAGACAGCCGAAGTGAAGGCGGCAGGACTCCTCGGGCCAGAGGGTGTGGTGCTCGGCCGCTACGATCGGGACTATCTCCGCCACGACGGGCCGGAGCATGTGCTGTGCTTCGCCCCGACCCGCTCCGGCAAGGGCGTGGGTCTCGTCATTCCGACCCTGTTGACCTGGCCGGGCTCGGCGATCGTCCACGATATCAAGGGCGAGAACTGGCAACTCACCGCCGGCTTCCGCTCCCGCCACGGTCGCGTGCTGCTGTTCGATCCGACCAACGCCAAATCCTCGGCCTACAATCCACTGCTCGAGGTGCGCCGCGGCGAGTGGGAAGTCCGGGACATTCAGAACATCGCCGACATCCTGGTCGACCCGGAAGGCAGCCTTGAGAAGCGGAACCATTGGGAGAAGACCTCCCACGCGCTCCTGGTCGGTGCGATCCTGCACGTCCTCTATGCCGAAGAGGACAAGACCCTCGCCGGCGTCGCCGCCTTCCTCTCCGATCCGAAGCGGCCGATCGAGTCGACGCTGGGAGCGATGATGAAGACGGCGCATCTCGGCGCCGCCGGGCCGCATCCCGTTATCGCCAGCGCCGCCCGGGAACTGCTCAACAAATCCGACAACGAGCGAAGCGGAGTCCTCTCCACCGCCATGTCGTTCCTCGGCCTTTACCGCGATCCCGTCGTCGCCGAGGTGACGCGGCGCTGCGACTGGCGGATCGGAGACATCGTCGGCGGCAAGCAACCGACGACGCTCTACCTCGTGGTGCCGCCTTCCGACATCAATCGCACCAAGCCGCTGATCCGCCTGATCCTCAACCAGGTCGGACGACGCCTCACCGAGGATCTGCAGGCCAAGGCCGACCGCCATCGGTTGCTCCTCATGCTCGACGAGTTCCCCGCGCTTGGCCGCCTCGACTTCTTCGAGTCGGCGCTCGCCTTCATGGCCGGTTATGGGCTGAAGAGCTTTCTGATTGCGCAATCGCTGAACCAGATCGAGAAAGCCTACGGTCCCAACAACTCGATCCTCGACAACTGCCACGTCCGGGTGAGCTTCGCCACCAACGACGAGAGGACGGCGAAGCGCGTATCGGACGCCCTCGGCACTGCGACCGAGATGCGCGCCATGCGGAATTATGCCGGCCACAGACTGAGCCCCTGGCTCGGTCATCTGATGGTGTCGCGATCGGAGACCGCCCGGCCGCTGCTCACTCCCGGCGAGATCATGCAGCTGCCGCCCGCCGACGAGATCGTCATGGTCGCCGGCACACCGCCGATCCGCGCCAAGAAGGCGCGCTACTACGAGGACGCCCGCTTCAAGGAACGCATCCTGCCGCCGCCGGCCTTGACCGCAGCAACGCAAGGGCGGCCCGACGACTGGACGGCACTCCCCTTGCCGCCGCGGCCAGCAGTTCTTGCCGCTGCCTCGGCCGAGACCAGCGAGGAGGACACCACCGAATCCGAGCACCGCCGTCAGCCCGAACTTGCCCGCGTCAAGCCGGTCGAGAAGAAGGCGCCGATCGATAACGAATTCGAGATCGACCCCGTCGACGATGTCGACGATGACGCCGTCCGCAACAGCCGGATGAACCGCATGATGCAGGGCGTGGCGCGGCAGGTCTCGCTCGATCCGAACGACGGCATGGAGCTCTGACGGCCATGTCGGATCACAATCACGGCCCGCGCCGGAAGAAGGCGCAGATCTCCGTCTATCTCGCCCCGGACGTCCTGGCGATGCTGGCCGACCACGCGGCGCGCCGGAACCTACCGCAGTCCATGATCGCCGAGGCCGCCATTGCCTCGTTTCTGTCGCCCGACGCGGCCGAGCGCCGCGAGGCGGTGCTGGCAAAGCGCCTTGATCAGCTCGACCGGCGCATGGCTCGACTCGAACGGGACCTGGGCATCGCTGTCGAGAGCCTGGCCGTGTTCATTCGCTTCTGGCTCACTACCACGCCGGCGCTGCCCGAGCCGGCTGCGCACGCTGCCCGCGCCAAGGCCGGCGAGCGCTACGATGCCTTCGTGACGGCGCTCGGTCGCCGCCTCGCCAAAGGACCGAAGCTTCAGCAGGAGATCGCAGAGGATGTTTCGCCACAAGGAGAATAGGTCAAGGTGGATATACGCCAGAGCAGCTATTAGGGGCTGCGGCGCTTAAAAGCGACATTCTATTGACCTTGCTCCCAGCCGAAGGTCATTCTCGGATTTGCGAAGGCATTAGCTTTTGTCTCGCTGGCCGCCCTGGCAAGCTTCCCCCCCCCAAAAAAAACATTGTCAGCATTAAATCCACCGCTTGGGGTTCCGTCTACGGTAACCTACATCCCAGAGAATCTTAAGGGGGCATTCGTGAGCCGCTATTTCTCCGACCGACATGGCTTCGGTGGTCCCGAGCCGGAAATCATGCTCCGGGAAGCCGCTCCTGAAGAACTTCGGTTCGGCGTCGCAGCGATCGCTCGAAACGCCGGGATGAAGCCATCAACCATCCGACATATCATTTGCAGTGTTCTCTTCGAAGCGCCGGACCAGAGCAACTGGTCCGAATACCCAAACATCTGGGATGAAGTTCTACGATTGCTGCGAAGCTGCGAGTGGTACAAAGTGTACGATATCGCGGAAACGTTATGGCGCAATCTCGAATATGATTTTGAGCATCAGGACCTGTTCCAAAACGAACTCAATCGCTTATTCAAGGACAAAGGGATTGGCTGGGAACTGAAGTCACCGAATGGTATCGTCTACCGAGGTGACGCCACATTCACTGCTCTCACCGACGAAGCGGAAAAGCTGTTCACGGCGACAGAAAGGCAGACTGCTGCTACAGAAATCAAAGAGGCGCTCAAGGATATTTCTCGCCGACCTGAGCCGGACCGAACTGGAGCCATTCAGCATTCGATGGCCGCTCTGGAGTGCGTTGCTCGGCACGTTACCGGTCAACCAAAGCCGACGCTTGGCGAGTTGATTCCTCGCCTGAATCTGCCAAATCCCCTGGATCAAGCACTCCCCAAGATTTGGGGCTATGCGTCCGAGCGAGGACGCCACCTTCGTGAGGGGCGAGATCCAAGCGCGTCAGAAGCCGAATTGGTGGTGAGCTTGGCCTGTGCTCTCGGTGTCTATTTGATTCGGAGAAACGACGAGATTCCTTAGTCTGGACCGCCGATCTCCTGTATTTGCACGCCATGCTACTACGCCGATGAATCCTTGTTGAATCGGCCTAACTTCTGGCTTTCTTAATCGTCCCCGATCCAGGGCCGTCTGTCGTACGGGCCCGCGCCAGAACGGGGACGACGTGACCGCTACCCTCCAGCAATCCGAGGCGATCTCCCGCGGCGTGCGCATGTTGCGCACCGCTCTCGGTCCAGCGATCGCGCGCTTCCTGGAAGAACCCGGCGTCGTCGAGGTGATGCTCAACCCGGACGGGCGGCTCTGGATCGACCGGCTGTCCGAGGGGCTGTCCGACACCGGTGAGCGCCTGTCGCCGACCGACGGCGAGCGCATTATCCGCCTGGTGGCCCATCATGTTGGCGCCGAGGTTCATGCCAGCTCGCCGCGTGTCTCCGCCGAGTTGCCGGAGAGCGGCGAACGCTTCGAGGGGTTGCTACCCCCCATCGTGACGGCTCCGACCTTCGCCATACGCAAGCCCGCTTCCGCGATCTTCACGCTCGACGATTACGTGGCCGCCGGCATCATGACGGCGGATCAGGCGGTCGCTCTCCGACAGGGCGTTGCCACCCGCGCCAACATCCTGGTTGCTGGCGGCACCAGCACTGGCAAGACCACGCTCACCAACGCGCTTCTCGCCGAGATGGCGAAGACTGCCGATCGCGTCGTCATCATCGAGGATACCTGCGAGTTGCAATGCGCCGCACCGAACCTCGTCGCGATGCGGACCAAGGATGGCGTGGCGTCGCTTTCCGATCTGGTTCGCTCGTCGCTGCGCCTGCGCCCTGACCGTATCCCGATCGGCGAGGTGCGCGGCGCCGAGGCCCTCGATCTCCTCAAAGCCTGGGGCACCGGCCATCCCGGCGGCATCGGCACCATCCACGCCGGCAGCGCCATCGGCGCGCTGAGAAGGATGGAGCAGCTCATCCAGGAAGCCGTCATCACCGTGCCGCGGGCGCTGATCGCCGAGACCATCGACCTCGTGGCGGTGCTCGCCGGTCGCGGCTCCCAGCGTCGCCTTGCCGAACTCGCCCGCATCGACGGCCTCGGACCGGATGGCGACTACCGCGTCATCCCCGCTTGCCCGCCGTCAACAGGAGAAGTCTCATGATCCAGCATGCCGCCCGCTTCCGCCGCCGCATCGCGGCGGTCGTCGCCTTCACCTATGCCAGCCTCGTCCTGGCACCAAGTGCCTACGCCTCCGGCTCGTCCATGCCGTGGGAGGCGCCGCTGGAGCAGATCCTGGAATCTGTCGAGGGGCCGGTCGCCAAGATCATCGCGGTGATCATCATCATCGTCACCGGCCTGACGCTGGCCTTCGGCGACACGAGCGGGGGCTTCAGGAGACTGATCCAGATCGTCTTCGGCCTCAGCATCGCCTTCGCGGCCAGCTCGTTCTTCCTGTCGTTCTTCTCGTTCGGCGGCGGAGTGCTGATCTGATGGCGGGCATTTTCGAACAAGCCGCCGACGTGCCGGGCTTCACCATTCCCGTCCGTCGGGCTTTGACCGAGCACATCCTGCTCGGCGGCGCGCCACGCGCCATCGCTATCCTGAACGGCACGCTGGCCGGCGCCGTCGGCCTGGGGCTGCGGCTCTGGTTGGTCGGCCTCGCCCTGTGGGTGGTCGGGCATTTCGCTGCCGTCTGGGCTGCCCGGCGAGATCCGCTGTTCGTCGAAGTGGGAAGACGGCATCTGCGCATCCCCGGTCATCTATCGGTCTGAGGGAGATGCGACCATGATGAGTCTTGCTGAGTATCGCCGAACAGCCGCCCGTCTCGCTGACTTCCTGCCCTGGGCGGCATTGGTCGGCGAAGGCGTGGTTCTAAATAAGGACGGTTCGTTCCAGCGCACGGCGCGTTTCCGCGGCCCCGATCTCGACAGCGCAGTCGCGGCCGAGCTGGTCGCCGTCGCCGGCCGCATCAACAACGCCGTTCGGCGGCTCGGATCGGGCTGGAGCCTCTTCGTCGAGGCCCAGAGATACGAGGCCGCGACCTATCCAAACAGCCGCTTTCCCGATCCGGCCTCGGCGCTGGTCGATGCCGAGCGCAAGGCTGACTTCGAGGAAGCCGGCACGCATTTCGAGTCGAGCTATTATCTGACCTTCCTCTACCTGCCGCCCGCCGAGGATGTGGCGCGTGCGGAAAGCTGGCTCTATGAGGGCCGCGAGCAGTCCGGTGTCGACGCCCGCGAAATCCTAAACGGCTTCACCGATCGCACCGACCGGGTGTTGGCGCTGCTCGATGGGTTTATGCCTGAATGCACCTGGCTCGATGACGCCGGGACGCTGACCTATCTGCATGCGACGATCTCGACCAAGCGCCATCGAGTTCGTGTCCCGGAAACACCGATGTATTTGGACGCGCTGCTCGCCGACCAACCCCTCGTCGGCGGACTGGAACCGCGTCTTGGCAACGCGCATCTGCGCATCCTTACCATCGTTGGCTTCCCCACGGCGACCACGCCGGGAATCCTCGACGACCTGAACCGCCTGGCGTTCCCGTATCGGTGGAGCACACGTGCCATCCTGCTCGACAAGACCGATGCCACCAGGCTGCTGACGAAGATCAGGCGGCAGTGGTTCGCCAAGCGCAAGAGCATCGGCGCGATCATCAAGGAAGTGATGACCAATGAGCAATCGGTGCTGGTCGACACCGACGCCGCCAACAAGGCGGCCGATGCAGATTTAGCCCTGCAGGAGCTTGGCGCCGACTTCGCCGGCATGGCCTATGTGACCGCCACCGTCACCGTCTGGGACCAAGATGCCCGATTCGCCGACGAGAAGCTGCGCCTCGCCGAGAAGATCATCCAGGGTCGTGATTTCACGGCGATGCCGGAAACCGTCAATGCCGTCGACGCCTGGCTCGGCTCGCTGCCGGGCCACGTCTACGCCAACGTCCGCCAGCCGCCGATTTCGACGCTCAATCTCGCTCACATGATTCCCTTGAGCGCGGTGTGGGCCGGTCCCGACAGCGACGAGCACTTCGAGGCGCCGCCGCTGCTCTATGGCAAGACCGAAGGTTCGACTCCGTTCCGCCTCGCCCTGCATGTCGGCGACGTCGGCCATACACTGGTGGTCGGGCCGACTGGCGCGGGCAAGAGCGTGTTGCTGGCGCTGATGGCGCTACAGTTTCGCCGCTATGATCGCAGCCAGGTCTTCGCTTTCGATTTCGGCGGCTCGATCCGGGCGGCGACGCTGGCCATGGGCGGCGACTGGCACGACCTCGGCGGCGACCTGACCGAGGGCGTCGAGTCCTCGGTTTCGCTTCAGCCGCTCGCCCGCATCCACGAGACGCCGGAACGCGCCTGGGCCGCCGACTGGATCGTCGCCATCCTGACGCGCGAGGGCATCGCCATCACGCCGGAGGTCAAGGAGCACCTGTGGTCGGCGCTCACCTCGCTCGCCTCGGCGCCGGTCGAGGAGCGCACCCTCACCGGTCTTGTCGTGCTGCTCCAGTTGCACAATCTCAAGCAAGCGCTCAGGCCCTATTGTGTCGGCGGTCCCTATGGCCGGTTGCTCGATGCCGAGACCGAGCATCTCGGGCAAGCCTCCGTCCAGGCGTTCGAGACCGAGGGCCTGATCGGTACTGGCGCCGCTCCTGCCGTGCTCTCCTACCTGTTCCATCGCATCGGCGACCGGCTCGATGGCCGGCCGACGCTGCTGATCGTCGACGAGGGTTGGCTGGCGCTCGACGACGATGGCTTTGCCGGCCAGATCCGCGAATGGCTGAAGACGCTCAGGAAGCGGAATGCCTCCGTCGTCTTTGCCACCCAGTCGCTCAGCGACATCGACGGCAGTGCCATCGCGCCGGCGATCATCGAGAGCTGTCCCACCCGGCTGTTGCTGCCGAACGAACGGGCGATCGAGCCGCAAATCACCGCCATTTACCGGCGCTTCGGCCTCAACGACCGGCAGATCGAACTGATCGCCCGGGCGATGCCGAAGCGTGATTATTACTGCCAGAGCCGAAGAGGTAACCGCCTGTTCGAACTTGGCCTCAACGAAATCGGGCTCGCGCTGACCGCCGCTTCGGCCAAATCCGACCAGTCCCTCATCGCCCGCATTCACGCCGAGGACGGTCGCAATGGCTTTCTCGCGGCCTGGCTCCGCGCGCGGAGCGTCGATTGGGCGGCCGACCTGATCCCCGATCTCACCAACCTGGAGAGCAAGCGATGATGATCCGTCGCTCTCGCGCGGCACTCGTCGCCGCATCGTTCCTCTCGCTTCCCATCGCCTTTTCGCCCTTGCTGGCGCCGACGGCCGCCGCCGCCTGGCTCGTCTATGACCCGACCAACTATGTCCAGAACGTCCTTCAGGCGGCCCGGGCGCTCGAGCAGATCAACAACCAGATCACGAGCCTGCAAAACGAAGCGCAGATGCTCATCAATCAGGCGCGGAACCTGGCGAGCCTGCCTTATTCCTCGTTGCAGCAGCTTCAGCAGTCCGTCCAGCGCACCCAGCAGCTTCTGCAACAGGCGCAGCGCATCGCCTTCGACGTGCAGCAGATCGATCAGGCGTTCCAGAGCCAGTACGGCAATATCCCCCTGACTGCGACCGACCAGCAACTCGTCGCGGACGCACGAAGCCGCTGGCAGAACACCGTCGGCGGCTTGCAGGACGCCATGCGGGTTCAGGCCGGCGTCGTCGGCAACATCGATACCAATCGCACGCAGACGGCGGAGTTGGTCGGCCAGAGCCAGGGTGCGACCGGCGCCCTGCAAGCCGCGCAGGCTGGCAACCAGCTCCTCGCCCTGCAGGCGCAGCAGCTTTCCGACCTGACCGCGCTCGTCGCCGCCAACGGCCGGGCCGACGCGCTGACGGCGGCCGAACGCGCCGCCGCCGCCGAACAGGGCCGTGTGCAGCGCCAGCGCTTCCTGAGACCGGGCAGCGGCTATCAGCCCGGCAACGCGCAGATGTTCAACAGCGGCAACTGAGAGCCGGAAGGGAGCATCGTTATGGATGGCAAGACGTTGGCCCAACTGGGCGCAATCGTCTTTGTCGCGGTCGCCATCACCGCGACGGCGATCGAGATGACGCGCAAGGAAGAAGCTCCGGCACCCCGGCCGGCGCTCGTGGTCACGCCGTCGCGCGATCCCCTGCGCGAAGATCAACGTCGTTGCCAGCAGATGGGCGAGGCCGCCGCCGGCGATGCCGACTGCCTGCGTGTCTGGGCGGAGACGCGAGACAGGTTCCTCGGCCGCACCACGGCGCGCGTCTCTCCGTCCCCCGGCGAAGGGCGGTGATCCATGGGCACCGGCGTCATCGACCAGTTCCTCGGCGTGTTCACCCGCTACATCGACAGCGGCTTCGGCCTGCTCGGCGGCGAGGTCGCCTTCATCGCCTCGACGCTGATCGTCATCGATGTGACGCTCGCTGCCCTGTTCTGGTCCTGGGGCGCGGATGACGATCTCATGGCGCGCCTCGTCAAGAAGACGCTGTTCGTCGGCGTCTTCGCCTACCTCATCGGCAACTGGAACAACCTGGCCCGCATCGTCTTCGAGAGCTTCGCCGGCCTCGGCCTCAAGGGCTCCGGCACCGGCTTCACCGTTGCCGACCTGATGCGGCCGGGCAAGGTGGCGCAGACCGGCCTCGACGCCGGCCGGCCGCTACTCGAGTCCATCTCCGATCTGATGGGCTGGGTCAGCTTCTTCGAGAACTTCATCCAGATCGCCAGCCTGCTATTCGCCTGGGCGCTGGTGCTGCTCGCCTTCTTCATCCTCGCCGTCCAGCTCTTCGTGACATTGCTTGAATTCAAGCTGACGACGCTGGCCGGCTTCGTGCTCATCCCGTTCGGGCTGTTCGGCAAGACCGCCTTCATGGCCGAGCGGGTGCTCGGCAACGTCGTCTCCTCGGGCATCAAGGTGCTGGTGCTGGCCGTCGTCATCGGCATCGGCTCGACGCTGTTCTCCGAGTTTACCGCCGGCTTCGGCGACACGGCGCCGACCATCGACGACGCCATGGCGATTGTGCTGGCCGCCCTGTCGCTGGTCGGACTCGGCATCTTCGGCCCCGGCATCGCCAACGGCCTCGTCTCCGGCGGGCCGCAGCTCGGCGCCGGCGCGGCCGTCGGTACCGGCCTTGCCGTCGGCGGCGTGGCGCTCGCAGCCGGTGGCGGCGCCATGCTGGCCGCCAAGAGCAGCTTCACGACGACCGGCGCTTCCACCCTGGGCAGCACCGTCGGCGGCGGGACCGGTGCTGGGAACACGGCTTCCGCAGGGGGAACCGCATCGCCTTCCGCACCGGATTCTCCGCCGGCCTGGGCGCAACGCATGAAACATGGCCAGACGATGAGCCACGGCGCTACCGCCGCCGCGCACGCCATGCGCTCGGGCGACAGTCACGGTGGCGGCGCCTCCGTCAACCTCTCCGAAAGCGACCGCTCATGAGCCTCTTCAAGCGCGCCTCCACCCACTACGGCAAGACGCCGGAACCCGTCACGCCCTACCAGAAAGCGGCGCAGGTCTGGGACGAGCGTATCGGCACGGCCCGTATCCAGGCGAAGAACTGGCGGCTGATGGCCTTCGGCTCGCTAATCCTGGCGGCCGGGCTTGCCGGCGGTCTGGTCTGGCAGTCGGCGCGCGGCACCGTCGTGCCCTGGGTGGTGGAAGTCGATCGTCTCGGCGAGGCGCGAACCGTTGCCACCGCCGTTGCCGACTACCGGCCGACCGACCCGCAGGTGGCCTGGCATCTGGCGCGGTTCATCGAGGAGGTGCGCAGCATCCCGGCCGATCCGATCATCGTCCGCCAGAACTGGCTCCGGGCCTACGACTGGACCACCGACCGCGGCGCCGCCGCGCTCAACGACTACGCTCGCGCCAACGATCCGTTTGCCAAAGTCGGCAGGCAGCAGGTTGCCGTCGAGGTGTCATCGGTCATCCGTGCCTCGCCCGACAGCTTCCGCGTCGCCTGGACCGAGCGTCGCTACGACAACGGTCAGCTCTCCACCACCGAACGCTGGACCGCCATCCTGACCATCGTCGTTCAGCCGCCGCGCGACGCCGAACGGCTCAAGGCCAATCCGTTGGGAATTTACGTCAACGCCATCGCCTGGTCGCGGGAGTTGGGACAATGAACCGGCCGACGATCCTGAAAGCCACAAGCCCGACTGGCCTTGGTTCCGCGTCTCCGTGTGGGCGACTTTCCATGTTCCCGGCTTGTCGCACTCACGTGTCTCCGGTTTGCTGCGCTGGCGTATCCTCGGCTTTCCGTAAATGCGGCATCACGCTTCTGCTCGTTTCCGCTGCCCTGCTCGCCGGCTGCGCCACAGCGCAGAAGCCGCCGCAGATCAGCTATGACGCCGACGTGCCGCCGTTGCCGGCCGTGCCGGCTGGCACCGTCGACGAGCGGCCGAAGCCGCTGCACGTGCCACCGGTCTGGACGCCGGCACGCGGCGGGGTGGCTGCCGGTACGCCGGCGGCGCGGGTCGAGAACGCCAACGCCGCCGCCCGCGTCGAGCCGCGCCGCGAGGGCTACTACAACGCCATCCAGGTCTATCCGTGGAGCGAGGGCGCCCTCTACCAGGTCTATGCAGCGCCCGGCCAGATCACCGACATCGCCCTCGAGCCGGGCGAGGGCCTGACCGGCGCCGGGCCGATCGCCGCCGGCGACACCGCCCGCTGGATAATCGGCGACACCGAGAGCGGTTCTGGCGTCACGCGCCGCGTCCACGTGCTGGTCAAGCCGACCCGGCCGGACATCTCGACCAACCTCGTCGTGACTACCGACCGCCGCACCTACATGCTCGAGCTGCGATCCGGCGAGAAACCCTACATGCCGTCGGTCGCCTGGGCTTATCCGCAGTTGCCGGCCTCGCAACGTCCGGGCGTGCCGGCGACGCCGGTCATTCCGGTCATCTCGGCCCGGAACTATCGCTATGGCCTCACCGGCGACACGCCGCCCTGGCGGCCGGTCTCCGTCTACGACGACGGCAGGCGCGTTTATCTGGAGTTCCCGCGCGGCATCGCACAGGGCGAGATGCCGCCGTTGTTCGTCATCGGCCCGGACGGCGAGGCGCAGATCGTCAACAGCCGCATTTACCAGAACGTCCTGATCGTCGACCGCCTGTTCGGTGCCGCCGAGCTGCGCCTCGGTGGCGGCGACCGCCAGCAGACCGTCCGGATCGTGCGAACCGATGGCCGGCAGCCGGGATCGACCCCAGGAAAGCCGGAAGGAGGGCAGTCGTGATGAGCGGCAGTGACAGGAGCGAAGCCGTGGATGAGCCACTGTCCGCCTCCGCCTCGGAATCCGCCACCTCCATGCGGCTGCGCGCCGAGCCACCGCGCGTCACCCGCCTGTCGCGCAAGGTGCTCACCGGGCTCGGCCTGGTCGCCTCGCTCGGCATCGGTGGTGCGCTGATCTACGCCTTGCAGACCCGCGATCGCGGCCCCGGCGGCGAGGAGCTCTATTCCACCGATAACCGGGTGACCGCCGACGGGCTTGCCGGTCTGCCGCGCGACTATACCGGCCCGGTCCTCGGCCCGGCGCTGCCCGGCGATCTCGGCCGGCCGATCGTGGCGGCGCAGAACCGCGGCCAGCCGGTCGTGCCGCCGACCGTGCAGCCCACCACCGTCGATCCGGCCGAACAGCGCCGGCTCGCCGAGCAGGAAGCCGCCCGCACCAGCCGCGTCTTCTTCCAGGCCGAGGCAAGAACCGCTGCCGGCGTCGGATCGTCTGCCGGCCCGACGGCAAGGGACCCCGGCAGCCTAGGCTTGGCCGGCGCATCCGGCGCGCAGGACCGGGAGGTGGCCTTCCTCAATGCCGGCGTCGACCGCCGCACCGTCGCCGCCGATCGCGTCATGGCGCCGGCGTCGCCCTACGTGCTTCAGGCCGGCGCCGTCATCCCGGCGGCGCTGATCACCGGCATCCGCTCCGACCTGCCGGGGCAGGTCACCGCCCAGGTCACCGAGAGCATCTATGACAGCCCGACCGGCCGCTTCCTGCTCGTGCCCCAAGGCACCCGCATCATCGGCCAGTACGACAACAACGTCGGCTTCGGCCAGCGCCGGGTGCTCTTGGTCTGGAACCGTCTGATCTTCCCCAACGGCCGCTCGATCGTGCTCGAGCGCCAGCCCGGCGCCGATCCCCAAGGCTATGCCGGGCTCGAGGATGGCGTCGACTATCACTGGTGGGATCTCGCCAAGGCCGCCGGCCTGTCGACGCTGCTCAGCGTTGGCGCCGAGCTGGCCACGGATGACGACGACCGGCTGATCCGGGCCATCCGCGACGGCGGCCAGGACACTATCAACGACGCCGGCCAGCAGATCGTCCGCCGCCAGCTACAGATCGCGCCGACGCTGACCATCCGGCCCGGCTTCCCGGTGCGCGTCATCGTCACCCGCGATCTCGTGCTCGAATCATACCGGGGATAGCCATGGCGAAGTTGAAGCTCGGCCCGATTGCTGACGACAAACCAGTGAAGGTGACAGTGGAACTGCCTGCCAGCCTCCATCGCGATCTGATCGCCTACGCCGAAATTCTCGCCCGCGAAAACAACCACGCGCCGACCGATCCCATGCGTCTCATCGTTCCGATGCTGGAGCGATTCATTGCGACGGATCGGTTCTTCGCAAAGGCGAGGCGAACTGTGACACCGTCGAGATCGGAAAATTGAGAGAAGCGGTTCCCGATCGCGCCATAGAACGGGCGAGGCTCAGCAGTCGACGGCACGCAGGATTGTCGTTCCTAGGCGACCATATCGCGCTGAACGATAGTACCTCATTGAGAATGGGGCGGTAGGCGACCCCTGGCATCTGTGCCCCTGTTGCTGCTTCGCTCGTGAGGGTGAGGCCGCGTCCCATGGCCACCATTGACAATAGATCATCCCGTCCGACCAATTGGACATGGATCTCCGGGTGGCGACCGAGAGCGGCAAGCCGCTGCACAAGATAATCGTGGACTGCGGGGCCGGGCGCCGCATCGCTAACAATAAAGCTCTCGCCAGCGAGATCATGCCAGCCAAGCTCTGCTTTTGCCGTCAGCCGATGATCGCTTGGCAGGACCGCAAAGATCCGCTCCGACCATAGGTATTCGGTCTGGCAGTCACTCCACTCCGCCGTGCCGATTATGAAGGCGACGTCGAGCTGGAATTGCCGAACAGCCGCGGCATGTTCTGCGGGGCTGCCATCCATCAACTCCATCAGAATGCTCGGATGGGCTTTGTCGTAAGCCCGTAGCAGCTCGAACAGGAAGCCTGAGGCCAGCGACGAGAGAATGCCAACCTTTATGCAGCCTTCGTGGGAGCGGCCAATTGCTGCGACATCCTTGGCGCCTTCATCGATCTGCCTAAGAGCTATACGCGCTCGCTGAAGAAAGCGCTGCCCTGCCAGCGTCAGACGGACACCGCCATTGTATCGTTGGAACAAAGAAGCGCCTAGATAGTCTTCGAGATCGCGAATGCTTCGGCTGATCGCGGACTTCTGTATCTCCATGGAGTCTCCCGCCTTGCGGAAACTGCCATATTCTGCTGCGGCAACGAAATAGCGCAGATGGCGAAGCTCTATAGAGCTGGAACGCTTCGCCATCTGCAGCGATCAGCGAGCGCGGATGTCGGCGCTCATCTCGGTCGCGGACATCGGCGCAAGTTGAGGACAGCCCGCTATATTCGACGGCCCTGCTCTGAGCCGGAAAGGATAATTCATGTCCAGCCTCAGCCTGCTTAGTTGACGATGTCGCCAAGGTCCATCATCACCGCGCCTCCGCGCTTGGCGCATCCTCGACGGCGTGGCGCAGCCAGACCATCCCACCTTCGAGAATCTCGCATCCGATCAGCCGTAGCGCCTTACCGGCGCCAGGGCGCTCGCCCTCCGCTCCGTCATAGTCGACGATGCTTGACGCTCCGGCGAGGCCATCGACAGCGGGAAAGATCAGCGTACTGAACTCGTCGATCAGGCGATGCTTGAGAAAGGCGCCGTTGATCCGGCCGCCGCCCTCGAGCAGCAGCCTCTTCACCCCGAACACGTTGGCAAGTTGGTCCATGGCTCCGGGGAGATCGTCGCCTTTCGGGCCGGCGAAAATATAGGAGACGCCGTCTTCGCGCAGTTCGGCCAGATAGTCGTCCGGGACCTGCTCCCCCAGCACCGCGACGATGTGGTCGCCGCCGATATTGTCCTGGCCATAGTGGACACGTCCCGAGGGGTCTATGGCAACAGCAAGGTCCCTTCCGTTTCGGTTGGCGACGTGAGGTTGGCGCGCCACGGTCGGGGCGTTGTCGATGGCTCGCTGGAGACCCTTGGCCATCTCGGCCATGGTCTTGCGGCCGACGATCCATCCCTCTGCGTTGAAGTGTCCCGCCACCTCTTCATAGTGGCTGCGTAACACCTTGACGGAGATACCCTCGGCCGCCGGGGTAAACCTGCTGGGATGGAGGCGACCGTCGATGGAGGTGCCCATATGGCAGACGATGAAGGGGCGCATCAGGGAGCATTCCAAGATTGAGTAATGAAACGCACCGAGCCCGCTGCGGCGAAGCGCGTCGGATCTGCCTCTGTATATTGCTCCGGCGCTGACATGATTAGGCCGGAAATCATGCTTGAGGTCATGAAACGCTCTCATCAATGAGGAACGTCGACTAACCCCTTCAGTGTCGCGCGACGGCCGTAAGTGAGGGCTGAGCGATGCCTTGTGCGGTCAGCGCGCCGAACAAGCGGTCATCAAGAGCAGAGCCGACCACAAGGTTTGATCTCGTCGCCTCGCAGGAAGAGGCCACTCGATGCCAAGCCATCGGACTTCAGAAATTATGGGCGTCCACGACTGGAAGCAGCCGGCACGTTATAGTGGCATCTGCATGAGCATGTTGGCGAGAATTCATGAATCCGGCTCATGGCGTCAATCTCATTTCCCTACCTAGTTCCGGCCGTGGCGCCTGTCATAATGGAGCGCCTTGCCGCCTAGAAATTCACGGGCTTTCCAATCCGCATCCGAGACGCGAAGCCTTTGTGTTTGCATGCCGGCGGGATCAGTCACACCGCCCCTCTTCTTCCCGGTTGATGATGCGATGCGTAGAGCTGAGAGCCCACTTCCTTTGAACTCGCCCATGGTCAATGCCTTGGACAACGGTATGACGCGCCGCGCCGCTGTTGCCGCCGTCCTTGGTGGCGCGTTCGTTTCGTCGATCGTTCGGGCAGAGACAGCGGATCAGTCGAGGTCGGCCATGAGAATCGCAATCGACATTGGCGGGGCACGGTTGACCGCGACGCTCGCCGACAACCCGAGCGCCCGGGACTTCGCGGCCATGCTGCCGCTGGATCTGACGTTCGAGGATTACGCATCAATCGAGAAAATCGCCTACCTGCCGCGCAAGTTGACCACCGAAGGCAGCGGCCCGTTTGCCAACGAAGCCATCGGCGACCTCGCCTATTACGCGCCCTGGGGCAACATCATCTTCTACTACGGCAACTATCGCTACTCGAACGACGTGATCCGCCTTGGCCGGTTCGACGGCGACATCGCGCCGCTACTGCGCGACGGACGGTTCGCCGCGCGGATCACGCGCCTTCCATAGACCCGAAGGATAATCCCATGCTCGGAACAGTGCTTTACGGTCCAGGCGACATCCGCTGCGAGGCCGTCGCTGAACCAGAAATCGTTGAGGCGACCGATGCCATCATCAAGCTTTCGGCATCCTGCATCTGCGGCTCCGATCTCTGGCCCTACCGCGGCCTCCAGCCGGTCGATGCGCCGATGCACATGGGTCACGAGTATTGCGGCGTGGTCGTGGAGGTGGGACGCGCCGTCAGGACCGTGAAGCCGGGACAGTTCGTGGTCGGCTCGTTTTGTATTTCGGACAATACCTGCCCGCATTGCCGCTTCGGCTTTCAATCGTCCTGCGAGCAGCGCGAGTTCATGAGCCGAGCTCAGGCGCCGGTTTTGCGCGTGCCGCTCGCCGACGGCACGCTGGTTGCGACCTCGGCCATGCCTTCGGACGATCTGATCCCGAGCCTGCTGGCCGCGTCCGACGTGCTTGGCACCGGTTGGTACGCCGCCGACGCGGCCCGCGTGCAGCCAGGCAGCACCGCCGTCGTGGTCGGAGATGGCGCGGTTGGGCTCATGGGGGTTCTTGCTGCGAGGCATATGGGGGCGGAGCGCGTCATCGCCATGAGCCGTCACAAGACGCGCCAAGATCTCGCGCTTGAGTTCGGGGCAACGCACATCGTGTCGGAGCGGGGCGACGAAGGGGTTGCGCGCGTCAAGGAACTGACCGATGGCGTCGGTGCCGACTCGGTCCTCGAATGCGTCGGTACGCAGGAGTCCATGACGCAGGCGATGAATTGCGCCCGTCCCGGCGGCTCCATCGGCTTCGTCGGCGTTCCGCACGGGGTCCAGATCGACGGTCAAGGTCTGTTCTTCGCCCAAAAGAGCCTGCTGGGCGGACCGGCGCCGGTGCGCCGATTCCTTCCTGATCTGATCGATCTGGTGCTGAACCGGACGATCAATCCTGGAAGGGTTTTCGATCTCGCCCTCCCGTTGACCGACGTCGCCGAAGGCTATCGTGCGATGGACGAACGGCGCGCGATCAAGACGTTGCTCCACGTGTGAAGCGGCCGGGCGGTCGCGCCGCTCCCGGCGCGGCCGTCAGGCTTCATGTTGCTTCAACGCGGAAAGCGGCACATGCAACTCCTCCAGTTTCGCGAACGCCTGGAGCAGATAGTCCACCGTCACGCGCACGCGGGGCGCGACCAAGGCGCGATGGGGGTATTGCAACGTCATCTCGAAACTGCCGGGGTGGTGGGCATCCAGCAACAGAACCTTCAGCCGGCCGTCGACCAAGTGTTTCCAGGCGTGATGGACGCCCACCTCGGCAATGCCTGCGCCCGCCAGCGCTGCCTGGGCGAGCGCTTCCGGAGATGATAGGGTCATGACAGAAGCGTCGGTATTGAGAGTGGTCACGCTCCCGTCTTCGGCCCTGAAATTCCAAGGCAAGACACGACCGCCCAGAAAACGTCGCGTGAGCAATCGGTGTCGGGCGAGATCGTCGGGCTTTCGCGGCACGTCATACCGAGAGAGGTAGGCCGGCGACGCGATCAGAACCATGTTCATGTGGCAGATCGTTCGCGAGACCAGTGACGAGTCGGCAATGCGGCCGCCTCTCAACGCCAGATCATAGCGATCGTGGACCAGATCGATGATGCGATCATCGAAGTCCACTTCGACCGCCAGGCCAGGGTATTTCTCGAGGAGTCCCGGGAGGGCCGGCACCAGTTGCTCCCGGCCGAAACCGACGCTCGTCGAGATTCGGACCCGTCCTGCGGGCGCCGCGCGATGCGCAATTGCGGCCTCGGCCGCCAGATCCAGAGCTTCGAGGGCAATGCGGGCTTGACGAAGGAACGCCTCTCCTTCCTCGGTCAGGTTCAACGTGCGCGTCGTGCGGTTCATCAACCGCACGCCGAGCGCTTTCTCCAACCCGGCGATGTTCTTGCTAACCGCCGCCGACGAAATGTCCAAAGCGCGCCCGGCGCCGGCGAAACTGCCGGCGTCCGCCGCCTGCACGAACGAAAGGATGGCGCGAACGCGCTGCGTCGAATTCATGGCTTGAGATCCGGTGCCCTGCTTCTGGAGGAGAGTCTACTCTCAACTCGAAGTTATGTAATCATAAACCGCATGGCTCATTCTGTTCATGAATAGCTCCGCATAAATTGCAGCCATCGCAATGCTCGAATGGCTCGCAAATGCTCAATTTCCAATTTCATAACCCGACCCGCATCGTCTTCGGCAAGGACACCGTTCCGGCGCTCGACGAACTGATCCCCGGTGATGCGCGCGTCCTGATCCTCTACGGTGGTCAGAGCGCGGAGCGCACCGGCACCCTGGCCGAGGTACGCAAGGCGTTGGGCGATCGCGCCCACTACGAATTCGGCGGCATCGAACCGAACCCCAGCTTCGAGACGCTCACGCAGGCGGTCGAGCAGGTCCGCTTTCACAACATCGATTACCTCCTGGCGGTGGGCGGCGGCTCCGTCATCGACGGCACGAAGTTCGTCGCGGCCGCCGCGAAATTCGTGGGCGACTCGTGGCAGATCCTTGAGACCGTCGGTGGCGCCGTCCGCGACGCGCTGCCGTTCGGCGCGGTGCTGACCTTGTCGGCGACCGGCTCCGAAATGAACTTCAACGCTGTGGTGACGCGCAAGGCGACGCAGACCAAGGCCCTCTTCGCATCGCCTCATGTGTTCCCGCAGTTTTCCATCCTGGACCCGAGCAAGACCTTTACCGTCCCGGCGCGCCAGCTCGCCAACGGCGTGGTCGATGCCTTCACCCATGTCGTCGAGCAATACCTGACCTATCCCGTTGACGCGCGGGTCCAGGATCGTTTCGCCGAAGGGCTGTTGCAGACCTTGATCGAGATCGGTCCGACGGTGGTCAGCCAACCCCCGGACTACCAGTCACGCGCCAACATGATGTGGGCGGCCACGATGGCGCTCAATGGCCTGATCGGAGCCGGCGTGCCGCAGGACTGGGCCACCCATCTGGTGGGGCACGAGCTCACGGTGCTCCATGGCCTCGATCACGCGCAGACTCTGGCCATTCTGTTGCCGTCGATGCTCGACGCCCGTCGGGACGGCAAGAGGGCAAAGCTGCTGCAGTACGCCGAACGCGTGTGGCACATCACGGCGGACAGCGAGGACGAAAGGATCGATCTCGCCATCGAGAAGACCCGCGCCTTCTTCGAAGACCTCGGCGTCAAGACCCGCCTTTCCGACTATGGCATCCAGGCTGAGGCAATCGACGGATTGGTCGAGCAGTTGGGCCTGCACGGCATGACCCGGCTCGGCGAGCGTCAGGACGTGACGCTGGAGGTCAGCCGAACGGTTCTTGAAGCCAGCCTTTGATGCGACCCACGCACGCCGATTAAGGACAGAGCAATGAAAACCCTCGTCATCGTGTCTCATCCCTATCCCGATCAATCCAAAGTCATCAAGGACTTGCAGAGGACGGCCGAGAAGACCGCCGGCGTCGCCGTGCGCAACCTCGAGTCGTTGTACGGCGGCCGCCTGAATGGCTTTGACGTGGCGGCAGAACAGCGAGCGCACGACAATGCGGACCGCATCGTCTACCTGTTCCCGATCCATTGGTTCAACCTGACGCCGATGCTCAAGGCCTATCTGAATCAGGTGTGGTCTTACGGCTGGGCGTTTGGCCCCGAGGGAACGGCACTGAAGGGCAAGGAGATGCAGGTGGTCGTCTCCGCGGGGGCGACCGAGCAGACCTACTCCGCCACAGGCTTGATCCAGAGCACGGTGGACGAGGTCCTGACGCCGATGAAGGCGAGCGCCTACTACGTCGGAATGAAATACCTGCCGCCTCTGGCTTTCTATAACGCCATGGGCGTCAGCGAAGAAACTCTCGCAGCCTTCCGCCGCGCCTTTGTCGAGAAGCTGGTTATGCCACTCGCCGCGCCTGTGGATGCGTAAACCTAACACACCACCAGGTTCTGAGCGTTGGCGCCGTCACTAGGCGGTCAGCGCTCATGAACCACTTGTGGCAGCCAGGAGCAAGATCCATGAAACTGCTTTGCCTCGACATCCCCCAGCCGGGTGCCAGCCTTGAAAAGTACCAGCCGCATCTGCTCGATGAAGTGCGTCATGCCTGGCTGCTCTACAAAAGCACCGTCGTGCGCGACATCTATTTCCGGCAAGACCGTCCCGGTGTCGCTATCATCGCCGAATGCGAGTCGGTGGAAGCCGCGCGCGAAGCCCTGGCCGAATTCCCGCTGGCCAAAGCGGGCCTCATCGATTGGGACATCATCCCGCTCGGTCCCTTTCTGAACTGGGAAATGCTGTTCGCTCCATCGCGTCAGTGACAAGCTACGCCACTATCGATGGCTTGGACTGGAAGCTATAATTTGCATGCGAGCATGAGAAGGATTCATGGGTGGCGCGCGAGAACATCAAGGACCTGCTTGTGTTTTTGGCAGTCGCTCGTGAGGGCGGCTTCACCAAAGCTGCGGCAAAGATGGGAGTCTCACAATCAGCTCTGAGCCACACGATCCGTCAGCTCGAGGCACAGCTCGGCGTCCGGCTGCTCACCCGCACGACGCGCGCCGTCTCGCTGACTGAAGCCGGCGAGCGGCTGCTTGCCGGCATAGCTTCGCATTTCGATGAGATCGAGGCGCAGGTCGACGCTCTGAACGATCTCAGGGAAAAGCCTGCGGGCACCATCCGGATTACCGCGGCCGACTATGCGATCAGCAGCGTCTTGTGGCCGAAGCTGCAAAAGTTTCTTCCAAACTATCCTGACATCAAGGTCGAGCTCCTGCTCGACAACGGTCTCACGGATATCGTCACCGAGCGCTATGACGCCGGCGTTCGTATGGGCGAGCAGCTTGCGAAGGATATGATTTCCGCGCGCATCGGTCCGGATTTTCGTTTCGCCGTTGTCGGTGCGGAATCCTACTTTGCGGAGCATGCCGAGCCGACGAGCCCACAAGACCTCATGCACCACACCTGCATAAACTATCGCTTTCCCACGTCGGGCGGGCTCTGGGCCTGGGAGTTCGAGGAGAAGGGGCGCGAGATCAAGATTCGTGTCGACGGTCAGCTTACCTTCAACAACATTTTTCATGCGCTGGATGCTGCGCTTGCGGGCCTCGGCGTCGCCTATGTGCCCGAGGAAATCGCGCAACCCCATCTTGCAGCAGGGCGCCTAAGGCGAGTTCTCGAAAGCTGGTGTCCGTACTGGGACGGCTACTATCTCTATTATCCGAGCCGGCGCCAGTCTTCGCCCGCCTTCGTCGCACTGGTCGAGGCATTGCGACACCGCGAGTAAGGCGCCGAAAGCTCAGGATCTGGCCAGCAACCGACGCAGCAAATCGGCTATGCCGTTCGGCAAGAGCTTCAGCGTCACCATGGCCGAGGCCATCACCATTATCGCCGTGACGAGAAACACATCTCGGATCCCAATGCAGCCGGCGATCAACCCAAGCGCAGGTCCGGCGATGCCGAGCGCCAGGTCGAGAAAGGCGGTATAGGTTCCCATCGCCGCCGCCCGGCTTTCAGGGGGTGTTCGGTGCACCGCCTCCACGCCGAGTGCCGGATAGAGCAGGGAATGACCGAAACCCGTGAGCCCTGATCCGACGAAGGCCAGCAGCGGCGATGGCGCGATCCAGATCGAGACCTGACCGGATGCGATGATCACGAGACTTGCCAGGGCGACTTTGGCGCCTCCCACCCGGTCGGGCAGATGGCCGAACAGCACTCTCGCCAGGATGAAGGCGACGCTGAAGATCGTGAACGCGGCCCAGGCCGCGTTCCAGTGCCGCTCGGTAAAAAGCAATGCGATGAAGATGGTGATCGAGCCGAACCCCATGCTGCCGAGCGCCAGTGCCAAGCCGGGAACATGCACGAAGCTGAGCACGGCACGCATGCTCGGCCGCTGACCGGGAAGTGGCGCGGCCCCCGCAAATGGCGTGACGCACAGGACCGCGGCGAGCGGGGCGATCATCGTCGCGAGCGCGACGGCGGCGAAACCGCTTCGATCATAGAGCAGGGAGCCGAATGGGGCGCCGAGGGCAAAGGCCGCGAACATCGGCATTCCCATCCAGGCAATCACCTTGCCGGCGTTCGCCGGCCCACCGAGAGCCAGCCCCCATGCGAGCGCACCGGTGATGACCAAGCTCTCCGCGGCGCCGAGCACACCGCGGCCAAGGATCAGGATCGCAGCCGAAAGAGCAGGAACCGACACGAAAAGCAGGGAAGAGAGATAGAGCAGGCCCGCGGCCGCAGCGACGATACAGCCGATGACGATCGCCGGCTTGCCGCCGCGTGCATCCGCAAATCGTCCCGCCCAGAGACGCGATGCCAGGGAAGCGATGAACTGGCTGCCCGCGACCAGTCCAACCACGAACGCAGGCAGGCCCAGCCGCCCATCAACATGGAGCGGCAAAACCGGCATCGCCATGCCGATCACGAAGAAGAGGATGAAGACCACCGACGCCATCGGCAGGAGAGAAACCGCAAGCGAAGGTTTCGAGCCCTCCCGAGGAACCGCCGATGTCATTGTGGAGTGCCTTCATTGCTTGGAGGCCGAGCCGTCGGCACGCTCGGTTGCCATCGAGGGCGGTGCCGAAACCGTGTCAAGACAGTACCAAACGGGGAGCCCCGACAATATCTGGGCTCCCCTGAGACACTAACAAACCAATCGCCAGCGAGATGAAGCTGCCTCGCTTATGCGCTGAGATGCTGGTCGAAGAACGACTTGAGCTTGTCGAACGGAATCACATCCAGGCGGTCGTACAGAGCGACATGGTCGACGCCCGGGATGATCATCAGCTCCTTCGGCTCTGCCGCCGCCTTGTAGGCGTCCTCGCTGAAGTAACGCGAGTGGGCATTCTCGCCGGCGATCAGCAGCACCGGCCGCGGCGATATTTCCTTGATGTAGGTCAGGAGCGGCATGTTCATGAACGACAGCGGATTTGTCACGGTCCAGCCTGTCGTCGAGTTCACCGAGCGCGCGTGGAAGCCGCGAGGTGTCTTGTAATAGTCGAAGTACATCCGGATGACGGGATTGTCGACGCCGTCCAAGGTTTCGGGCAGCCCGCCTGCCAGCTTGGGCGTTCCGCTTTCGGCATCAGCCCATCGCTGCTGGCTCATCTGCTTGAACGACTGCGTGCGCTCTTCGGGAGTGAGCGCGTCATAATAGCCCCGCGCCATGACGCGCGACATGTCGTACATGGAGGTGGTCGCGACGGCCTTGACGCGCTTGTCCACGGCGACGGCGTTCAATGCCATGCCGGCAAAGCCGCAAATGCCGATGATGCCGATCCGATCCCGGTCGACGGAAGCGTGCAGGCCGAGATAGTCGACAGCGGCGCTGAAATCCTCGGTATTGATGTCGGGAGAAGCGACACTGCGGGGCTCTCCGCCGCTTTCTCCGACATAGGACGGATCGAACGCGACCGCGACATAGCCGCGCTCGGCCATGGTCTGCGCGTAGAGGCCCGCAGACTGCTCCTTCACCGCGCCAAATGGACCGGCGATGGCGAGCGCCGGCAGCCGCTGGTCGGCACGGTTCTTCGGCAGGTACAGATCGCCCGACAATGTAATGCCATAGCGGTTCCGGAAGCTGACCTTCTGGTGATTGACGTTCTCGCTCTTGGGGAAGGTCTTGTCCCACTCGTTATTGGATTGCGCGACAGCGGGTGCGCCGGCGACGGAGGCGGCACTCAACGCAGCGGCGCCAACACCTGCCATCTTGAGCAGATTGCGACGACCAGCGTCGGGCACATCCTGGAATTTGACTGTATTGACAATCTCATTCTGCTCGATCATGGCAGCATATCCTTTCCGTATAATACGTTGATTTACTCATTTTATTCGACGCGGGGCTCATCGACTAGGCGGCCAACTTTGATTGAAGTGATGAGGTCGATTCATTAATCCGGAGATGCTGGACCAGCTCGCGAAGCGCATAACGTCGCCTGGCTGAGGCTTGAGCGGCGCTCAGTTCGCACGTTCGATCCGAATGGCTATCGGGCCGGGGCGATCGAAAATCGACACATCGCCAGTCACATGGCCGAGGATCACGATGCCGGGCGGAGGGACACGCCCGTTCCGGTAATAGATGACGAAATGATCCGGTCCCCAAAGCCCGAGCGTCCCAGCCCTGAACGCGCGTTGTCTCGGGGCTTCCGGAAGAGCTGCGGGAAGATCACCGGTCTTCTCCTGACGCAGATGATCCCGCATCGCGATCGTGATCGGCAGCATCTCGACCAAGCGACGTGTCGCGGTGTTGTCGACCAGCGTGGCGGTGATCCATCCCCAGTCTGACGAAATCTGGATGCGCTCTTGGGCTGTTGCAGGTCCTGTCAGCACAAGGGTGAGACCGGCTGCGAGGAGAGACGTGTACCGCATATGGCGTTCACCTAAAGTGAGCGTGGTGAAAGGAGCTTGGAGGCCAAAAGACTTTCGCTCCGCCGGCGCCTGCAAAGGGCCACAGCCGGGCGATTGTTGAGCCGGTCGATCCAGGTCAGTGTCGCGAACTTGACGGCTTCGAAGCTTCGCCGCGGGATGCGCGGCGCATATATGACGCTTCCCTACCAGGAGTAGGCTTCGGGCGCCTCGCCGCCGGGGCCGGGCCAGATCTTGTCCAGCTTCGCCAGCACCTCGGGCGACAGGACGATCTCGGGCGCGCGAAGCTGTTCGACCAGTTGCTCCTTCACTCGCGGCCCAATGATCGGCGCGGTGACGGCCGGGTTGTGCAGGAGCCAGGCGATGGCCACGTCGGCCGGACGCTCGCCGAGGTCGCCGCAAAGCGCCTCATAGGCTTCGAGCTGCGCGCGATTGCGCTCGACCCTTTGGGCAAGCCCGGCGCGTCGGCCGTCGAGTGTCTTGTCGAGCACGCCGCCGAGGAGTCCGCCCGCCAAAGGGCTCCATGGGATGATGCCGATCCCATGATGCCGCGCCGCCGGGATTACTTCCAGTTCGATGGTTCGGTCGACGAGGTTGTAGAGGCTCTGCTCCGCCACGAGGCCGAGGAAATGCCGCTCGCGCGCCACGCCCTGCGCGGTGGCGATATGCCAGCCGGCGAAATTGCTGCTGCCGATATAGCTGACCTTGCCCTGCTGGACGAGAAGCTCCATCGCCTGCCAGATTTCCTCCCAAGGCGTGGCGCGGTCGATATGGTGCATCTGGTAGAGGTCGATATGGTCGGTCTTCAGCCGCCGGAGGCTGTCCTCGCAGGCGCGGCGGATGTGATAGGCGGACAGCTTCCGGTCGTTCTGCCCGTAGTCCATGGGCTGATACACCTTCGTCGCCAGCACGATCTTGTTGCGACGCCCACCCTGGTCGAGCCAGCGGCCGATGATTTCCTCCGAAATGCCGTAACCCTTCTCGATGTCCGGCTTCTGCGGGCCGCCATATACGTCGGCAGTGTCGAAGAAGTTGATGCCGGCATCGACGGCAGCATCCATGATCTCGAAGGCGGCTGCTTCGTCGGTGACATAGCCCCAATTCATGGTTCCAAGCGCAAGCCGGCTGACGCGCAGGCCGGTGCGGCCAAGATGGGCGTATTGCATCGAGGATCTCCTTGTGGTTGGCCGCGGGCGGCGACGGACCGGCTCAGCCGAGCGAAACCCCTGTCCGCTCGGCAAAGGCGGCGAGCAGGGCGTCCTGGGCTGCCTCGTCGTAGACGTCGGCGTGAACACTGTCTTCTTTCTGATGGAACAGATACCGGCCGGTGATCCGGCTGGCCGGGTCCGTGCCTTCGGCCAGCCAGACCTGCGTCATGTAGCCGGCGCGCAGATCGTCGGGGGCGTATGGCCCATTGTGGAATCCCATGACCGTCGGCACCCAACCCGGAGCGACCGCGTTGACACGCAGGGCGGAGTGACGCCGGGCGATCGCCGTCGCAAGTACCGCCATGTGGAGCTTGCTGTCGTTGTAGTTGACATTCGTGCCTTCGCCCCGGATCTCGTCGAGCTTGAGGTTGCCGCCCCGGTGCAGGTCCGATGTGAGGTAGACCAGCACTTCCCGGGGCGCATCGACGAGGCACGTCAACAGATACGGCGACAGCGAGTTGGCGTTGAGGATTTCAGCATTCGGCAGGCCGTATTCGCCGGAATTGTGGATGATGATATCGAACGCTCCCAACTCGTTGATCTGGGAAGCGAGCGCTCGGGTCTCATCCAGATTCAGCAGGTCGCCGATGACCACGGATTCGAGACCGGGCAGGTCGCGTCGCACGTCAGCGGCGCGTTGAGCGTTGCGCGCGTGTGCGACGACGCGATGACCCCGCCGGAGCAGGTAAGCGGCGGCAAGCTGACCCAACCCAGCGGTTGAGCCGGTGATCAGGATGCGCCTGCTTCCCGTCTCGCCCTGCGGCTGAATGTTCTCCTCGATGTAGCGCAATTCGTCTGCGACTTGCTGAGTGTTGTAGATGCCCACGCCGAACCGGTCTCCGCTGGGCGCGAGACCATTGTCCCCTGGCCCTGCGGGCGCGGGAACGGCGGACGATTCAGCGTGTCCGAGTTGAGGAAGGGCGAGGCCCGCGACTCCGAACGCGGTTGCGGACAGGAGAAGGCTACGTCTGCTCATCCTGGTCATGCGGTTCACCGTCTTTCGTGGTTGCCGCGCCAGGATAGAGCTCCGGTCTCCCGCTGATAATCCACTCAAATATGCATGTAGCTATGAGATTGTCTCATCAATTTAATCTGTTTCGATAACCATTCACGTGCTGCAATGCGGTTCGGCGACATCAATCCATTGCCGGAAAAACAATCCGCCGATGCCGATGCTGCGACGGTCAGGTGTAGGCGAGGAGCCGACCGGCGAAGATCACGCCTGTCCATGCGGTCAGCGACACGCCTGCCCCGACGCGCGCGGCGACCGGGGTCACAGCGGAATCCGTCCACTCATCGACGCGGCGGTAGATGCCGTAGTGGAACACCAGCACGTTGAGGCAAGCGAGGATCAACAGGCCGAACTTCCACGGTGCAGCTCCGGCACCGGCGACCACGGTCGCCTGCGCACTGAGCAATGCGATGCCCGTGATAACGGTGATGGCAAAGCCGATGTGGGAGACGGGCAGCAGATAGCGCGCGGCCGTGGTTACGGACACGACGCGATGTCCGACTCCCGTCAGGCGGACGTCGAAGGTGAAAGCCGGGCCGACAAGGAGAGCAATCCCGAGGATGTGGGTGGCTTCGAGCACGGGATAGAGGTATTCGGCACTCCGCACCGTCTGGCCGAGCGCAGAGCCCTGCAGCAGCTTCAGCAACGAGTCGAGCAAATCAAGCATACTCCGTTCAATTCCGCCCGGTGCGACGGCGCAGGTGGAGGAACCCACCCGCACCCGCTGCGACGATGATGACCCCCAACACTATCCACACGACCCAATCCCCGGAGTCATGCACTGCGGCGTCTGCCCTGGTGGTCGGGGTGGCGCCCGCATCCGTCGCGGAAGCCTATTCCGGCAGCGGCGCTCGCACCGGGAGCGTGTTGCCGAGCACCTGGTTCACCGGCACTGCGTCATCCCCGAACCAGAACACAACCGGACGAAACAGACCGTCATCTGTCCGATTGATGTAGCCGACCGCCTGGACGCGCTCCCCGATCTCCAGCGCACGGGCCAGGCCCCACCTGCCCGACCAGGCCGGCGGCGCGATGATGATCTCCAGCTCCGTGTGGGGGCCTTTGTAGGAGAGAGCGGCATTGACCCGGACACTGTCCTCGGGATCTTGCAACTGCTCTGGAATCGCCAGCTCGGGAGTGTGGGCAGGCAGGTTGCTGTCCAGGGTTACATCGAAGTGCGAGTGCGGGTTCCCCCAGACACCATCCGAAGAGACGGTTCCAGCGATGTAGATGAGGTGATCGGTGTCGAAGCCGGCCCACCCGTGATGCGCGAACGCCGGCAGGGCCGTAAGGATCGAGGCCAGTGGTGCGGCCGCCAGCCCGGCAGCGCCGAAGATCACGCGCCGGCGGTCGCGCGATATGGCTTCATTCCCATGGATGCTTTTCCGGTCGGTATCCGCCATTCTTCTTCTCCCCGCTTCATCGGTCGTGCCACGGGACCGGCAGCGGCGCTGTGCCACCCGCCTCAACTTCAAGGATGAAGGTTATCATGGCACGATGGCCCGGATTACCGGGGCCAAATCGCTTGTGCCTATCGGCACAGCTCATGAATAAGCGCCAAAATATCGAGAGCAAAACGGGTTGCGAACGGGTCGGCAGGGCGACAGCATCACTGTCGGTCCTGGTCTCCCGGATTGTGCAGGCGGCCCTTTACCTGACATTTTCCCACCAGGGCGAGAACACCTGCGAACGTCCGTCCAGATGGAAGGCGCGGCCGATCTCCGGCGTCCACAGCGCATAGCTGCGCTCCTCGCTGGCCGCGACAATGCGCAGGAAGGGATCGTTCCAGTCATGGGGCGCAATGGAAAAGCGGCCTGCATGGCCCGGTGTGAGCGCACTCGCCCGCAAATCCTCAGCCGCCTGTGCGGCCTCCTCGGGCGTCATATGGACGTTCGCCCACCGTGGATCATATTGCCCGGCATCCAGCGTCACCCAATCGAAGGGGCCGTAGCGCCGCCCGATCTCGGCGAAATGCTCCCCGTATCCAGAATCGCCGCTGATGAAAATCCGGCGCTCGGCGGTCGTCAGCGCGAAACCGGCCCACAGGGATTTGTCGCGCGTGAAGGTGCGCCCCGAGTAGTGGCGGGCGGGCGTGACATGGATCTCCAGTTCCAGCACCGGTCGAACGGTCTCATACCAGTCGGCTTCATGCACGATTTCCGGCGCGTAACCCCATGCCTCGAAATGCGCTCCGATCCCCAATCCCGCGACGACCTGCCTGACCCTGGGCAGCAAATCCCGAATGCTGCGGTAGTCCAGATGGTCATAGTGGTCGTGGGTGATCAGCAGGAGGTCGATCTCCGGCATGTCATCGGCGGTATAGAGGCTGGTTCCTTCAAAGGCGACGTTCGCCCCGGGTATGGGGGCAGCGTTGGTGCTGAATACCGGATCGATCAGGATGCGGCGCCCGGCCAGTTGCACGAAATAGGAAGAATGCCCCAGCCAGATGACCAGATCCTCGACCGGGTCCAGAGCAGAGAGGTCGGTCCTGATGGCCGGGATCTCAGCTTGGGGACGCCGATTGCCCGCCTTGCCGAAGGTGTTGCCGATCATGATCGACAGCCGCGATTCCTCCGTGGTCAGCATCGGCGTATCAACGAGGTTCCGAAAGGCGCCGTCGGCGTAGTTGGGAGATTGGGCGAGGCGAGCCAGACGCTCGCCTGCCGGCAATCTTCCCCAGAGGGGGTGCTGTGAAAATACCAGCGCACCGAACCCCAAAAGGGCAGCGACGACGACAAGAGCCTTGACGATGGTCCTGACCCTGAAGCGGATCGTCTTGACGAGAAAACTCATGTGGGTTCACAGCTGCGGGGATAGCCGGATCAGACGATCGGCGGACGGTCCCTGTCCTCGAGGAGCACCAGCCTTCTCGGTCACGATCAGACGCTCGCCGTCCCGCACCAGATTCCAGGGGTAGTCCAGTCCGTCTGCGATGACGGTCGCCGTCCATGTGCCTTCTCCCCGATCCAGGATCGGGGTGAGAGTATCCTGTGCCAGTGAAGCGGCCGGGACTGCGATCAGCACTGCAAGAAGCGAAAGCGTGGCCCCCATGCGGAGGTGGGACTTTCCGGTCCGCATCGTGCGGCGGGCGTTCGCATCGAAGATCGGGCTTCCCTGTGCGCGTTCCATGATCTGATTGAACTCCCCAATCTCCATTCGGCCGGGCGGTCTTTACCGCCCGGCAGGTGCAGTCGTCCGGCGCGATGTCTGGACGGTCACCACGGCCGCAAGCAGCAGCAGCACGGCGCTGGCGGCGAAGGTCATCCGGTAGCCGCTGAAATCGAAGAGCACGCCGCCAGTAACCGCTCCGAGCGTGATCGCAAGCTGGATGACCGCCACCATCAGCCCGCCGCCGGCTTCGGCATCTTGCGGCAGCGAACGTGCCAGCCAGGTCCACCAGCCCACCGGCGCCGCCGTGCCGATCAGGCCCCAGATGCCCAGCACGGCCGCCGTGACGGCAAGGCTGTGGCCGAAGGCGATGAGGATCACGGCGATCAGGGCCATAGCCACGGGGATGACGGTCAAGGTTCGATAGAGCCCTTCCTTCAGGAAAGCGCCGATGAGGCTGGTTCCGACGACGCCGGCGAGACCGATTCCGAGCAGAACGAGGGAGAGCGTCGAGACATCGACCATCGTGACGGTCTCAAGGAAGGGACGAACATAGGTGAAGAGCGCGAACTGCCCCATGAAGAAGAGACCGACCGAGGCTATACCCAGGGCGACCAGCGGGCGCTGCAAGAGCCTGAAGACGTTGCCGGAACCGGAGCGGCGCTCCGATTTCATCGGCGGCAGGCTAACCAACTGCCAGAAGAACACGATCACCGCGACCGGAACGACGCAGAAGAACGCACCGCGCCAGCCGATGATCGAGCCGAGGAAGGCGCCGAGCGGCGGAGCGACCACGGTTGCCAGCGCATTACCGCCGTTGAAGATCGCGAGCGCGCGCGGCACAAGATGCGCCGGCACCAGCCGCATCGCGGTCGCCGCCGACATCGACCAGAACCCGCCGATGACGACGCCGATCAGCGCCCGGCCAACCATGAAGACCACATAGTTCGGCGCGATCGCCACCAACGTCCCCGAGACCGCTATCACGCCTGTCAGCGCCAGCAACAACACCTTGCGGTCGAGGTGTCCGGCGATGGAGGAAATGAAGAGACTGGTCAGCACGGCAAAAGCGCCGGAAATGGCGATCGCCTGTCCGGCTTGTCCCTCGGTCACCTGAAGCTCGGAGGCAATCGGCGTCAGCAGGCTGACGGGCATGAACTCCGACGCGATCAGCGCGAAGACGCAGAGCGACATCGCGAGCACCCCGCCCCAATTGGCGGTCTGATCCGCTGCGTCACCCGTCGCAGCGTCGGTAACCCGAGCCGACATTTCTGTTTCCACCTTCAAAACTGTCGCGGGCGCAGAACGCACCGGCCCGCCGGGCGGTCATGGGTCACCGGCGCAATTTTCCTGAATGTCCGGGGACGAACAGTAACACCGCCGCATCGAACCTGTGACTTCGACTTAGTCGAAGGCCCGATCAGTGACTAGCCGGGCAAAATTGCATGTGCTCATAAGAAGGGTTCATGAATGCGCGTCCCTAGTCCGTGCATTCAGCGCCGGATAGGGCCGAACGGGACCGCCGTCAGTTTTGCGCGGCCGCGAACACTCGAGTGATCTCGGTCAGAAGGTCATTCAGGGCTTCACGATGCCCGGTGACCGAGGGCGAACTTTCATCCGAGGTCATGGCGACGGTCAGCTCAAGCTTGGGCACCACATAGATCATCTGGCCGCCATAGCCCCAGCCATAGTGAACGGCAACGCCGGCGGCCTCGCGGGTGAACCAGCCATATCCGTAACGCTCGCCACTCCAGGGTGAGCGGGTGCGTGGCAGGAAGGAGTCGGATTTTGCCGATTTGAATCCACTGGTCTCAAAATTTGCGGTTGCCCACCTTGTTGGGGATGGCGCTCTCCAGCGGCTGTGTTGACGACAGCGCTTCTGTATCATGAATGAAAAAAGGAGACGACGTGCCAGTAGAAGCGATAATCGACTTGCGAAGGGCCATGCCCGCCTATGATGAGGAACTCTGGACCCTCATGGACCGGGTTGGCGGACGGAACCTCGTAAATCTCTCGGACGCGACGTTGCAGGCGCGCCTCGATCATCTCGACCGCAACATCCAATATCTCGATAATGGAAATACACCACGGGACAGTCTTAGTGAGGATAATGGATGGTTAAGTCCATGGTGGTGGCTTCGCGCCCGTCACTGGACGATCCTAGAGTTCCAACGGCGCGGTATAACGTCAATGCCGACCTCGACGATACTGCCGATGCCAGCTCTTGCACCTGGATTTGACGGTGTAGTGGCAGGGGGACGGAAACTTCTGGTGCGACTGGGTGAAACAAGATGGCTTCTTCAGCTTCTGAATGGGTGCATCCGGTTCGCTCCTGCCGGAACATATCGGAATGAAAATCTGGATGCGGCGCGAGCGGATGAGGAGATGAGCAAAGCTTACAGGCGGCCCGCCCAGGCAATTCGGATCACTGGCTCTGATGGCAGCACGATCGAGCCTATTGGAGATGTGGTGTTCGCATCGCGCCGCTGCGTTGAGCGCAATGGCGAGCTTGAGAACACTCCGTACTGGTTTTGCTCCTTCAGCAGCGATCTCGATCCGCGTCTCTTTAAAGAATTTGCCGGATCAGACGCCTGTATCGTTATTTTTGAGCCAATGAAGTTTGTCGAACGCGCCCTACCACATCTCAATCGTGCTGCTCCTCACGCAGCGAAGTCCCTTTTCCCGAATGAGTATTTCGATCCACATTTCCCATGCGGCTACAAGCCCAGAGCCATGGTTTCAAAGGAGATGGCGTTCGCTTATCAGCGGGAGATGAGGTTCGCCCTCGATCCCGAAGGCGGCCCGCCTCTGGCCGACGGCGCTTTTTTCGTCGAGATCGGATCGATTGAGGACATCGCTGCCGTTTATGCGGCATCCGGTGACAAGATTGCCGGCACTGGGCCTCGAAGCTTTCTTGCTTGAGCTCCAATCACCAACGCGGGCGTCTCGTGATCTCCAACGAAACGCTGATTTCTGTTCTTCCGCCGGTTGCCTACCAATCCATATTCGCAGCGTTATCTATCTGACCGGCTAGGTGGCTAGCAAACAATGTCATATTCTCGACTGAAGTGATTGCCCTCTCGTAAGTGCTGTCACGCGCCATAGTCAGGATGAGGGGTAGCTCGTATTCCTGAACGTAAATTCTAGCCGGTGCGCGCGACCCCTCCCATAGATGCACAATGAACTCTTCGACCGATTGCAATGCATATTGAATATCGAAGGTACCAATTTCGCCAAACGAAAATCTGCGGCTGCCGATCGGATCTGGCAGCAGCACAGGTACGGCGCCGGCAGAAGAATGGAAATTGAACGCTTCCCCCCTGTTTTCCAAACGAGCCGTGCGCGACAAAATTGCGCAGTTCCTTTCGTATTTTGAGCAGCTCCTCGTAAAGTTCCTTTGAGCGTCCGTCCACGAGATCGAAGGCTAGCTTGAACTTCGTCGCCCAATCGGCTTCGGCGGCTCGGGCCACCTCATCCGCGCTCGTCAGCGTACCGCGGAGGATACCGATATGGATGAAGACATGTTCAGTCCAACTAAAGAATGCCTCGATAGCGGCAAGACCGAGCCATTTTGCTTCGGTGCGAAGGCGCATCGCCGGAAAGGAGATAGATTGCCATTCATCGCTGCTCTTTGTCTTGCCCGCCTGGACGATCCGTTCGCCTTTGCGGCTTTCAGCCTCGCTATTCTTCAATTGATAGGTGTCGCGCAGAAACTCGAATCGGTCAAAGAGCGAGGCGCTTTTGTTGGTGACGTTAACAGCGGACTCTTCCACCGCCTTAGTAGCCAGCCAGTCGAAAAAAGGTCGTGCAACCTTCACAGCTTTATGGATGTGGTTGACGATTTGCTGTGCGTCCGCTTCGTTTTTCTCGGTATCTGCCGCGAAAACGCCAACACCGAATTTTCGGTGTTCGATCAGGAAAGCGCGCCCGTTGAACTCAACTGGAATCGACCATGCCAATTTTTCGAAGCGCCCGAGATCGCGAAATCCGAGGAGATCTGCCAGCACGAAGTAGACAAGATGCTGTGCCGGAAGCTGGCGTCCAGCATCGGTGCGTTGAGCGTTGAAG
Source organism: Pleomorphomonas carboxyditropha (assembly GCF_002770725.1). GTDB lineage: Bacteria > Pseudomonadota > Alphaproteobacteria > Rhizobiales > Pleomorphomonadaceae > Pleomorphomonas > Pleomorphomonas carboxyditropha. Next base: position 32,952 of record NZ_NQVN01000004.1, on the reverse strand, counting down.
AGAAAATTCTTATCGGCCTTGGTATTCTCCGTCGCCGTTTTGACTGGGCCAAGCGCGCGACGTGCCGCCTCGCGGACGGGTTCGAGTTCAGGAGGGAGGTGGGTGCGGGGATTTCGTGGCATAGGAAACACCTGCACTATAAGGGCAATCTCTGGCCGCAATAAGCGCATGCCGTCTTTAGGGGGCGATAGAGCGCTCTGCCGTTCAACGGATCATGCAATTCGGCAGGATGTGAATGGCCCACAATACAAGATGCGGGAACATCGGCCCGGAGGCAAAAGGAAAAATCGATCGGGGCAGACCAATCCGGTGCATTACATGTAAACCGCGTCCACTCATTGAGCATTTTGACGGCGAGTTCTGTGCGCGTCTGAGAGGTACTCATCGAAAGTGGCAGGTCGATTTCCAGTAGTGTGGGGACGCCAATATTCTTCAGCACCCTGTGTCCGGGACCGCCGAGAACGGCGGTAATCCACTCGCTCCCGTATATGAGATAATGCGCGGCGTGTTTCAGAAGAACCGTATCATCGGCAACGACATATAACCGCCCCTCGTCTAGAGTGTTGTCCACTTCACGGATTGCCTCATCAACGCGATCCCGCATCCAGTGAAGTTCGGCATTCTCCTCAATAATCGTGCGCAGTTTGGCCGTCATCTCGCGCCGGTCATGAAGGCGAAGTCCTTCCCGGAAATAAATGCCGGCATCGTCTGTCCGGCAGCCATGGAAGGTGCGCATGATCGCGTGCTTAAGGGAGTCCGCGAGTTCTTCCGTATAGCTGTCAAAATTGCCGCGCACAGATTTCTCTAGTATGTCGGACCACTCCGAGTCGTCCCAGCAAATATCGCGATAAACGCCAGGACGCAGACGACGCATGCCGTCCTTACGAAATCGGGGGCCCAACCATGACCCAAGGAGCGGCATCCAGCTATCCGGCCTTTTCCAAATGAAGCGGCATCCTCGCCAGATAGGGTCTGTGGTGCAGATTTCGGGCGTAACCTTGACGTTCACGGCTGTTGTGCTCTCATGACGACTTTCGTGATGTTATTGTCAGATGCAAAGCGCTTCGCGCGTTCGATTGCTTCGTCTACTAAAAAATCAAACGGTCCGCTTCCACCGTAATCACCCTTGGAACTATCATAGAAATACGCCTTATCTATTGCACGACCGTTCACAAGTTCTTTATGAACAACAACAGTAACGTGCTGTTCAACTGGCAACGGTACATCTTTAGCGTTGTATATGACGTCTACCAAGTGCTGCCTCCAATGAACTGACTATCGTTATACCCGATTCGGGATTGACCTGAGGCGATCCTCGCTAGTCGTCGTACTTCCGATAGAATTTACGGCGGGGCAGGCTCTCGTAATCGACCTGCGGCCGCACTTTCCCGCCTGCTGCGCCCCACAGTTTGTGGTGATGCCGGGCCGCCCGGAGCGAGATGCCCATCAGATGTGCAACGCTCATGGGGGAGCGCCCGCTATCGAAGAGCCGGTAGCAAATCTCCACGCCGCGCTGCGTCAGTCGGCCGTCATCATATTTGTGCAGCGGGTGCGTAGGATATCGCTCGTTGCTGTCAAACTCGGTTCCGGTAAGGGACAGCTCGGCATTGATTGCTCTGATGTCCTCACCGCGCACAGCATGGAGGTCGCAAATCTTGCGTTTAAGTCTCTTAATCTCTGAAAGAAATGTCCGCTCCGCAGCCTTGAACATCAGTTTGTTGGCAGAAGATGTCATGACGTAGTGATGCGTGCGATATAGGCTACCGATCCGCCGGTGAAAATGCTGTAGTCGTTCGACGGCACCGTAATCAAACTCCTTGATGCGGTCTGAACCGTACTCAAAAAGATCTCTTACGTATCGTTCTGTGCTGAAGTCGGCAACGAGTTCATGCATGCGATGCCCGATCGCATTGCGGTAGTCGATCAGCGAAACGATCTCAACCTTTTCATCAGGCGCGATCGCACCGTCATCGATCAGTGCGTTCAGGGCCTTGTCTACGGGGTTTTTTGTACCCTTCGGCACGCGCTCATGCCTGGAGCCAGCAGGCTGCAATCTTGCCGCCAGACCGTCCGTCGCCTGGATCAGGTCAAGAACTTTGCGTTTGAGTTCCTCAGCATAGAACATGACCAGCATCATCTGCATGGCGCGCAGTTTCAGCGTATTCTGCTCCAGAGCCGGAAGCCGTGAACCCAGCGGATCAAGAAAATGCGGCTGCCGCATGATGCATTTAGCTTCCACCGCCAGTAGCACCATCGCCAAGAGTTGGCATAGTCGACGCGAGGTCGCCTTCTACGTCGATGCCGTACCGCCCCGCCAGAAGTGCAACCTGATAGCCAACTGTAGCACGGTAGGCCCCCAAAGCCATGAAGAAGCCGGGCCGACCGCGGCGCGGCCAATCGCCATCGAAATGAGGGAACTCTTCAAGCTGATCATCGTGGAAACGTCGCCCTGCTTCGCGGATTGCTCTAACCGGCGCAACGGCGAAGGCCGAAGCAGGCAGTGATTGCAAGGTCTTGGTACATTCCTCGCGGATTTGTTGGACGGAATGCTCGACTTGGCTTTCGACTTCAAGCTGGAAAGGATTGTAGAGAACACGGCGATCTTCGAGAAAGACAAGGAAGCGCCGGACGAGTTCGGTTTCGGACGGTCCAGGATCGGCCCACTGCACGCCTCCAAGAGGCGTGCTGAAGCCGGTTATTTGCCGGGCCGTTTCTGCCGTGACCTTGCTGCTTTTGCGAAGCCAGTTCCTCATATAATTTCCCCGTTTCCCATCATCGCAAACCAAACTCCGCAATCAGCGCCGGCCGCGCCGCGAGGAGCATTTCCAAATGGCTCTCCGGCCACATTTCGATCCTGAGCGCCCGGTCCGATTGCGCCTGCTTTTCAATGGCCGCCACCGCATCTGTCGTAAATCGCCCACTTGTTGCGATAATGAGGATATCGACACGCGGTGGTTCCCACAAAGCCATCTGTTCTCTGAGAAGGGCAACGTCCGCCGGAGAGATGCTGCGCTCCAGCCAGTGTTTGCATTGGATAATGACTCGAGCACGCAAATGTCCGGATAATCCATCCCTGTTGACGCGGGTAACAGACAGATCACGCCCCTTATCGGCGGCTCGTGTCTGTGTCAGCCATTCCGGATTTTCATATCCTGGCTCGCCCGCAATCAGCGAGAAAATCAATCGCTCGAATTCTTCGTCCGTAAGCTTTTCCCAGTTGAGCTTGGTCGGTATCGGCCCTGATGGTTTGCTGGCTATTAACTCGCAGAGGTCGCCGACCTTTACAGGGATCGGATCGTCTTGACCGTAGAGGTTCTTTCGTAGGCTGGACTTGGCGGCTGGCCAGTCAACGCCTTCGATGTCGTGGAAGTCGCCGACCTGCCCAAAATGCAGGTGGCGGCCCATCTCGGTCCAGCGGTCGGGGCGCGGCATGCTGCTCCCAATCAGCGTGGTGATTTCTTTGAAATGGGTACGCAGCCCGGCCAGTGGCGCTTCGGGAATTGATGCCCGTGGTTCCATCGCTTCGATGGTGGGATGGATTTCCCGGATCAGCCGGTCAATCTGATCAATGGCGTCGTCAAGGGTTTGTCTTATCAGTTCCCGGCGCTTGCGGTTGAACCTGAAGCGATATTCGCGAAGCTGGCGGGATGGTTCCTCGAGGCTGCTTTCAAAGCTTATCTCGGCGGTCGGTTCCATGATCTCCGCGAGATCGAATCTGGTCTGCGCAATCGCGTCTAGGTCGAGGAAGTCCAGCTTAAGCCGCCAACCGTCGATAGCAGGCATGTGTTCTACAATTGCTAGCGCCGCACGGCATTTGTCTTCGTAAACAGGGTTCGACCCAAATGAAATTCCAGTCGGAATCAGGTCTTCTATGTCGTTGCACAGCCGTTCAAGCTTTGTGAGATTTGCTTCGATCGCTTCGAGCTGTTCAAGCGCTCCATAGAGTGTAGTTTTTTCCACGCTTCGCCCCCGATCAAACTATTTCAGAACCGGTCCAACACAACGATCAGCCGCACTGCCTGTGGCAAGCCGAGAGGACCATCGCGCCATACATCCCACAGATCGAGAATCGAGTATCATTGCGCAGCAACCCAAGCATGGAATCTGTACCATGCGCCACTACCACCGCAAGGACTGGCTGAAATTCCGCCAAGAAGTCATCGAACTCGATGGCGGTGCTTGCGTGCGCTGCGGCCGTGGTCCGCTACAAGGGGCGGTCCTTCAAGTTCACCACAAGGAATACCTTCCGGGAAAGCTGCCGTGGGATTATCCCTACGAACTATGCGAGACTCTGTGCAAAGGATGCCACGCGGATGAACATGGGATCGTGCAGCCCTTCACAGGATGGGAGTGCATTGGCTACGATGATTTGGGCGAACCTTCGGGGGAGTGCGAGTTATGCGGCACGTCCATCCGTCATGTTTTCTTTGTTCAGCACGCCAAATGGCCCTCACTTGAGGTAGGGGAAACCTGCTGCGACCATCTTACGGACACAACGCTAGCCAGCAACCACATGGACTCAATTCGCCGCTTCGAGGCGCGACAACAGCGTTTTATCCGATCAACACGTTGGAAGGTTGATAGTGACGGTGCGTTTCGCATCCACCAGAAGGGTGCGGATTTAATAGTTGAGCCCGTAGACGAGAAATTCAGATTATGCGTCAATAATGTTCGCGGGAAGAAAACCCTTTCAAGTGTGAACGACGCAAAGCTGCTGGCATTTGAATTACTCGAAAATGGAGAGCTCGACGCGTTCCTCAGGAAACTGAAGATGCACGCGAAGCGCGCCGATGAGATTGCGTGATCGACGTAGATTGATTGGGCGACTCCGGCCTTTGCGTTGGCAGTGGCAGCTTTTCGATTGAAACGCGGGACCTACAGAGGGATAATCGACCACAAGATGATGCCAGACAGTGAGCTAGGCGGCGGCACGAAATAGCAATTTGAGATGGTTGCGCCCCCCCGCAACCATTGAGACCGACAAACCCGTAGCGAAAGCTGCGGGTTTTGTCTTTTTCCCGCCTTTGCCAATGTCCTGCCTCTCGATCCAATTCAGGATCGTCCCTAGCTCCCCGTACAGCATTGCGTCGATCTCGCCCCGGTTCGGGCCGGGCGTCAGCACGATCTTTTCGATCAGCGTCCGCATCGTAGCTGCCGCTTCCTGTCGTTCTTCGGGTTGATTGAGTGCGTCGATAAGGCGGGCAATCTTCTTAGCATAGACCACCGCCGCGTTCGGAAGCATATCGGGCATGTCCTTCGGCGCGTCGGCGAGCAGGGCGGTCAGTTCCTGCTTGCGCGTCTCCAGCCCGGTCATCTTCTCCTTCATCGAAGGATGGTACATGCCCTCGGCAATCGCGTCGACGATCTGGGCAATCTGCTTGTCGATCTTGCCGAGTTCGCTCTGCCAGGCCGCCGTGCTCGAACGATGCTCGCGGTTCAGCCGGTTGAGTTCCTGGGCATAGCTGCGCACCGCCGCGTCGGCCGCCTCCGGCGTCATCAGTCGGTGCTTCAGCCCAGCAAGAACCCGGTTCTCCAACTCCTCGCGCGGGATGGTACGGTTGTTGGAGCAGGTGCCCTTGGTGGCGTGCGTCGAGCAGGCGAAGCGGTCAGCGCCGCGGATCGAGAAGGGACCGCCGCAACAGCCGCAGAAGATCAGACCGGACAACAGGGTCTTCGGCCGGTGGAAGCCATTCATGCGGAGAGCGTCTTCGGCCGTTCCCACCTTATTGGTAGGGCCGAAAACCTCGATCCTGATCTTGTCCCGCCGCGCTGCCTTCATTCGCAAAAATCCAAGCTAGGGATTGGCACGAACGATGAAACCGCAGCTAGACGCCGATGAAAACACAAGGAATGCCCCTGTGCGGTAATCGGTGATTATAGCTTAGAAAAAGGACAGTTCCTCCTGCGGCCAAGCCAGACGGTTTGGCCAATCCTTTCTGCCGGTCGGTCCGAATAGAGTTGATGCGAGGACGTGAGCTTCACCGGCGATGCGATGGCCGCAAGCCAACAGCCGGCGACCGCCAAAATCCTGCTCGACGAGAGCGAGCAGCGCTGCGATGCTATCGGCCACGCCTTCACTGGGAACAGGACGATCGATGCGAAGCGTGCCATCTATGGCCGCCACGGTCAGGCGCGGCGATAGGCTTGTCGTAAGCGTTCCCCGAGCCGCGGTTGCAGGTTTCCCGTCACCGATGTCGTAAAGCCCAAACCGACGTTCAATGAACCGGCAGTCAGCGTCAGGATCGCCTTGCCCGTCAGTCGCCCGCCTTAGCGGCGGTGCCGTAGGGCCAGAACCAGTCGCGAATTTCCGGCATGTCCTCGCCGTGCTCGGAGACATAGGCGCTGTGCTCTTCGAGCTTCCTTTCCAGCGTGGCTGCAAAATGAGCGGACCGCTCGGCGAACTGCGGCAGGCGGCGAAGCGCGGCCAGCGCTAGGTGGAAGCGGTCGATCTGGTTCATCACGGCCATGTCGAAGGGCGTCGTCGTCGTTCCCTCCTCTCGGAAACCGTGGACGTGGAAATTGTCGTGGTTGGTCCGACGGTAGGTCAACCGGTGGATTAGGTACGGATAGCCGTGATAGGCGAAGATTACCGGCCTATCCTTGGTGAACAGAGCGTCAAACCTCTCGTCGGTGAAGCCGTGCGGATGCTCGCTGTGCGACTGCAGCGTCATCAAATCCACTACGTTGACGACCCGGATCTTCAAATCCGGCAACGCCGTGCGCACAAGATCGACAGCAGCGAGCGTCTCCATCGTCGGCACGTCGCCGGCGCAGGCCATCACGAGGTCGGGCTCCTCGCCGACCGGGCAGGTCGAGGCCCAGTCCCAGATGCCGGCGCCGGCTTTGCAGTGCTTCTCAGCCTCGTCCGCCGTCAGCCACTGCGGTGCGGGCTGCTTGCCGGCGGTGATGACATTGATGCGGTTCCAGGTCCGGAGGCAATGGTCTGTGATCCACAGAAGTGTGTTCGCATCCGGCGGGAAGTAGAGCCGTACCGTGTCGGCCTTCTTGTTGGCGACGAAGTCGGCGAAGCCGGGGTCTTGATGGGAAAACCCGTTGTGGTCCTGCCGCCAGACATGGGAGGTCAGCAGGTAGTTCAGCGAGGCGATCGGTTTGCGCCAAGAAAGCTCGGCCGAGGTCTTCAGCCATTTGGCGTGCTGGTTCACCATGGAATCGACGATATGGATAAACGCCTCGTAACAGGAGAAAAGACCGTGCCGGCCGGTTAGGAGATAGCCCTCCAGCCAGCCCTGGCAAAGATGCTCCGATAGGACCTCCATGACCCTGCCTTCGCGTGCGAGATGCACGTCGTAGGGTTCGATCTTTTCCATCCAGACGCGGTCGGTGACCTCGAAGACGGCGTCGAGCCGGTTCGATGTTGTCTCGTCCGGCCCCATCAGGCGAAAATTCTTCGCGTGGTCGTTGAGGCTGATGACGTCGCGCAGATAGGCGCCCATGAGGCGCGTGGCTTCCGCTATCCTGCCGCCCGGCTTCGGCAAGTCCAGCGCGAAACTCTTCCAGTCGGGTAGCAGAAGTTCCTTTTTCAGGAGCCCACCATTGGCATGGGGCAGCGCGCCCATGCGTTTGTCGCCTTCGGGAGCAAGGGCGGCGATCTCGGGCAACAGGCAGCCCTCTGCGTCGAACAACTCCTCCGGTCGGTAGCTGCGCAGCCAGTCTTCGAGGATCTTGCGATGGGCTGCATCGCCGCGCGCGTTCGAAACCGGCACCTGATGCGAACGCCAGAAATCCTCGACTTTTTCCCCGTCGACCTCCTTCGGCCCGGTCCATCCTTTCGGGCTGCGTAGGATGATCATCGGCCAGCGCGGCCGTGTGGCGGATGCTTCGTCGGAGCGCGCGTCCGCCTGGATGTCGCGGATGCGGCCCATGACTTCGTCGAGCGTGGCCGCCATCAAGCCGTGCATGGTCATGGCATCGCTGCCTTCGACAAAGAACGGATCGTAGCCGTACCCGGCGAAGAGGTTTCTCAACTCGTCGTCATCCATCCGCGCCAGCAGTGTCGGGTTCGCGATCTTGTAGCCGTTGAGATGAAGGATCGGCAGGACTGCGCCGTCGATGCGGGGATTGAGGAACTTGTTGGAATGCCAGGCGGCTGCCAGCGGACCCGTTTCGGCCTCGCCATCGCCGACGACACAGGCGACGAGCAGGTCGGGATTGTCGAATGCGGCGCCGAAGGCATGCACCAGCGCATAGCCGAGCTCGCCGCCCTCATGGATCGAACCGGGTGTCTCAGGAGCGACATGGCTCGGCACGCCGCCTGGGAAAGAGAACTGCTTGAATAGCTTCTTCATCCCCTCCGCGTTGCGGCCGATGTCGGGATAAATCTCGCTGTAGCTGCCTTCGAGCCAGGTGTTGGCAACCATCGCCGGCCCGCCATGACCCGGGCCGCAGATGTAGAGCACGTCGAGATCGCCCTCCTTGATCAGGCGGTTCAAGTGCACATAGATGAAATTGAGGCCGGGCGTGGTGCCCCAATGCCCCAGCAGCCGCGGTTTCACATGCTCTCCGCGCAACGGCTCCCGCAAAAGCGGATTGTCCATAAGGTAGATCTGGCCGACCGACACGTAGTTTGCGGCACGAAAATACCGGTCCATCATCTCGAACTGGTCAGTCTTGTCGTTCATCACCTATGTCCTTTCCGTCCGCCAGCAGAATAACCCTTCTTCTTCTGGAACACATGACAAATGCCAAGGTTGGTATCGGAAAAGGCTCGACGACAAGATGACAGCGCCCGATCCCAACGACCCGCGACCGACACCGCCTGCGCCGCCCGAAACTCCCCAACCCGATGAACCGCCGGGTGTTCCCCTGCCATCTCCAGATCCGATCCTCTCGCCGTCGCAAGCACCGATCCAGATACTGCCAGGAACGCCGCTTGAGAAAATGCCAGGCGGTCAAATCTGAGGAGAATGGCTATGCCCCGAAAGACGAAGAAGTGGTCGGCGGAGGTTACCGAGCACAGCGACGCGCTCGACCTCGAGCCGAATGTGTTCGAGAAGGACGACCCGAAGGAGATCGCGGCGTCCTTGAAAAGATCGGCCGACAAGAGTGAAAAACGCAAGTCCGAGCCGTACCGGTCGGCCATGTCCATGTTGACCTTTTACATCAACCGGGCCGGCCAAAACCTCACGGCGAGCCGCAAGAAGGTGCTGGAAGAGGCAAAGGATGAGCTTCGTCGCGCCTATGGCAAGACTGCTGACGACTAACCCCCCATATATCGCGAGCGGCGGGCCGCCTCCTGCTCGTCGGAGTGCGTTTGGGCTAGGACCAAAGCGTTGGACTCGATCCCCGACGGAGCATGATCGTCCGCATCAAGGATCTCGAACGCAGCGGATTTGCCGGCGACTGACTCTCATTGGGTCCAGAGTTCCGCTTCGGCGCTTCCGTGTCTTTCCGGTTTTCCGGTTTCGTCGCGCTGCCCTCGAGAGGTAGAGGGCGGCGCTTGCAGGAGCTTCAGCTCTATGGCTGGCGTTCCTTCGAGAGCGAGCCCGATCCCCGGCCGCTTCCCGAGGGCGATCAGGTCGCCGGCGTCGTCGCCGATATCTTCGACGCCTTCATCGCCACGCTGGCCGATACCCGCCTCGAGCCCGACCTCGACGATCTCCTCTGGTCGACCCTCTTCCACCGCGCCGTCGGGCGGATCGGCGTCCTCGTCTTCCTCGGCTCCGGCACCCAGGATAACCTCACCGACAAGGCGAGGAAGCTCGGTATCCCGGTCTACCGCTTCGGCAAGGGCGGCGCGTATCCTCCGCTGTCTCAGCCCCGATGGAAGTCTGTCATATCAAAAAGCGGCCTCGCCCGTGACGCCGTAGGCGAGCGCACGGGCCGTAGAGGCGCGGATACGGCGAAGTGAGCACGACGATGAGGCGCAAGATCGACTGTCGCAATATATCGAACAGCAGCGCCTGAACAAGCCGACCAGTCCCGCACCGTTTGGGTCGGAGCCGGTCGCGATGGGCCAGTTCCCTGCTATTTCCCGTCACCCTTGCGAAGCAAGTAGGTGTCCATGATCCAACCCTTCTCCATGCGTGCCTGGCTTCTGATCCTCTCGATATCCCCCATCACCTCGGACAGCTTTCCGGCGACCAGTATTTCGTCCTTGGTGCCCACGTAAGCCCCCCAGTAGATATCGATGTCTTCCGCTTCGATCCGCTTGAAAGCCTGGTCGCCGTCCAGCATGACCACGACGCTGTCGAGATTGTTGGGAAATCCTTCGGCGAGCTTGCGACCGGTCGTCACCAATACCGGTTGCCCGATGCCGTTGAGCGCGACGCGATGGCGGGCCGCCAAGGCCTGCACGCTGCTGATGCCGGGGATTACTTCATACTCCAATGCGAGGCCGTTCTTCCGGATGTGCTCGATGATCCGCAATGTGCTGTCATAGAGCGTCGGGTCGCCCCAGACGAGAAAGCCTCCGCACTGTTCTTCGCCGAGTTCTTCGGTGATGAACCCTGAGAACGCCTCGACAAGCTCGGCGTGCCACTTGTCGACGCTGCCGCGATAGTCCGCTCCCGCGGCGGCCCGTGTCGGCATCGGGATGCGAACCATTCGGTACTTGGGATCGGCTATGAAGCGTTCACAAACGTCTTTGCGCAGCAGTTGTAGTGCTGTCTTTTCCACTCCCTTGTCGGGAATGAAAAACACATCGACCTGATTGAGGGCGTTGATTGCCTGCACGGTAAGGTAATCGGGGTTTCCCGCGCCTATTCCGATGATCAATATCTTGCGCATGGATCTCCTCCGGATCGAGACTTGGGGCAAGGAGCCGTGATGTCTTTTTCCCGACGCCGGCCATGGTCGGCGGAGGGAGTTCGCGCCGAACCGGGATGCGGGCTGCCATGATTGCGGAATTCGGTGATCAACGCCGTGACCTTCGTTGCTTCGCCATCAGCCCGATGAAGAACAGGCCGCCGACGACGCCGGTGACGATGCCGATCGGCATGTCCTCGGGAGCGGCGATGACGCGGGCGAAGGCATCGGCCAAGACCAGGAAGATCGCCCCGATCAGAGCGGAGACCGGAATCATGCGGCGGACCTCGCCGCCAACCAGCGCTCGCGCCACATGCGGCACCATCAACCCGACGAAACCGATAGTGCCGGAGAAGGCCACCATGGTGCCGGTGAGCAGCGCCGAGATGGTGAAGACCTCGAGGCGGAAGCGATCGACGGCGATCCCGAGCGAGGCGGCCGTCTCGTCGCCGACGGTCATCGCGGTGAGTTCCGATCCTCGCGCGGCGAGCCAGAACCCGCAGCCGGCGAGCACCGTGGCGGGGTAGACGAGGTGGCGCCATTCGGCGAGGCCGAGCCCGCCCAGCATCCAGAAGATCACCGTATGACTGGCACGCGGGTCGCCGAGGAAGATCAGGAGATTGGCGGCCGCCATTACCACGAAGGAAACGGAGACGCCGGCCAGCACCATGCGTTCGGCGCTGCCGGCGCCGGCCACCCGGGTGACGACGATCACCAGGGCGGTGGCCGCCATGGCCCCGGCGAAGGCGAACAGCGGCAAGGTTAAAAGCCCCCAGACCAGCCCGACGTGCAGGAGGGCCAAGATGGCGCCGAAGCTCGCCCCCGATGAGACACCGAGGAGATGCGGATCGGCGAGCGGATTGCGGGTGATCGCCTGCAGCGCCGTGCCGACGAGCGCAAGCCCGCCGCCGACCAGGGCGGCGAGCAGCGCGCGGGGCAAGCGGATATCCCAGACGATCGACGCCCGGCCGGGGCTCCAGCTCACGGCGACGCTGCCCGGCCAGAGATGGTCGAGAACGACGCCTGCCACTGTGCCGAGCGGGATGGGCGTCGACCCGACGCCGACCGCCCAGCCGATGGCGAGGACGAGCAGTAGCAGGCCGACTCCCAGACTGGCGGGGAGGGCGAGGCGATATGCCTTGTTGACCGGCTTGGAGAAGCCGGCTGCGCGGTCTGCGTCGCCGTCGATGGTCGCCATGATATTCTTTTCCCGGACCGTCTCCTGATTTGTTACTTGGCCGCCGGGTGGAAGGCTGCGGCGAGCTTGGCGACCGCTTCGATGTTGCGCGGTCCCGGCGTCGCCTCGACGTAGTCGAGCACGACGAAACGATCGTTCTTCACCGCGGAGACGTTCTTGAATGCCGGATTATCGAGCATGAACTGCCGCTTCTGTTCGGCGGTGACGTCGCCGTAGTTGACGATGACGACCACCTCGGGATCGCGGTCGACCACCGCTTCCCAGCCGACCGTCGTCCAGCTTGTGTCGACGTTGTCCATGATGTTGCTGCCACCGGCGGCTTCGATCAGCGCCGTCGGCATGGCATAGCCGCCGGCGGTGAATGGCTTGTCGGTGCCGCTGTCGTAGACGAAGACGCGCGGGCGAGGCGTTTTCGGGTCGATACCGGCCTCGATTTCCGCGAGACGGGCCTTGTAGCCGGCAACCAGCTTATCGGCCCGGTCGGAAACGTCGAAGATTTTTCCGAGGTTGTCGATGTCGTTGAAGAAGTCGGCGAACGACGCCTTGTCCTTCTTCATGATGTGGATGCAGCTTTCGGTCAGCTCGTAGACTTTGATGCCGAGCGGCGCCAGCGTCTCCGGCGTCACCTCGCCGCCGACCTTCATGCTGTAGTTCCAGCCGGCGAAGAAGAAATCGGCGTCGGCGGCGGCCAGCACCTCCTTGGTCGGGTATTTGGCCGACAGCTCCGGCAATTCGCCGATGCCTTCGCGCAAGGACGCATCGAGCGTCTTCCAGCCGGAGACGCCGGTATAGCCGACCATGCGGTCCTGGAGCTTCAGCGCCAGCATCATCTCGGTAAGGTTGACGTCATTGGAGACGGCGTGGACGGGCGGCTTGTCGAAGGTGACGTCGCGGTCGCAGCTTCTGACGGTGACGCCGGCAAGAGCAGGCAGGCCGGCGGCAAGGAGGATCGGCAGGGCGAGAATGGCGGATCTTGGAAGCATGGCAGGCCTTTCAGGGATGTTCGGAATGGGGGAGAGGCAGGGCGAAGGCGTATCGGGGCGCGCCGCCGATCGTCTCGACGGTGGCCTCGACGGCAAAGGCGGAGCGAATGAGTTCGGGGGTCAGGGCGTCGGAGCGGATATGGGCGGCGAGCCTTCCGTCCGACAGCACCAGCATGTCATCGCCGAAAGCGGCGGCGAGCTCGAGGTCGTGCACGGTCGCGATAATGGTGATCGGCAAGCCCCTGATCAGTTCGACGAGCTCGAGACGATGGCGGATGTCGAGATGATTGGTCGGCTCGTCGAGGATCAGCAGCTCAGGCTCCTGGGCCAGCGCCCTGGCCAGCATCACCCGCTGCTTCTCGCCGCCCGACAGCGTTGCGAAGGCGCGCGACGATAGGCGGGAGACATCAAGGCATGCCATGGCGGCTTCGACGGTGTCACGGCCAGCGACCTCCGGAGAAAATGGCGAGGCCCGGTGCGGCAGCCGGCCCAGCTCGACGATCTCCCGCACGGTGAGGCCGAAGTCGGCGGGCGTCTCCTGCAGCACCGTCGCCACCTTGCGGGCAAAGGATCGGCCTGACAGCGTCCAGATGTCTTCGCCGTCGAGGAGTACGCGGCCGGCGGTCGGCCGGTTCACCCGGTAGAGGCAGCGCAGGAGACTCGATTTGCCGGCGCCATTGCGTCCGACGATCACGAGCCGCCGGCCTCGCTCGAGATCGAAACCGATGTCGGACAAGATGAGGCGGCCCTTCGGCCCCCACGCGAGATTGCTGACCGACAGGATGGGCATGTGCTCGGGCATGACAAAAGCGATCCGGCGTAGCGGGCAAGCGTCAGAAAACACGTGAAGGATGGGAAAAGGCGGGCACTGTCAGCCGGCGTGCATCTTGAGGCACGAACCCAGCGAGCAACCGGACGACGTCCGGATCGGTGGCTTGACCATCGCATGACCTCCGCGCCGGCCCACCGCCGGCTGGTGTTTCAAGGGCGGGACGGCAGGTCTCCTGGCTCGCGGTTCATCGCCCGCACCGCCTTCCCGGTCGTTCAGACCAGTGGCCGATGGCAGCGGGCTCGCCGTTCACAGTTGCGGGGGCAGCCGCGGCTCGAACTCCATGGGGAGCCTTCCGCGTTCCCTTTTCACCTTCGTTTCCGAAGGACCGTCACGAAGCAAACGTAGGCGCCGGCTTGGGGTGTCGTCAATGGCTGGCGTGCGCTACCGATGGGTGACGGGTCCGCCGCCGCAGAGACGAATGGTTGGAAGTCCCGAATCGCTTTGCCAGCACCCTCAAGGGTGCCCGCTGCATGGTGCGGTGAGGCAGGTTCTTGCGTTGGTCGGGCCGCCGCGCGGAGAAGCCATGCCGATGAACCGACTGACACCGGGGCGGAAACGTCCTCGTACCCAAATCCTCGCCGAACGCGCTTTCGCCACCCTTGAACGATTCCTGCATGTCGAGGCCGTCAGCGGCATCGTGCTGCTGGTGGCTGCCGCAATCGCTCTCGTCTGGGCGAACTCGCCGCTGGCGGAAAGCTATCATCATCTCTGGCACGTCTCCTTTTCCGTCGGCCTCGGAGAATTCAAGTTCGATCGCCCCCTGCATTTCTGGATCGATGACGCGCTGATGACCGCGTTCTTCCTCGTCGTCGGCATGGAAATACGGCGGGAGATTCACGACGGGGCGCTGAGCGACCTGCGGCAAGCCTCCTTGCCGATCGCAGCTGCGGTTGGCGGTGTGGCCGCGCCAGCGCTGATCTGGCTCTGAACAGCGCCGCGCCACAAGCCCAGGGTTGGGCGGTGCCGACGGCCACCGACATCGCCTTCTTCTATTCCGGTGGGCTGGAATATAGCGGCTTCGCCGTCGTTGCTCTCGGCATCGGCCTGGTGCTGCTCCTCCAGCGCATAGGTATTGGCTCGGCCTATGCCTATGTGCCGCCGGGCGCTCGAACCTTCCGAGCGCGGCCAAGCTGGGCGTGCTGCTCGGGTCCATCACGGCGGCGCTGCTGGGGATCGGCTGGGGCGTGATCTATGCCGGAGGACTTCGCAGGCAGGCGAAGGCATAAGGCGATGCGCCATCAATATGGTTTTGCGTTAGCCGATCGAAGCCGTGTTCGGCTCGTTGCCGGTCTCGGCGGCAGCGGCCTCCGAATGCTCGTCAGCCTTCACGGAGGCATTGCGATGATATGACCGTCCGGCATGGCCGGATTGCGTGATTATACCTACAACTAAAGTAGGATCGTGCTCATATTGCAAGGTGACGGGAAAGAGGCGGCATCGCGTGGCGATGCTGCGTCCGAAAGTCCCGCCGGCCAATATTCAGAGGTGCATGTGATGAGCAACATCGATCGCAACTCCACCCGCGGGGGTTTCCTGTCGCGCGCCTGGGAATCCACCAAGGTCTCGCGTGAGCGGCACGCCCAGCGCATGGCCGCGCCATATTTGCTCAAGTTGGACGATGAACAGCTCAAGGGCATCGGTTACAGCCGCGACACGCTTCGTTCCTGGCTCTGATGTTCTGATCTCGGCGACCTCATTGGGCGCCGACACCGTTCGCCGTGCCGTTCGTCGGTCGCACGACGCGTCCTATCGGAGATGGCGGTCGATCCAGTCGGCGGCGAGTTCCGGCCAGCGGGCATGGCTGCCGTCGCGGTCGCGCAGGGCGAAGCCGTGCGGCGCGGCGCCGAAGACATGCGCGTCGACCTCGAGGCCGGCGTCGGCCGCCGTCTCGACGAGGCGCAGCGCGTGCTGGACCGGCACCGACCGGTCGTGAAGCGCATAGGCGAGGAAGAGCGGCACCTTCGGCAGGCCATGCGGATAGGCGGCGAGGCCGATCGGCCAGTCGTCGTAGAAGTCCTGCTTTTCGAGCGGCGGATAGTCCGGCTTGCCGGGCGGCACCTTGTGCAGGCGATGATTGGCGTTGATCGGCGCATAGGCGACGATGGCGCCGCGCGGAGCAAGCCTGTGCGCCTGGCAGGTCATGACGGCCGCCAAATGGCCGCCCGAAGACAGGCCGACGTGGAAAAGCGGCAGGTCCGGCCCCTCGCCGGCGAGGCGATCGAGCGCCGCCAGGCCGTCGCGGAGGGCGATGTCCTTGGGAAAGGCGCCGCCACATCCGTCGGACGCTCCGGGCAGGCGATGAACGAGGACATGCGCGTCGATACCGAGGCTGTTCAGCCACAGCGCCACCTCGGTCCCCTCCTTGTCGTAGAAGAGCTGCGTGTAGCCGCCGCCGGCGTAGACGATCGCGCGGGCACGCGGCGCGTCGATCGCGAAACTGTGGAGTTCGGCGCGCGTCACCATATCCAGAACGCGGTCGGGCCAAGCGCCGGAGACGCGGTTGGCCGCCCCGTCGGCCAGAACCTTTATCGCCGGAACGGGCACGACCGGACGGGAGTGGGAAATGGTATTCATTGCATCGTTCCAGGTAGGGCGCCGACAGTCCCTCCGGGCGTAGTCGCCCGGCGCGGCACTTCGGATCGGCGGTAACCCGCGGTTGGCTTCCGCCCGCCGGGGCAATCATCAAACGCAGCGTAGAGGCATGGGGCCGGCGCCGTTTCCGCGGCGACGGTCACGGTCGAGCCGGCACAGACTCAAGTCCCGATCATGTCGACATGAATGTCGCCGTTGCATATCGGGAAAAAAGCCTGTGCCTTTTGCCCGACATGGAGGCTGCTCAGCCGGCGCGTGTTACATGCCGAAGTAGCGCGGCAGGAACATGGTGAGCGAGGGCACATAGGTGACCAGCAGGAGGATGGCGAAGATCACCGCGTAGAAGGGCAGCAGCGCCACGACCGCCCGCTCCACCTTCACCTTGCCGATGGCGGCGCCGATGTAGAGGCCGGAGCCGACCGGCGGCGTAATGGTGCCGATGGCGAGGTTGTAGATGAGCACCACGCCGAAGTGCACCGGATCCATGCCGACCTTCTGGGCGATCGGCAGCAGGATCGGCGTGAAGATCAGGATCGCCGGACCGATGTCCATGAAGCAGCCGACGATCAGCAGCACGATGTTGATGATCAGCAGCACGATGATCGGGTTTTCGGATATGCCGAGGATCAGGCTAGTCACCGCCGCCGGAATGCCGGAGAAGGCCATGGCGAAGGACAGCGCCGCCGAAGACGCCAGCAGCAGCATGATGGCGCCGGTCATCTGCGCCGTCTCGATCAGGAACCGCGGCAGCTTGGAGATCGGCGCGGTGCGATGCACGACGAAGGCGAGCAGCATGGTGTAGACGACCGCGATGCCGGAGGCCTCGACGGCGGTGAAGACGCCGAGGACGATGCCGCCGATGACCAGCACGATCAGGAACAGGCTTGGCAGCGCCTCGATGGTGATCTTGACCGCCTCGCTCACGCCCACCCTCGGCGCCAGCGCGTAGCCTCGCTTCTTGGCGACGAAATAGGTGAGCACCATCAGGCCGAGGCCCCAGAGCGTGCCGGCCACCGCGCCGCCGAGGAACAGGGCACCGATCGACGTGCCGCCGGAAACCAGCGCGTAGATGATGAAGGCGGTCGTCGGCGGGATCAGCATGCCGGTCGGCGCCGAGGCGATATTGGCGGCGGCGGCGAATTCCCGGTCGTAGCCTTCCTTGGCCTGCATCGGCACCATGACGCCGCCGATCGAGGTGGAGGCGGCGATGGCCGAACCGGAGATGCAGCCGAACAGCATGCAGCCGGCGATGTTGGTCTGCGTCAGCGAGCCGGGGATGCGGCCGGCGATCAGCTTGGCGAAGTTGACCAGGCGGATGGCGATACCGCCGCTGTTCATGATCACCCCGGCAAGCACGAAGAAGGGCACGGCCAGCAGCGAGAAGCTGTCGAGGCTGGCGATCATCTTCTGCGCGGCGGTGAACAGGGCGAGATCGAAAGGCGCCATCAGCGCGATCGCCGACAGGGCGGCGCCGAGAATGCCGATGCCGAGCGGAATCCCCAGGGCGGTAAGGCCGAGAAAGACCGTGATCAGGATGATGCTTGCATATCCGGCCATGGTCATTCTCCCGCCGGGATGTCGTCGCCGACGGGCGCCTTGGTCGCGCGGCCCTGAAGGAGATCGATAATGTTGAGGATGGAATAGACGAGGGTCAGCACGCCGGCGACCGGCAGCGAGCCGTAGATCGCCCCCATCGGTATCTGGAGAACGGCGGTGTATTGTTGCGCGGCGATGTTGACGGCGCGCATGCCGCCGATGATCAGCACCCCGACCGCGAAGGCGATGAAGGCGACCTGGATCAGGATGTCGAGGGCCGCCTGCCACTTGCGCGGCAGGAGGTCCTTGACGAGATCGACCGACATGTGGCCGGTCTTGCCGGCGACATAGGCCGTTCCGATGAGGGACAGCCAGATGACGCCGAAGCGAAGGAGCTCCTCGGAAAACGTGCTCGGATCATTCAGCGCATAGCGGCTGATGACCTGCCACGTGACGAGCACGACCATGGCGAGCAGCAGCACGGAGCAGATCGCCGCCGTGATGAAATCAATGAGCCGTCTTACCTGGAGCATCTGTCAGTTTGCCTTCTTGTCCGCAACCGCCCGGATCGCCTCGAAGGCCGGGTACTGGTCGGCATTCTTCTTGAGATCCTCGTACATGGGCTCGACGGCCTTCTGGAATTCGGAGACGTCGGGGTAGATGAACTTCACGCCGAACTTCTCCTCGCTCTCCTTGCGGGCTTCGTCGACGGCGGCGCCCCAGAGCTGCTTGTGGAATTCGGTCGATTCCTTCGCGGCGTCATAGACGGCCTTCTGCTGGTCGGAGGTGAGGCGGGCGAGCGTCGCCGTCGAGATCAGCATGATGTCGGGAATGCGGGTGTGGACGTCGTAGGTGTAGTTCTTGGCCACTTCCGCGTGGCGGGCGACCGTCAGCGCGAATTCGTTGTTTTCCGCGCCGTCGAGCACGCCCTGCTGCAGCGAGGTGTAAACCTCGTCCTGGCTCATGGCGATCGGGGCGGCGCCGAGCAGCTGCACCATGCGGATGAGCGTCGGGCTCTGGAGAACGCGGATCTTGAGGCCCTTGAGGTCGGCCACCTTCTCGATCGGCTTTTTGGCGGTGTAGAAGCTGCGGGCGCCGGAATTGTAATAGGTGATGCCGACCATGCCGCGCGCCTCGGTCGACTTGTAGATCGGGTCCATGATCTTGGCGTCGTCCATGGCCCGGTAGAAATGCTCCTCGCTGTCGAAGAGATAGGGCATCGAGTAGACGCCGTAGACCGGCGAGAAGCTTTCGAGCAGGCCGCCCGAAACCTTGGTCATGTCGAGCAGGCCGCCCTGCACCATCTCCACGAGCTCGCGCTCGCCGCCGAGCTGGCTGTCGGGGAAATAGGCGACGGTGATCTCGCCGTTGGTCTTTTCCTTCAGGATCTCGCCGAACTTGGCCATCGCCTCCTTGGTGGGCGTGGCGTTCTGCGCGTAGGCAAAGCGCAGCTCCAGCGCCTCGGCGGCGGAAAGGCTGGCGGCAAGGCAGGCCGACGCCAGAATGGCAGTCACGAATTTCATGGGTTTCCTCCTGGTTTGGGATATTCGGCCGGCCGCCGGGCCGGATCCTTCGCCGTATGTCCTCCGGCGGAAGGTCCGGCCCGGCGACCGGATTTCGTCAGATGTACTGGTAGAGAAGCTCGCCGAGCGCCAGAAGCGCCATGGCCTGGCCGTAGGGCATCGAGGTGAGCGGGATCTTCTTGTAGTCGTCCACCGACATGAACACCGGCGTGCCGAAGGAGACCTGCGTCAGTTCGCCGGCGGGCGAGATGTGCTGGCAGACCGCCTGAGCGCCGCGCACGCCCACGGCCTCGAATTCCGCCGGCAGGTAGCCGCGCCGGACACCCTTCAGGATGCCGTAGGCGAAGCCCGCCGAGGCGGATGCCTCCTCATAGGACGTTTCGTCGTCGAGAATGGTGCGCCACAGCCCGGATGGCGCCTGGCAGCGCGCCAGCGCCCCCACCTGCGCCGCCAGCGTATCGATCAGCATCCGCCGCACCGGATCGGTTTCCGGCAAGTCGGTCAGCTCGAGGAACTCGGGGATGGCGATGGTGATCCAGGAATTGCCGCGCGCCCACAGCGCATTGGCGAAATTGTGCCGTCCCTCGAACGTCCAGCCGTGGAACCAGAGGCCGGTCTTCCGGTCGACGAGATACTTGATGTGCAGCAGGAATTGCCGCTTGGCCTCGTCGACGTAGGCCGGCCGGCCGAGCAGCAGGCCGATCTTGGCCAGCGGCAGCACGCTCATCATCAGCGTGTCGTCCCAGATCTGCTGGTTGTTGACCGAGTTGTAGACGATGTGCTGGAAGCCGCCTTCCTCGGTGCGCGGCAAGCCGTTCATCACCCATTCGCCCCAGACGTCGAGATAGGGCAGGTAGCTGCGATTGCCGGTGCGCTCGTAGAGATAGGCGAGCGTCAGGAAAGGGGCGACCGTATTGATGTTGCGCGACGGGGTGCCTTCCCGCAAGCGGGCGGCGAACCAGTCGGTGATGATGTCGGCGAACTTCCTGTCGCCGGTGAGTTCCCAGACCTTGTACATGCCATAGAGGCCGATGCCGTGGGTCCATTCCCAGCCGGCCCAGCCCTTGGTGTCGATGACGCGGCCATCCTCGAGGCGCAGCAGGAACTCGCCGGTCTCGTCCCTGATGTTGATCAGGTTCTCGGTCAGGCGGTCGAGGAGACCGATCACATGGTCGCGCGGGTAGATGCGTTCTTTCTGCCGGAGCAGCGGATGCATGGTCATGGCCTCTTGCGGGTCCTCGCCCAATTGGGAATTGCGCTCTCCGCCGGCTGGCGGCCGCACGCTCGGAAAACCGTGCGCGAACGTCGGCACGAAATGCCCGTCCGGCAGCCATTGCCGGCCGCGGCGCTTTCCGTCCACCAGTTCGTTCAGCGGCTCCCCACTTTTGCGGAACACCGGTCCGATCTTATGCGAACTGTTGATCGCAAAAATCCGAAACAGCGTTTCGACAAGAGCAAGGTTGCATGACTTGCGCCGATCCGCAAGTTCCGTCATTTCCCCTACTCGATGAAAATCGTTCTCCATCAGTATGATTGCGATGGCGTCGGAAAGCGCCAACGAGCTGTTGCATTTCATGGGGGCGCATTTCAAAATCGTGTTCCGAATTTTACGAGACGAGATCATCCATGCCCACACCTCCCAAACAGGACTCGGTCGCCGCCGTTCTCAAGGTTTTCGCCGTGCTCGAAGCATTGGCCGAAGACCGGACGGTCAGTCTGACGGAGCTGTCGCAGCGGGCAATGACGTCGAAAAGCACGGCCTACCGCCTGCTGCAGACCATGCAGGAACTCGGCTACGTGGAGCAGGAGGGCGACACCGAGAAATACGGCCTGACGCTCAAGGTCTACGATCTCGGCGCCAAGGTGCTGAATCGCAGGGCCGATCTCATCAAGGTGGCCGACAAGCCGATGGGCGAACTCGTCCAGCGGACGCACGAGGCGGTTCACCTCGGCATCCTCGATCCGCAGGTCAACTCGGTCGTCTACATCCACAAGCTCGATTCGCTGTACAACCTGTTCCTGCAATCGCCGATCGGCAAGCGCAACCCGCTGTTCAGCACCTCGCTCGGCAAGGCACTGCTGGCCTGGCGGGATGACGACGACCTCGACGCGCTGCTGCCAAAGCTGGGCTATCTCAAGCAGACGCCGAACACGATCACCGATCCCGCCGTGCTCGCCGCGCAGCTTTGGAAGGCCCGCCAGCAGGGTTATGCCGAGGAATGCGAGGAAAGCGAACTCGGCGTGCGCTGCATGGCCGTGCCGGTCTTCGATCACATCGGCAAGGTGGTGGCGGCGATAAGCGTGTCCTTTCCGGTGTTTCGCTTCGACGAAAACCGGCGGGCCGACTATGTCCGGGAGCTGCGGCGGGCCGGCAAGGCGACGTCCGAAGGGCTCGGCTTCTCCGGCGACTACGCCCCGCTCGCCCGCTCCGGCTCGACGGCAGCCTGACCCAGCCGGCCCGACACAGTCCGTCGAATCGCCGGTGCCGGATGGATGCCCGGCAGCCTTTCGTCATGCGAAGAACAGCACCGTCATGATCAGGAACAGCGGGACGAGGATGCCGGCCGACCAGGCCATGTAGCCGAAGAAGGACGGCATTTTGACGCCGGCGCCCTCGGCGATCGACTTGACCATGAAGTTGGGGGCGTTGCCGATATAGCTGTTGGCGCCCATGAACACGGCGCCGGCCGAAATCGCCACCAGCGTCGTCGCCATCTCGGTCATCAGGTGCTGGGGATCGCCGCCGGCGAGATTGAAGAAGACGAGGTAGGTCGGCGCGTTGTCGAGGAAGGACGACAGCAGGCCGGTCGCCCAGAAATACATGGCGTTGACCGGCGTGCCGTCGGCGGCGGTGACGAGGCCGACCAGCGGCGCGAAGGCGCCTTCGTGGGCCGCCCTCAGCATGGCCAGCACCGGGATGATGGTGACGAAGATGCCGGCGAACAGCTTGGCGACCTCGAGGATCGGTCCCCATTCGAAGCCGTTGCGATGCCGGACATCTTTCGGCGTC
The DNA here is from genome assembly GCF_002770725.1 of Pleomorphomonas carboxyditropha. Taxonomy (GTDB): domain Bacteria; phylum Pseudomonadota; class Alphaproteobacteria; order Rhizobiales; family Pleomorphomonadaceae; genus Pleomorphomonas; species Pleomorphomonas carboxyditropha. The sequence continues at coordinate 10,514 of NZ_NQVN01000004.1, read as the reverse complement.
AATGACAGCGAGGCGAGCGCGGCGGCGATCAGGATCAGGTCGCGGGCAAGGTTCTGCAACTGCACTTCGACGCCGAACAGCTGAAAGCCGATGCCCGGCTTCCACGAGCCCGACAGCAGCACGCCGCCGACCACCACCATCAGAAGCGCGATGTTGAGCCGGCCCTCGACGCCGACGCGGCCGGTGTCGGGCGTCGGATCGAACTTGCCGCGGAAATCGGCGTCGTTGCGGTAAAGCTTGTGGTCGATGAGGTAGAACAGGGCGAGCAGCACCACGGCGGCAAAGCCGGTCTCTTTGAGCATGTGCAGCGTGGTCCAGAAGAAGCCGACGCCCCTGAGATAGCCGAGGAACAGCGGCGGGTCGCCGAGCGGAGTGAGCGAGCCGCCGATATTGGAGACCAGGAAGATGAAGAAGACGACGACGTGGACGTTGTGGCGTCGGCCGTCGTTGGCGCGCAGGAGCGGGCGGATCATCACCATGGAAGCGCCGGTGGTGCCGACGACGGAGGCGAGCAGGGTGCCGATGGTGAGCAGGGCAAGATTGGTCTTCGGCGATCCGTGCAGGTTGCCGGTGACGAGGATGCCGCCGGCGATGGTGAAGAGGGCGGTCAGCAGGATGACGAAGGGCAGGTAGTCGAGGAGGACGGTTTCGGCCAGCGGCTCGACGACCGCCTTACCGTTGAGGAGGGTGAAGGGCAGCACGAAGGCGAGCGCCCAGGCGGCGGCGACCTTGCCGAAATGGTGGTGCCAGAAATGCGGCGCCAGCAGCGGCAACAGGGCGATCGACAAGAGAATGCCGACGAAGGGCACGGCCCAGATCACGCCGAGCGCGGCGCCGTCGAGGCCATGGCCGCCTTCCGAGGCCAGGGCAGGGGAGGAGATGAGAAACGTCCCGAGGATGCAGGACAGCCATAGGCAACCAGATGCGACGCGGCAACCGAGCGGATATGGCGACTTCGGATGGCCGGTCGCCGCCATCGACGGACATTTTTTCTGCATGATGGAAGTGATTTCCTGTCCCTGGATATTATGAGCCCGCCGACCGTCGGGTCGAAAAATCGCAAACGGAGGCCGAAAGCCTCGACCCCGTATGCCGGTTCAAGCGATCACTCGACTCAAACCCTGACTTTGATGACGATTTTCCTGACGGCTTCCGGTGCGTTCCCGGCCTGGCAACGCGGACGATGAATGTCGGAGGGATAAAACACGGCATAGGCATCGGGACGCAGGTGAATGAAACTCTCGCCGTCGACGGAACGGAAGTAACCGACATCACGCTCCTCGAAATGCGCCTCGTCCGGCAACGCGCCGGCCGGAAGCGGCGCATAGCCGATCGTCTCTTCGCCCGACACCATAAACTGGATGTCGGCGAAAAGCCGGTGCACCTCGGCCTTGCAGGCCTCTCGGGGAGCCGACAGGTATTCCTGTACCAGCCCATAGGCGTTCTCGCCATCGATTTCGATCCGCCCGGCCACAGCACCCCGGTCGATCTGCCTGAGGAAGCGAAGGCACTGCAAGATGTCGGCGGGCAGGGCCGCAGCGTCGCGGTCGAGATTGTCCAGATGGCCGGAAAACAAGCGAAGTTCCTCCCAGGGGGTCTGATGAAACGGCGTTGCCGGATCGAATTCAACCGCAACGGCTGAGGCAGCGGTCCATGTGCTGCTTCATCGCCTCCCGCGCTCCGTTGGCATCGCCGGCTGCGATCGCCGAATAAATAAGATTGTGCTCGGCGAGCGCGGCGACGATTTCGTCGCGGTCGCCGCTTTCGCGCGAGGCCTGTATCACCCCCTTGACATGGCCGCCGATGAACTCGATGAACCCGCCAAACAGGGCATTGCCGGTGGCCAGCGCGATCTTGCGGTGGAAGGCGAGGTCTTCCTCGACGGCGTCGCCGCCGGCCTCGTAGGCGGCTTGCATCTCCTTGAGCGCCCTGGAGATGGCGGCCAGCGTCCGCTTGTTATGCCGTGTGGCCGCAAGGGCCGCCGCCTCCACCTCGACACCGAGGCGCAACTCGAAAACCTCGGACAGCGTCGGAGCATCGGCCCCATTCGACCGCATGATGCGGAAGGGGCGCCGGTCGATTGACGGCGCCACGAATACGCCTGCGCCCTGCCGAGATACGACCAGTCCCTCGGACATCAGCCGGGAAATGGCCTCCCTGACAACGGTCACGCTTACGCCGTGCTCTTCGGCAAGTCGCTGGCCCGTCGGAAGCTTCTCGCCAAGGGAGAACTTGCCGGTCTCGATCTGCGTCGTCAGGGACGCCGTGAGTTCGTCGGTAAGGCTCTTTCTCATCCGTTCAGTTTCCAGCCCGGTCTCTCTGCTCGACGATTGAGATGGTTATATGGTTACAATGTCGATCTCTATCACGGGGCGGGTTCAAAGGCCAGTGCATCTCACTGGAGTGGGGGCACATTTTTACAACTCATTGAGGCATCTGTCCCGATTTCTCTCAAGGGGCTCGCTGCTAAGTCTTTATGCTTATTCCACTAAGGTCCATGTCTTGTGATTCCCGTATTGACTGGTAACATGGTTATATGATTACCGTACGGCATCGCCACGAGCGACAGACGGGAGGATGAAATGCATCTTTTGAGGACACTTGCCCTTGCGACGACGGTTATCGCCGGGGGCGCCTATTCATTCGGCGCCCATGCGGAAACGACCATTCATATTCAGGCGGAGGAGCCCGGCAGCAGCATCTACATCTATGCGGGTCTGTTCGAGCCGACCATCGAGAAGGCGACCGGCTACAACGTCGAGATCATCCCCCGCGGTGGCTCGGTGACCAACACCGCCCTCACCAACGCCGGCAAGACCGAATTCGCCTTTTCCAACGCGCTGCCGCTCTCCTGGGGCTGGAACGCCATCCTGGACTTCGAGGGCAAGCCGCAGCAGAACAACCGTCTGGTGTTCAGCGGCATGCAGGTTGCCTATCTCTCCGTTGTCGCCAGTCAGAGCTACGTGGAGAAATCCGGCAATGCCGAGGTGCGTACGGCCCTGACCGGCGACAACCCCGCCAAGGTGCTGGTCGAGCCGGCCGGCAGCATCAACCCGGTGGTCCTGGATCTGTTCCTCAAGCACGCCGGTTCGAGCCTTGATGAGCAGCGGGCCAGGGGCAGTATCGCCCAGGTTCCGTCGTCCCAGATGGGCCAGCGCGTTCAGGACGGCATGGCCAACGCCTACTTCGGCATCGGTCCGATCGGGAACCCGGATCTCGCCGAAATCATGCTTTCCGAAAAGATGGTGTTCCTGGGGTGGAACGACGACGATCTCGCCGCCCTAAAGCCTTACGGCTTTGCGACCAGCGTTCTGCCTGCCAACTCCTATGAGGGGCAGACGGCGGATCTGAAGATGCCGGTGACCCTCAACGACTTCATCGCCAACAAGGATGTGCCGGAGGACGTCGTCTACAACGTCACCAAGGCAGTCATCGAGAGCATCGATACGCTGGTGGCCGCCAACAAGGGTTTCGCCGGCTGGGAACCGGAAAAGTATATCCAGCCCGAGTTCCAGGTGATCCCGCTGCATCCGGGTGCTGAAAAGTACTACCGCGAGCGCGGCTGGCTGAAGTGAGCCTGCAATAGGCCCCCCTGTCTCGGGACGGAACGCGCCTCGGGTGTCGCTTCGCAGCCCGCAATTCAACGGATCCGCGTATCGACGCGGATCCGCCCCCCCACGAAAACCATCCTCCTGGTCGGCCATTTCCCCGCGCCGGCTCTCGCGCCTGTTCATAGGAGCATCCTCATGCTCGCCTACCGAAAATACGCGGCGATGGCGCTGGCGACGGTCTACATCGTCATTGCCTTCGCCAATTTCGTGACGCCCTTCAATCCGATGGGGGTGATCCCCTTCCACGTCTACATGACCCTTGCCGTGGTATTGCTGCTCAAGCCGCTTGAGCGCTATCTGCCGGTTTCGCCGCGGGTGGCCATGGTGATCGACGCCGCGTTGGTGGTTGCCTGCCTCTGGCTCTGTGCCCACTATCTGCTCGACGCCTATCGCCTGCAGACCCGCATGCAATACGTCGACGACGTCTATCCTCGGGATGTGGCTGCACTCTGGCTCGGCCTCGTCGTGCTGCTCGAAGGCGTGCGCCGGCAGGTCGGCTGGCCGCTCCTGTCGGTCGTGCTGGCGTTTCTCGCCTATGGTTTGTTCGGCCAGCATCTGCCGAGTCTCGTATCGTTTCCCGGCTTCAGCCTCGACGAACTCGCCGAAATCCTGTCGATGCAGACCGTCGGCATTTTCGATACGCCGGCCCAGGTCGGTCTCGACATCATTGTGTTCTTCGTCGCCTTCGGTGCCGTCTTCACCATGACCGGTGGCGGCAAGGTGTTCATGGACATCGCTATCCGCCTGGTCGGCAACATGAACGCCGGCGCCGCCAAGTCGGCCATTCTCGGCAGCGCACTGTTCGGCACCGTCAGCGGCTCGGCGGTCGCCAACGTCACCACCGTCGGCGTGCTGACCATTCCGCTGATGATGCGATCGGGCATGAACGCCGATCAGGCCGGCGCCACCGAAGCGGTTGGCTCCACCGGCGGACAGCTGATGCCGCCGATCATGGGAACCTCGGCCTTCGTGATGGCGCAGATTCTCGGCGTTCCCTATGCCGAGATCGCGCTCGCGGGTCTCATCCCGGCGCTCGGGTATTATTTCGCGGTGTTCATGAACGCCGACCTGATCGCCCGGAAGCAGGGTGGCATGAAGATGGGGGTGGGCGAGATCGCCGGCGATCCCCTCCTCCCCCGCTTGCATCTGCTGGCCGGCCCGATCGTGTTGGCGGCGGCTCTGTTCCTGGGCTACTCCGCCAAGCTCGCGGCGGTTGCAGGCATCGTCGTGGCGCTCCTCGTGCCGATGCTGCGCAGCAACACGCGCTTCTCGCTGAGGAAATTCCTGAAGATCATCCCCGAATCCGGGGTGCAGGCCGCCGAGATCGCCGTTTCCTGCACGGCCGTCGGCATCGTCATGGCTGTGGCCATTCAGTCCAGTCTGGTCTTGCGTTTCCTCGGGTTCCTGACGCTGATCGGCGGCGATCACCTCTACCTGTCGCTGATCATGATCATCATCGGCTGCCTGATCATGGGCATGGGCATGCCCACCGTGGCAGCCTATATCATCGGCGCGGTGCTGTTCATCCCGGCGATGACCGGACTTGGCATGGAGCCGCTCAGCGCCCACTACTTCATCTTCTACTTCTGCGTGCTGTCGATGGTCACGCCGCCGGTGGCGCTCGCCTCCTACGCGGCGGCCGGCATGGCGGGCGGAAGCATAATGAAAACGGGCGGCATCGCCTTCGTCTACGCCCTGGTGATGTTCGTCATTCCCTTCGGCTTCATCAATAACTCCGCCATCCTGTGGCAGGGGACAGCCCTCGAGATCATCATCGCGGCGGCGGGCATGCTGGTCGCGTGCCTCTTCTGGGCGGTGTTCCTGCAGGGCTGGCTGTTCCGGATGCTGAATCTGATCGAACGGGGGGCGTTCGCCGCTCTCTCCTTCGCGATCATCATCGTCCCGACGTCGAGCGTCTACTGGTGGGGCCTCGTCGGTGCCAGCGCGATCCTTGCGGGATGGTGTTTCGTGTCCGCCGGGCGCGGCCGCAAGGCAATTCAGGTCAGTCAGTAAACCCTCCTTCCGGCTGACCAGAGCCGGGCCGGCGGTCCTCTCCCTTCCAGCCGCCGGCCTCTCCCACATAACAATTCATGACTGGAGCCAAGAAAATGAAAGTCATTCAACGCGACGACATCGTGGCAGAACCACTGCCGGGGCGGGTTCTCCAGAGGGCGATCGGCCGTAATTCAGCCTCCGGCAGCGAAAAGATGACCGTGTCTTTCTGCCGCTATTCGGCCGAGAGCGGTCCTATGGAGCCGCACAATCACGCCGAGGAGACGGTCGTCATTCTCGACGCCAGGAATGGCTGGGTGCGCAAGGGACCGGCCAAGGACGATCTTCCCGAGAAGGTCGATCTCCGCGCGGGTACCATCCTGCACTTCGAAGAGCTCGAGTGGCACGTCTTCCAATACGGCGAAGGCGGCTTCATCGACGCCGTCTGCATCTATGGCCAGGTCGACAACATCCGCCCCGAAGACATTGCCGCCGAGGCCAACCGCTGATCTGAGAGAATCGAGATGAAGAAGAACTACATAGGCTCCATTCCCCCCATCGTCACCCCGGTCGACGCCGACGAGAACGTCGACGAAGGCGGGCTGCGCAGGCTGGTCGACCATACGATCGCCGGCGGCAATCACGGCATCTTCGTCGCCGGGTCGAACGGCGAATGTCTGGCCTTGACGCAAGCCGAGCGCAATCGGGCCATCCGGATCGTTATCGACCAGACCGCCGGACGCGTGCCGGTGATGAGCGGAGTGATGGATTCGAGCACACGCCGGGTGATCGACAACATCAAGGCGCTGGAGCAGATGGGCGGCACGGCCGCCGTCATCACGCCGGTATTCTACGCCCGCCACGCTACGCAGGACGAAACCGTACGCCATTTCGAGGAAATTGCCCGCCACACCGATCTCGATCTGTTCATCTACAACATCCCGCCGTTTACCGGACAGACCTTGAAGCCCGCCACGATCTTCAAGATCGCCGAGATCGACAAGGTGGTCGGATACAAGGACACCAGCGGATCCTTCGCCGACTTCCAGACCTGCCTCGATCATTTCCGCGGCACCGATTTCCTGCTGCTGCAGGGTACGACGTTGTTTGCCGCCGCCTCGATGCTGCTCGGCGCCGACGGCTTCATTCCGTCGATGTCGCCGCTGTTCCCCGAACCGTTCGTCAAGTGCTATGACTACGGTCGTGCCGGCGATATCGACAAGGCCATGCGCTGCCATTCGGTCATCGAGGAAATCTGCCGGATCTTCCCGCTTGCCAAAAGTCAGACCTCTTCGACGAAGTATGCCTTGAGCCGCCTGGGACTCTTCGACAAACGCGTCTGCCAGCCCACAGAGCCGATCCGGCCGGAAGAGGAAAAGGCGATCGACGCCGCGATCGACCGCATCCGGGCGATGATCGCCGAACTGCCCTGACATCCATATCGACCGATGACGTGCGGCCACGATGCCGGCTTTGGCCGCACGTCATGATCGCGAGGCCTTCGAGCACGCTTGCCGGACGGCGAAAACTTGAATTCGCGCGGTGCTGAAGAAAAGGAAAGCCACATGCTACTCGGCTGCATAGGTGACGACTTCACCGGATCGTCGGATCTCGGCAACACGCTGGCGATCGGCGGCATGCGTGTCGTCCAGTATTGTGGCTTGCCGGCGACCGACGCCGATCCTGCGGTCGAGGCGGGTATCGTCGCTCTCAAGTCGCGTACCGTTGCGCCGGCCGAGGCGGTCGGCCAATCGCTGGCCGCCGCCGACTGGCTGCTGGCGCAGGGATGCCGCCAGATCTTCTTCAAGATCTGTTCGACCTTCGATTCACGGCGCGACGGCAACATCGGGCCGGTGATCGACGCGCTGATGGCCCGCCTCGGCGCATCCCTGTCGGTCGTCTGCCCGGCCTTTCCGGACAACGGCCGCAGCGTTTACCAGGGGCACCTCTTCGTCGGCGACCGCCTGCTGTCCGAGAGCAGCATGCGCCACCATCCGCTGACGCCGATGTCCGATTCCGACATCCGCCGTTGGCTCGGCCACCAGAGCCGACAGGCGGTGGGGCATGTCGCCATGCCCGATGTTCGGGGCGGAGCCGATGCGATCCGTGCCGCTCTCAAGCGGGAAGCGACCGCGGGACGGCCAGTGGTGGTGGTCGACGCCATTGCCAACGCCGATCTCGTCGAAATCGGCAGCGCCGCTTCCGATCTGCTGCTGCTCACCGGCGGCTCCGGATTGGCCCTCGGCCTGCCCGGCAACTTCGGGATCGGCCCTGCGACACAATCCTCAAATTGGTGGACGGGCAGTTCCGGTCCGGCGGTGGTGCTGTCCGGCTCCTGTTCCGCCATGACGCGACTGCAGGTTTCTGTTTTTGCCAACTCCCATCCTGCCTTCGAGGTGGTTCCAGCCGACATCCTGAGCGGCAAGCTTGTCCCGGATACCGTCGTCAACTGGTTTGCCGGCCAGACGCCGGGGGTTGCGCCACTCATCTATTCCTCTGCTGAACCACGGGTGGTCGAGGCGGTTCAAGCCGAGTACGGCATCGAACGAACCGCATTGGCCATCGAGGCTTTCTTCGCCGCCCTGGCAAGCCAGCTCGCCGCGTCCGGTATCGAGCGCATCGTCGTCGCCGGCGGCGAAACCTCCGGCGCCGTGGTGGAGGGGCTTGGAATTGCGAGCCTGGAGATCGGTCCGCAGATCGCACCGGGCGTGCCGGCGGTCCGGGCCAGCGGCCGCCCCCTGTGGCTGGCTTTGAAATCCGGCAATTTCGGCGACGAAAGCTTTTTCGAAAAGGCGCTGACGACGCTTGCAGGAGGTTGCATTGATTGACGAGACCGAACTTCGACGGAAGATCGTCGACTTCGCCGGCTCCTTCCACAGGCGCGGATTGACGCACGGTTCGAGCGGCAACATATCCGCCCGTCTCGATGACGGCGGTCTTGTCATGACGCCGACGGGATCCTCGTTCGGCACCCTTGACGCTGGCCGGCTGTCCCGACTCGACGCCGATGGCAACCATATCGGCGGCGACCGGCCGACCAAGGAAATTCCGCTCCACCGCGCTTTCTATGCCTCGCGCCCGGGAACCGGGGCGGTGGTCCATTTGCACTCGCCCTTTGCGACGGCCTTTTCCATGCTGTCCGATGTCGACCCGGGCGATGCGCTCCCGCCGCTCACGCCCTATTCGATCATGCTGCTCGGGAAGGTCAGGCTGCTGCCATATTTCCGTCCCGGCTCCCCGGCGATCGGCGAAGCGATCGCGGCGCTGGCCGGCAGCGCCAAGGCCGTATTGCTTGCCAACCACGGGCCGATCGTCGTCGGGCGTACGCTCGAGGATGCGGTCAATGCCATGGAGGAATTGGAAGCAACCGCTCGGCTGTTTTTCCTGACGCGCGACTGCGGCGCGAAGCGGCTGACCCCGGCCCAGGTCGAGGAACTCGCGGCAAACCATGGGGCAGCCTGATCATGGCGCTGAAAATATCCGCGAACCTCGGCTTTCTCTGGACGGGGATGTCGCTTCCGCAGGCGATCGAGGCCGCGATGCGATCCGGCTTCGACGCGGTTGAATGTCATTGGCCTTATGGGGAGGACATGAGCGCGGTCCGGGCGGCGCTCGACGAGGCCGGGCTGCCGATGCTGTCGGTCAACACGAGCAAAGGAGACCGGCCAGGCGACTTCGGATTGGCGGCGCTGCCGGACCGAAGGGAAGAGGCGAGGGCGGCCATAGAACAGGCCGTCGAATGGGCTTCGGCGATCGGAGCCCGAAACATCCACGTGATGGCCGGACGGATCTCTCGCAGCCGCGGGTCCGACGCCGTTTTCCGCGACAACCTCCTTTATGCCTGTGAGTTGGCCGGACGCCATGGCATCGGCGTTCTGATCGAGCCTTTGAACGCTTTCGATTCTCCCGGCTATTTTCTCGATGGTTTCGCACCGGCCGGGAAAATCGTCGAGGAACTCGGTCAGCCGAACCTCGGCGTCATGCTGGACTGCTATCACGCCGCGCGCATGGGCCTCGACCCGCTCGAAGTCTTCGCTTCTCTTGGGTCGATCGTTTCCCATATTCAAATTGCCAGTTCTCCCGATCGGTCCGAACCGGATCATGGAGACGTCGACTACGACGTGCTGCTTTCCGGTCTGGAAGCCGCAGGCTATTCGGGCTTTATCGGTGCCGAATACAGGCCGCGCTCCTCGCCCGAGGCCGGATTGGCCTGGCTCGATCGCTATCGGGCTCTCTCAACTGAACCATAAGCAGCGAGACCTGAACGAGGCGGTAGGGCTTTCAAACCGCGCCATGTGCCGGCGATGGCCCCGACGCGATACCGACGGTCTCCCAGAGGCGGGTTTCCGTTGTGCCGGATGCGGCTGTCCACCACCAGCCGTTCGGGCCTTGCCGGCGTCCCGCCGTCTCGTTGTCGGTCTCCACCGCGGGAAAAGGCTGGCCCGGAAACGCTCGGCCGGCAATGAACAAGCGGCAATGGACGTCGCCGTTGTCAGCCAAAGGCTGCGATAGCTCGCGCTCTTTTCCCCCTCGCCGGTCTGCGCGCCTTCACCTCCCTTCTACGACTTTTGGCCAGCCTTGACAGGGGTATATATGTGCGATAATTCGCTGCTAACACGACGTAGCAAGTGATCTCGCCGTCATAAAAGCTTCAGGATTTCCGCTCTTCGCCGCATTATTTTGCTGAGAATTGGACATCGATCATGCTCGCGCTGAAACTCCCCGCCGCCCCCGCCCAGATTTCGCCGGCTCCCGGCGAGGTTCTGTTCGTCACCAATGCCGATCTGCGCGAAAGCGCCAACGTCGAATGCTGGCCGGTCGAGGCCAAGTACGAAGCGCTGCTCGAAAAGGCGCTCGCTTCGCTCGGCCGCAAGGCGCGCCGCGCCCACCCGGTCAAGGCCGACAAGGGGC
>NZ_NQVN01000049.1 GCF_002770725.1 Pleomorphomonas carboxyditropha | reverse complement strand
ATTATGGAACGGAGACGTCATTTCGCGACTGTTGCTTTTTGGGCCGTAATGACCGTTTTGGCGGTCGCGCAATCTCTGTGTAAAGGGTCTTTTGGGCTGTTGCTTTCCGGGTCGCTTGGTCGGACTATGTAATAGTACGCAAATCGGAACGCGGAAATGCCCGTCAAACTGAACTCGGCTCTTCTTCCGCCATCGATGCGTGGCGTCGTGGCTGTTAGTTCCTACGGTGCACCGCGCTTCTGGCCGACGATCTGGGTAGATCTCCTAAGGCCATCTCTGGAAGAATCGACGCGACGTAAGCATCTTGCTGCCTTGGAACGACTTTACGATGCGGCTCGTCGCCAACGTGGCTACGACTGTCTGGACCGCCTAGTCACTGAAGCTGACGTAGACGCTCTTGAGGACATCCTCGTTGGCTTTCTTGCGCAACTCCGCAATGAGGCCGCCATAGAACAGACTGATAAGTCCTCGACCTGGGCATCGGCCGTGACCTTCGTCGCTGATATGCTCCGGTACTCCGGGACTGTTCCTGGCTTCCAAGCTTCAGAAATGGAAGCCAAGCTTCTTCGCATCGAAACCTTGTATCGGCAGCTGACACCAAATCCAGAAGGCCGTTCTCCGCCAGTTCGCGCGTTACCGCCGCTTGTAATCGAGGAATTGTACGAGATTTTTCGGCCAGATTCGCCGCTGAACCCGTTCAAGACTGAGATTTTGCGCTGGCGGAATCTTTTAATATTCATGATATTACTTAGGCTTGGGCTACGCAGAGGTGAAGCGGCCCTTCTCCATACAACTTCTTTTAAGGAGGACTTTGATCCTGAATTAGGGAAAGCTGTTCATTGGTTGGACGTTGAAGAGACCAATGATGGCGATCCACGATACGAACAGCCGAGCCTCAAGACGGCAATGTCGCGGCGGCAGCTGCCTCTCTCGGCGGATTTGGTCAATTTGGCTCACCTCTACATCCGAAATTATCGTGGTCGGGCGAACTATCCGCACCTTTTGATGTCGCAAAAGGCCAAACCGTTGGCACTGCGCTCCTTTGGGAAAATGTTCGATGTCGCAACGGCGGCGTTATCTGACAGAGCAAAGGAATCTCTGAATAAACAAGGGCTTGTGGGAGTTTCTTGCCACGATTTGCGGCACACGTCGGCAGTCGTTCGAATGCGCCGTTACCAGGATGCGGGGATGGACTTGGACAAAGCGCAGGAGAAGTTACGCGTCTTCTTCGGCTGGTCGAAGTCGTCCAACATGCCGCGCCTATATGCCAAGGCCTATTTTGAAACCAGCCTTGCCGAGGTTTGGGACGAGAAATTCGATGCCTTTGTCGACGCGCTGCGGCGCGTCATTCCTGGGAACGAACACCAATGAACACTAGTGCCTTCAAGTTGGAGCCAGTCCTCCAAGAGGAGGTTACGCGGCTAATGGGTGCCCTACCTCCGCTCCCACCTGTGGTCAAATACTATGATGACTTCGATGCTAAAATGAAGTCGCTCCGGATACAATCCAATGTCTCTCGAATCGAGTTCGAGATCGATGGCATTCGGGAGTCACTCGACTTCTCAGTGTTTAGTATAGCCGAAATGGCTATGAAACATGTTCTTGTGGATTGGGTGTCGTACCTTAATCCTCATACCATATTGGTATACTTCTACAGCATTAAAAGCTACGTTGTGCAGCGAGGAATAACCTCTCTGGCATATATGATTGGTGCATCGCCATTTGACGGTCGGGCACATTGGAACACTTTTGTGCTGTCTGATGTGACGGCACACCAGACCTGGGGGTTAAGAGCCGTTCTCCACTCTCTCTGTCGGCTTAACATTGGTCAGTGGTCACCTGATGCAGCTTCAATCATTCGCGGTCTGAAAAGCCCCAAGGTCGATAGATATCGCGTGGTCAGAGCTGGCGACTGCTTCCTGCCGCTCGATCAGCAGGCGCTGATCGTAAACTACATCGACAGCATGTGTGGGAAGTTGGATGCCGACCCTTCGTCTCTGGATAATGAAGAGCTCCGCGACGTCTGCATGCTGGTGATGTCATTCCAGTACGCGTTCCGGCCTGGACAGATCGCCCGGATCGACCTTGCCGACGTCCGGATCTTTTCGACGGGCGCCGTTCATATTGCTGTGTCGCTGATTAAGCAGAGGGACAACAGCAAACGCATCCGCGTCAACAGAAGGGTGAAGCGGGAATGGGGGCCGCTCTTCAGCGAGTTGGTGAAACGGCGGGAGGCGGGAACGATCCAGCCGGAAGAGGGGGTACCCCCTCGCCTGCTCTTCGGCCTCACCCCGCGGGGCGTCAGTCGCATCATCATGGAGCTGACCGAGGAGCTGACAGGCGACGCTTGGTCGCCAACGGACCTGAGGCATACGGCAGCGCAACGTCTCGCCGATGGCGGTATCTCCCACATCGGGTTGACCGACTTCATGGGGCACACCAGCGACCGCATCGCCAACGTCTACTTCGACAAGTCGCCCGCCCAGGCGCAGCGGATCAACGAGGCCTTGGCGATCTCGCCGATCTATTCCAACTTGGCGAAGATTGCGAAAACCAAGACCATCGACAAGGCAATGCTCCTCGGCCTTCCTTCCGATCAGCAAATTGGAGCTGTGCCGCATGGTGTTCCCATTGCGGGGATCGGCGGCTGCAGCCTTGGACAAAGCCTTTGCGTGAAGAACCCAGTTTTGGCTTGCTACACCTGCTCCAAGTTCATGCCGCTCGGCGAACCCGAGATCCATCAGGAGGTGCTGGAGAGCTTGCGTCCGGTTGTCACCGAGTTTGCAGCCGCATCCCGCAATAATCAGCAGTCTCCAGCCTTCGGGCAACTCAAGGGTACCCTCGATGCAGTGCGTCGCGTGGTGGAAGAGCTGAGAGCTGGCCGGATTGGAGAGGGGGATACATGAACCCCTCTTATGCCGAGTACATAGCGACGGCAAAGGCGATGGCGGCGGAGCGTGGGTTGAACTGGGATCTTCGCTATGACAACGACGGCAAGGTCAGCCAGGACACCAGATGGAATCTGACGGAGCTGGTAGGCATGCTGCCGCCGCCCTGCAACTGGCTGGGTCAGGTTGGAGTGGATCCTGCGGCCTTCGCCAAGCTGAACGAGATCAGACTGAGAATGGGCCAGGAAATATTGGTACCCGGTCCGTTGCCTCAAGGATGGCGAGACCTCTACCAAGCGGTGATTATCCACCAACTCCTCATTCGTAAAACAAAGCCAGTGAGTGCGCTTCAGGTCGCAGCTGGCATTCGAAGGCTTGCTCCAGCCGCATGGAACGACCCTCCGTGGGCGGTCGCTCCAGAACAGGTGCAGCAGGCCTATAACGCAGTTCTTCAGGCTTCCGCTTCGGGGAAGCTGGCGCTGGACTTCACCGGCACCGTGAGAACCATTCTCGACGGTCACAAGCTTGCTGACATACCCACCCTCGCCCGCTTTTGCATCCCCTACCCGACCGAAAAATCAAAGGCGGCTCAACGGCAGGCGGAGACCATTCGTAAGCGCCAGAATGCTCATGGTGGCCGCCAGAGCTTGCGGCGCGAACTGGCGGAACGAAAATCGACGTCAAAGCTCCCGGATGAGCGTGCATTCTGGGAGTTGGTGCGGATCGTCTTCACGGAGAAACCACGGTCCTTCTCGGATGCAATCAAGTTCGCCGCGTTCAAAGTCCAGATCATCATGGGCTTCAGGATCGGCGAGGCTGCACTCGTCCCGCTGGATTGGAAGCGATGGCGTGAGTATCTCGATGCCGATGGGCATCCGGCCGGAGAACGTGGCGGGTTCTCTAAATCTCTGATGATTCGTCACTTTGCCGAAAAACAGGAAGGCGACGAACGGGCTGACGGGTTGTCACTTTACGAGAACACGCAGCACGTGCCACCGATGTTCGAGGAGGTCTTGGTTGAGACCCTCGATCACATCGAGAAGATCACTGCCCCTCTGCGAGAAAGGCTGCGGCTGCAGGCTGAAACCGGACGGGTGTTCCCGGAATATCCCGAGGACGCGCTCGTTCCCGCCTGGGAAATGTACGTGCGACTGACGGGCAACGCCATCGTCTCGGACGCGCACCTCTCGGCGCATTTGATCGAGCAATACCGTGAGAGTTACGACCCGAAATTCTTTGACGGTCTTCGAGAACTTCAGCGAGAGGGTAAGCCCGCGATCCTGTCGAAGTTTTGGACCAACGCTGCCCAGCGACACATTCCGATCAGAACTTCGGATGGTAGTCCTATGGACAGCCCAATCGACTGGCGGCTTGCATTCGTCCGTGTGGGCGATGTCGAAGGGCATATCAGGGAAAACCGCTCGACCAAGCTGTCCGACACCACTCCGACTACCATCACGGACGGCAGCCGATTCTATCCTCACGATCTCTTGTTCCTCGTGCCCGTCAGAAATCTGATCGAAGGCCGCAATAATGGTCTGATGGACACGACGCTGTACTCGGCGATAGGCCGCCTGGACACTCAGTCACTGAACGCCTCCATCAGCGGCAAGAGTAGTGGCGAAACATTCTTCGAGCGGTATGGCCAGACCGACGAGGACCGGGCACTTCGGCTGACCTCGCACTCGTTGCGACACCTTCAGAACACGGAATTGTTCAGGCTCGGCGTCGCCGACACGATCATCACCAAGAAGTTCAATCGGCGGAGCGTGCAGCAAAGCTACGTCTACGATCACCGCAGTCTTGCCGAGGATCTCGCCGATATCGATCTTCCGCCGACTGTTGAGGAACGACTCGGCGACAAGGCATTGCAAGTCTACAAACTGATCTCGGCAAACAAGGCACATGGACCTGTGGTCGATGAGGTCCGTCGGATCCAGCGCGAGTATGGCGATGAGGCTGCGTTCGACTATCTGAATGCCGAGGCTGACGGTCTCCATGTCACGCCTTATGGCCTCTGCATGAACAGCTTCACCAGCGACCCCTGCCCTAAGCACCTCGAATGCTTCAACGGATGTCTCCACCTGACGCGGACGGACGTCATTAGCGAGCAGGAAAACCTGGAGCGGCTGCGGGACAGGTTCGCGAAGGTGATCATCAGCTTGGAATCCCTGCCCGAGGAACGCCGGAACATCGGCTGGGCGAACCAGCTGACCCATGCTCGTCTCCGGTATGAGAACATCGTCAGGGCGCTCAGCACCGAGCCGAATACGCAGATCTTCCCGGACGGCAGAGATCTATCGGTGACGGCCGAGCAGAAGGCCGGAACCACTATCATCGACACCATGAAGCGTCTGAGGGACCTCGATGATTGATAAGATCCAGATTCTTGAGGAACTCCTGGAGGCGATGATCGCCGAGGATGAGGACATCACCGTCCGCGCCGTATGCAGGCGAAGCGGCGGGGTCTTCAAGCACGCCACCGATATTACGCGCAACGAAACCCGTCATGGGATGGTGAAGGCGGCGATCACCAAGCAGGAGGCGATCCGGACGGCTATCAATCGATCCAGCAAGAAGTCCCGTACCGAGCTGGAAAAGCTGGTGGCATCGAAGAACGCGGAGATCGGTCAGTTGCAGGCCGACAAGGAGCTGCTGATCGCCTCTCACCGCGCCATGATCCTCGCCGTCGCCGAGATGGGCGGCTTCGCGACATGGAAGCGGTTCTTCGAGCAATACCAATCCACCATCGATCGTCTTGAAAAGATGAGCAGCCTCCCCGAGGCCAGCCTCATCAGCCTGGCGTCCCGGAGGGAAACCTGATGGCACGGGGGACCGGCAAAAGCGGCATCGAGATCGCTCAGGAGCATGTCGATGCCTTGATCGACTATCTGGAGCGGTACAGGGACAAGCCGCTTCCCAGATACGGCGTTGATCTGAACAAGAGCGTTATCGCCAAGGAATGCGGGTTCGACCGACAGGTCTTCCGGACAAATCCGCGCTGCGCGGAAATCCTAGGAAAAGCTGATGAGCAGGACCGCAAGGCAAACCTGACCCGGCTTGAGCAGGCCGAGGCGGTTCGCGAACAGAAAGCGCGAACCGACGCCGATCAGATGGCCCTTGAAGAGGAGAACCTTCGCCTGTTGGCGGAGAACGCCTCGCTTCGTCGCGAGCTGGAGCGCCTGAAGAGATTGAGTGCGGTAATCGCCGAGACTGGGAGGCTCCCATGATGGGGTGCTTGAAGTCTGGTCCTCGGAGCCGCGCCGTCGTGGTCCCGAGAAGCCATGGGGGCTGGATTGCAGTGAATGAGGCACAGGGACCCGCGACGGTACGTCGTGGGTGGCCGCAGTGAACGGAGAGCCAGACGCCATGGCAGGGACCATAGAACGACGGGGTGGTTCTGCGGACCAGACGGCCCTGGTCCTTGGTGAGCGTTCTGAGCAGTCTTCCTGGGAGCTGACCATCACCTCCGTGCACGTCAGCCGCTTCGGTGATCACATCGTCATCGGCCGGGATGAATCCGACCTGTTACGGCGAGCCCTTGTTCCAGCGGAAAGGTCGCCGCGCGATCCTGTCGTCGGTGAAACATGGCGGGTCACGGGCCAGATTATGGATCATCCCGATTACGGTCCGCAGCTTCATGCGACTGTTGCCCTTCCTCTCATCACCAAGGGCAGCGCGATTATCCGGCACCTGGCGACCGACAAACGCTTCCCGGGCATTGGCCGTGCGACGGCCACGAAGCTCTGGGAGACGTTCGGCGAAACCATCTACGCCCTCATTCGGGATCGTGATCTGAAAGCCCTCGCGGAGGTCGTCGGCTCCGAACGGGCCGTGGCGATCGTGGACGGCTTTGGAATGCTGTCCGAGGAGGTGGAGATCTTCAGATGGCTCGACCGTTATGGCGTGTCGCCACGCGTCGCAGGCGCTGCGGCCCGCATCTGGGGAATTGGAGCCATCGATCGCATCAAGGCCGACCCATATGCCATGACATTGCTGGAGCCATGGCAGGTTGTCGATGAGAGGGCACTCAGACTCGGCATTGCTCCCGATGATGAAAGAAGGCTCGGCGCTGCGGTGCAGGAAGCATTGGCGATGCGGTTCAAGGCCGGGCACATGGCCTCCCCTTCTGCGTCCATCAGGCATCTCGTTCATCGCCTGCTGTCGCCGTGGAGCAGTGATCCCGCTCGGGCTGTAGAGATCGCGTTGGCCAACGGACGGGTAGTTACCCCGATGCCAGATACTCTCCAGTCAAGAGCCTGCCGATTCATGGAAGATGAGGTCGCCCGGCTCGTGTCGGCGCGGGTCCGGCGGCAGTTACCAGATTCGGATGGGCATCTCGTCGTCGCCGCAGTTACCAAGGTTGAAGACGAAATTGGCTACAGGCTGACCCTAGCCCAGCGCGAGGCCGTGTTCATGGCGACGTCCTGCGGCGTCTGTGTCATCAGCGGCGGAGCCGGGACAGGCAAAACCACGGTCGTCCGTGCCGTTCTTGCTGCCCTGGAAGCTGTGCGGGACGATCTCCCGCCAGATCGGCGCAACGGCGTCGAACACCTGCAGGTGGCGATTGCTGGCCGCGCCGTTAGGAGGATCAGCGAGGCTACCGGGCGTCCGGCATGCACCTTGTCGCGCTTGGTCCACGACATCGAGAACGCGGGGCGCAAGGTTCGACGCGGCACGGTCGTCTTTGACGAGTCCTCGATGTTGGATACGCCTTCGCTCTACAGGCTCCTCGTCCAGCTTCCAGTCGAGGTGAACCTCATCTTCATCGGGGATCCAGGTCAGCTTCCGCCGATCGGGCCGGGCTTGCCATTCCACACCATGGTGAAAAACTCTGGCATTCCTTCCGTCGCCCTTGATGTCGTGCACCGACAGGATGACATCACTGGCATTCCCGCCGTTGCATCCAGCATGCGACATGGCAACACCATTAGCCTCCGCCGCTTCGATCCTAACGTCGCCCTGTCGCCGGGCATCTTCCTCTTCCCTGCCCGAAAGGAAGACATTGCGGCGAAGACGCTGGCGGTCTTCCGTTCAATGTGTGGTCCGGTACCGGCGCAGGGAAAGACGGCGATATTGCACGGCCTTGATGTGCAGCTGCTCACGCAGGTGAAGAACGGCCCGGCGGGATCGAGGGAGATGAACCGAGCCATCGAAGCCGAGTATATGGCTCGTCAGCCACTGATTGAGGACTGGGGGCTCAGTGTCGGTTCCAAGGTCATGTGGCTCAAGAATGACTACTCCAAGGCCCCACGGCTCGATCCCGAGGGGAATGCGATCACCGATCCGGTCTCCGGCGAGCCGATCTGCCATGGCTTCATGAACGGAGCGCTTGGCATTCTGCAGAAGCTTCATCCCAAAGGTGCATGGGTCAGGTTCGATGATGGGGCCGAGGATGTCGTCACGGCTGCCGACCTCGAAAAGCTGACGCATGGCTGGGCGATCAGCGTTCACAAGGCCCAGGGCTCGGCGTTCCGGAGGGTGATCATCCCCATCGTTCCATCGAAGCTCCTCGACCGAACCATGCTCTACACGGCCATCACGCGGGCGGTTGAAACCGTCGTTCTCGTTGGTGATATCGACCACATCAACGAGGTCATCCGCGCAACTCCCCGAAGCTTGGAACGCACAACGGCTCTCGATTTTGAGCTGGAAACATAGCAACATAGTTCCTTTGAACGATTGCTACAGTGGGCTCAGCCGTTGCAAGTCCGTCGAACAACGGCAGCAACAATCCAATCCAAAAAGGTCGCACAACACCGTTGTGTCGGATCTGTAGTCGTAATCCCCACGCATTGAGCCATTGCAGCTCACTCACTCATCCAGCTTCACAACCGAAATTACACTCTTTGGAAC
>NZ_NQVN01000048.1 GCF_002770725.1 Pleomorphomonas carboxyditropha | reverse complement strand
CGGCCGCACCGGCACAAGCGATAAATCAGCCGCCGCCATGGCGCCACGGGTGGCGTGGCTGTCCTGGCCTTGGGTGTCAATGATTGTGAGGGTGTAGCCGCCTGCCTCCAGGGTTCGCAACACGTCGGGCAGGCTGGCGAAGTGCTCGGCCGTGATGACGGCGGGCGTCTCTGCGGCTCGGGTATCGTACCAAGCCGCTGTGGAGCCCTGCGGGTCCAGGTCAATCAGGCAAACCTTTTCCCCCTGCTCTTCCGCGTATACGGCCAAACTGATGGCGAGGTGGCTTTTCCCTGTCCCGCCCTTTTGCGTCACGAAGCTTATCGTTTTCATAGTGAAATAATGCTCCTACGGCTGGGGCCTGTCTATTACTGGCATGCTGATTCGTTAATATACTGTTACATTTGTACACCAATAAAGCGGCGCGCTAATAAAGCCGTATGTTAGTACGCTGCTTTGTTAGCGTGCTAATGTGCTAGCACTCGGCCGTGTAGCCTTTGCGCTCCTTGGCGGCGCGTAGGCTTTCCAGGGCGGCCGACGCCTGGGCAAATGTATGATGATTGGTTGCAACCACCCGGCCGGGGCTTCCTATCCGGCCGAACTCCCGCACAAGCGACCACTCGCCAAAAAGGGTTGGCTGCATGGTCATGCGGTAGAACCGGGCCATATTCTGGCCGGGGTCAACGTGGGTGAGATGGCAGCTAGAGGCCATGGGTCGCGCTTTCCTTTGCCACAAGGCGGGATATGGCCGAAGGGGCGACGCCATAGCGCCGCGCCGCCTCGGATTGTGTCAGCTCACCGGCAGCAATGGCGGCCAAGGCCTCTTGCTGCTGGAACGCCGAAAGCTTGGGTTTCCGCCCCATGCGGCGGCCTTTTGCTCTGGCCCGGGCACGGCCTTCGCTTGTCCTGGTGACGATAAGCGAACGCTCGAACTCGGCAAGAGCGCCGAAGATGGCGAGAACTAGCTGACTTGTAGGGGTTGGCGCCGTGGTATCTGCCCACGTCTCTGCCAGAGACTTAAAGCAAGCTCCGCGCTTGCTGATGGTCTCCACTGTGTTCAGTAGATTGCGAGTGGAACGGGCGAGGCGGTCAATACGTGTAACAAGTAACACATCGCCCGCGTTCAGGGATTTTATAGCCTGCGCAAGCTGCCTGCGGTCATCTTTCGCACCGCTGGCGGTTTCCTGAAACACCTTGACGGCCCCCGAAGCCTGCAAAGCTTCTATTTGGGCCTCAAGGGTTTGCCCGTCGGTACTCACTCTAGCGTAACCAACAATCATCTTGACACCTTATGTATTGCTTAATATATTTAATGCACTCAGGTAGTGCATGAGTTTGCTCTAGTAAGTTAAGGCCCCGCCGCTAACGGGGCCTTTTCCTTTAGAGCTTGATGGTGAGGCTAAGAGTTATTTCTAAGCCGCTCATCAGTGCCTTGAGGAGTTTACCCACGTAGTGCATGGGCCTACCCTTTCTTTGTTGCTCTAGATGGGGGCGTCATGCTCTTGTGTGAGCAATTTATATATACCCCAAGTTGAAGAATTACGCAAATATATTACGCAAAACAATCTGCCAACAAAATCAGCATACTAAGCCTTTTGCGTAATTCAAGAATTACGCAAAAATAACCAAGGGTTGTATTTTGATATAATGTGTACTAATAATAGGCAATTACGGCAGCCCCTTAGCGGGGCTCTTCCCGTCAACCGCCTTTCCGGCGCTGACGGAAGGGCTCTTTCATGGGGTAGCATCCATGCCTTTTACCAATGAAGAATTGCAAACCCGCCTCGACCAGCTCGACGCCCTGATGTACCGAGTTGAAGAGGAGCACGGCAAAAGTGACGTGGAGCAATGCCTAGTCTTGGCAAAGCAGGTTCTCAGTGACTTTGAGACGTTCTCAAACATCGTTGATGCGAAGACATATGACAAGGTTCATTTTGTTTACGCATCATTTGAACGGCTCTACACGGCCATCAAAGAAGCCGCGTCACACGCTGAATACGTCTCTTTGACGTTCTCGGCTGAAGCTGAAGCCGCTTCTCTCCTGCACCTGGATAGCTAACGACCCCGGCCCCCCTGGCTAACAACCAGGAGGGCCTTTTTTCGTCCCCATGTTCCCTGTTCGGCCCCTCGCCGGGAGGCGAAAGGCCGAACCGCCCGGAGGGCGGCAAACGACGTTCCCCGTCCCGACGCCTTCAGGGGCGCCGGGGTGCTAGGGCTGAAGGCACCCGGAGGGCCGGAACGGAGTGGAGGAGGGCGGAGCCCTTGCCGAGGCCTGCGCCCTGGCAGGCTTGTGCGTCATGGCGGGAAAGAGAAGAGCCGGCCAGCCGGCCGGCACCATTGCCGGCGATCGCCGGCAGTGAAGCGGCGGAAGCGAGCGCGCCCCCATGTGGCGCCGTAGCGAGCTGGAGCCGCTTCCGGCCGGAAGGCCGTGCAGGGCGTGGGGAGCATCCCCACTTGGGCGCCGGGAGGCCGAAGGCCCTAGGCGTCCAACGGGTGGGGCGGGAGGGTAACCCTTCCGCTTGGCTGCGCCTGTGGCGCGGCCAACACGGGGCGCCAACGGCGGCCCCTGTCACTACCGCCTAAAGGGCAGGTAGTGACAGGGGCGGACAGGCTGCGCCCGTCCACTCGAAAGGGCAAAAAACGGCATGTCAGGAACGGGCGAGGTACGGGGCCATAAGGTAGTGGCACGGTACGCGGGGAACTGCACCCCGCATGCAGTGCGCGACACCTTGGCCACACATGGCCCCACCGATTAACCCGAAAGGAGACACCCTGAAGCCCTGCTTTTGCAGGCACCAAACCAAACCGCTGGCCCGCCTCGAGCGCGGGAAGCAACCCCGGCGAAAGCTGAAACCGCACGGCCCCAAGGGCACGGCACCGGGCGGCCCCAGGAGGCCACCAAAGAGAGGAAAGGAACAGCAACGAGCCTGAAGCCGTATGGACACGCGGCAAGGGCTTCAACCCGACCGCTTGGAGACTGATAGAACGGAGAAACGTACAAAAGAAATGGGAGTATTCGGCCTATTCTTGCCAAAGGCAAGTGCTTCATCACCGCACGCGGGATGTTTGCAAGGTCAAAAAAACTAAACGAAGTAAAGAGATATGGATAAACTGAGCATGAGCCTAAAAAACCTTTCGGAGCATAGCACCGAGGGGAGTTTTGGCACGCGTGCGCTACGGCTGCGCGGCTTGGTTGCCATGGGGGAAGAGCTGAAACAGCTCGGGTTTCCTCTTATGGATGCACGAAATTTGAAGGGCAAGCACGTTGCCGCCCTGGTTGGACACTGGAAGGCCAAGGGCCTTTCAGACCAGACCGTCAGGAACCGCCTCACCTGGGCGCGCTGGTGGTCGTATCAGGTTGGCAAGCCTGGGCTTGTGCCGAATGACAACGCGGGCTTTGGCCTGGCGCCGCGGGGCCGGTTTACACAAAACCGGGCCAAGGCCGCGGCGCCTGATATGCTGGCCCGCGTGGCTGATGAACGGGTGCGCCTGGCCCTGCGCCTGGAGGCGGCCTTTGGCCTGCGCCGGGAAGAGGCGCTGAAAATGCGCCCGGCTATCGCTGACAAGGGCGACCACCTGGCGCTCAAGGCGAGCTGGACGAAGGGCGGCCGATACCGGGAAATTCCCCTGACACATCCCCGGCAAAGGGAGCTGCTGGAAGAGGTGCGGCGCGTCGTCGGCGACGGCGCCCTGATTGAGCCGGGCAAGAACTATTTCCAGGCCATGAAGAACTATGAAAACCAGCTTCTGAAGGCTGGCATCACCAATGCCCACGGCCTGCGGCACGCTTACGCGCAATGGCGATACAAGACCCTGACCGGCTGGGCCTGCCCTGCGGCCGGAGGCCCGACCGTGGACACCATGACGCGGCAGGAGGCGGCCCGCGACCGAGCCGCCCGGCTGGAGATATCCCACGAGCTGGGCCATGGGCGCCTGGATGTAACGGACACATATTTGGGGCGCCGTTGGGCGCCGAAGGCCTAACCCATGAACGACCCTCGCAAGGCAACCATTCCCGACCGCTTGGCGACACTGCGCGGCCTGTCGGCCTCCAGCGCCGACAAGGTGGCGCGAGAATGCTTCAGCCTTGATGCGGTTCTTGATGCCATGACGGCTGCGGCAAACAAGGGCTTTGCCTTCGTCCTGGTGGCGCCGCCTGAAGCAATCGACCTGCGGGCCACAAACACGTGGAAGGATACGGAGGCGAGGCTTCAGGCTATGGGCTTCACGGTGGAGGCGAAGCAGCTACCCGCACAGATAGCCGTAGGCATGAGCTGGGGAATGTTGGTTCAATGGCTGGAGTGATGCGCCGCCCCCGGCGCCGCTCGGGATTGAGACGAATATTTGAGGAAGTGAAACGAGGAAAATAAGAGGAGGCGGGGAGCGGGGAGGGCGCAACGCACGGGCGCATAAGCGCTTTTTCGTTTTCTTGTGAGGCCTCTATTTTGGCCTTTGATTTTCCGTTGTGAGGCCTCTATTCTGGGCAATATCGCGTCCTCTTTTGGGGGTAGAAATGGCAACAGACGGTCAGGAACTTATTCCATATCAAGAACCGGCGCGGCCTGCGCTCCCGTCGTTCCGTAGCGTTGTAGAGGCGAGCCGACGCAATCAGCTAGCCACCCCAAAGCCGTTTTGCGTTTCGCTGGGCGAGGTTTTCCAGATTTATGGGGAAGAGGGCCAAAATTCCCTCGCCGATAATATAAACGCCTATATGTGGCCCCTTATCGAAAGCCGACTTAATTATATCGAAAAAACCGCAATAAACCTTGAAAATAAGTTCGATATGGCAAGAGAAATTCTGCCGATGACTTTTGCGGATTATATAGAAATAACGAAGTTTCCAAGAGATTACCAAAAACAATACAACGAGAAAGCCAGTGAGATGAGCCGGGCTGGCTTTAGGGGAGCCGCTCACCTAAATATGAGCTTCAAACTTCGCGAATACCCCATAGCGTGTTGGCTGAATATGGCTTTCAACAAAAGAAGGCACACGCCTAGCCTTCGCGGGTATCTGTCTTACTTGGAAGATAGCTACCCTGACGTATTCAAAGAGCTAAAAACCACTGGCGTGGCGGGTTCTGTTGGTTCTCTCGACCAGAAAACACGGGAGATGCACACCTACATCACGGGCGGCTCGGGCAGTGGCAAAACTGAACTGCTCAAGTCTTTTGTGTTCCATGATGTGAGCCACGGCCATGCCGTTGTGATTATCGACCCTACCGGCAACTTTGCGGGCAGCGTGGCACGCTGGCCGGAGTTTGCCGGAGAGGGGGCGCAGCGCCTTGTCTACCTCAATCCGACCGTGTTGGCGGGCATGGCGCCGGTGCTCAACCCTCTGGATGCCGCGCACCTGAACCCCACAGAGCGAAGCATACTAGCGAACCAGCTTACTGACGTACTGGCACAGGTCGGCGAGACTGATTGGACACCCCAGACGGAAACGGTGGCGAGCGCCTGTTTTCAAGTGCTGCTAAACCGGCCCGGCTCCACCTTGCGCGATTTGCGCCTTGCACTGGTGGAGCCCGACAGAAAAACAGGGAAAATTCCGCCCATAGCTGAAGAATTGATACAGCTTGGCAAGCAACACCCAAATCAGGAGGTTGCAGACTTCTTTGAATATGAATTCCTAAGCTCTCAATATGTGTCTAGCAAAGGTTCATTGCGGGCGAAGCTAGCCCATATCCTGCGTGATAGCCTGTTCCAGAGCATGACAACAGGCAAATCAACGGTTGACCTTGCAAGGCTTATCGACCAAGGCAAGGTGATAATCTTTGACCTTGGGGCGTGGGGTGACAATGACGCGGCCGGAGCTTTCGGCCGCATGGTCATTGCCCAACTCGCAGCAATCGGCATGCGAAGGCGCACTGAATTCAACAAGAGACATACGCCCGTTTTCGTGTATATCGACGAAATAGACGTGTTTATGTGTAAGGCCGTGCTGCTGTTTCTTAGTGAATTGAGACAGCACGGCATGCACCTGACTGCCGCACAACAGACAGTCGGTTATAACCTTTCAGTAAACGACAAGCGGCAACTCTTGAACAACACGGCCATCAAATTCACATCGGGCGCGGGCCAAAAAGAAATGCTGCAAATGATGGGCGCGCCGCCTGAAGCGTCTATGCGTCTACGGCCGGGCGAGTTCGTCGGCCAATGGGGGCCAGCAAACGAGCCGTTCAAGCTCGCCACGCGCCGCGACCTTCTCGGAAAAACCCGGCGAATGACCGATGAAGAGCTACGGGAAACCATGCTTTTTCAGGCCAAGAGCTACTATACGGAAATTCCCGACAGGTTCGCCGTGCAAGCTCCCCAACCGTCGCTCGCAACGTATCAGCGCGTCAGGAAAATCTAGCCATGTTGGCATGCACGCCCGTTGATTTTGAGCTGCTAGACGCCTTGGCCCGGTTCCGCCTGCTTTCCATCGAGCAGGCGGAACGGCTGGGCATTGCTCGGCGCTGGCACATCGGGGAGCGCCTGAAGCACCTGGAGACGGCCAAGCTGGTTGCCGTCATCCGGCGCGGCCGAATGCAAGGACCGAACGTCCACACCCTGACACCCAAAGGGGCGGCCACCCTTGAGGCCTGGGCGGCCGAGACTGGCGAGCCGCGCACCGTTGGCGTGCGGCGGACACCCTTGCGGCTGGGGCCGCACCTGACGCAACGGCTCGCCATTGTGGACGTGCATATCAGCTTCAGGGCGTGGGCGGCGAGCGCTGGGGCCTCGGTGGCCTCGGTGTCGGCCGAGTTTGACCCCAACCCCAAGGGGCTGGAGCCTGCAACGGCCGTGACCTTCGACGGCATGCGGTACACGCCCGACCTTATCGCGTCGTTTTCAGATGCCAGCGGCGAGCGTTGGCTTTTCTCGGTTGAAGTTGAAACCGGGGGAATGGCTAATAGCCTTGAGAATTTCCGGCAACTATTGCCTGAAAGGCTGGAAATATTCCAAAAGGAAATATTGGAAAACGCTCTAGGCTGGCCGAACGATTGCCGGGCCGCTAGGCTTCTTTTTGTATTCTCAACCGTGGCGATGCTCGAACAAGCTAAAAGACTTGTTCAAAACGCCAGCGGTGAAGTCTGGCAACTGGTTTTCTTCAATTCGTTGCCCTCTGTACTCGAAAACTTCGCCTCTGGTTGGTGGCAGATTGCCAACCCCTCGGCCTCTCCCTTTCCTTGCCAATAGGAAGCCCGTAGAGCCGTTTTCGTGTCCTCGGGGTAAAATCCCCCATTGGCACCCCTCAAACGGCCTGTACGGGCTCCCTGTTGGTCAGGAACGGGTGAGGGGGGCACAATCAGAAAAGAGAGTTTTCAGAACGCGCGCACGCGCATTTGTTTTGTAAAAGTTTTGCTATGTTAAGTAAGAGAATGTTTTGCAGTGTTCTGTATGTTCTATACTATATATGGCAACCACTTCATTTATGCGTAAAAACCACTTCATTTATGCGTAGAACCCACCTCATTTATGCGTGGCATTCGGGGCCAACCACTTCATTTATGCGTGGCGCCCACTTCATTTATGCGTAGGTATGCCCATAACCCATTGAAAGAAAAGGACCCTAAAAAGGGGCCAACCACTTCATTTATGCGTAGCTAAGTGTATGCAAACTTATGGCTTTTTGGTTTTGCGCTGCTGGGGGATAGCCAGAACCTCGGGCGCGGCCGGGCTGATTGTCAGGCCCTTGTCGGTCAGGCGAAGGGGAGCTTTGGGCAGCACGCTAAGGATGCCTTGAACATCTTTCTTGAAACGCTGCCGGAACCGCCACAGCTCCAGCTCCTCGCCGCCGAATTGTTCGGCCGTTTGTTCCCATGAAAGCGTCAAAGGCTTATCCAGTCGGTTGAGGTTCCAGGCAAGCCAATAAATGATATCTATCTTGTGAGATGAACCGGCAAAAGCGCGAATAATGTGCTTGTTGATAGGCATCGCATGCGCTGAAAGTTCGTCAAAGAATTCTCGGCTGAAAGTGATTTTACTTGACCAAAGCATTTGCTGGTCTGGGTTTTCAGGCATCCAAACATCTATTTTGGAGAAAGGCTTTGTGTCTACCGTGGAGGCTCCACGCGCGCCCCAAACGCCTATGCGGAGGCGGCAGGCGGCAAGAGCGTTCAATTGCTGCTTGAAATAGTTGAGAGAACCATTTTTCCCGCCTGTTACTTCAAACCCCATGTCGCGGATGAACGCTGTCAGGCTTTCCGCAACCTCAATTGTTGGGCTTTTCTGGCGAATTGCTTCGGAACACAAGTACAGCAAAAGAAGGCGGGCACGGGAGCCCCAAGGCAGAGGTTGCAATTCCCATTGCCCTGTTGAGGTCATGAGTTTCCCGGCCTCGATGACAAGAGAGGCCTTGCCCTGGCGGCGCTCATACTCCCGAACCTCTAGCGGTTGCTTGGAGTGCGGCAGGGAGCAAAGGGCCAAGATTGTGTGGATGTGCTGGAGATTGTCGCGGGTTACGATTTCGCCCGTGTCTACGGCCTTCCTGGTAACGGCGCGCTTGCGCTTCACTGGTGACAGGGCGGCAAGGCGCTCTGCCTCCTTAGCCTGGGCGTCTCGCTCGGCCTGCTTTGTGGTGAGGAAGCTCACCATCGCGCCAAAGGTAATCGTTCCCCTGGCTTTCTCCAGCTCGGCCAGAAGGTCGGCATCACGAATGCCAGAGATATCAGGGGCGGTTTTCATTAGCCTGCAATCTGTTGTTATCGCTCGATAAGCTCGGCCACGTTGCCGTGGCCCTCTGATTTCAGATAGGCCGCAAGCGCCCGCAAATAGATGTCGTGCGTCTTGCAATCCTCAGTGAAGGCAATTTCCTTGAATTTCCGCGCTACCTTGGGCGGTAGGTAAAGCATAACCTTTGCCTTTTCGTCGGCTTTTTTGGCTGGCGCCGGGTTAAAGGCGACAACGGAAGCTATGGGCTCGGCTGGCTTTACAGGCGCCTTGATTGCATCAAGCGCGGCGTTTCTTTTGGCTGGCATTGCTGGTTTCTCCTATTTGTTTCCGGCACCACATCCAAAGCCCGGCAATTTCGCCTGCGGCTTTTCCTGTGGGGTCGTATTCTGTAACGCCCTGGCCCAAGGCATAGGCGTAAGGGTGATCCATCCTCGCAGCGATGGCGACGGGCGCCACCTGGTGCGAAGTGCTAAGGCGAAGGGACACGGCGCCGGTAAGCCTGGCACGGGGTGAGGGCTGCGCTTGGTTGATGACGAAGGCAAAGCGCTTGCCCATTTCGGAAAGGGCCGCTGCGGTCGGCTGGCTAGCCCGTATGTCGGCCTCGCTCGGCCGCACCGGCACAAGCGATAAATCAGCCGCCGCCATGGCGCCACGGGTGGCGTGGCTGTCCTGGCCTTGGGTGTCAATGATTGTGAGGGTGTAGCCGCCTGCCTCCAGGGTTCGCAACACGTCG
>NZ_NQVN01000047.1 GCF_002770725.1 Pleomorphomonas carboxyditropha | reverse complement strand
CGCATCGGTCTCGACGCTCTCAGAAATTGGATCAGCAACGCTCCGGAAAATGCCGCTGACGCTTGGTTACACAACGCGCCAAATCAACCTCAAGCCAGACCCAAAATATGACAAGTCGTGTACGGTGACCTTCAGAACAGAGAACACTCTATCATTTTGTTTCTATTATATAATTCTGTCATCCTGCGCGAAGGCGCAGGACCTCGGGCAGGAAAGGGCAAGCGGCCGATATAGGGCGCCCCCATTCCTGATCGCCCCTGAAAGCGGCGGCTTCCCACCACCCCTACAAACCCCGCCGGGCTCACTCCTCGATGTAGCGGGCGAAGGCGTCCTTGTGGTCCGGGTGCCAGCGCGACAGCGCCGGGCGGTTGTAGATGACGTCGCCGATCGCCCAGGCCATGCGCTTCTCGTCGAGCCGGCGCGGCGTCTCGTTGTCGGGGCAGAGAATATAGAAGTCGCCCTTCTCCAGCGCCGCCAGCATGAAGTCGATCACCTCAACGGCGTGCCAGGCGCCCGCCGGCTTCTCGGCCGAGGGATCGGCGGCGGTCAGGCCGGTGAAGGTCCAGCCGGGGATCAGCAGATGGGCGGTGAGCCGGCTGCCCCGGCCGCGCAGTTCGTGGGCGAGCTGTTCGGTCACCACCTTCACCGCCGCCTTGGAGGCGTTGTAGGCGGCGTTGCCCGGCGGCGTGGTGATGCCCTGCTTGGAGCCGGTGTTGATCACGTAGCCGGGGCTGCCGCTGTCGATCATCCGCGGCACGAAGGTCTGGACGCCATTGACGACGCCCCAGAAATTGACGTCGATCAGCTTGCGCCAGTTGTCGGGATTTTCGAGGACGCCGCCGCCCTCGCCGATGGCGGCGTTGTTCATCAGCAGGTCGACGCCGCCGAAGCGCTCGAAGGCGGCGACGGCCAGCGCCTCGACCGCCGCGCGGTCGCCGACGTCGGTCGGCACGGCGATCGCCTCGGGGCTGCCGGCCGCCTTCGCCGCCGATGCCGTGGCGGCCAGCTCGCCGCCGGCCACGTCGGCCAGCACCAGCTTCATGCCCCGCTCGGCCAAGCGCAGCGCCGCCGCCCGGCCGATGCCGCGCGCCGCGCCGGTGATCACCGCGACCTTGCCCGTTGTGATGATGCCATCGGCCATGCCGGCCTCCCGATTGGATGGTTCCTTGCCGCAACGATACAACCGCGCCTCAGCGCGCCAGTTCCTTCAGGCCCTGACGGATCAGCTGGGTGGTGGTGGCCTCGCTGCCGGCCGCCTTCGCCGCCGCCTGCACCGCCGCGGCGGCCTGCAACTGCGCATAGCCGAGGTTGACCAGCGCCGACACCGCCTCGGCCACCGGCCCGGAGACGCGCGCCTCGGCGACGTCGGCGGCGACGCGGATCACCGACGGGTCGGCGTCGGCGAAGGCCGGCGCCTTGTCCTTGAGCTCGGTGGCGATGCGCTCGGCGACGCGCTTGCCGACGCCCGGCGCCCGAGCGATGGCGGTGAGGTCGCGCATGGCGATGGCGGTGGCGAGCTGGCCCGGATCGAGCACCGACAACACGCCGAGCGCCACCTTGGCGCCGACGCCCTGCACCGTCATCAGCAGGCGAAACCACTCGCGCTCGATGTCGTTGGAAAAACCGTAGAGGCGGATCAGGTCCTCGCGGACCATGGTCTCGATCGAAAGCGTCGCCGCCTCGCCGGCCTTCGGCAGCCGCTGCAACGTGCGCGACGAGCAGTAGACCTGATAGCCGACGCCGTTGACGTCGAGGATCATCCAGTCGTCGCCGAAGCTGTCCACCACGCCCTTGAGCTTGCCGATCATGCGCCCCTGCCCTCCCTCGTCACCCGGCCGCCAGCTTCGCCAGCCGGCCCACCACCGAACCGCGATGATGGGCATGCGT
Organism: Pleomorphomonas carboxyditropha; assembly: GCF_002770725.1. GTDB lineage: Bacteria > Pseudomonadota > Alphaproteobacteria > Rhizobiales > Pleomorphomonadaceae > Pleomorphomonas > Pleomorphomonas carboxyditropha. The sequence continues at coordinate 10,522 of NZ_NQVN01000047.1, read as the reverse complement.
CAGCGCGATGGCCAGCGCGTCGGCGGCGTCGTCGCTCTCGAAGGTCGCCTTCGGCATCAGCACCTTGACCATGACGCGGATCTGCCCCTTCTCGGCGTGGCCGGCGCCGACGATCGCCTTCTTCACCGCGTTGGGCGCGTATTCGGCCACCGGCAGGCCGCGCCGGGCCGGCGCCAGCAGCGCCACGCCGCGCGCCTGGCCGAGCTTCAGCGTCGCCCCGGCGTCCTTGTTGACGAAGGTCTGCTCGATGGCCGCCTCGTCCGGCTGGTACTGGTGCAGCACGGCGTCGAGCCCGTCGTGGATCTGCACGAGCCGCGAGGCGAGGTCGAGGTCGCCGTCCGAATTGACCGAGCCCGACGCCACGAAGCGCACCGAATTGCCGAGGCTGTCGATGACGCCCCAGCCGGTGCGCCTGAGGCCCGGATCGATGCCGATGATTCGCGTGACAGTGGTCATGACGGCACGCTATCCATATGTTCATGGTTTGTACAGACGGATCGGATGGCTATTCCCATCGTGGCATCCTTGCAACAAGCCCGGACCGGCCGGACGCCCGTCCGGCTTGCCGGTTGCATAGGACGCCGGCCGTGCTATTCAGCCGCTCCGTTTGAATGGACATCGAGGGGCGTCGCCTTGCCGTCGTAATGCCGGTCTCATCCTGCAGCACCCGCATCATCGGAAGCCCCGGCTTCCGAACGGTTTTTCATGTCCATCGGGTGGCGGATCGAGACCGGCCTGGCCTTGCCGCCGTCGGCGCCCCGCCGCACGCCACCTGAACCGATCCGCGCATCCGCCAAGCCGCGCCCGCCCCGCCGGGCCTCGTCCGCCATGCCGCTGGACTTCCCTCCAAGGAAGACCCCGGCATGTCCGACCGCCTTTCCGTCCGCTGGACCGTCGTCGCCCGCGATTGTCCCCGCCCCGTCTTCGCCTGCCCGGCCTGTGGCGGCGATCGCCCGTTCCACCCAAGCGGCAAGCTCCGCCTCAACGCCAACGGCAAGCGGCTCGACGCCTGGCTGATCTACAAGTGCGACGGCTGCGATCGCACCTGGAACCGGCCGATCTTCGAGCGCCGCCTGGCGGCTGACGTGCCGCCCGGCGACCTCGCCGCGCTGAGATCGGCCGACCCCGCCTTCGTCCGCCGCCTCGCCTTCGATCTCAGCGCCCTGCGCCGCAAGACGCCGGTGATCCTGCAGTCCGACAGGGTGGATGTCGAAAAGCTGGTGACCGGCGGCGATCAAGGCGCCACGGGCGTTGAGATCGCCCTCGTTGTGCCCCATCCGGTCGGCCTGCGTCTCGATCGCCTGCTGGCGGCCGAGCTCGGCCTCACCCGCAGCCGCATCGGCGCCCTGGCGAAAGCTGGCCGGCTGGATGTCGACGGCGGCGGCAATGCGCTGAAACGACCGCCGCGTGATGGTCAGTGCATTCGGCTCAACCTCGACGGTATGGGAGACCGGCAGGCCATCCTGGCCGCCGCCGGCTAAAACGAAGCGCCCCGCGACGGTCTCGCCGCGGAGCGCTTGCGTTCTGTGAGAGATGAACCCGCCGATCAGGCCACGGCGGGATCGAGCGCCGGATAGTCGGTGTAGCCGGTGGCGCTATCGGAGTAGATGGTTTCCGGCACCAGCGGGTTGCGCGCCGCGCCGGCCCGGAAGCGCTCGACGAGGTCGGGGTTGGCGATGAACTCCTTGCCCCAGGCGACGGCGTCGGCCCGGCCGGCGGCGATTTCCGCCGAGGCCTCATCGAAGGTGAAGCCCTCGTTGGCGATCAGCGCGCCGCCGAACTGTTCCTTGAGGTGCGGCGTCAGGCGATCGTCGCCGAGGTGCTCGCGGGTGAAGATGAAGGCGAGGCCGCGCTTGCCCGCCTCGCGGGCGACGTAGCCGAAGGTGGCCTTCGGATCGCTGTCGCCCATGTCGTGGCTGTCGCCGCGCGGCGCCAGATGCAGGCCGACGCGGCTGGCGCCCCAGACGCTGATCGCCGCGTCCACCGCTTCCAGCATCAGCCGGGCGCGGTTCTCGACCGGGCCGCCGTAGGCGTCGGTGCGATGGTTGGTCTTGTCCTGCAGGAACTGGTCGAGCAGGTAGCCGTTGGCGCCGTGGAGTTCGACGCCGTCGAAGCCGGCTTCGCGGGCATTCTCCGCGCCCTTGCGGTAGGCCTCGATGATGCCCGGCAGCTCGCCGATGTCGAGGGCACGCGGCGTCGGGTAGGGCCGCACCGGCCGGAGCAGGCTGACGTGGCCGGCCGGCTGGATGGCGCTCGGCGCCACCGGCAGGTCGCCGTCGATGAGCGACGGATCGGAGATGCGGCCGACGTGCCAGAGCTGCATGACGATCTTGCCGCCCCGCCGGTGCACCGCCTCGGTGATCGGCTTCCAGGCCTCGACCTGGGCATCGGAATAGATGCCGGGCGTCCGGGCATAGCCGGCGCCCTTCGGCGTGACGATGGTCGCCTCGGTCAGGATGAGGCCGGCCGACGCCCGCTGCTCGTAATAGATGCGCATCAGATCGTTGGGGACGCGGTCGTCGGTGGCGCGCGAACGCGTCAGCGGCGCCATGACGATGCGATTGCGGAGCTCGAGGGCGCCGAGGCGGACTGGATCGAAAAGGCTGGGCATCAAGCTGCTCCTGGCGGGACGCTGGGGACCGGAGAGGAATGATCGGAAAGTAGGGGTATATGCGCGCATTTCTACTGGCCGCTGCGCTCCGTGCCTAGAGCCCCGGCGTGAACATTTCCGTGATGACGGAATAAGGCAGGCAAGTCAGGTGGTTGAAAATAGTAGCGGTGTCAGGTGTCCCGGTCGGGATGCTGGAAGGAGACGATATCCGCCTGGAAGCGATCGACCTCCGATTGCTCCGCCGGCGGCCGGGCCGGCAGGTCGGCAAGGCGGGAGAACCAGCTCATCCGGTGATCGAGCCCGACCTGAATGGTCGGCGGCACGGCTTCCGGGTCGTCGAAGGCGCCGATCGCCAGCTCCAGCGCCGGCCCGCCCCAATCGTAGGCGAGCGGCGTGCCGCAGTGATTGCAGAAGCCGCGCCGCACCTTGTTGGAGCTCCGGAACCACGTAGGACCGCCGCGCGTCCAGGCGAGGCGATCGTTGGCCGCCGACACCAGCGGCCCGAAGAAGGAACCGAAAGCCTTCTGGCACATCCGGCAATGGCAGATGCTGGCTCGCCCGAGCGCCCCGTCGACGCGGAAACGCACCCGCCCGCACTGGCAGCCGCCGGAATGTCCCTCTTCGCTCATCTCGCACCTCCGGGGGAAAGGATAGCACGAAGGGAAACAGGCGCGCCGCCTCTCCGATGCCGCTGCGAATATACCCCTCTCCCTGGTCCCTCTCCCACAAGGGGCGAGGGGACGATGGGAGATGCCGACCCATTTTCCGGGCAAGCCGAACTTTCCAATGATGGGTAGATCCCCACCGCGTCCTCTCGCCCCTTGTGGGAGAGGGATCAGGGAGAGGGGTAATCGGGCCGGATTGCTTGAGGAGCCCTATATTTGCCTCTCGCCCCATCCTGCCCGAGGTCCTGCGCCTACGCGCAGGATGACAGATTTATATATACAAAACAGTTACATAGGCTGATACTCATCGCCGAGCGCATCGCTTCCCATAGATTGTCATCCTCGCGAAGGCGAGGACCTCGGGACGAGAAGGTGATGAGGGATGTATCAGGCGCCCCAGCGTTGCTGGAGCGCCATATCGGCCGATTGCTCCATCCTGCCTGAGGTCCTCGCCTGCGCGAGGATGACGGCTTTATATATGGGGAACAAAGCAATAGGTCGGCGCACTGGTATCCGAGGCAAATTCCCGGGTGTGCGAACGTTCCTGTCATGCCATCATCGCCGAGCGCATCGCCTCCCATAGATTGTCATCCTACGCGCAGGCGTAGGACCTCGGGCCGAAGAGGGCGCGACGGAAATATAGGGCGCCCCTGCCCGCACCACACCCATACAAAAAGCCCGCCGCCACCCGGAGGCGACGGCGGGCCGAACTGCCCGAAACGCGCGGTCAGCCTCAGCCGGCGAGCTTGGCCGCCACTTCGTCGGAGACTTCCATGTTGGTGTAGACGTTCTGCACGTCGTCGTCGTCTTCCAGCAGGTCGACCATCTTCATCAGGCTCATCGCCTTTTCCTCGTCGAGGTTCGAGGTGGTCTTCGGCTTCCAGACCGACTTGATCGACGCGGCGGCGCCCAGCGCGGCTTCCAGCGCCTTGGTCACTTCGCCCATCGATTCGAAGGCGCAGTAGATGAAGTGGCCTTCCTCGTCGGACTCGACGTCGTCGGCGCCGGCCTCGATGGCGGCTTCCAGCACGGCGTCGTTGGAGCCGGCCGTCAGCGGATAGCTGATCTCGCCCAGGCGATCGAACATGAAGCCGACCGAGCCGGTTTCGCCCAGCGCGCCACCGGCCTTGGTGAACACCGAGCGGACCACCGAGGCGGTGCGGTTGCGGTTGTCGGTCAGCGCCTCGACGATGACGGCGGTGCCGCCCGGGCCGTAGCCCTCGTAGCGCACTTCGTCGAAGTTCTCCGTGTCGGCGCCGGCCGCCTTCTTGATCGCCCGGTCGATGTTGTCCTTGGGCATGTTCTCGGCGCGGGCGTTGAGGATGGCGAGACGCAGGCGGGCGTTCATCGCCGGATCCATGCCGCCGATCTTGGCCGCCACGGTGACTTCGCGGGCGAGCTTGGCGAAGATCTTCGACCGCTTGGCGTCCTGCGCGCCCTTGCGATGCATGATGTTCTTGAACTGTGAATGACCGGCCATAGTGCCTCCTGAGGGAACCGCGAAGGGGCGCGGGGCGCATGCACACGCCTCCCGCGACCATCGATCACGGCACAAATCCACGAATGGGGCGCCTTATAGGCGTTTGTTGGCCTTAAATCCAGCCGGGGCGCTCACCAAAACGTCGGCAAAGCTTCGGCGAGGCGGCCACCGATGCGGACCGGCCCGATCGCCTCGGCGAGACCGGTGGCGTCGCTCACCTCGACGGCGACGCCGCACAGCGTCGGCTCGCCCAGCGCCGGCTGGAAGCGCGCCGTCGGGATCTTGCGCAGGAAGCGATTGACCGGCTCGTCCTTTTCCATGCCGAGCACGCTGTCGTAGTCGCCGGTCATGCCGGCGTCGGACAGATAGGCGGTGCCGCCGTCGAGGATCTGGTGATCGGCGGTCGGCACGTGGGTGTGGGTGCCGACCACCAGCGACGCCCGGCCGTCGAGATAGTGGCCCATCGCCTGCTTCTCGGATGTTGCCTCGGCGTGCATGTCGACCACCACGGCGTCGACCATGCTGCCGAGCGGACAAGCGTTGAGCTCGCGGTCGGCGGCGGCGAACGGATCGTCGAGCGCGTCCATGTAGACGCGGCCCATGACGTTGACCACCAGCACGCGGGCGCCGTTGCGGGCGATGGCGACGGTGGCACCGCGCCCCGGCGTTCCCGGCGGATAGTTGGCCGGCCGCAAGAGCTGCGGCTGCCGCTCGATGAACACCAGCGCCTCGCGCTGGTCCCAGGCATGGTTGCCGGTGGTCACCACGTCGGCGCCGGCGTCGAGGAAGTCCTGGCAGATCTCCTCGGTGATGCCGAAGCCGCCGGCGGCGTTCTCGCCGTTGACCACCACCAGGTCGAGCGCGTAGTCGGCGATCAGGCCCGGCAGGATGTCGGAAATGGCATTGCGGCCCGAGCGGCCGACCACGTCTCCCACGAACAGCAGTCGCATTGTCCGGCGTTCTCCCCCACGTCCTCTCGAAGGCGTCAGGCGAAGCGGAAGACGTCCCGCTCGGTGACGATCATGTCGAGCGGCGCGTCATGGGGCTCCATGGGCACCGCTGCCACTTCCTGCACCGAGAAGGCGATGCCGATCAAGCGGGGAAAACGGCCGGCGGCGCGCAAAGCCGCGACGGCGCGGTCGTAGAAGCCCCGGCCATAGCCGACGCGGCCGCCGCGCCGGTCGAAGGCGGTGAGCGGCATCAGCAGAACGTCCGGCACGATTTCGGGGGCGGCGGAGCCGGGACCGCGCGTGCCGAAGCCGAGCGGCAGCAGGTCGTCGCCCGGCCGGACGCGGCGGAACACGAGGCCGCTCTCCACCATGATCGGCAGGCCGACCGGATGGCCGCGCCCGTCGAGCCCGGCGATGGCCTCGCCGAGATCGACCTCGCTCAGGATCGGCAGGAAAGCGGAGACCGCGCAGCCGGGCTTAAGGTCGAGCTCGAGCACCGCCGCCGAGATGGCCGCCGACCCGTCCGCCCGCGCCACGGCGTCGAGCCCGTCGCGGCGGGCGAGCGCCAGCTTGCGCACGCGCGTCTTCTCGGCGGCGACGAGGGCGCGGGGGAGATCGGAGGCGGCGTCGATGGGAATGGCAAGCCTCCGGAAATCAGGGGAGACGGTTCAGGCATGTCGCCCAAAGCTACGCGGCGGCTCCGCGGCAGGGACATGCGAAAGGTGTGGCGACCGCGAACGACCGTCGGAAGTGTGATCCCGGGAAACCTACAACGTAGGTGGGCGCCGTGTGCCCAAACCCACGGGTTCGGGCGGGGACAGCTCCCTTCAGGATCATTAAGGCCCCGGGGATATTGATTCCTAACGAGAAGCGCAGTTACGCCACGTGTTCCTATATAGGCGAGACCGGTGATCCGGCAAAGAGCCCCGCACGGACAAAATTTCCGGCCGCATTGCCGGCGGGATTCCGGGCAAAAAAGAAGGGCGGCAGGAAGGCCCGCCGCCCAAGTCGCTGCGCGGATCGCAGTATCCGTTACCGACCGGCCGAGATGGCGACCAGGATGACCAGCATCGCCGCCGTTCCAGCCAGGGCAAGCACGATCAGAGCGGGGTAGCCGAACAGCGCCACCGCACCGATACCGACCACGAGGAGCACGACCATCGCCGCCAGCACCTTCCAGGCGCTGACGCCCCGATCTTCGGCTGTCGACTCGTGGCTCGCCATGTAATTCCTCCGAAAAATCCTGTCAGGCCCCATATATGGAATTATCCGTAGCGAGGCAACGGTGCTTTCGCCGCATCAGCCCTGCATCGCCTGCATGGACCATGAAGACCGTTTCGAGCCGCAAACCCGTATTGAAGGTGCCCTGAATCCGCGGCTGCCACCAGTAGACGAAAGCCCATGTGCGTCCGGCGGTTGGCGGACATTCCGGCGGAGCGGACTGGCGGGGATCAGACCATCTTCTCGGCGGCGGCGTCGATGCGGGCCGCGGCGTCGGCCACCTTCTCGGCGAGGCGGCGTTCCACCTCGCCCTGCCGTTCGAGCAGCGCGTCGCGGCTCTCGCGCAGCGACCGCACCTCGGCCTCGAGGCCCTTCAGCTTGCGCTCGGTCTCCGACAACTGGTCGAGCACGGTGATGGCGCTCATCACGGTCAGCCGCTGGTCGCCGATCTCGCCGAACACGCCGCGGATCTCGTTGAGGATGGCGTCGAGGCGGCTGGCGAGACCGTAGAGATGCTCCTCCTGGCCGTCGTCGCAGGCCATGCGGTAGGTCTTGCCGGCAATCGTCACCGTCACCTGGCTCAAGGTGTCAGCCTCCGTGGGTATCGAGAACGGAGCGGATCGACTCCATGGCGGCGACCAGGCGGCGCGACACCTCGCGGTTGGCGTCCTCCAGCCGGCCGGCCCGGGCGAGCGCGTCGTCGAGGTCGCCGGCAAGGCGCGACCGGTCCTCCCCGAGGCGGAACAACTCGTCCTCGAGGCCGGAAATGGTGCGCTCGCCGGCTAGCCGCCGCTCCACCGCAAGTTCCAGGCGCGAGAGCGCCTGGTCGAGCCTTTCAAAGGCCGCGTCCAAAGACGCCGCTCCGGCCATGACCGCCTCCGGATGCTCCACCGGGACGACGGAAAATCGGCCGGAGAATTCATCGCTTGTCAGAGATCGTCTTGAAATTCGCTGCCGGAGAGTCGGCTGGCGCGGCTTTCGAGAACCGGAGCGGAGCGGACGTCAAGGTCCGTGAGCACCGGAAGCGCGGAAAGTCGCGTCAGACGGCCGCCGGAGTAGAATTTCAAGACGGTCTCTCAGGTCTGGTTGCCATAAACAGTGAGACCTGACAACGGTCCGTTGGGGGAGCGATCTGGGAAAATACCAGCTTTCCCCTTTTTTGGCCCGCCAGCGCTTTGGCGGGGGCCGGTTGTCATTGACAGATGACACCGCCCTGCTATTGATCGGCCGCTTTAGCCGAAAGACGTAATGGCGTGGCGTGTCTGCCGGAAGATACGTATTTGTCCGTCGTTTGGCTCGCCCAAGGAGTTTCCGGCCAAATCCTGTCAGGAAATAACAATGACTGACTCTGCCCGGTACAAGAATATGGCCAACGCCATCCGCGCTCTGGCGATGGATGCTGTCGAAAAGGCCAAGTCCGGCCACCCCGGCATGCCGATGGGCACTGCCGACATCGCCACTGTTCTTTTCGGCGACGTCATCAAGTTCGACGCCGCCGCCCCCGCCTGGCCCGATCGCGACCGCTTCATCCTGTCGGCCGGTCATGGCTCGATGCTGCTTTATTCCGTCCTCCACCTGATCGGTGTCGAGGACATCACCATGGACGACCTCAAGTCGTTCCGGCAGTGGGGCTCCAAGTGCGCCGGCCATCCGGAATACGGCTATGCCCAGGGCATCGAGACGACCACCGGCCCGCTCGGCCAGGGTCTTGCCATGTCGGTCGGCTTCGCGCTGGCCGAGCGCATGCTCAACGCCCGGTTCGGCGACGACCTCGTCGACCACCACACCTACGTGCTGTGCGGCGACGGCTGCCTGATGGAAGGCATCAGCCACGAGGCGATCTCGCTGGCCGGCCATCTCAAGCTCAACAAGCTCGTGCTGATCTGGGACGACAACGGCATCTCCATCGACGGCCCGATCTCGGTCTCCGAGAGCGGCGACATCCCGGCCCGCTTCCGCGCCGCCGGCTGGAACACCGACGCCATCGACGGCCATGATCCCGTGGCGATCCTCGCCGCCCTCGAGCGCGCCAAGACCTCCGACAAGCCGGTGCTGATCGCCGCCAAGACGACCATCGGCTTCGGCGCGCCCAAGAAGGCCGGCACCCACGCCGTCCACGGCGCCCCGCTCGGCGCCGAGGAGATCGCCGGCGCCCGCGAGAAGCTCGGCTGGCCCTACCTGCCCTTCGAGGTTCCGGCCGAGATCCTCGCCGACTGGCGCGCCGCCGGCAAGCGTTCGGCCAAGGACCGCGACGCCTGGCTCGCCCGCTACAACGCCCTCGACGCCGAAACGCGCGCCGAGTTCGACCGCCGCATCGCCGGCGACCTGCCGACCGCCTTCTTCGACGCCCTGGCCGCCTACAAGGCCAAGCTGGTCGCCGACCTGCCGAAGGTCGCCTCGCGCAAGGCCTCCGAGATGGCCCTCGAGGTCGTCAACGCCGCCCTCCCCGAGACGGCCGGCGGCTCGGCCGACCTCACCGGCTCCAACCTGACCAAGACCAAGGGCCAGGAAGCGGTGAAGGCGCCCGACTACAAGGGCAGCTACATCCACTACGGCATCCGCGAGTTCGGCATGGCCGCCGCCATGAACGGCATCGCCCTGCACGGCGGCTTCATCCCCTACGGCGGCACCTTCCTGGTGTTCTCCGACTACGCCCGCCCGGCCATGCGCCTGTCGGCGCTGATGCACCAGCGCGTCGTCTACGTCATGACCCATGACTCCATCGGTCTCGGCGAGGACGGCCCGACCCATCAGCCGATCGAGCACCTGGCCTCGCTACGCGCCATCCCCAACATGACGGTGATCCGCCCGGCCGACGCCTACGAGACGGCCGAGGCCTGGGAGTTCGCGCTCACCCACAAGAAGGGCCCGACGACGCTGGCGCTGTCGCGCCAGAACCTGCCGGCCGTCCGCTTCGAGGTCAGCGCCGACAACAAGGTCGCCAAGGGCGCCTACGAGGTGGCGGCCGCCGAGGGCCTGCCGGAAGTGTCGATCTTCGCCACCGGCTCCGAGGTCGCCATCGCCCTCGACGCCAAGAAGCTGCTCGACGCCGCCGGCCATCCGACCCGCGTCGTCTCGGTGCCGAGCTTCGAGAACTTCCGCGCCCAGTCGGACGCCTACCGCGCCGAGGTGATCGGCGTCGCCAAGGTGAAGGTCGGCGTCGAAGCCGCCCTGCGCATGGGCTGGGACGAGATCATCGGCTCGGACGGCATCTTCGTCGGCATGAGCGGCTTCGGCGCCTCGGCGCCGATCGAGCTGCTCTACGAGAAGTTCGGCATTTCCGCGAGCCGCATCGCCGAGCTGGCCTCGGTCAAGCTGAGCTGACGACATTGCCCGGCGGGGACGGCGGCCGCCGTCGCTCCCGCGGGCGAGGAAAGTTGGGGTCGCGGTCCGGAACCCGCCGGGCCGTCCCCATCCCAAACGAGGACCGGGCCGGAAGATGCCCGCCTCTGCATCAGGAGACAGACAATGGCAGTAAAGGTCGCCATCAACGGCTTTGGTCGTATCGGTCGTAACGTTCTGCGCGCGATCGTCGAGTCCGGCCGCAATGACATCGAGGTTGTCGGCATCAACGACCTCGGCCCGGTCGAGACCA
>NZ_NQVN01000046.1 GCF_002770725.1 Pleomorphomonas carboxyditropha | reverse complement strand
TGAAGATGCCGATCTCGCGGCGCTCCAGGATGTAGGCGGTGCCGAAGTTCTTCATGCAGTCGATGCCCTTGTCGAGCGGCACCGCCTCGCTGACCGGCTTGCAGCCGAGCGTCACCATGCGGTCGACATGGGAATAGACGGCGACCACCTGGTCGTCGACATAGAGGTTGTCGATCAGGAACTCGGCGCGCGTCTCCTCGGTGGTGTAGCGCTTGAAGTCCTTCTGGTTGGCCGAATAGCGAATATCCATTGTTGCCTCCGATAATGACGGGTTGGGGGAATCAGGCGAGGATCTTGACCACGACCTTGCGCACCCTGGCCGGCGCGCCGGCGGCGTTACCTGTCGCCTTCTTTCGGATAGAAGGTCTTGCAGAGCGCGCCGAGGATCAGCGGCGCCGGCATCAGGCCGCCGGCAATATTGTCGATCGTCTCCTTGATGTTCATCGGTCCAGTCCTCTCCAGCGTGAATGTTCGCGCCGGCGGCTGCGGGTTACCGGCGCCGGGCGATCTCGGAAGCGAAGACGTCGGGCGTGGCGTCCTTCGGAATGATGGCGCCGCGGTGCTGCACGACGGCGCCGGCCACCACATGGGCGCGGCGCGCGGCTTCCGCCGGGGCGAGGCCGAGGCTGCGGCCGATGAGGTAGGCGGCCGAGAAGCTGTCGCCGGCGGCCGTGGTGTCGACCACCTTGTCGACGGCGATGGCCGGAACGGTCTCGACCCTGCCGCCGTGGATCAGCGTGCACGGCCTGGCGCCGTCCTTGATCACCACCTCGAGGCGCGGCAGCGCCGTAAAATGGGCGGCGCCGGCCTCCGATGCCGGCGCGATGCCGAGCACCTCGAGTTCCTCCACCGTGACCATGACGCGGCTCGCGACGGCGATGACCTCTTCGTAGACGGCGCGCGTCGTCGCGGCGTTTTCCCACAGGAGCGGCCGGTAGTTGCAGTCGAAGTCGATGGCGACGCCGTCGCGGGCCAGCTCCCCGAGGCGGGCGATCAGCCGGGCGCGGCTTTGCGGCCTGAGCACCGCCAGGCTGATGCCCGAGAGATAGACGTTGCTGTAGCCGGCGAGCGCAGCGAGGATCGCCTCGGAGCCGTCGGTCTCGAACGCTTCGCGGACGGCGGCCTCGCCGCGCCAGTAATAGAAGCGGCGCTCGCCGGCGGCGTCGGTCTTGATGAAATAGAGGCCGGGGCGGCGTCCCGGGCGGCGCAGCACCAGGCGGTCGCCGACGCCCTGGGCGCGCCAGAAGGCCGCCATGTCGTCGCTGAACGGATCGTCGCCGATGGCGCTCACGTAGTCGACGAAGGACCCCAGTCCTGCGCCGAGCCGCGCCATGTAGGCCGCCGTGTTGAAGGTGTCGCCGCCGAAGGACTGGGTGATGCCGCCGTCGGGCCGCTCCTGCAGCTCGACCATGCACTCGCCGATGGCCGCCACGCGGATATCCTGGGTCACCTCATCCTCCGATTGTCGTTCTGCCGGTCCGTTGTGGGCTGGGTGTCATCCTCCCGGCGCCTCGGCGGCCGCATCTCGTTGGCGGAAACATCTGAGCGTTATTCCTTTAAATCAATACGCATTAATCCATGCTAGAATATAGCAAAATCAAATCATATCAAAGTTCATATTGAATATAATTCCCCAATGAATTAGAGTTTAAACCTGGAGACGGAAAGTAAATATTGCAGCATGCGAGCCGATGTCGGAATATATAAATCCTTATATATAAGATATATAATGTATATTTGTATAGAAAGGCAGGCTTGTGAGCTGGTTCACGTGTGGGCAAGTTGGAAAAACTGCACCACGCCGAGCGCATGGCCATCTGACCGTCATGTTGCACTTTCCGGCCAGCCGGTTTTGCTGGCCCGGTGTCCGCCGGCGCGATCCCGGACGGCATACGTATCTGCCCCGATCGGTGGGAAAGAGGGCTTGGTACTAACCCGCTCTAATCTTTTTCATATATCTGATACACAAAACCCAGGTTTGATGGCGGTCGCATTGGCGGATCGTCATCGCCCGGCAGAGCGATCCGCGCCGTCTGCCTTGCCGAACCTTATTGGGGCCGGAAGTGGCCCACGGGAGCAGACGCGATGACGGCATGGACGATGAGCGATACCGGACGATCTGCCGCCGGCGGCCTGCCGGCCGGCGAAACCGCGGCCCAGCTCGTTCATCGCCGGCTGCGCGACGACATCGTTTCCATGCGGCGCCGGCCGGGCGACGTCATCTTCGAGAAGGAGATCGCCCTCGAGGCGCGCGTCAGCCGGACGCCGGTCCGCGAGGCGCTGCTCCGCCTCGCCGACGAGAAGCTGATCGAGATCGTCCCCAAGTCGGGCACCATGGTGGCCCGCATTCCCGCCGAAATCCTGCCCGAGATCATCGTCGCCCGCGCCGCGCTGGAGGCGGTCACCGTGCGGGCGGCGGCCGAAAGCGCCAGGGGATCCGATATCGCCGGCCTCAGGGCGATCATCGAGCGCCAGCGCGAGACGCTGGCCACCGGCGACATCGACGGCTTCCACGCCACCGATGAGGTGATGCACCGGGCCATCGCCGAGGCCGGCCGGTTGCCGGGACTGTGGTCGATGATCGTCCAGATCAAGGTGCAGCTCGATCGCTATCGCCGCCTGACCTTGCCGCAGCCGCACCGCATGGAGCGGGCGCTCGCTGAACACGAGGCGATCATCGACGCCATTGCCGGCCGCGACGCCGAGACGGCGGCGGCGGCCATGGACCGTCACCTCGATGGTCTGAGGGTCAGCCTGGCGCCGATCCGCGACCTCAACCCGGATTATTTCTCCGGCGACGTCGGCGCCGTCTACGATCGCTGGGCCGGCGAGATGGCCTGACGGCCGGCTTCCTCGCGTGCCCGGGAGTTTGCCCCAGGTACCGGTGTGCACAACTATCCCTTTGTTCCGCATATATAAATCTGTCATCCTCGCGCAGGCGAGGACCTCGGGCAGAACAAAGCTCGACGCCGATATGGCGCTCCAGCAACGCTGGGGCGCCTGATACGCCCCTCCTCACCTTCTCGTCCCGAGGTCCTCGCCTTCGCGAGGATGACAATCCATGGGAGGCGTACCCCGGGTACCTTTCTCGCTTACGGCGCCACGCTCACCAGGCGCCGGCCGTCCACCTCGACGATGTCGCCTTCGACCCGGAACACCTCCGCCAGAAGCCGCCGGTTGATGACCTCGGACGGCGCGCCGTCGCCGACCACCCGGCCGTCCTGCATGACGATGATCCGGTCGGCGTAGGTGGCGGCGATGTTGAGGTCGTGCAGCACGATCACCACCGTCTTGCCCGGCTGGTCGCCCATGCGGCGAAAGAGCCGCATCATCGACACCGCGTGATGGATGTCGAGATTGTTGAGCGGCTCGTCGAACAGCGCGTAGTCGGCGTCCTGGGCGAGCGTCATGGCGACGAAGGCCCGCTGCCGCTGGCCGCCGGAAAGCTGATCGAGAAAGCGGTCCGCCATGCCGTCCAGCCCGACGAAGGCGATCGCCGTCGCCACCCGCTCCGTATCCTCGCGGGTCGGGCGGCCGCGATTGTGCGGAAAGCGGCCGAAGGCGACGAGGTCGCGCACCGTCAGGCGGGCGGCGACGTAATTCTCCTGGCGCATCACCGACAGCCGGCGGGCCAGCTCGCGGCCCGGCGCCGCCGTCACGTCGAGGCCGTCGACACGCACAGTCCCGGAATTGGCTTTTATAAGCCGGCTTACCATGGACAAGAGCGTCGACTTGCCGGCACCGTTGGGGCCGACGATGCCCACCACGCCGCCGCGCGGGATCGTCAGGCTGACGTCGTCGACGACGGTGGTATCGCCATAGCGCTTGGTGATCTTGTCGATGTCGATCATCGCCGGCCGGCCCTGAACAGGATGAGGAGGAACACGACGCCGCCGACGAAGTCGATGACGATCGACAGCGCGGTGCCGAAGCCGAGCAGCCGTTCGAGCAGCATCTGGCCGCCGACCAGCGTGATGACGGCGAGGCCGACGGCGACGGGCAGCACGTCGGCATGGCGGGCCGACGGCACCATGAGATAGGCGAGGTTGGCGACCAGCAGGCCGAAGAAGGTGGTCGGCCCGACCAGCGCCGTCGACGCCGATACCAGCACGGCGACCAGCGCGAAGACGATCGCCGACAGCCGCGCCGTGTCGATGCCGAGGCCGGTCGCCTTCTCCCGGCCGAGAACGAGCACGTCGAGCTCGGAAAGACGGGGCAGCAACACCGCCGTCGCCGTCAGCGCCAGAAAGGCGGCGACGCCGATCAGCGCCGGGTCGACCACGTTGAACGAGGCGAAGGTGCGTCCCTGCAGCACCAGGAAGTCGTTGGGATCCATGACGCGCTGCAGGAAGCTCGCGAGGCTGCGGAACAGGGCGCCGAACAGCAGGCCGGCCAGCACCACCAGCGGCAGGTTGCGGCCCTCGCCGCGGAACAGCAGGCGGAACAGCAGGCCGGAGAGACCGACCATGATGAGGCATTCGACGGAAAACAGCAGCCGCGGATCGAGCGCGCCGGCGCCGGCGCCGCCGAGGACCACCACCAGCGCGGTCTGCAGCAGCAGGAACAGCGCGTCGAAGCCCATCACCGCCGGCGTCAGGATGCGGTTGCCGGTCAGCGTCTGGAACAGCACCGTCGACAGCGCGATGGCATAGGCCACGGTGACGAGGGCGGCGAGGCGGACGCCGCGATGGGCGAGCACGAAGCTCCAGGAGCCGCGCACCCCGACCGTCATGAAGGCGAGCGCCGACAGCGCGGCGAGAAGCGCGACGACCAGCGTCACGCGGCGGACGGCGTGGGCGCGATCAGGCGGCATGGCTGCGCCGCCCGAAGATGAGCATCAAAAAGCCGAGGCTGCCGACGACGCCCATGATGGTGCCGACCGGAATCTCGTAGGGTGCGATGACGAGCCGCCCGGCGATGTCCGAGGCGAGCACCAGAAGCGCGCCGCCGGCCGCCACGACGGGCAGGCTGCGTCTCAGATCGTCGCCGAGCAGCAGGCTGACGACGTTGGGGACGATCAGGCCGACGAACGGGACGGCGCCGACCGTCACCACCACGGCGGCGGTGACCACCGAGACGATGATCAGACCGAAGATGATGAGGCGCCGATAGTTGAGGCCCACGCCGATCGCCACCGCCTCGCCCATGCCGAGGATGGTGAAGCGGGCGGCCGTCGCATAGGCGGCGGCCACCAGGCCGGCGATGATCCAGAGGAATTCGTAGCGGCCGCGCAGCACGATGGAAAAGTCGCCGCTGCCGAAGGCGCCGAGCGACTGCAGCAGGTCGAAGCGATAGGCGAGGAAGCTGGTCACCGCCTCGAAGATGCCGCCGAGCATGATGCCGACCAGCGGCACCATCAGCGCCGAGCCGAGCGGCAGCCGGCCGAGCAGCATCAGGAACAGCCCCGAGCCGGCGAGCGCCACCAGGGCGGCCACCAGCATGCGCGCGATCACCGGGGCGCCGGGCATCAGCAGCAGGGTGAGCAGGATGCCGAGGCTGGCCGCTTCCACCGTGCCGGCCGTCGACGGCTCGACGAAGCGGTTGCGGGCGATCATCTGCATCAGGATGCCGGAGACGGCGAGGCCGGCGCCCGACAGCAGCAGGGCGAGCGTGCGCGGCACCCGGCTCGCCGCGAGCACCAGCGCGCCGTCGCCTTCCATGGTCAGCACGTCCGACCAGCCGTAGCCGCCGCCGGTGACGAGGCTCGCCACGACGAGGACGGCGGTCGCGACGACGATGGCGGAGAGCAGCAGCGGACGGGAGAAAGCGTTCACTCGGCCGCCTCGAGGAATGGCATCGCCTGCCGCCGCCGCAGCTTGGGCGGTACGCCATAGGCCTTCTTGAAGGCGGTGGCGAAGCTCGACGGCGCCGAATAGCCGGCGATGAAGGCGGCGCAGGCGATGCTGACCCCCCGGTTGTCGAGGGCGTCGCGGGCGGCGTCGAGACGGCGGCGGCGCACGAAATCGAACACCGTCATGCCGTAGAGTTCCTTGAAGCAGCGCTGCACGACGCTGACCGACGCGCCGACGGCCTGGGCGACCGCGTCGATGGTCAGCGGCTCGTTGAGGTGATCGAGCAGAAAGATGCGGATGCGCTCGCCGAGCAGCGACTGGGCTGGGCGGGGCAGCGTGTTCTTGTCGCGCCGCAGGGCCAGGGTGCTGAGCGTCAGGCAGATCAGGTCGAAGGCGCGGGCGCGCCGGTAGAGCGGCAGCGCCTCGCGCGGCACCCAGGCCGGCGGCTCGGCGGCGAGCTGGGCGAGGCGGATGCTGTCGTCGTCGAGGCGCCAGAGGTGGCTGTTGCCGTGGCCGGTGAGGAAGGTGGCGAGCGCGTCGCCGTGGCCGGCGCCCTTGAGGTCGAGCGCCGAGGCCCAGTCGCGCGGCGCGGTGATCGTCAGCTTGCCCATCCGGTCTTCCGACCAGGCGACCTGCACCAGTTGCGCCGGACGGGTGAGCGACAGCGCCAGGGCCACCGGGCCGCCCTCGGCGGAGACGTCGAACCGCTGGCCGTCGATCTCGAAGCGTTGCCAGCCGCGGAGGTAGACGAACAGGCGGAAGCCCGGCTGGATCTCGCGCACCGGCCGCGGCCCGGCGACCACCGGCGTGAGCCGGCAGGCAAGCGAGATGCCGTCGTGTTCCGATACCGCCGTCGACAGTTCCATGACGCACCCAATGCCACCCGGGAAGCCGCCTCACAACCTTCAGGGCGGCTTCGGCTGTTTACGAAAAAGAAACCGCCGTTTTCGCTGAAGCCCTGGTCATCGACAGCGTCCGGCCACCCTGTTTATATACATGATACGATTAGTCAAGTTTAAGGGAAATCACTTATGCGATTGATTTTCAATCGCAATTATCAAGGCGAGCAAGGATAAGTAGCTGATAAAATGGGACTTCCTGCCGAACGTCGCTTGCACCGGAACGGGCAATCGCTGGGTATGCCGGTGTGCATGGCCCTGACGGAGGAGGTCCGTTCGGCTGCGGTCGCCGGCGCGCGGACCCTGCCGGCGGATGGCGTCGCGGGCCTCGATGCGATGGTTGTTGAGGGGCCGATCCGGTGAATGCCTATTTCGTTGGTGCCGGCCGAACCGTCACCGCCACGCCGAAATACCAGTGGTGAGGCGGATGCGCAGAGCATTGAAGGCGTTGCATACCCTGGCTTTCGTTCTGCTTTCCGGCGGCGCCTCCGCCGGCGAGGACATGCGCCTTGTGCCGAACCGGCCCTTGGCCATCGCGGCGGTGGCGCCGGGCGAAACCGTCACGCTGCCGCTCGACGCGGCGCCCGGCGACTATCTGCGCGGCCGGCTCGATGTGACGGCCGGCAGCTTCGATATCGAAATCGTCGACAATGACGGTGTTGCCTGGCGGCGCCTGCTCGACGACGTCGGCCTTTCCGGCGAGTTCCAGTTCGTCGCCGGCGGCACGCCGTCGGCCCTGCGCCTGATGGCCGGCCCGGACGGCGGCGCCGGCCGGCTGACGCTCACCGCGCGCCTGTCGCTCGCCGACCAGAAGCCGCCGGCCGCCGGCCACGACAGTCCGGCGATCGCCGCCGTCGCCGCGGCGCTCGCCACCGGCGGCACCACCGACGCCTTCTGGCGCCAGGCCCGGGAGGCCGGTACGCCGCTCGTCGAGCGGACCGAGGACGGCGAGACGCTGCTCACCTTCGTCTATCGCGGCGCCGCGCGGAACGTCCGCCTCGTCGGCGCGCCGTCCGGCGACCACGAGTGGCTCGACCGGCTCGACGGCTCCGACATCTGGTTCAAGAGTTTCCGCGTGCCGCCCGAGACGCGTTTTTCCTACCAGCTCGCCCCCGACGTGCCGGAGCTGCCGGGGACGGCGCGCGAGCGGCGCGTCGCGCTGCTCGCCACCGCCGCCGCCGATCCGCTCAACAAGGCGCCCTGGCCGGCCGACGCGCCGGACCGGTTCAATTCCAAGTCGACGGTCACGCTCGCGGCGGCGCCGGTTCAGCCGGGCATGGAGAACACGGCGGCGCCGGCGGGGGAATTCATCCGCTTCCGCCTTGCCTCGGACCGTCTCGGCAACACGCGCGACATCGCGATCTACAGGCCGAAGGGCTTCGATTCCGCCGATCCCGACGCCGTGCTGCTCGTCGTTTTCGACGGCCGCAATTATCAGCGCGAGGTGCCGACGCCGGCCATCCTCGACGCCCTCGTTGCCGATGGCCGTCTGCCGCCGACGCTTGCCGTCTTCGTCGACAACCCGGACCTGGCGACGCGGTCGCGCGAATTGCCCGACAGCGCCGACTTCGCCGATGTCCTGGCCGACCACCTGATGCCGGAAGTGCGCGAGCGGACCGGCTTTTCGCCGCCGCCGGCCCGCACCGTGCTGGCGGGATCGTCCTATGGCGGTCTCGCGTCGCTGACGGTGGCGCTTCGCCGCCCCGACGCCTTCGGCAATGCGCTGTCGCTGTCGGGCTCCTACTGGTGGAGCCCGCCCGGCACGTCGGCCACCATCGCCAACCGCGTCGCCACCACGGAGCGGCGCCCCGTCCGGGTGTTTCTGGCCGCCGGCCTGTTCGAGCGCGAGCACGGCGGCGCCGACGGCATCCTCGAGACCAACCGGCACCTGCGCGACGTGCTGCTGGCGCGCGGCTACGAGGTCGCCGCCCGCGAATACGCCGGCGGCCACGACTATTTCGTCTGGCGGGGGGCGCTCGCCGACGGGCTGCTGGCGCTGTTCGGGCGCGGCCCGATCCCGATGTCCGATGTGAAGGAAAAGCCATGACCGGATTTCGCCGCCTCGGCGCCATGCTGGCGCCGGTCCTCCTGTTCGCCGGCATCGGCGTCGCCGGCGCCGCCACCGTCACCGATGCCCAGGGCACGCGCGACCTCCCCGATCGGCCGAAGACCGTCGTGGTGTTCGATCTCGCCGCCCTCGATACGCTCGACGCGCTGGGCGTCGAGGTGAAGGGCGTGCCCGATTGGGCGATGGCCGGCGACCTCGCGAAATACCGTGATGCCGCCTATGCCAAGGTCGGCTCGCTGTTCGAGCCGGATTTCGAGGCGGTGGCGGCGCTCGAGCCCGACCTCATCGTCGTCGGCGGCCGCAGCCAGAAGCACTTCGCGGCGCTGTCGGACATCGCCCCGGTGCTCGATCTCACGCCCGACAACAACGATTTCCGCGGCTCGGTGAAGCGCAATGCCGAGGCGATCGGCACGCTGTTCGGCAAGGAGGCCGAAGTGGCCGGGCGGCTTCAAAAGCTCGACGCCACCACGGCCCGCCTTCGGGAAATGACCGCCGACAAGGGCACGGGCCTGGTGGTGCTGACCACCGGCGGCAAGATCAGCGCCTACGGTCCCGGCTCGCGCTTCTCCGAGGTCCACGACCTCTATGGGCTCGCCGCCGCCGACCCGACCATCGAGGCGACCACCCACGGCCAGGTCATCTCCTGGGAATACATCCTCAAGGTCAACCCGGACTGGCTGATCGTCATCGACCGCGACGCCGCCATCGGCAAGGCCGAGACGCCGGCCCGCGCCCTGCTCGACAACGAGCTGGTCAACCGCACCCGCGCCGCCACGGCCGGTCACATCATCTACCTCGATCCGGTCGGCATGTATCTCACCAGTTCCGGCCTCAGGGCCGAACAGGCGATCGCCGACAGCTTCGTCGCCGCTTTCGAGCGGCCGTGATTTCCCTTCTTCCTCTCCTCCCGGACTGCCGCCCATGAACCTGCAACGCCTTACCCCGCTCCTCCATGCCGTCCCGGCCGCCCTGCTGCTTTCGGCCTCGCCCTCCCTCGCCCAGTCTTCTTCGGCGCCCCAGCCTTCTCCCGCCGGCTCCTTCTCCCTCGAGCTGAACCGGCTGGACGGGATCGACGGCGGCTGCCGGGTGACCCTGGTCGAGAAGAACGCCACCGGCGCGTCCTTCTCGGCCCTGAAGCTCGATCTCGTCGTGTTCGACGGCGAAGGCATCGTGGCGAAGCGGGTGGGGGTGGACGCCGGTCCCCTCAAGGCGGGGCGGACGGTGGTCAAGACCTTCGACCTCAAGGACCTCGCCTGCGACAGCGTCGGCCGGGTGCTGATCAACGACGTCCTGTCCTGCGAGGCGGACGGGTTCGCGGCCGATACCTGCCTCGACGCGGTGGAGCCGCGCTCGCGCGCCGCGGCCACCTTCGACAAGTGAGGCGATGATGAATCCCGAGAGCATCGCCGCCGCCGGCGCCGCCGTCGTCACCCTGCCGCATGACCTGACGCCTTTCGGCATGTTCATGGCCGCCGATCTCGTGGTGAAGGCGGTGATGGTCGGCCTGATCGCCGCCTCGCTGATCACCTGGGTCATCCTGGTCGGCAAGGTGCTGGAACTGTCCGCCCTCGGCCGGTCGGCCCGGCGCGGTGTCGCCGTCGTTGCCGCCGAGGCCGGCATCGCCGGCCTGGTTCGTCGGCCGCATCTGCCGCGGCCGCTCGCCGCCATGCTGGCCGAGATCGGCGAGGAGGTTGCGCAGACCGGCGCCGAGGGGACCGGCTCCACGGCTGCCGGCGGGCTGGTCGAGCGGGTACGCTCGCGCCTCTCCCGCCTCGAGGCGGCGGCCGGCCGGCGGGCCATGACCGGCACCGGCCTTCTCGCCACCATCGGCTCGACGGCGCCCTTCGTCGGCCTGTTCGGCACCGTCTGGGGCATCATGAACGCCTTCGTCGGCATTTCCGAGAGCCAGACGACCAATCTTGCGGTGGTGGCGCCGGGCATCGCCGAGGCGCTGCTCGCCACCGCCACCGGCCTTGTCGCCGCCATTCCGGCGGTGGTGGTCTACAACCACCTCGCCCGCCGCACCACCGCCTTCCGCGCCGAGATGACCGACCTTTCCGAAGGGCTCATCCGCACGCTGTCGCGCGATCTCGAAACCGGCCGGCTGGACGTCGGCTCCCTCAATTGATGACGCGGCACCCGCCGGGCGACCCCGGTGCGGTGCGCGAAGGAGGCCTGCCATGGCTGCCCGACTCGACGACGGTTCCGAACTGACCGAGAACCACGAGATCAACGTGACGCCGTTCATCGACGTGATGCTGGTGCTTCTCATCATCTTCATGGTGGCGGCGCCGCTCGCCACCGTCGACGTCCCGGTCGACCTTCCCGGCTCGACGGCGGCCGCCGCCCCGCGGCCGGACAAGCCGCTGTTCGTGACGGTGGGCGGGGATCTGTCGATCAGCGTCGGCGAGGAAAAGGTGGAGCGCGACGCGCTGGCCGGCCGCCTCGACGCGGCGACCGGCGGCGACAAGGACGAGCGCATCTTCCTGAGGGCCGACAGGACGGTGGCCTATGGCGACCTGGCCGAGGCGATGAACCTGCTGCGGGCGGCCGGCTACCTCAAGGTGGCGCTGGTGGGTATCGAGCAGGCGGCCGCCCCTGCACCGGCCGGCGGGTAATCCCGGGTCAGCAGAAGAGATCGAACCGATCCGATGGCAATTCCTTCCCGATCGACGACCGAACTCCTGTCGAGGCGGTCCGGACTGATGCGCTGGTCGCTGGCCGGCGTCCTCGGCCTGGCGCTGCACGGGGCGGCGCTGTGGTGGCTCATCCCGACCAACGGTCCGGCGGCGGCGGTGGCGGCCCCCGAGGCGGTGGTGATGATCGACCTGCCGCCCGAGCCGGAGCTGCCGCCGCTCGAAAGCGTCGAGCAGGCGGCCGTCGAGGAGGTGGTGGAGGCGCCGCCCGAGGAGGTGACCACGACGCCGCCCGAGCCGGAGCTCGCCGAGACCACGCCCCAGCCGGAGGAGGTCGAGACGGTCGAGCCGGTGGAAGAGGTGACCGACGCGCCGCCCGAACCGGTGGAAGACCTTGCCGAGGCGCCGCCCGAGCCGGTGGAGACGCCGCTCCCCGAGCCGGAGATGCTGCCGCCGTCGGAGGTGGCCGTGCCGCTGCCGCCGCCCCCGCCGCCGGAGATGGTCGAGACGGCCGAGGTGAAGCCGAAGCCCGAGCCGGTGAAGCCCGAGCGAAAGAAGCCGGCGCCCAGGAAGCAGCCCGAGGCGAGGCCGACCCCGCCGGCCGACGCGCAGGTGGCCGGCGCCGGGGCGGGCCGGCAGATGGCCGACGCGCTCGCCGCCTATCGCAGCTCCGTCCGGCGGGCGATCGTCGGCAAGCGCCGGGCGAGCGACGCCGACGGCGCCATCGGCCGGGCGACGGTATCGCTGTCGATCGGCCGCGACGGCTCGATCGTCGGCCTGTCGGTCGGCGGCGGGTCGGCCGTCGCCAACGCCGCCGAGCGCCTGATCCGCCGCGTCGGGTCCTTCCCGCCCGTCCCCGCGACCCTCGACGCGCCGTTCAAGGTTACCGTTCCCATCGAATTCAAGAGAGAGTGAGACCTCTCCATTTCAGGAGCCTGCCCCGATGACCCTGCACGAGCCGGCCCGTTTCTTCGCCAATCTCCTCGTCCCGACCTCCGATCCGGTCGGCTTGCGCGGCCGGCTCGCCGAACATCTCGGCCGCCACGCCCGCTGCGAGACGACGGAGACCGGAGAGGTGCTGCTGTCGAGCGAGCTCGGCCTGTCGCGGCTGACGCTCGAGGCCGGCGGTCTGCGCATCGCCGCCGAAAGCGGCGATCCCACCGGCCTCGCCTACATCAAGATGATCATGGCCGACCACGTGCTGGAGCTCGGGGAGGCCGGCCTCGCCCTGCACTGGACGGGAGCCGGCGCGTCCGGCTCGCCGCTGCCGTTCTTCCGCGCGATGACGGTGACGGGCGTCGCGACGGTCGGCCGCTTCCGCCGCCTGACGCTGCGCGGCGACGATCTCGGCCGCTTCGCCGAGGGCGGGCTGCACGTCCGCCTGCTGTTGCCGGGCGAGGGCGTGCGCCAGCGCTGGCCGGTGACCGGCGACGACGGACGTCCCTTCTGGCCGGACGGCAATCCGCCGCCGGCCCGCGTCTATACGTTGCGCCGCCTCGACGTCGCCGCCGGCGAGGTGGAGATCGACATGCTGCTGCACGCGAGCCATCACGACGCGCCAGGCGCCGCCTTCGCCGAACGGGCGCGGCCCGGCGACGTCGTCGGCATGACCGGTCCCGGCGGCGGCGATCTGCCGGAGGCGACCGACTACCTGTTGTTTGCCGACGAGACGGGCCTGCCGGCGGTGGTGCGCATGCTCGCCGAGATGCCGGCCGGCCGCCGCGTCCGGGCCTTTGTCGAGATCGAGGACGAAGACGACCGGCAGGCGCTGCCAAGCGTCGCAGCCGCCGAAGTCACCTGGCTGTACCGGCGGGACGGCGCGCGCCTGGAGACGGCGGCCGCGTCGATCGGCGCCGGCGACCTTCCACCGGGCACCGTGGTGTGGGGCGGCATGGAGCACGCCGCCCGGCGAGCCGTTTTCCGCCGGGCCGTCGACGTATGGGGTCTGCCGCGCGACCGCCTGCGTCTTGCCTCCTACTGGCGGCGGGGCCAGGCCGGCACCGATCACCACCACGACGATTGAGGCAGGCACAGCGATCGCCGGACCCCGGCCGAGCCCGACCCGCCAAGGGCTGGCGCGGCGGGGGGCGACGGCGGTGATCGGCCATTCGCATTAGATTTTAAGTATATAGACTTATATGCTTTCGTATTATGCACGGTGGTGTCGGGAATGACTGCAATTCGTGCGTGACAAAACCAGGATTTGCCTCGACCCTTAGGGAATGGGAAGCCGGTTCCTCCCAGCCGGCCCCGATCCAAGGAGCCATGGCATGATCGTGGCAGTCCGCCAAGCGCCGCGCCCCGCCCCCGTCGAGAC
>NZ_NQVN01000045.1 GCF_002770725.1 Pleomorphomonas carboxyditropha | reverse complement strand
GTTCGAGAGAAGCGGCGGCGGGCGGGTGTCCGGGCCGGGCGTCGCCGAGGCGTCTCGCAAGGCGGCCGGGAAAGCGCCCGGCAAGGCGGCCGCGCCTGCCGATGATGCGGCCGAGGGCATGCCCAACACCTGGTTTTCGGCGGCGCAGATGAGCCGGGAGGCGGCGCGGGCGCTGTTCGACTATCGGCCCGACGGCCGGCTCTACTGGCGCGACCTCGTGGGGCGGCGGCGGCCGGAGGCGGGCGGCGAGCTCTATCGCAAGCGGCTCGATGCCGGGCCGATCTGGACCATCCAGGGCGGCAGCCGGGCCAGCGTCACCCGCTACATGCGCCGCTATCTCGTGTGGAACTGGCACTTCGGCGGCACCGACCGGGTGCTGCTGCCCAGGAACGGCGACACGCTGGACGACCGCATCGAGAACATCCGCCTGGGGGCGCGGCTCGCGGGGTTCCAGCCGGCGGAGGCGGTGGCGGTACCGGTGGCCGTGCCGGCGGCGGAGACGGGCGTCGCCTGTCCGTGCTGCGGCGCGCCGGCGCCGGTTCTGTCGCCCAACCTGATCGCCCGCGCCTACGAGCTGCCGCCGCAGCAGGAGGCGATCCTCGCCCGCGTCTGGCAGGGCAAGGGCAAGCCGGTGACCGGCGAGGCGATCATCGGCGAGATGTATGCCGACGATTTCGACGGCGGGCCGGAATACGAGACGGCGCGCAAGTATTTCAAGACGCAGCTCTGTCTGCTCAGGAAGCGCATCGAGGGATCGGGCGTCCGGATCGAGGCGGCCGGCTATCAGCGCGGCTTCCGGCTGGTGCTGGGCGAGCATGGCGGCAAACCGGAGGCGGCTAGGGTGGCCGGCGAGACGGGGGAGGGGTGATCCGTGCCGCGCAGGGTGAACGAGGGTGACGAGCGTGAGGCGGTGGATGCCGGCTGGCTGCTCCGGCGGCTGGTCGACGAGGCGAGCGCCGACATCGCCGACCTCTACGACGGCGAGGGTCAGTTGAAGCCGATCGCCGAGTGGCCGGAGGTTTGGCGGTGCGGCCTCGTGCAGGGCGTGGAGATCGAGGAGCGGTTCGAGGGGCGCGGCAATGCGCGCGAGCAGGTGGGGTTCGTCAAGAAGGTGCGGCTCAGCGATCGGCTGAAGCGGCTGGAGCTGATCGGCAAGCACATCGGGGTGAAGGCGTTCGAGGAGACCGTGCGGGT
Organism: Pleomorphomonas carboxyditropha; assembly: GCF_002770725.1. Lineage (GTDB taxonomy): Bacteria > Pseudomonadota > Alphaproteobacteria > Rhizobiales > Pleomorphomonadaceae > Pleomorphomonas > Pleomorphomonas carboxyditropha. The sequence goes on along the minus strand of NZ_NQVN01000045.1, from coordinate 14,854 downwards.
GAAGGGGCTGGAGGGATTGGGCGAGAGGCTGGCCCGGGCGGCGAAGCGGTTGGCGGAGGATGGGGAATGAAGGGGATGGGATTTATGGGAGACCTATATCGGCCGATCGCCCCTTTCTGCCCGAGGTCCCCCGCCTTCGCGGAGGATGACAGGATTATATATAGGGATGACAAGCGGTTAGGTGGTCGCCCCATTCCATCAAGCTGTCATCCCCGCGCAGGCGGGTACCTCGGGAAGGTGGAGCGAGGGGGGAGTATCGGGCTGCCTTGGTTCGGGGAGTCCTATATGGGCCGGGTGCCCCTTTCTGCCCGAGGTCCCCGCCTTCGCGGGGATGACAGAATTATATGTAGCGAAAACAAACGGATGGATGATCGCCCCTTCCTATCGCGCGGGCATCTGAGGCGCGAGGAGCAGGGGCGCCTTACGCTTTCTCCAGAGCGCGCGGATGGTGGGGTGAGCGAGCGGCTATGTGGCCGTTTCTTCTCTCCCTCAAGCTGTCATCCCCGCGCAGACGGGGACCTCGGGACGGTGGAGCGAGGGGGGAGTATCGGGCTGCCTTGGTTCCGGGAATCCTATATGGGCCGCCCGCTCCGTTCTGCCCGAGGTCCCCGCCTGCGCGGGGATGACAGTAAAATATATAGGGGTGACAAGCGGTTAGGTGAGCGCGCCTTTTCATCAAGCTGTCATCCCCGCGCAGGCGGGGACCTCGGGACAGTGGAGCGAGGGGGGAGTATCGGGCGGCTCTTTGCATTCCTCGGCACCGATATGGGCCAGTTTTCGCGCGCTCCAATGCTTGCGTTCATGAGAGTGTTCGCGGCGCTATGTGGCTGTTTCCCCTCTATATTTAGCTGTCATCCTGCGCGAAGGCGCAGGACCTCGGGCAGGATGGGGCGAGGGGCAGATATAGGGCGGCTCTTTGCCGTGGGGGATGGTGAGGGAGCGCGATATCGGCCGGGTGTCCCTTCCGGCCCGAGGTCCTGCGCCTTCGCGAAGGATGACAGCTTGATAGTGAGGTCCTGCGTCTGCGCGCAGGATGACAATTTATCTATACGAAACAAAGTTATATGGCGTCGGAGGGCCTTCGCATGACCGCCCGGCCCGACCCCAACGAGGAGATCATACGGCTGGCCGCCGCGTGCCGGTTCGATCCGGATCGCTGGTCGCTGGCGGCCTGGGACTGGGGCGAGGGGGATCTCGCCGCTCACCCTGGCCCGCGCCAGTGGCAGCGGGACATCAATCGGCAGATCCGCGACCATCTGGCCGATCCGGCCAGGCGCTTCACGCCGCTCAGGATCGCCGTCGCTTCCGGCCATGGCATCGGCAAGTCGGCGGAGATGGGCATGCTCTCCAACTGGGCGATGTCCTGCTGGGCGGATTGCCGCATCGTCATCACCGCCAACACGCGGCCGCAGATGCAGACCAAGACGGCGCCGGAGGTCGGGCTGTGGTTTCGCCGCGCCGTGACGGCGCACTGGTTCGACATGCAGGCGCAGTCGATCCGCTGCCGCGACCCCAAACGCGGCGATAGCTGGCGGCTCGATTTCGTCACCTGGTCGGAGCACAACACCGAGGCCTTCGCCGGCCTGCACAACCAGGGCCGCATCATCCTCTTGCTGTTCGACGAGGCCTCGGCGATCGCCGACAAGGTGTGGGAGGTGGCCGAGGGCGCGCTGACCGACGAGGAGACGGTGATCATCTGGGTGGCCTTCGGCAACCCGACGCGCAACGGCGGCCGCTTCCGCGAATGCTTCCGCAAGTTCCGCCACCGCTGGCAGACGCGGCACATCGACAGCCGCTCCGTCGAGGGCACCAACCGGGTCTACCTGCAATCGATCGTCGACGATGCCGGCGGCGAGGACAGTGACGTGGCGCGCTACCGGGTGCGCGGCGAGTTCCCCAGCCAGTCGCCGATGCAGTTCATCGCCGAGGCCGACGTCGAGGCGGCGCGGGCGCGCCATCTCCGGCCCGAGCAATATGGCTTCGCGCCCAGGATCATCGGCGTCGACCCGGCCTGGACCGGCGCCGATGCGGTGGAGATCGTGCTGCGCCAGGGGCTGATGGTCAAAAGCCTCCTGAGCCTGCCGCGCAACGACAACGACGTCGAGGTGGCGGGCCTGATCGCCCGGCTGGAGGACGACGAAGGGGCGGACGCGGTGTTCGTCGACGCCGGCTACGGCACCGGCATCGTCAGCGCCGGCCGCACCATGGGCCGCAACTGGCGGCTGGTCTGGTTCGCCGGCAAGCCGGTCGACCCCGGCTATCTCAACAAGCGGGCGGAGATGTGGGGCACGGTGAAGCGCTGGCTGAAGGACGGCGGCGCCCTCGATCCCGACGACCGGACGCTATCGGCCGACCTGATCGGCCCGGAAACCGTGCCGCGGCTCGACGGCAAGATCCAGCTCGAAAGCAAGGCCGACATGAAGGCGCGCGGCATTCCCTCGCCCAACCGGGCCGACGCGCTGGCCCTGACCTTCGCCGAGCCGGTGGTCAAACGCGGGCCGGGACAGGCCGGAAACCTCAAACGCCTTATGGACGAACGGTACGATCCACATGCGGGGCTTTGACCATGTGCCTTTCCTCGTCCACTCCCAAGGTGGAGCAATACAAGACTTCGGCGCAATCGCAGGAGCCGGATAACGGCGCCATCCAGACCTCGGCGGCGCGGCGGGCGACCGACAAGCTCAGGGCCGGCGCCTCCACCATCCTGACCGGCGCCAACGGCGTCCTGCAGGATGCCTCGACCCAGAAATCCGTTTTGCTGGGGGTGTAAATTCTACTCCGGTGGCCATCCGACGCGACTTTCTGCGCTTCCGGTGCTCACGGACCTGAACGTCCGCTCCGCTCCGGTTCTCGAAAGCCACGCCAGCTGACTCACCGGAGCGAATTTCCCAAACGGCCCCCAAACGGCCATTGAATATTCTCAGGGGAAGCGTTCCGCCATGCCGGAAAAACGCAATAACGAAACGCAGGTCCAGTATCACCGCCGCCGGGCCGAGGAGCTGAAGCGGGTCCGCCAGCCGTGGGAATCCACCTGGAGCGGCCTTGCCGATTTCATCGCGCCGCACCGGCTGCGGCTCGAGGCGGCCGACGAGCGGGCGATTTCGAGGAAGCGCATCCTCGACCCCTCCGGCACCTTCGCCTGGCGGACGCTGGCCTCCGGCATGCACTCGGGCCTGACCTCGCCGGCCCGGCCGTGGTTCCGCTTCGCCACCGCCGATCCGGAACTGCGCGAATGGGGGCCGGTGAAGCTGTGGGTGGACGAGGTGGAGAGCATCGAGCGGCGGATGTTCCAGCGCTCGAACATCTACACCGCCTTCCACGAGGGCTATGGCGACATCGGCCTGTTCGGCCAGTCCTGCGGCATCCTGATCGAGGGCGGCGACGATCCGCTGCACATGATCCAGTTGCTGCACGGCCGCTTCTGGATCGCCCGGGACGGCGAGGGGCGGGCGACGACGCTCTACCGCATGCTGCGCTGGTCGGTGGAGAAGATCGTCCGGCGGTTCGGCCTCGACACGATCTCGTCGTCGATCCGCTCGGCCTACGACGCCGGCCGCTACGACCAGACCTTCGACATCTGGCACGCCATCGAGCCGCGCCGCAATCGCGACAGCGGCAAGATCGACAGGCGCAACAAGCCGTTCCTCTCCAACTACTGGGAGGCCAACGGCAACAGCGGCGACGGCCTGCTGGAAGAAAGCGGCTTCGACAGCAACCCGATCGTCTGCCCGCCGTGGCTCTGCTGCGGCGACGACAATTACGCCCAGTCGCCGGGCATGGATACCATCGGCGACGTCAAGTCGCTGCAGGCGATGGTGCGCGACAAGCTGGAGGTGATCGCCAAATTGGCGCGGCCGCCGTTGCAGGGGCCGACGTCGCTCTCCGGCAACCCGATGTCGCTGCTGCCCGGCGCCATCACCTTCGTCGACGATCCGACCGGCAAGGGATTGCGCCCGGTGATGGAGGCGACGCCCCAGATCGCGCCGCTGACGCAGGACATCCGCGAGACGCGCGAGCGGATCAACGCCGGCTTCTATGCCGACCTGTTCCTGATGCTTTCCAACATGGAGGGCATCCAGCCGCGCAACCAGATGGAGATCGCCGAGCGCAAGGAGGAGAAGCTCCTGGCGCTGGGGCCGGTCTTGGAGAACATCTACAACAACCAGCTGGAGCCCTGCGTCGACCGGGCGTTCGAGATCGGTTTGAAGCGCAACCTGTTCCCGCCGCCGCCACGCGAGATCCAGAACGAGCGGCTGTCGGTGGAGTATATCTCGACGCTGGCCCAGGCGCAGAAGGCGGTGGCGACCGGCGCCGTCGAGCGGCTGGTGTCGTTCGCCGGCCAGTGGGCGGCGATGAAGCCCGACATCCTCGACAAGCTCGACGCCGACCAGTCGATCGACGTCTACGCCGACATGATCGGCGCGCCGGCCGCCATCGTGGTGCCCGACGACAAGGTGCAGGCGGCGCGCGAGGCACGGGCGCAGGCCGAACAGCAGGCGAAGATGGCTGAGATGGCCAGGACGGTGGCGCCGGCGATTTCCGCCGGGGCCGACGCGGTGAAGGCCGGCAAGGACGCGGGCGTCGATCCGGCCGCCGCGCAGGCGCTGATGGCCCAACTGGGGATCGGCCGTTCGTAGTGGGGAGACTGATATCGGCCGGATTGCTCTACCTTCCTGAGGTCCCCGCCTTCGCGGGGATGACAGGAGATTTATATTTAGGAACAAACGGGTAGGTGGCACTCCGTCACCATCAAGCTGTCGGATAGGTGAGCGGCCCGCCGCTATCAAGCTGTCATCGCAGAACGGGACGCAAGGTTGATATCGAGCGCTTGCATGGGATCGGAAGCTCAGCTTTTGCGGCGGTGCGTAGTGTGGAGGTTCAGTGAAAATGTCCGGCTTGGTGGGAGATCGGTGGGCGGTGTGTCGTTTCGGATCGGGCCTGAAGGGCACCTGATAGGAGCGTTGCGTTTCCCCGTCCTGAGGTCCTGCGCCTCTCGCGCAGGATGACAGCTTGATAGTGGCGGGCACCCGCCTATCCGATTGTTCCTAAATATAAATCTCCTGTCATCCCCGCGAAGGCGGGGACCTCGGGCAGAATGGGACGAGCGGCCAATATAGAGCGTTTCCGAGTGGTGTGGACGCGGGCGTGCATGAAGAACATACGTTAAATCAAAACGATAGGTGGCTGATGCTCGATGAATTCGAAGCGCGCGAGGCGCGCGATGCCGAGGCGCGGGCGCGCGCGGCGCAGGAGGAGGCCGATCTCATCGATGCCTTCCGCCTCACGATGGAGACGGCCGAGGGCAAGCGGGTGGTGTTCTGGCTGCTGGGACGCGCCGGGCTCTACGCCAACGCCTTCGATGCCGGCAGCGAGGCCGCGGAGCGCTATCGCCTGGGACGGCAGTCGATCGGCCTGGAGATTTTGCAGAAGCTCGACCTCGTCGATGCGCGGCTCTACCCGCACCTGCTGCTGGAGCGCGGCGAGGAAAAGGAACTGACGCGGGCGGCCCGCGAGGCCGGGGCCCGCACGATGGAAGATGGGGACGACCAATATGCTTGAGCGATGGATGAGGTGGGCTCCGGTGTTCGCACCGGAAGGCGATGGGATGGGCGATGGTGCGGGCTCCGAAGGGGCCGCGCCGGAAAGCCTGATGTTTCCGAGCGACGCCGGCCCGGTCGAGGACGCGGGGCCGGTGCCGGAAAGCGACGCGCCGTCCGAGGCGGAAGCGCCCGATCCCGCCGACGAGGTGCCGGAAGACGGCCGCTACGACTTCGGCCTGCCCGAGGGCATGGCGCTGGACAGCAAGCTGGCCGAGGCGATGTCGCCCGTCCTGAAGGACATCGGCCTGACGCGCGGCCAGGCGCAGGCGCTGGCCGGGGCGCTCGCCGCCCACCGCCAGGCGGAAGCCGGCACGGGTGCCAAGGAATGGGCCGACATCCAGACCGGCTGGGTCAACAGCGCCAGGAAGGACGCCGAGATCGGCGGCGCCCGCTGGGACGCCTCGGTCGCCACCGCGCAGGGGGCGCTCGCCCGCTTCGGCACGCCGGGGCTGCGCGCCTTTCTCACCGAAAGTGGCGGCGGAAACCATCCCGAAGTTATCCGGTTCATGGCGCGCGTCGGCAACGCGATCGCCGAAGACCGGCCGGAGAGCGGCGGGGCAGGGGCACGCCCCCTCGAGGCCGCCCACCTGCTGTTTCCGAGCGACAAGCCCAAGGGGTAAATGACACATGGCCACCGTTGGCACCTACTACCCGAACCTGATCGACGCGCAGAAGCAGAGCGCCGAGGGAACGGTTCTCGAAATCCTGTCGCAGCAGAATCCGGTGCTCGACGACGCGATGGTCACCGTCTGCAACCAGCAGGCCATCCATCGCCACATGATCCGCACCGGCCTGCCGTCCGTCGCCTGGGGCCGCCTCTACAAGGGCGTGCCGCAGTCCAAGGCCACCGTGCAGCAGGTGGACGACACCACCGGCTTCCTTGAAGCGCGCTCGGAGATCGACGTGCGCCTCTTGGCGCTGGCGAAAGACGCCGCCAAGCAGCGGCTGGTCGACAGCGCGCCGTTCCTGGAGGCGATGAACCAGGAGATGGCGACCGGCATCTTCTACCACGACGTCGCGACGACGCCGGAGAAGTTCAAGGGCCTCGCCGCCCGCTACAACGCCTATTACGACGGCCCCAACGCCACCAAGCCGAACATCGCCGCCGGCCAGGTGGTGGATGGCGGCGGCCGCGGCGCCGACAACACCTCGATCTGGTTCGTCACCTGGGGCGACCACGCGACGTCGCTGCTGACGCCCGAGGGCATCCCCACCGGCGTTCAGGTGGCCGACAAGGGCGAGGAGGTGACGCTCGACGCCGCCGGCAACAAGTTCTACGTCAAGTCGACGCTGTTCTCCTGGCACGTCGGCATGTTCGTCAAGGACTGGCGCTACAATGCCCGCATCGCCAACATCGACGTTTCCGACATGCTGGCGGGCTCGGTGGACATCTGGAAGCTGTTGCGCGAGGCCTACTATCGCCTGCAGTCGCGCCGGCTCAACGCCACGTCGAGCCGCATCGCCATCTACATGAACCGCGACGTGCTGGAGGTGCTGGACGCCCAGTCGTCCGACCGGTCGCTGATCACCAACGCCGGCACCGCCAACTACACGGCGCCCGGCCTCCGGCGCGACAGCATCGAGGGCAAGGAGGTGCTGACCTATCGCGGCATCCCGATCCGGGAAACCGACGCTCTCCTCAACACGGAAGCGGCGCTGCCCGCCTACGCCGGCTGATCCCGAAGCGCCCGCCCCGGTGGGCGCTCCCTCCCCCCGCTTTCCGAAGGAACTCGATATGATCCTCGACACGCAGGCGCTGTTCTCGGACGCCCAGGCGATCACCGCGACGGCCGCCTCCACCAACGTCATCGACTTCGGCCCGATCTCGCCGGCCACCAAGAACTTCGACGCCGGCAAGGGCGACGACGTGGCGCTGCTGGTGCAGGTGGTGGAAGACTTCAACAATCTGACCTCGCTGCAGATCGACCTGGAGCTCGACAGCACCACCACCTTCACGCCCGACAAGACGATCCCGCTGGCCACCGCGACGCTGGCCCAGCTCAAGGCCGGCATGCAGATCGCCCGCGACGACCTGCCGCGCGGCATCACGCTGCAGTACGGCCGCCTCAAGTACACGGTGACCGGCACGGCGCCGACCACCGGCAAGATCACCGCCGGCATCGTCGCCGGCGTGCAGTCGAACGGGGTGGCCATCTGATGCGCGTCACCGCCGTCCGCAAGGGCTACTTCGGCGGCAAGATCCGCGACGCCGGGGAGGTGTTCGACCTCCCCGACGCGCTGATGCAGGACGGCGCGAGGCCGTCCTGGGTGGAGCCGGAGGAGGGGGCAACCGCTTCTCCGGCCGGGCCGGACGAGAGCGGCGAGCCCGTCGCCCGCAAGCGCAGCCGCAAGCCGAAGACGCCGAGCGCGCCGGAGCCGCCCGAAGGCAACGGCCTCCTCGAAGCCCTCGGCGGCCCGCCACCCGACTGGCTGCCGGGCGACATCACCGAATGACCGGGCGGGCTTCGGCCCGCCCGAGCCTTATATGAGCCGCCCGCTTCATCCTGCCCGAGGTCCCCGCCTTCGCGGGGATGACAGGTGAATTATATATATGGAACAATGCCATAGCGGCTCGCGTAGGCTTCCATCAAACTGTCATCCCCGCGAAGGCGGGGACCTCGGGCAGGATGAAGCGCAACGCTTCCATAGGGCACTTTTAGCCCCACATCACGACATGATGGTTTCGAAGAGATCCTTCCATTCCGGGTTCATCTCTTCGATCAGCCGGATCTTCCACGCACGCTTCCAGTGCTTCAGCTGTTTTTCGCGCTGGATGGCGTCGGTGATGTCGCCATAATCTTCGTACCAAACCAAACGCGTGCAGTTGTAGCTATCGGTGAAGCCGCGATAAACATGGTTGCGATGCTCCCAGATGCGCCCTTCCAGATCGGACGTGACGCCCGTGTAGAGCACGCCCTGCGGCTTGTTGGTGACGATGTAGAGCCATCCCGGATTCATGCCGCGATCCTCCCGGAAATGCGGGAGATGCGCAACCGTTGGGTTACCGAGCCCTATATCAACCACCCGCCCTACCTGCCCGAGGTCCCCGCCTGCGCGGGGATGACAGTTGAATTATATATAAGAAACAGGGCCGTAGCGGTTCGCGCCGGCTTCCATCAATCTGTCATCCCCGCGCAGGCGGGGACCTCGGGCAGGATGAAGCGAGGAGGCGGTATAGGGCGTCCTTTCCCAACCAGGCGCAAGGAAATGCGCTCTACCTGTACACCGCCCCCCTCTCGTTCTTATCCGGCCTTTCGAGCCAGATGACGCGCCGCGACGGCGAAAACCGGCCGCGTTTAGCTTGTCGCCATTGGTTTTCGCAGCCGAGTTCAGGAGCTACACATGGCACAGTCCATCGCCGAAACCTACATGGGCGCGCGCGGGGCGCTGCCGTTCGAGGATATGGCGCAGTCGGGCGCGGTGAGCGGCGCCATCGCCGCCTCGGGCGACGCGGTGACGCTGGCGCTGGCCGCCTATAACGGCGCCGTGTTCGCCTGGTGGGGCACGTTTGCCGGCGTCGGCCTCGCCTTCGAGGCTTCCTACGAGCCGAATCTCACCACCTGGGTGGCCATCTCCGCCCTGCCGGCGGCCGGCGGCGCGCCGGTGACGAGCCTGTCGAACCAGTCGGCCGCCAACGCCTACGAGGTCTACGCCCCCGGCGCGCTGGCCGTCCGCGTCCGCTCGACGGCGCTGACATCGGGGCCGGTGAACGTCCGCGCCATTCCCGTCGCCATGATGCAGGACGTGGCGCCGGCCGTCGCCGGCGGGGCGATCGATTTCAACGCCGTCTCGTCGTCGAGCAACAAGCTGATCGGCGATGTCGCCGTGTCGCCGCGCGCCACCTCGGCCGGCCTGGCGTCGGTCGCGCGCCTCGTCAGCGCCGCGGCGAGCACCAACGCCGCCACGGTGAAGACCTCGGCCGGCCGGCTCTACAAGGCGCGCGGCTACAACGCGGCGACCTCGGCGCGCTATCTCAAGCTCTACAACAAGGCCTCGGCGCCGACGGTGGGCACCGACGCGCCGGTGGTGACGCTGGCCCTGGCGCCGTCCAAGGAATTCGACCTCGACCTGCTGCCGATCGGCCAGTATTTCTCGACCGGCATCGCCTACGCGCTGACCACCGGCGCCGCCGACGCCGACACCGGCGCGCTGACCGCCGCCGACGTGGTGGGGCTGGCGTTCTGGTACGCGTGAGGGGAGCGGAGCCCTATATTCGCCGCGGCGCTTTCCCGTCCCGAGGTCCTGCGCCTTCGCGCAGGATGACAGGGTTATATAGAGGAAACAGCTATATAGCCTATTTATAGGTTGTCATCCTGCGCGAAGGCGCAGGACCTCGGGCAGAACGGAGCAAGGGGCCGGTATAGGGCGACATCGGCAAGATAGGCGGGGCCGTCGCTCGGCCTTTTTCCTTTCAGGAGCCTTCGTCCAGGTCCTCCCCGGTGATGTCGCGGTAACGGCTCAAGACCCTGACGACGTCCATGGCAGCGGGCTGCACGACGTAAAAGACGACGTAGTTGCCGACCGGGAAGCTGCGGATCTCGGGATGCAGTTCCGGCCGCGCCCGGCCTGCGAGCGGGGTGTCGGCCAGCATGTCGAGCACGCTATCGATCCGCCGCAAGAGACGGTCGGCCGCCGCCTCGTTGTCGTCGGCGACGTAGGTCCAGATCTCGATCAGATCCAGCCGCGCCCTTGGCCGGCGGGAAACCTCAAGCCCCATGATGCGAAGGCTTCTTTGCCGCCCTTCTGAGTTGGCGCGCTTCCTCGATGATCGCCTCCATGTCGAGAGGCTCCGACGGGCCGCTGTCGAGGCCTTCGGCGATGTCGCGCTTCAGGGCGTCCAGCTTGGCCTGCCTGAGGTTCTCCTGCTGTTCGAGGAGGCGCAGGCCGTCGCGCAATACCTCGCTGGCCGAGGCATAGCGGCCGCTGGCGACCAGTTGCCTGACGAAGCCTTCGAAGCGGTCGCCAAGTGTGTAGCTGGACGGCATGAGCGATCTCCTTTGCCGTTGTTTATATCATTTTATGATAGTTCGCCCAACCGCAAACCGGCAGCCGCCGCCAATGTCGTCGGCCTCGCCCCTCCGCGCATGCGGGGACGTGTTGCGACGGGTCGGCCTTTGTCGAAGTTAATCGGTGCAACTACAAATGTACGGCCTAGTGCTTTGGCCCTAGGTTGATGTCCTATCCAGTTTGGGGGGTATCTTGCGTAAAATATCGGTTGTTATCGTGGTGGCCATGGCCGCCGCGCTGGGCGGTTGCGCCAAAAGCCCGGAGAGCATCGCGCCGTCCTACATCAGCGAGGTCGGCTATCAGGCCTGGAGCTGCCCGCAGCTTTCGGAGGAAACGCTCCGCCTCTCCTCCGCCTATGCGACGGCGGCCCAGCAGCAGGAAAAGGCGCGGACCAACGACGTGGTGGGCGTGATCCTGATCGGCCTGCCGGTGTCCAGCCTGAGCGGCGACAACATCGCGCCGGAAATCGCCCGGCTGAAGGGCGAGCAGGAGGCCGTGCGCAAGGCGATGGTCCTCAAGAACTGCGCGGCGGCAGCGGTGCCGCCGCCCGCGACGGCGGCCAGGGCATCGGCGAAGGCTCCGGTAGCGGCGGTGAACATTCCGGCTCCGGCCGCGGCGGCCTCGGCGCCGGCGAAGAAGTAAGTCACTGCTTTACGAGACAAACCGCCCGCCGAGCTATCGATGGGCGGTTGCCTGCGTCGGGGTGGTGGAGGATTGGGGAGGCCTATATGGGCCGCTCGCCCTCTCTTGCCCGAGGTCCTGCGCCTGCGCGCAGGATGACAGAATTATATATAGGAAACAGCTACATAACCTATTTATAAGATGTCATCCTGCGCGCAGGCGCAGGACCTCGGGCAGAAAGAGGCGAGGGGCGGATATCGCGCGCCTCAGTCGCACCCCACGCCAGGCTGGGCCGCCGCCTCGATGGCGCGGTGGACGAGGGCGAGGGCGGCGCAGGCGCTTTCGGGGGTGAAGGCGAGCTTGTCGCGGCCGGCGATGGCGTCGACGACGTTGGCGTAGAACGCGTGATGGCGGGCGGCTGCCAGCGGCACCTGCTGGCGCACCGGCTTGCCGTCGCGTTCGGTGTGGAGCAGCGCCGATGGAGTGTCTCCCTCGGGATGGGCGCTTTCATGCGGGATGATCAGCGAGCCCTTCCTGCCGTGGGCGATGATCGCCGGCCCCGGCTCGCGGACGAAGGTGCTCGAGCGCAGCAGCACGCGGTGGCCGGGGTAGCGGAAGCGGACGTCGAAGAAGTCGGTGGCGGCACCGGGCCGGCGCAGCGAATCCATGTCGGCGGCGACGGCGAGCGGCGGGCCGAACAGGTTGAGCATGCCGTCGACCAGGTGGATGCCGAGGTCGAACCAGGTGCCGGCGCCGGGCAGGTCGTCCTCCTTCCAGCGCTTGTGGGTGACGTGCGGGCGGTAGCGGTCGTAGTGCCATTCCAGTTCGATGAGCTCGCCGAGGTCGCCGCTTTCGAGGTGGCGCTTGAGCGTCAGGTAGTCGGCGTCGAGCCGGCGGTTGTGGAAGACGGCGAGCAGGCGGCCGGTCGCGCGGGATTGCGCCATCAGGGCGCGGGCGTCGTCGAGCGTGACGGTCATCGGCTTTTCGAGGACGACGTGCTTGCCGGCGGCGAGGGCGGCGTTCGCCATGGGGAAGTGCAGCGTATTCGGGGTGTTGACGACGACGAGCTCGATGTCGGGATCGTCGAGGATCGCCTGGAAGTCGGGGACGCATCGCACCCCGGCCGGTTCGCTGCCGTCCGGCCCCGACCGGCGCAGCAGGGTATGCAGGCTGAGGCGCGGCTCGGCGCCGATCAGCGGCAGGTGAAATTCCCGGCCGGACATGCCCCAGGCGCACAAGGCAACGTTGATCGTCATTTGGTTTCCGTTGGCTGGGTGTGGGAGGGCCAGTATGTCCGCTTTGGCGGCGATCGGCCAGAGCGCATGGAGGAAGGGAGGCCGATATCGGCCGCCGCGCTTTCTCGTCCCGAGGTCCTACGCCTTCGCGTAGGATGACAAGCTATCCATATGTTTCTTCTTCATAATTTTGTCATCCTGCGCGAAGGCGCAGGACCTCGGGCAGGAAGGGGCGAGGGCGGCATATAGGACGAACCCGCCCGCGCCCCTCACATATAGAGCGTCCGCGCCAGGCGGACGCGGTAGTCGGAATCGGCGTTGGCGACGTGGTTGCCGAACCGTTCGGTCATCACCGCCGTGGTCAGATCGCGGCGCTTGGGCAGGCGCGCCCGCTCCGCTGCCGCGAGGGCGGCGGGCAGTTCGTCGCGGTCGAGGTCGGTGCAGTAGCAGGGCGCGCCGGGCTGCTGCCGCCAGGAGTCGGAGAGCGGGCCGGCGTCGAAGGCGGTGAAGCCGGTGGCCTCGACCAGCGCCATCGTGGTCTTGCGGTCGTCGTCGCGATCGGCGGCGACGGGCAGGGCGATGCGCCCGGGGCTGCCGGCGGGCTGGCCTTTCCTCTCGAAGGAGGAGGCGCCGATGCAATTCCAGGCCTTGGCGATCGGGTGGCCCAGCAGCCTGGACACCCAGACGCTCTCGACCTCGCCGGCCTCGATGGCGTCGACCGTGCCGTCGCGGCCGGGATAATAGTTGGAGGTGTCGATGACCGTCGTCTCGGTGGGCAGGTTCGAGATGAGCGGCGCGACGTCGGCAAGGCGCACGAGCGGCATCGACAGGATGACGACGTCGACGTCGGCCACCGCTTTCGCCGCCGTGACGGCGCGGGCGCCGAAGGCCAGCACGCCGGCGTCGATGGTCTCGGGGCCGCGCGAATTGGCGGCCTTCACGTCGTGCCCGGCGGCGCCGAGCTTGCGCGCCAGCGTCCTGCCGATGTTGCCGGTGCCGAGGATGCCGATTTTCATGGGATGTCTCCGGGTTGTTCGACCGCCGGGCGGGCGAGCGCTTCCAGCGTGCGGCGCAGGTCGTCGACGCCGTGGTCGGTGAGCTGGCAGGCGGTCTTGATGCGGTTGGTGACGCCGCGGATGTCGGCTTCGAGCGACCGGCCATGGGGCGTCAGGTCGACCAGCACGCGGCGCTCGTCGGCCGGATCGCGGCGGCGCGTCACGAAGCCGGCGCCCTCCAGCCGCTTGACCAGCGGCGTGATGGTGCCGGTGTCCATGTCGAGCCGGGCGCCGAGCGCGCCGACGGAAAGCGGCGCGTCATCGAGGAGGGCGAGGATCGCCAGGTATTGCGGGAAGGTGAGGCCGAGCGGCTCGAGGATCGGCTTGTGCAGGCGCGCCAGCCGGTTCGCCGCCCCGTAGAGCGCGAAGGACAGTTGCCTGGCGATGGTCTGCCGTTCGGGAGTCATTATCCAGCGTCCTAGTATCTAGCGCACTAGAGGATAGGGTGGGCGTCTTGTCAAGGGTGCGCTGGGGCGGACGGTTGCCAGGGCGGTGCGGTTCGCCGATCATCGGCCGATTTCGGGGAGGCGAAGATGGATGAGCTCAAGGGCGGGTGCCTCTGCGGCAAGGTGCGGCTTCGAGTGACCGGGCGGCCCTATCGGGTGGGGCTTTGCCACTGCCTCGACTGCCGCAAGCACAGCGGATCGCTGTTCCACGCCTGGGCGATCTTTCCGGCGGAGGCGGTGGCGATCGACGGCGACACGGCCGACTACAACGGCCGGCATTTCTGCCCACGCTGCGGCTCGTCGGTGTTTGGGGTGAGCGGCGACGAGATCGAGGTGAGCCTCGGCGCGCTCGACGAAACCGACCGGTTCCGGCCGACCTACGAGCTCTGGACCATCCGCCGCGAGGGCTGGCTGCCGCCGTTCCCGGTGAAGCGGAGCTATCGGCGCGACCGCGAGGAGATGGGGAGGGGTGAGGATTGAGGGCTGTGGTTCGCTTGATGGTGCGGCTTGTTGGGAGACCGATATCGGCCGCCGCGCCTTCTCGTCCCGAGGTCCTGCGCCTTCGCGCAGGATGACAGGTAATTTATATATAAGACACATATACATAGATTGTCATTCTGCGCGGAGGCGCAGGACCTCGGGCAGAAAGAGGCGAGGGGGAGATATAGGGCGTCAGCCGCCGCTTAGCTCTTCCGACGAGAACCGGACAGCGGGATAGATGGCGATGGCGGTGGCATCGGGCGCGCGTTGGCCGTGTGCCAGATGACGGTGCGGTTTGTTGGGAGACCTATATCGGCCGCAATGCTTTCTCGTCCTGAGGTCCTGCGCCTTCGCGCAGGATGACAGGTAATTTATATATAAGAAACATATACATAGATTGTCATCCTGCG
>NZ_NQVN01000044.1 GCF_002770725.1 Pleomorphomonas carboxyditropha | reverse complement strand
ATCTTGTGGGTGATGTAGATGACGGCGACGCCCTCGGCCTTGAGGTCGGCGATCTGGCGGAACAGCATCTCCACCTCGGTGTCGCTGATCGCCGAGGTCGGCTCGTCCATGATCACCAGCTTGGCCTTACGCGAGATGGCCTTGGCGATCTCGATCAGCTGCATGCCGGCGATCGACAGCTCGCGCATCTTCAGGCGCGGCGAATACCTGAGCCCCAACTGGTCGAGCAGCGCCTGGGTGTCGGCGTACATCCTGCCGTAGTCGACGAAGGTGACGACGTCGCCGAGCACGGACAGGCGCGGTGCGCCGCCAAGCACCGGCTCGCGGCCGAGGAAGATGTTCTCGGCGATCGTCATGTCGAGCACCGGGCTCAGTTCCTGATGGATCATGGCGATGCCCAAGTCGAGCGCCGCCTTGGTGTCCTGGCCCTCGATCCGGACGCCGTCGAAATAAAGTTCGCCGGCATCGACGGTGTATTCGCCGCTGATCACCTTCATCAGCGTCGACTTGCCGGCGCCGTTCTCGCCGACCAGCACGTGCACGCTGGCCGGCCGCACCCGGAGGCTCACCTTGTCGAGCGCGAGTACGCCCGGAAACGCCTTGGTAATCGACCGCATCTCGAGGATGCAGGATCGGTCTGGGGTATCGGTCACGACTTGTGTTCTCCTCCCGGGTCGTCGGATGAAAGATTCTGTCAGTTCCGCCGGATGCACCAACCGTTGCCCCGGTATTGAATATCTCGGATCGCACACGCTTAGGTAGAATAAACCTGTCTGCCTTCGCGCAAGCGCAGGACTAGCCGCCGATCAATCGATTTATCCAAGCGCCCTCGGCCTGCCGGCCGCACCTCGCCGGCATGTTTTCCCGTCCCGCTCACAAGTTGAACGCAAGATCATCCAGGACGGCGCGTCGAAGTTCGATCAAGGCATATGTTCATTCGCGAAGGGCGAGCGAAAACCGTCCCGACACGCCGAAACACCATGACGTTGTCAGGTGGATCCGACGAAAATCAGGAGTGCCGTCCGATAAAGCGGCGACGTTCGCTTGGCGTTATCTCGGGAAATAGCGCCGGTCGTGCAGAGACATGATGGAGTCCTCCCTACGAAATGACGCGCGGGCCCATGATGGGTTTTCCGCTGCCGTATCCGCACTTGGCTTGAGATTGACTGGAAAACGACGCTCCTCGTGCCGTTTGATAGCCGACCGCCCGAGAACACTCCCGTTCCGGCGGTCGAATTCAATCCAAAGTGGCGATTGTTACGGCCTCATTTCTTGAGAAAGACGTTACCAACAGCTTGGCGCCCGTGCAATCCTGTGACAGAATATTGCCTCATGACATTTCAAGATGTCGCCGATATCCATGAAAGAATCTGTCAGGAGGCGCTGATGAACGTCCGTCCCACCATCGCCGATCTGGCATTGGCCGCCAATGTGAGCGTCTCGACCGTCGATCGCGTGCTGAGCGGCCGGCATGCCGTCCGCAAGGCGACGGCCCAGCAGGTGCTCGCCGCCGCCGAGCGGATCGGCTTCTATGCCACCGGCACGATCCGCCACCGCCTGAAGCAGGATCGCCCGGCGCGGACCTTCGGCTTCCTGTTGCAGCAGCCGAGGCGCACCTTCTACCAGATTCTGGGCAAGGCCCTGAAGGAGGCCACCGAGGCGTCCGAAGCGGTGCAGGGGCGCGCCATCGTCGAATATCGCGACGACCTGTCGCCGGAGGAGGTGTCCGAGAATCTCCTCAGGCTCAGCCGCGACGCCGACGCCATCGCCGTCGTCACCGCCGACCACCCCAAGGTGACGGGCGCGATCGACCGGTTGCGATCGGACGGCGTGCCGGTCGTCGCCGTGATCTCCGAGCTGACCGCCCCGGCGGTGGCCGGCTACGTCGGCCTGGACAACTGGAAGGTCGGCGGCACGGCGGCCTGGATGATCTCGCGGCTGTGCAAGACACCCGGCAAGGTCGGGGTCTACGTCGGCAACCACCGCTACCTCTGCCAGGATGTCTGCGAGATCCGCTTCAGGGCTTATTTCCGGGAGAATGCTCCGGAGTTCGAGCTGCTCGAATCGCGGACGACCTTCGAGGACCCGCGTTTCGCCTACGAGATGACGCTCGACCTCATCCAGCGCACGCCCGATCTGGTCGGGCTCTATGTGGCCGGCGGCGGCATCTCCGGCGTGATGCGGGCGCTGGCCGAGGACGGCGGCGAGGTCGCCAAAAGGCTGGTGGTGGTCGGTCGGGAACTGACGCCCGAAACCCGCTCGGGCCTGGTCGACGGCACCGTCGACGTCATTCTGTCGCATCCCCAGAAGATGCTGGCCGAGACGACGGTCAACACGCTGATCGAGGTGACGGCCAACAAGAACAGAACCGATCCCCTGCAGCGGATCCTGCCCTTCGATATCTATACCAACGAGAACGTATAGCCGTTCGATCTGCCGCCTGGCCGCAACAACGATGCCGGCGGCGATAGCCGCCGTCCGGAAGGCGGCCCCGTTCCTGTTCGACGCTCCATCGACCGCCGTTCGGAACGGATCGGAGAGACGATCCGGCCCGGCCGGTGTGTGCGTCCGTTCCCCCTTGAATGCGCCATCGGATGCGATGATCCCAGGGTAATCCGCCGCGTGTTGCAGCCTATACTATAGTAGTATGGGCCCTCTCTCCCGCTGAAGAAATGTCTTCAAAACGATTCTTCATCGATCGATAGGTCACGTCTTATTATAAGAAACGGGATGGAGGAAATATAGCAATTCAAATTTCGATAATACGATATGTTCTCAATCGATTATTTCTGAATATCGATAAAGTTGATGCCTGTAGCGGATTTATGACGGAATACCAAGAAGAATTGACGAAATTCGCTCGCGATGGGCGGGCGGTATCTGTGGGAGGAAGACATGAAGTTCAGGAAAATCGTCACCGCGTTGTTGGCGGCGTCCGCCATAGCGGCCGCCGGCCTGTCCCAGGCCATGGCCGCCGATCAGGTCAAGATCGCCATCGTTCTCAAGACCCTGTCGAGTCCGTGGTGGCAGATGATGGTCGCCGGGGCGCAGGAGGTTGCCAAGGAGAACGATGTTTCACTGGTGGTGCTCGGCCCGCCGACCGAGGAGGCCGTGGAACAGCAGATCAACATGTTCCAGGACGCCCTGTCCCAGCACCCGGCGGCCATGATCTTCGCCCCGACGCAGCCGCCGACCGCCGTCAACGTCATGCAGAAGGCCAAGGCGCAGAACGTGCCGGTGGTGCTGGTCGATACGCCGATGCCCGAGGGGTTCGACGACTATGCCACCTTCGTCGGCATGGACAACGTGGCGATCGGCCGTGCCGGCGGCGAGGCGCTGACCAAGCTGCTGAAGACGGGCGACAAGGTGCTGCTGATCGAGGGGGCGCCCGGCAACCCGACCATGACCGAGCGGTGCAACGGCGCCGAGGAGGTCCTGAAGGCGGCCGGCCTGGAGATCGCGTCGCGGCAGCCCGCCTATGCCGATCGCGAGAAGGCCTATTCGGTCACCCAGAACGTCCTGCAGTCGCAGCCCGACATCGCCGCCGTGTTCGCCGGCGACTACAACACCCAGTTGGGGGCGATGCGCGCGCTCAAGCAGGTCGGCAAGGATGTTCCGAACATCGGCGTCTACGCCAACGACGAGGTCCTCAAGGCCATCCTGGCCGGCGACCTCTACGGCTCGGTCCACCTCGACAGCTACGCCATCGGGCAGATGATGATGAAGGCCGCGCTCGATGTCGCCGCCGGCAAGGAGGTTCCGAAGCGCCTGTTCGTCGATGCGACGATCGTCACCAGGGACAATGCGCAGGCCGTGCTCGACCGGAGCGCCTCGCTGGCGAATTGATCCTCGCAGCACTGCGGCATCCGGCGGGCTCATAGGTCCGATCCGATGCCCTGGCCTCGCCCGACCTCTCACTCCCGGGCGAGGCCTTTTCGTGCCGGCCGTCCACCGTTCGCCGGACCGCTCGCCGAGGCCGTCAGCAATTCTCGATCATGTGGATGTGGATGGGGGTGACGGTCGAAATCGTCGCGGCTTCGATCCGGCCGAAATGCCGGGCCATCGCCTCGATCGCCGTGCGCACCTCGAATTCCGGGTTCTGGTCGATGATGGCGTCGATCAGTCCGTCGCGCAGCAGCACCCGGCGGTCGTCGGTCAGCTCGTGGGTGATGAAGACGATCTCGTTCTGCCGGCCGATCGCCCGCATGGCATCGACCACCGTTCGGGCGCCGGCCGAGGCGTTGTAGATGCCGCGCACCCCGGGATTGCGCCTCAGGGCGTCGAACACCAGGTCGCCGGCCCGTTCGCTCTGCTCATGGCTTTCGAGCACTTCCAGCACCCGGCACTCCGGATAGCGCTCGCGCAGCACCGACCGGAAGCCGGCCTCGCGCTCCTCATGGCCGATCATCGACAGCAGGCCGGCGATCATGATGACGTCGCCGCCTTCCGGCCGCAGGAACCGGCCCATCAGGTCGCCGGCCACCCGACCCGCCTTGCGGTTGTCGGGGCCGATATAGGTGAGCCGCCCGCTGTCGCGAATATCGGTCGCCAGCGTCATGACCGGCCCGCGTTCGCCGAACCGGCGCAACGCGGCGGCGATCTCCTCGCTGTGCGGACAGCAGGCGATCAGCCCGTCGTGGGCGCCCGACAGGTCGGCGATCATGCCGGCCGTTCGCTTCGGCCGGTTGGGGTCGAAGTGAAAGACCCGGAACTGCATGTTCAGGTCGGCATAAACCCGGTTCGCCGCCTCCAGCGCGGCCTGGATGGCGGCGTGGAACGGATTCTGCGGCGGCTGGATCAGGGCGGCGATGCGCAGCGTGCGGGCCATCCGCTGATCGAGCGCCCGGTCGAGCTTCAGCTTCCGCGCCCATTCGACGACGCGCCGCTCCTTGTCGGGATCGACGCCGCCGCGCCCGTTGAGCACGCGGTCGACCGTCGATGCCGAGACGCCGGCCGCCGCGGCGACATCCCTGGCCGTTGTCTTGCGCGTCATCGCCGACCTCGCCGATTGAAGAAATATCTTCAAAATGTTTGTTCCTTGAAGATTACTACGTCGCTACAGTGCAATCAAGAAGCTACAAAAGAACAATTGGGGGAGAGAAATAGTTCAATCCGGCTCGAGCGCCGCTATTGAACAACATTCACAACGCCATTCGAGCAACAATAAAGGCAGTTTCGCAGGAAATTGCCGTGAGATGCGCCGATGTTTTTCTTGAATCCAATGCTTTACAGCCAAGTAAACCGGCATGATCGGGCCAGAGACAACGGCCTGAACAGAAACTCGACATATGGAAACCTGGAGGAGACGGAGATGGCCAGAAAACTTTCCACCCTGCCGGCCGGCGTGCGCCTCGGCGTCGCGCCGCTGTCGTGGGTCAACGACGTGCTGGAGGATCTCGGGGCGGACATTCCCCTGGAAACCTGCCTCGCCGAAGCGGCACAGGCCGGCTACGAAGGCATCGAGCTCGGCCGCAAGTTCCCGCGCGAGGCCAGGGTGCTCTCGCCGATCCTCAGGGCGCACGGGTTGGATCTCGTCTCGGGCTGGTACAACGGCTTTCTCGCCGAACGCGACGTCGCGGCGGAAATCGCCGAGGTCGCCGCGCATGCCGCCCTGCTCAAGGCGCTGGGCTGCTCGGTGATGGTCTACGGCGAATGCGGCAGGATGTATCCGGAAGCGCCGCTCGACGCGCCGCTGTCCAGGCGGCTCAAGCTCGACCCGTCCGACTATGCCGCCTACGCCGCGCGGCTCGGCGAGTTCGGGCGCCACATCCAGGGCGAATACGGTTTGACGCTCGCCTATCACCATCACCTGATGATGGTCGCCGAGAGCTTCGACGAGGTGTCGAAGCTGTTCGATGCCGCGCCCGCCTCGGTCGGCCTGCTGCTCGACACCGGCCATGCCTATGGCGGTGGCTTCGACTACGTGAAGCTGATCGACCGCTTCGGCGACCGCATCGTCCACATCCACCTCAAGGACGTGCGTGGCGACATCTTCGCCGATATCCGCAGGACCGACCGCAGCTTCAACGAGGGCGTCCGCAGCGGCATGTTCACCGTCCCCGGCGACGGCGTCCTCGACTTCGCGCCGCTCGCCCGCTTCGTCAGGACGTCGGGCTATCGCGGCTGGCTGGTCGTCGAGGCGGAGCAGGATCCGGCCAAGGCGCCGCCGCTGGCCATGGTCACCAAGGCCTACGAGACCATCGCCGCCGTCTTCGCGGCGAAATAACCGGCCGCTTCTTTGGGAGGAAATCGAGATGGGTGAGAAATACCTGAACATCGGCCTGATCGGCTCGGGCTTCATGGGCCAGGCGCACGCCGATGCCTATCGGCGGGCGGCCATGCTCTACCGCAACCTGCCGGCCAGGCCGCGCCTCGTCTGCCAGGCCGATGCCACGGCGGAGCTTGCCGCCTCGGCGGCCGCCCGCTTCGGCTTCGAGCGCAGCACCGGCGACTGGCGGGCGCTGGTCGAGGATCCGGAGATCGACGTCGTCGACATCACCTCGCCCAACCACATGCACAAGGAGATGGCGCTGGCCGCCATCGCCGCCGGCAAGCACGTCTATTGCGAGAAGCCGCTGGCGGTGACGCTCGAGGACGCCGAGGAAATGGCCGCCGCCGCCAGGGCCAGGGGCGTCAAGACGATGATGGCCTTCAACAACATCAAGACGCCGGCCGCCATGCTGGCCAGGCAGTTGATCGACAACGGCGACATCGGCAGGCCGACGCGCTTCCGCGCCTGGTTCGACCAGGGCTTCTTCAACGATCCCGAGCTGCCGTTCTCCTGGCGCTGCACCCGCAAGGAAGCCGGATCGGGTGCCCTCGGCGACCTCGGCAGCCACGTCGTCGCCGTGGGACAGTATCTGATGGGCGACGTCGAGCGTGTCGTCGCCGAGAGCGAGACCTTCTTTCCGACCCGGCCGATTCCGGCCGGCGGTTCGGGCTACGGCGCCAAAGCCGGCGCCGAGGCGCCACGGGCGAAGGTAGAAAACGAGGACCAGATCCAGGCGCTCATCCGCTTCAGGAGCGGCGCCGGCGGCTCGATCGAGGCCTCGCGCATCGCCGCCGGCAAGGTGTTCGGCGTCTATTGGGAGGTGTCCGGCACCGAAGGCACCATCATCATGGATGGCGAGCGCTTCAACGAATTGAAGATCTCGCGCTTCACCGACCCCAAGCCGGATCGTGGCTTCAAGACGATCTACGCCGGCAGCCAGGTACCGCAGTTCTCGGCCTTCTTCGGCTTCGACTTCGCCGGCGGCGGCCTCGGCTACTTCGACGTCAAGGTGATCGAGGTCCACGACCTGATCGAGGGAATCTGCACCGACACGGATGCCTTCCCGAACTTCCAGTTCGGCGTCGCCAACCAGCGCATCCTCGCCGCGATCGAAGCCTCGCTCGCCAGCCGCGGCTGGGTGGACGTGCGGAACTGATCGGCACCAACGGACGACGTTCCCACGCAAGGGTCAACATCATGAGCAAGACAATCAATTTCGGCATCATCGGCGCCGGCTACATGGGCAAGGCCTATTCGATCGCCCTCAACACCGTCGCCTCGGTCTTCCCGCTGTCGGCGAACCCCGTTCTCGGCATTCTCGCCGACGAGATCCCCGACGTCGTCGAGGCCAAGGCCAAAGCTTATGGCTTCCAGCGGCGGACCACCAACTGGCGCGACCTTATCAACGATCCGGCCGTCGACGTGGTGGCGGTCTGCACGCCGACCTTCCTGCACGAGGAAATGGCCAAGGCCGCCGTCGCCGCCGGCAAGCACGTCATCTGCGAGAAGCCGCTGTCGCTCAACGCCCGCAACGCGTCGGCGATGGCCGACGCCGCCGAGAAGGCCGGCGTCAAGACCATGGTCGGCTACTGCTACGCCAAGAACCCGGCGGCGCAACTGGCCAAGGAGATGATCACGGCCGGCGAGATCGGCGACATCATCCATTTCCGCGGCACCCACAACGAGGACTTCCTGATGGACCCGGAGGCGCCGGTGAGCTGGCGCCTCAAGGAGGCCCTCGCCAGCAAGGCCGGCGCGCTGAGCGACCTCGCCTCGCACATCATCAACATGGCGCACTATCTTTGCGGCCCGATCGCCGACGTGGTGGCCGACAGCCAGATCATCCACAAGAGCCGGCCGGACGGCAAGGGCGGCCGGGCGGCGGTGGAGAACGACGACCAGACCAACCTGATCGTCCACTTCGCGAGCGGCGCCCTCGGGTCGATCGAAGCCAGCCGCGTCGCCGCCGGCCGCAAGATGGGCCTCACCTACGAGGTGGTCGGCACCAGGGGCACGCTCTATTTCGATCAGGAGGCCATGGCCGAGCTGCAGGTCTACAAGGGGTCGGACCCGGCCGCCCGCTGCGGTTTCCAGCGCATCCTGATCGGCCCGGCCCATCCGGACTACGGCAGCTTCTGCCTCGGCACCGGCCACGGCATCGGCTACAACGACATGATCACCATCGAGATGCGCGACATGATCGAGGGCGTCGCCGGCAACCGCGCCGTCTGGCCGTCCTTCCGCGACGCCGTGCACACCGCCCTGGTGGTCGACGCCGCGCTGCGCTCGCAGGCCGAACGCCGCTGGGTCGGCATCGGCGAACTCGAGACGGAGCTGAAATGATGGTCAAGCTCGCCATTTTCGGCACCGGGCGCATCGGCTACGTCCACGCCCTCAACGCGGCGGCGCAGCCGGACGCGACGCTCGCCTATGTCGTCGATCCGATCGACTCCCCGGCCCGGACGGAGATCGCCGCCCGGACCGGCGCCCGTATCGTCGAGCCCGAGGCGGTGTTCGCCGACCGGACAATCGACGGCGTCATCATCGCCAGCTCGACCGACACGCATGCCGAATTGATGCTGCGCGCGGTCGAGGCGGGCAAGGCGATCTTCTGCGAGAAGCCGATCAGCCTCGATTTCAAGCGGGTGACGGCGGTCGCCGACGCGGTGAAGAAGGCCGGCACGCCCTGCATGCTCGGCTTCCAGCGGCGCTACGACCCCAACTTCCGCTTCGTCCGCGAGCGCATCGCCGGCGGCACGGCCGGCAAGCTCGAGCATGTGGTCATGCATACCCGCGATCCGTCGCCGCCGCCGGTCGACTACGTGAAGCGGTCGGGCGGCATGTTCCGCGATCAGGCGATCCATGATTTCGACATGGCGCGCTATCTGCTCGGCGAGGAGATCCGCACCGTCTACGCGGTCGGCGCCTGCCTGATCGATCCGGGGATCGGCGCGGCCGGCGATATCGACACGGCGATGATCACCCTGACGTCGGCCTCCGGCCGCTTCGTGCAGATGGTCAACTGCCGGCGCGCCCCCTTCGGCTACGACCAGCGCCTGGAGGCGCTGTGCTCGCAGGAGGTGCTCTACGTCGAGAACCGGCCGAGCAGCTCGGTGATGATCGCCGATACCAGGGGGTTCACCACCTCGGCGCCGATGGATTATTTCATCGCCCGCTTCGCCGAGGCCTACGCGGCGGAGATGGTGGCCTTCGTCGACATGCTGACCAGGGGCACCGCCCCGCTGGCGGTGATCGACGACGGTGTGGAAGCGCAGCGGCTCGCCGAAGCGGCGATCCGGTCGATGGAAACCGGCAACGCCGTCCAGCTTGCCGGGTAGTGCCTTATCCGAATTTGGCCCGCGCCGGTGCGTCATGCATCGGCGCGGACTGGGCAGCTAGAGCAATTTCAGCAAAAGTGGGAACCGGTTTTGCGTCCGAAATTGCGCCTACTCAAAGAGATAGAGCATTTCCGGCGAACCTGTTTTCGCCGGAAATGCTCTAGATTCGCTCCCGGGCGGCCATGCTGAAGACGGCCAGGAAGATGACGAGACAGCCCAGGAGCTGGAACGGGGTGGGCATCAGGCCGAGGAAGACGACGGAGAACAGCAGCGTCCAGACCGGCTCGAAGCACATGAAGAGCCCCGCCCGCCCCGCCGACACCAGTTGCTGACCGCGGAATTGCAAGAGGAAGCGCAGGCAGGTGGCGATCAGCACGCTCGCCGCGAACCAGCCGAGGCCGGCGATCGTCGGCCAATGCGCGGCTCCGCCCTCGAGGGGGAGCGCCACCAGCAGAATGGCCAGTCCCGCGACGATGAGCTGCACGGCGGTGACCGTCGTCGCCGTCAGCGCCGTCGACACCTTCTTGACGAAGGCGATGCTGGCCGCCCAGAGGCCGGCGGAGACGGCGAAGATCGCGTGGCTCGCATCGACCGCCGCCGCCGGTCCGATGAACAGCAGGCCGAGCCCGATCACCGCCAGGACCATGGCGCCCCGGAGGCGGCGGCCGACCGGCCAGCCGAACAGCCCGGCGCCGACCAGGGGCACCATCAGGTTGCCCATGGCGGAAATGAAGGCGGCGACGCCCGGATTGCTGGTCAGCTTCAGCCCGACGATCCAGAGCATCATCGACGCGCCGAGCATGACGCCGCCGGCCAGCAGCCAGACGGCCTGCGACGACCGCCGGAGCGCGGCCAGCGGATCGTCGGCAAACGGCAGGACGAAGATCCCGGCGACCAGGAACCGGCTGCCGATGAAGATGAGCGGCGGAATCTCCCTGATCGCCTGGATGGAAAACAGCCATCCCGCCCCGGCGAGCAACGCGGCCGCCGCCAGCATGGCATCGGCAAGGGAGAGCGGTCGGTTCTGCGCGGTCAACGAAAAGGCCTTGTAACGGCGGAAAAGGCGCGTGAGCCCGCTCCGCTACTCGATCCGCACCGTTCGCCCCTCGGTGGCGCTCACCCGTGCCGCGTCGAGCACGGCGAGCGCCTCCGTCGCCTCGGCGGCGGTCACCGGCGGCGGCGTTCCCTCGGCGACGGCCCGGGCGAAACCCTGGTAATAGTCGTGATAGCGTCCCTGCTCCGACGGGACGCGTTCGGCGCCCGCGGCGGTCCGCAAGGTGCCCCACAGCGCTTCCGCCTCGTAGCCCCAGCCGGCGAGGTCGTCGAGCGGCCGCCGGCCGGCGAAGATGGCCTGGGCCTGCACGTCGGTGCCGGATTGCTCGTAGCTGCCGCCGTCGCCGTAGACGCGGAAGGAGCGAACCGCCAGCCGGTTGAGCTTGCTGGCCGACAGGTGCGAATGGACGCCGCTCTCGTGGCGCAGCGTCAGCGTGAAGCTGGCGTCGGTCGGCCCCTCGGGCCGGTCGATCATGTCGAGCTGGGCGTCCACCGCCGCCACCGGCCCGAGCAGGAACAGCATCTGGTCGACCAGATGGCTGCCGAGGTCGCGCAGCAGGCCGCCGGTCGGCCCGGCCTCCAGCGTATGGGGGTTGTCGAGGTCCATGCGCGAATGCACCCGCCACAGCCGGCCGAGCCGGCCCCCGTCGACCAGCTTCTTCAGGGTGCGGAAATCGGCGTCGTAGCGCCGGTTGTGGAACACGCCGAGTACCACGCCCCCGGCTTTGGCCGCCGCGTCCAGCCGGCGGGCGCCGTCGGCATCGGGGGCGAACGGCTTGTCGGCCACCACATGGACGCCGGCGGCGATCGCCTCCATCACCAGTTCGCGCCGGGTCTGGGGCGGCGTGGTGATGGTCACCGCGTCGACGCCGCCGGCCGCCAGCAGGGCGGTGAGGCTGGGGTAGACGGGCACGTCCGGATAATCGGCCGCCGCGGCGGCCAGCCGTTCAGGAGACCGGGCGACGATGCCGGCCAGTTCGACGCCGCGCGCCGCGGCGATGAACGGCGCGTGGAAATACCGCCCGCCGTCTCCATATCCCACAAGCCCGATACGCATGCCCGGTTCCTTTCGATTCTTCGGCAGAGAGCGTCCAGCCTGACCCCGGGCGAAGCGAAAACCTGGAAGCGAATCCGCCGGAGCGTTTCCTTGCTTGATGGAAACGCTCCGGCTCGTCGGGTCGGCGCCTGCCCGGCAAGGCGGTCAGGAGATCACTTGATGTACTGGTCGACGTTCTCCTTGGTGATCAGCTCGTGCGGCACGGTGATCACCGGCTCGATTTTCTGGCCGTTGGCGAGCTGGACGAGGGCTTCCATCGCCTTGTGACCCTGCTCGACGGTGTTCTGCGACACCGTGGCGGCCATGGTGCCCTCCTTGACGGCGGCGAGGCCGTTGGGCGCCGCGTCGACGCCGGCGATGACCACCTTTCCGACCAGTTGGGCGTCCTTGACGGCCTTGACCGCGCCGAGCGCCATGTCGTCGTTGTTGGAGACGATGGCCGTGATCTCGGTGCCGGTCTGCAGCCAGTTCTCGGCCAGCTTCAGGGCCTGGTCGGTCCGCCAGTTGGCGGTCTGCTTGTAGACGACCTTGATGTCCGGGTAGTTCTTCAGGATGTTCTCGTAACCCTGCGTGCGGCCGATCTGGCCGTCGGAGCCGAGCGGCCCGAGCAGGAAGGCGACATTGCCCTTGCCGCCGATCGCCTTGGCGACGAAGTCCATCTCGATCTCGCCGCCTTCGATCGGGTTGGCGCCGACGTAGGAATCGATCACCTCGGTATTGGCGACCTTCTGGTTGACGTTGATGACGACCAGTCCCGCCTTCTTGGCGGCCGCGAGCGCCGGCGCGAGGCCGTCGATCGCCACCGGCTCGAAGACAAGCCCGGTGTAGCCCTGGGTGACGACCGTCTCCACCTGGCTGATCTGCCGGGCGATCTCGTTGCGGGCGTCGAACACGTTGAGGCTGGCGCCGAGCTCCTCGGCCTTCTCCTTGACGGCGCCGGAAAGCTCGACCGTGAACTCGTTGCTCATGTGGCTCATCAGCAGGGCGAACTTCTGGTTCGGCTGGGCCTTGAGCTCCTGGGCCGAGGCGGCCGGCGCCCAGGCCAGCGCCGCGCCGAGCGCCAGCGCGGCGAGGCTGGTGAATGACGTATTCATGATGTCCTCCTTTGGCATTTATTGGTAGACCCGCGGTCTACCCGAAATATTCGTCAACGACGGCCGGCCTTGCCTTTGACGTCGGCCAGGACGGCGAAGTAGATGATCAGTCCCTGGATGATGAGCTGGTAGTAGGACGACACGTTGAGGATATCGAGACCGTTGCCGATCACCGCGATCAGCAGCGCGCCGATGACCGGGCCGTACCAGCGGCCGACGCCGCCGCTCATGCTGACGCCGCCGATGATCACCGCGGCGATGGCGTTCATCTCGTAGCCCTCGCCGGCGGTCGGGCTGCCCGACACGGTGCGCGAGGCGAGCAGCAGGCCGGCAAAGCCGGCGAGCGCCCCGGAGATCATGTAGACGCCGGTCTGCATCGCCCTGACGTTGATGCCGGAAACCGCCGCCGCGGTGGCATTGCCGCCGATGGCGTAAACCCGGCGGCCGAACACCGTCATGCGCAGGATCAGGGCGCTTATCGCCGCCACCACGATGAAATAGACGGCCAGATAGGGCAGGGCCCCGGCCACGAAGCCGCCGGCGATATCTTCGAAGGCGCCGCTGACGCCGAAGACGGGCGAGCCGTCGGAGGCGATCAGGGCGGCGCCGCGAAAGACGATCATCGAGGCCAGCGTGACGATGAACGGCGGAATGCCGCCATAGGCAATGCTGACGCCGTTGACCGCGCCGATCGCCGCGCCGACCAGGATGGGGGCGACGATGGCGACGATCAGCGGATATTCGCCCGGATGGGCCAGGCTGGCGGCGATGACGCCGGTAAAGGCGACGATCGAGCCGACGGAA
Organism: Pleomorphomonas carboxyditropha; assembly: GCF_002770725.1. Classification (GTDB taxonomy): domain Bacteria; phylum Pseudomonadota; class Alphaproteobacteria; order Rhizobiales; family Pleomorphomonadaceae; genus Pleomorphomonas; species Pleomorphomonas carboxyditropha. Next base: position 2,847 of record NZ_NQVN01000044.1, on the reverse strand, counting down.
AGGTCGATGCCGCCGGAGATGATGACGAACATCATGCCCATGGCCAGCACGCCGTTGATCGAGGCCTGCTTGATGATGCCGATCATGTTGGCGGGCCGCGCGAAGGCGTCCGGCGACAGCACGACGAGTATGCCTACCACGATGAGGAAGATGAGCACGAGACCGAAATCCTGGAAGAACCGGTCGCGGCCGTAGGAACCGGTAGGCCGGTCAGACATGACGAACCTCGCTGTAGGGAGTGGCTAGTTCCATGATTTTTTCCTGACTGAACGCATTGCGCGTGAGTTCACCTGTGATGCGGCCTTCCGCCATGACCAGGATTCTGTCGGCCAGTCCCATGATCTCGATGAGTTCGGAAGAGATGACGATGACCGCCTTGCCCTGGCGGGCCAGTTCGCCGATCACCAGATAGATGTCCCGCTTGGCGCCGACGTCGATGCCGCGCGTCGGCTCGTCGAGAATGATGACGTCGGGCGCGGTGACCAGCCATTTGGCGAGGACGACCTTCTGCTGGTTGCCGCCGGACAGGGAGGAGACCAGCGTGTCCCGCGACAGGGTCTTGATGCGCAGCCTTGCGATATTGTCGTCCGCCCAGACGTGCTCCCGCCGCTTGTCGATCATCCCGAAGGGAGAGATCCGGTCGATCGCCGCCAGCGAGATGTTCTCCTCGACCGTGCCGAGCAGGTTGAGGCCGGTCATCTTGCGGTCCTCGGTGACGAGGGCCAGGCGGTGGCCGATGGCGTCGCCCGGCGAATGGATTCGCTGCGGCTGTCCCCGCACCAGGATCTCGCCGGAGGAGGCGCGGCGGATGCCGAACAGGGTCTCCACCGTCTCGCTGCGTCCGGCGCCGACCAGGCCGGCGATGCCGAGGATCTCGCCGGCGCGAACCGAGAAGCTGACGCCGTCGACCCGCTTGTCCAGCGACAGGTTGCGGACCTCGAGCGCCGTCTCGCCGATCGGCACCGTCTCCTTGGGGACGTAGTTGGTGACCTCCCGGCCGACCATGTGGCGGATGACGCCGTCGCGATCGAAGGCCGAGGCGGCGTCCGAGGCGACCATGGTGCCGTCGCGCATCACCGAGATCCGGTCGGCGATGCGGAATATTTCGTCCATCTTGTGCGAGATGTAGATGATCGACACGCCGTGGGAGCGCAGGGTGTCGATCTGCCGGAACAGGATGTCGACCTCGCGGTCGGTGATCGCCGAGGTCGGCTCGTCCATGATGACGATCTTGGAGGACAGCGAGATCGCCTTGACGATTTCGACCAGTTGCATCTGGGCGACGCTGAGGTCGCGCATCCGGACGGTCGGGCCGATCGGAATGGAAAAGCGGTCGAACAGGTCCTTGCAGGCCCGGCGCATCGCGCCATGATTGACGATGCCGAGGGGCCCGCCGCCGAACCGCTTGAGTTCGCGGCCGAGGAAGACGTTTTCGGCGACTTCCATGTCCAGGACCGGGTTCAGCTCCTGGTGGATCATCGCCAGGCCGAGATCCATGGCCTCCCGCGGGCTGCGCGGGGCGACCGGCTTGCCGTCGAGCAGGATGTCTCCGCCGTCGGGCGGGATCATGCCCATCAGGATGCGCATCAGCGTCGATTTGCCGGCGCCGTTTTCGCCCATCAGGGCATGCACCTCGCCCCGGCCAACGCTGAGATCGACGCTGTTGAGGATCGGGTTCCGGTTGAAGCTCTTGCGGATGCCGCGCATCTCGAGCAGGGGGAGGCTCGCCATGTAACCCTCGAACTGACGGGCGCGCCCATGTCGCCCGGCGGCGACCTGCACCCTGATTTGCTAGCTGGCCGAATGGAATGATCTCGACGTCGATTCCAGCATATATGAACCATAAGTCATATTATTCGGAATATATATTCTACTTAGGGATATCACTTATGTCATGGGTTGAAAAATTTCTCATCCTTGATTTGAAAGTACTTTTTTCAATACCCGGCCGAACGCTGCGCATAATGATTGACAGTAGGAATTTTCTTCCGTCGGCCATGATGGCATGTCCGGAACGGATATGAGAATTTTCCGATTGGAAATGCCGGCTTGATTGCAGCCGGCGGCTGTTGTCGCGGCAAGCCGGCAACCCCAGGCGAACGGCGCCCGAGGTTATGGGGGCTTCAGTCGGATTGGCTTCGCTCTCAGAGGTCGCCGGTCAGGAATTGCGCGCGGCCCTTGCCGAACGACCAGTCGGCGTCGCTGTTGAGGACAAACGAAACCATGATGTCATCAGGGGAAATCTGGCATTTCTCGCCGAGGTCGTCGCAGAGGTTCTTGTAGAAGGCGAGCTTCTCTTCGCGGGAGCGCGGCCGCGACACCACCTCCACCAGCACGAACTTGTCCGTCCGCGGAATGTCGAGGCCGGTGTCCAGCGCCTTCATGTGGCTGCGCTGGTGTTCCGTCACCACCTGGTAGCGATCTCGTTCCGGCACGTGGAAGGAGCGCACCATGGCGGCATGGGCGGCGTCGAGGAACGCTTCGATCTCCTCGGCCGAACGTCCCCGGTAGATGTGAAACTTCATGAGAGGCAAGGCAGGCTCCTCGATGCTGGAGTGACGGTCAGACTCTCGGACAGGCCGCGAAAACAGGCCGCGAAAAGGTGGCCGGCCCGAGGGCCGGCCGAGTGCGGTCAGGAGGAGAAATGCATTGGGCGGGGCGCGGCGGGTGGAGCCGCCGTTGCCCTATGGGTTCAACTTCTGGTCAGGGTACCGTCCCATGTGCTGACGGCCTTCTTGGCGTCTTCCTCGGAGAACCAGACCGAGGTGACCGACTTGGTCTCGGTGAAGAAGGCGACGCCATCCTTGCCGAGCGTATGCAGGTCGCCGAAGAACGACTGCTTGTGGC
>NZ_NQVN01000043.1 GCF_002770725.1 Pleomorphomonas carboxyditropha | reverse complement strand
GCACCGCCCGTCTCGGCCAGAACCTTGGTGATCGCCGCAGTCAGCGACGTCTTGCCATGGTCAACGTGACCGATCGTGCCGATGTTGCAGTGCGGCTTCGTCCGCGAAAACTTTTCCTTGGCCATCGGATATCTTCCTTTGTCTCGTATAAGCGGGTGAGGTCAGCGGTCGGGAACTCAGGCGTACTTGGCCTGGACTTCCTGGGCGACCGCAGCCGGGACCTGCTCGTAGTGGTCGAACTGCATGGTGTAGCTGGCACGGCCCTGGCTCATCGAGCGGAGCTGGTTCACGTAGCCGAACATGTTGGCGAGCGGAACGAAGGCCGTGATGACATTGGCGTTGCCGCGCATGTCCTGGCCCTGGATCTGGCCGCGACGGGAGTTGACGTCGCCGATGACGGAACCGACGTATTCTTCCGGCGACACGATCTCGACCTTCATCACCGGCTCGAGGAGCGCGGGCGAGGCCCTCTCGATGGCTTCGCGCAGAGCGGCGCGGGAAGCGATTTCGAAGGCGATGGCCGAGGAGTCCACCTCATGGTAGGCGCCGTCGACCAGCGTCACCTTGACGTCGACCACCGGGAAGCCGGCGAGCGGACCGGAGGTCATCACCGAGTTCAGGCCCTTTTCGACGCCGGGGATGTATTCCTTGGGAACCACGCCGCCGATGATCTTGTTCTCGAACGTGAAGCCCTTGCCGACCTCGTTCGGCTCGACGATGAACTTCACCTTGGCGAACTGGCCGGTACCGCCGGTCTGCTTCTTGTGGGTGTAGTCGACCTCGGTCGCCTTGCGGATGGTCTCGCGATAGGCCACCTGCGGCGCGCCGACGTTGACCTTGATGTTGTGCGGGGCGCGACGCAGGATGTCGATCTTGATGTCGAGATGCAGCTCGCCCATGCCCTTGATGATCGTCTGGCCCGACTCCTGATCGGTCGAGACGCGGAAGGACGGATCCTCGGAGGCCAGCTTCTGCAGGGCGATGGAGAGCTTCTCCTGCTCGCTCTTGGTGGCGGCCTCGACGGCCATCTCGATGACCGGCTCGGGGAATTCCATCTTCTCGAGGATGACCGGCTTCAGCGGATCGCAGAGCGTGTCGCCGGTGCGGGTGTCCTTGAGGCCGACGAAGGCGACGATGTCGCCGGCGCGGGCTTCCTCGACGTCCTCGCGGGTGTCGGCGTGCATCTGCACCATGCGGCCGATGCGCTCGCGCTTCTCGCGGGTCGAGTTCAGGACGGTCGAACCCTTGGTCAGCACGCCCGAATAGACGCGGGCGAAGGTCAGCACGCCATAGGGATCTTCGATGATCTTGAAGGCGAGCATCGAAAGCGGCTCGTCGTCGGTCGAATGACGGACGACTTCCTCTTCCGTCTTCGGATCGATGCCCTTGGTCGGCGGCACGTCGACCGGCGACGGCAGGTAATCGACGACGGCGTCGAGCAGCGTCTGCACGCCCTTGTTCTTGAAGGCCGAGCCGGCGAGCACCGGGAACCAGGCCGACACCAGAACCGCCTTGCGGATCAGCTTCTTGAGGGTCGCCTCGTCGGGCTCGTTGCCCTCGAGGTAGGCCTCCATGGCGTCGTCGTCCAATTCGACGGCAGCCTCGATCAGCTCGGCGCGCGCTTCCTTGGCACGCTCGAGCATGTCGGCCGGGATCTCTTCGTCGTGGAACTTGGCGCCGAGCTGCTCGTCTTCCCACACGACCGCCTTCATGCGGATGAGGTCGACGATGCCCTTGAAGTTGGCTTCCGAGCCGATCGGCAGCTGCAGGGCGATCGGACGGGCGCCGAGGCGCGTCTTGATGTCGCTGAGGCACTGGTCGAAGTTGGCGCCGGTCTTGTCCATCTTGTTGCAGAAGACGATGCGCGGCACGTTGTACTTGTCGCCCTGGCGCCACACCGTCTCGGTCTGCGGCTCGACGCCCTGGTTGGAGTCCAGCACGCAGACGGCACCGTCGAGCACGCGCAGCGAACGCTCGACCTCGATGGTGAAGTCGACGTGGCCTGGGGTGTCGATGATGTTGAGGCGCTTGCCGTTCCAGAAGGTGGTGGTGGCAGCCGACGTGATGGTGATGCCGCGCTCCTGCTCCTGCTCCATGTAGTCCATGGTGGCAGCGCCGTCGTGCACTTCGCCGATCTTGTGGGACTTGCCCGAGTAGTAGAGGACGCGTTCCGTCGTCGTCGTCTTGCCCGCGTCGATGTGGGCCATGATGCCGAAGTTGCGGTAGTCCTCGAGCTTATGCGTACGAGCCATGATCGTCTCCGCCTGTCCGGCTTACCAGCGATAATGCGAGAAGGCGCGGTTGGCCTCGGCCATCCGGTGCGTGTCCTCGCGCTTCTTGACGGCGGTACCGCGGTTGTTGGCGGCATCCATCAGCTCGCCCGACAGACGATCGATCATCGTCTTCTCGTTGCGGCCGCGAGCGGCAGTGATCAGCCAGCGGATGGCAAGGGCCTGACGACGCTCGGCGCGGACTTCGACCGGGACCTGGTAGGTGGCACCACCGACGCGGCGCGACCGAACCTCGATCTGCGGCATCACGTTGTGAAGCGCCTGATGGAAGGTCTGGACCGGGCTCTGGCGGGTGCGGGTCTCGATGCTGTCGAAGGCACCATAGACGATCGCCTCGGCAACCGACTTCTTGCCGTCCTGCATGATCGAGTTCATGAACTTGGAAACGACGATATCACCGAACTTCGGATCGGGATTGATCTCGCGCTTCTCTGCACTGTGACGACGGGACATACTTCGTCTCCGGGTATAGCAAAATAAGACCGACCGGATCCGGCTTCACGCACAGATCCGGCCAGGGATCACTTCGGACGCTTGGCGCCGTACTTCGAGCGGCGCTGCTTGCGGTTCTTGACGCCCTGCGTGTCGAGCACGCCGCGGAGGATGTGATAGCGCACGCCGGGAAGGTCCTTGACGCGGCCGCCGCGGATCATGACGACCGAGTGCTCCTGAAGGTTGTGACCTTCGCCGGGGATGTAGCCGATGACCTCGTAGCCGTTGGTCAGACGAACCTTGGCGACCTTGCGAAGGGCCGAGTTCGGCTTCTTCGGGGTCGTCGTGTAGACGCGCGTGCAGACGCCGCGCTTCTGAGGGCAAGCCTCGAGATGGCGGGCCTTCTCGCGGTAAACCGGCGCCACGCGCGGGTTACGGATCAACTGATTGATCGTCGGCATCCTTCACCTTCAATCCAAACGTCCGGAACTTAAAACCGGAACTTCACTTCCTTCAGAGCCGGCCGCCGCCCAAACCGAGGCGACAGGCCAGCTCCCTGACCGAATTCGCAGCTCTCCGCACCCCGCCCGCACAAAACGAAGCGCGCCGATAACGTGAAATCTCACGTCCGGCGCGGCGGAAAGCAGAGGAACAATGCCTGCGCGGCACCGTTCGTGCGTACAACAGCTTTCACCACCAGTGGAACGAGCTGCGTTTAACGATGCTTGATCAAGGGCTTAAGGACCAGTGATCGATCACGCGTTACAGACCAACTCTTCAAGTGGCGCGGACACTACTCAAACTATCCCCAACCGTCAAGCCGGCCGCGCAAAAAACCCGGAAATGCCGGCCTTCCGGCCGCCCTGCCCTCCGCGCGAGCACGAAGCGGCAATTCATAGCCCTTCCGACGCAACAAATGCAATGCGCATCTCGTCCATCGCCGGCCCTAACGGCCGGAAATACGAATCCGTACCCGCAATCGGTGACCCAAGCCGGCACCGTGCAAGGCTTTCCGCGAATACGCAGCGGTACAAACGAATCCGTCGTCCGCGAATCCGTTATCTGCGAATCCGCTGCCCGCGAATCCGGAAAACAAGCCGATCGCCGCGGCGAGCGTGCCGACGAACCATCAACGGCGATGCGGGGATTGGTCAACCCGCGAGGGCGAGCTTTCTGGACGGCTCGGGCACCTTATGGCCGAGATCCCGAGCGGTCTCGATCCATTGGACGATGGCATCCTGAACGTTGGCGACGGCCTCCACCGGCGTCTCGCCATCCGACATGCAGCCGGGAAGGTCGGGCACGATCGCAACGAAGCCGCCGCCGTCTTCCGGCGCAAGCGGTTCGATCACGATCGGATAGGCATTCATCCCAAGGCCCTCACGGCGTCAACAAAGGCGACCGACTTGCGACTGTATATCACCTTGACCGGCGTTGGGAAGAAACGGTCATGTTCAAGGCCGTGGGCCGTATCGATCCCGGACCTGCCCTCTTTCGCGCTTTTGCCAACCGCGAATCCGGATGGTCCGCAAACAAAAGGCGCGGCGCCCCTTCCGGAACGCCGCGCCCTTTCAACTTCGGATCTGACCGCTCAGACCTCGGAGCCGATCCGGTCCACTTCGCCGGCAGGCACCTCGACGCCCTCGCCGAGGGCGTCCTTGCGGCGCTCCTCGAGGATCAGCTCGTCGCGGCGCATCGCCACCTGGCGGATGCGGCTCATCAGCGAGCCGGTACCGGCCGGGATCAGGCGGCCGACGATGACGTTCTCCTTGAGGCCTTCGAGGGTGTCGACCTTGCCGTTGACCGCCGCCTCGGTGAGGACGCGGGTGGTCTCCTGGAAGGACGCCGCCGAGATGAAGGAGCGGGTCTGCAGGCTGGCCTTGGTGATGCCCAGGAGGATCGGGTGGGCAACCGCCGGCCGCTTGCCGTCGGAGACCGCCCTCTCGTTGATCTGCTCGAATTCGAGCTTGTCCACCTGGTCGCCGCCCATCAGGTCGGTGTCGCCGCCCTCGGTGACCTCGACCTTCTGCAGCATCTGGCGAACGATCACCTCGATGTGCTTGTCGTTGATCACCACGCCCTGCAACCGGTAGACTTCCTGGATCTCGTTGACGAGGTAGGCGGCCAGCGCCTCCACGCCCTTGATGGCCAGGATGTCGTGCGGCGCCGGGTTGCCGTCGACGATGTAATCGCCCTTCTCGACCACGTCGCCTTCCTGCAGGTGGAAGTTCTTGGTCTTGGGGATCAGGTACTCGCGCGGCTCGAGGCTGGCGTCGTGCGGCTCGATCAGCACGCGGCGCTTGTTCTTGTAGTCGCGGCCGAAGCGGATGGTGCCGTCGATCTCGGCGATGATGGCGTGATCCTTCGGACGACGGGCCTCGAACAGCTCGGCGACGCGCGGCAGACCGCCGGTGATGTCGCGCGTCTTGGCGCTTTCGAGCGGGATGCGGGCGAGCACGTCGCCGGCATGCACCTTCGAACCCGGCTCGACCGACAGGATGGCGTCGGGGCTGAGCAGGTAGCGGGCGTCGCCGCCCTTCTGCGGCTTGCCGATCTTGCCGTTGGCGTCCTTGACGATGATGGCCGGCTTGAGGTCCGACGTACGGGCCGAGCCGCGCCAGTCGATGACGACGCGCTTGGTGATGCCGGTCGCCTCGTCGGTGGTCTCCGATACCGAGGCGCCTTCGACCAGATCCTCGTAGCCGACGACGCCGTCGACGTCGGTCAGCACCGGGCGGGTGTAGGGGTCCCACTCGGCAAGACGCTGGCCGCGCTTGATCTTGTCGCCGTCGTCGACGTGCAGGCGCGAGCCGTAGACCACGCGATGGGTCGAGCGCTCGTTGCCGGCCTCGTCGACCAGCACCACGGCGAGGTTGCGGCCCATGGCGATGAGCTTGCCCTCGCTGTCGCGCACGACGTTGCGATTGCGGATCTTGACCGTGCCTTCGATGGTCGATTCGATGAACGAGCTATCCACCACCTGCGCCGTGCCACCGATGTGGAAGGTGCGCATGGTGAGCTGGGTGCCCGGCTCGCCGATCGACTGGGCGGCGATGACGCCGACGGCCTCGCCCATGTTGACGGGCGTGCCGCGCGCCAGGTCGCGACCGTAGCACTTGGCGCAGACGCCGATCTTGGTGCCGCAGGTCAGCACCGAGCGGATCTTCACCGACTGGATGCCGGACTTCTCGATACGCTCGACGTCGCGCTCCTCGATCAGCTTGCCCTTCTCCACCAGCACCTCGCCGGTGGCCGGCACGGTGACGTCCTCCGCCGCCGTGCGGCCGAGGATACGGGCGCCGAGCGTCGCCACCACCTGGCCGGCGTCGACGATCGCCTGCATCCTGAGGCCCTGGTCCTCGGCGCCGCAATCGGTCTCGGTGATGATGCAGTCCTGCGCCACGTCGACGAGACGACGGGTGAGGTAGCCCGAGTTGGCGGTCTTGAGCGCCGTGTCGGCCAGGCCCTTGCGGGCGCCGTGCGTGGAGTTGAAGTACTCCATCACGGACAGGCCTTCCTTGAAGTTCGAGATGATCGGCGTCTCGATGATCTCGCCCGACGGCTTGGCCATCAGGCCGCGCATGCCGGCGAGCTGCTTCATCTGGGCCGGCGAACCGCGGGCGCCCGAGTGGCTCATCATGTAGATGGAGTTCATCGGCTTGGTGCGGCCGGCGTCGTCCTTCTGCACGGAGGAGATGCGCTTCATCATCTCCTCGGCGACCTTGTCGGTGCACTTGGCCCAGGCGTCGACCACCTTGTTGTACTTCTCGCCCTGGGTGATCAGGCCGTCGGAGTACTGCTGCTCGTAGTCGTTGACCAGCGCCAGCGTCTCGCCGACGAGGTTGGCCTTGGTCTCCGGGATGACCATGTCGTCCTTGCCGAAGGAGATGCCGGCGTTGCAGGCCTCCTTGAAGCCGAGGGCCATGATCTTGTCGCAGAAGATCACCGACTCCTTCTGGCCGCAATGGCGGTAGACGGCGTCGATCATCGCCGAGATCTTCTTCTTGGTCATCAGCTCGTTGCAGAGATCGTACGGCACGTTGTGGTGCTTGGGCAGCAACTGGCCGATCATCATGCGGCCCGGCGTGGTCTCGTAGATCCTGGAGACCGGGTTGCCGTCCTTGTCGACCGTCTTGAAGCGGCCGCGCACCTTGGAGTGCAGCGTCACGGCGCCGGTGTCGAGCGCATGCTGCAGCTCGCCGAAGTCGGCGAAGGCCATGCCCTCGCCCGGCTCGCCGTCGTTCATGATCGACAGGTAGTAGAGGCCGAGCACGATGTCCTGCGAGGGAACGATGATCGGCGCGCCGTTGGCCGGGTGCAGGATGTTGTTGGTCGACATCATCAGCACGCGGGCCTCGAGCTGGGCCTCGAGGCTGAGCGGCACGTGCACGGCCATCTGGTCGCCGTCGAAGTCGGCGTTGAAGGCCGAGCAGACCAGCGGATGCAGCTGGATCGCCTTGCCCTCGATCAGGATCGGCTCGAAGGCCTGGATGCCCAGGCGGTGCAGCGTCGGGGCGCGGTTCAGCATCACCGGATGCTCGCGGATCACCTCGTCGAGGATATCCCAGACTTCCGGACGCTCCTTCTCCACCAGCTTCTTGGCCTGCTTCACCGTCGAGGAGAAGCCCTTGGCGTCGAGGCGCGAGTAGATGAACGGCTTGAACAGCTCCAGCGCCATCTTCTTCGGCAGGCCGCACTGGTGCAGCTTCATCTCGGGGCCGACCACGATGACCGAACGGCCGGAATAGTCGACGCGCTTGCCGAGCAGGTTCTGGCGGAAGCGGCCCTGCTTGCCCTTCAGCATGTCGCTGAGCGACTTCAGCGGCCGCTTGTTGGCGCCGGTGATGACGCGGCCGCGGCGGCCGTTGTCGAACAGCGCGTCGACGGACTCCTGCAGCATGCGCTTTTCGTTGCGGATGATGATGTCCGGCGCGCGCAGCTCGATGAGGCGCTTCAGGCGGTTGTTGCGGTTGATGACGCGGCGGTAGAGGTCGTTGAGGTCGGAGGTCGCGAAGCGGCCGCCGTCCAGCGGCACCAGCGGACGCAGGTCCGGCGGGATGACCGGGATGACGCTCATCACCATCCACTCGGGCTTGTTGCCCGACTGGATGAAGGCCTCGATGATGTTGACGCGCTTGGCGAGCTTCTTGGGCTTCAGCTCGGAGGTCGACTCGGCGATCTCCTGGCGCAGCTTCTCGGCCAGCTTGGCGAGGTCGAGCGACTGCAGCAGCTCGCGGATCGCCTCGGCGCCGATCAGCGCGGTGAAGGTATCCTCGCCATACTCCTCCTGGGCGCGCATGTAGTCCTCTTCGGTGAGGAGCTGATGCTGCTTGAGAGGGGTGAGGCCCGGCTCGGTGACGACGTAGTTTTCGAAGTAGAGGATGCGCTCGAGGTCCTTGAGCGGCATGTCGAGCAGCAGACCGATCCGGCTCGGCAGCGACTTCAGGAACCAGATGTGGGCGACGGGCGCGGCGAGCTCGATGTGGCCCATGCGCTCGCGGCGCACGCGCGACAGCGTCACCTCGACGCCGCACTTCTCGCAGATGACGCCCTTGTACTTCATGCGCTTGTACTTGCCGCACAAGCACTCGTAGTCCTTGATCGGCCCGAAGATGCGGGCGCAGAACAGGCCGTCGCGCTCGGGCTTGAAGGTACGGTAGTTGATGGTCTCGGGCTTCTTGATCTCGCCATAGGACCAGGACAGGATCTTCTCGGGGGAAGCGAGGGAGATCTTGATCTGGTCGAAGACCTGCACGGGAGCCTGTGCGTTGAAAAGGTTCATGACCTCTTGGTTCATCGGCTCGTTCTCCTGTGATGCCGCCCGACCGCCGTCTGTCCGCCTCGCCGGCGGGGGCCGCATGAAAAATTCCGAAGGCGCCGCCTGACGCCAGTTTCCGGACGCGCCGAACTGCCGGCGCTTGCGCGCCGACAGCTCAAGGCATTTCCGTCGTTAGGCGCGCCGGATCACTCCGCCGCGTCCTGGGGCCGCTCGTCGCCGAGAACGGCGTGTTCCTTGGAGTTGATGAGCTCGACGTTGAGGCCGAGCGAACGCATCTCCTTGACCAGAACGTTGAAGCTCTCGGGGATGCCGGACTCGAAGGCCTCGTCGCCGCGGACGATCGCCTCGTAGACCTTGGTGCGGCCGGCCACGTCGTCCGACTTCACCGTCAGCATCTCCTGCAGCGTGTAGGCCGCGCCGTAGGCTTCGAGCGCCCACACCTCCATTTCGCCGAAGCGCTGGCCGCCGAACTGCGCCTTGCCGCCCAGCGGCTGCTGGGTGACGAGGCTGTAGGGGCCGATCGAACGGGCGTGGATCTTGTCGTCCACGAGGTGGTGGAGCTTCAGCATGTAGATGTAGCCCACGGTGACCTTGCGGTCGAACGGCTCGCCGGTACGGCCATCGTAGAGCACCGACTGGCCGGAGGTGTTCACCCCCGCCTTGGCGAGCAGCGCGTTGATGTCCGGCTCGCGGGCGCCATCGAACACCGGCGTGGCGATCGAGATGCCCTTCTTCACCTGATTGGCGAGAAGCACCACCTCGTCGTCGCTGTAGGCGCCGATGTCCTCGGTCTTGGGCGACCCCTTGAAGGTGTCGACCACCAGCTCGCGCAGCGGCTCGATCTCCTGGCTGTGCCGGTAGGCTTCCAGCATCTCGCCGATCTTGCGGCCCATGCCGGCGCAGGCCCAGCCGAGATGGGTCTCGAGGATCTGGCCGACGTTCATGCGCGACGGCACGCCGAGCGGGTTGAGCACGATGTCGACATGGGTGCCGTCCTCGAGGAACGGCATGTCTTCCACCGGCACGATGCGCGACACGACGCCCTTGTTGCCGTGACGGCCGGCCATCTTGTCGCCCGGCTGGATCTTGCGCTTCACGGCGACGAAGATCTTGACCATCTTCATGACGCCCGGCGGCAGCTCGTCGCCGCGCTGCAGCTTCTCCACCTTGTCGATGAAGCGCTGCTCGAGCCGCTTGCGGCTCTCGTCATACTGCTTCCTGAGGGCCTCGATCTCGCCCATGGCCTGCTCGCTTTCGAGGGCGAACTGCCACCACTGGGAGCGCGGGAACTCCTCGAGCTTCTCCTGGTCGAGAAGGGTGTCCTTCTTGAAGCCCTTGGGGCCGCCGACGCCGGTCTTGCCGATCAGCATGTCCATCAGGCGGCCGTAGACGTTACGGTCGAGGATGGCCTGCTCGTCGTCGCGGTCCTTGGCGAGGCGCTCGATCTCCTCGCGCTCGATCGCCATGGCGCGCTCGTCCTTCTCGACGCCGTGGCGGTTGAACACGCGCACTTCGACGATGGTGCCGGTGACGCCCGGCGGCACGCGCAGCGAGGTGTCGCGCACGTCCGACGCCTTCTCGCCGAAGATGGCGCGCAGCAGCTTCTCTTCCGGCGTCATCGGGCTTTCGCCCTTCGGCGTGATCTTGCCGACCAGGATGTCGCCGGCCTGCACCTCGGCGCCGATGTAGACGATGCCGGCCTCGTCGAGGTTCTTCAGCGCCTCTTCCGACACGTTCGGGATGTCGCGGGTGATTTCCTCGGGACCCAGCTTGGTGTCGCGGGCCATCACCTCGAACTCCTCGATGTGGATCGAGGTGAACACGTCCTCGGCGACGATCTTCTCGGAGAGAAGGATCGAGTCCTCGTAGTTGTAGCCGTTCCACGGCATGAAGGCGACCAGCACGTTGCGGCCGAGCGCCAGGTCGCCGAGGTCGGTCGACGGACCGTCGGCGATGATGTCGCCCTTGGCCACCACGTCGCCGACGCGCACCAGCGGACGCTGGTTGATGCAGGTCGACTGGTTGGAGCGCTGGAACTTCATCAGGCGGTAGATGTCGACGCCGGACTTCGACGGGTCGAGGTCCTCGGTGGCGCGGATGACGATACGGGTGGCGTCCACCTGGTCGATGACGCCGCCGCGCTTGGCGGCGATGGCGGCGCCGGAGTCGCGCGCCACCACCGGCTCCATGCCGGTGCCGACGAACGGCGCTTCGGCGCGCACCAGCGGCACGGCCTGACGCTGCATGTTCGAGCCCATCAGCGCGCGGTTGGCGTCGTCGTTCTCGAGGAACGGGATCAGCGCCGCGGCGACGGACACCACCTGCTTGGGCGACACGTCCATCAGGTCGACGCGTTCCTTGGCGACCGCAGCCGTCTCGCCGGCATGGCGGGAGATGACCAGGTCGTTGACGAAACGGCCTTCGGTATCCAGCTCGGCATTGGCCTGGGCGACCGTGTACTTGCTCTCCTCCATCGCCGAGAGATAGACGACCTTGTCGGTCACCCGATCGTCCTCGACGATACGGTAGGGGCTCTCGATGAAGCCGTACTTGTTGACGCGGGCGAAGGTGGCGAGCGAGTTGATCAGGCCGATGTTCGGGCCTTCCGGCGTCTCGATCGGGCAGATGCGGCCGTAGTGCGTCGTATGCACGTCGCGGACCTCGAAGCCGGCGCGCTCGCGGGTCAGACCGCCCGGGCCAAGGGCCGACAGGCGGCGCTTGTGGGTGATCTCGGACAGCGGGTTGGTCTGGTCCATGAACTGGCTGAGCTGCGACGAGCCGAAGAACTCGCGCACGGCGGCGGCCGCCGGCTTGGCGTTGATCAGGTCCTGCGGCATCACCGTGTCGATGTCGACCGAGCTCATGCGCTCCTTGATGGCGCGCTCCATGCGCAGGAGGCCGACGCGATACTGGTTCTCCATCAGCTCGCCGACCGAGCGGACGCGGCGGTTGCCGAGGTTGTCGATGTCGTCGATCTCGCCCTTGCCGTCGCGCAGCTCGACGAGCGTCTTGATGACGGCGAGGATATCCTCCTTGCGCAGGATACGGACGGTATCCGGGCACTGGAGGTCGAGGCGCATGTTCATCTTGACGCGGCCGACGGCGCTGAGGTCGTAGCGCTCGGCGTCGAAGAACAGCGACTTGAACATCGCCTCGGCGGTGTCGATGGTCGGCGGCTCGCCCGGACGCATGACGCGGTAGATGTCGAACAGCGCGCCCTCGCGCGACTCGTTCTTGTCGACGGCCAGCGTGTTGCGGATGTAGGCGCCGGTGTTGACGTGGTCGATGTCGAGCAGCGGCAGCTCGTCGATGCCGAGATCGGCGAGCAGCGCCAGCATCTTCGGGGTGATCTCGTCGCCGGCCTCGGCGTAGATCTCGCCCGTCTGCATGTTGACGACGTCTTCGGCGATGTAGAGGCCCTCGAGCTCCTCGTCGGTCACCTTCAGGGCCTTGAGGCCCTTCTCGGCGAGCTGGCGGGCGGCGCGGGCGGTCAGCTTGCGGCCGGCCCCGACCACCACTTCGCCGGTGTCGGCGTCGATGAGGTCGGCGACCGCCTTCATGCCCTTCATGCGGTTGGCGTCGTAGGGCATGCGCCAGCCGTCCTTGGCGCGCTCGTAGATGATCTTGTTGTAGAAGGTGTCGAGGATTTCCTCGCCGTCGAGGCCGAGGGCGAACATCAGGCTCGTCACCGGAATCTTGCGGCGGCGGTCGATGCGCGCGTAGACGATGTCCTTGGCGTCGAACTCGATGTCGAGCCAGGAACCGCGGTAGGGGATGATGCGGGCGGCGAACAGCAGCTTGCCCGACGAGTGGCTCTTGCCCTTGTCGTGGTCGAAGAACACGCCCGGCGAACGGTGCATCTGCGAGACGATGACGCGCTCGGTGCCGTTGACGATGAAGGTGCCGTTGTCGGTCATGAGCGGCATGTCGCCCATGTAGACGTCCTGCTCCTTGATGTCCTTCACCGACTTGGCGCCGGTATCCTCGTCGACATCGAACACGATGAGGCGCAGCGTCACCTTGAGCGGCGCGGCGAAGGTCATGCCGCGCTGACGGCACTCGTCGACGTCATACTTCGGCGCCTCGAACTCGTAGCGGACGAATTCGAGGAACGCCGTGCCGGCGAAGTCGGAAATCGGGAAAACAGACTTGAAAACGGCCTGGAGGCCCTCCTCCGGACGTCCGCCCTTGGGCTCCTCCACCATGAGGAACTGGTCGTAGGACGCCTTCTGGACCTCGATCAGGTTCGGCATCTCGGCAACTTCCCGGATGTCTCCGAAGAACTTGCGGACACGCCTGCGGCCGTTGAACGTTTGCGCCATTGCTTCCCTCGTACACCGTGATCGGCAGACCGGAACCCTTTGAAACGCAACGTTCTAGACGTCGCCGAAGGGCTCGGGACAAACCGACCGTCGACCGACAGGCCAAGTCTTTAGCCAATTCGATCCGATTCGGGCCAAAAAAAGGCCATCTCAAAAACAACCGTTGGGCGGCCCGATTTTGTCGAGCCGCCCACCGTCAGAATTGCAAGGTCGATTACTTGACGTCGACCTTGGCGCCAGCTTCTTCGAGCTGCTTCTTGATCTTGGCGGCCTCGTCCTTGGCAACGGCTTCCTTGACCGGCTTCGGAGCGCCTTCGACCAGGTCCTTGGCTTCCTTGAGGCCGAGGCCGGTGATGGCGCGGACTTCCTTGATCACGTTGATCTTCTTGTCGCCGGCATCGACGAGGATGACGTCGAACTCGGTCTTCTCTTCCTCGGCGGCGGCCGGAGCGGCACCACCGGCGGCGCCGGGGGCGGCGACGGCGACCGGAGCGGCGGCCGAGACGCCCCACTTCTCTTCGAGGAGCTTGGACAGCTCGGCGGCTTCCAGGACGGTCAGGGCCGACAGTTCATCAACCAGCTTGGCAAGATCAGCCATTTCACTTCTTCCTTCAGTAACGGTTCGAACCAGATTTTTGTTTCAGGTCGAACGGCCTCACGCCGCTTCGTCCTTCTTGGCATAAGCCCCGAACACGCGGGCCAACTGGCCCGCGGGCGCCTGCAGGACGCCTGCGATGCGGGTCGCCGGGGTATTGATCATACCCAGCAGCTTGGCGCGCAGTTCGTCCAGCGACGGCAGGCTCGCGAGAGCCTTGACGCCGTTGGCATCGAGGTTGGTCTTGCCGAGAGCGCCGCCCAGGACAACGAGCTTGTCGTTGGTCTTGGCGTACTCGACGGTGACCTTGGACGCCGCGACCGGATCCGCCGAATAGGCGATGATGGTCGGACCCGTGAACAGGTCGGCAATGTGCTCGGCGTCGGTGCCTTGAAGAGCAAGCTTGGCGAGGCGGTTCTTGGCGACCTTGACCTTGCCGCCGGCATCCCTCATGCGGGCGCGATACGCCTGCAGGTCAGCGACGGTAAGGCCTTGGTAGTGGGACACGACGATGACGCCCGCGCCCTTGAACGAGGCGTTGAGTGCGTCGATCAGTTCCCGCTTTTCCGCTCTATCCACGGCCTGTCTCCAGATGAACGACAAGGCTTGCGCCCCATCGTCAGGTTGCTGTTGCCACGCCTTGGCCCATAGGCCTTGGCGCGACGTTCGCGGCCTGTCCGCCAACCCGTCCCGGAAAACCGGCGCGGCTGGAGGGAAGAGTTCGAACCGGTACTCGTCATGGGAAGAACGGCGGACCGTCCTTCGGATGCATACGGATCTCACTCCCGTCTCATGCAGGCCCCGACGTCACCCAGAGGCTGGGATCGGTCCGTATGGCTTAGGTCGCGGCAGATGCCGGACACCCGCAATCTCGGACAGGGTCGGAAGCCTCCCTCGGGGACGAGCCCTTCCGGAAGCCGCCGATCCCGCCGGCCGGAGCCGACGGGAAACTCATCGCTCCCAATTGGGAGCAGCCGGCCCGCGAGCGGGCCGGAATTCATCGTCAGGACGCGGTGGCGCCCAGGGAGCCGACCTCGACCTTGACGCCGGGACCCATGGTCGAGGACACCGAAACGCGCTGCAGATAGGTGCCCTTGGCACCGGTCGGCTTGGCCTTCTGGACGGCATCGACCAGGGCGCGCACGTTGTCGAGCAGCGCCTCGGCGGTGAACGACGCCTTGCCGACGCCGGCGTGGACGATACCCGCCTTCTCGACGCGGAACTCGACGGCGCCACCCTTCGACGCCTTGACGGCGGCGGCGACGTCCTGCGTCACGGTGCCGACCTTGGGGTTCGGCATCAGGCCGCGCGGGCCGAGCACCTTGCCGAGGCGGCCGACCAGCGGCATCATGTCCGGCGTGGCGATGCAGCGGTCGAAGGCGATCTCGCCCTTCTGGATGGTCTCGACCAGTTCCTCGGCGCCGACGATGTCGGCTCCGGCGGCGGTCGCCTCGTCGGCCTTGAGGCCACGGGCGAACACGGCGACGCGGACGGTCTTGCCGGTGCCGTGCGGCAACTGGACGACGCCGCGGACCATCTGGTCGGCATGACGGGGATCGACGCCGAGATTGATGGCGACTTCGACGGTCTCGTCGAACTTCGCCGTGGCGCGCTCCTTGATCAGGCCGAGGGCCTCGGTCAGCGGGTAGAACTTCTTGCGATCGATGCCTTCGCGGCTGGCGGCGACGCGCTTGGGAAGCTTGGCCATGTCGGTCACTCCGCGATCTTGAGGCCCATGGAGCGGGCGGAGCCCTCGACCATGAGCATGGCGGCGTCGATGGAGGTGGCGTTCATGTCGACGAGCTTCTTCTCGGCGATTTCGCGCACCTGCGCCTTGGTGACGGAGCCGGCAGTGCCGGTGCCCGGCGTCTTCGAGCCCTTGTCGAGACCGGCCGCCTTCTTCAGGAAGTAGGTGATCGGCGGCGTGCGGAGCTTGAAGGTGAACGAGCGGTCGGCATAGATGGTGAAGAGCACCGGGATCGGCATGCCCTTTTCCATACCCTGCGTCTGCGCGTTGAACGCCTTGCAGAATTCCATGATGTTGAGGCCGCGCTGACCCAGCGCGGGGCCGATCGGCGGCGACGGGGTCGCCGCGCCGGCCGCCACCTGAAGCTTCAGGTAGCCGGTGATCTTCTTCGCCATTTTTGTCTCCTCGTCGGCGCAGCCGGCAATGCCGGTCCGCCTTCAGGTTCGTGGTCGGAGGGCCATGTCCCGGCGGCGATGGCCGGGGCCCCTCTCCCACGGGGTGGGTGCCGCACGGCGAACCGGACGGCGAACGCGGCACCGGCAGGCCGGCGCCGCAAACTCGCGTCAGACCTTTTCGACCTGACCGTATTCCAGCTCGACCGGCGTGGCGCGGCCGAAGATCGACACCGCCACCTTGAGGCGGCTGCGCTCCTCGTCCACCTCTTCCACGAGGCCGGAGAAGGAGGCGAACGGGCCGTCGGACACCTTGACCTGCTCGCCGATCTCGAAGCTGACGGACGGCTTGGGCCGCTCGACGCCAACCTCGACCTGATTCATGATGCGCTCGGCCTCGCGGTCGGGAATGGGGACCGGCTTGTTGTCGGAGCCCAGGAAGCCCGTTACCTTCGGCGTGTTCTTGATGAGGTGGTAGGCCTCGTCGGTCATGTCCATGCGCACCAGGACATAGCCCGGGAAGAACTTGCGCTCGGCCGCCACCTTGCGGCCGCGACGCACCTCGGTGATGCTCTCGGTCGGCACCAGCACCTGCTCGAAGAGATGGGCGAGGCCGCGCTGCTGCGCCTGCTCCTTGATGGAGTCGGCCACCTTCTTCTCGAAATTCGAGTAGGCGTGCACGATGTACCAGCGTTTTGCCATGTCGTTGCTCCCTCGGCGGTCGTTCGTCAGCCGCTGAGGCCGAGCAGCAACCCGACACCCCAGTTCATGATCATGTCGGCGACGAGGAAGAAGATCGCCGCGAGGATGGCCATGATGAACACCATGGTCGTCGTGATCGCCGTCTCGCGCCGGGTCGGCCAGGTGACCTTGCTGGCCTCCGTCCGAACCTGCTGCAGAAACTCAAGGGGGCTAGTCTTGGCCATACATCCACTCATGACGGTC
>NZ_NQVN01000042.1 GCF_002770725.1 Pleomorphomonas carboxyditropha | reverse complement strand
GCATCGGCCCCGGCTATATCGAGACGCCGCAGACCGCGCCGCTGCGCGTGGCCGGCCACCCGTTCGATGCTTTCATCCGGGCGAAGACGCCGGCCGGCCGCTGGGGCACCACCGACGACCTGAAGGGGCCGGCGGTGTTCCTCGCCTCGGCGGCGTCGGACTTCGTCAACGGCCACGTGCTCTACGTCGACGGCGGCATCCTCGCCTATATCGGCAAGCAGCCCTGACCAGAGCATCGGACCGAAAAGTGGACTCCGGTTTTCGGAAAATCCGATGCGACAACAAAGAACTAGATCGTCATCCCGCGCCCGTAAGGACGCAGGATGACGATCTGGCATGAGCTGAACAAGGCGGCCGCGTTCTCGCAAGGGGACGCGGCCGTTGCCGTTTCCGGTCAGGGAGACGGCGCAGGTCCGGAGCTGCCACGAAGGCGCAACTCGGGAACGAGCTCGGCAGACTCGAACGGCCCGTCAGATTTGCCGATCATGTTCATCAGCTTGCCGGCGGCGAGTTCGCCGATCCGATAGTTGTCCACCCACTGCGTCGTCAGCCCCGGCGGTATGCGCGAGGCAAGGGCCAGATCGTCGAAGCCGGTGATCGAGAAATCGCGACCGGCGACCAGGCCGAGATCCCGTGCGCCGTTGAGCGCTCCGATCGCCAGAAGATCATTGCCGCAGACAACCGCGGTTGGGCGCTCGTCAGGACGCCCTGCCATCAGCTCGACGAAATCCCGGGCGGCGCGATCCATATCGGCGGGGCCGATGGTCAGTCGCTCCGGCGGCAACGGGAGCCCCGCGTCTCCAAGCTCATCCGCCACTCCGTGAATACGGTCGACGACGCGGCGATTGCTTTCGGTCGGCTGGAAGATAGCCGCGAAGCGGCGGTGCCCCATCTCCAGAAGCCGGCGGGTCATGGTGCGAAAGGCTTTGCGATGATCGACGCCAATGCAGAGGTGCGGACTGTCGAGGCGGTAGGTGTAGGTCACGACATAGGGAACGCGATGATGCTTGAGCAGATCGAACAATTCGGCGGGGTGATCCTCGCCGACAATGGCCAGTGCCTCGACACCGCGCGTCAGCATGGCCCTGACCTGCTGGTAGCCGGCCATCGGGTCATAGTTCGAGCAGCCGAGAAACAGCGTATAGCCATGCCTGGTGAACACCGACTGCATGGCCGACACCTGCCGGGCGAAGATTTCCGCGTCGAGGGTCGGAATGATGGCGCCGACGATGTGGGTCCGGTTCGAGGCCAGCGCCCGGCCGGCGGCATTGGGGATCCAGCCCAGCTCCGCCGCCGCGTCGAGCACCCGCTTCCGCATCTCGGCGTTGACTTTCTCGGGCTCGTTGATGGACCGGGATACCGTGGCGGTGGACACGCCGGCCAGCACGGCAACATCCTCAAGTCGAACCGTCTTGCGGGCGCCTCCGTTGGGCTCGCGTAGCCGTCGTGTCTTCTTCGAAGGGCTATCCGTCACGCGCTTCCCCAATCAATCCGATCCCGTCCAGACTGGTTCAAAGTCGGTTCGCGCCAACGTCACCAGTGATCCCCGTTTGGATACGAAGGAAAACATCGCCTTTCAACCGGGTCGGCGGGATCGACATCAGCATGGCGGCCTCTACGTATTCGCGCAACGATGATCAGGCTTGACAGCCGCTGCGATGACCGTAATGTAAGCGCTTACTTGGTCGTTGTCGCGTGGGATGAGCACGTAGACCGACCGCTGGAGGTAACAGGTCGTCGACGCCCGCTGGGGCCGACACGATAACCCGTGTGACTTGAGGAAATTAAAGCCGGCTCACGAGGTCGTGGGCGCGGACAGGCGTTCTTTTGCCTATTCGCCACGGAACCGGATGGCCCGGAAGCCACCGTCCGACGCATTGGCAGAAGACCGGACAAGATAGCGAAATCCGCTAGCTGCCACGTGTTAGCTGGCATTACCTGGATGCGGCAACAGAAATGATCGTGACCTTCGGCTCCCTCAACGCGGACTTCGTCTTCGAGGTGGAAGCGTCTCCCATGGCCGGACAGACCATCGCGGCACGGAGCTTCCGTATCGAGGCGGGCGGAAAGGGGGCCAATCAGGCGACCGCCGCGGCGCTTGACGGCGCCAAGGTCGCCATGGTGGGCGCAGTCGGACGCGACGCCATGGCGTCCGGGCTGCTTGCCGACCTCGCCAGGGCTGGCGTCGACGTATCGCGCGTCGCCTCGGTCGATGCCCCGACCGGTTGCGCATATATCGAGGTCACAGCACGCGGCGATAACCGTATCGTGGTGGCGGCCGGCGCCAATGCCCTGGCAAGCGACAACCTGGTCGACGACGTCTTGCTGGGCAGCGCGTCCAGCATTCTGCTGCAGATGGAATGCCCGGCCGGCCAGGTCGAACGGCTGGTCAGGAGAGCCAGGTCGGCCGGTGTCCGCAGCATCCTCAATCTGGCGCCGGCCATCCTGCCTTCGCGCCGGACGCTGGAGGAATGCGGGCTGCTCGTCGTCAACGAAACCGAGGCGGACGTACTGGCGGATGCCGTCGGAGCGCGCGCGACGGCCGCCGACCTGCGCCGCGTGCTCGGTTGCGATGTCGTCCGGACGCTCGGCGCCGCCGGCGTCGAGGCTGCCACGGCGGCCGGCGACTTCACGCTGCCGGCGAGATCCGTCGCCGTGGTCGACACCACGGCCGCCGGCGACTGTTTCGTCGGCGTGCTGGCGGCGGCCCTCGACCGGCGGCTCGACATTCGATCCGCCCTGGTTCGCGCGGTGACGGCGAGCAGCATTGCCTGCACGCGGAAAGGCGCCCAGGCCAGCCTGCCCACCATGAACGAGATCGACGCCGCACTCTCCGCCGCCTGAGGGAAGGCTTGAAAGCCGCCGGAACGGGACGAGCGGCGAGAGCCGCTGGAATTGAAAAGAGAACAGGAAAACAGGATGTTGAAACGCCTCGAAGGAATTATCCCGGTCATGCTGACGCCGTTCGCCGATGGCGGCAAGGTCGACTACGCCAGTCTCGAGCGGCTGATCGAGTGGTACATCGCCAACGGGTCGGATGCCCTTTTCGCCGTCTGCCAATCGAGCGAAATGCAGTTTCTCGACCTGAGCGAGCGCGTCGAGATTGCAACTTTCGTCCGCAAGACGCTGGCCGGCCGGATTCCGGTGGTCGCATCCGGCCATGTCAGCGACAACCGCGATGACCAGTTGGCCGAACTCAAGGCCGTCGCGGCCACCGGCGTCGACGGTGTCGTGCTGGTCACCAACCGCCTCGACACCGCCAATGCCGGTACGGCGGCCTTCCGGTCTCATCTCGACTGGCTGCTCGCCAGCCTGCCCGGCGATCTGCCGCTCGGTCTCTACGAATGCCCGGCCCCCTACCGCCGCCTTCTTTCCGATGACGAGCTCAAATATTGCGCCGACAGCGGCCGCTTCGTCATCCTGAAGGACGTCTCCTGCGATCTGCCGACCGTGACGCGCCGCGTCAAGCTGACGGCCGGAACGCCGCTTGCCATCGTCAACGCCAATGCCGCCATCGCCTGGGACGCCATGAAGGCCGGGGCCAACGGCTTCACCGGCGTCTTCACCAATTTCCATCCCGATCTCTACAAGTGGCTCCTGACCAAGGGGACGCGGCATCCCGAACTGGCCGACGAACTGGCGATCTATCTCGTCCTTGCCGCCATGGCGGAACCGATGGGGTATCCCGTGCTCGCCAAGATCTATCAGCAGCGGATCGGCAATTTCTCGACCATCGCTTCGCGGGCCATCGCCTTCGACGTCCGCGAACGCTTCTGGGCGCTCGACGCCCTGATCGACAAGGTCGTTGCAGGGACGGACCTCTACCGCCGGCGCATCGGCGCTCTCGGATGAAGTTCCTCGGCGCGCCGCTCAGGAGAACCGGCGCGCCCCAGCCAAGAACAAAAAAGGGAGGTGGATATGAGGTTACTTATCGGCCTGGAGAAGAACTTTGAAAAATATCTGATCACGGGCGCTCTCCTCGTCATGTCGCTGGTCCTCATCGCCCAGGTCGTGATGCGGTATGTGTTCCGGTCGCCCTTCATCTGGTCGGAAGAGCTATCCCGCTACCTTCTGATCTGGCTGTCGATGATGGGGACCAGCCTTGCGGTGCGCGAGTCGCGCCATATCAGCGTCGATTTTCTGCCCGTCGTATTCGGCCCCAGGTCCTATGCCCTGTTCGCCACCATCGCGCATGTCGGCAACCTCGTCTTCTGCACGTTGATGATCTGGTATGCGGTGCCGGTCATCGTCCGTCTTGCCGCCATCGGGCAGATGTCGCCGAGTCTCGGCATTCCCATGTGGCTGATCTACGCGGCCGTGCCGGTCGGTCTCACCTTCATGGCGCTCAGGACCATCCAGGCATTGTGGCTGCTGGCGGCCAGTGGCGCCTGGCGCTCCGCTCCCATCGCACCCGAAACCTCCGGACCTTCGGGGAGCCTGTGATGTATCCGATCGCTGCCCTTGCCTCCTTCTTCATCCTGCTGGCCTTCACCATTCCGGTCGCCATCGGCCTCGGCTACGCCGCGCTCGTGCCCGGCTGGCTGGGCGCCCCGACCAACGGCGGCCAGGTCGTCCGGGCGATCGTCACGGCGCTCGACAGCTTCCCGCTTCTGGCCGTGCCGCTGTTCATGCTGGCCGGCGACCTGATGACCCAGGGCGGTCTTGCCAAGCGGCTGTTCAGCTTTGCCGATGCCTTGCTGGGACGCTTCAACGGCGGCCTCGCCATCTCGACGGTGGCGGCCTGCATGTTGTTCGGCGCCATCTCCGGATCGTCGCCGGCCACGGTGGCGGCCATCGGCTCGATGACCGTGCCCCTGCTGGTCAAGAGCGGCTACGAGCTGCGTTTCGCGGCCGTCCTCGTCACCTGCGCCGGTACGCTCGGCGTCATCGTGCCGCCGTCGATTCCGATGATCATCTACGGCATGTCGGCCAGCGTCTCGGTCAGCGCCCTGTTCATCGGCGGCGTCGGTCCGGCCCTGGTCATCGGCGGCCTGCTGATGGGCTACGCCTACTGGTACGGTACCAAGCACAAGGACCGCATCACCTCCGAGGCCGGCAAGGTGTCGGTCCTGACCGCTTTCCGCCAGAGCTTCTGGGCCCTTCTTGCGCCGGTCATCGTGCTCGGCGGCATCTACACCGGCGCGTTCACGCCGACGGAAGCGGCGGCCATAGCGGTTGCCTACAGCGCCCTGGTGTCCGTGCACGTCTTCGGGGAACTGACCTATCGCGACATCGTCCGCGTCATGTCGGGCACGGCGCTGACCATCGCGCCGATCCTGATCATCGCCGGTACCGGCTCGGCCTTCGGACGCGCCCTGACCCTGCTCAAGGTGCCGGTGATGATGGGCGACTTCATCGGCAGCCTGGTCTCCGAGCCGATCGTTCTGCTGCTGCTGGTCAACGCCTTCCTGCTGGTGGTGGGCATGCTGATGGAGACGCTGTCGGCGATCATCGTGCTGACGCCGATCCTGCTGCCGACCGCCCTCGCCTACGGCGTCGACCCCATCCACTTCGGCCTGATCATGACCGTCAACCTGGCCATCGGCTTCGTCACGCCGCCGGTCGGAACCAACCTGTTCATCGCCTCCGGCATCACCAAGCTCAGCGTCGTCGAAATCTGCAAGGGGCTGGCCATTCCGCTCGTCCTGATGCTGATCGGCCTCGCCGTGATCACCTACGTTCCGAAGCTGACGCTTTGGCTGCCCTCGCTGCTGGGCTGAACGCAGTGCAAGACCAAAACCAACCACTAGGGAGAAGACCAATGAAACCGCTTAGCAAGCTCGCGCTCGGCGTTGCCGCCCTCGCACTGTCGGTCCTGCCGGTGCAGGCCGCCGAATACACCATGATCCTGGCGCATTCGCTGTCCGATCCGCAGCATCGATCTACCAGACCTTCGAGAAGATCAAGACCGATCTGGAGGCGAAGTCGGGTGGCCGCATCGAGGTCCAGCATCTGCCGGGCAGCGCCATGGGCGGCGATCGCGAGGCCATGGAATCGATGATGCTCGGCGACGTCCAGTTTTCACCGCAGTCGACGTCGGCCGCCTTCCAGTTCGTGCCCGAGCTGGCGGTCTTCGACATGCCTTATACGCTGCCGTCCGATCCGGCCAAGCTCGAGAAGCTGGTCAACGACAGCGCCTTCGCCGGCAAGGTGAAGGAGGCGCTCGACAGGAAGGGCGTCCACTTCGGCGGCATCCTCAATGCCGGGTTCCGCAACCTCACCACCAATGTCGAGGTCCACAGCCCGGACGACATCGCCAAGAACAGCCTGCGCATCCGCGTCCAGGAGAATCCGATCCACATCGCCCTGTGGCGTGCACTCGGAGCCGCTCCGACGCCGGTCGCCTTCCCGGAGATCTACGGCGCGCTCCAGCAGGGCGTGGTCGACGGCCAGGAGAACCCCTATGGCCATATTCTGTCGCAGCGCTTCTATGAGGTGCAGAAGTATGTGGTGAACACGCGCCACATCTTCCTAGCCAACATCAACCTGATCAACAAGGACTGGTTCGACTCGCTGCCGGCCGACCTGCAGGCGACGGTCGACGAGGTGCTCCGCGAGACCACCGCCTATCAATGGCAGTTGCAGGCCAGCCTGGAAGCCAAGCAGCGCGAGGAACTCGCCAAGCACCTGACCATCATCGATCTGACGCCCGAACAGCTTGCCGCCTTCCAGGCCAAGACCACCGACGTCGAGAAGCTGATCCGTGAGCAGGCCGGCGACGAAATCGTCGACGCGTTGCTCGCCGACGTCAAGGCGGCGAACTGACCGCTGCCTTTCGCGGCGGAGCCGCTCCCGGCTCCGCCGTCATCCAATCGACAGGTGATGAAAATGACTGCGAGAGACAAGTATCACGGTGTCTGGCCGGTGATGCTGACGCCATTCGACGACAGGAACGAAATCGACTGGTCGTCGCTGGGAAAGCTGATCGACTGGTACATCAAGTCGGGGGTCAGCGGCCTGTTCGCCGCCTGCCAGTCGAGCGAGATGTTCTTTCTCTCGGACGCCGAGACGCTGAAGCTCGTCCGCTTCGTTGTCGATCGCGCCGACGGCCGGGTTCCCGTTGTCGCTTCCGGGCACACTGCCGCCGCCATGAGTCAACAGATCGACCAGCTTGCGGCCGTGGCCGAGACCGGCGTCGACAGCGTCATCTTCATTTCCAATCGCTTTGCTTCGCCATCGGAAGCAGACCCGGTCATGCAGGAGCGCCTCGCCATCCTTAGCGATGCGTTGCCTCGGTCAGTCGGCCTGGGCATCTACGAGTGCCCCTATCCCTACAAGCGGCTGCTATCCGACGAGACCGTGCGCTGGTGCGCCGAAAGCGGTCGCTTCACCTTCGTCAAGGACACCTGCTGCAACATCGAGCGCATCCGTCGCCGCGCCGAGATCGCCAAGGGATCGCGCCTCAACATCGCCAACGCCAACGCGCAGACGCTGCTCGACTCGCTCAGGGCCGGCGCTGCCGGCTACAGCGGCGTCATGGCCAACTTCCATCCCGACCTCTACGTCTGGCTTTGCGACAATTGGCAATCGGAGCCGGAAAAGGCGGAGAAACTGTCTTTGTACCTGTCGACCGCCGCACTGGTCGAGTCGCTCGACTATCCGGTCTGCGCCAAGGACTATCAGGTCGCCATCGGCAACTTCGCGACAACCAATTGCCGGGCTCGCGAGACCGGCGGCTACTTCCGCGACCATTTTCGCTCGAACATGCGGCAGGCAATGAAGCTCGGCGACGAGTATCGCCGCATGATCGGCCTCCAGAGCGAAGGCGCTATGCCAACCAACCTTTGAAATCCGGACTCCGACGAAATGACAAAGAAAATCCTTGTGACGGCAACCAACTACTCTCAGCTTTGCGCCGAAGCGAAAAAACTGCTCGAAGAGAATGGCTGCGAAATCATCGAGAATACCTTCGGCCGGCCAATGACCTTTGACGAGCTCAAGGCGCGTATCGGCGACATTGACGGCGTCATCGCCGGCGTCGATGCCTGGAACGACGAGGTGTTCGCCATCGCGCCGCAACTGAAAGTGATCTCGCGCTTCGGCGTCGGCGTCGACAACATCGATGTCGAAGCGGCGCGCCGGCGCGGCATCAAGGTCACGAACGCCGCCGGCGGCAACGCCAACGCCGTGGCGGAACTGACCATCGGACTGATCGTTGGCGCCATGCGGGCCGTCCCGCAGTTGCATGCGACGACCCGTCAGGGTGCCTGGGACCGCTTCGTCGGTCGTGAAGTCGTCGGGCGCACCGTCGGTCTGCTCGGTTTCGGCAACATCGCCCAGAAGGTCGCTCGCAAGCTGTCCGGCTTCGACGTGACGGTCATCGCCTACGACAAGTACCCCAACCTCGAAGCCGCGGCCAAACTCGGCGTGGCGATGGTCGGCGCCGACGAGGTGATCGCCCGCTCCGACATCCTGTGCATGCTGCTGCCGAGCCTGCCGGAGACGCGACGCTTCATGAACGCCGACGCCTTCGGCCGGATGAAGGACGGTGCCTATTTCGTCAATACCGCGCGTGGGGCGCTCGTCGATGAGGATGCTCTCGCCGGGGCGCTGACCTCCGGCAAACTCGCCGGAGCGGCTATCGACGTCTACGAACGCGAACCGAGCTCGGTGGACAACCCGCTGTTCCGTCTCGATCGTGTCGTCACCACACCGCATACCGCTGCCGAGACATTCGAGACCTACACAGGTATCGGCGCGATCACCGCGACGGCGGTGCTCGATGTCCTTGCCGGCCGGACGCCGAAGAACCTGCTCTGAGACAAAACAGAATACACTTGCGCGCCAATTCGAACCGGAAGCGATGCGGGCCTGCCGGACTGTCCCGCGGACGGAACGGCGCGGGGTCTCCGGTCCGCAGGTGCGCGGCGGATGGCCAGGCCGTTCGCCGGCATCTTCGTCACCGGCCTCTTGGTCCGACCACGGGTCGGATATCGCCCAGGCACATGAATCACAGGGAAAGCGACGCCGGATCGAGGTTCCAGGCCTTGATCGAGACGCCGCCATCGTCGGCGACGAGATGGGCGACGGCGCCGGTATTCATCTTGGCGTCCGCCGGAGCCAGACCGAGGCTCTTGGCAACCAGCCGGAAAATGCCGTTCGACGACACCACCAGCACCACTGCATCGTCCGCGTTCTCCGCCCGGATGCGGGCGATGAGGCGCTGCCAGCCGGCAATCACGTCGGTCTCGTCCGGCTGCCAGCCGCAGCTCTCGGGCCAGATCGAGCGTTTCTGCCAGTCGTCGATGGTTTTGTCGCCGACCTCCGCGCGGATCTCGTCGTTGGAGCGGGCCTCCCAACTGCCGTAGTCGATTTCGCGCAGATCTTCGCTGAGCACGATCGAACCGGCTACCAGTCCATGTGCCGCCGCGATGATCTCGGCCGTCTGCCGCGTCCGCCGGAGCGGACCGGCGTAAATGCGGGACGGCCGCAGCCCGGCCGCCGCGAGACCGGCGGCTACCACCGAGGCTTGCTCGCGGCCTTTCTCCACCAGAGCGAGATCGGTGCGCGCGCCGACCCAGACGACCTTGTCGCCGGGACCGAAGGTGTTGCCGTGGCGAACCAGGATCAGTTGCATTTGCGCTCCTCGCTGTCAGGCGGAAACCAGTTCGCCCTCGCGGGCGATCAGTTGCTCGACCATGGCGATATCTTCCGGCGTATCGACCGAGGCATGCGTCCGCCCCTGGTAGTCGACCACGACGACGCGAACCGTCATGCCGTTCTCGAGCGCGCGCAACTGCTCGAGGCCTTCGGTGCTCTCGAGCGGCGATGGCGGCAGCGTGATGTAGCGCTTCAGGCCGGAGCGGGTGTAGCCGTAAAGCCCGACGTGGCGGAAAACGCTGGCGAAACCCGGCTTGCGGATGAAGGGAATGACCTGCTTAGAAAAATAGAGGGCGTTGTGATGGAGGTCGAACGTCACGGTGGTTCCGCTCGAGGGAGCCTTCTCCTTGTGGGCGCGGAACTCGGCGAGCATGTCGTCGGTGAGCCGCACCGCCGGCGTGACGATGTCGAACGCCGCCGGAGAGGAGAATTCGGCGATCATCTGCTCGAGGATCCAGGGCGGCGTCAGCACGGCGTCACCCTGGAAGTTGATCACCCCTTCCTCGGTGATGCCGGCAATCTCGATGGCCTCGGCCACACGTTCCGTACCATTTCGGCAGCTTTCGGAGGTCATGACCGCTTCCGCGCCGAAGCTGCGGGCATAGGTCGCCACCCGCTCATCCTCGGTGGCTACAACCACGCGCGAGGCGCCCTTCGTTGCATGAGCGATCCGCCAGACGCGCTCCAGCAGGCTGATACCGGCGATCTTCAGCATCGGCTTGCCCTGGAGGCGCTGGGAGCCGTAGCGGGCCGGAATGACGATGGCGACGGACATGATTGGTTCTAGCCTCCCGTTTGGGAGACCTCATTATTGCAGCCCCGCCATAGTGTCGAGAGAAAACCCGCGAGCCCGCCATCCGCCGGCCGGACCGGCTTGGGGACATGGTCGAAATACGCAATTCGCGGCCGCTCTCAAAGGCGCTGGCGGTCGGCATAGAGGGCGCCGGGGACAATTTGAAGCGGAGAAGACATTTCGCCGCGCCCCTCCATCTGATCGACCAGGCAGTTGAAGGCCACGCTGGCGATCTTCACCGTGTCCTGACGCACGGACAACACGCGGTTGGCGCTGAGCTCCATCAGCGGATGGTGGTCGAACGTGCCGAGAATGATTTCCTTCGGGATACTGCCGAAGCGGTCGAGCAAGGCCTGAAGCGCTCCCTCGAGCATCAGGAGCGACGACGAGATGAAGCTTTTCGGCGGCCCGTCGAGGGCAGCCAGCAAATCGTCCATCAGCCGGCGCCCGGCCGAGGCGGTATCGCCTTCCGGCTCGGTGAGGATGCGCTCTCCGACGTCCGATGAACCGAAAGCCTCCACGAAACCGCGAATGCGGGCGGCGATGCTGGGCATGTCCGGCCGGGCGCCAAGGAAAAAAACGTCGCCCCCGCTTTCGGCCATGATCTGCTCGGTCAGACGGCGGGCGCCCGCCTCGTTGTCGCCGACCACCGTCGGGAAGACGGTTTCGGGAAAGGCGCGGTCGATCACCACGGTCGCCACCCGGCGATGGCCCCGGCGAACGAAGCGTGATGGTTCCGGCTGCTCGCACGGCGCGATGATGATGCCGTCCACCCCGCGCGCCAGAAGCCCGCTGACCGTCTGCCGCTCCCGCTCCGGCTTTTCATGGGTCGACGCCGTGAGCAGGACGAGCCCGCGGCTGCGGCATTGCTCTTCGAGTTCGGCGATCAGCCGGGCGAAGTGGGCGTTTGCCAGATCGGGCACGATGCAGCCGACGGCATCGCTGCGCCGAAGCTTGAGGCTGCGGCCGGCGTGATCGATAACGTAGCCATGCCTGGCGATGTAGGCCTCGATCGCCTGGCGCGTCCGGGCGCTGATGCGATAGCGCTCGGCCTGCCCATTTATGACGAGACGAACCGTCGTCACGGAGACGCCGGTCTCGGCGGCAATCTCCTCTATCGTCCGCGGCCGCGGCAGATCGTGCGCCGCCTCTTCGTCCAAAGTACTCTCCATGTCAGACCGGCCCGCCATCGACGGGCGCCGGCAACGGCGCCACGCGGGCCAAGGTGCCGCCCGCGCCTATCGCCCCTCACTCGACCGTGCTGTTCGTGGGGTCATCCGCCGATGCGGCCCTGCGGATGCGCCGCCAAGCGCCAATCTTCGGGCCGACGACCGGCAGGAGGAGCGTCACGGCGGCGATTACCAGGAATGTGGCGCAAATCGGCCGGGTGAGGAAGACCGAAAAATCGCCATCCGACATGATCAGCGCCCGCCGGAGGTTGGTCTCCACCATCGGCCCCAGGATGATGCCGATGACAATCGGCGACATGGAGAAGTCGAGCCGCATCATCACGTAGCCGAAGACGCCGGCGATCATCATGACGAAGACATCGATCATGGTGTGGTTGACCGAATAACTGCCGACGGCACAGAGCACGAGGATGATCGGCACCAACACCTTGCGCGGGACGATCATCACCTTGGTAAACAGGCGGATGCCGAGGAAGCCCAGGGCGCCCATCAGGATGTTGG
Organism: Pleomorphomonas carboxyditropha; assembly: GCF_002770725.1. Lineage (GTDB taxonomy): Bacteria > Pseudomonadota > Alphaproteobacteria > Rhizobiales > Pleomorphomonadaceae > Pleomorphomonas > Pleomorphomonas carboxyditropha. The sequence goes on along the minus strand of NZ_NQVN01000042.1, from coordinate 4,918 downwards.
CGGCGAAGAGGCCGATGAAGATGGTGTTGACCTCGACCGGATGTTCGGTGAACAGCATCGGTCCGAGTTGCAGGCCCTGCACCATGAAGGCGCCCATCATGATCGCGGTGGCGCCGTCGCCGGGAATGCCGAGCGTCATCAGCGGCACCATGGCGCCGCCGGACACCGCGTTGGCGCCGGCCTCGGGAGCGGAGACGCCCTCGGGCGAACCATGCCCGAACTCCTCCGGATGCTTCGACCAGCGCTTGGCCTCGGTATAGGAAACGAAGGAGGCGATATCGCCGCCGGTGCCGGGAATGGCGCCGATGATGGTGCCGATCACCGAGGAGCGGACATAGGTCGGCAGCACACGGCGGAAGTCCAGCCAGGAGGGCAGGACGCGGTCGATCTTGACCTTCACCTTGCGGTCTTCGCTACGGCCCTTCTCGACGTAGTTGTCCTCCATGCCGAGCATGGCCTGGGAGAAGGCGAAGAGGCCGACGAGCACCGGCACGAAGGAAATGCCGCCCATGAGGTAGTAGCTGCCGAAGGTGAAGCGCATGCCGGCCGTCATCGGATCGAGGCCGATGCAGGCGATGGCGAGACCGATGGCGCCGCCCATCAGCCCCTTGATGATGGAATGCGACGATACCGAGGTGATGATGGAGATGCCGAAGACGCCGAGCGCGAAATATTCCGGCGCCGACAGGCCGGTCGCCACCTTGGCGAGTTGCGGCGCGACGAGCACCAGGGCGATGGTCGAGAACAGGCCGCCGAACATCGACGAGCCGGTCGACAGGCCGAGCGCCCGGCCGGCTTCGCCCTTCATCGCCATCGGATAGCCGTCGAGCACGGTGGCCGCTGAGGCCGGAGTGCCGGGCGTGTTGATCAGGATGGCCGTGATGGAGCCGCCGTAGATGGCGCCGCAATAAACGCCCAGCAGCATCAGGATGCCGGCCATGCCCTCGAAGGAGAAGGTGAGCGGCAGCAGGAGGGCGATGCCCATGTTGACCGTAAGGCCGGGAAGGGCACCGATGATGATGCCGGCAAAGACGCCGAGGAACAGCATCAGCAGCGACTGGGCGCTGAAGACGATCTCGGCCGCGTGAAGGATGTCGATCATGGTGAGCGTCTCCCGGCCGTCATTCGAAGAGCGAAGGCGGCGGCAGCTCGTTGTTGAAGATGAGAACGAAGAACACCCAGACCACCGCGATCACCCCGGCGGTGGTCAATGTGATCTGAATCGGGCTGCGGGCGCCCATCAGCAGCATCAACGCCGGGACGAACACGGCCGTGGCGACGATGAAGCCGAAATAGGTGAGCAGCACGGCGAAGGCCAATGCGATCGCCGCACCGAGGAAGGCGATGCGGACCGGGGCCGAGTGCAGGTCGACGGTGCGCCCGGCATGAAGCGACGGGGCGAAAGCGACCTCAGCGGCCTGCACGAGGCCGAGTGCGATGAACAACCAGGCGATGGCGCTCGGCCAGAAGGCCTCGCCGGGCACGCCGGCCTCGTCGAAGTGGGTGAGGTCGCTGGCAAGCCAGAGGATAACCGCCCCCAACAGCACCGACAGGATGGCGACGATGGCGTTCGATTGTCTCATGATGCATCTCCGAAGGGAGAAATCCGCGCGGCGGCAACGCCGCGCGGATCCATTTGTCGACCGGCCGGCTTCACTTGGCGGCGGCGATCAGCTCCTTGTAGAGCTCATGGTCAGCCTGCATCATGTTGGCAACGTCGTCGCCGACGAGGGTGCCCGGAACGATGCCCTGCTTCTTCATGGCCTCCTGATAGTCGGGGTTGGCGAGCACGGCCTTGAACGCGGCCACCAACTGTTCCTTGGCGGCGGCGTCGAGGTTGGCCGGCGCGGCGATGGCGGCCCAGGCCCGCATGGCGACGCCTGCGTCGGCGCCAAGCGCTTCGGCGAAGGTCGGCACGTCCGGATAGAGGGCGAAGCGGTGGTCGTCCATCACGCCGAGGATATTGAGGGCGCCGGCATCGACCTGCGACTTGGCCGAGCCAGGAGTGGTGATGACGGCGTCGACATGACCGCCGACCAGGGCGGCGATCGACGGGCCGGTACCCTCGTTGAACGGGATGTGCTTGAACTTGACGTCGAACTTCTTCTCGATGTTGGAGGTGGCGAGATCATAGATGGCGCCGGTGCCGGAGTTGGCGACCTGGATCTTGCCCGGCTCCGCCTTGGCGGCGTCGATCAGCTCCTTCAAGGTCTTGTAGGGGCCGTCGGCACGGACCACGACCGCGCAGGGGTCGGCGATCTGGGCGACCAGCGGCGTGAAGTCGGCATAGGTCACCGGCGACTTGTTCTGGTGCGGGAACATGGCCAGCTCGACGGTGGTGGTGCCGAGGGTCATGCCGTCGGGCTTGGCATGCGCCAGCTCGATCAGGCCGGTGACGCCGTTGCCGGCCGGCTTGTTCTCCGGCACGAAGATGATGCCGCTCGGCAGGTATTGCTTGGCGTATTCCAGCGTCAGGCGGGTCGACGTATCGGTGCCGCCGCCGGGATTTTTCGGAATGATCACCGAGATGTTCTTGGTAGGATAGGTGATTTGCTGAGCCGCCGCGCCGGTGACGCCAAGCGCCAGGATCGCGGACATGACGAGTCCGATGGTCTTCATTGTTGTCTCCTCCAGTTTGCTTCGTCGCGGGGCGCCGGACCGGCTCCCCTTCGTTCGGCGATCCCAGCCATCTGCCGGCCTGTCGCCATCCTCTTGCCAGAGCGCCCGCCGGCGCCCCGGCGGCTTCAACAGTCCAGGAGTTCCACGACCGCGTGGACGATGGTCTTCCGGTTCCATGTGTAGGTGACATGAAGGATGCCGTCGACCTCGATAACCGCGGGATAGGAGAACTCGCCGTCCTCGGTCTCGAAGTCGAGTTCGGTCCTCCAGGTTTCCCCGCCGTCCGACGACAGCGCGAGCGAAATCGGATAGCGGCGGCCCCAGTTGCCCGCGACCGGATTGCAGACCAGCGCCAGGATGCCGCGCGCGGTGCGGACGAGGTCGATGCCGCTGTTGTTGTTGGGCAGCGACGTGGCATAGGCCACCGACCAAGTGCGACCGAGATCGGTCGAATCCGTCCGATAGACGGAGCCGCGCGTCGAGCGCATCAGCATGTGCACGCCGGCCTCGTCCTCCCAGGCCGTGGGCTGAATCACGCCGTCCCATTTGAAGACGGTGGCGGGATCCGTTTCCCAGAGTGCTGCCGCCGCGAGGCCCGACCATACCTCCGTTCCCTGCCCGGCCGTCGGCGGACGATGGTCGAAGGGCACGTCGTAGCGTGTCCAGCTCATTCCCCCATCGGCGGAAAGGTCGGCGAAGGCGTCCCAGACTTCGGACGTTTCCACCGATCCGGGCGCCAGCCACTCGCCCGACGACAGGCGGATAAGCTTGTTCTTGACCGGTCCGCGCGGCGTGCCGTCGCCGGGGACGAGCGGCACCGGCGCACTCCAGGTAAGCCCGCCGTCCATCGAGGTCGACCAGCGGGTGATCCAGTCATGCACCGTCGGTCCGACCTTGTAGAAAAGATGGACGGCATCGCCGTCGACGAACAGCACCGGATTCCAGTGGGCGAGGCCCTCCTCGGCCATCAGACGACGCGGAGGCTGCCAGACCGAACCGTCGCCGCGCGACAGCCATATGGCGACATCGCCTTCCCCCTCCCGGAGACCGCCGAAATAAGCGACGAGGAAGGTGCCGTTGGAAAGCCGCACCAGCGTCGAGGCGTGGCAATTGCCGAAAAGGCCATGGTCCGGTGGCAGCACGAAGCCCTTGTGCCGCAGCACGGCCGTCGCGCCGGTGGAGCGGGCCGCGGCAGTCATGCCGCCGTTTCCTTGACGCCGACGCCCCTCGCCACGTCCTCGCCAAGGGCGATCATCTGGTCCACCACGTCATAGAGCTGGGAGCGCAGGAACGGGCCGGCCTCGCGCACGCGGGCGGCGGCCGAGGCGAAGTTGCCGAGGCGGCGCTGGAAATCCTTGGCCGAGATCGGATAGTCGACGTTCTCGATCAACGAGGCGGTGGTGAGATAGCGGGCGAGCACATCGGCCTTTTCCGGCTCGGCGGCATGGTTGGCACAAAGCCAGACGTAGAGCTCGGGGTGGAAGTTGGCCATCACGCCCGAATAGCCAGACGCGCCGGCCCTGAGCGAGGCGAGGAGCGTCTGGGTATTGGCATTGGCGATGTTGAGCCCCGAGCCTTCGGCCAGCGCCAGACGGCGGCGGATGATATCGATGTCGCAGCAGGTGTCCTTGATGAAGGTGTAGCGGCCGCTCTCGGCGCACCACTTCACCACCTCGTCGGACAAGAGACGCTTGTAGGGATAGGGGCACTCGTAGATGCCGAGGCCGAAATCACCCGGGACTTTCTCGGTCAGAGCGGCGATCTTCTCCAGCACCACCGCGTCGGAGGCCGATTGCGGAGCGAGGCGGTTGGAGATCAGAATGACGCTGTCGACGCCGGTCTCGGCGATCTCGTGAAGCTGCTCGATCTGCTGGCTCTCGGCGTTGGCCGTGTGACCCGAGGCGACCACCGGCACGCGGCCGGTCGTCTTCTCCAGCACGAAGCGGGTGAGCGCCACCGATTCCTTCTGGCTCAGGAAGAACATCTCGCTCGACTGGCAGTTGGCGAACAGGCCGGACACGCCGGCGGCGATGTACCAGTCGATCAGCCGTTCGAGGGAGACCCAGTCGATCTCGCCATCGTCGGTGAAGGGCGTCAGCATCACTGGCCAGACGCCGGAATACTTGTTGCGGTTCGTCATGATCGTTCCACGGATGATTGGTCTTGTCAGAGCAGCTTGCGGGCGTCGCCGGCCACCTGCACCTTGATGTTCTGGGTGATCGCCTGGGCGACGAAGGCCTTGAGCACGTCGGCGAGCCTGTCCTCGTCGACATAGGCAAGGCTGACGTGGTTGGACTGA
>NZ_NQVN01000041.1 GCF_002770725.1 Pleomorphomonas carboxyditropha | reverse complement strand
CCGCTGTATTTCTTCCTCGAACGCTACCGCGACAGCTATCTCAACGAGCTTGGCGCCTTCTTCTCCGCCGTTGCCGGCGAGGCGGAAGTGCCGGTCACCGGCGAGGACGGCCTGCGGGACCTGGTGGTCGCCATGGCGGCCAGGACGTCGCTGCGGGAAGGCCGGCCGGTCGCCATCTCCGAGATCGAGGTTCCGGTCGCCGCCTGAGGCGCGGCCTTTCTCAAGGCATCGGCCGCCGGGCGTGCCGCAGCGACGTCCTGGCCGCCATACAGACAAGACAAAAAGAGAGATCGATATGTCCCAGCCCTTCACGCTCGCCGTCTGCGCGGAAATGGTCTTCAAGGCGCTTCCCGTCGCCGAACGGCTGAAACGCATCACCGCCCTCGGGTTCCAGGCCGAAATCTGGGACTGGACCAAGCACGACATCGCCGCCCTGGAAAGGTCCGGCGCCACCTTCTCGTCGATGACCGGCTACATCACCGGCACGCTGGCCGACGATGCCGGCGCCGACGAGCTGATCGAGACGGCGAAGACGTCGATCCCCATCGCCAGGCGCCTGCGCTGCCCGCGCCTCAACCTGCACGGCACCGGCCTCGACGGCCAGGGGCTGCCCGTCAGGAAATCGGACATGGTCACCGGCGCCATGTGGCTCAAGGCGCGCGACACGCTGTCCCGCATCGCCGACCTCGGCGAACGGGAGGGCGTGACCTTCGTGCTCGAGAATCTCAACACCGCGGTCGACCACCCGAAGACGCCGTTCGCCAGGGCGGCCGACACCATGGCGCTGGTCGCCGCGGTCGGCCGGCCGTCGCTGAAGCTCAACCTCGACCTCTATCACGCCCAGATCGGCGAGGGTAACCTCATCGAGCTCTGCCGCGCCGCGCTGCCGCATCTCGGCGAGATCCAGGTGGCCGACGTGCCCGGCCGCATGGAGCCGGGAACCGGCGAGATCAATTATCCCGCCATCGCGCGCGCGCTGGCCGGGATGGGCTATCGCGGCACCATCGGCATGGAGGCCTGGGCATCCGGCGACGACGAGCTGGCGCTCCGGCGCTTCCGCGACGCCTTCACCGTCTGAGCGGTTCGCCCAGTCGCCCCGAAACAGCGGTGAACGCCCGGCGCCACTATCGCAGGCGCCGGGCCTCGGTCCGTCGATCCCTGTGAATCCGGAAAACCCGGCAAGACATCCGGGGCTCATTTTCGTAGAAGGGAGAAAGAGAAAAGCGTGAGGAGCGAGCATGGGCAGGAGGTCGACCGCCAAGGAGGTGGCAGAGGCCGCCGGCGTGTCCAAGTGGACCGTGATTCGCGCCTTCACGCCCGGCGCCTCGATTGCCGAGGCCAGCCGCGAGAAGGTGATGGAGGCGGCGCGGCGGCTCAACTACTCGCCCAACCTGCTCGCCCGATCGCTCGCCACCAACCTCACCCGTCAGGTGGCGGCCTTCGTCGACGACTTCGCTAATCCTCACAAGCTGCCGTTCCTGGCGACGCTGACCGAGATTCTGCAATCGGAAGGGCTGGTGGTGACGCTGATCAACATCAACCGGCATTTCGATCACGTTCACGCCCTGCTCAACGCCGACCAGCGCCAGGTCGACGCCGTGGTCCTGTGCGGGACCGCTTTCCGCGACGAGACCTTGCAGGACAAGCGGCTCGGGCCGGGAACGCCGCCGACTTTCGTGCTGGCCCGCGACAGCCAGATCGACGGCGTGCCGGCGATCACCTGCGACGTCGAAACCGCCATGGCGGAAATCTGCGACTATCTGGCCGCCAAGCCTTACCGCAGGCCGGGCTTCATGTCCGGGCCGCGGACGCTTTCGACGGCCCTCGGCCGGCAACGGCTCTTTTCCGACTTCTGGCGAAACCGCGGTGTGCCGGCGATTCCCGACATCCCCGCCGCCGACTACAGCATCGGAGCGGGTGCGGCGGCGATGCGCGCCTATCTCGCCGCGACGCCGGCGGATCAACGGCTCGACCTCCTGATGTGCGAGAACGACGTGCTGGCCTTCGGCGCGATGGACGTCATCCGCGGCGAATTCCATCTCCGCGTGCCCGAGGACATCGCGGTCGCCGGCTTCGACAACACGACGTTTGCCGCCTCCCCCGCCTACGACCTCACCAGCTACGAGCAGCCGATCGAGGCGATGGTGCGGACGGTCGCCGACATGATCCTCGATCGCGCCGAGAAACGCACGGTCTATCTCAAGGGCCGCCTGGTGCCGCGGCGCTCGGCCTGACGCTTTGCCGGATTGTCCGTGCAATCCGCGCTTGGAACATTCATGCCATCGAGCGGCGACCGGCACCACCTGCGGGACGTCATCGCGGCGGCGACCCTTGAGACGAGCAGAATACGCCCCGAAACACATGAAATGCCTATTTCATACGTTAGTATGAGCCAGGCCGAATATACCCCTGCCCCAACAATATACCTCCCTGCCATTAGCCTTCGGCAATCAGGGGCTTAAAAATATTAAATCGCTTTGTGCAGGGCATGTGGGCGGAATCGGCGGGACTGTAAACATCCGAAAAGGGCTTGACGCCACACGCCGGTCGTGGAATTAATCTTCCATTCTAAGCGGAAAAACAGTCGCTTCATTCTTGAATGAGTGAGGCAAGGGAGGAGGCCGGGCTGCGGGGAGCGGACCGGCTGGAGGTGGGAGAAGACGGTCAGGCAGCGAAGCCGGTTTCCGGGCGGCGCGGCGACCTGTCGCTCAGCACCGCAATTGAGGAATCGGAAATGGTCGCCGATGGAATCCTGCTGAGAGTCAAAGGCCTTACCAAGAAATTTCCCGGTGTCGTTGCGCTGGACGGCGTCGATATCGAAGCGCGCGCCGGTGAGATTCACGGCATCTGCGGCGAGAACGGCGCCGGCAAGTCGACGCTGATCAAGATGCTCACCGGCGCCCACACGCCCGACAGCGGCACCATCGAGTTCGATGGCGTGACCTACACCGCCCTCGATCCTCGGCGGGCGATGGCCATCGGCATCGGCTGCATCTATCAGGAGCTGAACCTGATCCCGCACCTCAGCGTGGCGGAGAATATCTTCCTCGGCCGGGAAATCTACCTGTCGGACTCGCTGAACATCCTCGACCGCGCCCAGATGAACGCCAAGGCGGCCGAACTGCTCGCCGACATCGATCTCAACGTGTCGCCGCGGGCGCGGCTCGGCACGCTCGGCGTCGGCCATCAGCAGATGATCGAAATCTGCCGGGCGATCTGGTCGAACGCCAAGCTGATCATCATGGACGAGCCGACCTCCAGCCTCAGCGAGAAGGAGGCCCACGACCTGTTCCGGGTGATGGCGCGGATGAAGGAGCGCGGCGTCGCCATCCTGTTCATCTCGCACCGCCTCGACGAGATTCGCGCCAATTGCGACACCGTCACCGTGATGCGCGACGGCCGCACCATCGAATCCTTCGCCATGAAGGAGCGCTCGGTCGACAACATCATTCAGCTGATGGTCGGCCGCAACATCCAGAACAAGTACCCGAAGGAGCGGGCGGCGCACGGCGACGTCGTCCTGTCGGTGCGCAACCTCAACCGCAAGGGCGTGCTGCACGACATCAACTTCGAGCTGAGGGCAGGCGAAGTTCTCGGCTTCGCCGGCCTGGTCGGGGCGGGCCGCACCGAAACCGCCCGCGCCATCACCGGCGCCGATCCCTTCGACAGCGGCACGATCGAGGTGTTCGGCAAGGAAGTGAAGATCCGCCAGCCGCTCGATTCCATCAACGCCGGCATCGCCTTCCTGACCGAGAACCGCAAGGAGCAAGGCCTCATCCTGATCCAGAGCGTCGCGTTCAACGCCACCATCGTCAAGATGCACAAGTACGGCAAGGCCGGCTGGCTCAGCCTGAAGGGCATTCGGGAGACCGCCCGGAAGATCTGCGCGGAAATGCGCCTCAAGACCTCGGGCATGGACATGCTGGTGGGCAAGCTGTCGGGCGGCAACCAGCAGAAGGTGGTCATCGCCAAGTGGCTGCTCTCCAACGCCAAGATCTTCATCTTCGACGAGCCGACCCGCGGCATCGACGTGGGCGCGAAGGTGGAAGTCTACAAGCTCATCAACCAGCTGGTCGCGGGTGGCGCCGGCGTCATCATCATCTGCTCGGAAATGGAGGAGGTGATGGGTATGGCCGATCGCATCCTGGTCATGCACGAGGGGGAGATCACCGGCGAGATGACGCAGGAGGAAGCGACGCAGGAAAGGATCATGTACGCCGCGTCCGGATTCAAGCAGGCGTCCTGACCCTTACGACCAGACCAGCCTTTTACGGCCCACGCGGCCGGATCGCATTCCGTGGGAGGAATTTTTGATGTCCAACGAGGCCCTGACCAACAACGGCAAACTGCCGGCCGAAAAGGCAGCCGGCAAGAACGCCGCCATGACGGAGAAGCTCTATCAGCTCGGCGTGTTGCTCAGCCTGATCCTGCTCTGCGCGGTCATGACCGCGCTGTCGCCGCGCTTCCTGACCATGGACAACCTGATGAACGTCGCCTCGCAGGCGGCGGTCAGCGCCATCGTGTCGATCGGCATGTTCCTCGCCATCCTGACGGCGGGCATCGACCTCAGCGTCGGCTCGGTGCTGGCGCTGTCGGCCATGATGATGGGCATCGCCTCCGACCGCTGGGGCTTCGGCCCCTACCCCGCCATCCTGGTCTGCCTCGGCTCCGGCGCGCTGCTCGGCCTCGCCAACGGCCTCCTGCTCACCAAGCTGCGCCTGCCGCATCCGTTCATCTCGACGCTCGGCATGCAGAAGATGGCCCGCGGCATCGCGCTGTTCGTGACCGCCGCCGCCCCGATCAGCATGTTCCCCGACGAGATCCAGTTCCTCGGCAACAACTCGATCGGCCAGGTGCCCGTCAGCTTCATCCTGGTGGCCATCCTCTACATCGGCATGTATTTCTTCCTGACCCGCACGTCGACCGGCCGCTACATCTACGCCGTCGGCGGCAACAAGGAAGCGGCGCGCCTGTCGGGCATCAAGGTCAACAGCATCCTGAACCTGGTCTACACCATCTCCGGCTTCACCGCCGCGCTGGCCGGCCTGGTTCTCGCCGGACGCGTCAACGCCGTCTACCCGCTGGCCGGCCTCGACTACGAAACCGACGCCATCGCCGCGGTCATCATCGGCGGCGCCAGCTTCTTCGGCGGCGTCGGCTCGATCGCCAATACCATCATCGGCGTGCTGCTGATCGCCGTGCTGCGCAACGGCCTCAACCTTCTCAACGTCGACAGCGCCTTCCAGACCTTCGCCATCGGCGCGGTGATCGTGGTTGCCGTCGCCGTCGACGTGCTTCGCCAGAATGTCCTGAAGTCCGCGCGCTGAGGCTTGCCCTCCGCGGACCGATCGACTCGCCCTACGTCCGTTTCGATCGTCGGAACGGACGTAACGAGGTCTCGTAACGAGGAGACGCGAGACCAGAAACCGACTAGCCTTATTGGGAGTGAGACTATGAACCGGAGAACTTTCGCTGCTGCCCTGATGGCCGGTGTCTTCGCCGTCGCGGCGCTGCCTGCGGTCACCGCCGTCAGCAGCCCCGCCGCTGCCGCTGAAAAAGTGAAGATCGCCGTCGTCCTGAAGACGCTGTCGAGCCAGTATTGGAAGATCGTCGCCGCCGGCGCCCAGGCCGCCGCCGACAAGAACAACGTCGACCTGATCGTGCTCGGACCGCCGACCGAGGACGCCGTCGAGCAGCAGATCAACATGGTTCAGGACGTTCTCGCCCAGAAGCCCGACGCCCTGATCTTCTCGCCGTCGCAGCCCGACACCGCCGTCAACGTCATCACCAAGGTGCGCGCGGCCGGCATTCCGGTGCTGCTGGTCGACACCGGCATGCCCGAGAAGTTCACCGACTATACCTCGTTCATCGGCACCGACAACATCGCCGCCGGCAAGGCGGGTGGCGAGGCGCTGCTCAAGGTGCTGAAGAAGGGCGACAAGGTGCTGCTGCTCGACGGCGCGCCGGGCAACCCGAGCATGACCCAGCGCTGCGACGGCGCCAAGGAAGTGCTGGAAGCCGCCGGCATCGAGATCGCCTCGCGCCAGCCGGCCTACTCGGACCGCGAGAAGGCCTACACCGTGACGCAGAACGTCTTGCAGTCGACGCCCGACATCGCCGGCGTGTTCGCCGGCAATGACGAAGAAGCGCTCGGCGCCCTGCGCGCCCTCAAGCAGAGCGGCAAGGAGGTTCCGATCATCGGCGTCGACGCCAATGCCGACAACCTCAAGGCCATTCTGGCCGGCGACCTCTACGGCTCCATCGCCCAGGGCAACTACGACATGGGCCGCCTCGGCGTCGAAAAGGCGCTCGAGGCGATCGCCGGCAAGCCCGTCGACAAGCGCATCGACTCCGGCGCCACGCTGATCACCAAGGACAACGCCCAGGAGCTCCTGGACTTCCGCGCCTCGATCAAGTGATCCCTGCCGTCGTTTGACGAAAGCAAACTGGCGAGGCGGCCTGAGCCGCCTCGTCACTTACCTGGATGCAACAGCTCCCGTTCGGCCGTTTCCCGGCGAGGGATAGTCCAACGATCGGTCTCCTCGCTCCGCCGCTTCCAGCGATCGCAGGCGAGCCGGCCGGTTTGCCGATACGGACTCTGAATCGTTTTTGCCCAACACTAACCGCCGACGCCTGATCCACCGGTCTATCGGAAGGCCGACGCCGGGCGTCTTCAATTCCGAGGTGTGTTCTTCATGTCCGCTTCCGTTCGCATCGGCATCGTAGGTCTCGGTCGGCTTGGCCGACGCCATGCCGAGAACCTGGCCCTCCGCGTTCCCGGCGCCGCCCTGGTGGCGGCCGCAAGCCCCATTCCGGAAGAACGAGCCTGGGCAGAGGCGACACTTCCCGGCGTCACCACCTATCCCGGCCTGTCGGAACTGCTCGGCCACCCCGGTCTCGATGCCGTCTGGCTGGTAACCCCGACCTCGCTGCACGCCGATCAGGTGATCGTCGCCCTCGAGGCGGGCAAGCACGTCTTCTGCGAAAAGCCGCTCGCCCTCGAGACGGCCGACTGCGACAGGGTGATCGCCGTGGCTGACAAGCGTCCCGGCCAGTTGGTGATGATCGGCTTCATGCGCCGGTTCGACCCCGCCTATGCCGAAGCCAAGCGGCTGATCACCGCCGGCGAGCTCGGCAACGTGTTCTCCATCAGTTGCCGGTCGGAGGATCCGGTCGATCCCGAGGGCTTCTTCGTGCGCTTCGCGCCGACGTCGGGCGGCATCTTCCTCGACTGCTGCATCCATGACATCGATCTCGTCCGCTGGATGCTGGACGGCGCCGAGGTGTCGTCGGTCAGTGCGGCCGGCAGCCGCATCATGTATCCGGCGCTCGGCGACTGCGGCGACGTCGACAACGGCTTTGCCACCGTCACCTTCAAGGGCGGGCAGGTCGCCACCTTCCACGTCTCCCGCACCTCCCATCGCGGCTACGAGGCGGCGATGACCATTTCCGGCACGGCCGGCGGCCTCGACATCGGCCGGAGCGTGCCGCGCCGTCCGGTCGCGGTGGAGACCGGCGGCTGCCGGCGGATCGAAGGCCAGGTCGATTTCTTCGAGCGGTTCGGCGATGCCTTCCTGCAGGAAGCGCGCGCCTTCGTCGCTGCCGTACAAACCGGCGGTCCGACGCCGAGCAGCATAGCCGACGCCCGCGAGGCGACGCGGCTTGCCTGCGCCATGCGCGAAGCGCTGGTCGTCGGCTGACCGGTGCCGGGAGCGCGGACGGGGCGCTCCCCTCCCCTTTTCGCAAAGCAAGCCCGGAGACGGCGGCGTCTCCGGGCTTGCTTTATGCGTCGGTCCGATGCTCCGGCGCGGCGTTATCGCTGATCCGTGCCGACAAACAAAAGCCCCCTGAAGACTTTGCTCCAGGGGGCAGGGTTCCGCGCTGGTATGCGGAAATCAGCGAAGACCAGCTTCGGCCAGGAACCGCTTGAGGTTGGCGATGCCCATGGTGACGTATTTCTTCGGGTTGGCCTTCTCGGGATCCTGCTCGGCCTCCAGCACCACCCAGCCGGAATAATTCGGCAGCGCCTTGAACACGCTGGTGAAATCGATCGCGCCGTCGCCGGGCACCGTATAGACGCCTTCCAGGACGGCATCGAGGAAGGACCAGCCCTCGGCGAGTGCCTTCTTGGCGATCGGCGCGCGGACGTCCTTGGTGTGGACGTGGCCGATGCGATCGGCGTATTTGCGCGCCATCGCCACGGCGTCGCCACCGCCCCAGGTCATGTGGCCGGTGTCGAGGAGGAGCTTCACCGCCGGGCCGGTGCCGGCCATGAAGCGGTCGACCTCTTCCGGCGTCTGCACCACCGTGCCCATGTGGTGATGATAGACGACCTGCAGGCCGTAGCCCTTCACCAGTTCGGCGAAACGGGTCATGCGCGGCAGGAAAACGGCCCATTCGGCATCGGTCAGCACCGGCCGGCTGGTGAGCGGCGCCGACTGGGTTCCGTGGACGGTGCGGGTGCACTCGCAGACGACCAACACTTCGGCGCCGGCTTCCTTGCGCCACTTCAGCTCGTTCTGCGCCGCGGCGAACTCGGCATCGGCGTCGCGCTCGAGCAGGAAGGTGGAATACCAGCCGGAGACGAAGACCATGCCGTAGTCGGCGAGCAGCTTCTTCAGCGCCGGGCCGTCGGCGGGCATCTTGTGCCCCTTCTCCATGCCCTGGATACCGGCGTCGCGCGCCTCGGTAAGGCACTGCTCCAGAGAAATGTTCCCCCCGATCTCCTCGAGGTCGTCGTTCGACCAGCAGATGGGATTGGCGCCAATGCGAATCATGTCTTCTCTCCCAATAACCGCGCCGGCACGAGCTCTCCGCCGACCGGGCCGTTCTCTTGCCAACTGTTTCGTCGGGGCAGGACCTGAGGTCTGTCGGACGCCTCTCTCCCAGGCCGGCACCTTCATGGAACAGGTATTCCGACCTCAGCCAGCTCCAGGGACGATCTTTCACCGCCTCGGACAAAAGTCAGCCGTCAGGCAGGGACGAGGAGGCAATCTGGGCGAAGGCCTCCTACCCCATCCATCGACCATCCATTTCCGATCTGATTATTCCTTATTTCATTTCATTCGGTATGTAAATTCTGTTTTTCTCGACCTCGACGAAGGTCGGCCACCGATACGGTCAGCGCCATGGCCACCGTAAGAGTAGCGGCGAGCGACCTGAATCCCTCGAAATCGGCCTCGACGATCTCGAACCAGGCGCCGTTTTCCGGCACCAGCGGGCTGAACGGGCTATCGGTAATGACGACCAGAGGCACCCCTTGCACCGCCACCTGGCGCATGTGGTCCACCGTGCTCGAGGCATAAGGAGTGAAACTGATGGCGAAAGCCGCGTCGCGGGGGCTGGCGAAATTGAGGATTTCGCGATCGATGCCGAGTGGCGAGCCGATCAATACGGTACGGATTCCCAGCTTGCCGAAGGCATAGGCCATGTAGGAGGTGATGGGATAGGAGCGGCGCTGGGCGAGCAGGTAGATGGTCTCGGCGTCGGCGAGAATGCGGGCCGCCTTGTCCATGACGACCGGATCGATCCGTTCGCAGACCCGTTCGACCGAACGGATCGCCGCCTTGCCGAATCCGTCCAGCATCGCCGCGGTGGCCGGCCGACCGGACGAGTGGATGGAGAAGGCATCGAGGCGCTCGTCGTAGTTGGACGGCCGATCGCGCAACCGCTCCTGGAAGACCACCTGCAGCTCGGAAAAACCCTTATATCCCATGGCCTTGGCGAATCGGACAAGGGTCGATGGCTGAACCTTGGCGGCGGACGCTATGCTGGCCACCGTGCCGAAGGCGATCTCGTCGGGCGATTCAACGGCATAGGCCGCGACCTGCGCCAACCGACGCGGCAACTTGTCCCGGCGCTCGATGATGATGTCGCGCAGGGCGCGGAACTCCTGCGGCGGCGCCCCCGCGCTATCGATATCTTCGAAATCCATCGGCTCGCTTTCGTCAGTCATCCCCAGCCTCGCTCGAAATCGGATCGGACGTTTCAATCCTATTCCACCGTTCCGACCAATACCAACCCTACCCGTCTTTATTTGGCGTTGGCAAAGAAATTGCCCCATTTTCAATAGGGTATGCCATGTTGAGGCGCTCAGGCAGCCCTTCCGAAAGGCGAGGCAGCGGCATAGCCCGGCGGCCTTTATGGCAAGACTTTCAATATCCTATTGAAATACCTCAGATAATTTCAGATCCGCATTGCGGATTGCCGTTGTTCCGGCACCGGTCCGAGCCGACGGCTTCGACCAAATGGTAATGACCACGCCAATGGTAGCGTTGCTATCCGGACAGGAAGGCCTTGACGGAACGAGGATATGGAACTTAAATTCCATATCGAAAAAAGACTGTTCCATATCATCCAGCCGACCTGTCCTTGACGGCAACGGAAGGCGGGCGGGAGCAGGCTTGCGACGGTCAATCCCGAAAGAGATTGTGAATCGTTTTTCACCTTTTGGCGCGGCGACGGTCTGAAGCATTTGGCCAGCGGGGGAGATCCGCGATACCCCCGCGGAAAACAGTCGAGGGAGAGAGCTCAATCATGACGCTGAGATTTGGATTGCTGGGCGCCGGACGCATCGGCAAGGTGCACGCCGGCGCTGTCGCCGCCACGGCGGGGGCGAAGCTGGTGGCCGTGGCCGACGCGCTGCCGGAGGCGGCGGCCTTCATCTCGAAATCATCGGGCGCCGAAGTGCGGACGATCGATGAGATCATGAACGCCAAAGACATCGACGCCGTGCTGATCACCACGCCGACCGACATGCACGCCGACATGATCGAGCAGGCGGCGCGCGCCAAGAAGGCGATCTTCTGCGAGAAGCCGATCGATCTCGACGTCGACCGGGTACGCCGCTGCCTCGATACCGTCGCCCGCGAAAAGGCGGCGCTGATGATCGGCTTCAACCGCCGCTTCGACCCCAATTTCATGGAAGTGCGCGCCCGCATCGACGCCGGCCAGATCGGCGCGGTGGAGATGGTGTCGATCACCTCGCGCGACCCGTCGCCGCCGCCGGCCACCTACGTGGCGCGTTCGGGCGGCATGTTCCGCGACATGACCATCCACGACTTCGACATGGCGTCCTTCCTGCTCGGCGAGGATCCGGTCAAGGTGTTCGCGGTCGGCTCGAGCCTGGTGGATCCGGAGATCGGCAAGGCCGGCGACATCGACAGCGGCTCGGTCATCCTGACCACCAAGTCCGGCAAGATCGCCCAGATATCCAACTCGCGCCGCGCCACCTACGGCTACGACCAGCGCATCGAGGTGCACGGCTCGAAGGGCATGGTGCACGCCGAGAACCTGCGGGCGACCACGGTCGAAGTGGCGGACGCCCAAGGCTATCGCCGCGAGCCGCTGCTCGACTTCTTCATGACGCGCTACACGCAGGCTTACGCCAACGAGATCGCCTCGTTCATCAAGGCGCTCGAGGCCGGCAAGCCGATGCAGCCGTCGGGCGAAGACGGCCTCAAGGCGCTCGCCATGGCGGATGCCGCGGTGAAGTCGCTGAAGGAAGGCCGGCAGGTGGACATCGCCTATTGAAAAAGCCGACGGCCGGCGGAGTCCGCCGGCCGTCTTTCTGGCAATATCGCGCCGAAGAGTGATCCCGCATGCCCAGTCTCACAGACCAGCCGGGCAACCTTCTGCCCGAACGGGCGGCGCTCACCGGCTATCAGCCCCTGAAGGAGGAAATCGTCCGGCGGCAGAAAGCCCTGCCCAAGCGACTCCTCCAGATCGCCGCCTTCGCTCTCGACAAGCCTGACGAGATCGCCTTCGGGACGGTTTCTTCCATTGCCAAGCACATCGGCGTTCCGCCGTCGGCGATCATCCGATTCGCCCAGCATTTCGGCTTCGACGGCTTCGTCGAGATGCAGCGCCTGTTTCGCGACCGGATGCGCGAGCGCAGCTCCGAATATGAAGAGCGCCTCCATTCGCTGAGCAGCGGCGTCGACCCGGACGACGGGGCCGGCAAGACGCTCGAGGGCTTCCTCGCGGCGGGCCGCCAGTCGATGGAAAGCGCCCTCCATTCCGTCAGCCACGAGGTGTTCTCGGCGGCGGCGTCCGTTCTCGCCGACGGCGAGACCATCTACCTCGTGGCGCGACGGCGGTCGTTTCCGATCGTCAGCTACATGGCCTATGCCTTCGGCAAGCTGGGATTGCGCTGCGAACTGGCGGGCTCGTCCATGGGCACCGATGGCGACCTGCTGCAATTCGCCGGCCCGAGGGATGCGGCCTTCGTCGTCAGCTTTTCGCCCTATGCCTCGGAAACCGTCGCGCAGGCCAGGTTTCTCCGGGAACGCGGGGTGCCGCTGGTCTCGCTGACGGATTCGCCATTCTCTCCCATCGCAGCGATTTCGAACGTTTGGTTCGAAGTTGTCGAGGCAGACTACGGCGGCTTCCGCCCGCTGTCCGCCTCCATGGTGCTCGCACTGGCGCTGAGCGTAGCGGTTGCAGAGAGGAAACAGTGGGATTAATCGCCCGGAACGAAATGGCCGCCATCTGACCCCTCGTTCCGGGATACTACGATGGTCGTAGAACAATAATTTCATCGACCTTTTTGATCGGAACGTATATTCTTGTCATCAAAGCGCGACACAGCGTAACGACGGAAAGCCCTGCGAGGAAACAATGACAGACACCCCCAGCGCGGCCAAAACACTCGACCTCATTGCCATTGGCCGAGCCTCGGTCGATCTCTACGGACAGCAGATCGGTACCCGCCTCGAAGACATCGGCAGCTTCGCGAAGTCGGTCGGCGGCTGTCCCGCCAACATTTCCGTCGGCACCGCCCGGCTCGGCCTGAAATCGGCGCTGGTGACGCGCGTCGGCAATGAGCAGATGGGTCGCTTCATTCTCGAACAGCTCGCCCGGGAGACGGTGGAGACATCCGGCATCGTCGTCGACCGCGACCGCCTGACCGCCCTGGTGCTGCTGGCGGTGGAGGACGAAGGCGTGTCGCCGATGATCTTCTACCGCTCCGACTGCGCCGACATGGCTCTATCGGAAGGCGATATCGACGAGACGCTGATCGCCAAGAGCCGCTCGATCGTGGTCACCGGCACCCACTTCTCCCGCCCGCATTCCGAGGCGGCGCAGCGCAAGGCGATCGCCCTCGCCAAGAAGCATGGCGCCAAGGTGGTGATCGACATCGACTACCGGCCGAACCTCTGGGGCCTCGCCGGTCACGACGCCGGCTTCGAGCGCTACGTCAAGTCCGATCGCGTATCGGGTCTCATGCGCACCGTCCTCGCCGATTGCGACCTGATCGTCGGCACCGAGGAAGAGATCATGATCGCCACCGGCGCCGACAGCGTGCTGGCGTCGCTGAAGCTGATCCGCTCGATGAATGCCGGCGCCACCATCGTGCTGAAGCGCGGCGCCATGGGCTGCATCGTCTACGACGGCCCGATCTCCGACGACCTCGAGGACGGCATCGTCGGCAAGGGGTTCCCGATCGAGGTGTTCAACGTGCTCGGGGCCGGCGACGCCTTCATGTCGGGCTTCCTGAGGGGCTGGCTCAAGGGCGAGCCGCTCGCTACCTGCGCCACCTGGGCCAACGCCTGCGGCGCCTTCGCGGTGTCGCGCCTGCTCTGCTCGCCGGAATATCCGACCTGGGAGGAGCTCAGCCTGTTCCTCGCCAAGGGCAGCAGCGAACGGGCGCTCCGCAAGGACCCTACCCTCAACCACATCCACTGGGCGACCACCCGCCGCGGCAGCTATCCGACGCTGATGGCGCTCGCCATCGACCACCGCAGCCAGGTGGAGGACCTCGCCCAGGATGCGGCGACGCTGAAGCGCATCCCCGACTTCAAGGTGCTGGCGGTGAAGGCGGCGCAGCGGGTGGCGGCCGGCCGGCCGGGCTTCGGCATGCTGCTCGACGACAAATACGGCCACAAGGCGCTGTTCGCCGCCGGGGCGGGCAAGGGCCTCTGGGTGGCCAAGCCGATCGAGCTGCCCGGCTCGCGGCCGCTCAAGTTCGAGTTCAGCCAGGATCTCGGCAGCCGCCTGATCGAATGGCCGCTCGAGCATTGCATCAAGGTCTTGTGCTTCTATCATCCGGACGACCCGGCCGAGCTCAAGGCCGAACAGACCGCCAAGCTCCTCACCGCCTACGAGGCGGCGCGCAAGGTCGGCCGTGAAATCCTGGTCGAGATCATCGCCTCCAAGGCCGGCCCGCTCGGCAACGACACGGCGGCAAGGGCGCTGAAGGAGCTCTACGCCGCCGGCCTCAAGCCGGACTGGTGGAAGCTGGAGCCGCAGGCGTCGGAAGTGGCTTGGCAGGCGATCGACGGTGTGATCAGAGACAACGATCCCTATTGCCGCGGAGTCGTGCTCCTGGGGCTGGAAGCGCCGATCGAAACGCTGAAGCAGGGCTTCGCCGCCGCCAAGGCCGCGCCCTGCGTCAAGGGGTTCGCCGTCGGACGCACCATCTTCGCCGACACCGCCCGGCGCTGGCTCAGCGGCGAGATCGGCGACGAGGCGGCCATCGCCGACATGGCGCAGAAGTTCGGCGCGCTCGTCGACGTCTGGCTGTCGCTGGGCGCCTCGCGGGCGGCCTGACCGGCGGTCCGCCGGGATGAAGAGTGTTCAAGCAAAGCTATGGCCGGACGCCGCCGCAGGATCGGCGCGCCGGCGGGAGGACTGAAGATGGTTGGCAAGACAGTGCGCCTCACGGTGGCCCAGGCGCTGATCCGCTTCCTGATGGCCCAGAAGACGGTGGTCGACGGCGAGACGCTGCCGATCTTCGCCGGCTGCTGGGCGATCTTCGGCCACGGCAACGTGGCCGGCATCGGCGAAGCGCTCTATCAGGTGCGCGACGAGTTCCCGACGCTGCGCGCCCACAACGAGCAGGCGATGGCCCATTCGGCGATCGCCTTCGCCAAGGCGACCTTCCGCCGCCGCTTCATGGCCTGCACCACGTCGATCGGCCCCGGCGCCCTCAACATGGTGACGGCCGCCGCCGTCGCCCACGTCAACCGGCTGCCGCTGCTGCTGCTGCCCGGCGACGTGTTCGCCAACCGCATGCCCGACCCGGTGCTGCAACAGGTCGAGGACTTCAACGACGGCACCGTGTCGGCCAACGACTGCTTCCGCCCGGTGTCGCGCTATTTCGACCGCATCAACCGCCCCGAGCAGCTCATCACCGCCCTGCAGCGCACCATGCAGGTGCTGACCGACCCGACCGACTGCGGCCCGGTGACGCTCGCCATGTGCCAGGACGTGCAGGCCGAATCCTACGACTGGCCGGACAGCCTGTTCGCCGAGAAGGTGTGGACGCAGCGCCGCATCCGTCCGGACGAGAACGAGCTTTCGGAAGCCATTGCCCTCCTCAAGGCGGCCAGGAAGCCGATGATCATCGCCGGCGGCGGCGTGCTCTATTCGGGCGCCACGGCCGAGCTGGTCGCCTTCGCCGAGAAGCACCGCATTCCGGTGGCGGTGACGCAGGCCGGCAAGTCGGCGATCGACGAGACGCACGAGCTGGCGCTCGGCGCCATCGGCGTCACCGGCACCTCGGCCGCCAACGCGCTCGCCGCCGGCACCGACCTGATCCTCGCCGTCGGCACCCGCTTCCAGGACTTCACCACCGGTTCGTGGGCGCTGTTCAAGACCGGCGAACTGAAGATCGTCGCCCTCAACGTCACGCCCTACGACAGCGCCAAGCACAACGCCAAGCCGCTGATCGCCGACGCCCAGGTCGGCCTCAAGCTGTTGTCCGAAGGGCTCGGCAGCTTCCGCGCCGACGCGGCCATCGCCGCCCGCGCCGCCGACGAGCGGACCGCCTGGTTCGAGGCGGCCGGCCGGGCGCTCGCCCCGACCAATGCCGAGAAGCCGTCGGACGCCCAGGTGATCGGCGCCGTCGCCCGCACGCTCGGCAAGACCAATGCCGTGGTGGTGTGCGCGGCCGGCGGCCTGCCGGGCGAGCTCGAAAAGCTGTGGGTGCCGACCGAGCCGGGCGGCTACCACATGGAATACGGCTTCTCCTGCATGGGCTACGAGATCGCCGGCGGCCTCGGCGTCAAGATGGCCAATCCGGACAAGGAGGTGATCGTCATGGTCGGCGACGGCTCCTACATGATGCTCAACTCGGAGATCGCCACCTCGGTCAGCCTCGGCCAGAAGATCACCATCGTCCTGCTCGACAATCATGGCTTCGGCTGCATCAACCGCCTGCAGATGGAAACCGGCGGCGCCAACTTCAACAACCTCTGGCAGGACTGCCTGATGGAGGCGCAGCCGGAGATCGACTTCCGCCAGCATGCCGAGAGCATGGGGGCGATTGCCCTCAAGGTGGCGTCGATCGGCGAACTGGAGAACGCCCTCGAGGCGTCACGCAAGAACGACCGCACCACGGTGATCGTCATCGAGACGCATCCGCTGATCACCACCGAGGCGGGCGGCCACTGGTGGGACGTCGCGGTGCCCGAGGTGTCGCCGCGCGAGGAAGTGGGCAAGGCGCGCGAACGCTACGAGGCCAACCGCCGCCATCAGCGCGTCTTTAACTGACCGACGGAAGCGCCGCCGGTTGCCGCCCGTTCCGGTGCGGCGGCCGGCGCGCTCCAGACAGGAAAGGAAAGCGACATGTCGAAGCTGAGCTTGAAGCCGAAGGGCGAACATGGCCGCGTGCAGGAAGTGACGCCGCAGAGCGCCGGCTGGGGCCACGTCGGCTTCGCGCTCGACCGGCTGGCGCCGGGCGAAAAATCGGCGGCCGAGACCGGCGACCGCGAGGTCTGCCTGGTGCTGGTGTCCGGCAAAGGCCGTCTCTTGATCGACGGCAAGGACTACGGCGAGATCGGCGAGCGCATGAGCCCGTTCGACGGCGCGCCCTGGGCGGCCTACGTGCCGGCCGGCAACCGCTACGCCTTCAGCGCGACGACGGCGGTCGAACTCGCCGTCTGCTCGGCGCCGGGCGCCGCCGGCTTTTCGGCCCGGCTGCTGCCGCCGGGCACGCATGACCAGATCACCCGCGGCAAGGGCTCCAACACCCGCCTCGTCACCAACATCATGCCGGAGAGCGACGGCGCCGCCCATCAGTTGCTGGTGGTCGAGGTGATCACGCCGGGCGGCAACACCTCGAGCTATCCGCCGCACAAGCACGACCAGGACGACATTCCGGCCGAAAGCTATCTCGAGGAAACCTATTACCACCGCTTCAACCCGCCGCAGGGCTACGGCTTCCAGCGCGTCTATACCGACGACCGCAGCCTCGACGAGGTGGCGCTGCTCGAGGACGGCGACGTGGTGATGGTGCCGAAGGGCTATCACCCCGTTGCGACCATCCATGGCTACGACAACTATTACCTCAACGTCATGGCCGGGCCGAAGCGGATCTGGAAATTCCACAACGAGCCGGCGCACGAGTGGCTGTTCACCGGGCTCGGCGCGCCGGCCGGTTCACGCTGAAGACGGGCAAGAACCTGCCTTCGGCAAAAGACAATTGTTGTCGCCCCGGGCGTTCGGCTGACGGAGGCGATCGATATCCCGAGACAGCATTACGGAGAAAATCATGAACAAGGAAATCCTGCAGCATCAGTTCGGCACGGTGGCGCGTCTCAGGTACCTGGTCGACAACGAATGGCGGGTGTCGAAGACGGCCAAGTACATGCCGGTGATGGATCCCTCGACCGGCAAGCAGATCGCCGAGGCGCCCTGCTGCACCCAGGACGAGGTCGACGCCGCCGTCGAAGCCGCTGCCCGCGCCTTCCCGGCCTGGCGCGATACGCCGATCCCCACCCGCATCCAACTGATGTTCCGCTTCAAGCAGCTGCTCGACGCCCATCTCGACGAGCTGACCGAACTGCTCGCCACCGAGAACGGCAAGGTGCTGGCCGAGGCCAAGGGCGACGTGCTCAAGGCGATCGAAGTGGTCGAATGCGCCTGCTCGACCCATTACCTGATGCAGGGCGACACCTGCATGAACGTCTCCACCGGCTACGATACGGTGTCCTTCCGCGAGCCGCTCGGCGTGTTCGCCGCCATCGCGCCCTATAACTTCCCGGCTATGATCCCCATGGGCTGGATGATCCCGTTCGCCATCACCACCGGCAACACCGTGGTGCTGAAAGCCGCCTCGATGGTGCCGCAGACGGCAAGCCGCATGCTGGAGCTGTTGATCGAGGCCGGCCTGCCCAAGGGCGTCGTCAACCTGGTCACCTGCTCGCGCGTCGAGGCCGACAGCCTCCTGGTCAACCCGGCCATCAAGGGCGTCGCCTTCGTCGGCTCGACCTCGGTCGGTCTGCACATCTACAAGACGGCCGCCGCCAACGGCAAGCGCGTCCAGGCGCTGACGGAAGCCAAGAACCACGCCCTGGTGCTCGAGGATTGCGTGCTGGAGCGCACGGTGCGCGGCATCATCAACTCGACCTATGGCTGCGCCGGCCAGCGCTGCATGGCCCTGCCGGTGGTCTGCGTCCAGGAGAGCATCGCCGACGAGTTCGTGGCGCTGTTCAAGAAGCT
>NZ_NQVN01000040.1 GCF_002770725.1 Pleomorphomonas carboxyditropha | reverse complement strand
GCATCGGCCCCGGCTATATCGAGACGCCGCAGACCGCGCCGCTGCGCGTGGCCGGCCACCCGTTCGATGCTTTCATCCGGGCGAAGACGCCGGCCGGCCGCTGGGGCACCACCGACGACCTGAAGGGTCCGGCGGTGTTCCTCGCCTCGGCGGCGTCGGACTTCGTCAACGGCCACGTGCTCTACGTCGACGGCGGCATCCTCGCCTATATCGGCAAGCAGCCCTGAGCCGGTTGGCATGACGTGAACACGGCGGCCGCGTCCCTTGGGATGCGGCCGCTGCCGTTTTAAGCGTAGACGCGGTGATAGCGGCGGCCGAGCGAGGTCAGCACCTCGTAGCCGATGGTGCCGGCGGCGCGCGCCAGGTCGTCGACGCTCTGGTGCGGGCCGATCAGCTCGAGGAGATCGCCTTCGGCGAGCGCCCCTTGCGGCAGGGCGCTGACGTCCACCGAGAAGCTGTCCATGGAGACGCGGCCGACCGACGGCAGCCGCGTGTCGCCGAAATAGGCGGCGCCGGTGCCGCCGGAAAAGCGGCGCCACCAGCCATCGGCATAGCCCGTCGCCAGCGTGGCGAGGCGGGTCGTCCGGCTGGCGCGGAACGTGTAGCCGTAGCCGACCGAAGCGCCCGCCTCGATCTCCCGGAGCTGGGCGACGCGCACCCTGAGATCGACCACCGGCCCGATGCCCTCGGCGAGCGGGCTGGTCTCGATGCCGTAGAGCGAAGCGCCGGGCCGGCAGAGATCGAAATGATAGTCCGGCCCGAGGAAGATGCCGCTCGAGGCGGCGAGCGAGCCGGCCAGGCCCGGCAGCCGCGCCCGGGCGGCGCGGAAGGCGGCGAGCTGCGCGCCGCTCGCCGGCTTGTCCGGCTCGTCGGCGCAGGCGAGATGGCTCATGATCAGGCGGGCGCCGGTGGCGGCGAGCAGAGCGGGATCGCCGGCGAGCGCCTGTTGCTCGGCGACGTCGAGGCCGAGGCGCGACATGCCCGTGTCGACCTGGATCACCGACGGCCGGCCGCCGCGCCAGGCCCCGGCCCAGGCGCGGCACTGGGCAAGCGAATTCAATACCGGCAGGATGCCGTCGCCATAGGCGGCGGCCGTGCCCGGCAGCAGGCCGTTCAGCACGTAGATCGTCGCATCAGGCGGCAGCAGCGGCCGCAGCGCTTCGGCCTCCGACAGCGCCACCACGAAGAAATCGCGGCAACCGGCGTCATGGAGCGGCCCGACGAGCGGCGCCGCGCCGAGAC
The DNA here is from genome assembly GCF_002770725.1 of Pleomorphomonas carboxyditropha. GTDB lineage: Bacteria > Pseudomonadota > Alphaproteobacteria > Rhizobiales > Pleomorphomonadaceae > Pleomorphomonas > Pleomorphomonas carboxyditropha. Next base: position 18,902 of record NZ_NQVN01000040.1, on the reverse strand, counting down.
CGTAGGCGTCGGCCTTGACCACGGCCGCCGAGCGGGCCGGCGCCACGCGGGCGGCAAGGCTCCGCCAGTTGGCGACCACGGCACCGACGCCGATGGTCAGGATGCCGCCGGCCGCCGCCGCACCTGAAACGCCCTCGGAAACCGACACTTTTCCCTCCGCCATCTGCCGATCATCGCCCAACGGCTTAGTCCGCCTTCCGGACCGCCGCAAGCCGAACCGGCGAGGAATCGACATGCCGGCCGATTACGCCGGCGCGCCGGATGCGCGTCCGAGCCGGGACCGAAAGGCGGTCAGGCGGCAGCCACGTCGTCGAGAAAAGCCCGCACCCGCTGGCGCAACTCGGCGGTCTTGGCGGTCACGCCGGCGGAGGTGGAGAACACCGAGCCGGCGGCGGCGCGCGACTTCTCGGCCGCCGCCGTCACGCCGCCGACGCTGCGCGTCAGCTCGGCGGCGCCCGACGACACCGCCCCGATGTTGGCGGCGATGGAGCCGGTGACGACGCCCTGCTCCTCGATGGCCGCCGAAATGGCGGTGGTATAGGATTGCACCTCGTTCATCACCACGCCGATCGAGCGGATCGCCTCGACGGTGCCGCCGGTCGACGACTGGATGCTTTCGATCTTCTCGGAAATGGTGCTGGTCGCCTTGGCCGTCTGGGCGGCCAGCGACTTCACTTCGCTCGCCACCACGGCGAAGCCCTTGCCGGTCTCGCCGGCGCGGGCGGCCTCGATGGTGGCGTTGAGGGCGAGAAGGTTGGTCTGGGCGGCGATGTTGTCGATCAGCGTCACCACCTCGCCGATGGCGACGGCGAGCTCGGCCAATTCGCCCACCCGCTTGTTCGCCCCGTCCACCATCTCGGCGGCGCGCGAGGTCACCTCCGACGTCCGGGCGATCTGCTGGGATATTTCCGAAATGGCGCCGCGCAACTCGTCGGAGGCGGAGGCAACCGCCGAGGCGCTGGTGGCCGACTGCTCCGCCCCCTGCGCCGCCGCGTCCGCCAGCCGCTCGGTCTCCTCGCCTGCGGTGGAAAGGTCGCCGGCCAGACGGTCGAGGCCGCTCATTTCGGACATCACGGCGTCGAGCTGCCGGCCGACGTCGCCGCCGAAGCCGGAAATCAACCGCTCCACCGCCTCCCGGCGGCGCTGGCGGTCGTGCTCGGCACGCTCCTGTTCGGCGCGCAAGGCATCCCGCTCCTCGGCGTTGCGCCGGAAAACGTCGACGGCGCGCGCCATCTCGCCCACTTCGTCGCTGCGGCCGAGGCCGGCGACCACCGCCTGGCGCCCCTCGGCGATATCGGCCATCGAGACGCGCAGCGCTTTCATCGGGCGGGTGATGGCGCGGGTGAGCAGGCCGGCAACGAGCACGAGGAGCGCGGCGACCAGCAGCGTGGAGAGGGCCGCCCACATGACCGACGCGCGGTTTTCGGCGGCGACGTCGTCCACGTAGACGCCGGTGCCGATCGCCCAGCCCCAGGCGGGGAAAGGCAGCAGGTAGCTGGTCTTCGGCACCGGCTGCTCGGCGCCGGGGCGCGGCCACAGGTAGCTGTAATAGCCGCCGCCGTTCCTGGCGAGTTGCGCCATGTCCTTGAAGAGGTGGGCGCCGGCCGGGTCGGTGGCGGAAGCCAGATCCTGGCCGTCAAGCTCCGGCTTGATCGGATGCATGACCATGCGGGCGTCGAAATCGATGACGAAGAAATATTCGTTCCCGTCGTAGCGCATGGCCGAAAGGGTGGTGAGCGCCGCTTTCTTGGCCGCCGCTTCGTCGAGGGCGCCGCTTCTCGCCAGATCCGCGAAGTGACCGACCGACGACAGCGCCGTGTCGGTGAGCGAGCGCAGCGTTTCGGCGCGATGGATCCGGTTGGTCGCGGTGAGCTCGTAAGTCGACAGCCCGGCGACGCCGGCGACCGCCAGGACGGCCAGCGCGATCAGGGCGTAGAATCGTCCCGCGATGCTGTTGATCCGGATCATTTTTCTTTTGCCCCCGCCAGAGATCTGCTCGAAGGCAATGATTGATGAAGCGTATGAATAGGCCCTTAATGAAATTCGGCCGCCGACAGGCGCATTCGTAATTATTTCGGCTCGAAATCTTCGTAGAATCGAAAGGAAATTCTTGATGCGGGTTTATGTCGTCTCTTCCACGGCCCAACAAGGCGGTACATGAACCGTCCTTTTTCTACCAGCGCTGGTTCTTTTCCTCCCCATGCCGCCCGGTGCTTGCAGCGGCCCGAGTATTCGCCGGTCGCGGCCGGTGCCGGCAACGCATCCCCTGCCAAGCTGTTCAGAGGCGGATCGGACCCTTGAAAATGAAGAAGGCGCCGAGGGCGATGAAGGCAAAGCCGATGACGTGATTGAGGGTGATCGGCTGCTTCAGGTAAAGGGCCGAGAACACCATGAAGATGGCGAGCGTGATCACTTCCTGCATGGTCTTGAGCTCGGCCGCCGAATAGATCCGGAAACCGTAGCGATTGGCCGGAACGGCGAGGCAGTACTCGACGAGGGCGATCGACCAGGAAATCAGGACGACCGCCCAGAGCGGCTTGTTCGGATACCTGAGGTGGCCGTACCAGGCGAAGGTCATGAAAAGATTGGAGGCAACCAGCAGGACGACGGGAAACAGCGCCGGGGGAATGAAGGACATTTCGGAAAATCCATCGGGGGCAATTGCGGAGTGTTGATTCCAGAATTTTGGCGGCACGACGGCGGCCTTGATTTCGACACGCCGCCGGCGCATCGACGCGTCCTCCAGACCGTCGAGGTTCGCGCGATGCGGTTGCTGCTTGTTGTCCCCTTCCTCATCATGGCCGCCTGCCCCGCCCTGGCTGGCGATGTCGAGCCGCGTCTGACGCTGCCGGCCGGCGACAAGGCGGTGGCGCTCACCTTCGACGCCTGTTCGGGGGCCGTCGACGACCGCATTCTCAATGAGCTGATCGCCGACCGGGTGCCGGCCACGCTGTTCGTCACCCACCGCTGGCTGAAGCGCAACGCGGTGACGGTCGCGCTGCTCGTCGCCCATTCCGACCTGTTCGAGATTGAAAATCACGGCGAGAACCATGTGCCGGCCATCACCGACCGGCCGAGCGTGTTCGGCCTTGCGACGGCGGGATCGCTGGCGGCGGTGTCGCAGGAAGTCTTGGGCGGCGCGGCCGCGGTGACCGCCACCTTCGGACGGTCGCCCGCCTGGTATCGGGATGCCTCGGCCCGCTACAGCCGCGACGCCGTCCAGCTCATCGGCAACCTCGGCTACCGGATCGCCGGCTATTCCCTCAACGCCGACGTCGGCGCGTCCCTGCCGGCGGCCGCGGTGGCGAAACGCGTCGCCGCGGCGAGACCCGGCGATGTGATCATCGCCCACATCAACCACCCCGAACGGCCGGCGGGCGCCGGCCTCGCCGAGGGAATCCGGGCTCTCGTCGCAAAAGGCACGCGTTTCGAGCGGCTCGACACCGCGTTCGCGCTGCCGACCGGCTGAGAGCCGGCAAGCCCTCAAAGCGAACCGAAATCGCCCTTGGTCGACGGGTCGGCGGGCCTCAGCGGCACAACGGCGGTCGCCGGCCGGAACTTGGGGGCCGCGAACGTGCCGCAGGCGACCGTCAGGCCGGCGCCATCGGCGAGGTCGAGATCGACGCTGCGGTTCGACGTCACGTCGAGCTGCGACCAGGCGGGGGAGCCGTCGCCGGCACCGAGGCCGATCAGGCAGACGGGAACGCCTTGCGGCGCGGCCGAGGGAGCCTCGAGGGCGGCGGCGGGGAATGCGAGACCGGACACCGCCGCGACGGCGATCGCCAGGGAGACCGGGGAACTGAAGATGCGCGCCATGTCGTGCCTCCAGAAAGACGGCTGACCGCGCGGAATGCGGCGAGAATTGGCCGTCGATAGCCTCATCAACGCGGAGCGGGGCAAAGGGTTGCAGCTTGCCGGCAAAAGAAACGCTTCAGGAAGCGGCCTTCTCGCCGGGCTTGGCCTGCCAGATGTTCTGGCGGTTGCGAATCTCGCGCGGCGCCGGGCCGAAGTAGGTCGGCGTCTTGACGAAGTCGCGCGGCGCCAGCACCACAGACTGGATGCGCTGGTAGAGCGACTTGGCCGAAATCGGCTTGCACAGCAATTCGTGGATGCCGAGGCGACGGGCCTCGATGATGCGGCTGCGCTCGGTATGGCCGGTGACCATGATGATCGGAATATAGGCGAAGGGATTGGACGGCACGCGGATCATCCGCACCATGTCGGCGCCGTCGAGGATCGGCATCACCCAGTCGAGAATGAGAATGTCCGGATTGGCGCGGTCCATCGCTTCCAGGCCCGAGGCGCCGTCCTCCGCCTCCACGATGCGGCGCGCGCCGAAGCCTTGCAGCATCGTCCTGAGGATCGTGCGCATGTAGGCGCTATCTTCCACGACCAGGAAGGTCAGGGATGACAGATCAAGCTGCACCGGCATACTCCTTCGCGTTCCTCCTAGCAGGCAAAGGTGAAAAAGCGGTTAGGCGCGGGCGGCCGGCCCACGCTTTCGACCAAAGGCCGACCCGGATGCCGCCTCGCCGGAAGATCGACCGTTTCCTCGGCGAAAGGTGACGAAAGCGCTTGAGACTTCATCCACACCGTGCTTTAAATTCAGACAGATGCGTCGGGTTTTTGGACCCGTTCAAAAAGCTGTGACCACGCATGGACATCGGGGGCTTCCTCGTCTTTTCGCCGGAACCATTGATCAAGACAGTGTATGGTTTGATCGTGATCAAGGGCGCTTCGCGGCAATGTGCGTAGGTTATCGTAGGTGAAAAGACGACGGACCGTCAGCCGGAAGCAGGGCGATCCGTTCACGGAAAGACGCCCAGCCCGTCGGGCGTCGGAGGGATTGGATCGATCATGGATTATGATGCGGTGTTCGAGAGTGCCGTCCAGGCCCTGCAGGACGAGAAGCGCTATCGCGTGTTCGCCGAAGTGGAGCGAATGGCCGGACGGTTTCCGACCGCTCTCTGGCATCAGGGCGGCGGGACGCGCGAGATCACCGTATGGTGCTCCAACGACTATCTCGGCATGGGCCAGCACCCGAAGGTGATCGGCGCCATGACGGCCGCCGCCGAGGCGATGGGCGCCGGGGCCGGCGGCACGCGCAACATCTCCGGCACCAACCATCCGCTGGTCCAGCTCGAGCGGGAGCTCGCCGACCTGCACGGCAAGGAAGCGGCGCTGGTGTTCACCTCCGGCTACGTCTCCAACGAGGCGGCGATCTCGACCATCGCCAAGCTGCTGCCCAACTGCCTGATCCTGTCGGACGCGCTCAACCACGCCTCGATGATCCACGGCGTGCGCTCGTCCGGCGTCTCCAAGCAGATCTGGCGGCATAACGACCTCGACCATCTCGAGGAGCTGCTGATCGCCGCCGGTCCCGACCGCGCCAAGCTGATCGTGTTCGAGAGCGTCTATTCGATGGACGGCGACGTGGCGCCGATCGAGAAGATCGCCGACCTCGCCGACAAGTACAACGCCTTCACCTACATCGACGAGGTGCACGCCGTCGGCATGTACGGCGACCGCGGCGCCGGCATCTGCGAGCGCGACGGCGTGATGGACCGCATGGACGTCATCGAGGGCACGCTCGCCAAGGGCTTCGGCGTGATGGGCGGCTATATCACCGGCAAGAAGTCGCTGGTCGACGCCGTCCGCTCCTACGCCCCCGGCTTCATCTTCACGACGGCGCTGCCGCCCGGCCTCTGCGCCGCCGCCACCGCCTCGATCCGCCATCTCAAGGCGAGCCGCAGCGAGCGCGAGGCGCACCAGCGGCAGGCCGCCCGCACCAAGGCGGTGCTGCGGGCCGCCGGCCTGCCGGTGATGCCGTCGGTGACGCATATCGTGCCGGTGCTGGTCGGCAACCCCGACCTCTGCAAGAAGGCGACCGACATCCTGCTGGAGAAGCACTGCATCTACATCCAGCCGATCAACTATCCGACGGTGCCGCGCGGCACCGAGCGGCTGCGGATCACGCCGACGCCGTTCCACGACGACGCGGTGATCGACCACCTGCGCGATGCGCTGGTCGACGTGTGGGAGGCCCTCAGCCTGCCCTTCTCCGAGCCGAGCGTGCCGGAGGTGGAAAAGACCGTCCGCCAGCAGATTTTCAGCGCCGCCGGCGGCTGACGGCAACCTGGCACTGGAACGACGATACGGGACCGGCGGCAGCGCCGGTCCCTTTTTCATTCGCGGATGTCTTGGAGCCGGCTGGATCTCTTCCGGAACGATCAGCCCTTGCGCCGCTCCTCGCCTTCGGGAACGCGGCCGCGCGCGCTCTCGGGATCGCCCTCGGGCATGTCCTCGACGTCGTCATCCTCAAGGATGCGCCAGGCGGCTCCCTCGAGATCCTCGTATTGCCCGGTCTTCAGCGACCACATGAAGCCGGCAAGGCCAAGGAGACCGAGGAGCAGCGCCGCCGGCACGAGAAAGACGAGGACGCTCATATCGGTTCCTCGGCCGGCTCTCCGCGGGCGGCGGCAATCGCCGCCGGCGGCCGCTCGGCCGGCGGCGTGGCGACGCGGCGGAGGCGCAGCGCATTCAGCGTCACGATCAGCGACGAGCCCGACATGGCGGCCGCGGCGATCAGCGGCGTGACGTAGCCGAGCACGGCGATCGGCACGGCGATCAGGTTGTAGACCACCGCCGTCCAGAGGTTCTGCTTCATCAGGCGGTAGGCGGCGTGGGACACGTCGAGCGCCACCACCACCGGCTTCAGGCGGTCGCCAAGGAAGACGGCGTCCGATGCCGCCTGCGCCAGGTGGGCGGCGGAAACGGGCGACAGCGACACGTGGGCGGCGGCCAGCGACGGCGCGTCGTTGAGGCCGTCGCCGACCATCAGCACCTTGCGTCCCTCCGCCTTCAGCGCGTCGAGGCGGGCGATCTTGCCGGCCGGATCGACCTCGGCCTGCCACTCGGCAATGCCGAGCCGTTCCGCCACCGCGGCGACGGCTGCCGCGCGGTCGCCCGACAGGATGATCAGGCGATAGCCCCTGGCCCGCAGCTCGCCGGCGACATCGACGGCGTCCCCCTTGAGGCGCTGGGCAAAGGCGAACACCGCTGTCCGGCCGCCGTCCGAGAAGGCGATCAGCGAGGCGTCGGGATAGGCGGCGCGCACCGGATCGGCAACCTCGTCGGCGACGCCGCAGAAGGAGAGCGAACCGAGCCGCAGCGTCCGCCCCGCCAGCTCCGCCGTCACGCCCTCGCCCGTCACCTCGCGCGAGCCCTCGATGGCGCCGGTGGCGCCGGAGGCGCGCGCCAGCGCCTCGGCCAGCGGGTGCCGGCTCGAACGGGCGAGGCGGCCGGCCAGCTCCAGGAGCTCGTCGGACACATCGGCCCGGTTGGCCAGCAGCGGCTCCGGGCTGGTCAGCGTGCCCGTCTTGTCGAAGACGATGGTGTCGACGCGGGCGAGGCGCTCGATGGCGTCGCCGGCGTTGAGCAGGATGCCGTTGCGGAAGAAGCGGCCGGCCGCCGTCACCTGCACCGCCGGCACGGCGAGCGCCAGCGCGCAGGGGCAGGTGATGATCAGCACGGCGATGGCGTTGACCAGCGCCGTATGCCAGCCGGCGCCGACGATGAGCCAGCCGGCGGCGGTGAGGAATGCCGAGGAATGGACGACCGGCGCATAGGCGCGGGCGGCGCGGTCGGCCAGGCGGAGCGCGCCGGATTTCGCCGACTGCGCCTCGCCGATCAGCCGCTCGATCTCGGCCATCAGCGTGCCTTCGACGGCGGCAGTGACGACGATCGTCAAGAGGCCGGCGCCGTTCAGCGTGCCGGCGTGGACGACGTCGCCGGGGGCGACCGGCGCCGGCAGCGTCTCGCCGGTGACCAGGCTGCGGTCGACGTCGGAGCGGCCGGAGAGCACCTCGCCATCGACCGGCACCCGCTCGCCGGGCCTGACCACGACGATGTCGCCGGGATGCACCGCGCTGAGCGGCACGCGGACGAGATCGCCATCCTCGCCGCGCTTCAGCGCCGAATCGGCGCGCAGCGTCGCCAGCGTCTCGGCCTCGACCGCCGTGCGCCGGCGCATGTTCTCGTCGAGGAAGCGGCCGAGCAGCAGGAAGAACAGCAGCATCAGCGCGCTGTCGAAATAGGCCTCGAGGGCGTGGGTCAGCGTATTGAAGATGGAAAGGCCCATTGCGAGGCAGACGCCGATCGAAATGGGCACGTCCATGTTGAGCGACCGGCGGCGGATGGCGGCGAATGCGCTGCGGAAGAAGGGCCGGGCGGCATAGGCCACCGTCGGCAGGGCGATCAGCGCGCTCATGAAATGGAAGAAGTCGCGCGTCTCCGGCGTGATGTCGGTGACGTTGCCGGACCACACCGACACCGACATCAGCATGACGTTCATGGCGCCGAAGCCGGCGACGCCCATGCACTTCAACAGTTCGCGCGCCTCGGCCGAGCGATTGTCGCGCCGCATGGCCGGGTCGAAGGGCTGCGCCGGATAACCGATCGCCGCCATGCGCTCCAGCACGGCGTTGGGCGTTACCTTGTCGGGCGAAAACACCACGGAGGTGCGGCGGCTGCCGACATTGACGCGCGCGCTCACCACCCCCGGCAGGCGGCGAAGGCCGCGCTCGATGTCGGTCAGGCAGGCGGCGCAGGTGATGCCGTCGACGGCGAGCTCGATGCGGCGGGCACCGTCCCGGTCGGCCACCGTATAGGCATCCCAGTCGTGACTGACCGGCTGGCCCGTCGGGTCCTCGTCGATGGGGCCGACATTCACCGCTATGTTCACGGCCTCTCCCTTCGTCAGCGGACGAGACGGAGCTGGTTGCGGCTCCTGAACAGCCGCTCGTCGCCCTTATAGGCCTCGATGGTGAGACTCCACATGCCGGCCTGCACGTTGGGCAGCACCGTGCGATAGGTGCCGCTCGCCACTTCCGGCAGGCTGGCGGCGTGATCATGGTCGGGATCGACGGCGTGGATCAGCCGGACGCGCACGTCGAGGCCGTGGAGGTCGGCGCCCGCCTTGTCGCGGAAATGGATCTCGATGGAGGCGTCGTCGCCGGCCGGCCGAACGGCGGCATCCACCGTCCAGGCCCGCTCGGCCTGGGCCCTGCCGGCCATGATCTCGCCTTCGAATTCCTGGCCGGCCTTGTAGCTCGACGCCACCTCGAGGCCGGGGAAGGTCGACACGGCGAGGTAGATGAAGACGCCGTTCACCGCGAAGGTGACGCCGAAGAAGGCGATGAGCCAGAGCAGGACGGCTCGTCCGGTCAGTCGTCGGCCGTGAACGGCTTCCTCGGTGGTGGCGGTCATTCCGTTGAACTCCTTATGGTCCGATGAGAGCATCCGCCTTTTGCAAGCGGTTCGCAACCTTGCGGCGCTATCCGCCCGGCTTCGTTCAGTTGGCGGCCGCGGTCCTGAAGAAGTCGGAGGTGGAGGCCTTCTCGCCATTGTCGGTATCGACGATGTAGAAGTCGATCGGCGTCGACGCCGGCAGGCTGACGCCCCCCGGCACCATCACCAGCACGCGCAGCTCGCGCGTCGTGTCGGCCGGCACCCCGATCACCGGCTTGCCGCCGGCCGCCGCGACGCCCTGCGCCTCCACGGTAAAGCCTTCCGGCAGGCCGGATACGGTGAGCGCAAAGTGCCGCTCGTGCGGCCGCTTGTTGATCAGGCGCACGGTATAGCCGTTGCGGGTGCCGCCGTCGGACAGATTGACGTACAGCGGATTGCGGTCGTGCAGCACGCTGACGCCCTGGAAGGCCCGGGTGGCAAGGGTATAGGCCATGACGCCGCCGATGACGACGATCAGCGCCGCGTAGAGCACGGTGCGCGGCCTTACGATGCGATAGATCGGCGGCTTGCCCTCGCTGCGGCGGGCGATGTTCATGTCGGTGTCGTAGCCGATCAGCCCCGGCTCGCGGCCGACCTTCTTCATCACCGTGTCGCAGGCATCGATACAGAGGCCGCACTGGATGCAGCCCATCTGCAGGCCCTCGCGGATGTCGACGCCGGTCGGGCAGACCTGGACGCAGGCCTTGCAGTCGATGCAGTCGCCCACCGCGGCGCCGGCCGCCTTGGCACGCTGGCCGGTCCTCACCGACATGCGCGGCTCGCCGCGGTCGGTGCGATAGGTGACGTTGAGCGCCCATTCGTCGGTGAGCGCCGCCTGGATGCGCGGCCAGGGGCACATGTAGAGGCAGACCTGCTCGCGCATGAAGCCGGCCAGCGAATAGGTGGTGAAGGTCAGGATGCCGATCCAGACATAGACGATCGGCGCGGCGTTGCCGGTGAACGTGTCCTTGATGATGGTCGGCGCGTCGCCGAAATAGAGCACCCAGGCGCCGCCGGTGCCGACGGCGATCAGCAGCCAGACGATATGCTTCGCCGCCTTGCGCAGGAATTTGCCGGCGCTCATCGACGCGCGATCCATCATGATGCGGTCGCGGCGGTCGCCCTCGATCCAGCGCTCGACGGCGAAATAGAGGTCGGTCCACACCGTCTGCGGGCAGAGATAGCCGCACCAGACGCGGCCGGCCACCGCGTTCATCAGAAAGAGAAGAACGGAGGCGAGCACCAGGAGACCGGTGAGGTAGTAGACCTCCTGCGGCCAGATCTCCACGCCGAAGAAATAGGCCTTGCGGCCGGCCATGTCGATCAGCACCGCCTGGCCCGGCGCGTCGGGGCCGCGGTCCCAGCGGATGAAGGGCAGGAAATAGTAGATGCCGAGCGTGATGATCAGCACGGACCATTTGATGGTCCTGAGACGGCCGCTGACCGCTGCCGGATAGTTCTTCTTGGCAGCGACGTAGTAGCTGTCGCCTCCGGTCGTCACGTTCTCGTCGACCCGCATGTTGCCTTCGTCTCCCGAAGACCGCCGTTCCAGCGGCCGATCGTATAAGCAATTGCCTCTATTATTAGCATAAAAAGCCGAAGAACAAACCGCGAATTGGGCAATGCGGCCATGCCCTCGCCGGGCCTTGATAGAGACAACGGCGGGTTTTGCCCGCCGCCGTCCCGCTTCCGCCGAAGACCGGAGGCTCAGGTGCCGCCGCCGAGGTCGTGAACGTAGATCGCCAGCGACTTGATGGTGACCGGATCGAGCTTGCCGCCCCAGGTCGGCATGACGCCGCGATGGGCGTGGGTGATGGTGTAGATCACCGAATCCTCGTCGCCGCCGTAGAGCCAGACCTTGTCGGTCAGGTTGGGGGCGCCCAGCTCATGGCTGCCCTTGGCGTCCTCGCCGTGGCAACTGGTGCAGTTCTCGGCGAAGATCTCCTTGCCCGCCTCGACGTCGGCGCCGTCGATCGAACTGCCCGACAGCGACAGCACGTAGCCGGCGACATTGCGGATCTGCTTGGCATCGAGCAGGCCGTCGGCGCCGAAGCGCGGCATGTCGTTCATGCGGGTATCCTCGCTGGTCGACCGCACGCCGACGGTGATGGTGTGCTCGATGTCGGCCAGCGTGCCGCCCCACAGCCAGTCGTCGTCCTGCAGGTTGGGATAGCCCTTGGAGCCGGTGGCGCCGGAGCCGTGGCAGGGGGCGCAGTTGTCGCCGAAGGCCGCCCGGCCCTGGGCCATGGCGAATTCCAGCATCTTGGGATCGTTCTTGATCTCCTCGAGGCTGGCGCTGGCCAACTGCTGGCCCACCTCGGCGCGCGCCGCCTGGCCGGCCTCGGTCTCGGCGAGCGCCGAGGCGCGTTGCGAGTGGCCGAGCAGCCCCTTGGAATAGCTCGAGACCAGCGGCACCGCCGGGTAGACGAAGACGTAGCCGACCGCGAAGACGATGGTGGCGTAGAACACCCACAGCCACCAGCGCGGCAGCGGGTTGTTGAGCTCCCTGATCCCGTCCCATTCGTGGCCGGTGGTCGACACGCCGGTGACCTTGTCGATTTCCTCGTGAGCCATGGCTCAATCCTCCTCAAGCGGGATCTGTGCGGCGTGGTCGAACTTCGACTTGTTCTTCGGCCACAGCGCGTAGACGCAAATGGCCGCGAAGATCAGGAAGAAGTACAGAAGCCCGCTCTGTTGGGCGAAGATGGCAACCTGTTCGTAGCTGAAGTCCATGGCTCTACCTCAACGCAGGTTGGCTTTGTCGTCGTAGGTCGAGAAGTCGACCAACGTACCGAGCATCTGGAGATAGGCGACGAGCGCGTCCATCTCGCTGAGCTTGTTGGGATTGCCGTCGAAGTCACGCACCACCGCCTTGGGATAGCGCGCGATCACCTCTTCGGCGTCGCCGTCCGGATTGACCTGCGCCTTGAGGTCGGCCACGGCATTGGCGATGTCCTCGTCGGTGTAGGGCACCCCTTCGAGCCGCAGCGCCTTCATGTCCTCGGCGATGCGATCCCCTTTGAGCGGGGCGTCCTTCAGGAAGGCGTAGGGCGGCATGACCGAGGCCGGCACCACCGAGCGCGGGTCGATCAGATGGGCGACGTGCCAGTCGTCGGAATACTTGCCGCCGACGCGGGCGAGATCGGGGCCCGTCCGCTTCGATCCCCACTGGAAGGGATGGTCGTACTGGCTCTCGGCCGCCAGCGAGAAATGGCCGTAACGCTCGATCTCGTCGCGCATCGGGCGGATCATCTGGCTGTGGCAGAGATAACAGCCCTCGCGGATGAAGATGTTGCGGCCCGCCAGCTCGAGCGGCGAGTAGGGACGCATCCCCGTCACCGTCTCGATGGTGCTCTTGAGGTAGAACAGCGGCACGATCTCGACCAGGCCGCCGATGGCCACCACGATCAGGATGCCGATCAGGAGAACGATGGAGTTCCGCTCGAACACCACATGCTTCTGCATGAGACTCATCAGTCGTCTCCTTACTCGGCCGGAGCCAAGGCCACGTCGGCGGCCGGCTTCTCGGCCTCGCCGTGGCGAATGGTGAGATAGAGGTTGACCGCCATGATCACCGCGCCGGCCAGGAAGAGGATGCCGCCCAACGCACGGATGACGTAGTAGGGGTGCATCGCCTCGACGGTCTCGACGAAGGAATACTGCAGGAAGCCGAGGTTGGTGTAGGCGCGCCACATCAGGCCCTGCATGATGCCCGACACCCACATGGAGGTGATGTAGAGCACGATGCCGAGGGTCGAGATCCAGAAGTGCCAGTCGACCAGCTTCAGCGAATAGACGTCCCGCTTGCCGTAGACCCAGGGGACCAGGCAGTAGAGCGCGCCGAAGGACACGTAGCCGACCCAGCCGAGGGCGCCCGAATGCACGTGGCCGATGGTCCAGTCGGTGTAGTGGCTGAGCGAGTTGACGGACTTCACCGACATCAGCGGCCCTTCGAAGGTCGACATGCCGTAGAAGGCCACCGACACGACGAGGAGGCGCAGCACCGGATCGGTGCGGAGCTTGTCCCAGGCGCCCGACAGCGTCATCAGGCCGTTGATCATGCCGCCCCAGGACGGCATCCACAGCATCACCGAGAACACCATGCCGAGCGTCGAGGCCCATTCGGGCAGCGCGGTGTAGTGAAGGTGATGGGGCCCGGCCCAGATGTAGAGGAAGATCAGCGCCCAGAAGTGGATGATCGACAGCCGGTAGGAATAGACCGGCCGGTTGGCCCGCTTCGGCACGAAGTAGTACATGATGGCCAGGAAGCCGGCGGTGAGGAAGAAGCCCACCGCGTTATGGCCGTACCACCACTGCACCATGGCGTCCTGCACGCCCGACCAGACGACGTAGGACTTGGAGCCGAAGACGCTGACCGGCACCGCCGCGTTGTTGACGATGTGCAGCATGGCGATGGTGACGATGAAGGCGAGGTAGAACCAGTTGGCCACGTAGATGTGCGGCTCCTTGCGCCGCCACAGCGTCGCCAGGAACACCAGGAGATAGGCGACCCAGACGATGGTGAGCCAGAGGTCGGCGTACCACTCGGGCTCGGCGTATTCCTTGCCCTGGCCGACGCCCAGCACGTAGCCGGTGCCGGCAAGGACGATGAACACGTTGTAGCCGAGGATGACGAACCACGGCGTGACGAGGCCCGGCATGCGGGCCCGGCTGGTGCGCTGCACGACGTAGAAGGAGGTCGCCAGCAGCACGTTGCCGCCGAAGGCGAAGATCACCGCCGAGGTGTGCAGCGGCCGCAGGCGGCCGAAGGTGGTCCAGGGAAGATTGAGGTTGAGAGCCGGATAAGCCAGTTCGAGGGCGATCCAGATGCCGACCGAGAAGCCGGCGAGCCCCCAGAACATGGCGGCGATCGAGGCGAACTTGATCGGGCCGAGGTTGTAGTTCGGCTTGCCGTTGATCTCGTCCGGCTCGACGCGCCCGTCGCGGTCGATGAACGACCTGACGATCAGGAAGATACCGGCCGCCGACGCGATGGCGCCGATGGTGGCATGAAAGGCAAAGACCGGATCCACCGCCTTGCCGGCGGCCAGAACGCAATAGAAAAAGAGCAGCCCCAGGAAACCCGAATATAGGATTTCCTCGAGCGACATCAGAGGTTTGGCCCTCAACGCCGTCATGTTCGTCGCCCCGCTTCTGTCGGAGATCGCCTGTCGTCGCCGACGGGCGCCTCGCTTCGCCCGCTTGCCGACACCCTTGGCCTCCCCGCCCCGGACCGTCGCGTCCGGAGCACGGGAAACAACTTAGTGGGGATCTACGCATACCAACCTTGACTAAGGTCAAAGCCGATCCGGGAATGTAGGGGGTTTACCGCAGTTCTAGACGTTTTGCCTATATCAAAATGGACTAATTTTAATGTGCGCGACGAGCGCGTTGGTTACCGTTGCATGCAGGACGGATCGGGAGGCAGATAGCCAGCCGCCGAAAAGGCGGCGGCCGGCTGATTCGGTCCGATGCCGCCGAGCTTGACGCCGGACAACGTCCGGCCCGGCCGCGGCGCCTAAAGCATATGGCGATCCTTCGGATTCGCTCGACCCGCTTTAGGTCTCGTTTGTACGCATGTCGCGCAAAACGCTGCGCCCTTTTGCCCGACATGCCCTAGGATTGCGCATGACCCAACAGGACGAAGCCGTTTCCCTCGAAACCCTGATCCGCGCCACCGTGCCGCGCTATACCTCCTATCCGACGGCGCCGCATTTTTCCGCCGAGGTGGGAGCGGATACCTATGGCGGCTTCCTCGACCGGGCGGCGGCGGCGGACGGTCCGGTCTCGCTCTACGTCCACATCCCCTTCTGCCATTCGATCTGTCACTATTGCGGCTGCACCACCAAGGCGAGCCGGCGCTATGCGCCGATCGAGGCCTATGTCGAGGTGCTGCGGTCGGAGATCGCCATGGTGGCGGCGCGGATCGGCCGCCGGGCGGTGTCGCATATCCACTGGGGCGGCGGCACGCCCAACCTGCTCTCCGCCGCCGCCTTCGAGGCGATCGTCGGCGACTTCCATCGCTTCTTCGACGTCGGCCCCACGGCCGAGCATGCGATCGAGCTCGACCCGCGCCATCTCGGAGACGGGCGGGCGCGCTTCCTCGCCGGCATCGGCGTCAATCGCGCCAGTCTCGGCGTGCAGGATTTCGACCCGATGGTTCAGGCGGCGATCGGCCGCATCCAGCCCGCCGAAACGGTGGCGGCCGCCGTCGAGCAGTTGAGGGACGCCGGCATCTCCTCGTTGAGCTTCGATCTCATCTACGGCCTGCCGGAGCAGAGCGTCTCTTCCATAGAGCGCACGGTCGAGGCCGCCGTCGCGCTGGCGCCCGACCGCATCTCGCTGTTCGGCTACGCCCACGTTCCCTGGTTCCGCATCAACCAGAAACTGATCGACGCTTCCAAGCTGCCGGGCAGCGAGCAGCGGCTCGAACTCGAGCGCGCCGCCCACGCCGCCATCGCGGCGGCCGGCTACGCACCGATCGGCATCGATCATTTCGCAAGGCCCGGCGATCCCATGGCCGTGGCGCTGTCGCAGCGAACGCTCCGGCGCAATTTCCAGGGCTACACCACCGACCGGGCCGAGACGCTGATCGGCTTCGGCGCCTCGTCGATCGGCCGGACGCCGGCCGGCTACGCGCAGAACGTCACCGACACCGGCAACTGGCGCGAGCGGATAACCGGCGGCCGTCTCGCCACCGAGCGGGGACGCGTGTTGACGCCCGAGGACCGGCTCAGGGCCGATGTGATCGAGCAGATCCTGTGCTTCTTCGACGCCGATCTCGCGGCAACCGCGGCGCGCCACGGCGCCGATCCCGCCCTCTTCTCGGCCGATCTCGACAAGCTGGCGCCGCTCGTCCGCGCCGGCTGGGTGGTGGCGGACGGCGGAAAGCTGGCCATCGTCCGCAACGGGGCGGAACTGGCGCGTCTCGTCGCCTCCGCTTTCGACGCCTATCTCGGCACGGGCGGGCGGCATTCGGTGGCGGTGTAAGGCATCGGACCGAAAAGTGGAATCCGGTTTTCGGTAAATCCGATGCAATAACAAAGGACTAGATCGCCACTTTGCGCCCGTCAGGACGCATGGCGATCTAGCCGGCAACAAGACTCAGTGGATGCCGGTCATCTTGCAGACGCGGCAGACGTCGACGAGACGGATGCGGTCGTTGCGCTCGATGGAGATGATGCCGCGCCGCTTGAGGTCGGACAGCACGCGGCTCACCGTCTCGATGGTCAGGCCGAGGAAGTCGGCGATCTCCTGGCGCGTCATCTTCAGCAGCACCAGCTCGGTGTCGGCGCTATGCCGCTCGCCGTGCCGTTCCGGCCCGATACAGCCGACGACGCCGCGGCCGGGCACGAAGCGCATCAGGAAACTCGCCACCCGCTCGGTGGCCGACTTGCGGCCGAGCAGCACGGCATGGCTGTGCAGGGCCTCGATCCGCGTCAGCAGGCAGCGATTGACATGGGCGAGCAGCTCGGTCGACTGGTCGATGTCGCGGCGGTCGAGCACCCGCACCTCGGCCGGCGTCAGCGCCTCGGCGGTGCAATCGTAAAGGCCGGTCAGCGAATAGCCGCAGAGATCGCCGTCGCCGAGGATGTCGACCACCTGGCGGCGGCCATCGCCGAGCAGACGGTAGAGCATGATCTGGCCGCTGACCACCTCGTAGAGATGGCTCGCCGCGTCGTCCTCGCGGAACAGCACGGAATGGGCATCATGGCGGTCGAGCCGGGCGCGCGGCGAGGCGCGGTAGCGTGTCCAGGCGCTGTCGTCGACCGGCGCGCGCACTCTGGTGCCGGCGTAACGGCTGCGGTGGCGGTCGTTGTCGAAGCCGCCGGCAGCGGGACCCTCATCGAACGACGCTTTTTTCTCAATGAACATCGATCCCTCCTCGATGACACATGCTCGATGACACGTGGTCGGCAGGCCACCGGAAGATCGACCGGCCATCCGTCCATGGCCGTCCCTTTTTCCGTCAGCTCGGCCGAAACCCGTCCGCTTCGGCCGCACCACTATCGATAGTGACACAATATGGACAGATGCGCCCTGCGGTAATTCGTTTGGTTACTTAACCGGGATGGAAATAGGGCTCGGGCGGGCCGCCGCCGAGGCGCGGCAAACCGAATGGGAACCAGGCGTTGCCGCTATCCCCATGCAACAGTCCAGGGTAGACGATCCGGCACGAAACGCGCACCGACATGGAGGATACGGCTGGGCGCCGTCCTGTTTTCCGAGGACCAAAGGACAAAAAAGCCCGGCGAGCCGGGCGACCAGTCGATCATCCGAACAGACGCGGTCAGGCGGTAATCGCCTCCAGCCAGTCGGCGGCCGGCGGCTTGCGCAGAATCTTCAGGTCGGCAAGGCCCTCGGTCTCGCGGGCGATCGTCCGCGACGACTTGCCGGAAATGGCAATCACCTTGGGGGTCGTACCGGCCTTCTCCAGGTGGCGGACAAGTTCGCCGCCACTCATGCCCGGCAAGCCGAGGTCGACGATCATCGTGTCCTCGGGCGTCAGAGACGCGGAATGAATGAAGTCCTCGGCGGTGGCAAAGACGCACACCGGCAGCCCCGCTCCGGAGAGCAGGGATTCCAGCGCGTCGGCGACCGAAGGATCGTCCTCAACAATGATATACATCGGCAACACTCTAAAACTGCGATACGCAAACCAGTCGCAGGAAAAAGTAGTGTGCCTTGATCAACCGGCAATGTTTATCCGTGATCTCCCGTATGCGCAGTCAGCACAATGCGAACGAGATCGGCGGCGTTGCGGGCGCCGAGCTTTTCCATGATGCGTGCGCGGTGCACCTCGATGGTACGCGGGGAAATACCGAGACGCCGTCCGGCCTCCTTGTTGGAGGCGCCGCCGGTGATCTCCTGGAGAACGTCGCGCTCGCGCGGCGTCAGGTGCTCGGCGCCGGGGAAGGTGAGGCTGGGGCTGCTGCCGTTGGCGTGGCGGCCGTAGGAGGCGATCGCCTCGCGCACCCGCGTCACCACCGTGTCGGCGTCGAACGGCTTCTCGATGAAGTCGGTGGCGCCGGCCTTGATGGCGCTCACCGCCATGGGAATGTCGCCCTGGCCGGAGATGATGAACACCGGCGCCGGGAAGGTGCCGACGTCGATCGACCGCAGAATGTCGAGACCGGACTTGCCGGGCATGTGGACGTCGAGCAGCACGCAGGCCGGCTTGTCCGTCTTGAGCGCCGCCAGGAACTGGTCGCCGTCCGCGAACACCCTGACGCCATAACCTTCCATCTCGAAAATGACCGACAGCGCGTCGCGCACCGAGGCGTCATCATCGACAACGAAGATTTTTCCTTCTGTTTCAGCCATGTCACCCTTCCTCGATCTGAGGATCCCTGAAGACCGCCAGGGTCCCGCCCGGCTAGCCAAGTCCATGGATCGCGTCCGCTCCGCGTCTTTCCAGCTTCCCGCCCCGGGGGACGGACTTCCGCAAAAATCGCGGCGGACTTTGTTGATCTACGTATTTATACGGCGAAACCTCCCGCCGCGCCAGTTGCCGCCCTCAAGGCGATCATGTCGAATTCTTGCCCTTTCCCCCCACCGGCGTCAGTCCCGCCGCCCCGCACCCCCCCGGGGCGCGGTGCGCCGCGGCCGGCGGG
>NZ_NQVN01000003.1 GCF_002770725.1 Pleomorphomonas carboxyditropha | reverse complement strand
TGCCGGCGATGGCGATGCCGACGGCGACCGGCAGGCCGTGGCCGAGCGGTCCGGTGTTGGTCTCGATGCCCGGCAGGTAGTTGCGGTTGGGGTGGCCGTTCAGCATGGACAGCGGCTGCATGTAGGTCTCGAGCTGGGCTTCGGGGAAGAAGCCGGCCTGGGCGAGCACCGAATAGAAGGCGCCGGTGCAGTGGCCCTTGCTCATGATGAAGCGGTCGCGGTCGGGGTGGCGCGGCTCGCCTGGATCGTAGCGCATGACGCCGAAATAGAGGCTCGCCAGGATATCGGCCGCCGAGAAGTCGCCGCCGGGATGGCCGAGCCCGGCGTCGTGGACCATGGTGAAGGCGCTGCGCCGGATGGCAAGCGCCCGCGCACGAACCAGAGCGATCCTGTCGGCGCCGGAAGCCGGCGCCGAGGCGGTTGAAAGGGGCATTTCGCGTTCTCCCGCGTTGCGGCTCGCAGCCGTCAACAGAAGGCCTTGAGACCGAGCGTCGGCACGGCCTCGCCGTTGTGGTGGTAGATGGGCAGCTTCAGGTAGCGGCTGACCGCTTCCTCGACGATGCCGGCCACGTGGCCGCGCACCATGGCGACGTGATGCTCGAAGCCGTTCTGCGTCACCACCTTCAGGAGCTGCCTGAGCTTCTCGACCTGGATCACGGCGATGCCGCCGTCCATGCCGTAGGGATCGTCGGTGAAGTCGCCGTCGCCGACATAGGCCTTGAGGGTAGCGTTGAGGTCGTCGGAGGAGAAGCGCAGGAAGCTCATCGGCCCCGCCTTCACCTTGCCCTTGACGGCGCCGAAGCACTTGTCGCGGCCGATGGTCTCGCCGAGCACGTCGAGCTCGCCGATGTTGGGCGTGTCGCCGAAGAAGCTCTTCGGGTAGTTGCCGCAGTGGGTGCCGACGCACTTGTCGGGGTCGTAGCCGTAGTTGTTGTTCCAGTCGAGGATGGCGGCCGGCTGGCCGGCGGCCAGCGTCAGCGCATACATGGAGAGCGTGCCGAGCACGTCCACCTCGCAGGCGCTCGGCATCAGCTTCTCGCCCATCATGCTCATGGAGAGGCAGGTGGCGCAGCCGTAGTTGTCCTGCAGCGAGCGCCAGCACTGGATGGCCGAAGCGTCGCAGTCGTTCTCGGCCATCCACTCGTCGATGGCGATGCCCCACTTGGCCTGCTTCAGCACCTGCTCCGGCCGGATATGGGCGTCGATCTTGCCGTAGCCGCCGATGGCCGCGAGCTTGTCCTTGACGCTGGCGGCGTCGTCACCGATCGCCTTGGCGCGACCGATGATCTCCGACAGGTCGACCGGCACCACGGTGACGCCGACCGCCTGCAGCAGCTTCTCCGAGTAGCGCATGGTCTGGAACGGCGCCGTGCGGGCGCCGATGGCGCCGATGCGGGCGTGGCGGAGACCGCGCACCGTGCGGCAGACGCGGGAGAAGGCATCGAGGTCGCCGGCGAATTCCTCGCCGTCGAGGTCGGACGTGTGGCTGGTGGTCTCGGTGAACGGGACGCCGTAATTGTAGAAGTTGTTGGCCACCGAGATCTTGCCGCAGAAGGCGTCGCGGCGGCTCTTGACGTCGACCTTGTCGAACTCGTCGTTGCAGGCCTGCAACAGGATCGGCACGCCGAGGCCGGCGGCCATCACCATCTCGATGATGGCGATTTCGTCGCCGAAGTTGGCGAGCGAAATGACCAGGCCGTCGATCTCGTCCTTGTGGGCGGCGAAGAACCGGCCGTAGAGCTTGGCGTCGTCGCGCGTCTGCACCGCGCCGTTCACCGTGGCATCGACCGGCGGCATCAACGTGCGGATGCCGAGGCGCCTGGCCTGCGCTTCGAGGTCGTCGCGGGCCTTGATGCAGGGGGCACCGTTGAAGAATTGCCGGCTGCCCACCACCAGGCCCAGGGTCACGTCGCGCTTGAACTTGTCCGTCATGTCCATCCTCCCGTCGGCCGGAGTTTCCCGCCGACACGAATTCAGTTTTCGATTTTTATCGCTTTCTTTCGTTTGATGATGTTTTTTAGGGGGCGGTTTGTCAATAGGGTTTTTGCCTTGGCCCTTCGGGCAGACAACGCCGGGCGCGGCCCTCGCCGGCCTGGGCCGGCAAAAAGACATGGCCGCCGGTCGGCAATCGGAGCTATAAGGATCGCAAGAAAGCGAAGGTCCCCATGGCGACAGAATCATCGAATGGTAGCGGAACCGAATCGGGCCCGGTCGGCAGGCGTGGCGCCGCCGTGGCGGAAACGCCCGCTTTTACCGGCCTGCTCGCCGAACCCAGGCGCATGAAGATCCTCGAATGGCTGCAGGAAGAGGGCAGCGCCCGCGTGCGCGAGCTGTCGCAGGCCTTCAAGGTGTCGGAAGCCACCATCCGCCAGGATCTGGAGCGGCTCGAGCAGGACGGCTACATCCTGCGCGAGCACGGCGGCGCCTATCTCAAGACGGTGCAGCAGCAGGTCGGCACCATGTCGCTGCAGCACATCGAGAACATGGACCGCAAGCGCAAGATCGGCGCCAAGGCGGCGTCGCTGGTCCGCAACAACGAGACCATCATCCTCGACGCCGGCTCCACCACCACCGAGATCGCCCAGCGCCTGACCACCCGCGAGAACCTGACGGTCATCACCAACGCGCTCAACATCGCCATCATCCTCGGGGCGGTGCCGGGCTACGCGGTGCACATGCCCGGCGGCCAGTTCAAGGCGCCGACGCTGTCGCTTTCCGGCGACAAGTCGGTGGAGTATTTCCGCAATATCTTCGCTTCGAAGCTGTTCCTGGCGACCGCCGGCGTGTCGGTCGACGCCGGCCTCACCTACCCGAGCTTTGCCGACCTGCAGCTCAAGGAAGCGATGATCAAGGCGGCCGCCCACGTCTATCTCGTGGCCGATTCCTCGAAGATCAACCGCACCTCCTTCACCCGCCTCGGCAACCTCGACGTCATCCATTCCTTCGTCACCGACGACGGCATTGCCGACAGCGACGCCAAGGAATTCGAACGCCGCGGCATCGAGCTGATCGTCGCAAGCTGACCCCGATACCGTCGACGCCGGCCCAGGCGGCAGCGGCGCGCCTCTCGTTGAGGCTGCGCGTCGCCATGCGCGTCATTGCCTCTTTCCCGATCCACCCGTCATGCACACGCCGGTTTGGCCGTTTGTCTGCGCCGTCTCCCGTTGTCGGCGAAGTCGGCAGGCCATCGCTACCTTTCGATTGCTATCGACTTTTGTCTAATTGCAAGGGGTTCGGCACTGGGTCGAGCCGCTGATAGATGCTTGTCTTGCCGGGAATGATCATTTTCGACAGGAAAATCGGCTGAAAACGGCCAAGGGAGCCGCCGCTTGCGACCGAACCGGCCGAATGCGCGTCCATCTGTGCGAATGATCCGTTGACAAACGATAGAAAACGAAAATAATCGAAACATGAGGTCCGGGTGGAGAGCTCGATGACCCTAGGGAGGACGAGCATGCCAGATCATGCTGAGTCGCGCCGGCCGATCGCCTGCGCGGCCGACAACCGACCGTCCGCCGCCACGGGCGGCCGAGGCGGCGCAACATTTTCAAGGCGTCTCGTCGTCGCCGGCCTGCTGGCGGTCGCCATGGCCGGCTGCAAGATCCTGCCGATCGCCAGCGAAGACGAGGCGGCGCAGCAAAGGTTCAACGGCGTCGACTACGTGAACAAGCTCTGGGACACCGACGTGATCCCGGTGGTTCGCGACAAGGCCTTCCCGATCGAGACGGTGCTTGCCGCCATCGAGGGCGGCCTCGACAAGGCCGGGTCGGAATTCGGCCATCGCCCGGCCGAGGAGGGCAGCCCCTGGAGCTTCGTCGTCAAGGGCACGGCGGTGATCAAGGAAAAGAACACCACCTCGCGCGCCGGCACCGTGCTGATCGACGTGATGACGCCGAAGGGTGCCGTTCCCGTCACCATCCAGATCGGGCCGGTCATCAAGGGCAACTCGCTGCGCGACGCCATGCCTTTCATCAACTTCCAGAACTTCACCAACCAGCTCGAGTTCGCCGAGGTCGGCCGCGCCTTCAACGGCCGCGTGGTCAGCGAGCTGAAGACGGCCGTCGACGCGCTGGCCCCCGGCCAGACCATCGCCTATTCCGGCACCTTCTCGCTCAACTCGGCCACCGACAAGATCCTGCTCACCCCGGTTCTGATCGGCCCGGCGGGAGGCGGAGCATGAGCGCGCTGGAGCAGGCCGACGCACCGAGGGTGATCCTCCGGGCCGAGAAGATGACGCGCGTCTTTCCCGGCACCGTTGCCCTGGAGGATGTCGATTTCGACGTCTACGAGCGTTCGGTCAACGTGCTGATCGGCGAGAACGGCGCCGGCAAGTCGACGCTGATGCGCATCCTCGCCGGCGTCGACCAGGCGACCTCCGGCCGCATCCTGATGGACGGCGAGGAAGTGTCGTTCTCCTCGGTGCTGGACGCCTCGCAGAAGGGCATCGGCATCGTCTTCCAGGAGCTCAATCTCTGTCCCAATCTCTCGGTCACCGAGAACATCTTCCTCGGCCGCGACATGACCAGGGGCGGCGTCCACATCGACATGTCGCGCCAGCGTGAGCGGGCCAGGGAATTGCTTGCCCGCCTCGAGCACGACATCGACCCCGACACGCTGGTCGACGATCTGCGGATCGGCGAGCAGCAGATCGTCGAGATCGCCAAGGCGCTCGCCGACGACGTCAAGGTGCTGATCATGGACGAGCCGACGTCGGCCCTGTCGGCCTCCGAGGTCGAGGTGCTGTTCCGCGTCATCGCCGAGCTGAAGAAATCCGGCGTCGCCATCATCTACATCTCGCACCGCCTCGAGGAGCTCGTCCGCATCGGCGACTATTTCACCGTGCTGCGCGACGGCCGCTTCCAGGCCAGCGCCCCCAGGGGCGAGGCGACCATTCCCTGGATCATCCGCCAGATGCTCGGCACCTCGGAATTCGCCAAGCGCCAGCAGCGCGAGGTAAAGGTCGGCGAGCCCGTGCTGTCGGTCCGGAACCTGAAGCTGCCGCGCGTCGGCGGCGGCTATCTGGTCGACGACGTCAGCGTCGACTTCCGGGCCGGCGAGATCGTCGGCATCTATGGCCTGCTCGGCGCCGGCCGCTCGGAACTGTTCGAGAGCCTGTTCGGCCTGAGGGCCGACGCCCGCGGCGAAGTCGCCATCGGCGGCAAGGCGATCGACCATCTGCCGGTATCCAGGCGCATCGCCGCCGGCCTGTTCCTGGTCCCCGAAGATCGCCAGCGCGACGGCCTCATCCAGAACCTCACCGTCGGCAGGAACCTGTCGCTCGCCAGCCTCGCCAAGGTCACCAAGCTGTTCACCGTGCAGAACGGCGCCGAGCGCAAGGCGATCGACGTGCTGTTCCGCTCGCTGCGCATCAAGGCGCCGTCGCCGGAAACCCCCATTACGTCGCTGTCGGGCGGCAACCAGCAGAAGGTGGTCATCGGCAAGTCCCTGATGACCGAACCGCGCGTGCTGCTGCTCGACGAACCGACCCGCGGCATCGACATCGGCGCCAAGGAAGAGGTGTTCCGCACCATGCGCGAGCTGGCCGACCAGGGCCTCGCCGTGGTGTTCGCCACCTCCGACCTCAAGGAGGTGCACGCCGTGTCCGATCGCGTGCTGGTGATGTCGCAGGGCCGGATCACCGCCGACCTGCCCGACCACGAGGCGACCGACGAGATCATCGTCCGCGCCTCGACCAAGGGACACGCCGCCCCCATTCCTGCCAACGACCATCCGGCTCAGGATCAGTGACCATGACCAACACCGTTGCAACCCCGGCGGCCGAAGCGCCCAAAGGACAGTCGACGCTGCTCCTGTTGCTCTTGAAGCTCAGGACCTTCATCGCGCTGATCGCCGTCGTCGTCTTCTTCAGCCTGATGGCGCCGAACTTCGTCACCGTCGCCAACGTGGTGATCGTCTCCAAGCACGTGGCGATCAACGCCTTCCTGGCCATCGGCATGACCTTCGTCATCCTGACCGGCGGCATCGACCTGTCGGTCGGCGCCATCGTCGGCCTGGTCGGCATGGTGGCCGGCGCGCTGGTGCTCTACGGCATTCCGCTTCAGATGTTCGGCGTGGTGATCTATCCCAACGTCTGGGAAATGATCGGCATCGCGCTCCTGGTCGGCACCTTCGTCGGCTTCGTCAACGGTCTCCTGATCACCCGTATGCAGGTGGCGCCGTTCATCGCCACGCTCGGCATGCTCTACGTCGCCCGCGGCACGGCGCTGCTGATGTCCGGCGGCTCCACCTTCCCGAACCTGATCGGCAAGCCCGAGTTCGGCAACCAGGGCTTCCCGGTGCTCGGCTCCGGCACCATCCTCGGCATCCCCCTGTCGATCTGGCTGCTGCTGGTCGTCGCCGGCATCGCCGCCTACGTCGCCACCAAGACGCCGTTCGGACGGCAGGTCTATGCCGTCGGCGGCAACGAGCGCGCCGCCACGCTGTCGGGCGTCAACGTCAATCGCGTCAAGCTCGCCGTCTACATGATCTCCGGCTTCTGCGCCGCCATCGCCGGCCTGGTGGTCGCCTCCCAGCTCGTCGCCTCGCATCCGGCGTCCGGCGAGACCTTCGAGATGAACGCCATCGCCGCGGCCGTGCTCGGCGGCACCTCGCTGTCGGGCGGCCGCGGCACCATCGGCGGCACCATCGTCGGCGCCTTCGTCATCGGCGTGCTGTCCGACGGCCTCGTCATGATGGGTGTCTCGGAATTCTGGCAGATGGTCATCAAGGGCGTCGTCATCGTCGGCGCCGTCATCCTCGACCAGATGCAGCGCCGCATCGCCCGCAACGCCCGGCTCGGGTGAGATCTGGGCTGAGATTTCGGCGCCGGCCGAAACCCCGGCCGGCGTCAACGACCGCGGCCGTCGACACCCGACGTGAACCGCGCCCGCTGAGAGGTGTGCAGCGGACTTTAGTGGAGGAGTAAAGACATGTCGCTTCGCAAGACTCTGAAGACGGTTTCCCTCGGCCTGCTGGCCGGCATCGCGCTGACCGCCTCGGCCCTCGCCGCCGACGGCAAGCTGATCGTCATCATCACCCCGAGCCACGACAACCCCTTCTTCAAGCAGGAAGCGGTGGGCGCCCAGGCCAAGGCCAAGGAGCTCGGCTACGAGGCGGCGATCTACAGCCATGACGACGACGCCAACAAGCAGAACGACCTGATCGATTCGGCCATCGCCCAGAAGGCCGCCGCGATCATCCTCGACAACGCCGGCGCCGACGCCACCGTCGCCGCCGTGCAGAAGGCCAAGGACGCCGGCGTGCCGTCCTTCCTGATCGACCGCGAGATCAACGCCACCGGCATCGCCGTCGCCCAGATCGTCTCCAACAACTATCAGGGCGCCACCCTGGTGGCCGAGAGCTTCGTCGAGGCCATGGGCGAGAAGGGCAACTTCGTCGAGCTGGTCGGCAAGGAATCCGACACCAACGCCGGCGTGCGCTCCAAGGGCTTCCATGACGTGATCGACCAGTATCCCGACATGAAGATGGTCGCCCAGCAGAGCGCCAACTGGAGCCAGACCGAGGCCTTCTCGAAGATGGAATCGATCCTCCAGGCCAACCCGGACATCCAGGGCGTGATCTCCGGCAACGACACCATGGCCATGGGCGCCATGGCCGCCCTCGAGGCCGCCGGCCGCAAGGACGTGCTGGTCGCCGGCTTCGACGGCTCCAACGACGTGCGCGATGCCATCCTCGCCGGCAAGATCCACGCCACCGGCCTGCAGCCGGCCTTCCGCCAGGCCCAGTATGCCGTCGAACTGGCCGACAAGTATCTCAAGGAAGGCTCCACCGGCCAGCCGGAGAAGATCTCCATGGACTGCGTGCTGATCACCAAGGACAACGCCGCCAAGCTCGACAACTTCGCGCTCAAGGACTGAGTTTCGAGAGCCGATAATTCCCCGGCGGCATGCCTGCCGGGGTAGCTCCCGAGATGCATGAATGGAAACAGGCAGGCGTGGTTTGCTCCTGCCTGTTTCGCTTTTTACCGCTCATTCAAACCAGACGGCCCGCGGGCGCCTCCAGATCAAGCGAAGTCGGGCGTCAGGACGGCATTCTTGAGGGCAATCGAATAGGGGTGCTGCGGATTGTCTAGCACCGTGCGTGCGTCGCCTCGCTCCACCACTTCACCCTTCCTCATGATGATGATGCGGTCGGAGATATAGTAGGCGGTAGCGAGGTCGTGGGTGATATAGATGATCGATAGGCCGAGCCGGTCGCGCAACGCCCCGAACAGATTGACGATCGACATCCTGAGCGAGGCGTCGACCATTGACACCGGTTCGTCGGCCACCAGCAAGCGTGGTTCGGGGATCAACGCCCGGGCAATGGCCGTGCGTTGCAGTTGGCCGCCCGAAAGCTCATGCGGGAAGCGCCCGCGGACTTCGGCCAGCGTAAGTCCGACCTCCACCAGCACCCGGTCGACCCGCGCTTCGATCTCCTGGCGTGTCGGCTTGCCATTGGCCGTCATGAAGTTGGCGGCGGTGGCGAACAGATAGCGGTCGACGCGCTTCAGCGGATTGAACGCTTCGAACGGATTCTGCAGCACCGGCTGCACCTTGGCCATGAAGGCGCAGCGATCGGCGCGGCTGCGGATGCTGGCGACGTCGACGCCATCGAACAGCACGCGGCCGCGCGTTGGCAACTGCTGGCCGAGCACCATCGCCGCCAGTGTAGATTTGCCCGATCCGGATTCTCCGACCACCGACAGGATCTCAGGCCGTTCTACCTCGATCTGCAAGGAGATGTCCTTGACTGCCTCGATGGAGCGACGCGACAGCAGGCCGCCTTGCAGAAAAGTCTTGCCGACATGATCGATGTCGAGAAGCAGGCTCATGATGTCGCTCCCGAGACGGCAAAGCAGGCGACGCGGTGGCGTGGCGCGAGGGGGTTCAGTGGGGGGACCTGCTTCGAGCAGATATCCATCGCCAGTGGGCAGCGTGGGTGAAAGCGGCAGCCGGCCGGTGGGTCGGCGAGGCTCGGCGGTCGGCCCGACAATGAGGCGCGTCGCGTGGCATCGCCGATCTTCGGCAGGGAGGCGACTAGATGCTGCGTGTAGGGATGACGGGCGCCACGAAACAGCGTTGGCGTATCGGCCTCCTCGACGAGCCGACCGGCGTAGACGATGCCGATACGATCGGACACCGTCGCGTGTACGCTCATGTCGTGCGTCACGAACAGGAAAGATGAGCCGAGATCGCGCTGAATGTCGCGCAGCATGGTCAGAACATCGCGTTGCACGATGACGTCGAGTGCCGTCGTCGGTTCGTCGGCGACGATGAATTCCGGGGTGCAGACGGTGGCAAGCGCGATGGTCGTTCGCTGGCGCATGCCGCCGGACAGCTGGTGTGGATAGCTGTCGAGCACGCCGGGATCGAGATCGAGCCTCCTGAGGTGCTCGCGCACCTTGTCCCAGAAGGTGGCGCGATCGAGGCCCATGTGGGCGAAGGCGAAATCGAAGAAGGAATGCTTGATCCGGCGCACCGGGTTCAACACGTTCATCGATCCCTGCATGATGTAGGAAAGATGCCGCCAGCGAATGGTCTGCAGTTCATCCGGGCCTAGATCGTAGATGTTGTACGCCTGTCCTTCGAAGTTGAAACATACGCTACCACCGACAACGTGCAACGGTGGTCGAATGGCACCGACGATCGTCTTGATCAACGACGTTTTGCCGGAAGACGATTCTCCGGCGACGCCGTAAATTTCGCCCTTGGCGATGGTGAGGCTGATGTCGTCGACAGCACGGATATCACGGTCGATGCCGAAGGCTTTCGTGGTGTAGTAGGCCTTCAAGTTCTCGACCGCTAGAATTGGCTCGGATGCTGCCTTGGGCGTGTGGAGAAGCGCTTCGGTTTGCATCGGATCAGTTCCCCATCCGGTTCAGGCGACTGCGCGGATCGATATATTCGTTCATTGACATGGAGAGCAGGAACAATCCGACGAACAGGATCACGATGGCCCCCACCGGTGCGGCTACCCACCACCAGATGCCGGAAATCAGCGCCGAGTGGGAATTGGCCCAGTAGATCATCTGCCCCATGGTCGGTGTGTCGACATCGGTGAAGCCGAGCACCGACAAGGTGATTTCCATGCCGATCGACCAGATCATGTTGTTCATGGTGGTCGCGAAGACGATGGGCATCACATAGGGCAGGTGTTCCTCGACAAGGATCTTGCGCATGCTCATGCCCGAGTAGACGCTTTGCATAGTGAAAGGCCGTGTCCTCAGGCTCATGGCGATGGATCGGATGAGGCGGGCATCATACGACCAGCCCAGTGCCGACAGGATCAGCACCAGCATCAGCCAGTTCATGTTGTCCTTCAGTACGAAGTAGAACAGCACCAGGATTGGAAACTGGGGAATGACCATGATCGAGTCGTTGATGGCCATCAGCACACGATCGGTTCGGCCACCGGCATAACCGGCCGTGAGCCCGACCACCAGCGATAGGATGCGCGACAGGAAGGCGACGCCGACACCGAAGCCCAGCGTATTCCTGAGACCGATCATCAGTTGCCAGAAAGTATCCTGGCCCCGCGAGGTGGTGCCAAGCCAGAACTCTGCGTCCGGTGGCATGTCCGGCGGCACGACGTAGATATCCGCCGCCGGATAGGGCGAGAAGAAGGACAGAACGACGGCGCCGATCAGCAACAGCAGGATCAAAAGGCCGATCGCAAATTCGATGTTGTAGCGGATGAGGTCGCGGACAATGGTGAACATGGGCCTCACTCCGCCTTGATGCGCGGGTCGAGCAGCGGGCTCAGGATGTCGATCAGGAACACCGCGATGGCGACACCGACGATCGACAGCGAAGCGAGGCCGAGCACCAGGCTGTAGTCACCGGCATGAACGGCATCGATCAACAATGTGCCGATGCCGGGATAGCCGAACACGATCTCGGTGATCACCGTGCCGTTGAAGATGGCGCCGAGCGACATGGCAAGACCGGTGAGCTGCGGCACTAGGGCATTGCGCACCACGTAAGAGCGCAGGATGCGGGTTGAGCCGACGCCTCCGAGCTCCGCGAACGTCACGTAATCCTCGGTGACGATGTTGGAGGTGAGCGCCCTCATGCCGGTCAACCAGGACCCGGCGCCGACCAGGACCAACGCCAGCGCCGGCAGGATCGAGTGACGAATGATGTCGAGGACCAGGGAGAACGACAACGTCAGATCGGCGTTCATCTCGTAGCCTCCGGCGATCGGCAGTACCGGCCAGACGAAGCCGAACAGGATCAGCAGGATGAAGGCGAGGATGTAATAGGGAATTGGCTGCAGGCCGATCAGGCCCAGGCTGACGATCTTCAGGATGCGACTCTTGCGGTAGTAGCCGGCAAGGGCACCGAGCGCATTGCCGATCAGGAAGGAGATCAGCGTTGCCGATATCATCAGGCCCACGGTCCAGGGCAGGGCACGAAATATGATCTGGGATACCGGCGTCGGGAAGGCTGACAGTGACGGCCCAAGATCGCCTCGGAGAAGCCGTGACCAGAAGGAGATATATTGCTCGAAAACGTTTCCCTGCAGCCCGTAAAGCTCGGTCAGCGTCTTGCGCATTAGTTCGATCGCTTCGGGATCGGCTTTGCTGAAGTTGGTGATGACCGAGATCGTCTCGGCCACCGGGTCGACCGGCGTCATGTGCGTTATGAAGAAAGTCGCCGAAATCCCGAGAAAAACCACCAGCAACAACTGGCCAAATCGGCGCGCGACGAAAATCAGGTAGGCTGTCACGGGATCCCGAGCTCCGTTCTCAAGGCCGGCTGGACCGGCGGTCTTGATCCACTCGACCCGTGCGGGACTTGCGGCCCGCACGGGTCTCTTGGAGAGGCGCATCTGGAGGAGGGAGGATGCGCCCGCCGTGGTCAGGGTTGCGCTGGCTTCAGCTTGATCATCATCAGCCGAGAGTTGCCCCAGTTCGGAACCGGATCGGTGTAAGGATCATCCGGGAAGGTCGGGTAGCCCGTCCAGTAAGTCGTGTCCATCGACGAGAACACGTTGTAGGACATCATCGGAATGGTGGGCATTTCCTTCACCACCAGCTTCAGATAGTCCATGCCGTAGTCGACGCCCTTGGGGTCGTCGAAGCTGATCCCGCGGATGCCTTCGATGATCTTGTCGAGTTCTGGGCTCGACCAGCGCTGCCAGTTGCGGGCGGGCTGGACTTCTCCAGGCTTGGCCACGAAGCTCGAGTGCCAGCTGTCGAGGAAGAACGACATGTCGGCATCGCCGCCCCAGGTCTCGACACTCCAGCCGATGGCGGTGTCAAAGTCGCCGGCCTGCATCGGTTGCCAGGGATTGGTGGTCGGCTGCGCCTTGGCGTCGATGCCAAACTGCTTCCATTGCTGGGCGATCAACGTGCCTGCGCGGGTAAATACCGAGCGGGTGTCGCCCTCGACGGTCAGGCGAACCCGGAATGGCTGGCCGTCCGGTTGCGTCCATTGGCTGCCCACCTTCTTGAAGCCGGCCCTTTCAAGCAGCTCGCCGGCCGCTTTCGGATTGGGCTTCCACCAGCCATAGCCGAACTGGTTGGCAATGGCCGTCGCATCAGTCGGAATCTGGTCCTTGAACTTTGGCTGCTTGCGTAGCATGTCGGCGATCTGGGTCGGGATCGTCGGGTCGTAGGGCTTGATCTTCTCTTTGCCGGTATCAAGCTCGAAGGACTTCAGCCACTCGTGCATTGGCGCTTGATAGGTCGTCATGGCGATGCCGGTGGGCGGCACACCAATGGCCGATAGTGTGGCCGCGCCTCGATAGCTGGCGAGGTCGACTGCCTTCATGTCGATCAGCAGCGCCAACGCCCAGCGTACGTCCGCCTTATCGAACGGCGCCTTCTGGGTGTTGAAGATGACCGCCGGCAGGGTTGGATCGGGATGGGCGTAGGGGAAGCCCTTGAACCATGTGGCGAGCGATTTCGACTGGTCCACAAGCGTGAACATGCCTTCCGGCGTGTTGTCGTGGATGATGTCGAGCTCGTGCTTTAGCTGGGCGATGGTCTTCTTGTCCGGCGGGCCGCCGTCGACATAGGCTGCATATTTGGGGCCGGGTTCGCCGATCAGGCCGAGCGGCGTCCGCTGCCAGTCGTCGCGCTTCTCCCAGATGTACCACTTGCCCTGTGGATCATAGTTCTTGAGCTTGTAGGCGCTGATCGAGATCGGATTGGCAAAGTCGAACTTCACCGGGTCGCCCACTTTTTCGAAGACATGCTTGGGCATGACCCAGATGGCGTTCCAGCGCACCGTGAACAGGGCGTGGAAGCGCGAATTCGGCTTTTTCAGCTTGAAGACGACGGTGTAGGGATCGGTCGCCTCGACGCTGTCGACGCTGACGGCCAGCAGAGAACTCCACACCATGCCTGGATGGTCGATCTGCGTCTTCACCGTATAGACGAGATCATCGGCAGTGAATTCGACGCCATCGCTCCAGTACATGCCTTTTCTGAGTTTCACCGTCATCTCGGTAAAGTCGGCATTGTAGATCGGCTTGTCGGCTGCCAGGGAGTTATACCATGTGCCGTTGATGCCCTGGTCCGGGTCGATGTACCAAAGCGTATCCATGGTGAGCTGCTGCAACCCTGTCGACAGGCCGCCACCGCCGTTCACCCAGATGTTGAACCAACCCGGATTCTTGATTGTGCCTTCCGGGTTTTCGATGATCACGGTCTCTTTGCGCGGCAGGTTGGAAATATCCTGCGCTTGAGCCGTGGCCGCCAGGACCGCCAGCGCGGCTCCGGCCAGGAGTTGTCTCCATAGTCTCATGCGGTAGTCCTCCCTCATGATGATCGATCTTTGCGCGGCCAGTCTTTTGCATCGGCATCCGGCCACAGCTCAGTTTTCCCCCGTTGGCCTCCTTGTCTTGCATCGACATGAGCCGGTCTGTGGCTACGTCGGAGGTGGAAAAAGATCGGCCACCTCTCCTCCGAGGTCGGCCGGTCCGATTCAGATTGAAAGGCGGATGACGTTGTAGGAGAGCGGCGGCAAGCGGCTTGTCAGGACGCCGGCTTCGACGGTCGATCCGCTCACCGTTTTCGGAACTACGTTATTTGGAGTGGCGGCCGAATTGACGGCAGCGAGATCGGGATGGCTCATCTGGATATGTTCGACCACGCGGGCGGCCGGGAAGCCGTCTAGCCTGGCTGTAAGGTCGAGTGTTTCGGTAAGATGCCGGTTGACGATGAAGAAGGTGAGGGCGTTGCCCGCCGACGAGCGCACGACCGATGTATCGAGAAATGGAACATCGTCGCCGAAGGCGCTGTCATAGGTCGGGCCGTCGACGATCGCTCTCATGGCGGTGCCGCGGCCATACAACGAGGCATAGAGGAACGGATAGTAGATCGTCTGTTTCCAGGCCGGCCCACCTGTCTCCGTCATGATCGGGGCGATGACATTGACGAGTTGGGCAATACACGCGATCTTCACCCGGTCGGCGCGCCGGATAAACGTATTCAGGACGCCACCGACCTGCAATACATCCTCGAAGTTGTAAATGTCCTCAAGCAGGTGCGGCGCATCCGGCCAATCGTCGCCTTCTAGTATCTTCTTATCTTGCTCGTGGCTGTGATACCAGACGTTCCACTCATCGAACGAAATCGTGACATTTTTCTTTGAGCGTTTCTTCGACTTGACGTAGTCGATGACACCGGCGACCGACATGATGTAACGATCCAGCTTCTCGGCCTTGGCAAGATAGTTCAGCGTGTCGTGTTCCTCGTTGCCGAAATACATATGCAATGACAGGTGATCGATCGCCTCATAGGTGTGGTCCAGAACGGTCGCCTCCCAATCGGGGAACGTCGGCATGCCCGCATGCGACGAACCGCAGACGATCAACTCGAGCGACTTGTCGAACAGGCGCATGGCCTTGGCTGTTTCATTGGCGAGCCGCCCGTATTCGTCGGCGGTCTTGTGGCCAACTTGCCAGGGGCCATCCATCTCGTTGCCGAGGCACCAGAGCTTGACGTTATGCGGCTCTTTCCAGCCATGCTTGCGCCGAAGGTCGCTCCAGTAGGAACCGCCGGGATGATTGCAGTATTCGAGAAAATTCCGGGCCGCGTCGAGGCCTCGGGAGCCGAGATTGACGGCCAGCATGGGCTTGGTGCCCGCTTTCTTGCACCAGTCGGCGAATTCGTTGACACCGATGTGGTTGCTGTCGCGGGTGCGCCATGCGAGGTCGAGGCGCGTCGGACGATCTTCGCGCGGTCCGACGCCGTCTTCCCAGTTGTAGGCCGAAACGAAGTTGCCGCCGGGGTAGCGGACATAGGGCGTGTCGAGGGCTCGAACCAGTTCGATGACGTCGCCGCGAAAGCCGTCGGCGTCGGCGGTCGGATGACCGGGCTCATAGATGCCGGTGTAGATCGCCCGTCCCAGGTGTTCGAGAAAAGAACTGTAGAGCCGGTCATCGACAGGGGAGATGGTGAAATCCCTGTGGATCGTCACGTTCGCTTTCACGGTGGCCTCGCTGCACGTTTCCGTTTATATCTGATGATATGATATATAACGAAGATTATGGTCTGTACCTGATGACGTGTC
Source organism: Pleomorphomonas carboxyditropha (assembly GCF_002770725.1). Classification (GTDB taxonomy): domain Bacteria; phylum Pseudomonadota; class Alphaproteobacteria; order Rhizobiales; family Pleomorphomonadaceae; genus Pleomorphomonas; species Pleomorphomonas carboxyditropha. The sequence continues at coordinate 370,931 of NZ_NQVN01000003.1, read as the reverse complement.
AACGGCGCAGGCGAGGGTTCGCCGAAAGGCGAACCGGAACGTTTTTCCCGGCAGATACAGAGAATTTCGTGAGATGGAATTTAACTATTGTCGGATATAGCCAATAAAATTTCGCGAACAGAATCGACGACAGATCGTCATTTGACCAAATATCTGTACAATTTATAGATTTTTACTTCAGAAAATCAGGAATTATTCGATCGATATAATCGCATGACGATGTCTTGATCGTAATTTCCAAATCCACGACCGAATATATTGATGCCGCCTGGACGTTTTGCCTGTTCGGCAATGCCGATCCTCATCCGGATTGAATGATGGTTGTCGATATCCAAATCAGCCAGTTTCACATCAGAAATTTTGATACCGTCTATAAATGTCCCGTTTTGCGAGATTGTCCAGGTTTTGAGCTTCCCGTATTGCGATCCCTCGAGCTTCCACCATCGAGGTGTATAGACGCCCCGCTTGTCGCCGTAGTCGCCCGGTGAAGTCCAGGTGCCGACATCGACATTGTTGACCCAGAGCATAATATCGGACGGCCAGTTTGTGTTGGTTCCCGGAACCTCGGAGGACAGTTCCATCGAAAACTCGACGGCGCTGATTTCCTCATTCAGTATCTTGGCATTATTGGGGAATTTATATTCGACATAGCCGCGCCCGAACCAAAGAAGTCCTGCCTGCATACGATTGGGGTCAAGGAAGAAGTTCGGCACGTCGAGGAGGCCGATGACACCTTCGCTCGAGCACAGACCACAAGGCGTCTGAACGTCGCAACTGGTGTAGAGGCCGATCGGCATCGAAACCTCGATGGTTTCGTCGCGTGGCAATTCGGCGGCATCGTCGAAGCGGATAATGATTTCGTCATAGCGTGCCGAGCAAATCTTCTGATGCCCTTTCTTCGCTTTCACCGTCTTGGTGTCGATCAGCTCGGCTTCCTCCAAAGCCTGTACCGAAGTGGCGACGGTCGATTGCGGCAGCGAGAGCGCAGCGCTGATTTCATTGACATTCATCGGCCCCTTGGCGTGCAGCAGGCGCAGAATGTCCAGGCGGGTCGGCGAGGACACGCCCTTGAGCATGGCGTAGCTATCGGCAACGTGCAGGGTGAGAAAATTTCGGTTCAAGGAGGCACTCAAAAATGGGGAAGTTCGTATCTTCATATCATCGATATTGATAGAGTCTATGGGAAAACGATGCTTGGTCCGCTGTTCTACTGGTCGAAGCGGGAAGAAGTCCGGCGTGCCGGGAGCCGTGGCGCGACTACGGATCGACAGGATCGGTTCTGTGGGCTAGGTGCGACAAGCGAATGGCTGTGTCGGTTGGCACGGCGGCGCGTGATGGACGTTTGGCCATTTGGCGTGACGGGAGAAAAACATGCCCTTTCGGATGATCGCCCTCGACCTCGACGGAACGGTTCTCGATCCGGAAGGACGCATCCGCCCGAAAACGATCGCCGCGCTGCAAGCCGCGGGGACGCGCGGCCTCGAGGTCGTGCTGGTCACCGGCCGGCACCACTCGGTCACCCGGCCCTATTACGAGGAGCTCGGGCTCTCCGGTCCGGCCATCTGCTGCAACGGCACCTACGTCTACGATTTTGCCGCCGGACGCATCGTGAACGGCGAGCCTTTCGACCATGACGACGCCCGCCGCGTCATCGCCTCCTGCCGCCAGCACGGCGTCGCCATGCTGATGTACCTCGACGACGTCATGCTCTACGAGGTGCCGACGCCGCATCTTGAGAAGCTCGGCGCCTGGATCGACGGCCTGTCCACCCGGCCGAAACCGCAGCTTCGGCAGGTAGCCTCCATGGAGGCGGTGCTGGATGCCGCCCCCAATGTCTGGAAATTCGTCGTCACCCATCCCGACGCCGGCCGCCTCGCCGGCTGGTACGCCGAGGCCGAAGCCATGCCGGCCTATGGCGTCGAATACTCCTGGCGCGACCGCATCGACGTCATGCCGGCCGGCCGCAGCAAGGGCAGCCGCCTTCTCGCCTGGGCCGCCGAGCGGGGCGTCGACCCGGCCGACATCGTCGCCTTTGGCGACAACTTCAATGATCTCGGCATGCTGACCGGCGTCGGCCTCGGCATCGCCATGGGCAACGCGCCCGACGGGGTCAAGGCGAAGGTGGGCGAGGTCATCGGCGGCAACGACACCGACGCCATCGCCGAGCGCATCGGACGCCTTCTCGCCTAGAGCATCGGACCGAAAAGTGGAATCCGGTTTTCGGTAAATCCGATGTGATAACAAAAGGCTAGATCGTCGCTTTGCGTCCGTTGGGACGCACGGCGATCTAGCCGCCCGCTGGCGGCTGCCTGAGTATTGGGCGTGCCCGCCTATTGACCACCGTTTGGCGAGCCTTTACCAGTTTTTCTCCAGAAACAATGCCGCCGGCCGTTTGCCAACGGCCGGTAACCGCGGAGATGTGCCGCCTTGCGCGGCCACTCGCGCTCGAGCGTCGTCGGGGTTATTGTGAACAGGCGAAAGGCTCCGCCGCCCGGTTGCGGAAGGGGCCGAGCGACCGAAAGGCGGGGAAACCGCCGGGTATGCGAAAAGGGGAACCCGAACATGACTATGCCAGTCCTGGTGAAGCATTTGCGATATCTGTCGGTGGGCGCGGCGATGGCCGTCTTTGTCGCCTGCGCCGGCCCGGCCTTTGCCGCCACGCCGGCCGATACGCTGGTTGAGGGCTTCGCCATCGACGATATCATCACCCTCGACCCGGGCGAGGCTTTCGAGCTTTCGACGGCCGAAGTCACCGGCAACACCTATTCGCTGCTCGTCCGGCTCGATCTCGACGACACCACCAAGGTGAAGGGCGACATCGCCGACAGCTGGACGGTCTCCGACGACGGCCTCACCTATACCTTCAAGCTGAAGCCGGACCTGAAGTTTGCCTCCGGCAATCCGGTCACCGCCGAGGACGTCGCCTTCTCGGTCGAGCGGCTGATCAAGCTGGACAAGAGCCCGGCCTTCCTGTTCGGCCAGTTCGGCCTCACCGGCGACAACGTGACCGAGAAGGTCAAGGCGGTCGATCCGCTCACCGTCTCGCTCACGGTCGACAAGCCCTACGCCACCTCCTTCGTGCTCAATGTATTGTCGTCGACCGCCGGTTCGGTGCTCGACAAGAAGGTGGTCGTCGAGCACGCCAAGGCGGTGACGCCGTCCGACGAGTACAAATGGGACACCGATTTCGGCAATGACTGGCTGAAGACCAACTCCGCCGGCTCCGGCCCCTTCAAGGTGGTGACCTGGAAGGCCAACGAGGCGGTCGTCCTCGAGCGCAACGACAACTATTTCGGCGAGCCGGCCAAGCTGAAGCGGGTGATCTACCGCCATATGAAGGAAAGCGCCGGCCAGCGCCTGGCGCTCGAGAACGGCGATATCGACATCGCCCGCAACCTCGAGCCGGGCGATTTCGACGCGGCGGCCGCCAACAAGGAACTGGCCACCATCTCGGCGCCGAAGGGCACCGTCTACTACATCTCGCTCAACCAGAAGAACCCGAACCTCGCCAAGCCCGAGGTCATCCGGGCGTTCAAGTATCTGGTCGACTACGACGCCATCGGCGCCACCCTGATCAAGGGCATCGGCGAGATCCATCAGTCCTTCCTGCCCAAGGGCCAGCTCGGCGCCATCGACGACAATCCCTACACGTTCGACGTCGCCAAGGCCAAGGAACTGCTCGCCAAGGCCGGCCTTGCCGACGGTTTCACCGTCACCATGGACACGCGCAACACCCAGCCGGTGACCGGCATCGCCGAGAGCTTCCAGCAGACGCTGGGCCAGGCCGGCGTCAAGCTCGAGATCATCCCCGGCGACGGCAAGCAGACGCTGACCAAGTACCGCGCCCGTCAGCACGACATGTACATCGGCCAGTGGGGCTCGGACTATTTCGACCCCAACTCCAATGCCGACACCTTCACCGCCAATCCCGACAATTCCGACGAAGGCAAGACCAAGACGCTTGCCTGGCGCAACGCCTGGGATCCCAAGGAGCTCGACGCCGAAACCAAGGCGGCGCTGCTCGAAAAGGACACGGCCAAGCGCGCCGCCATGTACGAGGACCTGCAACGGAAGGTGCTGGACAGCGGTCCGTTCGTGGTGATCTTCCAGCAGATCGAGGTGGCGGCCTATTCGGCCAAGCTCAAGGGCTTCAGGCTCGGCCCGTCGTTCGACACCAACCTGGTCGCGCCCATCTCCAAGGAATGATCGTGGGCTCCGCCTCCTTCGGGGGGCGGAGCTCCGCCGATCCGTGCATGTGAGGAGCGGCCCGCCCGTGTCTCATTCAAACGCCAAGCGAGCCGCGGGGCTGCGGCGTGCCCGCGGCGTTCTGGCCAATATCGGCCGGTTCGCCGTCATGCTGGCGACCACCTATCTCGGTCTTCTCGCCGTCACCTTCTTCATCGGCCGGGTGGTGCCGATCGATCCGGTGCTGGCGATCGTCGGCGATCGCGCGCCCGCCTCCGTCGTCGAGCGCGTCCGCGAGCAGATGGGCTTTAACCTGCCGCTCTGGCAGCAGTTCATCCTCTATCTGCGGCAGGCGCTGACCGGCGACTTCGGCACCTCCGTGCTGACCACTAATCCGGTGATGGACGACATCATCAGGGTGTTCCCGGCGACGCTGGAGCTTGCCACCGTCGGCACGCTGATCGGCGCCGGCCTCGGCGTGCCGCTCGGCGTCGTCGCCGCCGTCCGGCGGGGCTCGATCGCCGATCAGGTCGTCCGCATCGTCGGCCTGATCGGCTATTCGGTGCCGATCTTCTGGCTGGGCTTGCTGTCGCTGCTGCTGTTCTACGCCCGCCTGAAGTGGGTGGCCTATCCCGGCCGCCTCGACGTCGCCTACGAATATACCTTTACGCCCATCACCGGCCTCTATCTCTTCGACGCCGCCTGGACGCGGCAATGGGACGTCCTCTGGGACGCCTTCCGCCACATCATCCTGCCCGGCGCGCTGCTCGGCTATTTCTCGCTCGCCTACATCAGCCGCATGACGCGCTCCTTCATGCTCAACGAGCTCGGCCAGGAATATATCGTCGCCGCCCGCGCCAAGGGCCTCAGCGAGCGCCGCATCGTCTGGTTCCACGCGCTGCGCAACGCCGCCGTGCCGCTGGTCACCGTCATTGCGCTGTCCTACGCCGGCCTGCTCGAAGGATCGGTGCTGACCGAGACGGTGTTCTCCTGGCCAGGCATCGGCCTCTACATCACCAATTCCCTGCAGAACGCCGACATGAATGCCGTGCTCGGTGGCACCATCATGATCGGCTCGGTGTTCATCGCCATCAACCTGCTGTCCGACCTTCTCTACCGGCTGCTCGACCCGAGGACGCGCGTCAGATGACCGATCCCTCATCCCCGGCGCCGGAAAGCTGGCGCGACTGGCTGCTCACCGCCGAGCCGCGTTCCCGCCATCAGGCCCGGCTCGGCCGCGCCTACGTCACCTGGCGGCGCTTTTCCGAAAATCGCCTCGCCGTCACCGGCCTGCTGATCATCGTCGCGCTGGTGCTGGTCGCCCTCTTCGCCGATCTTCTGGCGCCCCACTCGGCGACCGTCGGCAACCTCGCCGGCGCCCGCCTGCTGCCGCCCGGCTCGCCCGGCTTCCTGCTCGGCACCGACGATCAGGGGCGCGATATCCTGTCCCGCCTGATCGTCGGCTCGCGCATCACGCTGGCCGTGGTGGCGCTGGTCGCCGTCATCGCCGCGCCGGTCGGCCTCCTGATCGGCACCGTCTCCGGTTTTGCCGGCGGCTATGTCGACGCGGTGTTGATGCGGATCACCGACATCTTTCTCGCCTTCCCGAAGCTGATCCTGGCGCTCGCCTTCGTGGCGGCGCTCGGGCCGGGCATCGAGAACGCGGTGATCGCCATCGCGCTCACCTCCTGGCCGCCCTACGCCCGCCTCGCCCGCGCCGAAACGCTGGGCGTGCGCAACTCCGACTATATCGCCGCCGTCCGCCTGATGGGCGCCTCGCCGGCCCGCATCGTCGTCCGCCACATCATGCCGATGTGCCTCTCCTCGCTGATCGTCCGCGTCACGCTCGACATGGCCGGCATCATCCTGACGGCGGCCGGCCTCGGCTTCCTCGGCCTCGGCGCCCAGCCGCCGCTGCCGGAATGGGGAACGATGATCGCCTCCGGCCGCCGCTTCATCCTCGACCAGTGGTGGGTGGCCACCATGCCCGGCATCGCCATCCTGGTCGTCAGCCTCGGCTTCAACCTTTTGGGCGACGGCCTGCGCGACGCCCTCGATCCGCGGGAGGCCGGCCGATGACGCCGCTTCTCACCGTCGGCAACCTGTCGGTCACCTATCCGACCCGCACCGGCGTCGTCGAGGCGGTGCGCGGCATTTCCTTCGAGCTCGGCCGCGAGCGGCTCGGCATCGTCGGCGAAAGCGGCTCGGGCAAGTCGCAAACCGGCCGCGCCATTATGGGCCTGACGCCGCCGCCCGGCATCGTCCGGGCCGACGCACTGTCGTTTTCCGGCGTCGATCTCCTCAAGGCCGGTGCGTCCACCTGGCGCGACATGCGCGGCAGCCGCATGGCGATGATCCTGCAGGACCCCAAGTTCTCGCTCAATCCGGTGCTGACCATCGGTCGCCAGATCACCGAGACGCTGCGCCACCACGAGAACGTCTCCAAGCGCGAGGCGCGGCGGCGGGCGCTCGACATGCTGGAGGCGGTGCAGATCGCCGACCCGGAGCGGGTGTTCGGCCTCTATCCGCACGAGGTGTCGGGCGGCATGGGCCAGCGGGCGATGATCGCTATGATGCTGGTCTGCGGTCCGGAGCTGCTGATCGCCGACGAGCCGACCTCGGCGCTCGACGTCACCGTCCAGCTCGAAGTGCTCGGCATTCTCGACCGGCTGGTGCGCGACAACGGCATGGGCCTCATCTTCATCAGCCACGATCTGCGCCTCGTCTCGTCCTTCTGCGACCGGGTGCTGGTGATGTACGCCGGCCGCATCGTCGAGGAACTGGCCACGGCCGACCTCAGCAAGGCGACGCACCCCTATACGCGCGGCCTCCTCGACTGCACGCCGAAGATCGGCGAGAGCCGGCATCCGCTGCCGGTGCTCGAACGGCGCAAGGAGTGGGCGGCGTGACCATCCGCATCGAAAACCTGTCGGTGACCTTCGATGGCTTCCAGGCCTTGAAATCGGTGAGCATCGCCGTCGGCAAGGGCGAATCCTTCGGCCTGGTCGGCGAGAGCGGCTCGGGCAAGTCGACGTTGCTGCGCGCCGTCGCCGGCCTGGCGCCGGTCAGTGGCGGCACCATCGAGGTGAGCGGCGAAAGGCTGTCCGGCGGCCGGCGCAGCCGCGCCTTCCGCCGTGCCGTGCAGATGGTGTTCCAGGATCCCTACGCCTCGCTGCATCCGCGCCAGACCGTCGACCGCCAGCTCCTGGAGCCGCTGGCCATCCACCGCATCGGCGACGGCGAGCGGCGCATTCTCAAGGCGCTCGACGAGGTCGGCCTCGGCCCGTCTTTCCGCTTCCGCTATCCCCACCAGCTTTCGGGCGGTCAGCGGCAGCGCGTCGCCATCGCCCGTGCGCTGATCGTCGAGCCGGAAATCCTGCTGCTCGACGAGCCGACCTCGGCGCTCGATGCCTCGGTGCAGGCCGAGGTGCTGAACCTGTTGGAGGAGGTGCGCGGCCGCCACGGCCTCACCTATGTCATGGTCAGCCACGATCTCGGCGTAGTCACCCACATGTGCGGCCGCCTCGCCGTGATGAAGGGCGGCGAAGTGGTGGAAACGCTGTCCGCCGCCGACCTCGCCGGCAGCCGGGTGGTCTCCGACTACACCCGGCGGCTGATGGTGGCGAGCAAGGGCTTTTCGCGCGAGGCCGTGTCGGGCTGAAACTTACGCTTTACCGGTCATGAGCGACGCTCGACCGCAATCGAGTCGCCCGACCGGAAGGCCATCGCGTGGAAACCGACCTCTACCTGCCCGTCAAACGCCATCTCGAAAGCCTCGGCCTGACCGTCAAGGGCGAGGTGAAGGGCTGCGATCTCGTCGGCCTGTCCGATGGCGCGCCCGAACTGGTGGTGATCGGCGAGCTCAAGCGCGCCTTCACGCTGGAGCTGGTGCTGCAGGCGGTCGACCGTACGGCGGCGGCCGACGAGATATGGCTCGCCGTTGCCGCCTCGAAGCGCGGCCGTGGCCGCGAGGGCGATCCGCGCGTCAGGAAGCTCTGCCGCTTCCTCGGCTTCGGCCTGATCGCCGTCACCGCCACCGGCCGGATCGAAGTGATCGTCGAGCCGGCGCCCTGGAAGCCGCGCCGCGACGGCCGCCGCCGCTCGCGCATCGTCGAGGAATTCCGCCGCCGCCGGGGCGACCCGATCGCCGGCGGCTCGACGCGGCTGCCGCAGATGACCGCCTATCGCCAGCAGGCGCTCGCTGTCGCCCACGCCTTGCGCGACGCGCCGTCGCGGCCGCGCGACCTCAAGCCGGTCGCTCCCGACGCGGCAAAAATCCTGCAGGCCGACGTCTACGGCTGGTTCGAGCGTGTGGAGCGTGGAATCTATCGCCTTACCGACGGCGGCCGAGCGGCGCTCGTCACCTGGGCGGCTTACCTGCCCGGCGCAGAAGAGCCGGCCGCAGCCTAGAGCGGCAGCCCGGATATATCCGGGCTGCCGCTCTAGGCTTTTGTTTACGCATCGGATTTTCCGAAAACCGGATTCCACTTTTCGGTCCGATGCTGTAGCGCTCACATCTTTGTGTGAGCCTGCAACCGCCCGGTGCATATGGCAGTTTAATGAAGCAGTGCCATATTGCCATAACTTGCCTGTCGGTGCACCGGAGCGATCTGCCTGCATGAATCCCTATTACGATCCCGCCAAAAATCACCACACGCCGAACGGCTTTCGCGATCCGGAAACGGAAGCCGGCCGTGCCACCCTCCGCGATATCTGGGACTGGAAACGGGAGGCGCGCCGCGAAGGGCGGCCACATCCGCCGGGAAGCCCGACTCCATTTGTGGAACCCGATTTCGACCGCATCACCGGCGCGGAGACCTCGGCCACCTTCATCGGCCACTCGACCATGCTGCTCCGCATCGGCGGTCTTTCGGTGCTGACCGATCCCATCTTCAGCGAGCGGGCCTCGCCGTTCAGCTTCCTCGGGCCGCGACGCGTCGTGCCGCCCGGCATCGCCATCGACCATCTGCCGCCGATCGACGTGGTGCTGATTTCGCATGGCCACTACGACCATCTCGATCGGGCCTCGGTGCGCCGCATCCACCATCGGTTCGGTAACCGAACCTTGTTCGTCGCTCCGCTCGGCGTCGGTGCGTTGCTGCGGCGCTGGGGCATCACCAACATTGTTGAACTTGACTGGTGGCAAAGCCATTTCTATCGCGGCCTCGACATGACGTTGACGCCGGCCCGCCACTGGTCGGCCCGCAGCTTCAACGACCGCAACCGCATGCTGTGGGGCGCCTTCGCCGTCTTCGCCGAGGGTTTTTCCTGCTATTTCGCCGGCGACAGCGGCTACGGCCCGCATTATCGCGAGACGCGCGATCGTCTGGCGCCGCGTGAGCGCAATGGCGCCCTGTTCGACCTGGCGCTGATGCCGATCGGCGCCTACGAGCCGCGGCGCATCATGAGGGAGCACCACATGAACCCCGAGGAGGCGGTGGCCGCCCACCGCGAGATCGGGGCGCGGCGGAGCCTCGCCATTCACTGGGGCTGCTTTCAGTTGACCGACGAGGCGCTCGACGAGCCGCCGCTGCGGCTGGCCGAAGCGAGCGCCGAGGCCGGCCTCGCCGAGAGCGATTTCGTCGCCCTGCCGGTCGGCGGCTCCTGGTGGCGGCCGTCGGCCTGATCAACCGTCGAGCTCGGTTCCGAGCCGGCGGAGCCGCGCCGGCAGGAGGCCGATGGTCGCCGCCGTGGCGTTGGCGAAGGCAAAGCGCAGGTAGTCTTCCTGTCCCGGCCCGAAGTAGCTGCCGGGCACGGTGACGACGCCGGCCCGCCGGGCGAGCTGTTCGGCGACGCGGGCCGACGTCAGGCCGGCGAAGGGATGGCGGACGAAGGCGAAATAGGCGCCGACGGCGCCGATCTCCCAGCCGTCAACCTCGGCGATGGCCGCTTTCAGCGCCGTGGCGCGAAGGGTGATCTCCGCCCTGTTCGTCTCCCGCCAGGCGCCGAGCTTGGGCAGCGCCTCTGCCACGGCGATCTGGCCGACGCGCGGCGCGCAGATCTGCAAATTGTCCATGATCTTGGCGATCTCGGCCACGACGGCCGGGCTGGCGGTCACCGCACCCAGCCGGTAGCCGGGCACGCAGAAGCTCTTCGAAAAAGAATAGAGCGAGATCAGGCCGTCGCCCCAGCCGGCGCGGAGGAAGAGATCGTGCGGCCGTCTCGCCTCGGCCGGCAGGAAGTCGCGATAGGTCTCGTCGAGGATCAGCCAGATGCCGCGCCGCCGGCAGAGTTCGAGCAGGTCGGCGAGCAAGGCAGGCGGATAGACGGCGCCGGTCGGGTTGTTCGGCGACACGATGGCGAAGGCCCGGACATCGGGCGTAATCGCCGCCTCCAGCGCTTCGAGGCTCGGCAGGAAGCCGCCTTCCGCCGGGCAGTCGACGAGACCGATGCCGATGCCGAACATGCGCAGCGACGTCTCGTGATTGAAATAGAAGGGATTGGACAGCAGCACCCGGCTGCCCGGCTCGGCGACGGTCAGCGCGGCGCAGATGAAGGCCTGGTTGCAGCCGGCGGTGATGTGGACGTTGTCGGCGGCGATCGCCGCGCCATAGAGCGCGCTCTGGTCGGCGGCGAGCGCCTCGCGCAGCGCCCGGTCGCCCTCGATCGGACCGTAGGCGGCGGTCGACGGACTGGCCGCCGCCGCCATCAGCAGGGCGATCAGGTCGGGGTGCGGCGGATAGCCCGGCACCGCCTGCGACAGGTCGACCGTCGGGCCGAAGCTTTCGTCATAGGCGCGCGCCCAGGCCTGGACGGACGGAATGGGCGGCGGTGCGAGGTCGGCGACGAGCGGGTTGAGGCGCGGCATATCCGGTATCCTGTGGCGGCGCGGTTCAGGGATCGGGTGAAAGGGCGGCAGGCCGGCGCAGCGGCGCGCGCGGCGACAGCTTCGGTTCGGGAAGGGCGTCGGCGTCGAGCGTCGCGAACAGCCAGTCGACGAACGCCTTGACGATCGGCGCCGCGTGCATCTCGTTGCGGCAGGCGACGAAGAAGCTGTCGTTGGCGGTCACGGAAAGGTCGAAGGGCACCACGAGATCGCCGTCGGCGATCAGCCGGGCGGCGGTGATGGTGTCGCCCACCGCCACGCCCTGTCCATGCACGGCCGCCTCGGTGGAAAGGCGGGCGTCGCCGAGGAAGTGCTGGCGGCCGCGCGGCAGGTCGGCGGCGTCGGCGGCGCTCAGCCAGGTCGTCCACTCGTCGCCCCGGTCGCCGTGCAACAGCGTATGATGGCGGAGGTCGCGCACCGAGCGCAGCGGCCGGCTGGCGATCAGGCTCGGCGACACCACCGGAAACAGCCGGAGCGGGCTCCACAGCCGGCTCCAGCCGCCGCCGACGCTGCCGCGCCCGTAGAGGATCACGAGGTCGACCGCCGGGTCGCCGACGCGCGCCGGGTCGTTGCCGGCCGACAGGTCCAGCGTGATGCCGGGGTAGGCGTCGGTGAAGCCGTGAAGGCGCGGCAGCAGCCAGAAGGACAGCAGGCCGGCGACGCAGATGACGGTCAGGGTGCCGCTCGCCTCCGGCCGCTGCAGGCGCGCCGTTGCCGTCGCGATATCGCCGAACGCCTGGGCGACGGCGGGCAGCAGCAGGGCGCCCTGGGCGGTCAGCCGCAGCCGCCGGCTGCCGCGCTCGAACAGCGAGGCGCCGAGCGTCGCCTCCAGCATCCGGATCTGATGGCTGACGGCGCCGTGGGTAACGCCGAGCTCGCGCGCCGCCGCCGACACCGAACCGCGACGGGCGGTCGCCTCGAAGGCGCGCAACGAGTTGAGCGGCGGCAGCCGGCCGGCAATTCCCTGTTCGCCCATCGGACCCCGTCTGTGAGAAAAATTCACGTGTCTGGATAAATCAATGTGAGTTGCATTTCAAATGGATTTGCCTTTTGATTGGGCAGACAAGGAGCCGTCAGCGCTCCGGGGAACGGCTCATTCCAACCATGCGTCCCGTTGCAGGCGCCATTTCAGCGCCGTTGGCTTGGGGAAGCGGCGTTGGCATATCGGGAAGGTCAGCCGGAAATGGTCTGGGATGCCGAGCGATTGAAAGCTCTGCGGCAAAGGTACACCGGCAAACCCGGCGAGACCTACGACCCGCGCTACGCCCGCGTCGCCGCTCGCATCTTCAAGGGCGGCACGCGCGCTGCCCCCTTTTCGGGCATGCCCACTTTGCTGTCGGCGCCGGCCCGCGCCATCGACTGGAATGCCCCGGATTTCGCCGGGCTCGACGTTGCCCTCATCGGCATGCCGATGGACCTCGGCGTCACCAACCGCCCCGGCTCGCGCTTCGGGCCGCGGGCGCTGCGAGCCATCGAGCGCATCGGCCCCTATAACGAAGTTCTCGACACGGCGCCCGTCCACGACATTTCCGTCGCCGACATCGGTGACGTGCCGTTCCGCGGCCGCTTCCGCCTCGAGCAGAGCCATGAGGACATCGAACGGACGGTGGCCGCCATCATGGCGGCCGGCGTGCTGCCGCTGTCGGTCGGCGGCGATCACTCGATCACCCACCCGATCCTGCGGGCGGTCGGCGCCAAGGCGCCGGTCAGCCTCGTTCATATCGACGCCCATTCCGACACCGGCGCGCCGTTCGACGACACCAAGTTCCACCACGGCGGGCCGTTCCGCAACGCCGTGCTCGACGGCGTGCTCGATCCCACCCGCACCATCCAGATCGGCATCCGCGGCTCGTCGGAATATCTCTGGGAGTTTTCGCGCGACAGCGGCATGACGGTGATCGACGCAAAAGACATCTCCGGCCTCGGCATTCCCGCCATCATCGACAAGGCGCGCCAGGTGGTGGGCGACGGCCCGACCTATCTTTCCTTCGACATCGACAGCCTCGACCCGGCCTTCGCGCCGGGCACCGGCACGCCGGAAGTGGGCGGCCTCACCAGCCGCGAGGCGCTGGCGCTCGTCAGAGGCCTCAAGGGGCTCAATCTTGTCGGCGGCGACGTCGTCGAGGTCGCCCCGCAATATGACGCGACCAGCAACACCGCCCAGATCGGCGCCCAGATGCTGTTCGAGATCCTGAGCCTTATGGTGTTCAGCCCGGCGCTGAAAAAGAGTAAATAAATCGTAAAGAGGGGAACCGGCCGCTGATGCCGAACACGGCGGCGGTCAGAGATAAGGGAACCAATCAGATGACCAAGCTCACCGATATCTCCATCAGCCGCCGCGCTCTGCTCGCCGCCGGCGCCACGGGAGCCGCCGTGCTCGCCATGCCCAACGTGCTGCGCGCCCAGGACCGCTCGCTGAAGGTCGGCGCCTACGGCGGCTACTTCAAGGATTCCTTCGACAAGAACGTCTTCCCCGAGTTCACCAAGGCGACCGGCATCGCCGTGGAATCGGTGGCCGAGCCGACCGGCGAGGCCTGGCTCGTCCAGCTCCAGCAGGCGGCCAATGCCGGCGAGGCGCCGGCCGACGTGTCGATGATCTCGCAGACCTCGATGCTGAAGGGCCAGGCGACCGAGCTGTGGGCGCCGCTCGACGCGGCCAAGATCAACAACATCGACGCCCTGATCCCGACCTTCATCAACAAGTATCCCGACGACCGCATCGCCGGCATCGGCGCCGTCGCCTGGTACGTGACGCTGGTCTCCAACACCGACGTCTACAAGGAGGCGCCGACCTCCTGGGCCTTCCTGTGGGATCCGTCCAACGCCGACAAGCTCGGCCTGATGGCGCTGGTCTCCAACTCCTTCCTCTTGGAAGTGACGGCCAAGACCTTCTTCGGCGGCACCAAGGCGCTCGACACCGAGGAGGGCATCCTCAAGGCGTTCGACAAGTTGGCCGAGCTCAAGGGCAACGTCCGCCTGTGGTATCGCGACGAAGCGCAGTTCGAGCAGGCGCTGAAGTCGGGCGAAATCCCCATGGGCCAGTATTATCACGACGTGACGGGCCTCGCGATCGCCGACGGCTTCCACGTCCGTTCCACCTTCCCCAAGGAAGGCGGCATCCTCGATTCCGGCTGCTGGGCGCTGTCCAAGGCGTCGAAGAAGGTCGAGGAGGCGCATCTCTTCATCGACTTCATGAGCCAGCCGTCGATCCAGGCGCTGGTGACCCGCAAGGTCGGCACCGCGCCGACCGTCAAGCGCTCGCTCACCGACCTGACGGATGCCGAGTTCGCCGCCGCCTCGTCGGAGATCGATCCGATCATCCCGCGCTACGACATGCAGGTGGAGAAGGCCGACTGGCTGAGCGAGAAGTGGACCGAACTGATCGTCGGCTGATCGATCCCGCCATACCGGCGTCCCGCCAGGCGCGGGACGCCTCTTTTCTCGCGACGGAAATCCTCATGTCGGGACTGGTACTCAAGGGCGTCAGCCGGGACTTCGGCCCGGTCAAGGCGGTGAACGACGTCGACCTCGAAGTGCCCAACGGCCGCTTCGTCTGTCTGCTCGGGCCGTCCGGCTGCGGCAAGACGACGCTGCTCCGCATGATCGCCGGCCTCGACCTGCCGACCACTGGAACCATCTCGATCGACGGCGAGGACATCACCCGCCTGCCGACCCACAGACGCAACCTCGGCATGGTCTTCCAGTCGCTGGCGCTGTTTCCGCACCTGACCGTCGGCGGCAACATCGCCTATGCGCTCCGGATTCGCGGCCTTTCCAGGCAAGAGCAGGCCCGCCGCGTCGAGGAACTGCTCGCCCTCGTCCATCTGCCCGGCTATGCCGACCGCGCGGTCGCCAAGCTGTCGGGCGGCCAGCGCCAGCGCGTCGCCATCGCCCGGGCGCTCGCCGTCAGCCCGCGCCTGTTCCTGCTCGACGAGCCGCTGTCGGCGCTCGACGCCAAGCTCAGGGAAGCGATGCAGGTCGAGCTCCGCCAGTTGCAGCAGCAGCTCGGCATCACCACCATCGTCGTCACCCACGACCAGCGCGAGGCGATGACCATGGCCGACACGGTGATCGTCATGCAGGGCGGCGAAATCCGCCAGGCGGCGTCGCCGGTCGAGATCTACCGCAAACCCGCCGATACCTTCGTCGCCGACTTCATCGGCTCCACCAACCTGATCGACATCGCCCGCGACGGCGACCGCGCCGTGCTGCTCGGCCGTCCGACCGCCGTCGCAATGCCCTACGGCGTCTCCAGGGCCACGCTGTCGGTGCGGCCGGAGGATGTCGAGCTCACCGCGCCATCGCCGGACCTGCCGGAGGCGGCCGTCACCTTCGTGCGCGATCTCGGCGGCGCCATCGAGTTCTTCCTCGACGCCGGCGGCACCCAGGTGATCGCCGTCACCAGCCCGCGCGCCCGTCCTCAGGTGACGGTCGGCGACCGCGTTGGCCTGCGCCTCGATCCCGCCCGTTCCGTGGTGCTCACCCGATGAGGCGCGAACCGGCCCGCGGTCTCGTCCAGCACCTGCCGGTGATCTTTCCCGGCCTGATGCTGACCGTGTTCTTCATCGTGCCCTTCGGCACCATGGTCGCGGTGAGCTTCTTCCGCCGCCAGCAGGGCGGCTTCTACGTGCCGGACTTCGTGCTGGCCAACTACGCCCGCTTCCTGACGCCGTTCTTCGGCAACGTCCTCGTCTTCTCGCTCTATCTCGCCATCGCCGTGGCCGTGGTGTCGCTGATCATCGCCGTGCCCTTCACCTACCTGATCGCCCGCTCCCGGCGGCAGACGCAGGTGATCTGGCTGGTGGCGCTCCTGTCCATCCTGTCGCTGTCGGAGGTGATCATCGGCTTTGCCTGGTCGACGCTGTTGTCGCGCACCGCCGGCATCACCAACCTTCTCGTCTGGCTGGGTCTGATGGAGGCGCCGCAGGCGCTGGTCCCCGGCTTTGCCGCCGTGCTCACCGGCATGGTCTACCAGGCGATGCCCTACGCCGTGCTGGTGCTCTATCCTTCCATGGTGCGGCTCGACCCGACGCTGACCGAGGCGGCGCGCACGCTGGGCGCCTCGCCGCTCAGGGCCTTCTTCACCGTGGTGCTGCCGGCGCTCCGGACGACGCTGATCGCCACGCTGATCATGGCCTTCATCTTCGCGCTCGGCTCCTATCTCCTGCCGCAGATCCTCGGCCGGCCGAGCCACTGGACGCTGTCGGTGCTGATCACCGACCAGGCGCTCTACCAGTCCAACATGCCGTTCGCGGCGGCCATGGCGGTGTTCCTGGTACTGGTGTCGCTGGCGCTGGTCGCGCTGACCATGTTCGCCGGCAAGAAGCTGGAGGCCTGAGATGGAGCGCTTCCTCTCCCGCCTTTATCTCGCGCTGGTCGGCATCTTCCTCGCCGCGCCGATCGTCGTCGTCACCGGCGTCTCCTTCAACGAGAAGCAGAACCTCGCCTTTCCGCCGCAGGGCTTTTCGCTTCACTGGTTCGCCCAGATCTTCACCGATCCCGAATGGCTGCGGGCGCTCATCGCCTCGGTGCTGCTCGCCGTCACCTCGGCGGCGCTGGCGGTCGCCATCGCCCTGCCGCTCGCCTGGTTCCTGTGGCGGCGCGTCGCGCCCTGGGCGCAGGTGTTCCAACTGCTCGGCGTCGCCCCCTTCACGCTGCCGCCGGTGATCACCGCGCTGGGTTTCCTCACCTTCTGGGCGACGTCCGGCTTCTACGGTCAGCCGTGGACGGCGGTGATCGCCCACGCCATCTTCTTCGTGACGCTGCCGCTCGTCACGCTCTCGCTCGGCTTCTCGTCGATCGACCGCTCGCTGACCGAGGCGGCCGCCACCATGGGCGCCGACGACCGAACGGTGTTCCGCACCGTGGTGCTGCCGCTGATCCTGCCCTATGTGATCTCCGGTTATGCCTTCGCCTTCGTGCTGTCGCTCAACGAATATATCGTCGCCTACATGACCATCGGCTTCGTGCGCGAGACGCTGCCGATCAAGGTGTTCAACGCGCTGCGCTACGGCTACACGCCGACCATGGCGGCGGTATCGGTGCTGTTCGTCGCGGTGACGGCGGCGGTGTTCGGCCTGATCGCCCGCTTCGGCGACCTGCCGAAACTGATGGGCGCCCTGTCCTCGAAAGACTGACCTTAGATCACCTTGCCGGGATTGAGCAGACCATGCGGGTCGAGCGTCGCCTTGAGGCGCTCGATCAGCGCGATCTCGGCCTTCGAGCGGCTATGGCCGAGCCAGCCGCGCTTCAGCGCGCCGATGCCGTGCTCGGCCGATACCGAGCCCGAGAAGGCCCGCGTCACGCCGTAGACCACGCTTTCCACCGCGTGGTGGCCGGCCGGACCGGGCTCGGGCACCGACGCCATCACGTGGATGTTGCCGTCGGCGGCGTGGCCGAAGAACGCCGCCCGGCTGTCCGGCAGCTCATGAGCCAGCGCCGACCGGCAGGCCTCGACGAAGCGGCCGACCTCGCCCGGCGGCAGGCCGACGTCGAAGCTCTCATGCTCGCCGAGTACCGGCTCGATCTCGGCCGACGCGTCGCGGATCGCCCAGAACGCCTCCATGTCGGCGAGCGACTGCGCCAGCACGGCATCCTCGACAAGCCCGGCCTCGAAGATGCCTTCGAGAAAGGCCTCGAACGCCGCCCCGTCGCGCGCCGCGTCGCGGCCGTGACCCTCGACGAGCAGGTAGAGGCCGTGCCGGCCGGCGAACGGATCGCGGCGGCCGGTGACGTTCTCCGTCACCATTGTCCAATAGTCCGGCCACATCACCTCGAAGGCCGACAGCATCGGTCCGAGATCGGCGCGGGCGCTGGCGAGGATATCGGCGGCCGCCTCGAAGTCGCGGACGGCCATCAGCGCCAGTCCGGTCCAGCGGGGCAGCGGCTGGAGCGCGAACACCAGCCGCGTCACCACGCCGAGCAGGCCCTCCGAGCCGACGAAGAGCTGCTTGAGATCGGGACCGGCGTTGTTCTTCAGCATCTTGTTGAGCGAGCCGATCACCGTGCCGTCGGCGAGTACCGCTTCGAGCCCGAGCACGGAGGCGCGCGTCATGCCGTAGCGCAGCACGCGGTTGCCGCCGGCATTGGTCGCCACGATGCCGCCGGCCGTCGCCGTGCCGCGCGCGCCGAAGTCGACCGGAAACAGCAAGCCTTCGGCCTCGGCGGCCCGCTGCATCGCTTCGAGCGGCGTGCCGGCCCGCGCCGTCAGCGTCATGGCCCGGCCGTCGATCTCCTCGACGCCGGCCAGCCGTTCGAGCGACAGCGCCAGCGAGCCGGGCGCCGGCGTCGCGCCGCCGCAGAGGCCGGTGAGGCCGCCCTGCACGGTGACGGCGAGGCGGTGGCGCGAGGCGATGGCGAGCGCCGCCGACACCTCTTCCGTCGAGGCCGGCCTCAGCACGGCCAGCGGCCTCTGCGGCGGCAGCACCGACGAGTCGGCATGGTTGCGGGTCGGGATGTCATCGCCGATGAGAAAGCCGGCCGGGCCGAGCGCCGCCTTCAGCTCCGAAAATGCCTGCTCCTCGCCGCCTTCGCTCATCTCGCCGCCCCATCGCTTCTTGCGGGACCGGCATAGCATGTCCGCCGGCCGGCGCGACAGGCGGACCACGCAACGGCTCACGAATAGACGCGGACGAGATGATCCTTCCGGTGCTCGATCAGATGGCCACCGAACCGCGCCGTGTCGGCGACGAGGCCGAGATCCTTCAGCTCGGCGTCGCTCCAGCGCTCGTGCAGATGCGGCACCGCGTCGAGCAGCGAGCGGGTATAGGGGTGCTGCGGGTCGCCGAACACCCGGTCGGTCGTCCCCATTTCGACGATCGCCCCTTTCTGAAGGATGATGATCCGATCGGAGATGTAGTTGCCGAGCGCGAGGTCGTGAGTGACGAAGATGATCGACAGGCCCTGCCGCTTCAGGTCGCCGAGCAGGTTGAGCACATCGATGCGCGTCGAGGCGTCGAGCATCGAGATGATCTCGTCGGCGATCAGCAGGCGGATGTCGAGGACCAGCGCCCGCGCGATCAACAGGCGCTGCAACTGGCCGCCGCTCATCTGGTGCGGGAACTTGTCGAGGGCGGCGACTTCGAGGCCGACGGCGTTGAGCGCGCCGGTCAGCCGGGCTTCCCAGGCCGCCGCGTCGAGATCGCCCAGGAACTCGCGGCGGATGGTGCGGAAGACGCGGCCGACCTTGAAGATCGGGTTGAACGAGCTGAAGGGGTCCTGGAACACGCCCTGCACGCGGCGGTAATAGGATTTGAGGCCGGCGCCCCTCAGCGTCGAGATGTCCTCGTCCTCGAAGGTGATGCGGCCCCCGCTCACCGAGGTGAGCCGCAGGATCATGCGGCCGACGGTGGTCTTGCCGGAGCCGCTCTCGCCGATCAGCGACACCACCTCGCCGGGCTTCACCTCGAAGTCGACGTCGTGGATCACCTTCGCCTTCTTGCCGCCGAAGGCGCCGGAGCGGAACACCTTGGAGACGTTCTCAACCTTGAGCATGGGCGTCCGCCTTCCAGCAAGCGACCTGATGGCCGGCAGCGATCTCGATGAAGGGCGGCTCCTCGACGCATTTGCCGAAGGCCAGCGGACAACGGTCGCGGAAGCGGCAGCCCACCGGCGGCGACAGCAGGGACGGCGGCCGGCCCTTGATGCCCGGCAGCCGCTTTTCCTCGAAGCGGATGCCCACCTCGGGCAGCGAGCCGAGCAGCAGGCGCGTATAGGGATGGGCCGGCGCCTCGACGATGGTGCGCGTCGGCGCCTTCTCGGCCAGCTTGCCGGCGTACATGATCAGGATGCTGTCGGCGATCTGGGCGAGGATGGCGAGGTCGTGGGTGACGACGATCATCGACTTGACGTAGCCGCGGTCGCGGAACTCGACCAGCGCGCCCGCCACCTTCTTCTGCGAGGCGACGTCCAGCGCCGAGGTCACCTCGTCGGCGATCAGCAGCGACGGGTCGAGCAGCGTCGACAGCACCATGACGACGCGCTGCTTCATGCCGCCGGACAGCTCGATCGGATACATGCCGAGCACGTCAGGCGTCAGGCCGAGGATGGCGAGGCGCCGCTCGAGCTCGGGGCGGAGCGTCGATCCCTTGAGGCCGCGCGCCGCCAGAAGCTCGTCGATCATCCGGCCGATGCGGCGCGTCGGGTTGAGCGCGCTCATGGCGTATTGCGGCACGATCGACACTTTGCGGAAGCGATAGGGGTTCATCGCCCGGTCGTCGGCGATCGGCAGCCTCTCGCCGTCGAGCGCCACTTGCCCGCCGACGAACATCATGCGCTCTTCGAGCCGGATCAGCGCCTTGCCGAGCGTCGACTTGCCGCAGCCGGATTCGCCGGCCAGCCCCATGATCTCGCCGTCGCCGACGGCGAAGCTGACGCCGTCGAGCGCTTTGACGCTGCCGGCCAGCGTCCGGTAGTGGATCTTGAGGTCGGATACCGCCAGCATCTCAGAGCGCCCTCAGCTTGGGATTGAACACCTCGTCGAGGCCGACGTTCATCACGTAGAGCGAGCCGACGATCGCCGTGATGGCAAGCCCCGGCGGCACGAACCACCACCACATGCCGAGCTGCAGCGCGGCGTTCATCACCGAATAGTTCATCATCAGGCCGAGCGAGATGGAGTCGGTCGGCCCGAGCCCGATGAAGTCCAGCGTCGCGGCGGTGAGGATGGCGCCGCCGAACAGCAGGATGAAGGTCATCACCAGATAGGAGCTCATATTCGGCGCGATCTCGCCGAAGATGATGCGCAGCGTGCTCTCGCCGTTGAGCCGGGCCATGCCGACGAAGTCGCGCGAGGTCAGCGAGAAGGTCTGGGCGCGGATGGCGCGCGCCGCCCACGGCCAGGAGGTGAGGCCGATGAACATCGCCTCCGTGCCGAGGCCGCGCACGCTGAGATAGGCGGCGACCACCAGGAGGACGGCAAACGTCGGGATGACCAGCACGACGTTGGTCAGCATGTTCAGTACCTCGTCGACGATACCGCCGCGATAGCCGGCGAAGAAGCCGACGAACATGCCGATCACCGCCGCCGTAATGCCGCCGAGCGCGCCGACGATGAAGCTGGAGCGCAGGCCGTGGACGAATTGCGAGAACACGTCCTGGCCGAACAGCGTGGTGCCGAACCAGTAGCCGGCCGACGGCGGCAGGCCGGGCGGCGCGTCGAAGGTCAGCGGCTCGTGGGTCGCCAGCATCGGCCCGAAGATGGCGCCCAGCAGGAAGACCATGAAGACGAAGGCGCCGATCAGCAGCTTGGTGTTGCGCAGCGCGAAATAGAGGATCTCGTTGCGGCCGGTCTTGGTGGCGGGAGAGGCCGGGGCGGAGCCGGTGGTGCTCGTCATGCGGCGTCTCCCTGCAGTCCGACGCGGGTGCGCGGATCGACGACGACGTAGACGATGTCGACGATCAGGTTGGCGAGCAGCACGCCGACGATGATGAACAGGAACACGCCCTGGATGACGAAATAGTCCTGGTTCTGGATGCCGGACAGCACCAGCCAGCCGAGGCCGGGATAGGAGAAGACGATCTCGGTGACCAGCGCGCCGCCGACCACCGCACCGAGCTGCAGGGCGAGGCCGGTGATCTGCGGCAGCATGGCGTTGCGGAAGGCGTATTTGCGGACGAGCCGCTGCGGCGCGCCCAGCGCCATCAGATAGTTGGCGTAGTCGCTTTCGAGCTCGTAGATGATCATGTTGCGCATGCCGATCGCCCAGCCGCCCAGCGCCACCATGAACAGCGAGGCGAACGGCAGCACCCAGTGGTAGAGGAGACTGCCGATGAACCGCCAGGACCACTCGGCCTTCAGCGACTGGTCGTAGCCGAAGGCCAGCGGGAACCAGCCGAGCGTCGAGCCGAGCACCCAGGCGAGCAGGATGCCGAGCCACATGTAGGGCGTGGCGGTGAGCAGATAGCCGAGCGGCAGCACGCTGTTGTCCAGGAGCTTGCGCCGGGCCGCCAGCGCGCCGACCATGTTGCCGACGTACCAGGACAGAAGGATCGACGGCAGCAAGAGGCCCAGCGTGTAGGGCAGGGCGCGGCCGATCAGCGTCGTCACCGGCGTCGGAAACAGCATGATCGAGCGGCCGAGGTCGCCGTGGAACAGCGCCGACCAGAAATTGAGATACTGCCGCCAGAGCGGCTGGTCGAGATTGAAGGCCGCCATGAAGTAGGAGGTCAGCGCCGCGTTGGCGTCCGGCATCAGCGCGATGCGCGATACCAGCGCGTCGATCGGGTTGCCCGGCATGAAGCGGGGGATGGCCCAGTCGATGGTCACCGCCACGATGAACGTCAGGAGATAGATGATGAGCTTCCGGGCGAGGTAGCGCAGCACGGTCAGGGCTCCGGAAAGGGAATAAAGATCACCCCGGGCGAGACCCGGACGGCGGCGGATGTCGTCGTCCGGGGCCTGCGAGCGAATTGTTGGCTCGGTCGGGCGAAGGCGCCCCGGCGGTGCCGGCCACCGGGACGCGGGATCGGCTTATTCGCCGGCCGGCTCGAGATGCGTGATGGTGTCGAGGCCGGTCATCTGCAGCCAGCCGCGCCAGGAGATCGGGATGAACTGGCGGTCGGTGCCGTCGGCCGGCCAGTTCTTCCAGGTGGTGGTGCTCATCTGCGCCCAGGCGCCGTTGTACCACAGCGGGATCATCGGCAGCTTGTCCATGAAGGCGACCTGCAGCTTGGCCGTGATCTCCTTCATCTTGTCGACGTCGGTGCGCGGCGTCTTGGCGAGCTCGACGGTGAGGTCCCAGGCTTCCTTGTCCTCGAAGCGCGCGAAGTTGTAGTTGGTCTGCGACGACAGGATGGGAAGCTGGTAGAGATAGCGGTAGTAGGTATAGGGCGTGTCGCTGAGCGGCTGGGAATTCTCGATCATCAGGTCGAAATTGCCGGTGTTGCGCGCCGACTGGTAGGTGTTGAAGTCGGGATACCTCGGCGTGATCTTGATGCCGACCGCCTTGGCGTCGGCCGAGATCATCTGCACCGCCTGCATCCAGTCCGACCAGCCCGAGGGCACCTCGATCTTCAGGTCGATCGGCTCCCCCTTCGGCGTCTGATAGAAGCCGTCGGCGCCCTTCTTGTAGCCGGCCTCGTCGAGGGTCTCGGCCGCCCTCTTCGGATCGTAGCTGAAGCCGTGCTCTTTCACCGCCTCCTTGTCGATATACTTGTCCCACACCGGCAGAAGGCCGGTCGGGCTGGCCGGCAGCACCAAGTTGCCGTAGTCGACCTTGGCGATCTGGTCGGTGTTGATGGCAAAGGCCAGCGCCCGGCGGAAGGCCGCGTCGTCGAGCGGCGCCTTCTTGGTGTTCGGCAACAGCCAGGAGGTGACGGCCGGCAGCATGTAGGGCGGCTTGTCGTAATAGGTATGCAGGCCGTAGCCGCCGCTGATCAGTGTCGCCACGCCCGGCAGGAAGTTGTTGTTGAGGTCCTGCCGGCCGGAGAGCAGCAGCCCGAGCGCCACGTTGTTCGACGAGTTGACGAGGTCGATGATGTACTTGGGCTTGGGATCGGGCGAGATGCCGGCCTTCGCCGCCCACCAGCCATCCGGCGTCTTGGTCCAGACGACGCGGGTGGTCGGGTCGTAGCCGGCCTTGTCGAACACGTAGGGACCGGTGCCGATTGGCTCGTCCGGCGTCCACGAGGTGATTTCGGTTTCGTTGGCGTGATCCTTCCACTGGGAAGGCTTCATCATCGGGATGTTCCAGACGGCGTTTTGCCAGGCCTGGTAGTTGGGCGTGCCGTCGAAGGTCACCGTCACCGTATTGCCGGACGCCTCGACGCTCTTGATGCTCTTGTAGAGGTCGGTCCACCAGATGGTCGGCAGCTTGCCGAGGTCGATGTTCCACTTGACGTCGTCGGCGGTGAAGTCCTCGCCGTCGCTCCACTTGATGCCGGAGCGGATGGTCAGCTTGTAGACGGTCGGGCTTTCCCATTCGCCCTTCTCGGCCAGCCAGTCGATATACTTGTCGGCGATCGGGTCGTAGCGGAACAGCGTCTCGTTGACGAGGCCGATCAGACCGTTGGCGAAATTGCCGAAATAGGGGTTGAAGCCGACGATGTTACCCCACTGCGCGCCGCTCATGTAGAGCGTCTCGTTGCGGGGATACTCGCCCGACTGCGCGAATGCCGAGCCGGCGACCGTCGCCATCAGGGCGGCGGCCGACACGACCGTGAAGGTGCGGCGATTGATTCCAAACGACATCTCGTTCCTCCCTTTCCTCCTGCGGCGACAACCTCCCCGCCGCGACGAAAAGCGCCCCGAACCGGCCTCAGCCGTGGGTTGCGCAGCCTTCGAGAGGGGTCATGGGCGACAACGGTCAGGAAAAAGGAAGTGTCCAAACGATCCGACCGAACGGCCGATGACGGAACAGCGGCGACTGTTGGCTCCTCTCGCTCCCACCAAAACGACAAGTCTATGAAATATCGCGTAAATCTCCTCAGCTTCTCGCGATATGACAACGGGCGACCTGCCGTCGCGCCTTGCGCGGTTGCCCGCGGCATTCTTACCTGTAACGTTACAGTAGACTTAGCGAACCGTGCAACAATACGCAAGCCTCAGTTCTGTTCCTCGCCCAAAGGATGTAGGGTGGGCGATTGGGAGGCGCAGCGCGGCCGGCAACGACCGGGGATTTGCGTTGCAACAGCAATATGATGCCCAACGACGAGACGCGCCCGGACACCGCTCAGCCGCGATCGCCCGCCCGGCCGACGCTCAAGACCATCGCCCGCCTCGCCGGCCTCGGCGTGACGACGGTATCGCGCGCCCTGCACGATGCGCCCGACATCGGCGAGGAGACCAAGCTGCGTGTCCGCCGCCTGGCCGACAGTCTCGGCTACCAGCCGAACCGGGCCGGCGTGCGTCTCAGGACCGGCCGCAGCCACGTGATCGCGTTGGTGCTGGCCACGGAGTCGGAGGAACTCGGCATCAATTCGCAGCTCATCTACGGCCTCTCCGAGGTGCTGTCGGCCACCACCTATCAGTTGGTGGTCATGCTGCACGATCCGGCCGGCGATCCGCTGGCGCCGATCCGCAACATCGTCGAGGCCGGCACCGCCGACGGCATCCTCTTCGCCCGCATCGAGCCGGAGGACGCGCGGGTGCGTTTCCTCAGCGAGCGCGGCGTGCCGTTCGCGACGCACGGCCGCACCGCCATGGGCATCGAGCATCCCTATTTCGACTTCGACAACGAGGCCTATGCCGAAAGCGCCGTGTGCCGGCTCGAGAGCCTCGGCCGTCGCTGCCTGGCGCTGATCGCGCCGCCGCCGCATCTGACCTATGCCCGGCACATGGCTGCGGGCTTCGATCGCGGCGTCAGGCGTCTAGGCCTCGATAGGGTTCCGGTGGACGCCATCGACACCGACAGTCCGCACGAGCTCATCCAGGCGGAAGTCTCCCGCCTGATGGAGCGGGACGATCGGCCGGATGGCTTCGTCTGCGGCAGCGCCGTCGCCGCGCTGTCGGTGACGGCCGGCGCCGAAGCGCTGGGGCTGGTGCTCGGCCGCGACTTCGACGTGGTGGTGAAGGAGTCCTCCAACCTGTTTCGCAAGTTTCGGCCGGCCATCGAGACGGCGCACGAGGACTTCCGCGCCGCCGGCCGCTGGCTGGCCGAGGCGATCGTCGGCCGCATCGAGGGCACCGCCGACGCCGGCATCCATTTCCTCGACGTGCCGCGGCTGGCCAGCCCGGAGCGGACGGAGGAGAAAGCGGTTCTGGGCAGCGCTCGCTGAGGGAGCGCTGCCGCCGGATACGGCAAAGCGCCCGATCCGGTCAGGGAAATCGAGCGCTCGACGTCGGCCGGGGGTGGTCGGCCGGGATCCGGGTGGCCCGTTGCAGGCCGGTCGGCTCAGCAGCCGAGGGCCTGCTCGCGGTAGAAGCCGCGCGCCACCACATGGCGCTCGCGGGCTTCGAGATCACAGCGGCCGGTGGCGGCCGTGATGTAGACGACTTCGCGCTCACCGGTGGCGGGGGCGCGGAAGGTCTTGGTGAGGCGCTTCAGGGTGCCGAACATGATCTTCTTCCTTTTCCGTTCCGGGCGGGTCCCGGAACCTTTCTCCGTTCTTTTCTTTGCACCCTGAATATAGCGCCGCCGCCGTCTCCCTCCAATGGCCTGGAACCGCCGCCTTGAATCGTATTTTCTTGGGGGATGCTTCAGTTTTTCTAAGCGATGTCAAAAACCCTCCAGCACGATCTTGCCGCGCGCCCGGCCGCTCTCGATGATCGCATGGGCGCGGCGGAGATTGTCGGCGTTGATCGGCCGCAGCACCTCGGTGACCGTCGTGCGCAGCCGGCCGGCGTCGACGAGGCGGGCGACTTCGGTGAGGAGCCGTCCCTGCTCGCCCATGTCCGGCGTCTCGAACAGCGAGCGCGTGAACATCAGCTCCCAGTGCACCGACACCGCCTTGCGCTTGAAGCCGGTGATGTCGAGGCTGTCGGGATCGTCGATCAGGCCGAAGCGCCCCTGCGGCGCGATCAGCTTGTCGATCTCGCCGAGGTGGCGATGCGTCTGGGTGGTCGAGAAGACGAAGGCCGGCGCGCCGATGCCGAGGCCGGCCACCTCGTCGGCCAGCGGGCGCGAATGGTCGACGACGTGATGGGCGCCGAGGTCGCGCGTCCAGGCCGCCGTTTCCGGCCGCGATGCCGTGGCGACGACCGTGAGGTCGGTGAGCGCCCGGGCGAGCTGGATGGCGATCGAGCCGACGCCGCCGGCCCCGCCGATGATCAGGATGGCCTCGGCGGCGCCCGGCACGCCGCGCCGCACGTCGAGCCGGTCGAACAGCATTTCCCAGGCGGTGACCGTCGTCAGCGGCAGGGCGGCCGCCTCGGCATCGGTCAGCGATTGCGGCTTGCGGCCGACGAGGCGCTCGTCGACGAGATGGAACTGGCTGTTGGCGCCGGGCCGGGCGATCGAGCCGGCGTACCAGACCTCGTCGCCGGGCCGGAAGCCGGTCGCCTCGCTGCCCGTGGCGACGACGCGGCCGACGGCATCCCAGCCGAGCACCTTCGGCTCGCCGGGCGCCGGGGCGGCGCTCGCCCGCACCTTGGTGTCGACGGGATTGACCGACACGGCGGCGACCTCGACCAGGAGATCGCGCCCGGCCGCAACCGGCGTCGGCAGCTCGACGTCGAGCAGCGAGTCCGGACGGTCGATAGGGCCGGCTTGGCGGTAGGCGACGGCTTTCATGGCGGCTTCCTTTCCTGTAGATATGAGCCATAGTTGCGCCTATGCGCGTCAATAGCCAATACGCACAACGAGCGCAGGTACTGCAGAAAAGGATAGTGTCATGGCCAAGGTCCGGCATTCCCGCTTCGACTGCGCGCCGGGTTGCTCGGTCGAGGCGGCCGTCGGTCTCATCGACGGCAAGTGGAAGTCGGTGATCCTGTTCCACCTGCTGGACCGCACGCTGCGCTTCGGCGAGCTGAGCCGCATCCTCGCCTCGGTGACGCCGCGCATGCTGACCAACCAGTTGCGCGAGCTCGAAGAGGATGGGCTGCTGGTGCGCACCGTCTATCCGCAGGTGCCGCCCAAGGTGGAATATTCGCTGTCGCCGCTCGGCCGCTCGATGGAGCCGGTTCTGATGGCGCTAAAGGCTTGGGGCGACGCCAATATCGGCCGTTTCGGCAAGCCGAGGGGCATCGATCTGCGCGAAAGGCAAAGCCCGCCGGCACCGGCCGGCCAGACGGCCGGCGGGCACCAGTGGGCGAAGTTCGACCCGGCCCCGATCGAGGTGATACCGGAT
Source organism: Pleomorphomonas carboxyditropha (assembly GCF_002770725.1). GTDB lineage: Bacteria > Pseudomonadota > Alphaproteobacteria > Rhizobiales > Pleomorphomonadaceae > Pleomorphomonas > Pleomorphomonas carboxyditropha. The sequence goes on along the minus strand of NZ_NQVN01000003.1, from coordinate 343,195 downwards.
GACCTCGAATGACATCGAATGGTCGGGTCGTCTCCTGGATCGTCGTGCGTCCCGACGGACGCAAGGCGACGATCTAGTCCTTTGTCGTTGCATCGGATTTTCCGAAAACCGGCTTCCACTTTTCGGTCCGATGCTCCGGCGTCAGGCCCGCTTCGGGCCGCGGTTGAGCAGGGCGTAAAGCAGGATGGCGCCGAAGGTCGCGGTGCCGATGCCGCCCAGCGTGAAGCCGCCGATATTGAGGGTGAGGTCGCCGGCGCCGGCGATCACCGCCGCCGCCGTGGTGATCAGGTTCTTGGTCTCGGAAAAGTCGACCTTGTTTTCCACCCAGATCCGGCCGGCGGTGGCCGTGATCAGGCCGAAGATGACGATGGAGAGACCGCCGATCACCGGGCCGGGGATGGTGCCGATCAGCGCGCCGAACTTCGGCGAGAAGCCGAGCAGGATGGCGATCACCGCCGCCACCACGAAGATCAGCGTCGAGTAGATCTTGGTCACCGCCATCACGCCCATGTTCTCGGCATAGGTGGTGACGCCGGTGCCGCCGAAGGCGCCCGACAGCATGGTGGCGAGGCCGTCGCCGAGAAAGGCCCGGCCGACGTAACGGTCGAGGCTTTGTCCGGTCATGGCGCCGATCGCCTTGATATGTCCGAGGTTTTCGGCAACCAGGATGATCGCCACCGGTGCGATCAGCGCCATGGCGCTGGTCGAGAAGGTCGGGGCGGTGAAGCTCGGCAGGCCGAACCAGGGCGCGGCGTCGAGCTTGGTGAAATCGATCGGCGCGTCGCCGAACGAGGCGGCGCCCAGCCAGTAGATGAGATAGCCGACGAGGCCGCCGATCAGCACCGGAATGCGGCGCAGCATGCCCGGCGCGTAGACGGCGGCGGCGCCGACGGCGACGATGGTGATCAGGCCGACCGTCCGATCGAAGCCGGTCGCCGAGATGCCCTTGACGGCGATCGGCGCCAGGTTGAGGCCGATAGCGGCGACGATGGCGCCGGTGACCACCGGCGGCATCAGCGTCTCGATCCAGCGGTAGCCGATCTTGATGACGATCAGGCCGATCAGCGCGTAGAGGGCGCCGGCCGCGATGATGCCGCCCAGCGCCACGGAAATGTTGATGTTGGCGCCGGTCCCGGCATAGCCGGAGGCGGCCATCACCACGGCGATGAAGGCGAAGCTGGAGCCGAGATAGGACGGCACGCGGCCGCCGACGATCAGGAAGAAGATCAGCGTGCCGATGCCGGAGAACAGCACGGCGACGTTCGGATCGAAGCCCATGATGATCGGTGCCAGCACCGTCGAGCCGAACATGGCGACCACGTGCTGGAAGCCGGCGATCAGTGTCTGCGGCCAGGGCAGGCGCTCGTCGGGCGCGACGCGATCGGCGGTGGTCAGCTTCCAGCGCGGAAACCAGCCTTCGGTTGGGCTTGTTGTCATGATTGTCTCGTCTGTTGTCCCCGGTCCGTCCCCCCGTGGGCGACCGTTTGGGAAAGGCGAGATGGTCACTATCTCCAAGACCTAAGAAGGCGAAAGAGCAGCCTTCTACGACCCCTGCCGAGGGTCCGGCACCTGAGACGCTGATTTTGAATACGAAAACGTACATTTTGACCATATGGTCAGAATTCAACCCCTTGGTAATCCACAGAAAAATCGGATCAGCCGGCACCGTGGCCGGCAAGGCGGCTCGGCCGAAGCGTCTCGCGGGGTCGGCAGCCTGCCCGCGGCGTCATCGTGCCGGCCACGCCCAACGTCGATCCGAAGCACCGGCTGGCGCTGACTGCCTCATGCCTGGGCGCCTTGCGCGGATCGGGCGCCGCGTGCCATGGCCGGCTCCGCCGACCTCTGGCGGTCTTGACAGTTGCGAGCCTTTCCGCATAACGTCGTAAACGTTTACGGTAACGAACAGGCAGGGAGGAGAGTCCTGTCCGAGCTGGGTCGTCGAACGTCATTGCCGTGCCGATGGGCATGGATGGCGAACGGCAAGGCATACCCTCTTGAGGACCGGGGCAATCCGTCGGATCGCCGTCCACCGTTCTCGGTCCCGCCGGCCGCCATCGCGCCGGAACCGGTCGGCCAACTGGAGGAGTAGGGAGCATGAAGACATCGGCAATCCTCGGGGCGGTGCTCTACGCCGGCGCCGCGGCGCTCGGCACGGCGGCGCACGCCGCCGATCCCGTCACCATCACCATCTGGTGCCAGGACGACGAGCGCCAGCCGGGCCTCAACCTCGCGAAAGAGTTCGGCGAGAAGAATCCCGACATCAAGGTCGTCTACCGCCAGATCCACTTCGACGACGTCACCTCCGAGGCGATGCGCGCCTATTCGACCGGCCAGGCGCCCGACATCATCGCCATCGACAATCCCGAGCACGCGCTGTTCGCTTCGCACGGCGTGTTTCTCGACCTCACCGACCGCATCGCCAAGTCCGAGGTGATCCACAAGGAAGACTATTTCCCCGGCCCGCTCGCCTCGGTCACCTGGGACGGCAAGCTCTACGGCGTGCCCAAGGCCACCAACACCATCGCCCTCTACTACAACGCCGATATGTTCAAGGCGAAGGGGCTCGACCCCGACAAGCCGCCTCAGACCTGGGACGAACTGGTCGACGCCGCCCGCAAGCTCAACGACCCGGCGAGCAACGTCTACGGCATCGCCTTCTCGGCCAAGGCGTCGGAGGAAGGCACTTTCCAGTTCCTGCCCTGGGCGCAGATGACCGGCGGCGGCTACGACAAGATCAACACCGACGGCGCCGTCCGCGCGCTGACCATCTGGAAGACGCTGCTCGACGACAAGCTCGCCTCGCCCGACACGCTGACCCGCGGCCAGTGGGATTCCACCGGCACCTTCAACTCCGGCAACGCCGCCATGGTCATCTCCGGACCGTGGGAGCTCAACCGCATGTCGCAGGAGGCGAAGTTCGACTGGCGCGTGACGCTGATGCCGGTGCCGGAAGCCGGCGCGCCGCGCTCGTCGGCCATGGGCGATTTCAACTGGGCGATCTTCAAGAGCTCCAAGCATCCCGACGAGGCCTTCAAGGCGCTGGAATATTTCGTGTCGCAGGACCCGCGCGTCTTCCCCGACTGGGGCCAGCTCGCCGCCCGCGCCAACGTCGAGATACCGCCGACCGGCGACGCCAGGAAGGACGCGGCCGTCAAGGTATTCATGGAGCAGTTGAAATACGCCCAGCCGCGCGGCCCGCATCCCGAGTGGATGAAGATCTCCAAGGCCATCCAGGATGCCATCCAGTCGGCGCTGACCGGCCAGGCCAGCCCCAAGGACGCGCTGGATCAGGCGGCCGCTACCATCAAGGGCATTCTCGGCTGATCTTTTTGAAAGGCGCTCCGGCTTCGGCCGGGCGCCGATCCGTTGACCCGCAATCGCCCGCCGGGCGGACGTGGGGAGGACCGATGCGACGCCTCTATTCCAGCCTCGTCGATGGCCGGGGATTCGATCTCTGCCTGATCGGCATCCCGCTCGCCTTCCTCATCGTGCTCTCGGGCATCCCGCTTATCTACAACGTGGTGATGAGCTTCCAGGCCGTCGACATGTTCAGCCTCGGCAGCTTCATCCGTCCCTGGGTCGGCTTTGAAAACTATCGCCAGTTGATCGCCCAGCCGGAATTCTGGCCGATCATGGGCCACACGGCGACCTTCCTCGCCGCTTCGATCGCCGGCCAGTTCCTCCTCGGCTTCGCGCTCGCCCTGTTCTTCTGGACCAATTTTCCCGGCGCCTCCTGGCTGCGCGGCCTGTTCCTGGTGTCCTGGGTGATGCCGGGCCTGGTGGTCGGCGCCGTCTGGAACTGGCTCTTGTCGGGCGATTTCGGCGTCTTCAACTTCGTGCTGCGCGAGCTGCACGTCATCTCCGGCAACGTCTTCTGGCGCTCCGACCCGAATTTCGCCCTGTGGAGCGTGATCATCGCCAACATCTGGCTCGGCACCTCCTTCAACATGATCCTGCTGTCGGTCGGCCTCTCCTCGATCCCCGCCGATCTCTACGAGGCTGCCGAGCTCGACGGCGCCGGTGCCCTGACCCGCTTCTGGACCATCACCCTGCCGATGATGCGCTCGACCATCGGCGCGCTGATCTCGCTCGGCCTGATCTTCACCTTGCAGCAGTTCGACCTGTTCGCCGCCATCACCTCGGGCGGCCCGAACAACGCCTCCAACGTCGCGCAATACTGGGCCTGGGATCTCTCCTTCAAGCAGTACGACTTCGCCAAGGGCGCCGCCATCTCGGTGATCATGATCGCCGTGGTGATGGTCGCCTCCGTCTACTACGTCCGGTCGACCCGCCACGAGGTGCGAGGATGAGCGAGACCTTCCGCAACCGGCTGCTGCTTCTCGTCGCGCTGCTGCTCGCCGCCGTCTATCTGTTCCCGCTCTACTGGATGTACATCACGGCGCTGAAGACCGGCTCGGAGATGTTCAGGGCGCCGCCCTCCTTCTGGCCGGACGACCCCCAGTGGTCGATCTTCCCCTTCGTCTTCCAATTGAAGGGCATGGGCCGGTTCCTCTGGAACTCGGTGGTGATCGCCTCCGGCTCGGTGGCGCTGATCGCCGTGCTCGGCACCGGCGCCGCCTATGTGCTCGCCCGCTATCGCAACGTCTGGATCGACGTCGGCCTGTTCCTGGTGCTGATGCTGCAGGTGCTGCCGGCCTCGCTGATGATCACGCCGATCTTCGTGCTGTTCACGCTGACCGGCATTCTCGATTTCCCGCGCACGGCGGTGATCCTCGCCATCGCCGCCAAGAGCATGCCCTTCTTCATCGTGCTGGTGCGCGCCACCTTCATGAGCGTGCCGATGGAATTGGAAGAGGCGGCGCTGGTCGACGGCAACTCGCGGGCCGGCGCCTTCTGGTCGATCGTGCTGCCGCTCGCCAGGAACGGCATCCTCGTTGCCGCCATCCTGATCTTCATGCAGGCCTTCGGCGAGTTCGTCTATTCGAAGTCGCTGATCCAGGAGATCGAGCTGCAGCCGAGCTCGGTCGGCCTCAACGCCTTCATGGGCCCGAACACCAACGAATGGAACCGGATCATGGCCTTCGCCTCGATCTACGTGACGCCCATCCTGGCGACCTTCGTGCTGCTGCAGCGGCGCATCGTCTCTGGCCTGACCTCCGGAGCCCTGAAATGACCAAGCAGATCGAATTTTCCGGCGTCAACAAGCATTACGGCGCCTACCATGCCCTGAAGGACATCGATCTGTCGATCGATAAGGGCAGCTTCGTCGCCCTGGTCGGCCCGTCCGGCTGCGGCAAGTCGACGCTGTTGCGCTCGCTGGCCGGCCTCGAGAAGATCACCGGCGGCGACATCTCGATCGCCGGCGAGGTGGTGACGACCCTGCCGCCGCGCAAGCGCGACGTCGCCATGGTGTTCCAGTCCTACGCGCTTTATCCGCACATGACGGTGGAGGAGAACCTCACCTATTCGCTGCGGGTGCACGGCGTCGCCAGGGCCGAGCGGAAGCAGGCCGCCGCCGAGGTCGCCGCCACCACCGGCCTCGCCGATCTTCTTCATCGCTATCCCCGCGAACTCTCCGGCGGCCAGCGCCAGCGCGTCGCCATGAGCCGGGCGATCATCCGCAACCCCAAGGCCTTCCTGTTCGACGAGCCGCTCAGCAACCTCGACGCCGCGCTGCGCGTCCATATGCGCAAGGAGATCCGCGCCCTGCACGACCGGCTCGGCGCCACTTCGGTCTACGTGACGCACGACCAGATCGAGGCGATGACCATGGCCGACCATGTCGTGGTGCTGCGCGCCGGCGTCATCGAGCAGCAGGGACGGCCGCTCGACCTCTATGACAAGCCGGCCAACAAGTTCGTCGCCGGCTTCATCGGCTCGCCGGCCATGAACTTCCTGCCGGCGACGGTGACCGAAGGCGGCTCAGTCGCCATCGACATCGGCAACGGGCCGCTCAGCCTGGCGATTGCGGTCGCCGCGCCGGCCGGCGCCAGGGTGCTGGTCGGCATCCGGCCCGAGCATTTGACGCTGACCGCGCCCGGCGAAGGCCGCTTCGACGCCTCCATCGCCTTCACCGAGTCGACGGGCTCGACCACCTTCGTCACCACGGCGACGACGCCCGAGCTGATGGTGGTGGAGACCGGCCGCCGCATGGTCGCCAGCGGCGATCGGGTCGGCCTTTCCTTCGGCGACGCCAGCATCCATGTCTTCGACGCGGCCACGGAACGGCGGCTCTGATCGGCCTTCAGGCCCGAAGAAAAACCCCGGAAGCCAGGCTTCCGGGGTTTCTGCTTCGGATCGTCGCCGTGGAGAAGGCGCAGCCGTCAGGCTGGTGGGAGGGTGATCCGAAGCGGGCCGGCGGCACGGAGGATGACGCCGCCGGAACGCTGTTCGAAGTCGTCGCTGCCCTCGACGGCGGCAACATGCCCGATGCCGACGAGACGGAGCGCGTAGGGATGGTCGCGGTCGGGCGTCGCGGTGAGCACGTCGCCGTCGCGATGCACCGTCAATGTCAGCGCCGGTGCGCCGGTGCGATAGTCCGGCACCGTTGCCGCGGCGCTGGCGCCATCGGCGAGCTGATGGAGGGCAAAGGTGACGCCGTCCGCGTAATCGTAGTCCGGCCGGCGGTCGTTGCCGCCGAAGGCGATGAGGCTGCCCGGCCGCACGTAGAGCGGCAGGCTCATGACGCCGTGCGTCTCGCGCCGCCAGGCCGGCCCGTCCGCCACTTCGCCGGTGAGAAGCTGCGTCCAGCGTCCCGCCGGCAGATAGACCGTCACCTCGCCGTCCTTGTCGAACACCGGCGCGACGAGCAGCGACGGCCCCAGCATGAACTGGCGGTCGAGCGTCTCGGCGCCGGGATCGTCGGGGAATTCGATGAGCATGGCCCGGAGCATCGGCACGCCGGTTGCCGACGCCTCGACGGCGGCGGCGTAGAGATAGGGCATCAGCGAGCACTTGAGACGGGCGAAGTCCCTCAGCACGGCCTCGGCCTCCTGGTCGAACAGCCAGGGCACCCGATAGGACTTGGAGCCGTGCAGGCGGCTGTGGCTGGACAAGAGGCCGAAGGCGCACCAGCGCTTGTAGACGTCGGCCTCGGCGGTGTTCTCGAAGCCGCCGATGTCGTGGCTCCAGAAGCCGAAGCCGGACAGGCCGAGCGACAGGCCGCCGCGCAGCGTCTCGGCCATCGCCGGATAGTCGGAATAGCAGTCGCCGCCCCAGTGCACCGGGAAGCGCTGGCCGCCGACGCTGGCCGAGCGGGCGAACAGCACGCTTTCGCCGCGCGTCTCGATCAGCGCGTCGTGCACCACCTTGTTGTAGAGCAGCGAATAGTAGTTGTGCATCCTCACGGGGTCCGAGCCGTCGTGCCAGACGACGTCGGTCGGGATGCGCTCGCCGAAATCGGTCTTGAAGGCGTCGACGCCCATGGCGACGAGGCGCTTGAGATGCCCGGCATACCAGGCGACCGCCTCGGGATTGGTGAAATCGACGATCGCCTGGCCGGCCTGCCAGAGGTCCCATTGCCAGACGCTACCGTCCGCCCGCTTCAGGAGATAGCCCTTCCGCGCCGCTTCGTCGAACAGCTTCGAGGCCTGGGCGATATAGGGATTGATCCAGAGGCAGACCTTCAATCCCTTGTCCCTGAGGCGCCGCAGCATGCCCTCGGGATCTGGGAACACCTCGGGGTCCCATTCGAAATCGCACCAGTGAAGGCCGCGCATCCAGAAGCAGTCGAAGTGGAAGACGTGGAGCGGGATGTCGCGCTGGAGCATGCCGTCGATGAAGGCATTGACGGTGCCCTCGTCATAGTCGGTGGTGAACGACGTCGTCAGCCACAGGCCGAACGACCAGGCCGGCGGCAGCGCCGGCCGGCCGGTGAGGCGCGTGTAGCGCTCCAGCACCGCCTTCGGCGTCGGCCCGTCGATCAGGTAATATTCGAGCGCCTCGCCCTCCACGGCGAACTGCACCTTCGATACCTTCTCCGACGCCACCTCGAAGCCGACGCGGCCTGGGTCGTTGACCAGCACGCCCCAGCCGCGGTTGGTCAGGAAGAAGGGGATGTTCTTGTAGGCCTGGGTGGTGGAGGTGCCGCCGTCCTCGTTCCAGATGTCGATGCTCTGGCCGTTCTTGACGAAGGGCGAGAAGCGCTCGCCGAGGCCGTAGACCAGCGTGCCGACGTCGAGATCGAGCCGCTCGAACACATGCGGCGGCTCGCCCGCAACGCTGGCGTAGCCGGTTTCCCGAAAGGCGGTGCCGGTGAGCCGCCTGCCGCCGCGCGTCACCTCGGTGCGCCAGTCGCCGTCCTTGGCGATCGTCAGCGTCAGTCCGCCGGACGTGAAGCAAAGCGTGCTTTCGTTGTCGACGATGGTCGGCCGAAAGGTCTCGTCCGGAAAGAGCTCGAAGGCGGGGCCGTGCTTGGCGGCGCCCTTGTGATGGGCGATGCGCACGCCGATGACGCCTTGCATCGGCGCGGTCAGCGTCAGCGTCAGGGTCGGCGCGTTGATCTGGTCGGCGCGTCCCCGGCCGCGTCCGGCGAGCGCCAGGATCTCGGCCTTGCGAGCGTCCGTCCGCACAGCATGCACGTGGTGCGGATTGAGGATGCTCATGCCTGCCGGCAGCAGCCAGTTGCCGTCGCTGAACTTCATCGCCTTCCTCCCGGGGCGCTCCGCCGGCAGGCGGGGCGCACGCCGGCCGTTCGTCGCCAAGACCTTCGTGGGTCTTGCGATTCCACGGCCTTCCTCCATTCCGTAAACGTTTACGACGATAGCGGTGGCGGCATCGTCTGTCAAAGGGCTTTTGTATCGGAGGATTGTCTCCGCATAAGCGGTCAACAGGCAGATTTCCTCGACCGCGCCCGGTGTTCCGTCTATTGATCGAACACCGGATTTTTGCTGAAAGACGGCGGTGGCGGTCGGTCGGCCGCTCCGGAATGGCTCCAGCGTTGGTTGGGAGGGCGAGGGATTGGGCATCAAGGAGCTGGCGCGCCATCTCAACATTTCCATCGGCACGGTGTCGCGGGCGCTCAACGGTCATCCCGAGGTCAACGCCGAGACGCGCAAGCGCGTGCTGGAGGCCGCCGCGGCGCTCGGCTACGCGCCGGACCAGGCCGGGCGCAGCCTCCGCCAGGGCACGCTCAACGTCGTGGCGCTGCTGCTCTCCACCGATCTCACGTCGAAGACCGACACCATGTTCTTCATGGAGCTGTCGCGCGGCATTCAGGATCAGTTCGCCGAGCACGGTCTCGATCTCGTCATCCACCTGAACAAGCCGGGCATGGACATGCTCGACCGGGTGAAGCGCATCGTCGAGCGGCGGCAGGCCGACGCGCTGATCCTCGCCGAGACGCGCGACGATGACCCGCGCCTCGATTATCTCGCCGGCCGTGGCTTCCCGTTCGCCACCATGGGCCGCTCGTGGTCGGGGGGCAGCCATCCCTGGATGGACCTCGATTTCGATTCCGCCATGCGCGCCGCCATCGATCGCCTCGCCGGCTTCGGTCACCGCCGCGTGGCGCTGGTCACCGGCGACCCCGGCTACATGCTCGACAGCATGCTGCGCGACGCCTACCGGCGCGAGCTCGCCGGCCATGATCTCGCCGTCGACGAGGCGCTGATGATCAAGGCCGACACCCACGAGGAGGGCGGCTACCGGGCGATGACCGACTTCCTCGCCATGTCCGCGCCGCCGACGGCGGTGATCTTTCCCCATTACCGGGCGGTGGTCGGCGCCTATGCCTGCCTGGCGGAGGCCGGCCTGCAGCCGGGCCGCGACGTGGCGATCCTCAGTTGCTCGGCCGATACCACCATCGCCCAGTTCATGGCGCCGCCGCTCACCTGCTTCCGGCTCGATCTCTACGGCCTTGGCGGCCGCCTCGCCCAGGCCTTGCTCGCCTCGATGCCGCGCTTTGCGGAAAGCTATGGCAGCGCCCTTGTCCAGGAGATCTGGCCGTGGGAGCTGATCGGCCGCGACAGCGACGGCTTCCGCGTCGGCTGACGCATTCCGGACGGCGATGGACAGGCGTAGATCTTGGCGGAGGGCGGAGCCGATTCGCCCGCTTCCGGAGACGACCATGCGCGAGGAAAGCCTGTCCTTTCCGCCCTATCCGACCGAACCGTCCGGGCGTGACGAAACGGTCGAGGTCAGGGTCGGGACATCCGGCGGCAATCGGGTCTTCGAGCTGACCACCACGGCCGCCCGGCGCGACAATCCCTCGCGTCACAGGCGGATCGGGGAACGGCCTGCCGATCCGCGCATCCTGACGGGGTCGCCGCTGTTCGATGCGCTCTTCGCCCAGGCGATCGACGACGCCCGGCTCAACGCCGTCTCGTCGATCCGCGACGGCGCCTATCGCCATGGCGAGCCGATCCCCTGCGACTGCTTCCAGACCGGCGAGAAATGGACCTATGTCTGGACGCGCGACGTCTCCTACGCCACCCATCTCGGGCTGGCGGTGCTCGACCCCGAGCGGGCGGCCACCACGCTTCTCTACAAGGTCAGCCCGTTCCGCGACGGCCTCGTCCTGCCGGACGGGCTGCCGGTGGGCAGCCTGCAAATCGTCCAGGATACCGGTTCGGGCGGCAGTTGGCCGGTCAGCACCGACCGCGTCTCCTGGGCGTTCGGCGCCGAGGCGCTGCTCGCGACCCTTCACGGCGCTGCCCGCGCCGCCTTCGCCGACACCGCCTTGCGGGCGCTGTCCGGCACCATCGAGGCCGACCGGCTCGCCGCCTTCGATCCCGCCGACGGGCTCTACCGGGGAGAGCAGTCCTTCCTCGACTGGCGCGACCAGACCTATGCCCCCTGGGTGATCGACGATCTCACCACCATCGCCACCTCCAAGGCGCTGTCCACCAACGCCTGCCATTTCAAGGCGCTCGACCTCGCCGCCCGCCTCGCCGCCGAGCGTGGCGACACGGCGGCCGCCGATCGCTATGCCGGCTGGGCTGCCGATCTTCGCGCGGCCGTCGATCGCGGCTTCTGGCTGGAAGAGAAGGGCCTCTACGCTTCGATCACCACGCCCGACAGCCCGGCGCGGCCGGTCGAGACGTTCGACATGCTCGGCCTGTCCCTGGCGATCCTGACCGGCATTGCCGGCCGCGAGCGGGCGCGGCGGATTCTGTCGGCCTATCCGCACGTACCTTTCGGCGCCCCCGTCTACTACCCGGCCCAGCCGGATGTCTTCTGCTACCACAATCGCGCCATCTGGCCGTTCGTTACCGCCTATGAGCTGCTGGCGGCCGTGGAAGTGGAAGCCGTCGCCGCCATCGATCACGCCTTCGAGTCGCTGGTGCGCGCCGCCGCGCTCAATCTCGACAACGTCGAGAACCAGGAATGGCTGACCGGCCGCACCTGGTTCGACGACGGCCCGTGCATTTCCTCGGCGCGCCAATTGTGGTCGGTCGGCGGCTATCTCGGCATGGTGACGACGGCGATCTTCGGCTACCGGCCGGCGGCGGAAGGCTTTCGCATCGCGCCCTTCCTCACCGCGCATGTCCGCGATCGGCTCGGCGACGACAGGGCCGAGCTCCATGGCCTTGTGCATCACGGCCGGCGGTTCGCCATCGCGCTCAACCTGCCGCCGCGTGCCGCCGGGCAGGGACATTTCGCCCTGCGCGAGGTGCGCCTCAATGGCGCGCCGGTAACCGGCCTCGTCGCCGACGCCTTGCTTCGGGACGACAATACCGTCGACGTGACCTTCGGCGATTTCATCCCCGACGATGCCGGCCTGTCGCTGATTCCCGTCGTCGAGGCCGCCACCCACGACGATCCCCACGTCTTCTCGCCGCGCGAGCCGCGGATCACCGATCTCGTCGTCGAGGATGGGCGGGTGCGCCTCAATTTCGAGGGCCAGCCGCCGCGCTCCGGCCGCCGCGAGGCGCTTCTCTTCACCGTGCTGCGCAATGGCGAGGTGGCGGCCGCCGATCTCTCCGACACCGTCTGGCATGATCCCGTGCCGCTTCGGCCGGGCATCCGCCGCGCCTATCGCGTCGTCGCCCGTTTTGAAATGAGCGGCAACGCGTCGCACCCGTCCCTTGAGGCGGCGATCGAGGCGGATGCCGTCCTGACCATCGGCGTCGATGGTGCCGGCGTCGAGCGGCGAGACGGCCGGCTGATCTTTGCCGACGTGGCGGTACGCGAGGCCGGCGACTACCGGCTGGCGCTCCTCTACCGGAACCACAGTTTTCACATCCAGACCGGCGTCACCAACGCGGTGAAGAGGGTGGAGGTATTCGACGCCGAGGGACGGCGGGTCGCCTCGGGCATCGTGCAGATGCCGCACATGACGCCGGTCAACCCGCTTCGCCGCTCGACGTTCCTGCCGATGCACCTTCGGGCTGGCCGCTACCGGATAGAGATCGATGATTTTTTCAACATGAGCTATCTTTCATCGAACGCCACCTACATCAGTCCCGGCGGCATGAGCGGCCCGCGCAACGAGGCCGATATCCGCGCCCTCGATATGATCCGCGTCGGTTGATTTCCGGCGAGTATTTTGGGGAAGTCGCAGCCGGAGGTAATGGTCCTTTTCCCGGCCCCTTTCATATGCCCAATTTTATGCCTCACGGCAACTTGACAAAATTTTGGGCACTGATACGGCTTTCGAAACACAATCAAGAAGCCAGAGGGGACCACCATGGACTATCGTCTTTCCCGCCGTGCCGTGCTGGCGTCGGGCCTTGCGCTCGGCGTCGGCGGCCTCATCCTGCCGGCGCGCGCCGCCACGCCGCTGAAGGTGGCCGGCATCCACGCCTCGCCGGTTGAGAACGCCTGGAACTCCTGCCTGCACAAGGCCTTGCAGGACGCCGCCGCCGAGGGCGCCATCGAATACACCTTCTCCGAAGGCGTCTCCGGCACCGATTATCCGCGCGCCATGCGCGAATATGCCGAGGCCGGCAACAAGCTGATCATCGGCGAGGCCTATGCCGTCGAGAAGGAAGCCCGCCAGGTGGCCGCCGACTATCCCGACACCGCCTTCGTGCTCGGCTCGTCCGGCGCGGCGGCTGGCGACAATTTCGGCGTCTTCGGCACCTGGAACCACGACGGCGCCTATCTCGCCGGCATGCTGGCCGGCAAGATGACCAAGTCCAACGTCGTCGGCTCGGTCGGCGCCATGCCGATCCCCGAGGTCAACATGCTGATCAATGCCTTCGCGGCCGGCGTCAAGGCGGTCAATCCGGAGGCGAAGCACCTCGTCACCTTCATCGGCACCTTCTTCGATCCGCCGAAGGCGCGCGAGGCCGGTCTGGCCCAGATCGACGCCGGCGCCGACATCCTGTTCGGCGAGCGCATCGGCACGGCCGACGCCGCCAAGGAGCGCGGCATCAAGGCGGTGGGTTCGCTGATCGACTATACGCCGCGCTACCCCGACACGGTGTTCGCCAACGCCCTCTGGGGCTTCCGGCCGATCCTCAACGCTGCCGTGGCCGACGCCGCCGCCGGCAAGCCGGTCGGCAAGGACTACACCGCCTTCGGCCTGATGAAGGAGGGCGGCAGCGACATCGCCTACGTCAAGGGCGTGGCGCCGGCCGATGCCGAGGCGGCCATGGAAGAGGTGCGGGCGAAGATCAAGTCCGGCGCCTTCGAGGTGCCGCGCGACACCGCCGAGCCGAAGTAAGCCGGCTTATGAAGGACGACGCGACAGCGCTGGCCGAGGCGATCCGCACCGGACGCTTAACCGCCGGCGAGGCCATGGCGGCCTCGCTCGCCGCTGCCGCGGCGCGCTCCGATCTCGGCGCGCTCTGCCATGTCGACGCCGACCTCGGCCGGCGCGAAGCGGCCGCCGCCGATGCCGAGCGCCGCACCGATCCCGATCGGTTTGCCGCCCGGCCGTTCTGCGGCGTGCCGACGCTTGCCAAGGATCTCGGCGGCCCGTTTGCCGGACTGCCGGTGGTCGCCGGCTCGCGGCTGTTTTCGCGGCAAAGGCCCGATGCGCCCGACTCCGACCTGGCGAGCCGTTTCCGCGCCGCCGGCCTGCTGCCGTTCGGCATTACCACCGCGCCGGAATTCGGCCTGGCCCTGGCGAGCGAGCCGGCGATCGGTCCCCTCGCCCGCAATCCGCTCGATCCCAGCCGGACGCCCGGCGGATCGTCGGGCGGTTCGGCCGCCGCCGTCGCCGCCGGCATCGTCGCCATCGCGCATGCCACCGACGCCGGCGGCTCGATCCGCGTGCCGGCCGCCTGCTGCGGCCTCGTCGGCCTGAAGCCGGGCCGCGGCGTCATGCCCGCCGGCCCCGCCTTCGGCAACCATCTCGGCGGCATCGCCTCCGAGCTCTGCGTGTCGCGCAGCGTCCGCGATTGCGCGAGCCTGCTCTCGGCCGCCAGCGGCAACACGCGCGGCCCCTTCGCCGATGTCGTCCTGGCCGAGCCGAAGGCCGCGCCGCTCGATATCGGCGTTCTCTGCGAGACGGGTCCGGATCACCCGACGGCGCCCGAGCGGTCCGCGGCCATCGAGGCGGCCGGCCACTTTCTCGAAGCGCGCGGCCATCGGCTGGTGCCGCTCGCCTGGTCGGATGTCGCGGCCATGGCCGCGGCATCGGCGCGCCTTTTCTACGATCTCGTATCCACCAACCTGGCGCTTCTCTCGGAGACGCCCGGCATCGATTTCTCGTTGACCGAGCCCCTGACCCAGGCGTTTGCCGCGCGGGGCAGGGCGCTGACCGCCGCCGCCCTCTGGCGTTCGCAGACGGCCGGCGTTCTGGTCTCGCGCGACCTCTGGCGGCTGTTCGACCGGATCGATGTCCTGCTCGCCCCGATGCTCGCCACGCCGCCGCCGCCGATCGGCTCCTTCCCCTCCGGCCACGACGATACCGACCTGCATCTCGACCGCATGATCTCCCTGGCCCCACTCGCCACGCTCGCCAACATCTCCGGCTTTCCGGCCCTGACCATGCCTTTCGGCGCCGATGCCGGCGGACTGCCGCTGCCCGTGCAGATGTTTGCGCCGCTGGGAGTCGACCGCCGGCTGCTGTCGCTCGCCGCGACGCTCGAGCGGGACGATCGCTGGCAGCACCGCTTCCCCATCGCAGGATTGCCGTCATGACCGAAACGGTTCTCGAGATCGACCGCGTCAGCAAGAGCTTCGGCGACAACAAGGCCAACGACGCCATCTCGATGACGCTGGGGCGCGGCGAGATCGTCGCCCTGCTCGGCGAGAACGGCGCCGGCAAGACCACCTTGATGAGCATCCTGTTCGGCCACTACGTGCCCGACGAGGGCCGCATCCGCATTGCCGGCGCCGACCTGCCGCCCGGCAAGCCGCGCGCCGCCATCCACGCCGGCATCGGCATGGTGCACCAGCATTTCTCGCTGGCGCCCAACCTTACCGTGCTGGAAAACGTCATGACCGGCACCGAGACGCTGTGGTCCTGGCGCTCGGAAGCCGGCCGCGCCAGGGCCAAGCTGAAATCGCTCGCCGAGCGCTTCGGCCTTGCGGTCGATCCCGATGCCCGCCTCGGCGACCTGTCGGTCGGCGAGCAGCAGCGCGTCGAGATCCTGAAGGCGCTCTACAACGACGCCCGCATCCTGATCCTCGACGAGCCCACGGCGGTGCTGACCAATCTCGAAGCCGAGACGCTGTTCGCCACGCTGAAGCAGATGGCCCGGCAGGGCCTGTCGCTGATCTTCATCTCGCACAAGCTCGACGAGGTGATGGCCGCCGCCGATCGCGTCGTCGTGCTGCGCGGCGGCAAGGTGGTGGCCGAGCGCCGGGCGGCCGCAACCTCGAAGGCCGAGCTGGCCGAGCTGATGGTCGGCCACCGGGTCGCCAGGCCCGTGCGCGAGGCGCACGCGCGCGGCGAGGCGGTGCTGGAGGCGGCCGCCGTTTCGGTCCGTATCGACGGCGTCGACCGGCTGAAGGAGGTCAGCTTCCGTCTGCATGCCGGCGAGGTGCTCGGCATCATCGGCGTCTCCGGCAACGGCCAGGCGGCGCTCGCCGGCCTGCTGTCGGGCACGCTGGCCCGCAGCGCGGGCGACATCCTGCTCTATGGCGCGGCGATCGGCGATCTGTCGGTGGCCGGCACGGTGGCCGCCGGCATCGGCCGCATCCCCGAGGACCGCACCCGCGAGGGAGCGATCGGCGAGATGGCCGTCTGGGAAAACGCCGTGCTGGAACGCATCGACGAGCCGCGCTTTTCCCGGCACGGCCTCGTCGACCGCAAGGCTGCCGTCGCCTTTGCCGACGCCATCGTCCGCGACTTCGACGTGCGTGGCGGCGGGCCGCTGACCCGCACGCGTCTCCTGTCGGGCGGCAACATGCAGAAGCTGATCCTCGGGCGGAACCTGGCCGAACGGCCGCGCATCCTGATCGCTGCCCAGCCGGCGCGCGGTCTCGACGAAGGCGCCGTCGCCGCCGTTCACGCCCGCATCCTCGACGCCAGAAAGGCCGGAACCGCCGTGCTGCTGATTTCCGAAGACCTCGACGAGGTGATCGGCCTCGCCGACCGCATCCAGGCCATCGTCGGCGGCCGTCTGTCGCCGCCGGTGTCGGCCGACGAGGTGGATGCGCGGGCGCTCGGCCTGATGATGGCCGGCGCCTGGCAGAAAGAGGCGGCCTGATGCGCTTCGAACGCCGCGAGCATCGTCCGCTCGCCCTGATCGTCCTGACGCCGCTCCTCGCCGTCGCCGCCGCCCTGGCGCTGTCCGGCCTGTTGATCGCCGCCGCCGGCGCGCCGGTCCTGGAAGCCTATTGGCGCATCCTCGTCGGTGCCTTCGGCTCCCGCCTGTCGGCCACCGAGACGCTGACGCGGGCGACGCCCCTGATGTTGACCGGCCTCGCCGCCGCCGTCGCCTTCCGCGCCCGCGTCTGGAACATCGGCGGCGAGGGGCAATTCTATCTCGGCGCCATCGCCGTCGCCGCCGTCGGCTCGCAGCTTCTGGCCGGCGCTCCCGGCTACCTGTCGATGCCGCTGCTCCTGTTGGCCGGCGCCGTCGCCGGCATGATCCTGCTGATCATCCCGCTATGGCTGAGGCTGAGGTTCTCGGTCGACGAGGTGGTGACCAGCCTGCTGCTCAACTTCGTCGCCGTGCTCGTCGTCTCGATGCTGATCGACGGCCCGCTGAAGGATCCCCTGGCCTTCGGCTGGCCGCAGAGCCAGTCGGTGCCGGACGCGGCCATGCTGCCGAAGCTGATGGCCCGCTCGCGCCTGCACTGGGGCTTCGGCATCGCCCTCGTTCTCGCCTTCGTCGTCCACTTCGTGCAGAGCCGCACGGTGTTCGGCCTGAAGTCGCGCGCCGCCGGCCTCAGCCCTGAAGGCGCCGTCTTTGCCGGCGTGCCGCTCGCCCGGACGCTGCTCTTCGTCGCCTGCCTGTCCGGCGGTCTTGCCGGCCTTGCCGGCGCCGTCGAGGTAATGGGCGTCAAGGGTTACGTCACCACCGACCTGTCGCCCGGCTTCGGCTATTCCGGCATCGTCGTCGCCATGCTGGCCGGCCTTCATCCGCTCGGCGTCGTGCTGGCGGCGCTGTTCACGGCCACCATGTTCGTCGGCGCCGACGGCATGAGCCGGGCGCTGAAGATTCCCACCTATATCGCCGACGTCACCGTCGCGCTGTCGCTGATCACCATGCTGGTGGCGGTGTTCTTCGCCCAGTACAGGATACGCCGATGAGCACCTTCGTCGACATCGTCGCTTCGGTGGGCCTCTGGGCGGCGGTGCTCAGGATCGCCACGCCGCTGATCTTCGGCACCCTCGGGGCGCTGCTCTGCGAGCGGGCCGGCGTGCTCAATCTCGGCATCGAGGGCATCATGACCTTCGGCGCCATGGTCGGCTGGCTCGCCGTCTATCACGGCGCCGATCTGTGGACCGGCCTGCTGGTCGCCGCGCTCGCCGGCGCCGTCTTCGGCCTGCTGCATGCCGCGCTGACCGTGACGCTCGGCCTGTCGCAGCACGTCTCCGGCCTCGGCGTCACGCTGTTCGCCTCGAGCTTCAGCTACTATCTGTTCCGCCTGATCGTGCCGCTCGCCGGTTCGCCGCCGACCATCGTGCCCTTCGCGCCGGTGAGCGTGCCGGGCCTCGCCGGCCTGCCCTTCGTCGGGCCGGTGCTGTCGGCTCAGACGCCGCCGACCTATCTGGCGGTACTGCTGGCCCTGCTGCTCGCCTACGTCGTCTTCCGCACGCCGCTCGGGCTCGCCATCCGCATGACCGGCGAAAACCCGCATGCCGCCGAGGCGCAGGGCGTCAATCCCATGGCGGTGCGCTATGGCGCGGTGATCGCCGGCTCGGCGCTGATGGCGGTGGGCGGCGCCTTCCTGACGCTGTCGGCCTTCAACAGTTTCTTTCCGACCATGGTGCAGGGGCGCGGCTGGATCTGCATCGCCCTCGTCGTCTTCGCCTCCTGGCGGCCGGGGCGGGCGCTGTTCGGCGCCTTGCTGTTCGCCTTCTTCGATGCCTTCCAACTGCGCTTGCAGACGGCGGTGGACGGCGTGCCCTATCAGGTGTTCCTGATGACGCCCTACATCCTCTCCATCCTGGCGCTTTGCGTGATGGCGCGGCGCGCCCGCGTGCCGCAGGCGCTGATGCAGCCCTACCGGCGCGGCGAGCGTTGACAGGAAAAGAAGCGGAAGGTTGGTTCTAGAAGCTGCCGCTGTCGCGCAGCGAATGCTCGACGCGCAGGATGCGGCGGGTGAGCGTCAGCGACAGCACCAGGCCGGGGATGGACATCACGCCGATGAAGATCACGATCGGCGTTTCGCCGAGCCCGAGCATGCTGCCGACCGCCCAGGCGAAGGCAACGAGGGCGCCCAGCATTTCGGAGACAATCAGCAGCGTCGCCCCGATCGCCGAGATGACGGCGTCGGTCTTGGTGTAGCGAACCTCGTGGGGCAGATCGTCGGTATTGACCAGCATGAAATTGCGTCCTGGATGCCGCCGTCTTCGCGGCGCGTTCGTCGGCGCGCATCAAGGGCCAGCGGCGGCCCGCTGTCAAGTGCGGAAGGCTGCAAACCGAAAGTCGTCCGAAGCCGCGTCAGCGGCTTCCGGCGCCAAGCGGCGCCCGCGCGGAGCGCGAAAGCCAAGGACCGGAGGTCCGCTGGCGACTGAGGCAAAAATCAAGACCCGAAGCCGCCGAGCGGCTTCCGGCGCCAAGCGGCGCCCGCGCGGAGCGCGAAAGCCAAGGGCCGGAGGCCCGCCGGCGACTGAGGCATAAAGAAAACGGCCGACGTGGGATGCCCCGCGCCGGCCGCCAAGTCTTTCACCGGAAAGAGGTCACTCGCCCTTCGGCTCGGCCCTGTCGTCCTGCTTGATCTCCTGGCCGGTGGCCTGGTCGACCACCTTCATCGACAGGCGCACCTTGCCGCGCTCGTCGAAGCCCATCAGCTTGACCCACACCTTGTCGCCTTCCTTGACGACGTCCTTGACGTTCTGAACGCGCTGCGGGGCGAGCTGGGAGACGTGCACCAGGCCGTCGCGGGTGCCGAAGAAGTTGACGAAGGCGCCGAAGTCGACGCACTTCACCACGGTGCCCTCATAGATGGCGCCGACTTCCGGCTCGGCGGCGATGCCCTTCACCCAGTTCATGGCGGCCTGGATCGCCTTGAGGTCGGACGAGGCGAACTTGACGGTGCCGTCGTCCTGGATGTCGATCTTGGCGCCGGTCTTCTCGACGATCTCGCGGATGACCTTGCCGCCCGAACCGATCACTTCGCGGATCTTGTCGGGGTTGATCTTCATCACCTCGATGCGCGGCGCGTGCTCGCCGATCGACGAGCGGGCGCCGGTCAGCGCCTTGGACATCTCGCCGAGGATGTGCTCGCGGCCGCCCTTGGCCTGGGCGAGGGCGACCTTCATGATCTCCTCGGTGATGCCGGTGATCTTGATGTCCATCTGCAGCGAGGTGATGCCCTGCGCCGTACCGGCCACCTTGAAGTCCATGTCGCCGAGGTGATCCTCGTCGCCGAGGATGTCGGAGAGCACCGCGAAGCGGTCGCCTTCCTTGATCAGGCCCATGGCGATACCGGCGGTCGGCGCCTTCAGCGGCACGCCGGCGTCCATCAGCGCCAGCGACGAGCCGCAGACGGTGGCCATCGACGACGAGCCGTTCGACTCGGTGATCTCCGACACCAGGCGAATGGTGTAGGGGAACTCGTGATGGGCCGGCAGCTCCGGATGGATGGCGCGCCAGGCGAGCTTGCCGTGGCCGATCTCGCGGCGGCCGGGCGAGCCGATGCGGCCGGTTTCGCCGACCGAGAAGGGCGGGAAGTTGTAGTGGAGCAGGAAACGTTCCTTGCGGGTGCCTTCCAGCGTCTCGATGAACTGCTCGTCCTCGCCGGTGCCGAGGGTGGCGACCACCAGGGCCTGCGTCTCGCCGCGGGTGAACAGCGCCGAGCCGTGGGCGCGCGGCAGCACGCCGACCTCGGCCACGATCGGCCGCACGGTCTTGAGGTCGCGGCCGTCGATGCGCAGGCCGGTGTCGAGCACGTTCCAGCGGACGATCTTGGCCTGCAGGTCGTGGAAGACGGTGGCAACCTTTTCCTTGTCGAACTTCGGCTCAATGCCCTCTGGGAACAGCTCGCCGAACACCTTGGCGCGGGCAGCGTCGACGGCGGCGTAGCGCTCTTGCTTGGCGGTGATCTTGTAGGCGGTCCTGAGGTCGGCCTCGGCGATGGCGAGAACGGCGGCCTCGATCTCCGAGACGTCGGGCGCGGCGAACTCGCGCGGCTCCTTGGCGGCGCGCTCGGCCAGGCGGATGATGGCATCGATCACCGGCTGGAAGCCGCGATGGCCGAACATCACGGCGCCGAGCATGGTGTCTTCGTCGAGCTCCTGAGCTTCCGACTCCACCATCAGCACGGCATCGCCGGTGCCGGCGACCACGAGGTCGAGCTTCGAATCGGCCATCTTGTCGACCGGCGGATTGAGGACGTAGGCACCCTCGATCAGGCCGACGCGGGCAGCGCCGACCGGGCCCATGAAGGGCACGCCGGAAATGGTCAGCGCCGCCGAGGCGGCGACCAGGGCGAGGATGTCCGGTGCGTTCACCATGTCGTGGCTGAGCACGGTGACGATCACCTGCGTGTCGCACTTGTAGCCATCGGGGAACAGCGGGCGGATCGGGCGGTCGATCAGGCGCGAGGTGAGCACTTCGTGCTCGGCCGGGCGGCCTTCACGCTTGAAGTAGCCGCCGGGGATCTTGCCGGCCGCGAAGGCCTTTTCCTCGTAGTTGACGGTCAGCGGGAAGAAGTCCTGACCGGGCTTGGGCTGCTTGGCGGAGACAACGGTGGCGAGAACCGACGTTTCACCGAGCGTCGCGAGCACCGCGCCATCGGCCTGGCGGGCGACGCGGCCCGTCTCGAGGGTCAGCTTCTGGCCGGCCCAGTCGATCTCGACTTTCTGGATATCGAACATGCGTTTGTTCCGTTCTTGTCTGGTCCGGCGCGCGGCCCACGGGCAAGACGACGAGACGCTCCTCTCGATACGAGGCGAGCGTCTGGCAATCCTGCCCCAGGGTGCGGGACACGCCGGAGCGGCGCTCGCCCCGGCGGGGCGACGGCGCCTGTCGTTCTTGCCCGCTTCGGCGGGCGGGACCCTACGCCCTCGTCTCAGGGCGGCGGGAAACCGGAGCCACCCCGGCGAACCGGAGTGGCGGAAGGGGGAGGGCGGCGAACCGCCCGTCCCCGGAAAGGTCCGTCAGCGGCGCAGGCCGAGGCGACCGATCAGCGCGGTATAGCGCCCGGCGTCCTTGCGCTTCAGGTAGTCCAGAAGCTGGCGACGCTGGCTCACCAGCTTCAGAAGGCCACGGCGGGAGTGGTTGTCCTTGACGTGGCTCTTGAAGTGCTCGGTGAGGTTGGCGATACGCTCCGACAGGATCGCCACCTGGACTTCCGGCGAACCGGTGTCGCCCTCGAGGGTGGCGTATTCCTTGATGAGAGCGGCCTTGCGCTCGGCAGTGATCGACATCGGTGACTCCTTGTCGTTGGATAACAAAAATGGCCCGGCCGGGATGTCGTCCAGCCGGGTCGGTGCAACCTGTGTCATCAGGTTGCGGCTTCTCTACAGGAAAACGCGTTCGAAAGCCAGCGGCAATCCGAAGCCGGAAAAGCCGCCTCAATCCGGCAGGATCAGGCGGACCGGCTTCAGCTCGCCGTGCTCCACCTTGGCAATGGCGATCAGCCGGCCGCGCTCGAACACGCCGACCGCCTCCTCCTCCACCGGCGCGTCGCGGCCGCGCAGCAGCACCGGATTGCCGTTCCTGAGCCGGATCGCCTGGTCGGACGTCACGTCGAGCTGCGGCAGGTCGGCAAGCGCCGCCTCGATCGGCGTCAGCAGCGCCAGCGCCTCGCCGTCCGCCTCGAGCGCCGCCTGAAGCGCGTCGAGGGTGACCATGTCCTCCTCGCCGAACGGGCCGACGACGAGCCGCCGAAGCTCGACGACATGGCCGGCCGTACCCAGCTTGCGCCCCATGTCGCGGGCGATGGCGCGCACGTAGGTGCCCTTGCCGCACTCGGCCTCGAAGACGGCGGTGTCGGCGTCCGGGCAGTCGATCAGGTCGAGCCGGTGAACCGTCACCGGCCGCGCTTCCAGCTCGACGGTCTCGCCGGCGCGAGCAAGGTCATAGGCGCGATTCCCGTCGACCTTGATCGCCGAGAAGGCCGGCGGCGTCTGCAGGATCTCACCCTCGAATTCGTCGAGCACGGCGTCGATCTCCTCGGCGGCCGGCCGATGGTCGGAGGCGCGCACCACCTCGCCCTCGGCGTCGTCGGTGGAGGTTTCCGCCCCCCAGCGCACGGTGAAGCGGTAGAGCTTGTCGCCGTCCATCACATAGGGCACGGTCTTGGTCGCTTCCCCCAGGGCGATCGGCAGCATGCCCGAGGCGAGCGGATCGAGCGTGCCGGCATGCCCGGCCTTGGGCGTGCCGAAGATGCGCTTCATGGCGCCGACCGCCTGCGTCGAGGTCATGCCATAGGGCTTGTCGAGCACCACCCAGCCGTGGACCGTGCCTTTTTTCTTGCGTGCCATACCCGAATCCTGCGTGCGCCGGCCGGGGATGGAACCCGGCGTGGCGAATGACGGCGGACAATCGTCCGGAAGGCGCCGCTCCTACACCGGCGACCGGAGGAAGGCAAGGCCCGGAGGATTGCGATAGTGGGGCCGGCATGGAAAAGTGGGAACGCCAATCGTCGGCGGATCTTCCGGAGTTCAGATGTCTTTCGGTGTCTTCGCCGCCGTGCTCGCGGCCGCCTTCGTCCATGCCGGCTGGAACGTCCTCGTCAAGGGTGCCGCCGACAAGCTCGCCATGACGATCTCGGTGGCGATCGGCGCCGGCCTGATCGCAGCGGCGCTGCTGCCGTTCCTGCCGCTGCCCGCGCCGGCAAGCTGGCCGTTTCTCGGCGTCTCGGTGCTGCTCCAGAGCGTCTACTACCTGTTGATCGCCCGCGCCTATCGCATCGCCGACATGAGCCTTGCCTATCCGCTGATGCGCGGCGCGGCGCCGGTCGTCGTGGCGCTGTTCGGCGCCGCCGTCTTCGGCGAGGTGCTGGCCGGCGGACAATGGCTGGCCGTCGGCCTGATCTCGGCCGGCGTTGTCGCGCTGGCTCTCGGCGCCTTCCGGCGGCAGCCGCTGGCTATCGCCGGGGTAACGGCCGCCCTTTGCAACGCCATGGTCATCGCCGCCTACACGCTGGTCGACGCCAGCGGCGTGCGCCTTTCCGGCTCGCCGGTCGCCTACGCGCTGCTGCTCGCCGTATTGACGGGCGTGGTCACCGTGGTCCTGGCGCTGGCCGGCGGCGCCCGCCCGCGCCTTGGTGCGCGCACGCTCGGCCTTGGCCTGGCGGGCGGCGCCGCGACCACGCTCTCTTATGGCGTCGCGCTCTGGGCGATGACGCGGGCGCCGGTGGCGCCGGTCGCCGCCCTGCGCGAGACGTCGATCGTCTTCGCGCTGGCGCTATCGCGGCTGGTCTTCGGCGAGAAGCCGGGCAGGCCGCGCATCGCGGCCGCCTTGCTCGTGGTCGCCGGCGTGATCGCCCTGCGACTTGCCTGAAGTCAGCCGGCCGCCGCCGCGCGACTGGCGATCAGCGCCGCCTCGTCTGCCTGCGCCTTCCGGAAGGCCGGGCGGCTGGCGACCCGCTCGATATAGGCGGCGACTTCCGGTGTTTTCTCGTAGATACCGAAGCTGGTCACCCAGGCGAGCGCCGTTCCCCAGAGGACGTCGGCGACCGAGAAGCGCTCGCCGAGCCAGAAGGGTGTGGCCCGCCTCACCTGTTCGTTGACGACGGCGACCACGGTCTCATAGTCGGCGTAGGGGGCGGTGAAGCGCGGCAGCGATGGCCGCTTCATGGCGTGGTCGACCAGCGCCGGCTCGAAGCTCGAGCCGTAGAACACCATCCAGCGCAGATAGGGGCCGCGGCGGGGATCGCCGATCCCCGGCGTCAGGCCGGCCTCGGGAAACAGGTCGCCCAGATAGAGCGCGACGGCCGCCTGCTCGGTGACCACGATGCCCCGATGGCTGATGGCCGGCACCTTGCCCATCGGGTTGACGGAAAGATAGTCCGGCTTCATCTGGTCACCGGCCCGAATGTCCAGGGCGTGGAGGTCGTAGGGCGCGCCGAGCTCTTCCAGCAGGACCCGGATGGCGAAGGCGCGGCTTTGCGGCGCATAGTGAAACGTGATGCGATCGTCGGTCATGACGGCTCCCTCCTTATGGCCGCGTCGGCGGCCCGTCGGAGGAAGCGTCGATCAGACAACGGTCAGGATCTGGCAGTTGCGCTGCTGACGGAATCCGTCACTCGTCCTTGTCGTCAGGGTCGCCGGGCTTGGCCGGCCCGTCGAGGTCGCGCGCCACGTCGGGCGAATGCAGCAGCGCGTCGATATGGGCCGTCTCGTCGAAACGGTCGTCGTAGCGGAAGGTGAGATCCGGTGCGAATTTCAGGTTGATCCGGTGCGCCACCTGGCCGCGCAGCCAGCGGGCGTTGCGCGCCATCGCCTTCTCGGCCGGCTTCGGATCGCCGCCGCCGAGCGGCGTGATGTAGACGGTGGCGTTGCGGAGGTCGGGACTGACGCGCACCTCCGGCACGGTGATCATCATCCGCGTCACCTCGTCGTCCATCAATTCGCCGCGCGCCAGAATCTCGGCCAGCGCGTGCCGGATCAGCTCGCCGACGCGGAGCTGGCGCTGGGAGGGGGCGCGGGCCTCGCCCTGGGAGTGGCCGTGATGATGGGGCACGATGTTGCCTCCTGAAATGCGGGAAGCGGCGGGGGTGGCCCGCCGCTTCCTCGATGCCTGTCCTGCGGGCGTCAGAGCGTGCGGGCGATTTCCTCGACGCGGAAGCACTCGATGACGTCGCCGGCCCGCATATCCTGGTAGGCCTCGAAGTTCATGCCGCATTCCTGGCCGGCGTGGACTTCCTTGACGTCGTCCTTGAAGCGCTTGAGCGTGCCGAGCTTGCCCTCGTGGATCACCACGTTGTCGCGGATGAGGCGCACCGAGGCGCCGCGCTCCACCATGCCCTCGGTGACGCGGCAACCGGCCACCTTGCCGACCTTGGAGATGTTGAACACCTCCAGGATCTCGGCGTTGCCGAGGAAGGTCTCGCGCCGCTCGGGGGTGAGCATGCCGCTCATCGCCGCCTTCACGTCGTCGACGAGGTTGTAGATGATGTTGTAGTAGCGGATCTCGATGCCGTCGCGATCGGCCGCGTCGCGCGCCTGCTTGTTGGCGCGGACGTTGAAGCCGATGATCGCCGCGTCGGAGGCCGAGGCCAGCGTGACGTCGGATTCGGTGACGCCGCCGACGCCGCCGTGGATGACGCGCGCCGCCACTTCCTCGTTGCCGAGCTTTTCCAGCGAGGCGACGATGGCTTCCAGCGAGCCCTGCACGTCGGTCTTGACGACCAGCGGGAACTCCTTCTTGCCGGCCGTCTGCAGCTTGCTCATCATCTGCTCGAGCGAGCCGCGCGAGCCGGAGGCGCGCTTGGCGACGTTCTCGCGCTTCTGGCGGATGCGGTACTCGGTGATCTCGCGGGCGCGGGCCTCGTTCTCGACCACGGCGACGCGGTCGCCGGCGTCCGGCGTGCCCTGGAAGCCGAGCACCTCGACCGGCATGGCCGGGCCGGCGGCGTTGACGTTGGCGCCGTGATCGTCGAGCAGCGCGCGCACGCGGCCCCATTCGGAGCCGGCCACCACGATGTCGCCCACCTTCAGCGTGCCGCGATCGACCAGCACGGTGGCCACCGGGCCGCGGCCCTTGTCGAGTTTGGCCTCGATGACGATGCCCTCGGCGGCGCGGTCCGGGTTGGCCCGGAGCTCCAGCACTTCCGATTGCAGCAGGATGACCTCGAGCAGCTTGTCGAGGTTGGTCTTGGCCTTGGCCGAAACTTCCACCTCGAGCGTGTCGCCGCCCAGCGATTCCACCTGCACCTCGTGGCGCAGCAGCTCGGTGCGCACCCGCTCGGGGTTGGCGTCGGGCTTGTCGATCTTGTTGATGGCGACGATGAGCGGCACGCCGGCCGCCTTGGCGTGGCTGATCGCCTCCACCGTCTGCGGCATGACGCCGTCGTCGGCCGCCACCACGAGAACAACGATGTCGGTCACCTTGGCGCCGCGGGCGCGCATCGCCGAGAAGGCGGCGTGGCCCGGGGTGTCGATGAAGGTGATCTTCTGGCCGTTCTGCTCGACCTGGTAGGCGCCGATGTGCTGGGTGATACCGCCCGCCTCGCCGGCCACCACGTTGGCGTGGCGCAGCGCGTCGAGCAGCGAGGTCTTGCCGTGGTCGACGTGGCCCATGATGGTGACCACCGGCGGCCGCGGCTGGGTGTCCGCCGCCTCGTCGGGCGCATCGAACAGGCCTTCCTCGACGTCGGCCTCGGAGACGCGCTTCACCGTGTGGCCCATCTCGGTGGCGATCAGCTCGGCGGTGTCGGCGTCGATCACGTCGTTGATCTTCAGCATCTGGCCCTGCTTCATCAGCAGGCGGATGACGTCGACGGCGCGCTCGGCCATGCGGTTGGCGAGCTCCTGGATGGTGATCGCCTCGGGCAGCACCACCTCGCGCAGCACCTTCTCGCGCGGGCCGGACTGCTGGCCGCGCCGCTCCTTCTCGCGCTTGCGCTTCAGCGCGGCGAGCGAACGGGAGCGCTCGCCCTCGTCGTCGGAGAGGGCGGCGGAAATGGTCAGGCGGCCCTTGCGGCGATCGTCCTCGCCGGCCTTCTTGACCGGCGTCGGCGCCGGCACGCGGGCCTTCTTGGCGGCGAGCAGCTTGCCGCGCGGGTTCTCTTCGTCCTCGTCGGTGGCGAGCTTGCCGCGCGGAGCGGCCTCGGCGGCGGGACGCGGCGCGCCGGCCGGCGCCGGCTTCTTGTCGGCCGCCGCCGGTTCGGCGGGCTTCTGCGGCTGAGCCTCGGCGGGCGCGGCCTTGGCGCGCGCTTCCTCCTCGGCCTTGAGGCGGGCTTCCTCGACGGCGCGGACGGCGGCCTCCTCGGCCTCGCGCTTGGCGCGTTCCTCTTCCTCGACCTTGCGGCGGGCTTCTTCCTCGGCGCGGCGCTTGGCCTCTTCCTCGGCGCGCTTGCGCGCCTCGGCCTCGCGGGCGATGGCCTCGGCAAGGGCGGCCTGGCGGGCCTCGATCTCGTCCTGGCTGAGCGTGCGCAGCACCATGCCGCCCGGCGCCGGCCGGCGCTGCTCGCGCGGGGCGGCCGGCGCGGCGTCGCGGCGGGGCTTCAGGCTCTCGGCGATCGACTTCTGAAGCTGCGCCGTCTGCGTCGCCTGCGCGCCCTCGAGCGGGCTGCCTTCGCCGTGCTTGCGCGACTTCTTGGTCTCCACCACGACGGCCTTCGTCCGGCCATGGCTGAAGCTCTGCTTGACCGTTCCCTGCTCAACGGTGCGCCGGGAAAGGGTCAGCGTCTTCTTAGGCGCCATGGACGTGCTCTTGTCGTCGGTGTTCTTCGTATCGCTCATGCCGTACTCTATCCTCGCGGGCCGTCACGGCACCCCTCAAGGGCGGCGCAATGGCCAATCGTATTCGCGAACCTCAGGAAAGGTCCGCTGTCCAGTCCGTGTCCGGCGCCTCACCCCTGTAACGGGCCAGCGCTGCAGCGCATTTCAGGAAGCTGGTGCTCGCCCCACCGGCAAGCAGAGCAGCATGTATCACATTTGCGCCACCCAATGCCAAATCCATTTCGCTCGACGCGAAGATTCCGGCGATAACCTTTGGTCCGGAAGGCGGCGGTTGTTGCCATAATGCCGCATTCCCGGGCATTTCGTCTTCGTCGCCGCCGGTTCCGACGGCACGAAGTCGTCGCCTTATCGCCTGCCCGATCTTGCGCCGGCCGTCATCGGCCGCCTCGCGGGCGTGCAGAACGGCGACCACGCCGCCCTTGCCGGCCGCCTCGCTCACCTGGCCGAAGCCGGTGACCACGAGGCCGGCCTTGCGCGCCATCGACAGCGCCGACAGCGCCGCCTTGAGAAGCAGCGTCTCGACCAGCGCCGGCAGATCGTCGTCGGCCCTGGCCTCCGCCTTGAGGCCGCGCGAGAACGCCCGCTTGCGCACCGCCTCGGCCACCACGTCGCGGCGGCAGGTCACCCAGACGCCCCGGCCCGGCAGGTTGCCGCGAACGTCCGGCACCACCGCGCCGTCCGGTCCGCAGACGAAGCGGACGAGGCCCTCGGGCGGCTGCGCGACGCGCGTCACGATGCAACTGCGTTCCGCCGTCTCCGACCTCGGTGCCATCGTCCTCTTTCCGGGTTTGGAGGCCGCCCGGCGCGGCCTCCGTCATTGTCTTCAGTGCGCCTCTTCGGCGACCTCTTCCTCGGCGACGTCCTCTTCCTCGGCCGGCGGGTCGATCCAGCCGGCGGCGACGCGCGCCGCCATGACGATCGCCTCGGCGTCGGCGCGGCTGACGTCGAGATCGGAGAGGCTGCCCTTGTTGCGGATGGTCTCGCCGTTCTTGCGCTCGGTCCAGCCGACGAGGTCGTCGGTGGCGCAGCCGGCGAGGTCTTCCACTGTCTTCACGCCGTCCTTGCCGAGGGCCACCATCATGGCGGTGGTGACGCCCGGCACGTCGCGCAGCGCGTCGTCGACGCCGAGCTTGATCCGCTCCTCGTCGAGCTCGCGCTCCTTGGCGTCGAGATAATCCTGGGCGCGCGCCTGGATTTCCTCGGCCGTCTCCTCGTCGAAGCCCTCGATGGCGGCGATCTCGTCGCGTTCCACCAAGGTGAGCTCCTCGACGGAGGAGAAGCCCTCGGTGGCCAGCAGCTGGCCGACCACCTCGTCGACGTTGAGCGCGTTCATGAACAGCTCGGTGCGCTCGTTGAATTCCTTCTGGCGGCGCTCGCTCTCTTCCTGCTCGGTCAGGATGTCGATCGCCCAGCCGGTCAGCTGGCTGGCGAGACGGACGTTCTGGCCGCGCCGGCCGATGGCCAGCGACAACTGGTCGTCGGGCACCACCACCTCGATGCGCTCGGCATCCTCGTCGAGCACCACCTTGGCCACCTCGGCCGGCTGCAGCGCATTGACGATGAAGGTGGCCGGATCGGGCGACCAGGGAATGATATCGATCTTCTCGCCCTGCAGCTCCTGCACCACGGCCTGCACGCGGCTGCCGCGCATGCCGACGCAGGCGCCGACCGGGTCGATCGACGAATCCTTGGAGATGACGGCGATCTTGGCGCGCGAGCCCGGATCGCGGGCCACCGACTTCACCTCGATGATGCCATCGTAGATTTCCGGCACTTCCGAGGCGAACAGCTTGGCCATGAACAGCGGATGGGTGCGCGACAGGAACACCTGCGGGCCCCGCTGCTCGCGGCGCACGTCGTGGATGATGGCGCGGATACGGTCGCCGTAGCGGAAGCTCTCGCGCGGGATCAGCTCGTCGCGGCGGCAGATCGCCTCGCCGCGGCCGAGGTCGACGATGACGTTGCCGTATTCGACGCGCTTGACGACGCCGTTCACCACCTCGCCGATGCGATCCTTGAACTCGTCGAACTGCCGGTCGCGTTCGGCTTCGCGCACCTTCTGCACGATCACCTGCTTGGCCGACTGGGCGGCGATGCGGCCGAAGTCGATCGGCGGCAGCGGCTCGGAGATGAAGTCGCCGACCAGGGCGGCCGGGTTGCGGCGCTGCGCCTCGACGAGGTCGACCTCGGTCGAGAAGTTCTCGACGTTTTCCACGACCTGCAACAGGCGCTGCAGCTTGATCTCGCCGGTGCGCGGGTTGATCTCGGCGCGCACGTCGGTCTCCGAACCGTAGCGCGAGCGGGCCGCCTTCTGGATGGCGTCCTCCATCGCCGCGATGACGATCTGCCGGTCGATCGACTTCTCGCGGGCCACCGCGTCGGCGATCTGCAAGAGTTCCAAACGGTTCGCACTGACGGCCATTGTCTTCGTCTCCTGCCCTCGATGGGGTCCTGTTCCGTCCTTCGGGGATTGTCCCGGTTTCTTCCGGGCGGCGCCGCCGCCCGTCGTTCTCAGCTCTTGCCCGCCTTGAGCGCCTCGCGGATCAGCGCCTCGTTGAGCACGAGGCGCGCCTCCGACACGGTGTCGAGCGGGAATTCGATGTCCTTGGTGCCGTCCTCGAGCGCCTGCAGGAGGCGCATGCCGCCCTTGTCGTCCCTGACGCCGGTGAGCCAGCCGCGGAAGCGCTTGCGGCCCATCAGCGGCACGGCGAGTTCCAGCTTGGTCTCGAAGCCCGACCAGCGGATGAAGTCCGACCGCCGCACCAGGATGCGATCCATGCCGGGCGACGACAGCTCGAGGCTGTAGGCCTTGCCGATCGGATCGTCGACGTCGAGCAGCGGCGAGATGACGTTGCTTGCCGCCTCGCAGTCCTCGACGCTCATGGTGCCGTCGGCCTTCTCGGCGAAGATCTGCAGCGTCACGCCGTTGAGGCCGGTCATCCGCACGCGGACGAGACGATAGCCGAGGTCGATCAGCGCCGGCTCGACGATGGCGGCGACCCGTGCCTCGACGCCGGTCTCGGTGACGAGACGCGGCTCGTCGAGCGTCGTCTCGACGCTCTGGCCGCCGAGCGGCGGAAGGGGCGGCTGGTCCTCGGACGTCATCGGTCGGCGGTATCCCTCGCGGCGCGCCTGTCGTCGCGGGCAATAAAAAAGAGCGGGACCTCTCGGACCCACTCCCAACCCGCTTCATGAAGCGCATCAGAACTGATGCACCCCATATAGGCCGCTTTTGCGCGGAAATCAATGGCGGCTCATCCGGAAAGTCGCCGGCTGAAGCCGCGCCGGTGGCCGGGCTGCGAGAGCTTACCCCTCGCGCCGCAGGCGCCGGAACGTGAGATAGGCCGAGCCGCGCCCTTCGCGGCGGGCCTTGGCTTCATAGCGCGTTCCCGGCCAGCCTTCCCAGGGCTGCCGCCAGTCGTCGGGCGCCGAGGCCGTCCAGTCGAAGGCCGGATTGGCGCGGACATGGCGCAGCGTCCAGTCGACGTAGGTGTCGATGTCGGAGGCGAACCAGAACTCGCCGCCGTCCATCAGCACGCGGGCGAAGCGGGCGACGGTGTCCGGTCCGACGAAGCGACGCTTCCAGTGGCGCTTCTTCGGCCAGGGATCCGGATAGAGCAGCAGCAGGCGGTCGAGCGAAGCCTCCGGCAGCCAGTCGAGCACCCTGACGCCGTCCTCGCCGCTGAGGCGGATGTTGGCGATCTCCCCGGCGGCGATGCGGCCGAGCGCCTTGGTCATGCCGTTGACGAAGGGCTCGACGCCGATGAAACCGACATCCGGCCGCTCGAGCGCCCGGTGGATCAGGTGCTCGCCGCCGCCGAAGCCGATCTCCAGCCGGATTTCGGTCGGCGAGCCGGGAAACAGCGCGGCGAGCGGGGCGGGAGCGGGCGTCGTCAGATCGAGCGACAGCCGCGGCAGGTCGGCTTCCAGCCGCTCGGCCTGCCCCTTCCGCAGCGCTTTGCCCTTGCGGCGGCCGAAGAAGGCGCTTTCCCGTGGCTCGCCGGGCCTGTGCTCCAGCCTGTGGTCGTCGTCGCTCATCGTCGTCCGCTGCATGAAAAACCCCGGCAGCCTTCCTTGGCTGCCGGGGCCGGTGTCTAGCTTATTTCAGCGCCTCAGGCGAGGGCCGACTTCAGGGCGTCGACCAGATCGAGCGCCTCCCAGGAGAAGCCGCCGTCCGCCTCGGCCGCCCGGCCGAAGTGGCCGTAGGCCGAGGTGCGGGCGTAGATCGGCTTGTTGAGGCCGAGCCGCTCGCGGATGCCGCGCGGGGAGAGGCGGATGAAGTCGCGGTCGCCGAGCACTTTCTCGATCCTCGCCGGGTCGACGTTGCCGGTGTCGTGCAGGTCGACGTAGATCGACAGGGGATCGCTGACGCCGATGGCGTAGCTGAGCTGGATGGTGGCACGGTCGGCGAGGCCGGCGGCCACGATGTTCTTGGCCAGCCAGCGGGCGGCATAGGCGGCGGAACGGTCGACCTTGGTCGGGTCCTTGCCGGAGAAGGCGCCGCCGCCGTGCGGCGCCGCGCCGCCATAGGTATCGACGATGATCTTGCGGCCGGTGAGGCCGGCGTCGCCGTCCGGGCCGCCGATCACGAACTTGCCGGTCGGATTGACGTGCCAGACGGTGGTCTCGTCGACCCAGCCGGCCGGCAGGGCCTCGAGGATATAGGGCTCGACGATACGGCGCACGTCGGTCGAGGACAGGCCGTCCGCGTGCTGGGTGGAGAGCACGATCTGCGGCGCCCGCACCGCCTTGCCGCCCTCGTAGGCGACCGTCACCTGGCTCTTGGCGTCGGGGCCGAGCAGCGGCTCCTTGCCGGACTTGCGGACCGCCGCGAGGTCGCGGAGGATCTTGTGGGCATAATAGATCGGCGCCGGCATCAGCTCCGGCGTCTCGCGGCAGGCGTAGCCGAACATGATGCCCTGGTCGCCGGCGCCCTCGTCCTTGTTGCCGGCCGCGTCGACGCCCTGGGCGATGTCCGACGACTGCTCGTGCAGCAGGATCTCGATCTCGGCAGTCTGCCAGTGGAAGCCGTCCTGCTCGTAGCCGATGTCGCGGATGGCCTCGCGCGTCAGCTTCTCGATCAGCGCGTTGTCGACGGACTTCGGTCCGCGCGTCTCGCCGGCGATGACGATGCGATTGGTGGTGGCGAGCGTCTCGGCCGCCACGCGCGCCTGCGGTTCGGCGGCGAGGAAGGCGTCGACGATGGTGTCGGAAATGCGATCGCAGACTTTGTCGGGATGGCCTTCCGAGACAGACTCGGAAGTAAACAGGTAGTTCTGGCGGGACATAGGGTTGACCCCTCAAAGAAGACGTCGACGTGGTCGACGGAAGACTGATCTGTCGCCGGGGCGGTCCGTCGCGGCGTCTTCTTTTCGCAAGCCGCCGCAAAAAGCGCAAGCGCCGGCCGCCGTCTCACGCGCGTTTGAAAAGCGCCGTGCATCCGCGCCACGGCGACGGCGAATTCATTCCACAAGAAACAATGAACCGGCAAATCCGTTTCGGTGGGAAAGGTTTCCGTAGGCGCCGCAAGTCCGGCAAAAGAAAAGCGGACCGCGTCGACCTGGGCCGAGGCGATCCGCCATGGTTTGACTCGGTTTCCGCTCAGGCTTCGCCATCCTCGGCGGCCAGGGTCTGCACGAGATCGACGATGCGCCGGCGGACGCGGGCGTCCTTGATGCGCACGAAGGACTTGTTGAGGGACAGGCCTTCGGTCGACGACAGGAAGTCGACGACGTAGGAATGGCTCGGGCTTTCGGCAAATCCTGCCGCCTCCTCAGGCGTGCCCGGCGCGTCCTCGAAGAAGAAGGACACCGGCACCTTGAGAACGGTGGCGATATGCTGAAGACGGCTGGCGCCGACGCGATTGGTGCCCTTCTCGTACTTCTGGATCTGCTGGAAGGTGATGCCGAGCGCTTCGCCCAGCTTCTCCTGGCTCATGCCGAGCATCATGCGGCGAAGCCTGACACGGCTGCCGACATGGACATCGATGGGATTGGGGGACTTCTTGCTGGCCATATTGGTCTCGTCTGCGGATTGTACCCGCGGTTACCGATGAGGCTCGCAAGGCGCGGTCTTTATTTGTTGTCTTGCGGCCCATTTCTTGGCAAACGAACCACAAAGGGGCCGTTGCGCGCTTGGATTGTTGTCTTTGAACGAGAAGTTGTCAACTCCCGGTTCTGCGTTTTCTCTTTCCGAAGAGTGCCAGCAGGATGAAGAAGATATTGAAAGCCAAGAGGAAAGTTGGCTGCCCGTGTTGAAAGAAAGTCTTCGGACGCTCGGACGGCACGAAACCGTCGAGCACGCCTTCCTCGCCGAGCGGTAGACTTGCGACTGTCCTGCCATAAGCGTCGACGATTGCCGATATTCCCGTGTTGGCGGCCCTCACCACCGGCAGGCCTTCCTCGATGGCCCGCATGCGGGCCGCGTCGAGATGCTGATGGGGCCCGCTGCTGCGGCCGAACCAGCCGTCGTTGGTGATGTTGACGAGGTAGTCGGGCCGCCCGCCTTCCGGCAGGACCTCGCCGGGGAAGATCGCCTCGTAGCAGATCAGCACCGAGAAGGACGGGTGGCCGGGAATGGCGATCAGGTTGCGGCGGGGGCCGGGCGAGAAGCCGCCGATGCCGCGGAACAGCTCACCGATGCCGAGCCGGCGCACAAGCGCGCCGAACGGCATGTACTCGCCGAAGGGAACGAGATGCACCTTGTCGTAGGCGGCCCGGATGGCGCCGGTGTCGTCGATGGCGAACAGCGAGTTGTAGTAGCGGCGCCCGCCGTCGCCGAGGTCGTCGGCCGGTTCGACGCGCGGCGCGCCGGTCAGCAGGATCGTGCCGGGCGACAACAGGTCGGCGATGCGGGCGAGCGCCTCCGGCTCCTCGGTCAGGAAGAAGGGCAGCGCCGTTTCCGGCCAGACGATTTCCGAAAAGGAGATGGCGCCCAGCGTCTCGGGGTCGGTCCGGCGATCGGAGAGGCTCGTCAGCTTGTAGAGCGCTTCCTGCTTTTTTTCGGGTGACCATTTGGCGGCCTGGTCGATGTTCGGCTGCACGATGCGGATGCGGGCGTCGGCCATCACCGCCTCGCCCACCGGCGCCGCGCCGGACAGCCGGTAGAAGCCCCAGCCGACGTCGGCGGCGGCGATGAGCAGCGCCAGCGCCAGGGTCAGCCGCCGCGGCCAGGGGCGTTGGTCCCGCGCGTCGGCGAGGAGCGCCGGCGCGGCGAACACGGCGATGCCGGCCAGCGTCAGGCCGTAGATGCCGACGACGCTCGCCCCCTGCGCGGTAATGTCGGTGAAGGCCACCGCCTGTCCGAGGAGGTTCCAGGGGAAGCCGGTGAGCACGTGTCCGCGCAGCCACTCGGACGCGCCGAGCCCTATGGCGAGCGCGAAGATGCGGGTCGGGCCGTCGCTCCACAGCAGCCGGGCGATCAGGGTGCCGAGGGCGGTGAACAGGGCAAGCCCGGCGGCGAGGCTGGCCACCGCGAAAGGCATCAGCGGGACGAGCGCCGACCGTCCCTCGGCGAGAAAGGCCAGTCCCACCCAATGCAGGCCGGCGAAGAAATAGCCGAAGCCGAACCACCAGCCGGTGGCCGCCGCCGGCCTCAGCCGGCGGACGCCGCGCGGCCCGGCGACGACGGCGCCGTCGATCAGCACCACCAGCACCGGCAGCGTCAGAAACAGGATCGGTCCGGCATGCACCGGCGCCAGGGCGAGGGCGGAAAGGGCGCCGGCGACGAAAGTCACGAGGCGGCGCGGCCATCCCCAGAGGAGCAGCAGCCGATGGGCACAGGTTTCGAACATGGCGCCTTTCCCCGGGGCGGCGAATCGGTCATTGCGCTCGAAGCAATAGCCGGTCGCCGCCGGAGAGGAAATGGCCCCGCGGCTCTCAGGCGCCGACTTCCGAGGGTTCGATTGTCTCGGAGGGCTCGGTTGCCCGCGCGACCAGCCGCACCGTCTTGATGCGGCGCGGATCGGCGTCGAGCACCTCGACCTCCCAGCCCGGCAGGTCGTCGGAAACGATCACCTCGCCGCGCACCGGAATGCGGCCGAGGGCAGCGAACAGCAGGCCGCCGAGCGTGTCGACGTCCTCGTCGTAGTCGGCGAAGGAGAAGCTCGGCCCGATGGCCGCCCGCACCTCGTCGAGATCGGCGCGCGCGTCGGCGAGGTAGACGCCGTCCTGCACCGTTTTGACCAGCGGGCCATCCTCGTCGTCGTGCTCGTCGTCGATCTCGCCGACGATGGTCTCGACCACGTCCTCGATGGAGACGATGCCGTCGGTGCCGCCATATTCGTCGATGACCAGCGCCATCTGGATATGCGTCGCCTGCATCTTCTGCAAAAGGTCGGTGGCCGGCATGGACGGCGGCACGAACAGCACGGCGCGCACCAGCTTGGCGGCCTCCAGCGTTATGTCGAGGTCGACCTTGCCGACGTCGAGCCGGCCCTCGTCTTCGGCGGCGGCGGCATCGATGCGCGCCTTGCCGGTGATGTGGGTGATGAGGTCCTTGATGTGGACCATGCCGATGGCGTCGTCGAGCGTCTCCCGGTAGACCGGCATGCGCGAATGGCCGGAGGCCTCGAACAGCCCGAGCAGCTCGGCGAGCGTCGTGTCGGCATCGACGGCGGCGATGTCGGCGCGCGGCACCATCACGTCGGCGACGCGGGTTTCCCTGAGGCGAAGGATATTGCGGATCAGCGTCCGCTCCTCGGGCGAGAAGGCGGCGTCGAGCGCATCCTCCTGGCTGAGCGCGTCCTCGAGATTCTGCCGGAGCGTCGCCGAGGTCTTGAAGCCGAAAGCCTCGCGCAATCGCGCCAGCCAGCTCGATCCGGAACCTGTTCCACCCTCGGCCGAGGTGCCCGGCTGGGTTGCCGCGGCCGTATTCTGACTGCCCGTACTATGACTGTCGCTGTCGCTCATCGTCCTTCTTCCGCGCCGCCCGCTGCCCCTCCCGGCCGCTGACGGACGCCCCGGTAATGCCGTCCCTCAGCGGCCGGCGCCGCCCATCGGCGCGTCGGCATAGGGGTCGGCGATGCCAAGCCGGGCGAGGATGGCCGTCTCGAGGCCTTCCATTTCCCCGGCTTCGTCGTCGTTCATGTGATCATACCCGACGAGATGCAGGAATCCATGCACGATCATGTGCAGGAAATGGTCGCGGAAGGAAATGCCTTCCTCGACGGATTCCCGCGCCACCGTCTCGTGCGCCACCACGATGTCGCCGAGCAGCGGCCCGTAGGCGTCGGCCTCCGGATCGTCCTGCGGGAACGATAGCACGTTGGTCGGCTTGTCGAGATGGCGGTGGTCGCGATTCAGTACACGGATCGCCGCGTCGTCGGTCAGCAGCAGCGACAGCTCCGCATCGTCGGCGATCTCGGCGTCGGCCGCCGCCGCCGCCATGGCGACGGCGGTCTCGACGTCGGCGCGCCAGTCCTCGGGCTCGCCCCACAACGGGCTCTCCGCGAGGATATCGACGGCGATCACGCTCATGCCTTGTCCTTGCGCGCGGCGAGCCGCTCCCGGCTGTCGTCGTCATAGGCCTTGACGATGCGTGCCACCAGCTCGTGGCGGACCACGTCCTCGTGCGTGAAGCGCACCTGCACGACGCCGGGGGTGTCGGTCAGGATGCGGCTCGCCTCGACCAGGCCGGATACCTGCCCGGCCGGCAGGTCGATCTGGCTGGGGTCGCCGGTGACGATCATCTTCGAGCCGTCGCCGAGGCGGGTGAGGAACATCTTCATCTGCATCGACGTGGTGTTCTGCGCCTCGTCGAGGATGACGGCGGCGTTGGCCAGCGTGCGGCCGCGCATGAAGGCCAGCGGCGCGATCTCGATGGCGCCGGAGGCGAGCGCCCGCTCCACCCGTTCGGGCGGCATCATGTCGTAGAGCGCGTCGTAGAGCGGCCGGAGGTAGGGATCGATCTTCTCGCGCATGTCGCCCGGCAGGAAGCCGAGCCGCTCGCCGGCCTCGACGGCCGGCCGCGACAGCACGAGGCGCGCCACCTCGCCGCGCTCGAGCAGGGCCGCCGCGTGCGCCACGGCCAGATAGGTCTTGCCGGTGCCGGCCGGACCGAGGCCGAACACCAGCGTCGAGCGGTCCATGGCGCGGATATAGGCGTCCTGCGCCGGGTTGCGGGCGATGACGGTTTTGCGGCGGGTGGAGATGGCGGCGAGCTGCAGGCGAGAGCTGGCTTCGATGGCCGGCAGCGGCAACTGGTCGCCGACCGCCAGCGCCATGCGGATCGCCCCGTCCACGTCGGCCGAGGTGATGTTCTGGCCGGCCTGCAGGCGGCCGTAGAGCGCTTCCAGCACATCGCGGGCGCGGCTGGCCGCCTCGTGGGAGCCGCGGATGGTCACCTGGTTGCCGCGCGCCGTGGCGTCGACGCCGAGCTTCTGCTCGATCAGCGCCAGATGCTGGTCGAACTGACCATAGAGCGGGCCTATCAATCGGTTATCCTCGAAGACCAGCACCAGATGGGTGAGGTCGGACGCATAGGTCATGGCGTTCCCCGGATAGGTCGCGACTGTCGCGACGGCATGATCGGTACGTGTCGTGACGGCCTCATGCCGACCGTCGGGCCGGCATCGGCTCGCCCTCGAGCCGGCCGATCAGGCTGTGGCCGCCGGTCGCCTCGATGGTGACCTCGGCAATTTCGCCGATCAGCGACGACGGCGCCATGACAGCCACCGGCTGCAGGTAGGGCGAGCGTCCGACGATCTGGCCGGGCAGGCGGCCGGGCTTGTCGAACAGCACCGGCAGGGTGCGGCCGACGAGGCGCTCGGCGAAGACTTTCTGCTGCTCCTCGAGCAGCGCCTGCAAACGCTGCAGCCGCTCGCTCTTCACCGCTTCCGGCACCTGGTCGGCGAGCGCCGCCGCCGGCGTGCCGGGGCGCGGCGAATACTTGAACGAGAAGCAGGCCGCGTAGTCGACGGTGCGGACGATGTCCATGGTCGCCGCGAAATCCTCCTCGGTCTCGCCGGGGAAGCCGACGATGAAGTCGCCGGAGATCGCCATGTCCGGCCGGGCCGCCCGGATGCGGTCGATCAGGGCGACGTATTCGGCCGCCGTATGGCGGCGGTTCATGGCCTGGAGGATGCGGTCCGAACCCGACTGCACCGGCAGGTGCAGATAGGGCATCAGCTTGGAATTGCCGGCGTGGGCGGCGACCAGCGCCTCGTCGAGATCGCGGGGATGGCTTGTGGTGTAGCGGATGCGGGCAAGGCGCGGCAGCTCGGAGAGGCGGGCGAGCAGGCCGGCGAGGCCGACCGTCCGGCCCCCGGCGTCGACGCCGTGGTAGGCGTTGACGTTCTGGCCGAGCAGCGTGATCTCGCGCACGCCGGCCGCCACCAGGGTCTCCGCTTCCTCGACGATCTTCTCGACCGGCCGCGAGGCTTCCGAGCCGCGCGTATAGGGCACGACGCAGAAGGTGCAGAACTTGTCGCAGCCTTCCTGCACGGTGAGAAAGGCCGTCACGCCGCGCGAGCGCACCGCCTTTTCGGAGGGAGCGGCGAGGTGATCGAACTTGTCCTCGGCCGGAAACTCGGTCTCCACCACCTTCGGCCGGGCCGGCGCCTTGCCCTGGGTGGCGGTCGGCCGCTCGCCGGCCCGCACCCGCTCGATCAGCTCCGGCAGGCGATGGTAGGTCTGCGGTCCGAATACCATGTCGACGACCGGCGCCCGGGCGATGATTTCCTCGCCTTCCGCCTGGGCGACGCAGCCGGCGACGGCGACCAGCGTCTCCCGGCCCTCGGCGGCGCGCGCCGCCTTCAGGACGCGCAGGCGCCCCAGCTCGGAATAGACCTTCTCGGCCGCCTTCTCGCGGATGTGGCAGGTATTGAGGATGACGAGATCGGCGTTCTCGGCGCTGTCGGCGGTGGCGTATCCGAGCGGCATCAGCGTGTCCGACATGCGGTCGCTGTCGTAGACGTTCATCTGACAGCCGTAGGTCTTGATGAAGACAGACTTCTTATCCGTCACCGCTGCTCGCTTTCCCTCGTGGGGAACGGCCAATCCAAACCGTCCCGGCAAAGATAACGGCATCTAGTGCATTTTGGGGAGCGGCGAAAGGCAGTTTTCCAACAAATTCGCGTGGCGTTCGGCGGGCGGGCTTTTCGGTTGCTGGAACGATTAGCCGCTGGCCGGCCGTATCCGCCGGCTTGATCGCCGGCAGCGGCGTCTTACAAAGAGTTCCAACCGGCCCTTTGCCGCTCTGGAGAAATCTGCCATGCCGATCTACGAACTCGATGGAATCGCCCCCGAACTGCCTGATGACGGCGACTACTGGGTCGCCCCCGATGCCCATGTGATCGGCCGGGTGAAGCTCGGCGCCGAGGTCGGCGTCTGGTTCGGCGCGGTGATCCGCGGCGACAACGAGCCGATCGTCGTCGGCGCCCGCACCAACATCCAGGAAGGGGCGACGCTGCATACCGATCTCGGCTTCCCGCTCACCATCGGCGAGGGCTGCACCATCGGCCATCAGGCCATCGTCCATTCCTGCGAGATCGGCGACAACGTGCTCGTCGGCATGGGCGCCACCATCCTGAACGGCGCCAAAATTGGTGCCAACAGTCTGGTCGGCGCCAACGCGCTGGTCACCGAGGGCAAGGAATTCCCGGAAGGATCGCTGATCGTCGGCGCGCCGGCGCGGGCCGTGCGGGCGCTCGACGAAGCGGCCATCGACAGGCTGCGGCGGTCGGCGGAAAACTATGCCGCCAACTTCAGGCGCTTCAAGACGGGCTGCCGCAAGATCGCCGACTGACGGGCTGGCGGGGACCTCGTCGAGAGGACGGGATCCCGGGAGCGCGGGGCTTTCGGGACGGCCGGCGGCGTGACAGAAAGGGGCGAAGCGCCGATTCAAACCAAACGGCACCCGCCCCGGAAGAAAAGCTGACATGGCTCCGCTCGAATTCACTCTCGTCGCCCTGCTGGCCCTCGGCTTCGAAGCGGCGATCGGCTATCCCGACTTTCTGTTCCGGCGGATCGGCCATCCGGTCACCTGGATGGGAGCGCTGATCGGCCTGCTCGACCGCACGCTCAACCGCGACGAGCTGGAAGCGGATCGCCGCCGGCTGAACGGCATGCTCGCCGCGGCCCTCAATGTGGCGGCAAGCGTCCTCGTCGCTGGGGCGATCGGTTCGCTCGCCGGACTGGCCGGTCCCATCGCCGGGCCCTGTCTCGTCGCCGTTGCCGGCTCGACGCTGCTCGCCGCCCGCAGCCTGCATGTCCACGTCGCCGCCGTCGCCGACGCCATGCGCCAGGGCGGCCTCGAGGCCGGGCGGCTGGCCGTCGGCCATATCGTCGGCCGCAATCCCGCCCATCTCGACGCCGCCGGCGTCTGTCGCGCCGCCATCGAGAGCCTGGCCGAAAGCTTTTCCGACGGCGTGACGGCGCCTCTGTTCTGGATGGCGATCTTCGGCCTGCCGGGAGCGGCCGCCTACAAGGCGATCAACACCGCCGATTCGATGATCGGCCACAAGACGCCGCGCTACCTCGCCTTCGGCTGGGCGTCGGCCAAGCTCGACGACCTCGTCAACCTGCCGGCCTCGCGCCTGACCGCTTGGGCGATCGTCGCGGCGGCGCTGGCCGACGACGGCGCCTCGGCGGCGGCGGCCGTCCGGGCGATCGATCGCGACGCGCGCCGCCACAAGTCGCCCAATGCCGGCTGGCCGGAAGCGGCGATGGCCGGCGCCCTCGGCCTGCGCCTCAACGGCCCCAAGGTCTATGGCGACACGCGCGTCGAGGACGCCTGGATGGGCGACGGCCGCGCCGAGGTCAACGCCTACGATATCGACCGGGCGCTCCGGCTCTACCGGCGGGCGGTGCTGCTGATCGCCGCCGTGCTGGGGCTGGTCTGGCTCGGCCTCGTCATCCTCGCCCTCGGCTGAGGTCGAGAAGACCGTCGACGTCGAGATGGGCCGCGAGGTGATCGGCGAGGCCGTCGAGCACCCGCTCGATCTCCGCCTCGTAGGCCAGCGCCGACGGGTCGGCGCCGATCCAGGCGAGGAGTCTGGCGCGCTGCCGATCGTCCGAAAAGAGTCCGTGACAATAGCTGCCGACGATGTTGCCGGCCGGTGAGATTGCCCCTTCGTCGTTGCCGTCCGCAAGCCGGGCGAACGGCCGGCGGCGATCGGGGCCGACGGTGGTCCCGACGTGCATCTCGTAGCCGGAAAACGGCGTGCCGTCGGGCAGCGACACGCCGCTCACCGGCCGGAGGCGCTTGTCGCCGGTCATGGTGGTTTCGATATCGAGCAGGCCGAGGCCGTCGATGGCGTCGACGTCGCTTTCGATCCGCTCCGGGTCGCGCAGCATCCGGCCGAGCATCTGGTAGCCGCCGCAGAGGCCGAGCACCTTGCCGCCGCGCCGGGCATGCGCGCGGATGTCGATGTCCCAGCCTTCCGCCTTCAGCGCGACAAGGTCGGGAATGGTCGCCTTCGAGCCGGGCAGCAGCACGAGATCGGCCGGCGGCAGCGGCCGGCCCGCTTCGACAAGGATCACCTCGACGCCCGCCTCCTGCCTGAGCGGATCGAGGTCGTCGAAATTGGCGATGCGCGGCAGCACCGGCACGACGATCCGCTTGCGCTCTTCCTCGCCGCCGGCGTCATAGCGGCTTCTGAGCCCGAGGCCGTCCTCGGCCGGCAGCCGGCCGGCATCCGGCAAATAGGGCACCACGCCGAACGAGCGCCAGCCGGTGTGGCGGGTGATCTCGGCAAGGCCGGCGTCGAACAGGGATATGTCGCCGCGAAAGCGGTTGACGAGATAGCCGGCGACCAGCGCCGCGTCGTCTTCCGCCATCACCGCCTTGGTGCCGACGATCGAGGCGATGACGCCGCCCCGGTCGATGTCGCCGATCAGCACCACCGGCGTGTCGGTGGCCCGCGCGAAGCCCATGTTGGCGATGTCGCCGGCCCGGAGGTTGACTTCGGCCGGCGAACCGGCCCCCTCGACCAGCACCAGGTCGGCGTCCTCCGACAGCCGCGCGAAGCTGTCGAGCACGGCCGGCATCAATTGCGGCTTCATCGCCTGATAGTCGCGGGCTCTGGCGTTGCCGACGATGCGCCCCTGCACCACGACCTGCGAGCCGATCTCCGACTGCGGCTTCAGGAGCACCGGATTCATGTGCACGGAAAGCGGCACGCCGGCCGCCCGCGCCTGCAAGGCCTGCGCCCGGCCGATCTCGCCGCCGTCGGCCGTCGCCGCTGCGTTGTTCGACATGTTCTGCGGCTTGAAGGGGCGAACCCTGAGGCCGCGCCGGGCGTAGAGGCGGCAGAGGCCGGCGACGATCAGCGACTTGCCGACGTCCGAGCCGGTCCCCTGGAACATCAGCCGGCTAACCATCAGAACTCGATCCCCGCCTGCGCCTTCACGCCGGCGGCGAAGTGATGCTTCGCCGCCGCCATCTCGGTGACGCAGTCGGCCGCCTCGATCAGCTCGGGCTTGGCGTTGCGGCCGGTGACGACGACGGTGAGATCGCCCCGCCGCGCCTTCAGCCGTTCGACCACCCCGGCAAGCGGCAGATGCTCGTAGCGGAGCGCGATGTTGAGCTCGTCGAGGACGAGCAGCCGGATGTCGGGATTATCCATCAGCGCCTGCGCTGTCGCCCAGGCGCTCTCCGCCGCGGCGACGTCGCGCGCCCGATCCTGCGTTTCCCAGGTGAAGCCCTCGCCGAGCGTGTGCCAGGACACGCCGGGAAGACCCTCCAGCACGCGCCGTTCGCCGCTTTCCCAGCCACCCTTGCCGAACTGCACGACGCCCACCTTCCAGCCATGGCCGAGGGCGCGGACCACAAGACCGAAGGCGGCGGTCGACTTGCCCTTGCCGGGGCCGGTGTTGACGATCAGCAGCCCCTTCTCAGTGATCGTCTTCGAGGCCACCTCGGCGTCCTGCACCGCCTTGCGCTTCGCCATCTTCAGCCGGTGGCGTTCGGCGTCCGCATCGGTCATGTCGGCGTCTCCTGCCGGCCCGGATTAATGCGCCTCGTCCCAGTTCTGGGCGGCGCGGGCATCGACGACCAGCGGCACGGCAAGCTCCACGGCCGGCCCGGCGGCGCTCTCCATGACAGCGCGCACCACCGGGATGGTCGCCTCCACCTCCTCGTCCGACACCTCGAAGATCAGTTCGTCGTGCACCTGCAACAGCATCTGCGCCGACAGCCTCGCCTCGGCGAGCGCCGCCTCCATGCGCGCCATGGCGCGGCGGATGATGTCGGCGGCCGAACCCTGGATCGGCGCGTTGATGGCCGCCCGCTCCATGAAGGCGCGCATCGACGGATTGGGCGAGCCGATCTCCGGATAGTGGGCCTTGCGGCCGAAGATGGTGGTGACGTAGCCGTTCTCGCGCGCCTGCCGCTTGGTCGCCTCCATATAGTCGCGGATGCCGGGGAAGCGCTGGAAATAGCGCCTGATGTAGTCGCTCGCCTCCTCGCGCCGGATGGACAGCTGGTTGGCGAGGCCGAAGGCCGAGATGCCGTAGATGATGCCGAAGTTGATCGCCTTGGCCCGGCGGCGGATCATCGGGTCCATGCCCTCGACCGGCACGCCGAACATCTCGGAGGCGGTCATGGCGTGAATGTCGATGCCCTCGGCGAAGGCGTTCTTCAGCGCCGGGATGTCGGCGACATGGGCGAGCACCCTGAGCTCGATCTGGCTGTAGTCGGCCGACAGCAGCTTGCGGCCCGGCGGCGCCACGAAGGCGCGGCGGATCTTGCGGCCCTCCTCGGTGCGCACCGGAATGTTCTGGAGGTTGGGCTCCGACGAGGCGAGGCGGCCGGTGGTGGTGGCGGCCAGCGAATAGCTGGTGTGGACGCGCCTGGTCTCCGGATGGATGTAGCCGGGCAGCGCGTCGGTATAGGTCGACTTCAGCTTGGAGAGCTGCCGCCAGTCGAGGATGCGGCGCGGCAGTTCGTGCCCCTCGGCGGCGAGGTCCTCCAGCACGTCGGCGCCGGTCGCCCAGGCGCCGGTCTTGGTCTTCTTGGGCGGAGGCAGGCCGAGCTTGCCGAACAGGATGTCGCCGATCTGCTTCGGCGAGCCGATATTGAAGCTCCCGCCGGCCACCTCGAAGATGCCGGCCTCCATCGCCGCCATCGACTGCGCGAAATCGCCGGACAAGCGCGACAGGATCTGC
This sequence comes from Pleomorphomonas carboxyditropha, assembly GCF_002770725.1. GTDB lineage: Bacteria > Pseudomonadota > Alphaproteobacteria > Rhizobiales > Pleomorphomonadaceae > Pleomorphomonas > Pleomorphomonas carboxyditropha. Next base: position 298,261 of record NZ_NQVN01000003.1, on the reverse strand, counting down.
CGGTCGACGGACACGCCGCGCATTTCCATGCGGGCGATCACGTCGATGAGCGGCCGCTCGGCCGTCTCGTAGAGGGCGGTCATGCCTTCGGCCGGAAGGCGCGGCTTCAGGACGTGCCAGAGGCGCAGCGTGATGTCGGCGTCCTCGGCGGCGTAATGGGTGGCGCGGTCGAGCGGCACGCAGTCGAAGGTGATCATCGACTTGCCCGAGCCGCAGACCTCCTTGAAGGCGATCGGCTTGTGGCCGAGCAGCACCTCCGACAGCTCGTCCATGCCGTGCCCCATGCGGCCGGCGTCGAGCGCGTAGGAGATCAGCATGGTGTCGTCGCAGGGCGCCACGGTGATGCCGAGGCGCTTCAGCACCACCCAGTCGTATTTGGCGTTCTGGCCGATCTTCAGGACCGACCGATCTTCGAAAAGCGGCTTGACGACGCGCACGAAGTCGGGAATGGCGATCTGCCCGGGCACCAAGCCGCCGCCCAGAAGGTCGCCGGCGCCGGAGGTATGGGCGAGCGGGATATAGCAGGCGCGGCCCGGCGTGACGGCCAGCGACGCGCCAACGATCTCCGCCTGCATGGAATCGAGGCCGGAGGTCTCGGTGTCGAAAGCGACGCGGCCGGCGTCGTAGGCCTCCGCCACCCAGGCCTCGAGGCGAGCAAGGTCGGTAACCGTCTCGTAGGCCGAATAGTCGACCGGGATCGCCTGCATCTGGGCAAGCGCCTCGGCGGCGCGGCCGGCGGGCGTGAACACCCCCGACAGCGCGGATACGCCTGTCTCCCCTTCGTCGCCGACCTCGGGAGAGGGGGGACTGACCGTCACGCCGGCGGCCGCGGCATCGGCTGCTTCCGTGGGGGAAGAGGACGAAGCCTCTCCCTCCGGCGGCCAGTACATCACCGGCACCACGGCCGGCGCCACCTTCGACGGCTCGACACCGGTCGCCTCGGCCACGCGGCGAATGATGGTCGAGAACTCCATCGCCTTGGCATAGGCGATCAGTTGCTCGCCGAGAATGGGCCGCACGCCGAGCCCGTCGATCGGATGCTCCAGCGGCACGTCGCGTTTCAGCGTCACCAGGCGATGCGAGATGCGGGCCTGCTCGGCGAAGGCGATCAGGTTCTCGCGCCGCTTCTGCTGCTTGATGCCGGCCGCATTGGCGAGCAGCGCTTCGAGGTCGCCATATTCGAGGACGAGCTGAGCCGCCGTCTTGAGGCCGATGCCCGGCACGCCCGGCACGTTGTCGACCGAGTCGCCGGCCAGCGACTGCACCTCGACCACCTTGTCGGGCGGCACGCCGAATTTCTCGATCACTTCCGGCACGCCGATCCGCCGGTCCTTCATGGTGTCGAGCAGCACGACGCGCTCGCCCACCAGCTGCATCAGATCCTTGTCGGAGGAAACGATGGTGACGTCGGCGCCCACCGCCGCCGCCTCCGCCGCGTAGGTGGCGATCAGGTCGTCGGCCTCGAAGCCCAACTGCTCGACGCAGGGCACGTTGAAGGCGCGGACCGCCTCGCGAATCAGCCCGAACTGCGGGCGCAGGTCGGCGGGCGGCTCCGGCCGCTGCGCCTTGTAGAGCGGATAGATCTCGTTGCGGAAGGTCACCGCCGAGGCGTCGAAAATCACCGCGAGATGCGTCGGCCTGACGCCGACGGCGGTCTGCTCGGTTTCCTTCAGGAGCCGCCACAGCATGTTGCAGAAGCCGGAAACGGCGCCCACCGGCAGGCCGTCCGACTTGCGGGTCAGCGGCGGCAGCGCATGGTAGGCGCGAAAGATATAGCCCGACCCGTCGATCAGGAACACGTGGTCGCCGGCCCTGACCGGACGCGAGACGGGGCTCGAAGGGGATTCTGCGTTCGACATGGGCAGACTATGCCCGCCTGCCCGCCGGAAGTGAAGACGCGCCGTCGCCGTTGCGCACCGCTGCTGACGGTTTTGGGGCGATATCGATCGGCGAGGCGATCATCCGGAGCGATCCCCGACCAACGGCGGGGATGACACCCCGGCGTTGCCGGGCATCATGGTCGGCGACGCGTGGGTCGGGGGCAGCCATGAAGAGCAGCGGTGGCCGGTATTTCGAGGATTTCCGGGTCGGGCAGGTGTTTCGCCACGCCAGCCCGCGCACGGTCACCGACGGCGATGTCGCCTTCTACCGGGCGCTGACCGGCAGCCGCTTCGTCCTGCAATCGTCGGACGACTTCGCGCGCGCCGTCGGCCATCCGATGGCGCCGATCGACGACCTTCTCATCTTCAACGTCGTGCTCGCCCAGTCGGTGCCGGACGTCGGCATCAACGCCGTCGCCAACCTCGGCTATGCCGGCTGCCGCTTTCTCGCGCCGGTCTACCCCGGCGAAACGATCTCCGCGGTGACCGAGGTCATCGGCCTGCGCGACACCGGCGGCCGCACCGGCGTCGTCTATCTGCGCACCACCGGTCACAAGGACAATGGCGTCGAGGTGATGGACTTTGCCCGCTGGCAGACGGTACGCAAGGCCGAGGAGGCCGTGCCGCCGTTCTCCGAACAGCTGGTGCCGCCATTGCCGGCCGCGGTTCCGGCCGATGCCCTGGGGGCGCGTCTGCCGGTGCTCGATCTTTCCGCTTGGGATACCGGCCTTTCCGGCAGCCGTTTCCGCTGGGGCGACTACGAGCTCGGCGAACGCATCGATCACGTCGATGGCGCGCTCGTCGACGAAGGCACCGCCATGCTGGCCGCCCGCTTCTTCGGCAATCCCGCCCGCCAGCATCCGCTGCCCTTTTCCGACGAACGCTCGCGCGGCCGCTGGCTGGTGCCCGGCGGCCTCGTCATGGCCATCGCGCGGGCGTTGACCTTCAACGGCCTCGGCAACGCCGTCCACGTCGCGGCGATCAACGGCGGCCGCTATGTCGGGCCGCTGTTCACCGGCTCGATCGTCCACGCCTGGTCGACCATCGTCGGCAAGGAACTGATCGACGGTCGCGACGACCTCGGCGCCCTGCGCGTCCGCCTCGTCGGCACGCGCGACCAGCCGGCGGCCGATTTTCCCGACCGCGACGACGCCGGCGCCTACCTGCCGTCGGTCGTGCTCGACCTCGATCTCTGGCTGCTGATGCCGCGTTAGCATCCGCCCGAAAAGTTGCAGACTTTTCGGACAAGCGGATGCGCCCAAAAGACAAGGCCGCCGATACCCGTCGGTCTATCTCTCAGCCCCTGAGCTCGGCCGCCAGCAGGCGGCGGACGGCGGTTTCCGCTTCGAACGATACCTTCTTGCGGTCGGCGCTGCGGTCGAAGCGGATCGGCTCGCCGAATACGATGCTGACGTCGAAGTCGGAGGCGGCGAGCATCTCCTTGGCATGCGGCGCCAGATCCTGGTCGCCCACCCAGGAGACGATCGAGCGCCCCGACCGGCCGAGCGGCAGGCCGAGCATGTGCGTGTAGGCGATGGCGACCGGCTGCACGAACACCGCCTCGACGCCGGCTTCGTCGAGAGCCGCGCGGGCGGCGCCGAACAGCGACGAGCGGAACGGCAGGACCTGGTTGCCGTCGGAGGTCGTCCCCTCCGGGAACAGCACGATGACGTCGCCGTCGGCCAGGCGGCGGCCGATGCTGTCCGCCTGGTCGGCGGTGGCGCCGCGTCGGGTGCGGTCGATGAACACCGAGCGTTGCAGACGGGCGAAGAACCCGATCAGCGGCCAGGTCCCGACCTCGCGCTTGGCGACGAAGGAGAGCGGCATCACCGCGCTATAGGCGGAAATGTCGATCCAGGACGCATGATTGGCGGCGAGAAGCAGCGGCCGCTCGCTGGCCGGCCGGCCACGGACGTGAAGCCTGATGCCGAGCGTCCACAGCGCCAGCCGGTGGAAGATCATCTGGAGAAAGCCGGCGAGCCGCCAGCGAAGGCGGCGGGCCGGCAGATAGAGGAGAACGAGGATGAAGGCGGCCACGCAAAACAGCGGCAGCGTCAGCGCTGCCCTGACGTGGCCAGGTTTCACGCCTTGTCCTCCTTGTCGGCCTCGTCGAGCGGCACGCCGTAGAGCTCCAGCCGGTGGTCGACCAGCTTGTAGCCCAGCTTGCGGGCGACTTCGCGCTGCAACGCCTCGATCTCGTCGCTGTGGAACTCGACGACGGCGCCGGTGCGGAAATCGATCAGGTGGTCGTGGTGCTCGTCGGGCAGCGGCTCGTAGCGCGAGCGGCCGTCGCGAAAGTCGAGGCGGGCGATCATGCCGGCGTCGTCGAACAGCTTGACGGTGCGGTAGACGGTGGAGATCGAGATGTTGCTGTCGATCGCCGAGGCGCGGCGATAGACCTCTTCGACATCGGGATGATCGACCGCCTGCTCCAGCACGCGGGCGATGATTCGCCGCTGCTCGGTCATGCGCATGCCGCGCGCCGCGCAGGCTTCTTCCAAAGAGAGCGGAGTGGATTCCTCGGTCATCGCGGATACCCTCGAACAGCCGACCACCGGCATCGGTCAACTATGGGTTATTTGAGATCGGCTCGCATGACAAGGGCGTTCGCAGTACCGCCATCGTAGTAGTTGGCGCGCCGGCCGACCTCGCGGAAACCGAGGCGCCGATAGAGGGCGAGCGCCGGGCCGTTGCTCTCGTCCACCTCAAGAAACAGCGCGGCGACGCGCATGAAATAGAGGCGGCGGATCGTCTCGTCCATCATCAGGCGGCCGATGCCGCGGCCGCGCCGCGACGGCGCGACGGCGACGGTAAGGATTTCCGCCTCGTCGGCGGCGGCGCGCACCATGACGAAGCCGACCGGCCGGCGGGTAAACGGCGTCCGTCCCTCGCGGGCCACCACCGTCGTCACCGCCGGGTCGGCGATCAGCGCCTCCATTTCGGTGGCCGGCCATCCGTGGCGGAAGGCATGGGCATGCAGGGTGGCAAGATCGTCCGCGTCGACGATGCGGCCGGGCTCGCAGATCGGCCGCACGGGAGCGAACAGGCGCATCAGGTCGCAAAGCTTCATGGGGCGGGAGCTCGTGCGAGAAGGCCCGGCACCGGCGGCTGCGGCTTGGCGTCGGGCGCTCTCAGATAGAGCGGCCGGGGCAGGGCGGTCGCCGGATCGGCGAGGCTGCCGAGCCGGGCGAGCGCCAGCGGGTCGGTGGCCGTCATGGCGTCGACCGGCGGCACGCTCCGGCCGGAAACGGCCGCCCGATGGGCGAGGATCGCCGCGCCCGAGCCGGCCAGCACCGCGGCGCGGCCGCCGATGCGGGCGAGCACGCTTTCCGCGTCGGCGGCGAACGGCGCTTCCAGCACGTCGCCCTTCGGCCCAAGGAGGGCGGCGTAGACCTCGCCGCGCCGGGCGTCGACGGCGGCAAGCACCGGTCCGTCCGCCGGTTCGTCGAGCGAGGCGGCAATGAGCTGAAGCGCGTCGATGCCGACGACGGGAATTTCAAGGGCAAGACCGAGGCCGCGCGCCGCCGCCACGGCGATGCGGATGCCGGTGAAGCTGCCGGGACCGACGTTGACCGCTATGCGGGCGACACGGTCGATCTCGGTTTCCGCCGCGGCGAGCACGTCGTCGATCAGCGGGAACAGCCGTTCGGCGTGGCCGCGGGAAATCGCCTCCGAGCGGGCGATCGCCTTGCCTTCGCCGGCGAGGGCGACGGCGATCCGGTCGTTGGCGGTATCGAGCGCAAGCGTCAGCATCGGCCCCCTTTATCCCGGTCGGCGGCCGCTGTCGAGAAGCTACGCCGCATCGTCCACTCCTGCCGGACCGAGGACCTTTCGGGACTTGCGCCGCCGGGCCGGCGCGGCCAGATTAGTCATGATCTGAAAGGAGCTTCGGCATCGTGGTGACGACAGGCGTACAGGGGGGCTTGCGGGAACTCGACGCACGGTCGCGCGACATCTTCCGCCGCATCGTCGAGGCCTATCTCGACACCGGCGATCCCGTCGGCAGCCGCAACATCTCCCGTCTGCTCGCCGCGCCGCTGTCGCCGGCCTCGGTGCGCAATGTGATGTCCGACCTCGAGGCGGCGGGGCTGCTCTACGCGCCGCATACCTCGGCCGGCCGACTGCCGACCGAGCTCGGCCTGCGCTTTTTCGTCGACGCCATGCTGGAGATCGGCGATCTCACCGAGGGCGACCGGTCGGCGATCGAGGGCCGCCTCAGGGCCTCCGGCACCGGCAAGAGCGTCGAGGACGTGCTGACCGAGGCGTCGCAGACGCTGTCCGGCCTGACGCGCGGCGCCGGCGTGGTGCTGACGCAGAAGGCCGACCCGCGTCTCCGCCACATCGAGTTCGTTCGCATCGAGCCGACGCGCGGCATCGTCGTGCTGGTCGGCGACAACGGCACCGTCGAGAACCGGCTGATCGATCTGCCGCCCGACCTGCCGGCTTCGGCGCTGCAGGAAGCGGCCGCCTATCTCAACGCCCATATCCGCGGCCGCACGCTCAGCCAGACGATAGCCGAGGTCGAGCGCCAGCGCGCCGCCCGCAAGCTCGAGCTGGATACCTTGACCGCCCGCCTCGTCGACGCCGGCCTGGCGTCTTGGTCGGATGCCGGCGGCAGCCGGCCGCAGACGCTGATCGTGCGGGGCCGCGCCAACCTGCTCGACGACGTCCGGGCGGCCGAGGACCTCGAGCGCATCCGCGCCCTGTTCGACGAGCTCGAAAGCTCGGAGGATCTGATCGAGCTCCTCGGCCTGGCCGACGCCGGCGAGGGCGTGCGCATCTTCATCGGCTCGGAAAACAAGCTGTTCGGCCTGTCCGGTTCGTCGCTGGTGGTGTCGCCCTACCGCGACGCCGAGGCACGGGTGATCGGCGTCGTCGGCGTCATCGGCCCGACCCGGCTCAATTACGCGCGTGTCGTCCCCATGGTCGACTACACGGCCCGCGTCGTCGGCCGCATCCTCGGCTGAGGGAATGATAGGGTCTAGCGCCGCCGCGCCAAGCGGCATTTCGAGGCGGGGATCGCCTCGAAACGCGTCTAGCGGAGCGCAAAGCCAAGGGCCGGCAGGCCCGCCGGCGCCTGAGGCCGGGAAAAACTTGCCAAGGGTTGATTTTCGTGTCCGAAACCCTCAAATCCGGGGCACGTTCGGCGGCGACCGCCGCCTGCAAGACAGTATGAGGACAAGATGGCAGACGAGACAGCACAGACTCCCGAACCGACCGTTCCCGAACTGGACCCGGTGGTCGACCAGGGACTCCAGCGTATCGCCGCCCTCGAGAAGGAGACGGGCGACCTCAAGGATCAGTTGCTCCGCACGCTCGCCGACATGGAGAATCTTCGCCGCCGCACCGAGCGCGAGATCGCCGACGCCCGCACCTATGCGGTGACCAATTTCGCCCGCGATATCGTCGGCGCCGCCGACAATCTGACGCGGGCCATCGCCGCCGTCGATGCCGAGGCGCGCGCCACCGGCGGCGAGGCGCTGATCTCGCTGGTCGAGGGCGTCGAGCTGACCGAGCGCGAGCTGATGAAGGCGCTCGAGAAGCATGGCGTCAGCCGCGTCGATCCGACCGGCGAGAAATTCGATCCCAACTTCCATCAGGCGATGTTCGAGGTGCCCGATCCGAGCGTGCCGGCCGGCACGGTGGTGCAGGTGATGCAGATCGGCTTCAAGATCGGCGAACGCGTGCTGCGGCCGGCGCTGGTCGGCGTCGGGCGCGGCGGCCCCAAGGCGGCGCCGGCCGAGGAAACCACCCAGCCGGAAGCGCCGGCCGAAAACGGCCGCAAGGTCGACAAGACGGTGTGAGCCGGAAAAATGTCTGAGAGATAAAAGAAGGGCGTCCGGAGCGGCGCCCTTCTTTTTTAAGGCCGGTTTCGAATTCTACGTGGTTTCACCTAAAAGAGACTGGCAATCGGAGGCATTCGCGACTAGCGTCGAAGACGGCCCCAGGAGGGGACGCTCGCCCGCGGGCGGCAATGTCGGAACGGCCCCGCGTCACAGGCGGGGGACATTGCCAGCCCGTCGGCAGACGGGTCTGGCCGGCGGTCCGGCCTCGATGGTGCCTGTCCGAAAGCCCGCTCAATCGTCCATCTTCAGCGCCGCGATGAAGGCCTCCTGCGGGATCTCCACCTTGCCGAACTGGCGGAGCCGCTTCTTGCCTTCCTTCTGCTTGTCGAGGAGCTTGCGCTTGCGCGTCACGTCGCCGCCGTAGCACTTGGCGAGCACGTCCTTGCGGAGCGCCCGGATGGTCTCGCGGGCGATGATCTTGCCGCCGATCGCCGCCTGGATCGGGATCTGGAACATGTGCTGAGGAATGAGGTCCTTCAGCTTCTCGCACATCGCCCGGCCGCGCCGCTCCGCCTGGCTGCGGTGGACGAGCACGGACAGCGCGTCGACCGGTTCGGCGTTGACGAGGATCTGCATCTTGACGAGGTCGCCCTCGCGGTAGTCGCTGAGGTGATAGTCGAAGGAGGCGTAGCCCTTGGAGATCGACTTCAGCCGGTCGTAGAAGTCGAACACCACCTCGTTGAGCGGCAGGTCGTATTGCACGATGGCCCGGCTGCCGACGTAGCTGAGGTCGATCTGGACGCCGCGGCGGTCCTGGCAGAGCTTCAGGATGGCGCCGAGATAGTCGTCCGGCGTCATGATCGAGGCGCGGATCCACGGCTCGGAAATCTCCGAGATGCGCGTCACCTCCGGCATGTCGGCCGGATTGTGCAGCTCGATCTCCGTGTCGTCGGTCAGCTTCATCTTGTAGATGACCGACGGCGCCGTGGCGATCAGGTCGAGGTTGAACTCGCGTTCGAGCCGCTCCTGGATGATCTCGAGGTGCAGGAGGCCGAGGAAGCCGCAGCGGAAGCCGAAGCCGAGGGCGGCCGAGGTCTCCATCTCGAAGGAGAAGCTGGCGTCGTTGAGACGCAGCTTGCCGACGGCGGCGCGCAAGTCCTCGAAGTCGGCGGCGTCGACCGGGAACAGGCCGCAGAACACCACCGGCTGGGCCGGCCGGAAGCCCGGCAGCGGCTCGGCCGTCTGCCGCCGCTCGTCGGTGATGGTGTCGCCGACGGCGGTATCGGCCACCTCCTTGATCGAGGCGGTGATGACGCCGACCTCGCCGGTCTCAAGCTTGTCGCAGAGCTGGAGCTTGGGCGTCATATAGCCGACCCGCTCCACCTCGTAGACGGCGCCGGTCCGCATCATCCGGACCTTCATGCCCTTTTGCAGCACGCCGTCGATGATGCGCACCAGCACCATGACGCCGAGGTAGGCATCGTACCAGCTATCGACCAGCATGGCTTTCAGCGGCGCGTCCGGATCGCCCTTGGGCGGCGGCAGGCGCTTGACGATCGCCTCCAGCACGCCCTCGATGTTGAGGCCGGTCTTGGCGGAAATCTCCACGGCGTCCGACGCGTCGAGGCCGATCACGTCCTCGATCTGGCCCTTGACGCGCTCCGGTTCGGCGGCCGGCAGGTCCACCTTGTTGAGGATCGGCACGATCTCGTGGTTGTTGTCGATCGCCTGGTAGACGTTGGCGAGCGTCTGCGCCTCGACGCCCTGGCTGGCGTCGACGACCAAGAGCGAGCCCTCGCAGGCGGCCAGCGACCGGCTGACCTCGTAGGCGAAGTCGACGTGGCCGGGCGTGTCCATCAGGTTTAGCGTGTAGGTCTCGCTGTCCTTCGCCTTGTAGGCCAGCCGGACGGTCTGCGCCTTGATGGTGATGCCGCGCTCGCGCTCGATGTCCATCGAATCGAGGATCTGGTCCTTCATGTCGCGCTGAGCGACGGTGCCCGTCGCCTGGATCAGGCGGTCGGCGAGCGTCGACTTGCCGTGATCGATGTGGGCGATGATGGCGAAGTTGCGGATATGGGAGAGCGGCTGTGTCGTCATGGCCGGCTAATACCATTCCCCCGGGCCACCGCCAAGCACCCGCCATGTCGCGAGACCAAGGTTTTCCGGCGCCGGATCTACGGCATCGGCCGGCCCGCCATATGTCATGAACGCGATAAGTGTTTTTCGGAGCGGTGCACGCTGTTGTATTCGTTTATCAATGAGAAGCGGCCCGAATTTCGATGCTGCGAGCGTCGCCCGGAAACCGGGGACGGATGTGAGGAAAGGCGGGAAGACGTGGACATGCACTTGCCGAACAAGTTCGCCGCCCTGTCACTGGCCGTCACCGATGCCACGCTTGCCGGAGATGACGATCTCGCGCCGACCGCCGTCGCCGCCCTGATCACCGCCGCCAACAACCCTCCGGCGAGCATCGGTGAGATCGCGGCCATCGTCGGCCTTACGCATTCGGCAACCGTCCGCCTCGTCGATCGGCCGGAAACCGGTGGCCTGCTGCATCGCCGCCGCCGGGTCGGTCGCGAGGTGCTGGTGGAGATCACCGCCGCCGGCCGGCGCCGGGCGGATGGATTGCAGGATCGCCGCCTCGCCGTGAGCGCGGGTTTCCTGGCCGGGCTTTCCGCCGAGGAGCGGGATTTTCTCGGCCGGCTCGTCGATCGGATGCTGCGCGACCACGCGGCGCGCGGCTACGACCGCCGCCGTCTTTGCCGGATGTGCGCGCGGCTGCACTGCAATTGCTGCCTTGAGATGGATCTGACGCCAACCGAAAACGCATCGCCGGACGAATCGGTCACGCGCGAAGAGGCGTGACCTCCGTCTCACGCCTTGCGATAGGTCCAGACGCGGGCCGGCGGCAGGTTGCGGACGATCCAGCCGCTGACGTCCAGCGTCCAGCGCCCGGCCTCGGCGGGAAGCGGCGGCACCAGCGCATAGGAAAACTGGATGAACGGCCGGCCCGGCTCCAGGGCGCTCATCGCCTGTTCGAGGAGATGGCGGCGGCGAAGCGGCGGCTGGGTAAACAGCGGCAGCGACGACACGACGGCGGCCACGTTGGCGACGCCGGCATGCCGCAACGTGTCGGCAAATTCATAGGCGTCGCCGACTTTGACGCGAAGCCCCGGAAAGCGGGCGCGGATATGCTCGGCGAACTCGGGATTGTATTCGACGGCCAGGAGGCGCTCCGGTGCGACGCCGCGCTCGAGAAGCGCGGTGGTGACCGCGCCGGTGCCCGGACCGAGCTCGACCACCGTTCCGTCCCAGGCCGGATCGACCACCGCCGCCATGGCGCGGGCCAGCGAGCGCCCCGATGGGCTTACCGCGCCGGTGGTGAGCGGCTTTGCCGCCCAGCTCCTCAGAAACTTCAGGTCTTCCGAATACTGGCAGCGCACGCGGCGCGCCTCGGCCACCGCCTCATCCCGCACCCGGTGCACGAACATCCCGATCTCCAGTTCGACCTGCAACACCGCCTGGCCGCAGGCTCATCCTGCGTCATGTCGGTATTTTGACGGAAGGGGCTCAACCGCCGAGATTATCGAAGAAATCGCGGACGCGAGCGAAGAACCCGGCTGATTCGGGATTGTTCTCGCCCGACGATTCGCGCTCGAACTCCTCGAGCAGCTCGCGCTGGCGCCGCGTCAGGCGTTGCGGCGTCTCGACCGTGACGTTGATGTACATGTCGCCGATGTCGCGCGAGCGCAAGACCGGCATGCCCTTCGATTTCAGGCGGAACTGCTTGCCGGCCTGCGTGCCCTCGGGCACGCGCACCTTGGTCTTGCCGCCGTCGATGGTCGGCACTTCGAATTCGCCGCCCAGCGCCGCCGTCGTCATCGAGATCGGCACGCGGCAGTGGAGATCGGCGCCGTCGCGCTGGAAGAACACATGCGGCCTGAGCGAGATGAAAATATAGAGGTCGCCGGCCGGGCCGCCCCTCAGGCCGGCCTCTCCCTCGCCGGAGAGACGGATGCGCGTGCCGTCCTCGATGCCGGCCGGGACGTTGACCGACAGCGTCCGCTCCTGCGTGATGCGCCCCGTGCCCGAGCAGGCGTCGCAGGGGTTGGCGATGGTCTCGCCGCGGCCCTGGCAGGTCGGGCAGGTGCGCTCGATGGTGAAGAAGCCCTGGCTCGCCCTCACCTTGCCGCTGCCGCCGCAGGTGCGGCAGGTCTGCGGGCTGGTGCCCGGCTTGGCGCCGGTGCCCGAACACTTGACGCAGGTGATCGAGGTGGGAACGTGAATCTCGACGGTCTTGCCGGTGAAGGCCTCCTCCAGCGTGATGTCGAGATTGTAGCGAAGGTCGGCGCCGCGCTCGCGGCCGTTCGGCCGGCTGCGGCGGCCGCCGCCCATGAATTCGCCGAAGATGTCGTCGAAAATGTCGGCCATCGAGGCGCCGAAGCCGGCATCGGCGCCACGCCCGCCCATGCCGTTCTCGAAGGCGGCGTGGCCGAAGCGGTCGTAGGCCGCCTTCTTCTGCGGGTCCTTCAAGACCTCGTAGGCCTCGTTGGCTTCCTTGAAGCGGCTCTCGGCGGTGGCGTCTCCCGGATTCTTGTCCGGATGCAGCTGCATGGCGAGCTTACGGAAGGCGCTCTTCAGCGTCTTTTCGTCGGCGTCGCGGGGAACGCCCAGCACGTCGTAATAGTCGCGTTTGGCCATCGTCTGTCCCGAGGTGCGAGGAAACGGGCGGCGCCTTCCGCCCATTCTCAACAGGGAACGGCTCCCCGGCTAGTCGACCGGGGAGCCGGATACGCAAGGAAGCCCGGCCTCAGCCGTTCTTCTTGTCGTCCTTGACCTCCTCGAAGTCGGCGTCGAGGACGTCGTCGCCCTCGGTGCCCGGCTTCTCCTCGGTGCCGCCCTGCTGCTGGGCGGCATACATCGCCTCGCCGAGCTTCATGGCCGCCTGGGCAAGGGCGTTGGTCTTGGCCTTGATATCCTCGGCATCGTTCGAATCGATCACCGCCTTGAGGTCGGCGATGGCGCTTTCGATGATCGACTTGTCCGACGAGGAGACCTTGTCGCCGAAGTCGGCAAGCGACTTCTCGGTCGAGTGGATCAGCGCCTCGGCGTGGTTCTTCGCCTCGACCGCCTCGCGGCGCACCTTGTCGGCGGCGGCGTTGGCCTCGGCGTCCTTCACCATCTTGTCGATGTCGGAATCCGACAGGCCGCCCGACGCCTGGATGCGGATCTGCTGCTCCTTGCCGGTGCCCTTGTCCTTGGCCGACACGTTGACGATGCCGTTGGCGTCGATGTCGAAGGTCACCTCGATCTGCGGCACGCCGCGCGGCGCCGGCGGCAGGCCGACCAGATCGAACTGGCCCAGGAGCTTGTTGTCGGCCGCCATCTCGCGCTCGCCCTGGAAGACGCGGATGGTCACCGCGCTCTGGCTGTCCTCGGCGGTCGAGAACACCTGGCTTTTCTTGGTGGGGATGGTGGTGTTGCGGTCGATGAGGCGCGTGAACACGCCGCCCAGCGTCTCGATGCCGAGCGACAGCGGCGTCACGTCCAGGAGCAGCACGTCCTTGACCTCGCCGGCCAGCACGCCGGCCTGGATGGCGGCGCCGATCGCCACCACCTCGTCCGGGTTGACGCCCTTGTGCGGCTCGCGGCCGAAGAACTGCTTCACCGTCTCCTGCACCTTGGGCATGCGCGTCATGCCGCCGACCAGCACCACCTCGTCGATCTGGCCGGCGCTGAGGCCGGCGTCCTTGAGCGCCGCCTTGCAGGGCTCGACGGTCTTCTGGATGAGGTCGTCGACCAAGGCTTCGAACTTGGCGCGGGTGAGCTTCAGCGTCAGGTGCTTGGGGCCCTTGGCGTCGGCGGTGATGAACGGCAGGTTGATCTCGGTCTGGGCCGAGGAAGACAGCTCGATCTTGGCCTTCTCGGCGGCTTCCTTCAGGCGCTGCAGCGCCAGCTTGTCGCCGCGCAGGTCGATGCCCTGCTCCTTCTTGAACTCGTCGGCCAGATAGTTGACGAGCCGCATGTCGAAGTCCTCGCCGCCGAGGAAGGTGTCGCCGTTGGTCGACTTCACCTCGAACACGCCGTCGCCGATCTCCAGGATCGAGATGTCGAAGGTGCCGCCGCCGAGGTCGTAGACGGCGATGGTCCTGGAGTGGTCCGACTTGTCGAGGCCGTAGGCGAGCGCCGCCGCCGTCGGCTCGTTGATGATGCGCAGCACCTCGAGGCCGGCGATCTTGCCGGCGTCCTTGGTGGCCTGACGCTGGGCGTCGTTGAAATAGGCGGGGACGGTGATGACGGCCTGCGTCACGCTGGTGCCGAGATAGGCCTCGGCCGTCTCCTTCATCTTGGCGAGCGTCATGGCCGAAATCTGCGACGGCGAATATTTCTTGCCGTCGGCGTTCACCCAGGCGTCGCCGTTGTCGCCCTTGACGATGGCATAGGGCACGAGGTCCTTGTCCTTGGCGACCATCGGATCTTCGAACCGCCGGCCGATCAGGCGCTTCACCGCGAAGATGGTGTTCTCGGGATTGGTGACCGCCTGCCGCTTGGCCGGCTGGCCGACCAGACGCTCGCCACCGTCGGCGAAGGCGACGATCGACGGCGTCGTGCGCGCGCCTTCCGAGTTCTCGATTACCTTGGCGTTCTTGCCATCCATGATGGCGACGCAGGAGTTGGTCGTTCCGAGGTCGATGCCGATAACCTTGCCCATTTCGTCACTCCATTCAGGCAGACCGTCCGAACCCTCTTCCGAGGCATTCGGCTTGACGCCGGATCCCCGGCCGGTCCCCGTTTTTTTCCTTTGAATGCTGACCGGGGAACTCCCCGAATTCGGCCGGTATATAAGTTGCCGGCGAAGGCGGCGCAAGAAGCTGGATGCACCGTAGCGTCAGGCTAGAGGGGGGCAAGATTCTCCGACAGCGTCGGCATAGACCTGTTTGGAGGCTCTACGAATGTCGTAAATGAGCAAACCTACAAAAGCGACCAACGAAGCGGTGGCAAGCGGTATACCCGATATGGCCGCGGCAAGGCCAAGTGCCGGCAGCATGTAGACACTGAGCAGGATTGCTTGCTGCCATGGTTTGTCCATTCTATCCATAAGCAGAACTAGAGGCATGATGAGAAGCGCGGTATCATAACTGAAAGCATAAGGCAGAATAAGAATTGTCGCGGTCACCAGAGCTGCGAGCTTTACGGTATCCTCAGCCCTTCGCCACAGCACATAAAGAAAGGCAGCGAGGGCGGAGGGGGCAGCGATGCCGACGAAGACCCAGCCATAGTTAATCGGCAAGCCTAAGGTGCGCGCCATAAGCATCGGCGTCGGCATAATCCAGTCAAGTCGCTCGTAAGTCATGAGCACATGAAGTTGCGCCGGGCCAACATAGGCGAGATAGTCGGGAAAAACCGACCAACCGAATGCGAGGGACGTCGTAACAACGAGAATAATGAAGGTTATCGCTGCGGATAGGATGACTTTGTAGCGGTGTTCAGCCAACAGTACGAGCGGAAGAAGCAGCCCGAGATGCGGCTTCATGGTTAGCAGGCCGATCAGAATGCCACTCACCACAGGGTGGTCGTTGCGCAAGATCCAGGCAGCGATCAATAGTGCGCCGATATAAAGCCCGACCTGCCCGAGAACGATGTTAAGGGCGACGACCGGAGCGCCGACGGTTGCGAGTGAAAGCCAAGTCCGGCGTGCGGGCGGCAGCGATCGAAAGGCGAGCTTTGTCGCGCCAAAGAAAGCAGCCAAGCCCAAGACATCCCAGAGGATCAGCGCAGCATGGTAGGGTAGCAGACCAAGGGGCCAAACAAAGAGCAGGACGTGTGGCGGATAGGACCAATTGTGGACGGCGAATTCTGGCCAGAAAGTTTTTCGCAGCAGTGCTACATAAGCTGGCCAGTCAAACAGCGTCGTAATATCGCCCGAGAGCGCTAAGCGCGCGCCCATCCACATATTAGCGAAATCCCGGCCGATGACATAAAATTGACCTCTTGGCGGAAAGCCAACGATCGCGTCGTAAGCGACATAGAAGATTGAAAACCCTAAAATGCCGAGTGAAAATCGAGGCGTAACCAAGTTCACTGACGCAGGGAAAGGCGACGGTGGCATAAGGCGAAAATCCTTGTGGTCATGCTCCGTCGATATCACAAGATGGAAAACACTCTCTAAACGCCCTTCGCTTTGTGTGCTTTTGAGCTTGGCTGTGGCCTGTCATTAAATTGTCTGCGAATTGTCATCTCAGTGTTTGGACAATGTGATGGTTGAGATAAAACGGCTTAGTCGCAGCGTTCTTGCGCCGACCTAACTGGCTCTTGAAGGAGTGTCCGACCGATGAGACCTGACCAAATTTCTGCTGTCGGCGGTCGGCTTTTCTCCGCGTTCGCAGGGAACGCTTTGCATCGTGTCCCGGAATCTACGTCTACTTTAGGCCGGCTGGGCGCGCTGGAGGTGCGGCTTGCCCGTTCGGCGGCCGAGGTGCGCGCTGCCCAGGCGTTGCGCTATCGCGTCTTCTACGGCGAAATGCAGGCGACCGCCGATCCGCGCACCTTCCTCCGCCGCCGCGATGCCGACGCCTTCGACCGCTATTGCGATCACCTGCTGGTTCTCGATCATGACGACGTCGAGATCCGGCCGTTCCGCCGGGCGCGGCCGCGCATCGTCGGCACCTACCGCCTCCTGCGCCAGAAGGTCGCCGAGCGCCATCGCGGCTTCTACACGGCCGGCGAATTCGCCATCGAGCCGCTTCTCGCCCGCCACGCCGGCCTCGAGTTTCTCGAACTCGGCCGCTCCTGCGTCATGAAGCCCTATCGCAGCAAGCGCACCGTCGAGCTGCTGTGGCAGGGCATCTGGGCCTATGTGCTCAATCACGGCATCGACGCCATGATCGGCTGCGCCTCCTTCGAGGGCACCGATCCGGATGCGCTCGCCCTGCCGCTGTCCTTCCTTCACCATCACGCGTCGGCCAACGCCGACTGGCTGGTGGAGGCACGGCCCGAGCGGGCCGTCGCCATGAACCGCCTGCCGATCGAGGCGGTGGACATGCGCACGGCGCTCGCCGGCATGCCGCCGCTCATCAAGGGCTATCTTCGCCTCGGCGCCATGGTCGGCCGCGGCGCCGTCGTCGATCGCCCCTTCGGCACCACGGACGTGATGATCGTGCTGCCCGTCGAGCGTATCTCCGAGCGCTATGTCCGCTATTACGGCGCCGATGCCGGTCGCTACGCCGCCTGATCCTCGCTCCCCGTGAAGACCAGGCGCGAATAGCCGGCGAAGTTCATCACCATGCCGACACCGGTGCCGGCCGCCACGCCGATCGCCGGGCTGAGGCCCGGTATGGCGGCAAGGGCCGCGGCGAAGATCAGATAGTTGGCGGCGATCGAGATCAGCGACACCGCGACATAGCGCGTGCGGCGGCCCGGCACCGGCGCGCGCCGCTCTTTCCAGGTCAGATTCCGGTTGATCGCATAGGTGACGGCGATGGCGACGGCCACCGCGAACACGCGGCCGATATAAGGACTGACGCCGAAGCCGGCGAGCGCTTCCGTCAGACCGGCGTCGACGACGAAGCCGGTAAAACCGGCCAGGGCAAATCCGCCAAGCCTCCGGACGGGGAGCGCCATGTCAGCCGGCCTTGCGACGGTCGGACGGGTCATCGAGCCGGCGCAGGAGATCGCGGAGCGCCGCGAGATTGGCCGCCGTCGCCGCTTCGGTGGCGTCTTCCCGCCGCTTCAGCGCCGGGATGGAGAGATAGAGGGTGCGCTTCTGCTCGACCCGGGCGCGGGCGAGGCTGTCGAGGATGAGGCCGGCGGTGGCCAGCAGCGCCGCCAGGATCATCAGGCCGGTCGACAGCAGCGCCGTCGGCAGGCGCGGCACCAGGCCGGTCTCGACGTAGGTGGCGAAAACCGGCAGGGCAAGGACCACCGAGGCTGCGGCGAACAGGCCCGAGAGTGCGCCGAAGAACAGGCTCGGCCGCGTCTCCTTCACCAGCATGGCGAACATCATCAGGATGCGGAAGCCATCGCGGAAGGTACGCAGCTTGGAGGGCGCTCCCTCGACGCGGCGGCCGTAATCGAGCGGCAGTTCCACGGTGGGAATGTGTAGCTGGCCGGCATGCACGGCCATCTCCGTCTCGATCTCGAAGCCGTGCGACACGGCCGGGAAGCTCTTGACGAAGCGCCGGGTGAACGCGCGGTAGCCGGAGAACACGTCGCTGAAGTCGGGCCCGAACAGCCGCCGATAGAGGCCGTTGAACAACCGGTTGCCGAGGGCGTGGCCGGACCGGCCGGCGTCGACGGTGACGTTGCGGCGGACGCCGACCGCCATGTCGGCCCGTTCGGTCACCAGCGCCCGCACCAGATCGACGGCGTCGCGCGGATCGTAGGTGCCGTCCCCGTCGGCCATGACGTAGACGTCGGCGTCGATGTCGGCGAACATGCGTCGGACCACATGGCCCTTGCCCTGCCGCTCCTCGCGGATCACCTCGGCGCCGGCGACACGCGCCTCGACGGCGGTGCGGTCGGAGGAATTGTTGTCGAACACGCAGACCCGCGCCTCGGGCAGCGCCGTCCGGAACCCGCGCACGACGGCGCCGATCGTCGCCCCCTCGTTGTAGCAGGGCAGGACGACGGCGATGTCGAGACCCGGAAAGGTGGCGTCGGTTGCGAGGTCGCTTGCGGTCATGGAGGTCATCCGAAGGATGCGGACCGCGGACGGCGGCGCGCCGCCTTTACCTTTTATCCATCGTGTTAAGGCAAGGCTAACGACGCTTCGCGTGTGCCGGGCTTTCCCACGTCCTGTCGTCGGCTTTGGTCAATGAATTCCAAACAAGGCGCCCTTGGCGCCCCTCTTGCCCTCTCCCGTCTCGGCCCGCGTGCCCGCCTTCTCTTCGCCGCCGCGCTGGGGTTGCTGGTCATCGGGATTGTGGCCGTCCACCGGCTGACCGATCTCGGGCCCGGCTGGAGCGATCCCGATTCCATGATGCGCCTCGTCGAGGTGCGCGACCTTCTCGCCGGTCAGGGCTGGTTCGACCTTACCCAGTATCGCCTCGACCCTCCGGACGGCGTGCTGATGCATTGGTCGCGCCTGGTCGACCTGCCGATCGCCACGATTATTCTCGCCGCGAGCCCGTTTACGGATCGCGCCGGCGCCGAGCTGTTCGCCGCCAACCTCTGGCCGGTGCTGTTGGTGATCCCCTTCGCCTTTGCCCTGGCTTCGGCCGCCGGTCGCTTCGGCGGCGAGATCGCCCGGCTCGTCACGCTCCTGATGATCTTCCTGTCGCCGCAGGTGAAAGGCGTCTTCCTGCCCGGCGACCTCGACCATCACAACGTTCAGGCCGTTCTGGTCGCCTTCGTGCTGATGGGGCTGGTGCGAGCCGACGGCGCCCGCCGCTGGCCGCTTGTCGCCGGCATGGCGGCGGCGATCAGTCTCGCCGTCGGCATGGAAACGCTGCTGGCCGTTCTCCTGGCCATCCTCGGTCTCGCCATCGCCTGGATCATCGACGCCGATCGCTGGCGGCGCGGCTTCATGCTGTTCACCGGCGCGCTGATGGCCGGCACGCTGCTGGCCGCCGCCGCGACCATCCCGCCATCGCGTTGGCTGGTGCCGGCCTGCGATACCCTGTCCTTCGCCTATCTGACGCCGGTTCTCGTCGGCGGCGCCGCCGTCATCGTGCTGGCCGCCGCCCTGCGCGGTCACGACGACGGCCTGCCCGGCCTTCTCATGCGCGGCGGCGCGCTGATCGCCGTCGCTTCGCTCCTGGTGACGATCGCCGCCGTGCTGTTCCCGATCTGCCTTGCCGGACCCTACGGCGGGGTCGATCCGGCCATTCGGCCGATCTGGCTCGATCGCGTTTCCGAGGCGCAAGGTCTCATCGCCACTCTTGAAGGGCGGCCGGATCTGGTGCCGCCGCTCTACATAGCGCCCTTTGCCGCCCTTGTGCTCGGCGCGCTGGCGCTCCGCCGCATGCCGACCGCCGACCGGCCGGCCTTTACCGTCGTGCTGTCCATCCTCGGTGGTTCCGTGCTGCTGGGGGTGATGCAGTTGCGCGCCCTGGTCGGCGCCCAGATCGTCGCCTCGGCCGCCGTAGGCGCCGTCGCCGCTCTGGCCGTCAAGGCGACCGCCGGGCAGGACGATGCGCGTTCGGTCGCCCGGCGCTGGACCTGGCTCGTTGCGGTCCCCATGTTGTGGACATTTGTCGTCATGGCGGTCGACCGGCTCACCGCTCGCCCGGATATCGACGCCGCCGAAGCGGCGACCATGACCGACTGCCGTGCCTTCTTCGGCGACGTGCTCGGCCCCCGTCCGCCCGGCCTCGTTGTCGCCACCTCGAACTTCGGCGCCTTCCTGCTCAAGGCGACGCCGCATGGCGTGCTGGCGGCGCCCTATCATCGCGACGCCCACGGCATTCTCGCGGTTGACGCCGTCTTCACCGGTGCCGACCCCGAAGCTGCCTTCCGGGCGACCGGCGCCGGCTATCTCGCCGCCTGCATGGGCGACGCCGAGCTCAACCAGATGGCCGAGCGGGCGCCGGAGGGGCTCGCCGCCCGCCTGATCAGGGGCGAGCGGCCATCCTGGATCACCGAGGTCGCCTCGGGACCGGCCGGCGCGATCTTCTCCGCCAGACCCTCCGGCATCGACATCACGGGCTCTCTGCCGGTGCTGCCGTTGCGCCCGTCGATCGGCGAGTGAAGCTGGTTAATCTCCGGTTAATCCGGCAGGGCGCAGCATGGACGGGTCCTCGATGCCGGAATGATCCCATGTCGTGTCGCCTCGCCGCCCTCTTCCTCATCGCCGCGGTCCTGCCCGCCGCCGCCGAAACGCCGGCCAAGCAACTGTTCGGCTCTGCGGCGGCCCCGGCGCCGCTTGCCGCCCGGTCGATCGGTTCCTATGCGCGCGGCTGCCTGGCCGGCGCAACGCTGTTGCCGGTCAACGGCCCGACCTGGCAGGTGATGCGCCTGTCGCGCAACCGCAACTGGGGCAATCCGGCGCTGGTCGGTTTCCTCGAGCACCTTGCGGCCAAGGCGCCGGCGGTCGGTTGGAACGGCCTGCTCGTCGGCGACATGTCGCAGCCGCGCGGCGGCCCGATGTCGTCCGGCCACGCCAGCCACCAGATCGGGCTCGATGCCGACATCTGGCTGACGCCGATGCCGAAGCGCGAACTGACCTACGACGAGCGGGAGCGGGTGAGCGCCGTGTCGATGCTGGCGCCCGACACGCTCACCGTCGATCCTAAGAAATTCTCGGACAGGCAGTTCAACATCATTCGTCTGACGGCGAAGCAGCCGGAAGTGGAGCGCATCTTCGTCAACCGCGCCATCAAGAAGGCGCTCTGCGAGCGGGCGACCGGCGACCGCGCCTGGCTCTCGAAGGTGCGCCCCTGGTGGGGTCACGATTACCATTTTCACATTCGCATCGCCTGTCCGCGCAATTCGCCGACCTGCAAGCCCCAGGCTGAGCCGCCGTCCGGCGATGGCTGCGGCGCCGAGCTCCGGAGCTGGTACGCGCCGCCGCCGCCCAAGCCGACGAAACCGTCCAAGCCCAAGCCGCCGCCGCCCGAGATCACCCTGAAGGATCTGCCGCCCGAGTGTTCCCAGGTCCTCGTGGCGAAGTGACGGAAAAGGCCGCGGTCTCCCGCGGCCCTTGCCATTTTCGCGCCTTTCGGGGTTCAGCCGCGCAGGCTCGCCCCCGTCGCCTTCTGCACGGCGGCGACGATCGCCTTCGACACCTTATCGATGTCATCGTCGGTCAGCGTGCGGTCGCTCGGCGCCAGCGTCACGGCGATGGCCACCGACTTCTGGCCGGCGGCCACGTGCTCGCCCCGGTAGACGTCGAACACGTCGACGCCGCCGATCAGCTTCTTGTCGGCGCCCTGCACCGCCTTGACGATCTTCGCCACCTCGACGCCGTCGTCGACGACGAAGGCGAAGTCGCGGCTGACCGGCATGAAGGCGGACAGCGCCAGCGCCGGCTTGCTGCGGCCGGCCTTCGCCTTGGCGACCGGAATGCGATCGAGGATCACCTCGGCGGCGACGATCGGCCCCTCGGCGTCCAGCGCCTCGACAACCGCCGGATGCAGTTCGCCGAAATGGGCGAGCACGGTCTGCGGCCCGAGCTGGATGCTGCCCGAGCGGCCGGGGTGGAACCAGCTCGGCGCCGACCGGACGATCTGCACGCGCGAGACATCGACGCCGAGCGCATCGAGCAGCGCCAGCGCATCGGCCTTGGCGTCGAAGGCGGTCACGGTGGGTGCCGAACCGGCCCAATGGCGGCCGGAGCCGGCAAGCCCGGCGCTGCCTTCGCGCACGGCGGTTGCCGCGACGCTCTGGTCCTGCGGCCGATCGCCGGCGAACACCTGTCCCACCTCGAACAGCGCGAGGTCGGCAAGACCGCGATCGGCGTTGCGCTTGACCGCCGCGACGAGGCCGGGGATCAGGCTCGGCCGCATGTCGCTCATGTCGGCGGAGATCGGGTTGGCGAGTTCGAGCTCGGCCGCGCCGCCGCCGAACAGCACGGCGACCGGCTTGGCGAGGAACGACCAGGTCACCGCCTCGACGAAACCGCGCGCCGCCAGCGCCCGCTTGGCGCGGCGGGTGCGGATCTGCAGCGGCGTCAGCACCTTCTGCGACACCGAGGCAAGGCGCGGCAGCGCCGTCGTCTTCACCTGGTCGAGGCCGACGATGCGCACCACTTCCTCGACGAGGTCGGCCTTGCCATGGACGTCCGGCCGCCAGGACGGCACGGCGACCGAGCGGCTGCCGCCGCTGCCCGTCGCCGAGAAGCCGAGCTTTTCCAGCGTGCCGGTGATGGTGTCGGCCGGAAGGTCGAGGCCGGAGAGGCGCTTTACCTCGGAGAGCGGGAAGTCGATCGCCTTGTTCTGCAGCGGCTCCCTGCCGGCCACCACCACGTCTGAGGCCTCGCCGCCGCAGAGGTCGAGCACCATCCGCGTCGCCAGCTCCAGGCCGGCGACGACGAAGCCGGGATCGATGCCGCGCTCGAAGCGGAAGCGGGCGTCGGAATTGAGGCCCAGCCGGCGGCCGGTGCGGGCGGTGCGGCCAGGATCGAAATAGGCGCTTTCGATGAAGACCGAGGTGGTGGCTTCGGTCGAGCCGGTGGTCTCGCCGCCCATGACGCCGCCAAGGCCGAGCACGGCCGCGTCGTCGGCGATGACGCACATGCTGTCGTCGACCGCGTAGGTCTTGCCGTCGAGCGCCAGCAGGCTTTCACCCGCCCTGCCGAGGCGGGCGCAGATGGTGCCGGAGAGCTTGTCGGCGTCGTAGACGTGCAGCGGCCGACCCCGGTCGAAGGTCAGGTAGTTGGTGATGTCGACCAGAGCCGAAATCGGCCTGAGGCCGATCGCCTTGAGCCGGTCCTGCAGCCACTTCGGCGACGGCCCGTTCTTGAGGCCGCGCACCACGCGGCCGGCGAACACCGGGCAGGGCGTGTCGTCGCCGTCGAACTTCAGCGCGATCGGCACCGGCGAGGGAAAGGCGCCGGCGACCGGCGCCAGCGGATCGGGCTTCAGCGTGCCGAGGCAGCGCGCCGCCAGATCGCGGGCGATGCCGCGCACGCCGAGGCAGTCGGGCCGGTTGGGGGTGATGGAAATGTCGATCACCGGATCGGCGCCGCCGCGATAGTCGGCGAAAGACACGCCGACGGGGGCGTCCTCGGGCAGCTCGATGATGCCATTGTGCTCGTCGGACAGGCCGAGTTCCCGCTCCGAGCACATCATGCCGCGGCTCTCGACGCCGCGAATGGTGCCGACTTCCAGCACGGCGCCGGTGGCCGGAATGACCACGCCGGGCAGGGCGAACACGCCCTTGAGGCCGGCCCGCGCGTTGGGCGCGCCGCACACCACCTGCACCGGCCCCTTGCCGGCGTCGACGGAGAGCAGCTTCAGCTTGTCGGCGTTGGGATGCTTGTCGGCGGTGACGATCTTCGCCACCACGAAGGGCTTGAGCGGCGCCGACGGGTCGGAGACCTCCTCCACCTCCAGGCCCACCATGGTGAGCGCCTCGACGACTTCGTCGAGCGAAGCGTCGGTATCGAGATGGTCTTTCAGCCAGCTGAGGGTGAACTTCATGGAATTATCTTCCGATTCTCGGGGCCTTATCGGCGGTCATCGAACAGGAGGCAGGTGGACAGCTCCAACCTGACATCCATCGGCATAGCCCGAAGATCTGCGACCGCTGTTTCAGCATCGCTGATCAGCCGTTCAACCTCTTCGCGTCCCTTGGCAAATCCTGTCGGATCGTAGTCGGCGGTATGGCGCTCGAACTGGAGGGCGGGAAACACGGCGCCGATGCTGTTGGCGGTCGGATGGAGATTGCGCGCGGCAACCTGCTTGCACCGTTTGGCCGCCTGATTGTGTTGCAACGCTCGGTAAACTCGTACCCAGGCGGGGCTGCCGTATCGTCCCGCTCCGACCAGAGCGTCGGCAGACAGGCGGCAGACTTCATGGAACAGAGCATAGTAGCTTGCGCTGACAGCACGTCTCAGACTGGTCTGGCGCGGTCTCCTGGAATCGGCCTTCAGCAGGTCTTTTGCCTGTTGAAGAAGGTCATCGGCAATCATGACGGCTTCTCCGACTGATCGTCTTCGGCAAAGACATCACCATCGAAATGGCTTCGCAGCCACAGAAAGCGGTCATCGCCCTTCTCGACCATGTAGCGCATGATGTCATTGATGGCCTGCACCTTCGCCCGAGAATCCAGTGTCGGCGCCCCTTCGCGATAGTGAGCGTCCGCCACGACGACAGGATCGCCATGGTGGTCTTGGTCCGCCCTGACATCCACGGCCCGGAATCCGAACCGATCGAGGTGGCCGCGCAGCTTCTCTTCGATGACGGGCTTGAGTTCGGCAATGCTCAGCATATGGAAACTCCTGTTATTTACCCCGTCAGACCGCCGTAGAGGCTCGGCAGGTCGAGCGGACGGAAGCCGTAGTGCTTCAGCCAGCGGGCGTCGGCGTCGAAGAAGGCCCTGAGGTCGGGCATGCCGTATTTCAGCATGGCGATGCGGTCGATGCCCATGCCGAAGGCGAAGCCCTGGTAGACGTCGGGATCGAGGCCAGCGGAACGGATGACGTTGGGATGCACCATGCCGCAGCCCAAGATCTCCAGCCAGTCGTCGCCTTCGCCGATGCGGATTTCCGAACCCGAGCGGCGGCAGCCGACGTCGACTTCCATCGACGGCTCGGTGAACGGGAAGAAGGACGGCCGGAAGCGCGTCTTGACCTCGTCCACTTCGAAGAAGGCCTTCAGGAACTCCTCCAGCACCCACTTGAGATGGCCGAAATGGGTGGTCTCGTCGATGACGAGGCCCTCCACCTGGTGGAACATCGGCGTGTGGGTGGCGTCGCTGTCGCAGCGGTAGGTGCGGCCGGGCGCAATGATGCGGATCGGCGGCTTCTGCGCCTCCATGGTGCGCACCTGCATCGGCGAGGTGTGGGTCCTGAGCAGCAGGCGCGAGCCGTCCTCCTTCGGCTTCAGGAAGAAGGTGTCGTGCATTTCGCGCGCCGGATGGTCCGGCGGGAAGTTGAGCGCCGTGAAATTATAGTGGTCGGTTTCGATGTCCGGACCTTCGGCGACGGCAAATCCCATGTCGGTGAAGATGGCGGTGATCTCGTCGATTACCTGGCTCACCGGATGGATGCGCCCCTCGGCGAGCGGCCCCGGACGGACCGGCAGCGAGATGTCCACCGTCTCGCGGGCGAGACGGGCGTCGAGAGCGGCGGCCTTCAGCACCGCCTTGCGGTCGGCGATGGCGAGGCCGACCCGGTCCTTCAGCGCGTTGATCGCCGCGCCGCGCGTCCGCCGCTCGTCGGGGCTCATGGCGCCGAGCGTCTTGAGCAGAGCCGACACCGACCCCTGCTTGCCGAGGATGGCGACGCGCACGCCCTCGAGGGCGGCTTCGTCGCCGGCGGCGTGGATGTCGTCGAGAATGGAGGCTTCGAGCTGTTCGATGTCGGTCATGACGCTTGTTCTGGCCCCGATATGTCTGATGGGTGGCTTCTAGCCCGTCTCACCGGCGATTGCACCCCTGGAAACGAAAAGAGCGGCGCACCGATCGGCGCGCCGCTCTCGTAATGTCGGGGGCGGCCGATCGGCGATCGGCCCCGCGCTGTCGCCGATCAGGCGGCAGCCTGGGCCTTCTCGACGATGGCCTTAAACGACGCCGGCTCGCTGATGGCGAGGTCGGACAGCACCTTGCGGTCGATGGCAATCCCGGCCTTGGCCAGGAGATCGATGAAGCGAGCATAGGTCAGCTCGCCGCCGGTGACGTCACGGACGGCAGCGTTGATACGCTGGATCCAGAGAGCGCGGAAGTTGCGCTTCTTGGCCCGGCGGTCGCGCGTCGCATATTGCATCGCGCGATCGACGGCCGCCTTGGCGGTCTTGATGGTATTCTTGCGACGGCCCCGATAGCCCTTGGCGGCCTCTAGAACCTTCTTGTGCTTGGCATGGGACGTGACGCCCCGCTTGACGCGCGCCATAATTCAGTCTCCTCGATAGTGAGTGCCGTATGATCGCGCGGGATCAGGCGTAGGGCAGGAAGTTCTTCTTGATGATGATCTCGTCCGGCTTGGACAGCACGGTGGTGCCGCGAGCCTTACGGATGAACTTGGTGGTCCGCTTGATCATGCCATGGCGCTTGCCGGCCTGGGCGGACTTGATGTGGCCACTGGCCGTCACCTTGAAGCGCTTCTTGGCGCCCGACTTCGTCTTCATCTTGGGCATTTTGCTCGTTTCCGAGTGTTTGGAGATCCCTTGCGGGCTCTCGCTGACTTTGTCTTTCCGTAAAGACCGGCCGACATCGCGGAATTCCGCGGAGGCCTAGACGGTCTGTCCGGGGCTGAGCTTCCACGGTCGCCACGGCATGCCCTTGGACACGGCAAGCCGTCTCCACGCCGGGCGACCTGAAGTGGCTGGGCTTCTAGCCGAAAAGGCCGTTGGGCGCAAGGCGGATTCGCGCAAGACTTGAGGAATCGCCCGAAATCAGCGGCCGTTTGAACGGCGCCATTTCGCCGAGCCGGCTTTCAAAAAACGAAGGCTCCGGCGCGGTCGGGCCGCCCGGAGCCTTTTCGGAAAAACCGGCGCCCTCAGCGCGGGGAGAGCAGCATCACCATCTGACGGCCTTCGAGGCGCGGCTCGCTCTCGACCTTGGCGACCGTGACGGTCTGTTCCTTGACCTGCTGCAGAAGCTTGAAGCCGAGGTCCTGGTGAGCCATCTCGCGGCCGCGGAAACGCAACGTCACCTTGACCTTGTCGCCTTCCTCGAAGAAGCGCAGCATGCTCTTCATCTTCACGTCGTAGTCGTTCGTGTCGATGTTGGGCCGGAGCTTGACTTCCTTGATTTCGACGATCTTCTGGTTCTTGCGGGCTTCCGACGCTTTCTTCTGGGCTTCGAACTTGTATTTGCCGAAGTCCAGGATCTTGCAGACGGGAGGTGTCGAATTCGGGGAAATCTCGACGAGGTCGAGACCGGCGTCGGCGGCGGCGGCCAAGGCATCGGCGATCGCGACAACGCCGAGGTTGTCACCCTCCTCGCCAATCAACTGGACCTGAGGGACCCGGATTTCGCGATTGATGCGCGGACCTTCCTTGACGGGGGCGGTGGCTCGGAACGGACGACGAATGGCTGTCAACTCCTCTGAAGTTTTCGAAAACGACCACCGCTCGGATAGGTCAGCGCCCGACCATGTCAAGGACCTTGATCGTCAAACCGATCGCACCTTTGAAATAGAGGCGCCATCCACCGATGGCCGGCTGTCCTCATAGCGAACCGCTTCTTCCCGTGAAGCGCGGACTCGCAAACTGGACAACGGGCTAAAAATCGTTGGAGAGTGCGAAAAAGTCAAGGTCGCAGACGGCGATCGGCAGGGAAATGGGCTAAAGAAGCGGCAATTGCCTCGGGTGCCGGCCAGGAACCGGGCGCGGTGGCAGCGGGGAGCGGAGTAAGATGACGGACCGGCCGATCAGCATCACCATGCCGGACGACGGCCGAACCATTCGCGGCCTCGTCGCCGACGGCGCCGGCCCGACGATCGTCTGGCTCGGCGGCTTTCGGTCCGACATGACCGGCGCCAAGGCGGAAGCGGTGGCGGCCTGGGGGCGCCGGCACAGCCGCAAGGTGGTGCGCTTCGACTATTCCGGACATGGCGGCTCGGACGGCGCCTTCGAGGATGGCCGCATCGGCCGCTGGTTCGCCGAGGCGAAGGCGGTGGTCGCCGCCGAGGCCGGGCCGGACTTCGTGGTCGTCGGCTCGTCGATGGGCGGCTGGATGGCGCTGCTCCTCGCCCATGAGCATCTCGACGGGCTCAAGGGCGCGGTTCTCGTCGCGCCGGCCCCCGACTTCACCGACAAGCTGTTTTATCCGGCGCTGCCGCCCGAAGCGCGCGCCCGCGTCGATGCCGGCGAGGCCATCGAGCTTCCCGGCGAGTACGGCAGCCCGGCCTACCGGCTCGCCGCCGACTTCTTCCGCGACGGGGCCCGGCACAATCTGCTCGACGCGCCGATCCGGCTGGGCGTGCCGATCATCATCCTCCAGGGCATGGCCGACAGATCGGTGCCCTACACGCACGCGCAGCGCATCGTCGATCGTCTCGTTGACGACGATGTAGTGCTGACGCTGGTGAAAGACGGCGACCATCGGCTGTCGCGGCCCGAGGACATCGCGCTCATTCTCGACGCCGTCAGCCGCGTGACTGAAGAATGAGGGGCGCAAATCCGCGTGAATACGCGTTTTTTCCAGCGTGATCCCGAAGGTTTTTTGCGACTAAAGGATTACCTTGCGGCGCTCGCATGATAGAAGGCCGCCATGGCAACGGTGTTCACCCCTGAACCGGCGAGGTCGGACATGTCGGACATGAAGCTCGTAGTCGTCGGCGCCGGCGGGCGCATGGGACGAACGCTGGTGCGCATCGTCTCGGAGACGCCCGGCGTGACGGTGCACGCGGCCATCGAGCGCGACGGCAGCCCGGTGATCGGCGAGGATGCCGGCATCCTGGCCGGCATCGGCGAGATCGGCGTGCCGCTGACGACCGACGTGCTCGCCGCCGTGGTCGGCGCCGACGGCATTCTCGACTTCACCGCCCCGGCCGCCACCGTCGAATTCGCCGAGCTGGCCGCCCAGGCGCGTATTGCCCATATCATCGGCACCACCGGCTGCTCGGCCGAGGACGAGGCGAGGATCGACGCCGCCGCCCGCCATGCGACAGTCGTCAAGTCCGGCAACATGAGCGTCGGCGTCAACCTCCTGGCGGTGCTGGTCGAGCAGGCCGCCCGGGCGCTCGGACCGGACTTCGACGTCGAGATCCTGGAGATGCACCACCGCCACAAGGTGGACGCGCCCTCCGGCACGGCGCTGCTGCTCGGCGAGGCCGCGGCGCGCGGCCGCGACATCAAGCTCGACGACTACGCCGTCCGCTCCCGCGACGGCTATACCGGCCCGCGTCCGCAGGGCGCCATCGGCTTTGCCACGCTGCGTGGCGGTTCGGTGGTCGGCGACCACACCGTTTATTTCGCCGGCGCCGGCGAGCGGCTGGAACTGAGGCACGTCGCGGAAGACCGGGCGCAGTTCGCCAAGGGAGCGGTCCGCGCTGCGCTCTGGGCGCGTGGGCGGAAGCCGGGCCGCTACGACATGGCCGACGTGCTCGGCCTCAAGGATTGACGAAATTCCGGCCGCGCCCCGGCAAGGGGCGATGGCCGGCTGCCGAACGCTCCGGGACCGATGGTCGGTTCCGGCCCGCAACGAAACGATCAACTGGAGAAAAGCCCATGAGCCGCATTCTGGTCCTCGTCCGCCACGGCCAGTCCGAGTGGAACCTGCTCAACCTGTTCACCGGCTGGAAGGATCCCGACCTCACCGCCCAGGGCGTCAAGGAAGCCACCGCCGCCGGCACCCGCCTCAAGGCGCTCGGCTACAAGTACGACATCGCCTACACCTCGGTCCTGACGCGCGCCCAGCATACGCTGCGCCTCATCCTCGACGAAGTCGGCCAGCCCGGCCTCGAGACCATCAAGGATCAGGCCCTCAACGAGCGCGACTACGGCGAGCTGACCGGCCTCAACAAGGACGACGCCCGTGCCAAGTGGGGCGAGGAGCAGGTGCACATCTGGCGCCGTTCGTTCGACGTTCCGCCGCCGGGCGGCGAGAGCCTGAAGAACACCGCCGAGCGCACGCTGCCCTATTTCAACGCCGAGATCCTGCCGCGCGTCCTCAAGGGCGAGAACGTGCTGGTCGCCGCCCACGGCAACTCGCTGCGCTCGATCATCATGGACCTCGAGAAGCTCTCCGGCGAGGAGATCGTCGCCCGCGAGCTCAACACCGGCGAGCCGATCGTCTACGAGCTCAACGAGGACGGCTCGATCAAGTCGAAGAAGGTGCTGTCGGCCTGATTGCCGGCGCCTTTTGAAAAAAGCGAAACGCCGCGATGGGACCCCCGTCGCGGCGTTTCCGTTTCCGGAAGGAAAAATCGGCCTCAGCCTTTCTCCACCTCGGCGCCGCCGAGCCGGCGGGCGAGGCCGGTTTCCCAGCCGAGAATGGCCTTCTTGCGCGTCAGGCCCCAGTGGTAGCCGCAGAGGTCGCCTTCCCGGCCGAGCACGCGATGGCAGGGCACGACGAAGGACAGGGGGTTTCGGCCGACCGCCGAGCCGACGGCCCGCGCCGCGTTGGGATTGCCGATGTGGCGGGCGATGTCCGAATAGGTCGTCGCCTTGCCGAGCGGGATGCGGAGCAGCGTCTCCCAGACGCGCACCTCGAAATCGGAGCCGATGAACACCAGTCGGATCGGCCGGTCCTGCGACCACACCGTCGGATCGAACACCTGCCGCGCATAGGGCGCGGTCACCGCCTCGTCCTGCACATAGGTGGCGGCCGGCCAGCGGGCCGACATGTCGCGGAACGCCTTCTGCTCCTCGCCGGGGTCGGCGAAGGCGATGCCGGCGAGGCCGCGGTCGGTGGCCATCACCAGCGCCGTGCCGAAGGGCGAGGGGTGGAAGCCGTAGGCAACGGTCACGCCCGCCCCGCGCGCCTTGTAGGCGCCCGGGCTCATCGCCTCGTGCGTCACGAACAGGTCGTGCAGGCGCCCCGGTCCGGACAGCCCGACCTCGTAGGCGGTGTCGAGGATCGACGACGACTGGTCGAGCATCCGCCGCGCTTCGTCGAGGGTCAGCGCCTGCACGAAGGCCTTGGGCGTCAGGCCGGCCCAGCGGGTGAACAGGCGGTGCAGGTGGCCGGCGTCGGTGCCGACGGCGGCGGCGATGGTCTCGAGCTCCGGCTGGTCGCGCCAGCGTTCGGAGATGAAACGAATGGTGTCGCGCACGAGGACATAGTCGCTGTGATCGCGATCGAGGATGACCTCGCCCGCCATGCGCAGCCCCTCGTGCAGCCAGCTCGCCGACATCGGCGGCGAGGTGAGGTTGTCGGTCAGCGTAATGGCGTCCATCGCGTCCTCCATCAAGGGTGCGATGCGAAGTTAGGGAGCGGCGGGCGATCCAACCACCCGATTTTCGCACGTCGGCAGAAAAAGCGCAAAAAAAGCGACATCGGCAGACGGGAAAGCGGCGCTGCTGACGCCGCCGGGCGGCAAATCCGGCTATAGAAAGCGTCGTTGCGCCTTGTCCGGAGTATTCCCGTGCCGAGAAAGCCTGCCGTCGCCGTCGCATCCGAGGATGTCGACAAACCCATTCCGCCGACGAAACCGATGAGCGCCGCCGAGATCGAGGAACTGTTCGCCATCTTCAAGGCGGCCAACCCGGAGCCGCGTGGCGAGCTCCACGCCGTCAACCCCTATACGCTTCTGGTCGCCGTGACGCTGTCCGCCCAGGCCACCGACGCCGGCGTCAACAAGGCGACGCGGCCGCTGTTCGAGACGGTCGATACGCCCCAGAAGATGCTGGCGCTCGGCGAGGACCGCCTCAGGGAGGCCATCAAGACCATCGGTCTCTACCGCAACAAGGCGAAGAACGTCATCGCCCTCTCCGATATCCTGGTGCGCGAGCACGGCGGCGAGGTGCCGCACGACCGGGCGGCGCTGGAAGCGCTGCCGGGCGTCGGCCGCAAGACGGCCAACGTCGTGCTTAACATCGCCTTCGGCGAGCCGACCATCGCCGTCGATACCCATGTGTTCCGCGTCGCCAACCGGCTGGGTCTCGCCCCCGGCCGGACGCCGATCGAGGTGGAGCTCGGCCTCGAAAAGGTGGTGCCGAAAGCCTACCGTCAGCACGCCCACCACTGGCTGATCCTGCACGGCCGCTACGTCTGCAAGGCGCGGCGGCCCGAATGCGGGCGCTGCATCGTCGCCGACCTCTGCCGCAGCCCGGAAAAGCGCGTGCCGATGATGTAGCCGCCGGCAAAAAGCCCCGCCGTCGCCGGCGAGGCTTCGTTGCGGCCTGTTCCAGGGGTGGTCAGGCGATGCGGGCGTATTCGTCGAAGGCAAGGCGTGGCAGGCGCGGGAACAGCGACGCCTTGTCGCCATAGCCGAGGTTGAGCACCAGGAAGGTCCGGACGCGGCTGTCGGGGAAGAAGGCGGCGTCGACGGCGGCGGCATCGAAGCCGGCCATCGGGCCGACGTCGAGCCCCAGCGCCCGGGCGGCCATGGTGAGATAGCCGACCTGCAGCGAGGCCGACCGCAGCGCCGAGAATTGCAGCCGCTCGTCGGGCGAGCCGGCGTACCAGGAGCGGGCGTCGGCGTGCGGGAAGGTCTTCGGCAGGTTTTCGTAGAAATCGAGATCGTAGCCGGCAATGACGGAAATCGGCGCCGTCTTCGTCTTGGCCTGGTTGCCGGGCGCCATGGCGGCGAGCAGCTTTTCCTTGGCTTCGGGCGACTTCACGAACACGAAGCGGCCGGGCAGGGTGTTGGCCTCGGTGGGACCGAGGCTGACGAGCTCGGCCAGTGTCTTCAGCGTCTCGTCGGAGACCGGCTTGTCGAGGAAGCCATTGTAGGAGCGGCCGTCGCGGAACAGGCGGTCGAGGGTATCGTCGGCGAGAAGGGCGGACATGGAAAAGCCTTTCGTGGGAGAAGCGAATTCGCCTCCGAATTAGGCCCCGTCGCTAGGCTCGAATAGTCCGCGATCGGCTGACAGATTGTTCGATAAAAGTGTCCGATAAAGCAAATCTGCCGGAGATTACCCGATAATCACGCCGCTTTCACGCTATCTTGAATGTGCGTGGGGGAATTCTCCGGAACGACAACGCCGCCGGCAAGCCGGCGGCGCGCAACGGTAAGGAAGGAATGATCGGTCAGGCGACGGCCCGCACCTCGCGCACGTCCGGCAGGAAGTGGCGCAGCAGGTTCTGGATGCCGTTCCTGAGCGTCGCCGTCGACGACGGGCAGCCGGCGCAGGCGCCGCGCATGTTGAGGTAGACGACGCCGTCCTTGTAGGCGCGGAAGGTGATGTCGCCGCCGTCGGCGGCCACCGCCGGCCGCACGCGCGTGTCGAGCAGTTCCTTGATCGACGACACCGTCTCGGCGTCGGCCGGATCGAAGTCCTCGGCGCCCGCCGCCGTCTCGACGGATGTGAGAATCGGCGCGCCCGACATGAAGTGTTCCATGATGACGCCGAGCACCGCCGGCTTCAGGTGCGCCCAGTCCGCGTCGCGGCTGGTCACCGTGATGAAGTCGGCGCCGAAGAACACGCCGGTCACGCCGGCGATCTCGAACAGGGCGCCGGCCAGCGGCGATACCGCCGCCTGTTCGGGCGTCAGGAATTCGCGCGGGCTGCCTTCGAGGACGACCCGCCCGGGCAGGAACTTCAGCGTGGCCGGATTGGGCGTGGACTCGGTCTGGATGAACATCGTGTGGGGCTCCTCAGGCTCGCCTGATTGGAACATGTCTAAACTTGATCTTTAGAGGATAGTTCCGACTTTGCCAATGAACAATCGGTGAACCTGCGGACATAAATCGACGCGACCGCTCAGGCGACGGCGGCGATGTCCCCGTCGCTCATGTCGCCGGGCACGATGGTCACCGGAATGGGGAAGGGCGGCCCGGAGCGGGCGGCGACCGAGGTGACCAGCGGGCCGGGGCCCTCGCTGCCGGTGCCGGCGGCCAGCACCAGGATGGCGATGTCGCGATCCTCCTCGATCAGCCGGTGGATCTCCTCGGCCGCCTGTCCTTCGCGAATGATGAGCTCCGCCTCGATGTCGGCGGCGAAGGCGTGCACCCGCTCGGCGGTGGCGGCCAGCCGCTGCCGCGCCTCGTCCATCGCCTCGGCCCGCATCACCTCCTCGACGCCGCGCCAATGCTGGAAGTCGCCGGGCGGGATGACGTAGAGCAGCACCAGGCCGCCGGCGGTGTGCCGGGCGCGCGTCGCCGCGTAGACCACCGCCCGGTCGCATTCGGGCGTGTCGTCGACGACGCAGAGGAACTTGCGGCGGTGGCCCTCTTCGCGGGCGAGGCGGCGTGAAACCATGGCGAGAGACTAGCAGAAGACCGGCGGCGGACAAGCCGCGCCGGCCTCAAGTTTTTTCGATCTGAAGCGCCTCAGCGCCGCTTGCGGCTCTGAATGAAGCCGACGATGTCGCGCACATCGTCCATCACCTTGCCGGCGATGGCGCCGGCCCGCTCCGAGCCGTCGGCCAGGACGGCGTCGATGTGGTCGGGTTCGGCCATCAGCGCCTTCATCCTGTCGTTGATCGGCGACAGGACGGACACCGCGAGATCGGCCAGCGCCGGCTTGAAGGCCGAGAACTGCGAGCCGCCGTGGTCGCCGAGCACCGCTTCCTTCGTCGTGCCGGCCAGCGCGGCGTAGATGGTGACGAGGTTGTCGGCGTCCGGACGCTCCTTGAGCCCCTCGACGTCGGACGGCAGCGGCTCCGGATCGGTACGGGCCTTGCGGATCTTCTGGGCGATGGCGTCGCGGTCGTCGGTCAGGTTGATGCGCGAGTAATCCGAGGGATCGGACTTCGACATCTTCTTGGTGCCGTCGCGCAGGCTCATGACGCGCGGCGCCGGTCCCTGCGTCAAGGGCTCGGGCAGCGGGAAGTAGCCTTCCTCGGCATTGTGGCCCTGGGCGACGATCGAGGCGGAGAAGTCGTTGTTGAACTTCGTGGCAATGTCGCGCGCGAGCTCGAGGTGCTGCTTCTGGTCCTCGCCGACCGGAACATGCGTCGCCCGGTAGACCAGGATGTCGGCCGCCATCAGGCTCGGATAGGCGAACAGGCCCACCGACACGTTCTCGCGGTCCTTGCCGGCCTTCTCCTTGAACTGCGTCATGCGGTTGAGCCAGCCCATGCGGGCGACGCAATTAAACACCCAGGCGAGCTCGGCATGCTCGGGCACCTGGCTCTGATTGAAGACGATATGCATCTTCGGATCGATGCCGGCGGCGAGGAAGGCGGCCGTCACTTCGCGGATCTGGCGCCGGAGCTCGAAGGGATCCTGCCAGACGGTGATGGCATGCTCGTCGACCACGCAGTAGATGCAGTCGTGGGTCGCCTGCATTTCCACGAAGCGCTTGATGGCGCCGAGATAATTGCCGAGATGGAGATTGCCGGTCGGTTGCACGCCGGAGAAGACAAGAGGCTTGAAGGGCATCGGTTTGGACCCGAGGATAGAGTTTCACGCGCCGGCGGTGAAACCGGGCGGGCGGACTTATGGACCCGCCGCGCCGCGATCGCAAGCTGGAAGACGGATGCCCGGCCGGCTACTAGGCCGCGATGCCTTCCGCCGGCTGCGGATGGCGGCGTGGCCGGCGCAGCCACTTCAGCACCGGCTTCTCGACCAGCAGGTGCGTGCCGATCGAGACGGCAATGGTGATGGCCACCATGGCGACGAACACCGCCCGGTTCGGCAGTTCGGCCAGCGGCCCCACGCCGAACAGGCGGATCAGCACCGAGCCGAGCGGCGCATGGATTAGGTAGATGCAATAGGAGCTGCCGCCGAGGACGGCCATGAGCCGGCCGAACGGCAGGGGTTTCCTGAACTCGATCTGCGACACCGACAGGATCAGCAGGGCGGCGCAGCCCATGTAGATCAAGGGACTGGCGATGCCGCCGAGCGGCAGCAGGTTCTCCGGCACGTCCCGGCCGATGTACCATTCCGCCGCCATGGCGGCGATAAAGCCCAGACCGGCGAGGCCGGCGACGAGGCCGGGCTTCGGCAATGAGATACGGGTGACGGCCCAGGCGCAGGCCACGCCGATGCCGAATCCGAGATTGTAGATGTAGAAGAAGGGCTTGATCGCCGGAGCGAGGTCGTAGGGGTGCATCGCGCCAATGACCAGGCTGAGAGCCTGCCAGGCGGCGAGCGCGACGATGCCGACCCTGACGTTGAGCACCATGAGGGCGAACAGAGCGTAGAAGACCATCTCGTGGTGCAGGCTCCAGGCCTGCGGAACCACCCCGTCGCCGGGCAGCGGCAGCAGCAGCGCGTCCAGGATGCCGTTCCAGAAGCTGAATTCGCGCGGACCGCGCAGCGACGGGGCGACGGTGAAGGCCAGCAGCATCGCCGCGAATATGGCGAGATAGAGCGGGTAGATCCGCAGGATGCGCCTGGCGGCGAAGCCCGCCGCCGCCGAGGGACGGCCGATGTCCGAACTGTGCACCCAGTAGATGATGAAGCCGCTCAGCACGAAGAAATAGTCGACGCCGGCATGCCCGGCCCGGAAGGCGAAATCGAACACCCGGTCATGGCGGAGGTTCTCGAACGCGATGGAGAAATGGAAGCAGCAGACCAGAAGCGCCGCCAGGAAACGCCCGAACTCCAGTCCCAGCAGCCTGGGCCTCGCCTCGACCTGCATCCCTGCCCCCGAAATGAAACGCAGCGCGCACGGGCTCGCACCATAGCGGCAATGTCTGAAGGAGTTGTTGTCGCGGCCGACGGGATGCGGTGCGTTCAGCCGGTCTTGCCGCGGGCGAGAACCGCTTTCATGTAGCGGCGGATGTCGACGGCGCCGGTCAGCACGGTGGCGAGCCCGTAGACCGCCATGCCGAACGCGCAGAGAGCCAGGAGCCAGAGGCCCTGGACGAGTTCGCGGCCGCCGCGAAGATGGGCGTCGACCAGGCCTTCGCCGAAGACCAGCGCCGCTCCCATCAGCAGGCTGGCGACGGCGAGCAGCACGAGGCGGCGGGTCAGCAGCGCGTCGGCGCGGAAATGGCCGCGGCGGTGCAGCTCGATCACCAGCATCAGCGCATTGACCCAGGCGGCCAGCGAGGTCGCCGCGGCGATGCCGACGTGGCCGATGAACGGGAACAGCGCCAGCGAGGCGGCGACGTTGACCGCCACCGAGATGCCGCCCTGTATGGTTGGCGTGCGGGTGTCCTCGCGGGCGTAGAACGACGGCTGGAACACCTTGATGGCGACGAAGGCCGGCAGGCCGGCGGCGAAGGCGATCAGCGCGTCGGCGGTGGCGACGGTGTCGGCGGCGGTGAAGGCGCCGCGCTCGAACAGCACGCGCATGATGGTGTAGGGAATGGCGCAGAGGGCGACGGTGGCCGGCAGCGTCAGCGCCATGGCGAATTCCAGCGCCCGGTTCTGGGTGTGGAAGATGCTCTCGGCATTTTCGGTGCGGACGCGGCGGGTGAGGTCGGGCAGCAGCACCACGCCGATGGCGACGCCGATCACCCCGAGCGGCAACTGGTAGATGCGGTCGGCGAAATAGAGCCAGGACACGGCGCTCGCCTGCATCGAGGCGATGATGGTGCCGACCACGATGTTGATCTGGGTGATGCCGCCGGAGATCACGCCGGGAATGCCGAGGTTGACGAAGCGGCGGACGTTGTCGTTGTAGCGCGGCCGGGCCAGCGACATCGGAAAGCCGATCCACCACAGCGAGCCGCCGACGGCGATCAGTTGGGCGAAGCCGGAGATGCACACCGCCCAGGACAGCGTGTAGGCGGCTTCCGGCGTGCCGGCCCAGTTTTCCCACCAGATGAGCACCAGGGCGGCCACCAGGATGACGTTGAGCAGCGACGGCGCGAAGGCGGCGACCGCGAAACGCCCGAAGGACTGCAGCATGCCGGCCGCCATGGCCGTCAGCGACATGCAGGCGAGATAGGGGAACATCACCCGCGTCATGAATTCGGCGGCGGCGAATTTGTGCGGATCGTCGATGAAGCCAGGCGCCAGCACGCCGACCAGCCAGGGCGCGCCGACCTCGGCCAGCGCCGTGACGATGACCAGCGCCAAAAGGAAGACGGCGAGGATATCCTCGGCGAGCGCCCGCGCCGATGTCTTGCCGCCCTCGGCGAGCGCCCGGGCGAACAGCGGCACGAAGGCCGACGAGAAGGCGCCTTCGGCGAACAGGCGCCGGAACAGGTTGGGCAGGCGGAAGGCGACGAAAAAGGCGTCGGCGATCGGCCCCGAGCCCAGCATGTTGGCCATGAACACGTCGCGCACGAAGCCGAGCAGGCGCGACGACAGCGTGGCGCCGCCCACCGTCACGAAGTTTTTGACGAGACTCATGGACGGTTGCCTTCCTCAGGCTGCCTTCTTGGGCGGATGCGGCTCCTCGCCGGCGACGGCGGCGAGGATGCGCCGGCGGATCGCCGCCTGCTTGGCGCCGGACTGGATCTTCAGCTTGGTGAGGTCGGTGACGTAGAACACGTCGACCACCCGCTCGCCGAAGGTGGCGATATGCGCCGAGGCGATGTTGAGGTTGAGGTCGCTCATCGCCGTCGTCACGTCGTAGAGAAGGCCCGGCCGGTCGAGACAGGAGACCTCGAGCACCGAGAGGTTTTCCGACAGCGCATTGTCGAACTTGATGTCGGTCGGCACGCGGAAGGCCTTGGTCGGCTTGCGCTGGCCGACGCGGCGGGCGACGATCTCGGGCAATTTCTCGCGGCCTTCCAGCGCCGCCTCGATCATCTTCAGCACGCGGTCGGCGCGGCGGAACTCGTCGGCGTCGTCGGGGAACTCACGGTTGATCAGGATGGTGTCGAGGGCGAGGCCGTCGTTGGTGGTGTAGATCTGGGCATCGGCGATGTTGACGCCGGCCGCCGCGCAGGCGCCGGTGATGGTGGACAGAAGCCGCGGATGGTCGGGCGCCACCACCACCAGCTCGGAGATCGCCTCGAACTTCTTGGTGGAATAGGCGGTGGCAAGCCGCCGGCCCGTGCTCTCCATCGATTTCAGGAGGCGCGCGTGCATCACCTTCTCCGGCAGGTCGACGCGCAGCCAGTAAGGCGCGAAGTGGCGGCGGCCGTAGTCGGCCAGTTCCGCCTCGCTCCAGTCGGTGAGCTCGGCGGCGAGCTCCGCCTTGGCGGCGGCGACGCGCTGGTCGCGCGACAGCTTGGAATGGCCGCCCAGGAGGTAGGGCTCGGTCTCGTAGTAGAGCGTCCTGAGGAGCTGGCCCTTCCAGCCGTTCCAGACGCCGGGGCCGACCGCCTTGATGTCGGCGATGGTCAGCATCAGCAGCATGCGCAGCCGCTCCACCGTCTGCACCACGGCGGCGAAGTCGCGGATGGTCTGGCGGTCGGACAGGTCGCGCGACTGGGCGATGATCGACATCACCAAATGGTTCTCGACCAGCCAGGCCAACTGGTCGGTTTCGGCCGGCGAGAAGCCGAACCGCGGCCCGAGCCGGCGGGCGATCTTGGCGCCGGCGATCGAATGGTCCTCGACGCGGCCCTTGGCGATGTCGTGCAGGAACAGCGCCAGATAGAGCACGTTGCGGTTGGCGATCACCGGGAACAGCTCGGTGGCCAGCGGATGGTCGCCGTGGTCCTCGCCGCGCTCGATCTGGGCCAGGAAGCCGATGGCCCGCAGCGTGTGCTCGTCGACGGTATAGTGATGATACATGTTGAACTGCATCATCGCCACGACGCGGCCGAATTCGTTGATGAAGCGGCCGAGCACGCCGGTCTCGTTCATCGCGCGCAGCACCGTCTCGGCGTGCTTCTTGGAGGTGAGCACGTCGAGGAAGATGCGGTTGGCTTCCTCGTTGTCGCGCAGGTCGGCATCGATCAGGCGCAGCGAGCGGGTGATCAGCTTCAGCACGTCCGGCTGGAAGTCGAGGTCGTTGCGGGCGGCGACCGCGAAGATCCTGAGCAGGTTGACCGGATCGCGCTCGAATACCTCGTCGTCGGTCACCGACAGGCGGTCGTTGTCGATGATGAACTGCGGCGTGCCGGGCAACGACTTCTTGCGCCGGCGGAAGGTGTGGTGCAGCACCCGGTCGAGCATCGGCTTGGGCTTGGCGTGCATCTCCTCGAGCGCCGCGCAGAAGATGCGCGTAAGATTGCCGACGTCCTTGGCCACCAGGAAATAGTGCTTCATGAAGCGCTCGACCGGCTCGAGGCCGGGATGCAGCTGATAGCCCAGAAGCTCGGCGATCTCCCGCTGGTTCTCGAAGCCGAGCCGGTCGTCGGCCCGGTTGGTGACGAAGTGCAGGTTGCAGCGCACCGCCCACAGGAACTCCTCGCACTTGTGGAAGCGGGTAAGCTCCTTGCGCGAGAAGACGCCCTGCTTGACCAGTTCCTCGGCCGTCGAGGCGCGAT
This sequence comes from Pleomorphomonas carboxyditropha, assembly GCF_002770725.1. Taxonomy (GTDB): domain Bacteria; phylum Pseudomonadota; class Alphaproteobacteria; order Rhizobiales; family Pleomorphomonadaceae; genus Pleomorphomonas; species Pleomorphomonas carboxyditropha. The sequence goes on along the minus strand of NZ_NQVN01000003.1, from coordinate 258,159 downwards.
AGAAATACTTGGCGATCCAGAACAGCGTGTGCAGGTCGCGGAGGCCGCCCTTGCCGTCCTTGACGTTGGGCTCGACGAGATAGCGCGAGGTTCCCGCCCGCCGATGCCGCTCGTCGCGTTCGGCGAGCTTGGCCTGGATGAACTCGGGGCCGGTGCCCTTGACCACCTCGTTGTCGAAGCGGCTGACCATCTCGGCGTAGAGATCCCTGTCGCCGAGGATCCAGCGCGCCTCGAGCAATGCCGTGCGAATGGTCATGTCGGCGCGGCCGAGCTTGATGCAGTCCTCGACGCGCCGGGTCGAATGACCGACCTTGAAGCCGATGTCCCACAGGAAATAGAGGATGTGCTCCAGGATCTTGTCGGCGAGCGGCTGCGATTTCGGCGGCAGCAGGAACAGAAGATCGACGTCGGACGACGGCGCCAGCGTGGCGCGGCCGTAGCCGCCGACCGCGACGATGGCGATCCTCTCCTCGTGTCCGCCCGGGAAGACGTGGCTCACCGTGTGCTGGTAGATGACGCGGATCAGCGAATCGACCAGGGCCGATAGGCGGCGGGCGCAGCCGACGCCGTCGCGGTCGCGGCCAAGAATGTCGCGGGCCGCCGCCCGTCCGTCCTGGTTGGCCTGCTTCAGGACGGCGAGCAATTCCGGACGCGGATCGCTGTCGGCGGCTGCCGCCCGGTCGGCGATGGCGGCCATCTCTTCAGCAAGCGCCTTCTCGTCGATCAGGGAGGCGGTTTCCGGCAGCTTGGTCATCGGCAACGATCACTTTCGGAACAAAAAGACGCAGCGGGTGCACGTCCATATGATACGTGCCTCGTCAAGCTAAAAGTGACAATGCCCGGAATCGAATAGGCGGCGCATGCCGAACAATCAACCATGCGCCCGTCCGATCCCGGCGCGCAGCGCTTTCAGCCGATAGACCGCCTCGAGCGCCTCGCGCGGGCTGAGTTCGTCGGGCGCCAGCGCGTCGATCGCCGCGAGGAGTTCCGCCTCGGCCGGATCCGGCGGCGCCTCGACCGGCGCGGCGGCCGGACGGCGGGCGAGCGAGAACAGCGGCAGGTCGTCGAGCATCGAGACGGCGTTGTTGCCGCCGGACTTCTCCAGCTCGGCCAGCACGGCGCGCGCCCGCTCGATCACCGGCCGCGGCAGGCCGGCGAGCTTGGCCACCTGGATGCCGTAGGAGCGGTCGGCCGAACCCGGCACGATCTCGTGCAGGAACACCACGTCGCCGCGCCATTCCTTCACCTTGACGGTGGCGTTGACGACGCGCGGCAGCCGCTCGGAGAGGGCGGTCAGCTCGTGATAATGCGTCGCGAACAGCGTGCGGCAGCGATTGGCCTCGTGCAGATGCTCGATGGTCGCCCAGGCGATCGACAGGCCGTCGTAGGTGGCGGTGCCGCGGCCGATCTCGTCGAGAATGACGAAGGAGCGCGCTCCCGCCTGGTTAAGGATGGCGGCCGTCTCGATCATCTCCACCATGAAGGTGGAACGGCCGCGGGCGAGGTCGTCGGCGGCGCCGACGCGCGAGAACAGCCGGTCGACGACGCCGATATGCGCCGATTTGGCCGGCACGAAGGAGCCGATCTGGGCGAGCACGGCGATCAGCGCGTTCTGCCTCAGGAAGGTCGATTTGCCGGCCATGTTGGGACCGGTGACCAGCCAGAGCTTGCCGGCTGCCTCGCCGCCGACATCGCAGCCGTTGGCGACGAATGAGCCGCCTTGCTCGCGCAATACCTGCTCGACCACCGGGTGGCGGCCGCCGTCTATGCGGAAGGTGAGGCTGTCGTCGACACGCGGCCGGACGTAGCCCTCGGCGGCGGCGAGTTCGGCCAGCGACGTGGCGACGTCGAGGGCGGCCAGCATGTCGGCCGCCCGCTTGATGGCGATGCCGGCCTCCACCGTCGCCCGCGCCAGGTCGGCGAAGACGGAAAGCTCGATGGCGAGCGCCCGCTCGGCGGCCGAGGCGATGCGGCCTTCGAGCTCGGAGAGTTCGGTGGTGGAAAAACGCATGGCGCCGGCCAGCGTCTGCCGGTGGATGAACAGCCGGTTGAGCGGTTCGCTGGTCATCGCCTGGGCGTAATTGGGCGCCACCTCGATGAAATAACCGAGCACGCCGTTGTGCTTCACCTTCAGCGACTTGATGCCGGTCGTCTCGGCATAGGTCTGCTGCAGGGCGGCGATCACCTGCCGGCTCTGGTCGCGCAGGGCGCGCGCCTCGTCGAGGTCGGAGCGGAAGCCCTGCCGCACGAAGCCGCCGTCGCGCTTCAGGAGCGGCAATTCGTCGTCGAGCGCCGCCATGAGCCGGGCGGCGAGTTCGGCCGGCGCCGCTTCGAGGCCGTGGGCGATGCGGTCTATCTCGCTGCCGGCGCCGCCGGCCTCCCGAAGGCCGCCGGCCAGTCGGGCGGCGGCATTGAGCCCGCCGGCGATGGCGGCGAGGTCGCGCGGCCCGCCGCGGTCGAGGCTGACGCGGGTGAGGGCGCGGGCCATGTCCGGCACGCCGGCGAGATCCCGGCGCAGCCGCGCCCGAAGCGTCGTCTCGGCAAGGAAGAAATCGACGGCGTCGAGCCGGTCGCGGATGGCATCGGGATCGGCGAGCGGCGCGGCCAGCCGGTCGGCGAGGAGGCGGGCGCCGGCGCCCGACACCGTGCGGTCGATGGCGTGGAGCAGCGAGCCGCGCCGCTCGCCGGCGAGCGTACGGCAGAGTTCGAGGTTGGCCCGGCTCGCCGCGTCGATGGCCAGCGCGCCGCCGAGGCTTTCGCGCGCCGGCGGGTCGAGCGGCGGCCGGCTGCCGACCTGCGTCTTGTCGACATAGGCGACGATGGCGGCGGCGGCCGTCAGCTCCAGCCGGCTGAAGCTGCCGAACGCGTCGAGCGAGGCGACGGAGAAGAAGTCGGCGAGGCGGTGCTCGGCGGTGGCGGCGTCGAAGAAGGCGCGCGGCAGCGGCACCACGGCCGGGCTCGCCGCCTTGAAGGTCCGGCGCAATTCGTCGTCGTCGAACAGGCCGTCGGCGGCCAAGAGTTCGCGCGGCTCGATGCGGGCGAGCAGCGCCGGCAGGGCGGCGGCCGTCGTCTCGGCCAGGCGGAAGGCGCCGGTCGACATGTCGGCCCAGGCGACGGCGAAGGCGTCGGCGGCGCTCTCCGTCCCTTTCTGGCGGGCAACGGCGGCGAGATAGTTGGAGCGGCGGGCGTCGAGAAGATTGTCCTCGGTCAGCGTGCCGGGCGTGACCAGGCGGACGACGTCGCGCCGCACCACCGATTTCGAGCCGCGCTTCTTGGCTTCCGCCGGATCCTCCATCTGCTCGCAGACGGCGACGCGGTGGCCGAGGGCGATCAGGCGCTGGAGATAGTCGTCGGCGGCATGCACCGGCACGCCGCAGAGCGGGATGTCCTCGCCGCGATACCTGCCGCGCTTGGTCAGCGTGATGCCGAGCGCCCGCGAGGCCACCTCGGCGTCCTCGAAGAACATCTCGTAGAAATCGCCCATCCGATAGAACAGCAGGCAGTCGGGATTGGCCGCCTTGATCTCGATGAACTGCGCCATGGCGGGCGTCGCCACGTCGGCGGTCCGGTCGTCGGGGAGAACTTGCGCGTCGGTCATGGAGGCGGAAGCTAACAAAGCCCGCGCCGCTTTTCACGCGCCAAATGTCCGGCGGTTGCGGTTATCCAGCTTGTCATTCCGGCACGGGCGAGGGGCGCGTCAGCACGCCCTCGCCGTAGCGGGCCTTGTCGCGGTTGCGGTGCGAGCCGAGGTTCTCGGAGGCGAGGTAGCTCCATATTTCCTCGGCCGTTTCGGCAAAATGCACGAGGCCGATGTCCTCGCGGTTGATCATGCCGTAGTCGGCCAGCGCGTCGAAGTTGATCACCTTGTGCCAGTATTCGCCGTCGACCAGCACCACCGGGATGCGGGTGCCCTTGTGGGTCTGGGTCAGCGTCAACAGTTCGAACAGCTCGTCGAAGGTGCCGAAGCCGCCGGGGAACACCACCAGCGCGTTGGCGCGCATGGCAAGGTGCATCTTGCGCATGGCGAAGTAATGGAACCGGAAGGTCAGTTGCGGCGTCGTATAGGCGTTGGGTTCCTGCTCGTGGGGCAAGGTGATGTTGAAGCCGATGGTCGGCGCGCCGGCGTCGCGGGCGCCGCGGTTGGCCGCCTCCATGATGCCGGGGCCGCCGCCGGTGGCGATGACGTTGTCGAAGAAGCCGTCGGTGCGATTGACGGCGCCGCCGCGCTCGGAAGCGATGCGGCCGAATTCGCGCGACGTGGCGTACCAGCGATTGTGGAGCGGATCGCCGTTCTCATGGACGCGGGCCGAGCCGAACACCACCAGCGTCGAGCGGATGCCCCAGGCCTTCAGCGTCTGCTCGGCCTTGGAATATTCAAGCATGAAGCGGACGCCGCGCATCGAATCCGACAACAGGAAATCGTTGTCGATGGCGGGCAGGACAAAGGCCTTCGAGGTCTTCTGGGCGGTGTTGTCGGCGATGTCGGTCATGCGGTCAGTCCAGGATTCCGGCCAGAAACGGCGATAGGGGCAAGGATAGGGATCGGGACCTTAAGGAACGCTGAAACGCGGCCGCACTGTGGCAGGAAGGCGTCGGCCGGTGCCGGGCAAGGCCGCCCGGACGGGTGGAAGCGGATATAATCATTTTCGAATCAGGCCGCTCGCTCCATGGAGGGGCCTGGACCGATGGCGGCATCTGGAGCTGAAACTGGACGAACACCTGACGATCGACGAGGGCCGCCAGCTTTGGGCGCCGGACGCTGCCGCCTCCGCTCGCCTCGATGCGGTGCGTCTCGCGCTCGCCGACGGGAACTGGACGGCAGGTTTCGCCGAGTTCGAGCGCCGTCCTTTCGCTTCCCCATCCGATCGTCCGCGCTGGAACGGCATGCGGTCGCCGGCGGCCCGCGTCGTCGTGTTCGCCGAAGAGCACGAGTGCGACACGCTTGCCTTCGCCCGCTTTCTGCCGGAACTCGCCGCCCGCGTGCTGTCGCTGACGCTCGCCGTGCCGTCCGGGCAACGGACGCGCCTCTCGTCCTTTGCCGCCGCCTTCGGCAACCTGCCGCTCGTCGATGTCGCCGGGCTGCCGCCGCACGATCTCGTCCTGCCGCTCGCCTCGGCGCCGGCCGTGCTCGGGCTTTCGCCGGATAGCGTGCCGCCGCCGCGCCTTTTGCCGCCATCGCCACGGACCGGCACGACCATCGGCGTGGCGCTGGCGCCATCGCCCTGGGGCGGAGGTTCCGAAGCGGCGCCGGACGGCATCGCGGCGGTGCTCCGCCAGGCGTTTCCCGGCTTCCGCTTGCTGGCCCTCGATCGGGCGGCGGCCCGGCGGCTCGGCGGCGAGATGGCCGACGCCGATCCGGCCACGCTCGCCGGCCTCGATCTGGTCGTCGCCACCGACGGCCCCGCGGCCCACGCCGCCGGCGTCGCCGGCGTGCCGCTCTGGCTGCTGCTCGACGAGGCGCCGCACTGGCTGTGGGGGCGCCGGGGACGCCTCAGCCGCTGGTACCCCGCCGCCCGTCTGTTCCGCGCCGGGGGGCCGGGCTGGCAAGGCGTCACCGAGGCGCTCGCGTCGGAGGCAAAAGCGCTCGCCGCGCCGGGGCTGTCCGACATTGCCGCGCTCGACCGGCTGGCGGCGGCTGCCGAAGGCGTCGAGGGCGCCTCGGCGGCCGGCGCCGCTCTGCCGTTTGCCGCCCGTCTGGTGGCGCTCGATCCGGCCGATCCGGCGGCTTGGGCGCGGCTTGCCGGGCTCTTGTTGCGCGTCGGCGAGACGGTCGACGCCGACCGGGCGCTCGATGCCGGGCTTTCCGCCGGCGCGCGCCATGTTCCGCTGCTGCTGCTTGCCGCCCGCCGCGATCTCGAGCAGGGCAAGCCCGCCGCGGCCCTTCGCCACGCCGACCGGGCGCTCGGCGTCGATCCCGCCTGCATCGACGCCCTGAGGGCGCGCGCCGCCGCCTTCGCCGCGCTCGGCGAACCGGCCAGGGCGGAATTCGCCCTCCGGCAGGCGGTGCAGGCGGCGCCGCATCGGGCCGATCTTCTGGTCGCCTGGGGTGAAGCGCTGAGAAAGCTCGGAGATGCCCGCGGCGCCTGTCGCGCCTTCGAGCGGGCCGTCATTGCCGAGGATGGCGCCGATGCCCGTCTCGGTCTCGGGCGCCTGGCGGCAACAGCCGGCGAGACCGGGCTCGCCCTGCATTTCCTCGGATCGGCCGTGGCCTGCGACGGCGGCCATAGCGAGGCGGCGATGGAATTCGCCCTCGCGCTCTCCGCCGCCGGCCGCGGCCGCGAGGCGATCGACGTGCTGCGCCGTCTCGTTGCCCGCCGCCCGGTCCCGGCCGCCCGCGCCTTCCTCGGCGAATTGCTGCTGGCCTCCGGCGACTTTGCCGCCGGCCTTGCCGAGTTCGAGTGGCGGCGCGGCGAAGCGCCCGCCCTGCCGGCCCTTTCCGACCTCGCCGGCCGGGATGTGGTGCTCACCGCCGAGGGCGACGCCGGGGTGCTGATCCGTTTCCTGCGGTTTGTCCCGGCGCTCAAGGCGGCTGATGCGGCCAGTGTCCGCATCGCCGGCGCCGACGAACTGGCGCCGCTGCTGGCCGATATCGACGGGATCGACGGCACGGGCGAGGCGTCTGACGGCGATCTGGTGCTGCCGGTGATGAGCCTGCCGGCGCTGCTCGGCCTTGCCGCCCGCGACCTGCCGGCGTCGCGCCGCTCTCTCGCCGCCGATCCGGTCGCGGTGACGAACGCGGCGCGGGCCTTCGCCCACCTCGAAGGCTTCCGCGTCGGCCTGGCGCTCGACGGTCTGGCCGGCACCGCCGATATTGCGGCGCTCGCCACCCTGCCCAACGTCGCCTTCGTCGCCCTCGACACAAGCGCGGTGGCGCGTGTTCCGGATGCCTGGCCGCTCGCCGCCGCCCGGGTTGACTTCGACAGGATCGCCGCCGCCCTTCCGAACCTCGACGCCGTGGTGGCATCGGCGGGGAGCCCGGTTGCGGCGCTGGCCGGTGCCGTCGGCCGGCCGGCCTTCGTCGTCGGGCCGGATCGCGACGACTGGCTATGGCTGGAAGAAGACGGCCGCACGCCCTGGTTCCCGGCCACGCGCCTTTTCCGCCGCCGCCCGGGCGAGGCGGCAGGCGATCCGTGGTCCCGTCTCGTCGCGGCTCTCGCCGCTTTCGCGGCCGGCGACCGCGCCGTTCCTTTCCGGGCCGATCCCGCCCCCGCCGCCGATGTTCCTGCCGAGGGAGACGATCTCCCGCCGGCCGTCATGCTCGCGCGCGCCGGTCTTGCCGCTCTTGCCGGCCGCGACGACCACCGCGCCGTCCTGTTGCTCGGCGACGCCATCGCTGCCGGCGCCGCCGAGCCGGATCTCCGCGAGAAACTGGCCGCCGCCCTTCTGCGCATCGGCGAGCGCGACCGGGCCGGCAATCTCCTTGCCACGCTGGTCGCCGAGGCGCCCACCGCCGAACGGCTCGTCGAGCTGTCGGACGCCGGCCGGCTTGGCGGCCGTCCGGAAGAAGCGCTCGCCCACGCCGAGCGGGCGGCCGAGCTGCGGCCCGACCTCGCCCGCGCCCATCGTGCGGTCGGCAAGGCGCTGGTGGCGCTTGGCCGGGCCGGCGAGGCCCTTCTCTCCTACGGCCGCGCCTCGGCCCTGGCGCCGACCGATCCCGAACTCGCGATGGACGAGGCGGAGGCGCTGCTGATTGCCGGCGACTACCGGCGCGGCTTCGCCCGCGCCGAGGTGCGCTGGCAGGCCGCCGAGCTGCTGCCGCGCCGCTTTTCGGCGCCACGCTGGACCGGCGAGGACATCGGCGGCCGGACGCTCTTCGTTCACGGCGAACGCGATCTCGGGCTGGACATCGCCTTTGCCCGCTTCCTGCCGCAGCTCGTGGCGCGCGGGCCACGGCTCGTCCTGGAGGTTCGCCCGGCGCTGACCGATCTGTTCCGCCGGCTCGATCTCGGCAGCAACGTCACGGTGGTCGAGCAGGGGCGGCGCCTGCCGCCCTACGATCTCGAAGTGCCGCTTCGAAGCCTGCCGCATGTGTTCGGTACCGAGCGGGACGGTCTGCCGCCGTCCGCCCTGTTCCGGCCCGACCCCTTGCGCGTCGACGCCTGGCGCCACCTTGCCGGCGGCGACGGCCGGCCTGCCGTCGGCCTTTACTGGCGAAGCGCCGCCGACGCCGCCTGTCTGGCGCCGCTCGCCGGTCTCGACGGCGTCCGCCTGTTCGCCCTCGACCGCCGCACGGGCCGGGCGTCCCTCGCCGCGCTGCCGAAGGGGCTCGCCGTCGAGCCGCTGGGCGACCGGCTGGGCGGCTTCGTCGAGACGGCGGCGGCGATGACGGCGCTCGACGCGATCGTCGCGCCCGTTTCGGCTACCGCCCACCTTGCCGCCACGCTCGGCCGGCCGACGGTGGTGATCGATCCATCGGCCACGGACTGGCTTTGGGCGGGCGAGGGCGGCGCGCCCTGGTATCCCGCCGCCCGCATTCTGCGCCATGGCGATGATCTCGCCGGTCTGCTGCGCGATCTTCTTCCCGAAAGGTCGGCGCCATGACCGAAACGGTTGTCGACCAGTTGCTGGCCCGTGCCGCCGCCGCCGAGGCGATCCACAAGTGGATCGAGGCGGTGGCGCTCTACGAGGTGGCGCTCGTGCGGTCGCCGGACCATGTGCCGGCCATGCTGGGCGCCGCTGCCGCCGCCCGCGCCAACGGCGATCATGCCCGCGCCGTCGTGTTCCTGACGCGCGCCGACCGCACCGAGCCCGGCCGCGCCGACATCGCCGCCGCGCTTGGCGAGGCGCTTGCCGCGACGTCTCGCCTGCCGGAAGCCGCCGCCGCCTTCGAGCGGGCCCGCGCCGCCAGGCCGCTCGACGCCGGACTTGCCGCCCGCCTCGGCCTGGCGCGCCTGGCCGCCGGCGATGCGGCCGGCGCGGTTTCGGCCTTCGAGGCGGCATTGCGCCTCGACCCGGCCGAGCCGAGCGCCCTTGGCGGCCTCGGTTCGGCGCTCGCCGCCGCCGGCCGTCCGCTGGCGGCGGTCGAGGCCTTTCGCCGGGCCGGCCAGTCCCGTCCGCGCGCCGACCGGGCGGCGGCGTTGCTGTCGCTCGGCGACATGGCCGGCGGTTTCGCCGACCTCGACGCCGTCGCCGCCCGTCCGGCTTGGGCGAGCCGTCTGCCGGCCTGGGCCGGCGGTCCGCTCGACGGTCCGCTTGTCGTCTGGGCCGGCGCCGATCCGCTCGATCTCGTTGCCTTCGCTCCGGCATTGCCGCTCGCCCGGCCGCTGGTGGCCGAACTGATTTTGGTGGCGCCGAAGCCCCTCATGCGTCTCGCCTCGGCGCTGGCCGGCGTCGGCCGGGTGATTGCCGACAACGACGATAGCGCCGGCCGGACGGCGGCCGCCGCGGCGCCGCTTGCCGGCCTGCCGCATCGGCTGGGCCTCACCGCCGGCAGTTTTGTCCCGACCGGCCCGCTGCTCGCCGCCGAGCCGTTGCTCGCCGACCGCTGGAGCGCCCGGCTGGAGCTCGGCCGGGGGCGGCCGGCCGTCGGCCTCGCCTGGGGCGGAGGCCTCGGGCCCGACGATCTCGCTCCGCTCGCCGGCATCGGCGACCTGCGTTTCGTCGCCCTCGAACGGTTGCCGTCGGCCCTGCTGGCCCGCTCCTCGGCGCCGTCCGGTTGGGAGGTGGTCGGCACGCCGGTCCGCGTCGAGCATCCCGGCCCGGATTTCGAGGCCGGCGTCGACGCCCGCGTCGACTGCGCCGCGCTTCTCGGTGGGCTCGACGCGGTGATCGCCGTGGACGGCCTGCCGCTTCGCCTGGCCGGTCTGCTCGGCCGGCCGGGCGTCGCCCTGCTTCCCGCCGCGGCCGGCTGGATCTGGCGGCTGGAGGGCGAAAAAACGCCCGTTTATCCGTCCCTGTCGCTGCTGAGGCAGCCGCCGCAGGGATCGTTCGCCGGCTTGCTGCCCGACGCCGTCCGGCGCGTCAGGGACATGGTCCGTTTTTGATCCTCAGAGGAAAATCCCACCGGAAACCATCGGCTTCCGGGAAGCATGTTGCCTCGGATCGCGTAATGGGCGACAATAACGGAATGAAATTTTACAAACCGACCATTTCGGAGGGAATGCTATCTCTTGCCAATTGAAGTCGTCCTTTTAGGATTTCAGCCTGTCGGGAGGCACTGAGGGGCCCGAGAGGCGGCCTAAGCTCCCGGACAGGCGCGATGCGCGGCATCGCTCGAGGCTGGAGACTGGAAGCATGAGAGGCTCGAAACTACAGGGACTGTTCGCCGCCGTCGTCGCGGCACCGCTCGCCTTCGCCGCTCCCGCCATGGCGGTGACGCTGACCAACGTGTCCTACGACCCGACGCGCGAATTCTACGAGGCCTACAACGCGGCCTTCGCGACGCATTGGAAGGCGGAGACCGGCGAGGACATCACCGTCCGCGCCTCGCACGGCGGCTCCGGCAAGCAGGCGCGCGCCGTCATCGACGGCCTGCCGGCCGACGTGGTGACGCTGGCGCTCGAAAGCGACATCAACGCCATCGTCGAGGCGACCGGCAAGATCCCGGCCGACTGGCGCGGCAAGCTGCCGCACAATTCCGCCCCCTACACCTCGACCATCGTTTTCCTGGTGCGCAAGGGCAACCCCAAGGGCATTCACGACTGGGGCGACCTCATCAAGGACGATATCCAGGTGATCACCCCCAATCCGAAGACCTCGGGTGGCGCCCGCTGGAACTATCTTGCCGCCTGGGCCTGGGCTGCCGGTGAGTACGGCGGCGACGAGGCGAAGATTCGCGACTACGTCTCGACCCTCTTCAAGCACGTGCCGGTGCTCGACACCGGCGCCCGCGGCTCGACCGTCACCTTCGCCCAGCGCGAGCTCGGCGACGTGCTGCTCGCCTGGGAGAACGAGGCCTTCCTGGCGCTCGACGAATTCGGAGCCGACAAGTTCGACATCGTGGTGCCGCCGCAGTCGATCCTGGCCGAACCGCCGGTCGCCGTCGTCGAGGCGAACGCCAAGGCCAACGGCACCGAGAAGGAGGCCCGCGCCTATCTCGAATATCTTTACTCGGCCGAAGGGCAGACGCTGGCCGCCAAGTACCATTATCGGCCGTCCGAGCCGAAGCTGGTCGACCCCGAGCTTCTCAAGGCGATCCCCGAGCTGAAGCTGGTCAGCATCGACGATCCGCTGTTCGGTGGCTGGGCCAAGGCGCAGCCCTACCACTTCGGCGACGGCGGTGTGTTCGACCAGATCTACAAGCCCGCGCAATAATGACCAGCACCGCCGGCGGCTCGTCCGCCGGCGACGACGAGTGGAGGGACTGCCATGTGGATCGCAACGGTGCCGCCCGGGTTTCTCTTTCCGCTGACCGAACGAGACCTTGACGCCGGCGGGCCGGGTGATCCCGGTCGGCCGGTTTCTCCCGAAAGAGAGGCAGATGACCCTCAACGCGCCCTTCGTCAAGCCGAGCGTCCTGCCGGGCTTCCGCCTGACCATCGCCTTCACGATTCTGTATCTGGCGGCGATCGTTCTCCTGCCGCTTGGCGCCCTGCTCTACCGGGCTTCTTCGCTGGGGGTGCATGAGATTGTCGCCCTGGCGCTCGACAGCCGCACGCTGTCGGCGCTGAGGCTGTCCTTTCTGACGAGCTTCGCGGCGGCCGCCTTCAACGTGCCGTTCGGCCTGCTGATCGCTTGGGTGCTGGTGCGCTATGATTTTCCCGGCCGCCGCTTCTTCGACGCCATCATCGACCTGCCATTCGCCCTGCCGACGGCGGTGGCGGGCATCGCGCTGACCGCGCTTTACGCGCCGAACGGCTGGATCGGCGCCGTCGCCGCCCCCTTCGGCCTCAAGATCGCCTTCACGCCGATCGGCGTCTTCCTGGCGCTGGTGTTCGTCGGCCTGCCGTTCATCGTCCGCACGGTGCAGCCGGTGCTCGCCGAGGTCGACCGCGAGCTCGAGGAGGCCGCCGCGACGCTCGGCGCCGGCCGGCTCAGGACCATCGCGTCGGTGGTGCTGCCGGTGCTGAGCCCGGCCATCCTCACCGGTTTCGCGCTGGCCTTCGCCCGGGCGGTCGGCGAATACGGCTCGGTGATCTTCATCGCCGGCAACATTCCCTATGTCTCGGAGATCGCGCCGCTGCTCATCGTCATCAAGCTCGAGGAGTTCGACTACGCCGGCGCCACCGCCGTCGCGGCCATCATGCTGGCGATCAGCTTTGCGACGCTTCTCTTCATCAACCTGATCCAGGCCCGGGCGCGCGCGAGGTATGGCCATGTCTGACAGTTCCGTCGCGCTTGCCGCGTCGCTCGAGGAGGCGCCGGCCGCCGGATCGGTGGCCGTCCGGCCGCCGCGGCGGCGCCTGCCGACCGAGGAGGCCCCATGGGTCAGGCGCCTGCTGATCACGCTGGCGGTCGGCTTTCTCGCCCTGTTCCTGCTGCTGCCGCTCGTCACCGTTTTCATGGAGGCTTTCCGGAAAGGCGCCGGCGCCTTCATTCACGCCTTCGCCGACCCGGCCGCCATCGACGCCATCATCCTGACGCTGGTGGTCGCCGCCATCGCCGTGCCGGCCAATCTCGTCTTCGGCGTTGCCGCGGCCTGGGCGGTCGCCAAGTTCGACTTCCGGGGCAAGGCTTTTCTGGTGACGCTGATCGACCTGCCCTTTTCGGTGTCGCCGGTGGTGGCCGGTCTCGTCTACGTGCTGCTCTACGCCAGCCACGGCATTTTCGGCGGCTTGCTGCAGGCCAACGGCATCCAGATCATCTTCGCTCTGCCGGGCATCATCATGGCGACGGTCTTCGTCACCTTTCCCTTCATCGCCCGCGAGCTGATCCCGCTGATGGAGGAGCTCGGCAATACCGACGAGGAGGCGGCGCTGACGCTCGGCGCCTCCGGCCTGCGCATGTTCTGGACGGTGACGCTGCCCAACGTCAAATGGGCGCTGCTCTACGGCGTGCTGCTCTGCAACGCCCGCGCCATGGGCGAGTTCGGCGCGGTGTCGGTGGTCTCCGGCCATATCCGCGGCTACACCAACACCATGCCGCTGCACATCGAGATCCTCTACAACGAATACCAGTTCGTCGCCGCCTTCGCCGTCGCCTCGCTGCTCGCCGCCCTGGCGCTGGTGACGCTCGGCATCAAGTCCTGGCTGGAGCATCGCTACGCCGGCGATCTCGCCGCCGGTCATCGTCACTGACGGAGCCCCCGATGGAACTCGACATCCGCAACCTCACGAAGACCTTCGGCAGCACGGCGGCCCTGCACGGCGTCGACCTCAAGGTCGCCTCGGGCGAGCTTCTGGCGCTGCTCGGTCCGTCCGGCTCGGGCAAGACGACGCTTCTGCGCTGCGTCGCCGGTCTCGAAATCCCGTCGGGCGGCCAGATCCTGTTCGGCGGCGAGGACGCCAGCCTGAAAAGCGTGCAGGAGCGGCAGATCGGCTTCGTGTTCCAGCACTACGCGCTGTTCAAGCATCTCACCATCGCCGACAATATCTCCTACGGCCTGAGAGTGCGGCCGCGCCGCACGCGGCCGACGGCGGCGGCCATCCGGGACAAGGTCGAGGAACTGCTCGCCCTGATCCAGCTGCCGGGCTACGGCGGCCGCTATCCGAGCCAGTTGTCCGGCGGCCAGCGCCAGCGGGTGGCGCTCGCCCGGGCGCTTGCCGTCGAGCCGCGGGTGCTGCTGCTCGACGAGCCGTTCGGCGCCCTCGACGCCAAGGTGCGCAAGGAGCTGCGCCTGTGGCTGCGGGAGTTCCACGACCGCACCGGCCACACCACGCTGTTCGTGACGCATGACCAGGAGGAGGCGCTCGACCTGGCCGACCGCGTCGTCGTCATGAGCGAGGGCCGCATCGAGCAGGAGGGCACGCCCGAGGACGTCTACGACCGGCCGGCGACGCCCTTCGTCTTCGACTTCATCGGCGAATCGGTCCGCCTCGACATCCACGTCGACAAGGGGCGTCCCTTCGTCGGCCAGCAGGAGGTGTCGATCCCCCGGCTGCCGCCGCTTCTCTTCGACGGGCCGGCGAAACTCTATGTCCGCCCCGAGCATGTCGCTTTCCGCCGCGACGGCGAGGGCCTGTGGGCGACGGTGGTGTCGCTGCACCGCTCCGGCTCGTCGCGCCGCATCGGCTTCCGCGCCGACGGGACCGATACGGTGATCGAAGCCCTGACGCCGGCCGACCGCGAGCCGCCGCGGATCGGCGACCGCGCCGCGCTGGAGATTCAGGCGGCCGGCCTGTTCGCGGCTTGAATCATAGACGGGAGTAATTGCCACTCTTCGCAACCGGTGATAATGGCTACAATTGGAAACATTACCGATTGCCAAGAGGTTGAAATGCGTTGTCTGATTGCCGCTGCCATGCTGGTGGCGCAGGTTACCGCCGCATACGCGGAAGAGCTGACCTACGATCTCAAGTCGGGTGAAACGGTGTCGGAGCAGCTCTATCTGCTCACTCAAGGGAATTGCACGTCCTCGGGGCAGTTTCGAACCAAAGTCCTGAAAGAACCTGCCCACGGCAAGTTGGTCATTCGGCCGGATATCGTCGTCGCAGTCGATCCGCCCTGCAAGGGGCGCAGATTCACCGGAACCAAGTTCTCCTACACCTCGGCCAAGGGCTTCCGCGGCACCGACTATCTGTCGGTCAGCGTCGGCCACCCGGTCGATACCTCCGAAATGCGCTACACCTACACGACCTACGACGTCACGCTGAACGTGCGCTGATCAGGTGCCGCGCGGCTTGGCCCGGCGGGTCGGTTCGGCGGCGAGCGGATCGTCCGGCCAGGGATGCTTCGGATAGCGGCCCTTGAGGTCCTTGGCCACGTCCTTCCACGAGCCGCGCCAGAAACCGGGCAGGTCCCTGGTGGTCTGGATCGGCCGGTGGGCCGGCGACGTCAGCACCAGCGTCAGCGGCACCCGGCCGCCGGCGATCGCCGGGTGGCGGTCGAGGCCGAACAGTTCCTGCACCCGGATTTCGACGGCCGGCCCGCCGTCGGCGCCGTAATCGATGGGCACTCGGCTGCCGGTCGGCGCTTCGAAATGGCTCGGCATCAGCCGGTCCATATCCTGCCTGAGGCCAAAGGGAAGCAGCCGGTCGAGGGCGGCGCCGAGCAGCGCCGCGTCGATGTCGTCGAGCCGCGTCAGCCCGTCGATGAACGGGCCGAGCCAGTCGTCGAGCGTATCGGCAAGGGCGGCGTCCGAGAGGTCCGGCCACGGCGCGCCCACCGTCCGGTTGAGGAAAGCGGCGCGCTCCCTCAGCCGCCGCTGCTCCTTCGACCAGCCGAGACGGTCGACGCCGGTACGGCCGACACCGGATAGGAGGGCGGCGCGCACGTCCGGGCCGGCCGGCGCGGCGATCGGCTCCTCGGCGAGCTTTACCGCTCCGAGCCGGCGGACGCGGCGGGCGCGGACGGCGCGGGCCGCCGGGTCGAACGATACGGTGGTCTCGGCGACGATGCGGGCGGAAAAAAGCGCCTCGATCTCCTCGCGGCAGATGGCGGCGGCAAGCCGGATGCGCGCCCGTTCCGCCTTGCCGGCGAGATCGGCGACGACGATATAGCCTTCCCTGGCCAGCCGGTCGTGCTCCTCGACCATACCGCCGCGACCGCTCGCCAGGCGAAAGGCGCCGCGCTGTCCCCGCGCCTCGGCAACCCGGTCGGGATAGGCGAGGGCAAGGAGGGCGCCGGGAGAGAGCGACGTCGTTGGCGTGTCGGCACCCGCATTGCCCGCCAGCTTCGCCCATTTCGCTGCCATGGCTCGCGCGTCGGCGGCTCGTTGGCCGCGGTCGGCACGCAAGCGCTGAAGGCGGTCGGCGAGATCGGTGGAATCGCCGCCAAGCCCCTGCTCGGTCAGGATCGCGGCGATGTCGGCCGCCATCCGCGCCGCGCCGAACGCCGCCGCACGATGGATCATGTGGGCGAGGCGGGGCGGCAGCGGCAGGCGGGCCAGGGCCTTGCCCTCGCCGGTTATGCGGCCCGCCTCGTCGATCGCCTCGAGGCCGCGCAGCAAGTCCACCGCCTCGTTCCAGGCCGGCTTCGGCGGCGGGTCGAGAAAGGCGAGGGCGGCCGGGTCGCGGATGCCGACGGCGGCGAGATCGAGCGCCAGTTGCGAAAGGTCGGCCTCCAGGATCTCCGGCGTCGAATAGGGTTGCAGCGCCGACGTCTGTCCCTCGTTCCACAGGCGCCAGCAGACGCCCGGCTCGGTGCGGCCGGCGCGGCCGCGCCGCTGGTCGGCCGAGGCGCGGGAAACGCGCACCGTCTCGAGGCGCGTCAGGCCGGTGTCCGGCTCGTATTTCGGAACGCGCGACAGGCCGCCGTCGATGACCAGGCGCACGCCGTCGATGGTCAGCGACGTTTCGGCGATCGCCGTGGTGAGCACCACCTTGCGTTCCGGCGGCCGGCAGGGCCGGATGGCGAAATCCTGCTCGGCGCCGGTCAGCGCGCCGTAGAGAGGCGCGAGGCGAACGCCGGCCGGCAGGCGTCCGTCGAGCCGTTCGGCGACCCGGCGGATTTCCGCCTGTCCCGGCAGGAACACCAGCGCCGAGCCCGCCTCCTCGCGAAGCGCCCGCAGCGTCACCTCGGCTATCTGATCCTCGAAGCGCACGAGCGGGTCGCGGTCGACGTGCCTCGTCTCCACCGGAAAGGCGCGGCCTTCGCTTGCGATCACCGGCGTGCCGCCGAGAAGGCTCGCCACGCGGCCGCCGTCGAGCGTGGCGCTCATCACCACGATCCGGAGATCGTCCCTGAGCGCCGCCCCGTCGAGGGCGAGGGCCAGGCCGAGATCGCCGTCGAGCGAGCGCTCGTGGAACTCGTCGAAAAGCACCGCCGCCACGCCGTCGAGCAGCGGATCCTCGACGATCATGCGCGTGAACACGCCCTCGGTGATCACCTCGATCACCGTTTGGGCCGACACCCTGGAATCCATGCGGACCCGGTAGCCGACCGTCTGCCCGACGCTCTCGCCGAGGCTTTCGGCCATGCGCGCCGCCGCGGCGCGGGCGGCGATGCGGCGCGGCTCGACGACGATCAGCTTGCCCCGCCGCCAGGAAGCATCGAGAAGCGCGAGCGGCACCCGCGTCGTCTTGCCGGCGCCGGGGGCGGCGACGAGGACGAGGCGCGGGTTGCCGTCGAGCGAGGCCCGGATATCGTCGAGCGCCGCGTCGATGGGCAGCGGCGGCAGAAAACGCACCGGGACCGATGTCACCTGAGCGCCCGGAGCACGGCCGAATCCGGCCAGCCGTCGGCCGGCAGCCCGGCCTTCAACTGGAAGCCCCGCACCGCCTCGCGTGTCCGCTGGCCGAGCTTGCCGTCCTTGGGGCCGGCGTCGAAGCCCTGTGCGGTAAGCGCGCCCTGAATGAAGGCGATGTCGGACGCACCGAGCGCCTCGACCTTGCCGTTGCCGGCGCCGACCGGCGGCGCGCCGGCAAGCCGCGTCGCGAAATAGGCGGCGGTCGTCGAATAGACCAGCGATTCGTTCCAGCCGAGGTAGACGTCGAAATTGTGATAGGCGAGGAAGGCCGGGCCGAAGCGGCCCATCGGCAGGTAGAGCGCCGCCACGCCGTCGGGGATGGCCCCGTTGGCGGCGCGCACGCCCATCGCCTGCCATTCGCCGACCGGCTTCTTGATCGGCAGATCGGCCTGGTCCCAGGGCAGGTTCGAGGGAATGTCGACCTCGACGAGCCAGGGCTGGCCCGCCGCCCATCCGAGCGACTGGAGATAGTTGGCGGTCGAGGCCAGCACGTCGGGCGCGCTCTTGATGAGGTTGCGGCGGCCGTCGCCGTCGAAGTCGACGGCGTAGCGAAGGTAGTTGGAGGGCAGGAACTGCGTCTGGCCGAGCTCGCCCGCCCAGGCGCCCTTCATCTCGGACGGCGTGAGGTCGCCGCGCGCCACGATCTGGACGGCGTCGAGCAACTCGTTCTGGAACATCACCGGCCGGCGGCAGTCGTAGGCCAGCGTCGCCAGCGACTGCAGGGTCGGGAAATCGCCGGTATTGGCGCCGAAGTCGCTTTCGAGGCCCCAGACGGCGACGATCACCTGGGGCGGCACGCCGTATTGCGCCTCGATGCGGCCGAACAGGTCGGCATTGTTCCTGATCTTCTGCGCGCCGATGGTCAGGCGGTTCTTGTTGACCATGCGGCCGGCGAACTCGGCGAAGGTCTGCGAGAAGACGCCCTGTCCCCGGTCCTTCCTGATCACCGCCGGATCGAAGGCGATGCCGGAAAGGGCCGAGCGCACCGTGTCCGGGGGAAGGCCGGCGTCGACGAGCGTCTTCGAATAGCCGGCGAGCCACGTGCCGAAGCCGTCGCCCTTGGCGCTGCAGTCGGCAGCGAGACCGGGCGTGGCGAGGACCGGAAGCCCGACAACCAACGCTGTTAGGACGGGAACCGAAGACCGCATGAACACAACCTCCTGAAAGAACCGAACTCGGCTGACGCGAATCATAGCGACATTCGCCGGCAACCGACAGGGCCTCAGTCGGCGCCTGTCGCCGCGCGCCCACGGCCGCCGCGTCCGCCCACCACCACGAGACCGGCGACGACGATCACGGCGGCGCCGATCAGCATCGACGGCCGTGGCCGGTCGCCGAACACCAGCCAGCCGAACAGGATGGCCCAGAGCAGCAGCGAATACTGGATCGGCGCCACCATGGCGGCCGGAGCCAGCTTGAGCGAGCGGGCGATGCAGAGATGGGCGGTCATCGAGATGATGCCGAGGGCGGCCAGCATGACGAGGTCGGTAAGGCCCGGCGCCACCCAGCCGAAGGGCGCCAGGACGGCGCCCACCACGAGCGCGCCGATCGTCTGCCAGAACACCAGCACCCGGTCGGGCGTGCCCCGGAGCTGGCGGCTCTGCACCACCACCATGGCGTAGCAGAGCGAGCCGGCGATGGAAATCAGCGCCGCCCACGAGAGGCTGCCCGAGCCCGGCCGCAGCACGAAGACGACGCCGGCAAAGCCGATGGCGATGGCCAGCCACTGGCGGCGGCCCACCCGCTCGCCGAGCAGCCAGGGCGACAGGGCGGCGACGTAGATCGGCCCGGCGAGATAGAAGGTCATGACGTCGGCGAGCGGCAGGAAGCGGATCGCCATGTAGAAGAACACGATCTCCGCCGTTGCCAGGCCGGCGCGGGACATCTGCATTCCCGGCCGCTCCAGCCGAACGAGCTCCGGCGCGCCGCCTTTCAGAAGCAGAGGCACTAGCACCACGAGCGCGGCGAGCGACCGCACCAGGACGATCTGGCCGGCCGGGAAGGTGCTCGCCAGCCACTTGCCCATGATGTCGTTGACGGCGAACGTGAAGTCGCCGAAGAACATCATGAAGATGCCGAGGCCGACGGCGGAGCCGGCGGCGCGGCGAATGACGGGCTGGGCGGACAACGGGAACTCCGGACATCGGCGGGGGTCGCGTCTCGATAGCCGATCCCGGCTGCCTTGGCGAGGACGGCGGGCCGGTTTTCGGGCGGCGGCCGCTTATTTTCCCGCTTGGCGGGGCGAACGCGCCGAGGATAACCTCGCGCCGGTCATTGCCGTTCTGGAGACGAGATGCCGAAGCTGGATATCCTTCTCTACACCCGCGCCTCCGGCGGCGGCGGCGCCGAGCGCGTCTGGGCGATCCTCGCCAACGGCCTTGCGGCGCGCGGTCATCGCGTCACCTTCGCCTTCGACGAGAAAATGGCCGGCGACGGCGTCGATCCGGCGGTCGACGCGATCGAGATCGGGGGCGGCCACGCCGCCGCCGTGCTGCGGCTCGCCGGCCTGCTGCGCCGCCGCCGCTTCGACGTGGCCGCCGCCGCCGTATCGGTCTCCTGCGTCAAGCTGGCGCTCGCCAAGGCCCTCGCCCTGTCGCGGACCCCGCTGGTTCTCTCCTATCACGGCTTCGAGGAGTACAAGACCGGCCGCTTGTCGGCCGCCGGCTACTACGGCCTGCCGCTGCTGGCTCTTCTGACCAGCCGCTTCGTCGGCGTGTCCGACGGCATCGTCCGGGCGCTCGTCGAGCGATGGCGGGCGCCGGCGGCGCGGACGGAACGCATCTATAACCCGGTGCCGATGATTGCCGCCGCCACGGCCGGTGACATCGCCGCCCGCCTCCCGATCGTCGGGGCCGTCGGCCGCCTGTCGCCGGAAAAAGGCATGGACCTGCTGCTCGACGCCTTCGCCCGCCTGACGACGCCCGACGCGCGCCTCGTCATCGGCGGCGACGGACCCGAGCGGCAGCGCCTTGTCGAGCGGGCGGCCGGTCTCGGCATCGGGGATCGCGTGCGCTTCCTGGGGCGCGTCGCCTCGGCGGCCGAGGTCTACGGCCTTGCCCGCGTCGCGGCGGTACCGTCGCGCACCGAGGCCTTCGGCATGACCACCGTCGAGGCGCTCTCCGCCGGCCTCCGGGTGGTCGCCACCGACTGCGAGGGGTCGCGGGAAATCCTGGCCGGACCCTACGGCGAGCTGGTGCCGGTCGGCGACGCCGCCGCGCTGGCGGCGGCGCTCGATCGGGCGCTGGCGACGCCGCCCGATCCGGCGCCCGGCGTCGCCCGGGCGCAGGAATTCTCGGCCGAGGCCGGCATCGGTCAGTGGGAGCGGCTGTTCGCCGGGCTGGCGGCGCCCGGCTGACGGGCCGGGGAGCGGACACGGCCGAGCGCGATGTGCCGTTCGAACAGCTTCGGCATCTGCACCGCCACCGAATAGGGCGTCACCTTGGCGCGGATCGCTCCGGGGTCGAGCCGGCCGGCGGCGATGTCGGCGGCAAGCCGCGCGAAACCGTCGGCCATCGCCTCGGCGGCCGCCTCGCGGTCTTCCGGCCGCTCGACAAGGAAGCCGGATACGCCGGCCTCGATCAGCGGATCATATTGCGGCAGCCGGATGGCGCCCACCGGCCGGCCGCTCGAAAGCGCCTCCAGGAGATAGCAGGGCATGCCCTCGAAATAGGAGGTGAGGATGCCGGCATGGCAGTCGCGCATGATCGCCGACACGCCCTCTCCGGTCTGGAAACCGTGGCGGACGGTGAACGGCTCGATGGCCGCGAACTCCTTGTCGCGGTGCGGATCGGACGTGCCGACATAATGGAATTCCAATTTGCCGCCGAGCCTGGCGTGAAGGCGCCGCAGCGTCTCGAACATCAGCGGCGGATCCTTGAAGGCATCGAGCCGGCCGGCGAATACGACGCGAAACACGTCGGTTGTTGGAAAAGGCGCCGCCGGGAACCGCTCGGTATCCACCGAAACGGTCATGAACTCGGATTTGCGGGCGATCAGCGGCATCTCCCGCTCGTAGCGGGCGATGATGCTGGGATTGACGCCCACGACGCGGCTGGCCAGGGCGAGGGCGATTTTCTCGCTGAGGCGATGAAGCCACCAGTGGCGGCCGAGAAGACTGTCCATCTTGTCGCCCCTGGTGCCCTCGTTATGCACGAGCTGCACCACCGGATGGCCGATCAGGCGGGCCGGGATCGCCTGCTCGAAGCGCTCGATCTCGGTCGAGGCGGTATCCCCGGCGGCGAGGCGGCGGATGGTGAGAAGATGGCGCATGATGCCGAGGGTGAAGCGCAGCGTCACCGACTGGGTGATCTTCCTGGCCGCCGCATGCAGGCTGTCGCCGGGAATGTGAACCACCGGCAGGAAGTCGATGGACCGACCGTCGTACTCGATCTCCACCGGCTTGCCGATCTCGAGGTCGCCGCGCTCGTCGATGCCGACCAGCAGCATGGACACGCTGTCGGGGTGGCGCGACAGCATCAGCCGCACGTGCGTTTCGATGCCGCCCACCTTGCCGCCGCGCGGATCGATCGAGTGAAAGAGGGTGATGCGATGGACCATCGTCTGTTCACTCCTGGCGGGTGGTATCGTCGGAGGCCGGGAAGAAGCGCCGCCGCGACAGCCGGCCCGCCAGTTCGCGGACATTGTAGCGAACGAGATAGAGGGCCGACAGCGCGTAGCGCTTGGTGAGGCGGCGCGGATCGTGGATGAGCCGCCACAGCCATTCGAGGCCGGCGGCCTGGAACGCCTGCGGCGCCCGGCTCTGGCCACCGCCGATGAAATCGAGCGCCGCGCCGATGCATACGAAGGTGACGCCGGGCGCCCAGCGCCTGGCGAATTCGGCGAAGATTTCCTGCTTGGGCGCGCCGAGCGCGATGAAGCAGATGCGAGCGCCGCTCGACGCGATGCGCTCGGCCGCGGCCCGGGCGTCGATGCCGAAGGGGCTGAAGCCGAAGGGCGGGCTCTCGAGGCTGGCGACGATCAGGCGCGGATATTCGCAGCGCAGCACGGTCTCGGTCGTGGCGAGAATTTCGGGGGTGGTGCCGAAGAAGTGGACGGGAATCCGGGCCAGCGCCGCCGCCTCGCAGAGCGGCCGCACCAGGTCGGCGCCGGTGACGCGCACCAGATTGGCGCCCTGACGCCGCGCCATGGCCACCACCGGCGCGCCGTCGGCCGACACGTAGGTCGCCTGGTCATAGGCGGCACGGAAGGCCGGATCGTGCTCCAGCTTGACGAGATGATCGAGGTTCAGCGTGAAAACCGTGCCGCCGCGGCCGGTCAGCGCGTCGAAGGTGACGAGGTGGACGAGGTCCGCCTGCTTGCCGATATTGACACGCGCCGCATCGATCACCGCGATCGGTTCGGGAGCGTGATTGGCCTCGGTGGGATCGGCGGCGGGGGCCGTGACCGGGCGATCATGGAACAGACCTGACATTGGCGACTCTCCGGCGCGTCAAGCGCCATCCCGACGCCGGAGACGCGCGACGGACCATGAAGATCCCATCCCCGCCTCCCAGCGAATTGCAACGTCCGGGGAGGGCCGTGCTGCAAACACGGCTCTTCCCGCTCGCTGCCAGCTTAGGTCGATCGCCGTTCAGTCCGGATTTATCCGATCCTTCAAATTGTAACGAAATGCCGATTTGTTTTCGACGGAAGCAAGCGATTGCCCCGGCCGTCCACGCCAGGCGCTGGACGGATGGGGCGTCGCCGGCCGGCGTGGCCGGCACACCCCGTCGGGTGGCGCCCTTCAGGCTCGCTCGGCGACGGCGAGTTGTTCGGGGCGCTCCGTCACCAGCACCAGGCCCGTGAAGGCCGGCAGGGCGCCCAGGAGGTCGCGCACCATCTCCGCCGCCTCGTCGTCGTCCTCGACGACGGCGTCGGCGACGATCAGCACCGCGTCGACCCTGGCGAGGAGAGCCTTCAGCAGCTCCGGCGAATGGCGATGCCCGCAATGCAGGACGACGCGGCCGAAATCGTGGGAGAGCTTGTCGACAAAGTCGGCGATGCGGCCGACGTTGGCGGCGATATCGGCCGCCGCGTCCGGCCCGCCGACGCCGATCAGCGTGACGTCGGGGCCTCCCTCGCAGATGGCGACGCTGGCCGCATCGGCCGTGCCGGCGATGACGTCGATCACGCCGGGCATCGTCTCGTCGACGTAGGCGCGATAGAGCGGCAGATCGTCCCAGGAGGCGTCGACCAGCAGAACGCCGTCCTCGGTCGGGACGTGCGCGAGGCCGAAGGCGACCGTCGCGGCCGCCGGTCCGTCGTTGGCGCCGAGCACCAGGATCTTTCGCGATGCCCCGGCCGCCGTTGTGACGTTGCGGGCAAGGTCCTCGAACGTCTTGGCGGCGGTTGGCAGCGGTACTCCCTCGCCATCGGCGATCGCGCTGGTGAGAATGGTGCGCGCGGTCCGAATGGCCGGCCGCCCCCGCCGGTCGTGGGCGACGACCCGCGTGGCAACGGACAGCTCGGCGAGAACCGGCGGGGCTGCCGGAGCGTCGTCGGAGAGAGCGGTTTCGGCCCGGTCCGCCTCGTCTTCGGCCACGATCGGCGACGGCGCCTCATCGGGATCATCCGCCTCGGCCGCCACTTCTGCGAAGTCGAGGACTGCCTCCTGCAGGGTGCCCGCCGCGACGGCCGGCCTGGTTTCGCCGACGGACTTGGCGACGGCCGCCTCTTCGATCCACCGGTATTCCGGCAGATAGCGGCGGCCGCGATAGACGGCGATGGTCAGCGCGAGGCCGAGGCCGGCGATGCCGGCAAGCGCCAGAATGATGGTTCGGCGCGGAGCGTAGGGCGAAAGCGGCACATTGGCCGGGGCGATGACGCGCGCGTCGGATACCTGCGTGTTGGCCTGCAGGGTGATTTCCTCGGTGCGCGCCACGTAGTTCTTGTACATGTCGGCGCGCAGCGAGGCCTCGTTCTCGAGCTCGCGCAGCTCGATGGTCCGCTCGCTGGTGTCGGTGACCACCGCGCTGGCGTCGTCGAGCGCCTTGCGTGCCGACGCCTCGGCGGCCGCCGCCACCTGGTATTCGGCATCGGTGCTCGCCGACAGCGTCTTGAGCTCGGCCTCGATCTGGGCGTCGGCGCGGGAAAGGTCGCCGCGCGCCGCCACCATGCGGGGATGGCTGGGACCGAGGTCCTGGGCGAGCTCGCCGACCGTGCGGGCGGCCAGCGCCCGTTCTATCTTGAGGCGGCTCAGAACGGTGGAGTCGATGCCGCCGAGCGCGGCGTCCGAACCGCTGGCGCGGGCGGCGGCGATCTTGTCGCGGCGGGCCTTGGCATCCTGCGTGCGCAGGCGGGCGGCCACATAGGCGTCGTTGAGCTGGCGCAGCGTGTCCTCGTCCACCGAACGGCCGTTGGCGGTGAGGATGCCGTGGTCGCGCCGATAGGTCTCGAGCTTCTCCTGGGCGGCGCGGGCCTTGGAGCGGAGGTCGTCGAGCTGACGGTTGATGAGGTTGCTCGCCTCGCGGACCGCGGCCGCCTTCACCTCGACCTGGTTGGCGACGAAGGCCTCGGCGAGTTCCTGCGCGATACGCGCCGATTTGCTGGCCGAGTCGCTCAGCACCGAGATATCGAGCACATAGGTCTGGTCGGCCCGCGCCACCTTGATGGCCTTGACGAGCGCCCTGAGCGTCTCGTCGCTGGTGCCGCCGAATTCCGGGTCATGCTCGAGGTCGAGCGTGTCGATGACCGTCGACAGGATGGCGGCGGAGGTGACGATATTGGCCTGGGTGTCGATCCACACGGCATCGATGCCCTGGATCGGCTGCGACAGATCGGGACCGGCCACCTGCTTGTCGCGGGGGTCGAGCAACACGCGCGCCGTCGATTGCCAGACCCGGGGGGCGAGCGTCGCATAGGCAAGCCCGACGCCGACAAACAGCAACGTGATGGCCAAAATCAGCAACCACTGCCGGAACAGGATGGACAGAAGCACGCCGATGTCGACCTCGCCCGGGCGGCGCGTTTCCTCGGCCGCCGGCCTGCCGGCATCCTTCTCGTCGTATGTAAAGCGGTTGTTCAACTTGCTTTCCGCCCATGTTTGCACGTTGTTAACCATAAGTCGGCGCGCTTAAGGAAACGTGAACGCTGTCGGTCGAAATAGAGACGCCAGCCGTACGGCGAAGACCGCCGGTTAACCATGCGGCCACGACGATCCCCCTGGTTTTCACAGGGTTCGTCAGGGGTCGACACCGGCATGGCCGTACGGGCGTTTCAGCTTCCCGTTTCCTACAGCTCCGCTGGTGCCGGCGTTGTCATCGACGTCCGGCCGTTTGCCGTCGGCCTGACGTTCCTGTCCGTCCTGGCGCTCTTTCTGCTGTCGGGCCAGATGCTTAATCTGATCGGCATCCCCTATGACGCGGCCGGCGGCAGCCCGCTCGTCAAGATCCATCCGGCGAGCTACCTGTCGGTGCCGGCGCTGATGGCCTGGATCGTCGTGGACGGCGGGGTCGCCGCCTTCCTGGTCCGCGGCTGGCGCGAGAGTCCGGGCCTGATCGTCTTTTTCCTGGCGATCGGTCTCCTGGCGTTCCAGGTGATCTTCGTGCAGAAGACGCCTATTTCGCAGGTGATCGACAATTTCGTGCTGACCGCCTGCCTGTTCGCCTCGCTTGTCCGCCTCGGAGCCGGCGAGATGCGGAGCCTGGCGCTCCTCGTGCAAGGGATCCTCGCCGTCAACAGCCTGCTCGGCTACGCGGAGGTGCTGGGCGGTTTCCGGCTGACGCCCCTTTACGTCAACGGGGAACTGCTGTCCTGGGAATGGCGGGCGACGGCGCTGCTTGGCCATCCGCTGATGAACGCCATGACCACGGCGGTCTGCCTGGTGTCGCTGGCCCTCGGCGCCGGACCTTTCCGCCGGGGACCGCGCCTCCTTCTCGTGGCGTTTCACTTCGGCGCGCTGTCTTTCTTCGGCGGGCGAACCGCCATGGTCCTGTCGGCCGCCGCGCTGTTCGTCATAGCCGCCGGCGCCGGCGCCCGCCTGCTGCTCGGATGGCGCTTTTCGCTGGCAACGGCGGCGGCTGCCATCCTGGCGACCACCCTTCTGGTGATCGGCGTCATCCTCGTCGTCGACGGCGGTATGATCGATCGCATCCTCCATCGTTTCGTGGACGACGACGGCAGCGCCATGGCGCGCGTCGCCATGCTCTCGATCTTCCGCGACATGTCCTGGCCGGAGGTGGTGTTTGGTCCGGATGTCGCCGCCGTCAAGGCAATGCTGCCGAGAATAGGCACGCCCTACGCCATCGAGAGCGCCTACATCGGCTTCGTTGCCTATTACGGCGGCTTCGTCACGCTGTTCTTTCTGCTGGGACTTGCCGCCTTCTTCGGCGAGCTGGTTCGCCGCTTCGGCCCATCCGTCCTCATGCCGCTCGGCATCTATTTCGTGATCTCGACGGCCATCTCGTCCTTCTCCACCAAATCGCTGGAGCTCGCGCTTCTGACAACCCTCCTCATCACGGCCTTCGCCTGTCGTCGCCAGTCCCCCGGAGGGGCGCCGCCATGCTGATCCGCCAGACCATCCTCTACCTGCCGGCGCAGTTCCTGTCGCCGGTGGCGCAGTTCCTGTCGATGATGATCTGGACCTGGTGGCTGTCGCCGACGGAGATGTCCACCTTCGTCCTGGTCACCTCGACGCAGGAGCTCGCCTATATGGTGAGCCGGTCCTGGTTCTCCTTCTACACGCTGCGTTTCCTGCCGCCCGCCGAGGATGCCAACGGCCGCCGCCGTTACCTCGAGACCGAGACGACGCTGATCGTGCTGCTGACGCTGCCCGAGCTCGCCGCCGCCGGCCTGTCCATGCATTTCTTCGACGGGCGCGGCGATCCGCTGACCGTCTTCCTGATCATCTCCGCCTATTACGTGACGCGCGGCCTCAATAACCATTTCGGCGAGCGGGCGCGGGCCCAGGACAAGATCCTCGCCTATACGCTGCTCCTGACCTCGGGACCGGTGGGCGGCCTCGTCGCCGGCCTGCTCGCGACGGGCGCCTTCGGCGCCTCGGCCGGCGAACTGCTGCTCGCCTACGCGGCGATGCAGGCGCTCGGCACCGCCCTCGCCCTGCCGATGATCGGCGCCAGCCTCAGGACGGCCCGCCTCGACCTCGTCATCCTGAAGGACGCCATCCTGAACGGCGGGCCGATGCTGGCCATCAACGGCATCGGCTGGTTCGGCGAGAACGGCATTCGCTACGTCGTCGACCATATCGGCGGCTCGGCCGCCTTCGGCCTGATGGCCGTCGGCTGGGGTCTCGGCCGCCGCTCGGCCTCCGTCGCCTCGATGCTGGTGGCCGTCGCCGCCTTCCCGATCGCCGCCCGGCTGATCAACGCCGGCGACCGCGAGGCGGCGCTCGACCAGCTCAAGACCAATGCCGCCCTGCTGACCGCCGTGTTGCTGCCGTCGGTGGTCGGCCTCTGGCTGGTCACGGACATTCTCGTCGACATTGCGGTCGCCGAAACCTACCGCGACGTGACGCGCTCCATCCTCGGCCTCGCCGCTTTCGGCGGCATGGTCCGCGCCTATCATGCCCATGCCACCGGCCAGATGCTGACGCTGGACCGCCGCTACGGCCTGCTCGTCCTCATCGGCCTGTTTGAAATCGCCGCCACCACCGGTCTCGCCACCATCGGCTTCTACATGGACTATCTGGTGGGCGTGGTCGTCGGCGCGCTTATCGCGTCCAGCCTGACGCTGGCGCTCTCAGCCGTCGTCGCGATCCGGCTCTGCGGCTTCCGGTTCCCGGTTGCCGACACCGCCCGGATCGCCGCCGCCACCCTCGTCATGGGCCTTGCCGTCCACGTGGTGGACTGGCCACATACCGCCCTTGGTCTTGTGGGCGCCGTGTTGATCGGCGGCCTTTCCTATGTCGCGGCGCTCGCTGCCGTCTATTATAGGCATCTGCCGCCGCTGGTCGGCCTCATCACCGGAAAATTCGCAGGGACGCGACCATGACTTTCATCTCCCAGGAATTTCTCGACG
Source organism: Pleomorphomonas carboxyditropha (assembly GCF_002770725.1). Taxonomy (GTDB): domain Bacteria; phylum Pseudomonadota; class Alphaproteobacteria; order Rhizobiales; family Pleomorphomonadaceae; genus Pleomorphomonas; species Pleomorphomonas carboxyditropha. Next base: position 229,961 of record NZ_NQVN01000003.1, on the reverse strand, counting down.
ACCTGCTGGCGCAGGAGGAGCGCCTGCAGTTCCCGGCCTTCGACAACGACACCGCCATTGGCCTCGGCCTCCACCTGATGGAGCTCGGCCGCGCCCGTGGCCTGCCGATCACCGTCGACGTGAGGCGCGCCGGCCAGCAGCTCTTCCACGCCGCGCTCCCCGGCACCGCCGCCGACAACGACGAATGGGTGATCCGCAAGAACGCCGTCGTCATGCGCTTCGGCCATTCCTCCTATTACATGGGCCGGCGGGCGGCGCTGAAGGACGTGCCGTTCCACGAGGCGATGCTGGTCGACCCGCTTGCATACGCCGCCCACGGCGGCGCCTTCCCGATCCGGGTGATCGGTACCGGCCTCGTCGGCACCGTCACCGTGTCGGGGCTGCCGCAGAACGAGGACCACGCGCTCGTCGTCGAGGCGATCGAAAGTTTCCTCGCCCGGCAGGGCTGAGGCCGACCGCTGATAATATGCTGACGGGCCTCGACTTTGCCTTCCGTCTGCGTACATAACGGGCGTGACCCTTTTCCGGGCGCGTCGTTGTGCGCAAGAGGCCGTGCGGCCTCGAACGGGAGTGCCGATCTGTGGAAATCAAGTGGCTCGAGGATTTCGTGAGCCTCGCCAACACGCGCAGCTTCTCGCGCTCGGCCGTCGAACGCCGCGTCACCCAGTCCGCCTTCAGCCGCCGGATCCAGCAGCTCGAACAATGGCTCGGCGTGCCGCTGGTCGACCGCTCCACCTACCCGACGACGTTGACGGCCGAAGGCCGCCGCTTCCGCGAGACCGCCGAGGAGGTGTTGCGCCTGATCCTGCTGGAGCGCGCCGAGCTGCGCTCCGGCCGGGCGCAGGGCCAGGGCATCCTGACCTTCTCGACGCTGCATTCGCTGTCGATCTCCTTCTTTCCCTGGTGGCTGAAGGACGTGGAGTCCGGCTTCGGGCCGATCCACGCCCGGCTGATCACCGAGAACTTCCATGACAGCATCCGCATGTTCGCGGAAGGCGACTGCGACTTCCTGCTCACCTACGAGCATCCGCGCGTGCCGGTGCTGCTCGACCCCGAGCGCTTTCCCTCGCTCGATCTCGGCGGCGACCGGGTGATGCCGGTATCGGCGCCCGACGAGGCCGGCGCGCCGCTGTTCCCGCTGCCGGGCGGCTCGGAAAAGCCCGTTCCCTATCTCGCCTACGCGCCGGAGACCTTCCTCGGCCGGTTGGTCTCCGTGCTGCTAGCCGAGCGCGGCGAGGCGCTCAATCTCGCCAAGATCTACGAGAACCCGATGGCCGAGGCGATCAAGACCATGGCGATCACCGGCCGCGGCGTGGCCTGGCTGCCCGGCAACACCATCCGCGCCGAGATCGAGGCCGGCAAGCTCGTGGTCGTCGATCCCGAGGCGGTGATCGACATGCGCATCCGCATCTTCCGCAACATGGACAAGGTGCGCGCCCGCGTCGAACGGCTGTGGACCTACCTCAAGGATCACACCGACGCGGCCCCGACGGTCCGGACGCCCGCCTGAACTCCGCCCAACCGAGGCTCGCCATGCTCGACCTGCTCATTGAGAACGCCAATCTCGCCGACGGCCGCACCGGCGTCGACATCGCCGTCAACGCGGGCCGCATCGTCGACATCCGGCCGGCGATCGGCGGACCCGCCCGCACTGCCATCGACGCGACGGGGCGGCTGGTGACGCCGCCCTTCGTCGATCCCCACTTCCACATGGACGCGACGCTGTCGCTCGGCCTGCCGCGCATGAACCGCTCGGGCACGCTGCTGGAGGGCATCGCCCTCTGGGGCGAGCTGAAGCCGCTTCTCACCCAGAAGGCGGTGGTCGAGCGGGCGCTCCGCTATTGCGATCTCGCGGTCAGCCAGGGCCTTCTCGCCATCCGCAGCCACGTCGACGTCTGCGACGACCGCCTGCTGGCCGTCGAGGCGCTGTTGGAGGTGAGGAAGCGCGTCGCCCCCTATATCGACCTGCAGCTCGTCGCCTTCCCGCAGGACGGCTTCTACCGGTCGCCGACCGCCGAGCGCAACCTTCTCAGGGCGCTCGACATGGGCGTCGACGTGGTCGGCGGCATTCCGCATTTCGAGCGCACCATGGCCGACGGCGCCGCCTCGGTGCGCCGCCTCTGCGAGATCGCCGCCGAGCGCGGCCTGATGGTCGATCTCCACTGCGACGAGAGCGACGACCCGCTGTCCCGCCACATCGAGACGCTGGCCGCCGAGACGATCCGCACCGGATTGCAGGGCAGGGTGGTGGGCAGCCATCTCACCTCCATGCATTCCATGGACAACTATTACGTCTCCAAGCTGATGCCGCTGATGCGGGAGGCCGGCGTCCATGCCGTCGCCAATCCGCTGATCAACATCACGCTGCAAGGCCGTCACGACAGCTATCCCAAGCGGCGCGGCATGACGCGGGTGCCCGAGCTCCTGAAGGCCGGCGTCAACGTCGCCTTCGGCCACGACTGCGTGATGGACCCCTGGTATTCCATGGGTTCGGCCGACATGCTGGAAGTGGCGTCGATGGCCGTCCACGTCGGCCAGATGACGGCGCTCGATGCGATCGATACCGCCTTCCATTGCGTTACCGACCGGGCGGCAAAGGCGATCGGCCTCGAGGATTACGGCCTGGAAGTGGGCAGGGCGGCGAACTTCGTGCTGTTGCAGGCCCGCGACACGGTGGAGGCGATCCGCCTGAAGCCGACGCGCCTCGCCGTGGTCCGCAACGGCAGGGTGATCGCCGACACGCCACCGCGGCTTGCCCGGCTCGACCTGCCGGGCCGGCCGGAAACCGTCGATCCGGCCGCCTACGCGCCGCCGCGCGGGGAATGACAGAGCGTTTTGAAAGTCGTGCCGGACGGCCGCCGGAGTAGAAGCGGTCAGCCCTGCGCGCGGGCTTCCTTCCAGGTGTTGGCCTGGCTCAGCATCGACTTGAGATAGGCGACGTTGGCCTCCGCCTGCGCCGGGTCGAGTTCCTGCCGGGCGATGGCGTCGGCTTCCTTGAACTTGCCCTGCAAGCCGAGCACCAGCGCCAGGTTCTGGCGAATGCGGCTGGTGGCGCCCGGAAGCGCCGCCGCCTGCCTGAGCGTCTTCTCGGCATTGGCGACGTCGCCGGCCAAGAGATAGGACAGCGCCAGATTGTTGTAGATCGACGCCTCGCGGGGGGCGATCTGCAGCGCCTTCTGGTAGGTGGCGCGCGCCTCGGCCGGATTGCCCTGCTGGTCGAGAATGGCGCCTTCGGCCGAATAGAGCTTCCAGTCGGGCCGGTCCGGCTGCTGGGTCTGGCGGATGACCCTGAGCGCCTGGTCGAAATTGCCGTTGGCCGCCAGCGCCTTGCCGTAGGCGGCGCTCATTTCCGGATCGTTCTGGGAGGCGACCATGCCCTTTTCGAGCACGGCCACGGCCTGGTCGGTGCGGCCGCCGAGCCGTAGGGCGGCGGCGTAGTTCAGGATATTGGTTCGGCTCTTGGGATCGGCGTCGTAGCGCTGGCCCCAGGCCGACGCGGCGGCGGCGATCTGCGCGTCGGTCATCCGGTCGACCGAGCCCGTCACCGAGACGTCGCCGCGGGTGGTGATCACCGGCCGGTTGTTGGCGCACCCGGCGGCGGCGAGTGCGAGCGGCAGCAGCAGGGCGAGAAGCGCAGGACGTCGAACGGAAAGCAGCATCAATCCCACCGCGATGACAGGGCGGCGCGGCCGCCTCGGACGTCCTCCTTGGTAATCTGTTAACCCTAACGGCCGGTTAACCCGGCGCCGCCGGTCCGCTATCCTCGCCTTGCCGCCCTCCGCCCGTCTCTCTACACTCGGGGAAATGCCAACTGGAGTTTGCCGTCTTGCTGTCCGTTTTCGCCGCCGCCGATGAAGCCGCCGTTCCCGTCCATGCCGTGACCGCCGAGGGCCTCGAGGCCAAGCTCGCCGAGCTCGGCGCCGCCGCCTGGGCGAAAGCCAACGCCTTCTCCGCCGATGAGGGAACGATCCTGCTGCTGCCGAATGCCGGGGGCGAGGTAACGGCCGTGCTGTTCGGCCTCGGTCGCGAGGAGAAGGCGCGGCCGCCGCTTCTCGCCGGCAAGCTCGCGACGGGGCTGCCCGCCGGTACCTACCGTCTCGAAGGCTGGCCGGGCGGCCCGGGCGAGGCGGCGCTCGGCTTCGCGCTCGGCGCCTACCGCTTCGAGCGTTATTTGAAGCCGAAGACCGACGCGCCCCGTCTTGTCCTGCCCGACGGCGAGGAGGGCGCCGAGGCCGAACGGGTGGCCGCCGCCGTCTTCATGGTGCGCGACCTCGTCAATACGCCGGCCAACGATCTCGGGCCGGCCGAGCTCGCCGCCGCCGCGCGCGAGCTGGCGACGGCGCATGGCGCGGTGTTCGAGGAATATCTCGGCGACGACCTGCTGGCCCGCGAGTTTCCGCTGATCGAGGCGGTGGGGCGCGGCTCCAGCCGGCAGGCGCGCCTCATCACCTTCACCTGGGGCCGGGCCGACGCGCCGAAGGTGTCGCTGGTCGGCAAGGGCGTCGTCTTCGACACCGGCGGCCTCGATATCAAGGGCGGCAGCTACATGCTGCTGATGAAGAAGGACATGGGCGGCGCCGCCAACGTGCTCGGTCTCGCCCGCCTGATCATGGAGGCCGGCCTCGACCTGCGCCTGCGCGTCGTGCTTCCCATCGTCGAGAACGCCATCTCCGGCGCCAGCTTCCGGCCGGGCGACGTTTTCCCGTCGCGCAAGGGCCTCACCGTCCAGATCGGCGACACCGACGCCGAGGGGCGCCTGATCCTCGCCGACGCGCTGGCGTTCGCCGACGACGAGGCGCCGGACCTGCTGGTCGACCTCGCCACGCTCACCGGCGCCGCCCGCGTCGCGCTGGGGCCGGACATTCCCCCCTTCTATACGCGCGACGACGCCTTCGCGGCCGACCTCGCGGCGGCCGGCCTCGCCGCCGGCGACCCGCTCTGGCGCTTGCCCCTGTGGGCGCCCTACGAGGACGGGCTGAAGTCGAAGATCGCCGACCTCAACAACGTGGCGCCCGGCGGCTTTGCCGGCTCGATCACCGCCGCCCTGTTCCTCGGCCGCTTCGTCGAGCAGGCGAAGACCTGGGTGCACGCCGACATCTTCGCCTGGGTGCCGGCGGCCCGGCCCGGCCGGCCGGAGGGTGGCGAGGCGCAGGCGATCCGCGCCCTCTATCGCTATCTGAAGGATCGCTTCGGCCGCGCCTGAACGGCAGCCGGCAAGCAGTCGATATTAAAAAAGCTGTTCGGCGGCGCGTACTTATGCCGCTGCCGGGCGGCTCGTCTGCGTCTTGCGCATTGCTCTTGCCCGAGCCATTCCGTGAATGCGGGCGACAGTTTTTGTTAAAGTCATGAAAAGAAAATATAAATTGGATCGCGTTAGGATCGGCGATGTTTCCTTCGTTTTCACAACCCTGATTTTGGTACGGGGTGGGCCGCATACCAAATCTACCCGATCTCGGATATTCGCCGCAAATCCACGAGATTTGGTATGACGGGGGCGCCGCCGCTCGCCGTATCCTCGGTCAATCCAACGAGAATCGATAGAGTATCGCCGATGTCGACATCTTCCCCCCTGATCCTGGTCATCAACAGCGGCTCCTCGTCGCTGAAGTTCGCCATCTACCCGCTCGGCGAACGCCAGCCGCTGGCCTCGGGCCTTGCCGAGCGCCTTGGCCAGAGCGATGCCTCGATCCGCATCGACGTCGACGGCACCAAGAACAAGACCGCGCTGGTCCCCACCAACCACCAGGGCGCCGTCGACGCGCTGATGGCCTTCCTCAAGGAGCGCGGCTGGTTCGAGCGCGTCGCGGCGGTCGGCCACCGGGTCGTCAACGGTGGCGAGCGTTTCACCGAGAGCTGCATCGTCACCGACGATGCGATGATCGAGGAAATCGGCACCTGTCCTTTCGCGCCGCTGCATAATCCGGCGCACGCGATCGGCATGCGCGCCGCCGTCCACGCCTTCCCGAAATTGACGCAGGTGGCGGTGTTCGATACCGCCTTCCACCAGACCATGAAGCCGGAGGCTTTCCTCTACGCCCTGCCGCGCAAGTACTACCGCGACCTCGGCGTCCGCCGCTACGGCGCCCACGGCACCTCGCACCGCTATGTGTCCGGCGAAACCATCCGTCTGCTCGGCCTCGATCCCAACGACAGCGGCGTCGTCGTCTGCCACCTCGGCAACGGCTCGTCGGCCACCGCCGTGCTGAACGGCAAGTGCGTCGATACCTCGATGGGCCTCACCCCGCTCGAGGGCCTGGTCATGGGCACCCGCACCGGCGACGTCGACTACGGCGCGCTCGCCTACATCGCCAAGAAGACCGGCCTCGACGTCGACGGCCTCGAGAAGATGGCCAACCGCGAGAGCGGCCTGCTCGGCCTGTCGGAACTCTCCAACGACTGCCGCACGCTGACCGAGGCGGCCCAGGCCGGCAACCATCAGGCCGAGGAGACGCTCGACGTCTTCGTCTTCCGCCTCTGCCGCTACATCGGCGCCCTGACCGCCGCCCTGCCGCGCCTCGATGCCGTTGCCTTCACCGGCGGCATCGGTGAGAATTCCGCCTATATCCGGGCCAAGACGCTGAAGCGCCTGTCGGCTCTCGGGCTCGACCTCGACGAGGAAGCCAATGCCACCATCTTCGGTGGCAAGAGTGGTATCGTCTCTCGGTCGAGAAAGCCGGTGGCCATCGTCGTGCCGACCGACGAAGAGCGCGTGATCGCCGAGGACACGGCCCGCCTCGCCGGTCTCCTGCCTGCCAACGCCTGATGCGAAAGGGACGAAGGCCATGACTCCGAAACCCTCCTACCGCACGTTCTTCCTGGCGCCCACCTCCAGCCAGCAGGGCATTTCCTCGGTGGCGCTCGGCCTCGTCCGCGCCTTCCAGCGCGAAGGCTACGACGTCGGCTTTGCCAAGCCGGTGGCCGATCCCGAGGCCTATCCCGACGGGCTCGACCGCTCGGTGCATTTCGCCCGCACGCTGCTCGGCCTCAACACGCCCGACCCGATCCCCGCCGAGCGCGCCGAGGAGATGATCCGCACCGGCAATCTCTTCACGCTGCTCGAGGAGATCGTCGAACTGGTCGAGGAGGCGCGCGGCAACCGCTCCATCGTGGTGGTCGAAGGTCTTCTGCCGTCGACCACCCATCCGCTGACCATCGACCTCGACATCGCCATGGGCCGGTCGCTGTCGGCCGAGATCATCCCGGTGGTTCCCGGTCTCGACGCCACCGTCAAGTCGATCGTCGGCGATCTCGCCGACGCCCAGCACCGCTTCCTCGCCGAGGGCCGTCCGTTTGCCGGCCTGATCGTCGGCCGCGCCCGCGGCGGCGACGTCAAGGCGGAGGAGTTCTCCAAGGCGCTCGAGGCGGCCAATATCGGCGTGCCGGTGCTCGCCGTCACCTCCGACGAGCCGGCGCTCAATGCGCCGCGCCTGATCGACGTCGCCTCCGACCTCGGCTTCGGCATCCTCAGGCCCGGCGACATCAAGAAGGCGCGCGTCGGCGAGATCGTCATCGGCGCGCGCAGCCCCGACAAGGTGGTGAAGGCGCTGAAGCCCGGCACGCTGGTGGTCACCCCCGGCGATCGCTCCGACATCATCATCACCACGACGCTGGCCAGGTCTTCCGGCATGCCGATCGCCGGTCTGCTGCTCACCTGCGACGAGCCGATGGCGCCGTCCATCTCCGAGTTCCTGTCGCCGCGCTTCGGCGACCTGCCGGTGCTGACCACCGAGTTGCAGACCTACGACGTCGCCGTCCGCCTCAATTCGATGGACCGCCGCGTCCGTCACGAGGACGCCGAGCGCATGGAAAAGCTGCTCGAGCACGTGGCCGACCACATCGACCTCGCGCCGCTCGCCCCGGCGACGGCACGCGGCAACGGCGGCCTGATGACGCCGCCGATGTTCCGCCACCGCATGATCCAGGAGGCGCGCGCCGCCAACCGCCGCATCGTGCTGCCGGAGGGCGACGAGCCGCGCACCATCAAGGCCGCCGTCATCTGCACGCAGAAGCGCATCGCCCGCTGCGTGCTGGTCGGCGATCCCAAGGCGATCAAGGACGTCGCCACCACCCACGGCATCGAACTGCCGCCGGAGCTGGAAATCCTCGATCCGTCCAAGGTGCGCGCCAGCTACGTGGCGCCGATGGTCGAGCTCAGGAAGTCGAAGGGTCTGACCCCGCCGCAGGCGGAGGCGCAGCTCGAGGACAACGTGGTGCTCGCCACCATGATGCTCGCCATGGGCGACGTCGACGGCCTGGTGTCCGGCGCCGTTCACACGACGGCCTCGACGGTGCGCCCGGCGTTGCAGCTCATCAAGACCGCACCCGGCAACTCCATCGTGTCCAGCGTGTTCTTCATGCTGATGCCCGACCAGGTGCTGGTCTACGGCGACTGCGCCATCAACCCCGACCCGTCGGCGGACGAACTGGCCGAGATCGCCTGCCAGTCGGCCGACAGCGCCCGTTCCTTCGGCATCGACCCGCGCGTCGCCATGATCTCCTACTCGACCGGCACCTCCGGTACGGGCAGCGACGTCGACAAGGTGCGCGCCGCCACGCTCAAGGTGATGGAGAATCGCCCCGACCTCCTGGTCGACGGCCCGATCCAGTACGACGCCGCCTCGGTCGAGAGCGTCGGCAAGCAGAAGGCGCCGGGCTCGCCGGTGGCCGGCCACGCCAACGTCTTCGTCTTCCCCGACCTCAACACCGGCAACACCACCTACAAGGCGGTGCAGCGTTCGGCCAACGTCGTGTCGGTCGGTCCGATGCTGCAGGGTCTCCGCAAGCCGGTGAACGACCTGTCGCGCGGCGCCCTGGTCGACGACATCGTCTACACCATCGCGCTGACCGCCATCCAGGTCAGCCAGAACGCGCAGCCGGTACAGGCTGCCGCCGCTGCCGAGTAAAGGCGGCGGCAAACGGATCGAACAAAAGCCGGCGGCCTTCGGGACGCCGGTTTTTTGTTGTCGCGGCGACGGACCGGACTTTCCGGGACAACCCGCTACCGCCGGGAATCCCATTTAATAAGCCGGCTTGTCCCGGCGAAACGAAAAGGCCGCCGGATCAGCCCGGCGGCCTCGGATTTGCCTACGAAACCGTATCAGCCGGCGACGGCCAGCTCGGTCCTCAGCCTCTCCGTCTCGAAGGACGCATCGAGGATGCGTTGCAGTTCGGCGGCCCGGCGGAAGCTCGGCTCCAGGGTGCCGCCGGCCTTCACCGCATCGACGAACCGCTTGTAGTTCATCGGCACCGGCTTGGCCGTGACGGGACGCCAGGTCTGGCTGTTGATATCCTTTTCGCCCTTGCAGACGCGCAGCCAGGTGCCGTCGGAGCCGTTCTGGATTTCCAGGGCGCCCTTGTCGCCGAATACCCGGACACGCAGCGTGTTGGCGTAGCCGGTGGCGAAGCGCGAGGCATGGATGACGCCGATGGCGCCGTTCTCGAACTCGAGCGTGCCGGCGAAGCTGTCGTTGGCGTCGAGCGTGTATTCGCCGATCTTGTCGTCGGGCGCCTTGTGGAAGGTCTTCAGGCGGCCGAACAATCGCGTCACGTCGGTGCCGGCGCCGAACGAGGCGAAGTCGAGAATGTGAATGCCGACGTCGCCGATGACGCCCTTGGAGCCGTGATTTTCCGACAGGCGCCACAGCCAGCGGCTCTCGGTCCGCCAGTCGCCCCAGTGCGTGCCGGTCAGCCAGCTTTGCAGATAGCTTGCCTCCACGTGCTTGACGTCGCCGATGACACCCGAGGTGACCATCTGGTGCATCTTGTGGATCTCGGGAACGTTGCGATAGCTGAGGTTCACCATGCCGACCAGGCCGGCCTTTTCGGCCGCCTCGGTCATTTCCAGCGCGTGGGCATAGTTGGTGGCCAGCGGCTTTTCGCACAGCACGTGCTTGCCGGCGGTGAGCAGCGCCATGGTGGTCGGATGGTGGGCGAGATCGGTGGTGACGTTGGCCGCCGAGTCGAACTTGCCCCAGACGATGGCGTCCTCCACCGTGGCGAACGTGTGGGGAATGTTGAATTCCTTGGCGAAGGCGGTGGCCAGTTCCGGGAAGATGTCGACGCAGCCGACGATTTTGACACCGCGAATCTGGGCGAAATGCTTGGCATGGTGGCGGGCCATGCTGCCGGTGCCGACGATGATGAGGCGCATGTGGGAAGGGTCCGTGGGCAGGAAGGCGGAAGGAACGACGGCCGGCAGACGGCTGCCGGCCGCTTGAAGGCTCGCTCAGCGCAGGCCGGGAGCGCCCTTGGCGTGGATGGTGAGGCCGCGTTCCTTGATCGGCTCCGGCGCCTTGTCGACCGGCACGTTGGGCGCCTCGGTGATCGCCGTCCAGGCGGGGGCCGGGTTGTAGGCCCATTTCACGGCATTGCGCAGCACGGTCAGCACGTTCTCGTCGTGATAGGTGGGGTAGGCTTCATGACCGGGGCGGAAATAGAAGATCTTGCCGGCGCCGCGCTTGTAGCAGAGGCCGGAGCGGAACACCTCGCCGCCCTGGAACCAGGAGATGAATACGGTTTCATCCGGCTCGGGAACCGAGAAGGGCTCGCCGTACATCTCTTCCATGTCGAGCTCGATCTTCTCCGGCAGGCCGGCGGCGATCGGATGATTGCGGTTGACCACCCAGAGGCGCTCGCGCTCGCCGGCCTCGCGCCATTTGAGCGCGCAGGGCGTACCCATCAGCCGCTTGAAGATCTTCGAGAAATGCCCGGAGTGGAGGACGAGCAGGCCCATGCCTTCCCAGACGCGCTTGGCGACGCGCTCGACGATCTCGTCCTTGACTTCGCCGTGGGCGGCGTGGCCCCACCAGACCAGCACGTCGGTGGCGGCGAGCTTTTCGGCGGTCAGACCGTGCTCGGCCATCTGCAGCGTCACCCAGCTCGCTTCGATGGACGGATCGACGTTGAGGGCGTCGGCGATGGTGCTGTGCATGCCATCGGGGTAGAGGTCACGAACGACCTGGCTGGTCTGCTCGTGAACGTTCTCGCCGAAGACGGTGGCGCGAATGGTCATGGAAGTCCTCCCGGGGATGAGCGGTCCGGCGCGGTTGATGCGTGTCCGCCGAAGCCGCGGCAAGGTCCGGCCCGCCGGCCCTCCTCGGGCGATATGGGACGAGACGCGGCATCTTGCTTCCTGGCTATTCAAAGCGCTTTTAATGACACTTGTCAAGGGCCGCCCGATAAGGATGCGCCAGTCGGGCAATTGCTTGTTCCATCGAACATATTTTGGATAGCGAAATAATAAAAGCGCTTTGGATGAATCGAAACAACAGAACCGTCCGAAACAGGCGGAATCGGCGACTTGTTGCACAACTGATTTGATATGCAAATTCGGGCGGTTATCGGGCGCCGCACAATCCGCCGCCGCCGTGCGCCGCCGGCCCGGCGAACGGCCGATGCGAGGCATGCGGAGCCGATCGATCGGTTTGGCGGCCATCGGGAGGGCGGCCGCCCGCCGCCCTCTTCCTTTGTCAGCGCTCGATCTGGCTCACGTCGCGCACGGCGCCCTTGGCCGCCGACGTCGCCATGGCGGCATAGGCGCGCAGCGCCGCCGATATCTTGCGCGAGCGCGGCGCGACCGGCTTCCAGGCCGCCTTGCCCTTGGCCTCCATGGCGGCGCGGCGCGAGGCCAGGACGTCGTCGGAGACCAGGAGTTCGATGCTGCGCTTCGGAATGTCGATGCGGATACGGTCGCCCGCCTCGACCAGGCCGATGGCGCCGCCCTCGGCGGCTTCCGGCGACGCGTGGCCGATGGACAGGCCCGAAGTGCCGCCCGAGAAGCGGCCGTCGGTCAGAAGCGCGCAGGCCTTGCCGAGGCCCTTCGACTTCAGGTAGCTCGTCGGATAGAGCATTTCCTGCATGCCCGGGCCGCCCTTGGGGCCTTCGTAGCGGATCACCACCACGTCGCCGGCCTTGACGTCGCCGCCGAGGATGCCCTTCACCGCCGCTTCCTGGCTTTCGAAGATCTTCACGTCGCCCTCGAAGACGAGGATCGACTCGTCGACGCCGGCCGTCTTCACGATACAGCCGTCCTGCGCGATGTTGCCGAACAGCACGGCGAGGCCGCCGTCCTTGGAATAGGCGTGCTCCACCGAGCGGATGACGCCTTTCTCGCGGTCGACGTCGAGCTCGTTCCATCGCCGGTCCTGGCTGAACGCCTCGAGCGACGGCACGCCGCCGGGCGCCGCCGCGAAGAAGGTGCGGACGGCTTCGGAATTGGACTGCATGACGTCCCACTCGCCGATCGCCGCCTTCAGCGTCGGCGCGTGGACGGTCGGCAGGTCGGTGTTGAGAAGGCCGCCGCGATCCAGCTCGCCGAGCAGGCCGAAGATGCCGCCGGCCCGGTGCACGTCCTCCATGTGGATGTTGGCGACGGCCGGCGCCACCTTGGAAAGGCAGGGTACGCGGCGGCTGAGGCGGTCGATGTCGGCCATGGTGAAATCGACGCCGGCCTCCTGGGCGGCGGCCAACAGGTGCAGCACCGTGTTGGTCGAGCCGCCCATGGAGATGTCGAGCGTCATGGCGTTCTCGAAGGCGGCGAAGGAGGCGATCGAGCGCGGCAGCACGCTCTCGTCGTTGCCTTCGTAATAGCGCTTGCAGAGATCGACGATCAGCCGGCCGGCCTTCTGGAACAGCGCCTTGCGGTCGGCGTGCGTCGCCAGCACCGAGCCGTTGCCGGGCAGGCTGAGGCCGAGCGCCTCGGTGAGGCAGTTCATCGAGTTGGCGGTGAACATGCCCGAGCAGGAGCCGCAGGTCGGACAGGCCGACCGCTCGTAGGAGCGCACGTCGGCATCCGACACCTTGTCGTCGGCGGCCGCCACCATGGCGTCGATCAGGTCGACCGACTTGGTGACGCCCGACGTGAGCAGCACCTTGCCGGCTTCCATCGGCCCGCCGGACACGAAGACCGCCGGGACGTTGAGGCGCAGCGCCGCCAGCAGCATGCCGGGCGTGATCTTGTCGCAGTTGGAAATGCAGACCATGGCGTCGGCGCAATGGGCATTGACCATGTACTCGACGCTGTCGGCGATGAGATCGCGCGAAGGCAGCGAATACAGCATGCCGTCGTGGCCCATGGCGATGCCGTCGTCGACGGCGATGGTGTTGAATTCCTTGGCAAGGCCGCCGGCCGCCTCGATCTCGCGGGCGACCAGTTGGCCGAGGTCCTTGAGGTGCACGTGACCGGGCACGAACTGGGTGAAGGAGTTGACCACGGCGATGATCGGCTTGCCGAAATCGCTTTCCTTGACGCCGGTGGCGCGCCACAGGCCGCGGGCGCCGGCCATGTTGCGGCCGTGGGTGGAGGTGCGGGAACGATAGGCGGGCATGGCTTGGTCCATCTCGGTGGAAGGCGTGTTGCCTGACGGATGGGACCGTTTTGCCGAAAAAGCAAGGGCGGCGGCGGCGCAAAGCGTTCGCCGGCGGGTAGACGCATGGCTGAGACGGGCTCGCGGCGCCCTGATGAACGTGATGCTCACCGGCCGGTCGGCAGATGAAAAAGCAGGGACAGCCGCCTTCGGGCGACCGTCCCAATTCATCGTTGCCGCCGCATCCGGGCCGTGCCGTCAGGCGCCGCGCACCTTGGCGAGGAAGCCCTTGATCTCCGAGCGCAGGCAGGCGCAGGTCTCGTCGAGCTCGGTGGCGCCGCTCTTCATCCGCTCGCTGGCGTCAACCGCCGCCGCGTTGGCCTGCGACACGCCGTCGATGTGTTCGGTCACCTCGGCGGTGCTGGACGAAGCCTGGTTGAGGTTGCGCGAGATGTCGAGCGTGGCCGTGCCCTGTTCTTCCACCGAGGCGGCGATGACGTTGGAGATCTCGCTGAGGCGGGCAATAACGCTGGAAATCGCATTGATCGCCGCCACCGACTGCTCGGTCGACGACTGGATGCCGTTGATCTGGTCGGCGATGGTCGACGTCGCCTTGGCGGTCTGGTCGGCGAGCTGCTTGACCTCGGCGGCGACCACGGCAAAGCCCTTGCCCGCCTCGCCGGCCCGCGCCGCCTCGATGGTGGCGTTGAGCGCCAGGAGGTTGGTCTGCGAGGCGATGTTGTCGATGAGGTCGACGACGTCGCCGATCTTCTTGGCCGCCTCGGAAAGTTCCTTGATCTGCGTCGAGGTGCGGACGGCGTCGGCGGCCGCCTCGGCGGCGACGCGGCTCGATTCCTCGACCTGCCTGGTGATCTCGGCGATCGAGCCGGTCAGTTCCTCGGTGGCGGCGGCGACGGTCGCAACGTTGGCCGAGGCCGTCTCGGCGCCGCGCGTCACGCTCTTGGCGCGCTCGGCGGCGCTGTCGGTCGCCTGGTCGAGATCGCTGGTCAGGGCCGCCATGTCCTTGGCCGAGGCCAGCACCTTGTCGGCGATGGCGCCGACCGACGATTCGAACTCCTGGGTGACCCGGTCGATCAGGCTGTGGCGCGCCGCCCGTTCAGCGTCGATGTAGACCGAAATGGCAAAATCCATGTCGACCATGACGGCCTTGCTGAGGGCCTGCAGCAGCTTGAGCCGCGTCTCTTCCCGGCCGCCCTTGAACAGGCCGCCGGAATAGTCCTTGTTGATGCGGCCGATGAGCGTGGCGAGCAGGAAGTCGTAGCCGCCGATATACCAGGTGGGCGACAGGCCGATCCGATAGTGCGTTTCGCCGATCTTCGACACCGACTGGAAGTAGGCCTCGTCGAAGCGGCCGTCCAGCACCCGTTCCCAATGCTTGAGCTGCGCTGCCTTGGCATGGGCCATGTGCTCGGGCGACCGGAAGAAGCGCTTGGTCTCGGGGAATTCGGCGATGTGCCGATAGAAGGCTTCGATGCCCTCTGCAAGGATGCCGGAGATGTAGGAGCGGTGCTCGCGGAGGGTCGCGGCGACGGTGTCGTCGATGGCGTGGAAACCAAGGCGTTGACGCATGTCAGGGGCAAGAGTCGAGGGAGCGGACATGCCGGTTCCTTTATGGTGCGGGTCGGCGCAACGGATGCACCCGACGTCCGGCCTTTGTCGCGCCAAACATCTTACCCGTTCGTAAAGGAATTAGGAAAACCGTCGATATTTAAGGAGGTTGCGTCTCGCGGCCCGCGATATACTACTTATATGCGTATCCTCCATCGAGGGTTCTATCTGCATTACATACGCGGGGCATGACCTCTCGTCGTCAAGGCTCACGGCGACGGCCCGTCGGCCTGGGTTTCGAGATCGGCGTAGCCCTCGGCGCGGAAGCGCGGCTGGCAGAGGCAGAGAAAAACGAGATCGGTGACGCCGTCGTTCTCGATGCGCTGGGGCGTTCCCGTGGGAATGCGGACGCCGTCGCCGGGACCGACGCGGAAACGATCGCCGCCGACCTCCATCACGCCGCTCCCCGTTTCGATCACGTAGGTCTCCTCGACGTCGAGGGCGTGCAGTTGAGTTGTGACGCCGGGCGCAACGCGGGCCCGCGCCAGCGACACCTCCCGCGAAGGATGGCTGAGAAGCTCGGTGATGAAGCAGCGCTCCGGGGTATAGAATTCCCGGAGCCCCTTGCCCGGGATAAGGAAAGGATGGGTCATGCGCGCCTCCTCGGTTGCGGCAGGCGAGTTTGGGGCATCGGCCGGACGTCGGCAACCGTCCCTTTACGAGGCCTGGTTCGGCGCGTTGCGGCGAAAAGCGTTCCACCCACGGCGACCGTCGGCAAAAGTCTTTGCCGGCGTGCCGTTTTCGGCCGGTCGTTGCCTTCTCAGACGGCGGGTGCTGCGCTACATTATTCTCGTTACGGTTTCGGCTGAGAAGCCGTCGGGTCGAAGGGTCCAGTTTATTGTCCCGAACGCCCCTGAAGGGATGCCGCATCCGGCATCTCATGGCCGGGTTCCGAACAAGAGAGGATTTCGACATGTCCGATATCGAAGCCAAGATCAGGGCCAAGGCGCGCGAACTCTGGCAGGCCGAGGGAGAGCCCGAAGGCCGGGCCGATCAGCACTGGCTGGAAGCCGAGGCGATCGTCCGCGCCGAGGCGGAGGCCAAGCCCAAGGCGGCGCGCAAGCCGCGTGCCGCGGTGGCCAAGAAGGAACCGGCCAAGAAGGAGCCGGCCGAAGCCAAGGCGCCGGCTGTGAAAAAGCCCGCCGCCAAGAAGGAATCCGCCAAGAAGCCCTCGCTCAAGGTGGTCTCCGGCTAAGGTCGCCGCCGGGCCGCAATGGACAGCTTGTTGACAAGACCGGCCGGCGCCGTTGCGCCGCCCGGATGACATGCCTAATGTCGCGGCCTTCTTTCAAGGGAGCCGTGACATGACCCTTTCCGCAGCCGTCGAAGCCCGCATCGTCGAGGCCATCGCCAGCGAGATCGGCTGTCGGCCGGCCCAGGCGGCATCGGCCATCGGTCTGCTCGACGAGGGCGCGACGGTGCCCTTCGTCGCCCGCTACCGCAAGGAAGCCACCGGCGGGCTCGACGACACGCAACTGCGCAAGCTCGAGGAGCGGCTCGCCTATCGCCGCGAGCTCGAGACCCGCCGCGCCGCCGTCCTGGCCGCCATCGACGGGCAGGGCAAGCTGACGCCCGACCTCTCCGCAAAGATCGCCGCTGCGGTCACCAAGGCGGAAATCGAGGACCTTTACGCCCCCTTCAAGCCGAAGCGCCGGACCAAGGGCGAGATCGCCAAGGAAAAAGGGCTCGGGCCGCTGGCCGACGCGCTGTTCGCCGACCGGACGCTGGAGCCGGCGGCGACCGCCGCCGCCTATGTCACGGAGGCGGTGCCCGACATCAAGGCGGCGCTCGACGGCGCCCGCGATATCCTGGCCGAGCGCTTCGCCGAAACGCCGGAACTGGTCGGCCGCCTGCGCGCCTATCTCGCGGACCGCGCCGTGCTGCGCTCGTCGGTCATCGCCGGCAAGGAGACCGCCGGCGAGAAATTCTCCGACTATTTCGATCACCGCGAACGCTGGGCGACGGTGCCGAGCCACCGGGCGCTCGCCATGCTGCGCGGCCGCAACGAGGAGGTGCTCGCCCTCGAGCTGGAAATCGACGCCGACGATCCGGCGCCGGTCAAGCCGGTCGAGCGCATGGTGGCGGAGGCCTTCTCGATCGCCGTTCCGGCGAGGCTGCCGGCCGAGGGCTTCCTGTTCGACGTCTGCCGCTGGACCTGGCGGGTGAAGCTGCAGCTTTCGCTCTCCCTCGACCTGATGGGCACGCTGAGGGAAAAGGCCGAGACCGAGGCGATCCGCGTCTTCGCCGACAATCTCAAGGACTTGCTGCTGGCCGCGCCGGCCGGCGCCCGCTCCACCATGGGCCTCGATCCCGGCATCCGCACCGGCGTCAAGGTCGCAGTGGTCGACGCCACCGGCAAGCTCCTGGACACCGCCACCGTCTATCCCTTCCAGCCGAGGAACGACGTGGCGGGCGCGCTCGCCACCCTGTCGGCGCTGGTCCGCAAGCACAAGGTGGAATTGATCGCCATCGGCAACGGCACGGCCAGC
The DNA here is from genome assembly GCF_002770725.1 of Pleomorphomonas carboxyditropha. GTDB lineage: Bacteria > Pseudomonadota > Alphaproteobacteria > Rhizobiales > Pleomorphomonadaceae > Pleomorphomonas > Pleomorphomonas carboxyditropha. The sequence continues at coordinate 212,539 of NZ_NQVN01000003.1, read as the reverse complement.
CGCGAGACCGATCGCCTCGCCGCCGCGCTGATAGCCGACCTGCCCGCGCCGAAGCCCACCAAGGTGGTGGTGAGCGAGGCCGGCGCCTCGGTCTATTCGGCGTCCGAGCTGGCGGCCCGCGAGTTTCCCGGCCTCGACGTTTCGCTGCGCGGCGCCGTTTCCATCGCCCGCCGCCTTCAGGACCCGCTGGCCGAGCTGGTCAAGATCGAGCCGAAGTCGATCGGCGTCGGCCAGTATCAGCATGACGTCGACCAGGGGCATCTGGCCAGGGCGCTCGATGCCGTGGTCGAGGACGCGGTGAACGCCGTCGGCGTCGATCTCAACACCGCTTCGGCGCCGCTTCTGTCCCGCGTCTCCGGTCTCGGCCCGTCGCTCGCCGAGGCGATCGTCGCCCATCGCGACGCGTCGGGCGCCTTCCGCAGCCGCAAGGGGCTGATGGAGGTGCCGCGCCTCGGCGCCAAGACCTTCGAGCAGGCCGCCGGCTTCCTGCGCATCCGGGGCGGCGACGAGCCGCTCGATGCGTCCTCGGTGCATCCGGAAGCCTATGGCGTCGCCCGCCGCATCGTCGCCGCCTGCGGCCGCGATATCCGCCAGTTGATGGGCGACAGCGCCGCGCTGAAGGCGCTCAACCCGGCGAAGTTCGTCGACGAGCGCTTCGGCCTGCCGACGGTGCGCGACATCCTGACCGAGCTGGAAAAGCCCGGTCGCGATCCGCGCCCCGAATTCCGCACCGCGACCTTCGCCGAAGGCGTCGAGGACATCGCCGACCTCAAGCCCGGCATGGTGCTCGAGGGCACGGTGACCAACGTCGCCGCCTTCGGCGCCTTCGTCGATATCGGCGTCCACCAGGACGGTCTGGTGCATGTCAGCCAGTTGGCCGACCGCTTCGTGAAGGATCCGCGCGATGTGGTGAAGGCCGGCGACGTGGTGAAGGTCCGCGTCGTCGAGGTGGACGTCAAGCGCAAGCGCATCGGTCTTTCCATGCGCAAGGACGACGACGGCGCGCCGAAGGGCACCGGCGGCGGCCGTCCGGATCGCCGCGCTCCCCCGCCGCCGCCGGCCGGCAACAGCGCCATGGCCGCCGCGCTGGCCGCCGCCATGAAGCGGCGGTGACCGGCGGCTTTCGTCGCGACAGACCGTTACACTTTCCGATCGTCCGCCGGCATCTTGCCGATTGGTGGTCGTCGTATTTGGTGTAAGCTCGCCGCCGTTAACCATCGTGGGAGGCCGCCATGGCCAAGCAGTCCACTGGCTATACCGCGCTTCAGCTTTCGCTCCACTGGCTGATCGTCCTTCTGGTGTTTTTCCAGCTGATCTTCGGCGATGACATGGGACGCTACAATTACTTCCTGCGTTCCGGACAGGACGTCGCGCCGCTCCTGACGGGCTATTATCTGCATGTCGGCGTCGGCATCGCCGTTCTCGTGCTGACGCTGGCCCGTCTCGGTCTTCGCCTGACCGTCGGCGTTCCGGCCTCCGTGCCGGGGCCCGCCCTGCAGGTGAGGGCCGGCGAAGCCCTGCACTATCTCTTCTATCTGATGCTGATCGTCACGCCGGTCACCGGGCTTCTCGCCCAGTATGTCGACATGCGCACCTTCGGCGAGCTCCATGCCGCCAACAAGCCGATCTTCGTGCTGCTCATCGTGCTTCACGCGGCGGCGGCGCTCTACCATCACTTCGTGCTGAAGGACTCCACCCTGCGCCGCATGATGGTGCCGGGCACCAACTGACGGCTCTCGTCCCCGCAAACGAAAACCCCGCGGGAGAGGACTCTCCCGCGGGGCTTTTTTAGGCTGCCTGCCGATCGTGAGATCAGGCGGCGGACAGGTTGTCGGCCGAGGACTTGCCGGAACGGCGGTCCTGCACGACCTCGAAGTTCACCTTCTGGCCGTCGTTGAGCGAGCCGAGACCGGAGCGCTCGACAGCCGAGATGTGAACGAAGACGTCCGGGCCGCCGGCGTCCGGAGCAATGAAGCCGTAGCCCTTGGTGGCGTTGAACCACTTGACGGTACCTAGAGCCATGATGAGATCCTTTCCGTAGAAAGTCGAATTTAAGAAAGCCACGCACCCGCACTGGAGCGTGTGACTGGGTGGTTACCGAATTTGGAAAGGTCGTCACGTCGCGGGGGATGACCCCAGGCGTTCAGGGCCGATGGTCTGGCCAAAATCGATTATCTCTCATACTACGAGAAACGGCTTATCGCAAGCAACTTGAAGATGCGGTCCTATGCCGGCCGGAAAGCCGGACAGACGACAGGATCGGTATCTATACGGCCGGCGCCGATCAGGTCAAGGCAGTAGGGGATGGCCGGGAAGACGGCGTCGAGGCAGACGGCGATCGACGCCGGCTTGCCGGGCAGGTTGACGATCAGCGTCGTGCCGCGCGTACCGGCCGTCTGGCGCGACAGGATGGCGGTCGGCACCGTCTCGAGGCTGATGCGGCGCATCAGTTCGCCGAAGCCCGGCAGCTCCTTCTCCAGCACCACCTTCATCGCCTCCGGCGTGAGGTCGCGCGGGCTGGGGCCGGTGCCGCCCGTGGTGAGGATCAGATCGACCCGCTCCTCGTCGCAGAGCCGGACCAGCTCGCCGCCGACGTTGTCGACGCCATCCGCGACCACCTGGGTCAACAGTTCGTAGGGCGAGGTGACGGCCTTGCCGAGCCAGGCGGCGATCGCCGGCCCCGACAGGTCTTCGTAGTCGCCGCGCGCGGCGCGGTCGGAAACGGTGAGAAGCGCGATGCGGACCATAGCCGGACCTCCAGCCTGTGAATCACGGGAGAAGACAGCGTTACCATCTTGCTTCGCTCTTGGCCAAGGCGGCCGAATCGGTCGACAGAAGAAACCGGCCCGCGAAAGACGCGGCCGGAACGATCGGTGGCGTGGGACGAAGACCTCGGCATGACCTTCAGCGTGGACATCGGCAACAGGGCGAACGGCACGCATGCCGCCTTCGACCTCGAGGAACTGCTTGCCACCCGTCTGCTGGTCCAGGGCAATTCCGGCTCCGGCAAATCGCATCTCCTGCGTCGCCTGCTCGAGCAGAGCGCCGAATGGGTCCAGCAGGCCGTCATCGATCCCGAGGGCGACTTCGTGACGCTGGCCGACCGTTTCGGCCATGTCGTGGTCGACGCCAACTGTTCCGAACGCGATCTGGCGCTGATCGCCGCCCGCGTCCGCAAGCACCGCGTTTCCGTCGTGCTCAATCTCGAGGGACTCGACGTCGACGGTCAGGTGCGGGCGGCCGCCGCCTTCCTGAACGGCCTGTTCGACGCCGAGCGCGACTATTGGTACCCGATGCTGGTGGTGGTCGACGAGGCGCAACTGTTCGCGCCGGCCGCCTCCGGCGAGGCCGACGGTGAGGCGCGCCGCGCCTCGCTCGCCGCCATGACCAACCTGATGTGCCGCGGCCGCAAGCGCGGCCTTGCCGGCGTCATCGCCACCCAGCGGCTCGCCAAGCTCGCCAAGAACGTCGCCGCCGAGGCCTCCAACTTCCTGATGGGCCGCACCTTCCTCGACATCGACATGGCGCGCGCCGCCGACCTTCTCGGCATGGAGCGCCGGCAGGCCGAGATGTTCCGCAACCTTCAGCGCGGCGAATTCGTCTCGCTCGGTCCGGCCATCGGCCGCCGGCCGGAGCCGGTCAGGATCGGACCGGTGGAAACCAGGGGACGCGGCGGCGGCCCCAAGCTGACGCCGCTGCCCGAGCAGGGCGGCGAGGCGGCCCGCGAGCTGATCTTCCGCCCGATGGCCGGCGAGGAAGCGCCGCGCGCCGCCGCCGCGCCGGTTTCCACCGCCGACATCCTGTCCGAATTGTCGCGTTCGCGCGCCGCGTTGGCGCCGGCGCCGGAGGACAATCCCGACCAGGCCGACCTGCTCGGCCGGCTCGCCCGCGACCAGGCGATCGAGGACATCCTCACCGAGATGATGGCCGAGCCGGATGCCGCCTTTCAGCCGGTGTCGATGCTCTACCAGGACTTCCTGGTCCGCTGCCGCATCAAGCGGGTGACCGGCGACAGCCTCGACCTGCAGTCCTTCCGCCAGCGCCTGTCGCTGGCCCGCGCCGGGGTGGAGACCGAGACGGTCGACGAGGACGCCTGGCAGCAGGCCACCCTGATCGCCACCTCGCTGCCCGAAGACATGCGCGGCGTTTTCCTGCTGGTCGCCAAGGCGGCGCTTCAGAAGGCGCCATGCCCGTCGGACGCCGACATCGCCCGCGCCTACGGCACCCGTTCGCCGTCGCGGGCGCGGCGGCTCCTTGCCTATATGGAAGAGCGCGGCTTCCTCGTCTGCGCCTCCGACCTGCGCGGCCAGCGGCTGATCCAGTTGCCCGACCTCGGCTGGCAGACGACGCCGGGCTCGGCGACGACCGCCGCCGCCGAATAGGCCCCCGTCCACTAAGCTCTATTGCTGTGTCGCCGCCCCTTGGAGCCGGGTGGAAAACACGACAGACTGCCGCTCCGGCGGCCGTCGACTCGGGGGGAGCCCGGCCGCCCGTTGCGGGAGGACAGCATGGTCTTGTCGAGGTTGGGCGAGGGGGCGACGGCGGCCGTCGACCTTCGCGGCGTCGCGTTTTCGGAAGCCGAACGGGTGATCTTCCGGGCCGGGCCGCTCACCGCGGCGGCCTTCCGCTTTGCCTCCGGCGTCGATGCCGTCAGGCTGTCGAACGGCCCCGACGAGGTGGTGGTGCTGCCCTTCCAGGGCCAGCACGTCTGGTCGGCGCGGCTCGGCGGCCGCGACGTCGGCATGAAGTCGGCGTTCGACGTGCCTCGCCCGACGCAGAAGTTCTTCGAGACCTACGGCGGCTATTTCCAGCACGCCGGCATCACCGCCATCGGCGCCCCCGGTCCCACGGAGCGCCGCGAGCAGCACGGCGAATTGCCGAACGCTCCCTACCGCGATGCCGCCGTGCTGTTCGGCGAGGATGCGAGCGGCCGCTACATCGCCGTCACCGGCCGCTACAACCATACCGTCGCCTTCGCCACCAACTACGAGGCGGTGCCGATTCTGAAGCTCTACGAGGGCCGGCCGCGCATCGCCATCGGCATCACCGTCACCAACCTGAAATCGACGCCGCTCGCCGTGCACTATCTCGGCCATCTCAACTGGCGCGCCCGCGAGGGCGGCCGGCTGGTCGGCACGCTGCACGAGACGGCCGAGGGGATGCGCGTCCGGCAGGAAATCCCGCCGCACATTGAGCCGGGGCCGGGCTATGTCGAGTGGATCGCCGAGCTGGCGAGGGACCCCGGCCTGGCCGGGACACTGACCTCCGACAAGATCTTCGCGCCGGAGGTGGTGTTCTCCTTCGATCCGCTGACCGACGACGAGGGATTGTCGCATTTCATGCAGGTGCATCCGGACGGGACGGCCGACTACACGTCCTTCGCGCCCAAGGACACCGGCGCCGGCGTCCGCTGGATCTGCCGCACCGGCGACCAGGAGGCGGTGGGCATGGCCTTCCCCGTCAGATCGCCGGGCGAGCCGGCCCGGGTAAACGGCCGGCCGGTGACCCACGCGCCGCTCGGCAAGGGCGAGCGCTTTGCGACCGAGATCGTCGCGGCGGTGTTCACGCCGGCCGAGGCCGAAGCCATGGGCCGCCACATCGAGGCGGTGAAGCGGCAGCGCGCCTGAGGAGGCAACGTCAACTGAAAGCGTCGAGCGTCGTCTTCAGCATGTCGTTCGCCGCCTTCATCGTCCTGGCCGACGCCTCGTAGCTGATGCGGGCGGTCATGACGTCGACGAGCTCGCCGGCCATGTCGACGTTCGGCGCGGCGACCATGCCCTCGGCGTCGGCATCCGGCGAAGACGGATCGTAGCTCACGACATGGGGGTCGGCGGCATTGACGATGCGCGCCGTCACGCCGCCGCCCCGCACGTCGGACTGCCTGACCGTTACGGGCGAGTAGGCGGTGGTGGCGCCCGACGCATCCGGCAGCGGTCCGGATGACGAGGCATTGGCGATATTGGCCGCCGCCGCCTCGAGCCGCGTCGAAGCGGCCTGCAGTCCCGATGCTGAAATCGACGACATCGACGAGAGGGACATCGGCATGGCTCCGGAGAAAGGAGTGATCCGCCATTGTCGGCCGGATGTGCTAACCCGGCCTTGCCGGCACCTTGCAAATTTGAAGCGTTCGCCGGTTCGGGGGCTATTCGGGCGATTTATCTCCATTTCCCGGAATATTTGGATGACGGTTCCTCGAAGAAGCACCCCCGGCGATGCCAAATAAAAGGGCATCCGGCGACGGGTGCGGCGGGATTTGACCAGTAGCTTGCGACCGCCGGATCAAACGCTAAAGCGCCATGCCCCGGCATGGTGGTGCCTTTCCAGGAGGCGACCATGGCTGCCAGAGACCTGACGATGCCTCTCACCGACCTCGGCCGATGCTGTCGACCAACTTTTCGAACGTGTCGTTGAAACCAAACGCATTCGAACGGGTTTGACTATCGGCCGGCGCGAGCCGGTCCTGGAGGCATGAAATGGATAGCGGGTACATTGTTGAACTGGCCGGCGAGGCGGTCGGTGTGTTGGTCGGCGCCGGTCGCGCCTACGAGTTTCACGCGGTCGATTCGCGGTTTCGCTCTCTCGAGGGGGCAACTTTCGACAACGGTTTTGCCGCCGAACGTGCGGTTCGGCGTCTCGCCCGGCACGGTGCCGGAAAGCCGGCGCGGCGTGGCCGCCGCCAATATTCGCTTTTTCGCGACGGTCTCGGATTGACGGGCCCGGCAACGATCGAGGCTTTCAGCACCTGATCCTATTCCAGACGGTTTCTTTGGACCTTTCTTCAAGTCTTTGTTTCACCTGATGTCTTGCCTTGGTTGTCCTTCTCGGCTCGTTTCCCTTCCAGGCGCGCCGATCAACTTTCCCGGGAGCCTTGGCTCCCGGGATTTTTTTGTTTCCGGCTAAACCGACGCCGCCTGAGCGCGGCCGGCGATCAGGTCGCGATACCAGATGGCCGACGATTTCGGGATGCGCGCCTGTGTCTCGTAGTCGACGTAGACCACGCCGAAGCGCTTGGCGTAGCCGTGCGACCACTCGAAATTATCCATCAGCGACCAGACGAAATAGCCGTCGACGCGGATGCCCTTGTCGCGGGCGTCGGCGAGCACGCTGAGATGCTTTTCGAGATAGTCGATGCGGCCGGGGTCGTCGCACTTGCCGTCGACGAGCTCGTCATACTGGGCGCAGCCGTTCTCGGCGATGTAGATCGGCGGCAGCTCGTAACGGGCATTGAGGTCGGTGAGCAGGCGATCGAGCGCCGGAGCATGGATCTCCCAGCCCATGGCGGTGCGCGGCACGTTCTCCGCCTGCACCGAGCGGGCGTGCGGATAGGGCAGGGCGGGGTCGGCGGCGATGCGTTCCGGCGCATAGAAGTTGAGGCCGAGGAAATCGATCGGCGTCGAGATGATCTTGAGATCGTCCGCTGCGATCTCCGGCATGATCGGGCCGAAGGCGTCCAGCACGTCGGCCGGATAGCGGCCGAGGAATACCGGATCCATGAACACGCCGTCGTGGAAGGCGCGGTAGCGTTCCGTGGCGGCGATGTCGGCAGGCCGGTCGCTGACCGGATAGAGCGCCTTGGCGTTGTAGACGATGCCGGCCGGCAGGTCGGCGCGGCGCGCCTTGATCGCCTGCACGGCAAGACCATGGCCGAGGTTCAGGGTATGGATGGCGGCGAGCGCTGCCGCCAGATTGCGCTCGCCGGGGGCGTGCTCGCCGATGAGATAGGAAAGATGGCCCGAGCACCAGGGCTCGTTGAGCGTCATGACGCCGGAAAGCCGGTCGCCGAGGCGGGCCATCACCACGTCGGTGTAGTCGGCGAAGGCATAGGCCGTGTCGCGGGCGCACCAGCCGCCGCGGCCGTGCTGCTCGATCGGCAGGTCCCAGTGATAGAGCGTCGCGTAGGGCTTGATCTCCGCCCTCAGCAATTCGTCGACCAGCCGGTCGTAGAAGTCGATGCCCTTCTCGTTGACCGGGCCGCGACCGTCGGGGATGACGCGCGGCCAGGCGATCGAGAAGCGATAGGCGTCCGCCGACAGCGACTTCAACAGCCGGACGTCCTCGGGCATGCGATGGTAGTGGTCGCAGGCGACGTCGCCGCTGTCGCCGCCCCGGACGCGGCCGGGAATACGCGAGAAAGCATCCCAGATGCTCGGCTTGCGGCCGTCCTCGTCATGGGCGCCCTCGATCTGGTAGGCGGCGGTGGCGTAGCCGAAGACGAAATCGCGGGGAAAACGTTTCGAAAGCGCGATGCTGGACATCGGTTCCTCCTCCTCGATCACAAGGCATTGCCATGAATCGGTTCACCCCGGAAGCCCCCGTCGTTTCTTTTTGCGTTCATTCGGAATGGGCTGTATTGGGGCATCACTGATGGAGATGACCGCGGCCGATGGACAAGCTGGCTTCCTGCAATTGGGTGAAGATTGCGTCCTATCTGATCGTCGGCATCGCCCTCCTGCTCTGCCTTGAGATGGGCTTGCTCGCCGGCCTCCTAGCCGGCCTGCTCGTCCACGAGACGGCGCTCAGCGCCGCGCCCTGGCTGCGAAACCGCACCGGCTGGACGCAGGAAATGGGCAAGGCGGTGGCGCTCATTGTCATCGTTGCCGCGATCTCGCTCGGCCTCACCGCCGCCGTCATTGCGGCCGGCTCGCTGTTCACCAATGGCTCGGAGGGCCTGTTCGCGCTCATCCACAAGATGGCCCAGGTGCTGGAGACCGGCCGCACCTACCTGCCGCCGTGGATCGGCGACTACCTGCCGGTCAACACGGACGAACTGCGGCGGCAGGCGGTGAAATTCCTGCAGGACAACGCCTGGGAGCTGCAGCGCTTCGGCCAGGACGTTGGCCGCATCCTCGTCTACATCCTGTTCGGCATCATCATCGGCTCGCTGGTGCTGTTCCGCAAGCCGCCGGAAAAGCCGCACGGCCCGCTGGCCGTCGAACTGATCAGCCGCGTTCGCCGCCTGACGCTGTCCTTCCGCCGCGTCGTCTTCGCGCAGTTCCGCATCTCGCTGCTCAACACGACGCTGACCGCCCTCTTCCTCTACGGCCTCGACCCGCTGATCGGCGTCCAGTTGCCGTTCCTGAAGACCATGGTGGCGGTCACCTTCATCGTCGGCCTGCTGCCGGTGATCGGCAACATCATCTCCAACACGGTGATCTTCATCGTCAGTCTCGGCGTGTCGGCGCCGGCGGCGATCGCCGCGCTGATCTTCCTGATCGCCATCCACAAGCTCGAGTATTTCGTCAACGCCCGCATCATCGGCACCCAGATCAACTCGCGCGCCTGGGAAATGCTGACGGTGATGCTCGCCATGGAGGCGACTTTCGGCGTGCCGGGGCTGATCGCCGCGCCGATCTTCTACGCCTACGTCAAGGAAGAGCTGTCGGCCAACGGCCTGATCTGAGAGGCTTGTCCGCTCCGGCCCTTGCACCCGTATGGCGATCGTTATAGCCTTCAATGTATAACGACCAGACGGGAATTACCTTCATGAAAAAGTCGCTCGCCCTCGTCGCCGCGCTTGCGCTCGGCCTTCTGACCTCGGCTGCCTCCGCCGCCGACCAGATCCGGATTTTCGCCGCCGCCTCGGTGGCGCCATCGCTCCAGAAGATCGCCGACACCTACAAGACCGGCAAGGATGTCGAGGTGCAGATCACGCCGGCCGCCTCCGGCGCGCTTGCCAAGCAGATCGAGGCCGGTGCGCCCGCCGACGTCTTCATCTCGGCCGATCTCAAGTGGATGACCTACGTCGTCGACAAGGGCCTGATGAAGGACGGCAGCACCTTCAACCTTCTTGGCAACTCGCTGGTGCTGGTCGCCGCCAAGGACGACAAGGTCGCCGTCGACTTCGCCGACAAGGCGTCGCTGCCGGCCGTGCTCGGCGAGGAGCGTCTCGCCGTCGGCGAGGCCAAGAGCGTTCCGGCCGGCGCCTATGCCGAGGCGGCGCTGAAGTCGCTCGGCCTCTACGACACGGTGTCGCCGCGCTTCGCGCCGGCCGAGAACGTTCGTGTCGCCCTGCAGATGGTCGCCCGCGGCGAGGCCAAGCTCGGCATCGTCTACGGCACCGACGCCGCCGCCGAGCCGGGTGTCGCCGTCGTCGCCACCTTCCCGGAGACCAGCCACGAGCCGATCGTCTATCCGATCGGCCTCACCAAGGATGCCGGCCAGGCGGCCGCCGACTTCGTGGCCTATCTCAAGGGGCCGGAAGCCGACGCCGTGTTCACCGCCGCCGGCTTCACCAAGCCGGCCGAGTGATCGGTGCCGGGCGGCCGCGCCGTCGGCCGCCCGCGCGTCCAAAATCTGCAAAACGGCGGGCTTGTGCTGCAAGGGCGAGCCCCTTGCATGCCCGCCTGATCGTTCCGTCCATTTCGCCGCCCGCCGCTTGCCGGATCGGCGCCGATCGACCACTGTGGCCCGATGCCGGACCTTTCTCCCGACGCCTGGACTGCCATTGCCCTGAGCTTCAAGGTCGCCGCGATGGCGACGCTGTGGGGCGTGCCGGTATCCACCGTGCTGGCGCTGATTCTTGCTCGCGGACGGTTTCCCGGCAAGGCGCTGTTCGACGGCATCATCCATCTGCCGCTGGTGCTGCCGCCGGTGGTCACCGGCTACGCGCTGTTGCTGCTCCTCGGCCGCAAGGGACCGCTCGGCGCCTTTCTCGACCAGCATTTCGGCATCGTCTTCGCTTTCCGCTGGACCGGCGCCGTCGTCGCCGCCGTGGTGATGTCGCTGCCGATCATCGTCCGCGCCATCCGGCTGTCCATCGAGGCGGTCGACGCCCGCCTGGAACAGGCGTCCGGCACATTGGGCGCCGGCCCGATCGCCACCTTCTTCCTGGTGACGCTGCCGCTGTCGCTGCCGGGCATCCTGGTCGGCGCGACGCTGGGCTTCGCCAAGGCGCTCGGCGAATTCGGCGCCACCATCACCTTCGTCTCCAACATCCCCGGCGAGACGCGCACCATCGCCTCGGCCATCTACACGGCGAGCCAGAGCCCCGAGGGCGACGCCGAGGCGCTTGCGCTGTCGGTGATCGCCGCCTGCATCGGACTGGCCGCCCTCGTCGCCTCCGAGATCATTGCCCGCTGGTTCAGGAGGACCTCCTCGTGATCGACGTGGAGATCCGCCAGCGGCTCGGCAACTTCCGGCTCGATATCGGCTTTTCCGGCGGCGCCGGCGTCACGGCGCTGTTCGGCCCCTCCGGCTCGGGCAAGTCGTCGGTGATCAAGGTGATCGCCGGCCTGACGCGCCTCGAAACCGGCCGCATCGTGCTCGACGGCACGGTCCTCGCCGACGGCAACGGCCGCCACACGCCGCCGCACCGCCGGCGCATCGGCGTGGTGTTCCAGGAGGCGCGGCTGTTTCCGCATCTCTCCGTCCGGCACAATCTCCGCTACGGCCGGTTGTTCACGCCCGGCGGGGAGCGGCGTATCGCCGAGGGACCGGTGATCGACACCCTCGGCATCGGCCATCTGCTCGACCGCCATCCGGCGACGCTCAGCGGCGGCGAGCAGCAGCGCGTCGCCATCGGCCGGGCGCTGCTCGCTTCACCGCGCCTGTTGCTGATGGACGAGCCGCTGGCCTCCCTGGACGCCGCCCGCCGCCTGGAGATCCTGCCGCTGATCGAGACGCTGCGCGACGAGTTCGCCATTCCCATCGTCTACGTCAGTCACGCCGTCGAGGAGGTGGCGCGCCTCGCCGGAAAGGTGGTGGTGCTCGAAGCGGGCAGGGTGGCGCGCGAGGGCTCGCCGGCCGACGTGTTCCGCGTCGCCGCCGACCGCTTCGAGGTCGTGTCGGTGGTCGACGGCCGGCTCGGCGCGCCGGACGGCGCGTTCCAGTTGACGCCGGTCGAAACCCCGGCCGGCACCATCTGGCTGAACGGCGTCGTCCGGCCCGAGGGGCGGCCGGTGCGCGTGCTGGTCCACGCCACCGACGTGGCGCTCGCCACCCGTCGGCCGGAGGGCGTCACCATCCGCACCGTGCTCGCGGGCACCGTCGCCGACATTCCGGACGGCCAGGGCCCGAGCGTCACCGTCGACGTGGCGCTCGACGGCGGCGGCCGCCTCGCCGCCGCGGTCACCCGGGCGGCGGTGGCCGACCTCGGTCTGACGCCGGGCCGTCCGATATTCGCGCTTGTGAAGTCGGTGGCCCTCGACGAGCGGCCGCTGTGAGCGAGGCTCCGAATTCCGGCGGTCGCGCCATCTGAATGCTTTAGCCTCTTTCCTCCGGCCCCGGGCCGGGCTAACTAGCGGCAGCCCCACCGCCGACGAGGTTTCCGACCATGGCCGACGCTCCCAAGCGCACCCACATCCTCACGCTCTCCTGCGCCGATCGTCCGCGCATCGTCGCCTCGGTCACCACCATCCTCGCCGGTCTTGGCGGCAACATCGCCGAAAGCGCCCAGTTCTGGGATCGCGCCACCAACCGCTTCTTCATGCGCATCGCCTTCGAGACGCCGGCCGCCCTCAGCGCCGACACCATCCGCGCCGCGCTGTCCGACACCATCGAGACCTTCGGCATGACCGTCGACCTCGTCGACGCCGCCCGCACGCCGAAGATCGTCATCATGGTGTCGAAGTTCGATCACTGCCTGCAGCACCTGATGTACCAGATCCGGGTCGGCTGGCTGAAGGCGGAGGTTGCCGCCATCGTCTCCAACCACGAGGACAGCCGCGCCTTCGCCGAGGCGCAGGGCATTCCCTACCACTGCTGGCCGGTCGACAAGGACAAGTCGAACAAGGCCGAGCAGGAAGCCAGGGTGATGGCCCTCGTCGAGGAGACCGGCGCCGAGCTGGTCGTGCTCGCCCGGTACATGCAGGTGCTGTCCGACACGTTCTCGTCGACGTTGTTCGGCAGGATCATCAACATCCATCATTCCTTCCTGCCGTCCTTCAAGGGCGCCCGGCCCTACCATCAGGCGCATGAGCGCGGCGTCAAGCTGATCGGCGCCACCGCCCATTACGTGACGCCCGACCTCGACGAGGGTCCGATCATCGAGCAGGAGACCTCGCGTGTCACCCACGCCCTGTCCGCCGAGGACCTCGTCGCCGTCGGCCGCGACAACGAGTCGCGCGTCCTCGCCCGCGCCGTGAAGCTGCATCTCGAGGCGCGCGTGCTGATGCACGGCAAGAAGACCATCGTCTTCGCCTGACGGCTGCTCCGGCAGGCCGATCGGCGCCGGAAGCCGCTATTTTGCGCCACGTTAAGCGTTGTTTCACGCCGGCCTGCCAAAGTCGCTCCATCCTCACCCATGGCATGGAGCTGCGGTGCTGAAAGGCGTGTTTCCCGGCGGCCGCGTCGGAATATTCGCGGGCTGCGGCCTGCTGTACGCCGGACTGTCGGCGGTGATGATCGCGATCGTCGTGACGGCCGGCGTCCGGACGCCGGTCTGGCCGGCCGACGCCGTGGTGGTGGCGCTGCTCGCCAACCGCTCGACCGGCGACCGCCTGGCCGGTGTCGCCGGCGCCCTCGTCGGCTGGCTGCTGTTCGCCTGGTATCGCGGCGGCGACGCGCATTTCTTCCTGTCCATCCTGCTCGTCCGGGCCGTCACCATGGCGACCGGCCTCTGGGTGATCGACCTCGTCCGGGCCTGGGCCAGGCGGTCGCGCAACGAGGAGCTGTTCGAGGTGGCCGCCGCGCTGGTCGCCACCGTCTTTCCGCCGCTCGCCAGCCTTGCCGTGGCGCTCCTCCTGTCGGCGGCCGGCGTGTTGTCGCGCACCCCGATGCCGCTCGGCGTCTGGTGGGGCGGCGCCACCGCCGCCTTCGCCATCTTCCTGCCGGCGCTGCTCTACCTGCAGCGCGACGCGGCGCGGCGCGGCCGGCGGCCGGCCTGGCTGAACCGCGGCGTCTTCGCCGCCGTGGCCGTGCTGTTCCCGGCCGGCGCGGTGGCGGCGACCGCCACGCTGCCCGAGCCGATGGTGTTCTTCGTCGTGCCGCTGCTGCTGACGAGCTTCGTCCTGCGCCCCGTCGATATGGCGGTGCTGTCCGGCTCCGTCTGGTTCGCGACGATGATGGCCGCCTACGGCATGGCCGACACGCCACGGACGCCGATGTTGCTGCCGCTCGGCGTCTCGGTCGGCACGTTGCTGCCGATCGCCACCTGCGTGCTGCTCGAGCGCCTGCGCCAGCGCGAGCGCGATCTCGCCGAGAGCGAGAACTTGTTCCGCCGGTCGATGGACGACGCCAGCATCGGCGTGACGATCATCGGCGGGGAAGGTCAATATCTGAAGGTCAATGCCGCCTTTTGCGCCATGACCGGCTACGACGAGGCCGAACTCGTCGGACGCAGCTTCAAGGACATCACCTACGAGCAAGACCGCGACGAGCTGGACAGCTTCCGCAACGGCATCCTCGACGGCACGGTGCGCAGCTTCAAGGCCGAGAAGCGCTACGTGCGCAAGTCGGGCGAGGTGTTCTGGGCGGAAGTCTCCGTCATCGTCGTCTGTGACCCGGCGACCGGCCGGCCCGATCGGCTGATTGCCCAGGTCGAGGACATCGACCTCAAGAAGCGGACGCTCCAGGCCATCGCCGAGAGCGAGAGCCGCTGGGCCTTCGCCCTGGAGAACGGCCAGCAAGGCGTCTGGGACGTCGACAAGCCCGGTGGCCGGCTCTATACCTCGCCCACCTGGAAGCGCATGCTCGGCTACGAGCCGGAGGACGTGTCGATCGACGGCGGCGACGCCTGGCTCGAGCTGATGCACCCCGACGACCGCGACAGGTTCCTCGCCATCAACAATGCCCACGAGCGCGGCGAGACGGAGTGGCTGGAGGCCGAATTCCGCCTGCGTCACAAGGACGGCCACTGGGTGTGGATCCTCGACCGCGGCAAGGTGATCTCGCGTGACGCCGACGGCAAGCCGCTCAGGATCAGCGGCACGCACACCGACATCTCGCGCAACAAGGCGGCCGAGCGGGAGATCCAGCTTCTCGAGGAACGGGTGCGTCTCGCCGTCGAGGCCGGCGGCATCGGCCTCTGGAGCATCGATCTTGCCACCGGCGTCGCCACCTGGAACGGCGAGACCTTCGGCCATATGGCGACCGACGACACCGACCGCCAGTCGCTCGAATGGCTGCGCTTCGTCCACCCCGAGGATCGGGCCGGCCTGTCGGAGATGCTGCGCCAGGCGGCGCATGATCCCGAGGCGCGCGTCAATACCACCTGCCGCCTGCTCAGTCCCGTCCGCGGCCTGGTGCACATTCGCGTGCTTGCCGACCAGGTGACGCTGTCGAACGGCGACCGGCTGCTGCTCGGCACCGCCTGGGACATCAGCGAGCAGGTGAGCGCCGCCCAGGCGCTGCGCGACGAGAAGGAGCGTCTCAGGACGACGCTGCACGCCATCTCCGACGGCGTCATCGCCACCGATGCCGAAGGCCGCGTCACCCTGATCAATCCCGCGGCGCAACGCATGACCGGCTTCTCGGAGGCCGAGGCCTGCGGCCATCCGATCGAGGACGTGTTCCAGGCCGTTCACGACGACAGCGGCCATCCGGCCGCGTCCTGCGTGCGCCAGGTGCTCGAGACCGGCGCCCCGGTGGAGCGGCTCGGAACGCAGGTGATCGACGTGCGCGGCCGCGACATCCACTATATTCGCGAGGCCGCCGCGCCGATCGCCGCCACCGCCGATGGCCGGGCCGGCGCCGTGCTGGTGTTCCAGGACGTGTCGGCCGAGCGCGCCATGCAACGGTCGCTCGCCCATGCCGCCAGTCACGACGATCTGACCGGCCTCGCCAATCGCCGCCACTTCGAGACGCGTATCCAGAGCATGATCGCCGCGGCGCGCGACGACGACAGCCGGCACGGCCTGCTGTTCATCGACCTCGACCGCTTCAAGATCGTCAACGACACGGCCGGGCATCTGGCCGGCGACGCCCTTCTTCAGGAAGTGGCGCGCACCATGCGGTCGATCGTGCCGATCAGCGATTGCCTGGCCCGGCTGGGCGGCGACGAGTTCGCCGTGCTGATCGAGAATTGCGATCGCCAGTTCGCGGCCTTCGTTGGCGAGAAGCTGATCGACGCCCTCGGCGCCATCCGGTTCACCTGGGAGGGCAAGGTCTACGAGATCGGCGCCAGCGCCGGCGTAACCCAGGTCGACGCCACCACGGCGAGCGCCGAGGCGGTGCTGGCCGAAGCCGACGTCGCCTGCTACGCCGCCAAGGCGGCCGGTCGCGGCCGCGTTTCGGTGTTCCTGCAGGACACCGGCGAAGCGCAGCGTCACATGAGCGATTTCCGGATGGCCGCCCGTATCCGCGAGACGATCGAAAGCGGCCACTTCGTGCTCTATGCCCAGGAAATCCGGTCGATCGCCGAACCCGGGACGCGCGGCCGTTCGCTGGAGCTGCTGGTTCGCATGCTCGACGACGACGGCAGCATATTGACGCCGGATACCTTCATCCCGGCCGCCGAGCGCTTCGAGCTGATGGGAACCATCGACCGCTGGGTGCTCGCCAAGGTGATCGACGACTTCGGCCCGGCGATCATGGCGGTGCCCGGCCTGCACGTCGCCGTCAACCTGTCGGCCAATTCGCTCAATGACCCGACGCTCTGGCGCTATCTCGCCGATCTGTTCCGGGCGAGCCTGCTGTCGCCGTCGCGCCTGACGCTGGAAATCACCGAGACGGCGGTGATCAACTCCTTCGAGGTGGCCCGCGACTTCATCCGGGCCGCCCGCGGCGTCGGCTGCCGCGTCAGTCTCGACGACTTCGGCTCCGGCCTGTCGTCCTTCACCTATCTCAAGAGCTTCGACGTCGACGCCATCAAGATCGACGGCAGCTTCGTCCACAACATGGCCGACAGCACCTATGACCGTACCGTCGTCCGGGCGATCAACGAGATCGGCCGCGAGCTCGGCGTGGACGTCATCGCCGAGCGCATCGAGGACGAGGCGACGCTGAGGGAACTGGCAGCATTGGGCGTCAGCTACGGCCAGGGCTACCTCTTCAACCAGCCCCGCGATTTCCATGCCGTGCTCGCCGACTACGGCGCCGACATGGACGAGGACATGGCCGAACCGCTCCGCGCCTGAGCCCTCCGGGAAATCCGCTGCTTGGACCTAAGCCGAGGTTGTATCTGTCGAAAAGCCGGCTCATCATGCCCTTGTCGGTGGCCAGCCGGAAGACCGGCCCGACCGAACAAAGGCGCGCGGCGACGGTCGCGTCGGCCGCGCTTTCGCTGAGGAGAGCGACATGGCCAAGGGACAGGTGAGAAAGACCAAGGAAGCACGCAAGCCCAAGGCGACGAAGCCGGCCGGCGCCAAGACCGCCTCGGTGACCGACGTTTTCGCCAAGGCGACCGAGGAAGCCACCCATCACACCGGCGGCAAGAAGAAGTCGGTGGCCTGACGCCGCCGGTTTCAGATCAGGTCGAGCGTGGTGCTGCCCTCGCCATAGGCTGCCGCCCAGTCGGCGGCAAAGCCGGCGACGCCGGAATCGGTCAGCGGATGGCGGATCAGCGCTTCGAGAATGTCGGGCGGCAGCGTCGCCGAATGCGCGCCGGCCATGGCGATGTCATGCACCTGCTGGACGTTCTTGAAGGAGGCCGTCAGCAGCCGGGTCGGCAGCGCGTGGACGCGGAACAGATGGACGATGTCGGCGACGACCTTGACGCCGTCGCCGCCGATCATGTCCAGCCGGTTGACGTAGGGCGCGGTGAAGGCCGCGCCGGCCACCGCCGCCATCAGCGCCTGCTGGGCGGTGACGATGGCCGTCGCCGTCACGTGGAAGCCGAGCCCCGACAGCCGCCGGATCGCCTTGATGCCCTCCGCCGTCACCGGCACCTTGGGATGAAAACCGGCGCCGACGAAGTCGGCGAGCTTGCGCGCCTCCGCCACCATGGTGTCGGCGTCCTTGCCGGTCACCTGGACATGCAGCATGGCGCCGTCGCCGATCACCGCGCGGATGTCCTTCAGAATATCGGAAAACGGCCGCTTTTCGCGCGCGATCAGCGTCGGATTGGTGGTGACGCCGGCGACCGGATAGAGGTCCGACAGGCGGGCGATCGCCGCGACATCGGCGGTATCGAGAAAGTAGATCATGGGGTCCTCCCTGCTGGCGGCGACAGTAGAGCATTTTCGAGCGAAGTGGAAACCGGTTCGCGTGAAGAAAATGCGTTAACTCAATAAGATAAAGCATTTCCGTGTTTCAGGGAAACACGGAAATGCTTTTACCTCAGGAGGTGCCGCCGTCACCGGGGATCAGAGCGCCGCCATCCTTTCCCAGAGTCGCGACGCCTCGGCGCGCGCCTCGGCCTCGATGGCGTCGGCATCGGCGCCGACCAGGCGACCGTCGCGGACGACCAGCCGGCCGCCGACGACCACGGCCTTCACCTCGCCATTCTCACGCACCACCACGTCGCCGGCCGCGCCGGGACCGAGGCCGGTGGCCGAGAACCCGAACCGCTCGGCGATCAGCCGCCGGCCGGCGTCGAGGCGGTCCGCTGCCCGGTCGTCGCCGTGGGCGGCGGCAAGGCGGACGAGCGCCGCTTGCTCGACGGCCATGTCGGCGCTCCAGCCGTCGCAGCCGAGCGCCACCTTGTCCGAATGGCGGAGATTGACCGGATAGCCGACGCGGTTGCCCTCGTTGGAGCGCGGATTCTGGACGAGCCAGAGGCCGCGCCGGTCCGCCTCGCGTACTTGGTCGGCGGAGAGGTGCACGCCATGGGCGAGGATCGAGCCGGCCGGCAGCGCGTCGAGGGCGATCAGCCGTTCGAGCGGTCCGGCATAGCCGCGCGCCTGTGCGTCCCTGACGTCATCCGCGGCTTCCGCGACATGGACATGCATCGCCGTGCCGAGGGCGCGGCAGAGATCGCCCGCCATGCGGATGGTGTCGTCGGAGACGGTGAAACTGGCATGCAGGCCGACGAGACGACGCACCAGCGGCGTCTCCTCGACGTTGCCGCACTCGGTAAGGCCGGCTTCGGCTTCGGCGCGGCCGAAGTTGCGCTCGGTGGCGCCGAAGGTGAGAAGCGCCCGGGCGCCGAGCTCTTCGGCGGCATCCGCCAGCACCTGCAGCGATCCCCCGATGAAATGCGGCGATTCGTGATGGTCGACGAGACTGGTGGTGCCGGAGAGCAGCGCCTTGGCGATATAGTCGCGCGCCGAGGCCCTGAGCGCCCCGGCGTCGAGCGCCCGGTCGAGCCGCCACCAGACCTTTTCCAGGATTTCGATGAAATGGACCGGCGCCGGCTCGGCCGCCGGCATGCCGTAGGGCGCGAGACCGGAATAAAGGTGGGTATGGGCGCAGACGGCGCCCGCCGCGATCTCGCCTTGCGGGCAGGGGACGACCGGCGCCGCCGGGTCGGGCGCCGCGGCGATGACGCCGTCGACGATGGCGACAAGCCGGCCGGTCCGGTCGGGTCCCAGGGTGATCGAATAGGTCAATGCCAGTCGCTCCGGTCGAGGTCGGGATCGAGGCCGACCGACAGTGCCCGCGCCGCCGGGCTGTCGATCATCGGCAGCACCGTGCGCCGCACGCCGTCGAAGGCGGCGAGCGCCGAGGCAACGGCGCCGGCGGTCGGCACGAGGCCGATCTCGCCGATGCCCTTGGCGCCGAACGGCCCCTCCGGCTCGTGCTCCTCGATCAGGATCACCTCCACCTCCGGCATGTCGGAGGCCCTGAGCACGCCGATCTCGCGGACGTTGGCGGTGACCGGCATGCCGTCCTTGCAGGGAAGCTGCTCGGTCAGGGCGTAGCCGAGGCCCATGTGCACGGCGCCTTCGAGCTGCCCTTCGGCGAGCTTCGGGTTCAGGGCCTTGCCGACGTCGTGGGCGGCGATCACTTTGTCGACGCGGCCGCTGTCGTCGAGGACGATCACCTGCGTCGCCCAGCCGAAGGCGGTGTGCGTCTTGATCTTGCCGTTCTTGAGCTGCCCCGGCGCCGTCGTATCGTCGATCAGGATGTCGCCGGCGAACACCTCGCCGACGAGGTCCTTCGGCGTCTTCCCTTCATCGAGCGCCGCCCTGAGCGCCTTCGCCGCCTTGATCACCGCGTTGCCGGCCAAGAGCGTGCCACGCGATCCGGTGGTCTGGCCGACGCCGACATCGAAGCGGCTGTTGACCTGCGGCACGAAGATCGACGACGGCAGGCCGGTCACCTCGGCCGCCGACTGGGCGCAGATGGTCAGGAGACCCTGTCCCATCTCGGTGAAGCCGATGTGGAGGCCGATGCGGTCCTCGGCCTCGATCTCAAGGCGGCACTTGCCCCATTCGAGCGCGCCGTTGCCGATGCCGGAATTCTTCACCGCGCAGGCGATGCCGACCGCCTTGCCCGCGGCCTTCGCCGCGTAATAGGCGTCCTTGACGGCGATGAGCGATTTCTCGAGGCCGACCGACTTTTCGAGGATCTGGCCCGACGAGAACACGTCGCCGATGCGGACGCCGTTGCGCCAGCGCATCTCCCAGCCGTCGATGCCGACCTTTTCGGCCAGAAGGTCGAGGCAGCCTTCCATGGCGAACGACGTCTGGTTGACGCCGAAGCCGCGCATGGCGCCGCAGGGCGGGTTGTTGGTGTAGGCGGCGATCGAATGGATGGACAGCGCCGGCACCCGGTAGGGGCCGCAGGCGTGGCCGGCGGCGCGCTCCAGCACCTTGTCGCCGACCGAGGCGTAGCAGCCGGAATCGCCGAGAATGTCGATCTTGGCGGCGGTGATCCGGCCCTCGGCGTCGCAGCCGACGGCATAGGTCATGGCCATCGGGTGGCGCTTGGGATGGACGCGCACCGACTCCTCGCGGGAGAGCACGAGCCGCACCGGCCGGCCGGTCAGGCGGGCCAGCACGGCGGTCTGCGCCTGCACCGTCATGTCTTCCTTGCCGCCGAAGGCGCCGCCGGTCGGCACCAGCTCGACGAAGATGTTGTCCACCGGCTCGCCGAGCACGCCGGCCACCGCCTTGCGGTCCTCGAACACGCCCTGGCCCTGCGAATAGAGGTGGAGGCGGCCGTCTTCGAGCGGCACCGCCAGCGCCGCCTCGGGCTCCAGGAACAGGTGCTCGATGCGCTGGGTCTGCCATCTGCCGGAGACGACGTGGGCGGAAGCGGCAAGCGCCGCCTCGACGTCGCCGCGCTCGATCACCGTCTCGGACAACAGGTTGGGCTGGCGCGGGTTGACCTGCCGGGCGCCGGGCTTCAGCGCCTCTTCCGGCGACAGCGTCGGCTCCAGCAGCGTGTAGTCGACGGCGACCAGCGCGGCTGCGGCGCGGGCGGCGCGCGGCGTTTCGGCGGCGACGGCGGCGATGACGTCGCCGACATAGCGCACCTCCTCGCCGACGGCGACGAACACCGGCCAGTCCTTGCGGATCTGGCCGACCCAGCGGTCGCCCGGCACGTCGCCGGCGGTGGCGATGCGCACCACGCCGGGATGTGCCAAGGCTTTGGACAGGTCGATGGAATTCACGCGGGCGCGGGCGTACGGCGACAGCACGAAGGCGCCGTGCAGCAGGCCGGGCACGTCGATGTCGGCCAGGAACGGCCGGTCGCCCAGCGCGAGATCGCCGCCCCGGAAGCGCTCGACCGGCCGGCCGACGCCGCCGTCGGTCATCGGCTGCGGATGCGGCTTCACGCCGGCCTTGACGTCGCGGATCAGCTCGACGGCGTCGATCACCTTCTTGTAGCCGGTGCAGCGGCAGAGATGGCCATCGAGGGCGGCGGCGATCTCCTGCCGGTCCGTCGCGTCGCCGGCATCGGTCAGCGCCTTGATGCGCACCACGAGGCCGGGCGTGCAGAAGCCGCACTGCACGCCGGCCGCCGCCTGGAAGGCATCGGCGTAGAGCCGCCGCTCCGCCGCGTCGACACCTTCCAGCGTGACGATCGGCCGCCCTCTCAGCGCGGTGGCCTTGACGGTGCAGGTCTTGCTCGGCCGGCCGCCGATCAGCGCCAGACAGCAGCCGCACTGGCCCTGACCGGAGCAGGCATCCTTCAACGAGGTGATCTTCAGCCTGTCGCGCAGCACGGAAAGCAGCGTCTCGTCCGCCTCGACGTCGAGCTGATGGTCGCGGCCGTTGACGGTGAGGGTGATCATGGGCATCTGGCGGAGTCCGTTCAGTCGAAGGCGGTGTTGGCGTAGGTGACGATGGTGGGCGCCGTGACGGCGCGGGCGATGCGGGCAATGAGGATCAGGCGGCCGACGTCGAGCGGACGCCCGGCAACGCCGCAGGCCGTCTCCGGCGCCGCCGGGTCGATCGAAAGGTCGAAGCCGTCCCCCTTGCAGGCGAGGCGGGCGCCGTCGTCGTCGATCGTCAGGCGCCGGCCTTCGTCGCGGACGTGAAGCCGAAGCCCCGTCGCCGTCTTCTCGATGGCGATGCCGTCGCGATCCGGCGCGTCGTCGAGGCTCGCGGGCGAGCCGAACAGGTTGGCCTTGCGGGCAAACGGCCCGCCGGTTTCCGGGCAGGTGACGTCGCAGTTGCCGCAGCGGTTGCAGGCGTCGGCGAAGATGCCGATCTGCTGGGCGCGCGTCACCGGCTGCGCCTCGCCGACCGCCACATCCGCGCCGGGCCGCAGCGTCGCGGCGACGACCGGCTGCTGCGGCAGCGGATAGCGGAAGATGGCGTCGTTGGGACAGACGTTGACGCACTTGCCGCAGGTCTCGCAGTCGAGAAGGCTGAGCGGCACGCCGGTCCGGCGCGGCGGATGGTCGACCTCGGGCCGGCTGTAGCGGCGGTCGTCGCGCACGCGGGCGGCATAGTGGAGGGTATTGCGCAACCGGGCCGCCGACACCCATGGCCCGAAGTCCGAACCGGCGGCGGCGCGCAGGTCTTCACCTGTCTCGATCGCCGCGGCCAGCGCCGCCTTGCGCCCGGCCGGCATCTCCAGATCGTCGAGCGCCGCCCCGGCGAGACCGAACGCCTTCAGGGCATAGGTGTCGAGGTCCGTCGCCTCCACCTCGGCCATGCGATCGGCGAGGTCGGCGACGTAATCGGCGCCCTTGCCATAGCCGGCGCCCTTCAGGAGGTCGGTGCAGACGCTGACCGGCTTGAGGCCGAGGGCCACCGTGTCGGCGAAGTTGCCGACATCGATGCCGGCCGAGAACGAGATCGGCAAGCGATCGCCGAACTCTGCCCGGAAGCGGCCGACCAGCTCGATGGCCAGCACGTGCAGCGGCGGCCCGGACAGGTACATCTCGCCGGTGCCGGCCGGGAAGAACGGCTTGTGGTTATGGACGAGCAGCGTGTTGGAGAACTTGACGCCGAAGCCGCGGCCGATCCTGTCGGCGAGGTCGCCGAGCCGGCTGACGATCGCTCTGACATCCTGCCATTTCGCGTCCTTCTCGAAAGTGGCGTCGGGTACCACGAGGTCGGTGTAGCCGAGCCTGTCGTGCAGGAGGGCGTTGAGATCGGCCTTGCCGAGCAGCGTCGGGTTGAGCTTGATGACCACGTCGAGCCCTTCCTCGGCCATCAGATGGGCGGCGATCGCCTCGATCTCGCCGGGCGGGCAGCCGTGGAAGGTGGAGACGGTGACGCTGTCGGAGATGCAGGTGGGATAGGCGAGGTCCCGGAAGCGGGCGTAGGCGTCGGGAATTTGCCGCCGCAGCCGGTCGATGACGGCGCCGGCGTCCTTCATGCCGGCGATGAAGGCGCGTACCTTGTCCGTGCGGATGCCGGCAAGATCGTAGCCGACGCTCATGTCGATGACGGTGTCTTCGAGGCCGGGCGCCAGACCCTCCGCCTTGGCCATCTCGATCAGCATCGCCGCCTTGACGTATTCCGTAAGCGACTGCTCGAGAGAGAGCTCCTGCGACCATTCGATGTTGAAGCCCACCGTTTCCATGTCGATGCAGGGGCGGGCGATCTCCAGATGGTCGAGCACCTGCACCGTCTTGAGCTCGATCACCCGGCCGCCGGCCAGCCAGCTCAGCACGATGTTCTGCGCCAGTTGGGTGTGCGGCCCGGCCGCCGGTCCGAAGGGCGTCGCCGCCCGGCGGCCGAAGATCGAGGTGGACATGTCACGGCCGGCGGCTGCCTTGGCGAATTTGAAGCGCGGCAGATGGAAGGCGCTCTTCTTCGCCGCGAGCTCGCGGAACATCCGGTTGACGAGCACCGGCAGCGGGATCGGCGTCAGGTCGGCCATGCAAAACAATCCCGCGTCAGACCGGTGCCGACAGCAGCGGATACATTTCCGGCCGCCGGTGCTTCCGGAAATTGAAGATGTTGGCGCGGATCTCGGTGCAGCGATCGAGGTCGCAGTCGTGCGTCACCAGTTCGTCGCCGAGCGTCGAGGCCATGGCGACGATCTCGCCGGTCGGGGCGATGATGCAGCTCTGGCCGATCAGCACGCAGTTCTCCTCGTTGCCGGCCTTGCCGACGCCGACCACCCACATGCCGTTGGCATACGCCCCGGCCTGCATGCCGAGGTGATTGTGGAAGCATTGGAGATGGTCGTGCTCGGGGGCGAGCGGATAGTGATAGGGCGTGTTGTAGCCGATCAGCACCATCTCGGTGCCGCGCAGCGCATGCTCGCGGTAGGTCTCCGGCCAGCGGCGGTCGTTGCAGATGGCCATGCCGATCTTGCCGCCCAGGCAGTCGGCCGGCGTGAAGAAGGTGTCGCCCGGCTCGAAGTAGCGCTTCTCCAGGTGCTGGAACGCCCGCCAGGGCTCGTTGTCCGTATGTCCGGGCAGGTGGACCTTGTGGTAGCGGTGGACGATCTCACCCGTCTTGTCGACGATGATGGAGGTGTTGAAGCGCCTGACGCGGCCATCGACCACCGTCTTCTCGGCATAGCCGAAGCTGATGGCGACGCCGAGCTCCTTGACCTTGGCGAACAGCGGCGCCGTGGCCGGGCCGGGCATCTCGGTCTCGAAGAAGGCGTCGACCTCCGCCTGGTCCTCCATGAACCAGCGGGGGAAGAAGGTGGTCAGCGCCAGTTCCGGATAGACCACGAGATCGCAGCCGCGCCGGGCGGCCTTTTCGATGAGCGCGATCATCCGGGCGACGACCGCCTGGCGGCTGTCGGCGCGGGCGATCGGCCCAAGCTGGGCGGCGCCGACGACGATGGTGCGGGACATTCTCTCGATACTCCTCAAGCGGGTGTGTTGGCGCGGCCGGCCAGGTCCAGCGCCAGCGTGCCGAGCACGGCGAGACCGTTGGCGATGTCGTCCGGGGCCGTGTATTCGGCGGTGTTGTGGCTGAGCCCGGCGATCGACGGCACGAACACCATGGCGGCCGGGCAGGTGCGGGCCAGCATCTGGGCGTCGTGGCCGGCGCCCGAGAACATGCGGCGGGTGGAAAGACCGAGGCTCTTCGCCGTCTTTTCGACCCGGCCGACCAGTTCGCCGTCGAAGGCGACCGGCTCGAAACGGGCAAGGCGGCGCCGGGTGAAGGAAACGTGCTCCTCCTCGGCGACGCGGGCGACCAGGGCGGCGAGGCGCGCTTCCGCCTCGGCCAGCACCTTCTCCTGCGGGTGGCGGAGGTCGACGGTCATCTGCGCCATTTCGGCGACGACGTTGACGAGGTTGGGCCTGAGGCGCAGCGAGCCGACGGTGCCGACCATGTCGCCGCCGATCGACTTGGCGATGTCGGCGACGCCGTGGGCGATGCGGGCGGCGGCGAGGCCGGCATCGCGGCGGAGGCGCATCGGCGTGGCGCCGGCGTGGCTCGCCCGGCCGCTGAGCGTGATCTCCGTCCACGAGATGCCCTGCACGCCCTCGACGACGCCGATGTCGATGCCCTCGGCCTCCAGCACCGGCCCCTGCTCGATGTGATATTCGAGATAGGCGGCCGCCTTGATGCCGCCGAGCGGCGCCGTGCCGGCATAGCCGATGTCGGCGAGATCGTCGCCGAGCCGCGTGCCGTCGATGGAGATGGTGTCGAGCGCTTCCTGGAGCGGCAGGTCGCCGACATGCACGAGGCTGCCAAGCATGTCCGGCTGGAAGCGGGCGCCCTCCTCGTTGGTGAAGGCGGCGACGGTGACGGGCTGCACCGTGGCGATCCCGGCGTCGTCGAGGGCCTGCAATACTTCGAGGCCGGCCAGCACGCCGAGATTGCCGTCGTAGATGCCGCCGGTCGCCACCGTGTCGATATGCGAGCCGATCATCACCGACGGGCCGTCCTGCGTGCCCTTGCGGGTGGCGAAGATGTTGCCGATCGGGTCGATCGTCACCTGAAGCTTCTGGTCCCGCATCCAGCGGACCACCAGGTCGCGGCCGGCGCCGTCTTCCGGCGTCAGGGCGAGGCGGCAGACGCCGCCTTCCGGCAATGCGCCGACCTGGCCGAGCGCCTTGAGGCGGGCGACGAGGCGGTCGCCGTTGACGGGAAGGGCGGGAGAAAGGTCGGTCATCTCTTATGCTCCAGCGCGAACCGCGTCGCCGGTGCGGCCGACGATGCGGGCGTAAAGATCCGGATCGGTGTCACCTTCGCTGCCGAACAGCAGGACGCGCGAGGCGCTGTCAAGGCCGAGCGCCTGCCGCCAGTCCGGCTGGCCGGCGGCGGCGATCAATCCGGCAAGGCCGGCGACCCCCGATTCGCCGCCGACGATGGTGGCCCCGGCGGCGCCCGACGCCAAGAGCTGCATTGTGGCAAGCGCCGCTTGGTCGGCAATGGTCATGAAGGCGGATGCACCGCTGGCGAGCAACGGCCAGGCGATCAGCGACGGCTCGCCGCAGGCCATGCCGGCCATGACGGTGTCGAGGTCGCCGGCGACGGCCGTCGGCTTGCCGGCTCGCGCACTCTCGTAGAGGCACGCGGCCTTGTCCGGCTCCACGACGACGATGGCGGGCATGTCGGCGCCGTAGGCTTCCCACAGGTGGGCGATGATGGCGGCGGCGAGGCCGCCGACGCCACCCTGGACGAAGACGTGGCTGGGCGGGGCATCGAGCGCGCCGAGCGCCTCGGCCACCATCACCGCATAGCCCTGCATGACGTCGCGCGGCACGTCGGTATATCCGGGATAGGAGGTGTCGGAGACCACGAACCAGCCGTTTGCCGCCGCGGTCCGGTCGGCCTCGCGCACCGAATCGTCGTAATTGCCCGACGTCCGCACCACCTCGGCGCCGTAGCGGCGGATGGCCTCGGCCCGCCCTTCCGACACGCTGGCATGAATGAAGATCACCGCGCGGGCGCCGAACATGCGGGCGCCCCAGGCGACGGAACGGCCGTGATTGCCGTCGGTGGCGCAGCAGACGGTAACGGTCCTGGCGGCCTCCTTCAGCCGGCCGGCCGCCAGCGCCGCCTCGTCGACGCCGCCGTCCCTCCGCCGCAGTTCGGCGGCGAGCAGGCGGAACACCGCGTAGGCGCCGCCGAGCGCCTTGAACGAGCCGAGACCGAAGCGCCCGCCTTCGTCCTTGTAGTGGACGGCCGCGACGCCAAGCCGCTCCGCCAGCGTGGGCAGCGAGGCGAGCGGCGTCGGCGCATAACCCGGCCAGGACGAGATGACCTTGGCCGCCCGGACATGGCCGGCGTGCGACAGCGTCGCCTTGAAGGCCTCGGGATAGGGCCCCTTCTTGCGGGCGGCGTTGACGAGAAAGGCGGCCTTGGCGGGCGAAACGGCTGGATTGGGGAAGAGGTAGGTCATCGGTCCGAGGTTCTTGTTGCCGGCCTGCCCGGCTTGACAGGGAAGCATATATGAAAGAGAATTTTCATGAAATGGAAAAGATGAAAAAAGAGGCGATTGCCGCCGGCATGGGCGGACGAAGCGCCGGGGCATCCGGCTACGGCGTCGACGTGCGCATCGCCGCGCTGTTCGACGAGCTGACCGAAAGCGAAAGACGCCTCGCCGAAGTGGTCCTCGAGGCGGCCGCCGACCTTTCGGCCTTCACGGCCGGCGAGCTTGCCGCCCGCGCCGAGGTGTCGGCGGCGACGGCGGCCCGCTTCTTCCGCCGGCTCGGCTACGAGAGCTACGGCGACCTGCGCCGCTCCGTCCGCGAAGCGCGCACCTGGGGCTCGCCGCTTTACGAGCTCTCCGCCGCGGAACGGCCGGCCGATTTCGCCAGGCACGTTGCCCAGGATATCGACAATCTGAAGCGCCTTGCTCTCGATCTGCCGCCGGCCGCGCTTGCCGCCGCCGTCGAACTGCTTGTTTCGGCAAGACGCCTTCACGTGATCGGTTTCCGCAATTCGGCGGCATTGGCCACCTATGCGCGCGGTCTTCTTGCCCACGTGAAGCCGGACGTCCGCCTGTTGCCGCTGGCCGGGCAGACGCTTGCCGAAGACCTCGTCGGCCTCGGTCCCGGCGATGCGCTGGTGGTGTTCGGTTTCCGCCGCCGGCCGCCGGCGCTCCGCGAGGTGATGGCCGCAGTCCGCGACGGCGGCGCCCGCATCCTGCTCGTCACCGACGCCTCCGCGGCCCGCACCGCCCACCTGGCGCACGTGACGCTGCGCTGCCCCAACCAGGGCGCCAGCCTGTTCGACAGCTACGTGGCGCCGATGTCGCTGATCAGCCACCTCGCCTCGGCGGTCGGCGCGGCGCTCGGAGAGGCGGCGGAAAACCGCCTGGCGATGATCGAGGACCTGCACCGGCGCCTCGAGCCTTTTTCGCCGGCCGGCCGGCGGACGCCGCGCGGCTAGAATGTCGGTCCGGAGGATGTTGATTTTCCGGAAAAGCCGGCGCGAGAGCAAATTCCGCGGTGAAACGCCGGCCGGATTGCTCGCCTTTCTGTAGAAACTTTGGGCGTGCACTCCTCTTTTGCGCGACTCTTGGTGAAAAACATGTATACTGCATGGAATGGAAGTGGGTTATCGCCCCGGATCGGGGCGGTTTGCTTATCTTTCATTAACCTTCTTCGTGCCAGACTGGCATTTCTGGTCTTGGTGCGGGTTGGGTGAACAGCGAGCGCGCCAGCTTACGTGGCGGCCACCTCACCCAGAGCCGGAGGGCTCCGTTGTCGCGCAAGCGAAACGGAATCCCGACAGGTTGTGCGGGTTTGGATGGACCCGGAAAACGCCCTGCGGATCTTTGTGTCCGGAGGGATCCTTTTCCATTCCGGTCAATATCGGCCGGTAAAATTCGGGTTGGCGCCAATGTCTATTCTCATTGTTTTTGCAGGCGTGGCTTATTTGGCCATCGGATTGGGTTTCACCGTGCTGTCGCTGCACGAGCTGGCCACCAGCCGGCGCGATCGCCTCTTCAATCGGCTCATGGCCTGGTCCAACGTGCTGCTCTGGTTGCCGACGCTGCTCGTCGTCGCCGCCAGCGCCTTTTTTGCCTCCCTGCGGCCGACGCATCCGCAAGTTCCCGCCATGGCGGCCCGGCGAGACGCTGGCCTCGGCGAGCGGCGTGCCGCTGCCCGCAGGGCCGTCCGCCAGATCTGACGGGAGCGCAGGCAAAGCCCTGCTTTTCGGACGATCATCAGTTGGCCGTCGGCAGAAAAAGCTGCGCCGGCCAAACTTTCCGTTTGACGGAGATTCAGCTAACTATCTGAAAAGATAGGAAGTTGGCCGTTCCGCAAAAAGCGACATCGGCTCCATAGAAACCGCTTGCATTCGTCCGGCCAGTTGGGTAGACACTCCCCAGCGATCGGGACCGCCGATTTCATCGCGGCGGTATCCAGTTCGTATTGGCTTGCGCTCGTAGCTCAGCTGGATAGAGCATCAGACTACGAATCTGAGGGTCAGGAGTTCGAATCTCTTCGAGCGCGCCATTTTATCTCCGGAATCATTGAGCGGTTTTGGCAACGCGCCGGTTTGACGCTTTGTCCGCACGCACGCGGCGCTGACACGTGATCAGAACTGGCTTCCCGCTATCTCCATGCTCGTTCCATCGCATCCCCAATTATGCAGGCCGCCGTGCGCAGTAATGTCTCGCGGGGCGGATAACGCATGATGAGCAGATCGCGAGCAAATCGTGCCTTTGATCGTGCCGTCTGTCTTGCGGGCTCGTAGAGATCGGCATTTATTCACTTCGCGGATGTCGGGGCGCGCTTTTTTCGTCTTGAGAAACCGGCGCAACGCCACGGTGCATCGCTACCTGCTTCATCGACGCCGGGAAAGTTGCACAGCGTGCCGTCTCCGGAGCGCCCGTCGCTGCGATGGATCCAACGAACGGGAAAAACGGCGGGAACGCCGCCCGTTGGATACGATTTTGCAGTTGGGCATCGTCCAAGCCCTGAAAATTCAATCGGTTGATAGAAAGATCCTGCATTTTCAAAGGTGAGCGGCTTCGGTTGCCGGCCCTAAAACCTGCAAAAATTGCACAATAATTGACAGAGAATGCTTGGTCGGCGCCGGCGCGTCGTGAGAGCATTAACCATCGGGCGAGCGAGGGAAATCCAAGTTCAAGGACGCCGCCCGGATCGGTCGAATACCTGTCTGTGTGTATGACGAGACCGCAAATTACTCATAATGACTCACATCCCATCGGCCCGTCGGAGGAGACTGGGCCGGCAGGATCGCCAAAATAGTTCATCGGGCGCCGGCACCACGGCGCCGGGAGGATGAAATGACTCTGAAATCGGCAATGCTCGGCATGGCCTCGATGCTCGTTATCGCGAGCGCGGTCCACGCCGAAACTCTGACCATTGCCACCGTGAACAACGGTGACATGATCCGCATGCAGAAGTTGACCGACGACTTCACCGCCAAGAATCCCGACATCACGATCGAGTGGGTGACCCTCGAGGAAAACAGCCTGCGCCAGAAGGTGACGACCGATATCGCCACCAAGGGCGGCCAGTTCGACATCATGACCATCGGCAACTATGAAGTGCCGATCTGGGCCAAGCAGGGCTGGCTGCTGCCGCTCGACGGTCTCGGCGCCGACTATGACGTGGACGACCTGCTGCCGGCCATCCGCCAGTCGGTGTCCTACGACGGCAAGCTCTACGCCGCGCCCTTCTACGGCGAGAGCGCCATGGTGATGTACCGCACCGACCTGTTCGACAAGGCTGGGCTGAAGATGCCCGACAATCCCAAGTGGGACTTCATCGCCGACGCCGCCCGCAAGATCACCGACAAGTCCGCCGGCATCTACGGCATCTGCCTGCGCGGCAAGGCCGGCTGGGGCGAGAACATGGCCTTCCTCAGCGCGGCGGCCAACAGCTTCGGCGCCCGCTGGTTCGACGAGAACTGGCAGCCCCAGTTCGACCAGCCCGAATGGAAGAATACGATCGAGTTCTACGTCAGCCTGATGAAGGACGCCGGCCCGCCGGGCGCTTCCTCCAACGGCTTCAACGAGAACCTGGCGCTGTTCCAGTCCGGCAAGTGCGGCATGTGGATGGATGCCACCGTCGCCGCCTCCTTCGTGTCCGATCCGAAGGCCTCCAGCGTCGCCGGCAACGTCGGCTACGCGCTGTTCCCGACCAGCGGCGATCTCGACAACCACGGCAACTGGCTGTGGGCATGGAACCTCGCCGTCCCGGCCGGCACCACCAAGGCCGACGCCGCGCAGAAGTTCATCTCCTGGGCGACCTCCAAGGCCTACACCGAGCTGGTGGCCGGCAAGGAAGGCTGGGCCAACGTTCCGCCGGGCACCCGCACCTCGCTCTACAAGAACGCGGAGTACCTGAAGGAAGCCGCCTTCGCCGCCAAGACCCTCGAGGCGATGGACGCCGCCGACACCGGCCATCCGACGGTCAAGCCGGTGCCCTACACCGGCGGCCAGTTCGTCTCCATCCCCGAGTTCCAGGGGATCGGCACCGCCGTCGGCCAGCAGTTCTCGGCCGCTCTCGCGGGTCAGAGGTCGGTCGACGACGCTCTCAAGGCGGCGCAGGATCTGACGGTCCGCGAAATGACCAAGGCCGGCTACATCAAGTAACTCCCGGCTCTCCTCCCGAGCGAAAGACTGGCGGGCGGCTGCCCCTGCGGACGGCTGCCCGCCTCCTTCCCCAGCTTCCCGATCGCGGCGCGCTGCGCCGGACCGATGTCCCGTGCTGGGGCGCGCCCGCCCGCGCGCCCCGTTTCCGCGCCCCGAGGGAACCGGAGTTGCCATCATGCCTCTGACCGTCGAGACGGTTCTGGTCGGCACAACGCTGTCGATGACGGCGCTTGAAAGCAAAACCGCAACGCGCGCCGCCGAGGCCGGGGCCTTCGTCCCGACCCCGGCGGGATGACGGGAACCGGCGCTTCGTTCAAGGACGTCTGCCATGGCAACTCAGAATTCCAGGACCGCGGCACGTTTGATGGTCGCCCCCTCGGTCATCCTGCTGTTTATCTGGATGATCGTTCCCCTCGGCCTGACCATCTACTTCTCCTTCCTCCGCTACAACCTGCTCATGCCCGGCACCGAGCAATGGGCGGGGCTGCTCAACTATCAGTTCTTCCTCACCGATCCCGCCTTCCTCACCGCGCTCGTCAACACGGTGATGATCGTCGTCGGCGTGCTGGCCATCACCATCGTCGGCGGCGTTCTGCTGGCCCTGCTGCTGGACCAGCCGGTGATCGGCCAGGGCATCGTCCGCCTGCTGGTCATCGCGCCCTTCTTCGTCATGCCCACCGTCACGGCGCTGGTGTGGAAGAACATGTTCATGAATCCGGTCAACGGCCTTCTGGCCTGGCTCCAGACGTCCATGGGCTTCACGCCGCACGACTGGCTGGCGGTGACGCCGCTCGCCGCCATCATCGTCATCGTCGCCTGGCAGTGGCTGCCCTTCGCCACGCTCATCCTGTTGACCGCCCTGCAGTCGCTCGACGAGGAGCAGAAGGAGGCGGCGGAGATGGACGGCGCCGGCCCGGTGTCGCGCTTCTTCTATCTCGTCCTGCCGCACCTTTCGCGCGCCATAACCGTCGTCATCCTGATCGAGACCATCTTCCTGCTGTCGGTCTTCGCCGAAATCCTCGTCACCACCAACGGCGGCCCGGGCAACGACAGCACCAACATCGCCTATCTGGTCTACGCCCAGGCGCTGCTCCAGTTCGACGTCGGCGGCGCATCGGCCGGCGGCGTGGTCGCCGTCATCCTCGCCAACATCGTCGCCCTGTTCCTGCTGCGGGCGATCGGCAAGACCCTGGAGGCCTGAGCCATGGCACGCCATGTCAGCACCCGGCGCCGCTGGTTCGTCACCGTCATCGCGTGGGCCATCGGCCTCCTGATGTTCTTCCCTATCCTCTGGACCTTCATCACCTCCTTCAAGACCGAGGGCGAGGCCGTCGCCTCGCCGCCCTCGTTCCTGTTCTTCCAGTGGACGCTGGAGAACTACGTCGAGGTGCAGCGGCGGTCGGACTATTTCCGCCACTTCTCCAACTCGGTGTTCATCTCCTTCGGATCGACGCTGATCGGCCTTGTCATCGCCGTGCCCGCCGCCTGGGCCATGGCCTTCCAGCCCGGCAAGCACACCAAGGATCTTCTGATGTGGATGCTCTCCACCAAGATGATGCCGGCCGTCGGCGTGCTGGTGCCGATCTACCTGATCTTCCGCGACCTGGGCCTGCTCGACAGCCGCGTCGGCCTGACCGTCATCCTGACGCTGATCGACCTGCCGATCATCATCTGGATGCTCTACACCTACTTCAAGGAAATCCCCGTCGACATCCTCGAGGCGGCGCGCATGGACGGGGCCGGGCTGTGGAACGAAATCCTCTACGTGCTGACGCCCATGGCGGTTCCCGGCATCGCCTCCACGCTTCTGCTCAACATCATCCTTGCCTGGAACGAGGCCTTCTGGACGCTGAACCTGTCGGCGGCCAAGGCGGCCCCGCTCACCACCTTCATCGCCTCCTACTCCAGTCCCGAAGGGCTTTTCTACGCCAAGCTCTCCGCGGCCTCGACCATGGCGATCGCTCCGATCCTCATCCTCGGCTGGTTCTCGCAGAAGCAGCTCGTGCGCGGCCTGACCTTCGGCGCCGTCAAATAAGGACACCCCCATGGGCAGCATCACACTTCAGCGGGTGAACAAGGCCTTCGGTGACCTCACCGTCATCCCCGCCATCGATCTCGAGATCGCCGACGGCGAGTTCGCGGTCTTCGTCGGCCCGTCCGGCTGCGGCAAGTCGACGCTGCTGCGGCTGATCGCCGGCCTGGAGGACGTCACGTCCGGCGCCATCCTCATCGACGGCAAGGACACCACGGCCCTGCCGCCGGCCCGGCGCGGCCTGTCGATGGTGTTCCAGTCCTACGCCCTCTACCCGCACATGAGCGTGCGCGCCAACATCGCCTTCCCCCTCAAGATGGCGCGCCTGCCGGCCGCCGAGATCGAGGCCAAGGTGCAGGCGGCGGCGAGGACGCTGAACCTCACCGACTATCTCGACCGCAAGCCGCGCCAGCTCTCGGGCGGCCAGCGCCAGCGCGTCGCCATTGGCCGCGCCATCGTCCGCCAGCCCGAGGCTTTCCTGTTCGACGAGCCGCTCAGCAACCTCGACGCGGCGCTGCGCGTGCAGATGCGCCTCGAGATCTCCGAGCTGCACCAGGCGCTCGGCACCACGATGATCTACGTCACCCACGATCAGGTGGAAGCCATGACCATGGCCGACAAGATCGTGGTGCTGAACCGCGGCAACATCGAGCAGGTCGGCAGCCCGCTCGATCTCTACCGCCGCCCCGACAACCTGTTCGTCGCCGGCTTCATCGGCTCGCCGAAGATGAACTTCATCACCGGCCCGGTGGCCGCCGGGCTGGACTGCCATACCCTCGGCGTCCGCCCCGAGCATATCGCCGTCTCCACCGGCGGCGGCCTCTGGACCGGCACGGTCGGCGTCGCCGAGCATCTCGGCTCGGACACCTACCTGCACATCCACACCGAAAACCTCGGCACGCTCACCGTCCGGGCCGGCGGCGAGATCATGCTCGGCCATGGCGACACGGTGGGCCTGACCCCCGACATGGCCAATCTGCACAAGTTCGACGACAAGGGGAGGGCAATCAGATGAAGCGTCTCGAAGGCAAGTCCGCTCTTATCACCGGCAGCGCCCGCGGCATCGGCCGGGCCTTCGCCGAGGCCTATGTCCGCGAGGGCGCCACCGTGGCCATCGCCGACATCAATCTCGAGCGGGCCCGCCGAACCGCCGAAGAGATCGGCGCGGCGGCCTACGCCCTTTCCATGGACGTCACCGACCAGGCGTCGATCGACGCCGCCATGGCCGAGGTCGACCGCCGCACCGGCGGCATCGACATCCTCGTCAACAACGCCGCCCTGTTCGACATGGCTCCGATCGTCGAGATCCCGCGCGCGAGCTACGACCGGCTGTTCGCCATCAACGTCGGCGGCACGCTGTTCACGCTGCAGGCGGCGGCGAAATCGATGATCGCCCGCGGCAAGGGCGGCAAGATCATCAACATGGCCAGTCAGGCCGGTCGGCGCGGCGAGGCGCTGGTCGCCATCTACTGCGCCACCAAGGCGGCGGTGATCTCGCTCACCCAGTCCGCCGGCCTCGACCTCATCAAGCACCGCATCAACGTCAACGCCATCGCGCCCGGTGTCGTCGACGGCGAGCATTGGGACGGCGTCGACGCCCTCTTCGCCAGATACGAGCAGCGGCCGATCGGCGAGAAGAAGAAGCTGGTCGGCGAGGCCATCCCCTACGGCCGCATGGGCCGCGCCGAGGACCTGACCGGCATGGCCGTGTTCCTCGCCTCGGCCGACAGCGACTACGTCGTCGCCCAGACCTACAACGTGGACGGCGGCAACTGGATGAGCTGACGTCCCGGACTTACGCAAGACGACGGCTCCGCCGGCCCGCCGGCGGCTGTCCGTCCTGACAGGATGCGCCGCGCCGGCGGGCCCGGGTGGGTCCGCGCGCGGCCGTGATGGAGGCCTCATATGCCTATCGCTCTTTCGCTCGCCGCGCTGGACAGCCTGCCGCAAACGGTGACCCGTCCCGCCTACCGCCGCGCCGATCTCAAACCCGGCATCGTGCACTTCGGCCTCGGCAACTTCCACCGCGCCCACCAGGAGGTCTATCTCGACCTGCTGATGAGCGCCGGCAAGGCCCACGACTGGGCGATCGTCGGCGCCGGCGTCCGCGATTCCGACACCGCCATGCGCAAGGCGCTCGAGCCGCAGGACTACCTGACGACGCTGGTCGAGCTCGGCGGCGACCCCGCCGCCGCCCGCGTCATCGGCCCGGTCGTCGACATCATCCCGGTCGAGGACCGCGAACGCCTCGTCGAGACGCTGGCCGCGCCGGAGATCCGCATCGTCTCCATGACCATCACCGAGGGCGGCTACTACCTGGATTCCGCCACCGGCCGCTTCGACGCCGCCCATCCCGAGATCGTCGCCGACGGCCGCAATCCGGACGATCCGCGCACCGTTTTCGGCCTGATCCTCAAGGGCCTCCGCCGTCGCCGCGACCGCGGCGTGCCGCCCTTCACCGTCATGAGCTGCGACAACATTCCCGGCAACGGCGAGGTGACCCACCAGACTCTCACCGGCCTCGCCGGGCTCAGCGACCCCGCTTTCGCCGCCTGGGTCGGCGCCAATGTCGCCATGCCCAACGCCATGGTCGACCGCATCACGCCCGCCACCACCGACCGCGAACGCCAGAAGCTCCGGGACGAATTCGGCATCGTCGACAACTGGCCGGTGTTCTGCGAACCCTTCAAGCAATGGGTGGTCGAGGACCATTTCCCGCTCGGCCGGCCGCCGTTCGAGGATGTCGGCGTCACCTTCGTCCCCGACGTCGCCCCCTACGAGATGATGAAAATCCGCATCCTCAACGGCGGCCACGCCACCATCGCCTATCCGGCGGCCCTGATGGGCATCCACGGCGTGCACGAGGCGATGGCCAATCCGTTGATTGCCCGCTTCCTCGAAACGGTCGAGCTCACCGAGATCATTCCCATCGTGCCGCCGGTGCCCGACACCGACCTCGTCGCCTATTATGAGCTCGTCGCCGACCGCTTCGCCAACCCCAAGGTCGGCGACACCATCGCCCGTCTGTGCCTCGACGGCTCCAACCGCCAGCCGAAGTTCATCATTCCCTCGTCGCGCGACCGCCTGCGCCAGGGTCTCGACGTCACCGGCCTCAGCCTCGTCTCGGCGCTGTGGTGCCGCTACTGCGCCGGAACGGACGACGCGGGCAATCCCATCCCGCCCAACGACGACAGTTGGGAACGCCTGCGCGGCCTCGCCCTCAGGGCCAAGGACGATCCGCTGGTCTTCCTCGACGGTCTGCATGACATCTTCGGCGACGTGGGCGAATCGCCCCGCTTCCGGCAACTGTTCGCCGCGCACCTCGAGGCCCTGTGGGCCCGCGGCAGCGCCGCCGTGCTCACCGGCTATCTGGCGGCAGCGTGACGGAAGGCGGCGCGGGGCCGTCCGTGCGGCGCACGCCGGTCCGCGCCGGCCGTCCAGCATAGTCGGGAGAGGCCGAAGCAAAGCGTGCCTTTACCCGCGCCGTCCGTCCCGCCGGTGCGTGGATGGACGTTGGCGCTCGTTCACGCCCGGGATGTCGGAGCGTGCCTTTCTCCCCTTCGGGAAATCGGCGCGGCGCTCCTTTGCGCCGCCGCTCGCTTCGTCATGGGCGGGAATGATGCACAGCGCGCCATCGCCGAAGGTCTTATCACCGCGATTGATCGGGATTTCTACAAACTGCAAAAACGGCGGGAACGCGCCAATCGGATACGATTTTGCAGTTGGGCATCGCCCAGGTCCTGAAAACTCGATCGATTGATAGAAAGATCCTGCATTTTAAAAGGCGGGTCACGGCGATTGCCGGTCCCGTCGCTTGCAAAAATTGCACAATAATCGACAGACAATGCTTGGTCAGCGTCAAAGCGTCATGCGAGCATTAATCATCGGGCGATTGAGGGAGACACATAAGTGTAGGACGCCGCCCGGACCGATCGGATACCTGTCCCCCACAGGGCAGGGAAAGATTATCGATCGATATAGCTAGTTCACGGAGAGAGAAATGAATAGGTTTGTGGGTGCTGCGCTTGCCGCGGCGATGATGACGCTTGGCCTTTCTTCCACCGCGGGCGCCGAGGAGGCCCTGAAGATCGGTTTTGCCAACCGTACACTTAACGGAGCCTTCTTCGTCGGCCTGACCGAATACATGAAGATCAACGCCGAAAAGGCCGGCTACCAGATCATCACCACCGATGCCGCCGGCAACATGGACAAGCAGGTCGCCGACGTCGAGGACATGCTGTCGCAGAACATCGACTATCTCGTCCTCAACCCGCAGGACCCGGCGGCCGGCGTCAAGATCACCGAGATGGCCGCCAAGAAGGGCATTCCGGTCATCGATCTCGACAGCGACATTTCGCTCGACGCGCCGGTCATCACCCGCGTCATGGCCAACAATGCCGCCAACAACCGGCTGATCGGCGACTTCGCCGTCAAGCAGTTCGGCAACAACCCGATCAATGCGGTGATCATCTCCGGCAACCAGGGCAACCTCGTCGGCGAAGCCCGTCGCGACAACTTCATCGCCGGCGTCATGGAAGCCCAGATGCGCGACTACGGCGCCACCAGCTTCACGGTGCTGACGCAGGCCTGGGGCAACTGGGACCAGCAGGGCGGCCTGAAGGCCATGGAGGACGCGCTCGTCGCCCAGGGCGACAAGATCAACATGGTCTATTCGGAAATGGACGACATGGCGCTCGGTGCCATCCGCGCCCTCAAGGCGGCCGGCAAGCTCGAGAACGTCAAGGTCTTCGCCCACGACGGCTACAAGTTCTCCCTTGACGCCATCAAGCGCGGCGACCAGCAGGCGACCGCCTCCAACAATCCGAAGCTGCTGACCGAGAAGGTGTTCGAGGTCATCAAGGCGCACCATGAAGGCAAGCGCACCTTCAACAACTACGAGTACATCAAGCCGCTGCTGATCACCAAGGACAACGTGGCCGATTACTACGACCCCGAGTCTCTCTTCTGATCAAGGACAGGGTGGACGGGCGATCCCGTCCACCCGCATCCACGGAATAGAACGACGGGAGGGTCGTTTCCATGCAAAGTCCAGCCATCGTCATCGAGGGCGTCAAGAAGCACTTCGGCGGCGTTCGCGCGCTGTCCGACTTCAACCTCAGGGTCGACAAGGGCACCATCCACGCGATCGTCGGCGAGAACGGCGCCGGCAAGTCGACGCTGATGAAGATCCTGTCCGGCATCTACACGCGGGACGCCGGCCGCATCCTGCTCGACGGCGAGGAGGTTCATTTCGAAACCCCGCAGCAGAGCCGCGAGAAGGGCGTCGGCATCGTCCACCAGGAGCTGGCGCTGTCGCCGGATCTCTCCGTCGCCGAGAACATCTTCCTCGACGATCTCGGCCGCGGCCGGCCGCTCGTCGACTGGAAGTCGATCAACGCCCGCGCCGGCGAGCTCCTGAAATCCTTCGGCTTTCCGATCGATCCCCGCCATCGCACCGGCGACCTGACCGTCGCCTACCAGCAGATGGTGGAGATCACCAAGTCGCTGGCCAAGGAAGTCAACATCCTGATCCTCGACGAGCCGACAGCGGTGCTGACGGCGCCGGAGATCGACCTGTTGTTCGAAAATCTCCGCCGCCTCAAGGCCAAGGGCGTCACCATCCTCTACATCTCGCACCGGCTCGAGGAGATCTTCCGCATCGCCGACGGCATCACCGTCGTGAAAGACGGCGTCACCATCTGCGATCTCGATCCCAGGACCTGCAGCGAGAACGACATCATCACGGCCATGGTCGGCCGCGAGCTGAAGTCGCTGTTTCCGGAAAAGAAGCCGCCGCGCGACGAGCCGCTGTTCGAAATTCGCCATCTCACCCGCCGCGGCGTCATCGAGGATATCAACCTCACCGTCCGAAAGGGCGAAATCGTCGGCCTTGCCGGGCTGATCGGCTCCGGCCGCACCGAGATCGCCGAATGCATCTTCGGCCTTGCCCGCTACCAGCAGGGCGAGATGATCAAGAACGGCCGCAAGGTGTCGGTCGCCCACCCGGCCGACGCGGTGGCCCAGGGCATCGGCCTGGTGCCGGAGAATCGCAAGGAACAGGGCGCCGTGCTGCCCATGGGCATCGACGCCAACATGACCATGTCGCGGCTCGGCGGCGTGTCGCGGCTCGGCGTCATCCGCCACGGCTACGAGCAGGCGCTGACCCAGAAGCTGCGCGAGCAACTGCGCATCAAGCTCGGCAGGCTGTCCGATCCCGTGATGAGTCTTTCCGGCGGCAACCAGCAGAAGGTCGTGCTCGCCAAGTGGCTCAACGTCGGCTGCGACTTCCTGGTGTTCGACGAGCCGACGCGCGGCGTCGACGTCGGCGCCAAGTCCGAAATCTACAACATCATCCATCGGCTGGCCGAGGAGGGCAAAGGCCTTCTCGTCATCTCCTCCGAACTGCCCGAGGTCATCGGCCTCTGCCATCGCGTCTACGTCATGGCCGACGGCGAGATCGCCGGCGAGCTGGCCGGCGACGAGCTGTCGGAAGAGCGGATCATGTCGCTCGCCATCCCCAAGCGCAGCATCCAGTGAGGGGAAAAGAGATGACCAACCAGTCCCAAGGCAAGGAAACCACCATGACCGAGATCACATCGGCCCCGGGCGTGCCGGTTGCCGCCCCGGCGTCCAGATGGTCGCGCGAGCGTATCGTCTCGCTGCTGCTCGACCAGTCCACGCTCATCGTCTTCGTCGCGATGCTCGTCATCGCCGCGATGCTGACGGACCGCTTCTACACCTTCGAGAACTTCACCAACATCATGCGCCAGTGCGTGCCGCTCGGCGTGGTGTCGCTCGGCCTGCTGTTCGTGATCCTGACCGGCGGCATCGACCTCTCCGTCGGCTCGCTGATGGCCATCGTCTCGGTGGTGGTGGCGCTGTCCATTCCGACCTATGGCCTGTTCGGCGCCCTGATCCTCGGCCTGCTGACCGGCACCTTCTTCGGCGCCATCTCCGGCGTCTTGGTCGCCTACTTCCGCATCGCTCCCTTCATCGCCACGCTGGCGGTGATGACCATCGCCCGCGGCGCCGGCCTGATCATCTCCAAGGGGCAGCCCGAATTCATCAACGATGACGGCTTCAACGATTTCGGCATCGCCTCCTTCCTCGGCCTGCCGACCACCGTCTACGTGCTGCTGATCTGCTTCGCCGTGGCGCTGTTCCTCTACAAGAAGACGGTGTTCGGCCGGCTGGTCATCTCCATCGGCTCCAACGAGATCGCCACGCGCTTCGCCGGCATCCGGGTCGAGCGCTACAAGTTCGGCGTCTACCTGATCTCGGGCTTCGCCTGCGCCGTCGCCGGCATCATCGCCTCGACCCGCACCGGCGTCGGCTCGCCCATCCTCGCCATCGGCTTCGAGCTCGACGCCATCGCGGCGGTGGTGGTCGGCGGCGCCAGCCTGGCCGGCGGTCGCGGCCGGGTGTTCAACACCATCATCGGCGCGCTCATCCTGTCGGTGATCTCCAACGTGATGAATCTCCTCAACATCCCCGGCTATCACCAGCAGGTGGTCAAGGGAATCATCATCGTCCTCGCCGTGCTGCTCGAGAGCCTGAAGCTCCGCCTGTCCTCGCGCTCCTGACACGATTTTCTGGGTTTTGCATCATGATCAAGCTTAACAACGCCAACCTGGCGACGCTGCCCGCCGACGTCGCCCGCCCGACCTACGACCGCGGCAAGCTCACGACTGGCATCGTCCACTTCGGCGTCGGCGGCTTCCACCGCGCCCATCAGGCCATGTATCTCGACCGGCTGATGAACAAGGGCGAAGCGCTCGACTGGGGCATTTGCGGCGTCGGCGTCATGCCGTCCGACCAGCGCATGCGCGACGCGCTGAACGGCCAGGACGGCCTCTACACGCTGATGGTCAAGCATCCGGACGGCCACTACGAGGCGTCGGTGATCGGCTCGATCGTCGACTTCCTCTATGCGCCCGACGATCCGGAAGCGGTTCTCGAGCTGATGGCGGCGCCCTCCACCCGCATCGTGTCGCTGACCATCACCGAGGGCGGCTACAACTTCCACCATGTCACCGGCGAGTTCGATCTCGGCAATGCCGATGTCGTCCACGATCTCGCCGCCGGCGCCGTGCCCAGGACGGTGTTCGGCCTGGTCACCGAGGCGTTGCGCCGCCGCCGCGCCCGCAGCATCGCGCCGTTCACGGTGATGAGCTGCGACAACATCCAGAGCAACGGCGACGTCGCCAGGAAGATGTTCTGCGCCTATGCCGGCGCCAAGGACGCCGAACTGGGCGACTTCATCGCCAGCCATGTCGCCTTCCCCAACGCCATGGTCGACCGCATCACGCCGGTGACCACCAGGGAAGACATTGCCGAGGTCGCCCGCCGCTTCGGCATCGACGATGCCTGGCCGGTGGTCTGCGAGCCGTTCACCCAGTGGGTGGTGGAGGATCACTTCCCGCTCGGCCGCCCGGCCTACGAGAAGGTCGGCGTCCAGATGGTGGCCGACGTGGTGCCCTACGAGTTGATGAAGCTGCGCCTGCTCAACGCCAGCCACCAGGCGCTCACCTATTTCGGCTACCTTGCCGGCTATCGTTACGCCCACGAGGTGACCGGCAACCCGCTGTTCGCCAAGTTCCTCCTCGACTACATGACGCTGGAGGGCACGCCGACGCTGTCGCCGGTGCCGGGCGTCGACCTCGACGACTATCGCCGCACGCTGATCGAGCGCTTCTCCAATCCGGAGGTGCGCGACACGCTGGCCCGCCTGTGCGCCGAGAGCTCCGACCGTATCCCCAAGTGGCTGCTGCCGGTGATCCGCTGCCAGCTCAAGGCGGGCGGCGACATCTCCCGCTCGGCGGCGGTGGTGGCGAGCTGGGCCCGCTATGCGGAGGGCACCGACGAACAGGGCCGGCCGATCGAGGTGGTCGACCGCCTCAAGGACAGGCTGATGGCGATCGCCGCCCACAATCGCGACAACCCGACCGCCTTCATCGAAAACCGCGAGCTGTTCGGCGATCTCGCCGACGAGCCGCGCTTCGTCGCCGCCTATCGGGAGGCCCTTGCCTCGCTCCATTCGGCAGGAGCGCTGGAAACCGTTCGCCGCTACTGCTGAAGCGGCCGGCGGGCGGCGGCGGAGGCCTCTCCCTCCGGTCGCCGCTCGCCGGCAACCCGATCCGCCGGGAGGAGTATCCCATGTTTCTCGGAATTGATTGCGGCACCCAGGGCACCAAGGCGCTGATCGTCGACGATGCCGGCCGCACGCTCGGCCGCGGCCATGCCGCCCACGACCTCATCGAGCGGGCGAACGGCGCCCGCGAGCAGGAGCCGTCCTGGTGGGTGGCGGCGATGGCCGCCGCCGTCCGCGGCGCCATTGCCGACGCCGGCGTGTCCGGCCGCGACATCGTCGCCCTCGGCGTCTCGGGCCAGCAGCACGGCCTGGTGGTGCTCGACGAAACCGGTGCGTCGATCCGGCCGGCCAAGCTCTGGAACGACACCGAGACGGCGCCGCAGAACGAGGCGCTGATCGCCGGGCTCGGCGGCGCCGCCGCCTGGTTCGACCAGCTCGGCATCGTGCCACGCACCGGCTACACCATCTCCAAGCTCCTATGGCTCAAGGAGAACGAGCCGGACAACTTCCGCCGCATCCGCCGCATCCTGCTGCCGCACGACTACCTCAACTACTGGCTGACCGGCCGGGCGGTGGCCGAATACGGCGACGCCTCCGGCACCGGCTTCTTCGATATTCGCCGCCGCGTCTGGGCCACAGCGCCGCTCGACCTCATCGACGGCGGCAGCGGCTTCCTCGCCGCCGCGCTGCCGGAGCTGATCGCCCCCGATGCCGTGGTCGGCTCGCTCACCGCGGTGGCGGCCGAAGCGCTCGGCCTTTCCACCCGCTGCCTGGTGTCGGCCGGCGGCGGCGACAACATGATGGGCGCCATCGGCACCGGCAACGTCCGGGCCGGCGTGGTCACCATCAGCCTGGGCACCTCGGCCACCGCCTATTGCTACGCCGAAGAGCCGGTCACCGACGCCGACGGCTGGGTGGCGCCTTTCTGCTCCAGTTCGGGCGGCTGGCTGCCGCTCATCTGCACCATGAACGCCACCAACGTCACCGGCCGCATGGTGTCGGCCTTCGGTCACGACATCGGCTTCCTGTCGGAGGCGCTCGCCGCCACCCTGCCGGGGGCCGGCGGCCTGACGCTGCTGCCGTTCCTCAACGGCGAGCGGACGCCCGACCTGCCGACCGCCACCGGCAGCCTCGTCGGCCTCAGGAGCGACAACCTGACGCAGGAAAATCTGGTGCGGGCGATGGTCGAGGGCGTCAGCTTCGGCGTGACCGGCGCCATGCGCCGCATCCTCGGCGGCCGCGATCCTGACCGGATATTCCTGGTCGGCGGCGGCGCCCGCAGCGCACCCTGGCGGCAACTGATCGCCGACGCCTCCGGCGCCGAGATCGTGGTGCCGGCCGGCGAGGAGGCGGGCTGTCTCGGCGGCGCGCTGCAGGCGATGTGGGCGGCCCGGCGCGAAGCCGGCACGCCCGAGCCGCTGTCGGCGATCGCCGAGCGTTCGATCGCGCTCGACGCCGACAAGACCATGCGGCCCGATCCGGCCCGGCGCGCCGCCTATGACGACGCCTTCGGGCGCTATGCCGACGCCCTCCGGCGGATCTACGGCGTCAGGGCCTGAAATGGCCGACCGGTGCCCGCTCGGTCCTCCAGCGAATGGGCACCGGCCGACGGGGCCGGCCGGCGGGGCTCGTCAACCTTGCCGCCGGCCGCCGCCGACAGCGGCATTCCCGGCTCGATCCGCCACTTCAGGCCGCGCTGATGCCGGAAGTCGCTGGGCGACACGCCGATGAAGCGGGCGAAGTTGCGGTTGAAGGTCGACAACACGTCGTAGCCGATGTCGTAGCAGATCGACGTGA
This sequence comes from Pleomorphomonas carboxyditropha, assembly GCF_002770725.1. Lineage (GTDB taxonomy): Bacteria > Pseudomonadota > Alphaproteobacteria > Rhizobiales > Pleomorphomonadaceae > Pleomorphomonas > Pleomorphomonas carboxyditropha. The sequence continues at coordinate 167,963 of NZ_NQVN01000003.1, read as the reverse complement.
TGGGAACCTGCGTCTCCATCAACAGCTGGCAGGCTTTGTAGATCCTGAGCCGGTTGATGTATTCCAGGCACGAGCAGTTGAGGTTCTTCTCGAAAAAGCGCGAGAAAGTGGAAAGCGGCATGCCCTCCCGCTCGGCGATCATGCCGCAGGTGAGGTTGGGGTTGTTGTAGTTCTCGGCGATATATTGCAGGACCGAGTTGAGGCGGGCCGAACGCGGCCCGAGGTCGGTGGGCAGGCCCGGGCAGAGAAGCCGCCGGTTCTCGTCGCCGACCAGGGTGGCGAACACCGTAAAGAACAGAGCCAGCTTCTCCGGCCCCTCGGCAACCGCCAGGCGGCGCAGCGGCCCGGCGACCTCGGCCGAGACGGCGGCCGAGAATTCGATGCCGGAATGCGACTGTTCGAACAGCTTGCCGAACGGGGCGGCGTCGGCGAACACCTGCAGGCAGCGCTCGGCGAAGGTGCCGGAGAATTGCAGCGCCATGTCGCGGTCGTGGATGAACAGCCGGTCCTCGCGCTCGCTGAACGAATTGTCCGACACCCACATGTGCGGCATGTTGGGGCCCATCAGCACCAGATTGCCCGGCTCGAAGCGGCCGGCATAGGTGCCGACGAAAAACGAACCGGAGCTGCGCTGGATGAGATGCAGCTCGTATTCCGGGTGATAGTGCCAGCCGGTGTAGGAATAGGGATAGTCGTGGGAAAAGGCGAGGAAGCCGCGGTCGAGCGGCGCCACGATCACCTCCCGTATCAGGTCCTTCATCGCAGCGCTTTTCATCGCTCTCTCCCCGGCAAGACCCAGCCCGAGTTGCCGATCGCTTCCGTCACGGCGGCTTGCGCCACGCGGCCTTCGCCGGCCACCCGATCATTCCCGGCGCCTGCCCGGCTTGTCCACACACGACTTTGCGATGGGGAAGGCTTGATGCCGTTCGGCCAAAGACATCCTAAAGAACCGGCGCCACGCTTGTCTATAATCCGGAAGCCGATCTCGACTCCGCCCCATGTATTGACATGGCGTCCTGGGAGTTGACGGGCTCCGGGCCAGCAGGTTGGAGCGGCAGAAGGGAGCGTCGACACGACTGTTCGTCATTTTTCCCAGTCCTGTTTGCAGCTTCGGTGCATTTGCAGTATCAGAGCGACTTGATGTCAGGAACGCCGGCTGCCTGTTGATTGGAAGCGGCAGTGGCAGGGGAAGGAGGCGACATGGAGAACGGCACCAGGATCGTCGTCGTCACCGCCTGCCCGACCGGTATCGCGCTCACCTACATGGCCGCCAACCGGCTGCAGGCCGCCGCCCAGCGGCTCGGTTACCTGATCAAGGTGGAGACGCAGGGCGCCCTCGGCAGCGAGGACATCCTGACGCGCAAGGATATCGGCCGCGCCAACGCCGCCATCATCGCCGCCGACGTCGATATCGATGGCCTCGACCGCTTCCAGAGCGTGCCGGTGCTAACCGTCGGCACGGCGCAGGCCATCGCCGACCCCGAGGCGGTCCTCGCCGAAGCCCTGGCGCTGCCAAGGGCATGATTTTCGGTTCGCCGGAAAGAATTCTGTAAAACTCGGCAACTATTGTTGACTTGTCGCCAGTTGTTCGGCGTGACACCGTCGCCTCTCGTGAAAGGCGCGGTCGCCGGATGCATTTCGGCCGATAGATCGGCCTCCAGGCAAGAGCGAGTTAGTTCGTCAATGTGCGGAATTATTGGAATCGTCGGTCGCGAGGGTGTCTCTGAACTGCTGCTCGAAGGGCTGAAGCGCCTCGAATACCGTGGCTACGACAGTGCCGGCATCGCAACGCTGGTCGGCGGCGCCATCGAGCGCCGCCGCGCCGAAGGCAAGCTCGTCAATCTGGAGCGGCGTCTCGCCGAGGCGCCGCTTGCCGGCTCCATCGGCATCGGCCACACCCGCTGGGCGACGCACGGCGGCCCCACCGAGGGCAATGCCCATCCGCACGCCACGGATCGGGTGGCGGTGGTCCACAACGGCATCATCGAGAACTACCAGGCGCTGACCGCCGAGCTCACGCAGAAGGGCCACGTGTTCGTCACCGAGACGGACACCGAAGTGGTCGCCCACCTGATCACCGATTATCTTCAGCAGGGCAAGGCGCCGGTCGAGGCCTGCCGCCTCGCCTTCCATCGCCTGGAGGGCGCCTTTGCCCTGGCCATCCTGTTCGCCGGCGAGGAGAACCTGATGGTCGGCACGCGCCGGGGCACGCCGCTGGCCGTCGGCTACGGCGACGACGCCATGTATCTCGCTTCCGACGCCTTCGCCATGGCGCCGCTCACCAACCGCCTCGCCTATCTCGAGGATGGCGACTGGGTGGTGCTGACGCGCGCGTCGGCGGAGATCCGCGCCGCCGACGATACGCCTGTCGAGCGCAAGATCCACGTCTCCAACGTGTCGGCGGCGCTGATCGGCAAGGCCGGTCACCGCCACTTCATGCTGAAGGAGATCTTCGAGCAGCCGCAGGTGATCGGCGACACCATCAACGCCTTCGTTTCCGCCTCCACCGGCGCCATCGCGCTGCCCGACCTGCCCTTCGACCCGGCGAAGGTGCCGCGCCTCACCATCGTCGCCTGCGGCACCGCCTATTACGTGGCCATGGTCGCCAAATACTGGTTCGAGCAGGTGGCGCGCCTGCCGGTCGACGTCGATATCGGCTCGGAGTTCCGCTATCGCGATACGCCCTTCGAGGCGGGCGGCGTCGCCATCTTCGTGTCGCAGTCGGGCGAGACGCTCGATACGCTGGAAGCGTTGCGCCACGCCAAGAGGGCGGGGCAGCACATCGTCTCCATCGTCAACGTGCCGGAAAGCACCATCGCCCGCGAAAGCGACCGCGTCCTCTATACGCTGGCCGGCCCGGAGATCGGCGTCGCCTCCACCAAGGCCTTCACCACCCAGCTCACCGTCATGGCCTGCCTGGTGCTGGCGTTCGCCCGCGCCCGCGGCACCATTTCCCATGAGCGCGAGGCCGAGCTGGCGCTGGCGTTGCGCGAGGTGCCGGCCCGTGCCGCCGAGGTGCTGCGCCACGACGACGCCATCCAGGCGCTGGCCGGCGTGGTGGCGGAAAGCCGCGACGCGCTCTACCTCGGCCGCGGCACCGCCTATCCGATCGCCCTCGAAGGCGCGCTGAAGCTGAAGGAGATCAGCTATATCCACGCCGAAGGCTATGCCGCCGGCGAGATGAAGCATGGCCCGATCTCGCTGATCGACGATGGCGTGCCGGTGATCGCGCTCGCGCCGTCGGATGCCCTGTTCGAGAAGGTGGTCTCCAACATCCAGGAGGTCGCCGCCCGCTCCGGCCGGGTGCTCTTGATCTCCGACGCCGACGGCGTCGCCCGGCTCGGAAGCAAGGTGCGCTGGTCGATCGAGCTGCCGAAGGTCGATCCCTTCGTGGCGCCGATCCTCTATTCGCTGCCCGTGCAGCTTCTCGCCTACCATACGGCGGTAGCCAAGGGCACCGACGTCGATCAGCCCCGCAACCTCGCCAAGAGCGTCACCGTCGAGTGACCGGCGGCAGGTGATTCCATGTGAGAAGGGCGCGCTACGCCGGCTTTCACAAGCCGGCGTAGCGCTTTTCCTATTAGCAAAAAGTATGATTGGGGGAGCCTGGATGCTCCCTATGTCGACTTAAGTATGTTGTGGGCCACACAGCAATCGTACAATTTTCAAGTCGCGGATACTGCCGCAACGTAATGGATTTCAAAGGCTTTCCGTCCTGCCGAATGAGGAACGCCGCGGTGCGGCGCCAGTGTAGGATACATTTTTACAGTCGTGTTTATATCTTTCCACTTTTCCCCGTCGTGATGTCATGTTTTGATCACAATCGAACGAGGACCCGTAAGAACAACGATTGAAGCGTGCTGGAGTCCGAGCGTCGATAGGCGTTCGGAGCGGTGTTTTCGTATCTCCTGATCCGGGCAATACCGGGTCGGGATGGAGGAGCGGAGAGGCTCACGAGATAAACGACCTGACCGGCCCATTCCGGGAGCCGGTGTTTCTTCGACGCAACTGATTTGCGGCGACGGTGTCGCTTATTCTCTGGACTGTCGGTCTCCTTCTTCGGCATGGCAGGACTTCGTGGAGGAGTTTCCAGAATGGCATATACCGCAACCGGAGGGGGCGACGCCTCGTCCTCCAATCTCAAGGTACGCGTCCAGCAAGTGGGCCGTTTCCTGAGCAGCATGGTGATGCCCAATATCGGCGCATTTATCGCCTGGGGTATCATCACCACACTCTTCATTCCGACCGGCTGGCTGCCCAACGAGTTCTTCGCCAAGCTCGTCGGCCCGATGATCACTTATCTGCTGCCGCTGCTCCTGGGCTATACCGGCGGCAAGCTCGTCTACGGCGAGCGCGGCGCGGTGGTCGGCGCCATCGTGACGGCCGGCGTCATCGTCGGCACCGACATCCCGATGTTCCTCGGCGCCATGCTGGTGGGTCCGTTCGGCGGCTGGGCGATCAAGCAGTTCGACAGGCTCGTCGACGGCAAGATCCGCCCCGGCTTCGAGATGCTGGTCAACAATTTCTCGGCCGGTATTCTCGGCATGATCCTGGCCATGCTCGCCTTTGCGATCGTCGGTCCGGTCGTCGAATACCTGTCGGCGGCGCTCGGCGCGGGCGTCAACGCCCTGATCAGCACCGGCCTCATTCCGCTCGCCTCGATCCTGGTCGAGCCGGCCAAGGTGCTGTTCCTCAACAACGCCATCAACCACGGCGTCTTCACCCCGCTCGGCATCCAGCAGGCCGCCGAACAGGGCAAGTCGCTGGTCTTCCTGATCGAAGCCAACCCGGGTCCGGGTCTCGGCCTCCTGCTTGCCTACATGGTCTTCGGCCGCGGCAATGCCAAGGAATCGGCACCGGGCGCCGCCATTATCCACTTCTTCGGCGGCATCCACGAGATCTACTTCCCCTACGTGCTGATGAAGCCGCGTCTGATCATCGCCATGATCCTCGGCGGTGCCACCGGCGTGGCGGCCAACATGCTGCTCGGCGGCGGCCTGCGTGCTCCGTCGTCCCCGGGCTCGATCTTCGCCGTGCTCGGCATGACCCCCGCCGACGGCTTCGTGGGCGTCATCTCCGCCGTGGTTCTGGGCGCGCTCGTGACCTTCCTGGTCGCTTCGGTGCTGCTCAAGACCGACAAGTCGGACGTGGAAGAAGACCTCGCCGCGACCACCGCCCGCGTCAAGGCCATGAAGGCCGAATCGAAGGGCATGGCCGCTCCGGTCGCCGCCGCTCCGGCTGCTGCCGCTTCGGCCGCCATCTCCGGCCCGGTCCGCTCGGTGCTGGTTGCCTGCGACGCCGGCATGGGCTCGTCCGCCATGGGCGCCTCCATGCTGCGCAAGAAGCTGGACCAGGCGGGCCTTGGCGCCATCCGGTCGGGCAACGTGGCGATCAACGCGCTGCCGGCCGACGTGGATGTCGTCATCACCCACAAGGACCTGACCGAGCGCGCCCGCCGGGCCGCTCCCAATGCGACGCACGTCTCCATCACCAATTTCCTCGACGGCGCGGCCTATGACCGCATCGTGGCGGAGATCAAGGCGAAGGCGGATTCCGCCGCGGCTCCGGCCGCCGGCAAGCCCGAGGGTGGCGCATCTTTTAACCTCGGTGAGGAAAACATCTTCCTCGGCCTCACCGCGTCCACCAAAGAGGAAGCCGTTCGCTTCGCCGGCTCCAAGCTTCTGGAGATGGGCGCGATCACCCCGAGCTACATCGACGCCATGCTCCAGCGCGAGACCATCGTGTCGACCTATCTCGGCCAGTCGCTGGCCATGCCGCACGGCACCAACGAAGCGAAGAACGAGGTCCTGAAGACCGGTATCGTCGTCTGCCAGTATCCCGACGGCGTGTTCTTCGGCCCCGAACCCGAGAATGTGGCTCGTCTCGTCGTCGGCCTCGCCGCCAAGGGCAACGAGCACATGGATGTGATGTCGGCCCTCGCCAGGGTCCTGGAGAATCCCAAGGTGGTCGCCCACCTTGCGACGACCAAGAACCCGGCGGACGTGCTGCGCATCCTCGACCTCGGCTGAGCTCGGCTTCTTGAAATCGGGGGTCGCCCAAGGGCGGCCCTCTTCCCGAGACATGTTTTGGAGACGACCATGCGAGCCATTCACTTCGGCGCCGGCAACATCGGCCGTGGCTTTATCGGCAAAATTCTCGCCGACGCCGGATGGGCGGTCACCTTCGCCGACGTCAACGAGACCCTGGTCGGCCAGATCAGGAAGGACGGGCGCTATCCGGTCGACATCGTCGGCTCCGGCAGCCGCCGCGAGGAGGTGACGGGCGTCACCGCCGTCTCGTCGATCGGTGACGACATCGTCGCTCTCATCGCTTCCGCCGATCTCGTCACCACCGCCGTCGGACCGGCCGTGCTGCCGAAGATCGCGCCGACCATCGCCCGCGGCCTCGAGGCGCGCGTCGCCGCCGGCAAGCACGCCCCGCTCAATGTCATCGCCTGCGAGAACACCATCCGCGGCACCACCCAGCTCAAGGAGGCGGTGTTCGGCCACCTGCCGGCGGCTGTGGCCTCCGTCGTGGCGATCGAAGTGGGATTTGCCGACAGCGCCGTCGATCGCATCGTGCCGCCGGCGCCGCCGGTCGAGGGCGAGCCGCTCGCCGTCACCGTCGAGGAATTCTCCGAGTGGATCGTCGACCGCACCCAGCTCAAGGGCTGGACGCACGACATTCCCGGCATGGAGCTGACCGATAATCTGATGGCTTTCGTCGAGCGCAAGCTGTTCACGCTCAACACCGGCCACGCCATCACCGCCTATCTCGGCTTCGGGAAAGGCCTGCCGACCATCCGCGACGCCATCGAGGACGCCGGCATCCGCGCCGTCGTCAAGGCGGCGATGGAGGAAAGCGGCGCCGTGCTGATCCGCCGCTACGGTTTCGATCCGGCCAAGCATGCCGCCTACATCGAAAAGATCCTCGGCCGCTTCGCCAATCCCTTCATCCGCGACGACGTGGCGCGCGTGGGGCGCGAGCCCCTGCGCAAGCTCGGCAAGAGCGACCGGCTGATCCGGCCGTTGCTCGGCACGCTCGAATACGGCCTGCCGCACGTGAACCTCGTCAAGGGCATCGCCGCGGCGCTTCGCTACCGCAACGACGGCGACCCCCAGGCGGTCGAGATGCAGGCGGCCATCGCCGAGGTCGGCGTTGCCGCCGCCGTCGATCGCTTCTCCGGCAACGCGCTTCCGGCGGAGGTTCTTGCCGAAATCGCCGCTGCGGCCCAGATTTAGTTCCCACGAGGCACGAGAGGACCGCCGGTCCGCGGCCCTTCTTCCTCGCATCGCCGCCGCCGCCGGATGTCGGCGGCGGAGGGAGAGGCTTTGCCTCGACAGGGGCATCCGCCCGAAAGGTTGTGAGACTTTTCGGACGGGCGGATGGGAAAACAAGGAGCTGGAGCGACAAGCCGACCCCGTGCGATCGGCCTTTCGTTACAGATATTGGGAGACACGCGCATGACCACCTCGACCATCTCCGTCCGGGCTCCCCTCAAGGGCCGGATCGTGCCGCTCGGCGACGTTCCCGACCCGATGTTCGCGCTCGGCATGATGGGCGACGGCGTTGCCATCGAGCCGGAGGTCGGCGAGGTGCATGCGCCGGTGGCCGGCACCGTGACCTCGGTGCATCGTCGCGGCCACGCCGTGAAGGTGATGACCGACGACGGCGCCGAGTTCCTGGTGCATGTCGGCCTCGAAGCGGTGGCGCTGCGCGGCGCCGGCCTCGACGCCGTGGTGGCCGAAGGCGACCGGGTGGCGGTCGGCGACCTGCTCATCCGCTTCGATCTCAAGGCGCTGGCGGAAAGCTGCGGCATCGTGACGACGCCGGTCCTGGTCACCAACGAGGACGCCTTCCACGTCACCGCCCGCAAGTCGGCCGGCGCGGTCGGCCTCGGCGACGAGGTGATGACGGTGATGCCGATCGATGCGGAAGCGCCGCCGCCGGTCGAACGGATCGAGCGGCAGGTCGTTCTCGAAATGAGCGAGGGCCTGCACGCCCGTCCGGCGGCGCTCCTGGCCGCCAAGGCCAAGGAATATGCCAGCGCCGTCGAGGTCGTCCTCGGCGAGCGCAAGGCTAACGCCAAGAGCCCGGTGTCGCTGCTCACGCTCGGAAGCCGCTGGGGCAGCCGGCTCGTCGTCTCGGCCGAAGGCGCCGATGCGGCGGCGGCGGTGGACGGCGTGATCGAGGCGATCGCTTCCGGCCTTGGCGATCCGGTCGTCCCTTACGTGGATGCCGGCCAGGAAACCTTGCCGGGTGTCGCCGAGGCGGCGTCCGCCGTCGAGGAGCCGCCCGTCGACCTGACGCCCTTTGGTCCCGAAGACAGGCCGCTGCTCGGTGGCGTGGTCGCGGCGCCCGGCCTCGCCATCGGCCGCGCCGTTCATCTCAAGGAAAAGGTCGCCCGGCCGGCCGAGGCGGGCGGGGATGTGGCGGCCGAAAGCGCCGCGCTCGACGCCGCCATCGCCCGCGTCCACCAGCACCTCAGCGAGCAGGCGACGGCCGGCCGCACGCCGCAGCAGCGCGACATCATGGCCGCGCATGCCGCGCTGCTCGAGGATACCGAGCTCCTCGAAGGAGCCCGCGACCGCATCGCCCATGGCAAGAGCGCCGGCTGGGCCTTCTCCGACACGATTTCCGCCCAGGCGGCGCTGCTGCGCGGGCTTGACAACGCCCGCCTTGCCGAGCGCGCCGCCGACCTCGTCGATCTGGAGCAGCAGGTGCTGACGGTGCTGGCCGGCGGCTCGCCGGAGAGCCTGACGCTGCCCGAGGACGCCATCGCCATCGCCGACGACCTCCTGCCGTCGCAGTTCATGGCTTTCGGCGACCGGCTGCCGGCCGCCTTCGTGGTCGCCAAGGGCGGCCGCACCTCGCACGTCGCCATCCTCTCGGCGGCGAGCGGCGTGCCGATGCTGGCCGCCGTCGGCGCCGACGCCCGCCGCATTCCCGAGGGCACGCCGCTGATCGTCGACGCCGAGCGCGGCGAGATCCAGGTGAATCCGACCGAAGCGACCATCGAGGCGACCCGCAAGGCGGCGGCCGAGCGCGAAACGCGCCGCGCCGCCAACCGCGAGGCGGCGCCGATCGATTGCCTGATGGCCGACGGCACGCGCCTGCCGGTCTACGCCAACGTCGGCTCGGTGGCCGACGCGGCGCGCGGTCTCGCCTTCGGCGCCGAGGGCTCCGGCCTGCTCAGGACCGAGTTCCTGTTCCTCGACCGGCCGACGGCGCCCACCGAGGCCGAGCAGCAGGCCGAATACCAGGCGATCGCCGACGCGCTGCGCGGCAAGCCGCTCACCATCCGCACCCTCGATATCGGCGGCGACAAGCCGCTGCCCTATCTCAAGCAGGCGGCCGAGGAGAACCCGATCCTCGGCGTGCGCGGCATTCGCGTCTCCAGGCGCCGGCCCGATCTGCTGCGCCAGCAGTTCCGCGCCATCCTCAAGGTGACGCCGGTGTCGGTCGTCCGCATCATGATGCCGATGATCGCCGATATCGGCGAACTGCGCTGGGCCAAGGCCATCTTCGAGGAGGAGAAGGCAGCCCTCGGCATCACCGCCGACGTGCCGCTCGGCATCATGATCGAGGTGCCGGCCGCCGTCGCCATGGCCGACAAGCTGGCGCGGGAGGCCGCGTTCTTCTCGATCGGCACCAACGACCTCACCCAGTATGTGCTGGCCATGGACCGCGGCAACACCGAGCTCGCCCCGGAGATCGATTCGCTGCATCCGGCGGTATTGAAAACGATTGCCGACGCGGCGGCGGCCGGCGCCCGCCATGACTGCCCGGTCGGCGTCTGCGGCGGTCTGGCCTCGGAACTGCCGGCGGCGCCCATCCTGATCGGCCTCGGCGTCACCAGCCTGTCGGCCACCCGCTCCGGCATTCCGGACCTCAAGGCCTTCATCCGGACGCTCGACAAGGACACCTGCCGTGCCGTGGCGGAAGAGGCGCTGGCGCTCGATTCGGCCGCCGACGTGCGGGCGATGGTGGCCCGGCGCTGGCCCGACCTCTGACGCCTTCGTAACAAACCTCGCCAGCCCGCGCCGCAACAAGGAGGCGCACTATGGTGTCTGCCAACATGACGCTCGACGACTTCGCCCGCGGCGATGCGCTCGCCGCCGCGGCCGGCTGGCCGCAGCATATCGTCTTCGGCCTCGATGCCGCCGCGCCGCCGCTCGGCGCGCTGCAGGTGCAGTTCGCGCGCTTCGAGTTCGTGATCGCCGGCACCTATACCAACCTTCTCTGCGACCGCGCCGCGCGGCTGGTCGAGCGCGAGCTCGGCCCCGGCGATGCGCTGGTGGTGCCGGGCAACTGCTGGAACCAGCCGCTGTGGGACAAGGACGTCGAGGTCCTGAGCCTCCTGTTCGGCGCCACCCACCTCGGCGTCAGCCTGGTGCGATGGAGCGCCGGCGAGCGGCGCTTCGTCTCGGTGGAAAAGCGCAACTGCCTGATCCCCGGCAACGGGCCTTTGCAATACATGGTGGACGCCATGGCGAGCCACCGCGACGACGCCGGGCCGACCAGCCTCGACAGCCGCCTGCTGGCGCAGGCCATCCTCGAATATTCCCGCCGTCTGCTCGCCAATCCGGTGCCGGAAGAGGAGCGGCAGTCGTCGGCCTTCTTCCGCGCCGCCTGCCTCTATATCGAGGAGAACTTCGACCGGCTGATCACCCGCGACACGGTGGCCGCCCACCTGCGCATCAGCCCCAACTATTTCTCGCGCGTCTTCCGCGAGCAGGGCGCCATGACCTTTTCCGACTATCTGACGCAGGTGCGGATCGGCAAGGCGAAGTTCATGCTGGAGAAATACGACCTGCCGCTGTCGCAGATCGCCCAGCGCTGCGGCTTCAACGACTTCAACTACTTCTACAAGGTGTTCAAGAAGGTGGTCGGCCGCACGCCCACCGAATACCGCAATTCGGTGCAGGCCGGGGCGGCGGTCAAGGCGTAAGCATTGAGCCGGCGCGGCTCAGGGCTGTGAAGCGGCGGATTTGGGTGTATGCATCGATGCCATGACGATGCTCTGACGGAGACCTCCGGCCCGATGATCCCAGACGATACCGCAACGCCGGTGCTGCGCCAGATCTCGGTGCGCGCCGTCATGGACGTGCTCCTCAATTCCGGCGCCACCTCGCGGGCCGCCCTCGCCAAGATCACCGGCCTTTCCAAGCAGACGATGTCGGAAGTGATCCGTGTATTGGAGAGCGGCGGCTTCGTGCGCGTCAAGGGCGTCACCTCCGGCAAGGTCGGCCGGGCGGCGGTGATCTACGAGGTCGATCCCCTGGCCGGTTACGTCCTCGGCGCCGAGCTCGGCGTCACCTCGCTGCGCCTGTCGCTCGCCAACATCGTCGGCGACGTCGTCGCCTCGGTCGAGGCGCCGTCGGACGAACTGTCGGGAACGGCGCTGGTCGCCGCGCTCGGCCGCCTCGCGGGCGATCTCGTCGCCGACGCCGGCATCGAACGGCAAAAGGTTCTGGTCGCGGCGGTGGCCATGCCCGGCGTCGTCGAGCCGGAGAGCGGGCGGCTGTCGCTGTCGCCCAACCTCGAAGGGCTCGGCGACATCGACGTCCGCACCCTGCTGTCGGCCGAGCTCGGCTGCCCGGTGGTGATCGAGAACGACATCAACGCCGCGGTGATCGGCGAATCCTGGACCGGCTGCGCCGTCGGGGTCGACGAGGTGGCCTTCGTGTCGCTCGGCACCGGTATCGGCCTCGGCGCGCTGAGCGGCGGCCGGCTGATCCGCGGCGCCAGCGGAGCGGCCGGCGAAATCGGCTTCCTGCCGATCGGTGGCGACCCGGTCGCCCCCGACAGCCTGAGGCGCGGCGCCCTCGAAAGCGCCATCGGCGGGCGCGGCATCCGCGGCCGCTACCGGGCGCTCGGCGGCGCATCGGCGCTGTCGCCGGCCGATATTTTCGTGGCCGCCCAGGCGGGAGACGATGCCGCCGCCGTCGCGGCCGCCCGTGAGGCCGCCCACACCGCCGCCCTGGCGATGGTGGCCGTCCATGCGCTGCTCGAGCCGAGGAAGATCGTCGTCGGCGGCATTGTCGGCTGCCTGCCGGGCGTGGTCGGGCGGATAAGGGACGAGTTGCCCCGCGTCAGCCATCGGCCGATCGCCGTCGAGGTTTCCGTTCTCGCCGCCCGCGCCGCGCTGACCGGCGCCGTCGCCATCGCCCTCAACCAGGCGCACAACCTGCTGTTCAGCCCCGCCGACCTGCCGATGCCCCTGCGGCTGCCGGCCGCCGCGCATGGCTGACCGTCATCCAAATTTTATGTTCGGCATCTTGACGAACTAATTATCCGTCGCCATCATTCTATTGATGGATGGCCTTGGCCGGCCGATGCGCTTGGCCGCCGATCGATGGAGTTCAGGATGCGGATCAATCATTTTCCCACGACCGTGGCGGCGGCCCATGCCGTGGCCGACCGCATCGCCGAGCGCCTCAAGGCAAAGCCGAACATCGTTCTCGGCCTCGCCACCGGCGCCACCATGGAGCCGGTCTACGAGCGGCTGGTGGCGCTGCATCGCGCCGGCGACATCAGCTTCTCCGGCGTCACGTCCTTCAATCTCGATGAATATGTCGGCCTGCCGCCGGCCGATCCGCGCTCCTATCGGTCGACCATGGACAGCCAGTTGTTCGACCTCGTCGACATCGACAAGGCCCGCACCTTCGTGCCCGACGGCCTTGCCGCCGATGCCGCCGCCTTCGCCAGCCGCTACGAGGCGATGATCCGCGAGGCGGGCGGCATCGACCTGCAGCTCCTCGGCATCGGCCGCAACGGCCACATCGGCTTCAACGAGCCGGGCGCCGATTTCGCCGCCCGCACCCGCGTCGTCGACCTCGAAGCGTCGACGCTCGCGGCCAACTCGGCCTTCTTCGGCGGCGCGCAGCCGCCCACCCAGGCGATGACCATGGGAATCGGCACCATTCTCGCCTCGCGTGAGATCGTCGTGCTGGCCACCGGCGCCGCCAAGCGCGACGCGGTGCGCGCCGCGCTCCTCGGCGCCGTCACGGCCGATTGCCCGGCGACCGCGCTGCGCCGCCACGGCAACGTCAGCTGGTGGCTCGATGCCGAGAGCGGCGCCGGCGTCCCCGGCGAAAACCTCGCGGCGGAATAGCCGATTTTTCCTTTGTCGAACGACATGAGCGGCGGCGCTTTCGAGCGTCGCCGCTTTTGCATGTTCAGGCGGCAAGGGCCGGCCGGTCGGGGATCTCGATCACGAAGGTGGCGCCGGGGCCGCCGTCGAGGCAGGAGATGGTGCCGCCGTGCGCCTTGACCAGTTCGGCGACGATGGCGAGGCCGAGCCCGGTGCCGCCGGTCCGCACCGAGCCGGAGAACGGCTTGAACAGCGATTCCCGCGCCTTTTCCGACAGGCCGGGGCCGGTATCGGCAACGCGGATGCTGACCTTGGTGCCGTCGCGCTCGGCCGAAACGGTGAGCCGGCGCACCAGCGCCTCGTCCTTGCACTGTTCGAGCGCCTGCGCGGCGTTGCGGACGAGGTTGAGCAGCACCCGGAACAACTGCTCCGAATCGGCGTCCACCTCCAGGTTCTCGGGCACCGCGTTCACCCATTCGATGCTGGCATGATGGACGAGGCCGGTCATTTCCGCCACATCGGTGCAGAGCCGCGACAGCGACAACAGCCGCCGCGCCGGCGGCGCCTCCTGCGCCTTGCCGTAGGCCAGCACCGACTGGCAGTAATTGATCGCCCGGTCGATGGCCGACACCAGCTTGGGCGCGAAACGCTGCACCGACGGATCGGGAATGGCCGTCAGGCGGTCGGAGATCAGCTGGGCCGAGGCGAGCAGGTTGCGGAGGTCGTGGTTGATCTTCGAGACGGCAAGCCCCAGCTCGACGAGCCGCTTCTGCTGCTTGAACAGCTCCTGGATGCGCTGCTGCATGGTGGCGGCGGCGAATTCGGCGCGGCCGATCTCGTCGGTCCGGCCGCCGTAGCGGACCAGATAGGCGTCGCTTTCCGGCTCCTGCGACCATTTGTAGATCGACCTGCCGAGGCGCCGCATCGGGATGACCATCAGGTATTGGATGGAGAAGAACACCAGCACGCCGACGAAGGCGGAAATCAGGAAGGAGACCAAGAGCAGCCGGCCGGCGAAATGCAGCAGCTCGTCGCGGAGATGGGTCTCGGAGAACACCACCTCGATCTCGCCCTCGTCGTCATAGGTGCCGGTGACGCGGATGGTGCGATCGCCGCCGAACAGCATGGTGTCGATCGCTTCCATGACGATGCCGTGCGTCATCTGGTTGTCGAAGTCGATGCTGCGGGTGACCGTCGGCGGCGCGTCGGCCATGGCGACGAGCTGCTTCATGCCGGCCGAGCGGACCGCGACGGCATAGGCGTCGAGCCGGTTGAGAAGGTCGGCCTGGATGGTGCGCGGCAGCGCCGTTTCCGGATAGGTGGTCAGCGTGTGGGCGACGATCCCGGCGGTGCGGATCTTCGACTCGATGTAGTTGCGCTGGAAGTTGGCGATGGACGGAACGAACAGCAGCACCTCCGCGAACATCACGAACAGAATCGTGAAGATCAGGAGTTTGAAGGACAGACTGAAGGTGTGCGTGGTCGGAAAGTGCGGCTTGTCGGGGCCGCCGGAATTGTCAGTCTGGACCATATGGAAGATTCCGAAAAAAGAATGCTCTCTATCTGTCGCTTCGCGCGAAAATTGGAAGAGGCCCGCGTCCGAAATAAGGTAAAATTCTGTCGTGTTGCCACATTCCTCGTCGATCTTGGCGCCGATCGGTGTCCGCAGGCGTCAGCAGCGTGGGAACAGCCGGCAAAAGGCCGGCGGCCGGCCATTGATGCGTTGACGAGCCATCGTCCGTCCCGTATAAGCCCCTCCGATCGGAAGGGCGCCACCGGTCTTTCGGCCGGCAGTGGCCGGATATGCCGTGGCCGATTTCCCAAGTGAAACGCGAGAGCTGTCCGAAGGCGGGGTGCGAGCCGTCCCGAAGCCGGAAAGCCGCCAGACAACGAGGGGCCCGCGCCGGCGGGCAAGACAAGCATGAAGCGGACTTACCAGCCGTCCAAGCTCATTCGCAAGCGCCGTCACGGCTTCCGTGCGCGCATGGCCACCGCCGGTGGCCGCAAGGTGATCGCCCGTCGCCGGGCCCAGGGGCGCAAGCGTCTGTCGGCGTAATCGGCCCTCGTCCATGGCGGACGCCGGCCGTCCGGCTCGCGAGGCGCCAGACATGCAGCGGCTGAAGAAGCGGAATGACTACGTGAAAGTCGCCCGGGGTGCCAGAACGCCCCGGCGCGGCTTTTTGCTGCAATCGATCCGCCGTCCCGATGGGGTGGCGGACGGGGCCGGGGCGGACGCCCGCTTCGGCTTCACGGTGACCAAGAAGATGGGCAATGCCGTGGTGCGCAACCGCATCCGGCGCCGTCTCAAGGAAGCGGTACGGCTCGCCGGTGCCGCGGCCGCCGACCCGGGGCGCGATTTCGTGCTGGTCGGCCGCCGTCCGGCGCTCGACATGCCGTTTGCCGCCCTGGTCGCCGATGTGGTCGGCGCCGTTCGCGCCGCGGCCTCCGGCAAGATGGGGCCGCGCGGCGGCAAGGAGGCGCTGAAGCCGGCGCCGAGCGAGGAAGAAACAGGTCCATGACCGAAAACCGCAATATGATCCTGGCCATCGCCCTGTCGCTGGCCGTACTGCTCGGCTGGCAGTATTTCGTCGCCGGTCCGCGGCTCGAAAAGGCGCAGATCGCCGAGCAGTCGGCCCAGCAGCAGTCCGTCGGCCAGGCGGCGCCGGCCGATGGCGCCGCGACCGGTGGCGCCGCCGCCGACGGGAGCACGGCGCCGACGGTCGGCCTCAACACCACGGCCGCCTTCGTTTCCCGCGACCAGGCGCTCGCCAAGAGCGCGCGCGTTCCGATCGACACGCCCGAGCTGACCGGCTCGATCAGCCTTAACGGCGCCCGCATCGACGACCTGTCGCTGAAGCTCTACCGCGAGACCATCGAGCCCAATTCGCCGCTCGTGCAGCTTCTCAATCCCTTCGGGACCGACCACGCCTATTATGCCGAATTCGGCTTCATGGCCCCGGCTGGGGCTGGCGTGGCGCTGCCGGGCGCCGAAACGGCCTGGACTGCGCCGGAGGGCGCGCGGCTGACGCCGTCGACGCCGGTGACGCTGACCTGGGACAACGGCGCCGGCCTGGTCTTCACCCGCGAGATCTCCGTCGACGCCCACGCCATGTTCACGGTGAAGGATAGCGTCGCCAACACTTCCGCCAACGCCGCCACCATCTATCCCTATGGTCTCGTCACCCGCTACGGCACGCCGCAGGTGCCGGGCGCCTGGGTGCTGCACGAGGGCCTGCTCGGCGTCTTTGGCGACGAGGGCCTCACCGAGACCACCTACAAGGACCTGAAGGACAGCGACGGCGTGAAGCCCGACCCGGTCAGCAGCGGCTGGCTCGGCATCACCGACAAGTATTGGGCGACGGCGCTGATCCCCGAGGGCGGCGTCACCTTCCAGCCGCGCTTCTCCTGGGCGCTGGCCGGCAACATCGACACCTATCAGGCCAATTACCTGCGCGATCCGCTTCAGGTGCCGGCCGGCGGCAGCGCCGCCACCGAGACGCGCCTGTTCGCCGGCGCCAAGACGGTCGCCCGCGTCGATGCCTATGAAAAGGAGTTCGGCATCGTCAAGTTCGACCGGCTGATCGACTGGGGCTGGTTCTACTGGATCACCAAGCCGATGTTCTGGCTGATCGACTGGCTCTACAACCTGGTCGGCAACTTCGGCATCGCCATCCTGCTGGTGACGCTGATCGTCAAGGCCGTCTTCTTCCCGCTCGCCAACAAGTCCTACGCGTCGATGAGCAAGATGAAGATGCTGCAGCCGGCCATGGCCGACATCAAGGCCAAATACCCGGACGACAAGGTCAAGCAGCAGCAGGAGACGATGGAGCTCTACAAGCGGGAGAAGATCAACCCGCTGGCCGGCTGTCTGCCGATCGTCGTGCAGATCCCGGTGTTCTTCTCGCTCTACAAGGTGCTCTACGTGACCATCGAAATGCGTCACGCGCCCTTCTTCGGCTGGATCCACGACCTGTCGGCGGCCGACCCGACCACCATCTTCAACCTGTTCGGGCTGATCCCCTGGACGCCGCCGCACATGCTGATGCTCGGCATCTGGCCGATCATCATGGGCATCACCATGTTCGTGCAGATGAAGCTCAACCCGACGCCGCCCGATCCGACGCAGGCGATGCTGTTCACCTGGATGCCGATCGTCTTCACCTTCATGATGGCGGCCTTCCCGGCCGGGCTGGTCATCTACTGGTCGTGGAACAACCTCTTGTCGATCCTGCAGCAGTCGCTGATCATGAAGAAGCACGGCGTCAAGATCGAGCTGTTCGACAATCTGAAGACGACGTTTGCCAGAAAGCCGAAGGCCGGCTGAAATCGCCGCCAAGGCTCGTGAAATCGGCGGATCGGCTTTATCGAGCCGGTCCGTTTCCTTTATGAGGGCGAGGACCGCCCGCCGCCGACAGCCAGGATCTGCCACGATGGACGAAACCCGCACCGCGATCGATCCCGAGGCGACACGCCTCCTGTTCGCCCGCCCCTGGACGTTCGTCCGCGGCATGGCGCAGGCGAACGACCTGCCGCCGATCGCCGGCACCATCGAGGTGGCCTTCGCCGGTCGCTCCAACGTCGGCAAGTCGAGCCTCATCAACGCGCTGACCGGCCAGCAGGGCCTTGCCCGCACCTCCAACACGCCGGGCCGCACCCAGGAGCTCAACCTGTTCCGGCCGGAGGTCGACGCCGGCCTGCTGCTCGTCGACATGCCCGGCTACGGCTACGCCGAGGCGCCCAAGGACAAGGTCGACGTCTGGAACGCGCTGATCCGCGCCTATCTGCGCGGCCGGCCCAACCTCCGCCGCGTCTACGTGCTGATCGATGCCCGCCACGGCCTCAAGAAGAACGACGAGGACGTGCTGACCTTGCTCGACAAGGCGGCCGTCTCCTACCAGATCGTGCTGACCAAGGCCGACAAGCTGAAGCCGGGCGGCATCGACAAGGTGCTCGCCGAAATCGCCGAGCGCATCCGCAAGCGTCCGGCCGCTTTCCCCGAAATCCTCGCCACGTCGAGCGAAAAGGGCGCTGGCGTCGACGACCTGCGGGCGGCGATTTCCCGGCTGCTGGCCGGCGCCTGAACGGCGGCTCCGGGTGCGGTGGGTCTGCGACCCGCCGTTCGGCCGTTGAGCCTTGCCCCCCGATCGGCTATAGGCGTTCTCGATCCAACCGACGCCGAGGCCGCCATGACCACGTCCACGCCCGAAACCGCCGAAGCGATGCTGTCGCGCGCCCGCATCATCTCCGAGGCGCTGCCCTACATGCAGCGCTACGACGACAAGACCATCGTGGTGAAATACGGCGGCCACGCCATGGGCGACCCCGGCCTCGCCCGCGCCTTCGCCCGCGACATCGTGCTCCTGAAGCAATCGGGCATGAAGCCGATCGTCGTGCACGGCGGCGGTCCGCAGATCGGCTCGATGCTCGACAAGCTCGGCATCAAGAGCGAGTTCAAGAACGGCCTGCGCGTCACCGACCGCGCCACCATGGAAATCGTCGAGATGGTGCTGGCCGGCTCCATCAACAAGCAGATCGTTTCGGCGCTCAACGCCGAGGGCGGCCGGGCCATCGGCCTCTGCGGCAAGGACGGCAACCTGGTCACCGTCGAGAAGGCGACGCGCACCATGCGCGACCCCGACAGCGAGATGGAGAAGGTGATCGACCTCGGCTTCGTCGGCGAGCCCAAGGTCGTCAACCCGGCCGTGCTCGACATGGTGGCCAAGGAAGACCTGATCCCGGTGGTGGCGCCCGTCGCCCCCGGCGTCGACGGCGAGACCTACAACGTCAACGCCGACACCTTCGCCGGCGCCATCGCCGGCGCCCTGCACGCCGCGCGCCTCCTGTTCCTCACCGACGTGCCGGGCGTGCTCGACCGCAACGGCCAGCTTCTCAAGCAGCTCACCCGCGCCGAGGCGCAGGCGCTGATCGCCGACGGCACCATCTCCGGCGGCATGATCCCCAAGGTGGAGACCTGCTTCGACGCCTTGAAGCGCGGCGTCGACGCGGCGGTGATCGTCAACGGCAAGACGGCCCACGCCGTCCTCCTGGAGATCTTCACCGAGACCGGCGCCGGCACGCTGATCCGCCGCTGATGTTGCAGGGGCAACCGCCCGCCGGCGATGACCTCTCCGTCTTTGCCGGTGTCCGGGACTGGATCTTCGATCTCGACGACACGCTTTATCCGCCGGAGAGCGGCGTCTTCACCGCCGTGATGAGCCGCATCCGCGCCTATACGGCGCGGGTGATCGGCGTCACCGCCGAGGAGGCCGCCGCCCTGCAACGGCACTATGCCGCCCGCTACGGCACGACGCTGCGCGGCCTGATGGAGGAGCACGGCGTCGATCCCGGGGATTTCCTTGCCGAGGTCCACGCCGTCGACCGTTCGGTGCTCGTCCCGCATCCGGCGCTGGCCGCGGTCCTCGCCCGCCTGCCGGGCCGCAAGTTCATCCTCACTTCCGGCACCCACGCCCATGCCGGCGAGACGCTGTCCCGCCTCGGTATCGATGATCGCTTCGACGGCGTGTTCGACATCGTCGACGCCGGCTACCTGCCGAAGCCGGCCGAGGCGACTTACGCCGCCTTCCTCGCCCGCTTTTCCATCGAGCCGGCGGCGGCCGCCATGTTCGAGGATGCGCCGCGCAACCTCGTGGTGCCGCGCGCCCTCGGCATGCGCACCGTCCTGGTGACGGGAGGCACCAGGCCGCGCCCCGACGAGGCAGCCGCCGACTTCGTCACCGCCGACCTCCCGGCCTTTCTCACCCATATCGCGGATGCACTTTCCGGCTGACGAGCCATGCGCCGCCGGGGCTGGCGGAGCCGGCCCTTCGCCTGTATGAGAAGGCTCCGTTTTTCCGCGCCGTGCCGGCCTCCGCCGTTGTCCGCGCGTTCCTTCCAGGAAGCCCCCCAGGAAACTTATGTCTTTTTCTCAAGCTCATCCCGCGTTGGCGCGAGCGCTCGCCGCCCGTGGTTATGTCGATCCCACCGCCGTTCAGTCGGCCGTCGCCGCGCCGGAGCTCGGCGGCGCCGATATGCTGGTGTCCGCCCGCACCGGCTCCGGCAAGACCGTCGCCTTCGGCATGGCGCTCGCCGAACGCCTGCTCGGTCCGGCCGAGGTTTTCGCCGCGGCCGGCAAGCCGCTCGCCCTGGTCGTCGCGCCGACGCGCGAGCTCGCCCTGCAAGTGGCTCGCGAACTCGCCTGGCTCTACGGCGAGACCGGCGCCCGCCTGGTTTCCTGCGTCGGCGGCATGGATCCGCGCCGCGAGCAGCGGCAGCTTGCCCAGGGCACCCATATCGTCGTCGGCACGCCCGGCCGCCTCTGCGACCATCTCGATCGCGGCAACCTCGACCTTGCCGATGCCGTCGCCGTGGTGCTCGACGAGGCCGACGAGATGCTCGACCTCGGTTTCCGCGAAGACCTGGAGAAGCTGCTCGGCGCCGCGCCGGCCGACCGCCAGACGCTGCTGTTCTCCGCCACGCTGCCGGCCGATATCGTCCGCCTCGCCCGCGACTTCATGCGGCCGGACGCGACGCGCGTCGACGTGGCCGAGGACGGCGAGGTTCACGCCGACATCGACTACCATGCCGTCCGCGTCTTCCCGCACGAGATCGAGAAGGCGGTGGTCAATCTGCTGCGCTTTCACGACGCGGTCACCTCCATCGTCTTCTGCGGTACCCGCGAGGGCGTCAAGCGCCTGACCGGCGCACTCCTCGAACGCGGCTTCTCGGTGGTGGCCCTCTCAGGCGAGATGGGGCAGGGCGAGCGCAACGAGGCGCTGTCGGCGCTGCGTGACGGCCGCGCCCGCGTCTGCGTCGCCACCGACGTGGCGGCGCGCGGCCTCGACGTGCCCGACCTCGGCCTCGTCGTC
Organism: Pleomorphomonas carboxyditropha; assembly: GCF_002770725.1. Classification (GTDB taxonomy): domain Bacteria; phylum Pseudomonadota; class Alphaproteobacteria; order Rhizobiales; family Pleomorphomonadaceae; genus Pleomorphomonas; species Pleomorphomonas carboxyditropha. The sequence continues at coordinate 147,002 of NZ_NQVN01000003.1, read as the reverse complement.
CACGCCGACCTGCCGCACGACAGCGAGGTGCTGCTGCACCGGTCCGGCCGTACCGGCCGCGCCGGCCGCAAGGGCGTCTCGGTGCTGCTGGTGCCGTCAAACCGCCGCCGCCGGGCGGAAAGCCTGCTTGCCGGCGCCGGCATCGAGCTGTTCTCCGAGGCGGCGCCGTCGGCCGACGCCATCCGCCGGCTCGACGAGGAGCGCCTGCTCGCCGACCCGTTGCTGTCGGAAGAAATGGGCGAGGACGAACTGGCTTTCGCGAGCCGCCTCGCCGAGGGCAGGACGGCCGAGGACCTGGCCGCCGCCTTCATCCGCCTCGCCCGCACCCGCCTGCCGGCGCCTGAGGAAATCGGCGACCCGGTGGAGCGCAAGCCGCGCCGCGCCGACGCGCCGGAGCGGCCGAAGGTGCGGGAGACGGTGGACTTCACCGGCTCCGCCTGGTTCCGCCTGTCGGTCGGCCGCCGTGACGGCGCCGAGGTCAAGCGCGTGCTCGCCTTCCTCTGCCGCCATTCCGGCCTCAAGGGCCGCGATTTCGGCGCCATCCGCATCGGCGACGGCGAGAGCTTCGCCGAGGTGGCGCCGGGCGGCATCGCCGCGCTCGAACGGCTCGCCGCCGCCGGCAACGACGAGAACGTCCGTATCGCCCGCGCCGACGGTCCGCCGGCGGCCGCTCCGGCCAGGCCCCGCAAGGACAAGCCGCGGCGTGAGGACGACCATGCCAAGGGCAAGGCGAAGCCGCCACGCGACGGCAAGCCGCCCTACAAGGAGGCGCCGCGCGATAGCAAGCTGCCCTTTAAAGGCAAGAAGAAGGACCGCAAAGCCCACTGACCGGCTGCAAGAATTATCGCAACAATACCTACCTGCTCGTCCGTCCAAGGTGATTGGAGGGAGCTTTTGGGGACGTGTGTCGCCGGCTGACGTGCGTCCAATCCGGGGCAATGACGATAAGACCATGAATTTCGGGCGGTTTCTCCGTTCCGACAAGATCGCCGTCATACGGCGTCTTCCCGGGCCCGACCACGACAAAGGTGGGAAATGTGCCGCCCCGGCATGGACCGCTTTTGTTGCGCCCGCCCGGCAAAACCCCTAAAGCACGAAGCCGATGCCAATCCCGCATGGCCCATTCGGAGATCATCATGACCGAGACTGCCGCCACGGCCGCCTATGCCGACCTCGCCGCCACCCTTGACGTCGCCTGGGAGGATCGCGCCTCCGTCACGCAGGAGACCAAGGGCAAGGTGCGCGACGCCGTCGAGGCGGCGCTCGACCTGCTCGACGGCGGCAAGGCGCGCGTCGCCGAAAAGATCGATGGCGAGTGGGTGGTCAACCAGTGGCTCAAGAAGGCGGTGCTGCTGTCCTTCCGCCTGACGCCGACGGCGCTGATCTCCGGCGCTCCCGGCGGCGCCTCCTGGTGGGACAAGGTTCCCTCCAAGTTCGCGGGCATGGACGCCGCCGCCTACGAGGCCGCCGGCTTCCGCGCCGTGCCGGGCGCCATCGTCCGCCGCTCCGCCTACATCGCGCCGGGCGCCGTGCTGATGCCGTCCTTCGTCAACCTCGGCGCCTATGTCGACACCGCCACCATGGTCGACACCTGGGTCACCGTCGGCTCCTGCGCCCAGATCGGCAAGAACGTCCACCTGTCCGGCGGCGTCGGCATTGGCGGTGTGCTCGAGCCGATGCAGGCCGGCCCGACCGTCATCGAGGACGACTGCTTCATCGGCGCCCGCTCCGAGGTGGTCGAGGGCGTGGTGGTCGGCGAGGGCTCGGTGATCTCCATGGGCGTGTTCATCGGCAAGTCGACCAAGATCATCGACCGCGCCACCGGAGAGGTGCACATGGGCAAGGTGCCGCCCTATTCGGTGGTGGTCTCCGGCTCCATTCCGGGCAAGCCGCTGCCCGGCCAGGATTGGGGTCCGTCGACCTATTGCGCCGTCATCGTCAAGAAGGTCGACGCCAAGACCCGCTCCAAGACCTCGATCAACGAGCTGCTGCGCGACTGACCGGCGGCACGGACGCTTCATCGCAAGCCGGCGCGGAAATTGCCTCGTTGCCGGCTTTGCCTTATTCTGACGGTGCCCCTTATGCCGGAGGTGCTGCCATGAGCGCTCTCACCATCGCCAATATCGATCCCGAGACCGAAGCCGGCCTGCGCCGGTTGGCGGAGCGCAACGGCCGCACGCTCGAGGCGGAGATCGCCGATCTCCTCGCCAAGGCGGCGGCCTCGGTGGCCCCGCCGGTCGAAGACCCGAAAGCGAAGGGCCTCGGCAGCGAGATTGTCGCCATGTTTGCAAAGCATGGCGGGTTCGATCTGCCCGAGCGGCAGCGCTGGCCGGTTCCCGAGCCGATTGATTTCGACACGCCGGATTACGAACGATGATCCTCCTCGATACCAACGTTCTCTCCGAACTGATCCGGCAAAGGCCGGAGCGTCGAGTGGTCGATTGGGTCGACTTACGGGAGCGGGTGATCTCTCCGTCACCGCCATTACCATCATGGAGTTGCGCTTCGGCATCGAGGTGATGCCGGCCGGGCATCGCCGGCGCGCCATCGAAGCCGAAGTTCGCAAACTCCTTGAAGTGAAGTTCCTCGGGCGTATTTTCCCGTTCGACGAGGATGCTGCGGAAATCTGCGGTCGCCTCCGGGCCTCCCGCCGCGCCATCGGCCGGCCGATGCACGATCTCGCCGACGCGGCGATCGCCGCCATCGCCCTGTCGCGGTCGGCATCGCTCGCCACGCGCAACCTGGCCGATTTCGCCGACCTCGGGCTTGACCTGATCGATCCGTGGGCTATGCCTGCTGTCGGATGAACCCGGAGCGCCGCCCGATGCCCCACGATCCCGTCGCCATCGCCCGCGACCTTCTGATGTGCCCGTCGGTGACGCCGGCCGAGGGCGGGGCGCTTGCCTTCCTCGAAGGGCTGCTGGCGCCGGCCGGCTTCACGGTGGACCGTCCGGTGTTCAGCGACGACGGCACGCCCGACGTCGAGAACCTCTTCGCCGGCATCGGAGCCAGCAACCGCCACCTGACGTTCGCCGGCCACACCGACGTGGTGCCGCCCGGCAAGCCCGAGCTCTGGAGCCATGGCCCGTTTGCCGGCGACATCGAGGGTGGGCGGCTCTACGGCCGTGGCGCCGTCGACATGAAGGGCGGCATCGCCGCCTTCGCCGCCGCCGTTCTCGACTTCGTCGAGGACAACGGCCGCGACTTCGGCGGCCGCATCTCCTTTCTCATCACCGGCGACGAGGAAGGGCCGTCGATCAACGGCACGGTGAAGCTTCTCGATTGGGCGGTGAGGCGCGGCGAGCGCTTCAGCCACGCCATCGTCGGCGAGCCGACCAACCCCGCCGCCCTCGGCGACATGGTGAAGGTCGGCCGTCGCGGCTCGCTGTCGGGCTTCGTCAAGCTCAGGGGCGTGCAGGGGCACGTCGCCTATCCGCATCTCGCCGACAATCCGCTGCGCGTGGCGCCTTCGGTGATCGCCGCGCTGATGGACCCACCGTTCGACGCCGGCAACGAGCGCTTCCAGCCGTCCAATCTCGAGGTTACCTCGGTGGAGACCGGCAACCGGGCCACCAATGTCGTGCCGGCCGAGGTGGAGATCGCCTTCAACATCCGCTTCAACGACATCTGGACGGTCGAGGCGCTGCACGCGGAGATCAAAGCGCGGGTGCGGCGCGCCGTCGAGACGGCGCCGCTCCGCAGCGGCCGGCCGGCGCCGCTCGCCTATGAGCTGGTGTTCGAGCCGACCAACGCCGTCTCCTTCCTGACGCACGACGCCACGCTGATCGACGGCCTGTCGGACGCGGTCGAGGCGGTCACCGGCCGTCGGCCGGAGCTCTCCACCACCGGCGGCACGTCGGACGCACGCTTCATCAAGACCTACTGTCCGGTCGTCGAGTTCGGTCTCGTCGGCCAGACCATGCACAAGGTCGACGAAAACGTGGCCCTCGACGATCTCCACCGCCTGAAGGCGATCTATCGAACCTTCCTCGATAGGTATTTTGCCGGGTAACCTTACAGGCGCCTGACGGCCTCAACTCTTCGCCTTGCTCTTCTTCGCCGGCTTGGCTTCGGCCGACGCTTCGCCATCCCAGCGCAGGATGACGACGGCGAGCGGCGGCAAGGTCAGGTCGAGCGAAAAGTCCATGCCGTGGCTCGGGGCATTGTTTGCCGTCAGCCGGCCCTTGTTGCCCATGTTGGAGCCGCCGTAGATCTCGGCGTCGGAGTTGAACACCTCGCGCCATAGGCCGGCGCGCGGCACGCCCACCCGGTAGCCCGAGCGCGGCACCGGCGTGAAGTTGCCGACGATGAGGCAGGGCGCGTCCTTTTCGAAGCCCCAGCGCAGATAGGCGAGCGTCGATTGCTCGTTGTCGTCCACCACCACCCACTGGAAGCCTTCCGGCTCGAAGTCGCGGGCGTGCAGCGCCGGCTCGGCCCGGTAGAGCGTGTTGAGGTCGCGCATCAACCGCTGGACGCCGAGATTGTTCGCCCGGCTCTCCAGCCAGAGATCGATCGTGCCGTCGTGGTTCCACTCCCGCCCCTGGGCGACCTCGTTGCCCATGAAGGAAAGCTTCTTGCCGGGGTGCGTCCACATGAAGGCGTAGTAGGCGCGGATGTTGGCGAAGCGCTGCCATTCGTCGCCGGGCATGCGGCCGAAGATCGAGCGCTTGCCGTGCACCACCTCGTCGTGGCTGAGCGGCAGCACGAAGCGCTCCGAATAAGCGTACATCAGCGCGAAGGTCATCTGGTTGTGATGATACTTGCGATGGATCGGCTCGAGCGAGAAATAGTCGAGCGAATCGTGCATCCAGCCCATGTTCCACTTGTAGGAAAAGCCGAGGCCACCGTCGGCCAGCGGTGCGGTGACGCCCGGCCAGGCGGTGGATTCCTCGGCGATCATCAGCGCGTCCGGCACCTCGTGGGCGATCACGCCGTTGAGGTGCTTGATGAACGACACCGCTTCCAGGTTTTCCCGGCCGCCGTACCGGTTGGGGATCCATTCGCCCGGCTTGCGCGAATAGTCGCGGTAGAGCATCGAGGCGACGGCGTCGACCCTGAGGCCGTCGATGTGGAAGCGCTGCAGCCATTCCAGCGCCGACGCCACCAAAAAACCGATCACTTCGGTGCGGCCGAAGTTGTAGATCAAGGTATTCCAGTCCTGATGAAAGCCCTCGCGAGGGTCCCGATGCTCGTAGAGCGGCGTGCCGTCGAAGTGAGCAAGGCCGTGGGCGTCGGTCGGGAAATGCGCCGGCACCCAGTCGAGGATGACGCCGATGCCGGCCTCGTGGCAGGCGTCGACGAAGCGGGCGAAATCGGCCGGCGAACCGTAGCGGGCGGTCGGCGCGAACAGGCCGAGCGGCTGGTAGCCCCAGGAGCCGCCGAACGGATGCTCCATGATCGGCAACAGCTCGATATGGGTGAAGCCCATGTGCTTGACGTAGGCGACGAGATGCTCGGCCAGGAAGCGCCAGGTGACCGGCTTGCCGTCCGGCCGCTGCCAGGAGCCGGCGTGCACCTCGTAGACGGAAAACGGCGCCGTCTTCGACTGGAAGGCGGCGCGGTTGCGCATGAAGGTGGCGTCGTGCCACTCGAACGGCTTGGGGTCGGCGACGATGGAGGCGGTGGCCGGCGCCAGCTCGTACTGGCGGGCGACCGGATCGGCCTTGTCGGGCAGGAGCTCGCCGTGGGCGCCGATGATCTCGTATTTGTAGGCCTCGCCGATGGCAAGGCGCGGAATGAACAGCTCCCAGACGCCGCACTCGCGGCGCAGCCGCATCGGGTGGCGGCGGCCGTCCCAGGAGTTGAAGTTGCCGACCACCGACACCCGCCGGGCATTGGGCGCCCAGACGGCGAAGCGCACGCCCGGCACGCCGCCCACCTCGGTGACCACGGCGCCCAGGGCGTCGGCGAGATGCCGGTGCTGGCCCTCGGCCAGCAGGTAGACGTCCATCTCACCGAGCAGCGGCCCGAAGGAATAGGGGTCCTCCGCTTCATGGACGCTGTTCGGCCACTCGACGCGCAGGCGATAGAGGCCGGGATCGCCCTGCGCGAAGGCCACCCACAGGCCGCCCTCGACGTGCTGGAAGTCGGCAAGCTTGCGTCCGTCGGCCGAGATCAGCGCGATGGCGCGGGCATTGGGCTTGAAGGTGCGGATCACCGTACGGGCGCCGGACACCCGGTGCGGCCCCAGGAGCGCGAAGGGATCGCCGTGGGTTCCCTCGGTGATCGCCCGGACCGCACCGTCCGTCAGTCCCTCACGCACCCCGAGATCCACCATCGACCTGCCTCCCGAATTCGATCGCTGTTGTGAGACGTTACGCGCAAGGCCGGGCGAGGGCAAATGGCTTTCTGGCCAATTTATTCGAGGCCTCGGGCGCCGGCGCCGCTTGGCGCCGGAAGCCGCTGCCGTGGCTTCGTGCGTCCGGGTCAGCCCGTCAACATCGACTTGAGGCGGGTGAAGCGGCGGCGGATCCGGTCGCCGGACAGCGCCATTTCCAGCGCCCGTGGCTCGGCCACCAGGACGACGAGCTGCCGGCCGCGCGTCGCCGCCGTGTAGAGAAGGTTGCGGGCCAGCATGATGGCGTGATCGCGCAACAGCGGGATCACCACCGCAGGATATTCCGAGCCCTGGCTCTTGTGGATGGTGATGGCATAGGCGCGCGTCAGCGCCTCGAGATCCTCGAGGCCGTATTTGACCTCGCGGCCGTCGAAGGCAACGACGATCTCGTCCTCCTGCTGGCGAATGCGCTTGAGAATGCCGAGGTCGCCGTTGAACACGTCGCGATCGTAGTCGTTCTCGATCTGCATCACCTTGTCGCCGGTGGCGTAGGTCTGGCCGAAGCGTTCGATGCGATCGAGCGGCGCGCCGTTCAGGAGCTCGGCGAGGCGGTCGTTGAGGTTGCGGGCGCCGCAGATGCCCTTCTGCATCGGCGTGATCACCTGCACGTCGCGCATCGGGTCGAGGCCGAAGCGGCGGGGAATGCGGTTGCCGACCACCTCCAGGATCTTGGCCAGCGCGTCGTCGGCGCCGCGCGCCTCGATGACGTAGAAGTCGGCCAGCTCGCCGGACGGCGGCGGTTCGGGCCATTCGCCGCGGTTGATGCGGTGGGCGTTGATGATGATCCGGCTTTCCTCGGCCTGCCGGAAGATCTCGGTGAGCCGGGCGACCGGCACCAGGCCGGAGGCGATGACGTCGGCGAGCACCTGGCCCGGCCCGACCGACGGCAACTGGTCGACGTCGCCGATCAGGATCAGCGCCGCGTTGAGCGGGATGGCTTCGACGAGCGCCGACATCAGCGGCACGTCGACCATCGACGCCTCGTCGATCACCACGACATCGGCCTCGAGCGGCTCCGATGCCGAGCGCTTGAAGCCGCCGGTGGTCGGGTCGATTTCCAGGAGCCGATGGATGGTCTTCGCCTCGCGGCCGGCCTGATCGGCCATGCGGCGGGCGGCGCGGCCGGTCGGCGCGGCCAGCGCCACCGTCAGCTTGGCCGCCGCAATGGTGGCGAGCAGCGCCTCGAGCAGCGTCGTCTTGCCGACGCCGGGGCCGCCGGTGATCACCGATACCTTGGCGCCGGCGACCAGCGCCAGCGCCTCGCGCTGCGACGGGCTGAGCTGCATGCCCTTCCGCGCCTCGAAGCGCGTCACGGCGGCATCGACATCGATCCTGCCCCAGGGCGGCCGCCCCTCGGCCAGCGCCTTCAGGCGGTTCGCCACCGACCGCTCGAAGCGGGCGAGGCGGCGGACGGCGAGATAGGCGGTGCCGTCGATGTCGAAGGTTTCGACCTCGCCCTGGGCGATCGCCCCTTCAATTTCCGCCGCGACGGCATCGGCGTCGACGCCGAGCAGCCGCTCGGCCCGCTCGATCACGTCGGCGCGCGGCACGGCGGTATGGCCGTCGTCGGCGGCGCTCTCGATGGCATGGGCGATGCCGGCCCTGACGCGCTCCGGCGCGGCGCGGTCGATGCCGAATTTCTCGGCGATCTCGTCGGCGCCGGCAAAGCCGATGCCGCGCACCTCGCGGGCGAGGCGGTAGGGATCCTCCTCGACCAGCTTCACCGCTTCCGGCCCCAGCACCTTCCAGATGGCGACGGCGCGCGCCGTGCCGATGCCCTTGTCCTGGAAGGCGATCATCACGTCCTTCACCGCCTTGCGCTCGCGGTAGCTCTCGGCGATGCGGGCGGCGGTCTGCTTGCCGAGGCCGGGTACGGTGACCAGCCGCATCGGCTCGTTCTCGATGACGTCGAGCGCCTTGGCGCCGAACACCTGCACGATGCGCTCGGCCATGGCCGGCCCGACGCCGGAAATCAGGCCGGAGCCGAGAAAGCGAATCACCGCGTCCTTGCCGGTCGGCTCGTGCGTCTCGATACGGTCGGCGCGGAACTGCAGGCCGTGGACCTTGTCGGTCATCCACTGGCCCTCGGCGTCGATCTTCTCGCCCGTTGCGACGGTGGGAACGTGCCCGACGACGGCCACCGGATCCTTGCGGCCGCGCACGCGCACCTTCAGCACCGAGAAGCCGTTTTCCTCGTTGTGGAAGGTCACGCGCTCCACCGTGCCCTGAAGGCGCTCGAACAGGCGCTCGGATGGCTGGGAATCATCAATCATCGCATCAGTTATGCAGTGTCCGCCCACTGTTCGTCGAGCCTTGATCGGTCTATGTATGCGCCCGTCGCGCCTCGATCCGGCAGCAGCCGGCAAAGTGGACCGATCTTCGTCGGAGTGAAACCCTCTCATGTCGTCCGAGCTTACCCGCCGTGACCTTCTGGCCATGTTGGCCGCCCTCGGGCTCGTCCCGAGTCTGTCCGCAACCGAGGCCCGCGCCGTCGAGGCCTCGACAAGGCTCGGCAAGCCCAAGCCCTTTTCCTTCAGCAAGCTGATGACCGCTGCCAAGGAGCGCGCCGCCGCCGCCTACGTGCCGGAGGTGCCGCGCGCCTTCGATGCGCTGGAAGCCATCGACTACGACCGGCACTGGCAGATCAAGTTCAAGGACGACCACACGGTGCAGGCCGCCGGCGGCAAGGCGCCGCTGCGCTTCTTCCATCTGGGCCGCTATTTCAAGCTGCCGGTCGGCATCTACCTCGTCGACGGCGACAAGGCGCAGGAAGTGCTCTATTCGCCCGACTATTTCACCATTCCGGCGAACAATCCGGCCGCCGACCTGCCCGGCGACATCGGCTTTGCCGGCTTCCGCGTCATGGACGAGACCGGCGAGCGCGACTGGCTGGCCTTCCTCGGCGCCGCCTATTTCCGCTCGTCGGGCGCGCTCGACCAGTATGGCCTGTCCGCCCGCGCGCTGGCCATCGACGTCGCCATGCCGACGCCCGAGGAATTCCCGCGCTTCACCAACTTCTATTTCGGCGCCTCCAAGGGGGGGCAGTTCGCCATCTACGCCGATCTCGAGGGGCCGCGCGTCTCCGGCGCCGTGCGCTGGGATGTCGGCCGCGACGAGGACCGGACGGTCGTCATGGACATGGCGGTGCGCTTCTACCCGCGCGAAGACATCGCCCGCTTCGGCATCGCGGCGCTCACCTCGATGTTCTGGTACGACGAGACCAATCGCCAGCGGGCGCCCGACTGGCGGCCGGAAATCCACGATTCGGATGGCCTGTCCATCTGGAACGGCGCCGATGAGCGCGTCTGGCGGCCGCTCAACAACCCGGTCAACGTGATGACGTCGACTTTCGTCGACAAGAACATCAAGGGGTTCGGCCTCTGCCAGCGCGACCGCAACTTCGAGGACTACCAGGACGACGGCGTCTTCTACGAGAAGCGGTCGACGGTGTGGGTCGAGCCGAAGGGCGAATGGGGCGACGGCGCCGTGCAACTGGTCGAGATTTCCACCGACGACGAGATCCACGACAACATCGTCGCCTACTGGCTGCCGGCCGCGCCGGCCGTCAAGGGCAGCGAGATCGCCTTTGACTACCGCCTCACCTGGGGCGTCGACGAGCCGCATCCGGCATCGGTCGGCCGCGTCTACTCGACGCGCCTCGGCTTCGGCGGCGTGCCCGGCCAGGTGCGCCCGGCCGGCGTCGTCAAATACGTGATCGACTTCGACGGCGGCGACCTCAAGGATTGCGACCGGTCGTCGGGCGTCGAGGCGGTGGTGTCGGCGTCCTCCGGCTCCATCTCCGGCGTCTATACGCTGCCGGTGGTGGGAACCACGCGCTGGCGCGCCGTGTTCGATTTCAAGGCCGAAGGTTCCAACCCGGTCGACATGCGCCTCTATCTCCGGGCCGGCGACAAGACGCTGACCGAGACCTGGCTCTACCAGCACCTGCCGTCGACCTTCGTCTGGCCGAAGTGACGCCAGCGAGCCTTTGAAAACTTCGGGAATGGGCGGAGAGGCAACTTTCCGCCCTTTCTTCATGTCAGTAATCGACCCGCATCAGGCAGAGCCCTTCCGGCGGCGCCACCGGCGCACAGGCGCGGCGATCGGCGGCGTCCAGCGAGGCCTTGAGGTCGGCGGCCGTCCAGCGGCCGTCCCCGACCTTCCTCAATCCCCCGACCATCGAGCGCACCTGGTTGTGCAGGAACGAGCGGGCCGAGACCAGGAAATGCACCTCGCCGTCGGCCTCGACGATGTCGAGCTGGTCGAGCGTCTTGACCGGGCTCTTCGCCTGGCAATCCGACGAGCGGAAGGTGGTGAAGTCGTGCCGGCCGATGAGCACCCCTGCCGCTTCCGCCATGCGGCCGACGTCGAGCGGCACCGGCACGTGCCAGACGAGGTGGCGATCGAGCGTCGGCGGTGCCCGCCGCACGAAAACGCGATAGCGGTAATGCCGCTTCACCGCGGAAAAGCGGGCGTCGAAGCTCTCGGGTACTTCCTCGGCCGAGACGATGGTGATGGCGTGCGGGCGAAGGTGCACGTTGCCGGCGTCGCGGATGGTGTCGGTGCGCAGCGTCTTGCCGACGTCGAAATGGCAGACCTGGCCGAGCGCGTGCACGCCGGCATCGGTACGGCCGGCGCCCTTGATGACGACCGCTTCGCCGGCAAATCGCAAAATTGCCCGCTGCAGATGGTCCTGGATGCCGGTTCCCTCGGCCTGCGACTGCCAGCCGGAAAAGCCGCTGCCGTGATATTCGACGAGAAGCCGGTAGCGGGGCATGGCGATCAGCCGAACTTGAAGCCGGGAGCGAGGCGGACACCGCGCGCGAAATCGGCGAAGGCCATCGCCTTCGAGCCGGCGCGCTGCACCGTGACGAGCCGCACGGCGCCCTCGCCGCAGGCGACGACGCCGTCGGGCGAAAGCAGCGTGCCCGGGGCGCCCGATCCCTCCGCCCGCTCGCTGCGGAGGAGCTTCACCCGTTCCTCGCCCTTGCCGAGGTCGGCGGCGAACCAGGCGCCGGGGAAGGGGGAAAGGCCGCGCACGTGGTCGTGCACAGCCGGGCCGGTGAGTTGCCAGTCGACGCGCGTCTCCTCGTTGGTGATCTTCGAGGCGTAGGTGACGCCGTCCCCGGCCTGCGGCGCGAAGGCGAGGGAGCTATCCTCGATCTTGCCGAGCGCCTCGGCCATCAGCGCGGCGCCCAAGGGCGACAGCGCGTCGTGCAGCTCGCCGGCCGTCATGTCCGGACCGATGACGACGCGGGCGGTCAGCGCCACCGGGCCGGTGTCGAGCCCTTCCTCCATCCTCATCACCATGACGCCGGATTCCGGATCGCCGGCCATGACGGCGCGGTTGATCGGCGCGGCGCCGCGCCAGCGCGGCAACAGCGAGGCATGCAGGTTGAGGCAGCAGACGCGCGGCGCGTCGAGCACCGGCTTCGGCAGGATCAGGCCGTAGGCGACGACGACGGCAACGTCGGCATTATGGCTGGCGAAGGTGGCCTGCGCCTCTTCGGTGCGGAGCGTCTTCGGCGTCAGCACCGGGATACCGAGCGCGTCGGCGCGGACGTGCACCGGCGAGCGCCGGAGGTCCATGCCGCGGCCGGCCGGCTTCGGCGCACGCGTATAGGCGGCGACCACCTGGTGCCCGGCGCCGACGACGGCGTCGAGCACCGGCACCGAGAAGTCGGGCGTTCCCATGAAGACGACCCTGAGCGGCATGACGACCCCGTGACGGTTGTTGCGTCCGCCTTTCATACCATGCGGGCAGCGCCGTCAAGCATCAGGGTCACACTGATCATATGAGGCCGCCCCGTCATCGACGCCGGTGACTGAACGACCCCGGACAGGCGGAGCCCTATAGGTGCCCCTCGTTCTTTTCTGCCCGAGGTCCTGCGCCTTCGCGCAGGATGACAATCTATAAGAACCGCCGCGAGCGGTTACGTATTTGTTTCTTATATATAATTCTGTCATCCTACGCGTAGGCGTAGGACCTCGGGCAGAATGGGGCGGGCGGTCTATATAGGTCGCCGTGCCGAGCATTAGAGCGGAGGGGCACCCGAAGCCGCCCCGGCGGCTTCCGGCGCCAAGCGGCGCCGCGCGGAGCGGAAGCCAAGGGCCGGAGGCCCGCCGGCGACTGAGGCGAGCAAGAAACCACCCGTCGGCGACTGAGGCCCGCTAGATTCTCGCCTTTTCCTTGGCCGCCTTGACGAATTTCTTGGTGACGCGGTCGCGCTTCAGCTTGGAAATGTGGTCGATGAACAGCACGCCGTCGAGATGGTCGATCTCGTGCTGCAGGCAGGTGGCGAGCAGGCCGTCGGCTTCCATCTCCTCCGGCTCGCCGGCGAGGTTGGTATAGCGCACGCGGACGCGGGCCGGCCGCTCGACTTCCTCGTAGAACTCGGGAATGGAGAGGCAGCCTTCCTCGTAGACCGACAGATCCTCGGACTTCCACAGGATTTCCGGATTGACGAAGACGCGCGGCTCCTTGGCGTCCTCGTCATGCGACACGTCGATGGTGATGAGACGGGTCATCTCGCCCACCTGCACGGCGGCGAGTCCGATGCCCGGCGCCGCGTACATGGTCTCCAGCATGTCCTGGGCGAGCTTGCGGACGCCGTCGTCGACGCGGGCGACGGGCGCCGAAGTCAGGCGGAGCTGCGGGGCGGGGAGGATGACGAGAGGGCGTGTTGACATGAAAAGTCAGATACGCACGGCAGCTATTTCCGTCAATAGCGACCATTCGGGCGTCCGGCATTCCGGAAGGGCCAGGCGATCGGGGCGGAACGCAAAGGCGCAAGGCTTGCTTTCCGCCGGTCCTGCCGGGCAATGTGGCGCGACCTTTATCCTTGGGAAACGCCATGACCATTCTCGTCGCCGTCCGGGGCTGGAAGCCCGACCATTGGATCCATGCCCTGCGGCAGGCCGCGCCCGACCGGACGGTCGTCCTTGCCGGTGACGACTTCGACCCCGCCGCCGTCCGCTACGCGCTGGTCTGGAAGCCCGAGCCCGGCTATCTCAAGACCTTCGAGAAACTTAAGGCGATCTTCTCGCTGGGGGCCGGCGTCGATCACCTCACCACCGATCCCGACCTGCCCGATCTGCCCGTCGTCCGTATCGTCGATCCCGACCTTACCGGCCGCATGACCGAATGGGTGGTGCTCAACGTGCTCCTGCATCATCGCCGTCACGCCCATTACGCGGCGGCGCAGGCGGCCGGCAACTGGAGGCCGCTTCGCCAGTGGGCGGCCGGCGCCGTGCGGGTCGGCATCATGGGGCTCGGCGAACTCGGCCGCGACGCGGCGCGGGCGCTGCTGGCGCTCGGATTCAAGGTGAACGGCTGGAGCCGGTCGGAAAAGCGCATGGACGGCGTCGATTGCTTCCACGGCACCGAAGGCCTCGCCCCCTTCCTGGCCGGCACCGACATTCTGGTGTCGCTGCTGCCGCTGACGGCCGAGACCGAGAACCTGATCGATCGCGCCGTCATCGATGCCCTCGCCAAGGACGGGCCGCTCGGCGGACCGGTGATCCTCAACGCCGGCCGCGGCCGGTCGCTCGTCGAAGCCGACCTTGTCGATGCGCTGGCGGACGGCCGGGTGAAGGGCGCCAGCCTCGACGTCTTCGCCAGCGAACCGTTGCCGGCCGAAAGCCCGCTCTGGCGGGCGCCCAACCTCTTCATCACGCCGCATGTCGCCGCCGAGAGCGACCCGGTGGCGCTCAGCCGCTACGTGATCGGCGAGATCGCCGCCTACGAGACCGGCCGGCCGCTTCGCCATCTCGTCGATCGCCGTAAAGGCTACTGAGGGCGCGAGGAAAACCGTTAGGCGGCGAAAAAGGCAACATCCCGAATGGGCTGGGTGAATTGACGGCGCTCACAACAAACTGTCATATAACTCAGGTAACGAAGAACGCGGAGACGGCGAACCTTTCCCGACTGCTCGCGGCATCCGGAATCGGTGCGCCATCTGAATCGCGCGAGGCCCGTTCGCCTTCATCGTGAAGGCGGGATTGGCCGTTGCCGAAGAGTGGGAAATCCGGGTGCCGGGGCATCCGGCCAACAGGGGAACCGTCATGTCGTTCAAGCTGTTTCTCGCGTCGACCATCGCCGCGCAGGCCGTCCTGTGTGCCTCCGCGCCGGCGTTCGCCGCCTCGCTCGACGAGCTGGTCGCCGCCGCCAAGGCGGAAGGCAAGCTGACCACCATCGCCCTGCCGCATGACTGGTGCGGCTACGGCGCCGTCATCGAGGGCTTCAAGGCCAAGTACGGCCTCGAAGTCAACGAACTCAATCCGGACGCCGGTTCCGGCGACGAGATCGAGGCGATCAAGGCGAACAAGGGCAACACCGGCGACCAGGCGCCCGACGTCATCGACGTCGGCCTCAGCTTCGGCCCGTCGGCCAAGGCCGAAGGCCTCCTGCAGCCCTATAAGGTGTCGACCTGGGATACCATCCCCGACAGCGCCAAGGATGCCGACGGTCACTGGTACGGCGACTATTATGGCGTGATGTCGTTCGGCATCAACAAGGACCTCGTCAAGGAAAGCCCGGCCGACTGGGCCGATCTCCTGAAGCCGGAACTCGCCAACGCCGTCGCGCTGGCCGGCGATCCGCGCGTCTCGTCGCAGGCCATCTCCGCCGTCTTCGCGGCCGGTCTGTCGGCCGCCGGTGGCGACGTCGCCAAGGCTGGCGAAGCCGGCCTCGACTTCTTCAAGGACGTCGTCGCCAAGGGCAACTTCGTGCCGGTGATCGGCAAGTCGGCGTCGCTCGCTCAGGGCACGACGCCGATCATCGCCGCCTGGGACTACAATCTCCTGTCCTGGCGCGACACGCTGGCCGGCAACCCGCCGATCGACGTCGTCGTGCCGAAGACCGGCGTGCTGGCCGGCGTCTACATCCAGGCGATCTCGGCCTATGCGCCGCATCCCAACGCCGCCAAGCTGTGGATGGAATACCTCTATTCGGACGAGGGGCAGCTCGGCTGGCTGAAGGGCTACTGCCATCCGATCCGCTTCAACGACCTCGCCAAGAACGGCAAGATCCCGCAGGAGCTGCTCGACAAGCTGCCGCCGGCCGAGGGTTACGCCAACGCCGTCTTCCCGACGCTCGACGAGCAGGCGGCCTACAACGAGACCATCACCAAGAATTGGGACAGCGTCGTCGGCGCCGACGTCAAGTAAGCCGGCGCGGCCCGCAAGGCCGCCCGCCCCCGAGTCCACAGACCGTCCTCCGGCCCGCGCCGGAGGGCGGTTTTCCGTGATCGCCGATCCGGATGGCACACAGCATGGCTTCCACTGCATCGCCCGCCAGTCTTCCCCGCCCGCGCGTACCCTGGGCCGTCGTCGGCGTCACGCCGTTCATGGTCTTCGCCGTGCTGTTCCTGATCTTGCCGACGCTGTTCCTGGTGGTCGGCGCCTTCCAGGACAACGACGGCAGCTTCACGCTCGCCAACCTCGGCAAGCTGTGGACGCCGACCATCCTGTCGTCCTACTGGATTTCCATCAAGGTGTCGGTCGCCTCGGCGGTGCTCGGGGCGGCAATCGGCGCCTTCATCGCCTATGCGGCGGTGTCGGGCGGCCTGCCGCGCTGGATAAGGCCGACCATCATGACCTTTTCCGGCGTCGCCTCGCAGTTCGCCGGCGTACCGCTCGCCTTCGCCTTTCTGGCGACGCTCGGCCGCCAGGGGCTCGTCACGCTGTTCCTGTCGTCGGTCTTCGGCCTCAACATCTACGCGCAGGGGTTCAATCTCCTGTCCTTCTGGGGATTGACGCTCACCTATCTCTATTTCCAGATCCCGCTGATGGTGCTGATCGTCGCGCCGGCCATCGAGGGCATCAAGAAGGAGTGGCGCGAGGCGGCGACCATCCTCGGCGCCTCTACCTGGCAATACTGGCGCCATATCGCCGGTCCCGTGCTGCTGCCGAGCTTTCTCGGTGCGACGCTCCTGCTGTTCGCCAACGCCTTCGGCGCCATCGCCACCGCCTATGCGCTGACCGGCTCGTCGCTCAACATCGTCACCATCCTGCTCTACGCGCAGATCCGCGGCGACGTGCTGCACGACCAGAACCTCGGCTACGCCATCGCCTTCGGCATGATCGTCATCACCGGCCTGTCCAATCTCTGCTACATCCTGCTCCGCATGCGCAGCGAAAGGTGGCTCAAATGAAGACCAACCGTCTCAGCCACTGGCTCGCCATCCTGATCGGCACGCTCTACTTCCTGGTGCCGCTCGCCGCCACCTTCGAGTTCTCCCTCCGGAAAATCCGCGGCGTCTACAGCTTCGAAGCCTACCGGGTGGTGCTCGCCGACACGCAGTTCAAGTCGTCCCTCGGCTTTTCGGTGGTCCTCGCGGTGGTCACCATCGTGTTCGGCATGGCGATCATCGTGCCGATGGCCTATTTCGTCGAGCTGCGGCTCAGGAAGCTCAGGCCTTTCATCGAGTTCGTGACGCTGCTGCCGCTGGTGGTGCCGGCCATCGTCATCGTCTTCGGCTATCTCCGCCTCTACAACTCGTCGAGCATCCTGCCGCTCACCAACTTCACGCTCGGCACCAACTTCCTGCTCGCCTGCGGCTACGTGACGCTGGCGCTGCCCTACATGTACCGCTCGATCGAGACCGGCCTCCGCTCGATCGACGTCCGGACGCTGACCGAAGCGGCCGAAAGCCTCGGCGCCTCCTCGGGCACCATCATCTGGCGCATCATCCTGCCCAACATCCGTTCGGCGATGCTGTCGGGCGCCTTCCTGACCTTTGCCATCGTCATCGGCGAATTCACCTTCGCCAGCCTGCTCAACCGGCCGGCCTTCGGTCCCTACCTCCAGCTCATCGGCGCCAATCGCGCCTATGAGCCGGCGGCGCTGGCCGTCATGGCCTTCGCGATCACCTGGGCCTGCATGGGCATCATCCAGGTCGTCTCCCGCAACTCCGTTGCCGCCCGACCCTGATCGGCCCAACCGCCCACTCCACGGAACGCCCGATGTCCTTCATCGAAATCAGCCATCTCCGGAAGTCCTTCGGTCCGAGCACCGTGGTTCACGACTTCAACCTGTCCATCGACAAGGGCGAGTTCGTTTCCTTCCTCGGCCCATCGGGCTGCGGCAAGACCACGATCCTCCGGATGATCGCAGGCTTCGAGAAGGCCACGTCGGGCTCGATCCGGGTCGGCGGCAGCGAGATGACCAATCTGCCGCCGGCCAAGCGCAACGTCGGCATGGTGTTCCAGGCCTACGCGCTCTTTCCCAACCTGACGGTGGCCGGCAACATCGGCTTCGGTCTGAAGATCGCCGGCAAGGAGCGGGGCGAGATCGACGCCCGTGTCGCCGAGATGCTGGAACTGATCAAGCTGCCCGATCTCGGCGGCCGCTACCCCTATCAGCTCTCCGGCGGCCAGCAGCAGCGCGTGGCGCTCGCCCGCGCCCTGGCGGTCAAGCCGCAGGTGCTGCTGCTCGACGAGCCGCTGTCGGCGCTCGACGCCAAGATCCGCGTTTCCCTGCGCGAGGAAATCCGCGCCCTGCAGCGCGAGCTCGGCATCACCACCGTCTTCGTCACCCACGACCAGGAGGAGGCGCTGTCCATCTCCGACCGCATCGTGGTGATGAACCAGGGCCACGCCGATCAGGTCGGCACGCCGTCGGAGATCTACAACAATCCGGCGACACGCTTCGTTGCCAGCTTCGTCGGCACGCTCAACCTGTTCGAGGCGCGCGTCGTCGATCCGGCGGCCGGCCGCGTGTCGATCGACGGCCAGCCGGTGGTGACCAGGCGCGACATTTCCGCCTTCGGCATCGCCGACGAGGCGATGGTGGCGCTGAGGCCCGAGGCGCTCACCCTCGGCGGCGGCGACGACGACCGCAACACGCTGACCGGCACCGTCGAGGAGGTGGCCTTCCTCGGCGCGGTGATCCGCGTGCGGGTACGGCTCAGGGAGGCGCGGGTATCGCTCGACATCTTCAACGATCCGGCGCTCGAATTGCCGAAGATCGGCATGCCCGCCGTCGTCTCCTTCAAGAAGGAAGACCTGCTGATCATCGCGCCCAGCTAAACGCGATCCGGCCGTGCTCAGCTATTCAGCTATGAAGAAGGCCGCCCTCCGGGAGAGCGGCCTTCGTGCTGTATAGGTTGGCGATCAGGGCGCCGGGGCGGGCGCCGGCGCCTCGTCGGCCGGCGCCTCGTCGGCCGGGCCGCCCTGGTCGGGACCGTCGTTCTGGCCCATCCGGTGCTGCATCATGCCGGGTCCGTGATGGCGGCCGTGCTTGCCGTCGCGACCCCAGCCGTCGCGACGCGGCCGGTCGTCGGACGACAGCACGCCGTCGTTGTTGCGGTCGAAGCGACTCAGCAGCCGGTCGCTGGCGGCGTCCGCCTCGGCCTTGCTGATCTGGCCGTCGCCATCGGCGTCGAGGCGCTGGAAGGCGCGCACCATCATCTCGCGATGCTGCTTCCAGAACCAGGGCTCGAATTCCTGGATGGTCACGCCGTCCTGGCCGTCGCTGTTGGCCTCCGCGAACATCTTGTCGCGGTAGGCGGCGATCTCGGCGGCGTCGAGCTTGCCGTCCTTGTTGGTATCGGCATCGGCGAAGAACTTCATCGGGCCGCCCGCCGGGCCGAAGCCCATCGGGCCCATGCCGGGACCGGCGGCGAAGGCGACCGTGCCGACGGTGATCACGGAAAGGGCGGAAATCGTGGCGAGTGTGAGCGCTTTCACGGGAGCTTCTCCTTGGTTGTCCGTTTCCGCCCACGGCTCGATGGGGGTTCCCGTCGGCGGTCAGGTCAACATAGGGATGAAATGTCGCGCGAATTTGCCGGGAAAGGTCCTGGTTGTATTGAGCGGTAACTGCACCGGCGGCTGATACATCTCGATACCATTTCCTCTGGCATCGATCCGGCGGATCGTTATCCTTGGGAAATGGAACGCCAGAGTATCTGTCATGACCGAGCCACAGCCGCATATCCTGGTGGTTGACGACCATCGTGAAATCCGAGACCTCATCGGCCGCTACCTCCTGAAGAACGGCTTCCGCGTCACCACGTCCGAAAGCGCGGCGGCGGCCCGCAAGGCGCTGAAGGCGGCCGCCGTCGACCTGGTGGTCCTCGACATCATGATGCCCGGCGAGGACGGACTCAGTCTCTGCCGGTTCCTGCGCGAGAGTTCCGACACGCCGGTGATCCTGCTCACCGCCATGGCCGAGGATACCGACCGCGTGGTCGGTCTGGAGATCGGCGCCGACGACTACCTCACCAAGCCGTTCAACCCGCGCGAGCTGCTCGCCCGCATCCGCGCCGTGCTGAGGCGGACGCAGGCGGTGCCCAAGCCGCGCGACCCGCTGGAAGCCCGGCAACTGAAGTTCGACCGCTTCGTGCTCGACGCCCGCCGCCGCGAGCTGATCGGCGGCGACGGCGTGGCGCTGCCGCTGTCGACGGCCGAGTTCCAGTTGCTGACCGCCTTCCTGAAGCGGCCCAACATGGTGCTGAACCGCGACCAGTTGATGGACCTCACGTCCGGGCGCACGCCGCAGATTTTCGACCGCTCCATCGACAACCAGGTGAGCCGGCTGCGCAAGAAGATCGAGATCGACCCGAAGAATCCCGAGCTGATCAAGACCGTCTGGGGCGGCGGCTACCTCTTCGCCGCCGACGTCGAGGAAATTTCCGAGTGAGGCCGCGCCTGTTTCCCCGCAGCCTGGCCGGCCAGCTCACGGTGCTGCTGATCGCCGCCGTGCTGATCGCCCAGATGGTCACGCTGGCCTTCTTCGCCGAAAGCCGGCGCTCGGCGATCGACGCGGCGGCGCGCGAGCAGGTGCTCGGCCGCATCGCCACCCTGGCCAATCTGATCGAGGAAACGCCGGCCGGCCAGCGCGACCGCGTTCTCGCGGCGCTCAGCACCTATCGTCTCAGCTATTCGGTGACGGCGGATCCGCTGGTCAAGGGCGCCGCCACGGTCTGGCCCGACGGAGAGACGCGCGACAAGCTCAATGAAATCTTCGGCGCCGACCGGGAAGTGCGCGCCCAGTTCGCCGACAACGATCGCGACGAAGGCGAACCGCACATGCCGATGCACGGCAAGGGCTTCGGCCCCGGCGGCCGGCAGCGGATGAAGCCCTTGCCGCCGACGCTGGCGCTGTCGGTGCGCCTGTCCGACGGCACATGGCTCAATTCCGAAACGCTGCTGCCGCGCCCGCAACTCTGGGCCTGGCCGGTGGTGATGTCGACCTTCCTGACGGTGATCGCCATATCGCTGGTCACCGCCCTGTCGGTGCGGCGCATCACCAAGCCGCTCAGGGAACTGGCGCAGGCCTCCGACCGGCTGGGGCGCGGCGACGGCGTGCCCGACCTGCCCGAGCGTGGCCCGGAGGAGATCGTCCGCGCCAATCGCGCCTTCAACGCCATGCAGGCGCGCGTCAGCCGCTTCGTCGCCGACCGGACGCGCATGGTGGCGGCGATCAGCCACGATCTCCGCACGCCGCTCACCTCCCTGCGCCTCCGGGCCGAGTTCATCGACGACGACGAGACGCGCGAGCGGATGGTCGACACCATCGACGAGATGACGCGCATGGCCGAGGCGACGCTGGCCTTCGCGCGCGACGACGCGGCGGCCGAGGAATCGCGCAACACCGATCTGGTGGCGCTGGTCGAGGCGGTGTCGGCCGATTTTTCCGACCTCGGCCACGACGTCACCGTAGAGGGGCCGGAGCACGTCTATCTGTCGGTGCGGCCGGTGTCGCTCAGGCGCGCCCTGCGCAACCTCGTGGAGAACGCCGTCCGCTACGGCGTCCGCGCCCGCATCCGGCTGGAACGCTCGGCGGCGGCCGTCGTCATCGCCGTCGACGACGACGGTCCCGGCATTCCCGAGGACAAGATGGAGGAGGTGTTCGCCCCCTTCACCCGGCTCGAGACCTCGCGCAACCTGGAAACCGGCGGCGTCGGCCTCGGCCTTGCCACGGCGCGGTCGGTCGTCCGCGCCCATGGCGGCGAATTGACGCTTGCCAACCGGCCCGGCGGCGGCTTGACTGCGACCATCCATCTGCCGGTCGCCGCCGAGACCTGAGCGGCGCCGGCTTTGCACTCTCAGGAGCGTCATGTCCGGTACCCCGACCTTTGCCGTCGCCCCGAGCTTCATGGGGCTCGCCCGCTTCGATCGCAGCGCCGCCTATGCGCTGGCCGGCATTCCGCTCGATATCGGCGTCACCAACCGCACCGGCGCCCGCTCCGGCCCGGCCGCCGTGCGCGCGGCGAGCCGCATGCTGACCGACGGCGATCATCCGCATTTCTGGATCGATCCGACCCGGCTCGACATCGCCGACATCGGCGACTTCGCGATCGCCCTCGGCGATCTTGCCGAAAGCTACCGGGTGATCGAACGGCAGGCCGAGGATCTGAACCACCTCATTGCCATCGGCGGCGAGCACGGCATCACGCTGCCGCTGTTGCGGGCGCTTCGCCGCAAGCTCGGCGCGCCGCTCGGCCTCGTTCATTTCGACGCCCACGTCGACACCTGGCCGGACAACTTCGGTCAGGTCTACGGCCACGGCTCGCCGTTCTATCATGCCATCGAGGAGGGCCTCGTCGATCCCCGGCGGATGGTCCAGATCGGCATCCGCTCGCCGGTGCAGCGCGACGTGTGGGACTGGACGATCGGCAGGGGCGTCGGCATCCTCACCGCCCAGGACGTCCACGCGCTGGGGCCGGCCGCCGTGACCGAGCGCATCCGCCAGGTGATCGGCGCCGGACCGGCCTATTTCAGCTATGATGTCGACTGTCTCGACCCGGCCTTTGCGCCTGGCACCGGCACGCCGGAATTCGCCGGGCTATTCCCCTGGCAGAGCCAGGCGATCCTGCGAAGCCTGACGGGCATCGACTTCGTCGGCATGGACGTCGTCGAGGTGGCGCCCGCCTATGACGTCTCGGAGATCACGGCGCTCGCCGCCGCCACGGTGATCTGGGACTATCTCGGCCTCGTTGGATCGGCGAAGACCGGCTGATCACTTCCTGAGGATGGCCTTCAGGATCGCTTCCGAGCTGATGGCGCCGACGATTTGGCCGCCGTCCTCCACCAGCACCGGCCTGCCGGTGGCGACGGAGGCGGCCATCACCTCGCGGATCGGCGTGCAGCGGGCGACCACGGCGTCACCCTCCTCGCGCGCCGCATCGACGGCGGCCGTCATCACGTCGGCGGCGCGCAACACGTTGAGCGGGTTCATGTGGGCGACGAATTCGGCGACATAGGGCGTCGCCGGCGCGAGCATGATCTCCTGCGCGGTGCCCACCTGCACCACGCGGCCGCCGGCCATGATGGCGATGCGGTCGCCGAGCTTCATCGCCTCGTCGAGGTCGTGGCTGACGAACAGGATGGTGCGCTTGAGTTCGGCGCGGAAGCCGATCAGCTCGTCCTGCAGCTTGTCGCGGATGAGCGGATCGAGCGCCGAGAAGGGCTCGTCCATCAGAAGGATCGGCGCCTCGGTGGCGAACGCCCGGGCGAGGCCGACCCGCTGCTGCATGCCGCCGGAAAGCTCCTGCACCCGGCGATCGGCCCAGTCCGCCAGATGGACGCGCCTGAGCTCGGTTTCGACGCGGGCGGCGATCTCCGCCTTGGGGATGCCGGAAAGCTCGAGGCCGAGCGCCACGTTGTCGGCCACCGTCCGCCAAGGCAGGAGGCCGAACTGCTGGAACACCATGGCGACGCGCTGGCGGCGGATGCGGCGCAGCGCCGCGGCATCGCAGCGGGCGACGTCGACCTCTTCCTCCCCGTCGCGCACCAGCAGGCGGCCACGGCTGATCCGGTTGAGGCCGTTGACGGCCCGGACCAGCGTCGACTTGCCGGAACCGGAAAGGCCCATCAGCACCAGGCATTCGCCCTCGCGCACCGAGAAGGACGCCTGCATGGCGCCGACCGTCAGGCCGGTATCGGCGGCGATCTCCGACGGCGTGAGGCCGGCATCGATCAGCGGGAAGGCGGCCTGCGGCTTCCTGCCGAAGACGATGTCGACGCGCTCGAAGCGCAGCGCGTCGCGAACGCGGGAGGACGGCAAGACAAACTCCTCAGCCGCGGATCCGGCACATGCGGTCGAGCATGATGGCGATCAGCACGATGGCGAGACCGGCGGTGAAGCCCATGCCGATGTTGACGGTGTTGAGCGCCCTGACCACCGGCACGCCGAGACCGTTGGCGCCGACCATGGCGGCGATCACCACCATCGACAGCGACAGCATGATGGTCTGGGTGAGGCCGGCGAGGATCTGCGGCATGGCGTGCGGCAGCTCCACCTTGACGAGGCGCTGCAGCGGCGTGGCGCCGAAGCTGTCGGCCGCCTCGATCAGCGGCTTCGGCGTCGAGGAGACGCCGAGGGCGGTGAGGCGGATCGAGGCAGGCAGGGCGAAGATCACCGTGGCGATCAGGCCCGGCACCATGCCCAGGCCGAACAGCACCAGCGCCGGAATGAGGTAGACGAAGGTGGGGATGGTCTGCATCAGGTCGAGCACCGGCCTGAGCGCCGCCATCGCCCAGGGCCGGCGCGCCGCCAGGATGCCGATCGGCACGCCGAGGCCCATGCACACCGCCGACGAGGCGACGACGAGGGCGAGCGTCTGCGTCGTCTCCTTCCAGAAGCCCTGGTTGACGATGAACAGCAGGGCGGCGGCGACGAACAGCGCCAGCGGAATCGAGCGCTTCAGGATGAAGGCCAGCGTGGCGATCAGCGCCACGGTCACCGGCGGCGGCGGCGCCTGCAACGCCAGCACGATCCAGCCGACGGCGCCGCCCAGCACGGCGGCGATGGCGTCGAAGACGCCGCCGCCGTTGGCCGTCAGCCAGTCGACCAGCGTCTTGGCCCAGGGGCCGACCGGAATCTTGTAGGCCGTGAGGAAGTCCATGATCGCCTCAGCCTCCCATGCGCCGCGTCATCGTCAGAGCCCCAGCGCCGCCTTGACCGCGGCAAGGCCGTCCTGGCCGTCGCGGGTGGTCACGCCGTCGAGCCAGGGGGCGAGCGTGTCGGGGTGCGCCTTCAGCCAGGCCTTGGCGGCGTCCTTGGCCTCGGTGCCGTTGTCGAGGATGTCGCCCATGATCTCGTTTTCGAAGGCCAGCGTGAATTTCAGATTGCGGACGAACCGGCCGAGGTTGGGGCAATCGGCCGACAGATTCTTGCGCGTGTTGGTGTAGATGGTGGCGCCGCCGAAGTTCGGCCCGAACACCTCGTCGCCGCCTTCGAGATAGGCCATCTCGAAGCGGGCGTTCATCGGGTGCGGTTCCCAGCCGAGGAAGACGATCGGCTTTTCGTCCTTCACCGCCCGGCTCACCTCGGCCAGCATGCCCTGCTCGGAGCTTTCCACCAGCTCGAAGCCGGAGAGGTCGAACTTGCCGTCGTTGATCATGCCGAGGATCAGCCGGTTGCCGTCGTTGCCCGGCTCGATGCCGTAGATCTTGCCGTCGAGCTCGGTCTTGAACCTGGCGATGTCGGCGAAGGACTTGAGGCCGGCGTCGAAGGTGTATTTCGGGACGGCCAGCGTGTACTTGGCGCCCTCGAGATTGACGCCCGTCACCTCGATCGTTCCCTTGTCGACGTAGGGCCGGAGGTCGGCCTCCATGGTCGGCATCCAGTTGCCGAGGAAGACGTCGATGTCGCCGTTGGCCAGCGAGGCGAAGGTGACCGGCAGCGCCAGAAGCTGCACCTCCGGCTGATAGCCGAGCCCTTCGAGCACCACCGAGGCGGCGCCGGTGGTGGCGGCGATATCGGTCCAGCCGACGTCGGCGAAGCGCACCGTCGTGCAGGCGTCGCCGTCGGCGGCGAGCGCCGGACCGGCGAGAGCAAGGGCGATCGGCAAGGCGGCAAAGGCGGATTTCATCGGCGGTAGCGCTCCTTGAGGCCTTCGGGGAGGGTGTCCCGACCGGCCCATGAAGGTTTTATGATCATGTGGAGCGAAATGAATACGCATTTTCCTGCGCTTGCCAATGATTTTTTGGGAAATGTCCGTGGACTACTTCCGGTTTGGCGCGGAATTCCGCGCGATGCAGCGTATTTGTCGGCAAGGTCGCCGGCCTGTCCGTTGCAGGGCAGGCAGATTTACGCTGCCGATTTTTTATTGATTGAGCAGTCAATTAAAAATATGCTGTGCCTTGCAGCAAGGGAGGGTGGAATGCCGAAACGCGGCATGCAGCCGATCCGCCAACGGGAACTGATCCTCGCGGCCGTCGAGGCCATTCATGAGCGCGGGCTGAACGGCGTCACCATGGGCGACATCGCAAAGCGGGCCGGCGTGTCGCCGGCGCTCGCCCACCACTATTTCGGCTCGAAGGACGAATTGCTGTCGGCCACCATGCGGCACCTGCTCGGCGAGTTCGCGCTGGCGGCCCGCCGCCGCCTCGCCGTCGCCGGCGATCCGCGCGCCCGTGTCGACGCGATTCTCGAGGCGAGCTTCGCCCCCGACCAGTTCTCGCCGGCCCTGATCTCCACCTGGCTCGCCTTTTACATGCAGTCGGTGCACGACAAGGCGGCGGCGCGTCTGCTCGCCATCTACCTGAAGCGGCTCGAGGCCAACCTCCGCCACGATCTCCGGCCGCTGGTCGGCGACGGCGCGGTGGCGTTCGCCCGCGGCATTGCGGCGATGATCGACGGTCTCTGGCTGCACGCGGCGCTGCCGACGCTACATCGCTCGCCCGACGAGGCGCTCGGCATCCTGCGCGATTACGTCGACGGCCGCCTCGCCGCCGTCGCGCTGTCGTGATGATTTCCCCGTTTGCGTTAGGCACGGTGCGCCGCTAGGCTCGGCCGTCCTGCCGGAGCCTTTCGCCGATGCCCGTCCGCCATATCGCCCTCGCCGTCCTCGTCACGGCGATCTGGGGCTTCAACTTCGTCGTCATCCGCCTCGGCCTGGGCTCGGTGCCGCCGCTGCTGCTCGCCGCCCTGCGCTTCGTCGTCGCCGCGCTGCCGGCCCTCTTTCTCGCCCGGCCGAACGTGCCGCCGACGCGGATGATCGCCATCGGCATGACGCTGTTCGTCGGCCAGTTCGCCTTTCTGTTTCCGGCCATGAAGCTCGGCATGCCGCCGGGGCTCGCCTCGGTGACGCTGCAGAGCCAGGCCTTCCTGACCATCCTGTTCGCCGCGGTTGCCCTCGGCGAGCGGCCGAAGCCGCGCCAGCTCGCCGGCGCCGGCGTCGCGGCGCTCGGCCTTCTGACCATCGCCAGCACGGTGGGCGGCGACTTCACGATGATCGGTCTCGGCCTCACCATCGCCTCGGCGGCGAGCTGGGCGATCGGCAACGTGCTGATGCGCGGCGCCGGCAAGGTCGACATGCTGGCCCTGATGGTCTGGCTGAGCCTGGTGCCGCCGATCCCGCTGTTCGCGTTGTCGCTGGGCTTCGAGGGCTGGCCGGCCATCGTTTCCGGCGTCACCGGCATGGGGCTGGTCGGCGCCGGCTCGGTGCTCTACCTCGCCCTTCTCGCCACGCTGGTCGGCTTCGGCCTCTGGGGATTTCTCCTGAGGAACCACCCGGCCTCGACGGTGGCGCCCTTCTCGCTCCTGGTGCCGCTGTTCGGCACGCTGTCGTCCTGGCTGGTGCTCGGCGAAACCTTCTCGCCGCTGCGCGTCGCCGGCATGGGGCTGATCCTTCTCGGCCTTGCCACCATCGCCCTGCCGCTGCCGGCCTTCGCCAAAAGACGACGGGCGGCCTGATGGCCGCCCGCGCTTTCCGTTTCTTGGTGAGAAAATGTCTTACGGCAGCGGCGCCGGATTAGCCGACAGCGTCCGGAGGTAGGCGATCAGGTTGGCGCGATCCTCCGGCTTCTTGACGCCGGCGAAGGCCATCTTGTTGCCCGGCACCTCGGTCTTGGGGTTGGTGAGGTAGATGTCGAGCGTCGCGTAGTCCCAGGTGTGGCTCTCGCCGAAGGTCACCATGGCAGGCGAAAATTTGAAGCCTTCGTGCGTGCCCGGCTTGCGGTTCACCACTTCCCAGAGGCCGGGGCCAACCTTGTTGGCGCCGGTATCGGCGAAGGAGTGGCACGCCGTGCAGACCTTGCTGGTCTTTTCGCCGGCCGTGGCGTCGGCGGTCTTGAGACGGTCGGCGATCGGCGTCACGTCCGAGGCCGCCGGCGCGGCAGCCGCGGGGGCGGCTGACGCCTCGGCGGCCGTGCTCGCCTGCTGGCTTGCCTCGGCGGCCGGCGCATTGGCGTCGGGCTCGACCGCGGCGGGGGCGGGAGCTTCGGCGGCGGCGACGGCCGGCGCGGCGTCCATGTCCACCACATAGCCGGGCGCGGCGAGTTCCGGCTTGGCGAAGATCTGGTCGGAGACGAAATCGATGGCAAAGGCGACGACGGCAACCGCCAGCACGGCGCCGAGAATCTTGTTGGGTTGCAGCGACATCGGGGACACCGGCTCCTTGGACTCGCGCGGCGCCCGCCCCGGCGCGCGTGACATTTGGCGATCTGAAGGTGGACCTCGCCAGAGGCTTTTTGGTCACACTCGGCAGCATATACGGGATTTTGCTCCCTGCTGCAAACTATCCTCAGGTCGCGTCACGCCTTATAAAGCGGCCGCTCGGGAACGCGCCGATCAGGGCCGTTTCAGCGCTGGTCGGGAGAATTTCAAGTGTCCGCAAACAAGCCGAACGCCCTGGTGATCATTCCTTCGCGCCTCGGATCGACGCGCCTGCCGGGAAAGCCGCTGGCCGATATCCACGGCGAGGCGATGATCGTCCACGTCTGGCGGCGGGCCGTCGAAGTCGGCATCGGCGAGGTGGTCGTCGCCTGCGATCATCCTTCCATCGAGGCGGCGATCGAGGCGGCCGGTGGCCGGGCGGTGCTGACGCGCCCCGACCATCCGAGCGGTTCGGACCGCATCTTCGAGGCGCTTTGCAAGGCCGATCCCGAGGGGCGGGTCGAGGTGGTCGTCAACGTGCAGGGCGATTTGCCGACCATCGCGCCATCAGCCGTGCGCGCCTGCTTCGATCCGCTTCTCGACCCTGCCGTCGACGTCGCCACGCTGACCGCCGAGATCGTCCGCGACGAGGAGAAGGTCGATCCCAACGTGGTCAAGGTGGTCGGCTCGCCGATCGCCGAACGCCGCCTCAGGGCGCTCTATTTCACGCGCGCCACGGCGCCCTACGGCGCCGGGCCGCTTTACCACCACATCGGCCTCTACGCCTATCGCCGCGCGGCGCTCGCCCGCTTCGTCACCCTGCCGCCCTCGACGCTGGAGACGCGCGAGAGGCTCGAACAGCTCCGTCTCCTGGAGGCCGGCATGCGCATCGACGCGGCCATCGTCGACGACGTGCCGCTCGGCGTCGACACGCCGCACGACCTCGACCGCGCCCGGTCGATCATCGGCGCGTCACTCAAGCGATGACGGGCCCTATCTACTTCTGAGGGCGCAATTCCGGACGCAAAACCGGTGTCCACTTTTGCTGGCATTGCTCCGGCGCGGCTGCTATGCCGCTCTCCGCCTGTTGAAGAGCGGAAGAGAACGATGTCGGACAAGCTGAAAGTCGTGTTCCAGGGCGAGCCGGGCGCCAATTCCCATCTCGCTGCCCTCGAAGTCTATCCCGATTGCGAGGCCGTCGCCTGCCCGACCTTCGAGGACTGCTTCGCGGCGCTCGCCTCCGGCGCCGGCGACCTCGGCATGATCCCGATCGAGAACTCGACGGCCGGCCGCGTCGCCGACATCCATCATATCTTGCCGCAGGCCAACGTGCACATCATCGGCGAGCATTTCCTGCCGGTGCATCATCAGCTCCTCGGCGTGCAGGGGGCGCGGATCGAAGACGTCAAGACGGCGCAAAGCCATATCCAGGCGCTCGGCCAGTGCCGGCAAACGTTGCGCACCCTCGGCATCCGGCCGGTGGTCGGCGCCGACACCGCCGGCTCGGCCCGCGAGATCGCCGAGGCCGGCGACCCGACGCGCGCCGCCATCGCCTCCTCGCTGGCCGCCGAGATCTACGGCCTCGACGTATTGAAGGCCGATTGCGAGGACACGCTCCACAACACGACGCGCTTCATCATCCTGTCGCCGCGGCCGACCGACGCGCCGCCGCACGGCACGCCGACGGTCACCACCTTCATCTTCCGCGTCCGCAACATTCCGGCGGCGCTCTACAAGGCGCTGGGCGGCTTCGCCACCAACGGCATCAACATGACCAAGCTCGAAAGCTATCAGCTCGAGGGGCAGTTCTTCGCGACGCAGTTCTACGCCGACGTCGAGGGCCATCCCGACGATCCGGCGGTGAAATTCGCCATGGAAGAGCTCGAGTTCTTCAGCCGCGAGGTCAAGGTGTTCGGCAGCTACCCGGCCAGCCCGTTCCGCGAGAAAATCCGCGAGCCGGCCGCCCACTTGGGGCTCCGGCCCGGGGAGTAATCCTCACTTCAGCGCGGCCCACACCTCGATGAGGTGGCGGGCGACCGCCAGCTTCGGCGGGCAGTGCAGCTTGCCGACCTCGGTGGTCTGCAGCATCGCCTTCACGTCGTCGCGGCTGAACCAGGCGCAGTCGTCCATCTCGGCCTTGTCGACCTTGATATCGGTGGAGATGGCCTCGCCGTAGCAGCCGAGCATCAGGTTGGCCGGGAACGGCCAGGGCTGGCTGGCGTGATAGCGCACGGCGCCGACGTCGATGCCCGATTCTTCCTTCACCTCGCGGCGGACGGCGTCCTCCACCGTCTCGCCCGGCTCCATGAAGCCGGCGAGGCAGGTGTACATGCCCGCCTCGAAGCGCGGCGTGCGGCCGAGCAGCACCCGGTCCTCGCCGTCCTGGATCAGCATGATCACCACCGGGTCGGTCCGCGGGAAATGCTGGGTGCCGCAGCCGGTGCAGTTGCGCTGGTATCCGGCGGCGATGCTCACCGTCGGCGCGCCGCAGACGCCGCAGAAGCGGTGGCGCTGGTGCCAGAACAGCGTGGCGCGCGCCTGCGCCACCGGGCCATAGCCATCGGCGCCGACCAGCGCGTCGCGGGCGAGGCTGCGAAGATCGACGAGGGTCTCGCCGGGCTCCAGCTCCGGCTCGTTCTTGAATTCGCCGGCAAACCAGGGCCGGCCCTCGAGATCGAGGCCGAGGAAGATCTGCGTCTCCGTCTCCTGGAACAGCGCATTGGCTGCGCTGCCCTCGAAGTCGAGGCGGCCGGACTTTACCAGCACGCGATCGCCGAACAGCATCATCAGCCGGCGGCGCGGGTCGGCGAGGTGGCGCTGCACCAGCGCCCCGTCGGCGCGCTGTTCGGAATGGCGGTGAAGCGGGTTGACCGAGTAGGTGTTGTGGCTCGACCAGTCGAAGCCGGAAGAAGGATCGGGAGGTAGGATCATCTTGCGATTTGCTTTCCGCGTGCCAGCTCCAGGCGCCGGCCGCATGCTTGAAGGCGCCGGTCAGGAGCGGTTGCGGCCGACGTTGAGAAGCCGCAGCACCAGCCAGACCGGCACCACCACCACGGCGCCCAGCAGGAAATAGCGCCAGACGCGGTCGAGGGCGTCGAAGCCCATCGACCAGATGCGATCGACGAAGCGCAGCGCCGAGGCGACGATGTCGTAGGGCTCGACGCCGAGCGCGGCGAGCACGACGCCGACCACCAGCGAGAGGATGACGAGCCGCAGGAGAAGACGCGCCGGGCTGTCGCCGAACAGGCGCTGGAAACGGTCGGACATGGCAACGCTCCGGCTTGCGGTGGGGAGGTTGCCGACAGATAGGCGCGGCGGCCGGCCTTGTCCAGCCATTGCGAGCGATCAATCGGCCAAGGAACAGAAGCCGCCCCAGCGACTTCCGGCGCCAAGCGGCGCCGCGCGCGAAGCGCGAAAGCCAAGGGCGGGACGCCCGCCGGCGCCTGAGGCCAAACCGAAGTTGCGCCAGCGACTTCCGGCGCCAAGCGGCGCCGCGCGAAGCGAGTCTTTCGTAGCGAAGCCCCGAAAGACGCAAAGCGGAGCGGAAGCCAAGGGCCGGAGGCCCGCCGGCGCCTGAGGCAGAACTAATTCAACGTGCGCACCGCCGTCGGGCTGTCGAGCGAGAAGGCGGGGATGGCGACGTCGAGCGCCGTGCCGCGATCGTCGACCATGCGGTAGCTGCCGGACATGATGCCGCTCGGCGTCGACAGCGGGCAGCCGCTCGTATACTCGAAGGCCTCGCCCGGCTCGATGATCGGCTGCTGGCCGACCACGCCGGGGCCGGTGACGGTGCGCTGGAAGCCGTTGGCGTCGGTGATCTCCCAGGAGCGCGTCATGAGCTGCACGGCGCGCAAGCCATGGTTGGCGATGACCACTCGGTAGGACCAGACGTAGCGGTGCTCGTCGGGGTCGGACTCGCCGGGGAGATAACTGGGCTCGACGTTGACGACGATCTCGTGGCTGACGGCGGTGAACATGGCGGGCGCATCCCGATTTGGTGCTCGGCGTCAGTAAAGGCTTTCGGGGAAGAAGCGCAAGGCGAGATCGGCGAGCGTGCCGTCGGCGTCGAGCGCGCGCAACGCGCCGTCGATGCTGCCCTTGAGCGCCGTGTTGTCGGCGGCGACGGCGATTTTCATGCCGTCGCCGAAATAGGCCGGCTCGATATAGGCGCCGCCGGAGAAGGCGCAGCAGCCGTGGGCGGCCGGTCCGGCCAGCCAGAAGGCGGCGCCGACGGCGCCCGTGAACACGGCGTCGACCTCGCCGTCCTTGAGCAGCGCGAACAGGTCCGCCTCGGTGGCCGCGGTGCGCGGGGTGGCGGCCGGGAAATAGTCCCGGATGAAATCGGCGTAACGGCTGCCGGAGATGACGCCGACCGCCTTGCCGGCAAGCGTGCGTGGCGACGGCTCCACCAGCGCCGGCCAGCGGCGGACGAAGCGGGCCGGCTCGCGGAAATAGGGCACCGAATAGGCAAGGTGGCGGCGCAGCGCCGGCGTATCGGCGACGCCGGCGGCAATGGCGTCGGCCTTGTTGTCGCGTATCGTCCCGAGCAACAGGGGGAATGGCCGCACCTGCACGGTGCAGGGGATGGAGAGATGGGTGCAGATCGCCCGGGCGACCTCGACGTTGAAGCCGGTGATGAGGCCCGAGCCGTCGACGAAGTTGAACGGCGGAAAGTCGTCGGACGTGACGAAGCGGATGGAGGGCGGATTGGCCGCGGTGGCGGGGCCGGTGGCGAGAGGAACGATCTGCGGATAGTCGGCTTGCGCGGCGCGCGCGCCGGGCGAGGATCCCGGACCGAGGACGCAGGCGGCCAGGATCGTTGCAATCAGGATTTTCGATAGGCGCATCTTCGGTGCACTCTGGCGGCGGCTCGGCCTGGTTTCTTCGAGGCTAGCCGAACTTCGGAGCCGGTGAAAGCCTCGGCCGCCGGCCCCGTCTTCCCCAGGCTCCCCGTCAGCCCTTCGCCGGGTAGCCGGCAAGGCGACGGACGCTCGTCACCGGCACGCCGCCCGAGGCGATGCGGGCGATGGCGGCGCCAAGCGGCTCGATCACCGTGGCCATGTGGAAGCCGTTGGCGTGCAGGAGCTGGCCCGGCCCGGCGACGATGCCGACGTGGCCCTTCCAGAACACGAGGTCGCCGCGCCGGAGCGTGTCGGGATCGCCGTTCCAGTCGACCGGCTCGCCGACCGCCGTTTCCTGCTGGTCGGTGTCGCGCGGCGCGGCGACGCCGGTTTCGGCGAGCGCCCGCTGGACGAGGCCGGAGCAATCGATGCCGAGGCTGGAGGCGCCGCCCCAGAGATAGGGCGTGCCGACATAGGCGGCGGCAACGGCGACGAAATCGCTGGCCGGCGGCGCGCCGACCGGCGCGAGGTGCTTCATCACCGTCGCCGTGCCGTCCGATAGCAAGGCGTAGACGAGGCCGCGCCGTTCCACCTCGCCGGTGACGGCGACGAGCGCCCCTTGCACCAGCGGATAGGCGACGGGCAGCTTGAGGTCGGAGCCCGAAAAGGCGAAGGAGCGCAGCGCCGTCACGGCATGCGTCGGCTCCGGCGCCGAAAAGGACAGCGCCTCGGCCGGCAGGTAGCCGACATAGCCGTCGCGGCCGATCTCCGCGAAGGCCCAGCCCTCGCCGTCGACGTCGAGCACCCGGATAGCCTCGCCATGCAGCGCCTCGCTGTCGAGCGGACAATCGAAGCGCGGTTCGCGCCTGAGGCCGGCGAGCGGCGCCACGATCCGGGCCGGCCGCGGCTCGACGTATCTCCCGGACGCCACCCGGCCGGCGAGCGCGGCGTCGGCGAGATCCTGGCGGGCGAACGTGGTGCGGCGATCGGTGGTCAACGCGGCAGCTCCCTGGCTTTGTCCACGATGGTATCGGCGAGGCGCTCGAGGAACAGCGCCCCCTCCACCGTGCGGTGGACGATGACGTTGCGCCGGTCCGCCTCGTCGCGCTTGCGGCCGAGCAGCTTCAACTCGCCCATGGTATCGAGGGCGCGGGTGATCGCCGGCTTGGTGACGCCGAGCTTTTCGG
This sequence comes from Pleomorphomonas carboxyditropha, assembly GCF_002770725.1. Classification (GTDB taxonomy): domain Bacteria; phylum Pseudomonadota; class Alphaproteobacteria; order Rhizobiales; family Pleomorphomonadaceae; genus Pleomorphomonas; species Pleomorphomonas carboxyditropha. The sequence continues at coordinate 113,309 of NZ_NQVN01000003.1, read as the reverse complement.
CGAGGCCGCGCACCGTGTGCGGCGGCGGTTCCAGGTAGACGGTGAGCAGCACGGTGATCTGGCGCGGCGACAGGTCGGCGCCGTTCTCGCGCACGGTGGCGAGCGAAACGTCGTGCCAGAGTCTGAGAGCCTGAGCGGGGCGCATGTCGATCGGCATGCGCCCTTTCTACACCGAATTCGTTTCGGAGGCGTTATTATCCCGCGGTCAGCCGAGCGCCTGCTCGAGGTCGGCGATCAGGTCGTCGGCGTGTTCCAGGCCGACGGAGAGGCGCAACAGGCCCTGGCGGATGCCGAGTTCCTGCCGCACCTCCTCGGTGAAGCGCTGATGCGTCGTCGTCGAGGGATGGGTGACGAGGCTCTTGGCGTCGCCGAGATTGTTGGAGATCTTGATGATGCCGAGCTTGTTGACGGCGGCGAAGGCGCCGTCGCGGCCGCCCTTCACCTCGACGGCGATCATCGTCGAGCCGCCGGTCATCTGCCTGGCGCAGATATCGGCCTGCGGATGGCTCTTCGATCCGGGATAGATCACTTGCTCGACCTTGGGGTGGCCTTCCAGGAAGGCGGCGATCTTCGCCGCGCTTTCGGTCTGCCGGCTGACGCGCAGCGAGAAGGTTTCGAGCGCCTTCAGCATCACCCAGGCATTGAACGGGCTCATGGTCGGGCCGGTCTGGCGCAGGAACACCTGCAGGTATGTCTCCAGGAACTCCTCGTCGCATAGCACGACGCCGCCGAGGCAGCGGCCCTGGCCGTCGATATGCTTGGTGGCCGAATAGGCGACCACGTCGGCCCCGAGTTCCAGCGGCTTCTGGTAGAGGGCGGTGGCGAACACGTTGTCGACCACCAGGCGTGCGCCGGTCGCATGGGCGATCTCGGCCACGGCGGCGATGTCCACCACCTCCAGCGTCGGGTTGGTCGGACTTTCGAAAAAGAAGACGCGGGTGTTCGGTCGCACGGCCGCCCGCCACTGGTCGAGGTCGCGGCCGTCGACCAGCGTACACGAGATGCCGAAGCGCGGCGCCAGGTCCTCGACGATGTAGCGGCAGGAGCCGAACAGCGCCCGCGCCGCCACGATATGGTCGCCGGCCGACGCCTGGCTGAGGATGGCCGCCGTCACCGCCGCCATGCCGGTTGCGGTCGCCCGCGCCACCGGCGCGCCTTCGAGCAGCGCCATGCGCTCCTCGAACATGGCGACCGTCGGGTTGGAGAAGCGGCTGTACTGGAAACCCGGATCGAGGTTGAGGAAGCGCGCCTCCGCCTGCTCGGCGCTGTCGTAGACGAAGCCCTGCGTCACGAACATCGACTCGGACGTCTCGCCCCATTGCGAGCGCAGGCTGCCGCCGTGCACGAGGGCGGTGTCGGGATGCCAGTCGACCTTGGTCATGTCTTCGTCCTTCATTGTCGAGGTCCGGATAAAAGCGAACCCGGCTGCGCAAGGGCGAGCCGGGCGTCAATAATCGACATGTCCGTCCCGACCTTTTAGCAGCCTTGTTTAACGTGGCGGCAAGCCGGTCGGCTCAAAGAACCACGATCATTCGAGGTCTAGGGGAAGCGCGGGCAAAGGTCAAGCCGGCAGCCGATCCCGTCCGCCGCGCAATCGGCGATGCTTCAGCAGCACGTTGCATTCAGCGGCGGTGGAAGTGCTCATCCTTGAAAGGTTGTGTTTGCCACACCAGAATAAATCCCGCGCCTCTACTGATTTTTGGTTGTTGGGGCTCAAGATATTGGGCATGCGACCGCGTCTCCGGAGAGCCGATGAACCCGACGACCAGCCTTGATCGCCGATTCTTCCTGCGGGTGATCATGCCGATGTTCGGCCTGATCGCCCTTTTGCTGGCCGGCGCCATCGCCGGCGCGCTGATGCTGTCGTCCAAGCAGAACCACCTGTCGATCGAGTTCCAGCAGCGCACCGCCAAGAATGCCCTTGGCCATTTCGCCGACGAACTCGCCGGCATGGCCGCCGGCATGGCCGGTCGCGACGAGACGGCGGCGCACGTCATCGGCGCCTTCGATGCCGAATGGCTCGTCAGCCACCTGGCGACCGACGAATCCGACAATTTCTTCTTCGTCCTCGGCCCCGACGACCGCACGCTGTTGTCGCGCATCGACGGCCGGGTCGCGCCGGCGGAGGCGCGCGGCGTGCTGCCGCCGACCTTCAGCCAGATGATCGCCCGCTGGCGGGCCGGCCGCCTTGCCGACACGGTGACCCAGCTCATCGCGGTCGACGGCGCCCCGGTGCTGTTCGCGATCACCGGCGTCCACGCCGTTGCCGACGCGGAGAGGCCGGCCGATGGCGGCTACATCCTGGCGATCGGCCGCCGCATCGATCGCGCCAGCCTCCAGTATATCGCAGAGACCTTCATGCTGCCGAACCTCGACTACGAGCCGGCATCCGGACAGGCGACCGAAGGGGCCGGTCGCCTGCGGCTGATGAGCCAGGACGGCTCGATGACCGATTCGCTGGTCTGGGACCCCATCCTGCCCGGCGACCAGCTCATCAAGGCCCTGGGGCCGGGGCTCGTGTTGGCCTTCGCCGCCTATCTGGTGTTGACGATCGTGGTGCTGACCTTTGCGCGGCGTGCCGCCCGGATCATCAGCGTCAGCGAGGAAAAGGCGCTGCACGACCCGCTGACCGGCCTGCCGAACCGGCTGCTGCTGCTCGACCGCATGCAGCGCCAGCTCGATCCGCTGCGCGGCGACGACGCCAGGGCGGCGGTGTTCTACCTCGACCTCGACGGCTTCAAGGACGTCAACGATAGCGCCGGCCACGCGGCGGGCGATGCCGTGCTGGTGGGCGTCGCCCGCCGGCTCCGCGAGTTCTGCCGAACCGAGGACACGGTGGCCCGGCTCGGTGGCGACGAGTTCGTCATGGTCATCTCGACCGACGACCGGCGCGTGGCGGAAGCGCGCGCCGAGGCGGTGCTGGCCGCCTTGACCAGCCCTTACCACCACAACGGCCATCTGCTCGCCGTCGGCGTCAGCATCGGCGTCGCCATGGCGCCGGAACATGGCCTCGATGTCGCTGCCCTGCTGCACAAGGCCGACGCGGCCCTTTATGCCGCCAAGCAGGGCGGCAAGGGAACGGTCCGTTTCTATCGCAAGACGATGCGTAGCGAGCGGGCGGACGGCGAGCCGGCCGCTCTCGAGGCGGCCGGACTCTGAGGCCGGCCATTGTTGTTCCCATGCGCCGCAAAACAGGCTAGAGCTTCGGAAAGTCCGGCCGGCGCCTTTCCAGCCTCGGCCTCTTACCTTGCCATCCGGACGCTTTGCACGCCCATGACCGAGACTGCCGGCATTCTTCCCGCCCACCGCATCCTTGAACTGTTCGACACCGGCGCCATCCTGGCGGCGCGGCCGCTCGACGCCGACCAGATTCAGCCGGCCAGCCTCGACCTCCGCCTGGGCACGGTCGCCCATCGCCTGCGGGCGAGCTTCCTGCCGGGCGGCGGCGCCACCGTCGAGGACAAGCTCGGCTATCTGACGCTGCACGACCTCGACCTCACCGCCGGCGCCGTGCTCGAGACGGGCGGCGTCTACCTGGTGCCGGTGCTCGAATCTCTTGCCCTGCCGGACGATGTCTCCGCCTCCGCCAATCCCAAGAGCTCGACCGGCCGGATCGACGTCTTTACCCGCCTCATCACCGACCACGGCGTCGCCTTCGACCAGATCGCCGCCGGTTACCACGGCCGGCTGTGGGTCGAGGTGTCGCCCCGGACCTTCCCGATCAAGGTGCGGGCCGGCTCGCGGCTCAGCCAGGTCCGCTTCCGCCGTGGCGACGCCCGCCTCGACGACGCGGCGCTGGCGTCGCTCCACGCCCGCTATCCGCTGGTCGACCTGGAGCCGCGTTTCGAGCACGGCCTGACGCTGTCCATCGATCTGGCCGGGGCGGGCGAGGGCGCGCTGATCGGCTATCGGGCGCGCCGCCACACCAGCGTGCTCGACGTCGACGCCAAGGCGGCGCAGGAGGTCGACGACTTCTGGGAGCCGATCAAGGCGCGCGGCCGGCCGTCGCTGATCCTCGACCCGGACGAATTCTACATCCTGGTGTCGCGCGAGGCGGTGCAGGTGCCGCCGGAGACGGCGGCCGAGATGGTGGCGATCGATCCCCTGGTCGGCGAGTTCCGCGTCCATTACGCCGGCTTCTTCGACCCCGGCTTCGGGCACGCGCCGGCGGGCGGCAAGGGCGCGCGCGCCGTGCTGGAGGTCAGGAGCCACGACGTGCCCTTCATCCTCGACCACGGCCAGACCATCGGCCGCCTCGTCTACGAGCAGATGGTGGAAGTGCCTGCCACGCTTTATGGCCAGGGCATGGGCTCCAACTACCAGGCGCAGGGGCTGAAGCTCTCCAAGCACTTCCGCCCGTGAGGACGGCGCGCCACCTCTTGACAGCGCCGGGCGGGACTGCGATCTAGGTCGCGTCGCGGGTGTAGCTCAATGGTAGAGCAGCAGCTTCCCAAGCTGAACACGAGGGTTCGATTCCCTTCACCCGCTCCACTGCATCGTTCCAGGGAATTCTGAGGAAGTCCAAGAGGCATCGTAAGTCGTTGATTCTGGTTGAGTTTTCGACACCTCGATGTTCCAGTGGGCTCCACGGAAATCCACCTGAAGCCACGACGTTTATGTCCATTTTTGTGTCCATTTTTGCGGGCACGACGGCTTCCGGATTGTTGCTAGGGCGCTGAGGTCGATGGGTTAAGCATCTGGTTCCTGACTCATGTTCAGGAGCTAGAGCATGGCACTCTCAGACTTGGTGGTCCGCCAAGCCAAAGCCACCGGCAAGGCCTACACACTTCCAGACATCGATGGTCTCTCCCTGGCCGTGACGGCCACGGGCAGCAAGAGCTGGCACTTCCGTTACTACTGGATGAAGGAGCCCAAGCGCATGTCGCTGGGCACCTATCCCGAGGTGTCCCTTCGTGAGGCACGCGCCCTGCGTGACGAGGCGCGCGCCTTGGTGGCCAAGGACATCAACCCGCGCCTTCACCGCAAGCAAAAGCGCGCCGCGGTCAAACTCGCCGGTGAAAACACCTTCGAGGCGATCTACAAGAAGTGGCTTGCCCACCGCGAACGCGGCCTCAAGAAGGGCCGGCAGACCACCCTCTCGATCCTCCCTCGCGTCTTCGCCAAGGATGTGCTGCCCTTGCTGGGCAAGCGCTCGATCTACGACATCAAACGCCCTGACCTGCTGGAAGTGATCGCCAGGATCGAGCGGCGCAAGGCGCTCTCCGTCGCCGAGAAAGTCAGGACGTGGTTCAACCAGATGTTCCGCTACGCGCTGGTGGTCGTGCCGGGCCTGGAGCAGAACCCGGCTTCCGACCTCGACGTGGTGGCGCTGCCGCTGCCCCCGGTGAACCACAACCCGTTCCTGCGCATGGCCGAGTTGCCGAAGCTGTTGCAGCGCCTGCGCAAGTATCGTGGCCGGCTGCAGACCCAGCTCGGTCTGCGGCTGCTGCTATTCACCGGCGTGCGCACGGGCGAGCTGCGCCTGGCGACGCCGGATCAGTTCGACCTCGATCGGGGCCTCTGGATCATCCCGCCCGAGGTCGTGAAGCAGCTCCAGGTGGACATGCGCAGGAAGCGCCAGTTGCCCAAGGACATTCCACCCTACATCGTGCCGCTGTCGGTGCAGGCCATCGAGATCGTCCGGCACCTGCTCGAACAGCTCAAACCGGCCCAGCACTATCTGTTCCGCCACGACAGCGAGTTGAAGAAGCGCATGAGCGAGAACACGCTCAACGGCGCGCTCAAGCGCATGGGCTATCGCGACCTGCTGACCGGGCACGGCATCCGGGGCACGATGTCCACCGCGCTCAACGAGATCGGCTACCCGAAGGTGTGGGTGGACGCGCAACTCTCGCACGTCGATCCCAACAAGGTCAGTGCCACCTACAACCACGCCGAGTACGTCGAGCAGCGGCGGCGGATGATGCAGGATTGGGCCGACCGGCTCGATCTCTTCGAGCAGAACATGGTCGAGGCAGCGAGCATGCCGCTCACCATTCATTTGGAGGGCGTGCCCGTCCTCTCGGATGAGGAAGCCGCGAGTGCGCCACCCAAACCAGCGGCCGCGTCGGCGCCGCTCCTGATCGTGACCAGGCCGGGAGACGCGATGCCACTGGTGTCAGCCGAGACGCATCGGCTGCCCGCAGTGCCGTTGCCGCGTTCCGTCATGGAGGAACCGCTGTCCGACATACAGCGCCAGCGGATGGAACTGGTCGATGTCTTCGAGGCACCACACAACCTGCCAGTCGCCGAGTACGCGAAGATGGCGGGCAAGTCCCGCCGGTGGATCAGCTACGAGATCAAGGCCGGCAACCTGCTGGCGCTGAACCTGGGCAACCGTGGTCAGCGCGTGCCGGATTGGCATCTCGATCCGGTCAAGCACGCGCTGATCCAGGCGGTCCTCAAGCTGACCAGGGGCGCCGACCCTTGGCAGATCTACAACGCGCTCCTGCAGCCGCGCGCGAAGCTGCGCGGCGGCTCGGCTCTGGAAAGCGTCAGTGCCACAAATCTCGACAAGATCATCATGGCGGTGAGCACGACGGTGAAGGAAAGCGAGTGGTCCCCGCAGCAGGTGGCGTTTGCGTAGCGCGCCAGCGCCCAGCAGTGCGCGCCCCTGTCTCAGGACACGGAGCGCGCGCGGCGGGCGAATCTTTCCTGGGGCTCGGTCAAGGACGAGGACGGGCGAAGCAGGTAGGCCATCACGATGATGGGTGCGCCAGCCAATGGCCGCGCGGCGATGCCGCGACGCAGGTAGCAGGTCAGTCTCGCGGCGGGTGCGACGGCAATGCCGTAGCCCGCGGAGACGAGCGTCATCGCCATGTCGAAGGTGCTGACGGTCTGCTCATGGCCCTGCGGTGCATCCTCGACCAGGCCATGCGCCACCGCGCGCCACGGCTCGTCGGCCGTTGACTGCGCGCAGATCAACGGCTGCTTGAGCAGCTCTTGGCGAGGCACTTCACGGTAGGACAGCAGGTGCGAGCGCTTGGCGACGGCGACTGCCAGCGTGTCATGCCACAACGGCTCGCACACCCAGCCTGGCCACTCCCAGGCGGCTGTGGACAGGGCCAAGTCAAAGTTATCGTGCGGCAGTTCCTGCGCCTGCGCTGTGGAACTGCATCCGATCAAGGCGGTGGCGGTCTCTGGCTCTTCGGCGCGCTGCAACGCCAGCAAGTCGGCAAGCGGTGAAGGCACCCACTCGCCGAGCACAGCCACCCGGATTTCAGTGGAGGCATCGCTCGATTTCACGTCCAGTTCCTCCAGGCAGTGAACTCGCGGCGACCGATGAAGTCGCTTCTATTGAGTTAAGTTTAACGTGGTTTATATCGTGTCAATCCTCGACGCTTTTGGCAATGCAAAAGCGTTCGATTCAAAGAGGCCGGCCCACCGGGACAACAACCTACGAAGCGGAACCAGCCATCGCGTTTGGGGCCTCCGTGCGCGAAGAAAGAACCAGTCAAGGCATCGCCCAGGAAACGCTGGCTCATCTGTCAGGAATCGAGCGTTCGCACATGGGAAAGATCGAGCGTGGCGAGCATGTCCCCACGCTCCCCCTCATTCTCAAAATCGCCCGTGCGCTGAAATGCAGTTCTGCCCACTTGATGGCGCTGACTGAAGCCAAGCTGGCAGAGACGGCTCCGCCTAAATCAGCGGACTGAAGCCGGCCCGCGCCGTGGCTCCTTGTCTACCCCTGTTCGTTGTCGTTCTTATTACCGGCGGCTGAATTTTCGCGCTTTACGGCCTCGGTGAGGAGGCGCAGGTATGGATTGTCCGGAGGCATTTCCTGGAACAGCGCTTCGGGAGCGCTCAGCAGGTAGCCGTGCAGTCGCCTGGATTTGCGCGGCCCCGTGACTTCGCAGGTCCAGATATTCAGCCCGCTGGCTTGCTTGCGGTGCAGGCCTAGCTTCTCGAAACGCTTCTGCACCCACTGCCATCCCTCCAGGTTCTCCGGTTTCGCCAGTGCGGCGATTTGCAGATGTTCCTGCGCATAGCGCTGGAAGACGCCGGGGCTCACCAGGTAGGCCGTTCCGGCGACGCTGTGCACCAAGGCTTTGGCGTCGTTGATGATGAGCTTGTGCGTCTGGATGCCCTGACGCAGCCAGGCCATGAAATGCTCGCCGGATGGCTCCGGCCGATCCTGAAATGGCGCGAGGCTTATCTGCGGCAGCACCGTAGGCGCCGGTGGCGAGGCAGGCTCGGGTTCGCTCGGGGCCTCCGGCGCTACGGGTGGGGCCGTGTCACTCAGCAGATCGAGCAGCGCAGCCACGCCGTTGTCGCTGGGCATAGGGACGGTCGGCGCGATGCTTGGTGGCGCCGTATCGGCGCTTTCCAAGCCTGGCGCTTCGGATGCCGGTGCCTGCGGTGTCGGCGCCCCTTGTTCCTCGTCGGCCTGCACGCGACCCGCGAACGGCGCCGGCCGGTCGGCCGCATCCCAGACCATGGCCGGAGACAGTTTCAGGAAGGTGAAGCTGTGCGACCAGCCGGCATCGCTGGTGACGGTGGCCTTCCAGATCGCCTTGCCGTCCGGTGTGGCCAAGGCGATGCCGTGATCCTGCAGCACGTTGAACACCGCCGTGTTGCTGGCCGGGATGCCGTCGATGCCCTGCGACAGCAGATGCGCGCGCAGCTTGTCCGAGACGGTCTTGCTCACCAGCCAGAGCGCGTCCTGGGTCAGCCAGCCATCCGAGGCCTGGGGCTGGTTCAGCTTGAATTCTTCCTTCAGGAGGTAGCGCAGGCCATCGAGCAGCTTGCGCTGCAGTGCGTGCCGGGGCGCTGCCAGGGCCTTGCTCGGATCGCCGCCGAGTTCCTGGGCGACGGATGCCTGGTCCGCCTGCACGACCAGTTCGCCGAGCATGCCGGCGTGCTCGTACTGGCCGGCCAGGACGTACAGCAGCGCGGCCCACAGGTCGGGGTAGTCGGCGAGCCAGTCGAAGATGCCCGGATCGAGCAGCCGGGCGTAGAGCAGCCCGGTGGCGGCGCTGTGCAGCCGGTATTCGCGCTCCCTGCGGTAGCGGAAGCGGTACGGCCGCCGCAGCGGGCCGTGCCAGGGATGCCAGACCGTGCCGTCCGCGTACTCGACGTGCAGGTCGACCGCGATCTTGCCGATGTCGTGCAGCAGCGCAGCATAGGCGGTGCCTGCGGTCCAGGCCTCGGCCTGGGCGGCTTGCGCCTCCGGCGTGGCGCCGGCGGGCAGCAGATGCGACTGCCGCAGCTTGAGCGCGTAGGCGACGATCTCCAGGCCGTGGTCCAGCATGCCGCCCGGATAGGCGTGGTGATGGGCCTCCGACGCGGGGAATTGCTGGACCAGCTCGGCGTAGCGTTCCAGCGGGGCGAGGTACAGCGTGGCGAACTGCCGGCGCGACAGCGAGGTGCGCTGCCAGATGTGTTCCAGCAGCTTCTGCCGGCGCGGCGTCGCCAGCAGCGATGCGGCCGGCTCCGGCCGCATCAGCCCTTTGCCGGGCTCGGCGGGAGGTTTGGGCGGTGGCGCACTGGCGGCAGGTGGCACCCGTTTGCGTTGGAACAGCGAGAGCATGGCGAACCCCAGACGGCGGGCCGGTCGGGAGAGCCTTTTGGCCTTTTCGGGTAGGGCCTTTCCCCTTGGCCCCATTCCCTTGCCCCTTCCCCAGCCCTTTGGCCTTTACGGAAACCTTTGGATATAGGGCAACGACGCCTGCCGAACCACAACCAATGCGGGTTTGGCCCAAGTCGGATTGATGCGGGAAGGCTGGCTGTGCCGCCCCTACGATGGAGCCGTTTCATCGACCGGACGGAGCACCATGCACACCCAGATTGACAAGGTAAGGAAATTTCCTTACCATCCAGGCATTGCCATCAGGAGTGCCGCCATGCCCGAAATCCACGAAGTCGCGACGCTGACCTCCAAGGGTCAGATCACGCTGCCCAAGTCCATCCGGCAAGCGCTGGGCGTGGACACCGGCGGCAAGGTGGCGTTCGACCTGCGCGGCGGCGAAGTCGTCGTGACCCGCGCCGACGCCGACCATGAAGACCCGGCCATCGGCGCCTTCCTGGGGCTGCTGGAAGCGGACATCCGGGCCGGGCGGCACGTCCAGTCCCTGCCGGACGATCTGGCGCGGGCCATGCTGGCCAACGCGCACCACGCGGTGAACCTCGATGAAGACATCGAAGGCGAAGTGGCGCTCTGATGCAGCGGCACGGTTGGACGCTCCTGTTCCACGAGGGCGTGATCGAGCAGTTGCGCAAGCTGCACGCGGCCGCGGAACGGGCCGAACAGAACGACCCGCAGGGGTTCGAGAGCAACGCCAACGTCAAGCTGTTCCGGGCGTTGAGCCAGTTGATCATGGATGTCGTGCCGAGCGATCCTGCGCGCGACGAATTCCGCCAGGGCAACACCTTGGGGCCGGCCTACCGGCACTGGCGGCGCGCAAAGATCGGGAGGCGGTTCCGGCTGTTCTTCCGCTTCGACTCCAAGGCCAAGGCGATCGTGTTCGCCTGGGTCAACGACGAGCAGACCTTGCGGTCGTCGGGCAGCAAGTCCGACCCCTATGCGGTGTTCGAGAAGATGTTGGGACGCGGCAACCCGCCGGACGATTGGGCGGCGCTGGTGGCCGCAAGCCAGGCCGACTGGCGCGCAGCAGACAAGGACTAGACCGCGGTTGAAGAACAGCACAGGTTTCAATCGCGACACGGACAGGGATCACAGCCACACGACAGGATGAACATGAGGTAGCCACCATGAAGACCGCCGCACAGACCACCTTCGCAGAACGCCTCGGCCGGACACTGGGCCGGGCGTGGAGAGGCTGCGCGCGTCTGGATCGGCGGGCGCAGGGCTGGCTGCTCGCGCAGGGATGGGCGCCTGGCATTGCCAAGGCCGCGCTGCTGGCCGTCAAGCTCGCTGCGATCGGTGTCCTGCTCTACACCGCGTTCTGGCTGGCACTGCTGCTTGCGTTCGCGCTGGTCGGCGCCTGGGTAGTCCGCAACGACGATGGGAGCTACGACGAGGAACACAAGCCGGAATGGCGATACGGCCCTGCCGGGTACGGCCTCTACACCCATGACGATTACCGGATCGACCCCCACGATCCAGAAGACGAGCAAGCCTAGAGGCGTTACTTCGCTGCTTTCATAGCGACACCCGCACCCCTGCCGCCAGCAGCTTGGGCATCCCTGGTTCCTGCCGCCAGCCCTTGAATTGCCGTTCCCGCGCGCACGCCTACCCAGCCCAGCGCAGCCACCCAGAAGGTAGGCAGCACGATGAACATCGTCGCCATGACGAAGTTCAGCAGCATGTCGCCGAAGGCGTTGTTCAGGCCGATCAGCGGATCGAAGTTGCTGTGCGGCCGGTTCGCGCCGAACCCCCAGCCGTAGAGCGCGTCGAGGATCGTGCTGTCCAGCCAGCGCGCGAGCTGGAACCAGAAGTCCACGAAGAACAGCGCGAACTGCACGCAGCTCACCGCGACCAGCGCCTTCAGCTCGTAGGTGCCGAAGACCAGCACCAGCGGGATGCAGATCACCAGCGCCATCTTGAGCAGCGACAGCACCATCGGCAGCGCCTGGCGTACCACGTCCATCGCCGGAAAGAAGCCCAGCGAGCCCATGGTCAGCCCCAGGTCGCCGGCGCCGCGCGTCACGACGTTGGGCAGCGTCTTCTCGATCTGGCCGCCGTAGTCGGTGTAGACCGAGCCCTGGTTCATCTTCTGCTGCCGCGGCGAGACCACGGCGCGGATCACCGAGTCGTTCACCTCGCTCTGCGACAGGAAGCCCGCCCAGCGGCCGATGCGCGTCAGCAGGTCGGGATCGACCTGGGCCAGCAGGCGCGCGCGCAGGCCGCTGCCGCCGTCCGACCACCACTGCCGGCACGTGGGGTAGCCCCCGCCGCTATCCACCTGGGCCAGCCCCGCATCGCGCGTCGCGTCGTAGGGCCAGGCCGTGCGTGGCGTGTTCGAGTGGTAGGTGTCGTAGAAGCCCGCGTTGTTCAGGAAGTAGCTCGAACCGATCCAGGTCACGTCATTCATCTGCTCGTCGGAGAGCGTGGGCCGAGACATGAACAGCTTGGCGCGCGAGGGGCCGTAGCAGTCATGCACGAAGTCGCCGACCTCCTGGGCCAGCACCGGGTCATCGATGCGCGTGGCATCCACGTCCATGCGCATCTGACGCAGATCCGTTCCGCAGGGGATGGCCGCCACCGCGCCGCCCGTCACCGCCTTCGAGATGGCGTGCATGAAGAACCACCACACCGGCACCAGCGCGCTCTGGTTGTTGAGCGTGGTGTAGGCGTTCGACCAGCCCGTGTCGGTGGGCTGCGGGACGCTGACCTGGCATTGCGCGGAGCGCGTCGTGTCGAACTTGATGGTGCTGAGGTCGACCGGAATGAAGGGGATGCCGGCGAACAGGATGACGACGATCGCCACCCACACGCGGTTCTCGATGCGCATCGATGACAGCACCCCCTTGTTGCCCTCGTCCGCACCCTCGGCCCGCGCGCGCAGCCATTCCTGCACCACCATGACCACGAAGGGCAGCGCGAATACGCCGCTGGCCACGAGGATGTTCCAGATGCCGTTGCTGACGATCCACCCGACCAGGGTCAGGTAATACTCCAGGTAGTCCGTTGTGTTGAGCGTCATGGCGTTCTCCAGGGCTCAGCCATTGCGCAGTAGCTGGCTGCCTTCGAGCAGCACGAGGGTGGCGACGGCCGCGATCTCGGCGCGCAGCAGGCGCTGATGGGTCTCGGCCAATGGCTCGCGTTCGCGCAGGCGCCGACGCATCCACCACCAGCCGTAGGCCGTCGCCGCGTAGAGCAGCAGCCGCCAGACGAGGAAGTGGCCCGAGTGCTCGCGCAGCCACTGCTCCCAGCCGTCGATGCTGCCGACGATGTGGAGGCCGACGACGTTCACGCCGACCGCGATGCCCGCCACCAGCAGCACCCACAGCAGCACGATGCCAACGCGGCGGCCGAGCAGCCGTGCCGGCCGCAGCCAGGCCCGGCTGGTCATGGCCCGCTCCGCGGCTTCTGCACTTCCTTGAGCCGGTCGCGCGTCGTGTCGCCCTCGAAGATGCCGCGCGAGCCCGCGGCGCGGGTGCCGTGGCGCTGCACGATCGCCATCGCCGAATTGCCGGCCAGCGTGCGCCGCAGCTCCAGCTCGGTCTTGAGGTTGTTGATCTCCTGCTCCAGCGCGTTGTTCTCCTGATCGACCGCCTTCACGGCCAGCTCGTTGGCGGCGACGTTCGGCTCCTTCTTGCCGGTCAGCAGCGTGCGCTGCAACAGCAGGGCCTTCTCCAGCACGCTCGACAGCGCGGCTTCGGACGCCAGGCGCTTGCCGAGCAGGTCTTGATCGGGCTCGTCGCGCAGCGCCTCGATCACGCCGCGCGTGATCGGCAGCGAGTTGCTGCCGGCGGCTTCGAGGTTTGCCACCGTCATCGGCGTCGAGCCCGTCACGAGGCCCTGCAGTGCCTGCAGCTTGGTCTCGTACTCTTCCTGGATCACCGGCGTCAGGCCGACGCCAGGCGTGGTCTGCGTCTTGGTGCAGGTCTCGCAGGTGCGTTGCTCGCGCTCGCCGAGCACGCGGGTTGCGAAGTCCGCTGCGGCCTGCGGCGAGGACCAAGTTTGGCAGGTCAGCCGGTTGCCGCAGGACGCGCGCGGGATGGATGAGGTGTCGCTGACGCCGCGGCTGTTGAGCAGGTTGTAGCCGGCACGGGTCACGTCGCCGACCACCTTGATGGAACCCTGGCCCGAGCCGCCCGCGTTGCCGCCGCCCACCCAGGGCACGCCGTTGTTGCCCTTGTTCGATTCGGCCTGCTCGACGGCGGACACCGCATCGGTGCTGCTCACCGCATCGCGCAGCGCGAAACCTTCGGCGAGCTGATCCCACCCGGCCTGGCCGCCGGCCATGTCCGCCATCCGGTTGGCCATCGCCTTGCACGTCAACTTGCTGCGGTCGAAATCGAGCCGAGCCTGCAGCACGCCGTTGGTCAGCAGGTTGTAGAGGCCCGGATCGGCGCGCTGGATGATCAGGGCCGGCAGCGACGCCACGGCGCTGGTGGCGCTCTGGATCACCGAGGACATGATCTGCTGAAAGCCATTGGTGAGGCCGTTCAACTGGTTCTGCAGCGTCGTCGTGATGCTCATGTTTCCGCAGATCAGGTTGCTGTTCCAGCCGATGCCCACGCCGATGCTCTGCATGTTCCCGGCGCCGCCCATGGACACGGCCCGGCCGCCGCCGATGCTGTAGAGCACGTCGTCGCCGATGACGCTGCCGCTCACGCCGACGCCGGTGGGGCTGATGCGGGTCTGCGCCCACGCGACGCCGGCTGCGGCCGTGACGGCGCAGGCGAGCGCGATGCTGAGCGCGTAGGGCCTGGCGCGCTGTGCGAAACGGGAGAGAGACGCTTTCATCGGAATACCTCAGAGGAAATCGACGCTGCCGAGGAAGACCTGCCCGCGGCGCTGGCAGCAGGCATAGGGCCGCCACAGCGCCCAGGCGTAGTCGCCTTGCTGGGCCTGCACGCGCGTGTTGGAGTGGGGGAACACGGCGCAGGAGTTGGAGAGGGTCGGCGTCAGCTCCTGCCACTTGCCGGTGGAGGCATCGCTCTCCACCAGGGCGCCGGCCGGCCAATAGCCGTCGCTCGAACTCGCGAGCAGCGGCTGGTAGACGTGCGGCTGCATGCGCCGCGTGACGACATCGCCCGCGCGCTGCGCGACGACGGCGCCGCTCTTGTAGTCGTCGGTCTGATGCAGGAAGCCGCCGCGCGGATAGACGTTGCCCCACAGGTTGAGCGTCGTGCGGCCGCCGATCTCGCGCATGCCGGGGATCACCGCCTCGGGGTACACCATCTCCGGGACGTTGTAGCGCCAGGCCAGCGTGTCGAGGGTGCTCAGCAGGTACGGCATGAAGGCCGTGCCTGCGCCCTGGCAGGCGTAGCCGGACGCGCTGGCGAACTGGCTGAACACCGAACCGCCGGGATGCCCGATCACGTCGGCGTTCTTGAACTTCGCCAGGTTGTTCTCGTTGTCGTGGTTCGTCGTCCCGTCGCCGCCGGCCTGCGCCGTGGGATTGGGCATGCTCATGGCGCGCACCTCGATCCACGGGTTCTCGCCGGTGTTGCTGTAGCTCGACACCACCGCGTCGGGAATGTAGTGGCGCACCTTCACCGAGGTGCGCACCGTGCAGCCCGTCCAGGTGCAGAACAGCCAGTAGCAGATGCCGACGACGCGATATTCCAGGCAGTCGGGCGACAGGGCCGAGGACACGATGGTAGCCGTGTTCAGCGCGAAGCTCGAAGCGGCGCCGCCGAGCAGCACCGAAGCGATGGCAAGGCGGGCCCGGCGCGACGACGCCGACAGCAGGCGGTTCATGGCTGTGCCCTCCGATGTGATTCGATGCGTGCCACGGCGCGCGCGACATCGGGCTCGCCGTAGACCACGTAGCGGCGATCGACCACCACGGCAGGCACCTTGGCCAGCCCCAAGCCCCAGGCATCGGCGACGCCCTGGTAGGCGCTGCCGATGCGGCGCTGTAGTGCCTGGCTGCCATCGCGCAGGCGTTGCTGCACGAGCGCGGCCGCGCGGCCCGGATCGGCAGGCAGGCCCGCGGCCAGTTCGGCCTCGATGCGCTCGGGCAGATCCAGCTCGATCACGCGCGCGCCGGATGCGGACTGCACGGGATGGCGGCTGTCGGTCACGACCAGCACGTCGGCTGCGGATGCGTCCTGGCCGAGCAGGCACAGCAGCAGCCCTCCCGCGCAGGCGATGCGCGTACACCGCAGCCGCGGGATGGGTTTCAAGAAGGGAGCCGTCATGGCGGGCGTCCTGGGAATGAGAGCAAGGCTCTAGTCGAACGCCGAAGGCAGTCCAACCGCGACAAGGAATGCGCACCGCGCGCGCTCCGCTTTGGGCAGACAGGCGAAAGAAAAGCGGCAGCCGAGGCTCCCGCGGGGACCAGGCGGTCAGCGGCGCTACAGCAGGCCGGATTCGGCGAAGGAGTACGGCGTGCCCTTGCCGACGATGAAGTAATCCACCACCCGGACATCGACTATCGCCAGGGCGGCTTTGAGCCGGTCGGTCAGCGCCTGATCGGCGGCCGAAGGCACGGTCATGCCAGATGGATGCTGGTGGGCCAGGATGACCGCCGAGGCGTTGAGGGCCAGGGCGCGCTGCACCAGCACCCGCGGGTACACCGAGGTTTGATCGACCGTGCCCTTGAACATCGGCTCGTAGGCGAGGACTTGGTGCTGAGAGTTGAGGAACACGACGGCGAAGACCTCGTTGGGCTCCGCGACCAGCTTCAGATGCAGGTAGTCGCGCACGGCGGCGGGACTGTTCAGCATCGGGCCGGCCTTGAAGATGCGTTGTTCCAGCAAGGCGATGGCCTGGCGGATGATCCAGTCTTCGTGCTGGGCGGCGATCAGGCTGAGCGACTCGGGACGCGAGTCGGCGACGACATAGGACATGGCGAACCTCCACGGGATGAAGTCGGAGGACGCCTGTCCCGGGAGGGACAAACCCTCCGGGGACGATGAAGAACAAGCGGCAGAAGAGCGGGCATCCGCCACCGCATGCACAGTGGCTGTTCGCGTCCAGGGATGCGCAGCGAACGGGGTCGATCAGCACGGCCAAGCCGCGTCGTAGCCTTGAAGATCGTGGCTACCTGGGCATGTCTCCGAGAGACTCGGCAGGCATTTCCTTCGATGCGGGCTCGGCCGCTGCACTGGCCGCCAGCAGGTCGATCGCGGACAGCAAGGCATCTCCTTCGACCGGGCCGTGCAGCAGCAGCGTCTTGCCGGACTGGCGATCCTGCAGGCGCAGCGTGGGCGTGACCTTGATGCCCTCCTGCGCCGCGCTCGCCGACTGTGCGCGGATCAGCGCATCGGGGCGGTCGCTGTCGAGGCACTGCTGCGCGGCCGGCGTGAGGTCGGGATAGCGCAGGCCCTCGGGCAGGCCCTGACCGTCGCCGCGGGTGTGCGTGTAGACCCACTCGGCGGCCTGCCAGAACGCGGCCTGGCCGCCGGCCTCGCCGACGCACTCCACCAGGCGCGCACCGGCAGACGCGGCCGGCTCGTGCAACGGCAACGGCAGGTGATGCCATTGCCAGCTCACGTCCGGGTGCGCGTCGATCCAGCGCTTGAGCACTGCGAAGTAGGCGCGGCAGAACGGGCATTCGAGGTCGGCGTACTCGACCACCGTGAAGCGCGCATCGGCGCGGCCATAGCGCCAGGGCGGGCCGGCTGGTGCCGTTGCCGGCGCAGGCGTTGCTTCTGCCGAAGGAAAATCGGGTTCGGCGGGCGGCGACTGCGGCCGCAGGCCGAGCCATGCGGCCGTTGTCAGGGCCGCGGCCATCAGCAGCGCGACGACAAGGACGGTGCGGGACGGCGCGAAGCGAGGGATGCGCATCGTGGACTCCCCGTCACGCCAGCGCATCGAGCACCAGCGGCTCGATGCTGCGGGCGCGGTCGATCTTCTCGGCGATCTTGAAAGCGGCGTCCAGTTCGCCGATGCCGTACTGCTGCATCAACTGGAAACGCTCGGCCTTCTCTTCCGGCTCGGTCTGAGCCAGCGCCAGGTACAGGCTGGGCGGCACCGCGCGGAATAGCACTTCCATGCTCTTGGAAAGGATCACGCCCTCGCTGAACTTGCCGGCCTCCTTGCGGGCCGACAGCATCAGCGCCTTCTGCGCCGCGTTCAGCTCGCGAAAGCGCGCGATCTTCTCCACCTCGTCGGGCGGCATCGAGAGGCAGATCCACCACTCGATCATGTTGAGCATGGGCTCGGCGGCCTTGGGCAGGTCGTCGATGTTCTGCGTCGCCAGCCAGTACCAGGCGCCGAGCTTGCGCCACATCTTCGTGATCTTGACGACGTAGGGCGCAAGCAGCGGGTTCTTGGTGATGATGTGCCCCTCGTCCGTCACGTTGATGATCGGCCGGCCGAGGAACTGGTCGCGCTCGGCGATGTTGTTGACCGTGTTGATAAGGCTGATGTAGGCGATGGAAAGCTGCGCGTTGTAGCCCTCGCGTGCGAAGGTCGCCAGATCGACGATGGTGATGTCGGCCTCGGGCCAGGGCGTGCCGGGCCGGTCGAACATCTCGCCGTCCACGCCCTGGCAGAACATATCCATCGCGTCGGCCATTTCCAGCAGCCGCGCGCGCCGCACCTCGGGTAGTGCCGTATCGCGGCCGCGCTCGCGCAGCGCATCGCGCACGTCGCGCGTCAGGACGGTGCGCTGGTTGGCCACGCAACGCTGGGCCGCATCGAGGATGCACTGGCGGATCAGGCTGCGGTCGGCGCGCGTCATGCGCGCCTCTTCCTTGTCCTCGCCGCCGGTGATCATCAGCCGCGCGGTGATTTCCAGTTCCCCCAGCACGTCACGCTGCTCGTCGGCATCCGCTGCCTGTGCCGCTTCGTCGCGGTCCTCGTCCAGGGCGTCGGCATCCAGCGTCTGCACCTGGCTGGGCGTTTCCACCAGCCGGTGGGCGTCGGCGAACGGCGCGAGGCTCACCCCGGCACCGGGGGCCAGCTTAACGCGATGCACCTTCATGCCTAGCCGCGCCGCGAAGTCGCCGAACAGGCCGAAGCTGTTGCCCGCCTCGACGATGAACAGCCGCGGCCGGTAGATCGCCGTCACCTGGTTCAGGATGTTGTTGAGCGTGGCGCTTTTGCCCGAGCCGGTGGGACCGAACAGGAACAGGTGAGCGTTCATCTGCCGGTCGAGCCGGTTCAGCGGGTCGAAGGTGATCGGCCCGCCGCCGCGGTTGAAGAACGTGATGCCCGGATTGCCGGTGCCCTGGCTGCGGCCCCACACCGGCGCGAGGTTCGCCGCGTGCTGCGCGAACATCAGTTGCGTGTACCACTGGCGCTTGTCGGTGGCCGGATCGAACACGCACGGGAGCCAGCGCAGGTAGCTGTTGAGCGGCGCCACCTCGTCTTCCTCGCGCACCGGCTGCAGGCCGGCGTTGAGCATGACGTTGACCAGTTGCAGGCCGCGGGCGTCGAGCTGCGCGAGGTCGCGTCCGCGCAGATAGAAGGCAAGCGCACCGCGGTAGAGCTTGTGCGCGCTGCCGATCAGCCCGCGCGCTTCCTGCACGTCGCGGCGCGTCTGCTCCGAAGCCAGCGTCTCGCCGACCGACTTCTTGCTCAGGTGGTTCAGGTGCCCTTCGAGCACGTCCTGCGGCGTCGCGACGACGGTCAGGCACATCACCGTGTCCTCGGGCATCTGGTCGAACAGCGCGTTGACGGCATCGCCGCCCTTGCGCGTTTCGCCGGTGACGTGGCCGGTCGCAGGCGGCATGCGCAACCGGTCCATCACGATGATCCGGTGCGGCATGCCGTCGAGCAGCCACGTGCCGTTCGCCACGTCCGAGCGCGGCTGGCCGAAGAACAGGCGCTGCGCGAAGTCTCCGCTAGCCAGCTCGATCTCGCCGTCTTCGACTGCCTCGGGGTAGCGCGTGAGCGCATAGAAGCGCTCGCGGTCGTCGGCGCTGGGGCCGAGCAGCGTCGGGTGCGGGTTGAACCAGCGCAGCAGCCAGTCGTGGATGTCGGCCGCCTCCATGCGGCGGGATTTCACGCCCGCGTTGGCGAGGCCGCCCACGAGCCGGTCGCAGATCGTCGTCAACGCCTGCTCGGGGGACTGGCCGCGCCGCGATGCGGTCGTAGCGTTCGCGCGCCGGTAGACCACCATTCGCACGCGCCGGACCTGGCCGCGCCACGGCAGCCGCGTCACCGTGGTGTCCTCGAACAGCCCGCCGGGCTTGGCAATGGCGCGCAGGTGGTGCCCAAAGAAACGCAGGTAGAAGTCCGTGAAGGCGCTGCCCTGGGCGCGCGGCCGCACATAGTCGGCCAGCCCGCGCAGGTAGGTGTCCCAGGTCGATTCGTCCTGGGCGTAGAGCTGCACGACCCACGGGTTCTCGTCGAGTTCGTCGAACGAGTCCTGCAGCGCGTTCTCCAGTGCATCGCGTGCCTGCCACAGCCAGGCCATCTCACGGCCTTCGGTGCCGACCGGGGCCAGTTCGAAGAAGCCCGCAACCGACTGGCCGTCTTCCAGCAACATGCTCTTGGAGCCGGGCAGGTACTCCATCCACGGCAACAGGTCGGCGAAGGACGGTGCCACGCCGTAGAGCGCCTGCAGGTCCGCTTCGGTGGTCGGCGGGCGCGGCTGGCTGCCCATCGCGCTGCCGGGCTCGGGAATGCCGTGCGCGGCCAGCGTCGAGACATGCTGCGACCAGGCGTCATCGGCATCCAGGTCGGGGCCGGCGGGCGTGACGGCCTTGCGTGCCCAGGGCAACGACCAAGCCATCAGTAGTCCTCCAGGCGCTCGCCAGGCATCGCGTACTGCACGCGCTGGTAGAGCGGGAACACGGTGGTGTAGCCGGGCACGGGCACCGGGTCGGTGCCGGCCAGGTGCGGGAACACGTACATCACTAGGTCCGGGTTCGGCAGGCGTCGGAACTGGCGGTAAATCTCGTTGGCCGCGGTGCGCGTGTAGGCGGCAGCGGCGGCGGGCACCGCCTGCACGTCGGCCTCGGTCAGCGGCCGGCGCAAGTCCTGGCGTGCATCGAGCAGTTGCCGCGCTGCCTGCCCACCACCGGCGCTGCCGCCCGTCTCCTGATTCCACACGTCGAGCATGGTGTGATCGCCGTGCGGCAGCAACTTGTCCTTGCTGGTGGCGCAGCCGCCCAGCACCAGGACCGCGCACAGGATCGCGGCCGATTCAATCCAAATCCGACGCATGCTTGCCTCCGATGCGTTGATTGACCCGGCGCCCCTTGGCGTCGTAGTCGATGTTGAGCGGCTGCTCCAGATGCACCGCGACCTTGGCGCCGGGCCGCACGTAGACGGCGGCGAAGGCTTGGCCGTAAAGCTTGTTGACCCAATCGGCCATGTCGCGGACGCCCCCGGCCAGGATGCGGCCCATCGCCTCGTTGCCGCTGATGCCTACCGTGCCAAGCGAGCCGTTGCTGTTAGCGACCACGGCCACGCTGCCGTTGTCCGACTTGATCAGTGAAGCGGCGCCGGCGCCGGCCGCGGTGATGAGGGCTTGCGAACCCAGGTACTGCTGCGCGTTGCTGCGCCGTTCGCCGCTGACGCAGGGGATGCCGTAGGGATCGCTGATCCAGCCCAGGCCGCCTTGCGTCGTGCTGTTTGCACCATTGCCCTGGCCGCCGCCGCTCTGGTTGCGGTTGCCGTCCTCCGGCATCGTGCGCACCGTGCCGTCGTTGAAGACGAACGTCACCGAGCGAATCTGGCCGCGCACGCAGGAAAGCGTCCAGTCGCCCGAGGCCGTGCCGCTGACCACCGCGCCCGCCACGTCGGGAATGTCGATGCCGTTGGCGGTGAGGTTGTCCGGGCCGATCAGCACCTTGAAGGGGTACGGGTCGTTGACCGTGCCGTCGATCGGCACGCGGCCGATCAGCGCGGTCATCGCGATGGAGCCCATCAGCGTCGAGTTCGACGGCACCGTGTAGACCGGCTTGGACGACGTGCCCACGGCGCGGCTGCCTGCATCCGCGACGGTGCTGGCCACGTTGTCGGCCGTGTCGGAAAGCGTCTTCTGCGCCGGCCCGAAGCTGGTCGGAAAGTTCAGGCCGCCGCTGCTGCCGTTCTTCGCCGAAGGCTTCGCATCGTCCGGTTCCACCCAGCGCGTGCCGCTGGTGCTGCGCGCGGCGCCGCCCTGGCTGCCGCTGAAGCCCTTGCCGTCGCCGTCCTCCAGGCCGAGCCCGACCGGCAGATCGGCCTGGCCGCCCTTGCCGGAAAGCCCATCCAGGCGCCGCTGCAGGTCTTGCAGCAGGCCCTGGGTCTGCTGGCGGTCGCCGGCCAACTGCTCGCGGTACTGCTGCAGGCGGCCGCGTTCACCATCCAGCGCGGACTGGATGCGCTGGTCGATCGCGCTTTCCCGCGCGCGCATACGCTCGTTCTCGCTCTTCTGGTTCTTGTTGTCGTTGAGCGCCGTCTGCAGCTCGTTGCGCAACTGCTTGACCTGGGCCACCAGTGTGGCAACGGTATCGCGCGGCGTGTCGCCCTCGATGCCCAGCGCCTTCATCTCTTCGGGCGTGAGCGAGTTGGCGCTGCCGGCCGGAACGGGCTTGGCGCCGCGATCCCCGGAGAACATCTTGATGCCGACGAACAGCAGCACCAGCGCCATCGGGATCAGCAGCCACTTCAGGAGGGGGTTACTTTTCATGGCGGGCACCTCCTTCGGCCTGGCCGGCCGCCGCGGCCGGCGGCAGGTTCACCGTCGCGTCGATCGGTGAGAGCTTGGGCAGCAGCGACTCGGCCAGGCCGTGGCCACGGGTCACGAGGTAGACCACCGTGGTGTCGGCGGCGCGGCCGGCCGGCGCCAGATTCGGGTGCTGGAAGGTCGCGGCGAGAAAGTCGCCCTGCAGCGCGCGGGGATCGAGGTCGAGCCAGCGCCCGGAGGCGTTGGTGAGCTTCACCGCCGTCACCCACTGGTCTTCGAGCCGCCAAGCGGCCAGCGCCTGCGCACGCACCGGCAGTGTGGGCAGCAAGGTGGAAAGCTCCAGCCCACGGCGCAGATTGACGCGGCCGAGGCCGGGAACGGGCTCCACGGTGCGCAGCGGCGCGTAGAGGTTCTGCGCCGCATAGCGCGTGAGCACAACCGCCACCGGCGTGGCGCGCTTCGCTGCGGGTACGGTGCGCTCCGCATCGTCGTCCGCCGGCTTGGCCGGCTCGCCGTAGCGCGTCGCCGGCACGTCGCCTTCGACGATGCGCACGGGTTCGAGTGCAGGCTGGCCCGCCTTCGCCGGCTCGGCCGCGATGTCCAGCAGGATCAGCGCGCCCGACTCCACGTCCTGCAGTTGCAGCCGTGTGGGCGGGATCGGCGCGCTCGCGCGCAGGTAGATCGCGCCACCAGCGCTCTGCACGCGCAACTGCTCGCCAACCGTGGGCGGCACACCGATGCGCACGTTGCGCTCGATGAACACCACGCGCTCCTGGCCGACCACCAGCGGCACCGCCAGCGGCAGGCGCTCCCAGCGCAGGATTTCGACGGCATGGGCCGCAGGCACGAAGGCCAGGCACAGCAGCAGGCCAGCCAGGGCCGCCGCAGATGAACGCTTCCCGAGGGACTTCATGGGGTGTCTCCCTGCAAGTTGGAGCCGGCGCTTGCGGCCCGGCCGGGCGGCGCCGCAGGCGGCGGGGTCTCGATGCGCTCCGGCGCGCGTGCATGGCAGTCCAGCGCCAGGCCGAAGGGGTTGCGCTCGGGGTCCACGTCCATGCGCACAACCTTGAGTGCATAGCGCACGAGCGCGCGCTTGACCTGCTCGGCGCCCAGGTACTCGTCGGCGCTCACGTCCAGCGTGACGATCCAGTTGTTGGCCGACACGGTGCGCACGCGCATGGCCGGCTCGTCGCCGTAGCCGCGGCCGGGAATCTCGTAGATGCCGCGCACGCGCTGGCGTAGCTCGCCGTTGCTGCGCCGGAATTCGTAGTCCTGCTGCAGGAAGGCACGGCAGCTCGGCGTGAAGTACGCAGACAGTGCATGCAGGTTGCGCGGGTAGTCCTGCTCGCCATTGGTCGGCCAGCGCTGGGCCTGCTGCCAAATGTAGAAGGTGAAGGCGTAGACGCTCTCCGGCGGCACGTCCCACCACTTGCGCGTGCTGCCCGAGCGCAGGTCGGGTGGCACGTGGATGGTCAGGCTCTTGGGTGCGCTCCACCAGCCGAAGCCGAGCAGCAGCGCCACGACGAACAGTGCGGCGCCAGCCAGGCGCAAGGTCTTCACATGCGCCTGCAGGTGCGCGACCTCGTTCTTGAATCGGCTCATGGTCTACCTCGACGCAGGGACGGATCGGGCCGCAGGCGCCGCGTGGACCACCAGCCCGACCGGGTGATGAGCTGGCCCCCGCCCGCATGCGCAGCCAGCGCGGGGTAGCGCAGCGCGAGGCGCCACTGGAGCTGGCGGTACAGCCAGGTGTCGGGCCGGCCGCGCTTCCACCGCCGCAGCAGGCCGCCGCCCACGAAGACACCGACACCGATGCCGGCGACGATCAGCGTGGGCACCATCGCGATGCTGTGCGTCAGCCAGGCCAGCGGTACGCCGGCCACGAGACCGGCCGCGCCGGACAGCCCGGCGCAGACCCACAGCTCGTCGGCCGTGAGCCCGCGCACGACCACCGGGTGGCGGTTGAGGCGGTGCGGCAGGAAGGTCACGAGCCCGTCGCGCGACGGACTCTCCAGGGCGCCGGCCATCGTTGCCGGGCCTTACAGGACGCCGGTAGCCTTGGTCAGCAGCCAGATGCCGACGACCAGCAGGATCGCGCCCACCGCGACGGTCAACCCGAACTGCCCCCACGTTGCGCGGCCGGTGTGGATCTCGGCGTAGCGCGTGTAGGCGTGGTAGCAGACGCCGACGAACATCGAGGCGACGACGAGCAGCGCGATCAGCAGCACGATGTCGTAGCCGTAGTTTTGCAGCGTCTGCATGATGCCGCTGCCGGTGCCGCGCGACGGGTCTTCCAGCGTGGGAAGGTCGGCGAACGACGGCAGCGGCGTGGCGGCGATGCCCAGCGGGATCAGCAGCGCGGCGATGCGCGCGGCGGGCCGCGACGTGGGACGGCGAGAAGTAGCGGGAGCGTTCATGGCGAAGTACCTTTCATGGGGTCAGGACAGGAGGAAAAAGCCCAGCACCAGGTACATCGCGACGAAGCGCACGATGACGCCGAGGAACTGGCGTTGGGTCAGGTGGTGCTCGGCCCAGCCGACATAGGCAGTGCGCATCGCCCACACGCCCCACAGCAGCAGGATGGCGAAGACGAAGCCGAGCACGACGGTGGAGACGGCCCCGGGCGCGAAGCCGCCGTTGGCCGTGAAGGCGGCGACCTGATCGGCGGAAGGCGTCATGACGACGGCGCCTCCTTGGGCGACGTCGCAGGCGCCGCGTTACTGCGCGTGTAGTCACCGGCCAGCGGCACGGGATCACGCGGCTGGGCGCGTTGCGGAACGAGGTAGTCGCGCACGCCGGTGCGCACGCGCTCCAGGTCGGCGCGCAGCCGCGCGTAGTCGAAGTGGTAGCGGGCGCGCTCCTGCGGCGCGGTGGTGGCGGCGTGCTCGGCGAGGCGGTCCAGCAGTTCGAGCTGGCGCGTTACCGCGGCGAGCATCTCGCGCTCCGCAGCGTTGTCGGAGGCGTCAGCGGCGATGGCGGGCTGCAATCCGGCAGCGGCAAGCAGCAGCGCGGCAACACGCACGGCCCAGGGTGCCTCGACGGCGAAGCGCCGAACCTGCGCGGGATTGCGAGTGGTTTCCATCGAGCCGTTCTCCGAGGGATGCGGATGGCTCGATGCTCAAACGGCCGGTCTTCCGGCGCCGCAATCAATCGGAACCGGCCAGCCACCGCTTTCCGCGGCAAACTCCGCTGCAGAGGAAGGAATTTCCCCGATGACGTCGTCTTTAATGCACTACCGTCTGAGTGGAGGTGCAAGTCAAGACGATGATGGTTGTTGCGCTAGTGCTCTACTCCACGGGGAAGAATATCGACCCTTCGCCTGATCTCGGCACCAACTCTGCATACAGAGATCTACGCCCGATGATGACAGCGAGCACTGGCCGCTTGTCCCGACGCTGCGCTGCCAACAAAGTCCATTCAGATCTGTCAAGGCTAGAAGGCTGGGGATGGTCTTCCGGGTGGGTATGCCATTCGCCTAAATAGCGGACAGTTCCCTGACTCGCCGTCCATCGCGACAACGCAATAGCCTCATGACCAAACGGCATCCGCTCGAACAGATAGCGAAACCGCTTGTCCCACGCGGTAGGAACCGTCGCCTGCTCAATGAGCAAATGGGCTCCATGTACAGAACCAAGCAAGAGTCCGCCCGCTTCGCAGTCGGCATCACTAGCCTGGATATGCTGACTGAATGTCTCCAGCGTCTGGGTCGAAAAATGCAGCAACCTGCTCTTGTCGCCAGTTGCCCAGGACCCTAGGAATTGCATAGAGGGCAATCATGATCTCGCAGAGGATCGCAGTCAGGCGTGGCCAGATGATGGGTCTGGTCGATCAGCCGGGTCCGCAATGCAGGAGAGTGGACGCCCTTGACCCAATCAAGGGCCATCTCAGCACCCAAGCTGGCTGCCTGCACCGACACCGAAGCCGGAAATGGCACATACAAGCCCTCGCACCCGTGGCCTGCCAAGATGTTAGGCAGAGCATCAATGGTCGAGCGAAGTTCGCCTCTTCTGTGGCTCTGCCATAGGCATCGGTAGCACGCACCCGATGCGTTCGTTCTCAGGAGCGCACGCACAGCCGTTCCCGGCCCTTCGATCCAAACAGAAAGCATGGGCGTGGGAGCCCTGTAGCGGCCGCACAGCCAATGCCCGAGGGATTCTTCGCCGGTGGCATCGATGAGTAGGTCCAGCTTTCCCAGTTGGGCCTGTCTCACGTCCACGGGGAGCGCATGAACCTCGACGCCTGGCGACAAGCGCTTGAGTTCCTTCGCCATCGCCTCAGCCTTGTTCGACAACAGGTCCGGGAAGCCGAGCCGATGCCGTCCGATGTTCTGTGGAAGGAGGCCATCAAAATCCACCAGCGTGAGTTTCCCTCCGCATGATCCTGCCCCGGCCTTGACCAGCATGTCCGAGAGGTATCCGCCGATCGTGCCGCAACCCACAAGTGCGATTCGTTTCCCCGCCAACGTTTTCGACTTGGGGATGTTGCGCTGGGCCAGATACCGGTCATCGATCCTGATCACTGAGACGGGCATTACCTTCAGCCCAAAACTCGAATCCCTGCGATCAGCAAGCTTGGTCTTTTGACTCACTTGGTGGTCAAAGAGCACGGCAAAGCCGTAGGTCATCAGTGGCGATTCGATGATGATCAGGACGCCATTTGCTTTTTTGCTTTGCCCTTCCTTGATTCGTTCGTGAATCTTGCGCCGACACCGTGGGTCCAGGGTGCTTTGCCAAGCCAAGACGTCCCCCACCGTTTCGGGGGGCCAGTGGCTGGTTAGTGGGCGGGGTTGCGCGGTGGTCTTGACCCGGTATGTCAGCACCGTTTTATCAGTGACCTGGTAGCCGAGTGAATGCAACTTTCTTGTTGTTCGATCTTCGTTGTCGGTGATGAACCAGAGTGGATTCCCATTGGCTTGCGCAACGATACAGTTTTGTCGCCCCAGATCTTCGCCTTGCATGTCCACAAAACAAAGCCAGCCGTTCCAGTAGGCAAAGAACTCTTCGGCGAGATCTTCGATCATCTCGCCCTTCAAGATCTGCCCGAGCACCGCTGCCGCCCGTTGCAGGCACGCCAAGGACTGCCCTACAGGATCGTAGATGTCCAGCACGACAGTTCCCTTGGCCAGATAGCAAAGGCCGCCCTCCGCGCCAAGATGAGGAACTGCATTGGGCAGTTCAGGCGGAATTTCGAGCAGCCGAATGCGAGGCAGGTCGAAGAAGGTAGGGTCGAGCTGAACCTCACATGGAATGCCATCGTCCGCGCCGCACGGGATCAACGGCCCCCTCAGTTTGAACCAGCCGTCGTCCGTCTTGCCGACAAACTCGAAGCCTTGCAGCCTGAAGGCTTCGACCACATCGGAGACCACGGCGACGCTGCTCATCCGGCCTTCGTGCGCCCGACCAATTCGCTCGGACCAGCCGTAGCCGGCGCTGCGGCAATGGTGGCGACAACGGATACCACCTTGACCCGGTCCGGCTCGTTCGGAAAACGCGGACCGAATTCGCCTTGCATCCAGACGCAGGCCTGTGAAGGGCTGCCGGCGTTGGTGGCTCCGCGCAGCACTTTTTCGAATGCTTCGAACGCTTTCGCAGCCTCTTCGACGCCCTCTTTACCAAGGCGTGCAGTAAGCGACTCCGACTCATCAACGGGGTTGTTCACCCCCGCGCGCAGCCGGGCCGGCAATGCCGCGACGACATCCAGCAACGCCAGGTCGTCGCGCCGATCCCGCTTCTCGAATAGCGGAGCCGCAGCGGCCATCAACAGAATCGAAGCCGGTCCACCGCTCGACCACCGCCAATCGCGAAACGCCTTCAAGTAGCGAATCACGCGGCGGAACTGTTCGCCCTTGGCCTCCACCTCGCCCAAAAACCATTCCTTCACAGGCCTGGGGTCGGAGGGCATCCAGTTGCACTCGCGGTGAGCCAGGAGCACTTTATCAGCGGGCAATGCCGTCCAGGCATCCCGCTCTGCCATGTTCACCGCCTCCGTCAGCGAGTCATAGCCGTATCGCTCCATCGAGGCTTTCGCGAGCGTGACGAATTCTTCGTCGGGGATGGCGTACAACGGAATGTCGATGTGGGCATAGGCCGCAATGACAATCCGGATGCATGTCGGCTTGTCGGTGACAAGCTTCCAGTGCTTCTCCTCGACCAACAGCCTCAAGGCTTCTTCAGCAGCTGCAAAGAACACCGTTGTGGCCCTGCTGGGACGCTTCGTCTGCGAGACAAAACTCAACGGCAGATAGCAACCATCATCGACATCCGCCTGCTGGGGCCGTTGTGCCGGGCCGTTCAAGGTCTTGTACGCCCACGATCCTTGCGTGAAGAAGCGTGGCTGCGGCACGTCGTCCGTGTACCCGCGTTCGCGCAGCACGCGCGGAATTCCGGTGCGAAGGCAGTTCCTGACATCATTTCGGGCGCTGGCGATCCAGGCTCGTTGCTCGGGCGACAGATCCAGCTCGTCATGCATGCAGGATTCGTCATCGACGGTGGTAAAGAAAAGCGGGCTCAGGTTCAGCATTCGGCCTCCGGCACATTCTTGTTGGGGCCGTGATAGAAGGTGGGTGCGCCGGCCTGGTGCGCTCGAAACGGTTGGAAAAGAGGGTCGCCAAGCGCGCGCTGCGCTGCATGATTGCCGCGGTCCTTCAGCGTATTCGTGGCGCCGATGGAAACCCGGTCCAGCGCCTTTACGTCCTTGCTTTGATCGGGCGTGGCCTTGTCGTCGATCTGGAAGTAGTTGCTACCCAACGACTGGCGCAGCATGTAGTCCACCGACGACTCCTGGGCAGAGATCACCAGATCGAACAGCCCTCCGCGCCACTTGCCGAATCCGCGGTCGAGGCTGGCGCCGCCACGGACGGTTGCACCGATCGTCATCGTGCCGATGGACAGCACCCGGACCAGTGCATTCTGTTTCGGCGCGAGGAACGTATTGACTTCGTGCAGCCCGAACAGTCCTGGCGCATTGCCGACCAGTCCTCCATCCGCAAAGACGCCACGATCGTTGCGCGCTAGCGGAAAGTAAACGGGCGCAGCGGCGGTCGCCAACGCCACATCCACGATCCTCATGCGGTGGTCCATCTCAAATGAGGGATGGTGAGGCGTTTTGAAGAACTGGCCGCGCCCCGTCGAGTAGTTGACGGCTGGCACGAGAACGCGGTGCTTCAAGTTGCCGATCGTGGCGTCTTGAAAGCGCTCGGTCAGCACGCCCCGCAACCCTGCGGAGTCGTGCTTGGCGGTCAACCAGAAGCCCAGAAGGCGCCGAGCGAGACTTCGGCAACCAAAGATGCGGGAGCCCTGTCGTTCGAACAAGGCTTTGAGTTCAATGGCGGGGATTTCCGCGGCCAGCCCCAAGGCCAGCATCCCGCCTGCAGAGGTGCCGCAGATCAGGTCGAAGTGAGAAGCGATGGGGCGGCCTAGCACGGCTTCAAGCTCGGCAAGAACCGTCGCTGTGTACAAGCCGCGATAGCCGCCCCCAGACAGGGCGAGCACATGGTAGGTGGGCACGCCCATCATGGCACTCAGCCCTTCGGCGGGAAGGAGTCGTTACCGTGGCTGTCCTTGTCACGGATGCGACCGTCCGGACGGTGGATGACCAGTTCGGACTGCTGGTTGCGTGCGATGTCCCGCGCCGCGTCAATGGCCTGCTGCTGCGTATCGTGCACGGAGGTTGCCCGTTGATTGCCGGCACCCTTGACGGCCCAACCGTCCTGGTGAGGAACTACATGCTGATTTTTGCCTGTCATGGCGAATTTCCTAAAGTTGAACCATCGAGACCCCGGCCAGCCGGCCGGGTTGCCAATGACCACCGGTTGAAGCAAAATTCGTTGCTCTTGCAGACAACGGGCGAGTCAAGCCAAATCAACTTGCTGCAGTCGTAGAACTCACTTCTGTTGTCTGGCTGGACAACAATGTATCAGACTTGGTGCCAAGCTGCAAATGGTGGGATTGGTGCCGCAGAACGCAACTGCTTCGGACCGGACACACACCGTTGTCCGCCGCAGCCACAAGGAACGGAACGGATGTCACAAACAGGCCTGGGCGTCGCCCTCAAGACGCTACGCGAGCGCAGAACCCTCTCATTGCGCGAAATCGGTCAACTGTCTTCGGTGGACCATGCCTATGTCCACCGGCTGGAGTCCGGCGAAAAGACAAATCCGTCAGTGGACTTAGTCGAGAAGCTGCTGAAGGTTCTCAAACCAGGTGAAAGAGATGCTGCGCTGGTGATGTGGCTTGTCGACCATGCGGAGGCCGATCCCCGCCTTGTTGAATTCGTGCTGAACGATCCTTCCATCAGCATCGACATCTTTTCGGCTGCAGCAGGCGTGAGGCATCGTGGAAATACAAGGCCCGATCCCGCGACACTGATCGCCCGGATACAGCGAGCATTCGAGGACGAGGATGACTGAATATGGATGAAGCGGATGTCACACAGAAAGCACGGGCCTTTGTTGCGAAGGTTGATGTGTCCGGCATCCGAGAAGACCTGACGCCCTATGTGGTCGCGGCCAACGCCAAAGTCAAGAAAGAGGAGCTTAGTGAGGGGGAGTCCGGCTACACGATCACCAAGCCGAATGGCAAGCACGTGATCACGGTGAATTCGCTGGAGACAGAAGAACGCCAACGCTTCACCATCTGCCACGAAATTGCGCATATCGTCCTTGCGCTGGAATCGAGCCACGAAGAGGTGCCGTCCTGGTCCTATGCGAAGCGGCATCCGAACGAAATCGCATGCGACACTTTCGCCGCCGAGTTGCTGATGCCGTATCAGCAATGGCTATCGCTTGTGCCCAAGGAAGAACCTTCGCTGGAGCTGATCCAGGGCATGGCGGCGCTTTTCAGCACATCATTTCCCGCCGCTGCGTCGCGGTTCGCCTCCCTCAGCGACATCCCTTGCGCCTTCGTCACCATGGAGCGCGGTGCAGTGCGCTACGCGGCACGCTCCACCAGTTTGCGACAGGCTGGGGCTTGGATATCTCCCAGGTCTGCCATTCCTGTCGGCTCTGTGGCTCACCGTCTCCGTTCTTCAGGCAGCAGTGCTGCCGACACAGATGAGGTTGCACAAGACATCTGGTTCGACAACTGGGAAAAGGGCCTCGATCTCTGGGAACTCTCCAGGCACTACGCACGTACTGACACCACGACCTCGCTGCTCTGGTTCGACAGCGACGATTTACCTGAGGTCGAAGTGAACCGCTTCGGTGTACGCGTCGAGGACGACGGTGGCTTGGCTGAACTCACTGGGCAGCTACCGTGGCCGGGACGCAGCAGGCGCCGCTGAGGCCATTTGCGTTCGTGTGTCTGAGTGGCCACATGGCCTCGAAGATGTAGGGTGGATGCAGTGTCAAAGGTCAAAAGATGTTTGGTGTCGATGAGTCGCCATGAAGAGTGAGACGGAGATTATCTTGAACCGCTTTCACAGATACTTCTTGAACGTCGCCGACGCGATGCACACCGCGACGCCGAGCAGCGCCGCGCTGGGCAGCAGGATCAGCAGCGGATGCACGCTGACCGGCAGCGCGAGGTAAGTGACCCAGGGCAGCACCGCCAGCGGCATCAGGCTGGCTCTCGCCCGGTGGTAGACGAAGCCCGATTCGCGGCCGGCGCCGAAGCCGCGCACGTCGCGGCGCACGAGCCCGTCCACCAGGCCGGTGAAGGCCGCCATCAGGAACAGCGGCAAGGTCAGGACCAGCACCAGCAGCCGCACGAGGAACACCAGCACTGTGTACGCCGAGGCGATCAGGTAGCTCTCGACATGCACGTAGAGCTGACCGATGTAGTAGCGGAAGTCCTGCGCCTGGCTGCGCGCGCCGGCACGCGATTGCGCCGCCGCGTCGCGTATCCAGTCCAGCAGGCCCGTTTTCACGAACAGTCCTTGGTAGGCCCACTCGACGAGCTGGAGGGCGCTGCGCCCCGGCTCCTGCACCAGCACGCTTTGCGTGAAATGCTCCGAGACCTGCGACAGCTCGTAGTTCAGCATGCCCTGCGCATGGCGCCAGCCCTGCTCGGGCCAGAAGAAGTGCATGCCGATGCACTCGATCGCGATGCACAGCACCAGCGAACCGGCCAACACCCCGAACAGCCGGAACGGCAGCGTGATGAGGCCTGCGATCAGGCCCTGCTGGCGAACCTGCTGGCGCTGGACGGCGACGGCGGGGTCGCTCATGCCGTGGCCCCTTCATCCGCGCTGGCCATCTGCTTGAAGTCGGCGAGCAAGTCGTCGGGCAGTGCTTGGTCCTGCAGTCCGGGAAGCCCATTGTTGTCCCACCAATCGCCGGCCTCGACGTAGTGCTGGCGCATGTAGCCGGCCAGCTCCTGCAAATCCTTGGGCATGGCCTCGTCGGGGTCGGGCGCCGGCAAGGGCATGCGCACCTTCCAGAGGTGCCCGCCCTCGATCAGTGCAAAGCACTGGCCCTTGGGCAGCCCGACCACGTGCGCCGGTTCAATCAGCGGCACGCTGTTGCTGCTGATGCGGTCCTGCGTGTTGGAGGTGAAGGCGGTGTTGCCGGTCGGGTCCGAGCTGTCGGTGGCGCCGCTCATCACCGTCGTCGTGTAGACCTCGACCTTGGGCAGTTGCCGCGTCAGCAGTTCGGCCGTGGCGGTCTCGCGCACGCGCAGCATGAACAGGTTGTTGAAGTTGCCCACCACCTGGCCCGCCTTCGCGCGGTTGCCGATGCGTGCCTCGATGTCCGAGAGGGTCTGCGTGTAGGCCGTGACCTGGACGCCCGCGCCGCCGCCCTTGTTGACCATGGGTATGAACTCGTCGCCCATGAGTTCGTTGAACTCGTCGGCATGGACGTTGATGGGCACCTTGATGCCCGTCGCGGCACCCGGCAGGCCGTCGTCGATGCCGAACTTGTAGATGTGACCCGCGACGGATACGAGGTCGGAGAACATCGAATTGCCGACCGCCGCCGCGACTTCCGCGTCCGACAGTGCATCGAGGCCGACATAGACCACGGCCCGCTTCCTGATGATCTGCATCCAGTCGAAGATCGGGCGTGGGTCGGCGAGGTCCGAATAGTTCGGCGCCAGCAACTGCGCGATCTTGCCGGTGGTCAGCTTCTCCAGCAGCGGTAGGAGCGATGCGACGATCTTGTCGAAGTACGTCCTGTCGTAGCGCACCGCGCTGCGCAGGCCGTCGAGCACAGGGTCGTAGATGCGCACCTGCGACAGGTACTGCTCCAGCGCGACGACGCGCTTCTCGCGGCCGATCATGTTGCGCGGGATGTTCTTGTCGTTCAGCTTGGCTTCGAGCTGGACGATGACCTCCCAGGCCTTGGGCTCGTTCCGGGCGAAGTAGTGCTGGGCGTACTCGATGAACAGCGCATCGATGTTGATGACATGGCGCTGGATCAGCAGGTAGTCGGGCCGCTGCCCCAGCTCGACCAACGCCCGCGCGATGATGTTGACGAAGCGCCAGGCGAACTCGCGGAACGCCGCGCTGTTGCCTTCACCGGAAAGCTGGCCGGCGATGCGCGTGGCAACTTCCGAGATGCGTCCGAAGCGGCCCACCGCGTTGTAGCGGGCGCTGATGTCCGGCCAGCCCAGGTGGAAAACGTAGAACTCGCCTTCGCGTCCGGCGCGCTTGGCCTCCACGTACATGCGCTTCAACAGATCCGCATCGCCCTTGGGATCGAAGACGATCACGACCTCGTGCTGTCCATTGACCTTGCGCCGGATGTCCTGCGTGATGAACAGCTCGGCCAGGCGGGTCTTGCCGACGCGCGTGGTGCCTAACACCAAGCTGTGGCCGACGCGCTCGGCCAACGGCAGGGTGACGTCGACCTCGTGCGGCTCGATGCCGTGCAGCCGCGGCAGGCCGCCCACCGGCGGCAGCGGCCGCGCCGGGTTCAGCGGGCTGTCCCAGGCCAGGGCCTTCGCCATCTTGGACAACGGGTACGGCGCGAACTCCAGGCGCTCTTCCATGCGCCGTGCCATCCGATAGATTGCCGTCGGCTCCACGTAGCGACGGAACTCCGACCGATACGTCTGCATCAGTCGGTGCGTGTGACGCTGGTCCCAGTGGAAGCCCCGGCCGACGAACAGCCGCTGCTGGCTGACCGGCACGTCGCGGCTGGTCATCACGTAGCGCGGCAGGCGCCGGATGTTGCGCCGGTAGCGCAGGATGGCCCAGGCGTCGCGAAAGCGCAGCGCGCCGAAGGTGAGGAAAGCGAGCGCGCTGCCCAGGCCCAGCAAGGGACTCAGCGCGAGCGACCACGGGGCCACCAGGCACAGAAACGCGGCGCCCGCACAGACCGCGACGGTGTATAGCTCCACCGCTGGCCGCAGCAAGACTTCGACGGCTTGGGACTGGGGCATGGCGGGTGCTTCACGTCACGTCAGGGCTCGATGCCGGTGGCGGTGATCAGCACCGGGTAGTGCTTGAGCCCCAAGCGCTGCGCCAGCTCGTCGCCCGAGGCCGGCGACAGCATCAAGCCCGGTGCGAGGCGACGCAACGCGGCCAGGGCTTCGGGCGTCGCCACGTTGACCACCAAGCCCACGGCGCGTAGCGCCTGCAAGTCCTTGCCCCGTCGTTGGAGCCAGGCTCGTGAGCGGTCGTCGTCGCCGATCAGGAACAGCGGCGTCAGGCCCGGCGCGCGGATCACGCGGCGCGGCTCGTCGCCGGGTGTCAGCCGCATCGAGCGCACCGGCAGCATGGCCGCCTCGGCTTCGGCCGGGCCGCCAATGCGCGGCTTGGTTTGCGGCGTGGCTGGCTGACCGGGCTGCGCATCCTGCGGATTCAAGGCCCGGTAGTACGGCAGCGCCGAGGTGCCGCCTTTGTCCTCGACCACGATCAGCGGCGGGGAACTGTTCTTGGTAACGGGGCCGCGGTCCTGCGCGTCTGCGGTGGTGGCCAGCAGCGCCGCAGTCGCGGCGACGAGGATGCGGTTCATGGCATGGGACTCCGGGCAGAGGGAAGTGAGGCTCCCGGCCCGAGCACGCGGGTCAGGTGCTGGTGGACGCTGCGGCGGTAACGGGCGGCGGGCGCCCCGCCCGCGGGGCGGTGGTAGCGGCCGATGGCGACCAGCCAGTCCTCGCCCGGCGTGTGCTGCTCCTGCAGGATTTCCGCGGCGATGGCGAGGTTGCGGTATGGGTCGAGCAGCTCGCAGGGATGCGCGTAGCGGTGCGCGTGGTAGCCGAGGTTGACCTGGCCGAGGCCGGCGTCGATGCGGTTGACCGGCGTGCGGGCGAGCGCCCGGCGGATGCCGGCGCAGGCCTCGGCCCGCGTGGCATAGCGTTCGGCGCGGCCGGCGACGTTGAGCGTCCACGGCCACGGGATCAGCCGGCCGCGCAGCCGGGCGCCGCTCTCCTGCAGCGCCACCGCATACAGCACCGGCGACGGCACGCCCGCCTGCTGGGCGGCGAGCTGGTAGGCGGGTGGTGGCACCTCCTGGCCGAAGACGATGGCGGCATGGGCGCTGAGGCCGAGGACCAAGGCCGCGCAGCCTGCACGGCGGGTTACTGCCGCTGCCATTGGCCGTTGACCTCGCGCACCACGGCGGGCAGATCGCCGGGCAGGCCGAGCGACAGCCAGCGCCCGGCGTCATGGTTGAGCGTGATGGTGCGGGAGCGCACGCGGCCGGCGTCGATGCCGGCCTGCGTCGCCCACTGGCGGATGCGGGCGTCCTCCTGGCGGCTGCCGACCATGTAGAGGTCGAAGGCGGTGCCGGCCACCTGCAGCTGGCGCACGCGCTGCTCGCACGACGGGCACTCGGCCTTCACGAAAACCGCCAGCCGGCCCGAGCCCCGGTTGCCGGCGCCCGGCGCCTTCGCACCCGGCATGTTCACGCGCTGCTGTCCCGGATAGAGCCGCTTCCACGCCGCGTCGTAGGCCCGCTGGTAGGCCAGCGTCTTGCCCACGCGCTTCGATTCCGCCTGCACCTGCAGCTCCGCATAGCGGTTGCGTTCCTCGTCGCTGCGCGCCTCGATGCCCAGCGCCGTGAGCGGATCGAGGTTCGGGGAATAGATGCCCAGCGGCCCCTGCATCAGTTGGCGGTAGCGCGCCCACTCATCGGAGCGCAGGCCCCAATCGCGCGCCAGCCGTTCGTCCAGCGCGGCGTCGCTGCTGTTCTGAATCTGGGCGGGCACCGTGCGCGAGGACGCGACCGGCGCCGACTGTGCCGAGGCCGTGCCTGCCGTTCCTGCGACAGCGGCGAGGATGGCGGCGAAGCAGATCGCGGCGTGCTTCATGGCCGGCTCCTACGGCAGCGCGAGGCGCTGGGTCTGTCCATCCACGCGGAACACGGCGGCGCGCGCCTCGATCGCCAGCAGATGCCACGCGCCCACGGCATCGCCTTCGCGCAGCAGCCACACGTCCAGCACCGACGACGCCTTGGGTGCCGCCACCGACAGGAAGCGCTCGCCGCCGCGCAGCTCCACGCCCACGACGTTGAACGGCGGTTCGGGCACCTTGGGCTTGGCCGGCTCGGCGGTGCGCCGGGGTGCCGCGGCAGGCGCGGCGGTTCGCTTCATGCGAGCTTCGAGGTCGCCCATGCGCGCCTGCAGCGCCTGCAAGTCGCCGGCATGGGCGTCTGCGCCCTGGGTGTGCTCCACCTGTGCCAGGCGTTCGTCCAGCAACTTGCGGGCGGCCTCGAAGTCGGGTTGGGTGACGGGCTTGGGCTGGTTCTTCGAGGCCGCCGCCTGCTGTTCGAGTTCGGCGACGCGCGTGTTGAGCGCCTGCACGTGGGCATCCTGGGCGCTGGCCTGGCTTTGCTCGCTCAGGCGCGACAGGCCCACGCTGTTGACCACGGCCAGGATGCTCACGAGCAGCAGCCATGCGGCCGCTGTGATCTTCAACCAGCGCGCGCGGCCGGCGTTCTCGTCGGGAAGCTGCGGGATGGTCATGGCTGGGCCTCCTGGGGCACGTGGGAATCGGCGGGTTCGGCGGCCGGCGCGCTCGGTGCCGGAGCCGCGGGAATCGGGCTTGCGCTCGGCGCACGCGCAGTCGTCACGCGCGTGAAGCACACCGCGCGCGAAGCGTCATCGACGGACAACTCCCAGGCCGGGCCGGCGAGTGCCAGCAAGGCATCGCGCAGCGGCAGCGGCCCGAGCCGCAGGTGCGCCGCCGGCAGCGGCAACGCGTACAGCGCGGTCGCCTCCGTCGCGTCGCAGAGCCGGTAGCCGGTGCGCAGCAGCACGTGCCGAAGGGCATCGCCGACGCTCGCGTCCAAGATCGGCGGAATCGAAATCTCGATCACCTGTCGCAGCAGGTCGCGCTGTGCCGGTTCCGGCACCATCTCGACCAGCGTGTAGCGCCCGTAGCGGGCCACCGGGATCAGGCCCGGCTCGGGCTCCGGGGCGATGGTTCTGACCAACACCGCAGGCTCGGGGAGCGAGTCATGGACAGTGGGAGGGCTCGTCGTGCCCGTGGCGGCGCAGCCGGTGATGAGCACGCAGCCGGCCAGCAAGGCAGGCACAGCCAAGCGGTGAGCGACGCAGGTGAGTGGTTGCATGGGGCAATTCCCTGGAACACGGAGCCCTCACCATCGCCGCCGCGAAGCGTTCGGGCAGCAAACAAAGGGAACTGGCAGGCGCCCGACTTCATCGCGCGCCATCGATGCACGGAAAAAAGAAGCCGGCGCCCCGAAGGGCAGCCGGCGTGGGTGGGTGGATCAGGCCGCGACGAGTTGCCGGGCCAGTGCCACCTCGACGGAATCACCGTCCTGGTTCAGCACGTCCAATCCCGACTCGGGCACGTCTCCCGACGTGCTCTGCGAGACCATGATCTTTCGCGCCATCAGCCCCAGGCAGGTCATCTGCGAGGAAGCCGCGTAGCCGAGGTAGATCACGCGAACCGGCAGCTTCTGGCCGATGCGCCATGAGCGCCGGGCCGCCTGCTGCAGGCTGTAGACGTTGTAGCCCGACTGCATGAACACGATCGTCGGAAACTCCAACAGGTCCAGGCCGGTTTTCACCAGCTCGGGGTTCGTGATCAGCACGTCGATGCCGCGGTCCAACTGCTCGGCGATCCAGTCCTCGCGGCGGGAGGCATCCACGCTTGCGCGCAGCACCGCCACCTTGAAGCCTTCCTGCTCCAGCAGCACCTTCAAGCGCGACGTGGTGTCGCGCGTGCCGGTGTAGACCGAATAGACCAGCGTCTTGCGACCCGCAGCCTTCTCCTGCTTGCAGATCTCGATCAGCTCGCGCTCCTTGGGCATCACCTCCAGCTCGTTGAACTGAGCCGGAACGAAGGCCAAGGTCTGGCGTGTGCGCGGGTGCACCACCGTCTCCGACCGGAAGCAGCAATCCGGCCAGGCCAGCAGCACGTTGAGGACCACACCGAGCAGCGTCGTGTCGCGCTTGGCCAGCGCCTGTTTCAGCGCCGAGGTCAGACGAAACGACAGATCGCGATAAGCCGCGGCTTGCGCCGTGTCCATCGCCACCTCGCGGAACTCCTCGTCGTAGGACGGCAGCACGTTGCCGCCGATGTCCTTCAACTTGAGGAATACCGTGAACGGCAGGACGCAACGCAGCACGCCCTTCGGGCCGAAGCCCGGCGCCTTGACCGTGCGCACCGAGACCTTGCTGCCCTTGGCCGTCTTGTGCGCCGTGCCCGTGCTCTCGGAATAGATGTCCTTGAGGATGCCGTGATCCCTCATGAACGCCATCGCGGCCGAGGTCATGCTGCCGCTCTTGGTCGGGCGGTAGCCGTCTTCGATCATTCGCCCAGGCAGGGCTCGGAACAGCAGGTGGAACAGGTCGTCGCCGTAGCCGCCCATCAGCGTGCCAGTGAGCAGCAAGGCCTTGCGCGCCTTCGCTGCGAGCACGCCCATGGCCTGGCCTTGGGCGCTACCGCCGTTCTTGTACTCATGCGCCTCGTCGGCGATGAGCAGGTCGAACGTGCCTTGCGGCAAGTACCTTTTGATGAATTCGCTGGGCTGATACCCGCCCTCGCCGAAGCCGAACTCCATGTTCGCCATCGCCCGCTCCATGCGGTGCGCCTGACGATCCGAGAACACCAGCTCACCGTTGGCATCCATGAGGTTGATGAACTCGTGGATGTTGTCGCCCAGCATTGAGGCCAGGAAGCCGTCGCCGAACTTCTTCATCAGCTTATGCGCCGTGACCTCTCCGATGGTCGGGATGCGCTGCAAGGCTTTGAAGACGGCCGTGGACTGGTCGCTGGCGGACAGGCTCCGCGGTCGCATCAGCGTCCACAGCGGTGCGGCGCAATGGCTGCACCGGCGGCGGTAGTCCTCGGCTTCGAGTTCGACCGGGTTGATCGGCTCGCCGTCGAGATTGGTGATGACCTGGCCGCAGTCCGGGCATGCGCCCACTTCGCCGTGCCGCGTGCGCCGCACGTTGAAGACGGGCTTCCAGTGGAAACCCATGCGCATCCGCACGCGACCGAGAACGTAGAACTCCTGGCCGCGTACCGGCACGCCCAATTGCTCGCGCAGTTTGATGAGCTTGACCAGCGTGTCCGGGCCATTGAGCACCCAGACCTTGGCGCCGGCCACCGTCTCCTGGATTTCCCGGCGCCATTTGTAGACCAGGTGAGGCGGCGAGAGGATCAGCGTGCGGCGATAGCCTTCGGCGTGCAGCACGGCCGCCGTGGCGATGCCGACCGTGGTCTTGCCGCAGCCCATCTCGCCATTGACGATCGCGGCGCGTTCGCCGCGGTCGGCCAGCAGCTCGGTAACGGCATGCACCACCTCGGCCTGCGCGCCGAACAGCTTGCGCTTGAGACTGGCCAGCACGAGCTGGCGATGCGGCCGGGCCTGGCCGGTGTAGACGGGAGGGTTGGCGCGGTTGAGCGAGTCCAGCAGCTCGTCGCCGAATTCGGCAACGAAATCCTGAAGGCTCATCGCCAGGGGAGAAGCAGTCGCTTCGAGCACGTCGCTCTGGACGGGCGTGCCATCAGCGGCGGGAACGACTTCGGTATCGAGGGACATGGTGATGCTCCAAAGAAGATGGGGCATGCACCTCCCCCTGCGGGGCGATGGCATGCCCCGGGGTGGGAAGAGAAGAACGGCGCGAAGCCGCAGTGGAAGAACAGATCGACGGCGACCGTCAGGGAACAGCGATCAGCGGATGGTCAACACCTCGCCGCAGGTCGGCGAGCCTGGTGTCATGTCCCAGGCACGGATGACCGGCACGAACTTGTCGGTCAGGATGCGCGTCTCGGCCACGGAACCGTCGTCGCGCTCGGTGTACTCCGTGTGCAAGGTCTTCTCCTTGTGGGTGTCGCCTTTGACGACGAGCACGCGGCCCGTCTTGGACTTCACCACTCCGGAGATCGCACCTGCGGCGAGTGCCAAGGCGAGATGCCAATGCGATAAACCTCGCGCCGGGGACCGCAGCGACTGCTGCGCGGCGCCCAGGTGCGTGTCGAGCGTCGGCCAGAGCCCTTGCAGTCGGCCGACTTCCTCGGCGAACTGCTCGGGCTCCATCGTCACGCGGTAGAAGTGCTCCGGCTCGGCCGTGGCAGGCACCGTGTAGGGCAGGAACGGCCATTCGACTGGCAGCTCTTCCGCTTCGGCGTCGCCAAGACCTATCTGCAGCAGCAGCGCGCGCGTGGCCTTGACAGACTCCGATGCCTGGTCGCGCTGGCGAACCTTGCGACCGAAGATCACGACCTGCTTGAACTGCGTGTCCACCGCGCGGTAGATGCGCAACTCGGCGAAGTGCCGGGTCAGCCATCCGACCAGCTCGGCGTCGAGCACGTAGTGCGGGACGATGTAGATCAGCACGCCGCCGTACTGCAACAGCGGCAGCGCCTTCTGATAGAACAGCTTTTCCAGCCGAGCGCGGCCCTGGCCCTGGTAGCCGACGTTGCCGTTGGTGTCCTTGGACAGGTCGCCATACGGCGGGTTGAGCCACAGCAGGCCGAAGCTCTGCCGGCTGATCAGTGTGTCCATCAGGTCGCCGTGGATGCAGCGATCGACCAGTTGCCGGGCATGGCGTGCGCGCTCGGCCTCGTACTCGACGGCGAAGGCCTGGACCTGCTCGCGCCCGAGGGCGTGCGCGGCTTCGGCGATCGCCACGCCTTCGCCGGCGCAGGGATCGAGGATGCACAGCGGCCCGGCCGAGGCCTCGGCGGGCGCCAGTGCGGTGAGTGCTCTTTCGAGCGTGGGTTCATCCGTGGGGAAGTACCCGTTCTTGACGAAGTTGCGGGCGAGCCGCGGGAACATGAGGGCCATGGGAATCTCCTGGCATTGAAGATGAAGGGATGCGGACATGCGCGCGTGCATGTCCGGTGAAGGAACCTCAAGCCACCGCTTCGAGCGGTTGCGCCGAGGGGGTGCGGCTGGCGGGTGCGCCGCCGACGAGCGCGCCGCTGCGGATCAGGCCGCCCAGCACCTCGGTCAGCGTCGGCACGTCGATGGCGAGCCGATGGCCTTCCAGAGGCCCGAGGGCGAACGGCAGGCGCGTCAGCATCGACTTCGCCTGCAGCAGTTCCAGTACGCTGTCGCGCCAGGGATCGAGAAGCGGCAGCGGGCACGTGTCCCGCACCAGCGTCCACAGCCGGTCGAGCCGGTGCGTGGAATCGCGAGGCAGGAGCGCCAGTGCGCTGGCGTTGGCCTTGTCGGGTTTGACGCAGCGCCGATCGAACAGCCAGATGTTGGTCAGCGAGCCGAACAGCGTGCGCCGGTAGGCGCGTGCGCTGCGTTTCTCCAGGTTCTCGACGTTGCCGACGAAGACCGGGATGCTGGCGCCCTGCTCGGTGATGACGTGGAACTGATCCAGTCCCTGTTCGTCCCGGCCCAGGGTGAGGCGGGCCAGGAATTCCTGGACGGCGGTGTCGCGCGCCCAGAGGGAGATGAAGACCAGGTTGCCGTTCTCGTCACCGACGACGCCATCGGCCATCAGGTCGGGGCATTCGTCGATGCGATAGAGCGTCTTGGGGGAAGAAGGTGCAGGCATGGTGATGTCCTCGAAGTGAGCGGAGACAGCACCAACCGCGAGGGCAGTCACTGCCCCAGGGGGATGGAAGAAGACGCGGTGAGCGTCGTGGTGAAGAATCAGACCGTGCGTCGCAACGCACCGTAGCCTTGAAGGTCTGGACTACCTGGGCATGTTGTCGGCAACGCCGACGGACATGGGACATAGCCTGCGCCAAGGTGCGCCTACAGCGGGAGCGGAAAACCGACCCAGCGTCCAACCCTGTTTGCGCTGGCGCATCGCCCGCGGCCTGGAAGGACGGCCATAAAAGAAAACCGCCCCGGGAACACCGAGGCGGCAAAGATGACTGCTTGGCTCAGGGAGGAAAAGCCAGGGAGGTATGCAGTCGAACCGCAATTTTCGCGGCGGCAGCGAATTGCCGCATTAGGGTTACACCGAACCAAACTGAACGTGGTGCGCTGGCAGCACAG
This sequence comes from Pleomorphomonas carboxyditropha, assembly GCF_002770725.1. GTDB lineage: Bacteria > Pseudomonadota > Alphaproteobacteria > Rhizobiales > Pleomorphomonadaceae > Pleomorphomonas > Pleomorphomonas carboxyditropha. Next base: position 70,847 of record NZ_NQVN01000003.1, on the reverse strand, counting down.
CGCCGCCAAAGAAAAAGCGGACCATGCCGCGAGGCACGATCCGCTTGTGGGTCAGGCTTTGAGCTGACGCAGGCCATCCGCGAGCAGCCAAAGCGCCCGGTTGAGCCGGACGTTCTGGTCGATGCCCTGAACGGGTCGCGTGCGCTGCTGGCGCCCGTTGGCGGCACGGCCAGTCAGGCCGCCCTTGACCAGGTTCTCCTGAACCCGGTTGAAGACCGACCAAAGATCGGCACGGTTGTCGTCGAAACGACGAGGCCGCAGGATCTGCGTCTCCGTGATGGGCAAGGCCTTGCCCGACTCGTCGTACTTCAAGGTCAGCGCCGACCTGGCGAAGACTTCGGCCTCGCCGTCGTCGAGGGTGATGACGCGCATGGCGTCGCGCGAGTCCTGCACGCGCTCGAAGCCGTGCAGCACCTCGTAGGCGCCTTCGATCACGTGATCGGTGACGTTGCCCTTGTGGGGCACGCGCACGTCGGCGAAGGTGTCGCCGCACACCAGGCCGTTGTGGCAGACGAATCTGAACATGCCCGCGAGCATCTGGTAGCTGCTGGTGCCGTCGTGCGAGTTGAGCAGGATGATCTCGTTCGCCTCGGCGCCGTTGATCTGGCTGGCGTGGCGAAGGCGCAGCATGTGCTTGGTGTAGTCGCGGCGATCCTCGTGTCGCACGCGGGTCTGGCACACCATGAACGGCTGGAAACCTTCTCTGCGCAGTTCGGTCAGCACAGCCGCCGTGGGGATGTAACTGTACCGTTCGGAGCGGCTTTCGTGCGGGGTGTCCGCGAAGATGGATGGGGCCACGGTGCGAATCTGATCGTCCGACAACGGATGGTCGGCGCGCAGCACCGGGGAACGAGGGGCGAAGCGAGATGCGAGTTGCATGATGATCTCCTTGCGGAATGGAGCAATCGGCATCCAGCGGCCGAGGCCGGATGCGTGCGATTGCGTAGGACGAAGAAAAGCCCTGCTGAACAGGGCCTGATGAAAGGGATGAAGAAGTGCGCCGCGTGAAGGCCGGCCTATGGGTTCGGAACCGGCTCCCAGCCGCGGCTGTGCGGGTTGAAGCAAAGCGCTTCCTGGCCTTTGAGGATCGGCGTGAAGCCGTCGAGAAAGACGTGTCGCAGGTACAGCGCGCGGTAGGTCAGTGCCTGCCACGCCTGTTCTTCGCTCAGGCCGTTGGCGATGAAGTGCTCGCGCAGTTCGTCGTCGTCGGAAACCTCGTTGTTGGCCAACTGGTCTTCGACGAAGCGAAGCAGCTCGGGCGGCAAGGACGACATGAGGGTGTCCATGTTCGCCTCAGTCGGTGGCTGCATCGCCGGCCGCTTTGCGCGTCGGCTGCTGGTGGAAGGCATGCACCCTTGCGCGCCAGGTGGCGCAGCGCTGCGGCGCCATGTCGAGATAGCGCAGCGGGCACGAGTAGTAGTACGGGTGCTCGGCCTCGACCAGGAACTTGTAGCCCCATTCGCGGCCCTCGCTTTCCAGCAGATGGCAGCCGATCAAGGTGGCCGACTCGCCGGGTGCGAGACCCAGGACGCCGGCCTGCTTGGCGGTGACGCGCGCCACCGTCCACAGCACGTTGCCGACCAGCGTGTGGTCGATGACCTCACTGCGCGACCGCTCGGTTTCCTCGGTTGCGGTCAGCTCGCGGATCAACTGATCGCGCGTCAATCGAACGAATGTCCAGCCCATGGAATGACTCCTGTGAGAAAGGGCCGGAGTCCTCCCGCCGGGGAAGGAGCCCCGGCGGGTGGTGGAAAGCCGCAGGCATGCGGCGTGAAATGGCGATGGGATCAGACCCTGGTGAGGTGCCAGTCCTGGGACAGCGGAGCGAACTCGTAGCCCAGGTCGCCGAGGCGGTCGCGCTGCTGACGCAGCACGCGCCGATCCACGGTGGCATCGAGCTTGACGACATCGCCCAGCGGCCAGAGTGTGCCGAACAGCGCCGCGTCGCCGTCGTCGTCCGCATGGGCCGTAGCCTCGGCAGACGCAGCAGCCGGCTCGCTGCCGAACGGCGTGGTATCGACCAGCGGGTCGCGCGAGCTGCGCGCCTTCTTCCGGCCGGCCGCCTTGGGGGCGGTCGTCGGCGTCGGCGTGGCGGTCTGCGCTTCCTCGTCGATCGGATCGACTTCCTGCGGACTCAGCCGGCGGGCGTCGTCACGGCTCAGGGCGTCGATGTTGGACAAAGTCATCCCACCCAGGAGGGCGCGGATCTCAATGACCATGCGGCCGTTGGCGGTGTACGTGGACGGGCGAATCTCCGCGATGGCGAAATCGCCCTCGTACTTGCCTTCGGCGTACTGGTCGAGTTCGGCGTTCTTCACGACGAACTCGCCGATGGAGGTCGCAAGGCGCCCGACGTTGAAGTCGCCGTTACGGCCGTGGATGGTCTTGATGGCCAATTGGCCGGGAATGGTGATCATGAAGAACTCCTGCGGACGAAGCTGCGATCACGCACACGGCCGTCATGGCGACGGTCGCATGCGCACGCGAGTGGGAGAAGACAAAGCCCCGGACTCAATTCAGAGTCGGGGCCTTGCGGATCAGAACGACTCGGCAACTTCCAATGCAGGCGCATCGGCAGTGGCTTCGTCGGCAGCTTCGGCGGCGGGCCTGGCGGGCTCGAACGCAGCGGCTTGCGGCTCAGCGAACGTCGCGGGGACATCCGTGTTACGCACGTCGCGTTCGTCGCGCTGGTCGGCATCGGTCGGCTTGGGCTCGGCCTTGTAGACGAGCTTGCCGTCGACCTTGATCCAACTGACGAACAGCAGGCGGGCCTTGAAGCTCACCCCCTGCTCGCCGGCACGCTTGCCCTTGGAGTAGGTGAAGGTGTCGGCCCACAGGTCGCCCAGACGGAAGCCGATCATCACTTTCTTCTCGGCATCGACCGCTTGGATGCAGCGGCGCACGAGGTGCTGCGCTTCGGAGCCCGAGACGCGCGTGTCGAAACGCACGTAGGCCACGTCATCGCTGGGGCCGTTGAGCGCCGCGATGTCGCAGGCCAGGAACGCATCGCCTTTCTTGGGCTTCACTTCGCGGATGCGATTGAGATACCCGAGTCCGGTGATGTGCAGGTCGAAGTAGGACTTGTCGGTGGAAGTGGTCATGGTGAATCTCCTGAGAACAATGAGGCGGAGACACACCCGACCCAAGGCGGGGAAGGTGTGGAACCCCCGCGTGGGTTGAAGGAACAGCTTGGGTGGCATCACCATCGGGAGAACCGATGGCTGTTCGCGCTGGGATGCCGGAGCGAACTGGTTGATCAACGCGGTCGGAACCGCGTCGCAGTCTTGAAGATCGAGACTGCCTGGGCATGCTGCTGACGGGCGTCAGCGGAACATGGCGGCAGCGTGGCGCCAGGCGCGCGCCCGCGCGAGCGGCAATCGGCACCGGCGGCTGTCCGCATTAGTGGCACCCTCTCGCCACCGGGTTGGGCAGGTACTGCCGCTTGCGGACCAGCATCTCGAAGGGCTCGCCCGCGCGGCTGGCGGTATCGAAGTCCACCACCACGAAGCCCGGTTCGATGGGCCGGTACTCCAGCCAGTGGATCGGCACTTGCCAGTGCTCGGCGCAGTCGCGCACGAAGCGCAAGGTGGCTTCCACTTCTTTTCCGGTGTTGGCGAAGCAGACGACGGCATCTGCGGGCAGGCCGCCGTTGGCTTGCAGCACGCGCCAGAGCATGTACGCGCTGGTGCGGCCGCCGCTGAAGCTGATGCAGGTCGGTTGCTCGATCTTGAACGGGTCTCGCATGCAGGCGTCACCAGGCGGTGGCACCGGCAGATGCCGGCGTGAGCGGCCCGAGCCGGACTGGAGACGAGCGCGTGCGATGCGGCCATGGGCCGCGGCACGAGATAAAGAGAAGCCCCCGTGAAGGGGGCTGGGAAGCAGTACGGTCAGTGGCCGGCCGGTGCAGCGGATACCGCCTGCATCGACAGGTGCGTGACCGTGGCCGACACTTCGAGGTCGTCCTCGCTGTGCAGGATACGGGTGAGGACCCGTTCCTGCAGGGCGAAGAACTCGCCGAAGTCGTCGCCGCCGAATTCGGCGCGCGCCAGTTCCCACCAGTCGTCGAACGCATCGACATCGGGGTTGCAGCCCACGGCGTAGGCGATGGTCTTGCGCCGCCCATCGGGCCGGCTCTCGCCGTGCTCGGCCATGAAATACACGCCCTGGTCCTTGACCAGGATGACGCGGCACTGGTTGGCCGCCGCCTCGGCAAGCACGGGCCGAAGCTCGGTGCCTTTGAATCGAACAGTCATGGAAGTGGTCTCCAACGGTGAAGGAAGAAGGTTTCCCGCCGCGAGGACGGGAAGCCGCTTGGGGACGTGAGGGGATCAGTGCTGGACGGGCTTGCGACCGGACAGGCGCTGTACGCGGATGAGGCGCCAGCTCCCGTCGTCGATCAGCCGCTCCAGCACCTGGCCCAAGGTGTCGAAGAACACTTCATCGACCCGCTCGACCAGCTCGCCTTCGCGATGCAGCTCCACCGCGTAGGTGTCGAGGCCGCGTTCGTAGAGCACGGTGACGCGCCCCTGGAACTTCGCCGAAGCGACGGTGAAGCCGATGGCCGGCGGCGTGGCGATGATGTTGCTGGGGCTCGGATCGACCACCGTGAAGTCCCGCGCGCCGGCATCCACCAGCAGGTGCGTGATGCGGCGGAATCCATCGGGCGCGGGCAACTGCTCCAGTTGGTGGATCAGCTCCTGCAGCTCGGGGCACTGCGGCTCGGGGATCGGCAGCTTGGCCGGCGCGGAACCCAGGATGAGCCGCTTCACCGTGTACGGCTGGCCGTCGGCGGTGAACTCAGTGCTCTCCTCGGGCGTATCCGCGCGCAAGCCGTCGAAGCGGCGCCGCGCATACGGTTCGACCTGCACCTTGGCGCCTTCGTCGGGCACGTCGGTGACGAGGGCCTTGTCGAGCACCGCGAACTCGGCCCGCCCCGTCTTGACGACGATGGCCTCGTCGGTGGTGGCGATGACCTTGCCCTCGAAGGGCTTGGGATCAACGTGGAAGCCCAGCGTCGAAACCTTGGGCTGGCCGTCGAAGATGTTGAACTTGAAGCTGCGGACGTTGGAAGGCACGTGGCCGCGAACCAGCGTCGGCATCTGTGCGCGGATGGCTTGGGTATCCATGGAAGACTCCTTGTGGCAACCAAGGGACTTCCGCCCGCAAGGGAGGTGTGTCCCTTGGGGGTGAGGTGGATGGACGCGACATGCGCCCGGAGAAGGAATAGCAACCAGCACGGCGAACCGTGCCGCAGCCTCGAAGGTCTCGACTGCCTGGGCATGCTTGCCGGCAACGCCAGCGAACATGCGAGCAGCGTGCGTCAGGCGTGGGCCAGCGACGCGGGGGAATCGGCACTGCGCGTCCACCGGCTTCGTCCAGAAAGAATACGAGCCCCGCGTGGGGGCTCGAAAGGTGGTGTCAGTCGTCGTAGATCGGCAGGCCGTCCAGCACCTGCGCATCGGCATCGAAGACCAGCATGCGCACGTCGGCGAGCGCGGCCAGGTGCAGCACGTGCATGAGGGATTCCGGCATGCCCTTCTTGCGATGCTCCTGCATCAGCCGCTTGGCCGTGATGCCTTCGACCGCGCGCAGGTTCTCGTCGGTCCAGGGCGTGGCGATCAGCTTCAACCCGATGGCCGGGCCGTACGGGATGCGGAAGGCGACGAACAGGAACAGCGTCGGCGTGGCGATGTCCGCCAGTTCGGCGAGGAAGCGGTGTGCGTCGGCGTCGAGGTGCGCGCTGCTGATTTCCCAGCACCGGCTGTAGTAGCCGGTTTCATAGCGCAGGCGCCGCACGACTTCCCGCGCCGCTTCTTCGGAGTAAGTGTCGCCCACGTGCAGTGGCTTGCCGTCTTCCTCGGCCATCACGGCATAGACCACGTTGCGGGCGAGCCCGTGGCTGCGGCATTGCGCCTGCAACTCGTTGGGGACCACCTGGTCCTCGGTGATCAGCACGAAGTCGTCCGAGAAGATGCAGGCCCGCCGTTCGACCTGGCTGTCCGGCAGATTCGACTGCGAAGGATGCAGCGGCAGGTAGGTCAGCGGGCAGTCGTCGTCGTAGGAGATGGCGAGCAGCCGCTGGACGGACAGGCCGTCGTAGCCGCGGACAAAGGGATTGTTGTTCGAGTAGGACATGGGATTTCTCCAGCAGGGGATGGCCGAGGCAATCCCCTGCTGGGGATTGAACCCCAGCGGGTGGATGAAGTGGCAGCCGGTCAGCCGGCAGCGGTAGAGGACGGGTCGCCCAGCGCCTTCAACAGGTCGAGCAGGCCGCCATTCGCAAGCTGGTACAGGCGGTTGTAGTCGTCGCCGGTCGGCGCCTGCTCCAGGCGATCCAGCCGCGCATCCAGGTTGAGGATGCTCTGGTGCACGTTGCGGGCGATGCTCAGCGCGGAAGGTTTTCCGGCCGGCTTAGGTGCATCGAGCACCGAAAGGACTTCAGCGGGCGATGGGTAGCGGCAGTCGGGTCCGTACTCGACCGGGAACACCTCGCGCCCGGTCAATCCGGTATTCGGGGTTCCGCTGCTGACATGCAGCACATACTCGTCGGGCACATCATTGCCGGCGTAGTCGAACACCACGATGCGCGGCTTGCGCACGTCGGCCGGCCAGCCTTCAAGGATGACCGCATCGATGTCGTCGTCGGTCACGAGCAGACCGATGGAAAAGTCAGGGGACATGAATCACTCCTTTCAAGAAAAGGAGGGACATGGCCCCATGCAGGGACGCATGTCCCTCGTGGGGTGGGAAGAAAAGAAGAACGTCGGCAGGCCGCAGCGCGGCTCACCAGCCGTTGTAGTTCAGCGTCAGGTCGGCGACGACCTTGCGCCGTTCCAGGTCGAGGCCGCCCAGGTCGGACAGACCCTCGAAGCCGCAACGCTTGAGCATCGCACCGCCCTCGCGGGCGTTGTAGAAGCTCACCATCGCGGACAGGAACATCCGCTGGCCGCTGCTCAGGACGCCGAGGGCATCGTTGAGCATCAGCAGCTTCGGCCGCAGATCCCACTTGGTGGTGGCACGCTGCAGGCCTTCGCGGGTGCCGTCGCCGAACCATTCGGCTCCGGCGATGTCGACGCCGCGTTTCCACGCCTCGAAGAAGGCTTGGGGCGCGGCGGCGAAGTGCTGGTGTTCCAGCTCGATCTGATCAAGTACCTCTTGAGGCAGGGCACGGTTCATGACATGGGCTCCTGGTGGTTGGACATCACGGGTGGAGGCGCTGCTGCCAGCGGCCCGTTTGCAGGGCGTGCTCGGCGGCGTGGTGCGAGCGGAAGTAGCTGACCGACTCCCGCGAGACCGGGCCGTCCGCATCGGCGGTGCCGATGTAGTGGCCGGCTGCGCTGCACAGCACTTGCAGGGGCAGGCGCTTGCCGACGCAGGCCAGGGCCTGGTAGCCGATGGATTCGGCTCGGGCCTGTTCAGCACTCAAAGGTGCCGATGCGAGCGCAAGGGACATGGTTTTCTCCTGTTGGTTGAAGACCGGGAGCACCACGCCCTGACGGGAGCGGATACCTCCCGAAGGGTTGAACATGAAAAGCACCCGCGTCGTGGCGACGCGCGTCCGCGGTGGTCGGTGCGAAGCGGACTGGATCGGTCAACGCGGCGAACCGCGTTGCAGCCTTGAGGACCGGGGCTGCCAGGGCATGGTGCTGACGACCGTCAGCGACACATGCGGGAAGAATGAAAGCGCGGCGGCACTCCGTCGCTGATCAAACGGAACCGAACGCCGTCCAGTTTGGGCCGAGCGCTGGCAAGAGCAGCGATGCACGATTCCGTTCGCCCACGACAAAGGCGCCGAAGCCTCGCAAGGCTTCGGCTGGAGAGAAATCAATCCACCTGTGGGCTGCAAGCAGGCCAGGCCATCGTCAAAGCCATTCGCTGCGTCAGCAATCTCACCCGGCCCGTTTCGTGGCTGGGGGCCGGAATCCTCTGGCGTGCATCCACACACAAAGGGAGCCCGTTGTTCCGCCGGCGGGCACCGGCACCGAATACCGTCGACCGCAAGCGGTCTCCTGGCGCCTCGCAGTTTTGCACACCAAGGCGTCAGGAGACCGCTCGCGTATCGGCGGAAGCACCTCGATCAGGGGAACCGCGGCGAACGCGATCCGGGGAGAAATGACCTTCTCGCCCAGCAGGCCGTGATGGGCCTGCAGGACGCGCACACCGTTGCAGAAGGGAACGCGCGCTGGGGAGTCCCGCGGGGTGCGGGAGGTTTGCCCCGCCGTCGGCAGCAGCCGGCGTGGCAGAGGGAAACGTGGGCGTCAGCTCGCCTTCGGAGACCGACGCCGCGGGCTTGGCGCTGCGGGCTTGCCTGTCGCGGTTTCGACCGGCTCCGTGCCCTTGCAGTCCGGGTAGCGGCTGCACGACCAGAACGCGCCGTTCTTGCCAGTGCGCTGGCGCATCGGGGCGCCGCACTGCGGGCAGCTCGGCGCGGGCGGCAGCTTGAGGGGGAGCGTTGCGCCGCGGTACTGCTGCACGAGCTGGGCGACCCAGGCCGATTGCTTGGCGATGAAGGTGTCCAGCGTCATCTGGCCGGCCTCGATCATGTCCAGCGCCTGCTCCCACACCGCCGTCGTGCCCGGATCGGCGATGGCCGCCGGCACCGCGTCGATCAGCGTGAAAGCCGCATCCGATGCGCGGATGGCACGGCCCTTCTTCACAAGATAGCCGCGTGCCAGTAAGGCGCTGATGACGTTGGCGCGCGTGGCCTCGGTGCCGATGCCCGTGGTGTCCTTGAGCTTCTGCTTCAGGCGTGGGTCGGTCACGAGCTTGGCGACGCCCTTCATGGCTTTGACCAGCTCGCCCTGCGTGTAGGGCTTGGGCGGCAGCGTCTTCAACGCCTTCAGATCGACCTGGCCGACCTGGCAGGAAGCTCCAGCACGCAGCGCCGGCAGCACCTGGCCGCGCTGCGCTTCCTCGCCGTCCGCGTCGTCGGGCTCCGGCGCCGCCAGTACCTGGCGCCATCCGGCCACCGCGATCTGCTTACCGACCGCGACCAGCGACTGCCCGCCGCACGTAAGCTGCGCCACCGTCCGGTCGAATTCGTGGTGCGGCAGGAACTGCGCGAGGTAGTGGGCGCGGATCAGCCTGTAGACGGCCAGCTCCTTGTCGCTCATCGCCGAGAGGTTCGCCGGTTCCAGCGTGGGAATGATGCCGTGGTGCGCCGTGACCTTGCCGTCGTTCCAGGCCCGCGAACGCTGCTGGCGATCCAGGCGGTCGATCAGCGGGCGCAGGCCGGGGTCGGTCTTGAGCAGGCTGTCGAGTACGGTGGGCACCTCGGCCAACATGCTCTCGGGCAGGTAGCCTGAGTCCGAGCGCGGATAGGTGGTCGCCTTGTGCGTCTCGTACAGCGCCTGGGCAATGTCCAGCGTCTCCTGCACGTCCAGACCCAACTGCTTCGAGCACACCTCCTGCAGCGTGCCGAGGTCGAACGGCAGCGGCGGCCCTTCGCGCACGCGCTCTGTTTCCACCGACAGCACCTGGGCGGCACCGGCCGCGCGCAGGCGCTCGGCAGCCTGCTGCGCCACCGGCTGTTGCAGGCAGCGGCCGGCGTCGTCGGTGCTGCCCTGCGGCGGCGTCCAGCTTGCGACGAAGGACTGGCCCGCATGTGAGAGTGCAACCTCGATGGCCCAGAACGGCACCGAAACGAAACGCGCGATCTCGCGGTCACGGTCCACCACCAGCTTGAGCGTCGGTGTCTGCACGCGCCCGACCGACAGCACGCCGGTGTAGCCGGCCTGGCGCCCGAGCAACGTGAACAGGCGGCTCAGGTTCATCCCGATCAGCCAGTCGGCACGCGATCGGGCGAGCGCGGAGAAGTAAAGCGGCAGCGTCTCGGCGGACGGCTTGAGCGTGCCCAGGGCCTTGCGGATCGACGCATCGTTGAGCGCCGACAGCCACAGGCGCTGGATCGGGCCGCGGTAGCCGCACAGCTCGATGATCTCGCGGGCAATCATCTCGCCCTCGCGGTCGGCGTCGGTCGCGATCACCAGTTCGCCCGCCTTGGCGACGAGCTGCTGCACGACCTTGAACTGCGCCGCGGTCGCCGCCTTGGGCTCGACACGCCAACGCTCGGGAAGAATAGGCAGTTGCTCGATGCCCCAGCGCTTGTACTGCTCGCCGTAGCCTTCGGGCGGAACCGCTTCGACCAGATGACCGATGCACCAGGTCACGACGACACCCGCACCGCTGTAGCAGCCGTTGCCGCGTTGGCCGGCGCCCAGCACACGGGCGATGTCCTTGCCCTGGGACGGCTTCTCGCACAGGAACACGCGCATGAAGCCTCCTTGGAAGTGTGCGGTCATCGGATGGCCCCAGCTTGGCCGGGCCAGCGGATGACGGCAGCAAGGAAGCCGATTGGCGCAGACACCGCTTTGTGATCGGCAGGCGATGCGTTGCCGCAGCGGCATGCGCGAAGCCGCAACGGCTGGCGCAGCGGGAGCGTCGTTTCGGGAGGGCGGCTGGAACCCGGTGGAACACCCTGGAGCTATCCCCTGGGGATAGCTGGTGCATGGCGGGCGTCTGACGGTTGCTACAGCCGCCCCCTGCGGGGAATCAGCCCTTGGCCTTGGTTTCCTTCGACGCCTTCGTCCCCTTGGTCTCCTTCGGCGGCGGTACTGCGGCCTCGGGTTCCAGCGTCCTGGCGCTGAGGGTCACGGCCTGGATGCGGTACGGCAGAATGCCGATGCGGCGGGCCTCGATCTTGAAGGTCGTGCGCTCGTTGTCGTCGGCGTCCTCCCACTCGTCCTTCACCGTGCGGCCTTCTACCAGCACGCGCATGCCCTTCTGGTACAGGTCTTTCCAGTGGTCGGCGTCGCGGTGCCACAGCTCCACCGGCGCCCAGAAGCCGCCGCGGTCCTCGAATTCACCGTCCTTCTTTGGGATCGGGTTGTCGAAGTAGACGTTCAGGCGCAGCAGCCGGCGCGGCTCGTCGTTGCCGTTAGGGAATTCGCGATAGTCCGGCGCGGAACCGATGTTGCCCTCGCCGACGAAGTGCGTGCTCATGGAGACTCCTTGGGGGTGGTGGATGGAACCGACGCGGCATGCCCGTGGACACGTCGCAGGTAAGCCGCTTCGGCCTGCGCGGCCTTGCTGGCGCACTCCTGGGCCTGGCGGCCCAGCGTGTGAAGGAGGCTGATCTGCATGTTCAAAGCGATGCGCTGCAGCTCCATCGCGTACAGGTCGTCGATCAGCGAGGCCGGCGTCGCCGGGCGGTCGAGCAGCGATTCCCACAGCGCCACGCCCATGGAAGAACGGTCGTGGTTGCGCCAGCGCAGGAAGGTCGTGCCTGCGCCAGTGGTCTGCTGGGCCAGTTGCACGTCGAGCAGCGAGAAGGGGTAGGCCCGCGCCTGTTGCAGCACGCGCCGCTGCGCCAGCCCGATTAAGTCGTCGCGCAGCGCCGTGCACTGGTTGGCCCAGGCCTCCAGACTCCCCTTACCTTTAAAAGGCTGTAAAAGGCCTTTTAGGTAGGAGCCGTGTTCCAGGCGCTGGAAGTCCGCCTGTTCCAGCGGCAGGAAGCGCGCCGGTTGGCCGTTGGAAGACGATGCTGTCATGCCTTCGTGCCTTCGCCGTCATGGTCGTGGTCGTCGTCCGCCACGTCGGCTGCGCCAGCGCTGGGTGCGGCATCCGCGGCTTTACCAGGCTTGCCCGACCGCCGTGCGATCGGTGGCGCAAAGCGCGAGCGGCGCGTGCCTTCGAGCACGTCCTGCGGCAACTCGCCGAACTTCTCCAGCGCCGCCCGCGCCACCGCGTTCTTCGAGGCGAAGTCGTCGCGCGTCGCGCCGGAGTAGCGGTACTGCTGTGCCAGCGAGAACAGGCTGCGCAGCGCATGCGCGCCGTCGTTGAGCCAGCGTTCCAGCGTGCTGCGGTCGATCAGCGCGGTGTGGTGGGCGAGGATCAGCTTGCGGGCCAGGTCGTCGTAGTCGGCCAGCAGGTACACCGCTATGAAGCCGAGCTGCGCATTGACGAACAGCGGCAGCTTCACGGGCTGCACGTTCATGTTCTCGCCCAGCGACAGCGCGGGCGGCACGTCGGCCAGCGCCTGGTCCACCTGCTCACGCAGCGCCTGCAAGCTGTCCTTGGTCTGCGTCAGCTTGTCCTCGATGCGCAGCATCCAGAAATCCGAGTAGGGATCGTCCTGCTCGGCGCCGCGCTTCATCTTGTTCATCACGCTGATGTAGCCGTTCAGGCCGATGATCCCGGGCCGGCCCTCGGCAGGCGCTCGGCCATGCCAGATGCGTGAAGCGTGGTGGGTGTGCAGCGTCAGCGACATCGCGCTGCGCAGCGATCCGAGATTCAACTGCAGGGGCGGCTGGGATTCATTGGCCATGGTGACGACTCGCGGTACGGGAACGAGCCGCCAGCATCGGCATCGCCCGGAAGGGCGTCAGTCAACAAACCGCAGCGGGTGCGCTCCCGGTTGTCGCCCCGGAAGGTCGCGTGTTCCGTCTATCCCCAGGGGATAGGTCCGCGCCGGGCTGCGACCGTGCGACGCATGACAGAACCGAAGCCGATGCCTGGAAGGCTTCGTGTCCCAGCTATCCCCTGGGGATAGCTGCTCAGGAATCGCCCAGGGTTGAACGCAGTTTCGCCAGGTAGGCCCGCGCTGCCTCGCGGCCAGGGCCGTTCGGCGCGGGCGGTGGCGGTGCAGACGGTGCCGGTGCGGCTGGCCGTGGCGGCGGCGCAGGCGGCGTCGATGGCGAACCGCCTTCGCCGGCCCAGGCCTTGAACTCGCCGCGCATCGCCTTCTGGATGATGCCGAACAGATAGCCGGCCGGGTTGCGTACCGCGCTTTTGCGGCAGCGCGCATCCCATTCGTCCAACACCGCCTGCCGCAGCGACTCGTCCACCTGCTGCAAGGCCACCATCGCGCCGCTTTGCTGCTCGTCCTTCAAGCGCAGCAGGCGCTCGGGCAGGCGCAGGTGCTGCAACGACTTCGCGCGCGGTACTGTACGTACTTGATTTATACGATCCATACGTACAGTACGGTCCTCCTTCGGATTCCGAAGTGAGCCGTCTGGCGCGGATTTCAGCCCTGCTTCGGATTCCGAAGACGGGCCTTCGAGATTCCGAAGCAGGCCGTCCTGGCCTTCTTCGGATTCGTGATCCACAGGCGCTTGTGGATAACTCGCGTCCGCCCATTCGTTGCGCGCCATGCGCTGTGCCAGCACCTGCAGCCGCGTGGGCAGCGTGCGGCCGTTGAGCATCGGGTCTTCGGCGATCTCGCGCAGGGTGTTCATGCCGACGATCTGCACCGCCTTCGCCGCATGGGTCAGCGCCTGGCTGACCAGGCCGAGGTAGTCGGGGTCGAGCTGCATCGCCTCGAAGGGTGTCAGCGGTTCGTCGTGCAGCACGTAGAGGTTGCTCAGGATGCGCCCGGTCTTCGGGTCGCGGCGCCGTCGCACCAGGCTCAGCCAGCGCGTCAGCCGCAGCAGCGTCAAGGCGCGCGCCACGGTCTCGTGCGAGGCCTGCGCCGCGCAGGGCATCGAGGCGAGGTAGGGGCGAAGCTGGTCGTAGGTCGGGAACGCCGTCACGCCGTCGCTCTGGAGCTGCAGGCGGAGCACCTGCCAGGCGTTGCGCTCCAGCGGCGTCAGGCGCCGGTCGAGGAACAGCGCACGCGGCACGCTCTCGTGCCGGTTGCCGCTGTAGAGGAAGCCGTCGCTGACCGGCGCGGCCGGCAATGCAGCAGCAGCGCCGCGCGGGGCTGGCGGTGTCGGTGGTGCCCGTGGCACCAGTTCCCGCAGCGCGTCGTCGAACAGTGCCGACAGCGCCACGGGGCCATCGCGCCGGGGTGCGCCGCCGGTCGCCATGGCCTACACCAGCCCCTGGTCGATCCAGTTGCGTATCGCCGACCAGATCACCGACATCGGCAGGTTCAAGGTCTCGGCCAGGTCCATGGTCAGCGTCAGCATCGCCACCTCATCGTCCAGCGCGATGCCGCGCTCCATGACGCCGGCCTTCCACTGCTTCCACAGCGCCGTGTCCTGCGCCTCGTCCAGCACCGGATGCCGCCCCTTGCGCTTGGGCAGGCCGAGGATGTCGCGGCGCAGGGCCACCTCCTGGTGCGTAAGCCCGTAGAAGCGGCTGACCATCTCCGTGCTGGCGCCCAGGCGCAGCATGCGGTCGACCGTCGCGATCTCTCGCTCCACGTCGTGCACTTGGCTCAGCAGCCGCTTCAGCACATCGCGGTTCACCGACACCGAACACCACGACACCGTGGCGTTCACCAGCATGCTCACGAGTTCGGGGTGCTTGAGCGCGTCCAGCTCCTCCTCGCCGAAGCCCATCGCCTTGCAGCGCCGCAGTTGCCCATTGCGCAGGTCGTGCAGCGCCTGTGCGATGACGGCCTGGTTGAGCGGATGCGGTGCCGACATGATGGCCTCTGCTCAGGCGCCGTGGCCGGGGTTGCTGAAGGCCGCGCCGGTCTCCAGATCCAGCAGCCGGCGCGCCATGCGCAGCAGCCGGAACAGCTTTACCAGCCCGGCATCGCTCAGGCGCGGATATGCGCCGCCGCCATGCAGCAAGGCCGCAAGGTCGTCGGCCAGCCGGGCGCCATCGAAGCCGGGGGCGGGTCGGGGCGCGGCGCACAGCGCATGCAGCAAGGTCAGCACCGCACACGCGAACGGAGGCAATGCGCGCACCGCCGGGGGCGCCACGCAGACGAAGCCCATGCCGCCTTCGCTGGGTTCGACCTGCCCGGCCACGTCGGCTTCCTCGGCGATCTCGCGCGCGAACTGTGCGATGTGCACCCGCAGCCGATCCGGCACATCCAGGCCGGGCTCGATGTACCAGACATCCGAGATGGGGTAGAGCCCGCCCGCCTGCACAGGGATCGCGCGCAGCGCGTCGGCCTCGAAGTCGGGCAGCTTGTCGCCCATCTGATCGGCCACCATGCGCTGGATGGATTGCAGGCGTTCGGTGGTCGGGGCCGGGGACACGATGTGACCCTGCAGGCGTTCGTCATCCTGCTGCATGCCCTTGTCGCTGGCGGCCGGCGTGGAACCGGCCTGCGCAGCCTGGCCAGGGCCAGGCTCCGACGACTGCACCGAGGGGCCGGGCGGCAGCGAAGGCGGTGACGGTGGTCGCGGTGGCCCGGCCGGCACCGCAGGTCTTGCCGCCTGCAGCGGCGCAGGATCGCTGGTCAATGCGCGCTGCCGGCTCTCGCTGTCGTCGATTTCCAGGCTCAGCGTGTCGTAGTCCGCTTCCAGCAGCTCGGCCATCTGGCCGACCAGCTCGTCCTGCACCCGCTGCGGTGAGAAGTTGTCGGGCTGCGTGTCGAACTGCGCCAGCAGGTCCTGGAACAGCGTAGCGAAGTCCATCGACAGGTTGCGCCTCAGGGCATGCCGCTCCCAGGTGCGTTCGCAGGCCTTGCGCAGCACCGCGAGCCGTTCCACCTGATGCCGGCCGAGCCCGCCGTACAGCAGCGTGGGGATCGCCGGGAGCAGGTAGTGCACGGCGTCCTGCATGCGGCTGATGTGCGACTGCGGCAGCGGGAAGCCATCGGCCGTAAGCCGCCGCGCCAGCTCGCTCTGCGACAGCGGCTGGCCGCTGTCCCGCCCCATTTCCTGCTCGTAGAACTCGCGCGCCTTCTCCACGCCCAAGGCCCGCTCGATGAAGCTGAGCCCGCCGCGCAACTCGTTCTCGGCCAGGTGCCCGGTCAGCATCACCACTTCGCCGCGCTGCGGCCACGGGCGGAACAGGCAGGGGATGCGGAAGAACCGTTCGTCTTTCGTCTCGCTCCACAGCTCGCGCAGGATCGCCAGGCGCGTGTTGCCGCCGTTGCGGATGATGTAGTGCGGTTCGCCGGGCCGGCGCGTGATCGCGGGCGGCGCATCGAGCCCGCGTTCGCGGATCGAGGCCTTGATGTCCTCGTAGGCCGGGTTGCGCGTCACGCGCGGGTCGTGGTCGTAGGGGCGCAACTGGTCCAGCGTCACCACCATCGGCGTGTCGGCGATGGGGTCGCTCAGGGCCGCGACCGAAGGGCCGTTGCGCTCGAAGCCCGAGGCCAGCAGATTGGCGGCCATGTCCTGCGGCGTCAGGTCAGCCACGGCCATTCTCCTGAGATGCTGCAACACCCTGGGCCGCCTGTCGGTCGGCGCGGCGAAGCTGCGCACGGGCGTTGCGCTCGGCGCGGTGGTCGCTCGCCGTCGAGCTGGTGTAGATCGGCGCGCAGCCTTGCTTCGTGAACAGCAGGTGCCCGCCGCGGGTGCGCACCACCTTCCAACCTTCTCCCAGGGCGAACTCGATCAGCCCTCGCAGCCGCTTGTGGCCGCGGGCCAGGTCATGTGCGCTGGCCATGGCCGGCCCCTCCCGCGTCGCCTCGGCCGGTGACGAGCGCAAAGCGCTCCTGCCACGCCGGGAACAGCTCGCCGGCCAGCGCGCGCATGGTCTCCAATGCGGCAGGTGCCGTGCGGCCCGCCGGCTGGCGGTATTCCACCCGATGCACCGGCAGTCCGCGCGTCGCGGCGCGCGGATAGGCTTCAATCGCCGGCACGTCGGTGTCCAGCACGCGCACGCCAGGCTGCTCCTGGAATACCTGACGCAGCGCCTGCTGGATCAGCCGCGCATTCGACGACACCGGATGCACGCGGTTGATGAGCAGGTGCAGCGGCGGCGGCTCGATGCCGAGGTGGCGGTACGGCGCGATGTCCTCGATGAGTTGCAGCGTGCCGCGCCGCAGCTCGCGCGCCGCGAGGATTTCCGGCGTCACCGGCGAAAGCGCCAAGTTCGAGGCCAGCACCGCCATCTCCAGCAGCACGCTGCGCGCGCCCTGGGTGTCGATCAGCAGCAGGTCGTAGTGCGGCGCCAGCGTGGGCAGCAGGTGGCGCAGCCGCAATCTGCCATCGGGCGCGTGCAGCAGCAGCGTGTTCAGCTCGCCGCGGTCGTCGTTCGAGAGCACCAGGTCAAGCCGCTCGATCGCGGTGCGCGACACCAGTTGCTCGGCGCGCTGCTCGTTGTAGGCCAGCATCTCGTAGATCCCGGCCGGCGCGCGCTCGGCCAGCGTGAAGTAGCTCGACAGCGTGGGCTGCACGTCCAGGTCCAGCAGCAGCACGCGCAGCCCGGTGTCGGCTGCGAAGCCGCCCAGGTTGGCCGCCGTCGTGGTCTTGCCGACGCCGCCCTTGGTCGAAATGATGGACACCACCTGCATGGGCCTCTCCCGGTTGAATGGCATGTACCGAGGAAAAGCGTCAGGCGCGCTCATCGAGGCGATCGGCGATCCATTGCTCGACCTCCGCCGAGTCCCAGCCCACGGCGCGCACGCCCAAGCGCAGCGCCTTGGGGAACTTGCCTTCTTTCATCAGGCTGTAGATATGCGCGCGCTTGAAGCCGGTTTTGGCCTCGACTTCGGCGCGACGCAGGATGCGGTGCTCGGCCGGCACTGCCGGCGCGGTGGTCTGCGAAGACATGAGAGACACTCCTTGACGCTCACTGGCGCTGTTCGGAAAGTGCCTCGTATTCAATACACCGCGGTCGCCGAAATCACTGCAATTGCAGAAGCAGCGACTGCAATTGCAGTGCGCCGCATCGGCATCATGCTGGCCGCGTCGTCAGCGCGACGCCTCCAGGTGGCGCCGCGCCTGCGCGAGCTTGCTCCACAGCGTCCGCTCGCTGAGACCCGGCCGCCCCTCATGGTGTGCGATCAGCGCGCTGACCACGGCATCCATGCTGCGGAACGACGAATAGGCCGCGCCTGACGGCGAATTGCCCAGCAGCAGCGTCAGCAGTCCGCCGATGATGTTGAGGTAAGTCGTCTCGCTGCGCAGGCCAGGCTCGCGCGCCTGTTCGTCGTTGGCCGCGCGCGTGGCATGTTCCTTCGCCAGTGCTTCGTGCGCGGTGCGCAGCGTTTCATGCACCAGGGCAAGTTCGGCAAGTTGCGACTTCGCTGCTTCGCGATCGGCCAGCAGAATGTTGAGCGTGTCCACGCTCACCGCCGGATGCACCGCGCGTTCGATGCCGTCAAACAAAAACCCCGGCCGATCGCCGGGGTAGAACTGCGACATCCACGCTTTCAAGTCCACGTGGCGCACGGTCAGCTCGGGGTCGTCGAGCGCCGGCCGCTGCGAGTCCAGCACGATGCCGGCCTTGCCACCGGGCAATTCGCCATGCGTCAGCGCGTCGAAGATGCGCTCGGCATACAGGCGCAGCAGCGGCCAGCGCGGGAATTCGCCGGGCTCCGGCATGGCACGCTGCTCCAGCGCTTCCAGAATACGCTGCTCGAAGCGCAGGAGACCGCACCAGCGGACGGCCGCCTCGATCGGTCGGTAGTACGTCTTTGCGCCAAAGGCGTGGCTGCTCGATTTCGGCATATCGCGCTCTTCCCATCGTCGGATCGACACATGGCAAGCGCGCGCGGCCCACATGGGCGCAGCGATTGCCCAAAGAACCCGATGAAGCGCGAGCCGGTCGGCATCGTGGTGGACGTTGGGTGCGGCGATGTCGCCGAGCGTTACGCAGGGGGCAAACCTTCTTGCGGTGCCCGCTACACCTCAACCATAATGCACCTGCGAAAAATCTTGTTACCGGCGCAACGGTCTGAAAAGCCGCGCATCCAAGTTCGATCAGGAAGGGATGCTGCGCTTTACCGGAAAACCAGGGCAAAGTTTTCGTAGGAATACGGGCGGGGTAAAGCGCCAATGCGACTTCCGGCTGAGCCGGTTTGCATCCAGCAAGGGCTCATGCGTTCTGCGTCACTGCTGTGACCTCGACAGCTTGAAGGTGCCTTGCTTGATGCCGGGTGGATAGGCCCGATTCGCCATCCATGCCCGTGACGCAAAAGGTCGGCCGCCGATGCAATGCGGGTCAAGGTCCAGACCGAAAGGGAATCGTACCGTCCAAAATCCCCGCGTCACATCGGGCGTTGATCGGTGCCTTGCGGGCGTCCGACACGCTCCACGCGGTCGATGAACTGCCGCAGCGGCTCCATGATTTCGCCTTCGGGTCGCAGTAGATAGGTCGTCAGCGAAGCGGTCTCGTCGGCCAGCGGCCGCACGACGACATCGGCCTGATGGCAACCCGCCAGATGCGCCGCGCTCGAAAAGCCCACGCCGTAGCCGGCGGCCACGAGGGCCAGCATCAGGGAATGGGTCTTGACGTACTCGGCTACCGTCGGCTGCGCATCCACCGTGCGGAGCAGCCGTTCGCGCTGCCGGCTGCAACCTTCGCAGACCTGGGGATCGCACAGCACCAGCGGATAGCTCGCCACTTCCTCCAGCGGCACTTCCTTGAAAGCCAGCAGCGGATGCCTGGCGGGCAAAGCCACCACCAGCGGGTCTCGCCACACCGGCATGGCGACGATGCCGGCGTCCATTTCACCAGCCAATGCAAAACCTGCGTCATACAAGTCGTTGCGCAGTCCAGTCACCAACTGCGCCAGTGGCGTTTCAAATATCCGAATGCCGACCTGTGGTGCCTCCTCGCGGCAAAGCGCAAGCAACGCCGACAAGCGGGCCTGCCCCATGTCACCAGATAGTGCGATGCGCAGCGTGTTCCGCTGGTTCGCTGCGGCGCGTGCCTTGGTCTGCGCTTGCTCGAAGGCCAGCAGTACGCGCCGGGCTTCTTCGAGGAAGACCTGTCCCGCCGGTGTGAGACGAACACTGCGTGGCAAGCGGTTGAGCAGCGGCACCCCTAAATCCGCCTCCATCTGGCGGATCGTGCGCGACAGTGGAGACTGTTCGATGTGCAGCCGTCGAGCAGCCCGGCCGAAGTGCAGTTCCTCGGCTACGGCGATGAAGCAGCGAAGATGGCGTAAGTTCATGCTTTCTCCCTACCGATGTGATCAGTCCATATCATCGTAGGGAGCCGAATAGTGCGGAGGATTCACCTCTGTATCGAGATGAGAGCCATCCTGGGGGGTGATGCTCGGATGCTTTTCGCCCATGTCAGCGCCTACGGCGAAGCTCTCGTTCGAGATCGCCCAGCTGCGACGCCTGAAGTTCGGCAAGAAGAGCGAGCAGCTCGATGCCGAACAACGCGCGCTGTTCGACGAGGCTCTGGACGCCGACCTTGCCGCGGCTGAGGCGCAGCTCCAGGAACTGCTGGGCAAGAAGAAGCCGCCGGCTACGCCTGGCGCGATGCCTAAGCGCACCGCCTTGCCGGCGGACCTGCCGCGCGTGGACTGCCACCACGAGCCCGAGAACACTCGCTGCGCGTGCGGCTGTGCGCTCAAGCGCATCAGCGAGAAGCTGGACAACACACCGGGCGTATTCACGGTAGAGTGCCACATCCGCGGCAAGTGGACCTGCGCACAGGTGCCGAACGCTGACCCAGGCGCCAGTCCCGGCGGAGATCATCGCCAAGGGCATCCCCACCTCCGGGCTGCTCACGTAGGTGCTGGTCGCAAAGGACTCCGACCATCTGCCGCTTACACGGTCGTCCCTAGGCAAGCAGGAATCAGCTGCGTGAGTGAATCGGGAGGTTTGCGCAGCTGATGGGTGGTCAGCAGCGTCTGCGCCGGCGGCTTCACCGGCACGAAGCGCATGTGCGGGCGGGTTGCCGCCTCGCAGATCGCTGCGGCATCGGCCGCACCGTTCTTGCGTCCCTTGCCGGCCATGCGGTAGCGCGTGACGAAGTGGCCTGCAATCAGCCGCGCATCCAGCCCATAGCCGCGCAGCTTGCGTGCCCAGTGATGCGCACCGCCGCAGGCCTCCAGGGCCACCAGGCAGCCGGGAGGCAGCTCCACGCACCAGGCCGCAAACTTGTCAGCGGCCAGCGCCTTGGCAACCACCACGCGCGCATCCACCGCATGCACCTAGATAACCCGCTTGGCCAGATCCACCCCGACTCGGGCAATCTCGTTCATGGACTTCCCCTTCACATGGCTACAGATTGACGACTTGGGGAGCACCATCGCGGCGGCAGCCAACATTTGTTTCCTCGCTGCTTACGATTGATTCACATCGATCGGCCAGCAGATCGCTGGATGTTGACTCTTGACTTTCGGCATTTTAGGCGCACTATCTTGCAAAGTCTTGCAAGAACTTCCTCGAGCGAGGCCGCGTGACGACGGAACATGTGGGGGTGGTATGACAGCGCGCCAGCAGGCGATCTTCACACTCGACGAGTTGGCTACCTACTTAAAGGTCGGCAAGCGGACGCTTTACCGGCTCGCCGCGCACGGGGAAATTCCGGCCTTCAAGGTCGGCGGGACGTGGCGGTTTCGTCAAAGTGAAATCGATCAATGGATCAATGATCAGATCCAAGCAGGCAGAAAGAAGGAGGTGATACGCACAGATGAGCAGCCGAAGTCAGCGAAACATCCCGTGTTGCCTGGGCGCGCTATCCATAGCCGCAGGCAAGCGGATTGAGTGAGTCTTCAATTGATTTCTGGAGGTATGACATGGACATTGATTTCAAGAAATTGGCTCCCTGGAACTGGTTCAAAAAGGAGCAGGAAGAACAACAGAGCACTGCCTCGCTGCCGGTGCAGCGCAATGACCTGCCGGTGGCGGGTGGGCCCGTCAGTCCCATCCTGCAATTGCATCGCGAGATCGACCGCCTGTTCGACGACGCGTTTCGAGGCTTCGGTTTCCCGACGCTGGCCATGCCACGCTGGCCGTCGGACTGGCCGGGCATGCTGAAGCCGGCGCTGGACATCCAGGAGACCGACAAGCAGTACAAGATCGCCCTGGAAGTACCCGGCATCGAGGAAAAAGACATCCAGATCACGCTCGACAACGACGTGCTGCTGGTGCGCGGTGAAAAGCGTCAGGAGCAGGAAAGCAAAGACGGTGGTTTCCACCGGGTGGAGCGCTCCTACGGCAGCTTTCAGCGCGCTCTGAATCTGCCGGCCGATGCCAACCAGGACACGATCAAGGCCGCTTTCAAGAACGGCGTGCTCACGATCACGATGGAAAAGCGCGAGGCCAGTACGCCCAAGCAGGGGCGCTCGATCCCGATCAACGGCTGACGCGGGGCAGCGCGTTTTTCTCAAAAACCACAAAGAGATGAGGCACCGTGATCGGCGGTGCCTCGTCAGATCAATCTTTACAGGAGCATCAGCATGGCCAGAAAACAATGCCAAGTCTGCGGCCAGCCCGCCACGGTGCGGGTGGAAGCCAATCTCAATGGTCGCCACAGCACCATGCTGTTGTGTGACGATCACTATCGCCAACTGGTGCGCCAGCAAAAGCGCACCGTCTCACCGCTGGAAGCCTTGTTCGGCTCGCGCAGCGGGCTGTTCGAAGACTTCCTTGGCAGCGACTTCTTCCGCATCGGTGACGACGCACCGTCCATGGCGGCCGATACCGACGAGGTCGTCGATGCCTCGTTCGGCGAACCCGCCCCGGCCGGTACGGGCACCGCGCGCCGTCGCGGCAGTGGGCTCGCCAGCCGTATCAGCGAACAGTCCGAGGCCCTATTGCAGGAGGCCGCCCGACACGCTGCAGAGTTCGGGCGCGCCGAAGTCGATACCGAACACCTGCTGCTGGCGCTATCCGACAGCGACGTGGTCAAGACCATCCTGGGGCAGTTCAAGATCAAGGTCGATGACCTCAAGCGCCAGATCGAATCCGAAGCCAAGCGCGGCGATAAGCCGTTCGAGGGCGAGATCGGCGTGTCGCCCCGGGTCAAGGACGCGCTCAGCCGTGCTTTCGTGGCCTCCAACGAACTCGGCCACTCTTATGTCGGGCCGGAGCATTTCCTGATCGGGCTCGCCGAGGAAGGCGAAGGTTTGGCGGCCAACCTGCTGCGCCGTTACGGCCTCACGCCGCAAGCGCTGCGCCAGCAGGTAAGCAAGGTGGTCGGCAAAGGGGCCGAGGATGGCCGCGCCGAGACGCCGACCAACACGCCGGAACTCGACAAGTATTCGCGCGACCTCACCAAGATGGCGCGCGAGGGCAAGCTCGATCCGGTCATCGGCCGCGCGCAGGAGATCGAGACGACCATCGAAGTGCTGGCCCGGCGCAAGAAGAACAACCCGGTGCTGATCGGCGAGCCCGGCGTCGGCAAGACCGCCATCGTCGAAGGGCTGGCGCAGCGCATGGTCGCCGGCGAAGTGCCCGAGACGCTGCGCGACAAGCGTCTGGTCGAACTCAACATCAACGCCATGGTGGCAGGCGCCAAGTACCGCGGCGAGTTCGAGGAGCGCGTGCAGAAGGTGCTCAAGGAAGTGACCGAGCACCAGGGTGAGCTGATTCTCTTCATCGACGAGGTGCACACCATCGTCGGTGCCGGCCAGGGTGGCGGCGAAGGCGGGCTGGACGTGGCCAACGTGTTCAAGCCGATGATGGCGCGCGGCGAGCTGAACCTGATCGGCGCCACCACGCTCAACGAGTATCAGAAGTACATCGAGAAGGACGCCGCGCTGGAGCGTCGCTTCCAGCCGGTGATGGTGCCCGAGCCGACGGTAGCGCAGACCATGATGATCCTGCGCGGCCTGCGCGACACGTTCGAGGCGCACCACAAGGTCAGTATCACAGAGGACGCGATCATCGCCGCCGCCGAGTTGTCCGACCGCTACATCACCGCCCGCTTTCTGCCCGACAAGGCAATTGACCTGCTCGACCAGGCGGCCGCACGTGTGAAGCTGTCGGCCACGGCCCGCCCAGTGGCCGTACAAGAGCTGGAGTCCGAACTGCACCAGCTGCGGCGTGAGCAGGACTATGTGGCCTCGCGCAAGCAGTACGACAAGGCCGCCGAGCTGGGCAAGCACATCGAGACCAAAGAGGCCGAACTCAAGAAGCTTGTCGAGGAATGGGAACGCGAGCGCGCCTCGGGTAGCGCCGAAGTCAAAGCCGAGCATGTCGCGCAGATCGTCTCGCGCCTGACCGGCATTCCGGTCAACGAGCTGACGGTGGAAGAACGCGAGAAGCTGCTGCATCTGGAGCAGCGGCTGCACGAGCGCCTGGTGGGCCAGGACGAAGCGGTGCGCGCGGTGGCCGATGCCGTGCGTCTGGCGCGCGCGGGCCTGCGCGAAGGCGGCAAGCCAGTGGCCACCTTCCTGTTCCTCGGGCCGACGGGTGTGGGCAAGACCGAGCTCGCCAAGGCGCTGGCCGAGTCCATCTATGGCGATGAAGGTGCTCTGCTGCGCATCGACATGTCCGAGTACGGGGAACGCCATACCGTGGCACGCCTGGTGGGGGCGCCTCCGGGTTACGTCGGCTACGACGAGGGTGGCCAGCTCACCGAGAAGGTGCGGCGCAAACCCTACAGCGTGTTGCTGCTGGACGAGATCGAGAAGGCTCACCCCGACGTCTACAACATCCTGCTGCAGGTGTTCGACGACGGGCGGCTCACCGACGGCAAGGGCCGGGTGGTGGATTTCACCAATACCATCATCATCGCCACCTCGAACTTGGGCTCGGACATCATCCAGCGTCGGCTGAAGGCCCGTGGCGCCGCCGGCGAGGAATACGAGAAGACCAAGGGCGAGGTGATGGACGTGCTGCGCGGACACTTCCGCCCCGAGTTCCTCAACCGCATCGACGAGATCATCGTCTTCCATGCGCTGGGCAAGGAGGAGATCCGCCATATCGTCGGCCTGCAGCTCGATCGTGTGGCCCGCAACGCCGCCAGCCAGGGCGTGACGCTGACCTTCGATCAGACCTTGATCGATCACTTCGCGGAGGAAGGCTACAAGCCCGAGTTCGGCGCGCGTGAGCTCAAGCGGCTGATCCGCAGCGAGCTGGAGACGGCACTGGCGCGCGAGATGCTGGGTGGCGGTATCGGCAAGGCCGATCACGCCAGCGCCCGCTGGGACGACAAGGCCGAACGGGTGGTCTTCGAGCGCCAGGAGCCACCCGCGAAGCCGGCCGAGCCTGAGAAGCCCGATGCCGCGAACGCGGCCGAGACGCCGCCGAGCGACGCGAGCAAGCCTGCGCGCAAGAAGAAGTCAGCGGGCGGCGAATCTTGAGTCATGGGGAGGCTGTCGTGTCCGACCCCAACGGGCTGACATGGGCAGCCACCCTCGTGTCGCTGGCGGTCGCTATCCCCACAGCGGGGCACGCGGTCATCTACAAGCGTGACCCTCGATCGGCCACGCTGTGGGTACTGCTGATCGCCTTGTTGCCGCTGGGCGGTTCGCTGCTGTATGGGCTGTTCGGCATCAACCGTTACCAGCGGCGGGCGCGGCGGCTCTTCCCGGGGGCAGATCCTGCTGTTCGGCAGGACCTCTCGCCCACGATGCCCGAGGCTGTATCGCCGCCGCTTGCCGGTCTGGCCCACCTGGTGGGACGCGCCACCGGCCAGTCGCTGACCAGCGGCAACCGCATCGAGCCGCTTGTCGATGGCGAGCAGGCCTACCCGGCCATGCTCGCCGCCATCGAATCGGCGCGGTACAGCGTCGCCTTGGCCTCGTACATCTTCGACAGCCAAGGCATCGGGGCGCAGTTCGTCGATGCGCTGCGCCGGGCTCATGAGCGCGGCGTGCAAGTGCGGGTGCTGATCGACGACGTGTATGCCCGCTGGACGCCCCGCAGCGCCTACCGCGCCTTGCAGCGCGCCGGCGTTCCGGCGGCGACGTTCAACCCGACGTTGATTCCCGCGCGCCTGCATGCCGCGCATCTGCGCAATCACCGCAAGCTGCTGGTGATCGATGGCGAGACGGGTTTCACCGGCGGCATGAACATCTTCAGCCCGTATTGGCGGCCCGATGCGCCGGGCCGGGCCTGTCACGATTTGCACTTTCGTCTGCGCGGGCCGGTGGTTGCGCATCTGATGCGGTGCTTCACCGACGATTGGTGCGATACCACGGGCGAGCGGCTCAACGAGGGTCTCTGGGGCGAACCGCCCGCAACGGCTGATGAGCAAGGAACCTCTTGGGCGCGCGGCATCGAGGCCGGTCCCGATGAGGCCCTGGACCGGCTGCGCTGGACCTTCATGGGCGCTTTGAGCGCGGCGAAGCATTCGGTGCGCATCTGGACACCTTACTTCGTGCCCGATCAGCCGATGATCGCGGCGCTAAGCACGGCCGCGTTGCGCGGCGTGCGTATCGACGTGCTGACGCCCGCAAACGGCGACCATCCCACGGTGCAATGGGCCGCACGCGCCCACTACTGGCAGGTGCTGGAGCACGGTATGCGCATCTTCGAACGGCCGGGCCCGTTCGACCACAGCAAGCTGATGCTGATAGACGGCCAGTGGTGCTGCCTGGGTTCGGCCAATTGGGATGCGCGCAGCCTGCGCCTCAACTTCGAGTTCAATGTGGAGGTGTACGACACCGCGCTGTCTACGCGGCTGGAATCCCTTTTTGATGCCGCCCGTGATGCATCGAACGAGATATCGGCCATGGCGTTGCGCGCCCGCCCGCTGGCCATCCGCTTGCGCGACGGGGTGGCCCGTCTGTTCACCCCCATTCTCTAGCGGCACGACTTGCGAGGAACATTGCCCATGGAAAAGAAAGATCAATGGAACATTGGCTACTGGATCGTCGCCGGCCTGTTGCTGCTGACGCTGCAGAACTACTGGCAGGCGGCCAAGACCGTCGAGCCCGTGCCCTACAGCGAATTCGAGAAGGCGCTGGCCGAGGGGCGCGTCGCCGAAGTGCTGGTGTCGGACCGCACGGTCACCGGGCGCCTGAAATCGCCGGACAGCCGGGGCAAGACCACCATCGTGGCCACTCGCGTCGAACCCGACCTGGCCGAGCGGCTGTCCAAGTACGACGTGCCTTACGCGCGGGTGGTGGAAAGCACCTGGCTACGTGATGTGCTCTCCTGGATTCTGCCGGCGGTGGCCTTCTTCGGCGTCTGGTTCTTCCTGTTCCGCCGCTTCGCCGAGAAGCAGGGCATGGGCGGCTTCCTGAGCATCGGCAAGAGCCGCGCCAAGGTGTTCATGGAGAAGAACACCGGCGTCACCTTTGCCGATGTCGCGGGTGTCGATGAGGCCAAGGCGGAGTTGGTTGAGATCGTCGATTTCCTCAAGAATCCGCAGGAGTATGGACGGCTCGGGGCGCGCATTCCCAAGGGCGTGTTGCTGGTCGGCCCACCGGGCACCGGCAAGACATTGCTGGCCAAGGCTGTTGCCGGCGAGGCGGCGGTGCCCTTCTTCTCCATCTCCGGATCAGAGTTTGTCGAGATGTTCGTCGGCGTGGGTGCAGCGCGCGTGCGCGACCTGTTCGAGCAGGCCCGCGGGCAGGCGCCGGCCATCATCTTCATCGACGAGCTCGATGCGCTGGGCCGCGCGCGCGGCGTCGGCGGCCCCATCGGCGGCCACGACGAGCGCGAGCAGACCCTCAACCAGCTGCTCACGGAGATGGACGGCTTCGACAGCTCGGTCGGGCTGATCATCCTCGCCGCCACCAACCGCCCCGAAATCCTCGACCAGGCGCTGCTGCGCGCCGGTCGCTTCGACCGTCAGGTGCTGGTGGACCGGCCCGACAAGAAGGGACGGCTGGACATCCTGAAGGTTCATGTCAAGAAGGTGACGCTGGCCCAGGATATCGATCTCGAACAGGTGGCTGCGCTGACCACGGGCTTTTCGGGTGCAGACCTCGCGAACCTGGTCAACGAGGCCGCGCTGGCCGCGACCCGGCGCAAAGCGTCCGCCGTGGAGTTGCAGGACTTCACCGCCGCCATCGAGCGCATCGTGGCGGGCCTGGAGAAGAAGAACCGAGTACTCAATCCCAAGGAGCGGGAAACCGTGGCCTATCACGAGATGGGCCATGCGCTGGTGGCGCTGGCGCTGCCCGGCACCGACCCCGTGCACAAGATCTCAATCATCCCGCGCGGCATCGGCGCGCTGGGCTACACGCTGCAACGCCCCACCGAAGACCGCTTCCTGATGACGCGCGCCGATCTGGAACACAAGATCGCCGTGCTGCTGGGCGGTCGTGCGGCCGAGAAGCTCGTGTTCGGCGAGCTGTCCACCGGGGCTGCCGATGACCTCGCACGGGCCACCGACATTGCCCGCGACATGATCACCCGCTTTGGCATGGACGAAGGACTGGGCTACATCGCCTTCGAGGCGCAGCGGCCACGCTTTCTCGATACACCGGAACTGGCCCACGGCGGCTGCCGGGTGGCCGAATCGACCCAGGCGCGCATCGATCAGGCCATCCGCGACATCGTGATGGGCGTGTTCGAGCGCGCCTACGGGATCCTCGACACCAACCGCGCGGTGCTGGAGCGTTGTGCGCGCGAACTGCTGGCGCGGGAAACGCTCGACGAGAACGACATCCTTCAATTGACCCAAGGACTTGTTCTTGATGGAAACGAAAAGTAGTAGGCGCTATTCAGAGTAAGCCGGCGGCTCTGTTCGGTGCGTCATCCAATTCGCCGGCATTGTTCAAGGAGAACCGATATGTCTGCATTGACTCCGTGGGACCCCTTCCGGGAACTGGATGAATTGCAAAACGGCCTGGCGACGATGTTCGGACGAATACCCCAGCGACAGGGCGCCCGTACCGGCAACGAAGCCATGACCACGGCGGACTGGGCACCAATGGTGGACATCAGCGAGGATGAGAACGCATTCCTCCTCAAGCTGGATCTGCCGGAGGTCCCCAAGGATGCCGCGCGCGTCAGCGCGGAAAACGGCGTGCTCACCATCAGCGGCGAGCGCAAACTGGAAAAAGAGAAGCAGTGCAAGAAGTTCCACCGCATCGAACGTGCGTATGGCCGCTTTGTGCGCAGCTCTGTCTTGCCTGACAACGTTGATCCGACCAAGGTGACGGCTGATGAAAGACGGCGCGCTGGGAGTGCGGCTTGTCAAGGCCGAGCAAGCCAAACCGAAACAGATTGAAATCTCAGTCAACTAACTTTAATTAGGAGCCCAAGATCATGAATATCAAACAGCCCCAATCAACCTTCTCCGCACTAGCCCTGGCGGTCGTCGTCGGACTGAGCGGACCGGCTCTGGCCCAATCGGCGGCAGGTTCTAGCCCAGGTGCTGCAGCACCCTCTGCCGCTTCCAAGGCGGCGCAGCCACAGGTAGATGACAAGGCCGCCCGGGAAGCCGAAAAAAAGCGTGCTGAGCTCACTCAGGACGCCATCACGGCGCTCACCAAGACCCAGGAGGCTTTGACACTCCTTGATGCAAAGAAGACCAAGGAGGCGCTCGCTGCGCTGGAACTGGCCAGCGGAAAGCTGGAACTGGTATTGGCACGCGACGCCAAACTTGCTTTGGCGCCGGTCGATGTACGCGTCATCACCCACGATATCCACGCCAACGTGGAATCGGTGAAGAAGGCGGTCAAGTTGTCTCGGGAGTTCTTGGGTGATGGCGAGCTGCAAAAGGCCCGGCCCATCGTCGCCAATCTG
Organism: Pleomorphomonas carboxyditropha; assembly: GCF_002770725.1. GTDB lineage: Bacteria > Pseudomonadota > Alphaproteobacteria > Rhizobiales > Pleomorphomonadaceae > Pleomorphomonas > Pleomorphomonas carboxyditropha. The sequence continues at coordinate 41,661 of NZ_NQVN01000003.1, read as the reverse complement.
GCCAGCGAAATCGTGATCGAAACCGACAACCTGCCGATGGCAACGTACCCGGCAGCGATCAAGTCGGCCGCACGGCTCATCGACAGCGGCAAGATCGACGACGCCAAGGCGGAACTCGCCCGAGCACTGAACACGCTGGTGGTGACCTCGGTCGCCTTTCCTCTGCCCGTGCTACGGGCTGAAGCCGCGATGGCAAAAGCTGAAAAGCTGGCCGAGACCGACAAGCGCGATGCCAAGCAGAACGAGGAGCTCAGCACCTTGCTGTCGTCCGTGCGCACGGAGATCGAGATGGCGCAGATCCTGGGTTATGGCAAGAAGGCGGATTTCAAACCCATCTTCGATCATGTGAAGTCCATTGAGCAAAAGTCGGCTGGTGGCAAAAGCGGCAAGGGATGGTTCGACGAGTTGAAGACGCGCCTCCAAAAGCTGTTTTGAGGTGATGAAGGGGCCGACTGTTCGGTCGGTCAGTCTCGCGATGTTCGCAGTCAGCCCCAATAGATTCGCCTATTTTCACTAACTCACACGAGGCATATCACCATGAATGAGCAAACATCGAATCCCAATGCGACGAACAAAGAAATAAACGAACAGGCCGCGGTAAGCAGCCTTCCTGTCAGTCCAGAGGCCAAGGCTGAAGTCGTCACGGAGGTACAGCCTGAGGTTCAGAAGGAAACGGACTCGCAGGCGGCAGACAAACGTAAACAAGTCCTCGATGAGGCCGTCTCGGCCTTGGCGCTGACCAAATCAGCGCTGGCCGCACTTGACGGAAAGGACGCTGCACGCGCATTGGCAACGCTGGCCGAAGTGACGGGAAAGCTGGAGCTGATCGTTGCGCGCGAACCCACGCTCGCCCTGGCCCCCGTTGATGTGCGCACCATCGTGCACGACTTGTTCGCCAACACGGAAACCATTGAGGCGATGACCGACGAGGCGCTGGATGCCCTCAAACATGGCGAGGTGCAACAGGCACGTCACGTGCTGGCTTTGCTGGCCAGTGAAATCGTGATCGCGGTCACCAACATCCCTCTGGCGTCCTATCCCGCAGCCGTGAAGTCAGTCGTGCCGCTGATCGATCAGGGCAAGATTGAAGAAGCCAAAGCCGCGCTGCAGGCAGCGCTCAGCACGCTGGTCGAGACGCGCAGCGTGCATCCGCTGCCCGCCCTGCGCGCCAGGCTGCTCCTGAAGCGCGCCGAGACCTTGGTAGAAGATGGTCAGCGGAGCGAAGCGTCCAATGAGCGCCTGGAGACATTATTGAACGAAGCGCGGCAGCAGTTGGAAATGGCAGAACTGCTGGGCTATGGAAAGAAGAAGGACTTTGAGCCCCTGTATGCTGAACTCAAGAAAGTCAAGCAAAAGACGGCTGGGGGAGGCGGCGGAAAAGGCTGGCTCGATGAAATCAAGGCAAAGCTGTCCAAGTTGTTCTGAAACCGCTGGATAGGGCGTAAGAGGGGCGCGTCGCGCCCCTCTCTTGGCTCAGGAGTGTTTGCTTTTTCACCCCATTAGATCTTTAGGAGATATAGCATGAATACAGACACCATCACCGATTCCAGTGCGGATGAGCCCACCAAAACACTGTGTTCATTGACCGAAAATTGGTGGATTTTTGCGTTGCGCGGTGTCTTGGCATTGATTTTCGCAGCCCTTGCGTTCTGGATGCCACAATCGGCTCTGTTGGCCATGACCTTAGTGTTCGGCGCATTTTCCTTGGTCAATGGCGCTTTCAACTTGGTTGCAGCGGTGCGCCATATCCAGAAAAAAGAGCGCTGGGGCTGGCTGCTGTTCAGCGGCATTGTCGGCATACTTACCGGCGTCGTCGTCCTGGTTGCTCCTTGGGTCGCCACGATGGTCATGGCTTCTTTTTTATGGGCTAGCGTGGGGTTCTGGGCGATTTTCACCGGTGTGCTGGAGATATCCGCCGCCGTTCGGCTGCGTCAAGAAATCAAGGGTGAAATCTGGCTTGCCTTCAGTGGACTGCTCTCGATTGTCCTTGGCGCTATCGTCTTGTGGATATTTTTTTCCCGTCCGGTCGAGTCATTCCTGGCCGCAGGCTGGCTGTTGGGCTTCTATGCGGCAGTCTATGGTGTCACGCTTTTGTTCTTGAGTTGGCGTCTTCGCAAAACGCGCCAGGGATAAGAGCGGGTCAAACTAAATTCTATGGATATGAGCATCCTCGATTCATACCTCCATAGAAATGACATCGAAGGAGTCATACATGCAGATGCAATATAGCTATCGAGCTATCGACAAAGAGTTTCATGAACCTTGGCAGAGAGCTTTGGGAAATGTGATCGAGCACGCCCTCAAGCCATTGCTCGACAAACACACTAAAGATTCAGCGCAACTTCAAATCGTCCTTGATCGCGACAAGATCAAGCGGCAATTTCTGGCCAGTGGCTATATGCACCTGCCCGGCAAAAAGATTGTCAGCGTTACTGCATCACATGACGAGCTGACGCCCCTCGCGCAGATGCTCGCACAGTCGTTGTTCCGTCAGGCCAAGAAGCATTTTGACCGACTGCATGCTCAGGATCAAATCAAGCGCAAAGCACGACGCGAGCGCTTGCGCGAGCTCAAGGTGCGAATTGCTGCAAAACCCGCGTCAGCCGCCCATGAGGCCAAAGAGACCCGAATGCCTCTACTGTCGAAACTTGAGGCTGTCGCAAGGCGTGAGCTGGCTTATCTGCGGGCCGTCGGCGATTTACCGCGCGATTATCCGACGCTGCGCGACGTGGTGGATGAAGCGATTGTCCGAGCTGAGGTGGAATGGCAATCCGTGCCGGGGGAAAAAGAGGCTTACACCGGTCTTTTGAAGCATCTGTTCGCCGTCCTGGATAACGAAGTGGCAAGCAGCCGGCAATTTGGCGAATTCGTTTCTCTGGACGCGCCGGTCGAACCGGATGCCCAGGACGTCGCCGAGGCCATGGTGGAAGAGGAAATCTTCGAATTTTATCAGCCCGATGACACACTCAAGCTGGCCGATATCTTCGCTGGCAGTCAGCATCCCGATGTCGCAACGATCGCGGAACAGGAGGAGCTGATTGATCGGTCGAGCGAGTTCGCTTTTGCATTCGACCTGCTGAAGGACATGCCGCGTTTGTGGCGGCGCATTTTTCTGCTTATCCGTGTGGACGGGCTGAATGCCAGCAGCGTCTCTGAAATCCTGCTGATTCCTAGTAAGGAAGATGCTGTCCGAAGGTGGCTCATGCAGGCCGAAGCATTCATCGCTGCTCATCTGGAAGAGGCCGGAGTAAGCAAAAACGGGAACGATTGGCTCCAAGGCGTTGATTGGTCGGCATTGTCTGTGACCCGAAGCGAGGCAGCCTCACTGTGGTCCAAGGAGGCGAACCATGAAGAATGATCTTCACCTTGTCTGCCCGCATTGCCAGTCCATCAACCGCGTACCGACTGCGAAGCTATCGGAACATCCCAACTGCGGCCGCTGCCAGCAGCCCTTGTTCACGGGCGAGCCCATCGAGTTGACCACGGCGACGTTCTCGCGCCACGTGGAGCGCAGCGACCTGCCACTGTTGGTCGATTTCTGGGCACCTTGGTGCGGGCCGTGCAAGATGATGGCCCCGCAGTTCCAGCAAGCGGCGCGCCAGCTCGAACCCAGGGTCAGGCTGGCCAAGGTCAATACCGAGGCAGAACCCCACCTGGCCGCGCAGTTCGGCATCCGCAGCATTCCGACGCTCGCCCTGTTCCAGGGTGGGCGGGAGATCGGGCGTCAGGCTGGCGCCTTGGGCGCGCAGGACATCGTGCGCTGGGCATCTGCACAGGTGGGGCGCTGACCGATGCAGGACTTGCTCGGCGCCACCCTGATCCTGCTGGCGGCATGCAGCCTCGCGGATGTGGCGACGGCGGCGTTCAGAGTACCCGCCTTGCTGGGTTACCTCGCCGTCGGCGCCTTGCTGGGCCCGTCGGTCAGCGGTGTAGTCGCGCCGGGAGAAGCGCTTGATTTTCTGTCCGAGCTGGGCGTGGCCCTGCTGCTGTTCATGGTTGGGCTGGAGTTCTCCCTCGGGCACTTCTGGCTTTCCCGTAAAACCGTATTGGCGGCCGGCAGCTTGCAGATGATCGCTGTCGCCACGCCACTGACCTTGATGTTGATGTGGCTGGGACAGCCAGTTCAGCGCGCTGCGTTGCTCAGCACTGCGGCGGCCATGTCGTCCACGGCGCTGGTCAGCCGACAGCTGGCCGACCAAGGCGAGCTCACCACCCGCCACGGCCGCAGCGCCATCGGCGTGCTGGTCTTTCAGGACCTGGCCAGCGTGCCCCTGCTGGCCCTGCTGGCGATCTGGGCGCGCGGCGAGTCGCCGAAGATCGAGAGCGTGCTGCTCGAAGTGTTGGGCGTGCTGATGTTGTTCGCGGCAGCGGCCCTCGCCTCCCGTCGTCTGTTGCATGGCCTGCTGGGCTGGGTGGCGCGGCAGGGCCACGAAGAATCCTTCGTGCTGGTTTCCTTGTGCGTGGTGGTGGCTGCCGCCGCTGCTGCACACGCGGTCGGCGTATCCGCCGCCCTGGGTGCGTTTTTGGCCGGCATGGTGCTGGGCGAGAGCGACTTCCGTCACCACATGGAAAGCCACCTCAAACCGTTTCGCGATGTGTTGTCGGGGGTGTTCTTCGTGACCATCGGCCTGCAGTTGGACGGAGCGCAGATTCTTTCGGCACCACTGGCGGTGTTCGCGTGGCTGGCAGTGCTGGTACCGGTCAAGATCGGGCTCAACACCCTGGCCTTGCGGGCGACGCGCCTGTCCGCCCTCGATGCCTGGCGCACGGGCATAGCGTTGGGGCATGGCGGCGAGTTCGCCCTGCTGTTGTTGGGCATGGTCTTGCAGCAGCATCTGATTCCCGCGACCGTCGTACAACCCATGCTGGTCGCGCTGGTGCTCAGCATGGCCTTGGCACCGCTGCTGATCCGCCATCACGATGTACTTGCCCGGTTCTTGAGCCGCACCGGCGGCGTCATTCAGCCACCCCAGGCTGAAGAAGTTGAGATCACCGCGCAGACAGCGCGATTTCGAGACCACGTCATCATCTGCGGCGCGGGCGAGCTTGGCCTGACCGTCAGTGAGATTCTTCGCCACGCCGGCGTGGCGCATCTGCTGCTGGAAGCAGACGAGCAGAAGGTAGAGGCCGAGCGTGCCGCCGGCGTGCCGGTGTTCCATGGCGATGCGAGTCGGCCCGATACCCTGCTGGCTGCCGGGTTGGCGCAAGCGCGTCTGGTGGTGCTCACGTTCGCCCATGCCCAGCAAGTGCTGCGCATCGCCCAGGCGATTGCCGAGCGCCGTCCGGCGCTGACCTTGTGGGTGTCATGCAGAAGTACGACCGCGGCCGATGCATTTCGCGCCATGCCCAACGTGCGTGTGTACCAGCAATCCTTTGCCGCAGGCCTTGGGCTGGCGGAACAAGTGATGTCGTCGCTTGGCATGTCGGCCAAGCTCGTCGAACGAAACATCAGTGCGATGCGCCGCCGTCTCGACAGCGGCAATGTCGCAGGGAGTCCATCTGCATGAAGTCAACAGGCCGCAATCCATTTCAGGTCTTCCGTGACCAATGGGCCATCATGAGTTTATACGAGCGCTTCGAGCAGGTCGTCGCCCTCGTTCTGTCGGCGGTAATTGCCGTCATCATCGTGGTGTCGCTGTTCCAGCTCATCGCCATCGTCTTCACGCTGCTGGTCCTCGATGCCTTCAATCCCCTGGATCACAAGGTATTCCAGAGTGTGTTCGGCATGATCATGACGCTCTTGATCGCGATGGAGTTCAAGCATTCCATTGTGCGCGTGGCGCTGCGTCGGGACAGCATCATCCAGGTCAAGACCGTGATCCTCATCGGTCTGATCGCGCTGGCGCGCAAGTTCGTGATCCTTGACCCCGAGGCGAGCCCCGCAAGATAGCCGCGCTGGCAGGCGCCACGCTGGCTCTGGGTGCGACCTACTGGCTGCTGCGCAAGCGCGGCGACCGCGCCGCCGAGACCTCTGAGCATGACCCGTCATCATCCCAGTGATCCGCGCACGGCGCTGTTGCAACACCGCTGGCTCAACCGCCTGCAGACCGGGCTGTTGGTCCTGACCCTGGTCGGGATCGCAGCCGCAGCAGGGAGACTGCCGTTTGGGGAAGGCGGCCTGTGGCTCGCGCTGTTTGCCGTTGCAGGTGCGTTGCTGCTGGAACCGGTAGCCGCGTCGGCGCTGAGCTTGCGCCTGTACCGCGTACGGGCCTTGCACCCGCAAGAAGCCCACGAGATGTGGGCCCTGTTGCGCGAGCTGCCCGCCCGTGCCGGTTTGCCCGCCACGCCGGTGCCGCACTATGTGCCCAGTGCCGTCGTCAACGCCTTCGCCACCGGATCGAAGCAGGAGGCATCGATCGCCCTCACCGATGGCCTGCTGCGCAGCCTGAGCCCACGCGAGCTGGCGGGTGTGCTCGCGCACGAGATCGCGCACATCACCAATGAGGATCTGCGCGTCATGAGGCTGGCGGATTCCGTCAGTCGCCTCACGAGCCTGCTGGCCCTCATGGGACAAATCGCGATCCTGCTCAACCTGCCCGCGCTGCTGGTTGGCGCGGCGGAGGTCTATTGGCCTGGTCTATTGTTATTGGCCGCATCGCCCCAGCTGGCCCTGCTCGCACAGCTCGGCTTGTCTCGCGTGCGTGAGTTCGACGCTGACCGCCTCGCGGCGGAACTGACGGGCGACCCGCAGGGGCTGGCGTCCGCGCTGGCGAAAATCGAGCGGGTCAGCCGCTCCTGGCGTGCCTGGCTGTGGCCGGGATGGGGCAATCCCGAGCCCTCCTGCTTGCGCACGCATCCGGCAACGCAAGAGCGTATCGCACGCCTGCTGACGTTGGCGCCTGGGCCAGCATCAGCGTTGCCATTCCACGCGCCCCATTTCTTGCCGGAATCCGCTGTGACGCCGCGCCCGCCGCGCTGGCACCCGAGCGGGCTGTGGCGCTGATTGCCTATCAACAGGAGACTTCTCATGGCCTACCCCGACCCGTACCCACGCCCCGCACCGGACCCCTTCATCCGGCGCTGGCTCTTCATCACCGCCTGTATTGCCACGCTCATGCTGCTGTGGCAGTTCCTGCCCGCCATCGAGGCCTGGTTCAGTCCGCGCGAGGCGGCAGATCGCACCGTGACGGCGCGTGGCGATCTGGCGGCGGACGAGAAAGCCACCATCGAACTGTTCGAAGAATCGCGCGCTTCGGTGGTCTACATCACCACCGCGCAGCTGGTGCGCGACGTCTGGACTCGCAATGTCTTTTCCATGCCGCGCGGCACCGGTTCGGGCTTTATCTGGGACGATGCCGGCCACGTCGTCACCAACTTCCACGTCATCCAGGGTGCTTCTGAAGCCACGGTCAAACTCGCCGATGGCCGCGACTACCAGGCCGCGCTGGTGGGGACGAGCCCAGCGCACGACATCGCCGTGCTCAAGATTGGCGTCGGTTTCAAGCGCCCGCCGGCCGTGCCGGTCGGCACCAGTGCCGACCTCAAGGTGGGTCAGAAGGTGTTCGCTATCGGCAACCCCTTCGGCCTGGACTGGACGCTCACCACCGGCATCGTCTCCGCGCTCGACCGCTCGTTACCCGGAGAAGCGGGCGGCCCGGCCATCGATCACCTGATCCAGACCGACGCCGCCATCAACCCTGGCAACTCCGGTGGGCCGCTGCTCGATTCGGCAGGAAGGCTCATCGGCATCAACACGGCGATCTATAGCCCCTCCGGCGCCTCGGCCGGGATTGGTTTCGCCGTGCCGGTGGACACCGTCATGCGCGTAGTCCCGCAACTCATCAAGACCGGTAAGTACATCCGTCCGGCGCTGGGCATTGAGGTGGACGAACAGCTCAATCAGCGTCTGCTTGCACTGACCGGAAGCAAGGGCGTGTTCGTGTTGCGTGTTACCCCTGGTTCGGCAGCGCACAAGGCCGGCCTCGCGGGTGTCGAAGTCACGCCGCAAGGCATCGTGCCGGGCGACCGCATCATCGATGTTGATGGCAAGGCGACGGACGATGTGGCCAAGCTGCTCGCGCGGCTAGACGACAGGAAGGTCGGCGATGTGGTGGTCTTGTCAGTGGAACGGGCCGGCAAATCGCGCGAGGTGCGTGTGGAGCTGCAACCCGGGAATTGATTGAACTGAACCTGTGGATCAGGCGGTAGTGCAGCGTCGCGGTGATTGAGGTTCTCAGGTCTTCGGCCAGGTAGCGTTCCGCCTCAACCTCCGTAATTTTCGGATGCGATCTGCCTATCCGAATAGGCAAGCATGCAACGCCGGAACCTCTTGCCAATCATCGAAGGAGAAAGCGAGGCGCAATCCGCATGAGGTGGACGCAGGCCAGGAACGAGGCAAACAGGAGGCCGCATTGGAACTCAGACTACTGCGCTATTTCGTTGCGGTCGCGGAAGAACTGCATTTCGCGCGAGCGGCCGAGCGCCTTGGCGTAGAACAATCGCCTGTGTCGCGCGCAATGCGCAATCTCGAAGCCACGCTCGGCGTGCAGTTGTTCGACCGCAGCGCGCACCAGACGCGACTGACCTGGGCCGGTCAAGTGTTCCTCGGTGAGTGCCGGCGTGTGCTGGCCACCGTGGAGCAGGCGGTGAGTGCCGCAAAGGCGGCGGCGCAGGGCTATCAGGGTTATCTGCGCATCGCCATCTGCGACAGCTTGGCGCAGCCCCACATTGCCACCTTGCTGGCGCGCAGCCGCGAGGAAGAGCCCGAACTGGAGATTCGCGTCTTCGAGCTGCCTTTCGCGCAGCAGCTCAAGGGCCTGCACAACGATCTGCTGGACATCGGCTTTGCGCTGTCGGACGCGGTGAGCGAAGGCCTTGTCGCCGAGCCCGTGTGGACCGATCCTCTGTCGGTGATCGTGCCCGTGCGCCACCCCTTGTTGGCGCACGCGGAAGTGCCATTGGATGAAGCCTTGAAGTTTCCGTTGGTACTGTGCCATCCGGACGCGGGATCGGGCTGCCACCACCAGATCCAGGCGGTGCTTCAAGGTGCGTCCAAGCCGCTCAAGCTGGTAGATCAGGTGACGAGCCTAGGCGTGATGCTGACTCTGGTCGGTGCCGGTTATGGCCTAGGTTTCGCCATTGCCTCGCAGGTGCAGACCCTGAACCGCCCCGACATAACCGTTCGCCCCTTGGCCGGCACGCCGCCCATGCTGTCTACCTACCTGCTGCGCCGCAGCGCCGAACCCTCTGAGCCCATGAAGCGGTTTCTGCAGCGCGCCCGCGAGGAGTTCCTGCCAAAGGGAGATGAACCGGCCTCGTGACGTTGAGCGCTCGGGTACATTGGCTACTGCTGGCTGTCCATGGCTCGCACTGGACTTGCTCGGAGCGCGCGTTGACCAAGCGTGGTTTTCAGTCCATAATTATGTCCATCTCGGTTCGCCGAGTGCGGAAAACTCGTTATCAATCAACGAGTTGGGAACACGATGATGTTCCCTTCACCCGCTCCAGCCAACATCCTGTTCAATGCTCGCTGCGGCTCTCGTGTCGCGTCTTGTCGCGTGGCTCAGGTCGTCCTCGCTTCCACCCAGGCCCTGGCAATCTTCCGGGCGGTCTCCGCTTATGGAAGAGGCGAGAGCATGAGGCGCCAGTCTCGGTCGTGAGTTATAAGATTTTTGCGATTTTCTTATAACCCAACTTGTTTGCTGGTGGAGAGGGCGTTATAAGAAATATGCGGAAATCTTATAACGGCCGATGTCGATGAAAACAATCGACCTTGTGTATCGAACGATGTTTGCCGAACTGGCGCAGCGGAGTCTCGATGCGTCGTTCGAGATCGATTTCCCGACGACGGGCAACTTCGTCCGAGTGCCCGTGAAGGATCGGGATTACTGGTATTTTGAGCAAACCCAGCCGAACAAGACGCGGAAATATGTCGGCCCGGCCAACGATTCCGAGATTGCCAGCAGGGTTGCGGCCTTCAAGGAGATCAAGGAAGACCTGCGGGGGCGACGCAAGCTGGTATCCACCCTGACAAGGCAAGCCGGGCTGGTTGCTCCCGATCGCTTCACGGGCGATGTCGTGGAAGCGATGGCCAATGCAGGCATCTTTCGCCTGCGGGGCGTTCTCGTCGGAACGGTCGCATTCCAGACCTATGCCGGTTATCTCGGCGTTAGATTGCCCGGCGCCTCGCTGCAGACGGGCGACGCCGATTTCGCCCAACATCATTCCATATCGTCATCCGTTGAAGACAGTCTTCCCCCCATACTCGACCTTCTCAAAGGCGTTGATTCGACTTTTCGGGCCATTCCCCATCGGTCCGACCCTGCACGCGCCACGCAGTTCGAGAACGCCGCGAGATACAAGGTCGAATTCCTGACACCGAACCGAGGATCGGATGACTATGACGACCATGCGAGCCCGATGCCGTCTCTCGGTGGGGCATCGGCGCAGCCGCTGCGATTTCTGGATTTCCTGATCCATGAGCCCATACGCACGGTGATGCTGCATCGGTCGGGTGTACCGGTGACAGTGCCGTCGCCGGAGCGCTATGCTGTCCACAAACTGATTGTCGCCTCGCGCCGCCAGTCCGATGCAAGCGGTATTTCGAAACGCGAAAAGGACGTTTATCAGGCGAGCCTCCTTATCGAGGCGCTGAAGATCACGCGTCGTCAGGATGAACTTGCCGAAGTTTTCGTGGAAGCTTGGAATAGAGGATCGCGGTGGCGAGCGGCGATTGAAAAAGGTCTCGATCTGATGCCCGACAAGCGGCGCATGGCGACCGGCATGACGTTGAAGGAGGCTTTGGCGTCGATCGGCGAGAAACTCGACGGATTTACGGATGTCGGATCAGGCTTGGCCGGTTAGTTGGTCACTTCTTTCGGAAGTCGTGCCGGGCCGAGCGGTGGCGAGGGTTGTCTTAAAAATCAAAAATTGCCGGCTCGAGGCGAGTCTCGCTGCCGCTCGGCTTCTTCCGTGCCGTCCGGTCGTCGGGGCGCCGACGTCAGGCGGCCTGTTCCCGGTTGCGCTTGCGCGTTGCCGCCGCCTTCTTGGCGGAAGCCGACCGCTCTTCCTTTGATCGCGAGGCCGCGGCCTTCTTGGCGGACGCCGAGCGGTCTTCCTTCGACCGGGATGCTGCGGCGGCGCCGCCTTTCCGCCCGCCCTTCTCGGACGAGACGTGGGTGTCGGGACGGCCACGTCCGGAGCCGGACTTGTTGCCGCCGCCGCTTTCCTTGTTGACGGTCGCCCAGGCGCGGCGCTCCGCTTCGTCCTCGGAAACGCCACGCGACTCGTAGCTCTCCTCGATATGCTCGGCCTTGCGCTTTTGCTTGTCGGTATAGGCGGATTTGTCTCCACGGGGCATGGAACCTCTCCTTCTTGCGGATGGGTCCGAAGGAAACCGCTTATCCGCCTGAAAGTTCCTGGCGCCGCCGCCCGCGGCGGATACGGCGACCGAGCCCCGGCTATTCCTCGGGCGACCAGGCGATCGGCACGCTGTCCTTGGGGTCGTAGGGCGCCTTGACGAACACCGCCTTCCACGGCGTATCGCCTCGATTGACCACGTGATGGCCTTCGCCGGGCTCGCAGCGCAGGAAATCGCCGACGCCCAGCACATGCAGTTCCCCGTCGACATACATGTGCACCTCGCCGGCGATCGTCAGGAAGTTCTCCTCGACATGCTGGTGCTTGTGCGTGGAGAAATGCTGGCCCGGCTGCAGCGTCACCACGCCGACATCGATGCGCGGGCCGCGCAGGAGATATTTGGGGCCGTGGTCGCCGAAGCGGTAGCTGTGCTCGTCTTCTCGGGTTTTGAACATCGTTCCTCCACCGCTGTCCCGGTCCGGATGGCGGTCCTTCCTGATACCTGAGGCCTTGGCTTCGCGCCTCGCCCGCCGCGCCCGGATGCCGGCGCGGCAGTCGTCAGAGACCCGGCGCCTTCCACATCGAGCGGGTGATGCCGGCGTCGACCAGGGCGCGCTGGGCGGCATAGGCCTCGCGCCAGCGGTGGGTCACCTCGCCGTAAAGGGCGTGACGGCCGGCGTCCGGCTCATAGCGGCGACGCCAGCGGACGACGGCGTCCGCCGCTTCCGGCAGCGACGCATATTCGCCGATGCCGACCCAGGCGGCGAGACCGGCCGCCAGGGCCGTCGCCTCGGTCACCTCCGGCACCTTGACCGGCAGTCCGGTGACGTCGGACAGGATCTGGCCCCACAGCGCCCCCTTGGAGGCGCCGCCGGCGAAAACGAGGTCGGTCAGCGTCACGCCGGCCAGGTCGGCGGCGAGCCGCAGGTTTTCGGCGGCGACGATCGCCGCGTTCTCCTGGATGGCGCGGAAGATCTGCGGCTTGCCGCAGACGTTGGCGTCGAGCGACAGGTTCAAAAGCGACGGCGCGGCGTGATACCAGGCGGCGCAATTCATCACGTCCGAGAAGATGGGCAGGATGCCGCCCGCGCCCGGCGCCACCGCCGCCGATTTCTCCTCGAGCAGCGCGTAGACGTCGATGCCGCGTTCGGCGGCGACGCGCCTTTCCTCGTCGCAGAAGGCGTCGCGGAACCAGCGGGTGGTCATGCCGACCATGAAGGCGATGCCCTCGGCCTGGCTGAGGCCGGGCACGGCGTGCGGATTGACGCGCACCCGCATGGCCGGATCGGCGGTCGGCCGCGGCATGTTGACCACTTGCTGCCAGAAGGTGCCGCCGAGCACGGCGGCCTCGCCGGCCCGGGCGACGCCGAGGCCGACCGCGCCGAGCTGCACGTCGCCGCCGCCGACCACCACCGGCGCGCCCTCGGCAAGGCCGGTATCGGCCGCCGCGGTCGCCGTCACCCGGCCGATGGCGGTGCCCGTCTCGTGGACGGGCGGCAGGATCGCCGGGTCGATGCCGGCGCGGCGGGCGATATCGGCGTCCCAGGTCCGGGTGTCGAGGGCGAGCAGGCCGCTCGTGCCGCCGTTCGACGGATCGCAGGCGATCTCGCCCGACAGGCGGGCGACGATCCAGTCGGACAGCATCGACATCCGCGCCGTGCGGGCATGCACCTCCGGCAGGTGCCGCTCGATCCACTTGAGGCGCGGGATGGCGCCGAGCGCGAAGGTCTGGCCGGTGACGGCGTAGGCGTCGCGCTCGAAGCCCGGCTGGGCGGCCTTCAGCGCCTTGGTTTCGTCGGAGGCGCGCGAATCGACGTTGGCGCAGGCCCAGAGCTCGCGGCCGTCGCGGTCCCACAGCACGATGCCCTCGCGCATCGAGGTGGCGGAGACGGCGCGGATGGCCGAGGCGGGGAGGCCGGCGTCGGACAGCGCCTTGCGGACGCAGCGGCAGAGCAGCGCCCAGTTGGCGGCGCAGTCGAATTCCATCGAGCCGGGATGGCGGGGATCGCTGAGATGCGTCCACTCCTCCTGCGCCACGGCCACCTGCCGGCCGGCGGTGTCGAAGATGACGGCGCGGCCGCTGCCGGTGCCGGCATCGATGGCGAGAACGTGGGGGCTGGTCATGCTTGGTCCTTCTCGAGGATGGCCTCGGCGGTCGGCTCGTCGGTGATCAGCACGTCGATGCGGCCGCCGCGGGCGGCGGCGCGGATGGCCTCGACCTTCTTGGGGCCGCCGGCGGCGGCGATCACCTGCGGGATGGCCGACAGCGCCTCGAAATCGAGGCCGACCAGCATCTTGTGGAAGGGAAGGTCGAGCGGCACGCCGTTCTGGTCGTAGAAGATGCCGATGATGTCGCCCACCGCGCCCTGGCGGCGGAAGATCTCGAACTGCGAGCGGCTGGCGTAGCCGGAGGCGATCAGCGTCGCCTCGTCGGCGACGGCGCCGATGCCGATCAGCGCGTAGTTGGCGGTGCGCGCCATGCTCATCACCTCGACGACGTGCCGCTCGGCCCGGATCGCCTCGGCGATGCTCTCCTGCGACACGACGAGCGGCGCCGGGATCAGGTGGACGTTCTGCGACGACCGGCCGGAGGCGACGCCCTCGATATAGGCCGACACGCCGCCGGTCAGGCTGACCAGGGAGATGTCGCGATAGGAGAGCGTGCGCGCCAGCCGCTGCAGCGTGCCCATCACCGTGGCGCCCCAGCCGACCGCCAGCATTTCCTGGTCCTTGAGGCGGCCCATCAGGTATTGGCTGGCCGCCTCGGCCAGGCGGTCGTTGATATTGCCGGTCTCCTGGGCGGGAATGACGCGCGCCTCGTCGAGGCCGTAGATTTCCTGCAATCTGGCTTCGAGGGCGAAGCAGCCGCCGTAGCTGGAATTGATGTGGACGTGGATGAGGCCCATCCGCCGGCCGCGCTCGAGCATGCGCGACACCTTGATGCGGGAGAGGTTCAGCCGATCGCCGATTTCGCTCTGGGTCAGGCCGTCATGATAATAATGCCAGGCAACGCGGCTGAGCAGCTCTTCCTCGTGCGGCTCGAATGCCAGTTCGTCATAGGCTTCGTTCACGTCACTCACCTTCACGACATTTGCACGGGCGATGCGGCCATCGCGTCTGTGCGGCCTTTTCGTCGATCATATGATCACGATGCGCACATAAGCGCAAGTGATGAAGTCCCTGATCATCATTAAGTCGTAGGATGCATCAGATCAATGGCAGGGCTGATCAGCAAAATCAATGGCTTAAATGCGCATCGCCATAATGCCACGAATGTGCGCGTCGATTCTTTTGGGCTGCGATGTCACTTATGTGCAGAATGCGGGTTGACGATAGGGGTTGTCCGGCGAATAATTCAGCGTGCAATTGATAAGGCGGCGTTCATTTGAACGGCTGGTACTGCTGATTGCAGACCCCCGCCAACTCCTGGAGGATCCCATGGCCGATTTGGACGACGTGAAGGAAGGCAAGGATTTCGGATTGGACCAGCCGGTGGAGGCGAAGGCGTTTCCCGTGCGCGGTTCCGTCTCGCTCGACTGGGGCATGCAGGATCGTCTCGCCCGCATCTTCCAGGCCAGGAGCGGCCGCACCGTCATGCTGGCTTTCGACCACGGCTACTTCCAGGGGCCGGCCACCGGTCTCGAGCGGCTCGACCTCACCATCCGCCCGCTCGTTCCCTATACCGACGTGTTGATGTGCACGCGCGGCGGTCTCCGCCAGACCATGCCGGCCGACAGCCGCAAGCCGGTGGTGCTGCGCTGTTCGGGCGGCATGAGCGTGCTCACCGAGCTGTCGCGCGAGCTGGTCGCCGTCGACATCGAGGACGCCATCCGCCTCAACGCCTCGGCGATCACCACCAATGTCTACGTCGGCGCCGAATACGAGCACCAGTCGCTCGCCAACCTCGTCAAGCTGATCGACACCGGCAACCGCTACGGCATCCCGACCATGGCGGTGACCGGCGTCGGCAAGGACATGGCGCGCGACGCCCGCTATTTCGGCCTCGCCACCCGCATCTGCGCCGAGCTCGGCGCGCATATCGTCAAGTCCTACTATATCGACAGCGGCTTCGAGAAGGTGGTGGCCGGCTGCCCGGTGCCGATCGTCATCGCCGGCGGCAAGAAGCTGCCGGAACGCGACGCGCTCGAAATGGCCTGGCGCGCCGTCGACCAGGGCGCCGCCGGCGTCGACATGGGCCGCAACATCTTCCAGTCCGATTGCCCGCTGGCGATGATCGCCGCCGTGCGGGCCGTGGTCCATGACGGCGAAAGCGTCGACCGGGCCTACGATATCTACAAGTCCGGCCGGGCGAAGGCCGCCTGAGGCCGCCAAAGGGACCGCAGACCGCGCCGCCGGGCTTCTCGACGAGTCCGGCGGCCCGCCCGGAGGAGGGCGCGACGAAACGCGGGGGAGGGCTCCGGCGTTTCCAATAATAAACTGGGAGACTGTCGATATGGCGGGAACCTCGCCGTCCGACCAGCGGCCGCCGCTGGTCGAAGCCAGGCAAATCTGGAAATTCTTCGGCCCCATCGCCGTGCTGCGCGGCGTCGACCTGACGCTGCGGCCGGGCGAGGTGCACGCGCTGCTCGGCGGCAACGGCGCCGGCAAGTCGACGCTGATGAAGATGATCGCCGGCCTCTATCGCCTCGATCGCGGCGAACTCCTGGTGTGCGGCGAAGACGCCTCGGCCATGACGCCGGTCATTGCCCGCCAGGCCGGCATCCATCTGGTGCCGCAGGAGCCGATGCTGTTCCCGAGCCTTTCGGTCGAGGAGAACGTGCTGATGCACGTTCCGGGCAATCGCAAGGAACTGCGCGCCCGCCTCGAGACGATGATCGCCGAGATCGGCGCCGGCATGACGCTGTCCACCCAGGCCGGCCAGCTCGAGGTCGCCGACCAGCAAATGGTCGAGATCCTGCGCGGCCTGATCCGCGACGCCCGCATCCTCATCCTCGACGAGCCGACCTCGGCGCTGACGCCGCGCGAGGTCGGCAAGCTGTTCGAGCGCATCCGGGCGCTGACCGCCCAGGGCGTCGGCATCTTCTTCATCTCCCACAAGCTCGGCGAGATCCGCGCCATCGCCGACATCGTCTCCATCCTGCGCGACGGCCAAGTGGTGCTGGCCGGTCCGCCGAAGTCGTTCACCGACGCCGAGATCGTCGCCGCCATGACGCACGTCGAGGGCAAGGAAGGCTTCACGCTCGGCCGCGCCGCCGCCCCGGCGGAGCACGGCGCCGAACGGCTGCGCGTCGAGGGCCTCGCCGGCGAAGGCTTCGCCGACGTCACCTTCTCGCTGCACGCCGGCGAGATCCTCGGCCTCGCCGGCGTGGTCGGCTCCGGCCGCACCGAGCTCGCCGAAACCATCTACGGCATTCGCCCCGCCGCGCGCGGCCGCATCTTCGTCGACGGCAAGCCGCTCGCCGGTCACGGCCCGCGCGACAGCCTCGACGCCGGCGTCGTCTACCTGCCGGAAGACCGGCAGGTGTCGGGCCTGTTCGTCAACGCGCCGCTCGTCTGGAACGCCTCGGCGCTGGTGCTGCACCGTGGCCGGGAATGGCTGCCGCTCGCCAGGGAGCGGGCCGATTTCGCCGAGCAGATCCGCCTGCTCGGCATCGTCTGCTCCAGCGCCGACCAGCCGGTGCGCACGCTGTCGGGCGGCAATCAGCAGAAGGTGCTGCTCGCCAAGTGCCTCGCCGCCGGCCCGCGCGTGCTGATCCTCGACGAGCCGACGCGCGGCGTCGACGTCGCCGTGCGCGCCGACATCTATCGGCTGATCGACAGGCTGGCCGGCGAAGGCCTCGCCATCCTGCTGATCTCCTCCGACCATGAAGAGATCGAGCGTCTCAGCCACCGCGTGCTGGTGATGAACCACGGCTATCCGGGCGGCCTGCTCGAAGGCTCCGACATCACCATCAACGCCATTGCCCGCCTCTCCTTCGGGGTCGGCGCCAAGATGGACGCTGCGCAATGATCATCCGCTTCCTGCAGCGCCACCGCGAAGCCTCGGTCGCGCTGATCATCGTTGTCCTGTTCGCGATCCTCGGCCTCGTCGATCGCAGCTACCTGTCCTTCGACACCGTGCTGCTCGTCTACGGCAACAGCCTCATCCTGTTCGTGCTGGCGATCGGCGCCACCATGGTGATGGCGACGCACGGCCTCGACGTCTCCGTCGGCTCGATCATGGGCCTGGCGGCGGTGGTCGCCGGCCTCTTGATGAACGCCGGCTGGGGCATTCCCCTCTCGATCGGCGTGGCGCTGCTCGTCGGTCTTCTCTGCGGCCTGTTCAACGGCGTGCTGGTGTCGTGGCTGAAGGTGTCGGCGATCGTCGCCACGCTCGGCACGCTCGGCCTCTATCGCGGCCTCGTCCACCTCCTGTCCGGCGGCAGTTGGATCGAGGGCCTGCCCGAAGACTTCAAGGCGCTGACCAAGGCCGGCTCGCTCGGCCTGTCGCCGGTCGCCTGGCTGGTGCTGGTCTTGCTGGTCGTCGCCCATTTCGGCCTGCGCTACACCGCTTTCGGCCGCTCGATGTTCGCCGTTGGCGACAATCGCGAAGGCGCCCGGTTGATCGGCATCCGCGTCAACGAGGTGCAGATCGTCGCCTTCGGCCTCAACGGCCTGCTGGCGGCGTTGGCCGGCGTCATCTTCGCCTCGCAGATCGGCTTCATCCCCAACACCGCCGGCACCGGCATGGAAATGCGCGCCATCGCCTCGAGCGTGCTCGGCGGCGTCAGCCTGTTGGGCGGCACCGGCACGGTGCTCGGCGCGGCGCTCGGTGCCTATTTCATGACGTCGATCGACAGCATCCTGGTGCTGCTGCGCCTCGAAGCCTACTGGAACGACATCATCGCCGGCGCCATCCTGCTGGTGGTGCTGATCACCGACGGCAAGATCCGCGAGGCCGTCGATCGTCTCCTCCGCTACCAGAAATACCGCAAGTTCATCGACCCGCAGGCGGCCGGCCCGCAAGCCGACGCCGCCAAGGCCGCCCGGCCGCTCAAGACGGCGCTCGAGACCTCGGAGGCGCGCAAATGAAGCTTCACCCTGTCCTCAAGCGCTGGGAAGGCGTGCTGGCGCTGCTGCTCGTCGCCGAGATCCTGCTGTTCGGCGCCCTCAACCCGGTGTTCCTGCAGCCGTCGATGCTGCTCTACGCCACCTCCGACTTCATCCACGTCGGCATCACGGCGCTAGCGCTGACGCTGGTCATCATCACCGGCGGCATCGACCTGTCGGTCGGCTCGGTGATGGGCCTCTCGGCCATCACCCTCGGCATCCTCTGGGTGGGCGGCGTCGACATCTGGCTGGCGGCCGTGGCGGCGCTCGCCGTCGGCACGCTCGGCGGCGTCTTCAACGCCGTCGCCATCCATCTCTCCAAGGTCAACCCGCTGGTCATCACCCTCGGCACCGGCTTCCTCTACGGCGGCGCCGCGCTGGTGCTGTCCGGCCTTGCCGGCGCCACCGGCTACGAGGGCATCAGCAACTTCGATCCGGCCTTCGTCAACCTCGCCAACCTCGAAGTCGTCGGCCTGCCGCTGCCGTTCGCCCTGTTCCTGGCGCTGACCGTCGGCTTCATGGCGCTCTTGCACCGCACCCGCTTCGGCCGCTACGTCTACCTGATCGGCCAGAACCCGCGCGCCGCCGCCTATGCCGGCACGCCGGTGTTCCGCACGCTGGTGGTCGCCTACGCCCTGACCGGCCTGCTGGCGGCGCTGTCCGGCCTGATCCTCGCCTCCTATTTCGGCTCGGCCCGCTCCGACTTCGGCTCGACGGCGCTGATGCCGGCGATCACCGCCGTGGTGCTCGGCGGCACGTCGATCTACGGCGGCTCGGGCACCATCCTGGGTACGGCGCTGGCCGCGCTGCTGGTCGGCTACCTGCAGACCGGCCTCCAGCTCGTCGGCGTGTCGAGCCACGTGTCGAGCGCCCTGTCGGGCGGCCTGCTGGTCATCGTGGTTGCCTTGCGCAGCCTGTCGGAGATGGGACGCGTCTGGCTGCAGCACCGGCGCGTCTTGCGGAACGTTGCGGCCGAATGACGGTCTGACGTGTGGAGGAGGGCCCGGAAAAGCGGGGTATTCCGCCTCGGGGCCATGTCTTGGAAGGAGAGCAACAATGAAGTTTGGTACCGTTTCCCTCGCGCTTGCCGTGGCCGCCGCCGCGACCTGCGCCGGTCCGTCGGTTGCCGCCGACAGCACCCGCATCGCCTTCATTCCCAAGCTGGTCGGCGTCGGCTTCTTCACCTCCGGCGGCAAGGGCGCCGTCGAGGCCGGCAAGAAGCTGGGCGTCGAGGTGACCTACGACGGCCCGACCGAGCCGTCGGTGTCCGGCCAGGTGCAATATATCAACACCTTCGCCAACCAGGGCTTCAACGCCATCGTCGTCTCCGCCGTGTCGCCCGATGGTCTCTGCCCGGCGCTGAAGCGCGCCATGTCGCGCGGCATCAAGGTCCTGACCTGGGACAGCGACGTCAATCCCGAGTGCCGCAGCTACTACATCAACCAGGGCACGCCGGCCCAGCTCGGCAAGCTCCTGGTCGACATGGCCGCCGAGCAGCATCCGGACGACAAGGCCAAGGTCGCCTTCTTCTATTCGAGCCCGACGGTCACCGACCAGAACCAGTGGGTCGAGCAGGCCAAGGCGATCATCGCCAAGGACAAGCCGGGCTGGGAGATCGTCACCACCCAATACGGCTACAACGATGCCCAGAAGTCGCTGCAGACCGGCGAAAGCATCCTGCAGGCCTACAAGGACGTCGACATCATCATCGCGCCGGACGCCAACGCGCTGCCGGCCGCCGCCCAGGCCGCCGAGAACGTCGGCCGCGCCGGCAAGGTGACCATCGTCGGCTTCTCGACGCCCAACGTGATGCGCCCCTACGTCAAGCGCGACACCGTCAAGGCCTTCGGCCTCTGGGACGTCACCAAGCAGGGCGCCATCTCCATCTACGTCGCCGATCACCTCATCAAGAACGGCGCCATGAAGGTCGGCGACAAGCTCGACATTCCGGATGTCGGCACCGTCGAGGTCAGCCCGAACAGCGTCCAGGGCTATGACTACGAGGCCGACGACAACGGCATCATCCTGCTGCCGGAGCGTCAGGTGTTCACCAAGGACAATATCGACAACTTCGACTTCTGATCGGAGTCTCGTGTCTCCGCGAGACGGCGGTCCCTCCCGTCCGCCGTCCGCTCCTCCCCCCGCCGGCTCCCCATGGGGCCGCGCGGGGCACCCGGAGAGCCGGCCGCCATCCCCCGGCGGCCGGCCGTCCTTTTCCAGCCAGTTCAAGAGGAGAGCCCCATGCACGTCACGCTCGTCGAGATCAACGTCAAGCCCGACCGCATCGACGATTTCCTGCGCGTCTTCGGCGCCAACCGCGAGGGTACCCTCGCCGAACCCGGCTGCCGCCGCTTCGACGTCTTGCAGGATCCTGCCGATCCCGCCCGCTTCACCATCTACGAGGCCTTCGTCGACGAGGCGGCGGTGAAGTTCCACAAGACCACGCCGCACTATCTCAAGGTGAAGGCCGAGCTCGAGGACATCATGACCGGCCCGCGCAGCCACAAGGTGTTCGTCGGCATCATGCCGCGCGACTGACGGGGCCGCCATGTTTCCCTCATCGGACGATCTTGCGACGCGCGACGCGCTGAAGGCGTTCCTGCGTCGCGCCGCGCCCTGCCTCAGCGTCGGCCTGACGGCCGCCGACGCCATGACCTATGGTGCCGCCATCGCCGGGCTGGAAGCGGCGGGCGCCGCCCTTCTGCATTTCGACGTGATGGATGGCGTGTTCTGTCCCGGCTTCACCGCCGGGCCGCCGCTCGTCGCGGCATCGCGGACGAAGATGCTGAAGGACGTCCACCTGATGGTGGCCGACCCGATCGCCGTCATCCCGGCAGCGCTGAAGGCCGGCGCCGATATCGTCCACGTCCATCCCGAGGGACTGTCGCATCTCCACCGGGCGCTCGCCATGCTCGACGTCGAGGTGGCGGGACGACCGGCGCGGCGCGTGCTGCGCGCGGTGGCGCTCAATCCGGCGACGCCGGCCGATGTCGTGGCGCCGGTGCTCGGCGACATCGACATGGTGACGCTGCTCGCCGTCGATCCCGGCTGGAGCGGCGGCGCGCCCGACGCGGCGCTCGGCCGCAAGGTCGAACGGCTGAGACGGCTCGCCGGTGAAGCCGGCGCCGATCCGCTGATCGCCATCGACGGCGGCATCACCGAGGCGACCATCGGGGTTGCCGCCGGCTTCCGGCCGGATATCATCGTCAGCGGCAGCGCCGTCTTCAAGGCGGGCGCCAGCGTCGCCGACAATCTTGAGGGACTACGCCGGGCAGCCGGCCGATAATCGCTGAAGGAGACAGCCATGCGGATCGACCTTTCCGGCAAGCGTGCCGTCGTCACCGGCTCGACGGTGGGCATCGGCCTCGCCATCGCCAAGGGCCTCGCCGAATGCGGCGCCAGCGTCGTCATCAACGGCCGCACCCGGGCGGCGGTCGACAAGGCGATTGCCGCCGCCAGGGCCGACGTGCCGGATGGCCGCTTCATCGGCCACGCCGGCGATCTCGGCACGACCGCAGGCTGCGCGGCGATCGTCGCCGCTCACCCCGATTGCGACGTCCTCGTCAACAATCTCGGCATCTTCGGCCCGCGCGACTTCTTCGAGACGCCGGACGACGAGTGGAGCCGCTATTTCGAGGTCAACGTGATGTCGGGCGTCCGCCTGTCGCGCGCCTGGCTTCCGGGCATGGCGACACGGGATTGGGGGCGGGTGGTGTTCATCTCCTCGGAATCGGCCCTCAACATCCCCGAGGACATGATCCACTACGGCGTCTCCAAGACGGCGATGGTGTCGATCGCCCGCGGCCTCGCCAAGCGGATGGCCGGCACCGGCGTCACCGTCAATTCGGTGCTGCCCGGGCCGACGCTGTCCGAAGGCTTCGCCGACATGCTGTCGGACGAGGTGAAGCGCAGCGGCAGGACGGTGGAAGAGGTGGGCGCCGACTTCGTCATGACGCATCGGTCTTCGTCGATCATCCGCCGGCCGGCCAGCGTCGAGGAGGTGGCGAACATGGTGGTCTATGCCTGCTCGCCGCAGGCCTCGGCCACCACCGGCGCGGCGCTGCGCGTCGACGGCGGCGTGCTCAACACGATCTGATCTCAAGCCGGGATCGGCCGGCTCGCCCAGGCCCGGCTGTCGGAGCCGGCAAGCGCCCGCGCCGAGCCGATGCCGCTCCGCTCGATGCGCGCCAGAAGATCGCCGGTGATGGCGTTGACGGCATTGCCGCCGCCCAGGATGAAGGCGGTGTAGACCTGCACCAGATTGGCGCCGGCGGCGATCTTCAGATAGGCGTCCTCGCCGGTCATCACGCCGCCGACGCCGATGATCGGCAGCGCGCGGCCGACCCGCTCGCGCATCTTGGCGAGCACGATGGTGGAGCGCTCGAACAGCGGCTTGCCGGAAAGGCCGCCCGGCTCCGCCGCCGTCGGGCCGAACACGCCGCTGCGCGACAGCGTCGTGTTGGAGACCACGAGGCCGTCGGCGCCGCGCGCCGCCATCACCGCGGCGATGTCGTCGAGCGCCGCCTCGTCGAGGTCGGGCGCGATCTTGACCAGCACCGGCGTCCGCCGGCCGACCGCCGCCGTCGTGTCGTCGCGCGCTTCGATGGCGCGGGCGACGAGGTCGGACAGGGCGGCGCTTGCCTGCAAGTCGCGCAGGCCGGGCGTGTTGGGCGAGGAAATGTTGACGGTGAAGTAGGAGGCGAGGCCGGCGAAGGCCTTGATGCCCGTCACGTAATCGGCGGCGCGGTCGGCGCTGTCCTTGTTGGCGCCGACGTTGACGCCGATGATGCCCGGTCGTCCATTGCGCCGCTCGAGCTGTTTCAGGGCATGGGCGTGGCCCTTGTTGTTGAAGCCGCAGCGGTTGATCACCGCCCCCGCCTCGGGCAGGCGGAAGATGCGCGGCTTGGGATTGCCCGGCTGCGGCCGCGGCGTCAGCGTGCCGACTTCCACGTGGGAAAAGCCCTGCTTCAGCAGGGCATCGGCAATCTCGGCATCCTTGTCGAAGCCGGCGGCGAGCCCCACCGGGTGGTCGAGCCGCATGTCGAACAAGCCGACGGCGAGGCGGTCGTCGACGATCTTCGGCAGGCCGGGGGCGAGGTTGAAGCGCATGGCGGAGACGGCGAGCGTATGGGCGACCTCCGGATCGAAGCGTCTCAGCATGCCGGCGCCGAACGAGCCGATCAGTTCGGAAAGGGTCATCGGCCGGTCTCCAGGTCGGGGAACTCGTGCGCGCCGTCCGGCCCGAGCGGCAGCGGCACGACGAAGTCGACCGCCGAGAATTCCAGCGGTGCGTAAAGGTGCGGGAAGAGGTCGCCGCCGCGCGAAGCTTCCCACTTCAGCGCCTCACCGAGCGCCGCCGTCTCGATGCCGCTCAGCAGAAGGTCGTTCTGGCCGGCGAAGTAGAGGCGCGCCGTCTCCCTGACCTGCGCCGCCGACGACAGGTGGATGAAGCCATCCTCGAAGTCGACGGATGCGCCGGCGAATACGCCGGTCGCTTCGGCGGCTTCCCACAACGGGCGCGGCGCGATCTTGTAGACGAGACGATCCATGGGGGAACTCCGAAAGGCTGCGGCCTTCCTCTAGAACATCCGGCGGTTCGATGCCACCCTGCCGGGATCAAATCCCCGCGCAATGGCGTCCCCGTTGGCGCGGCTTGCTCCTTCAGCGGAAATCCAGCATTTTCCGCGGCGTGCGCTCCGGTTAGGGAATTCCGCAGGCGATGGCTCGACAGGAACGGCGATACGGGTTTCTCATACGCTGGGTGGCGCCGCTGATCGCCGGGCCGGCGCTGACCGCCGCTGCGCTGCTCTGGCTTTCCGAAGACGCCGAGCGCGAGGATCTTGCCGCCGCCCGCCCGACCATTCTCGATTTCGGCCGCCTGCCGTCCCCTCCCGTGCTGCGGCAGCCGCTTGCCGCCGATCCGCCGCCGCCGGTCGAGGGAAGCGGCCGGACGGCGGCGGCCGGCACTGCCGCCAAGGCACCCGAGCCGGCGCTGCCGCTGGCGCCGCCGCCGGACAGCTTCGAGGCGCTGTTCCCGCGCGTCACCGTGCTCGATGCCGGTCGCTTCCGGACCATCCGCGACCGCGAGCCGCTGGTCGTCCATCTCGCCGGCATCAACGGCCTCGCCTTTTCCGACTCCTGCGAGGGCACGGTCGGCCGCTGGAACTGCGGCGCCCGGGCGCGCGCCGATCTCGCCCGGCTGATCGGCCCGCGCGCCGTCGGTTGCGTCGGCATCGCGGCGGAAGGCGACGACGGCGAGAGCCGCGCCGACTGCTGGGTCGGCAACCGCAACCTGTCGCTGTTCATGGTCAGCCGGGGCTGGGCCGAGCCGGCCGATCCCGCCGATCCGCTGCTCGCCCCCTATGCCGGCAAGGCGAAGGCCGAGAAGCTCGGCCGCTACGGCGACGGCAGCCTGCGGCCGCCGGACCCCGCCGACGAATGAAAAGGCCGGCGCGTGCACCGGCCTTTGATCCTAAAGCATTTTCGAGCGAAGTGGATACCGGTTCGCGTGAAGAAAATGCCCTGGCGATTTGCGGCCGTCAGGCCTGGCCGAGCGTACCGGCGAGCGCCGCGTCGATCATCGCCACGGTTTCCTTCAGGCCGTAGAGCTCGACGAAGGAGCCGAAGCGCGGGCCCTTCTCCTGGCCGAGCAGCACCTGGTAGAGCGTCGCGAACCATTCGAGGCTGACGCCCGGCCCGCCGTCCGGGCTCTTCTTCGACGGATCCTGGAAGCGCGGGAACGACCGGCCGACCGCCAGCACCGTGTCCTGGATCGCCTCGCCGGCCGTGGTGACCGGCAGCGCGTCGAGCGCGTCGCGCAGCTTCGCCAGCGCCTGCCGCTCCTCGTCGTCCGGCGTGCGGAAGGTGACGAAGGGCTTCACCCGGTCCTGGTAATAGGCCAGCGCGTAGCCGCAGAGCTCGTCGAGCTTGGGATGCGTCTCCGGCGTCACGCCCGGCGTATGCCGGCCGATATAGGCCCAGAGCGCGCTCTTGTCGTGGGCGTGGCTGGCCGACACGAGGTTGAGCAGCATCGAGAAGCTGACCGGCATCGGCGTCACCGGCACGTTGCCGGAGTGGATGTGCCACACCGGGTTGGTGAGCCGCTGGTCGAGGTCCATCGTCGGATATTTGTCGAGATAGGCGAAATACTCGTCGACGGCGCGCGGGATCACGTCGAAGAACAGCCGCTTGGCCGTCTTCGGCTTCTGGAACATGTAGAGCGCCAGACTGTCCGGCGAGGCGTAGGTCAGCCACTCGTCGATGGTGAGGCCGTTGCCCTTCGACTTGGAGATCTTCTCGCCGTTCTCGTCGAGGAACAGCTCGTAGTTGAAGCCGTCCGGCGGCGTGCCGCCCAGCACCTTGCAGATCTTCGACGACGTCTTGACGTTGTCGATATGGTCCTTGCCGCTCATCTCGTAGTCGACGCCGAGCGCCGCCCAGCGCAGCGCCCAGTCCGGCTTCCACTGGCACTTGGCGTGGCCGCCGGTCACCAGGGTCTCGAAGCGCTCGCCGCTATCGGGATCGGTCCAGACGATGGTGCCCTTTTCGACGTTGCGCTCCTCGACCGGCACCTGCATGACCACTTCGGTCTTCGGATGCACCGGCAGGAAGGGCGAGTAGGTCTTGCGCCGCTCCTCGCGCAGCGTCGGCAGCATGATCTCCATCACCGCGTCGTATTTGGCCAGCATGCGCAGCAGCGTCTCGTCGAAGGTGCCCTTCCTGTACTCCTCGGTGGCCGACATGAATTCGTAGTCGAAGCCGAAGGTGTCGAGGAACTGCCGGAGCTTGGCGTTGTTGTTGTGGCCGAAGCTCGGATAGCCGTTGTCGAACGGGTTCGGCACATTGGTCAGCGCCTTGCCGAGGTTGGCGCGCAGCAACTCGGGGTTCGGCACGTTGTCCGGCACCTTGCGCATGCCGTCCATGTCGTCCGAGAAGCAGAGAAGGCGCGTCGGCACGCTGTCGCCGGTCAGCACGCGGAAGGCGTGGCGCACCATGGTGGTGCGCGCCACCTCGCCGAAGGTGCCGATGTGCGGCAGGCCGGACGGACCGTAGCCGGTCTCGAAGATCACCGGCTTCGAGGCGTCTTTCCGTTTCTCGATCCGCGCCACGATCTTCTTGGCTTCCTCGAACGGCCAGGCCTTGGAGCGGCCGGCCGCGGCGAGGAGCGCGGGATCGGAAAGCAGGGTGGAAGAAACGGTTGCCATCGGTTGCCTCTATTCGAGAAAACCCGGAGTTTCCGGGCGCGCGGGACAGTAGGGACGAGGCCCCCAAAGGTCAAGGACGCGAGGCGGTTTTGCGTCGATTCCGCCGACAGGACGCTTGCGCTTTTGTCGGCAGCGTCCCAAATAGGGTGCCGTTTGACTTTTGCCCGAGGGTTCCATGCAGAAGCCGTTGTCCATCCAGGAAGCGCTGATCTGGGTGATGGTTACCGCCGCGATCGCCGATCGCAACATGACCGAGCGCGAACTCAATCAGTTCGAGCGGTTGATCGGCTTCCTGCCGGTATTCCAGGGCTTCGAGGGCTCGGTCGGCGCCATCGCCGACGCCTGTTCGGAGAATTTGAAGTCGGTGAACGGCATCGACCATATCCTCGACCGGGTGGCGATGTCGCTGCCGGAGCGCCTCTACGAGACGGCCTACGCGCTGGCCATCGAGGTCGCCGCTTCCGACGTCGACGTCAAGCAGGAGGAGCTGGTGTTCCTGCAAATGCTGGAAGACCGCTTCGCCCTCAACAAGCTGGCCGTCGCCGCCATCGAGCACTCGGCCCGCGTCCGCTACCGCAAGATCGGGTAAGGCGGGATTTAGTCGCTGAATCCATCTTGACGGCGAGCCGCTTTGGCGAGATGACCCGGCGCTCCTTTCGCCGAGTGCCGCCATCTTGCACGTTGCCTCTTCCGGGGACCTTCTCGCCGACCGCCGCTACGAATATGCCCGCGCCTATTTCGACGCCGGCGATCATCGGGCGGCGGCCGATCTCTATCTCCAGGCGCTCGAACGCGCCTCCGGCTGGCTGCCGGCGCTGGTCGGGGCCGCCGACGCGCTGACCGTCCTCGGCCGCCGCGACGAGGCCGGGCCGCTGCTGCGGCAGGCGGCGGCGCACGACCGCGACGGCCTGTTCGGCACGTCGCTGAGGCTCGCGGCCCTCGGCCTCGCCGAGGTTCCCGATGCTCCGCCGGAGGCCTACGTGCGCGGTCTCTTCGACGACTATGCCGACCGCTTCGAGGCGGTGCTGGTGGACGACCTCGGCTATCGCGCGCCTTGGCGGATCGCCGAACTCATCGACAAGGTCCGCCCCGGCGCCGGCTTCGCGCGCGGCGTCGACCTCGGCTGCGGCACCGGCCTGGTGGCCGAGGCGCTGAAGGGGCGGGTGGCGCATTTTACCGGCTGCGATCTTTCGCCGGAAATGATCGCCCGCGCCGAGGCCGGCGATCGCTACCAGGCGCTCGTCGTGGCCGAGGCGGCCGCCTTCCTGTCGGAGCGCACCCAAACCCTCGATCTCGTCACCGCCGCCGACGTGCTGGTCTACATCGGCGCGCTCGACAACCTGTTCCGGCATGTGGCCGCCCGTCTCGCACCGGGCGGCCTTTTTGCATTCAGCGTCGAGGAGGCCGACGACGGCGATCTCGTGCTGCGCGACAGCCTGCGCTACGCCCATGGCGAGACCTATATCCGCCGCGTCCTCGCCGAGGCCGGCCTTGCCGTCGCCGGGCTCGTGCGCGATACGCTGCGGTACGACCGCGGCACGCCGATCGGCGGGCTGATCATGCTGGCAAGGCCGGCACGCTGAGGCCTTCCGCGCAAATGTTCTTCACTTGTTCGCGGAAATCGGGCTTACTCCGCCGGTGACCGAGACGAATCTCCTGCCCCCCAAGTTCGAAGCCTGGTTCGCCTCGCGCGGCTGGAGCCCGCGCGCCCACCAGCTCGCGCTCCTCGAGCACGGCCTCGCCGGCCGCTCGGTGCTGCTGATCGCCCCGACCGGCGCCGGCAAGACGCTGGCCGGCTTCCTGCCGAGCCTCGTCGACCTCGCCGCCCGGCCGAAGTGGAAGCCCGGCACCCGCCGGCGCGGCGTCCACACGCTCTACGTCTCGCCGCTCAAGGCGCTGGCCGTCGACATCGAGCGCAATCTCGAAACGCCGGTTGCCGGCATCGGTCTCGACGTCGCCATCGAGACGCGCACCGGCGACACTTCCGCCGCGCGCCGCCAGCGGCAGAAGCTGATCCCGCCCGACATCCTGCTGACCACGCCCGAGCAACTGGCGCTGCTGCTTGCCGGCCGCGACGCCGAAGCCTTCTTCGAGGACCTGAAAACGGTGATCCTCGACGAATTGCACGCGCTGGTGACCTCGAAGCGCGGCGACCTCCTGGCGCTCGGTCTGTCCCGCCTGCGGGCCATCGCCCCGGCCATCCGCACCGTCGGCCTGTCGGCCACCGTCGCCGAGCCGGACGAGCTCCGCGCCTGGCTGCTGCCGCAGGCGCCGGGCGAGCCGCCGGCCTTGTCGGAGATCGTCACCGTCAAGGGCGGCGCCCGGCCCGACATCCGCATCTTCGACGCCGACGAGACCATCCCCTGGGCCGGCCATTCGGCCCGCTACGCCTATCAGGGCTTGCTCGCCGAGATCGATCGCCGCCGCATGACGCTGATCTTCGTCAACACCCGCAGCCAGGCGGAAATGATCTTCTCCGAACTGTGGCGGCTCAACGACGCCAACCTGCCGATCGCCCTCCACCACGGCTCGCTCGACGTCGGCCAGCGGCGCAAGGTGGAGGCGGCGATGGCCGACGGCCGCCTGCGGGCGGTGGTCGCCACCTCGACGCTCGACCTCGGCATCGACTGGGGCGACATCGACCTCGTCATCCACGTCGGCGCGCCCAAGGGGGCGAGCCGGCTCGCCCAGCGGGTCGGCCGGGCCAACCACCGCATGGACGAGCCGTCGACGGCGCTCCTGGTGCCGGCCAACCGCTTCGAAGTGCTGGAATGCCAGGCGGCGCTCGACGCCAATTATCTTGGCGCCCAGGACACCCCGCCGATCCGCGACGGCGCGCTCGACGTGCTCGCCCAGCACGTGCTCGGCCGGGCGGTGGCCGGCCCGTTTCGCGCCGACGACTTCTACGCCGAGGTCGTCTCCAGCTATCCCTACCGCCGTCTCGACCGCGAGCGGTTCGACCGGGTGATCGACCTCGTCGCCACCGGCGGCTACGCGCTGCGCGCCTACGAGCGCTATGCCAAGATCAGGCTGACCGCCGACGGCACCTGGCGCCTCACCCATCCGCGTTTCGGCCAGGCCTACCGGCTCAACGTCGGCACCATCATCGAGAGCCCGATGCTGAAGGTGCGGCTCGGCGGCAAGGCGCGGGGACGCGGGCCGGTGACCGGCGGCCGGCTGCTCGGCGAGGTGGAGGAATATTTCTGCGAGCAGATGAAGGTCGGCGACACCTTCCTGTTCGGCGGCGAGGTGCTGCGCTTCGAGGGAATGCGCGAGACGGAAGTGATCGTGTCGCGGACGCGGTCGAGCGATCCGCGCATCCCGGTCTATGCCGGCGGCAAGTTCCCGCTGTCCACCTTCCTCGCCGCCGGCGTCCGCAAGATGCTGTCCGACCCCTCCTCGTGGCACAGGCTGCCGGCGCCGGTGCGCGACTGGCTGGCCCTGCAGCGCGATCATTCCCTTCTCCCCAAGCCCGACGAGCTCCTGGTCGAGACCTTTCCCCATCATGGCCGCTTCTTCGTGGTGCTCTACCCCTTCGAGGGGCGGCTCGCCCACCAGACGCTCGGCATGCTGCTCACCCGCCGGCTCGAACGCTTCGGCCTCAAGCCGCTCGGCTTCATCGCCACCGACTATGTGATCGGCGTCTGGTGCGCCGCCGACGTCGGCAGCGCCTTTGCCCGCGGCGAGCCGACGCTGTCGCGTCTCCTGGAGCCGGACATGCTGGGCGACGACCTCGAGGCCTGGATGGCCGAGAGCTATCTGCTCAAACGCATGTTCAAGGCCTGCGCCATGATCGCCGGCCTCGTCGAGAAGAATGCCATCGGCGCCCGCAAGACCGGCCGGCAGGTCACGGTGTCCACCGATCTCATCTACGACGTGCTGCGCGAGCACCAGCCCGACCACATCCTGCTGGAAGCCGCCTGGGCCGATGCCTCCACCGGCCTTTTGGACCTCCGGCGCCTGTCGGATATGCTGTCGCGAATCAGCGGCCGCATCGTGCACAAGCGGCTCGACCGCATTTCGCCGCTGGCCGTGCCGATCATGCTGGAAATCGGCGGCGAGCGGGTGGCGGGCGAGGCCGACGAGGATGTCCTCCGGCAGGCGGCGGACGAAATCATTCGGGAGGCCATGGCGTGACGGCGCTGACGGCGGGACAGGGAGACGACGACGTGCTGACAGCGGGCGGTCTCGTGAATCTCAATGGCGCCGCCGTGCGCTTCGATGCCTCGGGCGTGCTGCATTGGCCGGAAGAGCGGCTCCTGGTGGTCGCCGACCTGCACCTCGAAAAAGGCTCCTCGCAAGGCGCGCGCGGCCGTTTCGTGCCGCCCTACGACACCCGCGCCACGCTCCGGGCGCTGGCGGAGGCGATCGGCCGTCTCCGGCCGGAGCGGGTCATCGCCCTCGGCGACAGCTTTCACGACGGCGGCGCCGAGGGGCGCCTTTCGCCGGCCGACCTTCAGAGCCTCGCATCGTTGGTCGGCTCCGTCGACTGGACCTGGGTGGCCGGCAACCACGATCCGTCGCCGCCGGCCGGCCTCGGCGGTCGGCCGGTCGCCGAGATCGTCGTCGGCCCGCTCGTCTTCAGGCACGAGCCGCGCGCCGGCCGCGCCGCCGGCGAAGTGGCCGGCCACCTGCATCCGGCGGCCAAGGTGGGGCGGACCCGCTCGGTCCGCCGGCGCGCCTTCGTCTCGGACGGCAGCCGCTGCCTGCTGCCGGCCTTCGGCGCCTATACGGGCGGGCTCAACGTCATGGACATGGCCTTCAAGGGGCTTTTCGAGCGGTCGCGGCTGATCGCCTGGATGCTGTCGGACGGCCGGGTGTATCCGGTGCGTTCGGCCGAGTTTTTGCCGGATTGAGCTTATTCAGTCTCGCCGGAACGCCACGCCGGCCAGCCAGCCGGTGAAGCAGGCGACGACCACGGCGGCGAGGCCGTAGAGGGCCGGCCGCTGATGGGCGAGGTCGGTGATCGCCTGCTCGAACCCGCCCTTCAGGATGGAGAAATCCTGCGTCGTCTTGGCGAGCAGCACGCCGCCGGAAAACAGGTAGACGGTGGCCGTGTACCAGCCGATCGGCACGTTGGAGGGAAGCGCGATCGGCGCCTTGAACAACTGCGGCGACAGGAATTCGACGCTGCCCTCGTTGAGGCTGAACAGGTTTTCCTTCTGCATCAGGCGAAAGAAGGCGGCGTCGAATTCGGTGCGAACCGGCGGCAGGGCATCCGGCAGGCCGCGCGTCGGCAGCATGTCGAAGCCGAGGCCCTGGCGGGCGCGCACCGGATTGCCGGCCACGTCGGCCATCGGCGCCGTGGTGGCGATGGCGAGGAAGGAAGGCACGCGCGGCAGTTCGCTCGACGTGCGGTTGATCCAGATGCCGGCCACGCGTTCCTTGCGACGAGCCACCATGGGGCGCAGCGGGCCGGTCAGCGTCACCACGATCTCGTAGGGAGCGCCGCGGGCGACGGTCTGCCGGTCGCGCTCGACGGTGCCGAAGATGACGACGCCCGAACCGGTGAAGTTCGATTCGATGGAGACGCGCTCGGTGGAAAGCGCCGTCACCAGCGTCTCGGCACGGAGGGGCAAGGGGGCGATGATGAGCATCGCCGCGAGGCGGAGGGCGCGGGCGATCATCATCCCCCTCCTATCCGGCTGATCGAATAGAGCTCTTCAGGCTTCACCACCAGATCGACGGCGAACCTGAGGCCGACCGACAGCACCAGGAGGCCGAGCAGCAGGCGCAGCGTCTCGCCGCGCAACGACTGGCCGACGCGGGCGCCGAACTGGGCGCCGACCACGCCGCCGACCATCAGGGCGAGGCCGAGGATGACATCCACCGTCTGGTTGGTGGCCGACTGCATGAACGTGGTGAAGGCCATGGTGCCCAGCGTCTGCAGCAGCGTGGTGCCGATGACGATGGTGGTCGGCACCCTCAGAAGATAGATGAGGGCCGGCACCATGATGAAGCCGCCGCCGATGCCGAGCAGGGCGCCGAGGAAGCCGATGGCCGCGCCGAGCGCGATGACCGGCAGCGCCGAGATGTAGAGCCGCGACCGATGGAAGCGGATCCTGAGCGGCAGGCCGGCGATCCAGCTGTGCTGGCCCGGCCGGCGCACCGGCAGCGGCGTGCCGCGCTGCTTGGCGATGATCGCCCGCACCGCCTCCACCGCCATCAGCACGCCGATGGTGCCGAGGAAGGCGACGTAGCAGAGGGCGATGACCACGTCGAGCTGGCCGACGCCGCGCAGCGCCCCGTAGACCCAGACGCCGATCGCCGAGCCGATGATGCCGGACAGCGTCAGGTAGAGCCCGAGCTTCAGGTCGACCGTCTTCTTGCGCAGATAGGCGAGGACGCCCGAAGCGGAGTTGGCGACGATCTGCGAGGACACCGAGGCGACGGCGACGGCCGGCGAGATGCCGGAGAAGATCAGGAGCGGCGTCAGCAGGAAGCCGCCGCCCACCCCGAACATGCCGGACAGGAAGCCGACCGCCGCGCCCATCCCGAGCAGCAGGAAGAGGTTCATCGGCATTTCGGCGATCGGCAGGTAGAGATCCACGGCCTGTCATCCGTTGAGGGGCGTCCGGGCCAGTATTAGCTGGCAACCCCTTGCGAAAGTGCAACGGAATAGGCTTCTGCCATGGCTTTCCGGCAAAAAAGCGCATCGACACGGCAAAAAGAAAGCCCCCGGAGCGGTGGCGCCGGGGGCCGATGGCACGAAAGGCGGTTCAGATGGCCGGCATGCCGAGCGCGTCGACCAGCGCCTTGTCGATCTCGCCGGTGGCCGGCAGGCCCTTGGCGGTCTGGAAGGCGGCGATGGCGTCGCGCGTCTTGCGGCCCATCTTGCCGTCGGGCGGGCCGGCATCGAAGCCGAGGCTCGAAAGGATCGCCTGGGTGCGGGCGATCGTCCTCGACGTGTCGACCGAGGCGGTGTGCTCGGGCGCCGCCGTCCAGGCCGCATCGGCCGGCGGCACCTCCTCGGCCTTGGGATCGAGCGGCTTGGCGACCCAGGTCTCGACGGCGAGGCGGGCGCGGGCGAGGTCTTCCTTGGAAAGAACCTGGGCGATGTCGTCGCGCTTCTTGGCGCTGTCGGCGTCGCCGGCGGTGGCGGCCAGCGCAAACCACTTGTAGGAGGTGGCAAGGTCGCGCGGCACGCCGAGGCCACGGGCATAGAGGATGCCGAGGTTGAACTGGCTGTCGCGGATGCCGCGGTCGGCGGCTTCCTGGAACCACTTGGCGGCCAGCGCATAATCCGGTGCGCCGAGGCTGCCTTCGGCGTTGATCACGGCGAGGTTGTGCATGGCCTTGGCGTTGCCGAGGGCGGCCGCCTTGGCATACCACTGCGCCGCGGTCTTGGCGTCGCGCGGCGTGCCGGTACCCTTCTCGTAGAGGCTGCCGAGCCGGTATTGGGCCGGCGCGAGGCCGGCCTCGGCGGCCCGGCGGTACCAGTCGACGGCGGCGGCGAAATCCTGCGGCACGCCACGGCCGTCGGCGAAGCGGGAGGCCACCTCGACGGCGGCGAGCGGGTCTCCGCCGGCCGCGGCATCGCGCAGCGCCTTCGGTCCGATGGCATTCGGCAGCGCCGGCGCGGCGCTCGCCACCGGCGCGGCCGGCGTCTCGATTGCCGCTTCGGGAGAGACGGGCGGCGCCGAAGTCACCGCCGGTACCGGCGCGAAGCCGTCGGTCGGCAGGGCGGGCGGCGTCTGCGAGAATCCGTCGCTCGGCATCGCGGTTTGCGAGGCCGGCATTTCGGCGCTTGCCGGCGGTTCGAGCGACGGCGCGGCCTCGCTCATCGGCGACGGCGTTGCCGCCGCCGACGGTTCGGCTGCCGGCGCCTCCGGGGCGGGCGCCGCTGAGGCGGTCGGCTCGGACGAAGAGACGGCTTCCGCCGGCGGTTCGCCGGATGCCGACAGGCGATTCACCGTGTCGTTGGCGATCTTGGCAAGGCCGAGCGCGATCAGCACCACGGCGGCGGCCATCGCCGCCTTGCGCCGGTTGAAGCGGAATTTCGGCAGGGCGAAGCGCGGCTTGCCGCCGGCGGGCTCCTCGTCCTTGGCGGTCTCGCCGGGCACGCCGCTGCCGGCCGCCTGGGCGGCGCGGCGGGCGGCGGCGATGAAATCGGCCTTGGTGGGGGCGCGGGCCGCTTCGGGCGCGGCCGTCCTGTCGGTCGGCGGCATCGAATTCGGCAAACGCGGCTTGCCCGATCCGGGCTCGAGCGGCTTGTTGACGTCGAAGCCGGGCGGCAGCGCCGGCTCGTCCGCCTTCGCCGGCTCCGGCTTGCCGAGCTGCGGCTCGACGCGGGGCGTCGGCGGCGACTTCCGGCCGAAGATGCGCGGCAGGTCGTCTCCCTCGTCGGCGACCGGCGGCATCCGCCGGGTGAGCGCCTCCTGGATCTCTTCCCAGTTGTCTTTGGTGGGGGGCGGCGCCTTCGGCTCGGCGGCCACGGCGTGCGCCCTATCCTCTCCGACTTCGCGCAGGGCCAGGCGCTCCACCGTCTGTCCGATGGCCAGCAGCAGGCCGCGATCGCGCTCGGCATCGGCCCTAAGATCCTCGCCGAGCCGGTTGATGCCGGCCTCGACGCCGGCGAGGCGGGCGGGGGCATCGTCGCCGTGACGGCCGGCGACGGCCGCCACCCGATCGGCGATGGCGTCGACCGACAGCGAGTTCGACATGGTGGCGTCGAGCCGCTCCAGCGCGTCGGCCAGCGCCGCGATTTCGTTCGGCCGCGTTTCGAGGCGGGCGGCGATGTCGGCTATCCGGCTCTCCAGCCGGTCGAAGGCGGCGGCACCGATCGACGGCGCATCCAGCCGGTCGATCCGCTCGACCAGCGTCCGCACGTCGGCGGCAAGGCCGGCATCGGGCCGGCCGGCCGCGGCGAGCACGTCCTCGCGCAGCCGCTCGACGGCGTTTTCGAGCGCGGCGACGTCCTTGCCGGTGGCGAAATCGATGTCGGCCACCGATCGCGTCAGCACGGCGATGCGGTCCTCGATTTCCGAGATGCGGCCGCCGGTCGCCGGCTCGGCGAGCTTGGTCTCGATGCGCGACAGGGCCGCCGCGAGATCGGCCGGCAGGCCGCCGCCGGCCGCCGGCCGGAGCTGCGCCTCCAGCGACCGGCCGAGCTCGGCGAAGCGCTCGTCGAGCGCCCGGATGGCGGCGGCGTCGAGCGTCACGCCCGGCCGGTCCAGGGAGAGGCGCAGGCCGTCGATTTCCTCGGCAAGGCGCGGCAGTTTGTCGGTCGAGCGGGCGATGCGCTCGATGGAGGCCGACTGCCGCTCCAGTTCATGGGCGAAACGCGGCAGTTGCTCGGAGCGCTGGGCGACCTGCGACAGCGTGGCGTTCTGGCGCTCGAGGCCGTCCTGCCAGCGCGCGAAGTCGCCGACGTCGCGCTCGATGGCGCGCAGGCTGCCGGCGACGTCGTCGAGCCGGCGCTCGATGGCGGCGATCACCTCGCGCTTGTCGAGCTGGGCGACGGCGGCGGCGAGGTCGGACAGGCTGCGGCCGAAATCGCCGAGCACCCGCTGGTCGCCGAGCCCCTGGTCGAGCCGTTCGGCGAGGCGATCGAGGCGCGCGGTGATGACGCCGACCTGCTCGCCCGACGGCAGCGTGGCGATCAGCCGCCGGATTTCGGCGAGCCGCTGCACGAGGTCGCCGACGACGCGCGGGTTGTCGACGGAGGCGCGAATGTCGTCGAGCCGCGCCACCAGCGTGTCGAAGGCGCTTTCCAGCGACCGTCCGGAGCTCGCCTCGACCAGCCGCTCGACCTCGGCCCGCAGGTCGGCCACCTCGGTGGCAAGGCCCTCGCCGGGCGCCGTCGTCCGCCGGCGATCGCCGCTCATTTCCTGGCTGAGGGCGCGAACGCGGGCGCCGAGCTCGGCGACATCGGCCTCGCCGCGGCGGCCGTGCCGTGCCGGGGCGAGGGCGTCGCGCTTGCGCGAGATCTGGTCGATGGCCCTTTGCAGGTCGTCGGGTTCGCTGGCGCGCGGCACCGGCCGGACCGGCCGCCGCTCTTCGGCCGGCGACAGCGTCCGGATGCGCTCGCCGAGCCGGTCGAGAGACGTAAGGATGCGGTCGACCGGATCGCCGCCCTGCCGGTCGCCTTCGGATCCGTAGTCGTCGAAGCCGGCCGGCTCCCGGTCGTACTGGCTCGCTCCGTCCATTCCGCCGCCCAAACGAGACGTAGCCCGCGACGCCATGATCGTTCTCCCCGTTTGCGATGGGTCCTCGCGGCAAGGGCCGCCGGGACGGAACACCGCCAGGATGCATTCATTGGGCAATTTGCAAAAACAGGGTAAACGCCCGGTTAACCGGAGGGCCGGTTTTCGCGGCTTTTTAAGCGCTCTGAACGGAACCTTACCGAAGCGCACCGAAAAACAACGATGCCGGCCCGCGAAATGCCCGTCGCTTGACGTAAAGGGAAGCTTATGCGCAGTCTGACCGCCACCCTGGAGCCGTTCCGGCGGCCTTGCATGGAGGGATGGCAGGTGACCGAAAGCGACGAGCCGGCCGCCGAGGCGCAGATCGGGGCCGTCATTGCCGACAAGCTCGAGGACGACGACGGGCTGCACCCCCGGGGATCGCTGTTTTCCATCGGTGACCTTGCCCGCGAGTTCGACGTCACGCTGCGCACCTTGCGCTTCTACGAGGACAAGGGGCTGATCAGCCCGCGCCGGGAAGGGCTCAACCGGCTCTATTCCCGCCGCGACCGCGCCCGCCTCAAGCTGGTGCTGATGGGAAAGCGCGTCGGCTTCTCGCTGACCGAGATCAAGGGCATGCTCGACCTCTACGACCTGCGCGACGGCCAGGTGGCCCAGCTCAAGGTGGCGCTCGATCGCTTCAACGACCGGATCGCCATTCTGGAGAAGCAGAAAAAGGAGATCGAGCAGGCGCTGATGGAATTGCGCCGCACCACGGCGGTGGTCAGCGGCCTTCTGAAGGAAAAGGAAGAGAAGGAGGCCGGCGCGCGCCGGAGCTGACCGGCTTCCGGCGCCGAGCGGTGTCCGCGCGAAGCCAGGGGCGGAGGAAAAGCCGCCTGCCCGGCATCTATATAACTAAACGGCGCCGCACAGATGGAGCCCTATATATACCCCTTGCCTTTTCCTGCCCGAGGTCCTACGCCTTCGCGTAGGATGACAGAATTATATATAAGAAACATATACATAAGGTGTCATCCTACGCGAAGGCGTAGGACCTCGGGCAGAATGGAGCGGGCGGCATATATAGGTCGCCGTACCGAGCATCAGGATGCAGGATATCCTAGGCCACGGAGCGGCTTCCACGCCAAGCGGCACCGCGCGCGAAACGCGGAAGCCAGGGACCGAAGGCGCGCGGTCGATTGAGGCAAGAATAAGATTTTGACCCGGAATACCCCCCGTCGGCGGCGCGATGGGGTATTCTCCTGCCGAGACCCAACCGGGAGACCCACGATGCGCGCGATCCT
Source organism: Pleomorphomonas carboxyditropha (assembly GCF_002770725.1). Lineage (GTDB taxonomy): Bacteria > Pseudomonadota > Alphaproteobacteria > Rhizobiales > Pleomorphomonadaceae > Pleomorphomonas > Pleomorphomonas carboxyditropha. The sequence continues at coordinate 3,681 of NZ_NQVN01000003.1, read as the reverse complement.
GGCAACCCTTCTTGTGTCCGGCGCTCTTCTCGCCGTTTCAGCCGTCTCGGCCCAGACCCCACCGGCCGACGACGGCTACAGCCTGCAGCCGGCCGTCGGCGACTATCTCAAGATCGACCGCCGCACCGGCGACGTCTCGCACTGCGCCGTGCGCGGCGGCGCCTGGTCCTGCCAGTTGATCGCCGAGGACCGCAAGGCCTACGAGGAGCGCATCGCCGAGCTCGAGGCGGAAAACGACAGGCTCGGCAAGCGGATCGCCGCGCTGGAGGCGCGGGACAAGGAGGCGCGGGCGCCGCTTCTCGACGAGAACGACGAGCGGCGTCTCCAGGAATTTCTCGACCTCGGCGATCGCATGTTCCGCCATTTCTTCGATCTCGTCGAACGGCTGCGCCAGCGCGACGAGGGGCCGATCTAGCGTCGCCTGCCGCCGGGTCAGCGGGAATCCACAGCTTTCTCAGTAAAAATGCGGTCGGCGGCGGTCCGGGGCATGGCAGCCCGCCGAGGGCTGCGGCATGATCGCACCGACTCCGAACAACCCCGTATGGAGATGAAAGATGCTCAAGGAATTCAGGGAATTCGCGCTGCGCGGCAATATGGTCGACCTCGCCATCGGCGTGATCATCGGCGGCGCCTTTGGCGGGCTGGTCAATTCGATCGTCGCCGACCTGTTGATGCCGGTCATCGGTCTGATCACCGGCGGCATCGACTTTACCAATCTCTACGTCCAGCTTTCGGGCGCGCCGGTGACCAGCGACCTCGACGCCGCCCGCAGGGCCGGCGCGACGGTCGCCTACGGCAACTTCGTGACCCTGGCCATCAACTTCCTGATCATCGCCTTCGTGCTGTTTTTGGTGGTGAAGGTGATGAACCGCCTGAAGAACGCCTCGGAACCGCCGGTGGAAGCGCCGCCGGAGGTGCCGGCCGACGTCGCGCTGCTCACGGAGATTCGCGACCTTCTGAAGAAGGGCTGACCGGGGCCGGCCGGGACGGCCTTGCCGGGTTCGCGGCAGCTTTCTCCATGTCCTGTCTTTTGATTCGTTTTTGCGGGACTGATATTCCCGGTGGGCGGCGATTCTCGCCGGCCCACCGAGCAAGGCATATCCATGACACTCGACGTTGCCGCGCGTTTTCTGGACGACATCAGGCCCGCTGCCCGCAACGCGCCGCCGAGCGGCATCGTCGAGGTGCATCTCGAGGGATTGCGGCGACCGGGAACGGCCAAGCTGTGGGTGGGCGAGGGCAATCTGCCGACCCCGGCCAACATTCGCGACGCGGCGGTCCGCTCGCTGATGGCCGGCGAGACCTTCTACACCCACCAGGCCGGCCTGCCGGAGCTGAGAGAGGCCCTCTGCCGCTATCACGACCGGCTCTACGGACCGTTCGGCGGCCGGCCGGCCGACGTGGACCGCTTCCTCGTCACCGCCTCGGGCATGCACGCCATCCAGATGGCGGCCTCGCTGGTCGCCGGCTCCGGCGACGAGGTGATCGTGCCGACGCCCGCCTGGCCGAACGCGCCGGCCGCCGCCGCGCTGTGCGGCGCCGCGGTGCGCGAGGTGCCGATGCGCTTCGGTCCCGCCGGCTGGGACCTCGATCCCGACGACCTCGAGGCGGCGATCACGCCGCGGACCAGGGCCATCTTCGTCAACTCGCCCAGCAATCCCTCCGGCTGGGTGGCGAGCCGCGACCGGCTCGCCTCCATCCTCGGCATCGCCCGCCGGCACGGCGTCTGGATCGTCGCCGACGAGGTCTACGGCCGTTTCTGCTACCTGGACGGCCAGGCGGTGGCGCCCTCCTTCCACGAGGTGGCCGAGCCCGAGGACCGGCTGATCTTCGTCAACACCTTCTCCAAGAACTGGGCGATGACCGGCTGGCGCATCGGCTGGATCGAGGTGCCGGCCGCCCTCAACGCCACCGTCCAGAATCTGGTGCAGTACACGAGTTCCGGCACCGCCGTGTTCATGCAGCGGGCGGCCGTCGAGGCGCTCGACAACGGCGAGGATTTCCTGGCCTTCCAGATCGCCCGTGCGCGTCACAACCGGGCGACCGTCATCGCCGCGCTCGCCGCCGCCGGCGGCGTGACGCTGTCGCCGCCCGACGGCGCCTTCTACCTGTTCTTCTCCGTCGAGGGCGAGAGCGACCCGCGCCGCCTCTGCCTCGACATGGTGCGCGAGGCCGGCGTCGGCATTGCGCCGGGCACCGCTTTCGGCCGGGGCGGCGAGCGCTTCATGCGCCTCTGCTTCGCCGGCGACCCCGAGGAAATCACCGCCGCGCTCGGCCGCCTTCCGGCCTGGCTCGCGGCGCGCCGGCGCGCCGCCGGCGGCGGGTAGCGTTTTTTTGCGGACATTTGCATTTGAATTTGATCTGGAACAGTTCCTTTTCCGTCGAAGTCGTGCATGTTACATCCGGACTTGCACTGAAGGGCTGTTCCTGATTTGACAGGCCCGCGGGCGAGGATGTGGCCCCATCGGGAAGAAGGGGAGAGCGAGGCGGATATGGGAGAACTCGAGGACCGCAGGACCGCGGTCTCGGAAGCTCGTTTCGAGAGTCTTCTCGACACCGCCGCCGATGGCATCATCGTCATCGACGAGACCGGTCGTATGCTGGTCTTCAACAAGATCTGCGAACAACTGTTCGGCTATACCTCCGAGGAGGCGATCGGCCAGAACGTGTCGCTGATCATGCCGCCGGAGTTCTCGACGTCCCACGACCGTTTCATGCACAACTACCACCGGACCGGCGAGAGGCGGATCATCGGCATCGGCCGCGAAGTCTCAGGCATGCACCGCGACGGCTCCGTTTTCCCGCTGGAGCTGTCGGTCGGCGAGGCGAAGACGGCCGATGGCCGGCAATATATCGGCGTGCTGCGCGACCTGCGCTCCCGCCGCGCCGTCGAGCAGCGGGTGTCGCAGCTCCAGGCGCAGGTGGTGCACATGACGCGCCTCTCCGCCATGGACGAGATGGGCGCCGCCATGGCGCACGAGCTCAACCAGCCGCTCACCGCGCTGCTGCTCTATCTCCAGGCGGTGGCGCGCCAGGTCAAGGCCTGCCACGCCGACGCCAAGCCGCCCAGCGACAAGATGCTCGACGTGCTCGACAAGGCGGTGCAGGAGGCCGAGCGGGCCAGCCACATCGTCCAGCGCATGCGCCAGATGGTGGAGAAGCGCGATCCCGAGCGCGCCACCGTCGACCTGCGCGAGGTGGTCAACGAGGCGCTCGACCTCAGCGAATTCGTGGCGCAGGGCGCCACCGTCACCATCCGCCGCGTGTTCGGCATGACGCCGATCCATGTCGACGCCGACGCGACGCAGATCCAGCAGATCATCCTCAACCTGTTGCGCAACGCCCTCGAGGTGGCCAAGGAGAGCGAGGAGCGCTGGGTCAAGGTCTCGATTGGTTCCGACGATCGCTCGGCCTTCGTGTCGGTGACCGACAGCGGCCCCGGCTTTTCCGAGGATGTCGGCAAGTCGCTGTTCAGGACGTTCAGCACGACCAAGAAGTCCGGCATGGGGCTCGGACTGGCCATTTCGCGGGCGATCGCCCAGAATCATGGCGGCGACCTGATGGCCGATCCCGGCGGCAACGGCCAGGGCGCGACCTTCACGCTGATGCTGCCGATGCACCGTCCGGACGAGGCGGAAGACGATACGTGGGGGTGAGGGGCGGCGGGACTGACGCCGGTGG
>NZ_NQVN01000039.1 GCF_002770725.1 Pleomorphomonas carboxyditropha | reverse complement strand
TTGGCGGTCTTCACCGTGTAGCCGTCGACGTCGGCGTTGGCGATGTTGGCCGACGACACGCTGAGGCCGACCTGCGCCGCCCGGAGCGCCGACAGGGCGATGGAACTGGCGACCGACACCGACATGACAACGCCTCCCAGCCCCGGTTAGCGCACCGCCGCCAGAAGCGCGTCGAACATGTCCTTGGCCGTCGAGATGACCTGCGAGGCCGCCGAATAGGCCTGCTGGGCGGCGATCATGTTGGAGAATTCGGTGTTGGTGTCGGTGGTCGATTCCTCCAGCCGATAGGACTGGAACGAGCCGGCGCCGCCGCTGCCGGCGAAGTGGTAGGTGGCGCCGCCCGACGACGTGCCGGCCAGCGCGTAGACCGAATTGCTCATCTCGATCAGGCCGTTGGCATTGGCGAAGGTGGCGAGCGGGATCTTGTAGAGCGACAGCGACATGCCGTTGCTGTAGTTGGCGTAGACGGTGCCGTCCTCGTCGATGGTGACGCCGGACAGCGTGCCGTAGGCGCAGCCGTTGCCGGTGCAGGCGATGTCGACCGTCGTGTTGCTGCTGTCGAGCGCGTATTGCGACAGGCCGTCCGAGGCGCCGGCGGTGCCGAAGCCGAGCGCGATCGACATGGCGGCCGACCCGTCCGACAGGCCGGAAATCGCCAGCGTCGCCGTCGACGGGCTGGCCAGCGTTCCGTCGGCGTTGAAGGTGATCTCGATGGTGTCGGTCGGCGCCGCCTCGACCGTGCCGTTGCCCGAGGTCAGGCTGCTGAACGACATCTCCCAGGTGTTTTCGCCGGTCTTCGTCCAGGTCACGCCCATGGTGTAGGCGGTGCCCAGGCTGTCGTAGAGTTCCAGCTCGCTCGTATAGCTGTCGCCGACCTCGGCGTCGGCCGGCAGGACGCCGGTCAGCGAGGCTTTGGTCGTCGCCGCCGCGTAGCCGGAGAGGTTGTTGGTGTCGATGATCTCGAGGTTGCTCTGGGTGGTGCCGCCCACCACGTTGCCGTCGGCGTCGGTCGGCCAGCCCATCAGCAGGTAGCCGTTGTTGGTGAGATAGCCGGTGTCGTCGTCGATGGTGAAGGCGCCGTTGCGCGTATAGTAGATGTTGCCGTCGCCGGTGGTCACCGCGAAGAAGCCGTCGCCGTCCACCGCGAGGTTGGTGGCGATCGACGAGGAGACCAGCGTGCCGCTGGCCAGGATGTTCTGCGACTTGGTCGCGGTGACGCCGCCGCTGGCGCTGCTCGTCGAGCCGGAGGTCAGCAGCGACGAGAAGCTGGTCGAGCTCGCCTTGTAGCCGGTGGTCGAGATGTTGGCGAGGTTGTTGGAGATGATCGACAGCGCCGTCGATTGAGCCTTCATCGCCGAGACGGCGGAATTCATGGCGCCCGTAAGGGACATCCTGGCCTCCATACGCATACAGGTTATTGGGGGTCGGGGAGCGCTATATTTAAAATAACGACGGGCACCAATGCCGCAACACGGCCTGAACTTGGCAATAGATAAGTATATATCCTCGTTTAATATCCGTTAACGAGTCATATAGACCTCGGGATAAGCCAGGGAAGCAGGATAGTTAAGCTCATTGACCGGTTCCGATCTCTCTGGTGTCTTTGGGTTATACGAGAGAGACCGCAAAACCAGGCGGGCAAATTGCAATTTTTCGGAAGGCAATTCGTTAAATTCAATTAATACTTACGGCAGGCCGGCCCGGACGGCGATCGACTGGCCAAAGACAGCCGGCGGCGCGCCGATAGCCAGCGCCGCGGGACCCTTCCAGCGCTTCAGGGCAAGCATCAATCGCTGTTCTGGGCGTCGAGCAGCGCGTTGATATAGGTCAGCATGGAATTGGCCTGGCTGATCTTCGCCTGGAGGCGGGCATAGCGAAGGGTCAGGTTGGCCTTATAGGTATCGGCCCGGTCGGTTATTCTGTCGATCTGGGTCTCGTAGGACGTGTTCTTGCTGGTCAGGTTGGAGATGACGGTGACGATCGAGCCGGAGCTGGAATTGATCGCGTTCTTGGTGATGTTGTAGATCTGCTCGGCGATGCCGGCGGCCTGCGTCACGGTGACCGACTGGCTGGTGCTGCCGGTGAACACGAAGGTGTAGCCCTCGTAGGCGGTGCCGGCCACGCCCTTGATGCCGTGGCCGGTGCTGGTGACCGTGAACAGCCCGCTCTCGCCGTCGACGGTCACGCCGGTGATGTTGCCGTCGTCGTCGACGGTGATGTCGAGCGTGAAGGTCGATGGCGCGCTGGTGCCGCGGTAGAGGATGCCGAGATCGCTCGACGAACTTTCGAACGAATAGGAAAACAGCTGCTGGATGATGGCCGTATCGGCGTTCAGCACCTTGTTGAGGGTCTTCTCGTCATATTGCAGGTAGTTGTTGTTGTCGAAGCTGAGGCCGAGCGCCGACATGGAAACGTCGTCGAGCGAGAAGGTCAGCGCCGAGGCGATCTGCTGGTTGATGGTGCGGATGGTGCTGTCGCCGAACAGCACCGCGTCGCTGGAGGCGCCGCCGCCCGTCGCCGTCGCCTGCTGCGACAGCGCCCACTCCCGGTAGGCGTTGTAGGCGTCGACGAAGGCGATCACCGCGCTCTTGATGTCGGTCAGGTTCTGGGCGATCTCGACGTTGACCGCCTGGCCTTCGCCGGTGGTGCCGGTGAGATAGAAGGTCAGCCCGTCGATCACGTCGTCGATCTCGTTGGTGGAGCGGGTGATGGTGACGCCGTCGATGGTGAAGATCGCCTGCTGCGAGGCTTGCAGCTCGTCGGCGAAGCTGCCGCTGTCGTCGACGATGCCGAGGTCCTGCAGCACGCCGTCGGCGTCGGAAACCGCGATCGTCTGGCCGGTGTCGACCGTCGACAGGATCAACTGGTAGCTGGTGCTCGACACCTTCAGCACGGTGGCCTTGACGCCGCTCGTGTCGCTGCCGTCGTTGATGGCGGCGGCGATCTGGGCCAGCGTCATGGTCTCGGTGACGTCGATCGTCACCGCCTCGCCGCCCGCGACGCCGATGCTGAAGCTGCCGGAGAGACCGAGCGCCGACGACGACGCGGTGAAGTTGCCGCTCGCCACCTTCTGGCTGGTCGCCAACTGGCTGACCGTCAGCGAATAGCTGCCGGTGGCGACGCCGGATTCGGCGCTGACGGTGAGAACCGCGCTGGTGTCCACCCCGCCGGTGCCCGTCAGGTAGGCCTTGCGCTCCAGGAACACGTCGGTGTCGCTCGCCGTGGAATCGGTCACCGCGCGCAAGGCGGTCGCGGCGGTCTGCAGGGTTTCCAGGAGGTCGATGGCGTCGTTGTAGGCGGAAATCTTCGCTTCGTTGGTCGAGATCTTGGTCTCGTAGGTCGCCGTCGCCGCCAGCTTGGCCTGGTAGAGCTCCTCGATCAGCCCGCTCCAGTCGACCGAACTCACGTCCGACGTGGCGTAGCTCGACGATGACGACGAAGAACTGGTGACACTCGATGACGTCGTCATGTCATACCCCCGCTTGGGCTGGCGTTGCGTTGCGCGGATGGCGCGGAGCTCCGCGCCGCCGAGGCCGGCCCGGCGGCGCCCCTCATGGAGGTCCGCGGCTTCGAAGGCCTCGAGCCATCACGATGATCGTCCGAAGTCACCCCATGCGCGGCATCCCCCATCGCCTGATTTTCGAACGACTTGCCGCGAGGACAAGCCGAGTAGGATATCAACGTCCGGGATGCGACCCTTCAGGCGAAATCAGCCTCCGCCACGGCCGTTATGGTTTCCGGATGGTTAACGGGGGGAGCCGGACAGACGGCGGGCAAGAGGCGTGCCGGCACCGCCGCCGCGCACGCCCCGGTTCGCCCGGAGACTGATATCGGCCGTTCGTTCTTTCCTGCATGAGGTCCTGCGCCTTCGCGCAGGATGACACTCTATGGGGAGGGGAGGCAGGGCGAGGCAAGGATGGATGGCGATGGCTATCCGGCTGTTTCCTCTATATAATTCTGTCATCCTACGCGAAGGCGCAGGACCTCATGCAGGAAAGGGCGAGCGGCCAATATAGGTCTCCAACCAAACCGGAGCGCTGCCCGGCATCGTCGAGTTTCAGGACACCCCTCTCCCTGGTCCCTCTCCCACAAGGGGCGAGGGGACGGTGGGAGTTGCCGACCCATTGATCTGAACGGGCGCGTTTTCCAGTAACGGGTAGGCCCAAACCGCGTCCCCTCGCCCCTTGTGGGAGAGGGACCAGGGAGATGGGTGGGCCAGATATCGAGGATGCTTCGGGATGGTGTCGTGGCGCTCGATCGGTTTCATTTGGGTCGGTGCCCGATAGTCGCCTTGGCGCCCCATTCGGCCTGAGGTCCCCGCCTTCGCGGGGATGACAGATTTATATAGATGAAACAGAGCTGTAGCGGCTCGCGCGGGCATCTATCAAGTTGTCATCCCCGCGTAGGTGGGGACCTCGGGCAGGAAAGAACGGGCGACGGATATAGGTCTCCAATCGAACCGGAGCGCTGCCTGGCATCGTCGAGTTTCAGGACACCCCTCTCCCTGGTCCCTCTCCCACAGGGGGCGAGGGGACGCGGTTTGGGTCTACCCATTACTGGAAAGCTCGGCTTGCCCGAAAAATGGGTAGGCAACTCCCATCGTCCCCTCGCCCCCTGTGGGAGAGGGAACAGGGAGAGGGGTGGGCCAGACATCGAGGATGCTTCGGGATAGTGTCATAGCGCTCGATCGGTTTCCTTCGGATCGGTGCCCGATATTTGCCATGCCCCCTTTTCGGCCTGAGGTCCTACGCCTTCGCGTAGGATGACAATCTATGGGGAGGGGAGGCAGGGCGAGGCAAGGCAAGGATGGAGGGCGATGCACTATCCGGCTGTTTCTTAAATATAAATCTGTCATCCTATGCGAAGGCATAGGACCTCGGGCAGGAAAGAACGCGCGGCCAATATAGGTCTCCAATCGAACCGGCGTCCCGCTCGCATCGCCGGCCGGCGACTATTCGCTCAGGTGCGCCGGCCCCTCCAAGGCTCAGGATGTCATGTCACTCGGACTCCAGGAGCTCCCTCAGCCCCGGCGATACCCCGGCGAGATCGACGATGGCGCGGGCGCGCGTCACCCGCTCGGCGTGCGAGGCGGGCGAGGCCGACATCGGATAGGCGAGGCGCAGGCCTTCCAGGTCCGTCGTCGTCAGGGTTTTGGCCGGCGCCGGGTTGTAGCAGGGGCTGCGGGTGCCATCGACCAGCATCGTCGGGCTCGACTGGTAGTAGTCCATGATCGACTTCACGTCGAAGCCGCCGGACAGCCGGAAGTCCCTTTCGTCGTTGTTCAGCCTGTCGAAATTGGTTTTGACCTTGGTCGCGTCCCAGCCCCACAGCCGCTGGATCTCCACGTAATCGAACCGGCAGGGCGCGCCGGGCTTCTGGTGCTCGTGGAAGAAGCCGAGGGCGTGGATCAGCTCGTGCCAGACCTGCCAGTCCTCCAGCCTGCCGCCCAGGAAGACGTTCGCCTTGTCCGAATTGGCCTTCTTGACGCCGTTGCGCCCGATATGGGCGCTGCAGCAGGGCGCGCCCGTCCCGGCGGCGATGCGGATCTCCTCCGGATACAGTCCCCGGGCGTCTTTCCGGCAATCGGGGAACGGGTTCAGGCTCTGAAAATCGATGATGATGTTGATCCGCGCCCCGTTCAGAAGTTTCGCGGCGGAATCGAAAATGAATTTCCGCTCGGCTGGCGTTCCGCCGATGAAGCAACCTTTCAGCGTCTGCCCCGGCTTCCATAAAAGCGCCCGGGAATAGAAGTATCTCGCGTCCTCGTCGGGCGCCGCATCGTTCAGTTTTGCCACCTCCGCCAGAAGCGGCGCGGCTTCGTCGTTGAATTCCGGGTTGAAGGTTCCCCATTCATTATGGGCGTCGGCGATGCCCACCATCGCCAGAGTGATGCCCAAGGCCAGAAAAGCACTGTTGCGCATCCGTTCCCCCACGGTTGTCTTGAAGGCATACGTATTATATGCTAGGTTGAAGGAATTAGGCAACATCTGGGTGGCTGCGATGACTCGGTCGCGGATGTTTTTCCTTTGTCGTTATTTCATAGTATTTGGATTTATCTTTTGCATTGCTGCTGCGGCGGCGATCAATTCGTCCCGCGCGCAAACCGGCGCCCTGATCGGCGCCACGCCGGACGCCGTCGACAACACGGTGCCCTTTCCGGGTGAATCGCTGGGGCCGGACGGCAACGGCGCCCTGCCGCCCCGGCTGGCGCTGGTCATCGGCGTCGCCAACTACGACCGCGCCGACCGCCTCGACATTCCGAACCTGCCGGGCGTCGCCAACGACACGGCGCAGGTGGTCAGGACCCTGTCGGACGCCGGATTCCTGATCACCGAGCCGCGCGACAACGGCGGCCGCGTCACCCGCAACGGCATTCTGGAAGCCCTCAACGCCTTTTCCTCGCGGATCGTGCAGCTCCGGTCCACCTCGCGCAAGAAGCCGGTGGTGCTGGTCTATTTCGGCGGCCACGGCGTGACCAACGGCGCCGATAACTTCCTCATACCCTCCGATTTCAACCCGACCTTCCAGGACGACCTGCCGGACATGGCCCTGCCGCTCGCGACCATCCGGCAGCGGCTGGCGGCGCTGGACGTTTCGCTGCGCTACATCATCCTCGACGCCTGCCGCAGTCCATTCCCGCTGTCGCTGCCGGCGCTGTCCGGCGGAGCGGCCCAGGCTTACAAGCCGGGCATCAGCAAGATGACTATCGAGACGGCCGGCGAAACCATCTGGTTCGCCACCCTGAACGGCAGCACCGCCACCGATAGCGGCGTGACCTTCACCCGGCGCCTCTTGGAAGCGATGGACGGCGAGCGGGGCAATGCGCTGCGGCAGGCGGAAGACCCGCGGTTCGCCGACGACGGCCAGCCGTCGCCGCCGGTTGCCAACGCCTATGGCAACACGTCCTCGGTGCTCGACCAGGTGGCCACCAGCATGGCCGGCTCCGGACAGGTGCCCGACCGCGCCGGCAACCCGCCGCCGCTCGTCCTCTACCCGACCAGGGCCAACTACCGGACGGAGCTGACGTTCTTCCGGCAGTTCGAGGCGGCCGCCTCCCCCGCCCAATACGAGCGGCGATATTGCCTGGGCAAGGCCTATCTGGGCGCGTTTTTCCTCTATTCCTATTTCTCCGGCGCCGTGAGCGACTGGAAGACGAAATTCGAGGGGCTGACCGGCCCGGCCGACCTGCCCTCCTGCACCGACCTCGCCGCCGGCCAGCCGGCCGCCGCCGACCTGCCGGTCAAGGCGGCGACGGGCGAGTGGCTGGCGTCGGCGGCGCCGTCGTCGCCGCCGGTTCCGGGCGAGGTGGCCACCCTCGGCGGCCTGATCGCCAGCGCCTCGCTGTCCGACACCGCCCTCGGCGAGATCGGCGGATTTGCCGGGACGACGCCGATCCGCACCCTGGCGGTGGCCGGCGCCGATCTGCCGATGTTCAAATACGCCAATGCCGGCGGCGAGGCGCTGGCGACGGTCGATCGCGGCCAGCTCCTGTCGGTCGGCGCCCCCAACGGCGCCTTCATCGCCGTGCGCACCCCCGACGGCCGAGCCGGCTACGTCGAGCAGAAGCTGGTCAACGCCGGCGCCACGCTGTTGCGCGTCACCGTCGCCCGCGACGCCGGCGGCAATCTCACCGGCGCCTCGCAAGGCGCCCTCGAGGCGCTCAAGGATACCGTCGTCTACGACGTCGCCGTCGAATATCGCGAGGATGCGAGCCAGAACGGGCTGCTGCTCGCCGTCGCCGCCTTCGACGCGCTGAGGAAGGCGACCTTCATCCCCGACGAGCTGGTGCCGCTCTACCGGGCGGTCGATCCGTCCAGCCTGCCGGAGGCCCGCGCCGTGCGCATCCTGCTGTCGGCCCTGCCGCTCGACCCCACCCTGCGCGGCGGCGCCTATTCCTATCGCGGCGAGGCGGTGAGCCTCGACGCGGCGCTGAAGCTCAGCCAGCCGGTGCTGGCCTCCGCCGCCAGCGGCCATGTCGTGGGACAGGGCAGCGCCCTGACCTGCGCCTCGCCCCTGCCCTCGGCCGACACCGCCGGCAAGGTGGCCATCGTCCGCTATCCCAGCGCCGGCGAGGCGGTCGCCGCCGAAAGCGTGCGGCGGGTGCTCGGCACCCTCGGCTTCGCGGCGCCCGACCCGATCCAGAAGGGCACCCGCATCGAGAAGCAGGGCACGCGGATGACCTATTGCGCCACGGACCAGCCGCTGGTCGACCGGGTGAAGGACCGGCTGTCGGCCTGCTTCGGCGACGCCTTCCGCTATTTCCCGACCTCCGACAAGGCGCTCTGCGCCTCCGGCCGCCTCGACGTGGTGGTGACCGACGCGGCGCTGGCGGATAATTAACCCCGCTTGGCGTCGAACAGGAGCAAAAGCCGACGCCCGTCAGGCGGCGACGGCGGCCGTCTTCAGCCGCGCGAACCGCGACCGGGCCGCATCCGGCACCGCGTTCTTCGGCGTGTATTCGCCAAGCGGGAAGGAGCGGCTGACGATGGCGCGCGCCTCGGCGAGCGAGGACATGGCGCCGAGCGCGATCATCTGCAGGCAGGCGTTGCCGAGCGCCGACGTCTCGACCGGGCCGGCGGTGACCGGCACGCCGCAGGCGTCGGCCGTCAGCTGGTTGAGCAGCGCGTTCTGCGAGCCGCCGCCGATGATGCGGATGGTGTCGATCGGCTGGCCGGTCAGCTGTTCCAGTTCGCCCTTCACGTGGGCGTAGTCGAGGGCGAGGCTGTCGAAGATGCAGCGGCCGATCGCCCCGAGCCCCACCGGCGCCGGCTCGCCATGCGCGGCGGCGAAGGCGGCGATCGCCTCGACCATGCTTGGCGGGTTGAGGAACCTGATATCGTCGGGGTCGATCAGCGTCCGCCAGGCCGGCGCCGCCGCGGCCGCCGCCACCACCTCAGAAAAGCCGGGATCGCCCAGTTCCTTGCGCACCCGCTGGATCAGCCATAGCCCCATCAGGTTCTTCAGGACGCGATAGGTGCCGGCGACGCCGCCCTCGTTGCCGAAGTTGAGCCGGCGGGCCAGCTCGCCGGTATAGGCGCGCTCGCTCTCGATGCCCATCAGCGACCAGGTGCCCGAGCTGACGAACGCCTCGCGGCCCGAGGCGATCGGCGCGGCGGCCACCGCCGACGCCGTGTCGTGCGAGCCGGGGGCGATCACCTTGATCGGCCGGGCGGCATTGGCGAGCCGGACCTCGCCGACGACGGTGCCGGGCGCCACCGGCGTCTTCATCAGCGCGCGCTTGAGGCCGGCGATCCTCAGGAGATCGCCGTCCCAGTCGCCGCTTTCCAGCGACAGCAACTGCGAGGTGGTGGCGATGGTGTATTCGTTGCGGATCTCGCCCGACAGCGCGAAGTGCAGGTAATCGGGCGTGAACAGGAGGTGCCGCGCCCGCTCCAGCCAATCGGGATGCTGTTTGGCGGTGGCGCGCAACTGGTAGAGCGAGTTGTAGGGCTGGAAGTGGATGCCGGTGCGCCGGTAGATCTCGGCCGGCGGCATGTCGGCGAACACCTCGTCCATCAGCCCGGCGGTGCGGCCGTCGCGATAGGCGACGCTCAGCCCGACCTTCTCCCGCCTCTCGTCGAGCAGCACGAAATCGACGCCCCAGGTGTCGCAGCCGACGCTCGTCACCGGCGCGATCGCCGCCGCCTTCTCGAGCCCCTCGCGCACGTTGGCGACGATCAGGTCGCTGTCCCAGACGTCATGGCCGGTCGCGGCGTCATGGCCGAGCGGCGTCGTGAAGCGGTGAACCTCGGTGAGGCCGATCAGCCCGTCCTTGAGCTCGGCGACGATCACCCGGCCGCTGCCGGCGCCCAGATCGACGGCGACGCACCGAACGGCATCCTGCTCCTGCTGATCCATTGTCGCCCCCGATCCGCTCATGGCGAGGGCAAGTCCGGCAAAGCGCGTCGCGGGAACTGCCCTATCCCGTTGTTTTAACGCAAGTGCCGGGGCGATACCGCTACACACTTTTGCTGAAAAATGCCCTGGAGCGGCGGGCACCCGCCGTTTCCGCGTTATCTGCCGGCATGGCTCCGAGGTTCGAATCCGGTCAGGCCGCCGACAGATGCTCGAACAGGATGAGACCGCCGAGCACGCACAGGGCCACGCCGGCCGCGGCCTCGGCTATTTTTCCGAACCGCTCGCCAATCAGCCGGCCGACCAGCATGCCGCCGGAGGACATGACGAAGGTGGCCAGCCCGATGGCGACGGCGACGACGATGATGTCGACGTCGAGAAAGGCCAGCGAAACGCCCACGGCCATGGCGTCCAGGCTCGTGCCGATGGCCGTCGCGACGAGAATGGCCAGGGACCGGCCGGTCGGCGCGGCATCCTCTCCAGCACGGAAAGTCGCATGGAGCATATGGAGGCCGACACCGGCCAGGAGCGCGAAAGCGATCCAGTGATCGACCGCTTGCACGTAACGGCTGGCGGCGAAGCCGGCGGCCCAGCCGATGACCGGGGTCAGCGCTTCGACGGTGCCGAACACGATGCCGGTACGGAGCGCTTCGCGGAGGCGCGGCCTGCCGATGGCGGCTCCGCGTCCGACGGAGACGGCAAAGGCATCGACCGACATGCTGACGGCGAGCACGGCAATGGAGAACGGGGACATCGACAAGGCTCCGACGGACAACAGATCGGGCGCCAAATGCCCGCTTGTCCGCACAAAGCAGGTAGCGCCACGGTCTGGTCGGGCCGATCTATCTCGGCTGATCGTGCCACGCGCACCCGCGCAAGCCTGTTGACACGATCCCACCCAAGGGTGGTGACTACTCCCCGATGAGCGGAGCCTTTAGCAACGATGGATATTTTGTCAAGTTTTCTCACCATTATTGAACGGTATTAAGAAGCATTATCATGTTGGTCATGCATGTATAGATGAGAGCATGGAAATGTCCCGACAGTCGGATTCGCTCGACCGTCGCACGAATTCCCGGATTCGATATATTCAAGGCGAAACCCCGGCCCATTTACTCGCGGAAGAAACGCCCATGCCGATCAGCTACGACCCTCGCGGCCTGATGAAATTCTTCGGCCGGCCCGAATGGACCGCCTGTTTCCAGTCTATCTTCGACCGGCATTTCGGCCCGGCCCTCGATCCGGTCGGCATGACCTTCGAGGACCTCGGCGACGAGCTCGGCGATGCCATGGCCATGACGCTCTGGGAGTGCGCCTTCGAGGACTTCCTCACCCGGGACTTCGATGTCGCCGGCGTCAACATCATCGACGAGTATCTGAAGCGGCGCGGCAAGCCGAGCCTTCCGGGAATGGGTAGACCCAAGCTGCGTCCCCTCGCCCCTTGTGGGAGAGGGACCAGGGAGAGGGGTGTCCTGAAACTCGACGATGCAAGGCAGCGCTCCGGTTCGATCGGAGACCTATATGCGCATCGCGCCCTTTTCGGCCCGAGGTCCTACGCCTGCGCGTAGGATGACAGATTTATATAGAGGAAACAAACGGATAGCGCATCGCCTTCCATCCTTGCCCCTCCCCATAGGTTGTCATCCTACGCGTGAGGCGTAGGACCTCAGGCCGAATGGGGGCTACTAGGCACATATCGATCGCGCCTCTCTCTTGGAGAGCCCTATATCCGCCGCTCGCCCCTTTCTGCCCGAGGCCCTACGCCTCACGCGTAGGATGACGGATTATATATGGGAAACAGCCGGATAGCCCATCGCCCTCCGTCCTTACCTCCCCTCCCCATAGGGTGTCATCCTGCGCGAAGGCGCAGGACCTCGGGCAGGAAGGGGCGACCGGCCGGTATAACGCTCGCCCTTACCCAAGCCGCCCCTCCTCATCGATCACCGTCAGCCGATGGGGCAGCCCCTCCGACCATCGCCACAGCACGAGGTTGAGGTCGGCGTCCGACGATCCCCGCGCGAAGCTGCGGACGAGCAACCCGGAGAAGCCGGCGGCAAGGAGGTCGGCGGCGAAGCCCTGCGTCCGCGACCGGCCGGAGGCCTGCATCTCGTCGCGCCAGGTGGCCGCGGCGAGATCGCCGGAGGTCAGGCCATGGGCTGCAAGCGCCGCCGCGTCCCGGCTGTCGTAGAGGTCGTCGATGTCGGCGTCATAGGCGACCAGCGTCGTCGGCTGCAGGCTGCCGACCTGATTGGCCTCGCGGATCGCCGTCAGCACGTCGAGGGTGAGATAGAGGGCCGGCGTTCCCCGGGCGTTGAAGCGGCCGCCGTAGAGCTGCGCGCCGCGCCCGGACAATGGTTCCCTGGCATAGAGGGGATTGAGGGCGCGGTAGAGCGTGCCTTGAAAGCGCATCAGAGAGGCTCTCAGGCGAAGACGCCGGCATCCACCGCATCGATATAGTCGAGAACCTCCCCCGCCCGGCCCTGCTGCACCAGCGCCATGGCCGTGGCACCGCTGAAGCCAGGGAGCGGCTCCGACCGATACCAGGCATAGGCCATCAGGGCGGAGCCGAAGCGCGGCTCCACCTTGTTGACGATCTCCACCATCTCGCGCAGGCGCCGCTGCGTCTTGTCCGAGCGAAGCCGTTCGGCCCTGAGCACGGCGTCGCGACCGAGGCCGGCCGAACGCGCCACCTCGTCCCTGGTGGTCCGGAAGGCTCTAGCGATCCTGGCCGGCGCGAACAGGCCGTTGTCGGCATATTGGGCCAGTCCCATCTCGATACCTCGCAACACGTTTTCTGACGCCAATATAGGGCGCTTCAGGTGGCATGACAACCATCCGCCGCGATCCGCCCCCTTTGCCGCTCCAAATTCAGGCCGTGACCGCGCCGGCGAACACCTCCCTGTCCTGTTCGGCCATATGCTGGAGGCAGATTTCGAAGACGATGAACTGGATGAAGGGATTGAGCGGCAGGTCGTCGGCCTCGTAGAGCCCGGTCAGGAATTTCAGGCGATCGAGCATTTGTGCGTGGCTGAGAGCGTGCTCCTCAAGCATGCGGGGATGGCGGCCGGCGATCACCTCTTCCTCGCTGGCGCAGTGTTCGATCAAGGTTTCGCTGAGGATTTGCAGCCTGTGCAGGATGGCTTGCTTGCTGGGGCTGCCGACCAGCAGCTTCAACAGGCTGTTGGCCATGGCCAGCAGTTCGGCATGCTCCTCGTCGACCTTGTCCACCCCGACGCGCAGGCTCTCTCCCCAGTCGAGCTGGAGAACGCCGCCTTCCCGGCGCAGGGGCGTGTCGATGAACCAGCGGTTCTTGCCGTCCGCCTTGGCCCGGTAGAGCGCGGCGTCGGCCCTTGCGAACCAGCTCGTGACCGTATCGGTGCTGAACGCCAGGGATATGCCGATGCTGACGCTGATGCTCACCGCGTCCTCCACCTCGATCCGGCTCGCCGTCAGGCGCAGCCGCTCGGCCGCGGCGATCGCCTCGTCCACGCCGGCGCCGGGCAGCAGGACGAGGAATTCCTCGCCGCCCCAGCGCCCGAACACGTCGATGTCGCGCAGGGCGCCCGAGCAGGCCGCGGCGAGCCGCCTCAGCACGGAATCGCCGCTGACATGGCCGAAGCGATCGTTGATCGACTTGAAATTGTCGAGGTCGATCAGCAGCATCGAGACGAGCGAGCCGGTGCGCCGGAGGCGGCCGAGCTCCATGGCGGCGACCTCCTCGAGCTTCCGCCGGTTCCAGGCGCCGGTCAGATCGTCCCTCAGGATCAGCTCCTGGTTCCGGTGGTCGGTGCGCTCCTTGGCCATCAGCACGAAGCCGATGGCCAGGAAGATCAGGCCGAACAGCGAGGTCAGGAAGATCAGCGATTGCGAGACATCGCTGTCGTAGAAGGTTTCGATGCGGCCGATCTTCAGGGACAGCGACAGCTCCCGCACGACCAGCAGCATGAGGTTCAGGACGATCGCCGACAGCACCAGGTATTTGCCGCGGCCGGGCGTGCCGGGCAGGTTGCGGACCGCAACGACGAGGGCGAAAGCCACCATCGGCATGATGAACAGGCTGTTGGAAAGGATCCTCGCCTCGATATCGTCGACGTAGACCGCCGACGAGACGGCAAGGCAGACGAGGAAGAGCAGCGCGCCTTTCCGGGGAAACGTCACGCAATGGAACAGGCAGAGGGATTTTGCCCCGCATACGAAGAACAGCCCGAGCGACATCTCGGCGAGCCAGACCGCGACCGCCCCGAACGCCAGCGACGCAAGATAGAGGATATAGGCCAGCCCGTGCAGCACCAGCGCCTGGGCCAGCTCCTTCAGGCCGCTGCTCGGCTCGGTTGCCGAGGCGATCCAGATGGCGCTTCCCGATGCCAGGCTGACGAAGATGATGATCGAGAACAGCGTCTGGATATCGAACATGTCGGTCCTGATGCGGCTGGAGCCACCAATCGGCCGGAAGCTGCCACAGCCGTTGGCCGGCGCGTCGCCAATCCGCGACAGCCGCCCCGAACGCGGCCGGCGGCAGCCGAACGGCAGGGCGAACCACCGGCGGCAATCGGGATTCAGTCACTACCCCCGATAGATTCCCAGTCTAAATTTTTGGTTTATTGGGTAAAAATACCTTGGGTAAAAATGCGGAAATACGCATTTGTAGTGATGAAGAGCGCCGCCGCCGGATCGCGCCTCGGCCGGAAACAGCACCGGACCGGCGCAACGGCGCTGCGCCACGTCCCGACAGCTTGAAGAATTGGTGGGCCCGGCAGGACTCGAACCTGCAACCAGACCGTTATGAGCGGCCGGCTCTAACCATTGAGCTACAGGCCCTTCCGGAACCGGCCGCAGACCGACACCTTGCGGCCGCTCGGCTCCGCCCCGCTCCAGGGCGCCTGTTTCTGCCATCCCCGACAGATGGAATCAAGGCGCTTCATCCGGTCAACGGAGACCAATGAGCTAGGCTTGTGGGAATAGGCATCCCTGTGGCCATTCCTGTGTTTCAATTTGTGACTTGTGTATCTATGTTGCCGCCCGTTTGGAGGAGAGCCTGCCTTGCCGCGGGCCGGCAAGACAGGTGAGCGGATCTTGGCAAGTTCCAGTTGGAGTTATCGGGGAGACGCGACCAACTTGGCAGTTTCGCTGAATCAGCGGACGCCAAGTCATCCAGCCGCCATCAGGTATAGAAGCGATATTGACGGTCTTCGTGCGCTGGCCATCATCCCAGTCATTTTATTTCACGCTGGATTACCCGGTTTTGGCGGCGGCTTTATCGGCGTCGACATATTTTTCGTCATTAGCGGCTTTCTTATCTTTGGCATCATAGACAGCGAAATTGGCCAGGGAAAATTCTCGATACTCGGATTCTACGAGCGACGTTGCCGCAGAATTTTGCCCGCGTTGTATCTGGTGATTGTCTGTACGCTGCCATTTGTAGTGACATGGACATTCCCTTTTGAATTGCATGAATACTTGAGATCCATTCAGGCAGCGGTTACATTTAGATCAAACTTCTTTTTCTCAAAAAACACCGAATATTTTTCTCCAATTAGCGACGAAAAGCCGCTTCTTCATACCTGGAGTCTGTCCGTTGAAGAACAATTTTATCTCATATTTCCTATTTTATTATTTATCACCTGGAAGCTATGCAAGAAACATAGGATTACAGCGATCGTTGCAGGCGCTTTATTGATGTTCCTAGTGACGGAGGCCACCGTGTTGTTTGGTGATAAAAACCCGTCAAAGCTATTCTTTTCAACGCCATATAGATCGTTTGAGCTACTCTTTGGCGCCGTAGCATTTGCTCTACGGCAGAAAATGGGAGACAGGTACGTTTCCGCTTTGTCTCTACTCGGGTTGATTATGCTGTTTTTGTCCTTCGTTCTTTTGAGCGAGGACCACCCATTTCCGTCACACTTCACCCTCGCACCGGTCATGGGAACAGCGCTCGTCCTCCTGTTCGGGTCGCCGGTTACCTGGCCTTGCAGGGCCCTCGGCCATCCGTCCATTTCATTCATCGGCAAGCTCAGCTATGGGGCCTATCTATGGCATGTACCTTTAATCGCCTTACTGAAAACGAGGTCGGTTGACACTCCTTCCGTGTTCGTAACCACCATTGTCGCTCTTTCTAGCCTTCCACTTGCCTATATTAGCTGGCGATTTGTAGAAATGCCCATAAGGCTTGGGTCATATTCCGCTTTCAGGTCGCGGGCCTGCGTCTTTGCCCTGTCTATACTTGGCGCTGCCAGCCTCTTCCTTGCCTCTTGGGTCGGGACGACCTTCATTCCCGACCCTAAAGACCAGAGAGAAACAGCGGATGGTTGCAGTTTTGACCAGGAGAATTGCTTCAAACTGCCGAGCACACGCATATTCTTCTGGGGAGACAGCTACGCCGACGCATTTGCTTCGAGTCTCGGACGCGTTCTCAACGCACGTGGCGAAGGTCTCGAGCTATCCATCAGGCATGGCTGCCCTTCGCTTCTGGGCGTCCAAAGGAATGGTACGAGCTTACGCGCCTCGGACACGGATTGTACGCAGCATAACAACAAAACATTTGAATACATAAAGCAAAATAAGTTCAAAGTTGTTATTTTAACGAGTAATTATGCGTGGTATGGAGATTTTATTGGACCAAGATGGGAACGCCCCTTAGTTACAGCATTGGATGATCCCACAAGGCCACCAGCAGACGTAATTACTCTTGGCTTGCAGCAAACGGTTGCTCGCTTGCGCAAAATCGGCATTCGTATTGTCGTTGTTACGCCCCATCCCAATATCCCAAACTTCGCAGTGGCACAAAAAGAGATCAAATATGATCTCAAGTCTCAGATATATGGCGATTATGCTTCCGCGTCATATGTCCGCTCTCGTCTCATCCGTTCCCTAGACGAGGCCGGGCTTCCTTTCGACGAAGTAAATGGCCTCGATTGGTTTTGTGATGGAAGCAGTTGCCCAATGGTCAGAGGCGGAGAATTCGCCCTGTTTGACGGCTCCCACCTTTCCAAGGCAACAGCGCCAACCATCGCCGACAAAGTTGCAGCCGAAGTAGAGCGTGTACTTTCCAGGGAAGCACCCCAAACCACCAAGTGAAGTCCTCAGGGAATTCAATAAATAGAGCATCGAACCGATCACCCTCTGGGTATCGACAATGGTTCGGCCGCGCCAATCCCCGCCCGCACGTCGTCATAAAAGGCGGCGCAATCGGCTGTCCTGCGGTCCACGCCGTCGGCGACGATCTGCCATCGCCCCTGCACGGCGCGCCACTTCTCGCCGGCCTTGGGCGTGACGCGCGGCATGTTGTCGCGGCAGCGGGCCGGCAGGGCCGGCAGGCTCACCCCGGCGTTCTGGCGGCCGATCTCAGTTGACGCCGTCGCCAGGCGCGCCTCGAGATTTCCGCAGCCACTCAAGATCGTCAGCAGAGACGCGACAACCATCGTCGCCAGTGTCGGCGGCGACGGCCGCCTCGTATTTTGCCCACGCATCGTCCGCCTCCTTATTCGCCGCTTCCGCACGCGCCCTATCACTGGCGGCCGCCGCCTCGGCCACCTTGAACTGGCGCTTCATCTCGTCCACCTGGCCTTGCAGCGCCAGCTTTTCCGACGCCGCCACGAAGCCCTCGCGCGCTGCCCTGGCCACCGCCGGATCGTCGATCCAGGCGTCATAGAGGCTGAGCGCCGCGAAGGTGACGGCGGCGCCGGTGACGAGGCCGGCGATGGCGGCGGCCGTGGTGCCGATCTTGTCGAGCAGGCCGAACATCACGGCACCCCCGAGGCGCAGAGTTCGCCCTCGCCGATGCGCGCGGCGTCGCCCATACCGCGCCGCCGGGCGAGACCGACCACCATGCGGCCGCCGGCCCGGTTGAAGGCAGTGGCGGCCACGCAGCTCTCCAGCCAGCGACCGGCCCGGCCGAGCCGCGCCGCCGTCGAGCCGCAGGCGGCGCCGGCGCCGATGTTCCAGGCGAGCGAGGTCATCATGGCGCGCCAGGACAGGGGCGCCTTGCTCCAGTTGGGGATGCAGGCGACGAGCTTGCCGCGGTAGGCGGCGGTGATCTTGGAGGCCAAGCGCTTGTCGCAGCCGGCGGGCGTCTCGGCCATGCCCGGCCGTACGTTGGTCGTATCGCCATCGCAGATCGTCCAGACCGGCGGCTTGGCGATGGTGTCGAGATAGGCCTTAAGAGACCGCCCCTCCCAGGGCTTCACCAGCACTTCCACCGCCAGCGCCACGTCGTCCGGCACCGGCTTTGCGCCGGAGATCAACGCCACCGTGCCGCCGGCGCCGGCCGCCAGCACCACGGCGGCGATCGCCGCCCGGGCGCGCTTGCTGGGCGCGAGCTCAACGGTCGCCATCGTGCAAGGCCTCCTGCACCAGGTAGCGGGCGACGAAGGCGGCGAACACCACGCCGAAGGCCACGAAGGGGAAGACGGCCGGCGCGATCAGCTCGGCGCCGGCCAAATACGGCAGCGCCGCCTCGGCAGCGGTGGTGAGGCCGCCGGCGATCAGGATGTGGGACGTCCAGGAATGCCTGAGCACCCGGCGGGCGTTGGGCACGAGCTTCGGCCGCTTCATCGTTCTACTCCAGCGATTGAGCCTGGAGCTTAGGCGGGAAGGGTTTCCGGGCTGGCGCGGCTTCGGGACGGAGGCGCGAAGGCGCAGGACCTCGGGCCGAAAAGGGCACAGGGCAGATATCGGCCGCCAGAATAAAAAGCCTCTCAGCCGATCCGCAGCCAGTGGCGCAACAGCGACACCGCCTGGTCGGAGAACCAGGCCATGGTGGCGCCGAGGCTGATGCCGCCGATCGCCAATACGCCGACGATGCGTAGGCCGGTGGTCTTCATGTCGCGCCATTCACCGACCGCCGGCAGAACGGTGTCCGCCTGGGTCTTGGCAAGGTCCTCGACTACCTGCCGGCTCAGCGTCAGCTCGGTCTTGAGGGCCGAGAGCTCCCGCGCCTGCTCGTCGAGCCGGCGATGCATGGCGGCGCGGTTGTCGCGGGCGGCGATCTTCTCGTCGCCAAAGTCGCGCAGTAAATGCTCGACGCTGGCGCCGAGTTCGCCAAGCTTGACGAGAATCTCGGTGGTGGGATCGGCGTCCTGGAAGAGCGGCTTGCTCATGTCCCGCCGATCGATGCTGCCGGCCAGCCGGCGGTGATGTCGACGGCGTCGAGAGCGGCGGCATCCTCGGCCGAGAGAGCCATATCCTTCAGGTCACGCCGGCGCTGGACGATGGCGGCGTAGTAGTCGCCAACGGCTGCGGCGAGCGCCAGGCCGGCGGCCGGCGTGGCAAGCGGGATGCGGACATTTTCAATGGCGATCCAGCCGCGCGCATAGCTGTCGAGCCAAACGACGGCACCGGCCGAAGCTGCCGTAGCGGTTGCCGCCATGGCGGTGAGGTCGGCCCGGCTGCCGTCGTCGAGGGCAACATGCAGGCCGGAGTCGACGGGGGCGCCGGCGGAGAGCAACGCATCGGCAGCGGCCGTGATGACGGCGATCTTGGCGGCGCGGAGATCGTCGAGGGTGGCGTCAGGCTCGACCGGCAGCGCCCATTCCATCCCGTTGAAGGTCCAGCCGATACCGACGCCGACACCCTCAGGCCCAAGCAGAGCACCGAAGGCAATCGGATTGGCGTCGTCGGCAATGACAATCGAGTTGACCACGACGCCTGCATCAACGATGTACGCTGTTTTCATGGTCAGAACTCCAAAATGATGATGATGCCCGGCGAACCGTTACCGCCAAAGGTGCCGTTCGCCGTGACCACGCAGGCTCCGCCGCCGCCCGCGCCGTAACCAGTCGCCGCACCTCCGCCATAGGCTCCAGTGCCACCGCCACCACCAAGGCCGCCGAATCCGAGGCCAAGCGGGCCATCTCCGCCGCTGCCGCCGTGTGACTGTTCAGAGCCGGCCACGTAATAGGAATAATCCCGTGGTCCGCCCGGCAGGTTGACCAAACCGCCACTGCCAACAACCGGAGCAATGGTGGCGCTGCCCGGCCCGCCGGAGCCGATATATGTATTGCCGCCGATTACGAGCGAGGATGCACCACCATTGTTACCGTGAGTGTTGGACACGCCGGTGCCACCAGCGCCAACCGTGGCGGCATAAGCCATACTGTCGTCAACGTCCGCCAAGGCTATCGTGGCGCCGCCACCAAAACCACCATTTCCAATACCGACGGAACTCCGGCCCTGTCCTGCACCGCCGCCGCCGCAGACGATGGCGAGCCACTTGGTGACGCCAGCGGACGGAGTGACGTTGCCGGAAGCGGTCACGACTCGGACGTTCTTCAGGCCTCCACCAGCAAGAGCATTCTTCACGAAGGCTGTGGTGGCCAGCTTGGTGGAGACGTCTCCGGAGGCGGGGGTTGGGGCTGAGGGGGACACTGAGAAGGCCATGCTGCGACCTGCCCGCGAAACCGAGTAGACAGTTCCCAGGGAGTCCCCTGCGTCATCAAAAGCATCGAACTGGAAGTTTGACCCGGTGTTGCCCCCATCCTCCGGCGTCGCGTTTGCACGCATAGACCACCGAGCCAGGCCATTGGTCATCCACATAACCCAGCGGTTGAGGCCCGGCGCGTCATTGACGTAGATGTCCTTGCCAGTCAGTTGGCCTGCTGCGCCATACTTCGCAGGGGCGCTCGCTGTCCCGTCGTCCTTGAACGCGGTCTTCAGGTAGTAGGAGGTCGGATCGAACAAGGCGGCCGCCGCGGCGCTCGCCGCCGCCTCCGCCGCCTTGCCGGTCGCCACGCCAGCCGCCGTCGCCGCGGTATTGGCGTGCCCCTCGGCCGCGACGACCGCGCCGGCGATGCCGGCCACCGTCTCGATGTCCTCGGCGATCGGCACCAGCGCCAGCATCTGCGGCTGGATGTCCGACAGCGCCAGCACCGCGCCGGTCAACCTGTCCACCGACACCGACGAGGTCACCGGCAGCACCACGGCGCGCGCCACCTGCTCCTTGAGCTGAAGGGACATCTGCGTCTGCAGGTCGATCGCCCGTTCGATGGTTTCGGCGAAATAGGCGCCCTGGTTCTCGAGGTCGATATCCTGCGTGAACGGCACGTTGAGGATCAGCGTCACGAGGTAGCCGGCTTCATAGGCCAAGGCCGTCTCGACGGCTCCGCCACCGCTATCGCCGACACTGGACACCGTATAGTCGGTGCCAAGCGCCAGGGTGGATTCGGTGCCTTCCGGCGCCGTCAGGATGACGCGGATGTGCGCCGCGTCGTAGATCCTGAATTCATAGGGAAAACTGGTCGTCGCCCCGTTGCAGGCATAGGGG
Source organism: Pleomorphomonas carboxyditropha (assembly GCF_002770725.1). Classification (GTDB taxonomy): domain Bacteria; phylum Pseudomonadota; class Alphaproteobacteria; order Rhizobiales; family Pleomorphomonadaceae; genus Pleomorphomonas; species Pleomorphomonas carboxyditropha. The sequence goes on along the minus strand of NZ_NQVN01000039.1, from coordinate 1,061 downwards.
CCGGAGCGGTTCGCTTCGCTCGCAATGGTCATCGGCAGGCCTCGCTGGTTTTGCGAGACCCTACCTCGCCAGGGTTTATTTCACCGCGCCCCGAACACATGGCCGATCGCCACGGCTGGCGGGGCGTCCGTCAGGAGTGCGGCGGCCATCATGGTCGATCGGACGGCCTTCGCATCGCCCCTGTCGCCTGCGGATGTGGCCAGCCCGGCCCACATCGCCGCCCGCGCCGCGCTGTCCGGCGAGGCCGGCGCGGGGGCGCCGATCGGGCCGAAGCCGGCATCGCCGCCGCTTCCGGGCGCCCGGAGCACCGCCGTCTCGCGGGCGAACAGCAGGGCGGCGGCGAGGGCGCGCGACAGGTTTGCCGGGTTCGATGCGACGGGAGAGGCCATCAGCGCCGCGACCAGGGTCCGGACGGCCACCGCCGCCTTGCCGCCCGGCGCGCGCCCCGCATCCGCCCGCCGCGCCGCGTCGTCGCCCGCAGCCACGGCCCGCGCCTCGTCGCCGGACCGGTCGAGCTGCCGGCGATAGCCGGAAAGCCATGAGGGCATGTCGGCGAGCTGCCAGCGCGCACGCCCGATCAGCCAGCCGGCCAGGGCATCCGCCCCGCCGTCGCCGCGTTTGGCCGCCGCCGCCCGCCGCCCGGCCATCAGGCCCGACCGGCCGGCGATCCGGTCGCTGACGCCGGGGGCGAACGTATCCCCGAGGCCGGCCGCAAAATCCGCCCCCGCCGCCATCGCGCCGGCCAGCCCCGCCGCGTCGACCAGCGCCGCGGCGAGATCGCGGGCCAGCCGCTCGGCCACCGGGTCGCCCATCTCGGCCGCCGCCATCCGCTCCAGGAAATCCCCGGCGCGCAGGTCGCCGGCCGCCACCTCGTCGATGAAGGCGGCGAGCGTTTCGAGGTCGCCGGCCCGGCCGCCCCCGGCGAAGGCGTCGCGCAGCGCCGGCTGCCCGATCAGCCGCCCGGCGTTGGCCAGCGGCTCGGACAGTTCGAGGTCGGAGAGCAGCCGGTCGACGTAGGCGTGGAAGGCGGCGAGGTCGAGACTGAGGCCGCCGCCCGCCCC
>NZ_NQVN01000038.1 GCF_002770725.1 Pleomorphomonas carboxyditropha | reverse complement strand
CCCCCGTCGAGACAGCCCCCGCCACCCGGCGTGAAAGCCGACAGAGCGCCGAGATGGCGCTGTTCGGTCTCTACGAGATCTCGAAGATCCTCAACGCGCCCGTCCGCCTCGAGAGCATGCTGGCGAGCGTCGTCAACATCCTCACCTCCTTCCTCGCCATGCGGCGCGGCATGATCGTCGTCATCGACGAGGCCGGCGAGCCGGAAATTATCGCCACCGCCGGCTGGGCCGGTGAGGTGAAGGGCCGGCCGATCGACAGCCTGCCGCAGGCGGTCATCGACCGCATCGTCGCCACCCAGACCTCGCTCGTCGTGCAGGACACCGCCGCCGACCCGCTGTTCGCCGGCACGCCGGCCGCCCACGACCCCAGCCGCGTCTCCTTCGTCGGCGTGCCGATCAAGGACGACGCCAGGGTGATCGGCACGCTCAGCATCGACCGCGTCTGGGACGGCTCGGCCGACATCCGCATCGACGAGGACCTGCGCTTCCTCGCCATGGTCGCCAACCTGGTGGGGCAGGCGGTGCGGCTGCATCGCGTCGTCGCCGCCGACCGCCGGCGCCTGATCGACGAGCGGTCGCGCCTCGAAAAGGCGCTCGACGAAAAGCCCAAGCCGGCCCGCGTCCGGGTCGGCACCGGCGGCATCGTCGGCGACAGCCCGTCGGTGCGCCGGGTCATGGAGACCATCTCCATCGTCGCACCGTCCAATACCACCGTGCTGCTGCGCGGCGAGAGCGGCACCGGCAAGGAGCTGTTCGCCCGCGCCATCCATGAATTGTCCGGCCGCAAGGCCAAGCCGTTCATCAAGCTCAACTGCGCCGCCGTTTCCGAAAGCGTGCTGGAATCCGAGCTGTTCGGCCACGAGAAGGGCGCCTTCACCGGCGCCGTCGCCCTCAAGCCCGGCCGCTTCGAGCTCGCCAACGGCGGCACGCTGCTGCTCGACGAGATCGGCGAGATCTCGCCCGCCTTCCAGTCCAAGCTGCTGCGCGTCCTCCAGGAGGGCGAGTTCGAGCGGGTCGGCGGCACGCGGACGCTGAAGGTCGACGTCCGCCTGATCTGCGCCACCAACCGCGACCTCGAGGCGGCGGTGACGCGGGGCGATTTCCGCGCCGACCTCTATTATCGCATCAACGTCGTGCCGGTGTTCCTGCCGCCGCTGCGCGAGCGGCCCGGCGACATCCCGCTGCTCGCCCGCGCCTTCCTCGACCGCTTCAACCGCGAGAACAGCCGCCGGCTGTCGATCACCGACAAGGCGCTCGACCTGCTCGGCAAATGCTACTTCCCCGGCAACGTCCGCGAGCTGGAGAACTGCGTCCGCCGTACCGCGACGCTCTCCCGCAGCGACACCATCCGCCGCGAGGACTTCGCCTGCGCCCAGGGCGAATGCCTGTCGGCGACGCTGTGGACCGGCGCCCACCACGTCACCGCCGACGAGCAACTGACGGCGCTGAGGCGCGGCGAGGTGCTGGTTCCCGGCCTGCGGCCGCCGGTTCCGCCGACGCGGACGCCGCAGCCCGAGCCCGTCCACGACGCCGCCGCCGCCGACGGCCATGTCTGCGAGCATGCCGGCCCCGACTGTCCCGCCCTCGGCCACCGCGCCGGCGAGAAGGAGCGGCTGATCGACGCCATGGAGAAGTCCGGCTGGGTGCAGGCCAAGGCCGCCCGCATCCTCGGCCTGACGCCGCGCCAGATCGGCTACGCGCTCAAGAAGCACCGCGTCGAGCTGAAGCGCTTCTGACCGCGCGCCCTGTCGGAAGTCCGACAACGGCGTGTCGCGTCCGCGGCGAATGTAGCGGCATGTTCGGTAGGGCATTGATACAAAACATGTTTCTGCGTGGCATGCGGCTTGCGATGCCGATGGCGACCGATTTCACGGAGATATCGCCATGGCCATGTCCATCGACGCCGACGACTGCACCGCCTGCGGCGCCTGCGAGTGCGAATGCCCCTCGAAGGCCATCCGCCTGAAAGGCGCCGCCTACCTCATCGATCCCAACAAATGCACCGAATGCGCGGGCGTCGCCGCCGCGCCGCAATGCGACGAGGTCTGCCCGTCCGGCGCCATCTCGCGGGCGGCCTGACATGCCCTTCGCCGACCGTGAGACGGAGGTCGAGATCGACGGCCCGCCGCGCTTCCTGCCCGGCGACAAGGTGGCCGCGCGCCTCAACGTGAAGAACGACGGCACCTATCCCGGCCGCGACATCGGCGAACGGCTGGTCCACAAGGGCGACGTCGGCTACGTGCGCGACGTCGGCACCTTCCTGCAGCAATTCTACATCTACGCGGTCGAGTGGGTCGACCGCGGCATCCTGGTCGGCATGCGGGCGCGGGAACTCACCGCGCTCGATGCCCTCGACACGACGGAGCGCGCCCCGCGATGAAAGTGATGATCCGCCAGTCGGCGAAGGGCCTGTCGGCCTATGTCGCCAAGAAGGACCTCGAGGAGCCGATCGTCTCCCAGGAGAGGGATGATCTCTGGGGCGGCGCCGTGACGCTGAAGAACGGCTGGGTGCTGGACCTGCCGGACATGCCGGCCGAAACTCGCCTGCCGGTGACCGTCAACGCCCGCCGCCGCGGCGAGGACGACTGACATGAGCGCGCTTCTCGCCGGCGGTCCCCTCGAAACGCTCTCCGGCGAGGCCGCCCGCAGCGCGCTCGCCGGCCTTCGCGCCGACCTTGTCGCCGACCGCCTCGTCCCCTATCTCGGCCCCGGTCTGCTGACGCTCGACGGGCCGTCGCCGGTGCCGGCCTCGCCGGAGGAGGTGGCCGCCGCGTTGCAGAAGCGCGTGCCGGTGCCCGGCCGCATCCGCGGCAACATGTGGGCGGTGGCGCAATATATCGAGAGCCACCGCCATCGCCGCACGCTGAAGAAGCTGATGGCCGACATCTTCGCGGCGGAGCCGCGCCCGTCCGCCGTCCACCGCTTCCTGGCCGGCCTGCCGCTCGGCCTCGTCGTCGACAGTTGGTACGACGGCGCGTTCGCCGCCGCGCTGGCCGCCGCCGGGCGATCCGATGCGGTCGACGTTCAGGGCATGTCGCGCGCCGCCATCGGCGAGGATCGCTGGTATCGCGCCTTCGACCTCGCCGGACGCCCCGCCGCGCCGGACGGCGCGCGTACGCTGCTCTACACGCCGCACGGCGGCATCCGGCCGGACGGCGACGTGCTGGTCTCCGACAGCGACTATGTCGAGGCGTTGACCGAGATCGACATCCAGACGCCGATCCCGCAGGAGGTCCGGACGCGGCGGGCGACGCGCGGCTTCCTGTTCCTCGGCTGCCGCTTCCACGACCAGATGCTCCGCACCTACGCCCGGCAGATCGTCAAGCGGTCGGCCGGTCCGCATGCCTGCGTGGCCGAGGCGGCGACATTGACACCTAACGAGCGGCGCTTCCTGGCCGCCGAGAACATCGCGCTGATCGACCTGCCGCTCGTGGAGGCGATGCAACGCCTCGTCGGCTGATCCCCTCGGGTGGACGCCTTGCTCCGACTCCCCTCCGTCCACCCTGTCTGGCCGCCCCTCGGGGCGGCCTTTTTCGTATAGCCGGCCCCATCTCCCGACATCGACTGTCGACTTTTGTCGGACCCGCGACAGCGCCTGTTGCCGCTCCTCATCCCGGGTGAAAGCCGACAACTATTTGATAAAACAGCATTTTATAGACCCAGGGCCACTTGGCACGCCCTTTGAAAATAGGAAGGCGTGAGGCGGCCCGACGCTGCCGACCGAATTGGCATCCCCCTCCCGGTGCTTTCGTGAAGACAAAGGAACCATGACCATGGCTGCACTCCGCCAGATCGCCTTTTACGGCAAGGGTGGCATCGGCAAGTCGACCACCTCCCAGAACACGCTCGCTGCCCTCGTCGAGATGGGGCAGAAGATCCTGATCGTCGGTTGCGATCCCAAGGCCGACTCGACGCGCCTGATCCTCAACGCCAAGGCCCAGGACACCGTCCTTCACCTCGCCGCCGAGCATGGCTCGGTCGAGGACCTCGAACTCGAGGACGTGCTGAAGGTCGGCTACAAGGGCATCAAGTGCGTCGAATCCGGCGGCCCGGAGCCGGGCGTCGGTTGCGCCGGCCGTGGCGTCATCACCTCCATCAACTTCCTCGAGGAAAACGGCGCCTATGAAGACGTCGACTACGTCTCCTACGACGTGCTCGGCGACGTGGTGTGCGGCGGCTTCGCCATGCCGATCCGCGAGAACAAGGCGCAGGAAATCTACATCGTCATGTCCGGCGAGATGATGGCGCTCTATGCCGCCAACAACATCTCGCGCGGCATCCTGAAATACGCCAACACCGGCGGCGTCCGCCTCGGCGGCCTGATCTGCAACTCGCGCCAGACCGACCGCGAGCTCGATCTCGCCGAAGCCCTGGCCAAGCGCATCAACACCAAGCTGATCCACTTCGTGCCGCGCGACAACATCGTCCAGCATGCCGAGCTCCGCAAGATGACGGTCATCCAGTATGCGCCGGACAGCGCGCAGGCCGACGAATATCGCCAGCTCGCCAACAAGATCCACGAGAACGGCGGCAAGGGCACCATTCCGACGCCGATCTCCATGGAAGAGCTGGAGGACATGCTGCTCGCCTACGGCATCATGAAGACCGACGAGCAGATGATCGCCGAGCTTGCCGCCAAGGAAGCCGCCCGCCAGAGCGCGGTTCCCGCCTGATCTCCGGGAGGATGCGCGGGCGCCGGGCCTTGACCCCGGCGTCCGTGCCTTTCCCGTCCCCTTCCGCGAGGACAAGTCCATGAGCGACAGTTACCAAAACGACGGCAAGGCCCACGAGCAATACATCACCGAGGTCCTCGCCCAGTATCCCGACAAGTTCGCCAAGCGGCGCAAAAAGCATCTTTCCGTCGCCAAGGCCGTCGAGGCGGCGCCGGACGCGCCGGTCGGCGAGGAAGGCCCGCTGCTCACCGAGTGCGAGGTCAAGTCGAACATCAAGTCGATCCCCGGCGTCATGACCATCCGCGGCTGCGCCTACGCCGGCTCCAAGGGCGTGGTCTGGGGCCCGGTGAAGGACATGGTCCACATCAGCCATGGCCCGGTCGGCTGCGGCCAGTATTCCTGGTCGCAGCGCCGCAACTATTACGTCGGCACCACCGGCATCGACGCCTTCGGCACCATGCAGGTCACCTCCGACTTCCAGGAGAAGGACATCGTCTTCGGCGGGGACAAGAAGCTCGACAAGGTGATCGACGAGATCGAGACGATGTTCCCGCTCTCGGGCGGCATCTCCGTGCAGTCGGAATGCCCGATCGGCCTGATCGGCGACGACATCGAGGCCGTCTCCCGCCGCAAGGGCAAGGAGATCGGCAAGACCATCGTCCCGGTCCGCTGCGAGGGCTTCCGCGGCGTGTCGCAGTCGCTCGGCCACCACATCGCCAACGACGCCATCCGCGACTGGGTGCTCGACAAGAGCGCCGAGGCGGAGTGGGAAGCCGGCCCCTACGACGTCAACATCGTCGGCGACTACAACATCGGCGGCGACGCCTGGGCCTCGCGCCGTCTCCTCGAGGAGATGGGACTGCGCATCTGCGGCAACTGGTCGGGCGACGCCACACTCGCCGAGATGGAGCGGGCGCCCAAGGCCAAGCTCAACCTCATCCACTGCTACCGCTCGATGAACTACATCTGCCGGCACATGGAAGAAAAATACGGCATCCCCTGGATGGAATATAATTTCTTCGGTCCGTCGCAGATCGCCGCCAGCTTGCGCAAGATCGCCAGGCACTTCGGCCCGGAGATCGAACAGAAGGCCGAGGAGGTCATCGCCAGGTACAAGCCGCTGGTCGACGGCATCATCGAAAAATACGGCCCGCGCCTCAAGGGCAAGAAGGTCATGCTCTACGTCGGCGGCCTCCGCCCGCGCCACGTCATGACCGCCTACGAGGATCTCGGCATGGAGATCGCCGGCACGGGCTACGAGTTCGCCCACAACGACGACTATCAGCGCACCGGCCACTACGCCAAGCCGGGCACGCTGATCTACGACGACGTCACCGGCTACGAGCTGGAGAAGTTCGTCGAGAAGATCCGTCCCGATCTGGTCGGCTCCGGCATCAAGGAAAAGTACCCGGTGCAGAAGATGGGCATTCCCTTCCGGCAGATGCACTCCTGGGACTATTCCGGCCCCTATCACGGCTACGACGGCTTCGCCATCTTCGCCCGCGACATGGATCTCGCCATCAACAATCCGGTCTGGGACCTGTTCGACGCCCCCTGGACGGATGGCGGCGAACTGCTCGCCGCCGCCGAATGACCTGACGCGCCGCCCCTTCCCGTGAGGGGAGGGGCTCCCGAAAAGCCGATGCCTTCACCACGCGCCTCCCCGCGTGACCGATACTCCTGTGCCCGTCTGGCCGCCGTATGGCGCGGCGCGGGCGATGAGGTCAGACAATGCCCCAGTCAGTCGAAAAGATCCTCGACCACGGCCCGCTGTTCCGCGAACCGGAATACCGGGAGATGTTCGCCCGCAAGAAGGCCTGCGACGGCGCCGCCGGCGTCGATGCCACCGCGCTCCAGTCCGAATACACCAAGGGCTGGGAATACCGGGAAAAGAACTTCGCCCGCGAGGCGCTGGTCATCAACCCGGCCAAGGCCTGCCAGCCGCTCGGCGCCGTGTTCGCCGCCGCCGGCTTCGAGAAGACTATGAGCTTCGTCCATGGCTCGCAGGGCTGCGCCGCCTATTTCCGCTCGCACCTGTCGCGCCATTTCAAGGAGCCCTGCACCGCGGTCTCCTCGTCGATGACCGAGGACGCGGCGGTGTTCGGCGGCCTCAACAACATGATCGACGGCCTCGCCAACTGCTATTCGCTGTATCAGCCGAAGATGATCACCGTCTCCACCACCTGCATGGCCGAGGTGATCGGCGACGACCTCTACGGCTTCATCGGCAACGCCAAGGCCAAGGGCTCGGTGCCCGAGGACTTCGACGTGCCCTTCGCCCACACGCCGTCCTTCGTCGGCAGCCACATCGACGGCTACGACAATGCCATCAAGGGCATTCTCGAGCATTTCTGGAAGGACAATCCGGCGGTTGCCGGCGCGTCGGAGACCATCAACATCGTCCCCGGCTTCGACGGCTTCTGCGTCGGCAACAACCGCGAGCTCGGCCGCATGCTCGGCCTGATGGGCGTCGGCTACACCTTCATCGGCGATGCCGCCGACCAGTTCGACACCCCGTCGGACGGCGAGTACCGCATGTACGACGGCGGCACCACCATCGACGAGCTGAAGGCGGCCAAGGGCGCCAAGGCGACCGTGGCGCTGCAGCACTGGAACAGCCGCAAGACGCTGGAATACGCGGCGAGCGTCGGCCAGGAGACGGCGAGCTTCCACTATCCGCTCGGCGTCAAGGCCACCGACGAACTGCTGATGAAGGTCTCGGCGCTCTCCGGCAAGGCCATTCCCGAGGCGCTTCGCCTGGAGCGCGGCCGCCTCGTCGACGCCATGGCCGACAGCCAGGCCTACCTGCACGGCAAGCGCTACGCCATCTTCGGCGATCCCGATTTCGTCGAGGCCATGGCCCGCTTCGTGCTCGAAACCGGCGGCGAGCCCGTCCATTGCCTGTCGACCAACGGCGGCAAGGAGTGGGCCGCGGACATGCAGGCGCTGTTCGACGGCTCGCCCTTCGGCAAGGACTGCAAGGCGCACGCCCACAAGGATCTCTGGCACCTGCGCTCGCTGCTGTTCACCGAGCCGGTCGACTTCCTGATCGGCAACAGCCACGGCAAGTATCTCGAACGCGACACCAGGACGCCGCTGATCCGCCTGACCTTCCCGATCTTCGATCGTCACCACCATCACCGCTTCCCGGTGATCGGCTATCAGGGCGGCCTCCGGGTGCTGACCACCATCCTCGACAAGCTGTTCGACAAGCTCGACGCCGAGACCAACATCGCCGGCGAGACCGACATCTCCTTCGACCTGACGCGCTGACTCTATTCGACAGGAAAACGACGGCCGGTCCCGGCGACGGGGCCGGCCTTTTCCGTCCACCCAACGCGGCGCGTCGCAAACCCGACAATGGCGTGTCGGGGCAGCGCCCGTCGCCCCGGGGATCTTTGAAGAAAATCGGTCTCCAGGCCGGAAAATATAGCAGTTTCAATAGATTGAAATTGCGTTCGCCGCTGGCACACCGCTTGCGAATTTCAAGATGACCGCAACATGAGAGAGGCGCCGATGTCCCTCAAGGCCAGGATCGCTACCCTGTTCGACGAGCCGGCTTGCCCGACCAACCGGGAAAAGTCCGAGACGACGCGCAAGAAGGGCTGCTCGAAGCCGCTGACGCCCGGCGCGGCGGCCGGCGGCTGCGCCTTCGACGGCGCCAAAATCGTCTTGCAGCCGGTGACCGACGTCGCCCACCTCATCCATGGCCCGCTCGCCTGCGAGGGCAATTCCTGGGACAACCGCCACGCCGCCTCGTCCGGCTCCGACCTGTGGCGGCGGTCGTTCACCACCGATCTCTCCGAGCTCGACATCGTCATGGGCAACGGCGAGCGGAAGTTGTTCAAGGCGATCCGGACGATCGTCGAGCGGCACGATCCGCCGGCCGTCTTCGTCTATTCCACCTGCGTCACCGCGCTGATCGGCGACGACGTCGCCGCCGTCTGCAAGCGGGCCGGCGAGCGCTTCGGCCGGCCGGTGGTGCCCGTCGAGGCGCCCGGTTTCGCCGGCTCGAAGAACCTCGGCAACAAGCTGGCCGGCGAGACGCTGCTCGACCATGTCATCGGCACCGTCGAGCCGGACGACGTCACCCCCTGCGACGTCAACATCCTCGGCGAATACAATCTGGTCGGCGAGTTCTGGTTCGTGAAGCCGCTGCTCGAGGAGCTCGGCATCCGCCTGCGCGCCGTCATCCCCGGCGACGCCCGCTACCGCGATATCGCCACCGCCCACCGGGCGAAGGCCAACATGATCGTCTGCTCGTCGGCGCTGATCACGCTGGCCCGCCGGATGCAGGAGCGCTGGGGCATCCCCTATTTCGAAGGCTCCTTCTACGGCATCTCCGACACCTCGGCCGCCATTCGCGGCCTCTGCCGCCTGCTGGTGGGACAAGGCGCGCCGGCCGATCTTCTCGACCGGGCCGAGGCGCTGATCGCCCGCGAGGAGGCGATCGCCTGGCAGCGCATCGCGCCGCTGAAGCCGCGGCTCGCCGGCAAGCGGGTGCTGCTCAACACCGGCGGCGTCAAGAGCTGGTCGATGGTCGACGCCCTGCACGAGGCCGGCATGGAAGTGATCCGCACCTCGATCAAGAAGTCGACCGACGAGGACAAGGCGCGGGCGCTCGCCGCGCTGAAGGACGAGAAGCACCTGTTCGACCGCCTGGCGCCGCGCGAGATCTACCGGATGCTCGTCGATGGCGAGGTCGACATCATGCTGTCCGGCAGCCGCACCCAGTTCATCGCCCTGAAGGCGAAGACGCCCTGGCTCGACGTCAACCAGGAGCGCCATCACCCTTACGCCGGCTACGAGGGCATCGTCGAACTGCTCAAGCGGATCGACCTCGCCGTCAACAGCCCGGTTTTCCCGGCTCTGCGCGCGCCGGCGCCCTGGGACGAGACGGGGCGCCTCATGGACCCCGGTGTTCCGCCGGCCGAGGTGGTCCACAGCTTCCGCAAGTTTGCCAACGGCGTCCTGGAAGACGCCGACGACTGCTGAGGAGACGGTCATGCCGGTCAACGAAATCCGTTCCCTCTCCACCAATCCGCTGAAGTCGTCGCAGCCGCTCGGCGCCGCCTATGCCTTTCTCGGCATCGAGGGCGCCATGCCGCTCCTTCACGGCAGCCAGGGCTGCACCGCCTTCGCGCTGGTGCTGTTCGTCCGCCACTTCAAGGAAACCATCCCCATCCAGACGACGGCGATGAACGAGGTGTCGACGGTGCTCGGCGGTGCCGACCATCTCGAAGAGGCTATTCTCAACATCCGGACGCGCGCCAACCCCAGGCTGATCGGCGTCTGCACCACGGCGCTGGTGGAGACGCGCGGCGAAGACTTCGCCGCCGACCTCGCCTCGATCACCAGTCGCCGCGCCGATGCGATCGGCGACTGCCGCGTCGTGCTGGCCGAGACCCCCGATTTCCGCGGCTCGATCGAGGAAGGCTGGAGCGCCGCCGTCACGGCGACGATCGAGGCGCTGACCCGGCAAACGACCCGCCGCGATCCCGAACGCCTCGTCGTCCTCGCGCCCAGCCACTTCACGGTCGGCGACATCGAAACCTTGCGGCAGACGGTGGAGGCCTTCGGTCTCACGCCGGTGATCCTGCCGGATATCTCCGGCTCGCTCGACGGCACGGTGCCGGACCGCTGGATCCCCTCCACCTACGGCGGCACGCCCGTCGCCGACATCGAGGCGCTGGGCGCCGCCTGTCACTGCGTCGCCGTCGGCGAGCACATGCGCCGCCCGGCCGAGGCGCTGCGCCGCAAGACCGGCCTCGCCTACACGCTCCTGCCGACGCTGACCGGCCTTGCCGCCGCCGATCGCCTGGTGACGCTGCTCGCCCGCCTGTCCGGCCGGCCGGTGCCGGCGGCGATCCGCCGCCGCCGCTCGCAGCTACAGGACGCCATGCTGGATGGCCACTTCCACTTCGGCGGCCGCCGGATCGCCGTCGCCGCCGAGCCGGACCTCCTCTACCAGATGGCCGCCTTCTTCGCCGACATGGGCGCCGAGACCACTGTCGCGATCGCCTCGACGCCGGACAGCCCCATCCTGGAAGCCGTGCCGGCCGAGGTGACGGTCGGCGATCTCGGCGACCTCGAGGAGCGCGCCGCCGGCGTCGACCTCCTGGTCAGCCACGCCCATGGCCGGCAGGCGTCGGAACGGCTGGGCATCCCGCTGTTCCGCGTCGGCTTCCCGATCTTCGACCGGCTCGGCGCCCAGCATCGCCGCAGCGCGCTCTACGAGGGCACGCGCGACCTGATCTTCGAGGTGGCCAACACCCTGATCGCCGCCGACCATCACCACCCGACCCCCGAAAGCCTCGATCCGCTCCGCAACCGGGAGACACTCCATGACAGCCGTCCGTCGCCTGAGCCTCGTCGACACTGACGCGGCGCACGATGCCGCCCCGCCGCCCGGCGCGGTGCGCGTCGCCATCGCCTCCACCGACCTCAAGGGGCTCAACGCCCATTTCGGCTCGGCGCCCAAATTCGCCGTCTACGACGTGACGCCGTCCGGCTGGAGCTTCGTCGAGGCCGTCGAGTTCGACGGCAACACCGATGGCGACGGCACCCACCGCGCCGACGGCGACGACCGCATCACCCCGAAGGTCGACGCGCTCGCCGGCTGTCACCTGTTGTTCTGCCTCGCCATCGGCGGGCCGGCCGCCGCCAAGGCGGTAGCGCACCGCATCCACCCGATCAAGGCGCAGCCGGCGACCATCGACGACGTGCTGGAAAAGGTGCGCGCCATGCTGACCGGCAGCCCGCCGCCCTGGCTCCGCAAGGTGCTGCAGGCGGCCGGCGTCGGCGCGCCCCGGCCCGATTTCGAGGACGATTGAGCATGAGCGACATCGCCGCGCCGATCCCCGCCCTCGACCATCCCTTCGTGAAGACGCTGGCCCGCCTCGTCCGCGCCGCCGACAGCCACGGCGTCTGGGAGCGCAAGTCCGACGCCGAGGTGCTGGCCGACTTCGTGATCAGCCGCGAGGAGCGGCGGTCGCGGCCGATCATCGACGATCCCGATCCCGACATCGTCGATCGCGTCGAAGCCTTCTACGGCGCCGTCGGCCTCGCCGTCGAGCAGGCGACCGGCCGGCTCGCCTCGCCGGTGCTGAAGCTCAACTACGAGGGCTTCGGCCGCGTGCTGCTCACCGCCGGCCGCCTGGTGGTGATCTCCAGGACGTTGCGCGACGTCCACCGCTTTGGCTTCGACGATTTCGAGGCGCTGGCCACCGCCGGCGGCAAGCTGGTCGACGAAGCCGCCGCCATGATCGGCCGCTTCCCCGAGGTCGCCGACCTCTGACGCCACCTGTTCCGAATCATCTGCTGGAGATACCCGATGGCCGACTACACCACCCGCGACGGCAGTCCCTGGACGCCGCTGTTCCTCGTCTCGATCGACGGCGGCGCCTGCATCGGCTGCGCCCGCTGCTTCAAGGTCTGCGACCGCGACGTCATGCATCTCTATGGCGTCGACGAGGAGGGCGAGATCCTCGGCAAGGTGGTCGAGGACGACGACGACGATTTCGACGGCGAGCTCAACCGCAAGATCATGGTCGCCGACAACGACGGCGCCTGCATCGGCTGCAACGCCTGCGCCCGCGTCTGTCCGAAGAACTGCCAGAGCCACGCCGCGCCCGACAAGCTGGCGGCCTGAGTCTCTCTCCGGAACATTTCTCCCTTATCCGAAGGTTGGCAGCAGCGGCACCACGTTGCCGCTGTCGGCCGCCGCGCGGGCGAGCATCTTCTGCCGCCGCTCATCGGTCTCCTGCCACCAGGCGCGCACCACGCGCAGGCGGCAGGCGAGCAGCGTGCCGATGCCGCCGGTAAAGCGCAGCCAGGCCTCCACGTCGGCCCGGCGCACCGCCGTCAGCACGGGAAGGCCGAAGGCGGCGAGCGTGCCGAAGGCGTCGGCGTGGCCGCCGCCGGTGATCTCGGCCGCGCCGAAGCGGGGGATGACCGCGAGATCGGCCCGCGCCTCGATGGCCGCCAGGATGCGCCGCGTCGTCGCCGCGGGATCGGCCGGGCCGGCGGGGAATCGCGCTTGCTGCCAATGATCGCCGCCGACGAGGTCGATCACCGTCAGGTCGCTGGCCGGCGGCTCATCGTCGTCGGGCAGGTAGGCGATGCCGCCGACCTTTCGTCCCGCCGTCTGGAGCTCGTCGGCGAAGAAGGCGATGAGGTGATCCACCGACGCGCCCTCCTCGAAGACGATCGCCGCAAGCTCGGAAGCATTGATGCCGGCGGGATCGAGGGCCGGAAAGCGATCAAGCAGGCGGCGGGTCATGAGGGGCTCCCTGTCGGATGAGAAGCTGCGACGGAGCGAGCCTCGCAAGGGTCGGGCCAATTGCCTTGAACGTTATTATCGCAGCTATATAACGAAGCAAAGCTTCACCAACCACGGAGACGGCCATGCGGCTTTCGGCGCGCAACATCCTGAAGGGCAAGGTGGTGGCCCTCACCAGGGGCGCCACCACCACCCATGTCAAGGTGGAGATCGTCGAGGGCATGGTGGTCACCGCCTCGATCACCAACGAGGCGTCCGACGATCTCGGCCTGATGGTCGGCATGGACGCCGCCGCCATCATCAAGGCGTCCGACGTGATGATCGGCACCGAGCTGTGATCGCCCGCGCCGACATCGATCGCCTGCTGGCCGAGGACGTGCCGGCCGGCGACCTCACCACCGACGCCCTCGGCATCGGCGACCGTCCCGGCCGCATGGTCTTCACGGCACGCGGCGACATGGTGCTCGCCGGTGTCGACGTCGCGGCGAGAATGATGGACGGTCTTGTGGTCAGCCTCCACGCCCGCGACGGCGATCGGCTGTCCGGCGGCGCGCCGATCCTCGACGCGCGCGGCTCGGCCGCCGACCTGCACCGCGCCTGGAAAGCGGCGCAAACGCTTCTGGAAGTCCTCTCCGGCATCGCCTCGGCCACCCGTGCCGTCGTCGACGCGGCGGCGCCGGTCCCGGTCGCCACCACGCGCAAGACGGTGCCGGGCGTCCGCGCCCTGTCGCAGCGCGCCGTCCGGGCCGGCGGCGGCATCCTGCACCGCCACGGCCTGTCGGAAACCATCCTGGTCTTTCCCGAGCACCGGCTGTTCCTGGCCGGCGAGAGCCTGGCGGAGATCGCCGCCCGCCTCCGGCGGACCCAGCCGGAGAAGGCGCTCGCCGTCGAGGTGGGCACGATCGACGAGGCGGCGGAAGCGGCCGTCGCCGGCTTCGACCTGGTGCAGCTCGAAAAGTTCACGCCCGAGGCGGTGGCCGCGCTGGTCGCCCGCCTGCCGGCCGGGGACAGGCGCGCCCGCCTCGCCGCCGCCGGTGGCATCGATCCGGGCAATGCCGCCGCCTATGTCGCGGCCGGCGCCGACCTTCTCGTCACCTCCTGGCCCTATACCGCCCGCCCGCGCGACGTCGCCGTCCGCTTCTTCGCCGGCTGATCCCGGCACGGCCCTTGCGCTGTCCCTTCTCGATCCCACGGAAAATCCGACAGGCGGGCCTTCGCCCTGTCGGGTTTCCGACAGGGTTGAAGGAGGTGACACATGCCGGCGTCGACCTTTGCTCGCCACTATGCAGCGCTCCGTCTCGCCGCCCGCCCGGCGCATGACGAGGCGGAGGCCTTCGACGATCACGTGCTCGCCGCCATCCTCGCGGCGGCGCTGACCGAGGCGGAAGCGCCCGGCGTCGGTCTCGTCGACGGGCTCGGCCTTCCGCCCGCCGAGATCCGTCGTCTCGTCGGCCGTCGCTTCCCGCGCTATCCAGCGGCCGGCCTCGACGGTCTCCTCCCAAGCCTTCCTTTGGAGGAAGAGACGCTGCTCGCCGATCTGCTGCTGGCCCATCGGTCCGGTCCGGAGCCGGTCGCCGGCTGGCTCGCCGTCCTGATCGCCCGCCGGGCCATGCGGCCCGACCATCTCTGGCAGGACCTCGGCCTCAACGACCGCAGCGAGCTCAACCGCCTGCTGGCCCGCCATTTCCGGACGCTGCATGCCGGTAACACCGGCAACATGCGCTGGAAGAAATACTTCTATCGCCTGCTCTGCGAGGCCGAGGGCTTTTCGCTTTGCGCGGCGCCGTCCTGCGCCGTCTGCACCGATTTTACCGACTGTTTCGGCGCCGAGGATGGTCTCAGCCGGCTCGCCGGCCTGCGCCGGCGTATCGAGGAAGCCGCCTGAACACGACCGGAGCGCCTGTCGGCTTTCCGACAAACCATGCCGCCCATCGTTTCATTTCAATGTCTTAGCTGCTGGCACGCGCCATGCAAAGTGAAGGTCGACCTCTTCGTCTCCTCCTACGAAGGACAGGATCATGATCGAACTCACCGAAAGCGCCGTCGCCGCCGTCCGCACCGCGCTCGCCGGTTCCGGCCAGCAGGCGGAGGGCCTGCGCATCGTCGTCGAGGCGGGCGGCTGCGCCGGCCTCCAGTATCGCATGGGGCTCGAAAAAGACGAGCGGCCCGGCGACCTGGTGCTGGAGCAGGGCGGCGTCAGGCTCTACCTCGACGCGCTCACCCAGCGGCATGTCGGCGGCCTGGTGGTCGACTTCGTCGACGGCGTCGAGCAGTCGGGTTTCGTCTTCGACAATCCCAACGCCGCCTCCCGCTGCTCCTGCGGCAAATCCTTCTGCTGAGAGGTGCCATGACCTGCCCGATCGACCGCCTCGTTCCCGATTCCGCCGGCATCCTCGACAGGATGAGGCACCTTTCCTCGGCCGAGGATTTCTTCGACGCCCTCGGCGTGCGCTTCGAGCCGGAACGCCTCGCCGTCTGCCGCCTGCACGTCATGAAGCGGATGGGCGAGATGCTGGCCGGCGACGATCTCGAGGGCCTGCCCGACAGCGTCGCCGCCGCCCGCGCCCGCTCCATGCTGGAGCGCGCCTACCGGGAATTGACCGGCGCCTCGCCGCTCGAACGGCGCCTGTTCAAGGTGCTGAAGGATCGCGATCCCGCCCGTCCGGTCCCGTCGCCGCGCCGGCCGTTCGTGGCGCTCGGCGATGCGTTGCGGCCGATCGACGGCGGCTGACTCCGGCAAGACCTCGGGATAGTGGAGCGGCCTCCATCGTGGCTGGAGCGACAATCAGGGAGGGGGCGCCCGATGGCGATCTGATCGGCCATTCGACCAACCTCGTCGGGTTGTCGACGCCCTTTCTTGCCGATGTCGCCTTCAACGCCCGGCCGGTACCCGTCCATATTTCCGGCGTGCGCGAGATGAACGGCCCGCTGTTCGAGATGCTCGGCCTCGCCGACGACCTCGCCGAGGCCGGGGACGCCTTCGCCGCCTACATGATGGCGATGTTCGGCATCGACCGCGAGCAGCGCGAGCCGGGGAGCGCGACGGGGCGGCGGCGCTACCGCTCGTCCTACCTGAGGCTGATCAAGGGCTGGGGCTACGACAGCAACGGCCCGGAGGGCGCGGTGCTGAAGGGCTGGGTGGAAAGCCGTTTCGGCATCTTCCCGACCTTTCATCGCGAGCGCCTGGTCCGGCAGGCGCCGGCCGCCTGGGCGGCCTATGTCGCCGAGAAGATGTCGAGCCGCTTCCACAACAACGCGATCATGGCCCAGCTCGACCTGCTCTACGAATTCTGCCAGTGGGTGCTCGCCCGCTTTGCCGCCCCGGCGGAAACCCACCTGACGCTGCATCGCGGCGTCAACGACTTCGACGACCATCCCATCCGGGCGCGGCTCGACCGGCGCCGGGTGGTGATGCGCCTCAACAGCCTCTCCTCCTTCACCGCCGAGCGCGAGATCGCCGACTGCTTCGGCGACGTCATCCTGACGGCGCGGGTGCCGCGCGAGAAGATCCTGTTCTTCAACACGCTGATGACCTCGCACCCGCTGAAGGGCGAGGGCGAGTATCTGGTGATCGGCGGCGACTACGAACTCGGCGTATCGCGATGAGCGGGCTTCCTTCCCCCATCGGCCGGGCCGACGACGGGAGGCCGGCATGACCGATCCCGGGGTCGCCGACCGGGCGCTCGCCGCCTTCCTGGGGCTCGCCATCGGCGACGCGCTCGGCGCCGCCGTCGAGTTCATGATGCCGCGCGAGATCGTCGCCGAACACGGCGTGCTGCGCGACATCGTCGGCGGCGGCTGGCTGCATCTCAAGGCCGGCGCGGTGACCGACGACACGGCGATGTCGCTGGCCCTCGCCCGCTCGCTGGTCCGCAAGGGGGAGCTCGATCTCGTCGATCTCTGCGAGGAATTCGCCGCCTGGCTGCGGTCGAAGCCGCCCGACGTCGGCAACACCTGCCGCCGCGGCATCCGCCGCTATATCCAGCGCGGCATCGTCACCGGCCCGCCGAACGAGGGCGACGCCGGCAACGGCGCCGCCATGCGCGTGCTGCCGGCGGCGATCGCCAGCCATCGCGATCCGGCGCGCGCCCGGCGCTGGGCAATGGAACAGGGACGCGTCACGCATAACCATCCGCTGTCGGACGCCGCCTGCGATACGCTGTCCGGCATGCTCGCCGCGCTGATCGCCGGCGGAGGGCGCGCCGCCGCCGCGCGGCTTGCCGACGGTCTGGTCGGCCGCTACCCGACCTTCCGCTTCGTTCCCTACAGGGGCCTGTCGTCGGCCTATGTCGTCGACACGCTGCAAACCGTCTTCGACGGCTATTTCGCCACCGCCTCCTTCGAGGACTGCCTGATCCGCACCGTCAACCACGGCGGCGACGCCGACACCACCGGCGCCATCGTCGGCGCGCTCGCCGGCGCGACCTACGGCATCGAGGCCATCCCGAGGCGCTGGCTGAAGGCGCTCGACCGCGACACGGCGGCGGCGATCCGGACGCTGGTGCCGGCCTTGCTCGCCATGGCCGGCGACTGAGCCGCCGATTCGGGTTCCACAGTGCCAGAATTCATCGACGGCAGTCGGAGCGCGAGAACGCGCCTGAACCGGCCGGCCCGGATTGTCGCCCCGTCCGACATCAAGGCACGAGAGGCGAGATCAGTGATGGCGCTGTCGTGAACGAAGCATGCCTTACAACTCGAAGAAAGGCATTGGATCGATAAACGTTAAGGTTGAAATAACCTTCTGGTTGTTTCTGGTTGCCCTGCGTGAGCGGTTTGGCGCATCCTGCCGCGCGTGGGCTTTGGGGGTCTTGAATTATGACTGTCATGGACGCGCCGCCCGTCGCGGCGGGCCGTTTTGCGCGCGCTTCCTTTGCCGGCAGCGCCTCGGAATATTTCGGCATCTGGATCGTCAACGTCCTTCTGACCATCCTGACGCTCGGCATCTATTCCGCTTGGGCCAAGGTGCGCCGGAAGCGCTATTTCTATGGCAATACGTTTATTCTCGATCGAGCGTTCGAATATCATGCCAGGGGAAGCCAGATACTGATCGGCCGGCTGATCGTGATCGGCGCGCTCATCGTCATAAACGTCCTCGGCATCATCCACCCGCTGTTCACGTTGGTGACATGGCTGGCGATCGTGATCGGGCTGCCATGGCTGATCAAGCGCAGCCTGCGCTTCAACGCCCGCGTGACCAGCTATCGCAATGTTCGATTCGATTTCGTCGGTTCGACCGGCGGCGCCTTCGTCGCGGTGACGCTCGGCGGCATGGTTGCCTTTCTTTCCCTGGGCATCCTGGCGCCTTTGGCGAGCCGCTGGCTGTGGCGCTATATTCTCAACAATCTTCGCTATGGCGATCGGGCCTTCGGCACGGACCCGCGCCTCGGCGCGCTCTATCGCGTCTGGCTGCTGCCGGCTCTGCTGTTTGCTCTCGGAGCGGTGGCTGTCGGCACGATCATCGCTGCGGCGATCGCCATGGAACGAAACCCGGGTGGGCCCGGCGATGGCTTCACGGTCTTCGCGGTCCTTCTGCCGTATCTCATTTTTTTGGCCTTAGGCCTTGCTGGCCTCATCTATCGCATCGGCGTGCGCAATGTCGTTCTTTCAGCGGCGCTGCTGGACAGGCGCCACGAATTGTTGAGCGATGCGCCCCGGTTGCGTTATGCTTGGATAGCCATCTCGAACTTCATCGTAACCGTGCTGACGTTCGGCCTGATGCGTCCCTGGGCGGCGGTGCGCATGGCGCGCTTCATGAACGAGCACACGGGCATTCGCATAAATGGAGATCCGGGCGAGGTCATTTCCCAGATCGAAGCGAGCGGATCGGCCGTCTCCGCCGAATATGTCGACATGGAAGGTTTCGACTTTGGCTTCTGACGAATCGATCGCGGCTGGCGAATGGAATAGAGCCAACTCCAGCCGCTCGATTCCGGCCTGCCTCCGGCGGAAGGATGACGGGCTGGCGGTGGTGGCCGACGGGGTCGTCCTCATTGCGGCGACGCGGGACGACATCGAGTTCAGCCCACGGGTCGGTTCGATTCCCCGCCGATTGACGTTCCCGGATGGATCCGTCTTCGAAACACGCGACAACGACGGCGTCGATGCCTGGCTTCGTCTGCATGAGGGTGCGCCTTCGGGATTCATTCATGGGCTGGAGGCCTTTCGCCTGCGGCTTGCCGGCTTTGCCCTGGCCGTCATCCTGCTCGCGGCTTTGATTTATCGCTTCGCCGTCCCGGCATTGGTCGAGGTCGCGGTCCTGGTGACGCCGCCCTTCGTGCCGGACATGATCGGGTCCGGCGTGCTCGCTTCGCTCGACCGGACCGTGCTCAGTCCAACGCATTTGTCCGGCGACGAGCAGGCGGCCATCTCCAAGGGGTTCGAACGGCTCGCCGCCGTATCCGAGGGCGGGCAGGGCGCCTACAAGCTGGAGTTCCGCGACGGCGGCCCGATCGGCCCGAATGCCTTTGCCCTGCCCGACGGCAGCCTCGTCCTCACCGACGATCTCGTCCGGCTGGCCGATGGAGATCAGGAAATGATCCTGGGCGTGCTCGGCCACGAGATCGGCCATGTCGAGCGGAAGCACAGCCTGCGACAGGTCTATCGTGTTGCCGGCGTGGCGGCGTTGATCCTGCTGGTGGCCGGCGATGTCGGTTCCGGCGTGCAGGATATGCTGACTCAAGGCGGCGCGATCATCGCCCTCAGCTATTCGCGCGCCGCCGAAGCGGAAGCCGACCGGCGCTCGGTCGAGATCATGCGGGACGCTGGTTACGATCCGACGGCACTGGCGCGGTTCTTCACGCGCCTGGAGGCGGCAACCGGACACCGCAATGAAACGGGCATGCTGTCGACCCATCCGGGGACGCCGCAGCGGCGGCAGGAGGTCATCGACTATGCCAATGCGCTCGGAAAACGCGCTCCGGCGAGATAGCCGGGGTGGCGCCGAGCGGTCGGCCGGGGTTTGCAGGTTGTC
Source organism: Pleomorphomonas carboxyditropha (assembly GCF_002770725.1). Lineage (GTDB taxonomy): Bacteria > Pseudomonadota > Alphaproteobacteria > Rhizobiales > Pleomorphomonadaceae > Pleomorphomonas > Pleomorphomonas carboxyditropha. The sequence goes on along the minus strand of NZ_NQVN01000038.1, from coordinate 2,736 downwards.
TTGGAGGCCCCGCCCTGGATTTGAACCAAGGGTATCAGGATTTGCAGTCCTGCGCGTAGCGCTCCGCCACGGGGCCATACAGGACGGCTATATATCGCCCTATAGGTATATTGTCGGTTAAGTCCGCGGAACCATCCGGGCGCGCTCATCGCCGCGACTGCTGAAGGATGACGTGCGGGGCGATGTCTTCGAGCGACAGCACGCAATCGACGCCGCCGCGCGCGATGGCTTCCTTCGGCATGCCGAACACCACGCAGCTCTCCTCGTCCTGGGCGATGGTATGGGCGCCGGCCTCCTTCATTTCGAGAAGCCCGCGCGCCCCGTCGTCGCCCATGCCGGTCATGATCACCCCGATGGCATTGGGGCCGGCCGCCCGGGCGGTCGAGCGGAACAGCACGTCGACCGACGGCCGGTGGCGCGACACCAGCGGGCCGTCCTTGACCGCGACGTGGTAGCGCGCGCCCTGCCGCTCGAGCAGCAGGTGGCGTCCGCCGGGCGCGATCAGCACGTGGCCGCGCAGCACCGGGTCGCCGTCCTCGGCTTCCTTGACGCTCACCTGGCAGAGACCGTCGAGCCGCCTGGCAAAGGCGGCGGTGAAATGCTCGGGCATGTGCTGCACGATGACGACGCCGGGGGCATTGGCCGGCAGGGCGATGAGAAATTCGCGCAGCGCCTCGGTTCCGCCGGTCGAGGCGCCGACGGCGACGATGATTTCCGTCGTCTTGGCCATGGCGCCACCGCGGGCGGCGGGCGGCAGCATGGCGTCGGCCGTGAGCTTCGGCGCGGGTGTCTTCGTTTGCACCGTGGTGGCCGGCGTCTTGTTGCGCCGCGGTCCCAGGCGGGCGCGAGCCGCGCTCTTCACCGTGTCGCAGATCAGCAAGGCCTGCTCGGCGAGGTGATCAGCGGCGCCGATCTTCGGCTTCAGGATGACGTCGACCGCCCCGGCCTCCAGCGTCTGCATCAGCGTTTCCGAGCCCTCCTCGATCAGCGAGGAGCACATCACCACCGGAATCGGGTGCTGGGCCATCAGCTTCCTGAGGAAGGTGATGCCGTCCATGCGCGGCATCTCGACGTCGAGGGTGATGACGTCGGGTATGTCGTCCCTGAGGCGCTTGGCCGCCACGAAGGGATCGGACGCCACGCCGATCACCTCGATCTCGGGGTCGTTGCCGAGAATGGCGGCCAGCGTCTGCCTGACCGACGCGGAATCGTCGACGATGAGGACGCGGATGCGTTTCGGGCTGGTCAACGTCATCTCGTTCCAAAAGCGGGCGGCGGTATTGAAGAAGCGGCGGCGTCCTTGCTGCGGACCGGGCGACGTCCGGCCCGCTTGGCCTAGCATGGCGATGACGAGAGCGGCAAGCCGGCCTTGGAATCGGCGATTTGCCGCTCAGACCTTCTGGAAGATCGTGTTGGCCACGGTCCGGACCGGCAGGTTGAAGCCGGTGATCGATTCCGAGTGGCCGATGAACAGGTATCCGCCCGGCGCCAGGCAGTCGCACAGGCGTCCCAGTACCTTCGCCTGGGCCGCCTTGTCGAAGTAGATGAGGACGTTGCGGCAGAAGATGACGTCCATCGGCTCGCCGACCGGATAGGCGTCGTCCATGAAGTTCATGCGCGCGAAGCCCACCTTGGAGCGAAGGGCGGGGGAGATGCGCAAGAGATCGCTCTTCGGGTCGCTCGAACGCCTGACGAAGCGCTGCATGTAGTCGTCGGGCACCGGGGCCAGCATGCCCGCGTGGTAAATGCCCTTGCGGGCGGCCGCGAGGGCGTCGGTGGACAGGTCGGTCGCCAGGATGAAGTAGTCGAGAGGCCGGCAGCGTTCGGCGAAATCGGCGAGGACCATGGCCATGGTATAGGGTTCGGCGCCCACCGAGCAGGCGGCGCTCCACAGCCGGAGCGATGTCCGGCCGCTCCGCACAAGGGTCGGCAGCGCAGAATGCTTCAGGTATTCGAAGTGCTTGGGCTCGCGAAAGAAATCGGTCTTGTTGGTCGTCACCGCGTCGATGAGCGCCACCGCTTCGGTCTCGATGCCGCCCTTTTCGAACAGATAGCTGCAATAGGCGTCGAGCGACTGGAAGCCGGTCGCGCGCAGGCGGCGGCGCAGGCGCCCTTCCAGCATGGTCTGCTTGCCGGGAGGCATCTTGATGCCGCTGTAGCTGCTGACGAACGCCGACAGGCGGCGAAAATTCTTGGCGCTGAGCTGGTCGACCGAACGGTCGGATTGGGTGGCCTGGACGGACGACAAGAGTTCGGCCTCATTAATTCGGGAAGATCGGAGGCCCGGCCCACCGATCGGGTGGGCCGGACCGTCTTCTGTCGGGCGTCAGGCGACGGCTTTGGTCTTGTCGGTGCCGCCGAGGGCAGCGAGGTCTTTGGCGGTCAGCAGCCTTGCGAGATCGATGACCACCACGAAGCCCTGGTCGCGGCGGACGACGCCGTCGATGTAGTCGGAGTTCCAGTGGACGCCGATGTCGGGCGCCGCCTCCATCTGGTCGGCCCCGAAGGCGACCACCTCGAACACCCGGTCGGCGATCAGGCCGAGCGTCAGTTGCCGCTCGCCGAGCGTGATGTCGACCACCAGCACCCGGGTGTTGGGGGTCGGCACGGTGCGGCTGAGCCCGAGCTTCAGCCGGAGGTCGATCACCGGCACGCCCTGGCCGCGCACGTCGCGCAGGCCGACGAGATAGTCCGGGCCGTTGGGGATGCGGAAGGCCTCCTCATGGTCGAGGATCT
>NZ_NQVN01000037.1 GCF_002770725.1 Pleomorphomonas carboxyditropha | reverse complement strand
CGAACTCGTCGCGGGCGACGTGGAGCTGAACGCCCTCCCGGTGCCGGGTCATCGCCACATAGGTGAGGTGCCGGTCCATCGTCCCCGACGCCAGCACATAGGCCCGGTCGACCGTCGCCCCCTGGTTTTTGTGAATCGTGGTAGCATAACCGTGATCTATCGCGCTATAGGTGTCCAACGACACCGATACGGCGCGCGCATAATCCCCTGAGCCAGCAACACGCGTTGCCCCGTCGAGCCGGGCGACCACCCTGCCCGGCTCGACGGCTTCCACCGTCCCCAGCATGCCGTTCTTCACTCCGAGATCGCGGTTGTTCTCCAGGAACACGATCCGGTCACCCTCGGCGAACTCCCGCTTGCCGTCGCTGTTCTGGTAGATCAACGCACGCGGCCGCTCCTGGGCATGTGGCGGCCCGTCCCCGATCTCATCGGACGGACGGACGCGCGCCAGCTCGCCTCGCTCCTGAAGCGCCGACCGGATCTCCTCGTTGAGCGCCCGCACATCGGCGCGACGGTGCGCCATGGCAACCCGGGTGCCGTCCGGACGCTGGTCGCGATCGGCAAGGTACTCGCGCACGATTGCCGCCCGCGCCTCGGCCATGTCACCCGCCAACCGGATCGCCCCGGCCGCGCGATAGGCTGCAAGCCCCTCGGCCGTCCGATGGGTCGCGAAGGCGACCGACGCCTCCCGCTGCCAGCCCTCGCGCTGGCGGCGGATGTCGGAAAGTTCGACGTGCCCGACCGTCTCGGCGATCGCCCGGAACGACGCGCCGGCGCCGATCGCCTGAAGCTGCTCGTGATCGCCGACCAGGACGAGCTTCGCCCCGCGCACCTCCGCCTCCCCGACGAAACGGGCGAGCTGCCGGCTTCCAACCATACCGGCCTCGTCGACCACCAGCACGTCGCCCCGGCCGAGCTGGTGACGCTCGTTCTGCCAACTCCGATCCCATGACGCCAGCGTCCGCGAGGCGATGCCCGAACTCTCTTCCAGTCCCTCCGCCGCCCTGCCCGCCAGCGCCGCGCCATGTACCTGATAGCCTTGCGCCTCCCATGCCTCGCGCGCTGCGGCGAGCATGGTGCTCTTGCCGGCGCCGGCAAAGCCCACCACCACGGCGATGCGCTCCGGCCCGGTCACATACTCGACCGCCCGCCGCTGTTCGTCCGAAAGCCGCGCCCCGGCGACCTGCCGATCCCGCTCGGCCGCGTCGATTTCGCCGCTCTCCATCTTCGCGGACAGACCAGCCGCCACGCCCGCCCGGATCGCAGCGTCCTGGTGCTCGATCGCTAGGTCCACCCGACGCTGGTCGACGCCATGGTTCCGCGCTTCCGCCAGCCGTTCAGCCGCCGCCGCCATGCCGGATTCGATCGTCACCATCTCCCGCGTTGAATAGCGCGCCGCGAGGATCTCGCCCGTCTCCGCGTCTGCTCGCTCTGCCTGAAGCTCGACCAGCGCCGGCGATGCCATCACCGAAGCAAGCGCCGTCTGAAACAGCTCCGGATCGTCGATCGCCCGGTGCAAAGCGCGAGCAATATCGCGCCGGTCAAACACGCTCTTCTCGGCCGTGATGAGACTGAGCACCTGATCCGGCTTCTCGGCGATCAGCTCGGCGTTGCGCCGGCTTGCTGCCTCGTCGAGCCGTCCCCGCGATACCTCCATCCCCTTGCGCTGCATCTGCGTGGCGTGAACGCCCATATGCTCGGTCGGCTCGATCGAAAGCCCGCGCGTCAGGTGCGAGCGATGATCGATCCGCACATCCAGCCCGGCCCGCGCCAGGTGCTCGTTCGCCACGCCCTCCCACGCTTGCCTAAGGTCGCGGATCTGCACGTCAGTCGTGGCGAGGCCCTGCGCCAGGAGCCACTTGTTCTCCCGCTCCAGAAGCGTCTTCTCTCCCAGCCCTTCGGCCGTCACCACCCGCGTCGTCATCATCACATGCGCATGATGGTTGCGGATGTCACTCGCCTCGTGCGGCGCATGGATCGCAAAATCCACCGCCGCCCCGTAACGGGTCGACAGCTCCCGCGCAAAGTCCCGGCAGAGCTCCAGACGCTGTTCGCCCGTCAGCTCGTGCGGCAGGGCGATCTGGAATTCCCGCGCCACACGGGCATCCTTGCGCTTCTCGGCGAACTCGGCGGCATTCCACAGCGCCGCTCGGTCCTTCGCCCAATCCGCCGCCACACCGTCCGGAAGGACGATCTCCGCATGCTCCACCCCTTCCTTCCGGGTGAAGTCATGCGTCAGGCCGTCGCGTTCATTGGTCAGCCGTTCGGCGGCGCGATAGGCGGCCGAGGCGACGGCGCTACGGCCGGTCGCCCGCGAGATCACCTTGCCGCTGAAATGATAGATTGCCAAACCAACATGCTCCAAGCTCGATGCAGGGTACCAAGCACTGAGTTGCGCAGCAACTCGTAAGTGCGCCCTTCAAAATTCCTGCGCTACGCTCCGGACATTCCTCGGGATGGAGACGGCGGCGCCGTTTATGAATAACGAGAATCGTCGAATGTGCGGCTGGTGCACCGGCATTGCCTGTGAGATCAATGTCATCTGGATTGGGTTAGGGATCGCATCATTGGGGGAGTCACATGAAAATATCGACGCTGACGTTCATCGCCATGTACTTCAACAGCGCCATCGACACCGGCCGCTATGACGATCTGTCGATCGACCAAGTTCGCCAAGAAATCCGCGCCGGAACGATTTTCCGGTTCCTGACGACGAAGCTCGGCGACGACATCGACTTTTCGATTCTCGACACCAGAACGGAAACCGGATTGCTGCTCGAATGGCAGGACATGGAAGCCGCCATTCCGGCCGCCAAGAAATTTGGCGTCGAGAACCGTGGCCTTCCCCTGCTGGTGGCCTACCTGCTGGAAGGTATCCAGCGCCGAGCCAGAGCCTTGAGCTGATCGGAGATCTCCATGCCCCGCAAAACCATCGAGGAACGGCTGGCCCAACTCGACGCGCAGAAGAAAGCGCTCAAGGCCCGGTTGAGCAAACAGGAGCGCACCGAGGACACCCGCCGCAAGGTGCTGCTCGGCGCGTTTGTCCTCCATCGCCTCGAGCACGGCCGCGACGAGATCTCCAAGGGCCTCGCCGACTGGCTCCGCCGCGAGCTGCCCGGATTCCTAACGCGCGACACCGACCGGCCGCTGTTCGACGAGCTGCTGAAGGAGAAGCAACCGGAAAGCGGAACTACGGAACCGGAACCGGCGGCGAACGACAAATGAAGATCCTCGACCTCCTCGGCCGGTTGCTCTGGGCGCCGGCCTGCGGTCTCGCCGGTGCCCTCCTCGGCATGCTTCTGGCCAGTCTCGTCCTTCTCGCCGATTACATCCTTCATCGCGTCCTTGGATGGCAATATGCCGGAATAGCCCGCGCGATCGACGCCGGCGCCGGCTATCTCCCCGCCCTCTTCGGCATCGGTGGGTTCCTCGCCGGCCTGTTCCCTCAGAGCCGAACGGCCTGGCCGGTGTTCGGCTCGGCCCGATGGGCGACCGGAAAAGAAATCGCAGCCCTTGCCAGGAGCGCCGGCGGCCTCATCGTCGGCCGCGATCCCCGGACGAAGAAGCTGTTGCGCTACGACGGCCCGGCCCATCTCCTCACCATGGCGCCGACCCGCACCGGCAAGGGCGTCGGCACCATCATCCCGAACCTTTTGACCCTCGATCGCTCGGTGATCTGCATCGATCCCAAGGGCGAGAATGCCAGGATTGCCGGCCGTGCCCGAGAGCGCTTCGGCCCGGTCCATGTCCTCGATCCCTTCGGCGTCACTGGTCACCGGTCGGTCGCCTTCAATCCCCTCGATCAGCTCGACCCCGCCGGCCTCGATGTCGCCGAGGATGCCGCGACGCTCGCCGACGCCCTCGTCTTCGACGAACCGGGCATGGCCGGCGAGGCGCACTGGAACGAGGAAGCCAAGGCGCTGATCGCCGGCCTCATCCTGCATGTCGTCGCGACCGAACCGCTCGGCCGCCGGCACCTCGCCACGCTCCGCGAATATCTCACCCTCGCCCCCAAGGCCTTCGCCGCCCTCCTCGAGGCCATGCAGGCGTCGACCGCCGTAGGTGGCCTGGTCGCGAGAGCGGCCAATCGGCACCTCGGCAAATCCGACCGCGAGGCCGCCGGCGTCCTCTCCGCTGCCCAGCGCCACACCCATTTCCTCGATTCCCCGCGCATGGTCCGCGTGCTCGACGACAGCTTCTTCTCCTTCGCCGATCTCAAGCACCACACGGCCACCGTCTTCCTCGTCCTGCCGCCCGATCGCCTCGCCACCTATTCAAGGTGGCTCCGCCTCCTCGTCTCCCAGAGCCTCATGGACATGGCCCGCGATCCGGCGAAGCCGGCCGCCCCCGTCCTCTATTTCCTCGACGAGTTCGCCGCCCTCGGCCACCTCGAGCCGGTCGAGCGCGCCATGGGCCTGATGGCCGGCTACGGCGTCCAGCTCTGGCCCATCCTCCAGGATCTGCACCAGCTGCGCGCCACCTACGGCCGGAAGGCAGGCACCTTCCTCTCCAACGCCGGCCTGCTGCAGCTGTTCGGTGTCAACGACGTCGATACCGCCGAATGGATCGCCCGCACCATCGGCAAGGCTGATGCCTGGTACACCACCGACGCCTGGAGCAAGGGCGAGACCTCCACCAGCCAGCACGTCTCGGCCCGCGATCTCGTCAACCCCGATGAGATCATGCGCCTCCCACAGACGAAAACGATCCTGCTCCAGCAGGGACAACGACCGGCCGTGGTCGAAAAACTCCGATACTATGACGATCCGGAATTCAAAGGTCTGTTCGATGCACCCTGACGGCCTCGACCATCTGCCAGATGCCAAACGCCGCGAGCTCGACCGCATCGCGCAGATCCTCTTCGAGGAGTTCGACGAGGCCCTGAAGACCAAACTCTCCGACAGGAACCGGAACGGCCGCATCCTCAAGCTGATCCTGTTCGGATCGCACGCGCGCGGCGACTGGGTCGACGATCGCAAGAGCGGCTATCGCTCCGACTACGACCTGCTCGTCGTCGTCAACACCGAGCGCTTCACCGATCAGACCGATTTCTGGGACGGCGCCGGCGAGCGGCTGATGCGCGAGCTGGCCGTCTCCGGTTGGCTCGCCACTCCCGTCAACTTCATCGTCCACAGTCTCGAAGACGTGTGCAGCCAGCTCCGCCTCGGCCGCCCCTTCTTCGTCGACATCGCCCGCGACGGCATTCCCCTCTACGAGGCCGAGGGCTATCCCCTTCCCGCTCCCATGCCGCTCTCCGAAGAGGATCGGCAGGCCGAGGCCAGACAGCACTTCGACCACTTCTTCCCCGGAGCCGACGCTCTCATGGCCGCGGCCGGCTTCCTGATTCAGCGTGGCGACTTCAACCTCGCGGCGTTCCAACTGCATCAGGCGACCGAACGGCTCTACCACTGTGTTTTGCTGGTGCTGACGCTCTATAGCCCGAAGTCTCATCGGCTCGAGCGTCTGCGCTCGCAAGCCGAAGACCTGGACGCCCGCCTGGTCGATGCCTGGCCGCGCGATACCAAGCAGGCCCGGCGCTGCTTCGCCCGCCTCAAACGCGCCTATATCGATGCACGCTACTCGCCGCGTTACGAGATCACCCCCGACGAACTGGAATGGATCGCCGAGCGCGTCGGCCAGCTCGCCAGCATCGTCGAAACCGTCTGCCGGGAAAAAATCGGCGACAGGTGAGCCGCAGGGGGCAATAGAACTGACGACAGGCATGTTCCCACTCTGTCCGCTTAGCATGTTTTTCTGCCACTTCCAGGTCGCCAGCCCGGACAAGTTTGTGAAATCACCACGCAGGAGCGCCGACACCTTCGGCATGAGGAAGCCTCATGTGCAGTATTGGCGTATTAAGCCATATACGTATTAACGTATGTATGGTTCGACCGGCGGTAATCCATGTTGTGCCAACACCGCTGACAGCCCAGCCTCGGCCATCGCCTGAATTGTCGTTCCCTCTGCATCTGCGAGCTGGCGCAGACGCTGCCAGTCCGATCGCCGAACCTTGACCGTAAGCGCAACAGTCTCGCCCCCTCCCCTCTTTCGCCTCGCCGTCGGGACTTCCAAGGCCGTCCTGTCTTCAATCACGGCAAGGCTAGCGACTTCCGCTCCGGCTTTCGGACGGGTAAAGGCTGCAAGGCCGGTTGCTTTTTTTACCATAGACTCTACTCCTTAAATACGGTTTTACGTATTTAGCTATTTACGCTCTAACGTGGTTTTGATCCACTCCCACAAAGCCCGAATTTCTTCCGCAGCCTTACCGTCAGCCTCAAACTCCGTCACGGCGCTGCCAGTCGTGACGGCGCGGGCGAATGCGCGCCGGTCGATGATCTCGCCGGGGACTATCGGCAGACCGTAAGCCTCCAACGCTGCACGCGTCTCTGCAATCTCGGGCGCACGAAACGGGCAGGCGGATAAAACGAACGAGCCGCGAACCTTCGCTGCCGTCACAATCTCGACGGCGGCCGGAACCGCAGCGAGGTCAAACGCGGATGGCCGAACCGGAATCAAGACTAGCTCCGATCTACGGGCTATCTGGCTGGCCGCCGGGGTAGCATGGGGCGGAGCGTCCACTACGGCCAAGGTGATGCCTTCGGCCTCGGCTGCCTTAAGCGCGGCATCCAACTCCCCAGCCTGCGCCGTGGCGACAATTGGCGTTCCAGATTTCCGTGCGGTCGCCCATGCGGTCGCGCTCTCCTGTGGGTCCGCGTCAATGATGCAAACCCGTTCGCCGGTCGCCTCGGCCGCCACGGCGGTATGAACGGAAAGCGTGGTCTTCCCGCTCCCGCCCTTCTGGCTCAAAAACGCAATAACGTTCATGCGTCATTCCTTCTTTGCGTGAATACGTATTAACGGACACAACTAGAGACGTCATTACGTTTCTAAGTTAGTGCGGCCATTCGTCGGCCGGCCAGTCCCGCGACATGTGGATGATGCGCACGATCACGACACTTTCCCGGCCCGCCACGTCCCGCAGTTCATAGGCGATAATGTAGGGATGACGGGAAAGAGACTTCTCATAGGTTCCGCTTACTCGCCCCGGGCGACCGGTCGCAACTTCGCCGAGTTTGTTCCCAGCATCCTCGATCGCGTCCACAACTCGCTCGGCAGCAAAAGGGTTGTCCTCCGCAATGTAACGTAGGATTTCGAGGTTGTCCCGCTGCGCCTCAATCGACCAGACAACGGGTCTCATTTGTGCGCGGCTTTCCGGCGCTTCGCGTCCTCAATAATCCCGCGCATTTCCGCAACGGCCTGCGCATGGGAGATTACTCGCCCGTCCGCCGCATCGGCCATACCGCGTTTGATTCCATCGATAATTTCAAGCTCGCGATCAACATAGGCAGCGACGGCCTCACCCGCGAGAAAGGATTTGCTTCGCTGCGTGTCGGCCGCGATCCGGTCGAGCTTTTCTTTCACATCGGGCCGAACCCTGATCGTCATAGTGGCGCTAGCAGTCATGGAAACACCCCAGTGTGTTCATTTGTGTACATCCTAGCACGATTTGTCGGATGATGCCACACCTCCGATCGCCATGATACGCTAAAACGGTAATACGCTAATACGTATTTGATTAAACGCAACCCTTGCCTCTCACTCCCTCTCGATAGCCCATAGAACGCTGCTCATAGGCGCGAGCGGTGCGGATTGTGATGTCGGTTCCGCTTGGCCGACCCGCTTATAGGCGGGTCGGAACCGCCGCAGGGCCGCGAGAGCGGCCCGAACAGCGGCGTCCGTATGTTCAAGTCAGCCGCGCAGCGCCAAGGCCGGCTTTAGCCGGCGGCCTATGGCCGCCCGAAGGGCTTTTTGGCGCTGCTGCAAGCGGCTGTCCGCATTGAGAAAGACGAAGTCTGTCCGTGCGCGACGATTTTTTGACCCCTAGTTGTTGGAAGAGATTACGTCGAGGCTTCGATGCCCGCCGCCCACCATGCTTGATCCAGACCCGCCATTCTGCCGAGATGATCCGCAGCACCGTCGTCAAACTCGCACGGCCTGGCTGCCGGCGCTCTGTGCGTGTGAGCAGGCCCGCCTTCTCCGCAACCCGCAGAGCAGTCCTCGCCGTCGATCGGCAGACACCTGCTCGCGCTGCGATCTGGTCCAGGCACAGCGTGCAACGTCCCTCGACGCCTGCCTCGTCGGCCACGATCGCCAGAACCGAAAGCTGGCTTGTCGTGAACTCGGCCGCCAGCTGCGGCGGCAATGGCCCCGAGGCCGCGATCTGGCGACGCCGAGCAATGCGCTCCGGATGGCGCCGGGCCGGCTGATAGCGCGGTTGAGGGAACCGTGACCGGGGCAGGGGAGGGCGATCCTCCCATGGGCTCGCCGGCACACCCGACAAGGTGAGCTGCGCCGGCGTCTTCAGCCGATCGCGCCGAGCCTGGATCAGGGCGAATGCCCCCTCGAACTCAGCCTCGGAAATCTTCCCCGCGACACAGGCGCCGGCAACGGCTTTCGCCAGAGCGTCGAGCGCAGGTGCGCGCGCGCAGCCGATCGCAGTCGCGATCTGCTCCATGAACATCGTCTTCGTCCTCCATCAGGAGGGCATGACGGCTGTGGACGAGAGACACAGATTCCCGTTCCCGCAAGAATCGATCTTGCGGGTTTCCGGACATTACCGTACAAAGGGAGAGAGATGAGGCTCCCGTTTTTACGGTGTGTCAGACGACCTATTAAAACGCTCGATCGCGCCAACGATCGGGCGTTTTGCCGTTATGATCCCTGCTTCTGCTCGAAATAGAACCTCAGCGCTTCTTCGATGATTGGCGTTCGCCCACGCAAACCTGCCTCGTTCTTCCGGCGATCCAGTTCCGTCACGAGATCACCGGGCAAATCTGCCTGAACCAAAATCCGTCCTTCCGCGCGCAGCCGGGCGCGCAAAACACGAACACTTTCAAGCTTGGCCTGTTCACGAGCTAGACTCACCATGCCTTCATGAAGGCCCTACCAGCTCGATTCTGCAACCCCTAAAGCGCTGCTGGTTAGGTGAAAATCTTCACTCCTCATCTTCCGACCGGGCAAGACGCTAAGGATTCCGCCGTTTCCCGGCGAATAATTGTCGAGCAAAGGCCGAAACAAATCGACGGACGACGCCTGCTCTCACAGGGTTTCCGTACAAAGCGCCCCCCCCCGAGGAACACCTCAGTCCGAATCAGCCGCCAATGCCCGATAGAGTGTCGCCGGATGAACCTTCAGCACCTGGGCGACGGCACGCGGTTTCTGCCCACCGTCGACGAGCTGGCGGGCAAGGGCAATCTGCTCGGCCGACAGGGCAGGGGGGCGGCCGAACCGGACGCCCTTCGCCATCGCGGCGGCACGGCCGCTACTGGTGCGCTCATGGATCAAGGATCGCTCGAACTCCGCGATGCCGGCGAAGATCGTCAGCACCATGCGGCCGGCCGGCGACGTAGTGTCGGCCCACGGCTCGGCGAGGGACCGCAAGCCGGCCTCGGCCGCATCCAGCCGTTCGGCGATGTCGAGAAGATCGCGCGTCGACCGGGCGAGGCGGTCAAGCCGGGTGACCGCCACCACGTCACCAGGCCGCAGCATTTCGAGCATCCGCGTAAGCTCGGGCCGGTCACGCCTGGCGCCGGATGCCTTTTCTTCATAGATGCGCTTGCATCCTGCCGCCTTCAGCGCCGCGCGCTGCTGGTCCAGGGTTTGGTCGTCGGTCGAGACGCGGGCATATCCGATGAGCAAGGCGGCCTCGGCTCTTGTGGCAGGGCTCGCAATCTACCGCGTGCAATTCGTCGCGGAAATCCCTATTCTGCGGCGGAGCTAAACTCAAACGCAAAACCACGAAAAAACTCGGGATTTTCGCGACAAGCAGCAGTTATCTCTATACTACGGCAGCAAATGGAACAGAATCGATTGGATTGATTCCATGCGATATTGTGTCTTCTCAGGGTCAAGCTTTGGTCGCCTACCTATTCATGCAGAAGCAGCGTCTCATCTCGGTGAAGCTCTTGCCAGTGCCGGCATCGGCCTAGTTTATGGCGGAGCTTCTGTTGGCCTAATGGGTGCTGTAGCAGATGCTGCCCAACTCCATGGTGGAGAGGTGATTGGTGTCATTCCCCGCTCTCTTGTCGAGAAGGAAGTGGCGCACACAGGCCTTGCCGACTTACGTGTCGTTGAATCGATGCATGAGCGAAAGGCGCTGATGGCCGAGCTGTCTGATGGCTTCATCGCTTTACCAGGCGGCTTGGGGACACTCGAAGAATTGTTCGAGGTATGGACCTGGGGCCAGCTCGGGCACCATGCCAAGCCCTGCGCTTTGCTCAACATCAACGGCTTCTACGACAGATTATCCTCCTTCCTCGACCATGTCGCCGAAGAGGCATTTTTGAAGCCGATCCATCGGGAAATGCTGATTGTCGAACAGGGCGTCAGTTCACTCCTGCCTGCGATGGCGCGCTACGAGGCGCCGCGTGCCAACAAGTGGATTAAAGTATGAGGAAGATTCGTAGCATTTCGTCGCGATAATCCTAAGTTTCGCGACAAAATCGCTGGCGCTGAATCTCCAAGGGAATTCCTGTCGCGAAAGTCGGACGCAAAAGTCAGAGTTTCGCGACCGACTTTTGCGACAATCTCGACCTTAGCGGAAGCATCTTTCCTAAGCGCTTGGGTTTTGATATAGTACGCCTATGCCGACTGTCTTGCGCTTCGATGGCCTGAGCGTGGTCATCTACCCTAACGATCATCGCCCCGCGCACGTCCATGTCAGGGGAGCGGGTAGCGAAGCCGTGTTCATCCTGCACTGCCCGGATGGTCCGCCGACGCTGCGGGAGAGCTTCGGCTTCAACATGCGCGAGTTGAACCGGATCGAGCTTGATCTGGCCGGCGCACTGGCAACCCTATGTGCGGAATGGAGAGTGTTTCATGACCGTTACTGAGCAGGACGTTCAACAGTCCGAAAAGCGGATGGCTGCGCTGCGGGAGAACGGCTTTGCCGTGTCCGCGCGCTACGATCGCCGCTCGGGCCGCGTTGTAGTCAACCTGAATACCGGCGTGCAGATTGCGTTCCCGTCGCGCCTGGCGGAAGGACTTGCCGACGCCTCGCCGGCCGATCTTGCCGAAATCAAAGTCAGCCCGGCCGGCCTTGGCCTGCATTGGCCGAAGCTCGACGCCGATGTGTATGTGCCGGCTCTCCTGCAAGGGGTCTTCGGCTCCAAGCGCTGGATGGCCGCGCAGCTCGGCGCGACAGGGGGGCAGGCCAGATCGCACGCCAAGGCGGCGGCGGCGCGTGAGAACGGCCGCAAGGGAGGCCGGCCGCGCAAGGTGGCAGGCGGCGGCCTGTAGGCCGCTGCAGAAATCAACTATGGCAATCTTGCCAGTCTGCTGAAGTTATTTGTGGCAGATGCCACCCTGTAAATTCAGTCGCCCCGATTTTATTGCGGAATTTAGGAACTGCGCGACACCGGGGGCAACAGTGTCCGTCCAAAATCGTTAACCATTCGCATTGTATAGTGATTCTGGGCCCGTACGCGCGGGCCTGGGGCTTAGTAACCCCTTGAAGACCGGCTTGGTGCCCGCCGTTGGGCACCGTCTCCTTGACCTTATGGTCGGGGAGCCTGCGGCGTATGCAACAGGTTCTCCGAACTAAAGGCCATAGGGATCGTGTCTTCACGGTTTACTAACTCCCCGATCACCAGGGGTCAGGAATGGAAAGCGGGGGCGAACCGCGTACTACCTTCGGAGAGTGTCATGATCGGGAACTCCCTGCCGATTCTCGGCAAGACGAGCTATGACAGGCGCGCCAAGCTTGATGCTTTGAACAAATCACAGGCCATAGTCGAATTCGACGTGAGCGGCAAAGTGCTTTGGGCCAACGAAAACTTTCTGACACTCTTGGGCTATACTCTTCCGGAGATCAAGGGGAAGCACCATTCGTTGTTCGTCGCGCCGAAGCTGCATAACAGCCCAGAGTACAAAGCATTCGAGGACAACCTCCGTCGTGGACTTTTTCAGTCCGGTGAATTTCACCGTATCGGCAAGGGGGGCAAGGACATATGGATCCAGGCGACCTACAATCCTTTGCTCGACCGTAGCGGCAAACCTTACAAGATTGTCAAGTTTGCGATTGATGTCACCGCTCAGAAGATTGAATACGCGGAACTTCGCGGACAGATCGAAGCCATCAACAAGTCTCAAGCCGTCATCGCTTTCAGTATGGACGGAATAGTTCTGGATGCCAACGAGAATTTCATGACCGCTCTTGGCTACACCCTGAGCGAAATCAAAGACAAACATCATTCGATGTTCGTCGATCCGGCCTATAGATCCAGTTCGGAATACAAGCAATTTTGGGACGACCTCCGCTCCGGCAAGTTCCAGGCTGCCGAATACAAGCGCATCGGCAAGAATGGAAGAGAAGTCTGGATCCAGGCGACCTATAACCCGATCTTCGACCCCGCCGGGCACCTGATAAAAGTCGTCAAGTTCGCGACCGACATCACCAAGGAAGTTCTCGAGCGGCAGCGCAAGGCCGAAGTCAGCAAAACGATCGACTCCGACTTGGGATCGATCGCCGAAGC
Source organism: Pleomorphomonas carboxyditropha (assembly GCF_002770725.1). GTDB lineage: Bacteria > Pseudomonadota > Alphaproteobacteria > Rhizobiales > Pleomorphomonadaceae > Pleomorphomonas > Pleomorphomonas carboxyditropha. The sequence continues at coordinate 13,441 of NZ_NQVN01000037.1, read as the reverse complement.
CATCACCCACGCTGCGGAACGAGCGGCGTCTTCAGCCGCGGCGTCGAACCAGACATCGGCGAACGTGCAGGCGGTTGCCGCCGGATCGGAAGAGCTTGCCCACTCGGTCTCGGAAATCAGCCGTCAGGTCACGAACGCGCTGGAAATTTCGCAGTCGGCCGTCGCACAGGCCAACCGCACCAACACGACGATGACGACGCTGAATACGGCTGTGCAGAAGATCGGTGAAGTCGTCGACCTCATCAATACGATCGCCGCGCAAACCAACCTTCTGGCGCTCAACGCCACCATCGAGGCCGCCAGGGCAGGCGACGCCGGCAAGGGGTTCGCGGTCGTCGCCAGCGAGGTCAAGCAACTCGCTTCGCAGACCTCCAAGGCGACCGACGAGATCGCCGGGCAGATCGCGGCAGTCCAGATGAATACGACGGAGGCCACGGGAGCTATTGGCGAAATCTCGTCGACGATCGCGAAGATCAACGAGATTTCGGCGAGCATCGCCAGCGCCGTCGAAGAGCAGGAAGCCGTGACGACCGACATGTCGGCGAACATGCAGACGGCCGCCCAAGGCGTCGAGATCATCACGCAGGGCATGAACGACATTGCCGCCGCAGCGCGTCAGGTCGACGGCTCCGTCAAGAAGGTCAAGGAGGCATCCCGCTCTATAGCCTGATGCCATCATCGCTCTAACCGTCCCGGCGCCCCCACGTTGATGGAGCATTTCTGATCCTTGCCGGCCTGGGTGGCAGCATCGAAGCACGCCCTGACCGCATTGGCATTGGCCTGTACCAGCTCGTCGGCATAGAGCCATTGGCTGTAGCGGTCTGCATTGTACGCCCGCATTAGGGCTCCGCCGGCCGTCCAGGGATTGGCCTCCCCCATGGCGGTCGTAGCGACCGTCGTTCCAATCGCTGCCGGCAGGATGCGCGGCAGAAACAGCGTCAGAGCCACGCCGAGCACGATGCCGGGGTCGTTTGCGGGAGGGGGCGGAATCCTACGCTAAGGATTTGGCCACCGATATTCACCGGTGAGGTTGATGTGCTCCCATCCGAGCGGCGAGACATGGGCCAGTAGATCGGGCGATAGCAGCTTTCCATCGCGTTTCTGACTGGCGACGACGTCGCCCAGCTTCATGGTGTTCCAGAAGATGATGATGGCGGCGAGCAGGTTCATACCGGCAATCCGGTAATGCTGGCCTTCGGCGGAACGGTCGCGGATTTCGCCGCGTCGGTGGAAGCTGATGGCCCTCTTCAGCGCGTGATGCGCCTCGCCCTTGTTGAGCCCGATCTGCGCGCGGCGTTGCAGATCGGCGTCCAGAATCCAGTCGATCATGAACAGCGTCCGCTCGATGCGGCCGACTTCCCGTAGAGCTGTGGCCAGTTCGTTTTGCCGTGGATAGGAGGCGAGCTTTCGCAGAATCTGGCTGGGCGCGATGCTTCCGGCCGCAATGGTGGCGGCGATGCGCAGGATATCGGGCCAGTTGCGCTCGATCATGGCCTGATTGATTTTTCCGCCGATCATGGCCCGCAATTGGGCCGGGGCGGCCGATGGATTGAACGCATAGAGCCGCTTGGAGGGGAGATCCCGGATGCGTGGCGCGAACCGGTAGCCGAGAATGGCGCATGCGGCAAAGACGTGATCGGTAAAGCCGCCCGTGTCGGCGAACTGCTCGCGGATATGGCGGCCGGCATCGTTCATGAGCAGGCCATCGAGGATGTAAGGAGCCTCACTCGCCGTCGCGGGGATCACCTGGGTTGCGAACGGCGCATATTGGTCCGAGACGTGGCTATAGGCTTTCAGGCCTGGGGTATTTCCGTACTTCGCGTTGACCAGATTCATGGCCTCGCCTTGCTCCGTGGCGGCGAAGAATTGGCCGTCGCTCGAAGCCGAGGTGCCGATGCCCCAGAACTGGGCCATGGGTAGCGCTGCTTGCGCCTCGACCACCATGGCCAGCGCCCGGTCGTAAGCTTCGCCCTCGACATGCCACCGTCCAATGCGGATCAACTCCCAGAAAGTGTGCGTGTTCGTCGCGTCGGCCATCTTGCGCAGACCTAGGTTGACCCCCTCGGCAAGGATGACGTTCATCAGGCCGATCCGGTCGGCGCAGGGCGCTCCAGTGCGCAGATGCGTGAACGCTTCGGTGAAGCCGGTCGCTGCATCCACCTCCAGCAAGAGATCGGTGATGCGCGTGGGCCATATCTGCTTGTAGAGATCGAGCACCAGATCTTCGGCGCCGGTCGGGGCGGCGGCTTCGAGCTTCTCGATATGCAGAACGCCGTTTTCGATCGAACCGCCCGGAATCGTGCCCGCGCGTGCAGCACGGCCAAGCTCACGCAACCGGATATCGAGGCGAGCTTGTCGGTCCGCCAGCCATTCTTCCGGCCGCAAGGCGCATGACCAACGCTCATCATATCGACGAAGCGCGCCTCGGCATCATGCTCAACGAGTTGCGCCTGCCGACGATCAAGTCCCTCTGGCCGCAGTTCGCCGAACAGGCAGATCAGGAAGGATGGCCCGCTGCCCGATTCCTCTGCGCCATCGCCGAGCACGAACTGGCCGAACGCGCCCACCGGCGGGTGGAGCGGCATCTGTCCGAGGCGCATCTGCCGCCAGGAAAGACGCTCGACAGCTTCGCCTTCGATGCCGTGCCCATGGTCTCCAAGGCTCAGGTCATGGCCATGGCCGCCGGCGACAGCTGGCTCGCCAAGGGCGCCAACGTCCTTTTGTTCGGCCCGCCCGGCGGCGGCAAGAGCCATCTCGCGGCAGCCATCGGTCTCGCCCTCATCGAGAACGGCTGGCGGGTGCTGTTCACCCGCACCACCGATCTCGTCCAGAAGCTCCAGGTTGCCCGCCGCGAACTTCAGATCGAATCCGCCATCGCCAAACTCGACAAGTTCGATCTGCTCATCCTCGACGATCTCGCCTACGTCACCAAGGACCAAGCCGAGACCAGCGTGCTCTTCGAGCTTATCTCGGCGCGTTACGAGCGGCGCTCCATCATGATCACCGCCAACCAGCCCTTCGGCGAATGGAACAAGGTCTTCCCCGATCCCGCCATGACACTCGCCGCCGTCGACCGCCTCGTCCATCATGCCACGATCTTCGAGATGAACGTCGAGAGCTACAGGCGAAGATCGGCTATGGAAGCCAAACGCCAGCGCGGAAGGCCGGCCGCCTTCGCGACAATCAGAAATACCCCGCAGATTGTCGCGGGGCGTCAATCAGAAACCGATGAGGCTCTCGACCCCGACATCTACGCCGACCAGGACGTGTGATCGTCGTGCCCACGAGGCAAGCAGCGACAATCACAAAAGATTGCCAGATTGTCGCGCCGCGACAAACAAAACAACCGCATTACTCTTGCCTGCGACAATCAAAGCGATAAGCTGACATCCGCCGCGACACCAGAATCTCATCCAGATTGTCGCCGCCGTCTCTCCCAGATTGTCGCGCTATACCAACCCCCAATAGGCCAAGGCATCCCAATAGCCGGTCAACCGATGCAGACCGGGGACCGCTCCGTCTTCTCAGAAGATCGGGGCTCCTCATTGTCGTCGACGAACAGAGGCCATCAGAGCAGAAGACTGAATCGACAGAAATTTGAATTCTTCTGGTTTAAATCGATTGGCAGCCAATAGGATTTAGCAAACCGTTAAAGCGTGCCTTCTACTTTCGTCGGAACCGCTGAACCGGTCGTTCAGTGCCGGACGAAACTGGCGAGACAGCCTAGAATGGGCAATGGTAATGCAACAGTCCATATAGTGGCCGAGAGCGAAGAAGAATCATGCCGTTTGGTCGACGGTCTTCGGTCACTGGGCTTTGAAGCCGACGCGGCTATCAAGGCAGGCAATTGTATCGGCTGCAAACAACGGAATGATATCGTAGTCGTGGCGGGCAGGTTCTACGAGCAGGGCCGGCAGCGCCTCCCGCCCCTGTGCCATGCGAACCGCGACCGCATCATCGTTTTTCTCGCCGACATGCGCTCAGAGGAGTTTGGCGCGCTCTATCAAGCCGGCGTAAGGCATATCGAAACGATAGGAAAGGTGCCGACCGACAACATCGTCTATCATCTTTCCCAGATGGACCCCGAGATGGTCTACCGGGCATCGAAACAGCGTGCCCTCAGGGCGGACAAATCGCTGGTGATCGAGCAGGGCGCGCTGTCCTTTTTCAAAAAGCTCCGGGACGGAGCGGTCGACACCGCCATCGAAGAGACCGAGCAGCAACGCCGCGCGATCGAGGATCTCGTCGCCATGTCGCCGATGTCCGTCTGGCTCGATCTCTTCCAGAACTACCACGACGGCACCGCCCAGCATTGCTCGCTGGTAACCAGCTTCACGCTGATGTTTGCGAAGGCGCTCGGCTTCGGTGAACGGGAAACCGGCCGCATCTACGATGCCGCCTTCTTCCACGACGTCGGCAAGGCAATGATTCCGCTTGAGATTCTTGACAAGCCGGGGCGTCTGGACAGCCACGAATGGGATGTGATGAAGCAGCATGTGCTCTTCGGCCATGATATCCTGATGCGTGACGAGAGAACGGCCGGCGAGATCGCCCGTCTGGCGCGCGACCATCATGAATACCTCGACGGCACCGGCTATCCGAATGGCGCCACGGCCGCCGGAATCGATGACCCGACCCGCATCCTGACGATCTGCGATATCTTTGCCGCCCTCGTCGAGAAAAGGTCCTACAAGTCGCCGAAGAAGCCCGAGGAAGCTTACGCCATTCTGAAGTCGATGGCCGGGACCAAGCTCGATCCCGATCTGGTGAGCTTGTTCGAGCGCGTCGTTGACGACTATGACGCGGCCGGACGCCGTGCGCGAGCAGGCAAATCCTTTCCGCCGCCGATGAGACCGCCGTCCGACGCTGCCGGCAGTCCCGATGACGCCACTCGTCCCGCTATGCACAGGCGAACGGCCTAGCGGGAAGCGTGCAACGGACGGCGAATGGTCCCGCCCCGGCTTGCTCGCATACGTATTTATGACCATGATAAAGTTACCATTTTTAAAGCTCTTTGTACAAAATTACCAGTGTGACTGAATGGCGAGCTATTCTGGCGTTCCCTGTGCAAGGCATTGACCTGCAATGCGTGACAACGGCTATCATCCCTCGGCATGCCGGCCGAACGCGGCCGCTTCCGCCTTCACGCCCCGGATCTGTTCCCCGTCACTCCGTTCCGACCGCCAGCTTGTCGCAACGCCGCCATTCGCCGGCGGGCGGTCCCAATCGCACCCCCCTACCGGAGCATGTCGGCATGCACATTAATCCCGTCAGGAACATCGGCATAACCGGCCGTGTTGCTATCCTCGTCGTCGCGGCCGTGATCGGCGTCCTGGCCGTCGGCGTCCTGTCGCTTCTCAACCTCGACCGGCAGCTCCTGCAGCAGAAGCAGGTCGAGCTCAAGCACAACATGCAGATCGCGGTGACGGTGATCGACGGCTTCCGCGACCGCACCGCCCGCGGCGAGATGACCGAGGCGGACGCCAAGGGAGCGGCGATGGATGCCGTCCGCAACATCCGCTTCGGCGATGACGAGTATTTCTTCATCTACGACATGCAGGGCGTCAACCTGATGCATCCGGCCAAGCCGGAGTTGCAGGGCAAGAACCTGATCGACCTGAAGGACCAGCGGGGCAACCGGCTGATTGCCGGGCTGATCGAAACGGCCAAGGCCGGCGGCGGACCTTACGAATTCTACTGGGTGAAGCCGGGCGACCAGGAGGCGACGCTCAAGCTCGGCTATGCCATGGCCGTTCCGCAGTGGGACTGGATGGTCGGCACCGGCTTCCACGTGCAGGACCTCAATGCCATTCGCAAGGCCAGCTCCATCGATCTCGTCGTCGAACTTGGCACCGTATTGGTCGTTCTCACCCTCATCGCCGTATTCGTCGCCCGTTCGACGGTGCGACCGCTGATGCGCCTCGCCGCCTCGATGGAGCGGCTGAGGAGCGGCGACGTCGATGCCGCCATCGCCGGCGTCGACCGCCGCGACGAGATCGGCAGCATCGCCCGGTCGGTCGACAGCTTCCGCGACGTCCAGCGCAGCCGTCTTGCCGCCGAGGAAAACCGGCTTCGGCTGATGGAGGCCGAACAGGTCCGCAGCTCGACGCTCGACCGCCTGACGCGCGAATTCGACGCGCTGGTCTCCGGCGTGGTCGACAAGCTGGCCGATGCCGCCCAGGCTCTGGAGACGTCGGCCAACACGCTGACCGTGTCGACCGAGCAGACCCGCAGTCAGGCGGCGGCCGTCGCCGAGGCGTCCGAGATCGCCTCGCGCAACGTGTCGTCGGTGGCTTCGGCCACCGAGGAACTGTCGTCGTCGGTCGGCGAGATCACCCGCCAGGTCACCCGGTCGACCGAGGTCTCCGACGCCGCGCTCAAGGGCGTCCGCCACACCAGCGAGCGCATGCGGCTGCTGTCGGAAGCGACGTCGAAGATCGGCTCGATCGTCGGCCTGATCGCCGACATCGCCTCCCAGACCAATCTCCTGGCGCTCAACGCCACCATCGAGGCGGCGCGGGCGGGCGAGGCGGGCAAGGGCTTCGCCGTGGTCGCCGCCGAGGTGAAGCAGCTCGCCAACCAGACATCGAAGGCCACCGCCGAGATCGATTCGCAGATCCGCTCGATCCAGGGTGCCACGACCGAGGCGGTCGAGGCCATTTCCGGCATCGACAGCACCATCGACAGCATGCATGCCGTCGCCTCGCAGATCTCCGACGCCGTCACCGGCCAGGAGCAGGCCACGTCCGATATCGCCCGCAACGTCCACGACGCCGCCGAGGGCACGGCCGTGGTGTCGGGCTCGATCGTCGAGGTCAGCACCGCCGTGCGCGAGGCAGGTCAGGCATCGAGCGACGTGCTGAGGGCGGCCACCGTGCTCGGCGAGCAGGCCGGCGTGCTACGCAACGAGATCCACCGCTTCCTCACCGAAGTACGGGCCGCCTGACCGGGGTCTGACGATTCCGCCTAGCGGCATTTTCCCCGGCCAGAACCCGCATTCTGACTCTGGCCGGAAACCACGGTCGAATTTACCCCATGCTCCAGAACCACCTCAATTATTGACCGGAACGGCTTACCTGTAAGAAACGGCAACTTTCCGATGTAAGGTTCAAAATGACCACATTGCAATCTTTCGCCGTCACCGGCGACACAACGGCGCAAGCCATTGCGAATCTGGCTCACGCCGTGGGCGAGGCCCCCACCGGGGCACATTTCGTCTGTGTGTTCTACGATGCCGAGCATGAGGACGACGCGATCTTCGACTTCCTGCGTGCCCGTTTCGAGCGCGCCGCGATCCTGGGAGGAACCTCCTGCAACGGCGTCATGAGCCAGAATGGTCTCGCCGGTTCTCGCTCTATCGGACTGCTGGTGCTCGATGATCCGCTGGGCAATTACGGTACGGCTGCCACGCAACTCCATGGCGACGCCGCCGACTGCGCCGAACGAACCTTGCATGCCGCCCTGGAAAATGCCGACTGCGCCGGAGAGTTGCCCGAACTGATCTGGGTCTACCAGACACCCGGCCAGGAGGAAGCGGTCATTGAAGGCCTCCGCCGTGTTGTCGGCGATCGATGTCCGATCATCGGCGGCAGTTCGGCGGACAACGATGTCGGCGGGCAATGGCGACAGATGGGGCCGGATGGTGTGATCCACGACGGGCTCGTGGTCGGCGTCCTGTTCTCCTCCGGCGGGATCGGGTTCGCCTTCCAGGGCGGTTATGAGCCGAGCGGCGAAAGCGGGATCGTCACGCGCATCGGTTACGATCCTGTTGGCGACAGCGGCGTTGTCACGCAGTCGTGCGGGCGGCAGATCATCTCCATCGACGGGGAACCGGCGGCCGAGGTCTACAATCGCTGGATCGGTGGAGCGCTTGAGGACAAGCTGGAGAGCGGCGGCAACATCCTGGCCAATACGACCATGCACCCGGTCGGCATCGATGTCGGCAAGATCGAGGGCATCACCAGCTATCTCTTGATTCACCCGGACAAGATCCTCGCCGACGGCGCCCTTTCGACTTTCGCTTCCATCGAAGAGGGTACGCGGCTCTACAGCATGAAGGGCGAGCGCACGCGGTTGATCAGCCGTGCTGGCAAGGTGGCCGCCGCCGCCGCCGCGATGCTTCCCGGTGGTGAATCGAGCCTTGCAGGTGGGCTGGTCGTCTATTGTGGTGGCTGCATGCTTGCGGTTGGTGAAGAAATGCCCCGGGTGGCCCGCGCCGTCACCGAGAATTTCCAGGGTAAGCCATTCCTTGGATGCTTCACCTTCGGCGAACAAGGGGCGATCCTAGGAAAAAATGCCCACGGCAACCTGATGATCTCGGCCGTCGCCTTCGGGGAATAAGAGTGCCGTCATGGAAGGTTCCGAGGAACTTAGGGAGGCGCTCGTCACGCTGCGCAGGGAAAACGATCTCCTGCGCGTCGAGACAACCCATGCCAACCTTCTTCTGAAAGCGCTGGACGCGGTTCTGTGCGTAGACGGTGGCGATGATCCCTTCGCCGGCGTATTCTCCGCGCTGATGCCGGTCTTCGATTGTTCCCATGCTATTGTGCTGATCGAACCGAAGAATGAAACCGAAGGTCTGGAATGCGTGGCATCAAGCGCGCCGTCGGCTGTCGGCTCGCTCTGGGCGCAAGACAAATTGCTCGAAAAGGCTCTCGCCGGTCGCATCATCACGACGGTTGCGGACTTCGATGTTGCTGCTGGCCCTGGCGTGCCCGGCCTCGATTTCACGGGACGGGAACCCGCGCTTTACCTTCCGCTCGGGGTTCGCGGACGGCGTGGCCTCATGCTTCTGCTGCGCTCGGATGGCAAGCCGGGGTTTGACCGGGCACATGTGGCGTTGGCAAAAAAATTCTCGCTCCTCGCTTCCCACGCCTTTGCCGCCAAGCGCGCCAACCAGACCGAGATGGAGCGTCACCGTCTGAAGCACTTGACGGAACAGCTCGAAGCCAGCCAACAGGCGTTGCGGCACCGTGCCAATCACGACCAGCTCACCGACCTTCCGAACCGCGCCTATATCGAGGAATTGGTCGAAGAGGCAATCGCCAGCAAGCTGGAAGGCGAGGAACTGGCGCTTGCTTTCATCGATCTCGACAACTTCAAACGGGTCAACGACATTCACGGCCATGCCGCTGGCGATGCGCTGCTCAGGGAAGTTTCCAAGCGGATGCGCTGCACGATTCGCCATAGCGATATTCTTGGTCGGATCAGCGGCGACGAATTCGTGATCGTGCTCAATCACATCGGACGCCACTCGGATATCTCGGCGCTGGTCAAGCGGATATGCAACCGCCTTAGGGAGCCGTTTCATATCGAGGGCACGGAAATCCATCCCTCGGCCTCCATCGGTGTGGCGATCCATCCGGTCCACGGGGGGGATTACGACACGTTGCGCCGACACGCCGACATGGCCATGTACCATGCCAAGATCGTATCCAAGGGAAGCATCGCCTTCTTCAACCGTCAACTCGAGAAAAAGGCGACGGAAAAGCATATACTGGAACAGGAATTGCGTAATGCACTCGACATGCACGCCTTCCATTGCGCGCTTCAGCAGAAAGTCGATATCCGCACAGGTGCGATCGTCGGCTTCGAGGCACTGGCGCGTCGTGTCGACCGGCACGGGATCATGCATGCACCGATGACATTCCTGCCGCTTGCGAACGAACTGGGCCTGCTCAACGATATCACCGACCTTGTCATATGCGACTTGGAGCGGGAATTGCCGCGGCTCGACGCCCGTTTTGGTGCTGGCGTCCGGTACAGCGTCAACATCACCCCCAACCAAGCGGCAAACATGCAGTTCATGCAAAGGCTGGTAGAGCAACTCCGAAATACCGGCCGACCAGAGAGTTTCATGCTGGAACTGACGGAGGAGTCACTGGCCGTCACAGGACCGTTCCAGTCGCATGTCCTGCCGCTTCTAAGGGATGCCGGGATTGGCCTCTCCATCGACGATTTCGGCACGGGCTATTCGTCGCTTGCCACCATCGCCGACTTGACCGTCGATGAACTCAAGATCGACAGGTCGCTCATCTCGTCGATCCATAACCGGCCGCGCAGCCAGAGCATCCTGAGAGCCATCGAGTCCATGGGAACAGCGCTCGGCATATCGGTCGTGGCGGAAGGAATAGAAACCATGGAGGAGAACCTTTATCTTATGGCGCAGACGGGACTGCGGATTGGCCAGGGATATTTGTTCCATAAGCCACAACTGCTGACCGCCCTGTTGCAGGAAACGCCGGCGACGCCACGTCCGGGCCATGACCGCAACAATAGGGAACCAGCCTGATCTGATGCCGCTTAACACATATTCGATCCGACGCCAGCGTCCTGTACGTTCCGGTCGCCCTTTTCTTTGAAGGGGTGTCGGAACAAACTGCATCGGCTCCTGCGGAACCCCGAGCGGCACTGCGGCCCGAGAACATGCGCCTGATCGAAGCCCTGAACAGAATTCCGGCGCAGCAACAGAAGGCAATCCGGCGTTTTGTCAAAGCGCTTGCCGAGGTCGAACCAGCAGCCGAGGCGGATGACTGAAGGGCAATTGCCACGCCTGTCTCCGTTCACCTCACCGGAGCGGTGACGGTAATGGAGCATTTCTGATCCTTGCCGGCCTGGGCGGCAGCATTGAAGCACGCCCTGACCGCATTGGCGTTGGCCTGCACCAGCTCGTCGGCATAGAGCCATTGGCTGTAGCGGTCTGCATTGTACGCCCGCATCAGGGTCCCGCCAGCCGTCCAAGGATTGGTCTCCCCCATGGCGGTCGTGGCAACCGTCGTCCCGACCGCTGCCGGTAGGATGCGCGGCAGAAACAGCGTCAGAGCCACCCCGAGCACGACGCCGGCCACGCCAACGCCGACCAGCCATAAGTTCTGCCGGTCAAGCGTGCGAGCGCTGTCGATATAGCCGGCGAGCTGCCGCCCGGTCCGTTCGAGCTCGGCCGCCTTTCGCTCGAGCTGCTGGGCGGCGGAACGAACCAGACCCTCGCCGCTGCGTTCGAGCGCGCGGGCGTAATGCTCTGCGCCTTGCCGGATGACGGGCGATTGCTCGACGCCGGCGAGTCGTTCCGTCACCTGCCCGAGCTGCTGCACGATACGGCCGAGGTCGGCGCCGTAGTCCGGCGGCGAGGACAGCTTGTCGAACTGGTCGAAGGCCGCTTCCACGCCTCGCCGGATGATGGCTATCTCGGCGGCGAGCGCCGCGCCTTGTCCCTCGACCGTGTGCCGCAACGCTTCGAAAGCGGCGGCGGGATCGCCGGCGCCGTCATCCCGCGCCTCGGGCTCGGCCTCGATGTCCTCCCCGTCGTCGATCGTCATGCCACTCTCTCCCCGAGCCCCAGGAACCGCGCCAGGGCGACGTCGACGACCGACAGGGTGCGGTGATCCAGCCGGCCGAATACAGTGCCGACCTTACCGCGCGGCACCGTCACGGCCCGATCGACCATGATCTGCGACGGCTTGCGCAGGCTGTTGCTGTCGTCCGGCTCGACCGTGATCCGGATCGCATGTTCCTCGTGAACGTCGCTGGTGATCGGCAGCACCGTCACGGACGGCAGCTCGGCAAAGGCATCGTCCTGCATGACGACGGCCGGGCGCGGTTTGCCATAGTCGCCGCTGACGGCGATCGTGACCAGATCGCCGCGCCTCATGCCTTCCACTCGTCGGCGAAGTGATCTTCATCGAACAGGGCGCCCAGCTCGCGAAGCGATCGCGCTTCGTCGCTCTCGCGATCGCCGGCGCGTTCGGCAACGGCACGCGACTGTCGCCTGGCCTCTGCCTCGAACAGCCGGCGGTCCCGGCGCTCGACATAGGCGCGCATGAACTCGCGCAACACTTGGGCAGCCGGCTTGTCCTCGGCCTCGGTCGCCTGAGTGAAAGCGGTCTTCAAGGATGGATCGACCCGAAAGTTGAACGTCTCGGCCTTAGGGTGTTGTGTAGTCCGTGGCATGGCGGTCTCCGATGAATTTGCATGTATAATGTAATTACAATATCAGCGGCCATCAAGCTACATCCCAAGCCCGAGGTTCTGGCTCCGGCCGCGCGTCAGGCTCTGTTCCAGCTCGTGGGACAGCCCTGCGCTTTCGCGTGGGCTCCGGTCGATCCCGAGATCCTGGCGGCGGTTGCGCAGCAGGGATTCCACCTGGGGATCGCGTTCCAGGGTCTTCGCAAGGCCCCGCATCTCCGCCTCGACCTTCTGGCGCGCCTCGACATGCCAGCCGGTCGTCAGCGTCCGCCGCTCGGCCTCCAGCGCCTTCCAGCGCTCGACGAAGCGCTCGGCCCGCACCCCCGGATCGGCCAGCGCCGCCCGTTCTCGCTCCATGCCGGCGACGAGCTGCCCGACCCGCTCCCGGCCAGTCAGCTCGGAGAGGACACGCCGCGCCTCCGGATCATGCTGCAGGGCCGACTGCATCAGCTCGTGCGCACCCGGCCGCGACTGGTCAAGCTGCTGCCCCGCAACTACGAGTTCCTGCTTCTGCCCCTCGAGGAGAGGAAGCCCCTCGCGAACCTGCCGATTGGCGGCACTATGCGCCCGTGCGTAACGGTCGACGGCCGCCTCGAAGGCCGAAGGCGTCCGCACCCGCTCTGCCAGACGGTCGCGTTCCGGCGTCGCCTCATGGGGCGAGGCCGACAATCCCGCCTCCCGCACCGGCTGATGCGCAGGGGACGCCTCCACACGCTCCGGAGAGCCCCCACGGCCGGCACCGAGCTTCAACCCATCGAACAGGCTGCGCCGTGCCGTGACGGCCTTCTCCGGCTGCGCCTCGGCCGCCGCGCGCGACAGATTCAGGCCCTCGAACCGGCTGCGGCGCTGCTGCCGATCGGTGTCGAGATCCTCGCGAGGATCCTGCGCGAGATCCGCACGCTCTTTTCGGGCAGATCCTCGTGCAAGAGCAGGATCCTCGGCCGTCGACACCCTGCCCGCACGTAGCCCGGCGGGTTCGGCGGCAATCTCGATCTCGCTGCGGATGCCGAAGCTCTCGGCGATCCCCCGCCGTTCCGCGAACCGCTGCTCGGCGGCGACCAACTCGCCACCCTCGCGATAGTCGAGCGTCGTTTCCTTGACGCCTGACCGGGAGAGACGAGCCTCGAGCCTTTGCCAAGCCAGCTCGTCGGCGCCGAGCACTTTCCACGTGTTCCGCTCTGCTTCCGTCCCGTCCGGAAGGCGAACCGGAACCGCTCCCTCGTGCCTGAGCCCGATCGTGTCGCCGATCGCCGGCGCCGCCTCGGCCATGGCGCGCTCGAGGTCGACGCCCCAGGTGGTGTGACGCTCGCCGGCGGCGTTCTCCACCGTCACGAAGTAGCTCGCCCGGTTCGTCGCATCGTGCTCGAACGGCGCCTTGCCGTGCTCCACCAGAACGCCGGCCTGCCGGCTCGCGAACTCGTCGCGGGCGACGTGGAGCTGAACGCCCTCCCGGTGCCGGGTCATCGCCACATAGGTGAGG
>NZ_NQVN01000036.1 GCF_002770725.1 Pleomorphomonas carboxyditropha | reverse complement strand
CGAACTCGTCGCGGGCGACGTGGAGCTGAACGCCCTCCCGGTGCCGGGTCATCGCCACATAGGTGAGGTGCCGGTCCATCGTCCCCGACGCCAGCACATAGGCCCGGTCGACCGTCGCCCCCTGGTTCTTGTGAATCGTCGTCGCATAGCCATGATCGATCGCGTTATAACTATCCGTGGACACAGAAACAGCACGCGCATCCTCCCCTCTGCCGCGCGCTGGGCCGTCGAGCTGGACCACCACCCGACCTGACTCGACGGCTTCCACCGTCCCCAGCATGCCGTTCTTCACCCCGAGGTCGCGGTTGTTCTCCAGGAACACGATCCGGTCACCCTCGGCGAACTCCCGCTTGCCGTCGTTGGTCTGGTAGATCAACGCACGCGGCCGCTCCTGGGCATGTGGCGGCCCGTCCCCGATCCCATCGGACGGGCGGACGCGCGCCAGTTCGCCCCGCTCCTGAAGCGCCGACCGGATCTCCTCGTTGAGCGCCCGCACGTCGGCGCGACGGTGCGCCATGGCAACCCGGGTGCCCTCCGGACGCTGGTCGCGATCGGCAAGGTACGCGCGCACGATTGCCGCCCGCGCCTCTGCCATGTCACCCGCAAGCCGGATCGCTCCGGCCGCGCGATAGGCTGCGAGACCCTCCGCCGTCCGATGCGTGGCGAAAGCAACCGATGCCTCCCGCTGCCAGCTCTCCCGTTGCCGCCGGATGTCGGAGAGTTCGACATGCCCGACCACCTCGGCGATCGCCCGGAACGGAGCGCCGGCGCCGATCGCCTGAAGCTGCTCGTGGTCTCCGACCAGGACGAGCTTCGCCCCGCGCGCCTCCGCCTCCCCGACGAAACGGGCGAGCTGCCGGCTTCCAACCATACCGGCCTCGTCGATCACCAGCACGTCGCCGCGGCCGAGCTGGTGACGCTCGTTCTGCCAACTCCGGTTCCACGACGCCAGCGTCCGCGATGCGATGCCCGAACTCTCTTCCAGTCCCTCGGTCGCCTTGCCAGACAGCGCCGCCCCATGAACAGAATAGCCTTGCGCTTCCCATGCCTCGCGCGCAGCGGCGAGCATGGTGCTCTTACCGGCGCCGGCAAAGCCGACCACCACGGCAATGCCTTCCGGCCCGGTCACATGCCCGATCGCCCGCCGCTGCTCGTCCGAAAGCCGCGCCCCGGCGACCTGCCGACCCCGCTCGGCCGCGTCGATTTCGCCGCTCTCCATCTTCGCGGACAGACCAGCCGCCACGCCCGACCGGATCGCCGCGTCCTGGTGCTCGATCGCCCGGTCCACCCGACGCCGGTCGACGCCATGGCTCCGCGCTTCCGCCATCCGCTCGGCCGCCGCCGCCATGTCGGATTCGATCGCCACCATTTCCCGCGTCGAATAGCGCGCCGCGAGGATCTCACCCGTCTCCGCGTCGGCTCGCTCCGCCTGGAGCTCGACCAGCGCCGGCGACGCCATCACCGAGGCAAGCGCCGTCTGGAACGCCTCAGGATCGTCGATCGCCCGGTGCAGCGCGCGGGCGATGTCGCGCCGGTCGAACACGCTCTTCTCGGTCGTGATGAGACTGAGCACCTGCTCCGGCTTCTCGGCGATCAGTTCGGCATTGCGCCGGCTTGCCTCCTCGTCGAGCCGTCCCCGGGAGACCTCCATCCCCTTGCGCTGCATCTGCGTGGCGTGAACGCCCATATGCTCGGTCGGCTCGATCGACAGCCCCCGCGTCAGGTGCGAGCGATGATCGATCCGCACATCCAGCCCCGCCCGCGCCAAGTGCTCGTTCGCCACCCCCTCCCACGCTTGCCTAAGGTCGCGGATCTGCACGTCGGTCGTGGCGAGGCCCTGCGCCAGTAGCCACTTGTTCTCCCGCTCCAGAAGCGTCTTCTCGCCCAGCCCTTCGACCGTCACCACCCGCGTCGTCATCATCACGTGGGCGTGGGTGTTGCGAACGTCGCTCGCCTCGTGCGGCGCATGGATCGCAAAATCCACCGCCGCCCCGTAACGGCTCGACAGCTCCCGCGCAAAATCCCGGCAGAGCTCCAAGCGCTGTTCGCCCGTCAGCTCGTGCGGCAGGGCGATCTGGAATTCCCGCGCCACGCGCGCGTCCTTGCGCTTCTCGGCGAACTCGGCGGCATTCCACAGCGCCGCCCGGTCCTTCGCCCAATCCGCTGTCACACCGTCCGGAAGCACGATCTCGGAATGCTCCACCCCTTCTTTCCGGGTGAAGTCATGCGTCAGGCCGTCGCGTTCATTGGTCAGCCGTTCGGCAGCGCGATAGGCGGCCGAGGCGACGGCGCTACGGCCACTCGCCCGCGAGACCACCTTGCCGCTGAAATGATAGATCGCCAAACCGACATGCTCCAAGCTGGATGCAGGGTATCAAGCACTGAGTTGCGCAGCAACTCGTAAGTGCGCCCTTCAGAATTCCTGCGCTACGCTTCAGACATTCCTCGGGATGGCGCTTGCACCGGCGTTTGTGAATAGAGGGAATCGTCGCATATGCTGTTGGCGCATCGGCTTCGAGTTTGAAATCATTGAGCTTCGGAATAAGATGGATCGCCCCATGGAGGACAGCATGAAAATCTCGACGCTGACGTTCATCGCCTTCTACTTCAACAGCGCCATCGACACCGGCCGCTATGACGATCTGTCGATCGAAGAAGTTCGCTGGGAAATTCGCTTCGGAACCATCTTCGACTTTCTGGCAAAGAAGCTGGACACCGACATCGACCTTTCGATTCTCGACCCCGAGGCAAAAGTAGAACTTCTGGCTGAATGGCAGGACATGGAAACCGCTATTCCTGCCGGAAAGAAGTTCGGCGTCGAGAACCACGGCCTTCCTCTGCTGATGGCCTACCTGCTCGAAGGCATCCAGCGCCGCGCCAGAGCCCTGAGCTGATCGGAGATCTCCATGCCCCGCAAAACCATCGAGGAACGGCTGGCCCAGCTCGAAGCCCGGAAGAAAGCGCTCAAGGCTCGGTTGAGTAAGCAGGAGCGCACCGAGGACACTCGCCGCAAGGTGCTGCTCGGCGCCTTCGTCCTCCATCGCCTCGAGCACGGCCGCGACGAGATCTCCAGGAACCTCGCCGACTGGCTGCGGCGCGAGCTGCCCGGCTTCCTAACCCGCGACACCGACCGACCGCTGTTCGACGAGCTGCTGAAGGAGAAAGAGCCGGAGAGCGAGACCACGGAATCGGCGCCGGCGGCAAACGGCAAATGAAGATCCTCGACCTCCTCGGCCGGCTGCTCTGGGCGCCGATCTGCGGTCTCGCCGGTGCCCTCCTCGGCATGCTTCTGGCCGGTCTCGTCCTTCTCGCCGACTACATCCTTCATCGCGTCTTCGGATGGCAATACGGCGCAATAGCCAGCGCGATCGACGCCGGCGCCGGCTATCTGCCGCTCGTCCTTGGTGTTGGCGGCTTCCTCGCAGGCCTGTTCCCTCAGAGCCGTCAGAGCTGGTCCGTGTTCGGCTCGGCCAGATGGGCTACCGGAAAAGAAATCGCTGCCCTTGCCAAGGGCGCCGGCGGCCTCATCGTCGGCCGCGATCCCCGGACGAACAAGCTGTTACGCTACGATGGTTCGGCCCATCTCCTCACCATGGCCCCGACCCGCACCGGCAAGGGCGTCGGCACCATCATCCCGAACCTTTTGACCCTCGATCGCTCGGTGATCTGCATTGATCCCAAAGGCGAGAATGCCAGGATCGCCAGCCACGCCCGTGAGCGCTTCGGGCCTGTCCATGTCCTCGATCCCTTCGGCGTCACCGGCCGCAGTTCCGCCGCCTTCAATCCCCTCGACAGGCTCGACCCCGCCGGCCTCGATGTCGCCGAGGATGCCGCAACGCTCGCCGACGCCCTCGTCTTCGACGAACCGGGCATGGCCGGCGAAGCGCACTGGAACGAGGAAGCCAAGGCGCTGATCGCCGGCCTCATCCTGCATGTCGTCGCGACCGAACCGCTCGGCCGCCGGCACCTCGCCACCCTCCGCGAATATCTCACCCTCGCCCCCAAGGCCTTCGCCGCCCTCCTCGAGGCCATGCAGGCGTCGACGGCCGCGAACGGCCTAGTCGCCCGTGCTGCCAACCGCCACCTCGGCAAATCCGATCGCGAAGCCGCCGGCGTCCTCTCCGCCGCTCAGCGCCACACCCATTTCCTCGATTCCCCGCGCATGTATCGCGTGCTCGACGACAGCTTCTTCTCCTTCGCCGATCTCAAGCACCACACGGCCACCGTCTTCCTCGTCCTGCCGCCCGATCGCCTCGCCACCTATTCAAGGTGGCTGCGCCTCCTCGTATCCCAGAGCCTCATGGACATGGCCCGCGATCCGGCGAAGCCGGCCGCCCCCGTCCTCTATCTTCTCGACGAGTTCGCCGCCCTCGGCCACCTCGAGCCGGTCGAGCGCGCCATGGGCCTGATGGCCGGCTACGGCGTCCAGCTCTGGCCCATCCTCCAGGATCTCCACCAGCTGCGCGCCACCTACGGACAGAAGGCCGGAACCTTCCTCTCCAACGCCGGCCTGCTGCAGCTGTTTGGTGTCAACGACGTCGACACGGCTGAGTGGATCGCCCGCACCATCGGCAAGACCGATGCCTGGTACACCACCGACGCCTGGAGCAAGGGCGAAACCTCCACCAGCCAGCACGTCTCGGCCCGCGATCTCGTCAACCCCGATGAGATCATGCGCCTGCCGCAGACGAGCATGATCCTGCTCCAACAGGGACAACGACCGGCCGTGGTCGAAAAACTCCGATACTTTGCAGATCCTGAGTTCAAGGGAATGTTCGAGACACCGTGACGGCTTCGAGCATCTACCAGACGCCAAGCGCCGCGCGCTGGCTTAGCGCCTACCGGCCACCGAGCCCCCGCCGCCCGAACTGAAGCCGCGACGGAACCGTACGCGCCGGACCTGTAAGGCGCTCAACGACCTCTGACGACGACGCGCTAGGGACGTAAGGATCAGGGGCCGTCCGCTGACCATGCCAACCGCGATCATCACCGGAAGAGTGGCGAAACAGGGGCTCGGGCACCGGGCCGTAGCGATTGGTGCTAGACGTGCCGGGAAGACAGCCAAGTTCAATCAGGAGCCAAGTCGGACCGGCGATGGGCACGAGAACGATCAGGAAGCGCCAGAGCGAATGGTCGCGATCATGGAAGCGCTTGGCGCATAGCGCGAAATTGACCACCACGAGCACGACGGCAAACAGCGATCCGATAACCAGAACGATTGTCAGGCCGCCGGGGCCATGGACAATCATTCCGGCATCGGTAGCCTCAACGAAAGCGATGACGCTCACCACCAAGACATACCAGCCGAAGAGCTGGGCCAACCCCCCGAGCCAATAGGCCAGCCGGCCGATCCGACCGCGAAAACCGAAGAGAAGCCAGGCCACGCTCACAATGATACTTCCCCACGTTCAGCGGGTCAGGTCAGGCCCCGGCGGCCGAACGTCGGGCGGCTATTTGGCAGCGATCGCTGCGGACCGGAGACGCGCTCAACCACCGCTGGTGCCTGCGAATAGGCAGTTTCGCGCGCCTGCTTCTCCTGCCAGCGCCTGACAACGGCACCGGCGTCGAAGTCGGAATCGTCGGTGTAAGCCATCGAGCCCGGAGGGCTTCCAAAGCGGTTGATCCCCTGCGATCCGGCGAGAAAGCCAAGCTCGATAAACATCCATAGTGGTCCAATGATCGGAATGAAGATGACCAAGTACCAGAGCAGAGACTTGTCGCGGTCGTGTAGACGCTTGGCAACGATGGCGAGATTCATGACTGTGAGCAGGATCAGAAACAGCAGAAATAGAAATAGCAGCGTTGCCAGAGAAACGCCGCTCATACCAGCAGAGCGACCAAGTGTCGCTACGAAGGCAATGGGGGCAAGACCTATGACGGTCGAGAGCAGGCATCCCAACCAGTAGGACAAGCGGCCAATCCGGCCATCGAAATTGAAAAGAAGCCACAGAAAATTCATTTGGACAGGTCCTCTTCCGAGAAACTGTAACTATTCTTATCCAAGTTGTATCTAAATTGCCGTTACACCCTGTCCACGCACACGCGAACGCAACAAAAAAATGCGATCTTGGTTGAGAATCTATTCATAGCGGTCAGCGCATTCGAACCATTTTTGACGTAACAAAACAACGAAGATGATCTTGCTCAAGCAGGGACAGTGACCCGTCTTCGTCAAAAACTCCGCTACTTTGCAGATCTCGAGTTGCCCGACTTCCCTTGCCCTGCCCTAGCAACACGCTGTTTGATAACGCCGCCGCCGCTGATCACCCGAACCCCGTCCGCGTCACATGCGGATGGACGACTGCCGCCCTCGAAAGGAACCCCGCCACATGCGAAGCCCCAAGCCCTACATTGTCGAGCGCAAAACCCGACGCCGCACCACGCCGGACAGCGCCTCAGCCTCGATCTGGGGCAACCTTGATCTCGGCGCGGTCCTCAACGACGCCGACGACCAGGCCCCCGGCCCCGCTGCGAAGGCACCCCCCGATCGCCGGCGGGCAACGCTCTCGCTCCGACCCAAGCCGAAATCTTGACCGATAGCGCCCTCGACCATCTGCTCCCACGTAAGCGCCGCGAGATGGAATGGGTCAAGCTGTCGTAGAATAAGCGGCTAAGGCCATTTCTGCGATCCGTCCGGACAAGGGAGGATTGCAACCGTGCACCTGTGCATGTGTGCACCAAAATAATTCACCTCTCGACTAGCGAATTTCTAGTCTGCGCATCCATACGCTTGCGCTGCGTCGCGTCCTGTTACTATGCGGCGTCGGCAATATCGAGCCGCACCGTAAGCCCAGCCTGGGTGGCGAGATTAATCAGCATGTCGAGGCTGAAATTCGTGATCCGGCCGCGCAATAGGTCGTTAAGCCGGGGCTGTGTGATCCCGAGACGCTTCGCCGCCTCGGCCTGAGTCACGCCCCAACTCCGAACCCGCTGCTCAACAGCGATCAACAAATTGGAACGCATGGTCATACTCGCGGCCTCGGCCGGCGTGTCTTCCAATGCATCCCATACATTCGCAAAGCTCTGACGCTCCATCGTTACGCCCCCACTAGATTTGCCGCAAACGGGTCGCGGCTAGATCCAAGTCCCGTTTCGCTGTTTGCTGCGTCTTCTTCTGGAAAACGTGCAGCACATAAACGGCATCCTCTATATTAGCGATGTAGAGCACCCGAAACGCTCCGGCCTCGTCGCGGATGCGGATTTCACGCTTCTCGAATGGAAAGGATTTCCTCGGGAGTTAGCGGCTCAATCGCCGTCAGACAGGCGTCATCAAACTCACGCATGGTCTGTTTGTCGATCGCGCCGACTTCAAACAGGCTCTCCATAGTTTCATGGATCGCCGCCATTGCTTCGCTCTTGTATGCCTTAGCCACCGCAATTCACCGCTAACATTTGGCGCGAGTTGGAACGAATTTCGCCCTCACGCGACGGCAAGCGTCAAATGTCCGACTGGATCGGCGGCCGGCTTCACTTTGATTTCGATATCGTAGCCAAGGCGATTCAGGCAGTCCATAAGCTTGCGCTCAGACAGGTTGGTGAAGTCGCCACGCATCATCCCCGACACCTTCGGCTGTGGGATGCCCATACGTTTCGCGGCCTCCTGCTGATTCAACCCAAGAGCACGCATTGCCTTCCTGATCTCAACCACCAGACCGGCCTTGATCTTGAGCTTTTCGGCATCAGGCAACCCGAGATCAGCAAAAACATTGCCAGAGCTGCGATAAACTTCGACACCTTCAACGATCTTTTTTTCCATCTCGCATCTCCTGCGCCATCGCTTCGGCTACCTTCAGACGAGTCCGAATGATGTCCACATCTGCCTTGGGCGTGGCGATCCCGCTTTTGCTTTTCTTCTGGAAGCAATGCAGAACAAAGACCGCCTCCGCGAATCTCACCGTGTAGACGGCCCTATACGTGCCGCCGACATCGTTCTCGACAACCTCCAGCACGCCGGCACCGCCGAAGCCCTTGAGAACCTTAGCCGTATCGGCTTGGTCGCCCGCTTGAGCCAACCACAGCGCAAAACCGAAATAATTACGCACGGCGGGCGGCAACGCCATCAAATCCTTGTAGCTGCTCGCTATCCATTCGAGTGGGCGTTGGTTCTGGCTCATGGTCATTTTATACCTGAAAGGGAATAATGCGCAACCTGTTTCTTACGCTGTGCAAGTATGCTTGCATGAAAATATGTTTTCATCCTATTCCCCGCCCTCTCGAACAACCGGAAAATTGTATTTGGCGAAAAGCAGGTTCAGCGCCTCGGCAACAAGCCGCTCTTGCGGAATCCGCTTGCCCTGCGTATCGCGCGTCCGGAAGCTGAGCTCTTCCAGCGTTTCCCAATAGGCAGGCGGCAGGTAGTGCGTTTTGGCCGTCTTGTTGGCCCGCGACGGTGCAACATAGCTCCCAGTTGATTGCACGCTGCGAGCACGGTGTTTGGGTTCGGCCGGCGTATCGAAAACCTCCGTGATGGTCGGCACTGTGGCCGGCGGCTCTGCGGTCTTGATGGCGCTCGCCAAGAGGGAAGGCTTGCGGCTCATGCTTTCTCCCTTTCATGATTTCCTGCAATCATGCTTGCCTGTTCCGAAAGAAAAGCGAACAAGCTGGCTATTTCCTGCGCTGCGCGCCCTTCCGGCTCCAATTCCTGCGCCGTTTGGCCCAAGGCCGGCGCGTCCTCATGCGCTTTCAAGCGGGACATATGGACAGGCGCAACCGACACGTTGAACCGCTCGGCTATCGCGGCTGCGTCGTCAGCCGCCCTACCCCCTGCGTTCGGATGCACCAGATTCAGCACCACGAACGCTGGTGGATTGCCGGCCATGTCCAGCAGCCGCTTTAGCGGATCCAAGGTGTCGATTGCAAAAATCTGCGCCTGCGTCGGGATCACGACCATATCGGCGTGTTTGGCTGCTTCGGTCGACGCGCTGTCCATCTTGCCGGGAGTGTCGATGAACACCCAATCCATGCCAAGGCCGCGATAGGCGTCCAGTGAGCGCCGGATAGCGCCGGGCTGGATCGAGGCTACGTCCGGGCCGTCGCCCTCGCGCCGGTCAAACCAGTTGACGGCGTTCGTCTGTGGATCGAGGTCGAGCAAGGCCGATTTCTTCCCAGCCCGATGAGCCGCGACCGCAAGCGCCGTCGCGATCGTCGTCTTGCCTGTCCCACCCTTTTGCGTACAGAACGCTACTGTAATCATGGTTGCATCCTTTCATGCAAGGAAGTCTACATGCTTTCCTTCCAGTATGAAAGCATGTTTGCATTTCATGGTTGTTAACTAGCCCTCCGATTCCTCTGCCGTTGTCGGCTCGCCGCACAGCAAGCGCACACCCGGTTTGGCCCAAGCGTTCATGTCGCATGACAGGCAGGTGTAGCGGGTTTTGCTGGCCGACTTCATCTTGCGCTTCTTCCGAGCGTCGGTATCGTCCCAAAGCTCGACATAGAGGGTGGAAAAGTCGCGTTGTGCCGCCAGCTCGCCTCCGAAAAGTCGAACGCCCGATTCAGCGCGGCATAAGTTTTGCGGTTAGCTTGACGGGGAATATGGCGACCTATTTTGTGTCGTACGAAACGATAATCGTGCATTTCATGATGACATGAAATCATGTCTACATGATTGCATTCTAAGCGCCGATTTCGCCTCTCGCTCCTTCTCGAAAGCCCATAGGACGGTAGCCGCAGGCGCAAACGTTGTGGATTAGGTGGTGAGGGTGCAGCTTGCCGGCCCGCCTTTACGCGGGCCGGAACCGCCGCAGGGCCGCGTAAGCGGCCCGAACAGCGGCGTCCACTTATCTAAGTCAGCCGCGCAGCGCCAAGGCCGGCTTTAGCCGGCGGCCTATGGCCGCCCGGAGGGCCTTTTGGCGCTGCTGAAAGCGGCTGTCCGCTTGGATAAAGACGAAGTCTGTCCGTGCGCGACGATTTTTTGACCCCTATTGCTTCGAAGAGATCACGGCGGGTTTTCGACGCTCGCCGCCCACCATGCTTGATCCACACTCGCCACTCTCGGGAGACGATCCGCAGAACCGTCGTCAGGCTAACCCGACCTGGTTGGCGGCGCTCCGTGCGGATGAGAAGACCAGCCTTCTCGGCAAGCCGTAGCGCCGTCCGCGCCGTCGTCCGGCAGACGCCGGCCCTGGCGGCTATCTCGTCAAGATAGAGGGCGCATTGCCCCTCGGCGCCGGCCGCGTCGGCGACGATCGCCAAGACCGAAAGCTGACTCGTGGTGAACTCGGCCGCAAGTTGCGGCGGCAACGGTCCCGAGGCCGCGAGCTGACGCCGGCGGGCGATCCGCTCCGGATGGCGCCGAGCCGGCTGGTAGTGCGGCATGGGGAACCGCGATCGGGGCA
Source organism: Pleomorphomonas carboxyditropha (assembly GCF_002770725.1). GTDB lineage: Bacteria > Pseudomonadota > Alphaproteobacteria > Rhizobiales > Pleomorphomonadaceae > Pleomorphomonas > Pleomorphomonas carboxyditropha. Next base: position 21,781 of record NZ_NQVN01000036.1, on the reverse strand, counting down.
GGGGAGGGCGGTCGCCATAAGGGCTCGCCGGCACACCCGAAAGCGTGAGCTGCGCCGCCGAACGTCGGAATTGATCCCGCCGCGCCTCGATCAACGCGAAGGCCATTTCCAGGTCTGCTTCGGACAGGTGCCCTTCGGCGCATGCCCCGGCGACGGTTCGCGCCAGTGCGTCGAGCGCAGGCGCACGCGCGCAGCTGATCGCAGTAGCGATCTGCTCCATGAACATCGTCTTCGTCCTCCATCAGGAGGGCATGACGGCTGTGGACGAGAGACACAAAACCTCCTTCCCGCAAGAATCATTCTTGCGAGTTTTCGGGCTCTAGCGTAGAAAAGGGATAGCTTTGGTTGGCCCCGTTCTACGGTGTGTCTGACGGCCTTTTGAAACGCTCAACCGCGCCAACGGTTGGGCGTTTCGCCGTTATGACCCTTGCTCTTTCTCGATCAACAACCTCACGGCTTCCTCAATGAGAGGCGCACGCGACGATGCGCCTTTCGCTTCCTTGATCTGGTCGAGACGGATGACCAGCTCTGCCGGAAGAGACGTGTTGACGAAGACACGGCCAGCCGCCTTTACCCGCTCTCGATGAGCGGCAACTTTTCTGCGAATCTCTGCCGCGTCCTCTGCCATAGTTACGAGTAACGGCGCTTTCTTGCGATTCTGCAACCCTAAAACTGCAATCGAAGAGGTGAAAATCTTCAGTTCGCAGCCAACCTCGTGAAGGAAATCCGCAGATTCTCGCCCTTTATAAGCACACAGCTGGGCAGGATGAGGGTATGAGGATGGGGGCACCCCTCGCCTGGTTTCGGACAAGATCGATCCCGCTCGGAGCCAAACCACGGGAGGAATAGCCCAGCAGTTGCAGAACCATCAGAAGACGATGACGGCCACATTTGACACTAGATTGATCGCACCGAAGGACGTGGACGGGTTACTGGCCTTGTGGCGAGAAACCTGGATAGCAACCTATGGCATAGTCCTGGGCGCGGGTACGCTCGCAAATATGCTGGCCGAACTGGATCAGCATGAAGCGACGGGGATGCTGCCGGGGGCTGATGATCGCGGCTATTGCATCGCCTTACGGAAAGAAATCATCGGCAGCGCCATCATCGCCGAACGCGGCGAAACAGCCTATCTCTGGGAATGTACGTTCGACCCGATTGGCAACGGCGAGGAGCCGGCTCCCGTCTTCTACTCGCCGGCGCGCTCGGCATCCAAGCGGCGAAAAGAATCGAGATCAGAGTTCTCGGTTCCAGCCCAGCCGCGATTTCCTTCTATCGAAAGCATGGCTTCGCCGAGATTGACGAGGAGCTGACGGAGATCTTCGACAAGATCGAAAAGCCATGCCTCGTCATGGAGGTCAGCGTCGACACGCTGAAACGGCTCACTGTGGGCAGTTGAGGCCCATCGACCCCCTGTCGAAATGTTCGTATGGCGCAACGGGCATTCATGTTTCTTTTTCAAATTCACACGGCATTCAAGATGCTTTGTTTATGACGCTGGTTGAGATACATTTCCAGCGAACAAAACGATCGCGCCCGCTGTGCTAACTCAAACCAACGTTTAAGAAACATGCTGATCGGATACGCCCGAGTCTCAAAAGCCGATGGCTCACAGTCCCTCGACCTGCAGCACGACGACTTGCGCGCCGCCGGCGTCGATCAGGACAACATTTATGAGGATCGCGCTTCCGGCGGCCGCGACGATCGGCCCGGACTGGCCACCTGCCTGAAATCCTTGCGCGACGGCGATGTGCTGGTGGTCTGGAAGCTCGACCGCCTGGGGCGGTCGCTTGCTCACCTGGTCAACACCGTGAAGGACCTATCAGACCGCAAGGTCGGTCTGCGCGTGCTGACCGGAAAGGGCGCTCAGATTGACACCACCACCGCATCCGGCCGCATGGTGTTCGGTATCTTCGCCACCCTGGCCGAGTTCGAGCGTGACCTAATCCGCGAACGGACCATGGCCGGTCTTGCCGCTGCCAGAGCGCGTGGACGAAAGGGCGGACGAAAATTCGCCCTGACCAAAGCACAGGTCCGTCTCGCTCAGGCCGCCATGGCCCAGCGTGACACTTCCGTTTCCGATCTGTGCAAGGAACTGGGGATCGAACGCGTCACCCTCTATCGCTATGTCGGTCCGAAAGGTGAACTCAGGGACTATGGAAGGCGCGTCCTCGGCTTAGCGTAGGATTTCGCCCTCTCCCGCAAACGACCCCTATTAGCATCCTGCCGATCAGCCCGACCGAGAGCGAGGCCGTCTATGTGCTCGACGGCCTGTTCGACCACGACACGATTCTGGAGATCGAGGAGTTGTTCACGGATACCGGAGGCGCTAGCGATCATGTTTTTGCGCTATTCTGCCTGATTGGTAAGCGCTTCGCGCCGAGGCTCCGCAATATCAAGGACCGAAAATTCCATACCTTCGAAAAGGCCGATGCCTATCCGGCGCTGGCAGATCATGTCGGTATGCCGATCAATGCCGCCCTCATCATGGATCATTGGGACGAGCTCCTGCATCTTGCCGCATCGATCACCACGCGAACCGTCGCGCCGTCGGCCATCCTCAAGAGATTGTCCGCCTCGTCGAAATCCAGCGACCTGGCCAAAGCATTGCGCGAACTCGGCCGCTTCGAGCGCACGCTGTTCATGATCGAATGGTATTCCAGCCCTGCATTGCGGCGGCGCTGTCAGGCCGGGCTCAACAAGGGCGAGGCCGCTCACAAGCTCAAACGTGCCGTCTTTTTCCACGAGCGCGGCGAAATCCGTGATCGATCCTTTGACAGTCAGGCATTCCGAGCTTCTGGCCTCAACCTGGTGGTCAGCGCCATCGTGCATTGGAATATCGTCTATCTTAGCCGGGCCACGGCCCACCTGCGCCATCAGGGTCGGCATATTCCTGACGAACTGCTCAAACACGTCTCGCCGCTCAGTTGGGAGCATATCAATCTCACCGGCATCTATTCCTGGGACGCAGAGCAGCAGATGTCCGAGGGCTTCAGGCCCTTGCGGCTTCACGGCAAAATCCTCCGAGCCGCGTAACGTTCAGGGCTCGTTCGACCTTAGCGTACGATTTTGAACTGCTCCTGTTCCGACCCCGGTCTGCGGGTGCTGACCGGAAAGGGCGCTCAGATCGACACCACGACCACATCCGGACGCATGGTGTTCGGCATTTTCGCCACCCTGGCCGAGTTCGAGCGTGACCTAATCCGCGAGCGCACCATGGCTGGGCTCGCCGCCGCCAGAGCCCGTGGTCGCAAAGGGGGCCGAAAATTCGCCCTGACCAAAGCACAGGTGCGTCTCGCCCAGGCCGCCATGGCACAGCGCGACACTTCCGTTTCCGATCTGTGCAAGGAACTCGGGATCGAGCGCGTCACTCTATACAGATATGTCGGCCCGAAGGGCGAACTCAGGGACTATGGAAACCGCGTCCTCGGCTTAGCGTAGGATTTTTTTCGCCCCCTCCTGCAAACGCCCCTTACGAGATCGTGCACGCGACGACGGTCATATTGTCTGGGCCGGGACTGAACACCTAACCTAATGGCTCAGAAAATTACACTTCAAGCGACTACTGTGGCGGAAGATAATAAGACTCCACCCTCGAACAGGCCGCGATTCAGCCCGTTACCTCGGCGACCTCGACCTGCGGCTTTTCGTCCTTGAACTGAAGCGCCCGGAGATGGGCGTAAAGCCCGCCCTCGGCCATCAGCTGGGCGTGATTGCCGGACTGCACCACTTCGCCCTTGTCCATGACGTAGATGACGTCGGCGTCGCGCACGGTGGCGAGGCGATGGGCGATGACGAAGGTCGTCCGCCCCTTCATCAGCCGGCCAAGCGCGTCCTGAATGTCGCGTTCGGCCTGGGCATCAAGCGCCGAGGTCGCCTCGTCGAGCAGCAGGATCGGCGCCTTGCGAAGGATGGCGCGGGCGATGGCGATGCGCTGGCGCTGGCCGCCGGAGAGGTTGCCTCCCCCTTCGCCGACCCGGGATTCGAAACCGGCCGGCATCGCCATGATGAACTCGTAGGCGTTGGCGTCGCGCGCCGCCGCCTCGATCTCGGCCTGCGTTGCATCCGGCCGGCCATCGGCGATATTGGCGGCCACCGTGCCGTCGAACAGGAAGGTATCCTGCGTCACCAGAGCGATGTGCCGGCGCAACGAGTCCACCGTGAAGCGGCGCATGTCGGTGCCGTTGATCAGAATGGCGCCGCCCTTCTGATCATAGAAGCGCTCGACCAGCGCAAACACCGTCGACTTGCCGGCGCCCGAGGGGCCGACCAATGCCACCACCGAATTGGCCGGTGCGGTGAGCGTGAGGTTTCTCAGCACCGGCGCCTCGCCATAGGCGAAATCGACGCGGTCGAAGGTGACGGTAGCCGCCTCGAACTTGGCCTCGACGGCATCCGGCGCCGACTGCAATTCCGGCACCAAGTCGAGTATCTCATACATCATGCGTACGCCAATCATCGACTTCTCGAGATCTAGGTTGAAGCGGGCGAGGCGCTTGGCTGGCTCGTAGGCGAGCAGTAGTGCCGTGATGAAGGAGAAGAAGGCGCCGGGATCGGCATTGTTGTGAACGATCTGGTAGCCGCCGAACATCACTACGAAGGCGATGGCGAAGCCGCCCAGCGTCTCCATCAGCGGGCTGGAGCGGGCGCTCAGTGTGGCCATTCGATTGGAAAGCCGCTCGACACCAGCCGTCGCCGCATCAAAACTCCGGCACAGCCGGTCTTCCAGGCCGAAGGACTTGACGACGCGGATGCCCTGGACGCTCTCCTGCACGATGGTGACGATCTGGGCCGAACTCATCACCTCCTTGCGGGCCGCCGTCCGCACCTTTTTGATCAAATGGGTGACGCCGTAGACGGCGGGAGGCGCGATCACCAGTGACAGGGCCGACATTGTGGGATTCTGGATTACCATGACGGCGACCAGCGAGACCAACGTGAACAGGTCGCGACCGAGGCTCATCACGATCAGGTCTACGGCTGATCGCGCCGCCCCGGCGTTCTGCGAAATGCGCACCACGATGTCGCCGAGAGTGTGCCGCTGGAAGAAGGCGATATCCTGCTTCAGCACCGCTTCATAGATCTGGCGCTGCAGCCGGGCAACCATGCTGTTACCGATCTTGGTCAGAGTCACCGACGAGAAATAGGTGGCAAAGCCCTTGACGAGATAGATGAAGACGATGAGGCCGGCAATGGTGAACACCAGCCCTTCGCTCTTCTCGATAAAGATCTTGTTGACGATCTCCTTGATGATATAGGCACTTGCGGCGGTCGCCGCCGAGGCGATCAGCATCATCGCCAGCGCATAGACATAGCGCAGCGCATACGGGCGGAAGTTGGTACGGAACAGGCGCACCAGCGGCCCGAGCTTCTGCTCCGGTCCGAAGAGACTGACGAGCCAACTCTTAAGATGGTTCAAGTACGCACTCCACGTCTGGCCGGCCCATCGGCCAAATCATCCGCCGAAAAGTTGTCCGACTTCTCGGACAAGCGGGTGTTCCCAGGCAAGCATTCGCCCGGAAAGTCGCTCACCTTTTCGCAAAAACGGCCGCCGGAAAATAGTCCGCAAGGACATGCTATGCTCGGCAGCGCCTGTCAACAGTGAGCCTCACCCCACCAAGCACCGGAAAAAGGTCGCCCCTGCGGGGCTACTTCTTATGGGGACCGGCTTCTCTCCGCGACCACATAGTCGCAATATCCAAAACAGACAGGGGGAGAGTTGGAAAGAGCTATACAATAAAATACGGATTTCTACCGGTTATTGTAGCACGCAAAATCAGTTGGTACGTTGCGCCAACTGAATCGTATTTGCTGCTCCCTCAACACGGGGCACGGCTTCCCAACCTGCTTGTAGAACGAGCATCGGTCATATCGACGTCGCAGCGTGTACTATCGGCACGTCTGTATTGTCAACTACTCTATACTTCGGCCTGAGAGCCCATCTGAAAAGAAGTTCCGCGATATCAGTCGGTTGTGATTCTTGTTTGTTATCGGAACAAATGGAGGACCAGATGACCCGGACCGACATCGCCCGCCGAGAGCATCGCCGGGCCAGAGGGCCGTATATCCAAGCGATTGGCGGATGGGGAGTAGACGCTGATTGTTGCTTCCCTTGCCAAATCCAGCGGTCGGCCGTGAACCTCCGATCTACGGGAGGTGATGAACGCGGTTCTCTATCTGGCAACGAGTGGCTGCCAGTGGCGGATGTTGCCGAAGAACTTTCCACCGCCGTCGAAAGTCCAGGGCTATTCGCTAAGAAAACAATTGATCAATCGGCCCTGCCGGCCTAACTACCGTCGAAAGGCAGTCCATCTGGGAAATGTCGGTTCAATGGGGTGCGGATTTGATAACCCAGAAGAAGAAAGATTCCGAGTGGATCAACCAAGTATTTGCGTTGCTTGCGCATTTGGAGAAGAATCCGCTTCTGGGATCGGGCCGTTCAAAACCCTGGATTGCGAGAGCCGCCGCGAGAGCCGCAAGCAATCTGTTCCGCCGGGACTCAAAGACTTGGCTGAAACTGCGCCGCTCGGCGCTCAAATTTGATCTCGTGCGCCTGCGAAAAGAGTTGTCCTGCGTGACAGCCGCGCTGCTGGATCCGAAGCGCGATCCTGCGCCGGGACAAACGGCTTCATTTCTGTCCGGCGTCAGCTTTGCGCAGGCATTCCTTCCACCGTCAGCCACCAAAGAGATCACCGGCGACAAGGTGGTTCCGCTTCCATCAACCGTGGATGAACTGGGATTCAGCGTCGTTCATGACATGCGTCCCTTCCCGGACGACTTCTATTCCTGCGACAGTAGGCAGGCCTGGCTGGACGCGAACCACGAGACCTTCGAAGCAGTGATGCGCAACGCCATGATCGGCAAGGAGTGCCTGTCACTCGATGTGTTCGACACACTGCTGCTCAGGGGACCCGAAGCCGAGGCGGCTCGTTTTCTCGAGGTATCGGACTTCATCCTAGGCCGTGTAGGTCCCCTGCCCGCGAACACGACGGCGGAGGGGCTGTGTCTCCTTCGCGCCGACGCGATGCGGCTCAGTTACCGGGCGCGGCCCGGTAAGGACGGATGCAAGGAGGGAACGATCGTTGACGTGATGACTCTCCTATCGCACCGTCTGGTCGGAGACGACAGGCTTGTTCAGCCTCTGCTTGATGCGGAAATTGCCTACGAAGCCGGCAAGCTCGTCGCAAACCGTCCGCTGCTGCGCGTCGCCGAATGGTTCAGGTCGGCGGGTGGGAAGGTCGTGCTAGTCAGCGACATGTACCTCCCGGGCAGCATGATCGCCGCTATCGCCAGACTCATCAGCCCGGCGATCCCCGAGGCGACCGACCGGCTCTTTAGCAGCGCGGACGAACTCTACAGTAAGCGATCGGGTCGCATCTTCGATCTGGTGGGCGAGGCAATGGGCGTAGCGCCATCAGGATTCCTTCACGTAGGCGACTCGTTCATGGGAGACGTCGAGATGCCTAGGAACTCAAGATGGGACGCCCTGCACTTCCCGGTGTCTTCCGGCGAAGCCAGAGCCCGTTCGCAGTCGCTCGCCGCACTCGTGCAGCACTTCCGCGACCGGGGAGTCGATGTTACGGACTGGGCGAAGGAGTGATTCAGTGAAGAGTGATGTGCGCAGTCCGACCAATCCTTCACTCGACGTCCTCGGGCGTGACGTGCTGGGACCGCTCGTCGCGGCCTACCTGAGCCGCCTCCTGTCGACCTGCCTCTACTTCGACAAGAGCCGGAACGCGAAGATCCTGTTTGCCGCCCGCGCCGGTGTGAGGATCCGTCATGCGCTCGGCGTCTATGCCGAGCGCATGGGCTTCTCCCTGCCCGCTGGCTGGGATCACTTTTGGGTTTCGCGGCTGATGGTTGCCAAGGGAGTGTACGACACGTCGCCGGACGAGACAGTCTCGGTGTTCCGCTCCGAGTATGAGCACACGCCCTGGGCGCTCGCGCAGGAATGCCTGATCGGGAAAAAGGATGTCACGGCAGCGCAGTCAGCCGATCAGTTCTACGTGGACAGAAACAAGGACTCTATCGACCAACTCCTTGCCGCGAAGGATCCGCGGACGGCTGCGCTGCGACATCATCTGATCGAACAGTCTCGCCTCTTTCGAGCCGAGACGACACGCCTACTCGGCGGCCGAGAGGCCGCCCTCATCGTCGACACTGGCTGGGCCGCCACTACCCAGCGGATGCTCATGGCGGGCTGGCCTGAGGTCGAATGGTGGGGGGCGTATTTCGGGCTTTCTGCGTCGGGCCTCGCGTCGCGCAAGCACTGGAACCGGGCAATTCCCCTCATCTTCCAGGCGGATGATGTCGACGCGACCCGACCGGAAACGGCAATCATCGAGCATCGGCACGTCATCGAGAGTCTGTTCGAACCCGTGGCTCCGAGCATCGAATGCTACGAGGGTACGTCCTCGGGCGAAGTGAGCATCCCCGGCGCCCGGGAGAACCTAGCCTCGCTCGAGCGGGACGAAGATCCGATGTTCATGGGAGTCCTCGAGCACCTGCGTAGCGCTCCCACCGACCCACTCGAGGTCGAGGCTGCGGCGGCCAGAGCTACTCGGGAACTGGCCGACATCCTACTCACCCCGAGCCGAGCTTGGGCCTACTGTTTCAGGTCGCTGGAACGCAGCGCGGATTTCGGTCGCCGGTTTACGGTTCCGGTGATCCTCGACGAAGGACACGCCGCAAGCGCCTCCGACCGGATTGCCCGATCGCTGTGGAAGGCGGGACAGATCGCAGTCGAATACGAGCGGGGGATGGCGGCAAGCATCCAGCGAAAACGTTTCGGACTCCCCTTTGGATCTCGTCCGGAGCGCCACCCCGCCGTGCCGCAGCCCAGGCCGCTCGTGACCGTAGTGACCCGCACGATGGACCGCCCGATGTTCCTTCGGCGAGCCCTGCTATCGGTCCACCGCCAGACGTGGCGAACCTACCGCCATGTGATCGTCTGCGACGGTGGGGACATTGCCACCATCCGTGAAACCGTGGCGCAGGCCAACGTCGATCATTCGAGGATTATGCTTGTCGACGCCGTCGAGAACCGTGGCATGGAATCGGCATCGAACATAGGCATCCGGGCGGCACCCAGCGATTACGTCGTAATCCATGACGACGACGATACCTGGACGTCGGAGTTCCTCGAGCGCTCCGTGGGCTTTCTCGAAAGCGCGCGGGGGGCAAAGTACGGGGGGGTCACGACTCGGTCCACCTACGTCTCCGAGCGTGTGACGCCCGAGGGCATCCGGATCGAAGGGCAGCGCTCCTACAACCCTGGCCTCGTCAACGTGGCGATCAGCGAGATGTCGATCTCAAACATGTTCCCGCCGATCAGCTTCGTGTTTCGCCGTTCGGTCTACGACGCTATCGGGGGGTTCGACGAACGCTTCCCCGTCCTTGGCGACTGGGACTTCAACTTGCGCTTCCTGCAGATCGCCGATATCGGCGTCCTGCCCGAAGAACTTGCCTTCTACCATTTTCGCGACGTTGGCGAGACGGGGTTCTTCGGCAACTCGGTCATTGATGGCGTCGACAAGCATATTGAGTATTCCTCGGTTTTGCGAAACGCATTTGTGCGGGGGGATAGCAGCAGGACCAACTTCGGAAGCCTAGTCGGGGCCGGCGCCCAGATCGAAGCCATGAGGAACCGGATACTGCACAAGCTGTAAGTATCCCCCGGCAAAGCCAGAGGCTTTATAGTTATAGCCGCGCAAAGCGGCTAGTGGGGGCGCCTACGCGTCCCCACCAGATTGGCACCGTCTGAAGGCGGTTTATCGCCATAGTGCAAGCTGCTCCAGGCGCGCGTCCTCTTTTTCCTGGTTGCGGATGTAATCACGGATCGCTACTTCATCTCTCCTGACGGTCGAGACGAAGTAGCCCCTCGCCCAAAAGTGACGTGCTCCTCTGACGTGCTCCCATCAAATTAGGCCAGTTTGAACTGGCCTAAATCAAGGGGAGCACGTCAATTGGGCTGAGTTCTTTCGTGTCTGCGTGATAGAAACACGAAAGTCACCGCCAACGTCAAACTCCTACAGCCACCCCGGCATAGCAAGGGGCTCCTGCTAACGTTAGAAGAACGAGACGATGACAGTGGAAACATTCGAACAACGCCCGTCGTCCGGGTCCGCATCCGACAGCGACATCCTGATCGAGGTGCCGACCGACTGGTTGCGGCACCCCAATCTCGGGAGTAGCGTGCGCCGCCTCTTCGCAAATTTCTGCACAGCGTCGATCGAGCTCGGATACCGCACCGAGCTGAGCAGCGCGAGCTACTGGGACGACCCATCTCCACGTCTTCCCGAGGCAGGGCAGGTCTGCTTCTCGTATCACAGCTTTGGCGATGAGCCGCGGGTCTGGCGGATAAAGGAAAGCTACGTCCTAGAATACTTCACGCTGGACCGGCTCGGGTACTCGGGCTTCTCCGAACTCGCGCGCTACCCCGCGACCTTCACGGACGCGATAGCCGGCTTTGACATGGTCCTCGCCGAGGAAACCGTCCGCCAGCTGAAGGAGAAGCTGGTCGCCGATAACGTCTCGAAATACAATCAGCCCGACGACGCACGGGGGCAGGATCTCGCCCCCGGTTATCTGTTTCTGCCCCTGCAGACAACCGAGGATACGGTCTCGCGATGCTCGCGTATACTCCAGACGGACGCGCTTGAGGTTCTTGCCGTACACGCAGCTAGGCATGGCATTCCTTTGGTTGTCAAACGCCATCCTCTGTGTCGCCACGACGAAACGGGAGCGCTTCTGGATCGGCTTGCAGAGCAAGAAGCGATTCGGGTTTCGACCGCTTCGGTTCACCGCCTCATTTCCGGCGCGCGCGCCGTGGTCGGCGCCAACTCCGGCGTCCTCTTCGAGGCGTTGCTACATGGAAAACCAGTCTACAGCTATGCCGTCAGCGATTTCGAGACCGCGACGCAGCGCATTGAGGACATTAATGGCCTCGAGGCTGTCTTCTGCCCCTACGCTGGCCCCTCGGCTGCCGACGTCACACGCTTTCTCGGTTGGTACCTCGTCGCATACTGCATCGAGGCGAACGACCTGACGAAAATCCGCAACCGTATCTCGCAGATCGTAGCGCTCGAAACAGGCCGGGAGCCACCCGTTATCCCTTCGATGCGGGAACTTCTCAAGCGGGCGTTTGCCAATGCTGAGTCGTCCCGACGCCAGACCGTCCTCGCCAGAACTACAGTCCAGCAGCGGATCGCGATTGCCGCCCACGACACCGCAGCCTCGGTACTCCTCGACCTCTGGCGATTGCAGGCTCTGGCATCTTCAGGGATGCTCGCCGGCGTGCGTCGAATGCTCGGGTACCCGCCACCACAGCCGCAACCATCGCTTCCGCCCGACGTGCGGTCAGCGCCCGACCAGTCTTGCTACGCGGATTTCTACAGCACACTCGACGCGTACAAGAGCAACAACTGGCTCGTGAGCTACCTGCCGACGCTTGCCACGCAGAAGGCGGGCAGGGTCACTGAAGTCGGATGTGGCAACGGCCAGTTCCTACGACTTGCCGCCGAGGTCTTCGACGAAGTCGTGGGGGCGGACTGGGTGCAAACCGACACTCTTCCCCTCGAAATGATAAACGTCCGGTTCGTCCGCACCAACCTTATCGAGGACCCGGTGCCGCCGGCAGACCTCGTCTGCTCAGCGAGCGTACTCGAGCACATTCCGGGCGCCTCGATCGACTCCGCTATCAGAAAGCTTACCCAGGCCGGACCACTGCAGTTCCATGTAATTGCATGCTACGACGATGACCATAACCACGTTGCGGTCTACCCGCCCGCAACGTGGCTTGCGCTGTTCTGGCGACACCTACCCGACGCCTACATCTTCGACATCAAACCTCAGCTCGACAATCCGAACCGACTCATCTGCGTGATCACTAACATTGCGCTCGAACAATTGGCGGATTCCGCCTCGGTGCCCGGCCAGCGCTGAGGATCAGCCACGACGTGGAAGGGAACAACGAAGATCTGGATAATACCCTCACATGTTAAATTTATTTTCATGGAGAGTGTTGCAGGATTTCACTTTATGGTAGTGTTATTGGAGGATAATACTATCCTGTGTGGTTGGGGTCGTGGTGAACTCGACGGGATCAAGATCAAGGCTAGGGCGTCCTTGAGGCTAATCGTCTTGCTAGCTCTATCGAAGATGAGATCGACAGGACGTTGAAGGAAACGGAAGCGGTCGATAGGCGGGAGGATTGTCAGTTCGGACGAGGAAGCGAGTGGATCGGACAGTGGCCGCGGTCGCTTCTCCAGCGGGGAAGATTGCGGTGTGGAAGATCGATCTGGATAGCGGATCACGAAACTGCACCGGGAGTCTGGCCGAGAAGGCCGGAAAGGGTGGGGAAGTGAGCCGAAATGCTGCCTGAAAAGGCACCGTTGGATCGTCATCCGAGCGATCCACGCTCGCTAAGCGTGCTCATTCTGCAATAGCCTCCAAGATAATATGAGTATCACAATGTTTAAATTTGCAAGAAGAGTGGTAGAAAGGGCGATAATTCAAGCCGATACTCGGGCTCAACGAGCGCTCCGTTCTCTAAATAATATAAACTCTGGTCAGAGCGTTTTTCTTGTGGGGTCCGCACCATCTCTAAAACTTTTGCCTTATGAGCAACTTCCGATTCAGAACGTATCTTATATGGTTGTCAATAATGGCGTGCGACTTTTTAAGGATTGGATAATCCCATTTCACGTTGTCTCCGATATAGACTGTTTTCGAGACTACAGCGCCGATTGGAGTGACTTAAAAATCAGGACTGCTTTTTACCGTAAGAGGTTTTATTCAGTCACTCCTCAAGAAGAGGATTTACCTTACGACATACATTGGGTGCCGTACCGGAATGGGGGTATTCTGAAAAGAGGTTTTCAGCCGCAGATGAATCTCGGCATAGGCAATGACTCTAGTGTCATTTCGTTTGCAGTTCAGATTTGTTATTTTCTTGGATTTCAGAATGTTTTTATTATCGGGTGTGATCTAGATATAAACTACAACTATAGTTATGCTTATGAAATGTCAGATACTGATCGGCAGCACGAGTCTCTTCCCGAGACACAGGCTAAGCGCGCCTCCCTTCCACGAACCAATGACGAATTTCGCGTCATAAGGGCGCAGTTCGAGGCGGTAGGAAGGGGCATATTTAACTGCGGAGTTGGCGGTAATCTGACGTCAATTCCCAGAATGGATTTTTCTAGGGCGCTTTCAATCTCCTTACAGACAGCGCAGCCTAGACGTGAGCTTTCAGGAGGTCGTCCATTCGGAGCGGATTCTAGAGACTGGAGTTACCACACGTCAGTTTTCCAGTATCGCGACGAATGAACATTCATAAGAATGCCGGCCACTACAGCGTCTGCGCGAAGATTGTTACGTTGGATCGAGCGTTTTCGTGTCGAAGAATCAGTCGGAATGGCCGACCGTTCGCCTCGCCCGAAGACCAGCCCCAGTCAAATCGCAGCGGGAGTGCACGCTCGGATTCCGGCTTTGCGACGCGAACGACTGGCCGCCAAGCATATTGCCCATGAAACCAAGGGCCGGACTGTCACAGTTGAAGGACCTCGCTCCAGCAGACCCGATCATCCGCTATCAATATTCCGAGCCCGGTGGCTTGATTCATTTCGACATCAAACGCTTGGGTTGTTTCGGCCGGGTTGGTCCCCGGATCACCGGTGATCGCACCAGACAGAGCAACTCGCGCGGCGCCGGCTGGAAATATGTCCATGTTGCTATCTCAACGACGCTTCACGCATCGATCACCCCAGCTCCAACATCTTCCCTGATGAAAAAACCGTCAATGCCGTGTGGCCCTCCTGAAAGCCGCGATCGCTTATTACAATGGCCTCGGCATCACCGTAACCCGCCTGATGACTGACAACGGATCATGCTGCAAATCCAAAGCCTTTGAAAAGGCTTGCCGGGAACTCTGTCTGAAGTATATCCGAACCAAAAGCCCTACACATCCAAGACAAAAGGAAAGGCCGAGCGGTTCATCGGATTGCTTTGCGTGAATGGGAATACGCACGTGCCTATCCGACCTCAGATCACCGAAAAGCCCATTTGCCAGATTGGATCCACATGTGCAATTGGCACAGAGCACACGGCAGCCTAGACGCCAAAGCGCCAATCAATCGCCCCAACCCAACCACTGACAACCTCTCAAGGTTTCACACCTAGATGACCTCAGCACTGTTGGATATCCCGGAACGCGTGCTTCGCAAGATCACCGATGCAGAAATCGTTTCGTTCGATTTATTCGAAACCTTGATTGGGCGACCACTCGCCGAGCCAACCGATCTACACCTTCTGATGCAACTCCATATGAACGCTGAGGGAAGGGCATTTCCGTTTAACTTCCAGGTGGCTCGGCGAACTGCTGAGAATCTGGCTCACAAGCGTCTGCCGCCAGAACGGGAAGAATGCACTTTTGACGATATCTATCAAATGCTTGCCGAGATCAATGAACTGAGCGATGCGGAGGCAAGACGATTACAAGAACTTGAAGCAACGCTAGAATTTGAGCTTGCCAAGGCTCGCCCGATCGGCAGGGCTCTCTATGAGGTGTGCTGCAAACTCGGCAAGCGGATGATCTTCACCTCGGACATCTATCTGCCAGAGCCCTTCATCCGGCGACTGCTAGACAAGTGCGGTTATGACGGAACGACAACGCTTTATCTTTCCAACAGCCTCGGTCTCAGCAAGCGTAGCGGGTCACTTTTTCGGCATATTCTAGCCGAGCAGCAACTGGCGCCAGGGCTTCTTCTCCATGTGGGCAATAATCCGCAAGGGGACGAAAATATCCCACGGTCTTTGGGTATCCTGACAGAACGGTTGCGATGCGGCATTGACGCGATGAAGAAAAATCCTCGCTTCACCTGTCTCTTTCAGCGCGATGAGCCGCGAACCTTGCAAAGGTCTTTGCTCATTCATCTTTTGGCCGAACGATTGTTTGACAATCCATTTTCTTCGACCAGAGAGAATAGCCATTTCGGTGGGGATGCGATAGAGCTCGGCTATGCCGGCCTTGGGCCTGTAGTTGCTGATTTCTGTCTCTGGATACATCGGCAGATCAAGGAGGGGGGACACGACGCCGCCTTTTTTGCTGCCCGCGATAACCGGATCGTGCAGGAATGTTATGAACTTCTATTCCCGCAAGAAATTCGTACCGAGTACGTCTATGGCTCACGCCGCTTCATCCGTTCCTGCACGACAACGGAGTTGAGTGATCTTCTGGACCTCTTGGGTGACCCTAGCCAGGAAACGCCGGCTTCCCTCTTCTGGCGTACGATGTCCGTCGATCTGCACGAACTGAATGCACGGGCCAAGCGGTGCGACTTCGACGTCGATGCACGGTTGGAAACTGAGGCCGATTGCGAGCGGTTCCGGTCTTATGTCGTCGATATTTTCCCTTATTTCCGGGAAATGATGCTGTCACGGCTGCAAGATCTCCGCGATTATTGCGACTATGTGGGTATGTCGGTGGCCAGCGCTCCTGTCTTTGTCGAGATCGGCTATGCTGGGACGCTTCAGGAAGGTTATGCTAAGGTGCTGGGCACCAAATTGACAGGGCTTTACTTTTTCCTTCTTGACGCGGCGCTGCCGCGTATCAAGAGGGGGCTTGTGATGCGCGGCTATGTTGGCCACTTGGCTCGCCGGCGCCGGCACCCTCATCCCATCATGCGAAATACCCGTCTACTGGAAACTCTTTTTTGCACCGAGGAGGCATCGATCCTGCATTTTTGCGGGCGACGGGAGGATGGTGGTTTCGAAGTTGATCGAGAGGCACACTCACCGTTTGACCACGCAAGAATCATGTTTATTCGTAAAGTTCATGAGGGGTGCCGGATTCTGGCAGCCGATATGGCCTCAGCTGCAAGCCCTCTGTTGCCCTATCTCGACCCGAAGTCGGACCTTGCCGCTCGTTTACTGCAAGATTTCATCCGTTATCCGGAAGGAGAGGATGCGGTCCTATTCGAAGGGATTGCTTTCACTAATATTTACGGCGGCGAGAAACCACTCTTTATCGTGCCGCCGCGAGACTTGCTTGACGATCCAGGGGCGCTTTATAGGGCTCTTTGGAAGGAAGGAACGGTTGCTTTCTGTCGTTGGCAGAAGGGTAAGCTCTTCTTCTTGCACCGTAGCTGGCTGTTATACTCCATGCGCAAGGTTGGTCTGGCGGTCGAACGCAGACTTGCTAAAGTGGTTCTTGGAAGAGCCTCGCGACAGTACGGACAGTATAGGCAAGACCGTGACCGTTTTTTCGCGGCTTCGCGGTCTTCGTTTCTTCTTTGGTGGGGACGCCTGACCAGTTGAGGTCACTCCCCCTCTGATCCCGGCTCAGATCGGTCTATCACAGGTGTTACCACTTGTTGAGCTTGTCGAAGGCAGCCTTCCAAAAGGCTTTCTTGCGTGCTCTTCGCAACCGCCCTTTCAAGATGCGTACGCCTAAAGGCTGCCGACTAGCCAACGGGAGTCGCAGATTGTTGGCACCAGTCGCATCAGAGTGCGTCAGACTCGCCAGTTCTTTCAGTTCGAGATCAGTCGGTTTGCTGACCAAGCGCTCGAAGGGCTGGAACCAAGCCGATGTCATCAATGTTCCCGGCTCAAAGAGGGACAGCAGAAACTCATAATCATCGAAGAACTTTCTGACTCCCGCTTGCGCTCGCATTGCCTTTGCTCGATAAGGCGCTTCCGATTCACTCAGTTCCTCGATAATCGGAGCTACACACCCATTTCTGTCTCGGTGTAAACCCAAAATCGATCCGTGATTAGCGGTCAGCACAAATTCCAGCAACTCGACACCGCCATTGGTCAGCAACCGCTCCCATTGCTCTGGCTCGCCACCATTGCAGAGCCAGCCCTGCAACTTCAGTCCCTTGGCGGTGACTGCCTTACTCGATTCTAGCGTTCCAAGATAAAAGCCATAGATTCGATCGCGCACCAATGGATCTCGCATCGCGTGAACGAATGCTTTCTGAATATTGCCGGCCCACCCAATGTCTACCAAGCCTACCGGCCCGTTTCCTTCGGGCAAGATATCGAAGTAAGTTTGATATTTAGCACGATTGGTGACGCCTGCGTTGAGCGCATCCTGAAACATTGTACTCAAGGCTTGCGTTAACGCAGCATGGTCGCGATTGTCTCTTGGGCGATGGATATCCTCCAGGCCAAATCTCGCCAGCTGATGGAGCATTTTTTCAGCATCAAGATTTGCATTTTTAAGTATATTCTTAGCGCTTCGCGACGTCCTCCCAGAGATCAAATACCGATTTAGCGCAATATCCCACTCGCGGATACCAACTTGGTAACCGACCTTACGAGACATCTGGAAATAGGTCGAGTGGACTCCGGTTAGCCCTGTAGCGTTCTTGCATCTGTCGAACAAGGACCGTAGCAGCCATCCATCCCGCGCCACGAAAATAAGGCGCTCGAACTTGTTGTCCTTACAAGCCTTGGTCAGCCAAGCGATGAAACCAAACAGCAAGGGGCCGAACACCCGATATCCGATCGACTCTAAAGCATCCTCAGGAATGTACTGAGACGCCTGCGGCGTATCTAGAAACGCAGTCAGACTTGATACGAGATGGACTGGTCCCACACCGCCCCTCGGAACGAAACGGTTATCCACCTTCGCCCAGTCGGCATGTTGCGTCTTGATCCCGAGCTTGCTCGCACTCTCAATGTCCGCTGTCCGATTGTCGCCGACATGTAGCCAACGAGCGGGCGAGATCCCCAGGGTTTGTCGCACCTGTTCATAAAGCTGACCGGAGTGCTTGCTTACGCGATACTGGTTCGACACGAAGATTCGCAACGAGGCCGCACCTTCGAAACCTTTATCCTCCAGTGTGTGGGAGAGCCAATCCGGTGATAGATACATGTCGGAAATAAAAGCGATTTTCTTTCCGCTCCGGCGACATTTGTTATAGATTTCCAATCCCTTGGGACTCGCCACGAGAATATTTTTCTCGATATGCAGCTCAGTGGATTTCAGAAATTTACCAATCGTATCATTCAGGCTGGTTAGCCGCCCATACTCCTGATAAATTTCATCAAGAGTGACTTCTCCCTCACCGCCATAGAGTTCCCGCCGTCGCTGCCTGCTTTTTCTTTCCGCCTCGATCCGGTCATAAACAAATTTTGACAATTGGTCATGGACCAGAAGAGATAGGCTTTCTTCGAAGGCCTTAAGTCTCACCAGTTCAAAAACGTCTACAGGAGCCAAGACCTTCCGGTGAAGAAGGGTATCGAATATGTCGAATGTAACCAAGTCGACCGAATCAATGTCGGACATGCCCTGAGCCTTTGAAGTATTTCTTTATCCGCTTTACGCCGTCGGACAGAGCCTGTCGAATTGGGGATTTGTATTTGCGCCTAGTGTCCCTTTTGTTGAATGTCTTGGCTAGGGAGTCCTGGATCTCCATAGCCAGCATAAGTCCCATTCGCCCACTTGTCGTCGGGTCGTTCACCCCATCGCGAATCCATTTGTTGCGCAGCATCTGGCGATAAAGAGCATGAAGGTGATTGCCCGTATGGACACTGTTACCCATGTCGCCATCGGCAGTAACGCGATGGTGATAGAACGCAAGGAACTCGGGATGCACCCAAATATCGTGCTTGAGCACAAAGCGTGTATGAAAATCCCAGTCTCCCAGAACAGGTAAGTTGGCGTCAAACATGCCCAGTTCCTTGCAGACGCCAAGATCAAACAGGAACGCAATAGGCGGGAACTGATTGCGAACCAGTATTGTCTGGATGCTAAGAAATCCCTCTTCCAGCCGGTCCATCTCGCCGGCATACCAAGGCCGGACATCTTCGATCTGTATCAGATTTGCTGTCACGGTCTCGTAGACTGCGTTGAGCTGACTCACTATTCCGCGGATACTGGGATACTGTTTCCGTTTCTCACTCAACACACGTGTCGTAACGGCCAGAAATTCCGGTGCCCAGCTATCGTCATCATCATGGATGATTGCGTAATCGGTATTGAGAAGGGCAATACCAGCGTTGCTTGCAGCCTCCATTCCCCTTGATGTGTCATGATGGACAATCCGTACGCGAGGATCGCCGTTAAACATTTGCTGGACCAGAAGATCGACAGGCTCTTTCGTACCACCATCATTGACAATGATGAGCTGCCAGCTTGTAAAGGTCTGATTGCGAACACTTTCGAGTGCCCGACGCAGCAACACAGCCCGATTTTTCGTACGGGTGACGATGCCAACACTTAGAGTTTTTTGAGAGTTACGTAGGTTGCTCATTACAATTTCCGGAGTTCTAATTCTGGATCCTAATGTAAAATTATAGCTAGGCTCAGTCAGGATTGCTCCTTAGACCGCACTGTACACCGGGATACGGCTTTAGGCTGGCGAATATAGCATAAGCGATTGGTGTGGAATAGGATTTGGCGTAAGCGCTGAGCCCGGAGCCGCCATCAGGCAGCCTGACCTTCGCCTTGAAGGCAGGTCAAGGGCTGTGATTGCGGCGGGGACGTCGTGTCATCTTGGCTCCTATCCATCGGCAGTCCTAAACAGAATTCCAGCTCACCTCACTTCACCGGCACAGCGACGGTAATCGTGCATTTCTGTTCCCTGCCGGCCTTGGCGGCGGTTTCCCGGCAGGCTGCTACTTCACCCTTGTTCGCCTCGACGAGCTGGTCGGCCTCCCTGAGCCGGTCCCATCCTTCCGGGCTAGCGAACCGCATCAAACTCATGCCGGATTGCCACGGCGTGTCCGCCATGACGATGCTGGCAATGTGCGGGGCCGCCGAGAACGGCAGGATGCGCGGCACGAACAACGTCAGAGCCACGCCGAGCATGACGCCGGCCACGCCAACGCCGACCAGCCATAAGTTCTGCCGGTCGAATGCGCGAGCGCTGTCGATATAGCCGGCGAGTTGCCGCCCGGTCCGTTCGAGGTCGGCCGCCTGGCGCTCGAGCTGCTGGGCGGCGGAACGAACCAGGCCCTCACCGCTGCGTTCGAGCGCCCTGGCGTAATGCTCCGCGCCTTGCCGTAGAACGGGCGATTGCTCGACGCCAGCGAGCCGTTCCGTCGCCTGCCCAAGCTGCTGCAGGATGCGTCCGAGGTCAGCGCCGTAGTCCGGCGGCGAGGACAGCTTGTCAAACTGGTCGAAGGCCGCTTCCACGCCCCGCCGGATGATGGCCATCTCGGCGGCGAGCGCCACGCCTTGCCCCTCGACCGTCCGCCGCAACGCCTCGAAGGCGGCGGCGGGATCGCCAGCGCCGGCCTCGTCCTCGGTGTCTTCCCTGTCGTCGGTCATCGTCACTCCTACATCCCGAGCCCGAGGTTCTGGTTCCGGCCGCGCGTCAGGCTCTGTTCCAGCTCGTGGGACAGCCCTGCGCTTTCACGTGCACTCCGGTCGATCCCGAGATCCTGGCGCCGGTTGCGCAACAGGGACTCCACCTGGGGATCGCGTTCCAGGGTCTTCGCAAGGCCCCGCATCTCCGCCTCGACCTTCTGGCGCGCCTCGACATGCCAGCCAGTCGTCAGCGTCCGCCGCTCGGCCTTCAGCTCGTTCCAGCGCTCGACGAAGCGCTCGGCCCGCACCCCCGGATCGGCCAGCGCCGCCCGTTCTCGCTCCATGCCGGCGACGAGCTGGCCGACGCGATCCCGGCCGGCCAGCTCCGCCACGACGCGCCGCGCCTCCGGATCATGCTGCAAGGCCGATTGCATCAGCGCCTGCGCGCCGGGCCGCACCTGGTCGAGCTGCTGCCCCGCAACTACGAGTTCCTGCTTCTGCCCCTCGAGGAGGGGAAGCCCCTCGCGAACCTGCCGATTGGCGGCACTATGCGCCCGTGCGTAACGGTCGACGGCCGCTTCGAAGGCCGATGATGCCCGCACCCGCTCCGCCAGACGGTCGCGTTCCGGCGTCGCCTCATGGGGCGAGGTCGACAATCCCGCCTCCCGCGCCGGCCGATGCACGGGTGACGCCTCCGCATGCTCCGGAGAGCCCCCACGGCCGACACCGAGCTTCAGCCCATCGAACAGGCCGCGCCGCGCCGTGACGGCCTTCTCCGGCTGCGCCTCGGCCGCCGCGCCCCGCCCCTGTTCCCGCGGCTTCGCCCCCGACACTGGCGACGGCAACGCCGAGCGCGACAGATTCAGGCCCTCGAATCGGCTGCGGCGCTGCTGCCGATCGGTGTCGAGATCCTTGCGAGGATCCTGCGCGAGATCCGCACGTTCTTTTCGGGCAGGTCCTCGTACAAGAGCAGAATCCTCGGCCGTCGACACCCTGCCCGCACGTAGCCCGGCGGGTTCGACGGCAATCTCGATCTCGCTGCGGATGCCGAAGCTCTCGGCGATCCCGCGCCGTTCCGCGAACTGCCGCTCGGCGGCGACCAACTCGCCACCCTCGCGATAGTCGAGCGTGGTTTCCTTGGCGCCCGACCGGCTGAGACGGCTTTCCAGCCTTTGCCAGGCCAGCTCGTCGGCGCCGAGCACCTTCCACGTGTTCCGCTCCACCTCGGTCCCGTCCGGAAGGCGAACCGGCACCGCTCCCTGATGCCGCAGCCCGATCGTGTCGCCAATCGCCGGCGCCGCCTCGGCCATGGCGCGCTCAAGGTCGACGCCCCAGGTGGTGTGACGCTCGCCGGCGGCAGTCTCCACCGTCACGAAGTAGCTCGCCCGGTTCGCCGCATCGTGCTCGAACGGCGCCTTGCCGTGCTCCACCAGAACGCCGGCCTGCCGGCTCGCGAACTCGTCGCGGGCGACGTGGAGCTGAACGCCCTCCCGGTGCCGGGTCATCGCCACATAGGTGAGG
>NZ_NQVN01000035.1 GCF_002770725.1 Pleomorphomonas carboxyditropha | reverse complement strand
CCCCCGGCTGATCCTTGATGCCGATGAACCAGAGGACGCCGGCCGTTCCGGCCATCATCAGCGCGAACACCCAGACGGTGACGCGGGCGCCGCCCTGCCGGTCGGCCAGCCAGCCAGTCCCCGAACGGGCGAGTGCGCCGACGAGCGGGCCGAGGAAGGCGTAGGCCAGCGCGTTGACGTCGGGGAACAGCATCTTGGAGAGCAGCGGGAAGCCGGCGGAATAGCCGATGAACGAGCCGAAGGTGCCCGTGTAGAGCCAGCACATGATCCAGTTGTGCCGACGTTCGAAAATCACCGCCTGCTCGGAGAAGGACGCCTTGGCCGACGCAATGTCGTTCATCCCGAACCATGAGGCGAAGGCGGACAGGACGATGAAGGGCACGAAGAAGAAGCCGGCGTTCTGCAGCCACAGCGGCGCCGGGCCGGAGGGATCGGCAACCATGACCGGCTCGCCGCCGAGCTTGCCGAACAGCCCCATGGTGATGACCAACGGAACGACGAATTGAACGACGGAAACGCCGAGATTGCCGAGACCGGCGTTGAGCGCCAGCGCGTTGCCCTTCTCCGCCCGTGGGAAGAAGAAGGAGATGTTGGCCATGGAGGATGCGAAGTTGCCGCCGCCGAAGCCGCAGCACAGCGCCAGGATGAGCATCACCGCATAGGGCGTCTCGGGGTTCTGCACGGCGTAACCGATGCCCACGGCCGGGATGACCAGCGACCAGGTGGTCAGCGTCGTCCAGAGGCGGCCGCCGAACACCGGTACCATGAAGGAATAGAAGATGCGCAAGGTCGCCCCGGAAAGGCCGGGCAGCGCCGCCAGCCAAAACAGCTGGTCGGTGGTGAGATTGAATCCGACGAGCGGCAGCTTGCTGACCACCACCGACCAGACCTGCCAGATGGCGAAGCTGAGCAGGAGCGAGGGAATCGACAGCCAGAGATTCCGCTGGGCGATGCGGCGTCCGGTCGCGTTCCAGAAGGTCTTGTCCTCGGGCCGCCAGTCGGTGAGCACGGCCTTGCCGGGGGCAGCCGCCACGATGGGTCGGGGCATGTCCAGCATTTCGGGGAACGGCGGCAGCGCGGCGAGCGCGGGACCGGCGGCGGCCCGCTCCATCTGGCGGACGGCGACATGCATCCAGGTGAGCGACACCGCGACGATGACGAACAGCGCCATGAAGCAGGACGTCCAGAGGCCGGTGAGGTCGAGCAGCACGCCGAACAGGATCGGCAAAACGAAGCCGCCGAGGCCACCGATCATGCCGACGAGACCGCCGACCGCGCCGACGTGAGCGGGATAGTAGACCGGAATGTGCTTGTAGACCGCGGCCTTGCCGAGGGCCATGAAGAAGCCGAGGACGAAGACGGTCACCGTGAAGCCGACGAGCCCCATCCCGAGATGGAACCGGATGTCGCCACGGGCGCCGTGGATCACATAGTCGGCGGCCGGATAGGACAGGACGAAGGTGGCGACGACCGAGACGAGGAAAGTCCAGTAGAGCACGCGGCGGGCGCCGTAGGTATCGGACAGATGGCCGCCGTAGGCGCGGAACAGGCTGGCCGGGATCGAGAAGCAGGCGGCGATGACGCCGGCTGTTTCGATATCGAGATCGTAGACGCGCACCAGATACTGCGGCAGCCACAGCGACAGGGCCACGAAGGCGCCGAAAACGAAGAAATAATAGAGCGAGAAGCGCCAGACCTGCACGTTGCGGAGCGGTGCCAACTCCAGGAGCGCGCTCTTTGGACGGGCGCCGGTCAACCGACGCTCCCGGATGACCGGATCATCCTTGGTCGTGACCCAGAAGATGACTGCCATCAGCGCCAGCGCCACGGCCCACACTTCGGCCACCGCCTGCCAACCGAAAGCGACGAGCACGAAAGGGGCTAGAAGCTTGGTGACAGCGGCGCCGACGTTGCCGGCTCCGAAGACCCCGAGAGCGATGCCCTGCCGCTCGGGCGGGAAAAAGCGCGAAACGTAGGCGACGCCTACCGAGAAGGAACCGCCGGCGACGCCGACGCCGAGGGCCGCAAGAAGAACGGTCGGGTAGGTGTCGGCATAGGCAAGCAGGAATGTGGCGGCGGCCGCCGCCAGCATGTTGAGCGTGAACACCAACCGGCCGCCGTAGAGGTCGGTCCATATCCCGAGCACGATGCGGATAAGCGATCCCGTGAGGATCGGCGTACCGACCAGAAGTCCGAACTGGACTTCTGACAGCTGCAGCTCCTCTCGCAGCCGAATGCCGATGATGGCAAAGATTGTCCAAACGGCGAAGCACACCGTGAACGCGACGGTGCTCATGCCAAGCGCGCGCGCAGCACCTTCCTGCCCTGCGACCTTCATCATAGTTCTCCGACGACCTAGGCGCTAATAAGGTGACGGGCTAGTTTGCCCTACCCGTCGTGACCTTGGCCGAACTGGCTGCGCCGGACGTTGATGTAGAGCAACCATTGACGTGATATACATCACATACGAACGCGATTGCCGTCAACCTTTAGGACTAGAGCACAGAAAATGGAAAGTTCGTCGCCTGCCGTAACGACACCCGAGGAACTGCCAATCCTATGCGGCCTGTCCGATGACCACCGTCGCCGGATCATGGAAAACACCATGCTCCACACGGTGCCGGCCGGCACCGTGCTGTTCGAGCAGGGCGACACGCCGAATTTCCAGATCGTCGTCATGTCGGGTTCGGTGCAGTTGTTCGGTCGCTCGACCAGCGGGCGCGAGGTTCTGGTCGAGGTCGTGTCGCCGCCCGATCTGATCATTCCGGCCGCCGTCGTCACCGGAGCACCCTACCTGATGCGCGCCCGGGTGCCCGAGCCGTCGACCTTCCTGCTCATTCAGGCCCGCACCTTCCGCGATCTGGTCGCGTCCGATCTATCGCTGGCCAACTCGCTGATCGGCAGCCTGTCCACCCAGTTTCGTCGCATGGTAAGGCAGATCAAGAATCTCAAGCTACGCTCGGCGGTTCAGCGAATCGGCTGCTATTTGCTGACGCTGTCGGAGCGTCAGGGAACGCCCGAGAAGGCGGTCCTTCCTTACGAGAAGAACCTCATCGCCTCGGAACTCGGCATTACCCGCGAGTCCTTTTCGCGCGTTCTTGCGAGCCTCGAGAAGCACGGCATTCGCATCGACGGCCAGACCATCTGGATCGACGACGCAGAGCGGTTGGCGAAAGAGTGTGTCCCCGACCCGCTGATCGACGACCGCGAACTCGGTTTCGTGCTGGGGGATTAGGGAGCGTTCGCGGCGCGACATGCTGCCATCGCATAAGAGTGGAGCTTTGATCCAGACTGTCCGCTCGCGCAGTCGTCAATGACGCCAATAGCCAGGTTTTGTCCCTATGGGAGTCCGATCGGTAGAGGATCCAGACTGGCCCTATCAGGGCCGTCCGCTCATATACCCGTTGCGGCGATGGATTGGTTCGATGCTAACTAATTGATTTTCTTGGCTCAGGACAATCGTTATAAAACAAGACCCCAGCAAATCTTTGATTTTGCTGGGGTCTTCGGTTCGATTTGGTTGCGGGGGCGCGCAACCTACGAGGCCGACATTCATTGTCGGCTGAGATTTGACCCTGCTATTACGCAAGGAAAGCCTTGCAAAAAAGACGACCGGCATCCCTCGTTCCACGCCAATCCACAGATCTCCCAGATCTGCGCGTCTGTCCCACACCGGTCAGAAATCCCAAGGGGAAATCAACTCGAGGCCTGTGGCGCTGAAGTCTGTCAGGTTGCGGGTGGCAAGGCGTCCGCCATTGACCCGGGTGATTGCAGCGATCATACCGTCCGGCGCCGACATGCCCAAGCCTTGCCGAGATGCCGCACCCATGATCTCGCCATAGGCCAAGGCGGCCTCTTCCGTCAGTCCAAAGATCCGATCGGCAAAACGATGGCGCCAATCGGTAAGCCCCTGCTCCAGTCGCGCCGCTCGCTGATCGGGTCGAATCTTGGCGATGCCGAAAGCGATCTCGGCAATGGTCACGGTCGGCAAGGCCAATTCGGCGTCATGACGAACTAACCAAGCGATCACCGCGGGGGCTGGCGATTTTCGCAAGGTCTCCGATATCACGTTGGTATCAAGGAAGATCACAGCTCTGGGCCTAAGTGGGCGTGTCGCTCCTCGCGGATGACGGCCTCGAGATCAACGTCGGTGCCATAGGTCGCCGACAAGCGCACATAAAACGAAGAGGCCGGCTCGCGCCCCACCTCGCGGATCTCATAGGCTTCCAGCGCGCGCTCAACAACATCGGCGATCGAGCGCTTCTGACGCCGAGCGAGACGGTGGGCGAGATCGCGCGCTTTCGCACTACGGACGGAAAGCTGGGGCTCAGCCATGACAGGCTCCTTTTCTCCAGCACAAAGATAGGTCCGAAATTTTAAGCCATCAAGATGGCAAATGACACCTTGATGGCTTAACAGGTCATACTTCCCTTTGAAGGACCAAGATCAGGCGTGGACAAACCCTTCCTGAGGCCACATCCCTAATTCTTGAACCAACGGCAAGAACATCGGCAAAATCGGCCCCGGGTAATGGGTCCGGGACAAGGTCAGATTGCAGCCCGGCGGCAACGGGGCCGGAAGCGGACTGGCCGGTTTTGGCGGCCGCTGTGCAGATAGCCGCCGTTCTGCAGCCGCCCCCGTTGAAGGCGACTAATTACCTATTGTGATGTTCCGAAACCTGCCGTTCGCAGGAGCAGCGCACGTAAAGTCGAATGTCAGACCGTTTGACTCCGGCCACCGGCCAAGCCAAGCGTCCGACGTCCATGCACGTCGCATCTTCAAACAGTTGAGCTGCTCGGTAGCGGCCTGTTTTTCACGCCTTTCCGCTGGCCTTCGCAGTTCGAGCTTCTTGTGCTCTTTGAGGTCGTCCATGTTGATCTATCGGATGGCCTCCATCCAGTTTTCATGGGTTTCGACGGCGAGTGCCCTGACGAGGCGCAGGCCGCTCTCGGTGTTTGGGAAGATACGCACGACGTAGTTTCGGCGGCGGATTTCCTCGTTGAGGCGTTCGAGCATGTTGGTGGACGTCAGATGCTTGTGGTGCTGGCGCGGCAGGCAGAAGAAGGTGAGTGTCTGTTCTATGGTTTCCTCAGCCCAGCCTGTCAGGCGCGGATACTTGCCCGACCATTTGGCGAGCCAGGCGGCGAGATCGGCTTTTGTCTCGGTAAGATCGCGCCTGTCATAGAGCCACCTAAGTTCCTGCAGGCAGTCGTCACCGTGCTTGCGCGGCAGGTAATCGACGGAACCGGCAGGCACGACACCACGCGATGAGAGCGAGGTGTACGGTGGAAATTGCACCGACCTTAGCACCCTTATAGCTAAGTCTCTGAATGTCCTGATGGCTTCCGCCGGGCCACGACAAGGCGCCTATGGTCCGAATTGGAGGGCTTGCGGTGGCCGCGAAAGCTGCGCATGCCATATGAAGCCCGGGATGCGCGGCCTTATTAGCCGCGTCGCGCCGCTTCGATCGCGGCGACGTCGATCTTCTTCATCTGCATCATCGCCTCGAACGCGCGTTTCGCTTCAGCGCCGCCGGCCGCCATTGCCTCGCTCAGCACGCGTGGCGTGATCTGCCAGTTGACGCCCCATCTGTCCTTGCACCAGCCACACTGGCTTTCCTGCCCGCCATTGCCGACGATGGCGTTCCAGTAGCGATCGGTTTCCTCCTGGTCGTCGGTGGCGATCTGGAACGAGAAGGCTTCGCTTTGCTTGAACGCCGTCCCGCCATTGAGGCCGATGCAGGGGATGCCGGCGACGGTGAACTCGACCGTCAGCACGTCGCCCGCCTTGCCGGACGGGTAGTCGCTCGGAGCACGGCGGACGGCTTTCACCGCGCTGTCGGGGAAGACCTCGGCATAGAAGCGGGCCGCGGCCTCGGCGTCCTTGTCGTACCAGATGCAGATGGTGTTCTTGGCAACCGT
Organism: Pleomorphomonas carboxyditropha; assembly: GCF_002770725.1. Classification (GTDB taxonomy): domain Bacteria; phylum Pseudomonadota; class Alphaproteobacteria; order Rhizobiales; family Pleomorphomonadaceae; genus Pleomorphomonas; species Pleomorphomonas carboxyditropha. The sequence continues at coordinate 28,474 of NZ_NQVN01000035.1, read as the reverse complement.
CATTGCTCGTCCTTTCGATTGCAGCCCATGCCGGCGACATCAGCGCGTCTGCGGTCCGACGAGGCCGAAGCGCGCCTCCTGATCGTCCTCGGCGACGAGCGCGAAGCAATTGCCCGGAATCTCGGCCGGGCCCCATACGACCCGCCCGCCAGCCTGACCAAGCCGGTCCACGGCCTTGTCGATGTCGTTGACCGAGAAATAGACCTGCCAGCCCGGACGGCCGTCCGGCCCCTCGCCCATGACGGCGCCGATGCAGTCCGGCCCGGCATGGATGAAGCTGTAGTCGCCGAGTTCGCCCATCGACATTCCGCCCTCCTTGCGCAGGCCGAGAAGCGCGCCGTAGAAGGCGATCGCCGCGTCCGGGTCGGGGGCGGCGAGTTCGTTCCAGACCGCATGGCCCTCTGGCACGTTCCCGCCGCACCGGAAGGCCTTGCTGTCCTCTTCGCTCGCACCGCGCATCAGATAGAAGAGCGCGCCCTGCGGATCGGCGAGGAAGGCGAAGCGGCCCACCCCGGGAATATCGGTCGGCGGCACGTGGACGGAGGCGCCTGCCTGTTCGGCGTGCCGAACGCTGCGGTCGACGTCCTCGACGCCGAAATAGACCAGCCAGCGCAGCGGCATTTCCTGCCCCTCGGGCTGCTGCATCAGGCCGGCGACGCCGGTGCCGTTGGCGCTTGCAATGCGATGGTCCATGTCCGGCGCCGCCGGCGTGCGCTCGAAGCGCCAGCCGAGCACGCTGCCGTAGAAGCACTCGGCCGCAGCGGCATCCGCCGAGATAAGTTTGTACCAGATCGGAATTCCCTGCCGGTTCGTCATCGTCTCATCCCTTGGCGTCGTTGAGGATCTCGAAGCCGCCGAAGATCATCCGGCTCGCGTCGAAGGGCATCGGATTGTCCTTCATATGCCCTTCCATCTCGGCGAAGAGCCTTTCCTGTGCCGCGGCGCGGGTCGCCCTGTCCGGCCATTCCACCCACGAGAAGATGACGGTCTCATCGTCCCGGGCCTTCACCGCGCGGTAGAAATCCGTCACCTTGCCTTTCGGCACGTCCACGCCCCAGCACTCGACCACGCGCAGCGCACCCGCGCGCAGGAACAGCGGCGCAGCCCTGGCCGCGTGTTCGATGAACTTCTCCCGGTTCGCCGTCGGCACCGCGCCGACGAAGCCTTCCAGATAGCCGGCCTTGCCGCCCTCGCCCCGATCGACGACCGGCTCGAAGCCGGCGAAGATCATGCGTTGCCCATCGAACGGCATCTCGCCGATCTCGGCCGCGCCGGTGTCGCTCGCCATCTTCCCGGAGGCGGCGTCGCGCGTTGCCCGATCGGCATATTCGATCCAGCCGAAGCCAACCGCCTCGTCCCCTCTCGCCTCGACGGCACGGTAGAAATCCGTCGTCTCGCCCTTAGGCACGTCATCGCCCCAGGCATCCACGATGCGGCTGGCGCCGAAACCCTGGAAGACGTGGGCGGCCTTCCTCGCGTGATCGAGAAAAATTTCGCGCTTGGCAGCGGGAATGGCGGTCACGAAGCCTTCGATGAAGGACATGGGAAATCTCCTTGGGAGTTTCTCGAACGGGAATTCCGAAGGTTCACGTCAACCCGCCGTCTCGTATTTCGCCGCGTTCTCCCGGAACGGAGCCAGTTGCCCCTCCAGCGCCTTGCGAAAGGCAGGCCGGGCGGTATGCAGCGAGACGTACCGGCGAAGATCCGGCAGCTCGGCAAGCAGGTCGAGGCTGTCGGCGACACGCAGCACCGTCACCATCATCAAGTCCGCGATCGTGAAGCGGTCCGCAACGAGATGCCGGCGCTTTCCGAGCACATCGGCGAGCTGCTTCAACCGCAGGAGAGCCGCGGCCCGCGCACCGGGCTTGATCGTCGCCACCGCGCCGGCATCGGCGATGCCGAACTGCTCCGGCTGCGTCTCGAAAAAGAAAAGCGTCGCCATCATGCTCAGCGGCGGCTCCACGGTGTTCAGCGCGGCGAACACCCAGGACAGGCACCGGTCGCGCCCGGCTTCGTCTCCGGGCGAAAGGGACTCGCTCGCCCCGGCAATGCGCCACACGCAAGCGCCGGACTCGAACATGGTCTCCGGGCCGGCCGTCAGCGTCGGGATCTGGCCGAAGGGCTGGCGGGACAGGTTGTGCGCCCGGGCCTGCGTGCCTTGCGGCACCAGCTCGACCTCGTAAGGCAGGCCCGCTTCCTCGAGCGCCCAGCGCAGCCGAAGGTCGCGAACCATGCCCTGCGCGAAGTCCGGAACCCAGTCAGAGGCGGTGATGGAGACCGGCTCTTTATCGAAGGCGACAGCATTCATGAAACCGCTCCTCCCTTAAGGGCCGTCAGGCGTCCGCCATCTGGTTGATGTGAAGAATGTTGCCATCCGGATCCCTGAACCAGGCGAGCTTCATGCCGTCGGCATGATGAATGTTGTCGCGGAACGCGCCGATCTCGGGATAGTGCTCGAAGACGACGCCCTTCGCGGCAAGGTCGGTCACGATCGCATCGATCTCGCCCCCGGCATCCCAGACTACCGCGTTGGCGCGGTTCGTGCCGGCCGAGTCGGAGCGGTAGACCACCAGTTGCGTGGCGCCGGTGCGAAACACCATCACGCCGTCCATGCCCTCCTCGACGAGGTCGAGTCCCAGCACATCCGCATAGAAACGCCGGGCGCGCCCGATGTTCGAAACGGCGACGATGGCCGAGGAATTTCTATCCCTGAGCATGTCCTCCCTCCGTTGTTCACCTGACTTGACCTATAAGGTTGATATCAACATACATGCTCCATGTCCATCAACACATCGAATGACGAATTCGTACCGTTCGAAACGACGCTCTTCGTGCGCGATCACTGCTTGTGCCTGCACACGCAGCGAGCCGCCCGCCTGCTGGCGCGCCGCTTCGACGAGGCGCTTCGTCCGCTCGGGCTGAAAAGCGGCCAGTTCTCGCTTCTAATGTCCCTCAACCGTCCACAGCCGCCGACGCTTGGATCAGTGGCCGAGCTTCTCGCAATGGACCGCACCACGCTGACCGCGAACCTGAAGCCGCTCGAACGCGATGAACTGATCGAGGTGCGGCCTGACAACGAGGACCGGCGCGCCCGCCGCCTCGTACTGACGGAAAAAGGTTGCGCCCTGCTCGCCCGCGCCGTCCCGATCTGGACGAAGACGCACGTCGACATCGAGAGCAGGCTGGCCGCCGGCTCCGCCGACCGCCTGCGGACCGATCTCACTGCGCTTCTGCGTGACGACGACGAGAAGAATCACTGATGAAGACCGCCACCCAAGCGCAAGCTCTGCGAGGGCGTACATGCCGAGCGAGTTCTAGACGAACTGAACGATAATCAAGCGAACGCGTGCCTTTAGTAGATGAGGCAGGCTTGCCGAAAGGTGGACGGTCGCTTTGCGCCTCATATTGGTTGAAGGTGCACGCTTCTGGCGTGCCTAGACTGTTTCGACCAAAGGACAGGTCATCCTACCGAAGGCGATAGGCGATCCACCAGCGGCGGGAATGGGATGCCGGCACCTAGCTGATCGTCGAGCCCCCCCCCGAAGGCGTGTTGCTGAAGCGGGCGCTTGCCTTCACAGCGACGCGGCCGGGCCATTTCTTAAATCCGGCGAGTATTTCGGCAGGAACAAAAACCAGGCGCCTCGCTCGGCGACGGCCTGTCAGGACGGCGCGACGGAAGCGGTCGTCCGATAGCGTTGCTGGATCCGCACGGCCGTCGAAGGGGCAACCTTGAACCGCTCCGCCATCGCCCGGCGCGACTGACCCGCGTCAGCCCGTGCATGTTCCGTTCCCACAGGTTTGATGAATTGGCTTTTCCGTGCACCGCATCTCCTGCGGCCAGGCAATCAGGGTTCCAACCCTAAGAAATCTCGCAATTCAGCCTTCATGCCCGATTCGATAGTATAATTTCGAATTGTAAAAATACCTATTGCGGCGGAATTCATGCACGATGTTAATATTTCGGTATTCACTTAATACTATTCGGAGAATTACCAGGGGTAATAGGAACCCAATTATCGCTTTGGCGCCCAAATGCACACCCAGCCGACAATTGTTCACATTGCTTCCGATGATATGCAGGAAGCCCAGCAAGTTTGTCATGAGCTGCGACTTCGCGGCTTCAAGGCAAGTCCCAGATCACTTGGCATGGATTGCCTTGGATGTATTGGCAAGCAAGACATTCTCGTCATAGGCAGCAATCTGGGCCATATAAACGGCGGGCAACGTCGGCTGCCAACCCTCTGCGAACAAGTTCGGGATCATACCATCATCTTCATTCCAGGGCTTCGGCAGACGGAATTCGCGGCTCTCGACAGTGCGGGTTTCAAATACATCAATACCGCCACCACGCCGACAATCGAGAACCTGATCTATCTGATCACCCAAATGAACCCCGATGTCGTGTATCGGGCTTCGAAACAGCATGCGCTCCAGAGCGCGAAGGCGACCTCCATCGAAACGGGCGTGCTGTCCTTTTTCCGCCAGATACGCGACGGCGGAGCGGTCGCCAAGCCGGAGGAGGTGGAAAGCCAACGTCGCGAGATGAATGATCTCATCGGCATGTCGCCGATGTCGGTCTGGCTCGACTTATTTCGAAACTACCACGACGGCACCGGCCAGCACTGCTCGCTGGTTTCCGGCTTCACGCTCGCCTTCGCGCGGAGCCTCCGTTTCAATGAACAGGACACCAGCCGCTTGTTCGATGCCGCTTTTTTTCATGACGTGGGCAAGGCGACCATTCCGCTTGAGATCCTCGACAAACCCGGGCGATTGGTCGGCGAAGAATGGAACGTCATGAAGAGCCACGCGCTGCGCGGCTACGAGATCCTGATCCGTGACGAGCGGACAGCCGACGAGATTGCTCGCCTCGCTCGCGACCACCATGAATATCTAGACGGTTCCGGCTATCCCCGCGGCATCAAGGCGCGGCGCATCGACGATCCAACGCGCATCCTAACCATCTGCGACATCTTCGCCGCCCTCGTCGAGAAGCGCGCCTACAAGGCACCGAAGTCGCCGGAGGAAGCCTACGCTATTCTCCGGTCCATGGCCGGGAGCAAACTCGATCCCGACCTGGTGCGGCTGTTTGAAACCGTAGTCGCCGACTATGACAGGCAGCAAAACTCGGGAAACCGTCTGGTGAGGGATGCCTTCGAGAAGGCCTAAAGTGTTTGCTCGGGTTTTGATGGTGCAATTCTTTCCAGTGAATGGAAGGAAGCACTACGGGCTAGGCTCTACACAGCAGCACCACGACGACAGAGGCAGTCCCTCGAGCGATACAACATAGTCAAGAGGGCCTATGGCCTTGGCCAAGCGCTATGGGATCGACCAGACAAACGAAGGGCTAACAGATCAGCATCCCTCTTCAGGCGGGGTCGCGGAATCCCACCACACCGACTTTGCCGATGCCACCACCGCCATGTGATTTTAGATATTTCCGTATAGAATCACCAGTTATTTAATTGACTACCCAATGTTCATGTGCGTACATGATGTCACCACGTGATCTATTGGCTTGGAATGTGAAAAAACAGCGCGGCCTGAAAGGGTTATCGCAGGAGCGATTGTCCTTCGAGTCCGGCCTCGAGCGGGTCGCAATCTCACAGATCGAGCGCAAGCGGATCAATCCCGGCATCGATTCTGTCGGCAGGATCGCCCAGGCTCTTGGCGTCCCTATCGCCGAGCTGTTTGAGGAGCCGGCAGAAGGGGAGGCTCGCCCCGCCAATTTGCGACCAGGACGTCGCGCCGTGAAAGACTGATGCTGGCAGGCCACGACAATGTTGGCGAGCGTAAGGGGCTTTTGCGGGAGATGGAAATGATTCAAGCGCCCCACAAGGTGGATGTTGCAGTCGGCAGAACGATCAGGATCCGACGTCAAATGGCAAAGCTCTCCCAGGACGAGCTCGGAAAGCGCATCGGAGTGACGTTTCAGCAAGTTCAAAAATATGAGAACGGCCGAAACCGGGTCTCCGCCAGTATGCTCGTGGAAATCGCCTTTGCGCTGCAGATCGACGTACGCAGCTTGTTCGATGGGGTTCCAGACCCTAAGGGGGATGAGCCGAATGGCGATTTCGTCAACCTTCCGGGTATCTCTCCTGCAACCCGTGACATGGTTCAGCTAAATCAAGCCTTCGCTGAAATAAACAATGCAGGTCTGCGGCGCAAGTTGCTGGATCTTGTCAAGACCATTGCACGGTCGCAGACAGTGGCTCCATTGGTGGAGGACGCGCAGGCGGCGGATATCTTCGCACATAGAACGTCTGTCATGCCTCGTGTCGGTTCCCTCGAATTTCAACGTAACTTCGGCGAGTTTCAGCATCAGGCACAGCGCGAGCCGGTGGAGATCACCCGGCACGGGCGCCGCGAGTTCGTGCTGATGTCGGCCGATCATTACGACTGGCTGAAAGCTGCCGCGCAGCGAACCCAGCGCACGGCCGATGCCGCCGATGTCGTTATCGACGCGGTGGAACGGGCCGAGATGGACACGGAGCACGCGGCCCTCGACGATCTGCTGAGGTAAGGCGAACGACGTGGCGCTTCCCGCCCCAAAGCCCGGCCTCGTCGTTCGCTACGACTACCTCTGGACACGTGAGGCGGCCGCCGGCCGGGGTCAGTCGAAATGCGCTCGCTGTGGGTTTGGGTGGAACTAGCGACTGTCGGACGGACGGCTGAAATGGTGCCGATTATCCCCGCCGGCGGGCATAAACACCTTTGGAGCACTTCTCGCCTCTATGGCCGGCCGGCGACGGCCCCCGCAAGCAAGCCGGGGGCCGTCGTGCCTTGCGGATTTCACATCAGGAGATTGGGCAGGAACAGCGAGATCTGCGGGAACAGGATCAGGATCGCCACGAGGATCAGGATCGTCGCAATATGCGGCAGCGCCTCGACGAGATACTCGTCGATCGAGCAGTCCAGAAGGCCGCAGACGGTGAACATGGCGACGCCGACCGGCGGCGTCATGCCGCCGAAGGTGACCATGGTCATCATGACGATGCCGAAATGCACCGGATCGACGCCGAGCTGCAGCACGATCGGCAGGAAGATCGGCGTCAGCAGCAGCACCAGAACCGTCGCCTCGATGAAGCAGCCGGCAATCAACAGGAACACGACGATCAGGAACAGGATCACCGTCGGATTCTGGGTGAGCCCGAGCATGCCCCCGGCGATGGCCTGCGGCGCCTGATCGAAGATGATCGCGTAGCCGACCATGCCCGAGAACATGATGATCAGCACGATGAGGCCGTTGTCGATCACCCCGTGCAGCAGCGCCTCCATGGCGTCGTGCCAGGTGAGCTCGCGATGCAGGAATACGCCGACCACCACCGCGTAGACGACGGCGAAGGCGCCGACTTCGGACGGCGTGAACACGCCGCTGCGGATGGAAATCAGCAGGGCCACCGGGAAGAACAGCGCCCACTTGGCGTGCCACACCGCACTGCCGACCGCTTTCCAGCTCGGCTTGGTAGCCGTCGCCGAGCGATAGCCGCGACGGCGCGACACGATCCACACCGTCAGCATCAGGCCGGCCATCATCAGAAGGCCGGGAACAATGCCGGCCAGGAACAGGCGGCCGATGGAGACGTTGCCGACGAAGCCGTAGAGGATCAGCCCGAGGCTCGGCGGAATGGTAGCGGTGATCAATGAGCCCACCGCGATGGTGGCGGCGGTGAAGCCCTTGGAATAGCCGTTGCGCACCAGATCCGGGCCGAGGATGCGCGCCTCCATGGCGGCATCGGCGACGGCGGAGCCGGAGACGCCGCCCATCAGCGTCGACAACACGATGCAGACCTGCGCCATGCCGCCCGACATCCAGGATACCAGCACCTCCGAACAGCGGATCAGGCGGCTGGTGATGCCGGTCTTGTTCATCATGTGCCCGGCCAGCACGAAGAAGGGCACCGCCAGGAGCGGGAAGCTCTGCGAGGCCGACGCCACCTGCTGCACGCCGATCGACGACGGCATCACCGCGGAGATGGCGAAGAAGGAAAAGCCGGAGATGCCGATGGCGAAGGCCACCGGCGCCCCGACGATCAAAAGGCCGAAGAACAGGCCGACCAGAAGCAGCATTTCACCGGTCATAGTTCGCTCTCCCCAACGGCTGCCAGCGCCTCTTCCTTGGTCCGGATGGGCGTAAAGACCAGGATCGGACGGCTTGTCGCGCTGCGCAGCGCTTCGAGAAGCTGACCGGCGAGCGTGATGGCCAGCAGCAGGCAGCCGATGGGAACGGCGGCGGTGACGTAGGCATAGCTGATGCCGCTGTCGCCGAACTGCCGTTCGAGATTGAGCATGACCAGCTTGTAGCCGAGATAGGACAGCGTCAGAAGGAAGGCGAGGATCACCAATCCGGTCGCGATATCGAGAAAGATGCGATAGCGGGGCGGAATCCAGCGGACGAACAGGTCCACGGCGATGAGGCCGCGCCGTCGCATCGCCATGTCGGCGCCGATGAACGAGGCCCAGACGAAGAGCAACTGCGCTACGTCCATGGACCATACGAGTGGGTACCCAAACCAGCGCATGACGCCGGCAGTGAAAACGAGACCGACCATGGCCGCGAGCAGGACTCGGGCGACGACGGACTCCACGCGCATGATCTGAGATGACATAGCGCAGGCTCCAGTGTCTTGGTTCTTGTTATTGCGCGAGAATCGCGTCGACCTGCTTCTTGAGGTCACTGTAGCCGAGCTTCTCGTAGACGCCGGCGGTCGCTTCCTTGAACGGCGTGGTGTCGATCTCGTCGATGGTCATGCCGGCGGCGGTCATCTTGGCTTCGATATCGGCAAGCGCCGCTTCGGTGCCATGCGACGCCACGTCGCCGGATTTCAGCGACTCTTCCTTGAGGATGATCTGAAGGTCGGGCGGCAGCGCGTCGAACCAGGCGGCCGAGGTGACGAGGCCGGTGATCAGGTTGAAGTGGCCGGTCTTGGTCAGATACTTGGTCACCTCATAGAGGCGCGAGCCGTAGGAGGCGGGATCCTGCGCCTCGACGGCGTCGATCACCTGGGTCTGCAGCGCCGAATAGACGTCGGCCCAGGCCATCGGGGCCGGGGTCGCGCCCATGGCCTTGACGGTTTCGGTCCACACCGGCGCGCCGGGCGTGCGCATGCGGATGCCCGAGAGATCGGCCGGCACCTTGATCGGCTTGTTGGTCAGCAGATGGCGCTCGCCCTGCCACCAGTTGAACGACAGGATTTGCAGTTGGGCACCGTCATGCAGCTTCTTGGCCCATTCGTCCATCAGCGGCGATGTCACCACCTTGCGGATGCCCTCGTAGCCCGAGGCGAGGTAAGGACCCGAGAGAACGCCGAAGTCGTTGACGAACACCGCGAGGCGGCCGCCGTCGACCACCACGGCGTTGCCGGCGCCGGCACGCGCCTGCTCGAGCACGTCCTCGTCCTTGCCGAGCTGGGAGCCGGGGAACAGGCGGATGGCGAGCTTGCCTTCCGAGCGGGCCTCGACGTTTTTCTTGAGATCCTCGAGGCCCTTGTAGAGCGGATCCGAGGTGGTGAGCGCCGTATTGATGTTGAGCGTGTAGTCGGCAGCGAAGACGCTGCCACCAGTGACCGTCGCCAGGACGAGGCCGCAGACGGCCGCCCTCGCGGACCGCGACATGAATCCCATGGTGTCCTCCACTATTGTGCTGACGCACTGCTCCTCGCGCAGCGTCTTTCAGACAACTAGTATGGTAGTCGTCTAGAATGGCATTGGCAACCGGAAAAGTTTGGTGTAGGTTTCAATCCGGCGTTCGACAGGGCGATCCGGCTCCGGCGGCCGCCGAATATGCCGGAGCGGCGACGAAAAATCGCAGCCCGGCCGGAGGAGAACGCCTTGAACCCGACCGACACCTGACCATCGAGACGCGGCGGCCAGCCAGTTGAACCGGGCCGCCCTCCCCACCCGATCTGCTCCAGACGTTTCCGGTCAATCGCTTTCCGGAACCAACCGGCGTCGTCCTTCGGAACGCGTGGGGGAGCCTTTGTTTTGAAAGACCGATCCTCGTCGCCCCCGGCCTGGCGACCGATCCCGGCAGCCCATGGGAGAGCTCCGCAGATGTCCGAAGCCGCCAGCCGCTTCATGCCCCATCCCGACCGCCTGTTTCCGGCCGATCCGGAGACGCGCGCCATCGCCCGCGAGCTGTACGCGGCGGTCGGCGGGTTGCCGATCGTCAGCCCGCACGGACACACCGATCCGTCCTGGTACGCGGAAAACACCCCCTTCCCCGACCCGGCGACGCTGTTCGTCATCCCCGATCATTACGTTCACCGCATGCTCCATTCGCACGGCATCCCGCTGGAGGCGCTGGGAGTGCCACGGCTCGACGGCGGCCCGGTCGAGACCGACAAGCGCAAGATCTGGCGGATTCTCGCGGAGAACTTCCACCTTTTTCGCGGCACGCCGTCCTCCATGTGGCTGACCCATGCCTTCTTCCATGTTTTCGGCATCGAGGAGCGGCTGACGGCGGCGAGCGCCGACCGCATCTTCGACAAGATTGCCGCCGACCTTGCGAAGCCGGAATTCCGGCCGCGCGAACTCTTCGAGCGCTTCAACATCGAGGTCATCGCCACCACCGAAAGCCCGCTCGACGACCTCCGCCGCCACCGCAAGATCCGGGAAAGCGGCTGGAAGGGCCGGGTCGTCACCGCCTTCCGCCCCGATCCGGTGGTCGATCCGGCCTTCCCGGGCTTTGCCGGTAACGTCGACGAACTCGGCCGGCTGACCGGCCGGGATACCGGCCGCTGGGACGGCTACCTCGCCGCGCTCGCCGACCGCCGGCGCTATTTCATCGAGGTCGGCGGCTGCACCTCGACCGATCACGGCCATCCCACCGCGCAGACCGCCGACCTTTCCGGCGAGGATGCCGAAGCGCTGTTCCGCCGCGTCCGCCGCGGCGAGGCCACGGCCGGGGACGCCGAGCTGTTCCGGGCGCAGATGCTGACCGAGATGGCCAAGATGAGCACGGTCGACGGCCTCGTCCTACAGATCCATCCCGGCTCGCGACGCGACCACAACGCCCCTCTCTATGCCGCCTTCGGCAAGGACAAGGGCTGCGACATCCCCGGTCCGACCGGCTACGTCGACGAGCTCAAGCCGCTGCTCAACCGCTTCGGCAACCACCGCGATCTCACCATCATCGTCTTCACCCTCGACGAGACCGCCTATGCGCGCGAGCTGGCGCCGCTCGCCGGTCACTATCCGGCGCTGAAGCTCGGGCCGGCCTGGTGGTTCCACGACAGCCCGGAGGGCATGCGCCGCTACCGCGAGCAGGTGACCGAGACCGCCGGCTTCTACAATACCGTCGGCTTCAACGACGACACCCGCGCCTTCCTGTCGATTCCGGCTCGCCACGACGTCGCCCGCCGCATCGACTGCGGCTTCCTCGCCCGCCTCGTCGCCGAGCACCGGCTCGAACGCGACGAGGCGCACGAGGTCGCCTACGACCTCACCTACCGCCTGGCGAAGGAAGCCTATCGCCTGTGACCGGCAGGCCACCCCGACCATCGCAACAATGGCAGGAAACAACGAGCCAACCATGTCCGACCTTTCGCAAGGCTCCGCCACCGACGGCACCGCCCCCCGCCTCTCCGAGCGCGTCCTCGCCGGCCTTCCCGCCGCCGTCGCCCGTCCGGCCTACGATCGCCGCGCCGTCGCCGCCGGTATCGTCCACCTCGGTCTCGGCGCCTTCTGCCGCGGCCATCTCGGCGTCTACACCGACGACGTCCTCGCCGCCGGCGCCACGGATTGGGGCATCGTCGGCGTCGACCTGATGTCGCCGGATATCCGCGCGGCGCTGAAGCCGCAGGACTGTCTCTATACCCTGATCAACCGGGTCGACGGGGTCGATCGCCTCCGGGTGGTCGGTTCCTTCCTCGACGTCATGGCCACCTCGGACCAGCTTGAGGAGGTGCTCGCGGTAATGTGCCGGCCGGAGATCCGCGTCGTCACCATCACCGTCACCGAGAAGGGCTACTGCCACGATCCGGCGACCGGCCGCCTCAACGAGGCCCATCCGGCGGTGATCGCCGACCTCGCCGCCCCCGAGGCGCCGAAGACGCTGCCCGGCCTCGTCGTCGAGGCGATCCGCCGCCGCCGGGCCGCCGGCGTCAAACCCTTCACCGTGCTCTCCTGCGACAACCTCGCCCAGAACGGCGTCGTCGCCAGCCGGGTCGTCACCCGCTTCGCCGAGCTCCGCGATCCCGAACTCGGCGCATGGATCGCCGGCAACATCGCCTTCCCCTGCTCGATGGTCGACCGCATCACCCCGGCCACCAGGGACGCCGAACGGGCGGCGGTCCTCAACGGCCTCGGCGTCGCCGACGCCTGGCCGGTGGTGTCCGAGCCCTTCCGCCAGTGGGCGATCGAGGACAACTTCCCGAACGGCCGTCCCGCCTGGGAGACGGTCGGCGCCACCCTCACCGACGACGTCGTTCCCTTCGAGACCATGAAGCTCAGGTGCCTCAACGGCAGCCATTCGACGCTGGCCTACCTGTCGGTGCTCGCCGGCATCGAGACGATAGCCGACGCCATGGCCGATCCCCATCTGCCGCAGGTGATCCGCAAGCTCTGGGACAAGGACATCATCGCCACCGTGCCGCCGGTGCCCGACACCGACGTCGTCGCCTACACCCACGACCTCGAGGCGCGCTACCGCAACCCGGAAATCCGCCACCTGACCATCCAGATCTCCTCGGACGGCTCGCAGAAGCTCGGGCCGCGCCTGCTGGAGCCGGCCGCCGAGCGCATCGCCGCCGGCCAAGAGGTCAAGGTGGTGCCCCTCACCGTCGCCGCCTGGATGGCCTTCCTCCTCGAAGACGACGGCAAGGGGCGGACGTGGAAGGTCGCCGACCCGATGGCCGACCGCTTGACCTCTCTCGCCCGGGCCAACGCCGGCAGCGCCGAACAGCTCGCCGGCGCGCTCCTTGCCGTCAGCGAAATCTTCCCTGCCGAAGTGGCCGGCAACGCCGCCTTCCGCGCCGCCGTCGTCGAACATCTCGACAGCCTGCTTAGCCGCGGCGTCCGCGCCACCCTCGCCGCCTTCGTCGCCGCCTGATCGGCCGACATTCCCGATTGCCCGCATTCGAAAGGACAAACACAATGGAACAGACCTGGCGCTGGTTCGGCCCCGACGATCCCGTGACGCTGACGCAGGCCCGCCAAGCCGGTGCCACCGGCATCGTCACCGCGCTCCACCACATGAACCAGGGGCAGGTGTGGACCTCCGACGAGGTCCTCAAGCGCAAGGCCGAGGTCGAAGCGGCCGGCCTCGTCTGGTCGGTCGTGGAAAGCATCGGCGTCGGCGAGGAGATCAAGACCCGCACCGGCAACTATCGCGAGAAGATCGACAACTACAAGCAGTCGATCCGCAATGTCGCCCGGGCCGGCGTGAAGACCATCTGCTACAACTTCATGGTCATCACCGACTGGAGCCGCACCAATCTGATGTACAAGCTGCCGAACGGCGCCTACGCGCTACGTTTCGACAGCGTCGACTTCGCCACCTACGACATCTTCGTGCTGAAGCGCAAGGGGGCCGAGGCGAGCTACGCGCCGGAACTGGTCGAGGCCGCCGCCGCGCGGATCGCCGCCAAGAGCGAGGCGGAGATCGCCGAGCTCGAACGGGTGCTGATCGACTGGCTGCCGGCGCGCGACTTCGCCTATACCCGCGAGACCTTCCGCGACATGCTCGAAGTCTACGCGAAGATCGGCGTCGAGGATCTCCGGGCCAACCTCGTCGATTTCCTCAAGGAAATCACCCCGGTTGCCGAGGAGGAAGGGGCGCGCCTCTGCATCCACGCCGACGATCCGTCCTTCCCGATCTTCGGCCTGCCGCGCGTCATGTCGACGGCCGACGACGTGAGGACGATGTTCGAGGCCGTGCCTGAGGAGGCCTGCGGCCTGACGCTGTGCACCGGCTCCTTCGGCTCCAACCCGAAGAACGACCTCGTCGCCATGGCCAGGGAATTCGCGCCGCGCATCCATTTCGTCCATCTCAGGAACACCACCCACGAGGCGGACGGCTCGTTCTACGAGGCCGATCACCTCGGCGGCGACACCGACCTGATCGGCGTGGCGGCGGCGATGATGGCCGAGGAGGACCGGCGCCGCTCGGTCGGCCGCGCCGACGCCGAGATCCCGTTCCGCCCCGACCACGGCCACCTCATGGGCGACGATATCGGCAAGACGATGAACCCGGGCTATTCCTTCGTCGGCCGCCTCAAGGGGCTCGCCGAGCTGCGCGGCGTCATGCAGACCATCGAGGCCTTCCGCAGCGGCAGAGTTGCCTAACCACCGTGCCCTTCCGCACCCGGGATGCTGGACGGGAGCAACCCGAATGTGACATGGTAGCATGCAACTGGAGATCATGACCTTGCCCCCCGCAGCCGACATGGGAATCGACCCCAAACAGCCGATCGGCGCCCAGGTCTATGTGCTCCTCAAGCGGATGATCCTCAGCCTGGCCCTCAAGCCCAACGAGGCGCTGAGCGAAAAGGAATTGTCGCTCAGGCTGGGGATCAGCCGTACGCCGGTGCGCGAGGCGCTGATCCGCCTCGCCGACGAAGCGCTGGTCGACGTCTTCCCCCAGCGCGGCACCTTCGTCTCGCCGATCCGGACGTCGGAGGTGCTCGAGGCCCAGTTCCTGCGCGAGGCGCTGGAGGCGGCGGTGGCCCGGCGGGCGGCGGAGGCGCCGTCGCCGAAGCTCCTGCGGGAGATGTCGGCCCTGCTCAAGCGCCAGCAGCAGGCGGCGGTCGCCGGCGAGCCGGAAGAGTACCTGCCGCTCGACGAGGCCTTCCACCGCGCCATCAGCGACGGCATCGCCATGCCGCGGGCCTGGCGGCTCATCCAGAGCGTCAAGGGGCAGATGGATCGCGTCCGCTTCCTGAGCTTGCCCAACAAGCCGCATCTGCTGCTCTTGACCGAGCAGCACACCGAGATCTTCCGGGCCATCGAGGCCCACGATCCGGACCGTGCCGAGGCCGCGATGCGCCATCACCTGCGGGAAGTCCTCAAGACCATCCATGAACTGGCCGCCGAAATGCCGTCGATCTTCGCCTGACGGCCTTTGGCAGCGCCGAATCCAGAGAGCCAGATGTCCCCGAAAAAGCAGAAAGTCGTCGCCTTCGGCGAATGCATGATCGAGCTGCGCACCGCAGGTCATGGCCTGATGCGGCAGTCATTTGCCGGCGACACGCTGAACACCTGCATCTATCTGGCGCGCCTGGCCGATGGCGCCTACGGCGTCGACTACGCGACTGCCATCGGCGACGGCGATCCCTATTCGGAGGGTATGCTGGCGGCCTGGACCGACGAAGGCATAGGCAACGGCCTGGCGCTGCGGCGGCAGGGGGAATTGCCGGGGCTTTATGCCATCAGCGTCGACGACACCGGCGAGCGCAGCTTCCACTATTGGCGCCGGGATGCGGCGGTTCGCCGCTATTTTGACGCACCGTCGACGCCGCTCGAGCGGCAGATCGGCGATATCGACCTGTTCTACGTCAGCGGCATCAGCCTCGCCATCCTGCCGCCGGCCGGCCGCGACCGTCTGCTGGCGGCAATGGCCGCGGTGAAGGCCGCCGGCGGCCGTGTCGTCTTCGACAACAACTATCGGCCGAAACTCTGGGCCTCGGCCGAAGAGGCGCTGGAGGTCTACCGCCGAGCTTATGCGCTGGCCGACATTGCCCTGGTCACGCTCGGCGATGAGATCGAGGTTCTCGGCGGGATCGGAGAAGCGGACGCGATCGAAACGATCTGCGGCTATCCCTGCCCGGAGATCGTCATCAAGCGCGGATCGGCGCCGGTGCTGCTATGCCTTGCCGGCAAGGAGAGGGGCGAGGTCGCCGTCGAGCCGGTGGCCAGGGTGGTGGATACCACCGCCGCCGGCGATTCCTTCGGTGCCGGCTATCTCGCCGCGCGGCTGCGCGGAATGGCGCCGACCGAAGCCGCCGCCACCGGCAGCCGCCTGGCGGCAACCGTCATCCAGCATCCCGGTGCCATCATTCCGTTGGCGGCGATGCCGAAGCTCTTCTGATATTGCTGCCACCACGTCTCGACGCGCCGCGCCAAGCGCTCCGGCCTCAGCGCACCTGCGACCGCCTCAGGTCGAGGAAGGCCGCGAGCCGGTCGTCGCCGGACCGCTCGGCCAGCCAGAAGCCGTGCGTGATCGTATGCTCGCCGGCGGCAAGCTCGAGCCTCAGGCCGGGAACGCGGGTCCGCGGACAGGCGGTGTTGCTGTTGATGCGCGCGCAGTCGAAAAGGCTTCGGGGATGGCCATCGAGGGACAGGATGCCCGAGACGGCATTCTCGCCGGTGAGCACCACGGCGGGCGTCGTGCCGCCCGCATCGACCCGCGACGCATCGCGGTGCCATTCGTTGACCGCGAAACCGGTCTCGACGACGACGGCCGGCCGGTCGAGGTGGAAGCGGTGGCGGCGAACGAACAAGCCCTCGCCAACAGGCTCGATCTCCGTCAGGACGCGCTGGGCGCCGGTGGTCCAGTCGACGCCCAGGCGGTCGGCCGTGATCTCGGCCTCGCCGTTGGCGAGACGCATCTGCCAGTTGGCTCCGCCGTCGAAGCTGAAGGCGAGAATGTTGTCCCCGAAGACGCCGTTCGCCGCGTATTGCAACGCGCCGACGTCGAAGCCGCAGAGGGTCGAGTAAGCGAACTTGTTGTATTTGTCGATCTGCAGCCAGCGGTGGATCGGCGCCGCATAGTGGACGATCGAGTGCCCATCCACATGCTGGACCAGCGTCCGGTTGGCCGGCATGGCGCGGATCGGCGTCCGCTTTTGCAGAGGTTCTTCCTCGACCCGCCAGAAGGGATGATCCTCCGCCAGCATCAGGGGCAGGAAGGCTTTCATCGCCCAGTAGGGCGAGGTGGGGGAGTTGTAAGTCTCGCACACCTGAAGGTTGGGATAGCCCGAACCCCGGGAGAGAATGCCGTCCGGCGTGAAGACGGGCTTGTCCCGCCAGCAGCGGATCTGCCGCGCCCACAGTCCCTTGACGACGCCGAGCGGCAACGGCGCCTCCCCGGCGACGGCCAGCAGCCCCCAGAAGGCCGACGTGGCGAAGCGGTAGACCAGCGACCGGCCGACGGCGAGCGCTTCGCCATTCTCGGCGAACCAATGGCTGAAGGGCGCGGCAAAAGCCGCGGCGCGGCGGCGCGCCAGAGCGGAGAATTCGTCGCCGCCGCTCAGCACCGCGCGGAGCAGGCCATAGAAATGCATGGCGAAGGCGCCATAATGGTCGACGGCGCCGGAACCGCCGTCGCCATACCAGCCGTCGCCGAGATACCAGCTGGCGAGACGGTCGAGGGAACGCCGTTCGAGGGCGTCGTCGACGAGATCGCCCCGCCCGACGCGCCTGAGGCCGGCCTGGGCCAGAACGGGGAAGTAGAGCCAGTTGTTGTCCGACATCCGCTTGCTCTGGATGCCGGCGAGCCAGGTCGCCAGCCTGTCCTGCTCCGGCTGGGCGAGGAGGTCCCAGCTATGTCCCGGAACCAGCGCCAGCAGGAAACCGACCGCCGCCGCCTCGACGCTGCGCTGGTCGAGATCGCCGATGGCGCCCCAATAGTGCGGATGGGCCGGATCGGTGCCCTGCCTGAGAGCCTCGATGAAGATAGGCCAATCGGCGAAGGCGCCGCCGCCGGCGAGCAGCGGCGCCAGCCCCCAGAACGGACGCGCGACGCCCTCGAGGCTGGAGGCGCGCATGTCGAAATTGGCGGCGCCTTCTTCGAGGTCGAGAGCGGCGCCCTGCGCGCGGACATGCGGGACGAGCGGGGCGATCAGGCAACGGGCGGCCTGCTGGAAATCGCTCCGGCTCACAAGCGGATTGTCCGAGAAGCCCCGGAGGTGGGTGCGATGCATGATGGATCTCACAGGCCGAGCAGGCGCGGCAGCAGCATCGACAGGGCGGGAACGTAGGTAACCAGCAGCAGGCCGACGATCTGGACCGCGAATATCGGCAGGAGCGGCCGCGTGACCGCGGTGATCTTCTCGCCGGTCAGGGAGCAGGAGACGAACAGCACGGTGCCGACCGGCGGCGTCACGACGCCCATCGAAAGATTGTAGACCATGATGATGCCGAAATGCACGGGGTCGACGCCGAGGGCGGTGACGATCGGATAGAAGATCGGCGTGAAGATGAGCTGCGCCGGCGCCATGTCCATGAAGGTGCCGACAACGAGCAGCGCCACGTTGATCAGCAGCAGGATGACGTACTTGTTGTCGCTCAGCGTCGTCAGAATCTCGCCGATGGTATCGGGAATGCTGGCGAAGGTCATCGACCAGCTCATCAGGTTGGAGCAGGCGATCAGGAACATGATCACGCCGGTGGCGATGGCGGTGTCAACCAGCACGTTGACGAAGCTGCGGAGCGTGAGGCCGCGATAGATGATGGCGAGCACGAAGCTGTAGAGCACCGCGATGCCGGAGCCTTCGGTCGCGGTGAAGGCACCCGCGACGATGCCGCCGATCACGATGAAGATAAGCAGCATGCTCGGCAGCGCGCGCAGGAAGACCTGGCTGGTCTCCGAGAAGCTGTAGGGCGAGCGGTCGACCGGATAGTTGCGGCGACGGGCGTAGAAATAGGCGACCACCATCACCGCGACGCCCATGATGATGCCCGGCAGGTAGCCGGCGACGAACAGCGACACCACCGAGGCGGTACCTCCCGTCAACAGCGAATAGACGATGAGAGCGCCGGACGGCGGGATCAGCATGCCCGTCGGAGCCGAGGCGGCGTTGACGGCGGTGGTGATCGCCATGTCGTATTTCTCTTCGCGCGCGGCCGGCGTCATCACGCCGCCGATGGCGGTGGCGGCGGCGATGCCGGAACCGGAGATCGAGCCGAACAGCATGTTGGCGACGACGTTCGTCTGCCATAGATTGCCGGGAATACGGCGGCCGAGCAGCCGGGCGAAGTCGATCAGCCGGCGGGCGATGCCGGCCTCGTTCATGATGGCGCCGGCGAGCACGAAGAAGGGCAGCGCCAGGAAACCGAAATTGTCGAGACCGTTGAAGATCTTCTCGCCCATGGTCGAGAACAGCGAGTCGACATCGATCTGCAGGCTGAGCGTCAGGATGCCGGCGAAGGCAAGGCCGATGGCGATGGGCGCGCCGCAGATCAGCAAGGCGAACAGCGTGCCGAACAGCACGACGACCGAGAAGACTTCGATATGGTCCGACGCCCAGGCCTCGTAGGTCAAGGTGCCGCGGAACCAGGCGATCGCCGCCACGATCGCCGCGAGGACGACGATCGATTTCACGGTGGAGACGGCATTTCTCCGATCCTCGCCGATCAGGCGGCAGAGATCGACGATCTGGGACAGGCAGATCAACACACCGGCGATGAAGATGACGCTTTGCAGGGTGCCGATCGACACCCGCAGCATGGGCGTGAAGGTCTGGCTGTTGGCGATCACCGACCAGTAGCCGCCCCACGTCAGCAGCGCGCCGAACAGCAGCGTGACGCAGTGGTTGAACACCGTCACCTGCCGGGCCGCCGCCGGTGGCAGCGCATCGACCAGCAGCGGCAGGCTGAGATGGCGGCCGAGCATGAAGCAGTAGGCCGATCCGACAATGCCCATCCAGATCAGCGAGTAGCGGAGCAGCTCGTCGGTAATCGTGCTCGGCGCGTTGAAGAAATAACGCGACACCACCTGGTAGATGACCAGCACCGACATGAAGGCCAGCATCACCGCCATCAGGTTCCGCACCAGCACGATCAGCGACAGATAGCCGCTCCGGAACAGATTGCCGACGCCGGGGCGCGCGGGAACCGTGTGGTCAGGTTCGAAGGTCATCGTCGCTCATCCTGATGTCCGGCCATGGCCGGAAGACCGGCGAGCGGACAGGTTGTTGCCGAGGAAGCCTGGCGGGCGCCGGCGGCACCCGCCGATGCGTGAATCAGAGCGACCGGCCTTCGAGTTTGAAGATCGCCTCGATCAGCGGCGCCTTGGCAGGGTCCGCCTTGGCGGCCTGGTACATGGGCTCGACGGCGGCGATCAGCGGCGCCTTGTCGATGTCGACCACGGTGACGCCCAACTGGTCGATCGCCTTCTGGAGATCGCGCACGTCGTCGGAATCGGCCTTCTCAACCGACCGGCGGGAAATGTCGGCAAAGACGTCGTTGACGGTCTTGAGGTCCTCGGGCGTCAGCCCCTTCTGGAACTTGTCGCTGGTGAGCAGGAAGTCGGTGAGGCGGGTCTGCTCGGTACGCAGCGCATATTTCGCCACTTCGCCGAACTTTGCCGAATAGAGCCCGGCAAGGCCGCCCTCGGCGCCGTCGACCACGCCCTGCTGCAGGCCGGCATAAAGCTCGCCGAAGGCGAGCGGCGTCGGCACCGCGCCGAACAGCTGGAGCATCTCGAGATAGGTCGGCGAATTGATCGAGCGCAGCTTGAGGCCCTTGAGGTCGGCGGCGCTCTGGACCGGCTTGACGGTGTAGATGGAGCGGAAGCCCGAGCTCAGGAAACCGAGCGGGGCGAAATTGTGCTGGGCGGACGACTCGAACAGCGCCGCGCGTACCTCCGGGCTGGTCATCACCGTCTGATATTCTTCCGAGGTGCGGAACATGTACGGCAGGTTGACCACGCCATAGGCCGGGATGACGTTCTCCAGCACGCCGGAATTGACGAGACCGGCGTCGATCACGCCCTTCTGGATCTGCTGGAAATAGTCGAGCTGGTCGCCGAGGACGCTGTTGGCGAACACCTTGAAGGTCACCCGTCCTTCGGTCTTTTCGGCAACGGTCTTGGCGAACTCGGCGATCATCTCGCCGGCCGTGCTTTCTTCCGAAACATTGGTGGCGATCTTGAAGGTCTTCGCCTCGGCCGCCGTGGCGACGAGGGTCACCGCGCAGACGGCGCCGATCAGCTTCAGTGTCAGGGACATCAACATTTCCTCCCAGGTGTTGCCGGAGGCGCCTCGCACCTTCGGCGTTGAACCGATTACCCGCCAGCCCCCTTCGGAAGTCGATCCTTCCGCGGCGTCCCTCCTCGGGCATGCGCCGCTTGGCGGCGGCGGGCGGCTGGAATGATCCTTAGCTAAATCCGCCCGAAACGAAAATCAAGGAAATTTCGTAATTGACGAAAAAACGAAAATACACGAAAACTCCGGCACCCCGCTATGGAGGACCTGCATGAGCATCTTCGCCGACCACTATTTCACCCAGGAGGCGACGGCGATCGTCGCCGATGACCATCAGGCAGCTCTCGAAAGATGCGTGGTACGCCTGCGCGAGCAGATGCCGGTCATCGGCCTGCGCAACCCCAAGATCGGCACGGCCGGCAACCGGTGGATCTACTGCGACGGTCCGGACTGGGTGATGGGATTTTATAGCGGCGAGCTTTGGCTGGCCCATCAGCTGACGGGCGACCCGGCGTTCGCCGACGCCGCACGGGCGCGGCGGCCCGATTTCCGTTGCGTGCTGGAAAATCAGCGCTTCCGCGATCATGATCTCGGCTTCCAGTTCTCGCTGCATTCGGTGGCCGAGTGGCTGATGACCGGCGACGGGACGGCCCGACGCATGGGGCTCGAAGCGGCCACGTTCCTGATGGAGCGGTTCCGCCCGGAAGGCGGCTACATTCAGGCGTGGGCGCCGCGCGGGCCGGACGACAGGGCGCACGCCGCCTTCGTCGCCGGCCGGATGATCGCCGACACCATGCAGAACCTGGCCTTGCTGATCTGGGCCTGGCGTGAAACCGGGATCGCCGATTTCCGCGCGGTGGCGCTTGGCCATGCCCGCACGACGGCCCGCCATCTGGTCCGCCAGGACGACACGGCCTTCCACACCTATGTGTTCGATCCGGCAAGCGGCGCGCCGCTCCGCGGCGAGACGCACCAGGGCTTTGCCGATGACAGCTGCTGGGCGCGCGGCCAGGCGTGGCTGATCCATGGATTCGCCCAGACCTACGTGACGACCGGCGAAAGGGACATGCTCGACACTGCCCGGCGGCTGGCCGCCAAGGCGGAGGAATTGACGGGCAACCGGAGGGTTCCGGTCTGGGACTATCGGCTGCCGGCGAGCGAGCCGCAGCATGTCGACAGTTCCGCCGCCGCCATCATGGCATCCGGCCTCTACATCCTGTCCGGCGCGGTGGAAAGTGACGAATCCAACCGCTGGCGGAGCTTCGCCGATCGCCTCGTCGCCGGCCTCCTGGCCGAATGCGACCTGACGGGCGCGCCGGGCGCCCAGGGATTCCTCGGCCATGGGGCGGCCCATGTTCCCGCCGGCCGTGTCGACGCCATGCTGCCCTACGGCGACTACTATTTCATGGAGGCGCTGATGCGTTCGCTCGGGCACGATCGGTTTTTCTGGTGAAGAAAATAGAGCTGCCGCCGACGTGCACGAAAATTTTGCGAAATTTCCGTCGAGATTTCCTATGCTGACGGCCAGTCAGGGATTCGATGCGGAAGCTCATCAGATGAACGAAAAGCCAGCAGTGGCTCCGACCCTCAAGGATCTTGCCGAGGCAACGGGTCTGTCCATTCCAGCCATCTCGAAGGTGCTGAACAACCGCAAAGGGGTGAGCGCCGCCAATCGGGCTCTGGTCGTCCGCGCCGCCGAGGAAATCGGCTACCGTGGCCGGGGGCGACGGCCGGGGATAGGGCGGCTCGATGCCGCCGTCGTGGTGACGCTCGAGCACTACTTCACCAACGACGTGTTCTACGGCGACATCCTCGACGTCGTGCTCGATCAGGCCAGGACCGAAGGCCTCAACATCGACCTTGGGATCGTCCCCGGCGCAAGCGCCGGCACGCCGGCTGCCTATCCCATCCAGGACGATGGCGATCAGCGCGGCATCATCCTCGTTGGCGTCGACAATCCGGCCGTGGTCGAGATGGTGGCCGCGAGCGGCCGGCCGGCGGTCCTGCTCAACGGCATGGACCGCTACATGCGGGTGTCGTCGGTTTCGCCGGACTACAATTTCGGCGGCTGGCGCGCGACGCAGCATCTGCTTGAGCTCGGCCACCGGGACATCCTGCATGTGTCGCATATTCACCGGGAGTCGTTGCGTCAGCGTCTGCTCGGCTTTCGTGGCGCCCTCGAGGAGGCCGGCATCGCCTTCGATCCGGCGCGGCATTTCCTCGATCTTGGCGCGCCCGACATGCTGACCATGTCCTGCTGGGAGATGGTCGCCGCGAATCTGTCCCGGCGATCGACTGTTCCGACGGGGATCGTCTGCGCCAATGACATGTCGGCGCTCGGCGTCATGCAGGCGGTCGCCTCGCTCGGCCTGTCGGTACCCGGCGATGTCTCGGTCATTGGTTTCGACGGCCTGGCGCTGGCGGCGCACGCGACGCCTCCCCTGACGACGATGGAGATCGATCGTTCCGATATGGCCCGCACGGCCGTCCGGCTGCTGATCGACCAGGCCCGGGAGGGAACGGCGACCGCCCGCCGCCTGGCGCTCGGCGTCAATATCGTCGAGCGGGACTCCACGGCGCCGCCGCGCACCTGACGCCTGCAGGAGACTCCCTAGCTATCGATCGACGGGCGCGGCGCATGACGCCACGTGAGGATGTCGCGCGCATTTTCAGTCGCACCATCGATGGAGATGGCGTCGTATGTCCTTGGAGCGATAGCCCCGGACATGTCCGGCCGCCGCTCCAGGCTTTTGTTTGCGCAAGAATTTTGGGTCCGCTTTTCGGTCCGAGGCTTCAGAAATTCGACTTAAGTCGCGCTCGGGATCTACCGTATGGCAATGAAAGCATATCTTATATACAAGATATGTAAGAGACGGTGGAGCGGAGCGGGATGTCGGAGGAGCTATTCACAACCGTATGGAGAGTTGGCCAGCCGGCCAGCCCGAGCCGTGTGATGAACGCCGCGCAGCTCATCCACTTCCATCTTCGCAACGAGATCATTTCGATGCGCCGGCGGCCGGGCGAACCGGTCAATGAAAAGGATATCGCCCAGACATACCGGGTCAGCCGCACCCCGGTCCGGGAGGCGCTGCTGCGCCTGTCCGAGGAGGGGCTGATCGATATCGTCGCCAAGTCCGGGACGATCGTTTCGCGAATCCCCGCCGACGAACTGCCCGAGGCGATCCTGGCCCGTAAAGCCATTGAGCAGATGACGGCGCGCATGGCGGCGGAACTCGCCGCGAAGAGCGACATTCTCAAGCTGCGCGCCATCGTGGAGCGGCAGAACGAAGCGCTGAGGTCGAACGACATCAACGGCTTTCACGAAGAGGACGAGGCGCTGCATCGGGCCATCATGGGCGCCGCCGGGTACCCCGGCATCTGGCGCTTCGTCGAAGAGATCAAGGTGCAGCTCGACCGGTTCCGGCGGCTCACCCTGCCGCAGGCGCATCGCATGGAGCGGGCGCTTGCCGAACACACCGAGCTGGTCGACGCTATCGGCGCCGGTAATCCGGAGAGGGCGGCGACGGTCATCGGCAACCACCTCGATTGGCTCGGGGCCAGCCTGGCCGAGATCCGGGAGATAAACCCGGACTACTTCTCCGGGAATCCGGAAGATGCGCACTCTCGATGGATTCGAAGGGCGCTTGCGCCAGCAGCCAACCCGGTGACGTTCGGAGGCAGCCGCTTCGACGAACCGGACCGTGACCCTCACGGAAGGCACAGGGAAATCAAGGGCCATGAGGGCGCTTGAATCAGCGTCCTGCCTGCCTGCGGGCAGACAGGCGTTCTTGGAAAAAACGACTTCACAAAGCGGAGGAAACAGATGAAATACGCGTCCTATCTTTCAGTTGTTGCCGGAGCCATTGCTCTGTCCGCTGTCATTCCCGCCGGGATCGGCGCGGCTTCGGCCGCCCCGGTGGTGTTCGAGATCGCCTTCAATCAGACCGAAACGCACCCTCAGTTCAAGGCGTTGCAGATGTTCGCCGAGGGTCTGAAGGCACGCACCAACGGCGAATACACGGCCGAAGTGTTCCCGAACGAGCTGCTCGGTGCCCAGAAGGAAACCGTGGAGATGGTCCAGACCGGCACGATCGCCATGTCGGTCGCGGCCGCCAGCCTGCTGGAAAGCTGGAACCCCGACTTCTCGGTGTTCAACCTGCCCTATCTCTTCAACAGCATCGAGGAACAGAAGAAGGTCCTCAACAATCCCGAGATCGTCGGCGACCTCTACAAGTCGGTTTCCGACCAGAGCGTGATCGTTCTCGGCTCCTTCACCGCCGGGGCGCGTTCGGTCTATCTCAAGGACCGCTTCGTCAAGACGCCCGCCGATCTCGCCGGCGAGAAGATTCGCGTCATGCAGTCGGACACCAACGTCCAGATGATGAAGCACATGGGCGGCGTCGGCATCGCCATGGGACAGGGTGAAGTCTACACCGCCATCCAGACCGGCGTTCTCGACGGCGGCGAGAACAACGAGATCGTCTATTCATCCCTCAAGCAGGTCGAAGTGGCCCCGTACTACTCCTATACGCGCCACCTGATGATTCCCGACTATCTCGTGATGAACGTCGACCTCTACAACGGCCTGCCGGACGACATCAAGACGATCCTGACGGAAGAGCTGGCCAAGGCCTTCGACTTCGAATTCGACGCCTTCGCGGCCGACGCCGCCAAGGCCCGGGCCGAAGCCGAAAAGGCCGGCGGCAAGTTCAGCGAGGATGTCGACATGGCGGCGTTCCGGGCCGCCGTCAAGCCGCTGGTCGACAGCAAGCTGACCAACGACGTGACCAAGACGATCTATCAGAAGATCGAGGCGTTGCGCTGATCTTACGAGTTGCCCCGGTCGTCGTTGCCGCCGCGAGCGGATGGCGACCGGGGAACCGCCTGCTTCGCTTCGCCACAAGGACGCCGGTAATCCCGGGCGATCGCCGATCCCGGGACGGGGGTTGAACCAATGGAAACGATCAAGCGAAGGATCGACCAGATCCTTGCCTTCTGCTGCATCCTGCTGTGCGGACTTCTCACCGTCGTCGTGACCTGGCAGGTGGTCGCCCGCTATGTCCTCAACAGTCCCGGCGCCCAGTCGGAAGAGCTGGCCAAGATCATGTTCGTCTGGCTGACGCTGTTCTCGGCGGCGCTGCTGTTCGGCGAAAAGGGGCACATGAACATCGGCATTCTCTGCGACGCGTTGCCGACCAGATGGAATCTCTCGCTCCAGATACTGACCAGCGTGCTGATCCTGATCTTCTGCTTCGCCATTCTGGTGGTGGGAGGATGGGACGCCGTCGGCCGCACCATGCGCCAGACCAACGCCGCCATTCCCTACCTGTCCACGGGGCAGATCTATCTGGCGCTGCCGATCTGCGGCGTCTTCTCCAGTTTCTACTGCGTCTACAACATCGTCACCGATTTCCGGCGGCTGGCCGGTGCCATTTTGGGCGAGCGCCCGCAGCAGGGGGGCTGATCAATGCCGAACGCCGCAGACATCGGGCTGATCATGCTCATCAGCATCCCGATCCTTC
This sequence comes from Pleomorphomonas carboxyditropha, assembly GCF_002770725.1. Classification (GTDB taxonomy): domain Bacteria; phylum Pseudomonadota; class Alphaproteobacteria; order Rhizobiales; family Pleomorphomonadaceae; genus Pleomorphomonas; species Pleomorphomonas carboxyditropha. The sequence continues at coordinate 2,091 of NZ_NQVN01000035.1, read as the reverse complement.
TCGCCATCGGGGTGCCGATCAGCATCAGCATGGGCATCGGTTCCGTCCTGGCCATGGCCACCGTCTTCACTTTCGACCGGATGGCGATCACGGCGGCCCAGCGCATCTTCACCGGCGTCAACAGCTTCTCGCTGCTGGCGATCCCCTTCTTCGTCCTCGCCGGCATCATCATGACCAACGGCGGCATCGCGCGACGGCTGATCAACTTCGCCAAGGCCTTGATCGGATTCATTCCCGGCGCGCTGATGCAGACCAACATCGTCGCCAACATGCTGTTCGGCTCGATCAGCGGCTCCGGAGTGGCCGCGGCGGCAGCGATCGGCGGCGCCATCGGGCCGCAGCAGAAGGCCGACGGCTACGATCCGGCAGCGGCTGCCGCCGCCAATATCGCATCCGCGCCATCCGGCATGCTCATCCCTCCCAGCAATACCTTCATCATCTACTCGCTGGCGAGCGGCGGCACCTCGGTCGCGGCCCTGTTCATCGCCGGCTACATTCCGGGCATCCTGTGGGGCCTGGCCTGCATCATCCCGGCGCTGCTCTATGCGCGCCGCGCCGGCCACCGGGCGCAGGGCCTGGCCAAGTTCAAGGAGAACTTCCGGGTCACCATCGAGGCGATGCCGGCGCTTTTCCTGATCGTGCTCATCGTCGGCGGCATCATCTCCGGCATTTTCACGCCGACGGAAGCAAGCTGCATCGCGGTCGTCTATGTCCTGATCCTGTCCTTCGCCTACCGGACCATCACGGTCCAGATGATCCCGGGCTTCCTGCTCGATACCGCCAAAACCACCGGCATGATCATCTTCATGATCGGTATCTCGGCGGTCATGGGCTGGATCATGGCCTACGCCAAGATCCCCAACATCATCGCCACGTCGCTGCTGGGCATCACCGACAATCCCGTTCTCATCATGGTGATGATGAACATCATCATGCTGCTGCTGGGCTGCGTCATGGATCCGACCCCGGCGATTCTCATCTTCGCGCCGATCTTCCTGCCGATCGCCATCTCGCTCGGGTTCGATCCCGTGCATTTCGGCGTGATCATGGTCTTCAACATGTGCATCGGCACCATCACGCCGCCGGTCGGGCCCATCCTGTTTGTCGGCTGTCGCATCGCCAAACTCAGAATCGAGGACGTGTTCAGGCCGCTGCTGCTCTACTTCGTGGTGCTGGTCGCGATGCTTTTCGTGGTCACCTTCATCCCCGCGCTGTCGCTGGCCCTGCCCCAGGCGGCGGGATTGATAAGATAGGATCGCTTTTCGCGGGTCGCGGAACCGCTCGCCTATCTTGCCGACAACAGGGGGCCGGCACGCCGGCCCCACACGCATTTCCAGGAGAAAGCCCGATGTATCTCAGCCATATCGCCACGCTCGACCGCGATGCCGCCAACCTGCCCGAGGACATCCGGCGCGGCCTCGGGTTCCTGGCCGGAACCGATATCGCCGCCCTGCCGGCCGGCCGCATCGACATCGACGGCGACCGCCTGTTCGCGCTGATCCAGGACTACGAGACGGCGCCGAAGGCCGACAAGCGGCCCGAGTCGCACGCCCGCTATATCGACATCCAGTATGTGGCGAGCGGCCGCGAGGTGATCGGCTACGCGCCGCTGGCCGGCGACAATCCGGTGGCCGAGGACCTGCTCGACAGCCGCGACGTGCAGTTCTTTTCGGCGGTGGCCGACGAGACCGACCTGGTGCTCGGCACCGGCGCCTATGCCGTCTTCCATCCCACCGACATCCACCGGCCCGGCTGCGCCGCCGGCGCGCCTGCCAGGGTGCGCAAGGTCGTGGTCAAGATCCTCGCCTGATTTCCCCAACCCGTCATTATCGGAGGCAACAATGGATATTCGCTATTCGGCCAACCAGAAGGACTTCAAGCGCTACACCACCGAGGAGACGCGCGCCGAGTTCCTGATCGACAACCTCTACGTCGACGACCAGGTGGTCGCCGTCTATTCCCACGTCGACCGCATGGTGACGCTCGGCTGCAAGCCGGTCAGCGAGGCGGTGCCGCTCGACAAGGGCATCGACTGCATGAAGAACTTCGGCACCGCCTACATCCTGGAGCGCCGCGAGATCGGCATCTTCA
>NZ_NQVN01000034.1 GCF_002770725.1 Pleomorphomonas carboxyditropha | reverse complement strand
CGCTGGTGATCGTCACGCGCGGCGCCGACGGCGTCATCGCCTGGCACCGGACGGCCGGCCGGGTGGAGGTGGCCGCCCCGGCCGTCAAGGTGGTCGACACCATCGGCGCCGGCGACACCTTCCAGGGTTCGTTGCTGGTGGCGCTGAAGGACGCCGGCCGGATCGCCCGGCCGGCGCTGGAAGCGATCAGCCGCGACGAGCTGATCGCCGCCCTCGCCTTCGGCACCCGCTGCGCCGCCATCACCTGCTCGCGGGCCGGCGCCAATCCACCCTGGCGGGCGGACGTTTAACACTGTTGGATTGCCGGCCGTCGGAAAGCGCCTTCGCCGATCCCGGTGACCCACGGAGAACCGCAGCCTGCCGCTCATACGTCAGCCTTCGGCTAGGGAGAGATGAAGCCGGCCTCTCATCACGGGAAGTTGAACGTCGCGGCCATGACGACATGCCCCGCTCCATCCGGGTGGGATGGAACGAGGCATGCGTCTCCTCGATCCGATGATCGTCGCCCGATTAGCAGTAAAAGGGCGCGGCCATCAGTCTTCGTGCGACATTCATGGTTGTCGCAACGACAGGTAGGCAATTTTCAGAGCTGGAGATCGCTCAAGGAAGCTATTGTCCAGATGGCGTTTGCCTCGATCGAGGATCGATTGCTTAATTTCACCGGACCACCTCCTTTCGTTTGTTGCTGACAGGAGGGAGCATGAACCCGATTTCAGGGCGCCGCAAGTCAAAAACAAAGCTGATGGTTACTATCCGTATTCGGTCGGAGGCGCCGGTAAGCGGACGGCGGCGGTGCGGCGCCGGCCATAAAGCCGAGGGATCGCAAAGCGTTAGCCCCAAGGCCGTACCGGCGTGGCGTGGTCGCGGCCCGGCGGCGGCGACGGGTGAACGATCAGCCGGCTATCCCCTTGTATTGACGTGACACGGACACAATTCTATGGGAACGAACGTTCGTTCGCGTGTCCGGCCGCGCTCGGCCGGGTGCCTTCGGCCTTTCGTCGTGGCCCGTTTGTTTCTTTTCAGGGGCCGGCCGCCGCCGGCCGGTCGTTTTCGGGGGATCACGCATGGATGTCAGCGGCTCCGCGCCTCAGCGGTCCGAAGCGCCGGCTTCGCCGCGCTCCGAGGCCCTGTCCGCCCAGCAGGACGAGCGGCGCGCCCGCATCCTCGACGCGGCGCGCACCTGTTTCTCGCGCGCCGGCTTCCACCGCACGTCGATGCAGGAGATCTGCGCCGAGGCGAAGATGAGCCCCGGCGGGCTCTACCGCTATTTCGCTTCCAAGGACGCCATCATCGAGGCGATCGCCCAGGAGGAGCAGCTCACCGGCCGGCGCATCCTGGAAATCCTGCTGGAGCCGGGCACGCTGCACGACCGGCTGTTGCGCTCGGGCCTTGCCTACATCGAGGCGATGCGCGACCGCCGGGCGGTGCAGATGATGCTCGAGGTCTATGTCGAGAGCATGCGCAACACGGCGGTCGGCGCCTTCTTCGCCAGGTGCGAGGAAGAAAACCGCCGGCTGTTCGAAGACGCCTTCAGCCGCGCCAAGGCGACGGGCGAGATCGCCGCCGACGCCGACGTCGACACGATGATGATGACGCTGGTCGCCTTCGCCGACGGCATCGTGCTGCGCATGGGCCTCAACCCCGACTACGACGTCGAGCGGGCCGAGGCGCTCTTGTCGCGGGTGGTCACCGCCGTTCTGCAAAATGAAGGGCCGCCCTTGGAAAGCCGGGGGTGAAGCCACATGTGTGCGCACATTAACTTTCGTTCATGTTTCAAGACCGAGTGTAGGGACGTTGCGTCATGAAGTTGTGGGTGATGCCTTTGGCCGGCGCCGTGCTGGCCAGCACGATGGCGGCGTTGCCGGCGCTGGCACAGGACCCGGCGGCCGTCGCGCCCGCCGCCGCCCAGGAGGTGGTGCCGACGGTCAGCGTCGTCAGCGCCGGCCGGCAGGCGCTCAGCCAGAAGGTGATCGTCACCGGCACGCTGGTGGCGCGCGAGGAGGTGCTGGTGACGCCGGGCGTCGAGGGGCTGAAGATCGAGAGCATCTTCTTCGACGCCGGCGACCGGGTGGAGGAAGGCGCCGTGCTGGCGCGGCTCGCCGTCGACACCACCGACGTGCAGCTCGCCCAGAACACCTCGCAGCTCGCCTCGGCCGATGCGCAGATCGCCCAGGCGCGCGCCCAGATCACGTCGGCCGAGGCTTCGGCCACCCAGACGGCGCAGGCCTTCGAGCGCGGGCGGGCGCTGGTGGGCACCAACGCCATCGCCAAGGAGGCCTACGACCAGCGGCAACTGGCGGCCGAGCAGGCCAAGGCCCAACTGCTGGTCGCCCGGGAGGCGCTGGCATCCGCCGAGGCCGGGCGCAAGCTCGTCGAGGCGCAGCGGGCCGAACTGGAGCTCCGCCGCTCCAAGACCGACATCAAGGCGCCGCGCGCCGGCCTGATCCTCAGCCGCAACGCCGTGGTCGGGCAGATCGCCTCGGCCAGCGGCAACCCGCTGTTCGTCATCGCCGAGAACGGCGACATCGAGCTCGACGCCGACGTTACCGAGACGCTGCTGCCGGCGCTCGGCGTCGGCCAGAAGGTGACGGTGCAGCCGGCCGGCTCGGCCGCGCCGGTCGACGGCGTGGTGCGCCTGGTGCGGCCGGAGGTCAACGCCGCGACGCGCCTCGGCAAGGCGCGCATCCGGCTGCCGGACGGCGCCGGCCTGCGGGTCGGCGCCTTCGCGCGCGGTACGGTGGAGGTCGCCCACAGCGAGGGGCTGGTGCTGCCGGTGACGGCGGTGGCCGACGACGGCGGCGTGTCGACGGTGCAGGTGGTCAAAGACGGCGTCGTCGATACGCGCGAGATCAAGACCGGCCTCACCGACGCCGGCCTCGTCGAGGTGAAGGACGGCCTCGCCGAGGGCGAGCAGGTGGTCGCCAAGGCCGGGACGTTCCTGAGGGGCGGCGACAAGGTCAAGCCGCAACTGATCAAGGGCGCGGGAGCGAAGGGATGAACTGGAATTTCTCCGCCTGGGCGATCCGCAACCCCGTTCCGCCCATCCTGCTGTTCGTCTGCCTGATCGCGCTGGGGCTCTACTCCTTCGCCAGGCTGCCGATCACCATGATGCCGAACATCGACCTGCCGCTGATCTCGGTGACCATCACCGATTCCGGCTCGGCGCCGTCCGAGCTCGAGACGCAGGTGACCAAGCCGGTGGAGGACGCGCTGGCCGGCATCTCCGGCGTGCGCCACATCACCTCGACGATCACCGACGGCGTGTCGACCACCGTGGTCGAGTTCAACCTGGAGGTCGCCACCGACCGGGCGCTCAACGACGTCAAGGACGCGGTGGCCGAGATCCGCAGCGATCTGCCGGGGACGATCGACGAGCCGGTCAGCCGGCGCATCGACGTCGAGGGCCAGGCGATCATCACCTATGCGGCGGCCTCGCCGGCCATGACGCCGGAGGAACTGTCCTGGTTCGTCGACGACAAGGTGATCCGCGACCTGCAGGCGGTGGGCGGCGTCGGCCGCGTCGAGCGCATGGGCGGCGTCAAGCGCGAGATCCAGGTGCAGATCGACCCCGACCGGCTGATGGCGCTCGGCATCACCGCCGCCCAGGTCAACGCGGCGCTGAAATCGGTCAACACCGATCTCTCCGGCGGCAAGGGCGAGGTGGGCGGCCAGACGCAGGCGGTGCGCACCCTGGCGAGCGCCCGCTCGCTCGCCGATCTCGCGGCGACGCGGCTGCCGCTCGGCGACGGCCGCAACATCCGCCTGTCCGACGTCGGCAAGGTGGTCGACTACTGGGCCGAGCCCAAGTCGTTCGCCCGGCTCGACGGCCGGCCGGCGGTGGCCTTCGCCATCTACCGCGCCAAGGGGGCGAGCGACGCCTCGGTGTCGGTGGGCGTCGGCAAGGTGGTCGATCAGCTCGCCAAGGAATACCCCGACGTGTCGATGAAGCGCATCGACGATTCGACGGTGCAGACCTACAACAGCTTCGAGAACTCGATGAAGACGCTGATCGAGGGCGCGCTGCTCGCCGTCATCGTCGTCCTCCTGTTCCTGCGCGACATCCGGGCCACCATCATCTCGGCCATCGCGCTGCCGCTCTCCGCCATTCCCACCTTCTTCGCGCTCGACGTGCTGGGCTTCTCGCTCAACATGGTCAGTCTCTTGGGCATCACGCTGGTGACGGGTATTCTCGTCGACGACGCCATCGTCGAGATCGAGAACATCGTCCGCCACATCCGCACCGGCAAGAAACCCTACCGGGCGGCGGTGGAGGCGGCCGACGAGATCGGCCTCGCGGTGATCGCCATCTCCACCACCATCATCGCCATCTTCTCGCCGGTCAGCTTCATGGGCGGCATTCCCGGCCAGTATTTCCGGCAGTTCGGCCTGACGGTGGCGCTGGCCGTGTTCTTCTCGCTGCTGACCGCCCGGCTGATCACGCCGATGCTGGCCGCCTATTTCATGAAGACGCCCTATACCGGCGACGGCGAGGACGGCCGGCCGGTCTATCGCGGCTTCGTGCGCACGGCGCTGCGCCGGCTGATCTGGTTCGTGCCGCTCGGCGTCGGCGCCTATCTCGGCATCAACTGGCTGAAGGACCACGGGCCGCTCGGCGAGCGGTCCGGCATCTTCGAGGGCGTCGACGCCACGGTGGACTTCCTGACCCGCTCCGGCGGCGAGATGACGGCGCTGTGGGTGGCGGTCGGCGTGGTGTTCCTCGCCGTCTTCTCGGCCTGGCTCACCCGGCCGCACCCGGAAGAGCACGAGGGCGGCCCGTTCGTGCGCGCCTATGCCGCCTTCCTCAAGGTGACCTTGTGGTCGCCGAAGGTGCGGCTGCGCGGCCATGTGCTGAGCCTGCCGGTGATGCCGGTGGTGACCATCGTTCTCTGCCTTGCCACCTTCGTGTTCGCCATGGGCCACGCCGCCAAGCTGCCGACCGAGCTGTTCGAGCCGGGCGACCAGTCGCGCATCGTCACCTCCATCGAGCTGCCGCCGGGCTCGACGCTCGACGACACGCAAGGCGTCACCGACGGCATCAGCGACCGGCTGCACGCCTTTGCCGAGGTGAAAAGCGTGTTCGTGATGGGCGGCACCTCGCCGACCGGCACGCTGGAGACGCGCCGCGCCGCCGTCATCGTCAACCTGGTGCCGCGCGCCGACCGGTCGCTGACGCAGAAGGAGATGGAGTACAAGGTTGAGGAGGTGCTGCGCGGCGTGCCCGACATCCGCTTCTTCTTCGTCAACGAGCGCGGCGACCGCCAGGCCACCGTCGGCGTGCTCGGCAAGGACGGCGACGCCGTGGCCAGGGCGGCGGCGTCGCTGGAAAACGACATGCGCGCCGATCCGATGTTCTCCAACCCGTCGGCGCTGTCGTCGTTCGCCCGGCCGGAGATCCGGGTGACGCCGCGGCCCGACATCGCCTCCGACCTCGGCGTGTCGACCGATGCGCTGTCGCAGACCCTGCGCGTCGCCACCGTCGGCGACGTCGACGCCAACCTCGCCAAGTTCACCGACGGCGACCGGCAGATCCCGGTGCGGGTGCAGCTCGACACCGCGGCGCGCGGCAACATCGAGACGCTGGCCGCCCTGAAGATCCCGACGGCCTCGGGCACGGCGGTGCCGCTCGCCGCCGTCGCCGACATCGGTTTCGGCCAGGGGCCGTCGACCATCGACCGCTACGACCGGTCGCGCCTCGTCAAGGTGGGCACCGACATGATGCCGGGCTTCACCTCCGGCCAGGGGCTCGACAGGATCGCCGCCCTGCCGGCGGTGAAGGGCTTCCCGGCCGGCGTCTCCATCCAGAACACCGGCGACGCCGAGATCCAGGGCGAGATCTTCGAGGCCTTCGCCGTGGCGATGATCTCCGGCCTCACCATCGTGTTCATCGTGCTGATCCTGCTGTTCAACAGCGTGTTCCAGCCGATCACCATCCTCGGCTCCATCCCGCTCTCCGTCGGCGGCGTGGTGGTGGCGCTGATGGCGACCGGCTACGCGGTGTCGATGCCGGTGATCATCGGCATCCTGATGCTGATGGGCATCGTGACGAAGAACGCCATCATGCTGGTGGATTTCGCCGTCGAGCGGCAGAAGCACGGCCTTGCCGAGACCGAGGCGATCATCGACGCCGGCCGCAAGCGGGCCCGGCCGATCATCATGACCACCATCGCCATGGTGGCCGGCATGTATCCGGCGGCGCGCGGCACCGGCCAGGGCGCCGAGTTCATGGCGCCGATGGCCATCGCGGTGATCGGCGGCCTTCTGGTGTCGACGGTGCTGTCGCTGGTGTTCATCCCGTCGTTCTACCTGATGATCAACCGCCTCAACCGCGCCGTCGCCTGGCTGTTCGGCAAGCTCGCCGACCCCAACGCCTCCGACGAGGACGAGGCGCACGGCGAGCCGCCGGGGCCGGCGCGACCGCATCTCGTCCCGTCGTCGGAGCCGGCCGGGCCGAGGCCCAAGCTGCTCGGCCCGGACGGACTGCCGCTCGCCGCCGAGTGAGGGGTAAAGGTTCCCGCCGGACATTTCCTGATCCGGCAAAATCGCCCGGATGGACGGTGCAATCTGTGGTCCGTACTGAAAAATGAAATGGCTCCCCCGAATGGTCGCTTCGGGGGAGCCGGTATTTGAGGCTATCCGGTCAGTGGCTGGTTTCCGAGGCCGCCAGCGGCTGCGAAGCCTTGCGATGGTTCAGCATCAAGATGGCGAGCGCGCCAACGAGAGCGATTGCCGCCAGCGTCAGCAGGCCGGCCGACTGATTGGCGAATACCGCCTCGGCCTTAACCCGGATGATGGGAGCGAAGAAGCCACCGAAGGCGCCGAACATGTTGACGAAGCCGATGCCGGCGGCCAACGCCGTTCCCGACAGAATGCCCGTGGGCATGGTCCAGAACACCGGCTGCACGGCGATGAAGCCGGCGGCGGCCACGCAGAGGGCGGCGATCGCCACCGTCGGACCGGAGATGGCCGAAACGCCGATGCCGAGGCCGGCGGCGGCCAGAGTGGCGGCGGCGATCAGCCGGCGCTCGCCCGTCTTGTCCGAGTAGCGGGGAATGTAATAGGTGCCGAAAAGAGCGACCACCCAGGGAATCGCCGCTACCAGCGAGGCCTTGAAGCCGACTGTCGTGCCGATCAACGCCGCCACCTGCGTGGGCAAGAAGAAGATGAGGCCGTAGACGGCAATCTGAATGATCATGTAAATGATCGACAGATGCCAGACGCGCAGGTCCTTGAGGCCATCGATAAGTCGCGACGCGGTTTTGCGGGTATCCTCCCTGGCTAGTTCGGCGACCAGAATCGCCCGCTCTTCGGCGCTGAGAAAGCGGGCCTCCTGTGGCCGGTCGTCGAGATAGGCGAAGGTGTAGACGCCCGCGGCGACGGCAAGGGCACCCTCGATCAGGAACATCCAGAACCAGCCGGGGAAGCCGGCGAAGCCGTGCATCTCGAGGAGTGCGCCGGAAAGCGGCGAGCCCAGCGTCAGCGCGAGCGGCGCCCCCATGTAGAACAACCCCATGATCGACGCTCGTACCTGCGAGGGAAACCACTGCGAGGTGAGGTAGATCATGCCGGGGAAGAAGCCGGCCTCCGCCGCACCAAGAAGGGTGCGGACAACCAGGAATTTCCACTCGGTATCGGCGAAGGCCATGGCCGCCGACAGCGCGCCCCAGACCAACGTGGTGAAGCCGATCCAGCGGCGGGCGCCGATCTTCCTCATCATCAGATTGGCGGGAGTCCCGAGGAAGGCATAGGCGACGAAGAAGATGCCGGCGCCAAGGGCGAAGGCCTCGTTGGAAAGGCCGGTGTCAAGCTGATAGGCCTGCTTGGCGAAGCCAATGTTCGAGCGGTCGAGGAATGCGAGAATATACAGGGCCAGCATGAACGGGATAAGCCGCCAGCGCGTCTTGGCGACGACGCCATCGAGGCGTTCGGATGTCGATGTCAAGATAGTCCTCCCGAAAAGGTTTTGTCTCTTGATGAGGAGCGTGGAAGGGGGCCGCCGATCCCTCTCCTCGGCGGCCGTTTCGGTCAGTGGGTGTAGGGCCGCTTCATTTCGCAGGCCGGATTCAGCTCGACGCCGAAGCCGGGCTTGTCGAGCACGGACTTGTGGATGCGCCCACCTTCGGGCACCGGCTCGCCAACGAGGATCGGATCGAACTGCGGGCGCAGCGTCGCGCAGTCCGGGCTGGTCATCAGGAATTCACTGAAGGGGCTGTTGGTGAAAGTAATCACCGCATGGTGCGAATAGACCGATGAGCCGTGCGGCACGACCAACTGGCCGCGCGCCTTGGCGATGGCGGCAATCTCGACCAGCGTGGTTAGGCCGCCGCACCAGCCGACGTCCGGCTGCATGATGTCGACGCCGGTCTCCGATAGCGTCTGAAACGACTGCAGCGTGCCGTGATGTTCACCGGTGGTGACCAGCATGCCCGGCGGCACGCTACGCTTGAGCTCGGCATAGCCGGCATACTGCTGCGGCGGCAGGCACTCCTCGATCCACTTGAGATTATAGGGTGCGCAGGCGTGGGCGAGCTTGGTGGCGTAGTTGACGTCCTGGCTCATCCAGCAGTCGAGCATCAGCCAGAAGTCCGGGCCGCATTTCTCGCGCATGTCCGCGACCATGGCCGCGTCCTTGCGGATGCCGGCGTCGCCGTCGTGCGGCCCCCAATGGGTCGGCATCTTGCCGCCAATGAAGCCGAAGCCCTTGGCGAGATCGGGACGGGCGCCGGTGGCGTAGAACTGCAACTCGTCGCGGACGGCGCCGCCGAGCAGACGGTAGACCGGCAGGCCGACCACCTTGCCGAACAGATCCCACAGCGCGAGATCGACGCAGGAGATGGTGTTCATGACCAGCCCGCCGGAGCCGGCGTAATACATGGTGCCGCCGATCATCTGGTCATGGATCAGCTTGATGTCGGAAACCGACTTGCCCTCGATGAAGCGGTTGAGATGCTTCTCGACGATGAAGCAGCCCATCTCCCCGCCGGTCGATACGGCGAAGCCCTTGACGCCGTTGTCGGCCTCGACTTCGACGACGAGCGTGCCGAGCACATTGATACCGAAGGACTGGCGCGACTGCTCGTAAGCCTTGTACTTGCTCATCGGCGTGGCGATGTGGTCGTCGATCCAGTGCTTGCTGCCCTGGTCGTGATAGTCGGCGCCTCCCTTGCCCTTGCCCTTGCCCTTGTCGGCGGTCGCGCCGCCCATGAAGAAGGCACGGACGGCCTTGATATTTGGAAGTGACACCATTTTCCTCTCCTTTTAGCTTGAAAGGCACGCCGACCGCCTCCGACGGCCGGCGATCAACGGGAAGTCATGCGGATGGCAGGACACCGGCACCGCGCAATACGGTGACGAGGCGATGCTTGTTTTCCGCCGACGGCGGTAGCGACGGCGCCAGGACGGCCATCGAAAGATCGGACCCGGTGAGGCGGATGGCCTCCTTGACCAGGCCGAAAAACGGCTGGTCAAGCCCGTAGATCGGCATCAGCCGAGCCAGTCGGCGGGCATGGGCACGCATCTTGGTGAAATCGCCGGCTTCGATGGCATCGTAGATGCCGAGCGTGACCTCGGGGGCGAAATTGGCGGTGGCGGGAATGCCGCCGTCGCCACCGATCAGCAGCGTGTCGAGCATGTATTCGTCGAAGCCAGAGAAAACCAGGAAATCAGGCCGCGCGCCCTTGACCTCGGTGACGAGCGCCCGGGTGTGGCTCATGGTGTCGACGGTGTCCTTGATGCCGACGATGTTCGGGCAGGCAAGCGCCAGCTCTTGCACGAGGTCGACCGTCAGCTCCTGCCCGGTGAGGGCGGGGAAATTGTAGAGCAGGATCGGCAGGTCGACGGCGGCGGCGACCGTCTTGTAGTGCTGAATCAAGGCCCGTTGGCTGAGGGTGGCATAGTAGGGGTTGACGACGAGCACGGCATCGGCGCCGCAGGACTGGGCGTGCCGGCCGAGCTCGATCACCTCGGCGGTGGCCGATGCTCCGATGCCGATGAGGACCGGTATGCGGCCGGCCACCTGCCGCACGCAGAATTCCGCCACTTCCTTTCGCATCGCCGTGTTCATGTGGCAGAACTCGCCGCCGCTGCCGAGAATCAGGAGACCGTGGATGCCGGCGGCGACTTCGCGTTCCAGAAGCGCGGCCATGCCTTTGGGATCAAAAGCGCCGGTCTGGTCGACGATGGTGGGGACGGGTGGAATGACGCCTTTGAGCTTGAAGGACTGCATGATCTCCTGCCGGGTCGATGGTTCTATATAAAGAACGACGATCTGTATATAGAACAGTTACCACCGCCCACCTGGTCCGGCAAGAAGGAAGCGGCTGCCGGGCGGTCAGCATGAACGCTTAGGCTGGCCGTCAGAGCGGCAGCGGTGCCGGCCGGTACGATCCGGCAGCCCTTGGCAAGCCTCTGCATTTCCGGCTAGGACAGGACGGCGCTCCGGGTGGAGGTGGCGCGGCGATCGGCGTCTCCGTGAGGTGTGCTGATCGGCGACCACCGGCACCGGCAAAGAAGGTCGGCAATGGCGAAGACGATGCAGAACGAAGACGATCCGGTGGGCGAGCCGGGATCCCGGCCCATGGTGCCGGCGCTTCCCAAGGCCTTCGCCATCCTCGACCTAGTGGCGCGCGAGGCGGGAATCGGCTTCACAGCGATCCAGAAGACGCTGGGGTTGCCCAAAAGCACCGTTCACCAGTTGATTTCAACGCTACGCGACATCGGTGCCCTGCAGCCTACGTCGGACGGCGGCTATCTGCTCGGCTTGAAGCTGTGCGAACTAGGGACGATCGCCGCTGATCAGCGGACGATCGAGCGCATCGCTCTACCCTGTCTCAAGGCGCTCTCAATGGAAGTCACCATGACTTGCCATCTCGGCGTGTTGGAGGGCGATGCCCCTATCTATCTCGCCAAGGTCGAGGCCGAGCAGGACATCAAGATCAACACCTGGGTCGGCAAGCGCCTGTCGCTTTATCGCTCCTCGTTGGGCAAGGTGCTGCTGGCATGGCAACCGGAGACGGTGCGCGAGCGGCTGATCTCCCAGATCGAATGGGTAGCGCGGACGCCAAAGTCTTTGCCCGACGCCGACGCCCTGCGCCAACATCTCGTTGGCGTACGCGCCCGCGGTTGGGCCACTGATGACGAAGAGGACATGCTCAACGTCCGCTGCGTCTCGGCGCCGGTGTTCGACCGGCAAGGCAACGTGGTGGCGGCGATCAGCGCGGTGGGAACAGTATTGCAGGTCTCACCGGAAGACTTTCCCGAGCTTGCAAAGCGTATTTGTGCCGTCGCGGCGGAAATCTCGCGAAACCTTGTCCACGGCTGAAGGGATCGTTTGGTCCCTCGGCGGTCGAGGCGTATCGTCCGGCGGCATGGCAATAATAGCGGTCGGCTTGCGGAAGCGACCGGATTCGCGCCGCCTGCGCAGCCATGCCTCCAAGGCTCAAGCTGCTCGGCCCGGACGGACTGCCGCTCGCCACCGAGTGAGGGGGGGCGAGCGGCGAAGCCATATGTCGATGCCGTCAGTTCCCGGCAGGCTTCATCGACTCCTCCCAGACGGGCGGCGCGGAGAGGACGAGTTCCCTGAGGTTGGAGAATTTGGCCGCGCCGGGCACTTCGCCGTCGCCGTGGATCACGGCCTTCGAGAAGGCGACGATGCGGTCCTGCAGGTGGGCGACATTCTCCGGGCCGGCCGCGCCTTCGGCGTGCGGCCCGCGCACGACGGCGATCTCCTTCAATCCGGTGCCGCGATCGTAGACGTCCAGGGCGCCTTCGAGGCCGCCGGCCATATCCCAGAGACCACGGCCCAGGAACACCGCCGGCCATTCGGGAACGCTGCCGAGGATCTCGCCCGTCGGAATGTAGGGAACGTGATATTCGCTGCGCAGCAGCCCTTCGATCAGCACGCGCGGCGTGTAGCCGACGGCATGGACGAACTCGGCGAGCGCGATCCCGGCCTTGACGTTGTAGCCGAGCGGCGCTCCGCAGGCCTCGTTCGCCTCCTCGAAGGCCCTGTCGCACACGAAATTCAGGTACATGGCGTGGCTGGTGACGAGCGAGCCTTGCGAGGCGCCGCCGATCAGCAGTTGGACGTCCCTGGCCTTCTGTCCGGCGAGCAGCTTTCCCGCGGCCGCGTCGCCGGTGAGCACGGTTCCATCGGAGCCGGCGATGCGCAGGCCCTTGCCGGTTTCGAAGGCATCGACGGCGCGGAAGATGTCGCGTGCCTGCTCGACCGTGTTGCTGGTGTCGAGCCCGCCGGAGATGCCGTGCGCCCGCTTGTCCAGGGTCAGAACGTCAAACCCGGCTTCGTTGAGCTTGCGCAGGTATTCGCGCCACTGCAGCGACCCCCAGACCTCGGTGCTGCCGGGGAACTTGGCGGTGTCGTAGGTGCCTTTCTCGGCATTGTAGACCCAGACCCTCTCGTCTTTCGGGTCGTGGATCGCCGTGGTCTCGATGGACCGGCCGCCAACCATGACGACGAGCGGACGGACGACATCGCCCTGGCCGTTCTCGACGCCCTTGCCCTCGATGTACCAGCCACGCACCTTCCAGGTCTTCGATGGGGCCACGTTCAGCGCGTCGTGCTCGTAGCGCTCCGACGGAACTTCGACCTCCACGATCCAGGTCCGGCTATCCACCTCGGCGATCTTTTCCGCATGGGGCGCTTGCCCGAAGAATTTCGGACGGCGGATATCGTCGAGATCAACATCTCCATCGGGATCGATCTTGCCAAAGGGATTCACCGTTCCCGTCGCCGCGAAAGGTGGCCGGATAAAGGTCTTGACCCGTTCGCGGACGGGATCGGAGCAGGCCGGACCCTGCTTGAGGCAGTCGGCCCAGGCGGCGCGGACCTTGGCGTCGGTGAACTCATCGACGTAGTAGTCGCCCTTGTAGCCATCGGGCGCGAGCTTATGGGTCGCCGTGAACGGAACGCAGTGCCGCCCATCGGCATCCTCGGCATAATAGCCGGGCCACGACTTGCCATTTTGGTCATAATGAACGTCTGCCGTGCACTCGGGAGCCGGCGACCTGGCGCTGACAGACCCCTCCGCCAGGGCGGAACCGGTCAACGCAAGACATGCAAATCCCGCTCCGCCCATGAGACGGACAGCAAATTTCACCATGTTTTCCTCCCACGCAAAATGGAGAGGCCATTCTATTTCCCGATTTCGGGAGATCAAGTCCAAGGTAAAAGCAAAAACGCTTATCTAATTCGTTCAAGTAACTGGCGGATAGGGACTGGAATTCTGTTCATTCGGACTGAAATGTGATTCTCAGTCTTTGAAACAAGACCGCGCCTTACCCATGGCTATCCTTCCAGCGATGGGCGAGGAGGGGATCCCACATGGCGGCGGTGGCCGACATGACCAGATCGGCGCCCATGGCGAGGCGGCCGTCGATGTCGCGCTCCGACATCACGCCGCCGACGCTGACGACGGCGAATTTTGCGTTCAGGCGATCGCGGATACGCAGGAGGCGCGCGGTCATCTCGGTCGCGACTTCCGAGATGGCGGCGCCGCAGACGCCGCTTTTCAGGCGGCCGGTGCCGGGAAGCGCCTGATTGCCCTCGGCGTCGACGATGGAGAGCGGGACGGTGTTGATCGCCGCGACGCCATCCAGGAAGGGAAGGCAGGCCTCGACCACGGCGGCGAGGTGTTCTTCCGGCAATGCGCCGATCTTGATGATCAGCGGCGTGTCGCCGATCCGCTGCTTGATTTTCCTGACGATGGAGGCGGAGGTCCGCGCATCGCGGAACAATTCGCCTTCGGCGCTGGCGACGTTGGGGCAGGAGAAGTTGGCCTCGATGACGCGGGCGCCCGCCGCCTTGGCCAGCGCCGCCGTGTGGGCGAAGTCATCCTCAAGACCACGCCCGTCGGCGCCGGGAGTGCCGACGACGCTGACCACCAGAAGCTGGCCGGGCCGCAGCGCCTCGGAGGCGCGGCGGATGTCGGCCTGCCAGTCGTCGGGCGCCATGCTGGGCATGCCGAACGAGTTGGTGATGGTGAGGCCGGCCACCGACTGGGGAGCGGGAGCGACCGCGCGGACCGAATGGGCGTCCGCCTCCGACAGCGTGTCGGTGGAAATGAACAGGCAGTTCGGCACGGGGTGGGAGGCGCGGGCGACGCTGCGCACCGTCTTGTAGACCGGCACGTCCCAGCCGAGCTGCGCGTAAAGGTCCACATAGGCGGCGTTCAGCAGCGGGCCGGCCGGCACGCCGATCGGGCTGGAGAGCTCGAAGCCGAGGAAGGACCAGGTCTTTCGCGAGGCCGGCGCGGGCGGAATGGCGCCCGCGTAGACCGGCCCGGCGCTCAGGTTCTCTTCGTAGGATCTGGCGATGTCGTAGGTCGGAGGAAGAAGCGTCATGGCGGAGAGTTCCCTGGGCTGTCGGTGGCCGATACCACACCGCGGGCGCCGATGAAACGATCGCGGCGCCGGGGAGCCATGCGGGGGACGGAGCTGATGCTGCCTGGTCGACTGTGGCAGGCGTCGATTTTTGCCCGGATAAGTAGGGCTACAATTGCGCCCTCCGGTTGCCTCGCCTTCAATCCACGCCAGATTCCCATGTGGAGTATTTGGCTATGCCGGCGATATTGTTGCGGAGCTGCGTTCTGCTCTCCGTCATGCTTTTGGGCGTGGTTGGCGGTCATTCCAGTGCGGAGAGCCGGGAGAGCGCTCCTCCGGTGAAATTCTACGCGCATGGTGACGGTTGGGACGTCGCCATCGATGCCAAGATGAGAACATGCATGCTGGCTCTTTCGTTTGATTCCAGAGGTATTGTGATCGGCTCATTTCGCCCCAATAGCGTAAAGAAATATGCCATTATGTTCAGGTACAAGAATTGGGTTCCCGAGAAGGCTCATTACAATTATGAAATAAAAAATGAGGGTGGCATAATATTGTCCGAAGTAGGAAATGGATTCGAAGGTGGCGATCATTCGGGGTCGGTGGCGATCGGACTGTTCGATGATAAAGCATTGAATAGTATTGCGGGAAGCAAGACGCTGTACGTAACTTCCGATGGTGCCAGTGCCGGCCACTATGACCTGAGTGGCTTTGGCAAGGGATTTCGCAGCTTTTTCAGTTGTCTGAAGGTTGCGGAGAACAGGAAGCCGGCCTCTCCCTCGCCAAAACCGCCGCGCCGGATGAACTGATCGGGCGCTGCGGCCGCCTTATCCTGTTAGGTTCCATACCCTGATAAGGTCACGGCTTTTCGCACCGAAAGTGCCGGCTAGGATGTCCGCATCAACAGTGGAGATTTGCCATGCGTGTCTTTCTGACCGGTGCCACCGGGTTCATCGGCTCCCACGTCATTGCCGAGCTTCTGGCGGCCGGGCACGATGTGCTGGGCATGACGCGCTCCGACAAGGGCGCCGAGGCCCTGAAGGAGGCCGGGGTGGCCGTCCACCATGCGGCCCTCGAAGATCTGGAAAGCATCCGGGCCGGTGCCGCCGGGGCCGACGCGGTGATCCATACCGCCTTCGACCACGACTTCAGCCGGTTCGTCGAGAATTGCGAGAAGGATCGGCGGGTGATCGGCGCGCTGGCAGACGTCCTTAAGGGATCGGACCGGCCGCTGATCATCACTTCGGGCGTCGGCATGGGCGAACAGGAGGGTGGCCCGGCCGTCGAGACGGTGTTCAACGTCAAGCACCGCAATCCGCGCATCGCCTCCGAGGAAGCCGGCAATGCGGCGCAGGAGGCTGGCGTCGATGTGCGCGTCGTGCGTCTGCCGCAGGTCCACGACACCGCCAAACAGGGGCTCATCAGCCCGTATATCGCCATTTGCCGGGAAAAGGGCGCCGTCGCCTATGTCGGCGATGGCGGCAATCGCTATTCGGCGGCGCATGTCGGCGACGTTGCCAAGCTCTACGCTCTCGCCCTCGACAAGGGGCGGCGCGGCGAGCGCTACAATGCGGTGGCGGAAGAGGGTGTCCCGATGCGCCGGATCGCCGAGGTGGTCGGCGCCGGGCTCGGCCTGCCGGTCAAATCCGTATCGGCCGAGGAAGTCCAGACGCATTTCGGCTGGTTCGCGCTGTTCGCCGGTTTCGATCTGCCGGCTTCCAGCGCGCTGACCCGCCAGCGGCTCGGCTGGACGCCGGTCGGCCCCGGCCTGATCGACGATCTCGAACGCATGGACTATTCGGCGGGCGCCGCGGCCTGACCTTAACCTGGCATCAGGCTCGCCGTTTTCTGAGCCGACCGGTGAGGCGCAGACCATCGCGGAAGCTCAGCGCGAGCAGCGCGATATTGATCAGGCCGGCGATCAGTTCCACGGCCTGGACGATGTAGAAGCCGGTATCGAATTCGCCGGCCGCCGCCTTGACGGCCAGATAGATCGCCGCGGGAACGAGAATGACGACGCCGTTGGCGGCGATGAACGGCATTCGCCGGGCCTTGGCGCCGACCACGCCGCGGCGGTTGCCCCTGGAAAGCCTGAAGCCGCTGGCGCCGGCGGCGATCAGCGCCGGGATGAGCAGCAGAAATCCCCAGGGGATCGACGTCTTGACCGCGGTGACTGTCGCCGGCGGCGAGAAGGCCTCGCTCAACAGGGTCGACAGCCAGAAGACGGAAATCGTCGCAAGGGCGATGCCGCCGGCCACCGGATGCAGGCGCTTGAGCATGGAGCGCTCCCGGGTGAAGTGTTGACGGCCAACTTAATACCAATTTGGTAATATACTGTCAATTAGATCGTATGATGCCAATATGATGGCGTCGTTGTGCCGCTGACCCCAGGAAAGGAGGGGGCGCCGGAGGACGTGTGGCCCGTTGCGCCGATCCGGCCTTTCGGTCATATTGGCAACATGATGTCAAAATGGCTGGGATTTTACAATGACCGTTGACGGCCACACCCCGGCGGGCGCCCGCCTTTCCAGCCTGATGCTGGATTCCTTCAAGCTCAACAGCCTGTTGCTCGCCTCGGGCGACCGGCTGGTCGCCGGGCTCGGGCTGACGAGCGCGCGGTGGCAGGTTCTCGGCACCATCGTCGCCGGGCAGCAGCCGCGGCCGGTGGCTTGGCTGGCGCGCGATATCGGCGCCAGCCGCCAGAACGTGCAGCGGATCGTCAACGACCTCGAACGGGACGGACTGGTGACCTTCGAGCCCAATCCCCACCACAAGCGCGCCCATCTGGTGGCGCTGACCGACAAGGGGCGCGCCGCCATGCAGGATGCCATGACCCTCCAGACGCCCTGGGTGAACGAGCTCGCCGAGGGCCTGAGCGTCGAGGATATCGCCACCGTGCACGAGGTCATCCTGCGGCTTCGCCGCAAGCTGGAGGCGGCCGCGCAAAAGGCGGACGCCGACGGCTGAAAAGGTCCGAAGCCGGCGGCGCCTCAGAGCATCAGGTTGCCGCCGTTGGCCGGCAAGTAGGCGCCCGTCAGGTATCCCGAGGCGTCGGACGCCAGGAAGGCGACCACCCGCGCGATGTCGTCCGGCGTGCCGCGCCGGCGCAGCGGGATGTGCTCGGCCATCGCCGCCTTGACGTCGCCCGGAATGTGCGCCGTGGCGTCGGTGTCGGTTATTCCCGGTGCGACGATATTGGCGCGAACGCCATGTGGGCCGAGTTCGAGCGCCAGCGACTTGACGAAGCCGTCGAGGCCGGATTTCGCGGTAGTATGCGCGCTGTAGCCGGGCGCCGGCTGACGCGACAGGGTGCTGCTGATGGCGATGATCGAGCCGTGCCGGCGCGCCGCCATGCCCGGCGCCACCGCCTTGCAGACATGAAAGGCCGAGGCGACCTCGCCGGTCACCTTGGCCTCGAAATCGGCCCAGCCGATGTCCAGGAAGGGTCTGGTCGGAAAGGCCATGGCGGCGTTGATCACCAGGATGTCGATCGGGCCGAGGGCGCTTTCCACCTCGCGTGCCGCGGCGGTCATGGCATCCGGATCGCGGCTGTCGCCCTGCACGGCGATGGCCCGGCCACCGGTGGCGGCGATGTCCGCGACGACGGCCTCGGCCGCGTCTCGGTTGCTGAAATAGTTGACGCCGACCGCCGCGCCGTAGCCGGCGAGCATCCGGCCGACCGAGGCACCGATGCCACGGCTGGCGCCGGTTACCAGGGCCACGCTGTTTTCAAGACGCATGTCGTTTCCTTCGTCGCACCGGGGTTGCCGCCGGCGGTTGGTCCTTCTTGACAGTAAGGTGTCTCAATGACTTGCGACAGCTATATTGTCAATATGATGTCAATTATAACGCGATGCCTGGATTGACAACATGTTGCCAATACCTAGGATATCGAGTGGCTCTTGGGAGGAGTCCGGCTGTTACGGTTGGCAACGACGCCAAACGTGGCGAAGAGGCTGGCTCAGCGCACCGCGCCGCTTGCCCAAACGAGGACTTGCGCCTCGTCGGGCGGCAGGTCGGTGCCGAGGCCGCCGTGGAAGGCCGCCCAGGCGGCGGCGTTCTCGGCGCGGACGCCGGTCAGGAGCGGCGTGCCGGAGAGCAGCGCCCGGCCGAACAGCGAGCGGAAGCCGTTGCCTTCGATCTCGGTCTTGCCGAAGCGGCTCAGGATCAGCAGGTCGAGGCCGGCGTCGATCTGCCGTTCGAGGTCGCCGGCGATATCGGCCATCGCCGCGGTGTCGAGCTTGCAGGAGGTGGAGAGCGGCCCGAGGTTTTGGGCGATCGACCTAGCATGGCCGTCCCGGAGATCGACCACCGCCATGCCCTGGCAGCCCTCGGCGTCGCGCGCCTGCACGACGCCGCCGACCCGTGCGCCGGCAGCGGCGAGGGGCCGCGCGACGCTGCCAAGCAGCGCGTCGATGTCCGTGCCGGGCGGGTAGAGGATGGCGGCGAGCCTTGCCATGTCCGCGTGTCGCTTGTTGCTGGAGGGGGGGCGGTGTTGCGGGATGAGGGACCGTAGCGGCTTTGCCGGCGGAATGCCAGCGGGCGCGCCCGATAACCGCGTTGCGCTCCGTTCTGCCCGAGGTCCTCCGCCTTCGCGGAGGATGACAGTCTTATATAGGAAACAGCGCTGTAGCGGCTTGCGCGGGTATCCATCAAGTTGTCATCCCCGCGCAGGCGGGGACCTCGGGCAGGATGGGGCGAGCGGCGAATATAGGTCTCCCCGAGAGAGAAGCGCGATCGCGCGGGTGGGCGCGGCGGATATCTCGGGCTTGTGACCGGAGGCCGGCCTTGCATTCGGCTTTCTGAATTGATTTCTCCGGAATTTAGAATTTGTCAATCCTAATCCACCTATAGTTGCGTTCAGGCGAATTCGCGTGACGGATTCCGGCCTCGGCAACGGAGCTCAAGAATGGCGGCGTGGGACGACTTTCAGGGCCATACGAAGGCCTACGGCATCGACGAGGCGGCCTGCGCCGACATTCGCGCCGCTTGGGGCATTCTCGACCGGCGGATGGGCGACATCCTCGACGTGTTCTACAAGCGCTGGAAGCAGGAGCCCAAGCTGGCGGCGCTGGTGGAAGGCCGCATCGACCATCTCAAGAAGGCGCAATACGAGCACTGGAAGCGGCTGTTCTCGGCCCGCTTCGATGCCGATTATTTCCAGAGCGTGCACCGCGTCGGCCTCGCCCATGTCCGCATCGGGCTGGAGCCGCACTGGTATATCGCCGGCTACAACGACGTGTTGCAGCAGGTGTCGGTGATCATGGGCCGGCAGGCCCGGCTGTCCGGCGCCCGGGCAGCGCGCATGATCGCCACCGTCACCAAGGCGGTGCTGCTCGACATGGACATCGCCGTTTCCGTCTACGGCGAGACGCTGATCCAGCAGATCCGCGACCGGCAGGACCGCGTGCAGGCGGCGATCTGCGACTTCGACGCCTCGATCAACGCCATGCTCGGCACGCTGGGCAGGATGACGGCCGACCTCGGCGCCAACTCCGGCGCGCTCGAGACGCAGGCCGCCTCGGTGGCCGGCCGCTGCGACAGCATCCGCGATTCTCAGGAGGCGACCGGCAACGGCATCGCCACCACCGCCGCCGCCACCGAGGAGTTGCATGCCTCGATCGGCGAGATCGGCCGCCAGGCCGAGGCGTCGCTGTCGGTGTCCTCCAAGGCGGTGGACGGCGCCCGCCGCACCGCCGCCTCGGTGAAGGGCCTCGCCGACGCCGTCGACAAGATCGGCTCGGTGGTGGAGCTGATCTCCTCCATCGCCGCCCAGACCAACCTCCTGGCGCTCAACGCCACCATCGAGGCGGCGCGGGCCGGCGAGGCCGGCAGGGGCTTCGCGGTGGTGGCGAGCGAGGTGAAGTCGCTCGCCGCGCAGACGGCGCGGGCCACCGAGGAGATCACCGGCCAGATCGCCGCCATCCAGCAGGCGACGCAGCAGTCGGTGGCCGACATTTCCGGCATCACCGACACCATCGAGGAGGTGGCGCGCATCGGCACGGCCATCGCCGCCGCCGTCGAGCAGCAGTCGTCGGCCACTGCCGATATCGCCGGCTCGGCGATGGGCGTGTCGCGATCGGCCGAGGAAATCGCCGTCGCCATCGGCGAGGTGGTGGGCGAGAGCGAGAAGACCACCGGCTCGGCCCGCCACGTGTCGGCGATTTCCCAGGAACTGGTCGAGCAGGCCGGCGTGCTGAAGGAGAGCGTCGCCACCTTCACGGCCAAGGTGGCGCAGAACTAGCGGCGCTTTCCTGCCGATCGGCCGCGCACGCCTACGCATCCGCCCGTCCGAAAAGCCTCACAACTTTTCGGGCGGATGCTGGAACTCTTGCTTTCGCGCATCCGCTCGGTCCGAAAAGTCTGCAACTTTTCGGGCGGATGCTTCAGGCCCGGCGGGCTTTGCGGTTGGCGTAGCGCCGGTCGCGCTCGGCCTTGCGCGCCGCTTCGTCCTCGAGGACGCGGGCTATGCGATTCTTGTTGGCCAGTTCGCGCGCTTCGGTTTCGGCTCGGGCGGCCGCTGCGATGGCGGCTTCGCGCTCTGCCGCTTCGGCGGCGATGCGGTTCTGTTCCTCGAGCTTTACCCGCTCGCGCTCGGCGCGGCGCTCGTCCCGCGCCTCGGCGATCGCCAAGCGCTCCGCCTGCCTGGCTTCACGTGTCGGCGCGGCGGCCGCGATGGCGGCGCGATAGGCCTGAAGCTGGGCCGCTTTGGCGTCGTTCGCGGTGCTGCGACGGTCGTTGAGGTCTTTGTTCTTGATGGCTCTCAAATCTCTGGTCCTGTTCGGGTGTTGCTCGGCGGTCAGGATCTGCCGGCTCGTTTCGGCGCAGGCTTGGCCGCCGGGGCGATGCTGTCCTGCAGCTCCTTGGCAAGACGCACCTCGCGCAGCCGCAGGGTCTTCTCGTTGCGGGCCGCGGTGATCGAATCGAGTTCCTCGAAGGCGCGCCCGCGCGCAAAGAACTGCGATTGCGTCTTGCCGAAAGCGATCTCGGCCTGTTGACGCGGCTTGCTGTATTGCTCGGCCATGGGAATCCTCGTGGGGTGGTGCGGCAATAAAAAAGGCCAGGCAGGCTGCCTGACCTCGTTTGGTTTCATGCTCTCGGCAATGCCAGTACATCCGTGGTCAAGGGAGAGCCGATCCCGATCAGGCCGGCTGCAGGTTGCTGGCCGACATCTTGCCCGACCTCTTGTCGGTCTCCATGTCGTAGCTGAGCTTCTGGCCTTCGACGATTTCGCGCATGCCGGCGCGTTCGACCGCCGAGATGTGGACGAAGGCGTCCGGACCGCCGTTGTCAGGCTGAATGAAACCGAAACCCTTGGTGGAATTGAACCATTTAACTGTGCCAGTGGTCATGATGAACCCTTCCCTAGCATGACTGAAGATCGCGGCACAGAAGCGCCGCGGATGGTGTTAACGATGCTTTAAAGGGAGGATTCGCTCAAAACGCGGTGCCAGACGCGTCGTAACCAAAGCTCGGCAAGAAAATATCGATGAGCTATCGGATAGAGATTTTGGGCCAGATAGTCAACCTTTAATTTTACCGCGTAAGGTATTTTATTCTGAATTGCCCCGGCCGGGCGGGCCAAATCTTGGCTGAATTGAGATCGATTGTGTTCTTGCGGCATGAATTCGTATCGCTCCGGCGAGGCGGCTGCCGTCCGCATTTTTGCTTTCCCTTCCGGCGGCGGATGCTCTAGAACACCGGCCAAACGCAAACCCGCCCACCGGAAGGTCGACACGCCATGGCGCGCGAGTTCATCTACTACATGCACGGCACCACCAAGTCTTACGGTGGCGGTAAGAAGGTTCTCGACAACATCAACTTGCAGTTCTACCCGGACGCCAAGATCGGCGTGCTCGGCCCCAACGGCTCGGGCAAGTCGACGCTCCTGAAGATCATGGCCGGGCTCGACAAGGAATTCACCGGCGAGGCCTGGCTCGCCAAGGGCGCCACCGTCGGCTACCTGCCGCAGGAGCCGCAGCTCGACGCGAGCCTCGACGTGTTCGGCAACGTCATGCTGGGCGTCGCCAAGGACAAGGCGCTGATCGACGAATACAACGCGCTGATGATGGACTACTCGGACGAGAACGCCGAGAAGGCCACCAAGATCCAGGACATCATCGACGCCAAGAACCTCTGGGACCTCGACAGCAAGGTCGAGATGGCAATGGACGCGCTGCGCTGCCCGCCGGGCGACGCCGACGTTTCCACGCTGTCCGGCGGCGAGAAGCGCCGCGTGGCTCTCGCCAAGCTGCTTCTGGAGAACCACGACCTCTTGCTGCTCGACGAGCCGACCAACCACCTCGACGCCGAGTCGGTCGCCTGGCTGGAAAAGCACCTCAGCGAATTCCCCGGCGCCGTCTTGATCGTTACCCACGACCGCTACTTTCTCGACAACGTCACCGGCTGGATCCTCGAGCTCGACCGCGGCCGCGGCATTCCCTACGAGGGCAACTATTCGGCCTATCTCGAAAAGAAGACCAAGCGCCTGGAGCAGGAGGGCCGCGAGGCGGCCGCCCAGCAGCGGGCCTTGGAGCGCGAGCGCGAGTGGATCGGCGCCAGCCCCAAGGCGCGTCAGGCCAAGTCGAAGGCGCGCATCAAGTCCTACGACGAACTCTTGAAGCGCAACGAGGAGCGGCAGACGGTCACCAACGCCCAGATCGTCATCCCGCCCGGACCGCGCCTCGGCGACAACGTCATCAAGGTCGAGGGGCTTTCCAAGGGCTACGGCGATCGCCTGCTGATCGACGATCTCAGCTTCTCGCTGCCGCCGGGCGGCATCGTCGGCATCATCGGCCCCAACGGCGCCGGCAAGACGACGCTGTTCCGCATGATCACCGGCCAGGAGACGCCCGACGGCGGCGCCATCGAGGTCGGCGAGACGGTGAAGCTCGGCTACGTCGACCAGAGCCGCGACGCGCTCGACCCCAACAAGACCGTCTGGGAGGAAATCTCCGGCGGCGTCGACGTCATATACCTCGGCAAGAAGGAAGTGAACTCGCGCGCCTATTGCTCGTCGTTCAACTTCAAGGGCGGCGACCAGCAGCAGAAGGTGGGCTCGCTCAGTGGCGGCCAGCGCAACCGCGTGCACATGGCCAAGATGATCAAGTCCGGCTCCAACGTGCTGCTGCTCGACGAACCGACCAACGACTTGGACACCGAGACGCTGGCGGCCCTCGAGGAAGCGCTGGAGGATTTCGCCGGCTGCGCCGTGATCATCAGCCACGACCGCATGTTCCTCGACCGCCTCGCCACCCACATCCTGGCCTTCGAGGGCGACAGCCACGTCGAATGGTTCGAGGGCAACTTCGAATCCTACGAGGAAGACAAGAAGCGCCGCCTCGGCGCCGATGCCGTCAACCCGCACCGGGTGAAGTACAAGCCGCTGACGCGGTGAGGATGGCTGAGGGCCGCCGCGCCGTTGCGGCGGTCCGAGCACGAAAGGCGGAGGCCTCTATCGGCCGATTGGTCTGTCCTGCCCGAGGTCCTCGCCTTCACGGGATGCCACCCTTCCTCGACGCAAGCGGCGGCGCCCGATGAGTGTGAGGATCGTCCGGAGCGTGGCCGCCGTATACGAAGAACGCTGTCCTCGGACATTTTTGTCCGAGTCTGCTTGACTCTCGGACAAAAATGTCCGAGATTCACCCTGCCGGCACGGAGGCGCCGATGGACAAGCGGGATCGCTTCATCGCCGACCTTCGGGACGAGGCCAAGGCGCGCGGGCTTCCTTTCCAGTTCGACAAGGGCCGAGGAAAAGGCGGGCACGCGATGGTGTGGATCGGCGAGAGGTTCACGACGCTCCCCTCGCGCGAGATCGATCCGAAGACGGAGAGGAAGATACGCAAGACGCTGGGGCTCGATTGAACGCAGGCGTTTCGCCGCTCCGGTCGGACCATGGAGGGACAGGACGTGAAGACCTACGGCTATGCCGCGCAATTCGAGCCGGGCGACGATCCCGGCATCATCGTGGTCACGTTTCCGGACGTGCCCGAGGCCATCACCGAGGGCGAGGGCATGAGCGATGCCCGGCTGCAGGCGGCCGACGCGCTCGGCACCGCGCTGCTCGCCTATATACGCATGGGACGCGCCCTGCCGGAGCCGAAAGCGACAGGCGAGACAATCTCGCCGCCGTCCGACATCACCGCCAAGCTGGCGGTGCTGGAGGCTTTCGCGGAAGCCGGCATCAGCCGCAGCGAGCTGGCGCGCCGGATCGGCAAGGACGAGAAGGAAGCCCGGCGCATTCTCGACCCGATGCACCCGACCAAGCTGGCCATGCTGGAACAGGCGCTGGCGGCGCTTGGCCGACGGCTGGTGATCGGCGTGGAGAAAGCCGCCTGACATAGAGTGGAGGGCAGACCAGCCATGCCTTGCCAGGTCCCCGCTTGCGTGAAAATGGGATTCATATAATAAAAACATATATATAGATCGTCATCCTCGCGCAGGCGAGGACCTCGGGACGAGAAGGCGATGAGGGGCGTATCGGGCGCCTTGCGTTGCTGGAGCGCTATATCGGCATTGAGCTTTGTCCTGCCTGAGGTCCTCGCCTGCGCGAGGATGACAGCTTTATATATGGGGAACAAAGGGATAGGTCGGAACACTGGTGCCCGGAGGCAAATTCCCGGGTACGCAGGTGCAGTCCCTGTTACGCCGTCATCGCCGAGCGCGTCGCTTCCATAGATTGTCATCCTCGCGAAGGCGAGGACCTCGGGACGAGAAGGTGATGAAGGATGTATCAGGCGCCTTGCGTTGCTGGAGCGCTATGTCTGCGTCGAGCTTTGTCCTGCCTGAGGTCCTCGCCTGCGCGAGGATGACAGCTTTATATCGAGGATGACAGCTTTATATATGGGGAACAAAGGGATAGGTCGGAACACTGGTGCCCGGAGGCAAATTCCCGGGTACGCAGGTGCAGTCCCTGTTACGCCGTCGCCGCCGAGCGCATCGCCTCCCATAGATTGTCATCCTCGCGAAGGCGAGGACCTCGGGACGAGAAGGTGATGAGGGGCGTATCAGGCGCCTTGCGTTGCTGGAGCTCTATATCGGCGTTGGAGCTTTGTTCTGCCTGAGGTCCTCGCCTGCGCGAGGATGACAGCTTTATATCGAGGATGACAGCTTTATATTGGGAAACAAAGGGATAGGTCGGCACACTGGTACTATGCCCTCGGAACACCCTCAACGGCCGGCGAGCCAGGCGAAGGTCTGTTGCCAGAGCCGGGCGTAGCCGGGCCAGTCGATGAATTCCTGCGGCAGCCAGTGCGGTCCGATGTCGGAGGTCCAGGCGGCGGTGCGGCCGTTGCCGTGGGTTCCGACGACCAGCAGCGGGTGATCGCCGTCGCCGGCCGCCAGCACCACCTCGGCGCCGGGTTTCGCCACCACCTCGTTGTAGCCGAGCAGCCAGGGCCAGTCGCCGTCGATGCCGGCGATGGCGGGATGCTCCGTGAGGCGCCTTGGCAGGAAGCCGTCGGGTACCTCGACGCGGTCGTCCCAGGGATGGATGGAAACCGGCAGCATCGCCTCGACCGGCGTACCGCGATAGCGGGCCTCGCCGCCCAGCCCCTGGAAGCTGTAGTAGCCGCCGATCATCATGAAGGCGCCGCCCTTCTTCACCCATTCGGCCAGCAGCTTCAGCCGGTCCGGCGTGCGGCGGCCGCGCACGAAGGTGTCGGGATGCAACAGGATGCTGTTGGCGCCGATGTCGCTGATGACGATGACGTCGTAGGCGTCCATCGCCTCGAGCGTCGCCGGAAAGCGCGTCGGCACCTCGTGGCCGGGCATGTGGACGAGATCGATGTCGCTGTCTTCGAGCGCCGCCCGCAGGCCATCGATGCCGGTCTGGTATTCGGCGGTCGAGAACTTGTCGAAGCCCTTCACGTGCGTCGTCTGGCTGATCCAGGATTCCCCGGCGAGCAGCACCCTTGTCCTTGTCATCGATCTCTCCCCGATTGGTATGATGTCAGCGCAGCGTCAGCGCCCGTTCCGGCGCCAGGATGAACGGCGGCAGGTAGGCCGGCATGTTGCTGAGCGGCAGCACCTCCGGCTTCAGCTTGATGCCGAGCGCGTCGTCCATGAAGGCGCGGCGCGCCTCGATGCGGCCCCAGGCCTCCGGATGGGCCTCGCGGAACGCGGCCCGGCCGCGCTCGTCGAGCAGGATGATGCCGTCCTCGATGTTGGTGGTGAAATAGGGGTCGCCCACCGCCGGGATGATGTCGCACTGCACCGCCTGCCCGGATTGGAAGCGCTCGCCGCTGCCCGGATAGACCGGCGTGTTCATCCACTCGTCGAGATGGATGAGGTGGCCGGGGTTGAGGATCAGGTTGAAGAACGGGTCGCCGAGGTGCCGCCGCGCCAGCGCGTCCATCTCGCCGCCGGTGACGCCGATGCCGATCGTCGCGTACCACTCGGCGGCGCAGGCGAAATAGGGCTTGGCCAGCCGGTCGAGATAGTCGCGGGCCGCCTCCGGCAACTGTTCCTCGCCGGCCACGAACCAGCCGGCGCGCGAGGTCAGCGCTCCCCACAGGCCGACGGCGCTGGTGAAGGCGTCGCCGATCTCGATCGCCTTGCCGCTGGGGCTCGACAGGCCGACGGCGCGGGCGCCGGTCGACAGCATGACGTGGCAACTGAGGGGGATGCCGACAAGCTGCATCAGGCCCACCGCCTCATATTCGCTCATGCCCGGCCGGATGCCGAACAGCATTCGCTTGATCGCCTCGGAGGCCTGCGACGCGGCGAATTCGAACTGCGCCAACTGGTCGATCTCGTTGATCGCCCGGAGCCCGGTTTCGTTGGCCATCATCAGCGTGTTGGCGTTGACGACGCGGCCGCCGTCGCCGGCGACGGCGCGGATGGTCTCGACGATATAGGCCGGCAGTTCCGACCATAGCTCGGGCGTCCGGCTCTCCTGTCCGGTGAAGTATTTCCAGCCGATCAGGCCGACCCTGGCGCCGGCCGCCACGCCGGCGTCGGCCAGGAGATCGGCGAGCGGCGGCGTCCTGGTCCGGTCCTGCCCGAGCAGGCCGAACGGCGGATAGACCCTGGCCTCCACCTCGATGGCGGCGGCGGCGGCGCGGCCGAGGTTTTCCGGCCCGGTCAGGATCAGCGGCACCCGGCGGTCGGCCACCACCATCAAGGCTTCCTCGAAGCGGGGATCGAAGCCGGTGAGATAATGGAGGTTGGCGCAATGCTCGCGATCGGCATAGACGACGAGCGTATCGAGGCCGGCCGCCTTCTTGGCCGCCAGGAGCCGGTCGAAGCGCGCGCGGTAGATGCCGCCCGACAGCTCGGGACAGACCGTGGGGGTGCCGAAGTCGGGCAGCCCGACTTGCTTGTAATTGACCGATGTCATGGGAGATTCCAGTGTTGGGCGAGGGGGCGAAGCGGGCGGCGCCCGCTTCGTTCTTTGGCGGGACGGAGGCGGTCAGTCGACGGAGGCCACCGTCTTCAGGCCGTAGTTGAGGTCCTCGAGGGAGGCGGGCGCCTTGTCGATGCGGCCCTCGGCCTGGAGGTTCTTGACCACCGTCTCGAAGCGGGCCTTCCAGTAGAACTGCCCCTCGGGATTGACGACCTTCTCCTCGTACCAGGCCTTGCCGTTGGGGAAGAACTCCATGGAGTTCCAGACGTTCTTGAGGTCGTCGACCGAGACCTCGGTGCCGGCCTCGTGCAGCTTCCTGGAGATGATCGGGAAGGCTTCGTCGGGGTTTTCCTCGATGAACTTCAGGGTCTTGAGGATGCCGCCCTCGATCGTCTTGGCGAGCTCCGGATCCTTGTCGACGAAGTCGCGCGTCGCGGCGAAGCCGGCGTGGGAGACGGTGCTCGGCACCGAGCTCTGGTCCATCAGCGTCGCGTAGCCTTCGCGGAGCACGGCGAGGCGCTGCGGAATGCCGGAGATCATGATGTCGATCGAGCCGGACAACAGAGCCGGCGGCAGCTCCTCCTGCGCCAGGTCGACGATGGTGAAGTCGGCCGGCTTCAAGCCGGCGATGGTCACCATCTCGATGAACGAGGCGTATTCGCCGCCGCCGGCGCTGACGCCGACCCTGGCGCCCTTGGCCTGTTCCAGCGTCGCCTTGATGGCGGCGGTGACGTCGCCGCCGTTTTCCTTCAGCGTGTCGGCGAGCGGCTTCCAGTCGGCGTGCGCCTTGGGGTCGAACATCAGGCCGCCGCCGGCGAAGTAGTAGAGCGGAAAGGCCAGCGTGGTCGGGATGCCGCGGGCGTTCTGCAGGATCACGTCGGCGTCGCTTGACGAGGCGATGTCGACGTGGCCGCCGATCAGCAGCTCGTTGGCGCCGGGCCAGTCGGTGTTCTGGATCTCGAAGTCGACACCCGGGAAGAAGCCCTTCTCGATGCCGACGAACAGCGAGTTGACGTCCTGGAAGGCGCTCATACCGACGCGGACGGTCTTGGTTTCCTGGGCGAAAGCGGACGAGCTCATCGCCCCGGCAAGGGCGAGGCCCAAGCCGATCATGGTCATGCGGATCATTTTCGGTCCCCTTGTTTGGAAGTTATCCGCCGTTGGCCGGCGGTTGAGGCGCCTACGTCGCCCTGTCGGACCAGCGCGTCAGGTAGGCGGCCGCGCGCCGGATCAGCATGTCGACGACGGCTGCGAGAATTCCGATCAGCACGACACCGAGCATGATGACATCTGTGTTGAAGAGGCGCCTCGCTTCCAGGATGCGGAAGCCGAGGCCGGCGTTGGCGCCCATGAATTCGGCCGCCACCACCAGCGTGAAGGACAGCGCCGCCGCCACCCTGAGCGGTCCGACCAGCCCCGGCACGATCGCCGGGACGATGATGGTGCGGAACAGCTGGAACTTGGTGGCGCCGAGCGTCTGCGCCGCCAGACCGTAGATCTTGGGCACGTTCCTGACCGCCTCGACGGTGCTGACGACGACGATGGCGAACACGCCGAGGGTGATCAGCACCAGCTTGCCGATCTCGCCGATGCCGAACCACATCAGGAAGAAGGGGATCATCGCCACGACCGGCACCGGACGGATGCTCTCCACCAGCGGGTCGAAGAAATAATGGATCTTCCTGTTGTAGGACATGGCGAGGCCGAGCCCGAGGCCGAGGACGAGGCCGCTGAAGAAGCCGATCGCCACGCGCAGCAGCGTCGCCAGGATGTCGCCGGGGATCAGGTCGGCGGTGCGGAACGCCGCGTCGACCACCATGGCCGGCGACGGGAACTTGATCGGCCGGACCAGCGCCAGGCCGTCGCGGGTGATCGCGAACCAGATCGCGAAATAGAGGGCGATCGACAGCAGGCTGAGCCAGGAGCCGCTGCGGATGGCGGCGGCGAGCCGCGACGGCTTCGGCGGTTTGACGGTGTGCATCATGTTGCCCCGCGCCTCCGAGGTGTCTGCGTATGCCATGGACGGTCTCCCTCAGTGAAAGGTCTTGAGCGCGTCGCGCAGGGTCTTGGCCAGCGCGACGAACTCGGGCGAGGTCTTGACCGACATGTCCCGGTCGGCGGGCAGGTTGGGACGGTATTCGGCGGCGATGCGGCCGGGGCGCGGCGACATCAGGATCACCCGGTCGCCGAGGAACAGCGCCTCCTCGAGGTCGTGGGTGATGAACACCACGGTGCGCGGGCTGAGCTGCCAGAGCTTGACCAGCTCTTCCTGCAGCCGCTCCTTGGTCATGATGTCGAGCGCGCCGAACGGCTCGTCCATCAACAGCACGTCCGGGTCGGCGGCGTAGGCGCGGGCGATGTCGACGCGCTTCTTCATGCCGCCCGACAACTGGCGCGGCCAGGCCTTGCGGAAGTCGGAGAGGCCGACGAGGGAGACGTAGCGGTCGACGGCGGCCTCGGTTTCCTGCCTGGGGCGGCCGCGCACCTTCAGGCTGTAGCCGATGTTGTCCTCGACGCTCATCCAGGGAAAGACGGCGTCGGCCTGGAACACCACCGCCCGGTCGGGGCCGGGGCCGGTGATGGGGCTGCCCTTGTGGCCGATATGGCCGCGGCTGGGCTTGAGGATGCCGGCGATCAGGTTGAGCAGCGTGGTCTTGCCGCAGCCCGACGGGCCCATGATGCAGACGAATTCGTTTTCCTCGATGTCGAGGCCGACGCGGTCGAGGGCGGTCACCTCGCCCTCCGGGGTCGGGAATGTCACCGTGAGGTCGACCACCTCGATGATCGGTTGACGGTGTTGCGGACTGGCGGTGCTGGTCATCACTGGTTCCCCTTTTATTTTTATAGGTCAGTGTGATTTGTGTTTGATGTCAGGGTGATAGGCCCCGGGATCGGATCGTTTTCTACTTTCAGTGCAGGAGGATGGACTTGGTCTTGTCGACCACGACGTTGCCGCCCAGCATGACGAAGCGGACGCGCTGGAGCTCGGTGATGTCGGCGAGCGGATCCCAGTCGACGGCGATCATGTCGGCGAGCTTGCCGGTCTCGACGGTGCCGATGTCCTTCTGAAGGCCCATGGCCTCGGCGCTGACGGCGGTGCCGGACACGATGGCCTGCATGGCGCCCATGCCCCAGTCCACCGCGAATTCGAACTCGCGGGCCGCCGCGTTCTGCGGATGGGTCGGGAAGCCGATGAGGTCGGTGCCGAGGGCGTAGCGGACGCCGAGCGACAGGCTCTTCTGGAAGTCCTCGCGCATCTGGGCGATGTGGCGGCGGTAGACCTCCCGCTCGTGCTGCGGGTAGTGATAGGGGTCGAACGCCTCCTCGTGATAGTAGAGCTGGCAGATGGTCGACACCAGGAGCGCGTTCTCGTCGACCAGCCGGCGGCGGGTGTCCTCGGTGATGCCGTAGCCGTGCTCGATGACGTCGACGCCGCCGTCGAGGGCGTTGCGCACCGCCTCGTCGCCGATGCAGTGGGCGCTGACCTTCAACTGGTTGAGATGGGCCTCGTCGACCAGCGCCCGCACCTCCTCCAGGCTGAAGGCGGCCACCTCGTCGTGCGGATCGTCGCCCCAGGCGTGGTTGTGGTGGTGGTGATGGCCCTTGGAGAGGCCGACCTTGATCACCTGGGCGCCGCGGCGCACCCGGCGCCGGACGATGGCCCGGAGGTTCTCGACGCCGTCGGCGATCATGTCGAGCGAGCGGGCCCAGTCGATCGGCAGGGCGATGTGGTCCCAGGTGCCGTCGGTCGAGCAGATGAACTCGCCGGCCGCCATGATGCGTGGCCCCGGCACGTGGCCCTCGTTGATCGCCCGGCAGAGATCCGGCCCGACCGACGAGCCGAGGCAGCGGGCGGCGGTGATGCCGGCCTCCAGCATCTTCTTGGCCTCGCCGGCGGCGCGCAGCACCCGGTAGGCCTCGCGCTCGGTCGGCAGCTTGTGCAACTCGTGGCTCGGCACGCCGAAGAAATGCATGTGGGCGTCGACCATGCCGGGCAACAGCGTCCGCCGGCCGAGATCGATCACCCTGGCGTCGGCCGGCGCCTCGATGGCGTCGCGATGGCCGATGGCGGCGATGCGGCCCTTCAGCACCAGGATGCCGACGTCCTCCTGCACCTTGCCGCCAGTCCCGTCGATCAGCCGTCCGGCCTTGATGACTGCGGGCTCCATGGATTCGATCATGCTAAGCGCCTCCTGTCCGGGACGTGGGAGAGTTCAAGGTCGAGCGGGCGGCGCCACCGACTGGCGTTTCACCAACTCGACGGGAAGCCGTTCCATGGGGCCGTCGTACTTGCCGAGAAGGGCCAGGACGCCGCGGCGGCCGAGTTCCTTCGCCGGCTGGCGCACCGAGGTCAGCGGCGGGTTGAGGAAGTCGAGATAGGGCAGGTCGTCGACGCCGACGATGGAAAAGTCCTGGGGAATCTTGAGGTTGCGCCGCTTGGCCGCCGCGTAGATGCTGAGCGCCAGGATATCGGAGGACGAGCAGATCGCCGTCGGCCGCATCGGACCGTCCCACAGCGCGTCGAACGCCTCGCTGCCGAACGCCGCGTCGTAGCTGCCGGCCATCACGAGATCGTCCCGATAGGGAATGCCCGCCTCTTCCAGCGCCTTGCGATAGCCGATCAGCCGCTCGTCGACCGAGATCATGCCGTGCATGCCGGTGACGTGGCCGATGATCCGGTGGCCGGCCTCGATGAGGTGGCGCGTGGCGATATAGCCGGCGTCGACATTGTCGATGAAGAACTTGGGGCCGTCGGTGCCCGGCACGTCCTCGTCGAGCAGCACGACGTTGGGCGTCGCCCGCACCGCCTCGCGCAGCCGGCCGTCGTCGCGGTGGTTGGTCATGAAGATGACGCCGTCGAAATGGCCCTCGCGCTGGCGGCGCAGGTATTCGAGCTCGCGCGCCACCTCGTTGCGCGTGTTGCAGATCATCAGGCTGAAACCGTGCCGCTCGGCCTCCTGTTCGGCGGCGCTCGCCACCTCGGCGAAGAAGGGTGCGGCGATGTCGGCGGTGACGAAGCCGATGGTCTCGGTGGTGCCGAGGCTCAGCCGGCGGGCGAGGACGTTCGGTCGGTAGCCGAGCGTCTTCACCGCACGATCGATGGTCGCCGCCATGTCGGGAGGCAGAACCGTCTTGTTATTGAGGAAACGCGACACCGAGGCCGGCGAAACGCCGGCGAACACCGCAACGTCGCGAATGGTCGGTTGCTTCATGAAACACCTCTGGAAACCGGTTTCAAGACAACAGAAACCGGTTTCTGATGTCAAGTATAAAATTCAGCTTTTATTTTGCCGCGCGAATGGGCGTTGACCGATAGGGACCGGCTCCAGGGAATGCGTTGAATGCTAAGGGCTTTTACCGATGGCCTCGGATAGGCCGCCCCGGCGTCGGGGCGGGGCGTGGAGGCTCTGATCGAAAATTGGGCCGTTCGCGCGCTTACGAAGGAGGGGGTGTTGCGTCTATTCGCATAAAGCTCGAGTAGCAGAGCATGCCGCCTCGCTTGCGGCGGAGTTCGCGGCCATCCAGCAGTTCAAGGCGGCGTGACCTGCGTTTCTAGCAGTCGAGCCACAGGCGGCTGTCGAAGCCGAACGGCCGCTTGCCGGCGATCGAGAATGCGACGGCCTCGGGGTGCGCGGGATTGATCAGCAGATTCCGGTTCTCCGGCACGAGGACCGAGGGCACGTCCAGCGCGGCCGTGCGGCCGGAGGCCAGCCAGTCGTCACCGAAGGCCTTGGGATCGGCCGGCGCCACGTCCACGCGCTCGATGGACGGTGGCACGGCCGCCTCTATGCGCATGAGAACGTAATCGTCCGGCAGAAGGTCCGGCGGCAGGTCGAGATGGACGCGCACCTCCAGCACGGCGAGGCTGGCGTCCAGGGCGGTGTAGACGACGGCCCGGCCGGGCGAGTTCCAGCGGCCGCCGGTGAGCAGGGCGCCATAACCGCTCAGATCGGCGTAGACGTCACGGGCGATGCGCCAGCAGACGAGGCTCACGCCGCGATGCCGTAGGCGATGCGATTGAGAAGATGCTCCACCTGGGTCGCGCCCTCGGTGGTGTCGAGCAGCGACATCGGCGATACGCCGTCGAGCGGACCGGTTTCCCGGCGCAGCCACGCCTTGGCCTTGTCCGGCGAGCCGAAGGTCTCCTCGGCGAGGGCGATCACCCTGGCGACGCGGACCAGACGATCCGACTGCTCGGCCGTCAGCATTCCGGCCTTCCTGCGCCGCGTCAGAGTCTTTCTCGGCATGACGGCGAAGTCGACCTCCGTCAGCGACATCTTCCCGGCGTCGACGACATACTCCACTGTGGCGGCCGGAAAACCGGCCCGCACCGCGGCGATCAGGTCGCGGGTGTTTCGGATGGTTTTGCCGAGCGTCCGCTCGCCGCCGACGACCTCGACCACCTTGACCGCTTCGATGGACATCATGCCCTCCTTGGGCGTTCGCCCATAATGTAGCGGCATTTGTCCCGATCGGCAATATCGGCGCGAGCGGCTTGGTCGGCGGTGGCTTTTGGTCTACTGCTTGGGCCGACCCGAGCGAGGAGGGTGCTCCCATGGCCGACTGGTCGCCCGAAACCTACCTGAAGTTCGAGGACGAGCGGACGCGGCCGGCTCGCGATCTCCTCAACGCGGTGCCGCTCGCCGAGCCGTCGCTGGTGATCGACATCGGCTGCGGACCGGGCAATTCCACCGAATTGCTGGTGGAGCGCTTTCCCGGGGCGCGGCACCTCGGCATCGACACCTCGCCGGCCATGCTCGCCAAGGCGCGGGCGCGGCTGCCGGGCGTCGTGTTCCTCGAGGCCGACGCCGCCGGCTTCCGGCCCGATGCGCCGCCCGACCTGATGTTCGCCAACGCCGTGTTCCAGTGGCTGCCCGATCATCGCGACGTGTTCGTTCGCCTGCTCGGCGAGCTGGCGCCCGGCGGCGTGCTCGCCGTGCAGATGCCGGACAACATCGGCGAGCCGTCGCACGCGCTGATGCGCGAGGTGGCGGCCGGCGGCCGCTGGGCTGGCAAGCTGAAGGGCGCGGCCCGCGCGCCGCTGCCGCCGGTCCGCACCTATTACGAGGTCTTGAAGCCGCACTGCCGGCGGCTCGACATCTGGCACAGCGTCTACAACCATCCGCTCGCCGACGCGGCCGTCGTGGTGGAATGGGTGCGCTCGACCGGCCTCAAGCCGTTCCTCGATCCGCTCGACGACGGCGAGCGGGCCGATTTTCTCGCCGCCTATACTCAGAAGGTGGCCGAAGCCTATCCGCCGCTCGAGGGCGGCGGCGTGCTCCTGAGATTTCCGAGACTGTTCATCGTCGCGACGAGGTAGACCATGGCCGACACCGTTACCCTCACCATCAGCCGCGACGAGGCCATCGTGCTGCACGAGTGGCTGGCCCGCGTCGTCGACGACGAGAACGCCGAGGGCATTGAGGAGACGCTGGAGGACGACGCCGAGGTGTGGGCGCTCGACGCCGTGCTGATCCTGCTCGAACAGGCGCTCGACGAGCCGCTGGCCGAAAATTTCGACAAGATCCTGAAGGGCGCCCGCAAGCGGCTGAAGGAGGCCAACGGCCCCTGGCCATGGGACGCCGGCGGCGAGGAACAGGCGCCCTGAGCCCGCTCCGGGTCTCGCATTCTGCCGCGCTGGCAGGCACCCTTCATCCTGGGAGCCCTATAGCGTCCGCTCGCTCTTTCCTGCCCGAGGTCCTCCCTAGACTCACGTGTGAAGTGCAACACCTGCTAAGGTGTTGCTGCGATGGGACAACATTACTCTCAGCTCTCGTTGCGAGAGCGGATGACGGTCGACCTTCTCCACCGGGAAGGGCTATCGGTGCGA
>NZ_NQVN01000033.1 GCF_002770725.1 Pleomorphomonas carboxyditropha | reverse complement strand
TGGCGCCGATGCGGCCGTCGAGGCCGATGCCGCGCGCCACCTGCTGCACGTCGGCGCCCACCTTCTCGCAGAGGTCGGCGATCTCGTTGATGAAGGTGATCTTCATGGCCAGGAAGGCGTTGCCGGCGTACTTGATCAGTTCGGAGGTGCGGCGCTTGGTGAACAGCAGCGGCGCCTGGTTGAGATAGAGCGGCCGGTAGACCTCGGTCATCACCTCGCGGGCCCGTTCGTCCTCGTAGCCGATGACGATGCGGTCGGGCCGCTTGAAGTCGTCGATGGCGGCGCCCTCGCGCAGGAACTCGGGGTTGGAGACGACGGCGACGTCGGCGGCCGGGTTGGTCTCGCGGATGATGCGCTCGACCTCGTCGCCGGTGCCGACCGGCACGGTCGACTTGGTGACCACCACGGTGAAGCCGGTCACGGCGGCGGCGATCTCGCGGGCCGCGGCGTAGACGTAGGAGAGGTCGGCATGGCCGTCGCCGCGCCTGGACGGCGTGCCGACGGCGATGAACACCACGTCGGCCTCGGCCACCGGGCCGGCGAGCTCGGTGGAGAACGTCAGCCGGCCGGCCTTGACGTTGCCGTCGACCAGCGCCTCGAGACCGGGCTCGTAGATGGGGATCTCGCCGCGCTCCAGCGCCGCGATCTTCTCCACCGCCTTGTCCATGCACACCACGTCATGGCCGAAGTCGGCAAAGCATGTCCCAGATACCAAACCAACGTAGCCGGATCCTATCATCACGATCTTCATGGTGAGCTCCCTGAAACAGCGCGTCACCGAGGCCTTTCGCCCGGTCTTGACGCGGCTCAAATCCAATCGGTATTGGCGTCGTCATTTCATGGCGGGCGGCCATTGTCGAGGGACTTTGCGGAAATCACCCTTCCCGGCAGGGGCGCTTTACCTGACCAAACGCCGATGGTCGAAGCGGGGCGAAAGCTGTAGACAAAACGATCATGACAAGACGGTCCTGGCACAAGAGCGCCGATACGCGCGAAGAAATTCTCGACGAGGCGGAGCGCCAGCTCCAGGCGGTGGGCTATTCCGATATGACGATCGGCTCGATCGCCAAGGCGCTCGGCATGTCGCCGGCCAATATCTTCAAGAATTTCGGCAACAAGGCCGGCCTGATCGACGCTGTGGCGCTGCGCTGGGTGATGGAGATCGATGCCGCCATCGAAACGACCGCGCACATCCCCTCGGCGTCGCTTCGGCTCCGGGCGATGGCGCATCTCATTCTCGAAACGCATCTTGCGCGCGGCAGGATGCCGGCTCGCCTGGCGATCATGATCGGCCTCGATTCCACGCCCCCGCCGAGCGCGCTCGCCTTCTTTCACCGGCTGCTGCAACGGCTGGGCCAACTGATCGACGACGGGGTCGCCGACGGGGAATTTGCTCCCTGCGACGTTACCGTCACCGCTGCCGCCGTCTGCGACTGCCTCGTTACCATCCTTGATCCGGCCGCCGTGTTTCGCGGCCGCAGTCTGTTCACCGTCGAGGAGATGACGCAGAAGTGTGACCATCTCATCGATTTCGTGATCCGAGGCCTCAGCCTGCGCGCTTGAAAAGTGATAATTTGCTGAATATGGTACTTTTCGCTGACTCGGCAGGGTCGGCGCGCAAGGCCGGGTTCGTTCATTTGTTCACATTGTCGTTCTGGTCTCGCCTGCGGATTGACTTTGGGGTCTGTCGAACGTCTTCTTCAACTCCGCATGCAATCACGGCTTTTGGTCGTCATCACCAATCGGTCGGAGTTTTTCGGCCCTGCGGGTCAGGCGATCGGTCATGTGATCGTCTTTTGGTTGTGCTTTGACCGTTCAAGTGCATATCCCGTCGGGTATTCGGTCTTTTGGGGTGGGGGCATTAATGACGCCGGCTCGGCTTGTTTCTCTTCTCCTGTCGGTGACAGTGCTCGCCGGCTGCGCGGTCGGGCCCGACTTCGAGCGGCCTGTTCTGGATCCGGACGCGGGTTA
Organism: Pleomorphomonas carboxyditropha; assembly: GCF_002770725.1. Classification (GTDB taxonomy): domain Bacteria; phylum Pseudomonadota; class Alphaproteobacteria; order Rhizobiales; family Pleomorphomonadaceae; genus Pleomorphomonas; species Pleomorphomonas carboxyditropha. Next base: position 38,273 of record NZ_NQVN01000033.1, on the reverse strand, counting down.
TCTCGGTTCGGGCGACGCCACCGCCGGCCGGACGACGGGCACCAAGCTCGCCTATGGCGCCGACGTGCCGGGGCGCTGGTGGGAGCTGTTCCGCAACAAGGATCTCGACGCGCTGATGAAGCGGGCGATCGAGAACAATCCCGACATCGATGCGGCGCGGGCGACCTTGAAGCAGGCCAACGAGACGGCGCTTGCCGAGGGCGGCAGCCTGTTCCCCAGCCTGTCGCTGTCGAGCAGCGCCACGCGCACCGATTCGACCGGCTCCACCAACGTCGGCATCTACACGCTTTACAGCGTGACGCCGTCGCTATCCTATCCGCTGGATATTTTCGGCGGCACCCGCAGGTCGGTGGAGGCGGCAAGGGCGTCGGCCGAGGCCCAGGCCTTCACCGCCGAGGCGACCTATCTGACGGTGACCTCCAGTCTGGCGCAGGCGGTCATCCAGGAAGCGTCCTACCGGGAGCAGATTGCCGCTTCGCAGGAGGTGATCGCTTCCTACAGGGAATTGCTCAACGTCCTCAACAACCAGGTGAGCGTCGGCACGGCGGCCCGGGCCAACGTCTTGCAGCAGCAGGCGGCCCTTGCCCAGGCGCAGGCGTCGCTGCCGGCGCTGCAAAAGGCGCTGGCGCTGCAACAAAACACCATCGCCGCGCTGATCGGCGACTTCCCGAATCAGTATGCGTCGCGCAGATTCCGCATCGCCGGCCTGGGCTTGCCGCATGCATTGCCGCTCAGCGTGCCGTCGGCTCTGGTCGTACAGCGGCCGGATATACGGGCGGCGGAAGCGCAGCTCCATCGCGCCTCGGCGGAAATCGGCGTCGCAACCGCCGACATGCTGCCGCAGATAACCCTTTCCGCCTCGCTGCCGACATCGGCCGCCGAGCTCGGCGATCTGTTCGCCTCGAGCACGACCGGCTGGAGCATCGCCGCCGGTCTCGCCCAGCCCATTTTCAGGGGCGGCACGCTGGTTCACAACAAGCGAGCAGCCGAAGCGGCCTACGAGGCGGCATTCGCCAACTATCGCTCGACGGTGCTCGCGGCGTTCAAGGACGTCGCCAACGCGCTGCGTGCGTTGCAGCACGACCGGCAGGCGCTCGCCGGTTACCTCGCCGCGGAGAAGGCGGCAAAAGAAAGCCTCGATCTGACGCAGACGCTGTTCAAGGCCGGCACCGTTTCCTACACCGACGTGCTTTCGGCGCAGTCCACCTATCAGTCGGCGCGGCTTTCCCGGGCCTCGGCGGAAGCGTCGCGCTATCTCGACGCGGTGGCGCTGTTCGAGGCCCTGGGCGGCGGTTGGTGGAACCGGCCGGAAAACTTTGTCGCGCTCGCCAACACCGATCCTCAAAAAACGATGCCGTCCGTATCCGGAGATAAGAAGTGACGAACCTCAAGAAGCTGGCTGGCGGCGTGTTGCTGCTCGCCGTCGCGTTGCCGCTGGTCTCCGGCTGCGAACAGGTGGGCGCGGTCCTGCACAAGGCCGGCGACATGCTCGGCGCCAAGAGCGACGGCGCATCTGCCGGCGCGGCCGGCGGCGGAACGCCCGCCGGCATGCAGATGCCGGCGCCCGAGGTCGGCTTCATCGTCGTTCATCCCACCTCGGCGCCGATCGTCGAGGAGGTGGCTGGCCGTACCGCGGCATCGGCGGTGGCGGAAATCCGGCCGCAGGTCGGCGGCATCATCGAAAAACGGGTGTTCGAGGAAGGGTCGCGGGTGAATGCCGGCGACGTTCTCTACCGGATCGACGCCAGGTCCTACCAGGCGACGCTCGATGCCGCCAAGGCCGATCTCGAGCGATACGAGGCGAGCGTGCCGAGCGCCCAGGCGAAGTTCGACCGCTATCAGGAGCTCGCCAACGTCAACGGCGTCTCCAAGCAGGACATCGACGAGGCGCGTTCGGCGCTGCTGCAGGCCAAGGCCGCCGTTGCGTCCGCCGCGTCGGCGGTTCGCACCGCGGAGATCAATCTGGGATACACCGAGGTGAAGGCGCCGATCTCCGGCCTGATCGGCCGTTCCTCGGTGACCGAAGGCGCGCTGGTCACCGCCGGGCAGGCGACGGCGCTCGCCACCATCCGCCAGATCGATCCGATCTATGTCGATCTCAGCGCCTCCAGCACCAGCATGAGCCGCATGCGGCAGGCCATCGAGCGCGATGGCGTGACGGCCGGCAAGGAAGGCCCGCGGGTCACGCTCAAGCTCGACGACAACACGGTTTACGAGGAGGTTGGCCACATCATCTCGACGGAGGCCAATGTCGACGAGACCACCGACACGGTGACCCTCCGCTCGAGCTTCGCCAATTCGAAGATGCTGCTTTTGCCGGGCATGTACATGCGCGCCGCCGTCGAGATCGGTACCGAGGACAATGTTTTCCTGCTGCCGCAGCGGGCGGTGACCCGTACCGTGACCGGCCAGGCGACCGCCTATTTCCTCACGCCCGACAACAAGGTCGAGGCGCGCGTCTTGAACGCCGATCGCGCTTACGGGTTCGATTGGGTGGTGGAGAAGGACGTCGCCGATGGCGACCGGCTGATCGTCGAAGGCGTGCAGAAGATCCGGCCCGGCATGGAGGTGAAGTCCTCCGAGGTGGAGCTCGGCGCCAATGGCCTCGTCAAGCCGAAGGCGGCCGCCGCCGCGCCGGCCAACACGACGCCCTGATCAATTCGAAGGGCCGGGCAGCGGCGCATGCCGCTCCGACCTGACCAACGGTGCATGCGTTTGCGCCGCACGATTTTCGCTTCCGGATTCGCCCCGAACCGGCGGACCGACCTCGTCGAGGCAAGGTATGGCTCAATTCTTCATCAATCGTCCCGTCTTCGCCTGGGTGATCGCCATCACCATCATGCTGGCGGGCATCCTTGCCATATCGACGCTGTCGATCTCGCAATATCCGGAAATCGCCCCGCCGACGGTGCGTATTTCCGCCTCCTATCCCGGCGCCAGCGCCGAGACCGTCGAAAATGCCGTGACCAAGGTCATCGAGCAGAACATGAACGGTCTCGATAACCTCGAGTACATGGAATCGTCGTCGACTTCCGACGGTTCGTCGTCGATCACGCTGACCTTCAATAACCGGGCCGATGCCGACATCGCCCAGATGCAGACGCAGAACAAGCTGCAACTGGTCGAATCGCTGCTGCCCGACGCGGTGATCGACCAGGGCATCACGGTCACCAAGTCGACCAGTTCGTTCCTGATGGCGGTCGGCCTCGTGTCCACCGACGGCAAGCTCACCGGCACCGATCTTGCCGACGTCGTCTCGACCCGCATCGAGGATCAGCTCCGCCGTGTCGATGGCGTCGGCGACCTGATGACCTTCGGCAGCGGCTATGCCATGCGCATCTGGCTCGATCCGGACAAGCTCAACAAGTTCACGCTGACCCCGAGCGACGTATCGGGCGCCGTTCAGGCGCAGAACATGCAGGTGTCGGCTGGCCAGATCGGCGGTCGCCCATCGGCGGAAGGCGCCCAGCTCAATGCCACCATCACCGCCCAGAGCCAGTTGCAGACGCCCGAGCAGTTCCGCAATATCATCCTGAAAACGCAGCAGGACGGATCGATCGTCCGGCTCGGTGACGTGGCGCGGGTCGAAATCGGCTCCGAGAGCTATGCCGCCGACGCCTACTACAACGGAAATCCCGCCGCCGGCTTCGGCGTCAACCTCGCCTCCGGCGCCAATGCGCTCCAGACCGCCGAGAATGTGCGTGCCGCGCTCGACCGGCTGAAGCCGTCGCTGCCGCAGAACGTCGAATATGTCTACGCCTACGACACCACGCCCTTCGTCCAGCTCTCCATCGAAAAGGTGGTCGAGACGCTGATCGAAGCGGTCGTGCTCGTCTTCCTGGTCATGTACCTGTTCCTGCAGAATTTCCGGGCGACGCTGATCCCGGTCATCGCCGTGCCGGTGGTGCTGCTGGGCACATTCGGCGTACTCGCCGTGATGGGCTATTCGATCAATACGCTGACCATGTTCGCCATGGTGCTGGCCATCGGCCTATTGGTCGACGACGCCATCGTCGTGGTCGAAAACGTCGAGCGCATCATGACCGAGGAGAAGCTGCATCCCAAGGCGGCGACGCAGAAATCGATGCGCGAGATTACCAGCGCCCTGATCGGCATCGCGCTGGTGCTGTCCGCCGTGTTCGTTCCGATGGCCTTCATGGCCGGCTCGACCGGCATCATCTACCGGCAGTTCTCGGTGACCATCGTGTCGGCCATGGTGCTGTCGGTCATCGTGGCCCTGGTGCTGACGCCGGCTCTCTGCGCCACCATGCTGAAGCCGAGCCACGGCGGTCATCGCGGCTTCTTCGGCTGGTTCAACCGCCGCTTCGACGATTCCTCGTCGATGTTCCAGCGGACGGTCCGCGGCATTATCGGACGGCCGGTGCGCATGCTGGTGGTGTTCCTGGCTTTGGTCGGCGGCGCGGCGTTCATGTTCGACAAGCTGCCGAGCTCGTTCATCCCGGAGGAGGACCAGGGCGTGTTGCTCGCCATGATCCAGCTGCCCTCCGGCGCCACCATGGAGCGCACCAAGCAGGTCACCGACGAGATGACCGACTACTTCCTGAAGAACGAGCCGGAGGCGGTCGAAAGCGTCATGGGGATCACCGGCTTCTCGTTCGCCGGTTCCGGCCAGAACGCCGGCCTCGCCTTCATCCGGCTGAAGGACTTCAAGGATCGCACCGATCCCCGGCTGTCGGCGCAGGCGGTGGTCGGCCGCGCCCTGGGGGCGATGTCGCAGATCAAGGACGCGATGATCTTCACGTTGCTGCCGCCGGCCATGCCGGGCCTCGGCATCTCCGGTGGCTTCGACATGTATCTGCAGGACAACGCCGGCAACGGCCGCGCCGCTCTGGAAGCGGTGCGTGACCAGATCCTGGCGGAGGCGAATCAGAATCCCAAGCTGATGGCGGTGCGCGAGAACGCCCAGGCCAACCAGATGCAGTTGCACGTCAACATCAATCAGGAGAAGGCGACGGCGCTCGGCATCAGCCTGGCCGACATCAACTCGATCATAACCACCGCCTGGGCCGGTTCCTACGTCAACGACTTCATCGACCGCGGCGAGATCAAGCCGGTCTATCTCCAGGGCGACGCTCCTTTCCGCATGACGCCCAACGACTTCAATCGCTGGTACGCCCGCAACGGATCGGGCGAGATGGTGCCGTTTTCCTCGTTCTTGGAGACCAGTTGGTCGTTCGGTCCGCCGAAACTCTCTCGCTTCAATGGCGTGTCGGCCATCAACATCCAGGGTTCGGCCGGCTTCGGCGCGTCGTCCGGCGAGGCGATGAACGAGATGGAGTCCATGGTTGCCAATAAGGACGGGGGATACACCACCGGCTGGATCGGCCTGTCCTATCAGGAGCGGTTGTCCGGCGCCCAGGCCAACATGCTCTACGCCGTGTCCTTCCTGGTGGTGTTCCTGTGTCTTGCGGCCCTCTACGAGAGCTGGACCATCCCGTTCGCGGTGATGCTGTCGGTGCCGATCTCGGTGCTCGGTACGCTGCTTGCCGGCTACTTCTTCGGCCAGTCCAACGACGTCTATCTCAAGGTGGGCCTGCTTACGACGATCGGTCTCGCCGCCAAGAACGCCATCCTGATCGTCGAGTTCGCCCGCGACCTGCAGCGGCAGGGCGAGGGGCTGATCGAGGCGGCGCTGCATGCCGCCCGCATCCGTCTTCGTCCGATCATTATGACGTCGCTCGCCTTCATCCTCGGCGTGACGCCGCTCGCCATCGCAACCGGCGCCGGTTCGGCGGCGCAGAACGCCATCGGTATCGGCGTGATGGGCGGCATGATCGCTTCCACCACCGTCGGCCTGTTCTTCGTGCCGCTGCTGTTCTACCTGGTCATGCGGGCGAGCGAGCGGCTCGGCTGGAGCAATCGGCCGCCCGAGGACGAGGCGGCGGCCGAGATCTGAGGCGGACGCCGTCGACAAACATGAGAGCCCCGCTGCCGCCAGCGGGGCTTTTTCATGAGGACTGCAAGGCTTCCAGCCCTTGGGATGCCTGACCCGATTTGCGGCACTGCCGACCGGATCGAAACCGGCAGGCAAAAGGGTATGCTCCGGACACGGCAATTTGTGTGATAATTAGCTGCGGGCCAGGTCGCTTCCGTTTGAAAGCCAAGGGTATCCGGCCCGCCGGATAAGCTGGAGGAGCTCCATGGAATATCGCAAGCTCGGCGCGAGCGGCACCATCGTGTCGGTCCATTGCCTCGGCACCATGACGTTCGGCGCCGAATCCGACGAAGCAACGTCGTTTCGCCTGCTCGACGATTTTTTCGCGGCCGGCGGCAATTTCATCGATACCGCCGACGTCTATTCGGCCGGCGCGTCGGAACAGATCGTCGGCCGCTGGCTGAAGGCGCGGCCGACCGAGGCGAGGCAGGCGGTGGTCGCCACCAAGGGACGCTTTCCCATGGGGCCGGGGCCGAACGACCTTGGTCTTTCCCGCCGCCATCTCGGCGACGCCCTCGACGCCTCGTTGCGGCGCCTCGGCGTCGAACGCATCGATCTCTACCAGATGCACGCCTGGGACGCCTTGACGCCGATCGAGGAGACGCTGCGCTTCCTCGACGACGCGGTCAGCGCCGGCAAGATCGCCTACTACGGCTTCTCGAACTATGTCGGCTGGCATATCGCCAAGGCCTCGGAGATCGCCAAGGCGAGGGGATACAGCCGACCGATAACGCTGCAACCGCAATACAGCCTTCTGGTGCGCGATATCGAGCTGGAGATCGTCGACGCCTGCCTCGACGCCGGCATGGGACTGCTGCCATGGTCGCCGCTCGGCGGCGGCTGGCTCTCTGGCAAATACAAACGCGACGCATTGCCCTCGGGCGCCACGCGCCTCGGCGAAAATCCCAATCGCGGCATGGAGGCCTATGGTCCGCGCAACGCCGAGGCGCGCACCTGGGCGATCATCGGCGCCGTCGAGGAAATGGCCAACAGCCACGGCGCGACGATGGCCCAGGTAGCCCTTGCCTGGGTGGCCGCCCGGCCGGCCGTCACCTCGGTCATCCTCGGCGCCCGTACGCCGGCGCAACTGGCCGACAATCTCCGCGCGGCGGATCTCGGGCTTGCGGACGACGCCATGGAACGGCTGACGGCCGTCAGCGCCCCCACGCCGCCCGACTATCCCTACGGTGTCCAGGGCATCGCCCAGCGTCACCGCCGACTGCCGGGCGGCCGCTGACGGGGCAGGGAACCCGGTCGGGCGGAACCCGCCGCCCGTTCCCGCCTTATCCCGCCTGCTGCATCGGACGGCTCTGGGCGAAGCCGAGGGCAAGGATCAGCAGCATCATCAGGACGATGGCCGGAATCTGCAGGCTGAAGTCGACCAGCGAGTGAACGGCTCCGGCCAGCACGGCCGCGGCGGCGGCGGCCGGGATCATCCAGTTTTCGCGACGCACCGCGGCAACGGCCGCGGTGCCGGCCAGCAGCAGCACCGACAGCACGACGGCGATGGCGGCGGGAATGCCGAGCTCGGCGGCCAGTTCCAGATAGAGATTGTGGGCGGCGTCGAAAGTCACGTCGGGGCCGATCGGGTCGGCCTTGACCGCCCGGAAGGCATCCTCGTAGGTGCCGCCGCCGAAGCCGGTCACGGGGCGCGCCGCGATGAGATCGAGCGTCTGCTCATAGACGGCAAGCCGGACATCGGCGTCGCGGTCGATCGTCGCCATGCGCTCGAACAGGATGCCGCCGGTGTTGGCGAGCACGGCGCCGGTCACCAGGCCGACGACGATGAGCAGTCCGGCGATGATACGGCGCACGCCCGTCGACCTGAAGACGGCGACCAGCGCCACGACACCGGCGCCCAGCGCGGCGACGAACATGCCCATGCGCGAATGCGAGAAAGCGAGCGCGAGGCCGATCAGGGCAAGCGGCGCCACGTTGAAGCCCAGTTGAATCAGAATGCGGCTCAGCCGCGAACGCGCCACGTCGTTTTCGTCGTCTCCGAAGATCAGGGCCGTGCCCATGACGGCGCCGAAAGCGGCGAAGGTGGCAAAGCTGTTGCGGTTGACGAAGACGCCGGTGGCATCGCCGACATAGGCTTCCTTGGGCAGGAACAGCAGGACGTCGCCGAAAAAGGTGAGCGAGGCGAGGGCCAGCAGCGCGTGGGCGGCAATGCCCCAGTAGACCAGGCGGAACAATGTCCGCGCCCGCTGCTTCTCGACGGACACCTGCAGCGCCAGCACGAAGAACAGCGCGTAGGTGAGGTAGCGGACCAGCATGTCGAAGGTCGCACCCGGGCCGATGCTGATCCGCCCCGCGACGTCGACCAGCGGTGACAGCGCCGCCCATTCGGGCGCGGCGGCGATGCCGAGCGGCAGCAGCGTTACCAGCAGCCAGACGAGCACCAGGCCGAACAGGATCACCGGTATGGCGAAGGCGGACAGCGGCAGGCGCGGCCGGACCTGGCCGCGATAGAGGCCGAGGGCGTAGAACAGGCCCATCACGGCGACGACGACCGCGTAAAACATGAAGAAGAAGGCGCGAATGCCGCCCAAGGGCAGCGGCGCCAGAAGCGCCGTCGCCACCAAAGCCCATCCGAGATAGTCGTGGCCTTTCGACCGGCGGGACATGCTGCTCCGGTGCACCCTGTGCTGACGATTGGCCACGCTCGGCGATCCTCCTGAATGACGGCGGCACTCTAGCGATTTCGCCGACCGCGAGCTAGAGGATGTATCTCGAAAGTTGCTGGCTTTTCGTTGGAAAGCGTTTTCGCAAAAACAACGGCTTAGGGAAATCGTTGGTTCCGTCGCCGGTTCCGCGCGCTGTCGGTGCTCACCCGTCCCGGAGCGCGTCGGCCGCCTTCAGCGCCGCCGAGGCACGATTCTCGACACCGAGCTTGGCGTAGATCTGCTCGAGGTGCTTGTTGACGGTGCGGGGCGACAGACCGAGGATGTCGCCGATGTCCCGGTTGGTCTTGCCGCGGCCGATCCAGAGCAGCACCTCGGCCTCGCGCGCGGTGAGGCTGAAGCGGGACCTCAACAGGTTGGCTTCGTCCGCCTCGCTGCGGGCGAGCCGGTAGAGGCGTTCGCCCGGTCCGGCGGCGCCCACGGGGGCGAGGAGGAGCGGCAGGGCGTCGGGTATCGCCAGTTCGAGCTGGCCGTCGCTGCTCGCCGCCGCCGCTTCGATCGCCTTGGCGATGCCCAGTTCGTCGATCAGCCGGCTCGCCTGGGGCGTGGCCCAGACGATGCGGCCGTCGGGATCCAGCGCTATGAGGTGCCGCCCCGCCGCGTCGAGCGCCGCCTGCGCCGAGAGGCTGGCGCGGGCATTGGCGAGGTGGACGCGGATGCGCGCCCTGAGCTCGTCGAGGTCGATCGGCTTGGTGAGATAGTCGACGCCGCCGGAGGCGAGACCGCGCACGACGTGTTCGGTCTCGCTGAGGCCGGTCATGAAGATCACCGGCACGTGGGCGAGCGCCGGCATGGCCTTCAGAGAGCGGCAGGCGTCGAAGCCATCCATTTCCGGCATCACCGCGTCCATCAGCACCACGTCCGGCGTGACGCGGCCGGCGATGGCGAGCGCCTGCCGGCCGGAGGTGGCCACCAATACGGTGACGCCCTCGGCCTCCATGGCCTCGGTGAGGAAGCCGAGCGTCTCGGGACTGTCGTCGACGACGAGCACGGTGTCGCGGGTGGGAGTCATGGCGAGGTCATATCCTCGAGGGTGGCGGTGAAGCGGGCGAGGTCGAAGGCGCTGAGGTGGGCGCCGAGCGCGGCGATGGCGGCCGGATCGGCTTCTGTTCCGGCGAGCGCGGCGAGCTTGCTCTCGAGCCCGCGCACGTAGCCGATGGCGGCGAGCGATTTCAGTTCCGCGACGTCGGCGGCGGACAGCGCCGGCGGTCGCTCGGCTGGCAGCGGGGTGATGGTCGCCGCCTCGCCGGCTTCCGCTTCGAGGAAGGTGATGCCGAGGTGGCGGCCGAGCCGGTCGAGCAGATCGGCGAGCGAAAAGGGCTTGGCCAGCACGTCGTCGTGGCCGAGGTCGCTGGCCGGCATGGCGCCGTCGCCGATGTTGGCCGACAGCATGACGATCGGCGTCCGGACGCCGTCGGTCCTGAGCCGGCTGACCAGCTGCCAGCCGCTCATGCCGGGCATGCGGATGTCGACGAACAGGATATCCGGGTGCGCCGCCTGCATGCGAACGAGGCAGTCGTCGCCGCCGGCCGCCGTCAGCACCGTGAAGCCGAGGGGCGCGAGCATCTCCACCATCATGTCGCGGTGCTCGGCATTGTCGTCGACCACCAGGATGGTGCGGCGCGGCCCCGTGTAGCCGGTCACCGGCCGGTCGCCGTCGACGGCGGCGGCGCCGACCACGGCGCCCAGCATCAGGCGCACATTGAAACGGGTGCCGGCGCCGGGCGCCGAGGTCATGGCGATGTCGCCGCCCATGGTCTCGACCAGCAGGCGGGTGATGGTGAGGCCGAGCCCGAGACCGGGCACGTTGGTGGAGGCGGCATGCCGGCCGCGCTCGAACGGCTCGAACACTCGCCCCTGGTCGTCCTCGGCGATGCCGACGCCGGTATCGGCGACCGTGAAGCGCGCCACCTGGTTTCTGTAGTCGACGGCGAGCGTCACGCTGCCGTCCTGCGTGAACTTGATGGCGTTGGAGAGCAGATTGACCAGCACTTGGCGCAGCCGCTTCTCGTCGGTGCGCACCACGGCGGGCAGGTCGGCGGCGCGAGTGGCGCGAAAAACAAGCCCCTTGGCCTCCGCCTGCAGGGCGAACATGCCCTCGATCTGGTCGAGGAGGTCGTGGACGCGGACGTCGGTCAGCCGGATGCGGAAGCGGCCGGCCTCGATGCGGGAGATGTCCAAAAGGCCGTCGATCAGGCCGGACAGGTGCTCGGCCGAGCGCCGAATCACCCCGACGGCATTGCGCCGCCCGCCGGCGATGGCCGGATCGCGCTCGAGGATCTGGGCGTAGCCGAGCACGGCGTTGAGCGGGGTGCGCAGCTCGTGGCTGAGGCCGACGACGTAGCGGCTCTTGGCGTTGCTCGCCGCCTCGGCCTTCTCCTTGGCTTTCTGCAGCTCGGCGTCGGTCCGCTTGTGGGCGGCGATCTCCTGGAACAGCGCCTGCGTCTGGCGAGCGCTCTCCTCCTCGGCGACGGCGCGCGAATCGCGGGCCAGCACGAAGAACCAGACGACGATGCCGATCACCACCGAAAAGACGAAGAACACCACGCCGAGCGTCCGGCCGATCAGCGCCGCCTCATCCGGATGGTCGACGGCCGCCTGGCGGTAGACGAACCACATGATGAGGCCCGACAGGGCGACCCACAGGCCGAGTTCGACGAGGTAGCGGCCGAGCCGCGTGTTGGCGGCGGCAACGAGCGGCGGCGGAAACAGGCGCTCGAAGATGGTCCGGGCCTGGGCGCCGAGCCGCGCCTTCGGCTTGCAGCGATCATGGCAGCGGGCGTCGAGCGAGCAGCACAGCGAGCAGATCGGTGCCTGATAGGCCGGGCAGTAGGACATGTCCTCCGCCTCGAAGTCGTGCTGGCAGACCGAACAGGTCAGCGCCGGCGCGAGGGCGTAGGTTCGGCGGGGCTTGCGGGCGAGATAGAAGCGGCCGCCGGTGAACCAGGCGATCAGCGGTGCGGCCAGGAAAGCGGCGGCGAGCGCCACGAAGGGGGCGAAGGCCTCGGCGACCGGACCGGCGAGACCGACATGGGCGAGCAGGCCGGCCAGCGCCGCCGCCGCCATCGCCCCGACGCCGACGGGATTGACGTCCCAAAGATGCGCCCGCTTGAACTCGATGCCGGGCGGGCTGAGACCGAGCGGCTTGTTGATCAGGAGATCGGCCGAAATGGTCGAGAGCCAGGCGACGGCGACGATGGCGAATACCGCGAGCGTTTGCTCCAGCGCCTGGTAGATGCCGATCTCCATCAGCAACAGGGCGATGGAGACGTTGAACACCAGCCAGACGACGCGGCCGGGGTGGCTGTGGGTGAGGCGGGAGAAGAAGTTCGACCAGGCGAGCGAGCCGGCATAGGCGTTCATCACGTTGATCTTGAGCTGCGACACCACCACGAAGACGGCCGTCAGCAGGGAGAGCCACGCGCCCTCCGGCAGCACGTAGCCGAAGGCGACGGCATACATGCGCGCCGGCTCGGCGGCATGCTCGACCGGTACGCCGCTCGACAGCGCCAGCACGGCGAGGAAGGAGCCGGCGATCATCTTGGGTACGCCGAGCACCACCCAGCCGGCGCCGGCCAGGAACACCGCCAGACGCCGCCGGCGGCCGGAGCCCGGCAGGCGCGCCGGCAGGAAGCGGAGGAAGTCGACCTGCTCGCCGATCTGGGCGGTGAGCGCCAGGATCACCGCGCTCGCCGCGCCGAAGGCGACGAGCTGGAAGCCGCCGCCGATGGTTCCGTCCCGCCCCGGAAAGGCCGCCCAGTCGGCAAAGCTGGCGCCGTCGGAGAAGGCGATGAAGACGAAGGGCAGGATGTTGAGGACGATCCAGACCGGCTGCGTCAGGATCTGGAAACGGCTGATCCAGGCGATGCCGTGGGTGACCAGCGGAATCACCAGGAGCGTCGAGACGATGTAGCCGGCCCAGAGCGGCAGGCCGAGCGCCATCTCCAGGGCCGTCGACATGATCGACGCCTCGATGGCGAACAGGATGAAGGTGAAGCTGGCGTAGATGAGCGAGGTGACCGTCGAGCCGATGTAGCCGAAGCCGGCGCCGCGGGTCAGCAGATCGATGTCGACGCCGTGGCGGGCAGCGGTGCGGGCGATCGGCCAGCCGACGGCCAGCATGGCGAGGCTGGCCGCGACGATGGCGGCGACGGCGTTCGCCGTGCCGTAGGATAGCGTGATGGCGCCGCCGATCGCCTCCAGCGCCAGAAAGGAGATGGCGCCGATGGCGGTCTGGGCGACGCGCTCCTGCGACCAGCGGCGCGCCGACTTGGCGGTGAAGCGCAGCGCGTAGTCTTCCAGCGTCTCGTCGGCGACCCAGCGATTGTACTGGCGCCGGATCGGAATGATGCGCTGCCGCGCCGCCATGCGCCCCGTTCTCCTGTTCGCGCCCCCATATGCGGCAGGCTGCTCGTTTTTCCGGCAAGGGGATCGGCGCAGCCGTGATCACACCGCCCGTCTGCCGGGCCGACGGCCGGCCGGCCGCGTCCATTTCATTCCGCGTGCAGGGTTCGTGCCGGTTCTGCCGGGAACTTACGTCAATCGACGTATAGGGTGTCCGGCCGGCTTGGCCGAAAGTCGGAGCGAGGACCAGACGGGGCAAGGGGCCTCGGCCTCCAGACAAAAACGGGGAACCACAGATGTCGCAGATCTTCGATCGGCGTCGCACGACGCTTGCCGCCGTTCTCGGCGCGCTTCTCGCCTCCACGATGGCCGGCTACGCCGCCGATGACACCATCAAGGTAGGCGTGCTGCATTCGCTGTCGGGCACCATGGCCATTTCCGAGACCACGCTGAAGGACACGGTGCTCTATCTCATCGACGAGCAGAACAAGAAGGGCGGCGTGCTCGGCAAGAAGCTCGAGGCGGTGGTGGTCGATCCGGCTTCCAACTGGCCGCTGTTCGCCGAAAAGGCGCGCGAGCTGATCTCGCAGGACAAGGTGTCGGTGGTGTTCGGCTGCTGGACGTCGGTCAGCCGCAAGTCGGTGCTGCCGGTGTTCAAGGAGCTCAACTCGATCCTGTTCTATCCCGTCCAGTACGAGGGCGAGGAATCGGAGCGCAACGTCTTCTACACCGGCGCCGCCCCCAACCAGCAGGCCATTCCCGCCGTCGACTATCTGATGAAGGAAGAAGGCGTGCAGCGCTGGGTGCTGGCCGGCACCGACTACGTCTACCCGCGCACCACCAACAAGATCCTCGAGGCCTATCTGAAGGCCAAGGGCGTCGCCGACGACGACATCATGATCAACTATACGCCGTTCGGCCATTCCGACTGGCAATCGATCGTCGCCGACATCAAGAAGTTCGGCTCGGCCGGCAAGAAGACCGCCGTCGTGTCGACCATCAATGGCGATGCCAACGTGCCCTTCTACAAGGAGCTCGGCAACCAGGGCATCAAGGCCGAGGATATTCCGGTGGTCGCCTTCTCGGTCGGCGAGGAGGAACTGGCCGGCATCGACACCAAGCCGCTGGTCGGCCATCTCGCCGCCTGGAACTACTTCCAGTCGGTCGACAGCGAGGCCAATGCCGCCTTCATCGACGGCTGGCACCAGTTCATCAAGAACGACAAGCGCACCACCAACGACCCCATGGAAGCCACCTACATCGGCTTCAACGCCTGGGTGAAGGCGGTGGAAGCGGCCGGCACCACCGACGTCGACCCGGTGATCGACACGCTGGTCGGCACCACCGTGCCGAACCTTTCCGGCGGCTACGCCACCATCATGCCGAACCATCACATCACCAAGCCGGTGCTGATCGGCGAGATCCAGGACGATGGCCAGTTCGATATCGTCTCGGAGACGGCGCCGGTGGTCGGCGACGAATGGTCGGACTACCTCGAAGGCTCCAAGGATCTGATCTCCGATTGGCGCAAGCCGCTTTCCTGCGGCAACTTCAACGTCGCCACGGGCAAGTGCGGCGGCAATTCCTGACCTCCGCGCACCCTCCGTCCGGGGCTGCCCCTGGCCCCGGACGGGCACTGACGGCCTTGAGCGCCAAGCTCAAGCGGACCGAAACGGACTTGCCATGCGTTTTTTACGTCTTCTCGCCATCGTGGCGGCGCTCGCCGCCGGCTTGCAGCCGGCCCTCGCCGGCCGCATCGCCGACGCCGACCTTTCGGCCCGCGTCGCCGCCCTTGGCGCCGGCGGCTTCGACGAGGTCGAGACGGCCATCACCGATCTGGCCGCGACCGGCGACGATCGTGTGCCGGCCATCCTCGATCGCCTCGGCGAGGGCGAGCTGATGGTGCGCAAGGCCGACGGCGCCGTGTTTTTCGCCGACAAGGCCGGCAAGGACTATCGCCTCACCGATCCGGTAACCGGCGCCGACGCCGGGCCGGCGCCCAAGGCGACGGTCGAGAAGATCAAGGTCAACAACCGCATCCGCCGCGCCATCGCTTCGGCGGTGGGCGCGTTGACGCTGATGAGCCCCGACCCGGCGGTACGCCGGGCGGCGGCGGAGGCGGTGATGAAGTCGGCGGACGCCGCCGCGCTTCCCGCCCTCGAGCAGGCGATCGCCGTCGAGACCGTCCCCGATATTCGCGCGGCCATGGTGGCGGCGCGGGCCACGGCGCTGCTCGCGTCCGATGCGCCGGAATCCGACAAGGTGGCGGCCATCGCCGCCATCGCCGATCTCGGCAGCCGCGACGCCCTCGGCTTCCTGTCCGGCTATACTTCCGCCGACGGCGCCGTGGGCGACGCCGCCCGCAAGGCCGCGGCGGCGATCGAAAGCCGGCTGATGCTGTGGGATATGGGCCAGAACCTCTGGTACGGCCTGTCGCTCGGCTCGGTGCTGCTGCTCGCCGCCATCGGCCTCGCCATCACCTTCGGCGTGATGGGCGTCATCAACATGGCGCACGGCGAGATGGTGATGCTGGGCGCCTATGCCACCTTCACCGTGCAGGAGGTGATCCGGACCTCCTGGCCGGGCCTGTTCGACTATTCGTTGCTGATCGCCCTGCCGGTTGCCTTCCTGACCGCGGCGCTCGCCGGCATCCTGATCGAACGGTCGGTCATCCGCTGGCTCTACGGCCGGCCGCTCGAAACGCTGCTCGCCACCTGGGGCGTGTCGCTGATCCTGCAGCAGGCGGTCCGCTCGCTCTATGGCGCCAACAATCGCGAGGTCGGCAATCCCTCGTGGATGTCGGGCTCCTTCTCCGTCGGCGACATCCAGGTTACCTGGACGCGCCTCTGGATCATCCTGTTCGCGCTCGCCGTATTCCTGGCGCTGATCGCCGTGCTGAAGCGCACCCGGCTCGGCCTCGAAATGCGCGCCGTGACTCAGAACCGCCAGATGGCCGCCGCCGTCGGCATCCGCACGCCGCTGGTCGACGCGCTGACCTTCGGCCTCGGCTCGGGCATCGCCGGCCTCGCCGGCGTGGCGCTCAGCCAGATCGACAACGTGTCGCCCAACCTCGGGCGCGGCTACATCATCGACAGCTTCATGGTGGTGGTGTTCGGCGGCGTCGGCAATCTCTGGGGCACGCTGGTCGGCGCGCTGACGCTCGGCGTCGCCAACAAGATGCTGGAGCCCTATGCCGGCGCCGTGCTCGGCAAGATCATCCTGCTGCTGGCCATCATCCTGTTCATCCAGAAGCGGCCGCGCGGCCTGTTCGCCCTGAAGGGCAGGGCGGTGGAAGCATGATCACCTCCTTCCTGATCGACAGCCTCGACCGGCGGGGGCGCATCGTGGTCGGCCTGCTGGTGGCGCTCGCCCTGCTGGTGCCGGCGGGCAACCTGCTGGTGCCGGAGGGAAGCGCGTTCCACGTCTCCACCTACCAGCTCACCCTCTTCGGCAAGTATCTCACCTACGCGCTGCTGGCGCTGTCGGTCGATCTCGTCTGGGGCTATTGCGGCATCCTGTCGCTCGGCCACGGTGCCTTCTTCGCGCTCGGCGGCTACGCCATGGGCATGTATCTGATGCGGCAGATCGGTGCGCGCGGCGTCTATGCCGATCCGGTGCTGCCCGACTTCATGGTGTTCCTCAACTGGAAGGAGCTGCCCTGGTTCTGGCACGGCTTCGACATGGCCTGGTACGCGTTGCTGATGGTCATCCTGGTGCCGGGCCTGCTTGCCTTGCTGTTCGGCTGGCTGTCGTTCCGCAGCCGGGTCACCGGCGTCTATCTCTCGATCATCACCCAGGCCCTCACCTACGCGCTGCTGCTCGCCTTCTTCCGCAACGACATGGGCTTCGGCGGCAACAACGGCCTCACCGACTTCAAGGACATTGTCGGCTTTCCGATCCAGGCGCCGGGCACCCGCGCCGCGCTGTTCGCCGCGTCGGCGCTGATGCTGGCGCTCGGCTTCGTCGTCGCCTCGGCGGTGGTCCGCTCCAAGCTCGGCAAGGTGCTGGTGGCTATCCGCGATGCCGAAAGCCGCACCCGGTTCATCGGTTACCGCGTCGAGCACTACAAGCTGTTCGTCTGGACGCTGTCGGCCGTGATGGCCGGCGTCGCCGGCGCGCTCTACGTGCCGCAGGTCGGCATCATCAATCCGTCCGAGTTCGATCCCGCCGCGTCCATCGAAGCGGTGATCTGGGTGGCGGTCGGCGGCCGGGGCACGCTGGTCGGTCCGCTGATCGGCGCCGTGGCCGTCAACTTCGGCAAGACCTGGTTCACCGGTGCGCTGCCGGAAGTCTGGCTCTATGCGCTCGGCGCCCTGTTCGTGGTGGTGACGCTGTTCCTGCCGCGCGGCATCGTCGGCCTGTGGGATCGGGTGGTCAGCCGGCGCACGAAGCCGGCGAAGGAAATGGATGGTTCCGGGCGACGGGCGGGAGAGGCGGCATGACCGACAAGGCGGAAGGCTCGCTCCTTTATCTCGACGACGTCTCGGTATCCTTCGACGGCTTCCGGGCGATCAACCGGCTGTCGCTGGTGCTGGAGCCGGGCGAAATGCGGGCGATCATCGGCCCCAACGGCGCCGGCAAGACGACGATGATGGACATCATCACCGGCAAGACGCGACCCGACACGGGCGACGTGCTGTTCGACGGCTCGGTCGATCTCACCCGCCTCGACGAGGCGGCGATCGCCAATCTCGGCATCGGCCGCAAGTTCCAGAAGCCGACGGTGTTCGAGAGCCACAGCGTCGAGGACAATATCGCGCTGGCGCTGAAGGGCCGGCGCGGCGCCTTCGCCACGCTGTTCCACCGCCGCTCGGCCGCCGAACAGGATCGCATCGACGCGCTGCTCGCCACCATCCGCCTCTCCGACAAGCGCGATCTGCTCGCCGCCCGGCTGTCGCACGGCCAGAAGCAGTGGCTGGAGATCGGCATGCTGCTCGCCCAGGAGCCGCGGCTTCTCCTGGTCGACGAGCCGGCCGCCGGCATGACCGACGCCGAAACGGCGGAAACGGCCATCCTGCTCAAGGATATCGCCAGGACGCAGTCGGTGGTGGTGGTCGAGCACGACATGACCTTCGTCCGCGCCCTCGACGTCAAGGTGACGGTGCTGCACGAGGGCTCGGTGCTGGCCGAGGGTTCGCTCGACGCCGTGTCGGCCAACCCGAAGGTGATCGAGGTCTATCTCGGGCGGTGAAGGAACGGAAACCCATGCTGAACGTCGAAGCCGTCGACCTCCACTATGGCGCCGCCCAGGCGCTGCGGAAGGTGTCGCTGTCCGCCACCGCCGGGCGCGTCACGGCGGTGCTCGGCCGCAACGGCGTCGGCAAGACCTCGCTGATGCGGGCGATCGCCGGCCTGCAGCCGATCTCCGGCGGGGCGATCCGCCTCGACGGCGATGATCTCGTCGGCCTTGCGCCTTACGAGCGGGTGCGGCGCGGCGTCGCCATCGTGCCGCAGGGCCGCGAGATCTTTCCCTTGCTGACGGTGGAAGAGAACCTTCTGACGGGGTTCGCCACGCTGAGGCGGGCCGACCGCTACGTGCCCGACATGGTCTATGATCTGTTTCCGGTGCTGAAGGACATGCTGCGCCGGCGCGGCGGCGATCTCTCCGGCGGCCAGCAGCAGCAGCTCGCCATCGGCCGGGCGCTGGTGACGCGGCCGCGCCTTCTCGTGCTCGACGAGCCGACCGAGGGCATCCAGCCGTCGATCATCAAGGATATCGGCCACGCCATCGCCTTCCTGCGCCGGCAGGGGAACATGGCCATCGTGCTGGTCGAGCAATATTTCGATTTCGCCAAGGATCTCGCCGACGATTTCGTGGTCATGGAGCGCGGCGAGGTGGTGATGTCGGGTGATCGCGACGGCATGGACGAAGAGGCGGTGCGCGGCAAAATAGCCGTCTGATCGGCCGTCAGCCAAATGCCGTCCGGTCCGGCTCGGATGGGCGGTCTTGAAAAACTGCCCGGCGCGTGCGATCTCCTGCAGGACATCCCGACGTAAGGGGAAGTCCGAGGGCGGTATGCGACTGACCAGCTATTCCAACTATTCGCTGCGCGTGCTCCTGGCCGCCGCCGCCCGTTCGCCGCGCCTCGTCACGATCCGCGAGGTGGCCGAGGCTTTCGACCTGCCGCAGTCGCATCTCGTCAAGTGCGTGCATCAGCTCGGCACCTGGGGCTATCTCGAGACGGTGCGCGGCAACCGGGGCGGCTTCCGTCTCAAGCGGCCGGCCGCGTCGGTGTCGATCGGCGAGGTGGTGCGTCGCACCGAGGATGGTCTTTCCGTGGTGGAATGCCTCGATCCGGAAACCAATACCTGCCCGCTGGTCGATCGCTGCCGGATGAGCCAGGTGCTGCGCCGGGCCACCGACGCCTTCCTCGAGGTGCTCGATCGGCTGACGCTCGCCGACGTTGCCGGCAACGAGGCCGAGTTCCGGGCGCTGCTCGACGGCGCGGCGCCGGCGCGCCGGGTTCCGGCCGCCGCTTGCGGCAGCGAACCGCTGGTCATCGGCGCCTGACCGTCTCCTTCGATTTTTCCTCTCCTTCTTACGCTCTCTCCGCCGCCTAAGCGGTGAGGGGCGCCTGCGGACGGGCGTGGTCAATGAGGATGTCGGCGACGGAGATCGCTGCCAGCTCGTCGCGCATCGCCCGGTAGGCCTCGGCACAGGCGCCGGCCAGCGGACAGTTCTGGCACGCCTTCGTATCGGAGCGGCCGCAGACGCGCATGTCGTCCTCCGGCTCGAACAGGTCGATCACCGACAGCACCGAAATCCTGGCGGCCGGCCGGCCGAGCCGATAGCCGCCGCCACGGCCGCGGCGGCCGACCAGCAGGCCAGCGCGGGCGAGCGCGTTGCAGGATCGGGTGACGCGCGCCT
Organism: Pleomorphomonas carboxyditropha; assembly: GCF_002770725.1. GTDB lineage: Bacteria > Pseudomonadota > Alphaproteobacteria > Rhizobiales > Pleomorphomonadaceae > Pleomorphomonas > Pleomorphomonas carboxyditropha. The sequence continues at coordinate 18,421 of NZ_NQVN01000033.1, read as the reverse complement.
CGGGCATGCCGAGCCGGCTGGCCATTTCCGGCAGCGTCACCGCTTCGCCGTCGCCGCAGATCATCAGAATGCGAAGGGCGCCGTGGCTCACAGCATTGATTTTCATGGCGACCTTCCTCCAAAGGTATATTGACTGTATAGCTTTATATCGATAGTCCTGTCCATGTCGATTGCCGGGCGGGGAGCTGCCGGTGGTCCGCCGGTGCAGCCGGCCACGGGGGTTGCAAAGATGATGGTCGTCCATACCGTCGCTGTCGGTGGTCGTCGCCGGAAGCGCACGGCCGACGCCGCTTGTCCGTCCTCCGGATCGACGAGTTCCGCCTGCCGCCGGCCTGCCGGCGACGCGGCGAGCCCTTGAGGAAGAACGCGGCGGTCCGAACGCCACACGTGTTCGCGGACTGCCTTCGCTGAGAGGATGTCGGCCATCATGTTCGATCAGACATTCGTGGAATTGTCGCGCTGGCAATTCGCCGCCACGGCAATGTACCACTTCATCTTCGTGCCGCTGACGCTGGGGCTGGCCTGGCTACTGGTCATCATGGAAACCGTCTACGTGATGACCGGCAAGGAAATCTACCGGGACATGACGAAGTTCTGGGGCAAGCTGTTCGGCATCAACTTCGCCCTCGGCGTCACCACCGGCCTGACCATGGAGTTCCAGTTCGGAACCAACTGGTCCTATTATTCGCATTACGTCGGCGACATCTTCGGCGCACCGCTGGCCATCGAAGGCCTGATGGCCTTCTTCCTCGAATCGACCTTCGTCGGCCTGTTCTTCCTCGGCTGGGACAAGCTCAGCCGGCGCCAGCACCTTGCCGTCACCTTCCTGACGGCGCTCGGCTCCAACCTGTCGGCCCTGTGGATCTTGGTCGCCAACGGCTGGATGCAGAACCCGGTCGGCTCGCTGTTCTCGCCCGAGACGATGCGCATGGAAATGCACTCCTTTTCGGAGGTGCTGTTCAATCCGGTCGCCCAAGTGAAGTTCGTCCACACGGTCGCCGCCGGCTACACCACCGCCTCGATGTTCGTGCTCGGCATTTCCTCCTGGTACCTGCTCAAGGGGCGCGACATCGCGTTCGCCAAGCGGTCGTTTGCCGTCGCCGCCGGGTTCGGCCTCGCGTCCTGCCTGTCGGTGATCGTGCTCGGCGACGAGAGCGGCTACGAGCTCGGCGACGTGCAGAAGGTCAAGCTCGCCGCCATCGAGGGCGAGTGGGACACCGCTCCGGCCCCGGCCGCCTTCAACCTGATCGGCTTCCCCTCGCAGGAGGAGAAGGTTACCCGCGGGGCGATCGAAATTCCCTACGCGCTCGGCCTGATCGCCACGCGTTCGCTGGATGAGCCGGTACGCGGCCTCAACCAGCTCCGCGAGGAGCATCTCGCCCGCATCCGGTCGGGGCAGGAGGGCTACGCGGCGATGATGAAGATCCGCGGGGGCGACACCACGCCGGAGACGCGCGCCGTCTTTGACGCCCACGCCAAGGATATCGGCTTCGGCCTTCTGCTGAAGCAGTTCGTCGAGGATCCGGCCACCGCCAGCGAGGAGCAGATCCAGGCCGCCGCCGACGGCACGATCCCCAAGGTCTGGCCGCTGTTCTGGGCCTTCCGCTTCATGGTCGGCTTCGGCTTCGTCATGCTGATCATCTTCGCCTCGGCCTTCTACGTCAGCGCCCGGCGCAGCCACGAGAAGAACCGCTGGTTGCTCAAGGCGGCGCTGTGGGCGATTCCGCTGCCCTGGCTCGCCTGCGAGCTCGGCTGGTTCGTCGCCGAATTCGGCCGTCAGCCCTGGGCGATCGGCGAGGTGCTGCCGACCTTCCTCGGTACGTCGAGCCTCACCACCACCGATCTGATCTTCTCGCTGACCGGCTTCCTGGTGCTCTACACCGGCCTGCTGGTGGTCGAGGCCTACCTGATGTTCAAGTTCGCCCGCCTCGGCCCGAGCTCGCTCGGCACCGGCCGCTATCATTTCGAGACCCAGACGCCGGCATCGGCCCGCGTCGCGGCGGCAGAATGAGGAGACCGCCATGTTCGACTATGAAACGCTGAAGTTCATCTGGTGGATCCTCGTCGGCGCGCTGCTGATCGGCTTCGCCATCACCGACGGCATGGACATGGGCGTCGGGTCGCTTCTGCCCTTCGTCGCCAAGACCGACGCCGAGCGGCGCATCGCCATCAACACCATCGGCCCGCACTGGGACGGCAATCAGGTGTGGCTGATCACCGCCGGTGGCGCCCTGTTCGCCGCCTGGCCGATGGTCTACGCCGCCGCCTTTTCCGGCTTCTACATGGCGATGCTCCTGGTGCTGTTCGCGCTGTTCTTCCGGCCGGTCGGCTTCGACTACCGTTCGAAGCTCGACAATCCGAAGTGGCGCTCGACCTGGGACTGGGCACTGTTCGCCGGCGGGGCCATTCCGGCGCTGATCTTCGGCGTCGCCTTCGGCAATCTCCTGCAGGGCGTGCCCTTCCGCCTCGACGAGATCCTGCGTGCCCACTACCAGGGCTCGTTCATCTTCGCCCTGCTGCCGCTGCTCAACCCCTTCGCGCTGCTGGCCGGCCTCATTTCGCTGGGCATGCTGGTCGCGCACGGGGCCGTCTGGCTGCAGCTTCGTGCCTCCGGTGAGGTGGCGGCGCGGTCGCAGGCGCTGGTGATCCGGCTGGCACCGGTGGTCGCCGCGCTGTTCGCAATCGCCGGCGTCTGGGTTTGGCTCGGCATCGACGGCTATCGCATCGTGTCGCAGCCGCCGCTCGATGCCCTGCCCAACCCGCTCGGCAAGCAGGTGGTGGTGGCGCCGGGCGCCTGGTTCGACATCTACGCGACGATGCCGATCACCATCCTGGCGCCGGTGGTCGGCCTCGTCGGACCGCTCCTCACCGCGCTTCTCGCCAAGGCCGACCGGCCCGGCCTCGCCTTCGTGACGTCGGCGCTCGGCATCGCCGGCATCATCGGCACCGCCGGCCTCTCGATGTTCCCCTTCGTGATGCCGTCGAGCCTCGACCCCAACGCCAGCCTGACCATGTGGGACGCCACGTCCAGCCACCTGACGCTCAACGTCATGTTCTGGGCCGTGATCATCTTCCTGCCGGTCGTGCTCGCCTACACCCTCTGGTGCTACTGGCGGATGTGGGGCCGCGTCACGGCGGACGACATCGGCGCCCGCTCGCATTCGGCCTACTGACGGAGGAGAACGGACAATGTGGTATTTTGCCTGGATCCTTGGCGTCACGGCCGCGGCGGCGATCGGCGTCATCAACGTCATGTGGTTCGAATTCCAGGACGGTCTCGACATCGACGCGTCCGAATAACCGATCCGGCGCGGCGGCCTCCGCCGCGTCTTTCAAGGCCGGCACGGTCGTCCCGCCCACCGTGCCGGCCGTCCTGTTTTCAATCGCGCCCAAGTGAAGGCGACCGCCCTTGCGGTTCCGGTCGGCGCGTGGCACTCCGGCTTGCCACATCTCATCACCGGCCCATTCGCGCATGAGCAAACCCGAGACCCTTCTCGAAGATCTTTCGGCCGGTGTGCGAAGGGAGACGGCGCTGCTTCTCGCCGCCGCCGTCGCCGAGGGCCTGCTCGGAGTGGCCGCTGCCTTCGTCACCGCCCGCATCATCGACGCCGCGGTCTTTCAGGGCGCTGACCTTGCCGCCGTCCTCTCCTGGCTGATGCAGCTTGTCGGCATCGCCGTCCTCAGGGCGGTGATCGGCTATGCCGGCGCTCAGGTCGGCTTCGAGGCGGCGGCGCGGGCGCGGCAGGGATTGTTCGCTCGTCTTCTCGATCAGGTCGCCGCCCTCGGGCCGGTGCGGCTGGCCGGTACCGCCACCGGCGATCTCGCCACGACGCTGACCGACGCCGTCGCCGGCATCGAGCCCTATTGGCGGCAGTGGCTGCCGGCGACGGCCGCCGTCGCCGTGCTGCCCGTCGCCATCCTGCTTGTCGTGCTGCCGGTCGACTGGCGCTCGGCGGCGATCTTCGCCGTGACCCTGCCGCTTCTGCCGATGTTCATGGTGCTGGCCGGCCGCTCGGCCGAACGGGCCAACCAGCGGCAATGGGCCTCGATGGCGCGGCTCGGCGGACATCTCCTGGACGCCGTGGCCGGTCTCGCCGACCTGGTGCTGCTCGGCGCGGCGAAGCGCGAGGTGAAGCTGGTGGCCCGAACCGCCGACGAATACCGGCGCGAGACCATGAAGGTGCTGCGCCTCGCCTTCCTGTCGGCGCTGGTGCTGGAATTCTTCGCCACCGTTTCCATCGCCGTGACGGCGGTCTTGGTGGGGTTCCGGCTGCTGTGGGGTGAGATCGCCTTTGTCGACGGCCTCACCGTGCTGCTGCTCGCCCCGCTGTTCTACGCGCCGCTCAGGATGCTCGGCACCGAGCGGCACGCCCGCATGGAAGCGGTGGCCGCCGCCGAGCGGCTTGTCGACTTCCTGGCCCGGCCGGTGCCTCGCCGCACCGGCGGCGAGCCGTTCGGCGCCGGTGCGGCGGTATCGGTCCGCTTCGACAACGTGTCGGCCGGCTATGGCGACGGCCGCCTTGCCCTCGATGGCGTCAGCTTCGACATCGGCGCCGGCGAGCAGGTAGCGATCGTCGGCGAGAGCGGCGCCGGCAAGTCGACCATCCTGTCGCTGATCGGCGGCTTCCTGGAGCCGTCGGCCGGCACCATCCTGATCGACGGCCGGCCGCTCGCCTCCCTCGACCTCGACGATATCAGGCGCCACATCGCCTTCCTGCCGCAGCGCGCCTTCCTGTTCGACGCCACCATCGCCGAGAACATCGCAATGGGCCGGCCCGGCGATATCTCGGCGGCGCTCAGGGCCGCCCGCGCCGATGAGTTCGTCGCCCGGCTGCCCGACGGCGTGGAAAGCCGCATCGGCGAGGGCGGCGCCGGCCTTTCCGGCGGCGAGGCGCAGCGGCTGATGCTGGCCCGCGCGCTCTTCTCCCCAGCGCCGCTCGTGCTGATGGACGAACCCACCGCCCATCTCGACGCCGCCACCGAGGCGGCGGTGGGAGAGGCGATCGCCGCGCTTTCGGCTGGCCGCACGCGCCTTACCATCGCCCATCGTCTGCGCACGGTGGAGGCCGCCGACCGGGTGCTGGTCCTCGCCGGCGGTCGACTGGCGGAGGAAGGGACGCCGGCCGAGCTCAAGGCGCGCGGCGGCGCGTTCGCCGCCATGTCGGCGACGCTGGACGGCGGAGGCGCGGCGTGAAAGATCTGCTCCGTCTCCTCGGCCTCTATCGCCGGCATGTCGGCTGGATCCTGCTGTCGATGCTGGTGTCGCTGGTGGCGACGCTCGCCAATGTCGGGCTGATGGCGATATCCGGCTGGTTCATCACCGCCATGGCGGCGGCCGGCCTTACCGGCATTGCCATGAACTACTTCACGCCGGCGGCGATCATCCGGACGCTGGCCATCCTGCGCACCGGCGGCCGCTACATCGACCGGGTGGTCGGCCACGAGGCGACGTTGCGCCTTCTTGCCGACACGCGCGCCCACCTGTTCGCCAGGATGGTGCCGCTCGCCCCGGCCGCCCTCGACGACCTCCGCTCGGGCGATCTGCTCGCTCGTCTCAAGGCCGACATCGACCGGCTGGAGCTGACTTTCCTGCGGCTTCTGTCGCCGCTGATCGTCGCTCTGCTGACGCTCGCCGCCGTCGGGCTGCTGCTCTTCCTTTACGATGGGCTGTTGTCGGCCGGAGTCCTCGCGGTGCTCGCCGGCTGCGGTCTCCTGGCGCCGGCGCTCGCCGCCGTCGCGGCGGCCGGTCCCGGGCGTGCGCTGACGGCGCGCTCGGCCGATCTCCGCCGGCTGGTCGTCGACGATCTCTCCGGCCTCATGCCGCTCATCGCCGTCGGCGCGTTCGCCGGTCATCGCGACAGGCTGGTCGGGGCGATGGCCTCGCTCGTCCAAGCCGAGCGCCGGCTGGCCCGCCGGGCGGCGTTCGGGCAGGCGCTCGGCCGCCTCTCCGGCGATCTGGCGCTGATCGTGGCGCTGGCCGTCGGCGTGCCGCTCGTCGCGGCCAGTCGCATGGAGGGGCCGGACCTCGCCATGGCGGCGCTTCTGTCGCTGTCGGCGGCCGAGGTCTTCATGGGCCTGCCGGCGGCTTTTCTCGGCGTCTCGTCGACGCTCGCATCGGCGCGGCGGCTGTTCGCCATCCTCGATCGCAAGCCGCCGGTCATCGAGCCGGCGAATCCCCGGCCATTGCCTGAAGGCCGCGATCTTCGCCTCGATGGCGTGACGCTGCATTATCCCGGCGGCCTCCGGCCGGCCCTCGATGGCGTCAGCCTCGATATCCCCTTCGGCAGCCGCGTGGCGCTGGTCGGCAAAAGCGGCGCCGGCAAGTCGTCGGTCGCCGCCCTGCTCGCCCGGCTGCGCGATCCGGATCTGGGAGAAATCCGGCTCGGCGGCGTACCGCTCGCCGACCTCGCGCTTGCCGACGTCCGCCGGACAGTCGGCGTGGTGCCGCAGAGGCCGCATCTCTTCACATTGACGCTCGAGGAAAATCTCCGCCTCGGCCGCCCCTCGGCGACGGCCGAGGAGCTCGCCGCCGCCATCGAGGCGGCCGGTCTTGCCGATTTCGTCGCCCGCTTGCCGCAGGGGCTCGCGACGCCGGTCGGCGTCGCCGGCGCCACGCTGTCGGGCGGCGAGGCGCGTCGCGTCGCCATCGCTCGCGCGTTGCTGCCCGATCCGGACATCCTCGTCCTCGACGAGCCGGGCGAGGGGCTCGATCCGGAAACCGAGGCTGCCGTCCTCGAGCGAGTGCTCGACCGGATGGCCGGCCGGACGGTGATTCTGATCACGCATGCCCGCGCGGCGCTTCACCGCATGGATCGCGTGGTGAAGCTCGACGAAGGCCGGATCGCCGCAAATCGCGCGGCTTCCGAAGTATAAATTTCGCAAACGCTATAGGCGTTTGCCTATTCTCGGCCTCAAACGCCGGCGGGCCTCCGGCCCTTAGGCTTTCCGCTCCGCTTGTACATTTCGAGGCGATTCTTGCCTCGAAATGCCGCTTCGCGCGGCGCCGCTTGGCGCCGAAAGCCGCCAAGGCGGCTTCAACCAATTTCCTTCTAACGTGCAGGCTCCAGCTTGTGCGGCCATCGCCGTCATGCTAAGGGGCGGCGAACCTTTTCGGAGAGTTGCATGCTCCTCGGCCACGATCAGCGACGACGACGCGACGCCCGCGCTTTTGAGCGCGCCTTCGCGTCTTCCTGCGCCTGATCAGCCGCTCCCCGGGGTCTGCGGATCGATGGCGCCGCACCCCGCTTTCCCACGGTTCGACATGACCGCCATCGATCTCTCGCTTGCCCGCTCCATCGACAGCTTTGCGCTCGAGGACGTCGCCTTCCGCCCGGAAATGGCCGGCGACGCCGCCGCCATCGACGCCATCCACGACGTGACTTTCGGCCCCGGCCGCTACAGCCGCACTGCCTTTCGCCTGCGGGAAGGCCATGCGCCCGATGGCCCGACCAGCCTCGTCGCCGCCTACCGGGAGAACATCATCGGTTCGGTGCGGCTCACCGCCATCGCGGCGGGCGAAACGCCGGCGCTGCTGCTCGGCCCGCTCGCCGTATTGCCGGCGCTCAAGAACCTCGGCGTCGGCAAGGCGCTGATGCGGCTCTCCATGGAAGCGGCGCGTCAACGGCACCACCGGCTGGTCGTGCTGGTCGGAGACCTGCCCTATTACTGGCCGTTCGGCTTCCGCGTCGTGCCGGCCGGCCGGCTGCAACTGCCGGGGCCGGTCGATCCGGCTCGCCTGCTGTGGGCCGAACTCACGCCGGGCGCGTCCGACGGCGTCGCCGGCCCGGTGAGGGCGGTGCGCCCCAACGTCTAGATCGTCGTGCGTCCTAACGGACGCAAAGTGACGATCTAGTTTTTCGTTGTCGCATCGGATTTTCCGAAAACCGGAGTCCACTTTTCGGTCCGATGCTCTAGGTGTTTAGTCCCGGCATTTGATGGATTGGATCGAAGATGAAACGATCCGGCTCTGAAGTCCATCGTTTGCAGATGAACTCGTAGGGCGTGAGGCCCTTAAGCGTCTTGAGCCTGCGGCCGAAGTTGTAGGCGTCGATGAAGTCCTGGAGGTGCCGTCGCAACTGGTTGTGATCGTCGTAATGGAAGCGCTTGACGGTAGCGTCCTTGATGGTGCGGTTCATCCGCTCGACCTGTCCGTTCGTCCAGGGATGATTGATCTTCGTGAGCCTGTGCTCGATGCCGTTCTCGTCGCAGACGCGATCGAAGATGTGGTGGAAGGCGTATTTGTGACGGGCGTGGTTGGTGAACTGGATGCCGTTGTCGGTCAGTACCGTATGGATGGTGTAGGGAACCGCTGCGATGAGGTTGCGCAGGAACTGGGCTGCGACCATCTTGCCGGCCTCTTGATGAAGTTCGGCATAGGCAAACTTGGATGTCCGGTCGATCCCGACGAACAGGCGCAGTTTGCCTTCTGCCGTCTGCACCTCGGCGATGTCGATGTGGAAGAAGCCGATTGGATAGGCCTTGAACTTCTTCTTCGGCTCCTTGTCGCCTTCGACATCGGGGAGCCTACTGATCCCCTGACGGTGCAAGCAGCGATGCAATGACGAGCGCGTCAGGTGTGGGATCGTCGGCTGAAGCGCATAGAGGCAATCATCGAGCGGCAGCAGGGTGTGCTTGCGAAAGGCGACGATGATCGCCTCCTCATCCAGCGACAGCACTGACGAATGCGGGTCTTGCGGCCCGGTTGGAAGGTCGGCGATAGAGGTCCGCTTCTTCCACTTGGCGACCGTCTTCTGGTTGATGCCGTAGCGCTTGGCCAGAGCCCTCAGGCTCTCTTGACTACTTTGTATCGCTCGACGGATCGCCTCTGTCGTTGTGGCGCTCCCGTGTAGAACTTGGCCCATAGCGCATCCCTCCATTCCTGCGAGAACATTGCACCATCAAAACACGGGATCAAACACCTAGGGCTTATCGGCTCTCCCGCCACCAAAGGCCGCCGACCGCCAGCAGCAGCAGGGCCGCGGCGAGCAGCCCGAGGTAGACCGGTACGGTCTCGATACCCGCCACCTCGTAGGCCTCCGACGCCTTGAAGCCGATCCAGCCGTCGCCCGCGTAGGTGCCGGCGGCCGACCGGCGCATGGCCACCGTGGGCACGGCGAGCGATCCGCCGGCCTCCGCCCTGAGCCGGATCGCCGCGCCGCCGGTCGCCTCGGCGATCGGCCTTGCCGGTTCGGTGGTCGAGACGAGGGCGCGGAATTCGCGTGGATTGGCGGGGCCGACATGGGCGAGAGCGGTCAGCGTGCCGTCGGTCGCCTTGTAGAGCCCGGGCAGCGGCGCCGGCAGGCTGGCGCCGAAGCGGCCGGGGCCGAGCGGAGCGAGGTCGGCGATCCGCTGCTCGGAGCCGTCGGGGAAGGTGACGGTCACCGGCGCGGCCGTCTCCTTCAGCGTGCGCCGTTCGACGGCGAGCCGGCCGCCCTCACCGGAAAGGCGGAGCGCTTCCTCCTCGAGCTCCGGCTCGCTCATCAGCCAGTGGGCGATGTTGCGCAACAGCTCGGCGTGCGGGCCGCCGCCCTCGAAGCCGCGCGCCCACAGCCACACCTCATCGCTGAGCAGCATGGCGACGCGGCCCTTGCCCTCGCGCGACAGCACCAAGAGCGGCTTGCCGTCCGGCCCGGACATCAGGGTGTCGCCGCGGTTCTCGCGGGTCTCGACGAGGCGGAACCAGCGCGACCAGCGGGGCGGGTCGACGTCGCCGCCCGGCAGGCCCGCCGTCACGGGATGACGGGCGCCGAGGGCGGTGACGGCCGGCCGGAACGGCGTCTCGACGATATTGCCGTCGGGAATGGCCGGCAGCAGGGGGGCGAGCGGGCTGTCGTAGACGCTGTCGGCATTGAGCGGATCGGGGCCGACGGCCATCAGCAGCGCGCCGCCGTCGGCGACGTAGCGGGCGATGTTGTCGAAGTAGAGAAGCGGCAGCACGCCGCGCTTCTCGTAGCGGTCGAAGATGATCAGGTCGAAGTCGTCGATCTTCTCGTCGAACAGCTCGCGGGTGGGGAAGGCGATCAGCGACAATTCGTCGATCGGCGTGCCGTCCTGCTTTTCCGGCGGCCGCAGGATGGTGAAGTGGACGAGGTCGACCGAGGCGTCGGACTTCAGGAGATTGCGCCATGTCCGCTCGCCGGCGTGCGGCTCGCCGGAGACCAGCAGCACCCGCAGCGCCTGCCGCACGCCGTCGACGACGGCGACCTCGGTGTTGTTGAGCGGCGAGATCTCGCCGGCGAGCGGCGGTGCCTCGACCTCGACGATGTTGTTGCCGGCGTGCGGTATGGCGATGTCGACGGAGCGTTCCTCGCCCGGCGCCATGGTCACCGTCGCCACCGTCTCGCCGTCGCGGCGGACGACCACCGGCACGGCTCCGCCATCGGGCGACCGGCCGTCGTCGACGAGGCGGAAGCTGAGGCGCTGCGTCGAGCGGACGAGCGCGAACTTCGGGCTGGCGGTCAGCTCGATGCGGCGGTCGTATTCGCCGGGATCGCCGGTGACCAGCACGTGCACCGGCGCCGAGAAGCCGAGGCCGGCGACGTCTTTCGGCGCATCGTGGATCCGGCCGTCGGTGACGATGGCGACGCCGCCGATCCGGTCGGCCGGCACGTCGGACAGGGCGCGGGCGACGTCGGCGAAGAGGCGCGTGCCGTCGGCGTTGTCGGTGGCGGCAGCCGGCACCTCGCGCAGCTCGACGCCGGGCAGGTGGGAGAGCCTGTCCTTGAGCGTCGCGTAGGCGGCGTCGGTGTCGGCCGGCCGGCCGGCCAGCGACTGCGAGGCGCTGCGGTCGGCGACCAGCGCCACCACGGACGGCAGCGCCTTGCGGTCCTCGGCGACGAGTTGGGGTCTCGCGGCGCCGAGGAGGAGAAGGGCGAGCGCCAGGGCCCGGAGGAGCACGCCGGGCCGGCGACGGAAGGCCATCAGGGCGAGAACGACGAGCGCCAGGATGCCGCCGCCGACGAGGACGGAGACGGGCAGAAGCGGCGCGAAGGCGATCGACCAGATCATGACGGCCTCATTCCCCCAGCCGTTCGAGGAGGGCGGGCACGTGCACCTGGTCGGCCTTGTAGCTGCCGGTCAGGACGTACATGACGATATTGAGGCCGGCACGGAAGGCGAGCTCGCGCTGGCGGGGCGAGCCGGGCACCAGCGGGTTCAGGAAGGCGCCGGCCTCGTCGGCCGCCCAGGCGCCGGCCATGTCGTTGCCGGTGATCAGAAGCGGGGAGACGCCGTCGGCGGCCCGCACCGGCCGCACCTCGCCGGCATCGTCGCCGCTGTCGTCGTCGGGCGCCTCGACCCACAAGGGCGAGCCTTCGGTTCGGCCGACGAAGGTGCCGAGCAGGTAGAAGGACTTGGTCAGCACGTGATCGGACGGCACCGGCTCGAGCGGTGGTACGTCGATGGTGGCCAGCATGTCGCGCAGGCGCGCCGTGTTGGGCGAGGCGGCCGAGAAGTCGGCGTCGTCGCGGCTGTCGAACAGCACGGTGCCGCCGTCCTTCATGAAGGCCTCGACGCGAGCCATGGCGGCGGTCGACGGCATCGGCGCCGACGCGTCGATGGGCCAGTAGATCAGCGGGAAGACCGACAGCTCGTCGCGTTCCGGATCGACCGCCATCGGCTCGCCCGGCTCCAGCGACGAATGGCTGGCGATGAATCGGGACAGCGTCGAAAGGCCGGCGCGGCTGGTTTCGTCGAGATCAGCGATGCCGGTCTCGACATAGGCGAGCCGGGTGGCGGACAGCGCCTCCAGGAGGCGCGCGTCGTCGGCGGCGCGGGCGACGGGCGGCGTCAGGAGAAGGGCAAGACCGACCATGACGGCGGCCGCGGCGGCCCGCCGCCTTTTGAACCCGCCGGCCAGCGCGGTGACGGCGAGGCCATCGGCGATGAGCAGCAGGAAGGCGAGGCCGAAGCCGAAGGGCGACAGGTCGATCGCCGCCTCGGTGACGAGCCCGGCACGGCGGACGCCGTCCGGCAGGCCGGAGAGATCGGGCGGCGCATAGACCATGTCCGGCCGCAGCGGATTGAGGGCGCGGAAGCCGTCGTCGCTGCCGTAGAGGCCGGGAGGGGTGGAGCGCGAGGGGGTGATCGTCGCGATATCCGCCTCGCGGATGCCGGTGACGCCCGCCGCCGGCGCAGCCGGGCGGCCGTAGCCGTCGAGCAGGGAGAGCGGCGGCAGCACGGCGTTGCCGCCGACGTCGCGCGCACCGGCGCCGGCCGAGCCGAGGGCGACGGTTCGGCGCAGCATCTCCACGAACGCGCCGGAGATCGGCAGGTTGGACCAGCGCGTATCGGCGGTGACGTGGAACAGCACCAGCCAGCCGGCGCCGACGCGGGCGGCGGTGACCAGCGGCGTGCCGTCGGACAGGCTGGCCCACGTCCGGTCGGCTAGGTCGACGCCGGGCTCGGCCAGCACCTGCCGGTTCACCGTCACGTCGCCGGGAACCGCGAGGCCGGCATAGGGGCCGTTGTCGGAGAAGCTGCCGAGCGCCTGGGGCCGGCTCCAGGAGAGCGAGCCGCCGAGGGCGCGGTCGCCGCGCCGGAGCGGGCTTGGCACTTCGGTCTCGTCCGAGGCGGCAAGCCGCGGCCCGGCGAAGCGGACGAGCACGCCGCCCCTCTCCATGAAGGCGCGGGCGAGCGCCGCCTCGCCCTGACCGAGGCGGCCGACGTCGGAGACCAGGATGGCGGCCGGCCGCGCCTCGATCGCCGCCTTGAACGCGTCCGAGAGAGCGCCCTGACCGGAAACGGTCACTTCGGCGAAGGGAGCGAGCGCTTTTTCGAGGAAGTATTCGGGCGCGATCAGCGGCCGCGCCGCTTCGCTGCCCGTCGCGGTGACGATGGCGACCGACCGGCGGCGCCAGCGGTCGTCGAGCAGGTGAACGCCCAGCGCCGAGTTGCCGTTCGCCACCTCGGCGCGGGCGATGTCGTTGCGGATCTCGAGCGGCAGCTCGAAGCGGACGTCGGCCTGGTCGTCGCCGGCCGCCAGGGCAAAGGGCCGCTCGTCGAGGAGCCGTCCCTTGCGATCGAGCAGGCGGAGGCCGCCGTCCGCCGCTGCGCCGGCCGCCGCCCGGCGCAGATGGACGGTGACGGCGGCGCCGTCCTGTTCGACGCCATCGATCGCCACGGGCGCCGGCCGGCCGGAGACGGCCAGCGTCATTGGTGCCGTTCCGGCAAGCCGGGCGAGGCCGGAGAGGAAATCATGGGCCGTGCCGTTGTCGCCCGGTTCGGGCAGGACGATCACCTCGCCCGGCGGGGTCTCCCCGGCCAGGCGGGTGAGGGCGGGCAGGAGCGGCGCGCGGTCAGGCAGGACGGCGCGCGGGGCGAGCGCGTTGACGCGGCGGACCGCCTCGGCGGCCGTCGTCTGCGCGCCGATGCCGTCCGGTCCGTCGGCGGTGGCGACCAGCAGCACCGGCCGGCCGGCGTCGCCGGTTTCGGCGAGAATGGCGGCGGCGGTGGCGCGGCGCTCCGGCCAGTCGGGAGCGGCGCTGGCGCCGTTGTCGACGACGAGCCACAGCGGGCCTTCGCCACGGACGATGCGCTCGGTCGGCTGAAGGATCGGCCCGGCGACCGCCAGCACGATCAGGCCGGCGACAAGAAGGCGCAGGGCGATCAGCCACCAGGGCGTGCGGACCGGCGTCTCCTCGTCGCGCTTGGGGCGGACGATCAGGGCAAGCGGTGGAAAGAGGCGCGTCACCGGACGCGGCGGCGTCGCCTTCAGAAGCCACCAGATGGCCGGCAGCGCCAGAAGGCCGAGGAGCGCCAGCGGCGCGGCGAAGGAAAGGCCGCTCATGCTCCGCCTCCTTCCGGCGCCGACAACCGGCTGCAAAGGGCAATCAGCGTTTCGGTCGCCGGCCGGTCGGTGCGGGCGAGCGTATGGCTCCAGCCGGGGCGGCAGGCCGAAACGAGGCGCGCCCGGTGGCCGGCCCGGCTGGCGAGATAGGTGTCGCGCCAGGCCTCGGCGCGGCCGGCGGTGAGGCGGGCGCCGTTCTCGGGATCGACGAAGTCGACGCGGCCCGCAAAGGGAAAGGTCTCCTCGACGGGATCGGCGATCTCGACGAGATGAACGCGGCTTTCGAGCGCGGCGAGGTCGGCAAACAGCAAATCGCGCTCCGCCTGCGGTCCGAGGAAGTCGGAGACGAACACGGCGTCGTCGCGGCGGCGCATGGCCACCGGCGCCCGGCGCGCCTCGACGGCGCCGAGCCGGACGAGCTTCATGGCGATCACCTCGGCGCCGTCGCGCCGGGTGGTCGGCTCGGCGTTGCCGACGAGACCGACCCGCTCGCCGGCGCGCGCCAGCAGCTCGGCCAGCGCCAGGGCGAGCGTCAGCGCCATATTTCGTTTGCTGGTGATGGCGAGTTCGGAACGGAAATCCATCGACGCCGAGAGATCGACCCACAGCCAGACGGTATGCGCATTCTCGCGCTCGCGCTCGCGCACATAGAGCGTCTCGTCGCGGGCCGATCGTCGCCAGTCGATGCCGCGCATGGATTCGCCGGACAGAAAAGGGCGGAATTGCCAGAAGTCCTCGCCGGGGCCGGCCCGGCGGCGGCCATGCCAGCCGGCGGCGACGGTGCTCGCCACCCGCCGCGCCTCGACGAGGAGGTCGGGCAGGGCGGTGGCGAGGCCACGCGCTGCGGCGACGCCTTCCGGCGTCAGGGCATCGTGCCCCGCCATGGCTTAGATCACCTTTTCGAGGACGAGGCCGATCACCTCGGCAACGGCGCGACGCCGGGCGCGCGCCTCGAAAGTCAGCGCCATGCGGTGCTTCAGCACCGGCACGGCCAGGGCGGCGACGTCGTCGAGCGACGGCGCGTAGCGGCCGGTCATCAGCGCACGGGCGCGCACGGCCAGCATCAGCGACTGGGCGGCGCGCGGCCCCGGTCCCCAGGCGATGTCGCGGGCGGCGTCCGGCACGAGATCGGCGCCGGGACGGGCGCCGCGCACCAGATCGAGAATGGCCTCGACGACGCGGTCGCCGACCGGCATGCGGCGGACGAGCGCTTGCAGGTCCTGAAGCTCGCCGTCGGCGAGCAGCCGCTCGGCCGTCGCCTCTTCGTGGCCGGTGGTTTCGATCAGGATGCGGCGCTCGGTGTCGCGGTCGGGATAGTCGAGGTCGATTTCGAGCAGGAAGCGGTCGAGCTGGGCTTCGGGCAGCGGATAGGTGCCTTCCTGCTCGAGCGGGTTCTGCGTCGCCAGGACATGGAAGGGCGCCGGAAGATCGTAGCGGACGCCGGCGACGGTGACGTGATGCTCCTGCATGGCCTGCAGCAGCGCCGACTGGGTGCGCGGGGAGGCGCGGTTGATCTCGTCGGCCATGACCAACTGGGCGAATACCGGGCCGCGGATGAAGCGGAAGGAGCGGCTGCCGTCGACCGCCTGGTCGAGCACTTCCGAGCCGAGGATGTCGGACGGCATCAGGTCGGGCGTGAACTGGATGCGCCGCTCGCTGAGGCCGAGCACGATGGCGAGCGTCTCGACCAGCTTGGTCTTGGCGAGGCCCGGCACGCCGACGATCAGGCCGTGGCCGCCGGAGAGCAGCGTCACCAGCGCCGCTTCGACGGCCGCTTCCTGTCCGAAGATGACGCGGGCGATGGCGGCGCGCACGGCCGAAAGCCGCGCGAAGGCGGCGTCCGCCTCGGCAACGGCATCGTTGGCCGTCTTGATGTCTGCGTCCATCGCGGGCTGCTCCTTTTTCATTCCTCAGTCGCCGGCGGGCCTCCGGCCTTTGGCTTTCGCTTCGCGGGCGCCGCTTGGCGCCGGAAGCCGCTGGATGCGGCTTCTTGTTTCATGCCTCAGTCGCCGGCGGGCCTCCGGCCCTTGGCTTTCGCTTCGCGGGCGCCACTTGGCGCCGGAAGCCGCTTTCGCGGCTTCTTGTCTCTTTCTCGGTCGCCGGCGGTGGGACCAGAACCCGCATCACGGCTTCTTGTTTCCGCTTCCGGCCGCCGGCGGGCTTGTGTCCATCGGGTGAGTTTGACATCTCCCGCCGCGCGGCGCATCACCTTTCGGCAATGACGCCGGATCTGGTTTCAACCCATGAGGCAAGCAAAATCAAGGCAGGCAGCCGGGAGGCGGGCGTGATCCCGGAGGAAGTCGGGCCGGCCGAAATTCTCGCCAGGGCAGACCGCATGCGGCCTTTGGCGACAGCCAGCGCGCTGCGCGCTTCCGCCGAGGGACGAATCGCGGCCAGCTTGAACGCTTCCACCGTGCCGCTGCGCGATGCCGCCGTGTTGATCGGTCTTGTCGGCCGGCGTCGGTCGAGCGGCCTCGACCTGATCATGATTCGCCGCACCGACGGCCTGCGGGTCCACTCCGGCGAGGTGGCGCTGCCCGGCGGCAAGATCGAGCCGGAAGACGCCTCGCCGGTCGAGGCCGCGTTGCGCGAAGCGGAGGAAGAGGTCGGCCTCAGCTGTTCCGTCGTGGAGCCGGTCGGCCTGCTCGCGCCATATCCGACGCCGTCGGGCTTTCGCGTCTTCCCGGTGATCGGGCTGATCGACGGCACCCCGGCGCTGATGCCCAACCCCGGCGAGGTGGCGGAGGTCTTCTCGGTTCCGCTCGACTTTGTGCTGGACCCGGGGAATCATCGCGAGGAATTCGTCGAAGGCGCGAGTGGGCGCCGCCATTATTTTTCCCTCCAATACGGCCAGCACCGCATCTGGGGCGTCACCGGCAACATCCTGCGGCGCTTCTACGAGGAGGTGTTCCGATGAGTGCGCCCGCCTCGATCGCTGGCGCTTCCTTCCTCGCCGATCCGGCCTTTCGGCGGGTGATCGCGGCGATCGAGCAGGGCGGCGATCGGGCGCGCGTGGTTGGCGGGGCGGTGCGCAACACGCTGATGGGCGTGCCGGTCGATGACGTCGACATCGCAACGACGGCGCCGCCGGACGTGGTGGCCGCCAGAGCGGCGGCCGCGAAGCTCAAGGCGGTGCCGACCGGTATCGCGCACGGCACGGTGACGGTCGTCTCCTCCGGGCGGCCGTTCGAGGTGACGACGCTCAGGGCCGACCTCGAGACCGACGGCCGCCACGCCGTCGTCGCTTTCACCCGCGACTGGGCCGGCGATGCCCGGCGGCGCGACTTTACCATGAACGCCATCTACGCCGATGCCGATGGCGCTCTGCATGATCCGGTCGGCGGCATCGCCGACGCTCTCGCCGGCCACGTCCGCTTCATCGGCGATGCCGTCGCACGGATCGAGGAGGACTATCTCCGCATCCTGCGCTTCTTCCGCTTCCATGCCCGCTACGGCCGTAGTGCGCTCGACGCCGTGGGCCTCGCCGCGGCCGTGGCGTTGCAGGAGGGGCTCGACCGGCTGTCGCGCGAACGCATCGGTGCCGAAATGCGCAAGCTGGTGACCGCTGCCGGCGCGGTGCCCGCCCTCGCCGTGATGGACGAGGCCGGGATTGTCGCCCGCATCCTGCCGGGCGGCGGCGCCGTGAAGCGGCTCTCCGACGCGATCGATCTGGCGGCGCGGCACGAGCGGACATTCGGCCTCGAGGCGCGTCTGGCGGCGCTTGCCGTCGATCGCATCAGGCTTGGCGAAGCGCTGCGTCTGTCCGGGCGGGAAAGCAAGCTGATCGAGGCGATCGCCCATTGGGCGGGCGAAATCGCTGCAGGGATGGACGAGGCGACCGTCCGCCTCGCCGTGGTTCGCGGCGGCAACGACGTCGCTTTTGCGGCATTGCTTCTCGCCGCGGCGGACAAGGGCGAGGAACCTGCGGCGGATCTCGTCCGCCTGGCTTGCGAGTTCAGGCCGCCCCGATCGCCCATAACGGCCGCCCGGCTCATGTCGGAAGGCTACGTTCCGGGGCCGGCCCTGGGGGCCGAGTTGCGCCGCCGCGAGGCCGCCTGGATCGCCGCCGGCTGTCCTGCCGAGCCGTTTGACGGCGATTGAGCCGCCTTCTTTGGACTGCCGATCGGCGAATAGAAATTTTCCGATATTTTTTTCGGCTCAAGCTGCTGACATGACGGTTTTTTGACCGTTTGGAAAACAAGTAACAGATTGATATTTAAATGTTTTTATTGAAGCGGATGGTTCTTCTCCCCTCCGGACTTGTCGGTGTTGACAAGGGCGATACGCCCCCCTATAAGCACGTCCAACGACGGCGGCGCTGCGGCGACGTGGTGCCGGCGGTGTTCTGTTGTCGGGTCCTGGCTGTGAGCTGGAGTTCTGGCGGTGGGCTTTGAGGGACTGGTTTTCCTCTGTTCTTTGACAAGTGAATAGGAAGAAAGAGAAACGTGGCCGGCGTTTAGGGCTTGTCGGTACGTTGCCTGGTCCTTCGGGATTGGGGGATGTGCCAGGAAGAGCTAAGGCCGGAGTGCACGTTTCTTGATAAGGTTTCCGTTTTGGCTTTGTCCGGAAGGGTGGGGCTAAGGTGGAAAGACCTCGTCGAGTGAACTTGTGATTTCGGGAATGGACTCTTTGAAC
>NZ_NQVN01000032.1 GCF_002770725.1 Pleomorphomonas carboxyditropha | reverse complement strand
CGCCGCTCAGCACCTTCATCAGCGTCGACTTGCCGGCGCCGTTTTCACCGCAGAGCGCGTGGATTTCGCCTTCCTCTACCGAAAAGCTGACGTCGCGCAACGCAATGACGCCGGGAAACGTCTTGGTAATGTTGCGCATCTCGAGAATGACGCGCGTCGCGGCATGGCTCCCGGCGGCGGCGCCGGCTGGGCTGGTCATCGATCCTCCTCCCGAGGCGTCGCGCGGGCACTCCCATGCCCTCAAAAGTCATCGATCGATGATTTAATACGAGAGGCCGATTTGACCGTCAACGGCGAAGTGATAGGTAGCTTTGCGGGAGGAGCCGAGGGGAAGGGACGGATGGACGAGGTGAACGAGACGCGGCGCCGGACCGGCCGGCGCCCCAAGACGGCCGAATCGGGACGCACCGCGCTGCTCAGGGCCGCCATGAACCAGTTCTCCCGCAAGGGCTACGACGGCACGTCGCTGAGGGCGGTGGCCGACGAGGCCGGCGTCGACATGGCGCTGATCAACCGGCTGTTCGGCGGCAAGGCCGGGCTGTGGTCGGCGATGATCGATCTGGCGGCCAGCCACGAAAGCCGCAACGCCGCCCTCGCCGCCATCGGGGACGACACCGGCATGGGCGTGCGGCAGCGCCTCGAGCGGTTCATCGACGTGGTCGTCGACGTCTCCATCGACCTGCCGGTGTTTCCCGGCCTTCTGCTGCAGGAAGCGTCGACGCCGGGCGAGCGCATGGACATGCTGCTCGACCGGCTGATCGGCCCGTTCGGCCGGGACGCCCTGCCGCTGATCGAGGAGGGCATCCGGCGGAAGGTGATCGCCGAGGTGGCGCCGAACGTCTTCTTCTCGCTGCTGATGAGCTCCATCACGTTGACCATGGCGGCGCCGCACCACCGACGGATGATCTCCACCGATCCGGCGGTGCTGGCCGAAGTCGTCAAGGCGGCGGCCAAGGCGATCTTCCTGCGGTGAGGCGGTGAAATGGGCCGATCGCTGGTCCCCGGAGATTTATATCGGCCTCCGGGGACGAACGGACGTCCCATGCGAGCCCTGTCCGCGGAACGGGCGGCGCTTGCGGGGACCGCGCCGCGGCCGTCCCATGCGACCTACGCCGGCCGGCGCCAGACCGAGGCGTATGTTTCGACGAGGTCGGCGGGATCGGTGGGCTTGCGGCCGGTCAGGCGCTCGATGGCGTCGCTTGCGACGTTCATCCGGCCGAGGCCGATGGCCGCCTCGTTGCTCACCATGTCGTTGCTGCACCAGGGAACCGGCGACTTCGAGCCGTCGTCCTCGCTGGAGCGGGGAATGCCGAGGCCGTCGAGATAGGCGTAGAAGGCTTCGGCGTCGACAGGCTCGTAGCTGAACGGAATGCCGGAGGCGGCGACGATCATCTCGCAGATCCGCCGCTGGCCGATCGGCCGGCCGCAGATGTCGTAGGCGGCGTCGGGCTCTCCCTTGCCGGAGAGCAGGGCGGCGCCGACGCGGCCGCTGTCGTCCTTGGCGACGAAGGTGCCGACGCCTTCGCCGGCGGTAGTCACCCAGCGGTTGCCGCAAGCGAGCGCCAGCCGCACCGCGTTGACGAAGTAGTTCTCGAGATAGAGGTTGTTGCGCATGATGTTGAAGGCGAGGCCGGAGTTGCGCAGGTAGGCCTCGGTGAAGGTGTGGTCGGGCAGCACGTACTGGGCATAGCCCTGCCGGTCGGCGCCGAGGAAGGACGTGTAGGTGAAGTGCTCGATGCCGGCGTCGACGGCGGCGTCGATGACGTTGCGGTGCTGGAGCTGGCGCGGCAGGCCAATGTAGACGCCGGAAATCATCCAGACGCGATTGGCGGTGCGGAAGATGTCGGTCATCGCCGTGCGGTCGTCGTAGCCGGCCGCCGCGACGGTGACGCCCTTCGCCTGCCAGCGTTCGAGCCTGTCGGCGGGAATCCGCGACGGGTCGGGGCTGGTGAACACCAGGTCCCCGCCGTCGACCGTCTCCAGCATGTTTTCGGCGACCCGGCCGCCGAGCTGGCCGTCCGCCCCCATGACAACATAGCGCATGTTCCACCTGTCCTTGTTTGGGCTTGAGGTCGCGGGACCCGGAGCGGTCCCGCCGTTGCTCCTATATAACTAAACTAAACGGACTAGTTTAGTATTAGGTTGACAGCGTAGGCCGGTCAATTAGGATGGCGATCACGGATCGGGCGTGAGGAGCGAATGCGCAGGAGAACGGACGAACGCCGGCTGGCCATCCTGACGGCGGCGCATCGAGCCTTTGCCGAAGCGGGGTTCCGCAACACCACGGTCGACGATATCGCCAGCCGCTTCGGCGGCTCGAAGGCGACCATCTACAGCTACTTCCGCTCCAAGGAGGACCTGTTCGTCGCCGTCACGGAGGAGTTCATCTCCGGGGCGATCCTGGAAGCGTTCGATCTTCTCGATCCGGCCCGGGATATCGTCGACAACCTGACGGTCTTCGGCAGGGCCTACGTCGGGGCCGTCCTCCGGAGCGACGTGCTGGCGCTCAGGTCGATGGTGGCCATCGAGGGGCAGGCCAGCCTCGCCGCCACGTTCTACGCCAACGGTCCGGCGCGGGCGCAGGGCGATCTGGAACGGTTCTTCGCCGCCCACCGGCAGGCCGGGCGGATCGCCATGGACCGCCTCGACCTCGGCGCCCGCCGCCTCATGGCGCTGCTCGAGGCCGAGTTTCTGGAAGCCCGCTTGTTCGGCGCGATCGACCTGCCCGCGGACGAGCAGATCGCCGCTTCCGTCGCCTCGGCCATCCAGGCGTTCCTCGACATCTACCCGCTGCGTGATGCGGGCAGATGATCTCCGGCGAACCGGCCGGAGTCGCCAAGACGATCTTCCCGCCATCGTACTCGGAGCGCTATACCGGCGGCTCGCTCATTCCGGCCCGAGGTCCTACGCCTGCGCGTAGGATGACAACTTATAGGTAGGGCGACAACTTATAGGGCTGATTCCTATACATAAATCTGTCATCCTACGCGCAGGCGTAGGACCTCGGGCAGGATAGGACGGAAGGCCCATATAGGTCTCCGGGGACGAGCGGGCGCTTATGCGATGGTTCCGTCTCCACCTCGTAACCGATGGCGATGCCTCGTCACCAGAGGCCGGGGATCAATCTCCATCGCACCCGGCGGGCGTAGTCGTCGTAGCCGGGAAGTTCGGCCCGCAGCAGCCGGTCTTCCCAGGCGGTGCGCAGGACGAGCAGCGCCGATGCCAGCGCGGCGGGCAGGAGCGCCCAGGCTGAGCCGAGCGCCAGCGCCATGCCGAGGAACATCACTACGGCGGCGACGTAGCCGGGGTGGCGCACGAAGCGGTAGGGACCGCCGTCGATCACCCGCTGATGCCGCTCGGACTGGATGCGGACGCCGGGCTCGAAGTAGGGATTGACCGCCTGCGCCCAGGCGGTCACCGCGATGCCGGCAACAAGGCCGATATAGCCCGACACGACCGCCCAGGGCGGCACCGGCAGCCAGTGGAACCGCCCGGCATCGAGCGCCGCCACCGGCAGGATCGCCGCCATCGCCGGGAAGATGACGGCGAGCAGCGCCTTGTCCCACGCCTTGGTGCCCGGCTGGAACCGGCTGCGCGCCCGATAGATGATCGGATTGACGCGGGCGAGCACCAGGGCCGAGGCGCCGAAGGCCACGATCAGCACGGCGATGAAGATCCACCCCGGACGCCAGGCGAGGGTGCCGGCCGGCAGGAAGATCAGCACCAGCAGCGCCAGCGGCAGGCCGATGGCATAGGCGACGGCCATGCCGCGCGACATGGCGGCCGGCTGGCGGGGCGGTCCGGTGTTTTCCATCTGCTTACCCCCTGGCGAAGGCCCGGCTCGCGCGGGTAACGGCAATCGATCGCGTCGACCAACCCATTCTACCACCAAAGGCCTGCCGGCGCTCCCGGCGGGCGTCAGGCCGGCAGGCGCACCGTCGCCTTGAGGCCGCCGTGCGGGCTGGGGCCGAGCTCGATGTCGCCGCCGTGGCTGCGGGCGACGTCGCGGGCGATGGCGAGGCCGAGGCCGGTGCCGGGGACGTCCTGGTTGCGCGCCGCGTCGAGCCGGTAGAACGGCCGGAACACCGCCTCCAGCTCGCTGTCGGGAATGCCGGGGCCGTCGTCCTCGACGGCGATCGACAGCCAGCCCTCGCGCCGTTCGCCGGTGACCCACACCGCCGAGCGGCCGTAGCGCGCCGCGTTGCCGACGAGGTTGGCGATCAGCCGGCGGAAGGCGGTGGGGCGCAGCGTCAGGGCGCCGTCGCCGCCGAAGGCGAAGTGAACCGTCCGGCCGGTCGGCTCCACCGTCTGGCGCAGGCAGTCGGCAATCGTCGCCTCGACGTCGATCGGCTGCGGCGTCTCGTCGGCGTCGCCGCGGGCGAAATCGACATAGGCCTCCAGCATGGCTTCCATCTCGGCGACGTCGGCGCGCAGGTCGGCGGTGTCCTCGTCGTCGGGCAGCAGCGCCAGGCCGAGGCGGAAGCGGGTGAGGATGGTCTTGAGGTCGTGGCCGACGCCGGCCAGCATGGTGGTGCGCTGCTCGATCTGCCGTTCGAGGCGGCGGCGCATGCCGATGAAGGCGTGGGCGGCCTGCCGCACCTCGCGGGCGCCGGACGGCGCGAAGCCCTCCACCGGCCGGCCGCGGCCGAAGGCGTCGGCGGCGGCGGCCAGCCGCTCGATCGGCTTGATCTGGTTGCGCAGGAAGATCAGCGACACCAGCACCAGGAACAGGGCGGTGCCGACCATCCACACCAGGAAGAAGTGCCAGTTGGCGGCATAGGCGAGGCTGCGGGCGAACTCGACCTTCAAGACGCCGCCGTGCACGACCATCCGCACCTCGATGCGGTTGCCGTCGGAAAAGTCGCGGATGGCGAAGGGCATGCGGGTGCGCTTGACGATGCCCTCGGCCAGCATGGCGTGGACGATATCGCTCGACGAGCGGCGCACCCGGCCGATCTCGCTCGTCGGCATGATCTCCGCCACCAGCCCCATCGCCCGGCCGGCGGCGGCGACGGTGTCGGCGCGTTGCCCATCGGTGAGGTCGGTGTTGTCGGAAATGGTGGCGAGGCCGACGATCTGGCCGGCGACGGCGTCGGACAGGCGCTGGGTGACCAGCATCCAGTGGCGGTCCATGAACACGCCGGTCAGCACGCCGAGCAGGATCAGCATCGGCACCACGACGATCAGGAGCGACCGGCCGAGCAGGCCCTTGGGCAGCGACCGGTTGATGGCGTGGCCGGCGCCCACCCAGGCGCGGCGCAGCACCCTCGGGCTGTAGCGGCCGATGAAGATGCGGATATGCCGGATGAGGTCGTCCAGCCGATCGAGACCGGCGGCGATGCGGCCGCGACGCTCAGCGGGCTCGGGCGTTTCCGTCATTTGCCTCTTACCAATTCGCGAAGATGCTGGCGCATCCGCTCATTGAAGTGATTGCCGATTTCTCATGTGCAGCAAGGGCATGAGAAATCGGCAAGCGGAATACCAGGAGGGCATTTTCAATGCCCTCCCGGCATCACTCGAAACGCAGGCGGTAGCCGACGCCGCGCACCGTCTGCAGGAACAGGGGATTGCCGGGATCGATCTCGATCTTGCGGCGCAGGCGGTTGATCTGCACGTCGATGGTGCGTTCGCCCACCTCGCCCGGCTCGCCGGCCAGCGCCTCGCGCGACAGGGTGCCGTCGGGGCTGGCGGCGAACTGGCCGAGCAACTGCCGCTCGCGGTCGGTGAGGCGCACCGGCGCGTCGCCGTCGACGAGTTCCTCGCGCTTGGCGTTGAAGACGAAGCGGCCGAAGCGGATCTCCTCGCGCGTCAAGGGCGCCTCGGGCAGCGGCCGCCGCTTCAGGATGTTGTTGAGGCGCAGGAGCAGCTCGCGCGGCTCGAACGGCTTGGTCAGATAGTCGTCGGCGCCGGCCTCCAGGCCGCGGATGCGGTCGGCGCCGTCCGACTTGGCGGTGAGCAGCAGGATGGGCACGTCCTGCTCCGCCCGCAGCGACTGGGTGAGGCTAAGGCCGTCCTCGCCCGGCATCATCACGTCGACCACCAGGATGTCGAACTCGATGGCCGAGATCTTGCGCCGCGCCTCGGCGGCGTCGGCGGCGGCGGTGACCCGGTAGCCGTGGCCGCCGAGATATTTGGCGAGCAACTGGCGGATGCGGCTGTCGTCGTCGACGACGAGGACGTGGCTGGCGCCGTCGGCGGGGGTGAGGGCGGCCATCGCTCAGCCTTCCCGGCCGGCCGGCGCGCCGGGGGCGCGGGCATCGACCATGTTGCCGAGGAAGTCGCGGACGACGGCACGGGCGCCCGGCGGCAGCGGCGCCAGCGCGTGGCAGAGGCGCAGGTGCTGGCGGGCCGACAGGTCGGAGGCGAGCCGCTCGCCCTTTAGGGTGGCGTAGAGCAGTCGCTCGCGCCGGTCGACCGGGCCGGGGCGCTGCTCGATGTAGCCGTCGTCGACCAGTTGCTTCAGCACGCGGCCGAGGCTCTGCTTGGTGATCTGCAGGATGTCCAGGAGGTCGGAGACCCTGAGGCCGGGGTTGCGCATCACGAAATAGACGACGCGGTGGTGGGCGCGGCCGTAGCCGATGGCTTCCAGGATGTGGTCGGCCTCGCCGACGAAGTCTCGGTAGGCAAAGAACAAAAGCTCGATCAGCTCGAGGTCCAGCTCGCCGCCGCCGCTGCCACTTTCGCGACTCGCGTCCGGCTCGTCGGAGGAAGATTGGGCGTCGGGAGAGAAATTTATGGCAGTCATGTTGACATACTTCGATTCATTTGTTACTTGAATGCCCGTCACGACGAAACGATCGTTCGCACGACGCGGTCGTCACGGGCATCCGGCATTCCGGGAGCCTTTGATCGGCAAGCATAACCGCTTGCTGGCGCCGAGGCAAAACGTGTTGCCGTGCAGACATATCGTTGTCCGGCGGAGCCGGGCAGCAGACAAAAAGAAAAAGGTCTGGGAGTTCAAGATGGCCAGTGTCCCCTTTGACAGCCGCGACGGCGTGATCTGGTACGACGGCAAGTTCGTCGACTGGAAGGACGCCAAGGTGCATGTTCTGACCCACGCGCTCCACTATGGCAGCGCCGTCTTCGAAGGCGAGCGCGCTTACGGCGGCGAGGTCTACAAGCTCCGGGAGCACAGCCAGCGCCTGATCGACTCGGCCGAGATCCTTGGCTTCAAGCTGCCCTACGGCCTGGAAGAGATCGAGGCGGCGACCAACGCGACGCTCGCCCGCTCGGGCCTCGTCGACGCCTATGTCCGGCCGATCGCCTGGCGCGGCTCGGAGACCATGGGCGTCTCCGCCCCCAACAACACCATCCACATGGCGATCGCCGTCTGGGAATGGCCGAGCTATTTCAGCCCGGCCGAGAAGCTGAAGGGCATCCGCCTGACCTGGGCGCCCTATCGCCGCCCCGACCCGCTGACCATCCCCTGCAAGTCGAAGGCGGCCGGCCTCTACATGATCTGCACCATCTCCAAGCACGCGGCCGAGGCGCAGGGCTATACCGACGCCCTGATGCTCGACTATCGCGGCTACGTGGCGGAATCGACCGGCGCCAACATCGTCTTCGTCCGCGACGGCGAACTCTATACGCCGCAGCCGGACTGCTTCCTCGACAGCATCACCCGCCAGGCGGTGGAGGCGATCGCCGCCCGCCACGGCATCAAGGTCAACCGCCGGCACATCCTGCCGGAGGAACTTGCGACCTTCACCGAGGCCTTCCTGGTCGGCACCGCCGCCGAGGTGACGCCGATCTCGGAGATCGGCGAGTACCGCTTCAAGCCGGCGGCGATCAGCGAACTGTTGATGCACGCCTATCTCGACGAAGTGCAGCCGAAGAAGGTTGCCGCCGCCGAGTGATCGGCTGGTCAATCGGAGACACGGGAACCCCGTCGCGCGGAAGTGCGGCGGGGTTTCGTTCGCCGGTAGGCTCGGGCGGCGCTCTTGATTCACCCGGAGACCGATATGTGCCCGGGTGATCCATTCCGCCCGAGGTACTGCGCCTGCGCGCAGGATGACGTACCCGGGGCAAATTCCCGGGCACGCTGGCGCGGTCCTGTCACGCCGTCGTCGCCGAGCGCATCGCCTCCCATAGATTGTCATCCTCGCGCAGGCGAGGACCTCAGGACGAGAAGGTGAGGAGGGGCGTATCAGGCGCCCCAGCGTTGCTGGAGCGCTATATCGGCGTCGAGCTTTGTTCTGCCCGAGGTCCTCGCCTGCGCGAGGATGACAGCTTTATATATGGGGAACAAACGGATAGGTCGGCATACTGGTACCCGAGGCAAATTCCCAAGCACCCAGGTGCAATATTTCTGGTCTCGTATGTGCGAGATCATGCCATTTCAATGACTTGATGAACATTGCCGCCGCTTTCCAAGCGGAGTTTCTCAGGCTTGCCCGGGAATTTGCCCGGATACGAGGATGGCAATCTATGGGGATGTTTTCTTTATATAATCCGTCATCCTGCGCGCAGGCGCAGGACCTCGGGCCGGAAAGGGCGGGCGGCGGATATAGGGTCCGGCCGAGTCGGAGCGTCGCGGCCCTCTCCGCCAGCTAGCGATACCATGTAGGCCCGACGATCAGCCTGTGCACCGTGAAGATGCCGATACCGAGAGCGATCGTCACGGCCACCCAGAAGGACGCCCCGATACCCTGAAAATAGAGGGGAACCGCCAGGACGACGGCCACCGGCACCAGAAGGCCGAACATGAGAAGGAAAATCAGCCCTCTCGATTTCCGATTGAAGTAGACGTAGCCCTTCTCTGCGCCGCAGGCCGGGCAGACGAAGTCATTTTCGGAGACGGCGCTCAGGCAATAGGGGCAATGCACCATTTCATGGCCTACGTTAAGAATGAAAAATGAATGGGCTTCAAAGCGTCCCGATCGGCTGTGTGCTGGACCTTCAACCGGATCCACAGCCTGATAAAACTGATCAAAATCCTGCCGATACCCGGAGTTTATCTCCGGACACCATATTCATGCCAGCGAAGCGGCGCTGCGGTTCTATCGATGCCAAACGAGTATTCGCCGCCCAATGGATGTTTTGCGGGGCTTGTGCGATATCCATTTCGAGGCCGATCGCCGTCGGCCAAAAAGAGGAAATTTTTCCCGAAATTTCAGAAGACAGAACAAATGTCTGCCAACCACCAACGCACCATAAACACGCGCATTGAACCAATATCATCAGTATATATGACAGTCTAGATGATTGCAAGGGCTCAAGCCCTCTTTCCGATTGTGCACGGGGGCGTGTAAAAGGACCGGGGATACCTGCTATTTGGCTTTATACCACGGTTTACGCCTTTAGCGGCAATGGGTTGGAATGATTTATACTGCCGAGGGCGATCGCGGGCCCGCGAATGATCCGGAGGAAACGCGCATGATCCCTTGGGATCCCTGGGACAGCGAAACGGCCGGGAGCTACGACACGCCCGGCGCCGGCATGTTCGCGCCCGAACTGCTGAGGCAGACGGTCGATCGGCTCGCCGGGCTGGCCGGCGACGGCCCGGCGCTCGAATTCGCCATCGGAACGGGGCGGGTCGCCATTCCCCTCCGCGACAGGGGCGTGCCGGTCGCCGGCATCGAACTGTCGGCGGCGATGATCGACCAGTTGCGCACCAAGGCCGACGAAACCAGGATTCCGGTCATCGCCGGCGACATGGCGACGGCGCGGGCGCCGGGGCGCTTCAAGCTCGTCTATCTCGTCTACAACACCCTGTCGAACCTGCTGACGCAGACGGAGCAGGTCGCCTGCTTCCGGAACGCCGCGCGGCACCTCGAAGCCGGCGGCCGGTTCGTCATCGAGCTGTGGGTTCCCGAATTGCGCAAGCTGCCGCCCGGCCAGGACGCCGTCGTCTTCGGCACGGAGCCCGGCTACATCGGCCTCGACACCTACGATGTGCTGGAGCAGCGCGTCGTGTCGCACCACTTCCGGTTCGGCGACGACAGGCAGGCGGCTTTGCTGCGCTCCGCCCATCGCTATGTCTGGCCGGCCGAACTGGACCTGATGGGCCAACTGGCCGGTTTCGCGCTGGAAGAGCGGTCGGCGGACTGGACCGGAACGCCGTTCACCGGCGAATCGCGGTCGCACGTGTCCGTCTACCGGCTTGGCGATGGCTGACGGGAACAGGCCGGCGCCATTCCGGCAAAAAGGCACGCCGTTTTGCGCCGTGGCTTGCGTCCTGACAAATGGTCGGCGGGAGACTTCCGCCGGCCCCGCCCGGCGTGCTCCTACTCGTCGCCTTCGTTCAATTTCACCTCATCATAGAGTTCCGGGAGGGTTATCTTACCGATTTAGTTCAACGTATCTCAAGCGGAGGGTTTTTTCTATTTCTATCCAGGGACTTTCTTGGAAATAAAGCATGAAAATATTTATAGACAATACCACATATGAAGCTGGTCTGGTTTGAGATCAATACTGCAAATGTGAAGATAATCGAATTCATAAATCCATAACTGCTTGCCCCACAGAAAGTCAGGCATAGGCCGAATATAATAAATAAATTCAATATGAACAGGTGTACTCCAAAATAGATTGCAATAATGGAGCCGCTTATCACCGAATACAGATAAATTGCCGACAGAAACTCCATCACCTTCCCCTGTGTGTTGGTGCTGAAATTGATCATTTGGCGGTAAAATAACCGATTTTGTTGTGCCGCGCAATGGCAGGGCATCGTCTGTTGATTTGCGCTTAATCCTGTATTTCAATGACTATTGCGGGCTATTTTTATTTTCCTAGACGTAATACACAATGAGCGCAATTTATTTTCGGTATTAAAACCGCTTTATTGCAGTCTACTTGTGTTATATAAATTATGATTATGGCGGATATTTTAGATAGAATAGAGCGAAAGCTTAAAGATGTAGGGCTTTCTGCTTCGGCGGCTTCTCTAGCGGCCGGTTTGAGCAAAGATGCCATCAGGAATATTAGAAGATCGAAGTTGCAAGGGATAGATGCCGGCGTCAACATCCGGACCGTGGAAGCCCTGGCGCCTGTTCTTAAAACCTCGAAGGCGTGGCTCCTGGGGGAAGATGATTCGCCGCAGGAGCGCTACGACGCCCGTATCCCGTTCTTCGACATCGCGGAGCTGCCGGACAGGCGACAAGAGTTCATGGCCGGGAAAATCGAGGCTGCCAACGCCGCCCGCACCGTCCGTGTTCCCGCGTCGAAAGGGGATGTCGTCGCGACGAGACTGGACGATCATTCCATGAGCCATGTCATTCCCAAGCACAGCATCGTCCTCATCGACATGTCCAGGACCATACTGGAAAAGCAGGGAATCTATGCCGTTTCCGTAGGCGGCGGCGGGGTCGTGCTGAGGGCATACGAGGATAATCCCGATCGCTTTGTCCCCTCGTCGGTCATCGGGGGCTTCAAATCCTATTTCGATATGCGTGCGATCGAGGTGATCGGCCGGGCGGTGGCGATCTACAAGGAAATATAGGGCGCCTCGCGTTGCGGCCGGGGGCGGTCTATTTGGCCGGGGCGGGACCGGGCTGGGTTGGGGCGAGCGGGGCCGGCGTGACGGCCGCCAGCTCGGCGTTGATGCCGGAAATCAGCGCCACGACGTTGGCGGTGTTGCGGCCGAGGTCGTAATAGCCGATCTGGCTGCGCGAATAGACGTAGAGGAATGAGCCGCCGCCGCGGGCCGGCGCCACCATCAGCGACAGCGTCGAGGGCATGCGCAGCACCGGCGAGAAGACGATCGCCCGGAGGCGGGTGTTGACCGGATTGGCGCCGACCACGCGCACCTTGCCCGGCAGGCGCTTCACCACTTTTTCCGCCACCGCGAACAGGGTGGCCGGCGCCAGGTCGTAACGGCGCGTCTCGACGTCGGGGATGCCCTTCTGGCAGTCGTCGGCCGGGCAGGCGAGGGTGTCGTTGAGCTTGCCGGTGCGCGACGGCATGGAGAAATCATAGGGGCCGAGATCGGGCGACCCGAACACCGCTTCCCAGCTCGCTTCCCTGCCGTAGGTGTTGAAGGCCAGCACCAGGAGCAGGAATGCCCCCAAGAGGGCCGCGAGCACCAAGCCGAGGAAACGCAAAGGGGACATTGGATACCGGGGTTACGAGCGCGAGCGATCCCAGCTTTTAACCCGATTGAACAGGGCGCGCCAGAGGTCGGCGGACACCGTCAGCCAGCCGGCCAGCACCGCCATGACGACGATGGCGGCAAGGCTGTGGGAGAGGTCGGTGGTGGTCGACGAAACCGCATAGCTCATGTCGCGCGGCACCTGGGTGACGTAGGGGACGGGATCGCCGGCCGGGCGGATGGCGCCGGTCTTGGCGTCGAGCGTGGCGACGGCCGGCGCAATCTCCGCCGCCCTGACCGGCGCCAGGCTGGCGAACAGCAGCGTCACCGCCAGGATCAGCGAGGTGGCGACGGCGATGACGATGGAGGCGCCGGCGCCGACGGAGAGTTCCTGGTCGTGTCCGGTGGCCGCATTGAAGGGGGTGTCGTCGATCCTGTCCGTCATCGTTCTCGTCCTTGCCGCTTCGTCGCTCAGGTCGCCGGGCCGGGCCTTCGGTCGGCGACTGTCGATAGCCAAAGAGATGCCCTGCGAATGGGTCGCGTCGATGCCGGGATTGAGGTGGGTGACGGGAGATGTCGTGGCGATTTCGTGGCGAGGTTAACACTTGACCGGTGGAGGGCCGGTGGAGAAGATGGCGGATTGGAAAATTGCCTGTTCTTTCAGGAATTTGGGCGGCGGCGAGCGTGCCGTCTGGTTAACGCCGCGTAAATGCGGAAGGTCGCTTTTTCGGCGTCGCGGATGGGCCCCTGCGCGAGCTCCCCACGCGAGCGATCTGGGCCGCCCGTTTGGTTCCGGAGAGCTATATCGGCCGCTCGCTTTTTCCTGCCCGAGGTCCTGCGCCTGCGCGCAGGATGACAATCTATAGATAGGTTATGTATTTGTTTCCTATATATAATTCTGTCATCCTGCGCGCAGGCGCAGGACCTCGGGCCGGAAAGGGCAAAAGGCGCATATAGGGCTTATGTCCAAAACGGAGGCGCTGATCCGCGAAGCATCGGACTGTACCCGGCGTGGATTTAGTTGTATCATACAACTATATCCACGAGGAGCCTTGGCCGGTGAGCACCGATCCTGTCGTCGAAGAAATCCGCACCCTGTCGCGGGCGATGGTTCGCGAGTGGGGGTTCATGGGCGGCGCGTTCGCCGGAACCGATCTTTCGCCGTCGGCGGTGCATGCGCTGATCGAGATCGAAAAGGGCGGCGTCACGGCGCGCGAGCTCGGCGCTCGCCTGCGTCTCGAAAAATCGAGCGTCAGCCGGATGCTGCGCAAGCTGGTGGCCTCCGGCGAGGTGGAGGAAGCGGCGGCGGAAACCGACGGCCGCGTCAAGCTGCTGTCGCTGACCGCCGCCGGCAAGGCGCGCGTGGCGGCGATCCATGCCTTCGCGCGCGCTCAGGTCGTCGATGCGCTGGGCCGCCTTGGCGACGGCGAGGACCGCCTGGTGCTGGACGGGCTGCGCCTCTACAGCCGGGCCCTCGGCGTTTGGGCCGGCGACGATGATGCCATCGAGATCGTCCCGGGCTACCGGCCCGGGCTGATCGCCCGCATCACCGAGATGCACGCGCGCTACTACGCGCGGGAGCACGGGCTCGGCCGGCGCTTCGAGTCGCTGGTCGCCGGCGGGCTGGCCGAGTTCTGCGGCCGTCCGGACAGCCCGCGCAACGCCATCTGGACGGCGCGGCAGGGCGGGGAGATCGTCGGCTCCCTGGCGATCGACGGCGAGGATCTGGGCGCCGGCATCGCCCATCTGCGCTGGTTCATCGTCGACGACAGCGTCAGAGGGAGCGGCGCGGGAAAGAGGCTGCTCGATACGGCGCTGGCCTTTGCCGACGAGCGCGGTTTCGCCGAAACGCATCTGTCGACCTTCGCGGGCCTCGATGCCGCCCGCCACCTCTACGAGTCGCGCGGCTTCGTATTGGACGAGGAGCACGCCGGCAGGCATTGGGGCAAGGAGCTCGTCGAACAGAGCTTCGTCAGGCGCCGGAAATGAAAAGGGACCGGAGCCGAAGCTCCGATCCCTCATTGTTCAAACCGGGGTGGCAGCGCTTACGACAGCGAGGAGGCGAAGCGCTGGATGCGGATGCAGGCTTCCTCGAGGTCCTTGGTGGAGGTGGCGTAGGAGATGCGGAAGTTGGGGCCGAGGCCGAAGGCCGAGCCCTGCACCACCGCGACGCCTTCCGATTCCAGGAGCTCGGTGACGAAATCGTCGTCGGAGGCGATCGTCTTGCCGGCCGCCGTCTTCTTGCCGATCAGGCCAGCGCAGGACGGGTAGACGTAGAAGGCGCCTTCCGGCGTCGGGCAATGGATGCCCTTGGCCTGGTTCAGCATGGACACCACGAGGTCGCGGCGCTCCTTGAACACCTTGTTGTTCTCGGCGATGAAGTGCTGCGGGCCGGTGAGGGCCTCGAGCGCCGCATATTGCGAGATCGACGAGGGGTTGGAGGTCGACTGCGACTGGATCGTGGCGATGGCCTTGATCAGCTCGGCCGGGCCGCCGGCGTAGCCGATGCGCCAGCCGGTCATGCAATAGGCCTTGGAAACGCCGTTGACGGTCAGCGTGCGCGACAGCAGCGACGGCTCGATCTCGGCCGGCGTCGCGAACACGAAGTCGTCGTAGACGAGGTGCTCGTACATGTCGTCGGTCATGATCCAGACGTGCGGATGGCGCACCAGCACGTCGGTCAGCGCCTTCAGCTCGTCGCGGCTGTAGGCGGCGCCCGACGGGTTGGACGGCGAGTTGAAGATGAACCACTTCGTTCTGGGGGTGATCGCCTTGTCGAGCGCCTCGGCGGTGACCTTGAAGTTGGTGTCGATCGACGCCTCGACGAAGGTGGGGGTGCCGCCGGCCAAGAGCACCATGTCCGGATAGCTCACCCAGTAGGGGGCGGCGATCAGCACTTCGTCGCCGGGGTTCAGCGTCGCCATCAGCGCATTGTAGAGCACCTGCTTGCCGCCGGTGCCGACGGTGATCTCGGCCGGCTTGTAGGTCAGGCCGTTCTCGCGCTTGAACTTGTCTACGATGGCCGCCTTCAGTTCGGGAATGCCGTCGACCGCCGTGTATTTCGTCTTGCCGTCGTGGATCGCCTTGATGGCGGCTTCCTTGATGTTGTCCGGCGTGTCGAAATCCGGCTCGCCGGCGCCGAGGCCGATGACGTCACGGCCGGCGGCCTTGAGCTCGCGGGCCTTGTTGGTGACGGCGATGGTGGCGGACGGCTTCACGCGGGCAAGCGACTGGGCAAGGAAGGACATGGAAGGGCGTCTCCAAACGCTGGGACAGATCAATCGTATCGGTTTAAATACGACCATCCTGCTCTATTGCGGCGCGCGGCCTCACGCAAGGTCAAACCGCATCGGCAAGCGCGGCCCGGCCATGCGGAGACCGAAGGCCGGCGCCGTTTCGCCCGAAACATCGGACCGGAGCGGACTTCGGTTCCGTCATCCATGCGCCCGGCCGAGCTTGGCGATCGCCATCAGGGTATTCTGGTTGATGCTGCCGCCGGACCCCTGCATCAGGGTGACGAGCGACGGGCTGCCGGCCTTGTTGTTGGTGAGATCGTACATGGCGGTGAAGCGCTGCAGGAGCTTTTCCAGCCTTTGCGGGTCGGAGAGGTCCTTGAGATCGAGATATTTCTCGACGACGCGCGCCTGCTGGTCGATCTCCATGTTCGCCGTGGCGTCGGGCAGGTTGTAGGTGGTGCGGAACACCTGCGACAGCGCCGGGTCGGCCAGGATGTCGTAGGCGGTGCGGATATCCGCCGCCTTGCGGCGAAAATAGAGGGCGAGCCGGACGCCCGGATTGCTGTTTCCCTCCTGGGTTTCCATCGTCTGCTGGTAGTAGCCGTCGACGGTCTCCCTGACCTGAACCGGCTTCTGCGGCCCGACCGTCACCACGCGCACGACGTTGCCGGACGTGTCGAAATTGAAGGCGCTGGCGATTTCCGCGAAGCGCTTGTCGCTCGCCGCGTTCGCGAAGCTCTTCGGATCATTGCGATCCGAGGTCAGGACCTTCCTGAGATAGTCGGTGCTGACCTTCTTGGGGTCGAGCCCCTTGGCGACCAGCAGGATGTCGACGGCCTTGCGGTCGGCGAGGAGATCGGCGACGCTGTCGACGCCGGCGATGGCGGTCCGGTAGTACTCGGCGTCGGCGTCCGCCTTCTTGCGCAGGGCGGTCAGTTCCACACCCTTGGCGAACTTCGTTTTCGCGATGATGTAGTCCTTTGAAATATCGGCGATCTCGCTGCGGTCCTGGGCGACCAGCGGCGTGGTGAGGTTGCCCTTGCCGTCGAAATTGAAACTGCGGGCCAGTTGGAGGTAGCGGTCGTCCTTGAGTTGATGGACGTAGCTGTTGGGGTCGTTGAGGTCGCTTTTCATGACCTTCTTGATGGTGTCCAGCGAGACCCTGGCTGGGTCGAGGCCGACCGACTGCAATGCGAAATTATACACCTTGGGCGTCGTCAGGAACTTGTCGAGCGAGGTGATCGTATAGACGCTCTCGCGAAAGTTCTTGATCGCCAGACGGTCGGCCGCCTCGTCGGCGTCGTTGTAGGCCGACATGTAGGCGCTGGTCGCCGACGTCGTCTGCGCCTGGGATTGCGCAGCGTCGGCGGCGTCGAGCGTTCCATCCTGCTTGAAGTTGAACGCATTCATCAGCCGGGTGAACGGCTCCTTCCACCGGCCGGCCTGGTTGACGAAGCTGTTCGGGTTGGCAGGGTCGCGATCGCTCGTCAGGATGCTCCTGATCGTTTCCGGCAGCATGGCCCCGAGGCCGAAGGCGGTGCCGAGAAAACTTGCCATGCGCCTGCCGCCGGCGCCGTCGTCGAGAAGTTCGTCGACGGTCCGGGCGCTGGCCACCTTGTCCTCGAAGATGCTTCTTTCCATCAGCGCGCCGGTCGGCGACGTCCTCGGCTGGTTGGCGACGTACAGGCGGTTGGTGGCGTCGCGGCTTTGTTCGGTCTGGGCCTTGACGCCGTCGGGCAGCGTTCCGTCGGCCGAGAACTGGAAGGCGGCGGCGAGATCGAAATAGCGGTTGATGGTGACGAGCGCCGCGTCCTGGGTGTTCATGTCGGCCCAGGCGACCGCCTGCAGGCGCCGCTGCTCGGCGATCTTGGCGTTCAGGTCCGGGATATCGGCGTCCGGCAGCGCCAGTTGATGCGTGTAGTCGTCGATCCTGGCGGTTGCGTCGTCGACGGCGTCGCGGGCGCTGTTCCGCCGGGTGGTCGCGTCGTCGCGGCGCGGTCCCCACACGGTGTTGACGTAGCTCGCCGGGTCGGCCGGATCGCTGCTCAGGACGGCCGCCATGTCCTGCCGCGCGTAATGGCTGTCCTGGATGCCGAAGGCCGTGAACACGTAGTTGCGCAGCCGGTTGTCGTTCAGCAGGTCGTTGACGTTGCCGACGCGGTCGATCGCCACGTTGTAGTAGCGGGTGTCGTCGCCAACCGATGTCGCCTGCTTGTTGACCGTCGTGGTGTAGAGTTCGACCAGGCCGTCGGTCTGGCTGGACGACTGCACGACGGCGCTCTCGTCGTTCCTGAACGAAAACGCCGCGGCGAATTGCCGGTAGCGGGCGTCCGTCAGCTTGTTGGCGAAGCTCGACGAATCGAGCAGATCGCTCTCCAGTACCCTGCGCATGAAGGCCTTGGCATAGGTCATGTCCTCGAGGCCGTAGGCTTTCATGGCGTACCGGTAGAGCCGGTCGTCCTTCATGAAGCCGTCGACCGATTTCACCTTGCCGATGTTGCTCTGGTAGTACTCCGCCTCGCGCTTGACGCTGGCCTGCTGGGCGATCCGGACCAGCGACTTGTCGAGGTCACGGGTCAGAAGCGTGTAGCTCAGGTAGGTCGACACCATTTGGCCGCTCCCTCGATGTTCCGGCGATGCTCCGGCCGAGCAAAGCATCTAAAGGTTGCGCGTGGCTGTATCGCCTTCCCATGGGTAGATTTTTGTTTCGACAGAAAAGATTCGGGCAAAGCTTCCGGCAAAGCTTCCGGCAACGCCGCGCGCATATCGGGCGCGGTCACCGTACCGTCGGTTCGCGGAGGGGAAGGCTGCCAGTCTGGACGAAGGCAAAAAAAAGCCGGGCACGGGGCCCGGCTGTTAGTTTTGGAATGCGGATCGCAGGGACGATACCGCACCTTCCAGAGGGGAACAGCTGAAGATTCGCTTTCGCCGGGAGGATGGCGAGGGAACCAACACATCAGCTAAGGTCTATATGCACCTGCCATCGATGCAAAACAAGCAGGCAATCTGCAAATCTGCTATGCAATATCCCGGTTATTTTGCCCAAACCGTAACGTCTTCGTGAGGCGTTTGCGCTTCATCGGGGTTTTCCGCTAAGGGAAAACGCGAAGCCTGCGCCGGGTGCACAACGATACGTTGGCATTGTTTGCCGGCTTGGAAACCGTTTTTGAAATTCGGGTCCGGGAGACGGCCGCCGGCGTGGAATTTCCGACCGGCTTCTCTCAATAGGACCAGCGTTGCGCCTTCGACACCAGGAAGTCGCGGAAGGCGTGGACGCGCGCCGAGTTCCTGAGTTCGTCGGGGTAGACGAAATAGGTGTCGTAGGACAGCAGGTCGACCTCGGGGATCAGTTGCTGAAGCCCCGAGTCCTCCTCGACGATATAGTCGGGGAGAAGGGCGATGCCGACGCCGCGCTGCACCGAATGCTTGATGGCGACGAGGTTGTTGACCCTGAGGGCCGGCAGGCGCGGGTTGTCGTAGGGCCGGCCGACGCTTTCGAGCCAGTTCATGTCGCGCAGGTAGTTGGGCGCGGCGACGCCGAAGGTGATGATCCGGTGCTGGTCGATGTCCTCGATGGTCTTCGGGCTGCCGAAGCGCTTGATGTAGGCCGGCGAGGCGAACAGGTGGAAGTGCACCGTGAACAGCTTGCGCTGGATCAGGTCGGGCTGCGTCGGCTGGCGCAGGCGGATGGCGACGTCGGCCTGGCGCATGGCGAGGTCGAGCTCGTCGTCGTTGAGGATGAGCTGCAACTGGACGTCGGGGTAGAGGTCGACGAACTCGTCGACGCGCGAGGTCAGCCAGGTGGAGCCGATGCCGACGGTGGTGGTGACGCGCAGCGAGCCGGAGGGGCGCTCGCGGCTGTCGGTCAGCCGGCCTTGCACGTCCTCGAGCTTCAGGAGCACGTCATGGGCGGCGCGGTAGAGCAGCTCGCCCTGCTCGGTGAGGATCAGGCCGCGGGCGTGGCGGTGGAACAGCGGCACGCCGAGATCCTGCTCGAGGGCGCTGACCTGGCGGCTGACGGCGGATTGGCTCATGTTCAGGCTGTCGCCGGCGTGGGTGAAGCTCCCGGCGTGGGCGGCGGCGTGGAATATCCTGAGCTTGTCCCAATCCATCGCGTCCCCCTTTGCCGCCCCCATCGTTGCCGACGGCCGCGCACCGGCCATCGCTTGCTCTCGTCGGGCAGGCGCCAGTCTACAGGACCGGCCTTGCCGCTTGTTTGTTCCGCCGCATCCAGCGATCCGAAAAGTCCTACACCTTTTCGGCCGGATGACCGTCTCTTGTCCGTCTCATCCGCTGATCCGAAAAGTCTTGCAACTTTTCGGGCGGATGACTGTCTCTTGTCTGTCGCATCCGCTGATCCGAAAAGTCTTGCAACTTTTCGGGTGGATGACCGTCTCTACCTTGCCACATCCGCTTATCCGAAGAATATGAAAACTTTTCGGAACAGGCGTTTTAGGTTCGACGCTTCCCCGTTCCGGCGCAAGCCCTGAATTGCACCGTCCCGCCAATTAGTTACGCAACCTTGGTATCGGTTTCCAGGGCACCGATGTAGCGTTCGGCCTCCAGCGCCGCCATGCAGCCCATGCCCGCCGCCGTCACCGCCTGGCGGAAATGCTCGTCGGTGACGTCGCCGGCCGCGAACACGCCGGGCACCGAGGTGGCCGTCGAATCGGGTGCCGTCCAGATATAGCCCGACGATTTCAGCCGGACCTGGCCGGTGAACAGCGACACCGCCGGGGCGTGGCCGATGGCGACGAACAGGCCGTCGGCGGCGATATCGCGCGTCTCGCCGGTGACGACGTTCCGCAGGCGGACGCCGGTGACCGATGGCGGGAAGCCCTCCTTGCCCAGCACCTCGTCGACGACGCTGTTCCAGACCACCTCGATCTTCGGGTGGGAGAACAGGCGGTGCTGCATCACCCGCTCGGCGCGGAAGGCCTCGCGGCGGTGCACCACCGTCACCTTGTCGGCGTGGTGGGTGAGATAGAGCGCCTCCTCGACGGCGGTGTTGCCGCCGCCGACCACCACCACCTGCTTGCCGCGATAGAAGAAGCCGTCGCAGGTGGCGCAGGCCGACACGCCGAAGCCCTGGAACTTCTGCTCCGACGGCAGGCCGAGCCAGCGCGCCTGGGCGCCGGTGGCGATGATCAGCGCGTCGGTGGAATAGGTGTCGCCCGAATCGCAGGTCAGCTGGAACGGCCGCCTGGAAAGGTCGACCGAGGTGACGATGTCGGAGACGAGGCGGGTGCCCATGTGCTCGGCCTGGCCGCGCATCTGCTCCATCAGCCAGGGGCCCTGGATGGCGTCGGCGAAGCCGGGATAGTTCTCGACGTCGGTGGTGATGGTGAGCTGGCCGCCCTGCTGCAGGCCGGCGATCAGGATCGGCTCCAGCATGGCGCGGGCGGCGTAGATGGCGGCGGTGTAGCCGGCCGGGCCGGAACCGATGATCAGGACCTTGGTGTGGGTGTGCGTCATGCTCGTCTCGTTTCGTTCGCCGGCCGGGATGCGGTTTCGGCTGGGCGCCGTCCGGCGACGCCTGGAATCGACTGGATGGTAGGTGTCCGGCCTCCCGGTTTCAAGGCGGCGGGGCGTCGGCGGCCGTCGGCGCGGCGGTTCTTCCCCTGCCGAATGGCCGGCGGAAGCGGCTGCGAGCTTATAATATGTGTTCGTGCCGCCGAAAGATGCTTTCGCCGCGGCGACCGGAACGGTATGTTCCGGGCCGAAGCGAGGGCCACGGGATCGCGCCGGCCGGATTTGAGTCGTCCGGTCGACAAGCGGCCTGGGACGGCTCTGCGGAGGATGCGACATGAAGGCCCGTCTCGACGCCATCGACTGGAAGATCCTGCGCGAATTGCAGGCGGACGGCCGCATGACCAACGTCGAGCTGGCGAGCCGCGTCGGCATCTCGGCGCCGCCGTGCCTGCGCCGCGTGCGGGCGCTCGAGGAGGCCGGCGTCATCCAGGGCTACCGGGCGCTGATCGACGAGAAGACGCTCGGCTTCGACGTGACGCTGTTCGCCTTCATCTCGCTCGCCTCGCAGTCGGAAGCGGAAATCCTCGCCTTCGAGGCGCGGGTGAAGAACTGGCCCCTGGTGCGCGAGAGCTGGATGCAGTCGGGCGAGATCGACTTCATCCTGAAATGCGTCGCCCCCGACCTAAAGACCTGCCAGAACTTCGTGATCGAGCAGTTGACGGCGACGCCCAACGTCGGCCAGGTCCGCACCAGCCTGACGCTCCGGCAGATCAAGAACGAGCCGGTGATCGTGTAGGCCCGGACAGGCGGGCGGAAATCCCTATTCCCCGGTATGCCCCTCTCTCCAACAAGGTGGAGAGAGTGCGGCTTGGTTCCGGCCAGAGCTGATCGGCCTGAAAGTTCGTGCCATTCGGCTCGACGAACCCTCCTTGCGGGGGAGAGTTGGAGAGAGGGGGGGGCGCAGGGTAAGCCTTTTCCCGATGTCCGATGAGGCGAGACCCGCTGTTGACAGGCGCCGCCGAGCATAGCATGTCCCTGCGGTCTATTTTCCGGCGGCCATTTGTGCGAAAAGGTGCGCGACTTTCGGCGGATGCCGCCCGGTATCATCCGCCTGTCCGGAAAGTCTGCAACTTTCCGGGCGGATGCTGCCCGGTATCATCCGCCTGTCCGAAAAGTCTGCAACTTTTCGGGCGGATGCTTTGGCCGACGGACCGGCCGGACGTGGAGTGTGCACTTGAACTACCTGAAGGGCCGGCTCGTCAGTCTTCTCGGACCGGAGCAGAAGCTCGGGCCGCTGGTGCGCCTGTTCCGCGCCAACTTCCGCCCCTATCTGTGGCGCTATGTCTTCGCGCTGGCGATGATGATCGTCGCGGCGCTGGCCACGGCCGGCAGCGCCTATATCATCAAGGACATCATCAACAAGATCTTCATCGACAAGAACGGGGGGCTGGTGTTCGTCATCGCCGGCGCCATCGTCGTCATCTACCTCGTCAAGGGCTTCGCCACCTATTTCTCGTCGGTGACGCTGACCAAGATCGGCAACAGCATGGTCGCCCGGCTGCAGCGCCAGCTCTACGACGCGGTGCTGCGGCAGGATATCGCCTTCTTCCAGCGCCACGCCCTCGGCGACATCATGATGCGCATCTCGCAGAACGCCTCGGCGGCGCGCTCGGCGATCGACCTGGTGGTGCTCAGCCTCGGCCGCGACCTGTTCACGCTGGTCTCGCTGGTCGGCGTCATGGTGGTGCAGAACCCGACCATGTCGGCCCTGTCGCTGCTGATCGCGCCACCGGCGGTCTACGGCATCATCCATCTTCTCAAGAAGGTGCGGACGGCGGCGCGCAAGGAGGTGATGACCTCGGCCCAGATTATCACCATCGTCCAGGAGAGCGTGCAGGGCATCCGCGTCGTCAAGTCCTTCGGCCTGGAGGACCGGCTGCGCGCCGCCTTCGAGGTGGCGACCGGCAACGTCGAGCGCCTCGCCAACCGCATGGCCATGCTGGGCGCCCGCTCCAGCCCGCTGATGGAGACGCTGGGCGGCTTCGCCATCGCCTTCGTGGTGATGTTCGGCGGCTACCAGATCGTCCATTACAACGCCGACCCCGGCGCCTTCTTCTCCTTCATCACCGCGCTGCTGCTCGCCTACGAGCCGGCCAAGAAGCTGGCCCGCTTCAACCTCGACATCGAGAGGGCGCTGGTCGGCGTGCGCATGATGTACGAGGTGCTCGACCTGGTGCCGGAATTGCAGTCGGCGCCGGATGCGGTGGAGGCCAGGTTCGACACGGCCACCGTCGGCTTCGACCGCGTCGACTTCGCCTATGGCGAGGCGCCGGTGCTGAGAAGCCTCAGCCTGACGGCGCCGGCCAATTCGGTGGTGGCGCTGGTGGGGCCGTCGGGCGCCGGCAAGTCGACGGTGTTCTCGCTGGTCGAGCGCTTCTTCGACCCGAAGGCCGGCGCGGTGCTGATCAACGGCACCGACATCCGCCGCTTCACCGTCGAGTCGCTGCGCCGGCACATCGCGCTGGTGACGCAGGACACCTTCCTGTTCGACGGCACGGTGGCCGCCAACATCGCCGACGGCCGGCCGGACGCCACGCCCGCCGAGATCGAGGCGGCGGCGCGCGACGCCAACGCCTACGACTTCATCATGGCGATGCCCGGCGGCTTCGGGGCGCGGGTCGGCGAGGGCGGCGGCAACCTCTCGGGCGGCCAGCGCCAGCGCATCGCCATCGCCCGCGCCATCCTGAGACAGGCGCCGATCCTGCTGCTCGACGAGGCGACCTCGGCGCTCGACGCCCAGGCCGAGCGCGACATCCAGGAGGCGCTCGGCCGGCTGATGAAGGGACGGACCACCTTCGTGATCGCCCATCGCCTCGCCACGGTGCGCGACGCCGACATCATCTACGTGATGGACAAGGGCGAGGTGGTGCAGTCCGGCAACCATGCGCAACTGATGGCCGAGGGCGGCCTCTACGCCCACCTCCGGGCCTTGCAGTTCAAGGACGAAAAGCCGCGGACCGAGGCCGCCGAGGCAACGGGCTGAGACGGCTTCTTTCGCCGCGCCTTCGTGAGGGGCGGCGGGGCGAGGGGATATAGGGCGTCCCTCGTCCTCGGAGCTCTATAGCAGCCCCTCGTTCCATTCTGCCCGAGGTCCTCCGCCTGCGCGGAGGATGACAGAATTATATATAAGAAACATATGGATAGGTTGTCATCCTCCGCGCAGGCGGAGGACCTCGGGCAGAAAGAGGCGTGGAGGGAAATATCCGGTTCCTTGTCCTCGGAGATCTAGAGCATCGGACCGAAAAGTGGAATCCGG
Organism: Pleomorphomonas carboxyditropha; assembly: GCF_002770725.1. Lineage (GTDB taxonomy): Bacteria > Pseudomonadota > Alphaproteobacteria > Rhizobiales > Pleomorphomonadaceae > Pleomorphomonas > Pleomorphomonas carboxyditropha. Next base: position 16,197 of record NZ_NQVN01000032.1, on the reverse strand, counting down.
TTTTCGGAAAATCCGATGCATAAACAAAAGCCTAGAACGGCAGCCCGGATATATCCGGGCGCCCGCCGCTCTAGAATCCCACCTGACCGACGACGACTGCCGTAACGCCGCCGTCCGCCGGCGGCCCCGCCGCCATCGAGGGATGGCGACCGGAGCCGGGAATGGCCGCCTCGGCGGCGGCGGCATCCTCCGGGCGCACCTTTTCGCCGGCGCAGGCGCCGCTTTGGTCCCAAAGCCGGCGGGCAACGGGACTGGCCACCGCGGCGGTGATGGCCGAGCGCGCCACATCGTTGCGCGCCACCTTGCGCTCCGCCACCAGCGTCGCGATGGCCTCGTCGAGCACCTGGTAACTGTCGCGGAACGACAGGTCGCCGGCGCCGACATAGGCCGGATCGCCGTCGCCGTCGCGGCGGCAGTGGCGCGCCACGAACAGCCAGTCGTGTATCATGTAGGCCGGCGCGTAGCCCCAGGGGGAAAGCCCGTTGAAAATCTGGGCGACGCGCGGGATCGAGCCGCCGTCGGTGTACATCATCTCGGGGCGGATGGCGGTGGCTTGCCGGCCGCCGGGGCGCCTGAAGGTCAGCGGGTTCCTGGGATCGGGGACGAACAGGAAGCGCCCGTCGCCGCTGCGCCCTCCCTCGCCGACCCACATCACCAGCACGCTGCCCTTGAAGGCGCCCGGCTCCGGTTCCGGCAAGGGGGATGACGTCACGCAGGATGGCAGGGTAGCCATCAGCAGCAGGCAGGCGATACGGCGAGAGCCCAGCCCCATGATAGTCCCCCACGAGGAATGATCCCTGGCGGCGACTATGCCATGATCGCCGGCCTGCCGGCGAGACGTTTCAATGCAGGGTGGCCGTCACAAGAAGAACGACTCGATTTTTAGTTTGGGCGTAGTACAATTATGGATTGCAATTGCTTTTTCGACACGCGTCTTAGGTGGCTGCAGGCCTCGTGGCCCCGATCGCCGGACTTGCGCGGTCCTGCAAAGTGATCGTCCGGCCGGGCGTCGCACGCCTCGCCCTATCGCCTGAAGGCCGTGAGCACAGCGTCCGCGATGTCGGCCGTCGAGTTGACCGGCGGATAGGCGCCGGTCGCCGGCGCGTCGGGAAAGCGGCCGACGCGCGCCTCCTTACCGAGCAGGGCGATGAAGGCAGCGATCTTGGGGTGGCCGCCCGAGGGATGGAAGATTTGGATCGGCCGGCCGGTGGTGGCCGCCTCGCCGATCATGTTGGTGGAATCGGCGGTGACGACCAGCTCGTCGGCCAGCGCCATGTAGGCGGCGAGCGGATTGGCGCCGTCGCCGTTCCAGAATACGACGCGCCCGTTCCGCTTGGCGAGTGCGCGTAGCGCGGCGGCCAGCGCCGGCGGCGTGCGGCGCGAGGCGGTGATCATCAGCGAGGCGCCGGCGGCGACCTTCTCCTGAAGGCCGGCGATGAGGCGGGCGATGTCGTCCGGCGTGAAGCGGTGATGGCGGCTGTCGCCGCCGACCAGCACGGCAAGGCGCGGCCGCGGCAGGGCGGCGAGGTCGGCCGGCGGATCGGCGCGGATGGCGTCGAGCCGGGCCGGCGGCAGGCGGTTGGGCGCCGTCGTCACCACCTTGACATCGGGGCCGCGCAGCTTGTCGTGCGCCTGGACGATGACGAGGTCGGCGCCGTGGCGGCGGGTGCGCGGGTCCTTGAACAGCACGGTGCAGGTGGTGGGCGACAGGCGCTTCAGATGCCTGAGGTAGGCAATGGCCCGCCGGCCGGTGGCAAGGCAGACGTCGGGGTAGGGCGGGGCGAGCGGCGAGCCCGGCCGGCCCGGACTTTCGCGCCAGTCGATGGGTCCCCAGGGCATCAGCCATGTGAAAGGCTTGCGCGGATGGACGCGGCGAAACTCCGGCGCGGCGCCCATCGCCTCGGCGATGCCGGCGAGCGGCTGCTCGTCGCCGGCCTTGCCGTCGGTGAGGATCCAGACCGAGGGCGGGGTCATGGCGTTTCGTCCATCAGGCGCCGGTAGGCGGAGAACTCTTGGCTCAACATGCGCGCCGTGGTGTAGTTTTCGAGCACGAAGGCGCGGCCGGCCCGGCCCATCTCCCCGAGCCGCTCCGGCGCGGCCAGCGCCTCGGCGATGGCGGCGGCCATGGCCGCGGCGTCGCCGGGCGTGACCAGCCAGCCGGTGCGGCCGGGCAATATGGTCTCGCGGCTGCCGCCATGGTCGGTGGCGATCACCGGCGTTTCCATCGCTTCGGCCTCGATGGCGGCGCGGCCGAAGGCCTCCGGCGCGGTGGAGGCGGAAAAGGCGAGGTCGGCGGCGGCGAGGATCGCCGGCACGTCGCGCCGGCTGCCGGCGAGGATGATGCGCGAGGAAAGGCCATGGCCGTCGATGCGCGCCCTGAGGTCGGCGATGGTCCGCTCGTTGCCGCTGCCGGCCAGCACCAAGCGCCAGGGCCGGTCGGCGAGGCGGGCCAGCGCGTCGACCAGCACGGCGTGGCCCTTCCAGCCGGTGATGCGGCTGACCATCACCAGCATCGGCTCGCCGTCATCCATGCCGAACTCGCGGCGGATGGCCGCCCGCTCGGCGTCGGAGACGCGGCCGGGATCGAACAGCTCCGGCTCGATGCCGCGCGCCGCCACCACGATGCGATCCTTCGGATAGCCGTAGACGGTCTCGATATGGTCGCGGATGAACCGGGAGTTGGCGACCACCAGCGGGCCGGCCAGCATGACGCGATTATAGAGACGCTTCAGCGCGTTGCCGTGGCCGTAGACGCCGTGGAAGGTGGCGAGGAAGCGGCAGCGGCGGCGGGCGAGCCTGGTCGCCAGAAAGCCGGCCCAGGCCGGCGCCCGGCTGCGGGCGTGGACGATGTCGATCGCCTCGCGGTCGATCACCTTGGCCACGGCAAAGGCGTTGCGGATGATGGCCAGCGGCGACTTGCGGCCGACGGCAATGGCGAAATGCCGGGCGCCACCGGCCTCGACGGCCGCCACCAGGTCGCCGCCGCCGCTCGCCACGCAGTTGGCGATGCCCCTTTCCCGCAGGTAGCCGACCATCTCGACGGTGGAGCGCTCGACCCCGCCGTCGCCGAGCGCGGGCAGAAGCTGCAGGATGCGGGGGGCGTTTTGAGGCGGGCTGGACATGCTGTCTTATAGGCCGGCCGGCGCCGGCAAATCCATGGTGTTCGGTGGCGGGGACGGCAGGTAGTCCCCGAGCTTCTGCGCCCAGGTCTGCGAGCGGGCGTGGCTTGCCGCCGCCGCGCCGAGACGCGCCCGGAGATCGGCGTCGGCGAGCAGCCGCTCCAGCGCGGCGGCGACCGCCTCGCCATTGGCGCCGTCGCAGATGAGGCCGGTCTCGCCGTCCCTGATCGCGTCGGAGGCGCCGCCATCGCCGCCGCCCAGCGAGGGGGTGCCGTACCAGCCGGCTTCCAGATAGACGATGCCGAAGCCTTCGACCGACGCGCCCTCGCGTCGGCTCGGCATGGCGAACACGTCGCATGCGGCCAGGAGCGCCGCCTTCACCCGCTCGTCGACACGGCCGAGAAAATGGATGTTGGCGGCGGCCGGTGAAGATCGGGCCATGTCTTCCAGTCGCGCCCGATCGGGGCCGCCACCGGCGATCAGCAGGCGCGCGCCGGCAAGCGTCGGGCGTGTGCCCATGGCTTGAATGAGGCGGTCGATGCCCTTGCGTGGTTCGAGACGGCATAGGGAGGCTATGATGGGGCCGGTGCCGAACTTCGCCGTAAGTTCGGCGACGGTGGTCGGATCGGCGGCCGGCTGCGGATCGATCGGCGGCGTCACCACGGACAGGCGTCCGGCATCGACATAAGGCGCGGCGAGCGAGGCCGTATAGTGCGAGTTGGCGATCACCCGCGTCGCCTTGGCGAGCGCGGCCCTGATGCGGGCGGCTTTGGCAGTCGAGGGGTTGGGCGGAAACTCCATGCCGTGGGCGAGGCAGACGACCGGGCAGCCGGACGGCCGGAAGCGCTCGAGGCTTTTCCAGCTATCGGCGAAGACGGCGTCCACCTTTTCCCGGCGGATCGCGCGTTCGGCGGCTCTCGCCTTCCACCAGCGCCGGAGCGGCTTGAAGCCGTTGTAGCGGCGGATCCGGTAGCCGGGCGTCGCCGATGGATCGGGCGCGCCATCGGCCAGCACCAGCAGCTCGCTTCCCGATGCGGCGATGGCGTCGGCCAGCCCGCCCATCATGTTCTCGATGCCCCCGAGCTTCGGAGGAAAACACTGCGTCAGCATCAGGTGCATCCGGTCCTCCCAGGCGGGCAGTCGCGGCCCCCGCCTCACTTACCGCATTGGGCTTTCGGAAAAAAGCGCTGCCGTTGGCGGTCAAACGGCCGGTTCCGCCGGCCTCCGGCGCGTGATAGGACAGGCATGGTCCTGCCAATCGAGGGAACTTCCATGTCGCCGCTGCCGCTGTCCGTCTTCGTGATCTGCAAGGACGAAGCCGACCGGCTGGAACTGGTGCTGGAGGCCCTCGCCGGATTGACCGACGACCTGGTGATCGTCGACAGCGGCTCGACCGACGGCACGCTCGATATCGCCCGCCGATACACGACACGCATCCATCACCGCGACTGGACCGGCTTCGGCGAGCAGAAGGTCTACGCCGAAGGCCTTTGCAAATACGACTGGGTGCTCAACCTCGACGCCGACGAGGTGCTGCTCGACGAGGTGAAGGCGTCGATCCGCGCGGTGTTCGCCCTGCCGGAGGAGGCGCGCGCCGCCGCCTATTCGCTGCGCATCCGCCACGTCAGCCGCCTGGCGCCGAGCCTTCGGCCCGGCTTCTTCAACCCGACCAACGTGACGCCCCGCCTCTACGACCGGCGGCGGGCCGGCTTCAAGTCGAGCGCCGTGCACGACAAGGTGGAGATCCGCAACGGCACCAGACCGGTGACGCTCAAGGGCGACGTCGCCCATATCTCGATGAAGTCCTTCGCCCACATGTGGGACAAGATCCGCAGCTACAGCGAACTTTCGGCCCGCGACTGGGCCGAGAAGGGCCGCAACCCCTCCGTTGCGCGGCTGATCGCCGACCCCATCTGGTTCTTCGTGAAAAACTACTTCATCCGCCGCCTGTTCGCCGTCGGCGCCGAAGGCTTCGTCATCGCCATCAGCCTCAGCGCCGGCCGGGCGCTGAGGATCGCCATGACGTGGGAGGAGAGGCGGAGGCTGGGGCTCCGGTGAGGTGAGGCGTGGCCGGAAAGACCGCGACAGGGTAGCCTGATTGAGTGAAAAGGGTCAGGCTTTTCTGTTGTACATAGATACATTTGTCTGTTGCGTGCGGATAAATTTGCAACTAGAAAAAAGGAAGCTTCGTCACAAATTACAATCCATGGCTGCAATAATGGCTTCGTTTGATCTCTGCGTGGTTGCTTCGCGCCGCCCGGACCTGCTGGCCGTAACGCTCCAGAGTTTTTCGGACCATTTCTTTTCCCGTTGCGTGCCGGCGCGGGTCTTCGTGAACCTGGATCCTATTTTCGGTTCGGAAGACGATCATCGGGCGGTCGTTTCCATTGTCCGCGCGCGTTTTTCGGCTGCGACTGTTTTTGAGCCGGCGACTGCGGGCTTCGGCGCGGCGGTAAAGCGGCTGTGGTCGGCGACGCAGGCAGACTATGTCTTTCATCTGGAAGACGACTGGGTCGCCAACTTCGATATAAGCCAAGACATATTTAATCATTTCGACGACCGGCGCATTCAGCAAGTATCATTCCATCGAAACGAAAACTGGGATTTTCGAAAGAAGGGACGCTTTCACAAAAAGAAGAATTACCTGAGGTTGATGGGGGTGAAGCTTCCTATCTATACGTCCATGCCGCAATTCACGACGTCGCCCTCCATTTTGAGGGGCGAATTCGCGCGCGCCGCCGCATCCCTGATGGATCCGGCTCGCGACCCGGAAAAGCAGTTCTATTCATCTGTCAATATAGAACTGGAGAGGTTCGCTAAGCCCTTCCGGAATTATGTATACTCACCCTCTAGCGCTCCGGTGATCAGAGATATTGGAATCGAGTGGCGCGAGGCTCGGGGAATCCAGAAAATTATCAGGAATGCAACTTCTACTTGGGAAAGCGCGCCATAAATAAATTGTTCGCTATCCGTGTTTTCTGGCTCGCCGCAAGATGGGTTGACCTGAGCCCCGGAATCTCCCTCGGGATTTGGTGGGTGTCGGTTACGTCGGGACTGACGGGCTTTACCTCAAATCGCGATCATTTCAGGGGCATAGGTCAATAATAATTATTTCATAGGAAAGGAGGATATGAGACCTTCGATAGTCGATGCAGATGGTCTGCACGGACTGAACGCTTCATCTTTCAAATTTATCTTCCCGTTTAGGATGTCCTCCATATAATATGGAACATTTAATAATTTCCCTCTTTGTTCCTCGTAGTCAATGAACTTAAATCCATCTCCTTTGATTGGACCGTAAGGATGAATGCGACAAGACGGAACGCCATATGCATCCGCGACGATAAGTCCATGTAGGCTATTAGAAATTATAAACTCAGATCCCGATATTTTCTCGCATATTTCTCTAGGTGAAGATAGAAGATTTAGTATCCCCCAATCTTTTGGCAAGATACTAAGATATTTATCATTAAAGTATTGAAAAGTAACAAAGTGTGGGACGAGTAGAATTTTTTTTGTTAGAACTGTTGCTCCCGGCCAAATCTGTGGTAAAAGAAGTGCGGGATCACCCAGAAATATTTTATTCTTCGTTTGGATTCGTTCGAGTGATCGTGGACCTCGCACTGCATGATAGCTTATTCGCTGAGGCCAGATTGGCCGCGACTCCGAAGTCATAAATCCGCCCCCCCAAATATGCAGGGTCCTCCAAGGGCGGCGTTTCCGTATAGGTACAGAATCTCGGTGCACGCGCCGCCAATACGCGTCTAATACGCTGCCAACACCAAGTAGTTCAGCTTCTGCGGGTGGTACATATTGCACTTCAAGGTCGAATAATTCGCCGAGTAAATGGTGCATCAGGTTATCTCCGAAGTTCTCCGGTGATTCTCCGAATTTTCCACGAACAGAGGCAGAAAAAACTTTTACTTTTCTCATATTGGAGAGCCTCCTAAATAGTTTTCTGGCATAACCACAATGGTCTATTTTTTGTTGTATTGAATACCGACTCGGAAAGAAAACCGAGAAGTTTCACATCTGAAAATAGGCCGGACTTGAAGAAGCTGGCATAGTCTTTCTCTTCTGTTTGTGGATGCCCCTCGAAAACAACCCACTTTGCAACATTGTTTATCGCGATGGTGGAGAGATTTCCGGGCTCCTTAAGGTGATTGTAAACAGAAAACATAAATGCGGTGTCATATATAATATCATCGTCAAGTTTATCAACATCTATGTTGAATCTGCGGAATATTACGTCCGGAAATCTCCCGTCAAACATGGAAAATCGCGTAGACAAATCGACCATCTTTTGCGAAAGCTCCAGGCCGAGACAGCTATTTGCACCAAGATGGTGAGCAAGAAGGGAGCTCATTCCCACATTACTGGCAACATCCAATATACGTTGATCTCTGATAACTTCAGGTGGAATAATTTTGAGTCGTTCTAAGGCGTCGTCTCTCCGGCCGGACACAACTTTTTCGCCTGATAAAAAAACGCTCTGATAGGGCATATCTCTAAAGCCGCTCCCGTAAAACTCTGGTGCTTTAGAAAAAATCAACATCGCAAGATCAGGTGGGAGAATTTCAACTTTTGCTTTTTTTCCCAAGGCAGCCCAAATTGCCAACCGATGATTTCCATCCACCACGAACATTGGTTCTGACGAAATCAACGGAGTCAGAACAGGCCGAGGCATATTTTTATTATTTTCACACGCAACGAAATGAGCCTTGAAGCCAGAAATTCTCTCATCGTACTTTCCTGCGGGTTCATTCCGTCCCCAGCTTGCTTCAAGGTAGGCCCGATAGAACTGTTCTGCTTCCTCCACTCCGCGTTTATCGCGCAACGCAACAGCGAAGACGTAATGGGGCGTATCTTCTATCTTTATATCGGTCTTTTTATAAATTTTATAAAAAAAATCTGCGGTTGTCTTTTTGAATTGATAAAATCTTAAGTTCTTAATGTCGTTCTCTACGATAGTATCCATCTTATGTGACAGAAATCGTCTGATTTTTTTGTTAATAACTGCACTTTTTTTTGCTAATTTCACGTGTTTGTTCTCCATTTGTATTTTATGAAAGGCTACCCAATTGTAGATCCTGAACGGGTACGGGCATATCTGCTCTGATTATGAAGGTCTCCGGAAGTCCAGACCCGTATTGTCGGGCGGGATTACCCCCGCTCCCCTCTCCCCTCCGACAAAAACCTCACATACGCATCGGCGATGGCCTTGCGGGAATGGCTTTTTTCCAGCTTGACGCTAGCCGCTTCGACAAGGCGCGCCCCAAGGCTTGGGTCGGCGAGCAGGCGGGCGAGGGCGGTGGAGACGGCGGTGTGGTCGTCGATGGGGGCGAGGAGGCCGTTGACGTTGTTTTCGATCAGCCAGCTCGGGCCTTCGCTCGCCGTGGCAACCACCGGCTTGCCGGCGGCCCAGGCTTCCAGCACGACGTTGCCGAGCGGCTCGTGGCGCGAGGGGATCGAGAGCGCGTCGGCGGCGGCGAGGTAGGGGCCGGGGTCCATGCTCCAGCCGAGGAAGCGCACGCGGTCGGCGCAGCCGAGATCGGTGGCGAGCTGGCGCAGCATGGGCTCTTCCGGGCCTTCGCCGACCAGCCAGAGGATGGCGCCCTCAAGCGGCGCCACCGCCCGGATCAGCGTGTCGAAGCCCTTGCGGTCGACGAAGCGGCCCATGCCCAAGATGACGAAGGCGTCCTGCGGCGTGTCGAGCTCGGCGCGGTCGATCGGCGGCACCTTCCCGACGTCGGTGAAGTTGGAGATGACGCGGGTGCGGTTGATGTCCCAGCCGATGCCGGCGGCGGCGCGGGCGATGTCCGGCGTGTTGCAGACGAGGTAGTCGCAGTTGACGAAATAGTCGAGCCGCTCGGGATAGTCGCCGAGGCGGGCGGCGGTCAGGATATTGGGATCTTTGGGGATCCAGCGCGTCGCCTGCGGCATCCACGACATCATGGCGTGCGGGCGGAAGGCGCGGTTGATGCCGGCGATCCGCCGGTTGGTGAAGAAGCGGGCGATGTGCGAGCGGCTGAAGCGCATTTCCTCGATGCCGCAGACCGCCTCGATGTCCTTCTTCCAGACGCGGTCGGGAAACAACAGCGCCTTCTGCTCGACGCCGCGCTCGGCCAGCGCGTTGACGAGGCTGACGAAAAAGCGCTCGGCGCCGCCCTTGATGCCGAGGTGGACGTGTACCACCCGCAACGCTTCGCCTTCAGGAACCATCAGTTGCCATCCACGGTGCTGTAATAGTTGGGAAGGATCGCGAAGAGACCCCGGAAGATGCCGAGGCCGCGCGCCAGCCGGAGCCGGCCGCGATAATAGCTGTCGGTCGCCTTCTCCGAACCCAGGCGCTTGCCCGGCCAGAACAGGGCGCACTGAAGCGCGCCGCCGATCAGCCGGCGGATGCCCTTGGGGGCGAAGGTCGCGAAGGTGCGCGCGGCGCCGCGGCGGAGCCTGGCGGCGAGCACCTGGGCGGCGGCGGTCGACTGCACGCGGGCGATCAGCCGCTCCGGCTGCACCCGGCTCGCCGGGATGGTCTCCTCGACGAAGGCGTCGGGCGACCAGACGATGCGGTAGCCGAGCTTGTGGGCGCGGGAGAAGAAGTCGATGTCCTCGTAGCCGAAGGTCAGCGCCTCGGCAAAGCGCAGATTGGCGCCGTCGGGCCGGATCAATCTGGCGCTCAGGAGCGTGTTGTTGGTCGGCGCCTCGTCGAGCGTCATGCCATCAGGGCCGACGATCGGCTTCAAGAGCTTCCACCACCGGGGCGGCGGCGCCTCGTAGCTGCGGCGCACCGGGCCGGACACCACGTCGGCGCCGTGCTCGATGGCCGTCCGCATCAGGCAAGCGAGCCAGGTCGGGTCGGCGCGCTCGTCGTCGTCGATCAGCACGATCCAGTCGTAGCCGTTGGCAAGGCCGACCTCGAGCGTCTTGTTGCGGGCGAAGGGAATGCCGCGGCGCGGCTCCTGATAATAGCGCACCTTGACCGGCGAGGCGGCCGGCACGGCCTCGACGACGCCGCGCGAGGTGGGCGCCGCGTCGTTCTCGACGATGCAGACCTCGACCTGCCAATCCCCGGCCAGTTGCTGGGCGAGCAGCGAGTCGACGCAGTCCTCGAGCATGCGCGGCCGCTTTGCCGTGCAGATCATGATGCCGATCCGCGTCGCCTTGTCGCTCATCCTCTCAAGCCCCCGTCCCTTTGTGGACGCTATCATAAATGTCATCGAGCCGGGCAGCCGACCGTTCGATGGCAAAGGCGGTCTCCACTCTTTTCCGGCCGTCGTCGGCAAGGCGGCGACGCAGCGCCGCGTCGCCGATCAGGCGGGCGATCGCTTCGGCGATGGAGGCGGGGTCGTCCGGGTCGATTGCGAGCGACACGCCCTCGGCGATCTCCCTGAGGCCGCCGCGCAGCGAGCATATCAGCGCCGCGCCGCCGGCCATCGCCTCGATGGCGGTGCGGCCGAACGGCTCCTCGAAGCGCGACGGCACCAGCGCGATGGCGGCCTCGCGGAACGCCTCGCGCACGGCCGCGTGCGGCAGGTCGCGGAGGATCTCGGCTCGTTCCCCGAGCGGCCGCAGCGCTTCGGCGACTTCGGCCGCATAGGCGGCGTTGCCGTCGAGACCGCTCAGGATGAAGCGGACGCGCCAGTCGGGATTATTTCCAAGGGCCGATACGGCGGCGCGCGCCGCCTCCAGCACGCCCTTTTCCGGCACGGCCCGGCCGACGAACAGGATGTCCCGGCGCTTGGCGTCGGCGGCCGGCCACTCGGCGAGGTCGAGGCCGTTGTGCACCACGTAGGCCTTGCCTGCGAGGCGCGGGAAGAGGGCGACGAGGCGGTCGCGGGTGAAGGCGCTGATCAGGACGATGGCGGCAAAGGGCGCGTATTTCCGCGCCTCCAGCCAGCGGCCGAGCCAGCCTTGCGGCTTCTTGGGATTGTTGTGGCGGTGCAGCAGCACCGGCCGGTCGCGGAAGCGGCCGGCGATGCGGCGGGCCGAGGGGATGTGCTGGTGGACCACCACCACGTCGGGCCGCTCGGCCGCAGCAGTAGCGGCTAGCGCATCGGAGAAGGATGCCTGGCTCTGGCCGGGCCGGCGCGGCACGCCGACGAAGCGGACGCCGGCAAACGGCCGGTCGAGGGCCTCGCCGACGACGACGGTCTCGTCACGGTAGCGGGAAAAGCGGACGAAGTCGTAGGCGCAAAGGTCGATCGCGGTGGCCTTGTCCGGGCCGAAGTGCGTTCTGCGGGGCAGGATGACGGCAATTTTCAATCGATGTCTCGTCACGAACCCGGAAACGGCGGCGTCGCGCGGCTGCCGCGACGCCACGCTCCTCTCACCTGAACACCACGTCGAGGATCTCGTAGCCGCGGGCGCCGCCGGGGGCGGTGACTTCCACCGAATCGCCCACCGACTTGCCGATCAGGGCGCGGGCGATCGGCGAGGAGATGGAGATGCGGCCGCCCTTGACGTCCGCCTCGGCGTCGCCGACGATCTGATAGGTCTTCTCCTCCTCGGTGTCCTCGTCGACCAGCTTCACCGTGGCGCCGAACTTCACCGTCGTGCCGGTGAGCTTGGCGACGTCGATGATCTCGGCGCGCGACAGCATGTCCTCCAGCTCGGAGATGCGGCCCTCGTTGTGGCTCTGCTGCTCCTTGGCGGCGTGATATTCGGCGTTTTCGGAGAGGTCGCCATGGGCGCGCGCTTCGGCGATCGCCGCGATGATGCGAGGCCGTTCCTCGGATTTGCGCCGCTGCAACTCGCTCTCGAGAGCGGCGTGCCCGCCGGCGGTCATCGGGATCTTGTCCATCGGTCTCAAGGCCTTTCAAAAAATCACAGCGCCCGGCGCCAAAGGCACCGGGCCGCGATGTTTCCTGCGCCGCCGGGGTCAAGCCCCTCCCGGAACCCAGCCGGCGGCTCTGTGACACGGGCATGCCGCCCTCAGGCATCCGCTTTTCGGGCGGATGCCCTGGCGACACGCCAATTCCGTCCTACCCGGCCTGGCCGAAGTAGGATTGCAACGGGCGAACCTCGCGTACGCCGGAGGACCATGCTCCGATTCCGCGCGCCGCCGCGATCGACCCCGCCAAGGTGGTATAATATGGAACTTTCTGCAAGAGGGCAGCGCGGCGCAATGAACGACTATCGGCGAGCGCCTGGGCGCCGTCGGTGGTGTTGAAGACGAGCTGCACCTCGCCGTTGTTGATGGCGTCGACGCAATGCGGCCGGCCCTCGCGCACCTTCTTGGTGAGAACGGCGGGTATGCCGTGCTCGACGAGATACTCGTGGGTGCCGGCGGTGGCGATCACCTTGAAGCCGATCTCGACGAGGCCGCGCACCGAATCGAGGATGCGCGGCTTGTCGGCGTCGCGCATGGAGACGAACAGCGTGCCGGCGGTCGGCACCTTGGTGCCGGAGCCGAGCTGCGCCTTGGCGAAGGCCACCGAGAAATTGCGGTCGAGGCCCATCACCTCGCCGGTCGAGCGCATCTCCGGGCCGAGCACCGTGTCGACGCCGGGGAAGCGGGCGAAGGGGAACACCGCCTCCTTCACCGCCACGTGGCCGAGCTTCCGCTCCTCGAGGGCGAAGCTCGCGAGCGTCTCGCCGGCCATGACGCGGGCGGCGATCTTGGCCACCGGCCGGCCGATGGTTTTCGCCACGAAGGGCACGGTGCGCGAGGCGCGCGGGTTGACCTCCAGGATGTAGATGGTGCCGTCCTTCACCGCATACTGGACGTTCATCAGGCCGACGACGTCGAGGGCGAGGGCGAGCTGGCGGGTCTGGCGCTTCAGTTCCTCGACGGTGGCGGCCGGCAGCGAATAGGTCGGCAGCGAGCAGGCCGAATCGCCCGAGTGGATGCCGGCCTCCTCGATATGCTCCATGACGCCGGCGACGAACACCTCCTTGCCGTCGGAGAGGGCGTCGACGTCGACCTCGATGGCGTCCGAGAGGTAGCGGTCGAACAACAGCGGGCTCTTGCCGAGCACCATGTTGATCTGGCCGGTCTTGTCGTTGGGGTATTGCGCCTTGACGTCGGCCGGCACCAGCGCCGGCAGCGTGCCGGAGAGATAGGCGTCGAAGCCGGCCTCGTCGCGGATGATCTCCATGGCGCGGCCGCCCAGCACGTAGGAGGGGCGCACCACCAGCGGGAATTTCAATTCGTTGGCGACGAGGCGGGCCTGCTCGATGGAATAGGCGATGCCGTTCTTCGGCTGCTTGAGGGCCAACTTGTCGAGCAGGCGCTTGAAGCGGTCGCGGTCCTCGGCAAGGTCGATGGCGTCGGGCGAGGTGCCGAGGATGGGGATGCCGGCCCGCTCCAGCGTGTCGGCGAGCTTCAGCGGCGTCTGGCCACCGAACTGGACGATGACGCCGGTGAGCGTGCCGTTCTCACGCTCGACGCGCAGGATTTCCAGCACGTCCTCGCCGGTCAGCGGCTCGAAGTAGAGGCGGTCGGAGGTGTCGTAGTCGGTGGAGACGGTCTCCGGGTTGCAGTTGACCATGATGGTCTCGTAGCCGGCGTCGGAGAGCGCGAAGCAGGCGTGGCAGCAGCAGTAGTCGAACTCGATGCCCTGGCCGATGCGATTGGGGCCGCCGCCGAGGATGACCACCTTCTTCCTGTCGGACGGCTGCGCCTCGTCGGCGAGCTTGCCGGCGAACGGCGTCTCGTAGGTCGAATACATGTAGGCGGTGGGCGAGGCGAACTCGGCGGCGCAGGTGTCGATGCGCTTGTAGACCGGGTGGACGCCGAGGCTGTCGCGCAGCGCCTTGACGTCCTCGACCGGCTTGTGGGCGAGTTCGGCGAGGCGGGCGTCGGAGAAGCCCATGGCCTTGAGGCGGGTCAGCCAGCCGGCCGTCTCCGGCAGGCCGTTCTTGCGGATCCTGGCCTCGGTTTCGACGATGCCGTGGATCTCGCGCAGGAACCACGGGTCGATGTGGGAGATGTCGTAGATCTCGTCCAGCGTGAAGCCGCGACGCATCGCCTCGGCCACGTGGCGCAGCCGGTCGGGTGTCGGGACGCCGAGCGCCGCGCGGATGGCGCCGCGCTCGTCGGTGCCGGCACCGGCGATCTCGATCTCGTTGAGGCCGGAGAGGCCGGTCTCCAGGCCGCGCAGCGCCTTCTGCAGCGATTCCTGGAAGGTGCGGCCGATGGCCATCACCTCGCCGACCGACTTCATGGCGGTGGTCAGGTTGGGCTCGGCGCCGGGGAATTTCTCGAAGGCGAAACGCGGGATCTTGGTGACGACGTAGTCGATGGTCGGCTCGAAGGCGGCCGGCGTGGCGCCGCCGGTGATGTCGTTGGCGAGCTCGTCCAGCGTGTAGCCGACGGCGAGGCGGGCGGCCACCTTGGCGATCGGGAAGCCGGTGGCCTTGGAAGCCAGCGCCGAGGAGCGCGACACGCGCGGGTTCATCTCGATGACGATCATCCGGCCGTCGGCCGGGTTGACGGCGAACTGCACGTTGGAGCCGCCGGTCTCGACGCCGATCTCGCGCAGCACCGCGCAGGCGGCGTTGCGCATGATCTGGTATTCCTTGTCGGTCAGCGTCAGCGCCGGCGCCACGGTGATCGAATCGCCGGTGTGGACGCCCATCGGATCGACGTTCTCGATGGAGCAGACGATGATGCAGTTGTCATCGCGATCGCGGACGACCTCCATCTCGAACTCCTTCCAGCCGAGCACCGATTCCTCCACCAGCACCTCGTTGGTGGGCGAGGCCTCGACGCCGGACATGACGAGGTCGTAGAGTTCCTCGATGGTGTAGGCGATGCCGCCGCCGGTGCCGCCCATGGTGAAGGACGGGCGAATGATGGCCGGCAGGCCGGTCACCTTGTAGGCCTTCAGCGCATTGAGGCGGGCGGTGAGGTTGTATTCCTCGCGCCGGGCCTTCTCGTCGGCGGCCCATTCGCCCTCGAAGGCGGCGAGCGCCTTGGCGCGGGCGTCGTCCTCGGGATGGGCGGCGATCGCCGCGGCGCGGCGCGCCTCGTATTCGGCGCGGAACTGCTGCTTGAGGGCCGAGGTGTTGACGAAGGCGGCCTTCGGCGTGTCGAGGCCGATGCGGGTCATCGCCTCGCGGAACAGCTCGCGGTCCTCGGCCTTGTCGATCGCCTCGGCGGTGGCGCCGATCATCTCGACGCCGTGCTTGTCGAGCACGCCCATCTTCTTCAGCGACAGCGCGGTGTTGAGCGCCGTCTGGCCGCCCATGGTCGGCAGGAGGGCGAGGCGGTCGTCCGGCCGCTCGGCCCGCTCGCGCTCGATGATTCGCGCCACCATTTCCGGGGTGATCGGCTCGATGTAGGTGGCGTCCGCCATCTCCGGGTCGGTCATGATGGTGGCCGGGTTGGAGTTGACGAGGACGATGCGGTAGCCTTCCGCCTTCAGGGCCTTGCAGGCCTGGGTGCCCGAGTAGTCGAACTCGCAGGCCTGACCGATGACGATCGGGCCGGCGCCGATGATGAGGATGGTGTCGATATCGGTGCGTCTGGGCATCTTCACTCGCGTGTAAACGCGGCCGGTGCGCGGGGCACCGACCGGGGCGGGCAGCAAGAAGGGTGATCGTCGTTCGGACCGTTGCCGGGCTTATAGATGAAAAGCGCGCGGCCGCAAACCCCGCTCCGCTTTCAATTGGCGGCTTTGTTAGGCAGATTTGCAATGTCCTCCTCTCCCACAAGGGGCGAGGGGACGCGGTTCGGGTCTACCCCTTACTGGAAGGCTCGGCTTGACCGGGAAATGGGTCGGCAACTCCCATCGTCCCCTCGCCCCTTGTGGGAAAGGGACCAGGGAGAGGGGTGGCCTGAAACTCGACGATGCAAGGCAGAGCTCCAGTTTGGTTGGAGACCTATATCCGCCGCTCGTTCTCTCCTGCCCGAGGTCCTATGCCTTCGCATAGGATGACAGATTTATATATAGGAAACAGCCGGATAGCGTATCGCCCTCCATCCTTGCCCCCCTTCCCATAGAGTGTCATCCTGCGCGAAGGCGGAGGATGGATTCACGTTTGAAGCGCAACAGTGAGGAAGTCTTCGAATACCTCGGCTGGGGTCCTGTAGCCAAGGATCTTTCGTGGACAGTGGTTGTATTGGTGCATG
>NZ_NQVN01000031.1 GCF_002770725.1 Pleomorphomonas carboxyditropha | reverse complement strand
GCCACAAGCAGTCGTTCTTCGGCGACCTGCATACGCTCGGCAAGGATGGCGTCGCCTTCTTCACCGAGACCAAGTCGGTCACCTCGGTCTGGTTCTCCGAGGAAGACGCCAAGAAGGCCGTCAGCACCTGGGACGGTACCCTGACCAGAAGCTGAACCCAGAGAACACAAGGGCAACGGCGGCTCCACCCGCCGCGTCCGAACAAGCGCCTCTCCTCCGGCGCTGGCCGGCCCCCTCTCGGGGCCGGCTTTTTCTTTCCGGAGCCAAGGCGTCTCGCGGCAGCGTTCGACAGAAAACGAAAGCCGCTCCAACCGAAGCGGCTTTCGTTCTTCCCGGGAGTTGGCTCTCTTCTTACGCCGCCATGACGCGGTTTATGAAACCTTCCACCGCCGTCCGCAGGCGGCCGGCCTGCTCGTTCATGTCGTTGGACGCGGCCGAAACGGCCGATGCCGATTGCGACGTTTCACCGACCACGTGGGTCAGCGCCTCGGTCTCCTCGGTGGCCGAGCGCGTGCCGGCGGCGGCGCGCTGGGCATTGCTGGAAATCTCCGACGTGGCCGTTCCCTGCTCGGTGACGGCGCTCGAGATGATCATCGTCGTGCGGTCGACGTCGACCATGATATCGGAAATCGAGCGGATGGCCGTGACCGCCTCGGAGGTGGAAACCTGAATGGCGGCGATCTGGGTGGCGATCTCCTCGGTGGCCTTGGCCGTCTGGCCCGCCAGGTTCTTCACCTCCGAGGCGACGACGGCGAAGCCTTTGCCCGCCTCGCCGGCGCGCGCCGCTTCGATGGTGGCGTTGAGCGCCAGGAGGTTGGTCTGCTCGGCGATCGCCTTGATCAGCGTCACGACATTGCCGATCCGATCCGCCGCCTCGGCGAGGCTGACGATGGTCGCGTCGGTGCGCCGTGCCTCCTCGGAGGCCCGGCGGGCCACCTGGGTGGCATTTTCGGTCTGGCGGGCGATCTCGGCGATGGAGGCCGAAAGCTCCTCGGCCGCCGCCGCCACGGTCTGGACGCCGACCGATGCATCGCCCGATGCCTCGGCGGCGCCGGTGGCGCGCGAACTCGCCTGTTCGGCGATCGAGGCCAGCGCGCGCGCCGTCTCTTCCATCTGGTCGGCATTGCTGGACACCGAGGTCAGCATGGCGGCGATCTCCTTGCGGAAATCCTGGATGAGGACTTCGATCGCCTCCTGCCGGGCGGCGCGCCTTTCCTGTTCGGCTTCCGCCTCCGAGGCGAGGCGGTGGCGCTCGATGGCGTTGTCGCGGAAGACCTGCACGGCGCGCAGCATGTCGCCGATCTCGTCCCGCCGGCGATTGCCGCCGAGATCGACGTCGGTATCGCCCGTTGCAAGACGCGCCATCGCCTTGGTGAGCGAGACGATCGGCCGCGATACCAGCCTCGACATGCCGATGCTGACCGCGAAAGCGAGCAGAAGCGTCGCGGCGGTGATCACCGCCATCAGAGCATAGGAAGAGGTTCGGCTCTCAACCGCCGACGCCGCGTGCTGGTCGCTGACCGACCGGATGGCCGCCACCGCGGCGGCCGAATGCTGCACCGAGGCCTCCCGCGCGGCCGCAAAGGCCTTGGTGCCCTTCACCAGATCGGCGAAGGCGGTGCCGAAACTCTGGATATCGGCGGAGGGATCGGCGAGCCCGCTCGCCGCGATCGACTTGCCGGTCTCGATCGCCGTGCCGAGCATGGTCTGGACGTTGGCCTGGTTGTCGTCGGTCGGATCCAGCTTGTAGCCGGCCGTCTGGATGGTGAGGCCGTCCGCCGTATAGCTCAGGGAAATCCCTTGATCGAAGGTGGTGTTGGCCTTGGTCTTGTCGTCGGCGGCCTGCTGGGCGGCCTCCTGCGACGCCTTGCCGAGGTCGCGGGCGGCGGAGACGATGGCTTCGGTTCCCGTCACGAAGGAATCGATGCCGGCATCGACCTGCAGCCGCAGTCCTTCGATCTCGGTCGGGTCGGTTGCCGTCGTCATCTTCGCCATCAGCTTGGCAAGCTCGTTGATCGGCTTGGAGGCAAGACGCATCTGATCGCCGATGGCGTCCGAGCTGGCGAAATTGTAGATGCTGCCGATCGCCGCCTTCGCCTGATCGATCGCCGTCTTGGCGACCGCAATGTCGGCGCCGTCGCGGCTCGCGGTGTATCGGACCAGCGATGTCCTGGCTTTGACGGCCAGGACCTGCCCCTGATAGGCGAGCGCCAGGAATTCCGAAGCCTCGCGCACTTTCGCCTGCTCGGTCGCGGCGAGTTGCTCCATCTCCTGCGACTTCATCTTGGCGTCCGATTGCAGCTTGTGGGCGACCCACTGCAAGGACGAAACCGACTTGTCGACGCTGGCCCAGGCCGTCGCGATGTCGGTTGAGGCGTTGACGAGCGCGTCGATCGACTGCCGGAACGCTCCGATCGCCGCGTTCACCGGCTTCAGCGTCGGATCATCCGCCGCCCCCAGGCCGGCGATGTCGGCGTTCACCCGGTCGAGCAGCTCGCTCGCCCTTTTGGCCGCATCGGGATCCCGCGTCAGGATGAAGCGGTTGACCGCGTCGCCCGCCGCGCCGACGTCGGCGACGGCGGTGGCCGAGCGCGACGTCAGGTCGACCGCAAGCCCCAGCCGGCTGAGGCCGAAGGCGCCGGCAGCGCCCACCACGGCCGCCAGCAATGCCAGCAGGACAAGGCTCGCACTGATCTTTCGCGTGATGGACTGCCTGGCAAGCGCTTCCCTTCGCTTCATGATCTCCCCCTCGTATTTCGACCGGACATACGCCATCCGACCGAGCCGGCTTCCTCGCCGATCCGGTCGCGCCATAGCCGTCCACACGTCCGGTGCCCGTTCCTCTGAGGGCGAACCGGACGATCACCCGCATTCAGGAACGCATGATTCGTACGCGGACAAATTCAATATTTTCATTCCATCCTTGCGCCACTCTAGACGCCAACGGTTTCCCAATGGTTATCTTGCGCGCTGGCTATGGCCGCGCCGGCATCCCATGCGGCGAAGCGCCTCGCCGAAAACCTGCATGGAGCGATTTTTTATTGGCGCGAAACGGATAAGCCGGCGGTGAAATCAGCCCGGCCGGACGGTGGCCCGTTCGACGAGGCGAGTCGGCAACAGCCGCTCCTCGCCTTGACCGGCCGCTTCCTCGAGCCGGCGGGCAAGCAGCTCCGCCGTAGCGTCCATCATTGCGTCGACCGGCTGGCGCACCGTGGTGAGCCGGTAGGGGCGGTGGCCGGCGGCGGGAATGTCGTCGAAGCCGACGACGGCCAGATCAGCCGGGACATTGAGACCGAAATCGTCCCGCGCGCCGTCCAGAAAGCCCAGCGCCAGCACGTCGTTCTGGCAGAAAACGGCATCGGGCCGCGGCAGCCGCCCGAGCAGGCGCGCCGCCGCGCGACCGCCCGCCTCGTAGGAGGTTTCGCCGGAGAGATGGCGCTGCACCGGATCGAGCCCGAGCGCCGCCGCCCGGCGGACGAAGCCCCGGCCGCGGCTGTTCCAGGTGAGGCTGCCGCCCTCGCCGGCCACATAGGCGAACCGGCGGTAGCCGCGCTCGAACAACAGATCGGCCACTCCGGCGCCGGCCGCCGCGTCGTCGGAGGCTACCGAGGAGATGCCGAGCCGCCGCCGGCCATGGCGACCGAAGGCGACGATGGGCGTGCCGGTCGCCGAACAGGTCTCGACGATGGCGGCCGAAACGTCGGCGGCGCCGACGATCAACCCGTCCACCTGATATTGCAGCACCAGCGGGACGATGCCGGCGAGGCTGTCGGCGTCCTCGACGTCGAACAGCAGGGCGTGGAAGCCCCTGGCCTGCAGCGCCGACACCAGGTGCCGGAGAGCCATCTGCGGCCAGGGATTCTCGAAATCGGTTATGAGAACGCCGACCAGGTTGGTCCGGCGCGCCCTAAGGCTGCGCGCGATGAAATTGGGACGATACCCAAGCTGCTCTGCCGCCTTCAGCACCCGCTCGCGCGTTCTGGCCGATGCGCTGGCGCCGGGCGTGAAGGTGCGCGATACCGCCGATTCGGACACGCCGGCCGCCCGCGCCACGTCGCCGGCGGTCACCCGACACATTGATCTGTCGCCCGTCATCGCCATCCTCAAGCCTCGCTCCCGCGCCACGATGATATCCGCCGGACGACGCGCCGCAACGGCCATGCGATGCCGTTTCGCCAAATATACCGCAAGGCCGGCCTTCCCACCGAGAATTTTGCAATCGAATGCAAAATTTGCTTGCCGGGACACCATCGCGCGATCACTATCGATCCGATCAACGGGCACGCCGCCGAGGACGACGCGCCGGGAGGAACAATATGACCATCCGCTTTGGCCTCATCGGTTGCGGCATCATGGGGGCCGACCATGCCCGCATCCTGAGGTCGGACATCGCCGGGGCCGAACTCGTCGCCGTGCAAGACATGGACACCGGCCGCGCCGCGGCCGTCGCCGACGGAAACTGCCGCGTCCATTCCACCGCCGAGGCGCTGGTCGCCGACCGGGGCGTCGACGCGCTGATCATCGCGTCGCCCGACCGGACGCACGCGCCGCTGACGCTGGCGGCGATCGCCGCCGGCAAGCCGGTGCTCTGCGAGAAGCCGATGGCGGCGAGCCTCGACGAGGCGCGGGCGGTGGTGGCGGCGGAAATCGCCGCCGGCCGGCCGCTGGTGCAGGTGGGCTTCATGCGGCGTTTCGATCCCGGATACCGGGCGTTGCGCGCGGCGGTGGCGGAGGAAACGCATGGCCGGCCACTGTTCCTGCACTGCGTGCACCGCAACGCCGTTGGCCCCGACTACGTGACGTCCGACCTGGTTCTGGCCAATTCCTGCGTCCACGAAATCGACATTTCCCGTTTCGTGCTCGGCGAGGACCACGCCCGCGTCCGGGTGATCGCCGCCCGCCCCTCACGCCGCGCCGCCAATCGCCGGCCGCTGATGATGATCCTCGAGAGCGCGAGCGGCGTCATCGTCTCGGTCGAGGCCTTCCTCGACGCCCAGTACGGCTACGACGTGCAGGGAGAACTGGTCTGCGAGGACGGCACGCTTTCGCTCGACCCGCATCCGCCGGTCAGCCGGCGCCATGGCGGCCTCGACGGATACGGCGTCGAGCCGGACTGGCGGGGCCGCTTTGCCGACGCCTACCGCTATCAGTTGCGCGACTTCGTGGTGGCGCTGAACGGCGGCCGTTTCCTGGGCGCCAGCGCCTGGGACGGCTACGTGGCGGCGGCGACGGCGGAGGCCGCGCTGAAGGCGCTCGCCGGCGGCAACGTCGAGACCGTCGATGCCGGCGAACGGCCGATGTTCTACGCCACCCGCGCCTGAAGCGTTTCCCGGGAGATTGCCATGAAGATCGGCCTGGTCTCGGACAGCCTCGCCCACCTGCCGTTTCCCGACATGCTGGACGCGGCGAAGACGCTCGGCATCGAGGGCGTGGAGATCGCCACCGGCAACTGGTCGTCGGCGCCCCACATCGACCTCGCCGGCCTCTTGGAAAGCGCCGCCGCCCGCCGTCAATTCCGGGACGAGATCGACCGCCGCGGCCTCGAACTGGTGGCGCTCAACTGCAGCGGCAATCCCCTGCATCCGGTCGACGGTGCCCGCCAGTCGGCCATCACCTACGACACCATCCGCCTCGCCGGCGCGTTCGGCCTCAGGACGGTGGTGATGATGTCCGGCCTGCCCGGCGGCGGCCCTGATGACCGCTGGCCCAACTGGATCGTCTCCTCCTGGCCGCCGGAGACGCAGGAGATCCTCGCCTGGCAGTGGCAGGAGAAGCTCGTTCCCTATTGGCAGGATCTCGTGGCGCACGCCGCCGCCAACGGCGTCGAGCGGCTGGCGCTGGAACTGCACGGCAACCAGCTCGTCTACAACGTGCCGACGCTGCTGCGCCTGAGGGCGGCCGTCGGTCCGACGGTCGGCGCCAATCTCGATCCGAGCCACCTGATGTGGATGGGCGCCGATCCGATCGCCGCCGTCGACGCCCTCGGCGCGGCGATCCACCACGTCCACGCCAAGGATGCCTTTATCAACGCGCCGCGCGCCGCGACGGTCGGCCGGCTGGAGAACGGCTCGCTGGCCGACATTCCGGCGCGGGCCTGGAGCTACATCACGCTCGGCTACGGCCACGACGAGAGCTGGTGGCGGGCCTTCTGCTATCGCCTGCGCATGGTCGGCTACGAGGGCTGGCTGTCGATCGAACACGAGGACATGCTGCTGTCGCGCGTCGAAGGCGTCGACCGGTCGGTCAAGCTGTTGAAAGCGGTGATGCCGGTCGAGCCGGGCGACTTCGTGCCACAGCCCGTCTAGAGCATTGCCGTGTTTCATGGAAATGCGGCAATACCCTATCTTCTTGAGTTAACGCATCTTCTTCACGCGAACCGGCGTCCGCTTCGCTCGAAAATGCTATAGGGCTTCATCGGCCGAGCCATCAAACATCGCTCCTGAAGCACCGCCGTTTTCGCGACGGCGGAGGCTTGGCCTTGGCCTCCGGACAGCGGCCGATGCGGCCGCGAAGCCTGAAAACGACCTGTCGCCTGGAACCAACCGGGCCCATCGGCGTTTGACGTATACGCATGGAGTGCGGGGAGCCAGCCGAACGTCGATGCGGCCGATGCACGATGGCTCCCGGCGTCCGGTCACTTGAAACTCGTATGCCTTTTCCTATCTCGGAATGGCCGATTACGCGTTTTCCCGTGACTACAAAGACTTAGATACCATCCGTTTGGGATACCGAACCGATGCCGATCAAGACGCAACAGAGCCGGGTCAAGTCTCAGCTCAGCTTTCTTCATTCGTTTGCACGCCGATCCGCGCCGTATCGTGGATGAAACGCAGATTTCGGAGGCCTCGATGACCAGCGACAATCTCACCCCGCCCGTAAGCCACGTGACCTTGATCGGGAATTTTCCACCCCGCAAGTGCGGCATCGCCACCTTCACGGCCGACCTGCGCGAAGCGCTCGCCACCACGGACAGCGACCTCAGGATCAGCACGGTCGCCGTGACGGACGAAGGGCAGAAGCACGCCTATCCGCCGGCGGTCGGCTATGAGATCAGCCAGCATGAAGCCGACGACTATGCGGCGGCGGCCGACCATATCAATGCGCTCAACCCCGACGCCGTGTCGATCCAGCACGAATTCGGCATTTTCGGCGGCGAGGCGGGCGAGTACCTTCTCAAGCTGACCGAACGGCTGCGCGCGCCGATCGTGACGACGCTGCACACGGTGCTGGTCGATCCGACCCCCGACCAGCGCCGGGTGATGGAGCGGCTTGCCGAGCATTCGGCCCGGCTGGTGGTGATGACCGAGATGGGGCGCACCATCCTGACCCGCGACTGGAACTTCCCCGACGACAAGATCACCGTCATCCCGCATGGTATCCCGGACGTGCCGTTCCTCGACCCGGCCTTCCAGAAACACAGCTTCGGCCTCGACGGCCGTAAGGTGGTGCTGACCTTCGGGCTGCTGTCGCCCAACAAGGGCATCGAGAACATGATCGATGCCTTGCCGGAGCTCGTACGGGCGCATCCGGACCTGGTCTACGTGGTGCTGGGCGCGACGCATCCGCATCTGGTCGCCCGCGAGGGCGAGGCCTATCGCGAAAAGCTGCAGGCCCAGGCGGAGGCGCTCGGCGTCGCCGACCATCTGATGTTCGTCAATGAATATGTCGATGCGCCTATCCTGAAGGACTGGCTTTCGGCGGCCGATATCTACGTGACGCCCTATCTGCACGAGGCGCAGATCACGTCCGGTACGCTGTCCTACGCCGTGGGTCTCGGCAAGGCCGTGGTGTCCACTCCCTATTGGCACGCCAAGGAGCTGCTGGCCAACGACGCCGGCGCGCTGGTGCCGTTTGGCGATCCGAAGGCGCTGGCGTCGACCATCGGCGATCTTCTCACCGACAGCGGTCGCCGCGACCGCCTGCGCAGCAAGGCCTACGACCTCGGGCGGCAGATGATCTGGCCCGTGGTGGGACGCTCCTATCTCGACCTGCTCGCCGAGGCCCGCTCCGGCAGCCGGGTGCCGGCGCCGGTCAGCAACCTCAGAACCGGTCGGCGGTTTCCGCTGGTTTCCACGCTGGCGGCGGTCGACCGGATGACGGACGGCTGCGGCATGCTGCAGCATAGCCGCTCGACCATTCCCGACCGCCGCCATGGCTACTGCCTCGACGACAACGCTCGCGCCATGATGCTCGCCGTGGAGCTGAAGGCGGAAGGCATCGAAACCGACCGCGCGACCCGCATCGCCGACATCTGCGCCGCCTTCGTGGATTCGGCCTGGGACGAGGACCGCGCCGCCTTCCGCAATTTCATGGGCTACCAGCGCAACTGGCTGGAGGACATCGGCTCGCAGGACAGCCACGGCCGGGCCGTCTGGGCGCTCGGCCGGGTGGTTGCGAATACCGACGACCATGGGCTCAAGCTCTGGGTCACCGGCCTCGCCGACCGGGTGATTCCGGCCAGCGCCCACCTTACCAGCCCCCGTTCGAAGGCCTTCACGATCCTGGGCCTCGTCAGTTGGCTGTCGGTCTATCCGGGCCATCGGCCGGCGCGGCAGTTGCTCGACACCTTCGCCGCCCAATTGCACCAGCAGTTGCGCGAACAGCGGAGGCCCGACTGGCTGTGGTTCGAGCCGGTGCTCGCCTACGACAACGCGCGCCTGCCGGAAGCGCTGATCCGGGCCGGCCAGCGCCTCGGCCAGGACGATATGATCCGCGACGGCATCGCGGCGCTCGAGTGGCTGGCCGAGCTCCAGACCGACACCGACGGCCATTTCCGACCCGTCGGCACCGAGAGCTTCGGCAAGGTCTACAGCCGTCCCCTGCCCTTCGACCAGCAGCCGGTCGATGCCTGGGCGATGATCGAAGCGTCGGCGGTGGCATTCGAGATGACGGGCGACAGCCGCTGGCAGCGCTACGCCGAGGCGGCGTTCGACTGGTTCCACGGCCGCAACGACCTGGGACTGCGGCTCGCGACCCCGAACGGCGGCTGCTATGACGGCTTGCAAGTCGACCGCGTCAACCTGAACCAGGGCGCCGAGTCGATCCTTGCCTTCCAGTTCTCGGTGCGTTCGATAAGACAATTGCAAAGACTCGCACACAGCCGCGGTGACCGGATGGTTGTGGCGAGGGCCGGCCAATGACGTTGCAGTTGTTGCCTCAACGCCTTTATCCCGACGCCAGCCGGGTGGTCATTCGGAATTTCCAGTTGGCGGGAGAACCCAGAGGACTAAACCCCGCCTCGCAGGTGCGAGCGCGACGGATCGTCGAGACCGTCCAGGCCATGGACAACCGTACCGTCCAGGCCGAGCTGTCGCTGGTCATGGCCGACTTCGAGAACCGGCACCGCGAGGTGCGCCACTTCTTCGAGGAGCGCTATGCCGGCATCGCCGCGGACCTGGGTCTCGTCGAGCCGTTGCGTGATGCCGAGCGCCTGTTGATCGGCGCCTATTTCTGCCACGAATACTCCTTCGAGGCAGCCGCGCTGATGAACCCCAGCGTCGTGCCGCACCCCGACCAGTCCGGCCTGGCACCGAGCGAGATGCGCTTCCTGCTGTCGCTCAGGGCGGTCGGCGAGGGACACATATCCTCCATCACCTTCCGCGAAGGTATCCTCTCCGACCAGGGTGAACTGCGGCTCACCGAGGATAGTCCGTTCGCCGTCGCCTCGCGGCCGGAGGTGGGGGCGGACGGAAGGGTGTGGGCCGTCCGCGAGGGCGACGGGCCGCTCGACGAGACCGTGTTGCTGCCGGTTACCTCGGCGCAGCGCAACGGCCTCGAGGACCTGCGTCTCGTCTACTTCGACGATCCCGACGACGGGCCGCTCTGGTACGGCACCTATACCGCCTTCAGCGGTCAGTCGATCGCTTCGGAATTCCTGATCACCCGCGATTTCCGGCGCTTTGAGCTGAGACCCTTGTCGGGCCCGGCGGCCCGCAACAAGGGCATGGCGCTGTTTCCGCGCAAGATCGGCGACGACTACGCCATGCTGGGACGGCAGGACAACGAGAACCTGTTCCTGATCCGCTCCAACGATCTCTTCCACTGGGACGAAGGCCAGCGGATTGCCGGGCCGCTCCATCCATGGGAGCTTATCCAGATCGGCAACTGCGGTTCGCCGATCGAACTCGACGAGGGATGGCTGGTGCTGACGCACGGCGTCGGTCCGATGCGCAAATACGCGATCGGCGCCATGCTGCTCGACAAGGAGGAGCCGACCCGCGTGCTCGGCCGCTCGCGCGTGCCGCTGCTGTCGCCGTCGGACGCCGAGCGCGAAGGTTACGTGCCCAACGTCGTCTATACATGCGGCGCGCTGGCCCACGCCGGGCGGCTGTTCATACCCTATGGCATCGCCGACAGCGCGGTGGGGTTCGCCAGCGTCGAAATCGAGGAGTTGCTGACCCTGCTCGGTTGAGCGTCTTCAGGATCCGAAGCTTTCGACATGAGATGGAATGCGCCCGTCTTGGGCGCATTTCTTTTTCGGATGGCGGCGACGGACCGCTGCGGAAATCCGGCGGTTACCCGAAGGGTGCGGCAGGCGAGCGACCAAGCCGCATTTACTCGCATTTGCACGCGCCGCCGTTCCAAGTAAAAGAACATTGACGACTAGTCGCGCCATGGCGAGCCCCACATGGCAATGGTAAACATGTGAATCAGAATCCGCCTCCGGACCGCTCACGCTGACAGGGAGTCCATGAATGGAGCCTAACGCCGTCAAGAAAAAGGTGCCGAACCCCGCCGACGTGCATGTCGGCGCCCGCATCCGCATGCGGCGCATGATCCTGGGCATCTCCCAGGAAAAGCTCGGGACGGCGCTCGGCGTGACCTTCCAGCAGGTCCAGAAATACGAGAAGGGGGCGACCCGCGTCGGCGCCGGACGTCTGCTGGAAATCGCCAACTACCTCGGCGTGCCGATCAGCTACTTCTTCGAGACGGCCGTGTTCGAAGCCCTCGAGGCGCGCGGGCCGAGCGGCGCGATCGTCACGGCGACGGACGCATTCGACCAGTTCGTGAAGAGCTCGGAAGGCATCAAGCTCAACAATGCCTTCCTGGGCATCAACGATCCGGCGGTGCGCCGGCACCTGCTCGACCTCGTCGTCTCCATGTCGCGCAACGGCCAGAACGGCTAGAGCGACGGGCGCCCGGACATATCCGAGCCGTCGCTCTAGATCTTTGTTTGCGCATCGGATTTTCCGAAAACCGGAGTCCACTTTTCAGTCCGATGCTCCAAACGGCAACCGTTCAGTGACGCCGGCGGTGCTGGTCGAGGTCGATGACGTCGGAATCCATCTGCAACGCCAGCAGGCCGGACAGTTCGGAGCTGGCCAGGCCGAGCAGAAGGGCGGCGGAGACGCTCACCTCGCGCGCCTGCGGCATCAGATAGTCGATCATCGTCAGCATGGCGCGGATGTCCATCGGGCGATGGACATCGCCGGCATAGGTCTGCTCATCCGCCATGGGATCCTTGATATCACTGCTCATTGATCACCCGATATTCTTTCCAGGATGCCCGGCCGGTCCCACTGCCCTTCAGGGCGGACGAGCACCACGGCGCCGGAATCCGGCGACAGCGCGTCCTCGGCCGGCGGCACCACGAGGTCGGCCTCGTAATAGGTTTCGTCCGTCAGGTAGTTGATGCCGCCGCCTTGGCGCAGAACGAAGCCGAAGTGCTCCCAGATGGGGGCGATGTTCGCCGCGGTCTGGCCGTAAAAGCGGGTGTAGCCCTTGGTGCGGCACAGCTCGATGCCGGCCTTCACCAGCTTCAGGGCCAGCCGGCTCTTGCGGAAGCGCGGCAGCACGGCCAGCCGCTCCAGCTTGACGAAGCCGGCGAAGTAGCGAATGCGCAGGCAACCGGCGGGCTCGTCGCCGACGAAGCCGAGCAGATGCGTCGCCGTCAGGTCGTTGCCGTCGACGTCCTCGGCGAAGGGAATGGACTGTTCGGCAAGATAGGTCGCCGCCCTGATGGCGTGGACCATCAACAGCTGGTTGACGTCGTGGACAACCGTGATGCCGATCGCGTTCCGCCGCCCGGCCGTTCCGGGGACGCCGGGGCGCCATGTATCGTAGGGAGCCGCCGGAAGATCGGCCTCGCCATGCCGCTCCGCGTCCGTCAGGCGCCGGCAGGTCATGATGCCGGGAGCGTAGATGTCGCCGTGCCGGGCGCCCATGGTGAAGCCGATGCTCTCGAAGAGATGGCGGGCCTTGTCGTTGGCCGCCTTGCAGAACACCGGCAGGCCGCGGAACTTGTCCGAGGTCAGGCGCTCCATCACGAGCGAAATGCCGCCGGCGATGGTCGGGGAGATATAGATGCCCCAGAAATAGATGGCGGCCGGCCGTTCCCACTGGCGGGCGATGAAGCGGTCCTCGGGCGCGCCGGTATCCATGCGGCCGTCGAACAGGGCATCGAGCCCGTCCTGATTGAGCGGCAGAAGACAGACGAAGCCGAGCGGCCCGTTGCCGGCCTGTTCGCGCCATTGGCCCCGGCCGATGGCCAGGATAGTGTCGGGATTGCGCCGGTAGATGCGCATCACCGTCTCGAGGCTGGCGACACCGTGAATTTCGGGGGTCGCTTTTCTCAGCAGATCTGCAATAATTTCGCCAGAAGGGCTGAAGACGGAAAGGTTGCGGCCATACTTGGAGTAATCGATACGATCAATATGGCGAGAAGGATAGTAATTGGGTGCTTGTTCGTAATTTCGAGTGTGGGAATTCATCTTGTTCCTCGTCTTTGATGACCACGACCCCTTTCATTCGAGGTTTGAGCGTAACCAACTCGGGAGCTGTTCCGTGCATCCGATTTTGACGCAGGGTGATGAGGTAGATGGAACACGGTGACGGCGCAGCGGAACTGGACATCAACTGGGACGACGTGCGCGTATTCCTGCTCGTTGCACGCCTTTCCAGCTTCCGGGCGGCATCCCTGGAAAGCGGCGTATCGGTCAACGCCTTGCGCCGGCGAATCGAGACGCTCGAGCACAAGATCAATGCCGTGCTGCTGACCCGCTCGGCGAAGGGGGTAGAACTCACCGAGGAAGGGCGCAAGGTGGAGGAGACCGCCCAGGTGATGCTGGAGCAGGCGCGCGCCCTGGCGCGGCTGTCCTCGCGGTCCAAGCGCGGCCTCAGGGCGACGGTGCGGGTGGGGGCGACCGAGGGCCTCGGCGCCTTCTGGCTGGTGCCGCGGCTGGTCGACCTGTTCGAGCGGGCGCCCGGCATCCAGGTCGACTTTCGCAACGAGATGCGCATGCCCGACGTGTCGGGCCTTGAGGTGGATATCGCGGTGCAGCTTGAGCGGCCGGCCGACGAGAGGCTGAAGGTCGTCCGCCTCGGCTGGCTTCACATCGTGCTGTTCGCCGCCGCCGACTACATCTCCCGCCACGGCATCATCGAAACGTCGCAGGACATTCCCCGCCATCGCTTCATCGAGATCAACGCGCCGCAGATCCAGAGCGGGGCGCTCAAGGAGGAACTGCCGGAGGACGACAGCCGCAGCTTCGTGGCCTTGCGGGTCAACACCGCCTCGGCCCAGGTGCTGGCGGCCACCCACGGGGCCGGCGTGACGGCGCTGCCGACCTATGCCCGGCTTGTGACCCACAAGCTGCATCACGTCGCCCGGGAATTTTCGCTGAAACGGGATATCTGGCTCTGCTATCACCCGAGCGTCGTCGAGTTCCGCCACATGCGGCAGGCCATCGACTGGATCAAATCGTCCTTCGACCAGGAAAAGTACCCGTGGTTCGGGGAAGGATATCTGTCTCCCGATGAAATCGACCGCCTGGCGACGCAGCGCGGACTAGGTACCCTCTTTTCCGGCTTCCGGGACGAGCATAAGTTGTAGCTGACCACACCGACGGCGATGATCTGTCGCGTCGGCAGCCCCGCGGGAAACGGCGATGGAAGAAAAGGCGTTGACACTCCGCCACGAGCTGCCCGGCCTCATCGAGGCGGCGAAGGCCCTCGAGGCCTCGGTGCTCGTGATGCTCCTCACGACCGTCGATGAGGAATTGCGCAAACAGGACAAGGAGCGGCGGCATCCGCCGGGACGCGAGTCAACCGATCGCCCGTAAGCAGGAACCCGGTGTGGGAACCACCTGCAGCCGATTGCGTTCATATGAGTTGAACAGATAAATAGTCCCGATCTTGGCCTCGACTATATAGGAATTTCTGAATATAAGAGCGCGATTCCCTAGAGCGAGGATTGGGAGTCTCATATCGCCGCTACCATGACGGGAAGGCGAGCGTTTCCGGAAATCCTTTTTGACGAGGTTACGGCCTGTTGACTGTCAAGGCCGATTCGCAGGGAAGCGAACCCGTGTTTTGCCCTTACGAATTGGAAATCACGTGTCGTTTCGTTTCCTACGGCGAGTAAAATATGTCTGATAGTCGGCTCCCGACGAAATCCATCGCCAAGTCTCCAACTGGCATTTCAGGCTTCGACGACCTCACGCTGGGAGGACTTCCCACGGGGCGGCCGACGCTGGTGTGCGGAACCGCCGGCTGCGGAAAGACCCTTTTCGCGGCCACTTTCCTGGTTCATGGCGCGCGCGAGCTCGGCGAGCCCGGCGTCTTCGTAAGCTTCGAGGAACGCCCGAGCGACATCGTCGACAACGTGGCGTCGCTCGGCTTCGACCTCGAGGCGCTCATCGAGTCCGAGAAGGTGATCATCGAGCACATCGCCGTCGACCCCTCGGAAGTGGCGGAAATCGGCGATTTCGACCTCGAGGGCCTGTTCCTGCGTCTCGAACTCGCCATCGACACGATCGGCGCGAAACGCGTGGTGCTCGATACGATCGAAAGCCTGTTCTCGGCCTTCACCAACCAGGCGGTGCTGCGCGCGGAAATCCGTCGCCTATTCGACTGGCTGAAGGATCGCGGCCTGACGACGGTCATCACCGGCGAGCGGGGCGACGGAGCGCTGACGCGGCAGGGGCTGGAAGAATACGTCTCGGACTGCGTCCTGCTGCTCGACCATCGCGTCCAGAACCAGATCTCGACGCGACGGCTCAGAATCGTCAAGTATCGTGGTTCCAGCCACGGCACCAACGAATACCCTTTCCTGATCGATCAGGGCGGCTTCTCGGTCCTGCCGGTGTCTTCGCTCGGCCTCAATCACCGCGTGCTGGACGAACGGGTGAGCACCGGAGTGCACGATCTCGATGCCATGATCGGCGGCGGAGGCTTCCATCGCGGATCGAGCATCCTCATCTCGGGCGTTGCCGGTTCGGGAAAATCGTCGCTGGCGGCCAGCTTCGTCGATACGGCCTGCAAGGCGGGCCAGAGGGCGGTCTTCTTTTCGTTCGAGGAATCCGAGGACCAGACGGTCCGCAACATGCGGTCGCTGGGCATCGATCTCGGCGAGCATCTCGCCGCGGGACGGATGAAGTACGTCGCGGCGCGGCCGACCTTCTACAGCCTCGAGATGCACCTCGCCCTGATGCTGCGCGAGGCGATGGCCTTCCGGCCGGACATCTTCGTTCTCGACCCGCTTTCCGCTTTCACCGAAACGGGAAACCGGTCGGAAGTGCATGCCATGCTCCTGCGCATCGTCGACTTCCTGAAGTCGGAAGGCATCACCGGGGTCCTCACCCACCTTACCCAGAACGGCCAGACGGTGATTGAGACCGATTCCGGGCTGTCGTCCCTGATGGACGCCTGGATCCTTCTGCTCAACCGCGAGTCCAATGGTGAATTCAATCGCGAGCTCTATCTGCTGAAGGCGCGTGGGCTCAGCCATTCCAACCAGGTCCGCGAATTCGTGATGGACAGCGACGGCATTCGCCTCATGCTGCCCTACATGGGACAGGGCAAGGCCCTGACCGGCGCCGCACGACGCGTGGCGGAGGCCCAGGAGCGGCGGCAGGAGCGCCTGCGCGAGATCGAGGCCGAAAAGGCGCAACACCTGATCGAACAGCGACGCCGGCGCACGCTGGCGCAGATCGAGATCCTGCGTTCCGAGCTCGAAGCCGACGAAGCGGAGCTGCGCGGACTCGTGGAAACGGAAACAGATCGCCGGACTCAAATCGAGACGGACGAAGCCGAGATGCGCCAATCTCGCGGCAAACGATAGGGAATGTTGATGTCGACGGAAGACGCACCCACGCGCAAGCTGATCCTCTACGTCGCCGGCGAAACTCCCAAATCGCTGGCCGCCATTTCGAATCTCGAGCGCATCTGCCGGGAGCACCTGCCGGGCAAATACCGGATCGAGGTCATCGACCTCAAGAAGAACCCGCAACTCGCGCGCGAGCACAAGATCGTGGCGATTCCCACCCTGGTCAGGGAGCTGCCCATTCCCATTCGCAAGATTATCGGCGATCTTTCCGACGAACAGAAGGTTCTCGTCAATCTCAAGGTCGAATGATGCGGGATTCCCAGGAGCAGGCGCTGCAGAGCCTCATCGACGACCTCCGGCAACGCGTGGCGGAAGCCGAAGAGACGCTGTCGGCAATCCGTGACGGCAGCGTCGATGCCGTGGTGGTCGGCGGTGAAGGCCAAGACGAAGTCCTCGTCATCGGCGACGACGTGTCGGCGTTCCGCAACTTCATGGAAGCCATGGAACCAGGCGCCGTCGCCGTCGATTCCGCCGGCCGGCTTCTCTATGCCAATGCCCGCTTCCGTCAGATTTTCTGCGAGGATTGGGACCAGCTGAAAGGCAAATCCCTTTCCGAGATCCTTCCCGGGTCGGCCGCCCAGATGGTCGGCAAGCTGATCAGCCACGACGATCATGAGGCCGCGCCCTTGTCGGTCTCGTTCCTCGAGCGGGGCGTGGAACGCAACTATCTGGTTTCCGCCCGTCCGGTGCATCTCGGAACCGTGCGAGGCTTCGCGGTGACGTTTTCCGACCTGACCGAGCGCGTTCGCGCCGAAACCGCCGAAAGGGCACAACGGGTCGCCAATGCCATCATCGCGTCGGCGAACGAGGCCGTCATCGTCTGCGACCGCACGCTCACCATCACGCATGCCAACTTCGCCGCCGAGGCGCTATCGACGGAAAAACTGGTCGGCGCCCGGCTGGACACGGCAATTCCTCTCAAGTTTCCCGATGCGACCGGCATCCTGGAGGTCGGCGAACTCGTCGAGTCGTCCCTCGGCGGAACGCCGCTGCGCAGCATAGAAGCCTTTGCTCCGATGTCTCCGGGCGCCCACGACGTTCTCGTGAGCGCCGCCCCGCTCAACATTTCGGACGACGAACCGGAAGGCTGCGTCCTGACGCTGGTGGACCTGTCCCAGCGGAAGAAGGACGAGCGGCAGATGCATCTGCTGATGCGCGAGCTCGACCATCGCGTCAAGAACACCCTGGCGCTGGTCCTGTCGATCAGCAAGCGCACCGCCGCCAGCGAGGAGACGCTGGAGGGGTTCCAGGGCGCGTTCAGCGGGCGCATCGAAGCGTTGGCAGCCACTCACAACCTGCTTGCCGGCGCCTCGTGGGAAAGTCTTTCGCTGCGTCAGATCTTCGGGGCCGAGGTGCTGCCCTACACGGAGACCGGCAGCGATCGCATCAATATCATCGGCCCCGATCTCAATCTCTATCCGCGCGCCGCCATTGCGCTCGGCCTGATCTTCCACGAGCTGGCGACCAACGCCATCAAGTATGGCGCGCTATCCGGGGAGACGGGCGCCATCAATCTGGAAATCCACCCCAGGACGGACTCGCCCTCCATCGAGGTGACCTGGACGGAGCGGGGCGGACCGCCCGTCAAGTCGTTCTCGCGAAAAGGCTTCGGTCATACGGTGATCGCCCGCAGCCTCTCCTATTCGCCGCATGGCGGCACGACGCTCGAATTCGAGCCGACCGGCGTGGTTTGCCATATCCGGATTCCAAGTTCCGACGTGGCCTGAGCCCGCATTTTACTTGCCTCGGCCAACCACGCCGGCCCGCCGATCGACAGGCCGTCAGGCGAGATAATCGGCGAGCACGAAGTCGTCCAAGCCGGCAATGACCGCGTCGGCGTCGGCCAGCACCGAAGGCCTGCCGATGCCGAGCGCCGCCATGCCGGCTCCCTTGATCGAGGCGACGCCGGCCACCGCGTCCTCGACGCCGAGGCAATCGGCCGGAGCGGCGCCAAGCTGGGAGGCCGCCTTCAGGAAGATCTCCGGATCCGGCTTGCCATGCTTGAGGAGCTTTGCGTCGACCACCGCGTCGAACAGATCGGCGATGCCGAGCCGCTCGAGAATGGCCGGCGCATTCTGGCTGACCGAGGCGAGACCGACCCTGAGGCCGGCGGCGCGCACCGCCTCCAGCGTCTCGAGGGCGCCCGGCAACAGGTCGTCCCGCGTCATGGTGCCGATCAGCTCCTTGTACCAGACGTTCTTCATGTCGGCGAGACGATCGAATTCGGGCGGTTCCAGCGCGACGCCGCCCTTGTCGAGGATCATCTTGAGCGACATGCGGCGGTCGATGCCCTTCAGGCTCTCGGCCAGCTCGTCGTCGAAGCCGATATTCAGCGTGTCGGCCAACCGCTTCCAGGCGAGGTGATGGAAGCGGGCGGTGTCGGTGATGACGCCGTCGAGGTCGAACACCACGGCCTTGAACGGCTTGCGCTCGAAGGGGCGCGGCAAAGGCACGGAGCGCACCGGCTCGGCCACCGAAAGATCGATCGGCTCGCCCCGATGGAACAGGCGGATGGCGTCGCCCTCGACGAGACGGAACTCGGCGCCGCCCGCCGCCACCGCGACCTCCAGCGTCCGGCCGTGATCGACCAGGCGGAAGCGATAGCGGCTCCAGCCCTTCGGCAGCGACGGGGCGAAATGCAGTTCGCCTTTCCGCGCCCTGAGGCCGGCGAAGCCATGCACCAGGCTCATCCAGGTGCCGCCCATGGCCGCCGTATGGACGCCGTGGAAGGTGTTGCCGTGGGTGTTGTCGATGTCCATGCGGGCGGTGTCCATGAAGAACTCATAGGCCCGCTCGTGCAGCCCGACTTCCGAGGCGACGATCGAGTGGATGCAGGTGGACAGCGAGGAATCGTGGGTGGTGATGGCCTCGTAATAGTCGAAGTCGCGCCGCTTCACCGCCTTGGGGAACAGGTCGCCGCGCAGGAACAGGGAGAGCACCACGTCGGCCTGCTTGCAGACCTGGTGGCGGTAGATCACCAGCGGGTGATAATGCAGCAGCAGCGGATAGTTTTCGGCCGGCGTGCCGGCAAAATCCCAGACCTTGCGGGCAAGGAAGGCGTCGTCCTGGGCGTGGATGCCGCGCGCCGCGTCATAGGGCAGCCGCAGCCGGTCCGAAACCTCCGACCAGTGCCCGACTTCATCGTCGGCAAGGCCGAGCTTTTCCGAAAGAGCGGCGAACGCCTCCGGCTTCTGCCGGCCCATCCAGCCGGCCACCTCGACGGCGAAGGCGAGATGGGTCTTGGCCATCACGTTGGTGTAGAAGTTGTTGTTGACGAGGGCGGTGTATTCGTCCGGCCCGGTCACCTCGTCGATGTGGTAGCTGCCGCCGACCGGATGGGCGAGATCGGCCCAGATGCGCGCCGTCTCGAACACCAGCTCGGCCGCGCCATCGGCGAGCAGCGAGAGATCGCCGGTGGCCTCGACATACTGCTCGATGGCGAAGGCGATGTCGGCGTTGATGTGGTATTGCGCCGTGCCGGCCGGAAAATAGGCCGAGCATTCCTCGCCGGTGATGGTCCGCCAGGGGTAGAGCGCGCCGCGGACGTGGCCGAGATCGCGGGCGCGTGCCCGCGCCTTGTCGAGATAGCCGATGCGATGGCTGATCAGGGCCCGCGCCAGCTCCGGCAGCGTGCGCAGGAACACCGGCAGGACGTAGATCTCGGTGTCCCAGAAGGAATGGCCCTCGTAGCCCTCGCCGGTCAGGCCCTTGGCGGCGATGTTGGTGCGGCCGTCGCGGCCGATCGACTGGAAGAGGTGGTAGAGGTTGAAGTGCAGGCCCTGCGACAGGGCGTCGTCGCCTTCGATCTCGATGTCGGCCTTCTCCCAGAAGGCGGCGAGGCGGGCGCGCTGCTCGCCGGCCAGCCCCTCGAAGCCGACGGCGCGGGCGGCTTGCAGCGCCTCGGCGGCCCGGTCGGCGAGCTCGGAGGCCGGCGCATCGCGGCTGGTGACGATGGCCGTCATCTTCTCGAGCGTGACCGCCTCGCCGGCCCCGGTCGTGACGCGGAAGCGCTGGGCGAGCACGCCGTCCTGCTCGGACGCCGCGCTGTCGGCAGCCTCACCGCCGGCCAGGCCGGCCAGCGTCTCGATCCTGAGCGTCAGGCCGCTGTTGCGGGTGCGCGACACCAGCGCCGACCGCCCCGGGACGACGACGGTCTCGACGGTGGAAAGCGACCGGGCGGAGGCGCCGGAGCCGAGGCGCGGGTCGAAGCTCTCCTCGCCGCCCCGCACCGCGCTGTCGATGCTGGCGACGAATTCGATGCCGGCGGCGTCGAGCGGCGTCACCGTGACCGACTGGGCGAGGATGGCGCCATGGGAGAGGCTGACGAGGCGCTTCGAGACGATGCGCACCCGGCGGCCGGCCGGCGACTTCCATTCCACGCTGCGGACCAGCACGCCCTCGCGAAAGTCGAGGCTGCGCTCGTAGGCGAGGATCACGCCTGACGCGAGGTTGAAGCGCTCGCCGTCGATGGCGACCTCGACACCCTTGGCGTTGGGCAGGTTGAGCATGAACTCGTTGAGGCGCGCGAAGCCGTAGGCGTTCTCGGGATAGCGGATCGCCTCGGTGTCGTAGAAACCGTTGACGTAGGTTCCTTCCATGCTGGCATCGGGGTCGCCCAGCCAGGCCTCGTCGTGGCTGCCGCGCGTGCCGATATGGCCGTTGCCCAAGGCGAACAGCGTCTCGCGCAAGAGGTTGGCGTCGGCCTCCCAGCGGGTTTCGACCAGACGCCAGGGGTCGGTGGGCAGCGACGAGAGCGTTTGGGAGAGGGTCGCGGACACTTCGGTCTCCTTGGAATGGGCGCGCATCGGCTGGCGGTCCTGTCCGGACCCGGTCGCCGACGACGCGTCAAGCTTCGGCTCTGTTATCGATGAGCCAACGGCGATGGCGCAGGGATGTCAATCGGCCGCGTGGATGTGGGATGGTTCGGAGCGGCGAAGGCTGGAGCGAGGGCAGCCAGCCGGCCATCATCGCCACCGCGGCCGACCAGCGCTCCGCCATCCGGCAATATGACGGCAGCCAGTCCGCAGGCATTGACGAAACCGTCGAGATTGGCTTCCGGCGGCATGAACAGCAGATCAAAGCCAGCGAAGGCTGCTTCGATCCGCCGACAGAGGTTCGAAAGGCGGCGCTGCGCGCGCATTTGAGCCGAAACCGAGCCGCCGAATGCCCTGGCCAGACGTCCGCGCAGATGAGGCGGGAAGAGCTCGGGCAGTTCGGCGAAGATCACGGCAATATCGTCGAGCCGCGGAGCAAGCCAGACATCGTCGTCCATGAGCGCGGCGAACTCGGCAAAGGGGGCGTCATCGGCCGTGACCGTCGACAGGCCGAGCCGATTTGCGACGTCACGGGCCGGGAGGGAGGCACTGTCGCCGAACAGGCCGAGACGCGCCGGCGGTATCAAACGCTCATCGATCCCGCTGGCCTTTTCGATGAAGCAACGGACTATCGTCCCACCAGTGACATCGGCCGCAAAAATGGCGATGCCATCCAGCTCCGGAGCGATGGCGAACAATCCTTCCGTCGAGACAAGTCCCCGTGTCGGTTCGATGGCGGCAACGCCGAACCGGGCGGCCGCGGAAGCAGTGCCCCGATCGTTCGCAATGCCGAAAGCCGCGAGACCGGCGGCAACCGAGGCGGCGGCGCCGGCCGAGGCCTCGGGGCCGACAGGATCGACCGGCACCTTGCCGACCAGGAGGGCGCCGGCGGCCCGCAATCGCTCGACGACGACGGCGTCGCAATCCGGCTGAAAGTCCAGGGCAGGCACGCCCATCGAGGTGGGCAGGCCGACGACATCGACATTGGCGCCGACCACATAGGGCACGCCCCAGAGCGGCAGGTCCGACGGTTCCGGACAGCGGGCGAGAAGATCGCGGGCGGCTTCCTCCAGAGGAGCTCGGACGCAGGCGTCACCGGACGTGGCAAAGCGAGCGGCGATATCGTCGGCGACGTCGAGAAGGCATTCCGGCTCCCGCCCGAAGCGCGCGCGCAGGCCGCCCAGCGTCAACAAGGAGGCGCTCATCGGTACTCCCCCTCTATACTGCCCGTTTGCCAATCGGCCCCTACCAAAAGCGCTTTTGGGCTGGTAACATCGGCGCTGTCCGGCTGTCAATGTTTTTATCTTTTCCGCATGTCGAGCGGCCGGACCAACGTATCGGCAAAAACCCTCATAGCTTTCATGAGTTCTTCTCGTATTCCATTCCGTATAAAAATCGTTCATCCCGCAGTGAAAGCGCTTTTGCCAATGAAGGCAAGCTGTACAAACCGGTGAGCCGGCGCTATACAGGCGCCCTGTTTCCCATGGTATCGGCCCGGTCATGAACCTCAAGGAACTGGCGCGTCATCTCGGGCTTTCCCAGAGCACGGTCAGCCGCGCCCTGAACGGCTACCAGGACGTCAGCCCGGATACGCGGGAACGGGTGCTCGCCGCCGCGCGGCGTTTCGACTATTCGCCGAATGCCAGCGCCCACCGGCTGGCGACCGGTCACTCCGGGGCGATCGGCATCGTCTTTCCCTCCGGCAACGACCCGCTGCTCGACCCGCTGTTCACCGACTTCCTGTCCGGCCTCACCAACAGCGCCGCCCGCCGGCAGACGGACATCCTGGTCAGCGCCAGCCTGGACAGCGCCGAGGCGAGCTACCGGCGCCTTGCCCAGCGGGGCTCGGTCGATGCCGTCGTGCTGTCGAGTCCGCTCGTCGAGGATCCGCGCCTGCCGTTGCTCGACAGGCTGGGCATTCCTTGCGTCGTGCACGGCCGCACCAGGTCGCCGCGTCCCTACGCTTTCCTCGACATCGACAACGAAGGGGCGTTCCGGCAGGCTGCCGAGCTGCTGATCAGCCTCGGTCACCGCCGCATCGGCCTCGTCAACGGCGACAGACGCCAGGCGTTTGCCGTCGACCGCGAAGCCGGCTGGCGCTCCGCCCTCCTGCGGGCCGGCCTGTCGGCGCCGGACACGCTCAACGGCTCCGACATCATGACCGACGAGGCCGGCTACCGGCTGACCGCCGGCATGCTGGCAAACGCGACGCCGCCCACCGCCGTGATCTGCTCCAGCATTTTTTCGGCCATGGGCGCCTGCCGCGCCATCCGCGACCGCGGGCTGACGATCGGCTCCGACATCTCGGTGATCGCCCATGACGACGGCATCACCTCGATCCGGCCGGAGGCCCACCATCCGCCGCTCACCACCACCTTCTCGTCGATCCACCGGGCCGGCGAGCGCATCGCGGAGATCGTCGCCGACCTTATCGACGGCAAGGATCCGGCCCGTTGCCAGGAAGTCTGGCCGGTCGACCTGATCTTCCGCGACAGCACCAGGCCGCCCGCCGGCGCCTGAAGGCCGCCGGAGCCGCATCCTCACCCGCGTCAAAATGCTTCCCACCGTCGCGCTTCCTCGCGTCGCCAGGAACCGCCCGTCCATTTCTCGCGTTGCTTCGAGAGATATGAAAGGAAACGACAATGGAAGCCGACCGCGAAGACGAGATCCGGGCGCGCGCCTATCAGCTTTGGGAAGAGGAAGGCCGGCCCGAGGGCCGCGCCGAGCAGCACTGGTTCACCGCCAAGGAAAGCCTGGCGATCGAGGAAAACCAGGAAAGCACCTATCTGCCGATCGATACCGGCACGGATCCGGAGCCGATCGAAGCCGTCGAGAACACCGGCGAGTTTCCGACGCTCACCGATCAGGGCGAGCTGCAGACTCCCCATCGGGCGGAGCGCGGCGAGCCGCCTTCGACACCCCCGGCGAACAACTGATCCGGCCGTTGACCGCATGACCCGACGCCCACGCCGGCCAAAGCGTCAGTGCTCGGTGATATTGCCCTGATAGTCGAGACGAACGAGGGCCGGCACGCCCTTCAGCCGGGCGCTGGCGCGCCACACCCCATCCGAGCCGAGAACGAGACCGGCTACATGCGTGTAGCCGGCGTTCTCGAGCCAGGCCTTGGCCTGGCCTTCGGTAAAGCTGTTCTCCCCGGTCCGTGGCGCCTTGGTGCCCGTCGGTTCCTGCGCCCGAGGCAACTCGGCCGACGCAAGCAAGGTCGAGAGCGCCAAGCCCCCTATCGCGGCCATCGTTTTCATCGCCTGTCCTTTCGACGTCTGTCTTCCGCGATTTGCATGAATGGCCTCCAACGCCGCGCGGCGGGGATTGTTCCCCCGCGGGCCGCTCGATGTTTGCGCGGGAACGGACGATCCGGAAATTGGCGGATTTTCGCCCGCGCCGGCCCCGCGCCGAGCGATCGGCATCCGATCGGGAAGCCCTCTTCACGGGGAATCGGCGTGCGACGGCTTGACGGTTTCCGCAGGTCGAGTTATTCGTATCACTAATACGTATAATAAAACGACGGGCGGAAACTGACCCATGAAGCGTCCTACGCAGAAAGACGTCGCCAAGCTGGCGGGCGTCTCGCAGGCGGCCGTATCCATGGTGCTGAGCGGTGCGGGCGTCCCCACGGTGTCCTCCGACACGTGGGCGCGCATTACCGAGGCGGCCAGGACACTCGGCTATGCGCCCAACCGGTTCGCGCAGGCGCTCAAGACGCGGCGGACGATGACCATCGCCTGCATCGTGCCGGACATCACCAACCCCTTCTATCCGGTGCTGATCCGCGGCGTGCAGGCCGTGGCGCAGGAAGGCGCCTATGACGTGATTACCGTCAACACCGACGGCGATCCGGCCCGCGAGCGGCATTTTCTCGACTGGGCGCATCAGGGGCGGGTTGACGGCGTCATCGGCGTGTTCTTCACCCTCAGGGCGGCCGATTTCCGCTCGCTTGTCGAAGCCGGCGTACCGGTGGTGCGCATCGAGTCGGCGCGCAAGAAAGGCGGCGACATCGCCATCGACGACATCTTCGTCGACAGCCGCGAAGCCGCGCGCGCCGTCGTCGACTACCTCATCGGCCGCGGCCATCGCCGCATCGCCATGCTGGCCG
Organism: Pleomorphomonas carboxyditropha; assembly: GCF_002770725.1. Taxonomy (GTDB): domain Bacteria; phylum Pseudomonadota; class Alphaproteobacteria; order Rhizobiales; family Pleomorphomonadaceae; genus Pleomorphomonas; species Pleomorphomonas carboxyditropha. Next base: position 16,380 of record NZ_NQVN01000031.1, on the reverse strand, counting down.
GCACCGGCGGTCCGCAGCGCGTGCGGGTCGACGGCTACCGCGAGGCGATGGCGGCGGCCGGCATGGAGCCGTCGGTCACCATCACCGACGCCTTCAGCGAAGAGGCCGGTTTCGCCGCCGCGCAGTCGATCCTCGAAAACGGCTACCGGCCGACCGCCATCTTCGCCGCCAACGACCTGATGGCGATCGGCGTCATGCGCGCGTTGCGCGACCGGCAGCTCAGGATTCCCGACGACGTCGCCGTGGTCGGCTTCGACGACATCTCGCCGGCCAGCCTCGTGTCGCCGCCGCTGACCACCGTCAGCCAGTTCCAGGCAAGGATGGGCGAACGGGCGGCCGAGGCGCTTCTCGAGCGGCTGCGCGGCCTGCGGCCGCCGCATGGGACGACGGAGGAGGTCCGCTTTCAGCTCGTCGAGCGCGCGTCCGCCTGAGGAGAGGCCGGCGGCGCCCGAGCGCAGAATTGCCCGCCCGGCCATGCCCGCGGGAGGCGGCCGGTTCCTACCGGCCGGAAAGGAGCCGGATCACGCGATCGACAAGGTCGAGCCAGCAAGCGCGTCGAGCCGGAAAGAACAACAAGGTGGAGGACACACAATGGACAGACGGACATTTCTCGCGGGAGGCCTGGGCGCTTCCCTCGTTCCCCTCATGGGCCGCTTCGCCTTCGCCGCCGGCAAGCCGGTGACCTGGTGGTACGAGAGCGCCACGCCAGAGCAGCAGCAGGCCATCGCCGACGTGCTGATCGGCGGCTTCAACGCCGCCCATCCCGACTACAGCTTGACGATCGACTATCGCGGCTCCGAATTCGACAAGCAGATGCGCGTCGCGCTGCTGTCCGGCACCGGGCCCGACGTCGTCTATACCGCCGGTCCGAGCTACGTGGCGCCGATGGCCCGCGCCGGCCAGTTGCTGGCGCTCGACGACTATGCCGAGACGTTCGGCTGGAACAAGCGCATCCTGCCGGTATTCCTGGAGATGGGCAAATACGACGGCAAGCTCTACGCCTTGCCCAAGACCTACGAGACATTGGGTATCTTCTTCAACCAGACCTTCTTCGACAAGAACGGCTGGAAAGCGCCGACCACCATTGCCGAACTGGAGGCGCTGGCCGACGAGGCCCTCAAGGCCAAGCTGGTGCCGTTCGCCGCCGGCAATGCCAACTGGCGGCCGGCCAACGAGCACTATGTCACCATCGCGCTCAATTCGATCGCCGGGCCGGACAACGTCTACAAGGCGCTCACCGGCGAACTGCCCTGGACGGCCGAGCCTTTCGTCGCGGCGATCAGCAAGTTGAACGACTGGTGGCAGAAGGGCTATTTCGGCCCCGACTATTTCTCGCTCACCGATGAGCAGGCCTTCGCGCTGATGGCCAACGGCAAGGCGGCCACCATGCCGAGCGGCACCTGGCAGTTCCAGCGTATCCCGACCTATTTCCCGCCGGTCAACTCCGAGTGCGGCTTCGTCGGATTCCCGAGCGCCGACGGCATCGGCGAGCCGGTCTACGCGCTCGGCGTCGGCTCGACCCTGTCGATCGCCGCCGTCTCGCAGATCCCGGATGGCGCCGCTGCCGCCATCGACTATGTGTTCTCGCCCGAGTTCTACAGCAAGATGAACTCGGTCTGGCAGGGCGAGTGGAACACGCCGCTGGTCGACCTCAGCGCCGTCCAAATCAGCAACGAAGTGCCGGCGCTCTATGCCGAAACGATGAAGACGTTGGCCGACGCCGTCGCCGACAACCACTACGGCTACACGTCGTGGACCTTCCTGCCGCCGGCGACCGATTCCCAGCTCGTCAACGGCATCGAGGAAGTCTGGCTCGGCCGGTCGACGGTCGCCGACTTCCTCGCCCAGCTCGATGCCACGTTCCAGCAGGAAAAGGCCGACGGCAAGGTGCCGGCCGTGCCGGCCCGCTGACTATGGTGCGGTCGGCGCTCCGACAAACGCTGACCGCTCTATTCTCTTGTTGTCGCATCGCTTTAGCGGAAAACCGGTTCCCACTTTTCCGCACGATGCTCTAGCACGACGAATGGAAGCGGTCGCTCCTGGCCGCTTCCGCTCGCCGGAGACCTTTCGCATGCATCGTCTCTATCTGGTTCCGACGTTGCTGATCAACGTCGTCATCATCTTCATTCCCGCCGTGCTGACCATCGCGCTCGCCTTCTACCGGTGGGACGGCATCGGCATGCCGGTGTTCGTCGGTCTCGCCAACTTCCGGCAACTCCTCGCCGACCGCGTGTTCTGGACGGCGCTCGGCAACAACGTGATCTGGACCGTCATCTTCCTGACGGTGCCGATCGCCATGGGATTGCTTGCCGCGACCATGATGCTGGTCGCCCGCCGCGGCAGCACCTTCTTCCAGGTCGTCTACTTCCTGCCGATGGTGATCGCCACCGCCATTACCGCCCGCGTCTGGCAGGGCATGATCTATTCGCCGCTGTCCGGCATCGCCGGCCTGATCACCCGCGCCGGTTTCCCCGTCCCCAATCCGCTGACGCAGACCTCGACCGCCCTCTACGGCATCGCCGTCGTCGACCTCTGGCACTGGTGGGGCTTTCTCTGCGTCATCTTCTTCGCGGCGCTGCGCCAGGTGCCGCAGGAGCAGATCGAGGCGGCCCGCATCGAGGGGGCGAGCTTCTGGCAGATGCTGCGCTACGTGCTGCTGCCCGGCATCCGGCCGACCATCACGCTGATGATGATCATGACGATCATCTGGTCGTTCCTGGTGTTCGACTTCGTCTACATCCTGACCCAGGGCGGTCCGGCGTTCTCCAGCGAGGTGCTGTCGACGCTCGCCTACCGCAGCGCCTTCTACGACCTCGCCGTCGGCAAGGCCGCCGCCGTCGCGGTGGTGATCAGCCTGTTCGGCCTCGCCACCACCGCCGTCTACATCCGCCTGCAGGCGAAGGAGTTCGACCAATGAGGCTGATCGAAAGCCGGACGACCTTCGTGATCACCTACGCGGCACTGGCGATCCTGTTGCTGATCACGCTGTTTCCGATCGCCCTCCTCGTCCTCAACTCGCTGAAGCCGGCGGCGCAGATCGTCCAGAACCCGCTCGCCTGGCCGGAGGTCTACCGCTGGGACAACTTCGTGCGCGCCTGGAACGACGCCCGCTTCGGCACCACCATGCTCAACTCGGCGCTGCTGGCAGCGCTGACCATCGTGCTGGTCTGCACCACCGGCTCGCTCACCGCCTACGTACTGGCCCGCCGCAAGGTGAAGAGCTGGAAGATCGTCACCTTCTACCTGCTCGCCACCACCACGGCACCGATCCAGCTTTTCCTGTTCCCGCTCTATTTCGGCTTCGCCAGGCTCGGGCTCATCAACAACGTCTTCGCGGTGTCGCTGATCTACACGGCGATCTACTCGCCCTTCGCGGTGATGCTGCTCAGGACCTATTTCCTCGCCGTGCCGAAGGAACTGGAGGAGGCGGCGCTGATCGACGGCGCCACTCCCTGGCAGGTGTTCTCCAAGGTGATGCTGCCGATCGTCTCGCCCGGCATCCTGACCGTGGCGCTGATCATCGGCCTCTATTCCTGGAACGAGTTCCTGATCGCCACGACGTTCCTGCAACGCACCGACCGGCTGACCGCCGTCGTCTCCTTCTTCCTGTTGTCCGGCCAGTACACCTCCGACTGGGGGGAGATCATGGCCGCCGCGCTGATCATCGTGCTGCCGGTGATCGTCCTGTTCATCGCCCTGCAACGCCGCTTCATCGAAGGCATGGCCGGCGGATCGGTCAAAGGCTGAACCGCGCGCCCTTTTTCCCGGAGAATTCGATGTCCCTTCCCGCTGACTATCTCGACCGCGTCTATGCCGGCGTCCTCGGCAAGCTGATCGGCGTCTATCTCGGCCGCCCCTTCGAGGGCTGGACCCATGCCAGGATCATGGAGAAGCTCGGTCCCATCGATTATTACGTCCACGAGCGGCTCGGCCAGCAGCTCGTCGTCACCGACGACGACGTCGCCGGCACCTTCACCTTCCTGCGGGCGCTCGAAGACTACGGCGTGTCGCCCGATCTCTCCTCGGAGGACGTCGGCAAGGCCTGGCTCAACTACCTGATCGAGCATCGCTCGATCCTCTGGTGGGGCGGCAACGGCAACTCGACCGAGCACACCGCCTGGCTCAACCTCAAGCGCGGCATCGCCGCGCCGGCCTCCGGCTCGATCGCCGTCAACGGCGCCACGGTGGCCGAGCAGATCGGCGCCCAGATCTTCATCGACGGCTGGGCCATGGTGGCGCCCGGCCGGCCTGAGCTGGCCGCCCGTCTCGCCCGCGCCGCCGGCAAGGTCAGCCATGATGGCGAGGCGGTGCACGCCGCCGCGCTCTGGGCGGCGATGGAAGCGGAGGCCTTCGTCTCCCGCGACATCGACCACCTGATCGATACCGGCCTATCCGTCATTCCCGGCGATTGCCTGATCGCCCGGCTGGTCGCCGACGTCCGCCGCTGGCACGCCGAGAACCCCGACTGGCTGACGACGCGGCAACTGATCCAGGATACCTACGGCTACGACAAGTTCCCCGGCAACTGCCACGTCGTGCCCAACCATGCGCTGATGATCATGGCGATCCTCTACGCGCCGCACGACTTCCAGGCGGCGCAGCGCATCGTCAACACCTCCGGCTGGGACACCGACTGCAACGCCGGCAACGTCGGCTGCCTCTCCGGCCTGATGCTCGGTCTCGACGGCATCGAGGCCGGCCCCGACTGGCGCGGGCCGATCGCCGACCGGCTGCTGATCTCCTCGGCCGACGGCGGCAACGGCATCACCGACGCGGTGCGCATCGCCTATTATGTCGCGGGCCTCGGCCGGCGGCTGGCCGGCGAAGCGCCGTTGCCCTCCCCCAAGGACGGCGCCCGCTTCCACTTCTCGCTGCCCGGCAGCGTGCAGGGTTTCCGGCCCGACCGGCGGCCGACGGCCAACCCGGCGCAGCGCGTCGGCAATGTCGCTTTCGGCGATGGCCGGGCTCTGGAGATCGCCTATGCGGCGCTGGCGCCGGGACAGGTGGCCGCCGCCACGACGCCGACCTTCGCGCCGCCCGGGGTTACCGACATGCGCACCTACGAGCTGATGGCGACGCCGACCGTCTATCCCGGCCAGACGGTGCGCGCCCGCGTTCTCGCCCCCAGGGACAACGGTGGCGCGGTGGACGTGCGCCTGACGCTGAAGGTGTTCGGCGACAAGGACCGGCTCTGCGACGTCGACGGCAAGCCGGTGACATTGGCGCCGGGCGGCGAAGCGGTGCTCGAATGGCGACTGCCGGAATTCGACGGCCAGCCGATCGGCGAGATCGGTATCGCCGTAACCACCGCGACACAGCGCGCCGACGGCCGCGTGCTCGTCGACTGGCTGCGCTGGGACGGCGCGCCGGAGGTGACGCTGCGGCGTCCCAAGGCGGACGGCGATTTCTGGCGCATGGCCTGGGTCAACGGCGTCAGCTTCTTCTCAAAGCTGTTCCCGCCGAGCTTCCGCATTTCGCAGGCGGTCGGCGAAGGCATGGTGAGCCACGGCACGCGGCAGTGGACCGACTACGCGGTGAAGACCGACCTGACGATCCACCTCGGCAGCTACGGCGGCCTTGCGGTGCGCGTCCAGGGCCTGCGCCGCTATTACGGCATTCGCCTCGTCCGCGACGGCCGGCTGCAGATCGTCAAGGTGCGCGACGAAAAGGTGACGGTGCTGGCCGAGGCGCCGTTCGACTTTGCCTTCGAGAAAGCGGTGCCGGCGAGCGTCCGCGTCAGCGGCGGCGTCCTCTCCGCCGTGGTGGGCGGAGTGAGCCTCGAAGCCCGCGATGACGGCGACAGCGCTTTTGCCGACGGCGGCGTCGGCCTCGTCATCCATGAAGGGGCGCTGTCGGCCGATTACGTCACCATTTCGGCCGCCTGAGACCGAAAAGGAGAAGAACAATGGCTTCGGTCTCGATCCGCGACGCGGTGAAATCCTTCGGCGCCGTCGAGGTGATCCACGGCGTCTCCGTCGACATCGCCGACGGCGAGTTCGTGGTGCTGGTCGGCCCGTCCGGCTGCGGCAAGTCGACGCTGCTCCGGATGATCGCCGGCCTCGAGGACATCTCGGGCGGCACCATCGCCATCGGCGGCCGGGTGGTCAACGACCTGCCGCCGAAGGCGCGCGACATCTCGATGGTGTTCCAGAACTACGCGCTCTATCCGCATATGACGGTGGCCCAGAACATGGCCTTCTCGCTGACGCTGGCCGGAGCGCCGGCGGCCGAGAAGGATCAGAAGGTCAAGGCGGCGGCCGACATCCTCGGCCTGACGCCGCTGCTCGGCCGCTATCCGCGCCAATTGTCCGGCGGCCAGCGGCAGCGCGTCGCCATGGGCCGGTCGATCGTCCGCAATCCGCAGGTGTTCCTGTTCGACGAGCCGCTCTCCAACCTCGACGCCAAGCTGCGCGTCTCGATGCGCGCCGAGATCAAGGCGCTGCACCGGCGGCTCGGCACCACCACCGTCTACGTGACGCACGACCAGGTGGAAGCGATGACGCTCGCCGACCGCATCGTCGTCATGCAGGCCGGCCGCGTCGAGCAGGCGGGCGCGCCGATCGAGCTCTACGACCGGCCGGAAAACACCTTCGTCGCCCAGTTCATCGGCTCCCCCTCGATGAACATCCTCCCGGGGCGGCGCCAGGGAAGCGGCATCGTGCTCGACAACGGCGGCACGGTCGCCGCTTCCCTCCCCTCCACCATCGATGAAGGACAGGGCGTCCTGGTCGGCAAGCGACCGGAGACCATCCGCCTCGCCGACGCCGGCGGCCTCTCCGCCACCGTCAAGGTGGTCGAGCCGACGGGATCGGAGACCTACGCGGTGTTCGATGTCGGCGGCGAGGAGGTGGTTGGACTGTTCCGCGAGCGCGTCGATCTTCGCGAGCAGCAGGCGGTGCGCCTGTCGTTCGACGACGGCCCGCTGCATCTGTTCGACGCCGAGACGAAGCGGCGCCTCGCCGACTGAAGCCAATGCCTGCTAACCAAGTCCGGCGGATCGCGCCAGGCAGTCGATCCGCCGGCAGGACGCGCGCTCCACGAGTTCGGGCTGGAAGACCTCGAACTTGCCCATCGGAGGACGCTTGCTCTCGATCTCCTCGAGCAGCAGGCGTATCGAGCGTTCCGCCATCTCGTGGATCGGAACGCGAATGACGGTCGGCGGCGGGTCGAGCAAACCGGCGAAGTAGAAATCGTCGATGCCGACCAGCGACACGTCATCGGGGATGCGCAATCCGCACTCCCTCAGCGCCAGCATGGCGCCGATGCTCATCTCGTTGGAGAAGGACACCAGCGCGGTGGGACGATCGGGCCGGGCCATCAGCTCCCGTGTCTCCTCGAAAGCCCTTGGCTGCAAATAGTCGCCTCGCACCTGCAGCCGTGGATCGACCGGGATGCCGGCCGCGGCGTGAGCTTCCAGATAGCCCGAAAGGCGATCCTGGCTGGTCAGAAGCCCCGGCAGGCCGCATACGGCGCCGATACGACGATGGCCGAGGCCAATGAGATGCGCCGTGGCAATGCGCGTCGCGGTGATGTTGTCGAGCTTGACGACGTCGTAGCCGAGCCCCTCCACTGGCATGTCGAGCAGCACGGTCGGAACATGGATTTCCGCCCTGAGCCGCTTGCCGTGCTCGGCATGCGACTGGGTTGGAACGATGATCAGCCCGGCGACCCGCTGCTGCCGCATCATGCGCAGGATCTGGTTTTCTCGATCGTCGTCCTGGCCGGTCGAAAACACCACCGACATGTAACCGGCCTTCAGGCAAATGTTCTCCACCACGCGGGCAATGATCGAAAAATGCGTGTTGGAGATATTGGGCACGATCAGCCCGATCAGACGCGAGTGGCCGCTGCGCAAACTCTGGGCGGCGCCGTGAGGAATATAGCCGATGGCGCGAACGGCTTCCTCGACCTTGGCGATGATCTCCTCGCTGACCGGAGCGGACCGGTTTATGGCCGCCGAGGCGGTCGATATGGCGACGCCCGCATATTTTGCTACATCCTTGATCGTCGGCACGCTCGCCTCTCCCGGACTCAACCGCCTTGCCATGGCTTCGGGAATATGTATTATACGAAACGTTTCGCGCAATCAAACATCGAGTTGACCTCCAAACGGGGCGATTTCGGCGAAATCAAACGCGAAACGTTTCGTGTTTAGGAAGAGCTGAGGAGCCTTCCGGACATCAGGGAGGAGCATATGACCAACATCACCCGTCGCAGCGTATTGCTGTCGTCTGCCGCGCTGGCGACCGGCCTCGGCCTGTCGCGCGCCTTCGCCCAGTCCGACGTCTCGGCCACGCTGCGCCTGCAGGCGTTCGGCGGCGATGCGGAACTCGCCGGCATCAAGAACGCCATCGAGCGCTTCAACAAGAAATACCCCAACGTCGAAGTCGTCGTGTCGATCGATCCGATCTCGACCGGCTGGGGAGACTACGTCACCAAGGTCATCGGGCAGTTCACCTCGGGATCTCCGGCCGACGTCTACGGCACCGCCATCGAGACCTTCCAGTCCTTCTCGGCGCGCGGCCTGTTCATGCCACTCGACGATTTCATCAAGGCCAATCCGGGCTTCTCGGACTTCGCGCCGAGCCTGTTCGAGCATTGCGCCTACAAGGGCGTGATCAACTACATCCCGATCGGCTGGAACAACATCATGGTCAACTACAACCGTGACCTGTTCGACAAGGCCGGCCTTGCCTACCCGAAACGTGGCTGGACCTGGGACGAATTCCGCGAGATCTCAAAGAAACTGACCGTCAAGGACAGCGCCGGCAATACGACGCAGTTCGGCTACGAGGTACCCAACCAGAACTTCTTCGTTCAGTCCTGGTTCTTCAGCAACGGCACCAGCATTCTCAACAAGGACTGGACGGCTTCCAACATGCTCGACCCCAAGGTGGCCGAGACGCTGCAGTTCCTCCACGATCTCATCCATGTCGACGGCGTGTCGCCAATTCCCGGCGCCGAGACCATGGACAACCAGTTCGTGGCCGGGCAGGTGGCGATGATCAGCCGCGGCCAGTGGATCGTCCAGAACGCCAAGGCCAACAAGCTCAACATGGACATCGCCGTCCCGCCGAAGAAGACCGAGGAAGGCACCATCATCGGCTTCGGCGCCTATGCGATCGCCGCCAAGACCGAGCAGCCCGATCTCGCCAAGGCGCTGGTCCTCGAACTGACGTCCGAGGAAACCCAGCGCGAACAGGGCGAGCGCGGCGGCGGCGTCCCGGGACGCAAGTCGGCGGCCTCGACGGAAGCTTTCCTCGCCTTCCCGCCCAGCGCCTTCCTCTATTACGAGACATTGCCCTTCGCGCACGCGGTGCCTTCGCCGGCCAACTTCCAGGAGGTCGAGAAGATCTTCATCCGCCACTACACGGCAATGATGTCCGGCCAGGAAACCATCGCCGCCGGCTGTCAGGCGGCCGACGCCGAGCTCAACCAATCCTTCGCCCGCCTCAAGGCGCAGATGGGCGGCTGACCACCGCACCGGGATCGTCGGGAGCCGGCACCGGCGATCCTCCTCCTTCTTTCTCCCCCCGAACGCCCATTCACCTAGTGAGTGAGTGGGCGACAATAGAGGCTTGCCGTGACCGCAGCCCCCTTGCAAAAACGACGCCCGTCGGATCTGGAGCGCGCCCAGGCGCGCGCCGGCTATCTGTTCGTGCTGCCCACCTCCGTCCTCTATCTCACCTTCGTGCTGGCGCCGGTGACGCTGACGGTGATCCTGAGCTTTTCCTTCTACGATCCGATGCTCGGTTCGCGCTGGGTCGGCCTGGAAAACTACACCCGCTTCTTCTCCGATCCGCGCTCGCTGCAGATCTTCTGGAATACGCTCCGCTTCACCTTCTTCGCGGTGACCTTCAACGTCAGCGTCGGCCTGCTCCTCGCGGTGGCGCTCAACCGGGCGATGCCGGCCTGGCTGCTCTATTTCTTCCGCCTCGCCTTCTTCCTGCCGGTGATGATCGCCATCGCCTTCGCCGCCATCGTCTGGAGCTATTTCTTCGCCGACGACCTCGGCGTGGTGAACTACTACCTGCGCCTTTTCGGGCTGCCCGGCGTGCGCTGGCTCACCGACAGCTCCGTCGCCATGACGTCGATCATCATCATGGACGTCTGGAAGAACACCGGCTTTTTCATGATCATCTTCATCGCCGCGTTGCAGGGCGTGCCGAAGTCGCTGATGGAAGCCGCCGCCATGGATGGGACGCCGGCCTGGCGACGGTTCTTCCGCATCACCCTGCCCTACATTTCGCCGGTGGTGTTCTTCGCCATCGTCTACGCGTCGATCGGCGCGCTGCAAGTCTACGAATCCATCGTCATCCTGACGCAGGGCGGACCGGGAGACGCCACGCGCTCGCTGTCGATCCTGATCGTCGAGCAGGGGTTCGGCAGCTTCCAGATCGGTTACGCCGCCGCGATCTCGGTGGTGATGACGCTGGTCATCCTTGCCATCACCGCCCTGCAGCAGTTTCTCTCCCGGAAATGGGTGCATCAATGAGCGCCTTCAGAACCCACGCCGCCCGGCGCGGCATCGACTGGGCCATCATCCTGGTCGTCGGCGTGCTGGCCATCGGCATGCTGCTGCCGTTCCTGTGGCTGTTCTCGATGTCGTTCCGACCGGTGTCGCAGGCCTATCAGTTGCCGCCGAGCTTCCTGCCGCCCAGCCTCGATCCGGCTAACTACCAGGCGGTGCTGGCCTCGCGCATACCCTTCCTGCGCATCTACGCCAATTCGCTGCTGATCGCCGGCCTCGTCACCATCGGACAGCTCGTCACCTGCACGCTTGCCGCCTTTGCCTTCGCACGCCTCAGGTTCCGCGGCCGCGACACGCTGTTCTTCATCCTGCTGGTCGGCCTGATGTTTCCGGCCCAGGTGACAATCCTGCCGATCTATCTCGGCTATGCCCGCGTCGGCCTGACCAATCAGCCGATCGGCCTGGCGCTGATGTACCTGACGTCGAGCTTCGGCGTCTTCCTGATGCGGCAGTTCATGCTGAGCCAGCCGAAAGCGCTCGAGGAAGCGGCGCTGATGGATGGGGCCGGCTATTTCAAGATCTTCCGGCGCATCTCGCTGCCGCAACTGCGGCCGGCCCTGTCGGCGCTCGGCATCATCACCTTCACCCAGACCTGGAACTACTATTTCCAGGCCCGCATCCTGCTCGGCCGCGAGGAGTCCATGACCCTGCCCGTCGCCATGGACGTGCTGCGCGGCTACCTCGGCTCGGGAAACCTCAGCCTCGTCATGGCGGCGATGAGCATGTCGGTGCTGCCGGTCGTCCTGCTCTTTCTCTTCGCCCAGAAGTTCGTGATCGAAGGCATCACGATGAGCGGCATCAAGAACTGATCTCAAGGGATAACAACACCAATGTGGGATGATCTTCAGACCATCGAGCCGCACTTCCACTATAGCGGAGAGCGCGGCCGATACATTGCCTTCCCGCTGGGCGGCCTCGGCACGGGCGGCTTCTCGATCTCCGGCAGCGGCCGTCTCGTCGACTGGTCGATCCGCAACCGGCCGGCGCTTCAGAGCTACAACGGCTATTCGCATTTCGCGATCAAGGCCGAACGCGATGGCGCCCTCGTCGACGCCCGGGTGCTCAACGGCCCTTACGATCTCAATCCGGCCGGCGCGCCCGGCATGCGCAAGATGTTCGACGGCTTCGGGCATGGCGCCAACCGCCAGACGCTGGCCGGCGTTCCGCACTTCCGCTCGGTCGACTTCTATGGCCGTTTTCCGACCGCCGACCTGGTCTTTGCCGACGACCGCTTTCCCGGTGCTGTGCGGCTGACCGCCTTCTCGCCGTTCATTCCGCATGACGACCGGAATTCATCGATGCCGGTGGCCATGCTGGAATTCGAGATCGTCAACACCAGCAAGGACCGGCTCGACTACACGCTGGCCGGCACGCTCGGCAACTACGGCTCCAACAGCGGCGTTCACCGTTTCGTATCGCGCGATGGGCTGCACGCCCTTCACCTGTCCTCGGCCGATCCCGATCTTGCCGAAACTGCTCGCGGCGATCTCACCATCGCCACCGATGCCCCCTTTATCGAGCACACCGACTATCATTTCCGCGGCCAGTGGTTCGACGACCTTGCGGTCTACTGGAAGGAATTCGCCCGGCCGGGTCCCCTGCCGACGCGCCATTACGACCATCCGCGCAGCCGCCACATGTATGCGCAGCCGGAGCATGCGACGCTTGGCGCTCGCCTGTCGCTGGCATCAGGCGAAAGCCGGCGCGTCCGCTTCGCGATCGCCTGGAACTTCCCGCAGGGCGATGTCTACTGGGCCTATCGCGACAAGCCCGACGGGGCCATTCCCGACCGGCCGACACCGCGCTGGACCAACTATTATTCGACCCTCTGGCCGAACTCGCTGGCGAGCGCCCGCGACGCGCTGTCCCGCTGGGACGATCTCGCCGCCCGCACCTTCGCCTTCCGCGACGGCCTGTTCGGCTCGACGCTGCCGGCCGAAGTCAAGGACGCGGCCAGCGCGACGCTGGCGCTGTTGCGCACGGCGACGGTGATCCGGCTGGAAGGCGGCGAACTCTGGGGCTGGGAGGGACAGCATACCCAGGACGGCTCCTGCGAGGGCACCTGTACCCACGTCTGGAACTATCAGCAGGCGCTGCCGCATCTCTTCCCCGCCGTCGAGCGGACGCTGCGGGAGACCGAGTTCGCCTACAACATGCTCCCCTCGGGCGGCCTGACCTTCCGCCAGAAGCTGCCGCTCGGCTCCGGTTTCGACATCATCGGTCCCTGCGCCGACGGTCATTTCGGCGCCATCGTCAAGACCTGCCGCGACTGGAAGCTTTCCGGCGACACCGACTGGCTCCGCCGCCAGTGGCCCAAGGTCAGGAAGGCGCTCGAATATGCCTGGTCGCCGGACAATCCCGATCGCTGGGATCCGGGCAAGACCGGCATCCTGTCCGGCCGCCAGCACCAGACGCTCGACATGGAGCTGTTCGGACCGAATTCCTGGCTGGGATCGATCTACGTCGCGGCGCTGCTCGCAGCCTCCGAAATGGCCGCAGCGCTCGGCGAGACCGATTTTGCCGCCGAGACGCGGCGCCTGGGCGAAGCCGGCGCCAGCCATATCGACCGGCAGCTGTTCAACGGCCGCTGGTATATCCAGAAGATCGACCTTTCCGACAAGTCCATCCTGAAGCCGTTCGACGTCGGCCGCAATGCCGGCGTGCTGGCCGACCGCTTCATGGACGTCTACTGGTCGGACGAGTTCGGCGAGATCAAGTACCAGATGGGCGAAGGTTGCATCTCCGACCAGATCCTCGGTGCGTGGCATGCCGAGGTCGCCGGCCTTGGCTCCTTCCTCGATGCCGACCACGTCCAGACGGCATTGAAGGCGATCCACGCCAATAATTTCCGCCCGACGCTCGCCGATCATTTCAACCCGTGCCGCAACTATGCCTTCGAAGACGAAGGCGGCCTGCTGATCGCCACCTATCCCGAGGGCATCCGCCAGCCGATGGTCGCCGCTCCCTATGCCGAGGAAGTTTGGACCGGCATCGAGTACATGGCCGCCTCGCACATGATCATGCACGGCCTTGTCGACGAGGGCATGGACATCGTCCGGGCCGCCCGCGCCCGCCACAGCGGCGCCGAGCGGAATCCGTGGAACGACATCGAATGCGGCTCCTATTACGCCCGCTCGATGTCCGCCTGGCAGCTCGTCAATGCCTTCTCGGGGCTGAGTGCCGACCTCGTTGCCGGCGAGCTCCGCTTCACCCCGAAAATGTCCGGCGATTTCGTCCTGTTCTGGTCGGCGGGTGAAGGTTTCGGCACGCTGCGCCGGACCGGAAAGCGCCTTTCGATCACGGTGGACGGCGGCCGGCTTGCCGTGGCGAAGGTGGTTGTCGACGAAACCGCATATGCCCTGTCGCGGCCGCTGGCCGCCGGTGACACCAAGCTGCTCGGAGAAGAGTGATGGCCGCGATCGAACTCAGGGACGTTCGCAAGTCCTTCCAGGCCCTCGAAGTGATCCACGGCATCGACCTCGTCATTCCCGACGGCTCGTTCACCGTGCTGGTCGGACCGTCGGGCTGCGGCAAATCCACCCTGCTCCGGATGATGGCCGGCCTCGAGGAAGTCACCTCCGGCGAGATCCGCATCGACGGCAGTCGCTGCGACCATCTGGTGCCGTCGGCGCGCGGCATGGCCATGGTGTTCCAGTCCTATGCGCTCTACCCGCACATGTCGGTCGAAGAGAACCTGCGCTTCGGGCTGGAGAACCAGAAGATGGCCAAGGCGGAGATTGTCGCCCGCGTTGCCAAGGCGGCGGACATTCTGCAGATCGGTCATCTTCTCGCCCGCCGGCCGAACCAGCTATCGGGCGGTCAGAGCCAGCGCGTCGCCATCGGCCGCGCCATCGTCAAGGAACCCAAGGCCTTCCTGTTCGACGAACCGCTCTCCAATCTCGATGCGGAGCTGCGCGTCAAGATGCGCGGCGAGCTGATCGCCCTGCACCGGCGCCTGAAGTCCACCATGGTCTACGTCACGCATGACCAGGTGGAGGCGATGACCATGGCCGATCAGATCGTCGTGCTGAACGAGGGGCGGATCGAACAGGTCGGCTCTCCGGTCGAGCTTTACGCGCGTCCCCGCAACCTGTTCGTCGCCCGGTTCCTCGGCGCGCCGCCGATGAACCTCCTGAAGGGGCGCCTCCGTGCCGGCGAAACGCCCGCGGTGATCCTGGCCAATGGCACGACGGTTCCCCTGCCCGGCCGAGAGATCGCGCTCGCCGACGGCAGCGAGGTGTCGCTCGGCATCCGGCCCGAGCACGCCGAACCGAAAGCGGACGGGCTCGCCGTGAGGGTGCATACCACCGAGGTGCTCGGCGCCGGCACCATCGTTCATGCGACGACGACGGGCGGCGAGGAGTTCACCCTGTCGCTGCGCGGCATCAGCCGCGTTACAGCCGGTGAAACCATGTCCGTGGCGGTCGATCCTCGCTTCGCGCACGTGTTCGACGCCGACGGGCATACCGTCGGCGCCACGGACGACTGGCGGGCCGACTATCTCAACTGACCCTCGCCACCTGGGATCCTTCAAGTGCGGTCGCTGTTGCGCCAGATTCGGCTGTCGATCACCAGCCGTTCCGGGCGCGGCGGCTTGCCTTCCAGTTGATCGGTCAGGCAGCGGAAGATCGTTTCGGCGATGGCTTTTTCGTCCTGGCGGGCGGAAACGATCCGGTTGGGCAGGAAGTCCAGCAGCGGATGGTGATCGAAGGTGCCGAGCAGCATGTCCGGCGGCAGGCGCCCGTCCTGCGCGCCGATCGCCTCGAGCGCCCCCTCGAACACCAGGAGCGACGAGCAGACGAAGGCTTTCGGCAGTCCGCCGCGGCTGGCCATGGCCTCGGTCATCAGCCGCCGGCCGGCGGCGACATCGTCGCTTTCCGAGCTGAAGACGCGGGCCTCGCCGTCCTCCAGCCCGTGTTCGGCGCAGGCGGCGACAAAGCCGCGGATGCGCTCCTCGACGCTGGGCAGCCACCGGCTGGCGGCGAGGAAGACGGCATCGCCCCGTTCGGCAAGGAGGATGTCGGCGAGCCGATGTCCGGCCGCCTGGTTGTCGGTCACCACCACGGGATAAGGCTGGCCGGGAAAGGCGCGGTCGGTCATGACGACGGCGCAGGACCTGCGGCCGCCGCTCGGCGGCAGGGCGATCCTCGGAGAGCAGGGCGCGATCACCATGCCGTCGACGCCGCGTTCGAGAAGGCGCGTCACCGCCCTCGCCTCGCCCGCCGGATCGTCGTGCGAGGAGGTGGTGAGCAGAACGAGCCCGGCGGCGTGGCAGAGATCCTCCAGCGCGGCGGTCAGGTGAGCGAAGAAGGGATTGGCGAGGTCCGGCAGCACGAGGCCGATGGCGTCCGAGCGCTGCAGGCGCAGGCTGCGCGCCGTGCGATCGATGACGATGCCGTGCTCGCGAATGAACTGTTCGATCTGCTCGCGCGTCTGCGCCTTGATGCGATAGCGCTCGGCCTGGCCGTTGACGACGAAGCGGACCGTGGTGCGCGAGAAGCCGGTGGCCGCCGCCACCTCGTCGAGCGTCATCGGGGTGGAGGCGGATCTGTTCGGATCGGGGGGCGTCACCACGGTCTCGCCAAGCTCCATCTCGCGGGGCGTCCGCCGGCAGGCGTTCCGGCGGCAGGACTGAGGGCGCTTATACTCCTCGTTCCGGCAAAGGCGAATGCGAAGGCGGCCCCCGCGCCCATGGCGAGCGCGGGGAGCCGATCGGTCAGATCAGCTTGCGGGCGTCGCCGGCCACCTGCACCTTGATGTTCTGGGTGATCGCCTGGGCGACGAAGGCCTTGAGCACGTCGGCGAGCCTGTCCTCGTCGACATAGGCAAGGCTGACGTGGTTGGACTGA
>NZ_NQVN01000030.1 GCF_002770725.1 Pleomorphomonas carboxyditropha | reverse complement strand
TGCTGGTCAGGAAGCCGCCTGATGTCCCGCCACCGGTGAACTGGCCAAGATCCAGGGGGCCGCTGGATGCAGACTGAGCCACGCTCGCCGTGGAACTGCCACCAAGCCACGTCGCGTTGTTCGCCGGTTTGCCGATCAAGCCCACCGCTTCGCTGACGGTGCTATTCATGTTGCCCAGCGAGCCCGTCGTCTTCTCCAGCGCAGAGTTGAAGTTGGTCACATACTGGGAGCCGGAAGTCCCGAGCGCATCCACAGCGCTGGAACCAGTGGCCATGGGCCGGCCGGTGAACCAAACACTCGCCGCGTCGTTGGCGTTGCCGTAGCGGGCAAGCGAATTCCCGAACTGCTGATTGAACACGGCATCCTGAGCCCATGGCGAATTCAGGAACTGCTGCGGCGTCATCTGGTAGCCGACGGCGCTCTGCGTCCAAGGGCCGATGTTGTTGCCCATGACCTGATACTTGCCATAGGCGCGATCGCCGCTGGAGAGAACCTGACCAAGGGCGGAATAATTGCCGCTGCTCTCAATCGAGCCGATAGCCTCGCGATAGGCCGCCAGATTGGCAACGCTGCTCGCTGCCGCCGTCGACACGTTGTCGTTCGCCACCGAACCGGCGAGCGTCTTTGACACCGTCGCGGCAACGGACTCGGTGGTGGCGGTGGTCTGGTTGGCGACGCCAAGCGCCGATGCGATCTTAGGACCGATCCACTTGGCCGCCAGATCGACTAGCAGCATGATCACTTCGGAGAGCACGGACTGCCAATCCTTGGTCCGCGCCAAGGCAGAGCCGATCGACGAGGCAACGCGCTCGAATCCTTCCTGCGCCGACTTGGCGAAATCGTCCGTCTTCATCTTCGCCCGGTCGATCTCATCGGCGAGAATGGCCTGATCCGAGGCGAGCTTGATTATGGCCTGGCGCTGCTGCGGCGTGACCTCGCCGTTCTGTGACTGCACCTGATTGAGCAGTTCGAAGGCGCGGCGTAGCGCATCCGCTTCGACCGTCGTGAGCCGTAGTGCCTGGCGCTCCATTTCGAGCTGAGCAGACGCCTCGCGAGCCTTTTTCATCACCTCGTCATAGGCGGAGACATAGCCGAGGCTTTTGCGGGGATCGGGAACTGGAGTTGGCGGCGTGACGGCAACTGCGCTGGTCGATGGAACGAGGATCGGCTCAAGTGCTGCGCTGGCGGGCGTGCTCGTCGTGTTCCGGCGCTTTTCGAGCACACCGAGGATGCGAGACTCCTCCTCGGCAAGGGCTTTCATCTGGTCTTCCAGCGTCGAAATGATCGCGCTGTTATCCGCCCCCCACGCGCCGCCAATGCCTTCCCGGTCCTCCGCCTTCAAGGCGAGGATCTTGTTCTCGATATCGACCCGCTCAGCACCGATGCCGGCGAGGCGATCTTGAAGACGGTTCGTGCCCTGTTCGTCGACGCTTTTGAGGCTCTCAATCAGATCATCAACCGCGCTGACGGCTTCGACGATCGCGCCTTTCATGCCCATTCCGATGGTGGTGGTGATCGCTGTAAATTTCCGGTCGATCTCATCGGCCTTGGCAAGCACCTCGTCGGAGAGAACCGCGCCGACCGCATGCGCTTCGGCCACCGTACGCCGGAGGCCATCGGCGCCTTGGGAGATGAGCTGAACGAACCGTTCGCCGCCTTGGCCGCCGAACAACTCGTCGAAGATGCGGATCTGCGCCGCTTTGTCGAGCTGCTGGACGCGGCCGGTGATTTCTATCAGGAGCGCCGATGGGTCTTTGAGGCGTTCAGCCAAGTCGGACGCGGTGAAGCCAAGGCGCTGAAATGACTCGGCTGCCGAGCCGCCACCGGTCTTGATCCACTCATCGGCGCGGAGCGATAGCTCTTTCATGCCGTCGGCGAGCGCGTCGACCTCGATGCGGTTGACCTTGGCGACGTAGGCGAGTTCCTGAAACGCACGGTTTGACAGGCCTGACATCTTCGCCTTGTCGCCGACTTCAGCCAGCGAGCGCGCAAAGGCCTGAGCGGCGGCAGCGGCGCCGGCAAGGCCGGCTGTTACAGCGGGAACGCCAAACGCGGCGATCCGAGCCGCCGCCATGCTAGCCGATGCAGCGATACGGCCGAACGAAGCAGTCCACGCAACATCGGACGTGGTCGCCGCCCGCTTCATTTTCTGCTCGTACGCAGCGATCTTCATATCAACCGCGCCTAAGCCTGCGGCGAGACCACTAGCATCGGCGTTTAGTTCGAGGAACAGCCCTCCGACGCGTGCAGCCATGATGCGAAATCCTTCTTCGTGAGCGGCGCGCGGCGCCGCCTCAGTGGCCCTGCGGGCCGTTGAGCGGGTTCGCTCGACGTTCCGCGTCGAGATCCTTTCGGGACCGGATTTGTGATTTGATGATTGAAAGAGCCTATAGGCTCTCAAGTGCTTAGCTGGAAAGGCGTTTCAGCCTTGGAACACCGTGAGACAAGTGTGTCCACTCCCATATATTATATACTGAGCGCGGACATACTTGTCTCACGGTGTTCCGCAACAGTCGGTTCAGGCTTGCCAGCCCGATACCAAGACGCCCGTGACATGCCGAGTGCTTCCCATGGTTTTGCCCGGCTGATGCTTCCAGCCTCATAAATGGTCCGTTGCTTCTTGACCGTACCGGCCCGCTCCCGTCGTTTGCGCTCCCGGTCGCGCTGGCGTCGGTCTTCCGCGACGGCCGCAAGTCGTTCCGCCTTGGTCTCGTCGATCGCCATCATGGTGGTAATCGAGCAAGCCCAGCGCTCTTCCGCTGTTAGATGGAGCAGCTTTCCAGCGTTGGGGCCGGTCAGCGGCTGATATCGCCCGCCGACCCGCTCTAGAAACTCTTCCAGCCGGTGGCAGGAGCTAAGTGCGGTCCTCTCGCCGACGATGCCTACGATTCCGGATTGCTGCATCATAGGGAGGTCTGGCGCCATTCCTATCGCTACGAACAGGCTGTTGCACCAAACGTCGGACAAGCCCTGCAAATCGGGCCAAGGCAACCCAAACTCAGCACGGAAGGCTATCAGGCGCTCGATTTCTCCGCGGCGCCGTAGAGCACGCCCCCGGCGCGGCGACAAAACATGAGCACGTTTGACTTTCTGAACACCATGAGGCATATTCTGCACATCCTCGGTGATGTGGGGATGGGTTCATGTCTTCAGGCCGTTCCGGTTGGCGCCGGAGCGGCCTTTTTCTTATCAGTTTGCCGGCCGGGCCGGATCGGCTGTGTTGGCGGCGATGATGGTCGCTTCGTCGACAAACGCACGCCACGCAATATTGGTGAGCTTTGCTACGAACTTACGACCGGCGCCGTCGTCCATCGCGGGCGAACCGACGAGGACGCGAAGGAATCGTCGCAGGCTCTCCCGGTTCGTTTTCAGATGCTCGACGAGATAGACGGGACCGTGTTTCGCGGCGATAGACCGCGCGTGATGGCGCCCGGCTTCCTCGGCCTCGTGTTCGTGATACACAACGCCCGTGAAGGGGAGGTCATCATCCATGATGCATCTCCTCCATCAACTCAACGAACACGGAAAGGTCGATCGTCCGCGCTGTGCCGATCCGCGACGAAATCGGCACTGCACGCATGGATGCGACCACCGCCGATTTGATATCCGGATGGAGCCGTGCCGGCTCAACCTGATAGTGCGCCCTCAGCCCGATGAACGGCGCGACGGCCTCGGCAAGCGTTCCGCCGGCCTCGAGCACCTGCCGCGCTTCGTCGGTCACGGAAAGATTAATCGCTATCGCTGGCGTCGAGAAGCTCAGCACGATGTGGCGCAGCCAAGCCGCACCGGCATCGAACCGGTTGTGCATGGCGTCATCAGCGATGGCGCTGAGCAGATCAAGCGCACTATGGCCGACCGGCAGGGCCGCCATGGAGCGCCACCACATCGGCACGCCGGTAACCGTCGCCAGCCCGTCCGAACCGGCAGAAACCACCCACGGCGATACGCACCGCAAGCCGGCAGCCAAGGGCGCAAGGCGGCGGACGTCGGGCCGGCTGTCGCTGACGAGGCGACCAAGAACAAAGGCGCCAAACTCGCGGGCAGTAAGGGGGGATTGGTTCTTGCCCTTCGCCCGGATGCTCCGCAGACCGGCGCGGCCGATCTCGACCCACGCGACAGTCTGTGTGTGCTTGTCGCATGGCAGCACAGAGGCCGCGGCACGAATAAGATTCGCGGGCGTCATGGGCAATATCTCAGGATGAGAGCATGAAAAAAGCCGCGTGCGTCTGAACGCTGCGGCCCGTCGGTCACATTTATGACCATTAGTCATTTCATGCCTGACGTTTGAGTCTATGTCAAGCGCACGCCCATTTGAGCGTACAAATCTCCGCTCGCGAAGCATTACCATCGCGGTCATGGCGAATCATCCCTTATAATTTGTGACTGTCTTTAGTCTCTTGTCAGCTCACGCAGCAGCTTCGTCGCCTCGATTTGAAATCTTGAAGGCTCTTTCTTTTCGTTTCCAGAATATATGGCATGCGCCGCTTCGGCCGCTCGGAACACGGCCGCAGAAATAGCCGCCGTTGAGCCCCATCCGCGCTTGTGCATCTCGGAGAAACTGACGCCGTGAACCGCCCAGAGAACGAAATACTCAAAATCCTCTTCATGGCACTGGCGCTCAATGAACTCGACAGCCAGTATGGCCGCCGCGTCGTCCTCACGAGCTGCGCGCCAGTCCTCGCCGAAGCGCTGGCTGGCCAGAGCAAACTCCTCTGGCCAGCCATTGCGACGATGGATAGTACTGAACCGCCCGCGGAGCTTCACCGACGTCACCCCTTCCGGCCACCGAGAGCCAGGCGGGCGTCTTCAGCGGCGGACTTGGCGGCCCAAACCTGCCGCTCCAGCCGGTCAATCGCGCTTCGCGAATACCGACCGCTGGCGATGGCAGTGCGGAACCTCTCTTCCACGTCGGCGGCAATCGAGGCGAGGCGCATCGCCTCTGAGGTGCGGGGATCGATCTTCACGCCGTGCCTCCCTGATGCAACTTCGCAATCGCTGTCGTTCGAATAGACGTCCAAAAAGCAAGGCGGAAGTATTTTATCTCCTCGTCATCAGTGATTTCGGGGAACCATTCCATCAATCCATCACCGGCCGCAGCCGACAGATTCTCGACGAAAAGATCAGTCGTTGCCTCAAGATTGACTAAACCCGACTCCATCACGGTTTTGGCTATCAATTCTGCCGTTTTGTTCACGCATTTTTCAAGACCAAACGCGCGGACTACTTCAAACGAAACCGCGACGAGCGAATTATCGATCATGACGCCGCCCTCCCATCCAGAAGAGTGATGAGCAATTCAGCAGCTTCGATCAGATCACGAGGATCAGCCATAGATCCGTGCCGATCCGCAGCGAGTATCGCATTGCCCTCGTCATCGCTCGCGTCGTCCTTCAGCAAAAGCGCCAAGTGCAAGACTGCCTTGAGGTCGGCAAAGGTGAGAACCTTGTCGTTCATTGCACCACCCTCCCCGCCCGAGCGCGTTCCCAAGCTTGTACCTCTGAAGCGTAGAAGTACCTCCGGCGGCGCAAGACAACCGGGCGTGGGAAATCCATGTTGGCATCCTTGAGCCAGCGGTAGAGCGTCATGTCGACGATGCCATAGCGGCGGCACACGTCTTGAGCGCTGATCAATTCGCCTTCAGTTTGCATGAAAGTCACCTCATGTTTTCCTATGAGGTGATGCTGCCCAACAAATATGGACCTGAGAAAATGGGGAATATGTTTTACGTTCGGCCGAATATTTGCCCATTCGTCGCGCGGTACTTCCTGACGAAATCACTCGCCGCCTGAAGCGTCGGCGGATCAGCCGGACACGCCGGGGCCAATGCCGCAACCAAAAAGTTTTCAAGCCGGCCGGTCACGGCGCCCGTGATCGGATCAATCGACCGCGTAACTGGCAAGCCAAGATCATCGCGCCAGAATTCAATCAGCTGGCTCCAGATCATCCGCCGGGCGACCCGAACCGGGCGACCGCGTTTGCGCACGATCGCGGCATTCTTCGCCGCGACATCTGCAAGCTGCTCCAGCCCCTCAATGAGACGATCCGAGGCGCCTTCCTCGGCAGTTCTGATCTCCATAGCAATGCGCCAGAATTCTGGCTGTGCCTTAATCAGATCCAGTAGATAAGCGGACGCCGTTGCGACATCTCTATAATTTTTCTCCTCGGCTGATCGGTCGCGTTGCTCGTTGATTACCTCATATACCAGGACCGAGAAACACGCGGCCTGCATCCAAACGCGAACAGCCTCCACGTCGGGCGGCATTCGGTCCCCGATGATTGCGGCGATCACCGACCATTCATTGTCAGTATAGCCTTCACTCAGGCGACGGCTGAACGCGGCTTGGTCTGTCATGGTGAGGCCCGGAGCTCGACGACGTTCGACGTCTCCCCTTCCTTTGTGAGCGCCAGCACAAAGCGCCCCCAAGCCGCAAGCGCCGACCGCTTTTCTTCCTCGTATTCGAAACGGTTGTAAACGCTAGCGATGCCGGAAATCCGGCCGCTCTTGTGGTTGAGAACCGCCTCGATAACGTGGGGCGCGACACGAAGGCGAGCCATCCCGGTTGCTGCCGTTCGGCGAAGGTCGTGAATGCGCCATTCCGGCAACTTCACCTCCTCAGCATCGTCATCAGCGGTTTCCTTCCTCGCCCGGGCGAGCATGAGCGCGTCTAGGCGCGCCTTCACGCGGCTGAAGCCGCTGATCGGTGTCCGGCCGGTGGTCGTGAAGAGATAGCCGGCGGAACCTGCGATCCGGGGGACCACATCCAGGACAGCCTGCGTTTCCGAGCTGATCGGGACGAGGTTAGCGCGGGCGTTCTTCGTGCGATCGCCAGGGACCATCCACGCCGCGCCATCAACCTCGCTTGCCCTCATGCCGGCAACCTCATCCCGCCTCTGACCAGTGAGCAAAAGAACCCGAAAGAAGCCCCGAAACGGCTCCTCAAGCTCTTCACTCGCAAGCCAGAAAAGCCTGATCTCGGCATCCGATAGCACCCGATCGCGCGCTTGCTCGGCACCGGGAAGCTTCATCCCAGCGCATGGAGAGGCGTTCACGATGCCGCGACTGATCGCCCAGTTGAACAAGCGCCGCACGTGGGCAAAGGTGCGGTTGGCCGCGTATGGTTGCCCCTTGTCCACGAGGCCATCAGTCACTTCGATGACGTCGCGCCGCGTGATCGACTGGATCTTTCGGTCGCCCCACTTCGGCGTGACGTGGTTTTTAAAGATGGCTTCCACCAGATCGTGCGATCGATTCTTCGGCCTGATCTCGCGCTTCAGGAACTCGCCGACGACGGTAGCGAACTGGTCGCGGTCGACGACTGGCTCACCTGCCCTCACGGCGGCCCGCTGAGCGGCCTTCTCGCCAGCCGGGTCGCTTCCCTCAGAAGCCGCCCGAAGCGCCTCGGTGGCCTTCTGGCGCGCTTCGGCGAGCCCTAGCAGCGGATACGGACCCAGAGTGAGCTTGCGCGGCTTGCCGGCATGACGGTAGCGGGCGGCCCATGACATCGCGCCGGACGGTTGTCGGACAAGATAGAGGCCCTTCACGCCTGCGTCGGCGAACTCCTCGCGCGCGTCGGGCGGCTCTTTGCGTTCGAGCCCCAGAAGCCACTTCGCCGTCATCATAACAGAGGTCATGGGGTCGCCCTGTGGAGATCATGTGGTCGAGCGGGGTAACGCAGGGGTAACAGAATCGGTCTGTCTTAGGCCGTTACCCCGCGTTAGCAACACGCTCCAACATACTCCTATATGGCTACATTTTTCAATTGGTTATGTGTTGTTCGGTGATATGATCTGTTTGCCCATGAAATGGCCCTTGGCAAAACTTTTAATCATGGGGTCATGGGTTCGAGTCCCATCGCGCTCACCAATCTCTTCGGCAGGCTTCGGCGATCCAATAAAAAAGGAGGGACGCGCCCTCCTTAGAAGTCGTAAGTGTGACGGACAGTAATCCGTCGGCGCTCCCTGCGAAGCAGGAAGCAGCTCGAAGCGCATCCCTCGCTCCAGGCGCGCGGTACCGGGTGACGGCACCGGATGAACGGACACTTGACGGTGTCCTGTGACAAATCGCTCATGATCCCTTCTTGCCTCTGTCGTCGTTTATCTTGGGCGAGATTATAGCATACGACTTTAGTATTAGTCACCCTCGGGGCGATCACGAAGTCGCGTTCGCTTCCAGGCGGGTGAACGGCAATCACCGGTGCGGCAAAAGCTGAGAATCCGGCGCGGTTTTCTCGCTTGCGACTTTGGTCTAAGAAAGAGCGCATCAGTCTCCGACTCGAGGTGCCTTCATGCCGGTCGCCATTGACACTGCCCTCGACCATGCCGGCATCGGCCCGTTTCAGCGGCGGCTTCTCGGCATATTCGGCCTGGTCTGGGCGGCGGATGCCATGCAGGTACTGGCCGTCGGCTTCACGGCCCCGTCGATCGCCGCAAGCTTCGGTCTGACGGTGCCGGAAGCGCTGCAGACCGGCACCCTGTTCTTCTTCGGCATGATGATCGGTGCGGCGCTGTTCGGCCGGATCGCCGATCGCATCGGCCGCCGGCGGGTGCTGCTGGTCACCGTGGCGTGCGACGGCGTGTTCGGCCTCGCCTCGGTGTTCGCGCCGAACTTCGGGCTGCTGCTCGTCGCCCGCTTTTTCACCGGCGTCGCCGTCGGCGGCACGCTGCCGGTCGACTATGCCATGATGGCCGAGTTTCTGCCGTCGGACCGGCGCGGACGCTGGCTGGTCATGCTGGAAGCCTTCTGGGCGGTCGGCACGGTCGTCGTGGCGCTCGCCGCCTGGGCGGCGGCTTCTGCCGGGATTGCCGATGCCTGGCGCGTCATATTCCTGGTCACCGCCATTCCGGCGCTGATCGGCTTCTGGCTGCGCCTGATGGTGCCGGAGTCGCCGCTCTATCTGTTGCGCAAGGGCCAAGGCGACGAGGCGCGCGCCGTCATCGATCGCGTGCTGGTGGCCAACGGCAAGGCGCCGCTTTCCGAGCCGCTCGCGGCGGGCGCGGCGCCGCAGGCCGTCCGCCTGCTGTCGCCGGCATTGAGAAGCCGGACGCTGCTGATGCTGGCCGTCTGGTTCCTGGTATCGCTTAGTTACTATGGCATCTTCACCTGGATGCCGGCCCGCCTCGCCGGCGAGGGATTCGGCTTCGTGCGCGGCTATGGCTTCCTGGTCATCGTGGCGCTGGCCCAGCTTCCCGGCTACGCGCTGGCCGCCTGGGGCGTCGAGCGGATCGGCCGCAGGCCGACGCTGATCGGCTTCCTGCTGCTGTCGGCGGCCGGCTGCGCGCTGTTCGTTGTTGCCGGCAACGCGGCGCTGGTGGCGACGGCCATCCTGCTGATGAGCTTTGCCTTGCTCGGCACCTGGGGCGCGCTTTACGCCTACACGCCGGAACTCTATCCGACGGCGGCGCGGGCGAGCGGCATGGGCGCCGCCGGCGCCATGGCCCGGCTCGGCGGTCTTCTGGCGCCGTCGCTGCTGTCGCTGTTGATCGCCTGGAGCTTCGGGGCGGCGGTGGCGCTGTTCGCCGTGCTGCTGGTCCTCGCCGCGGCGGCGGCGTCGCGGATCGACGCGGAAACCCGCCGCCAGGCGCTCGACTGAAAAAGACCTGCCGGCCGGGACCTATTCGCAAGACTTTACAACGCAGGCCTGGCCGGGCTTCGTAGGCCTTCTGCTGACGGTCAGCTTTCCTGCAAAATTGTCAAAATCGATCATCTTCAGTCAAAAAATAGGGGTTCGTGCGAGGTTGTGAGCGACCTTGCGAGCCAATAATTTTCAATATGGTTCAGCCCTCGGGCGGCTTTTCGTGTCGGGAAACGATTTCCGCGATGATCGCGCGCACTCCGTGCGTCGGGTCCCGATCCCGGCAAGGTGCCCGGCCGCGTGCGCCGCGACCATCGACATGCCGGGAGAAACCGGCCTCAGGAGGAACAGAGCATGTCCCATCGCATGATTCTCAACGAGACGTCCTATTTCGGCGCCGGCGCCCGTGCCGAGCTGGTGGGCGAGGTGCAGCGCCGCGGCTACAAGAAGGCGCTGGTGGTGACCGACGCCGTGCTGGTCAAAGCCGGCACGGTCGCCAAGGTGACGAGCCTGCTCGACGCCGCCGGCCTGCCTTACGAGCTGTTCGACAAGGTGATGCCCAACCCGACCATCGGCGTCGTCAAGGACGGCGTCGCCGCCTTCGCCGCCGCCAAGGCCGACTATCTCGTGGCCATCGGCGGCGGCTCGCCGCAGGACACCGCCAAGGCGATCGGCATCATCACCAGCAATCCGGAATTTTCCGACGTGCGCAGCCTCGAGGGCGTCGCGCCGACCAAGAAGCCGTCGGTGCCGATCATCGCGCTGGCCACCACCGCCGGCACCGCCGCCGAGGTGACCATCAACTACGTGATCACCGACGAGGAGAAGCGCCGCAAGTTCGTCTGCGTCGACCCGCACGACATTCCGCTGGTCGCCATCATCGACAGCGAGTTGATGGCCACCATGCCGACGCCGCTCAAGGCGGCCACCGGCATGGACGCGCTGACCCACGCCATCGAGGGCTACATCACCAAGGGCGCCTGGGAGCTGACCGACGCGCTGCACATCAAGGCGATCGAGATCATCGGCCGCTCGCTGCGCGCCTCCTGCGCCGGCGATGCCAAGGGCGTCGAGGAGATGGCGCTCGGCCAGTATGTGGCCGGCATGGGCTTCTCCAACGTCGGCCTCGGCCTGGTGCACGGCATGGCCCACCCGCTCGGCGCCTTCTACAACACGCCGCACGGCGTCGCCAACGCGGTGCTGCTGCCGACGCTGATGGCCTACAACGCCGACTTCACCGGCGAGAAGTACCGGCACATCGCCGCGGCGCTGGGCGTTCCGGGCACCGAGGCCATGCCGATCGCCGAGGCGCGCAAGGCGGCGGTGACGGCCGTGCAGAAGCTCTCCACCGATGTCGGCATTCCCGCCAAGCTGTCGGAAGTCGGCGTCAAGGCCGAGGACATTCCGGCGCTCGCCCAGGCGGCGTTCGCCGACGTCTGCACCGGCGGCAACCCGCGCGACACCAACATTCCGGAAATCGAGACGCTCTACCGCTCGATCCTCTGAGGCGGCGGTTCTCCGCCTGGCGTTCGAGAATGAGACTGGCGGCGCCCTTCGGGGCGCCGCCGGCGTTTCCATTACCGGAGTTTGCGGCACAACAACGAGAGCGCGAAGCGGGACGGATAGGTTTCGCCTATCGAATAACGGAGAGCCCACCGATGCCCCTTGATACGACCGCCCCCCTGAGCGTACTCGATGTGCGCCGCCTGCCGTGCGAGCTGCGTCGCGCCACCATCATCGAGAGCTTCGACGCCCTGGAGCCCGGCCAGGCGCTGGAAATCGTCAACAGTTTCGACCCGGTGCCGCTGCGCCAGCATTTCGAGGAACGGACCCTGGTCGGCTTCGGCTGGGACTATCTCGAACAGGGGCCGGACATCTGGCGCATCCGGCTGACCCGGAGATGAGGCCATGAGACAGCAGATCCTTGCCGCCCTCGCCACCGTCGACGATCCCGAACTCGGCATCGACATCGTCTCGCTGGGCCTCGTCCGCCGCCTCGACATCGAGGACCGGACGGTCCATGTCGAGCTGATGATGACGACGCCGACCTGCCCGCTCGGCGGCCTGATCGGCGAGAACGCCCGCGCCGCGGTGGAGAGTGCCGCCGGAGCGGGGTGGACGGTGACCGTCGCCATCGACAAATCGGCCGTCTGGTCGCCGGAGCTCGCCGATCCCGCCGTCCGCTCGCGTTTCGAGCGGCAGCCGTCGCGCTTCGAGGCGGCCGTTTCGAAGTTCGCCGCCGGCCTGTTCGGACGCTGAGGACAGTCGCGTTCAGAATCCATTCGCCTGGCCGCCGTCTCCACCCTTCCGGATTGCACCATGAAGCTCACCCCGTTTCTCCGCATCGCCCTTGCCGTGACCGCGGCGGCATCGCTGGTGGCCGGCCTCACCGGCGGCCTCGCCCGCCTGGGCGTGGTCGCGCCGGTCGGCGACACGGCGGACATGCACGGGGCGATCATGGCCTCGGGCTTTTTCGGCACGCTGATCTCGCTCGAACGGGCGGTGGCGGATGGCCGCCTCGTAGCGCTTCTGGTGCCGGCGGTGTCGGCGGCGGGCGCCGTTCTCCTGCTTTGCGGCTATGCCGAGGCGACCGCGCCGCTGTTCCTCGTCGCCGGTCTCGGACTTACGGCGCTCACGGCTCTGGCCGCCTGGAAGCTGCCGACATTGTTCACCGGATTGATGACGATCGCCGCCGCGCTGTGGCCGCTCGGCACAATTTTCTGGATATCCGGCCAAAGCTTGCCGGAGGTCGGCTATGTCTGGCTCGGCTTCCTGATCCTGACCGTCGTCGCCGAACGGATCGAGCTATCGCGGCTGCTGAGGCCGACGTTGGCCGCCCGCGTCCTGCTGGTCGTTCTGGTCGGCCTTTTCGCTCTGGCGCTCGGGCTCGGGCAGCCATGGCAGGGCTCGGCGCTGTTGTCCCTGTCGCTCGCCGGCATCGCGCTGTGGCTGCTCAGGGAAGACATCGCGCTGCGCACCGTCCGCACGCGCGGGTTTGCCCGCTTCTCCGCCCTGCTGCTGATCTGCGGCTACGGCTGGCTGATCGTCGCCGCCGCAAGCCTCGCGCTGCTGCCGCCGGGCGAAACCGTCTACGGCCACGACGCGGCCATTCACGCCATCGCCGTCGGCTTCATCCTGTCGATGGTCTTCGCCCACGCGCCGATCATCCTGCCGGCCGTCACCGGAGCGCCGGTCCGCTACGTGGCCGTGCTTTATCTGCCGGCGGCGCTGTTGCAGGCGGCGATCGGTCTGCGCATCGCCTTCGACGCCATGGAGGCGACCGAGAAGCTGTACTTCCCGGCATGGCTGACCATCGCCGCCATCGCGATTTACGTCGCGTTGCTGCTCGGCACGATGGCGGTCCGGCCGAAAGCGACCGCCGCCGCCTGAAAACGGAAATGTTTCAGCCGGTCTTGAGCCAATCGTCCACCAACCGGTCGTGCAGCTTCGACGCGACGCGATAGGCGCGGCAGCGGTTGCGGCCGATGCGCTTGGCCTCGGCCAGCGCCGCGCCGGCGGCGGCCATCAGCGCCCCGATGTCGGGGCCGACATCGGCGACGGCCGCCACGCCGGCGCTGGTGGTGAGCGGAATACGCTCGCCGCCGTCGGTCATGAGCTTCAACTCCTCGGTCCGGCGGCAAAGATATTCGGCAATCGACAGGCCGACGTCGAGCCGGATCGACGGCATGAACAGCGCGAACTCCTCGTCGCCGACCCGCGCGACGATGTCGGGCGGCCGCACCTCGCGATGCAGCACCTGGGCGAAGGCTCGTAGCGCCCGGTCACCCTCCTCGCGGCCGAACCGGTCGTTGACGAAGTGGAAATGGTCGAGGTCGAATACCATCAGCACGCCGCGCCCGCCGCCGCCCTGCAGCAGCGCCTCGGCGGCGCGAAAGAAGGCCGCCCGGTTGGGCAGGCTGGTCAGCGCGTCGATATTGGCGGCCTTGCGATGAAAGTGAGCGTCGCGCTGGGCGATCAGCGTCAGCATGGCGACGACCAGGAACAGCGTGAACAGCAGCGCCTCGAACACGCCGGCAATGAACAGCGGCGACTGGTCGAAGGTGGCGCCTAAGCCGAGATCGGGCAGGAGCAGCAGCAACGGCACGCGGAACGCATAGAGCGTGCCGTGGGCGGCGAACAGCACGGCGGTCGGCAACCGAGCCGGCAGCGGCTCGATCCGGCGGCGTTGGACCAGTCTCCAGGCGATGGCCAGCGAATAAAGCGACATCACCAGCGCCGCCAGTGCCGCGTGCAAGGCCGGCTCGTCGCGCAGCAGGGGAATGGCGACGAACGGCAGCCAGGCGACCGCGCCGATCGCCGCCTTCCAAACAACCGGCCGGCAGCCCTCAAAAAGCCGGAAGCCGAGCCAGATCAGGCCATAGGCGAAAGCCAGCACGGCGTTGCCGAACAGCACCGACGTCCAGTCCGGCACCACGGGACGCAACATGTAGAAAGCGCAGGCGGCGGCGCCGAGCCACAACGAGGCGGCCCATACGCCCAAGGCGGGGTTGCGTCGCTCGGTCAGCCAGATAAAGCCGAAGGCCGTGCCGGCCGTCATCCCGCCGAGCACGCCCACCAGCAACAACGTTGAAACGTTGATCAATTCGCTCATGACGACCTCCACGCTTTCCAACCGCGGGGTCACCTCTCCTCAAGAATAGCTACTTCAATACTCGATTGTGTCAGAAACGTGTAGAATTCAGGGCACGAAGCCAAGAATTCCGGCCTTCGGCCGATTCAGCGCCGGCTTTTTCCCTTGAGCGACGTCAGCGACGGGTAGCGTCCCTTGGGCACCGGTGCCGGCGGCGGAGGCGGCGGCGTCGGCTTGAGCTTCAGTTTCTGCGGTTCGATGGGCGCGAGCGCCGTCGAGGCGCCGGATTTGGCGTCCTCGACCATACGGACCAGCTTCAGGAGCACCGCCGCCGTGCCCTTCAGGCGCTGTTCGGCCTCCGGCCAGTCGCGCGTCAGCACGATCTTCTGGTCCGGCCGGATCTTGGCGAGCGATCCCTGCTCGCCGATGTAACGGACCAGCGCGGCCGGGTTTTCGAACTTGCCGTCGCGGAAGGACAGGACGAGCCCCTTCGGCCCGGCGTCGATCTTCTCGATATTGGCCTTGCGGCACAGGCTCTTGATGGTGATGGTCTTCAGGAGATGCTCGACCTCCTCCGGCAGCGGGCCGAAGCGATCGATCATCTCGGCGCCGAAGGCGTCGATCGAGCCGCCGTCTTCGAGTTCGGCGAGACGCCGGTAGAGGCCGAGGCGCAGTTGCAGGTCCGGCACGTAGTGGTCGGGGATCATCACCGGCGTGCCCAGCGTGATCTGCGGCGACCACTGGTCCTCGGCGACCTCGTCGACGATGCCGGCCTTGAGCTGGGCGACCGCCTCTTCCAGCATCTGCTGATAGAGCTCGTAGCCGACCTCGCGGATATGGCCGGACTGCTCCTCGCCGAGGAGGTTGCCGGCGCCGCGCAGGTCGAGGTCGTGGCTCGCCAGCTGGAAGCCGGCGCCGAGCGTGTCGAGCGACTGCAACACCTTGAGCCGGCGCTCGGCCACCACGTTGATCCGGTTCTCCGGCGGTGTCGTGAAGATGGCGTAGGCGCGCGTCTTGGAACGGCCGACGCGGCCCTTGAGCTGGTAGAGCTGGGCGAGGCCGAACATGTCGGCACGGTAGATGATCAGCGTATTGGCTGTGGGTATGTCGAGGCCGGATTCGACGATGGTGGTCGACAGCAGCACGTCGTACTGGCCTTCGTAGAAGGCGTTCATGATGTCCTCGAGCTGCGTCGCCGCCATCTGGCCGTGGGCGACGGCCACCTTCACTTCCGGCACGTGCTTTTCCAGGAACTCCCGCTGGCTGGCGAGATCGGCGACGCGCGGGCAGACGTAGAACACCTGCCCTCCCCGGTATTTCTCCCTGAGGATCGCCTCGCGGACGATCAGCGGGTCGAAGGGGGTGACGAAGGTGCGGACGGCGAGGCGATCGACCGGCGGCGTGGCGATCAGCGACAGCTCGCGGACGCCGGTCAGCGCCAGTTGCAGCGTGCGCGGGATCGGCGTGGCGCTGAGCGTCAGCACGTGCACGTCGGACTTCAGCTCCTTCAGCCGCTCCTTGTGCTTGACGCCGAAGTGCTGCTCCTCGTCGATGATCAACAGGCCGAGGTCCTTGAACTCGATACCCTTGGCGAGCAGCGCGTGCGTGCCGACCACGACGTCGACGGTGCCGTCGGCTATGCCCGCCCTGGTGGCGGCGAGATCCTTCGACGGCACGAGGCGCGAGGCCTGGCGCACCTTGATCGGCAGGCCCTTGAAGCGCTCGTGGAAGGTGCGGAAATGCTGGCGCGACAGCAGCGTCGTCGGCACGACGACCGCCACCTGCTTGCCGCTCATGGCGGCGAGGAAGGCGGCGCGCAGCGCCACTTCCGTCTTGCCGAAGCCGACGTCGCCGCAGACCAGGCGGTCCATCGGCCGGCCGGAGGCGAGATCGCCGGCCACCGCCTCGATGGCGTTGAGCTGGTCCTCGGTCTCGTCATAGGGAAAGCGGGCGGCGAAATCGTCATAGAGGCCTTCGGGCGGCGACAGCACCGGCGCCGTCCTGAGCAGGCGGGCGGCGGCCGTCTTGATCAGCTCGTCGGCGATCTCGCGGATGCGCTTCTTCAGCCTCGCCTTGCGCGCCTGCCAGGCGCCGCCGCCCAGCTTGTCGAGCTGCGCCTCGGCATCGTCGGAGCCGTAGCGGCTCAGGAGCTCGATATTCTCGACCGGCAGGAACAGCTTGTCGCCGCCGGCGTAGACGATCTCCAGGCAGTCGTGCGGCGCGCCGGCCGCCTCGATGGTCTTCAGGCCGACGAAGCGGCCGATGCCGTGATCGACATGGACCACGAGGTCGCCTTCGGCGAGGCTGGTCGCCTCCTTGATGAAGTTCTCGGCCTTCTTGCGGCTCTTGGCGCCGCGCACCAGCCGGTCGCCCAGGACGTCCTGCTCGGCGATCACCACGAAACCGGGCACTTCGAAGCCGGTCTCGATGCCCAGGATGGCGAGCGGCAGCACGCCGGGCGGCGCCTTCAGCGCATGGTCGAGGTGAGGCGCGAGTTCGGTCGCCTGGCCGCCGTGGTCGCGGATCACCTGGGCGAGACGATCGCGCGAGCCTTCCGACCAGCAGGCGAGGATCACCTTGCGCTTTTCCGCGCCGAGCGACGCAATGTATTTGACCAGCGCGTCGAAGATATTGATATCGCCGGCCGCCCGCTCGGCGGCGAAGGAGCGGCCGGTCTTGCCGCCGAAATCGACCACTTTCACCGACGACTGTTCAGGCCGGTTGAACGGTGTCAGGCGGGCGACGGCGCGGCGGCCGAGGAGGCCCTGCAATTCGCTCTCGGCAAGGTAGAGCGTCGTCGGCGGCATCGGCTTGTAGGGCGCGCCGGAACCGCCGGTCTTCAACGCGTCGAGTCGGGCCTCGTAATGGTCGACGATGGTGGTGAGGCGCTCGTTCACCGCCTCGTCGACCAGCGGATCGGCCATGACCGGCGCATCGCCCGTGTAATCGAACAGCGTGCCGAGCTGCTCGTGGAACAGCGGCAGCCAATGCTCGATGCCGGCGTAGCGGCGCCCCTCGCTCACCGCCTCGTACATCGGATCGCCCGAGGTGGCGGCGCCGAAGGCGGCGACATAGCCCTGCCGGAAGCGCTTGATCGAGGCCGGCGTGATCTGCACCTCGCTCATCGGCACGAGGTCCAGGCGTTTCAGTTGCCCGGTCGAGCGCTGGCTCTCCGGGTCGAAGGTGCGGATCGATTCGAGCTGGTCGCCGAAGAAGTCGAGGCGGACCGGTGCGTCCGTGCCCGGCGCGTAGAGATCGAGGATGCCGCCGCGCACGGCATATTCGCCGGTATCGCGCACCGTCGACGAGCGGGAGAATCCAGCGTCCTCCAGCCAGGCCGTCAGCTTGCCCATGTCGGCGACGTTGCCGGGCGCCAGCGCCATCACCTGCCCGGACACCAGGGACGGCGGCACGACGCGCTGCACCAGCGCGTTGACGGTGGTGACGAGCACGAAGGGCCTGCTGTCGCCGGCGTGGGCGGCCAGCTCCGACAGCGTCGTCATGCGCCGGGCGACCACGGCCGGCGTCGGCGACACGCGATCGTAGGGAAGACAGTCCCAGCCGGGGAATTCCAGCACGCCGATCTCCGGCGCGAAGAAGGCGAGCGCCCGCTGGAGCTGTTGCAGCCGCTGGCCGTCGCGGGCGACGTAGACGGCGTCGAGCCCCCGGCGTTTTTCCGAACGCACCAGTTCGGCGAGCGCCAGCGCCTCGGCGCCGTCGGGAACGGCGGCGACCGTGACGGCGGAAAAATCGGACAGCAGGCTGGACCAGGGCGTGGGCATGGCGAATGGATATCTGCTCAGGGAGGAAACGTGACCTTCTAAAACATCCCGGGTGAAAAGGAAACCCCGCGCAAAAACAAAAAATCAAAAAATTCCAATGGCTTAGCAATTTTCCGGCAGGGCCGATCCGGGCGGCGGCCGAGTACGGCCACCCCGGCGGCGCCCTCGCGGAGGCTATGCGAAGCGGCGTGGCGACATGAAGGCTCGGCTGCCGTTCACGCATTCTTCAACAAGGATATTGTTTCTCGTATCCAATCAGTAATCTATTTAGCGATGATTCTATAAAAGGTTGTCGCGAGGCGCCCTCTTCTGCCGGCAGGCGATTTATCGTCGGGCGATACCGAAAAGGATCCCGTCGTGAGCGCGTTTCTGGATGTTCCGTCTCTGCTGATCGCAGCGGCCGTGACCGGCGCCTGCGTTTCGGCCAGCCATCTGCTGATCTGGCGGGCGGTGAGGAACGAGGTCTGCGTCCTTCTCTGGGGTATCGCCTACGGACTCGCCACGCTTTCCATGGTGATGGTCGGGCTGCGCGGCCACATTTCGGCGTTTCTGTCCATCATCGTCGGCAACGTTTTCCTGCTGCTGGCGGTCGGCCTGGTCTGGCTCGGCTATCGGCACTTCATAGGCAAGACCGGCCGGCATGACCTCCTGCTCGCCCTGCTCGGCGGGTTTTGCTGGCTGGTTTTCGCCAGCGATCGGCAACTCTTCGCCGACATCAACCTCAGGGTGCAGGTGGTCTCGGCCGGCCAGTTCATCTACCTCCTGGCCGTCGGCATCGATCTCGTCGAGCATTGGCGGAAGGAGCCTTTGCCCGCCCTGCTGCTGACGGTGGGGGTCATCGTCGTCCAGCAGGTCCTGCTGGTGGCCCGCATCGTCTATCTGATGGTCTCGCCGGTCGATCCGACCACCATCACTATTCCGGACGGCATGCCGATAGCGCTGACGCTGATCGGGTCGACCGGCTTCATCGTCTTCTTCGGGCTGCTGCAACTGGCCCTGGTCGGTCAGCGCTCGGAACGGCGGTTTCGCATCGCAGCGGAAACCGACGGGCTGACGGGGCTCGCCAACCGCCGCCGCCTTCTCGACGACATTCTGCCGCGGCTTGCCACGTCCCCCGGCCGCGGCGCGCTGGTGCTGTTCGACCTCGACCACTTCAAGCACATCAACGATACCCACGGCCATCTGATGGGTGACCGGGCGCTCGTTGAATTTGCCGGCATTCTCGCCAAGGCGGCGCCCCAGCGTGCCATCGCTGCGCGGATCGGTGGCGAAGAGTTCGCGCTGTTCCTGCCGGACGCCGACGCCGAGACGGCGGCGGCCGTTGCCGAGCGTATCCGCCAGTTGACGCAGGCCTTTCACTTGGCTACCGCCCGCGGCGACCTTCGCATCACGGTGAGCGGCGGGGTCGCCGGCGTCGCGGAGGC
Source organism: Pleomorphomonas carboxyditropha (assembly GCF_002770725.1). Classification (GTDB taxonomy): domain Bacteria; phylum Pseudomonadota; class Alphaproteobacteria; order Rhizobiales; family Pleomorphomonadaceae; genus Pleomorphomonas; species Pleomorphomonas carboxyditropha. Next base: position 25,429 of record NZ_NQVN01000030.1, on the reverse strand, counting down.
CGGTTCGGACTACGAGGCGCTGCACGGCGCGGCCGACACCGCGCTCTACAAGGCCAAGAGCGACGGCCGTGACCGTGTCGCCGTCCACCGCCAGTCCGCGCAGGCTTCCCAGCCGGCAGGGCGCGCGACGGCCGCTCCGCCGCTGTCCGAGGGCGGCTTATCCGGCGACTGGATGCTCGCGGGCGAAGGCGAGCACCTTTGAGAACACCGCCTTCGGGGCAGTCTCCGGCACCGGCAACCTGCCGAGAATCCAGCCGAACAATTCCCGGTCGTCGACCTCCAGCAACGCCTCGAACTCGTCGAGCTCGGCGTCCGTCAGCTCGCCGATGGCGCTGTCGGCGAAGCGGCCGAGCAGGAGATCCAGCTCGCGCGTGCCGCGGTGCCAGGCGTGGTAGAGAATTTTCCGGCGTCGCGGCGACAGGTCGTCGGACGATCGGCTGAGCCCGGACATCGGCAGTTCTCCCGAAAATCGGTGAGGGAATTCGGCTCCGTCTGTTAGCCGATTTTCCCGATGAAAGTAAACGATCGCCGGTTGTCCACCATATCGGCGACCGCCGAAGGCTGCTATAGGGAGCACCCTTTTCAAGCATTGCTTCGGCCTTTTCATCATGAGTTCCACTTCCTCCGGCCGCTGGTCCGAGCTCGTCTCGCCGTCCTATCTGGCGGCCTCCCTGACGCTGATGCTCGCCGCCGCGATCTTCGCCTTCAACGCCTTCCTGGTATCGACCGCGATGCCGACGGCGGTGGGCGAATTGCATGGCGAGGCCTACATCTCCTGGACGCTCACCGTCTATATCGTCGCCTCGATCACCGCCGGCGCCTCGGCGCCGCTCCTCAAGGCGCGCTTCGGCGCGCGGCGCTGTCTGTTCGCGGCGAGCGGCGTGTTCGCCGTCGGCACGCTCTTCGCCGCGCTGTCCCCCAATATGGAGCTGGTACTGGTCGGACGCACCGTTCAGGGCGCCGGCGAAGGGCTGGTTGCCGCCGTTGCCTTCGCGCTGATTCCGCAGCTCTTTCCGTCGCGGCTGGTCGCCAAGCTGTTCGGCGCCGAGGCGATCGTCTGGGCCATCGCCGCCTTCGGCGGACCGGTGCTGGCCGGCGTCATCACCGAAATGGTGAGCTGGCGCGCCGCCTTCCTGATCAACCTGCCGATCGTCGCCGTATTCCTGACGCTGGTCCACCTGGCGGTGCCGCAGGAAGCGCGCAACCACGACGCCGGCATCTTCCCCGGCCTGCGGCTCGGTCTCGTGGCGCTGGCCATGATGGCGATCTCGGTTGCCGGTGTCGCGCTCGAACAAACCTGGCAGGCGGCCATCGTGGTGGCGGGGGCGGCTCTCTGCCTCACCGCGGCCGTGCGCATCGACCTTTCCGCCCGCGTGTCGATCCTGCCGCGGAGCGCCTTCGGCCTTTCCAGCGTGCCGGGGCTCGGTCTCTGGGCGGTCTTCTTCCTGCCGCTCGCCCAAGCGGTGACCGGCGTGTTCCTAGTCTACGCCGTGCAGCATCTCTGGGGATACGGGCCGGCGGTGGCCGGCGGCATCGGCGCCATTCTGGCCGTCGCCTGGAGCGGCGGCGCGGTGACGGTCGCCAATTACGACGGCATGGCAAGACGGCTGGCATTCGTGGCGCTGGGCGCGTCGGTGGTGGTGGCCGGGCTCATTGTCGGCCTCGTCGCCATGGCCCAGCATCTGCTGGCATTGGTCATGCTCAGCCAGTTGGTGATCGGCCTCGGCATGGGTATCGCCTGGGGCAGCCTCTGCCAGGTGGTGATGGAAAGCCATCCCGAGCGCGAGCGCGACAAGGCGTCGGCGCTGCTGCCGACGCTGCAATCGGCCGGCTACGCGGCGGGCTCGGCAATCTTCGGTCTGGTCGCCAACCTGGCCGGCTTCGCGACCGACCGCTCGCCGGAAGGTCTGCGTTTCGCGATGATCGTCGTCTTCGCGGCCGCCGCGCTCCTGGCGCTGCCGCCGCTCATCTTCGCGCTCCGCATGGGCCGGCTCCATCGGGCCGGCCCGCACGGGTGAGCGTCAGATAGTCACGTCGGCGCCCGGTACGATGCCGATCTCCTGCAGGTGAGCGACGACCTGCTCGGCCAGCAGGTCGGCGGCCGCCGAGGTGGTGTCGAGATGTATCTCGGGGCGGTCCGGCGCCTCGTAGGGCGAGGAAATGCCGGTGAAGCGGGCAATCTCGCCGGCTCGCGCCTTGGCATAGAGGCCCTTGGGGTCGCGAGCCTCGGCAACGTCGAGCGGCGTGTCGACGAATACCTCGACGAACTCGCCCTCCTCCACCAGCTCGCGGGCCAGTTGCCGCTCCGCGCGGAACGGCGAGATGAACGACACCAGCACGATCAGGCCGGCGTCGACGAACAATTTGGCCGTCTCCGCGACGCGCCGGATGTTCTCGACGCGGTCGGCGTCGGAAAAGCCGAGGTCGCGGTTGAGGCCGTGGCGGACGTTGTCGCCGTCGAGGATATAGGCGTGGCGGCCGAGCGCCGTCAGCTTCTTCTCGACCAGGTTGGCGATGGTCGACTTGCCGGCGCCGGACAGGCCGGTGAACCAGACGACGGCCGGCTTCTGGCCCTTGGCGAGCGCCCGCGCCCGCTTGTCGACGTCGAGCGCCTGCCAATGGATGTTGCCCGCCCGGCGAAGGCCATGGTCGATCATGCCGGCGCCAACGGTGAGGTTGGAAAGCCGGTCGATGACGATGAAGGCGCCGGTCTCGCGGTTGACGGCGTAGGGGTCGAAGGCGACCGGCTCGGACAGCGACAGGTTGGCGATGCCGACCTCGTTGAGGGCGAGGCTCTTGGCCGGCAGCTCGCCGCCGGTATTGACGTCGATCTTGTGGCGGATCGCCGTCACCTGGGCGGTCACCTGGCGCGCGCCGATTTTGAGGAGATAGGGCCGGCCGGGCAGCAGCGGCTCGTCGGCCATCCAGATCAGATGGGCGACGAACTGGTCGGACACCTCCGGCCGGTCGGCGGCGGCCGACAGCACGTCGCCGCGCGAGATGTCGATCTCGTCGGCGAGCGTCAGCGTCACCGCCTCGCCGGCCGAGGCGGCGTCGAGCTCGCCGTCGAAGGTGACGATGGACTTCACCGTCGAGGTGCGGCCGGATTTCGCCACCACGATGGCGTCGCCGCGCCGCACGATGCCGGAGGCGATGGTGCCCGAGAAGCCGCGGAAATCGAGGTTGGGCCGGTTGACCCACTGCACCGGCAGGCGAAACGGCCTGTCGGCGGCGACGTCGTCGACGATCACGTCCTCGAGATGCTCGACCAGCGTCGGGCCGGCATACCAGGGCAGGCGGGCGCTCCTTTCGAGCACGTTGTCGCCGTAGCGGGCGCTGAGCGGAATGGCCGTCAGCGTCTCGAAGCCGAGATCGGCGGCAAAGGCGCGGTACTCGGCGACGATCTCGCCGAACACGGCTTCGGAGAAGTCGACCAGGTCGATCTTGTTGACCGCCAGCACCACGTGACGGATGCCGACCAGCGACACGATGAACGAGTGGCGGCGCGTCTGGGTCAGCACGCCGCGCCGCGCGTCGATCAGGATCACCGCCAGGTTGGAGGTGGAGGCGCCGGTCGCCATGTTGCGCGTATACTGTTCGTGGCCAGGGGTGTCGGCGACGATGAACTTGCGCTTGTCGGTCGAAAAGAAGCGGTAGGCGACGTCGATGGTAATGCCCTGCTCGCGTTCGGCCTCGAGGCCGTCGACGAGCAGCGCCAGATCGATGTCGTCGCCGACCGTGCCGTGCTTGCGCGAATCCTTCTCGAGGCTGAGCAACTGGTCCTCGAACAGCAGCTTGGAATCGTAAAGCAGGCGGCCGATCAGCGTCGACTTGCCATCGTCGACCGAACCGCAGGTAAGGAAGCGCAGGAGGCTCTTTCGCTCGTGCCGCCCGAGATAGTCGGTAAAGGTGGAAGCGTCGGTCGCAGCGGCCGGGTCGAGGACGGTCATCAGAAATAGCCTTCCCGCTTCTTCTTTTCCATGGAGGCGGCATCGTCGTGATCGATCAGGCGGCCCGAGCGCTCGGAGGTGCGGGCGATCAGCATCTCGCGGACGATTTCCGGCAGGGTCGCGGCGTCGCTCTCGACGGCGGCGGTCAGCGGGTAGCAGCCGAGCGTGCGGAAGCGGACGCGGCGCAGTTCCGGCGTCTCGCCCGGCTCGAGCGGCAGGCGATCGTCGTCGACCATGATCCATTGGCCGCCGCGGTTGACCACCGGCCGCTCGGCGGAGAAGTAGAGCGGCACGATGGGGATCTTCTCGAGCAGGATGTATTGCCAGATGTCGAGTTCGGTCCAGTTAGACAGCGGAAACACGCGAATGCTCTCGCCCGGCCGGACGCGGGAATTGTAGAGGCGCCACAGCTCCGGACGCTGGTTCTTGGGATCCCAGGCGTGGGTATCGGTGCGGAAGGAGAAGACGCGCTCCTTCGCCCTGCTCTTTTCCTCGTCGCGGCGGGCGCCGCCGAAGGCCGCGTCGAAGCCATGGGCGGTCAGCGCCTGCTTCAGCGCCTCGGTCTTCATGACGTTGGTATAGGTCGACGAGCCGTGGCTGAACGGCGTGATGCCGGCGGCTACGCCGTCCCGGTTGGTGTGGACGATCAGGTCGAGCCCTTCCCGCCGCACGGTCGCGTCGCGGAAGGCGATCATCTCGCGGAATTTCCAGGTGGTGTCGACGTGCAGCAGCGGGAACGGCAGCTTGCCCGGATAGAAGGCCTTGAGCGCCAGGCGCAGCATCACCGACGAGTCCTTGCCGATCGAATAGAGCATCACGGGATTGCGGAATTCGGCGGCGACTTCGCGGATGACGTGGATGGATTCCGCTTCGAGACGCTTCAAATGGGTCAGACGATCCTGGGACACCTGAACTCACCTCGTGCGCGACGGCCGTCGCGCTTTCTTCTGCCGGTCCCCTGACCGGAGATGCTGACGAAGCGGTACCAAGCTCCCCCCGCGCTCTCAAGAAAGCGCACACTCCGGCAAAAGGAGAAAAGAGAAAATCTTTCCGTCGGGAGCGTTTTGCTTTCGCGGAGCGGCGAATGCGGTTGATAATATCTATTATCTACTGATTTTGTATTCTAATTGCACCCCGTTACACCTTTCAAGGCGCATCTCGCCTCAGACCTTTTCCGGGGCAGCCGCCGTCGACCCGCGGACGATCAGTTGCACCGGCCAGACCTCGGCCACCGCGCCGGGTTTCTGCCCGGCGACGCGCGCCAGCGCCATCTCGGCGACGCGGGCGCCGGCGGCGCGGATCGAAGACCGGGTGGTCGTCAGCTGGGGATGGAACTGCTCGGCGGGAAAGGCGGGCATCTCGTCGTCGTGGGCGACGATCGAAAGGTCACGCGGCACTTCGAGGCCGAGTTCGGCGGCGGCCCGCAGCACGCCGAGCGCCACCAGGATGGAGCCGCACAGGATGGCCGTCGGCCGCGCGTCGCTCTCCAGGGCCTGGCGGGCGCAGCGATAGGCGTTTTCGGCCGTCATCGACATGAAATGCTCGTCGAGCAGATCGTTCGGCAAACCGGCGGCAGCGAAGGCGATGGCGGCGCCGCGAGAACGGTCCTGCGCGAACGTGAAGTGCTCCTCGCCGTTGATCAGCGTGATGCGGCGGTGGCCGAGCTGAATGAGGAAGCTGGTCGCCTGCTGGAAGGCGCCGAAATTGTCGATGTCGATATAGGAGATGCCGGCCGGCGCCGGTGGCCGGCCATGGACGACGAAGGGGAATTTCAGCTCGCTGAGCAGGGCGATGCGCGCGTCGGTGACCTGGGGCGCCGACAGGATGACCACATCGACCGTGCCGTCGCGGGCCAGGCGGCCGAAGCTGACGATCTCGTCGCGCGGCGTCGACGGACTGATCAGGATGTCGAAGCCCTCCTTGGCGCTGGTCTCGGCGACGCCGGCGAGATATTCGACGAAAAGCGGATCCATGAATGCGTTTCGCTCGGCATTGAACACGACGCCCAAAGCGTGGGCACGGCCGGTGGCGAGGCGACGGGCGGCCGGACTGGGGCGGTATCCGAAACGTTGCGCAGCGGCCAGCACGATTTCGCGCGTCTTTTCGCTGACCTCGGGATATCCGTTGAGCGCGCGGCTGACGGTCGTCTGCGAAAGATGCAGCTCGGCGGCCAATTCCTTAAGATTCATTATCATTTTCCGTCGTCATCGGAAGCCGCCTCGTTGTTCCCCCGCAAACCGGCAGCCGTCGCCGATGCGCGAGCCTTACCATTTGCAGCGATACTGTTACACCCATTGTCCACCTTGCTCAAAGGATCAGCACGGCCCGCAGCGGGGCGCGCGAGCCCCGGATCCGTCCTGCAAACGGTTACATTGACCAGTTGACAGGGCCACGGCTTTCAAGGATGATCCGAGCGTTCAAAGCGCTTTGGAAGTTTCGGGCGCTTCGCACCCCATTGCGGCATTCGGGAGAAGTGCCGCATTCAAGGGAGGACTTGATGCTTCATTCAGCCCTGCGTGCCGGTCTTTTCGCCGGCGCGGCTTTCTGCGCATCCGCCGCGATGGCCGCCGAATTGGCGATCGTATCCGGCGACACCGGCAACGGACTGGCTTTCCTGCAGAGCCAGCTCGACAAATTCGAGGCCGCCACCGGCAACACGGTCAAGATCGTGCCGATGCCGTCGTCGACCTCCGACCAGTTCGGCCAATACCGGCTGTGGCTCGCCGCCGGCAACGCCGACATCGACGTCTACCAGACCGACGTCATCTGGGCGCCGCAGTTGTCCGACCAGTTCCTCGACCTGACGGAGGCCGCCAAGGACGTTATCAAGGACCACTTCCCGTCGATCATCGAATCGCAGACGGCCAACGGCAAGCTGGTCGCCATTCCGGCCTTCACCGACGCGCCGGCCCTGTTCTACCGCAAGGACCTGCTCGAGAAATACGGCAAGCCGGTTCCCAAGACCTGGGACGAGATGGCCGCCACGGCCAAGGAAATCCAGGACAAGGAGCGCGAGGCCGGCGCCAAGGATCTCTGGGGCCTCGTCTTCCAGGGCAACGCCTACGAGGGCCTGACCTGCAACGCCCTCGAATGGGTGAAGTCGTTCGGCGGCGGCCAGATCGTCGAGGCCAACGGCGACATTTCCATCAACAACGAGCATGCCGCCAAGGCCCTCGATACGGTCAAGGGCTGGGTCGGCACCATTTCGCCCCCGGGCGTGCTCGCCTATCAGGAAGAGGAAGCCCGCGGCGTCTGGCAGACCGGCAACGCGGTGTTCATGCGCAACTGGCCCTATGCCTACGCGCTCGGCAACGGCGACGACAGCGCGGTGAAGGACAAGTTCGGCGTGTCGCCGCTGCCGGCCGCGACGGCGGACGACAAGCCGGCTGCGACGCTCGGCGGCTGGAATTTCGCGGTGTCGAAATATTCCCGGCATCCGGAAGAGGCGATCAAGCTCGCCCTGTTCCTCGGCTCGACGGAAAGCCAGAAGGACCGCGCCATCAACCAGACCAACCTGCCGTCGATCATTTCGCTCTATGACGATCCCGACGTGGCCAAGGCCGCGCCGATCATCCCGCAATGGAAAGAGGTGTTTATGAACGCGGTGCCGCGTCCGTCGGCGCCGACCAAGGTCAAGTATAACGAGGTATCGTCGCTGTTCTGGTCGGCCGTCCACGACACGCTGTCGGGCAACGGCACCGCCGCCGACAACCTCGAACTGCTCGAAGCCAAGCTGACGGAGCTCAAGGGTTCCGGCTGGTAAGTCCTCTCTGCGCGTCGATCGCCCGGCATCCCTCGACGCCGGGCGGTCGGTTCCCTCCGGAGCGGTTCGGTCCGTTCCACCTGCCCGCCCGGACTTGTTTTCGGGCTGACCACTGTCAGCTTGTCCGGGTGGCTCGGCACGCAAGACGGCTGCCGGAGACTTTTTCGTTTCCGGGCTGCGCACGACGTTACCGCCCCTCGCGGACCGATGCCCCGCACTCGATCGCAGGAATTGCCATGGCCTCCACACAATCGACGATCCGGATCGCGCCGACCGGCCCGGGGCACCCCAAACGGGTCAAGTCCGAACTGATGCGCCAGCGCCTCAGGGCCGCCGGCTGGTTCCTGGTGCCGATGCTGGTTGCGCTCGCCATCGTCGCCGGATGGCCGCTTCTCAGGACGATCTATTTCTCGTTCACCAACGCCTCGCTGACCAACCTCTACGGCGCCGAGCTGATCGGTTTCAAAAACTATCTCAACTGGACGGTGCTGAAGAGCGGCCGCATCGTCTGGTCGGGCCTGCTCGCCGATCCCGTCTGGTGGAACGCCGTCTGGAACACGGTCCGCTTCTCGGTGCTGTCGGTCACGCTCGAAACCATCCTCGGCACCATCGTGGCGCTGGTGCTCAACGCCGAATTCAAGGGGCGCGGCATCGTGCGCGCCGCCATCCTCATTCCCTGGGCGATCCCCACCATCGTCTCCGCCCGCATGTGGGGCTGGATGCTGAACGACCAGTTCGGCATCATCAACGACGTGCTGATGACGTTCGGCCTGATCGACCACAAGATCGCCTGGACCGCCTCGGCCGATACGGCGATGATCGCCGTGCTGATCGTCGACGTCTGGAAGACGACGCCCTTCATGGCGCTCCTCATCCTCGCCGGCCTGCAGATGATCCCGCGCGACATCTACGAGGCGGCGGCCATCGACGGCGTCCACCCGGTCAAGACCTTCTGGAAGGTGACGCTGCCGCTGGTGCGGCCGGCGCTGATGGTGGCGGTGATCTTCCGCCTGCTCGACGCCATGCGCATCTTCGACCTGATCTACGTGCTGACGCCCAACAGCTCCCAGACCAAGACCATCTCGGTGCTGGCGCGCGAGAACCTGATCGACTTCGACAAGTTCGCCTACGGCTCGGCGCAGTCGACCATGCTGTTCCTGATCATCGCGCTGATGACCATCCTCTACATCTGGCTCGGCAAGGTGCGCTTCGACGGGGGAGACCGGTGATGCTCTGGCGTTATACCAAGACAGCCGCCTTCTACCTGCTGGTGGCGGTCATCGTCCTCGTCTCGGTCTTCCCGTTCTATTACGCGATCCTGACGAGCTTCAAATCCGGCACGGCGTTGTTCGAGATCAACTATCTGCCGCACCATTTCAGCCTCGACAACTACGTCTCGGTGCTGACCACCGGCGTGTTCGTCCGCAACCTCGGCAATTCCATCCTGGTGGCGACGTCGGTGGTGGTGCTGGCGCTGTTCCTGGCGGTGACCGCCGCCTTCGCGCTGGCCCGCGTCAGCTTCCGCGGCCGCGGCCTGCTGCTGATGACCATCCTGGCCGTGTCGATGTTCCCGCAGATCGCCGTGCTGGCCGGCCTGTTCGAGCTGGTGCGCGGCTTCGGGCTGTTCAACACGCCCTTCGCGCTGATCTTCTCCTATACGATCTTCACCCTGCCCTTCACCGTGTGGGTGCTCACCACCTTCATGCGCGACCTGCCGATGGAGATCGAGGAGGCGGCGATCGTCGACGGCGCCAGCCCCTGGGTGATCATCACCAAGGTGTTCATGCCGCTGATGTGGCCGGCGCTGGTGACGACGGGCCTTCTCGCCTTCATCGCCGCCTGGAACGAGTTCCTGTTCGCGCTGACCTTCACCTCCTCCAACGAGACGCGCACCGTGCCGGTGGCGATCGCCCTGCTCTCCGGCGCCAGCCAGTACGAGATCCCCTGGGGCCGCATCATGGCGGCGTCGGTGATCGTCACCGTTCCGCTCGTCGGTCTCGTGCTGATTTTCCAGCGCAAGATCGTGCAGGGGCTGACGGCCGGCGGCGTCAAGGGCTAAGAAGGGACGCGGCCTCTCGAAACGATACAAAGCGATGCGATACGCTTTGCGCGCCCAGCGCCGCCCGAACAGCACGGACCCTGCCGACGCCCTCCCCGCCGGCATCGATGAAGAGAAAGACCAAGTGACGATGACGACCCTTGAAAAAGCCGCTGCCAGCGCCGACCGAGCCGCCGATCCCGACTGGTGGCGCGGCGCGGTGATCTACCAGATCTATCCGCGTTCGTTCCAGGACTCCAACGGCGACGGCATCGGCGACCTTCCCGGCATCACCGCCCGCCTCGGCTACCTCGAGGATCTCGGCGTCGACGCCATATGGCTGTCGCCCTTCTTCAAGTCGCCGATGAAGGACTTCGGCTACGACGTTTCCGACTATTGCGACATCGACCCCATCTTCGGCACGCTCGACGACTTCCGCAAGATGGTCGCCGCGGCGCACCGGCGCGGCATCAAGGTGATCATCGACCAGGTGCTGAGCCACACGTCCGACCTGCATCCCTGGTTTTCGGAAAGCCGGCACGACCAGATCAACCCCAAGGCGGACTGGTACGTCTGGGCCGACGCCCAGCCGGACGGCACGCCGCCCAACAACTGGCTGTCGGTATTCGGCGGTTCGGCCTGGGAATGGGACACCCGCCGCTGCCAGTATTATCTGCACAACTTCCTGGCCAGCCAGCCCGACCTCAACTTCCACACCCCGGCGGTGCAGGACGCGCTGCTCGACGTGCTGAAATTCTGGCTCGATCTCGGCGTCGACGGCTTTCGGCTGGACACGGCGAACTTCTATTTTCACGACAAGGAGCTGCGCTCCAACCCGCCGCAGACGCGGCCGGTCGACGCCATCGATGCGCCGCGGGTCAATCCCTATCTCCGGCAGGACCACCTCTACGACAAGAGCCAGCCGGAGAACCTCGAGTTCCTGAAGCGGATGCGCAAGCTGCTCGACCAGTATCCCGGCTCCACCACGGTGGGCGAGATCGGCGACGGCGACCGGTCGCTCAAGACCATGATCGCCTACACCTCGGGCGGCGACAAGCTGCACATGAGCTACACCTTCGATCTTCTGGGCGGCGAGCCGTCGCGCGCCTATATCGAAAAGACGCTGAAGACCTTCGAGGCCGGCGCCGGCGATGCCTGGCCCTGCTGGGCGCTGTCCAATCACGACGTCATGCGCCACGCCACGCGTCACCTGCCGTTTGCCCACGACCCGGCGCAGCAGGGCAAGCTGATGGCCGCCCTTCACCTCAGCCTGCGCGGCTCGATCTGCATCTACGAGGGCGACGAGCTCGGCCTCACCGAGGCGGATCTCGCCTTCGAGGATCTGGTCGATCCCTACGGCATCCGCTTCTGGCCGGAGTTCAAGGGGCGCGACGGCTGCCGCACGCCGATGGTGTGGGAGGCTGAGGCCGCGAACGCCGGCTTCTCCACCGGCAAGCCCTGGCTGCCGGTGCCGCAGACCCATCTCGCCAAGGCGACCGACCGGCAGGTCGGCCAGGCGGGAAGCCAGTACGAGCTCTACAAGGCGATGATCGCCTGGCGCAAGACCAGCCGGGCGCTGACCAAGGGATCGGTGCGCTTCCTCGCGTCGGACGGCGATATCCTCGCCTTCCTGCGCGAGGCGGACGGCGAGACGGTGCTCTGCGTCTTCAACTTCGGGCCGATGGGCGCGGGTTTCCCGGTGCCGCCGGGCCTTTCCGTGGCGGCGGTGGCCGATGTCGGTTTCGCGTCGCGGGTCGTCGAGGGCATGGTGACGTTGCCGGCCGAAAGCGCCTTCATCGCCAAGATGAAATGATCAGAAAGCCCGGTCGGCCCTGGCGGGCCGGCCGGGTTCCGGGAACCGGGTTGGGAGACCCCTTCGGAATTTGCGGGAGGAATGCGCATGTCAGCCGGACTGAAGCTCAAGCAAGTCAAGAAGGCCTATGGTTCCGTGCAGGTGCTGCACGGCATCGACCTCGACATCAAGTCCGGCGAGTTCGTCGTGTTCGTCGGCCCGTCCGGCTGCGGCAAGTCGACGCTCTTGCGGCTGATCGCCGGCCTCGAGGACATCACCGAGGGGACGCTGGAGATCGGCGACACCGTCGTCAACACGCTGCCGCCCTCCAAGCGCGGCATCGCCATGGTGTTCCAGAGCTACGCGCTCTACCCGCACATGACCGTCTACGAGAACATGGCCTTCGGCCTGAAGCTCGCCAAGGCGGCGCCGGGTGAGCAGGACCGGCGGGTGCGGGAAGCCGCCGAGATGCTGCAGATCACCCCCTATCTCGACCGTCTCCCCAAGCAGCTTTCCGGCGGCCAGCGGCAGCGCGTCGCCATCGGCCGGGCCATCGTCCGCGACCCCAAGGTGTTCCTGTTCGACGAGCCGCTCAGCAATCTCGACGCGGCGCTGCGGGTCGCCACGCGCCTCGAGATCGCCAAGCTGCACGAACGCATGTCCGACACCACCATGATCTACGTGACGCACGACCAGGTGGAGGCGATGACGCTGGCCGACCGCATCGTGGTGCTCAATTACGGCGTGGTCGAGCAGGTCGGCACGCCGATGGAGCTCTACCACCGGCCGGACAACCTGTTCGTCGCCCGCTTCATCGGCTCTCCGGCGATGAACATCGTGTCGGCCACCATTACCGGCACCGGCGCGCCGGCAACGGTGCAGCCGGAAACCGGCAGCCCGGTCACCATCAACGCCGAGGTCGCCGCCAGCTATCTCGACGCCAAGGCCACCTTCGGCGTGCGACCGGAGGATCTGACGCCGACGGACGGGCCCGGCCTCTTCACCGGCACCGTGTCGATCGTCGAAAAGCTCGGCGAGGTGACCCTGGTCTATCTCGATACCGGCCTTGCCGAGCCGATCACCGTCAAGATCGACGGCGACGTGGAGATCGCCAAGGGCGAGACGCTGACCGTGACGGCGCCGACCGAACGGCTGCATCTCTTCGACGAGAATGGCGTGGCTTTCCCGCGCGTCAGCCTCTCCAGGGCCGCCGAATGACGACATCCGGCCGTCTTCTCCGTTCCTTCAGAGAATGCCGACCCTCTTCAGGAACCACCAGGCGCCCCACACCGACAGTCCGCCGAGCAGGAATGCCAACAGCGTTCCGAAATGCTCGCCGGCGAAGGGCAATCCGCCGGTGTTCATGCCGAAGAAGCCGGTGACCAGCGTCGGCGGCAGCAGGAAGGCCGTCATGATGGACAATATGTAGAGATGCCGGTTGGTTTCCGAGGATATCTTGGAGTCGATCTCTTCGTGCAGCAGGCGCGCCCGGTCCTGCAGGCCCTGCATTTCCTGCGACGCCGAACCGAGCAGGTCGGCGAGCGTTTCGGCCATCTCGACCGTGCCGGTCGGCAAGGGATCCGGCTCGTCCCAGCGCTGGTAGCGGCGGAACAGCGCCACCGAGGCCCTGAGCTGGCGGTTCAGCCGGACGACGGTGCGCCGGACCGGACCGAGGCGGCGACGCTCGTCGCGCGGCGCCGTCTCGAACACGTAGTCCTCGATGCGGTCGAGCTCGTCGCTCATCTCGACGATGAGGGCATCCACCACCTTCTCGAACTCGGTGACGACGGCGGCGAACACGCCGACCGTCTCGTGAATGGCGAGGCCGCGGTCGACGGCCAGCCGCGTCGCCTCGACGCAGCGCAAAGGATGCAGCCTGGCGGTGACGATCAGCCGCTCCGACGCGGCGAAGCGGAACCAGCCGATATCGTTGGTCTCGTAGTCGAAGGCGCGCTCGATATCGGTGAACACGCCGTGCAGCACGCCGTCGTCGGAGGCGAGCACCACGTGATTGTCGCGGTCGGTCAGCGTGGCCCGCGCCGCGTCGGGCAGATCGGCCAAGCCCTCGAGGAACTTCGGCACGCGGGCGTCGCTGAGGGCAAGGTGCAGCCAGACGAAGCCCTCTTCGACGATCAGATCGTCGCGCGGCGTGGTCGGCGGCAGCGGCCGGCCGGCGCCGGTGACGGCGTCGAAACGATAGGCCCAGACGAAACCGGGAATCTCGGTGTTGAGCAAGAGCCAGGCACTCCAGACAGGCGCGGCGAACCGCCGTTTTCCTGATAACATGCGGGAGTGGCGGTCTTCCACTCCGGCCGCTGCCTGCCGAAACGGTCGCCGGCGGGCGAGGCTTCGGCAGGCTGGCCTGGCCGGATCGCCGGATCAATCCGGCAGGGCGGCGGTGATGATGAACTCCACCTTGTATTCCGAGCCGGCCAGCTTGGCCTCGCCCGTGGCGCGGGCCGGCGCGTTGCCCGGCGACACCCAGGATTCCCACACTTCGTTCATGGCGGCGAAGTCGGCCATGTCGGCCAGCCAGACGATGGCCTGCAGCACGCGCGTCTTGTCGGTGCCGGCGGCGGCCAGCAGGCGATCGACCTCGGCCAGCGCCTCGATGGCCTGCGACTTGACGTCGCCCTTGGGCGAGCCGATCTGACCGGCGAGATAGACGGTCTTGTTGTGGACGACGGCATTGCTCATGCGCTTGCCGGGCTCGATGCGGGTGATCGCCATGGCGGACCTCTCCGATTGCGGCAGGCGGCCCATCCGCCCACCGGTCTGTCCGTTGCCTATCTTCTCGGCAGATGGCCCGCAACAGGAAAACATGCGCCAGTCCGGCCGGACCGATGGACGCCGGGAACGGCTGGATCGATTAGGGTCGTTCGATCCGGCTGCATGAGCGCTGCCACGGATGGTCGGCCGGAACCTTGACCCGTACAAGCTGTTGTAACGGTCGGCCTGCCCTCCCCGTGCGACCGCACACGCGAAAGTTCTTCATGTCCTTCTTTGGTCCCTATGGCCCGCTCGACGCCGACGACATCGCGGCGATCAACACCGTCGCCCGCTTCCTGGCGTTCGACGATCTCGGCGGCCGGGACACGCACAACGCACCGGCCTTCGATCTGGTGGTGCTGGCCGGCAACGCGCTGCTGTGGACGCTGGAAGGCGCAGTGAAAAAGGCCCGGACGGCCAATGTGCCGCTGCTGATTTCCGGCGGCATCGGCCATTCGACCCGGTTGCTGGCCGCCGCCGTCGACGCCCATCCGGTCTACCGCAAGGCGCTGGCCAGCCAGACCTCGGAAGCCCGGCTGCTCGGCGACATCGCGGCCATGTTCCTCGGCCTCGATCAATCGCTGCTGCTGCTGGAAGACGCTTCCACCAACTGCGGCGAGAACGGCCTGTTCAGCCGGCGCGTCCTCGACGACATCGGCCTTGCGCCGACGGCGATGCTGCTCGTTCAGGATCCGCTGATGCAGCGGCGCACCGACGCCTCGTTCCGGCAAGCCTGGACGAACGCGACGTGTCCGGCAATCGTCAACTGGCCGGTACAGGTGCCGCGCATCGGCTATCGCGACGACCGCATCGACTATCTCCAGAGCCCCAACAGCCGCAAGTGGACGCCCGAACGCTTCCTGTCCCTGCTGACCGGGGAAATCCAGCGTCTCACCGACGACGAAAACGGTTACGGCCCGCGCGGCAAGGGTTTCCTGCCGCATGTCGACATTCCCGACGACGTGCAGGCGGCGTGGCGCAGCATTATGCGGTCGGGCAAGTTCGACACCGCAGCGCTGGGGCGTCCGGCCGGCGGCTAGAGCATCGGACCGAAAAGTGGACTCCGGTTTTCGGAAAATCCGATGCAACGACAAAGGACTAGATCGTCATCTTGCGTCCGTTAGGACGCACGACGATCTAGGTCCGCTCGTGTCGTTTTCGCAAGGAGCAATTCGCGTTCCGGTCAACGCGAAGCGGCGCGCTATTTCCTTGGCAGGGCATCGTTTTTTCGAAAGCCGCTCCATTTCCCGCGCGATGCTCCATCCGCATCGTTTGTAGACTAAAGATTCCGCCATAGGTATCTTCACGCATAACTCCCGCATACGTAGTATTACGCCTCGTTCCCGAGTCTGGGTGGAGCCGCCGGTCGCCTTCGACCGCCGGACGGACCGGGACGAAGCATCATCTTCTGGGAGGAATTCCGATGACAGCAGTCACCGTCGACCCGACGAAGACGCCTGGTTCGACCACGATGACGAAAGAGGAGCGGCGCGTCATCTTCGCCTCGTCGCTCGGTACCGTCTTCGAATGGTATGATTTCTATCTCTACGGTTCCCTGTCGGCGGTGATTGCCGCTCAGTTCTTCTCCGGCGTCAACCCGACCGCCGCCTTCATCTTCGCCCTGCTCGCCTTTGCCGCCGGCTTTGCGGTGCGGCCGTTCGGCGCGCTGGTATTCGGCCGGCTCGGCGACATGATCGGCCGCAAATATACCTTTCTCGTCACCATCCTGATCATGGGCGCCTCGACCTTCGTCGTCGGTATCCTGCCCAACTACGCGGCCATCGGCATGGCGGCGCCGGTCATCCTGATCGTGCTCCGCCTTTTGCAGGGTCTGGCGCTCGGCGGCGAATACGGCGGTGCGGCGACCTATGTCGCCGAGCACGCGCCCGACCATCGCCGCGGCGCCTACACCGCCTGGATCCAGACCACGGCGACGCTCGGCCTGTTCATGTCGCTCCTGATCATCCTCGGCTGCCGCGCTGTGATGTCGGCCGACGATTTCAATTCCTGGGGCTGGCGCATTCCCTTCCTGGTGTCGATCCTGCTGCTGGCGATCTCCGTCTGGATCCGCCTGAAGCTCAACGAGAGCCCGGCCTTCCGCCGCATGCAGGAAGAGGGCAAGACCTCCAAGGCGCCGCTTACCGAGGCATTCGGCCGCTGGAAGAACCTCAAGGTCGTGCTGCTCGCCCTGTTCGGCCTGGTCGCCGGCCAGGCCGTGGTCTGGTATACGGGCCAGTTCTATTCGTTGTTCTTCCTGACGCAGACGCTGAAGGTGGAAGCCCAGACGGCCAACCTGCTGATCGCCGCGTCGCTGCTGCTCGCCACGCCCTTCTTCGTGGTGTTCGGCACGCTTTCGGACCGGATCGGCCGCAAGCCGATCATCATGGCCGGCCTGCTGCTCGCCTGCCTCACCTATTTTCCGATCTTCAAGGGCATCACCCACTACGCCAATCCCGCGCTCGAGCACGCGGTCGCCAGCGCGCCGGTGACCGTCATTGCCGATCCGAGCGAGTGCTCGTTCCAGTTCAACCCGGTGGGGACGTCCAAGTTCACCACCTCCTGCGACGTCGCCAAGTCGGCGCTGGTCAAGGCGGGCGTGCCTTACGAGAACGAGACGGCGCCGGCCGGCACGCCGGCTGTCGTCAAGATCGGCGCCACCTCGATCGCCTTCGGCAGCGAGGCAAGCGCCGACGGCGCGACGCCGGCCCAGGCGTTCACCACGTCGCTGACCGATGCCATCACCGCCGCCGGCTATCCGGCCAAGGCCGATCCGAAACAGATCAACATCGTCATGGTGACGCTGCTGCTGTTCGTGCTGGTGCTCTACGTCACCATGGTCTACGGCCCGATCGCCGCCATCCTGGTGGAAATGTTCCCGACGCGTATTCGCTACAGCTCGATGTCGCTGCCCTACCACATCGGCAACGGCTGGTTCGGCGGCTTCCTGCCGACCACGGCCTTCGCCATGGTGGCGGCCACCGGCGACATCTACTACGGCCTGTGGTACCCGATCGTCGTGGCGGCGGCCACGCTGGTGATCGGCATGCTGTTCGTCCGGGAGACCAAGGACAACGACATCCACGCCGACTACTGACCGCTCGCCAGCGGATCCGAATGCAAGGCCCGGCCAACCTCGAGGCCGGGCCTTTTCATTGCGGTTTCAGGCGCGGCCGGCGAACTGGTCCAGCGTCTTCGCCGGGGTCACCGCCTGCGGGTCGAGGAAGCAATGGACGATCGCCGGCTTGCCGGAGGCCATTGCCCGCTCGAAGGCCGGCGCGAATTCGGCGGTGGTGCGCACCGTCTCGCCATGGCCGCCATAGGCGCGGGCCAGCGCCGCGAAATCCGGATTGCTCAGCGACGTCGCCGAGACGCGGCCGGGATATTCGCGCTCCTGATGCATGCGGATGGTGCCGTACATGGCATTGTCGACGACGATCACCACGACGGCAATGTCGTATTGCACGGCGGTGGCGAACTCCTGGCCGTTCATCAGGAAGCAGCCGTCGCCGGCAAACACCACCACCGGCCGGTCGGGAAACTGCCGCTTGGCCATGACGCCGGCCGGCACCGAATAGCCGACCGATCCCGAGGTCGGCGCCAACTGGCCGGTGAAGCTGCTGTAGCGCCAATAGCGATGCACCCAGATGGCGTAGTTGCCGGCGCCGTTGGCGACGATCGTCTCGGGCGGCAGATGATCGCGCAGCCAGACCATGGCCTCGCCATACTGGAAGTCGCCCGGCAGCACGGTGGGCTTGTCGGTCCAGGCGAGGAAATCGGCGCGGGCCGCCCTGGTCTCGGCCGACCAGGGGATTTCGACCGGCGGATGCACGGTGGACAGCGCCGAGGCGAAGGCGTGCGGGCTGGCGACGATGCCGAGCGCCGGCTGATAGACGCGGCCGATCTCCTCCGGGTCGGCATAGACGTGGATCAGCGTCTGCTTCGGCCGGGGTATGTCGATGAGCGTGTAGGAGGACGACGGCGATTCCGACAGGCGGCCGCCGATGACCAGCAGCACGTCCGCCTCGCGGACGCGGGCGGCCAGCTTGGGGTTGGGGCCAAGGCCGAGGTCGCCGGCATAATTCGGATGGTCGGCCGGGAACAGCGAGGCGCGGCGGAAGCTGGTCGCCACCGGCAGGTCGAAGCGTTCGGCGAAGCGGATCACCTCGCGCCGCGCCCGCTCGCTCCAGCGCGAGCCGCCGAGGATCACCAGCGGCCGCCTTGCCTCCCAGACGAGCTTTTGCAACCGGGCGAGGTCGGCGAGCCCCGGCCAGATCTCCACCGGCTCGACCAGCGGCGCGTCGGCCACTTCGGCCGTCTCGGTCAGCATGTCCTCGGGCAGCGATACCACTACCGGTCCCGGACGGCCCTGCATGGCGACGCGGAAGGCGCGGGCGATCAGCTCCGGGATGCGGGCAGGATCGTCGATCTCCACCACCCACTTGGCGATCGAGCCGAACACCGCCTTGTAATCCATTTCCTGGAAGCAACCGCGCTCCAGCACGCCGCGTTCGGCCTGGCCGACGAACAGGATCAGCGGCGTCGAATCGTGCTCGGCGATGTGCAGCCCCGGCGCGGCGTTGGTAGCGCCGGGCGCCCGCGTCACGAAGCAGACGCCGGGCTTGCCGGTGAGCTTGCCGTAGGCTTCGGCCATCATGGTGGCGCCGGCCTCGTTGCGGCAGACCAGCACATCGATCGGGCTGTCATGCAGCGCGTCGAGGGCGGCGAGATAGGATTCGCCCGGCACGCAGGTGAGCCGCTCGACGCCTTGCCGGACGAGCTGGTCGATCAATATCCGGCCGCCGGTGCGGGAAGCGATGGACGGGGACAAGATGGGAACTCCGAGCATAGGCCACCGGGGCCGACAATCATCAAGCGAGGAAGGGATTGATCAAAGCAATATCGAGGTCAGCGACATCGGATGTATTGCGGGTAACCAGCGTCAGAGCGTGGATTCGGGCCGTCGCGGCGAGCAGACCGTCGATCACCGGCAAGGAGCGACGCATACCGAGGCGGCCCCACTCCTCGGCAACGGTGGCGTCGATATCGAGGATTCGCCCCTCGAACGCCAGCTTGACGTCGGCAAGCCAATGATCGATGGCCTCGAACCGTCGAAGGTCCCGCTCCCGCAGCATCTCGGCGCCACGACGAATTTCTCCGATGACGAGAACGCTCAGAAACAGCGAGCCGCTGTCCACCGCGCGGAACCAGCGCATGACGTTGGCATCGCAGCGCTCCTGCTTGCGGATTTCCGAGATGATGTTGGTATCGAGCAGGAATCTCATAGATCGATCGGCCGCCCGAAATCGCGCGGCCGATCGAATTCCAGATCGCCGAACGGCGCGTGAAGAAGCAGCTCCTTGGCATCGGGAACGGCCTGCTCGCCAAAGCGCTCGGCAAGCGCCCGCCGGCTTTCGGCGGAGGTCGCTGGATCAGCCAGCGCCTTGGCGATGCGCCGCAGCAGAGCGACATCATCGCTGGGAACCTGGAGTTCCACGCGGGCCAATCCCTCGGTCCGCTTGCGCGCCCGGTAACGATCGACCGCAGTCTGCCTGGCCTTGAGCATAACAACTCTCCTATTTCCGGATATGTTACCGGAAATTACGATGGGGCACAACGAAGTTCACTCGATCAGCAGGTCCAGTCCGCGCCGCAGTCCCGCCTGCTCCCGCACCCGCCGCACGGCGAGCAGCGTGCCGGCGACATAGGGCGTGGCGTCGGAGCCGGCGTCGTGGCGGATGAGGAGCCGTTCGCCCGGCGCGCCGAATTGCGCCTCGCAGGACAGGACATATCCCGGCAGGCGCAGCGAATGCACCTGCACGGCGCCGACGGCGCCACCGCGCGTCTCGCGGATGCCGGCGAGTTCGCTCACCGGCTTCGAGGTGGCCGGCTGGCGCAGGTCGGAAAGCCGTTCGGCCAGCTCGCGCGCCGTGCCGGACGGCGTATCGGCCTTGCCGGCCGAGGCGTAGTCGATCACTTCGACGTCGGCGACGTATTTCGCCGCCGTCAGCGCGAACTTGGTCATCAGCGTGGCGGTGATCGAATAGTTGCCGGCGGCGAACACGCCGACGTCGTTCGCCCGTGCCGCTGCGTCGATCTCCGCGTAATCGTCGACTGAGAGGCCCGACGTGCCGATCACCACGGCGACGCCGGCGGAGACCGCCTGGAGCGTATTGGCCTTCACCGCCTGCGGCGCTGTGTAGTCGACGAGCACGTCGGCGCCGGCTTTCAGCGCTTCCGCGACGGTGGCGACCACGGTGATGCCGGCGGCCGCCTCGCCCAGAACCTCGCCGATATCGCGGCCGGCGGCCGACCGGGCGACGGCGCCGGCAAGCGTGAGATCTTCGGCGGCGCGCACTCCCTTCGCCACGGCGCTGCCGGTCCAGCCGGTCGCACCGGCGACGATGACGCGGATCGTCATGGCTTTACTCCACGTCGAAGCTGACGCCCTGCGCCAGCGGCAGGTCGCGGCCGTAATTGATGGTGTTGGTGGCCCGCCGCATATAGGCCTTCCAGGCGTCGGAGCCGGCCTCGCGGCCGCCGCCGGTCTCCTTCTCGCCACCGAAGGCGCCGCCGATCTCGGCGCCGGACGGGCCGATGTTGACGTTGACGATGCCGCAATCCGAGCCCCTGGCCGACAGGAAGGTCTCGGCTTCGCGCAGGTCGTTGGTGAAGATCGACGAGGAAAGCCCCTGCGGCACGGCATTGTGCGCCTCGAGCGCCGCGTCGAAGTCGGTATAGCGCATGACGTAGAGGATCGGCGCGAAGGTCTCGGTCCTGACCACCTCGGTTTGGGCCGGCATCTCGGCCAGCGCCGGCCGGACATAGAAGGCGTTGCCGCCGAGATCCTCGCGGGCGCGTTCTCCACCGTGCACGGTGGCGCCGTCGGCCCGCGCCTTCTGCAACGCCGCTTGCATGCGATCGTAGGCGGCCTTGTCGATCAGCGGGCCGACCAGCGTGCCGGCCTCGCGCGGATCGCCGATCGTCACCGAGGCATAGGCCTTCCGGAGGCGCGGCAGCAGGCTGTCGTAGACGCTGTCGTGGACGAACAGGCGCCTCAGCGTGGTGCAGCGCTGGCCCGCCGTGCCGATCGCCGCGAAGGCGACGCCGCGCACCACCAGGTCGAGGTCGGCGCTGGGGGCGATGATGGCGCCGTTGTTGCCGCCGAGCTCCAGGATGGCGCGGGCGAAACGGCTGGCAAGGCGCGGCGCCACGGCGCGGCCCATGGCCGTCGAGCCGGTGGCCGACACGGCGGCGACCCTGACATCGTCGACCAGCGCCTCGCCGATCGCCCGGCCGCCGACGACCACGGCGGAAAGGCCGGCCGGCGCTCCCGCCTTGGCCGCCGCCTTTTCGAACAGCGCCTGCGTGGCGAGCGCGGTGAGCGGCGTCTTCTCCGACGGCTTCCAGACGACGGTGTCGCCGCAGACCAGCGCGATGGCGGCGTTCCACGACCAGACGGCGACCGGGAAGTTGAAGGCCGAGATGACGCCGACGACGCCCAGCGGATGCCAGGTCTCCATCATGCGGTGGCTCGGCCGCTCGGTGGCGACCGTCAGGCCGTAGAGCTGGCGGGAAAGGCCGACCGCGAAATCGCAGATGTCGATCATCTCCTGCACTTCGCCGAGCCCCTCGGAGACGATCTTGCCGGCCTCGATGGTGACGAGCCGGCCGAGATCGGCCTTGGCCGCCCTCAGTTCAAGGCCGAACAGGCGGATCAGCTCGCCGCGCTTCGGCGCCGGCACCAGGCGCCAGGTCCGGAAGGCGGCTTCCGCGGCGGCGATGGCGGCATCGCAGCCGGCCGCGTCGGTTTCGCGCACCTCGGCGATGCGCTCGCCGGTGATCGGCGAGGTGACGGCGAGGCTGCCGCCCGCATGGGCGCTGTCGGCGACGCCGAGGCGGGCGAGAAGATCGGCGGTTTCCCTGGCAAGGCTCGAAGCGGACATTGGACACTTTCGTCGGCGATGCCGGCCAATGGCGCGGCGTTGCATGAGGCGGACTTCCGGTAAGTTATTGTCCCGAGCCCCCTACCCTGCAAACGATGATTTCTGGTAGGGTCATGAGGAAAACTCATGACCGGATATGCCGATGGCCCGTGATCTCCTGCCGTCGATCGGCGCGCTCGTCGCCTTCGAGAGCGCGGCGCGTCATCTCAGTTTCTCGCGCGCCGCCGCCGAACTGCACCTGACGCAAGGCGCCATCAGCCGGCAGGTGCGGGAGCTGGAAACGCGGCTCGGCCTGCCGCTGTTCGAGCGCATCAACCAGCGCGTTTTTCTCACCGATGCCGGCGAGGCCTATCGGCTGGAGGTGGCGCGCATCCTTGCCGGCCTTTCCGCGGCGACCGAGCGCACCATGGCCAGCGCCGGCGGCGCCGAGGTGCTGAATCTGGCCGTGCTGCCCACCTTCGCGGCGCGCTGGCTGGTGCCGCGCCTGCCGAAGTTTCTTGCCGGCCATCCGCAGGCCAGCGTCAACTTCGCGGTGCGCAACGAGCCGTTCTCCTTCACCGACGTCCCGCTCGACGCCGCCATCCATTTCGGCGAACCGACCTGGCCGGGGGCGGTCTGTGAATTTCTCTGCATCGAGGAGGTCTATCCGGTGGCGGCGCCCATGGTGCGCGACCGCTTCGGCCTGACCAACGTCGCGGCCATCCCCCGCGCGCCGCTCCTTCACCAATCGAGCCGTCCGACCGCCTGGGCCGACTGGTTTGCCGCCGAAGGCCTGCCGACCGCCGGCGCCTATCGCGGGTCGCGCTTCGACCAGTTTTCGATGATCGCCGAAGCCGCCGTGGCCGGCCTGGGCGTGGCGCTGATGCCGCGCTTCATGATCGAGGGGGAACTCGCGTCCGGACACCTCGCGCTGCTCACCGAGCGGCCGCTCGACGCCGGCAAGGCCTACTGGTTCGTCTATCCCGAGGCCAGGGTCCGCTCGCGGATCGTTCGCTCGTTCGGCGACTGGCTGAGGGTCGAGGCGGCGGTCCCCGCCTCGCCGCCCGCCGGCGTCTGACCCTCGCCGTTCCGGGCATCGCCAGGCTCCGCCGGAAAATCGAGCCATCGGTGGCATCCAAGTTACCACCAGACGGAACCTTTTTCGCTTCCGGACGCTTATTAGCCATGGTCCGTCCGCCGCCGCGAAGATCGGTCGCTCCGAGACGCCGGCCTCGGCGCGATCGGCGACCGAAGCGGCCGAACTTGCGGCACGGGACCGTTCATCGATGTGGGCACTCTGCCGCCTGCGACAGGAGAACATCATGGCTTCCACCGTTCTTGCTCCCGACAATACGCCGCCTGTCGAATCCTCTTCGTCGGCGATCAGTTGGAGCGCAATCATTGCCGGCGCCTTCTCGGCAGCCACCCTTACATTTGTCCTGATACTGCTCGGCTCGGGCCTCGGCCTGACGATGATTTCGCCGTGGACGAACCAGGGCGCCAGCGTCACGACCTTCGCCGTTTCCGCCGCCATCTGGATGATCGTGGTGCAATGGCTGTCGTCCGCCCTCGGCGGCTACATGACCGGCCGGCTGCGGGTGAAGTGGGTCGGCATCCATACCGACGAGACCTTCTTTCGCGACACGGCGCACGGCTTTCTCGCCTGGGCGCTGGCCACGCTGCTGGTGATCTGCGTTGCAAGCTCGGGCCTGACCTCGGCGGTCGGAACCGGTGTGCAGGCGGCATCCAACGTCGCTTCCGGCGCCGCCATGGGAGCTTCGGCCGGCGCCGCCTCCAACGCCGACGAAGGCAGCGGCAGCGCCGCCACCTCGTATTTCGTCGATAATCTTTTCCGGCCCAACGATCCCACCCGTCTCGCCGCTCCCGGCGCCGAGGGCGATGCCGCCGCCGCCGCGCAGGCGTCGCGCATCCTGATCGCCAGCGCCGCCGCCGGCGAGATCTCGCCCGCCGACAAGACCTATCTCGGACAGTTGGTGGCCGCCCGCACCGGCCTGTCGGAAGCCGACGCCACCGCGCGGGTCGACGCCGTCCTGGCGCAGGCCGAACAGGCCAAGACCAAGGCGCAGGAGGCCGCCGACACCGCCCGCAAGGCCGGGGCCGCCTTTGCCCTGATGGCCGCGCTGTCGCTGGTGATCGGCGCCTTCATCGCCAGCGCCGCCGCGGCGCTGGGCGGCAGGCTGCGCGACGAGTAAGCTGAGGTAGGTCGTTTCCCCAGAGCTCGACGGCGATCGCATGGTCGCCGTCGAGTCGTATTTGGGGAGCACACGTTATCGCCGGGTGTCTCGAGCTTCCAAAGGAGCACTGCGATGTCGGACTATGATCTCTACTACTGGTCCGTTCCCTTCCGGGGCCAGTTCGTGCGGGCGGTTCTCGCTTATGCCGGAAAAACCTGGACCGAGGGCGGCGATGCGGCGATATCGGATCTGATGGGCGGACCGGTGGGAAAGATGCCGGTGCCGTTCATGGGGCCGCCCTTGCTCGTCGACAAGAAGGCCGGCTTCGCCATCGCCGAAATGCCGGCCATCGTCCTTTATCTGGGCGAGACGCTCAATCTCCTGCCCGGGACCGCGGCGCTCCGCGCCATGACCATGAAGGTCGTCAACGACGCCAACGACGTGATCGACGACATCACGCTGGACGGCGGTCGGGAGATGTGGACGGACAAGAGCTGGCAAGGCTTCGTGCCGCGCCTCGAAAAGTGGATGTCGCTTTGGGAGGAGACCGGCGCACGCCATGGCCTGAAAGCCGATTCCGGCTTCCTGCTCGGCGGCGGGCAACCGGGCATCGCCGACGTGGTGACCGCCACCCTGTGGTCGACCATGGGCGACCGCTTCGGCAGGATCGAGGCGATCCTCAGGGAGGCCGCGCCGATGACGGCGGCGCTGACCCGGCGGATTGCCGACTTGCCGCCTCTCAAGGCACTGGCCGCCAAGGCCCGGCAGGATTATGGCGATGCCTATTGCGGCGGCCAGATCGAAGCGTCGCTCCGCAGGGTGTTGCACGCCTAAAGCATTTCCGGCGAAAACAGGTTCCACCGTACACGACTCGTCATATTTTGGGTCTGGCTTGAGGTTGATTTGGCGCGTTGTGTAACCAAGCGTCAGCGGCATTTTCCGGAGCGTTGCTGATCCAATTTCTGAGAGCGTCGAGACCGATGCGGAACCAGGATTTTTC
>NZ_NQVN01000002.1 GCF_002770725.1 Pleomorphomonas carboxyditropha | reverse complement strand
GCCCCTTGTCGGCCTTGACCGGGTGGGCGCGGCGCGCCTTGCGGCCGAGCGAAGCGAGCGCCTTTTCGAGCAGCGCTTCGTACTTGGCCTCGACCGGCCAGCATTCGACGTTGGCGCTTTCGCGCAGGTCGGCATTGGTGACGAACAGAACCTCGCCGGGAGCCGGCTTTAGCAGGGCCGGCGCCGCCGGCAACGTGACATGAATACCCATCGTTTCCTCCTTGTGGTCGGCTGTTTCAGCCGAAGCCGGCCATGAAGGCCGGCCTTCGACCTGTTGGTCCTGATGTCGGCCTTATTTGCTACCTCGTGGTAGCAAATGATATGCACAAACGGCGCGCCTCGCAAGCCGGCCGATTTGCCAATTCGACGAAAGTCGAATGGACCCTGACGGCACGGGGCACGAGCCTGTCGTTCGCCGATGGGAGGTTTCGCGACGCGGCGCCCGGGGAGGCCGGCGGCCGGCGTCGGACTTTTCAGCTGATCCGAAACGCTCGGGAGATCGCGCTCCGCGCGACGGACTGGCGACCCGCCCCCCCTTGCGAACGGAAAGACATAGGGGGAGTGCGAGAGGACGGTTTTCCTCTCGTCGCGCAGGCGAAGGGTGGAGGGTGGTTCGATTGCCTATCGAAAACGGAATGGATTTCCGTCTATGCAACCGAAGGCATTGCCTGGGGGAGGCGCGAAAAGGGTTCACCCGGCGGCCGGCTCTCGCCTGAGGTAGCCATTTTCCGGCCACGGCAATCAGTCGTTGTCGCCAACCCAGCCCGCCGATCAAAATCCACCAATTCCGTTTTTCGGAATTGACATCCGATAATCAGAACTTATTCTAGCCGCGTCGATCCATCACCTGGTCCAACGGCTCCGTGAAATGCCGACTGAAATGCATGGACGATAAAATTTGAGGGAGGTTATCCAGATGAAAAGCGTGCTGAAATATCTTGGCGCCATGGTCGGAGGCACGATGGTGGCCGCCGCGATCACCGCGATGGGCGCCGGAACGGTGATGGCGCAGAGCATCTCCGACATCGACGGCAAGGGAAAGATCACCATCGGCGTCCTGACGGGCATTCCGCCCTATGACACGGTGGACAGCAGCGGCAATACCGACGGTTTTCTGGTGGACCTCGCCCGCGACGTCGCCCAGAACCTGAAGGTCCAGCTCGAGCTGGTGCCGGTCAACAACGCCTCCCGCGCCGCCGCCCTGGAATCCGGCCGCGTCGACATGCTGATCGCCCACATGACCGCCACCCCGGAGCGGGCCAAGCTGTTCCTGATGACCAACCCCTACGGCGCCTACGACATGCGCTTCGTGGCCAAGAAGAGCATGGCGCTGACGAAGATCGACGATCTCGCCAACAAGCGCGTGTCGGTGCCCAAGGGCAGCACGCAGGACGTGGCGGTCAGCAATCTCGGCGTCGAGGGCCTGGAGGTCGTCCGCTTCGACGACGATGCCCTGGCCATGCAGGCGCTGATCTCCGGCCAGGTCGACGCCACCGCCGCCGTCGCCACGGTCGCCGACGACGTGATCAGGAAGCGCAACCTCGCCGATCTCGAAGTGAAGACCGAGGTGCCGCTGTTCACCCTCTACTGGTCGATGGCCGTCCGCAAGGACGCCACCCAACTGCACCAGTGGCTCAACAACTTCATCTACTACGAGGAAGTGAGCGGGCGCCTCGGCGCGCTGCACGAGAAGTGGGTCGGCGTCCCGATCCCGGGCGGCAAGCTGCCGACGTTCTGAGACGCCGAGGCGGCGGTGGTCGGACCGCCCTCGCCGCCGGCGATCTCCTGCCCGGCCCTCGGGCCGGGCTCCCGCCCCGCCTTTTCGCTCGTAGGTTCACCATGGCATATCAAATGCACTTCGGTCCGGTACTGGACCGAGCGCCGGAATTCGTGGACGGCACCATCAACACGATACTGCTGTCCGGACAGGGCATCGTGATCGGCCTCGCCATCGGCCTGGCGGTCGCGATCATCCGCGTGGAAGGGCCGCGCTGGCTCGACCAGATCGCCGTCGCCTATATCGAAATCATCCGCAATACGCCGCTCCTGGTTCAGGTCTTCCTGTTCTTCTTCGGCCTGCCCTACATCGGCCTGCGCCTGTCGGCCGACACCTCGGCGATCATCGCCATATCCTTCAATCTCGGCGCCTATTCGGCGGAGATCTTCCGCGCCGGCTTCCTCGCCATTCCCAAGTCGCAGATCGAGGCCGGACTGGCGCTCGGGCTGACGCGGCTGCAGACCATCCGCTACGTGGTGATCGTGCCCGCCCTCAAGGTGGTTTTCCCGGCGCTGACCGGCCAGTTGACCCTGACGCTGCTGGGCAGTTCGGTGGTCTGCGCCATCTCCGCCAACGAATTGACGCTCGCCGCCTCGAAGGTCGAGTCGCTCACCTTCCGCAGCCTCGAGACCTTCCTAGTTGCCGGCGCGATCTACGTGACGCTGACCTTCGTCTTCCGATTCACCTATTGGCTGATCTCGCTCTGGCTGTTCCACCGCAAGGATCCGGCCCGCTTCCAGATCGCCGGCGCCCTGCCGCATGGCCAGGAAAGGGTTGAAGCATGATCCAGTCCTTCGGCTTTTCCAGTCTGCCCATCCTGCTGCACGGAGCGCTCTGGACCCTGATCCTCTCGGCATCGACCTTCGTGGCCGCCGGCATCTTCAGCCTGATCTTCGCTCTGTTGCGGGTGCTCGGTCCGAGACCGGTCCGTTTGCTGATCGCCGGCTATATCGAGCTGGTCCAGGCAACGCCCCTGCTGATCCTGCTGTTCCTGGCCTATTACGGCCTCAGCTTCCTCGGCTACTACTTCCCGCCGCTCGCCGCCGCCGTCATCTCGCTGACGCTCTACGCCACGGCCTTCCTCGCCGACATCTGGCGCGGCTGCATCGAGGCGATCCCCAAGCAGCAGTGGGAAGCCGCCGACGCGCTCGCCATGTCGACGCCGCAGAAGCTGCGCTACGTCATCCTGCCGCAGGCCTTCCGCATCTCGCTCGGCCCCACCGTCGGCTTCCTGGTGCAGATCGTCAAGAACACCTCGGTGACGGCGCTGATCAGCTTCGTCGAGCTTACGCGCGCCGGCCAACTGCTCAACAACATGACCTTCCAGCCGTTCGAGGTCTTCCTCACGGTCGCGGCCATGTATTTCATCATCTGCTATCCGCTATCCTACTACAGCGAGTACCTCCAGGGAGGCAAACGTGCCCGCAGTTCAACTTAACAACATCAAGAAATGCTACGGCGCGCTGTGCGTGCTCGATGGCATCAACCTGTCGGTCGAACCTCGGGATGTCGTCGCCGTCATCGGTCAGAGCGGCTCCGGCAAGAGCACCATGCTTCGCTGCATCAACGGCCTCGAGCAGATCCAGGGCGGCAGCATCGACATCGTCGGCCACAGGATCGAGCCGGGAACCCATAGCCTTCGCAGCTTGCGCAAGGAGGTCGGCATGGTGTTCCAGAGCTACAACCTGTTCCCGCATCTCAACGTCGCCGAAAACATCATGCTGGCGCCGCGCGTCGTCAAGAACGTGCCGAAGCAGGAAGCCTGGGAAACCGCCCAGATGGTGCTGAAGCAGGTCGGGCTCGCCGACAAGGTTGGGGCCTATCCGGACGAGCTTTCCGGCGGCCAGCAGCAGCGCGTCGCCATCGCGCGGTCGCTCGCCATGAAGCCGAAGGTGATGCTGTTCGACGAGGTGACCTCGGCGCTCGATCCGCAACTGACCGGCGAGGTCCTGAAGACGATCGCCGAGCTGGCGGCGGCCGGAATGACCATGATCCTGGTGACGCACGAGATGGGCTTCGCCCGTCAGGTCGCCAACCGCACGGTGTTCATGTACAAGGGCCAGATCTGGGAGGAAGGGCGATCGGAGGACCTGTTCGCGGCGCCGAAGACGCCGGAGCTCAGAAGCTTCATCGCCCCCAACCTCAAGTGACATCGGCGCCGGCGCGACCGTCGCGCCGGCGCCGAAAACGGTCTCAAACCGACCGAAGGTCGCCCTTTCCGGCGGACCATTGCCGCAGAACGCCGGCGATGGCCGCCTCTTCCGCTTCCGACACGTCGCGCATCGGCGCCCGCACGTGGCTGGCCGGCAGCCCTTGGGCCATCTGCGCCGCCTTGACGCGGGCCGGCAGATTTGCCCCGCCGACCACCGTCCACAGATCGGCAAGAAACGCGGCAATCGGCCCGACGATCGGATCCCCGGCCCGAACCGCCTTGAACAGGCGCGCGCTTTCCACCGGCGCCGCGGCGGTGATGGCGGCGATCGAACCGGTCGCGCCGATGGCATAACAATCGGCGAGCTGATTATCGATGGCGGCGATCACCCGCTCCGCCCCCACGCAGCCGACCAGATCGCGATAGGCGTCGATGCTCTTCCGGCTGTGCTTGACGGCGACGACGCCGGCATGGGCATCGAGAATGCGCGCGATCAGGGCCGGCGCCAGTTGCAGCCAGGGAATGACGTTGTAAATGATGACCGGCGCCGACGCCGACGACGCCACCGCGGTGTAGAAGTCCACCATCTCGTCGTCGTTGGGCGTGAAAATGTAATGCGGGGGCGTTACCTGCACCGCCGCCAGCGGGTACCGGCTGAGGCTCGCGGCGACCGCTACCGCCTCCCGCGTGCTATCGGCGATGATGCCGGCCACCACGGTGGTTCCCCGGGGAACCACTTCGATGGCCGCGGCGACGAGGCGCTCGATCTCGGCCGGCGACAGGGCATAGCCCTCGCCCGTGCTGCCGCCGACGACCACGCCGTCGACGCCGCAGGCCAGCAGCCATTCGATCTCCGCTCTGAAGGTCTCGTCGTCGATCTCGCCCTGCCGGTCGAAAGGCGTGGTCAGGGGGGCGAGAACGCCCTTGGGAACAAGACTCGGCAATTCTCGTATTCCGTCGCCCGCGTGCCGTGGCGATTTCGATCGAAACCGTCGTTGCGGCCCGCCAAAAATCAAGGCCGGGGCACCGCCCCAGCCTCGCTGACTTGTCGTTGCTGGCTCACTATAAGAAATCGTACCGGCCGTTCAAGCGTCGCATGGACGTTGGCCAACCCGCACGCCCGCCGGTTCAGTTGTAGGTGGAGGCGACCGGCCAGACCGACTGCAGGCGCTCCCCCTTCAGGATGCGGTCGCGGGCGGCTCCCTCCATGGCGCCGACCTCGTCGGCCTTGTCGGCCACCGCCTTGACCATCGCCTTCGGGATGACCACGACGCCGTCGATGTCGGCGAAGACGACATCGCCCGGCGCCACACGAATGCCGCCGATCACCAGCTCGACCTGCGAGGCCTTCGGCTCCATCTTGCCGGAGACCGACACCGGGCTGGAGCCGCGGCCGAACAACGGATAGCCGAGCGCCCGCACCTGGGCGAGGTCGCGCACCGTGCCGTTGACGATGGTGGCGGCGGCGCCGGCGGTCTTGGCGCCGGTCGACATCAGCTCGCCCGAGCATGAGCCCTCGGCGCAGCTCGAATCCACCACCAGAATGCCGCCCTTGGGCACGTTGTCGATGGCGTTGTGGTAGACGTCCTGCGGCTGGTTGCGGCGCTGGCTCGGGGCAAACTGGACGGTCACCGCCGGTCCGCAGACCACCTCGCCGGCCTTCAACGCCCCATGAAGGGAGATCCCCGGCAAATAGCCACGGCCGCCAAGCTGCTCGAGGCTGTCGTGCACGTCGCCGGAATACCATTTCGACAGGCGGCCGATCGCATCCCAGTCCGTGTCGTCGTAGTTGAACTTCGTCATTGATTTCTGCCTTCGATGAAATTTGTCCGTGGCATAGCAGGTCCGGCAATCGCCGCGGGGCCGATTGGACGGGAAGGATTTTCGCCGGGAAATCCCGGACGGTGGAGCATCCTTTCCGCCTTCGGGGGGAGGAGTTGCGACCCCGCGGCGTGCCGCCGGCGACTCACCAGGCGGTAAAGCCGCCGTCGACCACCACGTTCGAGCCGGTCATGTAGGACGAGGCATCCGATGCCAGGAACTGGATGACGCCGTTATACTCGTCGATCTCGGCCTGCCGGCGCATCGGCACGCGCTCGAGGAAGGCGTCGATGAATTCCTTGTCGAAGTTGGCGGTCTTGACGCCGCCGAAGGAGATCAGGTTGACGCGGACCTTCTTGGTCGCCCAGTAGGTGCCGAGATAGCGCGTCAGGTTGACCAGGGCCGACTTGGAGGCGGCGTAGGAGATCGCCTTGATGAAGGGCTTGCCGTCGCGCTTCTCGCGGTAGGCGTAGAGGGCCTGGTTCGGCGACACGATGCCGTAGATCGAGCCGACGTTGATGATCGAGCCGCGACCGGCCGCCGCCATGGGAGAGCCGATCACCTGGCAGCACAGCATGACGCCGGTCAGGTTGGTGTCGATGATCTCGTTCCAGTATTCCTGCGGGTAGATCTCGAACGGGCTGTTCTGGTCGGCCGAGCCGGAGGGCTTGGAATCGATGCCGGCGTTGTTGACCAGGATGTGCGGCACGCCCCAGTCGGCGATCAGCCGGTCGGTGGCCTGCTGAAGCGCCGCCTTGTCGGTGACGCTGGCGACGTAGACGCGAATGCGATCCTCGAGGCCGGGGAACTTTTCGGCGATCTGCTCGCGGCCGAATTCACGCCGGCTGAAGATCGCCACCTTGGCGCCCGCCTCGGCGAGCGATTTACTGAATTGCGTTCCGAGCTGACCGAGGCCGCCGGTCACGACCGCGACGCGGTCCGTTACACTGAAGAGATCCGTCATTTGAAGCCATCCCGTTGATTTGGCTGTCGATCCGTGGCGCGGCCGGGTTTCGTCCCGCCTGTCGCCAGGCACAAAAAGCTCCCTTCAGGAGCGGCGGCGATGGCCGCCCCTGGCGAATTTTCAGATCCTGCATTCCATCTTCCGGAAGACGGTGCCGGTATCAGCCGTCGAGCGCGGCGCGAACGGCGCGGAAGCCCTGGTTGAGGAACATGATGTCGTTGCCCATGATGATCATGTCGACGCCCTTCTTGGCGAGACGCTGGGCGCTGTCCTTGTCGGGCGGGATGCAGGGCGCCATCACCTTGATGCCGCGGGCGTGGCACTTCTCGATGAGCTCGTCGAGCTTGTCGTTCACTTCCGGGTTCGACATGGAATAGTCGATGGAAATGCGGCGGGAGATCGAGTAATCGGCCGGGCCGAAGTTGATGACGTCGATGCCCTCGACGTCCAGAATCTCGTCGATGTTGTCGAAGAACTCATAGCTTTCGGCCATGGGAATGACGAGCGTGTTGTTATTCTCGCTTTCCATATAGCTCGACCACTGGAAACCCGGACCGGCAAAGCCGGCCGAGCGGACCGAGCCATCGCCGCCGCGCCGGCCCAGCGGCGGGAACTTGGCGGCGCGGACGATCTGCCGCGCCTCGGCAGCCGACCCGACCTGCGGAATGATGACGCCGGCGGCACCGATCTCCAGCGTCTTGCGAATGTCCCATTCGTTGGTGCCGCGCACGCGCACCAGCGGGGCTATACCGCCGACCCGAGCGGCCAGAACCAACTTTTCCATATGCGAGTCAATATTGACCGGCGTATGTTCAGCATCGATGAAGGCAAAATCCAGCCCCCAGTTGGCAGCGATTTCGACGCCGGCACAGCTACCGCCATAGAGCGTTACACCATAGGTCGGCTTGTTCGACCGCAGCTTTTCATTAAGCTCATCCCGCTGTTTGTTGGACCCAGTCACGTTTTCCTCCATAGAGTCTATTCATACCATGCGTAATGTTTATCCGGCCGAGACCTCCAAGCCGTTCAACTTGTCCATCCGGCGCGCCTTCGGTTCGGCGTCCGGGCCGGCGGGAGGAGCCCGCGTCGCCTGGAACCGCACCCGGCGCTCACATTCGGAGATTGACATCGCCGCTCTCTTTTGCGGATTATTATTCCGCTATTCGGAATAATCTTCTAGAACGCGGGTTATCGCTTGTCAATCGGCCTCGCTACGATTTAACGCTATGACAGACGCGATCCCCGGCGGGATCGGACCGAGACCGTGGGCAACGGAACGACACCATGAAAACCACAGCCGAACGACAAGACACGACTGCCGAACCGGCCGCCGACAAGGGCGCACAGAAGAAGCGAAGCGACGATCGCGGTTCGCTGAAGTCGATGCAGAAGCTCATGGCGGTGCTCGACTGCTTCTCCGTCTACGAGCAGTCCCTGACGCTCAACGACATCGCCGTGCGCTGCGGCATACCCAAGACCACGGCCCATCGGCTGGTCACCTCGCTGAGGGAAGTGAAGCTTCTCGAGCAGGACCACGAGCGGGACCGCTATCGCATGGGCATCCGCCTGTTCGAGCTCGGCAGCATCGTGCTCGCCAATCTCGACATCTTCTCGCGGTCGCGGCATCTGGTGCAGCGGCTGATGGACACCACCGGCGAGAATTCGCACCTCTGCGTCTTCGACGGCACCAACGTCATTTCGGTCGAGCATATCGAACCGGGCAGCGGCCGGGTCAACTGGACGACCGCCCTGTCGATCTCGCCGGCCTATTGCACCGGCGTCGGCAAGGCGGTGCTCGCCTACCAGGACGGCAGCGTCGTGGCTAAGATCGTGCGCGGCGGCCTCAGGCCGTTCACGCCGAATTCCATCACCGATCCGGACGTCCTGGCCGCGGATCTCGAGGCAACGCGCCGACGCGGCTATTCCATAGACAATGCCGAGCACCAACCGCTGATCCGCTGCATCGCGGCGCCCATCCGCAACGTCACGGGGCGGGTGTTCGCGGCGGTCAGCGCCTCCGGACCGTCGAGCCGGATGACCGACGACCGGCTGTTTTCCTTCGCCCCGCTCGTCATAGCCACGGCCGACGAAATCTCGCGGCTTTCCGGCTACGTCCCGCGCTAGGCGCCGGCGCGAGCAAGTCGGAATGGACGACTGCCAACGCAAAAGCGGGGCGCGCCGGAACGCCCCGCCCGCACAGTCAATTTCCGGCGCAAGTCGCCGGGCCGCCCGGGCCTAGAGCCGCCAGCCGGTTTCGACGTCGAAGAACGATGCCTTCTGGACATCGATCGTGACGGCGAAGGCGCGATCCGCCTCGCAGCCATCGTCCTGCCCCACCAGATGCGACAGGCTGACACCGTCGAAGACCGACCAGGCCAGGATGCTGCTGCCCATCGGCTCGACCAGCGACACCTTTCCCTCGATGGCCGCCGCCGATCCGCTGGCGGGAAGGATGTGTTCCGGCCGGAGGCCGAGCACGACCTTCCGGCCGCTCTCCGCCGTCTGCGCGAAGAGATAGCGGCTGACATCCAGCCGGAAGTCGCCGGCCGCGAAGAACAGGCGATCGCCGTCCGCGGCAAGCTGACCCTCGACCTTGTTCATGGCCGGCGAGCCGAGGAAGCTGCCGACGAATTCGTTGGCCGGCTTGTTGTAGACATTGAGCGGCGTGTCGAGCTGCTGGATGATGCCGTCCTTCATGACGGCGATGCGGTCGGCGAGCGTCAAGGCCTCGATCTGGTCGTGGGTCACGTAGATCATGGTCGACTTCAGCGTCTTGTGCAGCTTCTTGATCTCGAGGCGCAACTCGGCACGGAGCTTGGCGTCGAGGTTGGAAAGCGGCTCGTCGAACAGGAAGATGTCGGCATCGCGCACCAGCGCCCGGCCGATGGCGACGCGCTGCCGCTGGCCGCCGCTGAGCGCCGACGGCTTGCGGTCGAGCAGATGGGCGATCTGCAACAGTTCGGCCGCCCACTTCACCTTCCTTTCGATGATCGCGCGGTCGATGCCGGCGATGCGCAGGCCGAACGACAGGTTCCGCTCGACGCTCATCGTCGGATAGAGCGCGTAGGACTGGAACACCATGCCGATGCCGCGATCCTTGGGATCGGTCCAGGTGACGTCCTTGTCGTTGAACAGGATGCGCCCGCCGCTGACGTCGGTCAGCCCGCCGATGGCGCTCAGGAGCGTCGACTTGCCGCAGCCGGACGGCCCGAGCAGGACGAGGAACTCGCCATCCCGGATCGTCAGGTCGAGCTTCTTGACGATCGGCACGTTGCCGTAGCTGATGTCGAGGTTTTCGAGGGATACGGAACTCATGGCTTACCCCTTCACGGCGCCGGAGGCGATGCCGCGCACGAACCAGCGGCCGGACAGCAGATAGACGGCGAGCGGCACCAGCGAGGTGAGCACGGTTGCCGCCATGTTGACGTTGTAGGCGCGCTCGCCGGTGGTGGTGTTGACGATGTTGTTGAGCTGGACGGTCATCGGCAGGTTTTCGCGTCCCGCGAAGACGAGGCCGAGCAGGAAGTCGTTCCAGATGGCGGTCACCTGCATGATCACCGCGACGATGGCGATCGGCACCGACATCGGCAGGATGATCGCAATGAAGATCTTCCAGAAGCCGGCGCCGTCGATGCGCGCCGCCTTGAACAGCTCGACCGGCAGGCCGGAATAGTAGTTGCGGAACAACAGCGTCATCACCGGCATGCCGAAGATGACGTGGGTGAGCACGATGCCGGGCAGCGAGCCGTAGATGCCGGTCTGGGCGTAGACGCGCACCAGCGGGTAGATGAACACCTGGTAGGGAATGAACGAGCCGAGCAGCAGGCAGGCGAACAGCACGTTGGCGCCCTTCACCTTCCAGAAGGACAGCGCGTAGCCGTTGAGGGCGCCGAGCAGAATGGAGAACACGACGCTCGGCAGCAGGATCTTCACCGAGTTGCCGAAGCCGACCCTGAGGCCAGTGCATTCGAGGCCGGTGCAGGCCGACGTCCAGGCCTTCACCCAGGCGTCGACGGTGAACTGCTGCGGCAGCGAAAAGATCAGGCCGAGGCGGATTTCGTCCATGCTCTTGAACGACGTGACGAGCATCACGTAGAGCGGCAGCAGGAAGAACAGCGCCAATACGCCGAGGAAGGCGTAGATGCCGGCGCGGCCCCAGACCTCCTGATAGGTGAGCGGGCGCTTGGCGGCGGCAGCCGGTTTTGCCTGGGGCATCATGCCGCCCTCCCGCTTTTCCGGAAATACTGGGAATAGATGACGGGAGCCATGACCAGCAGGACGGTGATCAGCATCACCGTCGACGCCGCCGTGGCGAGGCCGATGTTGGCGCGCTCGAACAGGTTGTCCATGATGAACTTGGCCGGCACCTCGCTGGCCGTGCCGGGGCCGCCGTTGGTCATGGCGACGACGACGTCGTACATCTTGACGATGCTGATCGACAGCAGCACCAGCGAGGTGATGATCATCGGCCTCAGCATCGGCAGGACGATCGACAGATAGACGCGCCAGGCCGGAATGCCGTCGATGCGCGTCGCCCGCCATATCTCGCCGTCGATGCCGCGCAGCCCGGCGAGGATCAGCGCCATGACGAGGCCGGAGCCGTGCCAGACCGTCGCCAGGATGACGGCGTAGAGCACCATCCTGGGATTGACCACCCAGTCGAGGACGAAGCCGGAGAAGCCGAAGCCGCGCATGGTCGCCTGGATGCCGAGGTCCGGATTGAGGATCCACTGCCAGATCAGGCCGGCCACCACGAAGGACATGGCGTAGGGGTAGAGGAAGACGGTGCGGAACAGGCTCTCGGCGCGCACGTTCTGATCGATGAAGATCGCCAGGAGGCAGCCGAGCACGAAGCAGATCAGCAGGAAGAAAAAGGCGATGACGGCGAGGTTGCCGAGCGAGGTCAGCCAGCGCGAGGTGTCGAAAAGGGTGACGTACTGGGCAAAGCCGACGAAGTCGTTCCTCGGCAGCAGCTTCGAGCTCGAGAACGACAGCCGGACCGACCAGGCCATGGTGCCGAGATAGGCGAAGATGACGACGGCGGCCATCGGTAACAGGGCGATATAGGCAACGAGGTTGCGCCTCACATGCCGGGTGAATTCGGCTCCCACGTGATCCTCCCGTATGCAGTGGCGGGAAGGCGGACGGCCACCTCCCCGCGTTCTTTCCCGAGGCGGGATCAGCCCTTCAGGGCCTTTTCGAAGCGGTCGATCGCCTGGTCGACGGTCATCGGGGTGTTCCAGAGCTCGGTGACGATGTCCTGCACCGAGCCGTAGACGAACTCCTCCATCATCTGGGAAGCGTCGGGCACCTGGCGGGCCGGGTCGGACATGATCTTCATGCCGAGCTGGGCGCAGGCGTCGAGGCTCGACACGTCGACGTCGGAGCGGATCGGGATCGAGCCCTTGAGATTGTTGAACTTCACCTGGACGTCGGGATCGGTCATGATCTCGACCAAGAGGTGCTGGGCCTTCACCTGCTCGGCGTCGTCGGTCTTGGGGAAGACGAAGACGTCGCCGCCGAGGACGTAGGGCGCATCGGGACGGAGGCCGGGAATGCAGCCGTAGTCCTTGCCGATCTCCTTGTTGGCCTGCTTGAACTCGCCCTTGGCCCAGTCGCCCATCACCTGGAAGCCGGCCTCGTCCTTGATGAGCAGCGCGGTGGCGTCGTTCCAGTTGCGGCCCTGCGAGGCCTGATCGACGTAGGGCTTCAGGCTGACGAAGGTCTCGATGACCTTGCGGAACTCCGGCGAGCGGATCGCCGCCTCGTCCTTGTCGCCGTAGACGGACGTCCACAGCTTGGCGCCGCCGACGTTGGTGAGCACGGCCGAGAACAGCGAGTTCTCCTGCCAGCGCTGGCCGCCGAGGGCGAGCGGGATGATGCCCGCCGCCTTGAGCTTGTCGAGGTCGGCGAGGAACTGCTCCATGGTTTCCGGCGGCTTGTCGATGCCGGCCTTGTCCAGGGCGGCGACCGAGTACCAGATCCACAGGGGCATGTGGATGTTCACCGGCGCGGCGTAATACTTGCCGTCGACCTTGACGGCGTTGGCGATCGGCGCCGGCAGCACCTTGTCCCAATCGTTCTTCGAGGCGACGGCGTCGATGTCGTTGAGCAGGCCCTCGCCGATGATCTCGTGATACTGGCGCGACGTGTTGAACAGCGCGGCGGTCGACGGATCGCCGCCGATGATGCGGTTGATGGCGGCGCTGCGGGCGGCCGAACCGCCGGCGACGGCATTGTCGACCCACTTGCCGCCGGCCGCGTTGAAGGCGTCGGCGAAGACGGCGATGGCGGCGGATTCGCCGCCCGACGTCCACCAGTGGATGACCTCGGCGTTGAGCGGCTCCTCCGCCCTGGCGATGCCCGTCGCGGCCGCAAGGGCGATCGCCGACACGGCGACCATTTGCTTCATTGCAATCATGGTTCCTCCCAAACGAGTAGCGCCGATCCCGACTCTCCAAATCGGATGGTCGACGGTTCCTGATCCAAAAGTGGGATCGGTTCCATTTTTGAACCGAGCGCCTTGATTTTGTCAATGCTCCTTGCGAGAAAAGCGGGGACGGCAAACCGGACAATCGGTGGGAATCATATTTCGATCATTTGAAAACAAAAGGATAAATGCTATCGTGCGGGAAATCAGGGTGAGCGGAGTTGCGAGATGGCAACCGTAAAGGATGTGGCCAAGCTGGCCGGCGTGGGGTCGGGAACCGTTTCGCGCTATATTTCTGGAACCGGTTCCGTCTCGCGCAAGTCGGCCGAGAAGATCGCGCGCGCCATCGAGCAGCTCAACTACCGGCCGAACAGCATGGCCCGGTCGCTGTCGTCGCGCCGTTCCGACTTGATCGGCGTCTGGGTGCCGTCGCTCGAAGGGCCCTACTACCACATGATGATCCGCACCATCGAAAGCGCGCTTCGCCTGCAGGGCAAGCACATGATCCTCGCCAATGCCGAGGATGCGCGATCGAACGACGACCGCCTCGCCCATCTCGACTACCTGATCAACCGCGACTGCGACGGCATCCTGATTTCCAGCTCGCTGCAGAGCGAATTCGAGCTGGCGCGCTACGCCGAGAAATTCCCCAACCTGGTGGTGATCAACCATCGCACCGACGAACTGGCCGGGCGCTCCTTCTCGATCGACCACGACCTCGGCGGCCGGCTGGCGGCCCGGCACCTCGCCGAACTGGGGCACAGGCGGGTGGCGACGATCACCGGCCGGCTGTCCGCGCAGGACGCCCGGCAACGCCACGTCGCCTTCCTGGACGAGATGGCCAAGCTCGGCCGCCCGGTGGCTCCGGAACGGATCATCGAGGGCGCCTTCTCCTATGCCGGCGGCGAGAGCGCCGTGGCGGCGCTGCTTGCCTCGGGCGCCGACTATTCGGCGGTGTTCTGCGGCAACGACAAGGTGGCGATGGTGCTGATCGCCGAGTTGCACAAGCGCGGCATCTCGGTGCCGGGCGAGGTGTCCGTCCTCGGCTACGACGACGTCGACTTCACGCCGTTCACCGCCCCCGCCCTCAGCACGATCCACGCGCCGATCGAGGAAATGAGCCAGTCGGCCTGTCACCAGCTCCTGAACCTCACCTACGGCTTCGACCTGCCCTACCGGGAGCGCTTCGAGCCGTCGCTGTCGGTGCGGCAGTCGACGGGGCCAAGCCGCTCCTAGATCGTCGTGCGCCCT
Source organism: Pleomorphomonas carboxyditropha (assembly GCF_002770725.1). Taxonomy (GTDB): domain Bacteria; phylum Pseudomonadota; class Alphaproteobacteria; order Rhizobiales; family Pleomorphomonadaceae; genus Pleomorphomonas; species Pleomorphomonas carboxyditropha. Next base: position 567,522 of record NZ_NQVN01000002.1, on the reverse strand, counting down.
AACGGACGCAAAGTGACGATCTAGTTTTTTGTTATCGCATCGGATTTTCCGAAAACCGGATTCCACTTTTCGGTCCGATGCTCTAGCCGAACAGTCCTATCCGAGAGACAACGATGCCCTCCTTCATCGACAACGGAACCCGGTTCCATCTGGACGATCCGACGCTGGCTCCCAACGCCGCCGGCTATCTGTGGAACCGGCGGATGATGATCCAGATGAACGGCCGCGGTTACGCGGTGAGCCAGTACATGGATCCGGAGCCGCGCAAATACGCCTATCCGCCGACGATCGCCGCCCAGACCTTCATGCAGCCGGAGCAGGGCTATTATCCCAATCACCCCGGCCGCTTCTTCTACGTCCGCGACAACGGCACGGGCGCGCTGTTTTCGGCGCCCTATGAGCCGGTGCGCGCCCGGCTCGACCGCTTCGCCTTCGAGCCGGGCCTGTCGGATATCCGCTGGCTGGTGGAAAAGGATGGCGTCCGGGTGGAGCTCCGCCTTTCCCTGCCGGTGGACGACGTCGCCGAGCTCTGGACGGCGAAGGTGACCAACATGACGACCGCGACGAAGAACCTCTCCTTCGTGCCGTTCTTTCCGGTCGGCTACATGTCCTGGATGAACATGGGCGGTCACTTCGACCCGACGCTCGACGCGGTGGTCTGCACGTCCGTTACACCCTACCAGAAGGTCGAGCAGTATTTCAAAAACCGGCACCTCAAGGACATCACCTTCCTTGCCGCCGATCGCCGCCCGGACCATTTCGAGGCGGCGCAGCAGGCGTTCGAGGGCGAAGGCGGCCTGCATGCGCCGTCGGCGCTCGCCGATGGCGGTCCTCTTCATGACGGCGAGGCGCTCTACGAGGTGCCGGCCTGCGTCATGCAGTGGGATCTGGAGATCGCCGCCGGCGCGAGCGAGGAGTTCCGCTTCGTGTTCGGCCCGGCCAAGGACGAGGCGGAGATCGCCGCGCTCCGGGCGAAATACATCGACGGCGACGCCGAAGCGGTGCGGCGGGCCTATCATGCCTACGTGACGGATGGCGGCCGCAGTTGCCTGGAGATCCGGTCGCCCGACGAGACGTTCAATCATTTCGTCAATCACTGGCTGCCGCGCCAGGTGTTCTACCACGGCGACACCAACCGCCTGACCACCGACCCGCAGACCCGCAACTACCTGCAGGATGCGCTGGGCATGCTGTTCATCCGGCCGGAAGCGACGCGCGAGGTCATCCTGCACGCCGCGAGCCAGCAATATGCCAGCGGCAAGATGCCGGACGGCATCCTGCTGAGGCCGGACGCCGAGCTGAAATACATCAACCAGGTGCCGCATACCGACCATGCCGTCTGGCTGGCGATCGTCACCAAGGCCTATCTGGACGAGACCGGCGACCGCGCCGTTCTGGAGGAAACGGCGGCCTGGGCCGACGACGACAGGCCGGCCGGCATCCGCGAGCACGTGACGCGGGCGCTGCGCTTCCTGGCGGCGGCCATCGACGAGCGCGGGCTGCCCTATATCGACCAGGGCGACTGGTGCGACCCGATGAACATGGTCGGCTACAAGGGCCGCGGCGTTTCCGGCTGGCTGGCCGAAGCGTCGAGCTATGCGATGTCGCTGTGGTCGGAGGTGTGCGCCGCCGAGGGCGACGGGGAGACGGCCGGCTGGCTGAAGGCGGAGGCCAGCGCCCTGATCGAGCGTATCAACCGCCATCTCTGGGACGGCGACTGGTACGGCCGCGGCATCACCGACGACGGCGTCGTCTTCGGCGTATCGACCGACAGGGAGGGCCGCATCTTCCTCAACGCCCAGAGCTGGGCGCTGCTCTGCGGCGCCGCCGACGAGGACCGCAAGGCGCGCCTGCTCAAGGCGATCGACGAGCAACTGGTCACGCCCTACGGGGTGGAGATCCATGCGCCGTCGTTCACGGCGATGCGCGAGGATGTCGGCCGCGTCACCCAGAAATGGCCGGGCAGCGCCGAGAACGGCGCCGTCTACAATCACGCCGCCGCCTTCTATGCCGCCTCGCTCTACCACGTGGGCGAGAGCGACCGGGGCTTCAGGGTGCTGCGCGCCATGCTGACCGAGGCCGAGCGGGACGATATCGCGACGCGCGGCCAGTTGCCGCTCTACATTCCCAACTACTATCGCGGCGCCTATCGCCAGTTTCCACGCACGGCCGGCCGTTCCAGCAACCTCTTCAATACCGGCACCGTCGCCTGGTTCTACCGCCTCGTAGTCGAACAGGTCTGCGGGCTGCGCGGCGACGGCGGCGGCGCGGTGATCGCGCCGCAGGTTCCCTCCACTTGGCAAAAGCTGGCCTTCACCCGCCGCCTGCGCGGCGCGACGTTCAACGTCAGCTTCACGCGCGAGGAGAGCATCGCCGAACAGATTATCGAGGTCGACGGCCGGCGTCTCGAAGGCGGACGGCTTGCCAGGATCGAGGCCGGTCGTATCTATGACGTCACGGTGAGAAGCCCGCGCTGAGGCGCGGCAGGGAGGACGCGATGATCGTCATCGTCATGGGCGTGTCGGGCAGCGGCAAGACCACGGTCGGCGAGTTGCTCGCCGAGCGTCTGGGCTGCGGTTTTTCCGACGCCGACGATTTTCACCCCGCCGCCAACGTCGAGAAGATGCGGGCCGGCATTCCGCTGACCGACGACGACCGCAGGCCGTGGCTTCAGGCGCTGCGGCGGGCCATCGACGGCTGGCAGGCGGCGGGGGAAAGCCGCGTCATCGCCTGTTCGGCGCTGAAGGCCGCCTATCGCGACCAGCTGTCGCCGCACGACGACGCGATTTTCGTCTTCCTCAAGGGCAGCGCCGAGACGATCGCCGCCCGGCTCAAGGCCCGCAAGGGCCACTACATGAACCCCGATCTGCTGGCGAGCCAGCTCGCGACGCTGGAGGAGCCGACCGACGCCATCGCCGTCGATATCGCGTCGCCGCCGGCGGCCATCGCCGACAAAATCATGGCCCGGCTCGACGCGCGCGGACTTCATTCGGAAAAGAGACGCACATGACCGTTCGCTCCATCGTCGCCGACGTCACCGAGCGGATCGAGCGACGCAGCCGGACGAGCCGCACCGCCTATCTCGACGGCATGGAGAGGGCGCGCGAAGCGATCCGCGCCTCCGGCCCGGCGCGTCGGCGCCTGCCCTGCTCCAACCTGGCCCACGGCTTTGCCGCCTGCCCGGCCGAGGACAAGCAGCGCCTTGCCGGCGGCGAGGCGGTCAATCTCGGCATCGTCACCACCTATAACGACATGCTTTCGGCGCACCGGCCCTACGAGCGCTATCCGGAACTGATCCGCGAGGAAGCGCGGCGGCTCGGCGCCGTCGCCGAGGTGGCCGGCGGCGCGCCCGCCATGTGCGACGGCATCACGCAGGGCCGCGCCGGCATGGAGTTCAGCCTGTTCTCGCGCGACGTCATCGCCATGTCGACGGGCGTCGCCCTGTCGCATGACATGTTCGACGCCGCGCTGATGCTGGGCATCTGCGACAAGATCGTGCCCGGCCTCGTCATGGGCGCCCTGGCCTTCGGCCACCTGCCGACCGTGTTCATCCCCTCCGGCCCGATGCCGAGCGGCCTCGGCAACGCCGAGAAGAACGCCGTCCGCCAGGCCTATGCCGCCGGCACGGCGACAGAGGCCGATCTTCTGGACGCGGAGGCCAAGTCCTATCATTCGCCCGGCACCTGCACCTTCTACGGCACCGCCAACACCAACCAGATGCTGATGGAGATCATGGGGCTGATGCTGCCCGGATCGGCCTTCGTGGCGCCCGACACGCCGCTGCGCGACGCGCTGACCCGCGCCGCCGTGGGGCGCGCCGTCGCCATCGCCGGCATGGGGGAGAACAGCCTGCCGATCGGCCGGCTGCTCGACGCCCGCGCCTTCGTCAACGGCATCGTCGGTCTTTGCGCCACCGGCGGCTCGACCAACCTGACCATCCACCTGATCGCCATGGCGCGGGCTGCCGGTCTCGTCATCGACTGGGACGACTTTTCCGCGCTGTCGGCGGCGACGCCGCTTCTGGTGCGCGCCTATCCCAACGGCAAGGCGGACGTCAACGGCTTCAGGGACGCCGGCGGCGTGCCCTTCCTGGTGCGCGAGCTCAGGCGCGCCGGGCTGCTCAACAACGACGTCCTCACCATCCTCGGCGCCGGCCTCGCCCCCTACGAGCGCACGCCCCGGCTCGACGCCGCCGGCGCGCTGGTATTCGCGGAAACGCCTGAAACCAGCGCCGACGAGAGCGTGGTCCGGTCGATCGCCTCGCCCTTCCAGCCGACCGGCGGCATCAACCTTTTGACCGGCAACCTCGGACGGGCGGTGATCAAGTCGTCGGCCGTCGCCGCCGAGCATCAGACGGTCGAGGCGCCGGCGCGCGTCTTCGCCTCGCAGGACGCGCTGCTCGCCGCCTTCAAGGCCGGGCTCGACGAGGATTTCGTCGCCGTCGTCCGCTTCCAGGGGCCGCAGGCCAACGGCATGCCGGAGCTGCACAAGCTGACGCCGGCGCTCGGCCTGTTGCAGGACCGCGGCCGCAAGGTGGCGCTCGTCACCGACGGCCGCATGTCCGGCGCATCCGGCAAGGTGCCGGCGGCCATCCACGTGACACCGGAAGCGGCACGCGGCGGACCGATCGGCCGCGTCCGCGACGGCGACCTCATCAGGCTCGACGTGGCGACCGGGCGGCTGGACGTGCTGGTCCCACCGGAGGAATGGGACGCCCGCCGCCAGGCGGCCGCGGAGACCTCGCCCAGCAACGACAGCAGCGACCGCCGCCTGTTCGCCGTGCTGCGGCGCGCGGTGGGCACCGCCGAGGAAGGCGCGACGGCGCTCGGCTGAGCCGACCGGCCTAGTAGCCGAGATCGTGCGAAACGCTGGCGCCGATGACCTTCAGTTGCTCGATGAACGATTTGAATTCGTCCATCGACACGTTTTCGACCACCGTCGAGATGGAAATGGCGGCGACGAGCTTGCGGTCGTGTCCCCACACGGGCACGGCGGCGCAGCGGCAGCCCCGGACATTTTCCTGCTCGTCGACGGCGAAGCCGTCCGAGCGCACCTTGGCGAGCGCCGCCTGGAAGCCGTCGCACCGGGTGATCGAGTTTTCGGTGACTGCCGTGAAGTCGTAGCCGTCGAGCGTTTTCTCGATGATGGCCGGCGCCTGGAAGGCGAGCAGAACCTTGCCGATCGCCGTGGTGTGGATCGGCATGCGCCGGCCGACCCGTGAATAGACGATGATCGAGCGTGTCCCCTCGACCTTATCGACGTAGACGCCGGATTTCCCGTCGAGCACGCCCAGATGAACGGTCTGCCCCGTCTCTTCCGACAGCTTCTCGATATACGGCCTGGCAACGGCGATGAAATCGCGCGAACGCTGCACGAGGTAGCCGCGCTCGAGAAGCTTCACGCCGAGGCGATAGGGAGCGTTGGCCTCGGTCTGCTCGATGTAGCCCTGGGCCTGCAGGGTTTTCAGGAGCGAATGCAGGGTGCTCTTGTGCAGCCCGGTCATCTGGCTGATCTCGGCGAGGTTGAGCTCGACCTTCTGCTCGCTGAAGAGCTCGAGAATGTTGAGGGCGCGCTCCACGGCCTGGATCAATGGCATTCACGGCGACTCCGGAAAGGCGGCAGGAGGTGACCCTGCGATTCTTGCACCCGTTCGATTAGTGCGCCGAGAGTCGTAATCCAAGAGCTGAAAGAAGGCAGGGGTGCAGATCCGGCATATACCCTCTTTGTCTTCCGCGACGGCCAGTGGTCGAAATTGCGCTTTTTCATCAGCCACGTAAATCGCCGCTCCTCAATCGCCTGCTCGCCAAGAAAACGCGGAATGCGGATCTTTGCCTACACAGCATCCCGGATTTACCGCCGCGTGCGCCACCGTTAACGTACGACATTATAAAACATCGTTCTATAATATAGAACGCAAGAACGAGGATCAGGAGTTTCCGATGGCAGCAGTGCGTTTTGAAGGCGTCATTCCGCCGGTGTCGACCATCTTTACCGAGGCGGGCGCCTTCGATCCGAAGGGCCAGGCGCTGGTGATCGAGAAGCTGATCGCCGCCGGTGTCGACGGCCTGTTCATGTGCGGCACCGGCGGTGAGTTCTCCCAGATGACCACGGCCGAGCGTAAGGCGGTTGCCGAATTTGCCGTCAGGCAGGTCGCCGGCCGCAGCAAGGTGCTGGTCGGTGTCGGCTCCAACAATCCGCGCGAGGCCATCGAACTCGCCATCCATGCCCAAGCCATCGGTGCCGACGGCATCGTCGTGGTCAACCCTTCCTACTGGAAGGTTACCGAAGCGCGCCTCCACACCTATTTCACCGACATCGCCGCTGCCACCAAGCTGCCGGTGCTGCTCTACAACATCCCCTTCCTGACCGGCCAGGATCTCACGCCCGCCTTCGTGAAGTCGGTGGTCGAGGCGGCGCCCAATGTGGTCGGCATCAAGGAGACGGTGGATTCCATCGGCCACATCCGCGAGATGATCAACGTCGTCGGCGCCGTGCGCCCCGGCTTCCAGGTGTTCGCCGGCTATGACGACCATCTGCTCACCACGCTGATGCTGGGCGGCGCGGGTGCCATCTCGGCCAGCGGCAACTTCGCGCCGCAGCTGTCCATCGGCATCTTCAAGGCTTTCCGCGCCGGCGATTTCGCCAAGGCCGTGGAGCTGCACAGCCGCCTGATCCGCCTGCCGTCGATGTATGGCCTCGACACGCCTTTCGTGAACGTGGTCAAGGAGGCGATGCGCCTCACCGGCCTCGACGTCTCCACCTACTGCCTGCCGCCCGCCGGTCCGCTGGCCGCCGATCAGATCGCCCGCCTCGCCGACCTGCTGAAACAGGCCGGTCTCGTCAAATAACCAAGCGCCGATCACAGGGAGGATCCTCATGTCCCTCAAGGAAATCTACGACGAGAGCAACGAAGCCGTCTATGTGGCGGCGACCAATGCTCCCGGCCCGGCCGGCAAGTTGCCGCTGACGCCCGAAATGCTGATCAACCGGCCGAGCGGCGACATTTTCGGCATGACGCTGAATGCCGGCATGGGCTGGGAACCGGAAAAGCTCACCGGCAAGGAAGTGCTGGTGATCGGCGTCACCGGCGGCATCCGCGGCGCCGACGGCAAGCCCGTGGCCCTCGGCCTGCATACCGGCCACTACGAGACGCCGCTTCAGTTCGAGGCGGCGGCCCGCGAGGTGGCCAAGGCCGGCGGCGTTCCCTACGCCGCCTATGTCAGCGACCCCTGCGACGGCCGCACGCAGGGCACCACCGGCATGTTCGACTCCCTGCCCTATCGCAACGACGCGGCCATCGTCTTCCGCCGGCTGATCCGTTCGACGCCGGTGCGCAAGGCGGTGATCGGCGTTGCCGCCTGCGACAAGGGATTGCCGGCGCTGATGATGGCGCTTGCCGCCCAGCACGACCTGCCGACCATTCTCATTCCCGGTGGCGCCACGCTGATGCCGACCAAGGGCGAGGATGCCGGCAAGGTGCAGACCATCGGCGCTCGTTTTGCCAATGGCGAACTGACGCTGGAGGAGGCAAGCGAACTCGGCTGCCGAGCCTGCGCCTCCGCCGGTGGCGGTTGCCAGTTCCTCGGCACCGCCGGCACCTCGCAAGTCGTCGCCGAAGGCCTCGGCATCGCCCTGCCCCATTCGGCCCTGTCGCCGTCCGGCCAGCCCGTCTGGCTCGAGGTCGCGCGCCAGTCGGCACGGGCGGTGCTGCAGCTCGAACAGCGCGGCATCACCACCAGGGACATCCTCACATCGAAGGCGATCGAGAACGCCATGGTGGTGCATGCCGCTTTCGGCGGGTCGACCAACCTGCTGCTGCACTTACCCGCCATCGCCCATGCGGCCGGGCTCGCCATGCCTTCGGTCGAGCACTGGACGGCGGTGAACCGGCGCGTGCCGCGCCTCGTCAGCGTCATCCCCAACGGACCGATCTATCACCCGACCGTTCGCGCCTTCATGGCCGGCGGCGTGCCGGAAGTGATGCTGCATCTGCGGGCTCTCGGGCTTCTCAACCTCGACGTTCTCACCGTGACCGGCGAGACGCTCGGCGCCAACCTCGACTGGTGGGAGACCTCCGAGCGTCGCCGCCGCTTCCGCGAGATGCTCGAAAAGCAAGACGGCGTCAGCCCCGACGACGTCATCATGCCGCCCGCCAAGGCGGCCGCCCGCGGCCTCACCTCCACCATTACCTTCCCGATCGGCAACATTGCGCCGGAGGGATCGGTCATCAAGTCGACCGCCATCGATCCCTCGGTGATCGGCGAGGACGGCGTCTATCGCCACAAGGCGAAGGCAAAAGTGTTCGTCTCCGAGGTCGATGCGATCCATGCCATCAAGAGCGGCAACATCGTTGCCGGCGACCTGATGGTGGTGATCGGCGCCGGTCCGTCGGGTACCGGCATGGAAGAGACCTATCAGGTCACCTCGGCATTGAAGCACCTCTCCTACGGCAAGCACGTGGCACTGATCACCGACGCCCGCTTCTCCGGCGTGTCCACCGGCGCCTGCGTCGGCCATGTCGGGCCGGAAGCGTTGGCCGGCGGCCCCATCGGCAAGTTGCGCGACGGCGATATCGTCGAGATGGTCGTCGACTGTCGCAAGCTGACCGGCTCGCTGAATTTCCTCGGCACCGAGGAAGCGCCCGCCACGGCCGAGAAAGGCGCCGCCATCCTGGCCGCCCGCCCGCCGCATCCTGACCTGGCGCCGCAGGCCGAGCTGCCCGACGACACCCGTCTCTGGGCGGCGTTGCAGGCGGCGAGCGGTGGTACCTGGCGGGGCTGCGTCTACGACGCCGACCGGATCATCGAGGTACTGGAGGCCGGCCGCGCGGCGTTGGCTGCCAAAAGGGACTGACGAAACCCCGGGGGAGAGGCAAAGCCTCTTCCCCCAGAGTCCGCCGGCGCTCCAAGCCGGCGCAAGTGGAGGGCACGGCGGCCGAGGGGGCTGGTCGTCCATCCGAACATCGCGGCAGGCAGCAACCACTGGATCGGCGGCGACACCGCCGACCCAGGGACGCGGTCTGTCGTCTTCGCCGGCCAAGCCGGCGCGCCAACCAAACCAAGGGAAGAGGAAATGCCTTTAATCATCGTCGTAGCCGGCATCGTGCTGCTGCTGCTTCTGATCATGAAGCTGAAACTGAACACGTTCGTTTCGCTGATCATCGTCTCCTTCTGCGTCGCGCTGGCCCTTGGCCTGCCGCTCGACAAGGTGGTGAAATCGATCGAGAGCGGCCTCGGTGGCACGCTCGGCCATATCGCCCTGATCTTCGGCCTCGGCGCCATGCTGGGCCGCCTGATCTCCGACGCCGGCGGCGCCCAGCGCATCGCCGTCACGCTGATCGAAAAATTCGGCGAACGGAACGTGCAGTGGGCGGTGGTCGTCGCCTCGTTCATCATCGGCATCGCGCTGTTCTTCGAGGTCGGCCTGGTGCTGCTGGTGCCGATCGTGCTGACCATGGCCAAGCAGATGAAGCTGTCGCCACTGCATCTCGGCGTGCCGATGTGCGCCGCGCTTCTGGCCACCCATGCCTTCCTGCCGCCGCATCCCGGTCCGACGGTGATCGCCGGCGAATACGGCGCCGACATCGGCCAGGTGCTGGTCTACGGCATTCTCATCGCCATTCCGGCCGTGATCGTCGGCGGCCCGATCTACAATGCCCTCGCCAAGCGGATCGTGCCGTCGGGCTTCGCCAAGCGCGCCGATCTCGACGCCATCGGCTCCTTCAAGACCTTCGACCTCGACAAGACGCCCGCCTTCGGCATCTCGGTGCTCACCGCCATGTTGCCGGTGATCATGATGTCGGTCGCCGCCATCATCGCGGTGATCCGCAGCGAGGCGGGCATCGCCGACAATACCGGCTTTGCCGTTATCCGCCTGGTCGGCGACGCGTCGGTCGCGATGGTGGTGTCGCTGCTGTTTGCCATGTGGACAATGGGCGTCAACCGCAACATCCCGGTCAAGGACATCATGGCCTCCTGCACGTCGGCGGCCAGCCACATCGGCATGATGCTGCTGATCATCGGCGGCGGCGGCGCCTTCAAGCAGGTGCTGATCGACGGCGGCGTCGGCAAGTATGTAGCCGACCTGTTCGCCGGCACCAACGCCTCGCCGCTGATCTTTGCCTGGGGTGTCGCCGCGCTGCTGCGCATCTCGCTCGGCTCGGCGACGGTGGCCGCCATCTCCACGGCCGGCCTGGTGATCCCGATGCTGGCGACGCATAACGTCAACCTCGCGTTGGTGACGCTGGCCACCGGCGCCGGCTCGGCGATCTGCAGCCACGTCAACGACGCCGGTTTCTGGATGTTCAAGGAGTATTTCGGCCTGACGATGAAGGAGACCTTCGGAACCTGGACGGTTCTTTCCACGCTCGTCTCGGTGATCGGCCTGATCGGCGTTCTCGTTCTGGAAGGTTTCGTCGGCTGACGACGAACCCCACCTGAAAATACCGGCGGTCGCGGCAATGTCGCGGCCGCCTTTCGATTCCGATCGAAGTGTGGCAGCGTCCCGACCGGAGCGGAATTTCCACCCAGGGCCTGGCGCAACGGGCGGTTCCTTTGGGTAACCTGGTGCCTCGAAAGTGCCTGCTTGCCAGGCGGCAAACGAACCGCGATGTAATTGTCCATTGAGACCAGCACGAAAGAGGTCGCCATGACATTCAAGCCTCGGATCGCTCTCATCATCGGTTCCACGCGGCCGACCCGCTTCGCCGACAAGCCGGCGCAATGGATGCTCAAGCAGGCCCAGGCCCGGGATGACCTGGAGGTCGAAGTGGTCGACCTGCGCGATCATCCCCTGCCCTTCTTCGCCGAGAAGGCATCGAACCTGTGGATGCCAAGCCAGGATCCGGAAGCGATCCGCTGGCAACAGACCATCGGCCGCTTCGACGGCTATATTTTCGTCGTCGCCGAATACAATCGTTCGATTACCGGCGCGCTCAAGAACGCGCTCGACCAGGCTTACGTCGAGTGGAACCGCAAACCGTTCACCGCCATCGGCTACGGCGGCCTGGGCGCGGCGCGTGCCATCGAGCATTTGCGTCTGATCGGCGTCGAGTTGCAGATGGTGCCGACCCGCAGCGCGGTTCATATCGGCGGCGGCGACTTCATGGCCGTGGCGCCGATGGGCGGCAACAAACCGATCGAGGATATCGAGGCCAACCTGTTGCCATCGGCGAAGGCGGCCCTCGACGATTTGGTCTGGTGGGCCAAGGCCGCCAAGGCGGCGAAAGCCGCGGAGACTTGATCGCCGGCCGGAAACGGTCCCGACGTTATCAAGACTTTGGAATACCACCGGCCCGCCGAAGCAGGACGGCCGGTGGTATTTGGCGTCGGCGAAGGATTTCCCGCCGGGGCGCGTCGACAGCGGCCCGCCGCTCAGCCCTTGACGCCGGTTTGGCGTGAATGCGCCGCCTCGCCGGGATAGGTCACGCCGATCTGCTTTCTGATGTCGTCGAGCGTCTCCATGATGGCGACGCTCTGTTCGAGCGGCAGGATGGGACTGCTCCGCTCGCCGGCGGCGACCAGCCGTTCCAGTTCGACGGCCTGGAAGTGCATGCCGCGACCCTTCATTTCGGTCGGTTTGAACTCCTCCAGCAGGTTCTTCTCGCTGTCATAGATCCGGAAGCCGGTCGGCGTGTACCAGATGCCGTCGATCTCGACATGGCCTTCCGTGCCGTTGATCTCGGCGCGGTTGCTGCCGGGCGCGTCGCTGGCCGACACCGTCAGGGCGCTGGCGCCATTGGCGTAGCGGAAGATGGTGGACACCTCGGCGTCGGCGCCGGTCGCCTTCAGGCGGCCCGAAGCGAGAACCTGCGTCGGCTCTCCCAGAATGTCGAAGGCAAAGGAGATCGGATAGATGCCGAGATCGAGCAGCGCGCCGCCGCCGAGTTCCAGCGCGTTGAGGCGGTGGCCGGGATCGTCCGGCAGGTCCTGGGTATGCGTGGCCACCAGGGTGCGGATCTCGCCGATCATGCCGCCGGCCAGCGCCTGGCGCAGCCGGACCATGTGCGGCAGGAAGCGCGTCCACATGGCCTCGAGGACGACGACGTCGTGCTTGCGCGACAGGTCCAGGAGATGCCGGGCTTCCGCCCCGGTCAGCGTGAAGGACTTTTCGACGAGGACGTGCTTGCCGGCGGCGATGCACAGCTCCGCGGCGGCGGCGTGGAACGGGTGCGGCGTGGCGATGTAGACGACGTCGACCTCGGGATCGTCGGCAAGCGCCTGATAGCTGCCGTGCGACCGCGGAATGCCGTGCTTGGCGGCAAAGTCGACCGCCTTCTCGATGGAACGCGAGCCGACGGCGCTCACCGTCATGCCGTTATCCAGCAAATCCTGCACAAAGAGGTCGGCGATCCATCCGGTCGCCAGAATGCCCCAACGCAGCTTAGTCATCGGCTGTCCTCTCCCCTTCGCCATTCAGGCGCTGTCCGTCCGATAGCAGTAGTCGATTTCCCGGGGCGCGGCCACCGATGATCCGACACGCCCGATAAAGCCGGCGCGGCCGGCTTCATGCCTCGCCGGTATCGATGACGACCGACGATGCCGAGCGGCGCGCCGGACCGTGGAAAACGGCCTCGATGTTGTTGCCGTCCGGGTCGAGCAGAAAAGCCGCGTAATAGCCGGGATGATAGGATCGCTCGCCGGGCGCGCCATTGTCCCGGCCGCCGGCGGCCAGCCCCGCCTGATGGAACAGCCGGACCGCTTCGCGGTCCTTGGCCTGGAACGCCAGATGCACGTGCGTCGCCGCGCCGCTCTCCTCTCCCAGCGCGTCGATCCAGAGTTCGTCGCAGGCAAGATGTCCTTCCTCGTCCGCCAGGAGCGGAATGCCGAGCACCCCGAGCACCGCCCGGTAGAAGGTCGCGGTGGCGGGAAGATCCCTCGCCCTGAGGTGGATATGGTCGATCAGGCGACCTTGATGCAGTTTCATGCGCAACTCCTGCCTTTCTCCCGAAGCGTTCGCCGGTCAGGACGCATACTGCCGCATCATCCTGACGGCATCCGTCACCAGTTGGGCATTGTTGCGCGCCACATCGCCCTGAGCGCGATGGCAACCGTCCTCCAGGCCGACGCGGGTGGACCAGCGGCGCTGCCGCGCCAGGTCGACGAAATGCCAGACGGTCGCGTCGAAGCCGTGCAGGAGAATCGGCCGGGCAAGGCCCGCTTCGGCGAGAACGGCGGCTATGCCGTCGGCAATTCTGCCGGCCGTCGAAAGCTCCTGTTCGTCGATTTCGATGAGGATGCGGAAGACGCGCTGGCAATCGGCAAGCGCGACCAGCCGTCTGGCGTCCTCCACGCTCGCCAGCCCGGCCTCGACGCCGACGCCTATGCCGTGCAGCAAATCGATCACCGCGGGCGCGTCCGCCTCGGACAGGTTGACCGAGGCGTAATCCGGCAGGACGCGCCAGGCGGCGATATAGTCGCGCGTCCTGCGCTGATCGCCTTCGATCCAGGCGCCGGTCGACACGCCGACCAGGGTGCCCGGACAGGCGCGCCGCACCAGCCGGATCGTCTCGTCGACGGCGGCAAGGCTCTCCTGGCCGTCCGCCGCGCGCGGATGCAGATGGATCTCCGCCGCGCCGGCGGCAACGCAGGCGGCGCTGTCCCGCGCCATCGCCTCGACGGTCAGCGGCAGTGCCGGATGGTAATCGAAAGGGCGTGCGCCGTTGATACAAGCCTGAACGATCATCAGGATCTCCCAATTTCTCGAGACGGCAGCCGCTTATTTCAAGGGAAGAATATGGTCATAAATCGTCAGCCGGGATGCGACGCAACATGCGCTTCACACGGCCGACGAAACCGACTGCCTTTACCCGGCAATCGGAGGGCTGAGACGAGCAAAGCCTTCCTGCCGCCTGTATGGAAAATGCGGATAGGGAGCGGCAACGGTGCTGGCATTGTCGAGTTTGGCGATTTGCTCGGGCGAAAGCGCCCAGCCGATCGCGCCGAGGTTCTGGCGCAACTGATCTTCATTGCGGGCGCCGATGATGATGGACGACACGGTCGGCCTTTGGGCCAGCCAGTTGAGCGCCACTTGCGGCACGGTTTTGCCGACTTCCGTGGCGACCGCCTCCAGCGCCTCGACGACGCGATAAAGATGGTCGTCCTCCACCGGCGGGCCGTAGCTCGCCGTGTCGTGCAGGCGGCTCCCTTCGGGCAGGGGCATGCCTCGCCTGATCTTGCCGGTCAGCCGTCCCCAGCCGAGCGGGCTCCAGACCAGCGCACCGAGCCCCTGGTCGGCGCCAAACGGCATCAGGTCCCATTCGTAGTCGCGGCCGATCAGCGAATAATAAACCTGATTGGCGACGTAGCGCGGCCAGCCGTAGCGGTCGGCGACGGACAGCGCCTTCATGATCTGCCAGCCGGAGAAGTTCGACACGCCGACGTAGCGAACCTTGCCGGCGCGCACGAGCATATCGAGCGTCGATAGCACTTCCTCCACCGGCGTTGCCGCATCGAAGGCGTGCAGTTGCAGAAGGTCGATGTAGTCGGTGCCAAGTCGCCTCAGCGCGTCCTCGACGGCGCGGATCAGCCGAAACCGCGACGAACCGGCATCGTTCGGGCCGTCGCCCATCGGCAGGCTGGTCTTGGTCGAGATGAGGGCTTCGTCGCGTCGTCCCTTGAGGGCGGCTCCCAACACCTCCTCGGACGCGCCGGAGGAATAGACGTCGGCGGTATCGAACAGGGTGACGCCGGCCTCCAGACAGATGTCGACGAGACGGCGCGCCTCTTCGACGTCGGTATTGCCCCAGGCGCCGAACAACGGTCCGGTGCCGCCGAATGTGCCGGTCCCCAGGCTCAGGACCGGAACCTTGAGGCCCGAACGGCCGAGAAAGCGATAGTCCATGGAGTGATCCTTTCCAAGAATTGGTCTGAGTTGAGGGGGCAAGCGACCGGTTCGCGGCCGTCTGCGACTTCGGTCGACTTGAAGGCTCTTTCGTCAGGCCGACCGGCAAACCCTGGCTTGGCGACGGCTGGTCGTTGCGGCCATGAGAGCGACGGCAACCGCCGCGATAGGAAACAAGCTTGCCATCAGCGGCACGAAGGCGAGGCCGGGACCGTGGTCGATGGTCATCCCGCCGGCCCAGGCACCGATGGCGTTGCCGAGATTGAAAGCAGCGATATTCAAGGACGAAGCCAGATTCTGGCCCGCGCCCTCGGCCTTGGACAGCACCCACATCTGAAGCGGCGCCACGGTGGCAAAGCCGGCTGCGCCGAGCAGCCCGGTGAGCAGAACCGCCGCGACGGGCGAGCGAAGGCCGGGCGTCATCGATGCCAGCACCAGCGCCAACGCGGCCAGCGTACCGAACACGGCGGCGAGAACGCTGCGATCCGCAAACCTGCCACCGACGAGATTGCCGACGACGAGGCCGCCGCCAAATACGAGCAGGATGGGCGACACCGCGGCCGCATCGAAACCACTGATGCGGGTCAGCATCGGGGCGATGTAGGTGAAGACGGCGAAGACGCCGGCATAGCCGAGAACCGTGGTGACGAGACCGAGCAGCACGGGCGCGCGGAGAATGGCGGCGAGGTCGGCCCGCCAATCTTCGGCGTCGGATGGCCGGCCGTCCCTGGGCACGAAGATCGCAATGACGGCAAAGGCGGCGAGTCCGACCAGCGTGACGGCGCCGAAGGTCGCCCGCCATCCGAACTGCTGGCCGATCCATGTTCCGAGCGGTACCCCAAGGACGTTGGCGACCGTCAGTCCGGTGAACATGACGGCGATGGCCGACGCCTTGCGATCCGGAGAAACAAGGCCTGTCGCCACCACCGATCCGACGCCGAAGAAGGTGCCGTGCGCCAGCGCGGTGAGTACACGTGCGGCCATGAGGAAGCCATAGCCCGGGGCCAGCGCGCAAGCCGCGTTGCCGGCGACGAAGATGGCCATCAGAGCGAGCGGCACGCTCTTGCGCGGCCAGCGGGCGGTCAGGACCGTCAGCACCGGCGCGCCAACGACGACGCCGAGCGCGTAGCCGGAGATCAGGAGGCCCGCCGCGGCGATCGACACGGCGAAATCGGCGCCGACCTCCAGCAGCAAACCCATGATGACGAATTCCGTGACGCCGATGCCGAAGGCGCCGGCGGTCAGGGCGTAAAGAGCCAAAGGCATGTGCTGTCCCACAAGGTTGATGTCAGTGGGACGGAAGATAGACGCCGCCATCGAGGTGATATAGAATGCCGAAAGTAATATCACTTATGAAATGAATGACCAATGGCGCGTTCCGAAATCAACCGGTCGGGCGAGATGGAAGTCTTCGCCAGCGTCGTCGAGCAGGGAGGCTTCTCCGCCGCCGCCCGTGCATGCCGCATGACGCCGTCGGCCGTCAGCAAGCTGGTCGCCCGCTTGGAAACGCGCCTCGGAGCGCGGCTCGTCAACCGCTCGACCCGTGCCTTCCAGCTCACGCCGGAGGGATGCGCCTTCTACGAACGGGCGACGCGCATTCTGGCCGATATCGAAGACGCCGAACGCGGGGCCGGCGCCGGCGAGCAGCCGGTCGGCCGCATCCGGCTCAATACGAGCGCGTCCTACGCCAGCCATGTGCTTGCGCCGATCCTGCCGGAATTCCTGGAACGCCATCCCGGCGTAACGCTCGACCTGATCCAGACCGACATGGTGGTCGATCTGTTGTCGGAACGTACCGACGTGGCGGTTCGCGCGGGGCCGCTCAAGAGTTCCAGCCTGGTCGCCCGCAAGCTCGGCGACACTCCGATGGTCGTCGTGGGGGCGCCCGCCTACCTTGCCCGCTTCGGCGAACCGAAGACGGTCGACGACCTCGACGGCCACAACCGCCTGGGCTTCGGCTATGTCCGCACGGTCGACGGCTGGCCGATGAAGGCAAACGGCGAAGCGGTGGTCATCCCCACCGTCGGGCGCGTGACGGCAAGCGACGGCGAAGCTCTGCGGCGGCTGGCGCTCGGGGGAGCCGGACTGGCGCGCCTCGCCGGCTTCACGGTTCGCGACGACATCGCCGCCGGCCGCCTTGTACCGGTGCTGGAAGATCTGAACCCCGGCGATCGGGAAGCCTTCCACGCCATCCATACCGGCCAGGGCGGTCCTCTGCCTTCCCGGGTGCGCGCCCTGCTCGACTTCCTCGCGGAACGGGGAAAGGTTTCCTAGCCTGATATCCCAGCGCGGTAGCGATGCCTTTTAGCCGGATCGAGCGGCTGGCCGGCGCCGAGGCCACCGCCGAGGTCGGACAGGATCGGGCAGTCGGGCCGATCGTCGCCATGGCAGCAGGCGACCAGCGTCGACAGGGTGTCGACCATGCCCTGCAACTCGGCAATGCGCGTCCGCAGGGCTTCGATATGGCCGCTCGCCACGCGATGCACGTCGCGGCTGGCCCGGTCGCGGTCGCGCCACAGCGACAGGAGCTCGGTGATCTCGGCCATCTCGAACCCCAACCCGCGGGCGCGCCGGATGAAGCGCAGCTCATGCACGTCGACGGCGCCATAGTCGCGGTAGCCGTTGTTCCGCCGCGCCGCCGGCCGCAGCAGGCCGGTGGATTCGTAATAGCGGATCATCTTGGCCGTGACGCCCGACGCCCTGGCCGCCTCGCCGATGTTCATGGAATGCCCTTTCCGCTCAACGGGCCGGAACCGGCCACCTTCGCATCGGTTGACCGTTCGGCACCTTCGGTTCGCCGACGATTATACGCTTGACCTTACCATGATGGGAAGGTCGATCCTCGGTGGCATCAATACCGCCGCCCGACTTGGCGGCGACGAACCGATACGGGAGCGCGACATGTCGCACGATCATCACCACGGCTCTTCCCCGCACGACCAGGACCGCGAGTCCCTGGGGCACGAAGAGCACGGCCATCATCATCACGCCGCGCCGCAGGGCGACGCCCGCACGGTCAAGGATCCGGTCTGCGGCATGACGGTCGATCCGGCAACCGCCAGGTACCGAACCGAACACGCCGGCAAGACCTACCATTTCTGCTCGGAAGGCTGCCTCGGGAAGTTCATGGCCGATCCCCGGCACTACCTGGCGCCCGCCTCAGCCGAAGCGCACGACGACGCGCCGAGGGGCACGATCTATACCTGCCCGATGCATCCGGAGATCCGCCAGACCGGACCGGGAAGCTGCCCGATCTGTGGCATGGCGCTGGAACCCGAGGTCGCCTCCCTCACCGATCGGCCTAACCCGGAACTGGTCGACATGACCCGCCGGTTCACGGCGGGACTCGTCATGGCCATTCCCGTCGTCGTGCTGGAGATGGGCGGGCATTTCCTCGGCCTCGACCGGGTCATCGGGCCGCGCCTTTCGGCCATCCTGCAGTTCCTCATGGCAACGCCGGTGGTGCTCTGGGCCGGCTGCCCATTCTTCGTGCGGGGCTGGAGATCGCTGGTCAACGGCGCGCTCAACATGTTCACGCTGATCGCCATGGGCACCGGCATCGCCTGGGTCTACAGCGTCGTCGCCACCTTCGCGCCGGGGCTGTTCCCGGCGGCCTTCCGGACTGCGGACGGCGCCGTCGCGGTCTATTTCGAGGCGGCGGCCGTCATCACCGTGCTGGTGCTGCTCGGGCAGGTCCTCGAACTCAGGGCGCGCGAGCGGACGTCCGGCGCCATCAAGGCGCTGCTCGACCTCGCGCCGGCGACCGCCCGCCGGCTGGAGGACGACGGCGGCGAGAAAGACGTCGACCTCGGCGATGTTCGGGTCGGCGACCGGCTGCGCGTCCGTCCCGGCGACAAGGTGCCGCTCGACGGCGAGGTGCTGGAGGGCCGGTCCAACGTCGACGAATCCATGGTGACCGGCGAGCCCCTGCCGGTGGCCAAGGCAGCCGGCGCCAAGGTGATCGGCGGCACGCTCAACGGACAGGGCAGCTTCGTCATGCGCGCCGACCGCGTCGGCGCCGACACCATGCTGGCGCAGATCGTCGACACCGTGGCCAGGGCGCAGCGCTCCCGCGCGCCGATCCAGCGGCTGGCCGACCAGGTCTCCGCCTGGTTCGTGCCGGCGGTCGTCGCGGCGGCCGCGCTGGCCTTTGTCGCCTGGGCGCTGTTCGGCCCGTCGCCGGCCCTGTCCTACGGCCTGGTCGCCGCCGTCAGCGTGCTCATCATCGCCTGTCCCTGCGCGCTGGGCCTTGCGACGCCGATGTCGATCATGGTCGGCGTCGGGCGCGGCGCCAGCGAGGGCGTGCTGATCCGCGACGCGGAGGCACTGGAACGCATGGAAAAGGTCGACGTGCTCGTCGTCGACAAGACGGGAACGCTCACCGAGGGCAAGCCGAAGGTGACGGCCGTGAAGCCCCTGCCGGGCACCGACGAAGCCGAGCTCCTGACCCTGGCCGCCAGCCTGGAGCGGGCGAGCGAACATCCGCTGGCCAACGCCATCGTCGCGGCGGCCGAGGAGCGGGGACTGCGGCTGAAGCCGGCCGACGATTTCGATGCTCCCTCGGGCAAGGGCGTCGCCGGTACGGTCGACGGCCGGCGCCTCCTGCTCGGCAACAGGCGGCTCCTCGAGGAAGCGGAGGTCGAGGTCACCGAGGCCGACGCCATCGCCGCCGCGCTCCGGGCCGAGGGCGCGACCGCCATTCTGGCCGCCGCCGGCGGCCGCGCCATCGGCGTCATCGCCATCGCCGACCCGGTGAAGGCTTCGGCGCCGGAGGCGGTCCGCGCCTTGCAGGCCGACGGCATCCGCATCGTCATGCTGACCGGCGACAACGGCGCCACCGCCGGAGCGGTTGCCCGCCGCCTGGGCATCAACGAGGTCAAGGCGGAGGTGTTGCCCGCCGAGAAGGGCGACGTCGTCGCGGCGTTGCGCCGGCAAGGCAGCATCGTCGCCATGGCCGGCGACGGCGTCAACGACGCGCCGGCGCTCGCCGCGGCCGATGTCGGCATCGCCATGGGCACGGGAACCGACGTGGCCATCGAGAGCGCCGGCGTGACGCTGCTGCGCGGCGATCTCGGCGGCATCGTCGAGGCGCGCCGGCTGAGCCGGGCGACGATGCGCAATATCCGGCAGAACCTGTTGCTGGCGTTCGTCTACAACGTCGCCGGCATCCCGATCGCCGCCGGCGTGCTCTATCCCGCCTTCGGATGGATGCTGTCGCCGATGGTCGCCGCCGCCGCCATGGCGCTGTCGTCGGTCAGCGTCATCGCCAATGCGCTGCGGCTCCGCCGGGCGGCTTCCCGATGACGTGCGCATGAAAAAGGGGCGGGAAAATCCCGCCCCGAAGTTGATCGGTCACTCCGTCAATTACTTGATGGCGCCCGACTTCTTGTGGATCTCGATGAACTCGGCCACGTTGTCCTTGGTCACCAGCGGGCAGTCGATGTCGGTGTCGATCTGGGTGATCTTGCCGGTCAGCAGGTCATGGGCGACGCTGATGTTCTTGGCGGCGAGGTCGTAGGCGTTCTGAAGCGCCGTCGACGTCATCTTGCCGGACTGGATCAGCAGCATCGCTTCGGCGGTGCCGTCGACGCCGTAGGCGAGGATATTTTCGAACTTCGGGTCGTCCTTGATGACTTCCAGGGCGCCGGCGGCCATGTTGTCGTTCATGGAGACGATGGCGTCGATCTTGTCGTTGGCCTGGACCCAGTCCTCCATGAAGCGCATGGCTTCTTCTTTGTTCCAATGGGCGATCTGCTCACCGACGATCTTGACGTCCGAACGCTTGTCGAAGAATTCCTTCTGCCAGGCGTCACGGCGCATGTCGGCGTGCATGTTGCCCGAGGGACCGTTCAGCACGACGACGTTGGCGCCCTGCGGGATCTGCTCGAGGGCCAGACGGGCATTGACGGCGGCCTGCTCATACGGATCGGCGTCGACCGACGACGAGCCGGGGATGTCCTTGATGCGGGCATTGGTCGTGATGACCTTGACGCCATCCTTGACGGCCTGCTCGACATAGGGACGCTGAGCCTCGCCGTTGTTCGGCTGGACGATGATCAGGTCGTACTTGTTGGCGACGGCGTTCTCGATGAACGCGTTCTCCTTGGCGTCGTCGGCCTGGGAGTCCATGACGTCGACCGTCATGTCCGGGTACTTCTTGACTTCGTCCATGATGCCGTTGGCCAGCCAGGCGGCGAAGGAGTCGGCCTGGGCGCGGGCGATGAAGGCAATCTTGTAGTTCTGAGCCTGGGCAACCGTGGTCGCAGCCAGACACAGGGCGGCGACAGCCGTAACGGTGCGGATGGATTTCATAAACTTCATTTGTATCTCCTCCAAGATATCTGCCAAGGGGCGATTATCGATCGATACGAGCCCCGCGTTTCCTCCAAAGCGAACGTACTAAGCTCTAGCCTCCTTTCGCTCGGTTGGTAGCTTCGCGGCACCAAGCGTCTTCCTGGTGCGATTGACCTTGGCCCACATGTCGTATCCGACGGCCAGGGCAATGATGGCGCCCTTGATGACCTGCTGCAGATACGAGTCCACGCCTGCCAAATTCATGATGTTGTTGAGGAAGCCGACGATGAACGCGCCGGCGAGGGTCCCTCCGGCCGTTCCAAGGCCACCGGAGAAGCTGGTGCCGCCGATGATCGCAGCCGTCAGCGCCTCGAACTCGTAGCCCTGGCCCGAGTTGGGAGCGCCGACGTTGGTACGGGCCATCAATATGATACCGGCAAGGCCCACGAAGACGCCGTTGATCAGATAGGCACCAACCTTGATCCGGCCGACGTTGATACCGGAGGCGCGGGCCGCCTCCTCGTTGCCACCCACCGCGTAGAGCGAGCGACCGAAGCTGGTATGGCCAAGAATATACCACGTCAGAATGCCGATAATGATCATGAACAAGACGGGGATCGGAATAAATCCAATGCTTCCCTGCCCGAACCAGACATAATCGCCGATTTGATAAATGTTCTGGCCCTTCGTGAAGAGCAAGGCGATGCCTCTGGCCACTGTCATCATCGCCAGAGTTGCGATGAACGCCGGAATATTGAAGCGCCGGACGAGGATGCCGTTGACGAAGTTGCAGAGCACGCCGACGATCAGGCCGACAGCGAAGGCAAGGGATAGCGAGCCCGTCTCCTTGAAGACGTAGACCGACAAAACGCCGGCCAGTGCCAGAACCGAGCCGCAGGAAAGGTCCAAGAGACCACCGATGATGAGGATCGTCTCGCCGAAGGCCAGGATCGTCGTGACGGAAATCTGAACCGAGATGTTCGATATATTTCGCGCGGATAGAAAATTCGGGCTTAGCAGATTGCAGACGATGATCATGGCGATAAGGACCAAATAAATGGAATATCGCGACTTGATCGTCTGCCACTTCTCCCTTGTCATCAGGTTGTTCATCTTCCTCCCCTTTGCATCTCGCCAAATCTCAACTGATCAGACCGCTTTCCTGGCCATGTTCATCGCGTAGCGCATGATCGTCTCTTGAGAGAATTCGGCTCTGTCGAGTTCCCCCGTTATCCGTCCCTCGGCCATCACATACATGCGGTCGCACATGCCGATCAGCTCGGGAAGCTCGGAAGACACCATGATGATCGACTTGCCTTCCTTCACGAGGCTCGTCATCAGCTTGTAGATCTCGAATTTCGCGCCCACGTCGATGCCGCGCGTCGGTTCGTCGAGGATGAGAATGTCGGGATCCTGCAGCATCCACTTCGACAGCACGACCTTTTGCTGGTTGCCGCCGCTCAACGTGCTGACCTGCACGTCGATGGACGCCATCTTCACGTTGATCTTGCTGCAGATCTCCTCGACCCGGCTTCTCTCCCTGGCGCTATGCAGGCGCCCCTTCTGGAAGAACTGCTCCATGGAGGCCAGGGTGACGTTTTCCTTGACGTCCCGGATCGGCACGATGCCGTAGCGTCGCCGGTCTTCGGACAGCATCACCACGCCGTTCCTGATGCTGTCCTGAACGTTCCGGACCTTGACCGGCGCGCCGTGGACTTTCACGGTGCCGCCGAAATGCGGATCGAGGCCGAACAGCGCCCGCATCACTTCCGTGCGGCCGGCGCCGACGAGGCCGGCGAAGCCGACGATCTCGCCTTTCCTGACGTTGAAGGAGATATCGCTGAACCCGGTCGGCCCGCTGAAGTTCTCGACTTCCAGAACGACGTCGCCTCGCGGAACATCCTCCTTGGGATATCCCTGCCCGAGCGCGCGGCCGACCATCAGCGCGATCACCGAGTCGATGTCGAACTTGTCCTTCGGCCGCGTCTCGACCACCTTGCCGTCGCGCAGGATGGAGATTTCGTCGGCGATGCGGAAGATCTCGTCCATCTTGTGCGAGATATAGACGATGCCCTTGCCGCGGGCGCGCAGGTCGGCGATCTTTTCGAAGAGGATTTCGATTTCCTTGTTGGTGATGGACGAGGTCGGCTCGTCCATGATGATGATGTCGGCATCCCGGGAAATCGCCTTCAGAATTTCCAGCATCTGAAGGTTGGAGATCGACAGGTCCTTCAGCTTGGTTTGCGGATCGTAGGAAAGGTTTTCCTGCTTGAGGAGCTGGAGCGTCTTCTGGCGGATGGTCTTCCAATCGATCTGCCCGAACCTCTTCTTCGGCCAGCGGCCGGCGAACAGGCTCTCCTCGATGGTCATCTCGGGCGTGTAGTTCAGTTCCTGAAAGATCATGGAGATGCCGAGCTCGCCCGCCCGGATCGGGGAGTTGATCTCGACCTTCTCGCCCCGGATCAGCGTCTCGCCGCCGTCGGGCTGGTAAATCCCGTTGATGATCTTCATCAAGGTCGATTTGCCGGCGCCATTTTCGCCGCACAGCACGTGAACCGAACCTTCCTTCACAGAAAAGCAAACGTCTTCCAGCGCCTTCACGCCGGGAAACGACTTGCTTATATTTCTGACCTCAAGAAGATTATTCTGCATCGAGTGGGTCCTTGATCGGCCGGATGGCGGAATATGGGTCGGCTTGGCGCGCGCTCGTCAGCTCACGCCATGAACCTGGGCAAGCCGCGCCCGATAAAGCCCGAAAGCCTCGTCGTAGGCGGACTTGCGGCCGGCGGCCGGCGTCGTCGTCTTGTCGGCGTCGAGGGTGACGCAACGGTCGGCGATGGCGGCGATGTCCTCGCCCGCGCCGGTGTGCCGGCCGTAGGCCCAGATCGCCTGGATCGCCGCGCCGAGGCAGCCGGCCTCGTCGCCCGAGGGCACCACGATCTCGGCGCCGGTCATGTCGGCGACCATCTGCCGCCAGGGCTTGCTGCGGGCGCCGCCGCCGATCATGAACACGCGCTCGGCCGCCTTGTCGCCGCGGATGCGACGGAGGCCGGCCAGCACGCCGAAGGTCACGCCCTCGACCATGGCCCGCATCAGGTTGTCCGGCGTCATGTTGACGGCGGACAGGCCGAGAATGCTGCCGCGGGCGGTCGGCAGGTCGGGCGTCCGCTCGCCGTTGAGGAACGGCAGCATGGTGATGCCGCCGGCGCCCGGCGCGGTCGCCTCCAGCGCTTCGGAGACGAAGCCGATGTCGCGGCCGAACAGGTGGGCGCCGCCGGAGGTGACGTTGGTGGCGTTCATGGTGCAGACGAGCGGCAGCCAGCCGCCGCTCGACGAGCAGAAGGGCGCGACGGCGCCGCTCGGATCGAGCACCGGGGTGTCGGAATAGGAGAAGACCGTGGCCGAGGTGCCGAGGCTGATGGTGACCACGCCCTCGCGCACGTTGCCGGTGCCGATGGCGCCCATCATGTTGTCGCCGCCGCCGGCCGCCACCAGGCAGTCGGTGGTGAGGCCGAGCGCTTCAGCCGCCGTCGGCGTCAGATGCCCGACGATGGCGTCGGGCGCCACGAGCTGCGGCAGGGCGGCGGCGAGACGGCCGCTGCCGCCATCGATTTGCGACAGCACCTCGGGCGCCCAGGCCCGCTTGCGGACATCGAAGAACCCCGTCCCCGAGGCATCGCCGTATTCGGCGACGAAGCGGCCGGTGAGCCAGTGGTTCAGATAGTCGTGCGGCAGCAGGATATGGGCGATGCGGGCGAAGTTGTCGGGCTCGCGGGCGGCGAGGAAAGCCAGCTTGGAGATGGTGTAGCCGGTGAGCGGAATGATGCCGACCTTGTCGAACCAGGCCGCCGGCCCGCCGAGGGCGGCGACGATCCGCTCGTTGTCGGGAGCCGTCTCGGTATCGTTCCAGAGCTTGGCCGGGCGGATCACCGCCCCCTCGGCGTCGAGAACGGCGAGGCCGTGCTGCTGGCCGGAAACGCCGAGGCAGCGGATCGCCTCGGCCGGCAAGGCCGCTTCGCCGAGCGCCATGCGCACGGCGGCGACCATGGCGTCCACCCAGATCGAAGGATGCTGCTCGCGGGCGCCGCTGTCGCGCTCGATCAGGCTGTGGGCGGCATGACCGCGGCCGCGCACCCGCCCATTGTCATCGATGACGAGCGCCTTGGTCCCCTGCGTTCCGCAGTCGACTCCGATAAACATTGTCCTCTCCTCCCCTCGCCCACCTGCCGGTCGGCCGGCGGACAGCCCGATCGGCGGGCTTCCTCCGCCCGAACGCCGATTGCGTCTTCCGTCTTCCCCCGAAGGCCGTCAGCCCTCTAAAACCACCGGCGGGTCCTGTATGCGAAGCCATTCAACTTGCCGGATCGTTCGTCCCCGGGTGGTTGATCTTCCCTTCATCCACCGGGTTGCCTTGCGGCGCGACGATTTCGAACGATTGAGATTCTCCCCGCATCGAACGGGCGAGACATGGTCGTCGGCCTGGACGCGGAACACCCGCTGGGGCGCCTCCGGGATCGTCTCGGAGAGGGCTTGCATTCATCATGCATGCCTTGCAGACTTCCGAGCGGCGTCCCGCGTCCTTATTGCGATCAGAACGTGATCTGGACCTTGACGTCCGACGGGTTCTGCCGGGCGGCGCGCTCGAAAGCCTCGACCGACTTGTCGAACGGATAGCTCGCCGAGATCAGCGGCTTCAGGTCGATCTTGCCCGAGCCCAGCAGTGCCAGCGTGCGATCCCAGACGTTGGCGTAGCGGAAGATGCCGGTCAGGCTGATCTCCTTGACCTCCAGCGCCACCACGTCGAGCGGCACCCGGTCCTGCGGCATGCCGACCAGCACCACCCGGCCGCCCTGGGTGACCACCTCCAGCATGTCGTCGAACGCCTTCGGGCTGCCGCTCGCCTCGAAGAACAGGTCGGCGCCCTTGCCGGCCGTCCGCGCCGCCACCACGTCGGCGAGCTTCTCCTTGGTCAGATCGACGGCGACGACGCCGGGAACCTTGGCGATGATGTCGAGCTTGGCTCTGGCGACGTCGCTGACGATCACCTCGGCGCAGCCGGAGGCCAAGGCGGCGAAGGCCACCATCATGCCGATGGTGCCGGCGCCGGCCACCACGGCGATGTCGCCGGGACGGATCGCCCCCTTGGCGGCGGCGTAGACGCCGATGGCCAGCGGCTCGACCATGGCGCCCTCGGCAAACGACACGCTGTCGGGCAGCTTGTAGGTCAGCGCCGCCGGATGCACCACCTCCGGCGTCAGGCAGCCGTGGATCGGCGGCGTCGCCCAGAAGCGCACCGCCGGGTCGAGGTTGTAGTGGCCTTCCAGCGTCTGGCGCGAGCCGAAGTCGGGAATGCCGGGCTCCATGCAGACGCGGTCGCCGACCTTGAGATGGGAGACCTTGGCGCCGACCGCCGTCACCACGCCCGACGCTTCGTGACCCAGCACCATCGGCTCGTTGACGATGAAGTCGCCGATGCGGCCGTGCTTGTAATAGTGGACATCGCTGCCGCAGATGCCGACCGCCTTGATGGCGACCCGAACCTCGCCGGCCACCGGTTCCAGCGTGCCGGGAACCTCGATATCGCGCAGACGAATCTCGTCAATGCCCTCGAGAACGACGGCTTTTATCTTCATAGCTTTTCCTCCCGAGCCGCTGACCTACATTCTCGGACAGGCTTGCGCGGCTCTCGATGAGGGAGAGTATGAAGGCAAGAAGCTATTGCCGCTAAGCCAAATCAACAAATCTGTGTGCATTATTTTACATTTTGAAACCTAGACGAGTTCCAAGCCCGTCTACCGAACCGAAGATTTCCCGACCGGCGTCCCCGAGCGGCGCGCGTTTTTCTCGCCGCAGCCCGGCGGTCAGCGCCTCGGCCCGGGCGGAACCATTCCCGCCGCAGCAGGTTTCACGACCACCGAGTGTGGTCTCACCGTCCCTCCTGCCGAGCTTTCCCTTTCGCATGGCTCTCCAATTCGAAAAATTATCAGACGCCCCCAGCCATCGCGACAGGAGGCTGCGCTATCATGGCGCCGCGCGGAGGTATGCGCCGGCGCCATGCTCATCCGGGCATCGCTTGACGGGCCGGCGCAAAAGAGGCGAGGACTGCCCTTCCATCACCGCCCGGGAGATCGTTTGAATGCGTAAGGTGCTGCCTGGCTCGGCTTTTCCGCTGGGCGTGACGGTCGACGACAAGGGCGCCAACTTCGCGCTTTTTTCCGACAATGCCAGCGGCGTGACGCTCTGCCTGTTCGACCGCTTCGGCGTGACCGAGATGGAGCGGATTCCCCTCAGGGAATGCACCAATGGCGTCTGGCACTGCTACCTGCCGGGCGTCGGGCGCGGCCAGGTCTACGGCTGGCGCGTCCATGGGCCGTGGGCGCCGGAGGCCGGCCATCGCTTCAACCCCAACAAATTGCTGCTCGACCCCTACGTCCGCCAACTGGTCGGCGACATCCGCTGGAACGACACGCTCTACGGCTACCAGATCGGTGCGGGCGACGACGCCGACCTGATCATGGACGAGCGCGACAGCGCCACCTTCATGCCGAAGGCGCGGGTGGTCGCCGGCACGCCGATGGTCACCACCCAGCATCCGCACGTCTCCTGGGCGAAGACGGTGATCTACGAAGGGCACACGCGCGGCCTTACCATGCTCCATCCGCTGGTGCCGCAAACGATCCGCGGAACCTTCTCCGCGCTCGGGCAGCCGGAATTCGTCGACTACCTGGTACGGCTCGGCATTACCGCGCTGGAGCTGCTGCCGGTCCAGGCGTTCCTGCAGGACCGGCATCTCGTCGACACCGGGCTCTCCAACTACTGGGGCTACAACACCCTCGGCTTCTTTGCGCCCGAACCGCGCTATCTCGGCGACAACGGCCTCGAATCGATCGGCGAGGCGGTCGACCTGCTGCACCAGGCCGGCATCGAGGTCATTCTCGACGTCGTCTACAACCACACCTGCGAAGGCAACCACCTGGGGCCGATGCTGTCCTTCAAGGGCATAGACAACGCCTCCTACTATCGCCTTCTGCCGGACAACCGGCGCTACTACGACAACTTGAGCGGCTGCGGCAACGCGCTGAACACCGATCATCCGCGCGTGCTGCAGATGGTGCTGGACAGCCTGCGCCTGTGGGCGTCGGTCTACGGCATCGACGGCTTCCGCTTCGACCTCGCCACGACGCTGGGCCGCCGCCCCAACGGCTTCGACCCGGGGCACGCCTTTTTCAACGCCATCCTGCAGGACCCGTTGCTGGGCGGCCTGAAACTGATCGCCGAACCCTGGGACGTCGGGCCGGGCGGCTACCAGCTCGGATCGTTTCCGCCGGGCTTTTCCGAGTGGAACGGCGATTACCGCGACAAGGTGCGCGGCTTCTGGTGCGGCGAGGAAGGCCTGCTGCCGAGCTTTGCCACCCGCGTCGCCGCCTCGCAGGACATATTCGCCGAAGGACGCCGCCGGCCGTGGTCGAGCGTCAACTTCATCACCGCGCACGACGGCTTCAGCCTGCACGACCTCGTCACCTACAACCACAAGCACAACGAGGCGAACGGCGAGGACAACCGGGACGGCCACGACGACAACAAGAGCTGGAATTGCGGCGTCGAAGGGGAGACCGACGACCGGGCCGTCAATGCGCTGCGGCGCCGGCAGAAGCGCAACCTGCTCGCCACGCTGTTTCTCAGCCAGGGCGTGCCGATGGTGCTCGCCGGCGACGAATGTTCCAATTCGCAGGACGGCAACAACAACGCCTATTGCCAGGACAACCGGATCGGCTGGGTCGACTGGTCGGACGACGATCCGACCTTGCCCACGTTCGTCGCGCGGCTGGCCGACCTCAGGAAAAAGCATTCCGCCCTGTCGCGGCCGGAATTCCTGACCGGCGCCCGCAACGAGATGGGGCAGCCCGACGTCGTCTGGTTCAACAACCACGGCGAACGCATGACCGAGCAAGACTGGGAGAACCCGCATTCCAAGTGCCTCACCCTGCGCCTGGCGCCGGTCCTGGAAAGCGAGGCGCCGCTGCTGATCATGCTGAACGCCTCGCATGTCGCCGTCCGCTTCCAGATCCCGCCCGGGCATCCAGGAGACTGGGAGGTGGTCCTCGCCACCGATGAAGGCCTCGAAGATGTCCGGCTCGGCGGCGAAGCTCGCTTCGCCATGCCCGCCCGCACCGTCGTTCTGGCGGAATGGCGGGAACAAAGCCCGACCAGCGCCGTTGCGGGAGGGATTCTGCGCGCATCCGGCTACGGCTGATGTTCGGCGAGCGTCTCTGCCGGCCGGACTTCTTCGCCTGGCCTTGACGGGCCGAGCGAGGTCATCGATCCGCTCGCCTTCGAATGGACGGACCTCGGATGGCGTCGTCTACAATCACTTCGGGCCGAGGGGGAATTATATCCCGCTCTGCGCCGCCAGGGCAGGGATGATGAAGCTCGAAGATGAAAAGGCCAGGCCGCGAAGCCGGAGCCTTCCTCAATAGCCCAATGGCAATCACGGTCCCCTTGGTCGGGGGACCGTGACTGGGAAAGGGCGGTGGCTCAATGCTGACCACCCTTGCGGCCGGCTTGCGCGGCCCGCCCGGGATCGTTCTTGAAGTTGCCACCGGACTCCTGACCGCCCTTTCGGCCGGCTTCCGCAGCCCGCCCGGGATCGTTCTTGAAGTTGCCGCCGGACTCTTCGCCACCCTTGCGGCCGGCTTCCGCGGCCCGTTCGGGATCGTTCTTGAAGTTGCCGCCGGATTCACGGCCGCCCTTGGATGCAATTTCGCGCTGCTTGTCCTCGTCCATCGAGGCAAACCCACGGCGGGACGTGTCGCCAGTCTGTTGGTTAGGCATTGCTTTTCTCCATAAAGGGGTCTTGCTGCCTTGTTGGTAGCGACACTCAAACCCGCGGCCCACCCAATTGTTCCTCATGCATCAGCGCTTTTTGCCTGTCATCACGAAATGATGGCAGCCAAACGAGCCGGACAATATGTTTTTTTAAAGTTCCAATCGGACAAAATTATAATTTTTATATGGATTATATTTTTAACTTGACGAAAAATTCTTCATCACCCGCATCATTTTGGAAATTTACTCTATAAATAAACTTAATATAGATGGGAACAGATGAAGAAATGAGCGCCATGAACACCAGCTTCATTGGTAAGCATAGGCCCGTGCCCGACCCGGCGCGTCGGCGAATTTCTGGAACCTTGATGATGCCCGCTGGTTTGGACGGTACGGCCTGTCCGTCGAAAAGGCCGCGCCGAACGCCGCCATCGAGCGCGGCGAACGGCATCCGGTCGCAGCGCTCGTTCGGCAAGAACCTATCCTGGCCGGGCCCAACCGAGGGAGATCACGATGACCATCAAGGTGAAGGAGATAACGCCGCTCGAGGACGGTCAATATCGCGTCGAATTCAGCATGGCCGGTGGCGTCGTCGTCGCCGTCACCCTGCCGGCCGACGGGCGCATTTCGTCTCCGGAGGACTCGGCCGGCCGGGCCGAAGAGGCGATCAGGATCCTCTGCGACGCCGTTTCGTCCGGTCCTCGGGAAGAGATTCCAACCGCCAACGACGCCCGTGAGAACCAGGACCGGGAGGCGCTGGAAGAGCAGCTCGACGAGGGGCTGGAAGACAGCTTTCCCGCCAGCGACCCGGTGTCGATCAGCGTACCGTCGACCCTGCCCAAGACGGCGGGAAAGAGCTGAGCGCCGGATCATAGGGACCGGGGCCGGCGGGTTCGCCGCGGCATGTCGCCCGCTGGCCTCCGGATATTGGGCTTGCGGCGCCGTTCACTTCTGCACCCGCGGCTCGATGCGGAGGTTGACGATGTCGGTCCGCTCCGGCCGCGTCAGCATGAAATGGATGGCATCGGCGATGTCCTCGGCATGGAGCATCTCGTGGCGATCGATCGCGGCCTGCATTTCCTCGTCGCCGCTTCCCTGCATTGGCGTCGCGACCGAGCCCGGCTGTATCACGCTGACACGGATGTTCTTGTCTTGCACCTCCTTGCGCAGCGTTTCGGCGAAGGCCTGCAGGCCGGCCTTGGTCGCCGCGTAGACGCTTTCACCTGCCGATTTGTTTTCGGCGCTGATCGAGCCGACGAACAGCAGGTGGCCGCCGCCTTGCTCGATCATGCGCAGGATCGCCTGCCGCGCGCCGGCGAAAACGCCGGTCAGGTTGGTGTCGACGGCGTAGCGCCATTCGTCCTCCTCGCTTTCGTGAAGCGGCTCGGCGCTCACGCCGGCGTTGGCAACCAGCACGTCGATGCCGCCGAGCTTCTCGTCGACAGCGGCGAACACCTGATCGATGCCGTCCCTGGTGGCGACATCGGCGGTCAGCCCGTCGGCGCTGCCTCGGCCGCCGCCCGCCTGGGAAAGCGCCTCGTCGAGTTCTTGCCGATGCCGGCCGAAGGTGAGCACGCGGGCACCTTCCCGCGCCAGCAAGGCGACGGTGGCACGGCCGATGCCGGTGGTGCCGCCGGTGACGAGGATCCGCTTGCCTTCAAGGCTGGTTTGATTTCGCATGATGTCACTCCCAGGTCAGAAGGAACCGGCCGTTTGCCGGGATGCGATGGGTCTTGCCCGCAAGTCGGCGGTGCCGCCGTTGCTCCGCTCAGGCCGGCGAACCGATCCTGCGAACCTCCCTGAGGTCGTTGACGAAGGCGGCGAAGGCGGCGTGCTTGGCCTCGGAATCCGGGATGCGCAGCAGATAGGAGGGATGGACGGTCAGGTAGCCGCGCCTGTTGCCGAAGGCCATCGGCCCGCGCTCGCGCATGACGGCGACGGGACGCTCGGCGAGCGCCAGCCCGGCCGTGGCGCCCAGCGCGACGACGACGGCGGGGCGCACCAGATCGATTTCCCGCCACAACCACCAGCGCTGATGGGCGACCTCGGTATTGCGCGGCTTGCTGTGCATCCGCCGCTTGCCGCGCTCCACGAAGTGGAACTGCTTCACCGCATTGGTCAGGTAGGTCCGGCTGCGATCGATGTCCGCCTCGGCGAGGGCGCGGTCGAGCAGTTGGCCGGCCGGACCGACGAACGGCCTGCCGGCCTGGTCCTCGACATCGCCCGGCTGCTCGCCGACGAAGGCGATGGCGGCGGGCGTCGGCCCTTCGCCCGGCACGACGCGGCCGATACCCGGTCCGGGCGTCAGCTCCTGCCGCATGGCGTCGTTGAGCGCGTCGATCGAAGCGAAGTCCTGTTCGGTCATGGCATGCCTCGGGAGCGGCCGGCCTTCGTCGCCGAGCAAGTTCGCTCCACGTCATGAACATCCGGAAGCTGGCGGAGGTTCCCGTTCCGTCAGGCGGCCGGCGCGTCGGCGTCGTGGCGCCACTCGACGCCCAGCTCGCGCATGATCGCCAGCGCGTCGTCGGGAGCGTGGAAGCCATCGGTATTGTCGAAGAACAGGAAGACGTCGCGCGGCCGGTCCGGCGCCTTGCGCGCGCCGACGAAATTGCCGTCGTCCATCGGTTCGCCCCGCGACCAGGCGGCGATGCGCCGCGCCCACCGGTGGCGCTCGGCATCGTCATAGCCGGAGCGGTAGAGCTCGCGCGAGCCGTGCAGGCGGCAATAGACGAAGTCCGAGGTCACATCCATCAGGCGCGGCCACTCCACGGTGTCGGCGCAGACCAGGGCGACGTCCTGTTCGCGCAAGAGCTCGATGAAGGCCGGATCCCGGAAGCTGGCGTGGCGGATCTCCAGCGCATAGCGGATGGGCTGTTTGGCGGGGCGCGTCTCGTCGGGATGGCTGATGTGATCATCATGCTCACGGGCCAGGTCGGCGGCGGCCTCGGTATTGCGCGGCAGCAGCGCCAGGAAGTCGCGCAGCCGCTCGACGTCGAACGGGAAGCTCGGCGGAAATTGCCAGAGAACCGGGCCCAGCTTTTCGCCGAGCCGCAACGGGCCGGAGGCGAAGAAATTGGCGAGCGGCGCCTCGATGTCCCTGAGCCGCTTGACGTGGGTGATGAAGCGCGGCCCCTTGACGGCGAAAATGAAATCGGCCGGCGTCTCGGACGCCCAGCGGTCGAAGACGCGCGGCTTCTGCAAGCCATAGAAGGTGCCGTTGATCTCCAGCGAGGAAAACCGCGAGGCGGCGTAGGCAAGCTCCCGGCTCTGTCGCAGCCCCTTCGGATAGAAGCGGCCGCGCCATGGCGCGTAGGTCCAGCCGGATATGCCGATGCGGATAACGCCGACCCTGGACTGCATGTTGCCTCCAAAAGTGCTCCCTGTGAGAACGTCGCGTCCGGAGGCCGGTTCCTCAATCATCCGTCTCTACGGGATTCCCCTTGTTGACGCTAAGCTGATCGGGACGGTAGGCAATTGGGGTTTCAGAACGGTGGGCAGCATGGCCTTCGGAAAGACAGCGCGATTGGTGATCGTCGGCCTCTATGTGCTGGCGATGCTCGTCGTCGCCGTCATGCCGGCGTCGGCCATGGCGCCGATGCCCGCCTCTCCGACCGTTACCTCGGCCGCGGACTGCGGCCCGGAAATGAACGGTATGCAGCACGCTTCGCATGGCGCCAAGGCCGCCGGCGGGGCCTGTAGCCTGTCGGATCATCAGGGCGGTGGTAGCGCGCCCTGCATGCTCGGCAGCATCTGCGCCGATCTGCCGAGCGGCGTGTTCGTCAGCCTCCTGCCGGCTCCGGTCGCGACGGAGAGCGAACAGCCCGTCATCGTCCCGGCGGCGCCCCTGCCGGGGCTCGATCCCGACCCGGGGCTTCGCCCACCCAGCCTTTCCGCCTGACGGCCACACCGATCAACTGCCCTGCCGCCTGTCGCGACCGGCGGCGGATCGTTGTCCCTCATGGCTGTCACGTCCTTGCCGAACCGTAGCGCCGCGCCACCGCGACGCCCCGTTCCATGCCCTCCGCCACCGTCCACGCCGATGGACCGGCAGGGCAGCAAGGCCGGCATCGTCATCGCTTGATGCCGGCGGAAAGTTTCCGGACCCATGTTTTCACCTGCTTTGCCCCGCGCCGCCGGGACTTGGCTCGCCGTGCCGATCGCCGGCCTGCTGGCTTTCGGCGCCCAGGCCGCCGAGCCGAAATCCGAACTCGCCGATCTCCTGGCGATCGCCCGCCGGATGAATCCGGAGGTCGCCGCCACGGCGCTCGACGCCGACGCCGCGAGGGCGCGCGTCGACTATGCCGGCGCCTGGGACGACCCCAAGGTCAAGATCGAGCTGACGAGCCCGCGCCACGACTTCGGCTCGCTTTCCGAGGAGACCTACCAGATCCGCCAGATGCTGCCCCTCTGGGGACAGACGGCCCTGAAGCGCGAGATCGCCGAATGGGAGGCGAGCAAGGCGACGGCGTCGGTAAGGGACGTCGAGATCCAGATCGCCTACCGCGTCAAGGTCGCCTATGCCGAGTATCACTCGGCGCATCTGGCGCTCGACGAGACGCAGAAGCTGACCGTCCTATTCGATCGCCTGGCCGGCATCGCCCGCGCCCGCTATGCCGAAAATGCCGCGCCGCTGGCCGATGTCACCGGCGTCCAAAGCGAGGCCGGCGCGCTCAGGGCCGACATCGCCCGTCTCTCTGCCGAGAAGAAGGCCGCCGCCGCCCGCCTCAACCGGCTGCTCGGACGCAACGCCGACACGCCGCTCGCCGCCCGCCCGTCGCCGCGAGCGATGCCGCCGCTGCGGGCGATCAACACGGAGGAGCTGGTCGGCCGCGCCAACGCCGGCTCGCCGCGCGTTCGGATGGGGCTTGCCGAGGTGGGGGCCGCCAACAGCGAACAGCGCCTCGCCGAGCGCAATTTCCTGCCCGGCGTCGAGCTCGGCGCCAGCGCCATGCGCGAAAACGACCGCTTCGAGGGTGTCGAGGTGATGGTCGAGTTCTCCGTGCCCTTGCAATGGAACGCCAAGCGCGCCGAACAGCGGGAGGCGGCCGCCAAGGCGGCGGCGGCGCGCGTCAGGCTCGACGCCCTTAGGCTCGACAACGACGCCGATATCCGCGCCGCCTTCTCCGACCTCACGGCGCTCGGAACACGCCGGAAGGTGATCGCCGGCACCACGCTGCCGCAGGCCCGCATCGCGCTCGACGCCTCGACCAAGGCCTATGCGCTCGGCAAGGCCGATTTTCCGACCGTTCTCGCCGCCGAACAGGCGCTGCGCCGGGCGCTGGTCGACAGCATCGAGGCCACCTTCAAGGAACAGCTCGCGCTCGCCGAGATCGAACGCATCGTCGGGGAGGATTTCTGATGACGAGATCGCATTTTCTGGTCGCCGTCGCCGCGGTGGCGATCCTCACCGCCGCCGGCCTGCCGTTCGCCATCGACGCCCTGGCGCAATCCGGGCATGCGGGACACGGCGCCGCCGCGCCGACGCCGCCCGCCGCCGGCGAACCCACCGCCGGACCGGCACCGGTTGCTCCCGCGCCGGGCGCCCGCCGCGTGCTCTACTACCGCAACCCCATGGGCCTGCCCGACACGTCGCCGGTGCCCAAGAAGGATGCCATGGGCATGGCCTACGTGCCGGTCTATGCCGACGAGGATACGTCCGGCATCGTCACGGTCAGCGCCGACAAGATCCAGACCCTCGGCGTCCGCACCGAACCGGCGGCTCTGAGGGCGATGACCCGCTCGGTCAGGGCGGTCGGCGCGGTCGCCGTCGACGAGCGCAACGAGTACCAGGTGGCGCCACGCTTCGAGGCGTGGATCGAACGCCTCGTCGCCGACACCACCGGCGCCACGGTCCGGCGCGGCGACGTGCTGATGGAGGTCTACAGCCCCGAGCTCGTGCTGGCGCAGGAGGAATACCTGTCCGCCCGTGGCGATGCCGGCCTCGCCGAGGCGGCGCTCGCCCGGCTGAGGAACCTCGGCATCGCCGACGAGGAGATCGCCCGCCTGAAGGCGACGGGGAAAGCGATGCGGACGCTGCCCTATCGGGCCGAAGCGGACGGCATCGTGCTGGAGAAGCTGGCGGTGCGCGGCATGCGCTTCATGCCGGGCGAGACGCTCTATCGCATCGCCGATCTTTCCGAGGTCTGGATGCTCGCCGAGGTGTTCGAGCAGGACCTTCCGGCCGTCCGCGTCGGCGAGACCGCCGAGGTGGCCATCAACTCCATGCCCGACCGGCGCTTCACCGGAACGGTGGACTTCGTCTATCCGACGCTGGCGGCCGAAAGCCGCACCGCCAAGGTGCGCATCGAGCTTGCCAACCCGGATGGCCTGCTGCGGCCCAACCTCTACGGCACCGTCCATCTGGCCGCGGCCTCCGGCCTGCCGGCGCTTGCCGTGCCGGACTCGGCGGTGCTCGACAGCGGCACGCGCAAGGTGGTGCTGGTCGAGAGCGGCGACGGGCGCTTCGCGCCGCGCGAGGTCCAGACCGGCCCGCGCGCCGACGGCTACATCCGCATCGACGGCGGCCTCGATGCCGGCGAGAAGGTGGTGACCCGCGCCAACTTCCTCATCGATTCCGAAAGCAACCTGCGCTCGGCGCTCGCCGCCTTCGCGCCGGCTGCCGCCGACGCCGGGGAGAAGTAACCGCCATGATCGCCAGTCTCATCCGCTGGTCGGCGCGAAACGTCGTCTTCGTGCTGATCGGCACCGTGCTGCTCGTGGCGGCCGGCGTCTACTCGGTGGCGCGCATTCCGCTCGACGCCCTGCCCGACCTCTCCGACACCCAGGTCATCCTCTACACCGACTATCCCGGCCAGGCGCCGCAGGTCGTCGAGGACCAGGTGACCTATCCGCTCACCACCGCCATGCTGTCGGTGCCGAAATCCAAGGTGGTGCGCGGCTTCTCGTCGTTCGGCGTTTCCTTCGTCTACGTCATCTTCGAAGACGGCACCGACATCTACTGGGCGCGCTCGCGCGTGCTCGAATACCTGAGCTTTGCCGCCAAGCGGCTGCCCGAGGGCGTGACGCCGACGCTGGGGCCGGACGCCACCGGCGTCGGCTGGGTCTATCAATATGTGCTGAAGGCGAAGAACCGGACGCTGGCCGAGCTCCGGACGCTGCAGGACTGGTTCCTCCGCTACCAGCTGACCAAGGCCGGCGGCGTGTCGGAAGTGGCGAGCGTCGGCGGCTTCGTCCAGCAATATCAGGTGGTGGTCGATCCGCAGAAGCTGCAGGCCTACGGCATTCCGCTCTCCAGGCTCAGCCAGGCGATCCGCGCCAGCAATCAGGACGTCGGCGGCCGCGTCGTCGAGATGGCCGAAACCGAGTTCGTGGTGCGCGGCCACGGCTACCTCAAGTCGCCGGCCGACATCGAGACCGTCGTGCTGAAGTCGGACGGCGGCACGCCCGTCCTGGTCCGCGACGTCGCCCGGGTCGAGATCGGCCCCGACGAGCGACGCGGCCTCACCGAGCTCAACGGCGAGGGCGAGGTGGTCAGCGGCATCGTGCTGCAGCGGTCGGGGGAGAACGCCCTCCAGGTGATCGACAACGTCAAGGAAAAGATCGCCGAACTCTCTTCGGGCCTGCCCGAGGGCGTGTCGATCGAAGCCGTCTACGACCGGTCCGAACTGATCCTGAAGGCGGTCGAAAACCTCAAGGGCACGCTGATCGAGGAAAGCATCATCGTCGCCCTCGTCTGCATCGTCTTCCTGCTGCACGTGCGCTCGGCGCTGGTCGCCATCGTCACGCTGCCGATCGGCGTGATGATCGCGGTGATGATCATGAACGCCATGGGCATGACCTCCAACATCATGAGCCTCGGCGGCATCGCCATCGCCGTCGGCGCCATGGTCGACGCCTCGATCGTGATGATCGAGAACGCCCACAAGCGGCTGGAGCACGCGCCGCCCGGCGCGTCGCGGGTCCAGACGCTGATCGACGCGGCCGTCGAGGTCGGGCCGGCGCTGTTCTTCAGCCTCCTGGTGATCACCGTCTCCTTCCTGCCGGTGTTCGCGCTGGAGGACCAGGAAGGGCGGCTCTTCAAGCCGCTCGCCTTCACCAAGACCTTCTCGATGGCCGGCGCCGCCTTCCTGTCGGTGACGCTGGTGCCGGTGCTGATGCTGATCTTCGTGCGCGGCCGCATCCTGCCGGAACAGAAGAACCCGGTGAACCGGGCGCTGATCTGGCTCTACCGGCCGATCATCCACCTGGTGCTGAGGGCGAAGCTGCTGACCATCGTGCTGGCGCTCGTCGTCCTCGGCGGCTCGGTGATCCCGGCAAGCCGGCTCGGCAGCGAGTTCATGCCGGCGCTCAACGAGGGCACGCTGCTCTACATGCCGACGACGCTGCCGGGCCTCTCGATCACCAAGGCGGCCGAGCTGATCCAGGTGCAGGACCGCATCATCAAGAGCTTTCCCGAGGTGGCGAGCGTCTACGGCAAGGCGGGCCGGGCGGCGACGGCCACCGATCCGGCGCCGACCGAGATGTTCGAGACGGTCATCAACCTCAAACCGCAGGAGGAATGGCGGCCGGGGCTGACCACGGACGGCCTGATCGCCGAGATGGACAGGGCGCTGCAACTGCCGGGCGTCTCCAACGCCTGGACCATGCCGCTCAAGGCGCGCACCGACATGCTCTCCACCGGCATCCGCACGCCGATCGGCATCAAGGTGTTCGGCCGCGACCTCGGCGAAATGGAGCGGATCGCCAAGGAGGTCGAGGCGGTGGTGAAGACGGTGCCCGGCACCACCTCGGCCTATGCCGAGCGCATCGGCGGCGGCTACTATCTCGACATCGAGCCGAGGCGCGACGAACTCGCCCGCTACGGCCTCACCGTCGGCGACATGCAGGAGGTGATCCTGACCGCGCTGGGCGGCGAGATGGTGACCACCACCGTCGAGGGCCGCGAGCGCTTCTCGGTCAACGTGCGCTATCCGCGCGACCTGAGGTCCGACCCGGACGCCATCGCCCGCGACGTGCTGATCCATCCCGAGGGCGGCGGCGCCATCCCGCTCGGCCAGTTGGCCGACGTGAGCCTCGCACGCGGGCCGGCGACCATCCGTACCGAGAACGCATTGCTCTCGGCCTATATCTTCGTCGACATCCGCGACCGCGACATCGGCAGCTATGTCGCCGACGCCCGGGCGGCGGTGGACGCTCAGGTGAAGATGCCGCCGGGCTATTACGTCACCTGGAGCGGCCAGTTCGAATACATGGAGCGGGCCAAGGAGAAGCTGAAGGTGGTGGTGCCGGTCACCATCGCCCTGATCTTCCTCCTCCTCTACATGAACTTCCGCCGCATCACCGAGACGCTGATCGTCATGGCCTCGCTGCCCTTCGCGCTGGTCGGCGGCGTCTGGTACATGGACCTGCTCGGCTTCAACCTGTCGGTGGCCGTCGCCGTCGGCTTCATCGCGCTGGCCGGCGTCGCCGCCGAGACCGGCGTCGTCATGCTGATCTACCTCGACCATGCGTTCGAGGCGATGAAGGCGAAGCGGGCGGCCGAGAACCGGCCGCTGACGCGCGACGATCTCAACGCCGCCATCATGGAGGGCGCGGTCGAGCGCGTCCGCCCCAAGATGATGACTGTGGTGGCCATCATGGCCGGCCTCCTGCCGATCATGTGGAGCCACGGCACCGGCTCGGAGGTGATGCAGCGCATCGCCGTGCCGATGATCGGCGGCATGGTCTCCTCCACCGTTCTCACGCTCCTCGTCATTCCGGCGATCTACGCGCTGGTCAAGGCTCGCGGCCTCAATCGGGCCGCGTCACCGGCCGCCACGGCGGCGGCACTCCCCGCAAACACCGTCACCACGAAGGACTGATCCCATGAAAAATCTCATCGCCATGGCGGCCGTCGTCGTCGCCCTCGCCTCCCCGGCGCTGGCCGGCGACGCCGGCACCACCGGCAAGGTCAACGCCATCGACGCGGCGGGCCGCACCGTCAATCTGACCCACGGCCCGATCGAGGCGCTCGGCTGGCCGGGCATGACCATGGATTTCGCCGTACTGCCGTCGATCGACCTCGACGCCCTCAAGCCGGGCGAGACCATTGCCTTCACCGTCACCCAGACGCCGGAAGGCACCTATGCGATCGACAGCGTGACGCCGGCGGAGTGACCTCAGGCCGACCCATACCGACAAAGCGGCCCTCGCTTTCGCGAGGGCCGGCGGTCCGAAAGGAAAAGCCCGTTGGAAGCTGGAAAGCTCAGTCGGAGAGGCCGAGGTCGCCGAGATCGGGGCCGAGCGGCACGATGCGCTGCGGGTTGAGGGCCTTCATCGAATAGTAGCCGTGCTTGATGTGGTCGATGCTGACCGTTTCGCGAATGCCCGGAAAGGCGAGGACGCGCTTCAGATAGCCGGTGAGGCCGGGATAATCGGCGATGCGGCGGAGGTTGCACTTGAAGAGGCCGTGATAGGCGGCGTCGAAGCGGATCAGCGTGACGAACAGGCGGACGTCGGTTTCGGTGAAGCGCTCGCCGTGCAGGAAGGTTCGGCCGTCGGCGAGCCGGCCCTCCAGTTCGTCGAGCATGGCGAACACGTCGGCGAACGCCTCCTCGTAGGCGACCTGGGTGGTGGCAAAGCCGGCCCGGTAGACGCCGTTGTTGAGGCGTGGATAGATGCGGTCGTTGAGCGCGTCGATCTCGGCCGCAAGATCGGCCGGGTAAAGGTCGAGATCCGATTTCGCCAGATCGCCGAAGCCGGCGTTGAACATCCTGATGATGTCGGCCGATTCATTGTTGACGATGGTGCCGCGCTGCTTGTCCCACAGCACCGGCACCGTGGCGCGGCCGGTGAAAAGCGGATCGGCCCTCGTATAGATCTCATGGAGATAGGTGGCGCCGTTGACCGTGTCGGGGATCGAACCGGGATAATCGCCGAAGCGCCAGCCCTCATCCGACATCGCCGGCTCGACGATCGACAGCGAAATGACGTCCTCGAGGCCCTTCAGCCTGCGGGTGATCAGCGTGCGCGACGCCCAGGGACAGATCAGCGCTATGTAGAGGTGATAGCGGCCGGCCTCGGCCGCAAAGCCGGCCGCGCCGGTGGGACCCGCCGCGCCGTCCGGCGTCACCCAGTTGCGAAAGCTCGATACCGGACGGACGAAACCGCCCTTCTCGTCGGTCTTTTGAACCGGTTTCCACTCCGCGGTCCACTTGCCTTCGACGAGCATGGGAAATCTCCTGACAGACCGGATGCATGGACGCGGGCAACAGCGCCCGGCCGCTCCGGCATTGGCGGCGATATGGTGGGATAACCGGCTGTCGCAATCAAGGTTCCGCCCGAATGGCGTCGGGCGCCGCCCTTTGCCTGTCATCGGCCTGTAACGATCACCGTCTATCGGAAGAGACAACGACGGGATCGGTTGCGGGGACGTTTGCACAGCTGTGCAACGCATAAACTATGAGTGACGACGCCTACCTCAGCCTCAAGGACATCGACGCCGGCTACGGCCGGACGCGAGTGCTCGAAGGCATCGACCTGATGATCGGCAAGGGCGAGTTCGTGGCGCTGCTCGGTGCGTCGGGCTGCGGCAAGACGACGCTGCTGCGGACCATCGCCGGCTTCGCCCTGCCGAGCGCCGGCAGCATCCGCGTCGGCGGCCGCGACGTCACCCGCCTGCCGCCGGACAAGCGCGGCATGGCCATGGTGTTCCAGTCCTACGCCCTCTGGCCGCACATGACGGCGGCGCGCAACATCGGCTACGGCCTGCGCCTTAAGGGCTGGCGGCGCGAGGCGATCGCCGCCCGCGTCGCCGAGATGGAAGCGCTGCTTGGCCTCGGCGGGCTCGGCGGCCGCAAGCCGTCGGAACTGTCCGGCGGCCAGCGCCAGCGCGTGGCGCTCGGGCGGGCCTTGGCGGTCGATCCCGACATCCTGCTGCTCGACGAGCCGCTGTCCAACCTCGACGCCCGCATCCGCCTGACGGTGCGCCACGAGATCCGCGCCCTGCAGCAGCGGCTCGGCATCACCACCATTCACGTCACCCACGACCGCGAGGAGGCCATGGTGATGGCCGACCGCATCGTCATCCTCGACAAGGGCCGCATCGCCCAGCTCGGCACGCCCGAGGCGATCTACACCCGGCCGGCATCGGCCTTCGTCGCCGCCTTCATGGGCGCCGAGAACGTCGTCCCCCTCGACGCCGCCTGCTCCGGCCATCGCGTCGACATCGCCGCCGGGCCGCTCAACCGGGCGGCCGGCCTCATGCTCGACCGGCCGGCGCCGCCGAGCGGCCGGCTCGAAGCACGCTTCCGCTCCGAGCGGCTGGAGCTCAGGCGCCTCGACGTGCAATCGGCCGCGGACGGCGGCGCCATCGAACTGATCGGTCGCGTCGAGGCCGTCGTCTATCCCGGCGGCGAGTGGCGCCACACCGTCCGCATCGGCGACGGCTCGGTGCTCGTCGACTGCCCCGAGGCCCTGCCGCCCGGCAGCGACGTGCTCGTCCGGGTGCCGGCGAGCGGCCTGTTCCTGTTTGCCGCGCCGGCCGATGGGCCGGCCGGCGCATCGCCATCCGCAGCCGACGAAAATTCGCCGGCTCGGGAACGACTGACCGCCTGACAACCAGAATCCGACGACCGAAATGGGAGACGCGTCATGAAAAAGTTGCTGCTCAATTCCACGATGGCGCTTGCCGTCATTGCCTCGCCGGCCGGCGCCGCCGAGCTGACCGTGATCACCGCCGGCGACCAGAACATGGTCGACTACATCAACGACTACCTCGGCCCGTTGTTCGAACAGCAGAACCCGGGCAACACCGTCCGCGCCGTCGGCACCGGCCCGGGCGACGCCGGCTCGCAGAAGATCCTCGAGCGCTTCGACGCCCAGGCCAAGGCCGGCGCCGCCACCTGGGACACCGACGTCGCCGTGGTGCACGAGAAGTTCGCCGGTCCGATGGTCGAGGCCGGCTATCTCGAGGCCTACCGCGACAAGATCGCCACCGGCAAGCTGGTGACCCGCGCCAACGCCGACAACGCCCTGGGCACCGACGTCAAGGGCTACGTCATGCCGATGTTCAACAGCCAGACGGCCCTCGCCTACAATCCGGCCCTGGTTCCCAACCCGCCCAAGAGCTATGCCGAGCTCGCCGACTGGGCGAAGGCCCATCCCGGCCAGTTCGGCTACAACGGCATCAAGGGCGGCGCCTCGGGCGTCAGCTTCGTGATGGGCTGGGTCTACGCCTTCTCCGGCAGCGATGCCCAGAAGCTGATGTACGGCCCGTTCGATCAGGCCGAGGAAGCCAAGTGGGACGGCGCGCTCGACAGCCTCAAGGAGTTCACCAAGTCGGCCACCCTGACGCCGGGCAATGCCGGCACGCTCGACCTGCTGTCGCGCGGCGAGATCGCCCTCGGACCGGTGTGGGTCGACATGTTCTACTCCTGGCAGGCCGACGGCCGCCTGCCGCCCGACCTGAAGCTGGTGCTGCCGGCCCCCGGCATGCCGGGTCAGCCGATGCACTACGTCGTCCCGGCCAAGGCGCCGAACAAGGAACTGGCCGAGAAGTTCGTCGAGCTGGCCACCTCGCCGAAGGTGCAGGCCGAGGGCATCGTCAAGAAGTTCAACTGGTATCCGGGCATCGACGCCGACCAGGTCAAGGCCGAGCTCGACGACGCCACCTGGAACAAGCTGTTCGTCGACATCACGCCGGCCGACCTCGCCGACAAGGGCAAGCCCTTCCCGCTCGCCCCGTACAACACGGCGATCCTCGAGGCCTACGAGGCCAAGGTCGCCAACTGATCGGCCAATGCATCAGGGACCGCCCGCCCTTATTCCTAGCGGGCGGTCCCGTCCTCCCTGCCTTTTCCGGATATGCCGATGGCACGTCTTCTCGGCCCGCTGCTGGTCTCGCCGGCGCTGATCGTCATCCTGCTTCTCTTCATGGTGCCGCTCACCGCTTCGGTGATCGGCGCCTTCGAGGTGGAGGGAGCCTACGGCCTCGGCAACTTCACCAAGGCCTATGATTTCTATACCCAGGACATCGTCTTCACGGCGGTGATCGTCGGCCTCTCGACGGTCCTGACCGGCCTGCTCGCCATCGCCATCGGCGGCTATCTGACGCTGGGCGAAAACCGCGCCGCCGTCGCCATCCTGCGCTGGCTCTACCGCTGGCCGATGTTCATTCCGTTCATCGTCGTCGGACAGGTGCTGCGCACCTTCCTCGCCAAGAGCGGCCTTCTCAATTCGACGCTGGTGGCGTTCGGCCTACTCGATCCGCTGACCGCCACCAGCTACCTCGACTGGCGCGGCGTGGTGGTGGCTTTCGTCTGGAAGCAGACGCCTTTCGTGGCCCTGATGGTATCCGGCGCCATGGCCTCGCTCGACCGCGGCACCATCGAGGCGGCCCGCAACCTCGGCGCCTCGCGCCTTCGCATCCTCGTCGAGATCGTCGTGCCGCAGGTGACGACCACGCTGCTGGTCGGCCTCGTCCTGTCCTTCGTCACCATGATGGGCGTGCTGTCGGTGCCGCTGATGATCAACGCCCAGGCGCCGACCATGATCACCGCCGACATCGCCTTCCGCCTGAGCACCTATCGCGACTACGGCGTCGCCAACGCGCTCGGCCTGATCTCGCTGGCGATCAGCGCCGTCGCCGCCTGGTTCTATCTCCGCGTCAACATGAGGCAGGGCCGATGAGTGCG
This sequence comes from Pleomorphomonas carboxyditropha, assembly GCF_002770725.1. Lineage (GTDB taxonomy): Bacteria > Pseudomonadota > Alphaproteobacteria > Rhizobiales > Pleomorphomonadaceae > Pleomorphomonas > Pleomorphomonas carboxyditropha. Next base: position 522,928 of record NZ_NQVN01000002.1, on the reverse strand, counting down.
CCGACCGCTTCCCTTGCCGCACCGCGCGACCTCGGGTTCGTTCGGAACCTTCTTTGGTGGCTGCCGCGCGCCGCCGTGCTCGGCGCGCTCGCCTTCGTCATCTTCGGCCCGCTTCTGAACCTTTTGATCTGGACCGTGGCCGAGCGCTGGTACTTCCCGCATGCGCTGCCGATCGATTACGGCTTCAGCTACTGGGGCCGGGTGTTCGCGCCGCGCGGCAACGCCGTGCAGTCGCTCGTCGCCTCGATCAGCATCGCGGTCTTCACCGTGGCGGGTTCGCTGGCGCTCGCCATTCCCGCCGGCTATGCGCTCGCCCGGTTGAAGCTGCCGCTCAGAAACTTGATCCTCCTTGCCTTCCTGCTGCCGCAGGCCTTTCCCAACCTGCCGGTCTACGTCAACATCGCCCGCCTGTTCTACGAAATCGGCCTCAACGGCACCGTTCTCGGCGTCGTGCTGGTGCATGTGACGCACGGCCTCGTCTACGCCGTCTGGATCGCCGCCGCCGCCTTCTCGGCCGTCGACCGCGATCTCGAGCTCGCCGCCCGCAACCTCGGCGCCTCCGGCCTCAAGGCCTTCGCCGACGTGACGCTGCCGCTCGCCGCGCCCGGCCTGATGGCCAGCGCCATCTTCGTCTTCCTGGAATCGCTCGACGAATTCACCGGCAGCTATTTCGTCGGCGCGCCCGACGTGACGACGCTGCCGCTGCTGCTCTATTCCGCCGGCGCCGGCGGCAACTACCAGATCGCCTCGATCACCGCGCTGCTGCTGCTCGTTCCGTCGATCGCCTTCATGCTGGTGGTGGAAAAGTTCCTGCGCGCCGATGTGCTCGCCAAGGTGGGACAGTAGGCTTTTCTCATGACCGGCGATATCAACGGCAAACCGCAATCCGCCCCGCGTTTCGTGAGCGCCCGCGACGTCGCCGAACTGGCCGGCGTGTCGCGATCGGCGGTCTCCCGCGCCTTCACGCCCGGCGCCTCGGTGGCGCCGGACACGCGCGAGAAGATCATGACGGCCGCCGCCCGCCTCGGCTATCAGGTCAACGACCTGGCGCGCGGCCTGCTCGCCAATCGCAGCCGCATCGTCGGCCTGGTCGCCACCAAGCCGGAAGTCGGCTTCCGCGCCCATCTGACCGCCGCGCTGGCCGCCGTGCTGATCCGTCGCGGCTCGGTGCCGGTGCTGATCAACGCCGGCGAGACGGCCGAGGAAACCGAAGCGGCGCAGCGGACGCTGTTCGGCCATCGGGCCGAGGCGGTGATCGTGCTGTCGGGATCGCCGCCGTCGTCCTTCATCGAGCTCGCCCGGTCGAACGGCCTGCCGCTGGTCGCCATCGGCCGCGAGGCGCCGGAAATCGACCGCGTGCAGACCGACAACGCCGGCGCCGCCCGTCGCATCGCCGCCGCCTTCGTCGCCGCCGGCCATCGCCGCCTCGCCTTCGCCGGCTCGCAGAGCGGCACGCCGGCCATCGTCGAGCGCGAACGGGCTTTCGTCGACGAAGCCGCCCGCCTCGGCATCGCGGCGGCGGTGGCGCGCGGCCCCGACACCGACTATGCCGGCGGGCTTCTGGCGGCCGAGCGCCTGTTCGCGGAGGAAGAGCGGCCGACCGCCGTGTTCGCCGTCAACGACCTCGTCGCCTTCGCGCTGATCGATCACCTGAAGAGCCGGCTCGGCCTCGGCGTCCCGGCGGACGTGGCAGTGGTCGGCTTCGACGACTTGCCGGAAGCCGCCTGGCTCGGCTACCGCCTCACCACCTTCCGGCAGGACCCGCTGGAAATGGCCGAACGGGCGGTGGCGCTCCTCGAAGACAGGGCCGCCGATCCGCTTGCCGCGCCGGTCAGCCTGCGCATCGCCGCCCGGTTGATGATACGCGACACTTTCCGCCCGCTGGACGACGGAGCGCCTCTCCCATGACTCTCGCCGACGACGTCCGCCTTCGTCTCGACCTCGCCCGCGCGCTGATAAATGAAGCGGGCCGCCTGGCGCTTTCTCACTTTGCCGACCGCGCGCACCTCGGGATCGACGCCAAGCTCAACGGCCAGGACGTCGTCTCCGCCGCCGACCGGGATGTCGAGGCGCTGATCCGAACGGGCATTGCCGCCGCCTTTCCCGGCGACGGCTTCCTCGGCGAGGAAAGCGGCCTTGCCGAGGGCCATTCCGGCTGGCGCTGGATCGTCGATCCGATCGACGGCACCAGTTGCTTTGTCCACGGCCTCGCGAGCTGGTGCATCTCCATCGCGCTGTCGGATGCCGAGAGGCAGACGCGTTTCGGCCTGATCCTGGCGCCGGTCAGCAGCGAGCTCTACGAAGCCGTTGCGGGCGAAGGCGCCCGTCTCAACGGCAAGCCAATCCAGGTCGACCGGCAAACCAGCCTCGAAACCGGCTTGGTCGGGCTCGGCGCCAGCCATCGCATCGCCGCTGTCGATGTGGCGTCCGTGCTGGAAGCTCTGCTGACCAAGGGCGGCATGTTCGTCCGGTCCGGCTCCGGCGCGCTGTCGATCGCCGAGGTGGCGGCCGGCCGGCTCGCCGCCTATTACGAGCCGCATATCAACGCTTGGGACTGCCTCGCCGGATTGCTGATCGTCCGCGAGGCCGGCGGCTTCACCGCCGATTTCCCCGGCAGGGGACGTTCGCTTCTCGCCGGAGGACCGGTGCTGGCGGCGGCGCCGCAAATTGCCGGGCCGCTCAACGAGCTGATCGCCGGCGCCCGTCGGCGCAGCCCTTGAGGAGACAGGCGTGAAACTGATCCAGGTCACCGATCCGCATCTGCGCCGGCGTGGCGAACTGGTCTGCGGGCTCGATCCCGCGGCAAACCTTGAAGCGGCAATCGCCGACATCAACCGCTACCACGCCGATGCCGATCTGGTGGCGATCACCGGCGATCTCTCCGACGACGGCTCGGCCGCTTCCTACCGGTTGCTCGCCGAGACGATCGGGCCGCTGGTTCCGCCCTCCCGCCTGCTGCTCGGCAACCATGACGGCCGCGCCGCTTTCTCCGCCGTATTCCCGGATGCACCGGCCGAAGACGGCTTCGTCCAATCGGCAACGGATGTCGGCAACCACCGGCTTTTGTTCCTCGACACGCTCGATGAAGGTGCCGTTGCAGGGCGGCTCTGCGAACATCGTCTCGCCTGGCTCGATAACCGTCTTGCCGAAGCGCCGGCTTCGGCGCTGGTCTTCATGCACCATCCGCCGTTCGACATCGGCATGCCGCCGCTCGACGGCGTGAAGCTCGCCGATCCCCGGGCCTTTGCCGACGTTCTCCGCCGCCACGGCAATGTCCGCCACATCTTTGCCGGCCATGTGCACCGCCTGTGCTCGGGCACCTGGAACGGCATCGCCTTCAGCACCGGACGCGGCACCAACCACCAGACCGCGCCGCTGTTCGGCGCCAAGGACTTCGCCGTCGGCTTCGATACGCCGGCCTACAACGTGATCCTGGTGGATGGGCCGGACATCGTCGTGCACGCCCAGGAAATCGGTCGAGCCTGACGAGACCGGCCGCTATTCCTCCGGCGACCAGTCCGGACCGGTGCTGCGCATCCAGGGATAGGCGAAGCTCGCGAATTTCTCCGCCACCTCGGGCGCGCCGGGGCGCTGACGCGCCACGGCGGCGATCAGGGCCTCGATGAGCGCCAGGATCGCCGTGTCGGAGGGCGGGTGCATGGAATGAAAGGCCGTGACGAACAGCGTGCGGTCGGCGAGCGGCACCAGCGGCGAATCGAGGAAATCGGTGATGGCCAGGATCGGGATGCCGGCCCGCCTCGCATAGCGCGTCATGATGATGGTGTCGCGCATGTAGAGCGAGAAGGCGATGGGAATCAGAAGGTCGTTCGGTCCGAACTTGAACAGCTGGCGCGCCACGCCGACCATGCCGCCGCCGTTCTCGGGGCTGCGCGTCGGCACGCCGGTCATCTCCAGCCCGCAGGCGAGCATGCCGGCGAGCTGGGCGGCGTTTTCGAAGCCGAGGACGAACACCTTTTCGGCGCGGGCGATCATCTCGACGGCCCGCTCGGTGGTCTCCGGATCGAGCGACCGCAGCGTCGCCTCGATGTTGGCGATGTCCTCCCGGAGCGAGGCTTCAAGCACCTCGAAGGCGCTGCCCGCTTCGGCCCGGTGCCGCTTCATCGCGTCGACCGGCTCGAACAGCTTCTCGAAGCCCCGGATGAGCTCGGCGCGGAACTCGGCATAGCCGGAAAAGCCGATGAGATGGGCGAAGCGATTGGCGGTGGCGACCGAGACGTCGGCGCCCACCACGGCCTCGTGGATGCTCATGCGCGCCACCTTCAGCGGCTCGGCCTTCACCAGATCGGCGAACCGCCGCACGGCGCCGGTCATGTCAGCGTATTTCTCGGCGATGCGCCGGGCGACAATCGTGCTGTCCGGCAGGCGCCCCGAGGGATTTGACTGAAATTGCGGCATGCTTGCCTTTTCATCGTGCTTGGAAGTGTAGTAACATATGCTAGCCTCCGATGTAACAAAAAATACAAACCTCGCGCTGCCGCCAGTCTGCCAATTCAGGAAAGGATGCCGCCTCGATGCCCGCCGATCCCATTTTTTCGCCGATGTTGAGCCGCCGCCAACTGCTGCGCGCCTCCGCGGCCGCCGGCCTGGCAACGGTGCTGCCGGCCTCGCTGGCCTTCGCCGCCACGCCGCTCAAGCTTGCCATGGGCTGGGTGCCCAATGTCGAGCACGCCGGTGTCTGGATCGCCCTGGAGCAAGGCTATTACGCGGCCGAGGGGATCGACTTCAGCTACAGCCCGGGCGGGCCGAACGCCCCCGATCCGCTGGTGGTCCTGGAATCGGGCAAGGCGCAATTCGCCGCCAGCGACTGGCTGCCGTTCATCGACGCCTACGGGAAGAACAGCGATCTCGTCATCCTCGCCTCGGCCTTCCCTACCAGCCCGGCCGCCCTGCTGTCGCTTGCCAAGAAGCCGGTGCGCGAGCCCAAGGACCTGGTCGGCGCCCGCATTCTCGGCCAGACGCCCGCCAACAAGACGATCGTCGAGATCATCCTGCGCAACGCCGGACTGCCGCTCGAATACACCATGGTGCCGACCGGCTTCTCGCCGGAGCCGCTGCTGGCCGGCGACGGCGACGCCTATTTCTGCTTCGCCACCAACCAGCCGATCACCCTCGAGAAGATGGGGCTTACCGAAGGCAAGGACTTCTTCGTCACCTTGCAGGACAGCCTCGGCTACAAGGCGCCCGGCGGCGTGCTGGTGGCCCACAAGTCGTTCGTCAAGGAAAACCGCGCCGCCATCGTCAGCTACTTCAAGGCCTACATCAAGGGCTGGCAGGAAAACGCCAAGGATCCGAAAGTGGCGGCCGAGCTGGCGGTCAACAAGTTCGGCGCCGACCTCGGGCTCGATCTCGACCAGCAGATCCGCCAGAACGAATTGCAGATCCCGCTGACCAAGGCCGCCGGTTCGGACAAGCTGTTCTGGTTCGATCCCGCCCTGGTCGACGGCCCGATGGCCGAGGTCGCCCGCCTGTCGGGCCATAAGGATGTGCCGCCGGCCAAGGATCTGATCGATCTCGGCCCGCTCGAAGAGGCGCTCGCCGCCAGTTGACACCACGTCCCGTCGGCACGGCCGCCGCCGGCCCTGTATCGGGGTCGGCGGCGGGTGTTCGCAGGTCACAGGATTCCATGCCCGAAAAGCCCGCCATCCGCATCGATCGCGTCAGCAAGACCTTCCGCCTCGGCGACGGACGGGAGCTGACGGCGCTGACCGATATCGACCTCTCGATCGCCTCCGGCGAATTCGTGGCGCTGCTCGGCCCGTCGGGCTGCGGCAAGAGCACCATCCTGCGCCTCGTCGCGGCGCTGGAAGCGGCGACGGCCGGGCGCGTCACCATCGAGGGCCGGGCGCCGGCCGAGCTTTGCCAAAGCCACCGGCTCGGCGTCGCCTTCCAGGATCACGCCCTGCTGCCATGGCTCGACATCGAAGCCAACGTCGCCCTGCCGTTCCACCTGGCCGGGCGGCCGGTCGACGGCGCCCGCGTCAGGGACCTGATCGCCCTCGTCGGTCTCACCGGCTTCGAGAAGGCGCGGCCCAGGCAACTGTCGGGCGGCATGCGCCAGAGAGCGTCCATCGCCCGCGCCCTGGTGCTGGAGCCGGAGGTGCTGCTGCTCGACGAGCCGTTCGGCGCCCTCGACGCGGTGACGCGCCGGCAGATGAACGTCGAGTTGCAGCGCATCTGGAGCCGCCACCGCATTACGACGCTGCTGGTCACCCATTCGGTGGACGAAGCGCTGTTCCTGGCCGACCGCGTGGTGGTGATGAGTGGCCGGCCGGGCCGCGTCATCCTCGACCTGCCGGCTCCCTTCGCCCGCCCGCGCGCGCCCTCGGTGATGCGCGAGCCGGCGTTCCACGATCTGGTCGACCAATTGACCGAAGCGCTGGAACCGGAGGGCGCCCACGCATGACCTCCGCCCGCAGCCAGTCCTTCGTGCTGGGCCTGATCGGCGTCTCGCTGTTTCTGGCCGCCTGGGAGGTGATCGGCACCTATCGCCTTGCCGGCCTCACCTGGCCGCCGCTGTCCACGGTGCTCGCCTTCCTGTCGACGCCGGCCAGGCTGCCGCTGTTCGGCCGGGCCGCCGCCGCCAGCTTCACGTCGGTCGCCATCGGCTACGTTTGCGGTGGCGTCGGCGGGCTGGTCCTGGCGCTCGCCAGCCACCTGATCGCCCCGGTCCGGCCCGGCCTCGACCGGCTGGTGGCGGTGATCCACGCCATCCCGTCGATCGCGCTGGCGCCGCTGCTGATCGTGCTGGCCAGCGCCGACGCGACGCCGCCGATCATCTCGGGGCTTGGCGTCGGCTATATCTTCTACGTCGCGGCGACCTCGGGTCTGGCGACGGCCGGCGCTTCCCATCGCGACCTGTTCGCCGTGCTGGGCGCGAGCCGGCTTTCCACCGCGCTGCGGCTCGACCTGCCGTCCGCCCTGCCGGCCATCGCCTCGGCGATGAAGCTGTCGGTGCCGATCGCCTTCATCGGCGCCATCATCGGCGAGTGGTTCGGCGCCTCGCGCGGCCTTGGCCTGTTGATCGTCTCGGCCATGCAGAACTTCCAGATCCCGCTGTTATGGAGCGCCGTGCTGATCACCGCCGTCGCCTCGCTGTCTATGTTCGCCCTGTTCAGCCTGTTCGAGCGTCTGGTGCAGGAGCGCATGCGATGAGTTCCGCCGCCCTCGCCTCGGTCTCTCACGTGGTACGGCGCTACTGGGCCGTGGCGCTGGTCGTCGCCGGCTGGCAGATCTGGGTCTCGGCGGCCGGCCTGTCGTCGATCGTCCTGCCGGGGCCGCTGGCCGTCCTGAAGGATTTCGCCGGCGATCCGCTGAGCTACGCCGAGCCGGCCGGCCGCACCTTCGCCGTCGCCCTCGCCGGCCTGCTGCTCGGCTTCGCGCTGGGAGGGGGGCTGGCGGTGCTCAGTTGGTCGTCGCGCATCCTGAACGGCCTCCTGACGCCGCTCGGCCTGATCTTCACGTCGATCCCGGTCGTGACGCTGATCCCGATCATCGCGCGAATGCTCGGTTACGACGTCCGGACGGTGATCGCCATCGTCGCCCTGATCTGCTTCTTCCCGGCCTTCGTCTATGTCGGCGCCGGCCTCAGGGCGCTGCCGCCCGGCAGCGACGACCTGTTCCGGGTGTTCGGCGGCTCGCGGCGCCAGCGCTTCCTGCGCCTCGTGCTGCCGTCGTCGATCCCCAACCTGATGCTGGCCTTCCGCCTGACGGCGCCGGAGGCCGTGCTCGCCGCCGTCGTCGCCGAGTTCCTGATGGGCACCGACGGCCTCGGCTACATGTTCCGCAAGGCGGCCGGCGAATTCGACACCGAACGGGCGCTGGCCACCTCGCTGATCGCCACCATCACCTCGGTGGCCTGTTTCGGCCTGGCGCTCGCCGCCGAGCGCCGCGTTCTCCGCCGCTGGACTTAAGCCCGGCGCGGCATCAGATCATCCGGACACCGCTTTGACACAACGGGCGCTGGATCGAGCCGCGGGCGGTTTCGACCTCCCGCATCAAGACAGTGAAAGGACAACATGATGGTCAAGGTTCAGCAGCCCCCCGATCCCTGGCAGCGCACTACCACCGAGCACGGCTTCTTCGCCGACGAGGTCATTTCCGCCCTGCAGAAATGCACGCGGCGCGGCATGACCGACAACGTGCTGCTGCTCGGCTGGGAAATGTTCATCACCAGCCCGGAAATGGAGGAGATGATGTGGTCCCGCCTGTGCGTGATGGCGGTGGAGGACATCGGCCTCGGCAATCCCAACGCGCCCATCCTCGTCGAGACGCTTTACCAGCAGCACAAGCGCTATCCGCGCCCGGCCGGCGATCGTTTCCTGTTCGCCGCCCACGCCATCCGCGTTCTGACCAAGAGCGAGAAGGACCGCACCTCCGACGACATGGTCAACTGGGCGAAGCGCTCGATCGAACTCGGCGACACCCTGCCGGAAATCCCCGACGTGGCGCTCGACATGCATACCCGGCGCGGCCAGGAGATGGGCCGCGACTACCTGTTCTTCATGTCCGAGGCGTCGAAGGTCGTTCCCGAGATCAAGGACAAGGACCAGAAGTACAAGCAATGGATCCTGAAGGCGCTGGCCGACGGGAGGCTGGCATGAGCCGGCCGCGCGCCTATCTCGCCGGGCCGGAGGTGTTCCTCGCCGACGGCGCGGCGATCATCGCCGCCAAGAACGATCTCGCCCTCGCCTACGGCTTCCTGCCCAACGGCATCGCCGAGGACGAGCTCAATCCGGCCGGGTTGTCGCCCTTCGAATTCGGTCACCGCATCAGCCTCGCCAACGAGAAGGCGATGCGGGCCTCGGATGTGATCGTCGCCAACCTGACGCCGTTCCGCGGCATCTCGGCCGACATCGGCACGGCCTACGAGCTCGGATTCATGTGCGCGCTCGGCCGGGCCGCCTATGGCTACACCAACACGGTGCGCCCCTATTTCGAGCGGCTTCGGGACGACTATTACCATGGCGCCATCGCCAGGGCGGCCGACGGCGCCACCCGCGGTCCGGATGGCATGATGGTCGAGGATCACGGCATGGTCGACAACCTGATGCTCGACGGCGGCATCGAGACGATGGGCGGCATCCTGGTGCGGCGGCAGGTTGAGCCGGCGCGTCTCTGGTCAGACCTCGCCGCCTTCGAGGACTGCCTCCGGGCGGCGGCCGTGCGCTTCGGCCTGGCCGTTCGGGCCTGACGGAAAGGGCGTGGCGAGCTCCATCGCCACGCCCGCCATCCTCGTTCGGCCGAAGCTCGCGTCCCGCCTTGTTCGCTCAATCGACCGGGTAGCCGGCCGCCTTGGCAACGGCAGGCGGGAAGCGGAGCGGCAGGTGGCCCGCCGGCACGCTCATCGCCGTCGCCTTGAAGTGCATCGCTTCGAGCGCCGGCCGGACCGTCGCCGCGCCGGCGCTCATCGCCGGACAATGGTCGCGCCTGAACCGCTCGGCCGTTTCGGAGATCTCCTCGCGCAGCGCGGCCTCGTCGACGCGCGTCAGCTTGCGATCGGCCATCACGACACGACCATCGGCGATCACCGTCTTGACCGCCTCGGAATTCACCGAGAAGGCGATCTGGTTGCGGATGTCGTGCAGCGGCAGGAAGCCCCAATCGTAGCGGTCGAGCAGGATGATGTCGGCCTTCTTGCCGGCTTCGAGCGAGCCGACCTCGTGCTGCATCAGGCTGGACCGGGCGGCGGCGCGGGTGGCCATGTCGTAGACCTCGTGGGCCGAGACCCAGGTGTGGAAATCGTGGCTGCCGATCTTATGCAGCCCGGCCGCCACCTTGATCGCCTGGAAGATGTCGGCGCTGTCGGCCGAGGCGACGCCGTCGCAGCCGAGGGCGACGTTGACGCCGGCCTGCTTGAGCTTGCGGATCGGCGAAACGCCCGAGCCGAGCTTGAGGTTGGCCAGCGGATTGTGGGTGGTCGAGGCTCCGGCGGACCCCATCATCTCCATGTCGGCGTCGGTCAGCCAGATGGCATGGTTCATGGTGAGGCGGTGGGTCATGCAGCCGACCTTGTCGAGGAAGGCCGGCAGCGTCATGCCGTACTTGGTCTCGCCGGTGACCGCCTGCGTCTTGGTTTCCAGGACGTGGCAGTGGATCGGCAGGTCGAGCGTGCGCGACAGTTCGCCGACCTCTTCGAGCAGTTCCGGCGAGCAGCGCTGCGGTCCGCAGGGGCCGAGGATGATGCGCATGCCGTCTTTGTCGTGCCAGCGCCGGCGCAATTCACGGAAAAGCGCGATCTGCTCGGCGCGTCCCGGCGTCGTCAGCCTGCCGAGACGCTCGCGCAGGTCGGCATCTACAAGACCGGCGGTGAACGGCGGCAGGCTGTCGAGAAAGCCCTCGTCCCACATGGAGGCGGTGATCCAGCCCTTGAGGCCGAGATCGCGATAGGCGGTCGCCGTGGCGTCCACCGCGTCGGGCGTGAAGGCCATGTTGATGACGTCGTCCTGCAAAGACGTCACGCCCGACCGGAGGGAGACGATGCCGACCAGCATCGCCCTCAGATAGTGCTCGCGCCAGGAGAGCGTCGGGGCGCCGAACGGCGGGTAGACCTCCGACAGCCAGATCTCCAGCGGCAGGTTGTCGTAGCGCCCCATCTCGAAGCCTTCGTTCGAGTGCATGTGGGCGTCGATGAAGCCGGGCAGGACGAGGGAGCGCCCGGCGTCGATCACCTCGATATCGGCATGGCGCGCCGCCTCGGCCGAAAGATCGGCGCCGATGGCGGCGATGCGGTCGCCGACCACCAAGATGTCGCCGCCATCGAATTCAGTACCGGGCGCATCGTTCGAGAAGATGCGTCCGTTTCGGATCAGAAGGGCCATGTGTGTTTCCTCGTTAAGGCAAGGGTGCGCCGGGCGGCGGCACGGAATCTGCTTTGACGGCATCGCCGAAGTTTTCGGCGGTTACATTGCAAACCTGAGGTGTATGGGGCCGATGCTTCGCCCGATCGAACATGGACTTGACGTGCGCCTGATGCGCATCTTCCTGATTCTGATCGAGGAATGCTCGGTTTCCCGGACCGCCGTCCGCCTCGGTCAGAGCCAGCCGGCGGTCAGCCTGGCCTTGAAGCGGCTCAGGGAAATCCTGGGAGATCCCCTTCTGGTCCGCTCCGGCGCCCATCTGGTGCCGACGGAACGCGGGGCGGAGATCGGCCGGCGGGTGGCGGACATCCTTGCTGAAATTGACGGCATGGTGCTCAACGCAGAGACATTCGAGCCGTCCACCGACGCGCGCAGCCTGCGCATCCAGGCGGCAAACTGTCTCGGCACCTTCTTCCTGCCGCGGATCGCCGCCGCCCTGCGCCGGGAAGCGCCGGCCATGCAGGTGGATTTCAGCGCCATCCCGGACGAGCGCGACATCTTCGGGGAGATGGAGGCCGGAACCGTCGACCTGACCATCGGCAACTGGCCGGCGCCGCGCGAGAATCTCAGGATCGCGCCGCTGCTCGACGCCGACATGGTGCTGGTGATGCGCCGCGACCATCCGCTGGCGGAGCGGAGCGGCCTCAGCCTCGAGGAATATCTGGCGCTCGAGCACCTGTCGCCCACGCCGACCGCGTCGGCGGCGATCAGCCCGGTGGACGGGCGCCTCGCCCAGCTCGACCGCAAGCGCCGCATCTCGATGACGGTTCCGGAATTCACCCTGGTGCCGTGGGTGCTCGCCGCTTCGGCCGGCCTGGTGTTCACCTCCAGCCGGCCCTTCGCCGAGGAAATGGCCGCCAACATGCCGTTTGCGCTGGTGGATGCGCCGCCGGAACTCGGCGTCATGAAATTCTATCTGCTCTGGCATGAGCGCGCCCACCATTCGCCCTTCAACCGCTGGCTCAGATCACTGGTCCGGCGCGTCTCCCAGGAGCTGCCCGAACATCAAGCCATACAGTCGCCGAAAAAACAGGCGGCCTCCATATTGCCCACCTGATAATCATTATTAGCTGCAAAGACCTTTCTCCGAGCGGAAAATCCGCTTCAATCGGTGTCCGTCCAAGCCAAACATCGGGGAACAACCAACATGTCGGACAACAGACTTTCGAGGGCCGCCGCGGCCGGTCTTGCGGCCACCATGCTCGTGACGGCGGGTCTGCCCGCCTTCGCCCAGGACTTCAAGGGCAAGACCCTGGTGGTCGGCACGTGGGGCGGCGACATCGAGCGCCTCTTGCGCCAGAACGCCGCCGAGCCGCTGGAGAAGGAGACCGGAGCCAAGGTCGAGTTCGTGCTGGGCGGCTCCGGCGACCGCATGGCGCGCATCTACGCCGAGAAGGCCAACCCGACGATGGATGTCGCCTTCGTCAACATCTACGAGGCGCCGCAGGCGCTGAAGGACGGCATGGTCGAGGCGCCCGATCCGGAGGCGCCCTATTTCAAGGACGTCTGGGACGGCATGAACAACGGCTGCTACGCCATGTCCCTGGTCGGCCTCGGCATCGCCTACAACAAGAAGCTGGTTTCGACGCCGCCCGAGTGGGCCGACATGTGGAAGCCGGAGTTCAAGGGCAAGATCGCCCTGTCGAGCTATCCCGGCTCGGAAGGCGACGGCGTGCTCGGCGTCGCCGCCCGCCTCGCCGGCAAGGACGAGCACGATCCGGATGCCGCCTTCGGCAAGCTCAAGGAGCTGACGCCGATCGCCATGACCTACACCAACCTCGACGAAATCTTCGCCATGATGGACGCCGGCGAGGTGGCCATGGCGCCGATGATCTCCGGCTACGTGCTCGCCGCGCTGAAGACCCACCCGGATATCGGCTTCTCCTTCCCGAAGGAGCCCGGCCCGGTGCTGGTGCGCGACATGCTGTGCCTGGTCAAGAATTCGCCGGAACCGGAACTCGCCAAGAAGTTCGTGGCGCTGGCTCTCGGCGTCAAGAACCAGACGGACTATGCCGAGCAGCTCTACTTCGGCCCGACCAACAAGAACGTCAAGCTGTCGCCCGAGGTGTCGGCCGACGTCATCGACACGCCCGACGAGGTCAAGGGTCTGCTGCAGCTCGACTGGCCCTACGTGATCTCGCAGCGCTCCGACTGGACCCAGCGCTGGAACAAGGAAATCCTCGGCCAGTGAGCCATGTCGCGGCGTGCCCGGAAGGCACCGCTGCGAACCTGATGGCCACGCCCGCGACTGCGGCGCTCGCTCCCCTGCCCGAACCGCAGTCCGGGCGTCCCCGGCCGGGGCACTTTCCGGCGCGCGATGTCTCCCCCGTGCGCCGGTCTTTTTTCATCCGAGGTTGTCGTAGCCGATGCCGCCATCGATCCTGCTCCTGCTGCCGGCGCTCGCCCTTTCGGCCGTGGTGTTCCTCGCCCCCTTCCTGTGGCTGGCGAGCACGTCCTTCCGCACCCAGGCCGAGGGATCGCTGCTGCTGGCGGACGGACTGTCGCTCGACAATTACATCCGCCTGTTCGCCGATCCGTTCTTTGTCGAAGTGCTGCTGCGGACACTGGCCTACAGCGTCGTCACGACGGCCGTTTCGCTGGTGGTCGCCCTGCCGGTCGCCCGCTTCATCGTCGTCCGCGCCGGCCGCTTCAAGGGCATCCTGCTGGCGCTGATGCTGGTGCCGCTGGTATCCGGCGCCCTGCTGCCCTCGCTCGGCATGCTGCACCTGATGGGGCCGCTCGGCGTGGTCAACGGCGCCTCCCGCCTCATGGGCTTGCCGACGGTGAAGCTGCTCGGCACGCCGGCCGGCATCCTGATCGGCCTCGTCCAGTCCTTCCTGCCGCTGATGGTGCTGCCGCTCGTCAACACGCTCGCCCGCCTGCCGAACGATCTCGAACAGGCGGCCGCCTCGCTCGGCGCCCCGGCGGCGGCCGTCTGGCGCCGCGTGATCCTGCCGCTGGCCATGCCCGGCGTCGTCGCCGGTTCGGTGCTGGTGTTCTGCGCCACCTTCACCTCCTTCGTCACGCCGCAGATCCTCGGACAGGGCCACATCGCCACCTTCGGCACCGTCGCCTACCAGCAGGCCGGCCAGGTGCTCGACTGGCCGTTCGCCTCGGCGCTGGCCATGGTGGCGCTCGCCATGATCGGCCTCCTGCAGGCCGCCATCACCGTCGGCAGCCGCTTCGCCCGCCGTCGGGAGGCGCGCCAATGACCACCCCCCAAACCATGCCCGCCCGTCTTGCGCGCGGTCTCCACGCGCTGTGGACGCTGCTTGCCTATGTCATGCTGCTGGCGCCGATCGCCGTGCTGATCCTCGCCTCGTTCGACGACGGCAGCTTCTTCCGCTTTCCGCCGCAGCGGCTGTCGCTGCGCTGGTTCGAGGCGGCGACCGCCAGCCGCGAATACCGCAGCGCGCTCGGCATCTCCTCGCTGGTGGCGCTGCTCGCGGCGGCCATCGCGGTCGTCGCCGGCTCGCTCGCCGCCTATGTTCTGGTGCGGCACCGGCCGCGCGGCGCCAGGATCATCGAGGCCGTCCTGCTGGCCCCGCTGGTGCTGCCGCTGATCGTCTGGGCGATCGCCCTGATGCAGATCTACTCGGCGCTGAGCCTCACCGGCACGCTGACCGGCCTGGTGCTCGCCCATACGGTGATCACCCTGCCCTACGCCGTGCGCATCATGCACGCCACGTTCGAGCGCATCGACCCGGCGCTCGAAGCCGCGGCGGTCAGCCTGGGCGCCCGGCCGTTCGACGTGGCGCGGCGCGTCGTCATCCCGCTCGCCCTGCCGGGCCTGCTGACCTCGGTGGCCTTCTCGCTCCTCGTCTCGTTCAACGACGTCATCGTGTCGGCGCTGATCGCCGGCGGCCGCTGGATGACCTTTCCGGTCCGCCTCTACTCGCAACTGCGCGGCCAGGGCGTCGACCCCACCACGCTCGCCATCGGCGCGGGCATCATCGCGATCATTCTCGTGGCGGCCGTCATCGGGGAATTAACCATGAAATGGTCGCGGCAAGTGTGAGTGAACCATGACAGACTATCCCTATCTCGACCGCATGCCGAAGTTCGAACGCGACGGCATTCCCTCGCTCACCGGCTTCCGGCGCGAGAGCGTCGCCGCCAAGGTGGTGCTGGCCGTCCGCGATCCGCTGGTGGTCGGCGAGGGGGCCGACGAGGACCAGATCGTCGCCGAACTCGATGGCGCCGAGCAGGTCGCCCGCACCGGCCTGTTCACCACCTACACCGGCCGCTATCGCGGCGTGCCGATTTCGGTGGTGCTCGGCGGATCCGGCTCGCCGGAAGCCGAACTCGCGCTGATGGACCTCTTCAACTACACCGACTGCGACACGGTGATCCGCATCGGTGGCTGCGGCGCCTGGGGCGAAAAGGTGCGCGTCGGCGACATCGTCGTCTCCTCCGGCGCCGTGCGCGACGAGGGAATGACCAAGGCGCACGTCCGCGCCGAATATCCGGCCGTCGCCGATTGGCGCGTCGTGGCCGCCATGGCGGCCGAGGCCGAGGCGATCGGCCATCCCTTCCACGTCGGCATCACCCGCTCCGGCGACAGCGAATATTGCGGCTGGGGCAAGCCCGGCCCCGGCGGCTATCTCCAGGACGAGCACAAGCAGATCATCGATTACTGGCGGCGGGCCGGCATCCTCAACACCGACCGCGAGGCGGCGGCGATCCTGACGCTGTCGAGCCTCTACGGCCGGCGCGGCGGCGCCGTATCGTCGGTCGGCGACAACGTGGTGACCGGCGAGCCGCACCGCTCCGGCTCCGGCCAGCGCAACGCCATCCTCGTCGGGCTCGGCGCGCTGGCGCGTCTTGCCGAGGAGGGGCGATGAAGGACTATCTCCACATCGAGGAGGTCGCCAAGCGCTTCGGGGAAACCGAGGTGCTGAACGGAATATCCCTCACCATCCCCAAGGGCGGCTTCGTGGCGCTGCTCGGTCCGTCCGGCTGCGGCAAGTCGACGCTTCTGAAGATCATTTCCGGCCTGGAGACCGAGACGGCCGGCCGCATCCGCCTTGCCGGCGAGTGGCTGGCCGGCGTGCCGGCTTTCCGGCGCGACATCGGCGTGGTCTTTCAAAGCTATGCGCTGTTCCCCCATCTCAGCGTCGCCGAAAACGTCCGTTTCGGCCTCGACATGCGCCACATGGGACGGGCGGAGGCCGACGACCGCGTGCGCGAGGCGCTCGCCCTCGTCAAGCTCGACGGCCTCGGCGACCGCATGCCGCGCCAATTGTCCGGCGGCCAGCAGCAGCGCGTCGCCATCGCCAGGGCTCTCGCCATTCGCCCTCGCCTGCTGCTGCTCGACGAGCCGCTCAGCAACCTCGACGCCATCCTGCGCAAGAGCGTGCGCGTCGATCTGCGCGAACTGCACGATCGCGTCGGCGCCACCACCGTCATGGTCACGCACGACCAGGAGGAGGCGATGAGCATGGCCGACAAGGTGGCGGTGATGCACGACGGCGCCATCGAGCAGTGGGGCAGCCCGGAAGACATCTACGAACGGCCGGCCACCGCCTTCATCGGCACCTTCGTCGGCAATCCGCCCGCCAGCATGGTGACGGCGCGCCGCCATCTTTCCGGCGGCTGGCGCATCGGCGACATGGCATGGGCTCCCGATCCGGCGCTGGCCGACAGGCTGGACATGGTGCGGAACCTCGACGTCACGCTCGGCCTTCGCGCCGAACGGATCGACCTCGTCGAGCGCGACGCGCCGGGCGCCTTCCCGGCCGAACTCACCTCGTCGGAATATCTCGGCGGCGAGCGACTGCTGCATTTCCTGGCGGACGGTCATCGCGTGGCGGTCGCCCATGCCGGTGCGTCGCCCGAAATCGGCCAGGTGGTCGGCCTCCGGCCGCGAACCGCCGACGTCATGCTGTTCGACATCAATACCGGCCTCAGGATCGACGCCCGATGAGACGCCCCGAGTTCCATTGCATCGGACCGGTGGTCCTCGACCGGATGATCAGGGTCGACCGCATTCCCGGCCCCGACGACAAGGCTTTCGTCAGCGCCAAGTACGATACGGCCGGCGGACCGGCCCGCAACGTCGCCTTCGCGCTGGCCGGCTGGGGCGAGCGCGTGACCGTGGCCTCGGTGGTCGGCGACGACGCCATCGGCCAGCGGCTGCTCGACCGGCTCAGCGAAGCCGGCGTCGGCACCGACGCCATCGAGCGGCTGCCGGACCTCGAAACGGCAAGCTGCACCATCATCGTCGACGAGACCGGTGAGCGGGCGATCCTCATCGATCCGATCGACGACGCCGTGCTCGCCCGCATCGGATCGGGGCTGCGGCCGGCGGCCGGCGACGCCGTGCTGGCCAACCTGTTCCACGACCATGCCGCCATCGATGCCCTGGCCGGCGCCCGCGCCGCCGGCGCCCTCGCCTTCGTCGACCTGGAATGGCCGGAGATCGGGCGATGGGGCTGGGCGGCGGCAAGGCGCGCCGCCGCGGCGGCCGATGTCGCCGTCACCAATCGGCAGGTGCTGAAGGCGTTCGCCGAGGAGCGGGACATCGCGCCCGACGACGAAGCCGCAGCGACACTCGCCCGCCAACTCAGGCCGGCCGGCGGTCGCGTCTGCGTGACGCTCGGCGCCGACGGCGTGCTCGCCCGCGACGGCGACCGCCTCCTCCGCCTGGCGGCGATGCCGGTGACGCCGAAGAACACCACCGGCGCCGGCGATCGCTTCCTGGCCGGGCTCGCCCGGGCGCTGGCCGCCGGTATCTCCTTCGACCGGTCGCTCGCCCATGGCGTCGCGGCGGCCGGCCTCCATCTGGCCGGCTCCGGTGACGGCTGGGCCGAGGTGGAACGCGCCGCCGCGACGGTGGACGTTCGCCCTCTTTCCGCAGGAGTCCTGCCGTGAAAACTTCCCCCGAGGCCATCCGCCGCGTGTTCGCCGCCGCCTGCCTGGGCGATGCCCTGGGCGCCGCCACCGAGGCCATGCACCCGGACGACATCGTCGCCGTGTTCGGCGGCCGGGTCGACCGCCTGTTGCCGCCGCCACCCAAGGCGCCCTTCGCGGCCGGCCTGACGCCCGGCCGGCTGACCGACGACGCGACGCAGATGCTGGCGATGGCGCGGCGCATCATCGCCACCGGTGGCCGGCCGACCGTCGACGACGCCGTCGCCGGCATGCTCGACTGGGCCGAGGATAGCGACGTCTTTGCCCGCTTCGCCGGACCGACCACCCGCATCGCCGTCGAGCAGTTGAAAGCCGGGGCCGATCCGGCCGCCGTCGCCAGCCCGGCCGTCTATTCCTGCATGTTCGGCACGTCGAACGGCGGCGCGATGCGCGCCCCGGCCGCCGGCTGCGCCCGGCCGGGCCAGCCGGAGGAAGCGGCCAAGCTGGCCGCCATCCTGTCGGCGCCGACCCACAACACGCAAGTGGCCTTCGGAGGCGCCGGCGCGGTTGCCGGGGCGATTGCCGCCGGCCTGGGCGGCGCCAAATTCGCCGACATCGAGGAGGCCGCCGTCACTGGCGCGCGTGCGGGCGAGGCCGAGGCCGTCGCCTGGGGCCGCGTCGTCGGCGGCGCCGGCGTGATCCGGCGTATCGGCATGGCGGTCGAGATCGGCCGGCATCATGCCGGCGATGTCCACGCCGCGGCCGCCGAACTGACCGAGGTGATCGGCAACGGCGTCGCCATGGCCGAAGCCGTTCCCCACGCCTTCGGCCTTGTGGCCGCGGCACGCGGCAATGCCTGGCAGGCGATCCTCGGCGCCGTCAACGGCGGCAACGACAGCGACACCATCGCCATGATCGCCGGCGCCGTCGCCGCCGCCTACGAGTCGTCCAAGAGCTGGCCGGCCGACATCCTCGCCGAGATCGAGCGGCAGAACGGCCTCGACCTCGCCGCCTTCGCGGCCGAATTCGCCGCCTCCCTCCCGCCGGAGACCGCCTGACCATGCGCCGCTACTGGACCGACCTCACCACCCGCGACGCGGCGGCGCTGCCGCCCGATACCGTCGCCATCCTGCCGGTCGCCGCCGTCGAGCAGCACGGACCGCACCTGCCCGTCGGCACCGACGCCTTCATCAACCGCGGCATGATCGTCCGCTTTCTAGAACTTCTGCCAGACAATGTGCCGGCCGTCGTGCTGCCCGAGCAGACGGTCGGCGCCTCCGCCGAACATCTCGATTTCGCCGGCAGCCTGGCATTTTCACCGGCCCGCCTGATCGACAACTGGACGGACATCATCGCCTGCGCCGCCCGGGCCGGCGTCAGGCGCTTCCTGATCTTCAACAGCCATGGCGGCCAGAGCGGCTTCCTCGCCCACGCCGCGCTCGACCTGCGCGTCCGCCTCGGCCTGTTCGTCGCCTATGCTGCCTGGTTCGACGCCGGCTATCCCGAGGGCATGTTCACGCCCGAGGAGATCGCCTACGGCATGCACGGCGGCGCCATCGAAACCAGCCTGATGCTGCACCTCCGCCCCGACCTGGTCCGCCAGGACGAGATCGCCGACTTCCAGCCGGTCACCCGGGAGATCGAGGCCACGGCGCGCCAGTTCTCGGCCAACCCCGGCAACGGCCGCCTCGGCGGCTTCGGCTGGAAGGCGCAGGATCTCCAGCGCTCCGGCGTTACCGGCAACGCCGCCGCCGCCACGGCCGAGAACGGCCGCATCCTCCTCGACCACGTGGCGACACGGCTCGTCGAGCTGGTCAGCGACCTCGGCAAGGCCGACGAATTCGTGACGCGCTACACCGCCGGCTAGCCATGCCGTAAGCCGGTTTGACAACCGGCCTTGTTGTCCGGGATAGCGCGAGACTGCGCTGTCCCGGCGGGAAAATTGCGGCTAGAACCCAGCGACCGGGCCGCCGCCTTGCCTCTACGCGATCGCATGCCCCGCCGCGACCAGCCCGTGGGCTGCTCGCTCCGGTCGCCGCCGACAGGAACCGTTCCCTGAATTATTTCATGGCGCTGCCGACCGGGAGGCAACCCTCCCGGGGCGGTTCTCGGCACGTCCGCCAGCGGCCCGGCGACTGGCCAAAGCTGCCGGATGCTCATTTACCGACCAGCCGGGCATCCAAAACGATCACTATATCATCAAATTTCTGATTGACATTGATCGTTCCCTGGATCCTAATCCGACGTACGATCACAAAGGATCAAAACATGAAGGACGACCGCCTGTCGGCCATCCGCCATTACCTGTTCGAAAAAACCTCCGCCTCGATCCACGAGATCGCCGAGGCGGTGGGGGCTTCGCTGCCGACCGTCCGGCGCGACCTGCTCACGCTCGAAACCGAAGGGGCGGTTCATCGCACCCATGGCGGCGCCCGCATCGCCGATTCCGCCGGCATCGAGGCGGCCTTCGAGGTGCGCGAGCAGACCTGCATCGCCGCCAAGCGGGCGATCGGCCTCGCCGCCTATGCCGACCTCAGGCCGGACATGTCGGTGTTTCTCGACGCCGGCACCACCGTGCTGCAGGTCGCCCGCCGCATCCGGATGAATCCGCTGCCGCTTTCGGTGTTCACCAACTGCCTGGCGGTGGCGCAGGTGCTGACCGACATCCGCGACGTCCAGGTGACGCTGCTCGGCGGCCGCCTCCGCTCGCGCAACGCCTCGGTGCTCGGCGCGCTGGCCGAAAGCATGCTGGAACGGCTGTGGTTCGACCAGCTTTTCCTCGGCGCCAGCACGGTCGGCGACGACGGCTGTACCTACACGATGGACGAGGACGAGGCGCGCCTCAACGAGAAGATGATCACCCGGGCGGCGCGCACCACCGTCCTCGCCGACGCCAGCAAGTTCGGCCCGCGCGCCACCTACAAGGTGACGCCGCTCGACGAGCGGCTCGACCTGATCACCGACGACAGCCTCGCCGCCCATTGGCTCGACAAGCTGGCGCAGGCCGGCTGCCGGACGCGAACGGTCGGCCTCGAGGCCGACGAACCGGACGGAGACGCGCCATGAGCGAGGTCGTCCTCGGCGTCGACAGCGGCGGCACCAAGACCGTCGCGGCCCTGGTGACGGCGGATGCCGGCATCGTCTCGCTGCGGCATTTGCCGAGCCTCGATCCCACCGCCGACGGCGACTGGACCGCCGGGATCGCCGCTCTCGCCGCCGGCGTCGATGAAGCCGACCTCCGTGCGTCGGCCTTCGGCCTGCCGTTTCACGGTGAGGTCGACGAATATAGCGAGGCGCAGATCGCCGCCGTGCGCCTCCACTTCCCGCGGCATGCCATCGTCGAGAACGACGTCCGCATCGCCTTCGACGGCGCCTTCGCCTGCGGCGCCGGCGCCCTCATCCTGGCCGGCACCGGTTCCATGGCCTGGGCGAGCCTCGGCGAAACCGACAGTCCGCATGTCCGGGTCGGCGGCTGGGGCGATATCTTCGGCGACGAAGGCAGCGCCTACTGGCTCGGGCGCGAGGTGCTCGCCCTGCTGTCGCGCCATATCGACGGCCGCGAGCCGTCGCCGGCCTTCGCCGGCCGGATGTTCGCCGCCATCGGCATCGCGCCGGACCGGTTGATGGCCTGGTGCTACGGGCTCGAAAGCCGCCGTTCGGGCATCGCCGGCCTCGCCCGCCACGTGACCGCTCTTGCTACGGACGGCGATGAGGTGGCCGGCCGGCTGATCGAGCGGGCCGCCGCCGAACTCTCGGAACAGCTCGCCACCGCCTGGCGCCGCTGTGGCGGCACGGCGCCCATCCGCTGGAGCTACGGCGGCGGCGTGTTCAACGCCGCCGGCGTATTGGACCACATGGCGGCGCGCCTCGGCACGCCGCCATCGGTGCCGCGTCTGCCGCCCGTCGGCGGCGCGGCGCTCAGGGCAGCCCGGCTCGCCGGCTGGGCTGTCGATGACGCCTGGGTCGACCGCTTGGGCGCCGCCCTGCGGCCGGCTCTCGCCTGAAGGCATTCTGACCAAGAAGGGGAACGATAATGAAAAGACGCGATTTTCTTGCCTCAGCACTGACCTTGCCGCTGCTCGCCGCCTTTGCCGGCAGCGCATTCGCCGCCGACACGCTCACCGTGCTGTTGCCGCCCTGGGGCACGCTGCCCAAGGAGATGACCGACCGCTTCGCCAAGGATGCCGGCGTGACGCTCGATGCGCAGACGCTCGGCTGGGACGACATCCGCACCAAGATCATCACCTCGATGGTGGCCGGCACGGCGCCGGCCGACGCCACCGAGGTGGACTGGTCTTGGGTCGGCCAGTTCGGCTCCGCCGGCTGGTACGAGCCGCTCGACGACAAGATCGACAAGACCGTCGTCGGCGACATCCCGACCGCCTCGATCTTCCGCTACGACGGCAAGCTTTTGGCCGTGCCCTACAGCAACGATTTCCGCATCCTGATCTACAACAAGGCCCACCTCGACAAGGCCGGCATCAAGGCGCCGCCGACGACGCCCGACGAACTGCTGGCCGCCGCCAAGGCGGTGAAGAGCGCCGGCATCGCCGAATATCCGATCGGCCTGCCGCTGTCGGCGACCGAGGGTACCTCGACCGCCTGGTATCTGCTGACCAAGGCCTTCGGCGGCGACCTGTTCGACAAGGATTTCAAGCCGCTGTTCACGGCCAAGGACTCCGGCGGCTACAAGGCGCTGGCCTTCGAGATCGGCGCGCTGAAGGACGGGCTGATCGACCCCGCCGCCACCGGTCTCAAGGACGTCGAGGTGCACGAGGTCTTCAAGGCCGGCAAGCTCACCTTCGACGTCGCCGGTTGGGCCGGCAATCTCTCCGTCTACAGCGATCCGGCCAAATCGCAGGTGGCCAACGACGTCGCGGCGGCGCTGATGCCGTCCGTCACCGGCAAGTCGCGCACCTTCGGCCTGCCCGAGGCGGTCGGCATCCCGACCGGCGCCGCCAACGCCAAGGCGGCGGAAACCTTCATCACCTGGCTGAACATGCCCCAGAACCAGATCGCCGCCTACGAGACGCTCGGCAACCTGCCGCCGCGCATGTCGGTGCTCAGGACACTCAACGAGCAGGGCAAGCTGAAGCAGGGCGACGTGCTGCTCGAACAGGCGGCGGTCGTCGAACCGCTGATCGCCCAGGGCACGCCCGGCTGGTATCCGCAGTTCTCGACCGCGGTGGCGAGCGCCATCAACCAGGCGGCCAAGGGGCAGCTCGGCGTCGACGAGGCCATCGCGGCGATCGCCAAGGCGGCGGAGGATGCGCAGAGCAACTGATCGCCGGTCCCGACCGTCGTCCGGGAGCCAGACCGGACGACGGAGCCGGCTCGTCGCTGCCGCATCGTGAAGGCGGCGCCTGCCCGCCGCCTCACCGCTTTCTTTCCTGCCATGGCGCCGCCCGACGCCCAGGACGCGATCCCGTGCCCTGACGGTCGCCTGGAGAACACAGAGTTCCGATGTCCACCTCTTCTCCCAGACGAAGCCGAAAGCCGGGCGAACTCGCCCTTGCCGCCGCGCTCGTCGTTCCCATCGTCGTGGTGATGGGCGGCTTGGTGTTCTGGCCGCTCGCCACGTCGGTGCTCGACAGCTTCTACCGGATCGATCCGATGCGGCCGGGCACGCCCTTCGTGGGTCTTGCCAACTACGGCTCGCTGCTTGCCGACGCCAACACGCGGGCGGCCTGGCTCAACACCTTCGCCTACGTGGCGATGGCGGTGGTGCTGGAGACGATCGGCGGCATGGGCGCGGCGCTGCTGCTCAACCGGGTGAAGCACGGCCGGCAGTGGCTACTGGCCATCACCGTGCTGCCCTGGTGCCTGCCGCCGGTGGTCAACGCCATCGTCTGGATGTGGATCTTCAATCCGAGCTACGGCCTGCTCAACCACGCCCTGCTGTGGCTCGGCGTCATCGACGCCCGCAAGGTGTGGTTCAACGACCAGGCGACGGCGCTGTTCCTGGTGTCGCTGGTGCATGTCTGGCGCATGATGCCGCTGACGGCGGTGATCCTGCTGGCGGCTCTCCAGAGCATTCCGCGCGACCTCTACGAGGCGGCGCGGCTCGACGGCGCCGGGCCGATCAAGAGTTTTCGTCTTGTGACGCTGCCGCTCATCTCGAGCGGTCTCGCCATCGCGCTCAGCCAGTCGACGGTGTTCGCCTTCAACCTGTTCGACGAGGCCTGGATCCTGTCCGGCTCCAGCCTCGACACCCGCTCGGTGATCATCCAGGTCTACCTGACCGCCTTCCAGAACCTGCGCTTTTCGAGCGGCATGGCCCTGTCGATCCTGGCGATGCTCGCCTCGCTCATGGTGTCGCTGATCTACGTGCTCAGGGTCTATCGCGAAACGAGGTACGACTGACATGCGCAGCCTGATATCAACGCTGCCCAGGCGGATCGGCACCGCCGTCGCCGTGGCCCTGCTGGTCGCCTGGTCGCTCGGGCCGATCTACTGGTCGCTGGTCACCTCGCTGACGCCGCCGCTGCACCTTCTGGGGACGCCGTCGCTGTGGCCGCGGGAGATCACCTTCGAGCACTACGCCAAGCTCGTCGGCGCCACCAGCGTCTCGCAGGGCAACGCCGTCCAGTCGGTGTGGCCGCAGTTCTCGGCGGCGCTCGTCAACAGCCTTGTCACGTCGGGACTGGCCACCGTGGTGACGGTGGTGATCGCCGCCTTCGGCGCCTATGCCTTCGTGCGCCTCGAATTTCCCGGCCGCGACCTGTTGTTCGTCGCCGTGGTGGCGACGCTGGCCATCCCCGCCTACACGGTGATGATCCCGCTCTATCGGCTGATGATCTCGCTGAAGCTGATCGACACCTACACCGGCATCACGCTGATCTACGTCTCGGCCTTCCTGCCGCTGGCGCTGTGGCTGATGCGGTCGGTCTACCAGGCGATGCCGATTTCGCTCGAGGAGGCGGCCTGGCTCGACGGCGCGGGGCGCATCTACACGCTGGTGCATATCGTGCTGCCGCTGTCGGCGCCGGGGCTGATCGCCAGCGCCATCCTCACCTTCCTCAACGCCTGGGGCCAGTTCATGGTGCCCCTGGTGTTCTCGCCGACGCTCGCCACCAAGCCGCTGACCGTGCTGATCCCCGAATTCGTGACCCGCAACTACATCGACTTCGGCCTGATGAACGCCGCTGGCATCCTCGCCATCATCCCGCCCGTTCTGCTCGTGCTGTTCCTCAACCGCTATCTCGTCAGCGGGCTGATGGCCGGCGCGACCAAGTGACCCCCAGAGAATAGACAGTCAAACAAGGACGACTTTCCATGAACACCACCGAACGAGTCATCGTCGAGCAGTTCCCCTTCTGGGAAAAGGCGATCGACATCGCGCTGCCGACCATCGAGGCCGACACCTTCGTCTTCGTCGGCTGCGGCACCTCCTATTATGTCGCCATGAGCCTCGCGGTCGCCTTCAACGAGAACGGCAAGCGCGCCATCGCCGTCGCCGGCTCGGAGTGGGCGCTGCGGCACCGCTCCTACCTGCCCGACCTGACCGGCGCCGTGGTGGTCGGCATCTCGCGCAGCGGTGAATCGACCGAAGTGGTGCAGGCGGTGCGGGAAAGCCACAAGCTCGGCATCCGCACGCTGGCCATCACCTGCGAGAAGGACAGCTCGATGGCCAGGGCGGCCGACATCGTCGCTTTCGCGCCGACCCACCCCGACGAGGGCATCGTCATGTCGTCGTCGGCCAGCCTGATGCTGCTGATGGGCCTGCGCATGGCCGGCGTGACGGTGGAGCCGGCGGTGGTGGCCGGCGCCCGCGCCACGGTGGCGGCGATGGGCGAGAAGGCGCCGGCGGTGGCGGCCGGCCGGCACAAGTTCGTGGTGCTCGGCGGCGGCGTCTATTTCGGCATCGCCTCCGAAGGCGCCCTCAAGCTGCAGGAAATGAGCATCTCGGTGTCGCAGCCGTTCCACACCATGGAATACCGGCACGGCCCGATGAGCCTGGCCGACGAGGACATGCTGGCGGTGATGCTCTACAGCGAGGACCAGCCGGCCGAAGAGGCGAAGCTGGTCGCCGAGCTCAGGGCCAAGGGCGTCAAGGTGATCGGCCTCGGCGGGCCGGGCGACCTCAGCCTGCCGATCGCCACCAGGGGCTTGCAGCGTTCGCTGGAGATGCTGGCGGCGATGCAGATCCTCGGCGAGCGGATCGCCAACGCCAAGAACATCGACAGCACCCAGCCGCGCCACCTCTCCAAGGTGGTGGTGCTCGGCTGAATGCGCTTGGGCCGCCGGAAACCGGCGGCCCGCACGATCCACTGCAGGAGTTTTCCATGGCCACCGTCGACATTCATCGCCTCGTCAAGCGCTACGGCACCGAGGAGGTGATCCACGGCATAGACCTCGCGATCCGCGACGGAGAATTCATCTCGCTGATCGGCGCGTCCGGCTGCGGCAAGTCGACCCTGCTCAGGATGATCGCCGGGCTGGAGGACATCTCCGGCGGCACCATCTCGATCGACGGCCGCGAGGTCAACGACGTGGCGCCGAAGAACCGCGACATCGCCATGGTGTTCCAGAACTACGCGCTCTATCCGCATCTGTCGGTCGCCGACAACATGGGCTTCAGCCTGAAGCTGCGCGACGTGCCGAAGCCGGAGATCAAACGGGCGGTCGCGGAAGCGGCCGAGCTTCTCGGCCTGACGCCCTATCTCGAGCGCATGCCGAAGGCGCTGTCGGGCGGCCAGCGCCAGCGCGTCGCCATGGGGCGGGCAATCGTCCGCAAGCCGCGCGTCTTCCTGTTCGACGAGCCGCTCAGCAACCTCGACGCCAAGCTGCGCGTGCAGATGCGCACGGAGATCAAGGCGTTGCAGCGGCGGCTCGGCACCACGTCGATCTACGTCACGCACGACCAGATCGAGGCGATGACCATGTCCGACCGCATCGTCATCCTGAATGGCGGCCGCGTCGAGCAGGTCGGCGCGCCGCTCGACGTCTACGACCGGCCGGCCAACCTGTTCGTCGCCACCTTCATCGGCTCGCCGGCCATGAACCTCATCGAGGCGACCGTTCGAAGGGATGGCGACCGGTTGGCCGCCGACACCGACGACGGCCTGCGCCTGCCGCTCGACGGCTACGAAGTGGCGGAAGGAACGGCAGTGACGGTCGGCGTCCGGCCGGAGCATCTGACGCTTGCCGAGGCCGGCACGCCGGGGGCGCTCGCCATCGCCGTCGACCTGATCGAGCCGACCGGCCACGAGACGCACGTATTCGGCCGGCTCGGCCGGCACCAGGTGGTGGTTGCTCATTCGGGACGGGTGACGGAAGCGGGCAGCGTCTTCGTCACCATCGCGCCGGGCGGCCTGCATCTCTTCGACCGGACGAGCGGCCAGCGTATTGACACGGCAGAGAGGAGCTGAAGACATGTCCCCCAATCCGCTCAGCGACATTTCCACCTGGCGCTTCCGCGCCTCCGGCTTGCGCGGCATTCCGTCGATCTGCTCGGCCCACCCGGTGGTGATCGAGGCGGCGATGCGGCACGCCGCCAAGCTCGACCTGCCGGTGCTGATCGAAGCCACCTGCAACCAGGTCAACCAGGACGGCGGCTACACCGGCATGACGCCGGGCGATTTCCGCGACTTCGTCGAGACCATCGCCAGGAAAGTCGGCTTCCCGTTCGATCGCGTCGTCCTCGGCGGCGACCACCTCGGCCCCAACCCGTGGAAGAAGCTCTCCGCCTCCGAGGCCATGGACAAGGCCAGGGTGATGATCGGCGCCTTCGCCAAGGCCGGCTTCACCAAGCTGCACCTCGATACCTCGATGGGCTGCGCCGGCGAGCCGGTGGCGCTGGCCGATGCGCTGACCGCCGAGCGGGCGGCGTCGCTGGCCGCCGTCGCCGAGGCGGCGACCAGGGACGCCGCCGTCAAGCCGATCTACATCGTCGGCACCGAGGTGCCGATCCCCGGCGGCGCCATGGAGGAGATCGAAGAACTGGAGGTCACCAGGCCCGAGGCGGCGCGCGAGACCATCGCCGTCCACCGCGAGGCGTTCGCCAAGGCCGGCATCACCGACGCCTTCGAGCGGGCGGTCGGCGCCGTGGTGCAGCCGGGCGTCGAGTTCGGCAACCACAACGTCGTCGCCTTCGATGCGGAGAAGGCGGCATCGCTGTCGGCCGTGCTCGCCGACCTCAAGGGCTTCGTGTTCGAGGCGCATTCCACCGACTACCAGACGCCGGAGGCGCTGAAGGCGCTGGTCGACAACGGCTTCTCCATCCTGAAGGTCGGCCCTGCCCTGACCTTCGCCTTGCGCGAGGCGCTCTACGGCCTCGACCACATCGCCGAGGTGCTCTACGCCGGCCGCCGCAAGGAGACGCTGAGGGCCACCTTCGAGCGGGTGATGCTCGCCCATCCCGACAACTGGGCCAAGTATTACTTCGGCACGCCGGACGAGCAGCGGCTGCAGCGCCACTTCAGCTATTCGGACCGCATCCGCTACTACTGGCCGGAGCCGGAGATCGCCAGGGCGGCCGAGGAGCTGCTCGCCCTGTTCGGTACCGCCACAATATCCGAGACGCTGATCAGCCAGTATGTTCGCGGCGTCTACGAGGGCGTCCGGCGCGGCCGGGTCGAGCCCACAGCCCACGGGCTGTCGCTCGCCATGGTCGACCTCGTCCTCGAAGACTATTTCAAAGCCTGCCTCTGAGGTGGGCAAACGGGACCGGGAAGAGGAAGCTCCCGCACACCACCGGATCCGGCGCCACCTGCGTGTTGCGCAATGGCAGTTCGTCGCGATGACGGATATTGTCGCCGGGGCGGCGTGATTTCGGGGGACGTCTATGGGCAGCGAAGTTGCAATCTTCCGCCTCGAAAGCCGGACGGTGGAGACCGTTCTCAAGACCGACCGGCTGGTCGAGGCGCCCAACTGGACCAAGGACGGCAAGGCGCTGGTGATCAACGGCGACGGCCGGCTCCATCGGGTCGAGCTTGCCCGGCCGGCCATGGTCGAGATCGACACCGGCTTTGCCGGCAACTGCAACAACGACCACGGCATATCGCCCGACGGCACGCTGCTGGCGATTTCCGATTCCACCGAGCGGGGATCGAGCGGCATCTACACGCTGCCGATCGGCGGCGGGCCGCCGACCGCCGTTACCGACGAGGTGCCGTCCTATTGGCACGGCTGGTCGCCGGACGGCGGGACGCTCGCCTATGTCGCCAACCGGACCGGCACCTTCCAGGTCTTCACGATCCCGGTCGGCGGCGGCGCCGAGAGGGAGATAACCTCGGATTTCGACCACTGCGACGGCCCGGACTATTCGCCGGACGGCGCCTGGATCTGGTTCAATGGCGAGAGGAACGGCGCCGTCGATTTGTGGCGCATCCGTCCCGACGGCAGCGATCTCCAGAAGATGACCGGCGACGAACGGGTCAACTGGTTTCCGCACCCCTCGCCCGACGGGCGTCACATCGCCTATCTCGCCTATCTGCCCGGCGTGAAGGGCCACCCGCGCGACGAGCACGTCGAGCTTCGGCTGATGCCGGCGGAGGGCGGCAAGCCGGAAGTGCTGCTGCCGCTCTACGGCGGCCAGGGCACCATCAACGTGCCGTCCTGGGCGCCGGATTCCGCCGCTTTCGCCTTCGTGCGCTACGATCGGGATAAATAGGCAGGCCGGAACGGCAGGCGCCGTTCGCCTCGCGGCCAGACCGTTTTCCTCGAATGACGATCCGAGGCACGGGCGAACGCACGGACCTCGGCCCGCGCCGATGTGCCCGATTGCCGACGTTTCGCTGGCGGTCCCCATGCCGGGCCGTTGAATTGCGCCTTCATCGCGCACCCATTCCCCATCCTTTCGCAAGCCCCTGCATTCAGGTCTTCGCCGACGCGATACTATCCGTCGGCACGCGCCCTGCGTGCGCGACAAAATGTCTCAAAAACTATTGCTAATCGAAAAATGTGAGGTAATATGAAGCATAGAAAAACAACGAAGGTCGCCACGACGAAAACGTCGGGGACCGCCCAAGGGGAGGACGGCGTCATGACCGACGCCACGTCGGGAGCGGAGGAATCCGTGTCCCTGATGACTCGGCTGTCGCAGGCGGACCTGAGCTCCGCCGAAAAGCGGCTGATCGAGACGCTGTTCTCCCTGGCCGACTACGAGCTCGCCACGTTGACCTCCGCGGCGTTGGCGGAACGGGCCGGCGCCTCGCGGGCGACCGTGGATCGTCTGGCCCGCCGGTTCGGCTATGCGGGACAAAAGGAGATGAGGCACGCTCTCCTCCGGGAGAGCCGGGCGATGCGGGCCGGGGTCGACGAGATCGTCACGCCGTCGCCGCAGATCGCGCTCGACGACGGGCCGGTGGAGATCGCCTACAAGGTGTTCAACAACGCCTCGGTCAGGGCGCTGAAGTTCGCCGAATTGCTGGCCCAGATCGACGTGCTGCCGCGCCTCGTCACGGCGATGCATGACGCGCGCTCGATCCAGTTGTTCGGCGCCGGCGCTTCGGCGGTGGTGGCGCTCGACATGCACCAGCGCCTGGTCCGTCTGGGGCTCAGGATCAGCATGGCGCAGGATGCCCACACCCAGATCGCCCAGGCGGCGCTGATGGGCGAAGGCGACCTCGCCGTTGCCATCTCCTTCTCCGGCATGACCCGCACCACGGTGGAAGCCGCGGCAACCGCCCGTTCGCGCGGCGCCAGCGTGGCGGCGATCCTGGCCAGGGCGCAGTCGCCGCTCGGCGACATCGCCGACCTCAAGGTTCTGACGCCGCCCGGCGTCGGGCTGTTCGGCACGGATGCGTCGATGACGCGCATCCTGCAGATGATGCTGAACGAAGTGCTCTTTCACTGCCTGGCGGTGAAGGACGTGGGCCTGCTCGAAAACGTCAGACGCATCGACGCGGTGCTCAACAGCGAAAAAATCGGAGCCGGAGATTTCCGTCGCCGGCCAGCAGGGAGCGATGATCGTGACCGACCAGAAGGACATCGAGAAACTTGAAGCGTCCGCGCGACGAATAAGGGCGCATATCCTGACGCAAATCAACGCGGCCGGTTCCGGCCACCCCGGCGGCAGCATGTCGTGCGTGGAAATCCTGGCGGCGCTGTTTTCCCACCGGGCCGCCGCCGGCGCCGGCTGGTTCGGCCGCAACGCGCGCGATCATGTCATCCTGTCCAAGGGGCATGCCGCCCCTGCCCTTTACGCCACCTTCGCCGAAGTCGGCATGATCCCCGAAGCCGAGCTCCGGACGCTGCGCCAGCTCGGCAGCCGCCTGCAGGGCCATCCCGATCGGACCCGCCTGCCGGAAGTGGAGATGTCGACCGGCTCGCTCGGTCAGGGCCTGTCGGTCAGCCTCGGCATCGCGCTTGCCCTCAAGCTCCGCAAGGAACCGTTCTATTCCTACGCCATCCTCGGCGACGGCGAGATCAACTCCGGCCAGATCTGGGAGGCCATCGCCTACGCCGGCGCCAACAGGATCGACCGGCTGGTGGCCATCCTCGACGCCAACGGCATCCAGAACGACGGCCGCATCGAGGAGGTGCTGGAGCTTCGCCCCTACGCTCCCAAGCTCGAGGCCTTCGGCTGGGCCGTCCGCGAATTCGACGGCCAGAACATGGCCGAGGTGGTCGACGCCGTCGACTGGGCCTCGTCGGACGCGCCGGGCGACAAGCCGCGCTTCCTGATCGCCCACACCACCAAGGGCGCGGGCGTCTCCTTCATGGCCGATCGGGCGGACTGGCACAGCCACACGGTCAGCGACGAACAACTGAAGGCCGGTCTCGAGGAGGTGATGGGCTGATGGCTGCTACCCCTACCAACGTTCCCGAAGGCTATGTGTCGCTGCGCGACGTCTTCGGCGACGCCATCATGGCGCTCGGCGCCCGCGATCCCCGCATCGTCATGCTGGATGCCGATCTGGCCAGCTCCACCCGGACGATGAAGTTCAAGAAGACCTATCCGGATCGCCACTACAACTTCGGCATCGCCGAGCAGAACATGGTCGGCGCCGCCGCCGGGTTCGCGATCTCCGGCTACATCCCGTTCGTCAATACCTTCGCGTCCTTCCTGACGCGGCGGGCCTGCGACCAGATCGCCATCTCGGTCGCCTATCCGAAGCTGAACGTCAAATTCTTCGGCTTCCACGGCGGCATCAACCTCGGCGAGGACGGCGCGACGCAGCAGGCGGTCGAGGATCTCGCCATCATGCAGGGCATCCCAGGCATCCGCTGCTACGCGCCGATCGACGGCAACGACCTCGCGCGCGTCATGAACGAGGTGGCCGACGTCGAGGGACCGACCTACGTCCGCCTGTCGCGCTTCCCCTCGCCGCTGCTGACGCCGAAGGTGGCATCGGCCGACGAACGCGCCGCCGCCTGCCGCCTGCTCACCGAGGGAGGCGACCTCCTGGTCTTCACCACCTCGACGCTGGCCGCCAAGGTGATCGAGGCCGCCGCCGCCCTCAAGGCGGAGGGCATCGGCATCCGCGTCCTCGGCATCACGCGGCTGAAACCGCTCGGCGAGGAGATCGCCGCCGAGGCGGAGGAGTTCGCCGGCAAGTCGATCGCCGTCGTCGAGGAGCATTCCATTCATGGAGGTCTCGCCGACGGACTGTCGGCCTTGCTCGACGGCGCCGGCATCTCCCATCGCATCGAGCGCATCGGCGTGCCCGACCGCTTCGGCGAGTCCGGCCATCCCGACGCCCTGCTCGAAGCCTTCGGCTTGGCCGGGGCGCCGCTCAGGGAGAGGCTCAAGGCCGCCGCCAGGGGGTGAAACCCCGCATGTTCACGCAAAGACGGCGGCCGGATGCCCGAATGCCGGCCGCCGAAGGAGAGAGTTCACATCGCCTAACGAAGAGATCGGCGCGCGGCCGGAAATTCCGCGCATCCTTGGGAGGAACGAGACCATGAAAAAAGTGCTGGTATTGGGTGCGACGCTGCTGAGCGCCAGCATCCTGTCGACCGCCGCGCTCGCGGCCGACAAGGAGGTGACGGTCTGGTCCTGGTTCATCCAGAGCACGATGCAGAAGTCGATCGACGCCTTCCAGAAGGCGCATCCCGGCATCAAGGTGACCTACACCTACTACAACTACTCGCCGGAATATATCACCGCCCTCAAGGCCGCCGCCGCGTCGGACAGCCTGCCGGACGTGATCGGCCTGCAGCCCGGCTCGCTGACCCAGCAGTACCGCGACCATCTCTCGCCGGTCAACGAACTGGCGGCCAAGGAATGGGGCGCCGACTGGGCCGAAAAGGTGTTCCCCGTCAACCGCAAGCAGATGCTGATGGGAAACCCGGCGGGCGATACCAACTACTACATCATTCCGCAGGAATCGCAGGTCCTGTGCGTCTGGTACAACCGCAAGATCTTCGAGACGCTCGGCATCGCCGTGCCCAAGACCTATGACGAACTGAAGGCCGCCGCCAAGAAGCTCAGCGACGAAGGCTACCTGCCGCTGTTCCAGGGCGCCGCCGACGGCTGGCAGAACGAGAATATCTTCCTGATGCTGGCGGGCCAGTTCGCGCCCGGCCTCACCGACAAGGCCCAGGCCGGCGAGGCGCCGTGGACGTCGCCGGAGCTCGTCTCGGCGATGAAGGCCTGGAAGGCGCTGTTCGACGACGGCATCTTCCAGAAGGGTGCGCTCGGCGCCCACGCCTATCCGACCGGCGCCCAGCTGTTCGCCCAGGGCAAGGTCGGCATGATGGCGCTCGGCTCCTGGTGGATGCAGGAAAGCAAGTTCCCGCCGCCGCTGTCGCAATATGTCCAGAACATGGACGGCTTCGACTTCTTCTACCTGCCGGCGGTGCCGGGCGCCAAGACGGCCAGTCCGCCGGTCGGCGGCGTCGACATCGGCTACGGCCTGACCAAGAACGGCGCCAAGAACCCCGAAGCCTGGACCTTCCTCGCCTCGCTCACCAACGGCGAGGCGCTGCAAGAGGCGCTGAACGATCTCAACGACCTGCCGGCCTTCGCCGGGCATGAGCCCAAGGGCGACGTGTCGGATCACGTCAAGGATCTCTACAAGCGCTTCATGGACGACCTGCCGAAGGCCGAGAACCAGCGCTTCGCCATTCCGGCGATCAGCGAAGCCCTCGACAACGCCCTGGCGGCGGTTGCCGCCGGCAGCGTCGATCCGGAAGCGGCGCTGAACAACGTCCAGGCGGCGACCGACAAGGCGCTCGGCAAGTAACCGCTCCTCCCGTTCCGGGGCGCCCTTTGAAGCCGGACTTCGCATGTCCGGCCGAAGCGGGCGCCCCGGAAACGGGGAACCGCGCCCGAATGGCCGGAAGGCCTGTTCGCTTGGCATATCAGGCCCTGTTGGAGAAGCCATGTCAGCCATATCAGGGAGAGCGCCGGAGCTGGTATCGAAGCGCCACCGTCGCTTCGCGGGGCCGTGGACCTATCTGTTCCTGCTGCCGGCCGTGGCGCTGTTCGTCGTCTTCATCGCCTATCCCATCGTCTGGGTGCTCGGCGAGAGCTTCTTCAGCCTGGATCGCGGCGGCGCCAACAACTTCGTCGGATTGGATACCTATCTGTCCGTGCTGGCCGATCCGGTGTTCTGGGTCGTCGTCCGCAACATGTTCGTCTGGGGCCTCATCACCATCCCCGTGCAGATGATCATCGGCGGCACGATCGCCTATTTCATCGAGCGGCACACCGACGCCTGGCGCGGCTTCTTCCGCACCATGTTCTTCCTGCCGGTGGTGACCTCGGTGTCGGTCATCAGCCTGGTGTGGGTGCAGATTTACGCGCCCTACTATGGCATCGCCCAAGAATACCTTAAGCTTTTCGGCATCGAGATGGCGTCGTCGCCGATCGGCGATCCCTCCACCGCCATCTACGCGCTGATCGTCGTCAACATCTGGCAGTGGACCGGCTTCTCCATGCTGATGTACGTCGCCGGCATCGCCAACCTGCCGACCGAAGTGCTCGACGCGGCGCGCGTCGACGGCGCGCGCGGCCTCAGGCTGGCCTGGAGCGTCATCATCCCCATGCTGTCGCCGGTGACCAAGTCCCTGCTGCTGCTCGGCATCATCGGCACCCTGCAGACCTTCCCGGTCGTCCAGCTGATGACCGGCGGCGGCCCGAACCACGCCTCGGAGGTGTTCGGCACCTATGTGTTCCGCACGTCCTTCGTGCTCGGCGACACCGGCCGCGGCGCCACCATCTCGGTGATCGTGCTGCTCTTGGCGCTGATCCTGTCGATCATCCAGATCGTCTATCTCGGCGCCAACCTCTCCCCGTCGGGGCGCCGGGAGGAGAGAGCCTGATGCGCCGCCACCACCCCGCCGTCAACCGCGTGGTCATCCACGTCGTCCTGCTCCTGGTGCTCGTCCTCTGGATGATCCCGGAAGTCTACACGCTGTCGATCGGCCTCCGGACGCCCAGTCAGGCCTTCGACGCGACGCTGTTCGCCTGGCCGCTGACCTTCGACAACTTCATCACCGTCATCCGCGACAATCCGCTGATCACCTTCTTCCTGAACAGCCTGATCATCACGCTGTCGACGGTGGCGCTGGTCGTCGCCTTCTCCTCGCTGTTCGCCTTCGCCTGCGCCGTGCTGAACCTCAGCGGCTCGCTGACGCTCTATGCCACGCTTCTCACCACGCTGATGGTGCCGATGGCGTCGCTGGTGCTGCCGCTCGCCATCCTGCTCAAGACCTTCGGCTGGGTGAACACCTATGCCGGCCTGATCTTCCCCTACGCCGCGCTCGGCGTGCCGTTCGCGGTGGTGGTGCTCAAGGCCTTCATGGAGGATTCGCCCAAGGAACTGTTCGAAGCGGCGCGGGTCGACGGCTGCAACGCCTGGCAGACCTACTGGCACGTCGCCCTGCCGCTGGTCCGGCCGGCGCTGGTGTTCGTCGGCATCTGGCAGTTCATCACCACCTGGAACGAGTTCTTCCTGGCGCTGATCATCCTGACCCGCGACGAGGTCAAGACGCTGACCATCGTGCCCATGCAGTATTCGGGCCTCTACATGGCCAACCCCGGCGCCCTGTTCGCCATCCTGACCCTGATCGCCCTGCCGCTGATCCTGCTCTACGTGGTGGTGCAGCGCGCCTTCGTCCGCGGCCTGTTGGCCGGCGCCGTCAAAGGATGACCCAAGCGATGAAACTGATCGGCATCGATATCGGAACATCGTCGGTCAAGGCCGTGCGCATCCGGGCAGACGGCGGCGTCGTGGTCGAGGCGGCGGTCTCCAAGCCCTATGCCGAGGGTGGCGCGCCGACGCGCGACCCCGGACTGTGGGCGCGGCTCGCCGAGGCGGCGCTGTCCGTGCTTGCCGACGGCGAGATCATCGCCGCCATCGGCTTCACTGGGCAGATGCATGCGCTGGTCGCCGTCGCCGCCGACGGCGCGCTGGCCGCTCCGGTCCGGCTCTGGCTCGACATGGACGGCGCGCCCGACCTCGAGGCCTTCGTCGCCGCCTATCCCGGCAGCTTTGCCTCGGACACCGGCAACATCCCGCTGCCCGACTTCACGCTGGCCAAGTGGCTGTGGGCGCGGCGGCTCGACCCTAGCCTCGCGCTCAAGACGGCCCGGCTTTACTGCGCCAAGGACTACGTCCGCGCCGCGCTCGATCCGTCGGCGCCGTTCGTCGTCGACCGCAACGAGGCGACCGGCATGCAGGTGTTCGATCCCTTCGCCGACCGCTGGCATCGGGACATCCTCGACAAAGCCGGCTTGCCGCGAGCGGCCCTGCCGGAACCCGTGCCGGCCGCCTCGGCGGCCGGTGCCTGGCGCGGCATTCCCCTGGTGGTCGGCGTCGGCGATCAGGCGGCCGCGGCGCGGGCGATCGGCGCGCTCATCCCCGGCGTCGCCTCGCTGTCGCTCGGCACGTCCGGCGTGCTGTCGATTCCGCTGATGAAATCCGCCCTGCCGGCCAGTTGGGACGGCGCCTTCCACCTGTTCCCGACCGGCTTCGACGACAATTATCAGGTGATCGGCACGGTGCCGGCCTTCGGCGCCACGCTGCGCTGGCTGCAGACCCTGTTCGACCGTTCGATGGCCGAACTCGACGCCGCCGCGGCCGGCCTGCCGATCGGCGACGGCAGGGCGCTGTTCGTGCCCTATCTGGCGGGCGCCGGCGCGCCGCATCCCGACCACGGCCTCGCCGGCAGTCTCTCGGGCCTCACCGTCGGCACCGACCTCGCCGGCATCGTCCGGGCGGTCTATGACGGCCTGGCCCAGGAACTGGCGGCGATCGCCCAGGAGGCGGCGGCGATCGGGGCCCCGACCGACGCCGTCGTGCTGTCCGGCGGCGCGACCCATTTGCCCGGCCTCGTCGCCACGCTCGCCGCCTTCCTGCCGTCGGAGTGCCGGCTGGTCGATGCCGCCGAAGCCAGCGCGGTCGGCGCGGCACTGGCCGCCCTCGATCATCTGGAACCGGCCAACCGCCTCTGTCTCAGCACCGCCGCCGCGCCTCGCGCCCGACCCCTCGCCCTCCGCGACGACTGGCGCCGCGCCCGCGAAAGCGCGCTCGCCGGCAGCGATTTCCACCAGAAGGGCCGATAGAATGTCCAAGCTTGCGCTTCAGGCCGTCTCCAAGTCGTTCGGCTCGCTCGAAATCATCCCGCCGCTCGACCTCACCGTCGAGCACGGCGAGTTCTGCGCCCTGGTCGGCCCCTCGGGATGCGGCAAGTCGACGCTGCTCAGGATCATCGCCGGCCTCGAGCCGGCGACCTCCGGCCGGGTGCTGGTCGACGGCGAGGACGTCACCGGTGCCGAGCCGCCGGAGCGGGGCGTCGCCATGGTGTTCCAGTCCTACGCCCTCTATCCGCACATGAACGTCTCGGCCAACATCGGTTTCGGGCTGAAGATCGCCCGCCGCGCCGCTGATGAAATCAGGCAGAAGGTGGATGCCGCCGCCGAGAAGCTGCGGCTCGACGCGCTGCTCGCCCGTATGCCGCGCGAGCTCTCCGGCGGCCAGCGCCAGCGCGTCGCCATCGGCCGGGCCATCACCCGCGACCCGAAGATCTTCCTGCTGGACGAGCCGCTCAGCAATCTCGACGCGGCGCTCCGCGGCGGCATGCGCGTCGAGATCGCCCGCCTGCGCCAGAGCCTCGACGCCACCATGATCTACGTGACGCACGATCAGGTGGAGGCGATGACGCTCGCCGACCGCATCGTGGTGATGAACAAGGGCCGCATCGAGCAGATCGGCGCGCCGATGGACCTCTACCACAAGCCCGCCAACCGCTTCGTCGCCGGCTTCATCGGCTCGCCGTCGATGAACTTCTTCGACGCCGACCTGCGCGGCAACGCGGGAGGCGAATTGCTGCTGCGTCTCGCCGACGGCACCGAGATCGTCGCCAACCGGAGCGCCGCTCCGATCGCCGCCGACCGCGTGACGCTCGGCATCCGCCCGGAGCACATCGAATTCGGCGACGGCATGGCGGCCGACAACCGCGTCAGCGGCACGGTTCAGGTCGTCGAGCGCCTCGGCTGCGACACGCTTCTCCACATCGACCTGTCCGGCAGCCCGCTGGTGATGCGCCAGCCGCGCGATCTCGCGGATATCCACGCCGGCGAACGGGTGACCTGCCGCTTTCCCACCGAGGCTTGCCACGTCTTTGCCGACTGAGGCATCCGGAACGGAGAAGGATCTTACGCCTCATCTGGTGGACGGCGGCCCTGGCATGACGCCGTTCCGCCCCCTCGACGTACAGACCAGAGGCGAGCCTTGTCTCGAGGCTCTGCCCGACAGTATGGTCTCCTTCACCGGCACGCCGCCTTGATAATGTCGGTGAAGAGCGCGAGGTCCGCCATCGACTCCATCGGCGGAGTGCGGTTTTCGCCGCCCTCGGTGATGGCCGCGTGGAAAGCGCGCAGTTCGGCCTCGAAGGGGTCGCGATGGAAGGGACCGAGGCGGGTGATCGTGTTGTCGTCCTCGCTCGAGTTCTGCAATTCCAACATCATCGGCATGTTGCGGATGTAAGGGGTCGGATACTCGAAGGCGATCCGGTTCCAGCGGGTATTGATCTCGAAGCCGGCCTCGAAGCGAACGACGTCGCCGATCATGCACTCGTAGATGGCGGTGAAGTTGCCGTAGTCGAACAGCGCGGTAATCTGGGTGCCGCCCTGCTTGATTTCCGCGGCAATCACCCGATGGGGACTGCCGAGAAGATCGCGCATCGCCGAAAGCGAGTGCGACGACAAGCCGGTCATCACCGTATAGGCGGTCTTGATGTCGGCGGGAGCCTCGCGGCCAAGCACGGCGTCGAGCATGGACGTGCGCAGCTCGCGCCCTTCGGCCAGCAGCGGCTCGGGGATATCGCCCTGCGGCACGACGACGCCGTCGGTCTGGCGGAAATACCAGGGACCTTCGCAGATCACGTCGCGGACGCGGACGTAGGTGATGTCACCCTTGGACGGCAGCCGCTTCTTCGCCTCGACAAAAGCCGGAGCGAAGCGCCGCATGTAGCCGACCATGGCAACGCGGTCGGCATGGGCAGCGGCAACCTTGGTCAGCTCCGCAAGGTCGTCCGGCGCGAGACAGCAAGGCTTCTCGATCAGGACATGCTTGCCGGCGGCGAGCCCGGCCCGTGCGTGACGACCATGATAGGCATCGGGACTCAGGACCAGAACGGCATCGATGTCCGGAGACGCGATCAGCGCTTCGGCACTGTCGAAGGTCTTCGCGATGTTCCAGCGCTTGGAGATCGCCGCGGCGACAGACGGCGACGGGTCGAAGGCGCCGGCAAGCTGATACAATTCGCCAAGTCTTTGCAGAATGGGCAGGTGGATAAGCTGGGCGACTTCGCCAAGTCCGATGAGGCCAAGCTTGAGCATTTTCATTCCATTCCCCGCCCGCGCAGTCCTGGTGGTCCGACATGGTCGCGAGAATAAATACACTAAATAGATTTATCAAGAGGCCTCGTCTGGCATTCCGCGACACAATCACCAAGACGGCCTCGAATCTCCGATAGCCGAGCAAACCGGAGCGGAAGGCGTAACCGCAAAAATGTAGAAAATTCCCTTCTGAATCGCCTTTCCTGCTTTCACGAAGTGCAAAGCTGGAATAAGGTGTCTTTAAGGATTTAATTTCGCAATGGAGTGCATCATGAAACTGGCCACGGCTCCGGACGCCTGGGGTGTCTGGTATGCGGACGATCCTCGCCAGACCGCTTGGACCCGCTATCTCGACGAAGTGCGCGACGCCGGTTTCACCTCCACCGAGACCGGTCCATGGGGCTATCTGCCGACCGACCCTGCCCACCTGAGGGACGAACTCGGCCAACGCGGGCTCGACGTCTGCGGCTCCGCGCTCGTCCACCTCCTGGCTCCGCCTGATGCCATGGATACGCTACGACCGCGCCTCCACGACACCTGCAAACTTCTGAAGGCAGTTGGCGCCGAATGGGTGGTGGTCATGGACGATTCCGGCATTCCGCCGCCGGGTCGGAGCCGGGAGCTCTCCCCGACCGACTGGAAATCACTGATCGCCAACGTCAAGGAAGCTGCCGCTTATGTCGGTGGCGAGCATGGTCTGTCCTTCGTCTTTCATCCGCATGTCGGATCAGGCGTTGAGACCGAAGGGGAAATCGTCCGCCTGCTCGAGGAAACACCGCCCGAGACCGTCGGCCTCTGCTTCGATTTCGGTCACCATGCCTATACCGGGGCCGATGCCGTCGCCTTCATGAAGCGCTACGCCGACCGCATTCCCTACTATCATTTCAAGAATGTCGATCCGGTCATCCTCGACCGCATCCGTCGCGACGACATCGACTTCATTACCGGCTTCCAGTCCGGGGTGATGTGCGAGCTCGACAAGGGGCTTATCGACTTCGCCGAAGTCCGGGATTTCCTTGCGTCGCGCCACTTTGATGGATATGCGGTCTATGAACAGGACATGTATCCGTGTCCGCCCGACAAGCCGTTTCCGATCGCCAAACGCAATCGCGAAGCTCTTCGTCGCCTCGGGTTGTGAGGGCGACGGCGTCGGGACCGAATACCGCATGACGAAGGATGGGCCGTGACCATTCTGGATCGCCTGGACGGCGGCGCGAGCCGAGATGGAGACGACCTGATCGCGGGCAGCCGCATCGAGGATGCCCGCATCCACAACCGTCGTCTGGTGTTCGAGACAATCTTCCAGCGCGGCCCGATCAGCCGTGTCGAGATTTCCGGCATCGTCGGTCTGAAGCCACAGACGATCTCCTCGATTACCCGCGAGCTTCTGGAGCAGGAACTGATCGTGGAGGCCGGCCGCTCGTCCGGCCTGCGCGGTCAGCCGCAAATCTATCTGGAAGCCAATGCCGAAGCCGGCTGGTCGATCGGCGTCCATCTCGACCAGAACCATTGTTCGATTCTCGCCTTCGACCTCAGACGCCGGGAACGCGGCCGCCTGTCGCTCCGGCTCGACACAAAGAGCCCGGCCGCGGCGGTGCGGGCGCTATCGACCGCCATTCTCGGCCTTCTCGAAGAGAACGGGCAGCCGGTCGATAAAGTCTGGGGGATCGGCCTCGTCTTGCCGACGTTCGGCTCCGACGTTTACGACTTCGACTTTTCCATTCAGCACTGGGACGCTTGGCGCGACGCGTCGTTCGCCGAAGAGCTACAGCAGCTTACCGGCATGCCGGTCCTCGTCGAGAACGACGCCACCGCCGCCGCCATCGGCGAGCGCATCCACCGGCCGGATGCCGGCGAGGCCACCTTTGTCTATTACTATGTCGGTCATGGTTCGGGAGCCGGCGTCATCATCGACGGCTATCCCTTCAAGGGCGTCGGCGGCAACGCCGGCGAAATCGGCCTGTTGCCGGTGCCCGGGATTCCCGCCAACCCGGTGTGGTCGAACGGCACGGCCGATAGCCGCGAACAAGCCCCAAGCCCGCTGTCGCTCGAAGGGTTGGCGGCAGCCTGCGGCGTCGAGGAGGCAAGCCTCAGCGATCAGCTCGTGGATCACATGCTGACCATACGCGACCACCGCCTGATGAACTGGCTCGCCCATGCGGCCAACGTTCTGCGCGACGTCACCGCCATCATCGAGGTCATGTACGATCCGGGGTTCATCGCCGTCGGCGGCCCGTTGCCGCGCGCCATCGTCGAGCGCCTCGTCGATCGGGCCTACCCGCTACGGCCGACGCCAGCGGCGCGCCACGACAGGTCGCTGCCACGCCTGTTGCCGGCCAAGCTGATAGAGGACGCTGCGGTCACCGGAGCGGCCATGCTGCCGATCTTCGTCAACATCAGCCACAATTTCCGCCACCTCTATTTCCGGCAGTTGCTGTCCGACGAAGGCTCCGACGACGCCCAATAGGCCAGCAGTCGTCCTTCAGGTTGGATCAACCCGGTGCACGACGCGATCGTCGCGGAAGACGATGTGGCGCGACACGGTCGGGCGATAGAAGCCGCCCTCGGTCACCGGAACGTCCTTCAGCGTCTGCACCTTCCACACGGCTCCGTCGGCAGCTTCCGCTTCGATCTTC
This sequence comes from Pleomorphomonas carboxyditropha, assembly GCF_002770725.1. Lineage (GTDB taxonomy): Bacteria > Pseudomonadota > Alphaproteobacteria > Rhizobiales > Pleomorphomonadaceae > Pleomorphomonas > Pleomorphomonas carboxyditropha. The sequence continues at coordinate 480,827 of NZ_NQVN01000002.1, read as the reverse complement.
AGCACCGCGCCGTAATTGACGATGCGACGCACGCGTGCGCCCTCTCCGTCCCGAGACGGCATCAGCGTAACGTCCTCGGGCCGAACGGCGATGAGGGCTTCCCCATCCGCCATCGGGGCGTCAAACCGGACGCCGCCGATCAGCGCCGCACCACCCTGCACGGTGGTTTTCATCATGTTCATATCGCCGATGAACCCGGCGACGAAAGGCGTCTGCGGATGGGTGTAGATTTCGGCCGGCGTTCCCACCTGCTCGATCCGCCCCATGCTCATTACCGCGATGCGATCGGCGATCGACAGCGCTTCATCCTGGCCATGGGTCACGAATACCGTAGTGATCCCGAGCTTCCTCTGAATCTGGCGGACTTCCTCGCGCAGGCGATCGCGCAGATGCTGATCGAGACTGGCAAAAGGCTCGTCCATCAACAGGATCTTCGGCTCGAGCACCAGGCAGCGGGCGATAGCCACTCGCTGTCGTTGGCCACCGGACAACTGCGCCGGATGGCGCTTACCATACTCGGCGAGGCCGACCAGCCTCAGCGCCGCGTCGACCTTGGCGGCGATCTCGGGCTTCTTCAGGCCGCGCAACTTGAGACCGAAACCAATGTTGCCCTCGACGGTCATGTGGCCCCATAGCGCATGGCTCTGAAACACCATGGCAGTTGGCCTCTTCTCGGGCGGCGTGCGGGCGACATCGGCGCCATCGATCAGTACCTTGCCGCCGGTCGGCATTTCGAACCCGCCGATGATCCGCAGCAGCGTGGACTTGCCGGAGCCGGACGGGCCGAGCAGGCAGACCAGTTCGCCATCGGCTATGCGCAACGCGAGCGGTTCCAACGCAGCCATGGTGCCGAATTGCTTGCTGACGTTTTCAAGCTCTAGCGTCGACATCGGTATCCTATCGTTCGAGCCGGGCGCGGCCGGACAATCAGCCGCCGAGCCCCTTGGCAAAAGTATCCCCGCCGATGATGCGCCGCGCCATCAGGATGGCGGCCAGCGATGGCACCCAAAGCATGACCGACAGCACCGCGCCATATTGGACAACCAGCTGATTGTTGATCATCTGCATCATCAAGAGCGGCATGGTGCGGATGCGCGGCGCTCCCACCAGCCAGGCCCCTTCCGTCTCGTAGAAGGTCCATACGAAGGTCATCAATAGAGCCGCGGCAATGGTCGGAAAGGCCTGCGGCAGCGTCACGTAGCGGAACACTTGCCAGGCGGACGCGCCAACGTCGCGGGCAGCTTCCTCCATCTCCCGGCTCACTGCCCGGAAGGCGGCGGTCGGCAGCCAGATCATCAACAGCAGGGTATTGAGCAACTGGATGATCACGACGCCGGTAAAGGTGCCAACGAGATCGAGCGACAGGAACAATACGGCGATCGAAATGATGAGGGCAAAGCGCGGAAAGGCATTGGCCATCAGGAAGGACATCATGAAGACGGACTTGCCGGGGAAGTCCATGCGGGCGAAGGCATAGGCGGCCGGCAGGCATATCACCGCCGACAGCGCCGTCACCGTCAGCGACAGCTCGATCGAAGTGACAAAGGCGGACCAGACGTCCGGCCGCGCGAGAACCAGCGACCAGAAGCGGAAGCCCCATTTGGTCGGCAGTACCGCCGGGTAGAACCACTGCTCGGCGAAGGCCCACAGAAAGACCGTGAGGACCGGCAGCACGATGAAGAAAATCAGAAACAGCAGGATGCCGTAGCCAAAGAAATCGAAGCGCCGGGTGGACAGGAAGATCATTTCCTATCCTCCTGCGGGCGACGGGCGATCGACCGGACATAGGCGACGCCGGCTAGCGAACAGATCAGGAAAGTGATGGTCGCCTGGGTCGACGCCTGCAGCGGATCGCGGACGCTCGAGAAGGTGCGTAGCATGAACGGCCCCATCATCTCGGGATTGGTCGGACCAAGCATGAAGGGCATCAAGGCCTGGCCGAAGATGCCGAGGAAATTCAGCGCCGAGACGATCAAAAGGGAATGGGTGATCTCCGGCGTGATGATGCTGACGAGGATGCGCAGCCGGCCGGCGCCGACATCGCGGGCCGCCTCGATCGACGCATTGGAAATGTTGGAGAGGCCCGAGATCAGGATCAGCAGCGTCAGAGGCATGCCGTCCCACATGAGACCGATCACCGGCCCCCAGGGCGTCAGGTGCGGCGAGGCATAATGGTGGAAGCCGACGAGGGACAGGAGGCTCTGAAGCCAGCCATTCGGCCCCATGTAGCGGATGAGCGCGTAGCAGATGATGATGCCCGGCACGAACATCGGAAACAGCGCCAAGGCCTGGATCACGGTTGCCAGTGGTCCTTTGGTGAAGCGCATATAGAGGGCGATGGGCAGGGTCACGGCGATCAGCAGAATCAGCGTCACCACCGTGGTCCACAGCGTACGCGCAAGATTGGCGAGGCTGTAACCGTCGGTGAAGAAGAAGACGTAGCTCTGGAGGCTGAACGTATAGCCGCCGCCATCCTTGGGATGCACGAGCGTTCCGATGATCGAGAGCGCGGCCGGGTAAAACAGGAAGATTGTAATGGCCATCACGGGGATGGCGATGAACGCCAACCCCCTCCAGCCGTTGCGCAACGACATCGCGGTCGCGCTCATCAATCGGCCTCAGCGTTTGAGGTCGGAAGCGACGTTGCGGTACCAAGCCTCGAACAGGCTCGGCTCCCAGGTGCTCGGGAAGATCGGGATCGACTTTGGCGCCACTTTAGCGAATTTTTCTTGCAGTTCCTTGGAAAGGAACTCCCACTTGATGCCGGGGAAGCCGCCGAGATCGGTGACGACGTGGTTCTGAACCTCCGGCGAGATCAGGTAGTCGGAGAGTTTCAGCGCGATGTCCCTGTTGCCGGCAACGGACGGTACGATGACGCCGGAGAAGCCGCCGGTGAAGGCGAGATCCTGCAACTGGGCGACGGCCGTCGTATCGGGAACCACGCCCTGGCTCATCGCCTGCAGCGCCATGTCCGACCAGGCGACCGTCATGGCCACTGCACCGCTGGCCAAAAGCTGGATCGACGCGGTGTTGCCGGACGTATATTCGCCGCCGTTGAACAACGCCGGCTGAATGTCCTTCAGCAGTGGCCAGAGCTTCTCGAACATCGGCTTGGCATAATCGTCCGTATAGTTGTCCGGCAGGAACAGTTCCGGTTTCTGGCCGGTCACTTCCTGCAGCGCGCGTTCGATGAAGCAGGCGCCGCTGTCGCCGAGATCCGGCCGTGAATAGGCGAACTGGCCCGGATTGGCCTTGATCCACTCGACAAGGCCGGCAAAGGTGGTCGGGACCTCCTTGACCACCGCAGAATTGTACATCAGCACGACCTGCGAGCCGCGATAGGGCAGCAGCGCCGGCGACTGGACGACGACCGGATTGACCTTTTCATAATTGCCAAGCCCTGCCTTGGCGAAGTCGACCCACAGCCCGGCCTCAAGCGAGCCGGCCGGGTAAAAGGGCGTCGCCGCCTCGAGCATGTCGACCTGCGGATCCTTCTTCGCCTGGAAAGCGGCATAGGCGCGATCGGCCAATGTGTTGATGCCGGAACCGCCGCCGCCGGGAACAAGGTTCAGCGACACGCCGGAATTGGCGGCCTCGAAGCCGGGCTTCACCACCTGTGTCCAGAAGTCGATGACGTTGGTGTCGCTGTTGAAAAAGATATCCAGAACGCCCGGCGCCGCGAAGGCCACCCGCGGGCCGGCCAGCAGTAGCCCGGCACCCGCGGCGGAATACTTGAGAAAGTCGCGTCTCAGCATATGAACCTCCCCTTCAGACGGCGTCATGGACACTCCGTCTTTTGATGACTGGCCCGTGAAAAGGCCCGTTCCCGCTCCTCACGCCCGGCTTTTTTAAGCTTATGATTGCCATGCCCGACGATTTTTAAAATCTTAGCATGGACTATATCGAAGTTGTCAAGCGACTTTTCTGAAGGCTTGTGACTTTTGGGTTCCGCCTTTCGTAGGCATTTCACCGGAAGTCGGCCGCCGCTTCTCGGTCGCCTCGCGTGCGCTCCAGCAGTATTTTCCGCCGATCCAGATCGCTGTCGCCATGCCCCGCAATCGCGGTTTTTCGCGGCTTTGCGCTTTATCGCCTGCAAGAAGCAAGCTATCATGCAGACAAGGCGAAGCGTAAAATCACCCGGCCATTCGTTGTTGATGAATTTGATCCCCGTTATGGATTAATTTCTGACCATCCTATCGCCTTCCGTGACCGTCGACGCAGCCTGAAATAGCTCCCACACCCTATCGGGGCGCGTCCGATAAATTGGAGGCCTTCGGCATAACACCGACCTTTTCACGAGCGAGACGCCAGAAAAGAAAGTGAAATCAGGTGGTCGGCGACTGCCCTTGGATTCCTTTGATTGAGTAGCCGCTTTTCGATCGGGTTGGTTCAATTTGATCGGCGGATGCTCCTGACGCGGAAGTGGTTGAAGCCGTTCGGCAGAGGCCACGTCAGCCAGCGACGCTCGGAAGCGGCCCCGTCGTCCGGAAAATCGCTTGGCATCTCATGTCCGCCCATCGGCCTGCCGTCATCAAACCTTCACCGACGGCGCATTACGCGCAAAGATCGGCAAGGTGGAATTATGGCGAACATCCGGTTCGACGACGTCAGCAAGCGCTATCCCGGCAAGATCGCGGTCGATCGCGTCTCCTTCGAGGTGCCGAACGGCACCTTCTTCGCGCTGCTCGGCCCGTCCGGCTGCGGCAAGACGACCATTCTGCGGCTGATCGCCGGACTGGAGAGGCCGGACGCCGGCGAAATCGCCATCGGCAAGAAGCCGGTGGCCGGCCATGGCCGCTTCGTCGGGCCCGAGCATCGCGGCCTCGGCATGGTTTTCCAGTCCTACGCCCTCTGGCCGCACATGACGGTGGCGGCAAACGTCGATTTCGGTCTGGCCGGCCGCGGCCTCAGCCGGGCCGAGCGGCGGAACAGGGTGCGTGAGGCGCTCGATCTGGTTGGGCTGAGCGCCGAAGGCGCGCGGCGCCCGCACCAGTTGTCGGGCGGCCAGCGGCAGCGCGTCGCCCTGGCGCGCAGCCTGGCCGTCCGCCCGGGCATCATCCTGCTCGACGAACCGCTCGCCAACCTCGACGCGCACCTCAGGCAGACGATGCTCGCCGAGTTCGGGCGCATCCACGCTCAGGCGCGGACCACCTTCGTGTTCGTCACCCACGACCAGAACGAGGCGATGGCACTGGCCGACCAGGTCGCCGTCATGGATCACGGCCGGCTCCAGCAACTGGCGCCGCCGGAAGAGCTTTTCTCGCGGCCGGCGTCGCCGATGGTCGCCCGCTTCGTCGGACAGGGACGGCTGTTGGCCGCCGACGTCGTCGCGTCGGCCGGCAGAACGACGCGCATCCGGCTCGACGATACGGAGTTCCAGGTGGAAGGCGCGGCGCCGATCGGCCCGGGTTGGTTGTGCCTGCGGGCTCGCGACGTGGAACTGGCCGGAGACGGCGCTGCCGGAGAACGGCTCAACGGCCGTGTCGTCGCCAGCCGCTTCGAAGGTGGAGACCACAGGCTGACCGTGGAAGTGGGCGCGGCCGGAGCCACCGGCCTCGTCGACGTCCTCAGTCCCCAGCGCGGACGCATCGGCGAGGCGGTCCGGCTTGCGCTGCGTGGCGGCTGGGTTCTGGCGCGCGAAGCGACATGAACCGCCTCCTCGCCGTCTCGGGCTTCGGCGCCAAAGGCCCGGCCTGCTTCCTGCTGGAGATTGCCGGACGGCGCCTGCTGCTCGACCTCGGCGAAGGCCCCGATTTCGCTATCCGCCCCGATCTTTCCGCCATCGGACCGGTCGACGCGGTGCTGATCAGCCACCTCCATCACGATCACACGGGCGCGCTGGACCTTGTTGCGGCGGTGGGCTCGCCGCCGGTCTTTGCGACGGACCTCACGCGGCGCCTGATGCGTGCCTCGCGACTGCCCGCCTCCATATCGTCCCTGCCGATGAACGGCAGGACAGAGGTCGCCGGCCTTGCCGTCGAAACGGGACCGGCCGGTCACGCGCCGGGCGCCGTCTGGATGCGGATCGGCGGTGCCGACGGGCTCCTCTACACCGGCGACTACAGCGGCGAGGGCAGGCTTTTTCCCGTAACCCTGCCTCTTCCGGCCAAGGCAATGGTATTCGACGCCTCCTACGGCATCGCCGACGAGCCGCTCGCCGACCAGATCATTGAACTCGAAACGGCGATCGGCGACGGTCCCTGCCTTCTGCCGGCGCCGCCGGCCGGTCGTGGGCTGGAAATGGCGCTGCATCTCACGGCGGCGGGGTGCCGCGTCGCCCTTTGCCCCGCCCATCGCCGCGTCGCCGAAACGCTGATCGATCAGGACGCCGGTCCGGCCGAAGCGGCGGCGGCGCTCGCCCGTCTCCTCCGAGACAGCCTGCCGCTCGCCGACGACGCGGCCGACCGGCAGCGCCTGCCGGATGCGGTGATGATCGCCGGCACGGCGGACGCCGCGCGCGGCGTCGCCGCTCGCCTTGCGGCCCGCATTGTCGCGGATGGCGGCGGGCGGATCGTCTTCACCGGTCATCTGGCGGCCGGCACGCCGGCCAAAACCCTCGTCGAAGAGGGAAAGGCCGCGTTCTGCCGCTGGAACGTCCATCCTCGTCTTGCCGGCAGCCGTGCCCTTCTGGCCGCCGTGCGTCCGGAGATCGTCATGGCCGCCTTTCTGGAAGTCGACGGCGTCCGCCGGCTGGCCCGGGCGCTTCCGGCGGAAAACTTTGCGTCGACATCCGAATTGACCTGGTAGCGACCGCCCGATCCGGGCCCAAGCGTCATGGAGACGTCAAGTCCGATCACTAGGTTTGCCGCTATCATCAAAAGGAAGGACCGCCCCCATGTCGATGAAACTTGCGTCTTTCGCCGCCGCCGTGACCGCGCTGACGCTCTCCCAGGCGGCTCTCGCCGCTTCCGGCACCATCACCGTCTACACGTCCCAGCCGAACGACCAGATGGCGGCCGTCGTCGCCGCGTTCAACAAGGATCATCCCGAGATCACCGTCGACGTCTTCCGCACCGGCACGACCGAGCTGATGACCAAGCTCGAGGCGGAATTCACCGCCGGCTCGACGCCCGCCGACGTGATGCTGATCGCCGACGCCGTCGCCATGACCAAACTCAAGAACGAGGGCCGCCTCCTCGCCTATGCCGACGCCCCGATCGGCGGCCTTCCCGAGGCGGTGGTCGATCCGGACCGAACCTTCTTCGGCACCAAGCTGATCACCACCGGCATCATCTACAATACCAACCTCGTCAAGACGGCTCCCACCTCCTGGAACGACCTGACGGCTCCGGACGTCGCCAAGTCGCTGATCATGCCGAGCCCGCTCTATTCCGGAGCGGCGGTGATCCACGTCGACACCATGGTGCAGCAGCCCGAGTTCGGTTGGAAATACTACGAAACCCTCGCCGACGCCGGCGCGGTGGCCGGCCAGGGCAACGGCACGGTGGTCGAGGCGGTGTCGCGCGGCGAGAAGGCCTACGGCATCATCATCGAATACATGGCCCTCAACGCCAAGGCCAAGGGCTCGCCGGTGGACTTCGTGTTCCCCAAGGAAGGCGTGTCGTCGATCACCCAGCCGGTGGCCATTCTGAAGGACAGCGACAACATCGACGCCGCCAAGGTGTTCGTCGACTGGCAGATCGGCAAGGCGGCGCAGGAGCAGTCGGTCGAGCAGGGCTATTTCCCGATTCTGGCTGGCGTCAACCCGCCGGCCGGCTATCCGGCGCTCGACAGCCTGAAGATCATGCCGGCCGATCCGGCCAGGATGCTGGCCGACGATGCCGCCAACAAGCAGAAGTTCGCGGACCTGTTCGGTGGCTGATGTCTCGATGCCGCGGGTCTTTCCGACCGGCCGGCAACTCGTGTCGGGAGGCGGCGAGCCCATGCTCGTCGCCTTTCTCGCCGTATTCGTCTTCGTTCTCGCCGTCTGGCCGCTCGGCCGGCTGTTCGCCGAAGCCCTGGGAACCGGCGAGAGCGGGCGGAGCTTCGGCCTGATTTCCGAGGCGATGGCCAGCCGGGCATTCGGGCGTGCCTTCTGGAACACGCTGGAGACCTCCGCGGCCTCGGTGGCGGTGTCGGTGCTGCTCGGCCTGCCGCTGGCGCTGGCGATCAGCCTGATCAGGATCGGCAACCGCGTGGCGCTCACCTTCCTCGTGCTGTCGCCGCTGCTCATTCCATCGCAGATCATGGCGCTCGCCTGGATCGAGCTGATGGGGTCGTCGTCGCCGATCCTAGGCCTTCTCGGCCTCGCGCCGGCGCCGGGGGCGATGAACCCGCTCTATTCGCGCGGCGGCATCGTCTGGCTGATGGGCATCGAGCATATGCCGCTGGTCTTCCTGGCGGTGCGCGCCAGCCTGACCAGCCTGCCGGAAGACCTCGTCGAAGCGGCCCGGATCGGCGGCGCCGGTACATTCCGGATCGTCGCCGGCGTCCTGTTGCCCCTGACGGCACCCGCGATGGTCGCCGGCGCCAGCCTCGCCTTCGCCGCCTCGGTCGGCAATTTCGGCGTGCCGGCGCTGCTCGGCATTCCCGGGCGCTATCCGATGCTGACGACGCTGATCTATCAGCGGCTCAACGGCTTCGGGCCGGCGGTGATCGGCCAGGTCGCCGTCCTGGCCCTGGTGCTGGTCGCCATGGCCGGCGTGGCGCTCGGTCTGCGCGGCATCGTGCTAAGCCGGTCCGTGCCCATCGACCGGAGCGGCCGTCCGCTCGTGCCGTTCGACGCCGGCAGGTTCCGCCGGCCGATCGTCGTCGTGCTCTGGAATGTCGTCACGCTGCTGGCGGTGGTGCCGCTCCTGGCGCTTGTCGGCGCCGCCCTCAGCCCGGCCGTCGGCGTCCGCCTCGCGCCGGACACGCTGACACTCGACGGCTTCCGCTCGACGCTGATCGGCAGCGCCACCGTGCGGCGCGCCTTCGCCAACTCCATCCTGCTGTCGGCCGGCGCGGCCGTCGCCGCGGCGGGCATCGCCGTCGGCCTTGCCTATCTCGGGACCGTGCGCAGGCTGAAGCTGGCGCGCTGGACCGCCTGGTTCGCCGAGCTTCCCTTCATCGTGCCGGGAACGGTGCTGGCGCTCGCCTACATCCTCGTCTTCCTGCCGCCGCTGCCGGTGATCGGCGTGTCGATCTACGGCAGCGCGACCATCCTCCTGCTCGCCTACATCTCGCGCTTTCTGGCGCTGGCCATCGGCCCGGTGCAGACCGCGCTGGCAAGCCTCGATCCCAACCTAGACGAGATGGGCCGCATCCTCGGCGCCGGGACGTTCCGGCGCATCGTCAAGCTGATCGTGCCGCTTGCCGCACCGGCGGCGGCGGCCGGCGCCATCCTGGTATTCATGACCGCCTTCAACGAGCTGACGGTCTCGGCGCTACTGTGGTCGAGCGGCGTGGAGACGATCGGCGTGATGGTGTTCTCGCTGCAATACGAAGGCAATTCGACCTCGGCGGCCGCCCTTTCGGTGGCCTCGATCGGCTTCGTCCTGGTCCTGGCGCTGCTGGTCGACCGCCTCGGCTCCCGCCTGCCGGCCGGAACGCTGCCATGGCGCAGTTGAGCGAAAGGAGCTCGCCATCGCTACGGGCTAGCCGCAAGCGGGACACCTCGGATGGTCACCGCCCCGGTGCTTCAAAGACAGGCATGCGCTTCAGCACAGACATACCGATTTCCGCCAGATGCTGATCGGAGGGAGAACCGTTCTCCCTGGGCGTCAGGAATAGTCTATAATTTCTATGTATAAATTCCCGTCCTGCCTATCCTGATGACAATCGAGGAGCGCTCCCTTCGGTCCCGGCGGCGTCGCACCGGGCGCGGGCCGCCGTGACGGAGCCTCCCGAGCGCCATTTTCGCAACGGGGTAGCCATGACCAGTCTATTCGATCCGAGGGGGCGTTTCTCCCTCAGCCGCCGCAGCCTCCTGAGGGGAGCGGCGGCCGGCGCGGCCCTGCCGCTCGCCTCCCGTCTGCTGCCGACGCCGGCCTTCGCGGCGCAGAAATACGCCGGCGAGAGCATCAACCTCCTGATCATCCAGCCCCATGCCTTGACCGGCAAGAAGATCGCCGAGGATTTCGAGGCGGCGACCGGCGCCAAGGTCAACGTCACCGCCGCGCCCTACGACCAGGTGGGCGTCAAGGCGACGCTCGACCACCAGTCGGGCGCCAACGAGTTCGACGTCGTCGACTATTACTACGCCTACAAGGGCCAACTCGCCGAGGACGGCGTCATTCGCGACGTCACCGACTGGATCGAGCGCGACAAGGCCGAGATCGAGCCCGACGACCTGATCCCGACCATCTACGACACCTACACGCTGCACAAGGGACGGCGCTACGGCCTGCCCTACGACGGCGACAGCCACCTCCTGTTCTACAACAGGGAGCTGTTCGACAGATACGGCCTGAAGCCGCCGGCCACATGGGACGAGTATACAGACAACGCCAAGGCGATCACCGAGGCGGAATCGAAGAACGGTGTCTACGGCGCCGCCATCCTGGGCGCCAAGATCCCGATCATCCTGATCTCGACCTTCGCCAACCGCCTGACCGGCTTCGGCGGCCAGTTCGTCAACGCCGACGGCAGTTCGGCGCTCGACAGCGACGCGGCGGTCGGGGCGCTGGAAAGCCTCGTCAAGTCGGCGCCCTACGCGCTGCCGACGCCGCTCGAAACCGCCTTCGACCAGGGCCTGCCGGCCTTCCTCGGCGGCAAGGCGGCGCAGATCGAGTTCTGGACCGACCTCGGCGGCTACGCGCAGGATCCCAAGGGCTCGCAGATCGTCGACAAGTGGGGCGTGGCCCGCATTCCGCTCGGCGGCGCCAACAAGACGCCGCGCCTCGCCTTCAACGCCGGCTTTGCCTTCGGCGTCACCGGCGGCTCCAAGAAGCCGGAGATCGCCTGGGAGCTGATCAAGTTCGCCACCGGCCGCAAGTACCACGGCGAGCTCGCCAGCCTGACCGGTTCGGGCATCGATCCCTTCCGGCAGTCGAGCCTCAACTCGCCGGAGTTCAAGGCCTTCCAACCGCAGGTGCAGCCGCTGCTGGCCGACGGCGCGCTGGAGCACAGCCTGGCCCTGCCGACCACCGCCAACGCGCCCAAGCTGGAAAGCGCGCTGATCGACGAACTGGCGCTGGCGCTCGCCGGCTCCAAGTCGCCGGAAGCGGCGATCAAGGATGCCCATGCGGCCTGGACGCAGATCATCGAGGGCTGATCGTCCCTCGTGAACAGACATTGCCCGGATCGGGCGCCTTGGCGCCCGGCCCGGGAGTTTTGCTTTCCAACCCATCCCGCGAGGTCGACGAAATGTCCCAGACAGAGCTTCCGAAGCGGCCGCTCGGCCGGTCAGGCTTTTCCATCACGCCCGTCGGCCTCGGTGCCTGGGCGATCGGCGGCGCCGGCTGGACCTTCGGCTGGGGCGAACAGGACGACCGGGCGTCGATCGCCACCATCCGCCATGCCGTCGAACGCGGCATCAACTGGATCGACACGGCGCCGATCTACGGCCTCGGCCATTCGGAGGAGATCGTCCGCCGGGCGCTGACCGAGATTCCGGCCGGCGAGCGGCCGCTGGTGTTCACCAAGGCCGGCCTCGAATGGGACGACGCCAATCCAACCGCGTATCCCCAGTTCATCGCCTCGCCGGAACGGCTCGAAGCGCAGGTCGAGGCGTCGCTCCGCCGCCTCGGAGTCGACACCATCGACCTGCTGCAAATCCACTGGCCGCCGCGCGACGGTACCGAGATCGAGAGCTACTGGGGCAAGCTCGTCGAGCTGAAACAGACAGGCAAGGTCCGGGCGATCGGCCTTTCCAATCACGACGTCGCCGCTTTGGAACGGGCCGAGCGGATCGGCCATGTCGACACGCTGCAGCCGCCCTTTTCGGCGCTGGCGCGCGATGTCGCCCGCGCCGAGCTGCCCTGGAGCGCCGCCCACCAGACCGGCGTCATCGTCTACAGCCCGCTGCAAAGCGGCCTGCTGACCGGCGCCTTATCGACGGCGCGCATCGCGGCCCTGCCGGCCGACGACTGGCGGCGCGAGTCCGCCGACTTCCAGCAACCGGCCGTCGAGCGCAGCCTTGCCTTCGTCGAGGCCATCCGGCCGGTGGCCGAGCGGCACGGCACGTCGGTGGCGGCGGTGGCCATCGCCTGGACGCTGGCCTGGCCGGGCGTCAGCGGCGCCATCGTCGGCGCCCGGGCGCCGGCGCAGGTGGACGGCTGGATCGACGCCGCCACGCTTGAGCTGACGCCGGCCGACCTCGACGAGATCGCCGATGCGCTGCGGCGGACCAGCGCCGGCAGCGGCCCGCTGCAGCCATCGGAGGCCGAGGTCACGGCCGAGGTCACGGAATGACGCTGGCGCTCGAACGCTTCGACGTCGATGGCCTGGGCGAACGGCGCCTGTCGGCCGTCCGCCGGCTGGTCGCCGCCGGCGGACGCGGGTTGTGGCTGGCGCCCATCGTCGCCGCCCTCGCCGTCACGACGCTCTATCCCACCGTCTTCCTGATCGCGCTGTCGCTCAGCAAGAGCTCGCTCGGCTCGCCGTTCCGCGCCTTCGTCGGCCTCGACCAGTTCGGACGCGTACTGACCGATCCGGTGTTCCTGGCGGCCATCGGCCGCTCCATCGTCTACGGCTTCGTCGGCAGCGCCCTGCAACTGGTTGCCGGCTTTGCCATCGCGCTGCTGTTCTCGTCGCTGATCACGGGCGGGCGCCTCCTGGTCAGCCTGGTGCTGCTGCCGCTGATGACGCCGCCGGTGATGGTCGGCGTCGCCTGGAAGCTGATCCTGGCGCCGGCCGGCGGCCTTCTCAACGGCTGGCTGCTGGCGGCCGGCATCATCGAGGCGCCGATCTCCTTTCTCGGCACCGGAGGGTGGGCCTGGCTGTCGATCGGCCTCGCCGATTTCTGGCAGTGGACGCCGTTCATCGTCATCCTCTGCTTCGCGGCGCTGACGACCCTGCCGGACGGCGTCATCGAGGCGTCGGTGATCGACGGCGCCAACGCGCGGCAGCGGCTCATCCACATCATCCTTCCGGCACTGGCCGCGCCGCTGGCCTCGATCTTCGTCCTGAAATTGATCATCGCCTTCAAGCTGTTCGATCTCGTCTACGTGCTGACCTTCGGCGGCCCCGGCTTCGACACCACCAACGCCGGCTTCGCCATCTGGAAGCACGGCCTGCAGGAGTTCGACGTGGCGCAGGCGGCGGCCGAAACGCTGATCTACGCGGTGGTCATCGGGCTGGTGACGCTGCCGGTGGTGAAACTGCACGCGGCGCTGGAGCGCTGGGATACATGAGCCGCAAGTTTTCCACCGTCGCGGCAGGACGCTGGCTCATCACGGCGCTGGTGGCCGGCTTCTTCGCCCTGCCGATCGCCTATCTCGTTTCAGTGTCGTTCAAGACCAAGGACGACACCCTGTCCGGCGGCTTCCTGCCGTCCACGATCACGTTCGACAACTGGCCGCACGCCTTCAATTCGGTGCCGCTGGTCACGTTCATCGCCAACTCGGTGGCGTCGTCGGTGCTGGCCGGCATCCTCACGCTGGCGATCACCCTGCCCGCCGTCTACGCCACCCTTCGGCTCGGCGTCGGCGGCAAATGGCTGCCCCAGGTGGCGCTGTCGAGCTACATGGCGCCGCCGGTCGTGGCGCTCATTCCCCTGTTCTATCTCCTGAAGCAGATCGGGCTGATCAACTCGGTGGCCGGCCTGGTGCTGGTCTACGGCTGCATCAACGTGCCGGTGGCCTTCTGGCTGTTGACGCCCTTCCTGCGGCGGGTGCCGATCGACATCGAGCATGCCGCGGCCCTCGACGGCGCCGGGCCGCTCCGCATCCTCTGGTCGATCGTGCTGCCGCTGGTGCTGCCCGGCATCGTGGCGACGCTGATCATCGTCGTCATCCTCGCCTACAACGAATTCCTGCTCGCCTCGACCTTCGCCTTCGGCGACGCCACCCGCACGCTGACCGTCGGCATCTCGCTGTTCCAGGGCGACCGGCTGGTCAACTTCGGCCAGATGGCCGCCGCCTCGCTGACCGGCATCGCGCCGGTCTACCTGATCGCGCTGTTCATGCAGCGCCACCTGGTGAGCGGACTGGCCCATGGCGGCGTCAAATGACTTTCGCCGATGAAATGAGGCGTAGCAACCAATTCTCCAGCCGATAGAATTTCGGGCCGGACATTCCAGGATCGGCGCCAAACAAAGACCCCTATTACTCTGCCGATGGCGACCATTTGCTATCCTGCCGCAACAACCAACTTTCTTCGCAACGGCGCCGTCCGGCGGCGCAGGCAGGTCAAACGTGCTCGACACTCCCAACAGCCACTATCGCATTCTGGACGCCGCCACGCTCGCCGGCTATCTCGCCACGCTGCCGGCGGTGCGCGACCGCCTCGGCGGCGGTCCGGACGACTGGCGGATCCGGGATGTCGCCGACGGCAACCTCAATTCGGTTTTCCTCGTCGACGGGCCGCATGGCGGCCTCTGCGTCAAGCAGGCGCTGCCCTACGCCCGCATCCACGGCGAAGGCTGGCCGCTCGACATCAACCGGGCGATCTACGAGAACGCCTATTCGGAGCGCCTCGCGCCGCATGTCGGCGCGCTCGCCCCGGAGATCTTGCATTTCGACGCCGAGCAATTCGTCATCGTCATGGAAAAGCTCGAGCCGCACATCATCCTGCGCAGAGCGCTGATCGACGGCGTTCGCTATCCCAAGGTGCCGGCGGCGGTGGCCGACTACATCGCCAGGGCGAGCTTCTTCACCTCCGACCTCGCCGCGTCCTTCGAGGCGAAGGCCGCCGACGTGGCGCTGTTTTCCCGCAACCTCTCCCTCCAGCGCATTTCCGCCGACCTGATCTTCACCGATCCCTACCAGACCGTCTGGCGCAACAAGGTGATCGAGCCCCACCTTGCGGCCTGGGGCGACGCCTTCCGGTCGGATCTCGACATCAAGACGGCGGTGGCGCGGCTCAGGGCAATCTATTTCACCAAGACCCAGTCGCTGATCCACGGCGATCTGCATTCCGGATCGGTGATGGTCACGGCCGACGACACGCGCGTCATCGACGGCGAGTTCGCCTGGGTCGGGCCGAGCGGCTTCGACGTCGGCAATTTCATCGCCCACTACGCGATGGCCTGGTTCGCCAAGGCGCGTCAGCCCGGCGACCCGGCCGAGCGGGCCGGCTTCCGCGATATCATCGCCGAGGACATCGTCACCTTCCACGAGACGTTCCGCCGGCGCTTCCTGGACATCTGGCGGACGGAAGACAACGGCGGCGACGCCTATCCGGCGGCGCATTTCGCCGGCCCGGCCGGAGCGGCGCGCCTCGAAAGCCTGCGGCAGGCCTATCTGGACGACATCTTCCGGGATGCGATCGGCTTCCTGGCCCTCAAGATCATCCGGCGGGTGCTCGGCTACGCCCAGATCGCCGACTTCCTGGTGATCGCCGAGCCCGAGGCGCAGGCGCGCGCCAAGGCCGGCGCGCTGGCTCTCGCCCGGTCGCTGCTGCTCCATCCCGACCGCTATCCGGACATCGCGGCCATCGTCGGCGCGCTGCCGCGCTTCGACGACATCGGGCTCGATCCGCGCCCCAGCCGCTCCTGGTAGGCAAGCGCTACCCGCCGATCGCGTCGAGGACGATCTTGCCCCGAACGTGCCCCTGCTCGCTGAGGCGGTGCGCCGCCGCCGCTTCGGTGAGCGGAAACACCTGTTCGACGACCGGCCTGACGTGCCCCTGATCGATCAGCGACGCCAGGGTCGTAAGTTGCGGCCCGTTCGGCTGGACGAGGCGACGCACGCCGCGGCGGCCGGCCGGAACGGCGTCGGCGGCGAGCGCGCCGTTGAGGGCGACGAGGAGGCCGCCGGGCCTCAGCGTCGACCAGGAGCGATTCCGGACCTCGCCGCCGATGGCGTCGATCACCACATCGACGTCACGCGCGACCGTCTCGAATGGCGTTGCCCCGTAGTCGATCACCTCGTCCGCCCCGAGCGCTTCGACGAAGGCGCGGTTGCCGGCCGACGCCGTGGCGACGACGCGCGCACCCTTCCACGCCGCGAGCTGGACGGCGAAATGGCCGACACCGCCCGCCGCCGCGTGGACCAGCACGGTCCGGCCGGATTCGAGCCCGGCGACTTCGAACAATGCTTGCCATGCCGTCAGGGCGGCGAGCGGCACGGCGCCGGCCCGCACCAGATCGATGGCAGCGGGCGCGCGGGCGAGCTCGGCGGCCGGGACCACGGCGAACTCGGCGTAGGCGGCGGCCGGCGCCGGAAAGCGGGACAGGGCATAGACCCGATCGCCGGCGACGAAGGCGGTCTCGCCGGGGCCGATCGCCACGACCTCGCCGGCCAGTTCCCAGCCGAGAATGGCCGGCAGCGCGCCGAGCTGACCGGCGACGCCGGCGCCCTTGCGGGTCTTCCAGTCGACGGGGTTGACGCCGGCGCCGTGCACCCGCAACAGCACTTCTCCCGGCCCCGGCTTGGGTGTCGGCGCCTCTTCATAGGTCAAGACTTCCGGTTCGCCGAAGGCATGGATTCGAACGGCTTTCATTCCTCGTCTCCTCTGTCACGCACCCCGAGCACGATCTTGCCGCGATTATGGCCGCTTGCGCCGCGTTCGTGGGCGCGCCGGGCATTCTTCAGCGCGTAGACCTTGTCGATCTCGACGCGGACATGCCCCTCTTCGACGAGGGTCTGGATGGTCGACAGCTGGCGCGCATTGGGCTGCGCCCAGATGAAGCGGCCACGAACGCCGTAGCGGAACGGCGCCTCGGAAAAGGCCTCGCTGCGCGTCGAGACCAGAACGCCGCCCGGCTTCAGCGTCTGCCAGGACCGCTCGCGGACCTCGCCGCCGATCAGGTCGAAGACGACATCGACGTCGCGGACCACCGCCTCGAACGGCTCTTTCCGATAGTCGATCACCTCGTCGGCGCCCAGCCGCTTGAGGAAGGCGCGGTTACCGGCCGAGGCCGTCGCGATGACGCGGGCGCCCTTCCATTTCGCCAGCTGGACCGCGAAATGACCGACGCCGCCGGCGCCGGCGTGAATCAGGATGGTCTGGCCGGCTTCGAGCGCCCCGCTGTCGAAGATGTTCTGCCAAGCGGTAAGCGCCGCCGCCGACAAGGCCGCCGCTTCGACGTGGCCGAGCCCGGAGCCTTTCCGGACCAGTTGCGCCGCCGGCGCCGCGACATATTCGGCATGCGTGCCGCCGGGCTGCGGGAAGCGGACGTAGCCGAACACCTGGTTGCCCGGCTCGAAGTCCGTCACGCCCTTGCCGAGCGCCTCGACGACGCCCGAAACATCCCAGCCGAGCGTCAGCGGGAAGGGATTCTGGAAGAAGCGCGCCGCCCCCTGACCGGCCCGCGTCTTCCAGTCGACCGGGTTGAGCCCGGCGGCGTGAACGCGGATCAGCACCTCGCCTTCGCGCGGCGACGGCTTGGGCACGTCGACATATCGCAGCTCCCCGGGGCCGCCGTAGCTGCCGATCTGCACGGCCTTGATGGTTTCGGTCATGGCAATTCCACATGCTCCGGAGGCGGCTCGCCGCCGATTTCGATGACACATTTGAGGGCGTTGCCGGGCTTGGCCGCCACCGCCACGGCGGAGGCGATCTCCTCCAGCGGGAAGCGGTGCGTCACCAGCAGGCTCGCGTCGATGGCGCCGCTCGCCAGGAGATCGAGCGCGGCGCGCGTGTCGGCCGGGCCGCTGCCGTGCGAGGCGGTCACCGTCCATTCGGCAAAGAACAGGCGACCGAAATCGAAGGGTCGCGCCGCCTCGGGCGGCAACGGCGTGAACAGGAGAACCTCCGCCGCCTGGTCGGCGAGGTCGAAGGCCTGTTCACAGGCCGCCGCGCTCGATGGCGTCACGATCACCTGGGTCGCCAGGCTGCCAAGCTTGGAGCGAATATCCGGCTCGTCCGGATCGAGGGCGAGGTCGGCGCCGAATTGCAGCGCCCGCTGCCGCCGCCAGGGCAGCGGCTCGACGACGGCGACCGACGCGGCGCCGGCCAGCCGGGCAAGCTTCACGAAGACGAGGCCGCTGAAGCCGGCTCCGATCACCAGCACCCGCGAGCCGGCGTCGATGGAGAGGCGGGACAAGGCCCGGACGCAGCAGGATACCGGCTCGACCAGCGCAGCCTGTTCGAAGCCGAAACCGTCCGGCAGCGGCAGCACATCCTTTTCGACCACGGCCGCCGTGACGCGCACATATTCGGCCATGCCGCCCGGCTCGATGCCATGGCGGCGGTGCTCGCGGCAGAGCGTTTCGTGGCCGCGCCGGCAGAGGTCGCAATGGCCGCATGGGGCGCGGTGATGGACGAACACCCGGTCGCCGACACTGAAGGCGGTTACCCCCGCTCCGACCCTGGCCACCACCCCGGCGATCTCATGCCCGAGGTAGACCGGCGCCTTCGGCCGCATGTACCACTCCAGCACGTCGGCGGCGCAGAGGCCGCAGGCGACGACCCGGACCAGGATCTCTCCGGCCGAAATGTCGGGAACGGGCAGGTCGACGAGCCTGACGTCGTCGTTCGACCAATATTGCACGGCCTTCATATGCCCTTCCCTGTGCTCCGATCCTTGCCTGTCGAACGGCGTCCCGCGCGGCCGGCCCCGGCGGGCTGCCGGAACCGGTTCGCGCGGGAGAGACGCGAAAAGCGCCCGCTTACTTGCTGGCCACCGGAATCCACGGGGCAAGGGCGACATCGCTCTCGTTGAACGACGGCAGCTTGGCCGCCAGTTCCTCGATGGTGGTGACGCCGGCCTCGCGCAGTCCGGCCTGGGTGAGCAGGGTCGGCTTGATGACGAGGTTATGGTCGACGGCCTCGCCGGCGACCAATTTGGCGGCGGCACGGATGGCGGCGGCGCCGACCAGGGCCGGATTGGTGGCGACGGTCGCCACCCACGGGCTGCCGTCGGCGACGATCTCCTGGATGTCGGCGGTCGAAACGTCGGCCGAGTAGATCTTGAGCTTGTCGGCGACACCGAGCTCGGTGGCGGCCAGCTTCACGCCGCGGGCAAATTCGTCATAAGGCGCGAAGACCACCGAGATATCCGGGTTGGCGCGCAGCACGGCCTTGGCCTGGTCGGACGTCGAGAGCGCGGTGGTGGCGTTGACGACGCCGAACTGCGCCTTCTCGACCACGCCGGGATTGGCCTTCTTGAACGCCTGCCACACCTCGTTGCGGCGATCGAGCGGCGCAAAGCCGGCGACGTAGGCATAGCCGGCGGTGAAGCTGGTGCCGTTGTCCTTTGCCGCCTGCTCCAGGGCGAGGCGGGCCAGCTCATGATCGCTCTGCTCGACCTGCGGCACGGCGGGATTGTCGATATTGACGTCGAAGGCGACCACCTTGACGCCGGCGTCGAGCGCCTTCTGCACGACGTCGCGCAAGGCTTCCGGCTCGCCGTGGTCGATGACGATCGCCTTGACGCCCAGGTTGATCGCCTGCTCGATCTGCAAACGCTGCTCGGCGCTGTCCTGCCGGCCGGGAAAGACCTGCAGGTCGACGCCGAGCGCCGCCGACTGGGCCTTGGCGCCGGCCTGGACGGCCGAGAAGAAATCGCCGGCGGAAATGTAGCCGACCAGCGCGAACTTGACGCCACCCTGATCGAAGGGCGCGGGCGCGCCGGCCAGCCCGGCGGCCAGGGACGCGCCGGCGAACAGCAGGGGCGCCAGAAGCGCGGCGGTCGAAGCGGCTGTCCTTGCGATGAAGCTCATGGAACGTTCCCCCAGTGCGGCCATGCGGCCGGAATGTGTCGACGGCGCTGCCATTCCCGCCACCCGGCGTGCGGCCAACCGTGACGAAAGGATATTTATCTATCGACAAACTAGTCAAAGAACGTCCGAGACCGTATTCACCCGAAGCGGTGATGTTTGGTTCGTCAGCCGGCACTGAAGAAGAAAACTGTTCCTCCCCATCGCCGCCCCGTCACGCTATGGCTGGACGAACGGGCGACGGAGCCGCCGCCGGTTTCGATGCGGTTGGCCACTGGTGAGAAGGAAGCGCCTCGTGAGGATCCACGGCAAATCCATGCGGACGATCTGGGTTGCGGCGGATAGCTGGGGGGTCGAGATCATCGACCAGACCAGGTTGCCGTTCGCGGTCGAGACGCGCACGCTGCGCTCCTGGCAGGAGGCGGCAAGCGCCATCCGCGACATGGTAGTGCGCGGCGCGCCGCTGATCGGCGCCACCGGCGCCTATGGCCTGGCGCTGGCCATGCGCGAGGACTCCTCTGACCAGAACCTCGAGCGGGCCTATGCGGCGCTGCTCGCCACCCGGCCGACCGCCGTCAACCTGCGCTGGGCGCTCGACGACCTCAGGGGCCGCCTCACCCAGGTCGCGCCGTCCGCGCGCATGGGCCTTGCCTACCGCCGCGCCGCCGAGATCTGCGACGAGGACGTCGAGACCTGCAAGGCGATCGGCAAGCATGGCCTGTCCATCATCCGCGACCTCTGGGAGCAGAAGGGCAAGCCGTCGCGCCTCAACGTCCTCACCCATTGCAACGCCGGCTGGCTCGCCTGCATCGACTGGGGCACTGCCCTCGCCCCGATCTACATGGCCTTCGAAGCGGGCATTCCCATCCATGTCTGGGTCGACGAGACGCGGCCGCGCAACCAGGGCGCCAGCCTCACCGCCTTCGAGCTCGGCCAGCACGGCGTCGATCATACGGTGATCGCCGACAACCTGGGGGGCCACCTGATGCAGCACGGCCTCGTCGACCTGGCGATCGTCGGCACCGACCGCACCACGGCGACCGGCGACGTCTGCAACAAGATCGGCACCTACCTCAAGGCGCTGGCCGCCCACGACAACGGCGTGCCGTTCTACGTGGCGCTGCCGTTCACCACCATCGACTGGACGCTGGAGGATGGCGTCAAGGAAATCCCGATCGAGGAGCGCGACGCCCGCGAGCTCAGCCACATCACCGGCCGCACCGCCGACGGCCGGCTCGAGACGGTGGACATTCTTCCCAAGGGCAGCCCGGCGCTCAACTACGGCTTCGACGTGACGCCGGCCCGCCTGGTCACCGGCCTGATCACCGAGCGCGGCGTCGCAAACGCCAGCCGCAACGGCCTCCTCAAGCTCTACCCGGAGCAGGCACGCTGAGCTCGGCGAACGTGGCGGATTTCACCGATATATGCGGGGCCGAACCGGATTGATCGCTGCAAAGCCCGGAAACTGCTGCCGTTTTACCATCGGCAAAGGGCAAGATATTTCCTCTTGCGGCCGGGATTTGAACGGACCGACTTCGGCGACGGCGGGAGAAGCCTGCATCATGGCTCCATACCAACGACAACGGACCGACCGCCATGATGACGCCCCGCATTCTTGCCCTGATCGTCGCCTTCTCCTTTCCAGCCGTCGCCGTCGCGGGCGGAACCCTCGACCGCGTCCGCGCGAAGGGTGAGGTCGTCGACGTCCTCGTCAACGATTATCCGCCCTTCGGCTTCATCAACGACAACAACGAGCTCGACGGTTTCGACGTCGATGTCGCCAAGGCCTTCGCCGAAAAGCTCGGCGTCAAGCTGAAGCTGGAGACGCCCGGCTGGGAAGCCATCATCGGCGGCAAGTGGGCCGGCCGCTGGGATGTCGCCATCTCCTCGGCGACGCCGACCGAGGAGCGCGCCAAGGTGGTCAATTTCCCGGCGATCTACTACAGCCTGCCGGCCGTGCTGGTGGTCAACAAGGACGAGACGGCCATCCAGTCGGTCAAGGACATTTCCGGCAAGAAGGTCGGCGTCGGCACCGGCTCGTCCTACGAGGCCTACGTCAACCGCAACTTCGTCATTCCCGGCCAGCCGGCCATCGAATTTCCCTTCGACACCGTCGAGGCGGTGCCGGGCGACGAGACGGTCAACTTTCAGAATCTGGCACTCGGACCCGGCGTCCGGCTCGACGCCATCGTCGCCTCGGCCGGCACGGCGCAGGGCCAGATCGAGGCGACCGGCAAGCTGAAGGTGGTCGGCAAGCCGCTGTTCGCCGAGCCGAACGCCGTGGTCACCGACAAGGGCGACCCCGAGTGGGACGCCGAGGTCGCCCGTGTCGTCAAGGAGCTCAGGGACGACGGCACGATCGCCAAAATTTCCGAGAAATGGTTCCACACGGACATCACCAAAGATGTCGAGTGACTTCACGGAGACCATGGCGCCCATCGTCGCGCGGCCGGTGACACCTCACCGGCTGCGTTTCGATTTCAGGCGGCGCGTCTGGACGACCTGGGCGCTGCTCCTGGCGATCCTGCTCGGCGGGCTCTACCAGCTCGGCCTCGACTTCGCGCTGATCCGCGCCAAGCTGCCGTTCATGCTCGGCCTCCATCTGTCGCCCAACGGCTTCGTGCAGGGCGTGGCGCTGACGCTGCTGGTGACGGCGATATCGATGGTGTTCGCCGTCGGCCTCGCCGTGCTGACGGCGCTCGGACGGCTGTCCCGCAACCCGGTCGCCTTCGCGCTCGCCACCTTCTACGCCTCGTTCTTTCGCGGCACGCCGCTTCTCGTGCAGGTGCTGCTGATCTACCTCGCCCTGCCGCAGTTCGGCATCATCCTGTCGGCACTGACCTCCGGCGTGATGGCGCTGTCGCTCAATTATGCCGCCTACCTGGCCGAGACCATCCGCGCCGGCATCCTGTCGGTGCCGCGCGGCCAGCGCGAGGCGGCGATGACGCTCGGCCTGCCGCCGCTGCTGATCGCCTTCAAGATCATCGCCCCGCAGGCGGCGCGCGTCATCATCCCGCCGGCCGGCGCCCAGTTCGTCTCCATGCTGAAGGATTCGTCGCTGGTGTCGCTGATGGGCCTCTGGGAACTCAACTTCCTCGCCCAGTCCTACGGCCGCTCCACCTACCACTACATGGAAATGCTGCTGACGGCCGCCTTCATCTACTGGCTGCTGTCCATCCTGTTCGAGCTCGTGCAGCATCGGCTGGAGGTGCGGTTCGGCCGCGCCTACGGCGCTCCCCGCCGCTGACGACATGCAAAAGAGACACGACACATGAGTGCTCAGACCCGTTTCACCATCCTCGACGGCGGCATGGGCCGCCTGCTCGAACGGCTGGGCGCGCCGTTCCGCCTGCCGGAATGGTCGGCGCTGTCGCTGATCGAGGCACCGGACTACGTGCGTCGCGCCCACCAGGCCTATGTCGACGCCGGCGCCGAGATCATCACCACCAACTCCTACGGCCTGGTGCCGCACATGATCGGCGACCACCGCTTCCGGACGGAGGGGCGCGCCCTCGCCGCCCGCGCCGGCTCGATCGCCCGCGCCGTGGCCGACGCGGCGCCGCGCAAGGTGACGGTAGCCGGCTCGCTGCCGCCGATCTTCGAAAGCTACCGGCCTGACAAGTTCATCGCGGAAGAGGCGCCGCCGATCCTCGCCGAACTGGTGGCCGGCCTCGCGCCGCATGTCGACGTCTGGCTGATCGAAACGCAGAGCTCGACGGCGGAGGCGCTGACGGCGCTGGCCGTCGCCGCGCCGACCGGCAAACCGGTCTATGTGTCCTACACGCTGCGCGACGAGCGCGGGCGCACCGGTCCAGCCGAGCTGAGGTCCTGGGAGCCGGTCGGCGACGCCGTGTCGCGGACGCTGGCCGCCGGCGCCGCCGCCATCCTGTTCAACTGCAGCCAGCCGGAGGTGATGAGCGCCGCGCTGAAGGCTGCCCGGCTCGCCATCGACGCCTTCGGCGATCCGGACATCGGCCTCGGCGTCTACGCCAACGCCTTCGTGCCGGAACCGCCGTCGGACGAGCCCTATGCCGGCATCTCCGAACTGCGGCCCGACCTCGATCCGCCCCACTATCTCAAGTGGGTCGACCGCTGGACCGGCGACGGCGCCACCATCGTCGGCGGCTGCTGCGGCATCGGACCGGAGCATATCGAGGCGATCGCCAGAAGCCGGGCAACGCAGGCCTGACCCCGCCGCGTAGAAAATCCGCGTCGCCGAAGCCGCCTATTTTGGAATGCCCGACCTGTCCTATCGGCGGCCGAACCGACATGATTTGCGCCGCCGCATCCGCCTGCCGTCGGCACGCCTTCGGAAGCCGGCCGCCAGGATAATGGAAGACAGATGACCCTCAGCGCCGCGGCGGAACTCAACGATCCGCAATCCATCATCGATGCCGATCGCGCCCATGTCTGGCATCACCTCATCCAGCACAAGGCCTTCGAGACGGCGGCGCCGCGCATCATCGTCGAGGGCAAGGGCCTGAGGGTGTGGGACATCGCCGGCAAGGAATATCTCGACGCCGTGTCGGGCGGCGTCTGGACGGTCAACGTCGGCTACGGCCGCGCCTCGATCGCCGACGCGGTGCGCGACCAGCTCGTCCGCCTCAACTATTTCGCCAACACCGCCGGCTCGATCCCCGGCGCGCTGTTCGCCGAGCGGCTGACGGCGAAGATGCCGGGCCTGACGCGCGTCTACTTCTCCAATTCCGGCTCGGAGGCCAACGAGAAGGTGTTCAAGATGGTGCGGCAGATCGCCCACCGTCACCATGGCGGCCGCAAGTCGAAGATCCTCTATCGCGAGCGCGACTATCACGGCACCACCTTCGGCGCCCTCTCCGCCAGCGGCCAGAACGAGCGTACCGCCCAATACGGCCCGCTGCTGCCCGGCTTCGTCGCCGTGCCGCACGCCCTCGAATACCGGCGCCAGCAGCGGGGCGCCAACTACGGCGAAGCGGCCGCCGACGCCATCGAGGAGGTGATCCTGCGCGAGGGGCCGGATACGATCGGCGCCATCTGCCTGGAGCCGATCACCGCCGGCGGCGGCGTCATCACCCCGCCCGACGGCTACTGGCAGCGCGTCGAGGAGATCTGCCGCCGCCACGGCATTCTCATTCACATCGACGAGGTGGTGTGCGGCCTCGGCCGTACCGGCGCCTGGTTCGGCTACCAGCATTACGGCGTCCGGCCGGATTTCGTCACCATGGCCAAGGGCGTCGCCTCGGGCTACGCCGCCATCTCCTGCACGGTGACCAGCGAGGCGATCTTCGAGCTGTTCAAGGACGCGCCCGACGATCCGCTCAGCCATTTCCGCGACATCTCCACCTTCGGCGGCTGCGCCTCCGGTCCGGCGGCGGCGCTGGAAAACCTCAGGATCATCGAGGACGAACGGCTGGTGGAAAATTCCGCCCGGCAGGGCGAGCGGCTGATCGCCAACCTCAGGGCCCTTCAGGACAAGCATCCGGCCATCGGCGACGTGCGCGGCAAGGGCCTGTTCGCCGGCGTCGAGCTCGTCGCCGACCGGCAAAGCCGCGAACCGGCCGACGAAAAGCTGGTGCAGGCCGTGGTCGCCGAGTGCGGCGCGCAAGGGGTGATCATCGGCTCCACCAACCGCTCGATCACCGGCTTCAACAACACGCTCTGCCTGGCGCCGGCGCTGATCGCCACGCCGGACGACATCGACGCCATCACGGAAACGATCGGCCGCGCCATCGGGCGCGTGTTCGGCTGATCGCGGGGGACAGTTCAAAATGCGGATGACCACCGAGGAAGCCTTCGTCAAAGTCCTGCAGCGGCACGGCATCCGCCATGCCTTCGGCATCATCGGCTCGGCCTTCATGCCGATCTCCGACCTGTTCCCCAAGGCCGGCATCACCTTCTGGGACGTGGCGCACGAGGGCTCGGGCGGCATGATGGCCGACGGCTACAGCCGCGCCACCGGCAAGGTGTCGCTGGTGATCGCCCAGAACGGCCCCGGCGTCACCAACCTCGTCACCGCCGTGAAGACCGCCTACTGGAACCATACGCCGCTTCTGGTCGTCACGCCGCAGTCGGCCAACCGGACGCTCGGCCAGGGCGGCTTCCAGGAAGTGCCGCAGATGGCCCTGTTCCAGGACATCGTCGCCTATCAGGAGGAGGTGCGCGACCCCTCGCGCGTCGCCGAGGTGCTCAACCGGGTGATCCAGCAGGCAAGGCGCGCCTCGGCGCCGGCCCAGATCAACATTCCGCGCGACATCTTCACCCAGGTGATCGATATCGAACTGCCGCCGATCATCGAGATCGAGCGGCCGGCCGGCGGCGACCAGGCCATCGCCAGGGCGGCCGAGCTCTTGTCGAACGCCCGCTTCCCGGTGATCCTCAACGGCGCCGGCGTGGTGCTGGCCGGGGCGATCGCCGACAGCGTCGCGCTGGCCGAGACGCTCGATGCGCCGGTGGCCTGCGGCTACCAGCACAACGACGCCTTTCCCGGCAGCCATCCCCTCGCCCTCGGCCCGCTCGGCTACAACGGCTCCAAGGCGGCGATGCAGATCATCGCCAAGGCGGACGTCATCCTGGCGCTCGGCACCCGCCTCAATCCCTTCTCGACGCTGCCCGGCTACGGCATCGACTACTGGCCGAAGGATGCCGCCGTCATCCAGGTGGACATCAATCCCAACCGCATCGGCCTGACCAAGCCGATCGCCGTCGGCATCGTCGGCGACGCCGGCAAGGTGGCGCGGGCGCTCGCCGGCAAGGTGACCCCGCGCTTGACCCCGGCCGAACGGCAGGAGCGGCGCGGCCTCGTCGCCGCCACCCGCTCGGCCTGGGCGCAGGAACTAACCTCGCTCGACCACGAGGACGACGATCCCGGCACCAGTTGGAACGCCCGGGCGCGCGCCGCCAAGCCCGACTGGCTCAGCCCCCGCAAGGCGTGGCGGGCCATTCAGGCCGCCCTGCCGCGCGAGGCGATCATCTCCTCGGACATCGGCAACAACTGCGCCATCGGCAACGCCTATCCCTCCTTCGAGGACGGCCGGAAATATCTGTCGCCGGGCCTGTTCGGCCCCTGCGGCTACGGCCTGCCGGCGATCGTCGGCGCCAAGATCGGCCGGCCCGACCTGCCGGTGGTCGGCTTTTCGGGCGACGGCGCCTTCGGCATCGCCGTCAACGAACTGACGGCCATCGGCCGCTCCGAATGGCCGGCCATCACCCAGATCGTCTTCCGCAACTACCAATGGGGCGCCGAGAAGCGCAACTCGACGCTTTGGTACGACGACAACTTCGTCGGCACCGAACTCGATCCCGAGGTGTCCTACGCCGGCATCGCCCGCGCCTGCGGCCTCAACGGCGTCGTCGCCCGCACCGCCGAGGAGCTGACCGAGCTGTTGCGGCAGGCGATCGTCGACCAGTTGCAGCACAACAAGACGACGCTGATCGAGGCGCTGATCAACCAGGAACTGGGCGAGCCCTTCCGGCGTGACGCGATGAAGAAACCGGCGGTGATCGCCGGCATCGACCCCGCCGATACCGTCGATGCCTGAGACGGCAGGATTTCGGCTGCCCGGCGGCGGACGGAATTCTATTTTACCGGCCGGCTGATCTTGGCATGACGTTTCTTCCGGGGCCCGATAACCGCCTGTAGCTTAGCAATATTTTCGAGAGGCCCCGATCCGGCGCCTTCTACCTCAGGGAGATATCGATGACGCCTGTTGCCCATTTCACGACCCGGATCGGCAAGGCGGCCGTTTTCGCCGCCTTCGTGGCGACGGGGCTTTCCGCCGTCGCCTCGGCCAGGGCCGAGACCACGCTCAACATCGGCTGGCAGCAGATCGTCGAGCCGTCGCGCGTGCCGCAGGCCGACGGCGCCTATGAGAAGGCGACCGGCGCCACCATCAACTGGCAGAAGTTCGACGGCGGCGCCGACGTCATCGCCGCCATCGCCGCCGGCTCGCTCGACATCGGCTACGTCGGCTCGTCGCCGCTGACCGCCGCCGCCAGCCGCGAGGTGCCGATCGAGACCATCTTCGTCGTCGGCCTGATCGGCCCGTCGGAGGCGCTGGCCGCCAAGGGCGTCGACAAGCCGGAGGATCTCGTCGGCAAGAAGATCGCCACGCCCTTCGTCTCCACCGCCCACTACAGCCTGCTGACAGCGCTGAAGCACTGGAACATCGATCCCAAGTCGCTGGAGATCCTCAACCTCAGGCCGCCGGAAATCGCCGCCGCCTGGGAGCGCGGCGACATCGACGGCGCCTATGTCTGGGACCCGGTGCTGGCCGAGATCAAGAAGACCGGCAAGGTGGTCGCCACCTCCAGCGACGTCGCCGAGTGGGGCGGCCCGACCTTCGACGCCTGGATCGTCCGCAAGGAATATGCCGAGCAGCATCCGGACGTGGTCAAGGCCTTCGTCAAGGTGACCGGCGACGCCTACGCTTCCTATCGTGCCGATCCCGCGAAGTGGGACGCCAAGTCGCCGGAGGCGGAGAAGATCGCCCGCCTTACCGGCGCCAAGCAGGAGGAGGTTCCCGAACTCTTGACCGGCTACTATTTCCCGACGCTCGAGGAGCAGCCCGGCGAAGCGCTGCTCGGCGGCGGCACCGCCAAGGCCGTGGCCGCCACCGCCGCCTTCCTCAAGGAGCAGGGCAAGATCCCCGAGGTGCTCGCCGATTATTCGCCCTACGTCTCCGACCGCTGGGTGAAGGACGTCGTCGCGTCGAAGTGATCCGGCCGCCGGCCCGTATGAAGGACTGCCCGTCCGCCCCTCCCCGGCGGACGGGTTTCGTTGCGAGAAGAGACGTCCGGTGTACAAGCTCCATATCGACAAGGTTACCTTCGCCTATGGATCGCCGCCTTCGGCGCCGGTGCTCGCCGACATCGATCTGTCGATCGGCAGCGACGAATTCGTCGCCGTGGTCGGCCGGTCGGGCTCGGGCAAAACCAGCCTGCTCAGCCTCGCCGCCGGCTTTCTGAAGCCGACGGCCGGCCGCGTTCACATCGACGGCCGCACCGTCGAGGGGCCGAGCGCCGAGCGGGCCGTGGTGTTCCAGGACGACGCGCTGTTCCCCTGGCTGACGGCGCGGCAGAACGTCGGCTTCGCATTGAAGCTGCGCGGCGTGCCGAAGCCCGAGCGCGACCGCCGGGTCAACGAGCTGCTTGCCCACGTCGACCTCGCCGCCTCCGGCGACAAGGCGATCTGGGAGCTGTCCGGCGGCATGCGCCAGCGGGTCGGCATCGCCCGGGCGCTGGCCGCCGATCCGGAATTCCTGCTGATGGACGAGCCGCTCGGCGCGCTCGACGCGCTGACGCGCGAGCGGATGCAGGAGTTCCTGCTGCATCTCTGGCAGGATAGCGGCGCCGGCGTCCTGCTGATCACCCACGGCATCGAGGAAGCCCTGTTCCTGGCGACGCGCGTCGTCGTTCTGGCGCCCGATCCCGGCCGGGTGGTGGCCGACATCGCCGTCGACTTCGGCCGCCGCTTTCTCAGGGGCGACACATCGCGCGCCATCAAGTCCGACCCCGCCTTCGTCGCCACCCGCGAGCGGCTGCGCGACCTGATCGAGTTGCAGGATTTCGAGGTCTAGGCATGAGCACGACCAACGACATCGTCCTTGACCGCAAGCCGGAGGCACCGGCCGCCGCCGCGCCGGGGTTCGACTGGGTCCGCCTCGTTCCACTGGCGACGGTGATCGCCATCCTCACGCTCTGGTGGTTCGCCTCGACGCGGGGCTGGGTGTCGCGGGTGTTCCTGCCCTCCCCGCTCGCCGTCCTCAACAGCGCCTATCAGGTGACCGTCTCCGGCTTTGCCGATTCGACGCTGTTGCAGCATCTTCTGGCCAGCCTCGGCCGGGTGTTCGGGGCGCTTGCCGCTTCGATCGTCGTCGCGGTGCCGATCGGCGCCATCATCGCGTCGTCGCGCATCGGTCGCGGCATCTTCGATCCCGTGGTCGAGTTCCTGCGTCCCCTGCCGCCGCTCGCCTACCTGCCGCTGATCATCATCTGGTTCGGCATCGGCGAGGCGTCGAAGGTGCTGGTGATCGCGCTGGCCATGGCGCCGCCGATCATCATCGCCACGGCGGCCGGCGTCCGGTCGGTATCGCGCGACCGGCTCAACGCCGCCCGCTCGCTGGGCGCGACGCGGCTGCAGCTCCTCCGCTTCGTGGTGCTGCCGAGCGCGCTGCCCTCGATCGTCACCGGCATCCGCATCGCGCTCGGCGCCGGCTGGTCGACGCTGGTCGCCGCCGAGCTGGTGGCGGCGAGCCGCGGCCTCGGCTTCATGATCCAGTCGGCCGCCACCTTCCTGGGCACCGACGTGGTCATTCTCGGCATCGCGGTGATCGGCATCGTGGCCATCCTGTTCGAGCTCCTGATGCGGGCGCTGGAGAAGCGCTTCGTGCCGTGGTCGACGCATCTCTGAGCCGGGGCATGGCCCGGCGGAATGCCTTTCCGGCTCCGGCCCGGCCGGCGCGGGCTTTTTCCCCCGAAGCCGGCAAAAGGGAGAATGGGCGCGCTTGAGGAAGCGGGCGGACGGGCCTAGCCTTCCGGGTGTCCGAAAGGCCCATCTCGCCAAGCAGGGAACCATCATGTCGGCACAAACTGCGAAAGTCGTCGATCTCGCGGAATTCCGTCTCGCTCGCGCCGCTGCCGGCCGTGACGAGATGTGCCGCACGACGGCGTCCTCGCCGCTGCCGCCGATGGTCTGGGTTCCGGTGTGGACCTATGTCCCGGTTCTCGGTTTCGGCCGCTGACCATGAGCCTGCGCGTCGTGTCCGACGCCCCCGCCGACGAACCGACCAAAACGGACATGGCGGAAGATATTCCGGCCATCGTCGGCAGCAATCTCCGCAAGCTCCGCACGCGACGCGGCCATTCGCTGGAACGCCTCGCCAAGCTTTCCGGCGTCAGCCGGGCCATGCTCGGCCAGATCGAGACGGGCAAGAGCGCCCCGACCATTTCCGTGTTGTGGAAGATCGCCACGGCGCTCGACGTGTCCTTCGCGACGCTGCTCGCCAACGAGACCGAGCGCGGCGTCACCGTGCTGTCGCGGGCCAAGGCGAAGGTGCTGACTTCGTCGGAAGGGCGGTTCCAGTCGCGAGCCCTGTTCCCCTTCGACGGCGAGCGCAAGGTCGAATTCTACGAACTCAGGATCGCCGGCCTGCACCGCGAGGTCGCCGCCGCGCACCAGCAGGGCACGGTGGAAAACCTCGTCGTGTCGAGCGGCACCGTCGAGATCATCGCCGGCGACGAGCCGGCGCGCGTGCTGTCGGAGGGCGACGCCATCGTGTTCGACGCCGACGTGCCGCATTCCTACCGCAACCTCGGTACCGCCGAGGCGGTCCTCTATCTCGTCATGACCTATGTCGAGGAAGTGCGCGTCTGACCGCATAACGAAAAGGGCCGCGGACTTTCGTCCGCAGCCCCTGAAAATTTCGTGGCGACGCGCGCTCAGGCCATCATCGTGCCGCACATCATCGGCATGCCGCCGCACATCATCATCATGGGCATGCCGCCCTGCATCATGGCCATCATGCGCTTGCAGCAGTCCATGAACATGTCCATGCTGGCGTCGTCCATCGGCATCATCTCGCACGTCATGCCGTTCTTGGTCATCTTGCAGGTCATCTTGGCCATCATGACCGGCATCATCTGCGGCATCATGCCACCCATCATCGGGTTCATCATGCCGCCCATCATCGGCATGCCCATCATCGGCATCATGCCGTTCATCATTGGCATCATCTGGGGCATCATGCCGCCCATCATCGGCATCTGCATCATGGGCATCATCGGCTGCATGTTCATGGCGGTGTTCATCTCACTGTCTCCCGTCGGACGCGGGTAACGTCCGTCAATCTCGATGACGTTGGGCTAACGCCGGCAGACATCCGCCTCAACAGGAAAGCCGCGACGGCGAGACGATTGCTCCGCAACATTGGATGGATCGCCGCCGAACCGCTCGCCGGCATCCGCAATGGCGGAGATGCCTCCGCCATTGCGGAAATAGCCCGTCGCCCCATCGCGGGTGGATGGTGCCCGCGATCCATCCGGCGCCGGATTCGCCCGCCTATCGCCGGCCGGCGCGACCCGGAGGGCGACGATCGTTGTCTCCCGTCGGTCGCCTTTGGAAAAAAATTCCACATCGCCGCGAAATTTCGCCCATTTCCTGCCCATACCGCCAGCAGGATTGATGCGAGGATAGGCAATCGGAATGATTTTCCTCACATCCGGGGCTTTAAGACGATGAAATCTGTTCGACTCTGGGCGGCTGTCGCCGCTGTTCATCTGGCGTTTGCCGGTGCCGCCGTGGCCGCCGACGACCTCGCCGCCGTCAAGGCGGCCGGCGTGCTGCGCATCGGCACCGAAGGCACCTACGCGCCCTTCACCTACCACGACGAGAGCGGCAAGCTGGTCGGCTTCGACGTCGAGATCGGCGAGGCGGTGGCCGAGAAGCTGGGCGTCAAGCCGGAGTTCATCGAGGGCAAGTGGGACGGCCTGATCGCCGGTCTCGACGCCAACCGCTACGACACCGTCATCAACCAGGTCGGCATCACCGACAAGCGCAAGGAGAAATACGACTTCTCCAAGCCCTATATCGTCTCCAAGGCGGTGCTGATCGTCCGTGCCGACGACGAGGACATCAAGGGCTTCGCCGATCTCAAGGGCAAGAAGTCGGCGCAGACGCTGACCAGCAACTTCGGCGCGCTGGCCACCGAGTCGGGGGCCGAACTGGTCGGCACCAACGGCTTCGACGAATCGATCCAGCTCGTGCTGACCCGGCGCGCCGACGCCACCATCAACGACAGCCTGTCCTTCCTGGACTTCAAGAAGCACAAGCCCGACGCGCCGTTGAAGATCGCCGCCCAGAAGGAGGACGCCGACGCCTCCGGCATCATCGTCCGCAAGGGCCAGGCGGAGCTGGTCGCCGCCATCGACAAGGCGCTCGACGACATCAAGGCCGACGGCACCTACCAGAAGATCGCCGACAAGTATTTCGGTCAGGACGTGTCGAAATAATCCGTCCCGCCGATCAAGGTCACATGACGGCGTTGCGTTTTCCGTCGCGATCGTCCTGAATCCGCCGGGGTGGCAGGCGCCTGCCGCCCCGGCGTTGCCGTGCCCACATCCCGAGGAGTTCCGAGGTGCCGTCCTGGCTTCATCTCATGGCGGAGTCGCTGCCCTCCCTGCTCTGGGCCGGGCTCGTCTTCACCATCCCGCTCACCCTTCTGTCGTTCGCCTTCGGCTTGGTGCTCGGCCTCATAACGGCGCTGGTGCGCCTTTTCGGGCCGCTGCCGTTCGCCCTGATCGCCCGCTTCTTCGTCTGGGTGTTCCGCGGCACGCCGCTGCTGGTGCAACTGTTCGTGATCTTCTACGGCCTGCCGAGCCTCGGCATCTATCTCGACGCCTTTCCGGCGGCGCTGATAGGATTCACGCTCAACGTCGGCGCCTACGGCTCGGAAACCATCCGCGCGGTGATCTCCGCCGTGCCCAAGGGACAATGGGAGGCGGCCTATTCGATCGGCATGAGCTGGCGGCAGTGCCTCACCCGCACCATCCTGCCGCAGGCCACCAAGATCGCCGTGCCGCCGCTGTCCAACAGCTTCATCTCGCTGGTCAAGGACACCTCGCTCGCCGCCGCCATCACCGTGCCCGAGCTGTTCCAGGCCGCCCAGCGCATCGTCGCCACCACCTACGAGCCGCTGATCCTCTATATCGAGGCGGCGCTCATCTACCTGGCGCTGAGCTCGGTGCTGTCGCATCTGCAACAGCGGCTCGAGCACCGCTTCGGCCGCTACGGCGGCAGCCTGGAGGCGAACCCGTGATCGAGCTCAGGAACATCGTCAAGCGCTTCGGCGACACCACCGTGCTCGCCGACATCAACGTCGCCATCGCCGAAGGCACGGTGACGGCGCTGGTCGGCCCGTCGGGCGGCGGCAAGAGCACGCTGCTGCGCTGCATCAACCTCCTGGAGATCCCCACCTCCGGCACGCTGGTTCTCGGCGGCGAGAGCCTGACCTTCCGGCCGGGCCACCGGCCGGGCTGGCCGGCCATCCAGGCCATCCGCCGCCAGACCGGCATGGTGTTCCAGAACTTCCAGCTGTTTCCCCACCGAACGGCCATCGAGAACGTCATGGAGGGGCCGCTGACGGTGCTGAAATGGCCGAGGGACAAGGCGCGGCAGCGGGCCGCCGAGTTGCTCGACAAGGTCGGCCTGTCGCACAAGGCCGATGCCTGGCCGGCGACGCTGTCGGGCGGCCAG
The DNA here is from genome assembly GCF_002770725.1 of Pleomorphomonas carboxyditropha. Classification (GTDB taxonomy): domain Bacteria; phylum Pseudomonadota; class Alphaproteobacteria; order Rhizobiales; family Pleomorphomonadaceae; genus Pleomorphomonas; species Pleomorphomonas carboxyditropha. Next base: position 446,915 of record NZ_NQVN01000002.1, on the reverse strand, counting down.
CAACAGCGCGTCGCCATCGCCCGGGCGCTCGCCATGTCGCCGCGCGTGCTGCTCTGCGACGAGCCGACCTCCGCCCTCGATCCGGAACTGGCGCTCGAGGTGGTCGACGTGCTGAGCCGGCTGGCCGCCGAGGGCACCACCATGGTGATCGCCACCCACGACCTCCGCCTCGCGTCCCGCATCGCCAGGAACGTGGTGTTCCTGGAGGCGAGCGTCGTCGTTGAGACCGGGCCGGCGCGGCAGATCTTCACCGAGCCGGCGCAGGAGCGCACGAGGCGCTTCGTGTCGTCGATCACCGCTCCCCACGTCTACGATATCTAGGAATATCGATCGAAAGGCGGCCGCCCGCCGCCGGGCCCAATGCGGCAAACGAGTTTAAATTTCCCCGTTAGATTAGCATGTTATGTCTCCATTTTAGGCGACATGCGTTTAATTTATGCCGTAATCGCTTTGGCAGTGATCACATCCTGAGCGTGTTGGTTATATTTTCATCGACCGGAGTCGCTTCGATGCGCAGATTTGTAATTTTGGCCCTCGCGTCCTTCCTGGCAGCCGGCGCTGCTCACGCCGACCGCCTGGACGACATCAAGCAGGCGGGCGTCCTGCGCGTCGCCGCTTTCGACAGCAATCCGCCGTTCGGATACGTCGATCCCGACAGCAAGCAGATCGTCGGCCTCGACGTCGACTACGCCAAGGAAATCGCCGACAAGATCGGCGTCAAGCTCGAGCTGCGGCCGACCAATCCGGCCAACCGCATCCCGCTGCTGGTGTCCGGCAAGGTCGACCTGGTGCTGGCCAACTTCACCATCACCGAGGAGCGGGCCAAGCAGCTCGATTTCTCCATTCCCTATTTCTCCTCCGGCCAGCAGTTCATCGCCAAGAAGGGCACGCTGTCCTCGCCCGACCAGCTCAACGGGCTGCGCATCGGCGCCGACAAGGGCACGACCAACGAGATCGTGCTGCGCCGCGACTTCCCGGGCGCGACGGTGGTGTCGTTCGACGACACGCCGTTCGCCTTCGCCGCGCTGCGCAACGGCAACGTCCAGGCGATCACCCAGGACGGTCCCAAGCTGGTCGGCCTCTTGGCCAACGTTCCGGACAAGGAGAACTACGAGATCCCGCCGTTCACCATCTCCAACGACTACATCGGCGTCGGCATTCCCAAGGGCGAGAAGCGCCTCGTCGACCTGGTGAACGAGACGCTGCTGCAGCTCGAGGCGAACGGCAAGGCCGCCGCTATCTACGACGCCTGGTTCGGCCCCGACACCACCCAGCCGCTGCCGCGCCTGTTCAAGATCGGCGACAAGCAGCAGTAAATGGCTACAGACCGGCGGAAACGGGCCATCGGCGCTCCGCCGGCATCAAAGCTGGACAAAACGCCACGCGGGACTTTTTTCCGCGTGGCGTTTGCGCGATCGGGTGAGTAGGACAAAAATGAGCATATTCGGAGAGCCGATGGCGCCGCGTTATCTGCTCTGGCTGATCCAGGGCTTCGGCGTGACCGTCGGCCTGTCGATTGCCGTCTGCGTTGCCGCCACCGGCTTCGGCGTCTCGGTGTGCGGCATGCGGATGAGCCGGTACGCGCCGCTCAGGGCGGCCGCCGCGGCCTATATCAGCGCCATCCGCAACACGCCGCTCTTGGTTCAACTGTTCTTCTGGTATTTCGGCGCGGCGGCGCTCTTGCCGCAGGGGCTGGTCGGCTGGCTGAACACGCCGCATACGCTCGACCTCGGCCCGGGGCGCCTGAGCTGGCCGGCCTTCGAGACCCTGGCCGGCTTCTTCGGCCTGACGCTCTATGCCGGCGCCTACATCGCCGAGGAATTCCGCGCCGGCATCAACGGCGTCGACAACGGACAGTACGAGACGGCGCGGTCGCTCGGCATGCGGCCGCGCCTCATCTACTGGCTGGTGGTGCTGCCGCAGGCGCTGCGCATCGCCTGGCTGCCGGTGGTCGGCCAATATCTCAACACGATCAAGAACACCTCGCTGACCATGGCGATCGGCCTCGCCGAGCTGTCCTACGCCTCGCGGCAGGTGGAGACCGAAACCTTCCTGACCTTCCAGGCTTTCGGCATAGCGACGGTGCTCTATCTCGTGGCGGTGATCGTCACCGAGGCCGCCGGCCTGGCGGTGGCACGCAGCGGCCGCTTCGCCTGGGCGAACAAGCGCTCATGAACATTTCCGTCATTTTCGACAATCTCGACTACCTGCTGCTCGGCGCCTGGCCGAACGGCCCGATCGGCGGCCTGGCGCTGACCGTCATCATCTCGGCGCTGTCGGCCGTGGCCTCCGCCCTGCTCGGGCTCGTCTTCGGCATCGCGCTGGCGCTGAGCCGCGGCGGCGCGCGCAGCCTGCTCGTCGTCGTGCTCGGCTTCTTCCGCGCCATCCCCGTGATCATGCTGATCTTCTGGAGCTATTTCCTGCTGCCGATGCTGTTCGGCATCTCGGTGCCGGAAATCGGCACGGTGGTGGTCGCCCTGTCGCTGATCAGCGGCGCCTATCTGTCCTATTCGGTGGCGGCCGGCATAAACGGCATCGACATGGGCCAGTGGGAGGCCGGCTACGCCCTCGGCCTCCGGCGGTACCAGTTGCTGCGGCTCGTCGTCCTGCCGCAGGCCTTGCGCGTCATGGCGCCGTCCTTCGTCAATCAGTGGACCACGCTGATCAAGGACACCTCGCTCGCCTATGTGATCGGCGTGCCGGAACTGTCGTTCGTCGCCACCCAGGTCAACAACCGGGTGATGGTCTATCCGATGGAGATCTTCCTGTTCATCGGCGCCCTGTACTGGGTGCTGTGCGCCAGCTTCGACAAGCTGGCCGGGCGGCTGGCGCGCAAGCGATAAGTCCGCGTCCCTCCCGAGAGGCGCCTTATGGCGTTCCGTCGTGCCTGGGTACGATCGGCGGCGGACCATCGATCGCGAGGCCGGGAAGGGACTTTTCCCACTTGCCGACCGTCACCAGCGCCGTGTGCGCGATATTGCCCTGCGCGAGGCCCGAGGTGCCCTTGTCGATGGTCAGCGTATTGGCATTGCCGTGCACGTCGATCAGCGCGCCGTCGATCTCCTGCGGGTCGTACCAGGCGCCAGTCCCCATCCAGGCGACGTCCTCGCGAATGCCCTCGTCGACGACCACGCCGGCCAGCGCCCTGCCGCGGTCGTTCGACAGCAGCACGATATCCCCGGCCGTGACGCCGAGCCGCCGGGCGGTCGCCGGATGCAGATAGACCGGCTCGCGGCCGTCGATCTTGGTCGCCCGGGCGACCGGGCCGTTGTCCATCTGGCCATGCAGGCGGGTGATCGACTGGCCCGAGACGAGGTGCAGGCGGTTGCCGGCGTCCTTGGCTCCAAGCCATTCGGCCGGTTCGATCCACACCGGATGGCCGGGACAGTCGGCGAGGCCGAAGCCGGCGATCACCTCGCTATGGAGCTCGATGCGGCCGCTCGGCGTCGCCAGCGGATTACCCTCGGGGTCGGCGACGAAGGCGCCGAACTGGATCGCCTCTGCCGAGGGATCGGGCCGGTCGAAACGCCCGGCGGCGCGGAAGGCATCGAATTGCGGCAGCTCGACGCCGTGCTGGCCGGCGACGGTGCTCGCCTCGTCCCAGAGCCGGCGCAGCCAGCCGGCCTCGTCGAGACCTTCGGTGAAGGCTTCGGCAACGCCGAAGCGCTCGGCCAGTCCCCGGAAGATGGCGTGATCGTCGCGCGCCTCGCCGATCGGCGCCAGCACCCTGTCCATGAACACCAGCGAACCGTCGCGGCGGTTGAGCATGATGTCCCGACGCTCGAGCGGCGAGGTGGCGGGAAAGACGATGTCGGCGCGGCGGGCGGTCGGCGTCCACCAGATGTCGTTGACGATCACCGTCTCCGGCCGCTTCCAGGCTTCGGCGAGGCGGTTGAGATCCTGATGGGCGTGGAAGGGATTGCCGCCCGTCCAGTAGACGAGGCGGATGTCGGGGTAGACGAGCGTCTCGCCGTTGTAGGCGCAACCGCCGGCCGGCTCGAGCAGCAGGTCGGCGATGCGGGCCACCGGGATGCGGTCGGCCACCGGATTGCGGCCCTGCGGCAGCGACGGCCAGGGCAACGGCCGGATGGGGCGGCCGACGGGCGTCGTCGAGCCGTAGCCGAAGCCGAAACCGCCGCCCTTGCTGCCGATCCGTCCCAGCATGGCGGCAAGGGCGAGGCCCATCCAGAGCGGCTGCTCGCCGTGGTCGGCGCGCTGGATGCCCCAGGCGAGCGAGATCATGGTGGTGCGGCCGGCCATCTCCCGCGCCAGAGCCCGGATGCGGCCGGCGTCGACGCCGGTGATCGCTGCCGCCCAGTCGGCGGACTTCGGCACTCCGTCGGCCGCCCCGGTCAGATAGGCTTCGAGGCGCGGCCAGCCATGGGTGTAGCGGTCGAGGAAGGCGCGGTTCACCAGGCCCTCCTCGATCAGCACGTGGGCGAGGCCCATCATCAGCGCCGTGTCGGTGTTGGGGCGCGGCGCGATCCACTCGGCTTCGAGTTCTTTGGGAACATCGGCCCGGCGCGGCGAAATGTTGACGATGCGGGCGCCCGCCCGGTGGATGCGGGCGAGCCAGCCCTCCACCTCGTGGCCGGTGGTGCCGCTCGACATCACCTGCGCCGTGCGGCCGGAGATACCGCCGAAGCAGAGCAGCAGTTCGGTATTGCCCTCGAGCAGCGACCAGGAGGTCATGCGGTCCTGGAACAGGGCGTTGCTCATGCCGGTGACGTGGGGCAGCAGCACCTCGCCGGCCGCATGCGAATAGGTATCGACCGAGCGCGTGTAGCCGCCGATCAGATTCAGGAAGCGCCGGAGCTGCGACTGGGCATGGTGAAAGCGGCCGGCGCTGGCCCAGCCGTAGGAGCCGCCGAAGATCGCCCTGTTGCCATGGGCGTCGATGACGCGGCGAAGTTCGCCGGCGGCAAGGTCGAGCGCCTCGTCCCACGGCAGCTCGACGAAGCCGTCGCGGCCGGTACGATTGCGGTCGCGCCTTTCCAGCCAGGCGCGGCGCACCGACGGACGGCGGATGCGCGTTGCCTCGTCGCGCACCGCGCCGAGCCAGCCGCGGCCGATCACCGAGGGCTGCGGATCGTCGGCGAGCGGCGCCAGCCCGACGTCATCCGCCTCGCCGGTAATGGTATAGGTTCCCCAGTGAGCGGCGGTGTAACGCATGTCGTTCGGCCCTTGGTCGGTCAGGCGAGGCGGGCGCGCATGTCCCTAATGGTCTCGCCGATGCGGTCAGCATGCCTCAGAAGGCTGCCGCCGAGAAGATAGACCACGTCGTCGCCGTACATGGCGCGCATGTCCTGGGCGCGATCGACGCTCATGCCGCCGCCCGGGCTCGGGAAGATCGGCCGGCCGATACCGTCCGGCGACCGGCAGGCGTCGGCGATCGACAGGCATTCCCCGGCCGAAAAGCCGAAGCGGCCGCCGACGTTCGGGAAGATCGAGATGTCGGCACCGGCAAGGCGCTGCAAGACGCCGAACATCACCGCATGGGTGAAGCCGAGCGTATCGGACAGCACGTAGGTGCCGAGGAAGGTCGGGTGCGCCATCAGCGGCAGGTCGAACCAGTCGGCGGTGGCGAGGCGGCGGGTGAGATCGAAGCCGAACAGCCCGGGCATGACCAGCGCGCCCCCTGCCCCCGCCTCCTTGGCGAAGCGGGCGAAGTCCATCAGGTCCTCGCCGCGGCCGGCGATGTTGGGAAAGTAGAGGCTATGGCCGCCGGTCTCGCGATTGGCGCGGGCGACGGCCGCGGCAACCTTCTCGACGCGCGTCTTGAAGGGCGCCGACGCCTGGTCGGTCAGGCCGTGGTCGTCCTTGATGATGTCGGCGCCGCCGAGGGCGGCGGCATAGGCGATGGCGGCCAGCGTGTCGGCGTCGCTGCCCTGCGGCTTGATCACCGGGGCGATCAGGCCGCCGGTCGGGCGCTTGACCCGCTCGCGAACGCCGGCGATGCCGAAGCGGGCGCCGGTGAAGTCGGCGGACAGGCGTTCCCCCGGCTCGAAGCCGACGACCCGGATGCCCTTCTGGATCGACGAATTGCCGAAGATGACGTTGAGGAGCTGCGGCAGCTCGGCGCCGGTGCTGTCGGGACTGTAGGTGAGATGGGCGAGATAGGCGCCGTCCTCCTCGGCGGCGACGCTCTCGACCTTGCCGAGGATGACATCCTCGATATAGCCCTTGGGCACCACGTCGCGCGGGATCTCGACGGTCTGCTCCAGGGCGATGCCCTCGGCCCGCTCGGTCGCCTCGTCGAGGTTTGAAGCGAAGATGCGGTAGAAGACGGAAAATCGCGACATCAGAGCGCCTCCGCCTTGGCAGACGAATGGACGGCGTCGATGCGGACGGCATCGAGGTCGGCGTCGGTGATGCCGAAGCTCTCGCCGGTCAGCCGTTCGATGGCGGCGACCAGCGCCGGCGCGTCGAGGCCGTAGGTCCGCATCAGGTAGGGACGCGAGCCGCCATGGGCGTAGGTGTCCTTGAGACCGAGCCTTACCAGCCGCTTGGCAATGCCGGCGTCGGCGATGGTCTCGGCCACCAGCGAACCGATGCCGCCTTCGGTGACGTGGTTCTCGAGCGTGACGACGCCATGGCGCACCGAGTGGAGATGATCGAGCAGATACTGAGCGTCGAACGGCTTGATGGTGTTGAGGTGGATGTGGCGGATCGACACGCCGGCCTTCTCCAGCGCGCCGCGCGCCCGCAGGGCCTCCTCGGTGGTGATGCCGGCGGTGATCACCAGCACGTCGCTGCCGAGCGACAGCTCGCGCGCCTTGCCGACGACGATCGGCGTGTCGAACAGCCGCGGCACCTGTCCGCGCAGCACGCGGGCGTAGACCGGACCGTCGACGCTGTCGGCCGCCTCGACGATCGATTCCACCTCGGTGGCGTCGCCGGTCTCCAGGATGGTCATGTTGGGGATCGAGCGCATCACCGAGATGTCCTCGATCGCCTGGTGGGTCATGCCGCCCGGCGTGGTGACGCCCGGCAGGAAGCCCATCAGGCGCACCTTGCGGCGCGGATAGGCCACCGAGGCGATCAACTGGTCATAGGGACGGCGGTAGAGGAAGACGCCGAAGGTGTGCAGGAAGGGGCGGAAACCGGCGAGACCGAGGCCGCCGGCGAAGCTCATCATGTTCTGCTCGGCCATGCCGAGCGACAGGAACTGCTCGGGATGGCGATCGCGGAAGCCGTCGATCTCGCAGGACGAGGTGAGGTCGGCGGAGAGACAGAGCACTTCCGGGTGGGCGACGGCATAGGCCTCGAAGGCGCCGGCATAGGGACGGTTGACGAGTTCGACCATGACGGACCTCAGCGGCTGTAATCGACGGGAGAGACGCCGAGCTCGGCGGCGATGGCGTCATTGGTGGCGGCGCGGTCGGCCTCGTCCTTGAAGCGGACGTAATGCAGGCGCGGGAAACGCCGTTCGAGATGGTTCATGCCCTTGAAGGGATTGGTCTTCGCCAGGATGATCAGCGGCTGGCCGGGGTGCGGCGTCTTCGCCGCCCGGCGCAGGGCCGCGACATCGTGGCCGTCCACTTCCGCCACCACGGCGCCGAACGCCTCGAACTTCTGCCTGATGTCGCGCACGTCCATCACGGAGGACATGGCGCCGTCGCACTGCTGGGCATTGACGTCGACGATGGCGTTGAGCGTGTCGATGCCGTGATAGGCCGCCGCCTGCACGGCTTCCCAGGTCTGGCCTTCCTCGACCTCACCGTCGGACATGAACACCCAGACGCGGCCGGTCTCGCCCTTGCGGCGGCGCCCCCAGGCGAGGCCGGCCGCCGTCGACAGGCCGACGCCGAGGGTGCCGTTGTGCACTTCCATGCCCGGCGAATGCTCGGCGCCGATCATCTCCACCGACGAGCCGTCGCGGTTGAACTGCCCAAGAGCTTCCGGCGCCAGGCGGCCGACCTCGATCAGCGTCGCGTAGGCGACGAGGGCGTAATGGGCCGGCGCGAAGATCAGCCGATCGAACTGAGGCAGCGCCGGGCCGTTGTAGCCGGCGCCGGTGTGGTAGCCGCTGTTGGTGGCCGACGGCACGCCGCCGAACGGTTCCGGCAGCGGCGGCAGCGTCGGTTCGCCGATATGGAGCTCCTCGTTGTAGAGCCAGGCCAGTTGCTCGGCGGCCGAACAGGCCTGGCTGAGGTAGCCGCCGTTGTTGCGGATGGTGTGCTCGAACACCCGGCGCCGGATGCCGAGGGCGATCTCCTCGGTGGTTCTCGTGTTGGGCCGGCGCGGCGTCTTGCGAGGCTTGGTACTGGTCGGGCGGGTGGCCATCAGGTTCTCCGGCGATGTTGGATGACGGAAAATGCGAGCGCCGCGACGAGGATCACCCCCGACAGCGCATCCTTGAGATTGAAATCGAGGCCCATCAGATTGAGCCCGTTGGCGACCATCGCCAGGAACAGCACCCCGGTGAGCGTTCCCGGCACGTTGGGCCGGCCGTCGCGATGCATGGAGGCGCCGATGAACACGGCGGCGATGGCGTCCATCAGGTAGGCGTTGCCGGCGAGCGGCGTGAACATCCTGAGATTGGCCGAGGCGATCAGCCCGCCCACCGCGGCGGTGGCGCCGGCACAGACGAAGCCGAAGGCGACGATGGCGCCGACCGGCAGCCCCGCCACGCGGGCCGCCCGGCTCTGCTGGCCGACGGCATGGATCTTCCGGCCGAGCGCCGAGCGTTCCAGCAACAGGAAATAGCCGACGACGAGGGCGGCGGCGATCAGGATGCGGATCGGAATGCCGTAGAGATCGCCGACGGCGAGGTCGTAATATTCGGTCGGCAGGCGGCGGAAGGAGATCGGCCCGCCGCCGTTGGTGAAGATGCGCTGCAGGCTGCCGCCGATGAAGAAGACGCCGAGGGTGCCGAGAAAGGCACTGACCCTGAAGCGTACCACGACCAGCGCGTTGACGACGCCGACCAGCGTGCCGCCGGCGATGCCGATCGCCACGGCAAGATACCAGGGCACGCCATAGTCCTTCAGCGCCACGATGGCGAAGGCGGAGCCGAAGTCGAGCGCCACGCCGACCGAGAGATCGATGGCGCCGAGCGCCACCACCAGCGTCATGGCGAGCCCGACGATCAGCGGGATGACGGCGCCGGAGACGATGTTGACGAGGTTGGCAAGGCTCAGGAAGCTCGGATTGGCAACGGCAAAGCCGACGATGGCCAAGCCGACCACGGCGAGAAAGCCGTGCCGGGCAAACGCGGCGCGTCCGCTGCCGACCAGCGACGGCAGGCTGGCGAGACGGCTCATGTCCGGCTCCTCCGGGCAACGGCCGCCGCGGCGACCACCACCAGGATCAGGCCGCCCTTGACGCAGCCCGTCCAGAACACGTCGACGCCGACCGAGCCGAAGCCGATGGAAAGCGCCGAGACCAGGATCGCCCCGAGCGCCGCGCCCCACACCGTCACCACTCGCCGTGGCGAGAAGGCGGCGCCGAGGAAGGTGGCCAGCACGGTTTCCATCAACAGGGTCTCGGCGACGCCGGGCGTGCTGCCGGAGCCGCGCGCCAGCACGAACAGCGACGCGAGGCCGCCGAAGACGCCGGCGATCAGGAAGGACTGCGCCACGAAGCGGCGGGCGTCGAGGCCGGCGATCACCGCCGCGTCGCGGTTGCCGCCGACGGCCTGCAGGCGCAGCCCCCACCGGCTGCGGTGAACGGCGGCGATGGCGATCACGATCAGCGCCGTGGCCGCCAGCAGGCCGAGCGGCAGGCCGGCGACGGTGCCGTCGCGCAGCGTGACGATCAGCGGGTCGCTGAGATCGATGCGGCGGTTGGCGGTGACCAGCTTGGAAAAACCGATGAAGGCGGTGGAACTCGCCAGCGTGGCGAGCAGCGGCGTCATGCCGATGCGCGTCACCAGAACGGCGTTGCACAGGCCGGCCGCCACGGCGGCCATAAAGCCGAGAAGCACGGCCGCCAGGGTGCCCGTGCCGTGGAAGGCCAACTGGTCGGCGATGATCGCCGCCGACAGCACGGCGATCGACGGCACCGACAGGTCGATGCCGCCGGCCACCACGTCGTCGCCGCCGCCGATCACCACGAAGGACAGACCGACGCCGAGAACGGCGGTGGGAATGGCCTGCTTCAGGATGAGGATCAGCGTCGCGGGATCGAGAAAACCGGGCGCCCGCGCGCCGAAATAGGCGAGGAGCGCCAGGAAGACGAGGAGCGGCACGGCCGAGACGACGGCGGCCGACAGTGCTCGCCCGCCGGGGGTTGCGAGCGCGCTCATGCCGCCTGCCCTTCCGTCGCGTCGCCGCCGGTGGTCAGGGCGACGAGGCGGTCGAGATCGGCAGCGTCCCTGGTCAGCTCGACGACGATCCGACCCCGCAACAGCACCAGGATGCGGTCGGCCAGGCCGATCAGCTCCGTGGGATCGGACGAGGAGATGAGCACCGCCGCTCCGTCGCGGGCGAGGCGCTCGATCAGCGCGTAGATCTCCGCCTTGGCGCCGATGTCGACGCCGATGGTCGGCTCGTCGAGCACGAACAGGTCGGCGCCGGTGGCCAGCCCCCGGGCGAGCACGACCTTCTGCTGGTTGCCGCCGGACAGGAGCCGCGCCGCCGTCGCTGCCGCCCGCGGCCGGATGTCGAGCGCTTCGATGCTCTCTCCGGCGCGCCTCGCGGCGGCGTCGCGGCGCACGAAGCCGGCGGTGGACACGGCGTCGAGGGAGGCGAGGTTGATGTTGTCGGCGACGCTCTGCGCCAGCACCAGGCCGTCGTTGCGGCGATCGCGGGGAACGAGCGCCAAGCCCCGCCGCGCCGCGGCCGCCGTCGATCCCGGGCGAAGCTGTTTGCCGCCGATGCCGATCCGGCCGCGGGCGGGCGCGAGAAGGCCGGCGATGCTGTCGACCAGCTCCTCGCGGCCCGAACCGACGAGGCCGGCGAGGCCGACGATCTCGCCGCGCCTCACCTCGAAATCGACGTCGAGATAATGGGGCGCCAGCGACAGCTTCTCCACCCTCAGCCAGGGCGCGCCGGCCGTGTGGTCATGCCGGGGATAGAGGTGGCCGATGTCGCGGCCGACCATCAGCGAAATGAGGCGGCCGGTATCCTCCGGCCCGACCCTTTCGAGCAGGCCGGCGTTGCGGCCGTTGCGCAACACCGTCACGCGGTGGCAGATACGGGTGATCTCGGCGAGATAATGCGACACGTAGATCATGGCGATGCCGCGCCGGCCCAGGGCCTCGATCGCCTTGAACAGATGATCGATTTCGGCGTGGGTCAGGGGGGCGGTCGGCTCGTCGAAGACGACGACGCGGGCCTTGCCGTCGATCAGCGCCCGGGCGATCTGCACCAGCTTGCGCTCGGCGATGCCGAGGTCCGAGACCAGCCGGTGGCCGGCGATGTCGGCGTCGAGGGTGTCCTTCAGGAAGCGCTCGGCGGCGCGGCGCATGGCGCCGGTGCGCAAGCCGAGCGGCCCGGCCAGCTCCTGTCCGAGGAAGATGGTCTCGGCCACCGTGAAATGCGGCACGAGATTGAGTTCCTGATGGATGAAGCGGACGCCTGCCGCATGCACGGCGTCCGGCGAGCCGGCGGCCACCCTGCCGCCGCCGATGGTCAGGCTGCCGGCGTCCGGCGTGTAGAGCCCGGCCAGTATCTTGATCAGCGTCGATTTCCCGGCGCCGTTCTCGCCGATCAAGCCGTGAATCTCTCCGGCCTTGACGCGCAGCGTGGCGCCGTCGAGCGCCTGAACGCCGGGAAACGCCTTGGCGATCCCGTCGAGCGACAGAATGTCCGGCGCATCGCCCGGCGGCTCAATTGCTTTGGCTTCGGTCATGGCACGGTCCCGGCCCGGTTTCCCAACGACGCCGACCGGCCGCCCCGAGGCGACCGGCCTTGTCTTCAATCGCTGCTCGGCGGTCAGTCGAGCTTGCCGTAGCCGAGCTCGGCGTAGACCTTCTTCGCCTCTTCCGGGCCGTTGACCGGAACGACGTCGACGAAGGTCTGCGGCAGCAGCTTCTCGCCGGCGAAATACCTAGCGACGTTCTCCGCCGACGTGGCGCCGATCTTGTGCGGCTGCTGGGCGACGTTGGCCACGAACGGGCTGTCCTTCTCGGCGATGATCTCGAGCGTGTCGGGGCCGGCGTCGACGGCGGTCACCTTGATCTCGGTGCGGCCGGCTTCCTCGAGCGCCTGCACCACGCCGATGGCCGGCTGGTCCCAGCAGGCGACGTGAATGGCGTCGAGCGTGCCCTTGGGATACTGGGTCAGGAGATCGAGCGTCTTCTTGCGGGCATCTTCCGGCGCATTGGCGAAGGCTTCCGCCAGTTCCGGCTGGACGATCTCGATGCCCGGATAATCCTTGAGAACGTATTTGGCGAGCTGGGCGCGGATGCCGCAGATGCGCAGGGAATTCTCGAAGGCGTTGAAGAAGGCGACCTTGCCCTTGCCGCCGAGCGAGTCGGCGAGATAGCGGCCGATGGTGGTGCCGATATAATAGTTGTCGGACGTCGTGTTGTTGATGGCATAGGGCGACAGGTGGTCGACGGTGAACACCGGCACGCCCTTTTCCTGCAGCGCCTTGAACTTCGGCTCGACGGCGGCGTCGCCGAGAATGGAGATGACGGCATCCACCTTGTTGGTCAGGAAGACGTCGTGATTGTCGGCGTGCACCTGGTTGTCGCGGCCGCCGTCGACCGGCAGCACTTCGCCGCCCAGTTCCTTGACCTTCTCGACGGCGCCGTTGAAGGCTTCGCGATCCCAGAAATGCTGGGTGCCGACCACGGCGACGCCGATCTTCTTGCCCTTGAGCGACAGGGCTTCGTCGGCGCTGGCGGCGCCGGCGGCAGCCATGACGGTAACGGCGACGGCCGTCGCCAGTGCCCGGCGCCATGCGCCCTTCCTATCGTGCCCCCCGATCGACATGGGTGGAATCTCCTTCTGCGTGTTGCTGTTATCGTCTTTCGCTCGTCGCGATATAGCGCCCGATATGAATAATATACTTTCCATATAGATATTGAGTCAGCGGCAGAGCTTTTGTTTTACGTTTCGATCGCGAAAAAAGCGTCTGGCAATCGGCCGGACCGGGGAACATCCTTCCGCGGCCATCTCTTGAGAAAGATTCGAAAAATCCAATTCATGACAGTATGTTATGCCGAACTCCAGAAACACCTGCCGTTTGTTTCGGGCAAGCGGCATTGGTCCACGGCGTGACGCGGCAAAAGTTGTTTTCAAGTATAAATGAGATCAAGCCTGTTTCGCGTCGAGCAGATCCTCCCCCGTGGCTTTGTCGGTGACCAGATAGCGGGCGTAGCCGCCGACGAGCGCCGCGCGCATCGCGGCGACCTTGTCGTGGCCGGACGACACCAGGATGCCGTTGCCGACCGCCCGGATATCGGCGAGCTCCATGCCGATGATCCGCCCGTCGAGGTCGCCCGCGACCGGGTTGCCGTCCGCATCGATGAAGCGGGCCGAAAGGACGCCGACGGCGCCGCGGCGCACATAGCCGCGAACGTCGTCGACGGTGGCGATGCCGGACTGGACCAGTTGGGTGTCGTCGGCGACGTTGCCGACCGAAAACAGCGTCTTGCTGAGGGCGCGCAGGGCGCGAAGCTGTTCGGCGATCACCGGTTCGCGCCTCAGGGCGTCGGCAATGTCGCGGTTGGACAGAACCGCCGGCGCATGCAGCGTGAAGCATTCGGCGTTGAGGCTGCTGGCGACGCGGATCGCCAGCGTTTCGGCCGCCGGCAGGTGCCGCGACTTCATCGAGCCGATCATCTGGTAGACGCTGAGGCCGGCGATCGTGCCGCGCGGCATCTCCTCGGCCAGCCAGTGAATGGTCTGCCCCCAGGCGACGCCGAGGGAATCGCCCGGCTCGAGCAGGTCGAATACGGCCATGGCGCCGACTTGCGCCAGTTGGCGGCGGGCCTGCCGCGACGCCTCCTCCGGAGTTCCGGCGGGGCCTGGAGGCTCGTCGATCAGGAAGACGTCGGACAGGCCATAGGCCGCCCGCAGCTCCCGCGACAGGCTGGACGTGGCAAAGGACAGGCCGTCGATGCGGATGTCGACGATTCCGAATTCGCGCGCCTGCCGGAGATATGCGACCACGGTCGGCCGCGACACGCCGAGACGGCGGGCGATGTCCCCCTGCGTCAGCCCCTCCTTGTAGTAGAGGAGCGCGACGTTGGCGAGCAGCGCGTCATGGCTTTTGGGGGCAAGCGTCACGGGCGCGTTTCCGTGCCGGCCATGAAGCGGCGGACCTGATCGTAGTCGACGACGCCGGCGTCCGACCCGAGGCCGGTGGCGACCAGCGCGGCGGTGGCCGATCCGAGCCGGCAGGCTTCCCGGAGATCCAGCCCCTTGGCGAGACCGGCGATGAAGCCGCCGCAGTAGCTGTCGCCGCAGCCCGTCGTATCGGACACCTCGACCTTGTAGGCCGGCGTACGGAAGGCCTCGCCGGCGGCGGTGCGCGTGTAGGAGCCTTCCGCCCCCAACTTGAAGACGACGGCGCCGGCGCCGCGGTCGATGAAGAAGCGGGCGGCGGCCTCGACGTCGGCAAGGCCGGACAGGTAGGACGCCTCCTCGAAGGACGGCATGAAATAGTCGATGTTCGGCAGGAGGTCGTCGAGCAGCGCCAGCGTGCCGGGATTGGGGGCGATCAGGTCGAAGGTGGTGACGATGCCGCGCCCCCTGGCATGGGCCAGGAGCTTGCCGCTCTGCCCGCCGTCCATGGCGGCGAGCAGGCCGGTGCCGCCGAGATGCAAAAAGCGGGCGTCGGTGACCGCGTCGAAGTCCTTTTCCTCGACGAACAGATGATCGGAGGCGCCGCGGCAGTGCAGCGCCGGCCGCTCGCCGTTCGGCCGGATGGTCAGGATGGTGGCCGAGGTCGCCGCCTTGTCGGTGCGCTGGATCAGGCCGAGGTCGATGCCGAGCCGCCGATAGGCGGAGAGGATGAAGTCGGCCTTCTCGTCGTAGCCGAGGCAGGCGGCCGTCGCCGTCCTGAGGCCGAGCTTGGCGGCGTTGACGACGGCGCCAGCGGCGGTGCCGGCCGGGTTGAGGCGGATCTCGTCGATGAAGGCGACGCCGCCGCCCGAGGGTATGGCCTCGACCGGCCTTCCTGCCACGTCGAGTATGGTCAGCCCGACGAAGATCGCATCGTATCTAGCCATCGCCGCCTCCCGTTTCAGGAATTGACCGCCTTGGTGCCGCTCTGCCCGTAGTGGCGGCGGAACCAGGCGTAGCAGCGATCGATCTCTTCCTGCGGCATCTCCTCGACGGGACCGCGCAGCATGGCGAGATGGGTGGTTTTCGCCGCCTCCTCGAGATAGAGGGCGATGGAGGTCGCCTCGCTGGCCGATTTGCCGAGCGTGAAGACGCCGTGCGCCTGCACCAGCGCCGCGAGGCCGCCGGCCGCCGCCGTCACCACCGCCTCGCCGGTCTCGACCTCGCCGGGCGTCGCATAGGGGGCGCAGGGCACGTCGCGCCCGAGAATATGGGTGATCGGCGTCAGCACCGCCGGGATGCGTTCGCCGCGCGCCGCGAAGCTGGTGGCGTAGGGCGAATGGGTATGGGTGATGCCGAACACGTCCGGTCGGCGCTTGTAGATGTAGAGGTGGATGCCGGTGTCGACCGACGGCTTGAGGTCGCCTTCGACGATCGCCCCGTCGAGGTCGACCACCACCAGCTTGTCGGGCGTCAGCTTGGCGAACTTGACGCCGCTCGGCTTGATGACGACGAGGCCGGTTTCCGGATCGCGGCCGGAGACGTTGCCGCCCGAGCCGACGACCAGACCGGCCAGCGGCAGCTCCAGGTTCTGTTCGCAGACCTCTTCGCGCAGGGCTTCAAGCATGGGGCACCTCCTCGGCACGGCGGACCGGCCGGCCATTGGGATAGACGATGATCTTGAGGGATTCGCCGGCGCTCACCAGCGTCCGGAAGGCCTCGGGCGATTGCTCGATGTCGAAATGGTGGGTGATCGCCGCTTCGGGGCGGACCCGGCCGGCGGCGAGCAGGCGCAGGTAGGCATAGGTATCGGTGTGGTCGCCGGAGTATTTCGACGTGACGGTGATCTCGTCGAAATAGGCGCGGTTGCCGTCGCGCACCCAGGGGGTATCGGGCGGCAGCGGCGCGCCGAGATGCAGCGTGCCGCCGACCTCGACCAGCCGCCCGGCAAGGTCCCAGGCCGGCGCCACCGGCGCGATGGCCACCACCACGTCGGCGAGCAGCCCGCCGTTGACGGCGCGCAGCGCCTCCACCGGATCGTCGCGGCCGGGATTGATGGCGTGGTTGGCCCCGAGTTCCTGCGCCCTGGCGAGGCGCCAGTCGGAATAGTCGAGGGCGATCACCCGCCCGGCACCGAACAGCGGCGCCATGTGCACGAAGCCCTGCCCCATGAAGCCGGCGCCGACGACGGCGACCGTGTCGCCGGGCTGGATGCCGCAGACCTTGAGACCACCGACGACGCAGGACCACGGCTCGATGGTTACCGCCGCTTCGTCGCTGATCGTATCGGGCAGGCGGTGGACATCGACGGCGAGATGGGCGGCGCTGACCCGGTAATACTGGCAGAGGGCGCCGGGATCGAGCCGGGTGGCGGAATAATAGGGATCGCGGGTGAAATGGCCGCGCAGCGACCAGTGCGAGCGGATGCGGCCGACGTGATGGTTGACGAACAGCCGGTCGCCGACCTTGAACTCGCGCACGTCGGCGCCGACCGCCACCACCTCGCCGACCGGCTCGTGGCCGAGCACCTTCGGCTGGCTCTTCTTGTACCAGGGCATGGCCTCGCCGCCGCAGAGGCCCGACGCCAGGGTGCGCAGGAGAAGGTCGCCGGCACCGATCTCGGGGACCGGCCGATCCTCGACGCGGATGTCGTCATGGGAATAGTAGACGGCGGCGCGCATGGTCTGCGTCATGGGCGATCTCCGATGTGGCGAAGCGCCGTCCGGCGGGCGTCCCAGAGCGGCGCCGACAGGCCGCTTATCGCCGCGTAGAGCTCGAACGGACGCTCGTAGGCCTCGATTGTCGACGGATCCGGCGCGTGCCGGCGCAACTGCTGCGGCCGATGCGGCGGCGCCTCGACGTCGAGATGCCCGACGGCGGCGGCGGCGATCAGCGCCGAGCCCCAAAGGCCGTGATCGCTTTCGTCCGACGCGACGATGGTCGTGCCGAGGACATTGGCGAGAATGTCGCACCAGAAGGCGTTGCGGCCGCCACCGCCGGTCAGAAACACCTGGGCCGGATGGGCAAGGCCGGTCGAGCGGACGCAGTGCTTCAGCGAAAAGGCCACGCCTTCCAGCACGGCGCGGGCGAGGTCGGCGCGCGAGGTCGCCGTCGTCAGGCCGTGGAAGGCGCCGGTCGCCTGCGGCGCCACGAAGGGCGCCCGCTCGCCGGCGAGATAGGGCAAAAAGAGAGCGCCGTTGCTACCGGCCGGCGCCGCGGCGGCGAGACGGCCAAAACCCGAGGCTACCGCCCCGGCGTCGCCCAGGGCCGCCAGATCCGGATTGACGGACAGGAACCAGTCGTAGGCCTGCGTGCCGGTGAGCGGCGCGATGACGCGGATGAAGCGATCGGCATAGGAATGGGCCAGCGTGGCGCCGACCGGTTCGCCGGCGAACGGCTCCGGCGCCGTCACGATATTGAGCATCGCCGTCGTGCCGAGCACCAAGTAGACGTCGCCGGGGCGGCCGAGGTTCATGCCGGCCATCTGGGCGCCGAGGTCGATGGTGCCGGTGGCGACCGGTATCCCCTTGGCCAGGCCGAGCGCGGCGGCGGCTTCCGCCGTCAGCCCGCCCTTGACGTCGGTCGACCGCGCCGGAGCCGGCAACGCGCCGCCATGGCGGCCGATGCCGAGCAGGTCGAGGGCCTCCGGCGCGTAGGCGCGCGTCCCGATGTCGAGAAAGGGGATCGAGGCGTCCGAATAGTCGGTCGAGAGCACGCCGGTGAGCCGGAAATTGATCCAGTCCTTGCAGAACAGGACGTGACGGACGCGGGCGGCGCTTTCGGGCTCGTTGTCCTCGAGCCAGCGCAGGAGCGTGCCGGCCGTGCCGGCCCAGTTGGATGTACGGCTGTAGCGGGAGAGTTCGGCGGAGGTGCCGTCGGCGATCCAGCCGAGCACCAGGTCGTCGGCACGCGCGTCATTCCAAAGAATGGCGTTGCGGACCGGGCGCCGCCCGTCGTCGAGCGCCCACAGGCCATCGCCCTGCCCCGACACGCCGATGGCGTCGATCCGTACCCCCGCCGCCTCGATCACGGCGCGCATGACATCGAGGGTCAGCGACCAGACCTCGTCCATATCCTGCTCGGACCAGCCGATATGCGGCCGGATCGAACGGCTCGGCTTGGCGGCGATGCCGAGACAGCGGCCGGCGGACGTGTAGACGGCCGCCTTCACCGACGTCGAACCGACATCGACTCCGAGATAGGCCGCCCCCGACATTTCCACCCCATCACCGTTTTACATATGACGCCGAAATTTACATATGTCCTATCGGAGACATAGGTAATTTCTGCCAAAGCTCGGCCGCAACGAGGAAAAACCTCGCGCAGGTGCAGAGGCGTGACGATGGGGTGGCGGTCAGGCGTCGCGGCCGGGCGCCGTGTGATGCCGGCCGATCGGCAGCATGATCGGCTTGCCGGAGATGGGATCTGCAATGACCCGGCTTTCGAGCCCGAACACCTGCCGGACGTTCTGCTCGGTCAGTACGTCGGAAGGGTCGCCGGCGGCGTGCAGCCGGCCCTTGTCCATCGCGACGAGATAATCGGCATAGCGGGCCGCCAGGTTGAGATCGTGCAGGACCATGACGATGGTGGTTCCGCGCGCCCGGTTGAGATCGGTCAGCAGATCGAGCACCTCGACCTGGTGGCTGATGTCGAGGAAGGTCGTCGGCTCGTCGAGCAGGAGGATGTCGGTCTGCTGCGCCAGCGCCATGGCGATCCAGACGCGCTGGCGCTGTCCGCCCGACAATTCGTCCACCGGCCGTTCCGCCAGATCGGCGGTGCGGGTTGCCTCAAGGGCGGCGGCGACGGCCTCGTCGTCCTGGCGCGTCCAGCGGCCGAACAGGCCCTGGTGGGGGTGGCGGCCGCGGCTGACGAGATCGGCCACGGCGATCCCTTCCGGGGCGATCGGCGACTGCGGCAGGAGCCCGAGGGTCCGGGCGAGCGCGCGCGTCGGAAGCTGGTGGATCGACTTGCCATCGAGCAGGACATGCCCCTTTCGCGGTGCGATCAGCCGGGACATGGTGCGCAGGAGCGTCGATTTGCCGCAGGCATTGGCGCCGACGATGGCGGTTATCCGGCCTGGCGGCACCGCGAGGTCGAGGCCTTGGAGAACGAGGGTTTCGCCGTAACCGGCCGAAAGCGCCTCTGCCGTCAGGGAATGGGTGATCATGCCGAGCCTCCGGTCCTGTTGGCCCGAATGACGAGATAGAGAAGATAGGGCGCGCCGAGCGCGCCGGTCACCACGCCCACCGGATAGCGGCTCGGCAGCAGGAACTGCCCGCAGTAATCGCCGGCGAGGACGAGCACCGCGCCGACCAGCGCCGAGGCGATGAGCGGCGAGCCGTTGTTGCCGGCAAGCCGGCTGGCGATCGGCCCGGACAGAAAGGCGACGAAGGCGATCGGCCCGGCGACCGCCGTGGCGAGGGCGATCAGGCCGACGGCGGCGACGACGACCAGGATGCGGGTTCCGGCGACGTCGGCGCCGAGCGCCGCCGCCGTGTCGTCGCCGAGCCGCAGCGCCTGGAGATCGCGGGCGCGGCTCAGGAGCAGTCCCCCGAAAAGAACGAGACCGAGAAGGAGCGGCAGCGCCTGCCCGAGCTGCGCTCCGTTGACGCTGCCCACCAGCCAGCGCATGGCCTCCTGCAGGTTCCAGGCCGGCGCGCGCGCCAGGACATAGGCGATCATGCTCTCCAGCATGGCCGACACGCCGATGCCGACCAGGATGAGCCGGGTTCCCGCCACGCCGTTTCGGAAGGAAAGCCCGTAGACCAGCAAGGCGACGCCGAGGCCGGCCGCGACGGCGAGGATCGAGACGACCGGACCGTCGAGCGACAGCACGACGATGGCGAACACGGCGGCCGCGCTGGCGCCCGAGCTGATGCCGATGATGTCGGGGCTGGCCAGCGGATTGCGCAGCATGGTCTGGAAGGAGACGCCGCCGAGCCCGAAGGCGAGACCGGCCAGGATCGACAGCACGGCGCGCGGCAGGCGCAGCTCGCCGACGGCAAAGGAGGCGCCCGGCACGTGCTCGCCGAGCAGCACGCGCAGCACGTCGCGAGGCGGGACGAAGGACTGGCCGAGCAGAAGGGTCAGGCAGAAAAGCGCCGCCAGCAGCCCCAGGAGGACGAAGACGACGGCCTGCCGCCGGCGCGCCCGGCGTCGGCGGCCGTCGATGACGGAGCGGAGGGCGGAGCCGGACAAGGTCACAATTCACGCACCCGCTGACGCCGGACGATCCAGATGAAGAAGGGCGCGCCGACGAAGGCGGTGACGATGCCGACCTCCAGCTCCGACGGCCGCGCCGCGAGGCGGCCGACGATGTCGCCGGCGAGCAGCAGGATCGCTCCGGCGAGCGCGGAGAACGGCAGCAGCCAGCGGTGGTCGACGCCGACCAGCAGCCGGCAGACATGCGGCACCACGAGGCCGACAAAGCCGATCGGGCCGCAGACCGCCGTGGTGGCGCCACAGAGCAGGATGGCGGCGAGCGAGGCGATACCGCGCGCCAAGGCCACGCGCTCGCCGAGCCCGGCGGCGAGGTCGTCGCCCAGCGCCAGCGAATTGAGCTTGCGCGCCGACCCCAGGCCAAGGACCAGGCCGGCGAGCAGAAAGGGCAGCACCTCGGCGATGCGCTCGAAGGTGGCGCCGCCGACGCCGCCGATCTGCCACGACCGGATGCCGCCGGCGATATCGTTGCGCGGCAGCACCACGGCGATCACCAGCGAGGCGAAGGCGACCGAGGTCGCCGCGCCGGCCAGCGTCAGCTTGAGCGGCGTGACGCCGCTGCGCCCCAGCGAGCCGATGGTATAGACGAAGGCGGCCGTGCAGCCGGCGCCGAGGATCGCCGTCCAGATATAGGCGTGGGCGGAGGTCATGCCGAACCAGGCGACGCCGATGACCACGGCCAGCGCCGCCCCGGTATTGACGCCGAGAATGCCGGGATCGGCGAGCGGATTGCGCGTCACGCCCTGCATGACGGCGCCGGACAGCCCGAGCGCCGCGCCGGCGAACAGGGCAAGCAGGGTGCGCGGCATGCGCATGGCGACCGCCGCCTCGCCGATGCTGTCGACGTGGCCGCGCAGGGCGGCGAGCACCTCGCTCCAGGTGACGTCGCGCGTGCCGATCGCCAGCGACAAGGCGCAAAGCGCGACGACCGCGGCGACGATCGCCGCCAGCCAGAGAGTCCGGCCGCGGTTCGATCGTCCATAACCCGGAGACGCGGCGGAAGGTGAGACGTTGCCGGCGATCATCTCGACTTCCTGGCCGCCTCCGCCAGCAGCGCCACATAATCCTTCAGCACCCAGGAGATCGACAGCGGCGTCGGATTGGCCGCCGTTCCGAGCGGATCGCGGCCAAGCGTGACGATGGCGTCGTGGGCCACCGCCGGCATGCGGGCCAAGAGCGGATTGGCCTTCATCGCCTCGACGAGCCGGCGGTCGCCGTAGGTCACGACGATATCGACGTCGTCGAAGGCATCGATGCGCTCGGTGCTGATCGACCCGGCGAAACCGCCGCCTTTCGAAGCCTCGGCGACGCTTGCCGGCATGGCCAGTCCCAGGTCCCTGAAGAACCGTACCCGGGTGTCCTGCATCGTGTAGAAGCTGACGAGGCTGAGATCGCTGGCGTCGAGATGGGTGACGAACATCGCCGATCTGCCGTCGATCTCGGGATACCGCTTCACCTCCGCGGCGATTTCCGCCTCGATGCCGGCGATCAGCCGGTCGCCCTCCTCGGCCATGCCGAGCCCGGCGCTGTTCAGGCGGATCATGTCGCGCCAGTCGGTCGACCAGGGCGCCTCGGGATAGGCGACCACCGGGGCGATGCGGCTCAGCGTGTCGTAGTCCGAGCGGCTGAGGCCGGAATAGGCGGCGAGGATCACGTCGGGCTCGGTGGCGGCGACCGCCTCGAAGTCGATGCCGTCGCCCTCGTCGAACAGAACCGGCTTGTCGGCGTGCAGCGCCGCCAGTTTCTCGGCCACCCAGGGCAGCAGGCCATCGCCGTCGTCGTCGCCGAAGTTGGCGGCGGCGAAGCCGACGGGCACGATGCCGAGGGCTAGCGGCACCTCGTGGTTGGCCCAGGCGACCGTCGCCACCCGTTGAGGCTTGGCGGGAATCACCGTCGTGCCGAGCGCATGCCTGATGGTGATGGGATAGGCGGCGCCCTCCCCGGCATGGGCGGCGCCGAAAGCCAGCATCGGCAGCAAGATGGCGACGAACGGCAGGAGGAAGCGCGGCATCCGTCCACTCCGTGGCGGTTTGGGTCGGTTTAAGAGCCTGACTCGAAATTCGCTGGGTTGCGGCAGATGGCGATGGTTTCGAGAACCGGAGCGGAGCGAACTTGAGGTTCGTGAGCACCGGAAGCGCAGAAAGCGAAGCCAGATGTCCAACCCAGTAGAGTTTCGGGGCAGGCTCTAAGTTGACATCAGTTTTCAGCTTCATATGCCGAGGTCAAGCGCGTTTCGCCGCTCAGAGACGGTGCGGACGGAAGTTTCCGGGGAATCCTACAAAAACGGAAAAAGCTACAATACCAGAGAAAAACCATCAAGTTAGATGAGGCTGACGGGGGTGTTGGGCGACCCCGGCCGTCGATGGCGCGGCAAGGGCGGCGCACGATCGAATGGCCGGCGGGATGCTGTCATCAGTAGCCTTTTTCGGTCGGGTCGACGCCCCTCAGCCGGCTTCCGGCAAGAGAAACTCAACCTCGGGGACCCCAACATGGACACTGCGACAACAGCCGGAAATACCAGACAGAAGAGCCCGTTGCGCTGTCGGACGGCGGTCCTGCTGGGGTGCTCGGCGCTCATGGCCGTGACGCCCGTTTCCCTGAGGGCGCAGGAGAACGATACGGCGAAGACCGCCGACGACGCCACGGTCCTGGAGACCATCACCGTCGAGGGAGCCGGCAGCGGCGACGACTCCAAGACGATCGTCGCCACCAAGACCACCAGCGGCGGCAAGATGCCGACGGATATCCTGGAAACGCCCGCCGCGGTCTCCGTCATCACCGCCAAGGAGATCCAGGAGCGTGGCGCCGACAGTGTCGAACAGGTCCTGCAATATACCGCCGGCGTGAGCACTGACTATTACGGTTCCGACGACCGGTTCGACTATTTCCAGATCCGCGGCTTCGATACCTATACCTATCGCGACGGTCTGGTCATCGGCTCCCCCTTCGGCGGGCTTCGGGAGGAGCCATATGCCTTCGAGCGCGTCGAGGTTCTGAAGGGCGCCAGTTCCACCGGCTTTGGGGTTTCCGATCCTGGTGGGTCGGTCAACTATGTTACCAAGAGGCCGAAGAGCGAGCGTTTCGGCGAGGTTTATGGCACCGGAGGATCGTTCTCGCACAAGGAGGCGGGTTTCGATTTTGGCGACAACATCACCGAAGACGACACGCTCTCATATCGCCTGACCGGCAAGCTCCAGCGGTCGAATGCCGAATATGATTATTCCCAGGATGATGAAAACTTCATCATGGGTGGCCTAACTTGGCGCCCCACCGACGCGACCAGCGTGTCGGTCGTCTTCGATCATCTGGACAAGGACGGAACGCCTGGCAGCGGCGGCCACCCGGAGGGCTCTGATTTCTCCAGAGACCGCTTCTTCGGTGAACCCGACTATAACTATCGCGACATCGACCGGGACTCGGTGAGCATTATGCTCGATCATGCTTTCGGCAATGGCCTGACCTTCAATACGAATGCCCGCTACAGCAAAACGCATACCAATTTCGGCTATGCCTATATTTATGAGCCGAATGCGCTCGCAAACGGTGATACCATAGCGGACCGCTATTATTACGGCAATGATGGCTCCAGCGAGCAGTTCATCGTCGATTCGCATCTGCTCTACGAGACGCGTTTCAACAATATGAATAGCCGCACGCTCGTCGGTCTCGAATACAACAAGTTCAAATCTGATAGCACAACCGATTACGGTGTCGCGCCCGGCATCGACTGGGAGAACCCAGTCTATTCCGGCGCGCCCGATTCAGTTCCGTTCTACTCAAGCACGAAGAACGACCAGAAGACCAAGGCAATCTACCTCCAGCAGGATCTGACCGTCTTCGACAAGTTGACTGCGACCGTCGGCCTGCGCAATGACTGGCTTGATATCGAGACGGAAGGCCTCAATGCCTATACCGGAGCGTCCAGCGGTGAAGATTCGCTCAGCGAATTTACCAAACGCTTCGGCCTGACCTACAAAATCACCGGGGAACTTGCGGCCTATGCAAGCTATGCCGAATCCGTCGCTCCGCCGTCGGTAGGTACTGAACCCGAGACCGGCAAACAGTATGAAGTTGGGATCAAATACCGGCCGGATGCTTTCCCGGCTCTGTTCAGCGCAGCCATCTACGATCTGACGAAGGAAAACATCACGGTCACCGATCCCGTCACTTACACACAATCGACAGTCGGCAAGATTCGGCACCGAGGTATCGATCTTGAGGCCAAGGCCGAAGTGACGGACAATATCAACCTGATCGCGGCCTATAGCTATATCGACTCCGAGATTGTAGAAAATGCCGGCACGAACGAGGGCAACCGTCTCGGCCTAGTGCCGGAACACCTCGCTTCGCTCTGGGGCACCTATACGCTGGAAGGCGATGGTTCGCGCGGAGACATGACCTTCGGACTCGGCGCACGCTATATGGGCTCGTATTACTTCACCGACGCGAATGCCAAGAAATCGGATAGCGCCGTCGTCTTCGATGCTTCTTTTACCTACAAGATCCAGGAAAACACGACGTTCCAGCTCAACGTCAGCAATCTGTTCGACGAAAAGCACGTCGCCTACGGCGGCTATGGAGCGGACTGGTACAATCCCGGCCGGTCGATCATGGCGACCCTGCGGCAGACCTGGTGAGACAGCAAAGCCCGCCCGGAGCCGATCCGGGCGGGAATCAGGTCGCGATGAGGGCGTTGAGGCGCGAACGCCGCCAGGCGGCGGGCGTTTCGCCGACGATCTGGCGAAACACCTTGGTCAGGTGGGCCTGATCGGAAAAGCCGAGCTGCGCCGCGATATCCACCAGGCTGAGGCTGCTTTCGGCCAGAAGCGCCTGCGCCTGCTCGATCCGCCGCCCGAGCTGCCACTGAAGCGGCGTCTGGCCGGTCGTCTGCTTGAACACGGTGGCGAACCAGCTCTCCGACAGGCCGACCGCGGCCGCCATCTCGCCGACCGTCATGCGGCGGTCGCCGTTTGCCCTGATCGTCGCGGCCAGCCTGTTCATCTGCGCCTGGGTCAGCCGCGCGTTGGGTTGCTCGGGCGGTCGCTCGGGAATGTCGAGCAGAGCCGTCACGATGCTGGCGACCAGACTCTCGGCGTAAATCGCGTGTTTCGAGGGGTTGGAAACCTCCTCGACGAGCAGGCCGGCCAGCGTTTCGATCGGTCCGACGTCCTGAATTTCCACCGGACAGCGCAGGATCGACCGGGCGGCCGAGCCGCCGACCGAAGGCGACAACAGGCGCAACAGCCGGTCCTGGTGCAGATGCAGGTCGAGATGCGAAAAGCGGTGCCAGGCGTTGAATCTCGTCCACAGGGGAACGCCGGCCGGCACATACAGCGCCCTGGTCATCGGGCGATCGTATCGTCCGAAGTCGTCGCCCCGGTTCGACATGCTGATCTGGCGTGACACGTCATTGAAGAAGATCACCATGCGCGGATCCGGAGACAGGTAATAAGCCCCCGCTCCCGCTTGCCCTTCGGCGTCCCAGAACACGCTCATGAGGCCGTCGAGACCGCGCCACTTGACCGGCGCGATCGGCTGGATGCCTTCGGTGTGGCAAATCATCGAATGCTGGTAGGTCACTTTCGAGCCGTTTCCAGTCAGCGAAGGATGTCCCTTCGCACGAGAAGGCGACACGAGACGTCAGATGGCCAGCCGTCCGGGTCTGCCCGCCGGGTAGGCACAACCAAATCCGTCGTCGAACGCCTTGAAATCCACGTCTATAAACATGAGTTTCATTATCATGATTATGGCAGGGCGACAAGGCGGCCCCGCTACGTGTAACATTTATCGGGCCCATGACCATCTGTAGGGCTCCTGATGCGAATGCATGGCAATCGCATTTTCTGCGCCCTAGCTGCCCAACGCACGGCGTTCTGGAAGCCTCAGCCCGCCCGCCCCATCCGACGTCTGGCCCGCTCCGGGCGATCCGGCCGAACCGCGGTCGAGACCATGCGATTGAGCAGATTGGCGGCTCCGGCCGGCGAAAAGACGTTGTCGACCACCAGTTGGCCGGCGCCGAACAAGGCGATGTCGGCCTGCGGCGGAGCGAGAACGATATTGAGTTCCCGCGTCGCCAGCGGCAGGCAGCGCTGATAGACCAGCTCGCGGATGCCGGACAGCAGGAAGTCGCCGCCGCGCGCCAGCGTTCCGCCGACGACGATCAGGCCGGGATTGAGGATGCTGACGACATCGGCCATCACCTCGCCGATGACGCGGCCGGCCTTGCGCAGCATCATGATCGCCTCGGGAACCTGCTCCTCGACGAGGGCTATCACGTCGCGGGCGTTGTCCGCCTTGAAGCCGTGGGCGCGCAGGTCGCGGGCGATGGCCCAGCCGGCGGCGCGCGCTTCGACGCAGCCGAGCTTGCCGCAGCGGCACAGCGGCGGATCGTCGGAGTCGAACTGGATGTGGCCGATATCGCCAGAGGCGCCGTGGGCGCCGCGGAAGATCTTGCCGTCGGCGATGAAGCCGGCGCCGATGCCGGTGCCCACCTTGATGAACAGCATGTCGTCGGCGAGGTGGAAATGCCGGCGATACTCATAGAGGGTCATCAGGTTGACGTCGTTGTCGACGTAGACCGGCACGCCGAAATGCCCGACCATCGGGCCGATGATGTCGACGTCGTCCCAGCCGCGCATGATCGACGGCCCGACGACGCGGCCGCGCTTGTAGTCGACCGGCGCCGGCAGGCTCAGCCCGATGCCGAGCAGCATGCCGTCGCCGCCGTCCGTGTCGGACAGCAGGCGGCGGAATCCGTCGGCGATCCTGTCGAGCGTCGCCGCCGGCCCTTCCGCCACCTCGTAGCGCAGCGTGCTCTGGGCGATCACCGCCGGTTCCGGCGACATCAGCGCCAGGTGGAGATGGGCTTCGCCGATATTGGCCACCAGCACATGGCCCACCCGCCGGTTGACGGCCAGCACACGGGTGGGACGGCCGCCGCTCGGCAGCGTCTTCGCCGCTTCCTCGACCAGATCGGCGGCGATCAGCGCGTTCAGCCGCTGGGTCACCGTTACCCGCGACAGCCCCGACCTCTCGAGCAGCGCCGAACGCGAGACGGCCGCGCCGGTGGCGATCAGGGAAAAGATGTCGCTGGCATTGGTCAGCGCCGCGTTGTCGCCGGCACTGTCTCTGGTAGGCATCGGACGCTCTCCTGCTACGCCAGATGTAGCCAATAAACGCGTTCGGATAAAGCGCCAAGGGTTATTCGCGCCATCAATTATGTATAAAAATATACAAAATTGCATTGACTTTTGATTACATCAAGCCTCTGTAGAAGCGAAGGGGCTGCGGCGGGTGCCCATGCCGCCACGGCCTTTTGCAGCGACGGGCCGAGCGCCGGCGTCGATCGGGGGGAGCGGCGGCATGAGCGGGCGTTATCTCATCGGCCTCGATTTCGGCACGCTGTCGGTGCGCGGCGTGCTGATCGACGCCGGATCGGGCGTGGCGGTCGATCACCATGCGTCGCCCTACCGCCACGGCGTGATGAGCGGATCGCTGGCCGATGGCACGCCCTTGCCGTCCGGCTTCGCCCTGCAGGACGCCCGGGACTATCTCGCCGCCGCCGAGGAAGTGCTGATCCATCTCGGGCGGGATCGCCATATTCTGGCGATCGGCCTCGACTTCACCGCCTCGTCGCCGCTGCCGGCGACGGCGGACGGCACGCCGCTGTCGGCGCCGATGCCCGGCGAGCCGCACGCCTATGTCAAGCTCTGGAAGCACAGCGCCCAACGCTATGCCGACGCGATCAACGCAGCGGGCGGCGCCTTTCTCGACGATTTCGGCGGGCGGCTTTCCGGCGAATGGCTGCTCGCCAAGGCGGCGCAGGTGGCGGCCGAGGCGCCGGCGGTCTGGGCGGCGGCCGACCGCTTCATCGAAGCCGGCGACTGGATGGTCATGCAGCTCACCGGCCACGAGGTGCGCAATCTCGGCTTCGCCGCCTACAAGGCGCAATATTCCACGATCGAAGGCTATCCCGCGGGCGTAGTGCCCGGCATCGAAAGCCGCCTTGCCCTGCCGCTGCCGGCCGGCAGCCCGGCCGGCGAACTCACCGAAGACTGGCGGCGGCGCACCGGCATCAAGGGGCCGGCCACCGTGGCGGTGGCGATCATCGACTCGCACGCGGTGCTGCCGGCCGTCGGCGCCGTCGAGGACGGCACCATGGTCGGGGCGCTCGGTACCTCGGCCGCCTATATGTTTCTCGCCGAACGCCGCCGGCCTCTACCCGAGGGTCTCGAGGGCGTGGCGCATGGCGGCTCCCTGCCGGACCTGTGGCTCTTCGAGGCGGGGCAAGCGGCCTTCGGCGACGTGCTTGCCTGGTTCGCCCGCACCTTTCCGCGCGGTCCGGATCTGGCGGCGAGCTTTGCCGCCTACAACGCCGAGGCGGCAAAGCTCGCCCCCGGCGACAATCACCTCGTCGGGCTCGACTGGTGGAACGGCAACCGCGTTCCCCACGCGGATTCGCGCCTGTCGGGGCTGCTGATGGGTTTCGGCCTCGACACCACCGCCGCCGGCATCTACCGGGCGCTGATGGAGGCCCTCTGCTACGGAACGCGCCGGATTCTCGAATTGGCCACCGCCGGCGGCCTCGACACGCGGCGGGTGGTGATGACCTCCGGCCTCGCCGAAGCCAATCCCCTGCTGGTGGCGATCATGGCCGACATCCTCGGCCGGGAGATCGAGCTGCCGGAGATCGCCCACGCCACGGCGACGGGCGCCGCCATCCACGGCGCCGTCGCGGCGGGCGTCGTTGCCGACTTCAAGGCGGGCGCCGAGCGCTTCGGCGCTCGGTCGCGGCGGCAATTCCGCCCCGATGCGGCGCGGTCGGCGCGCTATCAATCGCTGTTCTCCGCCTATTGCGACCTCTCCAGCCTCGCGCCGGTTCGCGCGGCGATGCGCTGCATCGGTTCCTTGACGGGCGAGATTGCCGGCCCCGGCGAAGAGGTGCCGCAGGCCGGGGAAACGGCGACGAACAATACCACTCAGTCGAAAGCTACTTTTGGATAAAAATATACAAATATATATTGTTTATGTTTGACTTCATACATAATTGCTGTCAAATCGAGATGGCCTCGGAGGAAAGGGCCACGGAGCCGGAAGAGGAAACGGCTCCAGACAACAACCGGGAGGAAAGTATGCAGACTTCTCATCGCGACAGGTCTCGTCACGCGTCCTCGCAGCTAGCGATAAGCTGCGCGGTCTTCGCCCTCGCCTTCGGCCTCGTCGGGGCGACCGGTGTTTCCTATGCTCAGGAAGGCGCCATTGTCGGCCTGGTGACCAAGACCGAGGTCAATCCCTTCTTCGTCAAGATGCGCCAGGCGGCCGAGGCGGAGGCCAAAGCCAAGGGACTGACGCTGATCGCCCGCGCCGGCAAGTTCGACGGCGACAATGAAGGCCAGGTGGCGGCCATCGAGGACCTGATCTCGGCCGGCGCCAAGGGCATCCTGGTGACGCCCAACAACTCCTCGGGCATGCTCAACGTCATCAAGAAGGCGCGCGACGCCGGCGTGCTGGTGATCGCGCTCGACACGGCCACCGATCCGGCCGATGCCGTCGACGCCACCTTCGC
Organism: Pleomorphomonas carboxyditropha; assembly: GCF_002770725.1. Classification (GTDB taxonomy): domain Bacteria; phylum Pseudomonadota; class Alphaproteobacteria; order Rhizobiales; family Pleomorphomonadaceae; genus Pleomorphomonas; species Pleomorphomonas carboxyditropha. The sequence continues at coordinate 416,951 of NZ_NQVN01000002.1, read as the reverse complement.
GACGGACAATTTCCAGGCTGGCGTCCAGCAGGGCGCCTATGCCAAGGCGGCGCTCGGCGACAAGAAGCCGGTGATCGCCATGCTCGACGGCACGCCCGGCGGCACGGTCGACACCTTCCGCCACGACGGCTTCCTGAAGGGCTTCGGCATCGCCGAGGGCGATCCGGCCATTGCCGGCGCCGCCATCACCAACGGCGCCCAGGACAAGGGCCAGATCGGCATGGAGAACCTTCTCTCCAAGAACGGCGACATCAACGTCGTCTATACGATCAACGAGCCGGCGGCGGCCGGCGGCTACGCGGCGCTGAAGTCGTTCGGCAAGGAAAACGACGTCATCCTGACCTCGATCGACGGCGGCTGCGCCGGCGTGCGCAACGTCAAGGCCGGGATCATCGCCGCGACGGTGATGCAGTTCCCCTACAAGATGGCGTCGATGGGCGTCGACGCGGTGGCCGAGTATGCGGCGAGCGGCAAGAAGCCGTCCGGCTTCGTCGATACCGGCTCCTACCTCATCACCGACAAGCCGATGCCGGGCCTCGACTCCAAGGACAGCGAGTGGGGCCTCCAGAACTGCTGGGGCGACTGACCGCCGCTGGCTGAGGCCGGCGGACGCATGGCATCATCCCGGTCGCCCGCTGGGCCGACCGGCTGACGCCCGAACGGGCCGGCGGAACGTCATACCTCCGCCGGCCCGTCCTCACCCCACGTCAGTTGCGAGGTCCCGATGAGCAGCGCAACCCCGTCCGCCCCGGATCCCGATGCCGGGCTGCTTTCGCGAACCAAGGCCATCCCGGCGATCGGGCCGGTCCTGGTTCTCCTGGCGTTCTGCCTGGTGTTCGCGATCACCAATCCGCGCTTTCTCGCCCCGCACAACCTTTCAATCATATTGCAGCAGACCATCGTGGTGGGCACGCTGGCCATCGGCCAGACGCTGGTGATCCTGACCGCCGGCATCGACCTCGCCGTCGGCGCCGTCTGCGTGCTCGGCACCATCGTCGCCGGAAAGCTGGTCAACCTCGGCTACGACCCGATGCTGTCGATGCTATTCGCGGTGATCCTGTGCACGCTGTCCGGCCTCGTCGCCGGCGCGCTGGTGAGCCGGCTCGACCTGCCGCCCTTCATCGTCACCCTCGGCACGCTCGGCATCCTGACGGCGGCGTTGCGCCTCATCTCCAAGGGCGGCGCCTTCCCGGTGCAGGACGATTTTCTCGGCCTGACCGGCAACACCTTCCGCGTCGGCAGCTTCGTCCTCACCTATGGCGTCCTCGCCATGCTGCTGCTCTACGCCGTCGTCTGGTACCTGCTCAACGAGACGCGCTGGGGACGCCACGTCTACGCCATCGGCAACAATCCCGAGGCGGCGCGCCTCGTCGGCATTCCGGTCCGGCTGCACCTCCTACAGGTCTATGCGCTGGCCGGCCTCATCTACGGCATCACCGCCTGGCTCGCCCTCGGCCGCATTCCGAACGCCGATCCCAATGCGCTCCAGACGGCCAACCTCGATTCGATCACCGCCGTGGTGATCGGCGGCACCAGCCTGTTCGGCGGACGTGGCGGCCTGGTCGGCACGCTGATCGGCGCGCTGATCGTCGGCGTTCTGCGCAACGGCCTGACGCTGGCCGGCATCGATCCGCTCTGGCAGGACCTCGTCACCGGCATCCTGGTGATCGTCGCCGTCGCCTTCGACCAGCTTTCCCGCAGGAGGCGCTGATGTCGACGCTCACCGCCACGCCGGAGACCCGCGGCGCCGATCCCGGCCGCAACGTGCTGGAGGCCCGCAACCTCGTCAAAAGCTACGGCCACGTCGTTGCCCTCGATGGCGTCGATTTCGAGCTGCGCGCCGGCGAGATCCTGGCCGTGGTCGGCGACAACGGCGCCGGCAAGTCGACGCTGATCAAGACGCTGACCGGCGCGGTGGTGCCGGACAGCGGCGAGATCCTGCTCGACGGCCAGCCGGTGCATTTCAAGGGACCGCTCGACGCCCGCCATCGCGGCATCGAGGCGGTCTACCAGGATCTCGCCGTGGCGCCGGCCCTCGACATCCCCAGCAACCTGTTCCTGGGGCGCGAGCTGCTGTCGCTCGGCCTTCTCGGCAGCGTCTTCCGCCGCCTCGACAAGCGGCGCATGCGCGAGGAGGCCGAAAGGGCGATGGCCGAGCTGAAGTTCCGCCTGCCGTCGATCGCCAGCCGCGTCGAAAACCTGTCCGGCGGCCAGCGTCAGGGCGTCGCCGTGGCGCGGGCGGCGGTGTTCGCCCGCAAGCTCGTCATCATGGACGAGCCGACCGCCGCGCTGGGGGTACGGGAAACCGGCCAGGTGCTGGAGCTCATCCGCAACATCCGCGACCGCGGCCTGCCGGTGGTGCTGATCAGCCACAACATGCCGAACGTGTTCGAGCTCGCCGACCGCATCTTCATCATGCGTCTCGGCCGGCGGGCGGCGGTCGTCTCGCCGAAGACCCACACCATGGCCGACGTGGTGGCCATCATGACCGGCGCCGTCAAGGTCGAGGCAGGGTGACCGCCCGATCAGCCGGCGCCCGCCTCGCCGTCGTCCGGCACGACGATCAGCAGCGTGCCGGCCGCCTCGAGCGCCGCCTGGATGTCGGGCGGCGGCGGCGCGTCGGTGACCAGCGCGAAGACGCGCTCGAGCGAGGCGACCTTGGCGAAGGCGTGGCGCCCGAACTTGCGGCTGTCGGCCAGAATGATTGTCCGCCGCGCCGCCTCGATCATCGCCGCCATCATGGTGGCTTCGGAGAGATGGCTGGTCCAGAAGCCGGCAGCGTCGACGCCGCCGACGCCGATGACCGCGGTGTCGGCGGTGATGGCGCCGGTGCCGACGAAGCCGATCGGGCCGAGCGTCACCTGGGCGCCGCTGCGGATTTCGCCGCCCAGCAGGTAGAGGTTGAGGATGGCGGCCGGCGGCACGACCGGCGGCAGCCCGAGATTGTTGGTGACGATGGTCAGGCGGCGCCGCGTGTCGAGCGCAGCGGCGAAGGCGATGGTGGTGGTGCCGCCGTTGACCAGCAGCGTCTCGCCGTCGGCGATCAACGCCGCCGCGGCCTGACCGATGCGTGTTTTTGCCGCATGATGCGACTTCATGCGGAGATCGAAGGGCGTATCGGCCGTCGCCATGCTGGAGGCGGGAAGCGCGCCGCCATGGATGCGGCTGACCAGACCCTGTTCGGCCAGGATGTCGAGATCCCGCCGGATGGTGTCGAGCGAAACGTCGAAGCGCGCGCTCATGTCCGTCACGGTAATCTGCCCCAACTGCTGGGCGAGACGCAGGATATCGGCCCGCCGTCGCGCCGGCAGCGTCGCGTCCGAACCGGTTTTCTCCAGGTCCTCTGTGGTCATCGTCGCTTGGCCTGTCCCTACAAACATCCGGATTTGCCGGCAACCTAGCATACCGGGTTTTGCGTCACAAAGCGGCACAAAGTCGCATCATGTCGTATTTTATTATGCTGTTTTTTGCTTGACAGTTCGACTTTATGCAGCTTTTATCGGCCCGCTCATGAGAGAAGTTTCGCCGATCGGACGAAACCCGCGAGCGTACGGGAGAGAACGCATGACTGACAATGACGATCATGTCGGCAAGCCTGCGGCTGTCGGGCGCCGTCAGTTCCTGAAAGTGGCGGGCATCACCACGGGCGGCGTGCTGGCCGCGCCGGCGATCCTGAAGCTCGCTTCGGTCGCCTCCGCCGCGGACCGCACCAACATCACCTTCGCCAGCGCCAAGTTCTTCGGCAAGCGCACCGTCGCCGAGATGGTGGATGTCTTCAACCAGTCGCAGAGCCGCATCCTCGTTCGTTACGACGAGTTGCCGCCGCCGAGCGCCTCCACCGAGGTCCACCAGGGGCTGGTGCAGCGCCTGGCCAAGAAGGACGGCTCGCCCGACGTCTTCACCCAGGACGTCGTGTGGATCGCCGAGTTCGCCGGCGCCGGCTGGGCCCTGCCGCTCGACGAGTATGTCACCGCCGACGAAGCCGGCGCCTACTTCCCCGGCGTGCTGGCCGCCTGCAAGTGGCAGGGCAAGCTGACGGCCCTGCCCTGGTACGTCGACAGCGGCATGCTCTACTACCGCAAGGATCTCGTCTCCTCCCCGCCGGAGACCTGGGAGCAGTTGGTCGCCGCGGCGACCGACCTCGTCAAGGCCGGCAAGGTGAAGATCGGCTTCTCCTGGCAGGCCAAGCAGGCCGAGGTGCTGATCTGCGACCTCGTGGAGTTCGTGACCTCCAACGGCGGCAGCATCCTCGGCGACGACGGCAAGACGGTGCACATCGCCGACGACGCGGCGGTCGAGGCCGTGCAGTTCATGTACGACACCATCGAGAAATACAAAATCAGCCCGCCGGACGTCCGCAGTTGGGACGAGGAGCCGTCGCGCACGCCGTTCACCGGCGGCGACGTCGCCTTCCTGCGCAACTGGTCCTACGTCTATTCCATCTGCCAGGACAAGGCGGCGTCCTCGGTGGTCGACAAGGTCGGCGTGGCGCCGCTGCCGCACTTCGAGGGCGGCAAGAGCGCCGCCTGCCTCGGCGGCTACCAGTATGGCGTCAACGCCTCGACCAAGAACCGCGACGCCTCCGTCGAGTTCCTGAAGTGGCTGTCGAGCCCGGAGACGCAACTGCTGTTCGCCACCGAGCTCGGCCTCGCCCCGAGCCGGCCGGCCGTGTTCGACAGCGCCGAGCTCGGCAAGGCCCAGCCGTTCATGCAGACGCTGAAGCCGGTGTTCGTCGGCGCCACGGCGCGTCCGGTGACGCCGAAATATTCGCAAGTCTCGCTGGCGCTGCAATCGGCCGTCTCCAAGGCGGTCACCAACGGCAACGTCGCCGACGCCCTCAAGGAAGCCAAGACCCGGCTCGAGGGCATCGTCGGCACATGACAGCGCTTCCGTCCGCCGGCCTTGCGGCCGGCAGCCGGCGGAGCAAGCGGCTGGGGCGGAGGAGCCGCGCCGAAAGGTGGGCGCCTCTGCTCTTCCTCCTGCCCGCGGTCGTCACCCTCGCCACCGTCTCCGTCTATCCCGTCCTCGACGGCATGCGCCTTTCCCTGCGCAATACCATGCTGTCGACCCAGGAAGACGAATTCGTCGGTCTTGCCAATTACCTCCGCCTGACGGGCGACCCGCAGTTCTGGTCGGCCTGGCAGCACACCATGCTGTTCACCGCCGCCTCGACGCTTCTCGAGACGCTGCTCGGCATGGCCATGGCGGTGGTTCTCTACGAGACCTTCAGGGGACGGGGCTGGGTGCGGGCGGCGATGCTGGTGCCCTGGGCCATCCCCACCGTGGTGACCTCGAAGATGTTCGGCTGGCTGTTCGACGGCCAGCATGGCGTGGTCAACTGGCTGCTGATGCAGGCCGGCCTGATCGACGGCTACGTCAACTGGTATGGCGACAGCCGGACGGCGCTCCTCACCATCATCATCGCCGACGTCTGGAAGACGACACCCTTCATGGCGCTGCTGCTGCTCGCCGGCCTGCAGACGGTGCCGCATTCGCTGGTCGAGGCCGCCCGCATCGACGGCGCCGGGCCCTGGCAGTCGTTCTGGTCGATCCGCCTGCCGCTGCTGTTCACGACGCTGCTGATCGCCGGCATGTTCCGCGCCCTCGACGCCTTCCGCATCTTCGACCTCGTCTACGTGCTGACGGGCGGCGGCCCGGCCGATTCCACCGAGGTGCTGTCGACGCTCTCCTACAAGGTGCTCTTCTCGGGGCTCGATTTCGGCTACGGCAGCGCGCTGTCGGCGGCCATGTTCATCACCGAGGCGGTCATCGCCCTCGGCTTCGGTCTTTTCATCGTTCGCCGCATGCGGCGCGACAACGGCTGAGGAGGAAAGGATGCCGTCCTCTTGGCGCGCCCAACTGCTGATCACCCGGATCGCGCTCTACCTGGCCTCGGCCCTGATCGTCGTCTGGTCGGTGGCGCCCTTCCTCTGGCAGCTCTCCACCTCCTTCCAGGAAGACCGGCTGCTGTCGTCGCCGACGCCGAGCTTCCTGCCGTGGCCCGGCACCCTCGAGCATTTCCGCAACATCTTCGTCGAGAAGGAATTCCACCTCTACATCGTCAACTCGGCCATCGTGGCGGGGCTCACCACGCTGTTCTGCCTGGCGATCGGCGCCGCCGCCGCCTTCGCGCTGGCCCGGCTGCGCGTCTACTACCACTTCGGCATCCTGGCGCTGATCCTGTCGGTGTCGATGTTCCCGCAGATCGCCATCGTCGCGCCGCTCTACCTCGCCGCGTCGGCGCTCGGGCTGATGAACACCTACACCATTCTCGTCCTCATCTACCTGTCGCTCGGCCTGCCGCTGGTGATCTGGGTGCTGTTCGGCTACTTCCAGACCATCCCCCGCGAGATCGACGAGGCCGCCATCATCGACGGCGCCGGGCCGCTGCGCCTGATGGTCTCGATCATCCTGCCGATGTCGCTGCCCGGTTTCGTCACCACCGGCCTGCTCGCCTTCATCATGGCCTGGAACGAATTCATGTTCGCGCTCGCCTTCACCTCGGGCGTCGAGCGCCAGACCATTCCCGTCGGCATCGCCAACTTCACCAACCTCTACTACGTCCCCTGGGGCGATCTCGCCGCCGCCTCGGTGGTGGTGACGCTGCCGCTGGTCCTGCTGGTGCTCGCCTTCCAGCGTTGGATCATCCAGGGGCTGACGCAGGGCGCGGTCAAGGAATGACGACGATGAACAGCGCCCCGACCATTGCCGTCACGCCGATCGACTGGGCCGGCGCCTACGACCGGCTCGCCGCCGAACTGCCGGCCCTCGTCACCGCCGCGACGACGCTCGTCACCGGCTTCGCCGCCTGCCTCGACCGGCGCATCGATCTGCACACCGTGGCACCGGCGCTGGCCGAGCGTCCGGAGGCCGGCGCCCGCCGCCTGTTCGCCGAGCTGATGGCGCGCGCCAGGGCCGGACGCGGCGGCGAACTGCTGGTGGACGACTGGCCGGACGGCGCCGCCTTCCTCGATCCGCATACGCTGCCGGACGGCATGGCGATCGGCGGCACCTCGGCGCAGGCCGCCTGGACGCTGGCCGCCATCGGCGCGCCGTCCCTTCTTGCCCTTGGAGAAGCCGGTCCCGAGGAGCTCGCCGCGCTGCACGCCGGCATCGGGCTGGCCGAAAGCGGGGCGACGCTCGGCTCGCCACGCCATCGCCGGCCGGCGCGCCGCTCCGGGCCGGCGCACTACATCGTCGAGTATACCGCCGGCCGGCCGCTGCCCGGCTTGGTGCCGGAGCGCTCGACCCGCGTCATCGTCCGCTTCGCCGACGAGGCCTTGCAGGAGGACGCGATGTTCGACCGCTGGGTCGCGGCGCATGGGCCGCAGCTCCGCGTCGGCCTGCTGTCGTCGCCGAATGCCGTTCCGCTCGCCGACCTGCCGCCGGCGCTCGCCCGTCTGGCGGCGGCGGCGCGGGCCTGGCGCCGCGCCGGCCTGTCGATCGTCCACCTCGAGCTCGGCGACTATCCCTGGCCGGGAACGCTCGGCGCCACGCTGGCCGGCCTGGCACCCGAAGTGACGTCGATCGGCCTCAACCAGAACGAGCTGCGCGGCCTGGTGCCGGGCGACGATCCGCTGGCGCAGGCGGACGAGCTGTCGCGCCGGCTCGGCGTCGACCGCCTCGTCGTGCATGCCGACGGCTGGGCGCTTGCCGTCACCCGCGGCGACGCCGGGGTGGAGCTGGACGCCCTCGCCATGGGCTGTCTGCTCGCCGCCGCCCGCGCCGAGGCCGGCCGGCCGTCGTCGCATCCCCGCGTGCCGCGCCGGGCGAGCTTCGGCCCGCTGCCGGTGCCGCCGCTGTCGTCGTTGCCGGACGGCCGCCGGGTTGCCTGCGTCGCCGCGCCCTATCTCGAACGGCCCGCCTCCACCGTCGGCCTCGGGGACAGCTTCACCGCCGGCTGCCTGCTCGTCCACTCCAACACCCGTCACAGGCCGATTGTCGGCCCGGTCGGGCTGCCGGCCGGCGCGATCGCCGATACAGACCCGCGGAGACCGTGATGGCACCCGTTTTTCTCAAGTCGATCACCAAGGCCTACGGCGCGTTCGAGGCGATCCACGACATCGACCTCGAGATCGAGGACGGCGCCTTCGTCGTCCTGGTCGGGCCGTCGGGCTGCGGCAAGTCCACCCTGCTGCGGATGATCGCCGGCCTGGAGACCATCAGCCGCGGCGAGGTGCTGATCGACGGCGAGGTGATGAACGACGTGCCGCCCAAGCACCGCGACATCGCCATGGTGTTCCAGAACTATGCGCTCTATCCGCACATGACCGTGGCGGAGAACATGGGTTTCGCGCTGCGCCTCGCCAAGGTGCCGGCGGCGGAAGCGGCCGAGAAGATCAGGACCAGCGCCGCCGTTCTCGGCCTCACCGACCTGCTCGACCGCTATCCCCGCCAGCTCTCCGGCGGCCAGCGCCAGCGCGTCGCCATGGGCCGGGCGATCGTCCGCAACCCCAAGGTGTTCCTGTTCGACGAGCCGCTCAGCAACCTCGACGCCGCCCTGCGCATGCAGATGCGCGTCGAGATCGCCGAGCTGCACCAGAAGCTCGGCACCACCATGATCTACGTGACGCACGATCAGGTGGAGGCGATGACGCTGGCCACCAAGATCGCCGTCGTCAACAAGGGCAGGCTCGAACAGGTGGCGTCGCCCGTCCGCCTCTACGAGCGGCCGCAGAACCTGTTCGTCGCCCGGTTCATCGGCTCGCCGCAGATGAACATCCTGCCGGCCCGCGCGGCGGACGGCGGCGGCGCGGCGCGCCTTCTCGACGGCAGCAGGATCGCCCTGCCGTGGCCGTTGCCGCTCGGCGAGGACGGCGAGCTGAGCGTCGGCATCCGTCCGGAGGCCCTGCTGATTGCCGACGACGGCGCTCTCGGCGGCCGCGTGACGCTCGCCGAGCATCTCGGCGGCCTGACGCTCGTCCACATCGCGCTTACCGACGGCGCGCCGGTGGTTCTGCAGGCGGTCGGCGCCCCCACCGTCGCCGTCGGCGATCTCGTCCGCCTGCGCGTCGATCCGGCGGGGCTGCACCTGTTCGACCCCGACGGCCGCCGCATCGCCAAGCCCGGCGAAAGCTGAACCTTTCCCTCGATGCCGTTCCGGATAACCGGCGGCAGCCCAAGCCCAAGCAGCCAAGGAGAATTCGATGTTCCGCATGAACGCCAAGCTCGCCAAGATCCGGGCCGGCAACTACGCCAAGGGCGACTTCATCATCGCCGACGCCAAGGACGGCGACATGTCCAACCCGATCCCGGGCACCGGGCCGGTGCGCGACGAGGACGGCAAGTTCGTCCGCTTCCGGACGCGCGCCGAGTTCCTGGAGATGATCACCCAACTGATCCGCCAGGATCTCCTCGACATCATGCTGGTGTCCTGCTCCAACCTCGAGCTGCTGCAGGAGGCCGGCGCCTTCCGGGACAGCCCGGTGCGGCCGGCCTTCCGCGCCAACGACACCACCGACATCTGGGGCGCCCGCCCCGACGGCTACGGCAAGCTCGGCCCGTCGCGCCCGTTCCGCACGCCGTCGCTGAAGCGGATCGCCGAGGCCAAGATCGGCAACCTCGGCCTCTACTCCATCACCTTCGTCAACGACATCGAGGCCGACCTCAAGTCGCTCGAAGCCTTCCGCGACTTCCGCGAGGACGCGGCGGCGAACGGCATCGAGTATTTCCTCGAAGTGTTCAACCCCAACGTCGAGTGCGGCATCGCGCCGTCCGACATCGGCTCGTTCGTCAACGACAATCTCGCCCGCTGCCTGTCGGGCGTGCTCAAGGTCGACCGGCCGCAGTTCCTGAAGTATCCCTACAACGGCGCCAAGGCGCTGGAGGAGCTCGCTTCCTACGATCCGCAACTGGTGGTGGGCGTGCTGGGCGGCGGCGCCGGCACGACGCGCGACACCTTCGAGCTGCTCTACCAGGCCGAGAAATACGGCGCCCGCGTCGCGCTGTTCGGCCGCAAGATCAACCTCGCCGAGAGCCAGCTCGACATGGTCCGTCACATGCGCGCCGTGGCCGACGGCGACATGCAGCCGCTCGAGGCGGTCAGGTCCTACCACGCCGTGCTCAGGGACAAGGGCATCGCCGCGGTCCGCAGCCTCGAAGACGACAGCGCCGTCACCGAGACGGTCCTGATGGCGGCGGCCTCCGCCTGACGCCGCCTGCCCGAGCACCCTTTCCGCCCGGAGCGCACGGCCGCTCCGGGCGTTTTTGTCGGGAGCCTCGCGTCGGTTCGGGCTTGACATGGCCGCGTGAACCAATAGGCCATGACCAAGACGCAGGAGGTGGCCGTGAAACTCTTCATGTTCCAGGTGGGCGGCAATTTCAGGAATTCCAACGTCGAATTGCACGACATTCGTTTTTCGATCGGCGAAACGGCGGAAGACTGCTACGCGGACCTCAGATCGCAATGGTGGGGCGATCCGCAAAGCCTGCATCTCGACTGCTGGGGCGAGGTGGAACAGGCCGAGGGCTACGACGTCTCGCTCGTGGCGGACGGCGGCGAGCCGGCGGCCGATCGGCTGTTCTTCGTCAACCTCGGCGGCTACAGCCCGACCGAATTCACCGAGCTGCACCGCAACGTGTTGATCGTTTCCCCGGACGCCGCTACGGCCAAGGCAAAGGCCCTGACGCTGGTGCGGGACTGGAGCCTGCCGCACAAGGACCGCCTGTTCGAGGTGGACAAGGCGGTCGACCTCTCGGCGACGTTGCAACAGCGTGGCTATTCGATCCGTCTCGCCAAAGCCTCGGCGCCGAAACCATTCGTCTTCACCTGCAACTACGTTCCGATCGCCTGATGCCGGCCGCCCCGGCCGGGGAATTCATCGGCCTTGGCTGCCAATCCCTTGAAAAGAGGATGGAATAAGCGATGTTCGTTGCCGGAAGGATCGACGCCGCCGACAAGATCGCCTTTTATCGCGAGCTGGCGGCCCAGTATGGGGCCCTGATCGACGGCGAGAGGGATGCCATCGCCAACGCGGCGAACCTGTCGGCGCTGATTTACGACGCGGTGCCGGATCTCAACTGGGCCGGCTTTTATTTCCGGCGGGCGCAGGGCGAATTGGTGCTCGGCCCGTTTCAGGGCAAGGTCGCCTGCGTTCGCATCGCGGTCGGCAAGGGCGTATGCGGCAGCGCCGTCGCCGAAGGGCGCTCCATGCTGGTCCCGGATGTCCACGCCTTCCCGGGGCATATCGCGTGCGACTCGGCGTCACGGTCGGAGCTGGTTCTGCCGCTCTGGCGGGATGGCGAAATCGTCGGCGTGCTCGACCTCGACAGCCCTCTTCCCGGCCGGTTCGACGCCGACGACCAGGCGGGGCTGGAAGCGCTCGCCGCCATCTACGTCCGCGGCAGCGACGGCTCGTTCGGACTTTGACTGCAGGGCGCGGTTCGAGATCATGGCGGATGACGAGGCTGCCCCCGTCTGCGAACGGGCGGCATTCGAGGGCGTGTTGCGGCTTCCGCAGGACTTCGGCGCGAGAAGCCGGTTATAGAAAACAGGCATAACCAAAAGAACCAAAAAGAATTTCTACCACTTGATTGCTGCTGCTAGCTTCGCCACACGATAAGAAGTGATGCTCAACTAACAGTACTTCTATCGAAACAAGGCAATTCCACGCCTTCACCTTTGTTGTCTCGCAGCGAACGCGGGACGACAGGCTATATTTTTGTCTGGAAGGAACCGATCATGGTGATCCGCGCGAACTATCCCTCCGATCATGAGCGGAGCAAGACCACTACCCAAGCCGAGAAGGACTACGGCTGCATTCCGCACATGACGTTCGCGGAGTATTCCGACAAGCTCAAGCACTGCTTCACCATGAAGCGGAAGAACGGCATCCTCGAAGCGCGCCTGCACACCGACGGCGACAGCCTGCAGTGGGGCGCGCCGGCCCACCAGGGCCTGCACTATTTCTTCAACTGGGCCGGCCGCGACCCGGAGAACGAGGTGATCATCCTCGGCGGCTCCGGCAAGGACTTCATGCGCGGCATCGGCCGCCTCGACAAGAACGGCGTGTGGCAGCCGGCCACCGAGTTCACCTCGGCGCCGGCCGAGGCCTGGAAGATGTACGACTTCCAGTATTATGACGGCACCAACGACATCGAGGGCCAGGTGTTCGACATCGAGGTGCCGACCATCGGCGTCTGGAACGGCGCCGCCTTCCACACCGACCTCGTGCTGTTCAACGACATCACGCTGGCCACCGAGGACGCTTGGACGACGGAGATGCACTACCGCGTCAACATGGTGCCCGGCGACGGCATCCAGATCGCCTGGCGCGAGCTGATGGGCCGCAAGCGCTACGCCTATGCCGAGCTGACCGGCGAGATCATCACCGCCCGCAAGGCGCTGGCCCTCGGCATGATCAACGAGATCTGCCCGGACCTCGAGGCTACCTACGACCGCGCCTGGGAGATCGCCGAGCTGATCATGCGCACCGGCACCCGCACGACGCGCCGCATCACCACGCAGATCCTGCGCCAGGCCTGGAAGGAGGACATCGCCAAGGAACTGCGCGGCTCGTTCGCCACCGAGATGTACGTGACCGCCACCGAGCACTCGCCGCACGAGGTCAACTACTGGCAGTGGGCCAAGGAAGAGGCCGAGCTGGTCAAGGCGGCCGAAAAGAAGGGCAAGATCATCCGTCCGCGCATCGATGGCGGCCGCGAGGAAGACGAGATCAAGTGAAGTAACGCCGACCCCGGCCCTTCCTTCGCGCTGGAGGGGCCGGCGGCGGGCGGGCGGCATTCCGTCTCCGAGGTGCCGCCCGCCTCGCGATAGCGCGGGCTACAGCAGCATGCCTTCGCCCCAGCCGCGCGTGTCGGCATAGGCCCTGAGATCGTCGACGAAGGTGGAGATGCTGGGATTGCGGTTCTGCGGGTCCCACACCAGTTCGACGATATATTGACAGTCCTTTTCCTCGATATCGAGCATCACCGAATTGGGCCCCAGGAGGTCACGGCGATGCTTCGGCAGCATGACGACCATGTTGTCGTGCAGCTCGAGATTGAAGCAGCACGTCTGGAGGTTCGCGCATTCGATCACCGGCTTGAACTCGACGCCGTAGCGCTCCACGAAATGCGAATTGCAGGTGCCGGCCAGCGGGAAGTCGCGGCGATTGACGCCGATCAGCGGCCAGTTGCCGATCTCGCGGATCGAGATGGAATCGCGCTCGGCCAGCGGATGGTTGCGATTCACCGCGGCGCAGAGCGGGTCGTTGAACAGGGCGATGCGCTGCAAGCCGTCGTCGACCTGCCGGTTGGGACGGATGCTGAAAGCCAGGTCGGTGGCGCGCTTGGCGAGCGCGGCCGGAATGGTGTCGATCTCGGTGTCGCTGCACTCGACGACGATGGCGGCGTGGCCGCGGCGGAACTCGGTCAGGAAGCTCAGCAGGAATCCCCGCGTCGCCTCGCCGAGAAAGGCGATGGCGAGCTTCTGCTTGCCCTTGCCGAGCGCCGACTGGACGACGGAGAACGACGCCTCGTATTGCGAGATGATCTTGGCCGCTTCCTCGGCCAACAGCCGGCCGGCCATGGTCAGCTCCACCTTGTGGGTGTTGCGGTCGAGGAGCTGGGCGCCGAACTGTTCCTCCAGGTATTTGATGTGACGCGTCAGTACCGGCTGCGTCATGCCGAGTTGCTCGGCGGCGCGGCTGAAGTTCAAGAGCTTGGTCAGCACTAAAAATTCATGGAACAAACGTGTTTCCATGAAGCCTCCTCTTCCCGTCTCTTCCCCCGCCCCGCTTTTCCTCCGCCTCTCCGGCAGGGCGCAGTTAATATCCGAGCTAGCCATTTTTGCGAGATATTCGCAAGTCAGGGCTAATCGGCATCCGGGCCGCCCTCCGGCGGCGGCCCGGTTCTGCGGCGTCGGCGGCCGGATCGCAGCGTCGCCGTCAGGCGAGCGCCTCGACCGCCAGGGCGACGCCCATGCCGCCGCCGATGCACAGCGTGGCGAGGCCGCGCCGGGCGGTCCGCTTCTCCATCTCGTGCAGGAGCGTCACCAGGATGCGGGCGCCGGACGCGCCGATCGGATGGCCGAGGGCGATGGCGCCGCCGTTGACGTTGACCCTTGCCGGATCGAACTCCAGGTCGCGGCAGACGGCCAGCGCCTGGGCGGCGAAGGCCTCGTTGGCCTCGACGAGGTCGAGGTCGCCGACGCTCCAGCCGGCACGGCCGAGCGCCTTCAGCGTCGCCGGAATGGGGCCGAGGCCCATATAGGCCGGATCGACGCCGGCGACGCCCCAGCCGGCGATGCGGGCGAGCGGCTTCAGGCCCTGCCGCTCCGCCCGGGCGGCGGAGGTCAGCACCAGCGCGGCGGCGCCGTCGTTGAGGCCGGAGGCGTTGCCGGCGGTCACCGTGCCGTCCTTGCGGAAGGCCGGCTTCAGCCGGGCGAGGCCCTCGGCCGTCGATTCGGGACGCGGGAACTCGTCGGTGTCGACGGTGATGGCGCCCTTGCGCGTCTCGATCCTGACCGGCACGATCTCGCCCACGAAGCGGCCGGATTTCAGCGCGGCGCCGGCCTTCATCTGCGAGGACAGCGCGAAATCGTCCTGCTCGGCGCGCGAGATGCCGTATTTCTCGGCGATGTTCTCGGCGGTGATGCCCATGTGAATGTCGCCAAAGGCATCCCAGAGGCCGTCGGCGACGGCGGTATCGACCATGCCGGCGGCGCCCATCTTGACGCCGGTCCGCAGGTGCAGGGCGTGCGGAGCCAGGCTCATGCTCTCCTGGCCGCCGGCCACCACGACCTCCGCCTCGCCCACCATGATCGCCTGCGCCGCCAGCGTCACCGCCCTGAGGCCGGAGCCGCAGACCTGGTTGACGCCGTAGGCCGTCGATTCGTGGCGGAGGCCGGCGGCGATCGCCGCCTGGCGGGCGGGGTTCTGGCCCTGGGCGGCCGTCAGCACCTGGCCGAGGATCGCTTCGTCCACCTCCTCGGGGCGGAGGCCAGCCCGGTCGAGCGCGGCGCGAATGGCAATTTCGCCAAGCTTGTGGGCCGGCATTTGCGCCAATGCGCCATTGAAAGATCCGATCGGCGTTCTGGCGGCGCCGACAATGACAACTTCGTCGTTCATTTCAATTCACACAAGTTGTTGGAGACAAGAAAGCCGGGCATAAATGGGCCGATGCTTTCGATGCCGTCCGAACAAACGCCAGTTACATGCAGACAATCAAGAGTAATATCTCTAATATGTTGTTATATTTTCATGATATAACTGTTATTCTAAAAAAGAATTATGTAATACTCGGAATGATGGATATTGATTAGCGTGGCAAATGTGAATGCATCTGAAATCCGTATCGTGACCGCCCGGCGCGTTGGTTTCCGGTGCCAGCAGGGAGATCGACGATGGCCGACCTATCGAACAAGGATTTTCGCGAGGCGATGGCGCGCGTCTGCGCGGCGGTGAACATCATCACCACCGACGGACCGGCCGGCCGGGGCGGCCTCACGGCGACGGCCATGTGCTCGGTATCCGACGAGCCGCCGACGCTCCTGGTCTGCATGCGCCAGAGCTCGGCGCAGAGCCATCTGTTCGCCGAGAACCGCCGCTTCTGCGTCAACGTGCTGGCCGGCGACCAGCGCGAGCTGGCCGGCCATTTCGCCGGCGGCCTTCAGGACATGAACGCCCGTTACGCGGCCGCCGACTGGACGACGCTCGCCACCGGCGCGCCGGTGCTGAGCGGCGCGGTGGCCAGCTTCGACTGCGAGCTGGCCGAGGTCCATGTCGCCGCCACCCACAATATTCTGATAGGCCGTGTGATGGCGCTCGCCTGCTGCCTTAGCGCCGATGCGCTCGCCTATTGCGACCGTGCCTACGTCGATATCGCGGCCGGCGTCAGGGCCGCCGCCTGAGGCGGCCGGCTTATCAACACAGGCGGCGGACCGCCGCGACAGAACAAGATCCCCGAAGGGATCGGCTTGGAGGAAGGACATGGTTGATCCGCATATCGTCGGCCGCGGCCGAACGCAGAAGGGCGCGCCGATCTGGGACACGCCGCCGGCGCCGTTCGCCATCTCGGCGATCGCCGAGACACGCACTTTCGACGTGGTGATCGTCGGAGCCGGCTGCGCCGGCATTTTCGCGGCGCATTCGGCGGCCGAACAGGGGCTGAAGGTGGCGCTCATCGAGAAGCTGCCGAGCCTGTCGGCGCGCGGCATGGACAACGGCGCCGTCAACACCAAGCTGCACAAGGAAGCGGGCATCACAATCGACGAGGATATGCTGCTGACCGACCTCGTGCGCTTCTCGACCAACCGCGTGCATCCCGAGCTGGTCGGCATCTGGGTCCACGAAAGCGGCCGGGTGTTCGACCACTACATCGACCTCTGCCGGGCCAACGACATGCAGGTGGCGCTGGTCGACTGCTTCTCGGTGGCCAAGACCTATCCGGACATGTTCCGCCAGTATCCGACGGCGCACATCTTCGCCGGCAAGGGCCAGAAGATCAGCACCGGCAACGAATACATCCCGACCCAGGAAGGGTTCCTGACCTTCGTCGAGGGCGAGGCGAAGAAGCTCGGCGCCGAGTTTCACTACAATACCGCCTGCGAGCGCATTCTGCGCGAGGACGGCGGCCGCGTCACCGGCATCGTCGCCAAGGACAAGGACGGCCGCTACGTCAAATTCGCCGCCGCCCGCGCCGTGGTGCTGGCGGCCGGCGGTTACACCGAAAACCAGGAGATGGTCGACGCCTGGTGCCCGGTGGCCAACGATCCGGAAATCCGGACCTTCAGCCCCCAGGGCGGCAACAGCGGCGAGGTGTTCGCGCAGGCGCTATGGGTCGGCGCCGGGCTGCAGAACTGGCCGCATCCGGTGATGATCCACACCATCCCCGGCTTCCACATCGACCTGATGGCCGGCAACCAGTCGTTCATGCACGTCAACCGGCTCGGCAAGCGCTTCCAGAGCGAGTCGCTGCCCAACCAGAACCTGGTCAACGGCCGCTTCCGCCAGCCGGGCCGCCAGGCCTGGGCGGTGTTCGACGCCAAGTACGAGAAGGACCACGCCACCTTCGAGACCGGCTTCGACGGCCCGATCACCGAGCCGATCGACCAGCTCAATTTCCATGCCGACAAGGGCCGGCTCTGCCGCGCCGATACGCTGGAGGAGCTGGCGCAGCAGATGGGCGTGCCGGCCGACACCTTCGTGGCGACCTGCAAGCGCTATTCGGAGATGGCGCGGAACGGCAAGGACGAGGACTTCAACAAGGAGTCCTACCTGATGTTCACGATCGAACAGGCGCCGTTCTACGCCGTGCCGATCCGCTCGCACATCCTGGTGACGGTGGGCGGCCTCGACTGCGACCCCGACATGCAGGTGCTCGACGTCGACGGCAACAAGATCGACGGCCTCTACGCGGTCGGCAACATGCAGGGCAACTTCTTCGCCAACGAATATCCGCTGATGGCGCCCGGTCTCAGCCATGGCCGGGCGATCACGCTGAGCTACGTGCTCGGCGAAAGGCTGGCTCAGGCGGCCGTCGCCGCCCGGACCTGACCTCCTCCGGGCGCCGGCTCTCCCCCGGCGCCCGGACTTTCCCGGCAGCTCGCGAGGAGCAACCCGACAGATGTGTACCCCGAATTCCCCGCGGCCGGCCTGCCGTTGCCGGAACGCGGTCGACGACCTCTATGGCCGCCTCAAGGCCATGCGCACCGTGGATCTGGCGCCGCGGCTCGAACGCGGCATCCCGCGCTGGCCGACGCACCCGCATTTCTTCATCGATCCGACCATCACCTACGAGCATGACGGCTACTACTGCCAGAGCGTGGTGATGCCCGAGCACGTCGGCTGCCACGTCGACGCGCCGTCGCACGTGGCGCAGAACCGCAAGGACGACACCGTCGACACGCTGCCGGTGGACGCCCTCGTCGCGCCCGCCGTCGTCTACGACTTCTCCGACCGCGCCTTCCAGCCCGGCGAGGTGCTGACCACCGACGATATCGAGGCCTACGAGAAGAGGCACGGCTGCGCCGTCCGGCCGGGCGACATCGCGCTCGTCAACTTCGGCTGGCTGAAAGCCCACTGGCGCCGCGACAACCTGGCCCAGTGGTACGCCACCAACTCGCCGGGCATGAACGAGGAGGTCACCATCCTGTTCAAGGAGCGCGGCGTGACGGCGGTCGGCGCCGACACCATCGCCTGCGAGAGCGCGCTCGTCGATGGCCGCATCATCGACATGCCCGGCCACCGCAAGCACTGGCTGCCGAACGGCATCCTGATCCTGGAATCGGTCGCCAACCTCGAACTGGTCAGTCGCGAGTGCCTGTTCGTCGCCACCGCCCTGCCGATCGAGCGCGGCTCGGGCTCGCCGCTGCGACCGATCGCCTACTGTCCGCAATCCGATTGACCCGAAACGAGGGACGGGAGCCGCTGGGAGGCCGCCACCCGTCCCCTTGGGAGGAAAACGATGGAAACCGAACACCTGCCGGCGAGCTATTCGCCAATCCGCTGGGCGGTGCTGGTCGCCCTGTGCCTGTCCGGCGTCTGCTTCCAGCTCGTCGCCATGGCCTATGCGCCGCTGCTGGGCGAGGTCGCCAAGGGGCTCAATGTCGAGCTGCCGCAGGCGGTGCAGCTGATGACGATCTTCATGCTGTTCTCGTCCTTCTCCTTCTTCATCGGCGGCGTGTTCGCCGACCGCTACGGGCCGGCGCTGTCGGTGACCGTCAGCGCGGCGCTGGCCTTCGTGCCGACGTTCCTGACGCTGTGGGTCGGGGAATCCTACGCCGCCGTGGCGGTGATCCGCGCCCTGCAGGGCTTCACGGTCGGCTTCTG
Source organism: Pleomorphomonas carboxyditropha (assembly GCF_002770725.1). Taxonomy (GTDB): domain Bacteria; phylum Pseudomonadota; class Alphaproteobacteria; order Rhizobiales; family Pleomorphomonadaceae; genus Pleomorphomonas; species Pleomorphomonas carboxyditropha. Next base: position 398,181 of record NZ_NQVN01000002.1, on the reverse strand, counting down.
CATGGCCGGCATGGTGCCGCTGGCCATCCGCTGGTTCCCGATGGAGCAGCGGGCGCTGGCGCTCGGCATCACCGGCGCCTGCATCCCGCTCGGCGCCATGGCCGGCGTGGTGCTGACGCCGATGCTGTTCAACGCCTTCGGCGACTGGAAAGCGGCGATGGCCGGCATCTCGGTCATCCCGCTGCTCACCCTGCTCTACTGCGCCTTCATCTTCCGCCTGACCCGCGGCCGCGAGCCGGCGATGATCGGCGCGCCGGAAGGACAGGGCTCGGCCGGCGCCGGCGCCAGGGCCGCCCTCGCCTCGCCCTTCACCTGGCTCGGCGTCGTCGTCACCTTCGCCGCCAACTGGCTGATGCAGACCGCCTTCGGCATCACCCCGTCCTATTTCGCCGAAGCGGCGCCGGTCGGCCTCGGCCTCGGCCCGATGGCCGGCGGCAGCCTGATGTCGATCATGCAGGTCGCCTCGATCATCGCGCCGGTCATCGGCGGCTACATCACCGGCAAGTATCTCGGCGGCCGGCCGGGCGGCATGCTGGTGGCGGCGCTGCTGCTGTCGGTCACCTACGGCGCCTTGCAGTTCTCCGGCATCTACGGCGTGCAGCCGCTGTTCTTCCTGTTCCTGATCCTGCCCGGCCTCGGTATCGGCATGCTGATGCCGCTCCTGCAGACCAAGATCGCCGAGGCCTACGATCCGCGCATCGTCGGCACCATGAACGGCATCTGGATGGGCGTCGGCTCGTTCGGCGGCTCGGTGGGGCTGTTCGTGTCGGCGCAGGCGCTGGCCGCCACCGGCACCTACGTCTCGACGGTCAACATCCTCGCCGTGGTGGCGGTGGCCGGCGCGCTCCTGGCGATCGTGCTCAACCGCCTGCAGCGCGGTTCCAGCGCCGCGCCCGGCAATGTCGGCGACAAGGCGGCCGCCTGACGGAAAGGCAACGACGCAGGCAAGATATTCCGATCGGCGGGCGTGGTCCGCCGATCGGATTTCCCAATTCCCCGGGCAAATTTATCGGTTAATATACATATTCTTGCCGCCCATTATTCATAAGCCGCATGATCGAAATACACAAAAAGAATTACAAATAAGAAAGACGCATCCATATCATGGCGATGAAATACGTGACGTCGCCAATCAATACTTAGGATCGGAAAGGCTCCGCCATCCGATCCGCCCCCAAGGCACCGGCGACGTCCTGCGAACCCACGAAAGACAGGACGAGATATGAGCACGCAGGACAAGACGATCATCTCGGCGGCGCTGACCGGCGCGGTGACCCCCAAGGACGCCAACGAGTTCATTCCGCTGACGCCGGCGGAGATCGCCGAGGACGCCTATCGCTGCTGGCAGGCCGGCGCCGCCGTGGTGCATATCCACGTGCGCGACGAAGCCGGCCTCGGCACCATGGACCCGGCGAAGTTCGCCGAGACCATCCGCCTGATCCGCGCCCACGAGGATTGCGACGTCGTCATCAACTGCACGACGTCGGGCGACAGCCGGTCGGACGACGCCCGCCGCATGGAAGCGGTGAAGACCCTCGACGGCATCGAGATGGCCTCCTTCGACGCCGGCTCGTTCAACTGGATGCCGGGCGGCGTGTTCACCAACTCGCCGAAGTTCCTCGGCGAGCTCGGCGAGGCGATGATCGGGCGCGGCGTCAAGCCGGAAGTGGAGATCTTCGACGCCGGCATGCTCGGCGTCGCCGACTATTTCCTCGGCCAGGGCAAGCTCAAGGCGCCGGTGCATTACCAGCTCTGCCTCGGCGTGCTCGGCGCCATGCCGGCGACGGTCGAGAACCTCCTCTACCTGCATTCCAAGCTGCCGGAGGGCTCGACCTGGTCGGCCTTCGGCATCGGCAAGGCGCACCTGCCGATCCTCTACGGCGCGCTGGCGCTCGGCGGTCACGTCCGCGTCGGCCTCGAGGACAACATCTACTTCGCCAAGGGGGTGAAGGCCACCAACGTCAGCCTGGTCGAGCGCGCCGCCGCGGCGATCCGCCTGTTCGGCAAGCAACCCGCCAGCCCGGCCGAGGCCCGCGACATCCTCGGTCTCAAGCCGCTCGCCCGCTGAGCCCCTCTTCCAGACGGAAAATCCAGCCATGAGAGAAGCAGTTATCGTTTCGGCGGTGCGCACGCCGGTCGGCCGCTGCCGGGGCGCCCTCGCCCCGGTGCCGGCGCACATGCTCGGCGCCGCCGCCGTGCGCGAGGCGGTGAGGCGGACCGGCATCGATCCGACGCGCATCGACGACGTGATCTTCGCCAACCTGATGAACAACGAGATCAACAACATGGGGCGGATGGTGGCGCTGGAGGCCGACCTGCCGCTGTCGGTGCCGGGCATCACGCTCGACCGGCAGTGCGCCGCCTCGCTCAACGCCCTCGCCTACGGCGCCATCCAGATCATGGCCGGCTTCGCCGACGTCATCGTGGCCGGCGGCGTCGAGAGCGACTCCCGCCGCACCTATTCGCTGGAGAAGGCGGAGGTCGCCTATTCGGTGGCGCCGCCGAAGTTCGCCGACATCCATACGGCGCCCGACCGCATCGGCCACGTGACGATGGGCATCACCGCCGAGAACGTCGCCCGCCGCTACGGCCTGAGCCGCCGCGAGCTCGACGACTTCGCCGTCCGCAGCCACGCCCTTGCGGCCGCCGCCTGGGATGCCGGCCGCTTCGACGACGCGCTGGTGCCGATCGAGGTCGATCTCGGCAAGGGCCGCACCGCCACGGTGCGCCGCGACGAATGCGTGCGCGCCGACTGCTCGATCGAGACGCTCGCCGCCCTCCGCCCGGCCTTCATTCCCGACGGCCTCGTCACCGCCGGCAACTCGTCGCCGATGAGCGACGGCGCCGGCGCCATGGTGGTCATGGAGCGCGAGGCGGCCGAGGCCGAAGGGCTCGACGTGCTCGCCGTGTTCCGCGGCTACGCCGTGGCCGGCGTCGATCCCAACTACATGGGCCTCGGGCCGATCGCCGCCGTCGACAAGCTCCTGAAGCGGGCCGGCCTTTCCGTCGCCGACATCGACCTCTGGGAGCTCAACGAGGCCTTCGCCGCGCAGGCGCTCGCCTGCATCCGCGACATCGGCATGCCGATCGAGCGCGTCAATCCCAACGGCGGCGCCATCGCCCTCGGCCATCCGCTGGCCGGCACCGGCGCCATCCTCACCGCCAAGACCGTCGACGAAATGCGTCGCCGCAGCCTGGCCAACGCCGTCATCAGCTTCTGCGTCGGCGGCGGCCAGGGCGTCGCCGTGCTGCTGACGAGAAAATGAAGAGTGAACCCATGACCGGAAAGATCCGCTCCCGCGACGAGATCGTCGCCCAGTTCAAGGATGGGCAGACGATCATGTGCGGCGGCTTCGCCAATCGCGGCGTGCCCAACAACCTGATCCAGTGCCTGCTCGACAGCGGCGCCAAGCATCTGACGCTGATCTCCAACGACACCGGCGACGCCGACCTGACCATCGGCCGCCTCGTCCACCACCGCCGCGTCGACAGGATCGTCGCCTCGCATGTCGGCATGAACACCGAAACGGTGGCGCTGATCGAGGCCGGCGAGATCGCCGTGACCTTCGTGCCGCAGGGCTCGCTGATGGAGCGGCTGCGCTGCGGCGGCTCCGGCCTCGGCGGCGTGCTGACCAAGACCGGCCTCGGCACCATCATGCAGGAAGGCAAGCAGATCATCCGCGTCGACGGCGAGGACTACATCCTCGAGACGCCGCTCAGGGCCGACGTCGCGCTGGTGCGCGCCCGCATGGCCGACCCGCTCGGCAATCTCGCCTACCGCGGCACCTCGCGCAACACCAACCCGCTGGTGGCCAAGGCGGCGGACGTCACGCTGGTCGACGCCGACCTCCTGATGGAAGTCGACGAGATCGGCATCGACCGCATCGTCACCCCCGGCGTGTTCGTCGACATGATCCTGGCGCATTGAGGCGAAAGCAAATGGACATCCGCAACAGAATTGCCAAGCGCGTCGCCGCCTATTTCAAGTCGGGCGACGTGGTCAACCTCGGCATCGGCATGCCGAGCCTCTGCCCGGCCTATTCCGACCCCGGCGTCATGTTCCACACCGAGAACGGCCTGATCGGCGTCGGGCCGCTGTCGACCGGGCTGCGGCAGGTGGAAAGCTTCACCAACGCCTCCGGCCAGCAGTTCCTGCCGCTCTCGGGCGCCTCGGCCTTCGACAGCGCCGAGTCCTTCGCCATCGTGCGCTCCGGCCGCCTCGCCGCCACCGTGCTGGGCGCGCTGCAGGTGGCCGAGAACGGCGACCTCGCCAACTGGGCGCGGCCGGGCAAGATGGTCGGCATGGGCGGCGCCATGGACCTCGTCACCGGCGCGCCCAAGGTGATCATCGCCATGGAGCTCTGCGCGCGCGGCGGCGAGAAGAAGATCCTGAAGGCCTGCACCTTCCCGCTGACCGGCCGCGCCTGCGTCGACCACATCGTCACCGAGCAGGGCGTCATCGACGTCACGGCGCGCGGCCTGGTGCTCACCGACATCGTCGACGGGGTGACGCCGCAGGACATCGCCCGCCAGATCGAGCCGGAGCTGATCGTCGCCGACGACCTCAGGATCATGGAGGCCTGAGGGGGACGGCGAAGGCCGGAAAGCATCGATCAGACCATCGACCCTGGCGCCGGAGGCGGCGACCGGGGCCGTTGGCGAACCAAAGCAAAATCACGGGGCCACGATCCCGAAAGGGAGGAACATCATGCAGAACGAGACATCGGCGGCCGGGCTGACCGCCAGCGGGGAGGTGGCCGATCCCGCCGTCACCGATCTCAGCAGCAACTTCGGCCGGCACGGCTGGACGGTGATCGGTTTTCAGGCCGTGCTGTTCTGGTTCGCGGCGGGCCTCGCCACGCACGGCCTCAACATCACCCTGCCGACGCTGATCGCCCGCTACGGCCTCGACCAGGCGACGCTGCTGGCCTGGGCGACGCCGGCCGCCTGGGCCGGCGTGCCGGCCGGCTTCCTGGCCGCCAAGTTCGCCGAAAAATACGGCGCCAAGCTCACCATTCTGATCGGCATCGCCGCCTGCGCCGTCTGCTGGGGACTGATGGGACAGGCGAGCTCCGTCGCGCGGTTCGCGCTGTGCTTTGCCGGGCTCAGCTTCTTCGCCACCAGCTTCGGCTACATCGCCGGCCCGACGCTGATCGCCACCTGGTTCCCGCTGAAGAAGGACCTGGCGTTCGGCTGGACCACCGTCGGCCAGGCCCTCTCCTCGGCCTTCTTCGTGCCGCTGGTCGCCTTCTTCCTGGCCATCTTCGGCCCCGACTACGGCTTCTGGGGCCTGTCGGCCCTTCTGGCGGTATTGTTCGTGGCCGTCGCCCTCTTCATCCACAACCGGCCCGAGGAGGTCGGCTGCCATCCCGACAACGACCCGCGGTCGCTGGAAAAGCTCGCCGCCCTGAAGCGGGCGGTGCCGGCCGACGCCGCCGAGCTCACCACCCGCCGGCTGCTGCGCGACGTCGACGTCTGGCTGATCGGCCTTGCCACCGGCTGCGTCTACATCGTGCTGGTCGGCGTCATCAGCCAGCAGGTGCCGCGCCTGACCGCCCTCGGCCTGCCGATGGACACGGCCATCTCCTACGTCATGATCACGGCGCTGATCGGCATTCCCGGCGCCTATGCCTGGGGCTGGGTAGGCCAGAAGCTCGGCACCAAGCCGGCCCTCGTCGTCTACATGCTGTGGTGGCTGGTGGCCGTCGCGCTGCAGATGTTCGAGCCGAAGGGCGCCGTCCTCTGGGCCTCGCTGCTGATGATCGGCTTCAGCCTCGGCGGCGCCACCAACTTCGCCACGTCGATCGTCGCCAGCAAGTTCCGCCGCGAGCAGTTCGTCAAGGCGTTCGGCGTCATCCACCCGATCCAGTCGGTGGTACGCTGCTTCTCCTTCTCGATCCTCGCCTTCGGCCTCAACTTCCTCGGCGGCTATGCCGGCGCCTATGCGCTGCTCGCCGGCGTCTGCCTGCTGACCATCGTTCTGGTCTCGCGCATCGATACCCGGCCGATCGCCTGAACGGGACCTTTGCCGAACCGGGCCGAGCGATCACTGTGTTTCCATCCGACTTGACCGGTCCGGCCCCCGCCCGGACCGCAACCCCATGAGGGGAGGACCACGTCATGACGATACCGTTTCCCCATATCTTCACGCCTCTGACCATCAAGAAGACGACATTCAAGAACCGGGTGTTTGCGCCGCCGGTGACCACCAGCCGCTGTGTCGTCGACGGCGCCCCGACAGAGGAGGCAATCGACCAGTACGAAGGGCGGTCGCGCGGCGGCTTCGCCCAGGTGACGATCACCGAGAGCTTCGTCGATTTCGACTATGCCGCGCGCCACGAGCACGGCCTCGACATCGTGTCGCCGGGGCTGACCGTGCACCACCTGGAATCGGTCCACATCCTGACCGACGCGATCCAGGCGCACGGCGCCGTCGCCTCGATCCAATTGAACCACGCGGGCAACACCAACCATCCGGCGCTGCTCGGCGGCCGGAATCCGATCGGGCCGTCGGCGATGCTGCGTCCGGACGGCGTTCAGGTCGACGAGATGGACGAGGAGATGATCCATCGCGTCGCCGACAACTTCGCCGTCGCCTGCGCCTCGGCCCAGGCTCTCGGCTTCGACATGGCCATGCTGCATGGCGGCCACGGCTGGCTGCTCAGCCAGTTCACCTCGCCGCTGTCCAACAAACGCACCGACAAGTGGGGCGGCAGCCTGGAAAATCGGGCGCGGTTCGCCCGGCTGGTGCTCGACAAGGTCCGCCAGCAGGTGGGCGAGGACTTCCTCATCGAATACCGCGTGTCCGGCGACGAGCGCACGCCCGGCGGCATGCAGATCGAGGAAACCGTCGAATTCTGCAAGATGATCGAGGACAAGGTCGACCTCATCCACGTGACCAGCGGCATGTATTTCAACCACGTCGAGTCCAAGGCCTTCTCGTCCATGTACCACGACCACGGCTGCAACCTCGATCTGGCGATCCCGATCAAGAAAGCGGTCAAGGTTCCCGTCGTGTCGGTCGGCGGCTACAACGATCCGGCGCATATCGAGCGGGTGCTCGCCGACGGACTGGTCGACGCCATCGCGCTCGGCCGCCAGCAGTTCGCCGATCCGGAGTTCGTCAACAAGGCCCTCACCGGCCGGGCGGACGAGATCGCGCCCTGCCTGCGGTGTTCCTGCTTCAACCCGCTGCCGCCCGATCCGAACAAGCGACCCAGCGCGCCGCCGTTCCTGTGCACGGTCAACCCGCGGTCCGGACGCGAGCTGCGTCTGCGCTGGGCGCCTCCGCCCAGGAAGGCGAAGAACGTGCTCGTCGTGGGTGGCGGCGTCGGCGGCCTCTATGCCTCGATCACGGCCGCCGAGCGCGGCCACAAGGTGCTGCTGGCCGAGAAGACCGACAAGCTCGGCGGAACGCTGTGGTTCACCGAGGTCGATCCGCACAAGAACGACTTCCGCCGCTATCGCGATTCGCTGGTGACCCGCGCCCAGCGCGCCGGCGTCGATTTCGCGTTCAACACCGAGGTGACCGCCGGCTATATCGCCGACAGGAACCCCGACGCAGTGATCTGTGCCGCCGGCTCGGTGCCGGCGGTGCCGCCGATCAAGGGCATCGACCACGCCTCCCACGCGCTCCTCGCCTATGCCGACTTCGACAGGATCGGCCGGAGGGTGGTGATGATCGGCGGCGGGCTCACCGGTTCGGAGATCGCCCTTTACCTGGCCGAACGCGGCAAGGAGGTGCACATCGTCGAGGTGCGCGGCGACCTGGCCATCGAGGGCAACGACAGCCATCGCCGCGCGCTGCTGCCGCTGATGCGCAAGACGCCGGGCCTCAGCTGGTCGCTAAACACGACGGTCGCCGAGGTCACGCCGGAGGGCGTGATGCTCGTGGCTGCCGACGGCGCGCAAACGCTGCGCGCCGCCGACACCGTCCTCTTCGCCACCGGCATGAAGGCGCGCCGGGACGTGGTGGACGCGCTGCGGAACAGCGTGCCGTGGTTTGTGCCGGTCGGCGACTGCAGGCGCCCGCGCTTCATCCTCGACGCCGTCTACGAAGGCATGTCGGCGGCGATGGATCTCTGACGCGGATATCATGCGGCGCGGCTTCCCTCCGGCGGGATCCGCGCCGCCCCTTCCTTCGAGGAGCACCGACGGCGATAACGAAAGACCCACGCGGCGAACTCACCATCCGCATCAATGCCATGCCGGCCGACACCAACGCCTACGGCGATGTGTTCGGCGGGTGGGTCCTGTCGCAGATGGATTCGGCCGGCGGCATCGCGGCGGTCCATCGCTGCGGCGGCCGGGCGGTGACGGTCGCCGTCGACGCCATGACGTTCATCCAGCCGGTGAAGGTCGGCTACGTGCTGTGCGTCTACGCCGAGCTGCTGGCTGTCGGCCGCACCTCGATGCGGTTCCGTCTCGAGGCCTGGGCGCGGCGCTTCCTGTCCGACCGGCGCGAGAAGGTCACCGAGGCTGAGTTCGTCTACGTGGCCATCGACGCCGAGGGCCGGCCGAAGGCCATCGCTCCCTGACAGGCGATAGCCTGCCGCTGGCGGCCGCCAGCCAAGGGCGAGTGGGCGTGACGACCCGTCCAAACGGTCTTTTGATGCGGTTTGGTTGTTTCAATAAATTTCCTTCGATGATAAGGAGGGCTGCAATCTATTTCACGGAGGTCGATCTGTCCGATTCCACTGGGCAGGAGCCGGGATCCTCGCGGGCTCTCCTGCACACAGTCGCCAAGCTCTACTACCTGTCGAACATTCCTCAGAATGAGATCTCCCGACAGCTTGGCCTCTCGACGGCCACCATTTCGCGGCTGCTCAAGCGGGCGCGCGAGGATGGTATCGTACGGATCGAGGTTCGGGATCTGGTCGGCCCGGAGGAACTGGCCCGCGATCTCGAGCAAAAGCTCGGGCTGAAGCGAGCCGTCGTCGCCGACGTTCCCGAGACCAACGCGGTAACCTCGCTCGCCGGGGCCGTGTCCGGTTGCCTTTCCGACGCCGGACTTCATCCCGGCTCGGTGGTGGCGATCGGCTGGGGAAGAGCCGTACGGGACATCATCCAGGCCGGCCTCGAGCGAATCCCCGGCGTCGTCACCGTGCCGGCCAACGGCGGCATGCAGGAAACGGCCGCGCATTTCCAGATCAACGAATTCGTCCGCCTGGCGGCGGAACAGATGGGCGGGACGCCGCGCTTCCTGCACGCGCCCTACCTGCCGTCGGCCACGTTGCGCGAGGCCTTCCTGAGCGACCCCGGCATCCGCGAGACCATAGCCCTCTGGGACATAGCGGAAGCGGCCATTGTCGGCATCGGCCTGCCGCACGTCTCGCCGGCGGCCGGCCAGCTTGGCGTGACGCCCGATGAGCGCCAGCTCACCAGCGCGGTCGGCGACGTGATCCGCCACTATTTCGATATCCGCGGACAGCTCGTGTCGTGGAACGGGGCCGACCGGCTGATCGCTCTGTCGGTGCAGCAACTGAGGGAAATCCCCTCGGTCATCGGCGTTGCCGTTTCCACCGCCAAGGCCGCGGCCATTATCGGCGCCGCCCGGTCGCGGCTGATCAATATTCTCGTCACGGACGTCCGCACCGCCCAGGCCGTTGTCGACCTCTGCGACTGAAGCCGAGCGCCGACCGTCTTCGTCTCCCGTCCGGCCAGCGTCATTCGTCTCCGGCGCCGCAGTCCATCTCCATTCGCGGTCCTCCGGGCTGCCGATGGAGTTCGCATTGCCGCGGCCTGCCGGCTTTTTCATAGGCTCCGGCAATTTATTTCGCGTCGGATTTCCAAGGGATGAAATTCTCGTCACCGCCACTTGAAATTTATTACGGAAAGATGTTACAGAGAACCTGCCGAACGCGGATGGTCATGACGGCCATCCAGGTCCGGCGATGAGCGTGAGGAGCCATCGCCGGTTTTGGGAGGAAACAGATGAAGAAGATTTCCATCGCGCTGGCTGCCGCATTGATCTCGTCGACGAGTGCAATGGCCGCATCGCTGGCGCCGGCCGACATTACAGTCGCGCTGATCTACGGCATCAAGGGCGATCCCTTCTACGTCACCATGGAAAAGGGAGCCCGGGCAAAAGCCGAGGAACTCGGCATCAAGCTGGTGGCGGACGGCCCGTCGCAGTGGAACCCGCAGCTTCAGACGCCGCTGATCGACGCCATGATCGCCAAGAAAGTCAACGGCATGGTCGCCGTTCCCAACGATCCGACCGCCATGGTGCCGGTGCTCGAGCGGGCCTTCCAGTCCGGCATCGCCATCGCGACGGCCGACACCTTCGTCGGAGACGGCGACTACAAGGACGGCACGGTGAACTTCCCGGTATCGGCCGTGTCGTCCGACAATTTCGCCGGCGGCAAGGTGGCCTGCGAGGCGCTGATCGACGCCATGGGCGGCAAGGGATCGCTCTACATCCTCGTCTCGACGCCCAACGTGCCGTCCGACACGCTGCGCCGTGACGGCTGCAAGGCGGCGGTCGATGCCACGGGCGGCGCCGTCAAGCTGGCCGGCGTCGACTACACCCAGTCCAATGCCACCAACGCCACCAACCTGACGCAGGCGGCGCTGCAACGCGACAAGGAGATCGGCGCCATCTTCGGCGGCAACCTGTTCAGCGCCCAGGGCGCGGCGGCGGCAACCCGCACCGCCAACCTGCAGGGTACGGTGAAGATCGCCAGCTTCGACGCCCCCGAGGAGGCGATCGCCAGCCTGAAGGACGGCACGATCGACATCGTCATCGCCCAGCAGCCGGCGGAGATCGGCGCGGTGGCCGTGCAGGCGGTGTTCGATTCGCTGACCGGCAAAACGGATATTCCGGCCAAGGTCGCGGTGCCCTTCGTCACCATCACCCGCGACAACGTCGACACGCCGGACGCCCAGGCGGCGATCTACAAGGCAAAGTGACGGTCGGGCGGGCGGAAGCGGAGCTTCCGCCCTCGCAAGTCACCGCGCCGCCGCTGCGGCGATCCGCGACGCCCTTTTCCCGCGACACGTCGATCGCCGTTCGGCGGCGCGGGCGCCCTGTCGCGCGCCCGCTCCCCTCTTTCACCAAAGCCCGAGGACGCGCTCCATGAGTGCCAATCCAACGACCATGTCACCTCCTTCCATCGACGACGAGAACATCCGGCCGGCAGGTCTGATCGCCCTCGCCAGCCGCCTCTGGGCGGTGCTGTTCCTGATCGCCCTGATCGTCTTCTTCTCGATCGTTGCGCCCGGCTTCTTCGATCTCTTCAACTTCCAGGCCGTCGGCGCCAACATGGCCGTGCTGCTGGTGCTGGGGCTCGGCCAGACCTTCGTCATCATCTCGGCCGGCATCGACCTTTCGACCGGTTTCGTGATGGGGCTGTCCTCGGTCGCCAGCGCGCTGGTGATGCAGGGACTGACGGGCTATCCGCTGCCGGTCATCATCTTCGCCGGCCTGGCGATGGCGCTGCTGATCGGTCTCGCCGCCGGCGCGGTCAACGGCGCCCTCGTCGCCTACATGCGGGTGCCGCCGTTCATCGCCACGCTCGGCACGCTGTCGGTGGCCCAGGGAGTCGCCTACGTGCTGTCCGGCGGTCCGCCGGTATCCATCGCGACGCGCGGCCTCGGTTTCTTCGGCAACGGCTTCCTGGCCTACTTTCACCCCGAGGCCGGCCTATCGATCCTCGGCCTGCCCGAGGGGGTGAGCGGCGCCGCCGTGCGCGACGTCATGGGCTTCTTCCCGCTGCAGGTGGTCTACATCGTCATCCTGGCGGCGTTCTTCGGCTGGCTGCTCGGCCGCACCCGCTTCGGCCGCCACGTCTACGCCGTCGGCGGCAATCCCAAGGCGGCCTCCCGCGCCGGCATTCCGCTCGAGTGGACGCTGTTCCGTATCTACGTGCTCTGCTCGACGTCGGCCGCCCTCGCCGGCTTCCTCTACGTGCTGCGCTTCAACGGCGGCGTCGCCAACGCCGGCGACGCTCTGATGCTGTCGTCGGTCGCCGCCATCGCCATCGGAGGCGCCTCCATGCTGGGCGGCCAGGGCCGCATCCTCGGCACCATCGTCGGCGCCCTGGTGATCGCCGTCATCCAGAACGGCCTGGTCATCCTCGGCATCGATCCCTTCTGGCAGTACGTCGCCGTCGGCGCCGTCATCATCATGGCCGTCCTGGTGGATCAGGCCAAGGGAAGGTTCTTTCCATGAGCCCGCTCGCAACCGAAACGCGGACCGCGCCGGCCTCCATTCCGCAAGGGCCGCATCCGGAAGGCCTGGCGCCGGTGCTGCGCTGCCGCAAGCTGACCAAGCGCTTCGGCGGGCTCGTCGCCGTCGACCAGGTGGACTTCGACGTCTATCCCGGCGAGACGGTCGCGCTGCTCGGCGACAACGGGGCCGGCAAGTCGACGCTGATCCAGACGGTGGCCGGCGTCCATCGCCCCGACGGCGGCAGCATCGAACTCGACGGCAAGGAGGTGGAGATCCGCTCGCCCCTGCAAGCGCGCGACCTCGGCATCGAGACGGTGTTCCAGGATCTAGCGCTCTGCGACAACCTCGGCGCCGCCGAGAACATCTTCCTCGGCCGCGAACTGCCCGGCAAGGCCTACCGCTTCCTGCCCGGCCTCAATGAAGCCAGGATGCGTTCGGAAGCCAAGTCGGTGCTCTCCGAGCTGCACATCAACATCCGCAACCTCGACGCGCCGGTGCGCACGCTGTCCGGCGGCCAGCGTCAGGCGACGGCCATCGCCCGCGCCGTCTACTGGAAGGCGCGGCTGATGATCATGGACGAGCCGACGGCGGCGCTCGGCGTGCCCGAGCAGAAGAAGGTGCTGTCCCTGATCGAGGCGCTGAAGGCGCGCGGCGTGCCGGTGATCGTCATCTCCCACAACATGCAGGACGTGTTCGAGGTGGCCGACCGGCTGTTCATCATGCGGCGCGGCCGCGCCGTCGCCGACCTCAGGGCGGCCGACACCAACGCCAACGAAGTCGTCCGGCTGATGGTCGGCTGAGGCAGCCATCCCCCTCCCCAAGCAATCAACGACAAGCGACACGGAACAGAAAATGTCAAACAGGATGACCACGGCCGAATATCGCGGCTATCAGCAGATTTGCGGGACCAACGGCCGGATGATGGTCGTCGCCTGCGACCAGCGCGGCGCCATGCGCAAGATCCTCGCCGCGACGCCGGAGGAGCAGGCGAAGATCGACGAGCGAAAGCTCGGCGACGTCAAGTCCGACATCGTCGCCTATCTCGCCAATGCCGCCTCCTGCGTGTTGCTCGATCCGGTCTGCGCCGTTCCGCGCGTCGTCGACGAGGGAGTCCTGGGCCGGGATACGGCGCTCCTCATCGGTCTCGATGCCTCCGGCTGGGACACCGACCCGAGCGGCTACCGCCTGTCCAGGCTGGTTCCCGGCATCGATGCCCGCCGCGTGCGGGAGCTGGGCGGCACGGGCGGCAAGCTGATGGTCTATCTTCGCCCCGACCGGCCGGCGGCCAACACGCACAATATCCAGCTCATCCGCGATTGCGTCGCCGACTTCGCAAAGGAAGACCTGCTGCTGGTGGTCGAGATCCTCACCTATGCCTTCGAGGGAGAGGACGAGGCCGAGTACAAGGCAAACTTCGGCAGGCTGATCGAGGGCTGCGCGCGCATCGCCATCGACGAAGGCGCGAAGGTGCTGAAGCTGCCTTTCCCCGGCAGCGCCGCCTCCTGCCGGGTCATCAGCGAGATCGCCCGCGACGTCCCCTGGGCGGTGCTGTCGGCCGGCGTCGATCACGAGACCTTCCTCGGTCAGGTGAAGGTCGCGATGGAGAATGGCGCCTCCGGCGTCATCGCCGGTCGCTCGCTGTGGAAGGACTGCATCTCGATCGACCGCGAGGAAGAGCAGCGCCGGCTCGCCAACGTGGCGACCCCCCGTCTCCGCCAGCTCCAGGCCATCCTCGACGGCTTTGCCGTGCGGGTGCCCGAACCGGCTTGATCCGCGACTAAAGAAGCGATCGAAAGTCCGCCGCCGTCGGGGCAGAACGGCCTGCGCGTCGTCCGCCCGCAAGCGATCCCGCGCCGGGAGGTGATCCATGACCAGCAAACCAACCGCGCTCGGCGTCGACGTCGGCGGCACCAACTTGCGCGTCGCCGAGATCGACGGGGCCGGCCGCATTCGATCGCGCCACGCGGAACGGGTCACCAGGGGGCGGGAGGCCTTCCTGGCTCGCCTCGTGGATATCGTCGCGGCAAGGCGAGGCCCGGATGTCGGCGCGATCGGCGTCGGCATGCCCGGCCGCATCGACGCCGCCGCCGGCCTGATACTCTCCGCCGGCTACCTCGATCTCGGCGGCCTGCCGCTCGCCGGGCTGCTCGGAACGGCCAGCCATCTGCCCGTCGTCGTCGACAACGACTGTACCATGGCGCTGATCGCCGAATGCGCCGTCGGCGCGGCGCGCGGCGCGGCCAACGTCGTCATGTTTACGATCGGCACCGGCATCGGCGGCGCGATCGCCCAGAACGGCCGGCCGGTGCACGGCCGGGCGACGGCTGGCCAACTTGGCCACATCACCGTCCGGCCGGGCGGCGAACCCTGCAACTGCGGCCGGCGAGGCTGCGTCGAGACCACCAGTTCCGGCACGGCGCTCGGCCGGCACATCCGGCAGGCCGGGCTTGCTTCCGACACCCGGGTGGACGATCTGTTCGCGGCGGCCGATGCCGGCAACACGGTCGCCGAGGCGGTCCTTTCGGCCTGGGCCGCGCCGATGCGCGACGCGGCGACCTCGATGGCCGCCGCCTTCGACCCGGATGTCGTGCTGTTCGGAGGCGGCCTCGGCGCGGCCATGGTCCGAGCTCTGAAAAGACTGCCGGCGGAGGATAGCTGGTACCGCTACGACATCCGGGCGGCCGAACTCGGCGACGATGCCGGCGTCATCGGCGCCGGACTGTGCGCTCTCGGCCGGATCGAGGATGCGGCAAGCGCCCCGCCGGCTTTAATTTCAATACTCTAGCCTGCATTCTTCCGAGACGGTCGTCATGCATCCCATTGTTCTCGTCAACGGCGTGCCGGCCAGCGGCAAGTCCACCGTCGCCGCGGCGATCGCCGACCGGCTGAGATTGCCGATCCTTGCCGTCGATACGGTCAAGGAGGCTTTCTTCGATCATCTCGGCATCGGCGACCGCGACTATAGCCGCCGGCTCGGCCGGGCCGCCTACCAGGCCGTTTTCTCGACCATTGCCGGATTCCCCGACGGTCTCGGCGCCGTTGTCGACGCCTGGCACAAGTTTGTGCCGCTCGACGTGCTCGAGGACCATCTCGTCCGGGCGAAGGCCGGCCGGGTGATCGAAGTCTGGTGTCACGCGCCGCCGGAGGTCTGCGCCGAGCGCTATCGCACCCGCGCCGGCGATCGCCATCCCGGCCATCCACCGGCCGGTTACGCAACCGAGCTTGCCGATCTCGCCGCGCGCGCCACGCCGATCGGCCGCTGGCCGGTGATCGATGTCGACACCGAACGGCCGCTCGATGAGGACGGGCTCCTACGCAAGCTCCATGAGTTGCTTCGTGAGGAACTGGACCGCTCCTCCGAGGCCCGCTGAGCATTGGTCCCGCGGCGCTTGTTGGTGGCACTGCCCTAAGAGCCTAAAGCCATCGACACCGACCATGCCGCGGCATGGCCCGGTCCAGCCGGCCTGCCGGTCGCGCGGCGTTTCGTCAAAGGAAGGGCACCCGCCACTGTCAGCAGGTGCCCCCGTCTAGATCGTCGTGCGTCCTAACGGACGCAAAGCGACGATCTAGCCTTTTGTTCTCGCATCGGATTTACCGAAAACCGGATTCCACTTTTCGGTCCGATGCTCTAGAGTTTCATGATCACCAGCACTCGAAGCCGCCGTCCACGAGCAGATCAACACCGGTGATGAACGACGCGGCTTTCGAAAGCAGGAATACGGCCGGCCCACCCATCTCATCGGGTGTCGCCATGCGCTGGATCGGCGTGTCCCGCTCGAAGATCTTGCGCTGCTCGGCGACCTCCGGCCGCAGGTTCATGGGCGTCAGCGTATAGCCGGGGCTGATGACGTTGATCCGGATGCCCTTGCCGATCCATTCCATCGCCAGGCTTTTGCTGAGGTGGACGACGCCGGCCTTGGAAGCGTTGTAGTGAACCTGCGTAAGGCCACGGTTGACGATCGTGCCGGACATCGACGCGATGTTGACGATGGCGCCGCAACCATGGCGGATCATCGCGCGGCCTTCGGCCTGGCAGGACAGGAAAACACCGGTCAGGTTGATGTCGATCACCTTCTGCCACTGGCTTTGCGGCATCTCTTCGGCCGGCGCGGCGTTGGCGATGCCGGCGGCGTTGACGGCGGCCGAGAGCGGCCCGAGCTTGGCTTCGGTCTCGCCGACAGCGGCCTCCAGCGAGGCAAGATCGGTGACGTTGCCGGCGGTGATCAGAGCCTTGCGTCCAAGCGCCTCGATCTTCGCGGCCGTCTCCCTGATGCCCTGGCTATTCGACAGATCGAACAGCGCAACGTCGGCACCGGCGGCAGCGATATCGAGCGCGATCGCCTGCCCGATGCCGCTTCCGGCACCCGTGACGAAGGCGACTTCCCCCTTGAGGCTGAACTTGTCCATTTTTCCTCTCCTTGCATGCCGCGCACCGGTTCCATTCGGAGCGGGTGCACGCTCTTTCCCGGACCTCCCAAGCCATTGACGGCGGCCGCCTGTCGCCGGTGCGCCGCTAAGTGGTCGCCAGCTCCATCACAGCCACCCGGTCGGCCTTTTCCCGATCGAGAATCCCGCGGTTGATGCCACGGCTCAGCACCATCACCCGATGCGCGAGGCCCAATACCTCGTCGAGGTCCGAGCTGACCACGACGACCGCCATGCCCTGACGCGCCAGGCCGGCGATGACCTCGTAAATGGCGGCGCGGGCGCCGACGTCGATGCCTCGCGTCGGCTCGTCGAGAATGACCACCCGCGGATTGCGCGAAATGCACTTGGCGATGACGACTTTCTGCTGATTGCCGCCCGACAGCTCGTTGACGCGCTGTTCGGCGCGGCCCTTGACGCCGAAGCGCTCGATGGCGACGCGCGCGAACCGGTCGACCGCCTTGGGATTGATCCAGCCCTTGGGCGCGATCTGGTCATAGTTGGTCTGTGCAATGTTCTCGGCGATGGTCTGCGGCAGAATAAGGCCCTGGGCCTTGCGGTCCTCCGGCACCAGCACGATTCCCTGGTCGAGCGCGTCGCTCGGATGGCTGAGGCGGATTGGTTTGCCGGCGATCTTGACGACGCCCGCTGCGATCGGATCGGCACCGGCTATCGCCCTGACCAATTCGGTACGGCCGGCCCCGACGATGCCGGCGATGCCGAGCACCTCGCCCTGGCGCACGGAGAAGCTCACGTTCTTGAAAGCGCCGCTGGCGCTCGTGATGTCCTCCACTTCGAGCAGCGTTTCTCCGATGGCTTCGTCAAGGTCGGGGAACATGCGATCGAGCGGACGGCCGACCATTTCCTCGACCAGCGTTTTGACGGGCAGTTGAGCGGTTTCGTGCGTCGCGACCAGTTGACCGTCGCGCAGAACCGCCACGCGATCGGCGATGCGGGCGATCTCGTCCAGGCGATGGCTGATGTAGATGAACGATACCCCTTCCGCCTTGAGCTGTTCGATGCGCTCGAACAGGCGAAGCGTCTCCTCGCCGCCAAGCGCGGCGGTCGGCTCGTCGAAGATCAGCAGACGCGCATTCAGCGTCAGCGCCTTGGCGATCTCCACCTGCTGCTGGGCGGCGACCTTAAGGTCGCGGACAAGCGTGGTCGGCGCAATGTCGAGACCGAGCCGTCGGAGCTGTTCGGCGGCGCGTCGATTGATGCCGGAACGGTCGACGCGCCCCATTCGTATCGGAAGCCGGCCGACGAAGACATTCTCGGCGACCGAAAGAGCAGGCAGCAGGCGCATTTCCTGATGGATCAGACCGATGCCGGCCGAGAGCGCATCGGCGGGGGATTGCGGTGCGTGCGGTTCGCCCATCCAGGTCATGGTGCCGGTCGTCGGCTGCACCAGACCGGCAATGATCGAGGAGATGGTCGACTTTCCGGCGCCATTCTCACCCAGAAGCGCCAGCACCTCTCCGTGTCGCACATCGAGATCGACGTCGCTCAGCACGGTTACCGAACCATATTTCTTCGTGATGCCGCGAACGCTCAGAATTGTGTCGGACTGAATGGACTGTTCGGACATGGCCGCTCAACCTTGTGGCAGGGGGCGCCGCTCCGGGGGAAGAGGGGGAGGAGTTCCCATCCGTCGCGGCGCCCGGGATGTCCGCATGATCGTGGAGCTACTGCGGACAATTCGGACTCGACATGGCGGCGGCGAGATCGACCCGCCGCCGCGGCCGCATCAAGGATGCTCCGCCACGAACTGGGCGACGTTGTCCTTGGTCGTCAGCGTCGCCGGCTGCAGTTGCTCGGCCGGCACCGTTTCGCCCTTGACCAGCGCAATGGCGGAATCGACGGCCAGGCGGCCCATTTTCTGGGTCTGCTGCGTGACGGTCACGTCGAAGACGCCGTCCCTCAGAGCGACGAGGGCGGCGGTATCGCCGTCAAAGCCGGCCACCAGGATCGGATGATCGGGATGGGCGACCTTAACGGCCTGAGCGGCGCCAAGCGCCAGCGCATCGGCCTGCCCCCAGATGATGCTCACGTCGGGGTTCGTCTGCAGCAGGTCCTGCGTCAGCTTGAAGCCCTCGTCCTGATGCCAGCCTTCCGACCACAATTCGCCGACCACCTTGATGTCCGGGTAGGCCTGCAGCGCCTCGGCGCAGCCCTTGGTGCGATCGACCTCGGGCGTCGTACCCTTCTGACCATGGATGATCAGCATCTCGCCCTTGCCGCCCGTCTGCTTGCCGATGTAATCGCAAAGGTTCTTGGCGGATTCGACGGAGTTCGTGGCGATAAAGGTATCGCCGGGCGCGCCTTCGGCGTTGCGGTCGACGTTGATGACCGGCACGCCGGCGGCCTTGGCGGCCTTGACGGGCACCGACGCCGCAGTGGCGCCGGCCGGGATGTAGATCAGGGCGTCGATGTTCTGGGCGAGCAGATCCTGGATCTGGCTGACCTGGGTGGCGGCATCGCCCTTGGCGTCGACCGTGATGATCTCGAGATCCTTGGTCTTGCCGTAGGCTTCGACCGACTGCTTGATCTGATTGAAGAAGTCGGCCTGCAGATTGGCGACCGCAAGACCGATCTTCTTGGCTTCCTTGGCGTTCGCGATATCAACGGCGCCCACCAGAGCCAGAGCGGCGGCGGCAGTAAAGAGAACAGCACGAGACAGCATTACAGTTTCCTCCAGTTGCTGATGTCTGTCCGCGACGAAGGGCTCCTCCCCTACGTTTCGCGGTCTTCTTGGGTCCCAGAAGGACCTCGTTTCGCCGGTGTGGCGAACTCCGGGCCAACGCAAAGGATGTTTGCGCCGGCAATTCTCCGGTCGGCAGGCGGCTTCAGCGGCGACGGGCGCGGAACGTATCGGCGGCGACGGCCAGCGCGATGACGACGCCGATGATCACCTGCTGCACGAAGGGCGAAACATGCAGGAGATTGAGGCCGTTGCGCAGGAAGCCGATGATAAGCACGCCCACCACCGTTCCGCCGATGCCGCCGACGCCGCCGGCGAGGCTGGCACCGCCGATCACCACCGCGGCGATGGTGTCGAGCTCATAGCCGATACCCGAGCTGGGCTGCGCACTGTCGAGCCGCGCGGAAAGAATGACGCCCGCCAGGCCGGACAGCAGCGCGCACGTCGTGTAGACCAGGAGCGTCGCGCGTTCGACATGGATGCCGGCGAGACGCGCCACCTCGGGATTGCCGCCGACGGCATAAAGAGCCCGTCCCGCCGGGCGATATTTCAGGAAAACGTAGAAGATGATCGTCAGCACGATCATCACCGAGACGGTGGCGCTCAACAGGCCGAAATGGCGAATAATCGCCAGATTGGAAAACCAATCAGGAAAGCCGACGATCTGCTGGCCATCGGTGATGATCGAAGCGATGCCGCGGGCAATCGACATCATCGCCAACGTGGCAATGAAGGCCGGCATGTTCAGCTTGGTGATCATCAAACCGGAAACCGCACCGCAGAGCGCGGAAACGACCAGCGCGACGACGATGCCGACGGCAAACGGCCAGCCAAGGTTGTTTCCCAGATAGCCGAGCACCATGCCGGAAAGCGCCAGCACCGAGCCGACGCTGAGGTCGATGCCGCCGAGAAGGATGACCAGGGTCATGCCAAGCGCCATCACGCCGATGACGGTGATCTGGTCCATGACATTCAGGAAATTCCGGAGCGTCAGAAATGTTTCGGACGTGAACGAGAGAAATATGCAAAGCGCTACCAACCCAAGGAACGGCCCTACCGCGCCTCCGCTAAAATAGCTCTTCCAGGTGGCCTTGGTATCACCTGATTTGGTTCCGGCAAGGCTGGCCATAGCAACACTCCTCCCTAGCAGATGCAGCAACCACTCGAAGTCCGCTCCTCCGACAGGTTTTCATCCCTCCCCTGGCGGACTATTCAGACTCATTGCCGCAAATTCGATATCTCGTGACCGGATGACCTAAGTGAAAACGGGGTTACACTTGCGTCCGAGTCATAATATTTACGAGCGAGAGAGGCCGTTGCCGACGAACTCCTTCACTCCGGGCCTCCGCTTTCCTCGAAGCGACGGCTGCCTCTTTATGGCTCGGCAGGGGCGACGGACCCGAGCGACCGGGCAACCGCCCGGCGCCAGCCGAGCCGTTTCGCCATGCGCGCCTTTTCATCCAGCACCGGCGTGAAGCTCCGTCCGCCACGATCCATCCGGCTCAATCCCGCGAAGGTGAAAATTCCTTCCGCTATGCCTGCAAGGTGGGCGACACCCATAGCCGACAGCTCGGCGGTATCGGTGCGCGCCACGGTCACGCCCGTCATGTCCGCCTCGAACTGCATGAGCTGATCGTTGCGGGTCGGTCCCCCATCGACGTGCAGGCGGTCGACAACCAGGCCTGACTGCCTGACCACATCGACCACGTCGGCAATCTGATGGGCGAGCGAATCGATCGTCGCCCTGGCGATGACCGAACGTCCGGCACCGAGCGTCACGCCGGAAATCGTGCCGACAGCGTTGCCGTCCCACCAGGGCGCACCCAATCCGTTGAAGCCGGGCACCACGTAGACGTTGCCGGCGTCCTCGCAGGTGGCGGCGAGCCGAGCCAATTCGCCGGGATCGATACCGAGCAAATCGGCCATCCAGAGGATCGTCGAACCGGCCGAGCGGATGTTGCCTTCGAAACCCAGCATCGGCTTGTCGATCCACCAGGCCAGCGTCAGGCAGAGGCCCGGATGCAAGGCATTGCCGCCCCTGACAGAGGTAGAGTCGAAGAGACCCATCACCGAAGAGCCCGTGCCCTGGGTCGCCTTGATCGGGCCGGGCTTGTAGGCGCCGTGAGCGAACAGGGCAGAATGGGAGTCGGCCATGATCGCCCGCACCGGCACGCCGTCGGGGATCGGCGCGAAATCCCGGCAGGCCGGGAATGGCCCGATCGAGGGAACAATGCGGGGAAGCGCCGCCCTTGGAATGTCGAAGATGTCGAGCAGAACCTCGTCATATTCGGCAATGCCGACGTTCACGAGCTGCATGCGCGAGGCATTGCCGGCCTCGACGAACGCCTCGCCGCCGAAGCGGGACAGCAGGAAGCTGTCGATGGTGCCGATGACGATGTCGCCGGCGCGCGCCCGCTGGCGATCCGGATCGATGCGGTCCAGCAGCCATTTCGCCTTGACCGCCGTGAACATGGGATCGAGCGGCAAACCGCTCTTCTCGCGAATGATGGCGCCCTGACCTCTGGCGCGAATGCCGGCGCAGAGATCCTCCGTCCGCTGATCCTGCCAGGACAGAAGCGGCGTCAGCGCCTTCCCGGTCTTCCTGTCCCAGATGACGCAGGATTCGCGCTGCGTGCTGAACCCGACGGCCACGACGCGCGCGGCCAGCTCGGCAGTGACGCAGGCGGCCACCGCGGTGCGCACGCTGGCCCAGATTTCCTCGGGATCCTGCTCGACCCATCCCGGCTGCGGCGTGGACTGACCGAGCGGCGCGCCGCCGCGGGCCACCACTTCACCCCGTTCGTCGACCAGCAGGCACTTGCTGGAGCCGGTACCCTGATCGATGGCCAAAATCAAAGGCGAAGCCATTCCTCACCCCCTCAGTTCTCTCACCGCGGCGATGATGCCGTCGGCGTTGAGGTGGAAATGATCGAGCAGGAACTCGGCACTTCCCGTCGGTGCGAAGCCGGTCACGCCGAGGATGCGCATCGGAACGGGATGGTGACGGACGACCACCGACGCCACGGCAGCGCCAAGTCCGCCTTCGGTCAGCGCCTCCTCCGCCGTCACGATCGCGCCGGTCTCCTTCGCAGCGGCGATCACGGCGGCCTCGTCGAGCGGCGAGATGGTCGACATGTTGACGACGCGCACGCCGATGCCCTCGGCCGCCAGGCGTTCGGAGGCTTCGATGGCGCGCGATACCAGGATGCCGGTGGCGATCACCGTGACGTCGCCGCCGCCGCGCGCCACGTTTGCTTTTCCGTAGACGAACGGGTCGGCCTGGCCGGCACTCACCGACGGCACTTTCGTGCGGCCGATCCGCATGTAGATCGGCTTGTCGGCGGCTGCGGCCCACTTCACGGCGGCAATGGTCTGTTCGGGATCGGCCGGCACTAGAACCGACAGGCCACTCATGGCCCGCATCCAGGAAAGGTCCTCGATCGAGTGATGGGTGGGGCCGAGCTCACCATAAGCCATGCCCGGGCTCATGCCGCAGAGGACGATGTGATATTTGCTGTAGGCGACGTCGGCCTTGATCTGCTCGGCACCCCGACCGGTCAGAAAGGGAGCGGCGGCGCAGACGAACGGAATGAAGCCGCCGTTGGCCAGCCCAGCCGCCACGCCGATCAGGTCCTGCTCGGCGATGCCGACGTTGACGAGCCTGTTCGGGAATTCCTTCTGGAACGCGACGAGGTTGGAGGAGCCGACGCTGTCGTTGCAGACGGCGACGATGCGGTCGTTTTCCCGGGCCAGGGCGGAGAGGGTCTCGGCGAAGGCCTGACGGCAGTCAAAGGTGGCGAGCGGCGCGTTCATCGGGCAAGCTCCTCGAGGGCCAGCTTGACCTGTTCGGGCGACGGCACCTTGTGGTGCCACTCGACGCGATCCTCGATGAACGAGACGCCCTTGCCCTTGATGGTGTTGGCGACCACGGCGAGCGGCTTGCCCCGGCCGGGACGGGTGAACACCTCGTAAAGGGCGGCGTGATCATGGCCGTCGATCTCGATGGCCTCCCAGCCGAAAGCGGCCCATTTCTCGGCAAGCGGATCGAGCCGGTTGGTTTCCTCGGTACGGGCGCCTTGCTGCAATCGGTTGCGATCGATGACGGCGACGAGATTGTCGAGCCCACGGTGGCCGGCCGCCATGGCGGCTTCCCAATTGGAGCCTTCCTGCAGCTCGCCATCGCCGAGGGCGACGAAAGTCCGCCAGTTCTTGCCGGAAAGGCGCGAGGCGATGGCCGAGCCGACGCCGATGGGCAGGCCGTGGCCGAGCGGGCCGGTGTTGGCCTCGACGCCCGGGATCTTGCGGTTGGGGTGGCCGTTGAGCACCGACAGCGGCTGCATGAAGGTGGATAGCCAGTCCGTCGGAAAAAAGCCGCGCATGGCCAGCACCGAATAGAGCGAAGCCGCGCAATGCCCCTTCGACAGGATGAAACGGTCCCGCTCCGGCCAATCAGGATTGGCCGGATCGAGGCGCAGGACGCCGAAAAACAACGTCGTCATGGCATCGGTGATGGAAAAGTCGCCCCCGATGTGGCCGAGCCGCGCGGTGCCGATCATCTCGACGATCGATCGCCTTGCGGTCTGGGCAAGCCGATAAAGCAGAGCCGCCCGCCGCTCTCGGGGAAGAGAGGAAAGCGTGTCCGGCGTCGGATAGGCCTCGACTGACGTGAGGGTTCCGATCGTTCCCATAGCGTCCTCCCGCTTGGAATATTTATTCATTATCGGATGTTCTTCCAATATAGGAAAATGATTGAAAAGCGTCAAGGAATTTTTTCGCGGCCTCCTCATTGAGGCGCGTTTTCTTTCGATTGGTTTCGATTTCTCGTTTTAGCTGTGGTCAAATAGGATAGCTGCAAATCGATTGAACTGGCTATAACGTCGCCTATGGAGAGTTTTCATGCGGTTAGCCCGCAAACTTTCTGCAACTTCAGCATGCAAACATAATTTCACATATGATGGCGCCGTCTGGCAATCAGATTGAATATTTATTCAATACAGGATTGACATCCAATAAATGGATCCTTATAGGCTTTCCCAACAAGGCCTCCGATGGGCGATTTTGGTCCTCATCTGTAAGCCAAGGTAAACAAGGTCTTTTTTTGAGAGTACGCCGTCGTCGCTCGATGGTGCCCGGCTATGAATAAACTACGCTCTGGAATATACATTCAGTATCCAGCAACGATGCGCGTCCGCAACGGACGGCCGCGTCGTTCTGTTATCTGGAGGTTTTCATGAGCCGTATTTACGAGCTGCGACTAATGGCGCGGGTTGCCCAACTATATCACGAGAAAAATCTGAAGCAGGCCCAGATTTCCAAGCAGCTGCATTTGTCGCAGGCAACGGTATCGCGCCTGCTGTCGCGCGCCGTGGACGAAGGAATAGTGCGGATCACGATCAATGCGCCGCGCGGGACATATCCTCAGCTCGAGGATCAATTGCGTGACCGGTATCGGCTTGCCGAGGTGGTGGTCGCCGAGTGCTATGAAGACCGCGACGAGGCAATTCTTTCCGCCATCGGAAGCGCTGCTGCATATTACTTTGAATCAACGGTCAGCCCGGATGAGGTGATCGGCATTTCCTGCTGGAGCTCTGCATTACTGCGCCTGGTCGACGCTATTCATCCAATCAAGCGGCTCAAGGCGGAAAAGGTGATTCAGCTCGTAGGCGGTATCGGTAACCCTGCCGTACAAAGCCACGCTACCCAGATCACCACCCGTCTTGCAAGTCTGGTTGGCGCAGCCCCCGTGCTGTTGCCCGCTCCGGGGGTCACCGCCTCGTCGGCTGCCCGCCTTGTCATGCTCGGGGACGGCTATGTCCGCTCCACGATGGAGCAGTTTCGCCGCCTGACCATGGCAATCGTCGGCATCGGTACGCTCGAACCGTCCTACATGTTGCACAATTCCGGCAACACCTTCGCCGCCGACGAGCTGTCCGACCTCAAGCAACGCGGCGTGGTCGGTGATATTTGCATGCGCTTTTTCGATGCAGATGGCCGGTTTGTCGACAGTCCGTTCGACGAGCGCGTGATCGGCATCACTCTCCCCGAACTCAAGAGTGTCCCGCACGTGATCGGGGTAGCCGGTGGCGCCCGCAAGACCGCCACCATCCACGGCGCTTTGGTCGGCGGCTGGGTCGATACCTTCATCACCGACAAGTTTACTGCGGAACGCCTGCTGAGCCTGCCGTTTCCGCACAGGGAATAGATTTCCAACCAACAGTGCCAACTGACAAACCCAGGAGGAAATCATGGCGCGATTTGACAACAAGACGGTGGTCGTTGCCGGCGCAAGCCGAGGTATCGGCGCAGCAATTGCCAGGCGTTTTGCGCAGGAGGGAGCTTCCGTGTTCGTCAGCGCCAACGAGGCCCGGGTGGAGGAGGTCGCCAAGGCGATCCGGGCCGAGGGCGGCCGCGCCGAATGGTCGATCAACGATGTCACCGACAAAGCCTCGGTGATCGCCCTCTACGATGCCGCCGAAGCAGCCTTCGGCTCGATCGACATTTCCTGCCAGAATGCCGGTGTCATCACCATCGCCAAGATCGAGGATCTCACCGAAGCCGAGTGGAACAAGGTATTGGCGGTCAACACGACCGGCGTATTTCTGTGCTGCCAGGAAGCTATCCGGCGGATGCGCAAGCATGGGCGCGGCGGCCGTCTGATCAATACCGCCTCCGGGCAGTCCCGGCAGGGCTTCATCTATACGCCGCACTATGCGGCTTCGAAGTTCGGCGTCATGGGCATTACCCAGAGCCTGGCCAAAGAGGTCGCGAAGGAAAAAATCACCGTCAACGCCTTCTGCCCCGGCATTATCGACACGGATATGTGGGCTTACAACGATCAGGCCTGGGGCAAGCTTCTGGGCGACTACAAGCCGGGCGAGTTGATGGCCGAATGGGTTGCCAATATTCCAATCGGCCGTGTCGGAACCGGCGAGGACGTCGCGGGCGTGGTTGCCTTCCTTGCGAGCGACGATGCCGCTTATGTGACGGGACAGACCATCAATATCGATGGCGGCATGTTCATGTCTTGAACGGCTCCCCGCAAAGAAGAGACTAATCGAGCTCAGCCTGAAGGCTGAGCTCAAGTCGAAAGGGCCCAGTCCATGCCGAAGATCGAATTATGATGCCACCCGTTGTCCAGCCTGGCAAAATCGCTCTGATGCTCGACTTCGACGGGACGCTTGTCCCTTATGCATCCGAAACCAGACTGATACCCGAAGTCGATCCACGGTTGCCGGGTCTGCTCGAACGGCTGGTACAAAGGACCGGCGGCGCCACGGCTATCGTCAGCGGGCGTGGAGTTGCCGAATTCGACAAGCTGCTCGGACCGATTCAACTGGCAATTTCGGGAGCGCATGGTTTCGAATTTCGGGCGGCACCCAACTCCCCGATCGAATTCGGTCTCGCCGGTGAAAACCTGAATCGCATTGTCGAGGGGCTTGAACGCCTGTTCGCGCTTTCGTCGGCGTGGGCGGAAAAGCACCGAGGGGTCTATGTGGAAAGAAAATCCCTTACGGTTGTGCTGCAATTCCACGACGCGCTCGAGATTGCCGACCTCGCCTGTCAATTCGCCTTCGACACTTGCAAAGTCATGCCGGATTTTGCGCTGCAGGCCGGTCGGGGCGTTGCCGAGTTCAGACCGGTCGTAGCCGACAAGGGATGCGGCATTGGCAGACTGATGGCCCGGGTACCGTTTTCAGGACGCATACCTGTTTTTATTGGCGATGATTTAGCGGACGAAGCCGGGTTTTTGATCGTCAATTCTCTAGGCGGCATTTCAATCCGCGTGGGGCCTGGAGAAAGCAATGCGCCCTATCGTCTTCAGGACACGCGCGAAGTCCTGGCATTTATCAATTCCATAGCGGCGTAAATTCCGTCGTCGGTGCCGAAGCCCAGGTCGGCGCGCTGATACCTTGGGGTTGACGGCGGCCTGATCCCGCAACCGCATCCGACGATCGGGAGTATCGTCAACAGGCAGTCGACGGGCGGTCGGCGGCGATGGCCGATGCGAAACACATTACGTCGGCCGGGGCTCGTCCGCGGCGGATCTGTTCGGCCATGAAGCGCATGTAGGGGTCCATGTGGGCGAACATCGCCTTGTAGCCGGCGCAGAGATGGTTGTGCCAGCGGTTGCCGACCTGGTGGATGCGGTGCTTGGGACAGCCGCCGTGGCAGGCGAAGCGCCAGTCGCAGCGCACGCAGTCGGGCGTCAGCTCGGTCTTCATCATGCCGAAGGCGTGCTGCTTGCGGCCGTCGACCAGGGCGGCGAGGGAATCTGTCCGGAGGTTGCCGAGCCGGTGCTCGGGATAGACGTAGTGGTCGCAGGAATAGACATCGCCGTTCTGCTCGACGACCAGCGCGGCGCCGCAGGACGGCTGCATGATGCAGAGGCTCGCCCGCTCGCCGAGCCAGGCGGCCAGCGCGTTGTCGAACAGTTGCACGAAGACCCGGCCGACGTCGCGCCGCACCCATTCCTCGAAGATGCCGATCATGAAGCGGCCGTAGGCCTCGCCGGACACCGACCAGTCGGTGAGGCGGGCGACGGTTGCCTGCGGATGGGCGAGCTCGCCGGCGGTGGCGCCGGCCGGCCGCTGCTCGACGGCGGGGATGAACTGCAGGAAGGTCTCGCCGAGATCGCCCGTCAGGTAGCGGTAGATCTCGGCCGGATGCTCGGCCGTGGTGGCGTTGACCACGGTGAGAACGTTGTGCTCGACGCCCTGCCGCCTCAGATGGTCGAGGCCGGCGAGCACCCGGTCGGCGACGCCGCGGCCGTTGCGGGCGACGCGGTGGCGGTCGTGGATGTGCGGCGGGCCGTCGATCGACACGCCGACGAGAAATTTATTGTCTGCGAGGAACTTCGCCCAGGCGTCGTCGATCAACAGGCCATTGGTCTGCATGGCGTTGGTGACCGTCTTGCCGCGGGCGTATTTTGCCTGCAGCGCCAGCGCCTTCTCGTAGAAGGCGATGCCGGCCAGCGTCGGCTCGCCGCCCTGCCAGGCGAATTCCACCGTCTGCGCGGGATTGGCCTCGATATAGCTGCGGACGAAGGCGTCGAGCGTCGCGTCGTCCATGTGCCGCTGGTGCGTCCGGGGCTTCAGCGTGCCGGCTTCCTTTTCGAGATAGAAGCAGTAGTCGCAGGCGATGTTGCACTGGAAGCCGGTCGGCTTGGCCATGACGTGGAAGGGCTTGCGGGCCGTTCGGCGCTGGGCGGACATCGATGACCTAGCCTTTCCCGAGAGGATCGGCCGGAATGGCCGCTGCCATGGCAAGCGGTATCCGGGATTGGCGGGCCGTCGTTTCCCGCGTCATCAGGCGCCAGTCGGCACGCCGGATTTCCGGCCCGCCGCCGTCGATGCGCGACAGGATGGCGGCGGCGGCCAGCCGGCCGATCGCCTCGCGGTCCGGGCGGACGGTGGTGAGCGCCGGGGTGAGGCAGCTCGATGCCTCGCTGTCGCCGAAGCCGATCACGCCGACGTCGCCGGGCACGTCGCGACCGAGCCGCCGCAGCCCGCGCAGCACGCCGTAGGCGATAACGTCGCTGTTGCAGACGACGGCGTCGACGTCGGACTGCCGCTCGATCAGCTCGCCCAGCAGACGTTCGCCGAGGTCGGGGTTGCCCGGCAGCGGTTCGGTCCTCCGCACCACATGGCCGAGGCCGGCCGCCGACGTCGCCTCCTCGACGCCCGCCAGGCGTTTGTGGGCGCGGCTGTCGTTGTCGCGGAGGCTGCCGAGGAAGGCGAGGCGCCGATAGCCCCGCTCGACGAGGTGCTGCCCCTGGGCGCGGCCGATCGCCCGGTGATCGATGCCGACGGCGGTATCGATCACCGGGCCGTCGACGTCCCACATTTCGACCACCGGCACGCCGGCCGCCTTCAGCAGTTCGACCGCCTTCGGCGGATGGTCGATGCCGACGATGGCGATGGCGGCCGGCCGCCAGCTCAGCACGGCGCGGACGAGGCGGACCTCCTCGTCGGGATCGTAGCGGGTATTGGCGAGCATCACCTGCAAGTCTTGGGCGAGAAGCTCGGCCTGCAACGTGTCGACGAGGCTGGCAAATTCCGAATGGTGCAGCGAGGTGACGATCACGCCGACCACGTCGGAGCGAGTGCCGGACAGGCCACCGGCCAGCCGGTTGGGGACGTAATTGAGTTCGTCCATCGCCGCGCGTATTTTCTGGCGCAGTTCGGGGCGCACCGTGTTCGGCGCCCTGAGGGCGCGCGAAACCGTGTTGACGGAAACGCCGACGCGAGCGGCGATGGAGGCAAGGGTCGGCGTCGTCCTGTCGGTCATCCGGCCTTTTATATACCGAACGCCCTGGCGAACGGCAGGTTCGCCGCCCAAGTGAACGTTGAGTTATCGGTAACTTTTTTGTCCCGATCGGGCCGGAATTAGCAAATCCATGTCTTCTGTCGCCGGCGCCTGTCTCTAGGATCGGGACCTATCCGAACGGGGGCGCGCATGGCGGCACGGCCGAACATCATTCTCATCATCACCGATCAGCAACGCTACGATTCGATCGGCGCCCTCGGCTTTCCCTATGCCTCGACGCCCAACATCGACGCGCTCGCCGAGCGGGGCGTGGTGTTTTCCAACTGCCATATCACCGCGCCGAGCTGCGTGCCGTCGCGGGCGAGCCTGTTCACCGGCTACTATCCCCACAGCACCGGCATCCTGGCCAACGGCCAGAAGTGGCGGCGCACCTGGGTGTCGCAGTTGCGCGAGGCCGGCTACCGCTGCGTCAACGTCGGCAAGATGCACACCGTGCCCTACGACGCCGATGCCGGCTTCGACGAGCGCTACGTGGTCGAGAACAAGGACCGCTATCTCGACGGCCGCTGGTTCTTCGACGAATGGGACAAGGCGCTCGCCGCCCACGGTCTCGTCAAGCAGCAGCGCGAGCTCTACCGGCAGCGCGACGACTACCGCGAGCGGCTCGGCGCCTTCGACTGGGAACTGCCGGAGGAGCTGCACTCCGACACCTTCGTCGCCAACATGGCCAAGTGGTGGGTCAACACCTATCCGAAAACGGAGCCGCTGTTCCTGCAGGTCGGCTTTCCCGGGCCGCATCCGCCCTACGATCCGCCGGCCCGCTATTCGGCGGCCTATCTCGACCGCGACGACCTGCCGCTGCCCGCACCGTCGCAAGCCGAAATCGACAGCCTGCCGACGGCCCTCAGGGAAAAGCGCCACCACGACGTCGCGGTCGATCACGATTCTGTCGCCTGGGACCTCGAGCCGTCCCGCGAGCAATTGCAGCGGCTCTGGGCGCACTATCTCGGCAACGTCACGCTGATCGACGAGAAGATCGGCGAACTGCTCGGCGTCCTGGGCGATCGCGGCTATCTCGACGACGCCATCGTCATCTTCGCCTCCGACCACGGCGAATGCCTCGGCGACCACGGCCTCAGCCAGAAGTGGTCGATGTACGACGCCGTGACGCGCGTGCCGGCCATCGTCTGGTCGACGGCCGGGCGTTTCGCGGGCGGCCGCCGCGTCGACGGCCTCTGCCAGTTGTTCGACCTCGGGCCGACCATCCTCGAATACGCCGGCATCACGCCGCCCGCGAGCTTCGAGGCCGCGAGCCTGAAGCCCGCCCTGGAGGGAACGGCGTGGACGCCGCGCGCCCACGTCTTCTTCGAGCAGGCCGGCGACATCTCGCTGACCGGCGCCGACTTCATCATCGGCGTCCGCTCGGAGAACTGGAAGCTCGTCCAGTTCAAGGGCACCGACGAGGGCCAGTTGTTCGATCTCGACAACGACCCGGCAGAGGTCGACAATCTCTGGGACGATCCCGCCCATCTCGACAAGCGGCGCGAATTGCTCGATGCCATCCGCGATTGGCTGATCGAGTCCAACTATCGCACCCGCGATCTCCTGGCGGAGGCGAGATGACGCTCGCCGCCTCCGACCGCCCGGACCCGGCCGCTTTCCGCCGGCCGCGTCTCACCCGCTCTGCCGAAGGGAAGACGGCATTGGCGCCCGCACCGCTCGAAGACACCGCCGGCAACGCAGCGCAACGCTCCCTGCTCGACCGGCGCGCCGGCCGGCTCGCCATCAACGTCCTGGCCGTCGTCGCCGGCATCCTGATCTGGGGGCTGTTCACGACCGAAGGCATGGTCGGCCTGCCGACGCCGCTCGAGGTCGGCCGCCAGGCGGTGGTGCAGGCGAAAAACGGCCTCCTCTGGTCGGATGCGGCGGCCAGCCTCGCCCGCGTCTCCAGCGGCTTCCTGCTCGGCATCGCCGTCGCCATCCCGATCGGCTTCCTGATGGGCTGGTACCGCCTCGCCCGGGCGGTGATCGAGCCCTATGTCCAGTTCTTTCGCACCATCCCGCCGCTCGCCATCATCCCGCTGGCCATTGTCACGCTCGGCATCGAGGAGACGCCGAAGATCTTCGTGATCTTCCTGTCGTCCTTCCTGTCGAGCGTCGTCGCCACCTACCAGGGCGTCGTCAACGTCGACAAGACGCTGATCAACGCGGCGCGCGTGCTGGGGGCCGGCGATTTCACCATCTTCCGCCGCGTCGTGGTGCCGGCCTCCCTGCCCTACATCATGGTCGGCGTGCGCATCGGCCTCGGCTCGTCCTGGGCGACGGTGGTGGCCGCCGAGCTGATCGCCGCCCAGTCGGGCCTCGGCTTCCGCATGCAGCAGGCCCAGCTCTACTACGACCTGCCCACCATCTTCGTCAGCCTGATCTCGATCGGCGTCCTCGGCCTGCTGATGGACCGCGTCGTCCTGGCGATCGACGGCTTTCTCACCGCCTGGCAGGAGAAGCTATGACCGCCAAGATCTCCTTCCGCAACGTCACCAAGACCTATGCCGTGGCCGGGCAGGCGCCGTTCAACGCGATCGAGGACTTCAATCTCGACGTCGCCGACGGCGAGTTCGTCACGGTGGTGGGGCCGTCCGGCTGCGGCAAGTCGACGGCGCTCAACGTCGCCGCCGGCCTCGTCAGGCCGTCGTCGGGGGGCATCACCGTCGACGGCGCCAGGGTCGAGGGGCCGGGGCCGGAGCGCGGCGTCATCTTTCAGCAATACGCGCTGTTCCCCTGGCTGACCGTGCGGCAGAACGTCGAATTCGGCCTCAGGATCGCCGGTCACCGCCGCGACGAGCGCCGCCGCATCGCCGATCACTTCATCGACCTGGTGGGCCTGACCGATTTCGCCGGAGCGCTGCCGAAGACGCTGTCCGGCGGCATGAAGCAGCGCTGCGCCATCGCCCGCGCCTACGCGGTCAATCCCAAGATCCTGCTGATGGACGAGCCGTTCGGTGCCCTCGACGCGCTGACCCGCGTGCAGTTGCAGGACCAGTTGCTCGCCATGTGGAGCCGCGAACGGCGCACGGTGGTGTTCATCACCCACGACGTCGACGAGGCGGTCTATCTCGCCAACCGCGTGGTGGTGATGGCCGCCCGCCCGGGCCGCCTCCACCGCGTCGTCGACGTCGACCTGCCGTTCCCGCGCACCGAGGACATCCGCCTGTCCGCCGCCTTCGCCGCGCTGCGCAACGAGGTGTGGCGGTCCGTCTATCACCCGGCCCTCAACTGAAGCCGCGACTGCCCGATCATCACCAAGGGAGTGGACCATGCTGACGAGACGACACCTCTTCAAGACGGCCGCGGCGCTGGCCGCGGTTTCCGCGCTGCCGCTCGGGCGGCAGGCCTTCGCCCAGTCCGGCGAGCTGACCATCGGCTATATCGCCGACTTCCCCAATGCCTCGGTGCTGGCGATCGCCGAGGACCAGAAATACTGGGAGGCCGAAGGCGTCACGCCGTCGCTGAAGGTGTTCACCAACGGCCCGCTGCAGATCCAGGCGATGGGCGCCGGCAGCCTCAACTTCGGCACCATCGGGCCGGGCGCCCTGTGGCTGCCGGCCAGCGGCAAGGCCAAGGTGATCGGCGTCAACGATATCGGCTTCTCCGACCGGGTGATCGCCCAGGCGGGCTTCGGCTCGATCGCCGATCTCAAGGGCAAGAAGGTGGGCGTTCCCCAAGGCACGTCCGGCGACATGATCCTGCGCCTCGCCCTGGCCAAGGCCGGCCTGTCGATCGACGACATCAGCGTCGTGCCGCTCGATCCGTCGGTCATCGTCACCGCCTTCACCTCGAAGCAGATCGACGCGGCCGGCATCTGGTATCCGCTGATCGACGCGATCAAGCAGCACGTTCCCGACCTGAAGGAGCTGGCGGCGAGCCAGGACTTCTATCCGGCCCACTCGTTCATCAACGCCTTCGTCGCCCGCAACGAGATCGTCGAGAGCAACCCCGAGGTGGTGAAGACCTTCCTGCGCGTCATCAAGAAGGCGATCGACTACCGGGCGGCCAATCTCGAACGGTCGATCGAGCTGACCACCGCCTTCCTCAACGCGCCGGCCGCCGCCACCGCCAACGTCGCCCACAGCCGCAAGCTCTTGACCAGCCAGGAGCTCGATGCGCTGACCAAGGACGGCACGGTCAACGGCTGGCTCGACGACTTCAACAAGATCTTCGTCGAGTTCGGCAAGCTGGAAAAGCCGCTGCCGCCGGCCGAATACTACACCGCCGACCTGTTCACCAGCGCCTGAGCGGGGACGGAGATGGCGGCCGGCTTCGAGCTTGCGCTCGACGCGCAATGCGCCCTCGGCGAAAGTCCGCTCTGGTCGGTCGCCGAGGAGGTGCTGCGCTTCGTCGACATCAAGGGCCGGCGCATCCACCGTTTCGACCCTGCCTCCTCCGAGCATGCGTCCACCCAACTGCCCGAGGAGGTCGGCTGCATCGGCCTTTCGGACGACGGCGGCCTCGTCGCCGGCCTGCGGTCCGGCATCTGGCTGCTGGACGGGGACGGGCATGCCGTCCGCAAGCTCGCCGACAACCCCGAGGACCAGCGGACCAGCCGCTTCAACGACGGCGCCGTCGATCCGGCCGGCCGTTTTATCGTCGGCACGCTCGACGAGACGCGCGAGTGGGGAGACGCCGGTCTCTACCGGTTCGACGAGCGCGGTCTCGTCCGGATCGACGGCGGATTGATCACCTCCAACGGCACCGCCTTCTCGCCGGACGGCCGGCGGCTCTATCATTCCGATACCTTCCGCCACGTCCTCTACGTCCGCGACTACGATCCGGCGACCGGCGAGGCGACCAACCGCCGAGTGTTCGCCCGCTTCGGCAGCGAGACCGACCGCGGCCGCCCCGACGGCGGCGCCATCGACGCCGACGGCTGCTACTGGACGGCGCTCTACGAGGGCGGCCGGGTGCAGCGCTACGCGCCCGACGGCCGCCTCATCGCCGAATACCCGGTGCCGGCGCGCTGCCCGACCATGGTCGCCTTCGGCGGCCGCGACCTGCGGACGCTCTATTGCACCAGCGCCCGCGCCGGCCGGCCGGAAGCCGAGCTTGCCGAATACCCGCTGTCCGGCGCACTGTTCGCCATGCGCGTCGACGTCGCCGGCCTTGCCAGGCCGCTGTTCCATCCGCCGGGCTGAATCCGCCATGCCCTCTCCCTTCGATACCGTCCGCTACCGTTCGCTCGAAGGCCGCAAGGTGCTGGTCACCGGCGGCGCCTCGGGCATCGGCGAGGCGATAGTCACCGCCTTTGGCAGCCAGGGGGCGACGGTCGCCTTCCTCGACATCGACGAGCCGGCCGGCCAGGCGACGGCCGCGGCGACCGGCGCCATGTTCATCCGCTGCGACGTCACCGACATCGCCGCCCTGCGCGGTGCCATCGCCGGCGTGGAGGAGCGGCTCGGCGCCGTCGACGTCCTCGTCAACAACGCCGGTCGCGACGATCGCCATTCCATGGAGGGCGTCGAGCCGGACGGCTGGCGCGAGGCGCTGGCGATCAATCTCGACCACCAGTTCTTCGCGACGCAGGCGGTGGCCGCCGGCATGCGCGCGAAGGGCCGGGGCTCGGTGATCATGATGGGTTCGGTATCGTGGATGCGCGGCAATCCGGCGATGGTCGGCTACACCACCGCCAAGGCGGCGATCAACGGTCTCACCCGGACGCTCGCCCGCGACCTCGGGCCGGCGGGCATCCGCGTCAACTGCATCGTGCCGGGCGCCGTCGAAACCGAGCGGCAGAAACGCTGGTTCTCGGCCAACGACGGCCGGCGCTTCGTCGAGCTGCAGGCGCTGAAGTTCCGCCTGAACCCGACCCACGTCGCCCGGCTTGCCCTGTTCCTCGGCTCGGACGAGAGCGCCGGCTGCACCGGCGCCAATTTCATGGTCGACGCCGGCCTCACCCAGAACTGATACCAATTCGCGGAGATGCTGACGCATCCGCTCATTGAAGCCATTGCCGATTTCTCATGTGCAG
Organism: Pleomorphomonas carboxyditropha; assembly: GCF_002770725.1. Classification (GTDB taxonomy): domain Bacteria; phylum Pseudomonadota; class Alphaproteobacteria; order Rhizobiales; family Pleomorphomonadaceae; genus Pleomorphomonas; species Pleomorphomonas carboxyditropha. The sequence continues at coordinate 362,595 of NZ_NQVN01000002.1, read as the reverse complement.
CAAGGGCATGAGAAATCGGCAAGCGGAATACCAAGAGGCATTTTAATGCATCTTGGTATGAGCGGCGTGCGTCACATCATGGCGGTGAGGTCGCGGGCCAACGCCAGCGTCCCGGCGTCGAGGCCACGCCGGAACGTCAGGAAATAGCCCTTGTCGCTCCTGAGGCTCACCGGCGTGGCCGGCACCAGATCGCCGCTGGCGAGCGAGCGATCGATCAGGCCGCGCCAGCCGAGCGCCACGCCCTGGCCGGCCATCGCCGCCTCGATCACCATCGTGTAGGTGTTGAGGACGATGCCGCCGCGTCGGCCGAACGGCAGGTCGGCGCCGGCCGCCCGGAGCCAGCTCTCCCAGGTGAACCAGCGGTGGTCCTGGCTGGTCTCGAGATGCAACAGATCGGCCTCGGCAAGGTCGGCCGGATGCACAATCGGGCCATGGCGATCGAGCCAGCCGGGCGAGCAGACCGGCAGCACCTCCTCGGCCTCGAACAGCGTCGCGTCGTCGGGAAAATCCTCGCGCCGGCCGAATTGGATGCCGAGATCGGGGCCGGTCTCGCCGGCCGGCGGCAGCAGGGACGAGGCGGCGATCCTGAGGTCGACATCCGGATGGCGGTCGCGGAAGGCGGCGACGGTCGGCATCAGGCGGAAGGCGGCAAGGGCGTAGTCGGTGGCGACCGACAGCGTCCGCGGCCGGCGGCCGCGCCGGATGCCGTCCACCGCCTCGTCGATGGCGCCGATCGCCGCCTGCACCGCCTCGAGCAAGGCCTCGCCATCGTCGAGCAGGTCGACGCCGCGCGAGCGGCGGGCGAACAGCGCCGTGCCCAGGCACTCCTCGAGGCGATTTATCTGATAGCTGACGGCCGGCTGCGACATTCCAAGTTCCTGCGCGGCGCGGGTAAGATTTTTCAACCTTCCGACCGCCTCGAAAACCCTGAAACTGCCGAGATCGGGAGAGGGAGAAGCCATAAAGTCCCCTTATCGCTGGCATCGAAATTATCCCTCTTCAGCCGGGCTGAAAAACCATGCTGTTGCTATTTCGAGCGCCCAGGCGGCAGGAAATTTCTCAAGGAGAGGACGGCACCCGTGTCCGATGCTACGGCGAAGCAACCCAACATCCTGGTCCTGATGGTCGACCAGTTGAGCGGCGTGTTCTTCCCCGACGGGCCGGCCGATTTCCTCAGGACGCCGCGCCTTGCGGCGCTGTCGCGCCGCGCGCGCCGCTTCTCGAACTGCTATACGGCAAGCCCGCTCTGCGCGCCGTCGCGCGCCTCGTTCATGACCGGTCTTCTGCCGTCGGAAACCGGCGTCTACGACAACGCCGCCGAGTTCCGCTCGGACATCCCGACCTTCGCCCACCGGCTGCGCGGCGCCGGCTACCGCACCGTCCTCTCCGGCAAGATGCACTTCGTCGGCCCCGATCAGTTGCACGGCTTCGAGGAGCGGCTGACCACCGACATCTACCCGGCCGATTTCGGCTGGACGCCGGACTACGAGAAGCCGGAGGAGCGCATCGACTGGTGGTATCACAACCTCGCCTCGGTGACCGCCGCCGGCACCGCCGAGATCACCAACCAGCTCGAATACGACGACGAGGTCGCCTTCCAGGCCCGCGCCCGCCTCTACGACCTCGCCCGCCGGCCGGACGACCGGCCCTGGTGCCTCACCGTCTCCTTCACCCATCCGCACGACCCCTACGTCGCCCGGAAGCGCTTCTTCGATCTCTATCAGGACAGCCCGGCGCTCGACCCGACGGTGCCGCCGATCGACGACGAGGCGCTCGACGTCCACTCGCGGCGCATCCGCGCCGCCTGCGACAGCGACAGCTACGCCATCGACCAGGCGACGGTGCGGCGGGCGCGGCAGGCCTATTTCGCCAATATCTCCTATATCGACGAACAGATCGGCTCCCTCCTCGACGTGCTGGAGAGCTGCGGCCTTGCGGACAACACCGCCATCGTGTTCACCGCCGACCACGGCGACATGCTCGGCGAGCGCGGCCTGTGGTTCAAGATGTCCTTCTTCGAGGGATCGGCGCGCGTGCCGCTGATGATCGCCGCGCCGGGCCTCGGCGCCGGCCGGATCGATACGCCGGTATCGCTCGTCGACGTGGCGCCGACGCTCGCCGCGCTCGCCGGCGCGCCGGAGGCCGACATCGGGCCGGGCCGGTCGCTGCTCGGCGATGTGACGCCGGACGATCATCCGTCGGTGCTGATGGAATATGCCGGCGAGACGACGGTGGCGCCGATGGTCGGCATCCGCAAGGGGCGCTGGAAGCTCGCCGTCTCGGCATCCGATCCGCCGCTGCTGTACGACCTCGAAGCCGATCCGCAGGAGCTCGACAATCGGGCCGGCGACCCGGCCGCCGCCGCCATCCTCGCCGAGCTCTCGGCCGAGGTCGCCGCCACCTGGGATCTCGACCGCTTCGACCGCGAGGTGCGGACCAGCCAGCGGCGGCGGCAGGCCGTCTATGCGGCGCTGCGCAAGGGCGCCTATCACGCCTGGGACTTCCAGCCCCGGACCGAGGCGTCGGAGCGCTTCATGCGCAACCATCTCGACCTCAATGTCCTGGAGGCGCGGAGCCGCTTCCCGCGCTGACCGGCCGCCGTGGAAAGCGGTTCCGGAATTGGCCCGGATTATGTGTGTTTTTGCCTGCCAGTCAAAAAGAAAAACAATAGACTAAATATGGAATTGGCATCTTTACCGGAATGGGAAGGTCCATTTTTCGTATTTCCGCAAGGCATAGCCGAAAGACGTGATCGCCGATGATGCATCTTCGACCCCAGGAAATCCAGGCGAACAACTCCGGTGATGCGGCCATCGCGTTCATCGGCGTCCACAAGTATTTCGGTGGAGACGAAACCAATCCTGTGCTGACCGGCATCGATCTCGAGATCCGCGTCGGCGAAATCTTCTGCCTGATGGGCACTTCGGGCAGCGGCAAGTCGACGCTGCTGCGCCTCGTCAACCGGCTGATCGCGCCGTCGAGCGGCGCCATCCGCGTGCACGGCCGCGACCTCGCCAAGCTCGATCCGGCCGCCCTGCGCGGTCTGAGAGCGCAGACGGTCGGCATGGTGTTCCAGGACTTCGGCCTGTTGCCGCATCGCACCGCGCTCGAAAACGTCGAGCTGCCGCTGGAGCTCAGGCAGGTTCCGCCGGCCGAGCGGTCGGCGGCGGCGCGCCTCCAGCTCGAACGGGTCGGCCTTGCCGAGGCGGCGGACAAGCATCCCAGCCAGTTGTCCGGCGGCATGCGCCAGCGGGTCGGTCTCGCGCGGGCGCTGGTCGGCCGCCCCGACATCCTGCTGATGGACGAGCCCTTCGGCGCCCTCGACCCGACCATCCGCCGCGATCTGCGCCAGCAGGTGACCGAGCTGGTGCGGCGGAACGGCATCACCACCCTGCTGGTCACCCACGATCCGGCCGAGGCGCTGGCCATGGCCGACCGCATCGCCGTGCTGCGCGACGGCGTCATCGTGCAGGTGGCGACGCCCGAGGAGATCGTCGCGCACCCCGCCGACGCCGGCGTCGCCGATTTCTTCGGCGGGGCCGTCGATGCCGACGCACCGGCGACAAGGCAGCCGGCCGCCGTCACCGAAGAGGATACGGCCGCCGAGCCGGCGGCATCCGGCCGATCCCGCCTTGCAGCCGTTGCAATAGGACCGGCCCGCTTCGCCGCCGGCCGTCCGGCGCTGTTCTGGGCCGGCCTGCCGATCGAGGCGCTGCTCGCCGCCGCGCTCGGCGCCAGCCTCGGCAACGGCTGGCCGGTCGGCGCGGCGCTCGCCGCCGCCGCGATCCTCCTCTCGCGCGGGCTGTGGAGCCTCGTGCCGGCCGGCGGAGCCGAATACCGGCGGCGCGGACCGATCCTTGCGGCACTGCTTCTCTATGCCATCGACGCCATCGTCCTCGCGCGGGCGCACGGATCGCTGATCGCGGGCGACTTCGGCCTGCCGCTCGCCGACCGGTCGCGGGCGCTCTGGGCGGGCGGCTATCTCGACGCCGCCGTCGCCGCCACCCAGGTGGCGCTGGCGCCGGTGTTCGCTGGGGTGGTGGCCGCCGTCCGCTCGACCATCGACGCCAGCGAGGCGTTGCTCGGCTGGCTGCCCTGGCCGGTGCCGGCGCTGGCGCTGGTCTATGCCGCCGGACAGTTCGCCGGCCGGGCGGTGTTCGCCCTCACCGTCGTCGCCGTCGCCTATCTGGTGCTGTTCGGCTACTGGCCGCCGACCATCGCCACCGTGTCGCTGGTCGGCGCCGCGGTGGCGCTCACCGTGATCGTCGGCGTTCCGGTCGGCGTGCTGATGGCCAGAAGCCGGCTGACGCGCCACGTGCTGTCGCCGCTGCTCGACGTCATGCAGACGCTGCCGAGCTTCGTCTACCTCATCCCGGCCGTCGCCTTCTTCTCGGTCGGCAAGACGCCGGCCGTCGTCGCCACCATCGTCTTCTCGCTGCCGCCGATGATCCGCCTGACGGCGCTCGGCATCACCGAGGTGCCGCGCTCGGCCGTCGAGGCGGCGGTCGCCCACGGCGCAACGCCGCTGCAGACGCTTGTCAAGGTCGAACTGCCGCTGGCCGCCCGCTCGCTGCTGCTCGGCGTCAACCAGACCATCGTCATGAGCCTTTCCATGGTGGTGATCGCCGCGATGATCGGCGCCGGCGGCCTCGGCTACGACGTGGTCACCGCGCTCCGCAACATCCAGAGCGGCGCCGGCCTGCTCGCCGGCCTCGCCATCGTCTTCTGCGCCCTCGTCCCCGACCGCATCATCCAGGGCGCCATGCGCCGCTGGGGCGATCCGTCCGGCCCGCACCCGCATCCGTAAGCAAACAGGAGTTGTTGATGAGCCTGAAATCGATCCTCGCCGGCCTGACGCTCGTCGCGTCCTTCGCCGGTCCATCGGCCGCCGCCGAGAAGGTGGTGATCGGCGAGCAGAACTGGACCGGCGCCATCGCCATCCAGCACGTGCTCGCCGAGGTGATCCGCGGCCGGCTCGACGGCGAGGTGAGCTTCCTCGCCGCCGACCTGCCGGTGCTGTTCGCCGGCGCCGCCAAGAACGACGGCTCGGTCGACGTCCTGCCGGATATCTGGCTGCCCAACCAGGCGACCGCCTGGGCGAAGTTCGTGGCGCCGGGCGGCACCGAGACGCTGATCCCCAACACATCGCCCTACACCGCCGAGCAGGGCTTCTACGTTCCCGCCTATATTGCCGACGAACACGGCGTCAAATCGGTCGACGACCTCGTCAAGCCGGAGGTCGCCGCGCTGTTCGCGGCGCCCGGCGGCGGCAAGCCGGAATTCCTGGTCGGCCCGGCCGGCTGGGAATCGACCTATATCAGCGAGGTGAAGGCCAAGGATTACGGCTTCGCGCCCAATTTCGACATCGTCTCCACCGAGGCGGCCGCCACCTACGCCAAGATCGACGCCGCCTTCAAGGCCAAGACCGGCGTGCTGTTCTACGGCTATACGCCCGACTGGATCTTCGCCGCCTACGATCTCCGCCGCCTGGAGGAACCGGCCTTCGACGGCTACGCCCAGGACAACAAGAAGGACGATCCGCAGTATAACCCGAACGGCAAGTGGAAGTTCGTCAGCCCGACCGAGGATCCGGACTGGCTGAACAAGAGCTCGATCACCTCCGCCTTCCCCGATGCGCAGGTCTACGTGCTGCACGCCAAGCATCTCGAGACGGACGCGCCCAGGATCGCCGCCTTCCTCACCAACGTGAAAATCGATCCGGCGGCACTCAACAGCCTGATCCGCGAGATCGATCAGAACAAGGTCGAGCCGGCCGCCGCCGCCAAGGCCTGGGTGGAGGCCAACAAGCCGACGGTCGACGCCTGGGTCGCCGGCCTCTGACAGACACCGCCGATCAGCCGCTCTTTCCCGACAAGGTCGCGATGGTCCCGCCATCGCGACCTTTCCGCATGGGTCGGCCTTCGCGCCCCGAGGACCGGCGATTGCCGTGCGATGAAACGACATTGCCCCAACCGCGCCACTCATAGGCGCAACCAACGGATTGACGGGCAATAATAGAATATCAATTTAGTATTTTATATTCACCTTCGCGCCGCACTCCCCTAAAGTCCAGGCAGTTGTCGTCAGTAACAGCCCGGGAAATAGATAAGTATATTTACAGTAATATAAAGTACTTATCGCTGAAAGCCTGGTTTGTCGGCCCCGGCCGCACCGGCGGGGCGACGGCGCCGAACCTATTCGGGATCCGACCAAACCGCCGCTCCGCGCGTGGAGCGGCATCGGCTCGTCTTTGTCTGAAGGAAGCACACATGGCCAAGAAAACCAAACAGATCGCCATCTACGGCAAGGGTGGCATCGGCAAGTCGACGACCACCTCCAACATCTCGGCGGCCCTCGCGGAAGCCGGCTACAAGGTGATGCAGTTCGGCTGCGACCCCAAAGCCGACAGCACCAATACGCTTCGCGGCGGCGACTATATCCCCACCGTGCTCGACCTCCTGCACGCCAACAGCTCGGTCGACGCCCACGACGCCATCTTCAAGGGCTTCGGCGGCATCTACTGCGTCGAGGCCGGCGGTCCGCAGCCGGGCGTCGGCTGCGCCGGCCGCGGCATCATCTCCGCCGTCCAGTTGCTCAAGCAGCAGGACATCTTCGAGGAGCTCGACCTCGACTTCGTGATCTTCGACGTGCTCGGCGACGTGGTGTGCGGCGGCTTCGCCGTGCCGGTGCGCGAGGGCATCGCCGAGCACGTCTTCACCATCTCCTCCTCGGATTTCATGGCGATCTACGCCGCCAACAATCTGTTCCGCGGCATCCAGACCTATTCCAACAAGGGCGGCGCCCTGCTCGGCGGCGTCATCGCCAACTCGATCAACACCGATTTCCACCACGAGATCATCGACGACTTCGTCGGCCGCACGGCGACGCAGGTGGTCGAATACGTGCCGCGCTCGGTGACCGTCACCCAGGCCGAACTGTCCGGCCGCACCACCATCGAGGCCGCTCCCAAGTCCGAGCAGGCCAGCATCTACCGGCGCCTGGCCACCCGTATCGCCGAGCACACCCAGTCGAAGGTGCCGACGCCGCTCGGCCAGCAGGAACTGCGCGAATGGTCGGCCAGTTGGGCGGATCGGCTGATCGAGGCCGAGAACCAGCGCGAACGCGCCATCCAGGTGGCTTGAGGAGAAAAACGATGGCGATCAACCTCAAGACGGCGGTGGTCGAAAGCCGCGAGCAGCGGCTCGGCACCATCATCGGCTGGCATGGCAGGGCTTCGGACCTCGCCCGGGAATCGGCCTACGCCCGCGGCGGCTGCGACGGCTGCGGCGGAAGCGACGGCCGCAAGGCGCGGCGGGTGTGCGAGCTGAAGGGTCCGTTCACGCAAGGCTCGGTCTGCTCCGAGCAGATGGTCGAGTGCCAGGCCGGCAACGTCCGCAACGCCGTGCTGGTCCAGCATTCGCCGATCGGCTGCGGCACCGGACAGGTGATCTACAATTCGATCTACCGCAACGGCCTGGCGGCCCGCGGCCTGCCGGTCGAGAACCTGCACCTCATCAGCACCAACCTCACCGAGCGCGACATGGTGTTCGGCGGCATCGCCAAGCTGGAACAGTCGATCCGCGACGCCTTCGAGCGCCACCACCCCGAGGCGATCTTCATCGCCACCTCCTGTGCCACCGGCATCATCGGCGACGACGTCGAAAGCGCGGCCGGCCATCTCGAGAAGGAACTGGGCATCCCGGTGGTCCCGCTGCATTGCGAGGGGTTCAAGTCCAAGCACTGGTCGACCGGCTTCGACGCCACCCAGCACGGCATTCTCCGGCAGATCGTCCGCAAGAACCCAGCGAAAAAGGACGAGGAGCTCGTCAACGTCATCAACCTCTGGGGTTCCGACGTGTTCTCGCCCATCCTCGGCGAACTGGGCCTCAAGGTGAACTACGTCGTCGATCTCGCCTCGGTCGAGGATCTGGCGAAGATGTCGGAGGCGGCGGCCACCGTCGGCTTCTGCTACACGCTGTCGTCCTACCTGGCGGCCGGGCTCGAACAGGAGTTCGGCGTGCCGGAGATCAAGGCGCCGCAGCCCTACGGCTTCGCCGGCACCGACGCCTGGCTGCGCGAGATCGCCCGCGTCACCCACCGCGAGGAACGGGCCGAGGCCTATATCGCCCGCGAGCACGAGCGCGTTCAGCCGCGCCTGGCCGAACTCAAGGAACTGCTCAAGGGCAAGAAGGGCTACGTGTCGACCGGCTCGGCCTATTCGCACGGCCTCATCGCCGTGCTGCGCGAGCTCGGCGTCGAGGTCGACGGCTCGCTGGTCTTCCACCACGACCCCGTCTACGACAGCCAGGACCCGCGCCAGGATTCGCTCAGCCACCTGATCGACAATTACGGCGACGTGCCGCAGTTCACGGTCGGCAATCGCCAGCAGTATCAGTTCTACGCGCTGCTGCAGCAGGTGAAGCCGGACTTCATCATCATTCGCCACAACGGCCTCGCCCCGCTCGCCTCGCGCCTCGGCATTCCCGCCATCCCGCTCGGCGACGAGCATCACACCGTCGGCTACCAGGGCATCCTCAATCTCGGCGAATCTATCCTCGACGTGCTGGCCCACAAGAAGTTCCACCAGGACCTCGCCGGGCGCGTCAAGCTGCCCTACAAGAAGTGGTGGCTCGAACAGAGCGATCCCTTCCTGCTGGCCCGGGCTTCCCAGCCCTCCCGGGCCGCCGAGTGAACGGAGCGCTCCCATGACCCTGATCGACCACGCCTCCATCAAGCCGGCGGCCGCCCCCGCCAAGACCAATTCCATCGAGCAGATCCGCTACGGCTGCGCCATCGGCGCCCAGCAGACCGTGGCGGCCATCCCGCGGGCCATTCCCATCACCCACTGCGGGCCGGGCTGCACCGACAAGCAGTTCATGAACCTCAGCTTCTACAATGGCTTCCAGGGCGGCGGCTACGGCGGCGGCGCCGTCATCCCGAGCACCAACGCCTCCGAGCGCGAGGTGATCTTCGGCGGCGGCGAGCGGCTCGACGAATTGATCGATGCCGCGCTGAAGATCCTCGACGCCGATCTGTTCGTGGTGCTGACCGGCTGCATCTCCGACCTGGTCGGCGACGACATCGGCGGGGTGGTGTCGCCCTACCAGAAGCGCGGCGTGCCGATCGTCTACGCCGAGACCGGCGGCTTCCGCGGCAACAACTTCACCGGCCACGAACTGGTGACGCGGGCGATCATCGACCAGCATGTCGGTCCCTACGAGGGCACGCGCGACGCCGACCTCGTCAACGTCTGGTCGCTGCTGCCCTATCACAACACCTTCTGGCGCGGCGACCTCACCGAGATCAAGCGGGTGCTGGAGGGCGTCGGTCTCAGGGTCAACATCCTGTTCGGCCCGGAATCGAAGGGCATTTCCGAGTGGAAGGCGATCCCGAAGGCTGCCTTCAACATCGTGCTCGGCCCGTGGCTCGGCGTCGCCACCGCCCGCCATCTCGAAGCGAAATACGGTCAGCCGTTCCTGCACGTGCCGGCGCTGCCGATCGGCGCCAACGCCACCACGGCCTTCCTGCGGCAGGTGCTCGCCTTTGCCGGCCGCAAACGCCGGAGCGCCAGGGCGGAAGCGTTCATCGCCGAGGAGGAGGCGCGCTACTACAAGTATCTCGAGGATTTCAGCGACTTCTACGCCGAATACTGGTGGGGCCTGCCGGCCAAGTTCGCCGTGGTGGGCGACGCCACCTACAACCTCGCCCTCACCAACTTCCTGGTCAACCAACTGGGCCTGATCCCCGGCAAGCAGATCATCACCGACAATCCGCCGGAGGAATTCCGCGCCGGCATCGTCGAGCACTATCGGCACATCGCCGACGACGTCTCGACCGACGTCGAGTTCGAGGAAGACAGCTACACGATCCATCAGAAGCTGCGCGCCACGGACTTCGGCCACAAGGCGCCGATCATCTTCGGCACCACCTGGGAACGCGATCTCGCCAAGGAACTGAAAGGCGCCATCGTCGAGGTCGGCTTCCCCACCTCCTACGAGGTGGTGCTGTCGCGCTCCTACGTCGGCTATCGCGGCGCGCTGACGCTGCTCGAGAAGATCTACACGACTACCGTCGGCGCCAGCGCCTGAACGCGCCCGCGGCCGCTCGGGTGGCGAGCGGCCGCATACGGCGGCACGAAATTCCGCTGGATGCACTGGCATTCATGGCGGGCTCGAATAAGCTGCGATCCATGCTCCGGATACGGTTCCATTTTCTCACCCGGCTTCCCGACCTTTCGGGCGGCATACGAAAGACCTGATCGACGATGCGGTTTCATCTGGCCCCGGCCGTTGCTGAGAAAGGGCTGATCGGCGCCTATTCCCTCCTCAAGGACTTCGATATCTCGCGGGCCGATCCCGCCGCCGTGACGGCATACGTCGATAAGGCGGTTGCCAGGGCGCGGGGCGCGCTCGCCAAAATCCCGGTGTCGGACGATCCGGTCCTCCGGGGGTTCCATCAGTTGCACCTGGACTTTTCCGTCCCGACCCGGAAATTGCATTCGGCGCCGGAAACGCTGCTGCGCTACCTGGAAAAACGCGGCGACATTCCGCGCATCGGGCCATTCGTCGATCTCTACAACGCCGTGTCCATCGAAACCCGCCTGGCGCTCGGCGCACACGATCTCGACCACGTCGAGGGCGACGTGTCGCTGCGCCTCACCGACGGCACGGAGCACTTCCATCCGATCGGCGCGCCCGAACCGGAAGCGGTGCGGCCGGGGGAATACGCCTATGTCGACGATGCCGGCGACGTCATCTGCCGGCTCGAAGTGCGGCAGGTGGAAAAGACCAAGGTGACCGCCGGCACCAAGAGCGCCTTCCTCATCGTGCAGGGCAACGCCCGGACCTCGCCGGAATTCGTCCGGCAAGGACACGACCGCCTGCTGTCGGTCCTGTCGGGATTCTTCGGCGGAACCGTCGAGCCGCTTTACCGTCCCTGAACCCGGAACAGGGGAGATCACCGCGCGTCCGGCCCGCCTCCGCCGGCTTCCGGGGCGCCGGCTTTCGCCGTGCGGCAACCGCAGGCGGCGCAGTGGCTGTCGGCCTTGACGGGCACCTTGCGGAATTTCATGTCCCGGGCGTCGAAGGTGAGCATGGTATCGACGAGCAACTGGCCGGTGTCGGTGAAGAATTTCAGCGCTTCGGCCGCCTGGATGGTTCCGAGCATGCCGGCGACGGCGCCGAGAATGCCCATGCGCGAACAGGGCGGCACCGCCCCCTCCGGTGGCGGCGCCCCGAAGACGCAGCGATAGCAGGCCGAGCGACCGGGCAGGACAGTCATCGTCTGGCCCCGAAACCGGCCGACGCCGCCATGGGAGAAGGCGACGCCTTCGGCGACGCAGGCGTCGTTGATCAGGAACTTGGCGGCGAAGCTGTCGGTCCCGTCGATGACGAAATCGTAGTCGCGGACGATCGACCGGATGTTGTCCTCGTCGACATGCTGCCGGTACGGCCGGACGACGACGTCGGGATTGAGCGCGGCGATGCTGTCGGCGGCCGAATCGACCTTCGGGCGGCCGACATCCGGCGTGGCGTGGATGATCTGGCGTTGCAGGTTGGAAAGATCGACCACGTCGGCATCGACGAGGCCGATCGTGCCGATGCCGGCCGCCGCCAGATAGAGCGCCGCCGGTGAGCCCAGGCCGCCCACGCCGATCACCAGCACCCGGGCGTCGAACAGCTTGCGCTGGCCGGCGCCCCCCACCTCGTTCAGCAGGATGTGGGGGCTGTAACGCTCCAGCCTTTCCGGCGTGAAGTCCATCTTGCGCTCCCCATGTCAGGTCCTGATGTAATCGCGGTAGACCGGCTGCAGGCCGCGGCCGACGATCGCCGCGTGCACGGCGCCGACGTCGCGGCCGTCGGCGATCTCGAACTGACCGTCGCCTTTTTCCGCTTCGCCGTGGCCGCCGATGTCGACCCGGACGCCGGCCGACATCCTGGTGGCGCAGAGATCGACGGCATGGTCGCGGAAGCCGGCCCGCTCGCGCGAGGAGATGGTGATGGCCGCGTGCGGCATGAACAGCCGGTAGGCCAGCATCACCTGCAGGAGCTCGGTCTCATGGACGTCGCCGGCATTCTCGGCGGCGTTGCTGACGTGCGGCCGCAGGCGCGGCAGCGAGAAGGATATCTCCGCCCACGGGTAGGCGCGCTGGATGAGATGGGCGTGCAGGCCGGTGGCGAAGGCGTCCTTGCGGAAGTCGGCGAGGCCGAGCAGCGCGGCGAACGCCACCGAGCGCATGCCGCCCCTCAGCGCCCGCTCCTGGGCGTCGAGGCGATAGGGGTAGACCCGCTTGGGGCCGGCCGCGTGCACCTCAAGATAGCGCACCGGATCGTAGGTCTCCTGGAACACGCAGGTGTAGTCGGCGCCGCAGGCGTTGAGATAGGCGTATTCGTCGGTGTTGAGCGGATAGACCTCGATGCCGACCAGGGCGAAGCGGCGGGCGGCCAGCCTCACCGCCTCGCCGATATAGGCGACGCCCGACATCGACCGCGCTTCGCCGGTGAGCAGCAGCACGTCCTGCAAGCCGGTGGCGGCGATGGCGGCCAGTTCGCGGTCGATGCTGTCGAGGTCGAGCTGGGCCCGGCGGATCCTGTTGGCGGCATTGAAGCCGCAATAGACGCAACGGTTGCGGCAATGGTTGGACAGATAGAGCGGCGTGAACAGCGACACGGCGGTGCCGAAATGCCGCCGCCGCTCGGCCCGCGCCCGGACGGCCATCGCCTCGAGGAACGGCCGGGCGGCCGGCGACAGCAAGGCGGCGAAATCGTCGAGCGTCAGCCGGTCGGCGCCGAGCGCCCGGGCGACGTCGCGCTCGGTCGGAGCGGCGGGGTCGTAGCGCCCCACTCCGTCGAGGATCCGGCCCATGATGCCGGAGTCGATGACTTCCATGCCGTCCTGGTAGGGAGCGTGGACAAAGTGTGCACTCATGGTTGCCTCCGTCAGTCGCGCAGGAAACCGGTCAACGGGCTCGACGCCTCGGCGCCGGCGTCGAGACGGCGACCAAGACCGGCCCGCCAGGCAAGGCGGCCGGCCTCGACGGCGGCGCCGAAGGCCCGGGCCATGACGGCGACGTTGCCGGCGGTGGCGACGGCGGTGTTGGCCATGATGGCGGCGACGCCCATCTCCATGGCCTCGCAGGCTTCCGACGGCCGGCCGATGCCGGCGTCGACGATGATCGGCAGGTCGATCTCCTCGACCAGGATGCGGATGAATTCGCGCGTGGTCAGGCCGCGATTGCTGCCGATCGGCGCGGCCAGCGGCATGATCGCCGCCGCGCCGGCCTCGCGCATCGCCCGGGCGGCAACGAGGTCCGGATGCATGTAGGGCAATGCGGCGAAGCCCTCGCGCGCCAGCACCTCGATGGCCCGGACGGTCTCGCCATTGTCCGGCAGCAGATACCTGGCGTCCGGCACCACCTCGATCTTGACGAAGGGACTGCCGGTCAGTTCGCGGCCGAGACGGGCGATGCGGATCGCCTCGTCGGCGGTGCGGGCGCCCGAGGTGTTGGGCAGGAGCGTGATGCCGGGCGGAATATGGTCGAGGATATTGCCGGGGCCGCCGACGCTCACGCGCCGGAGCGCCAGCGTGACGATCTCGGTGCCGGCGTTTTCGATCACCGCCCGCATCAGGTCGAGCGAGAACTTGCCCGATCCCAGGATGAAGCGGGAGCGGAAGGCTTTGCCGGCGATGACGAGATCGTCGGCTGCCGCCGGATGCGGCGATGCCGGGCGGTCGGGACTGGATATGTTGGACATGGCAACCTCGGATGCGAAAACGATGGGAAACGCCGGCTATGTCCGGGCGGGTGGTCAGCCGCCGCCGACGAAATAGAGGATTTCCAGAACGTCGCCGGCCGACAGCATGGTCGTGTCGTAGCTGTCGCGGGCGACGATCTCGCCGTTTCGCTCGACGACGATGCGCGACGCGCCGATCTCCATGTCGGACAGGAACGCGCCAAGGCTCATGGGCCGGGCGAGATCCGCCTGTTCACCGTTGACCTGCATGAACGATCTCCATCTGCCCGGGCCCATGCCGGAGCGCCGGCACAGGCGGGGCCTGCGGTGGGGGCGGACGAAACAGGACGAGACATCCGGCCCTCCTCTCTTGCGGGAAGATCCGGGTGCGATGAGCGCAGAATGGGGACTGAAATCTATGCATCCCGTTCCTTCGCCGGCATGACCCGGATCAGGTTCAAAGGGTTCGGCGACATGCCATCTCAGCCCCGGTTGACGGGACACCCCTCGGACATCGGCAAATGTGGGCGAGGCCGGCCTCTCCCGTCAACCGAGATAAATTGCTGATCCACCCCGTGGGTCGTGGCGAGGCCAAGCGAGGAGAGCCGCAGGCGATCCAATAATATTCAGGAAACGCTCAAGAAAACGGGGCCGTATTTCAACGTATTCCAAGGCGAAGGGAGCGGCCGCGTGTCTGCCCGAAGGCGCGGAAAGAGATTTTCCCGGTTTTCGTCAACGTTAGTCTATTTAATCTATCTATAATATGTCGATAACGCTAGTTTCCTGCCCGACTCTCGCATCCAGTTCAAGGAGCTTTGACGAGCATGAAACAGGGGGCTTTTCCGCCGGCCGGACTTTCCCGGCGCGGCTTCATCAAGGCGGCGGGCGCTACCGGGGCGGTCGCCGCCTTCGGCATCGCCGCCACGCAACCGAGCAGATATGCGATCGCCGGCAACCTGACGCCGATCAAGCTGGAATGGACGGAAGTCGCCGCCTGCCACGCTCCGGTCGGCTTCGGCGTCGACAAGGGGTTTTATGCAAAGCACGGACTGGAGGTGGAGCTCTTCTATCAGGGCTCCAGCGGCCAGACGCTGATCCAGGCGCTCGCCACCCACAAGGCGGAGGCCGGACCGGGCCTGCTCTACGACTGGCTGAAGCCGATCGAGCAGGGCCTCAACGTCAAGCTGTTCGCCGGATCGCATGGCGGCTGCCAGCGGCTGCTGGTGAAACCGGATGCGGGGATCAAGACCCTCGCCGATCTCAAGGGCAAGACGATCGGCACCTTCGACGTGATGTCGCCGTCGCGCGTCGCCTTTTCCGTGGCGCTCGCCAAGGCCGGCCTCGATCCGGACGCCGATGTCACCTGGAAGGTCTTCCCGTTCGATCTCGTCGCCGAGGGCGTGCTGAAGGGCGAGGCGGATGCCGTCGCGCACATGGACCCATGGGCCTATTCCTACCAGAAGCAGCACGGCTTCCTGAAGATCGCGGATACCCAGTCGGGCACGTTCCAGGACCGCGTCTGCTGTGTGCTCGGCGTCAACGGAGACTATTACGAAGCCAACAAGGACGCCATCCGGCGCGTCGCCGCCGCCAATCTCGAAATCCATCACTATACCGCGGAGCACCCCGACGAGGTTGCCAAGTGGTATTTCGACACGCTGAAGCCCGGCTTGCCGCTGGAAGACCTGACGGAAGTGCTGGCTTCCTTCACCTATCACGACCACTGGTTCGGCAAGCAACTGCGCGACGAAGTACGGATCGGCTACGAAGATCTCAAGCTGACCGGCGTCGCGGATTCCTCGACCGACCCGGAAGAGATCGCCAACCGCATCACAGTCGATATTTTCGCCTGAGCGACCGTGTGGCTACTCCACGGCAACAGGGGTCCGGCCGGCATTGAGTTCCATGCGTTGCCTCGCCCGCGCGAGGCAACGCGGCGGCTCAAAACGATAGCGATCACCGATCTCCATCATCAGAACCGCGTCCGGAAGAAACGTCCGTTCGCTGGAGACGTCTTGCCATTCGGTGTCGTATCGACGAGAGCTTTCCTCAGGAATCGGAGAGCCTCATGATGTTGCGCCGTTCCAGTTTCTTGAGCTGAACGCGCCGGAAGGAGTCGAGAAAGACGGCAAAGAAGATGATCCCGCCCATGACGATCGGCTGGATGTACAGATCGACGCGTATGAATACCAGACCGGCCTGAACCATTTGGATCATGATGGTGCCGAGCACCGTGCCGGGGAAGGCGGTACCAACGCCGCCGAACAGGCTGGCGCCGCCCAGCACTGCCGCGGCAATGGCGTCGAACTCATCGCCCATGCCGAAGCCGGCGTTGACGCGGCCGAGCTGGGAGATCGACACGAAGCCGGCCAGCGCCGCGCAGCCGCCGCTGATCACGTAGGTCATGGCAATGAGAGCCGTCGCGTTGATGCCGGCCTTGCGGGCGGCCTCTGGATCGTTGCCGACAGCGTAGAGCCGTCGTCCGGAGGCGGTGAGCATCAGGAAGACCGTCGCCGCCAGCACCACCAGCGCGAAGATGAAGATATTGAGCTGGATGCCGAACACCCGGACGGCAGAGAGCATCGTCAGCTCATCCGGAAAGTCCACCGCCGCCGAGCGGGTGAGCAGCAGGCCGACGCCGCGGCCGGCGATCATCGTCACCAGCGTGGCGATGAACGGCGGAATGCCGAGCAAGGTGATCACCACCGCGTTGAACAGGCCGAAGGCCAGGCCGGCCAGGAAGCCGACCATCAACGCGGCGGCGATGGAGAAGTCGTAGTTCTCGATCAGCAGGCCGACCACCACCGCCGACACGTACATCACCGATCCCACCGACAGGTCGATGCCGCCGGTCAACAGGACGAATGTCATGCCGACGGCGATGATGCCGATGTAGGAGGCGTTGGAGATGATGATCTCCAGGTTCCTCAGACTAAGGAAGTTGGGCGCCAGCAAGCCGAACCCGACGAACAGCAGCAGGAACAGGATGATGGTCGTATTCTTCAAAAGGGTGCGCACCACCCAGACCTGGAGGGTATTCATGCCGCTGTCTCCTCTGTGCTCTGGCGGAAGGCAGCGGCCATGATGCGCTCCCGGTCGAATTCCGAACGCTGGAAGGACCCGACGATTTCGCCGCGGTTCATGACGACGATCCGGTGCGCCACGCCCATCAGCTCCTCAAGCTCGCTCGAGATGAACAGGATGCCCGAACCGGCCTCGGCGAGATTGCCGAGGATGGTGTAGACCTCGAACTTGGCGCCGACGTCGATGCCGCGCGTCGGCTCGTCGACGATCAGCACTTTCGGCCGCGCCATCAGCCATTTGCCGATCACCACCTTTTGCTGGTTGCCGCCCGAGAGGCTCTTGGCGCTCTGCCTGAGGTAGGACGCCGCCTTGATGCGGAGATCGGTGGCGATGCCGGTCGCCGCGTCGTAGAGGCGCTTCTGGTCGATGATGCCGCTGTAGGGTCGGGCATAGCCCGGCAGGGCCACCAGGCCGATGTTCTCGGCGATCGGCATGCTCATCAACAGGCCCTCCTCGCGCCGGTTCTCGGTGACGAAGGCGAGGCCGCCGACGATCGAGGCGGCGGGATCGCCGCCGGGGAGCGGCTTGCCGGCGATCGTCACCCCGCCCTCGGCATAGGGGTCGAGGCCGTAGATCATGCGCACCAGCTCGGTGCGCCCCGCCCCCATCAGCCCGAACATGCCGACGATCTCGCCGGAATGGACCGCGAGGTCGATGTTGCGGGCGACGCCCGGCTGCGACAGGCCGCGCACCTCGAGGATCGCTGCCTCGCGCACCGACTGCGGCGGCGGCGGGAAGATGCTTTTCACGTCGCGGCCGACCATCGAGGAGATCATGCGCGGGATCGGGAAATCTTCGACCCGGCCGGTGGCGACCAGCGCGCCGTCGCGCAATACGGCGATATCGTCGGAGAGCGCCACCACGTCGCTCAGGATGTGCGAGATGTAGACGATGGCGACACCCCGCGCCTTGAGGCGGCGGATGACGTCGAACAGCACCGCCGTCTCCTTGGCGGTCAGCGACGTCGTCGGCTCGTCGAACAGGATGATGCGGGCGTCGGAGGCGAGGACCTTGGCGATCTCGACCAACTGGCGCTCGCCGGGCGACAGGCGCTCGACCGGGGTCCACGGTGATGCGGCGAGACCGATGTCGGCCAGCAGCTCCCGCGCCCGGTCGGCCATGCGCCGGTGATGGATGAACGGCAGCCAGCCGAGACGCGGGAAGTCCTCGATAAAGATGTTCTCGGCGATGGTCAGGTTGGTGAAGAGGTTGAGTTCCTGGTGGATGAAGCCGATGCCGGACGCCGAGGCGTCGGCCGGCCCCTTCGGCTCGTAGAGCCGGCCCTCCATGCGCATGGTGCCGCGTTCCGGACGCAGTACGCCGCCCATGACGTTCATCAGCGTCGACTTGCCGGCACCGTTCTCGCCGATGAGGCCGAGCACGCGGCCGGAATGGAGTTCGAGGTCGATGCCGTCGAGCACTTGTACGCCGAAGAAGGCCTTGCAGATGCCGCTGAAGGAAAAGAGCGTGTTGGTCATGACCCGTGTCCTCAGCGGCTCTGGATGGCGGCCCGGTTGCGCGCCACGTCGAGCAGCGCCGCCGCCAGGATCACCGCGCCCTTGACGATGTCGATCATGTAGAAGGGCAGGTTCAGGAGATTGAGCGAATTGGCAAGCAGGACGAAGAAGAACACGCCGAACAGCGTCCAGGTGATCTTGCCCTTGCCGCCGGCCAGGCTGACGCCGGCGATGACGTTGGCGCCGACAATGTCGATGAACTGCATGTCGCCGAGCGTCGGCCGGCCCATTTCGAGGCGCGACGAATAGAGGACGGCGCCCAGCGTCGCGCACAGCGCCGAGATCACATAGGCGAGGACGACGATGCGCTTGGTGGGAATACCGGAGATTGCCGACGCCGTGGGATTGATGCCGATGGCATAGAGGCGGCGGCCGTAGAGCGTCCGCGACAAGAGGATATGCGCGGCGACGCCGACGGCCACGGCGAGCAGTAGCGGATAGGGAATGCCGAGCAGCGATCCCGAGGAGATCGAGGTATAGGCCTCCGGCAGGCCCTGGATGTTCTCCGATTTGGGCAGGTAGACGGCGATGGCGCTGAAGAACATCATCGACACCAGCGTGACGATGAAGGCCGGCATGCGGAACACGGCGACGGCAATGCCGTTGAACAGGCCGACCAGGGCGCCGATCGCCAGCATGGCGACGATGGCGAAGATAAAGCTGAGGCTGTAGCCCGAAAGGAGGCCGCCCTCCTCGGTCAGCAGAATGCCCCAGACCGGGCTCTTGGAGAACAACAGCGGATCGACGTGGCCGACCATCAGCATGGCGCCGACGACGCTGGTGAGCGCCATGACCGACGTCTGCGACAGGTCGATGCCGGCGGTGATCAATACAAAGGTCTGGCCGATGGCGATGATCAGCAGCGGCCACATGTTCGACAGGATGTCGGAAACGTTCTGCGCGCCGAACATCCAGGGGATGATCGGCCAGAGGACGATCATGTAGGCGATGCTGAGGTAGAGAACGAAGTATTCGGACAGCAGGGCGTTCTTGGCCAGCGAACCGATGGATATGGTGTCTCGCCTGGGGAGGAACATACGCCCGAAAGCGTGCGAGAGACGATTTCCGCCAGTCCTGTAGCTGCCCGACACCTGGTTGGTCTCTTGCGTTTCCATGGCGTATTTGAACCTTTGTCCGGGATGGGACGACGTGATTGCGCCGGCGCCGGAATGCTCCTGGTTTCCGTCGAAGGCTGCCGGCGCCGGCCGAATCCGGTCATGCGGCAGCCCGGCTCGCGATCGGCAGCCGAAGGGGAGACCCCGCCCGCATCGGACGGGGTCGTCCCATCTTGGCCAGCCGGAAAGGGCGCGTCACTTGCCCTTCTGGGCGAGGAGCTTGCAGCCCCACATGTCGTCCTTCTTGGCGTCGTAGTTGCCGAGCGTCAGGGCGAAGCCGGGGTCCAGCATCCACTTCTCGGGGGTCTTCTCGCCGGCCTTCACCGCCTCGGTGATGGCATCGAGCACCAGGTCCGCCTCGTTGTAGACGTCTTGCACGCCAGTGGCGTCGAGATAGCCGTCCCCCAGGAGCTTGCAGGCGGTCTTGTCGCCGTCGACGCCGCCGAGAATGACGTGGTTGTCGCTGCCCGACTTCTCCCACTTGCCGAGCGGCGCCAGCACCGACTTCACCACCGGGAACAGGAAGTCCGAGCTGACGAACAGGAAGTCGATATCCGGATTGGCCTGGAGGGCGCTCTGCAGGTTGGCGAGCGCGGTATTGGCGTCCCACTTGGTCGGGATCTCGATCGGTGCGCCGGTCCAAAGGTCCGGATTGGCCTCGATCGCGTCGAGGAAGCCCTGGCGGCGCTCGACCGCGTTGGGATCGCCAAGGTCGCCGACCAGAATGGCCGGGGTGACCTTGCGGCCGAGTTTCTTGGCCTGCTCGGCCATGAAGCCGGCGGCCTCGGCGGAGATCTTGCGATTGTCGGCGACGGCGACCAGCGCCTTGGCGTCCTTGCTGGACGGCGGGCGGTTGAACACGCCGTAGGGAATGCCGGCCTGGTTGGCGAGCTTGCCGATGGTCACGGCCAGTTCGCCGTCCTTCGGGATGATGATGATACCGTCAACGCCCTGGGCGATGACGCTCTTGACCTGCTCGAGCTGCTTGTTGGCGTCCTCGCTGGCATTCTTCTCGATCACGTTGAAGCCGCGCTCCTCCAGCGTCGACGTGATGGCCTGATGTCCGGCGACCCAGAACTCCGTTTCGAGGTCCTGGAAGGAAAAGGCGATGGTGAGCTTCTTGTCCGCGGCGTAAGCCGAACTGGCGAAGGCCATCGGCACCACGAGACAGGCTGAAAGCAGCAGGTTGGTAGCGAGTTTCACGGGCTCCTCCTTTGGTTGTTTTCTCTATTCGATTTGAATTTTGAAAACTACGCGGCGATAATGCCGCTAATCATATATCGACGCAAGGCCAAAATCTCGGGATTTTTCACATTTTTTCAGCGACTTGTCGGACAAAATACCCCCTCCACCTCCAGCCTGGTAGCTGAAGATTTTCGATTTTTGTTTTTCATATTGAAAATATGAAGTTTCCCGGAGCTAGGCAGCCCGCCGCAGCTCCGAAAGGTTCGACCGGTAGGCCTTCCGTCCGCCGGCAAAGGCCGCCGTCCCCGCGACGAGGAGGTTGGCGCCGGCCTCGACCGCCAGCCTGCCGGTTTCGGGGTTGATGCCGCCGTCGACTTCGACCTCGACGCCGCGACCGTCCTTGGCATCGAGGATGTCTCTCAGCGCCCGCACCTTCTCGAGCTGGGACCGGAGCAGCGTCTGTGCCGGCAGGCCCGGATCGACCATCAGCACGAGGACGACGTCGATATCGCCGATCACCGCCTCGATGGCGCCGGCCGGCGTGCCCGGATTGAGCGCCACGCCGGCACGGCGACCGAGCGCCTTGATGGTGGCGATGGCGCGATGAAGGTGCGGCCCCGCCTCGGCGTGCACGGTGACGATATCGGCGCCGGCGCGGACAAAGGGGTCGACGAGGCGATGCGGCTCGTCGACCATCAGATGCACGTCGAACGGCTTTCGCGTGTGTCCGCGCAGGGCGGCTACCGTCTGCGGGCCGAAGGTCAGTCCCGGCACGAAATGGGCGTCCATCACATCGATGTGGATGAGGTCGGCGCCAGCGGCGTCGATGGCCCGAACCTCCTCGCCGAGAGCGGCGAAGTCGGCGGACAGAAGCGAAGGCGCGATGCGGAGCGGCAGAGCGGCCGGCATGATCGGATCCTCCCTCAGAAGCCGGCGGCGGCCACGGCGCCGGCCCCGAGCAGGGTGGCGGCGATGGCGCGGACGCGGTGCGCGGGACCGGTGAACTGCCAGAAGGCGAAGATGTCGCGGCCGCTGCTACCGGCCGCGCCGCCGACGGTGCGGCCGTTGCACTCGAGCTCACCGAAGCCGCCGAACACGCCGCCGTCGTTATAGACGTGGACGGACAGGCCGCGGCAGTCCGGGCGGTCGGCCGGCTCCTCGACATAGTCGGACGACGGATCGTTCAGGAAGTTGCGGACGACGAGTTGCGCCCGCTCCTCCGGCAGCGCCTTCAGATAGCCAAGGCGTCCCGTCAGGTGCGGCGACCGGAAGCCGACCTTGTAGCGGCGGCGGCCGGTAACCGACAGCAACGCCGCGCCCGCCGCCCAGCGATAGTGAGCGGCATCGACCGGCTCGTAATAGTCCTCGTGCTCGACGCCCTCGCTGCTCGGGATGACCAGCGTGCCGTCCGGGATGAGCTGCGCCAGCGTCCAGGATTCGACGCGGGCGCCATCGGTCGAGCCGGGCCGCAGCGTCAGGTCGGCGCTGTGCTCGAAGCCGGCGTAGGCGACGCCGTCGAGCAATTGGTCGGCGGCCGACAGATGGCGGAGCGGGTTGGCGAGCGGCCGGTAGCGGCGGTCGATGCCGACCGCCACGACGTCGCCCTCGGGATTGAAGCAGGCGAGCGTCGCCTCGGTGTCGAGCCGGACCGACCGCGCCGCCGCGCCGAGGCGGTAGCTGCCGGGCGCCATCGCGGCAGGCAGGTGGTAGCTGCCCCAGTAGTCGGCGCGATCGCGGATGGTGAAGCGGATCTCCGGCGCCAGCCAGTAGCGCTCGCCGCCGATGTTCCAGTTGCCGGCCGCCGCGAAGTCGGCCATCGCCGTCGCCGATCGCCAGGCGGCCGGGTTGAGCCACAGCGTTGAACGACCGCCCGCGTCGAACGGGCCGAGGGCATGGCCGCCGCGCTCGACCACCACCAGCCGGTGGCCGGCGTCGAGATCGAGCACCGCATGCGCCAGCGCGCAACGGTCGAGTATGGACAGAACCTCGTCAAGGCCGACGGGACGGGCCACGGTCGTCTCCTCCGCTTTGGTGGCCGGCAGGCAAAAGATATCCCGCCCGGCGCGACGGACGTGCCGGAGAATGGCGGGAAAGCCCGCGGCGAAATGTTGGTTCCGGCTTGCCCGGCGGAGCTGCTCCGTCAGGCCTTGTTGATCTTCAGCGACTCGTTCGACAGCGTAAGCTGTTCGATGTATTTGTCTTTCTGCCGCATCAAAAAGTTCACGAACAGGCTCTCGACCACGCACAGCTCGGCGATGCGCTTCGACATGATCTCGCCGGAGATGTAGGTCGAGAACACAGCCGTCTGCAGCACGAAGGAGGCCCGCTTGGCCAGGGCCGAGAATGGGAAATTGGTGATGGCGACCACCACCGCGCCGCTGCCGATCGCCTGGTTGACCACCGTCAGCAGCGTCTTGGTCTGTCCCGAATGGCTGATGGCCACCAGCACGTCGCCTTTCTTGAGCTGGGCGGCCTGCATCAGTTGGATGTCGGGATCGGCCGACATCATGGCCGGGAAGCCGATGCGGCACCAGCGGTAGTAGGCCTCCTGCGACACCACGGCGCCGTTGCCGACGCCGCAGAACATGATCTTGCCGGCCGAGCAGAGGGCGTCGAGCGCGCCCTCGTAAGCGGCCTGGTCCAGCACGTTGGCCGTGTCGAGGATCGCCTGCGCTGCCGAGTTGAACACCTTGCGCGCCACCTCCTGCGGCGTATCGTCGAGGCGGAGGTCCTGATAGTCGAACAGGCCGTTGCGGCTCTCGGACGGCCGGAAGTCCGCCTTGAGCTCGGGATAGCCATCGTAGCCGATCCGCTTCGACAGGCGGACGATGGTGGCTTCCGAGCAGCCGGCCCGTTCGGCAAAATCGACGATCGACAGCGCCTCGATCTGGTCGGGATACTGCATGATGAAGTCGGCCGCCTTCTTCTCGGCAGACTTCAGCTTGTCGTAGACCGCCTGGAGCTTGAGCGCGCAGTTGTGCGGCACGCGATCGATATTGATCTTGTTCATGGCGCCCTCAAGCGTTGGTGGATGGGTCTCAGCGCCCCGTGCAGACCCTTGTAGACCTCGAAACGGCGCGCGTAGGCGGCATGGGCCGCCGGATCCGGCTCATGGACCGACCTGAACCGGACGGCCCTGCGCACGCCGTCGTCCAGCGAACTATATACGCCGGTTCCGCAGCCGGCAAAGATCGCCGCCCCCAGGCAGCCGGCTTCGGTGACCTCCAGGGTGCGGATCGGCACGGCGAGCACGTCGGCCTTGGTCTTGAGCCACGCCTCGGAGCGGGCGCCGCCGCCGATGGCCGTGAGACGGCTCACCTCGACCCCGGCCGCTCGCAGCGCGGCGAGGTTGAGGGCAAGCTCGTAGGTCTGGCACTCGATGATCGCCTTGGCGACGTCGGCGCGCCGGGTGGCGAGCGTCAGCCCGACCACCGCACCCATCGACACGGGGTCGCAGCTCGGCGTGCCGGCGCCGTTGAGATGCGGCAGCACCATCACCGGCGACGGCCCGTCCGGCAATTCGGACAGGATGGTCTCGTAGGCGTCGGCGCCGCGCTTCTCCGCCTCGATGACTTCCGCCGTCCCCCAGACATCGCGATACCAGCGCAGCATCAGCCCGCCGACGTGGTTGAGGGAGAAGGTGAAGTAACGGCCGGGGACCGCCGACAGCGTCGACGGATAGTAGCCGGCATAGAGGTCGGCGGCGCCGGCCAGATTGCTGAAGGTGGTCGACAGCACCTCGGCGGTGCCGGTCGATACCGCGGCATCGCCGTCCGTCAGCACACCGGCACCGACCGCGCCGGCCGGCTGGTCGTGCGCGCCGGCCACCAGCGCAACGTCGCCGGTGATACGGAGTTCGGCGGCGAGCGCCGGAGCGAGACGGCCGCATACCGTTCCGGTCGGCACGGCGGCCGAGAACAGCGAGCGGTCGAGCCCGAGATCGGCGAGCAGGTCGTCGGCCCAGTCGCCGCGCTCGATGTCCCAGGCCATGGTCCGCGAGGCCATGGTCAGGTCGATGAAGCCCGGCGCGCCGAGCCGGCCGAGGATGAAGTCGGCGTAGGTCACCACCTTGCATGTGCGCGCCCAGACCTCCGGCCGCGCCTCGCGCAGCCACAACAGCTTGCAAAGCGAATTGATGGCGTGCGGGCGCATGCCGGTGCGCCGATAGAGGGCCTCGGGACCGAACCGTTCGGCACAGGCACCGGCCTGCGGCGCCGAGCGGTAGTCCATGCCGAGGATGGCCGGATGGACCGGCTCGCCGTCGGCACCGAGCGGGATGATCGCATCCCCCTGGACGGAGAGGCTGAGCCCGGCGATCGCCGGCCGGCCAGCCCGCTCGACAGCCTCGGCCAGCACCTGGCGCGTCAAGCTCCAGACCTCGGCAGTATCCTGCTCGGCCTTGCCCTCCCGGTCGGCGTCGATGCCGTATTCGCGGTAGGACGCGCCGAGGGGCCGGCCGCCTTCCGAGAAGACGACCGCCTTGCAGCCGGTGGTGCCGACGTCGAGACCCACGAGTGTCATCGCCACAGCACTCCTCAGGCGTAAAGCTGATCCTGGATGCGGCGAAGCTGCAGGAGCACGGTCTCCTTCGCCGGTTCGACCATATCATAGGTAAGCGGCGTGCCTTCCGGCACCTCCGTCGTGACGACGCATCCCTTGGCGAGGCCGAGCGGCAGCAGCCGCTCCGCGCGCGCCACGGCCGCCGTCTCGATCGAGCCGCGATAGCAGAACTCGCCGATGCCGTCGAGAACGTCGCCCGGCTTCAGCGCCTTCTTGGTGATGGCGATGCACTCGGACACCAGCCCGCCCGCGGCATGGCCGGAGGACTCGCCGTAGAGCACGCACTGGGCGATGGTGAGCGGCACCTCGATCGAGCAGAGATGATAGGGCCGGTAGAGCGTGTAGTAGGGTCCGTTGCCCATGTCGCGCTGCACCAGGCCGTCGCGGATACGGGGATTGTCAGTGGTGACGATCACGAACACGCCGGGATGGACGCCGATGGCGAAATCGACGACGCCCCTCCTGCCGAGGACGCCGCCCTCGGCCTTTGGTACGAACACGCGGGTGAGGTCGGCCACCGACGACCTGGCGCCGTGCATGCCACGCACGTCCGGGACCAAGCCGGTGGCGTTCGACACCGCCGCCATTTCGACCGCCGTCTTGGAGCCGTCGACGAACTCGCACAGCATGCGGGCGTTCATGTTGCGCGCCTCGGCCTTGGCGCGTTCGGTGTCCGGCGTCGAGGCGTAGTTGAGCGGATTGTTCTTGCCCTTGCCGGCGGCGACGATCTCGAAACCGAGCGCATTGGCGAAGCGATGCAGCTCCAGGATGGCCGCCGGCTCGTCGCCGGCCGCCCAGCTGTAGACGACGCCGGCATTCTCGGCAAAGCGATGCAGCACCGGACCGATGGTAACGTCGCATTCGACGTTCATCATCACCACATGCTTCTTGTGGTCGAACGCGTCGAGCGACACGGTGGCGCCCATCTCGGCCTGCCCGGTGGCGTCGACCACCGCCGCGACGGCGGTCAGGCGGGTCGCCAGGCGATAGTCGGTGGTGGCGATGCGCCGGCCGGCCGCCACGGCCGCTTCCGCCTCGGCGAGATCGTTGGTGCGGACGACATCGGCCTTCTTCCGGGAGCTGGCATAGCCGGCGGCGGCGCGCTCGAAGCTGAGGTCGACGACGACGTAGACCTCCATGCCCTTCATCTCGCCGATCTGGCTGATGATTTCCGTGCCCATCTGGCCGGCGCCGACCACGGCGACGGCAATCGGGTCGCCGGCCTTTTCGCGCTCCAAGAGCCGCTTGTCGATCTCGTACATTCTCGGTTCCTTTCCGCACGCCGGCCGAAGCGGGACGTGACCAGCTTTTCCAGCGGGCGCGACAGATCGTTTCCCGTTCCGTGGATGGAACCGGATCGCCGCGCCGCGCGCCGCGTGAGCGATGTCAGGGCTTGACCAGCACCTTCAGGGCCCGCCCTTCGGCTGCGGCCCTGAAGCCCTCGACGATGTCGTCGAGGCCGACGGTCAGGTTGAAATATTTCTCCGGCCTGATCTGGCCGGCCGCGATGGTCGCCAGTGCCTTTTCGTGGATGTAGGCGGGATAGGAGAAGGCGCCGATCACCGAGATCTCGCCGTAATGCACCCGGTTGGCATCGAAGGTGGTGTCCGGCGCCGTCTTGGGCAGGCCGCCAAACAGCACGACCACGCCGCGCTTGCGGACCGCCCTCACCGCCTGGGCGTGGGTGGCCGCCACCGGGGTGGCGCAGATCGCCACGTCGGCACCGAGACCGGCGGTCGCCTTCAGTACTTCCGCCACCGTGTCCTGCGACCCGGCGTCGATCAAGAGATCGGGCTCGAAGCGCGCCGCCTCCTTCAGGCGGGTGAGGCCGGCCATAATGACGCGCGCCGCGCCGCGCGCCCGCGCCACCTCGATATGCAGGCAGCCGATCGGCCCGTCGCCGATGATCAGCACGGTGTCGCCGAGACCGACGCCGGCGTTTTCCTGCGCCGCGATCACCGAGGACGCCGGCTCCGACAGCGCCGCATCGTCGAGCGACAATCCCTCGGGGATGGCATGGATCATGCCGCGCTCCATGACCACCTTCGGGAAATGGACATATTCGGCAAAGGCGCCCGGCCAATGCGTGCCGACCATGCGGTGGTTGTCGCAGAGGTTGACGAGGCCGCGCCGGCAGTAATAGCAGACGCCGCAGGAGACGTCGGGCGCCACGGCGACGCGATCGCCCGGCTTGAAGCGGGTGACGTTGAAGCCGGTCTCGGTGACCACGCCGGTGAACTCGTGCCCCATGATCTGGGCGCCGACGTCGGCCTTGAGACCGGTCCTGAAGTTGCGGATGTCGGAGCCGCAGATGCCGCAGGCATGCACCTTGACGATCATGTCGTCGGGGCCGCAGGGCGCGAGGTCGAACGTACCGACCATCATGTGTTCGGGAGCGTCGAACAGAGCCGCCTTCATCTTCATCGACTTCACTCCTTGCCGGCCAGGAGGCGCTCGCCGACCGCCCCCGAGGGATGGATGATGGCGAACTGCTCGCGAGAATATCCGGTGTAGGTCATCAGCGCGATGCAGACCGCGTCGAACACGGCGATCACCGCCATGGTGCTGGTGGTGGCCAGCATGTTGAAGCGATCCGCCTCGCGTTCGATGCGGATCTTCAGCAGCTGGTCGGCGGCGCGGCCGATCTCGGAATTTTCATTTTCCGTGACGGCGATGATGAAAACCCGCTTGGCCTTCAGGGAGGCAACGAGGCGCACGATTTCAGGTGAGTTGCCGCCTTTTGAAATCAGGATGGCGATATCGTCCGGCTGCACTGCACCCAGCGCGCCATGCACGCCATCGCCCGGCGACAGGAAGAACGCCGGCCGCTCGATGCAGCAGAGCGAATGAGCGATTTTCTTGGCAGCGGCGCCGGACGTTCCGACGCCGGCGACGGCAATGCGCCCCCGGCAATCGCCGATAGCCTCGACCACTTTGGTGAAGGCAACCCTGTCGATGGCCGATGCAAGCCGGTCCAGTTCGGCCCTGCCGACCGACCAGGTCTCGCAGGCGGCGTCCCATATAGCCTCAGGCGACATTCTTTCCTCGCAGTGCTGATCCGGCACCGGCCGGGTGGGAGCGAATGCCCCAATACCGGTCAGCCGTTTTTCATATCAGTATTTCATTTCTAAAAACTGGAATTGGGAAATGCAAGCAGATTCTCGCCTCAAGTCGGCATAAATTTTCGTTTCGTAATTTCAATTATGAAATTCTGATTGACAGACAAGGGCGCAATGCTAGGCTCGGCCATCCAAAAAGGGAGGTTCTGATGAAAGACGGAAAGACCGTGTTCGGCTTGGTCGTCGGCACGCGCGGCTGCTTCAACACCGAGCTCGCCATCGCCGGGCGGACGCAGCTTGTCGCCAAGCTGGAGGCCCTCGGCTACGGCAGCGTCATCCTGCCGACGGACGCCACGCCCAATGGCCTCGTCGAGGATGCCGGCGACGGCTTCAAGTGTGGCAGGCTATTTTCGGACAACCGCGACATCATCGACGGCATCATCGTGGTGCTGCCGAATTTCGGCAACGAACTCGGCGTCGTGCACGCCATCGCCTCGGCCAAGCTCGACGTGCCGATCCTGCTGCAGGCCTGCGACGACGACATCGACCACGTCTCGGACGCCGAGCGCCGCGATTCCTTCTGCGGCAAGATCTCGGTCGCCAACAACTTCTACCAATACGGCATCAGGTTCACCGACACGGCTTTCCACACCTCTGCCATCGACAGCGAGCGCTTCAGCGCCGACATCCGCCACTTCGAGAGGGTGTGCCGGGTGACGAACGGCCTGCGCAGCGCCCGCATCGGCGCCATCGGCGCCCGGCCGCGCGATTTCCAGACCATGCGCTTCTCCGAGAAGCTGCTGCAGGCCTCGGGCATCACCGTGGTGAGCGCCGACCTGTCGGAGATCCTCGGCGCCGCCGGGCGGCTCGACGACGACGCCGCGGCCGTCAAGGCCAAGATCGCCGAAATCCAGGACTACGGCAAAGTCGTTCCCGACGTCCGCCGCGAGCATATGCTGCGCCAGGCCAAGCTCGGCATCGCCATCGGCGACTGGATCGCCGAGAATCAGGTTCACGCGGCCGGCGTCCAGTGCTGGACCAGCGTGCAGCAGAATTACGGCTGCGCCACCTGCCTGTCGATGAGCATGCTCGGCGAGCAGCTCATCCCCTGCGCCTGCGAGACCGACGTCGCCGGCGTGATCTCGATGTATGCGCTGATGCTGGCCACCGGCAATCCGTCGGCCCTGCTGGACTGGAACAACAACTACGGCGACGCGATCGACAAGTGCGTCTGCACGCATTGCTCCAACTATCCGTCGAGCTTCACCTTCGGCAAGGGCGCCGCGGAAAAGCTGGAGATCTCCTACCTCGGCGTACTCAGCACGACGCTCGGCCACGACAACTGCTTCGGCGCCGTCAAGGGCAAGGTGGCGCCCGGCGACATGACCTACTTCCGCCTGACCACCGACGACATCCACGGCACCATCAGAGCCTATGTCGGCGAGGGCCGGTTCACCGACGACCCGTTCCCGATGAAGGGCGGCATCGCCGTCTGTGCCATCCTGGAGCTGCGCAAGCTCCTGCGCTACATCATCAAGAACGGCTTCGAGCATCATGTCGGCATGGTGCGCGAGCACTGTGCGGCGGTGATCGAGGAAGCCACCAGCAACTATCTGGGATGGAACGTCTACCGGCACGGCGAGGATTGAGGCGGACAGGAAACGCGACGATCCCAAGACGAGTTGTCGTCCGTTCTTTCTCAGAACGAACCGCCGCCAAGTCGGCCCGGCTGCCAGGCAACCGGGCCGGATCGACTTGAAGCACGCCGCCGAGGCTCATATCCCCCACCCGCAGACCCAGGTCGCCGTCACGCGCTCTCCGCCTCCGCCAGCACCATGTAGGCCGCGGCCGTCCAGGAGAAGCCGAGGCCGCCGCAGCCTTCGCCGGTGACCGGGTCGAAATATTCCGCGAAGCCCTCGGCCTCGATGGCCGCGATGGCGGAGCGGCGCAGCGCCGCCGCGGCGGCCGGCTGTCGGTTGCGCATCAATCCGTCGATCAGCAGCCAGTCGATGATCGCCCAGGCCGGCCCGCGCCAGTAGCGCTTCGGTTCCCAGGCGCTGGTGCCCGGCTTGGTGGTCGGAAAAGCGACCTTCAGCCCGTCGGACCAGACCTTCATCTCCGCGACGATGGCCTCGACGATGGCCCGGTCGAGGTCGAGCGACAATAGCGGCATGAACCCGGCCTGCGTCGCGGCCTCGACGTCGGCGCCGGAGACGAGGTCGCGCGAGACGAAGCGCGAGAGCTGCGGCCGCCATTGCGCCAGGATGGCGCGCCGCGTGCGGTCGTTGAGGGCGGCGATCTCGTCGGCCTCGGCCGGCCGGTCGAAGCGGCGCGCCAGGACTTCGAGATCCTCGCCGGCCTTCAGCAGGATGGCGGTGGTCTGGATGTCGGCGACCTTGAACGGCGCCTTTTGCCACTGCCGGATCGGATTCCAGCCGCAGTCGGCATAGGTGTCGACGAGGTGGATGAAGCGGTGGTAGTCGGCGTCGCGCGGCCGCATGTCGGCGCTCACGTGGCCGGTATCCTTGCGCGCCACCGGCGTCGCCGTGGTCGTCGGCACCCGCGCCAGCGCCACGTCCCAGGCCGGCGAATTGTCGCTGCCGCTCTCCCAGGGGTGGAGCAAGGCGACGAGGCCGGTGCCGTCCGGGTCGCGGGCGCGATACCACCAGCGATGCCAGCGGAGCGCCGCTTCGTAGAGTGCCAGGCTGCGGGCGCGATCGCCGCCGGCCTCGTGGAGCTTGCGCAGCGCGATGGCGAACACCGGCGGCTGGGTGATGCCGGAGGTGGGAACCGGGTTCGGCGTGCGCCAGACCGCCGGACCGGGGAAATAGGTGTCGCTCGGCTGGTGGAAGACGATGTGCGGGATCATGCCGTCGGCCCACTGGCCCTCGGCGAGCCGCTCCAGCTCCCGGTAGGCGCGCTCGACGTCGTAGAGCGCGAAGCCCATGGCGACGAAGGCGGAGTCCCAATTCCATTGGAAGGGATAGAGCCGGTCGGTCGGTACGGTGTAGCCGCCGCGGTCGTTGGCGGCGAGGATGCGCCGGGCCTCGGCGATATGCTGGTTCATGCTGGAACTCCAGGAGGTCAGGCCATGGCGGCCGGATAGGACTTGCCGCTTTCCGGCGACAGCCAGGTGATGCGGTCGAGATCCGGGCGCAGGCTGATGACGTCGCCGCCGCGCACGCGCTCGGCCGGCGGCAGGATGACCCTGACCGGCTGGCCGTGGATGGCGCCGGTCAGCAGCAGATGCGAGCCCATCGGCTCGGCGACGCGCACCGTCATGTCGAGCCCGTCGCCGGGGGCGGCAAGCGCCACCGCCTCGCCGCGCAGGCCGAGCACCACCTCGCGGCCCGCTCCGGCCGGCGCCGGCAGCCGCAGCGTACCGGCCGCCACCGCGCCGTCCTCGACCGCGACGGTGATGAAGTTCATCGGCGGGTTGCCGATGAAGCCGCCGACGAAGCGCGTCGCCGGATGATTGTAGATTTCGACCGGCGAGCCGACCTGCTCGACCACGCCGTCGTGCATGACGGCGATCCGGTTGGACAGCCCCATGGCTTCCGTCTGGTCGTGGGTGACGTAGATCGTCGTGGTCCCGGCGCCCTGCAGCACGGTCTTGAGCTCGGTGCGCATCTCCAGCCGCAGCAGCGCGTCGAGGTTGGAGAGCGGCTCGTCCATCAGCAGCACCCGCGGCTCCACGGCCAGCGCCCGGGCGACCGCGACGCGCTGGCGCTGGCCGCCGGACAGCTTGTTGGGATAGCGGTCGAGATAGGGCTCGATGTGCAGGAGCCCGGCCGCCTTCTCCACCTGCTCCTTCACCCGCCTGTCGTCCGCCTTCTGCATCCGGAGCCCGAAGGCGACGTTCTCGTAGACCGTCATGTGCGGGAACACGGCGTAGTTCTGGAACACCATGGCAAGGCCGCGATCCTTCGGCGGCAGGCCGATCACCGAGCGCTCGCCGATCAGCACGTCGCCCGAGGTGGCGGTCTCCAGCCCGGCGATGATGCGCAGGAGCGTGGTCTTGCCGCAGCCCGAGGGACCGAGGAGGGACACGAATTCGCCGTCGCTGATCGTCAGCGAAATGTCCTTCAGCGCTTCGAAGGCGCCGAAATTCTTGCGGATCCCGTCAATGACGATGTTGGCCACGGGTCTGGTTCCGTTACTTGGAGGAGATGCCCCAGATCGCGAACAGGTAGCGCCTGACCGCGAAGATGAAGACCACCGAGGGAAGGATGAGGAGCAGTCCGCCGGCGAAGCGGTAGTGCATCGGGCTTTCGGCCAGCACCGTCAGCAGATAGGCGGTCAGCGTCCGGTTGCGGACGGTCAGCACCGAGGCCGCGAACACCTCGTTCCAGGAGATGACGAAGGCGAAGACGGCGGTCGCGGCGAGGCCCGGCATCGCCAGCGGCACCACGACCCTGAGCACCGCCTGGAGCCGGGTGCAGCCGAACACCCAGGCCGCCTCCTCCAGTTCGCGCGGCACGCCGAGGAAGATGCCCTGCGTGACCAGCGCGGCGAAGGGCAGCGCCAGCACGGTGTGGATCAGCCCGACGCCGACGACGGTGTCGTAGAGGCCGAGCTTGATGAAGGAGACGGTCAGCGGCAGCGCAAGGATGGCGAGCGGGAAGGCGCGGGTCAGCAGCACCAGCAGCCGGTAGCCGTCCTTGCCGGGAAAGCTGTAGCGGGCGAGCGCGTAGCCGGCCGGCGCGCCGAGCAGGATCGACAGCGCCACGGTGATGCCCGCCGCGCCCAGCGAGTTGAGGAACGAGCCGACGACGCCTTCCGTCCGCAGGAACAGCAGGAACGGCTCGATCGAGACGCCGGTCGGCAGCACGGTCTTCGGCCACAGGTAGACGCCCTGCCGGCCGCCGAATGCGCCGAGCGCCACGAGATAGATCGGCACCAGCACCCAGGCGCAGAGCGCGGCGATACCGCTCCACAGCAGCAGGCGGCGGGAGGACGGAAAGCTCGCGGGCGCCGTCTTCGGAAGGGTCGTGGTCATGGCAGCCGCTCCGGATCGACCTTGATGGCCCTGAGGTAGACGACGGTGGCGGCCAGCGAGACCACCATGATCAGCACGGCATAGGCCGCCGCCACGCCGTAGTTCTGGTTCTGGTTCTGCCAATTGTAGGCTTCGCCGACCAGGACGGGAAAGTTGCGGCCGCCCAGCGCGTAGACCACCGAGAAGACCTCGAAGGCGAGCACGGTGCGCAGGATCAGCGCCGATTGCAGGGCCGGCCGGATCAGCGGCAGCGTGATGCGCCAGAACCGCACCCACGGGCCGGCGCCGAAGATCTCGGCCGCCTCGCGGAACTCCTTCGGCACCTGGTTGAGGCCGGCGACGATGATCACCATGACGATGGCCGTGCCGCGCCAGATCTCGGCAACGGCGATGGCGAGGAACAGCGCGACCGGCGTCTGGTAGGACAGCCAGCTCGTCTGCCGCTCGATGATGCCGAGGCCGTAGAGCAGCGAGTTGAAGTAGCCGCTGTTCTGCAGGATCGCCAGCCAGACGAGGCCGGCGGCGAGATCGGAGATGCCGAGCGGGATGGTCCATATCCACAGGATCGTCTCGCGTCCGCGCCCGATCTTGCCGACCATCGTGCCCATGGCGAGCGCGATGGCGAGCTGCACCGGCACCACCGCCAGCGTCAGCAGGAAGGTATTCTTCAGCGAGCGGGTGAAGTTGAGGTCGCCGGCCATGCGCTGCGCGTTGGCCAGCGACGGCACGCCGTTGTCGGACATGGACAGCCAGATCGTCTGCACCAGCGGCACGAGGAACAGGAGCGCCAGGAAGGCGACCGATGGCAGGATCAGGACATAGGGGATCCAGGGCCGGTTCTGGGACATGGAATGCTTGTCGCCTTGAAACGAGTTCCGGGCAGCGATGCCCGCCGGGAAGGATGGGCGCCCGCACTCCGTCCGGGCGCCCGACAGGTCATGGCAGAGCGATCACTGCACCGGACAGGGGCCGTCGCTGCTGGCGTCGGGAGCCCAGCAGGGCGCCTTGGTGTCGGTCATCAGCTTGGCCAGCACGGCGGACTCCTCCTTGAGCACGGCGGCGACCGGCTCGTTCTGCAGGACGATGCGCTGGAAGCTGTCCATGTAGACCTTGTTGAACTCGCCGCCCTTGTCGCCGAGCCCGACCGGCAGCAGCGAGATCACCGCGTCCTTGGCGGCCTGGGTGGCCGTCACGCCGCCGGCGAGCAGGGCGACGCCGGGGTCGAGGTCCGGCGGCAGGTCGACGTTGAGCGTCGGAAAGAAGCCGACCCGCGCCGCGGTCAGCAGTTGCACGTCAGGCGTGGTGAGGTGCTCGATGACCTTGATGGCGCCGTCCTTGTCCGGCGCGCCCTTGGGGATGGCGAGCCCGGCCAGCACCGGCATGTAGCCGCGCCCCTTCGGCCCGGCCGGCGCCGGGAAGACGACGTAGTCGTCGGGCGTCGCCGAGATGGCGTTCTTGAGGCGGGCGATGTGGTCCCACGCCACCATGACTTCGCCGGCCGCCAGCGGCTCCTGCATGAAGTCGTAATTTGTGGAATTGGGCGTTACGTAGGCCCACAGCGCCTTCAGCTTCTCCCAGCCGGCGGCGGCGTCGGCGTTCTGGAACGTGCGGACGACGCCGCCGGTGAAGGAGGGATAGAAATAGCCCTGGAAATAGCGGGCCATCAGGCCCTTCGGACCGGCGGGAAAGCCGATCTGCGGCTGGCCGGTCGCCTCCTGCAGCGCCTTGCCCCAGTCGATGAGCTGGTCGTAGCTGAGCGCGTTCACGTCGGCGCCGGCCGGCAGATACTGGAGGGCCTCCTTCTTGGCGGCCATCACGTAGGTCGCCTGCATCCACGGGATATATTGCTGCGTCGGCTTGCCGAGCTTGCCGAGATCCAGCACCGACTGCGGCATGCCGTCGGCCGCGAGCTTCTTGGCCAGATCGTCGAGCGGTTCGAGCGTGTCGTTGTCGGCCAGCGGCGACAGTTCGCCGTGCAGGGCGCCGACCAGGCTGACGGTGCGCTTGCCGGCCTGACGCTCGGCCTCCATGCGGACCGCGAATTGCGGCGGCTCCTCGACCACGTAGTCGACTTGGCCGGCGTCCTTCAGCAGCTCCTGCCGCACCACGGTCGCCTCCTCGATCGGGCGCAGTTGGGTCGAGACGAAAACGGTCTGGGCCTGGGTGGGAGCGGCGAGCGCCATCAGCGCCGGCGCCAGAATCCCGAGTGACATGAGGCGTTGCATATCTTCTCCTCCTTGGTAGCTGGGTTGTCGTTCACGCCTTCCTCATGCCGTCCTGAGCGGGCGGCGATGGCTGTCGCGGTCGACGAATTCGATCGCGTGGAGTTCCTGGAGCCGATCGGCGGGCTCGCCGGCCATGGCGCGCAACAGCAGCGAGGCAAAGTTCGCGCCGAGGTTCTCCCCGGTCATGCGCATGGTCGAGAGCGACGGGCTGGCAAAGGCGCCGATCGGCAGGTCGTCATGGCCGACGATGCTGATCTCTTCGCCGCCGTCGACTTCGCGCAGCGCCCTCAGCGCGCCGATGGCCATCTCGTCGGTGGCGCAGACCAGGGCGGTCGGCCGTTCCGGCCGGCGCAGCAGGTCGAGCGCGGCGATGTAGCCGCCCTGCTCCGTCGGAGCGGCCTCGGCGCACAGGTCCGTGCCGAGGCCGGCCTCCTGCATGGCCGCCTGCCAGCCCCGCTGGCGGGCATGGGCGAAATAGTAGTCCTGCGGCCCGGCGATGTGGCCGATGCGGCGATGGCCGGCATCCTGGAAGCGTCTCGTCGCGGCGTGGAAGCCGGCGTAGCCGTCGCCGTCGATGTAGGGATGCGGCACGGCGCTCTCGGTGCGGCCGTTGGTGACGAAGGGAATGCCGCGCGATTGCAGGAACTCGACGCGCTCGTCGTGGCGCCTGGTGCGCACCAGCAGCATGGCGTCGACGCGACGCCCGTCGACGAAACGCCGGCAGAGGTCGAGCTCGCTCTCGCCGCGCGGCACCGGCGCGATGACGAGGTTGAGGCCGGCGCCGGCCAGGCACTCGGCGCATCCCGACAGCATGTCGAGGAAATGCGGCGGACCGATATGGCCGGGGTCGCTCGGCAGGGTCACGGCCACCAGCTCCGCCCGCTGCTTGCGCAGGCGCCGCGCCGAGGCATTGGGACGGTAGCCGGCCGTGGCGGCGGCGGCCAGCACCCGCTCGCGCGTCGCCGCGGAGACATCGGCATAGCCGTCGAGCGCCCGCGACACCGTGGTGATCGACAGGCCGAGCGATTGCGCGAGCTGTTTCAGGTTGGCCACGATCTTCCTCCCGATGGCCGGGCAGGATTTTCCAAAACGTTTTGGGAGTCAATCCCAAACGTTTTGGACATTTGTCGCAGGCCCGGTCCAAGCGTTCTTGCGGATCTTGCACGGCGCCGGATGTGCCCGCGTCCGAAATCCCCCGCCCGGCCAGGGGTTTGGCGCCGATCGCACCTTCCGACGAACGGGCGGCGCGACGGCCTTACCGATTCAATGGCGGCTTATCCTTTGGTCGATGGGATCACAGCGTCGGCCGCGAGACCGCCACAGGCGCTCTCGTCAACATCCGGGTTCTGCGACTTGCACCCGCCATCCGGGCACATGCCGGCAAGCGGATTGCCGGCAGCACGCCGCCGGCACCGCTCGGCGCACAAGACCGATGCTGCCTGTCGCTGATCCGGCTGCCGGCCGGATTGCCCTAAGTCCTGATCCTCGAAGGCGCTTCAGCGCGCCCTGGCGACGACGACGTCGATGTCGCAGGCGGCGGCGCCGGCGAACTCGATCCGGCCCAGGGAGCCGGGCTTGACGGGATGAATGCCGGTGGTCATGCCGGTCAGCACCACGTCGCCCTTTCCGAGATGCCGCCCGCGCCGGCGCAGGTTCTCCGCCAGGAAGACCAGCGCGGCCACCGGCCCGCCGGCGACGCTGGCGGCCGTGCCCTCCCCGGCCACCTGACCGTCGATCAGCATCCTCGAGGCCAGTTGCTCGGCCGGCAGATTCCGCCAGTCCGCGATCAGCGGACCGACGATCGCCCCGGCGTTGTTGCCGTGATCGCACACGACGGCGAGCGGGCCGATGTCGTTGAGGCTGGCCAGCGGGCTCGAGGCGACCTCGGAGCCGGCGTGGAGGCCTTCGAGCGCATCGAGCACCGCGTCCGCCGTCACGCCGGCCGGCCCCGGCTTGAGGTCCCTGGCGAACACGGCGACGAATTCGGCCTCGAGGGCGGCAAAGCCACCCTGGTAGACCGCCGCTTCGGCGCGTCCGCCGTCCGGAAGCCGGCGGACGTTGTCGGCGAAGATCGGTCCCGCGAGCCGGTCGGCGCCGAGAACCGGCCGGAGATCCGGCCGGATGCCGGCGACCTTCCAGCCGGCGACCGGCCGGCCGTCGAGCGCCAGCGCCCGCTCCTGGACGCGATAGGCATCGGCGAGCGTCGCCGGCAGGGCGCCGGGGAAGGCCTCGAGCTTCTCTGCCCGTCGCCGCGCCGTCACGAAGGCGGAGGCGATCTTTTCGATTTCAGCGGCAGTCATCTTCGTGTTCCTGATCTTCGTTGCATGCCGGCCTGTCACCTTCGGGTAACCGGCCGTCCGGTTGGGTGCTAGATGCTCGACCTGACCACCAGATGCGGCTCGACCTTCAGATGCTCGGCGCCGCGGCGGCCGTTGATCCGGCCGAGCAAGGCGTCGGCGGCCATGGCTCCGAGGCGGCGCCCTTCCGGATCGATCGAGGCGAGGTCGACGAAGGGGAGCGCCGCGACGCTCGAATTGTCGAAGCCGATCACCGCCAGGTCGTCCGGCATGGACAGGCCGACGGACCGGGCGATGTTGACGACGTGAACGCCGACGAGGTCGCTCCAGCAGAAGAAGGCGCTCGGCCGGTCCGGGGCGGAGAGGATCTGCCGGATGCGCGCGTCGCGCGCCGCCGAGGCCTCGCCGCCCGGCACGCGGTGGGGAATCATGGCGATCCGGATGTTGTCGGCCAGCCCGGCCTCCTGCATGGCCCGGCGATAGCCGAGGCTGCGCTGATGCATGACGCTGTGGAGGAACAGCGGGCTGTCCGGCGGCTGCAGCGCTCCCTCGTCGGGCAGCATCAGGCCGATGCGGGTGTGGCCCCGTTCGACGAGGGCGCGCACCGCGATGGCCGCGCCGAGCTGGTCGTCGCTGTTGACGGTGTCGAAGTCCGTCGCGTCGGGCTCATGCTGGTTCATGACCACCAGGGGCGTCTGCCTGGCGAAATGCTGCAGTTGCGCGCTCATCAGATGGGGCGAGACGAGAATGAGGCCGTCCATGCGGCTGTCGATCATCGACTCGATCAGCGAGGTCTCGATCTCCGTCCGCGACTGGCCAATGCCGATCATCGCGTGGTATCCGGCGGGTTTCAGCGTCTCCATGACGCCGTCGATGACCTCCGGCAGAAACGGATTGGTGATGTTGATGAGGAGGACGCCGACCCGGAAGGTCCGGCCGCGCATGCCGCGCGCCGCGGCGCTCGGCCGGTAGTCGAGGCGTTCGATGGATGCCATCACCTTGCTGCGCAGCGCCTCGCTGACGCCGTAGGCATCGCCCCGAAGCACCTTGGAGACGGCCGCGACCGAAACACCCGCGTCGGCGGCGACGGTGCTGATCGTCGCCCGCCGCCCGGGCTTGGGAATTGTCTCCGAATTCACTTCCGCGAGCGTCCTTTCCCGAGCACGTCACCCAACTCGGAGCAATCTAGAAAAAAGGGACTTGCAATGCAACGCATTTTATAGAACGATATATATATCGATACACAAACCGGACCGACAGAGGTTCGGCGCGGCAGGCGGGCGGCGAGGCCCGCGGGAGGAAGAGGCGGAAATCCGGCGATCGGCAAAGGATGACCGGCGTACGCCGGCATCCGGCCGCTGCCGCTATCCGATTGCCGGCCAGGCGTCCCGAACGGCTCGAATCGGATTTTCCGGATCGGCGCGGGACGGCCGGCGCTTCCAGCCGCAGCATGGGGAGACGCGTAAGTGTTCATCAACGGCCCGGACACGGAAAGGCTTTACCGGGGCTATGCCGGCCCGGAGGCGTGGAAGCCCTTTCCCGACATCGCCGATCGTGCGGGCTGGACCAGGCCGAAGCAGGATCCACGGCTGCAGGCGTCGGTCGACGCCATCATCCGGATCGCCGACGAAGTCACCGGACGCGCCATCGACCCGCTGCCGGCGACGCTCTACATGGATTTCATCCGCAACGGCGACCGCCAGGCCTACGAGGACCGCTATTTCCGCCGCCGCGCCCATCTGTCCCATCTCGTCATCGCCGAATGCCTGACCGCCGAGGGGCGCTATCTCGACCCGATCATCGACCACATCTGGGCCATTCTCGGCGAACCCTACTGGTGCGTGCCGGCGCACAACTTCGCCGGCCAGCACGAGATGGTCATGTACAAGACGGCCAATCCCTGGAAGGACGACGATCCGCTGCCGGTGCCGGGCGAGGAATATCTCGACCTCTTCAACTGCGAGACCGCCGCCATCCTGGCCGAGGCCTGCTACCTGCTGAAGCCGCTGCTGCTCGAGCGGGTGCCGTCGCTCTATCATCTCGTCCACCGGCAGATCGCGGCGCGGACGCTTTCGTTGCTGGAGGGGCCGAACCTCTACGGCTGGTACAACGGTCTCAACAACTGGACCGTCTGGTGCGCCCACAACCTGCTGACCGCCGCCTGCTACGTCGTCGACGACAGGGATCGCCTGATCAGCATCGTCCAGAAGCTGCTGCCGCCGATGCAGCGCTTCTTCGACAATCTGGAGGAGAGCGGCAGTTGCATCGAGGGGCCGACCTACTGGGTGGTGAGCGCCGGGCGGCTGGTCGGCTTCATCGATCTGGTGGAAAAGCGCTTCGGCGTCAAATTCGGCTTCGAGGACAGCACCAAGTTCCGCAATTTCGGCGCCCATCTGGTCCAGCTCCACATCGCCGGCAACAAATACGTCAACTTCGCCGACGGAAACCTCAAGATCGACCTCGATCACGGCCTGCTCAGCCGCTATGCGGAGATGATCGGCGCCCAGTCGCTGACCAACCTGATCTGGCAGGACGTCGCGCGGGTCGCCCCGGAACGGGAAGAGCGCCTGTTCAGGGAGACGGGCCACGCCGACTACGTGCGCCAGATCCTCATCCACCTCACCCGGCTGCTGTTCTGGACGCCGGAGATCGCCGAGGCGCCCGACCGGACCTATCGCAAGAGCCTGTGGCTGTCGGACATGCAGGTCATGGTGGCCCGCGAGTATCCGGAGGTTGGCAAGGGGCTGATGCTGAGCGCCATCGCCGGCAGCAACGACCCCAAGGTCAATCACCACTCCCACAACGACATCGGCCATTTCAACGTCTATCTCGACGGCGCGCCGCTGCTGATCGATCTCGGCCAGAGCACCTATTCCAAGGCGACCTTCGCCGCCGGCCGCTACGACATGTGGCACATCAGCTCCGAAGGGCACGCCGTTCCGAAAATCAACGGCCTCGTCCAGCGCGCCGGTTCCGGCACCGATGCGAGCGACGTCGCCTTTTCCGAGGACGAAGGCGCGAGCGTTCTCAGCCTCGACGCGGCGCCGGCCTATTTCGAAGCGGTCGGCAACAACCGG
Organism: Pleomorphomonas carboxyditropha; assembly: GCF_002770725.1. Lineage (GTDB taxonomy): Bacteria > Pseudomonadota > Alphaproteobacteria > Rhizobiales > Pleomorphomonadaceae > Pleomorphomonas > Pleomorphomonas carboxyditropha. The sequence goes on along the minus strand of NZ_NQVN01000002.1, from coordinate 321,744 downwards.
GTGCGCCGCCGCATCGTCTTCGACCACCACAAGGCTTCGGTCCACGTCGAGGACGACGTCTCGCTGGAGGCGGGACTGACCTCCTTCCAGCTGCCGCTCTACGTCTCCGACCGCGACATATCGGTCGAGGCGGCGGGCGTCTGCCGGATCCGGTGCGGGGCGCGCTTGCTGAGGATCGCCGCCACCAACCTGCGGCTCGACGGCATCGAGCGGCTGCCCCTGTCCGATCCCCGGCACCGCGATACCTGGGGCGAGGCGGTTCACCGGCTTCGCTATGTCGGCGAGGACCTACGGTCCGGCCGGTTCGCGCTGGATATCCGGGTCGAGGATTGAGGCCGGAGAGAATGGCCCGGCGGCGGACGATGGCGCCCGCCGCCGGGAGAGGAAAGGGTCTTCGCCGCCGCAACGGGCAAAGGCGCAGACGTTCGGAGGCGCCCGGCGGCGGGACCCGATGGCCTGTTGATCATCTCATGAAACGGGAGGAAACGATGAAACTGAGAAATGTCGCCCTTGTTACCTTGCTGGCCGGCACGGCTTTCGCCTCGTCCGCCCTGGCAGCCGAGCCCCTGAAGATCTGGATGCGCTACGGCGACAACGAAAAGGCGGTTCTGGAGGCGTTCACCAAGGCCTTCACCGAGAAGACCGGCATCCAGCTCGACGTCTTCCTCGCCAACCTCGACTTCGAGACGCGCCTTGCCCGCGCGGCGGTCGGCGGCACCCTGCCCGACGTGATCCTGAACGATGCCACGGCCATGGGCCAGATGAACGAGATGGGCATCCTGAAGGAAATCGACCGGGCCTCCATCGAGGGCGGCGACAAGCTGCTCGACGTGTCCTGGGACAGCATGCGCGCGCCCGACGGCAAGTATTACGGCGTTCCCTTCTCCGCCCAGGCCTTCGGCCTGTTCGTCCGCAAGGACTGGCGCGAGAAGCTGGGCTATCCGGTGCCCAAGACCTGGGACGACCTCTACGAGCTCGCCAAGGCGTTCACCACCAAGGATCCCGACGGCAACGGCAAGGACGACACCTACGGCTACGTGATGGCCCTGTCGCCGACGCGCGGCTATGCGAGCTGGTTCCTGTCCGACCTGATCTGGCAATCGGGCGGCGAGTTCCTGGCGTCGAAGAACGGCGGCTTCGCGTCGTCGCTGGCGACGCCCGAGGTCGAGCGGGCCATCGGCTACGCCCGCAAGATGGTCTGCGACGGCTACGCCCAGCCGGGCGCGATCACCTCGACCACCGGCGAGACGACGCCGGTGTTCAATTCCGGGCAGGCCGGCATCTACCGCTCCGGCCCCTACCACATCGCCGCCTTCGACAAGGAGCCGGGCAAGGACAAGTTCGAGGTCATCTCGCCGCCGGCCGGGCCGGCCGGCGTCGCCGAGCTCGCCGAGGGAACGTCCGCCTTCATCACGGCGGGCACGCAGAACGAGGCGGCCGCCAAGACCTTCATCGCCTTCCTGGTCTCCAAGGAGGGACAGGAAATCGGCATGGGATCGCTGAGCCCGAACGCGCAGCCCATCGTCCGCCTGTCGGTCAACAAGGACGTCAACACCGGCGAGGTCTACAAGGATCCGAGATGGGAGACCTTCGCCCAGCTCTATGCGACCAGCGCGCATTATTTCCCGCAGGTACCGAACTGGCAGCCGATCCGCCAGATGACGGCGGACGGCTTCAACGCGATCCTGTCCGACTGCTCCTCCGACATCGGCGCCGAGCTCAAGACGCTGGACGAGACCGTCGACCAGGAGCTGACCCGGCAGAACGTCCTCGCCAACGACTGACGGGAAAGAGGCAAGACTTCCGGCATCGACCGCCCGCGGCCGGTGCCGGCGCTTCCGCGACACAGAGGTGATGAAATGGGCGCCGATTCCCGACGCTGGCAATGGATCGTCCCGTGGCTGTTCCTGGCCCCGGCCCTGGTCGTCTTTACCTGGTTCAAGTTCGTGCCGGTCGTGAAGGGGCTCGTCATGAGCTTCTACAAGATCAAGTTCACCGGCGCCGACCAGTGGGTGGGGCTGGCCAATTTCCAGCGGATGCTGTCGGACACGGCGCTGCACGCCGCCACCGCGCATACGTTCATCTATGTCATCTCGTCGACCATCGCCGGCGGCATACTGTCCTTCGCGGTGGCGCTGCTGCTCGACAAGCCGGCGACGCACATCAAGATCATCCGGACGGCGATCTTCTTCCCGGCCGTCACCTCGGTGGCCGTGCTCGCCGAGATCTGGCGGATCATCTTCTATCCGGCGGCCGGCGGCGTCGTGAACAGCATCCTCGGCCTGTTCGGCGCCGGCCCCTACGGCTGGATGTCGGACCCCAACCAGGCGCTGTTCACCGTCATCCTGCTGCAGATCTGGAAGAGCGTGCCCTACAACATGGTCATCTTCATCGCCGGGCTCGCCGGCATCAACCGGGAGCTCTACGACGCGGCCGACGTCGACGGCGCCGGCCCCTGGTCGAAGATGTGGCACGTGACCATCCCGGGGCTCATTCCCGCCTTCTCCGTCGTGATCATGCTCTCGTTCATCCGCGGCTTCCGGGTGTTCACCGAGGTCTACACCACCACCGGCGGCGGACCGTCGGGCCGCACGTCGATGATCATGACGCACATCTTCACCGCCGGCTTCGAGCGGCTCGACTACGGCTACGCCGCGGCGATCTCGTTCGTGCTGTTCGCCTTCACGGTGCTGCTGACCGTGGCGCACGTGTTCATCAAGAACAAGATCGCGCGTTTCTGACGGGGGACATCGACCATGCAGGAAACCCTGACGATGAAGATCGGCCGCATCGTCCTCTACGTGCTGCTGCTGCTCGTCTTCTGCGGTCCGTTCTGGGGGATCGCCGCCACGGCGTTCAACAAGGGCACGGTGCAGCCGGGACAACTGGTGCTCTGGCCGCAGCAGCCGACCTTCCAGCATTTCGTCTTCGCCTGGGTCAACGTGAAGGCCTGGCTCTATCTCTTCAACTCGCTGGTGGTGGTGATCATCGGCACGGCGCTCCAGACCACGGTCAGCGCGCTGGCCGCCTATGCGCTCGCCCGCAAGACCTTCCGCGGCGCCGGCATCGTCAGCCTGGCGATCCTGTCCACCATGATGCTGCCGGACGAGGTCATCGCCATCCCGCTCTACCTCATCCTGCATGCCAGGCTGCCGGTCCTCGACGTGTCGCTCTACAACAGCTACGCCGGCATGATCCTGCCGATCGTCGGCTGGGCCTTCTCGGTGTTCCTGCTGACCGAGTTCATGAAGGCCATCCCGCGCGATCTCGAGGACGCGGCGCGCGTCGACGGCGCGAGCGAATTGCAGATCTTCCGCCTGGTCGTCCTGCCGCTGGTCAAGCCGGCGCTCGGCACCACGACGATCTTCGGCTTCCTGATGATCTGGGACCAGTATCTGCTGCCGCTGATCGCCGTCGACAACCGCAGCCTCTACACCATCCCCGTCATCCTTCGCTCGCTGCGCGTCGACGAGATCATGCAGCAGAACATCTTCATCGCCTTCACGGTGATCGCGACGATCCCGTGCATTGTCGTCTATCTGCTGCTGCAGCGGCATTTCAATCGGGGCCTGATGTCGGGCGCGGTCAAGGGCTGACGCCGACGGACCAGGAATGGAAGCCATCATGGGATCTGTAACGCTCAACAATGTAACGAAGACCTTCGGACAGCTCTCGGTGATCCACGACGTGTCGCTCCAGATCGAGGAAGGCGAGTTCTGCGTTCTCGTCGGGCCGAGCGGCTCGGGCAAATCGACGCTGCTCAGGATCATCGCCGGCCTCGAAGCGGTGAGCTCCGGGCAGGTGATGATCGGCGGACGCGACGTCACCACGCTGCCGCCCAAGCATCGCGACATCGCCATGGTGTTCCAGACCTATGCGCTCTATCCGCAGATGACGGTGCGCGAGAACATGGGCTTCGCCCTGAAGCTCGCCGGCGTCCCGAAGCCGGAGATCGCCCGCAAGGTCGCCGAGACCGCCGAGATGCTCGAGCTCGGCGCCCTGCTCGACCGGCTGCCGAAGGAGCTGTCGGGCGGGCAGCGGCAGCGCGTGTCGATGGGGCGGGCGATCGTCCGCAATCCGTCGGTGTTCCTGTTCGACGAACCGCTGTCCAACCTCGACGCCAAGCTGCGCTCCCAGGTGCGCGGCGAGATCGCCGACCTGCACCGCCGCCTCAGCACGACGTCGGTCTACGTCACCCACGACCAGATCGAGGCGATGACGCTCGGCCAGAAGATCGTCGTGCTCAAGGATGGCCGCGTCGAGCAGGCGGGAGCGCCGCTCGAACTCTACGAGAAGCCGGTCAACACCTTCGTCGCCGGCTTCCTCGGCACCCCGTCGATCAATCTGCTCCGGACCAAGGCGCAGGTGAGCGAAGAGGGAAAATTCGCGGTGTTCGAAAACGGCGCGAAGGTCAGGCTCGACCCGGCCTACGAGGTCGGCAACGGGCAGGACCTCGTCTACGGCATCCGGCCCGAGCACGTCCGGCTTTCCGGCGGCGCCGAGGCGGGCGGCATTCCGGCCCGGGTCCACTCGGTCGAGAACACCGGCTCCGACATGGTCGTATTCAGCGACGCCGGCCCGCTGCGCATCACCGCCGCCTTCAAGGAGCAGCGCAACATCGCGCCGGGCGAGGCGATCACCCTGACGCCCGACCTCGCCAAGGCCCATATATTCGACGCCGCAACGAGCAAGCGCATCCCGGCGCTGTCCTGACGCCGGCGCGCGGTAACCGATGCCGCAACACCGCAACACGGCCTTGCCTGATCCGGTTCAGCCATCGGACGTGCCGCTATCGCGCGTAGCGCCATGGTGCGATCATGCGCCCCTTTCGGTCCGCACGCTCGACGACGATCTCCTCGGAGAGGCGATCATCGATGGCGGCAAACGCGGCCTCCCTGGCCTTGCTCAGCTTTCGACGCTGTACCGGATCGTGCTGCCAGAGCAGAGCTTCGTTGCATTCCATTACGCGGGCGCGCTCCGCCAACACTTTCGGGTGGTTGTAGAGCCAGTGCAGAAAGGAAATGGCATTCGATGTCTTGTACCAGAGTTCGGCACAGAGATCGAAATACGCCCGCGCCGTTTCGGCCTCCGCCAGGTTCGAGTCATGCCAGATGGCGAGCGGCAGCGGATCGGGATGGCCGCACAGCATCTCCGCCACATAGGGAATTGTCACGAAGCCACGGCGCAGGCTGGTCGCGGCGGCGATCCGGTCGCCCTGTAACAGGTGAAGCAGGCCCTCCTCGTAATAGTAGGGAGGATAGTTCGGCGCCGCATCGCGGAAGAAGCGGGCGGCCTTGACCCGATCGCCGAGGCGCAGGTATTCCGAGCCGATGAGGAAGCGCAGACCCTGGTTGTCGTCGGGGTTCCAGCGCAGCAGCTTTTCCATGATCGCAAGGGCTTCCCGGCGCCGGCCGAGCCGGAGATGGCAAAGGAGCTTGCCGTGCGCGGCCCGCAGAAACGGCCGGTTCTCGAGAAAGCCCCATTCGATCGTTCCCGAGAACCCGGCCGGGATGGCACGCTCGCCGATCTCGAACCCGCGCGAACAGGCTTGCAACGCGAGTTTCGGCTTGCCCTGTTCCAACAGCTCAAATCCAAGATGAGCGTGACCGTCGATGAAGTCCGGCTTGCGGGCGACGAGCGCTTTCAGGGCCGCGATATACTGGGCATCGGTCAGTTGGTCGCCATCGCGTGCGTCCAGCGTTGCGGCCAGCGCGTCGGCGATGTCGTCGTACCCCTCGCCGTGCTGAAAGAGGCCGCTGCCTTCCAGGATCTCCAACGTGACCGTTCCGGCGGATTCCACGGTGCCATTTCCTCGTTGTCAGGCCGCCAGTGAGCGGTTCGGCCGTCTTTGCCTCCGAACAAGACGTCCGGCCGCCAGTCCTGCGGGTGTTGCCCCGCCGGGCCGAAGCGAAGGCAGCTTGACGCTTCCTGTCACCGCGCGACATCTCGCCCGAGCAATCCGGTGCTCACCGCGTTTTGGCGAACATCTCTTGGAACAGTTGCTCGGAGCGCGCGATCCCCTCCTGCGTGAGCCGGACGGACTTCGCCTTGCTCGCCGGATCGCCGATGAAGCCCTTGGCATGAAGCCGATCCATGACATTCCAGTCGAAGCTTTTCCAGGCGCGTCCGTCCTGGTCGAGCGTCAGGTGGAGCAAAGCCAGCACGGCATTGTCGATCTTGTCCTGGTCGATATCCATCGTCAGCCATCCCTGAAGTTGAACGATCCCTTTCTCAGCCATGATACCCTATTCATCGGGCGGCTGCGCTCGACCTGTTTTCCTGTCTACCCTTTTTGTGTCGGCGAGAGCATGCGACGGCGGCCAGAAACGATCCTCTTGTCCTTCCTGCCCATATGATCTTTCCCGCAGCCTGAACAGGACGAGGGCCGCGGACGCTCCAGCCGCCCGCCTGCCCAAGCAGAGCAGTCTCCGCTGGCTACTCCTGCATTGGCGTAATTTGGATATCGGGTTCTCCTTGGTCATCCGCCGGCAGCAATGGCCAGATACACCCTGAAATTGCTAATCTTGAAAAATGCAAGTGGCCCAGGTTATGCAGTTGCCGGTGCGTGTTCGACACCTACCGGAAGGATTTCTCCGTGCCTGATGCTGCCGCACCGGCTTCTCCCAGCGCCCGCACCCGCGTCAATCGCTATCGTTGGCTGGCCCACTACGACCGACAGACCATCTACGCCATCCTGGACGCCATGCCGGTGGCCCACGTCGGCTATGTCCACGACGGCAATCCCATCGTGACGCCGACGCTGCAATGGCGGGAGGGAGACCGGGTCTATTGGCATGGCGCGGCCCACGGCCGAATGATGAAGGCGACTCACGATGCCGAGGTCTGCCTGACCGTTTCGATCCTCGACGGGCTGGTGCTGGCGCGCGCCGCCTACAACTTCAACATCAACCACCGCTCGGTGATGGTGTTCGGCCGGCCGGAAGCGGTGACCGACCCGGCCGAAAAGACGCGCCTGCTCAAGCGTTTCGTCGATGGCTACGTGCCCGGCCAGTGGGAGCGGCTGCGGCCGGTCACCGATCAGGAGATCAAAGCCACCGCCATCCTGTCGCTGCCGCTCACCGAAGCCTCGGCCAAGCTGCGGGCCGGGCCGCCGGAGGATGGCGACGAGGATTACGCCTTTCCCGTCTGGGCGGGCGTCTTGCCGATCCGCCTTGCCGTCGGCGCGCCCGAACCGGACCCGCGCAACCTGCCGGACGTCGAAATGCCGGCCTCGCTGACCGCCTTTTCGATCGGCTGAGCCATGCGCATCCTGGTCTTCCAGCATCTCGCCGTGGAGCATCCCGGCGCGTTCACCGATCTCTGGCTGTCGGCCGGACATGGCATCGAGACCGTCGAACTCGACATGGGCGCGGCGATCCCGCCGCTCGACGGCTTCGACCTCCTGGTCGTCATGGGCGGGCCGATGGACGTCTGGCAGGAGACGGAGTTCCCCTGGCTGGTCGCCGAGAAACAGGCGATCCGCCGCTTTGTCCGCGATCTCGGCCGCCCCTATCTCGGCATCTGCCTCGGCCACCAGTTGCTTGCCGACGCGCTCGGCGGCTCCGTCGGGCCGATGGCAAGGCCGGAGGTGGGGTTTGCCACCGTCGACCTCACGGCCGAGGGGCGGGCCGATCCGGTTTTTGCCGGCTTTGCCGACCGCATCGACTGCTTTGAGTGGCACGGGGCCGAGGTGAAGACCCTGCCGTCCGGCGGCGTCACGCTGGCCGGCAACGCCGCCTGCCCGATCCAGGCCATGCGGTGGGGACGCCACGCCTACGGCTTTCAGTACCACGTCGAAATCACCGCGCAGACGGTGCCCGATTGGCAGGCCGTGCCTGCCTATCTGGCCAGTCTGAGGGCGGCGCTCGGCGACACCGCGGCCGGACTCGCCGACGAAGTGGCGGCCCGGCTGCCGGCCTTCGGGCGGGCCGCCCAAAGGCTCAACGGGAATTTCCTTTCTATCGCAAAAGCATAGGGCGAAATTTCCCCATCGAGCCGGCTGCACGAAACTTGGGCCTTCGGCATCGGCGCTTTGGTCCGCGACTTGCATTCAGGCAACCGAGGAGACATCGGGAGGAGGGAGACGGGACATCCGAGAGTGGCCAACGACGCTCGATCTTCGGCTGACTTGCTCGACCCCGACCTCGCCTTCGGCGAGCCGGTCGACGACTTTTCGCATTGCGGCACCGGCGAGTGCCGCGTCAACACCCTGCCAGTGCTCTATCGCCTCAACCAGGTGATTTCCGAGAGCTCCGGGCTTGCCGACGCGCTGCGCATCATCCTCGACATCATGCGCGTCAGCCTCCGCATGGATCGCGGCATCATCACGCTCTACGACCGCCGCTCGGACACCATCTTCATCCACGAGAGCTTCGGGCTGACCGACGAGGAGAGGAAGCGCGGCATCTACGCCCCCGGCGAAGGCATTACCGGCAAGGTGGTGGAAAGCGGCCAGGCGATCGTCGTGCCGCGCCTCTCCGAAAGCGCCGATTTCCTCAACCGCACCGGCTCGCCGGAGAGCGAGCGGCGCGCCAAGGCCGCCTTCATCTGCGTGCCGATCATGCTGGGAAAGAAGGTGCTGGGCACCATTGCCGGCGAGCGCGTCTACCGCAGCCGCCTGCTGCTCAAGCAGGACGCCGAATTCATCGCCGCCATCGCGCTGATGATCGCGCCGCTGGCCGAGCTTTACCTGATCGCCAACGTCGAGAAGGTGGCGCTCGAGACGGAGAACCTGCGCCTCAGGAACGAACTGAAGGAGCGCTACCAGCCGGCCAACATCATCGGCAATTCCAAGCCGATGCAGGAGGTCTACGAGCTGATCCGCAAGGTGTCGACGAGCCGGGCCACCGTGCTGATCCTCGGCGAGAGCGGCGTCGGCAAGGAACTGGTGGCCGGCGCCATCCACTATTCGAGCGCCGCGTCCGAGGGCCCCTTCGTCAAGTTCAACTGCGCCGCCATCCCGGAAAACCTGGCGGAAAGCGGCCTGTTCGGTCACGAGAAGGGGGCCTTCACCGGCGCGCTCGCCGCCCACAAGGGCTCGTTCGAGCAGGCGGACGGCGGCACCATCTTTCTCGACGAAGTGGGCGAGCTGACGCTGGCCGTGCAGGCCAAGCTGTTGCGCGTGCTGCAGGAACGGGTGATCGAGCGGGTCGGCGGCAGCCGGCCGCTCAAGGTCGACGTCCGCATCATCGCCGCCACCAACCGCGACCTCGCCGCCATGGTCGAGCGCGGCGAGTTCCGGGAAGATCTCTACTATCGCCTCTACGTCGTGCCGATCACCGTGCCGCCGCTCCGCGACCGCGGCTCGGACGTCATCCTGCTGACCGATCACTTCGTCGCCCAGTCCAGCCGGGCCAACCACAAGTCCATCAAGCGCATCTCGACGCCGGCCCTCAACATGCTGATGGCCTATCACTGGCCCGGCAACGTGCGCGAGCTCGAAAACGTCATCGAGCGGGCGGTGATCCTGTCCGATGACGACGTCATCCACGGCTACAACCTGCCGCCGTCGTTGCAGACCTCCGACGAGACCGGTACGACCTTCGGCGTCAGCCTCGAAAGCAAGATCCACGCGGTGGAATACGAGATGATCGTCGAGGCGCTGAAGAGCTCGAACGGCAACGTCGGGCTGGCCGCCAACGAGCTCGGTCTCACCCGCCGCATGCTCGGCCTCAGGATGGAGCGCTACGGCATCAGCTACAAGACCTTCCGCACCGGAACGCCACCCCGCCGCTAAATCCATTCAGCCGATCCGTCCCGTCGCCCCGCCGGCCGCCGCCGACGGGGCCTTTTCATATCCGGGCACTCCCCGGACGGATTTACGCTTTCGGTGAATAAGCCGGCGTAAATTTCCGGAAACGTAAATTCCGGTCCCGGACGATGAATTGCCGCCCGCCTCGTCAATTGTGCGGGAATGTAAATTTCGTTCTCGTTCTGACATCGCCGTAAATCCCAAGACATTGCGAACGGATTGCAACAACTGAAAGGCTTCCTTGAACAACAACTTGCCGAGCCGCTTTCCGAAAACGCATGGGAGCCATTCACGGCCCGTCTAATACTAAAGTCGTGGCACGCTCGTTGCGATCCTGTCTTCGTCATCGGCGGCCTCCCACCGCCCTTCAAGACCTTCCTGGAGACAACGATTATGACGACGCGCAAGGTAGCCATCTACGGCAAGGGCGGCATCGGCAAGTCCACCACCACCCAGAACACCGCCGCAGCTCTCGCCCACTTCCACGGCAAGCACGTGTTCATCCACGGCTGCGACCCCAAGGCGGATTCCACCCGCCTCATCCTCGGCGGCAAGCCGCAGGAGACGGTGATGGACACGCTGCGCATCCACGGCGCCGAGAAGGTCACCCTCGACAAGGTGATGAAGAAGGGCTTCGGCGACATCCGCTGCGTCGAATCCGGCGGCCCGGAGCCGGGCGTCGGCTGCGCCGGCCGCGGCGTCATCACCGCCATCGACCTGATGGAGGAGAACGAGGCCTATACCGAGGATCTCGACTTCATCTTCTTCGACGTGCTGGGCGACGTCGTCTGCGGCGGCTTCGCCATGCCGATCCGCGACGGCAAGGCGCAGGAGGTCTACATCGTCGCCTCCGGCGAGATGATGGCCATCTACGCCGCCAACAATATCTGCAAGGGCCTCGTCAAATACGCCAAGCAGTCGGGCGTCCGCCTCGGCGGTATCATCTGTAACAGCCGCAACGTCGACGGCGAGAAGGAATTCCTCGAGGAGTTCACGGCGGCGATCGGCACCAAGATGATCCACTTCGTGCCGCGCGACAACATCGTCCAGAAGGCCGAGTTCAACAAGAAGACGGTCACCGAGTTCGACGCCGAGCAGAACCAGGCCCAGGAATATCGCGAGCTCGGCCGCAAGATCATCGAGAACGAGGACTTCGTCATTCCCCGGCCGCTGTCCATGGACCAGCTGGAAGCGATGGTCGTCAAATACGGCATGCTGAACTAGCGCCGGTCCCCTCCCCTTCGCCCGTCCGTCGCGCGCTCCTCCCGCCCGCGCGGCGGCTCCCTCCCCGCCCGAAGAGGATTTCCCATGCCGTATCATGAATTCGAGGTCAGCAAGTGCATCCCCGAGCGCAAGATGCACGCCGTGGTCAAAGGACCCGGTGAAGACCTGACGCACGCGCTGCCCAAGGGTTATCTCAACACCATTCCCGGCACCATTTCCGAACGCGGCTGCGCCTATTGCGGCGCCAAGCACGTGATCGGCACGCCGATGAAGGACGTGATCCACCTCAGCCACGGTCCCGTCGGCTGCACCTACGATACCTGGCAGACCAAGCGCTACATCTCCGACAACAACAATTTCCAACTGAAGTATACCTTCGCCTCCGACGTGAAGGAAAAGCACATCGTCTTCGGCGCCGAGAAGCTTCTGAAGCAGAACATCCTCGAAGCCTTCGACGCCTTCCCCGACATCAAGCGCATGACCATCTACCAGACCTGCGCCACGGCCTTGATCGGCGACGACATCGCCGCCATCGCCGAGGAGGTGATGACCGAGCGGCCCGAGGTGGACATCTTCGTCTGCAACTCGCCGGGCTTCGGCGGTCCGTCGCAGTCGGGCGGTCACCACAAGATCAATATCGCCTGGCTGAACCAGAAGGTCGGCACCGTCGAGCCGGAAATCACCTCCGACTACGTCATCAACTACGTCGGCGAGTACAACATCCAGGGCGACCAGGAGGTGATGCTCGACTATTTCAAGCGCATGGGTATCCAGGTGCTGTCGACGTTTACCGGCAACGGCACCTACGACGCGCTGCGCGGCATGCACCGGGCGCATCTCAACGTGCTCGAATGCGCCCGTTCGGCCGAATACATCTGCGACGAGCTGCGCGCCCGCTACGGCATCCCCCGCCTCGACATCGACGGCTTCGGCCACAAGGCGCTCGGCGACAGCCTGCGCAAGATCGGCCTGTTCTTCGGCATCGAGGACCGCGCCGAGGCGATCATCGCCGAGGAAACCGCCCGGTGGAAGCCGGAGCTCGACTGGTACAGGGAACGGCTCCAGGGCAAGAGGGTCTGCCTGTGGCCGGGCGGCTCCAAGCTCTGGCACTGGGCGCACGCCATCCAGGAGGAGATGGGCGTCAAGGTGGTGTCGGTCTACACCAAGTTCGGCCACCAGGGCGACATGGAGAAGGGCGTCTCGCGCTGCGGCGAGGGAGCGCTCGCCATCGACGACCCGAACGAGCTCGAAGGCCAGGAAGCGCTGCTGACGCTGAAGCCCGACGTCATCTTCACCGGCAAGCGGCCGGGCGAAGTGGCCAAGAAGATGCGCGTGCCCTACCTCAACGCCCATGCCTACCACAACGGCCCCTACAAGGGCTTCGAGGGCTGGGTGCGGTTCGCCCGCGACATCTACAACGCCGTCTACTCGCCGATGCACCAATTGTCGGCCATCGACATCTCCAAGGACGACTATGCGACCGACAAGGGGTTCGTGACGCGGCGGATGCTGTCGGACGCCAACCTCTCCGACGAGGCCAAGGCGTCGCCGATCACCGGCTACACCGGTCCGTTCGACCCGATCCCGGGCCTGCGCGGAAAGTCCTATCCGGCCTTCGAGCGCCGCGTCGCCACCGAAGCCGCCGAGTGAAGGAGGCCCCCATGGCCAAGAAAGAGAAAAAAGACGTCGCTCGCGCGAACTATCCCAAGCTCTACGACCACGACCCGATGGCCGACCTCGACGACGAAACCCGCGCCAAGGTTTCCGAGCTCGAGACCTATATCATGAAGAACTGCCTCTGGCAGTTCAACTCGCGTGGCTGGGACCGGCGCAAGCAGAATGCCGGCATCCTCGGCAAGACGACGCAGTTGCTGGTCGGCGAGGAGGTGGAAAATCCGACGCCGCTCGACAAGTGCTACTGGGTCGACGCGGTGCTGCTCGCCCGCAATTTCAGGGAGCGCTGCGCCTGGCTCGCCGACCTCGGCGCCGACGAGATCCGCGCCATCCTCGCCAAGCTGCACGCCCGCATCGACTGGCTGACCATCGACGGCTCGCTCAACGAAGAGCTGACCGTCCAGAACTACTGAGGAGCCGACCCATGAATTGCGAAGTCAAGGCCAAGGACCGGATCGGCACCATCAACCCGATCTTCACCTGCCAGCCGGCCGGCGCCCAATACGCGTCGATCGGCGTCAAGGACTGCATCGGCATCGTGCACGGCGGCCAGGGCTGCGTGATGTTCGTCCGCCTGCTGATCTCCCAGCACCTCAAAGAGAGCTTCGAGATCGCCTCGTCGTCGGTGCACGAGGACGGCGCGGTGTTCGGCGCCCTCGATCGCGTCGAGACGGCGGTGGACGTGCTGCTCTCCCGCTATCCGCATGTCAAGGTGGTGCCGATCATCACCACCTGCTCGACCGAAGTGATCGGCGACGACGTCGACGGCCTGATCACCAAGCTGGAAGAAGGGCTGCTCGCCGAGAAGTTCGCCGATCGCGAGGTGCATCTCCTGCCCATCCACACTCCGAGCTTCGTCGGCTCGATGGTGTCGGGCTACGACGTCGCGGTGCGCGACTTCGTCAAGAAGTTCGCCAGGAAGGGCGAGCCGAACGGCAAGATCAACCTGATCACCGGCTGGGTGAATCCCGGCGACGTCAAGGAGCTGAAGCATCTCCTCAAGGAAATGGATATCGAGGCGACGGTTCTCTTCGAGATCGAGAGCTTCGACAGTCCGCTGATGCCCGACGGCAAGGCCGTGTCGCACGGATCGACGACCGTCGAGGATTTGCAGTCGACCGGCTCGGCGATCCACACCTTCGCGCTCAACCGCTACGAAGGCGCCAAGGCGGCGCAATTCCTCGAGAAGAAGCTCAAGGTGCCCTCCACCATCGGCCCGACGCCGATCGGCATCCGCAACACCGACGCGCTCCTGAGGAAGCTTTCGGCGGTGACCGGCAAGCCGATCCCGGAAAGCCTGGTCAGGGAGCGCGGCATCGCCCTCGACGCCATCGCCGACGTCGCACACATGTTCCTCGCCGACAAGAAGGTGGCGATCTACGGCAACCCCGACCTCGTCATCGGCCTCGCCGAGTTCTGCCTCGACCTCGAGATGCGTCCGAAGCTCCTGCTGCTCGGCGACGACAACTCCGGCTATGTCGACGATCCCCGCATCAAGGCGCTGCAGGACAACGTCGACTATCCCATGGAGATCGTCACCAACGCCGACTTCTGGGATCTCGAGGACCGCGTCAAGAACAAGGGGCTGGAGCTCGACCTGATCCTCGGCCACTCCAAGGGGCGCTTCGTCTCCATCGACTACAACATCCCCATGGTGCGGGTCGGCTTTCCGACCTACGACCGGGCCGGCATCTTCCGCAATCCGGTGGTCGGCTACGCCGGCGCCACCTGGCTGGCCGAGCAGATGGCCAATGCCCTGTTCAACGACATGGAAGTCAAGAAGAACAAGGAGTGGCTGCTCAACGTCTGGTGAGCCGCCGGCCCGCCATGCCCTTGGGGCGGCGGCGCCGCCGCCCTTCCCTTCCAGCGATGCCGCGAGAAACGTCATGAAGATCGCCGTGCATACCGATGCCGCCGGCCGTCCCGTCAGCCTCTACGAGGACGGCGTCATTCACCTCTACGAAGGCGGCGGCGACCGCTGGTCGAAGATCGGCGAATTCGCCTTCGCCCTGCCCGACGGCGCTTCCATCCCGCTGGTGCGCGGCCTCGTCGAGCGGGTTGCCGCCAGCCTCCGGGATTGCCGGACGCTGATCTCCGGCGACCGCAACGGCTACATCTATTCGCTGCTCGGCCAGGAGATGGGTTTTTCCTGTTGGACCTCGGAAGGCAGCGTCGACGATCAGCTCGCCATGGTCGCGCGCCGGCAGTCGGAAATGACCGCCGGGCAAGGCGCCTCGGCCTGCGCCACCGCCGCCTGCGCTTCCTCCGGCTGCGGCGGCCGCAAGGCGCCCGCCTGCGGTCCCGACGTGGAGGTTCCGCCGCCCAAGGACCTCGGCGGCGGCCGGCTGCGCGTCGACGTCGCAGCGGTGATGCGCCAACTGCCCGGCCTCAACTCGCGCCAGATCCTGATCCCGGTGCTGGAGGGCGGCGCCTTCAGCGAAATCGAGGTGATCTGCGACCATCTGCCGCGCTGGTTCGCCGCCAGGATCGCCCAGCTCGGCCTCGAATACACGTCCGAGACCCTGCTGGGCGTCGGCGTCGTCGCCACCGTCACCCGTCCAGCGGTGCAGTGAGGAGGCACTCATGGCCATCGACCGCCCCGTTCTGCAATTCCTCTACGGCGCCGATCTCCACCCCGAGCGCCTTGCCGCCTGCTGCCCCGGCGGCGAGGTGAAGGCGGTCGGCGTGTTGCGCGACCATCGCCTCGCCTTCTTCGGCCACAACGACCTGTGGGACGGCGGCGAGGAGACGGTGCTGGCCGAGAAAGGCGCGTCGGTGCACGGCATCGTCGTCGCGCTGTCGACGCGCGAAGCCGATTTTTTCGACAAGGTGCGCGGCGTCCGCCTCAACGGCACCGGCAGCCATTTCCATTATCCGACCAGGGTGGAGACATCGGGCGGCCCGCTCGACGTCGTCCTCTACAAGCTCGACGACAGCCGAACGCCGGCGCCGCCAAGCGTCGAATATATCGCCTACATGGCGGCCGGGATGCGGCATTTCGGCCTGCCGGCCGCCAGCCTTGCGACGCTGGAAACCCTGTCCGCCCGCCCCGCGACGGTGCCGGTGCCGCGCATCGCCTTCCCGGCCATCGCCGCCGCCGCGTCCGGCGGCTGCGCCTGCTGACATGCCGCCGCCGGCGAGCCTGCCATACGGCACCAATCTCGTGGGGTTGCCGACCGGGCTGATCGCCTCGGTGGGCTTCAACGACGAGCCGGCGCCCCTGCATATCTCCGGTGTGCGCGAGATGAACGATCCGCTGTTCGAGATGTTGGCAAAGGCCGAGGACCTGGCCGACGCCTCCGACGCCTTCCTGAAATACATGGTGGCGGTCTACGGCCTCGATTTCGCCCAGCGGAGCGACGACGGAGGCGCCGGCATCCGCCGGCCGTTCCGTTCGTCCTTCCTGCGCCTCCTGATCGGCTGGGGCTACGACAGCTCCAGCCCGGAGGCCGCCGTGCTGAAGGGCTGGGTGGAGAGCCGTTTCGGCCTGCTTCCGGGCTTCCATCGCCAGCCGATCGGCACGGTCGGCGATATCGCCTTCCTCGGCTATGTCGAGGAGCGCATGGCCAGCGGCTTCCATACCAACTCGATCTTCTCCCAGCTCGACCTGCTCTACGAATATGTCCAGTGGGTGCTCGCCAACCTCGTCTACCCCGAGGAAAGCCACGTCCGCCTCTATCGCGGCGTCGACGGCTTCCACGAGCACCACGTCGTCAGGCGCTTCGATCGCCGCCACTTCATCCTGCGGCTCAACAGCCTCTCCTCCTTCACCACCGATCGCTGGGTGGCCGACTGCTTCGGCCACACCATCCTGACGGTGGACGTTCCGCTCCCCAAGATCCTGTTCGCCAACACGCTGCTCGCCTTTTTCCCGCTGCGCTCGGAGCGGGAATTCTGGGTGATCGGCGGCGACTATCGCGTTTCCGTCGAAAGGGATTGATGCCGTGACCGACCTCGCCCCCATCCTCGACCGTCCGCTGCCCGTCGCCGAACGCCGCCACCAGGCCGGAGGCGGCGACGGAGAGCGGCTCATCGCCCGGATCGCCGGCATCGTCGACCGCAACCCGCCGGCCGACGCCGTGGCGGAACTGAAGCGGCTCCTGGCCGCGCACGGCGCGGGACCGGCGGGCAGGAGGGGCGCCGTTTGCGGCGGCCGCGACCGGCCGCGCTGCGTTGTCGGCAACCATCCGGCCATGCGGACGGCGACGGACACCGTCCGTCGCGTCGCGCCGACCGACCTGCCCGTGCTGATCCTCGGCGAGAGCGGCACCGGCAAGGGGCTGTTCGCCGAAATGGTGCATCGGCAGTCCGGCCGCTGCGGCCCGCTCGTCAAGGTCAACTGCGCCGCCCTGCCGGAGGCGCTGATCGAGAGCGAGCTGTTCGGCCACGAGCGCGGCGCCTTCACCGGCGCCTCGGCCGAGCGCAAGGGCCGCTTCGAGCTGGCGGCCGGCGGTACGCTGTTTCTCGACGAGATCGGCGACACCTCGCCGGCCTTCCAGGTGAAGCTGTTGCGCGTGCTCCAGGACGGCGAGTTCGAGCGGGTGGGCGGAACCCGCACGCTGCGCGCCGATGTCCGCATCGTCGCCGCCACCAACCGCGACCTCACGGCGGCGATCGCCGCCGGCGCCTTCCGCGCCGATCTCTTCTATCGGCTTTCCGTGGTGCCGCTCACGCTGCCGCCGCTGCGCGACCGCCGCCAGGACATCCCGGAGCTCGCCCGCCGCATCCTCGACGATTTCGACCGGGCGAACGGCGGCCGGCACACCCTGGGCAAGGACGCCATCGACCTGCTCCTCACCTGCGATTTTCCCGGCAACATCCGTGAGCTGGAGAATTGCGTGAAACGGGCAGCCGTCATGGCCGACGGGCCGGTCGTCTCGGCGACGAGCTTCTCCTGCCGGCAAGGCTGCCGTCCGTCGCCCGGAGCCTCTCCGGCCGTCCCGCCTGCCGCCCCGGCAATGATCATCGCCGGCGACCGCCCCGACAACGCCTCCGCCGAGGTTGCGCTTCGCGTCGGACGGGACGAGCTTCTCGAAGCGTTGGCCACGGCCGGCTGGTCGCAGGCAAAGGCAGCCCGGCTACTTGGCCTGTCGGCGCGACAGATCGGCTATGCCATCCGCAAATACGGCATTGTTCTCAGAAAGTGGTAAGGGCTGCCGCTATAGGCACCAGGACGCTTGGTCCTTGTGCCTATAGCGGCCTCGTCGACATCACGCCTTGGCTCAGAGAGTCTCGCCGTAGAACGCCTCGAGCTTTGCGACGGCCTGGTCAACGCAATCGGGCTTGTCGTAGAGGTCGTAGTGCGTGGCGCCGGGAACGACGAGGATGCTCTTTTTCTCGGATCGGGCCTTGTTGAACAGCTCGAAGCCGTCGCGGTAGGAGCCGAAGGCGCCTGTCCGGCCGCCGCCCACGATGATCTGCAAAGGCTGGGTGAGCAGCTTGTCCGCCAGGTGATAGGCGTCCCAGGCGAAGGCCGCGCCGGTGCTGACGACGTTCAGCTTGTTGGGCGAGCCGGGCCGCTGTCCGCGCGGCGTGGTGTAGTAGTCCACCGCCTCGACCACGTCGACATCCTCGATGCCGTAGGATTCGAGCTGCGCCCTGGACTGCGGGATATAGGTGGTGATCGCGGTCTCCGCGCCGCGGGCCTCGGCCGTGCGCTGCGCGCTGATGGCTTCGAGCGCCTTGATCGCCGCGTCGGGTGTCAGGTCGCCCTCGCGGCACAGCCGGCCGTAGTTGGCCCCGACGATGGTGCCGACCGCCTTGAAGCGGCGCTCCGTCATCGCCGCGTTCACCGCGTAGCCGCCACCGCCGCAGATGCCGAGCACGCCGATGCGGTTTTCGTCGATATAGGGCAGCGTCACGAGGTAGTCGGCGGCGCAGCGGAAATCCTCGACGCGGGTCGCCGGGTCTTCCAGGTATCGGCCGGGACCGCCGCTCGCACCTTGCGTCGAGGCGTCGAAGGCCAGGCAGACATAGCTGAGTTCGGCCAGTTTCGCGGCGTAGATCGCCGCCGTCTGCTCCTTGCAGGAGCTGATCGGGTGGGCCACGACGATGGCCGGATATTTCTTCGCCTCGTCGAAGCCGCCGGGCAGGTGGAGATCGGCGGCCACGTCCCAGGTCTTGTTCTTGAAGGTCACGGATTTCATGTTCGGTCTCCTTTCCATTGGATCGACCTGAAGATATCGCTCGCTCCGGTTTTCGTTTAGACAGTTCAATCGGGATGCCATGATTAGCTGGGCTTATGAATGTCGAACGAGAATCTCCGGGATCTGAACGCCTTCGTCGTCGTCGCGGCGGAAGGCAGCTTCACGCGTGCGGCGGCGCGGCTGGGCGTCTCCCAGTCGGCGCTCAGCCAGACCGTGCGGAACCTCGAGGAGCGGGTGGGGCTGCGTCTTCTCAACCGCACCACCCGAAACGTGTCGCCGACGGAGGCGGGCGAAAGACTGCTATCGGAGGTGGCGCCCGCTTTGGAGCAGATCGACCGCGGCTTCGCCCGGCTCGGCGCGCTGCGTGAGCGGCCGTCCGGCACGATCCGTCTGTCGGCCGACGAATATGCCATCCTCAGCCTGCTGTGGCCGACCCTGGAGCGGTTTCTGGCGCTCTATCCGGAGATCAACATCGAACTGGTGACGGACTACGGCCGCACCGATGTCGTCCGCGAGCGCTTCGATGCCGGCGTCCGTCGCGGCAAGCTGGTGTCGAAGGATATGATCGCGCTCCGCATCGGGCCGGACATCCCGATGGTCGTCGTGGGCGCGCCGTCCTGCTTTCAGGCGCGGAAACCGCCGAAACGACCGCAGGACCTGTCCGATCACGCGTGCATCAACCTGCGCCTTCCCACCCACGGCGAGTTCTTCGCCTGGACGTTCAGCAAGGGCGGAAAAGACCTGCGCGTCACGACGGAAGGCAGGCTCGTGTTCACCAGCGTCATTCAGGTGCGCCAGGCCTGCCTCGCCGGCTTCGGCCTCGCCTACCTGCCGCTCGATTTCGTGACCGGTTCCATCGCCGGCGGAGAGCTGGTCGAAGTGCTGGCCGACTGGCGCAAGACCTTCGAGGGCTATCATCTCTACTATCCGAGCCGGCGGCAACATCCGCCCGCCCTCGCCGTGCTGATCGACGCGTTGCGCTATCGCGGCTGATGCCTCTGGCTGGGGATGATCCGGAGAAAATATTCTAGATCGTCGTGCGTCCTAACGGACGCAAAGTTTCTTGTTGTCGCGTCGGATTTTCCGAAAGCCGGAGTCCACTTTCCGGTCCGATGCTCTAGCGGCCGCCGATCTCGTCCACCTTGACGTCGAACACGTAGCCGTGGCCGCGTTCCGTCTTGATGAAGCGCGGGCTGGTCGGGTTGGGTTCTATCTTGCGGCGCAGGCGGAGGATCAGCACGTCGATCGTCCGGTCGAAGATGTCGTCGGCCGCCCGGTGGGTGATCTCGAGGAGTTGGTCGCGCGACAGCACCCGGCCGTGGCGCTGCACCAGGGCATGCAGGAGATCGAATTCGGCCACCGTCAGCGCCACCGGCGCGCCGCTCGGCGCCGTCAGGCGACGCCGGTCGACGTCCATGACGTAACCGAGGAAACGATAGCCGTTGCGAATGGGCCGGGCGGCGTCGAAATCGTTGGTCATGCGGCGGCGCACCGCCTTGACGCGCGCCAGCAGCTCCCGGGCATTGAAGGGTTTGACCACGTAGTCGTCGGCACCGATCTCCAGCCCCATGATGCGGTCGAGATCGCCGCCGCGCCCCGTCAGCATGATGATCGGCACCGGGTTGGTCGCCCTGATGCCGGCGGCGATGCCAAAGCCGTCGCCGTCGGGCAGTTGCAGGTCGAGGATGATCATGTCGAGCCCTTCGGGCCGCGCCACGGCCGCGAAGAGATCGGCGGCGCAGGCGCAGGCGACCGCCTCGATGCCTTCGCTTTCCAGGGTATCGCAGACGACGTCGCGGACCGCCCGGTCGTCGTCGACGACCGCGACGCGCAGCCTCCGCGCCCCGTCGCGCGCCTTGGTATCCGGCATCGGCCCCACCTCCCGGACGTCTTCCGCGTCCGTTGCCAATCCGGCCAAGGTTTCATGCGGGGTCAAGGGCTTCAAGTGGATTTTCGGTGCAGCAGATCGTCCCGATGGCGGATCGTGAACAGTATTACAAACGCGCCGCCGATCGCGAAATACTGCGTTCACATGCCCCGACAACTCTCATGGCGTTATCTGCGGAGGAGAGGACCGGGGATGCTCGCATCTCCAGTCGGCCGGTCTGCCCGGACCGCAGGCGACGGAGGAGTGACCATGACAGCCCCCAGCCAGAGGCCCGCCCTGCCCGTCCGAGGCATGCCGCAGCCTGCGACCGAGACCCTTTCGATCCCCCTGCCGGCGGGCCGGCGCGCCACGGCGCGATAGTCCGCCTTTGCCGTCCACCGAATGCCGTGTTGGGATTGCTTTGCTGGCATAGCAATAGTGTCCAGCAATCATTGTCGGCAGGACGTTGACGCAGGAGATCGCAGGCATGGTCGTTTCGCCGCAGCCAACTTCCCTCACGGCCGTTTCACGGCCTGCGCGCCGCCGCGGGCTGCGCCGGAGCCTCTTCCTGGCATCGGCGGCCGTCCTCGGCGCCATCGTGCTGGTGGAGGGCGCGGCGCTCATCGGCCTCGAGCGGCTTGACGGGCTGCTGTCGGAGATGCAGCGCGAGTCGATCGCCGACGCAAGGCGCATGCTGGAGCTTTCCGAAAGCACGTCCAACCTGTCGCTCGCCGCGCGCCGATTCCGCGATATCGGCGACCGGGAGGACCTGTCGCAGGCGGAGATGGCGCTGCGGGACGAGCTGCGGCGGTTCTCGACGCTGACGCAGTCGCTGCCCGCCCTCACGACCGCTGAGCCGACTCCATCTGTCGTGCCGGCCCTCGTCCAGGCATCCGACCGGCTGAACGCCATCGTCACCGATCTCGCCGCCACCGTGGCCGAGGCGATCGACGCCAACGCCGGCATGCGCACCGCCACGCAGGATCTGGCGCTTCTCAAGAGCGTCCTTCTCGCCGACGACGGCAGCCACCCGACCATCGCCGTCGCCCTGTCGCTGGCGAGCGCGGCGATCGCCTCCTCGGACAGCGCCGAGGTTGAGAGCCAGCAGGCCGCCTTCCTGAAGCTTCTCGGGCACGACGGCCGGCCGATGGCGCTGACGCTCCTGGTGCCGCTGTTCGAGCGCCGCCTAGCGGTCATCGACGTCGAGAGCCGCCAGCGTCGACTGATCGCCTCGGCCGATGCCGCCGCCCGCGACATCGCCCGCCTCAGCCGGGACTATTCGGGGCTGCTCACCGATGCCAGCAGCGCCCGGCAGGCGGAGATCGCCCGGGCTCTCAGGATCGGCAAGATCGCCGCCGTCGTCATCGGCCTGGCGGTGCTCGCCACCGCCTTCGTCGTCGCCAACGCCTTCCTGCGCGGCGCCATCGCCGACCTCACCGGCATCGCCGACGCCATGCGCCGCCTGGCGGCCGGCGACACCGCGGCCGAGGCGCCCGGGGCCGGCCGCCGCGACGAGATCGGCGCGCTGGCCGCCGCCTTCGGCGTCTTCAAGGCGCAGGTCGCCGAGCGGGAGCAGTTGCAGCGGCAGTTGCAGCACGCCGAGCGGCTGGAGGCGATCGGCCGCTTCACCGGCGGCATCGCCCACGACTTCAACAACGTGCTGACGGCGATCTCCGCCAACGTCCAGCTCATCCAGGAGACGACGGACGCCGGATCGCCCAACAACCAGCGGGCCTTGCGCGCCCTGGAGGCGACGGAAAGCGGCTCGTCGATGGTCCAGCAGTTGCTGACCTTCGGCCGGCGCCGCTCGCTCGAACCGGCGCCGACCGACGTCGACGCGGTCATCGACGCGCTCGCCGACCTGCTGCACGACAACTTCGGCGGGCCGATCCGCCTGGAGACGGTCAAGGAAGGCGAGCGGGCGGGGCCGCTGGTGGCGCTCATCGACGCCGGGCAGCTCGAAAACGCCCTGATCAACCTGCTGTTCAACGCCCGCGACGCCATTTCCGGCGAAGGCGTCATCCGCCTCGCCGCCGGTCCGACGGCCGACGGCAAGATCCGCATCCGCGTCGAGGACAACGGGTCGGGCATGACGCCGGAGGTGCTCGATCACGTCTTCGAGCCGTTCTTCACCACCAAGCAGGCGGCGCAGGGCAACGGCCTCGGCCTCGCCACCGTCTACGGCTTCGTCCACCAGTCCGGCGGACGCATCGACCTGACGTCGCAGCCCGGACAGGGAACGGTCGTGGACATCGAATTGCCGCGCTATCCGCCGGCCGGCGGCGCCGCGCTCGCCTGACGGCGGACGGCGGCGCAGCGGCCGGCCGGAGGACCGGCCAACGAAAACGACGGGCGACGGATGATCCGCCGCTCCGACCCCATCGATGCCGGCATGGCCGAGCCGGCATCGGCATTTGCCAAAGAGGGGAGTTCGGCCCGCTACGGCCCGAAAAGCCGATTTTGGAGGAACCCATGAAGAAGCAGCTTCTCGCCGCCCTCACCATCCTTTCCGTCGCCGCGCCGGCCATGGCGCTCGCCGACGACGGCAAGGTCATCGTCTACACCGCCGCGCCGCAGGAGATCGTCGACAAGATCATCCCGGCCTTCGAGAAATCGTCCGGCCTCAAGGTCGAACTGATCAAGGCCGGCGCCGGCGAGCTGATCAACCGCCTCAAGGCCGAGAAGAACCGCCAGACCGCCGACGTGCTCTGGTCGGTCGGCGGCGAGATCCTGCAGGCCAATCCGGACCTGTTCGGCAGCTACACGCCGAAGGATGCCGACAAGATCGTCCCCGAGGTCAAGCCGAGCGGCAACTGGACGCCGTTCACCGTCGTCGCCACCAGCTTCGTCGTCAACACCAGCGAGCTCGCCGAGGCCGACCGTCCCAAGACGTGGGAAGATCTCGCCGATCCGAAGTACAAGGACAAGATCTCGATCGCCCGGCTCGACAAGTCGTCGTCCGCCTACATCCAGCTCGCCGCGCTGCTGCAGATCTACGGCCTCGACAAGGGCTGGGACCTCTACAGCCGCATCCTCGACAACACCCAGCTCGCCAACTCGTCCGGCGCGGTGCCGAAGTTCGTCAACGACGGCGAGGCGGCTATCGGCATCTCCAACGAGGACGTCGGCCTGCGCTTCAAGATCGGCGGCGGTCCGGTCGACGTGATCTATCCGTCCGACGGCACCACGGCGCAGGCGGACGGCATGGCCATGCTGGCGACGCCCGCCAACCCGGAGGCCGCCAAGACCTTCATGGACTTTGCCCTGTCCGAGGAAGGCCAGAAGCTGGTGGCCTCGATCGGCCGGCGCCCGGTGCGCGTCGACGTGCCGTCGGCGGAGATGCTGACGCCGCTGTCGTCGCTGAAGCTCATCAAGTACGACCTCGAATGGGCCGCCGGCTATCAGAAGACGGCGCTCGCCAAGTGGAACGAAATCATCATGACCAAGTGACGCCGGGCCGGGCGGCCGGCTGAGCCGGCCGCCCACCTTGCCGAACGACCCGAATATCTCCGCGGGGGGCTGCCGACATGGCGCGCGTACAAATCACCGACCTCAAGAAAAGCTATGGCGACTTCACGGCGCTGAAGAACATCTCGCTCGATATCGCCTCCGGCGCGTTCTTCACCTTGCTCGGGCCGAGCGGCTGCGGCAAGACCACGCTTTTGCGCGCCATCGCCGGCTTCCACATCCAGGACGAGGGGGGCATCCACGTCGACGGCGTGTCGATCGGCGACAAGCCGGCGCACCTGCGCGACGTCGGCATGGTGTTCCAGGACTATGCCGTCTTCCCCCACCTCAGCGTGTTCGACAACGTCGCCTTCGGGCTCCGCCAGCGCAAGGTGCCGGCCGCCGAGCTCAAGGCGCGCGTCGGACAGATGCTCGACATCGTCCAGCTCGGGCCGCTGGCGAGTCGCATGCCGCACCAGCTCTCCGGCGGCCAGCAGCAGCGCGTCGGGCTGGCGCGCGCCCTGGTCATCCGGCCGAAAGTGCTGTTGATGGACGAGCCGCTCAGCAACCTCGACGCCAAGCTGCGCGTCGAGCTGAGGCGCGACATCCGCGACCTGCAGCGGGAATTCGGCATCACCACCGTCTACGTCACCCACGACCAGGAGGAGGCGCTCGCCATCTCCGACCAGGTCTGCGTGATGTACGGCGGCATCGCCCAGCAGGTCGCCGCGCCCTGGGACATCTACAGCCGCGCCGCCAACCTGTTCGTCGCCTCCTTCGTCGGCTCCAACAACCGGCTGCGCGCCGTCGCGCGGGATGGCCGCCTCGATCTCGCCGGCACCTCGATGCCCTGCCCGGTCCCTGGCCTCGCCGGGCCGGTCGTCGCGACGATCCGCCCGGAAAAGGTGCGGCTCGGGGCGGGCGAGCCGGGCGCGGCCATCACCCTCGGCGGCACGGTGCGCCACGCCATGTTCATCGGCCGCGAGCTGGAAATCGCCGTCGACAGCGGCGATCTGGCGATCACCGCGCTGGTGTCGCCGGAGGCGGAGGCGGTGCGTCTCAGGCCGGGCGATCCGATCGAGATTTCGCTGCCGCATGCCGACTTCGCGCTCTACGAGGACGCCGACAACGGGAGGCTCCTGTCATGACCCTCGCGGCCGCTCCCGTCCCCCGCCGGCAACGGGCCATACCTTTCTTCAACTTCTGGAACGTCGTGTTCGCCCTCTGTCTGGTGATGATCGCCGTTCTGCTCATCGCCCCGCTGTCGGAGGTGTTCGTCGTCGGCTTCGTCGATCCCGAGACGGGAGGCTATACCCTCGCCAACTACGCGACGGTGCTCAGCCATCCCTATTACCTCGGCGCGCTGGGCAACACCATGCTCGTCGGCGTCGGCGGCATGGCCGGCGCCTGCCTGATCGGCGTGCCGCTCGCCTATTTCGTCGCCCGCTTCCAGGTGAAGGCCCGCAGCCTGATCTCGACCGTGGCGGTGCTGGCGCTGGTGTCGCCGCCCTTCATCGGCGCCTATTCCTGGATCCTGGTGCTCGGCAACAACGGCTGGGTCACCAAGCCGCTGCGCGAGCTCGGCCTCGCCGTGCCGTCGATCTACGGCACGCCGGGCATCATCCTGGTGTTCACGCTGAAGTTCTTCCCCTTCGTCTACCTGATGACCGAGAGCGCGCTGCGCTCGATCAACCGGTCGTTCGAGGAGGCGGCCGCCAACCTCGGCTGCTCGCCGACGGCGCGCTTCTTCCGGGTGACGCTGCCGCTGGTGTTCCCGGCGGTCAGCTCCGGCGCCATCCTCGCCTTCGTGCTGTCGATCGCCGACTTCGGCACGCCGGCGATCATCGGCCGGAACTTCCGCACGCTGTCGACCATCGCCTACAACCAGTACACGGCCGAGATGGGCGGCACGCCGTCGATCGCCGTGGCCATCTCGATGCTGATGATCGTCATCTCGATGGCGGCGGTGTTCCTGCAGCGCTACTTCCTGAGCAAGCGCCGCTATGCCGGCGCGCTCACCAACCTGCCCGAGCAGAAGCCGCTGTCGGGTTTGTTCGGCGTGCTGGTCCATGCCTTCTGCTATCTGGTGGTGCTCCTGGCGGCGCTGCCGATGATCGTGGTGTTCTATACCTCGATCCTCGCCACCAGCGGCCCGGTGTTCACCGGCGCCTTCGGCCTGACGAGCTACGCGCGGGTGTGGAACGAGCTGCCCAACGTCGTCGGCAATTCCTTCGCCTTCGCATTGGCGGCGGTGGCGATGATCACCGTCACCAGCACCTTTATCTCCTATATCGTGGTGCGGCGGGAAACCTGGCTGTCGGGCCTGCTCGACAGCCTTCTGATGGTGCCCTACGTGGTGCCGGGCGTCGTCATGGCCATCGGCTTCGCGCTGACCTTCAACCGGCCGCCGGTCGACCTGATCGGCACGGCGCTGATCATCATCCTGGTGGTGTTCATCCGCCGCCTGCCCTACGGCGTCCGCTCCACCTCGTCGATCCTGAGGCAGATCAAGCCGTCGATCGAGGAGGCGGCCGTCAACCTCGGGGCGCCGCCGGCGCTGGCCTTCCTGAAGGTGACGGTGCCGATCATGATCCCCGGCATCGTCGTCGGCGCCATGATGAGCTTCATCACCGCCATCAACGAGCTGTCGTCGACGCTGCTGCTCTACACCGGCGCCACGGCGACCATGCCGATCAAGATCTACTCCGCCGTGCTTGACGGCGAGTTCGGCCTGGCGGCGGCGCTGTCGACCATCCTGCTGGTCAGCTCCGGCATCTGCGTCTTCATCGTCTTCCGCCTGTCCGAGAACCGCGAGGGCGCCTTCGTCTGACGCCCCGACCCCCACGTGTCGCCCGCCAAGGAGCGGGCGGCATCCGTATGCCCGAGGATCGTTTCATGCGTATCGACTGCCTCTCCGTCTCCAAATACGCGGCGCCCGGAAAAGCCGGCGACGACATCCCGGTGGTGATTCCGGGGCGCTGCTATGCGGTGTTCGACGGCGCCACCGACGTCAACGGCGCCTCGATCGCTGGTGTCGGTAGCGGCCGCTTCGCCGCGCTCCAGGCGTCGGCTGCGCTCATCGACGCGCTGGTCGAGCAGGCGCCGGGGACAAGGACGCCGGACGAGCTGGTCGCCATCCTCAACGCCCGGCTCGGTGCGGCGCTCGACAAGGAAAGCCGGGCGCGCGGTGAGCGCATCTCGGCGGCCACCACCATGGCGCTGATGGAAGAGGTCGGCGACAGCCTGCGCTTCACGCTGGTCGGCGACAGCGGCATCCGCATCAACGGCGAGGAGACCTTCCAGAGCCTCAAGCCGATCGACGACATCATGTCGGCCGGCCGGGTGGCGCTCTATCACCACCTCAGGCGGCGCGGCCTTGCCGCAGCGGCGCTGGAGCCGGATTCGCGGCGCGGCGTCTTCCGCGGCTTCGACGAGGCCATCCCGGCCCTGATCTCCGAAGACGAGGCGGCCGAGGTCATTGGCGAAGCCCGGCGGATGCTGACCGGCCGGCTCGACGACGCCCTGCTCGCCTTCGTCGAGCCGATGCTGAGGGCCGGCATCGCCAGGGGGCAATACGGCTACGCCAACGATGCCGATCATCCGCTCGGCTACGCCGTCATCGACGGCACGGTGTCGCGCGGCTTCGGACTGATCAGCTTCGAGCGGCCGCGCCGCTCGGTCCGATGCGTGGAAATCTTCAGCGACGGCTACCTCGAACTGCCGGAAGGGACGGCGCTCGCCGACTGGGAGGCTGTGGCCGACCGGATCGAACGCGAGGACCCGACCAAGACCCTGACCCATTGGGGCGTCAAGGGATCGGGCCCGGAGCAGCTATTCGACGACCGGACCGTCATCATCCTCTCGGATTGATCCTTGGCCCGTGCTTCGAGGCGCTTGTCCGCCGCCGCCGCCGGCTTAATTTGCCTGGTGTCCTCCAGATGACGGATTTCTCCCGCCGACACGCCTAACGGTGCCGTGAAACGGTCCCGTCAGCCCGACCGGACCCGCAACGACACGGGACAGGTCATGTCGGACATTCCCCTTCTCGCCGGTTTCGGAGCGGCGCTGCTGCTGGTCTGCGAGTTCCTCGCCCTGGCCGGAATGGGCGATCTCAAGCGCATGCTGTTCTGGTCGACGCTCGCCGAGGCCGGCTGGGTCGTTCTCGGCGTCGGCCTCGGGACGGCGATCGGCGAGACCGGCGCGTGGATGCACCTTGCCCTGCAGGTGGTGATGCGGGCGCTGGTGGTGCTGGCCGCCATGGAGATCGTGCGCGCCAACCGATCGAGCCGCTTGTCCGACCTGGTCGGCAGCGTCGATCGCGCGCCGTTCGCCTCGCTGATGTTCGGCTTCGGCCTGTTCTCCGTGATGGGGCTGTCGCCCTTCAAGGGATCGTTCTCCAAGTTCGTCGTGCTCTACGCGGCCATCGAGACCGGACACTGGGAGCTGGCCGTCGTCGGCACCATCGCCAGCATCGTCGCGGCGGTCTATTCGATCACCACGATCCAGCGCGTCTGCTTCGAGCGGATGAGCCACGGCATTCTCGCCGACCGGCCGATCCCCTTCTTCGCCATACGGCCCGGCCAGTGGCCGCTGGTGGCGCTGGCGCTTGCCACCATCGCCCTGTCGCTCGATCCGGAGCCGGTGCTGGCGCTTGCCGGCCGCCTCGCCGGCCTTGGCGAGGGCGGCGTTCCGCAATTCGAGACCGCCTGGGCGCCGGAAGTGCTGGTGCCCTACGTCGGCGGCTTCGTGCTCTTCGCCTTCGGGCGCTTCTCGGCGCGGCTGCGCGACGCCGGCGCCGTCGCGCTGGCGCTCGCCACGCTCGGGCTGGTCATCGCCGGCGCGAGAAGCGGCGATCTCGGCAGCCTGTTCGCCGTGCTGTTCGCCGCCATCGGCCTGATGGTGACGATCTACTCGGTCCGCTACATGGCGCATTCCCACGCCCAGAACCGCTACTGGTTCTTCCTCTTCCTGATGCTCGGCTCGCTGATCGGCGTGGCGACCGTCGAGCACCTCGGCAGCTTCTACCTGTTCTGGGAGCTGATGACCTGGACCTCCTACCTGCTGGTGGTCCACGAGCAGACCCCGGCCGCGCTGGCCGCCGGCCGCAAGTATTTCCTGACCTGCGCCGGCGGCGCCTACGTCATGCACTTCGGCATCCTGCTGCTGCATGCCCATCTCGGCACCTTCGAGGTGTCCGAGATCGCCGCCCGCGCCGGCGACCTGCCGGCGAGCGTGGCCGTGGTGGTCGTGGCGACCTTCCTCGTCGGCTTTATCGCCAAGGCGGGCCTGTTCCCGCTGCACGGCTGGCTACCGGACGCCCATCCGGCGGCGCCGTCGTCGATCTCCGGCCCGATGTCGGGCATCCTGACCAAGGCCGGTATCTTCGGCATCCTGAAGCTGCTGTTCGTCGTGTTCGGCGCCGCGACGCTGTCGCGGATGGGGTCGGCCGGCGGGCTGTCGCTGCCGGGCATCGCGCTGATCGGGCTCGGCGGCGCCACCTTCCTGCTCGGAGAGATCGCGGCGCTGCGCCAGGACGATCTCAAGCGCCTCCTCGCCTATTCGACGCTCGCCCAGATCGGCGAGATCGCCATGATGATCGGCATCGGCACCGAGGCGGCGCTGGCCGGGGGGCTGATGCATGTCGTCGTCCACGCCGCGATGAAGACCCTGCTGTTCTTCGCCGCTGGCGCGCTGATCATGCGGGCCGGGGGACGGCGGCTGTCCGACCTCGCGGGACTGGGGCGGGCGATGCCGTTCACCAGCGCCTGCTTCGGCATCGGCCTTCTCGCCATCATGGGCGTGCCGCCCTTCGGCGGCTTCGTGGCCAAGTTCCTGATGATCTGGGCGGCGGTCGGCGCCGGCCGCATCGACGTGGCCGCGGTGATCCTCGCCGGCAGCGTGATCGGCGCCATCTACTATGCCCGCGTGCTGCGCGTCGTCTTCTTCGGCGTCCGTCGGCGCGAGGCCGTCGCCGAGGCACCGCTGTCGATGCGGCTGGCGCTCGGCGTGCTGGCCGCCTTCGTCGTCGGCGTCGGTCTGTGGCCGGCGCCGCTCCTCGACCAGGTCGCCCTGATCGCCGGCGCGCTCACCGATCAGGCGGGATCGGCCGCCCTGCCGGCGCTGCGGCTCGACTGGTCGCTCGCTGCGGCCATCGCGCTCGGCGGCTCGGTGATTGTCTACCTTGCCGGGCGCGGCGCGCCCCGCCGGGCCGGCGTGCTGGCGGCGCTGGTCGTCGCGGCGGCGCTCGCCGGCGTCATCCTGGAGGCCGATCGCTACGACCCGGCCTCCTTCGCCTTCGCCCTGCTCATCTCAGGCGTCGGGGTCGTGAACCTCGTGTTCTCGATCGGCTACATGGCGCACGGCCATGCCCAGAACCGCTTCTTCGCGCTGTTCGTCGCCATGATCGGTGGCCTCCTCGGCGCGGTCGCCGCCCGCGATCTGTTCGGCTTCTTCGCCTTCTGGGAGATCATGAGCAGTTGGACGCTCTATCTCGTCATCATCCACGAGGAGAGCGAGGACGCGCTCCGCGAGGGAACCAAGTATTTCGTCTTCAACTTCGCCGGCGCCAGCTTGCTGTTCCTCGGCGTGGCGATCCTCGCCGTCGGCGCCGGCACCCTCGACTTCGCCGAGCTGCCGGAAGCCACCGCCGCCATGGATCCGGCCTGGCTCGCCGCCGCCATGGGGCTGATCTTCATCGGCCTGCTCGCCAAGGCGGCGCAACTGCCCCTCCGCATCGACTGGCAGATGCACCCCGCCCCGGCGCCGACGCCGGTCTCGGGCTACATTTCCGCCGTGCTGCTCAAGGTCGGCCCCTGGGGCATCCTGCACTTCGCCGTGCTGCTGGGCGGCGCCGCCGCCATGGCGCGGCTCGCCGCCTTCCTGCCGTGGTGGATGCCGGCGCCGCTGACCATGGTCGGCACGGTGGCCGCCATCACCATGCTCGTCGCCGGTGCCCAGGCGCTGGTCCAGACCGGCATCAAGCGCCTGTTGATCTGGTCGACGGTCAGCCAGCTCGCCTACGTCCTGCTGGGTCTGGCGATCGCCACCGACATCGGCGTCGCCGGCGGCCTCTTCCACTTCTTCAACCACATGCTTCTCAAGAACACGCTGTTCCTGGCGGCCGGCTGCATCATGGCCCAGGGCCACGTGACCAGCCTCGACGAGCTCGGCGGGCTGGGACGGCGCATGCCCATGACCTTCGCCTGCTTCCTGATCGCCGGGCTGTCGCTCGCCGGTATTCCGCCGCTTGCCGGCTTCGCCTCGAAGTGGCTGATCTACCGGGCGGCGTTCGAGAGCGGCCACTGGGCCTTCGCGCTGGCGGCGCTGATGTCGAGCCTGTTCACGCTCGCCGCAGTGCTGAAATTCGCCCACGCCGCCTTCATGGGGCCGGCCTCGCCCAAGGCCGAACGGATGCATGAGGCGCCCGCCGTCATGCTGGTGCCGATGGCGCTTCTGGTCGCCGTCTCGCTGGTCGTCGGCGCCCTGCCCGGCCTCGCTCTGGTGCCGATTGCCCGGATCGAGGCGGCGCTGGGCCTGCCGGCGATCGTGGCGACCTGGGCCGGCGGCCTGCCGGGCGCCGGCGGCTGGAACCCGCTGGTGCTGACCATCCTGCTCGGCATGAGCGGCGCCGTCGCCGCGCTCTATCCGCTTCTCTCCGGCAGCCGGAAAGTCGCGACGCGGGTGCACGCCTGCGGTGTCGGCGACATCGCCCCCGCCCGAATGCGGGTTCCCGCCTCCGGTCTCTACGAGACGCCCGAGCGGCTGATCCGAACCGCGCTTCTCTCCGCTCCCGAAACGGACGAGCACTCCCATGCCTGACAACATCCTCACCCTGCTGTTCGCCGTGCTGGTCTTTCCCGGCGGCCTGTTCGCCCTGGCCTTCGGCCTCATCCTGCGCGGCCTCGACCGCCGCGCCGTCGCCCGCATGCAGCGGCGCGTCGGCCCGCCGCTCATCCAGCCGTTCATCGACATCCTCAAATTGATGGGCAAGCGGACCATGGTGCCGGAAGGCTCCAACACCTTCGTCTTCCTCTGGGCGCCGGTCGTCGCCGTGGCGGCGATGGCGGTCGCCGCCGCGATGATCCCGATCGCCGGCTTCTACCGGCCGAGCGCCGATCTCGGCGACATGCTGGTGCTGCTCTATCTGGTGACGGTGCCGGCGGTGGTGCTGATGCTCGCCGGCTCCGCCTCGGGCTCGCCGTTCGGCGCCATCGGCTTTTCCCGCGAGATGGCGATCATGCTCGCCTACGAGGGGCCGCTCCTGCTGGCGGTCGTCGCGGTGGCCATGGTCGCCGGCCACCATCTCGGCCAGCCGATCGCGCTGTCGCTCGCCGATATCGTCGCCGTCCAGCGCCAGCAGGGCGCCTTTATCCTCGACCCGATGCTGTGGCCGGCCCTCCTCGCCTACCTCTCCTTCATCCCGGCCAACCTCGGCTTTTCGCCCTTCGACATTCCCGAGGCCGAATCCGAGGTGCTGGAAGGACCGCTTCTCGAATATTCCGGCCCGGCCCTCGGGCTGCTCAAGCTCGCCTCGGCGCTGAAGTCGGTGGTGGTGATCGGGCTCGGCATCGCGCTGTTCTGCCCGATCGGTCCGTCCGGCGGGGCCGGCCTCCTCGTCTGGGCGCTGCAATGCGCCGTCGTAACGGTCTGTGGCGTGTCGCTGGCCAAGGCCGCCCTCGGCCGGATGCGCATCGACCAGGCGGTTCTCTTCTACCTGAAATGGCCCGAACTGCTCGGCATCGCCGGGCTGGTTCTCGCCGTCGCCAATCTCTGAGGAGGCCGCCATGGGCTTCATGCAGAAGGTCTTCCGCCGCTCGCCGTGGCTCTACCGGATCAACGCCGGCTCCTGCAACGGCTGCGACGTCGAGCTCGCCACCACCGCCTGCATCCCCCGCTACGACGTCGAGCGGCTCGGCTGCCAGTATTGCGGCAGCCCCAAGCACGCCGACATCGTGCTGATCACCGGGCCGCTGACGGCGCGGGTGAAGGACAAGGTGCTGCGCCTCTGGGAAGAGATCCCCGACCCGAAGGTGACGGTGGCGGTCGGCATCTGCCCGATCTCCGGCGGCGTCTTCCGCGACGGCCTGCCCATCGAGGGTCCGCTCGACCGCTGGCTGCCCATCGACGTCAACGTCCAAGGCTGTCCGCCGCGGCCGCAGGCGATCATCGAAGGCATCGCCAAGGCGATCGAAGTCTGGTCCGACAGGCAATAGGAGACGGTCCATGTCCTTTCTGAAAGTGCTCGTGAAGAACATCGTCGCCGGCCCGTCGACCGTCGCCTACCCGTTCGGCGAGCCCGAGACGCCCGCCGCCTATCGCGGCCGCGTCGCCTTCGACGCCGGCGCCTGCACCGGCTGCCGGATGTGCGAATACGTCTGCCCGGCCGGCGCCATCCGTTTCGACGAGCGGGACGACGGGCTGCATTTCGCGGTCTGGCACAACAGCTGCGCCAATTGCGGCCACTGCGCCCACTATTGCCCGACCAAGGCGATCCGCCTCACCAACGACTGGCACATGGCGCATCTGCAGAGCGAGAAATACGCGCTGGCCGACCATGCCGTGGTGCCGCGCGCCCGCTGCACGCGCTGCGGCGCCGACATCGGCTACGGGACGGACGCCATCGTCCGGCACGCCTATCGCGGCGTCGCCCGCCAAACCGAGCACCTGGCGCGGCTCTGTCCGGACTGCCGCCGCGCCGCCAGCATCAAGGGAGCCTCGCTATGACGACCCCGACCAGCAATGCCGAAATACTCCTCGCCACCACCAACACCCTGCCGGGAACCGTCGAGGCGCATCCCGAGCCGAACGGCCTTGTCACGATCTGGGTGCGGCTTGCCGACCGATCGACGCTGGCGGCGGGCTGCCGGTCCCTGAAGGCGGTCGGCGCCCGCCTCTCGATGATCACCGCCATGCCGGACGTCGCCGACCCCGGACACTTCATCGCCTACCATTTCGACGTCGCGGGATCGACCGTCACGCTGACCGTGCGCGTCGGCCCGGGCGAGACGGTGGAGACCATCGTTCCGATCTTCCGCAATGCCGACTGGCACGAGCGCGAATTCGTGGAGCTCTACGGCATCGGCATGACCGGACGGATGAGCATGCGGACGCTGTTCCTCGACGAGGAGAGCGCCGGCCGGCGGCGCAGCGAGCTCATTCCGCTGTCGCGGATCGCCAACGCCGCCAGCACCAAGGACCTGTGGGAACAACTGGAAGCAGCCAAGGAGGCCCAGTGATGGACACGTTCCAGATTCCGGTCGGACCGCTGCACGTGGCGCTCGAGGAGCCGATGTATTTCCGCCTCGACGTCGACGGCGAGCGCGTCGCCGCCGTCGAGATCACCGCCGGCCACGTCCACCGGGGCATCGAGCACCTGACCGAGCGGCGCAATTTCTGGCAGAACATCGTGCTCACCGAGCGCGTCTGCTCGCTGTGCTCCAACAGCCATCCGCAGACCTATTGCATGACGGTCGAGGCCATCGCCGGCATCGAGGTGCCGGTCCGGGCGCAATACCTCCGCGTCATCGCCGACGAGGTCAAAAGGGTGGCCTCGCACATGTTCAACGTGGCGATCCTCGCCCATATCGTCGGCTTCGAGTCGCTGTTCATGCACGTCATGGAAGCCCGCGAGATCATGCAGGACGTCAAGGAGACCATCTTCGGCAACCGCATGGACATCGCCGCCAACACCATCGGCGGGGTCAAGTACGAACTCGACGACGCGCGCGTCGCCTGGCTCGTCGATCAGCTCGACCGGCTGGAGCCGGTGATCGTCGGCGAGATCGCGCCGCTCTATCGCACCGACCGTTCGATCCTGTCGCGCACCCGCGGCGTCGGTGTCATCGGGCGGCAGGATTGCATCGAATACGGTCTGGTCGGCCCGGTGGCGCGCGGCTCCGGCCTCGACAACGACATCCGCCGCCTCGCCCCCTACGCGGTCTATGCCGATCTCGACTTCGACGTCGTCACCGAAACCGACGGCGACGTCTGGTCGCGCGCCATGGTGCGGCTCGGCGAAATCCGGCAGTCGATCGGCATTCTCCGCCAGTGCCTCGCCAAGTTGCCGAAGGGGCCGTCCTCGCTGCCCGGCTGGCCGGCGATCCCGGCCGGCGAGGCGGTGGCCAAGACCGAGGCGCCGCGCGGCGAGGTCGTCTACTATCTGAAGACCGACGGATCGACCATGCCCCAGCGCCTCAAGTGGCGCGTACCGAGCTACATGAACTGGGATGCGCTGGGCGTGATGATGAAGGATGCGCGGATTTCCGACATTCCCCTCATCGTCAACTCCATCGATCCCTGCATTTCCTGCACCGAACGCTGAGGACGCCGCGATGTGCATTGCCCGGCACGGACGGATATGCGGCATCGTCGACGCCGAACGGCGCATCGTCTCCGTCGGCATCGACGGCCAGCGCGAGGAGATCAGCCTGGCCTTCCTGTCGCCGCCCGGCGAAGCGCTCGAAATCTGGATCGGCGTCGTCGTCGCCATTCACGTCGGCTTTGCCGTGCAGCGGCTCGAGGAGGCCGACATCGCCTTGCTGGCCGAGCTGTCGCTGATGCCCTGAAGCGCCGGTGCGATGCGGCCAATAAGTTCCAGATTGTCTCTTGGATGACAGATCGCCGCACTGCCTTAGGCGTATCTTCGAGGACAGGGAGCGAGAAATCGAAGGTCCTCTTGGCCGCCGGAAAGATCCGGTGGGGCTATCCGGTCCGAAGTGCTGGGCGGATACTGGAGGATTGCGCCTCTCGTTCTTTCCGGCCGGCCGGCACGGGACTATAATTGCGATCAATTCGCAACTTGATGGTCCGAAACCGTGTGGAACGCCGTCCACCGCCGCGTCGGCGGCCGGGCGGAGCCGCGAAGACAAAAAGACGGAAGCGTACCCAGCGGGGTTCGGAGGGACAGGCGACATGCCGCACAGACAGGAAAACGAAATCATCTATGCCGATGCCGAGCGGTGTATGACCTGCCATTCGTGCGAGCTGGCCTGTGCCGTCTCGCATGCGGATGGCCAGGACATGATGTCGGCGATCGCCGCGCGGCAGCCGCTGCACGCCCGCAACCACGTCGTCGCCTTCGAAGGCGGCGCCATGCCCATGCAGTGCCGTCAGTGCGAGGATGCGCCCTGCACCTTCGCCTGCCCGACCGGGGCCTGCCGTCAGGCCGACGGCCGCGTCGACATCGTCGAGCAGCACTGCATCGGCTGCAAGCTTTGCGTCATGGTCTGCCCCTTCGGCGCCATCACGGTGCGTTCGGAGGCCCGCGTCGCGGCGGATGCCCTCACCAACCGCGGCGTCGCCAAGAAATGCGACCTCTGCGTGGACTGGCGCGCCGCCCACGGCAAGTCCGAGCCGGCCTGCGTCGAAGCCTGTCCCACCCAGGCGATCCGGGTCGTCAATCTCGACGCCTACCGCACCGCCCTGAGGGCGGCCCGCGCCCGCGAGATCGCGCAGTCCCACCGCCACATGCGCATCCCCTTCTGATATCTCAGGAAACGCCGAGATGACCCTTCACGATTGCACGACCTGCTCTTCGGACGCCTGTGCCACGGAAATGCTCCGCATCGCGGACGAACAGAACATCGAGACGGCCTGGCATCGCCACGCCGCCCAGCAGCCGCAGTGCGGCTTCGGTTCGTCGGGGCTGTGCTGCCGCATCTGCATGAAGGGACCGTGCCGCATCGATCCGTTCGGCAACGGTCCGAGGTTCGGCATCTGCGGCGCCGACGCCGACACCATCGTCGCCCGCCACATGGTGCGCATGATGGCGGCCGGCGCCGCCTCGCACTCCGAGCACGGCCGGCACATCGCCCTCGCCCTGCGCCATCTCGCCGACGGCCACCTCGACGACTACGCCATCCGCGACGAGGCCAAGATGCTGGCGGTCGCCGCCCGGCTCGGCGTGGCGACGGACGGGCGGGCGCTGATGGACGTGGTGCGCGACGTCGCCGACCTGACGCTCGGCGATTTCCAGAACCAGGACGAGAAGAAGCCCTGCACCTGGCTGGCGGCGACGCTGCCGGAGAAGCGGCTGAAGAAGCTCGGCGATCTCGGCATCCTGCCGCACAACATCGACGCGACGGTGGCCCAGACCATGAGCCGCACCCATATCGGCTGCGACTCCGACCCGACCAACCTGGTGCTCGGCGGCCTGCGCGTCGCCCTGACCGATCTCGACGGCATGGTCCTGGCCACCGAGCTGTCGGACGCGCTGTTCGGCACGCCCAAGCCGGTCGCC
Source organism: Pleomorphomonas carboxyditropha (assembly GCF_002770725.1). Classification (GTDB taxonomy): domain Bacteria; phylum Pseudomonadota; class Alphaproteobacteria; order Rhizobiales; family Pleomorphomonadaceae; genus Pleomorphomonas; species Pleomorphomonas carboxyditropha. The sequence goes on along the minus strand of NZ_NQVN01000002.1, from coordinate 284,398 downwards.
ACCAGCTCGAATCTCGGCGTCCTGAAGGTCGACGCGGTCAACGTCGCCGTCAACGGCCACAATCCGATCCTGTCGGACGTCATCTGCCAGGTTGCCGCCGATCTCGAGGCCGAGGCGATCGCGGCCGGCGCCACCGCCGGCATCAACATCGTCGGCGTCTGCTGCACCGGCAACGAGGTGATGATGCGCCACGGCATCCCGCTGGCGACCAACTATCTGTCCCAGGAACTGCCGATCCTCACCGGCGCGCTCGAGGCGATGGTCCTCGACGTGCAGTGCATCATGCCGTCGCTGCCCCGCATCGCCGAGTGCTTCCACACGGTGGTCGTCACCACCGATCCGCGCAACAAGATCAAGGGCGCCACCCACGTCGACTTCTCGGAGACCAAGGCGGTCGAGACGGCGAAGACGATCCTGCGCATGGCGATCGCCGCCTACGGCCGGCGCGACAAGAACCGGGTGAACATTCCCAAGCTGGCGCAGCGGACGATCGCCGGCTTTTCCACCGAGGCCATCGTCGCCGCGCTGACGGCCGTCGACGCCGCCGATCCGCTGAAGCCGGTGATCGACAATGTCGTCAACGGCAACATCCAGGGCATCGTGCTGTTCGGCGGCTGCAACAACACCAAGACGATGCAGGATGCCTCCTACTTCAGGATCGCCACGGAACTCGCCCGCCGCAACGTGCTGGTGCTGGCCACCGGCTGCGCCGCCGGCGCGCTGGCCAAATCCGGGCTGATGACGCCGGAAGCCACGGAAAAATACGCCGGCGAGGGACTGAAGGCCGTCTCGCGCGCCATCGGCGAGGCCGCGGGGCTCGGCGGCCCGCTGCCGCTGGTGCTGCACATGGGCTCCTGCGTCGACAACAGCCGGGCCGTCATCCTGGCGACGGCGCTCGCCAACAAGCTCGGCGTCGACCTCTCCGATCTGCCGGTCGTGGTATCGGCGCCCGAGGCCATGAGCGAAAAGGCGGTGGCGATCGGCACCTGGGCCGTCACCATCGGCTTCCCGACGCATCTCGGCACCGTGCCGCCGGTCGTCGGCTCCGAGACGGTGACCCGCCTGGTGACCGAAACGGCCAAGGAGCTGATCGGCGGCCACTTCATCGTCGAGACCGATCCGGCGATCGCGGCGGACAAGCTGTTCGCCGCCATCCAGGAAAGACGCCGGGGCCTCGGCCTCTGATATCGGCCGGCGGGCCCTCCCCGCCGGCGCCGCTCCAGGAACGAACCGACATGAAGATTGCAGTCACGGGAAAAGGCGGGGTGGGCAAGTCGACGGTCATCGGCATGCTCGCCCGCGCCCTTGCCGAAGGCGGCTGGAAGGTAATGGCGATCGACGCCGATCCCGACGCCAATCTCGGCGCGGCGATCGGCGTTCCCGCCGAGACCCTGGCCGGCATCACGCCGATTTCGCGCATGACGGCGCTGGCGCGCGAGCGCACCGGCGCATCGGAGACCGCCGGCACCCACTTCATCCTGAACCCCAGAGTGGACGACATTCCCGACGGCCTGTCGGTCGAGCACGCCGGCATCAAGCTCCTCACCATGGGAACGGTCGATCACGCCGGCGGCGGCTGCGTCTGCCCAGAACATACGCTGGTGCGGACGCTGCTGCGGCACGTGATGACGCGGCGGCGCGAGTGCGTGCTGATCGACATGGAAGCCGGCGTCGAGCACTTCGGCCGCGGCACGGTGGAAGCCGTCGACCTGCTCCTCGTCGTCGTCGAGCCGGGGCACCGCTCGTTCCAGACGGCGCGCCAGATCGAGGGGCTGGCGCGCGAGCTCGGCATCCGCCGCATCGCGCTGGTGGCCAACAAGATCGACAGCGAAACCGACGAACGTTTCGTGCGGACAGAGGCCGGCGATCTGCCATTGCTCGCCATGCTGCCGGCCGACCCGGTCATCCGCACGTCCGACCGGGCCGGGATCTGCTGCTGGGACATTTCCGGCGACATCCGGCAGCGGGGCCGCGATCTCGCCGCCACCATCATCGAGCATGTCGCGGACATCACCGGGAGAATGCCATGTGCCTCGTGAAACTCGCCTTCGACGAAGACGCCGCGGACCAGGGTCCGGTCACCGATATCGTCAACGTCGAGGTCGATAACGACGACATCACCGTGACGACGCTGTTCGGCGAGAGCCTCCGGTTCCGCAACCTTTGCATCCGGCGCGTCGATCTGGCCGGCGCGACCGTGCATCTCGGCAGGAGGGCGCAATCATGACCGCTCGGAAAACACCGGCCTCGACCGGCGACGACCGCCTCGGGATCTACCTGGCCCATTTCGCCGATCACCTCGAAGACCATCTTGAGGACCTGACGCAGCACCGCGTCCGGGAAACGGAATCCGCCGAGCTGACGCGGCTTCTCGACGAGGCTTCCGCCAGCATCGAGGCCTCGCGCCAGGCGATCGGGCACGTCCTCGCCCACCTCGGCGTCGAAACCGGCGCCGGACACGACCACGATCACGGCCACGATCACGGATCGCATCATCACCATCATGGCGACGGGACACATGCACGGGACTGATCGTGTTAGGATAGGTACGCGCCCGCCGGCGTTCCCAGCGCCGGTTCGGCAGGATTTGGCGGAGGATCCCCGGCATCGGCCCCCGGTCGGCGCCGGACATGCGACGATGGGAGGGAGCGGTGCCGCCAAGGTTTAGTATTGCCAATATTCTTGTCGGACCGCAGGGCGAGGAGTTCCTGCGCGGGTTCATCCATCGCTCCTATCCGAAGGGCAGCCTCATTTCATCGGGGGACATCGACGAGAACGGCATCCTCGTGGTGATGAGCGGCCGCCTGCGCATGTTCCTGATCAGCGAGGATCGCGAGCTCAGCCTGTTCTACTTCGGGCCGGGCGACATGTTCTGCCTGCATTCGGGCTGCCTCATCGAGGCGGCCGAGCCGTCCGAGCTCAAGTTCACCGACCTCGCGACCTTCGACAAGAAGCTGCGCGAGAACCCGCAGATCGCCTGGGCGCTGATTTCCATCCTCGGGCGGGCGCTGGCCTCCTTCCTGCGAACCATCGAAGACCTGATGTTCCACGACATCAAGCAGCGCATCGCCAACTACTTCATCGACCACGCCCACTCCAGCGGCCGCCCGTCGCCGAGCGGCGTCGAAGTGGAGATCCGGCTGAGCGTCGAGGATATAGCTAAATCGATTGGATCGTCCCGCCAGGCGACATCTACGGCGATCAACAGCCTGATCAAGGACGGCCTGCTCGTCCGCCAGGGGCGCGGAGTGTATGCCATCCCGGCGATCGAAAGGCTGCGTTCGTTCCGGTGACAAGAGGCGGCCGACGGCTTCGGGTCCTCGTCTCCTTGGTTGAAGCTGATGCGGGTTTTACCGAGAGGGAGATAGCCAAAGCCTCCAGCCTTCCTCTCTCCCTCACCGCCCGTGCCCGGGCTGGCTAGAATTTCCGCAAGCGGCAACATCAAGAAGTTGAGAGGCGTCCTTGGCGCCCTCGGCCTGCGTGCATTGCGCGGAAATGCGCCAAATGCATAGCTGTCCCCCGCCTATTTTTGAATCATTTTAGTTTCAATGTACATTGTTTCTGTTAACTAGATCCTAACTTCTTCCCCCGGCGCGGGGCGGATCGTGATATTGGAATCATTCGAAACGCACGCGTCACTTGTGGGTCGGTGCTATGAAAATTGTTGAGCCGGAATATCCGGGTGGCCGCTCGAACGAGGCCAGCCTTGCCGAAGACTTGCGTATCCTGGCGCGAGCCTTCTCATCTCGCTGGCGGCTGATAGCGGGCATTGCCTTCCTGTTCGTTGTTGCAGGATTTGCCGTCGTCTGGCTCTCTCCCAAGACCTACACGTCCAGCGTTTCCATCTTCATCGATCCACGCGAACGCGGCCTCGTCGATCTCGGCGTGGCGCCGACCGGCATGGGCTCGTCGTCGCAGGGCGCCGACGGCGCGCTGGTCGACAGCCAGATGGCCATTCTCACGTCCCGCTCGGTTCTGGGCGAACTGGTCGAGCGGGAGCGGCTCGACACCGATCCGACCTTTAATCCCGTGGCGTCCGGTCCGCTGGCCGATCTGCGCGGTCTGGTCGCCGCCGCCCTTTACGGAACGGATCGCGACAGCGCCGCCGAGGTGTCCCCCTTCGACCGGGCGCTGGCCGGCTTGCAGAAAGCCGTGGCCGTGAAGCGGGTCGACAACACCTATGTTCTCGACATCTCGGTGGCCACCGGTTCGCCGGCGCGCTCCGCCGCGCTCGCCAACGCCCTGGCCGACATCTATCTCAGCAACGGGCAAAGCGCCGTCGACAATAGCGCCCGCGAATCCGCGGCCAGTCTGGAGGCTCGTCTCGCCGAGCTCGGCAAGGTCGCCGAGCAGTCGCAGCGGGCCGTCGAAGACTACCGCCGCGAGAACGGCCTGCTCGATACCGACGGCGTTCCGTTGGCCGAGCGGCAGGTGGTCGAACTGAGCAGCCAGCTTGTCAGCGCCTCGGTGGCGGTGGAAGCCGCCAAGGCCACGCTGGAAACATTGCGTGACAACGGTGTCGGTGCCTTTGCCTCGGAGACGGCGAGCCAGCTCCGCATGCAGATCGGACAGGCGCGGGCCGAGGAGAACATGCTTTCCGACACCTACGGCCCCCGGCATCCGCGGCTTGTCCGCGCGCAGGAGCAGCGCAAGGCCCTCGAAAACACGCTGAATGCCGAGCTTGCCCGCGTGCTTGCCAAGGCGGAGGCCGATTACAAGTCCGCCGTCGGGCAGCGGACCGCCTTGCAAGCCATCTTCGCCAAGTCGCAGGACAGCCTCGCCCAGTCCAATGCCGCTTCGGTGAAGCTCAAGGAACTCGAGCAAACCGCCAAGCAAAATCGCGAGCTTTTCGACAGTTTCGCCGTCAAGGCCAAGCAGGCGCGCGAGCAGATCTCGCTGCCGACCACGACGGCGCGCATCATCTCGCCGGCCCGGCCGGCCATCAAGCCGAGCGCCCCCAAGGCCTTGTTGCTGCTCGCCGCCAGCGCCTTCCTCGGCTGTGTCGCCGGGTTCGGAACGGCCTGGCTTCTCTACCTCGTCTCCGGTCCGCCGAAAAGACGGCGACCGGTTCCCGTCCAGCCGTTCCGAAGGCGGCATCTCGCCGCCGCCGAATAACGTCTCCCGCTAGCCGCCAGCAAGATTGTACCCGACAAAATGCCTTCATTTCACCAGAAGACGGTCCTCGTCACCGGCGGGGCCGGATTCCTGGGCAGCCATCTCTGCGATCGTCTGCTCGGGGAAGGACACAAGGTTCTCAGCCTCGACAACTTTCACACCGGCAGCCGCCTGAACCACCTGCATCACGCGGACAATCCCGATTTCAGCCTGATCGAGGCGGACGTCGCCGATCCGCTCCCCCATCTGCAGGTCGACGAGATCTATCATCTCGCCTGTCCGGCCTCGCCGCCGCACTATCAGGAGAGCCCGGTTTCCACGCTGAGGACCTGTCTTCTCGGCGCGATCAACGTGCTCGATCTCGCGGTTCGAACCGGCGCCCGGGTGATGCTCGCCTCGACCAGCGAGGTCTATGGCGATCCGCTGGTCCATCCTCAGCCCGAGGGCTACTTCGGCAACGTCAACTCCTTCGGCGAGCGCGCCTGCTACGACGAGGGCAAGCGGGCGGCCGAGGCGCTGTTCCACGCCTATGCGGGAGAGAAGGGCGCCGACATCCGCATCGTCCGCATCTTCAACACCTACGGCCCGCGCATGCAGCCGGACGACGGCCGCGTCGTCTCCAACTTCGTCGTGGAGGCGTTGCAGGACCAGCCGATCACCATCTATGGCGATGGATCGCAGACGCGCTCCTTCTGCTACGTCGACGACCTGATCGAGGGCTTCGTCCGCCTCATGGCGAGCGACGTCCGGACGCCCGTCAATCTCGGCAACCCCGGCGAATTCACCATGACCGAGCTCGCCGCCCTGGTGGTTGCCATGACCGGCTCCCGATCGCCCATCTCCTATCTGCCCTTGCCGGCCGACGATCCGCGCCGCCGCCAGCCGGACATCTCCAAGGCCGAGCGCCTGCTCGGCTGGAAACCGACCGTCTCGCTGGAGGCGGGCCTTGGTCCGACCATTGCCCACTTCCGGAAGGCCGTCGTGCCGTCGACTGCCTCGGCCTCGCTGCCGGACGACTTGCCGCCCTTTTCCGTTGCCGCCGAATAATGCTCCTGCTCGATCGCCGATCCCTGCTTACCGCCTGTGCCGGCCTGCCGCTGGCCGGACCGCTGTCGGCTGCGGCGCGGTCGGCCGGGCTGGGCGAGCTCGCCGCCCGATCCGGGCGCTATTTCGGTTCGGCGGTGACGCATCTCGATGTTAGCGACGCTGGCGATCACGTCCGCCTCTTCGACGCGGAGTGTTCGGTCTGGGTGCCGGCCTGGGAAATGAAATGGGGCGCGCTCGTTGCCAAGCTGGGCGCGGCGCCCGACTATCGGACGACCGATGCGATCGTCGCCGCCGCCGCGCGGCGCGGCAAGCGGCTGCGCGGCCATACGCTGGTTTGGCACGAGCATCTGCCGGCCGGCGCCGAGGGCTTGTCGAGCCAGGCCGATTGGCAGCGCTTCGTCGCCCCGCATATCGCGGCGGTGACCGGGCGGTATCGCGATGCGATCTTTGAGTGGGACGTGGTCAACGAGGCCATCGAGCCCTATGACGGCGGCGCCGATCTCATGCGCCGCACGCCATTCTACGCCATGCTCGGTCCGGACTATGTCGCCGAGGCCTTCCGTCTCGCCGCCGACGCGACGCCGGCGGCGCGCCTCTATCTCAACGACGATCATCTTTATTACGCCGAGGATTGGCAGGAGCGCCGGCGCACCGGCGTGCTCCGCCTTCTCGAGCGCTTGGTCGGCGCCGGCGTGCCCGTTCACGGCTTCGGCATGCAGGGCCACCTCGACACCCGCCTTCGCTTCGACGAAGGCATTTTCCGCCGCTTCCTGGCGCGCCTCGAGGATCTGGGCCTGACGATCGCCATCACCGAGCTCGACGTTACCGAAGCCCCTGATGCCGGCGGCCGAAGCCGGCAAGATCGTTTCCGTGGCCCTCGACAGTCCGGCGCTGACAGGTGTCGTGACCTGGGGGCTTGCCGACGCCGACAGCTGGCTGCGCCGGCGGTCGCCCGACATGGCCGACAATCAGGGCCTTCCCTTCGACGACGCCTATCGGCCGACGCCGATGCGCGACACGCTCGCCTCGCTTTTCGCCTCGTCCCGGACTCCGCACCCCACATGACCGATTTCATCGACGACACCACCTCGCTCACCGTGCTCGGCCAGCCGGCGGCCGTCCGCTCCTGGCTGAAACGCGCCTTCGATATTCTCGGGGCGGGTGCCGGCCTGGTGCTGCTATCGCCGCTGCTCGCCCTCGTCGCCCTGTTGATCCGGCTCGACAGTCCCGGCCCGGTGCTGTTTCCGCAGGAACGCTACGGCCTCGGCGGCCGCACCTTCCGCATCTACAAGTTCCGCACCATGACGGCGGCGGCGAGCCGGGAGGTCTTCCGCCAGGCCACGGTGGGCGACGTCCGCATTACCCGCCTCGGCGGCATCCTGCGGCGAACCAGCATCGACGAGCTGCCGCAGCTCTTCAATGTTCTGGCCGGCGACATGTCGCTGATCGGCCCGCGTCCACATCCGCTGGCGCTCGACGAGCACTATCGCCACGTCATTGCCGGCTACATGGATCGCTATGCCGTCCGGCCGGGCATGAGCGGCCTCGCCCAGGTGAGCGGCCACCGCGGACCGACGCCGACCGACGAATCCATGGCGGCCCGCGTCGCGCAGGATCTCCGCTACATCGCGACGTGGTCTTTTGCCGCCGATCTTCGTATCCTCGTCGCGACGGTCCTGCCCTGGTGGTCGCCGTGGAAATCGGAGGCGCGCGGTGGCGGTTGACGGCGGCGGATCCCGGTTCGAACTGATCGTCGGCGTGCACGACCTCTCCGAGCAGCCGGACGCGCGGGATGACGAGCTGAAATCCTGGGTGCCGTTTTCAGTGGCGGAACCGCTCCTCCGCACGCTTCTCGCCATGAGCCGGCGGACCGGAGCGCGGCTTCGCGTCACCAGCGACGACGCCTTCCGCTCCGACATCGAGCTGCTCGCTCCCTGGCTCGCGCGAAACGGGGTCGCCGGGATCTTCTTCGTGCCGACCAGCGTCCTCGGCCGGCCCGGCCGTCTCGCAGCCGCCGATCTCCGCGCCCTTGCCGGCCTCGGCATGAAGATCGGCGTCCATGGCGTCGATCATCTCGACTGGACGGCGATATCCGAGCGCCAGTTCCTCGACGACGTCGGCGAAGGCCGCGCCGCGCTCGAGGCGATTCTCGGCCGGCCGGTCGATATCGTGGCGCCGCCCTTCGGCCGCTTCAACATCCACATCCTCCATCGCCTGTTCGCGATGGGCTTTCGGGAGGTGCATACCAGTCGTCCCGGCCTTGCGCTGGCGTCGGCGGCGATCAAGCCGCGCAATATGCTGAAGCCGGGCAACGTGTCCGCCGTGCTCGCCGTCGGCGGCCGCCGGGGCGGCTGGCGGGATGTTGCCCGTTGCCGTCTGCGCCCGCTGTCGACCCGCCTTCGAACGCTGGCCGGTGTGCCATGACGCGGGCCGTTGTTCTTTCGCTGATCGACCAGGCACTGAACAGCGCCTTCAGCCTGCTGCTCAACCTGGCGTTCATCGCCTTCGCGACGCCGGACGAATTCGGCCGCTTCGCCTTCCTCCTGGCCGGCAGCTTCTTTGCCGTCTCGGCGCAGAATGCGCTGATCGTCATGCCGCTCAACTACCTGCTGCCGGGCCGCGAGCCGAAGGAAGCCGACGCGACGCTGTCGATGCTAACCTCGGCCAATCTGGTGCTGACTTTTCTGGTGCTGCCGGCGAGTCTCGGCCTTGCCGCCGTCATTGGCGCCGACGCCTGGCTGTCGCTCGCCACCGCCGGTTATTTCCTGACGATCATGGTTCGCGAGTACGCGCGCAACCTCATGGTGGTCAAGGGGCGGATCCACCGTACGCTGGTCTACGATGTCATCGCGCTCGGATCGGCGGCCCTGCTCGCCGTCGCCTTCTGGGAGGTGCTGCCGCCGGCGGCAGCCGTTCTCGCCGCCCTGTCCGCCGGCAATTGCCTTTCCTTTCTGGTGTGCCGCTTCGATCTCAAGGCCGATTTCCGCCGGCTGCCGGCTCACCTGTCCGCCTACAAGCGCGTCTGGAAAGACACCCGCTGGGCGCTGCAGGGGGCGCTTCAGAACGAAGTCATGGCGCGCAGTCACGTCTTCCTGGTGGAGAGGATGCGCGACGCGGCGTCGCTCGGCATGCTCAACGCCGGACGGGTCGGCGTCTCGCCGCTGCTGCTGGTCGGCACCGCCTGGTGCCGGGTCGCCCGCCCCAGGATGGTGGAGGAGCTGAGGCACGGCGAGGTCGCGGCGGTGCTGCGGCTGTTCCGGTCGGGCGCGACGATCGTCGCCGGTGCGGCGATCCTCTACGGCCTTTTTCTCCTCCTGGCCTGGCCTTACATTGATGCCTATGCCTTCCGCGATCGCTACGGCGACATGGCCGGCAATCTTTTGTGCTGGTGGCTCTATGCCCTGGTGGCCGGTCAGACGTCGGTGATGGCCGCCCTGATGGAAGCGCGCCGCCAGTTTCGCGCCCTGGCCTTCGTCGGCTTCGTCGGCGCGATCGTCGTGCCGCTGCTGGTAGTCGCGCTGCTGTCCCTGGGGCTCGATGCCTCGGCCGCCGTGCTCGGACTTGCCGGTGTTTCGCTGCTCGAATGCCTGACCTTCGGCGTGCTGACGTTCCGCGATCTCAGGCCGCGGGATGCCGGCGAGGGGCGGGAGGGCGGCATTCCATGAGCGAGACGATCGCCCACCGCATCGGATACGGCTATCGGCGCCGGCTCGCCACGCTGCTGCCGGCCATCGATCTCGCCTATTTCATGCTGGTCTGGCCGCTGGTCTACGCCCGCTACTACGTGCCGGCCGACCTTTCCACCGGCCCGATAATGGAGGCGCAGCCGGGCCTTCTCAACCGGCTGTTCTTTCCCGGCATGGCCGCCCTCTCGGTGATCCTGCTCATTGCCGAGCGTCACCGGATCGGCCGCTTCCAACTGTTCGGCTCTTGCCTGCTGATCGCCTTCTTCGGCTATCTCGGCCTTACCGCGGCCTGGGCGCTCGCCCCGGCAATGACGCTGACCCGGCTGTCGCTTTATATCTTGCTGCTGATCGGCCTCGTTCCGGCGCTGTTGCTGGCCGACAGGATGGACGACATTCTGAGACCCATGTTCTGGGTGACGGCGGTCGCCGTCGCCGTGAACGTCGCCTCGATCGCCGTCGTGCATACGACGTCGATCGGCTTTCCCGGCATCTACTCGCACAAGAACACGCTGGGCGCCAATGCCGCCATTGCCGGCCTGTTCGCCATCTACGCATTGACGCGCGCCGACCATCGCGTGCGCGTGGCGGGTTTCCTGTGCCTGCCGGCCGTCGTCGGCCTACTGCTGATAAGTCAGTCCAAGACCTCGCTGGGCATGATGGTGCTGGCGCCGGCAACCGCCTTGTTTGCCGCCGGGGTCCGCCGCCGCCTCAGAATAGCGCTGCCGATCCTGATGGTCGTCCTGACCATACCCGCGGCATTTCTGCTGGGCGGCGGCGTGCCCGGCTTCGACTATCGCGACGTGTCGCTGCTGGTGAGCGGAGACCCCACCTTCACCGGCCGCACCGAAATCTGGAAGTTCACGGCGGCCCATATCGCCGAACGCCCGCTGACCGGCTGGGGCTTCCAGTCGTTCTGGGGCATCGGGCCGGCATCGCCGGCGGCGCGGATGACCGACACCTTCATCGCCCGGACGCCGCATTCCCACAACGGCTACCTCGACATGGCGCTCGAAGGCGGCATGATCGCCCTGTCGCTCTTCCTGATGATCGTTCTGATGATCGCCTGGTGGATCGACCGCCTGGTCGACCGGGATGCCGGCGCCGGCATCCTTATGACGTCATGTCTTCTCTATACCCTGTGGCAGAACCTGCTCGAGACCGACTGGCTGCATGGCATGACGACGTCGAACGTTCTCCTGATGCTGATGATGCTGTCGGCCGTGACGATACGGCAGGGAAGAGCGCTGACATGATCTCCATCCTGATCGCCAGCATGGGCCGGCCCTTCCTGCTGTCGACGCTCGAAAGCGTCGCCGGGGCGCGCATTCCCGAGGGCGAGAGCGTCGAGATCGTCATCGCCGACGACAGCCCGGACAACGCGGTGGCGCGGCTTCTCGCCGGCCGCGACTTCGGATTGCCGGTGCGTATCGTGGCGGTCGGGGCCGGCAACGTCTCGCATGCCCGCAACGCCTGCCTCGACGCGGCGGCGGGCGACTGGCTGATCTTTGTCGACGACGACGAAACGGTCGAACCGGGCTGGCTCGAGGGCCATCTTTCCGCTGCCTCGGACTTTGCCGCCGACGCGGTGTTCGGGCCGGTGTTCCCGCGCTATCCGGAGGGCACGCCGGCCTGGTTCGTCGCCGCCGATCCGCTGTTCCAGGACTGGAATTGGGACGACGACGGCCGCCCGAACCCGCACGGCCGCACCGGCAACACGCTGATCCGCCGCGCAGCGCTCGGCGGCCTGCGCTTCGATCCGGCTTTCGGCCGGTCGGGCGGCGAAGACCACGACTTCTTCCTGCGCTTCGCCGCCGCCGGCGGCCGCATGGTGGTAACCAACCGGGCGCGCGCCCATGAGGATATCCCCCCGGCGCGCGCCACCCCGGCCTATGCGTTGCGCCGCGCCGTCCGGGGCGGCCAGATCTATGCCGAGACCCGCCTCAGGGACGGCGGCAAGGCCGCGGCGCTTCTCTTCGCCGTCGACGCGGCGCTCAAGCTTGCGATCGGCGCCGCTCTCTGGCTGCTGCTCAGGCCGTTCGATCGGCCGCGGGCGTTCCGTTGCGGCAAGCGCGCCGCCATCAATTTGGGCAAGCTCAAGGGCGTCGTCGGCTCGCGGCCGATGGCGGCATGGGGATGAGCCACGCGGCGGCCATTGGCGAGGGGGCAGCGGAGGGAAATCGCCGGCCGCTGATCCTGCACCTCTCCTCCGACTATCTCGATCCCATTCGGCCGCCGCCGATCACCGATGCCGTGGTGCGGCTCGTCGACCGCATGACCGACCATCCGCAGATCGTCGTGTCGTTGCAGCGCGTCATCGATCCGCGCCGGATCGCCTGGCGCGACTTCGGGGATTTCGAGGGGCGGCGGCTGATCGTCTACCGCTATTTTGCGCCCCCCTTCGGCATCGGCATGGCGGCCTGTCAGTTCGTTGTGGCGCGGCGGATCGGCCGCTTTCTCGCCGCCGAAGGGCTTCGGCCCGATATCGTGCACAGTCACCGCTTCACCTTCGAGGGGATTGCCGGCTGGCTGCTCGCCCGCCGCTTCCGGGCGGCTCTGTTCTGCTCGATGCGCGGCGAGGTGGAGCGCAAGGTATTCCGTTCTAAGCCGACCTATAGGCCGCTGTTCCGCCGCATCGCCCGCGATGCCGCCCGCATCTTCCACGTCTCGGCCTGGTACCGCCGGGACTTCGAGCGCCACACCGGCGTCGACCGGCAAAAGACCGATTTCCTGCCCAACATCGTCTTCAATCCCACGCCGTCCATCGCGCCGGTCGCGCCGCGGCCGGTGATCGTATCGCCGATGTCGCTGCGCGCCATCGACAAGAAGGGCCTGCCGGAACTGATCGCCGCCTTTGCCGGAGCTGGCGACCGGCTTGCCGGCGTCAGCCTCGAAGTGATCGGCGAGGGCCCCGGGGAGGCGGTCGCCCGCATACGGTCGCTGATTGCCGCCCATGGTCTCGAAGGCCGCGTGCTGCTCCGCGATTTCATGCCGCACGCGGCGCTGCTCGACCATCTCCGCGGCGCGCTCGCCATGGCGCTGCCCTCGCATCAGGAGACGTTCGGCATGGTCTATCCGGAGGCGCTGTTCGCCGGCACGCCGATCCTTCACACGCTGGGCTCGGGCATCGACGGCTATCTCGACGGTCTCGACGTCGGCGTCGGCGTCCGGCCGGGCAACGTATCGGACATCGCCGCCGGTCTCGTGAGGCTCGTCGAGGACAACGCCGCCTATCGCGCGAGGATCGCCGCCGCCGCCGGCATTCTCTACGATCGCCTCGCCCCGGAACGGACGATCGCCCGCTACCGGGCGGCCGTGGCCGAAGCGGTTAGCCGGAACGGCGTTGCCTCAGATAGATGAGGAACACCTTGGGACCGTCGACGAGATAGCGGCGCCACAGGCGGCGCGGCTCGGACATGAGCCGGTGCAGCCATTCGAGGCCGAGCCGCTGCCAGCCGTCCGGGGCGCGCGGCAGCGTGCCGCTCAGGAAATCGACGGCGGCGCCGACGCAGAGGATTACGCCGCCCCTGTCCCGCCGGGCCGCCCGCACGTCGGCGGCGTAGAGCTCCTGCTTGGGAAACGACAGGCAGGACAACAGGATCTGCCAATCGGCCTCGGCCGCCGCCGTGACGGCCGCCTGCCAGTCCGGCGTGCCCGGCGCCAGTCTTGCCGGCGTATCGATCAGGCGGAACTGCCAGTCGGGAAAACGGGCGGCCATCGCCTCGGCCTGCGCCGGCGTCGGACCGGCCATGGCGATGACGAGGTCGCGGTTGCCCGGCGCCGCCAGCACGTCGGCCAGCCGGTCGGTGCCGGTGCGCGGCGTCAGCGCAAGGCCGCTCCAGCGGCCGAGGCGGCCGAGCACCTTGCTGTCGCACAGGAAGAGATCGGCCGAGCGGTAGACGGCGACCGTCTCCGGCGGCAGTTGCCGGTCGAGCGCCACCACGTGGTGGACGTTGGGCGTCACCAGCATGGTGGTCCGTCGCCCGCGCGCCGCATCGACGATCAGGCGGACGATGTCGTCGATCGGGCCGGTGCTGAAGGCAATGCCGAGGAAGCGATGAAGGTCGGTCACGGCCGTTCCCCGTTGCAAAGGTGCTCGGCGAGGCGCACCGCGAAGGCGGCGATGCTGAGCGTCGGGTTGCACTGGCCGGACGTCGGGAAGACCGCCGAGCTCGCCACGTAGAGATTGTCGATGCCGAAGCAGCGCAGGTTCCCGTCGACGACGCCGTCCTCCGGCCGCGCCGCCATGCGCGCCGTGCCGAGCTGGTGCGTGCCATGGGCGGCGAGGCCGAGAATGGCGTCGACCGTCTCCTCCGGAGCCTGCCGGTATTCGAGACGGCCGACGCCGGTGCGCGTCAGCCAGCCGGCAAGATGCTCGTGAGCGCGCCACACGGCCTCGGCGTCGGCGCGGGCAAAGCGGTAGTCGATCCGCAGCTTCGGCACGCCCAGCCGGTCGAAGTCGTCCGTCAGCGTAACGCGGCTGTCGGGCTGCGGGCTCTGCTCGGCGTGATAGGACAGGCCGTAGCGCCGTCCGGCGTTGCGCACGAAGAAGCCGGGCATCGGCGGCCGGGCGACGTAGCGCCGATAGAGGAAGGTCGTCAGGCTGAGGGCGGCCCGCGGCAGGTCGCGAACGATATTGACGACATGCGGCCAGACGGCGAGGTCGTCGGGTATGTGCCTCTTCCGGATCGCCTCGGCGATGACCAGCCGGCCGATCGGCTTCAGGGCGAAGGCGAAGCAGACCATCGACAACAGGCCGCTCCGGTGACGCGGATCGGCGACCGGCGGCACCACCGGCCAGAAGGAGACGTTGAGCAGGCGATGCTGGCGCTGCGCCGCGTCCGACGGGATCAGCCGCCGACGGACGTAGGAGCCGTGCTCGTCGCGGTAGAAGTCGTAGGCGGCATCCATGGCGTCGGAGCCGAAGGTAATGTCGGCCACCTCGCCGATCACATGGCCCATGTAATAGCGGCCGAGCGGCCCGTCGTTGCCGCCGAACAGCGTCGGATGCTTGTTCTGGAGAACCAGGAGCTGGCGGGTGCTTTCGAGGCCGCCGGCCGCCAGCACGACGGTCTTCACCGGCAACAGGCGCCGCGTGCCCTCGCGGTCGGCCACCGTCAGGCCGGCGATGCGGCCGTTGTCGTAGGTCATGTCGACGACGGTGGCGTTGAGGCGGACGTCGATCAGCGTCGAGCGCTCGATTTCCGCCGCGTGCGCCGTCTGGACGGCGGCGACGCGCGAGAAGCGTTCGAGCCGCGTATAGTCGACGCCGTCGTCGTCGATGTCGACGCCGGCAATGGGCGCCCGAAACACGTTGGCGCCGGCCGTGAGATAATCGACCGCCTTGTCGTAATAGGGCAGGATGTCGGCAAGGCGGATCGGCCAGGCCGCGTCGACGAGACCGGGCCTCTCCTCGAAGTCGATGGCGTCGAACGGCTGGCAGCGCACCGCCCAGAGGTTGGAGGTGCCGCCGAGTTGCCGGGCGACGGCGATCGACATGTCGTCGTGCCGCTGGGGATCGACGATATCGGCGTCCGACAGCGCCTGCTGCAGGCGGTCGGAACGCTTGGAGCCCGATTCCAGCACCAGGACCCGCTTGCCGCGCCGCGCCGCCTCGAGCGCCAGCACGAGGCCGGCCGGGCCGGATCCAATGACGCAGATGTCGTGATCGCCGATCGGTGACGCGGTAAAGGAGGCTGAGATCAAGGATTGTCCCCTGTTTTGCTCAAGCTATCGGCAGCCGGATGGATGCCGTCAAGGGGCGGACAGGATTCTCTCGGCGAGCCGCGCCGCCGCCGCGTCGGGCGGCTCGGCGGCAAGCCGCAGGTTGTCGGCGAGATGGTTGCCCGAGAACATCGAGGAGAGCACCACGCCGTCCGGATTGACGACGAAGGCCCGCCGCATCAGGAGCGCCGTCGCGACCGTCTCCGGCGATCCGCCATAGCCGGCGGCGGCGGCTTCGGCGGCCAGCGTGGGCGCCGATTTGAGCTTGCGTATCATCCTGTCGCGCGCGCCGCCGACGCCGAATACCGAATGGGTGACGAAGCCGGCCGGCCGGTCGAGGGCCTGGCGCAACGCCGGCAACTGCCGGCCGTCCGGATCGTCGGCGAGCTGGAAAAAGGTGAAGAGCGGCAGGGCCGCCGCCGTGAGCGCCGCGTCGAGCGAGCCGGCCATCGATATGTGGCGGGCGTCGCCGCGCGCCAGGACCCGCTCGAGGGCGCGAAGAACGTCGTCGCGATCGAGGTCGGCCGGATCGGGATCGTGCAGGGCAAAGACGTCGAGGCGGTCGGTGCCGAGCCGCCTGAGCGACGATGCCAGCGAAGCCTCGATGAAATCGCCGCTGAGCGCCACCCGCCGGTTGCGCGTCGCCTTGATCGAGCGGAACCGCCGCGACAGGCCGCGCGCCACCGACACCAGCGGCCGCCCGAGATCGTAGGCGAGGCGCATCAGGCCGTTGTGCCTGGGCGGAGCGAGGCCGACCTTCGAGCAGAGGAACAGACTGTCGCGGTGGGCGGCAACGAAGGGCGCCAGGATGTCTTCCGCCCGGCCGGCCCCGTAGGAGGGAGCGACGTCATACCAGGTGACGCCGCCTTCGAGGGCGGCTTCCAGCATCCGCCGCCCTTGCGCGGCGGAGACGCGCGAACCGAGCGAGGCGCAGCCCAGGCCGATCGGCGATGTCTCGATGTCCGTACCGGGAATAACGATCGTCCGCACCGCTTGACTCTCCAATTGGGACTGCCGCCGGGGCACACCCGCCTCAATCCTTTTTCCGACCTTTGCGTGTCTCGTCGCTAGCCTCGGCAATGGTCTTCATGCGCGCGCGCAGGGCGATCTTCAAGCGCCAGAGCAGGTAATAGGCGTGGCCGGCGAGCGTTTTGGGAAACAGCGCGTCATGGAGGCCGATTTCCTCGCAGCCGAAGCGCCGCTTGTAAACCATGTCGCCGATGGAAAGATCGAAGTACTCATAGCCGGCGGCGCGGAAATATTCGATGCTTTCGGAGAAAAGCTGCAGTCCCGGCGAATAGGGCTTCCATTGGCCGAGCTTCGAAGCGGGCAGCGTCGCCAAGGCCCGGCGCCCGTCGGAAATGCCGAACAGGTAGGCGATCGGCTCGCCGTCGGCCGTCAGCTTGGAGAGCCAGCCCCGGCACGCGCCGCCCTCGCCGCGCAGAAGACCCAGATAGAGGGCCGACCAGTCATTCTCCTCGAGAATGTTGGCGCGTTCCTTCTCCTCGGTGGCGGCAATTCTCAGTTCACGAAAGGCGGCGATATCGGTTTCGTCGATCGCTCCACCCATGGCGATGGAGAAATCCCGCCGGTGCGTCTGGGCCAGCTTCTGCGTGGCGCGGCGGAGATTGCCGCGGAAGTTGGCAGGGCGGGCGGCGACAACGTCGTCGGCGCTCCGCGCGGCGAGCTTCAGCGCCCAGGCCGACAGCCGGAGGCGGCCAGCATTGGGGAGGCCGATCAGAGGGTTGGGCGTCTCTCCGTACCGATCCGGCACCCGGTTGCAATAGAGAAGGTCGACGCCGGGAACCGCGGCGAGCACCGCCTTGATCACCCCCGGCAGATCATCGGCGGCGAGTGAGGCGTCGAGGATCGGCGCGCAATAGTCGATCGGCCGGGCATCGGTATGCAGCCAGCGCAATCCGTGCCGGCGCGATCGCATCATCGGAAAGAGAGCGACCGGACGACCGTCCCACGACCGCACCAGCGCCACCACGGGCGCGGCGAGATGGTTGGCCGTCAGCGCACGAAAGACAAGCCGCATGAAGCCGTGGCTCTGGAACGGCGTGGCGTTGTCCCGACCGGCGAGGGCCGACCACTCGGCCTCGAGATGATCGACGTTCTCATGGATCTCGACGAGCCAGTTGCCCCTTGAACGCACCATTCCCGTCTCGGTCCACGCATCGATGGCGCCACTATAGCTATGTTCGGCGATATCCGGAATGGAAAAGCCGGCCGTCATGTTCACCGCAAACACCGGCGCCCCCACCGGCCACGATCGATCGCCGGTCGGCCAAGCCTGAAAGGTTTGGCGGATGAGATCCCGGCTTTGCCTGGATGTGATGGCAATTGGTCTACCCATGAAGGAGGATCGACGAAGTTTCTTGACATCGGCAATGGATCGACGGCTTGATGGAACAGGTATGAACAGGTTCATTGAACAAGGCTGGGACGTGGGTGACATCAGGTGAATGACGATCTGAAACCTGGCGCCCCGAAGCCGGAGCAAATCGCCAGCGTGCTGGAACGGGAGATCCGGTCGGGCAAACTGGGCTTCGGGGAGCGCCTTCAGAGCGAGGCCGAGCTGGTGAGGCGGTTTTCCGTCAGCCGCAACACTTTGCGCAAGGGATTGGAGACGCTCAACAACCGGGGCCTGATCACCACCCGGGTGGGGATCGGTTCCTTCGTGACCTTCAACGGCAAGACGATCGACGACGCCGTCGGCTGGGCGCGCGCGCTGGCCAACGTCGGCGCCGAGACGACGATGCGCGTGCTCCGCATCGAGGTGCTCGAGGATGCCGCCCTCGCCGAGCTGATCGGCACCGACAAGGGAACCTTCATCGCCGTCGATCGCCTGCGCTGTCTCGCCGCCGATGCGCGGCCGATCTCGCTGGAGCGCAGCCGTCTGCCGCTGCTCGCCGAGCTCGAAAGCGTGCCACTGCGCGGATTGAAGGGCGGCTCGCTCAGGCAGACGCTGCACGAGGCGGGCCTGCATGCGGCCAGCGGCGAGGAATGGGCGGACATCGAAATGCTCGGCGCCGACGACGCGGCGCTGTTGCAATGCCCGCCGGCCACGGCGTTCCTGCGGACGCGCCGCCTCAGCCGCGACATCGACGGGCGGCCGATCGAATATGTCGTCAGCCTCCTCAATCCCGATTATTTCGCGCTGCGCCTGGAGTTCTGAGAAAATGCCGGCATCGATTTCCGTCATGAAGGACAGGGCGCTGGCGGCGCTGGTGGGCGGAGCGCTCGGCGATGCCATGGGCATGCCGACCCAGCTTCTGTCGCCCGGGCAGATCTCGGCCCGTTTCGGCCGTGTCGAGACATTCGTCGCCCCGAGCGACGACCACCCCGTCTCCCGCGGGCTGGAAGCGGGAACCGTCACCGACGACACCGAGCAGACGCTGCTTCTCGGCATGGTCCTGCTCCAATCCGACGGGAAATTCGATCACCATCGCTGGATCGAAGCCCTGGTCGCCTGGGAGAACGACATCCGGGCGCGCGGCGGCTACGACCTGCTCGGTCCCTCGACCAAGCGGGCGATCGAGGCCATCAGGAGCGGGCTTTCGCCTGAGGAAGCCGGTCGTTACGGCGACACCAACGGCGCCGCCATGCGCATCGCGCCGGCCGGCATCATGGTGCCGCCGTCGGCGCGGCTGATCCACACCGTCGCCGAAACCTGCCGCGCCACGCACAACACGTCGATCGCCATCGCCGCCGCGGCGGCAGTCGCCACCGTGGTCAGCCACGGCGTCGACGGCCTATCCTGGCGCGATGCCACCAGCAAGGCGATCGACGCGGCGAAGGCGGCCGAGACCGAAGGCGCCTGGGTGGCCGGCGCCCGCCTCTCGTCGCGCATCGCCTGGGCGCTCGACATGGCGGATCGCGCCGGGACCGCCACCGACATCCGCTCGTTGTTCGATCTCCTGGGCACCAGCGTCGCCTCGCAGGAATCGGTGCCCGCCGCCTTCGCCACGCTGGCGCTCGCCGACGGCGATGTCTGGGCCGCCGCCCAACTGGCGGCCAATCTCGGCGGCGACACCGATACCATCGGGGCGATCGCCGGCACGATGGCCGGCGCCTGCTCGGGCATGGCGCATCTGCCCCGGGAAAAGATCGCCCGGCTGAAGGGCTTCGACATCGAGGCGGCGCGGGACATGGCAGAAAAGCTGGTCGACATCCGCGTTGCGGCCGAAAATAGCGGAGGAGGCTGAGATGGCCGAGCCGCGCCTCCTGCATTTCGGCAGCGCCGTCGTCGACTTCGTCTATCGCCTCACGCGGCTGCCGAAGCCCGGCGACGATATCATCGCTTCGAGTTTCCAGGTCTCGCCCGGCGGCGGCTACAACATGATGGTCGCGGCGCGGCGCAGCGGATTGAGCACCGCCTACGCCGGCCTGATCGGCGACGGCATGGCCGGCGCCGTTCTCGACAAGGCTTTCCGGGAAGAAGGCATCGACCGCCTTCAGCCGCCGCTCCACGGCGAAGACAGCGGCGTCTGCATCGTCCTGGTCACCGACGACGCCGAGCGGACCTTCGTCTCGCGACCGGGCGCCGAGTGCCGGCTGACCTCGGCCGCGCTGTCGTCGCTGGCGACCACCGGCGACGACTGGTTCTTCACCTCGGGCTATACGCTGGCCTATCCGGAATGCCGGCACGAGCAGGCCCGCTTCATCGCCTCGCTCCCCGCCGGCTCGCCGTTCGTGTTCGATCCGACGGGCATCGTGGCGAGCATCCCGCCGCCGATCCTGGCGCAGGCGCTGTCCCGCGCCGACTGGCTGAGCTGCAATCGCGGCGAGGCCGAGGTCATCGCCGGCCGCGGGTCCTGCCCGGAGATGGCGGCGCGCCTCCTGGAGGTCCACTGCCCCATGGCGAAAGGGGTGGTCATCCGGGACGGAGCGGAAGGCGCCTGGCTGGCCTGCCGCGGCGAAGCGCCGGTCTTCGTGCCCGCCTTCGCGGTGCGGACGGTCGACACCAATGGCGCCGGCGATTGCCACGTCGGCGCCTTCGTGGCGGCCCTGGCCACCGGCCTCGCTCCGCATCAGGCCGTCTGCTACGCCAACGCGGCGGCGGCCCTCTCGACGGAATGCCGCGGCGGCGCCACGGCCCCGACGCGGCAGCAGGTTGACCAATTCCTGAAGCGTGCCGGGAGGAAATGAGTCGGACAACGACGCTGCACGCAGAACACGAAGGAGGAACATGCCATGACAGGGATTTCCAAGCTGGCGCTGTTGGCCGCTGCGGTGATGATCGCGCAGCAAGCCGTTGCCGCCGAGGTTCATGTGCTGAACTGGAAGGGATACGGCGCGGACGAGCCCTGGGCCGTCGCCGCTTTCGAGAAGGCGACCGGCAACAAGGTCGTCAACGACTTCTTCAACTCCGAGCAGGAGATGCTCACCAAGCTGCGGACCAATCCCGGGCTCTACGACGTCGTCATGATCAACGCCGCCTTCAACGATCAGGCGACGACCGAAGGGTTGATCCAGCCGATCGACGTATCCGGGATCGCCAACTACAAGGACCTCGGTCCGGAGAAAGCGCAGTCGCCGTTGCTCAATCACGACGGCAAGATCTACGGCGTGCCCTGGGTGTGGGGCCTGACGTCGATCGCCGTCAACGACAAGGCGTTCGACAAGACGCCGACCTCGATCCAGGTGATGTGGGACGAGGCCCACAAGGGACGGGTGGTGCTGCGCGACGACGCGCTGGAGGCCATCCAGTTCGGCGCCATCGCCACCGGCCAGGATATCAACGACATCAAGGATATGGAGGTGGTCAAGGCCAAGCTCGCGTCCCTGATGCCGCAGATCAGGACCTTCTGGGGTGCCGAGAACGACTGGAACCAGATGGTCGCCGCCAACCAGATCGACGTCGGCACCTACTGGAGCGGCTCGGCGGGGCGGGCCAAGAAGAACTTCAAGCTGCCGGTGACCTTCGTCGTGCCGGAAGAAGGCGCCGTGGGCTGGCTGGATGCGTTCTCGATCCCCGCGGGGTCCAAGAACGTCGATGGCGCGCTCGCCTTCATCGACTACATGATCGACCCCGCCTTCTACGTCGAATGGGACAACAAGGTCGGCGCGCCGGTTTCGGCCAACGTCAAGGCGGTCGCCGAACTGCCGGCTGATGCCTTCAACCGCGCGGTGATGGGCGATCCCGAGGTCGCCAGCCGCATCCGGTTCCAGGCGCCGGTTTCGGATGCCGACCGCGAGAGATACCTGCAGATCTGGCAGGAACTCAAGGTCAACGTGCAGTGACATCGGCCGGCGGGAGAGAGAGATGAACGGCAATTCCACGCTCGCTGCCCATCGGTCGCAAGGCATGAAAGCCGCGCAACTGCTCTTTCCCGCCTACCTCTGGCTCGTCCTGGCGGTCTTCCTGCCGCTGTCGGCCATGGTGTTCTTCAGCTTCGTGACGGAGATGCCGTTCACCGGCAAGCCCTGGTCGATGACGGTCGCCAACTATGCCGCCTTCTTCACGACCGGCATCTACGCCAAGCTGCTCCTGTCGTCGCTGCGCCTGGCGTTCGAGGTGACCTTTTGGTGCGTCGTCCTCGGCTTTCCCGCCGCCTATGTGCTGGCCAAGGTCCTGAAGGGCCGCAGCCGGGAGGCGATCTTTCTCCTGGTCATCCTGCCGTTCTGGAGCAACGGCCTGGTGCGTGTCTTCTCCTGGGCGATGGTGCTGCGCAGCGGCGGCATCCTCGACACGCTGCTCAACGCCGTCCTGCCGTTCAAGGTCGACATCGACCTCATCTATTCCTATCCCGCGGTGATCATCGGGCTCGTCCACTCCTACGTCCCCTACATCGTGCTCACCTGCTATCTCAGCCTGCAGGCGATCGACGACAGCGTCATCGAGGCGGCGCGCTCGCTGGGCGCCTCGCGCTTCACGGTGCTGCGCCGGCTGATCATTCCGCTGTCGCTGCCGGGCATCGTGGCCGGAGCCGTGCTGGTCTTCGTTCCGGTGATCGGCTCGTTCATGGAACCGCGCATCCTCGGCGGCCGCACCGGCACCTTTTACGGAACGGTCATCGAGGACCAGTTCGTGGCCGTGTTCAACTGGCCGCTCGGCGCGGCGCTGTCCTTCATTCTGCTGGCCGTGGTGCTGTTCATCCTCGCCGCCGCCTCGCCCGTCATGAGGAGGAGCGCATGAGCCCGCTGACCCGCCTGCTCGAGGTCGTGGGAAGGCTGTTCGTCGGCTTGCTGCTCGCCTTCCTCTACCTGCCGATCGTCATCATGGGGTTGATGTCGTTCAACGCCTCCCCGTTCTACATGCTGCCGATCGAATGGTCGACGACCTGGTACGTCCAGCTCGCCGGCAATGCCCAGCTCGTCGACGCGTCCCTCTACAGCCTCAAGATCGCGCTGGCCACCGCGCTGATCGCGACGACGCTCGGAACGGCGGCCTCGCTCGCCCTGTTCCGCTACGAGTTCAAGGGCAAGAAGATCCTCCAGGCGCTGCTGCTGCCGCCGATCGCCATTCCCTGGCTGATCACCGGCACGGCCATGCTGGTGTTCTTCTTCGGCGTCGGCATCGGCCGGGGGCTGCATGCCCTCATCCTCGGCCACGTGGCGCTGGCGCTTCCCTACGTCATCATCGTCAACAACGCCCGGCTGAAGACCTTCGCCCCCGAGCTCGAGGAGGCGGCGCGTTCGCTCGGCGCCAATCAATGGCAGGTCACCCGCCGGGTCACCCTGCCCTGGATCGCCCCGAGCGTGGTCGCCGGTGCGCTGTTCGCCTTCGCCGTGTCCTTCGATCAGTTCGTGGTCTCCTATTTTCTGGCGACGCCCGGCCAGACCACCCTGCCGGTCGAGATCTACGCCGCCATCCGCAAGGGGTTCACGCCGGAGATCAACGCGGTTTCGACGATCATCATCGTGTTGTCGATGGCTTTGATGCTGTTCACGGCGCGCTTCTACAAGTTCGGAGGAAACGACTGATGGCCAGCGTCGAAGTCAGGAACCTGTCGCGGAGCTTCGGGACCTTCAAGGCGCTCGACGACGTTTCGATCAGCTTCGAGGATGGCGGCTTCTATGCCCTGCTCGGCCCGTCGGGCAGCGGCAAGACCACGCTGCTGCGGCTGATCGCCGGCTTCGGCTATCCCGACCAGGGCCACATCGCCATCGGCGGCGAGAGCGTCGAGCGCGTTCCCCTCGAAAAGCGCAACATCGGCATGGTGTTCCAGAGCTATGCCCTGTTCCCCAACATGAACGTGTTCGACAACATCGCCTTCGGGCTCGACGTGCGCGGCGTGCCGCGCGAGGACGCGGCCAGAGAGGTCCGCCGCGCCCTCGAACTCGTTCAGCTCTCCGAGCTGGAGACTCGCCGGCCGCACCAGTTGTCCGGCGGGCAGCGCCAGCGCGTCGCCCTGGCCCGCGCCATCGTCATCAATCCGCGCGTCCTGCTGCTCGACGAGCCGCTCGGCGCCCTCGACAAGGCGCTGCGCCTCGATATGCAGGTGGAGCTGAAGCGCATCCAGCGCGAAGTCGGCATCACCACCATCTTCGTCACCCACGATCAGGAAGAGGCGCTCACCATGAGCGACCGCATCGGCATCCTTCGGGCCGGGCAGTTGGTCGAGGAAGGCGCGCCCGAGGACATCTATCGGCGCCCGAAGACGCGCTTCGCGGCGACTTTCCTCGGCGAAGCCAACATCTTCGAGGGCATCTGGACCGACGGCCGGCTCAGGCTCGCCGACGGCACCCTGCTCGAGACCGCGCCCGGCGCCGGCCGGGGAGCCACCGGCGAGCCCGGCTGCTGCCTGATCCGCCCCGAGCAGGTGAGGATCGCCGGCGAAAACGACGGCGGCACGGGAAACCGGCTCGAAGGCCGGATCACGCGGCGGCTGTTCGCCGGCAACTGGACGACGGTGTTCGTCGACTACCAGGGCAAGACGATCCGCGTCGGTCAGGCCAACACCGATTTCCTGAAGCTGGAAGACGGAAGCAAGGTGACCCTGGCCTTCTCGGGCAGCAACACGATTCCGTTGCAGTCATGACGACCCGCTTTCGTTTTTCCAACGGGCTTGAGGTCGCCTACCAGAACGGCGGCGTACCGAGCCGGGAGTAGGATGGCGCTCGCGCATGGTTCCCCACCCGGCCCGGCGGCGCATTGCCGTCGAGAGCGACTTGCAGCCCGCGCTCCGGGCTTCAGCGCCGTCGGGAAAATCGCTTGTGCAGCGCGTTGAGCAGGATGCCGAGGGTGGTGCCGTTGTGCAGCACCGCCGTCGCCACCGGCGACAGGAAGCCGAAGGCGGCGGCGCCGAGGATGGCCGTGTTGAGCCAGACCGTGGCCTTGTAGTTGCGGGCGATCAGCCGCATCGCCTCGTTGGCGGCCTCCTTGGCGTCGGCGATCCGCTCGATGTCGTCTTCCAGCAGCGCGATGTCGGCGGTCAGGCGGGCGATGTCGGCGCCGCGCTGCATGGCGATGCCGACATGGGCGCCGGCCAGCGCCGGCGCGTCGTTGATGCCGTCGCCGACGAAGGCGATGCGGGCGCCCTCGGCGTTGAGGCGAGCGATGATCGCCGCCTTGTCCTCCGGCATCAGCTCGGCATAGAAGCCGTCGAAGCCGAGCGCATCGGCCATCTCGGCGGCGCGTTCGCGATGGTCGCCGGTGAGCATCAGGATGCGCCGGGCGCCGAGCTTGCGCAGGCGGGCGATGGTCCGGGCGCTCGAGGCGCGCACGCTGTCTTTCAGGCCGATGATGCCGATCAGCTCGCCGCCGTAGCCGATGTAGAGCAGCGTCTTGCCGTCGCGATAGAGCCTGCCGATGGTCTCCTCGGCCGGCCCGAGGTCGATGCCCTCGTCCTCGGCCACGAAATGCCGCGATCCCACCACGATCCGCTTGCCGTCGATGACGCTGGAAACGCCGTGGGCGACGATGAACTCCACCTCCTGGTGATCGAAGTGGTGGCTGCCGAGCTCCCGCGCCGCGGCCACCACGGCCAGCGCCAGCGGATGGAAATAATGCTCCTCGACCGACGCGGCGAGGAACACCAGATCCTCCGGCGTGTAGCGGCCGTCGAAGGTGACGGCGTCGGTCACTTCGAGGAGACCGGTGGTCAGCGTGCCGGTCTTGTCGAAGATGAAGGTGTCGGCGGCAGCAAGCCGCTCCAGCGCCGAGGCGCCCTTGATCAGGATGCCGGCCTTGCCGGCCGCGTACATCGCCGACTTGAAGGCGACGGGCGTCGCCAGCTTCAGCGCGCAGGCATAGTCGGCCTGCAGCACCGAAGCGGCGCGGCGCCAGTCGCCGGTGAGGAGCCAGGCGCCGCCGGCCAGCTTCAGCACCACCGGCACCAGCCGGTCGGCAAGGCGGGCGGCGTCGAGCTGCGCCTCGCTCTTGGCCTCCAGGCACTGCTCGACATAGTCGGCGATGCGGGCGGCGGCCGTCTGCCGGCCGACCTGCTCGGCGTAGATCACCAGCCGTCCGTCCTCGACCAGCGTCCCCGACAGCACCGCGGCGCCCCGGCCCTTGGCGAGCGACACGCTCTCGCCGGTCATCGCCGCCTCGTTGACGGTCGCCTCGCCGGACAGCACCGTGCCGTCGACCGGAATGACCGCGCCGGTGCCGACCACCACGGCGTCGCCGACCGCCACCTCGCCGGCCGGCACCACCATTTCGGCGCCGTCGCGCAGCACCCAGACCTCGTGGCTCGACGGCCTGAGCAGGCTGCTGAGCAGTTCGTCGGCCCGGCGGGCGACGCTGTCCTCGAGATATTCGCCGAGCGTCAGCATGAAGGCGGTGGTGGTGGCCGCCGTGTAGTCGGCGCGCATCAGCGAGATGGTGACCGCCAGCCCCTCGAGCGCATGCGAGGTGACGCCGTTGTCGCGCCAATCGCCGAACGCGTTGGCAAGAACCGGGGCCGTCGCGGCGAGGCTCATCGGCAGGCGGAGCGGCGCCGGCACGAAAGCGACGCTGCCGGCGGTGGCGAGGCTGGCCATCACCCGGGCCCGGTTGCCCGGCGGCCGGGCGCGGCGCGCCGGCCCGCTGCCGAGGTTCAAGCCGGCGACGGCCGCGACCAGCCGCTCGGCGCTCGTCACGCCGGGATCGTAGGTCAGCGTCAGCGACCGCACATGACCGTTGGCGCGCGCCGAGGTGACGCCGGCGATCTCCAGCGCCAGCGTGGCGAGCGCCGACCCGTCGAGCCCCTTGCGGTAACGCAACCGCAAGCGGCCGGGCAGCCGGTGCACGACGTCAAGGCCACCGACGAAGGCCGCCATCAGACGGCGCCGTCCTGTTCCGCGGCCAGCTCCGCCTTGATGTCTTCCATCTGCTCCTTCATCTCCTCGATGCCCGAGGCCATGCCGGCATAGAGCCTCATCCAGGACTTCATGATCCTGCCGCGCAATGCCTCGTCGCTCAGGACGTAGGCGCCGGCCCCGCCGAGGACGAGGCCGAGCAGGAACTGATCGGAGCGTCGCGACGGCAGCAGGCGGCCGAGGCCGGCGACGATACCACCGCTGCCCGCCGGCGCCATGGCCTGCGGCATGCCGGCGTTGAGGGCCTTAAGCTGCTTCTTCAGCTTCTTGAGCTTCCTGTTCTTCTTAGCCACCTTCGGTCTCCTTGTCCTTGATGGGAAGTTCGCCCGACGCGAGGGCGTTCAACGCCTCGGCGGCAACGACGCCCGCCGCGCCGGCGGCGACGGCGGTAGCGGCCGCGGCATAGTCGCGCCGTCCCAATGCCTCGGCCGCCATGGTGCCGGCGGCGAGCGCCGCCCCGCCCTGCAATGCGAGGCGCAGAACGTCGCGTCCCGGCCGCCGGCCGCCCTGCAGGGCGGCGAGCAGGCCGGTGACGACGAAGCCCCTGGCGAAGACGGTGCCGAGCGCCTCCGGATTGCGGCTCTTTCGCCTGCCAGCCTTGGCGCGCTTCATGACGACGTGCCGGGGGTTGCCGCCGGCTTGACGGCCCGCCGGCGGGCCGGCCGCGCGGCGGACGGCTTGCCGGTAGCCGATTTGGCGGCCGGCCGGACAGCGGCCTTCGGCGGCTCCGCGGGCGCGGCCGGAGCCTCCCCGGCGGGGCTTGGCGGCGCCGTCGGTTGCAGCCTGTCGCGCAGGCTGGCCGACGTCTTCTCGACGGTGGAAAGGCCCGTCACCGCCGCCTCGCGCAGGCCGGAACGCGCGGATTCGAGGCCTTCGCGCGCCCTGGTGCCGATGGTGTCGGCGGCAGCCTTGAGGCCGTCGCCGGGCTTGGCGGATCGGGCGAGCCGGATGCCGGCGATGCCGACGATCAGGCCGGAAGCGAACGTGAGGAGAGGCAGCATCCGGTGACCTTTCGCGCTGGAGCGGACCCTTCTCCGGATGACCGCCCGGACGGATCCTGCTCGGACTTGTGGAACTCCGGGAGCGACCGGCAGACCGGCGTTCCCGGAGCGGCTAGGCGCCGGACGAAGCGACCAGCAACCGAAGAAGCCGCTCCGCCGGTTCGGTTCTCTCGCCCTGCGCCAGATTCTCCCAGGCGGCCGGGGGAATGGCCGCCGGGTCGTATTCGACCACGCAGGACCGGGCCAGCGGGTTGAGCTTGGCCGAGCGGATCCCCGGCACATCCTGCGCGATGCGGGCGAAACGAAGAACGCGCTCGGCGGCGCCCGACGGCGCCGAGGCGACATCGCCCGACAGCCTGAGACGGATGCGGCCGGGAATGTGATGGGCGATCGACAGCGCCGCCACCATCGCCCGCCAGCCCTCGACCGGATCGATATCGGAATGGACGTTCATCGGACGAGCTTCCGCCGGTGCTTGAGAAGATGGATGGCGAGCAGCCCGAGATAGGCCCCGCCAAAGGCGGCATGGACGCGGCGGCTCACCGCGAGCGCCGCCATGCTGGCGCCGAGCGTGGCGAACATGCCGATCTTGGCCGGCCGATTGAGCGCCCCTACCCTCTCCCAGACGTCGGGGGCATCGTCCCCGTCGTCGTCATCGGCGGCGTCGACCGGTGCTTCAGGAACATGCGACAGGACAAGCGCCACGGAGCGGGCCTCCATCTCTGCCTGCCCGACGGTCTCGACGTCGTAGGCGACGAGCAGGCCGCCGGTGCCGGCGCTGCCGGTCGCCGCCGTCACGCCCGGCCAGCCGCCGATTTCGGCCGCAAGGGCAGCGTTGACGGCCGGCCGGCGAAGAACGGCGTGCCTGAGGCGCAGCCGGCCCGGCAGGCTGGAGGCAATCCCCTTCGCTTCATCCCTGGATGCCATGTCGAACGCCTTCCGTTGGGCGGAGCCGGAACTGCCGGCCTGGAGCGGAGCCCCGGCGGGCAGCCTGGGAAAGGCTTGCCGCCACCGGGCCTTGAGGGCTGAAATCTCAATGCAACCGGGCAGCGAAGGTCAATCGGCAATCCTGCGTAAATCGACCAAGAGATCATGTTGTTTTGTTTCCCGGTTTTCGTCCCGCCGGCAAAA
The DNA here is from genome assembly GCF_002770725.1 of Pleomorphomonas carboxyditropha. Taxonomy (GTDB): domain Bacteria; phylum Pseudomonadota; class Alphaproteobacteria; order Rhizobiales; family Pleomorphomonadaceae; genus Pleomorphomonas; species Pleomorphomonas carboxyditropha. The sequence goes on along the minus strand of NZ_NQVN01000002.1, from coordinate 255,447 downwards.
TCCGGCGCAACGTCAGTCCCTTCGCGGCAACACGCCGCCGGAGCGTCTCCCTACGCATGAATACGGAATTAGCAACATATTGTTGCTATTGATTGGCGGGAGCGTTAGCCCTTGACCAAAGTCGTCCACCGGACGGCTGCGAAATGGATCTCCGACATGACCGACATCACCAGGGACGGCCCGGCCGTCGGGGAGGCCGATCGCCGACCGAAGCCCGGCGCCGACGCCCCCGACTATCTCGCCAGCCTCAAGCTCTTGTCGCGCTTCCTCGCCGGCTCCCGGCTTCATCTCGCAGCCGCCGTCGTCATCGCCACCGCCGCCGTCGCCTGCGAACTGCTGCCGATCGTCGCCGTTTGCCGCGTATTGACGGCAGTGCTCGCCGACGGCATCGACGCGGCCCTGCTGCTCAAGGCCGCCGGCGTCGCGCTCGCCGCCGTGATCGTCGGCTACGCGCTGATGGGCGCCGCCGTCGGCCTGTCGCACGTCGTGGCCTTCGACGTGCTTTGCCGGCTGCGCCTTGCGCTCGCCCGCCATCTCGGCACCCTGCCGCTCGGCTGGTTCGAGGGCCGCAAGAGCGGCGACGCCAAGAAGCTGGTCATCGACGAGCCGGAGAGCATGGAATTGATCTTCGCCCACGGCATTCCCGAGGGCGTCAGCGCGCTCGCCACCTGGCTCGCCGTCTCCGCCTGGTTGATCGCCGTCGACTGGCGGATGGCGCTCGCCACCATGGCGCTGACGCCGATCTCCTTTGCCGCCCTCGTGCTCGGCATGCGCCGCGGCGGCCGCCGGGCGGCCGACTACCAGCGGGCCGGCGCGCGCATGAACGCCTCCATCGTCGAGTTCCTGGCCGGCATGGCGGTGGTCAAGATCTTCAACCGCAGCGGCGACAGCTTCGCCGAAACGGCCGGCGCCGTGCACGGCTATGCCGCGGTGGAGACCGCCTGGGCCCGCGATTATCTGCCGCTCGGCGGCACGTTCTTCGCCCTGGCGCCCGCCGGCATCGTGGTGATCCTGCCCGTTGGCGCCTTCCTGATGGCGGCCGGCTCGCTCGACCTGCCGACGCTGGCGCTGTTCGTCATTCTCGGCGCCAACTACAGCCAGCCCTTGATGAAGCTGTTCAACCAGTTCCACACGCTCGCCCACATTTCCATGGGCTCGACGCGGGTGGCCGAGGCGCTCGCCGAGCCGCCGCAGCCCGACAGCGGCCGGCGCGTCGCGCTTGCCGGCCACGACGTCGTCTTCGAGAACGTCTCCTTCGGCTACGGTCCGGTCGACGTGCTCTCCGATGTCAGCTTCACCGCCCGTGCCGGAGCCGTCACCGCGCTGGTCGGCCCGTCGGGCGCCGGCAAGAGCACGGTGGCCGGCCTCGTCGCCCGCTTCCGCGATCCGCGCGCCGGCCGCGTCACCCTCGGCGGCGTCGATCTTCGCGACATCGCCCTCGATCAGTTGATGGAAACGGTGGCCTTCGTCTTCCAGGACAGCTTCCTGTTCTCCGACACCATCGCCGCCAACATCCGCTACGGCGACCCCAGGGCCTCCGATGCCGAGGTGGAGGCGGCGGCGCGGGCGGCGCGCGCCCACGACTTCATCACGGCGCTGCCCGACGGCTATGCCACCCGGCTCGGCGATCGGGGGCGGCAGCTTTCCGGCGGCGAGCGGCAGCGCATCGCCATCGCCCGCGCCATCCTGAAGGACGCGCCGGTGATCGTGCTCGACGAGGCCACCGCCTTCGCCGACCCGGACAACGAGGCGGCGATCCAGGAGGCGATCGGCGCGCTGACCGCCGGCCGCACGCTGATCGTCGTCGCCCACCGCCTGCACACCGTCATGGCGGCCGACCAGATCCTGGTGCTGGACGGCGGCCGCGTCGCCGAGCGCGGCCGCCATGACGACCTCGTGGCGGGAGGCGGCCTCTATGCCCGCCTGTGGCGCGATTACACCGAGGCGCGCGATCTCGGCCTCAAGCCCGCCGCCGCGCCGTTCCCCGTCCCGCGCGAGGAGGCGCTGCCCCGATGACCGCCGTCGATCCTCTGGTTCCGGCCGGCGAAGCCGCCGGCGCCGACATCCATTCCGATCTTGCCAGCCTGCGCCGCGTCTGGCGCCTCGCCGGTTCGCGGCGCGGCAGGGTGGCGCGTGGCGTCGCCTTCCGCTTCCTGCAATCGCTCAGCCTCGGCCTCGCTTTCGGCGGTGTCGTCTGGATGCTGACCGGCCTTGCCGGAGGACGGGCGATGGACGTCCGCTGGGCGGGCGAACTGACGGCGCTGATGGCCGCGTCGCTCGCCGGCCAGGTGCTGTTCGGCTATCTCGCCGCCCGCGACAGTTGGCTGGCGAGCTTCGCGCTGGCCGGCGATCTCCGCCTGTCGATCCTCGACCACCTCAGGCGCCTGCCGATGGGCTTCCACCTGTCGCGGCATCGCGGCGACACGGTGACGGCGCTGACCTCCGACATGCAGATGCTGGAGAGCTTCCTTTCCGACGCGCTCGGCCGCATCGCCCAGGCCTTTGGCCTGCCGGTCGTCGCCGTCGCCTTCTTCCTCGTCCGCGACTGGGCGGTCGGGCTCGCCCTCCTCGCCCCGATGGCGGCGGCGCTGCCGGTGTTCATGTGGTCGAGCCGGCGGCTGGCCCGGCTCGGCATCGTCCGCCAGGACCTGCAGGCGGCGGCCGGCGCCCGCATGATCGAATTCGTCCAGGGCATCGCCACCGTCCGCGCCTTCAACCGCATGGCCAAGGGCGAGGAGAGCTTCCGGGCCGCCGTCGAGGCCTTCCGGGCGCTCTCCATCCAGATGGTGGCCCGCCTTTCGATGCCGATGGCGCTGTTCGGCGCGACGCTGATGGCCGGCGTGCCGGTCGTCATGCTGGTGACCGGCCTGCGTTACCAGGCCGGCAGCATCGACACCGCCACCTGCGTGGCGGCGCTGGTGCTGGTCTTTGCCGCCTATGCGCCGCTCCTCGGCCTCGCCCAGGTCATGGAGCTCGTCCGCATGGCCGACGCCTCGCTCACCCGCATGGACCGCATCCTCACGGCAAAGCCGCTGCCGACGCCGGCCGTCCCGGCCGAGCCGCGCGGCTTCGCGCTCCGTTTCGAAGCCGTCGACTTCGCCTACCGGGCCGGCCAACCGATGCTGTCGGGCGTCGACTTCGCGGCGCCGGAGCGGACCATGACGGCGATCGTCGGTCCGTCGGGCTCCGGCAAGAGCACCATGCTCAGCCTGATCGCCCGCTTCTGGGACGTCGGCGCCGGCGCCGTCCGCATCGGCGGCGTCGATGTCCGCGATCTCTCCGAGGAAAGGCTGGCGTCCCTGATCACCGTGGTATTCCAGGACGTCTATCTGTTCGCCGGCACCCTCTTCGACAACATCGCCTTCGGCCGGGCCGGCGCCTCGCGCGCCGATGTCGAGGCGGCGGCCCACGCCGCCCAGGCGCACGACTTCATCGCGGCGCTGCCGGACGGCTACGACACGCGCGTCGGCGAGGGCGGCGCCACGCTGTCGGGCGGCGAGCGCCAGCGCGTCTCCATCGCCCGCGCCATCCTGAAGGACGCGCCGATCGTGCTGCTGGACGAGGCGACGGCGGCCATCGACCCCAGCAACGAGCTGGCCATCCAGAAGGCGCTGGCCAGCCTCGTCGCCGACAAGACGCTGGTCGTCGTCGCCCACCGGCTGTCGACCATCCGCGCCGCCGACCAGATCCTGGTGCTGGATGGCGGCCGCATCGTCGAGCGCGGCGGCCATACGGACCTGCTCGCCGACAACGGCCTCTATCGCCGGCTCTGGGACGGCCGCAGCCGCGCGGCCGGCTGGCGGATCAGGTGACCCTTGGCGGCGTTGACCGAATGCCCGAACCGATGTATCCGCCGATAACCGCCGAAGAGGAGCTCATGCCGGTCGCCGATCCCGCAGGCCGCCGTTCCGCCGGCCGGCCGCCCCGCGTCACCCGCGAGGCGATCGCCGAGGCCGCCCTCCGCCTCGGCCCCGACCGGGCGACGCTGATGACGATCGGCCGGGCGCTCGGCGTCGACCATTCCACGCTCTACCGGCACGTCAAGGGCCGCGACGACCTGATGAGCGCCGCCGTCGACCGGGCGCTCGACGGCATCGGCTGGCAGCGCGGCGTGGCGGAGGACTGGCGCGCCTATCTCGTCCGCGTCTCGGAAACCGTCTGGGACCTCTACGAGCGTTACCCCGGCGTCGCCGAGACGATCCGGGCGCTGGAGGCGACGCCGCCCTCCGTCGTCCATGCCTTCGCCGCCATGTGCGACGAACTGGCCGGCGCCGGCTTCTCCGGCTCCGACGCCATGCTGGTCGTCGACAGCATCATGGACATGACCAACGATTCCGCCGTCGGCTGGCGCCGCCTCGCCGGCGCCTCGGCCAATGGAACGACGGTGGCCGAAGCCATGCGGCGGTCCTGGGAGGCCGAGTTCGCCGCCGAGGGCACGGGGAATTCGGTCGCCGCCGCGATGGCCGGGGTGATCGCCGGCGAGCCCCGCCACTGGTGGCGCCGCAAGCTCGACCTGCTGCTCGACGGCGCCGCCGGACTGCTGGCCCGGAAATCCGGTTAAGCTCGTTCGACCGGCCGGAGCAAGTCCATCCCGGTATCTGAGGTCGATATCGGCTCAGGTCTTCGTCCGGGTCCACAAGAGCATCGGCCCATAGAGCGCCGCGAAGGCGAGAAACGCGGCCACCCAGGCGGCGGCCGCCAGTTCGAGCAGCGTAGTCGTCCAGTCGGCGAGGACGGCGGTCGCCAGCCGCAAGATCACCGAAAGAATTGCCAGCAGATAGATGAAGGTCGTCGTCGGGGAAGACGCGAGGGGGCGGCCGGAGTGCCCCCGGCTCGTACGGGTCATCACGGCGAGCGTCATGACCCCGACGGCGCCGGCCGTCCAGGCATGAAGCGCCGTGGCGGGCGGCATGGCCTCCGGCCATATGTTCGAGATGCCGACCAGGAAAAAGCCGAAGGGTATGAAGGCATATCCGACGTGCAGGACGAGAACGAGCGGCTCGCGCCAGGTGCGGAGCCCCGCCCATCGGGCGAGCCGGATGCCCTGCAGCAGGGCGCTCAGGACGAGCGCCGCCGCCGTGAGGACGCGATCCGGAAAAACGACCCAAATCCCGAGGCTCGCTCCGGCGCAGCCGAGCGCGTAGCGGTCGAACGCGTTGAAGGGCGTCGGGAGAGGCCGGCCTTGGCGCTTGGCGAGCCAATTGCGGGTGAAGCTCGGAACGATCCGTCCGCCGATCAGCATGATCAGGATCGCCAGGAGCGAGGTGGTGGCGCGGATCGCGTATAGCGGCTGGCCATATAGGTAGACCTCGGCGTGAAAGGCGATGTTGGCGAGCGTCAGGACGGTGAGGATCAGCGCCATCTTGAGATTGCGCCAATTCTTGCCGGCCATGATTTCGCGCCAGACGATGGCGGAGAAGCCGACAAGGAACAGGCTGTCGACGGCGGCCGCCGCGACAAATCCGACGACGTCGATGAACAGGATGGCCATTCGCCCGGCCACCCAGACCGCGAAGAGAGCGCCCAATGGCCTGCCGCGAACCGGCAGCCGGCCGGTCCAGTTGGGAATCGTCGTCAGCAGGAAGCCCACGACGATGGCGGAACCGTAGCCGAAGAGGAACTCGTGCGCGTGCCAGGCGACGGCGCCGTAACGCGACGCAAAGCTCACCTGCCCGGTCAGCAATGCGATCCACAGCAGCATGGCGACCGCCGCCCAGATCGCGCCGCCCAGAAAGAACGGGCGGAAGCCGTTGCCGAACAGCACGAAGCGCGACCGGGAAGCCGGCATGGGCGTCACCACGAGAGCAGACTCAGCGGGTCGGGTCCGATGAGCAGCCGATGACCCTGAAGGAGAAACCAGACATAGGCGGCGAGAGCGACGGCCGTATAGAGCACAAATCGGCGGGAGAACCGGATCCGGACCTGTCGCGAGACGACGGCGAGAAAGGGAAGGACGGAGGTGCCGCGCGCAAGGGCCTGCCAGCGCTGTTCTCCGAGATGGACGCGGGCCCGCCGGTCGAGAACGGGCATGGCCGCCAATGCCAACACGGCCATGCCACCGAACAGAATGAGGGACACCAGGTCGCCGTTGGCCGGAAGATGGGACGCGGCCCAGATCAGGAAGCCCCAGAGCACCGGATGCCGCGTCGTCGCGACGATCGGCGCGAGCGGAGCCGCCGGATCGCTGCGGCGAAGCGAAATCGACAGCGGATTGGGTTCGGCAAGTCCCACGACGACGAACCAGAACGCCAGCGGCATGGCGACGACGGGAATGACGGGCTGCCATGGCGCGAAGGTCCAGAGGCCGACGTAAGGCGCGTCTCGCGCCGCGACGATGATCCAGCCGAGCAGCACGAGCGAAAGAACGGAGTATCCCAGAAGGTATCCGCGACGGCCGAGGAGCGCGATCAGCCTGTGACGGACCGGCGGCGCCGGCGGCACGACGTGCGACGTCAGGAAGAGAAGGAGGGCAAGGAGAAACTCGGCCATGGTCGGAACGTCTGGGGTGGGTGGACGCCAAAATAAGATTCATTTACTGTATATCATATACGGCGCGGAAGGCTTCCCTGGTTTCCGCGAACGACCGGGACGAAGCGGTTCCGAACGGGCGCGGGAATGCCGCGTCGTCGACCGGGTAGATGGCATGCGGCTGACGACATTCTCCGATTATGCATTGCGCGTGCTGATGTATGCCGGATCGGCCGGCGATCGGCTGATCACCATCGAGGAGACCTCGAGGGTTTACGGCATCTCCCGCGCCCACCTGATGAAGGTGGTCAATATCCTGACCAAGACGGGATATCTCAAGGGCGTTCGCGGGAGATCGGGCGGGTTCACGCTGGCCAAGGCTCCTGAAAATATAAACCTCGGCGCGGTGGTGCGGGCGACCGAGCCGGATTTCGCCCTGGTCGAATGCTTTGCCACCGGCAATCGGTGCGTCATTACCGGTTGCTGCCGCCTACCCAACGTCCTCAACGAGGCCCTGGGCTCGTTCGTTGCCACGCTCGACCGCTACACCCTCGCCGACCTCATGCTCAGGGAATGCGATTTCAAGGTGCCGCCCCCAGCCGTCGACGACATGCGCGGCCCGGATTTCGCGGCCGCCTGGACAAGCCGTTAACCGGGCCGCGCATGGCCTCGGCGGCGTGCGGGGACAAGCGCGATTGCGCCCTTCGCTGGCCCGCGAGGTATCGGTTGCGCTAAAAGATTCATTTGATATATATCTTTTATGGCCGCTGGAATGAGGATGGGCATGACCCACGTCGTCACAGACAATTGCATCAAGTGCAAGTTCACCGATTGTGTGGAGGTCTGCCCCGTAGACTGCTTCTACGAGGGCGAGAACATGCTGGTCATTCACCCGGACGAATGCATCGATTGCGGCGTCTGCGTTCCCGAGTGTCCGGCCGAGGCGATCTTCCCGGACACCGATCTGGCGGCCGCGCCGCAATGGCTTCGGCTGAATCAGGAATACGCGGAGAAGTGGCCGAACATTACCCGGAAAAAGGAGCCGCTGCCGGAAGCGGACGCGCTGAACGGCGTTGCCAACAAGCTCCCGGACTTCAGTCCGAAGCCGGGTGACGGCGACTGAGCCGGGACCGCTCGCGCAAGTCCATCCGGCAAATGATCCGTCGCCTTTATCGGGGCGGCCATCGGGAATAGAATAGTATTTTGGTGCAAGCGCACCGGCGCCTGGATTGAGGGAGGCGGTCTCATGACCGACGGCGAAAGGACGGCAACGACCATCGAGACCGATTGCGCCGTCGTCGGCGCCGGTCCCGCCGGCCTCATGCTGGGCCTGCTCCTGGCGCGCACCGGCGTCGACGTCACCGTCATCGAGAAGCACGGCGATTTCCTCCGCGACTTCCGCGGCGACACCATCCATCCCTCGACCCTCGAGGTGATGCACGAGCTGGGCCTGCTCGACGAGCTCCTGAAGCTGCCGCACACCGAAGCGCCGCGGCTCCATGCCGAGATCGGCGGCAGGGACATCACCATCGCCGATTTCTCGCGCCTGCGGACGCGATGCCGCTTCATCGCCTTCATGCCGCAATGGGAGTTCCTCGACTATCTCGCGCGCGAGGCCGGGCGCTTGCCGAAGTTCCGCCTCATCATGCAGGCCAAGGTCGCCGGGCTGATCGACGACGATGGCCGGACCACCGGCGTTCGTGCCGCGACGCCCGACGGCGACCTGACGATCAGATCCGCGCTCGTGGTCGGCGCGGACGGCCGCAATTCGATCGTGCGCGAGAAGGCCGGGCTCGACATCGAGCGGTTCGGCGCCCCTCGCGACGTGCTGTGGATGCAGCTCACGCACCGGCCCGATGATCCGCCCTACACCATGGGGCATGGCGGGCCGCGCCAGGGCTTCGTCATGGTGGATCGCGGCAGCTACTGGCAATGCGGCTACGTGGTGCGCAAAGGAAGCTTTGACGACGTGAAGGCGCGGGGCATCGAGGCCTTTCGGGCGGCCGTCGCCGCCGCCTCGCCTCTGCCGGCCGACCGGGTGGAGGAAATCCGGTCCTGGGACGACGTGCACCGGCTCAGCGTGCGCATCGACCGGCTGAAGCGCTGGTGGCGGCCCGGGCTGATCTGCATCGGCGATGCCGCCCATGCGATGTCGCCGATCGGCGGCTTCGGCGTCAACCTCGCGATCCAGGACGCCGTGGCGGCCGCCAATATCCTCGCCGCGCCGCTCCGCGAAAATGGGCTGACGGACCGCCATCTCGCCGCCGTCGAGGCGCGGCGCTCCTTCCCGACCAGGGCGACGCAGAAGCTGCAACTGATGATGCAACGCGACCGGCGCAAGCGGGAGAAGGAGGATGCGACGCGCAATGGTCCGCCCTCCTTCATGCGTTTCATCGCGCGCTGGCCGGTGCTGGCCCATCTCGCCGGCCGCCTCGTCGGCATCGGCTTCCGGCCCGAGCATGTCCGGGACCGAGCGATGGCGGGGCCGCGATCGCAAGGAGCCGCCCACGAGGCGATGGAGGCCAGACCATGACCCCGTCCGGACGCCCCATGACGACCAGCCTACCGGCGATCGCCACCATGGTTCTGGCCCTGGTCCTGCTGGCGCTTGCCCTTGGGCGCTGGCGCGAGAACGGTGCCGGCGCGCTGGTCTGGCTCGCGGCCTTCCTCGCCACCGTGGCCATCCGCACGCCGTATTCCCTGCGCAACCGCCACAACCGGATTGTCGAGGCCAGCAAGGGGCCGACAGACATGCTCCTGCTCGCCGGCATGTTCGCGACGATGATGGTCCTGCCGCTGCTGCAGCTCGCCACAGGCCTGTTCGACGCCGCGAACTATCGGTTGCCGGCATGGGCGGCATGGATCGGCGCGCTGCTGCAGATCCCCTATCTGTGGCTGTTCTGGCGCAGCCATGCCGATCTCGGCCGCAACTGGAGCCCGGGCCTCGAAGTGCGCGAGAGCCATGAGCTGGTGACGCGGGGCATCTATGCCCGCATCCGCCACCCGATGTACGCGGCGATCTGGTTCTCGGCGCTGGCGCAGCCGCTGCTCGTCCAGAACTGGATCGCCGGCCTGCCGGTGATCCCGGCCTTCGCCGCCATGTGGTTCATCCGCGTCCCGAACGAGGAGGCGATGATGCGCAGGACATTCGGGGCCGCCTACGACGCCTACTGCGCCACGACAGGCCGGCTGTTTCCTCCGTTGCGCGGCTGAGGCGACAAAGCCTCCTGGCATGGCGAGGCCTGCCGGACACCGAGGGGCACGGTTCGGCGGCCGGCAACGATCCTCTTGTTCTCCCTGCCCATATGATCTTTCCTGCGGCCTGAACAGGACGAGGGCCGCGACGTGGATATCGGAGAGATCAGGAAAAGGCGTCTGCTCCGGCTCGTCGAGGCGCGCGGCGAGCCGGTCGTCCTGATCGAGGCCCTGGCCGGCATGGGCAAGTCGCGCCTGCTCGCCGATTTCGCCGCCGCCCGGGGGCTGCCGGTGCGGCGGGACGGCCAGCCGCCCGGGATAGCCGGCGACCTTCGCCTGTGGGACGTGCCCGCGGACGCTCCGGCCGCCCGCCTGCCCGATCTCGCCGCCGGCGGCAGGCTGGTGCTCGCCAAGCGTCCGGCCACCCGCCTGTCCGGTCTCGACCGGCTCGCCGCCTTCGGTGCGGCCTACAAGCTGCCCGAGGAGGCCCTGCTCTACGAGGCTCGGGAACTCGTCGCGGCCTTCGGCGAAAGGCCGGGGGCGGAGATCGCCCTGGCGACCGGCGGCTGGCCGCTTCTGATCGATACCGGCGGCCGGCGGTCGATCGATCCGGTCGTCTTATCGCGCTTCATCGCCGAGGAAATTCTGGCGGACCTGCCGGCCGAAACGCTCGTCCGCCTCGCCATGATGCTCGCCGGCCGCAGGGTGACCGGCGGCGCGCCGCCGCTGCCGCTCGCCCGCCTCGACGCGTCGGGCGCCTGGGAGATCGGCGGCCGCGACATCGCCGAGCCGCTCGCCGACGCGCTTGTCGCCGAGCAGGGCCGGCGCATCGCCGACCCCGGGCTCCGGCCGGCCATGGCGGCGGCGAGCGCCGAATTGGGATTTACCACCGAAACCATCCTGAACATGCAGCGATCCGGTGAGTTCGAGGCGGCCGAACGCCTGCTGGAGACCGAACACGGCTGGTATTTCCTCTATTTCCACGGCGCCATCGCCTTCGACGCCGTTCTCGCCGGTTTTCCCGAGGAGGCGAGCCTGCAAAGCGACACCGTGGCGCTCTGCCGGGCGCTGCAAGCCCTGAAGCACGGCGAGGTGTCCCTTGCCCGTCGCCTGCTGGCCGACCGCTTCGGCAGTGCGACGCTCGATCCGGGCCGCGTGCTGGCCGATCGCGGGCAGTACACGGTGGCGTTCCGCAGCTTCCGCCTGGTCATGCTGATCTACGAGGATATCCCGCTCACCGACGAGCTGCTGCGCCTCGCCTTCGCCATCCTGGCCGATCTGCCGATCGAGGCGCATCTGCTGAGGGGCAGCATCCACAACGCAATCCTCGAATTCTACCTCCGCTCGCGCCGGTTCGCCGAAGCCGACGACGTCGCCGAGCGGGCGTTGCGCCATTATCGCGCCGCCGGCGCCAGCCTGCTCGCCTTCTACATCTCCCTCCACCTCGCCATCATGCGGCTGATGGCCGGCGACGCGGCATCCGCCGGCGAATGGGCGGCCGAGGCCGAGCGCGACATCGCCAGCCTCGGCTTCGACAGCCCGCACGACCAGCTTCTCCTCAAGCTTCTGAAGGGTTGCGTCGGTTACGAGGAAGGCAGCGACGAAGCGCTGATCCTGTTCCTCAACCGGGATCTCGAGCTGTTCTCGCACGGCGAGATCTGGCCGACGCTCATCGAGTTCGCGCTGCAATACGGCAGTCAGGCGCTGTCGCGGCGCTATTCGGCCATCGCCGCCCGGTCCTTCCTCGACCGCTGGCGCGTCTACCAGGTGCAGAACCGGCAGTTCCAGATGATGATCGACAGCCGGGAAGTGACGGTGATGCAGAACGGCAACCGGTGGCGCGAGGCCGCCGACCGCCTCGCCCAGTTGCCGACGCCGGTGACCCAGGCGGTCGCCTCCAACGCCCGGCAGCTCGCCCGCCTCGGCCACCGCGACGAAATCGCCGTCGCCCTCTGCTGGCTGCGGCACATGGTGTTCGAGACGCCGACGCGGCCCGACCTCGTCGACTGCCTCGCCGCCATCGAGGCCAACCTCGCCCTGACGGCGCGCCAGCGGATCGGCGTGCAGATCTGGAACGCCTACGTCCTCAAGCGCCAGCGCGACCTCACCCGGGCGCGCGCCCAGTTGCAGGCGACCTTCGAGACGGTGGCGCGCAACGGCTGCATCGGGTCGCTGTCCGAGGAGCAGGTGTTCCTGGCCGACCTCCTCGCCAACCGCCGCATCGCCGATTTCCTGTCGGCCTTGAGCGAGGCGCGCCAGGTGCTGCGCCGCCTGCGCGACTTCGGTCTCGGCAACTCGGGCCTCGGTTCCCGCAACGGTCTTTCGCGCCAGGAGACCAAGGTGCTGATGATGGTCACCGAGGGCGCCTCCAACAAGTTCGTCGCCAAGATGCTGCAGATCTCCGAGGCGACGGTGAAGTTCCACCTCGGCAACGTCTACCGCAAGCTCGGCTGCCGCCGACGCAAGGAAGCGATCGCCGCCGCCCGGGCGCTCGGCCTCGTCGGCTGAGCCGCAGCCCCGGACCTATACCTTTTTGCGCAAAACCTATCCGCTTGGGCGCTTGAGAAGCATTCGCGGCTTTCGCAACATCGGCCTCGAGCTCACGGGACGGAAATCGTCCGAAACGACCGCGATCGAGGCCGGGCCATGGTTGCCCGGCCGGAAAACAGCGGCGGCTTCAAATCAGAAAGAGGGGTCCCAGTCCATGAACCGCAAGTCACGCTTCCTCTTCACTGTCTTCGCGGCGGTCACGGCTTCGGGCATGGCCGCCGCCACGGCCGAGGCCAAGACCGTCGTCACCATGAACACCGTGCAGATCTTCGGCACCATCGATCCGGCCAAGATCTCCGACTACACCGACTACATGGCGGCGGTGAACCTTTACGACGGCCTCGTCAACGTCGATCCCGCCGGCAATCTCGTGCCCGAGCTCGCCGAGAGCTGGACGGTTTCCGACGATACCCGGGAAGTCGTCTTCAAGCTGCGCGCCGACGCCCGGTTCTCCGACGGCACGCCCGTCACCGCCGCCGACGTCGTCTATTCCGTCGAGCGCCTGCTCAGGATCAACCAGGGGCCGGCCAACCTGTTCGCCGACGTGCTGAAGCCCGGCTCGGTGACCGCCGTCGACGACCATACGGTGAAGTTCACGCTGTCGAAGACCTTCGCGCCGTTCCTGTCGACGGTGCCGGCGATCATGGTGCTGAATTCCAAGGTGGTCGAGGCGAACCTCGGCGACGACGACGGCCAGAGCTACCTCGCCACCCATGTCGCCGGGGCCGGCGCCTACACGCTGACGAGCTGGGACCGCGGCTCGCAGATGACCATCGACCGCAACCCCGACTACTACAAGGGCTTCGGCCCCGGCCCGATCGACGAGGTGCGCTGGATCATCACCAACGACGAGGCCACCGTGCGCTCGCTGGCCGCCTCGGGCGAGCTGACCATGTCCTCGCAGTACCAGTCGCCGGAGACCTACAAGGCGCTCGAGGCGATGGGACGCTTCAAGATCGTCGCCGAGGACACGCCGACGGCCTTCTACCTCAAGCTCAACAGCAAGGTGGCGCCGACCGACGACATCCACATCCGCAAGGCCATCGCGCTCGCCACCGACTATGCCACCATCCGCGAGGTGATCGTGCCGGGCGGCGAGCTCAACGGCCCGCTGCCGAAGAACTTCGCCGACTTCTACGCGTCGGACCTGCCGGCCCCGGTCTACGATATCGAGGCGGCCAAGGCCGAGATCGCCAAGTCCAAATATACCGGGCAGAAGATCCCGATCGTCCTCGGCTATGTCGCCGGCACCAAGTTCGAGGAAGAGATCAGCCTGCTCATGCAGGCCAACCTCGAACAGATCGGCTTCGTCGTGACGCAGCAGGCCGACCCCTGGAACCGCATCACCGAGCTCGCCAGCAAGGTCGAGACCAGCCCGGCGGTCAACCAGATCTTCTTCTCGCCGACCTATCCGTCGCCGGACTCGATGTTCTTCACCCAGTATCATTCCAAGGCCGCCGGCACCTGGTCGTCGATGGAGTGGCTGCAGGATCCGGAGGTGGACAAGCTGATCGACGACGCCCGCGCCACCACCGACAAGGCGGAGCAGGCGGCTCTCTACAAGACGCTCCAGCACAGGCTGGTCGACCTGCAGGCCGACGTCTTCCTGCAGACCCAGACCGTCCAGCACGCCATGGACAAGTGTCTCGACGGCTTCAAGGCGGTGCCGATGCAGTCGTTCGATTACGACTTCACCAAGTACAGCTGGACCTGCCAGTAGCCGTTCGGGCAACATGACCGGGCCGATACCCTTGAGCTCCATTTCATGAATTCACGAGAGTGCCCCCTGCTCTCGTGACGTCGGACCGGCGCGCAAGCCGAATGGCGCGCCGGTCCCCTTCCCCAGGCTCCGGAGACCGCTCCTTGGAATTCCTCCGCTTCCTCCTGCGGCGCGTCCTGTGGTCGCTGCTGGTCCTGGTCGGGCTATCGATGGTGATCTTCATCATCGCCCGCGCCGTTCCCGGCGATCCGGCCCGCATGGCGCTCGGGCCGACGGCGACGCAGGAACAGGTCGCCGACCTCCAGAAGAAGCTCGGCCTCGACCGGCCGATCGTCGAGCAATACGGCTTGTTCGTCGTCGGCCTGGCGCATGGCGACCTGGGCAGGTCGCTGCTCACGGAGCGGCCGGTCAACGACGACATCCGGGACACCTTCGCCGCCACGCTGGAACTGGTATTGGCCACCATCTTCATCGCCGTGGTGTGCGGCGTGCCGCTCGGCGTCGTCGCCGCCTACTGGAAGGATCGCTGGCCGGACAACGCGGTGCGGCTCGTCGCCATCTTCTCGGCGGTGACGCCGAGCTTCTTCCTGGCGCTGCTTCTCCAGATCCTCGCCGGCTACGTGCTGCATATCCTGCCGACCACCGGCCGCCTGCCGCCCAACTTCGACTTCGCCCCCGGGTATACCGGCCTCGTGCTGGTGGACTCGATTATCGCCGGCCGTCCCGACGCCTTTCTCGAGGGCTTGCGCTATCTGCTGCTGCCGGCCATCTCGCTGGCCGCCGCCACCATGGGCCAGATGGCGCGCATCACCCGCTCCTCGATGATCGACGTGTCGAGCCAGGACTACATCGAGGCGAGCCGCGCCTTCGGCGTGCCCGAGTGGGTCCGCGTCTGCAAGTACATGCTGCGCCCGAGCTTCGTGCCGCCGCTCACCATTCTCGGCCTCGAATTCGCCTCGCTGATCGGCAACGCCTTCGTCGTCGAGCTGGTGTTCGCCTGGCCCGGCATGGCCGCCTACGGCATCCGCACCATCCTCCAGAAGGATCTCAACGCCGTCATGGGCGTGGTGATGGTCTCCGGCGTGTTCTTCGTGCTGGTCAACCTCGTCATCGATCTCCTGGTCGGCCTCGTCGATCCGCGCGTGCGCATCCGGGGGAGCCGGCAATGAGCGACGAACTCGCCCTCCCCGAAGACGCGCCGCGCCTGTCCAGCGCCTATCAGAGCTGGTATCGCTTCTCGCGCAACCCGACGGCGATGATCGGCCTCGTCATCGTCGTCGCCTGCGTCCTCGCCGCCCTCCTTGCGCCGTGGATCACGCCCTACCCCGATCACGTCGGCGCCGTCGTCAATTTCCGCGCCCGTCACCTGCCGCCGTCGGCGGACTACTGGTTCGGCACCGACAACGTCGGCCGCGACATCTTCACCCGCGTGATCTTCGGCTTCCGCGTCTCGCTGCTTCTCGCCGTCGTCGTGCTGGGCACCGCCATCCCGATCGGCACCGTCCTCGGCCTGACGGCCGGCTACTTCGGCGGCTGGGTCGAGATCGTCATCATGCGCCTCACCGACATCGCCCTCGCCATCCCGCCGCTGGTCATGGCGCTGGCGGTGGCGGCGGTGCTGTCGCCCGACCTCGTCAACTCCATGCTGGCCATCGCCGCGCTTTGGTGGACCTGGCACACCCGCCTCATCTACTCGATCACCCGCCAGCTCAGGACGCGGGAATTCGTCGAGGCGGCGGAAACGCTGGGCGCCAGCAAGTTCCACATCCTCTTTCGCGAGATCCTGCCCAACTGCGTGTCGGCCATCGCGGTGAAGACGTCGCTCGACTGCGGCTTCGTCATCCTGGTCGGCGCGTCGCTGTCCTTCCTCGGCCTCGGCATCCAGCCGCCGACGCCCGACCTCGGCACCATGGTGGCCTCCGGTTCGGCCTTCCTGCCCGACTACTGGTGGGAATCGGTGCTGCCGGGCTGTGCCATCCTGTTCGTCGCCCTCGGCTTCAACCTGCTCGGCGACGGCCTGCGCGACCTCTACGACGTGGAGAACGTGCGATGAGCGACGCCCTGCTCTCCGTCCGCGACCTTTCGGTCGAGTTCACCACATACGGCCGCACCCAGCCGGTGCTGCACGGGGTCAGTCTCGACGTTCCCGCCCGAAGCCACGTGGCGCTGGTCGGCGAAAGCGGTTCCGGCAAGACGGTGACCATGAAGTCGATCATGGGCCTTCTGCACATGCCGCCGGCCTCGATCAGCTCCGGCGCCATCCTCTACGACGGCCGCGACCTCCTGACCATGCCCCGGCGCGAGCGCCTGAAACTGACGGGCACCGACATGTCCATGGTGTTCCAGGACCCGATGAGCTCGCTCAACCCGGTGTTCACCATCGCCGACCAGATGTCGACGATCCTGAAATACGCCGACCGGCGGCTCGGGCGGTCGCGGTCGCGCCGCGAGCGCATGCAGCGCGTTCTCGAAGTGCTGGCGCAGGTCAGGATGCGCGAGCCGGAGCGGGTGGCGCGCTCCTATCCGATCATGCTGTCGGGCGGCATGCGCCAGCGGGTGCTGATCGCCATGGCGCTGCTGTCGGAGCCGCGCCTGCTGATCGCCGACGAGCCGGGCACGGCGCTCGACGTCACCACCCAGGCGCAGATCCTCAAGCTGCTCAAGGACCTGGTCGAGGAGCGGGGCCTGGCACTCCTGATGATCACCCACAATCTCGGCGTGGTGCGCGAAACCTCCGACTACGTCTACGTCATGCACAAGGGCGTGGTGGTCGAGGAGGCGCCGACCGCCGAATTGTTCGCCGCGCCGAAGGTCGCCTACACGCGGGCGCTGATCGACGCGGTGCCGCGCCTCACCGGCGCCCGGCCGGCCGAACGGACGGAGGCGGCACCATGAATGCCAGGCAGAGCCCGCTTCTCGAGGTCGTCGACCTCGTCAAGACCTTCCCGATCGCCGGCGCCTTCGGTGGCCGGGCCGGCGAGATGACGGCCGTCGATCACGTGTCCTTCTCCATCCGGCGCGGCGGGGTCTACGGGCTTGCCGGCGAGAGCGGCTCGGGAAAATCGACCATCGCCCGCATGATCATGGGACTGTTCCAGCCGACGGGCGGCGACGTCCTGCTCTCCGGCGCGAACATCACCGGCACGCTCGGTACCCGCGCCCATTCGCGCCAGGTGCAGATGGTGTTCCAGAACCCCGGTTCGTCGCTCAACCCGCGCCGTACCATCGGCCAGTCGATCGCCGTGCCGCTCGAAGCGCACGGCCATCCGCGCGCCGACCGGCGGCGGCGCATCTCCGAGCTTCTCGACATGGTGCAACTGCCGGCGAGCTTCGCCGACCGCTACCCGCACGAGCTTTCCGGCGGCCAGAAGCAGCGCGTCGCCATCGCCCGGGCGCTCGCCGTGGCGCCGCAACTGGTCGTGCTCGACGAGCCGACGTCGGCGCTCGACGTGTCGGTGCAGGCCAGGGTGATCGAGCTGCTCACCAGCCTCGGCCGGCAGCTCGACCTCACCTATCTCTTCATCTCGCACGACCTCAGCCTGATGCGCAATTTCGCCGACGAGGTCGGCGTGCTCTACCGTGGCCGCATCGTCGAGAGCGGACCGACGGCCAGGGTCTTCGAACAGCCCGAACACGACTACACGCGCCTCCTGATCGCCTCGGTGCCGGTGATCTCGGCCGAGGAGGAGGCGTTGAGGCCGACAATTCCCTTGATCGACGGAGAGATTCCGACGGCGGAAAAACTGCTCGCCCTCCGGGAGAGCCAAAGAGCAACCGAAGTTCCCAAGAGGACCTGACAGATGATCAGAATTGGCATCGACGTCGGCGGCACCAATACGGACGCCGTCGTGATGGATGGCGCGCGCGTGCTCGCCGGCGTCAAGGCGGCGACGACGGCCGACGTCATGACCGGCGTCGTCAACGCACTCGCCGACGTGCTGAAGGCGTCCGGCAAGGCGGCCGCCGACATCGACGTGGTGATGATCGGCACCACCCACTTCACCAACGCCGTGGTGCAGCGGCGCGACCTCGCCAGGACCGCCGCCGTCCGCCTCGGCCTGCCGGCGACCGCCTCGCTGCCGCCGATGGTCGACTGGCCGGAGGATCTCCGCGACGCCATCGGCAACCTCAGCTACCTCGCCCACGGCGGCAACGAGTTCGACGGCCGCAAGATCTCGCCGCTCGACGAGGCCGAGCTCAACGCCATCGCCGACGACATCAAGGCCGAGGGCGTCAACACCATCGCCATCACCTCGGTGTTCTCGCCGGTCAGCGACGAATGCGAGAAGCAGGCGGCCGCCATCTTCGAGAAGGCGATCCCCGGCGCCCACATCACGCTGTCGTCGGAGATCGGCCGCATCGGCCTCCTGGAACGCGAGAACGCCGCCATCATGAACGCCTGCCTGCGCGACCTGTCGCGCGAGGTGATCGAGGCCTTCCGGGGCGCCATCGCCTCGGCCGGCATCAGGGGCAAGTTCTTCCTGACGCAGAACGACGGCACGCTGATGGAGGCCGCCTTCGCCGAGAAGTTCCCGGTGCTGACCTTCGCCTCGGGACCGACCAACTCGATGCGCGGCGCCGCCTTCCTGTCCGGCGTCAAGGACGCCATCGTCGTCGACATCGGCGGCACCACCTCCGACGTCGGATCGCTGCAAAAGGGCTTTCCCCGCCAGGCGACGGTGGCCGTCGAGGTCGGCGGCGTCCGCACCAACTTCCGCATGCCCGACGTGTTCTCCATCGGCCTCGGCGGCGGCTCGCACGTCATCGAGACCGACAAGGGGGTGAAGGTGGGGCCGACCTCGGTCGGCTATCGCATCATCACCGAGGCGCTGATCTTCGGCGGCAACACACTCACCACCTCGGACGTGGTGGTGGCCGCCGGCAAGTACGATCTCGGCGACCGCGCGAAGGTCGCCCATCTTTCCCCGGAGCTGATCGCCGCCACCGAGGCGCGCATCGCCGCCATGCTCGAGGATTGCGTCGAGCGCTCGCGCCTGTCGCCCGACCCGTTGCCGGTGATCGTCGTCGGCGGCGGCTCGATCCTGGTCGACAAGCCGATCGCCGGCCTCGAGCTGATCAAGCCCGACCACTTCGCCGTGGCCAACGCCGTGGGCGCCGCCATCGCCCAGGTGTCGGGCGAGGTCGACCGCGTCTATGCGCTGGCCGAGATCGGCCGCGACGCCGCCCTCGCCGACGCCAAGGCGCAGGCGGTCGAGGCGGCGGTCAGCGCCGGCGCCGCCCGCGACAGCATCGAGATCGTCGACGTCGAGGACGTGCCGCTCGCCTACCTGCCCGGCAACGCCACCCGCGTCCGCGTCAAGGCCGTCGGAGAGCTGCATGTCGTCTAAGGGCTATCTTCTGAAGGAGAGCGACCTGCACCCACTGTCGCTCGGCGCGGCGCTGCTCGGCACCGGCGGCGGCGGCAATCCCTACATCGGCATGCTGCGGACGCGCGAGCTGATCCGGTCCGGACACGAAATCCGGGTCATCGGTCTCGACAGCTTGCCGGACGACGCCTTCGTCGGCGAGGTCGGCGGCATCGGCGCGCCGGTCGTCGGGATCGAGAAATTCGAGGAAGGCCACGAGTGCTATCATGCCGTGCGGGCCGTCGAGGAGGCGGCCGGCGTCAGGATGTCGGCCCTCATCTCGGCGGAGATCGGCGGCTCCAACAGCCTCGAGCCGATCATCGCCGCCGCCTATGCCGGGCTGCCGGTGATCGACGGCGACGGCATGGGACGCGCCTTCCCGGAAGTGCAGATGACCACCTTCTTCATCTACGGCGCGCCGACGGCGCCGGGCGCCATCGCCGACGAGAAGGGCAACGTCGTCGTCTTCCGTAAGGTGGTCGACATGTTCTGGCTGGAGCGCTTCGCCCGCGACGCCGCCGTCGCCATGGGGGCGACCGCCGGGCTCGCCTCGGCGCCGATGACCATGGAGTTCGTCCGCCGGACGGCCGTTCCCGGCACGGTCAGCGAAGCGCTGAGGATCGGCCATACCGTGCTCGACGCCCGCCGGGACCGGCGCAACGTCGTCGAGGCGGTGCTGAAGGTGACCGGCGGCGGCCTCTACTTCACCGGCAAGATCACCGACGTCCGGCGCGAGCTGACCGGCGGTTTCGCCCGCGGCCACGCCATCCTGTCCGGAATCGACGACTTCGCCGGCTCGGAGGCGCGCATCGCCATCCAGAACGAGAATCTGGTGCTGTGGGTCGACGGCGAGCCGAAGGTGATGGTGCCCGACCTGATCGTCAACCTCGACCTCGACACCGGCGAGCCGATCACCACCGAGGTGCTGCGCTACGGCCAGCGCGTCGCCGTGCTCGGCCTGCCGGTCCACCCGCTCATGAAGACGGAGAAGGCGCTCGCCGTCGTCGGCCCCAAGGCCTTCGGCTACCCCGAGCTCGCCTTCGTGCCCATTGCCGCCCCGCCGGCACCCGCCCAAGGATGACAGCCATGAAGATCAAGCGCACCGTCCACGTCGAGGACATGGAAGACATCGCCACCGGCGGCGCCATTCTTGGCACCGGCGGCGGCGGCGACCCCTACGTCGGCAAGCTGATGGCCCAGGAGGCGATCCGCCGGCACGCGCCGGTCAAGATCGTCGACGTCGACGAGCTTGCCGACGACGCGCTGGTGGTGCCGGTGTGCATGATGGGCGCGCCGACCGTGATGACCGAGAAGATCCCGGCCGGCCGCGAGCTGATCGTCGCCTTCCGCAAGCTCGAGGAACTGCTCGGCCGCAGGATCGACGCCGTGCTGTGCGGCGAGGCCGGCGGCGTCAACTCGACGACGCCCTTCGTGGTGGCCGCCGAGACCGGGCTGCCGCTGGTCGACGGCGACGGCATGGGCCGCGCCTTCCCGGAACTGCAAATGGAGACCTTCGGCATGTTCGGCGTCAAGGCGACGCCGATGGTGCTCTGCGACGACAAGGGCAACTCGCTGGTGCTCGACACCGTGTCCAACGCCTGGACCGAGCGTCTCGCCCGTGCCGCCACCGTCGAGATGGGCGGCTCGGCCCTGCTCGCCTTCTATGCCATGGACGGCGCCACCGCCAAGAAATGCGTGGTGCGCGGCACGCTCGGCCTGACGGCCAAGCTCGGCGAGACGCTGCGCGAGGCGCGGGCCGGCCATCGCGATCCGGTCGCGGCCATCGTCGACGAACTCGGCGCCGGCGTGATCTTCCACGGCCGCATCAAGGACATCGAACGGCGCACCGTCGGCGGCTTCGCCCGCGGCAAGGCGCGCTTCGAGGGGGTTGACGAATGGAAGGGCCACGACTTCCGGCTCGATTTCCAGAACGAGTTCCTGGTGGCCGAGCGCGACGGCGACATCGTCGTGACGACGCCCGACCTGATCACGGCGCTCGAAGCCGAGAGCGGCAATCCCGTCACCGCCGACGCGCTCCGCTACGGCCTGCGCCTCAAGGTGCTGGCGCTCCCCTGCAACCCGCTGTGGCGCACGCCCCAGGGCATCGACCTCGTGGGACCGCGCTATTTCGGCTACGACGTGGACTACCGGCCGCTCGAGCCCGCGACGGCAGGTCGACCTTGCCGATGAGCGGGTTTCGGCGATGAGAGCATGGGACCGAAAAGGCCAGATCGTCGCTCTGCGCCCGTCGGGACGCATGACGATCTGGTCTCGTTGCGATAGGGCCGGACACCGGAGCCTTGCAACGCGGTGGCGGCCGCCTCAGGAGGCGCTCAGGTCCTGATAGGCATCGAGCGTCCGCGCGGTATAGACAAAGGCGGCGCCGGCGTTGAGCGCAATGGCGACGCCGAGCGCCTCGGAGATTTCCTCGCGCGTCGTGCCCGCCTTGATCGCCGCCTCCACGTGCGCGGCGATGCAGCCGTCGCACCGCGTCGTCACCGCAACCGCCAGGGCAATCAGCTCGCGGGTCTTGGCGTCGAGATGGCTGGTGTTGTTCGAGGCGGCGGCCAGCGCCCGATAGCCCTTGACGAGATCCTCGTTGAGTTCGGCGAGTTCGCCGGCCCGGCCGATGACCTCCTTGCGGTATTGCTTCCAGTCCAACATGGTTTTTCTCTCCGTTCGGTTCGGTATAGGACGCTGCCCGTCAGCCCTTGGTGCCGCCCTCGCCGATCCCCGGCATCAGCCCGGACTGCGCAAGCAGATAGGCGGCCATGGAAAACAGCGTCAGCAGCGTGGAGCCGGCCAGCAGCATGCCCCACGAATAGATGCTGTCCTGGCCGATCCAGGTCGAAAGGCCGAGCGGCAGCGTCTTGTTTCGTTCCGAGGACGTCAGCACCAGCGCGAACAGGAATTCGTTCCAGGCGTTGTTGAAGGCGAAAACGCCGACCGAGGCGACGCCCGGCAGCGCGATAGGCAGCGTTACCCGCCGGAAGGCTTCGAAGCGGGTGCAGCCGTCCAGCATGGCGCTTTCCTCGAAGGAGGCCGGGACGGAGCGGAAGTAGGCGCGCATGAACCACAGGGCAAACGGCAGGGTGAAGGCCGTGTTGGCGGCGATCAGGCTGACAAGCGTGTCCTGCAGGCCGACATAGGACGCCAGCATGTAGAGCGGGATGATCACCAGCGTCTCGGGCAGCATATAGCAGAGCAGCGACAGGGCGGCGAAGATCGCGAGCCCGAAGAAGTTGAACCGCGCGAGGGCGTAGCCGCCGACGGCGCCGAACAGCAGCGACAGCGCCGTGGACCCCACGGCGACGATCAGGCTGTTGGCGAAATAGCGCGGGAAGCCGGTCTGGATGAAGAGGTCGGCGTAATTCCGCAGCGTGAAATCGACCGGCAGGAAAGCCGGCGGCGCATTGTAGAGCTCGGCCGGCATCTTCACCGAGCAGAGCACCATCCAGATGAAGGGGAAGCCGACGACGCTCGCGGCGGCGAAGGCGGTCAAGAAGACGAGCGCCTTGCCGCTGAGCTCGCGCAGCAGCAGGCCATCCGACGCGACGTCGCCAAGGCGGAAGGCGCGGCTCATTGGCGGGCCTCCGACCAGCGGTGGATGAGCAGATAGGGGACGAGCAGCAGGGCGATCAGCAGCAGGATGACCAGCGCGATGGCCGAGGCGCCGCCGGCGTCGAAATCATGGAAGCCGCGGACGTAGACCAGCACCGGCAGCGTGGTGGTGGCGTTGATCGGTCCGCCGCCGGTCAGGAGATAGATGAGATCGAACTTGTGCGCCGTCCAGATGGTGCGCAGCAGCGCCGTCAGCACGAAGACGGGCAGGATGTGCGGCAGCGTGATGGTCACGAAGCGCCGGACCGGACCGGCGCCGTCGAGCTTGGCGGCGTCGTATTGCTCGCCGGGGATCGATTGCAGGATGCCGAGGATGGCGATGACCACGAAGGGCGTGAACTTCCAGACGCCGATCAGGATCACCGACAGCAGCGCGACGCGGGGGCTGGTCAGCCACTGGATCGGCCGCGCGACCAGACCGGCGCTTATGGCGATGTGATTGACGATGCCGACGATGTCGTCGAACATGTAGCGCCAGACCAGCACGGCGACGATGGTCGGCAGCAGATAGGGCGCGAGCAGGATCGTTCGCGCCAGCCAGCGCAGCGGAAAGCGCTGGTTGAGCAGCAGCGCGAGGCCCGTGCCGAACAGCATCTCCAGGCCGACGCTGCCGCCGATCCAGATGAAGGTATTGCCGAGCGCCGCATAGAAATCGGCATCGGCGAAAAGGCGGCGGAAATTGGCAAGCCCGACGAAGTCGCCGCTATAGCGGCCGAGCGGCACGTCCTGGACCGCGAGCGCGAAGATGGCCACCGTCGGCACGGCGATCAGCATCAGCACCAGCGCCACCGAGGGCGCCAGCGCCAGATAGGCAAACCGCCGGTCGCCGGGGTAGACGGTCACCGGTTCAGCCATCGGATCGCTCCTGCACGAAACGCGCCGTCACGCCGGCGTCCCGGACGGCAAGGCCGGTGGCCTTGTCGAAGAAGCGCAGGTCGGCGGCGTCGACGCGAAAATTCGTCTCCTGGCCGGGCGAGAAGGGCATCGCCGACTGGCTCGGCAGCGCGGCGACCACCCGGACCGGCTGGCCGGGGGCGCGGGCATCGGCATAGACGAGGTTGACGTTGCCGAGATACTCGACGTGGCGGATCACCACCGGAAAGGCGACCGCCGGACCGGCGGCATCGCCGACGATGACGGTCTCGGGACGGAATCCCACCAGGAGATCGCCGTGGTCGACGATGTTCATCGGCGGCGTGCCGATGAAGGTGGCGACGAAGGTGTCGCCGGGAAAGCGGTAGACCTCCTCCGGCGTGCCGATCTGGCGGATGCGTCCGGCCTGCATCACCACGATGCGATCGCCGAGCCCCATGGCTTCCACCTGGTCGTGCGTGACGTAGAGCGCCGTCAGACCGGTGCGGCGCTGCAGCGCCTTCAGCTCCTCGCGGGCGGCCTGGCGCAGCTTGGCGTCGAGATTGGAGAGCGGCTCGTCGAGCAGGAACAGCGCCGGCTTGCGCACCAGGGCGCGGGCCAGCGCCGCCCGCTGGCGTTCGCCGCCGGACACCTGCCGGGGCTTGCGGCCGAGAAGGTGGCCGATGCCCACCATGTCGGCCACCTCGGCAACCCGCGTGTCGATCGCCCGGCGCGGCAGCCGCTTGACCTTGAGCGGGAAGGCGATGTTCTCGCGCAGCGTCAGATGCGGGTAGAGGGCGTAGTTCTGGAACACCATGGCGATGTCCCGGTCCTTCGGATGCAAGCCGGTGGCGTCCCTGCCGCCGAGCCTGATCCGGCCGGCCGTCGGCCGCTCCAGGCCGGCGATCAGCCGCAGCAGCGTCGACTTGCCGCAACCCGATGGTCCGAGGATGGCGAGGAATTCTCCGTCCTGCACCGAGAGCGTCACGCCGTGGACACCACCCTCACCGTTGAACCGCTTCTCGATGCCTTCGATATCGACCCGCGCCATGCCTTCCTCTGTTCCGTCCTTGTTCGGCCTCGTGCATTTTCGGGCGACGTGGGCACTGGTTCGCGCGACGCAATGCGCCGCCTCAATGAGATCGGGCGTCAGCCCTTGCGGGCGGCCGCCAGGGCGCTTTCCATCTGAGCTTGCCCCCAGGCGACGGCGTCGGCCGGCGCCTTGTCCTGCAACAGCACCTGCTGAACGATCTGGGCCGGAATGTCCTTGGCGATGATCGCGCCGATGTAGGGGTTGGTCACGCCGGAGAGCTCGACCTTGCCGCCCTCTATCTTCGCCCCGGCCTCGGATTCGAAGTCGAGCGTGTCGGAGATGTCGAAGCTCGCTTCGGCGAGGTCGTTCCGGCCGGCGAGCGCCGGCGTGCCGGCCAAGAGGCGCGGATCGGAGCGGACGGCGGCGGTCGGCGGGATGAGGTGGGGATAGGCGGTCAGCGCGAAATCCACCGCCCGGTCGCCGGTCAGGATATATTGCAGGAATTCCTTGGCGGCCCCGACGTTGCGCGCGCCGACCGCCTCGGAGGCGAGCGCGAGGTTGTTGGGGTTGGCGAAGCCGACGCCGACGCCGGCCGGTCCGGCCGGCCGCTTGCCGGCGCGGGTGCGCGTGACGAGGTCGGGCTTGTTGGCGGCGGCCGTCGACACGAGGCGGCCGGCCCAACTGACCAGGGCCACCTTCTCGGTCAGGTAGGCGTTGACGAGGTCGTTGTTGACGTAGTTGACCACGCCGGGCGGAACGGAGGCGAACAGCCGCTTCTGGAAGTCCAGCGCCGCGACGGCGGCATCGCCGCCGAACACCAGGTTGAGATCCTTGTCGAAATAGGTGCCGCCGGCCGACCAGTAATATTGCGAGAAGAACAGCGAGGTCACCCGGTTCTTGTTGGCCGGGAACACGGTGCCGAATTGGTCGCCCGTGGTGAGCTTGGCCGCGGTGGCGATATACTCGTCCCAGGTCCTGGGCAATTCGACGCCGGCGGCTTCCAGCAGATCCTGGCGATACCAGAAGACGCTCGAATGGCCGATCGTATAGGGGATCGAATAGCGCTTGCCGTCGATCGGCGCGATCATCCGGTCGGGATACTGGTCGACGCCGATCGCGTTGATGACGTCGTCGAGCGGTTCGAGGAAGCCCTGGCGACCGAAGCTGAAGCGCTCCTCCGGCAGGATCTTGAAGATCTCCGGCATGGTGTGGGCGTTCAGCATCGCCGTGACCTTCTGAAGCCGCCCGGCGCTGCCGACCGCCTCCATCTCGATCTTGAGGCCGGGGTTGTCCGCCTCGAAGGCGGCGATCGCCTTGTTGAAGAACTCGATGGTCGGCGGGTCGGTCTCGTCGTGCAGGAAGCGGATGGGCTCGGCCGCCCGGGCGATCCGCGGCGCGGCCAGGGCGACGGCGCCGACGGCGGCGCCCGCCAGCCCCTTGATCACGCTGCGGCGGCTCGGCTTGGCGCCGGAAGCCGTTGCTGCTGGCTCGAATGTGGCATTCATGGCTGGTCTCCTTCGGATTCTGGGGAGGAGGGTCAAGTCTCCGGCGGCCTCAAAGCGCGACGCGATAGCGGCCGATCGCTTCTTCATTGGGCGCAAGGCCGATACCCGGCGTCTCGAGCAGCTCCACCGACCCGTCGGGCTGGATCTTGGGGGTCTCGAGGTAGACCTGGCCATGCAGCGGGTCGAACTCGGCCGGGTAGTATTCGAGATAGAGGGCGTTCGGAATGGCGCCCAACAGGTGCAGATGGGCCTGCTGGTCGCCGTGGGCGGCGATGTCGAGCCCGTGCGCCTCGGCGAGATGGGCGACCTTGATGAACTCGGTGACGCCGCCCATCCAGCGGGCGTCGGGCTGCAGGATGGCCACGGCCTGCGTGGCGATCAGGTCTCGGAAGCCGTGCTTGGTGTACTCGTTCTCGCCGGCGGCGAGCGCGATCGACGTCGAGCGGCTGATCTTGACGAAGCCCTCGTAGTCGTCCGGCTGGACCGGCTCCTCGATCCAGAACACGTCATAGGGCTCGACGCGGCGGGCGAACTGGATGGCCTCGTAATAGCGGTAGGCGCAGTTGACGTCGACCATCAGGCGGATGTCCGGCCCGATCGCCTCGCGAACCGCCTTGACGCGCGCCACGTCTTCGCCGAGCGGCACGGCGCCGACCTTCATCTTGACGGCCCTGGCGCCACGCGCGACGTAGCTCTCCATCTCCGCCTGCAAATCGCGGATCGTCTTGTCGGGAGCGTAGTAGCCGCCCGCCACGTAGCTCGGAATGCGGTTCTTCACGCCGCCCAGCAGCTTGTAGAGCGGCAGGCCGGCCACCTTGCCCTTGATGTCCCACAGGGCGAAATCGAGCGACGACAGCGCCCGCGTCTCGTAGCCGCGGCGGCCGTAGAGCTTGGGGCTCCAGAGGTCGGCCCAGATCCTTTCGGTGAGCAGCGGGTCCTGGCCGATCAGCTTCTGGGCGAAGGCGTCGCGGAACTGCCGCTCGCCGGCCGCCGCTCCGCCCAGGCCGATGCCGGTGACGCCCTCGTCGGTCTCGATCTTGACGACGGCCCGCCGCACGTCGGTCCAGGTGTGGACGCCGTTGGAGATCGGCACCGGACGGGGCCACGAATAATACTCTGAAACGATGCGGGTGATTTTCACTGGGGGACCTCGAAAGCTCGTTCGAGGAGCTAGACTGACGATCGCGTATTGATTTTGTCAATAGATGAAGATAATACCCACTAGATGATAAATTACGTGATTTTTCATGCCCCTTAAGCGACGAATTGGAGTTGTTTTTTCGATGCGACCGGCGAATGGCGAACAGCCTGTTCTTGAGAAGCTGATCCATGTGATTTCGGACGACGGCTACGCCCTGGCCGGATGTCTGTTCGAATCGGAAAATCGGGCCGCCGACCTCGCCATCGTCTGGGTTCACGGCGTCAGCCTCGGCTTCGCCGAACCCGAATATGCGGCCATCGGCCGGGCGGCCGCCCGGCTCGGCGCGAGCTTCCTTTCGGTGGAGACGCGCGGGCACAACTTCGGCGCCTGGCTGCGCGGCCCGGACGGCCGCACCAAGCTCGCCGGATCGGCCTGGGAATATCTCGTCGAGGCGCCCAGCGACATCGGCCCCTGGCTCCGCCGGGCACGCGCGCTGGGGCGCCGCCGCGTCGTCATGGTCGGGCACGGCTGGGGAGCGGCGAAGATCGTCTATGCGCTGGCGCAAAGCGGAACCGACGGCGTCGACGGCGTGGTCTGCGCCTCCTCGGCCTCGCTGGTCCGCGACCAGCTCGATCCGACGCTGGTCGAGGAAGCCGCCCGCCTGACGGCGGCGGGAAACGGCTGGCACCTGCTGCCCTGGGGCACCCGTCCCGGCATGGCGCCCAACACCATCAGCGCCGAGACCTACGCGATGCGCGCCCGCGTGCACCGGGAGCTTTACGGCAGCGGCGGCATTCCGCCGGCGCTGTCGCGGATCGACGTGCCGATCCTCGCCTGGTTCGGCGACGCCGAGGGACGAAGCGAGGACTCGATCCAGGGCTTTTTCGGCTCGATGCGCCGCAATGCCATCACGGCGCCGAGCTTCCAGACGGCGATCCTGACCGGCGGCAACTATCTCTATACCGGCATCGAGACGGCGGTTTCCGGCCGTATCGTCGCCTGGGCCGGCGGCCTCGGCGAACGAGCCGCCGGCCACCGGAAAAGCGCAAGATGACCGCGCCGCGCCGTGGCCGCACGCGCACCCGCGAGGACGTCGGGGTCACCCGCACGCTCGATCGGGGCCTGGCGCTGCTCGAACTCCTGGGTGACGCGCGCCAGGCCACGCTCAGCCAGTTGGCGCGCGGCGTCGGCATCTCGCCCACCACCGCCTCCCGTCTTCTCGAAACGCTGAAGGGGCGCGGCCTCGTCGACTATGACGAGGAGACCGGCCTGTTCTCCGTCGGCATGAAGGCCTTCGTCATCGGCTCGAGCGCGGTCCGGGCCCGCCGGCTCGACCGCGTCGCGCTGCCCTCCATGCGGGCGCTCGCCGAGGACACCCGCCTGCCGGTCAACCTCGGCGTCCGCGATGGCCAGAGCGCCATCTACATCGAGCAGTTCGAAACCGGCGGCACCATGCGCCTCCTGCTTCGTCTGGGGCGGCAGCTTCCCTTGCACGCCACCGCCATCGGCAAGGTGCTGGTCGCCTGGCTTTGGGACGACGCCCTCGCACAGGCGATCGGCGACGGGCCGCTCGCCAGCTTCACCGTCCACACGACGACCGACAGGGACATCTTTCTGGCCGACCTCGATGCGGTGCGCGCCAACGGCTGGGCGACCGACGACCAGGAATACGAGGAGGGCCTGTTCTGCGTCGCGGCGCCCATCCGCGACCGGTCGGGCGAGGTCGTCGCCGGCCTGTCGGTGTCGTCGCTGGCGAGCCGGGTCGGCGACGAGGCCATCCGCGAGCTGGCCCGCCACGTGACGGCCGCCGCAAGCGAGGTCTCCGGCAAGCTGGGCTGGCAAAGCGCCAACAGCGGCCTCGATTTCGAGCTCGACCAGTTCATCGACTAGAGCAAATTTCAGCAAAAATGGGAACCGATTTTGCGTCCGAAATTGCGCCTAATCAAAGAGATAGAGCATTTCCGGCGAACCTGTTTTCGCCGGAAATGCTCTAGGGTCGCGCCTCGACCGGCAGCAGGGCAGCGTCGAGAGCGCCCCGCGAAAATCCTTGGCCATAGGGTCAGGATCAGTTGAATCTGGTAGCTCGGCGCGACATCCGCCGAACGACGGGTTGCCCATCGGCTGCGCATTCCTCATCCTGAAAGCGTGACCAACACATCCTCGCACAGGAGGCCCGATGCAGCCGCTGCTGAAAGCCATCATCGTCGCGCTGGCGGTGCTCGCAAGCGTTCCCGGCGCTCCCCGGGCCGAAACGCCCGAGCGGCCGGCGCCAACCGGTGGGATCCTGTCCCTTCTGCCCGCGCCGCAGACGACCGGGCATTCGATCGATGTCGACGGGCGCACGCTCCGCTATCAGGCCCGGGCCGGCACGCTCTCGCTGCTGGCGGGCAATGCCGACATCACGGCGGAAGTCTTCTACGTCGCCTACACCCTTCAGGCCGATGGGGCTCCGAAGGCGGAGGCGCAGCGTCCCGTAACCTTCGTCTTCAACGGCGGTCCGGGCGCGGCGTCCGCCTATCTCCATCTCGGCGCGCTCGGTCCGCGGGTGATCGCGACGGCCGCCGACGGGCGTTTCCTCCCGTCGCCGCAGACGCTCATCGACAATCCCGGCACCTGGCTCGACATGACCGACCTCGTGTTCGTCGACCCGGTCGGCACCGGCTACAGCCGCGAGGCGCCCGGCCAGGAAACGCGCAGCTTCTGGGGCGTCGATCAGGATGCGGCCTCGTTGGGGGCGTTCATCCGGCTCTATCTCGCCCAGGCGGGGCGCAGCCGGTCGCCGGTCTTTCTTGCCGGCGAGAGCTATGGCGGATTTCGGGCGGCCTTGCTTGCCAGAACCCTCCAGCAGGACGTCGGCATCAGCCCGAGCGGGATCGTCCTGATCTCGCCGGCGCTGGAATTCATGCTGGTGCGGCCCGACCAGTTCGATCCGCTCCACCTGGCGCTCGAGCTTCCCTCGCTCGCGGCGGTGCGCCTGCGGCGCGACGGCGTCACCGGCCCGGCCCTGCGGGACCGCCTGGCCGAGGTGGAGCGCTTCGCGCTCGGCGACTATCTCGTCGCCCTCGCCAGCGGCCTCGAGCCGGGCGGACGGACGGCAAGCGCGCGCGTGGCCGAGATCACCGGCCTGCCGCTCGACCTCGTGCAGCGCAATTTCGGGCGCGTGACCACGGGACTTTTCATCAAGGAATTCGCACGCGCGCGGGGAAATGTCCTGAGCCCGTATGACGGCATGATAGAAACCGCCGACATGGCGCCGCGCAGCCCGAGAGTTTCGGGGCCCGATCCGATACTCGACCGCAGCGTGCCGGTGCTGACGTCGGCCTTCGTGGCCTATGCGCGCGACGAACTGAACTTCCGCACGGACATGTCCTACCGCCTGCTGAACGAAGAGATCAGCCGCAACTGGGAGTACGGGACCGGCCCGTCGCGCCAGGGCTATGCCGGCGTGATGGACGATCTCCAGCGGGCGCGGAGCCTCAATCCGGCCATGGGCGTCCTCATCGTCAATGGCTATACCGACCTGGTGACGCCCTACATGACGTCGCGCTATCTCGTGGGGCAGGTGGAGGCCATTCCGGACGCGAAGCCCATCCGGCTGGACGTCCTGGAAGGCGGCCACATGATGTATTTCAGGCCGGATAGCCGGCAGGCGTTGAAGGAGGCCGCCGCCGAACTCTATCGGGCAACGGAGTAATCGTCGCCAAACGAAGCGCCAATCCTAGTTTGTCTCCCGTGGTGCGGACGCCGTCCCCGCATCGGCCACGATACCGATTATTTCGCCCAGCAGGGCGTGCAGATCGTCCCGGTGCCCCGTTCGGCTTGACGGGGAGCCAACGTCGG
Source organism: Pleomorphomonas carboxyditropha (assembly GCF_002770725.1). Classification (GTDB taxonomy): domain Bacteria; phylum Pseudomonadota; class Alphaproteobacteria; order Rhizobiales; family Pleomorphomonadaceae; genus Pleomorphomonas; species Pleomorphomonas carboxyditropha. The sequence goes on along the minus strand of NZ_NQVN01000002.1, from coordinate 224,156 downwards.
ACGTCATGACGACCGTCAGCCCCAGCGCGGGGACGACGTAGACCATCTGTCCGCCGTATCCCCAGCCATACTTGACGTCCTGGCCAGCGATCCGCGCCGAGAACCAGCCATAGCCATATCCGTCGCCGGTATATCGGGAGCTGGTGCGGCTTTCCCAGGATCGTTCGATCCAGTCCTGCGGGATCAGGCGCCGACCGTCCGGCGTCAACCCTCCGGTGCGATAGAGTTCGCCAAAGGCCAGAAGCGACCTCGGTGTCATCGACATGAGATTGCCGCCGACGTAAATGCCTTGGGGATCGCGATCCCAGCCGGCGATGGAAAACCCCTTCAGCGGCCCCAGCCAGTCGCGCGCCAGCGCCAGCGTCGAGCGGCCGGACCGGCGGGTCAGGATCGCCGACAGCAGGTGCGTCGAGCCGGTGGAATAGATCATCCGGCCGCCCGGATCGTCCTCGAAGGGTTGGGCGAGCGCGAAACGCACCCAGTTCGCGCTCTCGATCCACGCTCCATATCGCGGGCCCGACGTGGAGCCGAGACCGGCCTGCATCGACAGGAGATTGCCGACGGTGATGCGGGCCAGCCGTGGATCGGCATCGGCCGGCAGATCATTTGCGAGTATCGGCGCAATCAACTGGTCGGTGCCTTCCAGCACGCCTTTGTCGATGGCGATGCCGACGAGGGCCGAGATCACCGATTTCGAGGCCGACATGATGCTGGTGGGCGTGCCGGGCGAATGGCCGCGATAGCCGCGTTCGGCGACGACAGTCCCGTCATGGGCGATGAGGACCGTCTGGAGCGGGGCGAGCGCCTCGGCGCGGTCGAGCGCCCCTTCCAGCGCCGGACGAAAGGATTCCTCCGCCATTGCCGGCGTGGAAAGGAGCGAAAGGACAACAACCATCGTTCGCAGCAACATGCGATCCACTCCGGGATGACCGTGATCGACAAGCCACCGTAGACGACAATTTGGGTGAGAGCGGGATGAAGGGAAGTTTCCTCGCCGAAAGGGTCTTCAGATGTCCTCCATTCAACATCCCGATGCTGGCGCCCGTGATCCGCCGCTTGCGGGCCTCCGGCCGCCCCTCATATTTTCGCCTGTCCGGGGGCTGCCGAATTGACGAACAAATCATGAACATATATCCTGTCGCACATGGCAAGAACCCTCCAGGACAAGCTGGCGATTCTCTCGGACGCGGCGAAATACGATGCCTCCTGCGCTTCCTCCGGCGGCGAAAGGCGGGATGCGCGCAAGGGCGGTCTCGGCTCTTCCGGCGGCAGCGGCATCTGCCATGCCTATACGCCGGACGGGCGCTGCATCAGCCTCTTGAAGATTCTGATGACCAATTTCTGCATCTTCGACTGCGCCTATTGCATCAACAGGGTGTCCTCGAATGTCGAGCGTGCGCGGTTCTCGGTCGACGAGGTCGTCACGCTGACGCTGGAATTCTACCGGCGCAACTATATCGAGGGGCTGTTCCTCTCCTCGGGCGTCATCCGCTCGCCCGACCGGACCATGGCGGACATGGTCCGCATTGCCCGGACCTTGCGGCAGGACCACGGCTTCAAGGGTTATGTCCACCTCAAGACCATCCCCGACGCCGGCCCCGATCTGATCCGCGAGGCCGGACTCTACGCCGACCGCCTTTCGATCAACGTCGAACTGCCGCAGGATGCCAGCGTCCGCCGGCTTGCCCCCGAAAAGCGCCCGGAGACCATCCGCGCCGCGATGGCCCAGGTACGGCTGGAAGGAGAGGCCGCGACGGATCGGACATTCACCGGCAGGCGCCCGCCCCGCTTCGCCCCCGCGGGCCAGAGCACCCAGATGATCATCGGCGCCGACGGCACGGACGATGTGACGATCCTGCAAAGCTCGACCCGGCTTTACACGGGCTACAAACTTCGCCGCGTCTATTATTCGGCCTTCTCGCCGATCCCCGATGCCTCATCGGCGCTGCCGCTGATCCAGCCGCCTTTGCTGCGCGAACACCGGCTTTATCAGGCGGACTGGCTGCTGCGCTTCTACGGCTTCACCGCCGACGAGATCGCAACCGGCGCCAAGGCGGGCCATCTCGATCTGGAGATCGACCCAAAGCTCGCCTGGGCCCTGCAGCATCGCGGGCTTTTCCCGCTGGACGTGAACCGCGCCGCCAAGGACATGCTGCTGCGCGTGCCCGGCTTCGGCACCCGCACCGTCGACCGCATCATCGCCGCGCGCCGCACCCGGGCCTTGCGCTACGAGGATCTTGTCCGGATGGGCGCGCTGATCAAAAAGGCGCGGCCGTTCATCTCCCTGCCGGGCTGGTCGCCCGGCGGGCTGACCGACAGCGCCGACCTGCGCGCCCGTTTCGCACCGCCTCCGCAACAGCTATCCTTGATATGAGCTACGGCGTCACCCTGCCGGAACAGGGCATGTTCGATGCCTGGCGCGAGGCGGCCCGCATCGCGATCAGTCACCGCATCCCGCCCGGTGAGCTGGACTGGGCCGGTACGGGCGGCTTGTTTGCCGCAGACCCCCTGCCCGATGCGCCCGGGCCCCATCGCGCGCGGGTGCCGCGGTCCTTCCTGAAGCTCGCCATGTCGGTGATCTGGCATTGCGCGCCCGAACGGCTGGCCCTGCTCTATCAGGCGCTCTGGCAAATCGACCGCCGCGAGGGCGATCTGCTGTCGCCGGCCGATCCGCTGGGGCGGCGGCTGAACCTGATGGCGAAAGCCGTCGGGCGCGATATTCACAAGATGCACGCCTTCGTGCGGTTCCGCGAGCTGCCCGCCACGGGCAGGCGCCGCTTCGCCGCCTGGTTCGAGCCCGAACACAACACGCTGGAGCCCGGCAGCCGGTTTTTCGCGAAACGCTTTGCCGATATGGACTGGATGATCGCGACGCCGCACCTGACCGCGCGTTTCGAGGCGGGCGCCCTCGGCTTCCTCCCCGGCGGCACGCGCCCAGACCTTCCCGAGGACGCTTCGGAGACGCTCTGGGCCACCTATTTCGCCAATATCTTCAATCCGGCTCGCATCAAGCTGGATGCGATGCGCTCCGAGATGCCGAAGAGATACTGGAAGAACCTGCCCGAAACGCGGCTGATCCCCGACATGCTCAAGGATGCCGAGGAGCGGGTGGCGCGGATGCGCGAGGCGGCAGCCACGGCACCGCGCCCCGGCGCCGCAGCGGTTTCCACCCGCTACCGCGCCGCGATGCCGGTCGCCCCCGTCCTTCCCGAGACGCTGGACGAGGCGCGCGCGGCCGCACTGCACTGCCGGCGCTGCGGGTTGTGCGAGACCGCCACCCAAACCGTCTGGGGCGAGGGCTCCGCCACCGCCCGCCTGATGATGGTCGGAGAACAACCCGGAGACCGCGAAGATCTCGAGGGGCGCCCGTTTGTCGGCCCCGCCGGCCAGCTTCTGCGCGCCGTCATGGCGGAGGCCGGGATCGACCCCGCTGAGGTCTGGCTCACCAACGCGGTGAAGCATTTCAAGTTCGCGCCGCGTGGCAAGCAGCGCCTTCACCGGAACCCCGCGCGGCAGGAGATCGAGCATTGCCGCCGGTGGCTGGACCTGGAGCTGGCCCTCGTCCGGCCGCAACTCGTGGTAGCGCTCGGGGCCTCGGCCGCTTTCGCCCTGACGGGGAACGACGCACCGCTCGGTTCCCGGCGGGGACAGATCGAGACGGGATTGCATGGACGACCGGTTCTGATCACCTGGCACCCGGCCTACATCGTTCGCCTGCCGGATAGGACGAGGCAGGCAAAGGCTCGCAAAGATCTGATGCTCGACATCAGCTCGGCGGCGCAGGCTGCCGGCCTCGGCCGGGAATGAACCGGCAGCGTCCGTTGGGGGGAACCTTTTCGCTTGCCGCACGTTTGCAACCGATCACTGGTAATGGAGTCGCACGATGGCTGATGCCGCCTATGAAATCCGCGCCAATCTGGAAAAGCAGATTGCCGATCTGAAGAAAGAAATGTCGCACATCAACAAGTTGCTGTCCTCGCGGGCATCGGATGCGATGGAGGACGCTCAGGAGGCTTTCGAGGACGGCAAGGGCCGCGCCCGCCATGCGGTCGCTCAAGTCCGCGAGCAAGCCAACGTGGCGGTCGGCGCGATGCGCGACAATCCCGGCACCGCCGCGACCATCCTGTCGACCGTGGGCCTTCTCGGTCTCGCGGCGGGTCTCGTGCTTGGTGGAATTTTCTTCGATCGTCGCCGCTGACCTCCGGCCGGACGGGGGAGCCCTCCCCTTTCCGGCCTCGGCGACCCGCATCGCTGTCCTGCGGGCCGCAGGGCCGGACGGCCAGGCCGCAAGTGTGCCGATCCCACCGAAAGGCAGGACTGATGGTGCGCAAATCCCCGATGCGCGACCGGGCCGACACGCCGGCTCGCGACAAAGACCTGCCCGGGATGGCGGAACGCCGATATTGGACGCGCGAGGCCGGGCCGCGGGGTCCGGCATGACGCTGAGGGCGGAGGACGTCATCTATCCCACCGAGGCCGGGCTCTACTGCGCGCCGGGGGATTTCTACATCGACCCCCTCCGTCCGGTTCCGCGCGCAATGGTCACCCACGGCCATTCCGATCACGCCCGTCCCGGCCATGGCGCGGTGATGGCCACCCGCCAGACGCTCGACATCATGGCGATCCGATATGGCGAGGATTTCGCCGCCAGCCGCCAGATCGCCGAGGGGCCGGTCCGGATCGGCGGCGTGACGGCCAGCTTCCATCCGGCCGGCCACGTGCTCGGATCGAGCCAGATCCTGATCAACCCGGATGATGGCCCGCGCATCCTGATCTCGGGCGATTACTGTCGCACGCCGAACCCGGTCTGCCTGCCCTGGGAGCCGGTTGCCTGCGACATCTTCATCACCGAGGCGACCTTCGGTCTGCCGATCTTTCGTCATCCCAATCCCCTGACGGAGGCCGGACGGCTGATTGCCAGCATCGCCGAGTTTCCGAACCGCCCGCATCTGGTCGGCGCCTATGCGCTCGGCAAGGCGCAGCGGGTGATCGCGCTGGCACGGGCGGCCGGCCATCATGGCCCCATTGCCATCCACGGCGCGCTGAAACGCCTCTGCGACTATCATGTCGACCAAGGGATCGACCTCGGCCCGCTGGTGGCGGCGAGCGACCCCGGCGAGGCGCAGTTGATAATTGCGCCGCCCTCGGCCTTCGCCTCGCCATGGGTGCAGCGCTTCCGGGATCCCGTCCTCTCCTACGCCTCGGGCTGGATGACCGTCCGCGCCCACGCCCGCCAGCGCGGCGTCGAACTGCCGCTGGTGATCAGCGACCACGTCGACTGGCCGCAACTGACCGCCACCATCCGCGAACTGGCTCCGCGGGAGGTCTGGATCACCCATGGCGCCGAGGACGGCCTGACGCGGTGGTGCGAAATCGAGGGCATCCCCTCCCGTCCGCTGCGGCTGATCGGCTATGAGGACGAGCCGGAATGAAAGCCTTTGCCCGCCTCCTGGAGCGTCTGGCCTTCACGCCCGCCCGCAACGCCAAGCTCACCATCCTCTCGCATTATTTCCAGACCACGCCAGATCCGGATCGTGGCTATGCCCTGGCCGTGCTAACCGGCACGCTGGATCTCAGGCAGGTCTCGCCCTCGCTCCTGAAACGGCTGGCCTCCGAGCGGGTGGACGAGCAGCTTTTCCGTCTGTCCTATGATTTCGTCGGCGACCTGGCCGAGACCATCGCGCTGATCTGGCCAACCGACGCGGAGGTCAGCACGGAGGTTTCTCTTTCGCAGGCTGTCCTGTTGCTGCGCGAGACCGGCAAGTTGTCGCTGCCCGGCGTGATCGCCGACCTTCTGGACCGGCTGACGGCTCCCGAGCGGCTGGCGTTCCTGAAACTGGCAACGGGCAATCTCAGGGTCGGCGTCTCGGTGCGGCTCGCCCACACGGCGCTGGCGATGGGCACTCTGCGCGGCAGCGAAGAGATCGAGGAGATCTGGCACGGGCAGGCCGCCCCTTTCCTGCCGCTGTTCACCTGGCTCGCGGGCGGCCCCTCCCCTGCCCCGGCATCCGCGCCGTTTCGCCCGGTGATGCTGTCGACGCCGATCACGGCGGAAGAACTCGCGCCGCTCGACCCCACCCGGCATATTGCCGAGTGGAAATGGGACGGTATCCGCGTCCAGGCGGTTGCCGAGGATGGAATGCGCAGACTTTATTCCCGCACCGGAGAGGAGATCGGCGCGGCCTTTCCCGATATCATCGAGGCCATGACCTTCGAGGGCGCGGTGGACGGCGAATTGCTGGTCCGCCGCGGCGCGGAGATCGCCCCCTTCGCCGACCTTCAAAAGCGGCTTGGCCGCAAATCGGTAGGCCGCGTCCTGCTGCAAAGCCACCCGGCGGCGCTGATACTCTACGATATCCTGGCCTGGCGGGGCGAGGACCTGCGCCCGCTGCCGCTTTCCAGCCGGCGCGCCCGCCTCGAAGCCGCGCCTTTCGACAGCCCCCGGATAGGCTTGTCGCCGCTTCTGCCCTTCGAAACCTGGGAGGAGCTCGCCCGGCTGCGCGCCGCGCCCCACGCCCCGGTGATCGAGGGGGTGATGATCAAGCGCCTCGACACGCCCTATATCGCCGGTCGTCCGCGCGGCCCCTGGTTCAAATGGAAACGCGATCCGATGGTGATCGACGCGGTGCTGCTCTACGCGCAGTCCGGGCATGGGAAACGTTCCGGTTTCTACAGCGATTTCACCTTCGGGCTGTGGGAGGGCGAAGAGCTGGTCCCGGTCGGCAAGGCCTATTTCGGCTTCACCGACGAGGAACTGCGCGAACTGGACCGGTTCGTGCGCAGGAACACCGTCCAGCGCTTCGGCCCCGTGCGCCAACTGGCGCCGAAGCTGGTGGTCGAGGTGGCGTTCGAGGGGCTGAACGTCTCGCAGCGTCACCGCTCCGGCGTCGCCATGCGCTTTCCCCGCATCTCGCGCATCCGAGCCGACAAGCCGGCGGCCGACGCCGACCGGCTCGAGACGCTCAGGGCCATGCTGTGACGGATATTGGGGTGGGAGGGCGGTCGAGCTGTGCCGCTTGAGGCAGCCGAATTCGGCATCGAGACCATCGAACGGCCGGTCGGCGATCCGGCCCGCATCGACGTCGGTAGTTCGCAGGCGTTCTGCGACAAATACGGCAACGAGCCGACGGCCTCGCTCTGCCGACACTTCGGACGGCGCCTCAAGTCGCTCAGGAAGCTCATGCCATATAAATTCATCTGGTGAACGCGGCGGTATCCTCGATCCTCAGCAACTGTCACGGTCCCGCAAAAGCGAAACCGTGACGCTCGCCTCCGCGCGCATTTACGTGCCTGTCGCGTCCGATAGGTAAAACTACCGGACGGAAAATCTTGCTTCGCTTTCAAGCCGATTTTGATATATCACGTAATATATTAGATGGACGCGGCGGCGACACCCGGGCGGCGGCGTAACGGTCATCGGCCTGTCCGGTCCGGGGCACGCCACCTGCCACGGAGCCGTTGGGTTCAAGAGATATGCGACAGGAGGTAGGGGCATGCCGTCATTCGTTACCGAAACATTCCTGCTGACCACCAGGACCGCCGAGAAGCTGTACTTCGACGTGGCTGCCGATCTGCCGATCGTCGACTACCATTCCCACTTGCCGCCGCGCGAAATCGCCGAGCGCAAGCGCTTCCGCAATATCGGCGAGCTCTGGCTGGCCGGCGACCACTACAAATGGCGCCAGATGCGGACGGCGGGCATTTCCGAAGAGCTGATCACCGGCGCGGCCGCCGACCGGGACAAGTTCGATGCCTATTGCCGGATCATGCCGCTCCTGGCCGGCAATCCGATCTATCACTGGAGCCACCTCGAGCTGAAGCGGCTGTTCGGCATCGATCTCGACATCAACGCCCGCACTGCGCCGGCCATCTGGGAGGCGGCCAACGCCGCCCTCGACAAGCTCGACACCTGGGCGCTGCTCGAGCAGGCCAGGGTCGAGGTCGCCTGCACCACCGACGATCCGGCCGACGCGCTGGATCTGCACGCCGTCATCGCCGACAGCCCGCTCACCACCCGGGTGCTGCCCGCCTACCGGCCGGATGCAGCCATGCGCATCAATGCCGCCGCCTTCGGCGACTACCTCGGCAGACTGGCGGGCGTGTCGGGCATCGCCATCACCGACTTCGAAGCGCTGGTCGCGGCGCTGAGGTCCCGCGTCGGCTTCTTCCACGCGCGCGGCGGCCGCGTCTCCGATCACGCCGTCGACACCGCCCTGCCGGTCGGTCCGGTGGTGGCCGCGACGCTGCAGGCTCTGTTCGCCAAGCGGCTCGGCGGCGCCAGCCTGACGCCGTCCGAGGAGGGGGTCTACCTGTCCGGCCTCCTGGAGAGGCTCGGCGGCATCTACGCCGAATACGGCTGGACCATGTGCCTGCATATCGGCGCCCAGCGCAACAACAACAGCCGGCAGATGCGGGCGCTCGGCCCGGACACCGGCTACGATTCGGTGTCCGACCTATCGAGTTCGGCCGGCCTTGCCTCGCTGCTCGACCGGCTGGACGCCGACGGACGATTGCCGAAAACCATGCTGTTCTGCCTCAATCGCGGCATGAACGAGGTGCTGTCGACGCTGATCGGCTGCTTCCAGGGCGGTTCGGTGCCCGGCAAGCTGCAGTTCGGGCCGGCCTGGTGGTTCAACGATCACCTCGACGGCAACCTCGAACAGATCCGCACGCTCGCCAACCATTCGGCGCTCGGAACCTTCGTCGGCATGGTGACGGATTCGCGCTCCTTCGCCTCCTATCCGCGCCACGACTACTTCCGCCGCTTGCTGTGCCGCCAGCTCGGCGAATGGGTCGAGGCGGGCGAGTTCACCTCCGACGCCGAGGCGCTGGCCACCATCGTGCGCGGCGTCGCCTACGAGAACGCCAAAGGCTATTTTGGCTTCTAGAGCACCGGACCGATGCGCAAGCGAAAATTTGGAGCGGCGGCCCGGCCATCTCCGGGCCGCCGCTCCGGGTACGGTGTGCCGCGGCGGCCCGCATGGCATTGTTGGGACTTCAGAAAAGCGTCGGGTCTGTGATAGCGTTGCCGAGAACCATTATTCCGTCGCGAAACTGGATTGTCATGGACAACGCTGCCCAATCCAAGACGAATGCCGGCGATCAGCCGGCCATGAGCGCCTCGCGCCGCGTCTATCTCGATCTCAGGCAACGCATCGTGTCGATGCAGATGCGCCCCGGCGAACGGATCATCGAGCGCGACATCGCGGAGGTCCACGGCACCAGCCGCACGCCGGTGCATGAGGCGGTGCAACGCCTCGCCGAGGAGGGCCTGATCGAGATCTTCCGGCGCGTCGGCACCTTCGTCGCCCGCATTCCGCTCGACCAGCTCAACGAGGCGATGCTGGCGCGCGCCGTGCTGGAGCTCGCCGTCGTCGAGCGGGCCTGCCGGCTGATCACCGACGACGGCGTGGCGGAACTGCGGGCGCTGATCGCCGAGCAGGAGGCCAGCGTCGCCAGCCAGGACGACAGCGCCTTTCATGCCCAGGACGAGCGCTTCCACGAGACGCTGGCCAACATTTCCGGCGTGCCGATCTTCTGGCGGCTGATCCAGCAGGCCAAGACGCAGATCGACCGCTACCGTCGGCTGACGCTGGCGGTGCCCGGGCGCATGGAAAACGTGGTGGCCGAGCACCGTCGCATCTCCGAGGCGGTGATCGCCAAGGACGCGGAGGCGGCGACGCGGCTGATGCGCGAGCATCTCGAAGGCGTGCTGCCGATGGCCGAGGTGATGAGCCTCAAGCTGCCGGCCTATTTCATCAACCACCTGCCGGAGTTCAACGGCCGCTGAGGCGCATGCCGGCTTTTCGCCGGCCAGACCCGCCGCTACCACACGCCTGACCAGAAACGACAACGGCCGCTTCCCCGAGGGAGGCGGCCGCTCTGCATGAACCGGGCGGATGGCTTCCGCCGGTTACTTCAGGAGATCGTGCACGAACATCGACGTCTCAGGCACCAGCGTGACGATCAGCAGCGTCACCCACAAGGCGGCCATGAACGGCCAGATCGACCTGACCACCTTGCTCACCGACACCTCGCCGATGGCGCAGCCGAGGTAGAAGGCGGCGCCGACCGGCGGCGTGTTGAGGCCGATGGTGCAGTTGAGCAGCACGATGATGCCGAACTGCACCGGGTCCATGCCGTACTGGACGACGATCGGCAGGAAGATCGGCGTGCAGACCAGGATGTGGGCGGCCATGTCGAGGAAGATGCCGAATACGAACAGCGCGATGTCGACCAGGATGAAGACGACCCATGGCGTCGTGCTGATCGAGCTCAGGAACTGGCCGGCCAGCTCGGCCACGCCGTAGATGCTCATCAGATAGCCGAACATCGTGGAGATGCCGACCAGCAGCAGCACGATGCCGGTGGTCTTGGAGGCCTTGGCCGCCGCCTTGAGGAAATGCTGCCAGCTCAGGCTGCGGTAGACGAAAACCGTGAGGAGCAGGGCATAGAGGGCCGCCACGGCGCCGGCTTCGGCGGCGGTGAACACGCCGGACAGGATGCCGCCGACGATGATCACCATGATGAACAGGCCGGGCAAGGCGACGGCCAGCGACAGGGCCACCTCGTGCCAGCCGGGGAACTGGCCGCGCGGGTAGTTGCGGGCACGGGCGACGAAGTAGGCGGTCAGCAGGTTGGCGATCGACAGGATCACCGCCGGCACGGCGCCGGCCATGATCAGCGAATTCATCGACACGATGCCGCCGGCGGCCAGCGAGTAGATGATCATGTTGTGGCTGGTGGGCATGACGGCGCCGACCAGCGACGAATAGGTGGTGACGTTGACGGCGTAGTCGGCGTCGATGCCTTCCTTCTTCATCAGCGGGATCAGCGCCGAGCCCATGGCCGAGACGTCGGCGACCGGCGAGCCGGAAACGCCGCCGAACATGGTGCAGGCCACCACATTGGTCATGCCGAGGCCGCCGCGCACGTGGCCGACCAGCGCCTTCGAGCAGCGGATGATGCGGTCGGCGATGCCGCCGTACATCATCAGTTCGCCGGTGAAGATGAAGAAGGGGATGGTCAGGAAGGCGAAGACGTTCATGCCGGCCGCCATGCGCTGGAAGACGACGGCGACGGGCAGCCCTTCGTAGAGCACGGTGGCGAGCGAGGACAGGCCGATGGCGAACACCACCGGCATGCCGACCAGCAATCCGAGGACGAAGGTCAGGCAGAGAATGGTCAGTGCCATGACGGAACGACCTCCAGGTTGTTGACGCGGGCGATGATGCGCTCGATGGCGAAGATGATGATCAGCAGGCCGCCGACGGCGAGCGGCACGTAGGACCAGCCCTGGCTGATGGGCAGGCCGGGATTGACGTATTCCCACATTTCCCCGGCGAGCACGGTGCCGCCGTAGCTCATGAAGGCGCCGAACACCATCATGCCGAGATAGACGGCGATGTCGGCCCACAGCCGGACCCTGGGCGGCGCGAAGGCCAGGAAGGACTCCATGCCGATGTGGCGGCCGTCGCGCACGCCGACGGCGGCGGCGAAGCAGGTGACGTAGAGAACGACGACCAGCGCCAGGATCTCGGTCCAGGACGGCGAGTCGTTCATGACGTAGCGGCCCCAGATCTGATAGAGGACCGCCAGGAGAATGATGATCAGGCCCAACACCGCGAACTTCAGGCAAATGCGCGAAAGCCGGGCCTGAAAGCGGAAATAGACCGCCAAAGTCCCGCCGACCTCCTCGGTCGTCAGTCGGCGCGTCGGGGTCTGCAGGTTCGCAGCCATCCGTTTATCTCCTTGAGCCTGTCCGGTCGTCGCCGGGCGGCGGCGGCTGGCGTACAGGCGATGACGATTGGAAGAGGCGGCAGCCCGGCCGGAAAGCCATCGGGACGCCTGGCGCCGCCGGGCCGGTTCTGCCCATAGCCGTCGGTGGCCGGCCGGCGGGTATGCCGCCGGCTGGCCACGGTCCTCACTTGAAGTCGGCGATGCGCTGCAGCAGGTCCTTGAGCGCCGGATCGGTCAGGAACTCGTCGTAGAGCGGCTTCATGGCGGCCTGGAACGGCGCCTTGTCGATGGTGATCACCTCGACGCCGGCCTTGCCGACGATGTCCTGGGACTGGCTTTCGAGCTCGGCCCAAAGCTGACGCATGTAGGGCACGGAGTCCTTGGCGGCCTTGCGGACGGCGGCCTGCTCTTCCGGCGTGAAGCTGTCGTAGACCTTCTTCGACATCAGCAGCACGTCGGGCGCCATCGAATGCTCGTCCAGCGTGTAGTACTTGGCCACCTCGTAGGCGTGCGACGTCTGGTAGGTCGGCCAGTTGTTCTCGGCACCGTCGATCAGGCCGGTCTTGAGGCCGGTGAACACCTCGCCGGTCGGCATCGGCGTCGGATTGGCGCCGAGCAGCTTCATCATGGCCACCCAGACGTCCGACTGCTGGACGCGGATCTTGAGACCTTTGAGGTCGTCGATGCTGCGCACCGGATTGCGGGTGTAGAACGAGCGCGAGCCGGAATCGTAGAAGGCGAGGCCGACCATGCCGTGCGCCTCGCAGTCGGCCAGGATCTCGTCGCCGATCGGGCCGTCGACGACATGGTGGAAGTGGTCGACGTCGCGGAACACGAAGGGCATCACCGGCACGGTCATGGCCGGGCAGATGGTGTTGAGCGTGCCGGCGTTGACGCGCAGGAAGTCGATGGCGCCGAGCTTGATCTGCTCGATGGTGTCCTTTTCCGAGCCGAGCTGCGAGCTCGGGAACACCTTGATGCTGTACTTGCCGTCGGTGGCCTTGCTGAGCTCGTCGCTCATGAAGTTGACGGCCTTGACGGTCGGGTAATCCGGCGGCTGCACGTCGGCGGCGCGGAACGTGCGGGCCTCGACGGCGGATACGCCGAGCGCCATCGCGCCGGCGGCAAGGGTCATGGCAACGGTGTAGGTAAGCTTCATTTCGGTCCTCCCATCCTCACAAGGCTCGGGCCGCCGGCAGAGCCGGCAAGCCGATCGAATGCGTTACGGCAGCTCGGGCCTGATCACCCGAACGGCGATGTCCACCCCGACAGTTTCCCCAAAGGCGGTGCGCGCCCCGGGGACCCCGGCACCACGGCGTGGGTGCCGGTCGTCATGCCGGTCGGGACGATGTCGCCGGCCGACAGATTGCGGCCGCGCGCGGCGAGCGCGGCGGCCATCGAGCGCGATGGCGCGGTTCCGGATGCGACAGGCGCCGTCGGGGCGCTCCGGCAGGCGGCAGGGAAAAGCGGCAAGATTGCGTGCCCGGCGACGCGCCGTCACGAAGGCGCGAGCGATCTCGTCAACCTCATGATCCAACAACCGCTGCACGCTTTCCCCCAGCAAGACCGTGGCGCCGTCGCGCGTCCTTCTCCATCCATGCGCAATATCGACTGCGCATGCCCCCAAAGCCGGCCCTTCGACCGCGGCGACGCTCTGATATATTCAGTGATATATTACTAGCGGACGCAGGCCGTCAATTGTTTCAAAGTTGGAACGCCATTGGGTCGAATACCGATGGCCGGCCGCCCGCGAAGGTCGCCGCATCGGCGGCGCGAGGCGGACTCGTCAGCCGGCCGCGTTCGTTTTTTGCGCGAGCCGCCGCTTCTCCGCAGGACGCCAAAACGCTCGGGCGTGGCGAGCGACATGCGGGCCGGATCGGTACTGCGCCATCGGGGGCCGCCGGTTGGGGAGTGGCGTATCCCGCCAACCGCCCTCCCCCAAGGCGGTGCGCCGTCATCGCCCCTCCGCGGTTGTGCGTAGGCTTGCTTGCGGCAAGCGAATTGCCGTCTTATATATCACGTGATATATCACAAACGGATCCGATTTGGTGGGGAGCTTGACATGATAGAGATCGGCGCGGCGCAGCTCGGAGGTCGGACGCGCCCGACCATGCGCGTTCTTCAGTTTGGCGAGGGCAATTTCCTGCGCGCCTTCGTCGACTGGAAGATCGACCGCATGAACGAGGCCGGCGGCCTCGACTGGGGCGTCGTGATCGTCCGGCCGATCGCCCAGGGCAACCCGCACTGGCTCAACGAGCAGGACGGGCTCTACACCGTGCTGTCGCGCGGCGTCGCCGAGGACGGCGCCAAGGTGTCGGAGGCGCGGGTCGTCGGCGCGGTGCGACGCGAGATCGGCGCCCATCAGCACTGGCACGAGGTGCTGGCGCTGGCCCGCGATCCGGAGATCACTGTCGTCATCTCCAACACCACCGACGCCGGCATCGCCTATGTGCCGACCGTCCAGTACGCCGACGCGCCGCCGGCCTCCTTCCCCGGCAAGATGACGCGCCTGCTGCACGAGCGCTGGCAGGCGTTCGGCGGCAGGCCGGAAGCCGGCTGGCAGATGATCGCCTGCGAGCTGATCGACCACAACGGCGACGAACTCCGGCGCATCGTGCTGCGCCACGCCGAGGAATGGGGCCTCGAGCCGGGCTTCATCGCCTGGGTGAAGGAGGCCAACGCCTTCTACAACACGCTGGTCGACCGCATCGTGCCGGGCTATCCGAAGGCCGAGGCGGCAGCGATCGAGCAGGAGCTCGGCTACGGCGACCGCTTCATGACCACTGCCGAGCTGTTCCACTTCTTCGTCATCGAACGGCAGCCCGGCCAGCCGGAGCTGCGCCTGCCGCTTGCCACATACGATCCGGACACCATCGTCGTCCCCGACGCCACGCCCTACAAGGCGCGCAAGGTGGCGATCCTCAACGGCGCGCATACCGCGCTCTGCGCCCTCGGCCTGATCTGCGGCATCGAGACGGTGGGCGAGGCGGTGACCACCAAGGTCGGGGCCAAGTTCCTCGACCGGCTGCTGGCCGAGGAGGTCATCCCCTTCCTCACATTGCCGAGGGACGAGCTCCAGGCGTTCGCCGACGCGGTGTTGAGGCGCTTTGCCAACCCCTATATCCGCCACCTCTGGTACGACATCTCGCTGAACGGCCTCGTCAAGTACCAGACGCGCGATCTCGACCGCCTCACCGCCTACATGGAGCGCCACGGCAGGCCGGCGCCGCTGCTGACGCTGGCGCTCGCCGCCTGGCTCGTCTTCTATCTCGGCCGCTTCAAGGGCGCCGAGGCCTATCCGCCGCGCGACGCCGCCGACATCCTCGACAGGATCAAGGCGATCGGCGCGCTCGACGACGGCACACCTGCCGGCCGCGAAGCGATGGTCTCGGCCTATCTCGGTGAGCCCGCCTTCTGGGGCCAGTCGATCGATACGCCGGCCTTGCGGGCGGCCGTCGTCGCCGACTTCGCGGCGCTGACCCGGGAGCCGATGAGCTTCGACCGGCTGGGCGCGCTGATCGACGCCCGCCGATCCATCTGACACCAGGAGAAGCCGCCATGCCGCGCGTTCTCAAGATCCATCCCGACGACAGCGTCGCCGTCGCCCTCGAACCGCTCGCCAAGGGCACCGACATCGCCGCCTTCGGGTTGACGCTGCGCGACGACGTGCCGCAGGCGCACAAGTTCGCGCTGCGCGACATCGCCGAAGGCGACAAGGTGATCAAGTACGGCGCGGTGATCGGCCTCGCCCGCGAGGCGGTTGCCAAGGGCGCGCATGTCCACGTCCACAATCTCAAGACCGCGCTCGGCGACATCCTCGACTACAGCTATGCCGGCAACGTCGCGGTGCGGCCGCAGAACGGCGGCCCGGCGCCGACCATCCAGGCCTACGAGCGGGCGAACGGCGACATCGGCATCCGCAACGACCTCTACATCGTGCCGCTGGTCGGCTGCATCAACGGCCTTGCCGGCAACATCGCCAAGGCGGTGGAGCGCGAGGGCCTGCTGCCCGAGGGCTCCAAGGTCAGCGTGCTCAGCCATCCCTACGGCTGCTCGCAGCTCGGCGACGACCTCGCCAACACGCGCGGCATCCTGCAGAACTACGTGGCCCACCCCAATGCCGGCGGCGTCCTGGTGCTCGGTCTCGGCTGCGAGAACAACACCAAGGCCTACTTCCGGGAGGGGCTGGAGCTGCCCGATCCATCCCGCGTCCGCTTCCTGCTGAGCCAGGAGGCCGGCGACGAGATGGCCGAGGCGCTCGCCATCTGCCGCGAGCTCGCCGGGACGATGGCCAACGACAAGCGGGTCGAGGTCGGTGCCGATCGCCTCAGGGTCGGCCTCAAGTGCGGCGGCTCGGACGGCTTCTCCGGCATCACCGCCAATCCGCTGCTCGGCGCCTTCTCCGACTGGCTGACCGGCATCGGCGGCACCACGGTGCTCACCGAGGTGCCGGAGATGTTCGGCGCCGAGCAACTGCTGATGGCGCGGGCGGAAAGCCGCGAGGTGTTCGACAAGACGGTGGCGCTGATCAACGACTTCAAGCGCTACTACGTCGACAACAACCAGCCGATCTACGAGAACCCGTCGCCGGGCAACAAGGCGGGCGGCATCTCGACGCTGGAGGAGAAGTCGCTCGGCTGCACCCAGAAGGCCGGCCTTTCCACGGTGCGCGACGTGATCGGCTACACCGGCAGGATCAAAAGGCCCGGCCTCAACCTGTTGTCGGCGCCGGGCAACGACGGCGTGGCGGTGACGGCGCTGGCCGCCGCCGGCTGCCACATGGTGCTGTTCACCACCGGCCGCGGCACGCCGCTCGGCGGCGTGGTGCCGACCATGAAGATCGCCACCAACAGCGACCTCGCCGGCCGCAAGCCGCACTGGATCGACTTCGACGCCGGCCCGATCGCCATCGGCGAGACCACCGTCGAGGGCCTGCGCGACAGCTTCGTCGACGCCGTCCTCGCCATCGCCTCCGGCAAGCCGACCCGCAACGAGATCAACGACATCGGCGAAATCGTCATCTTCAAGACAGGCGTCACACTGTGATTTGAACTCTACGCTCGCCGATGTCCCGGAGCGCCACGTCCCTCGCGCGGCTCACACGCCGGAATAGGCGGAGAACCCGCCATCGACGGGCAGCACGACGCCGTTGACGAAGCCGGACGCCTTCTCGCTGGCGAGGAACAGCAGCGCGCCGATCAGCTCGTCGGCCTCCCCGAAGCGGCCCATCGGCGTATGGGCGACGATCTTGCGCGCCCGCTCGGTGAGTTCGCCGTCCGCCCCGATCAGCATGCCCCGGTTCTGGTTGGTGACGAAGAAGCCGGGCGCGATGGCGTTGACGCGGATGCCGACCCCGGCAAAATGCACCGCCAGCCACTGGGTGAAGTTGCTGACCGCCGCCTTGGCGCCCGAATAGGCCGGGATCTTGGTCAGCGGCCGGAAGGCGTTCATCGACGACACGTTGACGATCGACGAGCCGGGGCGGCCGATCATCTGCCGGGCGAAGGCCTGGGTCGGCAGCAGCGTGCCGAGGAAGTTGAGGTTGAAGACGAAGCCGACGCTCGCCGGATCGAGGTCGAAGAAGGTCAGCAAAGCCGGATCGTCGAGGTCGGCCGCCTCCAGCACCTCCTTGGTGGTGGTGCCCTTGGGGTGGTTGCCGCCGGCGCCGTTGACGAGCAGATCGCAAGGGCCGAAGGCGGCCGCGACCCTGTCGGCCGCCGCGGCCAGCGACTCGCGCTCCAGCACGTTGGCCGTCACCGCAATCGCTTCGACGCCGTCCGCACTGAGCCCGGCGACCACCCGGTCGGCGGCCTGCCGATCGAGGTCGAGCACGGCGATGCGGGCGCCGCAGGCGCCGAGCGCCGCCGCGAATGAGGTGCCGAGCACGCCGGCGCCGCCGGTGATGACGACGGTCTTGCCGGCGAGATCTATCTTGAACGGGATATCCACGGTTGCCCTCACTGCCTGGCGGCCACGGTCTTGGCGATGCCTTCCCAGAGGCCGTTGATGTAGACGGCGCCCAGCGCCCGGTCATAGAGGCCGTAGCCGGGCTTGCCGGTCTCGCCCCAGATCATGCGGCCGTGGTCGGGGCGGTAATAGCCGGTAAAGCCGGTGTCGTGATAGGCGCGCACCACCTCGCCGAGGTCGACCGAGCCTTCCGAGGACAGGTGCGCCACCTCGTGGAAGTCGCCGGCGGCGCTGGTCTTGACGTTCCTGAGATGGGCGAAGGCGATGCGCCCCCGGCCCGAGAACTCGCGCACCATGGCGACGAGGTCGTTGCCGAGATCGGCGCCCAGCGAGCCGGTGCAGAAGGTGAGCGAATTGGCCGGGCTGTCGACGACGGCCAGGATGCGGTCGAGGTCGTCGCGGTTCTTGACGATGCGCGGCAGGCCGAAGATCGGGCGTGGCGGATCGTCGGGATGGATGGCCATGCGGATGCCGGCCTCCTCGGCCGCCGGGATGACCGCCTTCAGGAAATAGGCGAGGTTATCGAACAGCTTTTCCTCGTCGACGCTCCGGTAGTCGTCGAGCAGCGCGGACAGTTCCTCGGGCTTGTAGCTGGCGTCCCAGCCCGGCAGGCTGATGCCCTTGGAGACGTCGATGGCGTCGGCCTCGGCGGCGTCGAAGGACAGGGCGTTGGAGCCGTCGGGCAAGGGCATGGCGAGGTCGGTGCGCGTCCAGTCGAACACCGGCATGAAGTTGTAGCAGACCATCTTAACGCCCTCGGCGCCGAGGTTCCGGAGCGTCGCGCAATAGTTGGCGATCAGCCGGTCGCGGTCCGGCTTGCCGAGCTTGATGTCCTCGTGCACCGGCACGCTTTCCACCACCTCGAAGGCAAGGCCGGCGGCGTTGATCGTCTGTTTCAGCGCCCGGATGCGCCCGGCCGGCCAAACCTCGCCCACGGGCACGTCGTAGATGGCGCTGACGATGCCGGTCATGCCGGGAATCTGGCGGATCTTGGCCAGCGTGACGGGATCGTCGTCGCCATACCAGCGGAAGGTCATCTTCATGGATCGCCCTTTCGAAAGCCGGCGGAACGGTCAGCCGCCCGGAACGGCCGTCTTGATGGTGGCCGAGGTGAACAGAAAGCCGTCGAAATGCGGGTCGTCGACGTCGGAAATCGCCAGCAGCGTCTCGCGGACGCGCTGCAGATGCGACCACATGGCATCGTAGGCCGCCTCGGGGTTGCGCGCGCGCAGCGCCGCCAGAACCGCCTGATGGTCGTCCAGCCACTGCCGGCGATATTCCTGCTCGGCGATCCGGCGGTGCAGTTGCAGCCACATGGCGCTGCGGTGACGCCGCTGCCAAAGGCTGCGAACGGTCTCGTGAAGCACGGTGTTCTGCGTCGCCTCGGCGATCAGCAGGTGGAACATCTCGTCGCTGCGGTGGTCGGTATCGCCCGCCGCCACGTCCCGGCGTTCCATGTCGAGCGCCTCGCGCATCCGGGCAATATCGCTCTTGGTCGTCCGGTTGGCGGCGAAGGCGGCAACTTCGCTTTCGATCAGTTGGCGGGCCTGCAGCAATTCGAACGGACCGACGTCGTCGGCCAGACCGGCGCCCTGGGCCGACAACGTCGGCGTGCGGGAGACGACATGGATGCCCGAGCCGACGCGAACCTGCACCAGCCCCAAAATCTCCAGCATGATCAGCGCTTCGCGGATGGTTGGCCGGCTTACGGAAAATGCCTCGGCGAGATCGCGCTCGGGAGGCAGGCGCTCGCCCACCTCGTAGCGGCCGGCCGCGATGTCGCCCTGAAGCTGCTCGGCCAGCTCGCGATACCGTCTCTGCGTTTTCGCGTCGGAGTTCATCGCCAACTTTCCATCGATCGGCACGGCAAGCGCCGGAGGCGGCCGCGATCATTTCCCCTATCCGGTCAGGCCAATAATGATTTATGCCATCAAATCTGTCAAACCATTCATTGAAATTGGACTGACCAATTTTCGAATATCCGCCGCGGGGCAAGGGGGTTGCCGCCGATGCAATCTGGAGCAACGGCGAAAATGATATAGGATGGCGGCGGAGTCATTCCGGCCCGCGGGCCGGGGCTCCGGAATACCGTGTTCGAATTTCCTTTTAGGGAAGCACCGGTGCCCGCCTGTTCCGAAACCGGTTCGGAACGGGGGCGGCAGCCACGACAAATCTGGGCGAGGATCATGGCGGCAAGGGGAAAAGTCGGTCTGAAGGAGATCGCCAAGGAGGCCGGCGTCGCCCTGAGCACCGCTTCGCATGCGCTCAACGGCACGGCTCCCCTCAGCGTCGAGGTCAGGGAGCGGGTGCTGGAGATCGCCCGGAAGGTCGGCTACCTCGAAAAGCGGCGCCGGCAGGCGACCATCACGTCGCTGACCTCGATCCTGGTGGCCATGGCCGGCAACGCCGCGAGCAATACCGCCCTCAACCTGGTGAGCTGGACGATCCTCGACGGGTTCAAGCAGGAATGCGAGCGCCGGGCGATCCGGGTGGTGCCGCATGTGAGCGGCGTCGACCGGATCGACATGGCGGAGGTGCGCAGGGCGGCGCTGGCGGAAAAGATCGACGGCATCGTGGTCCTCGCCGACGATCGGGCGGAGCTCGTGCGCGGCCTGACCAGCCTGTCGCTGCCGGTGGTGATCATCAACGGCGAGGACCCGTCGATGACCGTGGACACGGTGACCGGCGAGAACCGCTTCGGCGCCCGGCTCGGCGTCGAGCATCTGCTGTCGCTGGGCCACCGCCGGATCATGCACCTCACCTGGAAGGGGCGCACCACCATCCGGCGCCGGTTCGACGGTTATGCCGACGCCTATCTCGCCGCCGGCCTGCCGTTTCCGCAGGATCTCGTCGTCGAGGCGGCCGGCTACACGCCGGCCCAGGGCCAGGCGGCGATGGTGGCGGCGCTGAGGAGGGATCCGCAGCTCGGCGGCGCGACCGCCATCTTCTGCGCCGCCGACAATCTTGCGCTCGGCTGTCTTTCCGCGCTGGCAGAGGCCGGCATCAAGGTGCCCGAGCAGATTTCCGTGCTCGGCTTCGACGGCATCATGCCGGGCGAATTCACCCAGCCGCCGCTGTCGACCATCCAGTTGCCGATCGGACGGCTCGGCGAGGCAGCCCTGTCGCTGCTCGAACAGCGCGTGATCGCCAACGATCCGCTGCGTCCGGCCTACCGGCTGGAGCTCGGCTGCCGGCTGGTGCGGCGAGGCAGCATCGCCCCGCCGCGCGGCGCCGGATGAGGCGCCGTTCGGGAGCGCGGATCACTTCATGCCCGTGCCGGCGATGCCGGTGGTGATGTACTTCTGCAGGAACAGGAACACCACGGTCACCGGCAGCAGGCTCAGGAAGGTCATCGCCAGGATATAGTGCCACTGGACCGAGAACTCTCCCTGGAAGGCATTCAGTCCGATCTGCAGCGTGAAGTTCTCGCGGCTGCTCAGAACGATCAACGGCCAGAGGAAGTCGTTCCACCGCCACAGCACCGAGAAGATAGCCAGCACCGCCAGCGCCGGGGCGGTGAGCGGCAGGACGATCCGCCAGAAGATGCGGAACTCGCTGGCCGCGTCGACGCGGGCCGCCTCGATCAGCTCGTCGGGGATGGTCAGCATGTACTGGCGCAGCAGGAACACGCCGGTCGGCGATGCCACGGTGGGAATGATGACGCCCCACAGATTGTCGACGAGGCCGACCCCAACGATCACCATATAGGCCGGCACCATCACCACGGTGAGCGGGATCATCAGCGTCGAGATGATCAGCACGAACACCGCCTTGTCGCCGCGGAAGCGGTACTTGGACAGGGCGAAGGCGGCCATGGCGTTGACGATCAGCGTCAGGATGGTGGCGACGACGGTGACGAACACCGAGTTCTTGAGGTAGGTCAGGAAGTTGAACCGTTCGAGCGGGTCGCTGTAGTTTTCGGTGGCGATCGTCAGCTTCTGCACCGGCGAGATGGTGCGCGCATCGACGCTGACCGGCGCCGCCGGATTTTCCGGATCGACCATCTGGGCCTTGATACCGATGCGCCGGACCATCGCCATCTCGCGGCTTTCGCCGTCGATGGTGACGGTCCACAGGCCGAGCGGCCGGTCGTAGCCCGGCACCACGACCTGCTGGGTGGTGCGCGGCAGCAGGCTCGGCGGGAAGCGGGTGATCTCGGCCTCCGGCTTCATCGACGACAGACCCGCCCAGACCACCGGGACCAGCACGGCGATGGTGCCGCCGATCAGCCAGAGCCAGGACAGGATGTCGGTGATGTCGATCCGCCCGCGCCGGCGGGTGCGCCCGAGAAAGGCGACGGGATTGATGGTGCCGGCCATGGTCAGATCTCCTCCGTTTTCCTGGCGAGGCGCAGTTGCACCAGCGTCAGGGCCAGCAGCACCACGCCCATCAGCACCGAGGCGGCCGAGGCGAGGCCCAGCAGGCGCAGGTCGCTGCCGAAGGCCATCTGGTAGATATACTGCACGATGAAGCTGTTGGCGGTGCCCGGTCCGCCGCCGTTGGTCAGCACCCATGCCTCGTCGAATATCTGCACCGAGCGGATCATCAGCAGGATCAGCACCACCAGGAGGTTGGGACCGAGCAGCGGCAGGGTGATCGCGAACAGCGTGCGCCGGCGCGAGGCGGCGTCGATGGCGGCGGCCTCGTAGAGGTCCTTGGGGATCGCCTGCAATCCGGCGAGCAGGATCAGCGTGTAGAAGCCCATGTGGAACCACACGGAGACCAGCACCACGAAGAACCGCGCCCAGCCGACCTCCAGCAGGAAGACGTGCGGCGGCACGCCCATCATCTCGAAAAAGGCGTTGAGCAGGCCGTTGCGGTCGAGAAACCATTTCCAGATGAGGCCGATGACCACCGGCGACAGCAGGACGGGATAGAAGAACATCGCCCGGAAGAAGCCGCGGCCGACCATGGCGCGGTTGAGGATCAGCGCCGTGACCAGCGCGACCAGCAGCGTGGCGACGACATTGAAGCCCACGAACCAGAAGGTGTTCCAGATGGCGGTCCAGAACAGGGATTCCTGGCAGGTGCCGGGACGGGAATAGTCCTGGCAGCTCAGGAGCTGGCGGAAGTTGTCGAGACCGACGAACGGCCGGTCGGTGACGAAGAGGTTGGTGCCGCCGGTTACCGCGTAGCCGACGGAGATGGCGATCGGCAGGAAGGTGAAGATTCCGAAAAGGACGAGATTGGGCGCGAGGAACAGATAGGGGACGCGCTTGCGCCCCATCAGCCGCTCGAGGGCGTTGATCGGGATCTCGACCAAGGACATGACGCCTTCGACGAGCCGTTCGAGCACCGCGGAAGCCTTAATTGCCATGGACCGCCCCCCGCCGCTGGCCGGCATCGCGGCGGGCGATCGCCAGCTCGCTGTCCGGATCGAAGACATGCAGCCGGCCCGGCATCGGCGCGATGGCGAGCCGGGTGCCGGACGGCGGCGCGAAATGGCCGGTCTCGTGGACGATGATCGGCTCCTGCGTTTCCGCCAGGGCGCCGTAGACATAGGTTTCGGTGCCGAGGCTTTCGTAATACTGCACGACGAAGGGAACGCCGCCCTCCTCCACCCGCTGGAAATGCGCCGGGCGGATGCCGGCGAGCACCCGCTGGCCGGGCCGGACGGCGGCGGGATCGACGTCGCAGGGCAGCACCGCGCCATGGCCGAGATCGATCGAGGCGCCTTCCGGGCCGATCCCGGCGATGGACGCCCTGACGATGTTCATGCGCGGCGAGCCGAGGAAGCCGGCGACGAACAGGTTGCGGGGATAGTCGAAGAGTTCGAGCGGCGAGCCGACCTGCTCGACGCGGCCGGCCCGCAGGATGACGATCTTGTCGGCCATGGTCATCGCCTCCACCTGGTCGTGGGTGACGTAGATCATGGTCGTCTTGATCTGCTGGTGCAGCCGGGTGATCTCGGCGCGGGTCTGCACGCGCAGCGCCGCGTCGAGGTTGGAGAGCGGCTCGTCGAACAGGAAGATGTCGGGCTCGCGGACGATGGCTCGGCCGATCGCCACGCGCTGGCGCTGGCCGCCGGACAACTGGCGCGGCTTGCGGTCGAGATAGGGCTCGATCGCCAGCATGCGCGCCGCCTCGGCGATCCGGGCGTCGATCTCCGACCGCTTGAACTTCAGGTTCTCCAGGCCGAAGGCGAGGTTCTTCCGGACGCTCATGTGCGGATAGAGCGCGTAGGACTGGAACACCATGGCGATCTTGCGCTCGGCCGGCGACAACTGGCCGACGTCGCGGCCGCCGATCTCGATCCGGCCGGACGTGACGTCCTCAAGGCCGGCGATGATGCGCAGCAAGGTGGATTTGCCGCAGCCGGACGGCCCGACGAAGACGACGAACTCGCCATCCTTCACGGAAAGGTCGATGTCGTGCAGCACATGAACCGCGCCGAACGCCTTGTTCAGGCTGGATAGTTTCAGTTCTCCCATTCCCTCCTCCCGCGAGGTTCATCTTGCTTGGCGGACGATGTCGGCGCTGTTCCAGCCGACCGGCAACGGCTCCGGACGCCCGATGACCACGTCCTCGGTCGAAAGACCCTCGACACCCTTGACGAAGACGGCCGGCAGGCCGCCCGGATAATCGACGAGGCCGACCACCCTGCCGTCGGCGCCGAGCGTCCAGGCGTTGGCCCGGCCGGCCGCGTTGGGCGCCGGCGCGAGGTCGGCCCCGGTCGGGCGCATGTCGTAGCGAAGCGCCGTGCCGAGATCGCCGGGCGTCTGGACGAGATGGATGCGGGCGAGGCTGACGTTGCGGATTCCCGCCTCCGACGCCGATACCAGGGCGATGGCGCCTTGCATGCGGCCGGTGATATCCTCGACGACAAGATCCTCGACGGCGCCGGCCCGGCGGCTCGGCCGGCGGTCCAAGACGGTGACCGTCAATCCCTCGCCCGATCCCCAGAAGCCATCCGGCGTCTCGCGGCAATCGACGTCGATCCGCGAGAAGCGGACGTTGGAAATCCGGCCGCCGTCGCGCGAGAACAGGCCGAGGCCGCGGTTGGAGTCGACGACGCGGCAATCCTCGAAGACGATGTTCGAAAAGTCGCCGAAGGACTCGGTGCCGACCTTGAGCGCGCAGGACAGGCTGGCCACCTCGGCGCGGCGGACCAGGATATCCTCGCAGCGGCCGATGGCCTCGCCGTCCGGCCCGGCGCTGGTCTTGAGACAGATGCCGTCGTCGGCGGTCGAGATGACCACGTCCTCGATCAGCGCGCGCCGGCAGGCGTCGAGCACCAGGCCGTCGGTGTTGGGAAGCCGCCGGTTGTTGGAGACGCGGACCTTGCGGACGGTGACGTCCTCGCAGTCGACCAGATGCAGCGTCCACATCGGCGAATCGTCCACCGCGAGGTTTTCGAGCCGGACGCCGCGGCAGGATTCGAACACCACCACCCGCGGCCGATAAGTAGCCGGTACGAAGGTGCCCATCGCCGCCTCCTCGCCGACGATGAACCGGCCGCCGCCGGCCGCGATGCGTCCCGGGCCGGTCAGCGCGACATCACGGGCGCCGCGCGCCACGACCATCCCCCTGTCCGACTTTTCGGCGATCACCGATACCGTCGTCCCGGCAAAGGCGTCGTAATCGGGAATCGGCCTCAGCACCGCGCCTTCGGCGAGGTTGAGCTCGACGCCCGACCGCAGGCAAAGTCCCCCGGCGATGTGCTCGCCCGCCAGGAGTCGCACCACGCCGCCGCCCTCGGCGGATGTCCGGTCGATCGCCGCCTGCAGGACGGCGGTCGCGTCGCCGCCCGTCGCCTCGACGAGAACTGCCCTGCCCTTGGTCACCGTTCGTCCTCCCGAGAGCCCAGCATTTCGATCAGCAGCAGCATGGCGAGCGCCTGGCCGTAAGGCGTCGGCAGGTTGGGAATGCGCCGGTAGAAATCGAGATCGTGCCCCATCGCGGTCCCGTCGGAGACCTTGCCGACGACGCCGGTCTCGTCGATCTCGGCCAGCACGGCGCCGAAGGCCGACAGCGCCGCGGCCCGGTCCTCCTCCGGCAGGATGCCGGCGCGCACGGCGCGCAGGATGCCGTAGGCGATTCCGGCCGTGGCCGAGGCTTCCACCGGCGAGGCCGGATCGTCGAGCAGCGTATGGAAAAGCCCGTCCCGCCGCTGCAGCGCCTTCAGCGTCCGGACCTGGCTATGCAGCAGATTGGTGAGAAAGCGGCGGTCCTTGGCCTCGATCTCCGGCACCAGATCGAGCAGTTCGGGGATGGCGACGGTGATCCAGGCGTTGCCGCGCCCCCAGAAGGCCCGGGCGAAATTGTGCCGGCCGTTGAAGGTCCAGCCGTGGTACCAGAGGCCGGTCACCGGATCGGAGAGATAGCGGGCGTGGACGAGAAACTGGTAGACGGCCTCGTCTATCCAGTCGCGCCGCCCGAGCAGCCGGCCGGCGCGGGCCAGAAACAGCACGGCCATGAACAGCGTGTCGTCCCAGAGCTCTCCCTCGTTGAGGCGCTCCTTGACGACATGCTGGAAGCCGCCGTCCTCGGTCTTCGGCAGCGAGCGCACCAGCCAGTCGGCCCAGTCCTCGATCAGGGCCCGGAAATCCGGACGATCGACATGCTCGACGAGCAGCGCCAGGGGCAGCATCGGAGCGGTGGAATTGATCTGACGCGGCGGCAGGCCACGGCCGATCTGCCAGGCGTACCAGTCGGTCAGTTGGGCGATCGCCGCTCTGTCTCCGGTGGCGAGCGCCCGGCGCAGAAAGCCGTAGAGACCGACGCCGACCTCCCAGTCCCACTCCTCGAAGGCGATGCCGCCGGCATCCCCCGACGCCAGCCCCTCCCGGATACCCTTGAGCCGGCGGAAGGCGGCGGCCACCCGATCGGTGGTTTCCCGGAGACCGATCCTGTCGATTGTCAGCTGGTCCATACGAATTCCAATTCAGGCAAAGAACGGGGGAAATGCGTCGAGCCGCGGATCGGCGCTGTCATGGGTCAGGACCGGGATCGGCCCGGTATGGTCGAAGGCGACGCGTCGGCCGCCGACGCTGAAGGCGCCGTCATAGGCAAGGCTCAGCGTTTCCCGGCCATCCGGGCTGAAATCGAGGCGGAGCGCCTCGCGATCGAACGTCACGGTGCTGGCGCGAAGGCGCGTCCGGAAGGCGCCAAAGGCGTGGGCGTCGCCCGAGCCGATCACCGCCACCCAGCCGACAGGCCCCTCGCCCGTTCTCACCTCGTGTCCGGCGGTGGCGCCAGACTCGACCGGCGCGAGGCCGTTGGACGCGTGAAGCGCCGCGAAGCCGCGCCCGGAACGGACGATCAGCCAGCCGTCCTCGATCAGGATCTCGTCCATTCCGTCGCGCCCGACATAGGCGTGCGTCCAGCGGATGCGCGCGGCGCGAGGATCGGCGACGAGAAGGGCGACGTCGCGGTGCTGGGCCACGCGCGGCAGGATGCCGCTGCCCGCCCAGTAGGACGGCCGCCGGGTGCCCCATGGATCGTCCTCGCCCGGATGGTTGACCCAGAGCCGCGCCATGGGATGGCCGGCCAGGCGGATGTCGAGCACATGCTGCTGGTGGCCCGGCTTGCCGGTCCTGTGATCGACGACGGTGGAGAGCTGGGCCGCCTCCGTCTTGAACAGCACCAGCTTGCCGCTCTCCAGTCCCTGCGCGTAGCGCGCCTCGATCGACCGGCCAGGGGCGAGATCGACGAGGTCGGCGAGGCCGGCCGGCGGCGCGTAGGGACCGGCGCAGAACATCGGCAGCGCGGCGACGCCGCCATTGAGCCAGCCGCGGCCGAAGGCGACGGTGGCGAAGGGGGCGAGCTCGGTCAGCGGCCCGGCCCTCAGCTCCTTGTCGTAGGCGCGCCCCTGCGAGCCGGCCGGCACGCCGGCGAGCGTATGCAGGGCGATCATGGTGAAGATGCGGTCGAGCATCGCCCCCGCCCGGTCGGCGATCGGCGCGTCCGCCCAGCGGTGGAGCGCCAGCAGCCCGATGAAGTCGATCGGGTAATAGGCGGCGGAGTTCCATTCGGCGAGACCGTGGGCCTCGACGCTGTCGAACCAGCGGCCGAGCCGCTCCTCCGCCAGCGCCGCCTGCTCGCGGCCGCTCCGCCCGGACCGGAGAAACCGGTCGTCGGGATAGAGGCGGCCAGCGATGAGCTGGCTGGCGTGGAAGCAGAGAACGTGGTTCTCGCTCCAGAACCACATGGTGTCGTTGCCGGGCTCGTCCACCCAGTAGCGATAGGCGAGCACGGCGGCGCGGATGCGGTCGGCCGTCGACGCGGAGAGGCGATCGCCGTGGGCGCCGGCCAGCCAAAGCAGCGGCACCATGACGAAGTCCGAGCAATCCTCCGCCCGGTCGATCGTCGCCAGCGTCGCGTCGACGATGGCCGCCATCGCCGCGGGTTCCCCATCGTCGGACGCCAGCATGGCCAGCACCCGGCCGATGCGCGGCGCCCCGCGCCGGGCGGCGAAACGGAGCGCCCGGCGCTTGCGCTCGGCGAGCGTGGCGCCGGGCGGCGCCGGCGCAAGGTCGTCGATGAAGGCGGCGTCGAACGCCCGCGTCACCTTGCCCGCGCCCGTCCCGAGCGACAGCCGGACGCCGTGATAGCCGCTGCCGACGCGCTCGCTGCCGGCGACGACAAGCCGGGGTTCCCCCGCCCCGAGCACCGTCTCCGACACAGCAAGGCAACTGCGGTCGTGTCCGTGGCTGACGATCCGGACCTCGACCGGCAGGTCGACGCCGGGCGGCGTATCGAAGAGGAGCTCCAGCGGCGCGCCTGCGAAGACGTCGCGCGCCGGGCGCACCTGCCGGGCCAGCGCCTCGAGGCGGGCCAGCGCGTCGCGGTCCACAGCCACGGGCAGCAGCACCGTGAGCGGCATGTCGCCGCCGAGCTCCATCTCGACGAACCAGACGGTGTCGCGCTCGGCCAGATCCTCGCTGTGCACCAGAATTTCGTTGTCGCCGGCGAGAAGCGGCAGGCGGACGCGGGTCTCGCTTTCGACGTTGCGAAGGAAGGGCTCGAAGCGCACGCGCTCGATGCCGTTCACCCAGACGCGGACGCCGCCGCAGGTCCGGAGGAGAAGTTCGACCGTGCCGTCGGCGTCGGCGCGCCAAATGCTCCTGAGCCAGCGGCGCACGTGGGTCGGCACATGCCAGAAGCCGGTGAACTCGACCCGGCGGTTGCTTCCGGGCAGGTTCAGGTGATCGACCGGCCAGTCGGTCTCCGGCTCGATCGATCGCCCCGGCATGGTCGCCCGGAACGCCTTGCGGCAAGGCAGGTCGCCGACATCGACGAAGCCGTTGACGAACCGGTAGCCGACCCTGTCCTCGGCCGGAGCCGGCTCGCCGGGAAAAAAGCTCTCGACGCGTGGCGACACCACCCAGGATGTCAGCGACTGACCGGGCGACACGACGTAGGCACCCCCGGCTCCGACGGGGATCGCCATCTGGCGAGCCTTCATGAATATCTCCCATTCATGAAAGAGTTTTCATTTCTACAGCAACAGACGGCAACCTGCCGTCGCCGCGATTTTGCTACTGAAAAACAGCTTGACGGCCGCTTTGTCAATGATCAAATTGCCATCATTCTGGCACCAGTCGGAGGAGCACCGCCAGATCATAAAATTTCTTTCATGGGAGGACTGGATGTCGAAATCTTTCATCGGCACGAGCCTGTTCGCCGTCGCGTCGGTCTGGGCGGCCTCGTCCGCGTTGGCCGAGCAGAAGGCCATCACGTTCCTTTTCACCGACGACGACCAGAGCTACGTCGACCACATGGCTTCGCTAAGCCGGGAGTTCGAGGCGAGCCATCCGGACGTGAAGATCAATTTCGTGTCGTCGGGGTATGACGCGGTGGGCAAGCAGTTGCCGGTCCAGCTCGCCGTGGGCGAAGGTCCCGACCTCGCCAAGATCGCCGACTGGCAACTGGCCCCCTATTATCTCGACATGCGGCCCTACATGAAGGACCCGGAGAGCTTCGCCAAGCTGCACGGCGCCAGCCTGGACCTGCTGCGCCTGCCGGGCATCAACGACCCGCAGTCGATCAACGGCTACATCGCCTCGCAGACGCTCAACCTGCCCTTCGTCAACAAGACGCTGTTCGAGCAGGCGGACGAGCCGCTGCCCGCCCCCGGCGCCACGCTGAAGGACATCGTCGAGGCCTCGGCCCGCGTCGCCAAGGCCACCGGCGCGCAGATCCCGTTCACGCTCGACCGCTCCGGCCACCGCTTCGCCGGCGGCGCCTTTTCCTACGGCGCGACCTTCATCAAGGACGGCAAGTTCACCTTCCCCGACGACGCCGCCAGGAGCTACATCGCCGATCTCTACCAGTGGACGCAGGACGGCAGCTTCCCGAAGGAAATGTGGGGCGCGGCCGGCGGCTCGCAGTACAAGAACATGGGCGACGAGTTCGTCAACGGCAACGTCGTCACCTATCTCGCCGGCAACTGGATGGTGAATCCGTTCCAGAACAAGATCGGCGACGCCTTCGAATGGACGGCGGTCAGCGCCCCGTGCGGCGCCGCCGGCTGCTACGCCATGCCCGGCGCCACGGCCATCGTCGGCTTCAAGCGCACCAAATATCCGGAGGTGGTCGGCGAATTCATCGAGTTCCTCGGCTCGGAGAAGGTGCAGCGCGAGATCGCCGAGAACTACGTCATCCTGACCGGCGCCCGCCTCGACAATGTCAGCTACCAGCTCACCAACGCCAGCGCCAAGGCCTCGATGGCGGTGTTTGCCGACAATCAGAACAACATTCCCGGTTCGGCCATCGAGCTGATCCGTACCAAGGGCAGCACGGCGATGTTCCAGCAGATCGTCCAGCGCATGAGCCAGTTGATCGTCGGCGAGCTGTCGCTCGACGAGACCTACAAGGCGCTGGAAACCGACATCGCCAAGATCAACGAGACCGCCGCGAACTGACATCGCGCTGCGTATTCTTCGAACGCCCGGGCGCCGCCATCCGCGGCGCCCGGATGTTTTTTGGACGCCCGGCGGTCCCCCAGCCACGAAGGAAGGCGCGCCGGGAAATTCATCTGCCCAGATACGCTATCGCGCTCCAGCGGGCTATGTAATAGGCTTCCCTGGTATCCTTCTTCGCCAAGAACGCCACTTCCGCCCATGCCCACCTGGATCGACCTCGTCCTCAAGCTCCTGCAGCAGATGTGCGTTTATCTGGTGATCGCCTATCTGTTCTCGAAGACGCCGATCATCCTGCCGCTGATGCAGGTGACGGTCCGCCCCTGGCGCCGGATCATCTGCTACGTCGTCTTCTCGACCTTTTGCGTGATGGGCACCTATTTCGGCCTGCATATCGGCGAATCGATCGCCAATACCCGTGCGATCGGCGCCGTGCTCGGCGGCATCTTCGGTGGGCCGCTGGTCGGGCTGGCGGTCGGGATCACCGGCGGCCTCCACCGCTACTCGATGGGCGGCTTCACGGCCCTGGCCTGTGCCCTGTCGACGGCGGCCGAAGGGCTGATCGGCGGCCTCGCCCACGCCGATCTGATGCGCCGCCACCGCGCCGCCCTGCTGCTGTCGCCGGCCTTCGTCGCCGCCGTCACCCTGGCTGCGGAGCTCACCCAGATGGCGATCATCCTGGCGCTTGCCCGGCCGATCGAGGCGGCGGCCCATCTCGTCAGCGACATCGTCCTGCCGATGACGCTCGCCAACACCATCGGCGCGGCGCTGTTCATGACCATCCTGCTTGACCGCCGCAAGCTCTACGAAACCCATTCGGCAGTGTTTTCGGCCAAGGCGCTGAAGATCGCCGCCCGGGCCGAAGGTGTGCTGCGCCAGGGCTTCAACGCCGAGAACAGCACCACGGTGGCCCGCATCCTCTACGAGGAGGCCGGCGTCGGCGCCGTCGCCATTACCGACCGCGAGAAGATCCTGGCCTTCATCGGCATTGGCGCCGATCATCACGTGCCGGGCCGGGCCATCACCTCGGTCCAGACCCGGGAAGCAATCCGCGACAACAAGGTGATGTATGCCGACGGCGACGAGGTCTCCTACACCTGCTCGATCGATCCCGACTGCCCGCTCGGCTCGGCGCTGGTCATTCCATTGCAGGGCGAGGACGGCGAGGTGATCGGCACCATCAAGCTCTACGAACCGAAATCCAGGCTGTTCTCGTCCTTCAACCGGGCGCTCGGCGAGGGCGTCGCCCGGCTGCTGTCGGCGCAGATCCTGGCTGGCCGCTACGAGCAGCAGAAGCAGAGCCTCGCCCAGTCGGAGATCAAGCTGCTGCACGCCCAGGTCAATCCGCACTTCCTGTTCAACGCGCTCAATACGCTGTCGGCGGTCATCCGCATCGATCCGCCGGCGGCGCGGCGGCTGGTACAAAACCTTTCGACCTTCTTCCGCAAGAATCTGAAACGCGCTGGCGAAGAAGTGGCGATCGAGGACGAGATCGAGCACGTCAGCGCCTATCTCGAGATCGAGAAGGCGCGTTTCCGCGACCGGCTGGAGGTGGTGATCGACCTGCCGGACGAGCTGCGCGGCGTGCACCTGCCCGCCTTCTCGCTGCAGCCGATCGTCGAGAACGCCATCAAGCACGGCACCTCGCAGCTACTGGACAAAGGCCGGGTGTCGATCTCCGCCCGCCGCGACGGCGGCGACGTCGTGGTCGCCGTCGAGGACAACGCGGGGCTCTACGAACCCCGCCCCGGCAGCGACGGGCTCGGCATGTCGCTGGTCGACCGGCGTATCCGCGCCCGCTTCGGCAGCCGTTACGGCCTTTCCGTCAGCGCGGAGCCGGAGGTGGCGACGCGGGTGTCGCTGCGTGTTCCGCTGCAAGGGACGGGCGTCGATGGAGCGACGGCGGTTCCGGCCGCCTGACCGGCGGCAACGGCACGGCCCGCCGCATAGGTAATACTATGTAAATTCAGTCGTTTCGGCCGCCGGCCGCATTTTCGCACGACCGCTCGCGGCGCCAAAACCGCCGCTCGTCCTCCGGATTCCGCCGCTCGCCGGAAGCCCGCCCCGCCATTGCCGGTCAGACGCTAGGGTCCGCCATCATCTCGGAGGACCCAATCGTGGAAAACGCCCTGACGCTCGTGATCGTCACGCTGTGTATACTGGCGATCTGCTACCGCTTCTACGGCATCTTCTTCGTCAAGAAGGTGCTCGGCACCGATGACGGCGCCGTCACGCCGGCCCACGCGCTGGAGGACGGCCGCAACTATGTTCCGACCAAGAAGTGGGTGAACGCCGGCCAGCATTTCGCGGCCATCGCCGCCGCCGGCCCGCTGGTCGGCCCGGTGCTCGCCGCCCAGTTCGGCTACCTGCCCGGCTTCGTATGGCTGCTCGCCGGCTGCGTGCTCGGCGGCGCCGTGCACGACACCGTCGTGCTGTTCGCCTCGATGAAGCACAAGGGCTCGTCGCTGTCGGAGGTCGCCAAGGCCGAGCTCGGGCCGGTGGCCGGCTGGTGCACGGCGCTGGCCATGCTGTTCATCATCACCATCACCATGGCGGGCCTGTCCATGGTCGTGGTGCATGCCCTCGAACGCAATCCCTGGGGCACCTTCGCGGTGTTCATGACCATCCCGATCGCCATCCTGGTCGGGCTCTACGAGCGTTTCGGCGGCAACGTCAAGATCGCCACCTACTTCGGCCTCGCCGCCATCCTGGCGTCGGTGCTCGCCGGCCCATACATCCAGGACACCGCCATCGGCGCCTGGTTCAGCTACCACAAGGAAGCCGTGTCGCTGATGCTGCCGGCCTATGCCTTCCTGGCCTCGGCGCTGCCGGTGTGGCTGCTACTCACCCCGCGCGGCTACCTTTCCAGCTTCATGAAGATCGGCGTGTTCGGCGCGCTGGTGGTCGGCGTGGTGTTCATCAACCCCGACATCCGCATGCCGGCCCTTACCGAGTTCGTCAACGGCGGCGGCCCGGTGCTGTCCGGTCCGGTCTGGCCGTTCATCTCGATCACCATCGCCTGCGGCGCCATCTCCGGCTTCCATGCCTTCATCGGCTCGGGCACCACGCCCAAACTGACCGACAAGTGGAACGACATCCTGCCGGTGGCCTTCGGCATGATGCTGGTCGAATGCGTCGTCGCGGTGCTGGCCCTCATCGCCGCCACCGCGCTGCCGATGGCCGACTACTTCGCCATCAACGCCGCGCCGGACGTGTTCGCCAACCTCGGCATGACCACCGTCGAACTGCCGCACCTGGAGCAGGAGATCGGCATGGATCTGGCCGGCCGCACCGGCGGCGCCGTGACGCTGGCCGTCGGCATGACCTTCATCTTCACCAAGATTCCCTGGTTCTCGACGCTCGCCTCCTACTTCTTCCAGTTCGTCATCATGTTCGAGGCGGTGTTCATCCTGACCGCCGTCGACTCCGGCACCCGCGTCGCCCGCTACCTGATCCAGGACATGGTCGGCGACCTCTACGCGCCGATGAAGCGGATCGACTGGCTGCCGGGCGCGCTTGCCGCCTCGGTCCTCGCCTGCCTGCTGTGGGGCTATCTGCTCAACTCGGGCGACATCAACTCGGTTTGGGCGCTGTTCGGCGTCTCCAACCAGATGATGGCCTCGCTCGGGCTGATGGTCGGCGCCACCATCATCCTGCGCCTCGCCACCAAGCGCATCTACGCGCTGACCTGCCTCGTACCGCTCGCCTACCTCTACGTAACGGTGAACTACGCCGGCTACTGGATGGTGGCGAACGTCTACCTCAATCCGGCGGCCAAGGGTTACAACCCGGTCAACGCGGCGATCTCGGTGATCATGCTGGTGCTCGGCGTGGTGATCCTGGCGACATCGCTGAAGCGCTGGAAGTCCCTGCTCGCCGCCAAGGGAGCCGAACGGCAGGCGCTGCCCGACTTCGCGGCCGCTCCGGCCGAGTGAGGCAAGCGCGCGGCACCCCTCCCTTAGCCGCAGCGCAAGCCGGGTCCTGGCATCGGGACCCGGCTTTTTTTCATGGCCATTTGCATCAACCGATGCCGAGCCGTTCCTTCAGCGAGCCGAAAAAGCGGCGGCTGACCGGGATCGCCCGGCCGCCGAGCGTATGGATGGTGGCGAGCCCGCCGTCGCCGAAGGCGATGTCGCGAATGCGGTCGGGATTGACCATCACCTGGCGGTGGCAGCGGATGAGGCCGGTGCGCTCCTCGATGGTCCGCAGCGTCAGTTCGGTGAAATGCTCCTCCCCGTCCGTGCCGAGCACGAAGACGCCGGAGGCCCTGGAGAGCACCGCCTCGACTTCGTCGAGCTTCATCAGGTGGACGCGGTTGAGACCGGTGCAGGGGATGTGGCGCAGCGGCTGCGTCGCCTCGGCCGGCAGCGGCGCGACGCCGGCCGGCGGCCGGCGCAGCCGCTCCAGCGTCTTGGCGAGGCGTGCCTCCTGCACCGGCTTCAACAGGTAGTCGAAGGCGTTGGCATCGAAGGCGCGCAGGGCATATTCCTCGTAGGCCGTCAGGAAGACGATGCGCGGCAGACGGTCGGGATCGATCATGCCGAGCATCTCCAGCCCGGAAATGCGCGGCATCTGGATATCGAGGAACACCACGTCCGGCCGAAGGTGGTTGATGGCGGCGATGGCCTCGATCGCGTTGGCGCTTTCGCCGACGATGTCGATATCGGCCTCCCGGCCGAGCAGCAGACGGATTTCCGCCCGCGCCAGTTCCTCGTCGTCGATCAACAACGCACGCATCCCCTACCCCGCGGTTTTCCTTCCCGATCAGGAAGCCGGCAATGACAATAGCAAGTTTTCGAAATGGCTGCCAAGTTACGATACCGGCTCAAAGTGCGTTCAAGAAGGATTTCCGGAGCGCCCCTGGTGTCCGGCAGGCAGTCATCGTCTCGATCGCCTGAAATAAAAACGCTGCGACAACTTTTCTTCGCAGAAATTGCCGCCTATAGCCTGCAAAACAAAAGATTATAGAACGTCGCTCGCCAGGAGCGAGCGCGATCGTATCATTTACCCAAATTCAACCCGTAGCTCATATAGGAGCCTTGCAATATAAAGGCGACGTCGACAAGCTGGTTCGTCGCGCCTTGCAACACCGGGGCGCTTGAGAGAAACCGGGCGCCCGCCATCCGGGCATCGCTTCTGGACTGTTGAACCCTTTCGGGATCGGGGATGAATTATCGCACTCATATCGGTAAGCGAACCAGGAACGGGTTCGACCCCTTTTATACGATCGTCTCCTGGCTGCTGAACAGAAGCCCGTGGGAGGCGTGGGCCCTCGTTGTCGGTGGCGTCGCGATAATAACGTTCCTCGATCTTCTGCCCGGAAACGGCGATATCAGCGTCCGTTCCCTTTACGTCTTCCCGGTCATTCTCGGCTGCTGGATGCTGGGCCGGATGCATGCGATCACGGTCACGGCTTTCGTCGTTCTCGCGATGTCCATCAAGGCTCCCCTCGTTCAGGGGCACGTCGATCTCCTGCCAATCGTGACAAGCACGCTGGCCCGCGCCGTGTCCTTTGCGGCGGTCGCGGGTATCGTTGCGGGCTTCAGGAGCAGATACAACCATGTGCTGAACATGGCGCAAAAAGACCGGATGACGGGCGTCCTGAACAAGACCGCGTTCGAGGAAGAAGTCAAAGCCATGCTCGCCGCCGGCCATGCCTCGGGAAAGACGGTGCTGCTCGCCGTGATGGACCTCGACGGCTTCAAGAGCGTGAACGATCAGCACGGCCATGAAACCGGAGACGAGGTGCTGATGACGTTCACGCACCACGTCGCAAAAGAGATCCGACGCGCCGATCGTTTCGGGCGGATCGGCGGCGACGAGTTCGCGCTGGCGCTGCAGGCGGCCTCGCCGGAGGAGGCACGGCTGCTGGCCACGAGACTGCATCGGCGCGTGACCGAGGCGCTTGCCGGAACTTGTCATTCCGTCACATGCAGCATGGGAGCGCTGATCGTTCCTCCCGAGCCGCGCAGGACCAGCCGGGACATGATGCGGGAAGCCGATCGGCTCATGTATGCCGTCAAGAGGGGCGGCAAGAATGCCGTCGTCGTCGCCGAGGCGGAAGCCCTGCCGGGGGACGGCCACGCCGACGATCTTCATGACATACAGCCGGTTGCGGCCGGTTTCCCGTAAGCGCGCAGACGCCATCGGTCCGATGGCTCGCGCTCTCTCCCAAGCGCACAGGTGGGCTCCCTGGGGTCACCAAGATTTTGGATTACTTTAGGTCGAAGAGAACGGGCGTAGTAATGGCGGATGGCACGCCAGGGGGCGGAGCGGGCAGCGGGGAAGCGCGGCGGACGAGGGCCAGCACCTCGTTATCGAGTTCGGGAAAGCCGGAGGAGCGGGCGAGCACAGCGGAGAGCACATTGCCCGCGTCGTCGATCGCGAAGCGCACATAGGCGACGCCCTGTTCGCGGCGTGACCTGGCACCGGCGGGATAGCGCTTGCGGCGCTCCAGATGCGCCATCAGCCGGGCCTGCCACTTCGCCAGCGACGATGCGGAGGACAACAGGCCGGAGGCGCTCTGGCGGGCGGCATTGCGGTCTGACTGGCGGACCTGGGCCTGGGCCGCCATGGCGGCTTGCGAAGCGGCCTGTTCCTGCTGGCGCCGCTCGGCCTTCTTCTTCGGTTCCGGCGGCTTTGGCTTGGCAAGGGGAATGGGCACTTCGGCATCGATGATTGGGAGGATCGTTGCCTCTTCGGCCGGCTCGATCTCGTCCGTGGCGACCTCCTCCTCGACCGGCGCGGGCTCCTTCTCGACGATCCTCTCGGGCGGCGTCTCGGGTGCCTCCACCCGCTCGGCCTCGGGGCTGTCGGGGGCGTCCTGCTGGTCGGGCGCGAGGTCGTCGGCTTCGGTCAGGATCGCCTCGGGCACGTCGGCGAATTCGATCATGATGGCGGCCGGCGGCGCGTCGACGGCGGCGGTCGGCGGTTGGCGCGTCAGCCAGGCCGCCGCGCCGAGATGAGCGGAGAGCACGATCAGGCCCGCGGCGGTCCAGAGCGCCGCCTCGGCGGCCTTGGCGCCGCGTCCGACCGAGGCGCTCCAGCCGCTCACGGGAGCGGGGTTCCGGGCTGACGGCCGGCCCCGTCGTCGGGAACGGAGGCGGCCGGCGCGGCCTCGAGGCCGATCAGGGCGATCCTCACGTAGCCGGAGTCGCGCAGCAGGTTCATCGTCTCCATGAGATCGCGATAGGAGACCGCCTGGTCGGCCCGCAGGAACACGCGCGTCTCCCTGTCGCCGCCGGTGAAGGCGTCGAGCGCCGCCGCCAGCCCCTCGCGCGCCACCGGAGCGTCGCCGAGATGCAGAGCGAGATCGCTCCCGAGCGTCAGGTAGAGCGGCTTGTCGGGCCGCTCGGCCGGCTTGGCCGTCGAAGCCGGCAGGTCGACGTCGACATCCACGGTCGCCAAGGGCGCCGCCACCATGAAGATGATGAGCAGCACCAGCATGATGTCGATGAAGGGGACGATGTTGATGTCGCTGTTCTCCTCGGGCAGCGAACCCGCATTCCTTCTTATGCCGCCGGCCATGGCCCTACTCCGCCGCCGCAAGTGTGGAAGCGGACCGGTCTTCGGCCGGCACCCTGCGCAGGTCGATGTCGAGGCTGACCAACTGTTCCACGCCCGAGGCGGCATCGGCCAGCAACTGCGCGTAGCCGGCGACGGCGCGGGCGAAGACGTTGTAGACGATGACCGCGGGGATGGCGGCCACCAGGCCTATGGCGGTGGCCAGCAGCGCCTCGGCAATGCCGGGCGCCACCACGGCAAGGTTGGTGGTGTGCGCTTCCGAGATGCCGATGAAGGCGTTCATGATGCCCCAGACGGTGCCGAACAGGCCGACGAAGGGTGCGGTGGAACCGATGGTGGCCAGGAGCCCGGTGCCGCGCGCGAGCCGGCGGCCGGCCTGTGCCTCGATGCGGGCAAGCCGCGCGCCGACGCGCTCCTTGACGCCGTCGCCGCCGACATGGTCGAGCGCCATGGCGGAGCGGCGCATCTCGTCGGCGGCCGATCGCACCATGAAGGCAGCCGGTCCGCCGCGCCCGGCCAGC
Organism: Pleomorphomonas carboxyditropha; assembly: GCF_002770725.1. Taxonomy (GTDB): domain Bacteria; phylum Pseudomonadota; class Alphaproteobacteria; order Rhizobiales; family Pleomorphomonadaceae; genus Pleomorphomonas; species Pleomorphomonas carboxyditropha. The sequence goes on along the minus strand of NZ_NQVN01000002.1, from coordinate 185,542 downwards.
CGCGCATCGGCATCGGAGAGGCAGGCGGCCCCGGCGATCGCGGCGACAGCCCGCTTGGCGCGCGTCCTGGCACAGGCGATCTCGATCGATTTGGCCAGCCACACCGTCCACACCGCCAGCGAACCGAGCACGAGGCCGATCATGACGGCCTTCACCACCCAGTCGGCGGCCAGGAACATGCCCCAGGGCGACAGGTCATGCGGCAGGTCGGCGGTGCGCTCCGGCGCGGCCAGCAGATGCGAAATCGTTGCCGCCGGATTCTCCAACAGGGACGGTACGGGCGCATCGGCGGACGGCGCCGGCGCAACGACAGGCGCGGCCGGCGCTTCCGTCGCGGCCGCCCCCTGTTGTGCAAAGGCCGGTGCCGCGAGCACCATCATCGCCATCACCAGGAAGGAGCGCCTGATGGCCGCCGCCGAAGCCGATATCCGACGCATCCTCATTCTCCGATCTCCCGTTCCCCGCCGGTTATCCCCTGCGCTTCGGGCTCCGGACGCCGCACGATCCATACCGCCGCCGCCGTCATCAGCCCCAGCACCGCCAGCGCAAGCCAGACGGGCGGATGCGCGAAGAAAACAAAGCAGGCAAAACCCACCGCCTTGCCCAGGCAGGCGCCGATCTTGGCCCGGCGCGACATCGCGCGATGCGTCCGCCACGCCAGGAGGGAAGGACCGAAGCGCGGATGGGCGAGCAGCCGCGCTTCCAGTTGCGGCGACGATCGTGCGAAGCAGCCGAGAGCCAGGAGCAGGAAGGGCGTGGCCGGCAGCATCGGCAGAAAGGCGCCGACCACGCCGATGGCGAGGAACAGCAGCCCAAGCCCGCGCAGACCCAGGCGCAACCCCAGGCCAATTCCCAGCCGTGGCCGATCCCTCCCGTCAGCGGACGCGCTCATGCCGGGCTCCATCACCGCGGGGGGACCAGATGGGTCGCCAGCAGCATGTGGTAACGATCGAACGCCTCGATGCCGCCGTCGACCAGCCGCCGTTCGGCCGCTTCATCGAGGCCGAGCTCCTCGAGCGCGGCCAGGAAAGTCTGCCAGTGCGCGCCGCGCGATTGCGATGCCGCCGCAAGGTGGCGCGCGCCGGCGTCCCCGGTCAGCCCCAGCCCGGCCGCCGACCTCATGAAGGTCGCCGCGCTGAGATTGCCGCCTTCGGCCACATACAGCCAGCCGAAGGCGCCCGCCACGTCGACGGAGTGCTTCTCGCCGGAGCCGGTCTCCGGAAGGGCGACGCCAATATCCAGCATGTCCTGCCGGATCAGGTCGAGGCGCCGGCGCGCCGCCATATCCGGGATCAGGCCGGCCAGCGCCGGGCTGCGCTGAAGGCGGTCGATCTCCTGGTGGAAGGCGTGCTGCACGGCCAGAAACCGTCGATAGCGCTCGAGATCGCCGAACGGATCGAGCGCCAGAAAGCGCTCGTCGAGGCGCTCGTGGGCCTCCTGCGTCGCCGCCTTCAGGCGGGCGACGCGGCTCGTCCTCCCGTCGGGAGCGGTCGTCGTCTTCGTGTCCATTCGCTTCTCTCCTGTCTGCGGCTTTACCGGGCGCCCTCCCCGGCAGCGCCGCGGAAGCGATCCCCGGACGGGCGCGGCGGCTATGGCGCTCTCCCGGCGTGGATGCCGGCGCGCTCCCTCGTCGATCCCAATGTCTCGCTCGCCTGGATCAGGCCGGCGGCGAGGGTCGTCATCCAGAAATCGCCGGCCACCGTGGTGCGGAACGAACTGCCTTGGCGCGCGCCCAGCCCCGCCGCCGTCCAGGCCGACAAAAGCGGCTCGGCGGCGGCGAGAAAGCCCGGAACCAGCGCCTCGACGCTCGCGCCGTCGAACACCCCGTCCTCGAGCTGCGAGCGGATACGCGCGTGGACGGCGCGCCGCGGCGTGCCCTCGGCCATCATTGCCACCGTCGGCGCGCCCACCTCGATCCGGCGCGACCACTCGGCGAGGTCGGCCACCGTGCGCCAGGAGCGGCCGTGCGCCGAGCCGCCGGCGCCGGGGCCGAAGGCGAGACAGGCGGCGTCGGTCTTGACCAGTTGGTTGTAGAGGCTGCGCTCGCGGCCGGTGCGGGCCATATGCGCCTGCGACAGCTTCTTCCAGCCGAGCTCGGCAAAACGGCCGACCGCATGGGCGTAGCTCTCGGCCTGCGTGGCCAGGCTCGGCACCGGCAGCGTCTTGCCCGCCGTGATCGCCCGGGACAGCGGTACGCCCGGAAAGATGCTCAGCGCGTAGATGTCGAGGCCGTCGAGGCCAAGCCCGGCCGCCGTCTCGACGTCGTCGCGCCACACCGTCGCGTCCTGGCCCGGCAGGCCGTAGATCAGGTCGATGACCAAGGACGCTCCGCCGGCCTGCACCAGTTCCTCGAGCAGCGCCAGCAGGCCGGCACGGTCGAACTTGCGGCCGAGCCGACGCCGCACGCGGGTATCGAAGCTCTGCACGCCGATGGAAAAGCGCGTCACGCCGGCGCCGAGCGCCGCCTCCACCTTGTCGGGCGTGAAGTCGTGGGTGCGGCCCTCGAGGGTGATCTCGCAGTCCTCGGCCAGCGGCAGACAGCGCCTGAGCGCCCCAACCACCGCCGCGATGTCCTCGGCCGCCAGCGCCGTCGGCGTGCCGCCGCCCAGGAACACCGCCTCGATCGGCCGGCCGTCGCGGTGGAGCGGCCGCGCGGCGGCCGCTTCGATCTCGCGTACCAGTCGGCCGGCGAAGGCGTGCGTCTCCTCGGCGTCATACGGATTCTGGTAGAAGCCGCAGAACAGGCAGTGCGTATGGCAGAACGGGACATGGACGTAGGCCACCCGCCGCGCCGGGCTCGCCGCGCCGAAGACGGCCGCGACGTGCCGGGGGAACTCCTCCTCGGCTATGCGGCGGTCGGTCTGCCAGGGCATCATCGGCGCGCGGCGGGCGAAGGCGCCGGTCAGCGCGTCGCCGCCGGCAACGGGCAGAAACGCCGACAGGTCGGCCGGGCCGGCCGACGGGCTCATGCCGCCGGCGGCGGTGGGATGGCCGGCCGGCCGCGCGGACGGCTGCTGGGGCCTCATGGATGCTTCTCTCCCCGCTGATCCTCGCGCGAAACCGACGGACGACCCTGCCCCGGCACCCGGAACTGCCGGTCCACAAAGCCGAGAACACGGGCAAATCCGCTTACGGCCCCATCGATCAGGCGCACCTCTCCGTCCCCGTCGAGCGGAATGGCGTCGAAGGCCGTCGTGAACGTCCGCCAATGAAGACCGCGGCCTTCCGGCGCCCCGGCAAGATGCCTTGCGCCGAAACTTTCGGAAAAGCCCAGTTTGGCGGCTTCCTTCAGCAGGAAGGCGGCGCCGAGATTGGAGCCTTCGGCCACATAGAGCCAGCCCAATGCGGTGGGCAGATCGACGGCCGCGCCGGGAAGGAATGCGGGATCGCCATCCGGCGCCGGCGGCTCGACGCCGAGATCGGCAAGATCCCGCTCGATCAGGCCGAGCCGCCGACGCCCCCGGAGGTCGGGCAGCAACCCGGCGAGGCCGGCATCGTCGTAGAGCGCGTCGATGTCGCGATGGAAGCCGTGCTGCGTTCGCAGGAACAGACCGTAACGCTCCCGGTCGGCAAACGGTCGATGCCCCATGATCGCCTTGTCGAGCAAATCATGGGTCGGATGTGTGGCTGCATGCAAAAGCTGCGTATGGCTCCGCACATGCCCGGCGGGTGCTTTCGCCAAGGTATTTCTATCCATTCCGACCTCGAATCGAGTTGCGTTGACATGCCTGGAAGGGCGAACGGCAAGGCGCTCGCCTCGATGGCCCCTCTCGTGCCGTTCGGCGGCGGCCGGCCAATTTCCCAGCCTTCATTGCGGCGTCCGCTTCAGCTTTGCCGCCCATGCTATTCCTCCCGGAACGCGCGATTGAGCTGGTCGGCGAGGGGCTTGACCAGGTAGGAGAGCGCCGTGCGCTCGCCGGTCCGGATCAGCGCCTCGCAGGGCATGCCCGGGACCAGCGCGAGGTCGCCGAGGCGGGCCAGTTCCTCGGGCGGGATGGAAATCCGGACGAGGTACCAGGACAGGCCGGTGCGCTCGTCCTCGGTCAGGTCGGCGGCGATGCGGCTGACGCGGCCGTTGAGCTCCGGGGTGGTGCGCTGGTTGAAGGCCGACATGCGCAGGACGGCAGTCTGGCCAAGCACCACCTGATCGATGTCCTGCGGATAAATCCGCGCCTCCAGCGCCAGGGCGTCGCTCTGGGGCACGATCTGCATGATGGTGTCGGCCGGGGATATGACGCCGCCGACGGTGTGGACCGCGAGCTGGTGCACGACCCCGTCCTGAGGCGCGAGGATGTCGATGCGCTTCAATTGGTCCTCGGCCGCCACCTTGCGCTCGACATATTCGCCGGTCTGGGCCTGAATTTCGCGCAGTTCCTGGCCGACCTCCGTCTTCAGATCCTGGTCGATGGAGAGGATCTGCAATTTCGTCTCGGAAATGCGGCCGGCGGCCTGCGCCTGAAACGCGATCTTTTCGCCCCGCTCGCCATCGAAGGTGGCGGCCTGCGTTTCGAGGGCGTTGAGGCGCTGAGCGTTGACGACGCCCTTCTCGAACAGCGGGCGCAAGGCCGCGATCTCCCTTTCGAGGACGGCAAGACCGCGCTGGTAGGCGAGCTCCTGCGCCTTCAGGCCGTCGATCTCGTGCTCGTATTGGGCGATGCGCTCGCGAAGCTGCGCCTTGCGGCCGTCGCGGGATTCACGGCGGAATTCGAAGAGGCGGCGGTCGCTGTGCAAGGCGGCGGCGACATCGGCGTCATCCGTGCGCGCGAGCAGCCATGCGGGAAACTCGATTTCCGGCTTGTCGTCGCGCTCGGCCTCCAGGCGGGCCAGGCGGGCGGCAAGCTCGTCGAGCCGTTTGGCGACGATGGCGAGTTGCGCGCGCGTCTGCGTCGCGTCGAGCCGCACGAGAACGTCGCCGGCGGCAACCCGGTCGCCGTCGCCGACAAGGATCTCGCCGACGATGCCGCCGGTCGGGTGCTGGACCTTCTTCACGTAGGAATCGACGACCAGGGTGCCGTGGCTGACGATGGCGCCGGCAAGAGTGGCGGTGGCCGCCCATGCGCCGACGCCGCCGACGAGCAGGCCGCCGATGACGAGACCGGCGGCGAGATGCCCACGGATCGAGCGAGCGACGAGGACGGCGTCAGTGGCGGACATCGGCGTCCTCCGCTTCCGGGGTCTTCTCAGCCGCCGTATCGAAGCCGCTTGCCGGAGCGGCGGCGACGTGGAACGGGTGCAAGGTGCGGGTGGTGGGGCGATAGGCCGGCGGGCCGGAAGGCGCGGCGCCGTTCGTTGCCGGATGGCGGTCCGGCGGCGGCTTGAGAACCTTGGACAGAACCTCGTCGCGAGGGCCGAACGCCTTCATGCGCCCGGCCTCCATCACCAGCACATGGTCCACCGCATTGATGGCGCTCGGCCGGTGCGCGACGACGATGGCAATGCCTTTGCGTTCGCGGACCGCGGTGATTGCCCTGACGACGCCCGTTTCGCCGTCGCTGTCGAGATTGGCGTTCGGCTCATCCAGGACGACGAGGAAGGGGTCGTCGTAGAGCGCGCGGGCAAGGCCGATGCGCTGGCGCTGGCCGGCCGAAAGCGCCGAGCCGGCCTCGCCGATGCGGGTCTGGTAACCGGCTTCGAAGCGCAGGATGAGTTCATGGGCGCCGGCCGCCATCGCGGCGGCGACGATCTTCCCTGCATCGGCTTCGGGCTCGAAGCGGGCGATGTTTTCGGCGATCGTGCCGTCGAACAGCTCGACGCCCTGGGGAAGATAGCCGATATGCCGGCCGAGCGCCTCGCGATCCCACTGATCGAAGCTCGCGCCGTCGATGCGGATCTTGCCGGCGGCCGGCTCCCATGCGCCGATCAGGGCGCGGGCGAGCGTGGACTTGCCCGAGCCGGACGGGCCGATGATGCCGAGAGCGCTGCCGGCCTGGATGGCAAAGCCGATCCCCATGACCGTGGGCTTCCTGTCGCCGGGCGGCGCGACGGCAAGGGCTTCGGCGCACAGGTCGCGCGCCGGCCTGGGCAGCGCCAGGACCGGCCCGGCTTCCGGCAGCTTCCCGAGGAGATCCTGAAGGCGCGCCCAGCTCTGGCGCGCCATGAGATATGGCCTCCAGCTGGCGATGGCGAGATCGACCGGCGCCAGCGCGCGCCCCATCATGATGGAGGCGGCGATCATGACGCCGGCGCTCGCCTCCTGCCGGATGACGAGCCAGGCGCCGACGCCGAGGATGGCCGACTGGAGCGTGATGCGCAGCGCCTTCGAAATGCCGCCAAGGCCGCTGGCGACATCGCCCGCCTTGCGGTTGGCGGCGAGATAGGCAACGTTGGCCTCCCGCCAGCGGGCGGCGATGCGGGGTCCGAGACCGAGGGCGCGCACGACTTCGGCATTGCGGCGGCCGGCCTCCATCAGCGCGTTGCGGACCATGTTGTGCTCGATCGTGGCGCGGATCGGCCCTTGCGAAAGAAAATTGGTGAGAAGCGTCAGCGACACCAGCACGATGGCGCCGACCAGCGCCGTCGTGCCGAGCCAGACGTGGAAGGCGAAGCAGATGCCGAGATAGAGCGGCATCCACGGCAGGTCGAAGAGCGCGGTCGGCCCCTGGCCGGACAGGAAGCCGCGCACGTTGTCGAGATCGCGCAACGGCTGGAGGCCGTCGCCGGGAAGCCGCGCATGCAGCGGCAGGCGAACGACGGCGTCATGGACACGGCCGGAGAACTCGTGGTCGAAGCGCTCGCCGACGCGCAGCAGCACGCGGGCGCGCAGGATGTCGAGCGCGGACTGGAAGGCGTAGAGACCGGCCGCCAGCACGGCAAGCCCCACCAGCGTCGGCACGCTGCGGCTCGACAGCACCCGGTCGTAGACCTGAAGCATGAACAGGGGCGAGGTCAGCGCCAGGAGGTTGACGACGCCGCTGACGAGCGCGATAGCGGCAACAGTCCGAGTCAAGCCGAGGGCTTTGAACGGTTCAGAGCGAGGCCTGGGCCGGATTGGTTGCATGAGCGCCGGAACCTCCTGGAGTGGTAAATTCTGCTGAACGGAGACGAAGACGTGCGCACCCAGGACGGATGCGCACCCTTCGCGTCAGGCGACGAGGACGTTGCCAGCGTCGAGGGAGCCGAAGGCGATATTCTCGACGGTGATGGTGTTGCCGTTACCGTTGTAGGTAATGACGGCGTTGTAGACGTCCTGAACACCCTGGTTGATCCAGCTCACCGAAAGCGAGGTGAAGGCATCGGCGCCCCAGGCACTCACATCGATAACGTCCGCATCGGCGTCGAAGTCCTTGATGGTATCGGCGCCGTCATTGCCGGTGAAGAGAAAGGTATCGGCACCGTCGCCTCCATAGAAGACGTCGTCGCCGCCGAAGCTCAGCAGAACGTCATCGCCGACAGTGCCGTTCTGTACGGTGCCCTGCTCGGCGAAATAGGCATAAAGGCCGTCGAGGCTGCCATTCTGTGACAGGTCGGTGATAGCGGCGTCCCAGGCATCGGTCAGCGGTGCGCCATCGAGGTCCACCGACAGGCCCACCGTCTGCGACCAGGTGTCGGCGGAACCCGAGTAGGTCAGGTTGCTGCCGAGTGCGAGCGTGTCGACCGTTCCGTCAACGGTCCCCGGCGTCAGGCTGTAGTCGTCGCCATTGACGATCACCGAAGACGCGGTGGCGTTTCCCGGCGTGCCGGCGAACCATTGATCGGTGGTGTTGCGGACCTGGTTGAACGAACCGTCGCCGCGATAGCCGAAATTGTCCTGCCAGTCCGCCAGGAAAGAAGGAAGATCGCTGCTTGCCGTCGTGTAGTTCAAAATCACTGACATGTTCATCTCCTTACTATTTCGTCGGCGCTTGCCGGAATATCGCCAGCCCGGTTGCGAGCGGCGGCTCCGACCAATGCGGATGAGTGAGTGGCTTCGGGTTTGAAGTCAGATACGCCGCCGCGTGCGGAGCGGCGGCGTTGCGTCATGCCGTGCGGCTCTTAGGCAGCGAGGGCGAGCGAGTCGGCGAAGACGAAATTCGACACGGTGAGGTCGGTGACGCCTGTGACAACGATACCGTCGCTGAAGTCGGCGCTGTAAATGATCGTATCACCAGCATCGACCGCGATATTCAGATCGGTCAGGCTCGTAGCGCCCCATGCGGAAACGTCGAGAAGGTCTTGCGCCACGTCGAAGTTATTGACCGTGTCTTCCGTACCGGAGCCTTCCTGGAAGACGAAGGTGTCCTGTCCGCCAAAGCCAACGAGGACGTCATTAAGACCGACATTGCCGATCTGGATTGTGCCTTGCTCGGCAAAGTAGTCGGTCAGACCGGCGAACTCCTGGGTGACGGGAGCCTGGCCGGGGATCGTGAAGGTGTAGGTCCCTCCATCCACTGCGCCGCCGTGAGACAACGCATAGATCGCCTCGTTGAACGTGCTGGTGATCGGCAGGTAGCCGGACTCGGGCGTGATAATGAGCTGATTGGTCTGGGTGAAGATGTCGTTGTTGTAGTCCTGGACCAAGTTGACGCCGAGTGCGAGCTGGGTCACCTGCCCGTTGAAGGCGCCCGGCGTGTACGAATAGTCCACGATGTCCATGATCGCCGAGAGTTCGCCATTGGTTGGCGTTCCAATGTAGGTGGACGTGCCGGCAACCCACTGATCTTCTCCGCCGGCGATGCCGTTGAACCAGCCATTGCCATTGTAGGTGAAGTTGGCGTCATAGGAGTCGAGATAGGCGCGCAGATTGCTGCTTGCCGCGGTCAACTGAAGCACGACTGCCATGTTAAATCTCCTTTGGTCGGTCTCGTCTGTTCGTCCGGGACGAACCTCTGTTCCGCAGCCCAGCGGGCCGGGGAATTCCTTGGAGCATCGGATCGGAAAGCGGGCTCCGGTTTTCGAAAAATCCGATGCGATAACAAAAGACTAGACCGTCGTTCTGTGTCCGTGAGGACGCACGACGATCTAGAATTTAAGGTTGAGCGATGCCGTGATCGTGCGTCCAGGCATGGCGTAGTAGTCCGCACCGAGTGCCGAGACGTAGGCCTTGTCCGTCAGGTTGGTGACGGAGACCCGCAACTTCGCATTTTCGTTGATAGCGTAGGACCCGTAGAGATCGAAAAGCGTGTAGTCGTCAAGCTTGTAGTTGTTCTGCAACGAACCGATCGTCGGCTCCGTCTTGCCGACATAAGTCATGCGGGCCCCGAGCGTCAGCTTCTCATCGAAAAGCCGCACGCCACCGTCGAGCGCCACCCGAATTTCGGGCTGGACGAAGATTACCGACGACTCGGCGCCCAGATATCCGAGCCCGGCGCCGGAACCGTACCATCGCGGGTAGTCGGCCTCGTTATAGGTGAGCGTTCCGCCGAGATACCACGCTCGAGCGTCGTAATTGGCCTCGACCTCGACGCCCTTCATGCGCGTCGCTCCGCTCAGATTGACGGGCGACGTATAATACCGGGCGGCGTCTTCGTTATACGTGCGCCCCAGCGCGATATAATCCTCGACTTCACGATAAAAGCCAACAACCTTGAGGCGCAAGCTATCGTCCGCCTTGAACAGAGCATCCTTTGAAATATTGACGCCGAGTTCCCAGGTTTCCGCACTTTCGGGCTCAAGATATGGGTTCGGAGCATAGCTGTTGGACACGCCCTGGTGGCCGCTATTCAGGAAGGATTCCATCACGGTCGGCGGGCGGAAGCTCTCCGAATATTTGACGAAGGGCTGAAGCCAGTCATAGGGCTTTACTGCAACGGTGAAGGTCGGAAGGAATGCTCCGTCCGAGCGATTAATGTTTACGCCGTAGCGGGGATAATAGGGATCACCATAAACATATTCCGTCCACGCCGGCTGACCGCCGATGCAAATATCTGGCCGTGTTGGGAACGGCTGACGGCAGGGTATTTCGGGATGTTCAATTGTCTGGATAATATCCCGTGTCTCATTGCCATAGATCGTCGTGCTGCCGCTTGCCCTGTACCAGTCGTAGCGAAAGCCGCCCTGTACGGTCAGCCAGTCGTCGTGCTCGAGCTTGGCGTTGAAGAAACCGCCGGCAACGTCGCGTTTACCTGCGGGGTTGCCGCCGTTGTAGTAGTCCGTCTGGTCCATGCCGTCGATGATGACGGCGGGATTGTTCGACTTGCCGTCGTCCCGGAACGCCTCGGCGCCATAATTGAGTGAGAGAAGCCCGAAGGACGTGTCGACGCGGCTGGTATTCTCGATGCTGCCGCCCGGTGTTTCCATCTTGTAATTGCGACCCACGCCATCGATGACGTAAGCGTTGTCCTCGTGATCCGTCTGGTTGTAGTAAAGCCGGGCCTTCAGATCGACCAGATTGCTGTGCGGGTTCCAGTCGAGTGATGTCGCAAACGTGTCGTTGACGACATTCTGCTTTGTTTCCAGCAGCATCGTGTCGCCTAGAAAGGTGGAGTAATTGCCGGTGCTGAAATCGGATTCGTTACGGACCCAGCTGAGCGACAGCTTGGCGTCGTCCGTGATGTCGGCCTCTGCCTTGAGAATGGTGGACAGCACCTCCTGGCCCGAGAACAGAAAGGTGTCGCCGGTCGCCGTCGTTGTCTGGGCGCGCAATTCTCCGTTCTTTCCGACCTCGTAGGCGCCGATGTTCTTGTGGCTGACGCCGCCAAGAACCGAAAAACTGTCGGACAGGCGAATTGCCGCCGCTAACGAACCGTCGAAATGATAGTTGTTGGTGCCCGTCGTTCCGTTGAGCTCGACGCCCCATTTGCGATCCGGCTGGATCAGATCGTCGGCGACGATCGTGCGGAAGTTCACCGATCCACCCAGCGTACCCAAGCTTCCGGCGCCCGAGGTCCCGCTCTTTTCAACCTCGATGGCGCGGACGAAAGCCGTGTCGACATAGGTTTGTTGGGTGGCGCCATGCCCGTTGCGCTGGAAACTCTGACGCGCGCCGTCGATCATCATTCCGACGCGATCGTTATCCTGAAGGCCGCGGATATTCACCGAAATACCAGGCTTCTGTGCCTCGGCGCGGCTTGCATAGACACCGGCGACGTTGTCGAGCAGGTCGCGGGCGTTGCGGGACGGCGCGCTCTGAATCGCCTCGCGTGAGATCACGCCAACCGAGGACGGCGTTTCGTAGACCCAATCGGGCGTACCCTGATAGCCGGAGCCGGAAGAGGCGGCGCGCTCGCTCTGGCCGGTGACCGTGATCGTGTCGAGCAATAGCGAGCCGTCGGCGGTCACGGCCCCGTCGTCCGAGGCGTCCGTTGTTTGGCCGCCGACGATGACGGCGCCTTGCGCGGTGATGCGCCAGGAAACGCCGGTTCCCTGAAGAAGCCGCGCCAGAGCGTCGCGCGGCGTGAATGTGCCGACGACGGCATTCGCGCTCAATCCTTGCGCGACTTCGGCCGGAAAGGCGACCTGAAGGCCCGACTGCCGGCCGAACTGGCCAAGGGCATCGGTGAGCGGTTGCGCCGGGATGCTGAACTGGCGCGTCGCGGCAACCGTCGAGGTGTTTTCGATCGCCTGGGACAAGGCACTTCGCGGGATGACGACTGAAGCGGCGGCAAGCGCGCAACCCGCAACGCCGACGAGCAGCCGGGACGTGGCGGCCACCCCCGTTACCTTGGTCGTTGAAACTCCATTCCGTGTACCCCCGATACGCATCGTGCCCCCGCGCCTTCATTGTCGTAACGCACACCGCTCTTGACGCATGCTTCCGACCGTAAAGACGAACAACTCCGCGAAATTCTCACGGAGGCGCGAAAATTCTCGAATTTTTTTGTCAGGTTTTTGGACGGCTCATTGCTACAATTCGTAGCAAGCCTTTGATTTTACATTATACTTTAGAAGACGCGCGGTGTGGAAAACCGGAGGGCCCGCTCCCCGCCGGGGCGGCGGCGGCTCAAAGGCGGGTGACGATGCGCACCAGCGGCGAGACCGATCTGACCTTGCCGCCGAACGGTCCGACGAGAGCCGACAAGGCCTGATCGGGATGGCGAAGGTCGAACAGCCCGCTGACCTTGCGGGCGGCGAGGCTTCCGTCCGGCACGGAAATCCATGCCGGATGATAGCGCTGGATCAGTTCGACGGCGGAAGCGACGGTGGCATCGGCGAGGAAAACCTTGCCGTCGCGCCATGCGCCGATCTCATCCAACGATACGGCGGTGACGCTGACGGCGCCGGTGTCATGATCGACGGCAAACCTTTCGCCGGGCTTGAGGACCGTGACGACGCCGTCCTGCGCTCCAGAGCGGATGACGACCGAGCCGCGCAGCAACGCTATATTGGTGGTCGACGACGACACCTGAACGTCGAAGGCGGTGCCTAGCACCTCGAGCTCGATGCCCTGCGCATCGACGACGAACGGACGCTCGGCGTCGCGGAAAACATCGAAGAAAGCCTCTCCGGCCAGCAGCGTCACCTTGCGCTGCGCGGAATCGACCTTGGTGCTGATGGCGCTGCGGCCACCCAGTTCGACCGTCGAGCCGTCCGCCATGGCGACGATCTCGGTCTCGCCGGCGCCAGTCCGATGATCCGCCTGCCAGGCAATCAGGGCGATCGGGGCAACGATCCAGATCAACCAGGCGACGGAGACCGCGGCGATGGCCAGGCCGGCGGAACGAACAAACGAAGCGCGCGCCGAACGGGCGCGCGTCATGGTCTCAACGAGTGGCGCCAGGCCCGGTTTGGGGAGGGACGGAACGTCGCCCCAGACCTTCTGATTGTCGGCCGGCCTGATTGCGCCGAGCAGCTGCCAGGTTTGGTTGACGCTTTCCCATGCGGTCCGGTTTCCCCGCGAAGCCATCAGCCAGGCATCGAATTCCCTGAACAACGGCGAACCATCGGGCGCCGTCTCCAATTTCAGAATCCAGCCCGCCGCCTCCTCGAGAAGTTCCTGTTCCGCTTTCACTTCGGTGCCCAATGTGCGCTGTTTGCCGGCGGCCGCGCCAGTCTGCTTGTTCATGAAGAAGGCGAATGCCGCGACCACGATACCATTTTCCTTCGTTTGATTCTTTACAATGTGATTTTCGTTCACGAGGGGCGATGATCGGCGGGATCCTGTCTGAGGCGCAAGGTGAGCGTGGCCACGGCCGTCTGCACGAGACGGTATACGGTCGGGACGGATACGCCGAGGTGGGCGGCGATCTGCTCGGGCGGGTAGCCGCCGAAGCGGTGCATCTCCAATGCGACGCGCTGACTTTTCGGCAGATCGGCGATGATATCCATGGCTCGCCTTACGCTTTCGCAAAAGAGAACTGTTTCCTCCGGCGTCGGCATTGGCGGAGGCGCGGCCCAGGGGGGAGTGTCCTCCATCCTGCTTCGGCGTTCGAGCTTCTTGCGCCGCAGCATATCGACGGCAAGGTTGTGGACGATGCGGAACAGGTAGGACTTGTGGCGGAGCGGGCTACCGGATGCCTTGGGGACGAAGCGGAGATAGGCTTCCTGAAGGATGTCCTCGGCAGCCTCGCGCGAGCCCAGCATGCGGGCGGCATACTCGATCAGGCCCGGCCGTTGGGACAGATACGTGGAGAAGCGGAGGTCCGGTCCTTCCTTCATCCCAAATTCCTTCGCATTGCGGCTATTATTCTGGCGCAGGAAGAATTCAGCTCCTTTTCAAGGAGGTCCGTTCTCCGAGCGAGGGTGCCCCTTTCGTGCAGCCAAGGCGTTTTCTCGTTCCGTCGGCACGCATACCCCTGCCTCGGTCCCCCAAATCCCCCATCGGCGGCCCTTGCAGCCTTGCGCAGGTTAGTAAGCACTCTCAAAATTTCATTGCAACGTCAGATATTTAGAATACATCTAAGCCAGACTGCGGCAATCGGGAGCAAATTCTAAAACCGGATTATTATTTTCATGTTTTCCTGCGATTTTATCGCACCTGAACAATTCTTAGTTGCTTCCGGCGCTGGTCTTGGCAGACTTTACAGGTTCCAATCAAATTTCCGTGATCTGACCTGACTCGCAGCCCCGCCTTGCCGAGCCTTCAAATGACGCGCAGCACCTCTTTCAGGAAACCGATCGTCCGGCCGACCACCTCCGGCCGGTCAAACTCCGGTCCGGCATGGCCGGCGCCCTCGACGAAGTGCAGTCGCGCCCGGCCGGGACCGGCCACCTCGTTGATACGGGCGGCGAAATGCACCGACATCTGCACGGGGACGATCGGATCGGCAGGCGCGTGCTGGAACAGCACCGGCGGGCAGTCGGGCGTCAGCCAGGTTTCGGGGTTGGCCATGGGGCCGCCGGCACGCCGATGATCGCGCTCAGGGCGATCATCGACACAGCCCGTAGCTTTCTGCGTCTGGTAAGCATGGTATTTCCCTCCGCTGATGAATGGGTGTCTTCGAGGGGCTTTCGGGCGCCGGAACCTCGCGGCACGAAGCGCTCCGACGTCGGACATCCAGGGGCGCGGCGGCTCGCCCGAACTTCCGGACCCGATATTGCGGCTCCGGATCAGCGCGTCCTGGCCAAAATAGGGTAACAGCCACCCTAGCCCTGATCGCCTCCAACGACAGGGCTGCGTCCGCAACCGCGGACGCCGAAAGTTCTCGATTAATTTATTCGTGGTTCAAATTATAGCATATGCCAGGCCTGTCAAGGTCGACGTATGGCGATAAATTGTAATAGACTGTAGTATCAGAAGGCGCGTAAATTCGGATTACTTCATAATTATGCCGAAATCGAACTAAATCGGGCTGAGCCGCTGATCATAGGCCGGATTATCTCTGTCGTGGTGGTGCCGCCACGGCGAACCTATCCTATGGCGCATCCTTTCATTGCTGAGGCAACGATGCGCCATCAAAATCTGGCATCAAACACTTCGCTCACGTTGAACCATTTCTGCTCGACTGCCCGGCATCAAGCAGCCAGTCATCCGATCCTTGGGTGACTGCCAGAGCATTTTCGAGCGAAGTGGATACAGGTTCGCGTGAAGAAAATGAGTCAATTCAAAAAGATAGAGCGTTTCTGCGTTTCCATGAAACACGGAAACGCTTAAGGTGCTTCAGCAATTTCAGTTTCCCCGCTCGGGGCCGAATGGGCACCGATGGAAGCTCGCAGTTGGCGGCAGACGAGATGGCATGCCGCCAGGCGCTTCTCGTCTGGGCCGCGCGCATGGTTCCGGACGCCGCTATCCCGCGCCGGAAAGCATACTTGGCTTGCGCGACTTGCAAGGCGGCGATGCCCCGAGCCCTATCGACCACCGCACTCAGGCAAGATAACGCGTGAACCAGTCGATGGTCCGATCCCAGGCGAGCTTTGCGGCAGCCTCGTCGTAGCGTGGCGTCGAATCGTTATGGAAACCATGGTTGGTGCCGGGATAGATATAGGCCTCGTAGATCTTGCCGTTTTCCTTCAATGCCGTCTCGTAGGCCGGCCAGCCGGCATTAACCCCGTCATCCAGTTCGGCATAGTGCAGCAGCAAAGGCACCTGTATGCGCGGCACGTCCTCCGCACGTGGCTGTCGGCCATAGAAGGGTACTGCCGCGCCAAGCTCCGGATAAGCGACCGCCGCAGCGTTGGAAACGCCGCCGCCATAGCAGAAACCGGTGATGCCGACCTTCCCGGTCGTCGCCTCATGGGAGATGAGGAACTCGACGGCCGCAAAAAAGTCATTCATCAGTTTCTCGGGATCGACCTGTTGCTGTAGTTCGCGTCCCTTGTCATCATTGCCGGGATATCCGCCCAGGGAGGTCAGCCCGTCGGGTGCAAGGGCTATGAATCCAGCCTTGGCTACGCGGCGCGCCACGTCCTCGATATAGGGATTGAGGCCTCGATTTTCGTGCACGACGACGATGCCCGGAACCTTGCCCGGAGCCTTTGCCGGGCGAACCAGATAACCACGCACGTCGCCATGCCCTTTCGGCGAGGGATAGGTGATGTATTCGGGCACAATATCTGGATCGGTGAATTCCACCTGCTGCGCCAGCGCATAGTTCGGACTCATCAAGGTGAGGATTGCCGTCGCCGTCAAGCCGCCGACTGCGAACCTGCCCGCCCGGTCAAGAAACTCCCGTTTCGTGATTTTGCCGTGTGCGTAGTAATCGTAGAGTTCGAGCAGTTCCTGGGGAAAATCCTTCGCGGTGAGACGGGTCATATGAGTCACCTTCCGTTTTCTGCAATTCCCGCCTCATGGTAACTTGGCCATTGGATTTTGGATAATTACGATTGGGTAACCCTGCCGGGTCAGCTGACGGGACCGGAGCTCGATTTCGCGGATCGGCAGATCGGTAACCGGCTTGGAGACGTCCTTGTGCCAGGGATTGCGCCAGAAGCCGCAGAACAGGCAGCGGCTCCGGCAGAAGGGGACATGGAGATAGGCGACCGACGATGTTCGATGGGGTGCCCGGTGGCACCAGATCGGTAAGTCGGACGGTCGGCAGGCAGGGGGCGTCCAAATCCATGCGTTCAATTCCGTTTCAAGCAGAGCCGGTCGGATTGCGAGCATCGGATCGCGATTGCGGCAGGAAGTAAGGCACGCCGCGTGCCGGCAGCCGGTTGATCGTCCCGACAACTTCGTAGACGCCGCTAACCGTCTCGTCGGCGATCACCGCCGCAGGTGGGCCCTGCTGCACAATGCATCCACCAAGCATGAGGACCACATGGTCGGCGAATTCCGCCGCGAGATTGAGGTCGTGCAGCACGGCCAGCACCGTACCCCCCTCGGCGGCGAAGGCACGCGCCAGCTCCAGCGTGCGGATCTGATGGCGAAGGTCGAGCGAGGCGGTCGGCTCGTCGAGCAGCAATGCCTGCTCGGTGGGCGGACGGCCCGCCTGCCATAGCTGCACCAGGGCGCGTGCCACGTGGGCGCGCTGCTGCTCGCCGCCGGACAGCGTGTGGAACTGCCGGTCGGCCAGGTCGTCGAGGCCGACACGGGCTAGCGCGTCACGCGCGGCTATCT
The DNA here is from genome assembly GCF_002770725.1 of Pleomorphomonas carboxyditropha. Classification (GTDB taxonomy): domain Bacteria; phylum Pseudomonadota; class Alphaproteobacteria; order Rhizobiales; family Pleomorphomonadaceae; genus Pleomorphomonas; species Pleomorphomonas carboxyditropha. The sequence goes on along the minus strand of NZ_NQVN01000002.1, from coordinate 168,693 downwards.
CGCCGTTGCGGCGGTGGCCGCAGCCCATGCGCGTGACCTCGGAAAGGGTGAAGGAAAAGGCGAGATGCACCGCCTGTGGCACCACGGCGCGTCGGGTGGCGAGCTCGGCGGCGGAAAGGCCGGCAATGGCCGTGTCCCCGTAGCGCACGGTGCCGCCGCTCGGCCGAAGCTCGCCGGCGACAAGGCGCAGCAAGGTGGATTTTCCCGCCCCGTTGGGGCCGATCACCACCGTGACGCTGCCCGCGGTGCAACCGAGGTCGATGTCGCTGACCAGCGAGCGGCCGCCGATAGCGTAGGAGAGGTGGTCGGCGCGGATCATGGCGCAATCTCCCAAGGCCGCCGGCGCAGCAGCATGGACAAGAACACGGGGGCTCCGATCAGGGCGGTGATGATGCCGAGCGGCAGCTCGGCCGGCGCGACAACCGTGCGGGCGAACATGTCCGCGGTCACCAGCAGCAGCGCGCCGCCGAGGGCCGAGGCCGGCAGCAGGAATCGGTGCGAGGCGCCACCGGCCAGCCGCAGCACGTGTGGAACCACGATGCCGACGAAGCCGATCGAGCCGGTTACCGCCACGGTGGCGCCGGCCGCCGCCGCCACCGACAGGATGACGACTTTCTTGACGCGCTGCACGTCGACGCCCATGTGGAAGGCGACGGCGTCGCCCAGCGCCATGGCGTCCAGGCCGCGGGCGAGGAACGGACAGGCGATGATGGCCGCCAGCACGAATGGCGCCACCGACAGGACGCGCGCCGCCGTCGCCCCGCCGAGCGAGCCGAGACTCCAGAAGGTAATGTCGCGCAGCTGGTTATCGTCGGCGAGGAAGATCAAAATGCCCGTCAGCGCCGCCGCGAAGGCGCCGACGGCGATGCCGGCCAGCACCAGAGTGGCGGTCGAGGTCCGCTGGCCACGCGTGGCAAAGAAATACAGCAGCGCCGTGTTGAGAAGCCCCCCGGCGAAGGCTAACGTCGGCAGATACTCCTGTCCGAGCAGCGCGGCGAGCGGCGCCAGCACGCCGTCGCCGAGCACGATGGCGGCGACGGCCGCCGTGGCGGCTCCCGACGTCACGCCGACGACGGCCGGATCGGCCAGGGGGTTGCGAAACAGCCCCTGCATGAGCGCGCCGGCAAGGCCGAGACCGGCGCCGACCAGCAGTGCCAGTGCCGTTCGCGGCAGGCGGATTGCCTCGATTACCAAGCGTGTCTGGGCGCCCATCTGCTCGGTCCTGCCGGTCAGAAACCGCCAGAGATCAGCGAATCCGACGTCCGTCGCCCCGGTGGCCAGCGACAGCACGGTGGCCAGGACGAGCCCGGTGCCGAGCAGGACGAAGACGACGGTCGGTGCGCCGACGTGACGGAGCACCGGGCCGCGGACGGTGGCGAACAGCGCGGTGCTCACGGCTTGATCTCGTCGGGATAGAGAGCCCGGGCCAGGTCGCGGCCGGCAGCGGCGGTTCGCGGGCCGAAGCCCAGGAGGTAAAGCCCATCCATGGTGACATAGGCACCGGCAGCGGCGGCCGGCGTGCCCTTGAGCGCCGGCAACGCAAAAGCCGCGTCTTCGGCTATGGCGTGACCACCGTTGTTCATCACCAGGAGCACGTCGGGCGATGCCGCCAGCACATCCTCGTCGGAGAGCGGCTTGTAGCCGTTGACCGCCGCCGCAGCGTTGACGCCACCCGCCAGGCGGATGATCGCATCGGCCGCCGTGCCGGCGCCACCGGCGGTGATGCGACCATTGGCGAGCGACAGGGCGAACAGCACCCGTTTGGGCTTTTCCCTGACCGCCGCGATCTCGGCCTTGAGGGCGCCGATGTCCTGTCGAACCTTGGCAGCCAGATCCGCGGCGGCCGCTTCGACACCGACCGCCCGCCCCACGCTTTCGATCTTGGCTGGTATCGCATCCGCCTCCGGCGGTGCGTCGATAGTCACCACCGGAATGGAACTCGCTTCTATGATCGCCAAGGCGTCCGTCGGCCCGGCGCCTTGCTCGACCAGAATGAGGTCGGGCTTCTGCGACAGAATGCCTTCGGCCGACAGCGCGCGCATATAGCCGATCTGCGGCTTGGCGCGCGCCTCGGGCGGAAAGGCGCTCGTGGTGTCGACAGCAGCCACCCGATCGCCTTGCCCGAGCGCGAATAGGATCTCGGTAATCGTGCCGCCAGCTACGACAATGCGATTGGCTTTGGGAAGCGATTGCCCCGCAACGCTGCCCAAGATCCCCATCGCCCAAAAAGCGGCGATGGCCAAGGTGGCAAACTTGATTATTTTTCTCATAATTATATACTCTTAGGCTTGGAAGGCTGCCGGACAACGGGTTGGGCATCAAACAGCCAATCCGAGGCGCAACTGCAAACTTGACAATAATACTCATTTGCAAATAGAAGGCAAACAGATTTGCGGAAGTTGTTTAGAAAGAATCTGAACTACAGGTGATAAAAACACAGATGCGTTCCACACTCTACATTGTTTCTCGTCTTTTCAGATCCGTCTTCATTGTTTCTATACTTGCGAATAAAGACTAACAATTTGAGGATTCTTATGAATCTCTACTTACAAAAACCAAGATGCATACGCGCAAGAAACCATGCGACAAGACGAATATGACGCCGAGCAAAACCATCGATGGTGGCTCGGTTATCGATCCCGAGGTGACTGAACTAGCGAGCGCGTTGACTGTGGCCGATGTCTTTCAGGACACGCCAAGCCTGACCGCCGACAGCGACGGGGGCGGCATGTCCATTAACATTCGTGGCCTAGCGAAAAGCCCATCGTCGGAGCGCGATGGCGAGCGGTGGCCGCCAGGGACTACATCTCCTCCGGCCCGCCAATTTTTAAGGTTTGGTGTGATCGACCTGTTCGTCTGCTATCGGCCAACGGAGGACTTGACGTTCAACCTCAACGTCAGGAAGTTCTTCAGTGAGGAATATAGCTCGACGAGGATGCTTCCTCCGATACCTCCGTCATGTTTACTCTGCCCGCCGTCTCGGCGATTAATGTCTCCTCGCGCAAAGGACAACCCATGTACATCGCCATGAACCGGTTCCGCGTTGCCTCCGGATACGAACAGGCCTTCGAAGCCCAGTGGATGGGCGGCAAGCGCCGTCTATCGGAGATGAAGGGCTATCTCGAATTTCATCTCCTGCGCGGCCCATCGGCCGACGACCACACCCTCTACGCCTCGCATACGGTGTGGGAGAGCTACGATGATTTCCTGGCCTGGACGCAATCCGAGCAGTTCCGCTCGGTCCATGCCCGGGTCGGTGAATCCAAGGTCCAGTACCTCTCCGGGCCGCATTTCGAGGGCTTCACCGTGATTGTGCACGAGGACGGCCACGGTGAGCGCCGGTCCGTCGCAGCATGACCGACGTTCTGGGGACCGGCTCGGACGATCGAGCCGCTCGGCGGGAGCGTGCGCTGGCCGCACTCGCCGAGCAACCGGATGGCATTGTCGAGGCCATTGCCGAGCAGGCCGGACTGGCGTCCCTCGATATACTGGAAGCGCTGCCCGAGCCCGGCTGCCGCCTGCTCGACGGGACACTTTTCGATGCCGTATGGCAGGAGCTTGCCAGTTGGGGCGAGGTGCTGCTCATCGTGCATACCCGCGACATCGTGCTCGAGGCGGCCGGCACGCTGCCTCGGGGATCGGAAGCGCACGGCTGGTTCAACATCCATGGCGATAGCCCGATCGGCGGACATATCCGCAAGGAAAATTGTCGCGCCATCGCGTTGGTCGACCGTCCCTTCCATGGCCGCCGCTCCTGCTCGGTGTGGTTCCTCAACGACAAGGGCGAGGCCATGTTTAAGGTTTTCATCCGGCGTGGCGCCGATAAGGCGTTGAACGCCGAGCAGTTGGCACGATTTGAAGCGATGAATTACTAGAGGCTCGATCGTCGAACCTTTGCCCGTCTCTCGGGCCAAATCGCTGCCGCGGATGGCAATATACGCAATCCATTACTCGGATGGATCTCAAGCGAGGCGGGCGCCGCGTGTTCTGCGCTTATCCGAACGCAAACGCCGAGCAATAGCTGGCGCCCTCATGGGCAAGGCCGTGCGGTAGAGGTGGACGAGGCTCGCTCACCCAATGGGGGCGCACAGCGCCTCGATCAGCTTTCTTCCTAGCGGATGCCACGCAGGAAAATCTCCAGCCGCTTCCTGATATGCTCGATCCTTTGCCTGCGGTCGACACGGTGGCGCAGCCGGCGTCGCGGCAGCAGGGCGCCGAAGACGATATCCATCAGCATGCCGGCGCAAACCATGGCATCGTCGATCACCATCCGGCCCTTGAGCGTCTCCGCCTTGAGCCAATCGATCAGTTCCTCGCGGGAGCGAATGATCTCGTTTTCATAGAGGTAGTCCGACAGCTCCGGATACTGCACGGACTCCCGCACGATAAGGCTCAGAATGGCTTCGCGCTCGAATTCGGCCGCCTCGTCGATATCGAGCCGGAAGATCCGGACCAGTGTTTCAAGCGGCGGCAGATCCTCGCCCTCCGGTCGTGGCAGATCGAGAATCAGGTGACGGTGCTCGGTGACAACCGCTGCGAAGAGTTCGGTTTTGGTCGCGAACAACGAATAGATGTCGCGCTTCGACACCCTTGCCCTGGCGGCGACCAGCGCCGTGGTCGTTCGCGAAAAACCGAGTTCGACGAAGGCTTCATGCGCGGCGCGGAGGATGGATTGCCGGCGCGCGGCATCGTCGACCAGCTTGGGACGCCCGCGCTTCCTAACAACGTCCTTCTTATCGCCGTCCATTCGGTGCTCCGGTTCCGCGAATGACCGAGAGCATCGCTACCCCCTGAATGGCAGTGCCGCAAGCCTGGCGCGCCCAAAGCCGCCCGTCGAGGACATGCGATCTCCGCTCCGACTCGTCCTGCCGGTTCAAGTTGGTTTCGGCTTGACGGCATTCGAGTTCATGTTATTGGTACCGATAAGGACCAATAAACTTCGAGCGTTCATCGACAGCTTTCGAGAGGATCATTGGGGTCGATCCTTCGGTCAAACGCTCGGTATTACAGAAAATGACGTGAGGTTGTCTGCGGAATTTTGATTGCGCGGATTTAGTCCCCCTGTATCTGGAGGAAACGTGGGTTTCGATACGAAATCTGCGTTGGTCTTGCTGTCTCTGAGGAGAAGCAGCACGAGTGGAGGAGTACGAATGGTTCACGGTTGCAAGAAAGGTTTCGCTGCCCATCTGCTTACGGTGTCGCTGGTCGTCCTGCCGATTGCGTCGCTGGCGGCGAACAGCTTTGCCGGCGAGCTCAAGGCGGGGGCGGCCAAGGAACGGATCGCGATACCCTCCGCGTTTTATCCCAACGAGAATTTCTCGGTCGAGGCTCAGCCGCTGCAAACGCGCGTCCTGATGCTTCAGAACGACGACGACAAGGCTGTCATGGTCGTCGTCGACATGACATCGGTCAGCGTCCCGCTGGTGAGCGAACTCAAGGCGCTGGTCAGTCGGGAGACCGGCGTCGCCGCCGACAACGTCCTGATCATGTCCAGCCACACCTTCTCGGCGCCGCACATGCAGGACGCGACGCATCTGCCCTCCGATGAGGCCAAGGCCAAGAACAAGCTGCTCGTCGATGCCGTATTCGCTTCGGTCAAGAATGCCGCCGACGCGGCCATGAAGGCGATGCAGCCGGCGTCGGTCGGCTTCGGGACAGGCACCAGCAACATCAACGTCAATCGCGAGATCCTGACGCCCAAAGGGTGGTGGTTCGGCGCCGACGAGCACGGCGCCTCCGACAAGCAGGTCGCCGTGGTCCGCTTCGACGACATGTCGCACAAGCCGATCGCCTTCATCGTCAACTACGCCGTCCAGCCGTCGGTGATGAACGAGTCGGTCGGCGCCGACGGTGGCCGCGTCGTCACGCCGGACCTTGCCGGCGCCGTCTCCGACTATGTGGAAGGCCAGTATGGGGGCGGCGCCGTCTCCTTGTTCTCGGTGGGAGCGGAGGGCGATCAGTCGCCGGCCTACGTTTCCAACCAGTACAAGCTGACCCGGGCCGGCGAGGTGGTGCGCGAGGACGCCCACGAGGCCGGCCTGCTGCTGGTGAAGGCGCAGGGCGACCGCCTCGGCGCCGAGGCCGTTCGCGTCGCCGAGACCATCGAGGCGGACCAGAGCGCGCCGAAGATCGCCGTCGTCAGGGACAGCGGTCACATGGCGGGCCAGAAGATCCCGGCGAACATCAAGGATATCCACGTCACGACGAGCTACGATTATCCGCCGGCCGATCCGGTGGAGGCGCCGATCGCCCTGCTGCGCATCGGCGATATCGCCCTGGTCGGCGTGCAGGTGGAGCTTTCAGCCTCGACGGGCATGGCCATCAAGGCCAATTCGCCGGTCGAGAAGACCGTCGTCATGGGGCTGGTCGACGGCGCAGCCAAGTATATGGCGGCGTCCGACGCCTATGACCGCCTCACCTATGAGGCGATGAACTCCTTCTACGCCAAGGGCAGCGCCGAAGCGCTCGCCGACCGCATCGGCGGGATGCTCTCGGACATCGCGGCCGACCTCAGGAAATAGGGCACGCACCGGCGGCCCCGGCTTGGCGGCCGGGCTTGGTCGGCTATATTGCCGATGATCTCTCATACGACACGCCGCTATTCGAGATGAGTACAATCCGGCGCCGAGGACAATATCGTCGACGAGTAGCCACCCAACAGGCTGGCATTTCGGCCGGATATTCTTTCGCTGAAATCGCTCTCAAGGAAACACGCCATGCCGTCACGTCGAGACCTGCTGACGCTCGCCCCCGCCGCCGCGCTGGGCTCCCTGATCCTTGCCTCGGGCAAGGCGGCCGCCGCAACGCCGCCGCCGGGCGGCGCCATGGCGATCAACTCCTCGGTTTTCCGCGGCGAGCACATCAAGGCGGTGACGGCGGTAACCGAGGTCTTCGGCCGCAGCCAGCGCTGCACGGCGGCGATCGTCGAATATGACGCGCCGATCAGGAGCGGGGCGGCGAGCGCGGCCCAATTCAGCGTCGCCGGCAGGACCATTGCCAAGGCCTATGCCAACGATCACGCGGCCAAGGCCGACCATGGCCGCGACGGGCATTTCGTCGTTCTGGAACTCGATCCCAACGATGACGGCGCGGTGGTGTTTTCGCCCGAGGTGGAACAGCCGGCGACGGTGGTGGTGTCGCAGGTCGCCCCGGTCGCGGCGGTGTCGGGCGAGACCTACGCGCCGACGACCACGGCGATCATCAACACGCGGCAGTCGAACCTGATCGTCGACGATTTCCAGCAGTTCCGGTTCAATGATCCCGACACCGATCTGCCGCTCGCCTATAACCTCTATATTCCAGAAGGGTACGACGCGACGAAATCCTATCCGCTGGTTCTCTTCATGCACGACGCCGGCGTCACCGGCACCAACCCGCTGCGCACGCTCGAGCAGGGGCTGGGCGCGATTTCCTTCGCCAGTCCGGAAGACCAGGCGAAGCACCCGGCCTTCGTGCTGGCGCCGCAATATCCCGTCGCCATCGCCAACGACGCCTCCCAGACGAGCGACTATGCCGACGTGACCATCCGGCTGATCCGCGACCTGACGGCCCGCTACGGCATCGACCGGAGCCGCCTCTACACCACCGGGCAGTCGGGCGGGTGCATGACCTCCATCGCCCTCAACGTCAAATATCCGGACTTCTTCGCCGCCACCTTCCTGGTGGCCGGCCAGTGGGACGTGGCGCAGGTGCCGCCAATGGCCGGGAACAAGTTCTGGATCATCGTGTCGCAGGACGACGGCAAGGCCTGGCCGGGCATGAGCGCCGTGGTCGACACGCTGGAGAAGAACGGCGCCAAGATGACGCGGGCGATCTGGGACGGCCGTTCGGACGCCGCCGGGTTCGAAGACGCGGTGGCGGCGATGCTGAGGGACGGGCCGGACAGCAACGTCTATTTCGCCGCCTTCCGTCAGGGCACGGTGATCCCAGAAGGGGTGGAGGTCAACGGCGGATCCGGCCACGTCTGGACCTGGCCGATCGCCTACGCCATTCCCGGCGTGCGCGACTGGCTGCTGCAACAGCACAAGTGATACGTTCGTACGAGCGGCTGCCCTCGGAGGAGGAGACCGCCATGTCCGGGGCTCGTGGTGGATTGCCCCACTGTGGAACCAACGATGCCGCCATCGCGTCCTTGCCGGCGGCAGCGTCGTTCGGGCAACCGTCGGATACGCCCGAATTCGGCCAGAAGATCTTCCACCGTCTTGCCCCTGTCGGCAATGACGAAATCTCCGGGCGGACGACCAGACCACCGGCGGCCACCGGCACGTTGATCGACAGCCCCTCTTTGCGGCCGGAAACATCGTGTGGGTGCCGCGTACCGTGACGGCACGCGTCCGGATCGGCCAACCGATATCCTCGAGTTCTGCGCTGCCGGCCCGCCCGGATGGCGCCGGGCGGGCCGTATTTGGACCAGCGGTAGGCGCGGCCGATGGCCGCATTGGGAGCTTGCGCTCTCTTGCGGACGATTTTGCGCTGCCTCCAAAGATCGGTGCCGATCCGGAAGATGTCGCGGCGATCGTCCTTGTTCGCGGGACGGACGGCTTCCTGTCCCGCGTCTTGATCCCGGTCAGGGATCAACTCTTCCGCCACTTGAGGGCGGCATCGGCTGTCTGATCGACCAGCGCGTCGAAGGAGATCTTGGCCGGGCGCCGCATGTAGGTGACGATGTCGTCGGCTAGAAGCGGCGCCGACCAGCGGTCGGCGATCACCGCCCTTCCCTTGGCGATCGCCAGCACGCAGAGGATCTGCGCGGCATTGCAATCGACGTCGTGGCCGATGCCGCAGACGATCTCCAGCGTCAGGTCGAAGTCTCCCCGGCCGAAATAAAGGGCGATCACCTCGGCGGCGGCGTTGGGATAGGCGTGAATCCAGTTGTATTCGACGTAACGGGCGTCGCAGACGGCCCAGGCGCTGCGCCAGTCGGGCGCCGTCTCGCAGGCCTTCAGGGCGAAATCGAGCACCGCGCCATATTCGGTATCGGTGCGGAACAGCGCGATGGTCGAGGTGAGCAGCGAGCGGACATCCGGTTCGACGAAGGCCCGGGCGGCGAGCACCGCATTGAATACCTCGCCAAGGATACCGTTGCCGGCATGCGACACCTCGGCGTCGATCCAGGCGAGGCGTGCCGCTTCATGCGCCCGGCCGGGAACGACCATGCCACAGATGACCCCGCGCATCTGGGCGCCGATCCATTCGTCGAACGGATTGTCGGTGGTGGCGGTCTCCGGCGGCAACAGACCTCTACGCATGCTGGACAACGCGATCGCCTCCGCCGACCAGGCCGTCGGGATGAGGCTGGTCCAACGCTCGCAAATATCGGCGCCGGTAATGCCGGGCCCTTCGGCGCCGTAGGCTTCCAGGAAGGCGATCTCGAAGGTGATGTCGTCGTTGTAGGTATTGGGCTCGCGCACGTAGGAGCGGATCGGACCGAACACCTTCAAGAGATTTTCGGCCGAATAGCCTTCCAGGGCGGTGCCGGCGGCGGCCCCCACCAGTTGGCCGAGCCAGCCGGCGGCGAGGCGGTCCCGAAGTTCGGCGTCGCCGTAGGCCGGCACGACGTCGGCCGGCCAGGCGACCGTCCGCTCGAATTCCGGCCAGGAGGCATGTCGCACCGTCTTCTGCGACGGATGGTCGGGATCGGGCCGCGCCGCCCGCATCAGCGCGCGCAGGCGCATGTCGATGACGTAGAGACGCTCGAAATCGCCGGCGGCGAGTGCCGTGAGGCCTTGGGCGAGAAGCTCGGAATAAGGCGCCAGCACGAAACCCTTGTTCTCCAGCGACTGCAACGCCGCTGCCATCAGGTTTTCCGGGGCGGCCGAACCCGGCACGTTGCTCTTCCAGAACAGGGCAAGCAGGACATCCTGCCCGACCATGGCGGCGCTGGCATCCCAGGTCTGTTCCTCCTTGCTGCGGACCACCGGCATCGTCTGTCGCAGGAGATCGCGCGTCACTTCCCAGGCTTTCATGGTTCTTTCCATTTTTGACGAGTTATCTGCCCGCAGGCCTGGCGCGGCCGCGGGCGGTCCAGATGGTCAGGATGACGATCGGCACCACGTAGGGGATCATCTGCATCAGTTCGTTGGGCAGACCGAAGGTCTGCATGGTGATGGCCAGCGTCTCGGCGATGGCAATGACGATGGTGGCGGCGAGCGTGCCCCAGGCGGTTCCCATGCCCATCACCTCGATGGCGATGGCAATGAAGCCGCGCCCGGCCGTCATGTCCTGGGCAAACCAGGAGACGTAGCCCATGGAGAGATAGGCGCCGGCCATGCCGCCGAGCATGCCCGACAGGACAAGCGCCTGAAGCTGGATGAGCTTCACCGAAATGCCGACCGTGGCAGCCGCCTTCGGGTCGACGCCGACGGCGCGAATGCGCAGACCGAACGCCGTTCTCGCCATCATCAGGCTGATCAGCGGCACGGCCAGCAGCGCTCCGTAGGTGAGCACGTTGTGACCCGAGACGAGCGGCCCGATGCCCGGGATATCCCGGACGAACGGCAGGTCGAGGGAGGGCATGACGCCGCTCCTGAGCGCCCCGGACATGCCCTTGTCGCCGGTCGCGAAAAACAAGCCCAGCGTCGTGCCCGAGGAGGCCGCAAGGTTGACCGCGATGCCGGCGATGATCAGGTTGGCGCCAAGGCCGTTGACGGCAAACGCCATCAGCGCGCCGATCAGGCCGCCGGCGACGATCGCGGCCGATAATCCCAGCCAGGCGCTGCCGGTCCAGGCACTGACCAGAACCCCGGCGAGCGCGCCGGTCAGCATCATGCCCTCCATGCCGAGGTTGAACACCCCGGCACGATCGGAGATCAGGATGCCGAGCGCGGCGATCAACAGCGGCGTCATGACGCGCAGCACCGTTGCGAAGGTCGCGGGGTCGGTGATGATGGCGAGGCCGGTCATTGCGCGGCCTCCACCCGCCGTATCCGGCGGATCAGCCGGAGCACGGCCGGGTGCTGGAAAATGGCGCTGGCCGTAACCGCCAGCATGATGGCGGCCGTGACAAGGCCGACCACTTCGCTGGGTATGCCGATGTCGCGGGCCAGGAAGTCGCCGCCGACCTGCAGGTAGCCGAGAAACAGGGCAGCCGGCACGACGTAGAAGGGATTTTCCCGGGCGAGGATGGCGATGATGATGCCCGTCCAGCCAAGGCCCGGCAGTTGCGTCCACGAAAAGCGCGGATAGAGACCCAGCACCTGGATGGCGCCGGCCATGCCGGCGATCAGCCCTCCGACGAGTTGCGCCTGCATGATGATTCGCCGCGACGGCAGGCCGAGATGGGCGGCGAATGCCGGTCCCTGGCCGACGATGCGCAGATTGAGGCCGGAGCGCGTGAAATAGAGCCAGATGCCGACGGTCAGGCAGGCGGCCAGCGCAACGATGGCACCGGAGTTGAGCCGCGTTCCCGACAGAAGGCGATCAAGCCTGGCGTCGGCGGGGATACGGTAGGACATCAACGAGCCGGCGGCCGGATCGCGCAGGTAATAGTTGAGGAAGAACACGCCGGCGTAGAGAATGGCGAAGTTGAGCACCAGCGACGTCACCATTTCCGGCGCGTCCCAGCGCAAGCGGAGCTCACCGGGGATGACGCAGGAGATGCTGCCGACGACGGCGCCGACGATGATGGCGACAAGCGGCGTGAACGGCCCGAAGGACGGCAGCAGCAGCGCCGCCGCGGTGGCGGCGAGCCCGCCCAGGAAGACGCCGCTCTCGATGCCGAGGTTGAACAGACCGGAGCGGAACACCACGGTGGCGGCGAGGCCGGTGAAGGCGATCGGCGTTGCATATTCGGCGACATTGCCAAGATGCCTGACGCTCGACAGCGGCCCGAGCAGGAAGGCGGCCACCACGGCGCCGGGCTGGTCGTGCGGCAGCGCGAAGGGGATCAACACCGCCAGGATCACCGCCGCAATGACCGCCAGCGTGATCGCCAGGCGCACGAGGCCAGCCAGAAGGGCCCGGTTCATGGCATGCCCTCCAGGCCGAGCATAAAGGGACCGAGCCGCTCCGGCGTCAGTTGCGCTTCGTTGGCGAGCACGGCGGTGATCCGACCGGCGAACATCACCACGACGCGATCGGACAAACGCAAGAGTTCGTCGAGATCGGCGGTGACAAGCAGCACCGCGGCGCCGCGTTCGGCGGCATCGACGATGCGCTTGTGGATGAAGGCGGCGGCGGCAACGTCGATGCCGCGGGTCGGCTGGTCGGCGATCAGGAAACGCGGCTCGGTTGCCAGCTCGCGCGCCGCGATCAGCTTCTGCACGTTGCCGCCGGACAGCGAGTCGAGCCTTTCGCCGATCGACAAGGCTCGAACCGAATAGTCTTCGACCATGGCCGCGACCGCCCTGGAGATGGCGCCACGACGAAGAAAGGGACCGCGCTGGAAGCGCTTGTCGCCGTCGGTGCCGGCGATGGCGTTGTCGGTCAGCGTCAGCGCCGGCACCCCGCCTTGCGTGAAACGATCGGACGGCAGATGCGCCATGCCCCGGGCACGCCAGCGCGCGGTCGAGGCGCCGGCCATGTCTTCGCCGTCGAAGCGAATCGAGCCCGATACCGGGCGAGCGGTTCCGGTGACCAGCGATACCAGCCCGCGCTGGCCGCTGCCATCGACCCCGGCGACGCCAACGATCTCGCCGGGGTGAATGACGAGGTCGATGCTTTGCAGGCGATCGGCCGGATCGCGTGAGGCAAGGCTAGCATCGGACATGGCGAGCAGCGGCTCGCCGGTCACTTGGCGCGGCTGACGGCGGGTGATCTCTACCGGTCGTCCCATCACCATCTGCATGATCATGTTGTCGGGCACGTCGGCGAGACGGGCGGCGCCGGCCAGTTGGCCGGCCCGCAGCACCGTCACGGTCTCGGCGAGACTGCGCACCTCGTTGAGCTTGTGCGAGATGAACAGGATGGTGATGCCGTGTTGGCTGAGATCGCGCAGCCGGCTGAACAGCTCGTTGATTTCCGGCGGCGACAGAACGGCCGTCGGCTCGTCGAGGATCAGAATCCGGGTATCGCGCGACAGCGCCTTCAGGATCTCCACCTTCTGCTGGGCGGCAACCGGCAACCGGCCGGTGACGGCATCCGGATCAACGGCAAGACCGTACCTGCGAGACAGCATCTCGACCCTGGCCCGGGCGGCGGCGCGGTCGATCAGCCCCCCTTTGCCGGGCTCGTGGCCGAGAATGATGTTCTCGGTCACCGACAGCGTCGGGATCAGCGAGAAGTGCTGATGCACCATGCCGATGCCATGCCGGCCGGCAAAATCGCGCGTCGCGGTCGACACCGGCCGACCATCGAGCCAAATCCGGCCGCCCGTCGGCTCCTCGAGGCCGAACAGGATCTTCATCAGCGTCGACTTGCCGGCGCCATTCTCGCCGCAGATGGCATGAATGGTCCGCGCGGGAACCGAAAAGGACACGTCGCGGAGCGCGACGGTTCCATTGGCGTAGGTCTTGGAAATGCGATCGAACGCGACGGCGGGCGCTGGCCCGGCGGCTCGCTCCCCGTCGTCGCGCCCGTCGGTCATGGCTTCACGGAGTTGCGCAGCGCGTTGAGGTCGTCGCTGGACATGCCGAAGGCGCTGGGCACCTTGATCTCGCCGCTGGCAATCTTTTCCTTGGCGGTCTTGATGGCGGCAAGCAGTTCCGGCGTCGCCAGCTGCTGGTAGTTGCCACTTTCGACCAGACCGACGGCCCCCTCGGCAAGGCCGAGGCTTTCCTCCGAACCGAACTTCAGTTCGCCGGCCACGTACTTGTCGTAAGCCTGCAACAGGCTGACGTCGACGTTCTTCAGCACCGAGCTCACCACCTGCGAGGCGATGGCCGGATCGCTTTCGGCAAAAATGGCTTCCTGGTCGGAATCGACGCCGAGCACGTATTTGCCGGTTTCCTTGGCCGCCGACAACTGGCCGAGGCCGGCCTGCGAGGCGGCGGTAAAGCCAATGCCGACACCGGCGCGATACTGGGCGAGACCGAGCTCCTTGCCCTTGGCGGCGTCGGAGAACGAACCGACGTAGGACACGGCGATCTTGATGTCGGGCGAGACGAACTTGGCACCGGCGATGTAGCCGACCAGGAAATCGTTGATCACCGGGATGTCCATGCCGCCGAGGAAGCCGAGCGAGGTGCCGATGTCGCCCTCGAGCTTGCCCGACTTCAACAGCTCGGCATTGTAGACGCCACCGAGATATGAACCCTCGTTCTGTTTGTAGGAGATCGAATAGACGTTGTCGTAGCCGCCGTCAGCGTAGGGCACCGAAGCGTCGAACAGGATGTACTTCTTGTCCGGATATTGCCTGGCCACTTCGGCCAGCGTCTCGGAGATCGAATAGGTTCCGAGGATGATCAGGTTCCAGTCCTGCTCGGAGGCGTCGAGCAGCGCCGGCTCCCACTTGGTGGCGTCGTCGCCGATCTCGAGGACGCGCGTCTCGACCTTGTCGGCATACTTGGCCTTGATCAGCTCGATGCCGTGATTGGCGGAGTCGAAAAACGACTTGTCGCCGAGGGCACCATTGATGATCAGCAGGATCTTGTCCGCTGCCGCGGCTTCGGCGACAGCGGCAACGCTCAGAAGGCCGGCCGTGGCGAGAACCAGGCCGGCACGCAAGGCGGATCGCCTCGCCTTGAAACGGATCATGACTTCCCCTTTTCTTTTTTGGACGACACGCATATTCCCCTTGCGCCGACGAGCCGTCGTGCCGTGGCCGGGTCGCCGGTGAAGCATCCTGTTTAAACGTGTAAACGGAGAGTTCTGAATATCGCCGGCCTTGTCAAGGGTCGATTTACACGTTTAAACCAAATCGGACCGTTACCGGGTAAAATGATGGCGGCTGAAAAGTCTGGCGGCAGAATTCCAACGATCAAGGACGTGGCGAAGGCGGCGGGCGTGTCGCAGGCGACGGTGTCCTACGTTCTCAACAATCTCAACAAGGTATCGCCCGAGGTCGACGCTCACGTACGGCGGGTGGCGCATGAACTCGGCTACAGCCGCAACCGGGCGGCACGGGCGCTGAAAACCGGCCGCAACAACGTCATCGGCTGCATCATGCCGTCCCTGCTCAGTCCGGTCTTCCCGGAGATCGCCCAGGCGGTGCAGCAGCGCGCCGAGGAACATGGCTTTGCCACCTTCGTCATCGATTCCGGCCTGCAGACCGCGGCGCGCGAGGCCGAGGCGATCCGCGTCTTGGCCGACCATGGTGTCGACGGCGCCATTGCCGTGCTCGGTTCGCCGCGCCCCGCTTCGGATCGCCCGACCTTGCCGCTGGTTGTCGTCGACCAGCCGATGGACGGGATGGACGCCGTCTATGCCGATCATCGGGAGGGAGGCCGTCTGCTGGCCGAATACGCCGTCGGCCTCGGCCACCGGCGCGTCGGTTTGCTCTCTGGCCTGCAGGGCCTCTACAGCAGCCGCGAACGCCGCGAGGGCTTCGTCGAAGCGGCGCGCGGGCGCCTCGACATCGCCTGGAACGTCGAGGTACCGCTCGTTCCGAGCCTGCCACAGGAAGCCGTCGACGCTCTCCGTCGCGGTGACGTGTCGCTGGTCGTCTGTGTCAACGACCTCATCGCCATGCTCGCCCTCAGCGCCTTGCGGCAGGCACGCGTCCGCGTGCCGGAAGATGTGTCGGTGATGGGCTTCGACGACATGCAATGGTCGAGCTGGCCCCTCCTCAACCTGACGACCGTGAGGCAACCGCTGGGCCGGCTCGGCCGCGACGCCGTCGACCTATTGGTCCGCCGCCTCGATGCGCCGGATGCCGAGATCACCAACATCATTCTGCCGGTCTCCCTTATCGAGCGCGGTTCGACGTAATCCGCTTCGCCCCGACCGAGCCATCGGCAACCAGCCGCCGACCTTGCTGCAAATCCCCGGCGACACGACCAGCCACAGGCGGATCGAAGCAAGCATGACGGCGGCGAGGAAGCCCGAGCCTAGAGCAATTTCAGCAAAAGTGGGAACCGGTTTTGCGTCCGAAATTGCGCCTACCATAGAGAGCCGAATGCCATCGTCACTCACCATCACCGCGTCGCTCGTCGGCGTTCGGCGGCGCCCGCTGCGTCGCGAAGATAAATGCAACTTAGCATCGCAAGTTGAGATGGTTGCGTGGGGCAGTGTCTATCCTAGATCGGCCGGCAGGAGGGCTTTAGGTAGATTCTGATAGCACACCGGCCTGACAAAGCGATCTATCGCGCGCGTTCCCACCGATGTGGTGCGCGGATCGGCGGTCGCCGGCCAGGGGCCGCCATGCACCATCGCCTCGCAGACCTCGACCCCGGTCCCGAAGGCGCCGTTGATGACGCGGCCGGCCTTGTCCTCGATCAGCGGCCACATCGCCCGAACCGCCGGAATATCGTCGTCGGCGACATGCAGTGACAGCGTCAGTTGCCCGCCGATTGCCGCCAGGGCTTCCGCCATTTCGTCGACATCCGAGCAGCGGACCAAAAGCGCGGTGGGGCCGAATACCTCTTCGGCCAGCAAGGCATTGGAGAGAAAGACCGGCGCATCGACGCCCAAAAGGCCCGCCTGCCCCTCGCGCGGTCCGGCCTCGGCGCCGAGTGCGATCGTCTCGACCCCCGGTGTCGCCGCCAGCCTGGCGGCGCCGGCGGCGTGGTTGGCGGCGATAGCCGGCGTCAGCATGGTCGCAGCGGGCGTCGCCGCGATCTTCGCCCCGGCTGTGGCGAGGAAGCGATCGAGCGCCGGCCCTTCCGCCGCGATCAGCAGGCCCGGCGCCGTGCACATCTGGCCGCAACTACCGGTGAGGGCCGGCACGAAGCCGTCGGCAATGGCCTCGGCCCGCTCGTCGAGAGCGGCGGGAAAGAGCAGGACCGGATTGATCGCACTCATTTCCGCGTAGACGGGAATGGGTTCCGGCCGGCTTCGGGCAATGGCGACGAGCGCCTTGCCGGCTCGCGCCGATCCGGTGAAGCCGACCGCCTTGATGCGCGGGTCGGCGACGAGGCGACTGCCGGCCTCGATGCCCGCGTCATGGAGAAGGCCGAAGACGCCCGCCGGAAGTCCGGACCGGCCGACGGCCGTCGCCACCGCTTCAGCCACCATCTCCGATGTTCCGGGATGCGCCGGGTGGGCCTTGACCACCACCGGGCAGCCGGCGGCCAGCGCCGAGGCCGTGTCGCCGCCGGCGACCGAGAAGGCCAGCGGAAAGTTGGAGGCGCCGAACACAGCGACCGGGCCGAGCGGCACGTTCATCATCCGGAGATCGGGTCGCGGCAACGGCGTGCGGTCGGGCAGCGCGTCGACGCGGCGGCGGTCGAGATAGTCGCCGGCCCGCAGGACGTCGCCGAACAGGCGCAACTGGCCGACGGTCCGCGCCCGCTCGCCCTCGATGCGCCCCCGCGGCAGGCCGGTCTCCAGCATCGCCCGTTCGACCAAGCTGTCGCCGAGCTCTTCGATGGCCGCGGCGATGCGGTCGAGGAAGGCGGCCCGGTCGGCGCGCGGCACGGCGCGGTAAATCCGGAACGCGGCGGCGGCCGCCTCGGCGGCATCGTCGACATCCCGCGGCAGAGCGCTGCCGTAGGCGGGAGACAGCGCCTCGCCGGTCACCGCGTCGAGCCCGTGGAAGCGCGCGCCGGCACCGAAGCGCGGCTTGCCGTCGATCAGCATGGTTCCTTGCATCGATCCTTGTCCTTGCGGCTTCTGGTTCACTGGAAGCGAGCCAATGAGAATGCGCCGATGGCCGGCGCGGGCTCGCCGTTCCTCAGCATGGCGACCACGTGCCGGGCCGTCACCGGCGCCAGCGTCAACCCGAGATGCTGGTGGCCGAAGGCGTAGTAGAGGTTGCCGGTCTGTGGCGCCTTGCCGATCGCCGGCAGATAGTCGGGCAACGTCGGTCGCGAGCCGTGCCAGCGCGCGAACGGCCCGCGCATCGGCAGGCCGAGTTCGCCGACGTGGCGCTCGAGCGTGCGCCAGCGCCGCTCGTCCGGCGGCGCGTCGTGGCGCGTCAGCTCGACGAAGCTGGCGGCGCGGAGCCCGCCGAAAAAGCGCGTGACGATCGTCGATCGCTCCTCGAACACCAGCGGCGGCAAGCCGTCCGGCCAGTCGTGGTCCGTGCTCTGGATATGATAGCCCCGTTCGGCGATGATCGGCACCTTGAGCCCGAGCGGCGCGAGAAGCTCGCCGGAACGGACGCCGCCGGCGACGACGATCCGCGCCGCGGCGATCGGTCCCGTATCGTCATGCGCTTCCGCCCGGCCGTTCCGGACGGCGATCCGCCGCACCGATGCCTTGCGCCGCTCGCCGCCCGCAGCGACGAACGCCTCGGAAAGCGCCCGCAGCACCGCGCCGGTGTCGAGCACCTGCGCGGTGTTCTCGAACACGATGCCGGCGGCGGGCGGCCGCCGCAGCAGCGGACCGAGCCGGGCAAGCTCGTCCGCCGTCGCGTCGTGGAACCGGGCCGTTCCGATATCCGTCGCTCGCCAGGCGGCGATGCCGGCCCGCGCGGCGGCAGGCGCAGTCCAGACGACGATGTGGCCGGATTCCACGAGCAGTTCGGGCCGACCGATTGCCTGCACCAGCTCACGCCAGGCCGGCAGCGCCTCCGCCATCAAGGCGCCGAGAGCCGCCTTCCCCGCCGCGAAGACCGACGGACGCGAGGCCGCCACCATGCGCAGGCCGAACGGCAGCCAGGCGCCGATACCCGACGGCGGCAGCGCCAGCGCACCGCCCGCGAGCGTCAGCCGGCGCGGCACCGACGCCAGCGCCGACGGCGAGGCGAGCGGCGCGATCTGCTCGATGGCGATGTGGCCGGCATTGCCCCATGAGGCGGACGGGCGCGACTCTTCCGAGTCGACGAGCAACGTCGCAATGCCGCTCCGCTGAAGTCCGAGCGCGATCGAGAGCCCAACGGCTCCCGCGCCGATGACGACAGTCTTCTCCGAGTCCACTTGACCATCCTCTGACTTATCGAATATCGTATACGATATCTTTTGCAGCGAAAAGAGGGGCTGGACAATGGCTGTTTCATGGAGGGGCGTATTTCCGGCGGCGACCACCCAGTTCGCGCCCGACCTTTCGGTCGACATCGACGCCACCCAGCGCGGCTATGACGCTCTCATTCGCGATGGTGTCGACGGTCTGATCGTGCTCGGCACCTGCGGCGAGAACAATTCGCTCGAAGCCGACGAGAAGCGCGCCGTGCTGAAGGCGGCCGTCGAGGTGAACGCCGGCCGGGTGCCCGTCATCACCGGCGTCTCGGAGCTCGATACCCGCCGCGCCGTCGCCTATGCCCGCGACGCCGAGCGCGCGGGCGCCGACGGCCTCATGGTGCTGCCGGCCATGGTCTACGTGCCCAAGACCGAGGAACTGATCGTCCACTTCCGCATGGTGGCCGAAGCGACCAGCCTGCCGATCCTGCTCTACAACAACCCGCCCGCCTATCGCGTCAGCATCGGCCGCGAGGTGCTGGAGGCGCTCGCCGACTTGCCCAACGTCGTCGCCGTCAAGGAGAGCGCGCCGGACTCGCGCCGCTTCACCGACCTCATCAACGCCTTCGGCGACCGCTACGACGTATTCGCCGGCCTCGACGACGTAGCCCTGGAAGGGTTGATGCTGGGCGCCAAGGGCTGGGTCTCAGGTCTCACGTCGGCCTTCCCGCAGGAATCGGTGCGGCTCGTCGCCGCCGCGGCCAGGGACGACTGGACGACCGCGCGTGCCATCTACCGCTGGTTCATGCCCCTGCTGCATCTCGACGCCGAACACGATCTGGTTCAGACCATCAAGCTGGCCGAGCAGATCATGGGCCGCGGATCGGAACGCGTGCGCATGCCGCGCATGGTCCTTTCCGGCGCCCGCCGCGCCGAGATCATCGCCATGGTGGAAAAGGCCGCGGCCACCCGCCCGAGCCTTGCCGCCGCCGCGGAGTGATCGCCATGCGTCACACCTTCTTCTGCATCGACGGACACACGGCCGGCAATCCGGTCCGCCTCGTCGCCGGCGGCGCGCCCTTGCTCAAGGGCGCCAGCATGTCGGAGCGGCGCCAGGATTTCCTCGCCCGCTTCGACTGGATACGCACCGGTCTCTGCTTCGAGCCGCGCGGCCACGACATGATGTCCGGCGGCTTCCTCTATCCGCCCATCCTGCCGGATGCCGATTGCGGCATCCTGTTCGTCGAGACCTCCGGCTGCCTGCCCATGTGCGGCCACGGCACCATCGGCATGATCACCTTCGGCCTCGAGAACGGCCTGATCACACCGCGGACGCCGGGCCGGCTGCGCGTCGAGGTTCCGGCCGGCGTCATCGACATCGACTACGGCGTCGAGGCCGACCGGGTGAGCTTCGTGCGCATCACCAACGTTCCCGCCTTCGTCGCGGCGACCGGCATCGAGATCGAGGTGCCGGACTTCGGACCGCTCACGCTCGACGTCTCCTACGGCGGCAACTTCTACGCCATCATCGAGCCGCAGGGCGCCTACAAGGGCCTCGACGATCTGGGAGCGGCGCGCATCGTCGCCCTGTCGGGCCTGGTAAGGAAGCTGGTCCGCGACAAGTTCGAGCCCGTCCATCCCGACGATCCGACCATCCGCGGCGTCAGCCACGTCCTCTGGGCCGATGCGGCGAAGGGAGACGGCGCCGACGGCCGCAACGCCGTCTTCTACGGCGACAAGGCAATCGACCGGTCGCCGTGCGGCACCGGCACCTCGGCGCGCCTCGCCCATCTCGCCTCGAAGGGCCGCCTGGCGGTGGGCGACACCTTCGTGCACGAGAGCTACATCGGCAGCCGCTTCGTCGGCGGCGTCGAACGGGCGACGACCGTCGGTGGCCGCCCGGCGATCGTGCCGTCGATCCGGGGCTCGGCGATCGCCACCGGCTTCAATACGATCTGGATCGACCGGGCCGACCAGTTCTGGAACGGCTTTCAGGTGGTGTAGCGAGCAACGACATGACCATCCTCCAAAAAGTAAGCCTTGCCGAGCAGATCGCCGTGATCCTGCAGGAAAGGATCATCGCCGGGGAATTTCCCGGCGACGCGCCGCTCCGGCAGGACGAACTGGCGGCCGAGTTCGGGGTCAGCAAGATCCCGCTGCGCGAAGCGTTCGCCAAGTTGGAACAGACCGGCCTGATCACCTCGCAGATCAATCGCGGCTTCTTCATCCGCCCGCTGACCGCCGACGAGGCGCAGGACGTGTTCGACCTGCGGCTACGGATCGAGCCGGATGCCACCGCGCGCGGCGCCCTGCACGCCGGCGACGGTGACGTCGCCTTGGCCCGCAAGGCCCTCGAGGCGCTCAACGCGGCGATTTCCGATCATGCCTCCAACGTCGGCCCCCTCAACCGCGCCTTCCATATGGCGCTGGTGCGGCCGATCGCCGCGCCGATTTCCAAGCAGACGCTCGAACGCGTTCACGTTATTTCGGAACGCTACGTCGTCCGCCATCTGGCGCCGATCGGCCGATCCGAACGCGCCGAAAGCGAGCACGCGGCGATCTTCGACGCCTGGAAGGCCGGCGACGCCGAAGCCGTGCGGCGCGTCAGCCAGGCCCATATCGCCGCCACCTGGGACGATCTTCGCTCCGAATTCGATGGAGGCGCGTAAATGGCGTTCCGGCGCTTCAGGCCTCGAGCGGCGCGATTACCCGCGAGCAGATCCAGAGGATCCTGGCCGCCTCGTCGCCGGTGGAGACAAGCGCATGCCCCATGGTGCTGTCGAAATAGCAGCTATCCCCCACCTGGAAAGTCGTCGGAGCATAATGTTCGGTATGCAGCGTGACGCTTCCGCTCAGCACGTAGAAGAATTCCTCGCCGACGTGGCGGACGAGGTCCGGGAAGCTCGTCAGCGACCGCGCGTCGATCGTGGTGAGAAGCGGAATGAACTGCTTGCCGGTGAGGTCGGCCGCCAGCATCTCGTATGTGTATTGCGCCGTCGACCGAACGACGCCCTGCCCAGCGCGGGTGACGGTCCGGCGACCACCGACCGGATGCGACGGCTTGCCCGAAAACAGCTCCGTGACGTCGATGTCGAGCCCGTCCGCCACCCGGATGATCGTCTCGTAGGTCGGGGACATCTGGCCGTTTTCGATCTTGGAAAGCGTCGACGAGGCGAGGTTGCAGCGTTCGGCCAACTCCTGAAGCGTCAATTCGGCGTCCTTGCGCCGGCGCCGGAGGATTTCGGCGATGGAGTCTCCCGAACGGCCCGGAGCACCGTCATCGATGGAGGGCCGGCGGTTTGATTTGGAATGTGGCGTCATTTTTTCCTTTAGGAAAGGTGGTTGCCGGAGGTCGGAAATCCGAGACCGAACGCGCCCATAGGTAGCACCCCTTGATAAGGAGTCAATCTAAAGGAGAGAATTTTCCTTGAAATATTGAGCGAATTTATCGTGTCTCCCAACCCATGAGCAAGCCATCAGGCGGTCGGCATATTGTCACCGGCAGTCATTGTCATGCCACATCATTTTCCTAAGATCAATAAAATTAGCGAATAAGAAAAAATATCTTGACTGCCATCTGCGTCAGGTGAACTGTGTAGTTTGGGATGAAAAATGCGGGCGATAACCGCGGGCATCCCAACCGGCCGGAACGGGCCGTTCTCGAACCATCCAGAGGGGTTCAAGATGAAATTCAAAGCTAGCCTTTTGGCGTCCGCGGTGCTGACGGTGTCGCCTTTTCTTCTGGCGACGCAGTCCCACGCTGAACGGGTCCTGCGGCTCGATGAATCTCCCGTCGGCGAGATCGATCCGGCCAAGGCCACCGACTATGCCGACACGGTTCTGATGCAGAACCTCTACGACACACTGGTCGAGCCGAAGAAGGGCGGCCCGGGCGTCGATCCGCTGCTGGCATCCGAATGGGCGGCCGACGGCACCGCCTACACTTTCAAGCTGCGCCCCGACGTCAAGTTTCACTCGGGCAATCCGCTGACGGCCGACGATGTCGTCTTCTCGCTGAACCGCATGATCGCCATGGGGCAAGGCTTTTCGAACCTTTTCGCCGGCCGGGTGGAGAAGGCCGAGGCCGTTGACCCGCACACGGTCAAGTTCACGCTGGCGTCGCCCTATGCGCCGTTCGTCGCCGCACTCGCCCGCCTGCCGATCGTCGATTCCAAGGAGGTGATGGCCCGCAAGGCGGACGGCAAGTACGGCGAATTCGGCGACTACGGCGAGGCCTGGCTGTCGGCCCACGACGCCGGTTCGGGTGCCTACACCGTCGAGAGCCAGAACCCGCAGACCGAAACGGTCATGGGCAAGTTTTCCGGCTACTTCCTGCCCTTCGCGGAAAACGCCCCCGACAAGGTGCACTACCGCTACGGCGTCGAGGCGCCGACGGTTCGTGCGCTGATGTCGCGTGGCGAGCACGAGATTTCCGACCTTTGGCTACCGCCCGAGGTCATCAGGGCCATGGCCGCCGAACCGGGCATGAAGCTGCTCCAGGAAGCCGGCGCCACCGGCGAATACATCAAGCTCAACACCGCCCGGGCGCCGCTCGACGACGTGCACTGCCGCCGCGCGCTGTCCTATGCCTTCGACTACGGCAACACGCTGAAGATCCTGAAGATCAACGACACGATCAGCCAGGGCATCCCGATGAAGGGCCCGCTGCCGTCCGGCCTTGTCGGCTACGATCCCAGCCTGCCCGACATCACGCAGGACATGGCCAAGGCCAAGGAAGAACTCGCGCAGTGCAAGTATGATCCGAAGTCGAGCCCGCTCGACATCGCCTGGATCGCCGAGGTGCCGGCACGCGAGCGCATCGCGCTGCTGATGCAGGCCGCCTTCTCCCAGCTCGGCTTCCCGGTCAACGTCATCAAGACCCCGTGGGTCCTGGTCTCCGATCAGGTCACCAAGCCGGAGACGGCGCCGCACGCCGTCGAGATCGCCGTGGCCGCGGTCGCGCCCGATCCGGACTCGCTGCTCTACAACATGTATTCGTCCAAGGTCCCTCCGACCTGGATGTCCGCCGAGCACCTCAAGGACGACAAGGTGGACGAGCTTCTCGAAGCCGGCCGCAGCGAGGCCGATCCGGCCAAGCGGGAAGCGATCTACAAGGAGCTCAACGTCCGTCTTCGCGATCTCGCGCCGACCATCTACGCCTACGAGTTCACCGGCGTGTTCGTGGCGCGCGACGCGGTCGCCGTGCCGACGCTGGAAGATCCGGCGCAGAGGACGCTCGACAACTTCAACCTAGTCTTCCGGACCATGAGCGTCGCGGACTGACGGCCCCGCCGGGACAAGCCGGCGGTCTTCCCCGATGTTCGCACGGAGCGGGGCGGAGCCTCGTGCCGCTGAAGCGGCGTGACCCGGGTTCCTTCCCGGTCCGCCGACGTCTCCCATCGCAGGGTGTGGCGATCTCATGATCTGGAAGACCCTCTACTCGCGCCTCAAGGCGTCGCTGATCGTCATGATCGGCATTTCCATACTCATCTTCGCCGTCGCCCGGGTGATGCCCGGCGATCCGGCGCGCATCGCCCTCGGCGCCAACGCCTCCGCCGAGCAGGTGGCGGCGTTGCGGGCCGACCGTCACCTCGACGATCCCTTGCCGTTGCAGTACTGGGAGTTCGTCAAGGCCCTGTCGCACGGCGACCTCGGCAAGTCGCTGTTCACCAACCGGCCGGTGTCGACCGACATCGCCCAGTTCCTGCCGGCGACGCTCGAACTCGTCGTCGTCTCGGGCCTGATCATGGCGCTGCTCGGCTTGCCGATCGGCGCGATCTCGGCCCATTTCCGGGGACGCGCCATCGACCAGATCGGGCGCCTCGTCGCCCTGCTCGGCGTCTGCACCCCGGCCTTCGTCTGGGGCGTCATCCTCCAGCTTCTCCTCGGCTACTTCTGGCCGATCTTCCCCATCCAGGGGCGGCTCATGGACGCCACGCCGGTTCCGCCGACCGTCACCGGCTTCTACCTTCTCGACAGCCTCATCGCCGGCGAACCCGGCACCTTCCTCGACGCGCTCCATCACCTCATCCTGCCGGCGGTGGCCCTGGCGCTCGGCGGCATGGGACAGGTCGCCCGCCTCACCCGCTCGAACATGATCGAGGTCTACGGCAAGCCCTACGTCGAGATGGCGGAGGCCTACGGCTTCCGTCCCTGGCGTATCGTCAGCCGCTACGCTTTCG
Source organism: Pleomorphomonas carboxyditropha (assembly GCF_002770725.1). GTDB lineage: Bacteria > Pseudomonadota > Alphaproteobacteria > Rhizobiales > Pleomorphomonadaceae > Pleomorphomonas > Pleomorphomonas carboxyditropha. The sequence goes on along the minus strand of NZ_NQVN01000002.1, from coordinate 143,639 downwards.
TTCCCGCCTTCATTCCGACGCTGACCATCCTCGGCCTCGAATTCGCCGCCCTGCTCGGCAACGCCTTCCTGGTGGAAAAAGTGTTCGGCTGGCCGGGCCTCAGCCGCTACGGCGTCGACGTCATCCTGCGCAAGGATCTCGACGCCATCGTCGGCACGGTGCTGATCATCGCCGCGGCCTTCCTGATCATGAACATCGTCGTCGACCTTCTGGTCACCCTCATCAACCCGCGCATCCGCCTGTCGTCGAGGAGGGACTGACATGGACCGGTCCCTTCCCTTGGCGCGTCTCTTCCGCCTCGCCTCCTCCAAGGCCTGGGCGACCTTCTTCGCCAATCCGCTGTCGGTGCTCGGCCTCATCATCGTGCTGGTGATCCTGGTGCTGTCGGTCTTCGCCGGCGTGCTGACGCCCTATCCGGAGCACGTCGGCCCGGTCGGCGACTTCTCCGCCATGAACGCGCCGCCCGACGGCGCCTACTGGTTCGGCACCGACACCATGGGCCGCGACCTCCTGACCCGCATCGTCTACGGCTACCAGCTGGCGCTGATCATGGCCGCGGTGGTGCTGTCGATCGCCACGCCCGTCGGCGTCGTCGTCGGGCTCGTCGCCGGCTACAAGGGCGGCTGGGTCGATTATGCGCTGATGCGCATCACCGACATCTTCCTCGCCGTGCCGCCGCTGGTGCTGGCCATGGCCATCATGGGCTTCCTGCAGCCGACGCTGATGAACGGCATGCTGGCGATCACCGCCATGTGGTGGCCCTGGTACGCCCGCCTCGTCTACAACGTCACCCGGGCCGAGACGCAGGAAGGCTACGTGCTCGCCGCCGAGACCGTCGGCGCCTCGACCGCCCACATCGTCTTCCGCGAAATCCTGCCCAACTGCATGCCGTCCATCGTCACCAAGATGACGCTCGACGTCGGCTTCGTCATCCTGATGGCGTCGTCGCTGTCCTTCCTCGGCCTCGGCGTGCAGCCGCCGACGCCGGATCTCGGCTCGATGGTCGCCGAGGGCGCCAAGTACATGCCGAGCTCCTGGTGGCTCACCGTCTGGCCCGCCGTCGCCATCCTCGTCGTCGTCCTGGGGTTCAACCTGCTGGGCGACGGCCTGCGCGAGGCCTTCGAGGCGGAGGGCTGAGATGACCGAACCCGTTCTTGCCATCCGCGATCTGGAGCTGACCTTCGGCCGCTGGCGCCGGTCCAAGGTGCTTCATGGCGTCTCGTTGCATGTCCGTGCCGGCGAGAAGGTGGCGCTGGTGGGCGAATCCGGCTCGGGCAAATCGGTCACCGCCCGCCTGGCCATGGGCCTCCTGCAGGAGACCGGCAACGTCGACGTCGCCGGTTCCATCCGGGTCGACGGGGTCGAGGCCGCCGCCGGCGGCCGGCAGATCCGCCGGTTGCGCGGCCGCCGCGTCGCCATGATCTTCCAGGACCCGACCTCGGCCCTCAACCCGGCGTTCCGCATCCGCGGCCAGTTCCGCGAAGTGCTGCGCACCGCCGAGCCCGGCCTGTCGGATCGCGAGGCGGATGCCCGCGCCGAGGCGGCGCTGGCCGAGGTCAGCATTCCCGATCCGGCCCGGGCGCTCAATTCCTATGCCTTCCAGCTGTCCGGCGGCATGAACCAGCGCGTCATGATCGCCATGGCCCTCGCCAACCGCCCGTCGCTGCTGATCGCCGACGAGCCGGGCACGGCGCTCGACGTCACCGTCCAGGCCCAGACGCTGGAGCTGATGCGCGACCTCGCCGCGACGCGCGGCACCGCCGTGCTCCTCATCTCCCACAACCTCGGCGTGGTGCGGGAATTCGCCGACCGCGTCTACGTCATCTACCGCGGGCGCATCGTCGAGCACGCGCGCACCGCCCAGCTCTTCTCCGACCCGCGCCATCCCTATACCCGCGCCCTGCTCGCCGCCATTCCGAAGATTTCCGGCGGCGGCCTGCCCGACCTGCCCGAACGCAGCCCCGATTTCGAGAATCCGCGCATCGTCCACGAGGGCTGCGCCGAGCCATGGGAGCTCCGGCCATGAGCGAGCCCATTCTCGAGTTCGACAATCTCGGCAAGACATTCGAGGCCGACGGCAGCCGCGTCGTCGCGCTCGACGACGTTTCGCTCGCCTTCGAGCGCCGGGGCTGCCATGCCATCGTCGGCGAGAGCGGCTCGGGCAAGACCACGCTCGCCAACCTGGTGCTCGGCCTCATCCGGCCGACCGGCGGCGGCATCCGCTTCAACGGCGTTCCCCTGCCCGGCGAGCGCGGCATCGAACACCGCCGCGCCATCCAGCTTGTGCAGCAGAACCCGCTGTCGGCGCTCAACCCGCGCCGCAGCGTCGGCGCCAGCGTCCGCCTGCCGCTCGACGTGCACGGCATCGGCACCTCGTCGGAGCGGCCCGCCCGGGTCGCCGCCCTGCTGGAAGAGGTCGGGCTGGAAGCCGCTCATGCCCGCCGCTCCCCGCGCGGCCTGTCCGGCGGCCAGCGGCAGCGGGTCGCCATAGCCCGGGCGCTCGCCTGCGAGCCGGAACTCATCGTGCTCGACGAGCCCACCTCGGCGCTCGACGTGCTGGTGCAGGCGCGCGTCCTGCAACTGCTGGAGCACCTGCGGCGGGAGCGCGGCCTCACCTATCTCTTCATCACCCACGACCTCGCCGTGGTGCGCGCCGTCGCCACCACGGTGAGCGTGTTCCAGCGCGGCCGCCTCGTCGAGAGCGGCGGCGTCGAGGAGATCTTCGCCGCTCCGCGCAACGACTACACGCGCCAGCTGATCGGCGCCGTGCCGGTCGTGACCGAAGCGGAGGCCCGCCTGCGCGAGACGATCCGCGCGGGAGCGCCGCCCACCCCCGGCGCGGGGTGAGCGCCGGCCTCACCGTCCATTGACCGACTGATCCAAAGGGGCGCTCGACCCCGTCACGCAAATAGGGCCCTGACTATGGCGACACGCATCGGCGTCGATATCGGCGGGACTTTCACCGATCTCGTCTACTACGACGAGGAAACCGGGCGGACGGTCGAAGGCAAGGTTCCCACGGTGCCCTCCTCTCCGGACGAAGGCGTCGTCGACGCCGTCCGCCGGTGCGTGCCGAAGGAGGTGATCGAGCGGGCCGAGTTCTTTCTCCACGGCACCACCGTCGGCCTCAACGCGCTGCTCGAACGGCGCGGCGCCAAGGTCGGCCTCATCACCACGGCGGGCTTCCGCGACGTACTGGAGATCCGCCGCGGCGACCGCGCGGAAATGTACAACCTGTTCTGGAAGCAGCCCGAGCCGCTGGTGCCGCGCCACCTTCGCCTCGAGGTGGACGAGCGCATCCGGGCCGACGGCGGCGTCCACCGGCCCCTCGACGAGGCGTCGGTGCGGACGGCGGTGGCCGCGCTGATGGCCGAGGGCGTCGACAGCATCGCCGTCTGCCTCATCAATGCCTACGCCAATCCCGCCCACGAGGAGCGCGTCGCGGCCATCGTCCGCGACCTTGGCTTTGCCGGCAGCATGTCGCTGTCGCACCGCATCTCCGGCGAGTATCGCGAATACGAGCGCACGTCGACCACGGTGATCGACGCTTTCGTGCGCGCCCGCATGTCGGGCTACCTGAAGCGCCTCGACGCCCGCCTGCGCGAGCTCGGCTTTCGCGGCACGTCGCTGATTACCCGCTCCGGCAGCGGCTCCATGACCTTCGGCGAGGCCGAGGACCGCCCCTTCGAGACCATCATGTCCGGTCCCGTCGCCGGGGCCCAGGGCGCCAGCGAGATCGCCCGCATGCTCGACATCGAGGCGATGGTGACCGCCGACGTCGGCGGCACCAGCTTCGATACCGCGCTGATCCTGGGCGGCGAGCCGCAGATCCTCTACGAAGGCGTGATCGACAACATGCCGATCCAGACGCCCTGGGTCGACGTGCGCTCGATCGGCTCCGGCGGCGGCTCCATCGCCCACATCGACGTCGGCGGCCTGATGCGCGTCGGCCCGCGCAGCGCCGGCGCCGCGCCCGGGCCGGCCTGCTACGGCAAGGGCGGCACCGAGCCGGCGATGACCGACGCCGCCGCCTTTCTCGGCATGCTCGGCCCCGGCCGTCTCGCCTCCGGCATCACCCTCGACATCGGCAGGGCGGAGACGGCGATCGCCCCCGTCGCCGCCGCCATCGGCCAGAACGTCGAGGCGACCGCCATCGGCATCCTGCGCATCGCCGCGTCGTCCATGGCCAACGCGATGCGCGAGGTTTCGGTCGAGCAGGGCCTCGATCCGCGCCGGATGGTGCTGCTGCCCTTCGGCGGCGCCGGCCCGCTGATGGCGACGCTGCTCGCCGACGAACTCGGCATGACCCGCATCGTCGTGCCGCCGCTGGCCGGAAACTTCTCCGCCTGGGGCCTGCTCGGCGCCGACATGGTGCAGTCGGCCGCCCGCACGAAGATCATGGACCTCGACGACGCCGGCCTCGCCGCCGCCGGCGACGTGCTCGCCGACCTGTTCCGCGAGGTTGCCGCCCGCGGCGACCACGCGGTGCCCGAAACCGTCAGGAGCGGCCGCCTCGATCTCCGCTACAAGGGCCAAGAGCACTGGCTGTCGATCGATGTGCCGGTGGCGGGCGACCGCTTCGCCCTCACCGCCGCCGAGATCGGCGCCGCCTTCGCCGAGGAATACCGCCGCAGCTTCGACGCCGTGCTGCCGGGCGTGGTCGAAATCGTCTCCATCCGCGCATCCGAGCGGGCGCCGCTGCCGCGCCGTGGCGAGATCGCCGCCGCCACGGCGGCGCCCGCCGGGGCGGAAGAGGCCTTCGACGCCTATTCCTTCACCGGGAAAGCCCGCCTGCGCTTCCGCGTCGTGCCGCGCGCCGCCATCGGCGAAGTCCTCGACGGCCCGGCCATCGTCACCGAAAGCACCGCGACGCTCTACCTCGACGCCGGCTGGACCGCCTCGGCCGGCCGCCACGGCGAGCTCGTCCTCCAGCGCAGGGGCGCCTGACCATGCCGACCAGCAACACCGTCCTCCACCGCGCCGGCGCCGTTCGCACCGGCGATCCGGCGGCCGCCGACCCGGTCACCACCGAGGTCATCCGTCACGCGCTGAACTCGGCCGCCAACCAGATGAAGCGGGCACTGGTGCGCACCGCCTTTTCGCCCGTCATCTACGAGGTGCTCGACTTCGCCGTCGCCATCTACGATCCGGAGATGCGCCTGCTGGCCCAGGCGCCGAGCCTGCCCATGTTCATGGGCACGCTGAACTTCTGCGTCGAGGAGGCGGTCAGGAACGTCGGCGGCACGGAGAACCTCTTCCCCGGCGACATGATCATGTACAACTGGCCCTACGGCACGGGTTCGCACCCGCAGGACCTCGCCGTGGTCAACCCGGTCTTTCTCGACGACGGCGAGCTCATCGGCTACACGGCGATCAAGGGCCACTGGCTCGATATCGCCGGCAAGGATCCCTACTGCACCGACACGATCGACGTCTTCCAGGAAGGCACCATCTATCCGGGCGTCAAGATCTACAAGAAGGGCGAGCTCAACGACGACATCCACCGCATGGTGATCGCCAACAGCCGCGTGCCGAAATTCGTCGCCGGCGACCTCAACGCCCAGGTGGTCGGCTGCCGCGTCGGCGCCACCGCCTTCCGCGAGGTGGTCGGCCGCTTCGGCCGCGCCGAATTCCTGAACTCCGTCGAGAACATGTTCGACCACGGGGAACGGGTCGTCCGCTCCTATTTCGAGAAGATCCCGGACGGCCGCTACGTCGCCAGCGGCGAGATGGACAGCGACGGCATTTCCGACGAGCCCATTCCCTTCGAGATCGCGGTGGAGGTCAAGGGCTCCGACGTCCGCATCGACTTCAGCAACGCGCCGGAGTCGCGCCCCGGCCCGGTCAACTGCCCCGTGCCGTCGACCATTTCCTGCGCCCGCGTCGCCATCACCATGCTCGCCGGCTACGGCGAGGCGCCGCACGAAGGCCATTTCCGCGCCATTGAAGTGGTGACGCGGCCGGGCACCATGTTCCATCCGCTGCCGCCGGCCCCCTGCTTCCTCTACGGCTGGCCCGCCGACCAGGCGATCGAGGTGATCTACAAGGCGATCGCCGCGGCGCTGCCCGAGGCGGTGCCGGCCCAGAGCGGCGGCTGCATCTGCTCGGTGGTCTGGTGGGGCACCCGCGAGAAGACCGGCGAGCCCTGGGCCGACGGCTCGCCGCACCCGGTCGGGCAAGGCGCCTGGAAGGGCGGCGACGGCGGCACCATGCTGCACATCTCCGAAAGCGCCACCCGCTTCTCGCCGATCGAGGTCTGGGAGGCCAAGAACCCCTGGCTCATGGACCGCCTGGCGCTCCGCCAGGACAGCGGCGGCCCCGGGGAGTGGCGCGGCGGAGCCGGCGTCGACTTCTTCTTCCGCATGACCGAGGACATCTACATCACCACCGTCGTCGAGCGCACCAGGAACGCCCCGTGGGGCCTTTCCGGCGGCGGCTTCGCCGTGCCCAACGGCGCGGCGGTGCGCTTTCCCGACGGCCGGCTCGTCCCGGTGCCCAAGACCACGCGCCTCGCCGTCCCGAAGGGCGCCGTGCTGGAGCTCGCCACCGGCGGCGGTGGCGGCTACGGCGACCCGAAGGCGCGGCCGAGGGAGGCGGTGCTCGCCGATCTCGAGGCCGGCTACATCTCCGAGGAGTTCGCCCGCGAACATTATCCGCAGGCCTTCTGAGGAGGCGCGGGCGCCCGCCCCGGGCGTCGTGGCGAGGGGTGGAGAAAGCAAGAAGGCAGAGCGTCATGAGCGGCTTCGATCCGGTTACCTTCGAAATCATCCAGAACGCCCTCGAAGCGGTCACCGACGAGATGTTCGCCGCCCAGCGCAAGACGTCCATGAGCGCCATCATCTACGAGGTGCTCGATCTCGGCAGCGGCATATGCGACGCCGAGGGCGAGATCGCCGCCTCCGGCGCCGGCATTCCCGCCTTCGTCGGCGTGCTCGACAAGGCGGTGAAGCGCATCCTCGACAAGCACCCCGCCGCAACCATCCGCCCCGGCGATCTCTTCGCCACCAACGATCCCTACTGGGGTGGCGTCACCCATCTCAACGACATGATCCTGGCGCTGCCGGTGTTCTCGGACGGACGCATCGTCGCCTGGACCGCCAACATCGCCCACTGGAACGACGTCGGCGGCAATGTGCCGGGCTCGATGTCGTCCGAGGCGACCGAGATCTTCCAGGAAGGCGTCCGCGTTCCGGCGGTGAAGCTGTTCGCCGCCGGGGTCGCCAACGAGGCGGTGTTCGACATCCTGATGGTCAATTCGCGCCTGCCCGACTTCCTGCGCGGCGACCTCTGGGCCGGCATCGCGGGGGTGCGCATCGGCGAGCGCCGCATCCTCGAACTGATCGACAAGTACGGCGCCGCCTGCTTCACCGCCGCCCTCGAGGACTTCATGCGGCTCGGCGAGCGCCACGCGCTGGCCGGCGTCGCCCGGCTGCCGAACGGCCGCTACGCCTTCGCCGAGGAGCAGGACGACGGGGCGGTCTACAGGGTGACCGTCGAGATCACCGACGACAGCTTCGTCGTCGATCTCACCGACAACCCGCCGCAGAAGGGATCGTCCAATTCCAGCCGCGAAGGCTCGGAGATCTCCGCCCAGCTCGCCTTCAAGGCGGTGGCCGACGCCGACGCGCCGGGCAATGGCGGCTTCTATCGCCCGCTGAAGGTGCTGACGCGGCCCGGCACCGTCTTCCACGTCGAGGCGCCGGGGGCGATGGGCTACTATTCCGAGGTCGAGATCCGCCTGTTCGACCTCATCCTGCGCTGCCTCGCGGCCCATATCCCCGACATCGTGCCGGCCGGCAATTTCGCCTCCATCTGCGGCACCGTCATCGGCGGCCCGCACCCCGACACCGGCCGCCACTACACCATCGTCGAGCCGCAGCTCGGCGGCTGGGGCGCCATGAAGGGCCGGGACGGCAACCCCGCCATCTTCTCCGGCTTCCACGGCGAGACCTACAACTGCCCCGCCGAGGTGGCAGAGGCCCGCTACGGCCTCACGGTCGACGAACTGGCGCTGACCGTGGCCGAGGGCGGCGACGGGCGCTGGCGCGGCGGCAAGGGCATCTCGGTGCGCTACCGCGTGCGCGCCGACGACAATTTCCTCAGCGTCGGCTACACCCGCACCCGCGTTCCGCCCTGGGGCGTCGCCGGCGGCGGCGACGGCACGCCGAACTTCGTGGAAGTGCTGCGCCCCGGCAAGCCGGCCGAGCGCTACGCCTTCGGCACCAACATTCCCCTGAACCGCGACGACGTGATCCATCTCGTCACCGGCGTCGGCGGCGGCTACGGCGATCCGCGCGAGCGCGATCCTTTGGCCGTGCGCCGCGATCTCCGCGACGGCTACATCACGCCCGAGCACGCGGAGGCCGTCTATGGCCTCCGCTGAACCCGCCCTCCCCCGATCCGCGACGGACGCCCGCCCATGCCAGATCTGACCGATTTCCTCAAGGCCACTGAATCGGCCGGCAACCAGCCTCACGCCACCTTCGCCGCCCTCGAGGCGCTGACCCGCCGGCTGGTCGGCGTGAAGCTGTTCACCGTCATGACCGCCGACACGCGCGGCCGGTCGTCGGAACGCATCTATTCCAACATGCCGGACGCCTATCCGGTGTCGGGCACCAAGCCCTACAACGAGACGCACTGGTCCGAGATCACCCTGAACCAGAGGAAGACGTTCGTCGCCAACAGCATCGAGGACATAGCCAAGGTGTTCGGCGACTACCCGCTGATCCGGTCGCTCGGCTGCGAATCCGTCATCAACGTGCCGATCGTCGTGGCCGGCGAGGTCGTCGGCACCATCAACTGCCTCGACGTGGCGGGACACTACACCGAGGAGCGGGTCAAGGCCGCCGAGGCGCTGAAGCTGCCGGGCGCCCTGGCCATGCTGCTTCACGACCGGATCAGGAGGACCTGACAAGCCATGAGCACCAAGACCATTCGCGTCGCCACCGACGTCGGCGGCACCTTCACCGATCTCGTCTGTTTCGAGACCGATACCGCGACCGGCGAATCCCGCGTCATAACCGCGAAGTCGGACACGACGCCGCCGAATTTCGAGCAGGGCGTGCTCAACGTGCTCGACAAGGGCGGCGTCGATCCGTCGACCGTCGATTTTCTCGCCCATGGCACCACGGTGGTCATCAACGCGCTGACCGAGCGCAAGGGCGTCAAGGTCGGGCTGATCACCACCGAGGGATTTCGCGACAGCCTGGAGATCGCCCGCGGCAACCGGCCGGATTTCTTCAACCTGCATTATCGCAAGCCCGAACCCTTCGTGCCGCGCTACCTGCGCCGCGAACTGCCCGGCCGCATGAGCTACAGGGGCGAGGAGATGCGCCCGCTCGACCTGTCGGCCCTGCCGGCGATCCTCGCCGACTTCCGGGCCGACGGCGTCGAGGCGGTGGCCGTCTGCTTCCTGCACGCCTACGCCAATCCGGCCCACGAGCGCGCGGCGCTGGACGAGATCCGGCGGCTGTGGCCGGAGGTCGCCGCCGTCTCCTCGCACCAGATCACCCGCGAGTGGCGCGAATACGAACGGTCGAGCACGGCCGTGCTGTCGGCCTACGTCCAGCCGACCGCCGAACGCTACCTCACGCGCCTCAGCGACGGCCTTTCGGCGAAGGGCTTTGCCGGCAACCTCTTCATCATGCAGTCCAACTGCGGCGTGGATTCGGTCGAATCCGTCTCCAAGATTCCCATCACCATGGTGGAATCCGGCCCCGCTTCCGGCTTCTGGGGGGCGGCCGAACTCGGCAGACTTATCGGCGAACCGAATGTGCTCGCCCTCGACATCGGCGGCACCACCGCCAAGTGCTCGCTGATCGAGGACGGCCGGGTGCGCATCATGACCGACTACTGGATCGAGCGCGACAAGCGGTCGGCCGGCTACCCGATCATGGTGCCGGTGGTCGACCTCGTCGAGATCGGCAACGGCGGCGGCTCGATCGCCTGGGTCGACGATTTCGCCAAGCTGCACGTCGGGCCCCAGTCCGCCGGCGCCATGCCGGGCCCGGCCGCCTACGGCCGCGGCGGCACCAGCGCCACCACCACCGACGCCAATCTCTGGCTCGGCCGCATCAACCGCGACTATTTCTGCGGCGGCTCGGTGGTGGCCGACATGAAGGCCGCCGAGGCGGCGCTGAAGGCGGTCGGCGACCGTCTCGGCGTATCCGTCACCGAGGCGGCGCGCGGCATCATCCGCATCGCCAACAACAACATGGTCAACGCGCTGAAGCTGGTGTCGCTCAACCGCGGCCACGACCCGCGCGACTTCACCCTGGTCGCCTTCGGCGGCGGCGGCGCCATGCACGCCGCGGCGCTGGCCGCCGAACTCGGCGTCGCCAAGGTGGTGATCCCGGCCGGCGCCTCCGTCTTCTCGGCCTGGGGCATGATGATGTCGGACCTCAGGCGCGACTTCTTCGTCACCCATCTCGCCGATCTCAAGACCGGGGCCGCGGCCGAGATCGAGGCGCTCTACGCCGAAACCGAGAAGCTGGCGCTCGACCAGTTCGCCACCGAGGGCATCGCCGCCGGCAAGGTGCGCTTCCTGCGCTACGGCAAGTTCCGCTACCAGAACCAGGAGCACACCACGGAGGTGCTCCTGGAAGGCCCCATCACCGACGCCCGCCTCGGCGCCATCGAGACCGCCTTCCACGAGGCCTACGAGCGGGAATACACCTATCGCCTCGCCGCGCCCGTCGAACTCGTCGGCATCCACCTGGTCGCCGCCGCCGAGGTCGGCAAGCTCGAGATGAAGGCGAGGCCGCCGTCCGGCAAGCCCGCCTCCGCGGCCCTCAAGGGCCGGCGCTCCGTGGACTATGCGCTCGACGGCATCCAGGACGCCGCGATCTACGACGGCGACAAGCTGGAGCCCGGCATGGCCTTCGCCGGCCCGGCCGTCGTCGAGGATTCCGGCACCACGGTGGTCGTCCATCCCGGCAACCGGGTCGAGATCGACGGCTACGGCAACATCCACATCCGGCTGAAGAACTGAGGGAGGGACCGATGACCGCCACGGCCTACGACCCGATCACCCTGGAGATCATCCAGAATTCCCTGCAGGCGACAGCCGACGAGATGTTCGCCGCCATGCGCAAGACGGCGATGAGCTCGATCATCTACGAGGTGCTCGACATGGGCACCGGCATCCTCGACGCGAAGGGCCAGCTCGCCAGCTCCGGCGCCGGCATTCCCGGCTTCATCGGCGTACTCGACAAGTCGGTGAAGGTGCTGATCGCCAAGTTCGGCAAGCCGGGCGACATCGAGCCCGGCGACGTCTTCATCACCAACGACCCGTATTACGGCGGCGTCACCCACCTCAACGACCTCGTGGTCGCCATGCCGGTGTTCGTCGGCGACCGGCTGATCGCCTGGACCGCCAACATCGCCCACAATTCCGACGTCGGCGGCAAGTCGCCCGGCTCGCTGTCGGCCGACGCCCGCGAAATCTTCCAGGAAGGCCTGCGTCTTCCCGCCATCAAGATGATCTCGAAAGGCCAGCCGATCGCCGGCATCTTCGACATCATCACGGTCAATTCGCGCATGCCCGACTTCATCGAGGGCGACCTCTGGGCCGCCATCGCCTCGGTGCGGATCGGCGCGCGCCGCCTTGCCGACCTCGCGGAGAAATACGGCGTCGAGACCTTCGACGCCGCCATGGCCGGCTTCATGGACTTCGGCGAGGAAATCTCCCTCGCCGCCCTCGCCGGCCTGCCCCATGGCACCTTCGAACTCGCGGAGGAGCAGGACGACGGCCGCTTCTTCAACGTCCGGATCACCATTTCCGACACGGAATTCGTGGTCGACCTGCGCGACAATCCCGAGCAGAGCGACGGGCCGACCAACGCCGGGCACGACGACACCATGGTGTCGACCCAGGTCATCTTCAAGGCGCTGACCTCGCCGGAGGCGCCGGCCAACGAAGGCTCGTTCCGCCCGCTCAGGCTGCTGACCCGCGAGGGCACCGTGTTCCACGCCAGGGAGCCGGCGGCGGTCGGCTTCTATTACGAGGTCGGCATCCGCGTCACCGACCTCATCTGGCGCTGCCTGGCGCCGCACATTCCCGGCCGGCTGCCGGCCGGCCATTTCGCCTCCATCGCCGGCACCTTCATCGGCGGCATCCATCCCGACACCGGCCGCCAGTACACCATCATCGAGCCGCAGGTCGGCGGCTGGGGCGCCGCCGCCGGTCGTGACGGCAACTCGGCGATCTTCTCGGCCGTGCACGGCGAGACCTTCAACTGCCCGGCCGAGATTTCCGAGGCGCGCAACGGGCTCACCATCGATCGCATGGAGATCAACTGCGACGGCGGTGGCGAGGGCGAGTTCATCGGCGGCCGCGGCATCCGCCTCGACTACCGCATCCGCCGCGACGACAGCTTCCTGACGCTCGGCTACACCCGCAGCCGCATCCTGCCCTGGGCGCTCGACGGCGGCCGCGAAGGCTCGGCCAACTACGCGCTGATCCTGCGCAAGGACGGCTCCTCCGAACGCTTCGCCTACGGCTCCGGCATCCGCGTCGACCGCGACGACGTCATCCGCATCGTCACCGGCGCCGGCGGCGGGTTCGGCGATCCGAAGAAGCGCGCGCCGGAAAAGGTGCTGGCCGACGTCCGCAACGGCTATCTCGGCCCCGAGAGGGCTGCTGAAATCTATGGCGTCACGCCCTGAACAGGAGATTGGACATGCCCCCCGTCAAGATCATGTATCTCAACCCGGTCGCCGACAATCCGGAGGTCGACCGCCTGTTCGCCGACATGGCGAGGGCCTACAAGCTCGCCGGCACCGAGGTGCACGTCACCGCGCTGCCGCGCGCCGACTATCCCTTCTCGCACATCGAGTATCGCACCTACGAGGCGCTGGTGACCGGCGGCATCGTCCGCGCGGCGCGGGCCGCCGCCCGCGAGGGATTCGACGCCTTCACCATCGGCTGCTTCTACGACACCGCTCTGCACGACGCCCGGGAGATTTCCGGAGCCATGGCGGTGACGGCGCCCTGCATCGCCTCCTGCGAGATCGCCGCGAGCCTTGCCAACCGCTTCGCCGTCATCGTCGTGCGCAGCAAATGCAACGTCCAGATGGGCGCCAACATCCGCGAATACGGCTATGGCGATCGCTTCTCCGGCTTCTACGAGATCGGCCTCGGCGTCGACGACCTCCAGCGCGACCACGCCGAGACCGAGCGTCGCCTCAAGGCGGCGGGCCGGCGCGCCGTCGACGACGGCGCCGAGATGATCGTCCTCGGCTGCACCATGGAGATCGGCTTCTACAAGGAAATGGAGGCCGAGCTCGGCGTGCCGGTGATCGATTCGGCCATCGCCTCGCTGAAGCGGGCCGAATACGCCGCGCTGCTCAGGCATCAGTGCGGTTGGGTGCCGAGCCGGACCGGCAGTTGCGAGGCGCCCACGGAAGCCGAGATCGCCAGATTCGACGCCTTCGGCGGTTCGCGGCCGGTGTTCGGCAGCCGGATCGTCGTCGAGGCGAGCTGAAGTCCACCAACCGAAGGAAGCCGTTGCCATGTCCCCATCGACCACCCGGCGCCTCGCCGCCCTCCGCAGCTGCATGGCGAAAGCCGGCGTCGGCCTCGTCGCCGTCGCCCCCGGTTCGCACATGGACTGGATCGTCGGGTTTCACCCCCATGCCGACGAGCGGCCGTGCCTGCTCCTGATCGGGCCGGAGCGCGAAGCCTTCCTGATGCCGGCGCTGAACGCCGACGGCGCCCGCACCTTCACCGACATCGCCTTCCACACCTGGGCCGACGAGGCCGGCCCCGACGAGGCGCTGCGCGCGGCGCTGGCCGATGCCGGGGCCGCCCAGCCCGGCCGCGTCGCGCTCGACGAATGCATGCGCCTCGATTTCGGACTGCTGCTTCTCGACGCCCTGCCCGCCGGGACGGCGCGGGAATTCACCGCCTCGACGCTCGGCGCCCTCAGGATGCGCAAGGACGCCGACGAATATGCCGAACTGAAGCGCAACGCCCTCATCGCCGACCGGGCGATGCTGGCGGCCTTCGCCGCCCTCCGGCCGGGCATGACCGAACTTGAGCTCGCCAACGTCGTCAAGGCGCATTTCCTGTCAGAGGAAGCCGCGCCGCAGTTCTGGATCGTCGGCGCCGCCGGCAACGGCGCCTTCCCGCACCATACGGCGAGCGACCGAGTCATCGAAGCCGGCGACGCCGTCGTCATCGACATCGGCGGCCGCAACGGCATGTTTCCATCGGACATCACGCGCATGGCGATCGTCGGGCCGGCGCCCGAGGGCTACGACGCCGTGCATGCCGTCGTCGAAGCCGCCGTTCGGGCGGGGCTTGCCGCCGCCAGACCCGGCGTCGCGGCCAGGGAGGTCGATGCCGCCGCCCGCGGGGTGATCGCCGCCGCCGGCTACGGCGACTATTTCCTGCATCGCACCGGCCACGGCATGGGAATAGACGGCCACGAGCCGCCGTTCCTCACCGCGACTTCGGAGACCGTGCTGGACGAAGGCATGGTGTTTTCGATCGAGCCCGGCATCTATCTGCCCAGCCGTTTCGGCATCCGGCTCGAGGAGATCGTCATCCTGCGCAAGGACGGACCGGAAATCCTCTCCGAACTGCCGAGGACCGTATTCCGCAAGGAGGCATGATCCCTTGGCCCGTGTGATGGATCCGAGGCCCGGCAAGACAAAAGCCCAGGCTCCTGTTGTAAGCCTACACACGCAACGATCTCGGCCCTATCTGCGACAGGAAACGACTGTGGTGTTCGGGAACCATCTCCGGCGTATCCTGAATGGCATAACTTGCCTGCTCGTAAGAGCTGCTTGGGTCGGTGTCGCGTACGGCATGCGGCCCATGTGTCGTTGGTCATCTTTGATCCGGGCATCTATGGCTCTCTTCAGGCGGCAAAACCACATATACCCTGCGCAGTTGACGACCACCTCTTCCGGTTTGTAGAGTTTTCCCGGCACGTCGCGGCGGATAGCCGCTTTCCCAGCAAGCCATCTTCTCATTGCAGTTCGTGCAGTAGCTGCGGAGCACTACTGTTGCGCGTGACGCTCATCGGAAATGAATAGCGGCCCTTGAGAGATCGCCGAACTTCCGCTTTGATGGAAGAGGATGCCAATTTCGTCGGCACGGCATAATCGAGGGGCACCGAACAAAGGACTGAAACACAGCGAAATGGGCAGATCGCTTGCCGCTGTAGCATGGGGGATTGTTGGCGGATGATTCCCACTAAATAAAGGATTAGGCGAGGAAATGAGCTCGACGGCAAAGGATCTACAAGAGCGCAAACTTGATCAGGCCGCAAGGGCAGCTTGGTTTTACTATATCGCCGGCAATACTCAGGAAGAGGTTGCCGCTAAACTTAATGTCTCTCGACAAACCGCTCAGCGCCTTGTCTCTATCGCTGTCTCAGAGAAACTGATTAAATTTCGCCTTGATCATCCCATTGCCGCATGTGTCGAACTCGAAGAGCGCATTCGAGAGCATTTCGAACTGGATATTTGCACTATTGTACCGACTGCGGAGAGCAACTCAGATTCATCTGGTGGTGTAGCCTTGGCGTTAGCCGAGCGTATTGAAGCATCGCTATCGGTTCGCGAGCCAACAATCATCGGCATTTCGACAGGGCGAACACTGTTGGCTGCCGTGGCCGAAGTGCCGACTATGAATCAGCCTGAACATAAGATCGTATCGCTGATTGGCGCAATGTCGCGAGATGGACGGGCGAGCCACTACGAGGTCGTTTCAAGGCTTTCCGATCGAACCAACGCCCAGTGCTACCCGATGCCGACGCCGGTCGTCACCTCGACGGTCGAGGAGCGCATCCTCCTGCAGTCTCAACGGTCCTACCAGACCATCTTGTCGCTGGCCGAGAAAGCTAGCGCTTGCTTCGTTGGCGTCTGCGAAATCGCTTGGAATTGCCCCCTTCAACGAGACGGCTTCCTCACCGAATCGGAGGTGGTGGAACTAGCGGATCGTGGCGCCGTTGGCGAGATTGCCGGTTGGGCCTTCAACGCTGCAGGCCAGATCATCGAAGGCTCAACGAACTTGCGCGTCGCTGGCGTTCCATTGCGGACAATGGCCGACTTACCCATCGTCGCTGCCGGTTCCGGTATTCATAAGGTTCAAGCTGTTCGTGCAGCCTTGCGCGGCAAATTGATTAAAGGGCTGATC
Organism: Pleomorphomonas carboxyditropha; assembly: GCF_002770725.1. Taxonomy (GTDB): domain Bacteria; phylum Pseudomonadota; class Alphaproteobacteria; order Rhizobiales; family Pleomorphomonadaceae; genus Pleomorphomonas; species Pleomorphomonas carboxyditropha. The sequence goes on along the minus strand of NZ_NQVN01000002.1, from coordinate 127,492 downwards.
ACCGATATGGCCACTGGATCGGCCTTGCTCGCTGGCACTCCTGAGATTTAGCAGCCATTGCATGTCATACCATGGAGAAACCAGGAGCTTTCCGCGCCCTTGTCTATCCGTTCATGCCGCGTTTCCATCTTGCTTGATGGCCTCGTCGACATCGAGGCCGACCGTTCGCGTCCGGCAGCCGGCGCGGTCGAGCTTCTCTAACCAGGCGACGGACAAGCTGTCGTCGGTAATCAGGTCGAGCCGCTCGTCGAGCGGCGTCACCTTGTAGGTGGCGCGCGGGCCGAACTTGCTGGCGTCGGCGAGGACGGTGGTGCGCGCCGCCCGGGTGATCATCTTCTCGTTGAGGCGCGCCTCGTCCTCGTCCATCGTATAGGTGCAGCCGTCGTCGCCGACCGTGCTGGCGCCGAGGAAAAGCTGATCGAACCACAGCCGTTCCAGCATGCTTTCGGCCAGCGCGCCGAGCACCGAGGCGTTGCGCGAGCGGAGACGGCCGCCGAGCAGCGTCACCTGGACGTCGCGGATGTCGGTCAGCACCTGCGCCACCGCCAGGCAATTGGTGAACACCGAAAGCGGCAGCGGATTCATCCGGATGCGGCGGGCGACCTGCAGCACGGTGGTGCCGGCGGCGAGAAACACCGACATGTCCGGCCTGAGGTCGGCATAGGCGGCGAGGCCGATCGCCCGCTTGGCGGCGATGCAGGTCTGCTCGCGCACCTCGAAGGCCGCCTCGATACCGGCGGAATCGGCGATGCGGGCGCCGCCATGGGTGCGATGAACCGCCCCTTCGGTTTCGAGCGTGAGCAGGTCGCGCCGGACGGTCGGCAGCGAAGCCCCTACCGCCTCGGCGATCTCGTGGATCGAGGCCGACGTTTTTTCGAACAGGTAATGGCGGATGGCCGACAGGCGATTATCTTTCACACTGGGGCCTCTTGATATATCCAGACAATTTTATATCTGCCATCGCCCGCATTATTACATCGATCTCAAATTTTTATTATTGGATACACTCAAGCTATAGGGGGAATTTCCCCTGGTTGCTTTTGAAAATTACTATTTTGTATCGAGCATGATTTTTCCGCGGACCGCCTTCGAAAGAAGAAGCTCTGGAATTGTCCCGGCTTCATTCAGCGGTAGCACACGGTCGATCAAGCCTTCCAACCGGATACGGTTGTTGCCGAGGGCCTCAGCCGCAAAGGCCCACTCCCACCCCGGAAATGGAGCGGAATAGTTCATCCACGATCCTTGAACGGTGAGTTCCTTGCGGTTGATTTCCTCGAATTCGGCCGGCTGCAGCGTCAATGGCACATGTGGCGTGCCAACGTACATGACCCGTCCCTTGCCGGCCGCGATTTTCAGCGCCAGGATCTCGGCATCCGGGACACCGGCGGTCTCGAAGACGATTTCGTAGCCACCATCAGCGATAGCGGCGTCAACCGCCTCGACATCACGCGAGTCAACCACCGTGTCGGCGCCGTAGTTCTTGGCCAACTCAAGCTTGCTGGGGTCGATGTCAAAGGCGCTGATCGGACCAGCCCCCAGAAGCTTGGCGGACTGCATCAGCAAGAGGCCGATCGTGCCAAGTCCGACAATCGCGGTCGAACGGCCCGGACGAAAGTCCATGATGTTGATGGCATGAAGGCCGACCGTTACCGGCTCCATGAAGGCGCCCGCCAACAGGTCGATCGAATCGTCTAGAGGAACAGCGTTGATCCTCGGCATTGTCACATACTCGGCGAAACCGCCGGACCGCCGCGAACCGATGAAACTATAGCCCTTGCCCAACGCGAAGTTGCCGCGTTGCGACTGAGGATGCTCGAAGATCGGAACCAGGGGAGCACATGCCACCTTGGTGCCGATCAAGCTCTCCTCGACCCCCTCCCCCACCGCCTCAACTGTTCCCGAGAACTCGTGTCCCAGAATGATCGGGTAGAAATGAGCGCCGTCGTGAATAAGCCTCGGAACATCAGAGCCGCAAACGCCACTGTAAGCAACGCGGACCAGAAGCTCTCCTTCACCAACTTCCGGATCTGCGATGTCTTCGACCCGAAGGTCAGCGTTGCCGTGGAGAACAGCAGCCTTCATTTTTCTACCTCGTAATTCTCTCGGATTTGATTGAGCTGCGCCAGGGCGTGGAGATTGCTCTCGTAAGCAATGTCAAATATTGAGAAGAGATCGTCGTAATATTTGCTGCGGGCAGGATTCGGCTCCCGCAACTCTCCACGTGGAAGCAGAGCAAAGGCATCATCGATCGATCGGAAGCTGCCGATACCAATGCCGGCCAGGATGGCAAGACCAAGATTGCCCACTTCCGTTTGACCGGATGGGATCAGACGCATTCCGGTGGCGTCGGCAAAAATCTCGGTCCACAGCAGGTTATTGGTAATACCGCCGGTCAGCGCCGCCGCGGAAGGGCGCTCCGTCCTCAGTTTCCGGAATGCGTGACGAGCTCCGAGGGCCGTGCTCTCCATGAACATGCGGGCCAAGTGCCGCCGATCGGTCCCTGGCGTAATGCCAATCATCACGCCCGACAGAGCATCGTTCCAAAGCGGCGCTCTTTGGCCGGTCATATATGGGAGGAATATGAGGGGATGGCTGGCAAAGCCGGTTTCCGCGGCAGCCGCGCACAGCTTGTCGAAGTCGCGCTCCCCGAGAAGGTTGCGAAACCACAGAAGTCCGGCACTGCCGTAATCGACGCTGCCGTTAACCAGCCATTTGCCGTCGATTCCCGAATGATAGACGAGACCGTGACCATCGACAGGTGGAGCATCGACAAGGACACCAACATTCGTTGCTGTGCCCGCCGCCACGTACGCGTCCCCGTCGTTTCGAAGACCGAGGCCCGTCGTTGCGGCGACATTATCCATGGCGCCCGCGATAACCGGAGTGCCGGCCGCCAAGCCAAATGTTACCGCGGCGGCCGGCGTGACACGACCGACGACCTCGCTGCAACCAGCGATCTCCGGCAATTTCCCTCTATCGAGCCCTGATACCTCGATAAGCTCGTCGGAATAGGCACCGGTGCGGATATCGCAAAGCTGTGAAAGCCCGGCCTCGGAGCGGTTCATGACGAACACGCCGGTCAACTGATGAACGAGATAGGAACTGCAATGAAGCAGTACCGCGCTGGCGTCATAGACGTTTCTCCGGCAGTCGCGGAGCCACATTGCCTTAGGACCAAAGTTCGATGGATCGGAGCGATTGCCCGAAATGCTCAGATGAAGAGCCCCATGCTGTCGATTGATGAAGTCGCTTTGCTCCTGAGCGCGGCGATCAAGCCAGATAAGGCCGGGACAGAGCGGCTTGCCTTGGCTATCCACGGGCAGCATCAGACTCGACATGCCATCAATTCCGATACCGGCAATAGCGTCGGGCGGTAAACGCGTCCGATCGAGGATATCGTGTACGGCCCATATCAAGGCACGAGTCCAGTCGTCGGGATTCTGCTCAGCCCAACCAATCTTCGGGTAGTTTGTTATATATTCTTGTTTCGACTGCGCGACTATTGTCATCGCGGCGTCGAACAACGCGGCCTTTAGACTCGACGTTCCAACGTCTATCGTCAGTATGAAATCCACATGGGCCTCCCCGGAATCGACTCGAACACTTTGATTCAGTCCATATCTGGTCTCACTTGCCAAAATAGACTTTTCCCGCGCCCGGTTAACCCTCCCCAATGCCGACCCTCAAATGAGCTTAGCAAGTCGCCGTTGATAGAGCAATTGCCAATCGATAGGGCATATGCCATATCCCTGTGGGACACAGCGATTCCTTCATGTAATGCGAATAAGGTGCAATATTATTCCATAAATGTCTTTTTTGGCGATTTTCCGTTGAAACCATTCAACGGATCGCCGAGTTAATGCCATTCAAAGTTGATTTGATCATAAATTCACCCTCTAAAATAGATTTTTAATGTACGTATTAGCCCATCATGTTGACATATGATTGGAGATAATGTTTCTTGTCTGAGCAGTTGCCCAAGAATGGCTGCGGCGCTCTGGGCAATGGGAGGCCGAGCAGATTTCGGACGAGGCTTCTGATCGTGCGCGGAGCAAGAGTTCTCCTTCACGATCTGTCGGTTCGGAAGACTATCGCGGCACGCCAAGGACGCCGGGCGTCCGAAGCGTGGGGTCTAGCAGGCCTTAGTGTTCAACACTGATTTCGCTCTCGGCCGAGAGAGGATGGCTGAGGGCTGTTTAGGAGGAAAACGATGAGCTTCAAGCGTCTTGCCCTGGCGGCTGCTGCCGTTGCCGCCTTGTGTGTCTCGGGGACGACTATGGCCAAGGACCTCAAGGTGGGGTTCTCCAACCGCACACTGAACGGCCCTTACTTCAGCGCGCTCACCGAGCACATCAAGAACAAGGGCGCGGCCGAAGGCTGGACCGTGATCACCACGGACGCTCGCGCCGATCTCAATAAGCAGATCGCCGACGTCGAGGATATGCTGGCGCGCGATCTGGATTACCTGATTCTCAACCCGCAGGATCCAGCCGCAGGCCTGCGCATCGTCAAGGAAGCCAACGCCAAGAAGGTGCCGGTGATCATCATCGACAGTGACCTGGCCATCGGCGCCGACGTCATCACCCGCATCGCACCCGACAACGCGAAGAACAACCAGTTGATCGGCGAGTACGCCGTCAGCCAGTTCGGCGATACGCCGATACAGGTGGCGCTGATCTCCGGCAATCAGGGCAACTTGGTCGGTCAGACCCGGTCGATGAACTTTTTCAGGGGCATCATCGATGGCCAGCTCCGCGCGGCCGCCAAGACCAACTTCTCGATCGTGACGCAGGTCTGGGGCGGCTGGGATCAGCAAGGCGGTCTGAAGGCGATGGAGGATGTGCTCGCGGCTCATCCGGAGACCAACGCCGTCTACACGGAGAACGACGACATGGCTCTCGGTGCCGTGCACGCCCTGAAGGCCGCCGGCAAGCTTAAGGACGTCAAGGTTTACAGCTACGACGGCAACAAGAACGCCTACAAGTCGATCATCGATGGCGAAATGCAAGCCACCGGCGAAAACAACCCGGAAATCATGGCCCAGATGGTCGTCGACACCATCAAGAAGTATGACGCTGGTGAACACCAGTTTCCTGATTACTCGCTCTGCCCGCCTCTGATGGTCAACAAGGACAACGCCGAGAAGGTCTATAACCCCGACTCGCTGTTCTGAACCGGCGGCTTCATTTCTCCTTCCCCACGAGAACGGAAGCGGCGTATCGCCGCTTCCAACCAACAACAGACTGAGTCCTCAGGTCCCCTAGCGACCTAACCGTCGGGATCGAACCACTAGCAATCTCGGTCAGTGATTATCCGAGCAGTGCCCGATCGGTTTCTGGAGAGCGTCTATGCAATCCTTGATGAAATCCCTGATCATTCCCGAGCCTGGCAAGATGGCGATTGCCGATGTACCGCGCCCCGACCCCAAGGCCGACGAAGTTCTGATCCGGGTTCGGGCCAGCGGCATCTGTGGCACCGATGTTCACATCTACAACGGCGGCTTTACCGCCTCCTATCCGGTGGTGCCGGGTCATGAGTTTGCCGGTGAAGTCGTCGCCGTGGGCCCCGCCTGCACGCGGATATCGATCGGGTCCCGCGTGGCGGTTGAGCCCAATGTGCCCTGCAACAATTGTCCGGAATGTCTGCGCGGCGAGCATCACTTCTGCCGCAACATGGTGGTGCCGGGCGTCAATCGGTCCGGCGGCATGGCCGAGTACGTCATCGTCAATGAGCGGGGCGTTTTCGATATCGGCGATCTTTCGTTCGTCGAAGGCGCCCTGGTCGAGCCGCTCTCCTGCGTCGTGCACGCCACCGAACGGTTGGGCGTCGGTTGGGCGGAACATGTTCTCATCCTGGGGGCCGGTCCGATCGGCATTCTGATGGGGCGCCTGATCAAGGCGCGTGGCGCTGCCCGCGTCGACTATCTCGAAAGGAATCCTCAGCGCCTTGCCAATGCCGCTGCGATGGGATTCGGCGAGGTCTATTCCAGTTCCAGCGACATCGCCGACAAAGTCTACGATGCCGTCGCTGACGCCTCCGGCAGCTCGGCCCTCGTTGCCGAGGCCGCCAACCGGCTGACCCGCCCGCGTGGACGAGTTCTGATTTTCGGCGTGCCGCACAAGACCGGACAGATTGCTCTCGACCATTTCCGTGTCTATCGCGAGGAAATCTCTGTCATTGCCTCCTTCACTTCGCTGAAGAACAGCATCCAGGCGATCGATCTCATGAAGAGCAAGACCATCGACGTCAGCGACATCGTCTCCCATCAGATCAAGCTTTCCGAGTGCCCGGATTACATCCTGCGCATGCAGGCTAGCGATGGTGATCTCCGGAAAGTGACGGTCACCGACTTCACTCACTGATGCTTGGGGAAAGGGCTTCATCGATGAGGTTGCTTTCTCCTGCGATGACTTGACGAGGAAAAGATGAAGAACATTCTAGCTCGGCATGCCAGCGGCGAACCGGTCGGAATTTGCTCGGTCTGCTCGGCCCATCCCTTGGTGATCCGCGCCGCTCTCCTCTACGATCTTCACACCGATCGGGTAGTGTTGATCGAGGCGACCTCCAATCAGGTCAACCAGTTCGGCGGCTACACCGGCATGACAGCGGCGGACTTTCGGGATTTCGTCTGGGGCATCGCCGACGAGATCGGCTTCCCGCGCGAGCGCCTGTTCCTCGGCGGCGATCATCTCGGCCCCAATACGTGGCGCAACAAGCAACCTGCCGAGGCGATGGAACTGTCCCGGCGTCTGCTTGCCGATTATGTGGCCGCCGGCTTCCGGAAGATTCATCTCGACGCCTCGATGGCCGTCGCCGGAGAAACCGACCCGATCGACCCGGCGCTCGCCGCAGAACGCGCCGCCGACCTGTGCGCTGCGGCTGAAGCTGCCCGCCCCGAGGGCGTCGAGCCGCTCTACATTATCGGAACCGAAGTTCCGGTACCCGGAGGCGAGGCCAACGGTCTGGCCGGCATCCAGGTTACCCGCACCGCCGACGTTGAATCGACGATCGAGACGCACCGCCGGGCCTTTGCCTCCCGGGGCCTCGAGGCGGCTTTCGAGCGCGTCGTTGGCGTAGTCGTCCAGCCGGGTGTCGACTTCGACAATGCCGGCATCATCGCCTATGCTTCCGAGAAGGCGGCCAGTCTTTCCCGGTTCATCGAAGGTCGCAAGGGGCTTGTCTACGAAGCCCACTCGACCGATTTCCAGCCGCGCGAACAGCTTCGCGAGCTGGTGCGTGATCATTTTGCCATCCTGAAGGTCGGACCGGCGCTCACTTACGCTCTGCGCGAGGGGCTGTTCGCGCTGGCTGCTATCGAAGATGAACTGATACCAGTCGAAAATCGCTCGGATCTCCGGCGCGTCATTGACCGCGTGATGCTCGACGAGCCCGGCTACTGGCAGAAATACTATCCGGGCACCTTCTCGGAGCAGTCGTTGCTGCGTATCTACAGCCAGTCGGATCGTATTCGCTACTATTGGCCTCACCCGGCCGTGAACGCCAGCGTCGACCGGCTGTTTGCCAACCTGTCGTCCATCGCGCTGCCGATCGGTCTCGTCCGGCAGTACGCGGGCCACGAACGCGCTCGCCTCGGAAATGGGGCGGTGACGGCCGAAGCCATCGTGCTGGACAAAATTTGGCAGGTGCTCGACGACTATCGGTTCGGTTGTTACGGGCAATTGAACTGACACTGCTGGCCGACCAATCCGGCGCCGATTTGTGGAGGGGCAAATCGGCGCCGGGCCATAATAGCTGGCGACAACTGCTTGCGATTCAAGCCTTTACGGGAGCCGCCACAGGACAGGGCCGAGGAGGATATATGTCCGACTACGCAATTCGCATCGAAGGCGTCGGCAAGACATTCGGGGGCGTGCATGCCCTGCGGGACGTTGACCTACGCGTCCGGGCAGGCACCATTCACGCGCTGGTCGGCGAAAACGGTGCCGGCAAGTCGACGCTGATGAATATTCTCGCCGGCATCCTGCGCCGCGACAAGGGCACAATCGAGGTCTTCGATGACGCTGTCGATTTTACCAGCCCGGTCGAGAGTCAGAAGCGGGGCATCGCCATCATCCATCAGGAACTGGCGCTGGCACCGGACATGTCGGTGGCCGAGAACATGTTCCTCGGCGACCTCGGCAACGGATCGCCGTTCGTCGACTGGAAGACGATGAACCGGAAGGCCGGCGAAGCACTCACTGCCTTCGGTTTTAACATTTCGCCGAAGACGCTGTGCGGCGACCTGTCGGTCGCCTACCAGCAGATCGTCGAGATCACCAAGGCGCTGGTCATCCAGGATTGCCGCGTGCTGATTCTCGACGAGCCGACGGCGGTACTGGCCGATCCGGAAACCGACGTCCTGTTCGATAACCTGCGCAAGCTCAAAGAGAGCGGCATCACCATCATCTACATCTCGCACCGCCTCGAGGAGATCTTCCGCATCGCCGACGCCATCACCGTCTTCAAGGACGGACGAACGGTCACCGATCTCGACCCCAGGGCCTGCACTGAAAATGACATCATCACCAATATGGTTGGCCGCAAGCTTGAGGCCCTGTTTCCAGCAAAGCCGACGGAGGCCGCCTCCGGCGACGTACTGCTCAAGGTCGACCGCCTCAGTCGTTCCGGCGTGCTCGACGACATTTCGCTGACGCTGCGCGCAGGCGAGATTGTTGGCCTTTCCGGCCTGATCGGCTCGGGACGCTCGGAAGTGGTGCGGGCGATCTTCGGCATCGACCCTATCGACGGCGGTACCATTGAGGTGTCGGGCAAGCGTCGCGTCATCCGCAAGCCGGCCGACGCCATGCGTGCCGGCATCGGTCTGGTTCCGGAGGACCGCAAGCGTCAGGGCGGCATCCTGCCGATGAGCATCCGCGAAAACATGACGATGACCAATCTCGGCGCCATCAGCCGCTACGGGATCAGCGATGCGCGGGCCGAACGCCGCATCGCCCAGGCATCGCAGGAGCGCGTCAAGATCAAGCTCGGAGCCTTGAGCGATGCCTTGTCTTCGCTGTCGGGCGGCAACCAGCAGAAGGTGATCGTCGCCAAGTGGCTCAACACCAACTGCAAGGTGCTGATCCTCGATGAGCCGACGCGCGGCGTCGACGTCGGCGCCAAGGTGGAAATCTACGCAATCATCGCCGCGCTGGCGGCTTCGGGCGTCGGCATCCTGGTGATCTCTTCGGAACTCGTCGAGATCATCGGCCTCTGCCACCGGACCTATGTGATGAGCGAAGGACAAATCGCCGGCCAACTCAAGGGCAGCGAGATGACGGAGGAAGCCATCATGCGTCTCGCCATTCCCAAGCGCCGCATCCATTGAGAGTTTTCGGGGGAATTCATGACTGCCAACAAGCTGTTCCGTCTGGTGCTCACCCAGTCGACCGTCGTCGTCTTCGTGCTGATGCTGATCGCCGCCGGCCTTCTGTCCGACCGTTTCTTTACGCCCGACAACATAACCAACATCCTGCGTCAGAGCGTGCCGCTCGGCATCGTGTCGCTTGGCCTGCTCTACGTCATCCTGACCGGCGGCATCGACCTTAGCGTCGGCTCGATCATGGCGCTGATATCGGTGGTGACGGCGCTCGCCATCCCCGACTATGGCGTGACCGGCGCCATCGTCATCTCGCTCATCGTCGGCATTCTCTGCGGTCTGGTCAGCGGCTCGCTGGTCGCGAACTTCGGCATTGCGCCTTTCATCGCCACGCTCGCCACCATGACGATTACGCGCGGCCTGTCGCTGATCGTTTCCAAGGGACAGCCGATCTTCATCGACAATCAGTCGTTCATGGATTTCGGTAGCGCCTCCTTCGCCGGCATTCCTCTTCTGTTTTTCCTGCTAATCCTCATTACGGCCGCCGCGCTGTTCCTCAATCGGAAGACCGTTTTCGGCCGCCTGGTTATCGCCATTGGCTCCAACGAGACGGCAGCGCGCTTCTCGGGCATCAACCTCACCGCCATCAAGCTCGCCGTTTATGCCATCTCCGGCTTCACCTGTGCCATCGCCGGCGTTGTTTCGGCAACGCGCACCGGCGTCGGTTCGCCAATCCTTGCCATCGGCTTCGAGCTCGATGCCATCGCGGCGGTTGTGGTCGGCGGCGCCAGCTTGGCCGGCGGCCGCGGCACGGTGATCAACACGCTGATCGGCGCGCTGATCCTGTCCATGATCTCCAACCTGATGAACCTGATGGACATTCCCGGCTATCATCAGCAGGTGGTGAAGGGCGTGATCATCGTTCTCGCTGTCTTGCTCGAGAGCGCCAAACGGCGTGTCTCGACCGCTCATTGAAGCCGAACGAGATCTAAAGCATTTTCGAGCGAAGTGGACACCGGTTCGCGTGAAGAAAATGCGTCAATTCAAAAAGATAGAGTGTTTTCGCGTTTCCATGAAACGAGGAAACGCTCTAGACCCTTCGGCAGGAATTGCCAGGAACGAATTTCGGGGTCAGGACGAAATCCTGCGGCGGCTCGACGGCGCCTTGAGGGTCGGTAATCCGGTGCATGAGGCGCCGGGCAATGATGCTACCCAAAGCCAAGGTATCCTGGACCACCATGGTGATGCGCGGGGTGATGACCGAACTCCATTGCACATTGTCGATCATGGCCAGCGAAATGTCTTCAGGGCAGCGGAAGCCCAATTCCTGCATGGCCTGCAGCGCAGACAGAGCCACCGTATTGTTGGCGCCGATGATTGCGGTGGGCCGTTCGGGCTGGATGAGCAGGCGCATCGCCGCATCGTAACCGGCTGTGCGGGTAAACTGCCCATCGACGACGAAATTGGGATTCACCTCCACACCGGCACTTGCCATCGTGTCCGTGAACCCGCGATAACGCTCCGTCGCCGTATGCATGTGGCTCGGGCCGGTAATGAAGGCAATACGTCTGTGGCCGAGTTGCAGGAGATGCTCGGTCAACATCGCGCCGGCAAGATGGTTGTCGGAGCCGACGAAATCGCGTTCGATACCGGCCACCTTCTGGTCGAAGCAGACGACCGGAACGTTCAAGCCGGCGATGAAGTCAACATACTCCTGATCGTAGCCGGAAGGCGCTAGCGCCAGGCCCGCGACCTTAAGGCCGATCAGGTGCTCAACCATCGCCTTCTCGCGCGTCGTCTTGCCCGAGGAATCGGTGACGACGACGAAGTGCTGGCGATCGAGCGCGTAGTTTTCCAACTCGCGCCGGATGTCCCCGAAAAACGGGTTGCCGACATTGCCGACGATAAAGCCGATCATGCGGCTGCGCCCGCGAGCAAGGCTCTGGGCAAGCGGATCGGCGACGAAGCCGACCGCCGTAACGGCCTCCCGGATTTTTTCAAGAGTCTTCTGACTGACACGGGCCGGATTGCTCAAGGCCAATGAGACCGTCGATACGGATACGTCAGCGAGCTTGGCGACATCACGAATTGTGGCCATCAGTCCTTCGAACCGCTTCTATAATTTCAAGCCTTCCCGACGAAAGGCGCATTCCCTAAAGCTTCTACCATAGAACTAACATCTATATGAATTCACACAATACAATGGCTGAAGTTTTCAACAGCATGCTTGACATCCGCAATGAAAGGATCTACGGATTATCGAACCGGTTCGATTGAGCAAAATATCTGGGAGGATATTGTGAGCAACGTGGGAACGGTCAGAGGAGGTCCTGATGCGACCGATGGCAAGGCGTGGTTTGCGCACGATCGGTTCGGCATGTTCATCCATTTCGGGCTTTATACGCTCGGCGCTCGGCACGAATGGCTGAAGAGCCGCGAAGAGTTCACCACCGAGGCTTATCAGAAATATTTCGACAACTTCGATCCAGATCTCTACGACGCTCGCGAATGGGCGCGCCGCGCCCGCGCAGCCGGCATGAAGTATGTGGTGCTGACCGCCAAGCACCATGAAGGCTTCTGTTTGTGGGACAGCAAGGTCACCGACTACAAAGTGACCAATACGCCCTACGGCAAGGACCTTATCGGCCCCTATGTCGAAGCTCTGCGGGCCGAAGGGCTCAAGGTCGGCTTCTATTACTCGCTGCTCGACTGGCATCATCCCGATTTCCCGATCGATGGGCATCACCCGCTACGCAACCATCCCGATGCGGCCAAGCTCAATCAGGGCCGCGACATGACCCGCTATGCCAAATACATGCGCGATCAGGTGACGGAGCTTTTGACGGAATTTGGCAAAATCGACGTGATCTGGTTCGACTTCAGCTATCCCTGCCGCGACTACAAGGGATTCCCCGGCAAGGGGCGTGCCGACTGGGAGAGCGAGAGCCTGATCAAGCTGGTGCGGGAGTTGCAGCCCGACATCATCGTCGGCGACCGCCTCGACCTGCCGCGCGACGAAAACCATCTGCCCGATCTCGTGACGCCGGAACAATATACGCCGCGTATCGCGCCGACCGTCGCCGGGCTGCCGGTGCGCTGGGAAGCCTGCCACACCTTCAGCGGCTCCTGGGGCTATCATCGCGACGAGACGAGTTGGAAGGATGCGGGTCAGCTTCTCAACATCCTGATCGATACGGTCTCGCTCGGCGGCAATTTGTTGATGAATGTCGGCCCCACCGGACGCGGCACGTTCGACGCCCGCGTCATCAAGGCGCTCGACGTCTATGGCGAATGGATGCGTCTCAACGGACGCGCGATCTACGGGGCCGGGCCGTCGATATACAAGGCGCCGAATGGTTGCCGTTTCACCCAGAAGGGCAACCGGCTCTATCTGCATGTCCAGACTTGGCCGTTCCGGCACATTCATATCGAAGGCTTGGGACGCAAGGTCAGGTATGCGCAATTCCTGCATGACGCCAGCGAAATCCATTGGCTCGATCCGGATGCCGAAGTCGATTCCAATATCGGCGTTGCCGTCGGAGAAGACATGCTGAGCCTCGAGTTGCCGGTCATCAAGCCCGATGTCGTGGTGCCGGTGATCGAACTGATCCTCAAGGATTAAGCGTGCTTCGGCACGGGTCTGCGGTGCCATTATGATGAGCCGCGAAGCCGAACTCGTTGCAACGATGACACCGTTGATCGCCGACCTGGCCGAAGACGGCGATGGCGCCGTCGCGTTGGCTGGCTCGCGCGGCAAGGGATGGTCGGATGCGCAATCGGATTTCGACTTCCGGGTCTATGCCGATGCCTATCGCGGGCCGGAGCTCAGGCGCACAGGTTCGTGGAAGCGGTTCGAGGAAGCCATGCGCGACTGGCAGGTCAAGGGAATCCGGATGGAAGGGGTCTGGATGCGCCGCTACGCCGGGGTGCGCCGCGATCTCGACGCCTGGCTGGCCGGTGTTGCCGTGCCGAGAAATTTCGAGTGGACGATCTGGGGGTATCACTTGCCGACAGATCTCGCCAGCCAGCGGATCATCGTTGATCCACGCGGTTTGCTGGCCGGATGGAAACAACAGCTTGCACAATATCCCGAGGCGCTCAGAGCCTCGATCCTGCAACAGCATATGGACATTCTACGCTACTGGGCCAAGGACTACCATTACGAGAGCAAGGTCGTTCGCCGTGACCTCGTCTTTCTGGTCGGGCTTACGGGGAAACTGGTCAACGCCATTTTGCAGACCGTCTTTGCCTTCAACCGGACCTACTATCCGGGCGATGGCTGGAACTTGCCCATGGCGGCCGAGCTCGAGCGGCTGCCGCCCGATTTCCTTCAGCGGATGACCGCTATCCTGGAGCCGGGACACGATCCCGACGCCTGGCAACGCCAGAGAGCGGAACTGATCAGAATGATCGCCGACTTGGAGGATCTGATCGCAGCCTGAAAGAACTGCTTGGTCGAACCGGAAGGGAGAGACCCGGGCTCTGAAGACCGTCACCGCAACCGTCGTCAAAGAGGAGGAACCAGCATGAAACGTTCATCGATCTTCGCTGCGGCCCTTGCTGCCAGTTCCCTGCTGGGCATCGGCGCGCAAGCACAGGACTCGACCGTCACCATCACATGGCAAATGTGGGGTGCGCCGAACGATACGCAGCTCTGGCAGCAACTGGCCGATCTCGTCACGCGGCAATACCCGGACATCAAGGTCGAACTGCAGCTCTCGGGCTGGACGGATTACTGGACGCGCCTGCCGGTTCTGGCAGCATCGGGGCAAGTTGCCGACATCATCTCGATGCAGTCCATGCGCATGCCGAACTTCTATTCGCTGCTTGAGCCGCTGGACGACTATGTGAAAGACGGCGGAGTGGAGGTTGCAGATTTCGAGACCTCGATCATGGCCGGACTTTCCTATGATGGCAGGCTCTATGCGCTGCCCTACGACGTCGGTCCGTGGATGGTGTTCTACAACCGGGACAAGTTTGCAGCGGCCGGATTGAAGGAGCCGGCCAAGGACTGGACGTTCGACGATTTCAAGGCTGCGGCCAAGGCGCTGACCAAAGACGGGACTTACGGCTACGGGACGCAGGCCTTCGACTTCATCGCCGGCCCCATCGCTCTGGGTGCCGAATATTTCAACGCGGACAACCAGTTCGACCTGACCAATCCGGGCTTTGTCGAGGCGTTCGGCAAATATGTCGACCTGACCGCCAAGGACAAGCTCTCGCCCGTTTTTGCGTCCGCTGCCGACGCGTCTGCGGCCAGCGGTCGTTTTGCCTCGGGCAATGTGGCCATGTATATCGACGGTCCCTGGACATTGCTCACGGCCCAGGCCAATGCCGACTTCGAGATCGGCACCGCGCCGTTGCCACGCGGAAACGATCGATCGCGTTTCATCACCGCCGGTTCGGGCTGGGGTATTTCCGCAACCAGCCAGCACAAGGATGCCGCCTTCAAGGCATTGCAGGTGCTGACCGGTCCGAAGGCCGCAGAAATCCTCGGCTCAGCCGGCCGTGCTCTGCCGGCACGGCTTGCCGAGCAGACCTACTGGTACGACGTCGCCGCCAAGAGCGTCAGCGGCACCCGCGATACCCTGCAATACATGTTCGCCCACACAACCCCCTTCCGCATCAACGAGAAATGGAACCAGTTCGAGAATCTTGTGATGCAATATGTACCCGTGGCGTTGACGGGAGACACGGAACCCAAGGCGGTGCTCGCCGACATTCAGAACCAGCTTCCCTAACCCTCGGTACCCGGCCGGTCTTCGGCCGGGTGCGCCGGCCTGGCCGACACGGCCCTGCCGGAAAGGAGAGGCCTATGATGCTGGACAAACACCGCAGTGCAATCACGCAATCAAAAACGCGCCCGAGAAGATGGTTTCGGGCCGGGGAAGGACGAACGGCATTCTTCTTCCTGCTGCCGGGCCTGATCGGCATTCTGTTGTTTCTCGTCCTGCCAATCTTTGCTTCGATCGCACTGAGCTTCACCGACTGGCAGTTGCTCGGTACGCCGCATTTCGTCGGCTTTGCCAATTATACCCGCCTGTTTACGGCCGATCCGCAATTCTGGACGGTCCTGCGCAATACCGTGTTCTTCACGGTAGAATATCTGATCCTCAACATCGTCGTATCGCTTGGACTGGCGACATGGATCTCCAGCCTGAAGTTCGGGCAGCGATGGTTCCGGGGGATCTTCTTTCTTCCCACCTTCACGCCGCTCATCGCGGTTGCGATCGTCTGGATGCTGATCTTCACCAGCGGCGGCCTTTTCGACAGTCTTATGGAGCGGCTCTCGCTGCCGTTTTCGGGCGTGCTCAACAGCCAAACCCTGGCCATGCAGGCGGTGATCCTCACCTCGATCTGGGCCGGCGTCGGGTACAATACGGTGCTGTTCAACGCCGCACTCGACATGGTGCCGGCAAGCTACCTGGAGGCCGCGCGGATCGACGGCGCCACAGCCTGGGATCGCTTCTGGAAAATCCGTCTGCCCTTGATCTCGCCGACGCTGTTCTTCGGCACGGTCATGACGGCGATCACCTCGCTGCAGGTCTTCGACCAGATCTTCGTCATGACCAAGGGTGGGCCAGGCTCGGCAACCGCAACGCTCGGCTATGCCATCTATCAGCGAGGCTTCCAGAATTTCCAGATGGGCTACGCTTCGGCCATCGCCTGGGTCATGTTCGCGTTGATCATGGCACTGACGGCGCTGCAATTCTGGTTCCAGCGTAAATGGGTGCATTATGACAACTAAGTCCAAGGCCAAGGCACGCCGAAGACTGGTGCTCGACGTTATCAATCATGCCGCATTGGCCATCGTCGCGGTTGCCTTCTTGTTCCCGTTCTTCTGGATGGTTTCCAACGCCGTGCGCTCCAACGCCGAGGTGATGGCGATACCGGTGCGCATCCTGCCGAAGGTTTTCGAATGGGGCAATTTTGTAGCCGCCTGGACCAGATTGCCCTTCGGCCGGTTCTTCCTCAACAGCGCCATCATCGCCGTCTGCGTTACGGCGATCACCGTCGTGGTTTCATGTCTTTCCGGCTATGCCTTCGCGCGGCTGAAATTCAAAGGGCGCGAGACGCTGTTGCTCGGATATATCGGCACACTCATGGTGCCGCCGCTGATGCTGATTATCCCGCTGTTTCTGATCATCAACAGACTGGGCATGGTCAATACCTTTCCAGGGGTTATCCTGCCGATCTCGTTCGGCACCTTCGGCGCTTTCCTGATGCGGCAATTCTTCCTCTCCATTCCCATGGAACTGGAGGAGGCCGCGAGGATCGATGGTGCCTCACGGCTACGCATCCTAATCGGCATCATCGTGCCGCTGTCGATGCCGGCCATCGGGCTTTTGTCGCTGTTCACCTTCATGGGGCAGTGGAACAACTTTCTCTGGCCATTGATCGTGATGACCGGCGCCGACAATGCAACGCTGCCGGTGGGGCTCACCATGTTCCAGACCCAGCAGGGCACGCAGTGGAACTATTTGATGGCGGGCGCGACCCTTTCCATGCTTCCCGGGATTTTCCTCGCGATCATCCTCCAGAAGCTCATCTACAACAGCATCGCTCTCAATGCGGGCATGGGCGGGCGCTAGGCACCTTGCAAACACTCTCGGGAGCTGGGACATGGCGAAACTGACGATCCGCAACGTCATCAAGCGTTATGGCGCGCTTGAGGTACTGCATGGCGTATCCGTTGCCGCACAGGACGGAGAGTTCGTAGTGCTCGTCGGCCCGTCGGGCTGCGGCAAATCCACTTTGCTTCGGATGATCGCCGGGCTGGAAAGCATAAGCGACGGCGAAATCGAAATCGGCGACCGTGTCGTCAACGATCTTGAGCCCAATGAGCGCGACATCGCCATGGTCTTCCAAACCTATGCGCTCTATCCGCATATGACCGTTCGCGACAATATGGCCTTTTCGCTCAAGCTTGCGCGTCGCAGCAGGCAGGAGATCGAACAAAAGGTCGATGACGCCGCCGGCATTCTCGATCTCACCGCGCTTCTCGATCGCTACCCACGGCAATTGTCCGGCGGACAGCGCCAGCGCGTGGCAATGGGGCGCGCGATCGTACGCAATCCGGCAGTCTTCCTGTTCGATGAGCCGCTCTCCAATCTCGATGCCAAATTGCGCGTGCAGATGCGCACGGAAATCAAGACGCTGCATCAGCGACTAGGCACCACCATGGTCTATGTAACTCATGACCAGATGGAAGCGATGACCATGGCCGATCGCATCGTGGTGATGCACGGTGGCGGTATCGAACAGGTCGGTCCCCCGCTCCAAATTTACGATGAGCCTGCCAACAGTTTCGTCGCCGGGTTCATTGGCTCGCCGTCGATGAATTTTATCGACGGTCTTGTCGTGGAACGGGGCGGAACGGCGGAGCTGCAAACGGAAGAGGGTGTGCACTGGCCACTACCGGAGAGCGCCCGCGCTTATCTCGGACAGTCGGTTCGCCTTGGAATCCGACCAGAGCATATCGCCGTCGGCCCGGACGGGGTCCAGGCCAGAGTAAACATCGTTGAGCCAACGGGCTCCGACACGCATCTGCAATTGCAGGTGGGCTCTCAATCGATCATTGCTGCTGTCAGGGATCGCCCCTCGGTATCGGTTGGCCAGCCTGTCCCACTCAGGATCGATGCGAATAAGGTACATTTGTTCGATCTGGCGAGCGGCAAGCGGCTGCACTGAACAAAGCCATCAGTGGGGGCACCGCAGTGGCGGCGCCGAAGGCGGCGCGGCCGACCATGATGCGGTGGTTGGGGGCGTTCTCGCCGGTGGCGCGGGTGTCGGGGACGATGCGCACGCCCTTGGCCTGGACGCTGAGGGGGGCGATGTCGCCGGTGAATTCGTTCGAGCCGGTCTTCTTGAAGGTGCCGATGGTCGCCATTTTCAAATCTCCGTTTTCCGTTTCCGAGCCCGTTCCATGCGGCCTCGATGGCGATCGACCGGAATGCCAAATGCTCGTGACCATGCGGCATGGGCTACGTTTCATCATCTTGAAGGGAGCAGCTACATTCTTCCATCAGGACTGAGGTAGTGGCGGCAGGATGAGTTCAGCCCTATCGCGTTTGTTGATCAAGACCCATATTTCTTCGGCGATGTCGTCGGGATCGACCACCGGAAAACTCGGGTCCAGTTCCTTGCCTCCAGCGGTCGCCGCGCGAAGGCCTGCGGAACGATCGATCATTGCACCGATATTCACGGTTCCAGCGTAGATGCCCTGCCGTGCCACCTCAGCATTGAGTGTAAGAGCATAATTACGTGCGGCCGCCATCAACGGACCAACCCCACTCAGCCCAGGCATCGTAACCAACGCGCTCAGTCCGCCGACGATGACGATCGCGCCATCACCGCGTGCCAACTGGCCGGGCAGCACAGAGTGCGCGACCTCGACGGGCGCGAATGTAAAAACGCTAGCCATGGACCGAAGAGTTGCCGCATCAAGATCCACGGCAGGCACGAACCCGACGTTGGACGGGAGGGCCGCATAAATAGCGACATCGATGGAACCGAAGCGTTGTTCAATGGAGCGCACGAGCGCAGGAATGCCGTCGAGATTGGTAAGATCGGCCGGGAAAGCGGCGGCCTCGATGCCTGTACGCGCGAGTTCGGCGACGCTCTGGTCGAGCGGATTGGCACGACGTGCAACGAGCGCTACCGCATATCCTTCCCGTCCGAACCGCGTGGCAAGCGAGGCACCAAGCCCGGACCCGGCACCAAAAATGGCAATCGTCTTCTTGTCAGCCATAACCTACTCCTGGAGGGCGGTATGTTTTGCTGACCAGATATGGTTTACTGACTGCCTTTACTGCAAGAACGCATATTTTAGAGGCCTAGTCACATGGATATGCCTACGCCCCCAGACCAGCCCGGTACCAACGCCGACTGTCGGAAAGTCAACGCCATCTTCGGCCGCCTGGGAGACAAATGGACTATTCTCGCCATTACGATGCTCAGCGGGCAGCCGCGACGTTTCAACGAATTGAAGCGCCTGATCGGTGGAATTTCTCAGCAAATGCTCACTCGTACGCTGAGGTCTCTGGAACGCGACGGCATGGTGACACGCCAAGTCTTTCCAACCGTGCCGCCCCAGGTCGAGTATGGTCTTACTGAGCGCGGCCAATCACTCGCTATACCCCTTATGCAACTCTCGATGTGGGTGCTGGGGCACATAAGCGACATTGAAGCCCACCAGGCATTATACGACAGAGAGGCTAAACAGCAGCGGAAGTGATTGGTTCGAGCAAGAGCCGTCTATCGAGCCTCGCGGCTTTGATCACCGGCCTTGCGCAGTCGCGCACGGTGAACCTGTCGCATCTTGCCAGCCATCTGACCGGCCGGGCGCTGCCCGCCTCGCACTATAGCCGCCGGGATTATGCCGTGGACGAAGGTCCTACCGGCCGCCAATGCCGCCGGCGCGAAGTGGTACATCATCGAGCAGGACGATCCCAATGCCCCCACCGATGCGGCTGCGTCGATCAAGGCCAGCGCCAGCTACCCGATGGACCATGTTCCCGCCGGCACGACGCGCTGAGCCACCAGATCTGTCCGGTTTGGCAAACGCTTCCGCCGACCCGTTTGGACCGGCGGAAGCTCTATCCGATAATCGGCGGTACGGAGTTTTGGTCTAGATGGGCTGTCTTGCGGCAATCCACAGTGAACGTGCGAAATCACAAGGCTCAAGTTCAAGACATCTCAGTCTAGTTGGTTTTGGAAGAAGGCACGGCTCAATGAGAAGGCTTTGTGCCGACCGATAAATGGGCCTTCAGCAAAGCAACGCACCGCCGGGTCTCGACGATGCAATCGCGGTCCGGATCGATATCGGGGATCCATCCTTCGAACTCGATGTCGAGGATATGGTCCTTTTCGCTCTCCCGGACCGCGCGCATCAGCTCGTCGAGCGGAAAATGCGGCTCGCTGCCCGTCTCGTCGAGCCGTAGCAGCTTGGCGTGGATGAGCGACGCATGCGGGAGACATCGCCTGAACAGGTCGATCGACGCCGGCTCCGTCGGTAGGCTCATGCTTTCGACGTGAGTCAGTGGCAAGTCCGGGGTTTCATGGCGCCAAGCCTCGAAGTCCGGCACCACTTTCAGCCGGGTGGAGCACAGGTCGGCGATCAATTTCAGGGCACCCTCGGGCGTCTGGTAGCGGCCGATCATCCGGCCCACTTCAAGGCCGATGTCGACGCCGTAATCGTCCGCTACGGGAAGGGTTTTGGCGAATACATCAGTCAGGATGCCGTATCCGCGCTCAAAGGAAAGGTCGGACGGCCCTTCCCCGATCGGAATGGTAATGCGCGGGCTGCCGACCAGGGCGGCGATGGCGAGGTAATCCTTCAACTGGTCGGCGACCGCGTCGACGCTGGTCAATACGCTAGCCCCGATCAGGTCGGTGTAGAACCAGAGCGAAGCTATCTTCACCCCGTTTTCGGCGGCAGCTTTGCGGAGCAAGCGATGGCCGTGCGGCGTGTCGTAGGGCGCAAGGCGAAGGTAATCTTCGTTGATTTCGATCTGGTCGACGCCCATGCCGGCGATGATGCCCATGAGGTCGTTGAGCGGAGTGCCCAATGTCAGGGTGAGCCGTTGCAGCGACCAGACGCTGACGGCGAGGCTGTGCTGCATTTCAGAGTGTTCCGGCAATGAGAGTGGCAGTTATGGTTTGCTCCAGCGACGGCCAGCAATCGTCCCGGTCGATGTTGGGCGTGTGGACATGCAGGGAAACGGCGAAAGTGCAGGTTACCTGATGCTCGCCAGCGGGTATGGGCGGCCCCTTGATTACGATCCTGGCCTCCTCGTGCATGTACCACCAGATGTCGGTGATCGAGGCGAGATGTTCGAAGGCGATCCACTGGTCCCGCACGACGAAGGCCATGCGCTCGGGGGGCACGGACTTGCCGTCGATGGCCACGTCGAGCTTGCGGATCCAGCCCAGCGGATGGTTAGGGTGCAGAAACTGGTTGAAAACCGGAATGGCGACATGGTCGGTGACGCCGTCCCGGTCGCGGTCGAGTTCGATGAACTGCTTGCCGAGCATTCCCTCGGAAATGCAGTAGTTCGTGCCTGCCGGCATTGGCTATGTCCTTATCAGATTGGGCTTATCTGGGCAGCCGGGGACGCAGAGCCCATGATGATCATGGAGAGTATCTGCTCCCGGGTGGCGTCTTTAGTGTCGACGCGGCCGACGACGCGTCCGCCGGCCATCACCACCATGCGGTCGGCGAGCTCGAAGACGTCTTCGATGTCGTGGCTGATGAGGATGATGCCGACGCCCCGGGCCTTGAGGCGCTCGACCAGTTCCTTAACCTGCGCCGTCTCGCCCGGGCCGAGCGCGGCGGTGGGTTCGTCCATGATGATAACCTTGGCGTTGAAATAGACCGCCCGGGCGATGGCGATCGACTGGCGCTGTCCGCCGGACAGGTTGCGCGCCGGCGAGGTAAGGTTGGTGAAGCGCGGGTTGATCTGCGCGCACACCTCGCGCGCCTCCGACAACATTTTCCGGCGATCGAGGAACAGTCCGGCCTGGCGGATTTCCCGGCCGAGGAAGAGGTTGCCGACGGCGTCGAGATTGTCGGCCAGCGCCAGCGTTTGGTAGATGGTCTCGATGCCGAGGTCCTTGGCATCGCGCGGCGAGCTAATGTTGACCGGCTGCCCGGAAATTCTGATTTCCCCGCTGTCGAGTGGCTGGGCGCCGGCAAGCATCTTGATGAGCGTCGACTTGCCGGCGCCGTTGTGGCCGAGCAGGCCGACGACCTCGCCGGGGGCGACCGCAAGGGACACGTCATCGACGGCTTGCACGCCTCCGAATGCCTTGCTGACATTGATCATTTCGACAATCGGCTGGTCGGTCATCGTCCACCCTCCCCACGCAGGCGCTGCATGCGCCGTTTGTCCAGCCGCAACAGGAGCTTGGCGGATTCGACATCGAGAACGAGGGCAAGAAGAATGAGCAAGCCCTGTACGATCACCTGGAAGTTGGCGTTGACGCCCAGAAGGTTGAGGCCGTTGCTGATCATGCCGAGGATCAGGCAGCCGAAGAAGGTGCCGATCATGTCGGCCTTGCCACCGAGCAGCGGTGTGCCACCGACGACCACCGCGGTGATGACGAGCAGCATGAGGTTGGAGCCGGCGGCGATCTGCGCGGACGCCGACCGGGCCGTGAGCAGCACGGCGGCGAGGGCATAGCAGGCTCCGGCCAGCGCGTAGACCTTCAGCCGCAACATTTCGATGTTGATGCCGGCGACGCGGACGGCTTCGGGATTGCCGCCGAGCGCGATGACATGCTGGCCGAACACCGACCGCTTGGCGACGAGGTAGAAGGCGATGGCGACCGGGAAGAGAAGGATCACCGGCAGCGGAATGACCGTAGCGACGCGGGTTCTGGCAATGGCCAGGAAGCCCTCGGGCAGGTTCGACACCGGGATGAGGTTGGACACGATGTAGAGCGTGCCGGTGAATAGCGCGCCGGTCGCCAGCGTTACGATGAACGGCGGCAGGTCGAAACGGGAGATCAGTGTGGCGTTGATCGCGCCGCACAGCGCGCCGAGCATGATGCCGATGACAATGGCGAACTCGAAGGGCACGCCATAATTGGCCATGAGCTTGGCCATGACGATGCCGATCAGCGGGATGACGCCGCCGAGCGACAGGTCGATCTCGCCCATCGCCAGGATCAGCGTATAGCCGAGCGCCACGACCGTCATCACGACGATCTGGTCGAGCAGGGCCAGGAGATTGGCCTGCAGAAGAAAATAGGGCGAGGTGGCCGACAGCGCCGCCGCCAGCAGAATGGCGAAGATGACCGCCTTGTTGGCAAGCAGCAACCGTCGGACCGGACTTGCGTCGGCGGTCGAAGCATTAAAACTCATGGCGAAACTCCGGTTCGGGGCCGGATGCAGATCCGGCCCCGCTGCCAAGAGGAAGGTCAGGGCTTGGATGTCTTGGCGAGATAGTCGCCGACATTGCTCGCGTCGATGGCGTAGACGGGACTGACGTAGTAGGTCTTGTCCTTGAAGGTGCCTTCGACGAGGCCCACCGCGACATCGACGATCTGGCCGTTGTCGGCCAGGCTGGTGCCGACTGTCAGGGTCTGGGTACCTTTCGACACGCGCTGCACGCCGTCGGCAGTCAGATCATAGCCGCTGACCAGCACGTCGGAACGGCCGGCATTGATCAGTGCGTTGGACGCGCCAAGGGCCATGATGTCGTTGGCGGCGGCCACATAGTTCATGTCCGGATGGGCAAGCAGCCAATCCTGGGTTAGGTTCTGCGCCGTCGTGGTCAGCCAGTTTCCGTAGCCTTCGGCCACGATCTTGATGCGGTCGGGGATCTGCTTGGTGAGTTCCTTGATGGTATCGGCGCGGCGGAGCTGGGCCGTCTGGGCCGGGGCGCCATAGATGAGGCCGACCTTGAGGACGACATCGGGATGGGCGTCGAGATAGGCCTTGATCCAATCGTTCGTCGTGTTGGCGTAGCGCGCCTCGTCATAGGCGTAGAAGGCCACGTCATAGGCGGCGGGCTCCGGATCGGACGGCCGGCGGTCGATGACTAGGACACCAGCTCTCTTGGCGGCCTCGGCGGCCGGCAGCGAACCAACCGCGTCGACGGCGCTGAAGATCAGCACATCCGGCTTCTTGATCAGTGCCGTCTGCACGTCGGAAAGCTGTTTGTCGACGCTGGTCTGAGCATCATAGGTCTCGAAGGTGACCTCGATGTCGTCGCGTTCGGCGTTGATCTGCTTGACGCGATCCAGCATGTATTGCAGCGCCACGTTCTGCGTTTCGTCGAGCACGTCGACGCTATAGGCGATGGAAATATGCCTGGGCGCATCCTTCGCAGCGGCAAGGCCGGTCGCTGCCAGCAGGGTTACGCCGGCGATTGTCGCCGAGGCGATCCAGAGAGTTCTCGCGCTCATGAAATCCTCCTTTTGCAAGTCCTCACGCACGACCGGACGCCTGGCGAGGTGCGCCACCGCTCGATGCAGTGTTAGTGAGGTCTCCTCCCGCACCATGTATCTGCACATGACGATCAATCTTTTGCATTATTAATGCAAAAGTGCAAGGGGCGTGTTACAACAGGTATCCCAATTGACTTGCTGGCCACCTGGTATCGTATTGAAGATCGGTGGGTTTCGGATCGGAAGAGAGCATGGGCGCGGACGTGCAAATGACGGCGTTGGCCACTGTACTGGACCATATCCGCAGTGGCCGGGCACGGTCGAAGCCCGAACTCCAGCGGGCAACCGGCCTCGGTCGAACGATCGTCGTCGAACGGGTCGCGCAACTGCTGGCCTCTGGTCTCGTGCGCGAAGGCGAGCTCGGGGCTTCGACGGGTGGGCGCGCGGCGCGTGAGTTGCAGATCAACGCCGAGGCCGGGGTGCTGCTCGTCTTCTACGTCAATCTCAAAGGCGTCGATGTCGGCATCACCGATCTTTCCGGACATCTTCTGCACCGGCAACACGCCGAGAACGACTTCGCCTCCGGCCCTGAACCTCTCGTCGAATGGCTGATCAAGACCTGGGACGGCCAACTTTCGGAGCTGGGCAAGACCAGGACGGACGTCTGGGGTATCGGAGGAGGTATTCCGGCCCATATCGACTTTGCCAGCGGCACGCTTATCGACTCGCCCTCGCTGCCGGCCTCCTGGCGCGGCTTTCCTTTCAGAAAGCATCTTTCGGCGCCCTTTGGCGCGCCGGCGTGGCTCGACACCGACGACAACCTCCTGGCCGTTGCCGAGCTCAGAACCGGCAACGCCCGCGACCACGAGAACTTCATCTACGTCCACGCCGATCTCGCATTGGGGTGCGGCATTGTCACCGGCGGCACGCTTGTGCGCGGAGCCCAAGGAGCGGCCGGCAACATTGGCCATATCGCTGCATACGGCACCGATGACGCCCTTTGCCGCTGTGGCCGGCGGGGATGCATCGAGGCGGTATTCGGTGGCGAGGCCTTGGTTCGCAAAGCGGTGGCCGCCGCCGAGTCCGGGGAGAGTCCCGCCCTTGCGCGCCAGGCCGACATCGATCTCGGTGCTATCGGGGAGGCAGCCCGGCTGGGCGACCCATTTGCCATCGAGCTGTCGCGGGCCGCCGGATACAACATCGGCCGAATTCTGTCAGCCACCATCAATGTCATGAACCCCGCGCTGCTGATCGTCGGCGGCCGTTTGCTCCAGACCGGCACGTTGTTTTTTGCCGCGTTGCGCGAGGCGATCCTTCATCACTCCCTGCCGTTCGTCACCGAAGGACTGACCATTCAGGCAGTGGAACATCCTCAGACAGCCGGCCTGATCGGCGCGGCAAACATGGTGCTCGACGAGCTGTTCTCGCCACAGGAACTGGCGCGGTGGTTTGCAGCCGGCTCTCCTGAAATAACGGTTCCCGAATCCGTCGAAGTTGAACACCCCTAAACCCGCAACTGTATTTGTGCGAGGCTCTGACGTCTCCTGGAATAGCTGGCTTTCAGGATAGCATTTGCGGTAGTTACCAATCTTCTTGCGACAGCGGCGACAACAAGCTTGTGGGGGGTTGCCGCGGCGAGGACGTTTCCACGACATGATGCAGTTTATGACAGCAGGCCTGTAGCCACGTGGATTGCCGGCATACTGTTTCCGTGCGCAATAGCTATATCCGCGGGAGCCAACTGGCCACCACCTTCCGCTTCAACTGTTCTCCATGGAGAAGGCGGTCCTTGGAAGCATATGAGCCGAAGCTGATGGCCCCATCCAAAACGTCTTATCGATTCCGAAGACCTTGCAGATTTCGACCGGTTTCCCACTTCCATAGCCCAACCTCCTCCTCGAACTGAAGGCGGAAATGCCATCTCCCTCCCGTGGGAAATGGACTTGACGCATTAAATGAAACGTTTAACTTCCTTGCTGGAGAGACCTGAATAACGGGCTCTCAGGGGAACGTCCGGAAAGGACACCAACAGGGAAGTTCACATATGTCGAAAGTCGCCATTGCAGCAGCATCGCTGCTGGTCGCCGCGTCTTCGCAGGCCCTGGCCAGGGAGCCGATCACGCTATGGTTCTGGGGAGCTCCGCCCAACCTGCAGGAAGCCTTTCAAAAGAACCTGGTCGAGCCGTTCAACGCCAGCCAGGACCAATATGAATTGCAGATGGACTACAACAACGACGTGGACAACAATGTCCGCGTCTCCGTACTGGCCGGCGAAGGCCCCGACCTGGTCTACACCTCGGGGCCGTCCTACATCGCCCCGCTCGCCAAGGCCGGCGCGCTTGAGCCCCTCGAGCCCTACGCCGAGAAATACGGCTGGTCCGACAGGCTGCTGAAGCCGGTGCTCGATACCTGCCAGCAGCTCGGCCACCTCTACTGCCTGCCGCCGTCGTTGATCTCCGACGGCATGTTCTACAACAAGGCGCTGCTGGCCGAAAAAGGCTGGGCCGTTCCCAAGACCCTCGAGGAGGTCGAGACGGTGATGAAGGCGGCGCAGGCCGACGGCCTCTACGCCTCGGTGACCGGCAACAAGGGCTGGCAGCCGGTCAACGAGAACTACGCCTCGATCTTCGTCAACAACATCGTCGGGCCCGCCAAGTTCTACGACATCCTGACCAGCGGCGAGGGCTGGACCTCGCCGGAAATGACCAGGGCGATCGACGAGTCCGCCCGCTGGTTCAACGCCGGCTATCTCGGCGGCAAGGACTATTTCTCGCTGAACTTCGACGAGTCGATTTCCCTGGTCAGCCAAAAGAAGGCGCCGTTCTTCTTCGCGCCGTCGATCGGCTTCCAGTGGGCGACCAATTATTTCAAGGATGCCACGGCCGACGATTTCGCCTTCGCGCCGATCCCCCGTCTCGATGCCGCGCAGCCCTATCCGATCTACGACATCGGCGTCGCCTTCACGCTGTCGATCAATGCCCATTCCGAGGTCAAGGACGGCGCCGCCCTTGTGCTCGACCGCATTTTCTCGCCCGAGTTCGCCGCCGGCATGGCCGAAGTCTGGCCGGGCTACTGGGGCATTCCGCTGAAACAGTTCCCCAGGGATCCCGAGGCCACCGGTCTTACCAAGTCCTTCCTCGACGCCATGGCCGATATGACGACCGCGGTCGACAAGGGCAGCTTCGGCTTCAAGATCGGCACGTTCTTTCCCCCTGCCACCAACCAGGTGATGTTCGAGGACATCGAATCCGTCTGGCTCGGCAGGATGAGCGCTGCCGATATGCTCAAGAAGGCAGAAACGACCTTCGCCGAAGAAAAGGCACAAGGGCTCACCCAGAATTTGCCCAAGCCTTCTCTCTGACCGCCAGTCCACGGCGCGGGCCTACTCCCCAGCGAGGCCCGCGCCGCCCGCTTTTTCTCTCCGTATCCGGACCCGTTCCGGGAGGTTGAACTTGTCTTCATCCAATCCAATGCGCGAACAGATCCTGGCGACACCCTCCGCCGCGCTCGCCGCGTTCGACGCGCTGGAACGCGGCGCACGCCTCGCCGTCGAGACGCCGGACATCTACCGCAGCCGCCGCGTCGTGCTGACCGGCAGCGGCGATTCCTGGTTTGCCGCCAAGGCCGCCGAGACAGCCTTTTGGTCCGATGGCGGCGTCGCTGCCGAGGTCAGGACGCCGCTGGAGGCCGGCCGTTACCAGTCGCAGTTGTTCCCGCGCCGCGAAATCGAGAATGCGCTGCTCGTTGCCCTATCCAACTCCGGAGCCGCCGCCCGGGTGGTGGAGGCCGCCGGCCTGTGGAAGGCTGCCGGCGGCCGGGTGCTTGCCGTGACCCGGAACGCCGAAGGCCGCCTTGCCGTCACCGCCGACCGCCGCCTCGTCCTGCCCGTCCCCGAGCTGCCGAGCGCGCCGGGGTTCTGTCCCTATGTGTTCGCGCTGCTCGGCCTTCAGCTCCTCGCCATCCGCTTTGGCGAAGTGCGGATGCGGATCACCATGGACGAGGCGCAGGCGCGCCGCGCCGGCCTCCGGCGGCACCTCGGTGACATCGGCGAGGTGATTGCCGCCCTCGACGCCCCCGCCAGGGCGGCCGCCGCCGGCCTCGCCGACCGCCGGCTGTTCGAGTTCGTTGGCGCCGGGCCGAATTTCGCGGTCGCCGAATACGGCGCCGCCAAGCTGCTCGAGGCATCGGGCCGCCACGCCCTCGCCCGCGACCTCGAGGAATGGACGCATCTCAACTATTTCGACGCGGCGCCGCAGGAGATCGCCACCGTCGTGGTGGTACCGGCCGGCAGCGTCGCCGAAAGCCGCGCCCTCGAACTCGTCGCCTACATGCATAGACTCGGGCGCCGCCTGCTGCTGGTCGGCGGCGGTGCGACGGCGGCGCTCGCCCGTTCGCTCGGCCACGCCGTGCTGGAGATCACCCCGCCGATCGCCGAGGGTTGGTCGCCGCTTCCGACCAGCGCCGTGCTGGCGCTGCTCGCCGCCCATCTCAGCGAGCAGGACGGTGCCGAGTACGGCCGCGGCGGCAAGGGCCCATGGGCCGACAGCTCCACCGCCGCCACCGTCCAGCAGAGCCTGCTCTGGGAGCCCGGCCGATGACGCTCACCAACCACAAGCTTTCGACCGACGGCAACCGCGCCTTCGACATCACCGCCGATATCCGCGAAGCGGTCGGCGCGTCGGGCATCCGCGAGGGGCTTTGCGTCGTGTTCGTGCCGCATACCACCGCCGGCCTGTCGATCACCTCCTTCTGGGATCCCAAGGGGCTCGAGGATGTGCATGACGACATCAACCGCCTGGTGCCGACCCGCATCGACTTCAAGCACCAGTTCGACACGCCGCAGGACGCCGCCGGTCACGTCAAGTCGGTGCTGGTCGGCGTCAGCCTGACGCTGATCATCAGCGAGGGCGCGCCGCTGCTCGGCCACTCCCAGGGCGTATTCTTCAACGAATTCGACGGGCCGCGCCAGCGGCAGTTCTTCGTGAAGTGTCATGGCTGAGCGGTCCGATCTCGTCGTCGGCGCCGTCCTGATGGATGACATCGTCTATGCCGACGGCACCAGCCGCCGCTCGGTGCCGGGCGGCGCCGGCCTCTACGCGCTGGCCGGCGCGGCGCTGTTCAGCCGCAGCGCCGTGCTGGTGACCGGCACCGGCCGCGATCTGCCCGACACATTCGGCCCCTGGCTGCAACGCAACGGCCTGTCGGCGGCCGGGCTCCGCCTCAGCGAAGAGCACGCGCCGCGCAACATATTGCGTTATATCGACGAACGGACGCGGACCGAGATGCCGGTCTACGGCATGGCGCATTTCCGGGCGATCGAACCAGGCCCCGACGACGTCGCCAGAGTGATCGGCGATGCCCGCTCGCTCTATCTGTTCCGCAACCTCGATGCCGCCTTCTGGTCCGGGCTGGAGCCGCTTCTCGCCCGCCACCGGCCGGTGACCCTCTGGGAGATCGCTCTTGACGCCTGCGCGCCGGCCAACCGCGTCGAGATCGAAGACCGGGCGCGCCGGGTCGCCGCCCTGTCGATCAACCTCGACGAGGCGTCGCTCATCTACGGCAGCCGCGACGAGGCGACGCTCATCGCCGGCCTGAGGGCCATCGGTACCGGTACGGTGTTCCTGCGGGCCGGCGCGCGCGGCAGCTACGTGCTGACGCCCGACGCCGTGCGTTTCGTGCCGAGCCTTGCCGGTGACGCCGTCGACGTCACCGGCGGCGGCAACGCCTTCGGCGGCGCGGCGTCGATCGGCCTCGCCGAGGGGCGATCGCCGGTCGAATGCGCCGCCATGGCGACGGCAGCCGCCCGCCTCGCCATTTCCCAATATGGCCCGCCCGAGAGCGGCAGCGAGCCGGTCCGCCAGGCCGCCGCCGATCTCACCGCCACCTTGATGTCCCGATTGGAGCAGACCCCGTGAAGAAGATCCTGATCGACACCGATCCCGGCATGGACGACACGCTCGCCATCATTCTCGCCGTGAAGTCGGCCGAGGTGGACGTGCTCGGCATTTCGTCGGTGGCCGGCAACTACCCGATCGACGTCACCACGCGCAACGCGCTGAAAACGCTGGAACTCCTCAAGCGGACCGACATACCGGTGGCGCGCGGCATGGGCAAGCCGCTGGCCCGGCCCCTCGCCAAGGATCCGTTCTCGCACGGCGCCGACGGTCAAGCCGAGATCTACCTGCCCGAGCCGGTGACGGCGCCGGCCGCAAGGCACGGCATCGACCAGATCATCGATACCGTCCGCGGCCATCCCGGCGAGGTGACGATCGTGACGCTGGGCCCGCTCACCAATCTTGCCATGGCGCTGATGAAGGAGCCGTCGATCGGGCCGGCAATCAGGGAGGTGGTCTCCATCGCCGGCTCCTTCGGGCTCAACCGCTATGCCTTCGCCAACGCCACCGGCGACACGCCGCAAAGCGAATGGAACGTCTTCGTCGATCCCGAAGCGGCAAAGCTGGTGTTCGAATCCGGCGTGCCGGTCCGCGCCGTCGGCATCGACGTCGCCACCCATTTCGACATCAACTTTTCCGAGGCGCAACTGGTGGCGCTCAGGGCGTCGCCGCGTCCGGAAGCCAACATCGTCGAAAAGATGGTGCGCTTCGTCCAGGGCCGCGGCTTCGAGTCCTACTGCGTGCTGATCGACTCGCTCGCCGTCGCCGCGGTGATCGATCCCAGCCTGATCGGCACGACGCGGGCGCGGGTCGGCGTCGAAACGCGCGGCGAGCTGACGCTCGGCCAGACGGTGGCCGATTTCCGCCACCATCACGCCTGGGCGCATCTGCCCGAGATCGAGGTGGCGTCGAGCGCCAATTTCGCCCGCTTCCTCGAACTGGTGATGCAGCGGGTCCTGGAGTGATCGATGGAACGGACAATCGAAGAGAAGATCTACGCGGGCGTCCTCGGCAAGATCCTCGGCGTCTATCACGGCCGTCCGGTCGAGGGCTGGTCCTATGAACGCATCATGGAGACGTTCGGCGAGATCGACTATTTCGTCAACGATCGGATGAAGCTGCCGATCGTCCTGCCCGACGACGATATTTCCGGAACCTTCGCCTTCTTCCGGGCGCTCGAGGACAACGGCTATCCGGCGCCGCTCGATCCGGCGGCGGTCGGCCGCACCTGGCTCAACTACATCGTCGACGAGAAGACCATCCTGTGGTGGGGCGGCCTCGGCCGGTCGACCGAACACACCGCCTACCTGCGCCTCAGGGACGGGGTGCCCGCCCCGCTGTCCGGCAGCCACGACCTCAACGGCCCATGGATGCCGGCCCAGATCGGCGCGCAGATCTTCATGGACGCCTTCGCCATGGCCTCGCCCGGCGACCCCGATCGCGCCGCGCAGATGGTGCGGGCCGCCGCCTCGGTCAGCCACGACGGCATCGCGCTCGACGCGGCGGTGCTGCTCGGCACCATGGAGGCGCTGGCCTTCGGGGAGCCGGATGTCGACCGGCTGCTCGACGCCGGCCTTCGCTACGTCTCCGACCGGCACCTGCTCCGCGTGGTCGGCGACATCCGCGAACAGTGCGCGGCGACCGACGACTGGCATCGCGTCCGCGCCTGGATCGCCGCCAATCACGGCTATGCCCATTACGACGGGCCATGCCACATCGTTCCCAATCATGCCGTCGTGCTGATGGCGCTGCTGATGGCCGGCGACGACTTCGGCCGCTCGCTGACCATCGCCACCACCGCCGGCTGGGACACCGATTGCAACGCCGGCAACGTCGGCTGCCTCAACGGCATTCGCCTCGGCCTCGCCGCCATCGATCGCGGGCCGGACCTGCGCGGCGCGGTCGGCGACTACATGTATGTCGTCACGGCGGACGGCGCGGCCGGCATCACCGATGCCGTGCGGGAGACCCGCGCCGTCGCCGCGGCGGCCGACGCGCTCAACGGCCGGCCGCAACCGGCGCGCCGGCCGAAATACGGCTTCGACTATCCCGGCTCGGTGCAGGGATTTGCGCCCTGCCCTCGCCATGACGGACGGCAGGCGGTCGCCCGCCTCACGAACGATGGATCGGGGCTCGAGGTGCTGTTCCACGGGCTGTCGCGCGGCATCAGCGGCTCGATCTCGACGCCGGTGTTCGTCGAGCCCTTCGCCGCCCAGTCGAGCTTCGCCATGGTGGCAAGTCCGACCCTCTATCCGGGCCAGACGGTGACGGCGGAGATCGACCGGCCAACCGGTGTGCGGGCGCGCCTCTATGCCGTCGTCTACGGCCGCGACGACGAGACGCTGCGCCTCGACGGACCATGGTCCGAGGAGCGCGATCTGCTCTGGACGGTGCCCGACACCAACGGCCTGCCGCTCTACCGGCTCGGCGTCGAGTTCGCCAGCGACGGTCGCTGCGACGGCGTCGCGACGGTCCGCAGCATCGACTGGTCGGGCGCGCCGGCCGCCTATGAAATCCGAGGCATGCTGATCAAGTCGATCTGGAACCTGACGCCGTTCTGGGTCAGGGCCTGGGTCAGCTCAGCCCGGCATTTTGCCCCCGACTTCAAGTACACGCTGTGCATTTCCCATCCCGACGGCAACGGCGTCGTCACCACCGGCAGCCGCGACTGGGACAACTATTCCGTCGCAAGCTCGCTCGACTTCTCGATCAACGACGGCGCCGGCCTGGTCGCCCGGGCGCGCGGCCATCGCCGCTACTATGCCGCCATGCTGAGAGGTCGCGAGGCGCTGATCATCAGGCGCCGCGACGACGAGGTCACCGTGCTGTCGCGCGTCGCCATCGATCCCGACGCCGAGGGCAAGCGCGACCTGCAATTCAGCCTCGCCGGCGACCGCCTGACGCTGAAAGTCGACGGCAAGCCGGCCGGCGAGGCGCGTGACGCCGCATTCGCCAGCGGCGGCGCCGGCTTCATCGTGGAAAAGGGAACCGTGGTTGCCGACGGCTTTCTGGTCCACGCCATTCGCTAGGGCAACAAAACCGACTTTTGCTCTATCTTCTTGTTTTCGCGCATCCGTTTGGCCCGAAGAGTTGCAGACTGCCGGACTGGGCGGAGGCCTTAGAAAGAAACCGAGATGTCCCGTGACGAAGTGGCCCGGCGGGCCGCGCTCTCCCAGATCCATGACCGCTATCCCTACTGGAACAACGTGCCGCACCGCGGCCTCATGGTGGATGGCCGGCCGGCGATGACCCGCATCGACCCGGACAAGGTCGGCGGCTTCGTGCTGGTGACGGTGCGCGATCCGCTGATCGCCTATGCCGGCGATCCGACCAGCCATATCGGCGAACTGCTGGAGGACGCCGAGGTCATCGGCCAGTCCGGCATGTTCACCTCGATCACCGGCAGCTACCGGGGCACGCGCATCACCGTGGTGTCCGGCGGTTCCGGTTCGTCGGAGGCCGAGCTGCTGCTCTATGACTTCATGGAGTTCTCGCCGGCCCACACCTATCTGCGCGTCGGCGGATCCGGCGGCATCGGCACCGACGTCAAGCCCGGCGACATCGTCATCTCCTCGGGCGTGGTGCGCGAGGAAGGCATGACGCGCGCCTATGTCGACCGGGCCTATCCGGCGGCCAGCCACTATGAGGTGGTCGCCGCCATGGCCGAGGCGGCCGACACGCTCGGCGCCGACTACCACGTCGGCGTGACATTGTCGGTCGACAGCGATTTCGTCGGCGTCGGCCGGCCGGGCGTCGGCGGCTATCTGCAACCCTGGAACATCGAGATGCTCGCCACCTACAATCGCGCCGGTGTGCTCAACGGCGACCGCGAATCGGCGGCCGTGGTGACGCTCGCCGCGCTGTTCGGCTTCCGCGGCGGCTCGATCTGCTCGGTGGCCGACAACGTCATCACCAACGCCGCCTTCAGCCACGGCGCCGGCCACGCCCGCGCGATCGAGGTGGCGCTCGAGGGCTGCGTCCTGCTCGACCGGATGGACAAGAAGCGGACCGCCGCCGGCAAGCGCCACTGGCTGCCGTCGATGGGGCTCTGACCGCCGGCAAGCCATTCGCCGAAGCCGCTAGGGCATCATCCGACCGGAGTGAAACGAGGATCGAAAAGATGATGCTTAAGGAACAAAAACTTGGAGCGCTGATCTGATTCAATCAGATCGAACAGCGCTCTAAGGCATACGGCGGGCGACACTCGCCCTGACGACGAGATCGACGCCGACCTTGAGGTAGTGCGCCGGCCGATCGGGCTTTGCGAAGCGGTCGAGCAGCAGCGTCAGCGCCGCTTCGGCCATCTCGCCGACCGGCTGGCGGATGGTGGTCAGCGGCGGCTCGACGATGCCCGCCCAAGGGATGTCGTCGAAGCCGACCACCGACAGCTCGTCCGGAACGGCGATGCCGAGCTGCCGGGCGGCGCGCAACGCGCCGACGGCGATGAGATCGTTGCCGCACATCACCGCCGTGACGTCGCGGCGGGCCAGCGCGGCGCGGGCGTTCTCCGGCAGGTCGACGGCGAACGGCACCTTCTCCTCCCAGACAATATCGGCGGCCGCCCGCGTGGCCTCGACGAAGCCGCTCCGCCGGTCGTATTTGCTATCGGCGATGGCGCCGGCCGTCAGCATGCCGATGCGGCGGTGTCCCATATCGATGAGATGGCGGCCGAGGATGGCACCGCCGTCGATGTCTTTGGTGGTGACGTTGTCGACGCCGTCGATCGGCGTGCCGATGATCACCACCGGGATGGAGAAGTCGGTCGGCGACATCGCGTCGTGCGCCGCCGTCTGACACCAGACGATGCCGTCGACCCCGTGCTGTTCGAGCCTGCGAATGCCGGGGATCTCCTCGGCGGTCTCGCCGGCGGTATCGATCAGCATCACCGTGTAGCCTTGCCGTCGCGCCGCCCGCTCGAACGACTGGGCGAGCGCCGGGTAATAAGGATTGTTGAGATCGGGCACCAGCAAACCGAGCGTCATGCTTCGGCCCGTGCGTACGGCGCGCGCCGATTGATTGGCCCGATAGCCAAGGCGTTCGGCCACATCGAGGACGCGCTGCCGCACCTCCTCGCCGATGGTACCGCCGCGGTTGAGGGCATAGGACACCGCGGCGATGGAAACCCCCGCTTCGCGCGCCACGTCCCGAATGGTTGCTGCCTTCTTCTTCCCGAACCCGACCATCTTCCAGCTTTCATCGGCGGGCGGCCGATCTTTTCAGGCGGAATGTGCTCGCCTTTCCTCAATGCCGCGATCGGCACCCTTGCCCTTGATCGCCGTGCGCCCCGACGGACGCATGGCGATCCAATCTTTGTTATCGCATCGGATTCTCCGAAAACCGGAGTCCACTTTTCGGTCCGATGCTCTAAAGCCGTTTGCCGTCCGCGTCGAACAGGAAAAGCCCTGTCGCGTCCAGCGAGAAGCGAAAGGCCTCGCCTGGCCGAAGATCGGAGTGGCCACGCTCCTCGATGGTGACCGATGCCCCCGCCACGCCGTCGGCATAGACGTAGGAAACGCTGCCGAGCTGTTCGACCGTCCGCGCCGTGGCGGCGATGCTTCCCTCCGGATCGATGGCGGCGCGCTCCGGCCGGAAGCCGAGCGTCACCGGTTGGCCCGGCGCGGCGACCCCGCGCAGGGCGATGAAGACCGGCGTCTCTCCGAGGCCCGGGACGTCGACCTCCGCCACCTTGCCCGTCACCGACAGCACCGTCGCGGAAAGAAAGTTCATCTTGGGCGAGCCGATGAAACCGGCGACGAACAGGTTGTCCGGATCCTCGTAGAGCTCGATCGGCCGCCCAACCTGCTCGACCCTTCCGCCGCGCAGCACGACGATCTTGTCGGCCAGGGTCATGGCCTCGACCTGATCATGGGTGACGTAGATCATCGTCGCCCCAAGTCGCTGATGCAGCGCGGCGATCTCGAGGCGCATCTGCACCCTGAGCTCGGCGTCGAGGTTGCTGAGCGGCTCGTCGAACAGGAAGATCTTCGGGCTCTTGACGATGGCCCGGCCGATCGCCACGCGCTGCCGCTGGCCGCCGGACAGCGCCTTGGGCTTGCGCTGAAGATAGGGCGTGAGCTGCAGGATCTCCGCCGCGGCGCGGACCTGACGCTGTCGCTCCGCCTTGGGAACCCCGGCGATCCGCAGCCCGAAGCCGATGTTGTCCTCCACCGTCATGTGCGGGTAGAGGGCGTAGGACTGGAACACCATGGCCACCCCGCGCTCGATCGGCAACATGCCGGTGACGTCGCGGCCGTCAATGGCGATCGTGCCCGACGTGGTGTTTTCGAGGCCGGCCAGCATGCGCAGCAGCGTCGACTTGCCGCAGCCGGACGGCCCGACGAACACCACGAATTCGCCGTCGTCGACGTCGAGATCCACCGACCTGATGACTTCGGTATCGCCGAAGGTCTTGCCGACGGATCTGAAGGTGAGCGCCGCCATGCCTAATTTCCTCCGATCCTTCGCACGCTGAGGCCGTTTGCCGGTACCGTACCGCCCTCGATGAGGAAGCCGGCGCCGCCCGACGCGTAGGCGTCGTCGGTTGCCGAGAGCAGCGGCACACCACCGATGGCGAGCGCGATCCGGTCGCCTTCGGCACTGACCTCGAAGCGCTGGCGGCTGTTGGGCTCAAAGCCGAACGGCACCGAGGCGAGCACGTCGAGCCGGTCGTCCCGCCGGCGGACGATCGAGGCCCGGCCGGCGTGGACGACGCCGGCGTAGTAGCGACGATGACCGCGCGCCCGGATGACGAGGCCCGCCGTTTCGTGCAGCTCCAGCACCAGTTCGGAGGCGATCGCATAATCCGTCCAGTCGCGGCCGCCAAAGGTGATGACGCCGTTGTCGCCGGGATGCGACAGCGTGAAGGTATTGTAGATATCGGTCGCCCAGTGCCGCGCCGAGGCGACGAATTGCCGCGTCCAGAAGGTGGCGGTGTCCCACGGTGTGAGTGCCGGCGTCAGCTCCCTGGCGGTGCCGAACACCAGGTTCGCCGGCGCTCCCTTCCAGTCGAGCGACAGGAGGCCGATGCGGCCGTCGAGACGCCGCGGCGCACCGAGCTCGATGCCGAGCCGGTGGATCGGCCGCCCCCCGGTATCCGGCACCTCGAAGCGCACCGGATTGTCGCCCCTGCCGACGGCGATCCACGGCCCGTCAAGGCGGGCAAGTTGTTCGGTCCCGTCGAAATAATGGATGAAGAAGCGCAGCGACGGGTTGGTTTCGGCAAAGCTGCGGACGACGCCGGTCACCGTCTGCGTGGCGTAGAGCGACGGGCTGGCGACCACCTCGAAATAGGAGGTGTCGGAGACGCCGCGCGGCTTCGGATCGATGAAGGTCGGAACCGAGACGGTACCGGTGACGCCGGCGGCCAGTCCTTCGAAGGCGATTTCGAGGCCGTTGCCGTCGCCCGTCCGGTCGAGGTTGCCGACCCGCGTCACCGCCTGCCGCCCCCGGTGCAGCGGGCAAGGGCCAAATCCCTGCACCGATCCGGGGAACTCGAAGGCGAAGCGGGCCGGCGGCTCGGCGCAGGTCTCGCCGCGCAGCCGGGCGGCGGTGCGCAGGATCCGCCTGGTTTCGATCACCGCGTCGGTCAGGCATTCGCCGCCATCGGCGCCGACCACATACATGCGATCGGCCACCGGGCCGCGGAAATCCGGGCCGGTCTCCAGGCCGGCCAGTCCGAGACGGATGCCGTTGAGGGCACCGAGGTTGCCAGCGTTGCAATCGGTATCCCAGCCCGACGACACGGCGATCTTCAGCCCTTTCTGGAAATCGTCGCCGCCGAGCAGCAGCGAGGCAATCAGCAGCGCATGGTTGGGAACCATCGGGCAGTTGCCCGGGTAGCGCTCGTAGCCATGGTGGGCGCCGAGCCAGGCACGCACCGCTCGCCAGTCGTCGCCGGACCGGGCGCAAACACCGCGGACGTCGGCGATCACCGTCCTGAGTTCGTCGCTGCGGCAATAGGCGAGGCCGAGGTCGAGCAGACGATCGAGATCGCGTTCGCCATAGGCCGCCGCCTCCATGGCGGCGAGCAGCACGGCGGCCTCCACGGCGACGCCGTCGTGACTGACCGAGGCGGCGGCGCGCGCCATGGCGGCGGCACGCTCCGGATCGCCCGGATTGACCATCGCCCAGGTGTCGATGAAGATCTCGGCGCCGATCTGTTCGGCCATGCCCTTGCCGTTGAGGGCGATCGAGCCGCTGGCGGGCGCCCGGACGCCGGCTTTCAGCCGCAGGTAGGCGGTGTGCTCGGTCGACCGGCCGAGGCCGCCCCACCAGAGCACCGTCCTGTCCTCGACGATATAGTTCAGCCAGCTGTCGCCGATGGCGCCGGCGTCGATATCGGCCGGACAGCCGTTGTCCTCGAGCGCCCGGTAGAACAGGAAGGTGCCGGAGATGTCGTCGTCCGGCACGATCAGCGGCCAGTTGACCTGATGGTTCACGTAGTCGGCAACTTCGCCGAAGGTGTCGGTGATCGCCTCGTATGACCAGCCCTCGACGGCCCGTCCGAGATAGACGCCGATCAGCTTGCCGAGCACGCCGGCATAGGTGCGTTCGGCAATGCCCGGCGACGGCGGCTGAGGAGCGGGTGCGATCATGGTCTATCCTTTGACGGCACCGGCGGTCATGCCGGAGATGAAGAAGCGTTGCAGGACGAGGAACAGGACGATCACCGGAGCAATCAGGATGAAGGCGCCGGCCATCAGCGCACCCTGGTCGGTGGCGTAGGTGCCGTTCATCGACAGATAGCCGAGCGTCATGGTGATATTGTCGCGGCCCTTCTGGAAGGTCGAGGTGATCAGGAATTCGTTCCAGGAGTTGAGGAAGACGATGATCGCCACGGTGATGAGACCGGGCCGCATCAACGGCAGGATGACGTGGCGGAAGGTCTGGAACGGGGTCGCTCCGTCCATGAAGGCGGCGTCGTCGAGTTCCTGCGGGATGGACAGCACGTAGGCGCGCAGGAGGAAGATCGAGATCGGCAGGTTGATTGCCGACAGGATCAGCGCCGTGCCCGCGAAATTCCCGAGGATGCCGAGCTTGGCGTAGATGAAGTAGAGCGGGAACAGGAACAGTTGGATCGGCACCGTCGTCGCGCACAGGAAATATACGGTAATGAACTGCCAGCCTGCGATCTTCCGCCGCGCCAGCGCGAAGGCGGCGAGCGAGGCGCAGGCCAGCGTCACCATCACCGTCGTGCCGCTCAGCAGCAGCGAGTTGACGATGGCGATGCTGAACTTGCCGCCGCTCCAGGCTCGAACGAAATTGTCGGGGCCGAGACTTGCCGGCAGGCTGAGCGGATTGGCGACCACCGCGGCATGCGGCTTGAAGGCGTTGATCACCACGAGAAGGAGCGGCAGCAGCGCCACCAGCACGGCACCGGCCAGAAAGGCGTTGGCCAGCGGACGGGACAGGGCCGAGGAAGCGGATCGCATGGCCTAGAGCTCCAAGCTGGCGCGACTGATGCGCACGTAGACGACCGACGCGATCAGGCCGAAGAAGCACATCACCAGCGCCACCGCCGCCGCCTTGCCGACCTGAAAGCTGGTGAAGGCGAACTTGTAGGCATAGGTGGACAGCATTTCCGTCGCCCTGGCGGGCCCGCCCTGGGTGATCAGGTAAATGTAATCGAAGGTCAGAAACGAGAAGATCGTGACGAGGACCAGCATCAGCCCCAGCGTCGGCAGGATGTTCGGCAGCGTGACGAAGCGGAACACCTGCCAGCCGCTGGCATTCTCGAGCAGAGCCGCCTCGAGCTGTTCCTCCGGCGTCTGACGCATGGCGGCGAAGAACACCACGGTCAGGTAGCCCCAGAAATGCCAGATGTCGACGGCGGCCACCGCGTAGAGCGCCGTTTCC
This sequence comes from Pleomorphomonas carboxyditropha, assembly GCF_002770725.1. Taxonomy (GTDB): domain Bacteria; phylum Pseudomonadota; class Alphaproteobacteria; order Rhizobiales; family Pleomorphomonadaceae; genus Pleomorphomonas; species Pleomorphomonas carboxyditropha. The sequence goes on along the minus strand of NZ_NQVN01000002.1, from coordinate 87,532 downwards.
GGCTGGGTGAGCGGGCTTTGCAGCGGCAGGACGTTCTTCGACACGAAGCCAAGCAGACCGGACACCGGACTTAGAATAATATTCTGCCAGATCATGGCGTTGGCGACCGGCGACAGCACGTAGGGCAAGAGAAAGATCGCCTGGAAGGCGGCACTCGCCCGCTGGCGCCGCATCAGCAGCGAGGCGGCCAGCAATGCGATGCCCATCGGAATGGTCAGGAAGATCACCGTCCACAGGCTGTTGTTGGCAATGGCCGTCCAGAAGACCGGATCGGCGAACAAGCTGGAAAAGTTGTTGAGGCCGGCAAACGAGGGCGCCGACACGCCATCCCAGTTGGAGAAGGCCGCCCCGAAGGTCAGCAACGCCGGCAGCAGCACGATGGCGATGCTCAGCACCAGAGCCGGTGTCACGAACAGCGCGTGGTATGTTCTGACGGACAGTCGCTTCAAACTCGCGGTCTCCAACCGGTTTAGATGAAACGTTTAATTGACCATTGTCAAGCGCGAGCTCTTTCTTGAGATCGACCCCGGCGGAAAGCACAACAGCACCCCGGGGCGCCGGACGCCCAGCGCGAAAAACGATGACCCGATCAGCGGGAACCAGATGATAGCCGATGCTGGACCGCACCGATATTCCTTGCCGACGCGACTTGGCCGTCGATAGGGCCGCTGACGTGTCGTTCGTCAGCGCTCTCTCCGCTCCCGAACTCCACTCCCTGCACGAAATCTGCACGAAAATCCTGAAACGCTGCTGAAGCCCGCCCAGGTTCCTGCGTCCGGGCGTGCGACGACGGGGCATGTCGATCCGCGCCCGCTTCCGTCCCCTTCCCGTCGGAACCCTTCCCGACCGTCTCGCCCGCGATGCCTGGTGGCTTGCCGAACCGACGTTCGACAGCGCCGCCACGCCGGGCTGCTCCGCCCCGCCGTCCCCTGCCCCGGCAGCCGAACCGGCCGCCGCGTCGCGCCTCGCCCCCTTGCCGACACATCCCATCGGAGCCTTCCGATCATGAGCCTTGCCGCCAACCGCCGGCCCGCTTTCGTCGCTCCCGCTCTCTGGTTCAAGCAGCGCTTGGCTGCCCTTGTCCTGCTGGTCGCGATTGCCGACTTTCTTTTCTATGAAACGCCGGCTGCCGGCTTGCCGATTGCGCTCTTTCTCATCTTGCTTTTTGCGGCGGCGGCGACGTTCAACCGGCTCCATTCTCGCAGGAACCGACGCCTTGCCGCCGCTGCCTTGCTGGCGGCCGCCGCCGTTGCGCTGGCGACCGACGCGGATCTGCTGTCCGTTCCCCTCGCCATCGGCCTGTCCGCCGTCAGCGTCGTATTGCTCGTTCATGGCGCCGTCGGATGGGCGATGGTCACGAGAGTCGTCGCCCTGTCGCCTCTCTTCGGCTGGCTGCGGCTCGCCGCGGACATCGTGCTTGTTCGGCGGGCGATGGCCCGGCGTGGCCGGCTGCGCTTCGACATTTCCGGATGGATCGTGCCGGTTGGCCTGTCGTTGTTCTTCCTCGCCATGTTCCTGCTGTCCAACCCGGTGATCGACCACTGGGCCGGCTTGCTGAAGCCGGACCGCCTGATGTCCATCGATGGGCCTCATCTCATCTTCTGGGTGGCGGCGGCGCTCATCGTCTGGCCATTCCTGCACCTCGGACGAGGCCGGCACGCCGCTGCGACGCCGCCCGTGCTACCGATCGTTAACGGACTCTGGTCGGGCTTGTTCGGTGAGGTTGCCGTCCGGCGCTCGCTCGTCTCCTTCAACCTGCTGTTCGCGCTGCAGACGCTCAGCGATCTCGGCTATCTATGGGGCGGCATGGAGCTCCCCGAGGGTATGACCCATGCCGAATACGCCCATCGCGGCGCCTATCCGCTGATGGTCGCGGCGATGGTGGCAGCCACCTTCGTGCTGATCACGCTTCGCGGCCACCCGGATGGGCGGGACCCAGGTGCAAAGCCGCTCCTCCTGGGCTTCATGGCGCAGGGACTGCTGCTGGTCGCCTCGTCCATGCTGCGCCTCGATCTCTATGTGGAGGCCTATTCGCTGACGCTCTGGCGCGTGGCCGCCTTCGTCTGGATGGGACTCGTCGCCTTCGGCTTCCTGACCATCCTCATCCGCATCCTCGCCGGGCAATCCACGCGCTGGCTTGTCAACGTCAATGCCGGCGCGGCTCTCCTCGCCCTTTGGGTTTGTTGCTTCATCGATTTCGCCAGCCTGGTCACCGGCTTCAACATCGCCCATTCGCGGGAGGCGACCGGCCGAGGCGCTGGGTTGGATCTCGGCTATATCATCCGCACCTTCGGGGCGCGGGCTATACCGGCGCTCGACGCCCGCCGCGATCTGCTCGCCGGACGTGGCGCCGGCCTGGTCCTCTACATTGGCGGGGCTTGGGGCAGCATGCCCCTTGATGATTGGCGCGATCAGGCGACCGCCCAAATACTTGCGACCGATGATGATTGGAGAACCTGGAGCTTTGCGGATTGGCGGCTCAGGCGCTATTTGTCCGAAGCGCCTCAGTGGACCGCCTCCGAACCCCGGTGACTCCGTCATGCAGCCTGCTTCCATCCTGGTGGTCGATGACGATCCCGCCATTCGCTCGGTCATTACCTTCGCCTTGGAAAAGGCAGGGCATCGCACGCGTGCCGCCGGCGACGGAAGGGAAGCGCTCATCCTGTTTGCCGCCGAAGCGCCCGACCTCGTCGTTCTCGATATCGGCATGCCGGAGATGGATGGATTCGCCGCCTGCCGCGAAATCCGCAAGACCAGCGAAGCGCCGATCCTGTTCCTGTCGGCGCGCGACGAGGAAATCGACCGGATACTCGGTCTCGAACTCGGAGGCGACGATTACGTCACCAAGCCCTTCTCACCGCGCGAGCTGGTGGCGCGCGTCGCCGCCATTCTGAAACGCAGCCTCGGGGCTTCGAAGCCGAAGTCCGAAGCCCGGCGCCTCGGCCGTGGCGTCGTCTCGCTCGACCCCGATGGCTATCGTACCTTTGTCGGCGAGCGGCCTGTGGCGCTTACGGCCCAGGAATTCGCCATTCTGCGTGCCCTGATGAGCCGCCCGAACCAGGTATTTGACCGTCGGCGAATTCTGGAAACGGCCTGGCCCGACGCTATCCACGTCTCCGACCGTACCGTCGACAGCCACATCCGCAACATCCGCGCCAAGCTCGGGGCAGCCGGTTGCGCCACGGCCATCGAAACGGTGCATGGCGTCGGTTTCCGGCTCGGCCCTTGCGCGGCGGCATCGTGAGCGCGCCGGCGCCGCGGGTGCGGCAAAAGTGGCGGCCGCGTCTCAGCCTGATCATCGCCTCCGTCCTGGCGCTGGTGGCCTGCCTGCCGCTCGGCAGCGTCGTCTTCTTCCGCATCTACGATAACCAGCTGGTCCGCCAGACCGAGGCCGAGCTGATCGCCCAGAGCGCCGCCATCGCCGCGCGGATCGGCGCCGAGCTCTCGGCTCGTGCTCCTGCCGGCCTGCGGCTTGGGCCGCCGGTTCGGGCGGGCACGCCGAATGCCGACGGTCTCGCTGCCATTTCGCCTCGGCTCGATCTTGCCACCGACGAGGTGTTGCCGCCGCGCCCCGAAGCGATGCCCGCCGCCGGCACCGCTCATTCGGCTCTCGCCGACCTTGGTCTTCGTCTGACGCCGGAGCTGGCGGCGATCAGCGCGGCGACGCTGGCCGGCTTCCGCATCCTCGACGCCGACGGTATGGTGGTGGCTGGCGGTGATGAGGTCGGGCAGTCGCTGGCCACCTTGCCCGAGGTAGCCGGCGCGTTGGCCGGACACTACCGGTCGGCGCTGCGGCGGCGCGTGTCCCGACATCCGGTGCCGGCCCTCGATTCGATCAGCCGGGGCACCGGCGTCCGCGTGTTCGTCGCCCTGCCGGTCGCCGTCGACGGGCGCGTTGCCGCCGTCGTCTACGCCTCGCGCACGCCGGCCGATGCCCTCAAGCAACTCTATCAGGAGAGATACAGGATCGGATTGGCGCTGCTGTGCGTGCTGGCGGCAACGTCGGCCATCGGCTTCGTCTTCCACCGCACCATCATGGGGCCGATGCAGGCGCTGATCGCGCGCACCACGGCGATCGCCGGCGGTGACCGCGCCTCGCTGAAGCCGCTCGACCATCACGGCACGGCGGAATTCGCCCGCCTTTCCCAGAGCTTCCTCGACATGGCCGCCAGCCTCGCGGCCCGCTCGGATTATGTCGCGACCTTCGCCGCCCATGTCTCCCACGAGCTGAAGTCGCCGCTGACCGCCATCTCCGGGGCGGCCGAACTGCTGGCCGACGACGCCTCCGAGCCGGCCATGACGCCCGCCCAGCGCGCCGACTTCCTCGCCGCGATCCGAGCCAATGCCGACCGGCTTGGCGCGCTGGTGAGCTGCCTGCGCGATCTCGCCCGCGCCGAGACCATGCCGACCGCCGGTGCCTGCCGGCCGACCGAGGCAATCGCGCTCCTGCGCGACGACAAACCGAAAGTGGCGATCGAGGCGACCGGCGAGCTCGACCGAAGCGTCGCCATGTCGACCGAAACGCTTGCCCTCGTTCTCGGCCACCTTATCGACAATGCGGCGCGGGCCGGCGCCGGACGCGTCACCATCTCGGCAGCGTCGGCAGCCGGCCGGCGCGCCATCGTCGTTGCCGACGACGGTCCCGGCATCTCGCCGGCCAACCGCGCGCGTATCTTCGATCCCTTCTTCACCACCCGGCGCGCCGACGGTGGTACCGGCATGGGCCTTTCCATCGCCCGCGCCATGGTGACGGCCCACCGGGGCAGTCTCGATCTCGTCGACAGTGGCAAGGGAGCCGCCTTCCGGATCGATCTGCCCGCGACCACCGATCCGACATAACTGTCACCCGTCTATAGCGCATCAAGTGGACCGTTCTCGCAGAGGGAGGTCCTTCCCACCGCGAAGGCCATCATGTCCCCGTAATCAAAATTTCATGAAATCGACGTCTGCAATTCAAATTGCAGACCTATCGATCCTGCATGAACACCAAGCCCCAGCTCCCCGGCTTTCTCGGCGCCGTGCTTTCCCAGAGCGGCGCCCGCCTCACCGAAGCCGACGTGCGCCTGATCGACGTGCTGCTGCAGGACCCGCTGCGTGCCGCCATGGAAAACGGCAAGGACGTTTCCTCGCGCGCCGGCCTCCATCCCGCCGCCGCCGTTCGCCTCGCCCAGCGCCTCGGCTTCGCCGGCTACCCGGAATTTCGCGCCTTTCTCCAGAGCAACCTGGTCGAGGGCACCGGCGATTTCGAGAGTGGCTCGGCCCGCATCGCCGCCCGCCTGATCCGGGCGAGCGAGAGCAGCGCCCTGTCTCTGGTGCTGGACAGCGAGATTGCCGCCCTTCAGCAGTTGCGGGCCGCCGTCACCGACGACGGCATCCGCACCTTCGCCAAGGCCATCCGCGGCGGCCGCCGCGTCTTCGTCCTCGGCCGCAGCCACGCCGCGACGCTGGCGGCGCTGATCGCCATGCGCCTCAGGCGGTCCGGCTACGACGCCGTCGACCTCTCCGCCGTCACCCACCAGATGTCCGAGCACCTGGTGCCGCTGTCGGCGGGCGACGTGGTCTGGCTGCTGGCCTTCCGCCGCCCGTCACCGGTCGTGCTCGAAGTGCTGCGGCTCGCCCGGCGGCGCGGCGCCACCGTTCTCGCCCTGACCGACGTCGGCGGCACCCGCCTCGATCCGGCGCCGGACCACCTCATCGCCGCCTCGCGCGGCGGACCGGGCGACTCCCAGTCGCTGGTCGTGCCGATGACCATCGCCAACGCCGTCATCCTCGATCTCGCCGCCATCGACGACGGCAAGTCGTTCAAGGCGCTGGAAGACTTCCGGGCATTCCGAAACGAGCTGCCGGCCATGATCGGCCGATAGAACTATCGTCGCCATCAACGGTCAAATAAAACCGGAATTTAAAATAACGTCACAATAAAAATGTAGTATAAAATAGCAATACTCGACAACAACGCGAAATACAGGCCGCAACGATTGCCGTTTATTGCAAATCACAACATAAACGCTATCGGAGGCATCATGTCCAGTCGCTTCGCATCGACCGTTCTAGCCAGCCTTGTCCTTCTGGCCAGCACAATTCTCCCGGCATCGGCGGCGGTGACCGTCAAGTTCTGGCACAGCTTCAACAAGGAAGGCGGTGAGGCTCTCGACAAGATCATCGCCAGCTTCGAGGCCGCCAATCCCGACGTCGACGTGGAGGCCGAGTTCGTCGGCAACTACAACGACATCGTCGCCAAGCTGCAGGCCGCCATCCCGGCCAATCGCGCGCCCGACGCCGTCATCCTGGAAGTCACCCGCTACGGCCTGTTCGCCGACCGCGGCGTGCTCACCGACCTGACGCCCTATTTCGACGCCGACCCGCTCAAGGACGACCTCTACGGCTACGCCCGCGAAATCGGCGTCTACAAGGGCAAGAACTATATCGTGCCCTTCAACTCGTCGACGCCGGTCCTCTACTACAACAAGGACATCTTCGCGCGCGCCGGCTACACGGCCGAGCCGCCGCTCAAGACCTTCGACGACATCCTTGCCGTGTCCAGGACCATCACCGACAAGCTCGGCGCCGACGGCATCACCGGCATCGCCGCGCCCGGTCAGTTCGCCCGCTGGGGCCTCGTCATGGGCAACGACAGCGAACTGATCGATTCCAAGACCAACGACATCCTGCTCGACACCCCCAACACCATCGATGCCTACAAGTGGATGTCGTCGCTGGTCTACGAGCACAAGGTCGCCTCCGCCGACGGCGTGACCGAGGAAGACAACGGCCGCGACGCCTTCCTGGCCGGCAAGGTCGGCATCATGCTGAATTCCACCGGCAACTACGGCGGCTCCAAGAAGGCGCTGGGCGACAACCTCGTCGTCAAGCCCATGCCCTGCAACAAGGTCTGCTCGGTTCCGATCGGCGGCGCCGGCATCGGCATCCTCGCCTCGTCGCCGAAGGACGTGCAGGACGCCGCCTACAAGTTCATCAGCTACGCCGCCTCGCCGGAAGCCAACGCCACCTGGTTCGCCGCCACCGGCTACCTGCCGATCAACAAGAAGAGCGCCGCCCTGCCGGTAGCCGCCGAGGCGCTGAAATCGCAGCCGGGCATCGACGTCGCCATCGAGCAACTGCCGTTTGCCCATGGCCGCGCCCGTCCGCCGGTCGTCACCTGGATGCGCACCACCGAATACAAGATGTGGGAAGCGATGGCGCTCGGCCAGCGCGGCGTCGAGGAGACGATGAAGGACTTCGCCGCCCAGACCCGCGCCGAAGCCGCCCGCCAGTAAGCGCGTTCCCCAGCGTCCCACGCCTGTCGCGGCGGCCCCTTTTGGGGGCCGCCGTCACCGCAAGCCCGGCCGGACCCATGCTTCGCAAGCTCACGCCCTACCTGTTCGTCGCGCCGCTGATCGCCTTCATCGCCGTCTTCACCTACGTGCCGATCGTCAGCAGCCTCAATCTCAGCTTTCGGGAATGGGACTTCCTCACCCCGAACATGCCCTTCGTCGGCCTCGACAACTATCGCGAACTGCTGAGCAAGCGCGACTTCTGGGCATCGCTCCACGTCACCGCCGGCTTCGCGGCGATCTCGGTGCCGCTGCGCCTCGCGCTGGCGCTGTTGATCGCCAGCTACCTGACGCGCGAAACCCTGGTGTCGCGCCTGTTGCGCGGCGCGCTGTTCCTGCCCTACGTCACCTCCACCGTGTCGATCGCCGTGGTGTTCTCCTGGGTGTTCTCCACCGACTACGGCATGGCCAACGCGGCGCTCCGCTTTTTCGGTGTCGCCAAGGTGTCCTGGCTGCAGGACCCGACCCTGGCGCTCTGGGTGCTGATCTTCGTCAACACCTGGAAGCAGCTCGGCTACGACGTCGTCATCTACATCGCCGGCCTCCAGGCCATCCCGCAGGAACTCTACGACGCCGCCGCCGTCGATGGCGGCCGCCCCGGCCACGTCTTCCGGCGCGTCACCATGCCGCTGGTCATGCCCACCACCTATTTCCTGCTGGTCATCTCGGTGATCGAGGCCTTTCAGGTGTTCACCATCGTCAACGTGATGACGCGCGGCGGCCCGGCCGGCGCCACCGACCTCCTCGTCAACCAGCTCTACCGCATCGGCTTCGTGCTGTTCGACATCGGGCAAGGCTCGGCGCTGGCGGTCATCCTGTTCGTGCTCCTGGTGGCGCTGGCGCTGATCAAGTCCCGCATCCTCGGCAAGAGGGTCCACTATGAAGCCTGACAACCCGATCCTCGCGGCGGCGGCGCTGGTTGCCGGCCTTCTCTTCCTGTCGCCGGTGCTCTACTCGATCTTCATGTCGTTCCAGACCGCTGACGCCTACTACCGGGGCGGGCTCGACTTCACGCTCGACAATTACGGCCGCGCCATCGGCCAATATCATTTCGCCCGCTATCTGATGAACAGCCTGATCGTCTCCGGTTGCGTGACGGTGATCGCGCTGACCGTCTCCACCATGGCCGCCTTCGCCTTTGCCCGCTTTCGCTTTCCGGGCGGCGACCTGCTGTTCGCGGCGACGGTCGCCACGCTGATGATCCCCAGCCACATCAGCCTGATCCCCAACTACCTGACGCTGGCCAAGGCCGGCCTGCTCGACACCTATGCTGGGCTGATCCTGCCGGCCATCTCCAACGGTTTCGCCGCCTTCTTCCTGCGCCAGTACATTCGCGGCATCCCCAGGGCGCTCGACGAGGCCGCCTACATGGATGGCGCGACGCCGTTGCAGGTGCTGTGGCGGGTGATCGTGCCGCTCAGCCGACCGGCCATCTTCTCCATGGGGCTCTACGTCTTCCTCACCGAATGGAACAACTACATCTGGCCGCTGGTCGCCATCGGCAAGGACGACCTTTACACGCTGCAGATCGGCCTCGCCCGGCTCTATCGCGTCAACCCCGGCGAAGGCCTGGTCGACTGGCCGCTGGTGATGGCCGCCTCCACCATCACCATCATTCCCGTGCTGTTCGGTTTCCTGCTGGTCGAACGGCATCTGGTGCGCGGCATCACCATGGGCGCGGTCAAATGACGACGGCCCACCCACGCAAATCGGATTTTTCATCAAGAAGGACCAGACCATGACACGCATCGCCTCGCATCGCGGCGGGACGCTGGAATTCGGCGACAGCACGCCGGCAGGCTTTGCCGCGACGGCCAGGATGCCGGTCGAGGAGGTGGAGTTCGACGTCCATCCGACCGCCGACGGCGCCATCGTCATCCATCACGATGCGACGCTCGACGGCACCACCGACCGCAGCGGTGCCATCGCCAGCCTCAGCGAGGCCGAGGTCAGGGCGGCGACCATCAATTACGGCCAAGGCGGCCACCCGCTGACGCTCACCGAACTCTGCGCGATCTTCCGCGACAGTGCGGTGGATTTCCGTTGCGAGATCAAGCCCGGCGCCGATGGCCGGCCCTATGCCGGCTTCGTGCCGCGCGTCGTCGAACTGCTCGACCGCGAAGCCATGCTGGAGCGGACGATCTTTTCGTCCTTCCTGGTCGCCTCGCTCGACGACATCCGGGTGGCAACAAACCGGCCGCGCCTCTGGCTGGTCAGCCCGCCGGTGCTGCAGCAGCTCGGCGCGGCGGCGGTGATCGAGGTGGCCAGGGCGCACGCCATTCCCGAGATCGGCGTTCACATCGACACCGCCGACGCGGCGCTGAGAGCCGAGGTGACGACGGCGGGGCTCGATTTCGGCTGCTGGGCCGCTCACACGGCCGCCCAGATCGGCAGGGCGCTCGATCTCGGCGTCAAGGTGTTCACCTCCGACCGGCCAAGTCTGGCCATCGCCATCCGCGACGGCGCGATCAGGGAGAGCGGGGCATGAGCGGCATCACGCTTCACGATATCCGCAAGGCCTATCCGGGCGGACCGGAGGTGCTGCACGGCGTGTCGCTGGACATCCGGGCCGGCGAGTTCGTGGTCGTCGTCGGGCCGTCGGGCTGCGGCAAGTCGACGCTGCTGCGCCTGATCGCCGGCCTCGAGCGCTGCGACCGGGGCGAGATCGTCATCGGCGGCCGCCGCGCCAACGATCTGGCGCCGCAGAACCGCGACATCGCCATGATCTTCCAGAACTACGCGCTCTACCCCCACATGACGGTGCGCCAGAACATCGCCTTCGGGCTGGAGCTGCGCGGCATGCCGAAGGCCGAGCGCAACGCCCGCGCCGAGGCCGTCGCCCGCACGCTGCAGCTCGAAGCCTATCTCGACCGCAAGCCGGGCGCGCTCAGCGGCGGCCAGCGGCAGCGTGTGGCGATGGGACGGGCGATGGCGCGCAACGCCTCGACCTTCTTGATGGACGAACCGCTCAGCAATCTCGACAACGCACTGCGCGTCGCCATGCGCACCGAGATCAAGGAACTGCACCGCGCGCTCGGCGCCACCATCGTCTACGTCACCCACGACCAGACCGAGGCGCTGTCGCTGGCCGACCGCATCGCCGTGCTGAAGGACGGGCACCTCCTGCAATTCGGCACGCCGGCCGAGATCTACGATACGCCGGCCGACATGTTCGTGGCCGGCTTCCTCGGCACGCCCGCCATGAACTTCCTGCCGCTCGACCGCCTTTCGCCATCGCCCGTTCCGCCCGGCCGGACGATCGGCCTCCGGCCGGAGGCGATCCGCGTCCATGCCGACGAACCGTCGGGCCTCGCTCTGCCGGCCAAGGTGCTGCTGTCGGAGATGAACGGCGCCGAGCTGATACTGCACTGCGAAACCGACGCCGGCCGCGTCACCGCCATCGCACCCCGCCACGAGTTCTCGTTCCATCCGGCCAGGGTCTGGCTCGGCTGCGACATGTCGCGGGCGCACGTGTTCGACAGCCGGACGGGTCTCAGGCTGGAGCATGCTGCCATGGAGGTCTGACCGGGCGGGGCGAACCGGCTGAAAGTCCGTCGAACATTGGCGATGCGGATCGGCCATCCACTCGAAATCGTTCATTTCTGGTCCTTGGTTGCGGCGACGAACGCGCCAGCGACGCCACCCGACGGATAGCGTCCTCGCCCCAAGAGATCGGCAACGGCTGTTCCGTCCGGCACGGCGGAGCTTTGCGGCAGCGGGCCCAGCGCGCGCGCCACTTCTCGCGCCGGAAGACGACCGACCATATGGGCGACGCCAGCTACACTGACGTCGCCAATAATTGATTGTTGCCTTTAGTGGCACTCAAACTATATTTTGGAAATTCCTATTTATTAAGAACTGCTCCATTGGACTCGATCACGTCCTTATACCAGTGGAATGACTTCTTCCGGGTGCGATTCATAGTGCCATTGCCGTTGTCGTCGCAATCAACATAGACGAAGCCGTAGCGCTTGCTCATCTGGCTGGTCGATAGCGACACGATGTCGATGCATCCCCACGGCGTGTAGCCCATGACGTCGACGCCTTCGGCAATGGCGGCGGCGATGGCCAGGATGTGGTCGCGGAAATAAGCGATGCGATAGTCATCGTGAATGCTGCCGTCCGGCTCGACGGTATCGCGGCTGCCCAACCCGCTCTCGACGATGAACAGCGGTTTGCGGTAGCGATCGGAGAGATCAATCAGCGCGTGGGTCAGGCCGACCGGATCGATCTGCCAATCCCATTCCGAGGTCGGCAGGTAGGGGTTCTTGACCCCCGTCGTCAGATTGCCGCCGACCTTCTCGCGCCGCTCGGCGTCGACGCTCGACACCATGGACATGTAGTAGCTGAACGACACGAAATCGACGGTGTACTGACGGATGATCTCCTCGTCGCCGCGCTCCATCACCACGTTGACGCCGTCGCGCTGCCAGGCCAGCCGCCTGTGCTGCGGATAGGCACCGAACACCTGGACGTCGGAATAGAACAGGTTCTCGCGGTTGTCCTTCAGCGCCAGCAGGCAATTCTCGGGCGCGCAGGTCTCGGGATAGGTCAGCCGACGGGTCACCATGCAGCCCATTTGCGCGCCGGGAATGATTTCCCGCATCTGCCTGGTCGCCAGCGCCGAGGCAACGAACTGGTGGTGCATCGCCTGCCACAGGGCTTCCTCGCGCTTCTCTTCGGGGATGCGGTCGGTCAGCACGCCCATGGTCGAGAACGGGTGGCGGAAGGCGCTGTCGATCTCGTTGAAGGTCAGCCAGTACTTGACCAGATGGCGGTAGCGGCGGAACACCGTCTCGCTGAAGCGCAGGAAATGGTCGATGACGGCGCGGTCGCACCAGCCGTTGCCGAGTTGCGCCAGATGAAGCGGCATCTCGTAATGGTGCAGCGTGACCAACGGCTCGATGCCGCGTTGCCGCATTTCCGTGAACAGGCTCTCGTAGAACTGGAGGCCCTTCTCGTTCGGCTCCGTTTCGATGCCCTTCGGAAAAATGCGCGACCAGGCGATCGAGGTGCGCAACACCTTGAAGCCCATTTCCGCGAAGAGATCGAGGTCCTCGCGATAGCGGTGGTAGAAATCGATGCCACGCCTTTTCGGATAGAGGTCGATGTCGTCGCTAGCCATGGCGGCGGCGACATCCTCGCTCGATATGGCATGTTGCGCCTTGTAGTCCTTGAGGTCGACATGCGCCTTGAACAGGGAACAGTCGGCGACGGACGGTCCCTTCCCGTCGACGTTCCAGGCGCCTTCGGCCTGGTTGGCGGCAATGGCGCCGCCCCACAAGAAACCTTCCGGGAAAAGCACGGACGACATGGGGATACCCTCGGTTGGATTACGGTTTCGGTCCGGAAACGGGCGCCGCCGACATCGCTCCGGATGCCGGCGGCGGGTCTGGTCAGGTCACTTGGCCGGTTGGGCCGCCGGCGCCTCCTCCTCGATGCCGAAGATGAAGGTCAGTGCCGCGGTGATGAAGAAGGACATCGCGATGCCGATGAGGTAGTAGACGAAGGTTTCGCCGAAGAAGGCCGGCAACGTAATGATCGACGGGAAGATGTAGGCGTAGGCCTTGACCGACATCGCCCCCATGAAGGCGCCGCCGATGCAGCCGCCGATGGTCGCGGCGAGAAGCGGACGCTTGTAGCGGATGGAGATGCCGTAGACGATCGGCTCGGTGATGCCACCGAACAGCATCGGCATCAGGCACGACAGGGCGAACGCCTTGGTCTTCTTCTGCCGGGCGCGCAGGAACACGCCGAGCGCCACGCCGCCCTGGGCGAAGGTGGCGCAGGCGATCGGCGGGCGGATGATGTCGTGACCGAAGGTGGCGAAATTATTCAGCATGATCGGCACGACGCCGAGATGGACGCCCAGGATGACGAGATAGGTCCAGCCGGCACCGATCACCGCGCCGAGGAGCAACCCGGACGTACCGCTGAGGTAGGTGACGAGCTTGGCCAGGCCGCTGGCGACATAGACACCGAACGGACCAATGGCCATCGCAGTCAGCGGCACCATGATCAGAAGCGACAGCATCGGCACGATGAACAGGGCGAGATTCGCCGGCACGTATTTCTCGAGTTTGCGGTGCACCCAGGCATAGACCAGGATCGACACCACGGCCGGCACGATGGTCGAGGAGTAGTTCATCATGACGACCGGCAGGCCGAAGAACGACACGATGTCGCCGGGCGCCGTCATTAGGCCGGTGAAGCTGGGTTCCATCAGCGCGCCGACGATGATGAGCGCGTTGATGACCGGCACGTTCAGTACGCGCGCGGTGGAGGCGGCGAACAGAAGCGGCAGGAAGTAGAACGTGCTGTTCGACGCCGCGAACAGGATCTTGTAGCTCGCCGACGCCGGATCGATCCAGTTGAGGCCGGCGGTGCCCAGGATGACCAGTAGCGCCTTCAGCATGCCGGCACCGGCCAGCGCCGGGATCACCGGCGACACGATCGACTGGATGAACGCCAGAATCTTCTGGGTCATGGTCCGTTTGTCGGCGCTGGTAGTGTCGGCGGCGGTTTCAGCGGCAGTCGCCTCAACGGCGCCGCCGCCCTGCTGCGGCAGCAGGGCGGCAACCACCTCGTAGACCTCGGGCACGCGCGGACCGATCACGACCTGGAACTGGCCGCCGCTCTCCACGATGGTCAGCACGCCTTCGCGCCGTGCCAATGCCTCGCGATCCGGCTTGGCCGAATCCTTCAGGCGAAAGCGCAGGCGGGTGGCGCAATGAGCGGCCGAGACGATGTTGTCCGGTCCGCCGACGAGACGCACAATGTCCTGCGCGAGCCCATCGAAGCTGTTGCTCATGATGTTGTTCTCCACTCTTCAGGGCTGCCGTTTGGATGCGCCGAGGCAAGACTTTTCCGTTTGCGCCATCGACGATGGCGCAGGCGAACGAACCGGCAGGGTAACGTGAATAGACGGGCGGATTTCGTCAGGCCGTTTGCGGCCGCGGATCCTCCGGCTGGTAGGTCATGCGCTGGATGTGCAGCGCTATGTAGACGATCTCATCATCGTTGATGCTCCATCCCATCTTCTGCGTGAGGTGGCGGGTGACCCGCTCCGCACATGCGTAGGCATGCGGTTCTTGCTCGCGGATCGATTTCGCAAGTTCGGCGATGAGCGGCGCATGTCGCCCGCCGCTCAGGTGGCTGAGGAAAAGGTAGCGCAGGTGCGTCGCAAAACGGGCACAGCCGAGCGATGTCATCGCATCGTCAGCCAGACCATATTCGGCCTTGATGATCGCCAGAATCTCGCGGATCAACTGGACGGTCCGCATGGCCTCGGCCATCTGGTCGGCGCCAATCTGCGCATTGACGAAGTGGAGCGCCAACGGCACGATCTCCGCCGCCGGCAGCCGGACACCGGTGCGTTTTTCGATAAGATCCAGTCCTTGCGAGCCGAGGTTGACCTCCCGCACGTAAAGGAGCCGAACTTCCCATTCGAGGGGATTGTCGAAAGTCTGTCCCAAGGCGTGACGCTTGATCGCGATGGAGATGTGGTCGGCGAGGGCGACGAGCACGCGCTTGTCCAAATCCAGCCCGAACCCGGAGCCCAGCGACAGGATTTCCTCAGCGACGGCGATATGGTCCTGCGGGATGCTGGCAACCATTTCGGCGAACTCCTCCGGCGTGTCGGAGGGTTGGGGGATGAACCTGCGGTCGACCAGCGCCGCATCGATGCGGCCGGTGGCATTGGCGTTGAAGGCGATGCCGCGCCCCTGGACAACGACCTCGCGCCCCTTTTCGTCGAGCACCAGCGCCACGTTGTTGTTGAACACCTTGACCACCTTCATGGGGCTCACCCTCCCAGGCGTTTTCCGCCGTCATGTCCTGGTCTTCGCCAGGACATGACGGCATTCGAGGATGGTTTTCGACCGACTTTCTCTCCCTCGATCGCGCAGCACGGTCCCACCAAACCGGCTGCCGGAACGTACAAGACAAAAAAAAACCTGACCCCGGCCAGTTGGCCAGACTCAGGTTTTGCCCGCCGAAGCGGTCACAATCCATCTCCGTCTTGTTAGCCGGCCTCGGGTCGGTTGGCAATACCGTTCGACATCAGACTAAAGGCGATCAGGATTTGCCCGATATCATCCATGGGAAATACGTCATACTACTTACATAACGGTGCGCCGGATTGACATCAGGCCAACGTTGCTCCGAAATAACAGCAGCGGCAGTCGTTCGCCGCAAACCATACAGGGTGTCACCGCGTCAGCGGGCAAAACCTGAGTTCGGCCATTCCGTGGGCCGGCTCGGGTTTTTTTGTGCGCGTTGTCTGCCGGCCGTGGGGATGGAGAGAATGACGATGGACAGGTTTCCGGCAGGCTTTCTCTGGGGCGGCGCGATTGCCGCGAACCAGGCCGAGGGAGCATGGAGCGAGGACGGCAAAGGGCCGGCAATCCCCGACGTCGTGCGTGGCGGGTTCGCGGCCGGGACTGCGGACCCGGAGATCGTATCGGAACGCTATTATCCGAGCCACGAGGCGGTCGGCTTCTACCACCGCTTCCGCGAGGATCTCGATCTTTTCGCCGAAATGGGCTTCAAATGCTTTCGGACGTCGATAGCTTGGAGCCGCATCTTCCCCAACGGCGACGATGCCGAGCCCAATCCCCAAGGGCTGGCATTCTACGACGCGCTGATCGACGAACTCCTGGCGAGGGGCATCGAGCCGGTCATCACGCTGTCGCATTACGAGACCCCGCTCCACCTGCTGCGTGCCTATGGCGGCTGGTCGAATCGCAGTCTCGTCGGCTTCTTCGAGCGTTACGCGCGGCTCGCCTTTGAACGCTGGGGAGGGAAGGTGCGCTGGTGGATGGCGTTCAACGAGATCAACAATGCCCACACCATGCCGCTCGCCGCCGCCGCGCTCGAGTTGCCGGCGGACATGGCCCCGGCGGAGCGCGCGCGGCGCATCTATCAGGCGGCGCACAACATGTTCGTCGCCTCGGCCCTCGCGGCGAAGGCGCTGCGCGAGATTGCGCCTGCCGCGCGGATGGGGGCGATGCTGTCGCTGAGCGGCGTCTACCCTAAGACGTGCGCACCGGATGACGTCCTGGCGACCATGCAGTTGCGCCGCCGCTCGCTGTTCTTTTCCGACGTGCTGCTGCGCGGCGCCTATCCCGGCTACGCGCGTCGGATCTTCGATGAATTCGGCGTCCGGCTCGACATCGCCGACGGCGACCTGGGTCTGATCGCGGCGAATACCTGCGACTATCTTGGCTTCAGCTATTACCGCACCACGGCATTCCGAGCCGGTCTGCCGATTATTGGTCACACCGGCGGCGTCCTCGGGGTCGAAAATCCGTACCTTCCCAAGACGGAGTGGGGCTGGCAGACCGATCCGACCGGCTTCCGCTACGTGTGCAACGAATTGTGGGACCGCTATCAGAAACCGCTGTTCGTGGTGGAGAACGGCCTCGGCACCGCCGACGCGCCCGGACCGGACGGAGCGATCGACGACCAGTACCGCATCGCCTATCTCGAGGCGCACCTGAAGGAACTGGCCGAGGCGATCGCCGATGGCTGCGACGTGGTCGGCTACACCTGGTGGGGGCCCATCGACATCGTCTCGGCCGGCACTGGCGAGATGAAGAAGCGCTACGGGTTCATTCATGTCGACAAGGACAACGACGGCCGGGGGACGCTGAAACGCACCCGCAAGGCCAGTTTCCACCGCTACAAGGAGATCATCGCCACCAATGGCGCCTGCCTGTTCGAGGCGTGAGGCGCAGACGCCCTTCCACATCCGGATGGGCCCCTTCCGCGTGGTCTGACTGCCGCGTTATGGTTGCAAGTCCCAGAGGTTCTCGACGTGTCCGTATTGCAGTTGTTCTCCCCCTTCGCCGGTCGCGCGCTGCCGCTGACCGCCTCGCCCGATCCGGTCTTTGCCGGTGGCCTCATCGGTGACGGACTCGCCATCGATCCCGAAGTCGGCGAACTACGCGCGCCCTGCGCCGGGATCGTCGCCTCGTTGCAGGCGAGCGGCCACGCGCTGACCATCCGGAGCGATACCGGCGCCGAGATCCTCCTCCACATCGGCGTCGATACGGTCAATCTCGGTGGCGCCGGCTTCACGCCTCTGGTTCGCGAGGGCCAGCATGTCGCAACGGGCGAACGGCTGATTGATTTCGACCTCGCCGCCATGAGGCCAAAGGTGGCTTCCATGGTGTCCATGATGGTGGTGGCGAACGGCGAGGCTTTCGGGGTCGCATCGGTGGTTACCGATCGCCCGGTCGGGTTTGGCGATCCGATCATGACCGTGGCAGCCGTAGGTGATACGGTTGGGACATCGGCCAACAGCTCAGAGGCCGCCGAATTCTCTTTGCCGCTCAAGATCGCGCACGGTCTTCACGCCCGCCCCGCCGCCCAGTTCGCCAACGCCGCCAAGGCCCACGCCGGTGCGGTCCATGTCACCGCCAACGGCAAGACCGCCAACGGCAAGAGCGTCGTTGCGCTGATGGGTATCGGAACCCGCTTCGGCGATATTCTCAATGTTCGCGTCGAAGGACCTGGTGCCGACGCAACCGTCGACACGCTTCTTGACCTCGTCCTTTCGGGGCTCGGCGATCCGATCGCCGACGGTCCGGCACCGGAAGCGGATGTGGCGGCCCTGGCGGCTAGAACTTCGGGCGATGCACCGGTGAAGCCGTTTCGGCCGGGGACTGCCGTTGCCGTGCGTGGCCGCTCGGCAGTTGCCGGCCTCGCCGCTGGTCGGATCGTGCGCCGGTATCATGATGCGCGCAATCTGCCGCGCGACGGTACTGGGATCAGCATCGAGCGCGATCGTCTGGCTGCCGCCCGCGCCCGGGTGCTGACCCGTCTTTCGGAAGAAACCGAAGGGCCGCGTGCGGCCGTTGCCGCCGCCCATCGCGAGATTGTCGACGACCCGGCTCTCGTCGAGGCTGCCGAGGCGGACATCGCCGCCGGACGCTCTGCCGAATGGGCATGGAACGCCGCCTGCCTGGCTCAGGCCGACATGCTGGCAGGTCTCGCCGATGCGCGCATGGCCGAACGTGCGGCCGACATGCGCGATGTTGCCGGCCAGGTCGTCGCCGCGCTGGCTGGCCGTGACGCTGTTTCCGGCCTCGCCGATCTACCCGCCGGTTCGCTCGTGCTCTCCGACGAGATCCTGCCTTCCGAGACCACCGGCCTCACCCCCGGTCATATCGGCGCCATCCTGATGCGCGACGGCGGCCCCACGTCTCATGCGGCCATCATCGCCGCTGGCCTTGGGATTCCCACCATCGTTGCACTCGGCCCGGAGGCCGACCGCATTCCCGACGGCGCCGAAGTCATCGTTGATGCTGGGCTGGGTACCGTGACGGTCTATCCGACCGAAGCCGAGCTCGCGGCCGCGCGGAGCCGCATCGCCGGCGATGCCGGGCGCAAGGCGTCGCAGCGTGCCAACGCTCAGGCCGAATGCCGTCTCGCCGACGGCACGCGGGTGGAGGTGTTCGCCAATCTCGGCCGCGTCGGCGAGGGAGCGCTGGCTGTTGCGGAAGGAGCGGAAGGCTGCGGCCTGCTGCGCTCGGAATTCCTGTTCCTCGATCGGACGAGCGCGCCGTCCGAGGACGAGCAACTGGCTCAATACCAAGCCATCGCCGACGAACTCGGCGGGCGGCCGCTGATCATCCGCACGCTCGACGTCGGCGGCGACAAACCGTTGTCCTACCTGCCGCTGCCGAAGGAGGAGAACCCGTTCCTCGGGTTGCGCGGCATCCGCGTCGGACTGATCCGACCGGAGCTTCTCAGGACCCAGTTGCGCGCCATCCTGCGCGTAAAGCCCTACGGCGTGGCGCGCATCATGGTGCCGATGGTCGCCTCCGTCACGGAGATGATCACCGTTCGGACGATGGTAGAGGAGGAACGGCTGCGGCTCGGCCGCGTCGAGCCCATCCAGTTGGGGGCGATGATCGAGATTCCGGCGGCGGCGGTGGCAGCCCGACAACTGGCGGAGGTCTGCGACTTCTTCTCGATCGGCACCAACGACCTGACGCAATACGCGCTGGCCATGGACCGGGGCAATCCGGCCGTGGCGGCGGGCGTGGACGCGCTGCATCCCGGAGTCCTCGGTCTTATCCGGCTCGCCTGCGAAGGCGCCGGCGCGCATGGCCGTGTCGTGGCGGTCTGTGGAGGGGCGGCCTCCGATCCGTCGGCGGCGCCGATCCTGGTTGGCCTCGGCGTGCGCGAGCTTTCTGCCGCTCCAGCCGCCATCCCGGAGATCAAGGCGGCGCTCGCTGCTTTCACCGTCAACCAGTGCCAGGCGCTGGCCGAACGGGCAGTGCAGGCGCAGGGCGCTGAGGAGGTCCGCGCGTTGACGGGCGCAAGCGCGTGAGACGCAAGGAAAAGATTGAACTCACGGTGGTGCGGAATTGATACCAACCGCACTCTGCGCCTACGGTCATCCCGGTTGGCGCGGCAACCATTCTCGGTCCAAAGGTTACTGATTGACGCGATACTTTACCTACCCTCGACTAACCCGTTGTTGCCGAGGTCAGCGACTGACCGGCCGACGGCCGCCGGAGATGGTGGTCCGACGCGCCCTGGAAGGCGTGCACAGCGGCGAGGATCGCCATCTCGCTGTCGTGGGGGCCGATCAATTGGCCGCCGACCGGCAGGCCGGCCGTATCGAAGCCGATCGGGAAACTCGCCGCGGGCAAGGCGGCCAGGCTGGCAAGGCAGGTGAAGCGCATGTTGCCGGTAAGCGTGCTTTCCTCGCGGCCGCCGAGCATCACGGTCGCCTGACCGATCAACGGAGCGGTAAAGGGCAGCGTCGGCGTCAGCACCAAGTCGTGATCGATGAAGATCCGCTCGAACTGCCGCCTGAGCAGCGTGCGGTAGCGCTGGGCCTGAATGTACTCCTCGGCGGTAAAGGCAAGGCCGGCCTCAAGCAGGATGCGGACGTCGTCGCCGTAGTCCTCCGGCCGCGTCCGCACCCAGTCGGCGTGGATGGCGCTCGGCTCGGCGGCATCGACGATCACCTGCGCGTCGACGGCAATGTCGAGATCGGCGAGGGAAACGGGATCCACGACGGCGCCGAGCGCTTCGAACTGGCGGAGCGCGTCGCGAAAGGTGGTCTCGACGTCCGTTTGCAACGCCGCGAAGGCATAGGGGGTGGGCACGGCGATGCGCTTT
The DNA here is from genome assembly GCF_002770725.1 of Pleomorphomonas carboxyditropha. GTDB lineage: Bacteria > Pseudomonadota > Alphaproteobacteria > Rhizobiales > Pleomorphomonadaceae > Pleomorphomonas > Pleomorphomonas carboxyditropha. The sequence goes on along the minus strand of NZ_NQVN01000002.1, from coordinate 67,058 downwards.
CCGGATAGCGAGGCCGGCCGGCCGGCGGCGGCAAAGCCGGCCGGTACGCTCTCGCCGCAGAGGGCAGCGTGGACGATGGCGCAATCGGCGGCGCTCGGGGCGATGGGGCCGACGGTATCCATGCTCCAGGCGAGCGGAAAGATGCCGCCCGTCGACAGGCGGCCGACGCCCGGCCGAAGCCCGGTGAGGCCATTCATCGACGCCGGCAGACGGATGGAGCCGCCAGTATCCGTGCCGAGAGCGGCAAAGACCGCGCGGGCGGCGACGGCGGCGCCCGATCCGCCGCTCGAGCCGGCGGGAATGCGGTTACGGTCCCAGGGATTGCGGCACTGGCCGAAATGCGGGTTGGCGGTGGTGCCGCCCCAGGCGAATTCGTGCATGTTGGTCGCGCCGATGATGATGGCGCCCTGTCGTTTCAGCGCCTGCGTCGCGTCGGCATCGGTATCGGCGATCCGATCGGCAAGCAGCTTGCTGCCAGCGGTCATACGCTTGCCGGCGACGGCGACGTTGGCCTTGACGGCGACCGGGATGCCGTGCAGCGGCCCAAGATCGCAGCCGTTGGCGATCAGTGCCTGGTGAGCGCGGGCGAGCGCCTTGGCATGGTCGGCGTAGATCTCGGTGAAGGCCGCAAGATCGGCGATGGCGTCGGCCTGCGCCAGCGATTGCTCCACGAGATCGGGAACGGAGACGGCACCGGCCCTGAGGCCGCTGGCCGCCGTGATGATGGAGAACTCTGGCGCGCCGGTGTGGACAGTCATGAGATTTCCCGAAGCTGGTCTGGAGCATCCGCCCGAAAATTCGTACGGCGGGCGGAGGGCACGGGCCTGGAACCGGGGATCAGCGCGAAGCCGTCGGCCGGCTTTCCGAGGAGACGAAGGCGGTGATCGGCGATACGTCGGCGGCGATGCGGGCGCGCCCGAAGGCAGTCACCCGCTCGCCCCGCTCGGCCCATTCGGCGAGCGTCGCCGCGAGGGCACCGCGATGCTCGTCGGAAAGCGGACCGATCATTTCCAGGCGGGCGGCAAGCGAAAGCGGCATGCTGGCTCAACTCCTGAGGCGGGTCGTGTCGGACGGGCCGGCCGCCGGCGGTTGGCGGCAGCCGGCCGGCCGCTCACTTGAACTTGGCGTCGGCGATGTCCTTGGCCTTGGTGGCCAGCTCGACGTTGACGTTGTTCTCGTAGGAGGTCGCCTCGGAGGGATAGGCTTTCACGTTCTTGGCGTAGAGGGCGATATTGAGGTTGTTGTCCCACGAAGTCTTGGTGACGAGCACGTTTTCGGGATAGCCCTTGGCGTCGATCTCGCGCTTGACTGCTTCGGCGACGATCTCCTTGGGCAGGTTGGGGAAGTATTTGGCCGCGATCTCCACCGTGCCGTCGAAATCCTTGTAGATGTAGCGCGAGGCCATCTCGAAGGCGGTGATGACGCCCTGCGCCACCTCGGGATTCTTGCTGATGTAGTCCTTGGTGGTGGTGAGACTGGAGAAGGCGAAGGGGAACCAGTCCTTGTTGGCCGAGAAGGAATAGACCGACGACAGGCCGTTCTGGCGGATCGACTGGGTAACCTGCGGCTCGACGGCAAGCGCGTAGTCGGCGCGGTCGGAGACGATGGCCGGCACCTCGTTGCCGATGGAGACATTGACCAGCTTCACGTTCTCAAGCGTCTGCTGCTTGACGAGATAGCTCATGAACGCCCAGGTGGTGTCGGGCTGCGGGCTGACGATGACGCGCTTGCCGGACAGATGGGCGAGGTTGTCCTGCAACGGGGTGCCGTCCTTGCCGATGATGAACACGGTCGGGGCGTTCTGGATCGCCGCCACCACGACGCCGTCGCCGCCATTCTCGCGCGTCTTGGGCACGAACACCGGGTCCTGGATCGAGAAGTCGGCCGAGCCGCCGATCACGGCCGCCCAGGACTGGGCACCGCCGCCGCCGGTGGAGATGGTGACCTTGAGGCCTTCATCGGCGAAATAGCCTTTTTCCTGCGCAACGTAGAGCGGCAGGTAAAGCAGCGACTGGAAGGCCTGGTTGATACGCACCTCGGTTTCGGCGCTGGCCGGCAGGATGCCGGACGAGATGAGGCCCGCCGCCAGGGCGATGCCGGCGAGAAGCTTGTTCGTCTGCTGCAGAACGGTCATGTCATTTCCTTTCCCAAGACAGGATGGCCCGCTCGAGGAGAGAGACGAGCGCGTTGAAGACCAGCATCATCACCATCACCAGCGCGACGCCGGCGAGGACGATGTTCATTCCGAAGTTGGAGGAGCCGAGCAGGATCATGTGGCCGACGCCGGCCTCGGAGGAGATGTATTCGGCGACGATGGCGCCGACGAGCGCGAAGCCGACGTTGAGCTTCAGGCCGGAGACCACCCAGGTCATCGAGGCGGGAACCACCAATTTGGTGAAGATCGTCGTCCGCGAGGCGTTGAAGGAACGCATCAGGTTGATCAGGTCGGGATCGGTCCGCATGGCGCCGCGATAGGAAGTGGTCAGCGACACCACCACGCAGGAGAAGGCGACGATCATCACCTTGGAGAGCATTTCGGTGCCAAACCAGATGATGGTGATCGGGGCGATGGCCAGCACCGGGATCGAGCCGATGGCGGCAATGAACGGTGCGGCGAGGTCGGACAGGAAGCGGGAGTACCAGAGCGAGAGGCCGATCACCGAGCCGCCGACGGCGCCGATCGCGAAGCCCACCAGGGTTTCGATCGTCGTCGTCTGTATATCGACGAGCAACTCGCCGCTCTCGAAGCGCTGGACCAGCACATCCCAGATCTGGCTGGGACTCGAGAACAGAAAGCTCGATATGGCGCCCGACCGTGCGCCGTATTCCCAATAGAGCAGAAGGCCGGCGACGATGGCGATCTGGAGAATGATCAGGACGTAGCGGCGCGTCGCCTCGTTGCGGAAAATGGTCGCCCTCAGCACCGGGCGACGCGAGGGTGCGATCTCTTCGGTCACGGCGCGTTCCTTGGCGTCGGCTGTGATGGTCATGGCCTTGTCCCTCAGATCACCGGCTCGATGCCGATGTTGCGCCAGATCATTTCGTAATAGTCGTTGAAGCGCCGGGACATGCGCCGCTCCGGGATGAGCGGGCTATCGGTTTCGAGATCGACCTTGATCTCGTTGATGATCTCGCCAGGCCGGGCCTTCATCACATAGACGCGGTCGGACATGGTCACCGCTTCCTCGATATCGTGGGTGATGAAGATGACGGTCTTCCTCTCCTTGCGGACGACGCCGAGCAGCTCGCTTTCGAGCGCTATTTTCAGCGGGTAATCGAGCGCCTTGTAGGACTCGTCCATCAGGATGATCTGCGGATTGGTGATCATGGTGCGCATCAGCGCCACACGCTGTCTCATGCCGCCCGAAATCTCGCCGGGAAGTTTGTCCTCGTAGCCCTCCATGCGGTAGAGCTTGAGCAAGGCCCGGGCGCGCTCGCGGGCTTCCCTGCGGCCGACGCCCCGGATCTCGAGGCCGAGGATGACGTTGTCGAGCACGCTCCTCCAGGGAAACAGCAGATCCTTCTGCAGCACATAGCCGACGCGCTCGCTGGTCGAGCCGGTGGTCTCGCTGCCCTCGATGAGGATGGCGCCGCTGTCGGGAGCCAAAAGGCCGGTGATGATGTTGAACAGGGTCGACTTGCCGCAGCCGGACGGGCCGACGAAGGAGACGAACTCGTTGTCGTCGGCATGGAAGTCGAGGTTCCTGAGAACGGGGACGCCGCCGGACGAGGATTCATAGGTTTTCGCGATGCCGACAGCTTCGAGCGCGTGTTTCAAAGGCTTCTCCCTGGCGGAACGGTCGGAGAGGGATGGCGGAGCGGAAGATCTGCACGACCATCCGTGGCGGGCTCGCTATGGCACCTGAAGAAAATATTGAAATCACCTTATATGAAAAATCAAGCAATTTTTTGAAACGATCGGATTATTTTTCCGGCACGCTGAAAATGGCGGCAGAACAGCATGGACGAGGCGCAGCCCGATCTCGGCCGTCGGCGGCTCGGGTTTCATGACAACCCGAAGCCAGCCATGACGTTCGGCTCGCAAGTCGTGAAAGGCTGCATCTGCAACAGCTTGCCCGCTCGGCGACGACCGGTTTTTCCCCGCATTTGAGAACCCGGCGCCAACCGATGCGATTATTTTGTTGATTTTTCAAATAAGTCATTTTCATATTGTTCCGTTTCAACCGTCAGGACTACGAACATGCCGATCGTCCGCCCCACAATCGCCGACCTTGAGGACATCGCCGCCGGGTTCGGCATGTCCTTCACGCCACATGAACTGGCCGAGATGTTCGACCTGATGCAGTCCAGTTTCGACGACTATGACCTTGTCGACGCGCTTCCCGACCCCGAGGCACGGAGTTACGATCGCTCACGCGGCTATCGGCCGGAGGGCGAGGAGAATCATCTCGGCGCCTGGGCGCGCAAGGCGACGATTGCCGGCTCGGCCAACGGACCGCTGGCGGGCCGCACCATCGTTCTCAAGGACAATGTGGCGCTTGCCGGCGTGCCGATGATGAACGGCTCGTCGACGCTCGACGGTCATCTGCCGGCGCTGGATGCGACGGTGGTCAGCCGCATCCTCGATGCGGGCGGCACGATCGTCGGCAAGGCGACTTGCGAGAAATTCTGCATGTCCGGCGGCAGCCACACCTCCGACCCAGGTCCGGTGCACAACCCCTGGCGTCGCGGCTACTCGGCCGGCGGCTCCTCGTCGGGCTGCGGCGCACTGGTGGCGTCCGGCGAGGTCGACATGGCCATCGGTGGCGACCAGGGCGGCTCGATCCGCATCCCCGCGTCCTACTGCGGCATCTACGGCCTCAAGCCGACCCACGGCCTCGTACCCTATACCGGCATCATGCCCATCGAAGCGACGCTTGACCACACCGGGCCGATGACGGCATCGGTCGGCGATAACGCCCTGTTGCTCTCGGTGATCGCCGGAGCCGATGGGCTCGATCCGCGTCAGGGCGCGCCGCGGCTCGACGACTATCGGACCGCTGTGGGAGCCGGTGTCGCCGGCCTTCGCATCGGCCTCGTCGCCGAAGGCTTCGCCGCCAAAGGCATGCGGTCCGAGGTGGCGGAGAAAGTGAGGGAAGCGGCCCGTCGCCTCGCCGGTCTCGGGGCCGTGGTCGGCGAGATTTCGCTACCCGAGCATGTGACGACCGCCTCGGTATGGTCGCCCATCGGCCTCGAAGGACTGACGCAGCAGATGATGCGCGGCAACGGCATGGGCTTCAACTGGAAGGGGCGCTACGATGTCGGCCTGATGGCTGCCCATGCCCATTGGCGCGAGCGCGCCAACGACCTGTCGCCGACACTGAAGCTCTCCATGCTGACGGGCGAATGGGGTATCCGCCGTTACGGCGGCCGCTATTACGCCAAGGCGCAAAATCTGGCCCGCGCCATGCGCGCCGCCTATGACCGGGCGCTTTCCGCCTGCGATCTCTTGCTGATGCCGACGCTGCCGCGCGTTGCCTCGCCGCTGCCAGACCCCGGGGCTCCGCTATCCGAGGTCGTCGCCCGGGCCTTCGAACTCAACGTCAACACCGCGCCTCTCGACGTCACCGGCCATCCGGCCATGTCGGTGCCCTGCGGCCTCGTCGACGGGTTGCCGGTCGGCATGATGCTGATCGGCCGCCATTTCGGCGAGGCGTCGATCTACCGGGCGGCGGGCGCCTTCGAGGCGAGCGGCGACTGGCGCGGCTTCTGATCGCGCCATCGCCTTCTCCAGACCGGAGCCCCTGCCCCGAAAGGAGCGCCGGGATCGCATCCCGAGCGTCCACAATTTCATGAGCCGTCGTGATTTCCTGTTGCTTGCCGCCATCTGTTTCGTCTGGGCGGTCAATGCCGTCGTCAGCCGTTATGCCATCGCCGATGCCGGAGTGCCGCCACTCTTGCTTTCGGCTGCGCGCTTCGCGCTGGCGGCGGCGGTGCTGTCGCCGCTCCTCCGACCGCTGCCCCGGCCGCTGGCGCCGCTCATCCTTGTCAGCCTTCTGATGGGAGCGGGGCATTTCGGCGTGCTGATGATCGGCTACGGTCTCGTCGATGCCTCGGTCGTGGCCATCCTGTTGCAGGTCGGCATTCCCATGACGGCACTGTTCTCCGCCCTGATCCTCGGCGAGCGGATCGCGGCCCGGCGCCTCGTCGGCATCGCGCTCGCACTCGCCGGCATCGTCGCGGTGCTGTGGCGACCGGACGCGCACATGTCGGGCCTCGGGGCTGCCGCCGTGCTGGTGGCGGCTGCTTCCCTGGCGCTCGGATCGGTGCTGATGAAGCGGCTCGCGGCCATCAGCCCGATGCGCCTTCAGGCCTGGACAAGCCTCAGTTCGATCTGGCCGCTCGCTGCCGCCTCGCTGGCGTTCGAGCCGGGACGGGCAGCCGACGTTCTGACGCAGCCGCTGGTCTTCGGCGGAACGGTGCTGTTCGCTTCGCTGGCGGTCACCGTGATCAGCCACACCGGCTATTACCGGCTGCTCCGCCGCTACGAGGCAAGCCTCGTGTCGCCGTTGACGCTGATGTTCCCACTGATGACGGTCGTTCTCGGTCAAGTCCTGCTTGGCGAACGGCCGGATGCGGCCTTTTTCGCCGGTACGGTGCTGGTGCTGGCGGGAGTTGCCCTGGTGGCGACCAGCGCGGCGCGTCCAACTGCCGACCATACCACCTGAGACAGGTTCAATTGGGCGGCAGCAACGACTGCAGGAGCCCCCGCAGTTGGCCGGCCGCCGATCGGTCAATCCGTTCGGAGAAATCGTAGAGCGTGTCCTTGAGCCGTTCCCTGAGCGCGACCAGTTGAGCGACGCCCTTCTCGGACTTGAAGATCAGGACGCGCCGCCGGTCGCCGGGATCGGGAGCGCGATAGACGTCGCCGTTGGCAATCATCCGGTCGATGATCTTGGTAAGGGTCGGCGAATCGACGAAGACCCCCTGGGCAAGCTCGCCCATCGGCTGGCCGTCGTGCCGGTCAAGGGCTTCCAGCACACGATATTGCTCGATGGTGAAGCCAAGCGGTTTCAGTCTGGCCTCGACGGCCAGTTCGAACCGGCGATTGACGCCGCCGATGAGCTGCATCAGTTCGTGCGATTCACCACCGGTCAAGGTTTCCACCGCGATATCCTCTTTTTCAAATATTTCCTTTTCTATAGTTTCAGAACCGACGACGCAAGTATGGTCAAGTGATTAGCCCGATCCCCGATGACAATCGCGGCCTACGCCGCATGCCCGCGCCTTGGGCAGGACAAAGCGATTTCGCCCATTGCGCGGGCAGGATACCGCCCGTCGGCGCCATCGTGATCTGGCATGGAAAATGCTGCGAAAGCCCAATTGCCGCGTCTTGGCGGCCGGCCTGGGGAATGTGGTCATGCGCACTGTCAGGATAGGGCTGCTTCTGTGCCAGCAAGGTCCTGCAGGGTTGTGGGGGCCTTCGGCGATCGCGTGCGCCCAACTGGCAGTGAATGAGATCAACGCCGCCGGCGGCCTGCTCGGCCGGCAGGTCGAACTCTGGCCCCTCGATGCCGGCGTCACCGCGTGGAGCGCCGCCACGACTGCGCACGACGCCGTGGTCGTCGACCATATCGACGCGCTGATCGGCATGTTCCCGAGCTACGCCCGTCGCCAGGTCAAGGAAGCGATCGGCGGCAAGGTACCCTTCATCTACACGCCGCAGTTCGAGGGCGGCGAACACGATCCCAGCCTGCTCACCACCGGCGAGACCTCGGGCGAACTGCTGCGGCCGGCGATTGAATGGCTGATGACCGAGCGCGGCGTCTCGCGTTTCTTTTTGTGCGGCAGCGACTATCTGTGGCCGCGTTCGTCTTTCTCGACGGCGCGACAGATCATCCGTGACCTTGGCGGGGCGATCACCGGCGAGGATTATCTGCCGCTCGAAAACCACGACTTCGGTCCCCTCCTCGACCGTATCCGCTCCACCAAGTCGGATGTCGTGCTTCCCCATTTTCTCGGGCTTGACGCCGTGCAGTTCCACCGTGCCTTCGCTGCCGAAGACCTTTCGGCCTGCACGGTCCGCTTCGCTTCCGCGGTCGACGAGACGGTGATCTACAATCTCGACGATGGCGATACCGAGAACCTCTACATCGCATCGTCCTATTTCGCCTCGATGCGGTCGCGGAACAACGGCGCCTTTCTCGAGCGCTACCATTGCGCTTTTGGCGATACGCCGCCGCCGGCCAACGCCTATGGCCAATCCTGCTACGAAGGCATCTACAGCTACGCGGCGCTGGTCGAGGCGTCGGGAAATTTCTCCGCCACGGCGGTGCGGCGGGCGGTTGGCCGGGCACGGCTGCGCAAGACGGCGCGCGGCCTCGATAAGGCACCGCTGGTCGGCGGGCGCCACCCCATTTTTGTCGCGCGTGTCGAAGGCTTCGACCTCAAGATCGTCACCGGGACTGCGGTGGCCTAAGTGTGCGTCCCGGCTTTTCAGCCAGACGTGAACAGGCCGCTCAGCCGCCGCGGCTGGCTGCGCAGATACTGGTCGGGCACCCTGATGCTGGCGCCGAGCGCCGCCGCCGCGTGCCAGGGCCAGCGCGGATCGTAGAGAACGGTCCGGGCGACCGCCACGAGATCGGCGTCGCCGGTGGCGACGATCGCCTCCGCCTGCTCCGGCTCGGTGATGAGGCCGACGGCGACCACCGGCATCTTCACCGCCGCCTTCACAGTGCGGGCGAACGGCACCTGGTAATTGGGGCCGAGGACGATGCGCTGATGTTCGGCAAGCCCGCCGCTCGACACATGGATCGCGTCGCAGCCATGCGCCTCGAGCGCCTTGGCGAAGGCGACGGTGCCGTCGATATCCCAACCGCCATCGGCCCAGTCGGTCGCGGAGACGCGAATGGTCACCGGCCGTTCCCCCGGGAACGCGTCGCGGACCGCGTCGAACACTTCCAGCGGAAAGCGCAGCCGGTTTTCCAGGGAGCCGCCATAGGCGTCGTCGCGGTGGTTGGACAGGGGCGACAGGAACTGATGGAGCAGATAGCCGTGCGCGGCATGGATCTGCACGGCCTCGATTCCGAGATCCCCGGCCCGCTTGGCAGCCTCGGCGAAGGCCTTGCGGATGCGGGCGAGGCCGTCCCGGTCGAGCGCGGCCGGGACCTCGTCGCCGGCCCGGAACGGAATGGCGGACGGCGCCACCGTCGGCCAGCCGCGCTCATGAGACGCCGGCAGCAGCGCGCCGGTCCGCCATGGCAGGTCCGTCGACGCCTTGCGGCCGGCGTGGGCGAGCTGGACGGCGATCGGCATGTCCGACCAGCGGCGGATGCCGGCGAGCGTCCGGCCGAGCGCCGCCGCGCAATCATCGGAATACAGGCCGAGGTCGGCATAGCTGATGCGCCCCTCCGGCGACACGGCCGTTGCCTCGATGGTCAGGAGGCCGGCGCCGGAATGGCTGAGGCCGCCGTAGTGGATGAGGTGCCAGTCGGTCGCCTTGCCGTCCTCGGCCGAATACTGGCACATCGGGGCGATGACGATGCGGTTGGCGAGCGACAGCTTGCCGATGGAGATCGGCGTGAAGAGTGCCGGTTGAGCCAAGGAAGACTTCCTTTTCCGTTGGGCGGCCGACCGATGGCCGCCGCCGTTGCCCTACTCTGTATAGCATCCGCCCGCTTCAGGGCAGGATCTTGCCGGGGTTGAGGATGCCTTGGGGATCGAGCGCCGCCTTGATGAGGCGCATGACCTCGAGGGCTTCCCCGTATTCGGCGGCGAGGTATTTCTTCTTGCCGAGGCCGACGCCGTGCTCGCCCGTCGACGTGCCGTCGGCGGCGATCGCCAGCGCCACGATCTCGCCGTTGAGGCGCTCGACGACACCGGCACGCAGACATCGCTCGGCCAGCCCTTCGCGCCCGGCTTCAGCGCCACCGTCGCGTAGAAGGCGTCATGCCGCGCCTGCCAGAGTCGACGCCATGCCCTCTACAATGAACGCCCATAATTTCAGCAAGCCGCATAACCATGCAGCTTGACCAAATGTCATGACATATGAATGTAATGACAATCATGTGGAACGATACTGAACTCACCTCCGGACCGTTGCCCCTCTGGTGGCAGATTGCCGATCGCCTTCGCCGCTCCATCGAGCATGGCGAGTTCAAGGCGGGCGACGTCCTGCCATCGGAAGCGCTGCTCAACGAAACATTCGGCGTCAGTCGAACCACCGCCAGAGCGGCGCTCGACCGCCTGGAGCAGGAGGGGCTGATCCTGCGCAAGGCCGGCCGGGGATCGGTGGTGCTCGACCCCAAGGTCGAGCAGCCGCTCAGCCGCCTGTCGAGCTTTGCCGAGGATATGCGCCAGCGTGGCCTCAGCGCCAGCTACCAGACCTTGGGCATCTCCCTGGCTCCGATCTCGGGCGAGGCGGCGAAGGAAATCGGTGTGGAGGCCGGACGGCCGGCGCTGCACATCGAGCGTGTGCTCAAGGCCGACGGGCTGCCGATGGCGCTGTCCGACGCCTGGATCCACCCTGGGGTGATCGGCGACGCGCCCCTGCCCTCGCCGTCCGAATTCGACAACCGCTCGCTCTACGACTGGCTGGAAACCTCCTTCGGGGCACGGATCGTCGGCGGCAGCGAGACGATCGAGGCCGCCATCGCCGACCGGCGCATGGCCCGGCATCTCGAAATCCCGGTCGGCTCGGCCATGCTGGTCGCCCGCCGCCGGTCGCTCGGCCGGGACAAGACGCCGATCGAATACGTCGTGGTGTCCTACCGCGCCGACCGCTACCGCTTCACCGTCGATCTGGTGCGATCATGACCGCCGCCCTGTTCGCCGGCGACGTCAGCCTCGACCTGACCCTGGTCGCCGACCACGTGCCGGCGCCGGACGAGAAGGTACATGTGAACGAGGCCGTCGAGGCTCCTGGTGGCGTGGTCGCCAACGCCGCCGTGGCCTGTGCGCGCGCCGGCGGCCGGGCGCGGCTGCTGGTGCAGGTCGGCAGCGACGCCGCCGCCCGTATCGTCGCCGATGGGCTCGCCGCCGCCGGGGTCGATGTCGAGGCATCGCCCGCCGAAGGCCGGACCTGCCGGGTGGTGGTCATCGTCGAGCCGCACGGCGAGAAGCGGCTGCTGCTCGACCCCGGGGTCTCCATGTATCCCGGCGACGGCGCCGTGGAAGCCGTCTCGCTCCATGGCGTCGGCTGGCTGCACACCGCCGCCTACGGCACCGCCGCCGAGCGTCTGGTCGCCCGCTGCCGCGCCGCCGGCATCGCCTGGTCGCTCGATCTCGAGCCGGCGTCGTTCGCCGCCGGCATCGACACCCTGCTGCCGCTGCTCGACGGCGCCGAAGCGCTGTTCCTCAACGATCGTGCCGATGCCGCCCTCGGCGGCGACGGTGCCGCGCGCCTGCTGGCCCTTGGCGTGCGCAGCGTCATCCGCACCCGTGGCCGCGATGGCGCCGAGCTGGTGACCGCCGGGACGGCCGTGTCCATCCCCGCGCCGGTCATCGGCCGGCCCGTCGACACCACCGGCGCCGGCGACTGCCTCGCCGGCTGGTACGTCGGCGAGCGACTGGCCGGCTCGCCGCCGCGCGAAGCCCTGGCCGCCGCCGTGACGGCGGCGACGCTGAGCTGTCTCGGGCTGGGCGCCCAGTCCTCCTATCCAACCCGACTCCAAGTGGCCGCCTTCCGCGACAAGGCGGCGGCCGGCCGTTCCCAGACGTAGAGGAAACATGACTGCCCCATTGGTCCTGCCCGACAAGGGCAACGCGCTCGAAGCCCTGTTCCCGGTTCGCAAGCCGGTCATCGGCGTCATCCACCTGAAGCCGCTGCCCGGCGCGCCGCGCTACGACGGACAGCCGGTGCGCGAGATCTACGCCGCCGCCGCCGAGGACGCCCGGACGCTCGCCGCCGGCGGCATCGACGGCATCATCGTCGAGAACGCCAGCGACCTGCCGTTCGCCCGCCCCGACGACATCGGCCCGGAAACGGTGGCGGCGCTGACCGCCGCCTGCATCGAGGTCCGCAACGCGGTCGACACGCCGATCGGCATCACCTGCGTCGCCAACGGCGCTATCCCGGCGCTGGCCATCGCCAAGGCGGTCGGCGCCCGCTGGGTCCGCGTCAACCAGTGGGTCAACGCCTATGTCGCCAACGAGGGCTTCCTCAACGGCCCGGCGCCGCAGGCCTTGCGCTACCGGTCGATGATCGGCGCCCGCGACGTCGCCATCTTCGCCGACGTGCACGTCAAGTTCGGCGCCCACGCCATCACCGCCGACCGCAGCATCGCCGAGCAGGCCACCGACGCCGAATGGTTCGACGCCGACATCCTGATCGCCACCGGCACCCGCACCGGCAACCCCACCCAGCCGGCCGAGGTGCGCGAGGTGCGCGCCGGCACCAACCTGCCGGTCGTCGTCGGCTCCGGTCTCGCCCCCGAACAGGTGCCGGACCTGTTCGCCGTCGCCGACGGGGCGATCGTCGGCCAGTGGCTGAAGCACGACGGCCGCTGGTGGAATCCGGTCGATCCGCGCCGGGTCGAGCGGCTGATGAACGCCGTGCGGAAAACGAGGTCGTCATGACGCTTCTGACCGGAGAAACCGACGTCTTCTCGTCGGCCGGCACCGCCGGGCGCACCGCCGTGGTCTTCCTCTGCCGCCGTCACGGCGACACCGCCGACATCTTCGGCGAGGCCGAACGCCGGGCGGTCGATGCCACGCTACGGCAACTCGGCGAGGAGGGCTGGCATCTGTCCATCCGGGCCATGATCGATCCGGGCGGCTCCGCCGAGGCCGAAGCGCTCGATGCCGGCTTCGCCCATCCCTACGACATGGCCGGCGTGTTCGAGGCGCCAAGCCTTTCCGCCGCCATCGAAGGCACGATCCGCCTGGAAAGGGCGGGCTGGGAGCGGCTGTTCGCCACCGAATGGATGATCGGCCCGCGCGAGTTCGCCGCCGTGCATGGAACGGGCGGCGACCGGCCGCGCGACTGGGGCTTTCTCGCCTTCTGGGAATGGAACGACAACTGGGCGGCGGCGACGCCCGACGAACGCGCCGCCTATGACGCCGAATGCGACATCGCCTTCAAGGGCGACCTCGCGCTCGACATCGACATCGCCGGCCGCCACCGGCTCGACTGGGCGCACGGCTGGCACCACCTCGGCGCCTGGCTCGCCCCCTCCCCCGAGGCGATCGACACGGCGATCACCGGCCATGAGGCGGTTGCCGATTTCGTCTTCACCACCTCCCGACACGTGATCGGCCGCGTCCGCCCGATCCGCGAACTGCTTGCAAGGTAGCCCCGCTATGTCCGAAAGCATCTGGATCCACTATGCGCGTCCGCGCCCCCAATGGTACAGGCTCGACGCCGCCGAGAAGAGCGCGCTCGACGCCCGCTGGGCCGAGGTGGAAGCGGCGTCCGTCGCCGCCGGAGGCGAAAGGGTCGGTCGCTACCACATCCGCGGCCAGCACGACTTCCAGACCGTCGACATCTGGCGCTTTCCGAGCCCGGAAGCCGCCTTCGACCACTGGGCCAGACTGACGGCAGCCGGCTACAACGAGCTGTTCGCCTTCTCGAACAACGTCGGCCTCCCGCTTCCCGAGGCCTCGTGATGGACGCGCCGCTTCTGGAAGCCAGGGGCATCCACAAGCGCTTCGGCCACGCGCACGTGCTGCGCGGCGTCGATTTCGCCGTCCATGCCGGCGAGATCTGCGCGCTGGTCGGCGATAACGGCGCCGGCAAGTCGACCCTGGTCAAGATCCTGTCGGGCGCCGACGCGCCGAGCGCCGGCACGATCAGCGTCGAGGGCCGGCCGGTCGTCTTCGCCTCCCCCGCCGAGGCCCAGCGCCACGGCATCGCCACGGTCTATCAGGATCTGGCGCTCGCCCCCGACCTCAGCCCCGCCGACAACATCTTCCTCGGCAACGAGCTGATGCGGCGCGGACTTGCCGGCCGCCTCGGCTTTCTCGACCGCGCCGAGATGCGCCGCCGCGCCACCGAGCAATTCGCCCGCCTCGGCGTCCGGCTCCGCTCGAACAAGGCGCCGGTGTCCTCGCTGTCGGGTGGTCAGCGCCAATCGGTGGCGATCAGCCGCGCCGCCATGTGGGCCGACAAGGTCATCTTCATGGACGAGCCGACCGCCGCCCTCGGCGTCGTCCAGACGGCGCGGGTGATCGAGCTCATCCGCCAGGTGAAGCAGGCCGGCATCTCCGTCGTCCTGATCAGCCACAACATGCCGCAGGTCATCGAGGTCGCCGACCGCATCGTCGTGTTGCGTCTCGGCGAGAACGTCGCGGAGTTCCACGCCGGGGACGTCGACGTCGACCGGCTGATCGCCGCCATGACGGCGGGAACCCCCACAGCACGGAGCCCCTCATGAGCACGACCACCGAGCCGGATCGCGAGGACGACGCCGAAACCCGCCGCGAGCGCCTGACGCGCCTCTTCGGCGGCGGCTGGATCTTCCTGCTGCTGATCTTCCTGATCGCCCTTTTCGCCGCGTTGAGGCCGATGCAGTTCGGCTCCGCCTATAACCTGTCGCAGCTCACCATCAACGCCGCCATCCTGCTGGTGCTGTCCATCGGCCAGACCTTCGTCATCGTCACCGCCGGCATCGACCTGGCGATCGGCGCCGTGCTGGTGTTCGCCTCGGTGCTCTCGGCCAAGACCATGCTTTGGCTGGCCGGGGCCGCCGGCACCACTTTCGGCACGACCGACGCGAGCTGGCTGGTGATCGGCATCGGCAGCCTCGTCGCCGTCGCCGCCGGCATGGCCTGGGGCGCGGTGAGCGGCTGGCTGGTCGCCGTTGCCCGTATCCCGGCCCTGATCGTCACGCTCGGCACCTTCGGCATGGCGCTGGGCCTCGCCCAGATCATCACCGGTGGCGTCGACGTTCGTGCCATGCCCGAGCGCCTCGTCGCCCACGTCGGCGCCGGATCGATCGCCGGCGTACCGACGCTGGTGGTCATCGCGGTCGTGGTGACCGCAGGGGCCGCGGTCGTCCTCCATCTCACCCGCTTCGGAACACGCGTCTTCGCCATCGGCTCCAACGCCGAGGCCGCCCGGCGCGCCGGCATCAACGTGCGCGCCTACATGATCGCCATCTACATGATCTCCGGCGCCCTGGCCGGCGTCGGCGCCGTGATGTCCAACGCCCGCTTCTCCACGACGACCATCGGCGGGCACGGCATGGACAACCTCACGACTATCTCGGCGGTCGTGCTCGGCGGCACCAGCCTGTTCGGCGGCGTCGGCAGCATCGCCGGCACGGTCATTGGCGTGTTCATCCCGATCATCCTGCTCAACGGGTTCGTCATCCTCGGCATTCCGCCCTTCTGGCAGACCGTGGCCATGGGGGCGGTGCTGATCGTCGCCGTCTGGGTCGATCAGCTCAAGCGCCGCGCACAGGAGCGCGGGTGAAGACAAGACTTCAACCAGAGGGAAAAAAGAAATGAAAAACAAGCCGCTATTCGCATCCGCCTCGGCAATTGCCGTCGTTCTCAGCCTTACCGCCGCCGCGAGCGCCGAGGGCAACGTCGCCCTGGTGCTCGGCGTCAAGGGCAGCCCGTTCTATCAGGCGCTGCAGTGCGGCGCCGAGGCCAAGGCGAAGGAGCTCGGCCTGACGCTCCACGTGTCCGCCCCCGACCAGTTCGCCGCCGACAGCCAGATCCCGGTGGTCAATGCCGTGACCGCCACCAAGCCGGACGTCGCCGTCATCGTGCCGACCGACACCCAGGCCCTCGTCGCACCGATGAAGGAACTCGCCGACCGCGGCACGAAGGTGGTCACCGTCGACCAGACGATCAACGATACCTCCTTCGTCGAGACGCAGATTCTCACCGACAACGAGGCGGGCGGCAAAATGGCAGCAGTCGACATGAACGACTTGCTCGGCGGCAAGGGCAAGGTGCTGGTGATCACCCAGCCTCCCGGCTCGGCGGCGCAGGACGCCCGCGTCACCGGGTTCGAGGAGCAGATCAAGACCTATTCCGGCATCGAATATCTCGGTCCGCAATATCAAAGCGACGACCCGCAGAAGGCGGCGGAGATCGTCACCTCGACGCTGTCGGCGCATCCCGACCTCGCCGGCATCTTCTCGACCAACGATCAGGGCGCCATCGGCGCCATCACCGGCCTGCGTCAGGCCGGAGCGGCCGGCCGGGTCAAGGTGATCGCCTACGACGCCGCCACGGCCGAGGTCAACGCCTTCAAGAACGGCACGATCCAGGCCCTGATCGCCCAGGATCCCAAACAGGAGGGCGAGGTGGCGATGGAAATCGCCGCCAAGCTGATCAAGGGCGAGAGCCTGCCCAAGATCACCATGACCGACATCGTCAGCATCAAGGCCGGCGATACCGCGTCCGCGGAAAAGTACGAGTACAAGGCGGACTGCATGTAACAGGATGGTGGCGGCCACACGGTCGCCACCGAACAACTGACGAATGGCATGGGCGGCGCTGGAGCATTTCGGACGCAAAACCGGTTCCCGCTTTTGCTGAAATTGCTCTAGCGGCGTCGAAGCCGTGTCGTCCGGAACTCATGCCTTCCCGGGCATTCCGACGATGGGCGATTTTATTTATGCGGCCGGCCGCGCTTCATTCTGGATGATTTCGGAAAAGCCCTGCCGCCACGAAGGATGGCGCGGTACCCACCCGAGTTCCCGCTTGGCCTTGGCGTTCGATCCCGCCCGCGACTCCGTCATCATGACGACGATATGCTCGCCGGCCGCCAGGCGGCCAAGCCATGCGGGGACGCGGAACGGCTGTTTTGCGCCCAGCATTGCCGCGAGCTCGGTGAGCCAGTCATGCACCGCAGCGGGATCGTCGTCGACAATGTTGTAGATGCCCTCGCCTCGCTCGACCGCGAGCGCGGTCGCAGCCGCGGCATCGTCGATATGCAGGAACGACCACCAGGCCGTACCACCGCCAATCAGAGGCATGCGGCGCTTGCGGATCCGTTCGATCATCGCCGGATCGAAGACGCCGGTGCCTGGGCCATAAAATCCGCCATAGCGCAGCGCGACGCCGACCAGACCCGGCGTTGCCGTAACGGCGCGCTCGAGATGGCGGATCGCGTCGAGCGTCCGGCGGAGCTCACGGGGCGGATGCCGGTCGAGCGGATCGTCTTCCGATTTCACGTATCCGCCGATCCGGGCGTAAGGCCAACCGCAGAAGCTCTGCGCGACGATCCGCTTCACGCCGCAGGCGCGGGCGGCCGCGAGGAGATGGTCGGTTCCGGCCGAGCGCAGCCGGTTGCTGCCGGCGAAGGCGCGGTCGAATTTGCGCAGGTCCGATGAACCCTTCAAATCGGTGAGTTGATGCACGATGACATCCGGGCGCGCGGCGGCAACCGCGGCATGAATGGCTTTCTCATCGAGCGCGTCGGCGACCACGGGGTCGGCGCCGAGTTCGCGCAAGAGGCCGGTTTTGCCGGGCGTTCGCGTCAAGCCGGCCACGCTGTGCCCGCTATCGACCAGAAGCGGAACCAGGCGGCGTCCAACCGCGCCCGTCGCACCCGCAACGAAAATGCGCATGGCTCACCTCGCGGCTTGCTAACCTACTTCAGAGTAGGTAGCGTCCTGCCTCATGATGTCAAGGGCCCGCAAGCGCCTGAGCGCCGAAGAAAGACGAGCCAGAATTCTCGCGGCGGCCGTGAGCGCGTTTGCACGCGACGGATATGACGGCACGACGATGGACGCCATCGCAGCGGGCGCGGAGATCACCAAGCCGGTGCTCTACGATCATTTTCCCTCCAAGCAGGCGCTTTTTCTCGCGGTGCTGGAGGCGATCCGTGACAGCCTGATCGCCAGAGGCAAGACGATCGCACTGGATCGCGGCAGCCCGGAGCAAAAATTCCGCCGCTCGGTCGACGCCTTCCTTGAATTCGTCGAACAATCGCCCGATGCCGCTCGGGTGCTGCTGACGGTTCCGGTCGGAGACCCGATCGCGTCAGGGCTGTCGCGCGAGGTCCAGGCCGGCGCCTCCGCCGGCATCGCCGCGCTGCTGGCCGAGTTCATGCCGGATCAGGCGCCATGGCGCCTGGAGAGCGCGACGGCGTTCCTGAAGGAGGGCCTCCACGCGATTGCGGTATGGTGGCTCGATCATCCCGGGCCATCACGCGAGGAGATCGCGGATGTCGTGCTGGATGTCGCCTGGCTGGGATTGCGGACACGTGCGGGCGCCGACGGGGAGACGAGAGGCCGAGGGTCGATCGACCGAAAGAGATGACCTATGGGGCGTCGCCTCCAGCTTAGTGCCAACGGCTCGGTCATAGGCCGGCGTGCCGGCCGAAGCCCGCTGCGACATTGCCGCACAGAGCCTGCCTATGGCTAAAGAGCCTGCTGTCCTGCCCGGAAGTCGCCGTCAGGCATTGCTGCAGAACTTTGTCGGCCGATTTATTCACGCTGCTTTTCCGGCAGGTTAATTGCCCCGGCCGTCGTGTCTCGGGGCGATTGCGCCGACGGCAACGGCCGAGTCATCGACCTCTCACAGCGAACGGTCACGCAAATCGTCGCCGGGAGAATGGATCTCGTCGAGCGGGCCGGTCAGGGCGGTCCTCGGAGGTACCAGTTGCGGAGGAATGAGATGAACGACAGGCGCCTCGCTCGGCCGGTCCAGGATATCGAAGGCGGTGGCGACCATGCTTTCGGCGTCCTGCCGAATCATGATCACCGGGAAGGACAGGAAAGAGGCGAACGGAACATAGTCGAAGCAGCCAATCACATGCCCGGAATAGTCGTCGCCGCGATGGTCGGTCAGGAAGCGCAGAAAGCCCTCGAAATTGATGGCCGAGTTGATGAACACCGCCCGCGGCAGCCGGCCGCGCGCCTGATAATGGCGCTCGAACGCCAGCTTGGCGTTGCGGGCCGAGTAGCCGGTGAGGTCGACGGCATCGGCATCGGACCGTCCGAATCGAGTGGACCGGACGTCATGGAAGGCGCGGACGCGGGCCCGCGTCGCCTCGTCCTCTCGTCCGCCGATCAGCATCAGTTCGTCCACCGTCAGCGGCGCATCGGCGGGAAAGGCGTCGATCAGCGCCTCGGTCAGCACCCGGCCGCCGTCATAGTTGTCGCTGACCACCGACGGGGCGCGTGTACCGGAAAGATCGAGGTTGATATGTCGGACGCCGGCCGCCTCGCAGACCTCGTGGACGCCATCCGGATCGGCGGCGCCGCAAACGAACAGCGCGTCGATGGAATACGAAATCAGGTGTTCGGCGCTTGCCCGCTCCTCGGCCGGGTCGCGGTGGGTGGAGACGACGATCGGGCACAGGCCGCGCCGGCGGGCCCGGAGCTCAAAAGACTGGGCGATCGACGAGAAGTGGTGGAAGTCGTAGATCGGCAGAAGAAGCCCGATCAGCCCCGAACGCGAGCGCCTGAGGCCGCTCGCCTGGCGGTTGGTGCTGTACTGGTGCTCCTCCGCCAGTCGCTGGATCTCCTCGGCGGTGCTTTCCTTGATGCGCCGCTTGCGCCAGGAACCGTTGAGCACGGCGCTTACGGTCGACGGAGAGGCGCCCGATAGCTGGGACAAATCGTAAATCGTCGTCTTCTTCCTGGGGTCGGGCGCCATGCCATTCTCCTTAAGTCCAGCCCCCGCGATTCAGGCTTGACGATATTTCGATTTTCGCCAATAGTCCCTGCACCATCGATTGCGCAACATAAAAATCGTCGTTGTGCACCGCTGGCGCCACTGCTGGAGGGCAGTGGTTCGTAACAAAGCGTCCGAGCGCCTTAGTCTCACATGGCCGGGAGGCGGACAGCGGCAGGCGGCAAACCTGCCGCGCTACTGGAGGAAACGATCCCATGAAACGGCTTCTTGCCGCCGCTGTCGCGGCGTCGTTTGTGCTTGCCTCTTCGTTCGCGGCTCTGGCGGCCGATGCCGCCAAGGTCGGCGTCGTCGTCAAGATCGGCGGCATTCCCTGGTTCAACGCGATGGAAGCGGGAATCAAGGAAAAAAGCGCCGAGCTTGGGATCGACGGCTTCATGATCGGGCCAACCAGCGCCGATCCGGCGCTGCAGGTGCGCGCCATCGAGGACCTGATCGCCCAGAACGTCAAGGTGATCGGCGTGGTTCCCAACGATGCCAAGGTGCTCGAGCCCGTGCTGAACAAGGCACGCGAGCAAGGCATCATCGTCATCACCCATGAATCGCCGAGTCAGAAGGGCGCCGACTGGGACTTCGAGCTCGCTTCGGCGCAGGGCTACGGCGAAGCCTATGGCAAGCTGCTCGCGGATCTTCTGGGCGGCGAAGGCGGATATGCGGTGTTCGTCGGTTCGCTGACCGTGCCGCTGCACAACGCCTGGGCCGATGCCGCCATCGCCTACATCAAGGCGAATCATCCCGACATGAAGCTGATCGGCGACCGCTACGGCGTGGCCGAGGATGTGGACAAGAGCCGCAGCACCGCCCTCGACCTGATGGCGGCGAACCCGGACCTCAAGGGCTTCCTGGGCTTCGGCAGCCAGGGGCCGATCGGCGCCGCCCGCGCCGTCGAAGAGCGCCGCAGTGTCGGCAAGGTGAAAGTCCTCGGGCCGTTCTCGCCCGGGCAGGGGCAGAAGCTCCTGATGTCGGGCGCTCTGAGCGGCGGCTTCATGTGGAACCCGAAGCTGGCGGGCGAAGTGTTCATCACGCTGGCCGACAAGCTCATCAAGGGCGAGGAGATCAAGGACGGCGACACCATCGAAGGGCTCGGCGTCGTCCATCCGGACTTCGAGAACCGCAACATCATCGTCGACCAACTGGTGTCCATCAACAAGGATACGGTGGCCGAACTCGCCGCCATGGGGCTCTGAGGCCGTCTCGTCACGTTCCTTCCGGCGGCGTTCGCCGGAAGGAACCCCCATCCGAGCCGCGTCAAGACCTGCCGCCGGGCCGACGAGGGTCGCCCCGGTTTTCCGATCCGCCGATTGGCAAAGAGATGTGAGCCATGGACCAACCAGCCGGCGACAAGCCGCTCCTGGCACTGCGCAATATCAATATCACCTTCGGCGGTGTCCGCGCGCTGCGCGACGTTTCGTTCGAGGTGAGGGCCGGCGAGGTCCACTGTCTCGCCGGCGAAAACGGCTCCGGCAAGAGCACGCTCATCAAGATCATCACCGGCGTCTACCGGCCGGCCGATGGCGCCGAGATCGAGTTCGACGGCAAGCGCTATTCCCACATGTCGCCGGTCTTCGCCCATGCCAGAGGCATCAAGGTGATCTGGCAGGATCTCGCCCTGTTTTCCGAGATGAGCGTCGCCGAGAACATCGCCTTTTCCGAGGTGGTCGGGCGCGGCGTCAGGCTGGTCGACTACGCCAGGATCAGGTCGATCGCGCTCGACGCGCTCGCCCGGCTGGGCGTCAGCCTCGACGTCGACTTGCCGCTCAAGCAGTTCGCCATCGCCCAGCGCCAGATCGTCGCCATCGCCCGGGCGCTGGTCGGCGAGGCGCGCGTGGTGTTCATGGACGAGCCGACGGCGTCGCTCACCCAGTCGGAAACCGACAATCTGCTGGCCATCGTTCGCAACCTGGCGGCAAGCGGCGTGGCGGTGGTCTTCGTCAGTCACCGTCTCGCCGAGGTTCTGGAAATATCCAGCCGGCTCACCGTTCTTCGCGACGGCCGCCTGGTCGGCGTCTATCCGACCGCCGGCATGACCCAGTCCCGCATCACCGAGCTGATGACCGGCCGTACCTTCGACGCCAAGGTGCGCGCCGCCTCGCGCGACGACCGCCGCGTCGTCGTCGAGGTCGACAAGCTCACGCGTCCGGGTCAGTTCTCCGACGTGTCGTTCACGCTGCGCGAAGGCGAAACGCTCGGTATCACCGGGCTGCTCGGCGCCGGCCGGACGGAGCTTGCCATGACGCTGTTCGGCATGCTGAAACCGGCTTCGGGAACGGTGCGCCTCGACGGCCGGCCGGTGCACTTCTCCTCCAATCGCGCCGCCATCGACGCCGGCATCGCCTATCTTTCCGAAGACAGGTTGTCGCTCGGCCTTATCCAGGCCCAGTCGATCGCCGACAATCTGGTCATCGCGTCGCTGAGGAAAATCCTGTCGGGCGGTCTTCTGTCGCCAGGTCGCAAGCGCGACCTCGTCGACAGGTGGGTCACCGACCTCGGCGTCAAGATCGGCAGGCCCGAGGACGCCATCTCGACGCTGTCGGGTGGCAACCAGCAGCGGGTCGCCATCGCCAAGTGGCTGGCCACCGAGCCGCGCCTGCTCATCCTCGACGCGCCGACCGTCGGTGTCGACGTTGGAGCGCGCGCCGGCATCTTCGACATTGTCGCGCAACTCGCCGATAGCGGCCTCGCCATCATCCTGATTTCCGACGAGGTGCCGGAAGTCTATTTCAACGCCGACCGCATTCTGCACATGGCGCAGGGACGCATCGTCGGCTCCTACGATCCGCGCACCTATTCGCTTCACGACATCGAGGCGGCCGTCTATGGCTAAGTTCTTCCGGACACACGCGACCGAAACCGCCCTCCTGGTGGTGATCGCGATGATCAGCCTGATCCTGTCGTTTGCAACCGATCGCTATTTCACCATCGGCAACGCTTTCGATCTGCTCAACACCTCGTCGGTCAACATCATCTTCGCCGTTGGCCTCCTGGTCGTGCTGATCGCAGGCGGCATCGATATCTCCTTTGCCGTCGCCGCGTCGGTGGTGCAGTACGGCGTCGCGCTGTTCATCGGCTGGATCGGCGGCGGCAACTGGGCGATCGGCCTTGTCGTCGCCGGCTGCATCGGCGTTGCCCTCGGCTCGATCAATGCCGGGCTGATCCAGATGCTGGGCATACCCTCGATCGTCGTGACCATCTCGACCTTCAACATCTTCTTCGGTTTCCTGATGTTCTTCACCAAGGGGGTGTCGATCTACGATCTGCCAGACTGGCTGACGACGCGGGTCGTGCTCTATGAGCGTCAGATGGCCGATGGCAGTTGGGTCGAGATTTCGCTGCCGGTGCTGGTGATGGTGCTCTGCGTGGCCGCCACATGGGCGCTGATCACCCGCACCACCGTCGGGCGTCAGCTCTATGCCTTCGGCGACAACCCCGAGGGCGCTCGCCGCTTCGGCATCAACATCGCCTTCATGCGATTTCTTGCCTTCGGCTGGCTCGGCCTGATGGCCGGCATCGCCGGCCTGGTGCAGGCCCATTACGCCCAGGAAGTGGTCCCGAACGCCCTCTACGGCCGCGAGCTCGACGTGCTCGCCGCCGTGGTACTCGGCGGCGCACGGCTCGGCGGCGGCAAGGGAACCGTGCTCGGCTGCGTGCTCGGCGTCATGCTGACCCAGATCACCCAGAACGGCCTCAATTTGATGGGCGTGTCGCCGTTCGCCTTCAAGATGATCGTCGGCGCCATCATCCTGGTCGCCATAACCCTGTCCAGCTCGCAGATCGAGCGCCTCCTGCCGTTCCGGCGTCACCAGGGAACCACGAGATGAGCGCCCTCCTCCAACGCCTCAATGCGCCGTTCGTCCGCGACATGGCCGGCCCCGGCTTCGCCTTCCTGGCCGTGCTCATCGCCTTCTCGCTGGCCTCGCCGCAGTTCCTGAGCGGCGCCACGTTCGGGTCGGTCGCCTTCCAGCTACCCGAGCTCGGCCTGTTGACGCTCGCCATGCTGATGCCGATCATCACCGGCGGCTTCAACCTGGCGGTGACGTTTACCGCCAACCTCTCGGGCCTCACCGTCGCCTGGATTCTGCGCGCCAACGGCGGCGTCGACGCCAGCCCGATGGTCTTCGCCATCGCCGTGGTCGCGGCCATCGGCGTCGGCGCGCTGGCCGGTTTCATCATGGGGCTGGTGATCGCCTTTACCCGGGCGCATCCCATCCTGGTGTCGCTGTCGATGATGATCTTCCTGCGCGGCCTCGGCGAGTTCCTGACCCGCGGCGGCGACGTGTCGGGCTTTCCCGACTTCGTTCATCCGATCGGCCATGGCTCGATCCTCGGCATCCCGGTGCCGATGCTGGTGTTCATCCTTTGCGTCATCGCCTGGCATGTCGTGCTGACCCGCAGCCGGCTCGGCTTCAGCACCTACATGATCGGCTCCAATATCGAGGCGACCCGTTATTCGGGCATCAACACCCGGCGGGTGGTCATTCTCGTCTACACGCTGTCGGGCGTTATGTGCGCCATCGCCGGCATCATCATGATGGCGCGCTTCAACTCGGTGCGCGTCGGTCACGGCGAATCCTACTTGCTGATCACCGTATTGGCCTGCTTCCTCGGCGGCGTCCATCCCGACGGCGGCTTCGGCAAGGCTCTGCCGGTGTTCGTGGCGCTGATCGACCTGCAGATGCTGTCGTCGGGCCTCAACATCCTGGGCGCCAACCAGCATCTCGCGACCGCCGTCTGGGGCCTGCTGCTGATCACCGTGATGATCTGCCGCTGGCTGGTGCTTCACGTCCGCTTCAATCTCGCGCCTGACCGAAGATAGCCCCGATCCAGAATTTTGTTTCTTCTGCATCCGCCTTGCCCCAAAGCCCGGTGAACTCCGGGCGGATGCCTTGACCTCCGGAGATCCGCCGTGTCCGTCATCGTCATCGGTTCCGTCAACGTCGATATCGTCACTTACGCCGACCGGGCGGCCCGGCCGGGCGAGTCGCTCACGGCCCATCGCTACCAAATGGTGCCGGGCGGCAAGGGCGCCAATCAGGCGGTGGCCGTCGCCCGGCTCGGCCAGCCGGTGCGCTTCATCGGCCGTGTCGGCGCCGATTCCTTCGGCAACTTCATCCATGAGCGCCTGGACAGCCTCGGTGTCGGCCTCGAGCATCTCGCCGTCGACCCCGACCGGTCGACCGGCGTCGCGGTGATCAACGTCGACGGCAAAGGCGAGAACGCCATCACCGTCGTTCCCGGCGCCAACACCGGCCTGTCCGAGGCGCAGGTGGAAGCGGCCGCGCCCTGCTTTGCCGGGCTCAAGGTGCTGCTCGCCCAGCTCGAGCACCCGTTCCCGGCCACCCTCAAGGCGCTCGAACTCGCCCGCCGGGCCGGCGCCATGGCCATTCTCGATCCGGCGCCGGTGCCGACCTTTCCCTTCCCGCCGGAAACCATCCGCCTGTTCGACGCCCTGACGCCCAACGAGATCGAAACCGAGGCGCTGACCGGCGTCGCCCCGCTCGACCTCGAAGCGGCGGCCATCGCGGCGCGGCGCCTTGCCGACACCGGCCTTCCCATCGCCATCATCAAGCTCGGCGCTCGCGGCGTCTACGTCGAAAGCGCCGGTTTCCGCGGCCATGTGCCGCCGTTTCGCATCAAGGCCGTCGACACGGTGGCAGCCGGCGACTGCTTCAACGCCGGCCTCGCCACCGCCTTCGCCGATGGCATGCCGGTCGAACGGGCCATCCGCTTCGCCGCCGCCGCCGGGGCGCTCGCCTGCACTAAAGCCGGCTCGTCCGAGGCCGCGCCAACCCGGGCGGAGGTCGAGGCTCTCATCGCCGCCCAGCCGTTCTGACGCTTCGCTAAATCCGCCGCGGGCTAACGCAGGCCCCGGCCGGTAACGCGTCGCGCACCGATGTTTCCAGCGTCGTTGCAGAATGCCAAAGCGGCGAGTCTAGGAAGGTCGAACGCGACCTCGGGATCAGACAAAACTTGGGGGCAACATCAATCCTCATAGACTGCATATCGACGGAAGAAAACCAGAATAAACGCCGATTAATGCAAGATATATTTGATAAAAACTATCTATTCAGTTTCCGATCTCACCGACTTCTCGCAGGGTTGCTTTCCGGCCGGCGGCTGATCAATCGTCCATCGTCGGCGAACAGGTGGCAGCGCGCGGAGTCGAGACCGAGACGATGCGTATTGCCGGGCGCGGTATCGACATTGCCGGGAATGGCGACGTTGAGCGTCAGGCCGCTCTCCGTCTCGCAGTTGACGATGGTCTGGTCGCCGTGCCGCTCGACGAAGTCGACCTTGACGACGATGCCGCCCTCCGCGACGTCGAACCGGAGATCGTTGGGCCGGACGCCGAGCTTGAGGGGGCTGCCTTGAGCCATCGAGGGGCCGTCGACGGCGAGGGCCAGCGGCGGCAGGTCGGGGTGCGACAGGGCGAGCAGCCCGCCCATCGTCTCGCCGGCCACGACATCGAGGACGTTCATCTTCGGCGAACCGATGAAGGTGGCGACGAACAGGTTGTCGGGCCGGCCGTAGATGTCCATCGGGTGGCCGACCTGCTGAATGCGGCCGCGATCGAGCACGACGATCCGGTCGGCCAGCGTCATCGCCTCGACCTGGTCGTGCGTCACGTAGATCATGGTGGCGCCGAGGCGCTGGTGCAGCCGGGCCAGTTCCATGCGCATTTCGCCGCGTAGCGCCGCATCGAGGTTGGAGAGCGGCTCGTCGAACAGAAATACCTCGGGATCGCGGACGATGGCCCGGCCGATGGCGACGCGCTGGCGCTGGCCGCCCGACAGGTGGACCGGCCGGCGATCGACGAGGTGCTCGATCTTGAGGATGCGGGCCGCCGCCATCACCCGCTCCTCCCGCTCGCCGGCCGGCGTACCGTCGATGCTCAGCGCGAAGCCCATGTTGTCGCGCACGCTCATATGCGGATAGAGGGCGTAGGACTGGAAGACCATGGCAACGCCGCGCTTTGCCGGGTCGAGGTCGGTGACCTCGCGCCCGCCGATCCGCAGGTGGCCGCCGCTGACGTCCTCGAGGCCGGCGATCATCCGGAGCAGCGTCGACTTGCCGCACCCCGACGGACCGACGAAAACGACGAACTCTCCCTCGTCGATCTTGAGATCGAGGTCGGCGATGACGGACAGCTCGCCGAAGCGCTTGCCGATCCCCTGGAGCTCAACACTGGCCATATCCGGTCCTCTCCGCTGCGGCCTACTGGCCCCGTCCGTGGCTGCCGTAGGTGCTGGCGAAGCCCTTGCGGCCGACTTCCTCGATCTGGGCGTCGGTCAGGATGACCGGGCCGCCGATCTGCAGCGCGTTGATGTATTGGTGGGCGATGTTCTCGAGTTCGATGGCCCGCCACATGGCGTCGGCCAGCGAATGACCGGTGGCGATCACGCCATGGTTGGCCAGCAGGCAGGCCGAGCGCCCCTCCAGCGCTTTTAGGGCGTTGATCGACAGCTCCTTGGTGCCATAGGTGGCGTAGTCGGCGACCCGCACGTCGGTGCCGCCGAAGGCGGCGATCATATAGTGGCAGGCCGGGATCGGCCGGCGCGCGATGGCCAGACTGGTGCCGTAGAGCGGATGGGAATGGACGATCGAATTGACGTCCGGACGCGACAGCATGATATCGAAATGGAAGCGCCACTCGCTGGACGGCGGTCGGGGGCCCTGGTAGGCGCCGTATTCGCCGTCGAACGGCAGCACGGCGATCTCCTCCGGCTGCATGACGTCGTAGGGGATCGACGTGGGGGTGATCAGCATGGCGTTGCCGACGCGGACGCTGATGTTGCCGGCCGTGCCCTGGTTGAGGCCGTTGGCGTTCATCATCCGGCAATGGGCGATGATGGCGCGACGGATGTCCAGATCTTCCATAATGACGTTGCTCACTCTTCTTGAACGGCGCTGATCGGCCTACTTCACGGCTCCGGCCGTCACGCCGGCGATGAACTGACGCTGAAGCAGGAAGAACACGACCATGATCGGCACGGCGGTGATCAGCACGCCGGCGCTGATCATGGTGTAGTTGAGGGTGTAGGTGCCGCCCTGCAGGTAGAACAGACCGAGCGTCACCGTGCGCAGGGACGGGTCGTGCAGGATGATCAGCGGCAGCAGGAAGTCGTTCCACGAGTACATGAACTGCAGCGTCGCCAGCGTCAGCGCCGGCGCGGTGGCAAGCGGCAGCACCACGCGCCTCAGCACCGTCACATCGCCGGCGCCGTCGAGCCGCGCCGCCTCGATCAAGTCCTTGGGAATGCCGAGAAAGAACGAGCGCATCATGAAGATGCCGAACGGCAGGCCGACCGCCGCCTGGGCGAGCGACAGGCCCCACAGGCTGTTGAGCAGGCCCATGTCGCCGAGGTCGTGGAACAACGACACGATGATCGCCTGCAACGGCACGATCAGCCCGAGCAGGATGGCGGCCAGCGCGTAGCGGGCGCCCGGCAGGCGGCCGAACACCAGGCCGTAGGCGGCGAGCGTCGAGGCGATGACCACCATCAGCACGGTCGGTACCGCCACCTGCAAACTGTTGAGATAGTAGGGACCGAAATGGCCGTCGGTCCAGGCCTTGCCGATCTGCTGCCAGCGCCACGCGCCCGGCAGGGCCAGAGGATTGGCGAAGATCTCCGGGTTGGTCTTGAAGGCCATCAGGGCGATCAGGCCAAGCGGAAAGACGGTCAGCAGGGCGCTGGCGATCAGGACGCCGTGCAGGATCAGCGTGTGGCGGGTCTTCCGGCGTCGCATCAGTCGCGCTCCCTCAGGGCCATCATGGCGAGCGAGGCGCCGGCGACGACCGCCGTCAGCATGACGGCGAGCGCCGCGCCGTAGCCGAGACTGCCGTTCATGAACGACTGCCAGTACATGTAGGTGGCGATCACCTCGCTGGCGTGGTCGGGACCGCCCTTGGTCATGACGTAGACGATGTCGAACACCTTGAATGAGCCGATGATGCTCATCACGATCAGGAGCGTCACCTGATCGGACAGGGCCGGCACGATGATCTTGCGGAACCGGCGGAACGGTCCGGCGCCGTCGATGGTGGCCGCTTCGATCTGTTCGCGGTCAAGCGTCCTGAGGCCCTGCAGGAAGATGACGGCGCAGAAGCCGAAGAAGGTCCAGGCGCCGGCCACCATGATGGCCGGCGTCGCCGCATAGCGGTCGCCGAGCCAGCCGATGGCCAGCGAGCCGAGGCCGACGGCGCGCAGCAGGCGATTGAGCGGGCCGATCAGCGGATTGTAGATGATGCCCCAGACCAGGCCAACGATGATCAGGTTGAGCACGACCGGCGTGAAGAAGATGCCGGCGTAGATGCGCTGGCCGCGCCTGACGGCCGACAGCAGCACGGCGATGACGAGGCCGGTGGCCATCGGCAGCACGATCGAGGTCACCACCCAGTAGAGGTTGTTCCTGAGCGAGATCCAGAAGATCGGGTCGCCGAGCGCCCGCGCGTAGTTGGCGAGGCCGACGAAGGTCCTTTCGGCCGACACGCCGTTCCAGGCGAACAGCGACAGACCGAAGGTTTCGATGAGCGGTTTCAGGACGAAGGGGACGTAAAGCAGCGCCGCCGGTCCCAGGAATATCAGGTATCGGATCGCCGTTCCCAGCGGCCGGCCGCCGCCCCGTCGCCGCGCCGCCGATGCCGACTGTTGGTCGAGCCGTTCGGTCATCTGCCTCATCCGGTGTTGACGCGCCGACCGTCCGGGCCGGCTTCCGGTTTCCGGCGCGCCGGCAGGGGGAGTTGCCGGCGCGCCGGGTCGGCTCACTTCAGGGGGAGATCAATGAGCCTTCCAGATACGGCCTTCCGCCTTGGCCTTCTCCCAGGCCTGCTCCATCCTGGCGGCGACGTCTTCCGGCGTCGACGACCCGTCGAGCAGCGACTGGGTGCCGGTCTTCATGGCGTCGTTCCACTCGGCGGGCATGACCACGTCGAGGTTGTAGGAGAGCGGCAGAGTGGCTCCTTCGACGACGCGCTGCATCATCGGCGGCAGGTCGAGCCCCTTGATGTCGATGTCCTTGATCGGCGGCACGATGTTGGCTTCCTTCAGCCAGCGCTTGCCGGCGTCCTTGCTCATGATGAAGTCGAGAAAGTCGAGGGCCAGCTGCTTGTTGGGCGACTTCTCGGCAACGGCGAAGGTCGAGCCGATACCGGCGGCGGCGCTGAGCGGCAGATCGGCCGAGACCGACGGCAGCAGGAAGAAGTCGATCTTCGAAGGATCGGCCACCTGGCCCATGATGTCACCGACCAGCCAGGTGCCGGTGATGTTGGTGGCCGCCGCGCCGTTGAAGAACAGGG
The DNA here is from genome assembly GCF_002770725.1 of Pleomorphomonas carboxyditropha. GTDB lineage: Bacteria > Pseudomonadota > Alphaproteobacteria > Rhizobiales > Pleomorphomonadaceae > Pleomorphomonas > Pleomorphomonas carboxyditropha. The sequence continues at coordinate 37,228 of NZ_NQVN01000002.1, read as the reverse complement.
CGTTGCCTTCGTCATAGGAAATGGCGTTGGGCGACGGCGGATAATAGCCGGCGGTGGAATAGTCCTTGTAAAGCTTCCAGGCATCGATGACCTTGGGATCGTCCCAGCGGCCGTCGCCGAACAGGATCTTGTCGACCAGGTCCTTGCCGGCCGTCAGCGTCAGGAAGTAGGAGAACAGATGGCCGCCGCGGCCCGGGTCGCGGTTGCCGAAGGCGATCGGCACGATGCCCTTGGCCTTGGATGCCTCGAGGATGGCCTTGAAGTCGTCGAGCGACTTCAGCGTCAGCAGTTCGGGGTGGTCCTTGTCGGCCACCAGCTTGTCCTTCATGCCGAGTTGATCGAGCACGGCGAGATCGACGTAGACGTTGGTGTATTCGATCTCGTTGGGGACGCCCCAGATCTTGTTGCCGTAGGTGACGCGCTCGACCGGCCAGTCGACCAGCGACTTGTCCCAGCCGCGTGCGGCATATTCCTGGGTGAGATCGGCGACCAGGCCGGCCTCGACCAGCGGGCCGAGAAACGCCGGGCCGGCGTCGTAGTAGAACAGATCCGGCCCCTGGCCGGCGGTCAGTGCCGCAGGCAGCGTCGCGCGAATGGAGTCCGTGTCGAGCACGTTGCGCTTGATCTCGACGCCGGGGTGGGCCTTCTGGAATTCGGCGACGAACTCGTTCATCAGCTTGTTCGGCTCTTCCGAGAAGAACTGATCCCATACGTTGAGGACGGTGGTGGCAGCCAACGACGGTCCGGTGGTCAGCGCGACCGACAGCAGCGCCGAGGCCAGCAGACCCGTCTTGAAAAGCGAAATACCCATTGTTTCCTCCCTCGATCCGCAGGCGATGGCGGTCCAGCCGCCTCCCAACGGCTGACGGAACTTACGTACTTGAATGTATATCGTCAATACGACTCTTTGCAAGTTTGGAAAAACGGCGCAGACAAGCAAAACGGCGCATATGGCCGAATGTCTATCAACGATTGTGGAATTCGAGTATTTTCATCCTTTACAGCAGTACGTTATGCCGCCATGTTCCCACCACGACGACCGGAGACCGAGAGCCTATGAACAACGCCCATTCCGCCGACGATCCGATCAGCCGGTTGCAGACCATCAGCGCCTTCTCCTCGACCGCCATCGAGCGGCTGGCCCAGTTTGCCATCGAGCGGCGCGAGGACGTGCCGTCGATGGCGATCGGCGACTTCGCCGAAGCGGCAGGCGCCAGCCAGACGACGGTGGTGCGTCTTTGCAAGGAGCTCGGCTACGCCGGCTACAAGGAATTCCGCATGGCCATGGCCGAGAGCCGCGGCACGCGGCGCAATGCCGACCTGCTCGGGCTCGACGTGCCGCTCGAGGCGTCGAGCGCCGACGACATCGACATGCTGGCCATGCAGGTCATCCGCATCAACGCCGACATCCTGGCCGACACGCTGAAGCTGATCGATCCCGAGGCCATCCGCCGGGCCATCGACCTGATGCTGTCGTCGACCCACATCCATCTGGTCGGCTTCGGCAGCTCGGCGCCGCTCGCCCTCGACATCTACCAGCGCCTCTTGCGCCTCGGCATCGCCGCCTCCTACGACTTCGATCCGCACATCGTCGCCACCATCGCCGCCACCGCCCCGCCCGGCTCGCTGTTGTTCGGCATCTCCTACTCCGGCACCACGCGCGATCTCGTGGAGACGCTGGAGATCGCCAAGGCCCACAAGCTCCGGACGATCGTGCTAACGTCGTTCGCCGCCTCGCCGGCGGCCCACGTCGCCGACGTGACGCTGTTGTCGGCGCTGCGCAGCACCGGCCGACCGACCGAGACCATTTCCTCGCGCATTTCGCAGTTAGCCATCGCCGACGTGCTGTTCGTCAGCCTGGCGCTCCGCCATCCGTGGAAGGCCGAGATGGTGGAGGCCGCCGAGCGGGCCCTCGACAGGAAGCGCATCAGCCGGTCGGAGATGTGAGGCCGACATCGGAGACAGGGAGGATATGACATGTCGCTGCTCGGGATCGACGTCGGCACCACCGGCTGCAAGGCGGTGGTGTTCGACGCCGCCGGCCGGCCGCTCACCCAGGCACGGCGGGAATACACGCTCGCCAATCCGCGCGAGGGTTTCTGGGAGCTCGACCCGGAACAGGTCTGGCAGCAGGTGCTGGCGGCGATCCGCGAGACGACGGCGACCGCCGGCGCCGGCGTGACGGCGCTCGCCGTATCGGCCCTCGGGGAAGCGGTGCTGCCGGTCGACCGCGACGGTCTGCCGCTGGCCGGCGGTGCCATCAGCGCCGACCTGCGCGCCGCCGCCGAGATCGACCTGCTGCGCGCCAGGCTCGGCGCCGCCGCCATCTATGCCATCACCGGCCAGCCGGCCACCGCCTATTACAGCCTGCCCAAGGTGATGTGGTGGCGCCGCAATACCCCGGACATCTACGCCCGCACCCACAAGTTCGTCTGCTTCGGCGACTACGTGCTGATGCGCCTCGGCCTCGAGCCGACCATCGACGCCACCATGGCGGCCCGAACCCTCGCCTACGACATCAACCGTGGCGCCTGGTCCGAGACGATGATCGAGGCGGCCGGCATCGATCCCGCCAAGCTGCCGGCCGTGGTGGCGGGCGGCAGTTCCATCGGCCGGCTCGGCCGGCGCGGCGCCGCTTTGACCGGCCTGCCGGCGGATGTCGAAGTGGTGGCCGGCGGCTTCGACCAGGCCTGCGCCGCCCTGGCGGCCGGCGTCGTCACCGAGGGAACCGGCTTCTACGGCCTCGGCACCACCGAGGCGCTGGCGCTGGCGATGCGGCATCCCAACCCGGCGCTCAGCAAGCTCAACGTCGCCGTCATTCCGCACGCCGTTCCGGGCATTCTGCTGGCGATGACCGGCAGCCAGACCGGCGGCCGCCTGCTGCGCTGGTGCCGCGACGAGCTGTGCGCCGACGAGCGGCTGGCCGCCGCCGCGCGCAACGTCGATGCCTACGACCTGATGCTGGCCGGCCTGACGCCGGAGCCCGGCCCGCTGATGGTGCTGCCGCATTTCGCCGGCAGCGGCAGCCTCGACGGCGACGCCGACGCGCTCGGCGCCATCCTCGGCCTGTCGTTCGACGCCCGGCGCGCCGACATCGTCAAGGCGGTACTCGAAGGCGTCACCTACGAACAGGCGCTCAGTCTCGCGCGCCTCGGCGCCGAGGGCGTAAGTCCCACCCGGTTCGCCGTGGTCGGCGGTGGTGCCCGCTCCGATCTCTGGATGCAGATCAAGGCCGACATCATCGGCCGCCCCCTGGCCCGTCAGCAGATCTTCGACGCCTCCTGCCTGGGCGCCGCCCTGCTGGCCGGCATCGCGACCGGCGTCTACGCCTCGCCGCAGGCGGCGGTCGACGCCGTCGAGCGCCCGGTCAGCCTGTTCGAACCGGACGAGCGGCGCCATGCCCTGCACAAGCGACGCCTCGCCGCCTACGGGACGTTGCACGCCGGCCTCGCCGAGGTCAACGCCGCGCTGAGGGCAACCGCAGTAAACTGAAGGTGGCGCAACAGGAGCGGTTATTTGAATAGGCCTAAAGCGGCGGACGCCCGGACATATCCGAGCCATCCTCGCCGCAACATGCCGGCGGCGCCTGCGGCCGACGGTGCCGCCCGGCGCGGGTCAGCCCGTCGCAGCGCGTCTCCCCCGCGTTCACGCATTGCCTGATCCCGGTGCTCCGACATTCGGATGCCGGCCATGCCGCGGCATGGCCCGGTCCGATCGGCCTGCCGGTCGCGCGGCGTTTTGGCAAAGATTGCTCCCCGGGCTCCAAATGCCGGCATATAAACTACAAAATCGCTAGATATTTGGAATTCCAGAAAATGAGATTGGATTATAGCATTTAGAACGAACTGGCATCCACCGCGCTTCTCCCTCTGCCCGGTCGATGCCGACGCGAGTTCTAAAACGGGGTTCCCAGATGACAGACGTGCTGAAACTCTCCCGCCGCGGATTCATGGCCGCCACCTCGGTGCTGATCGCCGGGTCCACCCTCGGCGCCGTCTCGGCGCAGACGGCCCGGAAGACGCTGCGCATCGCCGCCGGCGAGGCCGACGGGCCCAAGGGCACGCTCGATCCGGCCTTCAGCGCCGTCGACCCGGATTCGGCCCGCGTCAGCCTGGTCTACGAGCGCCTCGTCATCCAGGACGACACCTTCACGCCGCAGCCGCAACTGGCGCTTTCCTGGGAGTCCAACGAGACCGCCGACGTCTGGACGTTCAAGCTCAGGCAGGACGTCAAGTTCCAGGACGGCGAGCCCTTCACCGCCAGGCATGTCGTCTACACCTTCCGCCGCCTGCTCGATCCGGCCACCGGCTCGCCCGGTACGCCGTCGTTGTCGGCGATCGACGGCGACAAGGTCGAAGCCGTCGACGACTACACCGTCCGATTCACGCTGAAGACCCCGGTGGTGGAATTCCCCTCCTATCTCGTCAACCGCTTCACCTACATCGTCAAGGAAGGCCAGCCGACGGACCAGTTGCGCACCGCCGGCATCGGAACCGGCCCCTTCAAGGTCGAGCACTATGTGCCGGGCGAAGAGCCGGCTATCTTCGTCAAGAACGACACCTACTGGCGCCCCGGCCTGCCGAAGGTCGACGCCGTCGAGCTGCGCTCGATCCCCGACCCCTCGGCCCGGATCGCCGCCATCGCCGCCGGCCAGGTCCACGTCGTCTGGGACCTGCCGCGCATCGGTCTCGAGACGCTGGAGAGCAACCCCGACGTTCACCTCATTGAGGTCCGCGCTCCCTTCGTCATGACGCTGAGTTTCTGGACCGACACCAAGCCGTTCGACGATGTGCGGGTCCGCCAAGCGCTCAAGGCGGTGGTCGACCGGGAGGCCGTTCTCAAGCTGGTGGCCGGCGGCCATGGAACGGTGGCGGCCGACAACCCGGTCGCCCCCTGGATCCAGTACGGGCTCGACGAGCCGGCGCCCAAACGCGACGTGGCGAGGGCCAAGCAACTCCTGGCCGAGGCCGGCTATCCGGACGGCATCGACCTCGAACTGTTCACCTCCGGCGCCACGCCCGGCTTCGTCGAGCTGGCGACGCTCTACCAAGGTCTCGCCGCCGAGGCGGGCATCCGCGTCAAGGTCACCCGCACGCCGGACAGCGAATACTGGAGCAACATCTGGCTGAAGAAGCCGTTCATCTCTTCATCCTGGTCCGGGCGCGACGCCGACGCCGCCCTGTCGGTGCCTTACCTGTCGGACGCCGACTGGAACGAGACGCACTGGAAGAATCCGGAGTTCGACGGGCTCATTCACGAGGCGCGCCGCACCGTCGACGCCGCCAAGCGCGCCGAACTCTACCAAAAAGCCCAGAAGCTGCTGCAGGAGGACGGCGGCGTCATCATCCCGGTGTTCGTCAACTCGGTGGCCGCCGCCAGCGCCGGCGTGAGCGGCGTCAAGCTCTACCCGCAGGGCCACCAGAAGGACTTTTCCGAAGTCGACATCGGCGCCTGAGGGCGCCCCCGGCGCTGCCGTCCAGACGCCATCCGGAAGACCGACGGTTTTCCGGATGGCGCCTTGTGTTGCATTTGGGAGTTTCGTTCAGGGTCATGGTTCAATCATCTCCGCGCTACCGGCTGGGCATCGACGTCGGCGGCACCTTCACCGACATGCTGCTTCTCGATGAAACCACCGGCGACCTGAAATCTGCCAAGATACCGTCCACCAGGCCGCCGGAAGACGCCATCCTCGCCGGTATCGAACGGTTCCGCGACCACGACGGCGTCGACCCGTCGGCCATAGGCTATTTTTCCCACGGAACGACGCTGGCGGTGAACACGCTGCTCGAGCGCAACGGCGCCGAGGTCGGCCTGATCACCACCCGCGGCTTTCGCGACATTCTGGAGCTGCGCCGTCTCCGCCTGCCGAAGGCCAACGACCTCTTGGTACCGCGCCCCGTGCCGCTGGTGCCGCGCCGCCACGTCGCCGAAGTCGGCGGACGCCTGGACGCCGAGGGACACGAGACCGCGCCTCTCGACTGCGAGGAGATCGTCGCGGCGGCGCGCGATCTGGCAGCGGCCGGCATCAGCACCATCGCCGTCGCCTTCCTGCATGCCTATCGCGACGACCGCCACGAGCGTCAGGCCAAGGCCTGGATCGCCGAGGCCCTACCGGATCTCTACGTCTGCACGTCCGCCGAAACCTGGCCGCAACAGCGCGAGTACGAGCGGACGCTGATCTCGGTCATCAACGCCTATATCGGCGGCCGCATGCTGAATTACTTCGCGACGCTGGCGCGGCGGGCGGCGGAGCTCGGCATTGCCGCCCGCCTGTTCTCGACCAAGTCCAACGGCGGCATCATGAGCGTCGAGGCGGCGGCGAGCCGGCCGGTCGATACGCTGCTGTCCGGCCCGGCGTCGGGCGTCATCGGCGCCGCCTTCATCGGCCGCCAGATCGGCGACGACCACATCGTCACCCTCGACATGGGCGGCACCAGCGTCGACATGGCCGTCATCGACGGCGAGGTGCCCTATTCCAACGAGAACACGGTTGGCGATTTTCCCGTCGTGCTGCCGGCCGTCGACGTGTCGGCGATCGGCGCCGGCGGCGGCTCCATCGCCTGGATCGACCAGGAAGGCATCCTGAAAGTCGGTCCGGAAAGTGCCGGTGCCGTGCCGGGTCCGGCGAGCTACGGCCGCGGCGGCACGCGCGCCACCGTCACCGACGCCTATGTGGTGCTCGGCATCTGCCCGCCGTCCGGGCTGCTCGGCGGCGAGATGCCGATCTATCCGGACAAGGCCGCGGCGGCGGTCGGCGCCATCGCCGATCGCCTCGGCGTCAGCCTCCGCGAGGCGGCCGACGCCATCCTGCAGGTGGCGACCGCCAACATCTATGCCGGCCTCGTGCCGCAGCTTGCCCGCCGCGGCGCCGAGGCGGCCGACTTCTCTCTCCTCGCCTACGGCGCGGCCGGCCCGACCCACATCTTCATGCTGGCGCGCGAGATCGATGTCCGCCGCGTCATCGTGCCGCCGGCCCCCGGCCTCCTTTGCGCCCTCGGCTGTCTCGTCGCCGACCTCAGGGCCGACTTCGTGCGCAGCCTCTGGGAAAGCGCCTCGACGCTCGCCGACGAGCGCCTGCGCGAACTTTACGCCGCGCTGGAGGCGGAGGCGCTGGCCTGGCTCGAAAACGAAAAGGTCGAGGTATCCGACGTCCGGGTGCTCCGCTCCGTCGACGTCTGCTACGAGGGCCAGTCCTTCGAGGTCAACGTGCTGCTTGCCGACGGACCGCTCGACGTCGCCACGGTGGTCGAGAGTTTTCACGCGCAGTATGCCCGCATCTACGGCTACGCCGACCGGAAAGCCCCCGCGCGGCTTCTCGAGGCGCGCGTCCAGATCGTCGGCGTCACGAAAAGGCCCGAGCTCGCGGCGCGGCCGGAACCGGCTCGGCGCGGCGCGCCGCCGCCGTCCTCCCGCCGCGCGGTCTACGAACAGGGCGCGGCGGCCGAGGCGCAGATCTTCCAGCGCGCCGATCTCCGCCCGGGCGACAGCTTCGCCGGCCCGGCCATCGTCGAACAATACGACACCACCGTCTACGTGCCCGCCGGCTTCACGGTGAGCGTCGACGCCTGGAGCAACCTTATCGGAGAACGCGCGTCATGAGCCAATCGCGCCCCTATTCGGCCGTCGACGGCAAGGCCGGCCTCGCCATCCTGAGCAACCGCTTCCAGGCGGTGGTCGACGAAATGGCCCAGGCGCTGTTCCGCACCGCCCACACCGTCTTCGTCAAGGAGACGCAGGACTACGGCGCCGCGCTCGTCAGCCTCAAGGGCGAGGTGTTCGCGGCGCCCCGCCGCTCCGGCGTGCTGATGATGATCGGCATGCCGATGGACGACGCCATCGCCGCCATCTCGCACGACGTCAGGGAGGGCGACGTCTTCATCTCCAACGATCCGGAGGCGACGCGCGGCATGTGCACGCATCTCTCCGACGTCTTCCTGTGGAAGCCGGTGTTCCACGAGGGCGAACTTGTCTGCTACGCGTGGAGCTTCATCCACATGACCGACGTCGGCGGCCGGACCGCCGGCTCGATAGCCCCATCGAGCTACGAGGTCTACCAGGAAGGCATCCGCATCCCGCCGCAGAAGCTGTTCCGCGAAGGCGTGCTCGACGAGGTCTTCCTCGACACCTTCCTCATCAACACCCGCACGCCCGAGCAGAACTGGGGCGACATGAAGGCCTGCCTCGCCGCCCTCAACACGGCCGAGCGGCGGGTGCGGGAACTGATCGGCCGCTATGGCCGCGACCGCATCGTGCGCGGCATCGACGAGGTGCTCGACTACGCCGAGGCGCAGGCGCGGCGGGTGATCGAGCACGTGCCGGACGGCACCTACCGGTTCTCCGACTTCATCGAGGCGGACATGGTCGGGCTCGGGCTCATCCGCGTCAACCTTGCCATGACGATCGCCGGCGACGGCATGCTGCTCGACTTCGCCGGCACGGCGCCGCAGGTGCGTGCCGCGCTCAACCTGCCGACCTATGGCAAGGACGGCCACTGGATGCTGATCACCGGCCTCGTCAACTGGTTGTGCACGCAGGAGCCGGAGATCGCCTACAACGCCGGCATCGTCCGGCCGATGAAGGTGAAGATTCCCAAGGGCTCCATTCTCAATCCCGAGCCGGGCGCCGCCTACGGCGCCCGCTATTCCACCTCGCACAAGGTCTGCGACGTCACCATCGGCGCACTAGCCCAGGCAGTGCCGGACGAATTGCCGGCCACCGATTCCGGCCAGGGCTCGATCCTGCTGGTCTCGGTACCGGATTTCTCGACCGGCCGCAGCAAGGTCAGCGTCATCCAGCCGATCGTCGGCGGCTCGGGGGCGCGGCCGACGGCCGACGGCGTCGACGGCACCATGGTCATCCTCAACTTCCTGCGGAACGTGCCGACCGAGATGATCGAGCGCGAGATGCCGGCCATCGTCATCCGCCGCTACGGCCTGCGCGAGGATTCGGGCGGCGCCGGCCGCTGGCGAGGCGGCACCGGCACCATCATCGAGTTCGAAACGCGCTCGCCCTATACGACGATCACCTCGCGCGCCATGGAGCGCTACATCTTCCCGCCGGCCGGGCGGCGGGGCGCCGAGCCGGGCACCACCGGCTTCACGACGCTCAACCCGGGCACCGGGCGCGAACGCGACATCGGCAAGATCGACATCCTGGAACTCGGTCCCGGCGACGTGCTGAGGATCGGCACCCAGGGCGGCGGCGGCTTCGGCGATCCGCTCGCCCGGGAGCCTCGCCTCGTCCGCGACGATCTCCTCAACGGCTTCATTTCCGAGAAGACCGCCAACGACGTCTACGGCGTGGTGCTCGACGCCACCGAAGAGATCGACGAGGCGGCGACGGCCCGCCGCCGCCGCGAGATCGCCGCCGGCCGTGGCTGGACGGTGCCGCCGGAATTCTCCTTCGGCCCGGCTCGCGAGGCCTACCACGCGCGCTGGCCGGCCGGGCTGCACGACGCCATCGCGGCGGCCACCGAGGGGCTTCCCGGCCTCAAGCGCCAGTTGCTGCACGGCCTGATCAGCGAACGGGTCGAAAGACGGCTCGACGAGGGCACGGTGCCGGACACCGCCGCTGTCGCCGCCATCGCCGACGAGGTGCTGCATCTCGCGGGGGGACGTCATGGCTGAGGCGGCCTGGCCCGCCGCCTTCGATCTCGCCCGCGTCGACAGCGACCGCGCGCCGCCGGCCCGCGTCGACGTGGTGGTGGTCGGCGGCGGCATCGTCGGCGCCTCGGCGGCGCTGTTTCTCGCCGAAGCGGGGCACAGCGTGGCGCTGGTCGAAAAGGGATGGATCGGCGCCGAGCAGTCGGGCCGGAACTGGGGCTGGTGCCGTTTCACGCTGCGCGACCCGGCCGAACTCGAGCTGATGGGCGTCGCCCAGCGCCTCTGGCGCGACCGGGCGTCTCTCGGCGGCGCCGATACCGGCTTCCGGACCACCGGCATCATGTACCTGATCGGCCGCCGGCCCGACGATGTCGCGGTCTACGAGGCATGGCTCGCCGACGCCCGCCGGCACGGCCTCGCCAGCCGGCTGATCGGACGCGACGAGGTGGCGCGCCTGCTGCCCAACGCCGGCCGCCAATGGCAGGGCGCCCTCTTCACGCCCGAGGACGGCGGCGCCGAGCCGGAGCGGGCGGCGCCGGAGATCGCCCTGGCGGCGCGTCGAGCCGGCGCCGCCGTCCTGACCGGATGCGCCGTCCGCGGCGTCGAGCGGACGGCCGGCCGCGTTTCAGCGGTGGTCACCGAAAACGGCACTATCGGTTGCGACGCCGTGCTGGTCGCCGCCGGAGCCTGGTCGCGCCTCTTTCTCGGCAATCTCGGCATCGACCTGCCGCAATTGAAAGTGCTGGCTTCGGTCGTGCGCACGGCACCACACGGCGCCACGCCCACCGTTTCGGTGGCCGGCACCGGCTGGGGATTCCGCAGGCGCGACGACGGCGGCTGGATCGTTTCCGAGACCAACGCCACCACCGCCGACATCGTGCCGGACAGCTTCCGGCTGCTCTGGGACTATCGCCGGCATCTGCTGTCCCCGGACCGGCCGCGCCTGCGGTTCGGCCGGCGCTTCTTCGAAGAGCTGCGGACGGCGCGCCGCTGGCGGAAAGACGAGGTGTCGCCCTTCGAGCGCAGCCGCGTCCTCGACCCGGCGCCCGATCGACGGGTCGTCGCCGCCGCCGGCAAGGCCATCGGCATCGACCTGCCGGAATTTTCCGGCATCGACATCACCGGCTCCTGGGCCGGCTACATCGACGTGACGCCGGACGCCCTGCCGGTGATCTCCGGCATCGCCGGATGGCCGGGTCTCTTCGTCGCCACCGGCTTTTCCGGCCACGGCTTCGGCATCGGTCCCGGAGGCGGCCGTCTCGCCGCCGATCTCGTCGCCGGCCTTGCGCCTTCGGCCGATCCGGCGCCCTTCCGCGCCGATCGCTTCCCGCGCCTCGCGCGCACTTCCAAAGGACGGACATGATGGCCCAGGGCTTTGCGGTGGATTCCCTCGGCGGGGGCGACGAATTGCCGGCCCGCACGTCGGTGGTGGTGATCGGCGGCGGCATCGCCGGCGCCATGACGGCGCTGTCGCTGGCCGAGGATGGCGTGCCGGTGCTGCTCATCGAAAAGGGCCGCGTCGCCGGCGAACAGTCCGGCCGCAGCTGGGGCTGGTGCCGCAAGATGGACCGCGACATCCGCGAGCTGCCGCTGGCCATCGCCGCGCTGCCGCTGTGGGAGGACATGAACCGCCGCATCGGCGGCGAGAGCGGTTTCCGCCGCTCCGGCATCGTCTATCTCAATGCCGACGAGAAAGAGGAAGCGGCACGCGGCGCCTGGCTCAGGGCCGCCGAACCCTTTGGCCTCGATACCCGCCTGATTTCCGCGGCCGAGGTCGATACGCTGCTGCCCGGCTCGAACCGGCGCTGGCGGAGCGCCCTCTACACGCCGAGCGACGGCGTCGCCGAGCCGCGCCTCATGGTGCCGGCGGTGCTGCGCGCCGTCCGCCGTCTCGGCGGCAAGGTCGTCGAGCACACGCCGGTCATAGGGCTCGAAACGGCCGGCGGCAAGGTCGATGCCGTGGTGACGCCGCAAGGGCGGGTCGCCTGCGACGCCGTGGTGCTGGCCGGCGGCGCGTGGTCCGGCCGCTTCCTGGCCGGCCTCGGCCTTCGCCTGCCGCAGTTGAAGGTGATCGCCTCGGTGCTCAGGACGGAGGCGGCGCCGCCGGCCGCCGGTCGTTCCGACATCGCCGTCTGGGGCGCCGGCTTCGGGTTCCACCGGCGGCTCGACGGCGGCTACACCATCGGCTACGGCAACAATCTGCACGAGATCGTTCCGGACAGCTTTCGCTATTTCGCGGATTTCCTGCCGACCATTCCGGTGGCGGCCGGCGACCTGCACTTCTCGATCGGCCGCAGCTTCGTCACCGAGGCGCGCCACCTCGGGGCGAGGAACACCGCCGCCCGCTTTGCCGGCGCCGGGGAAAACGCGCCGCCTCCGACCGGCCGCTTCCTCAGCCGCGCCCGGCGGGCGCTCGACCGCGCCTACCCGGCCTTCGCCGAGCTCCGCGAGGCGGCGCGCTGGGCCGGGCTGATCGACGTGCTGCCCGACGTGCTGCCGGTGATCTCCAACGTCGAGACGCTGCCGGGACTGACGCTCGCCACCGGCTTTTCCGGCCACGGCTTCGCCATCGGTCCGGCGGCGGGCCGCCTGGCGGCCGATCTCGTCACCGGCAGGACGCCGATCGTCGACCCGGCGCCCTTCCGTTACGGCCGCTATACCGACGGCAGCCGGCCACGGCCGCAGACGGCGGTCTGACCGGCTCCAGGACTCCATCGAAACGGATGCCTCAGGCCGTCTCGGCGAGCGGCGCCCGGTAGGGCTCGAGATAGTCGTCGAGCGGGATGCCGATCGCCGTGTTGAAGGCGTTGGTGGCCAGCATGGTGGCGCCGTAAGCGACGAGGTTGACGATGGCCGCATCGTCGAAACGCGCCTTGAGGCGGCCGGAAAGTTCGGCGCCGATCGGCTGCGCCTGTCCCACCACCGCCCCCAGGTCGACGAGCAGCGCGTCGTCGCCCGCCGGCTGCCACTCGTCCGGCTCGATGCCCTCGTTCTTGAGCAGGCGCCGGAAATAGGTCGAGCACAGGAGGCAGCCGGAGGTGGTGGAGATGGCGTGGGAATAGACCGACACGCCGTGCTCGCCCACCAGCGCCCGGACGGCGGCCTTGACGTCCTTCCAGTGGCTGAAGGCATCGAAGGCCGGCAACGCCTGCAGCAGCGTCGCCTTCATGTTGGTGACGCGGCTCTCCTCGGCGGTGAGCGCCGTGAAGATGCGGGCGACCTCCGGGTCGGTTGGCGGGCCGTCGCGGTCGATACGTTCGACGATGGGCATGGTGTCTCTCCTGTTGGCGTGGGGGTCAGCGCCGGCGGCGCTTGAGGTCGGCGAGGATGACGCGGGCGGCGTTGTGTCCGGGCACGCCGGTGACGCCGCCGCCGGGATGCACCGAGGCGCTGGCGAGATAGAGGCCCGGCACCGGCGAACGATAGTCGGCATAACCCAGCGCCGGCCGGCGGAAGAACAGACGGTCGAGGTCGACATCGGCGTGATGCGGATTGCCGCCCGGCAGGCCGAAGATGTCCTCGAAATCGCTGGGGGCGAGGATCTGCTCGTGGAGGATCGCCGAGGAAAAGCCCGGCGCATGCTCTTCCAGCGCGCCGAGGGCGGCAGCCCGGATCGCCTGGCGTCCCGCCTCGTCCCAGCCGCCTTGCGGCTTGAAGGGCACATGACCGCCGTAGAGCGAGACGACGTGCCCGCCTTCCGGCGCCAGCGACGGGTCGGCGACGCTCTGGGTGAGCACCGTGAGATAGGGCCGCTCGGCAATCCGCCCCGCCTTCATCGCGGTGTAGGACGCCTCCACATAGTCGACGCTGGGCGCGACGCGGAACTGGACGGGATAGGCAAAGCCCGCCCTGTCGGCCGGGAACCCATCGAAGGCCGGCAGGCGATCGAGCGCCCAGTGGATCTTGAACGACGAGGCGGTGTCGCGGAACACCCGGATCTCGTCGAGGAAACCGTCCGGCAGCAGGGACGGGTCGACCAGATCGAGAAAGGTGGAACGGGCCGCGGCGTTGGCGACGACCACCCGCGCGCCGATCTCCTCGCCGGAGGCAAGCGCCACGCCGGACGCCCTGCCGTTGCTGGCGAGGATCGACGCCACCTCGGCATCGGTGCGAACCTCCAGGCCGAACCGACGGCCGGAGGCGGCGATCGCCTCGGGGATCGAGCCCATGCCGCCGCGCACCACGCCGGTCGAGCCGGCGGAGGTGGTGCTGTCGCGCACGGCGCCGCGCAGGAGATAATAGGCGGTGCCGGGCGTATGGATGCTCACCGTCTGGCCGGCGGCCGCGGCGGGATAGTAGCCGAGGACGGCGAGAGCCGCCTCGGATTCGAAGCGGCGGCTCAGATAGTCGAAGGCGCTGGCGGTCAGGAGTTCGTAGAGATCGGCGAACACCGGGGCGATGGCCCGCTGGCGCCACAGGAAACGCAGCCGGTCGATCAGGTCGAGCGGATGCAGGGAGCGCGGGTCGAAGGGAATTTCCCACAGCAGCTTCTGAAAGACGCGGCCGATGCGGTCGAGCGTCGCCTCGAAGGCCGGATAGGCGGCGGCGTCCTTCCGGGAGTAGCGGCCGAGCTCGGCCGCGAAGCGCTGCCGGTCCGACCACAGCACGAAATGGCTGCCGTCGGCGAGCGGATGCACCTGCGGCGGCAGCTCGATCACTTCGTAGCCGAATTTCTGCAATTCGAGGTCGAGGATGATCTTCGGCTGCAACAGCCCCATCAGGTGGGCGGCGGTGTTGAAGCGGAAGCCGGGCCACAGCTCCTCGGTGGCGGAGGCGCCGCCGATCACCCGGCGGCGTTCCAGCACCAGCGTCGAAAGGCCGGCGCGGGACAGATAGGCGCCGGCGACGAGACCGTTGTGACCGCCGCCGACGATGACGACGTCATAGGATTTGCGAGGGAAACTCAAGAAAGGTGCTCCAGGGTCGCGTCGAAGGCGAGCGGCTGGCCGGTGCGGGCGGTCAGGCCGCCGTCGACCACCAGCGTGGCACCGGTGACGAAGGCGGCGTCGTCGGAGGCGAGAAACAGGATGGCGGCCGCCGCTTCCTCCGGCGCGCCCAGCCGGCCGAGCGCCGAATGGCGGCGATAGGCGCGCTGTTCGGCGTCGTCGATGGTGGCGATCATGCGCGGCGAGGCGATCGGCCCGGGGGCGACCGCGTTGGCGCGGATGCCGTGGCGCCCCTCCTCCCAGGCCAGGGTCTGGGTAAGGTTGATGATCGCCGCCTTGGCGGCGTTATAGGCGCCCCAGCCGGGATCGCCGGCCGTCCCCGAGATCGAGGCCATGGTGACGATGGCGCCGCCCCCGCGCCGTCGCATGCCCGGCAGCGCCGCGCGCACGGCCGCCGCCGTCGAGACGACGTTGAGACGGAAAAGCCGCTCCCATTCGGCGGGCTCCAGATCGGCGACGAGGCCGGGCGCGCTGCCGCCGGCGACGGTGATCAGCACGTCCAACGGGCCGGCGCCGTCGATCGCGGAGGCAACGGCCGCCGCATCGCTGACGTCGGCGGCGGCGAAGCTGGCGCGCCCGCCCGCCGCCGACAATTCGCCGGCCAGGCGGCTGCCAGCCTCGGCATCGATGTCGACGATGACGACGTCGGCGCCCTCCCGGGCGAGCCGCCGGCTGACGGCACGCCCCATGCCGCCGGCGCCGCCGGTGACCAGCGCCCGTTTGCCCGCGAAGCGTCCGGGGAAGAAAGTCTCGGAGACCGGCATCGGATCACACCTTGGAGAGCTTGCGCTCGGGGTCGAAGAAGGGGATCGGCACCGTCTCGGCCGGCACGTCGCGGTCCTCGAAGCGCACCGTCAGGCGACGGCCTGGAGCCGCCACGTCCCGGTCGAGGAAGGCGATGGCGATCGAGGCGTCGAGAGCCGGCGAATAGTTGGCCGAGGTCACCGTGCCGACCTGACGGCCGTCGATCTCCACGGGGTCGCCCTCGCGGGCGATGTCGGTGCCGTCCAGCCGGAGGCCGCCGATGTGGCGGGCCGGCGTGTCGGCGCCCGGGGCGAGCAGCGCGTCACGGCCATGGAAGAAGCCCTTGCGGCGGTTGACCATCCAGCCGAGGCCCGCCTCGAACGGCGTATGCTGCCAGTCGAAGTCCTGGCCGAAGTTGAGAATGGCCGCCTCGACGCGCCTGAGCCCGAGGGCCCGGCTGCCGGCCAATGTGGCGCCGGCCTTGCGGCTGACCTCCCAGAGATCGGCGAACAGGCGCAGCGCCTTGTCGATGGTGACGTAAATGTCGTAGCCGAGCTCGGCGGTGTAGCCGGTGCGGGTGATCTGCACCGGCACGCCGGCCACCTCGGTCTCGACAGCGTGGTAGAAGGCCAGCTTCGAAAGATCGGCCTTGGTCAGCGTCTGTAGAATTTCCCGCGACTTCGGCCCTTGCAGGCTGGCGACGTGGATCTCGTCGTTGTAGCTGGTCACCGAGACGTTGCGGCCGCGGGCGTTCTGCCAGATCCACTGTTCGGCCGAGCCGGGGCCGCCCACCCACCAGATGCGGTCCGGCGACCAGCGGACTACGATGCCGTCCTCGACGAGGCCGCCATAATCATAGGTCAGAACCGAATAGAGGCACTGGCCATCGACGGTGCGCGCGAGATCGCGCGGGATCAGCTCGTTGACCAG
Source organism: Pleomorphomonas carboxyditropha (assembly GCF_002770725.1). GTDB lineage: Bacteria > Pseudomonadota > Alphaproteobacteria > Rhizobiales > Pleomorphomonadaceae > Pleomorphomonas > Pleomorphomonas carboxyditropha. The sequence goes on along the minus strand of NZ_NQVN01000002.1, from coordinate 21,006 downwards.
TTGAAAGGCGTCCGGTCCGCGCAGCTCGATGACTTCCTCGCCGGTGACGTCCCAGAGGCCGGCGACGCGACGCATGATCCAGTATTCCTCGAGCGGATCGGTGATGCGGTCCGGCTTGAGGTAGCTGTTGTGCAGCTTGAACTCGTGCGAGGCGGCGCCGATGATCGGATAGAAGGCGGTGTGCTTGAGGCCCTGCGCCTTGCGGAAGCGGGTGATTCCCCGCCCGTAGGGCGGCACGCCGACATAGGCGGCAATGGTGGTGCGGGCATTGGTCGGATCGATGCGCATGGTGTCGCTGGCTTTCTTGTGATGCGGTCGCGGGTCAAACGGTGCTGGAAGCTCTGGCCGGTCCGCCGAACCAGGCCTTCGCCGGCCGGCCGGCGTTGTCGTCCGGCGCCGAAATGCGCGGCACGGCGGCGAGCAGCCGTGCGGTGTAGGGATGATGCGGCGGCGAGAACACCTCCTCGACCGGGCCGAGCGCGCAGAATTCGCCCCGATGCAAAACGCCAACGCTCTGGGCGAACCAGCGGACGACGGCAAGGTCGTGGGAAATAAAGAGATAGGTGAGGTGGCGCTCGGCCTGCAGCGTCCTGAGCAGCGCCAGTATTTCCGCCTGGACCGATACGTCGAGCGCCGACAGGACCTCGTCGCAGATCAGCACTTCCGGTTCGGCGGCCAGCGCCCGGGCGATGGCGACGCGCTGGCGCTGGCCGCCGCTCAACTGATCGGGGCGGCGGTCGAGAAAGGCGGGATCGAGACGAACGCTTTCGAGCAGTTCGGCGGCGCGGAGCCGCCGATCGCGGCCGCGCAGGCCGAAGAAGCGCTCGAGCGGCCGGCCGAGGATGGCCGCCACGGAATGGCGCGGGTTGAGCGAGGCATCGGGATTCTGGAACACGATCTGGATGCGGCGGCGCCATTCGCCCTGCCAGCGGCGGGCGTCGGCCGGCAGATCCCGGCCATCGAAGCGGACGCCGCCGCGGCGGTGTGGCGTCAGGCCGAGAATGGCGCGGGCGATGGTCGACTTGCCCGAACCGCTCTCACCGATCAGCGCGAAGGTCTCGCCCCGCCGGATGGAGAAGGAGACGTCGCGCACCGTCGGCGGCGGACGCCGCCAGATCGCCGACAGACCCTCGCCCCGATAGGCGGCAACCAGGCCGTCGATCTCGAGCAGCGGTTTCCCCTCGCCTCCGTTACGCTTCGCCGCGTCGTCCGTCACGCCGGCCGGAGGGCGGTCGAGGTCCGGCAGGGCGGCGAGCAGAACCCGCGTGTAAGGCTGCCGGGGCGACCCGACGATCGAGGCCGTCGGTCCGATCTCGACGAGACGGCCGTCCTTCATCACGGCGATGCGGTCGGCCAGCCGGCCGAGGGCGGCGAGGTCGTGGCTGACGTAAAGCATCGCGGTGGCGAATTCGGCACGGATATCGGCCAGCAGCGTCAGGATCTGGGCCTGAGTGGTGACGTCGAGGCCGGTGGTCGGTTCGTCGAGGACCAGAAGACGCGGCCGACAGGCGAGCGCCATGGCGATCAGCACCCGCTGCTGCTGGCCGCCCGACAGCTGGTGCGGATACCGCCGGGCGAGCGCCTGCGGCTCGGGCAGATGCACGCGGGCCAGGAGATCCTCGGCAAGGCGCCGGGCCGCCGCGCCGCGGGCGACGCCGTGGATCTCGATCGTCTCGACGATCTGCCGTCCGACCGGCATGCTCGGCGTCAGGCTGGTGGCCGGATTCTGCGGCACGAAGCCGATGCGGCCGCCGCGCAGCAGCCGCACCTGCCGCTCCGGCAGCGGCAGGATATCCTCTCCCTCGAACAGGATGCGGCCCGAGACGATACGGCTGCCCGGACGCCGGCGGGCCAGTAGCGCGTAGGCGACCGTCGATTTGCCGCTGCCGGATTCGCCGGCCAGGCCGAGCACCTCGCCGGGGCGGATATCGAAGCTGACGCCGTCGACCGCCCGATGGCAAGCGGCCGGCTGCCGGCCATAGTCGATCGTCAGGTCGTCGACGGCGATGAGCGGCGCCGTCATCGCCGCGCCTCCACCGGGCCGGAATGGCCGATCAGCCGGGAGACGTCGTCGGTGAAAAGATTGACGGCGATGACCAGCAGCGCCATGGCCGCCGTCGGCGCCAGCACCGGCCAGAAGGAGGCGTTCACGGCGGCATAGCCCTCGTTGATCATCAGGCCCCATTCCGGAGTGGGCGGCGGCGAGCCGAAACCGAGGAAGCTCAACGAACCGATCATAACGATGGCGTAGCCGGTGCGGATCGAGAACTCGACGAAGACGGTGCCGGCGACATTGGGCAGCAGCTCGCGCAGGACGATGGCGAGGGTCGTCTCGCCGCGCAGCAGGGCGGCCGTGACGTAATCCTCGGTGACGACGGTGAGGGCGGCGGCCCGGACGACGCGGGCGACGCGCGGGGCGAACAGCACCGCCACCGTCAGCACCACCAGCGCCGGGTTGCTGCCGAAGACGCTGACGGCCAGCAGCGCCATGATCAGCGGCGGCATGCTGATCAGGACATCGAGGATGCGGGCGACGATCTCGTCGACGATGCCGCGCCGGTGGGCGAGCCACAGGCCGAGCGCCGTGCCGACGATCACCGCGAGCCCGGTGGCGGCGAGCCCGGTCGCCAGGGCCTGCCGGGTGCCGATGACCACCCGGCTGAACACGTCGCGGCCGAAGTTGTCCGTACCGAACGGATGCTGCCACGATGGCGGCTCGAACGGCATGCCGGCGCCGATGGCGGCCGGGTCGAACGGCACGAGCCATGGACCGGCGATGGCGATCGCGAAGAAGGCGGCGAGCAGCAGGGCGGCGAAGCCGCCGGTCAGCGACGGGCGCCGGCCGATATTCCGGGGCGCCGCGGAGAGAAGGAGGGTCATCGAGCGCTCCGCAGTTTCGGATTGAAGACCAGCGAGCCGATGTCGGCGACGAGGTTGCAGAAGATGTAGACGCCGGTCAGCAGCAGCGACACCGACAGGATGACCGGCACGTCCTTATTGCTGATGGCGTCGACCAGCAGCCGGCCGAGGCCGGGAAAGTTGAAGATGGTCTCGACGACGACGATGCCGCCGGTCAGCCAGGCGACGTTGAGCGCCGTGACGTTGAGCGCCGGGCCGAGCGCGTTGGGAAGCGCGTGCCGCAGCAGCACGCGGCGCGGCGGCGTTCCCTTGAGATGGGCCATGTCGACGTAGCCCGACCGCAGCACGTCGATCAGGCATTCGCGGATCATGCGCACCGCATAGGCGGTCATCGCGGCCGTCAGCGTCACCGTCGGCAGCAGCAGCGTCCGGATGAGGTCGCCAAAGGTATGGGCTTGGTCGATCAGGGCGAGCGGCGGCAGCCAGCCGAGCTTGACGGCGAACACCGAGGTCAGGGCGATGGCGACGACATATTCGGGCAGGCACATGCCGATCAGCGTGAACAGTTGCACCGCGAGGTCGACAGGCCTGCCCTGGCGGACCGCGGCCCAGACGCCGAGGCCGAGACTGAGCGGGAAGTAGAGGACGAGCACGATGCCGGTCAGCAGCAGCGTGTTGCCGGCGGGTCCGGCGAGCACATCGGCGACCGGCCGTCCCGAGCTTATGGACGTGCCGAGATCGCCGGACAGAACGCCGGCGAGCCAATGGCCGTACCGGCTCCAGGGTGCGATGCCGAGTTGCAGCTTGTCCCGCAGCGCGGCGAGACCGGCGGCCGTGACGTCGCGACCGAGAAGACGTTCCGCGGCATCGCCCGGCAGCCATTCGACCATCCAGAAGACGATGACCGACACCACCGCCAGCGTCGCCAGCGCCGACAGGCAGCGGAAGGCAATCAGTTTCGGCACAGGACATTCTCCGTCCCGGCAACGAAATGGCCGCTAGAAACGTGGTGTGTAGGCACGAAGCGATCCCGAAACATCCGGCATGCGAGGATCCGCATCCGGTCTCATGTTCCAAATCAAGATATTACGTCACATTATTTGGAACAGAAATCTCATGCTAAAATCCCGGCGCCGAGTGAAATAAGGCGGCGGAAACGATCTGAGCCGGCGAGGACGGCGTGGCAATCGCCCTGCGCGGCTGTAGCGGTCCGCCATTAACGGAAGGGTTGCATCGGCCGCCCTGTTTCACATATTGAAGGCCTGTATCAGGATTGCGGGCGAGCCTTTGCATTCGCCGATGGAGAAGCAGACATGGAGACGACCGTCGTCAAGGCGCTGACGCTGCTCGAAGCTCTGGCCTTCAGCGACGGTCCGGCGACGCTGACCTCGCTGGCGCAGACCTGCGGACAGACCAAAAGCAACACCCATCGGCTCCTGAAGACCCTGGAGGAATGCCGCTACGTCCGCCAGGACGCCCAGGCGCGCACCTACGAGCCGACGCTGAAGCTCTGGGAGCTCGGCACGCGCTTTTTCGGCAGGTCCAACCTCAGGGCGGCGGCGGCGCCGCATCTCCTGGCGCTGGCCAAGGCCACCGGGGAATCGATCTACCTGTCCACCATCGTCGACGACGAGGTGATCTACATCGACAAGGTGGAAAGCCGGCATGCCGTGCGCACCCACGTCGAGGTCGGGCACCGGGCACCGCTCTATTGCACGGGAACCGGCAAGGCCCAACTGGCCTTCTCCTCCGAGGAAACGATCGACCGCATCTGCGCCAACCTCGTCGCCTACACCGACAACACCGTGACCAGTCCCACCGTCCTGCGGCATCAGCTTGCCGAGATCCGTGCGCGCGGCTACGCCACGACCTGCGGCGAGTGGCGCCCCGGCGTGCTCGCCCACGCCGCGCCGATCCGCGGCCTGGCCGGCATCGCCGTGGCGGGCATCAGCGTCGTCGGACCCGAGGAACGGATGCGGCGCGCCGACGCCGAAGCCCAGGTCGACGCGCTCCTCGAGGCCGCCACAAACATTGCCGAGGCCCTGGGATTGACTGCGGCCGAGCCATAGCCGGCGACCCCGAACTGATCATCGCCGACGAGCCGACGACCGCGCTCGACGTGACGACCCAGGCGGCGATCATGGCCCTGCTCGATGGACTGACGCGCGAGCGCGGCCGCGCGGTGTTGCTGATCTCGCATAACCTTCGGCTGGTGAACGGCTTCTGCGACGAGGTGGTGGTGCTGCGCGCCGGCCGCACCGTTGACCGCTTCCGGCCCGGCGACGACGGAGAGCGCCATCCCTACACGCAAGCGCTCCATGACGCCGAGCCCCGGCATGGAGACCGGCGCCATCGCCTGCCGACCGCTGCCCGGGACTGGGGCGCGGCAGCGGCGGGAGGATCTCGCGATGCTTGAACTGCAAGGCATCGGCAAATCCTACGGCGCGCCGCGATCCTGGCTCGGGAGCGCCCGGAATCAGAGGACGGTGTTGCAGGACATCTCGATGACCGTCCGCCCAGGGCGAACGCTCGGCCTGATCGGCGAATCCGGCGCGGGAAAGTCGACGCTGGCGCGGATCGCCCTCGGCCTGCTCGCTCCCACGAGCGGCACGGTTCTTTTCGACGGCACCGATGTGGCGAACCTGCGCGGCCGGGCGCGCATGAAGTTCCGCCGGGCCGTCCAGCCGGTGTTTCAGGATGCCGCCGGCGCGCTCAATCCCCGTCTCGGCGTCGAAGCCATTCTGTCCGAACCGCTCTACCTGCGCGGCATCGCTCCATCGGAGCGTCCGGACCGGATCAAGGCGGCGCTCGAGGCCGTCGATCTTGTGCCCGACCTGTTGCGACGCCGGCCGCGCGACCTCTCCGGTGGCCAGCGGCAACGTATCGGCCTGGCGCGGGCGCTGCTGATGGAACCGTCGATTCTGATTCTCGACGAACCGGTTTCGGCGCTCGACGTGCTGACCCAGGCCCAGATCCTCAACCTCATCAAGGACCTTCAGGTACAGACAGGTCTTGGTTGCCTGTTCATCGGCCACGACCTCGCTGTTGCGGACTTCCTCTGCGACGAGATCGCCGTGCTCGACCGCGGACGAATTGTCGAACAGGGACATCCCAACCAGTTGTTCGGCGCCCCGAAACACGCCTATACCCGACAATTAATCAAAGCGACACTGAGACCGGCACGAGTATCCAAGTGACCCGATTAGCTAAATATCATTCCAAGACAAGATAACCCTTTATCGGCTTGTTGACTAACTAGCACTCTTTCGCTCCTCCACGGACGAGATTTTCTTTCTACCGACCGGGGCCGTCCAGGATCGACGGAATGCCCACGCGTTGGCAGCTTAAGTCTCGCCCAGCCAGTCGCGCATGCGCAGCTTGCGGGGCGAGAGACCGTATTGCCGTTGGATCAGCCGGGAGAAATGGTTGGGCGTCTTGAAGCCATTGCGATAGGCAATCTGACTGATCGGCATGCCGGTGTGCCTCAGCATGAACGCGCCTCGGCGGATTCTGAGATGCCAGAGGTAATCAAGCGCATTGACGCCGTAGGCGGCGCGGAACAGGCGGTTGATGTGCTGCGGCGTCAGGGCGAAGGCTTCGCTGAGCTCCCGCATGCCGATAACCTGTTCGAGGTTGTCCTCGATATACCGGCCGATTACCGCGACGCGGCTCTCGCCCTTCGGCGCACGATCGCCACCGCCCCGGCGGCCGATCAGCTCCTGCGCCAATGTCTCGGCAAGACTGGCGACGAAATCCGGCATCCCGTCACTGATCCTGAGAGGCAGCTCGGCCCCCAAGCGGAACAGCGTCGAAGCTGCTTCGGATACGACCATCGCTCCGTTGTGAGACCGGAGGGTCGAAACCAGCCCCTCGCCGATCGACGGCCCCAGACACTGACACCAGAATACATCGGAGAGGTCGTCTCCACCGTAACGATATTCCAGTTGCCGCGCGGCCGCGACGAAAAGCATGGCCGGCGCAACAATGTCGAGAGCAACACCATCGATGACGGCCTCGACCTGTCCCGTGCGAATGTGGACCATCTCGATCTGGCAGCCGTGCAGTGGACCAAACCGCTCCCGGCCCGCGTAGCGACTCTGGCCGAAAACAAACCTGAGCTCCTCCGGGAAAAATTTCATTTCAGATACCTTTCCTGCTCGATGTCAGGAAAATCCGCCCAATAGCAGACCAATATAGCCAGAAACTAGGCAATTTCCGGCCGCACTGCCTGCCCACTCAATCAGCATGGTTCATTTGAGACAAGTATTCATTTTGGAGACAAGTTTGCCGCCTTGAGCCGTATGCCCCTCCCGCGGCATTCTCCGCGAAAATCGGGAGACCAGCGTGAGCCTCAAGCAACGGATCCGCGCCGGACACGGCAGCGTCAAATCGGACCTGGCGATCACCAACGGCAAGCTTATCAACGTTGCCTCGGCGGAGATTTATCCGGCGGACGTCGCCATCAAGGACGGGCATATTGTCGCCATCGGCGACGTAAGCCATTGCATCGGGCCGGACACCGTCATCCACGACGCCCAAGGACGCTATCTCGCCCCGGGTCTCATCGACGGCCATCTCCACGTCGAGTGCTCCAAGCTATCGGTGACCAGCTTCGCCAAGCTGGTGGTTCCCCTCGGCACCACCTCGATCGTCTCCGGTCTCGATCAGATCCTGGTGGTCGCCGGCCTCGACGGATCGCGACATTTTCTCGACGAGGCCAACGCCGGTCCGCTGACCATTCACTGGGGCGCTCCCTGCAAGACGCCCTACACGATGCCGCGCTCCACCGTCGGTCATTATTTCAGTCCGGCCGACCACCGCGTCGCCCAGGAGTGGCCGGAGTGCGTCGGCGTTTGGGAAACGGTCCGCGAGTTCATTCAGGAAGAGGACGAGGATGTTCTCGAGGCGTTGGAAATCGCCCAGAAGAACAAGTTGCCGGTGTTCGGCTGCGCGCCGATGTGCCGGGGGCACAAGCTCGCTTCCTATGTCAGCGCCGGCGTCCGGCTCGACCATGAGAGCTACACGGTCGAGGAAACGCTGGAGAAGTTGCGCAACGGCATGTTCGTCGTGGTGCGCGAAAGCTCCATCAGCCATTTTCTCAAGGAGAACATCCAGGTTGCGACCAAGCTGGCGCCGAAGGCTTCCCATCGCGTCAGCTTCTGCACCGACGACGTGGTGGCCACCGACGTTCTGAGGCGCGGCCATGTCGACAACATGGTTCGCATGGCGATCGCCGAGGGCGTTTCGCCGATCGAAGCGATCCAGATGGCGACCATCAATTCGGCCGTCGCCTATCGCATCGATCACAAGGTCGGCCTGATCGCCCCCGGCCGTCAGGCCGACATTCTCCTCGTCGATAGCCCCGAGAGCTTCCGGGTCGAGGAAGTCGTCGCCAAGGGCGAGCTGGTGGCGCGCGGCGGCAAGATGGTGAAGACGCTCGTCCCGCCGCATCGCCCGGCATTCCTGACCGACACCGTCAAGGCCAAGCCGGTTTCGGCGGCCGATCTCGAGGTTCGCTCCGACACCGGCGCCGTCAAGGTGCTGGCCATGAACATGTCGCTCGACGTTCCCTTCGTCCGCAACCGGCGTGATGCGGTGCTGAAGGTTCGCGAAGGCATCGTCGCCCCCGATGTCACCCAGGACATCCTCTACGTCACGGTGGTCGAGCGCTACGGCAAGACCACCAACCGCCCCGTGGCCTTCGTATCGGGCTTTGGCCTCAAGCGCGGCGCCATGGCCACTTCGACGGCGCCGGATGACAACAACATCGTCTGTATCGGGGCCAACACCGCCGACATGGCGGTGGCCATCAACTGGATCATCGAGAAGGGCGGCGGCCAGGCCTTCGTCGAGGACGGCAAGGTGGTCGTCGGCCTCGAACTGCCGATCGGCGGCATCGTCTCGGACATCGAACCCGAGGAAATGGCGGTCAAGGAAGACGCGCTCGACGCGGCGGCCCGCGCCGCCGGCTGCACGCTCGACTGGCCGTTCATGAACATGTTCGTGCTGTCGATCACCGCCATTCCCGAATATGCGATCACCGACATCGGCGCCATCGACTGCGTCGGCCTGAAGGCGTTCGACCCGGTACTGGAAAAGATCTGAGTGGAACCGCCGCGGGTGCCGGCTTCAGCCCCCGGGGCGGCAAAAAAGGGGAACGGAACCATGAAACTCGCCTTACTGGGGGCAGCGGCCCTCACCTCGCTGGGCCTTCTCGGTGGAACCGCGCTGGCCGAAGCGCCGACCGAGCTCGGCATCGGCATGATCCTCGCCACCGGCCCCGAGGCCGACTGGGATGCCACGCTGCTGCGCGACGTCGAGACCGTCGCCAAGGAGGCGCCGCACGGCCTCAAGATCGCCACCAAGCACGTCGACGGCGTCGAGGGCGAGAAGGCCAAGGACGCCATGGAACTACTCGCCAAGTCGGGCAAGTACCAGGTGATCTGGGCGCACAGTTCCTATTCCGACCAGGTCAAGGCGTTGAAGGACAAGTACCCGGACGTGCTGTTCGTCGTGGTCGGCTCCGGCAACGAAGGGCTCGGCGGCAATGTCTACTACGACTACAAGCGCGTGCACGAGCCGTCGTACCTGCTCGGCGTTCTCGCCGGCCGGCTGACCAAATCGGATACCGTCGGCGTGGTCGGGCAGTTTCCGTCCGAGGACGTCAACGACCAGATCAATTCCTTCTTTGCCGGCGCCAAGTCGGTCAACCCGGACGTCAAGCGCAAGGTGGCCTTCATCGAGAGCTGGTACGACCCGGCCAAGGCCGAGCAGTTCACCAATGCGCAGATCTCGGCTGGCGCCGACCTGATCTTCCAGCTCGCCGGCAGCTTCGAGACCTGCGAGAAGGCCAACATCAAGTGCTTCGGCAACTACGTCGACCAGGGCGAACGGGCACCGGCATCGGTGGTCGCCTCCTCGCTGATTTCCTGGGAGCCCGACCTCAAGTGGGTGATCGACGCCTGGTACGACCATGCCGCCAATGGCAAGCCATACGAGGGCAACGTCAAGGAGCGCTGGTTCTCGCAAGCAGAAGGCGGCAGCAGCCTTTCCGGCTACCATGCCTACGACGACAAGATCCCGGCCGAGGTGAAGACCGAAGTGAAGGCGCTCGAGGACAAGATCAACTCCAAGGAGCTGGTCATCCCCGTCGACCTCGCGGTTCCCGCCTCGGACTGAAGAGGGAGGTGCCCGACGAGCCAGCGCCGGGCACCCATTCCATCAGGACATGACGATGCAGCGCCAGCCCGTGCTCTCGGTTCGCGGCCTTACCAAAACATTCGGTCCTGTCCGCGCCAACGACGCGGTCAGCTTCGACGTCGGAGCCGGCGAACTTGTCTGCCTGTTCGGCGAAAACGGCGCTGGAAAATCGACGCTGTCGGCGTGTCTTGCCGGCCTCCATTCACCTGACGGCGGTGAAATCGTGCTGAACGGCGAGCCGGTTCGCTTTTCGACGGCGGCCGATGCCATTGTCGCCGGCATCGCGCTGGTGCACCAGCATTTTCTGCTGGTCGACGATTTCACGGTGCTCGAGAACATCGTCCTCGGCCACGAGCGCGGCCTGTTCGTGAACTACCGCGCGGCGGAAAAGAAGCTGCGGGCGCTTTGCCGGCGCTACGGCATCTCCGTCCGGCCGGACGCCCGCGTCGGCGATCTCACGGTCGGCGAGCGCCAATGGGTGGAGCTGCTCAAGGCACTCTACCACGAGGCCGCCGTGCTCATTCTCGACGAGCCGACCGCGACGCTCGATCTCCAGGAATCTCGCAAGCTTTTCCGCATCATCGACGAGTTGAAGACGGCCGGCGTCGCTCTCGTCCTCATCTCCCATTCCCTCGCCGAGGTGATGCGGTCCGACCGCGTCGTCGTGCTCCGGCAAGGTCGGGTCGTCGGCGAGCGCGCCACGTCGGAGACCACCCCCCAGGAGCTGACGCGGCTGATGATCGGCCGGGAAGTGGAGCGCAAGCATCGCGGCAGTTCCCGTCCGGGCCGCCCCTGTCTCGACGTCGAGCACGTCACCATCCGCCGTCCCGGTGGTGCTCCGATCCTCGACGACATCAGCTTTTCCGTCGCCGAGGGCGAAATCTTCGGCCTTGCCGGGGTGGCCGGCAACGGCCAGAAGCCGCTGATGGAGGCCATCGCCGGCGTCCTGCCGTTCTCGTCCGGCCGCGTTCTGATCGACGGTGAACTGCTGGCCGATCTCGACGTGCATGGCATCCAGAAGCTCGGCGTCGGCCATATTCCCGAAGACCGCCTGAGCGAGGGACTGGTAGGCGACTTCTCGATCGCCGAAAACATCGCCCTCGGCAGCCATCGCGACGTCTTTGCCGACGGACACTTCCTGAACCGCGGCGCCATCCGGGTCGCCGCGGCGGTGGCCATCGCCGATTATCAGATCGCCGCGCCTTCGGCCGAGACACGTGCCCGCGCACTGTCCGGCGGCAATGCCCAGCGCGTCGTGCTCGCTCGCGAGCTTGCGGCGGCGAGCCGGGTGCTTCTGGCCAACCAGCCGACCCGCGGCCTCGACGTCGGCGTGATCGAATATATCCATGATCGTCTGATCGAGAAGCGCGCCGCCGGTTGCGCGGTGGTCCTCGCCTCGTCCGAGCTCGAAGACCTTCTCAACCTCTCCGATCGCATCGGCGTCATGTTCCAGGGGCGTCTGATGGGCATCGTCGATGCCCGCTCCACCAGTATCGAGGAGATCGGCCTGATGATGGCCGGCCAGAAGCGGGAGGCGGCATGATCGCCTTCGAGCGCCGCGAGAGTGCCGGCTGGATCGCTCAGGCCATCGCCTATCTCCTGGCCATCGCCGCCGGCCTCCTGGCGTCGGTGGTGCTGATCACAATCACCGGCGCCGATGTTGCCGATGGCCTCGGTGCGCTCTGGCAGGGTGCCTTCGGCGACGCCGAGGCGATCGGCCAAAGCCTGGCGGCCGCCATCCCGCTCGTCTTCACGGGCCTTGCCACCGTCGTCGCCTTCCGGGCCGGCATCTGGAATATCGGCCAGGAGGGACAGGTATTCGCCGGCGCCATGGCCGGCTACTGGATGTCGCTGCAGCTGGCTGGCGCACCGGCCATCGTCGCGGTGCCGGCCGTCGTGCTTGCCTCCGTTGCCGGCGGCGCAGCCGTCGCCGCCCTTTGCGCCGTGCTCAAGACGCGTTTCGATGTCAACGAGATCATCTCGACGATGATGCTCAATTACATCATCGTCTATCTCCTGTCCTATCTCCTGGCGGGCGGCCCATGGATCGAAGCCGGCTCGACGGCCTACCATCAGACGCCATTGATCGCCGACACCTTTCGTTTGCCGGAGCTTTTCGGCCTGCATCTCGGTGCGCCGCTGGCGCTGCTGGCAACGGCGGCGGTCGCCCTGGTGATCGGGCGCACGCCGCTGGGCTTCGAGCTGCGCGGGCTCGGCTTCAACCCGGTTGCCCTCCGCTACAAGGGCGTGCGGGTGGCGACCACCATCGTCATGGCCATGGCGATTTCCGGTGCTCTTTCGGCGCTCGCCGGAGTCTCGGAGGTGTTCGGCATCAATTTCCGCCTGCGGGCCGAAGTGCTGAACGGTCTCGGCTACACCGGCATCATCGTCGGCATGATCGGCGCGCTCAATCCCTGGGGAACACTGGTTGCCGCCCTCGCCTTCGGCGCCATGGCCAATGGGGCGCTTTACATGAGCGTGCTGACCGACGTTCCCTCGGCGCTGGTCCCGGCCATGCAAGGCATCCTGTTGCTGTTCGTGCTGGGGGCAGCCGTACTCACGAGGTACCGGCTCCGCTTCGGTCGCAAGGACGGCCGCCATGGCTGAGCTCCTGACGCCCGCCATCCTCCTGTCGATCCTGAGCGCATCGGTCGGTGCCGCCACCATAATTCTGCTAGCGGCGCTCGGCGAGCTCCTCACCGAGCGGGCCGGCATCTGGAACATGGGCGTCGAAGGCACCATGCTCTGCGGCTGCCTGGCCGCCTATGTCGCCATGTGCGAGACGAGCTCCCCCATCACGGCGGCCGGGGCGGCCATGCTGGCTGGCGTCGCGGCGGGGCTGGTCATCGGTTTTCTCACCGTAAGCCTGAAAGTCGACCATTTCGTCACCGGCCTCGGCTTCAACCTTTTGGCCAGCGGACTGACACTGTTCCTGTTCCGCAGCTACACCGCCGGCGGCAAGCCGGCCGGCTATGCCACCATCGATCGCTGGCCCATCCCCTTCCTCTCGGAAATCCCCGGCATCGGCCCGATCCTGTTCAACCAGCATCTGCTGACCTACGCCGCCTTGCTTCTAGTGCCGCTGGTTTCCGTCTTCCTCGCCCGGACACGGCCAGGCCTCGAGTGCCGAGCTGCCGGCGAGAACCCCGAATTCCTAGAAGCCAAGGGCATTTCGGTCGCCAAGCGGCAATATGGCGCCTTGCTTGTCGGATCCGCACTGACAGCGCTCGGCGGCTGCTTCATGATGCTGGCTTTCGCCAACGAGTTTCGCCCGGACATCTCCGGCGGGCGCGGCTGGCTTGCCATCGTCGCGGTGATCGCCGGCAACTGGCGGCCGTTCCGGACGATGATCGCAGTCATCGTCTTCGCGGTGCTCGACAGCCTTGCCGTCCACGCGCAGGGCATGGGTGTCGCCATCCCCTATCAGTTCTTCCTGATGCTTCCCTATGCCGCCTCGATCCTGCTGCTTGCCGTCGTGCGCACGCGCTCCGGCCAGCCGGCAAGGCTCGGCATTCCCTTCCTTCGACGCTGAACAACCGAGGTCTCCATGTCAATCCAGAGCTGGAGCGAAGCCGCTCCGCATCTCGTCGACGTCGCCATGGGCCGCCGCCCGGCCGATACGGTCATCCGCAAAGGGCGCTGGGTAAACGTCTATTCCGGCGAGATCATTGCCGATACCGATATCGCCATCGCCGCCGGCCGCATCGCCTATGTCGGACCGGATGCCGGCTACGCCATCGGCCCGGAAACCGAGGTGATCGATGCCGCCGGCCGCTATCTCGTTCCCGGTTTCTGCGACGGCCATATGCACGTCGAAAGCGGCATGCTGACCGTCACCGAATTCGCCCGGGCCGTTATCCCGCACGGCACCACCTTGATGTTCATCGACCCGCACGAGATTGCCAACGTGCTCGGCCTCAAGGGCGTTCGCCTGATGCACGACGAGGCGGCCGGCCTGCCGGTCAACGTTCAGGTGCAGGTGCCGTCCTGCGTTCCGGCCGCCCCCGGTCTCGAGAATGCCGGAGCCGAAATCAGCATCGACGACGTTCGCGAAGCCCTGACCTGGCCGCGGGTCTGCGGCCTCGGCGAGATGATGAACTTCCCAGGTGTCGCGTTCGGCGACAGGAAGATGCTGAGCGAGATCGGCGCCACGCAGGCCGCCGGCAAGACGGTGGGCGGGCACTATGCCTCGCCGGACCTCGGGCCGATGTTCCACGCCTATGTGGCCGGCGGTCCTGCCGACGACCACGAGGGAACGCGCCGGATCGATGCCATCGAAAGGGTCCGTCGCGGCATGCGCGCCATGCTGCGTTATGGATCGGCCTGGCATGACGTCGCCGCCCAGATCAAGGCCGTGACCGAAGACGGCCTCGATCCGCGCAATTTCATCCTCTGCACCGACGACTGCCATTCCGCGACGCTGGTCGAGGAAGGCCATATGAACCGCGTGATCCGCCACGCCATCGCCGAAGGCCTGAAGCCGATCACCGCCATTCAGATGGCAACGCTCAACACCGCCCAGCACTTCGGCATGGAACGGGACGTCGGCTCCATCTCGCCGGGCCGCCGGGCCGATATCGTCATCAGTTCCGATCTTGCGGCCCTGCCGATCGAAGTGGTGCTGGCGGCCGGCCGGATCGTGGCACGCGACGGTCGCCTCGCCGTCGACATTCCGCCGGCAACCTATCCGGCCTTTGCCAGGAACACCGTGAAGCTCGGCCACAAGCTCTCGGCGGCAGACTTCGATGTCGCCGCGCCAACTGGTATTGACGCCGTTCGCACCCGCGTCATCGGCATCATCGAGAACCAGGCGCCGACCCGTGCGCTGGAAGCGGAACTCAAGGTTCGCAACGGCGTCGTCGAGATGGACACGGCGGCGGACATCTGTCGGGTCGCGTTGGTCGAGCGTCACAGGGCGACCGGCGGCGTGGTCAACGGGTTCGTTTCCGGCTTCGGCTACGACACCGCTTGCGCCATCGCCTCGACCTTCGCCCACGACAGCCATCAGATGATCGTCGTCGGCACGTCGAGGGACGACATGGCCAAGGCGGCCAACCATCTGGCGGAGATCGGCGGCGGCGTGACCGTCTTCCGCGACGGCAGAGAGATCGCCACCGTCGAGCTGCCCATTGCCGGCCTAATGTCCGACAAGCGGGCCGAACTGATCGCCAAGGAGGCCGAAGCGATGGTTTCGGCAATGAAAGCCTGCGGCTGCAAGCTCAACAATGCCTTCATGCAGCACTCCCTGCTCGGCCTCGTCGTCATCCCCGAGCTGCGCATCTCCGACCTCGGCCTGATCGACGTGACGCGTTTCGAGAAGGTCGAAGTCCTGATCTGAGGGTACGCACAGAGATGATGAAGGTGCTGGTCTAGCTAATTATTCCAAATGGACGGCCTCCTGTCCGGCCTGTTGGCCTACGGGCGCTGCGGCGGGGCCTATACCCTGGTCGGTGGCCTGCACTACGGTTGCGCCAGCGCCCGCAACAAGGGCACCTGCAACAACCGCCGCATGATCCGACGCTAGCTTCCGGAGGACCGGGGCTTGGGTGGGTCGCGTGACAAGCTCCTCCATCCGGACGTCATCGCCGCCTTCGTCGAGGAATATCAGCGGGAGTACAACGCCGCTCGGCAGGCCGGCATTGCTGCGCGCCGGGGAAGAGAGGCCAAACTGGCGAAGGTCAGGCAGGCGATTACCCGGATTGTCGATGCCATGGCCGACGGCCTGTATCACCCGAGCATGAAGGAGGAGATGTCGGCACTGGAAGAACGCCGCACCGCGACCGAAGCCGAACTTGCAAACCTCGGGGACGAGGAGCCGTTGCGTCGGCATCCCGGCCTGAGCGCCGTTTATCGCCGGAATGTCGCGAACCTGACGGGGCGCTGATCGAGCTCGTCGGGGAGCTCGGCGCGATCATACTGCGGGCCAAGGATGGCAATAAAAGCCCCGTCGCGATAGCAACGAGGCTTTTTATGTAACAATAGTTGCGGGGCGCGCTCTGCCTACGAGGCCGACACTCACTAGAAGTGACGATCTGATGCCCTTTATCTCAATAACACTCTTTCTACGAATAAGTTCGAATCCCTGTCGGCCCGTCAAACACCGCCGATTGCCGCACAAATAATCCCACTATATCTTTTTTATCAGATAGATAGATTTTTGATGTGCAGTTGCGCTTCGGGCCAAGGTTCTCGCACGCCCTACCAAGTAGGATAGCCCTTCATCACAACCGCCGGTCATACGCCATAGTCCGCTTTGCTTTTGCTCGGGCATGACCGGATTTGGCCGCTTAAGGACTGGCAGGTTTCCGAATGGCCAAGCAGCAAAGTGGACATTGACCTACACCGCGTGCGGCGCCCTTTTGCGGACTCCATCCCCTTGTCAAATGCTGCGTCGCAGCTGCCACATTGAAGCAATTCATCAATCGCTTGCATTTTGGTGCAGCAATGTTGGCAGATCGTACATTGCTGCCATTGTCTCAGTTGGCACAATGACCGCTGTCCGGACGTTCGGTCGCAGTAAAAAAGATAACTTGAAGCAAGGTCGGCGTTACCGCGATGCCGAATGTGGTGGTGCTGTTCCGCGACCGATGCGATGCCGGATTATGATGCGGCTTCTTTAGAAGGACTGACTTCCTCAAGCCGGTTAACAATCTTTCTCAAGAGAGTGGAAATATAGTCGACCTCTGACGCTTCAATACTATAGGCATCCACTCCGTGCACAATCCTATTCCGCAATTCTAACGCGGTTAGCAGAGCGCGAAAATCACTGTCGTCGATTTTCTCCTGTTTTCTGAGGCTTTCAAGAAGGTTGCGAATCGAAAAGTATCCGGGATCCTCCTTGCTTACATGCGACACAGATCGAGCGATATTCTCAAATTGCGCCCACTCATTGATTAGCGCCAGCTTCATGATCTCGTCAGACTGTTCAAGAGAAAGACGCTTTGTGCGGTCTCTGAGATAGGATATCCCGAACAACGACACGACGGACATTACCGCGCCTGAAAATGCTATTATCAAGCCCATTTGCACTTCGCGAGTGAGATTGATGTCCAGCAGAATATACGCAACGTATAACACCCCAAATAGAGCCGTCACCGCCCCCGTAAAAGCATAAAATTTAAGTATAATCTCCACAGAAGACCGCTTACGCAGCTTTTTCTGGAGCATTACTTGCTCAAATAGCGCCATTCTAAGATTATCTGAATCTCTAAGCGGCATCTTACACATCCATAAGAACGGACACTGTGACAACCACGGCGGTGGCGACTAGAAGCAATGCAAAGACCACAAGATTGTTGCCTTCAGTCAATTTATCCGAATTGAAAAAGAATCCGACCAATAATGGCAATAAGGATGCTGCGATTCGCGTTGCGATCCTCCAAAAGTTCTGTTTCTTTTTGGTCGGTAATCGCTTCTTGAAAACAACCGCGTCATTAACCATACCTTGAGTTATTTCAGCGGGACCGTTATCTGAGTTCATGCTTGCTTCGAGGCGGTAGCACTCGGATATTAGGTCCTCTAAGTATTCAACTGTTGCAGCACGCAAGCGGTCTTTGGCTGGCTGACTGAAGCCGGCCAAAGATTCGTCGTTTAACGTAACTTTATTCGACATAGTTAGTTCCAAGCCCACTGTCCTTGCTCTTTCTTCGCAGAAAATTGATCGCAAGTGAAGCGCGCATCTGGCTTTCTATGCTACCTTACCACATAGATGTTATAGAGTTCCGAACTATACGCGTTGCCGTCGTTCATGACGAACGCAGCATCAGTGATAATGCGCTCGGATCGGTTATGCGGCGGCCTAACATCACGACGTGCATCTCCGTCGCACGAATGTCCGCTTCCGCAAATTGACATAGCCTAGGCGCATTTGCGGCGACTTCACGCTTCCCACCCTGTTAGAACCTTGGTTCGCAGAACATCGAATGGCCGCTTTCAGGACTTGGTTCTGAGCTCGTGAACGACCGAAATGGGGCGCATTTCCGCCGCTTGGACAGAGCATAGCGGACGGTGGCGCCAAACCTTCAGCGAAGGATACGTCCCAGCCGCGCTGTCACAAGTTCCACAAGCTCTGGCTGCATGAATTCAAAACTGTCTGGAATGTCCAGGCAGACGAGTCGCTTTCCGTTTAGAGACGGCCCCAACTGGCGTTTCAAACGCGACAGCTGTGCCTTCTCCATGACCGCTATTGTATCGGCCCAAGCCAGTTGCTCGGACCCGACGCGCTCGTCCGCATCGGCGCTCAGTCCGGCGAAATCGGTCGGCTGTCCGAGGCGCTCGGCGGCGACTGCCGCTGCCGTGGGGCTTCTTTTGCGGGCCTTACCGCAAATGAACAAGATATTGGTCATGGCCCGACTATTAATCAGGCCCCCAAGACAGTCTAGAGGCTTGTCCGCATCTCGTGACCTCATGGCATGGGCCGAGAAAATCGACTCCTCTACCGTAGCGACACCGCGGTTCGAAATGACCACTTCGAGATCGTAACAAAGCGGACTCTGCTGCCTCTCATCGAGTTACCGGTTTCAGGACCGAGGCGCGTCGCCTGGAACGACCGAGTTGAGGCGCAAAGCTCTCGGTCCCGGTGATAGCCATCACCCACCAAGCGCCGACATGTGCCTCCCCAGCGCTGGTCGCAGGTCGGGACCGATGGCGAAGTCGTGCCCCTTGGGCTTGCGCTTTATGGCGCGCTCGATGGCCGCATTCAGGAGGTCATCGCCCTCCGAGCCACGAAGTGCCGACCGGAGGTCGGTGCGCTCCTCCTGGCCGAGACATGTGTACAGGACACCCGTCGCGCTGACGCGCACGCGGTTGCAGCTTTCGCAGAAATTGTGGGTCATCGGCGTGATGAAGCCGAGCCGGCCGCCCGTTTCGGCGACGCGGGTATAGCGGGCCGGTCCGCCGGACCGCTCGGGCGTGTCGGTCAGCGTGAACCGACGCTCGATGAGGCTGCGCAGTTCGGTCAGCGGCAGATATTGGTCGGTCCGGTCGACCCCCACATCCCCGAGCGGCATGGTCTCGATCAGCGTCAGATCCATGCCGTGCCCGTGGGCGAAGTCGATGAGGTCGAAAATCTCCGTCTCGGTGATGCCTTTGAGCGCTACCGTATTGAGCTTGATCCGGAGACCGGCCTCCCGCGCCGCTCTGAGACCGTCCATCACCGTGCCAAGCACACCGCGACGGGTGAGCGCTCGAAAACGATCGGCATCCAGCGTGTCGAGCGACACGTTGACCCGCCTGACGCCGACCGCTGCGAGCGCATCGGCATGATTGGCGAGCTGCGTTCCATTTGTCGTAAGCGTGAGTTCCTCGATGACTCCGTTCCGAAGGTGCCGGGACAACGACCGGAACAGCGTCATGATGTCCTTGCGCACCAGGGGTTCGCCGCCGGTGATCCTGATCTTGCTTACGCCGCGCGCGACGAAAGCCGAGGCCAGCCGATCGAGTTCTTCGAGCGTCAGCAGATCCCGCCGCGGCACGAACTGCATGTCCTCGGCCATGCAATAGACGCACCGCAAATCGCAACGGTCGGTCACCGACAGACGAAGATACCGAATGGTGCGGCCAAAGCGGTCGGTCAGCGCGCAGGACATGGCGGCGCTCCCTGGAATTCCGGGTCGTGGAAAGGCAACACCTCAAGTCGGTCGCCGTCTTCGAGTGGAGTATCCGCAGCCGGAACGATCGCCACGGCATTGGCAGCAAGGAGCGGCATCAGGCGATGCGATCCCGGCTGTCCGACACGACGGGCCACAAGCTGTTCGGATTCTGCCTCGAGCCTGACGGGGATGAGTTCCGTTTTCTCCGTGCGGCGTCCGTCGGCGAACATATACCGGGCCATGATGGGAGCGCTCGGAGGGCGGCCTGACAAGGCGGCAATCATTGGCCGAATAAAGGCCAAAGCCGAGAAGGCGGCTGCCTGGGGATTGCCGGGAAGCCCGACGAAGGCCGCCCTACCTATTGTGCCCAAGGCCAGTGGCTTGCCCGGCTTCATAGACACCGCGGACACAGCGATCGCTCCGCCGGCCGCGGCCAGGGCGCCGCGCACTAGGTCGCGATCGCCGGACGACATGCCTGCCGAGGTGATGACGAGATCGCAATGACTGCCGGCGGCGGCAAGCCGTTCCACCAAAGCACCGTAGTCGTCACCCACCGTCGCTTTCGTCACTTCGACGCTGCGGCCGGTCAGCAGCGCCGCCAGCATCGGCCCGTTGGAATCGTAGATGGCCGCCATTGGCAGGGTCTCGCCGGCGTCGCGCAGTTCGGCGCCGGTGGTCAGGACGGCAATCCGCACGGGTGCGACCACACGCACGGCTCCGATGCCCAGCGCCGCAAGTGCGGCGATGTCCGGCCAGGCAAGCACCCTGCCCTTCGGGAGCACCGTCTGACCACGCGCGATGTCTTCTCCCGCCCTGCGGACATTGCCGCCCGATCGCGGGGTATCGGCAATTGCCACCCCCTCGCCGACGATTGTCGCCTGCTCGTAAGGAATGACGGCATCGGCCCCGGCGGGCAGGCTGGCCCCGGTCATGATGCGGTGGGCACAGTTCGGGGCCAATCGAGCCGGAGCATCGCCAGCGCGGGTTACGCCGTCGATGCGAAGCGGGGCGGTGGCAACATCGGCCAGCCTTACGGCATATCCGTCCATGGCCGCCTGATCGAAGGCGGGCAGATCGCGCGGCGCAACGACCGTCTCGGCAAGGACGCGCCCAAGCGCCAAATCGAGGGGCACCGTTTCGCTGCGGTCAACCGGACCGACGAGGCGCAGAGCCTTGTCGCGAGCGGCCTCGAAGGACCGCATGCCAAGGGTGACGGACCGGAAGGCTTCGGTCACGTGAAAGGTCATGTCGCCACTCCCCTGTTGGCCGGCAAAATGGCTTCGAGGATGGCGCGCATGGCTGCGAGGCTCGGATCTTCCGACCGGTTCATGATGCCGACGAGCTGAAGCCAGGTATC
>NZ_NQVN01000029.1 GCF_002770725.1 Pleomorphomonas carboxyditropha | reverse complement strand
GCCATCGCCTCCGGTCATGGCCGTGGCCTTGGCGAACCGGCCGGCCCGCACCGCCGCGGCGAGGTCGCCCGCGCCGGCCAGCGGATAGAAGCCGCCCTTCAGCGCGACGCCGCCGACGGTCACCGGCCGCGCCCCGACCCACGCCGGCGTCCCGCCGGTTGCCCGCCGCTCGCGCGCGGCGATCTCGCCCCGGAAGCCCTCGAGATAATCCCACACCGCCGCGATGAAGCGGGCGTCGCGGGCGTCGAGCGCCGCCAGGATCGGCGGCACCGCCTCCGGCGCCAGCCCCGCCCCGCCGCCGGCCAGGCGGGCATGGCCGGCTTCGTTGCCGGCGTTGAGCGCGATGGCGATCATCTCCCAGCGCGACAGCGACCGCCCCAGCCCCGGCAGGAAGCGGCGCACGCCCATCGCCCGCCGCTCGTCCGCCGCGTAGGGCGCGTAGAGCGCCGCGATGTCCGCCGCCGCCCGCTGCCGGCGGCGGCCGAGCGCCTGCCTCGCCGCATTGATCGACGCGGCCAGCCGGCGGACCGACGGCGCCCCGTCGCCGGCGATCTCGCGCAGCAGCTCGGCGGCGGCGCGGCCGGGGTCGACGGGGCGAGCCCCCGTCCCACCCTCCGTGCCGCCCGGCGCCCGCGCCACGGCGGCCACCGCTTCGGCCACCGCCGCGCTGAGGCTTTGCCGCCCGCGCGCGTCCACCAGCGCGTCGTTGCGGCCGATGGCGTGTTCGATGTTCTCGAGGCTGGCGACCACCGCGCGGAGCTCGCCGGCCGGCAATTCGCGATAGGGCCGCCCCTCGCCGCCGGCCAGCACGGCGTCGGCAAGCGCCAGCTCGTTCTCCCGGCCGGCCGCCGTCATCGCCTTCGCGAAGGCGGCCACGGCGCCGCGCGGCGCCGGGTCGCCGGGTTTGCGAAACTCGAACCGGTCGAGGATGGCGTCGATGGCCGGCCAGCCGTCGATGCCCTGCGTCACCTCCGGCCGGTCCGGCCGGTCGAGACGGCGCACCGTCCGTTCCGCCGCCTGGAGATCGTCGGCGATCCGCCGCGCCTCGGCGTGGAGCGCCAGGTTGAGAAGCTGCCGGCGCCGGGCGTCGTAGAGCTTCTTGCTCCTTTGCCCCTCCTCGCCGGAGGCGGAAAGCTTCGCCGCTTCCTCGCCGGCCCGCCGCTCGGCGGCCAGGTGGCGCCGGGCGTCGACGGCGTCGCGCACCGGCGTTCCGGCCAGCGCCGCGCGGGCGAAATCCTGCGCCGCCGCCGCCGTCAGCGGCCTGTCCTCGCCGGCCGGGCCGGCCAGCGCCCGGAGCTCGGCGGCCAGCCAGTCGGCCATCCGGCCGCCATGGATGGCGGCGAGCGCCTTTTCCGGCAACGTGCCGTCGACGAGCGGGTCGCCATGGCGCTCGATCATCAGGCGGCGGGCCTCGGCGGCGATCGTCGCGCCGCGCCTCGGCGCCAGCGCCATCGCCTGGATCATCTCGTCGCCGCTCGAAAAGCCGAACAGGCCGGCCGCCTCGTCGGGGTCGACGCCGCCCTCGGCGGCATAGGCGGTGGAACGCCCGCGCGGCAGCGCCGCCAGCACCGCCTCGCCATAGCGCTCGACCAGGATCGGCCGCGACAGCCTGAGCACGGGCAGCGGGCGGGGCGCATCGCCCAGCCGGCGGCGGTTGGTCAGCCACTCGGTCGCCCGGTAGACCGGCAGCGCGTCGATCCGCCCCTCGGCCTCGCGCGTCGCCGCCGCCAGCCCGTCGCGATACCATTTTTCGCGCGCCGCCCGCACCGGCCGCATGATCGCCTGGGTCAGCCGCTCCTCGGCCTCGGCTTCCGCCGCCGCCCGCAACGCCCCGAGATCGGCCGACACCGGACCGAGATCGCCGGCCGCCCGGCGCGCTTCGCCGAGCGCCAGATCGGTGGCCAGCAGCCGGTCGAACACATCGCCCACCTCGGGCGCGACCGCCACGCCGAGCCGCCGCATCGTCAGGTAGGCCTCGATCAGCCAGGCCCGGAAACGGCGGAACGCCAAGCGCGGCCCGGCCGGCAACGCCTTGTCCTCAAGAAGAGAAGCGGCGAAGGCGCGGGCGAATTGATGCCCGATATCGGCGGTATCGCTCCGTCGCTCCATGGCGAGAAAGCGGCGCCCGGCCTCGAGCAGCAGGGCCGAAGGGTCAGCCGTCTCGAACAATCGCTTCAGAGCGTTGCCATCCTGGCCCGCAGGCGGGTTAGCGCCATCCGCAGTCATGGGCGGCTGGTCCGCTGCCTTGCCTGCTCGCGCCTCGGTCACATCCAGCGCGGCCTCATTCTGGCCGAGGTATATGGGCTTTTTTGCTCCTTGGGATAGAAGGACCGTATTGGTGGCCATCTCTGAGGGGGACATCAATCTTCTCCGAAGGGGTGAAAACGGGGGTAACGGCTATTTTGGACGGGACGAGCGCGGACGGCGACGCCGAATCCATGAGCGTGTCTTTGGCTGCGGAGGGGGGCAAAGAGACGGTCTCCTTCCCGCCATCAACGGCTGGCCGCTTTACCGAGTTGCTGGCGACTGAATCCGCCTTGTCTGGCGGGCTGGCGGTCGCCTTTTCGCTAGAGAGCGCATTCAGCCCTTGGGAACCTGTGGCGGGAGTGGGATCGGTAGCGGTCTTGGTGCTAGAGGCGGCGGGAGCACCTGCCTGTTCACGTCCCGCCGGCGCCGCTTCGTTCGCTCTCCTGGACGGCTCGTCTGGGGCAGTGAATCCCTGACGCACGGCCTCGTCCGCAATCTCCTGAATTTTCCCCATGGCCTGCGCGACAAACTCGTTAGCCTTTTCCGTCGTCATGCCAAGCGGATTGAATTTCATATCAGGCATGAGGGCGGTGCCCTCCTTCGTGCTCGAAAGATCGGTCACGAAAGCAGAAGTGCGAATGCGCAGGTCTCCGCCACTTAGGAGGGCGGCGTCATATTCGGCCCGCGTCATGCCTTTTAGTCCTCTGGCGATCTGCCAGGGATCAGCGCCGTTACTTTTCAGAGTATCGACGAATCTCTCGATCGGAATGTAGACATATTCGGCGGGTGTGCCCTGCGTCACGTTATCGACCAGGCCACGGAACACCTCCGGCTGCTGTCTACGTATCTTCGAAACAGAAGCTTGCTCGGACAGTTGTCGCAACATGGCTTGGTTCCGCATGGCCACCTGAGCTTTGGCAAGGCCTTCGCCAATGGCTTTGAAGCCAGCCTCGCCAGCCTGCTGCGCCGCGCTCTTTACCAGTGCCCCCAGGCCCTTGAGAAGGATCGCGTTCAAATCGGGATCTTGACCAGACGCCGTCTGCGCCGCAGCTTCTCCAGCCATTGCCATTGCAGCCGGCGCGGATATCTGAACGAGTGCGTTGCCAATGGGACTTTCTACCAACTGCTTGCCGGCCATATGCGCAGAAAGGCCGTCCATTAAGGCGATGAAAAGCGCTCTCGTTTCGCCGTATGTTTTCGCCTCATCGAACAATTTCTGATCAGTGGCGGCCCGTCGAGCTCCCTCTAGCGTCCTAATGTCGAGACCCTGCTTCGCAAGGTAATCACTCGACGCCGTAAAGCGATTCTGGATAAACGATCCCGTGGTCGCCACCGCGATGCCGACGCCAGGGCTCTTCGTCACCCCCGCCGCTGCCATCGCCGCGGCGTCAATAGGCATACCTTCGAGTATCGATTCCAGTAAAAGAGATGTAAAGCCGACAGGTTCCTCGAGAATATCACCAAAATATTTCGAAACTTGTCCAGTTGTGGACTGATCTTTCCCTGGTCCGTTTCTTAAATTGGCATATCGGGTAGCGGTTACCGACCATGGTAGTGAATTGATACGTTCATATAATTTTCCGACTCGTTGAGCATAATATACAGAACGGGAAACATTTTCATCTCTGGTTCCAGAAGAAATTTTCGCAAGCAACCATCGAGATGTTGCATCGTAAATATCGACAGGACTGGCGACTAATCCATCTAATATTTTTGTATTGGCTAGAATTTCATCGAAAGAACGACCACTATCTTTCGCTAGTTGTGCGTAATATTCGTATTCACTATAGTTATAAGCCAGAGCGAAACCCCAGAGCCCCCGGGCAATGGCGTTGGTGATCGGCGCAAACAAGGGCTCCAGCTCTGCCCGCGCTTCGTTGGGGGGCGTCTTGCCGGCGTGGGTACGGGAGAGAACATCATCGAGACGCTCTACGTTGAAGTATTTCTGCTGCTGTATCCATAAGCGGAGATCGGCCATATCTTCGTCACTGGCATTCGCCGCGTTGACGATACGATCAATGTGTTTCTCGCGATCGGCCTTTTCCTCCGGTGTGGGGAAGACTAGCTCCCAGTTCGACGCCCACCCTTTCTCTTCCGCTTGAGCTGAAGGAACCGAGCCATAGCTCGTCCAGTAGCCTGAATTATCAATGGTCGTCCTGGGCGCTTCGGCAGCGTTGACGCTCAGATCGGCCTGCGCTCCCGGCGCTGCGGAAACAAAAGCCTGTCCGGTCGCCTGAATCGGAAGAACCGCCACTGATGCCGGTTGGGCAGTGGTCGCACCCGGTATTCCCGTGGCATTGTCGTTCGGGTTCTTCTTTGCCTCTGGCGCCCCCGTAGCACCAGCGTTCGACATCTCCTGCGTCGGCAGTATCGGCACAAAAGCGGCATCTCCCGCGCCCTTCGTCACCTGCCCCGCTGCCGACGCCATTTTATCCGCCGTGCTCTTCAGCGGGCCGACGGTATTCGCTCCAGGATTGCCGAATGTTGCCTGGGTTGGAGCAGAGGCAAGGCTCTGCCGATCCTTCGGCCACATCTGCCAGAGAGGCGGCGCTTTCGGAGGCTCACCAATTCTTGCAATGGTCGTCGCGATTGGCAGGAGATTGTCGAGATCGCCCTTGACGAGGGCAAAGTTTTGCCGTTGGTCCAGCCATTCGGCGAGCTTGGGCGCGCTGGCTCGAATTGCGTCCAGCTTTGCGTCGACAACGATTTTGTCGAATAGCTCGCGATTATCTTCGACCAGCCCGGCCGGCGCGGGCCTGTTGCCCGTTGCAGCGGCGACTTGGCTTGCAATCTCCTGGGCTTGTGCGGTATTGGTCGGGTCTCCCGTCGCGGCGGCTGTCTGGAGCTTCGCGCGGGCACCGTCCTCCAGACCGCGCCTTTCCCTCCAAGCGATGTAATTGGCTGTATGCGACAAGGCGGCATTCCCCAGTGACCAGAATGCCGGATGCTAGGGTGGGAAAGGTTTCCGCTGTGGCGAACCGCCGATCGCAACGACAACGGCATTTCGTGAATGCCAGTCGTTTCTGCGTGGAAAAACCATTGATATCAGGCGTAGGCGTACGCGACGGCCTGTTGCCTAAAGTCCCAGCGATAAATGCTCTATTTGCCACGAAAAGCTTCACATGACGCGTCATTCACAACCAGATCAGCGATCTCGACCTTTTGCGGCGTTCTATATACCCCCCGAACATCAACACCAAAAGCCATCGCTTCAACAAACATAAAACCGCGACATAGTCTACGTCTTACATCATCCCATTTTATATTTTTCTGATCACCCGAATAATCATAATAAGCGTTAAGTTTACCATCTTTATATTCACTAAAAGACCAGACCGTCTCGCTGTCGAGCTGACGCGTCATCTGCCATTCATTGACAATTTCCCGCACGATCTGCGGAATTTGAACCTGCAGTTGCTCACAAAGCTGGGTATTCGCTTTCGCTTCGCCTAGAGGCACCCCCTGCTGCCCGATATATTTCTTCTCGATGGTCCCACCCGCTTCTATCAAAGCAATGAAATTTGCCGCTTTGCACATCTCATAAGTCTTCATGTTTAGCCACAGCCGCGAATAGGGAACGCGTCCATCGGCACGCTCATAAACGAAGCGGAGTGTAGCCTCATCAACCTCTGCCGAGGTCATAACCGTGGACTCATCGATGATCTCAGGGGGATGGATGTTCCCGGCCACTTCCTTCAGCCAACCGTTCAAGCCACGATTTTGCAGCTCGTACCGCCCCACTTTTCTTTGCAGTTGCGGGTCGTTCTGCTCGTTGCGAGCAATCTGCTCACTATTTCGATCCGTGAGAACCGTCAGCATTCTGCCAGATCCAAACAGAAACAAGCCTAAGATGACGAGCAGGATGTTTCGGGCAAGCCGCGGAAAGCCCGATTTCGCCGGCTCCTGCGATCGCTTGAAAAGCAATACAAGGCTGATAATCGGGATAAATCCCAAGTACCAGTTTTTCCAGTGGCCATATGCGTCATTTGATCTTGCTGCTGAAGCAAGACCGAGCAAAACAGTTCCTATGATGAGGCAAGAATAGCTGGCCAGCAGCAATTCGAACAAATAATCATTCTTCAACGCCTCTAGAAAGAAGCCATCGATGAAATATCTCATTCCCAAAAATAGAAGACATAACCCCATGACAAAGAAATAAGCGGCCCGCCCCAATCGAAACTTAGGCTTCACCAAGGCAACGACAATCGCCGCAAAAGCAAACAGCATTCCCCAGGAGAAAAAGAGGGAATTGGAGTTGCCGGTTTGGAAAATCCTATAGGCTAACGCTTCCATATACAAAACTCTACTTATCGGAGAAGAACAACAAATCCTACCCCGATAAGGTGCGGATGGACAACGGGCTATCCACGGAGATCACAACGAATATCATGGTGACCTCAAGCCACCATCTTGCCACACCTCGTAAACCCCGCTCTCACCGCGCCTGCCGGAACGTCTGATATTCCCGTGCTACCTCGCCGTCGGTCGGCTTGCGACCCAGCTTGAGGGCAAACTGCCGGCCGATGTTCTCGCGAAGGTCGAGCGGACGCCGCCGCTCCCCGCCCGGCGCCCGCTAGCCACGACCGCGCGCAGTCCGCCGATCGGCAGCTCGCGGTAGGGCTTGTTGTCGCCGCCGCGCCGCCAGCACCGCCTCGCCATAGCGCTCGACCAGGATCGGCCGCGACAGCCTGAGCACGGGCAGCGGGCGGGGCGCATCGCCCAGCCAGCGGCGGTTGGTCAGCCACTCGGTCGCCCGGTAGACCGGCAGCGCGTCGATCCGCCCCTCGGCCTCGCGCGTCGCCGCCGCCAGCCCGTCGCGATACCATTTTTGGCGCGCCGCCCGCACCGGCCGCATGATCGCCTGGGTCAACCGCTCCTCGGCCTCGGCTTCCGCCGCCGCCCGCAACGCCCCGAGATCGGCCGACACCGGACCGAGATCGCCGGCCGCCCGGCGCGCTTCGCCGAGCGCCAGATCGGTGGCCAGCAGCCGGTCGAACACATCGCCCACCTCGGGCGCAACCGCCACGCCGAGCCGCCGCATCGTCAGGTAGGCCTCGATCAGCCAGGCCCGGAAACGGCGGAACGCCGCGCGCGGCCCGGCCGGCAACGCCTTGCCGTCCAGAAGATAGGCGGCGAAGGCGCGGGCGAACCGGTCCTCGTGGTCATCGGCCTCGCCCCACCAGCGGGACAGCGCCTCGCCATCGGCTCTTGCAGCCGCATCGCCGTGATCGCCCGTAGTCGTGAGAAGTGTCAGGAACAAGCGAGCGCCATCGCGCAGGAGTCCCGGAAGATCGCCAGCAGCGAACAACCGCTTCAGCGCCCCGGCCCCTCCGGGTGCTTTGTCATCGTCAGGGCCGGGGTAAAGGCGGGGAGCCTCCTCGCCTGTCGTCCGAGGGGAACTGATCGTCATTCTATTCTCCGACAATAGGGCGGGCAGGACCGACCAGCTTCCCGCGCATTGTGCGAGGGAAATGAAGTCGAACCTCCGAGCTTTTCGCGGGCCGTAGAGAAGGCAGGCGTCCGCCCGCTCTCTTGAGCCGATGTGGGCCGGTGCAAACGAGCTTGAGATTGGCTTTGGTCGACAGGGCGGCATTCCCCAACGGCAGGAGTGCCGTATGCTAGAGGCCGGAGGGTTTCCGCCATGGCTGGCGATGCCATCACCACCTAGCGGACCTGCGCTCGTTCGCTGGCCCTTTACGTATTCATCGCGAGTTCCGAGAAGGTTGTCCGCCATTGTCTCCTCACATCCTGAGAGAGCATAGTGGAAATCAACAGAGAGCAATCAGCCGCTCCATCAACGAAATTGGGCGAGCACGCCCGTTTGCCACAGGCTCAGATGAAAATGAATCAGGACGATCAAGAAAGAGAGAGAGAAGCCAAATCAATTAAGGGCAAAAACCGGAATAAATGCCTTCTGATTTTGTTTCTCACCTCTCTTGTTTTGGCTAGCATAAGTGTAGAGATCGCCGATATCGCAAGCCCAGGAACTTATTCCTCCTCAACAGCGTATTACTGGGGAGGAATAACCGGGGCCACGATCACGACATACATCTTTTCCTTGTTCTTTTTTGCAATAGTCAGGTTGATCCGCGGCGGCTCCACGCCGTTAGCAGGGCTCGGCACAGGCATCGCTGCTGCACTCCTGCTGTTCGGCATTACGACTCACAAGGACGCAAACCTCATAGACAAGAGTTATGAAGCGACCCATGCTGAAGACGCTGGATCATCGCAGCGTTGAAACAAATGCGTTAGGCCTCACAGCCAGACAGCTCTCGGTCTTGCGTCCGGATTGGCCTAGAAGGGACTTCAAGGAGAAATCGAGCGCATGAGCGTATCTTTGTCTGTAGAAGGCGCCGGCCCCTCGGAAAGCTCCTTTTGAGTTTTCCAGAAGGCGCGCTTCCTTTCTTCCTTTGCAACCTTGTGTTGTCTTGAGGCCTCTCTCTTTTTATCGGCGTTATTCTGCCGGATCTTCGCACCATCCGCCTGCTGCTGAGCTTCTGCTTCCCTGCGCGCTTCGTTCCTTTTCTGCTGTTGTGTTTTTCGTTTCTCGTGTGTTTGGCGAGAGGAGTCGGAGGGCGGATTAGTGCTTCTAGTGTCAAGCGAAGGACCATTGGCGGACGTCGGCGAAGGTTTGTCAGTAGGGACACCAGTGGAGGCTGCGACTGGTTCGGTGCCAGTATCGAGTTTGGCCCTCCATTGGGGAGCCTCCTTTGTTATCTCCTCAAGCGCTTTGCGAACTTCTTCGTTGTATTTCTCGGCCACTGCCCATGGCATATCGGACGGATCGAGGCGAAGATGCCTCAGCATGGCCTCCCCCTCCTTCATTCCAGCGAAATCCACGAGATAACTGGCGGTGGGAATACGCAGATCGCCACCAGTCGATACGGCTGTGTCGAAATCCGATATGGGAGCTCCCTTTATTTTTCGGAAAACCTCGCGCGGCTCTGCACCGATCTCCTTCATGCCAACGAAGAATTCATCCGGAGATATATAAAGATATTCGGCCGGCTCCCCCTTTAACTTCTCTCCAACGAAATCGCGAAGCACTTCAAGATCTTGTCCGCTTGCCCTCCATGAACTAGATTCGCTCGAAATACTCTTCAGAGCAGTATAATTTCGACCACTTGCATGTACTTGTCCGATAACATTACCAAAATAGGAAGAAATAGCTCCACCTAGAAAGGCCCCCCCTGTCCCCTCCAGCCATTCTTGATTTTTATCAAACTTCCACCACGAAATTAAATTTTCCCCGGTCTTCTGAGTTGCCTGCTGCACCCCTTCCATGCCAGCGGTCAACAGTGTGCCCGCCGTTCGACCAAGAGCGTTTTTGACGAATGGGATTTTCGCCACCTTTTCCGCGAAGGGAAGCGAGGAAAGCGCACCCCATCCCGCATTCCACCAACCGGCTTCAGTTTGAACGACCTCGCTGGCTCCGGCCTCGCGCGCCTTGGAGACTCCAGCCCCTCCCGAGCGCAAAGCCCCGTAAAGAGCCAATCCAATCGCGCCTGCAATTCGTGGAATGCTCAAAGCCGCCAGGATATCAGGAGTGGCCTCTCCGGCCAGGCTAGCTAAGCTATTTTCCTGACCGGGCGTGGCAGCCCATTCCGTTCGAGCGTAATTTTGCCAATACTCTCCGGACGCTTGATGCCTTCGAGCGGAGCTTTGAGTGTCAAGCCTCACTCCATTCAAATATTCAAGTACTTTTTTCGGATCTTTATGCTCGAAAACAACTGAATCTAGCTCTCTATACAAATCTTTGTAATAGTAGAAATACTGCTGACTCGCCATTACACGAAGTTTATCATAATCTTGAATTTTTGCATAAGCGATTGCATTAGCAATATCCTCTATTTCTCTAATTTTTTCAGGAGACGGCTCGGAAAGCTGTCCAATAAATTCTTCGGCTTGCCCATACGAAGTTATAGCCCATCTAATTAATCCCTTCGCGTATTCGGGAGAAATGAGTTCGGAATTGGCCGCCACCGTCCAACTTCCAATCGGAATGGGCCCGTTTGGCGCAGTGGGCTTCGGCGCTTCAAAAACGGCACCATCGTAGGGAGCCGGTGGGCGAAACATGTTCAAGGGATCTGTGAGCGACGGCAGGGGATAGGCGTCATACCGCCCCCGTTCCCAGGCCGTCGCGTCGGGACCGGTATAGGCTTCATTACCGGCTGGAGCGCCAGACGGTTGCCCCGCCGAAGCGAACAGGGCTCGCAACTCCCTCTCCGCAGCCTTTCGTCCGACAAGACCGTAGGCCATCTGGTCAACCAGGCGATGAGCCTCATGCCGTCGAATGCCCGGATGCTGATCGATGCTGAGGTGAAGATAGTACAGAGAGCCTTGGTTGCCGCCGGCAACCGCACTGATGAGCTTGTCCTGCTCTGGAGAAATAGCGACGGGAGAACCCCGCTCCGGAGCTTTTGCCTCAGTCCCCCCTACCACTGGCGCCGCGACGACCGGCTTCATCCCTTCAGATGAAGTCAGCGGAGGCACATTGATCTGTTCCGTTCCTGCTGGAGCGGCACCCGGCACGGCAGCGGTGGGTACGCCCGCATTGTTCTGCGGTGCCGAAGGAGAGGCGACCGGCCCCGATACCGCCGGAGCACCGGCGTTAGGCACGTCCGCGTTTTCCGGTGTCTCGGCGGGAATGCTGTCTGTCACGCCTGCACCAACGGGCGGATTGGCGGCGGCGGTTGGCGCCTCCATCGGGCGCGGAAGTGGAACGGGAACAGGCTTTCCCGAATTCGCCGCAAGAATGGGCGGAGAAACCTCCGCGTCCCCGATCGGCGCCGAGACCGCCGGGATGGAGGCTGAAGCCAACTGCAATCCCGGCCAGAACGCTCCGCCTATCGGGCGACGTGACGCATCGATGGCCTTGTTTGCCGCCTGCTCGATAGCCACGAGCGAGGGGTAGTGTTCCCTGGCGACGGGCGGGTTTTTGGGGTTGCTCAGATAGTCGAACAGCTTGGGCGCGCTGGTTCGAAGCGCGTCCATCTCCGCATCGTCGACGACCTTGCAGAACGCCTCGCGGTTGTCTCTGACCACCTCCTCCGGCGCCGGCTTGTTTCCCGTCAGGTCGGCCACTTGCTCGGAGAGCAGGGCGTCCGTGCGGGGCGTGCCGTCGTCTTCCAGCTGGGCCACGGTCTGGAACTGCTTGCGCGCGTCGTCGTCCCGCCGCTGCCTACCCTTGTAGGCGTCGTAATTGTCAGGGGTGAGCAAAGGCCTGTCTCCCAAAAGGATCAGGCCAGACGCTAAGTCGTGGTGGGTTTCCGTGCTGATCGGCAACGCCGATCGATACGATCGGCCGATGGGAACGCCATGGGCATTAGGGTGCAGGTCGCCGGTCCCCGTAGTCGCCCTAATTCTAAAAGGAGTTGCAGCCCGCTGCCGACTCGCCCACTAAATTGGCGCATTCGCAATGACTGACAATGAACCTGCGATGTCTGTTTAAAGGCTCGAGCGAAAGGTAAGAAAATGCTGCGAGACTATAGTCCTCAAGAGAAAAGGAGCGGCTTTTGGAAGAGCATCGCTATCCTGTTTCTTCTTTCGGTCGTCGGCAGCCTTGCGCTCAAGCTGCACAGAGGCGATGAAGTTGGCCACTTCCGCGGCGCCCAGGGACGATGGGTCGGAGAACTTCTGGGTGAGGCCGGCATCCCTTTCTTCGCCGGGCTGCTTGTCTTCGGTATCGTCAGGCTGAGGCGTTGGGCCGACGTTCCCAAGGCCGGACTGATATCGGGCATCATCACCACACTGATCTTTTGCGGCTTGCTCTATCGCGCCGATATGTTGTTCCCTTAAGAGTTTGCTCGAAACTCGCTGGTATCAGGCCAAAAAGTTGCAGTGGGCCGGCGGCGTCCGTCCT
This sequence comes from Pleomorphomonas carboxyditropha, assembly GCF_002770725.1. Lineage (GTDB taxonomy): Bacteria > Pseudomonadota > Alphaproteobacteria > Rhizobiales > Pleomorphomonadaceae > Pleomorphomonas > Pleomorphomonas carboxyditropha. Next base: position 35,935 of record NZ_NQVN01000029.1, on the reverse strand, counting down.
GTTCCTGACATCAACGATGGAACTCAGCCGGCACGCCTTCGTCTTGTCGTCCCGCGTCATGCCTTTCCTGCAGGATCAGGACCTGCTGGCCGCCTGCCGCAAAGAGCTTCTGGAATGGGCGAAGACCAATATCAAGGTTGAGTGACAGCGCGGGAGGTAAGATATGCAGCAGGATGGAACGCAAGAGGCGATTGAACAGGTCGCGGCGTCAAAAAGCAACGGCAGGAACAAATGCATGCTCATCCTGCTCGGCTTGTCTCTGGTCATAACGGTGGTCATGGCCATAGCGACCGGCCAGAGCATTCCGGACCGTCCTTTTGGAATATCCGGGTTCATCGGCGAGCAACTCGGGTTTGCGCTGGGCCTGTTTCTTCTTTCGCTGCTCTTTTTCGCTTTGGTGCGACGCAAGCGCAAAGACAATGTGCCGACGGCAGGGCTCGGCACCGCCATCGTTTGCATGCTCATCTTGAGCTATTTCATCTACGTTGGCGCCACGAGCCCATAAAGTGCGTCTCCCTCACACTGTCACCAACCCAGAAGTCGTCCCTGGGGATGGCCGCGCCATCAGGATCACCCAGATACGCAAATAGCTTGGGCGCGCTGGCACGGATTTCGTCCATTCGCGCGTCGTCGGCGATCCGGCCGAACAACTCCCGATTGTCTTTGACCAGTTCAATCGGCGCCGGCCTATTCCGGGTCGCGGCGGCAACTTCGTCGGAAATCTGTGCATCGCTGGCGGTCGAACCGATCTTTTCCAGCCGGGCCACAGCCAGGAATTGCTTGCGCGCGTCGTCGTCCCCCGCCGCTGCCTACCCTTGTAGGCGCCGTATTCGTCAGGGGTGAGCAAAGGCCTGCCTCCCGAAAAGGATCAGGCCAGACGCTAAGTCGTGGTGGGTCTCCGTGGTGATCGGCGGCACCGATCCGTCCGGCAGTCGGCGACATCGGGGACTCCAAAGCTCCGTCTTCTAGCTTTCTATCCTCTGTATTCACCACGACTCTAGAAATGGTTGCAGTCCATTGCCGACTCGCCTCCAGGAGAGGCATAGTCGCTGAAGCTGAGGGTCCGCACGTCCGATCCTCTTGCCGTTTATTTGACTTTGCGGGCTAGTTGGTTCGTCTCGAATATGAGGTCGAAACCTCCGATGACTTTTTGTTTTGGCGTTCAATGCCTTCATCCGCCCATTTCGGCATGGCGGAGATAAATCAACGTAGCGCGTCTGAGACATCACGCCCTGAGCCTTCATCGAGAAGCCCCGCCCTCACGCCCCCTGCGCCTGCCGGAACGCCTGATACTCCCGCGCCACCTCGCCGTCTGTCGGCTTGCGGTCAGGTCACGGTTAGGAATTGCCTGCGCGTGTCGTCTTCCCGCCGCTGCCTACCCTTATCTTGCGTGACATCGAGCGATGATCGATTGCCACCTACCCATTGCCAACGATTACCACCACCCCACGCTGTAGAAACTCCATCTGCAGTTTGACCGTTCCTATGAGCAGGATGCCAATGATGATCAGCAGGGTGTTTCCGGCCAGTCTCTGAAAGTCTAGTCCCTTTGGCTCCTGCGGTCGCTTGATAAGCAATGCCAAGTTGGCAATCGGAATGAACCCCAAAAACCAATAGGTGCGATGGCCATAAGCATCCATGGCCCGGGCGGCGGATGCTAGTCCGAGCAAAATGCCCATCGCGACAAGGCAGCCATAGGTAGCCAGCACCCATAGCGGGAAAAAATTACTCTTCGGAAGAAAGAGTAAGGATACAAATATCAGTTTCAGGCTTACTAAGGCGAGCAGAAAGAATAATGATATTGCGAAAAAATAGCCGGCTCGACCGAGCTTGAACTCTGGCTTTGCAAAATGCAGGACAGCCGCTGCGGAAATAAAAGGCACTCCGAAGATTGGGATAAGGAAGGAGCGGGAGAGAAAAAATAAGGCCTTTGCGGCCAGCCAATATATAGGAGAGAGGATCGATTCCACCAGCAGGTCCATAGCGGGATTCTACCATTAGCTGTATAAAGGCAACTTATACGAAAACAGCCTCCTTGCCCGCAATGGTCTTTTCTTTGAATGCACCGAATTCGCGCGTCCGCGTGCGCAACTGCCTGTTATCCTTGGCGACGAAGACCACGACGAATGTCGCGGTGACCTCGCATTCCAAACCGCCAGCTTGCCGCCTTCGAAAGAGCGCCCCGCCCTCACGCCCCCTGCGCCAGCCGGAATGCCTGATACTCTCGCGCCACCTCGCCATCGGTCGGCTGGCGGCCGAGTTCCTGTTGCAGTTGGCGGGCGATGCTGTCGCGAAGGTTGGGCGAGATGTCGCCAAATCGCACAGGCTTGCCGGCGCCGCTCTCCGCTGCCGGGCGCGGCGTGATGTAATAGCCAAGGATGTGCGGGTTGATCATCTTCTGGAAGTCGGCCGTCGTCGGCCTGGTCGAAGGGTTGGCCTTGCGGAAGGCGGCAAGGTCGTCGTAAAGCGCGTTCTGCACCTGGGCCAGCAGTTGGCGCTGTTCGGCGCTTTCCCCGCCGCCGGAACCTATCGCGCCCGCCTCTTCCAGCCGTGTCTTCGCCAAGTCGAAGGCGCTGGCGAGCTCGGCGCCCTGGTCGCGCGCCTTGCGGCTGTCCTGGCCGATCGCCGATTGCGCCGCGGCGAGCACCTTGAGATCGGATCCCTCGAGGCGGTCGCGATAGTCGTTGAGATCGAGCCGCGCGAAGTCCTCCGGCCGGCTGGCGGCGTAAAGATACATGTCGCGCAAGAGCACCTCGTCGGTGTCGGGCGGGCCGGCCAGCGTTTTTGCGGCATAGCTGCGCGCCGAGGCCACCGCATCACGGCCCGCCCCCTGCCGGACGCTGAATGGCACCTGGTCCGGCGCTACCCCGGCGCCGACCTGCCGCCACAGCTCGGCCTTGGCCGCCATCTGCTGCTGCAGCTCCTGCTGGCTCTGCTGTTCAAGCGTGCCGAGGATCGCCTGCCGGGCAATGTCGCGGCGGCGCGGATCGGCAATCGCCGCGAGATGCGCGTCGATCTGCCCGGACGACGGCGCCAGCGCCCGCGCGGTGACGCCGTCGGCGGCGGCCACCACCGAACCGCCCGCCCCGCCGACCGGCATGCGCAGGCCATAGCGTCCGGCATTGCGCCGCGCCCAGTCCTGCAACTGCGACGGAGCGACGGAAAGGCTTTCGCCTTTGTAGGTGAGATCGACCGTTCGCCCCGGGCCGTCCGCTTCGCTTTGCGGAAAGCGGATGCCAATGTCGTCGCGGAACTTCGGGGGAGCGTCGTCCATGAGGGCGGAAAGATTGGTAGCGAAGTTGGAATCGAGGCGGGGCACCTTCCCCGCGTCGTCGCCCGTGATGCGGCCAAGCAGGAGAGCCCGCTCCGGCGTCGGCCCGGCAGCGCGCCCCGTGGCGTCGGCGCCTGCCTCCGCGAAAAGCGGGTTCGCGGCCTCGGCCGGCTTTCGCTTTCCCTCTGCGAAGGCGACGCCATCCTGCCGTGTCGTTTCGTCGAGCGCCGCCTCGCCGACGGTGGCCTTCAGCCTGTTCTGGGCGTCGGGCAGCAGGAAGCCCTTCTGGCTTTCGATATCGGCGGCCGCACCGATCGGATCGGTTTCGGCCTTTCTGACGATGCGGTCCTCGTGCACGCCGGAAATCAGCTCTGCCGACTGGCCGGCGAGATCATCGGCATGCCATCCTAGAAGACCGCCGATATTCTGAAGCTCCGTGAAACCGGCGATCATATCCAGCTTCTCGTCGTTGGTATCCCAGCTCGCCGCCGCATTTTCGCGGAAGGTATCGACGCGCGCCTTGCTGGTCTGCACCGTCCACACGCCGCGCTGCGTCATGGCATGCCTGGAGGCTTCGTCCATCAGGTTGTTGATCGTGACGTTGCTGGCGTCCCAGTATTTTCTCTGCGCCAATGGCGACAGGCCGGCGGCCCCGTCTTTCGCCAGTTGCAACAGGCTCGCTTTGTATCCCTCCAGCCCCTCCACCGCTGCCCGGCCACTGGTGCCCATATAGCCGCTTTTGCCGTAGCTGAGTTCGCGCGCACCACCCATGAAGGTGTTGTTGCTGTCCTTGGCCTCGTTGGTGGCGTCGAGATCCTTCACCTCGGCCACCGCCTGCCCGATATCGATCAGCCCCCGCCCCACGCTGCCCAGCGCCTCGCCGATGCCGGAGCCGAACATCTCGCCGGTGGCGCGGGTGGTGTCGCGGAAATTGAGGCCGGGGTCGAGGCGAATGCCACGGTCTTCATAGGTCGGCACAACGGGCATCTTGTCCTCGCATCGCTTGCGCGCCAGGACGCCTTGGCGGTCCGGCGCTGTCGGCCCGACGCTAAGGACTTGAGGTTTCCGTGGTGGTCTGGGGCAACGGACGCGCTCGAAGAGCGGCGGCAATGAACGCGGCACCGGACCGTATCGAGCCCTGCCTCCCCGAGGACGACGTTTATAATTTCGTCCATCTCGCCCCGGCTCGGACCGCCATCGAGGCCGCCCGGACGCCACGACCTTCGGATGTGCGAGCCCTCTTGGCAAACCACTTCCGGTAGATCATGCTGCCTTCGGCGACTCGCCGGCCCGCCATCAGGGCGCCGCTCCAATCACGATACGGCTTTCGACCATGACTTTGTTCTTCGTTATGCTTGTCGTCAAACTCGCCGATATCGCCGCGATCGCTTCTTTCATCATGGGGCTGTTCAAGGTCAGGAACGCCGTCGGCTACCCCGTCGCCATCGCCCTCGCAATTCTCGGGCACGTGATCCTGAGGAGCACGCAAGTTTTGGGCGTGACCTGGAATGCCGTCGAGTTCATCAGCATCGCCGCCGGCCTTGTCGCAACCTGCCTCGCCTTCTTCATCGGCAAGGCTTTGCGCCGGGACATCAGGAACTAACCCCCGAACTTGGGCTCGCGCCCTGTTAATTGTCGCCGGCCACCTTCTCCATGGCCGTGGCAAAAATATCTTTCTCCATTCGCCGGGCTATGTCCTGCATCTCTTCGGGAGGCACGGTCGTGCCCTTCTTGTTTGCATGACGCTGCATAACGGAATCGAAGTATTGCTGCTTTACAGTCTCTATTTTTGCGTCAAAATCCTCAATTTCTTTGCCATCGGCGGTTCCGTGTATACCATCCGTAAAATTCTTCACCTTGAAGCCATAAATCTCGGCGAGCGTGTCCAGACCAACGCGTTTGGCTTCAGAGGCAAGCATCGCGTAGGATAAAGCGGCTACTTTCTTTAAATTTAGCGAGCCGCCTTTTCTTGCCAATAGTTCGTCATAATGATCGTCTATACTAGAGATCAACAAATTTTCAGCCACCTTGACTATGAACAGTTTTTCCAACTCGTCGAATTTGGACAGATCGACGAGCCCTTCAGGCGTCATGGCAACAGTGGCCGCTTCGGCGTGAATACCACCAAGCAACACGGCGAGCGCCAAAACCAGCCCCTGAACGAACTTCTGCACGACGACTCCTCCCTCGACCGATTCCAGCAAGAGCGCATTAAGGCCTCCTGCCGGAAATCATATGAAAACAAACCCATGGCGCATCCCCGGCGAACGTGACTTCGCCGGGGATGCGCCCTATCCCGCCACCTCAAGCGTCCGCCGATCCGCCACCTCCATATCGACCTGTGCTTTCCAGGCGATGAGGTGCCGGCGGTTGAAGATGTTCAGCGCACTGTCGACATAGGGCCAGTATTCGGTCCCCTTGAGATCCTCGATCGGGTCGATGGTCGGATCGACCGTGCCGTCGTCGGCACCGAACGTCTGGTTGGATCGAAGCGCCCCCAGCACCGTTTCATGTCGCCACGCCGCCTGCCAAAGTCCGGAAAGCGCCGACTGCCCCGTTGGTTGCGCCATCGCTGCGGAAGACAGAAGACAAGCGGCAACGGCGATCGGGCAAACACGCATCGGGAGGCTCCGCAGACACGCCGCAACCCTAGCGCACCTTACCTCGCCAGTCACCCGCGCGTTTATACTGCATGAGGCCGCTTTCCGCCTTCTCAGGACATAAGATCACCCCACGCCATATTTCAGCCGTCGGGATCGAGCGTCCGCCGGTCTTGCATCTCCCTGTCGATCTCAGATGTCCAGACTGTTCAGTTCCGGCCTTTCGTCCGGCCGCCCGTTCAGGCAGCCGCCTAGCTCAGGCGTCTGTTCTGCCGCCCCATTGGCTTAGACACCCGTCACTTATCGTCGGCCATCTTCTCCATGGCCGTGGCAAAAATATCTTTTCCTATTTGCCGGGCTATATCCTGCATCTCTTGTAGCGACGCGGTCGTGAATTTCTTGTCGGCATAACGTTGCATAAGGGAATCAAAATATTTCTGCTTCTCGGCCTCTATTTTCCCTTCAATGTATTCGACAGTGTCCATATCGGTGACACCGTTTATATTATCCACAAGATTGTTCACCCTAAAACCATACAACCTGGCGAGTGGCTCCACGCCGCCATGGCCAACCTCAACGGCAAGCATCGTATAGCAAAGCGCCATCAGCTCCTTAAGCCTGCGCTGACCATCTTTTTTCTCCAAAAAATCGTTGGAAATGTCACTTATACTATCATACAGCATATTTTCCGCCGACTTGAATATGAAAGCTCTCTCCGCCTCGTCAAACCTGGACACATCGACAAAACCGTCGGGAGACTTCGGAACAGTGCCTGCCTCGGCGTGAAAACTGCCAAGCAACAAGGCGAGCGCCATCACCAGACCATGAAAGAATTTCTGCAAGGGATTACTCCTCTTTCCGCAAACGCTCGCGCCTGAACGCCCGATTCAAGCTACCGAAGCAAAGGGAGCCGGCAAACGAAACGACGGCGATCAGACAGACCCGCATTGGGGAGTCCATGGCTTCGCGCAACCATAGCAAAACCCATGATAGCGGTCACCAGATCCGATCGCGGATACGTAGAACCGCTTTCATCGGGCGCGCTACGCCGATATCGCTCGGCGTGAGATCGACTCGCGCCTTTCAGCCGACGAATTCGAGCATCCGCCGGTCTTCCCTTTCCATCTCGAACTGGGCCTTCCACGCTTCATAGGCCTGCCGGTTAAGCAAGCGGCCGAGCTGCTCAGGGTAATGCTGGTAGTCGGTTCCCTCGGAAGCCTGCCAGGCATCGAACGCCGGATCGAGCGTATCCGGATCGGCGTATCGCATCTTGTCGGCGAGGAACGCCCCGATCGTGCTTTCCTGCCGCCACGCCGCACCCCAGACATCAGAAAAGTTTGGCCCCACAGCCGACCCGGCCATGGCGGGAAACGGCAAAAGAGCGGAAATGGCGGCAATCAGGCAAATACGCATCGGGGCCTCCACGACTGCTTTGCAATCATAGAGGCCCCAAGGCGGACGGTCATCAAGCTTATCGGGACGATGAAAACCTGCCTGAACCTTGTCGGACCTGCAACGCCTTCCAGCACCCTCCTTGCCTCGCCGCGCCCGCCTCACTTCCGGGCCGCCTTGATGATTTCCCCCAGGGCTTTGGTGGCGACGGCCGAGATGCTCTGGCTCATGGGACGCGTCCGCTGCGTTGACTGAAGGCCCAATTCCCGAATTGCGGCTTTGGTAGCGCCGCGCGCACCGCCAACCATAGCCCTGGCACCGTTACGCCCGAACATCGACACGGCCCATTTGTAGCCGGCCCTGCCAAACGGGAACAGCTTTTCGGCCGGAAAGAGACTTGAAACGTCGAAAAACCCGGCCACCGCGGTCATGGCTTTGCCCTTCAAGCCGGAGGCCGCGATCAAACGCCCGTCTTCATTCTCCTGGTCAATCTGCGCCGTCCAAGCATTGTAAGCTTCCTCATTGAAGAGGCCGGCAAGCTGCTTGGGATAATGTGCGTATATTGTTCCTTCTGCCTTTTTCCAAGGGTCGAACGTCGGGACGAGGACATCGGAGAACTTGACGTTGTTCTCTTTATTCGAAAGCAGCGAGATAGGATTATTTCCTTTGCGCCACGCGGGACCAATCACTCCCACGAGGCCCGGATCAGGGTCTGCCTGAGAAGCAGGCAACTCGTTACCAATGTCTCCGGTTTGATTGTACAGCTTTATCCATGGTGTCCGTCTCACCAATCCTGAGTCCGCAACACTCTGCGGCTGAGATGAAAGATCCATGCCAGACCTCAGCTCAGCCTGGAGCTTATCGAGAGTCAGCAACTCTTGATCGATGACTTCCTTGCTCGTGTTGAAGCCCTTGCCGCCCATTTGATCGATCACATTCTTGCGATGGCGAAGCTGAGCTTGCCTTGCCTGGTAAGCAGCCAAACGGGTCTCCGCATAGATACGGGCGTCCGTTTTATTCTGCTCGGCCAGTGGGCCGGTCGGATCGAATACGAAGCCAAATCCGGGGAGAACCCTTTCCCGGACAGGTTTTCCGTCCTTGCCTTTTCGGACGATGGTCACCTCATAGGCGGGTGGTCTTTTCGTCGCTATGCGCTGCTCCGCATCACCCGAAGGTTCGATCATGAGTTCGCCCGGCTTGATCGTCGGATCACCCACGGCCGTTCGGACATCGGCGAGAAGCTGCTCCTGCATCCACTGCATGGAACCGCCAATGTCCGGATAATAGGCTTCCGGCGGATATCTCATGATCGTGGGAAAACCTGTGACGATGGTCACGCCATAACGCCGTTTGAACTTTTCATCGGCTCTCGCTCTGGCGGTCCACAGATTTGGAGCGTTCTCGGCCTCGCGGCTGTAAAGATCCTTGTACATGTTGAGCAAATCTTGGGCTTGCCCGGAATCGAAGCCTAGATATGGATCTCCGTCCCCCATGTTGAGCAAGCTCTCGACATCGTCCACGCCGATCGACAGAAGCGCGTTATCCACTTTCGTTTTGTCGATGGTCGGTCGGTAATCGGGATCGTTGACACGGATGTAGTACAGCGCCGCCTCTTCGGGCGAATATCCCAGGTCACTGACCATGTGCCGAAAGACGATGGCTGCGTTCTCCATCGCCTCACCATCGACACCGTTCCTAAGGTCTGCCTTCGACACGCTCATTAACTGCTGCGCCAATTGAAGTGCGCCTTGGACTTTGTCCGGGTCCCGTGAGTCGAGCAGTTGCTGAATGCCATTGATAATTTGCGATGGGACCATATTAGTCTGCTTTACCAACGACTTAAGCAGAGGAAAAGCCTCTTCCGGCTTTTGCCAGGTTGAAATTTGGTCCCACACTGCGTCATTGTCGGCGCGCCCCACTTCGCTGTAGGGATCGAACTTCAGTTCCCCGTGGTTGAACCTGTCGACGTTCCGCTCGGTCTCGACAATCTCCTGGTTCTTGGCCTCCCACTTGCCCCTCAGCTCGGCCTTCTGGTCGGGCTTCAGCACGACATCCTCTTCGATGTCGCGCAGCGTCAGGGTCTTGTCGCCATTGTCGATCCGCTGCTGATAGCCATCTGCCCTCGTCGCCTGCTGCACCGTGTCGGCCTTGGCCCTGTCCTGCCCGTCTTCCGGCACGCCGGCCAACCCCGCATTCCGGAGTTCCTCGGCCTGCGCCGGCGGCAGTCTGGCCAGAACAGCCTCCATCTCGGGCGAGAGCCGCGCGGTCGGCGGCTGTACGGAAGGAGCGAGAGGAGGAAGCGGGGCGGCGTGGGCCAAGGCCGCCGCATCGGAGCCAATACCCCCTTGCGCGCCCTGCGGGACAGTTGGTGCCGGCCAGCCGGCCAGCTTCACGAAGTCCTCGTCGGAGAGCTTGGCCAGCCCTCCCCACGTCGGGGCGAGGGTTTCGCGGATGGCCGCCCAGCGGCCGGCCTTGATGTCCTCTTCGAGGCTGCGGTTGGTCTGGATGCGGTAGTTTGTCTGCGCCAACCACCAGGCGCCCCGGTCCTGCGACGCGGGGCTGAAATCGGCAAGGCCGGTGGCGGCCACGATCCGCTCCCACGTCGAGCCGTCGAGCCCGTATCGTCCAGCCTTCGTCGACGTGCCACCGATGCCGACCATGCCCGGATGCGTGGCGAAATCACCAAAACGCCCCCCACCGCTCCGGGCATCGTAGGAGGGCGCCTCCTTCTCACCGATGGCGCCAAGCAACACATAGGCGGCCGGCGGCAGTTCGCTCGCCACGAACTGATCCGGGGCGGCATTTGCCAGGCTGTAATGCACGGCCTCGCGCTTCATCGCCGCGTCCACCGCCGGCTTCATGGCATCGTGGAGCGCCATCCGGTCGGCTGATGACAGGTCGGCGGCGTGGTCGAGGCTGTAGTTCAGCGCCTTGATTGGGTCGGTTTCGGCGAGCGTCAGCGTCGAGCGCTTGCGGGCGTCGGAGATATAGGCCGCCGTCACCTGCTCCATATGCTCCGGTGGCCACCGCTGAAGGAAGCCAAGTCTCTCGATCTGCTCGAGCCCCAAGGCCATAAAGTTCTGGTAGCGAGTCTCGTCGGTCGGCACCTCGACGGCTTGATCCCTGAAGGTGGTGGCCCCCGCCCAATATCCCTCCTGAATCCCGCTCTTCCGCGCCTGGGCTTGGGCCTCCACTCCCTGCTTCTTTGCATCGTAAACGATTGGGCCGGCTTTCTCGTCGAATAGCAGTTGCGCGGCCGGGGACAGGCTATCGCGCGTTTCCTTCACAACCTTGTCGATATCCGCCTGGTGCTTGAGGAAAGCGTCGACCGGTCCGGTTCCCGTCTGGGAGCCATGGCCCGGTGTCTCGCCGCCACCATTTTTTACCTGAGCGAGGCCGGCCGCGGCCCGCTGAACGGCCATGTTTGCGGCCGCTTCGTTTTCCACGCTGGCGAGATCGGGCTTCGCTTTGGCGGCATCGGAGATCGCCTGCCCGACGTCGGTCATTCCCTTGCCGACGCCGCCCAGCGCCTCGCCGATGCCGGAGCCGAACATCTCGCCGGTGGCGCGGGTGGTGTCGCGGAAATTGAGGCCGGGGTCGAGGCGAATGCCCCGGTCTTCATAGGTCGGCACAACGGGCATCTTGTCCTCGCATCGCTCGCGCGCCAGGACGCCTTGGCGGTCCGACGCTGTCGGCCCGACGCTAAGGACTTGAGGTTTCCGTGGTGGTCTGGCCTCCCGATATCGAGCCGGCCGCGAAGATCCCGTTTTGCCGACGCCGCGAAATCGGCGATCATCGTCCGGACACCGGAAGCTTTGCAACGTTCATGGAGCCTGCCTTGAGCACCGTCTTCTTCATCACCCATCCGGACGTGGTGGTCGATCCCGGCCGCCCGGTGCCGCGCTGGCATCTGTCCGACAAGGGCATCGCGCGGATGAGGATTTTCGCCGATGGGCCGGACGCGCGGGCCGTGAGGTCGGTCTGGGCGAGCGACGAAACCAAGGCGATCGAGGCGGCCGGCATTCTGGCGGCGGCCCATGGCCTGCCGGTCGGCGTGCACCCCGGCCTGCACGAGAACGACCGCAGCGCCACCGGATTCCTGCCGCCCCCGGAGTTCGAGGAAGTCGCCAACCGGTTTTTCGAGAGGCCGGAAGAGTCCGTGAGGGGCTGGGAGCGCGCCGTCGACGCCCAGAACAGGGTGCGGGCCGCGTTCGACGCCATCATCGCCGAAAAGACCGCGGGAGACATCGCCATCGTCGGCCACGGCGGGGTCGGAACGTTGCTGCTCTGCCACCTGACCGGCGTTCCGATCAGCCGCGACCACGACCAGCCGTTCCAGGGGCACTATTGGGCCTACGCGCCGGAAACGGCCACGCTTCTCCACCCCTGGCGCCCGATCGCGCCGAGGTAGACGGGCGGCTTGCCCTTCCATGACTTATCGGAATTGCCGCATAGCCATGGCTTATGTGCCATTCCCGATAACGCGGGATTATCGGCTTCCCAAGCCCCGCATCCGAGCGGGCGGCGGTCCCACCAGCGCCGGCAGTTTCACCGCAGGGCGCTCATCGTCGTTTCCCGGGCAGCCTTATGCCACCCGCTCGCCCTCTCGTCCCGAGGTCCTGCGCCTTCGCGCAGGATGACAACCTATAAGAGCAGCCGCGAGCGGCTACGCAATTGTTTCATATGTATATTTCTGTCATCCTGCGCGAAGGCGCAGGACCTCGGGCAGAACGGAGCGAACGGCCGATATAGGGTCTCGCCAGCAAACTCCACGAGCGAGCAACGCCGTATTCACCCCTATACCAAATAGGGTTGCATCCCATTGTCGCCTCACTTTTTGGGCGGCATAATCGGATGACACAGTCGGATCATTGGCTCGTTGGTCATCTCCAGTGAAGACTATCAACCAGAACCGATCAGATCACCTTAAAGATGCAATAAACACATTAGGGAATGCAAATGCTGCCGAGTCTGCGCGCTTTGGTTACCATTGCTCTGTCTGCGGCCTTAGCTGGGTGCGTCACTGTCAATAGCACAACGACAGTATTCCATAACATCACAAAGCCCGAGACCTTCAGTATACGGCCTACTGCTCCTATCAGCGAAAGTCTTGAGGCAAAATCATATGCAGACTTAATTGCGCAAAAGCTAATTGAGAATGGATGGTCCAAATCCGATAAAGCGGCGACAGACGTCCAGTTCGCCTACAGTATAGACAATGGCCACCAAGAAATTGACAGTGTACCCGTGTTCGGACAAACGGGCGGAGGGACGACCTATAGCAGCGGCACCGTCTACGGCGGTGGCGGCTTCGGAACCTATTCAGGAACTAGCTACACTCCACCTACTTTCGGGATCGTAGGCGCCAGCACGTACAGCTATTCTGTTTATACCAGAAAGCTTATGGTTTGGATCGACGAGAAATCAACGAAGAAACGTATATACGAGGCTACCGTTGTAAGTCGCGGATCGTCTTCATCCTTTAACGTGGTCGCACGATGCATGATAGATGCTCTGTTCAAAGACTTCCCTGGCAAATCTGGCCAGACAACGAAAATCAGTGCGGATGGCAACAAATGCGTTGTCAACGAGACCAAGTCATAAGCTGGGAGAGCAATTACAGCCTCCATAGACAGAATTTCGGATCGCGTCTCTGGCGCTAGAGCAATTTCAGCAAAAGTGGGAACCGGTTTTGCGTCCGAAATTGCGCCTAATCAAAGAGATAGAGCATTTCCGGTGAACCTGTTTTCACCGGAAATGCTCTAGTTCAGAACCGGGCTTAAGGGCCGACCCAAATTGGCCGGCCCCCTCGCGTCAATGAATCGACTTCATCTTCACGTAATTCGAATACGCCCCGCCAAACCCACTGGCCATCGAGCCGAATGCGCCGAGTATCCCCGCCGTGCGGCTGTTCTTCGCCTCCATGTCGTAGAGGGCGCTCTGGTTGCGATAGCTGACGGCCTGGTTGCGCACGTCGTCGTAATTCCGATAGGCGTTGGTGCGGATGGTCAGGGCATCGATGGCGCCTTGCTTGGCCGTATCCACCATCAGGTCGAGCGGCGTGCCGAACGTCGTGTCGACGCCGTTGGCGGCCATGGCGGCCTGCTGCTTGGCCATCAGTTGGCTCGTCATCGCCTTCTGCTTCTGCTCCTCGCGCGTGCCGGCGTCGAGCACGTTCTTCGCCTGCCGGTCGGCGAGCTGGGCGTTCTGCCGCTGCACTTCGGCGTTGTATTTGGCGGCCTGAGACTGAGCATTGGCGCTGGCGATCTGGCCGGCTCCGCTCAGGAGCGTGCCGCCGATCATCAGCGCGGTTCCCAATTCACACATCGCGGCGCCTCCTCAATTCGAACAGAACAAACGGGTGACCATGGATATCGATGTCGCCGAGAAACGCGGCGCCCAGCCAGCCGAGCCAGCGGATCGACGCGGCGTTGTCCCGGTCCACCACGTTGCGCAGCACCTCGTGGCGGGTGAACAGGCCGGGGAGCCCCTCGGCCGTCGCCCTCAGGAACCAGCGCCAGTTTCGGGTGATGGCGTCCGTGCCCAGGAGCCAAACGCCGCCGATGCCGGCGAGAACGTTGAGGTCGCCGACGCCGTACATGATCTCCGGCCGCCCATCGATCAGCACGGTGAAGGCGGTCGAGTTGTCCATCGACCGGCGCAGCGCTGCCACCGGCCCGAGCCGGCCCGACCGCCACACCTCCGCCACGTCGGCCGCCCGCATCCGTCTCGCGATCGATCGGCAGTGCTTGCCGCGCGCCGGCACGATTTCCACCTCAGCGGCCAAGCGTCACCTCCGGCATGATGGCGAGGATGGACATCGGCAGCGGGTCGAACTGCTTGACGTGGAGGCCGCCCGAGCGATTCCAGTCGGCCGACGGCGTCATGTCGATGTCGCCGGTGTAGAGGCCGATCGCCTCGTTCCACGCCTCGGTGGAGCGCTGCTTGAATTCCACCATCTTGTCGCTGTCGCGGCCCTCGTCCTTCGGGCCGACGAAGATGCCGCGCGTCTTCTCCACCCTGAGCACCACCTTCGACACCGACTTGAAGCGCCCCTGCACCGTGCCGAGCTCGTTCAGCATGCCGAGATCGAGGTCGAGCGTCTGCAATGCGGCGGCATAGGGCAGGCCGACGTGGATCTTGCCGGCCGCCACCGGCAGCGCCACCGCGCCGCCTTCCACCCTGAGGCCGCGCACCACGTTGCCGTCGGCGAGCGCCACCACCTCGCACCCCTCGAGGTGCGACAGGCCGGAAAGATGGCTCACCGGCGCGCCGGCATAGGTCAGGCCGCAATCGACGAAGAAGGCGTCCTCGACATGGTCGAAGGCCCGGCTGTGCAGCCGCTCGACATAGCGCCTCGCCACGCCGTCGATCGTCCGGTTGACCACGAAATAGGGCACGTCCTCGCCGTTCTCGGCGATGCAGGTCACGTCCTCGAAAGAAGCGTCCGCGCCGCTCTCGTGCCGCGTCCAGGCCCACACCTCGTGCTCCTTCATGTAGGTGAGCGACACCAGCGAGCCGTCGTCGAGCACCACCCAGACGATGGAGCTCGGCGCCTGCGCGTAGGCCCAGGCCTTGATCGACCGGTTCTCGAACAGGTGGCGGCTCATGATGGTCAGGTCCTTGCCCACCCAGGCGTCGTCGCCGTAGCTGTAGGAGAAGTCGCGGATCACCCCGCCCGAGCGCTGGGCGAACAGCACCGTCTCGCCGACGGCGATCGGCTGCACCGCCGCCGCGCCGCGATAGCCCTGGTTGGCGATGACGATGGCGCTGGGCGTGATGGCGTCCGACGCCGAGCCGCCGGTCACCACCCATTCGGCCGACGAGGTGAGCAGCAACAGGCCGTAGCGGGCGGCCAGCATCGAGCGGACGATGTTGACCTGCCGCGCCCGCATGCGGAAGGTGATGGCGTCGCTGTCTTTCGCCGGCGAGGCGTAGCCGAAATTCTCGTAGTTGGCGGTCTGCGAGAGATAGACCGCCTGCGGCTCGCTGTCGGTGGAGGCGAGCGCCAGCCGCTGCTGGATGAAGGTGACGGCGCGCGGATAGTTGCCGGCGCCGGAGAACGGGTTGCGGCCGATCTGCGGCCCGTCGGAAGTGTCCGCCGTGATGTTCTCGTCGTCGAGGTAGAGATCGGTGGTCGAGCCGATATAGCCGAACGAGCCGTTGGAGAATTTGTAGACCACGTATTTGGAGGCGCCGGTCACCGCCGTCCACGACACGCGGTTGATGCCGCCGTCGACGGAAAGATCGTTGACGCAGGAGGCCTCGCCGGACGGCAGGCTCTCCTCGCCGGTGGCCTCGCTGACCGCCGCCACCTTGTAGCGATAGGTGTGCGCCTTGTAGCCGGTCTGGCCGGAGGTGCTGCTCTGCACCGCCGCCGTGATCGTGGCGGGCGCCGTCATGGCCGGCGCGAAGGTCGGCTCGGTCAGCGTCCAGTTGTTGTCGGCGTAGCGGGAAAGCTTCTTCACCGGATGGTCGGGGTGGACGATGTACATCACGTCCGCTTCCTGGGCGAACACCAGCTCGTCGAGATCGCCGGAGGCATAGGGCGAGGCGAGCTCGTAGACGCCGCCGCCGGCGGCCAGGATCAGCCCGCCGTTGCGCCAGAAGCGCAGCGAGCCCTCGCCGAACTCGATCACGTAGGCCTGCGCCTCGTTGAACTGGAAGGGGATCAGCCGCGTCCTGTCGGCGCTGTTCTTCACCTCGCCGACGAACTCCAGGCCGGCGCGGTTCGATGCCCCGCCGTGGGCGTGGATGAACAGGTTGAGCGCCGTCTTGAGGCCGACCGAATAGTTCTTGGTGTCGACGCGCGCCCAGAGGGCCGGCGACAGCTCGCCGCCGACGAAGGCCGGCTGATAGGCCCGGAGCGTCATTGCCGCACCCGCTCGTAGTCGGAGAGAAAGCCGCCGGTATTGCGCTCGTCGTTGGCGTCGGCCGCGCTGGCCGCCGCCTGCGTCTGCAGGGCCATCTGGAAGGCCGCCTGCCGCTGGCCGGCGTCGCGCGTCAGCGGCATGGCCAGCCGCGCCGCGAGGTGCCAGGACAGTGCCTCGACGAACAGCGGCGGAAACTTCGAGGGATCGTCGACCCGGCGGATGTAGCGGAGGGCGGCCGGCGACAGGTCGGTGAACAGGCGATCGCCGAAAAGCTCATACGGATAGCCGTCCTCGGCCCCTCGTAGATCGCCGGGCAGCAGCACGCCGGCCAGCGCGCCGTCGGCCGGCCGCACCGCCCGCACGCGCAGCAGATCGACCGGCAGCGCGTAGGCGTGCGCCCAGCGGCCGGCAGCCACCCCCGACACCTCGGCCAGCACCGCCTCGTGGCGGGCGAACCGCCAGGGCGGCCCGGCGGCCAGCAGCGCGTCGAGCGTCTGCCCGTAGAAGCGATTGCAGGCCCGCGCCTCGGTGCTCGCCTCGCTGAGCGCGTCGATCTTGTCGGCGCCGAGATGGCCAAGGGCCAGATTGCAAATGGAAACCGTCGATGCCATGACCCACCTCGAAAACCGTGCCGCACTCTAGGCAGCGGGGGGTTTTCGCGGTGGCGAGGCTTTCAACACGGCGCCGCCGCGGCGGGGTTTCCGTCGCGGCGGCGCAGAAATTCGGGCATTTCCGGTCGTCTCGAACGCCGGACAGCCAGGCGCTAGATCCGTCCCATCAACATCAGGATGATGATGATCAGCAGGATCAGTCCGAGGCCGCCGCTGGGGCCGTAACCCCACCGCGAGCTGTACGACCAGGTCGGCAATGCGCCGAGAAGCACCAGGATGAGGACGATCACCAGGATTGTGCCGAGCGTCATGGATGTTCTCCCTAACAGAGGGCGGAGAGACCGAAAAATTCCCCCCGATAAATACCTACCACCCTAAGCAAATTCGGGAGAGGCCTTACCGGTTCCATCGAGCCGACCGTCGGCTGCGTTTTGTCACGTCGCAACGCGGCGGGTTAGCCGCGTCACAGCGGCATCGGCAGCTCAACGGCGCCCTATATCCGCCCCTCGCCCTTTTCGGCCTGAGGTCCTATGCCTTCGCGCAGGATGCCAGAATTATATATAGGAATCAGAACAATAGATCGTCATCCTATCTATGGGTTGTCCTATCTATAGATTGTCATCCTATGCGAAGGCATAGGACCTCGGGCAGAATGAGGCGCGCGGCCGATATCGGCCTCCTCTCAGGTCGGGCAAGGCGAACCATCGCAGATCAGGTGATGGGTTTTTGAACGCCCTTCGCCCAAGCAATCCTGCCCGAGGGGACAAAGCCAACAGGAAACGACCAAACCGTTTGACAAACTGGCTCGCCCTTGAACTTCTACCCTCAAAGGGTAATATCCTCATATGGAGAAGCGGACAGCCCATTATGATCTGTCGGCGGTCGTCGTCCTCGTCCGGCAACACCGGGCGGCAGCCTTCACCAAAACAGCGCTCGATGGCGGCAGACGGATGGGCCTCACCGTTTCGGAAATGATCGAGGCGGTCTGTCGGCTCACCCCGCGCCGCCTCTACAAGTCGATGACCACCCATGCCGACAGCGCCGTCTGGCAGGATGTCTACCATGCCGACACGCCGGCCGGACAAGCCTACGTCAAGCTGACGCTCAGGGCCGATGGCGCGCCGGTCATCCAGTTCAAGGAGTTGGATCCATGAGCCGAATTTGCCTTGGCTGCGATGCCGGCGCGGAGATGGTGCCGTTTTCGGGCGAGACGCATCGGGTCGACTATCGCGGCGCCACGGCCGAGGTCGAGAGCCTCTCCGGCTTCCGCTGTCCGGCCTGCGGCGAGATCGAATATGACGCCGAAAGCGCCGAACGCTACGCGGCGGCCGGCGACGCGCTGGTGCTGGCGGCGCGCCGGGCGGCCGGCGAGGAGCTGCGTCGCATCCGCAAGAAGCTGAAGCTCAACCAGGTGGAAGCCTCCCGGCTCACCGGCGGCGGCCACAACGCCTTCTCGCGCTACGAGACGGGAAAGGTAGTTCCCGCGCCGGCCGTCGTCAACCTGTTCCGCCTGCTCGATCGCCATCCGGAGGAGGTGGAGCGGCTGAAGCGGGCGTGAGCCACCGTATTCGGCCGATCGCCAACGGTCCGCGGGCACCTATATCCGCCCCTCGCCCCTTCCGGCCCGAGGTCCTGCGCCTGCGCGCAGGATGACAGAATTATATATGTGGAACAGCTAGATAGCATATCTATCAATTGTCATCCTATGCGAAGGCATAGGACCTCGGGCAGGATGAGGCGCGCGGCCGATATCGGCCTGCCTCCCCCTCAAAACCCGACGAACACCATGTCCAGGGCATTGCCGATCTCGACATCATGGCCGGCAAGGCTTGCGACCGGCGCTTTCAGGAGCGTCACCCGCACTGCCGCCATGAATTGCGTGACCATGACGTGCGGCTCGGCTTCGATGTCGAAGATGGGATTGAGCCGCCTGGCCGGCAGCGGCGCCGAAGACGCCGGCAGCAGAGGCACGACGACGCGGGTATTGAGGCCGTCGAGAAGGTTGGCCTGGACATCCAGCAGGAAGCCGTTGCCGTCCGGATTCTTGAAGACATCGAACCGGGCCATCAGAACTGCCGATGGCGCTCGAGCGGCAGGCCGTTTTCCTCCACCCAGCGGTTGGAGCTGGCCAGCGCCGCGGCATTGTCGCGGCGCCATTGTTCGGCCCGCGCTTCGGCAACCGCGCGCCGCACGCCCGCCTCGGCCGCCTGGGAGATGTTCACGCCGAGGGCGCGCGCCTGCCGGACGAGGTCGGCATCCAGCGACAGGTTGGTCGCCTTGCGGGTGGATTGCGAAGTCGACATAACGGCCCTCATGGTCATGCGCATCCATTATGCGCATGATATCGCCTGCGGCGCAAACCGGCGCCCTACCGGCCGTGCCTGTCGATGAACGACCCGACGAGCGGGGCGGCGATGAGGGCCACGGCGGTCCATGCCAGCGCCCACCTGATGCCGCCGCCAAGGCCGCCACGACGGGGTTTCCGCTGCGTTCGCAGATGCATTCTGGCTCCCGGCGGCTTTCGCCCCGCCCCTCTTTTCGACACGTGCCGCCGATTATGCACCTCGCCCTTCCGGCGGGACAATACCTTATGCGTCCTCCAGCCGAATTGTATCTCGATTGTATTTGAGCTACCTTAAGTTGGCCTGTCCGACCGCTTCCGGTTGAGCCCGGAACGCAGGGAGGCGCAGCCCCCGCCGTGACGGCGCCTCGCGAGAAGAGTTCGGAAATTGGTGCGCAACTACGTGATCTCCTGTGAAGCGCGGCGGCTCGCGGCCCAGGCGTGGGACAGGCTCAGGGGCCGCGAGACGGAATTCGGCAAGGACGAGGCCATCGCGCTCTTCGCGGCGTTGCGCCCCGTCGACGAGAACTTCTACCACTACAACATCTGCAAATTGCTGTTCCGGCGGGGCGACGGCGAGTTTGCCTCGTTCGGCGACTGCAAGTTCGGCCCCACCCAGTTCATCGTCGCCCAGGGCTACAGATGGGGAAAGGGCGTGGCGCCCAACCTCGACCTGGCGCGGCGGCACTATCGGCTGGGCTTCCGCCTCGGCAACATTCCCTGCTTCCTGGCCCTGTTCAGCATGCTTGCCGTGCGCGACAAGCTCAAAAGCCTCATCGCCATGCTGGTGCAGTCCGTCGGCTTCGTCTACCTGAAGTCCAGATCGGAAGACGACACGCGGATCATGTACTGAGCGCCTTGACGGCCGCCCGGATTCCGGGAATATCATCGCCCATGACCGCTTCCCGGGCTTCCCTCGACGCGCAACAACAACCCGGTCCGCCGGCGTCGGCCGACGTGCGCGCTGAGCCTTTTGCGGTTCCGGGACAAGCTCTCCGTTAAATCCGCAAGACCAGCCCCCGCCAAGCCTCGCCGACAGCCGTCCGCGAGGCTTTTTCGCATCCGCCGAACAAGGAACCCAAGCCATGCGCATCCACTTCGTCGTCCACGAGTCCTTCGAGGCCCCCGGCGCCTATGAAACCTGGGCGGCGAGCCGCGGCCACACGGTCGGCTACTCGCGCGTCTATGCGGGAGAGGCGCTGCCGGCCTCGCTCGACGGCATCGACCTGCTGGTGGTGATGGGCGGCCCGCAGTCGCCGGCCACCACCACCGCCGAATGCCCGCATTTCGACGCGGCGGCCGAGAAGGCGCTGATCGCCAGGGCGATCGCCGCCGGCAAGGCGGTCGTCGGCGTCTGCCTCGGCTCGCAGCTGATCGGCGAGGCGCTCGGCGCGCCGCACCAGCACAGCCCCGAGAAGGAGATCGGCAAGTTCCCGATCACCCTGACGCCATCAGGCCTCGCCAACGACAAGTTCGCCCATTTCGGCCCGACGCTGGAGGTCGGCCACTGGCATTCCGACATGCCGGGCCTGACGCCCGACGCCGTGCTGATCGCCAAAAGCGACGGCTGCCCGCGCCAGATCGTCGAATACGGCAAGCTGGTCTACGGCTTCCAGTGTCACATGGAATTCACGCCCGAGGTGGTCGAACTGCTGATCGCCGCCTCGGAGACGGAACTCGCCACCCTCGCCGCCCACACATACGTCCAGCAGCCCGACGCCCTGCGCCGCAACGACTACACCGCGATGAACGCGGCGCTGTTCGTGTTCCTCGACAAGCTGGCGAGCGACTACGCGGCGCAGGCGGACAAGTGAACTACGGACGGCGCCGGCCGGGATGCTCCGCCCCCGGCCGCTCCAGCCCTATATCCACCCCTCGCCCCTTCCGGCCCGAGGTCCTATGCCTTCGCACAGGAATGACACCCTATGGGGAGGGGAGGCAAGGATGGAGAGCGATGCGCTATCCGGCTGTTTCCTATATATAAATTTGTCATCCTATGCGAAGGCATAGGACCTCGGGCAGAATGGAACGAGCGGCAGATATAGGTCTCTCCCACTCCGTTCGCCTCTCCTCTTGAAGGCATACCGCACCCTATTCGCCATCCTCCCCCAGCACCTCCTCGATCAGCCCCGCCACATACGCCGCGTCCGGGGTCGCGCGGCTGAACAGGATGCGGTAGATCACCGGCGCGATCACCCGGTCCATCAGCACCGCCGTGTCGGGCGGCCTGTCGCCGCGGGCCAGCGCCCGCGCCCGGATGATGTCGAGCTGCCTGGAGGTATAAGCCGAGCAGACGCCGGCGTTTTCCAGCCGGTCGGCGCCGAGCACCTCGCGCAGCATGGCGCGGCCGGGCTCGGAGGCCATCTCCTCGGCATATTGCTCGAGCCAGCCCTTGAGATCGGCCCGCCAGTCGCCGCTGTCCGCCGGCTCGGCGTCGGGGCGCAATTGCTTGACCGCCACGTCGGACAGCAGTTCGGCCAGCGTGCCCCAGCGCCGGTAGATGGTCGACGGCGTCACCCCGGCCCGCGCCGCGATGGCCGGCACGGTGAGATCGGCCGCGTCGCCTTGCCGCTTCAGCTCCTCCACCGCCTTGAAGATCGCCGCCTGGATGCGGGCGGCGCGGC
Source organism: Pleomorphomonas carboxyditropha (assembly GCF_002770725.1). Classification (GTDB taxonomy): domain Bacteria; phylum Pseudomonadota; class Alphaproteobacteria; order Rhizobiales; family Pleomorphomonadaceae; genus Pleomorphomonas; species Pleomorphomonas carboxyditropha. The sequence goes on along the minus strand of NZ_NQVN01000029.1, from coordinate 14,223 downwards.
CGCCGGGCCGTGGCGCCGCCTGGGGCCCCTTGCCGTTATCCTGTTGTTTTTGATCCATGTCCCGACCAGTCGCGGTCCCTCGGCCGCCACTAAAGCAAAATATTTGCTTTTACCGGCCTCCTGCCGTATAAACGCAAACTCTTTGCTTTTATCACGGAACCATAGCCATGGCCACCCGCCCGGATATCGTCGCCGCCGCCACCGGCAAGCGCTCGGGGCTGGCGCTGCACGCCGTCACCCTCATCGCCTTCCTCGCCGCCTCCAGCGCGCCGACGCCGCTCTACCCGCTCTACCAGGCGGCCTGGGGCTTCTCCGCCCTGACGATCGCCGTGGTGTTCGCCGTCTATGCCGGCGCGCTGCTGATGTCGCTGCTGTTCCTCGGTTCGCTCTCCAGCCATGTCGGGCGGCGGCCGGTCATCCTGCTGGCGCTCGCCCTCGAGATGCTGGCCATGGCGGCGTTTCTCCTGGCGCGGGACAGCGCCTGGCTGGTCGCGGCGCGCCTCGTCCAGGGGGCGGCGACCGGTCTGGCCACCACGGCGCTGGCCGCCGCCCTGCTCGACCTCGACCACAAGGCCGGCGCCACCATCAACTCCATCGCCCCGATGATCGGCATGGGCGTCGGCGCGCTGGGCTCCGGCCTGCTGGCCGGGGTCGCGCCCGCCCCGTTGCGCCTAGTCTATGGTCTGCTCGCCGCCGTCTTCCTGGTGCAATTGCTGCGCAGCCTGCGATCGCCCGAGACGGCGCCGTCGCTGTCGGCCGGCAAATGGTCGCCGCGCCCGCGCATCGAGGTGCCGCCGGCCGCCCGCAAGGCCTTCTGGCGCGTCGCCCCGCTCAACGTCGCCATCTGGGCGCTCGGCGGCTTCTTCCTGTCGCTGATGCCGTCGCTGATCCGCGACATCTCCGGCGGCGCCTCCACCTGGCTCGGCGGCGGCGCGGTCGCCGCGCTGACCTTTGCCGGCGCCGTCGCCATCCTCGCCTTCCGCAACCGGCCGGCCAGCGCCGGGCTGACGGTCGGCGGCCTGACGATCGCCGCCGGAACCGCCGCCATCCTTGCCGGCGCCTACCTGCGCCAGCCCGTCCTGCTGATGGCCGGCGCGCCGATCTCCGGCATCGGCTTCGGCGCCGGCTTCCTCGGCGCCCTGCGCAGCATCGTCGCCAGGGTGACGGCCGGGCAGCGCGCCGGGCTGATATCGGCCTTCTACTTCGAAAGCTACCTCGCCAACGCCCTGCCGGCGATGGTCGCCGGCTACGCGGTCCGCCACGCCGGCCTGATCGAAACGGCCACCCTGTTCGGCGCCTTCATCATCGCCCTGTCGCTTCTGTCGCTCGCCCTGCCCCTCCCCGCCTGCCCGCAGCGCACGGCGGAACAGGGGGCGTGAGCGAGGCGGCGGCGGCGGATATCGGCCCCTCGCCCTTTTCGGCCCGAGGTCCTGCGCCTGCGCGCAGGATGACAACCTATACCTGCATCCGCTTATATAACTCTGTCGCTCACTGCCTGAGGAGGGACGATCTATGTAATTGTTTCCTATATATAATTCCGTCTTCCTATGCGAAGGCATAGGACCTCGGGCAGGACAGAGCGCGCGGCGAATATAGAGCAATCTCTCCACCGGGCGCATCCACCTAAAGGAACGCCGCCAGCACCGACACCACCAGCAGCGCCGCAAAGCCGAGGTTCACGAGCCGCCCCACCCGCGGGTTGGTCACGGCGCGGGCGAGCAGTGAGCCGGCGGCCAGCCAAGCGACGTTGACGGCGGCGATCAGGACGAGCAGCAGAGCCCCCTTCAGCACCTCGTCGGCCACCGGCCGCCCCGGCATCAGGGTGTAGCGCGACACCACCGCCGCCACCGCCACATAGGCCTTGGGGTTGGTCAGCGACAGCATCACCCCCGCCGAAAGGCCGGGTTCGCGGCCCGGCGCTTCGGCGGCCCCCATGGGCGGCGCCGTGGCGATCCGGAAGGCGAGGTAGAGCAGGTAGGCGCTGGCCGCCAGCGTCACCACCGGCGCGATGCCGGGGTAGGACAGGATCACCGCCCAGAGGCCGGAGCCGACCAGCGCCACCACCACGACCATGCCGAGGTCGAGCCCGATCATGTAGGGCACGCCGCGACGCGTGCCGAAGGCCGCCCCCAGCGCGGCGAGGCTCAGCGTGTTGGGTCCGGGGCTGCCGACCAGGGCGAGCGAGGTCAGGAGAAACAGCGGCGTGGCGTCCATGGGGCCTCCGGTCGCGCGGCCCCCGAAAGTCCCTTGAACCGCGCCGCCCGTCAATGCCGCGCATGCGGTACTCCCCGATGCTGTTCGGGGACAGACGTCGAGGGGATGAAAAGGAACCACCCAGATCACCCGACGCGACGGCGCCCGATATCCACCCCTCGCCTTTTTCTGCCCGAGGTCCTACGCCTTCGCGTAGGATGACAACCTATAGATAGATTATCTATTTGTTTCTATTATATAATTCCGCCACCCCACTTAAGTCGCTCTCCGCTTAAGGTGACGACCCATATATCTGCCTTCACGTGTATAACCCTGCCATTTCCTACCCAGGATGGCGACCTGTTCACCCCAAGGGACGACCACCCAGAAACGACCCATATAATTGTTTCCTATATATAATTCTGTCATCCTACGCGCAGGCGTAGGACCTCGGGCAGGATAGAGCGAGCGGCCGATATAGCGCGCCTCCGATCCCCCGCAAGCTCTCCGGCCGCTGTCCCACGAGCAAGCGATTCCCCGCTCCGAGAGCATCCAACCGATCACGTTTCCTTGCCCCGGGGAACCTTGCCCGCCACGAACGGTTTGTTACCCGATGGCCGCCGGGCGTCTGCCGGCGACTTCCCGATGCAAAGGAGATCGCAGATGTCCAATCTCCAGAGAACCCCGGTGGAAACGCTCCACCACATCGCGACCTTCGCCGAGCAGATGTCGCAGCAGGCCCAGCGCGGCGACCTGCCGTTCATCGCCTATCTGCTCTCCATGGCGAGCCAGGAGGCGCGCGCCGAGCTGAAGAAGGCCGGCTTCCCGATGCCGCCCGACCAGGCGGTCCGCGCCGACAATATCATGCAGTGACAAGGGCGGGGCGGCGCGCCCGGGACCGCCCGGCCAGCAAATACTTTTGGTTGTCGTTCCCTTGATGTATGATCGCGTGATTGAGGGGTCAGCGCGCATCATCGAGCGTCTTCCTGCATGCCTCATCGGATGGAACCCCGAAGCCCGGCTCGACCAGATGCGCGTCAACGGGGGCAATCATGGGCATCGAACTTGTCGTGCATGCCGGCGTGGATAGCGCCTTCATCGCCTGGTCATCTCCCTTTGTCGCCGAATGCCGCGGCTTTGCCTTGCGGCGGCGGATCAGGCGGGCGCCCGGCAGCGCCACCAGCCCCAACACCATCACCGAAACCGACGCCGACGGCTTCCGCGAGGAGATCGTCGCGAGCTGGGTCGGCTTCGCCGACGGCCCGGCGGTGGCGGAGGGCACGCGCCGGCCCACCACCGAGTGGCCGATCCAGAAATATCTCTGGTCGGACTTCGCCGTCGCTCCCGGCGACGAGGTGGCCTATCGCGTCATCCCCATGGTCGGCCCGGCAACGGCACTGACCGAGGCGGTGGATCAGGCCTCCGGCTGGAGCGCTCCCGTCGCCATCGGCGCCGAGACCGACGGCGGCGCCTCCTGCTTCTTCAATCGCGGCATCGTCGCCAGCCAGTGGCTGGCCCGCCTGCTGCCCGACGAGAAGCCGTCGCGCAAGCTCGAAAAGGAGATCGCCACCCCGGAGAGCCGCATCCGGCGCTTCCTCGCCGGCGCCATCCGCGACGAGCTGGTGCGCCTGCTGACCGAGGCGGCCGGCACCAAGGCGCACGTCTACGCCGCCCTGTTCGAGCTCGACGATCCCGAGCTCGTGCCCCTCCTCAAGGCGCTGAAAAAGCGGGCGCATATCGTGCTCGGCAACGGCAGCGTCAAGAAGAAGGGCGAGGACGAGAACGCCGACGCCCGCGAGGCGCTCGGCGGCGCGGACCTGCACGACCGGATGAGCGCGCCCCGGGCGCTCGCCCACAACAAGTTCCTCGTCCTCTGCGACGCCGACAAAAAGCCGCTCGCCGTCTGGACCGGCAGCACCAACTGGACGAAGACCGGCCTCTGCACCCAGGCCAACAACGCCGTGCTGATCCGCAATCCTGCCCTCGCCCGCTTCTATCTCGACCAGTGGCAGGCGCTGGCCGACGCCGGCGACGCCACGCCCAACGCGCTCGCCACCGCCAACGGCACGCCGCGAAAGGCCGACAAGCGCACCACGCTGTGGTTCACGCCCTTGCGCGGCGGCCTCGATCTCGAACAGGCCGGCGCGCTGATCGCCGCGGCGCAACACGGCATCCTGTTCCTGATGTTCAACCCCGGCCCGCGCGGCACGCTGCTCAACGACATCATCGAGCTCGCTTCGCCCGGCAGCCCCCACTACAAGCCGGACCTCTACATCCAGGGCGTGGTCAACCAGAACCCCGGCACCGACAAGAACCCGGTGGTGCTGTTCAATCGCGGCGAGCGCATCGAAGCCAACGCCGACGTGGTGCTGCCGGCGGCCATTCCCGGCCCGCTGAAATACTGGAAAAAGGAACTCCTGAAGCTGCCGAAGTCGCACGCCATGGTCCACAGCAAGGTGGTGGTGATCGACCCCTACGGCGACAAGCCCGTGGTGATGACCGGCTCGCACAACCTCGGCCCCAGGGCGAGCGGCGTCAACGACGAGAACTTCCTGATCGTCGAGGGCAACGGCGCGCTGGCCAGCCGCTACGCCGGCAAGATCATGGAGATCTACGCCCAATATCGCTGGCGGCAGTCGGTCCAGAAGCAGGACGGCAAGCCCCGCTGGTCCGGCCTCGCCGACGACGACAAATGGCAGATCGCCGACCCCGCCACCCCCTACGACAAGCGCCGCCTGCGCGAGCTGGACTTCTGGTTCGGCCGGGGCTGAGGCCGGCGCCACCGTCCCCGACATCGGCCCGCAAGACGGCGCCCATTGTTGGACCGATTGCAAATCGATTTGCAAATCGATTTGCAACATGGTACTGAAAACGCATGACGACGATTTCGAAAGTTGCAGAGCTGGCCGGGGTGTCGCGGACCACCGTCTCGCATGTGATCAATCATGCCGAGCGTGTGTCGCCGCAGTTGAGGGCAAAAGTGTCGGCCGCCATCGCCGAGCTTGGCTATCTGCCCAATTCGCAAGCCCGCAGTCTCAGGACCGGACGGACCAATGTGATCGCGGTGCTCATCCCGGATATCCTCAACCCCTTCTATACCGAACTGGTCAAAGTCGTTCAGGGGGCGCTCGAGCAACTTGGTCTCGATGCGCTGATCTTCAACACCGACGTGCCCGGCGGGCGTTCCCAGGCGCATGGCGACCAATACTTGCGGCAGATCAGCCAGCGCGGCGTCGACGGCCTGATCGTCGGCGATTTCGCGCTGCACGGCATGCTCGACCGGCTGCGGGAACTGACCACGCCAACCGTCTTCATCGGCTCGCTGCCGGAGCCGATCGTCGATGTGGTCGAGCTGGACGACTACGACGGCGCCGCCCAGATGGCCGAGCACCTGCTGTCCAGGGGACACACGCGCATCGCCGTCGTCAGCGGCCCCGCCAGCTTCCGGGAGGCCGACAGGCGCATCAGGGGCTTTGCCGACGCGCTTGCCAAGGCCGGCCATCCGCTTGATCGCGCTCTTTTGCGGGAGGGAACCTATCTGCAGCCGTCGGGACGCGCCGCCGTGGCCTGGCTGTGCGAGGAGCACGGCGGCGATATGCCGAGCGCGGTGTTCTTCGCCAACTCCCTGATGGCCATCGGCGCGCTGACCGAATGCTACGACCGCGGCATCCGCATTCCCGAGGATATCGCGGTCGCCACCTTCGATCAGGTCGCCCAGTTGGAGGACGTGCGGCCGCGCCTGACGACGGTCGGCAACAGTCCGGCGGAGCTGGGGAGGCGAGCCGTTTCCATGCTGCATCAACGCCTGAACGGGCTAGACGAACCACCACGCAAGTTCACGGTACCCTGTTTTCTGCAAGCATTCGATACTGCCTAGTCTTCACTAGGGAGAAGGCGCGTGGGGCTGGTAACTGGGAGGAAAAAGTGACCAGAAGCACAAGCAACACAGAGAACGAGATCTGCGTTTCGCGCCGTCGGATCCTGCAGGTCGGCGCAGGTCTGGGCGCACTGGCGATGCCCTTCATCAACACGCGCTATTCTTTTGCGGCGGGAGCGCCGCTCAAGTTCTGGCAATTCTACGCGCCGGGCGGCGACGTGCCGGCGCAGTCCAAGTGGTTCGAGGACGCGGTCGCCGGCTGGAACGCCAGCCACGACCAGAAGATCGAACTCGAATACGTGCCGAACAGCGACTACATGAACGGCACCAAGCTCTCCACCGCCTTCGCGTCGGGGCAAGGGCCGGACATCTTCATCGTCAGCCCCGGCGACTTCCTGAGATACTACAACGGCGGCGTCCTGCAGGACCTGACGCCCTACATCGATGCCCAGGCGCAGGCCGACTTCCCGGAAAGCGTCATCGCCAACCGCAAGGTCGACGACAAGATCTTCGGCATTCCCATGGAAGTCGAGCCGATGGCCATGTTCTACTCGATCAAGGCCTTCGAGGAAGCCGGCCTCAACGAGAACGACGTGCCGACCACCTGGGACGAGCTCTTGGAGGTCGCCGGCAAGCTGACGACCGACAAGCGCTACGGTGTGCTGTTCGACACCAACCCCGGCTACTACCAGAACTTCACCTGGTATCCGTTCCTGTGGCAGGGCGGCGGCGAGTTCCAGGGCGCCGACGGCAAGTCGGCGTTCAACTCGCCGGCCACCGTGGAGGCGCTCAAGTTCTGGCAGGATGCGGTCAAGACCGGCGTCGCGCCACGCCAGGTGCTCGGCGGCGGCGGCTTCGCGGCCGCGGCCAATCTCGGTTCGGGCTTTGCCGCCATCCAGAACGTCGGCATCTGGGCCATCGCCGAGATGAACAGCAACGCGCCGAACATGCCCTACGGCATCTTCAGGCTGCCGATTCCCAAGGGCGGCAAATACGTGACGGTCGGCGGCGGCTGGGCCTTCGTGGCCAACGCCCACGGCAGCAACCCCGATGCCGCCGGTGAGTTCTGCGCCTGGGCGCTCGCCTCCATGGACAAGGGCTCGATCGATCGCGTGGTCAACTGGTGCACGGTCGCCAAGTCCGACATGCCGCCGCGCCAGTCGGCGCTTCAGGCCGGCGGCGACGCCTTCCTCGCCGGCAACATGGGCAAGTTCTCCAAGGAGATCTATCCCGGCACCCGCGCCGAGCCGCGCGTGCCGCCGGAAGTCTACAAGATCATCTCCGACGCCATCCAGGAGACCATGCTCGGCGGCCAGGATCCGGCGGCGGTCGCCGAAGCGGCGTCCCAGCAACTCGATGCCTTCTTCGCCGGATACTCCGGGGCGCGGATCCTCTGAGATGGCAAGGACAGCTTCAAATCGGGTGGCGGCGGGTATTCCCGCCGCCGCCGGCCTGACCTCGCGCCAGCGCGAGGCCATCGCCGGTTACTTTTTCGTCCTGCCCGATGCCCTCGGCCTGCTCGTCTTCATCGGCGTTCCGATGATACTGGCGCTGGCCATGGCCTTCTTCGACGTCGACGGCTTCGGCGGCTACCGTTTCGTCGGCATCGGGAACTACCAGCGGCTTGCCGCCGATCCCCTGTTCTGGAAGAGCTTCCGGGTGACGGCGACATACGTGCTCTGGCTGGTGCCGGCGCTCTACGTCAGCGGGCTCGGCCTGGCGCTGCTGGTCAAGCGGACCAATGCCTTCAACGGCCTGATGCGCTGCCTCTTCTTCATGCCCCAGATGGTCAGCCTGGTCGTGGTGGCGCTGGTCTGGCAGGTGCTGGCCGTCGACAAGATCGGCGTGATCCCGAGGCTGGTCTCGGCGCTGGGGCTCGGCAGCTTTTCCTTTCTCGGCGATCCGCAACTGGCGCTGTTCGCCGTCATCTTCGTCAGCGTCTGGTTCCTGATGGGCTTCTACATGCTCATCTTCCTCGGTGGCCTGCAGGACATCCCGAGCGAATATTACGAGGCCGCCCGCATCGACGGCGCCGGCCCGCTGCAATCCTTCTGGTACATCACCTTGCCGCTTCTCCGGCCCACCAGCTTCTTCGTGCTGATCGTGTCGATGGTCGCCGCCGTCGCCGGCGCCCAGACCTTCGATCTCGTCTACGTCATGACGCGCGGCGGCCCGGCCAATTCGACGATGATGACCATCTACTACATCTACCAGCAGGCCTTCCAGTACAACGCCTTCGGATACGCAGGCGCTCTGGCCTCCATTCTCGTCCTGGCGTTGATGGGAATTACGATCGTGCTGTTCGTCTTCACGAGAGGCGGGAGGTTCAACTATGAGTAGGCCGGTTTTGACCTTGAGCCTGCCGCAGATCCGGATCGTTCGCGGCGTGCAGATGCTCGTCGCGCTGATCCTGGCGCTGATGACCGTTTTCCCGCTGTTCTGGATGTTGTCGACGGCGTTCAAAGAGCCTTCGGAAGTCTTTTCCATGACCCTCGTTCCGCAGGCGCCGACCTTCCAGAATTTCGTCTACGTGTTCACCGAGGTCAACTTCCTCCGGTACCTGTTCAACACCTTGCTGGTTTCGGCGTCCGTCACGCTGATCGCCCTGCTGTTCCATTCCATGTCGGGCTATGCGTTGGCGCGGCTGCGCTTTCCGGGGCGCGAAGTCATCTTCATGACCATGTTCTCGACGTTCCTGGTGTCGTTGCCGGTCATCATCGTTCCCCTGTTCATTCTCGTGCGCACGCTCGGCATGTTGAATTCCTATGCCGGACTGATCATTCCCGCCATTTTCAACGCCTTCGGCATCTTCCTGCTCAGGCAGTACTACCTGTCGATCCCCCGCGAGCTGGAAGAGGCGGCGGTGATCGACGGCGCCGGCTATTGGCGCATCTACTGGAGCCTCGTCCTTCCCCTCAGCAAGCCGCTCCTGTCGTCGCTGGCCATCCTGTTCTTCCTGACCAACTGGAACGCCTTCCTGTGGCCGCTGACCATCACCAGCGATCAGGACCTCTGGATGGTCCAGGTCGGCATCTCGGCCTTCAAGGGCCAGTACAGCGCATCCTGGAACTACATCATGGCGGCGTCGACGGTCGTGGCGGCCCCGACCCTGATCCTGTTCCTGATCTTCCAGCGCCAAATCATGGATTCCATCAAAACGAGCGGCCTCAAGTAGGCTGCGCCAAGGAGAGCCTCGAATGTCCAATCTCGGCCTGTCACCGTTGCGTGGCCTTGCCAAGCTTCGCAAGGTAAAAACCCGGCGCTTCTCCAGTTACGACCGGACCGGCGGCAACGATGACCGTATTCACGTCGCGACCGGCGAGACCGTGACCATCGCCGAAGCCGATGGGGCCGGCATCATCACGCACATCTGGGTGACCATTGCCTGCGACAGCCCGCACTACCTGCGCAAGATCATTCTTCGCGCCTACTGGGACGGCGAGAGCGAGCCGAGCATCGAAGCGCCCATCGGCGACTTCTTCGGCATGGGGCATGCGCGGGCGCAGAATTACTGGAGCCTGCCGCTGCAGATGAGCCCGCAGGACGGCAAGGGCTTCAACTCATACTTCCCGATGCCGTTCGGCAGCCACATGAAGCTCACGGTGACCAGCGAGGCCGAGGACGACGTCCAGTTCTACTACTACGTCGACCTCGAGCTGCATGAAAGGCTCGAGGACGACATGGGCCGGTTTCACGCGCAATTCCGCCTGATGCGCCCCGAAGCCGCCGATCAGGCCGGCATGTCCAACGAGGAATTCCTGCTGGGTGGCGTCAACACCGCCCCCGAGGCGAACTACGTCATCCTGGACGCCACCGGACACGGCCATTACGTCGGCTGCACCTACAGCGTCTATTCCCTGCGCCGCCATGCCGGCTGGGACTGGTACGGCGAAGGCGACGACATGATCTTCGTCGACGGCGAGCCGGGCCTATCGGTGCCCGACGCCGGCCGCCGGCCGTTGATCGCCCACGAAGAGGCACATCCGGAACTTCCGTCGCATCCAGAGAGCAGCCCCGACGCCAACGACGCGTGGCCGCCGACCCTGCACGGCACCGGCACGGAAGATTACTTCAACACCTCCTGGTGCCCGAACCAGGACTACAGCGCGCCCTATCACGGCATCATCGCCGGCGGCGGACCGAATTGGGCCGACCCGGTGTCGGTCTACCGGTTCCACATCGAGGATCCCGTCGTGTTCCAGCGCCGGATCCGGGTGACCATCGAGCACGGACATGCCAACCGGCGCGGCGATTCGATCTCGTCGGTCGCCTATTGGTACCAGGCCGAACCTCACAAGCCCTTCGGCGCCTTCCCCTCCTGCCGGGACCGCATGCCGGACTTCCGTGCCCCCTTCGAGACGCGCGGCAACAAGGGATAGGAGCTCAGCATGGCCTCGATCGGTTTGGACAACATCGTCAAGGCATATGGCAGCCTCGAAGTCATCCATGGCGTCTCCGTCGACATCGACGATGGCGATTTCGTCGTCCTCGTCGGGCCGTCCGGCTGCGGCAAGTCGACGCTGCTCAGGATGATCGCCGGCCTCGAGGACATCACCGCCGGCACGCTCAGCATCGGCGGCACGGTCGTCAACAACCTGCCGCCCAAGAAGCGGAACATCGCCATGGTGTTCCAGAATTACGCGCTCTATCCGCATATGACGGTGGGCCAGAACATGGGCTTTTCGCTCAAGCTCGGCGGCGTCCCGAAAGCCGAAATCGGCCATAAGGTCGAAGCCGCCGCCAAGGCGCTGGGCCTCGCCGAGCTGCTCGACCGCTTTCCCGGCCAGTTGTCGGGCGGCCAGCGCCAGCGCGTCGCCATGGGACGCGCCATCGTGCGCGATCCGCAGGTGTTTCTGTTCGACGAGCCGCTCAGCAATCTCGACGCCAAGCTGCGCGTCGTCATGCGCGCCGAGATCAAGTCGCTCCAGGCCAGCCTCGGAACGACCACCGTCTACGTCACCCACGATCAGGTCGAGGCCATGACGATGGCCGACAAGATCGTCGTGATGAACGCCGGACGCGTCGAGCAGATCGGCAGTCCGCTCAAGCTGTTCAACGAACCGGACAACATGTTCGTCGCCAGCTTCATCGGCTCGCCGATGATGAATTTCATCGCCGGCCGGCTGACGGCGGCCGGCGCCGGCCCTGCCTTCGTTGCCGGCGACCTCAGTCTGCCGCTCCCCCATCTTCCGCCCGGCGTGCCGGCGGATACCGACGTCATCCTCGGCATGCGCCCGCAATACTGGCGTCGCGACCCCGCCGGCTTTCCGGCGGAGGTCGAGGTCGTCGAACCGACGGGCTCGGAAACCCAGCTCGAAGTGTCCATGCATGGACAACGGCTCACCGTCGTCCTTCACGAGCAGCTCGACATCCGGCGCGGCGACAGGGTGACGCTCGCGCCGGACTTCGAAAGGATGCTGTTCTTCGACGCCGCCTCCGAACGGCGCATCGGATAGGACAAGTATCTGTTTTATATCACTTTCCTGTCATCCCCGCGAAGGCGGGGACCTCAGGACGAGAGGGTGCAGCGGCCCCTATCACGCTCCATGAAACAGGGGGGCCCGATATCACCCTCAACACCCCCCTCCTGCCCGAAGTCCTCTGCTTTCGCAGCGGAGGGTGGCCAGACGGAGGCGGCCAACAAACCGGCCATCCTTGCGGAAAATTTCTCGCAGCGAAATCTGTAAATATATGATAATCATGGATCTTCAGTGAAGATCGCGGCGGCCAATAAAGCGGACAGGAAGCAGGACGGATGACGATCCCCGACGATGGCGAGACGGTCGGCTTGTTCGAGCCGCTGATGGTCTCGGAGGGCTCCCCCGCCCGCGCCGGTCTGAACGACCTCGCGCTCGATCTCGCGGAGAAGTCGGCCGCCTTTCGCAGCAGTCTGCCCGCTTCGGTCGCCGAGGCGCTCGTCGACCTCGTGCGGGCGATGAACTGCTACTACAGCAACCTCATCGAGGGGCACGATACCCACCCCGTCGACATCGAGCGGGCGCTGCGAAACGACTATAGCGCCGATCCGAAGAAGCGGGACCTTCAGCTCGAAGCCAAGGCGCATGTCGCCGTTCAGAAGTGGATCGACGAAGACGGCATGCCGGAGCCGCCGACGGCTCCGGCATCGATCATCGATCTGCATCGTCGGTTCTGCGAGCTGTTGCCGCCCGAACTCCTTTTCGTCGAGAACAAGGAGACGGGCGAGAAAATCCCCGTTGTTCCCGGCGAGCTGCGCAGGCGCTATGTCGAAGTCGGACGTCACGTCGCCGTCAGCCCCGGCGCGGTGCCGCGCTTTCTCGAACGCATGCACAAGGCCTACAGCCTGCCCGGCAGGATCGAACCGATCCTTGCCTCCGCCTGTGCTCACCACCGACTTCTCTGGGTGCATCCCTTTCTCGATGGCAACGGGCGCGTTGCCCGTCTGATGTCCTATGCCATGCTGCGCAAGGCGCTCGACACGCGCGGCCTCTGGTCGGTGGCGCGCGGGCTTGCCCGGCAGGAGATAGCTTACAAGGACCACCTTGCCGCCTGCGATGCCCTCCGCCAGGGCGATCGCGACGGACGCGGCACGTTGAGCGAGGCAGCGCTTGCCTCCTTCGCGGACTTCTTCCTGCGCATCTGCATCGATCAGGTGGAGTTCATGGAAAGCCTGATGCGGCCGGACCGGCTGCGAGACCGCATCCTGATCTGGGCCGAAGAGGAAATGCGGGCGGGAGCGCTGCCTCAGAAATCCGACGTCGTGCTGAAGGCGGTGCTCTATCAGGGACAGATCGAGCGTGGGGAGGTCGAAATCATCCTCGGCACGAGCGACCGCACGGCGCGGCGGATTACGTCCGCACTGCTCGAAGCGGGCGCATTGTCCTCGGCATCGACGCGGGCGCCGCTCAGGCTGGCCTTTCCGGCCAAGTTCGCCGGGCGCTGGATGCCGGGGCTGTTTCCCGAGCAGGCTGCGTGATGCTCGATATCCTGTCCGCGATCAGAGCCTGAAAAAACCGTCGGCTGCCGAATACGTGAAGGGGGCAGTCTGATCCGTTACGGCGATGACTGGCTTGTCGAGCGCATGATGTCGTGGATAGCTGAGACCAGTAATTTGGGGGCCGCCAAGCAGATCACGCCGGATGAATTCGAAGCGCTGATCCGCTAGGGCATTCGCCGAGAAATTTACAAGACTTGGCCACCCGACCTGGGAGCCCGATAATCCCCTCATCCCCTTCTCGTCCTGAGATCCTGGCCTGCGCCAGGATGACAGCACTATACGAAGGGGAGCCCACCTAGCAGATTGTTTTGTATCACTCTCCCGTCATCCTGGCAAAGGCCAGGATGACGGCTTGATAGGGAGGGGAGACAGATCGGAAACCGCGAACCACCCCCAGGTTAAGCTCCTGTTCTATATCCATTTCCTGTCATCCCCGCGAAGGCGGGGACCTCAGGAAAGTGGAGCTCCCTGGCCCCTATCAAGCTCCAGAAAACAGAGGAGCCCGATATCAACCTCACCACCCCATCCTGCCTGAGGTCCCCGCCTTCGCGGGGATTGTTCGTTTGCGGTGGGGTAAGGTGGAGGCGGCCTCTCCGGCTGGTTTGACGACCCCGGAGAGGCCGGTGGCAGGCGACCGGGCGAGGATCGGGTTTCACCCGTTGTCATCAAGGCTCCCTGCCATCTTCCATCATTCGCTTGGAGAGTTGATGGGGCCTCCGGGGCCTGACCCTTGCCGATCAGACCCACGCCCGAGAACAATCCGAAGCTCATGGTGGTCCAACTTGGGAAGGATAGCACACCATGCCGACTTTGACGAAGGCACCCGACATCGTTCTGGGCTTCGACGTCTCCAAGGACACGCTGACGGTCTTTGAGGCTCGCTCCTCCTCACCCTGTCCGAAGCCTTGCGTCATCGACAATACCGCCGCCGCCATCCGCCGCTTTCTCAAAAGCCTCGGTCGGATCGACCTCGCCGTCTGCGAGCCGACCGGCGGGCATGAGCATGTCCTTCTGGTCGAACTGATGGCAGCCGGCATTGCCTGTCACCGGGTGGATGCCTTGAAGGTCAAGGCTTTCATCCGCTCCTTCGGCACCCTGGCCAAGACCGACGCTCTCGATGCCGAGGCGCTGGCCCGCTACGGACGGGACCGCTGGGATCGGCTGTCCCTCTTTCTGC
>NZ_NQVN01000028.1 GCF_002770725.1 Pleomorphomonas carboxyditropha | reverse complement strand
CGCTGGGCATCGGCGGCCGCGGCGGCGGCATTGGCGGGATTGACCTGGGTCGGCAGTTCGACGAAGGGCGACGAGCCGCTGTCGACCGACGGGTCGTAGAAGGTTTCGGCGCTGGCGATGGCCGGCACCAGGGCAACGGCGAAGGCGGCGGCGGCGAGGAACTTGGCGTTCATGATCAAATCTCCGGTCTTTTAAAGGCGTTGAACTGTTGTTGAACTGTCGTACGGGGGCAGCGGAACGTTTTGTTCGCTGCCGATGACCGTCATTTGGGTGCCGCCCGATCACGTTCAAACCGGCCGGTCTTGACGTATGCGCGCCGATCAGTTGAACGGGGGTCGCGAAAATGTGTGCGGGAAGTTGAACGTCCGGGCTGGAACTCAGGAAAACCCTGGTGTGCCGCGAAAAACCGACTTTCGTCTAATCCCTGGCGGGGGATGGCAATGTGAACACGGCGCCGCCGCCGTTCACGAAACGCTCTTGCGTTCAGGCGAAAATACGCCTCCAAAATGAAAAACCCCGCCAAAATGGCGAGGTTCATCGATGACCGGCCCCGGTCGTTCGGCGGCCGGGGTAGTGTTGCGAAAGCCAGCCGACGCCCGTCGGCGCCGGCCGCCTTCGTCAGTTGCGCTGGTTGCCCGACGACACGATGTCCATGTAGACGGCGGCCACCAGGATGATGCCCTTGGTGATCTGTTGCCAGAAGGTGTCGATGCCCAGCATCGACATGCCGTTGTCGAGGCTGGCCATGATGACCGCGCCGACCAGCGCGCCCGACACCGATCCGACGCCGCCGCGCATCGACGTGCCGCCGATGAAGCAGGAGGCGATGGCGTCGAGCTCGTTGCCGAAGCCGGCCGACGGCGTGCCGGCGGCGAGCCGGGCGGTGGTGGTGAGGCCGGCGAAGGCGCACATCAGGCCCATCAGCGCGAACACCATCATCTTCACGTAGGCGACGTTGACGCCGGAAAGCCGCGTCGCCTCCATGTTGGAGCCGACGGCGTAGATGTGGCGGCCGAAGGTGGTCTTGTTGCCGATGACGGTGAACACGCCGAGGATGATCAAAAGGACCAGCACCGGCACCGGAACGCCCTGGTATTCGTTGAGCGTCAGCACGAAGCCGAGGATGATGACGCCGGCGAACAGCAGGCGGCCGACCTCGGCCGGCATGGTCGGCACGACGAGATTGTGCTTCTGGCGGTTGACGCGGGTGCGGAAGGCGAGGAACACCAGCACCAGGAACAGCAGCACGCCGCCGGCGTTGCCCAGCAATTCCGGCAGGTAGCCCTGGCCGATGAACTTGAGGTCCTGATGCACCGGGGCGATGGTGATGCCGCCGGTGAGGCCGAGCACCATGCCGCGGAAGGCAAGCTGGCCGCCCAGCGTGACGATGAACGAGGGAATGCCGAGATAGGCGGTGAGCCAGCCGACCATCAGGCCGAAGAACACGCCCATGACGATGACCAGCGCGACGGTCGCCCACAGCGGCCAGGCGTAGGTGACGTCCAGCACGGCGGCAATGCCGCCCAGCAGGCCGAGCAGCGAACCGACCGACAGGTCGATCTCGCCGGCGACGATCACGAACACCATCGCCGATGCCAGCATGCCGGTGATCGCCATCTGGCGCAGCAGGTTGGAGAAGTTGCGCGGCGTCAGGAACTGCGAACCGCCCAGGTCGGAATCATAGGTGAGATAGCCGAAGAAGCCCCAGATGATCGCGATGACGATCAAAAGGGCGACGATCTTGTACTCGGACAGGAACTTCCTGACGTCTTTCTTGGTAAGTGTCATGGTCGTACACCGGTATTCTTATGAAAGGTGAGCCTCAGGCGGCTTCCGTGATCGATTGGCCGATGGCGGCGGCGAGAACCTTCTCCTGCGTCAGCCCTTCGTTGACGAAGTTGCCGCGCAGCTTGCCCTCGCCCATCACCAGGACGCGGTCGCTGATGCCGAGCACCTCGGGCATTTCCGAGGAGATCATCAGCACCGCGACGCCCTGCTTGGCGAGTTCGAAGATCAGCTTGTAGATCTCGTACTTGGCGCCGACGTCGATGCCGCGCGTCGGCTCGTCGAGGATCAGCACCTTCGGCTCGGGCAGCAGCATCTTGGCCACTACCGCCTTCTGCTGGTTGCCGCCCGACAGCGAGGCGATCGGCAGGAGCGGCTCCGCCGTCTTGACCTTCATGCGGATGATCTGGTTCTGGATCTCGGCCAGCTCGGCCTCGGACTGGATGAAGCCGCCGCTGGTATAGCGGCGCAACACCGACATGGTGATGTTGTAGCCCACCCCCATCAACGGAATGATGCCGTGCCGCTTGCGGTCTTCCGGCACCATGCAGATGCCGAGCTTGACGGCGTCGCGCGGCTCGCGAACGTTGATTTGCTTGCCCTCGAGGAACACCTTGCCCTCGTGGTCGCCCCGCCAGCAGCCGAACAGCTTGCAGGCGAGCTCCGTCCGCCCGGCGCCGACCAGGCCGGCCAGGCCGAGGATCTCGCCCTTGCGGATCTCGAAGGAGACGCTGTCCACCACCTTGCGCTCGCGGTTGGTGACGTCCCAGCAGGAGATGTCCTTCGCCTCGAAAACCACGTCGCCGATGGTGTGCGCCTCGCGCGGGAACAGGTTCTTCATCTCGCGGCCGACCATCATGGTGATGATCTTGTTGGTGTCGAGCTCGGCCATCGGCAGCGTGCCGATATGGGTACCGTCGCGGATGACGGTGACGGTGTCGGCGATCTCGGCCACCTCGTCGAGCTTGTGCGAGATGTAGACGCAGGCCATGCCGTTGGCCTTGAATTCCTTGACGAGGTTGAGCAGCGTCCTGGTTTCGGCGGTCGTCAGGGCCGACGTCGGCTCGTCGAGGATCAAGAGCTTGGCGTTCTTGTTGAGCGCCTTGGCGATCTCCACGAGCTGCTGCTTGCCGCCCGAATAGTTGTAGACCGGCACGGCGACGTTGATGTCGCTCATCTTGAGGCGGGCCATCAGCCTCTCGGCCTCGGCATTCATCCTGTCGTAGTCGATGAAGCCGGCGCTGGTCCGCGGCTCGGTGCCAAGGAAGATGTTCTCGGCCACCGTCAGGTGCGGCACCATCATCAGCTCCTGATGAATGATGACGATGCCCGCTTCCTCGGTCTCGCGGATATTGCGCGCCTTGAGTTCCTTGCCTTCCCAGAGGATTTCTCCCGACCAGGTGCCGTAAGGATAGACCGCCGACAGAACCTTCATCAGCGTCGACTTGCCGGCGCCGTTTTCGCCGCAGAGCCCCACGCACTCGCCGCGGCGAACCTGGAGATGAATTCCATCGATCGCCTTGACGCCATTAAAGTCCTTGGTGATGTCGTGCATCTCCAAGAGATAGTCTGACATGGACCGCACTCCCTTCGACGGCGCGAACGGCCTCGGGCCGGCCTCGCGCGCCATCCTTCTCCGATCGGATCAAAGGCCGATGAAGGCCCGTTGCTTCCCAAACCGGCATTTCGCCGAACAAGGCCCGGCGCCGCCCCCGCGGCTTGCCAGACCGGCGCGGCACCTCGGTCGGGGGCCGCGACATTCCGCTGCTGTCTTTCGTGAAGACCGAGCCTGTCGGCCTCGGCCGGCAGCCGTCTCGCCCGCCACGCCCGGGCGACGCCCGCAAGCGCCTCCGGTCATTCACCGAAACGGCTGATAGGGCCAGTCGCCATTCGGCGAGTTGATCCGACGGATTTTCCCGATTCCATCGGCAAACAGCATGCCGGGGCGGGTGTCGGCCCGCCCCGGTTTTTCTTTCAGAGGATCACTTAGCCTCGACCTGTTCCTTCGTGTAGAAACCGTCCTCGACGACCTTCATCACGTTGTCCTTGGTCAGCGGGATCGGCGTCAGCAGAAGGGAGTCGACTTCCTTCTGGCCGTTGTCGAGCTTGGCGTTGAACTCGACGGTTTCGCCCTTGACCAGCTTGACCGACAGCTTGGCCGCTTCCGAGGCGATCAGCTGCAGCGGCTTGTAGACGGTGACCGTCTGCGTGCCGTCGATCACCCGCTTGATGGCGGCGAGATCGGCGTCCTGGCCGGAGATGGCCACCTTGCCGGCGAGACCCTGGGCGGCGAGAGCCTGGATGGCGCCGCCGGCCGTGCCGTCGTTCGACGCGATGACGGCGTCGATCTTGTTGTTGGCGGCGGTCAGCGCGTTCTCCATGATCGACAGCGCTTCGGTCGGGCTCCACTCCTTGACCCACTGCGAGCCGATCACCTTGACCTTGCCGGCGTCGACGGCGGCCTGGATGGCCTTCTCCTGACCGGCGCGCAGCAGCTTGGCGTTGTTGTCGGTCGGCGCGCCGCCGAGCAGGTAGTAGTTGCCTTCCGGTACGGCCTTGAGGACGGCCTCGGCCTGCAGGAAGCCGACGCGCTCGTTGTCGAAGGAGATGTAGGCGTCTTCGTCGGCGTTCAGGATCAGCCGGTCATACGACAGGATCTTGATGCCGGCCTTGTGGGCCTCGTCGATGACTTCGCCGAACACCTGCGAGTTGAAGGGAACGATGGCGATGGCATCGACCTTCTGGGCGATCAGGCCTTCGACCTGATTGACCTGCTTCTGCTCGTTGGCGTCGGCCGACGTCACCACCACCTCGGCACCCAGTTCCTTGGCGGCGGCAATGAAATACTCGCGGTCGCGAGCCCAGCGCTCGACGCGCAGGTCGTCGATCGAGAAGCCGAGCACCGGCTTGTCGGCGGACGCCTGGGCGGCCATGGGCAGCGCAACGGCGGCAGCCAGGATCGTGCTCGAAAGAATGGTAGAAAGTTTCATTGTCACTCCTCCTGAAGGCCCCCACGGGCCTAGCCGCCTCCCGGCGGCCTCCTTGCACCCGAACCACGACCGGATGGTTGATCCTCCGGTCACTTCCCCCGGCAACGCCCGTCATAGGCATCGTCGTTGGCTCGGGATATACCTCACGCGAGGATAGATGCCTCAAAGCGATGATGGACGCAACTCATTTTGATTGCGTAGATGCGTTGTGACCATCATCCATTTGACGAAGAAATTTCCGATCTCCGTCATGAGGTTCCCCTCCATATGGCTGCATCCAAGCCTTTTCCCGGCACAGGCACAGCCAAACCCGGACGCGCTTCTCCTGTTGGATAGCCGTCAAATTTGATGTGATTTCATCAAGGACGTTCCCTCCGGTCCCCGACACGCGTTTCCCGGCATCCTCCGCACCGCCGGTAAAATTCGACCCTCAAATTATACTCATCGTCCCAGCTTGGCAAGAGACAATGCGGCCCACATCGACGAATGGTCATCCCGGCGCGCCCCGTGGCGTCGGCGAAGCGATAGCGGATAGGACTCAGGGCGTTGGCGCACCGGCCGGAAGCAGTCCTTCCGCCCCGGGCCGCTCCCAAAGGACGACGGGAACCGCCGTCCGACACCGGTCGGAGGTCCGACTGGCGGCCCCGGGCCGGCTCATGCCGGCACCTGCCTTGACCGCCGGATGGGCAAGCGGGAAATGCCGCCGCTGCCGGCATCTCGGCGCCGGCCTCGGCACAGACGACGGCGATTCGCCGCGTCTTCTCGAAGATTCCGGCTGGCGCCGCGCCGAAACCAACGCCGTGGCGGGCATGCCCGCCACGGCTCATCCGGTCGCCTCGCCTCAACGATAGAGCGGTCCGAAAGTCTCACAGGCGCGGAAGTCGGCGCCTTCGGGATCCATGCCGAACATCGCCCAGGTGCTGGGCCGGAAGATCGCCTCCTCGTCGACGTTGTGCATGGCGACGGGGATGCGCAGCATGGCGGCCAGCGCGATCAGATCGGCGCCGATGTGGCCGTAGGAGATGGCGCCGTGGTTGGCGCCCCAGGCGGCCATCACCTTGTAGACCGACTTGAACGGACCCTCGCCGGTGAGCCGCGGCGCGAACCAGGTGGTCGGCCAGGTCGGATCGGTGCGCTTGTCCAGAATGTCGTGCACCTTGTCGGGCAGCGCCACCGTCTCGCCCTCGGCGATCTGCAGCACCGGGCCGATGCCGGCCACCAGGCTCAGCCGCGTCATGGTCACCGGCATGCCGCCGCGCGTCGCAAAGTCGGTCGACCAGCCGCCGCCCCGGAAGTAGCCGTGGTTGCCCTGGCAGAAGCGCGTCGCCTCCAGCGAACGCCGTTGGTCGTCCTCGGTCACCTCCCAGAACGGCTTGATGCCCGGCCGGTTGTCGATGGTCATCTCGCCGGCCCCGTCGAGGCAGGTGGCGCCCGAGTTGATCAGGTGGATGAGACCGCCCGCCGCCGCCCCCTCGACCGTGTGGCCGGAGACGCGCTTGATCGCCTCCGGGCTCCAGTAGGTGCGCACGTCCGAGAAGATCTGCGCCCGCGCCGTCAGGAGGTTGCCGAACAACATGCCGACGCCGTTGAGGCAGTCGTTCTCGGTGGCCAGGATCAGCGGCTGACGCGGACCGTTCCAGTCGAACGACGTGTTCAGCATGGTCTCCATGAAGTCGCCGTTCGGCATGAAGTCGGTCCACTGCCGCTGGCCCTGGAAGCCGGCGGCGATGGCGTGGTGGCCGCAGGATTCCTCGATATAGCCGAGCTCGGCCAGCCGCGGATTGCCCACCATCAGGTCGCGGGCGATCAGGCACATCTTGACCGACGTCTCCCACTCCCAGCGCTTGCGCGCCGCGTCCGACGTCGTGTCGCCGTTGGGATCGAAGCCTTCCTTGCAATGCTCGAGCGTCCAGGCCAGCGCCGTCTCGTACTCGACCGGATCGTAGATCTCGAGCTGCAGCCGGCGCTGGAACTCGCTCATGTCGATATATTCGGTGCGCATGCCGAAATAGCGCTGGAAGAAGCCGGCATCGACGATCGAGCCGGCGATGCCCATCGACACCCCGCCCATGGAGAGGTAGCTGCGGCCGCGCATGGTGGCCACCGCGATGCCGGCGCGCACGAAGCGCAGGAGCTTGTCGCGCACGTCGTCGGGGATCGTCCGGTCCGTGCCGTCCTGCACTTCCGAGCCGTAGATGCCGAAGGCCGGCAGGCCCTTCTGGTTATGGGCGGCCAACACGGCGGCGAGATAGACCGCGCCGGGACGCTCGGTGCCGTTGAAGCCCCAGACGGCCTTGGGCACCAGGGGATCCATGTCCATGGTCTCGGAGCCGTAGCACCAGCAGGGCGTCACCGTCAGCGACACGCCGACGTTCTCCCGTGCGAACTTTTCGGCGCAGGCCGCCGCCTCGGCGACGCCGCCGATGGTGGTGTCGGCGATCACGCACTCCACCGGCTCGCCGGTCGGGTGGCGCAGCGTCGCGGTGACCAGTTCGGCCACCGCTTTCGCCATGCCCATCGTCTGATCTTCCAGGCTCTCGCGCACGCCGTTGCGCCGGCCGTCGATGGCCGGACGGATGCCGAGCTTCGGCAGGTTGTTGAAGGCGCCGTTCATCTCTCTCTCCCTTTCCTCCCGATCGTCCGGCGCCGGCGCGTCCTCAAGCGCCGGCCCGGCGGCAGTTCATTGCCGGCGAAGACCGCCGTAGGGCGGCGGCTCGACCTTGTTCTTCAGGCTCTGGTCGACCTCCGACGGCTGCTTGCCGTAGCTCTTGAAGCGCTCCAGCACGACGTCCATCTCCGGCTTGCCGAGGATCACCCCGCCGCCCAGCATGCGCGTGCCGATGTAGATCCTGGCGAGGTTCTCCACCTCCTCCAGCACCCCGAAGGCCTTGTCGATGGTCTTGCCGGTGGCGATGACGCCGTGGTTGCCCAGCAGGCAGACGCTGCGCGGCCCCAGCGCCTCGAGCGCCAGAGCCGACAGCTCGGGCGTGCCGAACGGCGCGTAGCCCGAGCACTTGATCACGTCGCCGCCGGAGACGCCGATCATGTAGTGAACAGGCGGAATGTCGAGCCGGCAGCAGGCGAGGATCGCGCAGTGCAGCGCATGGCTGTGCAGCACCACGTCGATGTCCGGCCGCGCCTTCAGGATCTCGTAGTGGAAGCGCCATTCCGACGTCGGGATCAGCGAGCCGTAATAGCGGCCATCCCAATCCATCTCGACGATCATCTCCGGCGTCAGATCTTCGTAGGCGATGCCCGACGGCGTGATCAGAAGACCGCCGTCGACCCGGACGCTGAGGTTGCCGGCCGAACCGTTGTTGAGACCGGCCGCGTTCATCCTGAGACAGGTGGCGATGATCTCCTTGCGGAGATCCAGATGATCAGTCATTTGCCGGTCGCCTCCTGGGGCGCGGACGGATCGGCCGTCCTTTCCGCCGGAGCTTCGCCCCGGTCTTCTCGATCGAGCGGCGCGATCAGCACCTCGACGCCGGCGTCCTCCAGCATGCGCCGGTCGCCGTCGGAAATTCCTTCGTCGGTCACGAACACGTCGACCTCGGCAAGCGGGAACACCACGAGGCTGCGCGCCTCGCCGAACTTGCTGCTGTCGGCCAGCACGACGAGCCGCGCCGCCTGCCGGCGCAGCGCCCGCGCCGCCCGCAGCGGCAGCGGATCGTCCTCCATGATGCCGGCCGGGCCGACGGCGTGGCAGCCGATGAAGAAGGTGCTGGCGGCAACGTGGAAGGCCTGGGGATCGTCGAACGGGCTCAGCACGATGCCCTGCTGCGCCAACACCTCGCCTCCCGTCAGGAAGACGCGGTTGTCGGTCTTGAAGGCGAGGTGATTGGCCACCGGCAGCGAGTCCGTCAGCACGGTCAGGCCGGCGGCCGGCAGCATTTCGGCAAACCGCGCCACGGTGGAGCCGCCGTAGAGGATCAGCGTGTCGGGCGCTGAGACGAGCCCGGCGGCGCGGCGGGCGATCGCCTCCTTGGCCGCCGCGGCGCGCTGCGCCTGCACGCCGAAGAAATAGGAGGCGAGCGGCCGGCCGGCCGCCATCAGCGGCGCCACGCCGCCCCGCACCTTGCGGATGCGCCCGGCCTCGCAGAGCTGGTCGACGTCGCGCCGCAGCGTGGCGCCCGACGCGTCGACCATGGTGAGAAGCTCCTCGTAGGAAACGGCATCGCGCCCTTCGACGGCCTTCAGGATCAGGTTGAAGCGCTCTTCCTTCAGCATGCCGCGACCATATGTCGGCGCCCCGAAAGCGTCAATTCGACCTATCGCAGCTTTCTTCAAAACACTTCATCTGCACGCAATATTTCTCAATTGCCTCGAGTTATGCCGGAATTGGCGGCAAATCGCCCACCAATAGGGCAGCGCGTGGCGCTTTTCGTCGCAAAGGCGGCACGAGACGATCAATTCGTGCACACTCGGCATTTCCCGCGCTTGATTCACTCACCGGGATTACCTAAGACCGTGCAAAACCCAGGCCTGAAATCCGGCCGAAGCCCCGTGACGGAGGAAGTTTGATGCGTGCCTTGTTGTTTGCTCTCGCCGCCAGCGTCGCGGCGGCCCTGCCGGTCCATGCCGAGAACGTCACGGTGGACGTGACCGCCATCGTCGAGCATCCGGCGCTCGATGCCGTCCGCGACGGCGTCAAGGACGCGCTGGCAGCCGCCGGATATAAAGAGGGCGACAACCTCACCTTCGTCTACAAGTCGGCGCAGGGCAACGCCGCCACCGCCGCCCAGATCGCCCGCCAGTTCGCCGGCGAGGACCCGACGGTGATCGTGCCGATCTCGACCCCGTCGGCCCAGGCCGTCGCCGCCGCCACGCGCGATATCCCGATCGTCTTCTCGGCGGTGTCCGATCCGGTGGGCGCCCAGCTCGTCAAGAACATGGACAAGCCCGGCGGCAACATCACCGGCCTCTCCGACATGTCGCCGGTGGCCGAGCACATCGCCCTGATCAAGGAAATCCTGCCGAACGTCAAGAAGCTGGGCTTCCTCTACAATTCCGGCGAGGCCAACTCGGTGTCGCTGCTCGCCGCCCTCAAGGCCGAGGCCGACAAGGCCGGCATCGAGGTGATCGAATCCGCCGCCACCAAGACGGCCGAGGTGCAGGGCGCCACGCGGGCGCTGGTCGACAAGGCCGACGCCGTCTACGTGCCGACCGACAACACGATCATTTCCGCCCTGGAATCGGCCGTCGGCGTCGCCGAGGAGGCGAAGCTGCCGCTGTTCACCGCCGACACCGACAGCGTGTCGCGCGGCGCCATCGCCGCCCTCGGCTTCAACTACTATGACGTCGGTAAGCAGACCGGCGACATCGTCGTCCGCGTCCTGAAGGGCGAAACGGTCGGCGATATTCCCGCCACCGTCGCCAAGGGCACCGACCTCGTGGTCAACAAGACGGCGGCCGCCAAGATGGGCGTGACGCTGCCCGACGCCCTGGTCGCCCGCGCCACCAAGGTGATCGAATAACCAGGGCGTCGCGCCCCGCCTCTCCGCGGTGCGGGGCGCGTCTCCAGCAAAAGGCCGGCCGCCGCCGGCCGGGATATCCCGCTCCGCAATGCCTGCCGGTTCGGGATATCCAGCACAAGGATCGCTGCGTGTGAGCCAAATCGCCCTCTGGGGGGCCGTCGAACTCGGCCTCGTCTATGCCTTCGTCGCGCTCGGCGTTTATCTCGCCTTCCGCGTCCTCGACTTTCCCGACCTCACCGTCGACGGCACCTTCCCGCTCGGCGCCGCCGTGACCGCCGTGCTGATCATGGCCGGCGCCAATCCCTGGCTCGCCGCCGCCGTCGCCATGCTGGCCGGCGCGCTGGCCGGTCTCGTCACGGCGACGCTCAACGTCCGCTTCAAGATTCTGAACCTGCTCGCGTCGATCCTCACCATGATCGCCCTGTTCTCGGTCAACCTCCGGGTGATGGGCCGGCCGAACGTGGCGCTGCTGTCCGTCGACACCATGCTGACGCCCTTCTACGGCCACGGCCTTCGCGACTTCATGGTGCGGCCGATGTTCCTTTTCGTGCTGGCCATCGTGGCGCTCGTCGTCGTCTGGCGCTATCTCGAAAGCGACGCCGGCCTCGCCATGCGCGCCACCGGCGCCAACGCCCGCATGGCCCGCGCCCAGGGCATCAATACCGACCGGCAGATCTATCTCGGCATCGCGCTGTCCAACGCGCTGGTGGCGCTCGGCGGCGCGCTGTTCGCCCAGACCAACGGATTTGCCGATGTCACCTCCGGCGTCGGCACCATCGTCGTCGGCCTGGCGGCGGTGATCATCGGCGAGACGCTGTTCGGCACCCGCCGCATCCTGATCGCCCTGATCGGCTGCGTCGTCGGCTCCATTCTCTACCGCATCGCCATCCAGTTGGCGCTGTCCTCCGACTCGCTCGGCCTGCAGGCGTCCGACCTCAACCTCGTCACCGCCGTGCTCGTCACCTTCGCGCTGGTGCTGCCGCGCCTCAAGCGGGGAGTGCTCTCGTCATGATCGCCCTCGACAACATCCACGTCGTATTCGGACGCGGCACGCCGCTCGAGAAGAAGGCGCTGTCGGGCGTCTCGCTGACCATCAAGGAAGGCGCCTTCACCACCGTCATCGGCTCCAACGGCGCCGGCAAGTCGACGCTGCTCGGCGTGCTGGCGGGAGACGTCATTCCCACCGAGGGCAGCGTCCGCATCGGCGACGCCGACGTCACCAGACTGCCGACCGCCGCCCGCGCCGGCCGGGTCGCCCGCGTCTTCCAGGACCCGCTGGCCGGCTCCTGCGGCGCGCTGTCCATCGAGGAGAACCTGGCGCTCGCCCACAAGCGCGGCGGGCGGCGCGGCCTCAAGCTGGCGCTCGGCCATAGCCGCCGCAAGCTGTTCCGCGAGCGGATCGCCGAGCTCGACCTCGGCCTCGAGAACCGCATGACCGACCGCATGGCCATGCTGTCGGGCGGCCAGCGGCAGGCCGTATCGCTGGTCATGGCGATGATGGCCGGCTGCGACGTGCTGCTGCTCGACGAGCACACCGCCGCCCTCGATCCCGGCATGGCTGAATTCGTCATGAAGCTCACCGAGAAGATCGTCGGCGCCAAGAAGCTGACGACGCTGATGGTGACGCATTCGATGCGGCAGGCGCTCGACTACGGCGATCGCACCATCATGCTGCACGGCGGCGAGATCGTGCTGGACGTCGAGGGCAACAACCGCCGCAATCTGGACGTCGAAGACCTGATCGACATGTTCCGCCGCGTCCGCGGCCAGACACTCGACGACGACGAGCTATTGATCGCCGAATGACGCGAGGGGCGGCCAAGCCGCCCTCCTCTACCCGATCACGCGGCCGATCAGCTCCCACAGGCCCGGCGCCCGGTAGTCGGGCACGGCAATGTCGGCGCCGTTCTGCTTCACCGTCGCCTCGTCCAGCGTGGTGGTCAGCCCCACCGTGGCGATCTTCGCCGCGTGCGCGGCGCGAAGCCCCGGAGGCGCATCCTCGAAAGCGATCGCCCGGTCGGCTGCAACGCCGAGGCGCTCCAGGCCGGTCAGGTAAGGCAGCGGATCGGGCTTGCCGCGCGCGAGCTCGCTGCCGAGGACGATGGTGTGGAAGTACTCGGCGATGCCGAGCTGGGCCAGCATGTCGATCACGTTGGGGCGCGGCGCGTTGGAGACGACGGCCAGCCCCACCTTGCGTTCGACGGCCCAGTTGAGAAGGTCGACCAGGCCGTCGATCGGCTTGAGCCGGCCGACGATCAGCCGCCGGAACAGGGCCTCCTTCTCGTCGGCCAGGCGCGGATGCTCCTCTGTCGCGACATGCGAGAAAAGATTCTTGAAAATCAGGGAATTGGCCTGCCCCGACACATATTTGAGAAAGGTCGGCTCGTCGATGTCGACGCCATAGGCCTTGCCGAATTCCACGAAAGCCTCGTGATGGAAGGGATCGCTGTTGGTCAGCGTTCCATCCATGTCGAACAGCAGGGCACGTGAAAACATCGGCGAACAACTCCGGGCGCGGCATCGTTTTTTGAAGCGGTTTTGCATACACCGCGCACCCCGGCGGGTCCAGCCGCCGGGCGCTTATTTGACAAGCCGGACTGCCCGACTTTTAATCTTCCATCCCGAACGGGCGGGCTATATTGATCTCGCCAAAAGCACAATAAAGCGGATTTAGATGGAACTTCGCCAGCTTCAGCATTTCGTCGCCGTCGCCGAGGAGATGCACTTCACCCGCGCGGCCCGTCGCGTCAACATCGTGCAGTCGGCGCTGTCGACGTCGATCCGCGCCCTCGAGGAAGAACTCGCCGCCAAGCTGTTCATGCGCAATACGCGCCAGGTGCAGCTCACCGCCGCCGGCCGCGTCTTTCTCGACAAGGCGCGACTCGCCATCGAAGCGGTGCGCGAGGCGCGCGACGCCGTTGCCGCCGTGCAGGGCCTGACGCGCGGCCGCCTCGCCATCGGCACGGTGCAGAGCCTGCCGGCCTTCGTCGACCTGCCGGCCCTGCTCGCCTCGTTCCACGAGCTCTATCCCGGCATCGAGGTGCGCCTCTGCCAGGGCAATGCCGATCACCTCGTCGACAAGATCCGCTCCGGCGCCATCGACCTCGCCATCGTGCCGCTGATCGAGGCGCCGCGCGGCATCGCCACCAGGATGATCGCCTGCGAATACCTCGTCGCCATCTCGGCGAAGGATCATCCGCTGGCCGGCCGCACCGACGTGCCGCTGTCGGCCTTCCGCGACGAGCCCTTCGTCGACTTCGAGCAGGCCTGGGGTACGCGCCAGCTCGTCGACACCGGCTTTCGCCATGCCGGCGTCGAGCGGCGCGTCGCCTTCGAGGTCAACGACCTCGGCACGCTGATCGAACTGGTGTCGCGCGGCCTCGGCGTGGCGCTGGTGCCCGAGGCGATCGCCGAGGCGGAAGCCGCGACGCTCGGCGTCGTCCGCCTCGCCGAGCCGCAGATGTGCTGGGAGCTGGCCGTCGCCACGCTCGCCGGCGGCGGCGACGAGATCATCCTCGACGGCGCGCCGAAGGCCTTCATGGACCTGCTGATCGCCGCCCGCGGCGTCGACGAGGAGGAAGAGGCCGCCGCCTGAGGCAACCTTCGTGCCCTACGCCCGTTCCTAGCTCACGTATTTCCGCCAGTCGTGCTGTTCCCTGAAGCCCAGCACGGTGCGGATCTTCTCGTTGGAGATCGGCGCCTCGTAGCCGACGAGCGGCCGGCTGTGCGGCGTGTTCGGGCAGACTTTCCCGAGGAAGGCTTCGGTCGGCTCGCGGGCGGTGATCGTGTCGTTGACGGCGTTGAACACCTGGAAGCCGAGCCCGTCCTTGCCGACGGCGAGATGGACGATCTCGCCGAGGTCGCGGGCGTCGATGTAGCTCCAGGCGTTGCGCTTGCGCATCAGCGGATCCTCCATGAAGCCGGGGAAGTTGGCGTATTCGTGCGGCTCGATGACGTTGCCGATCCGGAGCGCGTAGATGTCGGCGCCGTAGCGCATGGCAAAGGCGCGCGCCGTCTTCTCGTTCACCACCTTGGACAGGCCGTAGCTGTCCATCGGATCGGTGTCGTAGTCCTCGGTCAGCGGGAACCGATGAAAATCCTTGTCGCCCTCGGCAAAACAGACGCCGTAGGTGGTCTCGCTCGACGCGACGATCACCTTGCGGATGCCGAGCTTCATCGCCGCCTCGATGACGTTGTAGGTCGACATCACGTTGGTTGCGAAGGTGCTGTTGTCCGGCGTCAGCAGGATGCGCGGCACGGCCGCGAAATGCACCACGGCGTCCGGCAGCACCGGCCGCGAGCCACTGGCCAGGCTGTCGAAATCGAAATGCATGGAGAGCGCGCTGTAGACCTGCCCACCGTCGGTGAGGTCGCAGTCAAGCGTCGTCACGCCGGGGCAGTCGAGCGGCTTGAGGTCGAGGTTGAAGATATCGTGCCCCTTGGCCTTCAGGTAGGGAACGACGTGACGGCCGGCCTTGCCCGAGCCGCCGGTGAAGACGATCTTGCTTCCCATTCTTCTCTCCGAAAACTTTCCGCCGTCGACGCGGGATCAGGTCATGAGCTGGCCGCCGTTCACCTCGAGCACCTGCCCGATCATGTAGCCCGACAGGGCTTGCGAGGCGAGGAACAGGTAGGGACCGACCATGTCCTCCGGCTTGGCGAGGCGTTGCAGCGGAATGGTGACGCGCATGGCGTCGAGATAGGCCTGATCGGAGTAGCGCTCGTGGAACGGCGTCTCGACGATGCCCGGCGCCACCGCGTTGACGCGGACGCCGAACGGCGCGAACTCCTTGGCCATGCCGCGCGTCACGTTCTCGATGAACGCCTTGGCCGAGCCATAGGGACCGGCGCCGAGGCTGGCGCCGGTACGGGCGGCGATCGACGTGGTGTTGATGACGAAGCCCTGCTGCGCCTTGAGGAAAGGCAGCGCCGCATGCGAGGCCACCAGCACCGAGCGGACGTTGAGGCCGACGATTTCCTCGAACACCGCCTCGTCGAAGGCGGCGTAGGGCATGCGCGCCACCATGCCGCCGGCGTTGTTGACGAGGCCGTCGAGCCGGCCGAAGGCCATGGCCGTCTCCTCGACGATCCGGGCGATCTCCGCCGGTTTGGTGACGTCGCCGTGCACGGCCGTCGCCCTGCCGCCGGCCTCGCGGATGTCGGCGCAGAGCGCCTCGGCCGCGGCGGCCGAGGAATTGTAGTGGACGCCCACCGACGCGCCCTGCCCGGCGAAGGCGCGCGCCAGCGCGGCGCCGATGCCGGACGAGGCGCCGGTGATGAGCACGGCCTTGCCGGCGAGATCGGGAATGCTGAGCGGCTTGGTCATAGGGGCCTCCTTCGTCGCACGGGTCGCCGGACGGTCAGGCTGCCGGCGACGGACCAGCAAAGCCCGTCCGGTCGCCGCTGTCCATGGGCAGTTATGCCGGCTCAGAGGCCTTTGACCATGAAGGTCTGATACGGCGCTTCCAGCGCGGCGACCTCCTCGGCGGTGAGCTCGAGGTCGACGGCGGCGATGGCATCGTCGAGATGGCCCATCCTGCTGACGCCGACGATCGGCGACGTCACGCCGGCGACCTGCAGCACCCAGGCGAGCGCCACCTCGGCCATCGACCGGCCGCGCGCCTTCGCCACCGTCTCGACGGCGGCCACCACCTCCGGCGCGTTGCCCTCCGTCCGGTCGTACATGCCCTTGTTGTGGCGGTCGGTGGTGTTGCGCTTGGTCTCGGTGCCCCAGGGGCGGGTGAGCTTGCCGCCTCCGAGCGGGCTCCACGGCATGACGGCGACGCCCTGGTCGCGGCAGAGCGGCAGCATCTCGCGCTCCTCCTCGCGATAGACGAGGCTCACCTGGTTCTGCATCGATGAGAACCTGGTCCAGCCGTTGAGCTCGGCGGCGTGCTGCATCTTGGCGAACTGCCAGGCGAACATCGAGGAGGCGCCGATGTAGCGGGCCTTGCCGGCCTTCACCACGTCGTGCAGCGCTTCCATGGTTTCCTCGACCGGCGTGAACGGGTCGAAGCGGTGGATCTGGTAGAGGTCGACGTAATCGGTGCCGAGCCGCTTCAGGCTGTTGTCGATCTCGCCGAGGATCGCCTTGCGCGACAGACCACGGCCGTTCGGCCCCTGCCGCATCGGAAAGAACACCTTGGTGGCCAGCACGATCTCCTCGCGCGGCGCCAGCTCCTTCAGGATGGCGCCGGTGATCTCCTCGCTGGAGCCGGCCGCGTAGACGTTGGCGGTGTCGAAGAAGTTGATGCCGGCCTCCCAGGCCCGGCGGAACAGCGGCCGCGCCTCGTCGAGACCGAGCACCCAGGGGCGCTCTTCCATCACCCTGCCGAAGGACATGCAGCCGAAGCAGATGCGGCTGACCTCGAGACCGGACTTTCCGAATCGGGCGTATTGCATGGCGATTTCCTCCCTGGCGAAGGCCGACGAACCGATCGTCGGCATCCCGTCTGTCTTTGCGAGCCGACAGTCAATCGCCGCCACTTTGATCCGTCAAATGGATTGTCGAGATAAGATTGATCGGGACGATCGAAACAAAACGCTCTCCAATGCGCTTTGGATGTCACGTTCCCGGCTTTTCCCGTCTGCGGGAAGGCCGGACGAGGCAATTCCGTCTCGTGGCGATGAATCGTTTTTGCTACGCTCGTGATCAGGCGCCCCAGGAGGCGTGCCAAGGGAGAAAGCCATGTCGGAACACGAAGGGACCGTCCGCCACCGCTGGTGGAAGGAAGCGGTCGTCTACCAGATCTATCCGCGCTCCTTCCAGGATTCGAACGGCGACGGCATCGGCGACATCCCCGGCATCGTGTCGCGCCTCGACTATCTGAAGGGGCTCGGCGTCGACGTCGTCTGGCTGAGCCCGCACTACGATTCGCCCAACGCCGACAACGGCTACGATATCCGCGACTACCGCAAGGTGATGGCCGAGTTCGGCGGCATGGCCGACTTCGACGCCCTGCTTGCCGGCCTCAAGGCGCGCGGCATGCGCCTCATCGTCGACCTGGTGGTCAATCATTCGTCGGACGAGCATGCCTGGTTCGTCGAGAGCCGCAAGTCGAAGGACAATCCCTATCGCGACTACTACATCTGGCGCCCCGGCCGCGGCGACGGCCCGCCCAACGACTGGCGCTCCTACTTCTCCGGCTCGGCCTGGACGCTCGATCCGGCGACCGGCGAATACTATCTGCACCTGTTCGCCGACAAGCAGCCCGATCTCAACTGGGAGAACGACAAGCTGCGCGCCGAGGTCTACGACCTGATGCGCTTCTGGCTCGACAAGGGCGTCGACGGCTTCCGCATGGACGTCATCCCGATGATCTCCAAGGACCAGGCCTTCCCCGACTATCCGCCTGAGCATCGCCAGCGCACCGAATATTACCACGCCGTCGGCCCGCGCCTGCACGAGTTCCTCCAGGAGATGAACCGCGAGGTGCTGTCGAAATACGACGTGATGACGGTGGGCGAAGCCTTCGGCGTCACGCCCGAGCAGACGCTCGACCTTGTCGACGAGCGGCGCGGCGAGCTGAACATGATCTTCAACTTCGACGCCGTCCGCCTCTACAACGACGGGCACCGCTACCGGCCCTGGACGCTGCCGGAACTGAAGGCCATCTACACGCGCCTCGAGGAAGGCACCGGCCCCCGCGGCTGGAACACCGTGTTCCTGTCCAACCACGACAACGCCCGCCTCGTCAGCAGCTTCGGCGACGACGCCGGCCCCTGGCGCGTGCCGTCGGCCAAGCTCCTGGCCACCATGCTGATGACGCTGCACGGCACGCCGTTCATCTACCAGGGCGACGAGCTCGGCATGACCAACTATCCCTTCACCTCGGTCGAGCAATACGACGACATCGCCGTCAGGAACGCCTGGAAGGCGGACGTGCTGACCGGCCGCGTAGCGGCCGCCGATTTCCTCGCCGGCATGGCGCGCACCAGCCGCGATCACAGCCGCACGCCGATGCAGTGGAGCGCCGCGCCCAACGGCGGCTTCACCACCGCCGGCAAGGCCTGGCTCGCCGTCAACCCCAACTACCCCGAGATCAACGCCGAAGCGGCGCTCGCCGATCCCGGCTCGATCTATCACCACTACGCCAGGCTCGCCGGCCTCAGGCGGGCGCATCCGCCCCTCGTCTACGGCGACTTCGCCGACCTGGCGCCGGCGCACCCCCGGCTTTTCGCCTATACGCGCCGGCTCGGCGACGAAGCCCTGCTCGTCCTCCTCAATTTCTCGCGCGAGACGATCGACGTCGAGCTGCCGGCCGGCATCGAGGCCGGGGAGCTGTTGCTCGGCAACCTGGCCGTGCCGTCGCAGGCCGGGCGCCTTGCCGGCTGGGAGGCGCGCGTCCACCGCTGCCGCCGGCACTGAGCCGGCGTGGACTACGGCTCGGTGACCACCGGGCCGTTCTTCTCCGTCCACTCGATCATGCTGCCGGGGTAGACGCCGACGTCGGCGCGGCCGGCGGCCTCGGCGATCGCCAACGCCTCGCCGGCCCGCCGGCCGGAGCGGCACATCAGCACCACCGGGATTTCCGAGGGCGGCGGCAGTTGCTCGACCTTGAAGGTCGACAGCGGCAGGTTGACCGCGCCCGGCACGTGGCCGGCCGCGAACTCGTCGGCCTCGCGGACATCGACGAGATGGATGCGGTTGGAATTCAATCCCGCCCGCACCTGGTCGAAGCTGAAGGCCTCGCCGGCCAGCGCGGCTCCGACGAGGGCCGGTACGAAACCACCGAGAAACGCCAAAGCGGCGAGACGCATCGTCTTTTTCTCCTTCCCCGAAACACGGGGAGCCATGGGACAGGCGCGGAAACGACCGACGAAATGACGACGCCGGCTTCTCCGCTCGGGAAGAAGCCGGCGCCTTGCGGGAAAGTTCCCGTCAGCAGCAGCGAAACACGCCGCCGGTGGAGCCGCCGCCGTAGCGGCGCTCCTGGCTGTTGCGGAAGAACTCTTCCTTCGTCATCACCGGCTGGTCCGGATGGTTGGCGGCCCGATGGGCGACATAGGTGTCGTAATCGGGAACGCCGACCATCAGGCGCGCCGTCTGGGCGAGCCTTTGGCCCACCTTACGCGGATCAGGTAGCCTGAGGCCGCACACCTGACAGGTCATCGCCCACCTCGCTCGCGGTCGGCTTCTGCTCGCGCAGCGCCTTCAGCATCGCCTGCACGCCGAACACCAGCATGCCCACGACGATGATCATGAACACGGCGGTCAGCGCCGCGTCGACCCACTGGTTGAAGACGATGCGCTGCATCTCCTCGACGGTCTTGGCCGGCGCCAGGATGGTGCCGTCGGCGATCGCCTTGGAGAAGCGGTTGGCCTGGGCGATGAAGCCCACCGCCGGACGGCCGTCGAACAGCTTCTGCCAGCCGGCGGTCAGCGTGCAGACGGCCAGCCAGGCGAGCGGCACCAGCGCCACCCAGGCATAGGCCTGCCGCTTCATCTTGAACAGCATCACCGTGGCGAAGGCCAGCGCGATGGCCGCCAGCATCTGGTTGGCGATGCCGAACAGCGGCCACAGCGTGTTGATGCCGCCGAGCGGATCGACCACGCCCTGGTAGAGGAAGTAGCCCCAGGCGGCGACGGCCAGCGCCGTGGCGACCAGGTTGGCCGTCCAGCTATGGGTCTGGCGGAACGTCGGAACCGCCGTGCCGAGCAGGTCCTGGATCATGAAGCGGGCGACGCGCGTGCCGGCGTCGACCGTCGTCAGGATGAACAGCGCCTCGAACAGGATGGCGAAGTGATACCAGAACGGCATCAGCGCCACGCCGCCGATCACGCCGGACAGGATGTGCGCCATGCCGACGGCGAGCGTCGGCGCGCCGCCGGCCCGCGACAGGATGGTCGCCTCGCCGACGTTCTTCGCCATGTCCGTCAGCATGTCCGGCGAGACGGTGAACAGCGGATCCCAGCCGGAGATCACCTGCGCCGCCTGGTCGGCGGTGGTGCCGATGACGCCGGGCGCCGTGTTCATGGCGAAGTAGACGCCCGGCTCGATCACCGAGGCGGCGATCAGCGCCATGATGCCGACGAAGCTTTCCATCAGCATCGCGCCGTAGCCGATGAAGCGGAACTGGCTCTCGCTCTCGATCATCTTGGGCGTAGTGCCCGAGGCGATCAGCGAATGGAAGCCCGAGATGGCGCCGCAGGCGATGGTGATGAACAGGAACGGGAACAGGTTGCCGGAGAACACCGGCCCCGTGCCGTCGACGAACTTGGTGACCGCCGGCATCTTCATCTCCGGCATCACGAACACGATGCCGATGGCCAGCGCCATGATGGTGCCGATCTTCAGGAAGGTCGACAGGTAGTCGCGCGGGGCGAGCAGGAACCACACCGGCAGCACCGAGGCGACGAAGCCGTAACCGATCAGGATGAGGGCCAGCGTCTCGCCCTTGTAGGTGAACAGCGGCGCCAGCGCCTCGCTCTCGGCCACCGTGCGGCCGAAGAAGATGGCGGCGAGCAGCAGCACGACGCCGATGAGGCTCATCTCGCCGATGCGGCCGGGCCGGAAAAACCGGCTGTAGAGGCCCATCAGGATGGCGATCGGAATGGTGGCGAACACCGTGAACGTGCCCCACGGGCTGCCGGCCAGCGCCTTGACGACGATGAGGGCGAGCACGGCGAGCAGGATGATCATGATCATCAGGATGCCGATCGAGGCGACGATGCCGGGCACCGGACCGAGCTCGGTCTTGATCATGTCGCCGAGCGACCGGCCGTCGCGGCGGGTCGAGGCGAACAGGATCATGAGATCCTGGACGGCGCCGGCGAAGATCACGCCGGCGATCAGCCACATGGTGCCGGGAAGGTAGCCCATCTGCGCGGCGAGCACCGGACCGACCAGCGGGCCGGCACCGGCGATGGCGGCGAAATGGTGCCCGAACAGCACGTATTTATCGGTCGGAACATAGTCGAGGCCGTCGTTGTGACGCACGGCCGGCGTCCGGCGGGCGGGGTCCGCACCGAGAACGCGATTGACGATGTAGAGCGCGTAGAAGCGGAACGCGACGAGATAGGTGGCGACGGCCGCCACCACCAGCCACAATGCGTTGATCGTCTCGCCCCGGCTGAGGGCCACGACGCCGAGGGCGACGGCGCCGACGACGGCGATCAGTATCCAGACGAGCCACTCGCCCGGCGAACGGGGCATCTTGGCGACTGTTGACATCTTTATCCTCCCGACGAAAATCCGGCCGAGGGAAGACGCGTGGCAGGTAAGCCAAACCATTGCTCCGGCACGATATGCCGGGCGCCAAACGGTTCGATTTCGCCTCAAACCCCACCACGTTCGCCGCCGCCCCGCCGGTCCTCCTCCTCCCCAGGATTCCGAACCGTGCGGAACAATGGCGGCGCCCGCTCCCCAGGCAACCTTCCGCTTCACTGTAACGATGCGAACATGACTGGAGTATTGTATCCCGTCCTTCGCGACAAGGCGAAGAAACGGTTAACGTGCGATGTTTCCATTAGCAAATAGGATGATGAATTCGCCCCTTTTCGCCCGATCCGGCAAGGACGGACGAAGCGTCGCCCCTTCGATGGCATCGGAAGTGGCTCGGACATTCAACCGCAGGCGGTCTGCTATACGCGGGCGCCATGAGAAGAGCTGCAAAGGATACCTTCAGATCACCCAGGTGAAGGCGGAATAGTCGCGCTCGGTCAGCATCTGGTCCATGTTGCGGGCCGGGTTGGCCGGCGCGTCGCCGAGGATGATGCGGGCCGGCGTGCCGACGGCCGTCGAATGGGCCGGCACCGTGGTCGTCACCAGCGAGCCGGCGGCGATCTTGGAATAGGCGCCGATCTCCACCGGCCCGAAGATCTGGGCGCCGGCGCCGATCATCACGCCGGTGCGGATGGTCGGATGGCGCTTGCCGGTGTGGGTGCCGGTGCCGCCGAGCGTCACGTCCTGCAGGATCGACACCTCGTCGTCGATTTCGGCCGTCTCGCCGATCACCACGCCGGTGGCGTGGTCGATGAAGATGCCCTGCCCGATGGTGGCGCCCGGGTGGATGTCGGTCTGGAACACCGACGACGACCGGCTTTGCAGCACCAGCGCCATGTCGCGCCGGCCGGCCTGCCACAGGTGGTAGGCGATGCGGTGCGTCTCGATGGCCGAGAAGCCCTTGAAGAACAGGAACGGCTCCATCAGCCGGCCCGAAGCCGGATCGCGCTCGACCACCGCCTTGAGGTCGGCGTGCACGGCATCGAGGATGGCCGGCTCGGCGTCGATCACCTTCAGCACCGTCCGGGCGATCATCTCCGGGGGAAGCTCGTCGCCGGCCAGCCGCTGGCCGAGACGGCCGGCGAGGGCCGTCGCAAGGTCGGGCTGCTCGAGAATGGTGGAGACGAGAAGCGAGGTAAGCGCCGGCTCGCGGGTCATGGCGGCTTCGGCTTCGCCCCTGAGACGATGCCAATAGAGGTCGATCGCCGCCGAACGGCCGCTTGCAACCTCGCCCATCCGCAGTCTCGGCGCGCTGTCCATTCGTCCTCACCCGCAGGCAGATAACTTGACCAACCGACGGAATTTTATACGAAAGTCGCAGCTTCGCCAAAGCACGAGCGTGTGACCTGACGGCGAAGATTGGAAGTTTGTTCCATAACCGTCGATTTTATTGGAAATCTCTTCCGGCTCCGGCATTTCCGGGAGACGATGATGCCTTGGCCTGGAGCATCGGGCCGAAAAGCGGACGCCGGTTTTCGGAGTGCAGCCCGGAATATATCCGGGCCCCCGCCACTCTAGGCCGCCGGCTGGAAATGCCGGCGCTGCCGCCGGAACGTCTCCACCAGGAAGCGGCGGCAGGCGGCGATGGCGGCGATCGACGTGGCGCCCGGGTGGCCGACCAGCCAGTAGGTGCGGGAAAAGCTCACCTCCGGCAGGACGCGAACAAGGCCGGCCGTGTCGAGCGCCATGAAGTCGTGCAGCACGCCGATGCCGGCCCCGGCGCAGATCGCCTCGAACTGGCTGGTGGCGCCGGCGCAGCGATAGAGGCGTTTCGAATAGGCCTGCAACGTCGCCGCATAATCGAGCGCCGACGAGAAGGTGTAGTCGTCGATGCCAGTGACGAGACGATGGCCGGCGAGGTCGTCGAGGCCGAGCGGCCGGCCATGGTTGGCGAGATAGCTCTCCGCCGCGTAGACGCCGAGCGTATAGTCGACCAGCCGGGTGGCGACGAGGCGGCCGGTGGTCGGCCGCGACAGCTCGACGACGAGATCGGCCTCGCGCCGCGACACCGAGAACTTCACCGGCAGCGGCACCAGCTCCACCGTGATGCCCGGATATTGCTCGGCGAACACCCCCAGTTCGCGGGCGAGAAAGCTGTTGCCGAGCCCGTCGGGCGCGCCGACGCGCACCGTGCCGGAAATCTCCGCCTCCCCCGAGGAGACCGCTGCCGCCGCGGCGCGCGTCTCGATCTCGATGCGCTCGGCCAGCGGGATCAGCCGTTCCCCGGCCTCGGTCAGCACGCAGCCGGTCGGCCGCCGCTCGAACAGCGCCGCGCCGAGCTGGGCTTCCAACGCGTCGAGACGGCGCGCCACCGTCGTGTGATTGACGCCGAGCCGGCGGGCGGCGGCCGATAGCTGGCCGTCGCGCGCCACGGCAAGGAATACGCGAAAGTGGTCCCAGTCCATGCCTGCACATTAATGCACAACAGTTTTCCTCGCCAGCATATTGCCGCGCAACGGCCATCCGGTATTTTATCGCCTCAAGCGCGCACGACACGCGGACTCAACCATAAGGAAATAAGTGAAATGACGACAACCATTGGACACTTCATCGACGGCCGGCAGGTTTCGTCGAGCTCGGGCCGCTCGGCCCCGGTGTTCAACCCGGCCACCGGCGCCGAGACGGGACGCGTCGCGCTGGCCAGCGAGGCGGAAGTGCGGGCGGCCGTCGAGATCGCCAAGGCGGCCCAGCCGAGCTGGGCGGCAACCACGCCGCTGCGTCGCGCCCGCATTCTCAACCGCTTCCTCGGCATTCTCGAACAGCGCGCCGGCGAACTCGCCGCCGTCATCACCGCCGAGCACGGCAAGGTGCTGAGCGACGCGCGCGGCGAGATCCAGCGCGG
Source organism: Pleomorphomonas carboxyditropha (assembly GCF_002770725.1). Taxonomy (GTDB): domain Bacteria; phylum Pseudomonadota; class Alphaproteobacteria; order Rhizobiales; family Pleomorphomonadaceae; genus Pleomorphomonas; species Pleomorphomonas carboxyditropha. The sequence goes on along the minus strand of NZ_NQVN01000028.1, from coordinate 34,322 downwards.
CATCGAGGTGGTGGAATTCGCCATCGCCGCGCCGGAACTCCTGAAGGGCGAGTTCTCGGAAAACGTCGGCACCGGCGTCGACAGTCACTCGCTGCGCCAGCCGCTCGGCGTCGTCGCCGGCATCACGCCGTTCAACTTCCCGGTCATGGTGCCGATGTGGATGTTCCCGGTGGCGCTCGCCTGCGGCAACGCCTTCATCCTGAAGCCGTCGGAGCGCTGCCCCGGCGCTTCGCTGCTGATCGCCGACTGGCTGACCGAGGCGGGTCTTCCCAAGGGCGTCTTCCAGGTGGTGCACGGCGACAAGGTCGCCGTCGACGCCCTGCTCCACGACCGCGACGTCGCCGCCGTCAGCTTCGTCGGCTCGACGCCGGTCGCCCGCTATATCTATGAAACGGCGACCAAGAACGGCAAGCGCTGCCAGGCGCTCGGCGGCGCCAAGAACCACATGGTGATCATGCCCGACGCCGACCTCGACCAGGCGGCCGATGCCCTGATGGGCGCCGCCTACGGCTCGGCCGGCGAGCGCTGCATGGCCATTTCCATCGCCCTGCCGATCGGCAAGGCCACCGCCGATGCCCTGGTGCAAAAGCTCACCGAACGGGCCGAAAAGCTGGTCATCGGCGCCGGCACCGACAAGGCGTCGGAGATGGGGCCGCTGGTGTCGAAGCCGCATCTCGAAAAGGTGCGCGGCTACGTCGACAGCGGCGTCGCCGAGGGCGCCTCGCTGGTGCTCGACGGTCGCAGCTTCGTCAGCCCCGGCGGCGAAAACGGCTATTTCATCGGCGCCACGCTGTTCGACAACGTGACGCCGGACATGAAGATCTATCGCGAGGAGATCTTCGGGCCGGTGCTCGGCATCGTCCGCGTCGACGATTTCGACGCCGCCGTCCGCCTGATCAACGAGCACGAGTTCGGCAACGGCGCCGCCATCTTCACCCGCGACGGCGACAGCGCGCGCGAGTTCACCACCCGCATCCAGGCCGGCATGGTGGGCGTCAACGTGCCGATCCCCGTGCCGATGGCCTTCCATTCCTTCGGCGGCTGGAAGGCGTCGCTGTTCGGCGACCATCACATGCACGGCTCGGAAGGCGTGCGCTTCTACACCCGCCTCAAGACGGTGACGAGCCGCTGGCCGGCCGGCATCCGCGCCGGCGCCGACTTCATCATGCCGACCATGGAGTGATCATATCGAGAGGCATTGAAAATGCCTGTTGGTATTCCTCTTGCCGATTTCTCATGCCCATGATGCAGATGAGAAATCGGCAATGGCTTCAATGAGCGGATGCGTCAGCATCTTCGCGAATTGCTATCACAAAGGGCTGAGAGGGGCAGCGGCGAACCGACCTTCTCGTCCAGGCAGGTTACTCAAAAAATTGGCGAACAGCCGATAGCCGCCTTCGGTGAGCACGCTTTCCGGGTGGAACTGCACGCCGAAGGTCGGATGTTCCACATGCGCGATGGCCATGACGTCGCCGCTCTCGGCCCGCGCCGTGACGCGGAGCGGCACGCCCTCCGTCTCGTCGACGGCCAGCGAGTGATAGCGCCCGACGCGGAGCGGGCTCGGCAGTCCGGCGAACAGGCCGGTTCCGCCGTGGACGACCGGCGATGACCGGCCGTGCATCGGTTCGCGCGCCCTGGCGATCCGCGCCTCGAAGGCGGCGCCGATGCACTGGTGGCCGAGGCAGATGCCGAGGATCGGCAGCCGGCCGGAAAACGCCCTGATCGCCTCGGTGGAAACGCCCGCCTCGCCGGGGCCGCAGGGGCCGGGGCTGATGACCAGCGCCTCGGCGCCGAGCGCCGCAAGGCCCGCCACATCGACCGCGTCGTTGCGCAGCACCGTCACCTCCTCGCCGAGTTCGGCAAGGTAGCGGGCGACGTTGCCGACGAAGCTGTCGTAGTTGTCGAGCACGACGATCATGCCGGCCTCCGGAAAGCATCGATGAGCCGCCGCGCCTTCAACTCGGCCTCGTCGAACTCGGCCGCCGGATCGGACAACAGGGTGATGCCGCCGCCGGCGCCGAGCGACGCCCGGCCGCCGGCAAACGTCGTCGTGCGGATGGCGATGTTGAAGTCGGCCGAGCCGTCGAAGCCGAGATAGCCGATCGTTCCGCAATAAATATCGCGCGGCACCTTCTCCAGCTCGGCGATGATCTCCATGGCGCGGATTTTCGGCGCGCCGGTGATCGATCCGCCGGGAAACACGGCGGCGAGCGCGTCGACCGCCGTCAGGCCGTCGGCAAGCTCGCCGGCCACCGTCGACACCAGGTGGTGCAGAGAGGCATAGGTCTCGACGGCGCAGAGGCTGGACACCTTCACCGTGTGCGGCTTGCAGACGGCGGAGAGATCGGAACGCAGGAGATCGACGATCATCACGTTCTCCGCCCGGTCCTTTTCCGAGGCGGCGAGCGCCGCTGCCCGGGCGGCGTCCTCGACGGGATCGGCGGCGCGCGGCGCCGTGCCCTTGATCGGCCGCGTTTCGACATTGCGGCCGCGCACGTCGATCAGCCGCTCCGGCGACGACGAGGCGATCTGCACGCCGCCATGGTCGAGGAAAGCGGCGAAGGGGGCCGGATTGGCGGCGCGCAGCGCCCGGTAATAGCCCCAGGCGTCGAAGCCGGCCGGCAGGCCGATCTCCAAGCGGCGGGCGATGTTGGCCTGGAAGATGTCGCCGGCCAGGATGTAGTCGCGGGCTCGCGCCACCGCCGCCTCGTAGCCGGCCCGGTCGAGACTGGCCCTGAACGCCGGGTCGCCGAGGCCGGCGAACGGTTCCTCGGCCGGCGCCGGCCCTTCGATCAGCGCCATGAACTGCTCGGCCCGCTGCCGCGCCCGCTTCTGCCGCTTGTCCGCCTGCGGTTCCGGCCAGCCGCTGGAGACGAGAAAGGCGCGGCCGGCGGCAAGATCGCAGGCGACGACCACGTCGTAGAAATGCATCTCCAGTTCGGCGATGCCGTCGGTCGGGGCCGGCGCCGACGGCAGGCGCTCCAGAAGACGGCCGAATTCGTAGGCGACATGGCCGATGGCGCCGGCCTGCAACGGCGGCAGCCCGGCCACCGGCTCCTGCCGGTAGAGCGCCAGCCGGCGCGTAAGCTCGGCCAGCGCCCGCCGCCCCGGCGACCGAGGGTCATCCGGTTGCGGAACGATCTCCTCGCCGTTCCAGAACGTTCGCCCGCCGGCAACGCGGAGGGTGCCGAAAGGATCGGCCGCGAGAAAGGCATGGCGGCCCAGTGACGCGTCGACCAGCGCACTGTCGAGAAAAACAAAGCGCGGCAGCGGGCGAAAACGCCCGGCAATGGCCATCGGATCCGGACAATCGAAGGCGGTGACGATCATCAAACGTCCCTATCGGCTCCTTCGGCCGCGCACCATAACAGAGAAGGACGGATACGGTATAACGCGTAGCGCAAGCAGTTGAAACCATTTATGATTTGCATTCTCAACATTTCCCCATAACGCTCGACAGCGTCGACTTCGGACGTATAACAGCAGCCATGCCAGCCCGCCGCCTCCTCGCTCCCACCGCCGTCTTCGCCAGCGTCGCCCTGATCTGGTGGCTGGCCGGCCGGGCGGGATGGACCAATGCCTATCTGCTGCCGGCGCCGTCGACGGTCGCCGCCGCGCTGTCCGATCTCGCGGCCTCCGGCGCCCTTCTGAAGCATACGCTGATCAGCCTCCAGCGCGTGCTTCTCGGCTTTGCGCTGTCGGTGGCGCTGGCGCTGCCGCTCGCCGTGCTGCTGTCGGCGAGCCGGCCGGCCCGCGTCGTGCTCGACCCGCTGCTCGAATTCGTCCGCCAGGTGCCGCCGCTGGCCCTGATCCCGCTGCTGATCCTCTGGCTCGGCATCGGCGAGGCGCAGAAGCTCGGCATCATCGTGCTCGCCTCCTTCTTCCCGGTATTCCTCGGCTTTCGCGGCGGCATTGCCGGCGTCGACCCGAAGCTGATCGAGGTCGGCCGCGTCGCCGGCCTGACGCGCCGCGACATCCTGACACGCATCGTCCTGCCGTCGGCGCTGCCGGAACTGGTGGTCGGGCTCCGCATCAGTCTCGGCTACAGTTGGCGGGCGCTGGTCGGCGCCGAGCTGATCGCCTCGTCGGCCGGCCTCGGCTACATGATCATCGACGCCGAGAACCTCGCCCGCACCGACATCGTGCTCGCCGGCATCCTGGTGATCGGCGCCATCGGCCTTCTGTCCGACCTCGTGCTCCGCCTCGCCGTCACCCGCGCCTTCCCCTGGCTCTCAGCCGACCTGGAGGCCGCCCGTGCTTGAGCTGATCGACGCGAGCCGCCAGTACGACGTCGCCGGCCGCGCCGTCCGCGCCCTCGACGGCGTGAGCGAGCGCTTTCCCGCCGGTTCGATCACCACCGTCGTCGGCCGCTCCGGCTGCGGCAAGACCACCCTCCTCCGTCTCCTCGCCGGTCTCACCGATCCGAGCTCGGGCGAGGTGCGGCGCGACGCCGCCCGCAGCATCGGCGTCGTCTTCCAGGAAGCGCGGCTGATGCCCTGGCTCGACGCCGCCGCCAACGTCGCCTTTCCGCTGAAGGGCCGGCTTGGCCGCGCCGAGATCGCCGCCCGCGTCGACGAGGCGCTGACGCTGGTCGGCCTCACCGACGCGCGGCGCGCCCTGCCCGCCCAGCTTTCCGGCGGCATGGCCCAACGCGTCGCCATCGCCCGCGCCCTGGCCCAGCGACCCGACATCCTGCTTCTCGACGAGCCCTTCTCGGCCCTCGACGCCTTCACCCGCCGCAGCCTGCAACGCGTCCTCGTCGATATCTGGCGTCGCCGCCGCTCCACCGTGGTGCTGGTCACCCATGACGTCGAAGAGGCCGTGCTGCTCGGCGAGAGCGTCGTCGAGATGGAAGCCGGCCGCGTCGTCGGGCGCGTTGCTGTCGACCTGCCGTTTCCGCGCGAAGCCACCGACCCGGCCGTGGTCGACCTCCGCCGCCGCATTCTCGCCCGCCTCGTCGGCGGTGCCGATCCGTTCAATCCACAGGTCTGTTCAAGGAGGAAACCATGAAATCGTTCACCCGCCTCGCGCTCGCCGCCGCATTCGTCGCCGGCACCCTGTCGTCCGCTCTCGCTGCCGATCCCGAGACGCTGCGCGTCACCTACGTCACGGCGCCGTTCAACGTGCCGTCGATCGTCGAGAAGCACGAGGGCATTCTCGAAGCCGACTTCGGCGCCAGGGGCATCAAGATCGAACGCCCGGAAATCACCTCCGGTGCCAAGCAGACCGAGGCCATCGCCGCCGGCGCCATCGACGTCGCCTCGGTGCTGGGCGGCGCCTCGGCCATCCTCGCCAAGGCCAACGGCGTCGACGTCCGCATCATCGCCGTCTACTCGCGCTCGCCCAAGGCCTTCGCGCTGATGACCCGTGCGGATGGCCCGGCGACGCTCGCCGATCTCAAGGGCAAGAAAATCGCCGGCCCCAAGGGTACGACGCTGCACCAGCTCCTGGCTGCCGCCCTCGCGTCCACCGGCCTCACCATCAATGATGTCGACTACATCAACATGGATCTGCCGGCCGCCCGCGCCGCGCTCATCTCCGGCGACATCGACGTGGCGACGCTGGCCGGCAACAACGCCATCGCCGTCGAGAAGGCCGGCGGCAAGACGCTCGTCACCGGCGACGGCCTCATCCATCCGACCACGGTGATCGCCGCATCCGGCACGTTCATCGACGCGCATCCCGATCTCGTCGACGCCTATCTCGCCGCCCACCGCACGTCGCTCGACTTCATGGCGGAAAGGCCCGACGAGGCGCTGAAGATCGCCGCCGACGAGCAGAAGATCTCGATCGACGATGCCAAGGCGCAGTTGCCGCTCTACGACTTCACGCCGACGCTGACCGACGCCGACATCGCCAATCTCCAAGCCGACCAGACCTTCATGATCGACAACGGCATGCTGCCGAAGGACCGGGCGATCGACATCCGCAAGGATCTCGTCGCGCCCGTCGCCTTTGCGGCGAAGTGATGCCGGCGGAGCGCGCCGAACACGATCGCGTGCGCGGCGCGCTTCGTAGATGATCCGATCTTGCAGGACCCGATCGTCCTGCCTATTGTTCTCGGTGCCGCCTTTGATGGCGGTGAACGTTCTCGGGGCGGGGTGAAATTCCCCACCGGCGGTAATCGCGCGAAAGCGCGTCAGCCCGCGAGCGCTCGTTCCCTTTCGGGAGCGGGGTCAGCAGACCCGGTGTGATTCCGGGGCCGACGGTATAGTCCGGATGGTAGAGAACGGCCGACGCCACGCGCGCGTCCTCCTGTCCGGAGGCGTGCAGCTTTGCGTCTGCTTGCGCCCCGATGCGTTCGATCGATGGATCGAGAGGACCGCATGGGCGCACCATACGACAGAACTCCCCTGCCCGCTGGCGTCATCGCCGATGCCTTTGCGCGCGCCATCGCCGCCGCGGCCGACCATGCCGGCGCCACCTCGCCCAATCCGCCGGTCGGCTGTGCTCTCCTCGATGCGTCCGGCGAGACGCTCGCCGTCGAGGCGCATCGCAAGGCCGGCGACCTCCACGCCGAGGCGCGCGCCATCGCCGCCTGCCGGGCGGCCGGCACCGTCGATCGCATCCACACCGTCGTCGTCACGCTGGAGCCCTGCAACCACCACGGCCGCACGCCGCCCTGCGCCGAGGCGATCCTGTCGACGCCGGCCCGCGAGGTGTGGATCGCCGAGACCGATCCCAATCCGCGCGTCGAGGGCGGCGGCGCGGCCCGCCTCACGGCGGCCGGCCTCTCGGTCCGTTTCCTTGCCGAGCTCGACCATCCGGATGCCGCCCGCCTCGCCGCCGACGCCGAGCGCCTCGTCGCGCCCTTCGTCAAGTGGGTGACGACCGGTCTGCCCTTCGTCACCATCAAGCAGGCGCTCGACGAAACCGGCTCGATGATCCCGCCGGCCGGCCAGCGCACCTTCACCTCGGAAACCTCCCTGACGCTCGCCCACCGCCTGCGCCGCCGCGCCGACGCCATCCTCACCGGCACCGGCACCATCCTGGCCGACAACCCGGAATTCACCGTCCGCCGTCTCCCCGATCATCCGGGCAAGAGCCGCATCCTCGCCATCCTCGACCGCGAGGGCCGCGTGCCGTCCGACTATCTCACCGAGGCGGCGCGGCGCGGCCTGCGGCCGATGCTGTTCGTCGATATCGGCGAGGCGCTCGCCCGCCTCGGCGAACAGGACGTCCACGAGGTGCTGGTCGAGGCGGGGCCGACGCTGGCCGCCGCCATCCTCGCCACCGACCTCTGGGACGAGCACATCGTCATCAAGAAGGTCGGAGACGGCGTCGCCGACCACATCACCATTTCAAGAAACCATGACAGGAAAGGCTGAAAATCCCATGTTTTCCGGCATCATTGCCCGGACCGTCGCGGTCCGGACGGCCGAGGCCACCGGCGGCTCGCTGGTGGTGACCATCCCCACCGGCTGGTTCGATCTCGAACTCGGCGAAAGCATCGCCGTCAACGGCGTCTGCCTCACCGTGACCGAGATGGACGAAGCCGGCACCGCCCGCTTCTTCCTGTCGCCGGAAACGCTGGCCCGCTCCAACCTCGGCCGGCTGATAACCGGCTCGGTGGTCAACCTCGAACGCTCGGTGGCGCTCGCCGATCGCCTGTCCGGCCACATGGTGCAGGGCCATGTCGACGGCAAGGCGGCGCTGGTCGCCGTGACGCCCGACAGCGACGCCCGCCGCCTCGAATTCGACCTGCCCACCGCGCTCGCCCGCTACTGCGTCGAGAAGGGCTCGATCTCGCTCAACGGCATCAGCCTGACCATCAACAGCATCGAGCCGGGACCGGACGGCGCCCGCATCGGCATCACCATCATCCCGCACACCTGGGACAACACCAACCTGTCGGCCGCCGCGCTCGGCGACGAGATCAATGTCGAGGTCGACGTCATCGCCAAATATGTGGAGGCCCTATGCAAGCCCTATCCCGCGCTCTGAACCGCCTGAAGGCCGGCGGCATGGTCCTGCTCGTCGATGACGAGGACCGGGAGAACGAGGGCGACCTGGTGGTCGCCGCCGAGTTCGCCACCCCCGAGGCCATCGCCTTCATGGCCAGGAAGGCCTGCGGCCTGATCTGCCTGACGCTGACCGGCGAACAGATCGACCGGCTCGGCCTCAGCCCGATGGTGGCGATGAACCGCGCCCGCCGCTCCACCGCCTTCACCGTCTCCATCGAGGCGCGCGAGGGCATCACCACCGGCATATCGGCCTATGACCGGGCGCGCACCATTTCCGTCGCCGCCGATCCCGCGGTGGCGCCCGGCGCCATCGTCTCGCCCGGCCACGTCTTCCCGCTTCGGGCGGCCGAGGGCGGCGTGCTCGCCCGCAACGGCCATACCGAGGGGGCGATCGACCTCGTCCGTCTTGCCGGGCTCAAGCCGGCCGCCGTCATCTGCGAGGTGATGGGCGACAGCGGCCATATGGCCCGCCGGCCGGAACTCGACCGCTTCGCGAAAGAGCACGACATCCCCGTGCTGACCATCGCCGAATTGATCGAATACCGCTGGGCGACCGAGCGGCTGGTCGAGGAGGTGGCGAGCGCCGACCTGCCGACGGCCTATGCCGACGGTGTGCTGCGCGTCCACGCCTTCCGCAGCCTGATCGACGGCGGCGAGCATCTCGCCATCGTGCGCCGCCCCTTCGGCAAGACGCCGCTCGTCCGCGTCCATTCCGAATGCCTGACCGGCGATGCGCTCGGCTCGCTCCGCTGCGACTGCGGGCCGCAGCTCCACGAGGCGCAGCGGCTGATCTCCGAGGATCCCGAGGGCGGCGTGGTGATCTACCTGCGCGGCCAGGAGGGACGCGGCATCGGCCTTGCCAACAAGATCCGCGCCTACGCGCTGCAGGACGGCGGCCTCGACACGCTCGACGCCAACACTGCCCTCGGCCTGCCGGCCGACGCCCGCCATTACGGCATCGCCGCGCAGATCCTGAAGGCGCTCGGCATCGATCGCCTGCGCCTGCTCTCCAACAACCCGGCCAAGGCCGACGCGCTCGCCGGCTACGGCCTCGACGTGGCCGGACGGGTGCCGCTGGTCATCCCGCCCAATCCCTTCAACCGCCGCTACCTCGCCACCAAGGGCGAGCGCTTCGGCCACAGCCTTTGCCAGCACGACTCCTGAGGAGACAATGACAGCTTCCCCCACCCCGCCGCGCCTTGCCGTCGTCGTCAGCCAGTTCAACCCGGAGGTGACGGGCGGCCTGCTCGCCGGCGCCCGCCGTGAGCTCGACGAACGCGGCGTGCCGCTTGTCGATGCCGACGTCTTCTCGGCGCCCGGCGCCTTCGAGATCCCGCTGCTCGCCCAGACGCTGGCCAGGAGCGGCCGCTACGCCGGCGTGATCTGCCTCGGCTGCGTCATCAAGGGCGACACGGCGCATTTCGAGTTCATCAGCCTCGGCGCCGCCACCGGGCTGATGCAGGCGACGCTCGCCACCGGCGTGCCGGTCACCTTCGGCATCCTGACCACCTACACCGACGAGCAGGCGCTCGTCCGCAGCCGCGACGACGCCGCCAACAAGGGTCGCGAAGCCGCCGCCGCCTGCGTCGAGGCGCTGGCGACGATCGCGAAGATCAACGCCGGATAATTACCCAAAACGAAGGCGGCGGCCCTTGCGGACCGCCGCCTTCGTCGGTCTTCGAATTAAAGCCTCAGTCAAGGCCGAGCTTGCCGCGCAAAGTCGACAGGTCCTCGGCGAGCGTGTTGACCGCCGCCGCCAGCACCTTGCGATCGTCCTCGGTGAGCTTGTCGTAGGTGACGTAGCCGTCGCCGTCCTTGTACTTGGCCAGCGTCGTGTCGACGGTGTCGAAATTGGCGTCCACCGTCTTCAGGAAGTCGGCTTCCTTGTCGGCGATCAGCGGCCGCACCAGCTCGACGATCTTGCGGGCGCCGTCGAAGTTGCCGCGGAAGTCCCAGAGGTCGGTGTGGCTGTAGCGGTCTTCCTCGCCGGAAATCTTGGTGGCCGCCACTTCTTCCATCAGCACGGCGGCGCCGCCCACCACCTTCTCCGGCGGGAAGGTCAGCGAGGCGATGCGGCCCTCGAGTTCCTTGACGTCGGCGAGCAGCTTGTCGGCCACCGGTTCGAGACCCTCGGTGGAGTTCTTCTCCCACAGGCCGTATTCGATGCGGTGGAAGCCGGGGAATTCCGGATCGGCCTCGGCCTTCTCGTAGTCATCGGCGCGCGAGTCGATGGCGACGTCGAGGTCGGAGAACAGCTCGGCGATCGGCTCGATCGCCTCGTAGGAGATGCGGGTCGGCGCGAACAGCTCCTTGGCCTTGTCCACCTCGCCGGCCTTGACGGCGGCGACAAACGCGGTGGTGTCCTCTACCAGCTTGGCGACGTTTTCCGAAACGTAGATCTTGTAGTCGGCGATCGGCTCGACGAGGTCGAGGCTGGCCTCCTGGGCGAAGGCGCCGGACGAAAGGATGAGCGCCAGCGCCGAAGCGCTGGCGAAGCTGGAAATACGCATGTTTTCAGTCTCCCTTCATGAAAATGAATGCGGGATCAGGCACCGCGGACAGCGGCGATCAGCGGGCTGCCGACATAGTCGGCGGCGTCGCGAATTCCGGGAAGCGTGTAGAAATAGCCGCCGCCGACCGGCTTGATGTATTCCTCCAGCGGCTCGCCGTTGAGCTTTTGCTGCACGGTGAGGAAGCCCCGTTCGAGGTCGGCCTGGTAGCAGATGAACAACAGGCCCTGGTCGAGCTGGCCGGAGCGGGTGACGCCGTTCGAGTAGTTGAACGGCCGCCGCAGGATGGTATTGGTGCTCGCCGCCGCGTCGCGGGCGTTGGCGAGGCGGATATGGGCGTCGTGGGGCGTCGCCTTGCCCTCGGGATCGCCGGCATAGTCGGGCACGTCGAACTCGCTGCCGTCCCGCCGGTCGAGCGGCGCGCCGGAAATCTTGGTGCGGCCGATGATCCGCTCCTGCTCGCCGAACGGCGTGCGGTCCCAGCGTTCGACGAAATTGCGGATGATGCGCACCGCCTGATAGCTGCCGCCGACCGCCCAGGCCGGCTCGCCGTCCTCCGGCCCCACCCAGACCACGCGGTCCATTTCCGCGCCGTCCGAGGAGTTCGGATTGGCCGAGCCGTCGCGGAAGCCGAGGAAGTTGCGGGCGCTTTCGGCGCGGCCGTCCGACCCCGGCGTGATCACCGGCACGTTGCCTTCCTGCTTCCACTTCAGGATCATCTGGCTGCTCGATGCCTTGATGATGTCGCGGAGCGCATGGATCGTCGTATCCTGCGTATTGGCGCAGATCTGTATGGTGAGATCGCCGTGGCAGATGTCGGCGTCGAGCGCGTCGTTGGGAAAGCGCGTCATCCGCTGAAGATGCTTCGGCTTCAGCGGCGCAAGCCACGGCCGGTCGTCGAACAGCGAGGCGCCGAGCGATATGGTGATCGTCAGGTTGTCGGGCCGCACCGTCGGCCCCAGCAGGCCGGAATCGGCCGGCGGCAGCTTTGGATCGAGCACCGGCACCGGGCCGCCGACGGTCAGGAAGGCGATGCGCGCCGTCAGCAGGCGGAACAGCGTCTCGAGCTCGCCCGCATCCTTGGCCAGCACGTCGAAGCTCGCCACCATGCCGTTGGCCGGGCGCGCGTTGACGATGCCGGCCTGATGGATGCCGAGGTAGGGAACGCTGTCGAGCGGACTTGCCGCGTTGGCGACCGGCGCATCGGCGACCGAATGATGCTCGGTCTCGGCACGGGCGACGCCGGCGAACGAGCCGCCGAACGCCGTGACGCCGAGCCCCTTGAGCAGCCGGCGGCGGTCGAGAGAGGGCGAGGAGCGCCGGAGATCTTTCGGGTCGAGCATGGTGTTCACTCCAGGCCGAGCGCCGGATTGATCCGGTCGACGGCATCGGCGAGCGCGACGAAAGCGGCGGCGAGGGCCTTGCGGGCATCCGGCGGCACTTCGGAATAGGCGACGGGCGCGGAGCCCGGCCCGCCGAGCTTGCCGATTTCGGCCCTCGTCGCCGCGAAGGCGTCGGTCACCGCCTTGGCCGTGTCGGGCGATGCCTCGCCGGCCAGCGGCAGCAGCAGCGACACCGGCTTTTCGAGCCCGTCGACGGCGGCGGCGAATTCACTAAGGTCGTCGCCGGCATAGAGGCTGTCGCCGGACACGATCGGCCCCTCGGCCAGCCGCCGCGCCTCGCGCGACGCATTGCCGGCGAGGTCGGCCGGCTCGAATTTCAACGCCTTGAGCCGGTCGCGCAGCGCCGCCGCGTCGGCGGCCAGCTTGTCGGCGACCGGCTTGAGGCCGGCCGCCGAGTTCTCGTGCCACAGGCCGAATTCGATGCGGTGGAAGCCGGTGAAGGCCGGATCCTGCTCGCGGCCGGCGAGATAGGCGGCGATCGGATCGATGGCGTTCTCGATGTCGGCGATGCGGCCGCTCACCGCTTCCACGTGCCGGTAGGCGATCCGGGCGGCGGCATAGGCGGTCCTGGCCGCCGCGAGGTCGCCGGAATCCACCGCCGTCGCGAGCGCCTGGGTCGCCTGGCTCATCTGGCCCGATTGCAGGGCGAGATAGACCTTGTACTCGGACAGCGGGCCGATGAAGGCCTTGAGCGGCGGCTTCGCCCTCTCCGCCTCCGAATGCGCCGAGGCGGTCACCGTCAGCTTGCCGCGCGGGTTGGACAAGAGGCCGCAGGTGATGTCGTAGGTGCCGGGCTTGAGGCGCGCGGTGAGCTGCGATTTGAAGCCGGGGGCGATGTTCTCGCGCTCCTCCACCACCATGACGCCGTCGAGAATCTCCCATTCGATCGGCCGGTCGGACGCGTTCTCGATCTCGAACACGTTGCGGCCGGCCGGCACCGTCAGGTCCATCGGCTCGCAACTCTTGGCGCCGACGCGGACGGCGATGGCGCCGGCCTCGACCGGCCGGGCGGCCTTCTGCGAGGCGAAGTAGAAGGCGCCGCCGCCGGCAAGCGCCAGCACGGCCGCCCCGACGAGGGCAACGGTCATCAGTCGCGACGACGGCACGCCGGCGCGTTGCGGATCAGGCGAAGACATCCTTACCCCTTCTCGGTCCCGGCGGCGGCCGGCCGGAACGACACCGGCCGCTCGGGTTTCAGGAACAGCGTCAGCGTCACCGCGAGGAAGACGACATAGAGCACCGCCTCGCCCAGCGTCGGCGCCTCCTGATAGTTGAACACGCCGGACAGAACGGTGCCGAGGACGCTCGACACCGGCAGCGTGTCGGACAGATCGTAGACGCGCGCCTGCAGGAGGTTCCAGACGCCCGCTTCATGCAGGCTGCGCAGGCTGGCCGCGGCGAGCCCGGCGGCGACCACCAGAATGAAGACGCCCGTCCAGCGGAAGAAGCGCCGGAGATCGAGGCGGATGCCGCCGCGATAGAGCGCGTAGCCCAGCGCCACCGCCACCAGCAGGCCGAGGAGAGCGCCAAGCGGCGCGCCGGCGCCGGGGCTCTGCTGGAAAATCGCCAGCAGGAAAAAGACCGACTCGAGTCCCTCGCGCCCGACGGCGAAGAAGGTCATGCCGATCAGCGCCCAGGTGGCGCCCTTCGGCGCCTGCATGGCGGCGTCGATCGCCCCGTGCAACTCGCCCTTGATCGAGCGGGCGGCGCGCCGCATCCAGAACACCATGCTGACCAGCACGACCACCGCCACGAAGCCGACGATCGCCTCGAACAGCTCCTGCGCCTTCTGGGGAAACTCGGCGGTCATCAATTGCAGGGCGGCGCCGGCAAACAGCGACAGCGCCACGGCGAGAAACACGCCGACCCAGACCACCGGCAGGAAAGCGCCTCGCCCCGTCTGCTTGAGGTAGCTCGCGATGATCCCGGTCACCAGCGCGGCCTCTATGCCCTCGCGCAGCATGATGAGAAATGGCGCAAGCACCTCGGCCTCCTGCCGATCAATAAGGTGACACTTGCTTTCAACATTTAAAGCGCGCCTGTCAATAGCACTATCAGTGTTTTTGCGAGTCATTCGCAGATTTGCGTAGTCAACCCCACCGCGAGGAACGACCTGATTCACAACATGAAGCACATTGCGGACCATCTTGAATCACTGCGCGAAGAAGCGAGCAGCGGCAGTGGATTCAACACTTTAATAGATGAAATAAATAGATATATTTCAATATATTAATGTATTTTCTTCACTTAAAACATTATCCTGGCTCATCGATGACCCATGTTGCGAAATCCGTGGAGCGGACAATTCAGGCCGGCGCTGTGGCCCGGATGAGGTCGGCCGCCAGGGCCATGTCGTCGGCAAGCGGACGGTCGTCGGCATAGGACGGAACGACGGTGCGCAATTGGCGATAAAGACGATCCGTGCCGGCCGCCCGGCCCTCGCGGCGGAATTCATGCGCCTGCGCCGCGGCCAGAAGCTCGATGCCGAGGACGGCCTCGGCGTTTTCGATCACCGTCAGCGCCTTCAGCGACGCCGGCGTCGCATGGCTGAGGTGGTCCTCCTGCAGCGCCGAGGTGATGCCGCCGTCGAGGCTCGCCGGTAGCGACAGCCGCCGGTTTTCGTTGACCAGCGACACCGCCGCGTACTGGGCGATCATGAAGCCGGAATTGACGCCGCTGTCGGCGGCGAGGAAAGCCGGCAAGCCGCTGACCAGCGGGTTGACCAGGCGATCGAGGCGCCGCTCGGCCATCGCCGCCACCTCGGCGACGGCGACCGCCAACTGGTCGAGGGCAAGGCCCATGGCGGCGCCGACCGCGTGCGCTTCCGAATGAACGCCGGGCGCCTCCGGCGTGCCGACGATGGCCGGATTGTCCGACACCGACGACAGCTCCCGCGACACCACGTCGGCGGCGGCGGCAAAGGCGTCGCGCGCCGCCCCGTGCACGTGCGGCACGGCGCGCAGCGACAGGGCGTCCTGCGTCTTGCGGCCGGCACCGGCGGCGATGATGCCGCTGCCGGCAAGCCGGTCGCGCAATCCGGCACCGACGGCCTGAAGGGAGGGCGAGGCCCGAAGCGACAGCGCCGCCGCGTCGAAGGCCGCCGGATTGCCCATCAGCGCCTCGATGGTCAGCGCGGCGATGGCGTCGGCCCAGTCGAGCGCCCGCTCGGCCCGCTTCAGGGCCAGCGACGCCAGCCCGCTGGCGCAGGGAATGCCGTTGACCAGCGACAGCCCTTCCTTGGCGCCCAATTCCAGCGGAACGAGGCCGGCCGCGGCGAGCGCCTCGGCGCCAGCGACGATCTTCTCTTCCACCCGCGCCCGGCCGGCGCCGATCAGCACCAGGGCGATATGCGCCATGTGGCTGAGATAGCCGACCGATCCCTTGGCCGGCACCAGCGGCGTCACATCCGCATTGAGCAGCTCAGCCAGCGCCTCGACCACCTCCAGCCTGACGCCGGAATGGCCGAGCGCGTAGTTGCCGATCGCCGTCGCCATGATCGCCCGCGTCTCGACGGCGCCGAGCGGCGCGCCGATGCCGGTGGCATGGCTCATCAGGATGTTGTGCGACAGCTGTCGTTGCAGCGGCCGGTCCACCACCACGTCGCAGAGGGCGCCGACGCCGGTATTGACGCCATAGGCGCGCATGCCGCGATCGACGATCGCCTCGACCACCGCCCGGGCGTTGTTGATGCGCTGCTTGGCCGCCTCCGAAAGACGAAGACGCGCGCCCTCGGCAACGGCGGCGACGTCGCGCCAGCCGAGATGGGTATCGACGACGATATCGGTCATGATGTCCTCAGGCCTGGAAGCCGCCGATGAACTGGCGGAAGCGCTCGGACTCGGAATTGGTGAAAATGTCCTCCGGCGCGCCGTCGGCCTCGACGACGCCCTCGTGCAGGAACATCACCCGGTCCGAGACGTTGCGGGCGAACGCCATCTCGTGGGTGACCACCAGCATGGTCCGCCCCTCCTCGGCCAGCGATCGCATCACCTTCAGCACCTCGCCCACCAGTTCCGGATCGAGCGCCGAGGTCGGCTCGTCGAACAATAGTGCCTTCGGCTGCATGGCCAGCGCCCGGGCGATGGCGGCGCGCTGCTGCTGGCCGCCGGACAGATGGGCGGGATAGTAATTGCGCCGCTCGGCGAGGCCGACCTTTTCGAGCAGCGCTTCCGCCTCCGCGACGCACTCCGCCTTCGGACGCTTCAGGACGTGCACCGGCCCCTCGATCAGGTTCTGCAGCACCGTCATGTGGGACCAGAGGTTGAAGCTCTGGAACACCATGGCCAGCTCGGAACGGATACGGTCGACCTGCTTGCGGTCGGCCGGCACCAGCGACCCCGCCCGGTTCCGCTTCATGGCGATGGCCTCGCCGGCCACCGTGATCTCGCCCTCGTCCGGCGTCTCCAGAAGGTTGATGCAGCGCAGGAAGGTGCTCTTGCCGGAACCGGAAGCGCCGAGGATGGAGATCACGTCGCCGTCGTGGGCATCGAGCGAGATGCCGCGCAGAACCTCGTGCTGGCCGAAGGACTTGTGGATGTTGCGGACCGAAATTGCCGGCACCGGGGCGTCAGCCATGAACCTCTCCCTGGCGTCCGCCGCCGCTTGCCGGATCCGGCCGCTCCCTGAGGTGCGGCGACAGCCGGTATTCGGCAAAGGCCATCAGGCGGACAATGATGAAATTGATCAGAAGATAGATCAGCGTCGCCACCAGGAATACCTCCATGGTGCGATAGGTCTGCGAAATCAGCCGCTGCGCCGTGCCGGTCACTTCCCAGACGGTGACGAGGCTGGCGAGCGCCGTCGATTTCACCATCAGGATGACCTCGGTCGAATAGGCCGGCAGCGCCTGCCGGATGGCGATCGGCGCGATGATGCGCCGGAACAGCAGGAGGCCGGACATGCCGGCCGCCCGGCCCGCCTCGATCTCGCGGGCGGGAACCGCCTGCAAGCCGCCACGCATGATCTCCGCCTGATAGCCGGCGGTGCAGAGGGCGAGCGCCAGCACGGCGCAGGAGAAGGGGTCGCGCAGCACCGGCCAGAACAGGCTGTGGCGGACGGCCGGAAACTGGCCGAGGCCGTAGTAGATCAGGAACATCTGGATGAGCAGCGGCGAGCCGCGGAACACGAAGACGTAGGCGCGGGCAAAGGTCGACAGCAGCAAGCCGCCGGACACCCGGCAATAGGTGATGCCGAGCGCGAACAGCGCGCCGAGGCTGACCGAGGCGGCGAACAGCGCCAGCGTCATCGGCACGGCGTCGACCAGCTTGACAAAGGTCGAGACCAGGAAGGCGACATCGAAATCCATGGCGTCCTCCTTTCCTAGCGCCGGCCGAGGCTGTGGCGGAAGCTTCGCGCCACCCGCCGCTCGGCGAAACTGAAGATGCGGTCGGACAGCGTCGTCAGCACGAGGTAGAGCGCGCCGCCGACGATGAAGAACAGGAAATACTGCTTGGTCGAGCCGGCGGCGATCTGCGACGTCCGCATCAGCTCGGCAAGCCCCGTCACCGATATCAGCGTCGAGTCCTTCAGGCTGAGCTGCCAGACATTGCCGAGGCCCGGCAGGGAGAACCGCAGGATCTGCGGCACCAGGATGCGGCGGAAGCGCAGCATCGTTCCCATGCCGATCGAACGGGCGGCATCGATCTCGCCGCGGGAGACGGCATGATAGGCGCCGCGGTAGACTTCCGCCTGATAGGCACCGGAAATCAGCCCGACGGCAAAGGCGCCGGCCAGGAAGGACGGCAGCCCGAGAAAGCCCTCGTAGTTGAGCCACTTTCCAATGGCGGTCACCGCCTGCGAGCCGCCGAAATAAACGAGATAGATGACCAGAAGCTCGGGCGCGCCGCGAAACACCGTCGTATAGGCATCCCCGAGCCAACGGGCCGGCCGCGACGCCGACAGCTTGGCCGCCGCGATGATGGCGCCGAGCACCGCGCCGACGCACAGCGACGCGGCGGTAACGGCCAGCGTTATGCCCATCGCCCACAGGAGGATACCGCCCCGGCCTTGTTCGCCGAAGCCGATCAGGTCAATCCAGGACATCAAGGCTCTCCGTCGGGCGCTCCCGGACCCTTTAGCGGATCGTGTCGGACACCGCTAGATCCGGGAGCTTCCTGTCGCGCATCACGGGGTGACGTCGACCTTGAGCCACTTCTCCGACAGCGTCTTCACCGTGCCGTCGGCGACGGCGGCCTTGATCGCCTCGTCGAACAGCGCCTTCAGCTCCGGATCGGACTTGCGGATGCCGAGGCCTTCGCCCTCGCCCCAGATCTGGCCGGCGATTTCCGGGCCGGTGAAGGCGAGATCGGCATTGTCGGCGCTCTCGAAGGCGCCGAGGAAATAGGTGGCGTCGTCGAAGCCGGCGTCGATGCGGCCGGCCGACAGGTCGAGGTCGCGTTCGGCCGAGGTCTTGTATTCCTTGATCTCGGCGACGTCCTTGAAGTTGTCGTAGATGAAGCCGGCGTAGACGGTCGACGCCTGGATGCCGATGGTCTTGCCGGTCAGCGCCGTCTTGAGCGGGGCGATGGCGTCGGCGCCGTCCTTGGTGGTGGCGAGCTTGATCACCGAGCCGGTGCCGGCGAGGTTGGCGAGATCGCCATCCTTGGGCGCGGCGAAGACGGCCGGCGTCGCGGCATAGGGAACGGTGAAGTCGATCACTTCCTTGCGCTCCGGGGTGATCGACAGCGCGTCCATGATCACGTCGAACTTGCCGGCGTTGAGGGCGGTGATCATGCCGTCCCAGTCCTGCGAGATCAGCGTGCACTTCAGCTTGGCGTGGGCGCAGAGATATTCGGTGAGGTCCGGCTCGAAGCCGACGATCTTGCCGTTGGCGTCGGTGAGGTTCCACGGCGCATAGGCGCCTTCGAGCGCGATGGTGACTTCCTTCCACTCCTTGGCCGACGCCGGCGCGGCCAGCGCGGCAAACAAGGCGGACGCCGCAACGAGACTACGGATGTTCATGGTGTTCTCCTCTGGTTTTTCGAAGCGCTCCGGCTTCTTGTTGATTTCTTTCCGCAACGGCAAGCGGTCAGGTCAAAGACATATCACGCCTTGAGGCGCTGAAGGGCAGCGGCAAACGCCCGGTCGACCTCTTCGTCCCTGGCGTGGCGCCCATCCTCGATCAGCCAGCGGCCGCCGACCATCACGTCGCGAACCGCCGGCCCGACGCCGCCGAATATCCAGCGATCGAGAATCGCGTCCCCCTCCACCGAGGCGAGATACGGCGAACGGCCGTCCAGCACCACGAGATCGGCCGGCGCGCCGACGGAAAGGCCCGATCCGCCCGCGCCCGCCGCCTGGGCGCCGCCGGCAAGCGCGCGGTCGAACAGCGTGCGGCCGACCGACGCTCCCGGCCGGCCGGCCAGCCGGTTCCGCCGGCGATCGCGCAGCCGCTGGCCATATTCGAGAAGGCGCAGTTCGTCGGCGACGGAGGTGGCGACGTGGCTGTCGGTCCCGATGCCGAAGCGCCCGTCCGCGGCGAGAAAATCGGCCGCCGGGAAGATGCCGTCCCCGAGATCGGCCTCGGTCGTCGGGCAGAGACCGGCCACGGCGCCCGAGCCGGCGATCATCGCCACCTCGGCCTCGGTGGCATGGGTGGCGTGGATGAGGCACCAGCGCTCGTCGACCTCGGCGATGTCATAGAGCCGCTCGACCGGCCGGCGGCCGGAATGGGCGATCGAGGCTTCCACCTCGCGCTCCTGCTCGGCTACGTGGATATGGATCGGCGCATGCTCGGGCACCGCCTCCATGATGGCGGCGATCTCGTCGCCGGTCACCGCCCGCAGCGAGTGAAACGCCAGTCCGAGCCGGGCGCCCGCCGACCGGCAGGGCGCGACGAGGCCGTGCAGCAGCGTCAGGAAGCCGTCGACGTCATGGATGAACCGGCGCTGGCCGGCGGTCGGCGCGACGCCGCCGAAATCCGAATGGGCGTAGAACACCGGCAGCAGCGTCAGGCCGATGCCGGACAGCTCGGCCGCCCGCACGATGGCCAGCGACATCTCGGCCGGCTCGCCATAGGGACGGCCGTCGGCGCCGTGATGGAGATAATGGAATTCGGCGACGCGCCCGAAGCCGCCCTTCATCAGCTCGATTTGCAGCTTGGCCGCTATCGCCGCCACATCGTCGGGCGTCAGCAGCGACACCAGCCGGTACATTTCCTCCCGCCAGGTCCAGAAGCTGTCGTCGCCCTGCCCGGCAACCTCCGTCAGACCGGCCATGGCGCGCTGGAAGGCGTGGGAATGCAGGTCGGCGATCGCCGGAACGACCGGCCCGCCGAGGCGCCTGGCGCCGGCCGCCGACGCCCCTTGTTTCAAAGCGGCGATCCGGCCGTCGGCGCCGATGGCGAGCACGACGTCGTCGGCCCAGCCGTCGGCCAGCAAGGCCCTTTCGGCAAAAAGCAATTGATGGTTATCTGTTACCATCTTGTCCGCGAAACCTCACGCTTGTACATACAAGCACTGTAGAGGAAAATTCTTAGGCCGCAAGCCGAATTCATCCGCCTCTGACTATTTTTGGGGAGTGCCTAGTAAATGAGCGACGTCAGCGCGCGTCACGCCGGGACTCCCCCGCATTACGCGATGGTCAAGCAGATGATTCTCGCCCGCATCGGCAGCGGCGAATGGCCGGCCCGCCATCGCATTCCCTCGGAGAACGAGTTGGTCGCCTCGCTCGGCCTCAGCCGCATGACCATCAACAGGGCGCTGCGCGAGCTGGCGGCGGACGGCGTGCTGCTGCGCATCCAGGGTCTTGGGACCTTCGTCGCCGAGGGCAAGAGCCAGACCTCGGTGTTCAAGGTGCGCAACATCGCCGACGAGATCCGCGAGCGCGGCCACGCCCACGCGGCGCAGACGGTGATGAAGGACGAGGTGAAGGCGACGCCGGAACTCGCCGACGAGCTGGGCGTCGAGCTCGGCGCGCCGGTGTTCCACTCGCTGGTGATCCACCTCGAAAACGACATCCCGGTCCAGCTCGAGGACCGGCACGTCAACCCGGCCCTGGCGCCGGACTATCTCACCCAGGATTTTTCCGCCCGCACGCCCAACAGCTACCTCAGCGCCGTGGCGCCGTGGACGACGGTCGAGCATACCGTCGAGGCGGTCCTGCCGGCCCCCTGGGAAGCCAAGCTGCTGGCCATCGCCCGCAGCGACCCCTGCCTCCTGATCCGCCGCCGCACCTTTGCCGGCGAACGGGTCGTCACCGCGGTCCGGCTGCTGATGCCCGGCGGACGCAGCCGCATCGAGAGCCGGCAGGGCGCCAGCATGACGTGACGGCAGCGCCGGATCTCCCGTTCGGAGGGGACGTATCGATGGAAGGAATCCTCGTCCTTTATCATTGACTCGCTATCCGTCCGGTGCTTTCTACCTTGTATAGACAAGATAGGGGATCATCATGCCGAGCAACACGCGCTATCGTGACGTCGAAATCCGCGCCCCCCGGGGCACGACGCTTCGGGCCAAGAGCTGGCTGACCGAGGCGCCGCTCCGCATGCTGATGAACAACCTCGACCCGGACGTCGCCGAGAATCCCAAGGAACTGGTTGTCTATGGCGGTATCGGCCGCGCCGCCCGCGACTGGGAGTGCTTCGATACGATCGTCCGCACGCTCGAACGCCTCGAGGAGGACGAGACGCTGCTCGTCCAGTCGGGCAAGCCGGTCGGCGTCTTCCGGACGCACAAGGACGCGCCGCGCGTGCTGATCGCCAATTCCAACCTGGTGCCCAACTGGGCGAACTGGCAGCATTTCAACAAGCTCGATGCCGAGGGGTTGATGATGTACGGCCAGATGACGGCCGGCTCGTGGATCTACATCGGCGCCCAGGGCATCGTGCAGGGCACCTACGAGACCTTCGTGGAAGCCGGGCGCCAGCACTATGACGGCGACCTCAAGGGGCGCTGGGTGCTGACATCAGGCCTCGGCGGCATGGGCGGCGCCCAGCCGCTCGCCGCCGTCATGGCCGGCGCCTGCGCGCTGGTCGTCGAGTGCCAGCAGTCGCGCATCGATTTCCGCCTGCGCACCCGCTACGTCGATACGCAGGCCCGGGATCTCGACGACGCGCTGCGGCTCATCGCCGACCACACCGGCAGGGGCGAGGCCGTCTCCATCGCCCTGCTCGGCAATGCCGCCGACGTGTTGCCGGAGCTGGTGCGGCGCGGCGTGCGGCCCGATCTCGTCACCGACCAGACCTCCGCCCACGATCCGCTCAACGGCTATCTGCCGTCCGGCTGGACCTGGGAGGAGTATCGCGCCCGCGCCAAGGTGGAGCCCGAGGTGGTGATCGCCGCCGCCACCGCGTCGATGCGGCAGCACGTCCGCGCCATGCTCGACTTCCAGACGCTGGGCGTGCCGGTGTTCGACTACGGCAACAACATCCGCCAGCGCGCCTTCGACGCCGGCGAGCAGAATGCCTTCGCCTTCCCCGGCTTCGTCCCGGCCTATATCCGGCCGCTGTTCTGCCGCGGCATCGGCCCGTTCCGCTGGGCGGCGCTGTCGGGCGATCCGGCCGATATCGCGGCGACCGACGCCAAGGTGAAGGAGCTGCTGCCCGACAATCCCCATCTCCACAACTGGCTGGACATGGCCGCCGAGCGCATCGCCTTCCAGGGCCTGCCGGCCCGCATCTGCTGGGTCGGTCTCGGCGCCCGCGCCCGGCTCGGCCTCGCCTTCAACGAGCTGGTCCGGCAGGGCATCGTCAAGGCGCCGATCGTCATCGGCCGCGACCACCTCGACTCGGGCTCGGTCGCCTCGCCCAACCGCGAGACGGAGGCGATGCGCGACGGCTCGGACGCCGTCTCCGACTGGCCGCTGCTCAACGCCCTGCTCAACACCGCCTCCGGCGCCACCTGGGTGTCGATCCACCACGGCGGCGGCGTCGGCATGGGCTTCTCGCAGCACGCCGGCATGGTGATCGTCTGCGACGGCAGCGAGGACGCCGACCGCCGCATCGCCCGCGTCCTGCACAACGATCCGGCGACCGGCGTCATGCGCCACGCCGACGCCGGCTACGACATCGCCGTCGAGTGCGCCCGCGACAAGGAACTCGACCTGCCGATGCTGGGGAAATGAGCCTGCGGCTTCTCACGGCCGCCGATTTCCGCCGCCTGCCCTGGCAGAACGGTCGCGGCACGACGCTGGAGCTCGTCCGGCGCGACGACGCGGCCGGCGCCCTGCTCTGGCGCCTGTCGGTCGCCGACGTCGTCGAGCCCGGCCCCTTCTCGCCGCTGCCCGGCATCGACCGGGTGATCACGCTGATCGACGGCGCCGGATTCGACCTCGATTTCGGCGGGGCGCGGCCGCCGGTGCCGCTCCGGCCGTTCGAGCCGCTGGCCTTTTCCGGCGACTGGCCGACGGCCGCCGTCGCCGTCCACGGTGCGTCGCGCGACTTCAACGTCATGACGGCGCGCGGCAGGATCGCGGCCGAGGTCGAGACGGCCCGGAATGGCGTCATGGCCGCCCCGCTCGCCTATGTCTTCGCGGCGCGCGGCGGCGTCGTGGCCACCACCGGCGGCGCGACGGTCCGCGCCGGGACGGGCGAACTGATCGAGTGCCGGCAGGAGAGCGAAGTGCGGCTTGAGGTCGACGAGGCGGGGACCGCCCTCGCCGTCCGCATCCTAGCAAGCGACGGTGAAGCGCTCCTGTGACGCGGGCGCCCGATCGAGCGTTTTCCCGTCATGCGTATTGGCACGAAGACGCCGCTCGCGGCCTGGATGCTGGAATTTGTCATACATAAGTGTTAGGGGAAACTGGCTTTCTCCGGCGTTTCGCGGCGCCGGACAGTTCGACAACAGCATGGGCGCCAAGCCATGAGCGACAAGACCAAGATCGTCATCACCTCCGACCACACCGGCATCGACCTCAGGAAGGCTGTCGTGGCTCACCTCGAGGCGCGCGGCTACGCGGTCGAGGATGTCGGCCCGACATCCCCCGAGAGCACCGACTATCCCAAGTGGGGCGAGAAGGCGGCGCGGGTGGTATTGGCCGGCGGGGCGCAGCTCGGCATCGCCATCTGCGGCACCGGCTTCGGCATCTCGCTCGCCGCCAACAAGCTGAAGGGCATCCGCTGCGTCGTCTGTTCGGAGCCCTATACCGCCAAGCTGTCGCGCCAGCACAACAACGCCAACATGCTGGCCTTCGGCGCCCGCGTGGTCGGCCAGGATCTGGCGCTGATGATCGTCGACGAATTCCTCGACGCCGAGTTCGAGGGCGGCCGGCATGCGCGCCGCGTCGGCATGATTTCCGAGCTTGAGGCAGGCCATTCGGTCTGCTGAAAGGGCGTGGCCGCCGTTCTCCCGATAGGCGGCCGGCCGGGAGGAGATAAGGGCGTCCGGATCTCCCATCCGGACGCCCTTCTTGTTTCCAAATTCAGAGGCCGCCCAGCAGTTCGGCGAACACCTTGCCGGCCTTGCCGGGATTTTTCGCCGTCTTGGCCGCTTCGAGGTTGGGGGCGGCATCGCCGACCACGACGACGGCCACCATGCCCATGACATAGTGCGGCTTGCACTTGACGCCGTAGACGCCCGGCTGGGTGAAGGTCACCGTAACGTCCTTGCCGAGCTTGCCTTCGAAGGGTTGGGCATCTTCGGGCAGCATGCTGGGAATGCTCATGGCGTCGTGACCGGGATCCGTCGAAACGAAAGTGACGCTGTCGCCCGGCTGGATCTTGATGAGGTCGGGCTCGAACACCATGACGCCCTTGGCGCCCTTGTTCAGCATCTTGACTTCGACGTCGGCGGCATTGGCGGCCGTGAGGGTGAACGCCAGGGCGGCGGCGATGGCGGCAGGCAGCACGAATTTCATTTTCTTCCGATCTCTCCCATCACCGGCGAATGTATCCGGTTAGAATCAATCTAATCAGCAACCGGATCGTGCCTTTGATCTGGGTCAAATCGTCGGGAAAAATCCTTTGGCGATCGGCGCGGCGGATCAGGCCGGGCGGCGACGCGGCAAGAGCGGCCGCATCAGCCTGTAGCCGAGGAGCAGGACGATCAGGCCGACATGCGCCGCCTGCCCCGGATCGACCACCTTGGTCGCCAGGAGGTAGTGAACGGCGGCCAGCGCGACGGCGACGTAGATCAACCAGTGCAGCCGCCGCCAGTTCTTCCCCAGGCGGCGGATCGACAGCCGGTTGGAGGTGACCGCCAGCGGTATGAGCAGCACGAAGGCCGAGAAGCCCAGCGTGATGAACGGCCGCCGTGCGATGTCGGGAAGGATGGTGTCCCAGAGGAGACCGCGATCCAGCGTCAGGTAGACGGTGAAATGCATCGCCGCGTACCAGAAGGCGAGGAGGCCGAGCGCCCGGCGGAAGCGCAAGAGATTGATGCCGGCCAACTGGCGGAGCGGCGTGATGGCCAGCGTCAAGATCAGGAAGCGCAGCGCCCACAGGCCGAGCGTCTGCTCGAAGGCGCGCACCGGATCGGCGCCGAGGCCGCCGGTCGCGCCGAGCCAGAAGCTCGCGACCGCCGGAACAAAGCCGACGACATAGATGCCCCAGCCGGTCAGGCCGTCGACGAGAGCCGACCGGGCGGCGGCCATCAGTAGTTGGCCCTGAGATCCATGCCGGCGTAGAGGCTCGCCACCTCGTCGGCATAGCCGTTGAACATCAGCGTCGGCCGGCGGCCGGAGCCGAAGAAGCCGCTCTCGCCGATGCGCCGCTCGGTCGCCTGGCTCCAGCGCGGATGATCGACCTCCGGGTTGACGTTGGCGTAGAAGCCGTATTCGCTGCCCTGCAGCGAGTTCCACGAATTGGGAGGCTGGGTCTCGACGAGCGAGACGCGGACGATCGACTTGATGCCCTTGAAGCCGTATTTCCAGGGCACGACGAGGCGGATCGGCGCGCCGTTCTGGTTGGGCAGCGTCTCGCCATAAAGGCCGACGGCCAGGATGGTCAGCGGGTGCATCGCCTCGTCGAGGCGCAGCCCCTCCACATAGGGCCACGGCATCGGCTGGAAATAGCCCGACTGGCCCGGCATTTCCTCGGGCCGCACCACCGTTTCGAAGGCGACGTATTTCGCCGAGCCGAGCGGCTCCACCTTGTCGAGCAGCGCCTTCAGCGGGAAGCCGTTCCACGGGATCACCATCGACCAGGCCTCGACGCAGCGCATGCGATAGATGCGCTCCTCGATCGGGATGTCGGCGATCAGCTTGTCGACGTCGAAGGTCTGCGGCTTGCCGACCAGCCCGTCGACGGTGATCGTCCAGGGCCGCGGCTTGAATTTCCCGGAATTCTGCGACGGATCGGCCTTGTCGGCGCCGAACTCGTAGAAGTTGTTGTAGGTGGTGACGTCCTCGCGCGATGTCAGCGGCTCGTCCACCTTGTAGCGGCTCGGCACCGTCTTGAGCGGCATGGTCGCCGGCGCCGCGGCGCGCGCACGGCCGGCGCCGAGCGCCAGCCCTGCCCCGGCCATCAGCCCCATGAACTCGCGCCGCCGCAGGTAGACCGAGCGCGGCGTGATCTCGGACGCGGCAATGACGGGCGGGCGATAGGCGGGCATATCGGCGGTCCTCCCGGCAGCGCATTTCCGCGCCGCACTTTGGAGGCATTCTCGAATGAGCCGATCGGAATGAAAAGCCACTATTTCGTGTAGTGCAAAAAGCGGCCGGCGCCATTCAGCGAACGGCGCCGGCCCCATCGCTTACGCGATCAGCATCACTCGGCGGCGACGGCAACCGGCGCCGACGCGGCGGCAAGCGCCTGGTCGAGATCGGCGATGATGTCGTCGGGGTGCTCGATGCCGATGGAAAGGCGCACGTAGCCGGGCGTGACGCCGGTCTTGAGCTGCTCCTCGGGCGTCAGCTGCGAATGCGTCGTCGAGGCCGGATGGATGGCCAGCGACCGCGCATCGCCGATATTGGCGACGTGATAGAACAGCTTCAGCGCGTCGATGAACTTCTTGCCGGCCTCGACGCCGCCCTTCAGCTCGAAGCCGAGCAGCGCGCCGTAGCCGCCTTCGAGGTAGGTGTCGGCGCGGCGGCGGAACTCGCCCTCCTGCAGCTTCGGATAGATGACGCGCGTCACGTCCTTGTGCTTGGTCAGGTAATCGGCCACCTTCTCGGCATTCGCCACATGCTGGCGGATCCTGAGCGGCAGCGTTTCGATGCCCTGGATGAGCTGGAAGGCGTTGAACGGCGACAGCGCCGCGCCGACGTCGCGCAACAGCTTGACGCGGGCGCGCAACGCATAGGCGATCGGGCCGAGCGGCTTGGCCGCCTGCGACCAGACGGCGCCATGATAGGCCGGGTCGGGCGTGTTGAACAGCGGCTGGCGCTCCGGGAAACTCTCCCAGTCGAAATTGCCGCCGTCGACGATCAGGCCGCCGATCGTCGTGCCGTGGCCGCCGATATACTTGGTGGCCGAATAGACCACCACCGCCGCGCCGTGCTTGAACGGCTTGGACAGGATCGGCGCCGCCGTGTTGTCGATGATCAGCGGAATGCCGAGCGGCCGGCCGATGTCGGCGACTTCCTTCACCGGGAAGACGTTGAGCTTCGGATTGGGCAGCAGCTCGGCATAGTAGGCGCGGGTGCGCTCGTCGGTGGCCTTGCGGAAATTCTCAGGGTCGGCCGGATCGACGAAGCGGACCTCGACGCCGAACTGGCTCAGCGTATCGGCGAACAGCGCCCAGGTACCGCCATAGAGGTCGGTCGACGAGACGACGTTGTCGCCGGCCGAAGCGACGTTCAGGATGGCAAAGGTCGAAGCCGCCTGGCCGGACGACACGGCGACGGCCGCGGCGCCGCCCTCGATCTCGGCGATGCGCGTCTCAAGCGCATCCTGCGTCGGATTGCCGATGCGCGTGTAGATGAAACCGAGCTCCTCGAGGCCGAACAGGCGGGCGGCATGGCCGGCATCCTGGAACTGATAGGAGGTGGTCTGATGGATCGGCACCGCGACGGAGCCGGTGCTCGGATCGGCGCGGAAACTGCCGCCGTGAAGCGCAAGGGTCTCGGGATGCAGCGACTTGCTCATAAAAGGACTCCCAGCTTGATCATCCGGCGCTCGCCATGGCGCCCAGGACAGCGCCGAGAACGATTTTTCGTCCCCTGCCCTGCTGCCGAAACCCATTCCAGCACGCGCCGGGTGGTGATGACAGTTCTGGAATTTCTTTGCGCCGGCCAGAAGGGCAATTTCCATCTCCGGCCGGGCCGATTGCCGGAGTGTCTTTTCAAAGAGCCTCCGGGAGTGGCCGGCGACATTCCAGGAGAGCCGGAATGGGAACGCTTCGGCGTCCTCCCCATCTCCCGGGCAAATGTCCGTGCCCGCATTGGCCGGCGCGATCACCGTCCGTTCCACGCAAGCCCTCTTTCCGGGCGAATGCTCCAGGCCACGGTCGTTTTCCTTGAAAAGAATTCCGTAGAGACCAAATGTCGAAAGTTTTTCAAGCGTTAATATATGCAGACCGCAACATATTTTGCGAGTCTACACAAGTCATCCGACTTGAGAGCTTGCATTTCCACAATGAATGATGGACTGATTGTATTCCGGAAATCGAAATAGCTTTACTACGCTTCGGACAAAATCGGCGGATAGCCCGTTGTCCCTGACGGAGCATTCGATCTTGACATTTGATCGGGAGATTGACGCCCGCCGAGGCTCGGATGCCGGAAACATCTCATTGGGTGGAGCCGACCGAACGCGGGACCTGTTGGCCCGCCAGCTTGCCGCGGCGACGCGCCCCGATGGCGGGATCGACGTCACGGCCCTGCTGAAAGCCGTCGGATCGACCTACGAAAACCTGGAAACGGCGCTCGATGAGGCTGCCGCCGCGACCGGTCCCTTGCGCGCCGGCCTTACCGGCAACGGCGCCCGCATGAGCGCCGCGCTCGACGCCGCGTCGGAAGGCATTGCCGTTTTTGACGCCGACAACAGGATCGTCCTGTGGAACCGCCGTTATGTCGAGCTCTATCCCGAGCTCGACGGTTTCCTTGCCGAGGGCCGTGACTTCGAGACGATACTGCGTCGCGGGCTCGATCGCGGCGCTTATGTCGATGCCCTCGGCCGGGAGGAGGCATGGCTCAAGGCCCGCATCGAGCGGCACGCCCTGCCGAGCAACAGCGAAGAGCAGCGCCGGGCCGACGGACGCTGGATCCGGGTGGAAGAGAGCCGCCTGGCGGACGGCGGTTGGGTCGGCATCCGCGTCGACATCAGCGAGTTCAAGCGGCGGGAGGCCGCCTCGCGGCTGCTGTTCGAGGACAGCCCGGTTCCCATGTACCTGTTCGACTTCGAAACCCTGAGGTTCCTGGCGGTCAACCGCGCCGCCGTCGCGCATTACGGCTACACCGTCCATCAGTTCATGACCATGAGCGTCCTGGAGATCCGCCCGGAGCGGTGTCGCAAGGAGGCACTGAAGGCCATTCGAAACTGGATCGATACCCAGAGCGGCGATCGCCTCTTTCGGCACCTGAAGGCCGACGGCGCCGAGATCGACGTCGAGGTCTTCATCCGGCAGCAGATCCACAACGGCAGGCAGGCGGTTCTGGTGACGGCCATCGACGTCACCGAGCGCAAGCGCGCCGCCGACGAGCTGGAGGCGACGCGCGAATTCCTCGACACCATCGTCGAGAATGTGCCGGCGGCGGTATTCGCCAAGGATCCGGTCAGCCGCAAATACATCCTGCTGAACCAGGCGGGCGAATTGCTCTTCGGCCATCCGCGCGACGCCTTTGTCGGCAGGAACGCCCGGCAGATCTTCGGCGAACGCGTCGCCGCGGCCGCCGAGGCGAGCGAGGACGAGCTTCTCTCGGAGGGCGCGCCGCAGTTGACCACCTCCGAGACGATCTCGACCCCCAATGGCGCCCGGCTCGTCACGGTGACCCGCATGGTGGTCCGCAAGGCCGACGGCTCGCCCCGCTTCATCGTCGGCGTCACGATGGACGTCACCGAAAAGCGGCGGGCCGAGGAGCGGATCGCCTATCTTTCGCAGCACGACGCGCTGACCGGCCTGCCCAATCGGGAGGCGATGATGGTCCGCCTTGCCGACGGCATCTTTGCCGCCACGGCGACGCAGGCGCGCTTCGGCCTTCTCAGCATCGACATCGACCGGTTCAAGACGCTCAACGACCTCTACGGTCACGCGGTCGCCGACCGGGTGCTGAAGGAAGCGGCCAGACGCCTTGTCGATATCGCCGGCGACGGACTGGTGTTCCGGCCGGGCGGCGACGAGTTTGTCGTCATTTCCAACGATCCCGACCAGCCGGACGCCTCGAGGCGGCTGGCGGCGCTGGCCCAGGACGCTTTTTCCGACGACATCGTGGTCGATGGCAAAGCCATCCGGGTCGGGATCAGCATCGGCATCGCCACCTATCCGGCCGACGGCGACAGCGGTTCCCTGCTGCTCGCCAACGCGGGCGCCGCGCTCTACCACGTCAAGTCCGAGGCGCGCGGTCATGTACGGGTCTACGAATCGAAAACCGATCAGCTCATCCATGACCGCTGGGCATTGCAGGCCGACCTCGGCCACGCATTGCGCAACGGGGAACTCTCCCTGCACTTCCAGCCGCAGGCGGAGATAAACGGCCGTATATTCGGCTTCGAGGCCCTGATGCGCTGGACGCATCCGACACGCGGCCCCATCTCGCCGGACGACTTCATTCCGCTGGCCGAGGAATCCAACCTCATCCTCGACATGTCGGCCTGGATATTGACCGAGGCCTGCCGCACCGCCGCGAGCTGGACGCAGCCGCTCACCGTCGCCGTCAACCTGTCGCCGATCCAGTTCCAGCATAGCGAGTTGCCGCGGCTCATCCGGCAGACGCTCGTCGACACCGGCCTTCGGCCATCGCGCCTCGAACTGGAGATCACCGAGAGCGTCCTGCTCGGCGACTTCGCGCATATCGTCAGCATGCTGAGGCGGATCAAGGCGATGGGCGTCCGCATTGCCATGGACGATTTCGGCACCGGCTATTCCTCGCTGTCCTATTTGCAGGCCTTCCCCTTCGACAAGATCAAGATCGACAAGAGCTTCATCCAGTCGATCGGCCGCACCGAACAGGCGATGACCATCATCCGCGCCGTCATCGGCCTCTGCCGGGGGCTGGGCATCCCCGTCATCGCCGAGGGCGTCGAGACCGAGGAGCAGCGGAGCTTCCTGGCGCAGGAGCACTGTCCGGAAATTCAGGGCTATATCGTCGGCCGGCCGGCGCCGATCCGGGTCTACGGCCAGATCGTCGACAGGCTGGACCCGGCGCGCACGCGCTGACGGCCGGCTGCCGCCCCGGGCCGGATGAATGAAGGTTGTGCGCCGCCGCCGGCCGACATAGGCTCCGCCCGATTCCGGTCGCCCGCTGGATCGCCGTGCGTCCGCTATGACGCACGGCGATCCAGCTCTTTGTTACCGCATCGGATTTTCCGAAAACCGAATTCCACTTTTCGGTCCGATGCTCCAGAAACCGGATCCGGGGAGAAACGCCATGGAAAACTTCACCTTCCTCAACCCGACGAAGATCATCTTCGGCCGGGATACCGAAGCGTCGGCCGGTGCCGAAACCGCGCGCTACAGCAAGAAAATCCTGCTCCACTACGGTGGCGGCTCCATCAAGGCCTCCGGCCTCTACGATCGCGTCTGCGCCTCGCTGAAGGCGGCCGGCGTCGAGTGGGTCGAACTCGGCGGCGTCAAGCCCAACCCGCGCCTCTCCCTCGTCCAGGAGGGCGTCCGCCTCTGCAAGCAGCACGGGCTCGGCTTCATCCTGGCGGTGGGCGGCGGCAGCGCCATCGACTCGGCGAAGGCGATCGCCATGGGCGCCGTCATCGACGGCGACGTCTGGGATTTCTACGTTGGCCGCGGCGCCCCCGCCGACGCGCTGCCGATCGGCACCGTGCTGACCATTCCGGCCGCCGGCTCGGAATCGAGCGACGGTTCGGTGATCACCAACGAGGACGGCTGGCTGAAACGCGCCGTCGGCGGTCCGTTCCTCTACCCGCGCTTCTCGATCCTCAACCCCGCCCTCTGCGTCACCCTGCCGCCCTTCCAGGTGGCCTGCGGCGCCGCCGACATCATGGCGCACCTGATGGAGCGCTATTTCACCAACGTGACGAACGTCGCCTTCACCGACCGGCTGATCGAGGCGACCATGAAGACCGTCGCCGCTCAGGCGCCCAAGGTGCTGACCAACCCGGACGACTACGATGCCTGGTCGGAATTGATGTGGGCCGGCACCATCGCCCACAACAACCTCCTCAACACCGGCCGCATCGGCGACTGGGCCTCGCACGATATCGAGCACGAGGTGTCGGGCATCTACGACGTCGCCCACGGCGCCGGCCTCGCCGTCGTCTTCCCGGCCTGGATGAAATACGTCCTCCACCACGACATCGACCGCTTCGTGCAGTGGGCGGTGCGCGTCTGGAACGTCGATCTCGACGTGTTCGACAAGGAGGCGACGGCCCGCGAGGGCATCGCCCGCCTCGAAGCCTTCTTCCACAGGATCGGCCTCGGCACGACACTCGCCTCGCTCGGCATCCACGACGACCGCATCGACGAGATGGCGCAGAAGGGCACCAACGACGACAGCCGCACGCTCGGCCAGTTCGTCAGGCTGGACAGCCGCGCCATCGCCGACATCCTGCGTCTCGCTCGCTGACGTTCCGGCGGCGGGAGTCAGCGCTCCCGCCGCCGCACCGACCAGGCGACGAACCACGGCGGGCAGCGCCCGTCGGCAATCCGCCCCTCCCGCCAGATCGCCCTGCCCTTCAAAGGCGCCGGCAGCGGCGCCGGGCGCGGCGACAGGTTGAGCGTCAGCATCAGGTCCTTCTTGGCTCCCGCCCAGGTGATGCGGATCACGCCGTCGTCGACGCGCCAGTCGCCGCCCGTCCGGATGCCGGCGCACAGCGGCGCCACCTCCCGCCGGCGGACGCGCAGGATGGCGCGATACCAGTCGAGCATGCGGGCATGGCGCGACTGGCGATGTTCGCTCCAGTCGAGCCGGGCGGCGGCGAAGGTAGCGGGATCGAACGGATCGAGCAGGTCGTCCGGATCGGTCGCAAAGGTGGCGATCCGCCCGTCGCGCACCGCCGTCGCGAAGGTCGGCGCCAGATCGGAGAAAAAGGGAAAGGGCGATCGAGCCGCCCATTCCTCGCCCTGGAACAGCATCGGTATCTGCGGCGCCAGCAAATAGGCGGCGGCCGCCGTCCGGCAGGCAGCCGGCGTCGCCAGCATGCCGATGCGCTCGCCGCGCGCCCGGTTTCCGACCTGATCGTGGTTCTGCAGGAACGACACGAAGGCCGTCGGCGGCAGGGTGACGGTCGCCCGATCCGCGTCGCCGCCGCCCCGGAAGCCCTCGGCCAGCGCCTGCGCCAGAACATCCGGCCGTCCCGCGTAATCGACATAGTCCTTGTCGGCCTCGCCGGTGATGGCGGCATGGAGGGCGTGGTGGAGATCGTCGTTCCACTGACCGTCGAACCCGCCGGCCGCCGACACCCGGCCGGCTTCCAGCCGGGCGCTTTCGAGAACGAGATGGATCTTCCGGCTACCGCCGGCGCCGCGCGCCGCCTCGGCCATGGCGGCGAGGATGTGATCCGGCTCCCTGTCGCGGATCTCGTGGGCGGCATCGATGCGCAGGCCGTCGAGGTGGAATTCGCCGATCCACATGCGGACATTGGCGATCACCAGGTCGCGCATCGACGTCGCCTCGCGGCGACCGTAGTCGACGGCGTCGCCCCACGGCGTCACGTGAAGATCGGTGTGGGCCGGCGCCAATAGCGGCAGATAGTTCCCCTCCGGACCGAAATGGTTGTAGACGACGTCGAGCAGCACCGCCATGCCGAGCGCGTGCGCCCGGTCGACGAAAGCCTTGAGATCGTCGGGCCGGCCGTAGCGGCTGTCCGGGGCAAACAGCAGAACCCCGTCGTAGCCCCAGCTCCAGCGGCCGGGAAAGTCGCCGACCGGCATCACCTCGATCACCGTGACGCCGAGCGACTTCAGGTAGGGAAGCCGCGCGGCGGCGGCGGCGAAGGTGCCTTCCGGCGTGAACGTGCCGATGTGCAGCTCGTAGATCACCGCTTCGTGCCACGGCAGGCCGCGCCAGCCGGCATCGGTCCAGCGAAAGGCGCCGGGCGCCACGAGCTCGCTCGGCCCGTGCACGTCCTCCGGCTGGAAGCGGCTGGCCGGATCGGGCACGGCGCTGCCGTCCGGCAGCAGGAAGCGGTAGCGGACGCCGGCCGGCACCGCGGTGGCCGCCGTGAACCAGCCGCCGGCCTCGCGCGCCATCGGCAGCGACTCGCGTCCGTCGATCGCCAGAATGACAGTCGCCTGGTCGGGCGCCCACAGGCGGAAGCTGACGAGACCATTCCGCCAGACAGGGCCGAATTCCGCCGGCGCGTGCTCCCTGTTCACAGCCGGGGCGGCCGGCGTCGGCGTGTCCATCCTGGCGTCTCCCTTGGGCGGCCGTCGAGGCAACCGGTCGGCAGCGGCCATTGTGGCCGGAGAGAACCGTCCAGGCAACGGTTAGATCGTCGT
>NZ_NQVN01000027.1 GCF_002770725.1 Pleomorphomonas carboxyditropha | reverse complement strand
CGCCGCTCAGCACCTTCATCAGCGTCGACTTGCCGGCGCCGTTTTCACCGCAGAGCGCGTGGATTTCGCCTTCCTCTACCGAAAAGCTGACGTCGCGCAACGCAATGACGCCGGGAAACGTCTTGGTGATGTCGCGCATCTCGAGGATCACGTTCGTGCTCACGCGAGGCTCCTTTGTCCGCCGATCTCCGATGGGCGACAGGCAGAACAGTCTTGTTGTTGGTGTATTGCCGCCAGGGCACCCGAGGGCGCACCGATCCGCGCAGCGGACAGATTTTTAAGACCGCGCGGGGAACGAGCCCCGCGCGGAAAATCAGCAATCAGGACCGGATCAGAGGTCCGATTCCTTGTAGTAGCCGGAGTCGATGACGATCTCCTTGTAGTTGTCCTTGGTGACCAGCACCGGCTTCAGCAGGAAGGACGGAACGACCTTCACGCCGTTGTCGTAGGTCGTGGTGTCGTTGACTTCCACTTCCTGGCCCTCGAGGGCCTGCGACACCATCTTCACCGTCTGCTTGGCCAGCTCGCGGGTGTCCTTGAAGATCGTCGAATACTGCTCGCCGGCGACGATCGCCTTGACGGACGGCAGCTCGGCGTCCTGGCCGGACACGTACGGCATCGGCGTGCCTTCGGTGCCGTAGCCGACGCCCTTCAGCGACGAGATGATGCCGATCGAGATGCCGTCATAGGGCGACAGCACGGCGTCGACATGCTTGTCGGTGTAGTTGGCCGACAGGATGTTGTCCATGCGGGCCTGGGCGGTGGCGCCGTCCCAGCGCATGGTGGCGACCTGGGCGAAGTCCGTCTGGCCCGACTGGACGACGAGCTTGCCGCTGTCGATGTAGGGCTTCAGGATGCTCATGGCACCGTTGAAGAAGAAGGTCGAGTTGTTGTCGTCGGGCGAGCCGGCGAACAGTTCGATGTTGAACGGACCCTTGCCGTCCTTGAGGCCGAGCGGGGTCTCGAGCGACTCCGCCTGCAGCACGCCGACCTGGAAGTTGTCGAAGGTCGAATAGTAGTCGACGTTCGGCGAGTTGCGGATCAGGCGGTCGTAGGCAAACACCTTGACGCCGGCCTCGTGGGCCTTGGCCAGGATGTCGGTCAGCGTCGTGCCGTCGATCGAGGCGACAACGAGGACGTTGACGCCCTTGGTCACCATGTTCTCGATCTGGTTGAGCTGGTTCGGGATGTCGTCTTCAGCGTACTGAAGGTCGGTCTCGAAGCCGGCGGCCTGGAACTGCTCGACCATGCTGTGGCCGTCGGAAATCCAGCGCGACGAGGACTGCGTCGGCATGGCGATGCCGACCTTGCCCTTCTCGGCGGCGTAGGACGCGGTGGCCATGGCGGAAACGCCGATCACGAGCGTGGCAGCCAGAATCTTGGTAAGCTTCATTCTCTCCCCCTTCAATCCCGCGAGGGTTGGCGATCCGTCGCGCCCCCTCGGGAATTCCGTGTGAGTTGGTGACCAGTTTCGTCAGGCGCTTGCCGCCCCTGACGTCCTCATAAAGCAGGATGCTCCCGCCTTATTCCCTGTTGGGTCCGGCGACGGATTGCCGCCGGATCCGCTTCTTCCCTCCATGCCGGCTGGCGCCGGACAGAAGAAGGACACCCTTGCCGCGGAAGGTGGCCGCACGACCACCGCCGCGACGCCGCCCGCATCAGGCGGCGAACCGTTCGTTCCGGAATCCCTCCGGAAATCCGCACGCCAAAACCGCATGGCGGGCGGCGCGGACCTCCCGTTTCCCACCGGCAGTTTCACCGAAACCACGCGGCTGTCCAGACCTCGGCCGCACCGACCATCGACTAACGGGGCGGTGCTCGCCCGAGACCGGCCGACGCGCGCCAGGGGATTGGCGGAGCCGGAGGCCAGCGGTTTCGGCGGGACGGGACGGGAAGGAAAATCCTCCCATCGTCACGGCCGCCGGGTGATCGGCCGTGACATCTTTGTCCGTGGACGAAATGCCTTGCCGGCCGGGGCGCGATTTCATCTTGGCGGGACGATGCGTTGCAAACGACCGGACAGCATCGGCCTCGAACCGCGCACTGCCGCAGGCATCACGCTCCCAACTCCCTCTCATGCCTGATTTTTCCCCCAAATCAGCCGCGATCTCCGGTCCTCTTCCCAGGCGCCGGATCGACTTTATGTAATAGTTTAGCCAAGCGCTCCCTGCTCCGCAAGCCCACCGTTATCCGTGCAATCCCTTGCATTTTCGATGAAGGGGAATACGGTGCTCAGGCAACATGCCGTAATTAAAAGGGAAAATTCGACTTTAGGAGAATTTTGAGCGGTTTTCGAAGATCTTGCAATTATAAATTCGATTATCGAACAAAATTTTTATAGGTAAAATACAAATTATCAACTTAAAGATGAATGATGCGAATCAAAATAGACCTGAAGATGTGTCTCCGCTTTTCGCATCTCGCCTCGTCTCACGCCGCTTGCCATGCTTCTCCCCGGAAGGTTGGCTTGGCAAATCGCTTCACCACGGCGTGATGGGACAGGATCGTCCATGTTTTGATGAACGTTTCGGTCGGCTTCCGGTCTGAAAACGTTGGCAGGCGGCTACGGAAAAGCCTGTCCGGGCCGCCAAATGCGCCGATGGAGCCGTGAAATGGCGCACGGCGACGCTTGTGCCGCCCCGTCGCGGGCGCTGCAGTCGGCCGGGGCAGCCTACCGAAGATTGTTTTTCCCGATCGCCGGCCGGCCGGCGCGGCGGCATCGCGCGCGGCCTTTTGGCCATGGCAAATGAGGCAAAAGGGAATGAATCCGCTCGGCCATCCGGCGTTTGGCCAAGGTTGCGGCTTTCGCCGGGCCGTTCGAATGGCATCCGGGCGGCGTTCGGGCGGCCGGCGGTCAGCCCGTGGACTTCGCGGCGGCCTTCTTCGCGGCCAGCGCCGCCTTCTTCGCCGCTCCCATGCCTTCCTTCACGTCCTGGCGGGCGCGGCCGAAGGCCATGGCGTCGCCGGGCACGTCGGCGGTGATCACCGAGCCGGCCGCCGTCAGGGCGTTGTCGCCGACCGTGACCGGCGCCACCATGACGGTATTGGAGCCGACGAACACGTCGGCGCCAATGATCGTCCTGTGCTTGAAATAGCCATCGTAGTTGCAGGTGATGGTGCCGGCGCCGACATTGGTGCGGGCGCCGATCGATGCGTCGCCGATATAGGTAAGGTGATTGACCTTGGCGCCCTGGTCGACGCGGGCGTTCTTGATCTCGACGAAATTGCCGACGTGGACATTCTCGGCGAGGTCGGCGCCCGGCCTCAGCCGCGCATAGGGGCCGATCACGGCGCCGCTCGCCACCCTGGCGCCCTCAAGATGGCTGAACGCCCGGATGACGACGCCCGACGCCACCTCGACGCCGGGGGCGAACACCACATTGGGCTCGACGGTCACGTCGCGGCCGAGGCGGGTATCGAAGGAGAAGAACACGGTGTCCGGCGCGACCAGCGTCGCGCCGGCCGCCATGGCCTCGGCGCGCGCCCGCTTCTGGAAGATCGCCTCGGCGGCGGCAAGCTGGGCGCGGTCGTTGACGCCGACGAATTCGCTCTCCTCGCTGCCGATCACCGCTTCGGCCCGGAGGCCGCGCGCCGTGCCCAGGGCGACGGCGTCGGTCAGATAGTATTCGCCCTTGGCATTGGCGTTGCCGATCGCGTCGAGCAGCTCGGGCAACAGCCCCGGCCTGAATGCCATGATGCCCGAATTGCACAGGCGGATCGCCTTGGTCGATTCGTCGGCGTCCCTTTCCTCGACGATGGCGACGAGCCGCCCGTCCTCGATGATCAGCCGGCCGTAGCCGGTGGGCGCATCCGTCGTGAAGCCGAGCAGGGCGATGTCGGCGCCGGCCGACAGCCGGCCGGTGAGGGCGGCGATGGTGGCAGGCCGGACCAGCGGCGTGTCACCGAACAATATGAGCACCGGCCCCTGGTGGCGGGCGAGCGCCTCGCGGGCGGCAAGCGCTGCGTGGGCGGTGCCGAGCCGTTCACGCTGTTCGAACACCTGCGCGTCGGGGGCGGTCTTGGTCAAATGCGCGCGCACCTTGTCGGCGCCGATCACCACGGCGAGTCGGTCCGCTCCGCCGGCGCGGGCAATTTCCAGCACCGCATCGATGAGCGGTCGGCCACCGACCGGGTGCAGCACCTTCGGCAGGTCGGATTTCATGCGCGTGCCTTCCCCGGCCGCGAGGACGACGGCGAGACAGGACGGATGGTTCATGCTGGACTCCCAAACGATGGCTGCTGCATTTGGCCGAGGCGAGGGGCGGCGGTCAAGCTCCCACCGTGCCTTGCCGGCGGCCGGGTGCGCGGCGCCCGACTGTTGCCGACGGGCGACAGCGGCCGGGGACCGGCGCCGCCGATCCTCGCTGCCCGGCCGGCGGCGCTGGCGGGGCCGAGGATGGGCGGCTATCAAGGAGCGCATCAACGGCGACAGGGGAGATTCCATATGGCGGACCAACTTGCCGATAGCCGCTTGCCTCCCGTGTCGATCAAGGAGCGCCGGACCGTCTACGACGGCTGGCTGACGCTGGAAGTGGCGGTTCTCGAGACGACCGTTCATGGCGAGCCCCGGCTGGTGCGCCGCGAGGTGCACGACCATGGCGACGGCGCCGCCGTGCTGGTCTATGATTCGGTCCGCCGGACGGCCGTGCTGGTCCGGCAGGTGCGGGCGGCCGCGCTATTGGCCGACGGCCGCGGCATCACGCTCGAAGCGATCGCCGGCATCGTCGACGACGGCGAGAACGGCGAGACCACCGTGCGCCGCGAGGCCTGGGAAGAGGCGGGCTGCGTCGTCGGCAAGCTCGAGTTCCTCGGCCGGCCCTACGCTTCGCCCGGCTCGCTGACCGAGCGGGTCTGGCTCTATCTGGGCGAGGTCGACGCCACCGCGCCGCGCGGCAAGGGCGGCGGGCTCGCCGAGGAAAACGAGGAGATCGAGGTGGTCGAGCTGCCGCTGTCCGCGCTGGCCGATCTCGCCGATGGCGGCGAGGCGCTCGATCTCAAGACGCGGCTGCTCGTCGAGGCGCTGCGCCGGCGCCGGCCCGAGCTGTTCGCCTGATCCGGCCCACGGCTTTCAGCGACAGTCGGCGACGCGGCCGGCCGGCACGTCCTCGCAGAGACGCTGCGTGTCGATCCAGCCGGCCGTCAGGGCGAGGCCGAGCGCATCGACGGTGATGGTGAACGGCTGGAGGTAGAGCTCGTACGTCGTCCCCTGTCCGTCGTCGGCCGGCTTGGCTACCCCGAGCTCGCCGAGCGGCCGGCCGTCGGCCAGCTTCAGCGCCACCTCGCCCGCCTTGCGGGCCAATGCCGCGTGATCTTCCCAGATGGTGGCCGCCTGCAATCCGCGGGCGATGCGGTTGAGCGTCGCCGGGTCGCCGCCCTGGCCGACGACGGCCACCTTGTCGGCGAGGCCCCGCTCCTCCAGCACCGAGATGGCCTCGCCGGCGCTGGCGTCATCCGGCGTCAGCACGGCGTCGACGGCGTTGCGCGTGTCGTCGAGGATGTTGCCGAAGGCCCGCCGCGCGTTGAGCGACAGGCCGCCGGGCGTATAGGCCTCGCCGGCGATCCGGATCAGCCCGGCATTGATGGAATCCTTGAGGACGCCGGTCTGGCCGGCATAGAGGCGGGCGGTCTGGGGATCGTCGAAATCGCCTTTCAGCAGCACCCAGTTGCCGCGCGGCCGCGCGGCATAGAGAGCCATCGCCTGCAGCCGGCCGATATCGGTCTGGTTGAAGCCGATCGAGATCACGCCGTCGAGGCCGATCGGCCGATCGTAGCCGATGACCGACACGCCGGCGGCAACGGCCGCGCGGATCGACGGCTCCAGCGCCCGCGAGTCGACGGCCGCGACGATCAGGACGTCGACGTCCGCGTCGATCAGGCTTTTGACGTCGAGGATCTGCTTGGCCGCCGACAGCTGGGCGTCGGTTTCGATCACCGCGCCGGCGGCGGCCGCCACCGCCGCGCGGATGGTTTCCGAATCGGCTTTCCACTGACGCGCCATATCGCCGGGCCAGCTGACGCCGATGACCGGCGACGCCGCCGCCTGACCGAGCAGCCCGAGGACGATGGCCGGCAGCACCCTCCACATGTCGAAGACGTCCCCCGAATGGCGTTCCCATGGGCGCGCGGACAATACGCGCGGGCCCACGCGTTGTGAAGCGCGGCGGCG
Source organism: Pleomorphomonas carboxyditropha (assembly GCF_002770725.1). Lineage (GTDB taxonomy): Bacteria > Pseudomonadota > Alphaproteobacteria > Rhizobiales > Pleomorphomonadaceae > Pleomorphomonas > Pleomorphomonas carboxyditropha. The sequence continues at coordinate 56,242 of NZ_NQVN01000027.1, read as the reverse complement.
AAGCCGCTCGACCCAATGATTATCTTTGAAGTCCAAAAAAAGCGTGGACCGAGGCGGGGCGCGATGTCAATATTCGGGCCGATTTGGACCGGCCGCCGCGCGGGGGGCGAACGGACGGTCCTGCGGCGGTGCGAGGCGACGGCCGGGACGGCCGGACAGGCGGACGTCGCGGAGCAATGCCGGCAAAGCGGGCGGTTTTGCGTCGAAACAAGGAGATGGACCGGTTTCGGCGAGGCCGTTTTCGGCGGAGCTGGTCCAGTAGGATAAAGCGGGCGCCGGAGAGGGGAGGCCCCCGTCGGGGAGGACAGGCATCATCATGACCGTGCGTGGAGATGGAACGCGGCGCGTTTCCGTCGGCAAGGCCGACAGCGATCACGTTCGTCGGCAAAACCGGTCGCTGGTGCTGTCGGCGCTCAGGCGGCGCGAGCCGATCGCTCGCGTCGACCTCGGCGCCGAGACGCGCCTGTCGCCGGCGACCATCACCGCCATCACCGCCGACCTGATCGCCGAAGGGCTGATCGAGGCGCGCGACGACGAGGCGGAGGCCGGCGAGGTGCAGGCCGAGCCGGCGCGCCGCGGCCGGCCGCGCGTCATGCTGCGCCTCGACCCGACCGCCGGCTACGTGCTGGCGGCCAAGATCTCCCGCGACAGCGTCGTGCTGCAGCTTGCCGATTTCGACGGCCGCATCATCGACCGCCAGGAGGCGGTGGTGCCGACCTACGAGGAGACGCGCGACAGCTTCCCCGTCAAGCTCGCCGACCTGCTCGGCGGCATCGTCGCCGACAACGGCATCGATTTCCGCCAGGTGGCCGAGATCGCCATCGGCGCCCAGGGCTTCGTCGACACCAACACCGGATCGGTGATGTGGTCGCCGGCCTTCAGCGTCCGCGACATGCGCCTGGTCGAGCCGCTCAGGGTGCTGACCGGCCGCAACTGCATCCTCTCCAACGACGCCAACATGATCGCCCAGGCGCTGCACGAGGCCAACCCCGACGTCTACAACGGCACCTTCGCGGTGATCTTCGTCGACCAGGGCGTCGGCGCCGGCCTGTTCGTCGGCGACCGGCTGCACCACGGCGCCGCCGGCTCGGCGGCCGAATTCGGCCATATGAACCATCTGCCGGGCGGCGCCCTCTGCCAGTGCGGCCGGCGCGGCTGCCTCGAAGCCTATATCGCCGACTACGCCATCCACCGCCAGGCGCTCGGCCTGCCGGAGGACGCGCCGCCGCTCAGCGTGCGGCCGACGCAGGGGGAACTGATCGCCCACGAGGCGGCCGCCTATGCCGGCGACGAGGCGATGCGGGCGATCTACCATCGGGCCGGCGAGGCGCTCGGCTACGGGCTCGCCCGGTTGATGGCGCTGATCAACCCCAGCCGCATCGTGCTGACCGGCGGCTCGGTGCGCGCCTATCCGCTGTTTGAGGCGGGGCTGAAGGCGGCGATCGAGGCGGCGCTGGTCGAGGACCTGCGCCGGTCGACGGTGATCGAGACGCTACCCTGGCAGACCGACATGATCATGACCGGCCTGATCTCCTACATGCTGACGCGCCTCGACCGCGAGGTCTTCGCCAACCCGGCCGAGGCCCGGCGCTTCCGGATAAGCTGATATCCGAGTGCCAGAGGCGAAACCTCGGCGATATGCGCGATCGCTTGCGATGCGTCTTCTGGCAGTGGCATCCTCAACGCAGTTACGGAGCCATTTGCTCCCGTTCCAGTCGGCAAGGTCGCTTGCATGACGCGTCGGCGCCCGAGCAGGCTGGCAATGAGCGATTTCAGCCCAAGGTATGCGGCGTTCCATTCCGCATGGCAACGAACGGAATCGCATCCCGCTGAAATCGCTCAACTCTTTTCGGGACAGCTCTCATGCAAAGCTTCGCAAGGCGCTAGGCGGTCGTTTATGCGAAGCTCTCTTTCAGGAAGCGGAGCGATTCGGTTATGTACCGGTCCATTTCCCTGCCGTTGGCGTGGTTGCTGAGGTCCCGCCAAAGACGAATTGAGTATCCAACCGAACCGCCGGCAATGAGGAATGGCTCCATTACGACGGTTCCATCGTAACGGATATCATGCAGCGCCCCCGCCAGGGCCTTCCAATCTATGGTGTTATTCATGCCGGGAAGCTTGCGGTTGTTTTCGCCGACATGCAGATGCCCCAGCAATGGGCCCGCGGCGCGCACCGCATCAGGCAGGCTGTCTTCCTCGATATTCATATGGTAGGTGTCCAGCAAGATCTTCACTGCCGGGCTGCCGACCTTCTCGCAGTACGCGATCGCTTCCTCGCATGTGTTCAAAATGTAGGATTCGTTGCGATTCAGGACTTCGAGCGAAATGGTGATGCCCAGCCGCTCGGCCGTCTTCGCCACGATCCTGAGCGCATCGATGCTCCGGCTCCAGGCACCTTCCTTGTCGGTGGACTCGAAGTCGCAGGGCCAGAATGAATAGATGGCGCCTGCCAGCGAATTCGACCCCAGTTCGACCATCTTCTCCATGACGACGTTGAAATATTCAATTCCGTTCTGCCTGACCTTCTCATCGGTTGACGACAGATCGTATTCCTTGGCCGGGCCGCTATTGGTCGTAAATATGATATTGTGCTTCTTGCTCAGTTCGTTGAGGCGCCTCAGCTCCGGGGCGGACATGCGATAGACGTGGTCTGCGCTTACCTCGAGGATATCGAAGCCGATCTCCGACGCCTTTTCGATAAGCTTGGCATAGCTATTGCAATCACAGTTCCATTCCGGGCTCCAGTAGGAGTACAGTGTACCGAACTTCATTTTCGCTGCTTTCTTTTGAATTTGACTTCCACAAGCCGTGTCGACTATGTGAAGTCATCCGGTGGGCTTCGTATCTACTTCGTCTGACTGGAATTTTTAGCCGTGATAGTCAGATGGAAACTCGATGAGCTTGCGGCCGCAGGCTCCAACGGTTCGGGCATCGACTCGAAGCCCCTCCAGCCGACCTCCCGCTCGCATGCGTGAATGCCCAGGCGTCTCATTCGCTTCCTCCCCATCGCCTTGGAGCCCTGAACCCCCTAGCGATAAAATGTATGTTGCGACTACAAACAAATATATGATACGCACCTTGTCAATAGGCGTTCAGGCGAAGAGGACGCCGTTGGCACGGGAGGCAGCCGATGAAGAAAATCGTGACGGCCGGGGAGATCGTCGTCGAGATCATGGCGACCGAGATCGGACAGACGTTTCTTGAGCCGGGCCGGTGGGCCGGCCCCTATCCGTCGGGTGCGCCGGCGATCTTCATCAGCCAGGCCGCCCGCCTCGGTCAGCCCTGCGGCATGATCTCCAGCGTCGGCGCCGACGATTTCGGCAAGCTCAACCTCGACCGCCTGCGGGCCGACGGCGTCGACGTCTCGGCGATCGCCGTGCATGCGGATGCGGTCACCGGCACCGCCTTCGTGCGCTACGCCGCCGACGGCAGCCGCGCCTTCATCTTCAACATCCCGCAAAGCGCCTGCGGCCGGATCGCCATCGACGCGGCGGCGGAAGCGCTGCTGGCCGGCGCCGACCACTTCCATGTCATGGGGTCGTCTCTCTTCTCCGACCGGGTGGTCGAGGTGGTGAGAGCGGGCATCGCCGCGGTAAAGGCCAGGGGAGGCACGGTGTCGTTCGATCCCAACGTCCGCAAGGAGATACTCGGCGCCTCCGGGATGCGCGCCGCCCTCGACGCCATCCTGGAGCAGACCGACCTGTTCCTGCCGAGCGGTCCGGAAATCTTCCTGTTCGCCCAAGCCGAAGACGAAGCCGGAGCGGTGGCCGAGCTGCTGTCGCGCGGAATCTCGGCCGTGGTGGTCAAGAAGGGTGCCGCCGGCGCCGCATTCCACAGCCGCCGCGAAAGCGTGGAGATGCCGGGCTTCGTGGTCGAGGAAGTCGACCCGACGGGCGCCGGCGACTGCTTCGGCGCGGCCTTCGTCACGCACTGGCTGAGGGGCTTGGCGCCCGCCGAGGCGCTGCGGCTGGCAAATGCCGCCGGCGCGCTCGCCGTGACGCGCAAGGGGCCGATGGAGGGCGCATCCAGCACGGCGCAGATCGCCGCCTTTCTGGCGTCGGCCGAAATTCGCAAGGAAGCCCACGCATGACCGGCGCTACCCAATGCCTGTCGGCCATCGCGGCGCGCGGCAGTCGACGCGCTGATGGCCGCGCTCGGCGACCGCGAGATCCCTCTCGGACGGCTGCATGAGAGGGTGGCCGCGGGACGGGCCCGGCCGGTGGCGCGCGAGCTGGTGCTCGCCAATATCGGCCTCGTCCTGGCGGACTACGATTTCGCGACCGCGAGGGCGTGAGGCCTGTGCTGCAAGACGGCTCGGCGGCTCGTCCCGGCCGGGTTGCGCCGTTGCCGCGCGAGGCGGAAAGGCCCGGTTTTCAGTGGATGCCGACTTTCGGTTAGGTCACCCAACCGCCACTTGACATAGTCGCCATACTATGTTTGTTGCTAAAACATACAAACTAACAGGATCGTGGTAAACAGAACGACCTGAATAAAGTCCCGGACCGGGAAACGGGCTGCCATCGGATCGGAACCGAAAGCCAATGGCCCACGCGGCCGGCATCGGCCGGGGAGGCCGGGTCTCGATGCCCGGTACAGGGCCGCCGAGAAGGACCCGCCGATAGGGAGGCGAGGAGGAAAACATGATTTCCAGCGAAACGCCACTGAACGATGTCGGCACGATGGGCGCGGCGCCGCTGCTGCTCTCGGCCGATGCGGTGTCCAAGACCTTCAACAAGGTGGCGGCGCTGATCGACGGGCGGATCCGGCTGCGCGCCGGTACGGTCAACGCGCTCTGCGGCGGCAACGGTGCCGGCAAATCGACCTTCCTCAACATCCTGATGGGCCTTTACCGCCGCGATGCCGGCGTCATCGAGATCAAGGGCTCGGAGGTCGAATTCGCCAGCCCGGCGGAGGCGCTCGCCGGTGGCGTCGCCATCATCACCCAGGAGCTCAGCCCCTTCCTCGACATGACGGTGGCCGAGAACCTCTATCTCGGGCGCGAGCAGCGTCGCAGCCGGTTGTTCGTCGACGATCGCAAGATGATCACCGACGCCGAGGAACTGCTGGCGCGGCTGAAGTTCCCTCTGCCGCCGACCGCGCGGCTGCGCGACCTCTCCGTCGCCCAGGCGCAGTTGGTGGAGATCGCCAAGGCGATCAGCCGGCAGAGCGAAATCCTGATCATGGACGAGCCGACCTCGGCCATCGGCGAACGGGAAACGCAGATCCTGTTCGACGCCATCCGCAATCTGACCGCCCAGGGGGTCGGCATCATCTACGTCTCGCACCGGCTGACCGAGATCTTCGAGATCGCCGACGACTACACGGTGTTCCGCGACGGCCGCCATGTCGACAGCGGCTCGATCAAGGATATCGACCGGCTCGGCCTCATCCGATCCATCGTCGGGCGCGATCTTCTCGAGCACCGGCGCCGGCCGAAGGCCGACGGCAAGGCCGAGCCGGTGATCGAGGTCAAAGGCTTCTCGCGGCGCGGCAAGTTCGAGGGCATCGACCTCACGCTGCACAAAGGCGAGATCCTCGGGCTTTACGGGCTTCTGGGATCGGGCCGCAGCGAGTTCGTCAATTCCCTCTACGGCACCGAGCCGCGCGACAGCGGCGAGATCCGGCTTGACGGACGACCCGCCCAATTGAAGACGCCGGCGGATTCGATCCGTGCCGGCATCGCCCTCGTCACCGAAGACCGCAAGCAGACCGGCCTGTCGCTCACCGCGTCGGTGGCGCACAACGTTACCGTCGCCAACTTGCCGCATTACACCCGCGTCGGCTTCCTCGACGAACGGGCCGAACGCCGGAGCGTGGCCGATCAGGTCAAGCGCTTCTCGATCAAGGTCGCCTCGTTCGATCAGGCGGTCCAGAAGCTCTCCGGCGGCAACCAGCAGAAGGTGGTGCTGGCGCGCTGCCTCGATCCGAAGCCGCGCATCCTGATCTGCGACGAGCCGACCCGCGGCGTCGACGAGGGCGCCAAGCGCGAGATCTATGCCTTTCTTTCCGCCTTCGTAGCCGAGGGCAACTCGGTGCTGATGATTTCCTCCGAGGTGCCGGAAATCCTCGGCAATTCCGACCGGATCATCGTGTTCCGCCGCGGCCGGATCGCCGGTGAGGTCATCGGCGGCGAGGCGACGCAGGAGATGCTGGTCCATCTGGCGTCCTGATGCCGGCGGACCGAATGCCGCGCGCTTGGGAACATCATAACAAGCTTATGGGGAGTAAGGGTCGTGAAGGCTGCTGAAAGTGGGCGCCGCGAATGGGGTTTGGCCGAACTCGTATCTCGCTACGGTATCGTCATCTCCTTTCTGGTTCTGTTTCTGATTCTGTCGTTCCTGTCGAACAACTTCCTGACGTCCAACAACCTCGTGAACGTCCTGCGGCAGGTTTCCATCAACGGCGTGCTGGCGGTCGGCATGACCTTCGTCATCCTGACGGCGGGCATCGATCTGTCGATCGGCTCGATCCTGGCGCTGGCCGGCGCGGTGGCCGCCAGCCTGGTCACCGGCGGCGACGCGCAGCCGGCCGTCTTCGCCGTCATCGCCGGCGTGCTCGTCGGCACGGCCTGCGGCGTGATCAACGGCGGCTTGATCGCCTATTTCAGCGTGCCGCCCTTCGTGGCGACGCTGGGTCTGCTCAGCGTCGCCCGCGGCGCCACGTTGCTCTATAGCGGCGGCCGGCCGATCCCCAACCTCAGCCCGGAGTTCCGCTGGCTCGGCCAGGGCGCGGTGCTCGGCATCCCGGTGCCGGTGATCATCTTCGCCATCGTGTTCGCGATCGCCTACGTGACGCTGCGCTACTCGGTCTACGGCCGGCGCGTCTACGCGGTGGGCGGCAACCCGCGCAGCGCCAAGACGTCGGGCATCAACACGCGCGGCATCGTCTTTTCCGTCTACGCCCTGATGGGCGGGCTGGCGGGCCTCGCCGGCGTCATGCTGACGGCGCGCACCACCTCGGCGCTGCCGCAGGCCGGCATCGGCTACGAGCTCGATGCCATCGCCGCGGTCGTCATCGGCGGCACCAGCCTCACCGGCGGCATTGGCCGCATCACCTACACGCTCGTCGGCGTCCTGATCATCGGCATGATCAGCAACGGGCTCGATCTGATGGGTGTGTCTTCGTATTACCAGCAGATCATCAAAGGTTCCATCATCGTCCTGGCGGTGTTGATCGACCGTTCCAAGGATCGCGGTGAGTTGTGACGGGCAAACGGAAAGCCCATTGAAAGTGGAGGAAGAAATGAGGGTAAATCGTAGACTGATGCTCCAGGCCGCCGGCGTTGCCGTGGCTCTGCCGATGCTGATCGCCACTGCCGCCAGCGCCGCTCCGCTTCGGATCGCCGCCATCGTTCAGAGCCTCAATACCGAATACAACGTGCTCTGGGCCGATGCCGCCAAGGAACATCCGGCGCTCGCCGACGGTACGGCGACGCTGACCATCCTGGACGGCCGGCAGGACGTGCTGACCCAGTCCAACCTGTTCGACACCGCCATCACCGAGAAGTATGACGCCATCATCTTCATCCCGGTGGATATCGACGCCGGCAACGAGCCGCTCGAACGGGCCCGCAAGGCCGGCATTCCGGTGTTCGGTTCCAACACGGTCGTTTCCAAGACCGAGCTCTATGACGCCTACATCAACTCGAACGACGTCGAGGCCGGCGAGATGCTGGCCAAGGCAGTGATCGACAAGGCCGGCGACGACGCCAAGATCGTCATCCTCGAGGGCATGATCGGCCAGTCGGCGCAGGTCCAGCGGTTCCAGGGCATCCAGAATGTGCTCGCCGGGAAGCCGAACGTCACCGTCCTCGGCCAGAACACGGCCAACTGGTCGCGCGCCGAGGCCATCACGTTGATGGAGAACTTCCTCACCGCCAATGGCGACCAGATCAAGGGCGTGCTGGCCGAAAACGACGAGATGGCGGTTGGCGCCATCGAGGGTATCCGCAACTATGGCCTCGCCCCGGGTTCCGTTCCGGTTGCCGGCGTCGACGGCATCAAGGACGCGCTCGAGGCGGTCAAGCGCGGAGACCAGTTGATGTCGATCCTGCAGGATGCCAAAGGTCAGTCTCAGGGTGCCATCGACCTGGCCCTCAACAAGCTGATCGACGGCTACAAGCCGCGCGCGGCGGTGTGGGACGCGAACGGCGGCTCCCTGGCCTGGAATGAGGGCAAGGAACAGCACTATTACGTGCCGTGGCTCGCCGTCACCTCGGCGAACGTTGATCATGTGTTGTCCGCCCACTAAGCTTAGGGTGCGGGAGGGGGCAGTCCCCTCCCGCAGTTTTCATGATGAATAATCCCCAGACCATTCGATATTTGAATGAGATTGATGCGTTGAACGCCCTGTTTCGGAAGGGTGGGATGAGCCGGGCCGAGCTTGCGCGCGTGCTCGGGCTCAACCGGTCGTCGACGGGCAACATCGTGGCGTCCCTCATGTCGTCGGGTCTGGTGATCGAAGCGCCGGACACGCCTCGTCCCGGAGAAGAGAAACGGACCGGGCGGCCCGGCATCGAGATCCGTCTCTCGCCCGACGGCGGCTATTTTACCGGCGTGGAGATCGGCGTCGACCGGCTGAGCGCGGTGGTGATCGACCTCTCGGCGTCGACCGTGCAGCAAAAGTCGGTCGCCTTCGACAGTCCTTCCTTCCCGCCGGAGGCGGTGATCGCCAAGGCGGCGGCTCTCGCCGCCAGCGTCCTGCCGACCGTCGAGGAAAGCCGGCTGAAGGGCATATGCGTCACGCTGCCGGCGCTGCTCGATCATGCCGGCAACGCCCGCAACGCTCACATGCTCGGCTGGCGGGACACGCCGGTCACGGACATGCTGCGGGAGTTCCTTCCTTTTCCGATCGATGTGACGGCGGAGAACGATGCCAATGCCTTCGCCATCGGCGAGATCTACAGCGGCGACCTGGACTGGTCCAACACCAGCATCTTCCTTCACATCGAGAACGGCGTCGGCGGCGCCATTACCGCTGGCGGCAGGCTGTTCCGCGGCGCCTTCGGCTTCGCCGGCGAATTCGGCCATCTGACGATCGAGCGCAACGGCCGGCCGGCCCGGCGTGGTACGGCCGGCGAACTCGAAACGCTGATCGGCAAGGACATGGTGCTCGGCACCTACGAAGAACAGGGTGGACAGCCCGACCTCGACCGGTTCCTGGCGGCGCTTGCCCGCGGCGATGAGATGGCGCGGCGAATTGCCGACGCATGGGCCGACGACCTCAGCCATGGCCTGGCGCAACTGGTCAAGGTGCTCGATCCCGACCTCGTGGTGCTCGGCGGCTCGGTGGCGCCGATCTATCCGTTCGTCGAGAAGCGGGTGCGCGAGAATCTCGATTCGATGCTGATCGTCGGTTTGCCGCGGCCCAAAATAGAGCTTTCAACCCTGGGACCATCCGGCGCGGCTTTCGGCGCTGCCTGTATGGTGCATCAGCGATTCTTCAGCGCCGGCAGTTGACATCGAGCAATTGCGGCAAACGTCGGAACCCGTCTTGCATCCGGAAATGCTCCAGTCGCCTCGCCGAGCGGCTGCGTCGGCCTCTTCGCGGGTTGCCATGATCTTCTATTCGGCGGCGAGCTTCGATGCCGCCGGGGCCGCCGTCTCGCGTTCGGTGAGGCCGATCGCCTCGGCGGCGGTGAGTTCGCCGGACAGCAGCCGCTCGACATGGCCGCGCGGCTTGGCGAAGCCGGCCAGAAGCAGATAGGCGACCGGCGTCAGGAACAGCGTGAAGACCGTCGCAAAGCCGAGGCCGCCCACCAGCACCCAGCCGAGGGCGACGCGCGCCTCGGCGCCGGCGCCGAAGGCCAGCACCAGCGGCACGGCGCCGACGATGGTGGCGATCATCGTCATCATCACCGGCCTCAGGCGGATGCGGGCGGCCGCATTGATCGCCTCGCGGACGCTGCGGCCTTCGTCGCGCAGCTGATTGGCGAACTCGACGATCAGGATGCCGTTCTTGGCCATGATGCCGACCACCATGACGAGACCGATCTGGCTGTAGATGTTGAGCGTGCCGCCGGTGAAGCGGATGGCGAACACGGCGGCGGCGAGGCCGAAGGGCACGGTGGCGATGATGATCAGCGCGGCGACGAAGCTCTCGAACTGGGCGGCGAGCACCAGGAGCACCACGATCAGCGCGAAGCCGAAGGTGGTGGCGAGGCCGGCCGACGTCTGGGCCAGCGCCGCCGCCTCGCCGGTTTGCTTGATGCCGTAGCCGGCCGGCAGCACCGAGGCCGCCACCTCGTCGGCCACCGCCATCGCCTGGCGGAGCGCCACGCCGGGCGCCGGGTCGACGGTGATCGGCACCGCCCGCTGCTGGCCGTCGCGCGACAGGCCGGGCGCCGTCGAGCCCTCGACGAGCGTGGCGATGGCGCTCATCGGCACCATCCGCTTGTCGGCGGTCCTGAGGAAGACGTTGCCGAGGTCGGTCGGGTCGTCGATCGGCGTGGCGCTCGACACCAGCTTGACCGGAATGATCCGGTCGCCGACCGACACGTCCACCACCTCGCGGCCGTCGAGCACCGCCTGCAGCGCCTGCGCCAGCCCGGCGACGGGAATGCCGAGATCCTGCGCCCGGTCGCGATCGATGCGCACGGAGAGCTGCGGCTGCGTCGGCTGGTAGTCGAGGGTGGCGCCGCGCACCTCCGGCCGCGTCTCCAGGGCCTTGATGAAGGCGTCGCCGACCTGGGACAGGCCCTCGAAGTCGGGCCCGACCAGCGACAGGCGCAGGCCCTGGCCGCCGCCGCGGATGCCGAGCGAGTTGGAGCCGAGCATGCGCGCCTGGATCGACGGGATGGCGGCCAGCTTGGCGTTGATCTCGGCGGCGATCGCCGCCTGGCCGCGCGCCCGCTCTTCCCACGGGGCCAGCGTCACCATCATGAAGCCGGAGTTGGTGTCGCCACGCCCGGCGATGGCGAAGCTGGCCGTCGCCTCGCCGCTGTCGAGATAGGGCTGGACCACGGCGGCCACCTTGTCCATCTGCCGCCCCATGTTGTCGATGGAAATGCCCGGCGGCGCGGTGATCATCAACGACACCGAGCCGCGGTCCTCGCGCGGCGTCAGCTCGCTCGGCAGGCCCTGGAAGATGATCCAGGCGACGCCGCCGAAGGCGACCGACAGGGCGATGACCACCAGCGGGGCGGCGAGCGCCGCGTCGAGCAGCCGGCCGTAGAGCGCGGCGAGCGGCCGGCCGACGGCCCCGAGCAGCCGCGGCATGATCGCCCGCTTCTGCCGTTCCTCGGCCGGCAGGATGGTGGCGGCGAGCATCGGCGCGAAGGTCAGCGCCGTGACGCCGGAGATGGTGACGGCGATGGCCAGCACGAAGCCGAATTCGCGGAACAGGCTGCCGGCGGTGCCCGGCAGGAAGGAGATCGGCACGAAGACGGCGGCGAGCGTCGCCGTGGTGGCCAGCACGGCGAAGAACACCTCCTCGGTGCCGAGCACCGCGGCGGCGCGCGGCTTCATGCCCATGTGGCGGCGGCGGACGATGTTCTCCAGCACGACGATGGCGTCGTCGACCACCAGGCCGGTGGCCAGCACCAGCGCCAGCAGGGTGACGATATTGATCGAGAAGCCGGTCAGCCACATCGCCGCCAGCGTGCCGACCAGCGACACCGGGATGGTGATGGCCGGGATCAGCGTCGCCCGCCAGTTGGCGAGGAACAGGTAGATGACGGCGACGACGATGACGACGCCGAGGCCGAGCGCCAGGATCACCTCGTGCAGGGCGCCGTTGATGAAGCGCGCCTCGTCGGAGGTGACGGCGAGCTCGACGCCGTCCGGCAGCGTCGGCTTCAGGCTCGCCACCACGCGGGCGACGTCGTCGGAAATCTGGATCGAGTTGGAGCGGGCGGCCCGGACGATGCCCATGCCGATGCCGGCCTTGCCGTTGATCTTGAGCTGCGAGGTGCCGGTGTCGGGGGCGAGCGACACCGTCGCCACGTCGCCGAGCCGCGTGTTGGCGTCGATCAGCAGGCGCGCCATGGCCGCCGCGTCGGTGACGCGGGCGTCGGCGCGCACCACCAGGCTGAGGTCGCGATTGGCGAGCGCGCCGGCCGGGCTGTCCATCGACACGGTGGACAGCGTCGCGATGAGGTCGGCGATGGTGAGGCCGCGCGCCGCCAGCGCCGTCTGGTCGATGTCGACGCGGAACACCGGCTCCTGGTCGCCGAACACCTGCACGTCGGCGACGCCGTCGACGGCGGCCAGCGCGTCGGCGATGCGGTCGTTGACCAGGCTGGTCAGCTCCTCCAGCGACACCCGGTCGGAGGTGACGGCGAGGCGGATGATGGCGTCGCCGTCGGCGTCGGCCTTGACGATCTGCGGCTCGTCGACGTCGTCCGGCAACTGGTTGCGGATGCGGCTCACCACGTCGCGGGTGTCGTTGGCGGCGACGTTGAGGTCGGTGTTCTCGGAAAACTCGATGGTGACGCGCGACCGTCCGAAGCTCGACCGGCCGGAGATCGAGGTGACGCCAGCGACCCGCGACACCGCCGCCTCGACGCGGGCGGTGACGTCGGTATCGATGGTCTCCGGCGCGGCGCCGTCGTAGCCGACGGTCACCGTCACCACGGGACGGTCGACGTCCGGCAGCTCGCGCACTTCCACGTCGCGATAGGCGGCCAGTCCGGCGACGACGACCAGCGCGTTGACCACCAGCGCCAGCACCGGCCGGCGGACGAACAGCGCGGTGAGGGCGTGGCTGCGGCCGCTCATGGTTCCGCCCCCTCGCTTCCGTCGGCCAGTTGCCTCGGTTCGCCGGCCATCCGGACGGGCGCGCCGGCCCGCACCGACTGAATGCCTTCGACGACCACCGGGTCGCCGGCCGCGAGGTCGCCGCTGACCAGCACCGTGTCCTTGTTCCGCTCGACGATGGCGACGCCGACCCGCTTCGCCTTGCCGTCGTCGACGGCCCAGACATAGGCGCCGTCGCGATCCCACTGCACCGACGGCGCCGGTACGGCGGTCTTCCGGATGCCGGGAAAGCGGACGCTCACGGCGAACGACATGCCGGGCCGGAGGACGTCGTCGCGGTTCCGCACCGTCGCCTGCGCCACCAGCGTCCGGCTGTCGGATTCGATGCGGCTGCCGACGGCGGTGACCTTGCCGGCAAAGCGGGCGCCGGGTTGCGACGGCGTCGCCACCTCGATCGGCTGGTCGATGGCGAGGCGGGCGGCGAAGGCCTCGGGGACGCGGAATTCGACCTTGATGTCCGAGCGGTCGTCGAGGGTGACGATCTCGGTGGAGCTCGACACCATGTCGCCCACCTCGACCGAGGTGAGGCCGACGACGCCGGCGAACGGCGCGGCGATGGTGCGGCGGCTGAGGTTGAGCTCGGCTTCCTGCAGGGCCAGGCGCGCCTTCGACAGCTCGAAGCGGGCCGTGTCGCGCTCGGCGGCGGAAATCGCCCGCGTCTCGGCCAGCCGGTCGTTGCGCGTCGCCCTGGCGTCGGCATCCTGCAGGGCGACCCTCGCCTGCTCGACGGCGATCTTCTCGCTGTCGTCGTCGAGACGGACGAGCGTGGCGCCGGCCTCGACCCGCTCGCCCGATGTGAAGGTGATCTCGGTCACCATGCCGACGGCGCGCGGGAAGATGACGACGGTGCGCGCCGCCTCGGCGGTGCCGATGGCGCTGACGCGATCGGCGGTTTCGGTCATGACGACGGGGGCGGTGACCACCAGCGCCGCTCGCGCGCCTCCGGAGCCGCCGCCCGCGGCGTCGGCGGATCGGCCGCCGCCGGTTTCGTTGCCGTTGCGGCGGCTGCCCTCGGCTTTCGGCGTTGCCGCGGCCGCGCTGTCGCCGGCGGCGAGGAAGGCCCATTCGGGCAGCAGTGCTCCGGGAACACCGGCGGCGATCAGCCGAGGACGCGCCGCCGGGTCGAGAGCGCCCCAGCCGACGATTCCCGCCAGCCCCAGGAGCAGGGCGAGCACCAGTTGTTTCCAGAAGGCCATGGTCCGGCTCCGTTTCGGCACTGTAGCCTAAGGGATAATCCGGAAAACTTGAGATACGAAAGCGGCGAAAGTGTACGCGAGTGTATCACGCGGCCGGGCGCGGCTCCATTACGCCGCCGGTAGCGGTCGGGATGGCCGGTCTCAGGTGGCGCGCCGGCGCAGCCAGGGGCGGGTGCCGGCCGGTGGTTCCGGCACGGCGCCCGGCTGATAATGGAGGCCGGGCGAGGGATCGCGGCCTTCGGAGAGATAGCGGCGGGTCGTCGCGTTCCTGACTTCGAAAGCCGTGAAGCCGACGCGGCGCATCAGCGGGATCTCGTCGATCAGCACATCGCCGACCGCTCGGATCTCGCCGGTGAAACCGGCGCGGACGAAACGGGCGGCATGGCTGAAGCCGCGGCCATCGGCATATTTCGGAAAATCGATGGCAAGAACGGCGACGCGATCGAGCAGCGGCAGCGCGTCCTCGAGGCGGTCGGCCGGCGAAAACAGCAGGCCCAGCCGGCGGTTGCCGGGGCCGTCGTGCTCGAGCGCCGTCCGCAATGCGGCAAGCGGCAGGATCAGGCCGTCGCCGCCGCTGTCCTCGGCGGCGATGACGAAGTCGTTGGGTTCGAAGCGGCCGCCCCGATAGACGTCCGGCGTCGAGGTGCCGGTGGCGGCGGCCTGCGGCACGATGGCGGTGGCGACCATGATTCAAATCCCCGCGATGACCGCGCCGGACGGCCGGTCGAGATGAATGCCGCATTCGGTCTTCGCCTTGCCGCGCCAGCGGCCCGCCCGTTCGTCCTCGCCCGGCCTGACCTTGTCGGTGCAGGGCAGGCAGCCGATCGACGGATAACCCTCGGCGACCAGCGGATGCGGCGGCAGGCGGCGCGCCTCGCGATAGGCTTCGATGCGCGCGCGGTCCCAGCCGAGCAGCGGGTTGACCTTGATGCGGCCGTCGGCCGCCTCGAACAACGGCAGTTGCGCGCGCGTCGCCGCCTGATAGCGCTTGCGGCCGGAAATCCAGGCGGCATAGGACTGGAGGGCGGCGGCGAGCGGTTTCACCTTGCGGATGTCGCAGCAGGCGTCGGTGTCGGCCATCCACAGGGCGCCGGCCGGATCGGCCGCGGCGAGATCGGCGGCGTCCGGTTGCCGGGTGAAGACGCCGGTGAGGCCGAGCGCCTCCACCAGCCTGTCGCGATAGGCGACGGTTGCCGGGAACAGCTTGCCGGTGTCGAGGAAGATCACCGGCAGGGACCGGTCGATGTCGGCCACCATGGCGAGCAGCACGGCGCTGTCGGCGCCGAAGCTCGACACCAGCGCGATCCTGCCGGCGTAGAGATCGAGCGCGGCGGCAAGTATGGCTTCCGCCGCCTCCCCCTCGTGTCGGGCGGACAGAAGGCGCGCCTCGGAGGCGAGCCCCTCCTCGCGATCGAGCGCGAGGCCGAGCGCGTCAGGCACCATAGAGCGCCTCCTTGAACGGCGCCTCGCCGAGCCGCCGATAGGCGGCGAGGAAGGTTTCCTCCGGTGAGGCGCGGAGCCTGATATAGGTGTCGACGACGGTTTCGACCGCGTCGACGACGCCGTCGGCGTAAAAGCCGGGGCCGACGATCTCGCCGATCGAGGCGCTCTCGTCGGGATTGCCGCCGAGGCTGATCTGATAGAATTCCTCGCCCTTGCGGTCGACGCCGAGGATGCCGATGTGGCCGACGTGGTGATGGCCGCAGGCGTTGATGCAGCCGGAAATCTTGATCGACAGCGGCCCGATCTCGTCCTGCCGCTCCGGCGCGCCGAACCGCTCGGACAGTTGCGAGGCGATCGGGATCGAACGGGCGTTGGCGAGCGCGCAATAGTCGAGGCCGGGGCAGGCGATGATGTCGGTGATGGCGCCGGCGTTGGCGGTGGCAAGCCCCGCCGCGGCGAGCGCCTCATAGATCTCCGGCACCTCGTCGAGCAGGAGGTGTGGCAGGATCAGGTTCTGCTCGTGGCTGACGCGGATCTCCGAGAACGCCCATTTCTCGGCGATGGCGGCGACCGCGTCCATCTGGTCGGCCGAGGCGTCGCCGGGGATGCCGCCGATCGGCTTCAGCGAGATGGTCAGCGAGGTGTAGCCCGGCGCCTTGTGGCGATGGAGGTTCTGCCGGGCGAAGCGGTCGAGGGCCGGATTGGCGGCGCGGGCGGCGTCGAGCCTGGCGGAGACCGCCGGCCGGTCCTCGAAGCGGGGCGGCGCGAAATAGGCGCGGATGCGCTCCGCCTCCTCGGCCGGCAGGCCGAGCACGCCGCCGCGGATCTGCGCGAACTCCTCTTCCACCAGCCGCCGCAGTTCGTCGATGCCGGTCTCGTGGACCAGGATCTTGATGCGCGCCTTGTACTTGTTGTCGCGCCGGCCGAACAGATTGTAGACGCGCAGGATCGCGTCGACATAGGCGAGGAGGTCGGCCTCCGGCACGAAGGGATTGATCTCGCGGGCGAGCATCGGCGTGCGGCCCTGGCCGCCGCCGACGTAGACGGCAAAGCCGATGCCGCCGTCGTCGCCGCGCTTCACCTCGAGGCCGATGTCGTGCAGGCGGATGGCCGCCCGGTCGTGGGCGGCGCCGGTCACCGCGATCTTGAACTTGCGCGGCAGGAACGAGAATTCCGGATGCAGCGACGACCATTGCCTGAGGATCTCCGCATAGGGTCGGGGATCGTCGGCCTCGTCGAAGGCGGCGCCGGCGAAATGGTCGGCGGTGACGTTGCGGATGCAGTTGCCGGAGGTCTGGATGGCGTGCATCTCCACTTCGGCGAGCTCGCCGAGGATGGCCGGCACGTCTTTCAGGGCAGGCCAGTTGAACTGGATGTTCTGCCGGGTGGTGAAGTGGCCGTAGCCCTTGTCGTAGGTCCGGGCGATGCGGGCGAGGCGGCGCATCTGCGTCGACGACAGTGTGCCGTAGGGAACGGCGATGCGCAGCATGTAGGCGTGGAGCTGCAGATAGACGCCGTTCATCAGGCGCAGCGGCTTGAACTCGTCCTCGGTGAGCTCGCCCTTCAGCCGGCGCTCCACCTGATCGGAGAACTGGGCGACGCGCTCGCGCACGAAGGCGGCGTCGAATTCGTCGTAGCGGTACATGGCGGCCTCCTTCCTCAGACGGCACCGGGCCGGTGGTCGGACTTGACGGTGGGGCCGAAGGCGCGGATGCGCTCGCGCAGCCGCTTCGGCACGATCCGGCCATCCGCTATCTCGACGGCGATGGCGACGACGTCGAGCACGCGCGACGCCTTCACGTCGGCGTCGGCGGCCGCCTGGGCGGCGGCCAACCGCTCGGCGCCGTCGATCGGCTCGGCGGCGTCCACGTCGGTGACCCAGTCGCCCGCGGCGGTGCGATAGACGACGTCGCCGTCGGAAAGTCGGTTGGCGGTCAGAATTTCAGGCATAGGCATTCCGGCGTCCGCGAAGGGATGATCCTGACTGAACACATAGTCGATCGTCTTGCCAAGGGCCTGCGTGCTCGTTTCAAAAAGCGCGACGACGGCGGAAAAAACATCCCGCCATCGCCGGATTATTGAAAGACTACAAAGGATATAGTCTATTTTCTGCGAAAAGAAGGCATCTGGCGGCGTCAGATACTGTCCATCAGCTTGAACCACGTCATGGCCGCCACCAGCGTCGGCCAGCGCAGCAGCGTGCCGCCGGGGAAGGGCATCACCGGTACCTTGGCGAACATATCGAACCGTCCCATGGCGCCGCCCACCGCTTCGGCGATGACGTGGCCGACGAAGGGCGCCAGCATGACGCCCTGTCCGGAATAGCCGGCGGCGATGTAGACGTTGGGCTTCGGCCGCCGGATGAACGGCATGCGGTTGAAGGTGATGCCGAGCGTGCCGCCCCAGGCGTGGCTGACCGGCACGCCGGCGAGCTTCGGATAGACGCGGGCGAGATGCGGCCGCACGAAGGCGGCGATATCCTCGGGGAAGGCGTGGCTGTAGGTCTCGCCGCCGCCGAATACCAGCCGCCGGTCGGGCGTCTGGTGCCAGTAGTGGACGACGAAGCGGCTGTCGCTCACCGCCTCCTCGCCGGGGATCAGCAGCTCGTCGAGCGGCTCGGTGGCCACCACGAAGTTGTTGATCGGCAACACGCGGGCGTCGGTCTCGGCGTCGAGGCCGCCGAGATAGCCGTTGCCGGCGAGGATCACCGTGTCGACCATCGCCTCGCCGCCGGCGGTGACGACGATCGGCTTGGCGCCATGGCGGATTTCCGTGACGCGGCTGTCCTCATGGAGCGTCGCGCCGGCGGCGACCGCCGCCCCGGCAAGGCCGAGGGCGAATTTCAGCGGGTGCAGCTTGCCGCCTTTCGGGTCGAAGCTGCCGGCGTGGTAGACGTCGGTGCCGATGCGCCGCGCCGTCTCGTGCCGGTCGAGAAACTGCCGTTCGATGCCCCACTTCGTTCGCAGGTGGTCGACGTGGCGCTTTTCCGCCTCCACCCAGCGCGGCTTGTGGACGGCGTGGATGAGGCCGGGCCGGAAGTCGCAGTCGATGGCATTTTCAGTGATCAGCCGGTCGAGATGGTCGCGCGCCTCGTCGGCCAGCCGCAGCAGATCGCGGGTCGGCCCCTCGCCGATGCGGGCGGCCAGCCAGTCGGGATCCTGGCGCTGGCCGGGATGGATCTGGCCGCCGTTGCGGCCCGAGGCGCCCCAGCCGATCTTGTTGGCTTCCAGCACCACCACCCGGTAGCCGGCCTTGGACAGCGACAGCGCGGCCGACAGGCCGGTGTAGCCGCCGCCGACGATGGCGACGTCGGCCCGGCAATGGCCCTTCAGGGCCGGATAGGTCGGGATAGCGCCGGCGGAAGCGGCATACCAGGAGGCGACATGCGGGGCTCGGCCCTCGGCGGGCATGAAGGTCGGCGCGGAGAACATGCGGATCCGTTTCGAGAATCGTCTTTTTTCGCCGGTACCATAGCCGAAACGCCGCGGGCCGCTATGTCCTAAAGTTGGGCAGGCTCAGCCCATGACGCCGTCGCGCCGGAGGTCGGCGTGCGTCATGTCGAGCGTCAGGGCGGCGAGGCGGATCAGCTCGTCCGCCTCCTCGTGGGTGAGCACGAAGGGCGGCGCGATGACCATGGTATCGTGGACATGGCGCATCACCAGGCCGTTCCGGAACGAATGCTCCCGGCAGCGCAGGCCGATGCTGCCGTCGCCGACAAAGCGCTGGTGCGACGGTTTCGCCGGAACGAGTTCCAGCGCCCCCATCAGGCCGGTCATGCGCGCCTCGCCGACCAGCGTATGGTCGGCAAGCTTCAGCCAGCGCTCGCGGAGATAGGGGCCGATGTCGTCGCGGACGCGCTCCACCAGCTTTTCGTCGCGCAGAATTTTGAGGTTGGCGATCGCCGCCGCCGCGCAGACCGGATGGGCCGAATAGGTGAAGCCGTGGTTGAACTCGCCGGTGTCCTCGATCACCCCGGCCACCTTGTCGGAGACCAGCACGCCGCCGATCGGCAGGTAGCCCGACGACAGGCCCTTGGCGACCGGCATCAGGTCGGGCTTCAGGCCGAAGCGCTCGGCGCCGAACCAGCTGCCGAGCCGGCCGAAGCCGCAGATCACCTCGTCGGAGACGAACAGGATGTCGCGCTCGCGGCAGATGCGGGCGACTTCCGGCCAGTAGGTGTCCGGCGGGATGATGACGCCGCCCGCCCCCTGGATCGGCTCGGCGATGAAGGCGGCCACCTTGTCCTCGCCGATCTCGTCGATCGCCGCTTCCAGTTCGCGCGCCGCCCTGAGGCCGAATTCGGCCGGCGTCAGCTCGCCGCCCTCGTCGAACCAGTAGGGCTGGCCGATGTGGCGGATGCCGGGAATGGGCAACCCGCCCTGGGCGTGCATCGGCGCCATGCCGCCGAGCGAGGCGCCGGCCACCGTCGAGCCGTGATAGGCGTTGCGGCGGGCGATGATCACCTGCTTGTCCGGCTTGCCGAGCGTCGCCCAGTAGGTGCGTACCATCCGGAGCACGGTGTCGTTGGCCTCCGACCCCGAGCCGCAGAAGAAGACGCGGTTGAAGCCTTCGGGCGTCACTTCGGCGATCAGCGCGGCCAGCTCGACCGCCGGCGGATGCGTCGTCTTGAAGAAGGTATTGTAATAGGAGATCTCGGCCATCTGCTTCTGCACGGCCTCGGCGATCTCCGGCCGGCCATGGCCGATGTTGACGCACCACAGGCCCGACATGCCGTCGAGGATGCGATTGCCGTCGCTGTCGGTCAGCCAGACGCCTTCCCCCTTGACGATGACGCGGACGCCGCCGGCATTGAGCGAGCGGGCATCCGAGAAGGGATGCAGATGATGCGCCGCGTCGAGGGCGCGGTAGTGCTCGGTGGGATAGGCGTTGTGAATGAGCATGGAAGCCTCGGGATGAAGGCGGCCGTTCAGGCGGGCGGCAGGTCGGTGAGGGCGAGGCCGGCGTCCTTGTGCAGGATGCCGGTTCCGGCGCGTCGGGCGGCGGCGTAGTGGAAACAGTCGCCGAGGTTGAGCGCCTTGTTCCGTTCGCTCTCCGGCAGGCGGTGGCGGCCGTAGCGGTCGAAGGCGTCGAGGGCGGGCGAGAGGTGGTCGAGCGTTAGCGGGACCACCTCGATCGACGCGGTGGCAAGAAAGCTGCGGACCTTGAGCTCGATGGCGGAAAGCGGCAGCTTGGTGAGGCGATGGAGACCGGCCACCGCCTCCCAGACGGCGACGACCGAGGTGATCCGCTCCGACGGCGGCGCCGACTGAAGCTGTCCGGCCAGCCTCTCGCCGTCCGTTTCCTCGGCAATCATGGCGATTATCGCCGATGCATCGACGAACATTTAATAGTCACCGTTGATTTCGTCGAAGAATGCCTTGTCGGCCGGCAGGCCGGTCTTGGGCGCCGCGGCGATCGACGCGCGGATCGGGGCGATCTTTTCCCACAGGGACTTTTCCTCTGCCTTGCGGGCAAGTTCGTTGGCGAGCGCCAGCCGCACCGCCTCGGTCTTGGTGACCTTGCGCTGCTCGGCAAGTTGGGTGGCGAGGCGGTTGACCTCCTCGCTGCGGATGTTCAGTCCCATGGCTCCCTCCTCGTGTGTAGACAGGAATATAATCCTGTCTACACAGACTGGCAACGCTTACACCGCCAGCAGCAGATGCTGCCGTTCCCAACTGGAGATGACGTTCATGAACGTCTCGTATTCCTGCTGCTTGATCGCCCGGTAGGTCGCCATGAAGCGCGGACCGAACACCTCGGCAAGGTCGCCGCTGTCCTCGAACAGCGCCAGCGCCTCCAGGAGGCCGCGCGGCAGGCCGAAGGGCAGGCCGCGCGCCGAACCCGAGATCGGCTCCTCGGGCGCGAGCCGCTGCTGCATGCCGAGAAGCCCGCAGGCCAGCGAGGCGGCGACGGCGAGATAGGGATTGGCGTCCGACGACGGCACCCGGTTCTCGACGCGTCGCGAGCCCGGCCCGGAATTGGGCACGCGGATGCCGACGGTGCGGTTGTCGTAGCCCCAGTGGACGTTGATCGGCGCCGCCGTGCCGCGCGTGAGGCGCCGGAAGGAATTGACGTAGGGAGCGAGGATGCACATCACCGCCGGCAGGTATTTCTGCAGCCCGGCGATGAAGGAGAAGAAGGCCGGGGTGGGGTTGCCCTCGTCGTCCGAGAAGATGTTGCGGCCGGTCTCGATGTCCACCACCGACTGGTGGATGTGCATGGCCGAGCCCGGCTCGCGGCTCATCGGCTTGGCCATGAAGGTGGCGTACATCTTGTGCCTGAGCGCCGCCTCGCGGATCGTCCGTTTGAAGGTGAACACCTGGTCGGCGAGGGCGAGCGGGTCGCCATGGCGCAGGTTGATCTCCATCTGCGCGGCGCCTTCCTCGTGGATCAGCGTGTCGATCTCCAGGCCCTGCTTCTCGGAGAACTCGTAGATGTCGTCGAACAGGTCGTCGAACTCGTTGACGTGCTGGATCGAGTAGGACTGCCGGCTGGCCTCGGCGCGGCCGGAGCGGCCGATCGGCGGCTCCAGCGGATAGTCGGGATCGAGGTTCTGCTTGACGAGATAGAACTCGATTTCCGGCGCCACCACCGCCCTGAGGCCTTCGCGCTCGTAGAGGCCGACGATCCGCCTCAGGATCTGGCGCGGCCCGAGGTCGAAGGCCCGGCCGTCGCGGTGGAAGGCGTCGTGGATGATCTGGGCGGTCGGCTCCGACGCCCAGGGCACGGCGGTCAGCGTCGAGAAGTCCGGCTTCAGGAACACGTCGCCGTCGGAGGGGTCGTGCTGGAAGGCGTCGTCCTCCTCCGGATACTCGCCGGTGATCGTCGTGGTGAACACCGACGACGGCATCGACATGACGGTCGAGGAGAAGAATTTGTCGGCCGGCATCAGCTTGCCGCGGGCAACGCCGGCAAGATCCGGCGTGATGCACTCGATGTCCTCGATGCCCCGCTCCTTGAGCCAGGTCCTGGCCTCGGCGAGCGTATCGACGCCCCGCTCCGGCTTGCGTTCGCCGACCCTCGGCGCGTCCTTGGGCTCGGTCGAAATCAAACTCATGATCGCTTTCTTTCGTTGCTGGCGCGCGAAGGCGGGAGCCTCTTCCATCCCGCCCGTCCGAACGCACGCCTTTGTGTTTCGGAAAATGCAGACCCCTTATTTGTGATGGCATTTTCCCGGCCGCGCAATTGCATTTTCGCCGGAACCGATGCGGCGAGTGGTGAGAAAATGCCACGCGCCAGAAAATAGGCAGCGACCAGTTGTCGTCCCTCCGCCGCTGTGCATAAATGCGCCCGACCGCCGGGTGCGTAGAACGCCGGATTCTCCAGTCGTCCTACGAGAGAGCGCCGGGGCCCGGACCGACCCCACCGGCTTCGCCATTGCGGCGACCGGGGGCGGCCGCGACAGGGGACAGGGAGCATGACGAAAATGGTGAGACAGCGTCTTCTGGGTGCCGCCGCGCTGACGGTCGCGCTCGCGACGGGTGCCGTGGCCGAGGACAAGGTCGTCAACGTCTACAACTGGTCCGACTATATCGACGAATCCGTGCTGGAGGAGTTCACCAAGGAGACCGGCATCAAGGTGGTCTACGACGTGTTCGACAACCAGGACATCGTCGAGACCAAGATGCTGGCCGGCGGCTCGGGCTACGACGTGGTGGTGATCACCGGTCCGTTCCTCGCCCGCCAGATCGCCGCCGGCGTCTACCAGCCGCTCGACAAGTCCAAGCTGCCCAACCTCTCCAACCTGTGGCCGGAGGTGACGAGCCGCGTCGCCGAATACGATCCGGGCAACCAGTATGGCGTCGACTACATGTGGGGCACCACCGGCATCGGCTACAACGTCGAGAAGATCAAGGCAATCATGCCCGACGCGCCGGTCAATAGCTGGGACATGGTGTTCAAGCCGGAGATCGTCTCGAAGTTCAAGGACTGCGGCGTGCAGTTCCTCGACGCGTCCGAGGAGCTGATCCCGGCCGCGCTCAAGTATCTCGGCAAGAATCCCGATTCCAAGGAGGCCGCCGACATGGAGGAGGCCGGCAAGCTGCTCGCCTCGGTCAAGCCCTACGTCCAGAAGTTCCATTCGTCGGAATACATCAACGCGCTCGCCAACGGCGACATCTGCCTGGCCGTCGGCTATTCGGGCGACATCCTGCAGGCGCGCAACCGCGCCGAGGAGGCCAAGAACGGCGTCACCATCCAGTATGTGATCCCCAAGGAAGGCGCCAACATGTGGTTCGACATCATGGCGATCCCCAAGGACGCGCCGAACCCGGACGCCGCCCACGCCTTCATCAACTTCATGATGAAGCCGGACGTCATCGCCAAGTCGACCAACTACGTCGCCTATGCCAACGGCAACCTCGCCTCGCAGAAGTTCGTCGACCCGGCCATCCTGTCGGATACCTCGATCTACCCCGACAAGGAGACGCTGGCCAACCTGTTCTCGACCACGCCCTACGACGCCAAGGCCCAGCGCGTGCTGACCCGCGTCTGGACCTCGGTCAAGACGGGCATGTGAGAGCCGGCCGGCAAGGAACTGTCGAAAAGCACCCGGCCGTCTGGCCGGGTGCTTGCATGTGACAGGTTGTGGTGGCACGTCAGGCTGGATGGAAACGAGGGTTCCCGAGATGATCGAGGCGGTTGGGCCGATCAAGCGCAAGTTTGCTCCCTGGGACGATCCGACGCTCAAGCCGTTCATCCGCTTCGAGAACGTCACCAAGCGCTTCGGCGATTTCACCGCCGTCGACGATCTGACGCTCGACATCTACGAGCGCGAATTCTTCGCCCTCCTGGGGCCGTCGGGCTGCGGTAAGACGACGCTGATGCGCATGCTCGCCGGCTTCGAGCAGCCGACCGAGGGCCGCATCCTGCTCGACGGCAAGGATCTGTCCGGCATTCCGCCCTACAAGCGGCCGGTCAACATGATGTTCCAGTCCTACGCGCTGTTCCCGCATATGACGGTGGAGGGCAACATCGCCTTCGGCCTCAAGCAGGAGGGCATGGATACCTCCAACATCAACACGCGCGTCGCCGAGATGCTGGAACTGGTCAAGCTGGAGAAGTTCGCCAAGCGCAAGCCGCATCAGTTGTCCGGCGGCCAGCGCCAGCGCGTGGCGCTCGCCCGTTCGCTCGCCAAGCGCCCGAAGGTGCTGCTGCTCGACGAGCCGCTCGGCGCGCTCGACAGGAAGCTGCGCGAGGAGACCCAGTTCGAGCTGATGGACATCCAGATGGAACTCGGCATGACCTTCCTGATCGTCACCCACGATCAGGAGGAGGCGATGACGGTTTCCGACCGCATCGCCGTCATGAACCACGGCGTCATCGCCCAGATCGGCACCGCCTCGGAGATCTACGAGCAGCCGGCCTCGCGCTACGTCGCCGATTTCGTCGGCGACATCAACCTGATCGACGGCACGGTGTCGGCGGTGGACGACGGCGTCGCCACGCTTCATTGCGCCGGCGTCGACGCCACCATCGTCGCCGAGGCCGGGCCGGGCGAGGTGGCGGTCGGCGCCGAGGCCGGCTTCGCCATCCGGCCGGAGAAGGTGCAGATCTCGCTGGAGGCGCCGCCGGCCGGCACGCCCAACGTGCTCTCCGGCGAAGTGTGGGACATCGGCTATCTCGGCGATATTTCCGTCTACCGCGTCCGTCTGCCCGGCGGCTCCATCGTCAAGGCGACCGTCGCCAACCTGACGCGCATCGTCGAGCGGCCGATCACCTGGGAAGACAAGGTGTTCCTGACCTGGCCGGCCGATGCCGGCGTCATCCTGCTGAAATGAGGGAACGGGCCATGGCGGAGCGCGGCACGCAGGGGATAAGGCCCTTCCTCGCCAAATGGGCGCTGGTGGCGGTTCCCTATCTGTGGAGCCTGCTGTTCTTCCTGGCGCCGTTCCTGATCATCTTCAAGATATCGCTGTCGCAGACGGCGATCGCCATGCCGCCCTATACGCCGGTGATCAACGGCATCGGCGACTTCTGGGCGAAGCTTACCGACTTCACCTTCGACAACTACGTCTTCCTCACCGAGGACCCGCTCTACTACTCGGCCTATCTGTCCAGCCTCCGCATCGCGCTGATCTCGACGGTGCTGCTGCTGATCGTCGGCTATCCGATCGCCTACGGCATGGCGCGGGCGCCCAAAAGCCTGCGCAACGCCCTGGTCATGGCGGTGATCCTGCCGTTCTGGACCAGCTTCCTGATCCGCGTCTACGCCTGGATCGGCATCCTGAAGCCGGAGGGCCTCATCACCATCGCCCTGCAGGGGCTCGGCATCCTCGGACCGGGCCAGCAGATCCACATCTACAACACCGAGACCGCCGTGTTCATCGGCATCGTCTATTCCTACCTGCCGTTCATGGTGCTGCCGCTCTACGCCGCCCTCGAGAAGCTCGACGCGACGCTCTTGGAGGCGGCGGCCGACCTCGGCTGCCCGCCGACCAAGTCCTTCTGGGTGATCACCTTCCCGCTGTCGCTGCCCGGCGTCATCGCCGGCTGCTTCCTGTGCTTCATCCCGATCGTCGGCGAGTTCGTCATCCCCGACCTGCTCGGCGGCTCCGAGACGCTGATGATCGGCAAGACGCTGTGGGCCGAGTTCTTCAACAACCGCGACTGGCCGGTGTCGTCGGCGGTGGCCGTGGTGCTGCTGATCATCCTGGTGGTGCCGATCGTCATCTTCCAGAACCAGCAGAAGAAGGCCTGAGGGGCGCGCCATGAACAAGACGACGAGCTGGTTCAACGTCACCTCGCTGGTGTTCGGCTTCGCCTTCCTCTACGTGCCGATCCTCATCCTGGTGGTCTATTCCTTCAACGCCTCGAAGCTGGTCACCGTCTGGGGCGGCCTGTCGGCGCGCTGGTATGTCGAGCTGATGCACGACCAGGCGATCATCGACGCCGCCTGGGTGACCGTCCGCGTCGGCATCCTGTCGGCCTCGTTTGCCACCGTGCTCGGCACCATGGCGGCCCTGGTGCTCGACCGCTACTTGAAGTTCCATGGCCGTGCCCTGTTCTCGGGCATGGTCTACGCGCCGCTGGTCATGCCGGAGGTGATCACCGGCCTGTCGCTGCTGCTGCTGTTCGTCGCCATCGGCTTCGACCGCGGCTTCTGGGCGGTGGTGATCGCCCACACCACGCTCACCATGTGCTTCGTCGCCGTGGTGGTCCAGTCGCGCCTCGTCACGCTCGACCGCAGCCTGGAGGAGGCGGCCCTCGATCTCGGCTGCCCGCCGGTGAAGACCTTCTTCCTGATCACCCTGCCGCTGATCCTGCCCGGCGTCGTCGCCGGCTGGATGCTAGCCTTCACGCTGTCGCTCGACGATCTCGTCATCGCCTCCTTCAATACCGGCCCCGGCGCCACGACGCTGCCGATCAAGATCTACTCGATGGTCCGCCTCGGCGTGACGCCGGAAATCAACGCCATCTCCACCATCCTGATCTCGGTGATCGCCGTCGGCGTCATCGTGGCGTCGGTCCTGTCGCACCGCTCGCAGGTGGAAAAAGAGAGGGCCGAGCGGGCGGTGTTTCTCGGCGGCTGAGCCGGCCGCCGAAGATTTTTTTTCCAAGGGCCGGCCTCCGCCGGCGGCACGCGCCGGCAAGCCGGAATTTCCGGGTGATTTGCGGCGCAAGGTCGATTGCCACCGCTAGCCGATTGCTTCTAGATTGATTTCCGGGTGAGCCGGACGGGGGACACCCACGCGAAGACAGCTTGCATTTCTTCCGACTTATCGTAAGTTAGAAGAATTCTAACCAAGGAGGCTTTCATGCGTGGGAACGAGAAGGTCATTGAACGGCTCAACGAGGCGCTGTTCCTCGAGCTGGGCGCCGTCAATCAATATTGGCTTCATTACCGTCTCCTCGAGGACAAGGGCGTCACCAAGTTCGCCAAGAAGGAGCGCGAGGAATCGATCGAGGAAATGCATCACGCCGACCGGCTGATCGACCGCATCATCTTCCTCGAAGGTCACCCCAACCTCCAGACCATTCCGCCGCTGCGCATCGGCCAGACGGTGCGCGAGATTCTCGAGGCCGACCTCGCCGGCGAGATCGACGCGCGCACCTCCTACCGTGCCTCGCGCCTGCTCTGCGCCGAGGAAGGCGACTATGTGTCGATGGAGCTGTTCACCGATCTCTTGAAGGACGAGGAAGGCCATATCAACTTCCTGGAGTCGCAGATCGCCCTCTACGACAAGATCGGCGAAGCCGCCTTCATCCAGCTCAACGCCGACAGCACCGACAAGGTCGACTGACGCCGGTGTTTCCGGTTGGAGCATCGGACCGAAAAGCCGGATCCGGCTTTCGGAACATCCGATGCGATGACAAAAGACTGGATCGTCGCTTTGCGCCCGGCAGGACGCACGGCGAACGGAGACGATTTGTCGAGCCGGCCGATTGCGCCGCCGATGCTCAGGCGTCGGCGGCCATGCGGCGGCGTTGCGGCATGTTGGCGCGATAGGCCCGCTGCTGCTCGACGATCTGCTGCCGGCGTTCGGCGAGGTCGTCGGTGGCGAGCCGCTTTTCGATATGCGCATTGATGACGTCGATGGCGAGCGGAAAGCAGCCGCAGCAGCGGCCGCGCGTGCCGAGCCGGCGGTAGACGAGGCCGGGCGTGATGACGCGCAGCGGCATCTCGGTCAGCAATTCGTCGACGGCCCCCTGGATGTCTTCGACGGTCAGGACGTTACAGTGACAAACGATCATCGATGAACTCCGGGGGCGCCACCGGCGGCGCACGCAGCTCTCCGCATTCCGCCCAGGCAAGAATGACGGACATTCTCGCCAGCGCGCTAATGTTGATAATCATTATCAACTTCATTTTCAAGCACGCATAAATCCGGCATCGTCGGTGCAGACCTGTCGGGCGGCGAATGCAGGGCTGGCACCGCGCCTGCCGCCCGTCCCGGATGGCCGCGCAGCCAAAGCTGAACGCCCGGCGGAACTGTCCGCCGGGCGCCGCATTTTACGAGTCCCGCGTTGCCGCTATTCGGCGAGGACGCGCGTCGAGGGGAAGGTGATCTGGATCATCGTTCCCTGGCCGGGGGTCGAATCGATCTGGAAGGAGGCGCGGTTGGCTTCGACCAGCGCCTTGGTGAGCGGCAGGCCGAGGCCGGTGCCGCCGCCGGTCCGCGACGTCGACAACTGGCGGAACGGCTCCATCGCCTTGACGATGTCGCCCTCGCTCATGCCCTGGCCGGTATCGCGCACCCTGAGCACCACCTCGCCGGATTCCTCGTAGAGCGTCGAGACGATCACCTGCCCGCCGGCCGAGTTGAATTTCACGGCGTTGGACAAAAGGTTGAGGATGATCTGCCGCAGGCTGCGGTTGTCGGCCACCACCGGCGGCAGGCTCGACGACAGCGACGTGCGGATGATGATCCGCTCGCGGTTGGCCTGCGGCTGCATCAGCGCCGCGCATTCCCGCACCACGTCGTTGAGGCCGACCGCCTCGAAGGTCAGCTCCAGCTTGCCGGCCTCGATTTTCGACAGGTCGAGCAGGTCGTTGACCAGGCTCATGATGTGGGTGCCCGACACGTGGATGTCGCGCAGGTATTCCTTGTAGCGGTCGTTGCCCACCGGGCCGAACCGCTCCTCCATCATCACCTCGGAGAAGCCGATGATGGCGTTGAGCGGCGTACGGATCTCGTGGCTCATCTTGGCCAGGAAGTCGGACTTCTGCGACGAGGCGTTCTCCGCCGCCTTCTTGGCGGACGTCAGCTCCTCCTCCGCCCGCTTCCACTGGGTGATGTCGCGCAGCACGGCGCAGAACTTGGTCGCCGACACGCGGCCGACGGTCATGAACAGCGGCACCAGGCCGCCGCCGGCGACGCGGCCGATCACCTCGCGCCCGTCGTTGAGCACGCTGGAGAGAGCATTGCGGCTAAGGCCGTCGAGGTAGTCCAGCGCCGAGCGGTGGCTTTCCGGCGCCAGCAGGTCGACGAAGGCCATGCCGATCATGTGCGACCGCTCGTTGCCGAACAGCGCCTCGGCCGATTTGTTGGCGCCGATGACCAGTCCCTTCTGGTCGAGCACCAGCACGCCGTCGGTGGCGGTGTCGAGGATGGCCTCCATGTCCTCCGCCCGCTGCTCGGCAGTGGCGAGGCGGTCGCGGCTGGTGGCGGCAGCGGTTTCCTGCACCACCAGCAACGAGGCGATTCCGCCCTCCATCGGCATCGAGTGCAACCGCGCCGACACCGGGATTTCGACGCCGTCGCGCCGCCGGATGGCGGGAATGGCCGCGTCGCGGTTGAGGGCCGCGCCCTCGAACACCTGGGCGAAGCCGCCGTCGGCATCGATCGCGGCGACATCCGGATATCCGCAGAGATCCAGGAAGGCCCGGTTGGCGTGGATGATGTCGCCACCCCGCAGGATGGCGAGCGCCACCGGCAGCTTGTCGAGCAGGGCAATGTCGATGGACGGACCGATGTCCGCCGGCGCCTCCGCCTTGCGGCCGACGACGGGCAGCGGGGGAAGGGCGGTCCGGTCCACCGGCTCGGCGAGGATGCGCGGGCCGAAGGCGTCGGCCAGCGCCTCGGCGATCTTGTCGAAGGCGTCGCGCTCGGGCTTGGACAGCGCCCGCGCCTTGTCGCCGGTCAGGCTGGCAAAGGTCGTGCGGTGAGCCGGCGCCGCCGAGGACACCACCTCGGTGACCGACGGAGCGGGCGGCTCGGCATCGGCGGCGTCCGCCGCGTCGTCCGTCGGCGGCGGCGTCACCAGCGGCAGCGGTTCGGACAATTCGTCCGCCTCGACCGGTTCCTCGCCGGCAACCACGGGCTCGTCTTCGGCGCTGTCGACGGGCGCGGGGAGATCCTCCTCGGAAGCGGTCTCGGCCGGTTCGTCCGCCACGGGCTCCGTCTCTTCCGCTACGGGCTCTTCGGCGGCAACGATCGGCTCGGAAGGAGCGTCTTCCGGGACAACTCCGGCCGGTTCGTCCGCCACCTCGATGTCCGCGTCTTCGGGAAGGACTTCGTCGAGCGAGTCGATATGTTCGGACGCCGTCTCCGCCGATGGATCCGGCTCCCCGGTCTCGGATATGTCCGGAGCGGCGTCTTCGGCGACATCGGCCGGTTCGGAAGGACCGAGCTCTTCCGGCGTCTCGACGACGGCGTCCGGCTGTTCGTCGTCCGCTTCCGTCGCGGCTGCTTCCGTTACCGCCGCGACCGGCTCCTCCGGCACGGCTTCGTCCGCCGTCGGCGGCTCGTCGATGCTGTCGGGCGCTGCGACGGGCGCCTGTCCGGCGTCGATCGCCTCTATCTCCGCGGCTGGTGCCGGCTCGGCCGGTTCGTCGACGACGTCTTCCGGTTCGCGCTCCCCGATGGCCGGCAGCGGGATCGATACCTCCGGCTCGGAGAGGACGATCGGCTCGGCCGGCACCGGCGCTTCGAAGGCGGCGCCCGTCTTCAGCACGCCGAAGCCGCGATAGCCCCGGAACGACCGCTCGCGGCCGAATACCGGCATGCCCGCCAGATCGGCCGGCACGCGCAGGCTTTCCCCCTCCACCGGCCAGTCGACGGTGAGGCCGGTAAAGGTGTCGCGGCGGCCGAGCGCTTCGGCGATCCGCCCCGCCGGATCGAATTCGAGACGGCCGGCGACCTCCGTCCAGGTGCGGCCGGCAACATCGGCCATGCCGGGGCCGACGGTCTCGGCGAGATCGGCGGAAACGAACGTGAAGACGAGCTGCGGATCCAGCTCGAACACGAAGCGCACCGCCCGGCCATGCGCCGGGAAGACGAACGCCGGCGCTGCGGCCGCCTGCGGCGCCTCGGCCGGTTCGGATGGCGTATCCCCGGCGCTTGCTTCGATGTCGTCTGCCGGCCCGGACGAAGCGTCCTCGACCGGGGCCACGGCGGCCTCTACGGTCTCCGGCCGCACGTCTTCAGCGATTGCCTCGACATCTTCTTCCGGCTCGGGCGAAGCTTCTTCGCTAGCAACTTCGGCATCCTCGGAGGCAACGTCTTCAGCGTCCGCGACCGGCTCGGGCAAGGCGTCCTCAACCAGGGTCGTGGTGGCGTCGATCGTCTCGGGCAATGCTTGCTCAGCGGCAGCCTCGACATCTTCTAGCGGCTCGGACGGAGCTTCCTCGGCAGAAACTTCGGCATCCTCGAACGTCACGTCTTCGGCGTCCGCCTGGCCCGTCGCGGCCGGTTCGGCGGAAGCTTCCCCGCCGGTGGTTTCGACGATATCGGAGACCGTTTCCTCCAAGGCCGTGTCGACGACCTCGGCCGTCTCCGGCACCTCGGCATCGGTCCCATCATTTTCAGTGACGGATTCGGCTGCGATTTCCTCGGGGACAGCGGCGGCCGGTCCGGTCTCGTCGGCGCCCTTGGCGCCATCGGGCGCGACGTCTTCGCTGACCGCTTCGCTATCCTCGGCGGGCGCGGCTTCGGGCAGGGCGGTCGCGGCCAGGGCCGCGAAGGCGGCGGCCGGATCGCCGGCAAGCGAGCCCGTCCCGTCGACGATGGTCAGCAGGATCGCCTTGACGCCATCCGCCACCACCCGGCTTGCCTTGCACACCGTCGGGCGCGGCAGCATGCCGCGCTGCAGCGGCAGCCGTTCGATCCGGTCCAGGCCGCTGACCAGCGTGTCGTCCAGCGCGGCGATACGGCGGGCGAAGGGCGAGGCGGCCGAGAAACGCAGCGCCGTCAGCTTGTCCACCGTTGCAACGCCGAAGAAGGCCGCGCCGGCGGCGTTGGCCCACAGCAGCCGGCCGCCGGTCCGGTCGACCACCAGGGACGGCCGGGTATCGGCGACGAGCGCCTCGACGTTTTCCGCGTGGCTCAGCACTCTGAACAGATCTGCTCCGCCGGACATGTCGCGTCTCCACCTTGCCCGACACCGGGGCATCCCGATCGCCGGCATCGGCATCCTGAATCCGCCGTATCCGACCGATCGACCGGGCCGAATAATGAAAAGCCGGCCCGTATAGCTTCTTCAGTCAACCATACGTTAATAATATGGCACCGTTGCGAGCGCCACAGTCGATTTCAAGGCTACGCCGGCAACCTATCAATAACCTTAACTTCAAGATCTCGCCGAAAGCCTCGTTATGCAGATTGTCGCCGCGCGGCTTGCGCCCACCGGTGGAACATCGTTTTGCGCCAATGAGATGAACGGCGGATATCGCCGCGCGCCGTGCGGCGGGCGCCCGAAAGGCGGAATTCTCCGGAAAATGACGGTTTTCCTTCCGTGAAGCGTTTCAGCCTCGGATGCGGCCCGGCCAACATCGCCGGAATGCTCGTTTTCGTTGAACAATAACGGCCTTCGACTACCCATTCAGTATTTCGGCAACGTTTTTGGTCAAGGATGCGACCCCGGAAAGCTGTCGGGGGAGAATGACAGCAGCAGCGTGACAGGGCGGGCGATAGTCATGGCAGTTGAGCCGATCGCAGGCGAGAAACAAGTCCGATCAGCGGAGACACAACCGGGCGCGGCATCGGCGTCGGCCGTCCCCGGACCTGACAATACTCGGTCGCCCGGCCGTCAATCCTTGCCGGTCATCGAGATGATGGGGCGCTTTGCCGCCTGGCCGCCGATGACCGCCCTGCGGCGCGCCCTGCTGCTGTCGCTGCCGTTGGTGCTGGTCGGCGCCTTCGCCCACTTCATCGACGCCTTGGCCTCGTTTCCCTTCGCCGTCGCGTTCCCGGCCGAACTGATCGAGGTGGTACGCGCCGTCTGCGGCGCCATCGTCGGCGCCACCTTCGGCCTTGTGGCGCTGGTGGCGGTGATCGGCTTCTCCTATTCGCTGGCCGCCGAGACGGGCAGGCGTGCCGATCCCCACCCGGTCAACCCGGTAAGCGCCGCCGTGGTGGCGCTGTCGTGCTTCTTCATCGTGGTGGCTCCCGACACGCTGGACGGCTGGAAGGAGGCGCTGTCGTCGGCACGCGGCTTGCCGGCGGCGCTGGTTGTCGCGGCCGGCGCGAGCGGCCTGTTTCTGTTTCTCGCCCGGCGCCCGCGGTTCCGCCTCCGGCTGCGCGGATTCGGCGCCGATCCGCTGGTCGGCGACCTGCTCTCCATATTGCCGGCCGCCGCCGCCACGGTCGCCGTCTTCGCGCTGATCCGGCAGGCGCAGGTCGGGCTCGGCGGCGCCGACCTGACGACCGCCCTGTCGGCCGCCCTGTCGGCCCCCTTCGCCAACGCCGAACCATCGGCGCCGCTCGTTGCCGGCTACTCGCTGATGAGCCAGGTGATCTGGTTCCTCGGCGGGCACGGGGCCAACATGATGGGGCCGGTGCTGGAACGGATCGTCGCGTCGGCCGGTGGCCACGCGGGCGGGCCGGCCGGCGTCGTCACCTGGAACTTCTTTTCGGTCTACGCCGGCCTCGGCGGCTCCGGTTCGACCCTCTGCCTGATCGTCGCCCTGCTGTTCGCCGATCGCGAACCGTCGGCCCGCCGCCTCGCCTGGCTGTCGCTGCTGCCGGCGCTGATCAACGTCAACGAGCCCCTGGTGTTCGGCCTGCCGCTGATCCTCAACCCGATCTACGCCGTTCCCTTCATCCTCACCCCCGTCGTCCTGTCGCTGCTCGGCTATTTCGCGACGATCGTCGGCTTCGTGCCCGTCGCCGGCCAGGCGGTTCCCTGGACCATGCCGCCCCTCGTCAGCGGCTATCTGGCCACCGGCTCGTCGGCCGGGACCGTGGTGCAGCTCATGGCGCTGGCGACCGGCACCCTCATCTACCTGCCCTTCGTGCGCATCGCCGCCCGGCTGCGACGCGCCGCCAATGCCGAGGCGATGAAGACGCTGCTCGACGCCTCGGAGGCCGATGAGGCGGTGCAGGGCTATCGGCTGATCGGCCTGCCCGGCCCGGCCGGGCGCTTCGCCGGCGCGCTGGCCAGCGACCTCGGCGAGGCGCTCGGAGCGGCGGACCAGATCTATCTTCAATATCAGCCGCAGGTCTGCGTCGACGAGCAGCGGGTGTTCGGCGTCGAGGCGCTGCTGCGCTGGGATCACGAGATCTACGGCCCCATTCCGCCGTCGGTGACGGTGGCGCTGGCCGAGGACATGGGCGTCGTCGACCGGCTGGGCGAGCGGGTGCTGCGCATGGCCTGCCGGCAGCGCGCCGCCTGGGGCGACGCCGTACCCTCGGACCTCATCGTCTCGGTCAACGTGTCGCCACGCCAGTTGCAGGCGGCCGACTTCGACCGGACGATCTTCCGGATTCTCGCCGAGGAAGGGCTCAAGCCCAGCCTTCTCGAACTCGAGATCACCGAATCGACGTCGCTTGCGCCGGCCGTCCAGGCTCTCGGCGCCCTGCTGCGGCTGCGCAACGCCGGCGTCCGCATCGCGCTCGACGATTTCGGCATGGGCCACACCTCGCTGCACTACCTGCGCGAGCTGCCGCTCGACACGCTGAAGATCGACCGCTCCCTCACCTTCACCAGCCAGGGCGACCTCAACGAGCACGTGATCCGGTCGATCGTCGCGCTCAGCCGCACCCTCGGTCTCAGGGCGGTGGTGGAGGGGATCGAGCAACCCGAGCAATTGCCGCGGTTCATCGATCTCGGCTGCGGCCGCTTCCAGGGCTATCTTTTTTCCCGGCCGCTCGGCAGCGGACCGTGCCTCGACTACATCCGGGCCAACGCCGGCGCCGCCGCCTGAGCACCGGCCGCGGCGATGCCGTCCGGACCCGTCTGGGACGGAGGCCGAAAGCGTGCTACCAAACGCGGGAATGGTCGCGTGGATTTCGCCGCAAGGCGGATCCGCTTTCCGGTCCGATGCTCTGGCGCAACGATGGGAGGCACGATGTCCATCACCTCGTCGGCGGCGCTCGCCGCCATCATCGACCATACGATCCTGCGCCCGGATGCCACCGAGGCCGACGTCGAGCAGTTCTGCGCCGAGGCGTTGCAGTGGAGCTTCGCCTCCGTCTGCGTCAATCCGCTCAATATCCCGCGCGTCGCGGCGGCCCTCGGCGGTTCGCCGGTGAAGGCGTGCTCGGTGGTGGGTTTCCCGCTCGGCGCGACGTCCACCGACGTCAAGCGCCGCGAGGTGGAATGGGTGGTCGCCGAGGGCGCCGCCGAGGTGGACATGGTGATCTCCATCGGCACGCTGAAGAGCGTCGGCGCCGGCCCGGTCGGCGAGGAGGTCGCCGCGCTCAAGGCCGCTTGCGGGACGGCGCTGCTCAAGGTGATCCTCGAGACGGCTCTCCTGACCGACGCGGAAATCGTCGCCGCCTCGCTCGCCGCCGAGGCGGCGGGCGCCGATTTCGTGAAGACCTCCACCGGCTTCACCCAGAAGGGCGCCACCGTCGAAGCGGTGGCCCTGATCCGCCGCACGGTGCGGCCGGACATCGGCGTCAAGGCATCCGGCGGCATCCGCTCGTTTGCCGAGGCCATGGCGATGGTCGGGGCCGGGGCGAGCCGCATCGGCACCAGCCGCGGCACCGCGCTGATGCGGGAAGCGCATTTCGGAGCGTGAGACCGGCGGAAAAAATGCCGCGCCGCCCGGCCGGGGCGTCGCGGCATTCCCTCATGCAACGGCGGCTCAGGCGCTCGCCTTGTCCAGCAGCTCGATCTCGGCCGGCGTCATGTGCAGCGTCGCCGCGCGGGCGAAGCTCTCGACGTGCGGCACCTTGGTGGCACTGGCGATCGGCGCCGTGATGCCCGGCCGCGCCATCAGCCAGGCGAGCGCCACCTCGGCCGGCTTGGCGTGGTGGGTTTCGGCCACCTGGTCGAGCGCCGCGAGAATCCTGAAGCCGCGCTCGTTCATGTATTTCTCGACGCCGCCCGCCCGGCTGCTGCCCTCGAGGTCGGCGGCGGACCGATACTTGCCGGAGAGGAAGCCCGAGGCGAGGCTGTAGTAGGAAACGACGCCGATGTCCTCGTGCATGCACAGGTCGCGCAGCGCGCCGTCGAACTGGCTCCGCTCGGCGAGGCTGTAGTTGGGCTGAAGCACCTGATAGGCCGGCAGGTGCCGCTCTCGCGACACGGCGAGCGCCGCCCCGAGCTGCTCGGCGTTGACGTTGGAAACGCCGATGGCCCGCACCTTGCCCGCCTTGATCAGCTTGTCGTAGGCGCCGAGCGTTTCCTCGTAGGGGGTGTCGTCCGGCCAGTGGGAGAAGTAAAGGTCGACCTGATCGATGCCGAGCCGGGCAAGCGACCGGTCGATCGCCTGCAGGATCCATGTCTCGGCGAGGCCCTTCTCGCCGGGCCGGCCGAGGTCGGAGCCGACCTTGGTGAAGATCTTCAGCTTGTCGCGGACGCCCGGCCGCGCCTTCAGCCAGCG
Organism: Pleomorphomonas carboxyditropha; assembly: GCF_002770725.1. Classification (GTDB taxonomy): domain Bacteria; phylum Pseudomonadota; class Alphaproteobacteria; order Rhizobiales; family Pleomorphomonadaceae; genus Pleomorphomonas; species Pleomorphomonas carboxyditropha. The sequence goes on along the minus strand of NZ_NQVN01000027.1, from coordinate 19,637 downwards.
GCCGATGATCGTCTCGGATTCGCCGCCCTGATTGCCGGGCTTCCAGCGGGAATAGGCGTCGGCGGTGTCGATGGCATCGAAGCCGTGGTCGACGAAGGCGTCCAGCACGTCGAAGCTGGCCTTCTCGTCGATGGTCCAGCCGAAGACGTTGCCGCCGAATACCAGCGGCGCGATATCGAAGCCGGTTTTGCCGAGCGGGCGCTTTTTCATTTTCCTCTCCGGTCGCTGAAGCATCGGACCGAAAAGTGGAATCCGGCTTTCGGTCCGATGCGCACACAAAAATCTGCAGCGGTCCGCCTCGGGCCGCGTCTTCCTCGGAGGGATTATAGGAGGGCGCGCGCCGCCCGTCATGTCCGCGCTTCGACCAATCCACGGCAAGCCGACCGGCGGCAGGCTCAGAACAGCACGTCGTCGAACAGGTCGTCGTTCGCCGGCGCGGCCGGCGCCGGCGCGTTGCCGGCCCCGAGGATCGCCCGGTGAATATCGCGCTCCGCCGCCATGGTGTAGACGGCGAGCAGCCGCTCGGCGAAGCCGGCGTGCGCCCCGGCGTCCTCCGCCGGGCCGGGATGGTCGTCGCTGCCGAACAGCCGGCGGCAGGTCTCCAGATGCTCGCCGAGGTCCTTGGCGAAGTCGATGTCGCGGGCGATGTGGCCGATGCGTTCGGCAATGGCATTGCCGCTTTCCGCCGCCTCTCCGAGGTGATGGTTGGTGCGCTGGCTGGCCTCGCGCAGGGTGGCGACGGCGCCGTCGATCTCGCCGACGATGTCGACCCGGCGCTCTCCATCCTCGGCATCGATGCCGGCCGCCGTCTCCCGCATCGCCGACAGGCGTTGCAGAATGTCCTCGGCGGCGACGCCGAGCCTTGCCGCATAGGTGTTCATCTCGGCCGCCACCACGCCGACGGCGCGGCCCTTCGCTCCCAGGCGGTTGCTGCGGAGGTAGGCGTTGATGGCAAGGCAACGGATGTCGTCGCGAACGCTGCGGATGTTGCCGATGTTGCCCATGTTGCTGAGCAGTTCGCTGGCGACCTGGCTGGTGGCGGCATAGGCGGCCGCCGCGAGCGCGCCCGATCGTTCGATGTCGCCGACCACGCTGCGCGCGAGGCTGACGCCCTCCTCGATCGCCTGCATGGTTTCGCCGCCGCCGCGGCCCGCCTTGCCGTTCAGCGCCAGCACGCGCTCCGCCTCGCCGGCCAGTCCCTCGATGGAGGCGACGACCACGTGCGTCTGTTCGGTGAAGTCCTTGATCAGCGCCGAGGTCTGGGCGGCCAGCAGCCGGACGGCGGCCCGGGTGAGCGCCTCTGCCCGCCGTTCCGAATCGCAGCGGGCGAGCTCGTCGAGCAGGATGGCGATGCCGGCCTGCACATGCTCGATCCGCTGCCGGGCGACATCGCCGATTTGCAGCGCCGACAGCACTTTGCCGACCTTGTCCTGCACCGATCTGGCGACGTCGGCTGTGCCGGCGGCGAGCCGCCTGAGGCTGGCACGGCGGCTGACCACCGCGTCGAGCGCGTCCGTCAAGGTGGATGAAACGGCCGACACCTGCGCCTCGAGGCCGGTGCCTTTGCCGCCGGCGCAGGCCGCGGCGAGCTGGGCGCTCAGTTCGCCGACCTTCGCGGCGAAAACGTCGATCTGGCCGATCGCCGATCCCACGTATTTGTCGACGTCGTCGGCGAACTGGGCGAATTCGGCAACGCCGGCGCCGGCGATGCGGGTTTCCATGGCGCAGGTGGTGAGATAGCGCAGCGAGCGCTGCATGTCGCGGGTGCGCGGGGTGATCGCTTCGCCGTCGGCGAGGATCGACGCGAGGCGCTGCCCGGCGGCGGCCTGGCTTTCCATGAGATCGGTGAGGCCTTGCAGCGTGGCGGTCAGCCGGGCGGCGGCCTCGTCGCAGGCGTGGTCGTCGAGCGCGCCGGTGATGCCGTCGATCGCCGCGAGAAGGCGCGCGACGATGTCGTGGGCGGCCATCAGCGCCTTGCCGCCCTCGACGAAGCGGTCCTCGATCCGCGAGCGGGCGGCCTCGAACTGATCGGATATTGCGCGCAGGTCGGGTCGGCGGGACATACCGTCGGAATTCACGCTGCTACTCCTGTCTTGACCGCATGGTTCCAGAAAAGAGTGAAATATCGGTTCACCACCCCCAGTCGTCCGGTCCGTGACCGATCGCCGGTCGGCCGGCGGATATGGGGCGCAACGACGCTTTCCACCGTGCCGCCAATCATGCGATAAGCCCTCGCATCCCTTCCGGAACGGACCTTGCCGACCATGACCGAAAAGCCGCCTCGTGAGGGCAAGCGACCGACGATCGCCGACGTGGCGCGCGCGGCCGGCGTGGCGCCGGCCATCGTGTCGCGCGCCCTGTCGCCGAGCCGCCGGCCGGTGTCGCTCGAAAAGAAGGAGCGGGTGCTGAAGGCGGCGGCCGAGCTCGGTTATCACCAGAACCCCCTGGCGCGCGGCCTCGCCACCAAGTCGATCGACCTCGTCGCGGTCATCATCAACTATCTCAGCGACCTCTCCGACCTCGACCTGTTCGATCCGCTGCTCGACGCCATCCAGTCGCTCGGCAAGCAGGCGATCCTGATCCGCGTCGGCCGCACCAAGCGCATCGACGATTTCCTGCGCAATTCGCTGAGCTACCACGTGCACGCCGCGCTGGTGTTCTCCGACTTCGCCGACGCCGGCGAGGTACGCGCCCTGTTCCACAGCGACAACGTGCTGATGCTGAACGGCCGCTTCGACGCCGAAAGCGCCCGCATCCGCATCGACGAGCAGAGCGGCATCGACGAGCTGGTGCGGCACGCCCGCGGCCGCGGCGTCGGCAGCGCCGTGCTGGTCACCGGGCGCGTGAGCTCGCTGGTCGAGGAAGCGCGGATCGCCGCCTATCGGTCGGCCTGCGCCGCCGCCGGCGTCCGCCTTCTCTCCGAGGTGGGCGGCGACTATTCCTATGGCTCCGGCGTCAAGGCGGCGGCGGTGATCGCCGTGGCGATGCCGGAGGCCGTGTTCTGCACCTCGGATTCCATGGCGATGGGGGTGATGGACGGCCTGGCCCGCGCGGGCCGGCGGCCGCCCGCCGACTACCTGCTCTATGGCTTCGACGCCGTCGACAAGGGCAATTTCGCCGCCTACGACATTTCCAGCGTCGGCTTCGATCGCTCGGCGCTGGTCGCCGGCATCCTCGCCTATCTCGGGGCGCCGGAGGAGTTCCCGGCCGCCGGGCTCGACATTCCCACCCGCTTCATCGCCCGCGGCACCGGCTGAGATGCTTTGGGCCAAAGAAAAACCGGCGCCAGCTTATGCCGGCGCCGGGGTAGGTCCGCGATCGCTAATCGGCGAACTGTCGCCGCCTCCTTACCAGAGTGGGGTCAGCGCCGGCGGGTTGGCCTTCTCGCCCCACCACTTCTTGTAATTGGCCTCATAGGCGCCCGACTGGATGTAGTCGGAGACGAACATGTCGACCCAGCGCTGCAGGTCCGGATCGCCCTGGGCGATGGCGATGCCGATCGGGTCGTTGGAGTAGAGGCCGGGCAGGGTGGTGAGCGACGGATCCTTGGTGGCGAGGTAGTCGAGCATCGACGAATCCTCGATGCCGGCGTCGACGCGCTTCTGCTTCAGGAGCAGCACGCCGTCCGGCGAGAAGTTGTCGGTGTAGACCAGCTCGGCGTCCGGCACGGCGCGCTTCAGGAACGTCTCGCCGGTGGTGCCGCGGCCGACCACCACCTTCTTGCCGGCGAGGCCTTCGAGCGAGGTGATGCCGGCATCGGCCTGCACGATGATGCGGAGGCCGGCGCGGTTGTAGGGGATCGAGAAGCTGACCGCCTTGGCGCGGGAGAGCGTCGCCGAGGTGTTGGCGACCACGAGGTCGAGCTGGTTGGAGACCAGCATGGAGACGCGGGCGTCGCCCGAGACGTCGGTGAACTCGGGCTTCACGCCGAGCTTTTCGGCCAGGAGGGTGGCGACGTCGACGTCGTAGCCGACCGGATTGTTCTGGTCGTCGCGGAAGCCGATCGGCTCGCCGCCCAGCGACACGCCGATGCGGATGACGCCGGCGTCGAGGATTTCCTGCAGCTTGGAGCCGGCGCTGGCGGTGCTGGCCAGCGCGAGGCAGACGGCCGCGGCGGCGAGGGTTGTCTTCAGAAGCCGATGCATGATGTGTCTCCTGTGGTCAAAGCTGTTCCGATTGCCGCCGCTCGGGCGCGGCCATGCCGGGTTCCCAGAACCAGTAGGATACCGGCTTGCCGCCCCTCAGCGTGACGACGCGATGCTTGTTGTTTTTGTCGAGCGCATGGATGACCACCTCGCCGATGAAGCCACCCTTGAGGGCGAGGAGGTCCTCGGCGGCGCGCTCCACCGCCGCATCGAGGGAAAGGCCGAATTTCAGTCCCTGCACCACGGCGTGCGAGGTGGCGCAGCGCATGGTCATCTCGCCGGTGTGCGTGCAGGCGGCGGCGCCGTAGCGGCTGTCGGCATAGAAGCCGGCGCCGGGGATCGGGCTGTCGCCGAGCCGGCCGGGATATTTCCAGGCCCAGCCGGAGGTCGAGGTGGCGACGGCGGCATTGCCGCCGGCGTCGATGCCGAGGAAGACGGTGGTGTCGCGCACCCGCTCGGGATCGGTGATGGCGTTGGACAGCGGGATCAGCGGCACGTCGGGGAAGGCGGCGCGCGCCTCGTCGTCGAGGAGATCGTCGAGCTTCTCGCGCCATACCCGCTTGCTGTCGGGGTGCAGCACGTCGTCCTCGGTGAAACCGATTTCATTTGCGAAACGGCGGGCGCCCTCGCCGGTCAGCATGACGTGCGGCAGGCGGCGCATCACCTCGCGGGCCAGCGCGGCGACGTGCAGGGTGCGCGGCACGGCGCCGACGGCGCCGACAGAAAGCGTGGTGCCGTCCATCACCGCGCCGTCGCATTCCATGTCGCCGACCATGTTGGGCCAGCCGCCGTAGCCGACCGAGCGGACGCTCGGCGCCGCCTCGACATGGCCGATGCCGGTCACCAGCGCGTCGAGGGCGGCGCCCCCGGCGAGAAGGCTGTCGACGGCATGGGAGAAGCCGGGCTCGGCCTCGGTGTTGGCAAGCAAAATCAAGGCTCAGTCCTTCTTCATCTTGGACAGGAACTGCCGGATGCGCGGCACCGCGAGGCCACCGTCCTCGGCGAAGAACGCCGCCGTCGGCAGGTCGACGATCAATTCGCCCTGTTCCAGGAAGACGATGCGGCTCGAAATATGGCGGGCGAACTCGATCTCGTGGGTGACGAAGACCATGGTGGTGCCGTCGGCGGCCAGTTCGGCGAGGATGCGCAGCACGTCGCCGGTCATCTCCGGATCGAGAGCGGAGGTCACCTCGTCGAGCAGCAGGTAGCGCGGCTGCATGGCAAGCGCCCGGCAGATGCCGACGCGCTGGCGCTGGCCGCCGGAGAGCTGCTGCGGATAGGCATCGGCCTGGGCCCCGAGCCCCACCTTGTCGAGCAGCGCGCGGGCGCGCGCCTCGGCTTCGGCCTTCGGCAGCTTCAGCACCTCGATCGGCGCCAGCGTGATATTCCCAAGCGCCGTCATGTGCGGGTAGAGGTTGAACAGTTGGAAGACGGTGGCTGACGCCCGGCGGGCGGCGACGAGGCCGGCCTTGGTGGAAACGTCGTGGCCGTCGACGGTGATCCTGCCGCCCGTCAGCGCCTCCAGGCCGTTGATGCAGCGGATCAGTGTCGACTTGCCCGAGCCGGAGGCGCCGAGGATGGTCACCACCTCGCCCGGCTCGACCCGCAGGTTGACGCGCTTCAGCACGAGGGCGTCCCCGAAGCGCTTCTCGACGTTTTCGGCGACGATCATCAGATGCCTCCCCATTTGACGGACCTGCGGAGCGCCGCCTCGATGCGGCCGCCGGCATGGGCGAGCGTCTTCGCCGCGAGATAATAGATGAGGCCGATCACCGCCCAGACGATGAAGGGCTGCAGCGTCCTGAGGTTCAGGATGTTGCCGATCTTGGTGAGGTCGAACACGCCGATCACCGAGATCAGCGATGTCACCTGCAACTGGTTGACCAGGATGCCGACCAGCGGCCCCACCGAGAAGGCGGCGGCCTGCGGCGCGATGACCAGGCGCAGGATCTGCGATCGGCCGAGGCCGAACACCTCGGCCGCTTCGATCTGGTCGCGGTCGACGGATTCGATGCCGGAGCGGAAGACGACGAAAGCGAAGGCGGCGGTGTTGAGGCTGATGGTCAGCGTCGCCGCCTCGACCGGCGTCATGCGGATGTGCAGGAAGGCGGGAATGCCGAAGAACACCAGGAAGAGCTGCACCAGCACCGGCGAATTCTTCAGCGCCTCGGTGACGAGCACGATCACCGGCCGGCAGCCGGGGACGCGATAGTGGTGGACGACGGCGAGCAGCAGGCCGATCGTCAGGCCGATCAGCGTCGTGCCGATGAACAGGGCCAGCGTGACGCCGAGGCCTTGCAGCAGAAGCACGATGTCGTAGGGCGTGAAGTCGGCGTAGCGCATCAGCCCCCCGTCATGAAGCGGTTGAGGCGGCGATGCACCGCCGAGATGGCGAAGGAGAGCAGCGTCGTCAGCGAGGCGTAGAGCACCAGCAGCACCGCATAGACCTCGAAGGGCTTGAAGGTGGTGGCGGCGACGATCTTGGCGGCGCCGGTCAGCTCGTTGACGGTGATGGTCGACAGGATCGACGAGGTCAGCACCAGGTTGATCAGCACCGAGCCCATCGGCCGCACCGAGACGCGCAGCGCGATCGGCAGCACCACGCGGGTGAAGATCTTGACCCGGCTGAGGCCCGACACCTTGGCGGCATCGATCACGCCGGCATCGACGGTCAGGATGCCGGAGAGGATCACGTCGGAGACGAAGGCGCCGCCGGCGATCGACATGGCGATGACGCCGGTCTCGAAGGCGCCGATGTAGATGCCGAGCTCGGGCAGGCCGTAGAAAAAGAAGAACAGTTGCACGAGGAAGGGAACGTTGCGGAACACGTCGCCATAGGCGTTGGCGGCGCCGCGCACCAGCCTGTTGCCCGACGAGCGCATCGAGGCGGTCAGCGCGCCGAGCAGCACCGCGCCGGCGATGGCCAGCAGGCAAGCGGCGATCGTCAGGGCGAAGCCCTGCAGCAGAAAGCCGATGTAGGGCTCGATCACCCTCCAAAAGCGCACGAATGTTCCCCCGCCGTTTTTATTGTGAAAGCGGTTTCATTTTTTGTACGGACGATTCCGGAGGCTGTCAAGCAAACGGGGCAGGCGGCACCATCACCGAAGCCGCGTGAGCGGCTTCCGGCGCCAAGCGGCGCCGCGCGGAGCGGGCCTGACGTGGCGAGCATCGCCTCGTCAGGCGCAAAGCGGAGCGGAAGCCAAGGACCGGAGGTCCGCCGGCGACTGAGGCGGAAAATACTTTCAAGCGACCGCTGCGGTCCCCGATCCTTGATCCTGCTCGCGGGCGATATGGGCGGCCAGGGCGTCGACGAAGCGGCGGCCGTAGGCCGGCAGCGGCGTCGAGCGCGACCAGATGGCGGAGATCTCGAATTCGACCGGCCGTCCGTCGATGGCGATCGGCCGGACGGTCAGGTCGGTCTTCAGCGCCCGGATGGAGGACGGCAGCACGGCGACGCCGACGTTGCCGATCGCCATGGAGAACACGGTATGCGGCGAGCCGCTTTCGAGGGCGACGCGCGGCTCCAGCCCGGCGAGGCGGCAGGCGGCGTCGAACATCTCGCGGCTGACGTGGCGGCGGTTGAGCAGCAACAGCGGATGGGAGCAGACATCGGCGATGTCGATCGGCGCGCCGCTCCTGCCGATGCGCTCCGCCGCGCCGATGGCCAGCACCGCGAGATGGCAGAGCGGCCGCGCCTCGACGTCCGGCGTGCGGGCATAGCTGGAAGCATTGATGGTGAGCTGCACGACGCCCGACATCAGCTTGGCGTCGAGGTCGGCGCCGCCGCCTTCCTCGAGCCGGATGTCGACGCGCGGATGCTCGTCCTGCCACTCGCGCAGGAAGTCGGGAAAATAGCGCTCGATGAGCTGCGAGCAGGCGCCGACCTTGAGGACGCCCGCCTCGCCCTTCTTCAGCTCTTCGGCCGACAGCCGCAGATTCTTGGTGGCGATCAGCACCTCGTTGATGCGGGCGCGCAGCGCCTCGCCCTCGGGCGACACGCGGATCTTCTTGCCGATCCGCTCGAACAACTCCACCCCCAGCGTCTGCTCGACGCTCTGGATCTGCCGCGACAGCGCCGACTGGGTGATCGACAGCCTGTCGGCGGCGATGGTGAAGCTGCCGCATTCGGCAACCGTCATGAAGCTTTGCAGCAGCCTGTCGTCCATGGCCCGGCTCCCATTGGGAATAAGCCTTACGTCCTACACGGACCGGCCATTCCCCTCAAGGGAGGAGCGTCATACCGTCAGCACCGACGCGCCGGTGGTCGCCCGTCCTTCGAGGGCGCGATGGGCTTCGGCGGCCGCCGACAAGGCAAACCGCTGGCGCACCTCGGCCGTCACGGCGCCGGAGGCGAGGCGGCCGAACAGGTCGGCGGCCCGCGCTTCCAGCTCGGCCCGCTCCTCGATGAAATGGAACAGCATGGGTCTGGAAGCGGAAAGCGATCCGCCCTGCGCCAGCATCGACAGCGAAAAGCCCTCGATCGGCCCCGACGACTGGCCGAAGGAGACGAAGGCGCCGCGCTTCCGGAGGGATTTCAGCGAGCCGGTCCAGGTGTCGCGGCCGACGCTGTCGTAGACCACGTCGCAGCCGCGGCCGTCGGTGATGCCAAGCGCCGTCGCCACGAAGTCGTCGCGGCGATAGTCGATCACATGGTCATAGCCGTGGGCGCGGGCGAGTTCGGCCTTCTCGGGCGAGCCGACGGTGCCGATGGTGGTGGCGCCGAGCGCCTTCAGCCATTGGCCCATCAGGAGGCCGACGCCGCCGGCCGCCGCGTGCACCAGCGCCACGTCGCCGGCCTTCACCGGAAAGGTCGAGGTGACGAGATACTGCACGGTCAGCCCCTTCAGCATGACGGTGGCGGCGATCTCGTCGGAAATGCCGTCGGGCAGCCTGACCAGCCGGTCGGCGGCGATCAGCCGCCGCTCGCGGTAGGCGCCGAGCGGCGTCGTGTAGGCGACCCGGTCGCCGGCCTTCAGTCCCTCGACGCCCGGCCCGACGCTCTCCACCACGCCGGCCGCCTCGGCGCCGACGACCAGCGGCGCCTCTGGCCAGGCGTAGAGGCCGGAGCGATAGTAGGTATCGATGAAGTTGACGCCGACGGCGGTATGGCGCACGGCGGCTTCGCCGGCCGCCGGCGCGCGGTCGGCAACCTCCTCCCAGCTCAGCGCCTCCGGACCGCCGGGTGCGCCGAGCAGCATGGCTTTCGACATTCTGGCTACCCCGTCAGGCCTGGAATTCCGGATCGACCGGGATTTGCAGCGCCTGCACGATGGCGTTGGTCTCCGACGCCATGCCGATGACCGACAGCAGTTCGGCGTGCATGCCCTCGGTCATGCCCTTGGCCTTGGCCTGCGCCGTATGCGAGTGGATGCAGTAGCTGCAGCCGTTCACCGTGGAGACGGCGACGTAGATCATCTCCTTGACCACCGGCGACAGCTCGCCCGGCGCCACCATCACCTCCTTGAGGCTGGCCCAGGTGCGTTCGAGAAGCTGCGGCTGGTTGGCGAGGCCGCGCCAGAAGTTGTTGACGAAGTCCGACTTGCGGGTGGCGCGGATGTCGTCGAACACCGCCTTGACGCGCGGATCGGCCTCGACCTCGGCGTCGGTCCAGAGTTTCACGGTCGTCATGATCAATCCTCAGCGGTGGGCCCAGGCCCAGTAGAGCTCGCGCGCCTTGCGGCCCTTGGGGCCGAAGACAAGCGCCTTGTCGTCGAAGCCGATCACCGGCACCACCTTGGAGATGTTGCCGGTCGAGAAGATTTCGTCGGCGGCGCGGAAGTCGTCGACCGACAGGGTGATCTCGTGGACCGTCTCGCCGGCTTCGCGCAGCAGGCCGATGACGCGCTTGCGGGTGATGCCGGCGAGGAAGGTGCCGTTCGGCACCGGCGTGAAATATTCGCCGTCCTTCACCAGGAAGACGTTGGCGGTGGCCAGTTCCGCGACGTTGCCGGCGAAATCCTGCACCAGCGCGTTGTGGAAGCCCTTGGCGTGCGCCTCGCGGATCATGCGGGCGTTGTTGGGGTAGAGGCAGGCCGCCTTGGCGTTGGTCGGCATGCACTCCACCGTCGGCCGGCGGAACCGCGTCGTGGTGATGGTGAAGCCCGTCGGCTCGACCATCGGCATTTGCTCGAGGCAGAGCGCGAAGTCGGTCGAGGCGGGATCGGCGGCCACCACCGACGCGTCGCCTTCCTCGGCCCAGTACATCGGCCGGATGTAGACGGCGGGATTGGGGCCGAACTTCTTGAGGCCGTCCTGCGTCAGGCCGATGATGTCGGCGTCGCTGAGCGTCGGTTCTAGGCCGAGGTTCCTGGCCGACTGGTTGACGCGCGCCGCGTGCAGGTCGAGGTCGGGGGAGACGCCCTCGAAGGCGCGGGCGCCGTCGAACACCAGCGATCCCAGCCAGGTGGCGTGCGAATTGGCACCGAGCACGCGAACGTCGCCCTCGTGCCAGGCGCCGTGGTAATAGGTCCAGATATGCGGCATGGTCTTGGCTTTCCTCTTGTCGTTGCGCTTTCCCATCAATGGACGGAAGCGTACATGATGCGCTCCTCGCTGGCATCCAGCGGGGAAAATTCCTCGACCACGCGGCCCTGGCGACAGACCAGGATGCGGTCGGAGAGTTTCAGGATTTCCGGCAGGTAGGAGGAGATCACCACCACCGCGAGGCCGTCGTCGGCGAGCTTCTCGATCAGGTGATGGATCTCGGCGATCGCCGCCACGTCGACGCCGCGCGTCGGCTCGTCGAAGATGACGAGGCGCGGGCGCTGCACCAGGCCCTTGCCGATCACCACCTTCTGCTGGTTGCCGCCGCTGAGCTCGACGACGCGGGCATCCGGGTTGATGGCGCGAATGCTGAGCGTCCGGCTCCAGCTCTCGGCAAGGCGGGTCATCTCGGCGCGGCTGACCACCGGCAGCCTGTTCTGGCCGGCGGCGAGGTGGCCCGAATAGAGGTTCTCGGCGATCGACATGGTCTCGAAGAAGCCTTCGAGCTTCCTGTCCTCGGTGACGTAGACGATGCCGTCGCGCATCGCCGGCCGCGGCGTGTTGTAGCGCACCGGCCGGCCGTCGAGCGCCACCTCGCCGCCGCGGTTGAAGTCGCGCTTCATCACGCCGGCGACGATCTTGGCCGTCTCGGTGCGGCCGGAGCCGACCAGGCCGAACAGGCCGGTGATCTGGCCGGCGAACACCGAGAACGACGTGTTCTTGACGATGGCGCCCATCGAAAGGTCCTGCACCGACAGCACCTTGTCGCCGGCCGGGCGGACGGCCGTCTTGCGCGCCGCCTCGCCGCCGAGGAGCGTCCGGCCGACCATGGCGCGGACGATGGTCTCGCGGGTGAAGTTGGCGGTGACGTCGGTGACGACGCGGGCGCCGTCGCGCATCACCGTGATGCGGTCGGAAATCTCCAGCGCCTCTTCGAGGGCATGGCTGATGAAGATCACCGCCACCTTGCGTTCCTTGAGCCGGCGGACGAGGGCGAAGAAATGCCGCTTCTCCTCGGGCGTCAGCGTCGCCGTTGGCTCGTCGAAGATGATGACCCGCGCCTTGAGGCGCACGGCGCGGGCGATCTCCACCATCTGCCGCTTGGCGGCGCCGAGGGTGGCCACCGTCGCCGTCGGATCGACGGTGAAGTTGAGCGATTGCAGGAACTGCTGCGCCGAGATGGCGACGCCGCGCAGCCGGTTCAGGAATTTCTCGTCGCCGAGATAGAGGTTCTGCGCCACCGTCATCGACGGCACCAGCGAGGTCTCCTGGAACACCATGGCGATGCCCTGCCTCAGCGCATCGGCCGGCCCCTCGAAGCCGAGCGGCTGGCCGTCCAGCAGTATGTCGCCCGACGACGGCGGCACCACACCGGCGATCATCTTGGTCAGCGTCGACTTGCCGGCGCCGTTCTCGCCGAGAAGGGCGTGCACCTCACCCTCGGCGATGTCGAAATCGACGGCGTCGACGGCGAGGTTGCCGCGATAGCTCTTGGAAAGGGCGCGCGTCTCGATCAGCGTCATGCCGCACCTGTCTCGATTTCGAGCACGGCGTTGCCGCCCCGCGAGGCGGCGAACAGCACGCCGCCGATTTCCGCCATGTCCTTGATGCCGTGCCGGCGGCCGTCGGCCCGGCTGTGCAGGCTCGATACCGGCCGGAAACGGTCGTCGAGCCGGGCGATCAGGCCGTAGGAACGGCCCGGCGCCCAGGGCTTGCGCACGCCCATGGTGACGACGCCGCCGCATTGCAGCGGTTCGAGGAAGGAATTGCCCGAGCTCATCTGCGGCGCGATCCACAGGTCGCGCGCAATGCCGGCCATCATGTCCTCGCGATAGGCGCGCTCGCTCAGCACCAGCTCGACGAGGCGGTTGCGCGGCGCCATCAGCGCCAGCCAGGCGCCGCCGCCGGCCGCCCGCGTCAGCCGGGCCGGGTAGCCGGGCAGATTGGCAAGGACGGGCTGCGGCTTCGATCGGCCGTCGCCGGTGATGCGCACCAGCCGATGGCGCGAGGCTTCCGACACGATCAGCGACCGGTCGGGCTCGACGAGAAGGCCGGCCGGCCAGGCGAGGCCGTCGGCGACGATCCGGCCGTCGCCCTCGACAAGATCGAGCCGCAGCACGGCGCCGCTCGCCCCGTGCGCCATCAGGTCGCTCTGCCAGTCGTCGGCGGAAAAACGCGCCGACCCGTCGGCAACATAAAGGACGCCGTCGCCGACCGTCGCGAGAGCCGTCGGCGCGTGAACGCGGCGGCCGGCCACCTCGGTGACGACGCGCCCATCGAAGCGGCCGCCAAGGATGCGCACCTCACCGGCCACCAGCGCAATGGCGAGGCCGCCGTCCGGAAAGGCCGCCAAGGCCGAGATCGGGGTCTCGAAGCGATGGAGCGGCACCGGCGCGCCACCCTCCAATGGGAAGGCGAGAAGGTCGGCGCCGGAGGCGACCAGCAGCCGCCCCTCGTGAACGAGCAGCGCCTCCGGGTGCGCCGCCTCGGCGAAGGTTTCGGCGGTTTCCAGAAGCGTGTTGGGCCGGAAGGCGCCGTCCATCGGCGGGATGGTGACGGCCTTGCCGCGGAAGGGGTCGAGAAGAGCGTCCCACCACATATCCTAGGCCCTCCCTTCGGGAAGGGCGGTTTCGGCGCTGTCGCGCCGCCTCGCCGCTTGGCTCGGGTCGCCTTCAGCGACGGGGGGCGTCTTGCCGCTCCAATAGGACTTCCAGCTGGTCCATTCCGAATCGGCGCCGGGAATCCTGAACCGGCCGATGCGGTTGTTGAGGATGCCGCCGACGAACAGCTCGCCCTTGTGCTCGCGCATCGAGGTGACCATCGGATGGCTCTTGCCGGTGAGGTCGCCGAGCGTGCCGACGATGCGGCCGGTCTCGTCGAACTTGATGACGCCGCCGGTGTTGATGTTGGGAAACAGCCAGTCGTCGCCCGGCAGGCGGCGGGTCATCCGCTTGCGGAAGCCGGGATGGCGCAGCGACAGGTCGAAGGTCGGCGTGCGCACGCCGAGCCAGGCCATCCAGTAGCAGCCGTCGGAGGCGCGGTTGATGTTGTCGGGATAGCCGGGCATGTCGGCGATCAGGCATTCCATGCTGCCGGCCTTCGGTCCGTCGATCCAGTAGCGGTGCACCGAGCAGGCCCAGCTCTCGGCGATCAGGATCGAGCGGCCGTCATGGGCAAGGCAGACGCCGTTGGCATAGCGCAGGCCGTCGCGCACCGTCTTCGTCTTGCCGGTCTTCGGGTCGTAGACCAGCAGGCGGCCGGTCGGCCGGCTCTCGATGGAATCGAGCACCCAGTCGTGGGCGTCGTAGCGGGTGGTGGAATCGGTGAACCAGATGCGGCCGTCCGGACCGATGTCGCAGTCGTTGGGGTCGCGCAGGCGGGCGTCGTCGACCACCGAGGCCCACGAGCGGTTGGTCTCGGTGGACAGCCGCGTCACCTCGCCGTCCTTGGCGATGGAATAGAGGCCCATGGCGCCGACGCAGGTCTTGATGGCGCCGTCGTGGTCCATGGCGAGGCCGAGCGGGAAGCCGCCGATATGGGCGAACACTTCCGAGCGCCGGTAGTCGGGCGCGAACCAGCGGACGATCTCGCCGTGGCGGGTGCCGGCATAGAGGTTGCCGTCCTCGTCGAGGATGACGTCCTCTGGTCCCTCCACCTCGCCGAGGGCGATCGGGGAGGCGTCCGACAGGCGATCGTTGAGCGCATAGGCGCCGCCGCCGTTCGGCAGCGCCGATTCGTCGCCGCTCATCCGGTGATGGACGGGCGCCACGTAGACCTCGGCCAACACCTTGTGCCGGTTCTTCGCCCAGCGGATGTCGAGCACCACGGCGAAGGCCAGCATGAAGCCGAGCACCAGTTGGTTGGAGCCGGTGCCGTAGCCGAGGCGGATCAGGCCGTTGGTCATGGTCAGCACGGCGACGGCGCCCATCAGCCCCTTGGCGATCGAACCGCGGCCGCCGCCCAGCGAATTGCCGCCGACCACGGCGGCGGTCAGCGCGGCGAGTTCGAGGCCCGAGCCGGTGCCGGGACCGGCGCCCGACAGGCGGGCGGCGAACAGGAAGCCGGCGATGCCGGCGCTGAGGCCGGAGATGACGTAGGTGAGGAACACCGTGCGGCGCACCGGAATGCCGGCGTTGTAGGCCGAGCGCCGCGAGCCGCCGACGGCGGAGATATGCCAGCCGAGCCGCGAGCGGCTGAGCAGCACGTGGGCGAGCAGGGCGAAGACGCCGGCGATCAGGATCGACACCGGCAGGCCGCCGAGCGAACCGGTGCCGATATAGTCGAACCGGTCGTTGAGGACCGGCGACATCTGAAGTTCTCTGCCCCAGGCGATGATCAGGATGTCGTAGAGCGACCGGCCCATGATCAGGGTGACCAGCGTCGTCAGGAAGGCGCGCAGGCGCAGGTAGCCGATCAGCACGCCGTTGAAGGCGCCGCACAGGCCGCCGGTGGCGATCGCCAGGACGAGGGCGAGCGAGGCCGGCAGTTCCCAGAGATAGATGCCGACCACCGACATGAACACGGACAGGGCGTAGATCGAGCCGACCGACAGGTCGATGCCGCCGCCCAGCATGACGATGGTCAGGCCGATGACGACGATCAGGAACTCGCCGAGCTGGCGCGTCGTGTCGAGCAGGCTGGCCGGCGCGAAGAAGCCGTTGATCGCCGTGCCGAAGATGGCGATCACGGCGGCGAGCAGCAGGAAGGGCACGAGGTTGTCGGCCCAGCGCTTGGTGAGGATTTCGCCGACGAGGTGGGAGGGGATCGCGTTGTAGATGAGGCGCGACAGGCTCTCGGGTAGGCGCATGGAGACTTCCACCTGATCGATCGGCCGGCCCATGGCCGGATCGGAATGGTCCGCGTCCGCCATCCGGGACGACGGATGGAGGCGGCCGCTGGCTCGGCCGCCTCCTCGTTGACGCGCGTGGGTCCCCGGCTCGAACAGGGAGGACCGCCGTGCGTGCCTTACTTGGCGAGCGCCGCCTCGGCGGCCTGCACGTCCTTGAGGCTCCAGCAGGTGCCGGGCTTGAGATCGGCCTTGGTGGTGGCGGTCTCCAGCGTATAGATCCAGCTCTTGGCCTGGCCGGGCTTGAGGCCGGACTGGAGCAGGAACTTCAGGAGCGCCGAGATGTCGCGCGACTGGCCCTTGACGTCGGTCATGACCACGGCGTGGAAGGTGCCGTCCTCCAGCGCCTTGCAGTCGAGCTCCTCGCCGCCGCCGGTGGTCACCAGCTTGACCTTGTCGGTGAGGCCGGCGTCGCGGATGGCGGCGGCGGTGCCGGCGGCCGTGTTGTCCCAGAAGTCGATGATCGAGCACACTTCCGGATGCTGCTGCAGCAACGTCGTCGCCACGTTGCGGGCGGTGGTGACGTCCCAGTTGCTGTCCGGCGCGCCGACGATCTCGAAGTCCGGATGATCCTTCAGCACCTTGGCGATGCCGGCATACTGGTCGAGCGACGACGAGTTGACCTGGTCGCCCTGGATGAGGCCGATCTTCTTCGACGAGCCCTCGCCGCAGGCCGCCACGGCCGCCTTGGCCTCGAGCTCGCCGAGCGTCTCCCAGTTGGAGCCGACGAAGGCGTCGGAGGCGAAGTTGGAGCGGTTGTCGACCTGGATCACGAAGATGCCGGCGTCCTGCGCCCGCTTGAACAGCCTGGAATAGGAGGTGAGGTCGGGCGTATGGACGAGGATCGCCGCCGGCTTGTCGGCCGAGGAGATCAGATCGGTGATCGCCTGGGCGCCGGCCGCCGTGTCCCAGTTGGGATCGCGGGTTTCCCAGACGCCGCCGAAGCCGCGCACTTCGGTGCCGATATAGTGGTTCCAGCCCTGCGCCAGGTCGAAGCCGAGGGCGAGCGGGATCAGTACCACCTTCTTGCCGGCGAGCGACTGCTGGACGTAGGCCGGGCCGGGGTCGCCGGTTTCCTGGGCGAATGCGGGCAGGGTGGCGAGGCAGAGGGCAGCGGCAAGCGCCAGCGTTGTCTTGATGGTCATGAGTGGTTCCTTTTCAAGGGGTTCCGACCCGGTGAGTGCATCGCTTCGCCCCCCTCGAGCCAAGCGATGGATTTCCAATTCCCGTCCCCTTTCCGGTGGCCGCATCGCGCTGCGGCCGCCGGAAGCGGATCAGATGTCTCCCTGCTGCCCGACCTGCTCGTCGCGCGGGTTGAGGCGGCTGTCGACGATGAGGGCGACGAGCAGGATCGTCGCCTTGATGAGGTTCTGGTAGATGTTCGGCAGGTCGAGGATGGTCATGCCGTTCAGCATGATGCCGATGAGGAGGGCGCCGATGACGACGTTGCGCATGCCGCCCTTGCCGCCCGAGAGGCCGATGCCGCCGATCACCACGACGAGGATCACGTCGTAGAGCAGCGTCGAGTTGACAACGCGGGTGTTGATCGACTGCAGGCCGGCGGCGGTGATCAGGCCGGCCAGCCAGGCGATCAGCGCCGACACCACATACTGGCCGATCACCATCGGCCGCACCGGGATGCCCATGGTGCGGGCGGCCTCGAAGTTGTCGCCCATGTAGTAGACGTAGCGGCCGAACTTGGTGAAGCGCAGCGTCAGGAAGCTCAGGAAGGCGGCGACGGCGAACATCACCACCTCGATCGGCATGTGGGCGAGCCGCGCCTGCCCGAACTCCAGGATGAACGACGCCGACGGCGGCACCGGTATGGCGTCCTGCACGATGAAGCGCGATCGGACGAGGCCGAACACGAAGCTGGCGGTGGCCAGCGTGGCGAACACCGGCGGCACCTCGGCATAGGCGATCAGCAGGCCGTTGATGATGCCGACCGCCACCACGCCGGCCAGCACGATGGACGTGGCGATGAGCGGCGAGGTGCCGGCGTTCATCATGGCGAGCTGCCAGGCGGTGGCCATGGCCATCACCGCCACCATCGAGAGGTCGATGCCGCGGCCGATCACCACGACGCCCATGCCGACGGCGAGGATGCCCAGCACCGATACCGAGCGCAGGATCGCCACCAGGTTGTTCGGCGCCAGAAAGCCGTCGAGAAGGACGGCGTAGGCGGCGAACAGCACGATGGCGAACAGGAAAACGATGCGCTCCTGGCTGAGCGTTCCGGACTTCAGGACGGACATGCCGCCAACTCTCTTTGCTGAAAACGCAGTCAGCCTAAAAGCCCGCCATAAATGCGTCCAATGCAAATTTCGGATCGAAATCGATGCGGAACGGGAATAGATGCGGCGAAAGGCGCAAGAAACGCAAAGCAAGTGCGGCGCGAGCGAATTTCGTGGAATGGCTTTGCGCCGAAAAGGCGTCCAGGGATCATAAGTTTTTTGGCACGTGGCGACGGAGGGCCGGACTTTCTTCCGGGCTTTCTCCCTCGCCATGCCCTGAGACGGGCATGCCCGCATCCGCCGCATTTCCCCGGTGAGGACGCCTCAAATTCAGCCGGCATGTTTTTTACATGCGGAAAATTAGAACTTGACGCAAGAAATGCCGGCTGCGAAATTCGCCAGTCGAGAAGCGCACTTGGCCTTGCCGGCCTTTGGGCGGCAATCTGCCGATTGGCGTCCCGCCATGGAAGCATCTACAATGGCCGTGGTGCTCCGGTTGTGGGTGGAACGGGGATGGCAGAGTGACCACGACGATCCGAACGATGGAAGAGTTTTCCGATTATGTCGGACTGTCTCGGCCAACCGTCTCCCGCTATTTCAACGATCCCAATTCCGTCCGCCGCCAGACGCGGGAAGCCATCGAGAAGGCGATCCGGGAATCCGGCTTCCGGCCCAATCTGTTCGCCGTCAACCTCAACCGCCGGCGCACCAATATCCTCGGCATCATCATTCCCAACTCGACCGACGTGTTCTACATGGCGCTGACCCGCCGCATCGAGGTGCTGGCCGAGGAAGCGGGCTATCTCGCCTTCGTGCTGTCGTCGGACGGCAAGCCGAAGCTGGAGGAGCGGGCGATCGAGACCTTCAAGGCGATGAACGTCGCCGGTGTCGTCATCGCGCCGCTCGGCGTGCAGTCGCATCACGACAAGCTGGCCCGGCTCGGCGCCAGCATCCCGCTGATCTACGTCGACTCGCAGCTCGACGCCGCCTCGGCCTTCGTCGGCACCAACAACCGCCAGAGCTTCCGCCTGATCGTCGACTACCTGTCGCGCTCGGGCGACGCGCCCTGCTATTTCGGCATGCCCTCGGTCAACCGCAACGCCACCGAGCGCCGGGAGGCCTATCGCCTCGCCATGGAGGCGCTGAAGCTGGAGCCGCGCTACGTGGCGACGCTGCCGGATACCTCCTGGGATTTCGAGCGCTTCGGCTTCACCGAGGCGGTCCGCATGCTGGGCGAGGGCGGCTTTCCGACGCGCACCGTGCTCTGCGCCAACGACCGCATCGCCTTCGGCGTGCTGGCCGCCGCCTACCAAGCCGGCCTCAAGGTCGGCCGCGGCGACGATTGCGACCTGCGCATCGCCGGCCACGACGACCACCCGCTGTCGCGCTACACCTGCCCGCCGCTGACCACGGTGGCGCAGAACTACAACGAGATCGGCCGCATCGCCATCGAGCTGCTGCTGCACAAGATCAACGCCCGCTTCGACGAGGACGTCGAGCCGCAGCCGAACGAGCGCGTGCTGCTCAACGCCGAGATCATGCTGCGCACCTCGGCCTGACCACGTATCCGGGGCAAATTCCCGGGCCAGCTTGAGAAACGCCGCTTGGAAAGCGGCGGCAATGTTCATCAGGCAATTGAAATGGCATAATCCCGCCCATGCGGGACCGGAAATATTGCGCCAGCGTGCCCGGAAATCAGCGTGCCCGGAAATTTGCCTCCGGTACCAGTGTGCCCGACCTATCCCTTTGTTCCTCATATATAAAGCTATCATCCTCATATAAAGCTGTCATCAACTCTGTTTTGCGTTGAGGTCTCTCAGTTTTGCATTGAGGATGACGATGATCTTTCTCATGAGAGCTCCGATGGCGACGATTGGCTTTTTTCCGTTTTGGACAAGGCGTTGATAGACCTCTCGTAATGGCCCCTTG
>NZ_NQVN01000026.1 GCF_002770725.1 Pleomorphomonas carboxyditropha | reverse complement strand
TTCCACCTCGACCAGACCAAGGTGATGGACGGCTCGCTCGTCCGCATCCTCTCCTGGTACGACAACGAGTGGGGCTTCTCCAACCGCATGGCCGACACCGCCGTCGCCATCGGCAAGACCCTCTGAGCCAGAACGAACAGGTCAGGGCCCGCTCTCCGGACGACCCCCACGACGGGGTCCCGCCGGAGGGCGGGCTCGACCGCTCTTACCGCGGCAGACCGCCCTTCCGCCGCAAGCGCGGCCCCGCGCGACACCGGAGCGGCGGCGCATGAAGCGAGGACCCACCATGAGCAGCTTCAAGACCATCGATGACGCCGACGTCGCCGGCAAACGCGCCCTCGTCCGCGTCGACCTCAACGTTCCCATCGAGAACGGCGTCGTCACCGACACCACCCGCATCGACCGCATCGTTCCGACCATTCGCGACCTCGCCGACAAGGGCGCCAAGGTCGTCCTCCTGGCCCACTTCGGCCGCCCGAAGGGCGAGCGCAAGGCCGAGGACAGCCTGAAGCCGATCGTCGCCCCGCTGGCCAAGGCCATCGGCAAGCCGGTCGCCTTCGCCGACGACTGCATCGGCGACGTGGCCGAGAAGGCCATCGCCGCCCTCTCCAACGGCGACATCCTGCTGCTCGAGAACACCCGCTACTACAAGGGCGAGGAGAAGAACGACCCGGCGCTGGTCGACGCCCTCGCCAAGCTCGGCGACCTCTACGTCAACGACGCCTTCTCGGCCGCCCACCGGGCGCATGCCTCGACCGAAGGCCTCGCCCACAAGCTGCCGGCCTATGCCGGCCGCACCATGCAGGCCGAGCTGACCGCTCTCGGCGCCGCCCTCGGCACGCCGAAGCGCCCGGTGCTCGCCGTGGTCGGCGGCGCCAAGGTGTCGACCAAGATCGACCTCTTGGAAAACCTCGTCGCCAAGGTCGACATCCTGGTGATCGGCGGCGGCATGGCCAACACCTTCCTGGCCGCCCAGGGCGTCAACGTCGGCAAGTCGCTCTGCGAGCACGACCTCGCCGACACCGCCAAGCGCATCCTGGCCAAGGCCAAGGAGACCAAGTGCGAGATCGTGCTGCCGGTCGACGCCGTCATCGCCCGCGAGTTCAAGGCCGGCGCCGCCAACGAGGTGGTGTCCGTCAACGCCGTTCCGGCCGACGCCATGATCCTCGACGCCGGCCCGAAGTCGATCGACGCCGTCAAGGCCGCCATCGACAAGGCCAAGACGCTGGTCTGGAACGGCCCGCTCGGCGCCTTCGAGATCGAGCCGTTCGACAAGGCCACCGTGGCCGCCGCCCAGTATGCCGCCGCCGCCACCAAGGCCGGCAAGCTCCTGACGGTCGCCGGTGGCGGCGACACCGTCTCGGCGCTCAACCACGCCGGCGCGGCCGACGACTTCACCTACATCTCGACAGCCGGCGGCGCCTTCCTGGAATGGATGGAAGGCAAGGAGCTGCCGGGCGTCAAGGCGCTTGAGGGCTAAAGCCTGTTTGTCAGCCAGGTTTGTGATATGAAGCGCCCCGTGCTCCGGGAAAACCTGGGGCACGGGGCTTTCCTTTCTCGGAGGTCAAGTTGCGCGCCCGCCTGTTCCTGATCACGCCCCGCGTCGTCGATGCCGCCACTTTCGCGCCCAAGCTCGAAGCGGCGCTGGCCGCCGGCGACGTCGCCTCGCTGCTGATCGCCCCCGACGCCGTCACGGAAAACGACCTCCAGGCGATCGCCGAGGCGCTGGTGCCGATCGCCCAGAAGCACGACGTCGCCGCGCTCGTCTCCGGCAACAGCCGCGTCATGGGCCGCGCCCGCGCCGACGGCATCCACATCGAGGCGGGCGAGACGGCGCTGAAGGAGGCGATCGAGGCGTTGCAGCCGAAATCCATCGTCGGCGCCGGCAACCTGCGCGCCCGCCACGAGGCGATGGAAGCCGGCGAGGCCGGCGCCGACTACATCTTCTTCGGCCTCCTCGACCTCGAGGAAGGCGAGGAGGCGCACCGCAAGACCATCGATCTCGGCGCCTGGTGGGCCGAGCTGTTCGAGCCGCCCTCCGTGCTGCTGTCCGGCCGCTCCATGGCCTCGGTCGAGACCTGCGCCCGCACCGGCGCCGACTTCGTCGCCGTCCGCGCCGCCGTCTGGGAGCACCCCGACGGACCGGCCGCCGCCATCGCCGAGGCCAACGCCATCCTCGACCGCGTCGCCCAAGACGTCCCGGACAATGAATAGCCGCCGCAATCCCGGCCAACTTGGCCGCTAACGCTGCCTCGGACGATCGATCCCAACAGAGCCGAAACCGCGATGCCGATGCCGCCTGAAGTCCGCGCCGCCCGTCTCGCCGCCGCGATCGGCTTCATCCTCCTCGCCGCGCCGGCGGCAGCGGTCGAATCGACGCCGCCGCCGAAGCCCGAGCCGCCACCGGCGACGACGGCGGCGCCGGCGGTTCCCGACCTGCTCAAGTCGCTGCCCGACAACGACAAGATCGACTACGCCTTCGGCGCCTTCCAGCGCGGCTATTACCTCACCGCCTTCGAGATCGCCGTCGAGCGCGCCAAGCTGGGCGACGCCAAGGCGCAGAGCCTGATCGGCTATCTCTACGCCAACGGCCTGGGCCTGCCGAGGAAGCCGGACGAGGCGATCATCTGGTACCGGCTCGCCGCCAACAATGGCGATCCGCAGGCCCTCGTCGAGCTCGCCAACCTCGCCGCGCTCGGCGTCGGCATGCCGGTCGACAAGAAGAAGGCGGCGAACTATCTCGAAGAGGCGCTCGGCAAGGGCGTCGTCGAAGCCAACTACTGGCTGGGCCTTCTCTGCATCGACCCGTCCTCCGGCATTCTCGACTATGGCCGCGCCGCCGCCCTGTTCAAGGCGGCCGCCGACGAGGGCAACATCGACGCCGTCTACGCGCTCGCCGCCCTCAACCGCGAGGGCCAGGGCGTGCCGAAGAACGAGGCGGAAGCGGCGCGGCTGATGGGCGAGGCGGCGCGCGCCGGCCACGTCGCCGCCGAGGTCGAATATGCCATCATGATGTTCAACGGCACCGGCGTCGTCCGCGACCAGAAGATCGCCGCCGCCTGGTTCAAGGTGGCGGCCGAGGCCGGCAACCCGGTGGCCCAGAGCCGCCTCGCCCGCCTCTACGTGGCCGGCGAGGGCGTGCCGCGCGATCTCGACATTGCCCGCCACTGGTACAGCTACGCCAAGGCGGCCGGCCTCACCGACGACTGGCTCGAACAGACTCTGGCGCCGGAGGCAGCGAAGGCGGAGGAACAGCCCCCCAACCTGCCCGGCGTCGACGCCGGCAACTGAACGGCGCCGCAAGACGGAGCCCTATATTTCCCCCTCGCCCTTTCCTGCCCGAGGTCCTACGCCTTCGCGTAGGATGACAGAATTATATATAGGAAACAGGTACATAACCTATCCATAAATTGTCATCCTACGCGAAGGCGTAGGACCTCGGGCAGAATGGAGCGGCCCACCGATATCGATCTCCTACCAGTTCGCAGGCAATTGCTCCCGAAGCCGCACTAGCGGCTTCCGGCGCCAAGCGGCGCCCGCGCGGAGCGCGAAAGCCAAGGGCCGGAGGCCCGCCGGCGACTGAGGCCAAAATCAAGACCCGAAGCCGCATTAGCGGCTTCCGGCGCCAAGCGGCGCCCGCGCGGAGCGCGAGAGCCTAAGGGCCGGAGGCCCGCCGGCGATTGAGGCCAAAATCAAGACCCGAAGCCGCGACCAGCGGCTTCCGGCGCCAAGCGGCGCCGCGCGGAGCGGGCCTTTCGTGGCGAAGCCCCGAAAGGCGTAAAGCGGAGCGGAAGCCTAAGGGCCGGAGGCCCGCCGGCGACTGAGGCAAAAAATAAAACCAACACTTGCGCTCGGCGGCCGTTTGTGATGGCTACGCAGCCAACGTTTTTCCCTGAAGGATCCCGAGAAAATGGCTCGTTCCGCCCTCCTCAACGTCATGGTCCAGGCCGTCCGCAAGGCCGGGCGCGGTCTTGCCCGCGATTTCGGCGAGGTCGAGAACCTGCAGGTGTCGATGAAAGGCCCGGGCGATTTCGTCTCGGCCGCCGACAGGCGCTCCGAGCAGGTGCTGTTCGACGAGCTGAAGCGGGTGCGTCCCAGCTACGGCTTCCTGATGGAGGAGCGCGGCGAGGTGGCCGGCGAGGACGAGCAGCACCGCTGGGTGGTCGACCCGCTGGACGGCACCGCCAACTTCCTGCACTCGATCCCGATCTTCTCGATCTCGGTGTCGCTGGAGCGCAACGGCGTGCCGATCGCCGGCGTCGTCTTCAACCCGGCCACCGACGAGCTCTACACCGCCGAGCGCGGCGCCGGCGCCTTCGTCAACGACCGCCGCCTGCGCGTCTCGGCCCGCCGCGACATGCCCGAATGCGTGATCGGCACCGGCGTGCCGCATCTCGGCCGCGGCAACCACCCGCGCTATCTCAACGAACTGCGCCAGGTGATGGCCAACTGCGCCGGCATCCGCCGCCTCGGCTCGGCCGCCCTCGACCTCTGCTACGTCGCCGCCGGCAAGCTCGACGGCTTCTGGGAAGACGACCTCAACGCCTGGGACACCTCGGCCGGCTGGCTGATGATCAAGGAGGCCGGCGGCTTCGTCACCGACAAGGCCGGCAAGGACGACATGCACGCCTCGCGCACGCTGGTGGCCGGCAACGAGGCGATCCACGCCCAGCTTCTCGCCACGCTCAGGAAGGCCTGACCGCCGCGCGCCGCGACTCCGGGCGGCTTCCCCTGAAAAATTGGGGCGAAGCGGCCGTGCACCTTGCTCTTTTTGCCGTAAATCGCGTTTACTGTGCGCCGCGATCAGAAAGAGCAAGCGAACAGCCATGGCCAAAGATGCGTCCGGTATCAAGCTCACCAGCCCTCAGGTGTATCTCTGGCGGATGGCGGTGTTCCTGGTCATCGCCGCCTTCGTCGGCCTGTTGCTGTCGCGGCAGCTCAAGACCGCCTTCATGGCCAACCCCGGCCTCAACGGCCTGATCTTCTCGGTGGCGCTGGTCGGCATCCTGCTGATCTTCCGCCAGGTGATCCGCCTGTTCGCCGAGGTGCGCTGGGTCAACACCTACCGCTTCGGCGAGCCCGGCCTCGAAGTGCGCAAGCAGCCGGTGCTGCTCGCCCCGATGGCGACGCTGCTCGGCGACCGGCTCGGCCGGCGGGCGATCTCCGCCTCGGCCATGCGCTCGCTGCTCGAATCGATCGCCACCCGTCTCGACGAGGCGCGCGACATCTCCCGCTACATGACCGGCCTTCTGGTGTTCCTCGGCCTCCTGGGCACCTTCTACGGCCTGATCTCCACCGTCAATTCGGTGGGCGCCACCATCCAGGGCCTCGACGTCGGCTCCGGCACGGCCAGCGTCATCTTCGAGGATCTGAAAAGCGGCCTGCAGGCGCCGCTCGGCGGCATGGGCACGGCCTTCTCGTCCTCGCTGTTCGGCCTTGCCGGCTCGCTGATCGTCGGCTTCCTCGACCTTCAGGCCGGGCAGGCGCAGAACCGCTTCTACCTCGACCTCGAGGACTGGCTGTCCACCCAGGCCGAGCTCGATTCGGCCGGCGACGTCGGCGCCAGCATCCGCGACGCCCAGAACATCGACGACCTCAGGGGCGCCCTCGAGCACCTCTCCAAGCAGATCCAGGACGGCGGCGCCGGCACCCGCTCCAGCCAGGCGATGGCCAACCTCGCCGAGGGCATCCAGGGCCTCGTCCAGCACATGCGCGCCGAGCAGCAACTGGTGCGCGCCTGGGCCGAGAGCCAGGGCGAGCAGCAGAAGGAAATCCGCCGGTTGCTGGAGCTTCTGACCGGCGCCGTCGAGCGTTCGGACCGCGGCTGAACAGGCAGGAGGGAGTTCGACCATGGCCCTCGGACGCCGCAGGTTTTCGACCCAGCAGGACTACTGGCCGGCCTTCGTCGACATGCTCACCACGCTGGTGCTGTCGATCATCTTCCTGCTGTCGGTGTTCTCTCTCGCCCAGTTCTTCCTGAGCCAGCAGATCACCGACCGCGACACCGTGCTCGGCCGCCTCAACGCCCAGATCGCCGAGCTGACCGAGCTGCTCGCCATGGAGCGCGCCTCCAACCGCGACCTGCAGGACAACGTCGCGCTCCTGGAATCGAACCTCAAGGACGCGCTGGCCACCCGCGACAACCTCCAGGGCCTGATCGCCAGCCAGTCGGGCGCCGCCGACGCCGCCGACAGCAAGGCCGAGGCGCTGAGCTCGCAGCTCTCCGACGAGAAGCGCGTCAGCCAGCGGGCGCTCGCCCAGGTCGAGCTGCTCAACCAGCAGATCGCCGCGCTGAGGCGGCAGATCGCCGCCCTGGAGGACGCCCTCAACGCCTCCGAATCCCGCGACCGCGAGAGCTCGGCCAAGATCGCCGACCTCGGCCGCCGCCTCAACGTGGCGCTGGCCCAGCGCGTGCAGGAACTGGCCCGCTACCGCTCCGACTTCTTCGGGCGCCTCAGGGAGATCCTGTCGCAGCGCTCCGACATCCGCGTGGTCGGCGACCGCTTCGTCTTCCAGTCGGAAGTGCTGTTCGATTCCGGCAACGACGACGTCAACCCGGCCGGCCGGGGCGAGCTCGACAAGCTGGCCGAGGCGGTGTTGCAGCTCGAAGGGCAGATCCCGCCGGAGATCGCCTGGGTGCTGCGCGTCGACGGCCATACCGACGCCCGGCCGCTCTCCGGCACCGGCCGCTTCCGCGACAACTGGGAGCTCTCCGCCGCGCGCGCCATCTCGGTGGTCAAGTACCTGATCGGCAAGGGCATCTCGCCCAACCACCTGGTGGCCGCCGGCTTCGGCGAATTCCAGCCGCTCGAAGAGGGCGACAGCGACGAGGCCAACGCCAAGAACCGCCGCATCGAGCTGAAGCTGACCGAACGCTGAGTTCTCGCATCGAACCCGCCAAGCCGTAACAGTCGTTCACAATTTTTGACCCGCTGCCGTTCACCGGCCGTTTATCATCCGGGCCGCAAAAAGAACGAGGCGCCCGGGGCGCCCCTTTTAGGGAAAGCGCGGACGAACGACATGGCACGCAGATTTTTCGGGACCGACGGCATCCGCGGCACGGCGAACAGCTGGCCCATCACGCCGGAAATCGCCCTCAAGGTCGGCATGGCCGCCGGCCTCGCCTTCCATCGCGGCGACCACCGCCACCGCGTCGTCATCGGCAAGGACACCCGCCTGTCCGGCTACATGATCGAGCCGGCGCTGACCGCCGGCTTCACAGCCGTCGGCGTCGACGTGTTCCTGACCGGTCCGGTGCCGACGCCGGCCGTCGCCATGCTGACCCGCTCGCTCAGGGCCGACCTCGGCGTGATGATCTCCGCCTCGCACAATCCCTTCGCCGACAACGGCATCAAGCTGTTCGGCCCCGACGGCTACAAGCTGTCCGACGAGGTGGAGCTGGCCATCGAGGACATGCTGGACGGCGACTTCACCGGCCGCCTCGCCGCCCCCGCCGATCTCGGCCGCGCCAAGCGCGTCGACGGCGAGCGCGCCCGCTACGTGGAATCGGCCAAGCGCACCCTTTCCCGCCACATCTCCTTCGAGGGCCTGCGCGTGGTGGTCGACTGCGCCAACGGCGCCGCCTACAAGGTCGCCCCGGAGGTGCTGTGGGAGCTCGGCGCCGAGGTGGTGGCGCTCGGCGTCGAGCCGAACGGCCTCAACATCAACCGCGACTGCGGCTCGACCAGCCTCGCCGCCATCACCGAGAAGGTGCGCGAGGTCAGGGCCGACATCGGCATCGCCCTCGACGGCGACGCCGACCGCGTCATCATCATCGACGAGAAGGGCCAGGTGGTCGACGGCGATCAGTTGATGGCCGTGGTCGCCGCTTCCTTCAAGGAGGACGGCCGCCTCGCCCGGCCCGGCCTCGTCGCCACCGTCATGTCCAACCTCGGCCTCGAACGCTACCTCCAGGGCATCGGCCTCGAGCTGGTCCGCACCAAGGTCGGCGACCGCTACGTCGTCGAGGCGATGCGGGCGGGCGGCTACAACGTCGGCGGCGAGCAGTCCGGCCATATCGTGCTGTCCGACTACGCCACCACCGGCGACGGCCTGGTCGCCGCGCTGCAGGTGCTGGCGGTCGTCAAGCGCTCCGGCAAGCCGGTCAGCGAGGTCTGCCACCGCTTCGACCCGGTGCCGCAGCTTCTGAAGAACGTCCGCTTCAAGGGCGGCAAGCCGCTCGAGGACGACGGCGTCAAGGCGGCGATCGTCGCCGCCGAGGGCCGGCTCGGCGCCGGCGGCCGCATCCTCGTCCGCGCCTCCGGCACCGAACCGCTGATCCGCGTCATGGGCGAAGGCGACAACGCCGATCTCGTCGCCGCGGCGGTCGGCGACATCGTCGATGCCATCGGCAACGCCGCCATTTGACGTTTTTGTCGGTTTGTTTCCGGACCTGCCCCGGCGGCGCAATGCTACCGGGGCATTTTCGTCAGCAATCCCAGAGAGTTCCGCAATTTTACGGATCATCAAGGTTAAGCAACGTAGTTAAGTCCGGATTAACCGACTTGCCCTAATACTCGATCCGAAAGCGATGATGAACGGCGGCCCACCGCCTCGCGATCATGCTTCTCCGGAAGGATCGACTTATGCGCAGTCTCACAATGAACCTCTCCCTGGCCATGGCTGCGACATTCGGCCTCGTGGCCTTCTCCGGCATGGCCAGCGCCGCCGACATGCCGACGGAATACCCGCCGATCATCGAAGCGCCCGAGCCGATGCCGCTGCCGGCCGTCGGCGGCTGGTATCTGCGTGGCGATATCGGCTACAAATTCTACCAGGCGCCCAAGGCCTCGTTCAGCGACCCGAGCTGGGGCAGCATCGGCAACAACGGCAACATGCGCGACGAGAAGATGCTCGGCGCGGCCGATTTCGGCGCCGGTGTCGGCTACAAGTTCAACGATTATCTCCGCACCGATCTGACGCTCGACTACGAGACGCCCGCCAAGTTCAAGGGCTCGGTGTTCTGCGTGAGCACCCCCTGCGGCGGCGGCACCTGGAACGCCAGCGAAAGCGCCAAGATCACCGCCTACAGCGCGCTTGCCAACCTCTACGCCGACCTCGGCGATTTCCATGGCCTGAAGCCCTATATCGGCGCCGGCGCCGGCGCCTCCTACCTCAAGACCAGCGACGTCAAGTCCGGCGGTCTCGATGCCAACACCGGCAACGGCCCGAAGGGCGAGGGCAAGTGGAACTTCGCCTGGGCGGTGATGGCCGGCGTCGAATATCCGATCAGCGATCGCCTCAGCCTCGATCTCGGCTACCGCTACCTCAACCTGGGCGATGCCAAGACGGGCACCGTCACCGATGGCTCCGGCAACGTGACGCGCACCGATTACAAGGATATCGCCGCCCACGAGGTGCGCCTCGGCCTGCGCTATTATCTCAACTGACGAGCCGGCTAATTCAACATGCGACAGCGGCGGGAAGACATAGGTCTCCCCGCCGCTTGTCTTTTGGCAACACTCCCAATCGAGCCGCGTCGAGCCGGCTTGACGGCGCACGGCCTTTCCGATAGCTCAGGCGGCGGGACACTCCTCCCCACCGAGGAGCGCCTATCTGAAAGGATAGTTACATGACTGACGCGACCGCCGCGCCGGCTCTCAAGCCGGCTAATGCCCGTTTTTCCTCCGGCCCCTGCGCCAAGCGCCCGGGATGGACCGTCGAGGCTCTCGCGGGGGCGCCGGTCGGCCGCTCCCACCGCGCCAAGATCGGCAAGACCAAGCTCGCCGAGGCGATCGACCTGACGCGCCAGGTTTTGCGCGTTCCCGCCGATTATCGCATCGGCATCGTGCCGGCTTCCGATACCGGTGCCGTCGAGATGGCGCTGTGGTCGCTCTTGGGCGCCCGCCCTGTCGACATGCTGGCCTGGGAATCCTTCGGCGCCGGCTGGGTGACCGACGTCGTCAAGCAGTTGAAGCTCGACGCCCGCGTCTTCGAGGCGCCCTACGGCGACATCGTCGACTTCGCCAAGGTCGATTTCGACCGCGACGTGGTGTTCACCTGGAACGGCACCACCTCCGGCGTGCGCGTGCCGAACGGCGACCTGATCCCGGCCGACCGCCAGGGCCTCACCATCTGCGACGCCACCTCCGCCGCCTTCGCGCAGGCCCTGCCCTTCGACAAGCTCGACGTCGTCACCTTCTCCTGGCAGAAGGTGCTGGGCGGCGAGGGCGGCCACGGCATCCTGATCCTCTCCCCGCGCGCCGTCGAGCGGCTCGAAACCTACAAGCCGGCCTGGCCGCTGCCGAAGATCTTCCGCCTGACCTCCGGCGGCAAGCTGATCGAGGGCATCTTCAAGGGCGACACCATCAACACGCCGTCGATGATCTGCGTCGAGGATTATATCGACGCGCTGAAGTGGGCCGAGGCCATCGGCGGCCTCGAGGCGCTGATCGCCCGCGCCGACGCCAACACCAGGGCCATCGCCGACTGGGTCGCCAAGACGCCGTCGGTCGCCTTCCTGGCGAAAACCGAGGCGATCCGCTCCAACACCTCGGTGTGCCTGAGCTTCGTCCACCCGCAAGTCGCCGCGCTCGACATCGCGGGCCAGCAGGCCTTCGTCAAGACGCTGACCGGCCTTCTCGAAAAGGAAGGCGTCGCCTTCGACATCGCCTCCTACCGCGACGCCCCTCCGGGCCTCAGGATCTGGTGCGGCGCCACCGTCGAGACCGCCGACGTCGCCGCCCTGACGCCCTGGATCGACTGGGCCTTCGACAAGGCGCTGGCCGGGCTCGCCAAGGCCGCCTGATCTATACTTCTCGGAGAGGCGAGCCATTGCTTGCCTCCTCCTACCCTCCCCTCAATCGGGCGGGAAAATCCTTTAGCCGCAGTGACATTCCATCCGGCGCTACCGGTCTCGTTTTTCCGTTCCGACGAGCGGGAAAGGACAAGGTATAGGCGCCATCCAACCCAGGATGACTCCCATGGCTCCTCGCGTTCTCATTTCCGACAAGCTGTCCGCCACCGCCGTCCAGATCTTCAAGGACCATGGCGTCGAGGTCGACTACCAGCCCGATCTCGGCAAGGACAAGGAAAAGCTGGCCGAGATCATCGGCAACTACGACGGCCTCGCCATCCGCTCGACCACCAAGGTCACCGAGAAGCTCTTGGCCAACGCCAAGAACCTCAAGGTGATCGGCCGCGCCGGCATCGGCGTCGACAACGTCGACGTGCCCGCCGCCACGGCGCGCGGCGTCATCGTCATGAACACGCCGTTCGGCAACTCGATCACCACCGCCGAGCACGCCATCGCCCTGATGTTCGCCCTGGCCCGCGAGCTTCCCGAGGCCAATGCCTCGACGCATGCCGGCAAGTGGGAGAAGAACCGCTTCATGGGCGTCGAGCTGACCAACAAGACGCTCGGCGTCATCGGCTGCGGCAACATCGGCTCGATCGTCGCCGACCGCGCCGTCGGCCTGAAGATGCGCGTCATCGCCTATGATCCGTTCCTGTCGAACGAGCGCGCCGTCGAGCTCGGCGTCGAGAAGGTGGAGCTCGACGAGCTGTTCCGCCGCGCCGACTTCATCACGCTGCACGTGCCGCTGATCGAGAAGACCCGCAACATCATCGACATCTCGGCCATCCTGAAGATGAAGAAGGGCGTGCGCATCATCAACTGCGCCCGCGGCGGCCTGATCGTCGAGGCCGACCTGAAGGCGGCGCTCGATTCCGGCCACGTCGCCGGCGCCGCCCTCGACGTGTTCGAGACCGAGCCGGCCACCGCCCATCCGCTGTTCGGCCACCCGAAGGTGGTCTGCACGCCGCATCTCGGCGCCTCCACCACGGAAGCGCAGGAGAACGTCGCCTTGCAGGTCGCCGAGCAGATGTCGGACTACCTGATGAAGGGCGCCGTCTCCAACGCCCTCAACATGCCCTCGATCACCGCCGAGGAGGCGCCGCGCCTGACGCCGTTCGTCAAGCTCGCCGAGCTCCTGGGCTCGTTCGCCGGCCAGCTCACCGAGACCGGCCTCAAGGCGATCCGCATCGAGTACGAGGGCGAAGTCGCCGGCATGAACATCCGCGCCCTCAGCGCCGCCGCGATCACCGGCGTGCTGAAGCCACTGTTGCAGTCGGTCAACATGGTGTCGGCGCCGGTGATGGCCAAGGAGCGCGGCATCGCCGTCGCCGAGGTGCGCAACAACGCCTCGGCCAACTTCGAGAGCCTGATCCGCCTGACGCTGACCACCGATCGCCAGGAGCGGTCGATCGCCGGCACGGTGTTCGCCGACGGCCATCCGCGCATCGTCGAGATCAAGGGCATCAAGATGGACGCCGAGTTCGCGCCGTCGATGATCTACGTCACCAACGAGGACAAGCCGGGCTTCATCGGCAAGTTCGCCGGCCTCTTGGGCGACGCCGGCATCAACATCGCCACCTTCGCCCTCGGCCGCCTCGAACAGGGCGCCGACGCCATCTGCCTCGTCGAGGTGGATGGCGACGTGCCGGCCGAAGTGCTCGACAAGGTGAAGGCCATCCCGGTGGTGCGCCAGGTCAAGGCGCTGAAGTTCTGACCGGTTGCTCCGGCAGTTCCGGCTTGGACATACACGTCATTCGGAAGGGGCGCCCGATATCGGCCGGGCGCCCTTTCCGGCCCGAGGTCCTCCGCCTTCGCGGAGGATGACAATAAATTATATATATGAAACAGCTACATAGCCTTGATGAAAGGGGCGCTCCAACCGGAGCGCCCCCTTTTATTTTGTCTATGTGCCATCAAACCGAAGCCGCCGCCGGCGACTGAGGCTAACCTAGAGCGGCCCTGAGCTCACCCGCAATGTCGGGATGGATATCGGTGCGCTCGCTGCCGTAGGCGATGTTGGCCTTGAGGAAGCCGAGCTTGGTGCCGGTGTCGAAGGTGGTGCCGCGAAAGCGCACGCCGCAGAAGGCCTGCTCCCTGGCGAGCCGCAGCATGGAATCGGTGAGCTGGATCTCGCCGCCGGCGCCCGTCTCCTGGTTGCCGAGCAGCTCGAAGATGCGCGGCTGCAGGATGTAGCGGCCGGAAATGTAGAAGTTGGACGGCGCGTCGGCCGGCTTCGGCTTCTCGACCATGTCGGTCACCTCGAACACGTCGGGGGCGAGCGTCTTGCCGAGGGCGACGATGCCGTAGGACGAGGTCTGGGCCGGATCGCATTCCTCCAGGCTGACGACGTTGCCGCCGCTCGCCTCGTAGGCGTCGACCATGCTCTTCAGGCAGGGCACCGTGTGCTTCATCAGCATGTCGGGCAACAGCACGGCGAAAGGTTCGTCGCCGACGATGTCGCGGGCGCACCAGACGGCGTGGCCGAGGCCGAGCGGCTCCTGCTGGCGGGTGAACGAGGTGGTGCCGGCGGCCGGGCGCTCGGCGCGCAGCTCTTCGAGCGCCGCCGTCTTGTTGCGGGCGATCAGCGTCGCCTCCAGCTCGTAGGCGAGGTCGAAGTGGTTCTCGATCACTTCCTTGCCGCGGCCGGTGACGAAGACGAAATGCTCGATGCCGGCCGCCTTGGCCTCGTCGACGACATACTGGAGCGCCGGCCGGTCGACGACGGTCATCATCTCCTTCGGCACGGCCTTGGTGGCCGGCAGGAAACGGGTGCCGAGGCCGGCGACGGGAAAGACGGCTTTACGAATGCGTTTGGACATGAAGCACTCCTGAGCGGCAATTTGGGTGACGATCCGGACGTTTGGACGTCTGCCGCGTGGGCGGGACCATCAATAGCGGAAAAATGTTTAATTTTGGAAATGTGGGGCTGGTCGAATAAATTCCTTTGCGAAAGGTCCGAAAGTCGGACGGTCGGCACCGAAGCGCCAGGGAATTTAACCGATCGTTTACCATAAGTCTCGTCTCTGAAAAGACAATGCAGGCCGGAAAAAGGAGCGCGTCATGCTGAACATGTCACGGATCGCCCGAGGCGGTGCCGCCCTGTCGCTCGCCGCCCTCATCGCCGGCTGCGCCATCCTCGGCAACGACTTCGCTTCCTCGGGCGCGCCCGGCCTGCCGCCGCTCGCCGACGGTCCGATACCGCCGGCCTTCACCGCCTTCGTCGAAAGCCAGTGGCCGGCCGCCGAGGCGCGCGGCGTCACGCGCGCCACCTTCGCCGCCGCCTTCCGCGGCGTCGGCCCCGACGACGACGTGCTCGCCAAGGCGACCAGCCAGCCGGAATTCTCGCGCGCCATCTGGGACTATCTCGACGACATGGCGGCGGAAAGCCGCATCGCCACCGGCCGCGACATGCTGGTGCGCCACCGCGCATTGCTCGACCGCATCGAGGCGACCTATGGCGTCGATCGCCATGTCGTCGTCGCCATCTGGGGCATGGAGAGCAGCTACGGCGCCATCCTGCGCGACCCCACCAAGGTGAAGAACGTGGTGCGGGCGCTGGCGACGCTCGGCTGGCGCGGCGGCTCGCGCGCCGCCTACGGCCGGCAGCAGCTCAACGCCGTCTTGCGCATCCTAGAGCATCACGACGTCGACGCCCGCCACATGACCGGCTCGTGGGCCGGCGCCATGGGCCAGACGCAGTTCATTCCCACCACCTATCTCGCCTATGCCGTCGACTTCGACGGCGACGGCCGCCGCGACATCTGGACCTCGGTGCCGGATGCGCTCGCCTCCACCGCCAACTATCTGAGGAAATCCGGCTGGCAGGCCGGCGCCACCTGGGGCTACGAGGTGGTGCTGCCGCCGGGCTTCGACAGCTCGCTCGAAGGGCGCTCGGCCTCGCTCGCCGACTGGACGGCGCGTGGGCTCACCCGCGCCGCCGGCAGTGCCTTCCCGCGCCCCGGCGATCAGGCCACCCTGCTGCTGCCGGCCGGCCCCGGCGGCCCGGCCTTCCTGACGCTCCGGAACTTCCAGGCGATCAAGCGCTACAACAACGCCAACGCCTACGCGCTCGGCGTCGGCCATCTCGCCGATCGCCTGGCCGGCGGCGGCCCGTTCGTCAAGCCCTGGCCGCGCGGCTACACGCCGCTCGACGAGGCCGGCCGCGCCGAGCTGCAGTCCCGCCTCAACGCCATCGGATTTCCTCTCGAGAAGATCGATGGTAAGGTCGGCCCGCAAACCGTCGCCGCCATCCGCGCCTTCGAGGCGCAGCGCGGCCTGGCCGTCACCGGCAACGCGTCGCTCGAACTGCTGACGCTGCTGCGAAACGGCTGAAGCTTTCGGCCTGGAGGCCCGTCTCCCGTGTTCCGTCGCTGCGCAAGCCTGTCGACCGTCGTCATCCTCGCCGCCGTCTGGCTGGCGACGCCGGCGTCGGCGCAGTTCTTCAAGACGCAGCCCCAGCCGCCGCAGCAGCAGCAAACCGACAACCGGCCGTTCCTGATGCGCCTGTTCGGCCTCGGCCGCCAGGAGCAGCAGGTCGCGCCGCCGTCCGTCGGCCCCCGCATCATCAAGGTGCCGCCGGCCGGCCAGCAGCGCAAGGCGGCGCCGGCGCCGGCCGCCGTCGTCAAGCCGCAGAACCCCAAGCAGGACGACGCCCGCGTCGTGCTGGTGATCGGCGACCGGCTGGCCGCCGACCTCGGGCGCGGCCTCGACGTCGCCTTCGCCGACCGGCCGGACGTCCGCGTCGAGACCAAGACCATCGACGACGCCGGCCTCGCCTCCACCGAGGACATCGACTGGAAGGCCTTCCTCGAAAAGCGCCTGGCCGACAAGCCGCGGCCGGCCGCGGTGGTCGCCATGATCGGCCGCGCCGACGGACGGCCGATCGAATTGCCCGATCGCGTCGTCGACTTTCCCTCGGCCGACTGGGAGACCATCTACAAGGCCCGGCTCAACGAATTGATGCGCGTGACGCGCGAGCATGTCGTGCCCTTCCAGTGGGTCGGCCTGGTGCCGGTCGCCAGTCCGCAGGCGACCAACGACGTCACCTATATCGACGGCGTCATCCGCGACGAGGCGAGCGAAAAGGGAGCGACCTACATCGACGTCTGGGAGCCGTTCTCGCAGAACGGCGCCTTCGTGGCGAGCGGCCCCGACCTCGACGGCCAGGTGCGGCAACTGCGCCTCAAGGACGGCATCGGCTTCACCCGCTCCGGCGCCCGCAAGCTCGCCTTCTACGTCCAGCAGAGCCTCGGCGCCGCCCTGAACGTCGCCGCCCCCACCGCCAACCTGATGCAGCAGGTGTCGGGCGGCGGTCTCGTCATGCTCCTGAACGATCCCGGCGCCGCCGGCGAGGACAAGCTGATCACCGCCGCCGACCTCACGCAGCCCAAGCCCGGCACGCCCCTCCACCGCCTCGTCGTCGAGGGCCTGCCGCTTGAGCCGGTGCCCGGCCGCTACGACGCCACCGCGCTGAGGTAATCCTTCCGCGGAGCCGAATGACTGCGGCCGGATTCCCTCACGGAACCCAGCCGGTGCGTTTCTCGGGTAGATAAAAGCTCAGCCGATCGAGGGATCGCCGGCGTTGGGGCCGAAGTGCTTGAGCATGACCAGCGGCTCGACCTTGCTGAGGTTGACGATGGTCAGGCCGGCCCTGGCCGCCTTTTCGCTGACGAAATACTCGTCGGCCGACAACTGGCCGTAGCGCAGCATGGTCGCGGTCTCGGCGTCGAACACGCCGACCTTGCCGTGACCCTGGGTGAGCACGCAGCCGTAGGCCGCCGCGTCGCGGATGGTGACGCTGGCGCCCGGATGGACCGTCAGCTCCTTGGCGGCGATGTAGCCGGTGGCATAGACGACCCATTTCTCGACGTGCTGCTCGCTCTCCGAGGCAACGAGCGGCGGCCGGAAATAGGTCTTGCGGTAGGACGGGTCGACGTTGGCCTCCCAGTCCATCAGGCTCATGACGTAGTCGAGGTCCTCCTTGCTCTCCTCGGGGCAATTCTCGACCAGGAACTCGTAGGGGTAGACCTCGTGGTTGACGATGTTCTCGTAGACGGAGTTGACGTCGCTGTTCCACTGCGGCTCGTAGGTGAGATAGGAGCCCGGCGCGTGGACGACGCCCGGCGGCGTGTACCAGCCGGTGCCGAGCTGGATGCGATAGGCGCGGGAAAGCTCGGTGACGCGGTTGTCGGTCTGCCGGTAGAGGGCGAGGCGGGCGCGCACCTCGTCCCTGGTCATGTCCGGGTCGAAGCCGAAATAGGTGTGTGGGAAGAGCCCCGGATGGTTGTTGAGCTGCGGCGGGAAGTAATAGGCCTCCGGCTTGCCCTTGCGGCCGACGCGGCGGGCGTCCTCCTCGCGCAGATGCAGGTGCAGGAACAGCGGCGCGTTGAAGTCGAAGAACTTCGAATACATCGGCCAGGTGCCGTATTTGGCCTTGAGTTCCGGCCCGATGATGTCGGCGCCTAATTCGGCGACGGCGTCCCGGAACAGGAACCTGTCCTCGATCCGCCCGGTCGGGTCGACATAGCTCATGCCCTCGTCGGCCGGCGCCAGCGGACCGTTCATGGCGGCGATCACCGAGGAGAACCAGCGCTCCTTGATCGAGCCGCGCGCCGTGCCGAGCGCATAGTAATCGTCGGGATGCAGGCGCAGGCGCTGGCCGGCCGACGAGAAGCGGCGGGGAACGAACACGGGCGCGAGACGCAGCACCCCCTCGCCTTTTTCGAAAGCGTCCCTGATTTTGGACAAAGCAGTCACGTCGACCTCCTTGGATCGTTTTTCAATCTGATCGATTTTGGATTGGGTGACCCCGCGCGGGGCGTCAGTCTGTCGTCATCTGTGGCAAACCGAGTCGCGCACGACGAGTTCGGGCCGCACGACGATGCGGGTCGGCTTGGCGTGTCCGTGCTCGATGCGCTCGAGCAGCAGGCGCACGGCGTGCTGGCAGATCTCGCGGAACGGCTGGCGGATGGTGGTCAGCGTCGGCCGCACCATCTCGCCGAGCTGGATGCCGTCCATACCCATGATCGACACGTCCTCCGGGATGCGCATGCCGAGCCGCGCCAGCTCCTGCATGGCGCCGATGGCCAGGAGGTCGCTGTGGGCCCAGATCGCCGAGAATTCGCAGCCCTGCCCGAGCAACTTGCGCACCATGGCGATGCCGGTCTCGAACTCAAAATCCGGGCCCGAGACGTGATGCACTTCGATGCCCTTTTCGGTCAGGAAGCTGCGGAAGCCGTCGAGCCGCTCGCGCGACAGGCTGACCGTCTCCGGGCCGCCGATGCAGGCGACCTGCCGGTGCCCCATCGAGTAGAGATAGCGGGCGGCGATCTCGCCGGCCTCGCGGTTGAACACCACGACCCGGTCGGCCTCCTCGTCATCGGGCGCCCGGTCGATGCCCACCACCGGAATGCCGAGCCGGTTGAGGCTCTTGACCACGGCGCTCTCGTCGGACACCTGCGAGACGATGACGCCGTCGACGCTCATGCCGATGAAGTTCTTCAGCACCCGCTCCTCGGCCTCGGCATCGGCCTGGGTGTTGCCGAGCAGCATGGTGAAGCCGTGGCTGACGCAGGCTTCCTCGACGAAGTAGATGAAGTTGGCGAAGGTCTCGTGCAGGATGCTCGGCACTATCAGGCCGATGCTCTTGCGCGACTTGTTGCGGAGGCCGCGCGCCAGAAGGTTGGGACGGTAGTCGAGCGTCCGGATCGCCTCCAGCACCCGCTCCCGCGTCTCCTCGTCGACCGGACGACTGCCGGTGATGACCCGCGATACCGTCGACGGCGAGACGCCCGCAGCCTTGGAAACATCCTTGAGTGAAGCCAACCTTCAAATCTCCCGTTGCGCGAGGCCGTCCCCCGCAGGGCGACCCGGCAGCCAGGCCGCCGGATCGCCGCCGGTTCTACCTTACTGCAAGCTGTCGACGTTTTCCTTGGTGATCAGCTTGAAGGGGATGTTCACAACCTTGGGCACGTCCTCGCCCTTGAGGATCTTGACGGCCATCTCGACGGCCGTCGCCCCCTGGCCATGCGCGTCCTGGAAGACGGTGGCGGCCATCTTGCCGTCCTTGACCGACTTCAGGGCGTCGGCGATGGCGTCGATGCCGATCACCGGGATGTCCTTGGCCTTGCCGGCCGCCTCGACCGCCTTGTAGGCGCCGAGGGCCATCTCGTCGTTCTGGGCGACGATGGCGTTGAGCGGCCGTCCGGTCTGCAGCCAGTTCTCGGTGAGGCTGAGCGCCTGGGCGCGATCCCAGTTGGCGGTCTGCTCGAACAGCACCTGGATGTCCGGGTATTTCTCGAGGACTTCCTTGTTGCCCTCGGTGCGCTGCACTTCCGCCGAATGGCCGTTGGGTCCGTGGATGATGGCGATGTTGCCTTTGCCCCCCAGGAGATCGGCGATGTACTGCATCTCGATCCGGCCGGCCTCGATGTCGTCGGAGCCGACGTAGGTGTTGGCGAGCTCGACGTTGGCCACCTGCGCGTTGAACACCACCAGCGGAATCTTGGCGGCAACCGCCTTCTGCACGGCCGGCACGCAACCCTCCTTGTCGAAGGGAATCAGCATGATGGCGTCGACGTGCTGGGCGATGAAGTTCTCCACCTGGGAGATCTGCACTTCCGCCTTGCCCTGGCCGTCGCTCTCGATCAGCGTCACGTCGAGTTCCTTGGCCTTCTCCTCGACCGCCTTGGCGATGTTGACGATGAATTCGTTCTGAAGGTTCTGGTAGCTGACGCCGATCCGGTAGCCGGCCGACGCCGGCGACATCAGGCCGCCGGCCATGGCGAACGCCGCGCAGAACATGAGTGCCTTCTTCATTTTCGTCTCCTCCTTTGCTCGGTCTGTTTGTTGGTTGACCGATCTTCAAATTCTCAGCGCGAGTTCTTCGTGTATTGATCGAGAAGAACCGCGGATATGATGATGATTCCCTTGACGATCTGCTGGAAGTACGAAGAGACGTTCAGCAGATCCAGGCCGTTGTTCATGGTGCCGATGATCAGCGTGCCGATCACTGTGCCGAGGATGGCGCCGGTGCCGCCGGCCAGGCTGGTGCCGCCGATGACCACCGCGGCGATGGCGTCGAGCTCATAGCCGGCGCCGGCGGCCGGCGAGCCGGTCATGACGCGGGACGACAGGATGATGCCGGCGAACCCGGCGAACAGGCCGGCCAGCGTGTAGACGCCCAGCTTGACGCGGCCGACGTTGAGGCCGGACACGGTGGCCGCCAGCTCGTTGCCGCCGACCGCGTAGACGTGCCGGCCGAACTTGCAGAAATGCAGCAGGAAGGCGCCGATCAGCACCACGGCTATGAACAGGAACACCGGCAGGGGAACGCCCCAGAGGTAGCCGCCGCCGATGGTGTTGTATTCGTCGCTGAGATTGATCACCGGCCGGCCGTCCGACATGACCAGGGAGGCGCCGCGCACGATGGTCATCATGCCGAGCGTGACGATGAACGGCGCGATGCGGCCCTTGGCGATGATGAAGCCGTTGACGCCGCCGCACAGCGCGCCGACCGCCAGGCCGACCAGGATGGGCACGATCACCGGATAGCTGTCGGGATGGGCCACCGACGAGGCCGACACCGCCGCCAGCGCCACGATGGCGCCCACCGACAGGTCGATGCCGCCGGTGATGATCACCAGCGTGGCGCCGACGGCGATAATGCCGTTGATCGAGCACTGGCGCAGGATGTTGAGGATGTTGTCGAAGGTCAGGAACCAGGGCGACCACAGCGACAGGAAGACGAACATCACCGCGAAGGCGATGTAGATGCCGTAGCGGGCGGCGATTTGCTTGACCTTGGTTCCATAGCCGTCGGCGCCGGCCAGAGATGCCATGCTCATTGTTCTCCTCCTGAAGCATCTCCGGTGAAACGGATCACCGGCAATGTTCTAACTCTTTGTTTTTATGTGATTTCCAACGCAAGGCCGCGACGCGCCCTTGCCGGAAACGCCCTAGTGACTGCCGGTGGCCGAAGCCATGACGGCTTCCTGGCTGAAATCCGCCCGCGCGTATTCGCCCGTCACCTCGCCGCCGTGCATGACGAGGATGCGGTCGCTCATTCCGAGAACTTCGGGCAGCTCCGACGAGATCATGATGATCGCCTTCCCCTCTCTGGCGAGCGCCACCATGATCTTGTGGATTTCCGACTTGGCGCCGACGTCGATGCCGCGCGTCGGCTCGTCGAGGATGATGATCTCGGGATCGGCGAGGATCCACTTGGCGATCACCACCTTCTGCTGGTTGCCGCCCGACAGCGTGTCGACGATCTGCCGGTAGGACGACACCTTGATCTTGAAGCGGTCGATCTGTCGGCGGACGACATCGACCTCCTGGCGGGCGCGGATGACGCCGCCGAGATTGCAGTAGCGGGCGAGATTGACCAAGGAGACGTTGTCCTTCACCGAGGCGCGGAGGTTGAGGCCCATCAGCTTGCGGTCCTCGGATACCAGCGCGATGCGGTGGCGAATGGCGTCGCGCGGGCTGGCGATCGCCACCGGCCGCCCGCCGATGCGGATCCGCCCGGCCGACGGCTTGCGGATGCCGAAGATGGTCTCGACCAGCTCGGTCCGCCCGGCGCCCATCAGCCCGGCAATGCCCAGGATCTCCCCGCGCCGGAGCTCGAAGGAGACGTTGCGGACGCGGCTGTCCTGCGACAGGCCGTCAACCGACAGCACCACCTCGCCGAGCGGCACGTCCTCCTTGGGGAACATCTCGTCGATGCGGCGACCGACCATCATCGCGATCAGGCTCTGCGGCGTCAGCTTGTCGGTCGGCTGGGTGTCGATGTAGCGGCCGTCGCGCATCACCGTCATCTCGTCGGCGATCCGGAACAGCTCATTCATCTTGTGGGAGATGTAGATCACCGCCTTGTTGGCGGCCTTGAGCGTGTGGATGATCTCGAACAGCTTCTCCACCTCGCGGTCGGTGATCGCCGACGTCGGCTCGTCCATGACGATGATCTCGGAATCGAAGGAGATGGCCTTGGCGATCTCCACCATCTGCATCTCGGCCACCGACAGGCTCGACAGCCGGGCCGACGGGTTCATCTCCAGCCCGAGCGTCTGAAACAGCCGCCGGGCGTCGGCGTTCATCCGGCGGCGGTTGACGACGCCGGACCGGCCGTAGACCGGCTCGCGGCCGATGAAGATGTTCTCGGCCACCGTCATGGCCGGAATGGGATTGAGCTCCTGGTAGATCATCGAGATGCCGAGATCGAGCGCGCCCTTCAGGCCGTTGATCTGCACCGGCTCGCCGCGCAGCCGGATCTCGCCGGCATCCGGGCGGTACATGCCGTTGAGCACTTTCATCAGCGTCGACTTGCCGGCGCCGTTCTCGCCGATCAGGGCGTGGACGCTGCCGGCGCGAACGCGCAGGCAAACGTCGTCCAAGGCACGGACACCGGGAAAGCTTTTTGAGATTCCGACCATCTCGAGAAGCCAGTCCGAAGCCATGTTTCCTTCCTCCCGTCGACTCGTCGTGCAATCGTTGTCCTAAACGGACCAACAATCGACATGAGCGGGGTTATGATCCCAGCTCCAAGGCCTGTCAATCCGCTTCCATCCGATTATACCAAGGGATTAGCAGGCCAGAATATGCCTATTCAAATCGATTAAGCAAAGAGTTGGCTGATACTTAGCGCATGAATCTCAAGCAATTCCAATCAGGCAAACGTTTTCCATCAGCTTGACAAGCCGCCAACGGCGAGCCGATAGAGAGACGACCATTCCGCGACAATTCCGCGCAAACGTCCCCAGGAGTCCCATCATGCTGATCGGTATTTCACCCTATATATCCCCAGAGTTGCTCACCGCCCTCCATCGAATGGGCCATGGCGATGAAATCGTTCTTTCGGATGCCTTCTACCCGGGAGACACGTTTTCGCAGCGGGTTATACGCGCCGATGGCATCGGCATACCGGACTTGCTGAACGGCATCCTGCGGTTGATCAACATCGACGACTTCGTCGACGATCCGGTGATCATGATGGAAGCCGTGCCGGGCGACAGCCTCGATCCCGAGGTCGAGAAGACCTACCGCGCCGAGATCGACCGGCGCTGGCCGGCGACGCCGCCGATCCGCCGCATCGAGCGCTATGCCTTTTATGAGCGCGCCCGCCAGGCCTATGCCGTGGTGGTGACCGGCCAGCGCGTCAAATACGGAAACATCATCTTGAAAAAGGGCGTCGTGCCGGTTTCCGAATGACGGCGGCATGACCGCCGCTTCATGGAAGACCGCATGCGGTCGGCGGGATTCGACGCTCGAGGCGGCGCTTTCAACCGGCCGAAACGAAAACGGCCGGGCTCCCTCGCGGAACCCGGCCGTTCGCTTGATTGGTTTTTGCCCATCCGCTTGATCCGAAAAGTCTGCAACTTTTCGGGCAGATGCTCCGGTCAGCGCGGCAGCACGGAGGCGCCCATCAGGAACTCGTCGATGGCGCGGGCCGCCTGCCGGCCCTCGCGGATCGCCCAGACCACCAGGCTCTGGCCGCGCCGCATGTCGCCGGCCGCGAACACCTTGTCGATCGAGGTGCGGTAGTCCGTCTCGGTGGCCTTGACGTTGCCGCGGCCGTCCTTGTCGACGCCGAGCTCGTCAATCATGCCCTCGTGCACCGGATGCACGAAGCCCATGGCGAACAGCACCAGGTCGGCGTCGAGGGTGAATTCCGTGCCGGGGATCGGCTGGAACCTGGCGTCGACCTTGGCGCAGTGGACCTTGCTGACGACGCCGTTCTGGCCCTCGAAGGAGGTGGCGGTGACGCCGAACAGCCGCTCGGCGCCCTCCTCGTGGCTCGACGAGGTCCTGAGCTTCAGCGGCCAGTTCGGCCAGGTGGTCAGCTTGTCTTCCTTCTCCGGCGGCTTCGGCATGATCTCGAGCTGGACGACGCCGGTGGCGCCCTGGCGGTTCGAGGTGCCGATGCAGTCCGAGCCGGTGTCGCCGCCGCCGATGACGACGACGCGCTTGCCCTCGGCGGTGATCGGCGCGACGGCGCCGAGCGGCTCGCCGCCGACGCGGCGGTTCTGCTGCGGCAGGAACTCCATGGCGAAGTGGACGCCGCGCAGCTCGCGGCCGGGCACTGGCAGGTCGCGCGACTTTTCCGAGCCGCCGGCCAAGAGCACCGCGTCATACTCCGCCCTGAGGTCCTCGACCTTCACGTCGACGCCGACATGGACGTTGAAGTGAAAGACGACGCCTTCGGCCACCATCTGCTGCACGCGCCGCTCGACAACGTGCTTGTCGAGCTTGAAGTCGGGAATACCGTAGCGCAGCAGGCCGCCGGCCCGGGCGTTCTTCTCGTAGACGTGCACGTCATGGCCGACGCGGACGAGCTGCTGGGCGGCGGCGAGGCCGGCCGGACCCGAGCCGATCACCGCCACCTTCTTGCCGGTCTTGACCTTGGCGATCTCCGGCTGCACCCGGCCGTCCTTCCAGGCCCGCTCGGCGATGGTGTACTCGATCTGCTTGATCGTCACCGGCGCCTCGAACAGGTTCAGCGTGCAGGCGGCCTCGCAGGGGGCGGGGCAGACGCGGCCGGTGAACTCCGGGAAGTTGTTGGTCGAGTGGAGGTTGCGCGCGGCCGACTCCCAGTCGCCGTTGTAGACGAGGTCGTTCCAGTCGGGGATCTGGTTGTTCACCGGGCAGCCGCGATGGCAGTAGGGCACGCCGCATTCCATGCAGCGGGCGCCCTGGGTCTGCATGTCGCTTTCCTTGGGCGGAATGGTGAACTCGTTGTAGTGGCGGACGCGATCGTCCACCTTCTGGTACTTGAGCTCCTGACGCTCGAACTCGAGGAAGCCGGTAGCCTTGCCCATCTTTCACTCCGTCTAGCCTTATGGGTCCCTTTCATCGGCCGGGCGCGCCTTGCTGGCGCCGCGCGCGGGATGAGCCTTCGGGGACCTTTCCTGTCTCGGTGGGGCGGGACGGCCGGAAGGCCGTCCCTCTCGGT
The DNA here is from genome assembly GCF_002770725.1 of Pleomorphomonas carboxyditropha. GTDB lineage: Bacteria > Pseudomonadota > Alphaproteobacteria > Rhizobiales > Pleomorphomonadaceae > Pleomorphomonas > Pleomorphomonas carboxyditropha. Next base: position 39,048 of record NZ_NQVN01000026.1, on the reverse strand, counting down.
TACTCGGCGGCGATGCGGCTCGCCGTCATGGCTTCCAGCGCCTTGCGATATTCGGTCGGCATCACCTTGATGAACTTGCCACGGTAAGCCGCCCAATCGTCGAGGATCGCCTTGGCGCGCGGCGAGCCGGTCCATGTGTGGTGCCGCTCGATCAGCGCCTTCAGGCGCTGGCAGTCGTGGCGCGTCATGTCGCCGCGGATGTCGACCTTGCCGTCGACGCCGACCGGCAGCGCCAGCTCGTCCTCGATCATCTCCTCGAACTCGACCATCGACATGTTGCAGCGCTTGTTGAAGCTGCCGTCCTCGTCGAGCACGTAGGCGATGCCGCCGGACATGCCGGCCGCGAAGTTGCGCCCGGTGCTGCCGAGCACCACGACGATGCCGCCGGTCATGTATTCGCAGCCGTGGTCGCCGACGCCCTCGACGACGGCGATGGCGCCGGAGTTGCGCACCGCGAAGCGCTCGCCGGCCACGCCGCGGAAGTAGCACTCGCCGGCGATGGCGCCGTAGAGCACGGTGTTGCCGACGATGATCGACTTCTCCGGCACGATCCTCGAGTTCGGGTTCGGCCGCACCACCAGGCGGGCGCCGGAGAGGCCCTTGCCGACGTAGTCGTTGCCGTCGCCGACGAGGTCGAGCGTCAGGCCGTGGGCGCCCCAGGCGCCGAACGACTGGCCGGCGGTGCCGGTCAGCGTCACGCGGATGGTGTCGTCCGGCAGGCCGACGTGGCCGTAGCGCTTGGCGATCTCGCCGGAGAGCATGGCGCCCACCGACCGGTTGACGTTGATCACCGGCGCCTCGATCTTCACCGCCTCGCCGCGTTCGAGCGCCGGCATCGCCTCGGCGATCAGCTTGCGGTCGAGGATGTCGTCGATCGGATGCTTCTGCAGCGTGGTGTGGCGCATCTCGGCCGGCTCCGCCTTCGGCAGGTGGAACAGGCGCGTAAAATCGAGGCCCCTCGCCTTCCAGTGCTCGATGCCCGCCTGCTTGTCGAGGATGTCGGTGCGGCCGGTGATCTCCTCGAGCTTGCGGAAGCCGAGCGCGGCGAGATAGCGGCGCACTTCCTCGGCGACGAAGAAGAAGTAGTTGATGACGTGCTCCGGCTGGCCGACGAAGCGCTTCCTCAGCACCGGGTCCTGGGTGGCGATGCCGACCGGGCAGGTGTTGAGATGGCACTTGCGCATCATCAGGCAGCCCGAGGCGATCAGCGGCGCCGTGGCGAAGCCGAAGCCGTCGGCGCCGAGCAGCGCGCCGACCAGCACGTCGCGGCCGGTGCGGACGCCGCCGTCGACCTGCAGCTCGACGCGCGAGCGCAGGCCGTTGATCACCAGCGTCTGCTGCGTCTCGGCCAGGCCGATCTCCCACGGCGATCCCGCGTGCTTGATGGAGGTCAGCGGCGAAGCGCCGGTGCCGCCCTCGAAGCCGGAGATGGTGATGTGGTCGGCGCGCGCCTTGGCGACGCCGGCGGCGACCGTGCCGACGCCGACTTCCGAGACCAGCTTCACCGACACCTCGCCGGTCGGGTTGACGTTCTTCAGGTCGAAGATGAGCTGCGCCAGATCCTCGATCGAGTAGATGTCATGGTGCGGCGGCGGCGAGATGAGCTGCACGCCGGGGGTGGCGTGGCGCACCTTGCCGATCACCGCGTCGACCTTGTGGCCGGGCAGCTGGCCGCCCTCGCCGGGCTTGGCGCCCTGCGCCATCTTGATCTGCATCTGGTCGGCGTTGACCAGATATTCGGTGGTGACGCCGAACCGGCCCGAGGCGACCTGCTTGATCGCCGACCTGAGGCTGTCGCCCGACGGCAGCGGCTTGAAGCGATCGGCCTCCTCGCCGCCCTCGCCGGTGTTCGAGCGTCCGCCGATGCGGTTCATGGCGATGGCGAGGTTGGTATGCGCCTCGCGGCTGATCGAGCCGTAGCTCATGGCGCCGGTGGCGAACCGCCGGACGATGTCCTTGGCCGGCTCCACCTCGTCGAGCGGCACCGGCGTCCGGCCGATCTCCTCGGCGGACCTGATGCGGAACAGGCCGCGGATGGTCATCGCCTGCTCGCTCTGGGCGTTGATCGCCTCGGAGAATTCCTTCTGGAACTGCTCGAAGGAGTTGGCGCGCACCGAATGCTGCAGGCCGGCGATGACGCCCGCCGTCCAGACGTGCGCCTCGCCGCGCATTCGCTGGGCATATTCGCCGCCCACCTCCAGCATGGTGGCCAGCGTCGGGTCGGCGCCGAAGGCGCGGGCGTGACGGGCCACCGTCTCCTTGGCGATCTGGTCGAGGCCGACGCCCTCGATACGGGTGGCCGTGCCGAAGAAATACTTCTGCACGAAGCGCGACGACAGGCCGACGGCGTCGAAGATCTGGGCGCCGCAGTAGGACTGATAGGTCGAGATGCCCATCTTCGACATGATCTTCAGCAGACCCTTGCCGATCGACTTGATGTAGCTGTAGACGACCTTGTGCTCGTCGAGCCCCTTGGGCAGCTTGTCCTTCATGGCGATCAGCGTATCGAAGGCGAGATACGGGTTGATCGCCTCGGCGCCGTAGCCGGCGAGGCAGGCGAAGTGATGCACCTCGCGCGGCTCGCCCGATTCCACGACGAGGCCGGCCTGGGTGCGGAGCCCCTTGCGGATCAGGTGATGGTGCACCGCCGCCGTGGCGAGCAGCGCCGGAATGCCGATGCGCTCGCGGCCGACCATGCGGTCGCTGAGGACGATGATGTTGTAGACCTGCCCGGCCGCCGACATGCGCACCGCCGCCTCGGCCTGGATGCAGATGGCTTCGAGCGCCGGCCGCATGCCGGCCGGGCCGTTGGCCGCCGGATAGGTGATGTCGATGGTGATGGTCTTGAAGCCGGACCCGTCGATGGTCTCGATCGACCGGATCTTCTCGAGATCCTCGTTGGTCAGGATCGGCTGCCGCACCTCCAGCCGCTTGTGCGCGTCGTCGCCGCCGCGGTCGAACAGGTTCGGGCGCGGGCCGATGAACGACACCAGGCTCATCACCAGCTCCTCGCGGATCGGGTCGATCGGCGGGTTGGTCACCTGGGCGAAGTTCTGCTTGAAGTAGGTGTAGAGCAGCTTGGACTTCGACGACAGCACCGAGATCGGCGTGTCGGTGCCCATCGAGCCGATCGCCTCCTGGCCGGTGACGGCCATCGGCGCCATCAGCACCTTGAGGTCTTCCTGGCTGTAGCCGAAGGCCTGCTGCAGGTCGAGCAGGTTCTCGCCCGACTTGGGCGCGCGGGCGCGCACCGCCGGCAGGTCTTCCAGCACGAGCTGGGTGTCGTCGATCCACTGGGCATAGGGCTGCGCCGTCGAGATCGTCTTCTTGATCTCGTCGTCGGAGATGATGCGGCCCTCGACGAGGTCGATCAGCAGCATCTTGCCCGGCTGCAGGCGCCACTTCTGGACGATCTTCTCCTCGGGGATCGGCAGCGTGCCGCTCTCGGAGGCGAGGATCACCCGGTCGTCGTCGGTGACGACGTAGCGGGCCGGCCTCAGGCCATTGCGGTCGAGCGTCGCGCCGATCTGCCGGCCGTCGGTGAAGGCGACGGCCGCCGGGCCGTCCCACGGCTCCATGATGGCGGCGTGATACTCGTAGAAGGCCTTGCGCTCGGCATCCATGCTCTCGTTGCCGGCCCAGGCCTCGGGGATCAGCGTCATCACCGCGTGCGGCAGCGAGTAGCCGCCGCGCAGCAGGAACTCCAGCGCGTTGTCGAAGCAGGCGGTGTCCGACTGGCCCTCGTAGGAGATCGGCCAGATCTTCTCGATGTCCTCGCCGAACGCCGTGGAGGTGGTGGTCGCCTGGCGGGCGTACATCCAGTTGACGTTGCCGCGCAGCGTGTTGATCTCGCCGTTGTGGGCGACCATCCGGTAGGGATGGGCCAGCTTCCACGACGGGAAGGTGTTGGTGGAAAAGCGCTGGTGGACGAGCGCCAGCGCCGACTCGAACCGCGGATCCGAGAGGTCGGGGTAGTAGCGCTTGACCTGATAGGAGAGGAACATGCCCTTGTAGACGACGGTGCGCGAGGAGAAGGACACCACGTAGAAGGAATCCTGGTCGCGCTTGGTGGCGCCGTTCCAGTCGGCCTCGTAGACGTCGCCGGAGAGCACCTTGCGGGCGATGTAGAGCTTGCGCTCCAGGAGCTCCTGGTCGGAGACGCCCGGCAGGGCGACGAACAACTGGCGGTGCACCGGCTCGGTGGCCCTGACGCCGTCGGACAGCGCCGAGTTGTCGACCGGCACCTCGCGCCAGCCGAGGATCTCAAGGCCCTCGCCCTTCACCGACCGCTCGACGATGCCGACGGCGCGGCTGCGCTCGGCCTCGTCCTGCGGCAGGAAGAACTGGCCGACGCCGTACCTGCCGGCCTCGGGCAGCTCGAAGCCGAGCGTCCGACACTCCTCGGCGAAGAACGGATGCGGGATCTGCACCAGGATGCCGGCGCCGTCGCCCATCAGCGGGTCGGCGCCGACGGCGCCGCGATGCTCGAGGTTTTCGAGCACGTAGAGGGCGTCCTCGACGGTCTGGTGGCTCTTGCGGCCCTTGATGTCGGCGACGAAGCCGACGCCGCAGGCGTCGTGCTCGTGCCCGGCGCTGTAGAGGCCCTCCGCCCCGGCTTTTGCGCGGAGATCGGCGATCGCGTCGGTCGTGCGCGTGGCGCTCGTTGCGGCATTCGGCGCGTGAGGCACGAGGTGCGGCATCGGTTGGTCGAGCGTCTTCATGGCGAAGTCCTCATCAATGTGCCGGCGGACCTGCGGCCCGCCGAAGGGTGTCTCTTTCCGGACGCCTCCGCGTGAGGAGCGGGATGTTCCTTATACCCGCTTATAACCCCGCTGTGGACCCATCCGTCCTTTCAGGCGACGCCGCGCCGGCTTTCGCCGGACGGCGCGACAGCGACAGCCGTCGTCCTCATCCCGTGAAAACCGGAACAAGGAGACAGCTCGATAGCCGTTTCGCCAGATGATCCCGAAGCCCGCTCCTCCCCCGGAACCCTCCGCTGCGCGCTTTGCACCCGTCGCTCCGGCGAGGCAAGCGAAAATCGCGAGCGGTGGAATTCGGGAAAATACGCTGGCCGCCTTTTCCTCCGAAAAGCCGACCCGAGCCCCCGGATCCGCCCATCCGGAACCAAACTATCGCGGTCCCGAATGCGCGATGCGTTATTTGCATAACCTTGTGGTCCCGTCAACCATCCTGACCCATTATTTTCGGGCGAAATCCGGATTGACGGCGGCATGAACGGTCTGCATGGGTGGTGCGCAAACTCGGCGGCTGTCGCCCGAGATCGACAAGGCTAAACTCGGCTCCATGTACTTTGCCAGCGACAACTGGGCCGGCGCCTCGGCGCAAGTGGCCAATGCCCTCCTGAACGCCGGAAACGGCTCGGTTCCCGCCTATGGCGCCGACGACCAGACGCGCGTCGCCGTCGACTGGTTCTCCGAGGTTTTCGAGCACGACGTCTCCGTCTTCTTCGTCGCCACCGGCACGGCCGCCAATTCGCTGTCGCTCGCCTCGGTGATGAAGCCGGCCGGCCTCGTCCTCTGCCACGACATCGCGCACATCGCCTGCGACGAGGCCGGCGCGCCGGAGTTTCTGTCGGGTGGCCGTCTCGTCACCATCCCCGGCCCCCGCGGCAAGCTGACGCCCGACGCGCTGGAAGCGGCGATCGGCCGCTATTTCCCGGCCGCCGTCCATCACGGCCGGCCGGTCGCCGTGTCGCTCAGCCAGTCGACCGAATGGGGCACCGTCTATACGGTGGAGGAAATCACCGCGCTCGCCGCCGTCGCCCACGCCTACGGCCTCAAGGTGCACATGGACGGCGCCCGCCTCGCCAACGCGCTCGCCTCGCTCGGCTGCCAGCCGGCCGACATCACCTGGAAGGCCGGCGTCGACGTGCTGTCGTTCGGCGGCACCAAGAACGGCTGCTGGTGCGCCGAGGCGGTCGTGTTCTTCAACACCAAGAAGGCCGAGGATTTCGGCTACATCCGCAAGCGCGCCGGCCAGCTGTTCTGCAAGAGCCGCTTCGTCGCCGCCCAGTTCCAGGGCTATTTCGACCGCGGCCACTGGCTCGACAACGCCTACCACGCCAACACCATGGCCAAGCGCCTGGCCACCGGCATCGGCCAGCTTTCCACCGCCCGCATCCTGTGGGAGCCGGAGGCCAACGAAGTGTTCGCCATCTGGCCGAAGCCGGTCAGCGCCCGCCTCAAGGCGGCCGGAGCCCAGTTCTACGAGTGGGCGCCGGACGGCCTCGACGACAGCGAAAAGCCGAGCGGGGATGAAGATCTCGTCCGCCTCGTCACGTCGTTCGCCACCGCCGCCCACGAGGTCGACCACTTCCTGAAGGCGCTCGGCAAGTAGCTTTCGACAAAAGCGCACATGCAAGAAGGGCGTCCCTTGCGGGGCGCCCTTTGTCATTTTCCGACAGCGAACGGAGCGGTCTCCGCCCGCCATTGCCGACCAGCTTAGTTGAGGGTCGCTTCGATCTGCGGGGCGGCCTCGCCCTTGCCGATCGGAATGGTGCGCGGCCGCTTGCTCTCGGGAATGTCGCGCACGAGATCGACGTGCAGCAGGCCGTGATCCAGCGAGGCGCCCTTCACCTCGACATGATCGGCGAGCTGGAAGCGCCGTTCGAAGGCGCGGGCGGCGATGCCGCGATACAGCACCTCGCGGCCGCTGTCCTCGGCCTCGGGCTTCTTCTCGCCCTTGACCGTCAGCGTGGCCTCGCGGGCCTCGATCGTCAGCTCGTCCTCGGCAAAGCCGGCGACGGCGATGGTGATGCGGTATGCATTCTCGCCGGTGCGCTCGATGTTGTAGGGCGGATAGGACTGGGCCGACGCATCGCTGCTGGACACCTGGTCGAGCAGCGAGAACAGGCGATCGAAGCCGATGGTCGAGCGGTAAAGCGGGGAAAGGTCGTAATTACGCATGATGTCCTCCGGTTGAGCGACAGTCTCGGGTTGGCCGGCCGGCTTTCTGTTCCCCTTTCGAAGGCGGAACGTCCGGTCGCCGCGGACCCCCGTCCGGGGCGTCCGCGTTCATTGATTTGGGGTAGCCAAATCGCATTTCAAGAGGCGCGACGATCGCCTCCGGCTGCTCCGGGGCGAGCCTTGCGTTCATCGGCAGGCCTGTTTCTCGAGCGGTTCGGGCGGACACAGGGCAGCTATATGAGCCTCACCGCCTTATCCGGCCCGAGGTCCTCCGCCTTCGCGGAGGATGACAGATTTATATATAAAAAACATATACATAGATTGTCATCCTCCGCGAAGGCGGAGGACCTCGGGCAGAATGGAATAATCGGCCGATATAGGTCTCCTGGAAATGCCCACCGCCTTCCGGCGATGGCGCCGGCCGCCGCCTCCGTGCTAGAAACGGCGCGGCGGTGGCCGCGGATGGCCGCCGGGGAATGCTCATGGATCTTCTCGACCTCGCCGACAATCCGATCCCGGCCGGCTGCCGGCTGGAGATGATCTCCACCTCCGACGGCGTCCGCCTGCGCACCGCCCGCTGGCCGGCCTTGCCGGGCGGAACAAAGGGCACCGTCTGCCTGTTTCCCGGCTGGTCGGAGACCATCGAGAAGTATTTCCACGTCGTCGAGCGGCTGCGGCAGCGCGGCTTCGCGGTGGCGATCGTCGAGTGGCGCGGCCAGGGCGGATCGACCCGGCTCACCGACGATCCCGGCAAGGGCCATGTCCGTTCCTTCCGCCATTACCTGCGCGACATCGAGGCCTTCCGCCGCCGCGTCGTGCTGCCCGACTGCCCGCCGCCCTATTTCGCGCTGGGCCATTCGATGGGCGGCGGCATCCTTCTGTCGGCCGGCCGCTTCCTCGCCCCCACCTTCGACCGGCTGGTGCTGACGGCGCCGATGCTCGGCCTGCCGCAACGGACGACCATGCCGGGCTTCCGCCGGCTGCTGCTGCGCTTTTGCGTCCGCTGCGGCGCCGGTCCCCGCTACATTCCCGGCCAGCGCCGCCGGGCGGGCACGGCGCGCAGCTTCGAGCGCAACCCGCTGACCTCCGATCCCGACCGCTACCGCGTCAACGAGGCGATCCTGGCCGCCCGGCCGCTCTACCGGCTCGCCGCGCCGACGCTCGGCTGGGTGTCGGCGGCGACGCGCATGTTCGACCTGCTGGCGGCGCCCGACCTTGCCGACGCCATGCCGGCGCCGGTGATGCTGGTCAATTCCGGCGCCGACACGGTGGTGAGCCGCCTCGCCATCGAGACCATGGCGCGCGCCCTGCGCAACCCGGCCTACGTGCTGATCCACGGCGCCCGCCACGAGATCATGATGGAACGCGAGGTCTACGCCGCCCAGTTCTGGGCCGCCTTCGACGCCTTCATCCCCGGCTCGTCGGAATGAAGCCGGACGTCTCCGACGCCCCCAGGGCCAGCAGCTTCAGCACCTGCTCGTGCAGGCGCCGGTCGCCGCTCGCCACCACGCGGCCGCCGTCGACGGCGCTGCCGCCGGTCCAGGAGGTGACGACGCCGCCGGCGCCCTCGATCACCGGGATCAGCGCCGTGATGTCGTAGGGCTGCAGGCCCGCCTCGATGACCAGGTCGACCTGCCCGGCCGCCACCATGCAATAGGCGTAGCAGTCGGCGCTGTAGCGGACGAGCTTCGCCTGCCGCTCGACCGACAGATAGGCGGCGCGATCGGCATCGCCGAACGGCCGGAGCGAGGTGGTGAACAGCGTCGCCTCGGAAATGTCGCCGCAGGGCCGCGTCCGGAGCCGCCGCTCGCCGCCCGGCCCGCTGTAGAGCGCCGTGGCGCCGTCGCCGTAGAAGCGCTCGCCGGTGAACGGCTGCGCCATCATGCCCTGTGTCGCCCGGCCGCCGGCCCTAAGGCCGATCAGCGTGCCCCACAGCGGGATGCCGGCGATGAACGAGCGCGTGCCGTCGACCGGGTCGAGCACCCAGACCTGCTCGCGGTCGAGCCCGGCATTGCCGAACTCCTCGCCGAGGATGCCATGGTCGGGATAGGTCGCCGTGATCAGCTCGCGCATCGCCACTTCGCCGGCCTTGTCGGCGACCGTCACCGGGTCGAAGGCGCCTTCGAGCTTGTTCTCGACGGCGAGCGCGGTGCGGAAATGCGGCATGATCGCCGCCGCAGCCGCGTCGGCCAACCGGTCGAAGAAGGCTTTGGAGATGGGTGTGATCTGCATGTCTGATATGTTCCCGCATGACGAAACAACGAGGCGCAACGTTGCAACCGTACCTTGACTACCGCTTCATCCCGTTGTTTTTATTTTTGGATTCAAAGAAATGCAATTTTTCATTCCCCGGCCGTGGCGATTGCCGGCGCCTCCTTGGCCCACTAAAACGCGAACCAGACCCCTACCTTCTACCGCGAGGGGTTGACCAATAAGACGAAAGTAGGCATTTTAGTAGGGTGCAGCGCAGGCTTCTGCGCTGTCCGCCCTCCTTGGGCGTTTCCTCCCTAAGACTTGGGCCGCCGCTTTTGCGACGGCCCCTTTTCTTTCCAGCCTATCCGCAAGGATGGGACGGCGCCAGAGGCGCTTTCTCCGAAACGTTTCAGAGATTGACGCGGCGGCGCGGCGGCCGGCGCCGGTCACTCGGCGGCGAAGCGGCCGGGCGAAGGGCAGACCACCTCGAGCGGCAGCCGCATCAGGCCATCGATGAAGTCGGCCAGCTCCGCGCTGAGGCGGACGAAGCCGGAATGCGGATCGAGCGTCCGCTCGTCCATGTAGAGCGACCGGTTGATCTCGATCTGCAGGGCGTGCAGCCCCTTGGCAGGCCGGCCGTAATGCTCGGTGATGAAGCCGCCGGCATAGGGCCGGTTGATCGCCACCTTGTAGCCGAGCGCCGTCAGCGCCCCGGCGGCGTGATCGATCAGCGCCCGCGACGCCGACGTGCCGTGACGGTCGCCGAGCACGAAATCGGACCGGCCCCTGGCGTCCTGCCCCCTGACCGACGATGGCATCGAGTGGCAGTCGATCAGCACGGCCCGGCCGAAGCGCACGTGCGTCTGGGCCAGAAGGCGGGTGAGCGCGGCGTGATAGGGCTTGTAGAGCGTCTCGATGCGGTCGAGCGCCGTCTCGATCGGCAGCGGCCCGGCGTAGATCTCCTCGCTGTCGGAAATGACCCGCGGCACCGTGCCGAGCCCGCCGGCCACCCGGATGGAGCGGACGTTGGCGAAGGCCGGCAGCCGCCCGTCGAACATGCGCGGATCGAGCTCGTAGGGCTCGCGGTTGACGTCGAGATAGGCGCGCGGGAAATGCGCCCGGAGCAGCGGCACGCCGGCGGTGACGGCATGCATGAACAGCTTGTCCACATGCGCGTCTTCCGACAGGCGGATGCGGCGGCTGTCGAGCCGGCTCGCGGCGAGGAAGTCTTCCGGATAGGCGGTGCCGGAATGCGGCGAGTTGAAGACGAAAGGATGAATCTGCTCCACGGGGGACAGAATCTCGAAGGGCGGTTCCGAGCGGAAATCGGTGACGACGCGCATCCTTCTCCAGTCCGTAGAGCCGCTCTCCCAACCCGTTGGCGGCCGAAAATAGGGCTTCTGCACTCCTGATTCTGAAATCTGCCCTGTTTTGCCGGACGTGTCCATTGCTAAGGTGGCTGATCGGCGCCCGCCGCATCCCCGCCTTTTCCCCCTGGCCGCCCGAGGGCGGCCCGGCCCCCGGGCGGAATCCAAAAGTCAAATTCGCTCCACTACGGGGTTTGAACGCCCTCCTGAAAAGTTCTACACAAGGGGGGAACAGCCCGGAACGCGGGCCGCTAACCACAAGTTTACCGTGCCGGTGCTCTTGTGAGATAGTTGGATCATCTTGCGGCCTGCCGCCGCTTTTCATCTGACCGGAATCGCAAATGAATCGTATTCTCCTGGCCGAAGACGACAACGACATGCGCCGTTTCCTGGCCAAGGCGCTCGCCAATGCCGGCTACGACGTCGTCTCCTACGACAACGGCCGGAGCGCCTACGAGCGGCTGCGCGAAGAGCCCTTCACGCTGCTGCTCACCGACATCGTCATGCCCGAGATGGACGGCATCGAGCTGGCCCGCCGGGCGACCGAGCTCGACCCCGACCTCAAGATCATGTTCATCACCGGCTTCGCCGCCGTCGCCCTCAATCCCGACAGCCAGGCGCCCAAGGACGCCAAGGTGCTGTCCAAGCCGTTCCATCTCAAGGACCTCGTGCGCGAGGTGGAGAAGATGCTGGCGGCCGCCTGACGGCACGGCGCAGGTTTTCCGAGGGGAAGTCGGTTCCGGATCAAGGGCTTGAAGGGGAATTCGGAAAAGCGTCTCTAGCCCCTTGCGTGGGGAGGGAAAGGACGCTATATCCCCGCCCACGCCGCCGGTGAGGCGGCCCCGCAAAACGGAAACGGGCGTGTAGCTCAGCGGGAGAGCACTACGTTGACATCGTAGGGGTCACAGGTTCGATCCCTGTCACGCCCACCATTCCTTTGAAGGGCTTGGCTGACATCGGCCAAGCCTTTTTGTTTGTCCGGCCCTCGTGTTCCGGGATTGGCGCCGCTCTGCGGGACGCCCCGGACAGGCCGCCGCTCCGGCCCTGTCCGCTCGTCCGCCGCTCGGCGATGTTGAGCTCGCCGCGCCTCGACAGCCGCTGGGTGTGCCGGCCCGCGGCGGGGGCCGTCATCCCGATGGGCGTGCCGCCGGTTCCAATACAAAAATGGCGGGAAACCCTACAATTATTACAGTGTCAAAGGTGCCCAACAAAGTAGCAGCCCCACCGGATCGGTCGGCCGGGCAATATTTAACTATGGAAATTTCTGGCTGAAATTTTAATGTTCCATGAAATACATGTATGTCTATTCCCCTAACTAAAAGTATTAATCCCGAAATGGCGCCAAATGATCTTAGTCATTTCGGTGAAAAACACTTTTAAGTGTTGAGTTTAAATCGTTGCAATCGAGAGGTATTATTCTACATTAGAACGTTATTAACCGCATCAATAGAAGTTGTATGCGACCCGACGATAGAGAATCGAGAAAAAACGCGCGTTTTCTGCCTGAGGTTGGGCTTGGGTTTGGCCGACAGAAGGAAGCGACGAACATGCAGACGCAATCCCAGACCGCCGGTGTCAGGCGGTCCGTGAATATTTCCACCCGCATCGGACTCGGCTTCGCCGCCATCCTGGTGATCCTTGCCTTCACCGCCGGCATGTCGCTCAAGAGCCTTTCCGGCATCGGGGGCAGCATCGGAACGCTGTTTTCGGAAATCGAAGTCACCGACAAGGCCAACACGGTCCAGGCCAGCTTCCTCGAATACCGCCGGGCGGCGCGCGAAGTCATCTACACCACCCTGCCCGACACCGAGGCGACGGCCGCCCAGAAGGCCGCCGCCATGCGGGCGGCGCTCGACGACAGCCTGAAGGCAACCGACGACGCCGAGCAGCTCGATCACCTCAAGGCGATGCAGGCGAGCTTCGAGACCTACGACGGCATGCTCGGCGAACTCATCAAGACCCGCGCCGAGGCCAAGCGGCTGACCGACGAGCAGCTCGACCCGCTCGGCACGTCGGTAGGCGCCGATCTCGAGGCGGTGATCGACGGGGCGGACCAGGCATCGGCCACGGCGGCGAACGCCGAAAAGGCCCTGCGCTTCATTCTCACCGGCCGCATCTTCGTCACGCGGGCGATGTCCGGCGCCGGCGTCGATGCCGACAGGAAGGCGCTCGACGCCTTCCGGGATGGCGACGCGGCGCTCGAGGCCGCCATGGCGGCCGCGACGCCGGCCGAGGCGACCCGGCTCGCAGCCGTGCGCGAGCGCAGCAAGCAATATGCCGACACCTTCGCCAGGATCTTCGCCCTCACCGGCGGCATCGAGGATCAGGCGACCGAGATGCGGACCTTCGTCGCCAAGCTGACCGACGAGTTCGCCGGCTTCCAGTCGGCCGTCCGCGACGATCAGAACAAGCTGAAGGCCGACACCGAGGCGACCCAGGCCTCGACGACCATCACCCTCTGGAGCTTCGCCGCCGGCGGCCTGCTGCTCTGCCTGGTGCTCGCCGTGCTGATCGGCCGCAGCCTGTCGCGCCCCATCGTGTCGATCACCCGGGCCATGCAGCGCATTTCCGAGGGCGACCTTTCCGTCGACGTCCCCGGCCTCGGGCGCGGCGACGAGGTCGGTACCATGGCGGCGACGCTCAACGTGTTCAAGCAGGGCCTCGAGGAGAACCACCGCATGCGCGCCGACCAGGAGCGCGCCAAGGCGGAAGCCGAGGCGCGCCGGCGCGCCGAGATGCAGGAGATGGCCGACGCCTTCGAAACGGCGGTCGGCGGCGTGGTCGAGACGGTGGTCGGCGCCTCGACGCAGTTGCAGGCGGCGGCGCAGTCGATGTCGGCGGCCACCGAGGAAGTCTCCAACCAGTCGGTCACCGTGGCGAGCGCCGCCGAGGAGGCCTCCACCAACGTCGAGACCGTCGCGGCGGCGGCCGAGGAGCTCGCCGCCTCGATCGCCGAGATCAAGCGGCAGGCCGACGAGAGCACCGAGGTGGCCTCCAAGGCCAGCAAGGACGCCCAGTCGACGGCGGCGCGGGTGCGCGAGATGGCCGACAGCGCCAACCGCATCGGCGAGGTGGTCAACCTCATCGACAGCATCGCCTCGCAGACCAACCTCCTGGCCCTCAACGCTACCATCGAGGCGGCGCGGGCCGGCGAGGCCGGCAAGGGCTTTGCCGTGGTCGCCGCCGAGGTCAAGCAGCTCGCCGACCAGACGTCGCGGGCGACGTCGCAGATCTCCAGCCAGATCGGCGAGATCCAGGCCTCGACCCAGTCGTCGGCCGAGGCGATCGTCGTCATCACCGGCGTGATCGAGCACCTCAATCGCATCGCCACGTCGATCGCCATCGCCGTCGACCAGCAGGGCGCGGCGACCGGCGAGATCGCCCAGAACGTCAGCCAGGCGTCGATCGGCACCCATCAGGTGTCGGAGAACGTGGTGGGCATCACCCAGGCGGCGACGGAATCGTCCGGCGCGGCGACGCAGGTGCTGTCGGCCGCCAACGACTTGGCGCGGCAGTCCGACACGCTGCGGCGCGAGCTCGGCACCTTCCTGGCCGGCATTCGGGCCGGCTGAGAAGGCACGGCTGCCCGATCCGGCCGGTCGCTCACGAGCGGCCGGTCGGCGGCCGCAGGTTCCAGTCCCAGCGCATGGCGGCGAGCCGCAGCAGGATGGACAGGCCGCCGCCGACGATGGCCACCGGCACCCCCGGCAGGTGGTAGAAGTCGCCGATCGACACCACCAGGGCGCCGATCAGCGCCGCCAGCGCGTAGATTTCCTTGTGCAGCACCATCGGCGTCTGGGCCGCCAGGATGTCGCGGCCGATGCCGCCGCCGATGGCGGTGATCATGCCGAGCACCGCCGCCATCAGCGGCGACAGGCCGGCGTCCATCGCCTTGCGCGTGCCGACCACCACGTAGAGCCCGAGCCCCAGCGCGTCGAACACCGCCACCGGCGCCGCGAGGCGGGCGATCAGCCGGTAGGCGAAAATGCAGCAGAATCCCGCGACGCAGGAGATGGCGAAATAGTGCCAGGTGGCGAAAGCCACCGGCGGCACGGCGCCGATCACCACGTCGCGGATGATGCCGCCGAAGGTGGCGGCGACGAAGGCCAGGAAGACGATGCCGAACGGATCGAGCCGCCGCTCCACGGCGCGGGTGCCGCCGCTGAGGGCGAAGGCGAAGCAGCCGACGAAATCGACCAGGGTGAGGAACATGATGGGTCTACCGGTCCTGCCGGGCGGACGGGCGTCCGCGCCGGATTCGAAATGATCTGGCCGCCTTCTCTCACGTCGGCGCCTCCGACGGAAGACCATCGGCTTTTACACCGATCCGTTGCAAGGGCGGCGCGGTCCCGGCATGATCGCCGCCGGCCCGTCAGAGGCGCCGGAGGAGATCGTCATGCCCCGCCTTCATCGCGTCCTGTCGCTGGCGCTGGCCTGCCTTACCGTCGTCGCCGGGGCATCGGCCGCCACGGCGGCGCCTCTCCTCAAGCGCGGCGTCAACTTCGAGATCTGGCAGACCTGGACCGGCCGTGACGCCTTCCTCGCCCCCGAGTTCGACCGGAACAATTTCCCCGACTGGATGGGGCGCGTCGACGACCGCCAGCTTGCCCGCCTCAAGGCCGAGGGCTTCGATTTCGTCCGCCTCGGCATCGACGCCGCCGCCCTCCTCTGGGCGGGCGACGACGGCGCCGGCCCGCTGATCGACCGCATCGTCGCGGCGACCGAGCGGCTGCAGGCGCTGGGTTTCACGGTCATCGTCGACCTGCACCTGCTGCCCGCCGACGAGGAGCGGCCCGACGGCCTCGAAGACGTGCTCGGCACCGACGATCATGCGCCGCTGCTGTGGGACCGTTATCTCGGCCTCGTCGCCCGCGTCGCCGCCCGCCTCGCCGCCCTGCCGCCGGACCTGACGCTCCTCGAGCCGATCAACGAGCCCAACCAGGACTGGAGCTCGCATTTCCGCATGACCGACCGTTGGCCGGACCAGCTCGCCGCGCTGGCCGCCGCCGCCCGCGCCGCCGCGCCGACGCTGACGCTGGTGCTGACCGGCGGAAAGTCCGGCGGCATCGACGGGCTCGAGCGCCTCGACCCGACGCCGTTTGCCGGCGACGCCAACATCGTCTGGACCTTCCACTACTACGAGCCGATGGCCGTCAGCCACGCCGGCCGGCCGTGGCTCGACGATCCCGGCCGTTATCTCACCCATTTGCCTTATCCGGCCGCCCTCGTCGACGATGCCGCCGGCAAGCGCCTGGTCCGCGAGGCCCGGGCGCGGATTGCCAAAGGCGTCGCCGATCCGAAGCGCCGGAAGGAGCTCGACGCGGCGGTCGGCGAAGCGCTCGACGACTATCGCGCGACGGACGCCGGCCCGGCGACCATCGCCGCCGATTTCCAGCGGGTGAGCGACTGGGCGGCCGGGAACGGCATCCCGGCCGGGCGCGTCCTGCTCGGCGAGTTCGGCATCTACCAGAACGGCGCCGATCCGGCGGCGCGCATCGCCCTCATCGCGGCGACGCGCGCCGCCGCCGAACGGCAGGGATTCGCCTGGGCGGTCTACGACGCCGGCCTGACGGCGGCCGGCGAGGGCTTCTCGGTGGTCGGCGACAACCGCACGCTCGCCCTCGAACCGCAGGTGAAGGCGGCGCTCGGCCTCGCGAAGTAGGTCAGCGGCGGACGGCCCTTTCGCCGGCGAACAGGAAGACCACGGCAGCGACGGTGAACAGCGGCAGCATCGATATGGCGGCCGAAAGCCCGATACGGTCGGCCAGCGCGCCGATCGCCCAGGGGATGATCAGGATGGAAAGGCCGCTCGCCAGCGAGCCGCGCGCCGTCGCCAGCTCGCCGAACGGGCCGGCGGTGACGATCGCCTTGGTCAGCGTCAGCGGATATTGCAGCGCGCAGCCGAGGCCGACGGCGAACAGGCCGATCACCGCCAGCGTCAGGCTCGGCGCGCCCCAGAACAGGAAAAACGCCGGCAGCGTGACGATCGCCGACAGGTAGAGCGCCCGCGCCGCCGTCATCCGCGTCAGCACGAAGGCCGACGACAGGCGGCCGACCAGCATGCCGAAGGAGAAGGCGCCGGCGGTGATCGCCGCCGAGGCCACCGGCACGCCCTTGACGCGGGCGAGGAATTCCGTCGCCCACACCAGCACCGACTGCTCGACGCCGACGAAGGCGATGATCGCCAGCCAATAGAACCAGTAGGCCATGGGCAGGCGGCCGCCGCGCCCGCCCTCCCCGGCCGTCACGGCCGGCGTTGCGGCCGCCGGCATCGGCACGCCGCGCAGGAAGACGAGCAGCAGGCCGGCCAGCACGACGCCGAGCAGCAGCGCCGCCCGCCAGCCGAAGCCGATGGCGACGAACAGGCCCACCGCCATGGCCGCCGTAAGCGAGGCGACGTAGGAGATGCCGTTGGCCTCGCCGATCGCCACCGAGCTGTTGGCGCCGTGCCAGTCGGCGAGCAGATTCGGCACGATGATCAGCACCAGGCAGCCGACGGCGCCCATCAGGAAGCAGCCGAGAATGCTGACCACCGGATGCGGCGCGACGATGATGGCGAGCGCCCCGATGGCCATGCCGGCGAGGCCGACCACCACCGACCACAGCCGGCCGTGCTTGCGCGTCAGCCGCTCGCCGATCAGGCCCGAGACGATCAGCCCGGCCGCCACCGCCGCCGGATGCAGCGTCACCACGCGGTAGCTGAGGTCGAACTCGTCCTTCAGGAACGGGATGATGTTGCCCTGGATGTTCAGGAAGAAGGTGAACTGGGCGAGCGCCAGATAGGCGGCCCAGGTCAGCCGATCGCGCCGAATGGGTGCCGGAGCGGACAGGGTGCTGGATGGAGCGGTCATGGAATCCACGCGAAGAAGGCGCCTTCCGTCCACCGGTTGCCGGCGGTCGGCGACGCCTCCTTTGAAACGATACAGAAAGCTAGGCCCGCGCCGTGTTGCTGTCAAGCGCGGAGAAGCCCGGCCATCGCGTCGGGAGCCTTATGGCCACCCCGTGCCTCTTTCGGCCTGCGGCCCTGAGCCTTCGCGCAGGATGACAACTTATGGATAGGCTATCTATATGTTTCCTATATATAATCCTGTCCTGCTCCGCGAAGTCTCAGGACCTCGGGCAGAATGAAACGCCCGGCCGATATGGCGCTCCGAGGATATGCGGCGCATGATATTTACCCCTGCGCCTCTTTCGTCCTGAGGTCCTACGCCTTCGCGTAGGATGACACTCGATATGTACGCTATCTACATGTTTTCTTTATATAAATCTGTCATCCTGCGCGCAGGCGCAGGACCTCGGGCAGAATGGAGCGCAACGCCGACATAGGTCTCCCATACCCACAACGCCTGCCGGCGCAGCGCTCCAAGCCGGATGGCCACCCCGGTAGAGTTTCCAGGCTCTCAGTCCCAGCTCAGCGCGCCGCCGTTCTGGTATTCGATGACGCGCGTCTCGAAGAAGTTCTTTTCCTTCTTGAGGTCCATGGTTTCGCTCATCCAGGGGAACGGATTGTCGGTCTCCGGGAAGACCGGCGCGATGCCGAGCTGGGCGCAGCGCCGGTTGGCGATGAAGTGCATGTAGCTTTCGCACAGCGCGGCGTTGAGGCCGAGGAAGCCGCCCGGCATGGTGTCGCGGCCGTAGGCGACCTCGAGCTCGGCCGCCTCGCGCAGCATCGCCCTGACCTCCTCGACGAAGTCCGCCGTCCAGAGGTGGGGGTTCTCGGCCCTTATCTGGTTGATGACGTCGATGCCGAAGTTGAGGTGGATGCTCTCGTCGCGCAGGATGTACTGGTACTGCTCGGCGACGCCGACCATCTTGTTGCGCCGGCCGAGCGACAGGATCTGCGCGAAGCCGGTGTAGAACCACATGCCCTCGAAGACGACGTAGAAGGCGACGAGATCCTTGAGGAACGCCCGGTCGGTCGCCGGCGTGCCGGTGCGGAAGGCCGGATCGTCGAGGCTCTGGGTGTGGGCGAGCGCCCAGGCCGCCTTGTCGGTGATCGACGGCACCTCGCGGTACATGTTGAACAGCTCGCCCTCGTCGAGGCCGAGGCTTTCGACGATGTACTGGAAGGTGTGAGTATGCACCGCCTCCTCGAACGCCTGCCGCAGCAGATACTGCCGGCACTCGGGGTTGGTGAGCTGGCGGTAGATGGCCAGCACGATGTTGTTGGCGACGAGGCTTTCCGAGGCGGCGAAGAAGCCGAGGTTGCGCTTGATCATCCGCCGCTCGTTGTCGGTCAGCCCGTCCTTCGATTTCCAGAGCGCGATGTCGGCCTGCATCGACACCTCGGTCGGCATCCAGTGATTGTTGCAGGCGGCCAGATATTTCTCCCAGGCCCAGCCGTATTTCATCGGCAGCAACTGGTTGACGTCGGCACGGGCGTTGATCATCGCCTTGTCGTCGACGTGGACGCGGGCGGCGCCGCGCTCGATCGAGCCGAGGCCGGTGGCATCGCTGGCGAGGCCGGCGGTGCCGGCAATGGTCTTTTCGGAAAAGTCGAGCATTTCGGATTATCCTGGATTTACTGGCAGGCTTCGCAGGTGGGATCGTCGATGGCGCAGGCCTTGGGCGCGGCCTCGACGGCGGCGACGCTCACCGCGTTGAGCTTGCCGTCCACCCCCTTCAGCGTCGATTTCTCGACGTGGGTGGCCGAGCGCGAGCGCAGGTAATAGGTGGTCTTGAGGCCCTTCTTCCAGGCGAGCCGGTAGAGGGCGTCGAGCTTCTTGCCCGAGGGGTTGGCGATATAGAGGTTGAGCGACTGCGCCTGGTCGATCCATTTCTGCCGCCGCGCCGCCGCCTCGATCAGCCAGGCGGCATCGATCTCGAAGGCGGTGGCGTAGAGCGCCTTGAGATCGGCCGGCACCCGGTCGATCGCCCCGAGGCTGCCGTCGTAATACTTGAGGTCGGAGATCATCACCTCGTCCCACAGGCCGCGCGCCTTGAGGTCGGCGACCAGATGCGGGTTCACCACCGTGAAGTCGCCCGACATGTTCGACTTGACGTAGAGCGTCTGGTAGGCCGGCTCGATCGATTGCGACACGCCGCAGATGTTGGAGATGGTGGCGGTCGGCGCGATGGCGAGGCAGTTGGAGTTGCGCAGGCCCGCCGCTTTCACCTTTTGCCTGAGGCCGTCCCAGTCGAGCGTCGAGGAGCGGTCGAGGTCGAGGCCGCCCCGCGCCTCGGCCAGCAGTTCCAGGCTGTCGATCGGCAGGATGCCCTCGGACCACAGCGAGCCCGCAAAGGACGGATAGCGGCCGCGCTCGGCGGCGAGATCACACGACGCCGAGATGGCCTCGTAGGCGATCGCCTCCATGCTCCCGTCGGCGAAGCGCATCGCTTCCTCCGAGGCATAGGGCAGGCGCAGGACGTGCAGCGCGTCCTGGAAGCCCATCAGCCCCAGGCCAACCGGCCGATGACGCAGGTTGGTGCGGCGCGCCTCGGGAATGGTGTAGAAATTGATGTCGATGACGTTGTCGAGCATGCGCATCGCCGTGCGGACGGTGCGGGCGAGCCTCTGCCGGTCGAGACCGTTCGCGCCGACATGGGCGGCGAGGTTGATCGAGCCGAGATTGCAGACGGCGACCTCGTCGGCCGACGTGTTGAGCGTGATCTCGGTGCAGAGGTTGGACGAATGGACGACGCCGGCGTGCCGCTGCGGCGAGCGGATGTTGCAGGGGTCCTTGAAGGCGACCCAGGGGTGGCCGGTCTCGAACAGCATGGTCAGCATGCGCCGCCACAGGTCGACGGCCCGCACGGTGCGGAAAACCTTCATCTCGCCGCGCGCCGCCCTCGCCTCGTAGGCCTCATAGGCAGTCTTGAACGCCGGGCCGTAGAGGTCGTGCAGGTCGGGCGTCTCGTCCGGCGACAACAGCGTCCATGGGCCGTCGGCCTCGACCCGCTGCATGAACAGGTCGGGAATCCAGTTGGCGATGTTCATGTCGTGGGTGCGGCGGCGGTCGTCGCCGGTGTTCTTCCGGAGATCGAGGAATTCCTCGATGTCGACATGCCAGGTTTCGAGATAGGCGCAGACGGCGCCCTTGCGTTTTCCCCCCTGGTTGACGGCGATCGCCGTGTCGTTGGCCACCTTCAGGAACGGCACGATGCCCTGGCTCTCGCCGTTGGTGCCCTTGATATGCGCGCCGAGGCCGCGCACCGGCGTCCAGTCGTTGCCGAGGCCGCCGGAATATTTGGCGAGCAGCGCGTTGTCGCGGATCGCCTTGAAGATGCCGTCGAGATCGTCGGAGACGGTGGTGAGGAAACAGGACGACAGCTGCGGCCGCGGCGTGCCGGCGTTGAACAGCGTCGGCGTCGAGGCCATGAAGTCGAACGACGACAAAAGATCGTAGAACTCGATCGCCCGTACCTCGCGGTCGACCTCGCGCAAGGCGAGCCCCATGGCGATGCGCATGAAGAAGGCCTGCGGCAGCTCGAAGCGCACGCCGCCGACATGCAGGAAATAGCGGTCGTAGAGCGTCTGCAGGCCGAGATAGTCGAACTGGAGATCGCGCTCCGGCTTCAGCGCGGCGGCGATGCGGCCGAGGTCGAAGCGGCCGAGTTCGGGGTCGATCCGCTCGGCGGCGATGCCGGCCGCAAGATAGGCCCGAAAATACTCCGGGTAGCGGGCGGCCATCTCGCCTTGCGTCGCCTCGTCGGCGTGGCCGGCGAGGAAGGACAGCGCCTCGCGGCGCAGCTTGTCGCCCAGAAGCCGCGCCGTTGCCCTGGCGTAGTTCGGCTCGCGCTCCACCAGCGCCCGGGCGGCGAGGATCGGCGCCTGCGCCAGTTCGTCGGCGGAAATGCCGTCGTAGAGGTTGCGGCGGGTCTCCGAGAGGATGGCCTCGGCGGCAACGCCCTCCAGCCCGGCGACCGATTCCTCGACGAGACGGACGAGGCGCGCCTCGTCGAGCGGCTTCAGCCGGCCGTCGCCGGCGCGGACGTTGAGAAGCGGCGGCGTGGGCGCGGCCGCCGCGGCGGCGCGCTCCCTGGCCCGCTCCTCGCGATAGAGCACGTAGGCGCGGGCGACCTTGTGATGGCCGCCGCGCATCAGCGCCAGTTCCGCCTGGTCCTGGATGTCCTCGATCTGGAAGGCGCGGCCGTCGTCGCGGCGGAACAGCGCGGCGACGATCTCGGCCGTCAGCGCGCCGACGATGTCGTGGACGCGGCGCGAGGCGGCGGCGTCGTTGCCTTCGACGGCCAGGAAGGCCTTGGTGAGCGCGGCGCGGATCTTGTCGGCGTCGAACGGCGTCACCGCGCCGTTGCGGCGGATCACCCGGTGCCGGTCGGCCTGCGGCTGGCCCGGCGCGGCGGAAAACTCGAATTCGGAAAGAAGAGACATCGGCAACCCCAATCATGGGGGCAAAGGCCGAGCGGACGCGACAGCGATGGACGCCGCCGTCGATGCCGGCGCGTCTCGGTCACGATCCACCGGGGCACCCCGCCCGAGGACGTAAAATCAGCCGTCACGGCAGGTCTCCTGGCTCGCGGGTCGTCGCCTTCGTCCGGTCTTCCCGAAGCCAAGGCTTCAGTGACACCGCGTGGACGGGGCTCGCCGCTTACAGTTGCGGGGGCAGCTCCGGCATGGGCCAACCCTTGACGGGCCGGCCGCACCGGATTCCCTCTTGGCCCTTGATCTTGTGAATCGCAGGACCGTGACGCCTACATATAGACCGATCAGGCCATGCTACGTCAAGATACGGATGAGCTTATAAAGAGGGCGCTTCACGGCTGGCGCTCCCCCGGAGCCGGCGACGGGCCGTCCCGGTCGGTCAGGACGCGCGGCCATCCGGCCGCCCCGCCGCTTCGAACGGCATCGCTCCCCAGCAGGCGGGCCGATTCGACGAGGGCAGCGCGCGTTTCCGCGTCGAGACGATCCATCAGCCGCGCGGCGGCTTCCGGGCCGAGGAGGTCCGTCGCCTTCGCCCGCAGGTCGGTCGCCTTGTCGCCGCAGTCGGCGAGGGCCCGATCGGCTCTCGCTTCGGCGGTCTGGCCG
Organism: Pleomorphomonas carboxyditropha; assembly: GCF_002770725.1. GTDB lineage: Bacteria > Pseudomonadota > Alphaproteobacteria > Rhizobiales > Pleomorphomonadaceae > Pleomorphomonas > Pleomorphomonas carboxyditropha. The sequence continues at coordinate 16,576 of NZ_NQVN01000026.1, read as the reverse complement.
CTATCCCTCGATTGGGCGATCCGGTCGACGGTGCAGACGGTCAATGCGCGCCGCAACGGATCGAGCGCGGCCACGATCTGCCGGGTGCGGGCGTCGTCGGCCCGGGCCGTCGATGGGCCGGCCGCGGCCAGCAGCAGCGCCGTCACCAGCGCGATATCACGTGGACGCACAGGACCTCTCCGGATCGGCCGACCGCCCTCGGCGGGATCGGCGGCGATCAGGCCGTTCGTTCCGCCCTCGCCGCTCTCGCCACCGAGAAGACGAAAGCCAGAATGAACACCATCGCCATCAGGAGGACAATGGTGGGCGCGGGCGCGCTGTCGATGAAGAACGACAGATAGACCCCGAGGAAGGATGCCGAAATGGCAACCAGGGTCGAGACCAGCAGCATGGTCGAGAAGCGCCGGGTCAACAGGAAGGCGATGGCGCCCGGAGCGATCAGCATGGCGATGGCGAGGATGATGCCGACCGCCTGCAACGCCCCGACGATGGCGAGCGAGATCAGCGCCAGCAGGCCGTAGTGCAGCAGGCCGACCCGCAGCCCAGACGCCCGCGCCTGGGCCGGGTCGAAGGCGTGCAGCAGGAAGTCCTTCCATTTCAGGCCGATGACGCCGGTGGTGAGGGCGGCGATGGCCGCGGTCACGCCGATGTCGCCCCAGGACACGCCGAGCATGTCGCCGAACAGGATGTGGTTGAGGTGCACGGTCGTCTGGATCTTGACGTAGAGCACAAGGCCGAGCCCGAACATGCCGGAGAACACCACGCCCATGACGGTGTCCTGCTTGATGCGGCTGTTCTCCTTGAGAAAGCCGGTGGCAAGCGCGCACGTCATGCCGGCGACGAAGGCGCCGACCGCATAGGGCAGGCCGACGAGATAGGCGATGACGACGCCTGGGAAGACGGCGTGCGAGATGGCGTCGCCCATCAGCGACCAGCCCTTGAGGACGAGAAAGCAGGACAACAGCGCCATCGGCACCGCCACCAGCAGCGAGATGACGAAGGCGTTGACCATGAAGTCGAACTGAAACGGCGCGAGCAGCGTGCTCATCGGCTGGCCTCCAGTGCCCTGGCGGCGCGGCGGCGGGCCGCCAGCAGGCCGTGCTTGGGCGCGAGGAAGAAACTCAGGAGGAAGATCGCCGTCTGCAGCACCACGATGATGCCGCCGGTGGCGCCGTCGAGGAAATAGCTCGCATAGGCGCCGACAAAGCTGGTGATCGTGCCGATCGCCACGGCGATGGCGATGAGGCGCGGAAAACGGTCGGTGAGAAGATAGGCCGTGGCGCCCGGCGTCACCACCATGCAGATGACCAGGAAGGCGCCGACCGTCTGGAGGGCCGCCACCGTCGAGGCCGAGAGCAGCGTGAAGAAGACGATCTTAAGGAGCGTCGGATTGAGGCCGATCGAGCGGGCATGGCTCTCGTCGAAGAAGGTCACCATCAGGTCCTTCCACTTGGCGAGGAGGATAGCCAGCGAGACGAAGCCGATGAGGGCGAGCTGCAGCGTATCCTCCGGCGTGATGGCGAGGATGTTGCCGAGCACGATGGTCTGGATGCTCACCGCGGTCGGCCTGAGCGACACCATGAACAGGCCGAGCCCGAAGAACGAGGAGAAGATCAGGCCGATGATGGCGTCCTCGCGCAGCCTGGTGCGCTGGTTGAGGAACAGCATGGCGGCGGCGGCCAGCCCGCCGGAGAAGAAGGCGCCGATGGCAAACGGCAGCCCGAGCATGTAGGCGCCGGCCACGCCGGGCACGATGGCATGCGACAGCGCGTCGCCGATCAGCGACCAGCCCTTGAGCATCAGATAGCAGGACAGGAAGGCGCAGACGCCGCCGACCAGCGCCGACACCCACATGGCGTTGATCATGTAATCGTAGGCAAAGGGCTCGGCCAGCAACGCCATCAGCTCCTCCCGTCCATCGCCCGTTCGGCCGGGCGCGCCGTCCGGCCGTCGCGCAGCACCAGCGCCCGCTCGTCGTCGGTGATGACGCCGATCGGCCGCAGCCCGCCCTCCTCCTGCCCGTTCAGCACGAAATGGCGCAGCGCGCCGCCGAAGGCGATCTCGAGGTTCTTCTGGGTGAAGATCTCGTCGGTCGGGCCATGGGCGAGGACGGTGCCCTTGACCAGAATCGTCCGGTCGCAAAACTCCGGCACGCTGCCGAGGTCGTGGGTGGAGACCAGCATCACCCGGCCCTCGTCGCGCAGCTCCCTCAGCAGGGTGATGATGGCGTCCTCGGTCTTGACGTCGACGCCGGTGAACGGCTCGTCGAGCAGGATGGCGCGGCCGTTCTGGGCCAGGGCGCGGGCAAGGAACACGCGCTTTCTCTGTCCGCCGGACAATTCGCCGATCTGCCGCTTGCGGAAATCGCTCATGCCGACGCGGGCGAGCGCCGTGGCGACCGCGTCATGGTCGGCGGCGCGCGGCCGGCGCAGGAAGCCCATGTGGCCGTAGCGGCCCATCATCACCACGTCCTCGACCAGCACCGGAAAGTTCCAGTCCACTTCCTCGCTCTGCGGCACATAGGCGATGACGTTGTTCCTGAGGGCCTCCTGGACCGGCATGCCGAGCACGCTGATCGACCCCCGGGCGAGGCGGACGAAGCCCATGATGGCCTTGAACAGCGTCGACTTGCCCGAGCCGTTGACGCCGACCAGGGCGGTGATCGATCCCGCCGGCACGTCGAAACTGGCGTCGCGCATGGCGGTGTGACCGTTGCGGTAGGTGACGGTCGCCGCGTTCACGACGATGCCGGATCCATCGGAGCCGGCGGCGGGGCTGTTGCTGTCTGGTCGGGCATTCATCGATGGCATTGTCCGTTGTGAAGCCTGCCGAAGGCGGCCCGCCCGGAGGAAAGGCCGCCCGTCGGACGGGGTGGGTCAGGGCGACGTCGCCAGTCCCTCGGCGATCGTGCCCGAGGTAACCTTGAGGAGGTCGAGATAGGTCGGCACCGGACCATCCGCCTCGCTCAGCGAGTCGACGTAGAGGACGCCGCCGTATCTGGCCCCGGTTTCCCGCGCCACCTGCTCGGCCGGCTTGGAGGATACGGTGCTCTCGGAGAATACCACGCCGATGCCGTTGTCGCGAACCGCGTCGATCACCTTGCGCACCTGCTGCGGCGTACCCTGCTGGTCGGCGTTGATCGGCCAGAGATAGAGCTCCTTCAGCCCGAAATCGCGCGCCAGGTAGGAGAAAGCGCCCTCGCTGGTGACCAGCCAGCGCCTGTTCTCCGGCACGGCGTCGAGTTCGGCCTGGATCGGGCCGATGGCCGCCTCGATCCTGGCCTTGTAGGCGTCGGCGTTGGCCTTGTAGGTCTCGGCGTTGCCGGGGTCGTATTTGACGAAGGCATCGCGGATGTTGTCGACATAGATCAGCGCCGAGGTCGGCGACATCCAGGCATGCGGGTTCGGCTTGCCGGTATACGGCCCTTCGGCGATGCCGATCGGCTCGACGCCGTCGGAGACCACCACGCCCGGCACGCCGTCGAGATGGGTGAAGAACTTTTCGAACCAGCGTTCGAGATTGAGGCCGTTCCAGAAAATCAACTGGGCGCCCTGCGCCCGCCGGATGTCGCCGGGCGTCGGCTGGTAGTCGTGGATTTCCGCCCCGGGCTTGGTGATCGATTCGACGACGGCGGCATCGCCGGCGACGTTGCGGGCGATGTCGGCGATGACGGTGAACGTCGTCACCGCCTTGAATTTGTCGGCGGCGAGAGCCGGTCCGGAAAGCAGCATGTGGGCGAACGCGACGGCCAGCATCAGGCCGAGCCGGTTGCGCGTGGTCTTTGCCCTCGATCTTCGCATGGGTCCGCCTCTCTGTAGTTGCACCTAAAAAATGAAGCCTAGGCATCATATGCAATTGCGAGGCATTTGCAAATAGAGAATTGCGTCCTGGCTGGGAAGCCGCGCGGCGGCGAATCCGGCATCGCTCCGATAAGGAGCATGGCTTGGCAAGAAGGCATGGTTCGGCGCCCGCCCGACGCTGGCGGCAGGTCGACCGGGCTGCGAGCCGGTCGTGGATCGCGCGGCATGGCGCTCACGGCAATGCCGCGCGAATCCGGCTTTCCCGGCGCTATCGCGTCGTTGCCTGCCGCAGGTCCCGCGCCGCCGCCACCATGTTGGCGAGCGCCGCCTGCACTTCCGGCCAGCCGCGCGTCTTGAGGCCGCAGTCGGGGTTGATCCAGATGCGCTCGGCCGGCAGATGGCCGAGCGCCGTCCGGATCAGGCCGGCCATTTCCTCGACGGACGGCACGCGCGGCGAATGGATGTCGTAGACGCCCGGCCCGATGTCGTTGGGGTAATGGAAATCGGCGAAGGCGGTCAGCAGCTCCATCTTCGAGCGCGAGCATTCGATGGAGATGACGTCGGCGTCCATGGCGGCGATCGAGGCGATGATGTCGTTGAATTCCGAGTAGCACATGTGGGTGTGGATCTGCGTCGCGTTGCCGACGCCCGACGAGGTCAGGCGGAAGCTCTCGACCGCCCAGTCGAGATAGCGCGCCCGGTCGGCCTTGCGGATCGGCAGGCCCTCGCGCAGCGCCGCCTCGTCGATCTGGATCATGGCGGCGCCGGCGTCCTCGAGGTCGGCGACCTCGTCGCGCAGCGCCAGGGCGATCTGCCGGCAGGCCGCGTCGCGGCCGATGTCGTCGCGCACGAACGACCAGTTGAGGATGGTGACCGGACCGGTCAGCATGGCCTTCATCGGCTTGTCGGTCAGCGATTGCGCATGGCGCCACCAGTCGACGGTCATCGGCTCGGGCCGGGCGACGTCGCCGTAGAGGATCGGCGGCCGCACGCAACGCGAGCCGTAGGACTGCACCCAGCCGTGTTGGGTGAAGGCGAAGCCGTCGAGCTTCTCGCCGAAATACTGCACCATGTCGTTGCGCTCGAATTCGCCGTGCACCAGCACGTCGAGGCCGATCTCCTCCTGCCAGCGGACGCAGGCGGCCGTCTCGGTTTTCAGGAAGTCGCGATAGTCGGCCTCGGAAATCGCGCCCTTGGCCAGCGCCTGGCGGGCCCGCCGCACGTCCTGCGTCTGCGGGAAGGAGCCGATGGTGGTGGTCGGGAACGGCGGCAGGCCGAAGCGCTGCCTCTGGAGAGCCGCGCGCTCGGCAAACGGCGCCGGCCGCTCGGCCAGGGCCAGCGTGACGGCGGCGAGGCGGGCGCGCACGTCGGAGCGCACGACGCGGCGCGAACTCAGGCGCGACGCCCGCGCGGCCCGGGTGGCGGCCAGGGCATCGGCGACGGCGTCCGATCCGGATTCCAGCGCCCGCCCCAGCACGGCCAGTTCGTCCATCTTCTGGCGGGCGAAGGCCAGCCACGACCTGATGTCGGGATCGAGCCCGGTCTCGGCCTCGACGTCATGCGGCACGTGCAGCAGCGAGCAGGACGGCGCCAACTGGATATGGTCGAAGCCGCGACGGGCGACGATCGGCCGCAGCAGATCGAGGCAGGCATCGAGATCGGCCCGCCAGACGTTGCGGCCGTCGATGACGCCCAGCGACAGCACCTTGCCGTCGGGAATTCGGCCGCCGATTTCCGCGAGGTCGTCCCGGCCGCGCATGAGGTCGAGATGCAGGCCGGCGGTGGGCAGGGATACGGCGAGATCGAGGTTGTCGCCGAGCGGGCCGAAATAGCTCGTCAGCATGACCTTCAGGTTGGGCACCGCGGAGGCGATCAGGCCGTAGGCCCGGATGAGGGCGGCGCGGGCCGCCGCGTCGATATCGGTGGCGAGAACGGGTTCGTCCATCTGCACCCAGTCGGCGCCGTTGGCGGCGAGAAGCTTCAGGACGTCGACATAAACAGGCAGCAGGCGGTCGATCAGCGTCAGGCGATCGAAGCCGGCGGCGCCCTTGGCGAGCCTCAGGAAGGTGACCGGCCCGACCAGCACGGGACGGGTGTGGATGCCGAACGCCTTCGCCTCGCGGAACTCGTCGACCGGCTTGGTCGAGGCCAGCACGAAGCGCTGGCCGGGACCGAGTTCGGGCACGAGATAGTGGTAGTTGGTGTCGAACCACTTGGTCATTTCGAGCGCCGGAACGCCGCCGCCATGCCCGGGATGGCCGCAGGCGCAGTCCTCGCCGCCGACGCCGCGCGCCATGGCGAAATAGCTGTCGAGCGACACCATGCCGTCCGTCCAGCCATAGCCCGCCGGCACGGCGCCGACCATGACGGCGGTGTCGAGCATCTGGTCGTAGAACGAGAAGTCGTTGGACGGAATGACGGCGACGCCGCGGGCCGCCTGGTCGGCCCAGTTGGCGGCGCGCAAGGCGGCTGCCGTTTCCAGGAGTTCGGCACGGCCGATGCGGCCGGACCAGTAGGCTTCGAGTGCGAATTTCAGCTCGCGGCGCGGACCGATGCGCGGCGTGCCGAGCGTTGCGATGGCAAGTGACATGACGGAACCCCATAAAAGGGGGCAAAGGCGAGCGGACACGCCATCGCCGGCCGCTCGAACGAGGGCCGGGACCAAGCGATCCACCGGGACACCCCGCCCGATGACGACAATGTGGCCGTGGCAGGTCTCCTGGCTCGCGGGTCAACGCGTCCGATCCGTCTTCCCGATACCCTGCGGCATCAGTGACTTCGGTGGATCGGCCGCTCGCCGCTCACAGTTGCGGGGGCAGCTCCGGCCTCGGCTCGCGCCGTTCCGGATTCCCTCTTGGCTTCGTCCCCTGCGATGAAAGGACGAAGAACCACGACGTCGCCGATCATAGAGCGGCGGCGCAGGCTGTCAATAACGATATAAGGATGTCTTTATATGTAGCAAGCCAGGATGAATGCCGCGAGGATATCCGCCACGGCGCCCCCCGCCCGATACCCCCGCTTTCGCGGAGGATGACGTACCCGGAGCAAATTCCCGGGCAAGCTTGAGAAACGCCGCCTGGAAAGCGGCGGCAATGGTCATCAAGTCATTGAAATGGCGTGATCTCGCACATACGAGACCAGAAATATTGACCTGGGTACCTGGGAATTTGCCCCCGGGGCGCCAGTGGGCCGACTACCAGTGTGCCGGCCTATCTCTTTGTTCCCCATATATAAAGCTGTCATCCTCATATAAATCTGTCATCCTCGCGAAGGCGAGGACCTCAGGCAGAATAAAGCTCAACGCCGATATAGCGCTCCAGCAACTCCGGGGCGCCTGATACGTCCCTCATCACCTTCTCGTCCCGAGGTCCTCGCCTTCGCGAGGATGACAATCTATGGGAAGCGATGCGCGCGGCGGCGGCGACGTGACAGGAACGTTCGCGTACCCGGAGCAAATTCCCGGACCAGCTTGAGAAACGCCGCTTGGAAGCGGCGGCAACGTTCATCAAGTCATTGAAATGGCATGATCTCGCACATGCGAGATCAGAAATATTGCACCCGCATGTCCGGGAATTTGCCCCGGCGCGGGGATGCCAACCTATATGATTGTTTTTATTTATATAATTCTGTCATCCTCCGCGAAGGCGGAGGACCTCAGGCCGGATAGAGCGGTGCGGCCGATATAGGGCTCCGCTTCGGAACGATCAGGCCCGGGGGACCGGCCGCCCGCTTCGGGGCGGCCGTGCCGGCATCCGTTACACCATGCCCAAGGCGTTCATGTAGAGCTCGAGGATGGCTTCCGCCTCCTGCCGCTCGTCCGGGTCCTGCTTCCTGAGCTTCAGGATGGCCCTGACCGCCTTGACGTCGTAGCCGCGGCCCTTGAGCTCGGCCATCACGTCCTTGATGTCGTCCTGGAGCGCGGCCTTTTCTTCCTCGAGCCGCTCGACGCGCTCGATGAACTGCCGGAGTTCACCCGCCGCGACGCCGCCCTGCGATTCTGCCGATTCCATGCTCATGGGATATCTGTCCTGCCGATCTGATCATAAGGTCCGGGCGGGGCCGCCGCCCGTGAGGCCGGCATGAAGTCCGAACTTCATGGGGCCGTCAACCGTTTTCGCGCGTCCGTTCACATGCCCGGCCCGCCGGCCCGCGATCCGAAGAAGACGATCTCGCGCATCGCCGGCCGCGCCGCCAGCGGCGCCACCACCTCGAAAATCGTCTTCGCCCAGTGGTTTGCGCCGGCCTCGTCGGCGATATGATCCTGCCGCACCTCGATCAGGAGATGGGCGAGGCCGCGCGCCGTGCCGTGGTGATAGAGCGTGTCGTTCCTGAGCGCCCCGTCATAGGGCTGGTTGTCGCCGACCACGAGGCCGCGCGAGCGGAAGGCGTCGAGCGCCGGCGCCACCATGCGGTCGTCGCGATCCCAGAGGATCGCCATGTCCCAGGGGCGGGGAACGCCCTTCCAGGCCGGCGTGAAGGAATGGATCGACAGGATCACCGGCGGGACGCCGGTGGCGGTCATCCGGTCGATCTGCCCGGCGATCGCCCGGTGGTAGGGGCGGTGGAAGCGCTCGATGCGCCGCTGGCGCTCGGCGGTGTCGACGCCGGCATTGCCCGGCACGATCGCCCCGTCGGACAGCCGCATCACCAGCGTCGGGTCGTCCTCGCCGCGGTTGGCGTCGATCAGAAGGCGCGAGAAGCGGGTCAGCAGCGTCGGCGCGCCGGTGAAGGCGGCGAGGCGGTGGACCAGCCACTCCGTGCCGATGTCGTAGGCGATATGCCGCTCGAACTCGGCCGGCGGCAGGCCGAGGTCGCCGTAAGGCGGCGGCACCCGGTTGGAGGCGTGATCGGCGATGACCAGAAGGCCGCCGGCCTCGTCGCCGGGAAGAAAGGTGAACGGGGCGTCGTCGTCGGTGGGGTCCTGCATGGCGGACGATCCTAAATGCTGCTATCGGTCGGATAAAGTCGTGATCCATCCACTGGCACCACCGGGGGAGCGACCGTTGCACATTCGCCGCGGTCCGCCCGATGGCCGCCGCCTCCAGGTCCGTTCATGTCCACTGCCAGATCGCTGCCGCTGTCCGCCCGCCCGGGCGAGGTCGTGGCCTTCCTCGCCCTCTGCCTCGGCGCCGTCGCCATGGGCGTGTCGCCGGTCTTCGTCCGCATCGCCGACGTCGGTCCCTTCGCCAGCGCCTTCTGGCGCGTCGCCCTCGCCATCCCGGTGCTGGCCATCTGGGCGGCGAGCGAGGGCGGAAGCCGCGCGCTGGTCTCGGCCTTCCGCTCCAGGGCCATCTGGCTCGCCGGCTTCTTCTTCTCGATCGACCTGTTCTTCTGGCATCTTGCCATCCTGCACACGTCGATCGCCAACGCCACCTTCCTGTCGTCGATGGCGCCGATCTGGGTGCTGCTGTTCTCCGGCCTGTTCATCGGCGAAAAAGTCGGCCGCCGCGAGGCGGGCGGCGTCATCGTCTGCATCCTCGGCGGCGCCGTGCTGCTCGGCGGCTCCTACACGCTCGATTCCACCAAGCTGATCGGCGACATCTACGGCGTCGGCACCTCCTTCGGCTTCGGCACCTATTTCCTCGCCGTGCGCGCCGCCCGCCGCGAGCACAAGACCGGCACCGTCACCTTCGGCGCCACCACGGTGACGGCGCTCTGCCTCGGCATCGTCGCCTTCGCCTTCGAGCCGAAGCTGCTGCCCTCCTCGCTGGCCGGCGCGGCGACGCTCGCCGCCCTCGCCTACGTCAGCCATATCGGTGGACAGGGGCTGCTCGCCTTCGCCCTCGGCTATCTTTCCGCCGCCTTCTCGTCGCTGGTCATCTTCATGGAAGTGATCGCCGCCGCCGCCCTCGCCTTCCTGGTATTCGGCGAAGCGATCGGCTGGAGCCAGGCGGCCGGCGGACTGATGATCCTCGGCGGCATCTGGATCGCCCGGCCGCGATCGTGAACGCGACCAAAGACTGGAGCGTAAGCCCTTGAGGATGCGTGCTAATGTTCGACGGAGGCCGGACACCGCGGAACGGCGCGGCAGCTTGCGTAATTATACGTTGACATTTTGCCGTAGGTCACGCGATAAGGCGGGGCATTCTCCGATGAGCACCGGACAAGGATCGTTGGCGGGCGGAATACCGATGGCGGCAATCAGGGGACCGGTACGACGGATGCGGCCGGCGCTTGCCGCCGCGGCGTTGTCGTTCCTCGCCCTCGCCGCCGCCACACCCGCCAAGGCCGACCTCAGGCTCTGCAACAAGACCGACGGCACCATCTCCGTGGCGATCGGCTACAAGGCCGCCGACGGCTGGCGCTCCGAAGGCTGGTGGAACATCGGCGGATCGAAATGCGGAACGCTGCTGACCGGCGCTCTCGCCTCGCGCTACTACTACCTCTACGCCGTCGACAGCCAGCATGGCGGCGAGTGGGGCGGCAAGGCGTTCATGTGCACGAGACGCAAGATGTTTACCATCGGCGGCGTCGAGAACTGTGTCGCCCGCGGCTATGAGCGGACGGGCTTCTTCGAGGTCGACACCGCCGAACAACGCAGCTGGACCGTACATCTTTACCAGCCGACCCAAAAAGGAAACGGGGCGAAATGAGACGAAACCGCAAGGTCAAGATTCTTGCAACATTGGGCCCCTCTTCCTCCGACAAGGACATGATCGCCCGGCTGCACCAGGCGGGTGCGGACTGCTTCCGCATCAACATGAGCCACACCAACCACGAGAAGCTGCGCTACTACGTGTCGACCATCCGCGAGGTCGAGGCCGAGGCCGGCCGCCCGATCGGCATCCTCGCCGACCTGCAGGGCCCCAAGCTCAGGGTCGGCACCTTCGCCAACGGTCCGGTGTTCCTGGAGATCGGCGCCAAGTTCGCCTTTCACCGCGAGAAGTTCGACGGCGACGTCACCGGCGTCACGCTGCCGCATCCGGAAATCATCGATGCCCTCGAGCCGGGCCACCGCCTGCTGATCGACGACGGCCGCCTCAGGCTGCGCATCGTCAAGAACGACCGCAAGAAGGCGATCGCCGAGGTCGAGGTGGGCGGCAAGATTTCCGACCGCAAGGGCGTCAGCCTGCCCGACACCATCCTGACCTCCGGCGCCCTCACCGAGAAGGACCGCGCCGACCTGACCGCCGCCCTCGACGCCGACGTCGACTGGATCGCCCTATCCTTCGTGCAGCGGCCGGAAGACCTCCAGGAAGTGCACGAGATCGTCGACGGCAAGTGCGGCGTCATGGCCAAGATCGAGAAGCCGCAGGCCGTAGAGCGCTTCAACGAGATCCTCGAGCTGTCGGACGCCATCATGGTGGCGCGCGGCGACCTCGGCGTCGAACTGCCGCTCGAGCAGGTGCCGAGCGTGCAGAAGAGCATCACCCGCACCACGCGCAAGGCCGGCAAGCCGGTGGTCGTCGCCACCCAGATGCTGGAATCGATGATCCAGTCGCCGGTGCCGACCCGCGCCGAAGTGTCCGACATCGCCAACGCCGTCTTCGAGGGCGCCGACGCAGTCATGCTGTCCGCCGAATCGGCCGCCGGCGCCTATCCGGTCGAAGCGGTTCAGACCATGAGCCACGTCGCCGAGGAAGTGGAGAGCTCCGAGCACTTCCACTCGATCCTGGCCGGTCAGCGCGGCGAACCGGATGCGACGCCCGCCGACGCCATCTCCGCCTCGGCCCGCCAGATCGCCGAGACGCTGGGCATCGCCGCCCTCGTCTGCTTCACCGCCTCCGGCGCCACCGGCCTCAGGGCCGCCCGCGAGCGGCCGTCGACGCCGATCCTGGCGCTGTCGCCCAACCGCTCGATGGCCCGCCGCCTGGCGCTCGTCTGGGGCATCCACTCGGTGGTGACCGACGACGCCCGCTCGCTGATGGATCTGGTGCAGCGCGCCAGCCGCATCTCGGCCGAGGAAGGCTTCGCCAAGCCCGGCGACCGCATCATCATCACCGCCGGCGTGCCCTTCGGCACGGCGGGCGTCACCAACCTGCTGCGCATCGCCACCATCGGCGCCGACGGCAAGTCGGGCATCTGACGATCCAAGCGGACGGGGCGCTAGCCGGCGCCCCGTTGCGTGCCTCTCGCCGGCCGATGATTGCCGGCGATCGCCTCTTCAGCTTCGCGGTCGAAAACTCATCCACCGCGGCAGCAGCGACAGGCCGCTGCTGCGCCGGCGGATCAGGTCGACGATGACGGCGATCAGGACGAACAGGCCGATGATGACGCGTTCCCAGTAGGACGACACGTTCATCAGCACGATGCCGTTGCCGAGCAGCGCCATGAAGAGGGCGCCGAGCAGCGTGCCGAACATGGTGCCGACGCCGCCGCTCAACGACGTGCCGCCGATGATCGCCGCGGTGATCGACGGCATCAGCCAGGAGGCGCCAATGGTCGGCTGACCGGCGTTCATGCGGCTCACGAACATCATGCCGGCCAGCGCCGCCGCGCCGCCGGATATGGCGTAGACGATGATCTCGATCCGCTCCGAATGAAGACCGGCGAAGCGCGAGGCTTCGCGGTTGCCGCCCACGGCGAACACGCTGCGGCCGAACGGCGTGTTGGTGGTGACCCAGGCCAAGATCGCGAAGATCACCAGCATGATGGCGACCGGCACCGGAACCGGGCCGATGGTGCCCTGGCCGAGCACCTGAAAGATTTCCGGAATGCCGTTGATGGCGTAACCCTTGGTCAGCACCAGGATGGCGCCGGCGAACACCTCGCCTGTCGCCAGCGTGACGATGAAGGCGTTGAGCTTCAGCTTGGCGATCAGCGTGCCGTTGATCGCGCCGCAGAACAGGCCGAACAGCACGGCGAGCCCCGTCGACAGGAACGGATCGACGCCGCCGCTGGTCATCATCATGGCGCCGAGAATGGCCGACAGGCCGGCGATGGCCCCGACCGACAGATCGATGCCGCCAAGCAGCAGCACCAGCGTCTGTCCGGCCGCCACGATGGCGATGAACGACACCTGCCGCGCGACGATCTGAAAATTGTAGGGCGTCAGGAAGTTGGGATTGGCGATCGTGATGACCACGCCCATCAGGATAATCGCCAGAATGATGCCGCTTTCCTTGATCCCGGTGATGCGCGCCAAGACCGACTTCTCCGGCGGCCTGTCGTTGTTGGTTGCCATGGTATCCTCGAACGGTAATGACTGATTTAGGCGACGGCCATGGTGAGCAGCTTCTCCTGAGTCGCTTCCGACGCCGGGATGCGGCCCTTGAGCCTGCCTTCGTGCATGACGATGATCTGGTCGGCGAGACCAATGACTTCCTCGAACTCGGAGGAAATGACCAGGATTGCCAGCCCGGCCTCGGCAAGTTCCCGCAGGATCCGATGGATCTCGAACTTGGCGTTGACGTCGATGCCGCGCGTCGGCTCGTCCAGCAGCAGCACCCGGCAGCCGGTGGCGAGCCACCGCCCGAGGATGACCTTCTGCTGGTTGCCGCCGGAGAGATTGCGGATCAGCTGGTCCTGACTGGAGATTTTGATCGCGAACTTGCGCACGAACTCGTCGGTGACGCCGCGCTGCCGGCCCCAGCGGATCTGGAAAAGCCGCGACAGGCGCGACAGGATCGGCAGCGTCATGTTCTCGGCGACGCCAAGAGCGGGGAAGATGCCGAGACGCTTGCGCTCCTCGGGGACATAGGCGATGCCCTGCCGGATTGCTTCGCTCGGGTGCTGGAATTCGATCGGCCGGCCGTCCAGCACGACGCGACCGGACGAGCGGCGGGTGTCGCCGAAGATGCAGCGGGCAAGCTCGGTGCGGCCGGCGCCGATCAGTCCGGCGATGCCGAGGATCTCGCCGCGATGCAGCGAAAAGCTGACGTCCTCGAACTCGCCCACCCGCGACAGCCCGGATACTTCGAGGATGGGCTGGCCGGTCGGCAGGACGGCGGTCGGCTTGCGGTCTCGCTGCTGGGCGTCGCGGCCGATCATGTGGCGCACCAGGATAGCCTCGTTGGCCTCCGCCCGGTCGAGCAGGGCCACCTTGCGGCCGTTGCGCATGACGGTGATCTGGTCCGACAGGCGCAACACTTCCGGCAGGCGGTGGGAGACGTAGATGATGGCGCAGCCCTTGTCGCGCAGTTGCTCGACGAGGGCCAGCAGCCGGTCGGCCTCGGGGATCGACAGGCTGGCCGTCGGCTCGTCGAGGATCAGGATGCGGGCGTCCTGGGCGAGCGCGCGGGCGATCTGTACCAACTGCTGGTGGGCAACCGACAGGATCGAGGCCTCGGCGTCGAGATCGATCTTTTCGCCGATCAGGTCGAGAACCTCCGCCGCGCGCGCCCGCATGGCGCGCCAGTCGACGGCGGTATTGCCGAAGCGCAGCGGCGTCGTGCCCAGCAGGATGTTCTCCATCACCGTGAGGTGGGGGACGAGGTTGAGCTCCTGCGGCACGAGACCGATGCCGAGGGCGCGCGCATCGGCCGGCCGGCTGAATCTGACGGACTTGCCGTCGATCCGGATCTCGCCGATGTCCGGCTGGAACAGGCTGACCATGACGTTGATCAGCGTGCTTTTGCCGGCGCCGTTTTCGCCGACGAGACTGTGAACCGCCCCGGGAAAAACCTTGAGATCGACATCGTCCAGCGCCAGAACGCCTGGGAACGCCTTGCGGATTCCGCGGAGTTCGAGGATGGGGCGCCGCGCTTCGGATGTCTGGGATGTGGGATCGGACATGACAATACCTCGGCTGCAGGGCAACCGGACAGCGCGCCTGGACCGGCGCGCTGTCCATACCGGCGTCCGGATGCCTACCGGACGGCGGCGGGCCTTACTTGAGCGAGTCCGCGGTGATCAGCTGCGAACCGGTGGCGTGCTCTTTTGGGAAGGTATGGCCCTCGGCCATCGCCACGAAGTACTTGACAGTCCAGTAGCCGATTTCCCACTGACGCTGCGCCTTCTGGCCGTCGATGACGCCCTTCTTCACGAAGTCGATGGCTTCCGGCAGGTCGTCCATGCCGACGATGTGGACCTTGCCGACCAGGCCGGCGGTCTCGACGGCGCGGGCCGCGCCGACCGGAGCCGAGGCGTTGGAGCCGAACATGCCGACGAGGTCGGGATTGCTCTGCAAGGCATTCTCGGTGAGATCGATGGCCGCCTGCAGGTTGTCGTTGTCCGGCCGGTCGAAGGCGACGCTCATGTCGGGATATTCGGCGATGGCCTTCTTGAAGCCTTCGACGCGCGCCTTGTGGTTCGGGGCCGACAGCGATCCGGAGAGGATGCCGACCTTGCCCTTGCCGCCGACGCGCTCGGCCAGGAACTTGCCGAGGTCGTAGCCGTCCTGCTCGTCCCTGTTATGGCCGACGTACATGATGCGCTTGCTGTCGGGACAATCGGTATCGAAGGTCGCGACCTTGATGCCGGCATTGATGGCATCGTTGATGGCCTGGGTGTCGGTGGCCGGATCGAGACAGGCGACGGCGAGACCGTCCGGATGCACGGCGCTGTTGTTCTCGATCTTCTTGATGTGCTCGTTGATGTCGGCGGTCGGCGGCGCATCGAAGCGAACGTTGACCTTGACGCCGAGCTTTTCGAATTCGGCGACCGAAGCCTTGGCGCCCTGCTCGACGACGTCGTACCAGGGATGAATGACCTTGGGGATGAACACGATCTCCAGCGTCTTGTCGATCGGCTTGATCAGATTGCCCTGATCGTAGTCACCTTCGGCATAGGCGGCAGATGCAAGTACACAGAGAGAAGCGCCAAGGGCAGCCTGAAGAAGAAGTTTACCGTACATTGTTTCCTCCGTTTTACGTACTTTTATAGAAAGATGAATTCTCCCGGATCAGCTTTCTTCTTGGTTAGCGTCACCTCCTTTTCATATGCATGACGGGATCGTTGCCCGGCCAAAGCGGACGGTCGCCTATGATTTGCGTCTGATCGCCTTGCGTGCGGCGTTGGCGATTCCGTCTGCCGTGAGGTTGAAATGTTCGAACAGGAAGTCGACGGTGCCGGTGGGGGCGAAGCCGGGGAAGCCGAGCATCTCCATCGGTACCGGCCGGTTAAGGGCCAGCGTCTCGGCGACGGCGCCGCCGAGGCCGCCGCGCACGCTCGCCTCCTCGACGGTGACGACGGCGCCGGTCGCCGCCGCCTCGATGATCGCTTCGCTGTCGAGCGGGTTCATCCAGGCCATGTTGACGACCCGCGCCGCCACGCCCTCGGCGGCCAGCCTGTCGGCGGCGGCGATCGCCCGGTGCAGCATCACGCCGTTGGCGAGGAGGGCGACGTCGTCGCCCTCGCGCATCACCTCCGCCTTGCCCGGTGCGATGCGGTCGATCCGGTGGTCGAGCGCCGGCACCGGATAGCGGCTGACGCGGATGAACACCGGCCCCTCGTGGGCGGCGGCGAAGCGCATGGCCTCGGCGGTCTCCCAGGGGTCGGACGGCACGATGGTGATCAGGTTGGCGAGCGGCCGCAGCCAGGCCAGGTCCTCGATCGAGTGGTGCGTCGGCCCGAGCTCACCATAGCCGATGCCGGGCGACTGGCCGCACAGCTTGACGTTGGTGTTGGAATAGGCGACGTCGGCCTTCACCTGTTCCAGCGCCCGTCCGGTCAGGAAGCAGGAGGCGCAGGAGACGAAGGGGATGCGGCCGCCGTTGGCAAGGCCGGCGCCGACGCCGACCATGTTCTGCTCGGCGATGCCGACGTTGATGAGCCGCTCCGGCCAGCGCGTCTTGAAGCCGCCGAGCTTGGACGAGCCGACGCTGTCGTTGACGACGGCGACCACCCGCTCGTCGGCCTCGGCCAGCGCCTCGAGCGTCCGGGAGAAGGCGTCGCGG
>NZ_NQVN01000025.1 GCF_002770725.1 Pleomorphomonas carboxyditropha | reverse complement strand
TGCTGGTCAGGAAGCCGCCTGATGTCCCGCCACCGGTGAACTGGCCAAGATCCAGGGGGCCGCTGGATGCAGACTGAGCCACGCTCGCCGTGGAACTGCCACCAAGCCACGTCGCGTTGTTCGCCGGCTTGCCGATCAAGCCCACCGCTTCGCTGACGGTGCTGTTCATGTTGCCCAGCGAGCCCGTCGTCTTCTCCAGCGCGGAGTTGAAGTTGGTCACATACTGCGAGCCGGAAGTCCCGAGCGCATCCACAGCGCTGGAACCGGTGGCCATGGGGCGGCCGGTGAACCAAACACTCGCGGCATCGTTGGCGTTGCCGTAGCGGGCAAGCGAATTCCCGAATTGCTGATTGAACACGGCATCCTGAGCCCATGGCGAATTCAGGAACTGCTGCGGCGTCATCTGGTAGCCGAGGGCGCTCTGCGTCCATGGGCCGATGTTGCTGCCCATGACCTGGTACTTGCCATAGGCACGATCGCCGCTGGAGAGAACCTGACCCAGAGCCGAGTAGTTGCCGCTGCTCTCGATCGAGCCAATGGCCTCGCGATAGGCCGCCAGATTGGCAACGCTGCTCGCGGCCGCCGTCGACACGTTGTCGTTCGCCACCGAGCCGGCAAGCGTCTTCGACACCGTCGCGGCGACGGAGGCGGTTGAGGGCGTCGACGACGTACCAACACCGAGCGCCGCGGCGATTTTCGGTCCGGCCCACTTTGCCGCGAGGTTGACCAACAGTATGATCACTTCGGACAGGACCGATTTCCAATCGCGGGTACCAGCGAGCGCCTGCCCGATCGAGTCGGCGACGGAGGTAAAAGCGTCGGTGGCGCTCTTCGCGAAATCCTCCGTTTTGGCCTTCAGCTTTTCGTTCTCATCGGCCAAGACCGCTTGCGACGACGCGAGGTCGATAATGTCTTGTCGCTGCTGCGGCGTGATCTTGCCGTTCTGAGCTTGCACCTCGTTGAGCAGTTCGAACGATCGGCGCAGCGCGTCGGCTTCGACGGTGGTGAGGCCAAGCGCCTGACGCTCCATCTCGAGCTGAGCAGTCGCCTCGCGCGCCTTCTGCATCACCTGGTCGTATGGAGAGACGTAGGAGAGATCCTTGCGCGGGTCGGGAACTGGAGTTGGCGGCGTGACGGCAACCGCGCTGGTCGATGGAACGACGATCGGCTCAAGTGCTGTGCTGGCGGGCGTGCTCGTCGTGTTCCGGCGCTTTTCGAGAATATCGAGGATTCTCGCTTCTTCTTCGGCAAGGGCCTTTTGCTGATCTTCCAAGGTGCTGATGATCGCTGAATTATCCGCACCCCAAGCACCGCCGATCCCTTCGCGGTCTTGGGCTTTCAACTCGAGGATCTTGTTCTCGATATCGACACGCTCGGCACCGATGCCGGCGAGGCGATCTTGAAGACGGTTGGTGCCCTGTTCGTCGACGCTTTTGAGGCTGTCAATCAGATCATCAACGGCGCTGACGACTTCGACGATCGCGCCTTTCATCCCCATGCCGATGGTGGTTGTGATCGCCGTGAATTTCCGGTCGATCTCATCGGCCTTGGCAAGCACTTCGTCGGAGAGGACGGCCCCGACCGCGTGAGCTTCGACCACCGTTCGCCGGAGGCCGTCCGCGCCTTGAGAGATGAGCTGGACGGCCTTTTCTCCGCCCTGACCAAAAATTTCGTCGAAGACTCTGATCCTTGCCGACCGATCCAGTTGTTGTACTCGTCCGACGATCTCAACCAGAAGCGCCGACGGATCCTTGAGCTTCTCAGCGAGCTCGGACGCGGTGAAGCCGAGACGCTGGAAGCTCTCAGCGCCCGAGCCGCCGCCAGTGCGAATCCATTCGTCACTTCGAATACTCAACTCACGCATCGCATCGGCGAGCGCGTCGACCTCGATGCGGTTGACCTTGGCGACGTAAGCCAACTCTTGGAACGCTCGGTTGCTCAGACCTGACATTTTGGCTTTGTCGCCGACTTCGGCGAGCGAGCGGGCGAAGGCTTGAGCGGCGGCAGCGGCGCCGGCAAGGCCGGCTGTTACAGCGGGAACGCCAAACGCGGCGATCCGAGCCGCCGCCATACTAGCCGATGCAGCGATACGGCCGAACGAAGCAGTCCACGCAACATCGGACGTGGTCGCCGCCCGCTTCATTTTCTGCTCGTACGCAGCGATCTTCATATCAGCCGCGCCTAAGCCTGCGGCGAGACCACTAGCATCGGCGTTTAGTTCGAGGAACAGCCCTCCGACGCGTGCAGCCATGATGCGAAATCCTTCTTCGTGAGCGGCGCGCGGCGCCGCCTCAGTGGCCCTCCGGGCCGTTGAGCGGGTTCGCTCGATGTTCCGCGTCGAGACCCTTTCGGGACCGGATTTGTGATTTGATGATTGAAAGAGCCTATCGGCTCTCAAGTGCTTATCTGGAAAGGCGTTTCAGCCTTGGAAGGGCGTGGCACAAGTGTGTCCACTCCCATATATTATATACTGAGCGCGGACATACTTGTGCCAACCTGTTCCGCGGCGGCTGGATCTGGCTTTCCAAGGCGGTACCAAGTCCGACGCGAGATCCCGAGTTCTTCCCACGGTCGCTTGTTGCTGAGGCTCTCAGCCTCGTAAAGCGCCCGCTGCTTTTTGACCGTCCCAGCGCGTGTACGGCGTTTCCGTTCGCGATCACGCTGGCGTCGGTCTTCCGCGACGGCTGCAACTCGTTCCGCCTTGGTCTCGTCGATCGCCATCATTGTAGTAATCGAGCAAGCCCAGCGCTCTTCCGCTGTGAGATGGAGCAGCTTTCCAGCGCTGGGGCCGGTCAGCGGCTGATATCGCCCGCCGACCCGCTCTAGAAACTCTTCCAGCCTATGGCAGGAGCTAAGTGCGGTCCTTTCGCCAACGATGCCCACGATTCCGGATTGCTGCATCATGGGGAGGTCCGGCGCCATTCCTACCGCAACGAACAGGCTGTCGCACCAGACGTCGGACAAGCCCTGTAAGTCCGGCCAAGGTAGCCAGTGTTCAGCGCGGAAGGCGATCAGCCGCTCGATTTCACCCCGGCGCCGAAGAGCGCGACCTCGACGCGGGGAGAGAACACGGGCGCGTTTGACTTTCCGAACAGTATGCGCCATATTCTAAACGTCCCTGGTGGTTCGGGGATGGGGTTCATGACGATGTTTCAGGCCGTTCCGGTGTGGCGCCGGAGCGGCCTTTTTCTTGTCAGTTTGCCGGCCCGGTCGGATCGGTGGCTTCAGCGGCGGCGCGCTGGATCTCCTCGACAAAGAGCTTTTCGGCCGCATCCATCATCACGCGGCGGTGCTCACGGGAGATCACGCCAGCCGGGTCGTGCTGTTCGAGCGTTTCGGCGATGGTCTTGCGGAGCTTCTTGCGAAGTGGCTTCAAGCCGTTCATGATTTCTAACGCGGATACCTTGCTGAGCATCGTCTCGGCGAACACGATGCCGGCCTTCTGAACGTCCCGTTCGAAGTCAGGAACGGCCACAGCGGCGAGGTCTGCCAGGAGCTTATTCCGCATCGCCTCAAGCGCGGCGCGGATGGGGTCATCAGTCATTTCTCATTTCCTCCAGAAGATCGGCAATCGCCCCGACGTCGAGCATCCTGGCGACGCGGATCCGCGAAGGCTCCGGCGTCGATCGCACCGCAGCCTTCAGCGCCTCGGTAAGGCTCGCCGGCAGCGATGGCGGCTCAACTGCGTACATAGCGCGCAAGCCCGCCAGAGGCGCAATCGCCGCCGCCAGATGGCCGCCACCGTCGAGGACGTCGCGACCTTCAGGCGACAGGCGAAGCTCAGCACAGAGCGATGGCCGCGAGAAGGTCAGATTGATGTATCTGAGCCAATGCGCCCCCTCGTCCATCCGGCCGGCGAGAGCGTCGACGACAAGAGCCTCAATGAGGTCGAGAAAGCTGTGACCGGCCGGTAGCCCGGCCGTCTGGCACCAGACGTCAGGCACACCGGAAACGGTGGCGAAGGGCGATGAGCCGTCAGTCACCACATACGGTCGGACGCACCGCAGGCGCCCAAGGTGCCCCGCAAACGCTGCGATCTCCGGCTTGCTGTCGCCAGCCAGTCGGCAAACTAGCATCGCCGCAATCTCACGCGTCGTTACTTCGCCTTGCGTGGGGCCAAGGGGCCGAACAGGGCGAAGGCCGCTGTCTGAGGCGACAGCCCACGCTGAACGGGCAATGCTCGGAGCCGCCGCCGGCAAAACAGCCGTCGTCGCCCGCAATAGATTCGCAGGTCGCATGATCGTTTCTCGAGCAGGGAGGTATGAAAAAGGCCGCTCGCGCCTCAGCGCTGCGGCCATCACACAATTATCGACGTTGGGGAAAATGTGCTCGGTGTTTGAGTCTATGTCAAGTGCATGCCCATTTGAGCGTACAAATCTCCGCTCGCGAAGCATTACCATCGCGTTCATGGAGAATCACCTCTTATAATTTATGGTTGTCTTTAGTCAATTGTCAGCTCACGTAACAGCTTTGCCGCCTCGATTTGGAATCTTGAAGGCTCTTTCTTCTCTTTTCCAGAATAAACAGCATGCGCCGCTTCGGCCGCTCGGAACACGGCCGCAGAAATAGCCGCCGTTGAGCCCCATCCGCGCTTGTGCATCTCGGAGAAACTTTCTCCGAACGCAGACCAGACGGTGAAATACACAAAGTCCTCTTCATGGCACTGGCGCTGGACGAGCTCGACAACGAGAATGGCCGCCGCATCCTCGGCACGCTTGGCGGCGAGGTAGTCCTCTCCAAAGCGCTGGCTGGCCAGGGCAAGCTCCTCTGGCCAGCCATTGCGCTTCACGACGGTGCTGAACCGGCCGGAGATCTTCACCTCCGTCGCCCCTTCCGACCACCAAGAGCTTGGCGGGCGTCTTCAGCGGCGGCCTTGGCAGACCAGACGCGCCGCTCCATCTCGTCAAGCTCTTCGTGGCTGTAGCGCCCGCTGGCGACGGCGGAGCGGAACCGTTCCTCGATGTCGCTGGCGACGGTGGCGAGCTTCATCGCCTCGGAAGTGCGTGGGTCGATCTTCATGCCGGCGCCCTCCTGTCAAGAAGCCACAAGAGTTTCTTTGCAGCCACGGCTATATCTCGAGCGTCGGCAGTCGACCCAAGCCGATCAGTGACCACCATCGCAGTGTCCTCGTTGATGTCGTCGTCCCCGATGTCGTCCGACTCCTCTTTCATGATGATAGCTGTTTCGATGACCGCGATGAGGTCTTCCAGATGCAGTAGCTTGTTGCTCATCGCGCCCTCCCCTGAAAACAGGTTGGGAAAAGCGAGAGATTCCCCTTGAGAATCAATAAGGGCAGGTCACCGGGTTGGGGGCGGCAAGGTGTTGATTTTGCCGAGAAAAAGTATTCCTGCTGGAGTCGCCAGCTTTCCATCGCCGCACGCAAATCCCTCAGCTCGCCGTCACCAGATCCACGCCCGACTGACGAAGCGCCATGGCGAGCTTTTCCGGTGGCGCGGCGTCGGTGACGAGCGCGTCGACGTCGCGCCATGGCGCGTAGCGGGAGGGGAAGATGGCGTCGAACTTGGAATGGTCGGCCACCACCACGCATTTGGCGGCCCGCGCCACCATCGCCGTGTAGACGGCGCCGCATTCGAGCAGCGCCTCCGACGGACCGTCGGCGGCAAGGCCCGAGGCGCCGGTGATGGCGTAGTCGGCGTAGAAGTTGCCGAGGAAGGAGACGGCGTGCACGCCGACGGTGGCGCCCTCGCTGGCGTGATAGTCGCCGGGCAGCATCAGTACCTTGATGGTCGGGTTGAAGGCCAGCACCGTCGCCACGCCAAAGGAATGGGTGATGACGGTGATATTCTTCATTTCGACGGCGATGCGGCGGGCGACGTGGACGGTGGTGGCGCCCGAGCCGATCATCAGCACGTGGCCGTCGCCGATCACCTTCAGCGCGGCGCGCGCCATGCGCTGGCGCTCCTCGACGTAGAGCCGATGCCGCTCGGTGACCGACGGCTCGCTGGACAGCGGCCGGACGGCGCCGCCATAGGTGCGATTGAGCAAACCCTGCGTCGTCAGTTCGTCGAGGTCGCGGCGGATGGTCTCGGTGGAAACGTCGAGCCGGCGGGCGAGCTCGGCGACACGCAGCGACGGGCTCGAATCCAGCTCGGCCAGAATCTGGGTCTGCCGCGATGATTTGGTCCGCTTCATGCTGCGCGCCATGGTCCCGTTTGGCCAATTCGGCACCGATTCGGCCATCCCCTTGATCAGTGAGGTTTTCAGGTCGAGGTCATAGCGGTCAAGGCGTCTTATTATCTGCCCCAGTCGCCGACGGTTTCTCTTTTTCGCCTCAATCGCCGGCGGGCCTCCGGCCCTTGGCTTCCGCTCCGCTTCCGTCATTCGAGACGCTTCGTGTCTCGAATGACTCGCTTCGCGCCGCGCCGCTTGGCGCCGGAAGCCGCTTCCGCGGCTTCATCCTTCCCGAGCTCGCAGTTCGGCGCGACGCCGGATGAGGAGCCGAATGAGGCCGCCGCCGAGCAGAAGCGCCGCCGCCGTCAGCGTGCTCATGGTGCCGAGCGCCGGCACCATCGGCGTGTAGCCGGCCACCATCTTGGAATAGAGCCATTTCGGGATCGTCGAGTCGGCGCCGGCCGTATAGAGCGACAGCGGGAAGTTGCCCCAGGACAGGAGGAAGGCGAACAGCGCGCCCGACCAGATGCCCGGCCAGAGGATCGGCAGCGTCACCGTGCGCAGCGTGAACAGGCGCGAGGCGCCGAGGTCGCTCGCCGCCTCCTCCAGCACGGGATCGAAGCTGAACACCTGGATGGCGATCACCAGCGTCACCACCGGCACGATCCAGACGAGATGGGCGACGACGGCCGTCTTCCAACTGGGGCTGATGCCGAGCGCGTTGAACCAGAGCAGCAGCGCCAGGCCGAGCACCGGCTGCGGAAAGAAGATCGGCAGCAGCAGCAGGCGCTGGAAGGCGCGGCGGCCCTTCCAGGGGTAGCGGGCGAAAGCCAGCGCGCCGAAGAAGGCGAACAGGACGCTCAGCACGGTGACGATCAGGGCGATCAGCACCGAGTTCTGCACCAGAACGTGGATTTCGAAGGAGTCCAGGGTCTTGCCCCACCACTCGGTGGAGAAGATCCGGACGGGAAAGGCGAAATAGCGTCCCTTGGAGAGGCCGGCCAGGGCGCCGCAGGCGATCGGCAGGTAGATCGCCAGCACGACGAAGACGGTCCAGGCGCGGATGAGGAAATGGGTGCGGGTACGTCCGACGGTCTGCATGGCTCAGCGCTTTCCGAGGATCTTGTCGAGGTCGAGCCGGGCCATGGCGGCGAGCGCCAGACCGGAGACGATGAGGACGAGGATGAGGGCGAGCGCCGATCCGAGCGGCCAGTTCTGGGCGTAGGTGAAGGCCACCTCGATGTCCTGGGTGATGGTGATCACCGACTGTCCGCCGAGGATCTTGGCCTCGGCCACCGCGCCGGCCGCCAGCACGAAGGTGAGCAGCGCGCCGATCAGGATGCCGGGCATGGCGAGCGGCAGTTCCACCTCGCGCCAGATCATCATGCGCCCGGCCCCGAGGTCGCGGGCGGCGTCGACGAGGTCGCGCGGGATCATGGCGATGCCGAGCGTCATCGGGAACAGCATGAACGGCAGGTAGACGTAGACCATGCCGAACAGCGTGATGCCGGGCGTGTAGAGCAGCTCCGGCCCGCCGGAAAAGCCGAACCACTTCAGCGCTCCGTCGAGCACGCCGTTCTTGATGAAGAACAGCACCCAGCCGTAGAGCCGGACGTTCTCGGAGACGAACAGCGGGAAGACGAACAGCACCGACACCAGGCCGGACCACTTGCCGAACACCTTGTTGAGGCCGAAGGCGATCGGATAGCAGACGATCAGCAGGATGGCGACGCAGCAGAAGGCAAGCGCCAGCGCCCAGGCGAACGACGTCCAGACGGTATTCTGCGGATCGAAGATCGCCGCGAAGTTCTGCAGCGTGAAGGAGCGGAAGACGTCGAAGCTCTTGGGCGTCGCGAAGGCGTAGGCGGCGACGGTGACGAGCGGGGCGAGGAAACCGGCGACCAGCAGGAACAGCACCGGCAGCGAGGCGCGAAAGCCGGGCGTGAGCTTCGGCGCGGGGGCGGAAAGCGAGCCGTCGGCCATCTCAGCCTCCCACCACGATGGCGTTTGCGGCATCCCAGCCGATGGTCACCTCGCCGTCGCCCTTCCAGGCGGCGGCGCGCGGCACCTCGACGAGGAAGGTGCGGCCGGTGCGGCTCCTTATCTGATACTGAAGACGCGAACCGAGCGAGTACTCGTTGAAGATGGTGCCCGACAGCGTGTTGTCGGCGCCGGCTTCCTCGGTGACGAAGCGCATGTATTCGGGGCGGATGACGACACTGGCTTCGTCGCCGTCGATGGACAGCCCGGGCGCCACCGCCACCGGCTTGCCGTCGCGGCGCAGCCAGCCGCCTTCCGTGCGGCGGATCGGCACGACGTTCACCTCGCCGAAGAACTCGGCGACGAAGCGGTCGGCCGGCGTCGAGTAGATCTGTTCGGGCGTGCCGATCTGCACCACCTTGCCGGCGCGCATGACGCCGATGCGGTCGGACATCACCATCGCCTCTTCGAGCGAATGGGTGATGTAGACGAAGGTCTTGCCACTTTCGCGGTGCAGATCCTTGAGCTCCTTTTCCAGCAGCTTCTTCAGCTTGTAGTCGAGGGCGCTGAGCGGTTCGTCGAAGAACAGGACGTCGGGGTCGTAGGCGAAGGCGCGGGCGAGCGCCACGCGTTGCTTCTCGCCGCCCGAGCAGAGCATGACGTTCTTGGCGTAATAGTCTTCCGGCAGGCGCACCTTGGCCATCAGCTCGAGCGCCCGCCTGCGCCGCTCCTCGGGCGCCATCTTGCGGACGCGCAACGGGAACTCGATGTTGTCGCCCACCGTCATGTGCGGGAAAAGCGCCAAGGACTGGAAGACCAGACAGGTCGGCCGCCGGTTGGACGGCACGTCGTTGATCAGCTCGCCGCGCAAGGTGATGTAGCCGCCGCTGGGGCTTTCGAGGCCGGCCAGCATCCTGAGCAGCGTCGTCTTGCCCGAGCCGGACGGGCCGACGATGGTGACGAACTCGCCTTCCTCGATGTCGAGGCTGATGCCGTCGACCGCCGCGAAGCCATCGAACACCTTGCGGACGTCGACGAGTTGCAGCACCGGCCGCGGCGTCTTCGGGGCAGCGGATGAATCGGACAGGGAAGAGGCGGCGACAGACGACATGGGCGAGCGATCCTGACGGCAAGACTTGGGAGGAGCCGTCCGCCGGATATGGCGGACGGCAGTGTTCGGGGAGCGGTCAGCCGCGCTGGCGCTTGGCGGCGAGGACGATCTCCAGCGCCTTGTCGTAGTCGGGCACGATGTCGTACTCGGCCGACCGGGCCATCTCCTCCTCGACGCTGTCCCACTGGATGGCGTCGAGCTCTTCCTTGGTGAACAGATCGAAGCAGGCCTTGTTGCCCATCTGCGTCACCGGGTTGAAGGTGCCTTCGGCAAACGCCACCGTGTGCGCCACCTCCGGGTCCTGGACATACTCCAGGAACTGGGCGGCGAGCGGCGACAGCTGCGGGTTGTTGACCGTCGAGGTGATCTCGATCCACGACACGCCGCCCTTGCCGTCGATCGGTCCCTTCAGCGGCGTGACCGCCCGCAGGTTCGGGTAGCCGTCGGCGCGGGCCGGCGACACCGAATAGGTGCCGCCGGTGAAGTGCAGGTCGATCTCGCCGGAGATCAGCGCCTGGTTCATGGTGGCGATGTCGCCGATCATCTTGGCGCCCTTGAAGATGCGGACGGCGGTCTCCTCGAAGGCCTTGAAGTCGGCGTCCGTGTGCTCGACGAACGGGTTGATGCCGGCGGTCAGGAAGATGTCGAAGACGTTCCAGTCGTCGGATTCCAGGATGCCGTACTTGCCGGCGAGCGACGGATCGTTGAACAGGTCCCAGCCCTGCTCCTCGGCGGTGGCCCGGCTGATCTTGTCGGTGTTGACGACGAAGGAATAGGGCCCGAAGCGCTGGGCCATGCCGAGGAGGTCCTTGCCGTCGTCGCTCATCGCCCAGCGGTAGGGCGCCTTGAAGGCCGGCAGCATCTTGTCGAAATAGGGCTCGAAGGTTTCGCGCGGCAGCGGCTTGATCAGGCCGGCCGGCGCCATCACCTTGCGCGCCCAGGGATTGTTGACGTTGATCAGATCCCAGACGTTGGTCTCGCCGGCCCGGAGGCGGTTGATCATCGTCGGATCGTTGGTGAGGCTTTCCGCCTTCACCGTGGCGCTCTTGGCCGACCGGAACGGGTCGAGCACCTGCGCTGAGTTGTAGCCCTCCCAGCAGAGGATGTTGAGCTCGCCCTCGCGGGCGGCGAAGGCACGGCTCATGGAAAGAAGCGGGCCGGCGAAAGCGGCCGCCCCCATCATCTGCAACATGTTGCGCCTGGACATCGGACCCATTGGAAAACCCTTTCCTGCTGATGGTTGGTCTGTTCCCTTTTGTTATGTTGGAAGTCTGTCGCAAAAATGTGTTGTTTACAACATCAATTTCAATGGGCATGGTGGCCGGCATCGAAGGGCAGCCGTGCGGCGAGCGAGGGGCTCGAAGGTTGCAAGAGCGGCATGAATACGCGTTAAAATCCGTTGTTTTCCGGGAAATTCCGCAACCTCGCCGCCGGCCGCATCTTTTTTGTTCGACCGCTGCCGCAAGCGTAGTCGATGTGCCGGAATTTTGGTCAAGCAACGACAGAAGGGGAAACGAAATGTTGAAGTCGCTACATGGAAAGACGGTGATCGTCACCGGCGGCAGCCGCGGCATCGGCAAGGGAATCGCCCTGCGGTTCGGCGAGGCCGGCCTCAACGTGCTGGTGGTATCGCGCAGCGAAGCCGATGCCGTAGCCGTCGCCGGGGCGATCGGGCCGAATGCCAGCGGCTTTGCCGCCGACGTGTCGACGCCGGAAGGCTGCGCGGCCATGGCTGAGTCGGCGGTCGACCGCTACGGCGCGATCAACGTGCTGTGCGCCAACGCCGGCATCTTCCCGGCGGCCAAGCTGGCGGAGATGACGCCGGCCGACTTCGACCGGGTAATTTCGACCAACCTCCGCTCGACCTTCCTCAGCGTGTCGGCGGTGCTGCCGGCGCTGACGGCGGCGGGCGGC
The DNA here is from genome assembly GCF_002770725.1 of Pleomorphomonas carboxyditropha. Lineage (GTDB taxonomy): Bacteria > Pseudomonadota > Alphaproteobacteria > Rhizobiales > Pleomorphomonadaceae > Pleomorphomonas > Pleomorphomonas carboxyditropha. The sequence goes on along the minus strand of NZ_NQVN01000025.1, from coordinate 59,608 downwards.
GGCCGCATCGTCCTCACCTCGTCGATCACCGGTCCGGTCACCGGCTATCCCGGCTGGTCGCACTACGGCGCCAGCAAGGCCGGCCAGCTCGGCTTCATGCGCACGGCGGCGATCGAGCTGGCGCCGAAGGGCATCACGGTCAACGCCGTGCTGCCGGGCAATATCTTCACGGAAGGTCTCGAGGGGATGGGCGCGGACTACATCGCCAGGATGGAGGCGTCGATCCCGCTGAAACGGCTCGGCACGGTCGCCGACATCGCCAACGCCGCGCTGTTCCTGGCCTCCGAGGAAGCCGCCTATATCACCGGCCAGACCATCACCGTCGATGGCGGCCAGATCCTGCCCGAGAGCCTGGGCGCCCTCGAAGCCATGGCGTGAGGCTGGAAAAGATCCGACCAAAGCGGGCCGCCCCGCGGAGCGGGCCCGCTTTGCGTCGCAGGGATCAGCGCATGGCGCTCAGCTTCAGCAACCGGCAAAGCGCGACGAGCTGCGGATCGTAGCTGCCGGCGTTGACGCTATCGCAGCGACGCAGGAGGTCGCGGCGTTCGCTGTCCGACATATTATTGAAGGCCTCCTGCTGGGCCGGCGTCAGCCCGCCTCCGGCGTTGCCCGTGCCGTCATCGGCGCCGGGGGTGGTGCCGGGGGCCGTGCCGCCGACGGTGACGTCGACATCGGCGAGGCCGTTGGTGCCGCCGACCGTGGCGTTGGCGTTGACGCCGTTCGAGCCGCCGACCGTGGCATCGACATCGGCGACGCTGCTGCCGCCGACCGTGGCATTGGCGTTGACGCCGTTCGAGCCGCCGACCGAGGCGTTGGCATCGGCAGCGCTGCTGCCGCCGACCGTCGCGTTGGCGTTGACGCCGTTCGAGCCGCCGACCGAAGCGCTGGCGCCGAGGCCGTTGTTGGTGCTGATACCGGCGTTGACGCCGTTCTGTCCGCCGATCGAAAGGCTCTGGGCGGAAACGCCGACAGACAGCGCCAGCGTCAGGCAGACGGCGAGCGGACCGGTCCGAATGATGCGATCAGACATCGCGTGGTCCTCCTCTACAGACCGGCTTACATGAATCGCCGGACGGGAAGACTACGTATCAAGCAACCGACGGTTCCTGGGTTGAACCAAGGTCGTATCCGGCCCCCCGGCCGCGGACAGCGGCGGTTCGTGGTGGGGCGGGATCATCAATGGAGGCACGGCCCCGTCCGGCCCGAGGTCCTGCGCCTTCGCGCAGGAAGACGTATCCGGGGCAAATTCCCGGGCACGCTGGTGCAGTCCCTGTCACGCCGCCATCGCTGAGCGCATCGCCTCCCATGGATTGTCATCCTCGCGAAGGCGAGGACCTCAGGACGAGAAGGGGATGAGGGGCGTATCAGGCGCCTTGCGTTGCCGGAGCGCTATATCGACCGATTGCTCCATCCTGCCTGAGGTCCTCGCCTGCGCGAGGATGACAGCTTTATATTGGGGAACAAAGGGATAGGTCGGCGCACTGGTAGCCGAGGCAAATTCCCGGATACGCTGGCACGAAATTTCTGGCCTCGCATGTGCGAGATCATGCCATTTCAATGACTCGATAAATATTGCCGCCGCTTTCCAAGCGGCGTTTCTCAAGCGTGCCCGGGAATTTGCTCCGGGTACCAGGATGACAACCTATGTATATGTTTCATATGTATAATTCTGTCATCCTGCGCGAAGGCGCAGGACCTCGGGCCGGGAAAGGCGAGCGACAGATATAGGTCTCCAAGCGAACCGGAGCGCTGCTTAGCATCGTTGGGTTTTAAGGCGCCCTCCCCCTGGCCCCCAGCCGGCCGGGTTCTCACCGGTCTCCGAGAATGGCCTTCAGCGTTGCGACGAAGAAGTCGGCATTGTCCCTGGAGAAGCAGAGCGGCGGCCGGATCTTCAGCGTGCTGCCCCAGAGGCCGGCGGCGCCGATCAGGATGCCCCGCTCCTTCAGGGCGTTGATGACGAAGGTGGCGAGCGCCTGGTCGGGCCGGCCTTCGGCATCGACGAAGTCGAGGCCGATGAACAGGCCCGCTCCCCGCACCGCGCCGATGTCGCGGCGATTGCCCATCACCGCCGTGAGAGCCGCCTTGAAATAGGCGCCGACCTCGCGGGCGTTGCCGATCAGCCCTTCCCGCTCGATGACGCCGAGCACCGCCGCGCCGGCGGCCGCCGCCACCGGATTGCCGCCGAAGGTGTTGAAATAGCCGGTCTCCTCGCAGAACAGCGACAACAGCTCCGGCCGGGTGACGACGCCGGCCATCGGGAAGCCGTTGCCCATCGGCTTGCCCATGGTGACGATATCGGGAACGATGCCGTGCCGCGAAAATCCCCAGAGGCCGCCGCCGGTGCGGCCGAAACCGGGCTGTACCTCGTCGGCGATGAACAGGCCGCCGGCCCTGTGCGCCACCTCGACCGCCGCCTTCAGGAAGCCGGGCGGATCGGCGAAGATGCCGTCGGAGGAGAAGATGGTGTCGACGATGACGGCGGCGAAGCCGACGCCCTTGTCCTCGAGATCGTCGATGGCCGCCCGAAGGTTGGCGGCGAAGAAGGCCGCGACGTCGCCGCCGGGCGCCAGCGCCGGATCGGGCTCGGGAATGACGCGCACGAAGTCCGGCACCGGCTTCGACTTCATCGACGACGGCGAGATGGCCGTCACGTGATGGGTATTGCCGTGATAGGCGGCGCGGGTGACGACGAAGCCGCGCTTGCCCGTCGCCGCCTCGGCGATGCGCATGGCGAGGTCGTTGCTCTCCGAGCCGGTGCAGGTCATGGTGAGGTTGGAGAGCGGCGCCGGGAACTTCGACAGCAGCGCCTCGGCATAGGCCTCGACCGGCCCGGTCAGGTAGCGGGTGTGAATGTTGAGGACGGCGATCTGCTTGGCCACCGCCTCGGCGACGGCCGGATGCGAATGGCCGACGGACGGCACGTTGTTGTAGACGTCGAGATAGCGCCTGCCGTGGGCGTCGTACATGAAGACGCCCTCCGCCCGCACCATCTCGATCGGCTCCTTGTAGAACAGGACCGACGAGGCGCCGAAGGTGGCCTGCCGCCTGGCGACGCGCGCCGCCAGTTCGGGCGCCAGGGCGGCGCCGTCGGAGGCCTCGAAGCGGTTGAGGGCGAGGATCTGCTTGGTCGGGCTCATGCCACACCCTTCAGGAAATCGGCGGTCAGATAGCGTTCGGCGAGGTCGACGGTGCCGGCCGTGTAGGCCGGTCCCGTCGATTGCCCGGTCGGCGTCTCGGAATGCGAGGCGATCCAGGCGGTGAGCTGCATCCGCCTCAGCATCACCAGCATGGGCAGCGCCGCCGCCTGCCCGGCATCGAGCGGGGCGACGCGGGCGTAGCCGTCGAGCCAGGCGGCCATCAGCTCGGGAACGATGGGCTCGGCCTCGATGAAGGAAATCGAGGCGGCGAAGTCGTAGGCGAACCAGGAGAAGCCGCAGTCGTCGAAGTCGATGACGCCGAGCCGGTCGCCGTCGACCAGCAGGTTGGCGGCGCGCATGTCGGCGTGGATCAGGCCGAAGCGGTCGGGCGCGGTGCCCAAGGCCGCCGTTTCGCGGTGAAGCCGCGCCGCCGCCTTCTCGAGCACCGCCCGGCCGGCGGCATCGAGGCCGAGCGCGGCGCGCCAGTCGCCCCAGTAGGCGTTGGGGCCGATGATGGTGTCGAAGGTCCAGGTCTTGCGGACGAAGCCCCCGGGCGGCGACCAGGCGCGGCTATGGGCGTGCAGGCGGGCTGAGATCTCGCCGAGATGGCCGTACCAGCGGGCGAGATCGCCGGCCTCGCCGCCAGTCTCGTCAGGTGCCCGGCCGCTCATGAACTCGAAGGCCACGGCGTTGCGCTGGGTCTCGCCGTCGAAGAAGGTGGCGAGCAGCCGGCCATCTCTCGCATGAATCGGCGCCGGCGTGGCGATGACGCCGGCCGACCGTAGCGCCTCGATCCATTCGAGCTCGGAGGAAATCTCCTCGTCACTGTGGTAGGCCGGACGGTGGACGCGCAGGACCAGCCGGCGGCCGCCCTTGACGTCATCCACCAGAAAGGTGGCGTTCTCGGAAATGGTCAGCAGCGATAATTTCGCCGTTTCGTCGACATTCCAGGTCGGTAGCGCCGAGCGCAGGCCGTCTTCAAGGCGGGCAAGGAAGGCGTCGTCATAGAGCATGCTGGCCGGATCCGTGTTGGACGATGTTTGGGAATGCAACAACATTAATGTTGGAATTGCAACATCAAAAAGCGGGCAGCCATTGCCCGCCCCGCTGGCAGAAAACCATGTCCGCCATAAAAACACATCCCCGGGCAGCGCCGCCGCCCGGGGATGCAGTCTAGACTAAAACAGCCGAAGCGTGCCTCAGCGGGCCGCCGTCCAGCCCTTGTAGTCGGCGATGTTGTCGCGCGTCACCAGCTTGGAGGGCAGCAACGTCACCTGCTGCTCCGGCTTCTTGCCGTTGATCAGGTCGATGCCGATCTGGGTGGCGAGCTGGGCCATGGCATAGGGATCCTGGCTCGACGACGCCTCGACCAGCGACGACGTGTCCTTGAGCTCGGCTTCGATGTCCGGCGCGCCGTCGACGGAGGTGATGAACAGGCTGGTGCGGTTGGCCTGCTTGGAGGCGAGGCTGGCGCCGATGCCCGTCGGGTCGTTGATGGCGAACACGGCGTCGATCTTCTCGAAGCGGGTCAGCAGCGACTGCATGACGTTGAGGCCGCCGTCGCGCGAGCCCTTGGCGTCCTGGTCCGACGACAGCACGTTGATGCCGGAGTTGGCCTCGAACACCTTCTTGCAGCCGACGACGCGGTCGATGACCGCCGACACCTGCGGGCCGTTGACGATGACGACGTCGCCCTTGCCGCCGAGCTTGTCGACGATGTACTGGCAGGCGATCTCGCCGGCCTGGACGTTGTCGGTGGTCACCGTGGCATCGGCGCCCTCGGCGGCGGTGTCGACGGCGACGACCGGGATGCCGGCGGCCTGGGCGCGGGCGATGGCGGGCGCCACGGCCTGCGGATCGGCCGGGTTGAGCAGGATCAGGTCGACGCCGGCGGCGATGAAGTTGTCGATCTGGGTGAACTGCTTGTTCATGTCGTAGTCGTAGCCGAGGGCGGTGACTTCGACGTTGGGATTGATCTCCTTGGCCTTGTCGGTGGCGCCGGTGGCCAGCGCCACGAAGAACGGATTGCCCATCGAGCCGAGGGAAATGCCGATCTTGTTGAGGTCCTTGGCTCCGGCGGCGCCGGTGAGGGCGACGGCAGCGGCGGCGCCGAGCAGAATGCTGCGAGACTTCATGACTTACTCCTCCTTGGGGTGCCGGCTGGGCCTGACGGATCTCCTCCCGCCCGACGCGCCTGCTGTGTCCGGCCGGCCGCGAGGCGGTCCCGCCGGTGGATTGCCGGGGTATCGCGATTGCCGGAGAGGCCGGCGGGCACGACACCCCAGATGCGGAGGCGGGGACGGCCCGCCGCCGAATTCTGCCTGGCGAACGCTCTAGGTGCGGGCGCCGCCCTGCGAACGGACGCGGTCGAGCGCCACGGCGATGATGATGACGAGGCCCTTGATGATGTACTGCCAGATGTCGCTGACGCCGACGAGCACCAGGCCGTTGGACAGGACGGCGATGATCAGCGCGCCGATCAGCGTGCCCCAGATCGAGCCGACGCCGCCGGTGAACGAGGTGCCGCCCAGGATGACGGCGGCGATGGCGTCGAGCTCGTAGGACTGGCCGAGCTGGGTGCCGTTGGCCGCGAACAGGCGCGCCGCGCTCATCACGCCGCCGAGGCCGGCCATCAGCCCCGAGAAGCCGTAGACGAACAGAAACACCGCCCAGACCTTGATGCCGGAGAGACGGGCGGCGCTCTCGTTGCCGCCGGTGGCATAGATATGCACGCCGAGCACCGTCCGGCGCAGGATGATCCAGGTGACGATCACCGACAGGAAGGCGATGATCACCAGCCAGGGAATGCCGAAGAGGTAGCCGTTGCCGATGAAGGCGAAGGGCAGGTGCGAGTTGAAGACGGTGGTGTCGTTGCCGAGCAGGCGGGCGACGCCGCGCACGGCGGTGAGCGAGCCGAGCGTCGTGATGAACGGCGGCAGGCCGATGAAGGCGACCAGCGAACCGTTGATCAGGCCGAACACCAGGCCGGCGAACAGCGCCAGCGGAATGCCGATCATGCCCATGTCGGGGACCAGCGAGCCGATCACCGCCACCATGGCCGAGGCGGCCAGGATCGAGCCGACGGACAGGTCGATGCCGCCGGTCAGGATCACCGCCGTCATGCCGCAGGCCAGCACGGTGTTGATCGACGCCTGCTGGGTGACGATGGAGAGATTCTGCCCCGAGAAGAAGCGGCCCGACATCAATTGGAAACCGATGCCGAGCAGGATCAGGATCGGCAGCATGCCGACCGTGCGGATGATCTGCTGGATGAGAATCTGGCGATTGGCAGCGGCCTTTTCGCGGGTGAGAGCGGCCGACGAAGTTTCCTGGGACATGGCGGTTCCCTTGTTTTATGTCTCTTCTGGCGTCAGGCGGCCGGGGCGCTCGGGTGAGCGAGGCCGGCGGCCAGGGCGATGATGTTTTCCTGGGTGATCGCGATGCCGGTGGTGCCGCCGACCTCGCCAGCGATATGGCCTTCCCGCATCACCAGCACGCGGTCGGCGATGCCGACCACTTCCGGCATCTCCGAGGAGATGACCAGCACGCCGATGCCCGCCTTCACGAGATCGTCGATGATGCGGTAGATTTCGGACTTGGCGCCGATGTCGACGCCGCGCGTCGGCTCGTCGAGGATCAGCACGCGCGGCCGCGTCTCCAGGAGCCGCGACAGCAGCACCTTCTGCTGGTTGCCGCCCGACAGCGAACCCACCTCGACCACCGGCCCGGCGACGCGGATCGACAGCGCCCTGATGGCGTCGACCGCCCGTCCCCTCGCCTTCCTGAGGTCGAGCAGGCCGCCCTTGCCGGCGTCGCGGCCGATGACCTGCAGGTTGATGTTCTCCTGCACCGTCATGTCGAGGAACAGGCCCTGCCCCTTGCGGTCCTCGGTGAGATAGACGATGCCGGCGTCCACCGCCTGGATCGGCCTGACGATGTCGAGCGGCTTGCCGTCGAGCGCCACCGTGCCGCTCTTGCGGGCGTCGGCGCCGTAGATCAGGCGGGCCAGCTCGGTGCGTCCCGAGCCGACCAGGCCGGCGAGGCAGAGCACCTCGCCGCGGTGCAGATCGAAGGAGCAGCCGCGCACGCGGCGGCCGTCGCTCATGTCGCGCACCGACAGGATCACCTCGCCGCGGCTGCCCTCGGCGTCGTGGTCCTTCTTGTAGAACTTGGAGAGATCGCGGCCGACCATCATCTTGACCAGCGTCTCGGCCTTGAGCTCGTCGCGCAGGAGCGTGCCGACGTAGGCGCCGTCGCGCAGCACCGAGCAGCGGTCGGCCAGCTCGTAGACCTCGGCCATGCGGTGCGAGATGTAGATGATGGCGAGGCCGTCGGCGCGCAGCGTGCGGATCAGGTCGAACAGCTTGTCGGTCTCGCGCGACGACAGGGCGGTCGTCGGCTCGTCCATCACCAGGATGCGGGCGTTGGCGTGGATGGCGCGGGCGATCTCCACCATCTGCCGTTCGGCGATCGACAGCGTCGATACCACCGTCGCCGGGCCGAAGCCGGCGCCGAGCCGGTCGAGCACGCCCTGGCACTCGCGGCGCATGCGCGCCCGGTCGACCTGGCCGCCCGACGACAGTTCGCGTCCGAGATAGATGTTCTCGGCCACCGTCAGGTTGGGCGACAGGCTGAGCTCCTGGTAGATGACGGCGATGCCCAGCGTCTTGGCGCTGAGCGGGCCGTCGATATGGGCGAGCTTGCCGTCGATGCGGATCTCGCCGCCGGGGTCGGCCTTGTAGGCGCCGGACAGGATCTTCATCAGCGTCGACTTGCCGGCGCCGTTCTCGCCCATCAGGGCGTGCACCTCGCCCGGATAGACGGTGAGCTCGACGCCCGCCAGCGCCTTGACGCCCGGGAAGGTCTTGGTGATGCCCCGCATTTCGAGGATGGGTGTCGGCTCAGGCGCGGACGGCATAGTCTCTGAACTCCCTGAACATGGGCGCCGTGCCGGTCAGGATCGACGAGCGCGGCGAGAAGTTGAAGAACAGCGGCAGCGTGGCGGCGCCGAGCGCGCCGGCCCGAGCCCGGAACGAGCCGTCGAGCACCGTCGGGGCGGCCACGCTTTCCGGCGTGGCGGCGGCGAGCGCCGCGGCAAGACGCTCGACGATGGCCTCGATCAGGCCGCAGTCGAGGTCGCCCTCGAGGATGACGTGGTCGACGTCGAGCGTCGCCGTCGTCGCGAGGATGGCCGGCACGAAGGCGGCGACGGCGTCGTCGATCCACTCGTCGAAGGCGACCGGGCGCGGCGCGCGGCGGAACAGGTCGCCGATCTCGGCCAGCGTGTCGACGGCGTGTCCGTGCCAGCGCAGATGCCGCTTCAGGCCGGCCAGCGACGTGCGGGTGAGCAGCACGTCGAAAGAGCGCTGCGGCCGCGGCACCGACGGCAGCGTGGAGGCCGGCACCGGCATCATGGCGAAGTCGCCGGCGTTGCCATGGCCGCCGCGCAGGCAGTCGCCGTCGAGCACGACGCCGCCGCCGACGGCGCCGCCGATGAACAGATAGACGAAGTCGGACAATGCGCGGCCGTGGCCGTAGAACAGCTCGGCGATGGCGGCGGCGTTGCCGTCGTTCTCCAGGAACACCGGGATGCCGGTCTCCGCCTCGAGGGCGGCGCAGAAATCGAAGTCGTCCCACAGGCGGAAGGAGCTGGCCGGCAGCTCCAGCTCCCTCAGCCAGCTGCCGAGGTGGTAGGGCTGGGCGAGGCCGATGCCGGCGAGCCGTTCCCAGCGCTCCGGGCCGATCTCCCGCTCGATCGACTTGATGTCGCCGGCGACGGCGGCCAGCATGTCCTTGGGCGGCGGCAGCAGCGTGTCGTGCGACCGGCTGGCCAGGATGTGGCCGCCGAAATCGACGCAGACGGTCTCGCAGCCGACGCGGTCGATGCGGACGCCGATGGAATACGCCCCCTCCGGGGCGAGCGCCAGCATGGTGGCCGGCTGGCCGCGCTGCCCCTCGCGCTTCTTGCCCAGCTCGACGACGAGGCCGGCGGCGCCGAGATAGGCGGTGATGGTGCCGATGGCGTTGTTGGTCAGGCCGGCCGCCCGGGCGAGGTCGGCTTTCGACGCCTCGCCGAAACGGCGCAGCGCCTGCAACACGATCCGCTCGTTGTAGAGACGGACCTGAGCAGAGTTCGACCCCTGCCCGGTCCGCGTCTTGCGGGCCGACATTCTCACTCCCCCCGGAGCAAAGGCAAGCAACCGAACCTGTCAGGCTGTTGAAAGTGGCGACGACGGCCTCCCAACCGTCGTCGCCCAGCCGAGGCAAGTTCTCCCGTGCTTCCCTCGATTAATTAATTCACGGTGATGAACCTAGGTCCGATGAGCCGGACGGTCAATTCAACCAAAAGAATGACCCGGATGGCGTTGACTCGACCAATGGGTTATTGCATCGCGCGCAAGCGCAATGCCGGGCAAAAATTGAATTGTTTCAAGGAACAAGCGGTCAGGCGAGGCGCGAAAACACAACGTTTCGGGCCAGCCAACAGCCGAGGGCGAGGCCCTCGACGGCGCCGTCGGCCGTCCGGCGGACGCGGACCGTCCAGTCGCCCGGCGCCGGCGCGTCCATGCCGCGCGGCGTCGAAAGCTTCCAGACGTCGGCGGCGACGGGGCTCATCGCGTGCATCGGACCGCGGCCGAGGAAGCCGTCGAAGCGGGCAGCGAAGGTGGAACCGGCGGCGTCGATGTCCAGCACGGACTCGGTCTCGGGCGACCAGTAGCGGCCGGCGATGTCCGGCGCAGCCGCTCCGGCGAGCCGCGCCGCGACGCCGCGGAGGTTGTCGCCGGGACGGTCGACCGCGAGGCCGTCGCCGTCGCGGGACAGCGTCATGCCGGCGGAGCGGGCGATATTGTCCGGCCCGAAGGCCAGCACTTCGGTGCCGCCGGCGAAGCGGGCGAGAATGGCGCCGCCATGGGCGGTGACGTCGAGCATGAGGCCGGACGACGGCTCGAGATAGGCGCCGGTCCACGACCGGTCGGCGGGGGTGTCGCCGGCCGGCGCCGCGGCCGGCCGGCCGAGGGCGGCGCGCATCAGGAAAAGGGCGGCGGCGTGCGCGTCGGCCTCGTGGTTGAACATCACCACCACCGACAGCCGCTCCTCCGCCGCGTGCAGGCGGCGAATGCGGAAACCGCGCAGGGCGCCGCCGTGGCCGGTCAGGGCGACATCGTCGATTCGGTCGTGGCCGAGGCCCATGCCGTAGCGGGCCGGACGCCCGTCGGCGAAGGCGGACGGCGCCGACAAGCGCCGGTAAAGCCCATCCGCATCGTTGCGGGTACGGTCGATGAAGCGCTCCCAGGCGAGCATGTCGTCGAGCGTCGCCGCCACGCCGGCATCGCCCGCCCAGAAGATGCGATTCGTCGCCGGGAACCAGCCGACGGCGGCGTTGCCCTCGTGGCCGACGGCGCCGTTGAGCGGCGATGCCGTGTCGGCGGCCAGGCGGGCGTCGCGCATGCCGGCCGGGCCGAAGATGTGGCGCGCGTAGAGTTCGGCGAGCGAGCGGCCGGACTGCTCCTCCAGGAGATCGGCGACAATGCGGAAATTGCCGTTGGAATAGGAATACTGGCTGCCCGGCTCGAAGTGGGTGGTCTTCATGCGGCCGAACAGCGGCCGCGCATCCTCGCGGCGGAAGACGCCCTCGTGATGGGCGCCGTGCAGCGCGGTGAGCGCCCAGTAGTCGCGCAGGCCCGAGCGGTTGTCGCAGAGCTCGCGGGCGGTCGGCCGCCGTCCCTTAAGGTTCGGCAGGAAGCCGGCGATCCGGTCGTCGAGCGGCGACGGGTCGCCGAGGAGGTCGAGCAGCACGCCGCATGTCATCTGCTTGCTGATCGAGCAGATCGGCATCAGGCGGGACGGCGTCATCGCCAGCCCCGTGTCGGGATCGGCGTAGCCCCAGGCCTCTCTGACGACCCCCTCGCCGTCCTTGATCACGCCGACCGCGCCGCCCGGCCCCTTGAAACGCTCCGGCAGCGAGGCCACGGCGGCGGCGAGGGCGGCACGATCGATCGACGACATCTTCACTTTTCCTTCGGATGAACCCGGTGCAGCTAAGGGGGCAATTCCCCGCCGCGCAAGGTCTTTTCCGGCAAAGTCCGTTCGCTCAGTGCGACATGGTGGACCGGTGCGCCCAGCCGGTCATGCGCTTTTCCACCCAGGCCATGATCGAGTACATGACGATGCCCTCGACGGCGAGCGCCAACAGGCCGGCGAACACCAGCGGTACGTTGAACTGGCTCTGGGCCGAGCTCATCAGGTTGCCGAGGCCGTAGTTGGAGGCGACCGTTTCCGACACCACCGAGCCGACGAAGGCCAGCGTGATCGCCACCTTCAGCGAGCCGAAGAAATAGGGCATCGAGCGGGGGATGCCGACCTTCAGCATGATATCGAGCTTCTTGGCGCCAAGCGCCCTCAGCACGTCCTCGGTCTCCGGCTCGATGGTGGCGAGGCCGGTGGCGACGTTGACGACGATCGGGAAGAAGGAGATCAGGAAGGCGGTCAGCATGGCCGGCACCGCGCCGATGCCGAACCAGATGACCAGGATCGGCACCACCGCCACCTTGGGCACGGCGTTGAAGCCGATCATCAGCGGATAGAGGCCGGCGTAGATCACCTTGGACCAGCCGATGAACAGGCCGAGGGCGAGGCCGCCGACCACCGCCATCAGAAAGCCGAGCGTCGTCGTGTAGAGCGTCTGCAGCGAGTTCTTCCAGATCGGCGACCAATACTGGTAGAGTGCCGCGAAGATGCGCGAGGGCGCCGGCAGCACGGTGTAGGGCAGATCGAAGATGCGGACCGCCGCCTCCCAGATCGCGAACAGGGCGACGGTGTAGAGCCAGGGCGACGCCTTCACCCAGTCGATGCGGGCGATCAGCGGCCGTGCCGGCTCGGGCTTCTGGATATCCTCGATGACCGCGCTCATGCCGCCCTCCTGGCGCTGGCGATCTCGCCGTGCAGTTCGTGGACCACGTCGTTGAAGGCCTTGTCGTAGGTGATCTCGAGATCGCGCGGCCGGGCGAACGGCACGCGATGCTCGCGCAGCACGCGGCCGGGCCGGGCGCTCATCACCAGGATCTTGTCGGCGAGGAACACCGCCTCGCGCAGGTCGTGGGTGACCAGGACGATGGTGACGTCCTGCGCCGCGTGCAGGTCGCGGATGACGCACCAGAGCTCCTCGCGGGTGAAGGCGTCGAGGGCGCCGAACGGCTCGTCCAGCATCAGAAGCTGCGGCTCGTGGATCAGCGCCCGGCAGAGGTTGGCGCGCTGCTGCATGCCGCCGGAAAGCTGCCAGGGATATTTCGAGCCGAAGTCCTTGAGGCCGACCACCTCGAGCAGATGCTCGGCCTTCTCCACGTATTCCGCCTTGTGGGCGCGCAACCGCTTCCTGTGCCGCTCGACGATCTCCAGCGGCAGCAGGATGTTGTCGAGCGTGGTACGCCAGGGCAGCATGCTGGGGTTCTGGAAGGCCATGCCGACGATGCTCACCGGCTCGGTGACGTGCTGGCCGGCGACGATGACGTTGCCGGCCTGCGGAATGTGCAGTCCGGTGACGAGGCGCATCAGCGTCGACTTGCCGCAGCCGGACGGGCCGACCACGGCGGCGAACTCGCCCTTGTCGACCTTGAAGGTGAGATCGGCGACGGCCAGCGTGCCGCTCGCCCCGCCATAGCGCATGTCGACGTTTTCGATGGAGACGAGGTGGGTCATTTGTCGGGCGTTTCCGGAAAAAGGCGGGACCGGCCGGCGGGACCGACCGGTCCGGAGCTCGATCAGGGCAGCTTGCGTTCGGCTTCCGGCGGCAGGAAACTGGCGTCGAACACCTTGTCGGCGGTCACCGTGCCCTTGAGGCCCATCGAGGTCTTCAGCGTCTCGATGGAGGCGGCGAGCCGCGCCGGATCGACGCCGCCCATGCCGTGCTCGGCGACATAGGGCGTCTTGATGTTCTGGGCGTTGGCCATGGTGAGGCGTTCGAGCTCGATGTCGGAGTTCAGCGTCTCGTTGCGCTTCAGCACCGCCTCGACGCCCTCCTCGGGGTTGGCGACCGCGTCGGCGAAGCCCTTGGCGAGCGCCTTGAGCACGCCCTTCACGGCATCCGGGTTGTTGGCGGCGAAGTCGGTGTTGACGGTGACGGTGTTGCCGTAGAGGTTGAGGCCGTGCTCGGCCATCAGGATCGGCACGATGTCGTCGGCCGGCACGCCCTGCGCCTTGAGGTTCAGGATCACCGAGAAGGAAAAGCCGAACACGGCGTCGACGTCGCCCTTGGCCAGCATCGGCTCGCGCACCGGGAAGCCGACCGACTCGAGCGTGATCTTGCTGTCGTCGATGCCGGCCACCGCCTTGAAGGCCTTCCACTGGGCAAAGGCGCCGTCCGGCGGCGGCGCGCCGAGCTTCTTGCCTTCGAGCGACTTGGGATCGTCGGTGATGCCGAGCGACTTGCGGCCGACCACGGCGAAGGTCGGACGGTCGTAGACCATGAAGACGCCGGTGATCTTCTGCGACGGATCCTCGTCGAGGAGCTTGATCAGCGAGTTGATGTCGCCGAAGCCCATGTCGTAGGTGCCGGTGGCAACGCGGGAGATGGCTTCCACCGAGCCGTTGCCGCTGTCGATGGTGACGTCGAGCCCCTCCGCCTTGAAGTAGCCCTTGTCGAGCGCCAGCAGGAAGCCGGCGGCCGGCCCCTCGAACTTCCAGTCGAGGGTGAATTTGACCGGCGTGTCGGCAAAGGCGGCGGTGGCGCCGGCGGCGAGCGAGGCGATCCCGGCAAGACCGACGAAAGCGGCCCTCGCGGCAAGGCGGCGGGCGGATTTCAGCATGACGTTCCCCTTATTGGCTTGGAATGACACCATCTTGCCGGGGAAGCGATAGCGATTGCAAGCCAAATTGCTCATTGTCTAAGCAACTTGCACCTTGCCTTATTTCTATGCTGTGACGTGGGCGAATCTGCCTTCAGGAGCGGCAATCGGCTGTGGATAGCTGCAATGGCCGCCCTCCAGGAGATCATCCGCTCCGGCCGAAGGTCGCCGCCAGCCAGTCGTGCGGCAGCGCCGGCACGACGTTGCCGTCGCGGCCGGTCATATCGGCATTGGCGACGAGGGCGTTGAGGATGGCCTCTTCCACCGCCTGGACGGTGGCGTCGAAGAACGGATCGATGTCGACGTCGGGGATGGAGACCAGCGACGCCAGGCGCCCGGACGGACCGGTGGCCGCCTCGCCGTTGGCGGTGGAGAAGGCGAGGAAGATGTCGCCGGACGAATTGTAGCCGAGACCGCCGGTCCAGGCGATGCCGAGCGGCACGCGCCGGGCGAGGCGCTTCAACTGGTGCGGCAACAGCGGCGCATCGGTGGCGACGATGGCGATGATCGAGCTTTTCTCGGCGCGCGGCGTCGCCTGGACGACGGGCGGTTCGGCGAGCTCCGCGCCGGCGCGGCGGCCACGGATCACCAGATTACGCCGGTTGCCGAAGTTGCTCTGCACGAACACGCCGAGGGTGAAGGTCTCGCCGGCCCAGCCGACGCGGCGCGAGGCGGTACCGGAACCGGCCTTGAACTCGAAGGTGGACATGCCGGTGCCGCCGCCCACCGAGCCCTCGTCGAGCGGTCCGGCGACCGCGCCGTCCAGGGCGGCGAAAACATCAGCCTCGGTCAGGTGATGGCCGTTGATGTCGCTCAGGAAGCCGTCATAGGTCTCGCCGGCCACCGGCAGTCCCCAGGCCGAGGCGAGCGCCTCGGGCCGGTTGGCCGCCACCCACTTCAGCGTGGCGTCGCGGGCGACGCCGAGCGAATGGGTGTTGGTGATGGTGATCGGCAGGCTGAAGGCGCCGACCTCCTCGATCAGATGGATGCCGGTGAGCTCGCCATTGCCGTTGCCGGAGAAGAAGCCGGCGTGACAGGGTCGGGCGATGTCGGCCGGCGGCCGCGGCAGGATGGCCGTCACGCCGGTCCGCACCGGGCCGCGGCCGACTTGGAGCGGCCCGTCGCCGGAGATCAGCGTCGTATAGCCGACGCTGACGCCGGCAACGTCGGTGATGGCGTTGAAGGCGCCCGGCTCGCCATCGAAGGGAATGGCGAAAGCGCGGGCGCGCGGCAGGCCCGACGGCGTCGAGAAATGAAAGTCTGTCACGGTCGCTGCGTCTCCGGCGGGTGTTTTCTTCGGCGGGAGATGCAGGATAGGCGCCGGCCGGGCCGGAAAGGCAAGAGTGGTCGATCGATGCCGGGTCAACGAGGAGGCCACTCTCGCCGGCATCGACCGACCGACCCGACAAGACCAGGAGATGCGGCGGACCTGGCTTCACCGGGTTGTAGTTTGGAAAGTATATGTACTCTTTCCAAAATCTCTAGACTATCAACGATATTGTTCTACCGTTTTAACGAGTTGTTTACAACATCAACCCGGCAAGACGCTGCGCCTCAGTGAGTTAATCATAAAAAGGTAACCTTAATTCCAGCATCGGCGGCCTGTGAACATCGCGCGGCATCGGCCGCCCACAGCCGACCGGCGAAGAACGCTTCGAGAGCATCGGACCGAAAAGTGGACTCCGGTTTTCGGAAAATCCGATGCGATAACAAAAGGCTGGAGCGGCGCCGGCGTAGCTGGAGCAAATTCCCGGGCACGCCATTTCTCAAGCTGGCCCGGAAATTTGCCCAAGTCTGTGAACGTTCTTGTCACGCCGTCATCGCCGAGCGCATCGCCTCCCATGGTCCCATAGATTGTCATCCTCGCGCAGGCGAGGACCTCGGGACGAGAAGGTGGTGAGGGGTATATCGGGCGCCCCAGCGTTGCTGGAGCGCTATATCGGCGTCGAGCTTTGTTCTGCCCGAGGTCCTCGCCTGCGCGAGGATGACAGATTTATATAGAGGGAACAAAGGGATAGGTCAGCGCGCACTGTACCTCCCATAGATTGTCATCCTCGCGAAGGCGAGGACCTCGGGACGAGAAGGTGATGAGGGGTGTATCGGGCGCCCCCAGCGTTGCTGGAGCGCTATATCGGCGTCGAGCTTTGTTCTGCCCGAGGTCCTCGCCTGCGAGAGGAGGACAGCTTTATATCGAGGATGACAGCTTTATACATGAGGAACAAAGGGATAGGTCGGCACACCGGTACCCGAGGCAAATTCCCGGGTGCGCTATTTCTCGAGCTTGCCCGGGAATTTGCCCCGGATATGGCGTCGGCTTGTTTTCCAGCGTCCGCCGGGCCGGAAAGTCATCGACCCTCCGGGCGACGCGACAGGGCGTAATTCAGGAAAAAGCCGCGAACGGCCTGTCAGGCGGCGGCGAGAACGACGCGGTTGCGGCCTTCCGCCTTGGCGCGGTAGAGGGCGTTGTCGGCCCGCTTCAGCAGCGATTCCGGCGTGTCGCCGTCGTGCAGGATATAGGCGGCGCCGACGGAAATCGTCACGTCGACGAACGCCGCCCCGCCGTGAATGGCGAAGGGATCGCGGGCGATCTTGGTGCGCAGCCGCTCGGCGACGATGGAGGCGATGCCGTAGTCGGTTTCCGGCATGACGATGACGAATTCCTCGCCGCCGAAACGGCAGGGAAGATCGAGGGCCCGCAGGTTGCGGCGGATGCGGGTGGCGAACTCGCGCAGGATCTCGTCGCCGGCGTCGTGGCCGTGGGTGTCGTTGACCTTCTTGAAATAGTCGATGTCGACGATCAGCAGCGACAGGTCGCCCTTCTTCTCGGTGGTGCGCTCGACCAGCGCGGCGAGATGCGAATCCAGGTAGCGGCGATTGTAGAGGCCGGTCAGCGCGTCGGTGATGGCAAGCTCCATCGTCTGCAGCACGCTGGCGCGCAGCCGGTCGGTGTAGCGCTTGCGGCGGATCTGGGTGCGGCAGCGGGCCGTCAGTTCCTGGGTATCGACGGGACGGACCAGGTAGTCGTTGATGCCGAGATCGAGGCCGCGCGCCAACCGGCTGTCCTCGTCCGGATCGGCGATCAGCAGGATCGGCAGCAGGCGCGTCCGGTCGAGCGACCTGAGCTGCGAGCAGAGGCGTAGCGCGTCGTAGTCGTCGAGGCTCGTCGATACCAGCGCCAGGTCGTAGTCGCCCTCGGCGGCGCGGAACAGGGCTTCCTGCGGGTTGGTCTCGATGTCGACGGCCATTTCGCCGGCCAGCGCCTGGGCGATGCGCACATAGGCCGAGCGGCGGTCCTCGACCAGCAGGATGCGGCCGGGGGCGCGGGCGGTGAGGTCGGCGTAGGTCATCGCCCGGTCGAAGGCGACCGAGCCCTGGTTGGCTCGGAGATCGAGCTCGTCGGTGAGCTGCTTCAGACGGACGAGGCTCTTGACGCGGGTGATGAGCTGGGTGTCGGACACCGGCTTGGTGAGGAAGTCGTCGGCGCCGACCTCGAGGCCGTGGACGCGGTCGGCCGGCTGGTCGAGGGCGGTGACCATGATCACCGGCAACTGCGTCGTCCTGGGATTGGCGCGGATGCGGCGGCAGACCTCGAAGCCGTCCATGCCCGGCATCATGACGTCGAGCAGCACGATGTCGTAGGCGGCGTTGTCGAGCATGGCCAGCGCCTCGGCGCCGGAGGTGGCGGTGTGGACATCGAAGTATTCGGCGGTGAGTCGGGCCTCCATGAGGCGCACGTTGACCAGGATGTCGTCGACAACAAGAATACGCGCTGTCATCACACTCTTCCGTTCCGGACGACGCCTACTGGTCGCCGATATAGGTCCGCACCGTCTCGATGAATTTGGAAACCGAGATCGGCTTGGAAATATAGGCCTCGCAGCCGCCCTGACGGATGCGCTCCTCGTCGCCCTTCATGGCAAAGGCGGTGACCGCGACCACCGGGATCGAGCGCAGTTCGTCGTCCTCCTTCAGCCACTTGGTGACCTCGAGCCCCGACACTTCCGGCAACTGGATGTCCATCAGGACGAGATCCGGCCGGTGGGTGCGCACCAGCTCCAGGGCCTCGATGCCGTTGCGTGTCTGAATCGTGCGATAACCGTGCGCTTCCAGGAGATCGTGGAAGAGCTTCATGTTGAGCTCGTTGTCCTCGACGATGAGAACTGTCTTGGCCATTCGACTCTCTTTCCGCCTCGCGCGCCGGTGCAGCCGGGTGCTCGGCGGGTTTTCATTCCTGCGCACTCGGCTCGTACGCAGGAACGCCTTCCGGTAGGGATAGGTTGCCGCACTGATTCCAGTATAACAAATATAGTATGGATTCCTTTAGCAATCCCAAACGATGGTCCGAACATGCCCATTGATAAAAGGCTTAACGTCGACGCGGCGGAGGAATTGGCCATTTCCGCCCTCGGCTATCTCGCCGGCAACCCGGATGCGCTCGGCCGCTTCCTGTCACTTTCCGGCATCGGCCCGGCCGATCTTAGGGCGGCGGCGCGCGAGCCCGGCTTTCTCGCCGGCGTCCTGGAATTCTTCCTGGCCGATGAAGCGCTGCTGCTGTCCTTCGTCGAGGAGGCGCGGATAAGGCCGACCATGATCGCGGCCGCGCGCCACGCGCTGGCCGGCGACAGCGAGTTCTGACCGGCCGGCCAGCCGGGTCCAGGCGGCGGGAGGCGAGCATGTCCGAGGCGGCGACCGGTTTCTGCAGGGATTGCCTCGCCCCGGCGCCGGCCGAGGGGCGCCGCTGCCCGGCCTGCGGCGGCCCTCGCCTTCTGCGCCACCCCGACCTCGACCGCCTGGTCATCGCCCATATCGATTGCGATGCCTTCTACGCCTCGGTGGAAAAGCGCGACGATCCCTCGCTCGCCACCCGGCCGCTGATCATCGGCGGCGGCAAGCGCGGCGTCGTGTCGACGGCCTGCTACATCGCCCGCATCAGCGGCGTACGCTCGGCCATGCCGATGTTCAAGGCGTTGCAGCTCTGTCCCGACGCGGTGGTGATGCGGCCCGACATGGAAAAATATGCCCGCGTCGGCCGCGAGATCCGGCGGCGGATGCTGGAGCTGACGCCGCTCGTCGAACCGCTGTCGATCGACGAGGCCTTTCTCGACCTGTCCGGCACCGAGAAGCTGCACCGCGCCAGTCCGGCGCTGGTGCTCGCCCGCTTCGCCAAGGACGTGGAGCGCGAGGTGGGCATCACCGTCTCGGTGGGGCTCGCCGCCAACAAGTTCCTGGCCAAGATCGCCTCCGACCTCGACAAGCCCAGGGGCTTTTCGGTGATCGGCCAGTCGGAGGCCGCGGCCTTCCTGGCGCCGCGGCCGGTGACGGCGCTCTGGGGCATCGGCCGCGCCTTCTCCGAGCGCCTGGCCGCCGACGGCTACCGCACCGTCGGCGACCTGCAGGCGGCCGATGCGGCCCGGCTGGCCGGCCGCTACGGGGCGCTCGGCCTCAGGATCGCCAAGCTGGCGCACGGCGAGGACAGCCGGCACGTCGTCCCCAATTCGAAGCGCAAGAGCGTCGGCTCGGAGGTGACCTTCTTCGAGGATATCGCCGATCTCCGCGATCTCAGGCCGATCCTGCGGGAACAGGCGGAGCGCGTTTCCTTCGGCCTCAAGCATGAGGATATCGCCGGGTCGACGGTGACGCTGAAGCTGAAAACCGCCGACTTCAAACTGAGGACGCGGGCGCGGCGCCTCAACGACCCCACCCAGCTCGCCGACCGCATCTTCGCGGCGGCCGACGCGCTCCTCGCCGAGGAGGCGCACGGCCAGAAATATCGGCTGCTCGGCGTTTCCGTCGCCGATCTCTGCGAGAGCCGCTTCGCCGACCCGGCCGACCTCGTCGACCAGACGGCGACGCGCAAGGCCGCCGCCGAGCGGGCGATGGACGAGGTCAGGCAGAAGTTCGGCAAGCGGGCGCTCGAGACCGGCCTCGTGTTCGGCAACCATCGCCGCCACAAGGAATGAACGATGACGCGGGAGTCCCGCCTCACCGTTCGATGAGCGTTATCAGTTGGTTACCCTCCGTTAAGGCCAATTTTCATCAACTTGTCCTTTTCGTTGAACGCAACCGCGGAATGTGCGATCCCTCGTCGAAACTCGCATGAAGGCGCCTTTCCATGTCCAGGCCTTCCGCTCCCGATCCGGAGCTGTTCGATCTTTTCCGCCGCATGCGGCATCCCGCCGTCCACAGCTTCGAAGGGCGTCGCGAGCCGCGTCACAACTGCAATCGCGTGGCCGCCCTCAACCGCGACGGACTGCCAGCGCCGATCGGCTGCGTCATCGAGAATCTCAGCGCTTCCGGCTGCCGCCTGCGCCTGACGGCGCGCGTGGTGCTCGCCCCCGAGGACGCGGTGAGCATGTTCATTCCCTCCTGCCGCCGCATGGCGACCGGCCGGGTGGTCTGGCAAAGGGGCGACGAAATCGGCATCACCCTCGACGCCAAGCCGGAGACCGGGTGGACACGGCCGGAAAGCTGGGCGTCCGACCTCATGCTGGCCGCCCCCGATGGCCGGTCGCCGCGCTGCCGCGGCGTCAGCGCGGGCTCAGGCGGGCGCGCGTCGTGCGCGGCGTCGTCAAGAGCAGGCTGGTGTCGGAACCGGTGATGCCGGGCAGCAGCCGGATGCGGCGCAGCACCGTGTCGAAATCGGTGAGCGTGGCGGCCCCCAGCTCGACGACCAGATCCCAGCGGCCGTTGGTGGTGTGGATGGCCGCCACTTCCGGAAAGCCGCCGAGCTGGCGGATCACCTTGTCGAGCACGTGGCCCTCGATCTCGATCATCATCACCGCCCTGACCGGGATCTCGATGGCGTCGTTGCGCAGGATCACCGTGTAGCCGAGGATGTCGCCGTCGCGCTCGAGCCGCTCCATGCGGGCGCGCACCGTGGCGCGCGACACGCCGAGCTCGGCGGCGAGATCGGACACCGAACGGCGGCCGTCGTGACGCAGCAGCGTCACCAGTTGCTGGTCGAGCCGATCCATGGCGCCGCCGTTTTGGACAGAAGAACTGCCGTTTTGATAAGCCAATCCCTTTCATTTGCCAATCCCGCCTGTTCACTTCGCCGGCTGGCGATGGCCTTATGCCGGTAGTCGAGCAGAGCGAGGGCGAACGGGCATGAAGGTGAGGCTTCTGGGGATTCCGATCGAGGACGGCGCCGGCCGCATGGGCTGCGAGATGGGGCCGAGCGCCTATCGCACCGCCGGCATCGCCCAGGCGATCGCCGAGCTCGGCCACGATGTCGAGGATCTCGGCAACGTTGCCCGCGGCCCGCTGCCGGCCATCACGCTTCCCCATCCGCATCTTCGCCGCCTGCCGGAGATCGCCGCCTGGATCGCAACGGTGACGGACGCCGCCCACCGGGCGAGCGACGGCGCCCTGCCGGTCTTCCTCGGCGGCGACCACGCGCTCGCCGCCGGCACGGTGCCCGGCATCGCCCGCCGCGCGGCGGAGGACGGGCGGCCGCTCTTCGTGCTGTGGCTCGACGCGCATACCGACTTCCACACGCTCGACACCACCCGGAGCGGCAATCTGCACGGCACGCCGGTGGCCTATTTCACCGGCGCGAGCGGTTTTCACGGCTGCTATCCGCCGCTCTCCCACCCGGTGCCGCCCGGCAACGTCGCCATGGTCGGCATCCGCTCGGTCGATCCCGCCGAACGGCGGGCGCTCGGCGGCTCCGGCGTCACCGTGCACGACATGCGCGCCCTCGACGAACACGGCGTCGGCGCCTTGGTCTGGCGCTTTCTCGAACGCGTCGCGGCGGCCGACGGCCGGCTGCACGTCAGCCTCGACGTCGACTTCCTCGACCCGTCGATCGCTCCCGGCGTCGGCACCACGGTGCCGGGCGGCGCCACCTTCCGCGAGGCGCACCTGATCATGGAGATGCTCAACGACAGCGGCCTCGTCTCGTCGATCGACCTCGTCGAGCTCAACCCCTTCCTCGACGAGCGCGGCCGCACCGCCACGCTGATGGTCGACCTTCTCGCCAGCCTGATGGGCCGCACCGTCATGGACCGCCCGACCCGGAGCTTTGCCGCATGACCGTCCTTTCCCCGCTCGCCATCGTCCCGTTCGTGTCGGTCGACAACATGATGCGGCTGGTGCTCAGCGTCGGCGTCGACTCCTTCCTCGTCGAACTGGCGGCCTACATCGAGGAGGACTTCCGCCGCTGGCCGACCTTCGACAAGACGCCGCGCGTCGCCTCCCATTCGGTCGACGGCGTCATCGAGCTGATGCCGACCTCGGACGGGGCGCTCTACGGCTTCAAGTATGTCAACGGCCACCCCAAGAACATGCGCGAGGGCAAGCAGACGGTGACCGCCTTCGGCGTGCTGGCCGACGTCGGCTCGGGCTATCCGATGCTGCTCACCGAGATGACGCTGCTGACGGCGCTCCGCACCGGCGCGACCTCGGCGATGGCGGCGCGGCGCCTCGCGCCGGAGGGCGCGGCCAGCATGGCGATCATCGGCAACGGCGCCCAGTCGGAGTTCCAGGCGCTGGCCTTCCGGGCGCTCCTCGGCATCGACCGCCTGCGCCTTTACGACATAGACCCCGCCGCCACGGAGAAGTGCCGGCGCAACCTCGCCCCGCACGGCTTCTCGATCACCGTCTGCCGCTCCGGCCAGGAGGCCGTCGAGGGCGCCGACGTCGTCACCACGGTCACCGCCGACAAGCAGTATGCCACCATTCTCACCGACAACATGGTCGGCTCCGGCGTGCACATCAACGCGGTCGGCGGCGACTGCCCCGGCAAGACGGAGCTTCACCGCGACATCCTGAAGCGGTCGTCGATCTTCGTGGAATATGCGCCGCAGACGCGTGTCGAAGGCGAGATCCAGCAGCTTCCGGCCGATCATCCGGTTACCGAGCTCTGGGAAGTGCTGAACGGCGCGGCGCCGGGCCGCACGTCACCCGGCGAGGTGACGCTGTTCGATTCCGTCGGGTTCGCCATCGAGGACTTCTCGGCGCTCCGCTACGTGCGCGACAAGCTGGCCGGCACCTCCTTTTACGAGGAACTGGACCTGCTCGCCGATCCGGACGAGCCGCGCGATCTCTACGGAATGCTGGTGCGCGCCGGGGCGGCGGCTACTTGAGGTGATCCTGGAGCGCCTGGAAGCGGATGGCCAGCTCGCTACGGCCGCTCGAGGCGCCGGAGCCTTTGGCCGGCAGCGAATAGCCGGGCACCGCGATGCCCTGCTCCAGCATCTCCTTGACCGTCACGGTGCCGGCGTCGACGATCTCGCCGGTCGCGGTGTCGGTGATGTAGTGCCGGTAGGTGCTGCTGCCGACCTTCCAGTAGGAATGGGTCTTCTTGGCCTCGAGGTCGGCGGCGCTCGGCGGCGGGCGCGGCCCGCGCTCGACGGCGGCAACCGGAAACGGCTGCACGTGGAGCCAGATCGCCACGACGACCGACGCGAGCACCAGCGCCACGAAGCCGGCGATGACGAAGGAACGGGCATCCTGATGGCCGCCGGCTTTGCGGCGTCGGAAGGACGCGGTCTTGCCGCCCGTCTTCCTGGCGGGGCTGCCGAGCGACGTGTGCTGCGAGGCGACGACCCGTGACTGCATAGCCCGCTCCCTCGATGCGCGCTGTTCCTCCACCTATCGAACCGACCCTGCCATGAAACGGCAGGACATTCGGAGCCGGCTCGACGAGCCGCTCCGCGTGGCTCTGCAACAGATAGGCGCGGAAAGCTTTTCTTTCCCTTGCGAGGCGAATTCTTCGGGCAGAAAAAGAATTTAAGGCTGAACAAACGGTTAACGCCGCGCCGGCCTTTTCCACATCCGGCCCCGCCGATCTGGCGGCATCCGCCGCCAAGGATGGGCGCTCGACGCCGAGGGGCGCCCATCGGCGGGAAATGCATTGCTGCCAAGTGCCGTCAAAGGCCGCCGCCTTAAGTCCCGGTTCACCATTGCCGGTGCAATCCTGGCAATAGGCAGTTTTCATTACAAGAAGAATCAGCAATGTTCCTCAATCGTGTAAAGTTGTGGAAAGTCATCGGTACAGCCGTAGCGATATTCATCATCGGAACGGTGTGCCTGTTGCTATTCGTCGTCTATACGACGCTGTCGTCCGACGCCGCGCGGCAGGCGCTCGAAAAGCAGATGATCGCCATCAAGACGGGCGCCCTGCTGATGGAGAAGGATATCGCCGGCGCCACCATCGCCTGGTCGGGCGATGCCGTCGACCATATCGAGGCGCCGGCCCTTCTCCCCTTCCCGACCCACGAGCTCATCGACGACCTCACCCGCACGGCGGGCGCCGCCGCCACGATCTTCGCCTATGACGCGGGCAAGGACGACTTCACGCGGGTGACGACCTCGATCAAGAAGCCGGACGGCAGCCGCGCCGTCGGAACCGATCTCGGCAAGGCGTCGCCGGCCTACGCGGCGCTCAAGCAGGGGCGGAGCTTCACCGGCCAGGCACCGATCCTCGGGGCGCCCTATCTCACCATCTACACGCCGATCAAGGATCCGGCCGGCAAGGTGATCGGCATCCTGTTCGCCGGCATTCCCGAGGCGGCCGTCAACGCCACCAAGGACGGGCTGGTGCTGAAGATCTCGCTGCTCGGCCTGTTGCTGGCGGCGGCCATATCCGGCGGCGCCTCCTGGCTGGTGGCGCGCCTCATCCGGCCGGTGACGCAGCTCTCGGCGCTGATGGAGCGCATCTCGCGCGACGATCTCGCCGAGGACGTTCCCTATGCCGGCTACGGCAACGAGGTGGGCACCATCGCCCGCGCCGTGGTCATCCTCAGGAACAGCGCCGCCACCCGCCTCGCCCTCGAACGGGACAAGAGCGTCGAGATCGCCGAGCGCACCGCGCGGCAGGAACGCGTCGAAGCGCTGATCGACGACTTCAGGGCGACCACTCGGACGGCGCTCGGCGCGGTGAACAAGACGGTCGACGACCTCCTGGCCACCGCCAATTCGCTGGGAGCCGGCGCCCTGCGCACGGTGGAAGACGCCGGGGCCGCCTCCAACGCCTCCTGCGACGCCACCGGCAACGTGCAGGCCGTCGCCTCGGCGACCGAGGAACTGGCCGCGTCGATCGGCGAGATATCCGCCCAGATCCAGCGCACCGGCGCCGTCGTCGCCGACGCTGCGCGCGGCACGCGCGATGCCGACGCCAAGATCAACCATCTCGCCGCCGGCGCCGCCAAGATCGGCGAGGTGGTGACGCTGATCCGGGCGATCGCCGAGCAGACCAATCTCCTGGCGCTCAACGCCACCATCGAGGCGGCGCGGGCCGGCGAGGCCGGCAAGGGATTTGCCGTCGTCGCTTCCGAGGTGAAGAATCTCGCCGGCCAGACCGCCAGGGCGACCGAGGACATCGCCGCCCAGGTCGACGACATCCAGAGCGCGACGGCCGACGCGGTCGAGGCGATCCAGGCGATCGGCGCCACCATGCAGGAGGTCGACCGCTATACCGGCGCCATCGCCGCCGCCGTCGAGGAACAGGGTACGGCCACCGGCAGCATCAGCCGCTCGGTCAACGCGGTCGCGGACGGCTCGCAGCAGGTGGCGGCCAATGTCGGCGCCGTGCTCGCGACGGCCCGCGACACCGAAGGGGCGGCCCAAAGGCTCGACGCGGCCTCGCGGGAAGTCGCCGACGAGGCGCGCCAGCTCCGCTCGACGATCGACACCTTCCTCGGCGCGGTGATCGCCGCCTGACATCCCGTCGCAAGCCCTCCGCGCACCGGCGGCGATCGGCCGTAAAAAAGTGGCCGGCGGGGGCTTGCATTGCCGGGGCGATCCAACTAGGTTCCGCGCCGTCATGTGCAGCTGTAGCTCAGTTGGCTAGAGCGTCGGATTGTGGCTCCGAAGGTCGCTGGTTCAAGCCCAGCCAGCTGTACCATTTCTCCCGGAAATCTCCGCCCTTGACGCCATCCCGGCGAGACGGACCGTATTGATTTGCGGGCCGGCCGGAACCCGCGTCAGCCGACCCGGCCGCGCGCCGCCACCGGCACCTCCTCGATCGATCCGTCGGCTTCGACGAAATGCACGCTGTCGAACAGGTTGACCACCGGGCAGACGTGGTTGGGGATGACGTGGATGCGCTCGCCGATGGCGGGGCGGCGGGGCGAGGCTGAAAAGTCGATCACCCCGTGCTCTTCGGACAGCGACACGATCCGGGCATCCGGATAGGCCGGCAGATAGCCGTAACCGTCGAGGCCCAGGAGATCGGAGGTCAGCGCCTTGGAGCCGGCGTCGATCACGGCGCGGCCGTCGGTCGGCCGGCTCACCACGGTGGCGAGCACGCTGAGCGCGCAGTCGTCATAGCTGCCGACGCCCTTCGCCACCTGGAAACGGTCGGAGAAGACGTAGGTGCCGGGCCGGTATTCGTTGACGATGCCGGCATCCTCGCCGGCGCCGTAGAGATCGGGCGTTCCGCCCGACGAGATAACGGCCGGCGGCAGGCCGGCGGCGGCGAGCAGCGCGATCGCCCGTTCGAGAAAGGCGCGCGCCTCGGCCGTCCGGTGGGTCGCCGGAAACGTCATCAGGCCGCCGAAGCGGAGCCCCGGAACGGCGGCGATCGTCCGGGCGAGGTCCAGGGCCGCCTCGGGCGTCGTCACGCCGCAGCGGCCCATGCCGGTGTCGCACTCGACGAGCACGGCAAGCGGGGCGGCGGCATCGGTGAACGCGGAAGCGTAGCCGGCGACGACGACGGCGCTGTCAGCGGTGACCGACAGCTTCACCTTGCGCTTCAGCGCCGCCAGGCGGGCGAGCTTGGCCGCGCCGATGATGTTGTAGGGCAGGAAGATGTCGGCGATGCCGGCGTCGGCCATCACCTCCGCCTCGCCCAGCTTCTGGCAGGTGATGCCTGCGGCGCCGAGCGCGAGCTGGCGCGCCGCCAGATGCGGCATCTTGTGGGTCTTGATATGCGGCCTGAGCTTCAGGCCGTGCCGGTCGGCATAGGCCTGCGCCCGCCGGAGATTGGCCTCGACCTTGCGCGCGTCGATCACCACCGCCGGCGTGTCGAGACTGTCGAGGGCGGCTTCCGGCAGGGCGTTCATGGCGGCGATCCTTCGCATCTGGAGCCATCACGACATAGCACAGGACAATCCCTGCGGCACGGCCCGACAGCGCTCCGGCGATCGGAACCATCCTCCAGAAAAAGTGTATCAAGCCGTGGCGGAGGCAAGCGTCGCGGCCCGCTCCGAAGGCCGTTCGGACGGCCGATTTGCCTCCTGAGAGCCGACGCGGTGCCTCTTTTGCCGCCTCATCACGCAGTCGTGTGGCATCAGTCGCGAGGATTTGCCCTTTCGATCACGTTTTCACACGATCTTGTGAGAACAGTTCACGAAACCCGTCGTGTCGTATTGACTGGCCGCCCCCTTTCTCCGTGAAAAGCAACGGTCTACATCTCAAGTATCGAAGCGAGAGGAATGTCCGGGGCTGGATTGAACTTCCAACGGCCTGACGACGCTATCGAACTACACGGAGTATCAAAATGAAAACCTTAGCTCTTGCCGTCGTTGCTGTCACCGCCATCGCCCTTCCGAGCCTGGCCTCCGCCGCCGAGCAGACCTATTGGGATCCGGCCGACAGCGCCTTTGTCACCGGTTCGATGCAGGCCCCGGCGACCGCCAACAACGATTCGGCGCGCTACACCGAGACCGTCACCTACTGGGATCCGGCCGACAGCGCCTTCGTGACGACCAAGGTCGCCGCCACGCCGGTCATCGCCACGCACGACGCGGTGAAGACCGGCACCACCACCATCCGCATGTGGGAGCCGGCCGACAGCGCCTTCGTCGAAGTGCCCGTCGGCAACTGATATCGTCGGCAACCGCCGACCCAGGCAACGGCGCCGGTTCTTCCGGCGCCGTTTTCATATGAGCGGCTGCCCGCTCGCCGTTGCGCCTTCCGTATTTTCCGGGCTGTCGGCCCGAGGTGCAAAATGCACCGCTTTTTCCTTTGCCTTGCCCGCGAACTCGGCTATACGAACCGTGTTTCGCGTGTCCGCGACGATCACGCACCCGTAGCTCAGCTGGATAGAGTGCTGCCCTCCGAAGGCAGAGGTCACAGGTTCGAATCCTGTCGGGTGCGCCAAATTCCGCCGATTGCCTCCCACAGCGCGCTATAGCCGCCGAATGTACGCTGTTGAATCTGGCAGATGTAGCTCCTATGCAGGAAAGCGTAGAAGCGGCTGCGTTCGGCGGCGAAAAGTTCGTATCGCTTGCGGTCGATTGCTTGCACCCACGAAAATGTCGCGTGGTGGCTTGGAATGGCAGCTTTGCGCCCCCAAGGCCGACGTTCATGGTACCATCTACGTCACTTGAATCCGGACGTTAACTGTAACTGACTGGAAGGTTGCCGATCCGCAGCAAGTTGACGCTCTAAGAATATTCGCTCCAGCCAGCTTCAGAGAGCTAGAATTTCGGGCTTGCGGTCATTCTATGAGCTCCGCATCTTCTCCAGCACCCTTCGCGGATCGTTTGGCTTTCGCCTTCGCGCCAGACTTTGGCTTCTCGATCCAGGCGAAAGCCCATTTGTAGCCGAGAGCATGCAATTCGCGCGCAGCCTGGCGGAACGACACCAAGCTGAAGAAGGGAAGTTTCGGCTTATCCGATGCAGCAATGACGCTGTAGACGACGGTGAAATCGCCACGGGTGAAGTCATTCCCAGAATTCGGGATGATGTCCTCGTAGCCGCTCTGTCCGGTTTCAGCCTGGACCGCGATCACTTCGTTCCGAACGCTGTCGCGCGACGGCGGGTCGGTCGCGAGGACGCGTGCGGAGACGGTCCCCTGGCTAAAAAGGTGACTGAGTCGAGACGAGGACGTCTTGTCCTTAACGTGGATCAGTTGACGCTCACGGCCGAGAAAGTCGCAGGCTTCGATCTTGCTCGCAGCACCTGTCGGCTTGATGAGCCGACGGTCTAAGCAGATCATGTCCGCATCCAGACCGGCGACGCGCTTGTTGTAGGTCTCTTCTGTCTCGTCAGCCTCAGCGGCAGGCATGTCGACCTTGCTTGTCGCGTCGAAAAACTCCTGTACCTCTTTGGCGAGGTTCTGGTCGATCTGGTACCAGCGGCCTCCAGAGAAGACGTAGGTCGAGCCATCGAGTTCTGTTTCGAACACTATGCATTCCCGCAACTTCCATTTCCCACCACAGTCGTGGCCATCATCATCGACTTCGTGGACGGTGTGATTGCGGAGGTCCTCGTCCGAGTAGCCGGCTTTCTCGCGCTCCTTCAATGCGTCGAGGTAACCGGGCAAGTCGAGGTCGGCATAAAGCTGCCAGCTGCGAAACCCCTTGTAGCGGATGAGGCTTGATTTCTCAGGGTCATAGATGACCGGAAAGGCGAGGTGAATACCGTCGGTCTCGCCTTCGTCAACCGCCTTCGCCAAAGCTTCGACCAGCTTGGCGTCCAACTTGTCGATCAATTCTTGCTCACGGATGTGGCGAATCTGGTCGATCCAACCGAAGTCGGTCTTGTAGTCGGTCTTCTGGTAGATTGCATACGCATCCGCACAGGCCTGGGCGAGCTCCGCGATCTCAAGCTTTCGGTTGAGCGTCAGGCCGTCGGTCCCCGCCACATAGGAGCCGAAGCCTGCATCCTTGGGCGTCCCAGCCAGTCCACGGACAAGGTCGCGCTCGATGTCGATGGCAAAGGCAGTCTGATCGGAGCCCCTGCTGGTCTGCGTACGGCGGGATAGCGTATTCTCATCCGGTGTCCGAACGTCCGCGCTTTTTAACTGCTTCGGATCAACGGCGTTGAGGACAACCCGCAGCCCAAAATCCTGCTCGAACGCTGCAGGATCAAGCTTGACATGACCCATGCCAAAAGACACCGCGAACCAGCGCCCGGACGCCTGGACGAACACGAGTCCGAAGGCCGTGTGGTTGAAGACCTTCTTCTTCTCGTCTTCTGACAGTTCGAGAAAGCCCGCCCATTTCGGCGCGCCGCCGCCGAGCGTTGCCAATGAAATGAGTGCGCCTTCCAGCTTGTCCCATGGTGTTAGGTCTACACCGTCGCGCACTGCGTCAGCGGGGGCGAGGCCATCTCGCAAGAGGCGAATGGAAAGCTTCTGGGTATTGCTCATTCAGCGGCCTCCATTTCGGACGCATGAGGAGGCGGGGTGTGCTTGATGGCGATCGTGACGGTCTTCCCGGTTTCCAGCACCTGCCGAACAATCTCGCTGAGCACAGCGGATTGCTCTATCGACGTGCCTACCCACGATCCGGCCACGAGCCCGACAAACTCCGAATTGTTGATTCGACGACCGACGTTCCTGAAGGTCAGAACTTTGCCGCCGCGCGGCCCCGTGAATAGACCAGCGGCATCCGCCCGCTTCCATAAATCGAGAGGCAGATAGATACCCTTGAAGAGCCCTTTGTCGTCGGGGTTGAAGACAACGCGCGGACAGAATTTCAGGAAGAACGGGTTGTCCGAGAAACGGAACCCGTCAGGGTGTTCGCCGCTTGGGAGCTTCCTGATCGCCTCCAGCAGGGCCTCCATCCGCTCAACTTCGTCGCAGAACTGATCCTTCGCCTGCCAACGAAATTCCACTTCGTCTTCGCGCTTCTCCATTGCCTTGTATTGGACCATCACGAAACTGCGGTAAGCTTCGTTGAAGTAGATGAGATCGGCGCCAGTTTGTTGTTCGAGGGGCAGACGGTTAGCCATGATCACCGTCAACCTTTTCGACGAATCCTCTTCGCTCGCGAATACCTTTGAACCGTAGTGGGTGGTTTCGCCCACAGCTTCAAAGCCCGGCACCGTCGAGAAGTCTGACAAAAGCATAACGTCTTCCCGAACCTGTGCGCCCGACAGTCCGTCGAGGAAGGATTGCTGTAAAGCGTCCGTCGGGGTCCACCCCAAAAGGTCGTCTCGCGATATGCCAGCAATCTCGAGTGCGAGGCCGAGTGCCTCCTTCTGGTAGGCGAGGTTTTCGCGGGCACGGGGCTGGAGCCGCCGTAGCGCTTGGGCGCGACGCTCGGAATAGCGTGCAAGACGTGGGCTGACGGTCTCATCGAGTTGCGTGATACGATCGACAAAGGCGCCGAGCGACTTCGGCGGGAGCAGGCCGCCTGTTTCCAGGCGCTGCCTGACGTGCCGGGCAACGCGTATGTCGATGCCAGCAAGGATCTCATCGAAGCTCACGGGCCGCTTCAGAGACTCGAGCTCTTCCAGATTGAGCCGAACGAGGCCGGTGCCTGCAGACTGACCTTTCCTCCCTTCGGCAATGTGTGTGATGTAGCCGTCCTCGAACGAGGCGAAGACGGCAAGAGGCGCGCGGCGGCTGTGGTCGAAGCGGGGAACAGGTTCCGACACAAAGGGCTTCGAGCGGTAGAAGGACCCACCGTGTTCGGCTTCTTGCAGAAGCAGGTCCCTTCGAGCCGAGGGTACAGGGAGTATGTAACCGCCAGCCGCCACCATTATGATGCGGTCTCCTCTACGGAAAAAATGTCGGCGCGATACCACATCGGCGTCACGGTGAGTAGATGGCTAGTAATTTTCTGAAGTTACTCCTGAAGAAGATTAATTTCTAGCCTGCCTCATCCAATATAAGTTCTGGGTACTCTTTTTTGACTTTATAACCCCGATTGGCAACAGGACAAAGTAGCCTTGACGATCCGGACTTTCGCGCTGCAGCGTCTGCAAAAAGTAGTATCTACGCGGCCACCCCTTTATCCGCTGCGCGGAAGACAAGGACCGACATTGTGCATGATTGCAGGATATCATTTTTACATGCTTAGCGACACACCGTGGAGCATTGCGTGATTGGAGGCTTTGGGCTGGTCCCAGGCGCTTGCTGTGCTTGGCTCGAACGACTGCCACAGGCTATGGAGCCGTTATTTGCCACGACGCTTCCCAATGTCCGGCGTGGGTCGGTAGCAGTTCTGAATATGTGGCGCGCGAACGGCCGCTTTACGGCTCTCGTCTCTCAAACCCGCCATTCCGCTCCCGGCCGATTTCAGACCATGTCCATGACCCAATCGAGTGCGGTTTAGATATTTCCTGGCCGAATTGCGCACATGCTGAGCTCGGTCGATGTGCTGAAACCCACAGTGCGGACGCCAAAATGGCTTAAAGGCTGTAGCATAGACGTAGTTCTCATCATCGCCCGGCGTAGATCGCCAATTTCACCATAAATTTCAGCGGCTTACGTGCGAGACCTCTCGTCATTGGCCACCGTTCGCGGATGCGCCACGGCGGGTCTCAAATGTCAGGCCCAGAAAGCACCATCAGCTCGGCGCGCAGACGATCCGGGTTGGACAGCGCCGTTTCGATCGAGGCGTGAACGGCCTTCCAGATCGGCACCGCCCCGGCGAGAACCGCCCGGCCGGCCGGCGTCAGCCGCAGCAGGCGGGCGCGTTTGTCGGTGGGATCGGCCTCCGTCTCGACGAGGCCACGGCGCTCCAGCGGCTTGAGGTTGGCGGTCAAGGTCGTCCGGTCCATCGCCAGGAGCGTCGCCACGCTGCCGACGTTCGGCGGCTGCGGCCGGTTGAGTGACATGAGCAGCGAGAACTGCCCGCTGGTGATGCCGGCGGGCTTCAGCGCCACGTCGAACCGGCGGGCGAGCGCCCGCGCGGCCCGCTGCGCATGCAGGCACAGGCAGGTGTCGCGCACCAGAAGGGTGGTTTCGAAGCTGGGACTGACAGGCGTTTGCATTCGAGGTTGACATCCGTGGTTGTTTTACGTTGATATCAACCTAGACGAAGGAGCGTCAATCGATATCGGCCACCGCCGGCCCGGGGATCCGGCGGAAAAGGGGGCGAGCATGCCGAAACACGGCGCGAAGGGCAGCATCGGGCTCGCCTGATGCGCCGTGCCCGACTTGAGAGGAGAGAGCCATGAAGATCGTGACCAGCTTGGGCTTCCAGGGCCAGTGCCGCGAGGCGTTCGAGTTCTATGCCAAGGTGCTCGGCGGCAGGATCACCGCCGCCTTTCCCTACGGCGACGGCCCGCCGGACATGCCGATCACCGACGAGAAGTACAAGACGTGGCTGATGCATTGCTGGCTCGAGGTCGGCGATCAGGCGCTGATGGGCGCCGACATGGATGTCCAGTGGGCCAGGAATATCGACAAGCCCAAGAACGGCTTCGACGTCACCCTGCACACCCCGGACAAGGCCGAGGGGCAGCGCTGGTATGACGAACTCTCCGAAGGCGGCACGGCGGTGATGCCGTTCGGCGAAACCTTCTGGTCGCCCGGCTTCGGCTCGCTGATCGACAGGTTCGGCGTCCCGTGGATGGTCAACGTCGTTCCATCGGTCGACTGGAAGCCGCAGCAGGGCTGACCGGCAGATACCGAAACAACATCAGGCAGGCTCCGACCCGTGACCGGCGTCGTGCGCCCTGCCCTCGGGGGAACGCCATGAACCCTTCCTATCGCTGGGTGATCGTCGCGGCGGGCGGCCTTCTGGGCTGCGTCGCCATCGGCGCCATGTTCTCGCTGCCGATCTTCCTGAGGCCGATGTCGCAGGATACCGGCTGGTCGGTCACCGGCATATCCACGGCGATGACCATCGGCTTCCTCGCCATGGCGGTCGCCAGCATGGCGTGGGGCAACCTCTCCGACCGGTTCGGGCCGCGGCCGGTGGTGCTCACGGGATCGGTCGTGCTGGCCGCGAGCCTGGCGCTCGCCAGCCGGGCGGGGTCGCTGATCGAGTTCCAACTGCTGTTCGGGCTGCTGGTCGGGGTGGCGACCGCCGCGGTGTTCGCACCGATGATGGCCTGCGTGACCGGCTGGTTCGACACGCAGCGCAGCCTTGCCGTCTCGCTCGTCTCCGCCGGCATGGGGATGGCGCCGATGACCATGGCCCCCTTCGCGGCCTGGCTGGTCACCATCCATGACTGGCGCAGCGCCATGCTGATCATCGCCGGCCTCACCGCCGCCCTGATGATTCCCGCGGCGCTCTTCGTGCGCCGGCCGCCGGCGCTGGACGGCCCGCAGGACGCGACGGCGGCCGACGAGCCGCAATCGGGCATGACGGTGCGGCAGGCGGTGCTGCCGCCGCAGTTCATCACGCTGATGCTGGCCAACTTCTTCTGCTGCGCCACCCACTCCGGCCCGATCTTCCACACGGTGAGCTATGCGGTGACCTGCGGCATCCCGATGATCGCCGCCGTGTCGATCTACAGCGTCGAGGGCCTGGCCGGTATGTTCGGCCGCATCGGCTTCGGCCTGGCCGGCGACCGGTTCGGCGCGCAGCGTGTTCTCGTGCTCGGATTGCTGGCGCAGGCCTTCGGCGTGCTCGCCTATGCCTTCGTCAGTGAGCTCGGCGGCTTCTATGCGGTGGCGGCGATGGTCGGCTTCATCTACGCCGGCACCATGCCGCTCTACGCGGTGATCATCCGCGAGAACTTCCCGCTGAAGATGATGGGCACCATCATCGGCGGCACGGCGATGGCCGGCAGCCTCGGCATGTCCACCGGCCCGCTGGTGGGCGGCATGATCTACGACCGCTTCGACAGCTACGCGCTGATGTATATCGGCTCGTGGGGCATGGGGCTGGCAGCCATGTTGATCCTGATGACGTTCCGGCCGTTTCCGGCGAGGCAAGGGGCGCTGGCGGCGGCGTAGGGCGGACCTCGGAGCGAGCGGATAAATTATATATATATGTCAATTATATAGCCGCTCGCGAGCGCTGCCATCAGGCTGTCATCCTCGCGCAGGCGAGGACCTCGGGACGAGTAGAACAAGCCGCCAATATCGGGCACCCAGCACAACTGGCCACGCTTGGTCTTGAAGCGCTGGCTGGTCATCGGGACCTCCTCGCGCTCGTGCCTTCCATGCCTCTACGGCCCCACCGCGACCACGGATGTTCCGGAACAAATGCCGGCAACCGGGGTTGGAGTCTTTCAACTGCCAATTCCCACCCCCTCGAACGCCAAGGAGCGCGCAATGGTCAACGGCGACGGCAAGCATTTCGGCAAGGGATCGCAAGGCAAGGGCGACGGCACGGGCGCCATGACCGAGCTCGACAAGAACCTCGTGGGCGAAAACGACATCCTGTCGAACCGGGACAAGAAGCAGCATTCGGAGGAGCGCGGCCAGGACGGCAACGCCATCAAGACCGACCTGGAGCAGGATCACGCCGCCAACCGTCTTCCACCGGAGGAATAGGCGACGCCCTCCGACACGCGCACCACGTCTTCGGCCCGCAAGGCCCTGCCCGAGATGCCCGGCCGCTAGGAAATCGCGGCCAACGTCGCCGAAGAGCCGCTGAAATCGATGCTCGCGCCGGGAGAGCGGGACTGAACCGGCACCGCCGGACGCGGTTTGCCGGGATATGGGCGGAAGGCAATACCCAATCGCCTGTTTGCCCAAGTCTATGCGCATAGCCGCATATTGGCCTAGCGCGGGCGCGATCGCCAGATCGCGACTGATCGAGGGGCGACAAGGGGATCGCCGAGGATCAGGTCGCCCGCCTCCGGTAGCGGCCAAGGCTCGTCGCCGTAGTTGAAGGCGAAGATGAGCGGGCCGCGGCGGCGGATGCGGACGTGCTCCGGCAGGGCCAGGACCGGCAATCGCGCGGCAGTCACCGCCTGGCCGATCGCCGCCTCCAGCAAGTCGCCATCCGGCCAGCACAGGAGATGGAAGACGCCGCCCTTGCGGGTCAGCGCCGGGCCGCCGTCGGCGAACCGGCCCAGCACGGTGGCCGTCGTCTCGGCATGCTCGCGCCAGCGCACCGCCGCGCCCGTGACGTCGCCGGTGACCGGATGGCCGAGGCCCGGCCGCAGCGTCGCCACCTGGATGATCCGGTTGCCGGTCAGATCGGCCAGAGGGCCGGGCGGCAGGTTGTCCGGAATGGCGAAGGCGCGGTCGCGGCAGCCGGTGCGCGGGCCGATCTGCGCCACGCCGCCGAAGGCGGCGAGGCTCGCCTCCATCGCCGCGTCGACCTCCGACAGGGTGGGGACGACGACGAGATCGTAGGCATCGAGCGCGTTGCCCGGCCGGATGAAGTCGACGTCGAGGCCGCGCCGCCGCAACGCCTCGTACCAGCGGAAGATCAGTTCCATCGGCCGGAAATCGGCGGCCAGCGGCTGGATGGCCGCCGCCCAGTGGCTCGGGTAGTCCATGACGATGGCCACCCTGGCCGGCTCGACCGGCGGCAGCTCGCCCAGGGCGGCGATTTCGGGGGCGACGGCCGCCACTTCCTTGCCGCCCGGCGACAGTTCGTCGAGGCCCGGCAGGTTGAGGCCGGAATGCATCTGCTCCTGCGCCGTCGTCGCCTGCCGCCAGCGGAAGTAGCTGACCAGCTCGGCGCCGTGCGCCAGCGCCTCCAGCGTCCACAGCCGGACCATGCCCGGCTTCGGCACCGCGTTCCACGGCGCCCAGTTGACCGGTCCCGCCTGCTGCTCCATGACGCAGAAGCGGCCCCGGCCGACGGCGCGATAGAGGTCGTGATTGAAGGGGGCGACGTCCGGGTGCGAGGTCTCGGCCCAGCGGGTCCGCTCCGCTTCGCTGAAGGGAAACACCTCCAGGAAGCCGGTGGGATAGCTGTCCCAGGCGGCGATATCCATGCTGTCGGCGGCGGCGAAATGGTCGAAGTCGGTGAAGAAGCCCATGAAGTTGTGGGTGATCCAGCGCCCCGGCGAATGGCGGCGGATGATCTCCGCCTGGGCGGCGTTGTAGGCGGCGACCTGCTCGGAGGCGAAGCGCCAGAAATCCATGCGGGCGGACGGGTTGGCGTCGGTCACCGTCAGGTTGGGCAGCGTCACCTCGTCGAAGCTGCCGACTTCCATCGACCAGAACACGCTGTTCCACGCCGCGTTGAGCTGGTCGGTCGACTGGTAGCGGCGGCGCAGCCAGTCCCGGAACGCCCCGAGGTCTTCCGGCCCCCAGGACAGGGTGGTGCCGTGGCAGCCGAACTCGTTGTCGGTCTGCCAGCCGACGACGCCGGGGTGGCGGCCGTAGCGCCTCGCCAGCGCCTCGACGATGCGGGCGCTTTCCTTCCACCAGCGCTCGGAGGAGAACGTGTAGTGGCGCCGCGAGCCGAAGCCGCGCACCCGCCCCTCCACGTCGACCGGCAGGATGTCCGGGCATTCGTCGACCAGCCATTTGGGCGGCGTGGCGGTCGGCGTGCCCAGGATGATCTTCAGCCCGGCGCCGGCCAGCACCTCCATGGCGCGGTCGAGCCAGCCGAAGTCGAAGCTGTCCCGCGCCGGCTCGATCCGCGACCAGGCGAACTCGCCGATCCGGACGTGGGTGATGCCGATCTCGCGCATGCGCGCGGCGTCGCGCTGCCAGCGGCTCTCGTGCCAGTGCTCCGGATAGTAACAGACGCCCAACATGTCCCGACCCCGCTCGCGGCGATCCGCCGCATCAGATGGATTTGGCGCCGGCGAAGAGACGAATGGCCTCCGCCTCGCCGCACGCTTGTTCTTAAGATTTTGATCTTGCTAGCGAATGCGCCGGCCGGCGTCATCGAACAGGAAGCAGCGCTCCGCCGGCAGGCCGACCACCAGCCTCCCCCGCGCGGTGGCGTGCCGGCTCTCTTCCTGCTGGATGATGACGCGCTCGCCCGGAGCGACGTCGGCGTAGACGTAGCTGGTGCTGCCGAGATGCTCGGCGACGTCCACCTCGACGGCGAGGTCGGCGTCACCCGTTCCGGCGGCGACGAAATGCTCGGGCCGGATGCCGAGGCTGACTGCGTCGCCGGCTTTCGCCGTGCCGGCGGCGGCCGGCAGGTCGAGGCGGACGCCCGGCTGGCTGGCGAGGGCGACCGTGACGCGGCCCGCCTCCGCCGCCTCGATGCGCGCCGGCAGGAAATTCATCTTCGGCGAGCCGATGAAGCCGGCGACGAACATGTTGGCCGGATCGTCGTAGAGGTCGAGCGGCCGGCCGACCTGCTCGACGATGCCCGACCTCAGCACGACGATCTTGTCGGCCAGCGTCATCGCCTCCACCTGGTCGTGCGTCACGTAGATGATGGTGGATTGCAGGCGCTTGTGCAGCTTGGCGATCTCGACGCGCATGTGGACGCGCAGCTCGGCGTCGAGGTTGGAGAGCGGCTCGTCGAACAGGAACACCTTGGGATCGCGGACGATGGCGCGGCCGATGGCGACGCGCTGCCGCTGACCGCCGGAAAGCGCCTTCGGCTTGCGGTCCATCAGCGCACCGAGGCCGAGGGTGCCGGCGGCATCGTCGACGCGGCGGTCGATCTCCGCCCTGGCGATGCCGGCGAACTTCAGCGCGAAGCCCATGTTCTCGCGCACCGTCATGTGCGGATAGAGCGCGTAGCTCTGGAACACCATGGCGATGCCGCGCTGCGAGGGATCGACGCCGTTCATCACCTCTCCGCCGATGCGCAACTCGCCCGAGGTGATGTCCTCGAGGCCTGCGATCATCCGGAGCAGCGTCGACTTGCCGCAGCCCGAGGGGCCGACGAAGACGACGAACTCGCCGGGATCGATGGCCAGGTCGACGCCCTTGATGATGTCCAGTGTCCCGAAGCTCTTGCGGAGGTCGGTCAGTTCAACGGCGGCCATCGGGACTTTCCTATTTGACGGAGCCAAGCATGCCCTGCACGAACTGGCGCTGCATGACGAAGAAGATGAAGAGGGTTGGCAGGGTAGCCAGGATGGTGCCGATCATCACCACGCCGAAGTCGGGATTGTAGGCGGAGGCCAGCGACGACACGACGAGGGTGATCGTCTTGGTCTCGTTGGACTGCAGCACGATCAGCGGCCAGAGATAGTTGTTCCAACTGGCCATGAAGACGATGATGATCGCCGCCGCGTAGGTCGAGCGCATCACCGGCACGTAGATGTAGAGGAAGATCTGCCATTCCTTCAGCCCGTCCACCTTGGCGGCGTCGCGGAGCTCCACCGGGAAGGCCTTGGTCGACTGGCGGAAGTAGAAGATGATGAAGGCCGAGGCGATGCCGGGCAGCACGATGGCGATATGGGTGTCGATCAGGCCCGATTTGGCCATCATCATGAACAGCGGGATCATCAGCGCCGCGAACGGCACCATCAGCGTCAGGAGCACCATCGAATAGACGCGGTCGCGCGTCTTCGACCTGAACATCTCGAAGCCGTAGCCGGCCAGCGACGAGATCGCGATGGTCAGCACCGTCGCCATCACCGCCACCTTGGCGGAGTTCCAGAACACCAGCGGCGCATCCACCTGGGCGAAGAAGTTGCCGACGTTGGCGGCGAACGCCTGCCCGAAGGTGGCCTTGCCGCCGAGGATGTCGATCGAGGTGTTGGTGGAGCTGATCACCATCCAGGCGAAGGGGAACACCGACAGGAAGGCGGCGATGCCGACGAACAGGTACTGGACGGCGTCGCCGGCGAGGCGCGAAAGGTTCATGACCGGTCCCTCGCGGCGTAGAATTGCAGGAAGGAGAGCAGCGCCACCATGATGACGATGACGTAGGAGACGGTCGCCGCGTAGCCGAAGCTCGGCATGTAGCGGAAGGTCAGGTTGTAGATGTAGAGCGACAGCGTCAGCGTCGAATCCGACGGCCCGCCCTTGCCCTCGGTGAGGTTGTAGACCTCGTCGAACAATTGCAGCGTGCCGATGGTCGAGGTGATGGTGGTGAACAGGATCACCGGCTTCAGCATGGGAACGGTGAGGCGCGCGAAACGCGCCCAGGCCGGCACGCCGTCGATGCGGGCCGCCTCGTAGACCGAGCGGTCGATGTTCTGCATGGCCGCCAGGTAGAAGATCATATTGTAGCCGGTCCACCGCCAGGTGATGGACAGGATGACCAGCACCTTGGCCCAGAACGGCTCGGTGAGCCAGCCGATCGGCGTTCCGATCAGGCCGACGGCGAGAAGGCTGGCGTTCACCACCCCGTCGGCCGAGAACATGCTCTTGAACAGCACCGAATAGGCGACCAGCGAGGTGACGCAGGGCAGGAAGATCGCCGTGCGGAACAGGCCGATGAATTTCAGGCGGTCGTTGTTGAGCACCGAGGCGAGCATCAGCGCCAGCGTGATCATGATCGGCACCTGCACCACGAAGAACACGACCGTGTTGGTGAGCGCCGACAGGAAGACCGGATCGTGCCACAGGCGGACGACGTTGCCGAACCCGGCGAACTTCATCATCATGCCCTTGCCCGCGTAGAACGACAGGTAGAGCGAGCGGAAGATCGGATAGACGAGGTAGATCGCGATCAGCGCGACCGACGGGCCGATGAACAGCCAGCCGTTGAGGTCGTAGCTGCGCTTCAGTCCGTTAGCTCGGGCGATGGTCATGGGCCGCCTTTCGGGCATCATACCAATTCGCGAAGATGCTGACGCATCCGCTCATTGAGGCCATTGCCGATTTCTCATCTGCATCGAGGGCATGAGGAATCGGCAAGCGGAATACCAAGAGGCATTTTCAATGCATCTCGGCATCAGGCGTCGTTCGGAACGCGCCGCGGCGGCAGGAGGCCGCGGCGCGCCGTGC
Source organism: Pleomorphomonas carboxyditropha (assembly GCF_002770725.1). Classification (GTDB taxonomy): domain Bacteria; phylum Pseudomonadota; class Alphaproteobacteria; order Rhizobiales; family Pleomorphomonadaceae; genus Pleomorphomonas; species Pleomorphomonas carboxyditropha. The sequence goes on along the minus strand of NZ_NQVN01000025.1, from coordinate 19,274 downwards.
AAGTCGGGCGGATTCGCCCCACAGGCTTATTGGATCTGGCCCTGGGCCTGCGCCTCGATCGACTTCAGCACGTCGTCGAGCGGTTCGCCCTTCAGGACGTCCGGCAGGTGCGCCATGACGGCGGTGTCGATCTCGGTGGTGAAGGCGCCGTAGTTGACCGGCGGCACCTCGGCCAGCCAGGTGGCGAAGCGCTGCCAGACCTTCTCGCCGCCGAAGAAGTCGTCGGCGGTCGAATAGGCGTCGCCCGTGCGGGCGGCGAGCAGCGAGCCGACGGCGCCGCGCTCGGTGAGGATCTTCTGGTAGAAATCGACGTCCTTGCCGTAGATCTCGTTCAGGAAGTCGATCGCCTCGTCCTTCTCGGCGGAGGCATCGAGCACATACCAGCTCGAGCCGCCGAGGTTGGAGGCGTGGCCCTTGCCGTCGGCGCTGAAGCTCGGGATCGGCGCGACGCCCCATTTGCCGAACTGGTCGGCCTGCGCCTTGATGGTGCCGGTGATCCAGACGCCGCTCATCACGGTGGCCACGTCGCCGGAGCCGATCGAGCCGGCCCATTCCGTCCAGCCCGACAGCGTCTTCACGACGCCGGCGTTGATCAGCTTGCCCTCGACCTCAAGGCTGGCCCTGAGCGCCGGGTTGTCGGTGATGGTCAGGTTGTCCTGGTCGTCGACATACCACTTGCCCTGCGACTGCATCATGATGCGGATGAGGTCGGCGCCGTTCGGGTCGATGGCGACCATCTTCTTGCCGGTCTTCTCGACCACCGCCTTGCCGATCTCGACGTAGCGGTCCCAGGTGATGTTCTCCATGTCCGACGGCTTGAAGCCGGCCGCTTCCAGATAGTCCTTGCGGTAGAACATGCCGGCGACGCCGGTGTCGAACGGCATGCCGTAGACCGTGCCGTCGACGGTCATCAGCTTGACCTTGTAGGGCGCGAAGGCCGCGTGATCGACCTTGTCCGACAGGGCGGCGAAAGCGCCTGGGAAGGACTGGAGGTATTTCTGGGCGCCGTAGTCCTCGATCAGCACGATGTCGGGCAGCGCCTGGGTGGTGCCGGAAGCGAGCGCCGTCTGCAGCTTCTGCTCGACGTCGCCCTTGGCGAAATCCACCACCTTGATGGTCGTCTCAGGATGCCTGGCGGCATAGCGCGCGCCGGCTTCCTGCATGATGGCGCCGTTGAAGTTGGGGTCCCAGCACCAGACGGTGATCTCGCCGGCCATGGCCGAGGTGGACAGAAGCAGGCTGGCGCCGATCAGCGCGCAATAGGCACCTTTCCTCGAATAGATCATTGTTTCCTCCCTTGAGCGATGGCACCGCGGCGCCTACCCGCCGCGTCAGTGATTTTTTACTGATGCAGCGGCGATCGATCAAGAGAAATTTCTCTAACCCTCAAGGGAAAAATCAGTGATGAAATCTAGTCGGCCGCTCCCGGCGTGCGGCAACTGGCCCGCAGCATCAGTTCGGTGGCGATGCGCACCTGCCGGCCGAAGGTGCGGCCGGCCAGCCGCTCGAACAGCAGGTCGACGGCCGTTTCGCCGATATGCTCGGCGTGGATGCGCACCGTGGTCAGCGGCGGCGTCAGGAACTGGGCCACCGGGATGTCGTTGAAGGAGGCGATGCCGATATCGTCGGGAATGCGCAGGCCGCGCTCCTGGATGGCCCGGTAGGCGCCGATCGCCATGTTGTCGTTGGAGGTGACGATGGCGTCCGGCGGCGCCGGCAGCGACAGCATCTGCAAGGCCAGCCGGTAGCCGTCCTCGAGGCGGTGGCTTTGGCCGAGCCCGCTGTCGGCCAGCAGCACCAGATCGGGATCGAAGCGCCCCTCGGCCTTCTGCCAGTCGATATAGGTGGCGCATCGCCACTCGCCGAACTGCCGGGTCTCGCCGTCGAGATAATCCGAGCTGCCGATGAAGCCGATGCGGCCATAGCCGCTCGCCTTCAGGAAATTCAGTATTTTGAGGGTGGCCACCCCCATGTCGGAAAAGACGCTGTCGACCTCGTCGTTGTGGGGGTCGAAATCGGCGAAGACCACGTGGCGCGCATGCCGGCGCAGCCAGGCGATATCCCTGGCGCTATGCTTGCCGATCACGATGACGCCCGCCGAGGCCGCCAGTTGCTGCGCGTCAGGAAGACCGTCGGGGTGAAAGGCCTTGGTGACCTCGGCGTTCAGCTCGCGGCAGCGGTTCTCGATCCCCAGGCGAACGCCCACATAATAGGGATCGGCGATCTCTTCCGACGGGTCGAGAAAATGCACGATCACCAGCTTCGCCGGCTGGCTCGCCTCCGCCGCCGTCCCGGCCCTGGAGCGGTTGCGCGGCGTTTCGTAATTCAGCGCCTCGGCCGTCTCGATGATGGCCTGACGCTTGGCCTCCGACATGGTCAGCGACGGATCGTAATTCAGCACCCGCGACACGGTGGTCGAGGATACGCCGACGGCCTTGGCGATCTGCTTGATGGTAACCATTCTCAGTTCCAGTTGACTCTGGAACGCAGCCTAGCATAGCCGAGGCCGGAGAAAAATCAGTGATACCAATCGGCCGTCAGCCTTCCAGCGGATTCGTCGGCCTCACAGTCCGGCGCCGGCCTCCACTCCCAGGCAACCGATCGACGTCAGCGCCGGAAAAGGCGACGGATCGTCCGCCTTGATCAGGCGGTGCAGCCGGATCCATTCGGTCGGGCGCTTCGGAAAGCGGGTCCGCTGACCGCTGCCGGTCTTCTCCAGCTTGATCGCCAGATCCGGCCCTTCGGAAAAGGACAGGAGGGCCTGGGACCACCAGGCGTCGTGCGGAAAGTCGGCGCGGGTATGCAACACCACCTCGTCGACGAGCACCGGACGGCCGAAGGCGACGGTCAGCTCCGCCTCGGGATTGCGATCGATGCCCCAACTGGTGTACGGCCACTCGCCATGGCCGGCGGTGGCGGTTAGCCCGTCGATGGCGTTGCGGGCGGCGAACAGCGCCTCGCCGCGCGTCACCGAGTTGGCAAAGGCGTGCGGAAAGACGGTGCTGTCGGCGAAGTCGAACGGGTTCAGCGCCAGGTCGCGCCGCGTTCCGATCTCCTCGGGCGTGGCCAGCCGTGCCGTGAGAAAATGCCGCTCGCCGGCAAAGGCGAAGGGAGCAAAGGCCTTCGCGGCGTCGCCGAAGGGCGGCGAATAGTCGAAGCGCCCCTCCGGCAGCCACAGCAGCGGACAGGCGAGACAATCGTCCAGGCGAACCCGGACATGCGCGGGCGTTGCGTCCGTAGCGAGGAGAATGCGGTCACCCGGCGCATAGGCGGCCGAATAGACGAGCTGCACTTCGGTCTCGCCGCGGGCCTCGGCGTGCACGGTCCCGTCGGCGGCGACGATTTTCAGGCGAATGGACATTCATCCCTCCTTAAATGAGCGCCGCGGCGGGAAAATCCGGCCGCGGCGCCCTGTTTCCTTGGCGGTGCACCGGCAGTTCACTGCCCGATGATGTTGCCCACCGTCTTGTTCATTTCGGCGATGCCGTCCTCGACCGTCTCGTTCTTGGTCATGATCGAATCGTGGACGCGGTTGAGCGCCACCTCGATCTGCGGCGCCTTGGGATGCACCGGCATCTCGAGATAGCCCTTCTCGATGGTGAGCGCCGCCTTGCTGTTCTCGTCCTTCGGGAAGCCGTCGATCGCCGTGATGGTGTCGATCACCTTGGCGTCGCGCACCGCCGGGATGGTGCCGGTCGCGGCGACGATGGCCGCGCCCTCGGGGCCGGTCACGAACTTGAGGAAGTCGAGGGCCGTCTCCTTGTGGCTCGACTGCGTGTTGACGGCGAGCGACGTGATGGTGGCGATGGTGGTGCCCGCCGTGACGCCGTCCGGATGCGGATACTTGACGATGCCCCAGTTGGTCGACTTGGATTCGCCGGACTGGACCTTGGCGATCTGCGTCGCGGCGAACCAGGTGCCCATCGGCAGCATCGCCACCGTGTTGTTGAAGAAGGGCGCCGAATAGTGGGTGTTCGACGTCTTCAGCATGGCGTAGTCCGGCACGATGCCGTCGCTCTGCAACTGGAGCGCCCGCTCGTACCACGGCTTCAGGAAGTCGTAGTTGCCGTCCACCACGGTGTGCTGGCCGTCGAGGATGCCGAACAGCTCGACGGTGCTGCGCCAGATGTGGAAGATGCTGCCGTAGACCTTGTCGGAGCCGGCGCCGCTGGTCATCTTCCGCGACAGCTCGTCATACTGGGCCACCGTCATGTCGTTGGTCGGATAGGCAACGCCGGCCTTGTCGAACAGGTCCTTGTTGTAATAGACGACCCAGAAGTCGCTGCGGAACGGCAGCGCGTAGACCTTGTCCTTGATGGTGATCTGCTCGATCAGGCCGGAATAGGCGGCCGGGTCGATGGCGTTGTCCTTCATGTAGCCGGTCAGGTCTTCGAGCTGGCCGGCGCGCACCACGGTGGCGTAGCCGGGAATGTCCTTGATGGTCAGGACGTCGAGGTCGTCGGCGCCGCCGGTGAGCTGCGTGCTCAGCATCGTCTGGTAGTCGGTCGAGCCGAGGTCGACATATTCGATCTTCACGTTGGGATGCTTGGCCTGGTAGGCGTCGATGAGGGGCTGGTAATAGGCGGTCTTGTCCCAGTCCCACAGCGCCCACTTGATGGTTTCGCTGTCGGCGGCGAAGGCGTGGCCGACGACGGCGACGGAAGCGACGGCGGACATCGCCGCTGCGAAGGCTTTCAAGTTTTTCATCTCTCTCTCCCTCGATTTCGGATGCCGCTGGCACCCCTTGTCAAACCATGTTTCCCGTGCCGGCCGCCCGGCGGGCGAGCGACTGGTAGCGGACGAGCGCGCGCTGGCTCTGGAAGGTCATCACCAGGGCGCAGAGCGAAAAGCCGAAGGTGGCCGGAATGAAGATGCTGACCGGATAGGCGGCGACATGCACCAGCCAGACCACGGCGCAGAGCAGCAGCGCTGCCAGCCCCGGCAGGAAGCCGGCGACGGTCATCAGGCAGGCCTTGCCGAGCAGTTGCAGGGTGGGAAGGCCGGTGAGCGCCATCAGCGTCAGGCTGTGCGAGGCCATGAGCAGGAGCACGATGGTGCCGAACAGCGACACCACCACCGGCAGCACGAAAAGCGGCTCGGTGGCCGCCGCTCTCGCATAGACGGCGACGGCGGCGACGCCGAGGGCGATGGCCGCCCCGAAAATCCAGCCGACAAGGGTGGCGCGCCAGAACTGCCGCCGGAAGCTCTCCTGGAAGTCCCGCCACAGATAGTGGTTCTCGTCGCGGATCATCGTGGTGGTGATGCGCGTCGTCGCCGCCAGCATCGCCGGAATGGTGACGATCGGCAGGGCGAACAGCACCATGAGCAGGTTGAGCTTGAACAGCTCCCACCATTCGCGCGCCAGGATGTCGACGAAAAGCGCCGCGCCCCTCTTGGGCGGCGCGTTCCTGTCGATCTCCCTGACGTCGCCGCGGCGGGCGCCGAACCTCCACATGCCGGCCTCCATTGGCCTCAGTTGAAGATGGTGTTCTCGCTTTCCCTGTCGAACAGGTGCAGCTTGGTGGTGTCGATGCCGAGCGTCACCGCGTCGCCGTCGCGCGCCTTGCAGCGCGGCGGCACCTTGGCCACCATCTTGGTTCCGTTGACGATGAGATTGAGGTGGACCTCCGATCCCATGGGCTCGGCGAGCTCGACCGTGGTGGTGATCGGCGTCGTCGTCGCCTGCCCCATGTAGGAGGAGGCCTCGTCGTGCAGGTCTTCCGGCCGGATGCCGAGCATGCAGTCGCGGCCGAGCCAGGGCGCCAGCACCGCTTCGCCGGCGCGCTCGGGCAGCGGAATGACATCGTCGCCGAAGCGGGCGGCGAAGCCGGCGGCGGTCCGCTCGATGCGCACGGGCAGCATGTTCATCTGCGGCGAGCCGATGAAGCCGGCCACGAACATGTTGCAGGGATTGTCGTAGAGGTTCTGCGGCGTGTCGACCTGCTGGATGAAGCCGTCCTTCATCACCACGATGCGGTCGGCCATGGTCATCGCCTCCACCTGATCGTGGGTGACGTAGATGAAGGTGGTGCCGAGGCTCTTGTGCAGCTTTGAAATCTCCACCCGCATCGTCGCGCGCAGCTTGGCGTCGAGGTTGCTGAGCGGCTCGTCGAGCAGGAACACCGCCGGATTGCGCACCATGGCGCGCCCGAGCGCCACGCGCTGGCGCTGGCCGCCGCTGAGCGCCTTCGGCTTGCGGTTGAGCAGGTGCTCGATGTCGAGGATCCTGGCGGCCTCGCGGACCTTGGCGTCGATCTCGGCGCGGGGCGCCTTCCGAAGCTCGAGGCCGAAGGCCATGTTCTTGTAGACCGTCATATGCGGGTAGAGCGCATAGTTCTGGAACACCATGGCGATGTCGCGATCCTTGGACTCCAGATCGTTGACGAGGGCGTCGCCGATGTAGAGCTGGCCGGCGGTGATCTCCTCCAGCCCGGCGATCATCCTGAGGGTCGTCGACTTGCCGCAGCCCGACGGTCCGACCAGAACGATGAACTCCTTGTCCCGGATTTCGAGGTTGAGCTTGTGCACGACGGTCAGGGAGCCGTAGGTCTTCTGAATGTCACGAAGCGAAATGCCCGCCATGACGGTCCTCCGATTGCTCAGTGTCGCCCGTTACCGGACGAGAATGGTTCCAACGCTGGTTTCGCCGGCGCTGCGGTCGAAGACCGAGACCTCGCCGAAGCCGGTGCAGCCGTCCGCGTTGAAGGTATCGGTGGGGCTCGCGTATTCGCGGTGGGCGATCACCACAGTGAAAGCCCGTTCCCCCTTGGTGATGTCGAGGGCGTGGATCGTCGCATCGTCGAACCGGACGCCCTTGAAGTTCGAGGTCACCGGCACCGTCGCGGCGGACAGCGCTTCGCGCCGGCCGGCCGGATTGAGGCCGATGACGGTGAAGAGGCGGAGCGGGCCGTCGCCGCGGTCGTCGACGCGCAGCGTGAGGTTGGCTTCCACCTCGTTGTAGCGGCGGGACAGGCGGCTCTCGACGAGCCTCGCGTGCGGCTCGCCGCCGACCAGCAGGAGGTCGACCGCGTTGCGCGCGCTGTCGTAGCCGAAGCGGCGGCCGTCGCCGGTCACCTTGCCGCGGCTGTCGAAATGGAAGTAGCGCTGGTAGGCGTGGGCGGCCCCGGTGTGGAACTCGTCCGTGATCACCAGGATGTCCGGCTTCAGGAACAGCAGCCGGCGATTGACGAACACGCCGCCCGAGGCGAGCTCCTGATAGCCGAGATGCCCGCCCTCGGCATAGGCGTAGCGGTCGCCGGCGACGAAGCGGCGGTTGACCGCCCGCGACAGGCGCGAGCAGCCCCAGCTGTCGACGGGCGTGTAGACTTCCTCGTCGTCGACTGTGACGGTGTTGTGGGCCGAGGCGTTCTTGAACTCGAAGCGCTCCGGCTTGTCGACGTAGGTGTAGCGGCCGGCGTCGACGAGGATGTCCTCGCCGCGGGCGAACAGGTCGACATGCAGCTTGTCGGAATGGCCGTGGCCGGCGCCGAGCGTGCCGCAGTGGAAATGCACGAAGGTGCCGTCCTCGCCCCAGCGGTCGCGGAGGTAGAAATTGCCGGAGTGGTGGAGCGCCGTATCGGCCGAGCGCGGCGGCTCCGCCGGCAGGGCCGCGTAGGCGGCGATGGCGTCGGCGCCGAGATCCCACACCGCGTCGACGTCCATGACCGGACCGCCGAACGCCCTGAGCAGCGGATCGGAGAAGATCACGGCGCCGCGCACCACCAGGTCGCGCTGGTCGATGTCGTCGCTGTCGCCCATCGACAATTCGTGGCCGTCCGGCTTGCCGGAAAGCGCGGTGACGCGGCAAAGGTCCCGCGTCTTGCGGCGGATCGGCTCCGGCAGCTCGTGGCCGCCCCGGTCGGCGAGCGTCACCACGTCGAGGTAACAGGCCGTGACCTCGTTGTGGTACATCGGGCTCTGCTCCCACTGGAAGCCGTCGTCGTCGATCTGGATGCGCGCTTCCTCGGCAAGGCGGCGGGCGGCCTCGCGCCGGTAGTCGCCGGCGCGCGGGGCCGGCACGGCGGCGCCGACGATGAACAGGCCGTGGTTGGCGAGAACGCCCCAGTTGCTCATCAGGTTGTAGCTGTTCCACACCCCCATGAGGAATTCGGCGTGCTCGGTCATCGAGGCGACGAAGGCGTCCATCACCTCGGGGGTGATGGCCGGGCTGCCCTCGAAGCAGGCCATCGCCTTGACCCAGTATTCCATGCGGATGCCGGCCTCGATGGTCCGCCAGGCCTTGGCATTGGCCGGATCGTCCCGCCTGACCGTCCGCACCCAGTGGACGAGCTGGCCGGCGAAGGCATTGGCGTAGCGCTCGTCGCCGGTCAGCGCATAGGCGCGGCCGAGGGTGATCCAGAAGCGCATCCGGTTGAAGGCGAAGATCCACTCGGGATCGTCGCCCGGCTGGTGCAGCCAGTCGATCTCGCCCGGGAAGACCTCGGGCACGTGGGTGCGCTCCATGTCCCACCGCTCCTCGAACACGAAGCGCTGGGCGACGACCATGTCGGCGGCGGCGACGAGGCGGGCCGCCTCGTCCGGATAGGTCTCGCGCACGAAGGCGGCGATCCGGTCGCGGTCGGCGGCGCCGCGCATGAACAGACGGTCGGATCCTTCGAAGAACGCCTGAGGATTCACGATAGACGCCTCACCAGTAGGAAACCCAGTCGGAGGACAGGCGCGTCAGCGCCTCCATGTAGAAATAGTCGCCCCAGATGACGCACTCGTCGACGCCCTCGGGCGTACAGGTGTTGAAGGGCGTCTTCTTGGAATAGGTTCCGTGCAGCACCAGGCCGTTGGAAACCGCCGGATCGGTGACGGCATAGGTTTGCACGAGGCTCGCCACCATGCGCCGGGCCAGGTCGCGATAGCCGGCGGCGGCTGCCTCGTCGACGTGGAGCGCCATCTCGAGGAGGCCGCAGGCGACGATCGACGCGCTCGAGGAATCGCGGGGCTCCTCGGTGCCCGAGGTGAACATCAGGTCCCAGTAGGGCACGAGATCGTCGGGCAGCTTCTTCAGGTAGAAGCCGAGCAGGCGGTCGAAAAGCTGGCGCTTTTCCTCCGTGCGGTCGACCTTGTAGGCGAGTGCCGTGCCGTAGATGCTCCAGGCCTGGCCGCGCGTCCACGGCGAATCGTCGCTGTAGCCCTGGCAGGTCGCCCCGTGCGACGGCTGGCCGGTCACCGGATCCATGAAGAAGGTGTGATAGGTCGAGAAATCCGGCCGGATGGAGTTGGCAAGGCAGGTGGCGGTGTGGATGCGGGCGACGTCGGCATAGCTGCCGTCGCCGGTCTCGGCGGTCGCCCAGTAGAGCAGCGGCAGGTTCATCAGGCAGTCGATGATGAAGCGATAGTTCTCCGGCTCCCCGAAGGCGCCCCATGCCTGAATGAAGCCGCCGACCGGCTGGAAGCGGTCCATCAGCCGGTCGGCGGCGAGAAGGGCCGCCGCGCGGGCCAGCCGGTCGCCGGTCAGCCTGTAGGCGGCGACGCAGCTCGGCGAATAGAGGAAACCCATGTCGTGATGATCGACCGCGATGCGGTTCTCCACCCGATGGTGGAAGTCCCTGACCTGCACGCGGGCGGCGTCGAGAAAGGCCTCGTCTCGCGAGCGCTCGTAGGCGAGCCAGACCTGGCCCGGCCAGAAGCCGCAGGTCCACTGGTCGTTGGCGCAGGTCGGGTAGAAATTGTCGACGCTCGAATGATTGCGGGCGGCGTGGGTGAATTCGGGCAGGTTGCGCCGCACCAGGTCGACGGCGAGGTCGAGCGCAGCCGCCACCTCGTCGTCGGTCACCGGATCGATCGTCGGCGAAATACACGCGGTCATGATGGTCCTTTCGCTGCGCTCAGCCCTTGAGGCCGCTCGAGGCGATGCCTTCGACGAAGAAGCGTTGCAGGGCGAGGAAGACGACGAGCACGGGGATCAGCGTCACCACCGACGCCGCCATGATCAGCCCGTATTCGGCCGAATACTGGGCGATGAACATGCGGAGGCCGATCTGGATCGTCTTGAGCTCGGTCTTGGTGAGGTAGATCATCGGCCCGAGGAAGTCGTTCCAGGTGGTGACGAAGGTGAAGATCGTCAGCGTCGACAGCGCCGGCTTGGACAGCGGCAGCATGATCTTCCACCAGATCTGGTATTCGTTCATGCCGTCGATGCGGGCGGCCTCGCAGAGCTCGTCGGGAATGCTCTGGTAGAACTGCCGCATCAGGAACACGCCGAAGGCGGTGAAGGCCTGCAGGCAGATCAGCGCCAGATGCGTGTTGTTGAGGTGGAACTCGCGCATCATGATGAACTGCGGCACCATGTAGACCTGCCAGGGCATGGCGATGGTGCCGATGTAACCGAGGAACAGCGCGTTCTTGTACTTGAAGTCGAGCTTGGCGAAGGCGTAGGCGGCGAAGCTCGAAGTGAGGAGCTGCAGCAGCGTGACGATGACGGTCAGCTTGGAGGTGTTCCAGATGAACAGCGCCAGCGGCACCTTGGTCCAGATGTCGACGTAGTTGTGCCACACCGGCTGGGCGGGGAACCACTCCACCGGGAAGGAGAACACGTCCTTGCTGAGCTTCAGCGACGCCGACAGCATCCACACGAAGGGCACCAGCATGGTCACCGCCGTCGCGACCAGGATGGCGTAGACGAGGATGCGGGCGGGCTTGACCTTGCGACCGAGAATTTTCATGGCGTTTCCTCCGGCCCGAACCGTCACGCGTCCCGCTCGCGACGGAACTGGACGACCGTGACGACGAGAACGAGCAGGAACAGGACGAGGGCGACCATGCTGGCGTATCCCAGGTCCCAGGAGATGAAGGCTTCGTTGTAGATGTGGTAGACGAGGACCAGCGTCGACGTGCCCGGCCCGCCCTGCGTCAGCATGTAGATCTGGTCGAAGACCTTGAAGCACTGGATGGTCAGCATGATGCTGACGAAGAAGGTCGTCGCGCTCAGTTGCGGAATGGTGACATGGCGGAACTTGTCCCAGGCGTTGGCGCCGTCGATGCCGGCCGCCTCGTAGAGCTCGGGATTCACGCCCTGCAGGCCGGCGAGGTAGATCACCATGTAGTAGCCCATGTTCTTCCACACGGAGAACAGGATGACCGTGACCATCGCCCAGTTCTTGTCGGCCGACCAGCCGGGCAGATGCGCCGGATCGAGGCCGAAGGCCACCAGCAGCATGTTGAACGGGCCCATGGCCGGATTGAAGATCATATTCCAGACCACGGCGACCGCCACCAGCGAGGCGACGTAGGGGAAGAACATGACGGTGCGGAAGAAATTGCGGCCGAAGACCTTCTGGTTGAGCAGCACCGCCAGAAGCAGCGAGCAGACCAGCGTCAGCGGCACGGTCAGCGCCGTGTAGACGAGCGTGTTCCAGAGCGCGGTCTGGAACACGTCGTCGGAGAACAGGCGCCAGAAGTTCCTGAGGCCGGCGAACGTCATCTCGTTCGAGCCGTCCCAGTCCATGAAGGCGAGCGCGAAGGCGAACAGGATCGGCCCGAGCGTGAAGACGGCGAAGCCGATGAAATTCGGAGCGATGAAGCTGTAGGCGACCACGTTGTTGCGCAACCGCCGGCGGGCGGGCGTCATGGGGCGCGGCTTGCGAACTGGAGCGGTGACCGCCATTGCTTCCTCCCCGGGAATCTTTTCCGTTTTTCGTCAATCGGGTCAGCGGAAATTTCCAAACATTTCCACTTTCCGCCTGTCCGTGGCACCTCCCCGACGGATATGCTGGGAATGGCGGAGATCCCTACATCGCGATATTCTCGCGACGGCCGGACGAGTGTAAACTCCACAAATCGTCGAAACGCAATCGAAAAAATACGCATATTTTCCATCTTTCCAAAAACGTTGTGTTTTCCACCTAATGGAAAATAGAAAGATGCGAACGCCGGCCGGCGCCGCCGCCGGCCCGGATGACAATCGGGAGACCATCATGTTCGTCGAATGCCTGGCCGATCTGCCGCGGACGATCGATCGCTTCGTTCCGGCGCCACCGGCCCGGGATCGTGCGGCCTGGCTTCGCCTGCCGGCCGACGTCCGCGACGCCCTGACGGCGCGCGGCGAAAGCCTTGCCGGCGCGGCCTATCCGCCGCTTGCTGCCTCCGCCTACATGGATTTCCGCCGCAACGGCGACCGCGCCCGCTTCGAGGCGCGCTACCTCACGCGGCGGCGGACCCTCAACGCCGCCGTCATGGCCGAATGCGTGGCCGGCGACGGCCGCTTTCTCGACCAGGTCATCGACGGCATCTTCGCCCTCTGCGAGGAAAGCGGCTGGCAGCTTCCGGCCCACAACACGCTGGTCCGCGACACGCCGACGGCCATCCTGCCGGATGTCGGCGCGCCGGTCCTCGACCTGTTCGCCTGCGAAACCGGCGCGCAGCTGGCGGTCGTCGACCACCTGCTCGGCGCCGCGCTCGACGCCGTCAGCCCGCTGATCCGGGCGCGCATCCGCCGCGAAATCGACGCGCGCATCGTCGCCCCCTACCTCGGCCGGCATTTCTGGTGGATGGGCGACGGCGACGAGCCGATGTGCAACTGGACCGTCTGGTGCACCCAGAACGTGCTGCTGGCGATCATGAGCGGCGACTACCCGGCCGACCTGCGGCGGCGGGTGGTGGTCAAGGCGGCCGAAAGCCTCGACGCGTTCCTCAAGGACTACCAGGACGACGGCTGCTGCGAGGAGGGCGCGCAATATTATCGCCACGCCGGCCTCTGCCTGTTCAACGCCATGGACATCCTGAACAAGGTCACCGGCGGCGCCTTCGCCGCGGCCGCCCGGTCGGACAAGATCCGCAACATCGCCGAGTATATCGTCAACATCAACGCGCGCGGCGCCTATTACTTCAACTTCGCCGACTGTTCGCCGCTGGCCGGCCGGGCCGGCGCCCGCGAATACCTGTTCGGCCTCGCCGTCGGCTCGGACCGCCTGGCCGACTTCGCCGCCGCCGACTGGGCGGTCTCCACCGACCGCGACCTGCCCGACGAGATCAACCTCTACTACCGGCTGCAGGCGGCGTTCGCCGCCGAACGGCTCGCCGCCCACCGCCCGGCCGCGCCGCGCGCTGCGGCGGACATCCACTATCCCGGCGTCGGCCTGTTCATCCTGCGCGACGCCAGCTTCGACCTCGCCGTCAAGGCCGGCGACAACGGCGACAGCCACGGCCACGCCGACGCCGGCTCGCTGATCCTGTTCAGGGACGGCGAGCCCCTGCTGATCGACGTCGGCGTGGAAACCTACACGGCCAAGACCTTCTCCGCCGCCCGTCACGAGATCTGGACCATCCGGTCGGCCTATCACAACCTGCCGCTGTTCGGCGGTGTCGAGGAGGGCTACGGCGCCGCCTACGGCGCCCGCGACCTCGTCTTCGAGCCGGGCGAGCGGGAAAGCCGCGTGTCGATGGACCTCGCCGGCGCCTTTCCGCCGGCCGCCGGCGTGACGACGGCGCACCGCACCGTCCGCTTCGTCAAGGGCGAACGGATCGAAATCGAGGACGTGCGGTCGCCGGCCGGCCCCTCGACGCTGCACCTGATGCTGGCGCGGCGTCCGGGCATCGCGGCGGACGGGCTGGTGCTGCCCGGCCTCGGCGCGATCGAGATCGACGGCGGCGGCGCGGCCACGGTCGAGGCGATCGCCGTCGCCGATGCGCGGCTGCGCCTCGCCTGGCCGGACACGCTCTATCGCGTTGCCATTCCCTTCGAAGAGCGCATCGCCGTGAGGATCCGCCGATGACCGGATCAGCGCGGCGGCGGCGCCACGGAGGCCCGTTCCACGAGCTGGACGCCGAGGCTGAGGCGGCGGCCGTTGCGGAGCGGGTTGGCCGCCCCCTCGAGCAGCATGTGCACCGCCGCCCGCCCCATCTCGGCGCGCTCGATGTGGAATGTGGTGAGCGGAATCTCGCAGTGGGCGCTGATCGGCAGATCGTCGAAGCCGGTGATCGACACGTCCTCGGGCACCCGGTAGCCGGCGGCGAGCACGGCGCGCATGGCGCCGATGGCCAGCATGTCGGACACGCAGCAAAGCGCCGTCGCCTCGAACCTGCCGCTGTCGATGAGCCTGGCCACCGCCTGCTGCGCGCCGGCGCTGGTCAGCCCGGCGTCGTCGGTATCGAGCAGATGGCGGCCGGCGTCGAAGGCAACGCCGGACCGTTCGAGCGCCTTGCGGAATCCTTCGAGGCGAAGCGTCAGCGATTCCCGGAACGGATGGGTGACGTGCAGGAGATTGCGGTGCCCCCTGTCGAGGAGGTGCCGCGCCGCCGCCCAGCCGCCGAAGTGATAGTCGGGCGAAACGCTGTCGATCCGCATGGCGGGGTCCATGCCGTTGATGATCACCGCCGGACAGCCGAGGGCGGCGACGGCGTCGACCAGCACCGGCTGGTCGAGCCCCATCATGATGATGCTCTCCGGCAGGCCCCGGCGGAACAGGCTCGACGGATCGGGCGTCGGCTCGCCGTGGAACAGCATCTCGACGCTGAGCCCGATGCCGATGCGCTCGGCCTCCTCGGTGATGCCGCGCAGGATCTCGCCATAGAAGCTGTCGTTTCCGACATAGCGGTCGTAGGTGACGATGGTCGCCGTGCCGAGACCGGTCGACTGCCGGGGACGGCCGTCCGACTTGCGATAGCCGACGGCCTCCACCGCCCGCATGATTCGCTCGCGGTTGACCGGGCTGACGCCGACCTTGGCGTTCAGCGCCTTCGACACGGTGCCCACGGAAACGCCCGCCGCCGCGGCGATGTCGCTGAGAGTCGCCGAACGCGGCGGTTTGTGCTTGCCCATTCCAACCTTCCCCTGGTCGGCCTGCCTTTGCCGCCGGCATACTAGGACGATCAGGAAAAAGTTTCTATGTGGAAAAATATCGACTCATTTTCCATGAAGGATGTGCCGACATCCGCCTTGCCGCATCCGCTTCTGTGAAAGAACCCGAAAATGACTGAATCGCATGTCGACACCGGCAGCGCCGCCGAAGCGCACCGCAAGGCGCGCGTCGCCGTCCTGAGCTGGGAGCGAACCGACGCGGATATTGCCGATCCGGCCCATCGGGCCCGGGTCGCCGACCTGACGCGACATGCCGGGGCGCAAATCGCGGCGACCGCCTTCGTCGCGCCGGGCGCGCAGGTGTTCACGGAGCGTCTGATCCTCGGCGAACGGTCGTGGATCGCCGCCCAAGCCGTCGTGCGCGGCGACATCGCCCTCGGCGACGACTGCACCGTCAACGCCTACGCCTGCCTCTCCGGCAAGGTGCGGTGCGGCAACGGCGTGAGGATCGCCTCGCTCGTCTCGATCGTCGGCTTCAACCACGGCTTCGAGGACCCCGACCGCCCCATCCATCACCAGGGGCTGGTTTCCGCCGGCATCGACATCGGCGACGACGTCTGGATCGGCGCCAACGCGGTGATCGTCGACGGCGTCAACATCGGCCGCGGCGCGGTGATCGTCGACGGCGTCAACATCGGCCGCGGCGCGGTGATCGCCGCCGGCGCCGTGGTGACGCGGGACGTGCCGCCCCTGGCCATCGTGGCGGGCGTTCCGGCCAAGGTCGTCCGCCGGCGCGGCGACGGCCACCGCGTCACGCCGAGCCGGCGCGGCGAGGCGGAACGGGCGCTCGCCACCCTCGGCACGCGCGTCGCGGCGGACTGGCGGCAGGTGCTGGCGCGCCACCGGACCGGCGACGGCTACCTGTCGCCCGAAGCCGACGGCGTCGCCCGCCCGAGTGCCCGCCATCTCTGCGACGCGTTTGAGATCGCCGCCGGCTTCGGCGCGGTCGAGGAAGCGCTGCCCCCGGAGGCGGGCGGCGGCGCGTCCCGCTCCACCACCGTCGCGCGGTTGCAGGCCCTGCAGGACGCCACGACCGGCCTGTTCCCCGACCCGGCCCGGCCGGCCGCGGCCGGCGTTCCGCCGCGGGACGACCCGCTGGCGCTCTACAACGTGCTGGCCGTCGGCTATGCGCTGGAAGTTCTCGGCGCAAAGCCGCGCCACCCCGTCGCCGCCGTCGACATCGACGCGCCGCCCCTCGGCGCCTGGCTCGACGGCCTGCCGTGGGCGGACAATGCCTGGGGCGCCGGCGCCGCCGTCGACGCCATCGGCACCGGGCTCTACCTCAACGCCCGCTATTTCGCCGCCCGGGGGCCGCTTGCCACGCTGTTCGGCTGGCTCACCCTGCGGGCGGACCGGACGACCGGCCTGTGGGGGAGGCCCAGCGACGCCGACGGCTGGCTGCAGCCGGTCAACGGCTTCTACCGGCTCACCCGCGGCACCTACGCCCAGTTCGGCCTGCCGCTGCCCTACCCCGAGGCGACCATCGGCACCGTCCTCATGCACTACCGCGCGAATAACGGCTTCGCGGGCGCCGCCTACAACGCCTGCAACCTTCTCGACACCATCCATCCCCTCATGCTCTGCCTGCGGCAGACCGACCATCGCCGGGCCGAGGCGGAAGCGATGGCCGAGGACATCCTGCTACGGGCGCCCGAACGCTGGCAGCCGGGCGCCGGCTTCGCCTTCGCGGACGGCCAGCCGCCCGGCCTCCAGGGTACGGAGATGTGGCTGTCGGTGCTCCACCTCGCCGCAAGCGTCCTCGGCCTCGACCACGGCTTTCCCTTCGTTCCCAAGGGCGTGCACAGAACGAACGCCGCCGGCCTGGGGCTGTAATGCCGGTCTCAGGCGCGGCGGGCAGACCTCAGGCCGGCGGGATCATGATGTCGCGGACGATGGCCGTCAGGTCGCGGTAGGCTTCGATGAAGGCGCGCAGCGTCCGGCGGGTGGCGCCGTAGCCGTCGAAGGCGGCGATGGCGAGGCCGTTCTCGTCGTAGGCGGCCCGGAAATCGGGGAACTTCCGATAGAGCTCGTCGACGATGGCGGGGTCGACGGGATCGTCGATGCGCGGCTTCACCTCGATGTCGGAGCCGTTGAACAGCACCTGCCAGTCATAGGGAATGGTGAGGATCAGGTCGCCGCCGATCAGCTCCGACCAATGCATGTGGTTGCGGTAGGCGGCGGCGAGCAGGCGCGTCCGGTATCCCCGCTCCCCGAAGAGGCGGTAGGCCTTCTTCATGACGGCGAGGCCGGCCCATTCGAGGTGACCCGGCGTGACGACGATGCCGTCGCGCTTGGCCACCGCCTTGATCCAGTCGTCGGTGCGGCCGATCATGATGGTGCAGGCCGGCGTCATGGCCGAAACGTCGTGCCCTTCGGCGGCGCGGCGCTTCAGGCCGCGCTCGACCGCCTCGGCGACGGCGATCGCCTGGGGAAGGGTGAAGCTGACCGTGGCGTTGATCACCACGCCGCGATAGGTCGCCTCCTCGATGGCGGCGACGCCGGCGGCGGTCACCGGAATCTTGACCTGGATATTGGGCGCCAGCCCGGCGAAGCGGACCGCCTGCTCCACCAGGCGCTCCTTGTCCATGTAGTAGACCGGGCTGGTCTGCATCGACAGCCGGCCCTTGCGCCCGCGTTGGCGCTCGAACACCGGCAACAGCAGCTCGGCGCCCTTGAGGCCCATGGCCTCGATCAGCCGCCAGGCGATGGCGTCCTCGGTTTCCGCCGGATGCTGCGCGACCAGTTGCCGCAGCGGCTCCTTCCAGGCGTCATATTCCTTCTTGAGGACGGCCAGGACGATCGACGGATTGGTGGTGGCGCCCACCGCGCCGTTGGCGAGCGAATATTGCAGCTCCCTGATCGAGCAGGAATCGTTCCAGACGTCGGTGGGCGTCGTCGCGACGGTCCTCGACAGCGGCGTTGCAAGGTCGGTTTCGGCGCGGGACATGATGCATTCCTCCTCGGGCTGTTGGCCGGACGGATAGCCGGCGGATCGGTCATCGGCTGGGCCAAGTTTTTTTGCTGCGAAAGCGAAATCGGCCGTCGCTCGGCGTCGCCGGGCAAGGGACAGGGCAAATCCGTGCGCCCCGGGAAAATCTTCCGGCACGGGGCTGCCGGTCAGCGGCGCCGAGGTTCGGGGCCGGCAAGCGTTTCGATCTATTTATTCCCTATTAGATTATATACGGCATGTAAATTCCATTTTTGACGACTACAACGAAAGTCTGCCGTCGGCACGCCGTTCGCGCCATGGCAACGGTCCCGGCGGCGCCGGCAAGCCTGGCCCGCGAACCCTGCGAAATGAACGCGCCACTCAGTCGCGCGGCGCGGCACGCCCGGGCGCGGAAAAGGGCCTATCGGCGCCGGCCAAACGGCGCGAACGGGCTTGTAGAACGTTTGAAATCCGAATGCGTATTTACATTCCACCGGGAAAATAATAAAGAATAAACATTCTATTTTCGTGCGCACCTGGCCGGCGGATGCGATCGGCGTCCTGGCGCAGCCAAAGGGAGAGGATCATGAACAAGGAAATCCTGCAGCATCAGTTCGGCACGGTGGCGCGTCTCAGGTACCTGGTCGACAACGAATGGCGGGTGTCGAAGACGGCCAAGTACATGCCGGTGATGGATCCCTCGACCGGCAAGCAGATCGCCGAGGCGCCCTGCTGCACCCAGGACGAGGTCGACGCCGCCGTCGAAGCCGCTGCCCGCGCCTTCCCGGCCTGGCGCGATACGCCGATCCCCACCCGCATCCAACTGATGTTCCGCTTCAAGCAGCTGCTCGACGCCCATCTCGACGAGCTGACCGAACTGCTCGCCACCGAGAACGGCAAGGTGCTGGCCGAGGCCAAGGGCGACGTGCTCAAGGCGATCGAAGTGGTCGAATGCGCCTGCTCGACCCATTACCTGATGCAGGGCGATACCTGCATGAACGTCTCCACCGGCTACGACACGGTGTCCTTCCGCGAGCCGCTCGGCGTGTTCGCCGCCATCGCGCCCTACAACTTCCCGGCCATGATCCCCATGGGCTGGATGATTCCCTTCGCCATCACCACCGGCAACACCGTGGTGCTGAAAGCCGCCTCGATGGTGCCGCAGACGGCAAGCCGCATGCTGGAACTGTTGATCGAAGCCGGCCTGCCCAAGGGCGTCGTCAACCTGGTCACCTGCTCGCGCGTCGAGGCCGACAGCCTCCTGGTCAATCCGGCCATCAAGGGCGTCGCCTTCGTCGGCTCGACCTCGGTCGGTCTGCACATCTACAAGACGGCCGCCGCCAACGGCAAGCGCGTCCAGGCGCTGACGGAAGCCAAGAACCATGCCCTGGTGCTCGAGGATTGCGTGTTGGAGCGCACGGTGCGCGGCATCATCAACTCGACCTATGGCTGCGCCGGCCAGCGCTGCATGGCCCTGCCGGTGGTCTGCGTCCAGGAGAGCATCGCCGACGAGTTCGTGGCGCTGTTCAAGAAGCT
>NZ_NQVN01000024.1 GCF_002770725.1 Pleomorphomonas carboxyditropha | reverse complement strand
TAGTCCGACCAAGCGACCCGGAAAGCAACAGCCCAAAAGACCCTTTACACAGAGATTGCGCGACCGCCAAAACGGTCATTACGGCCCAAAAAGCAACAGTCGCGAAATGACGTCTCCGTTCCATAATATCTATTATGCGAATCGCGGGTATGGGCGTCCGGGCAGGCAGACGCCGTGAAACCTGGTTTCCCCTGCCGCCCCATGGGCCTTTGAGTGCAATCCCGTTGAAGCGTGTCCGCTTCAGCGCTGAGGAGATACCCGGCGGAACCACTCGCTTTTCTGCAGCCGCCGCAGCGCTTCGAGATCGATATCGCCGACGACGAGATCCGGCGCCGTGCCGCCCATGGCGACGATCCGGCCGAGCGGATCGACGACGACCGAATGGCCGTCGTCCTTGGGGGCCGGATAATTGGCGACGGCGATGGCCATCACGGTCTCGAAGGCCATGGCGCGCACGCCGCACAGCCGGACGTCGCCGATTTCGGGGTCGTCGCGCAGCCAACAGCTATTGGGAACGAGAACCACCTCGGCGCCCTGCCGGACGAGATCGTCGGCCACGTCGGAATATTCGCGGTCCATGCAGATCATCATGCCGACCGACACCTCGCCGGCGTTTGTCGGCAGGCGAACCACGGCCGAACGGTCGCCGGCGGCGCAGGCCTCCTCCGGCGCGTCGAAGAAGCAGATGTGACGCTTGCGCTGGTGAAGGACGATTTCCCCCGAAGTATCGATCAGGAGTGCCGCGTTGAACGGCTGCGGCGCGGCGCGCTCGAGCAGCGTCGCCACCACGGCGATACCGTGGCGGCGGGCGGCCGCGCGGAACCGGCCGATGAAGGCGCCGTCGAGCGGTTCGGCGGCCTCGATCCAGGCGGCGCGGGCGGCCGGGTCCGCGGGATCGAAGCGGGCGTAGCCGTTGGAGATCATCTCGGGAAAGACGACGACATCGGCGCCCTCGCCGGCCGCCCGGCCAACGACGGCGTCGAAGTCGGCGCCGGCGGTCACCTGCGCCAGCGCGATCCGCAATCGGGGACCGGTCACGGCATGTTCCTCCATGGCCGGCCATCCTCGGTCTTCGCCGGCCGCTACGTCAAGCCAGCATGAACGAACGCATGGAGATCGAGCCGAGATCGATGCCCTCGTTGAAGAAGCTGAGCTGGTCGGCCTTGTCGGCGACGGCCAGCGGATAGAGGGACGGTAAGAAATGCTCGAACGTCGGATGCGACAACTGGGCGATGCGGCCGAGCTTCGGCGCGTCGACGACGGACTTGTAGTCGCCCTTGCCGATCGCCTCGGCCATGCGGGCGTCGAACTCTTCGGCCCAGTCGTAGGCCGGTCCGCCGCCCCAGGCGATCGCCCGGAGATTATGGACGAGATTGCCCGAGCCGATGATCATCACGCCGCGCTCGCGCAACGCCTTCAGCTCCTCGGCCAGCGCGAAGTGCTCCTCGGGCGAGCGGCTGAGGTCGACCGATAGCTGAAACACCGGGATGTCGGCCTTGGGAAACATCTGGATCAGCACCGACCAGGCGCCGTGGTCGAGGCCCCAGCGCTCGTCGGGCTCGATGTGGTGGTTCTTCACAAGGTCGATGGTCGCCTCGGCATAGCCGGGGGCGCCCGGCGCCGGATAGCGCTGGGCGAACAACTCGTCGGGAAAGCCGCCGAAATCGTGAATGGTGACCGGATGGTCCTTGACGTGCACCAGCGTGACGCCGCGCGTCATCCAGTGAGCGGAAACCACCAGGATCGCCTTGGGCACCGGCAGGCGGGCGCCGAGCTCACGCCAGGCGCGGCTGTAGGGCGTGTCCTCGATGGCGTTCATCGGGCTGCCATGGCCGACGAACAGGGCCGGCATGCGCGGCGTCGTGGGAAGATCGGCGAAGTGACGACCAAGACCAGCCATGATCGAACTATCCTTTCGGAGGTCGTCTCAAGCCGACCTCTCCTCGGCCGCACGGGACGCGGCCATGTTCGACCCAAATCTAGAAAGCCAGTTCCTGTGATACAAGCCAAGGCTTTGTGACTATATTGTCCTTCAATGGTGAACAGTCATGGACGGAGCACTGCCCTATCCGGCGCACCCCGGCGAAGCCGCTAAACCAGCTGGCGGCAGGACTGGCGGACCACCAATGGACAGGGCACCAGCACCTGCGGCACGACCGGCCCGTCGATTTCGCCATTGACCCTGCCGAGAATATCGACGGCGATGCGGCCGATTTCGAAATATGGCAGCGCCACGGAGGTCAGCATGGGCTTCAGCGTGCGGGTGATCACCGCCATGTCGTCGAACCCGATCACCGAGAGGTCGTCGGGAACCGACAGGCCGAGTGCGGCCGCCGCGGCGTAAATCTGCACCGCGATCTGGTCGTTGCCGCAGATAATGGCGGTCGGACGGTCGGCGCGCCGCAGCAGGCCGAGCGCCGCGTCATAGGCCACGAGGTCCTCTCCGCCGTCCGGCCGGGTAATAAAGCCGGGGATTTCCAGGGCGGGATCGTAGAGAAGCCCGCCTTCGGCGAAGGCGGTGCGATAGCCGGCGCCCCGCAGCACCGTGGCGCGCAGCACCGGGCTCAGCGACACGATGCCGATGCGTCGATGGCCGAGCTCGATCAAATGGCGGGCTTGCGTATATCCCCCTCCCTCGTCGTCGGGGACGACAGAGGAATGGCTGCGCCGCGCCGAATAGCAATTGGCAAGCACGATGCCGCGCTCGAAATCGGGAGCGCCGAGGTCGACGGGGCGATGATACATGGTGGCATAGACGACGCCCGCCACCTTGTGGGCGCGGAACACCCGCCAGTATTCCTGCTCCTGCCCCGGGTCGCCGTCCGTATTGGCGATCAGCATGGTGCGGGATTGCTCCCTCAGGCCCGCCTGGGTCCCGCGCACGATGTCGACCGAGTAAGGCGTGGTGGCCACGGCATCGGTCATCAGGCCGACCACCGAGGAATGCGACATGCGCATCATGCGGGCCGCGTGATCCGGCACGTAGTGCATGCGCCTGATGATCTCGGCCACGGCTTCCCGCGTCTTGCCGTTGACCGCCGGATCGTCGTTGACGACGCGCGACACGGTCTTGGGCGACACGCCCGCCTCGCGGGCGACATCCTTGATCGTAACCAACTACCCCTCCCCGGCCGTTGATGACATCGCTGTCACACGCGACAGAAAATCAGGTTGTGACACCGATGTCAATCAGGGGAATGCGGAGGGAAGGCGATTATTGGTCACGAATTTGGCTATGACATTTATTTTCTTGTCCGCATGGACAAAGAAAACGGCGCTTTCGGCCTCATCCGAGACAACTTCGGGACAAAGGCAAGCGTAAGAGGCGATGGAGGCGCAGGGCGGCAAACCGGCACGGCTGCCGCGCCTGCCCTGCCCCGTCCGGTCAATGCCGCGGGAAGTTCAGCCCCATCTCCCGGTAACGCTCGGGGTCGTCGGCCCAATTCTCGCGCACCTTGACGTAGATGAACAGGTGCACCGGCCGTTCGAGGATGTCCGTCAATTCCTTGCGGGCGGCGATCGAGATGGCCTTGACGGTCTCGCCGCCCTTGCCGAGCACGATCTTCTTCTGGCTTTCGCGCTCGACGAAGATGGTCTGCTCGATGCGGGCGGAACCGTCCTTCTGGTCCTTCCACTGGTCGGTCTCGACGGTCGAGGAATAGGGCAGCTCGTCGTGGAGGCGCATGAACACCTTCTCGCGGGTGATTTCCGCCGCCAGCATGCGCATCGGCAGGTCGGAAAGCTGGTCCTCCGGATAGAGCCACGGCCCTTCCGGCACGCGCGCGGCAAGATGGCCGAGGAGATCCTCGGTGCCCGAACCGTTCAGCGCCGACACCATGAAGGTCGCCTCGAAACCGACGCGGGCATTGAGGTCGGCGGCCAGCGCCAGCAGGCTCTCGCGCTTCACCGTGTCGATCTTGTTGAGGATCAGCACCTTGGGATGCCGGAGCTCGCCGAGCTTGTCGACGACCTGCGTCACTTCCTCGGCCAGGCCGCGCTTGGCGTCGACCAGCAGGCAGACGACATCGGCGTCGGCCGCTCCCGACCAGGCGGTATCGACCATGGCGCGGTCGAGCCGGCGCTTCGGCGCGAAGATACCCGGCGTGTCGACGAACACCACCTGCGACGAACCGTGCATGGCGATGCCGCGCATGATGGCGCGCGTCGTCTGCACCTTGTGGCTGACGATCGACACCTTGGCGCCGACCAGGCGGTTGAGCAGCGTCGACTTGCCGGCATTGGGCGCGCCGATCAGCGCGACGAAGCCGGCGCGGGTGGGCAGGTCGGCGGACGGGGCGGATTCGTCGGTCATCGCGTCTCTCTCCGGAGGCGGAAGGGTGGCCAAGATTAAGTCATTCCTTTCGGACTGAATAGCGAATGTAAGGATCGGTTACGGATTGGTTTTTATCCCTCTCTGCAACTCTCCCCCACAAGGGGGGAGAGGGTTCGTCGAGCCGAACGGAGATTGCTTTCCGGCCGATCGGTTCCGACTGGAACCAAGCCGTGCCCTCTCCCCCCTTGTGGGGGAGAGTTGGAGAGAGGGGTGAGGCCGAAGGCCTTCGGCAACCAACGAGTTCCCGACGCATCGACCGCCAGCGGCAGTTCCTTCACCCCACCCGATTGGCCAGTGCCTCCGCGGCGGCGGCCTGCTCGGCGTCGCGCTTCGACTTGCCCTGCCCTTCGCCGACCTGCTCGCCGTCGATGGTAACGACGACGCGGAACGTCGGCGCGTGGTCGGGGCCGGAGCGCTCGACGATGGCATAGGAGGGAAGCCCCTGCCCGCGGCCCTGCGCCCACTCCTGCAGCAGCGTCTTGGAATCGCGCAAGGGGCCGGTCAGGCTTTCCATGCGGGGTTTCCAGTTGCGCAGGACGAAATCCTTGGCCGCGTCGAAGCCGCCGTCGAGGTAGATGGCGGCGATCACCGCCTCGGCCACGTCGCCGAGGATCGCCTCCTTGCGGCGGCCGCCCGACTGGCGCTCGCCGGTACCGAGCCGCAATACCGAACCGAGGTCGAGGTCGGTGGCCACTTCGGCGCAGGTCTCGCGGCGCACCAACTGGTTGAGGCGGCGGGCAAGATCGCCCTCCTCTTCCCGCGGATAGGCGGTGAACAGCATTTCCGCCACCACCAGCGCCAGCACGCGGTCCCCGAGGAATTCGTGGCGCTGGTAGCTTTCGTGCGCCACCTGGTCGCCGGGCACGGCGCTGCGGTGGGTGAGCGCCCGCAGAAGGCCGGCGCGGTCGTTGAAACGATACTGGAGGCGCCCTTCGAGCGCCTCCAGGATCTGTGCCTGATGGTTGTTCATGGATCAGTTCAGCATGGAAAGCATGCGGTCGACGCGCACCGTCCAGGGCCAGGTCCAGAACATCCAGGGCTTGGCGCTTTCGTCGATGGAGAAGAAGATGACCTGCGCCTTGCCGACCAGATGGTCGAACGGCACGTAGCCGACGCCGGAGCCGTCGATGCGGCTGTCGGCGGAATTGTCGCGGTTATCGCCCATCATGAAATAATGGCCCGGCGGCACCTCGAACTCGCGGGTGTCGTCGCCGGCCGTGGTGCCCATGTCGAGCGTGTCGTAGGATACGCCGTTGGGCAGCGTTTCCCGCCAGATCTGCGCCTTGATGTCGTTGCCGAACGGCCCCTTCTCGACGAATTCGCCGGTATGCTCGCGCTTGATCGGCTCGCCGTTGATGAAGAGCACGCCGCCCTTCATCTGGATCTTGTCGCCGGGCAGGCCGATGACGCGCTTGATGTAGTCGGTCGAATGGTCGGCCGGCAGCTTGAACACGACGATGTCGCCGGCCTTGGGCGCGCTCGCCCAGATGCGCCCATCGAAGGGGGCAAGGCCGAAGGGGAAGGAATATTTGCTGTAGCCGTAGGAGTATTTCGACACGAACAGGTAATCGCCGATGAGCAGCGTATGCATCATCGAGCCCGACGGGATCGAAAAGGGCTGGAACAGGAAGGTGCGCACCACGAGCGCAAGAAGTAGTGCCTCGACGATCACCTTGATCGTCTCCCAGATGCCGTCCTTGGATTCCGCACGCTGTTTGGTCGCCGACATGTGGCCGCCCTTCAATCGGAGTCTCATTCCGAACCCCTGCCGGCCGAAGCGACCGATCCGCGGCGGCCCGGACCTCGGCGCCTTTTATCGGAGCGGCACCGGCGACGCAACGAAAAGCCGAAAAGCAAGCCGAATTGTGGCGGCTCAGCCGCTGCTCCCCGGCCAGTCCGGCGGCCAGGCCGAGATCACCACGAAGGCCTGGGCCAGCGGATAGTCGTCGGTGATGGTCACGTCGATGCGGGGAACGAGGCCCTTTGGCGTCAGCGCCGCCAGACGCGCCGCCGCCGAACCTTCGAGACGCATGGTCGGCTGTCCGGTCATGAGATTGACGACGCCCATCTCGCGCCAGTTGACTCCCATGCGGATGCCGGTGCCGAGCGCCTTGGAGCAGGCCTCCTTGGCGGCGAAGCGCTTGGCGTAGGAGGCGGCGCGGTTGGCCCGGCGATCCGAGCGCTCGCGTTCGACATCGGTGAACACCCGCCTGACGAAACGCTCGCCGAAGCGCTCCAGCGTCTTCTCGACGCGGCGGATGTCGATCAGGTCTGAACCGATACCGATGATCATGGCCTACCCGTTGACGCGCTCCACCTTGCTGACATTGGGCAGCACGCGCAGCTCGTTGAGGATCTGCGTCAGGTGCTTGATGTCCCAGACCTCGAGGTCGACGACGATCTCGTGAAAGTCGGGCGTGCGCCGCGCCATGCCGATATTGTCGATATTGCCGTCGCTGTCGGAAATCGCCTTGGCGATGCGGGCGAGCGAGCCGGGCTCGTTGAACGACTGGATGGAGATGCGGGCGGGGAAGCGGATCGGGTCCTCGCTGTCGATGTCCCAGCGCACGTCGAGCCAGCGATCGGGCTTGTCCTCGAAGGCGACCAGCGCCGGCGATTGGATGGGATAGATGGTGATGCCGACGTCCGGCTCGACGATGCCGACGATGCGGTCGCCCGGCACGGCGCCGCCATCGGGGGCGAAGCGCACCGGCAGGTCGGCGGCGACGGTGCGGATCGGCAGGCCATGGGCGCGGATCGAATCGGAATCGCCGTGGAACTTGATGCCGGCCTGGGCGGCAAAGGAGAACCAGCCGCCTTCCTGCCGCTGCGCGGCCGTCTGCCGGGCGGCCCGTTCCTCGCGATAGGCGGGGAAGCAGGCCTTGAGCACGTCGGCAGACGGGATCTCGGCGCGCCCGACGGCGGCGAGCAAGTCCGGCACCGTCGGTTGCGACAGGCGGGGCAGCGCCTGCTCCAAGAGCGCATCGGTCAGCTCCCGGCCCTCGCGCGAAAACACCGTCTCGAGCACCTGCCGGCCGAGCGAGGCGAACTGCTTGCGCGTCGCCTCGCGCGTGGCGCGCCGGATGGCGGCGCGGGCCTTGCCGGTGACGGCGATGGTCTCCCAGGTCGGCGGCGGCACCTGCGCCTTGGAGCGGATGATCTCCACCTCGTCGCCGTTCTTCAGCTCGGTGACCAGCGGCGTGATGCGGCCGTTGATCTTGCAGCCGACGCAGGTGTTGCCGATGTTGGTATGGACCGCGTAGGCGAAGTCGATCGGCGTGGCGCCGCGCGGCAGGGCGATCAGCAGACCCTTCGGCGTGAAGCAGAACACCTGGTCCTGGAAAAGCTCCAGCTTGGTGTTTTCCAGGAATTCCTCGGGGCTGGCGCCCTCCGACAGGGCCTCGACGGTCTGGCGCAGCCAGGCATAGGCGGCCGTGTCGTCGGCGAGCTGCGGCAGATGTCCGCTCTCGCTGATCTTGTCCTTGTAGAGGGCGTGCGCGGCGATGCCGTATTCGTTGACCTGCTGCATGCCGTGGGTGCGGAACTGCAGCTCGACGCGCTGGCGATGCGGGCCGACCACGGTGGTGTGCAGCGACTTGTAGCCGTTCGGCTTGGGCGTCGAGATGTAGTCCTTGAACCGGCCCGGCACCGTTCGCCACAGTTGATGGACGACGCCGAGCGCCCGGTAGCAGGTGTCGACGTCGTCGACCAGCACACGGAACCCGTAGATGTCGCTGAGCTGCTCGAAGCCGAGCTGCTTGTCGATCATCTTGCGGAAAATCGAATAGGGCTGCTTGCGCCGCCCCTTGACGACGGCGGCGATGCCGCGCGCCTCGAGGTTTTCCTTGAGCTCCTTCTCGATGTCGGCGATGAGGTCCTTCTGCAGGGCCTCCATTTCATCGAGGCGGGCCTGGATGGCGCTGAAGGCGTCGGGATGCAGCGTCTTGAAGGCGATGTCCTCGAGCTCGTCGCGCATGTCCTGCATGCCCATGCGGCCGGCCAGCGGCGCATAGATCTCCATCGTCTCCTCGGCGATGCGGCCGCGCTTGCTTTCCGGCGCGAAATGCAGCGTGCGCATGTTGTGGAGGCGATCGGCGAGCTTGACCAGCAGGACGCGCAGGTCCTCGGCGATGGCGAGCAGCAGCTTCCTGAGATTTTCCGCCTGCGCGGTGCGCTTGGAGACGAGATCGAGCTTCTGGAGCTTGGTGAGGCCCTCGACCAGCTGGCCGATCTCGACGCCGAACAACTGGTCGATTTCCTGCCGCGTGGCGTCGGTATCCTCGATGGTGTCGTGCAGGAGCGCGATGACGATGGTCGCGTCGTCCACCTTGAGGTCGGTGAGGATGGCCGCCACTTCGAGCGGATGCGAGAAGTAGGGATCGCCCGAATCGCGTTTCTGCGTGCCGTGCTTCTGCATGGCGTAGACATAGGCGCGGTTGAGCAGACCCTCGTCGCAATTGGGGTTGTAGCGCTGCACCCTTTCGACGAGTTCGTACTGCCGCATCATCGGGGACGGTCACTCCTCTCCTTGCCGGGCGCTGCGAATCCGCTTTCGGGCCGGCTTCTAAAATCAAGCTATAGCAACACCAATTCGGAAAGTAGTTCATTCATGACGGCGCCGGCGGAAAAGCGAGACGAGCCTTTTCAATCCGTTGCCGACAAATGAAAACGGGCGAACCGAAACCGGTCCGCCCGCCAAAAGCGTCAGCCGTGATCGGCAATCAGATTTCTTCGACCTTCTCGGGCGGCACCATGCTCTCGAGGCCGCGCAGCAAGTCTTCTTCCGACATCTGGTCGAAGACGATCTCGTCGTCATCGCCGCTGTCGCCGGGGGCGCCGATCAGACCGGCCACCGGCTCCTGCTCGGGCTCGTCGACCTCGACGTATTTCTGCAGCGAGTGGATCAGGTCTTCCTTGAGGTCCTGGGGAGAAATCGACGATTCCGCCACTTCCCGCAAGGCGACGACCGGGTTCTTGTCGTTGTCGCGATCGACCGTCAGCGGCGAACCGGACGAGATCATGCGGGCGCGATGGCTGGCCAGCAGCACCAGTTCGAAGCGGTTGTCCACCTTGTCGATGCAGTCCTCGACAGTGACGCGTGCCATAGTCCAACTCCAGCTTCAGAAACAAATTTCGCCTGCGCGAACGGCATCCCGTCCGGCAAGCGCCCTGAGAGTGCGATTTTCGCTTCCGGCCGCCTCATCTCATTTACATGAAACAAAGCTGCCGAACTCATGGTGTAGATATGCGGAGGACGGCGGAAAAGCAAGCGGAGATGCGGGCGAACATCCATCTTCAATCCGGGCGGCGACCGTTCACACCAGCTTCAAGATGTGGTGATCGCGTCCGGGTTTCTGCAAATCGCTTGGCCAATGCATGCGCCATTGGTCGAAGCGGCGGCCTTTTCTGCCATTTTCCGTGGGAATCCAACAGATGAAACCGTTTTAACTTGGTTGTCCGGCCGAAACTTGATAACAGGCGGGCTAATGTGCGAAATGTTGGCGGGCAGAAACGATGCACGCTGGTTTCGAACGATGAAAATTTCTTCGAGCGCGTGAACAAAAAATCACCAAAACGAAGTATTGTTAACGACCGCCGGTTGCGAGGTAAGCAAAAAACTAATGTTTGACGAACGCGAAAAAATAGCCCTCTTCATCGATGGTGCAAATCTTTACGCGACTGCCAAGGCCCTTGGGTTTGATATTGATTACCGTAGGTTGCTAAAGGAATTCAGCGCTAAGGGTTACCTTTTGAGAGCGCTGTATTACACTGCACTCGCTGAAGACCAGGAGTACTCCTCCATCCGTCCATTGATCGACTGGCTCGATTACAATGGCTACAAGGTTGTGACCAAGCCGACCAAGGAATTTTTCGATTCCACCGGCCGGCGCAAGGTCAAGGGATCTATGGATATCGAATTGGCGGTCGACGCCATGGAGCTGTCCGAACACGTCGATCACATCGTCCTGTTCTCGGGCGACGGCGATTTTCGCTCGCTGGTTGAGGCCATCCAGCGCAAGGGGCGTAAGGTTTCGGTCGTCTCGACGTTGCAGACTCAGCCGGCGATGGTGGCCGACGAGTTGCGCCGCCAGGCCGATCATTTCATCGACCTCGCCAATCTCGCCGCGCGTATCAGCCGCGACCCCAACGAGCGGCCGGCCCGCCCTGTCGAGCGGTCGGGAGCGAACGACGAGGACTAAAGGCTGAAGTGCCGGATGCTTGTCGTCCGGCATTTCGGGCTGCTGCCGGTCCCGCGCCGACGCTTTGCCGTCGTCGGTGACGGCGGTTGGACACCGGTCATTTCCCGGACAAACGCCAGTCGTCGCAATCTTCGCCCCCGCGTTCTGCGACGGGCGCGCGGTTTTTCGCGCCGCCGCCGTGGAAGCGCTATATACCCGCTGCCTTGCCGAAGCAGGGCGCAGGAGATTCGCATGCTGAGCCGTGGAACGCTTGCCGAATACGCGGGGCAGCCGGTGGAGCCCGACCGGGACTGTGGCCTGTGCCCTCGCCTCGCCGGTTTTCGGCATGTCCAGCGGGCCGCCCATCCCGACTGGTTCAATGCGCCGGTTCCGACCTTCGGAACGTCGGACGCCCGTTTGCTGATCGCCGGGCTTGCCCCGGGGCTTCGCGGCGCCAACCGTACAGGCAGGCCATTCACGGGCGATTACGCCGGCGATCTTCTCTACGACACCATGATCGACTTCGGCTTTGCGCGCGGCGTCTATCGCGCCGATCCCGATGACGGCCTCGAGCTGATCGATGCCGCCATCTGCAACGCCGTGCGCTGCGTGCCGCCGGAGAACAAGCCGACCACCGACGAGATCAACACCTGCCGGCGCTTCTTTGCCGCGACGATGGCGAGCTTCTCGCGGCTTTCCGCCATCATAGCCCTCGGCAAGATCGCCCACGACCAGTTGCTGAAGACGCTGCGGGTGCCGCTTGCCCGCCACAAGTTTGCCCATGGCGCCGTCCATACGCTCGACGGCCTGCCCGGCGTCCGCCTCTACGACAGCTATCACTGCTCGCGCTACAACACGAGCACCGGCGTCTTGACGCCGGAGATGTTCCGCGCCGTCTTCGCCGCCGTGCGGCAGGATCTCGACGGCCGCTGACTCCTGAGGGGACAACGGCCTGCCACCGGCTCAGGCCAGCTCGACATCCACCACGCCGTCGACCGCCCTGAGCGCGCCGGCGAGCTGCGGCGACACCCGGTAGCCGCCCGGCAGCTTTACCTCGACCTCGCCCCGCCCCTGGTCGCCGAGCACGATCAGCGACACGTCGCCCTCCCCGCCGGGCTTCAGCACGTCGCGGAGCGCGGCCAGCGGCTCGGCGCCGCGCAGGAAGATGCGCAGGGCGTTCTGCAACTTGCCGGCCGCCTGGTCGAGAGGCTCCACGGAGTCGATGCGCACCGAGATGCCTTCCGGCTTGTCCTCGGCGTTGACCAGGAGGATCACCGACTGCCCGGGCTCGAGCAGGCTGCGGAAATGGGCAAGGCCTTCCGAGAAGATCACCGCCTCGTACTGGCCCGTCGGATCGGAAATGCCGATGATGCCCATCTTGTTGCCGGTGCGCGTCTTGCGTTCCTGCTTGGCGACGATGGTGCCGGCGAGCCGGCCGGCCGCCGCCCCCCGCTTCACCGAAGCCGAGAACTGGGCCCAGGTCTGCACCCGGAGACGGCCGAGCAGCGCCTCATAGGCGTCGAGGGGGTGGGCGGACAGGTAGAAGCCGATCGCCGTGTGCTCGCGCTGCAGCTTTTCCTCGGGTAGCCAGTTGGCAACGGCCGGCAGGCGGACCGGCTCCGGCTCGCCTCCCCCGCCGAACAGCTCGTTCTGGCCGCTCTCCTGCTGCTCGAGCCGATGGGCGGCGGCGGCCATCACGCCGTCGAGCCCCTGGAACAGCCGGTTGCGGTTCGGCTCCAGGCAATCGAAGGCGCCGGCCGACGTCAGCGCCTCCAGGATGCGCTTGTTCATCGCCTTGGGATTGATGCGGCTGGCGAAATCGGAGATCGACCGGAACGGCTTGTCGCCCCGCTCGGCGACGATATGCTCGACCGCCGCCTGGCCGACGCCCTTGACGGCGGCCAGCGCGTAGAGAATATGCTTGCCGTCCACCTCGAACACCACGTCGGAGCGGTTGACCGACGGCGGCTCGACGGTGATGCCGAGGCGGATCGCCTCGCGCCGGAAGTCGTTGAGCTTGTCGGTGTTGGTCAGTTCGAGCGTCATCGACGCCGCCATGAACTCGACGGGATGGTTGGCCTTGAGATAGGCGGTCTGGTAGGCGACCAGCGCGTAGGCGGCGGCGTGGCTCTTGTTGAAGCCGTAGTCGGCGAACTTGGCCAGGAGGTCGAAGATGGTGTCGGCGAGCGCCTTGTCGACGCCGCGTTCGACGGCGCCGTCGACGAAGCGGACCCGCTGCTTGTCCATCTCCGCCTTGATCTTCTTGCCCATGGCGCGGCGCAGCAGGTCAGCTTCGCCGAGCGAATAGCCCGACAGGATCTGGGCGATCTGCATCACCTGTTCCTGGTAGACGATGATGCCGTAGGTCTCCTTCAGCACCGGCTCGATGGAGGGATACAGGTAGTCCGGCTTCTCCAGGCCGAACTTGCGGGCGCCGTAGACGGGGATGTTGGCCATCGGGCCGGGCCGGTAGAGCGCGACGAGGGCGATGATGTCCTCGAAGCGGTCCGGCTTGATGTCCGAGATGGCCTTGCGCATGCCCATGCTTTCCAGCTGGAACACGCCGACCGTCTCGCCGCGGGTGAGCAGCTCGTAGGTCTTGGGGTCGTCGAGCGGCAGCGCCGACAGGTCGATCTTCACGCCCTTGCGCTCGATGAGGTCGACGGCGCGTCTCAGCACCGTCAGCGTCTTGAGGCCGAGAAAGTCGAACTTGATGAGGCCGGTGCTTTCCACCCATTTCATGTTGTACTGGGTGACCGGCATGTCCGAGCGCGGGTCCCGGTAGAGCGGCACCAACTGGTCGAGCGGCCGGTCGCCGATGACGATGCCGGCGGCGTGCGTCGAGGCGTGGCGGTAGAGGCCTTCGAGCTTGATCGAGATATCGATCAGCCGATCGACCACCGGATCCTCCCGCGCCTCTTTGAGCCGCGGCTCGTCCTCGAGCGCCTGCACCAGTGTCACCGGATGGGCCGGGTTCTGCGGCACCAGCTTGCAGAGCTTGTCGACCTGGCCGTAGGACATCTGCAGCACGCGACCGACGTCGCGCAGCACGGCGCGCGCCTGCAGCGAACCGAAGGTGATGATCTGCGCCACCTGGCCGCGGCCATACTTGTCCTGTACGTAGCGGATCACCTCCTCGCGGCGGTCCTGGCAGAAGTCGATGTCGAAGTCGGGCATCGACACGCGCTCGGGATTGAGGAAGCGCTCGAACAGCAGGGCGAACCTGAGAGGGTCGAGGTCGGTGATGGTGAGCGAGAAGGCCACCAGCGAGCCGGCGCCCGAGCCGCGGCCCGGCCCGACGGGAATGCCGTGCGCCTTGGCCCATTTGATGAAGTCGGCCACGATCAGGAAGTAGCCGGGGAACTTCATGCGGGTGATGATGCCGAGCTCGAATTCGAGCCGCTTGTGATAGTCCTCGAGCGCCAGCCCCGGCGCAAGGCCGTGGCTCTCGATACGGTGGGCGAGCCCCTCCCAGGCCTGGCGGGCCAGCTCGGCCGCCTCGGCCGCCTCGGCCGCCGCAACGTCGTCGACGTCGGCGCCGGCGAAGCGCGGCAGCAGCGGCTTGCGCTTCGGCGCCCTGACGGTGCAGCGGCGGGCGATCTCGATGGTGTTTTCCAGCGCTTCCGGCAGGTCGGCGAACAGCGTCTGCATCTCGGCGCGCGACTTGAAATAATGCTCCTCGGTAAGGCGGCGGCGATCGTCCTCGGCGACCATGCGCCCTTCGGAAATGGCGATCAGCGCGTCATGCGCCTCGTAGTCGGCGCGTGTCGGGAAATAGCATTCGTTGGTGGCGACCAGCGGCAGGCCGCGCGCATAGGCGAGTTCGACGAGATGCGGCTCGACCATCACCTCCTCAGGCGTGCCGTGCCGCTGCAGCTCGACGTAGAGGCGGTCGCCGAACAATTCCTCGAGCAGCGAAAGACGGCTTTCGGCCTGCGGCATCAATCCGGCGGCGATCGCCTTGTCGACCGGACCGCCGGGGCCGCCGGTCAGCGCGATGATGCCGCCGGTCAGTCCCTCGAAACGGCCGATCGGCAGATTGGCGGGCGCACCCGGCTCCGATTCGAGAAAGGAGCGGGACATCAGCACCGTCAGGTTGGCGAAGCCTTCCGCCGTCGCCGCCAGCAGCACGATGGAGGGCAGCGCCTGCGGCAGTCCGCCGGGGCGGCGGCGGTCGGCGCTGTCGTCGCCGAAATCGACGGCCATCTGGCAACCGATGATCGGCTGCAGCCCCTTCTCGATGGCCTTTTCGGAGAATTCGAGGGCGCAGAAAAGATTGCCGCTGTCGGTGATGGCGAGCGCCGGCTGATTGTCGGCCACCGCCAGCTTCAGCGCCTTGACGAGCGGCAGAGCCCCTTCGAGCAGCGAATAGGCGCTGTGAACGCGCAGGTGAATGAAGCCGACGTCGCCGATCATCGTCCTGTTCCGGTTGGAGGCCGACCCACCGCGCGGGCGGATCGGAGACGACAGGCTATCGCATCCGGCCAGGCGATCGGAGTGGTTTCGTGGCGACGCCGGCGGCTTGTGGAAAACTCGCCTGCCCGCCGCGAGGGTCAGACCAGCATGTCGGCCGAGCTCAGCACCAGTACCAGCATGGTGCCGAACAGCACGAGGGCGCCGAGGGCCGCCACGTCGCGCACAATGGCCGCCGAGGCAATCGCCGAGGCGAGACGCTCGCGCGGCGACAGCGTGAAATCGCGGACCGTCGGCGCCTCTTCCCTTGAAAATCCGGGCAAAACCTGGCCGGAACGCGCCAATGATCCCGTTTTGTTCTTATCGTGCGATGCCTGGTTGTAGCGGACGCCGACCATGCATTCGATTTCCCCAATGGAAAGCTTGGCACTTATGACAGTCATCCTCACCCCCTCGTTCTGCGTTGGGGCTCATATTGTTCTAACTTTGTTCGTTCGTCAAGCATGCCCTTAACCTAGATCAAAATACAATAGTTCTTGTAACGTTCCCATGCGTGTGAGAAGGATTCGCGCGGCGGAAATGTGGGAATCGCCAGCGTCGAGACGGCGGCCGGAGGAAGTTTGCATGCGCATCGCCACCTGGAACATCAACGGCGTCCGCGCCCGGATCGAGACGGCGTCGGCCTGGCTGGAAAAAAGCCGGCCCGATATCGTCTGCCTGCAGGAGATCAAGTGCGTCGACGAGGCCTTCCCGTCGGAACCGTTCGAGCGCCTCGGCTACAACGTCGCCCTGAGCGGCCAGAAGGGCTTCAACGGTGTCGCCATCCTGTCGCTGCTGCCGCTCGACGAGGTCCGGCGCGGCCTTCCGGGAGACGACGGGGACATGCAGTCGCGCTACATCGAGGCGGTGGTGTCGGTGCCTGACGGCAGCCTGCGCGTCGCATCCATCTACCTGCCCAACGGCAATCCGCCGGACAGCGACAAATACGTCTACAAGCTCGCCTGGATGGAGCGGCTCAGGCGGTACGCCGCCGGCCTTCTGGCGCTCGAGGAAGCCACCCTGCTCTGCGGCGACTACAATATCATTCCCGAGCCGCGCGACTGTCACGATCCGGCCGTCTGGGCCGGCGACGCGCTGTTCCTGCCGCGGAGCCGCGCCGCCTTCCGGTCGATCGTCAACCTCGGCTGGACGGACGCTTTGCGTTCCGTCGACGACCGGCCGGGCCGCTATACCTTCTGGGACTATCAGGCAGGCGCGCGGCAGCGGAACTGGGGAATCCGCATCGACCATATCCTGGCGTCGCCGCAGGCGGCCGACCGGGTCGCGGGCGTGGAGATCGAGGACGACGTCCGCGATTGGGAGAAGCCGTCCGACCATGTGCCGGTGGTGGTGGAGATTCGGGCCTAGGGCATCGGACCGAAAAGTGGGAACCGGTTTTCGGAAAATCCGATGCGATAACAAAGGACCGGATCGTCACTTTGCGTCCGTCAGGGCGCATGGCGATCTAGCGCGGCGACTCAGCCGGCGGCGCCTGTGCCGTCAGCGGGTGGTCGAGGCCTCGATGGCGCGTTCCGAATAGGCCTGGGTGAAGGCGGCGTCGTTGTCGACGAGCCACTGGTCGGCCAGGGCGATGGCCTTGCGGCGCTCGTCC
The DNA here is from genome assembly GCF_002770725.1 of Pleomorphomonas carboxyditropha. Classification (GTDB taxonomy): domain Bacteria; phylum Pseudomonadota; class Alphaproteobacteria; order Rhizobiales; family Pleomorphomonadaceae; genus Pleomorphomonas; species Pleomorphomonas carboxyditropha. Next base: position 57,736 of record NZ_NQVN01000024.1, on the reverse strand, counting down.
TCGCTGGCCAGCGAGAAGGCCTCCTCATGGGCGGCGCGGATGCCGGCGTCGTCGTGATGCGCGAGTTCGGCGCGCTTCAGGGCGATGGTCAGCCACATCAGGCCATGCACCGGATTGGGTTCGATCTGGTCGCCCCTGACCAGCATCTCGCCGAGTTTGGCCTGGGCGTCGATCTGGCCCTTGCGGGCGGCGAGCAGGAACCAGCGGGCCGCCTGGCGAGGATCCTGGTCCACGCCGACCCCGTCGAGATACATGCTGCCGAGCTTCAACTGGGCCAGCGCATCGCCGAAATAGGAAGCGGCGTAGGTGAAGATCTCGCGGGCGCGGTTGACGTTGGGCACGATGGCCGAATCGGCGATGCCCGTCAGATAGTAGGATCCGACCTCAACGAAGGCGCTGGAAACGAACGGCGCGTCCGGAGAGGACGGCGAGTCCTCGCCATGGGCGGAGATCAACTGGCTGAAGAACTCGAAAGCCTTCATGTCGTCTTCGGCCACGCCGTCGCCCTTGGCGTACATGCGCCCGAGCTTCCACTGGGCGGCCGGGTGACCGCTCTGCGCGGCGGCGAGCAGCCCGGTTACCGCCTCGCGCTTGTCGCCCGAATAGTAGGCTCGGGTCGCTTCGCGCAAGGTGGACATGGTCGCGGCATCGCAGCACGCATCCTGCTTCGTGGCGGCCTGCGGATCGAAGGCCAAGGCCTGCGAGCCGAACATCACCCCCAGCGACAGGGCGACGGAGACCTTGCAGACATTTCTGACACAGACACCCGACATGTTCACTCTCGGCGTTCCGCCCCGCCCGCTTTCCGGTCGGCGATGCCAGGAGCATCGCGCCCATCCCACGAACCTCCGTGAGAACATCAGCCACGTGGCAACGGCCACGCCACGCTTTCCCACGCTTGTTTTACAGCGATAAGGTCAGGTTCGTTTATGGCTGAATAGGGGCAATTTATGCCTAATGAATTCTGCTTCCGCGAGTTTGACTGCGCTGTTGCGGAATCATCACAGGCAGTGGCGGCCAAAATCGGATGGCAATGCTGATGCCTGGTGCGGCCCGGGCCGCGGGTCGGCGCGGATAACCTTTCCGGCTCGCATTGCGCCGGTTCGACCGGGCGGCGATTCTCTGATCGCGCCCCAAAAGTGCTTGCCGGCCGAAGAAGACTCGGCCGAGACATGCCTGCCTTGGACGGGCAAATCCGGAAGTTGGTCGGGGAATGCCCGAGTTCCCATCGAGAAGGTCGTGAAGCAGAGGCCGTCTATGGTCGATTATAATTCCCCTTTATATATCAATGCGTTGATTCGTGTTTTTCACCTTATATTTGAGGATTTGATTTGTTCGTATGCTCATTTTTCAATTGAGAAACTGGTCGCAATCTATTGTTTCTATTGGAATCAGGCTGGTGGTGCCCGGGCGCGCCGGTCAATGGATCCGGATAGGCAGGCTCTTGCACCGCCTTATCCAGAACTCTACGTAGAGTATATATGAGCCGGCCAATTGTCCGGTGACCGCCCCACGTTGCCGAGACCGTCGCTTGCGGTCGGGATTCGAGGAGCCGTTCTTGCCGCTCTCCATCGCCTTCGACAACAGCTATGCCCGCCTGCCCGCCCGTTTCTACGAGCGCGTGCGTCCCGAGGTGGCGCCGTCGCCGGGGCTCCTGGTGCTCAACACGACGCTGGCCGGGGAACTCGGCCTCGACGCCGAGGCGCTCGCCTCGCCCGAGGGCGTCGCCGCATTGTCGGGCGCGGCGGTGCCGGCCGGCGCCGACCCGATCGCCCTCGCCTATGCCGGCCACCAGTTCGGCCAGTTCGTGCCGGCGCTCGGCGACGGCCGGGCGGTGTTGCTCGGCGAGGTGGTCGCCCGTGACGGCCGGCGCCTGGACCTGCAACTGAAGGGCTCCGGCCGTACGGTGTTCTCGCGGCGCGGCGACGGCAAGGCGGCGGTGGGGCCGGTGCTGCGCGAGTATCTCGTCAGCGAGGCGATGGCGGCCTTCGGCATTCCGACGACGCGCTCGCTCGCCGCGGTGGCGACCGGCGAGACGGTTCTGCGGGAACGGCCGCTGCCTGGCGCCGTGCTGACCCGCGTCGCGGCGAGCCACGTTAGGGTCGGCACCTTCCAGTATTTCGCCCACCGCTCCGACGAGGACGGCATCCGCCGCCTCGCCGACTACGTGATCGAGCGGCTCTACCCGGAGATTGCCGGGACGGACGCGCCTTATGCCGCCTTGTTCGAAAGCGTCGTCCGGCGGCAGGCGAGACTGATCGCCCTCTGGCTGTCGGTCGGCTTCGTCCATGGCGTGATGAACACCGACAACATGGCGATTTCCGGCGAGACCATCGATTACGGCCCCTGCGCCTTCCTAGATGCCTATGACCCCGCCATGGTGCTGAGTTCCATCGACCGCCAGGGTCGCTACGCCTATGGCCGGCAGCCGCAGATCGCCCAGTGGAACCTCGCCCGCTTCGGCGAGTGCCTGCTGCCGCTGCTCTCGGACGACCGCGACAAGGCGGTCGAGCTGGTGGTGGAGCGGCTGAGCGGCTTCGCCGGTGAATTCGAGACCGCCTATTTCGGCCGCTTCCTGGAAAAGCTCGGCATCGCCGACGAGCGGCCGGGCGACCGCGACCTGGTGACCGGCCTGCTCGCCGTCATGCAGATGGGGCGGGCCGACTTTACCCTCGCCTTCCGCCGCCTCGCCGATCTCGTCGATCCGGAGGCGGATACCGAACCCTTCCTGTCGCTGTTCGGCGGGAATGCCGGCGTCGAGCCCTGGCTGACGAGCTGGCGGCAAAGGCTGGCAGCGGGCAGCCGCTCTGCCGGCGAAGCCGCGGCGGCGATGCGGGCGGTCAATCCGGCGATCATTCCGCGCAACCATCAGGTGGAGAAGGCGCTCGACGCCATCATCGACGGAAGCGACGGCTCCGCCTACATTCGTCTGCTGCAGGCGGTGACGCGCCCGTTCGAGGATCGGCCGGAGGATGCCGACCTCGCGTCGCCACCGCGTCCCGAGGAACGCGTGGCGGCGACCTTCTGCGGGACCTGACGGGCGCCCGGCGCCGCTCAGGGCGCGGGGTTGGACCGGTCGAAGCTGGCGACGAACGATTCGTCCGAAAAGCCGATGATCAGCTTGCCGCCGTCGGCTTCGATGATCGGCCGGCGGATCATGCTCGGCTTCTCGATCATCAGGGCGATGGCGCGCTCGTCGTCGAGGCTTCCCTTGGTGGTTTCCGGCAGGCCGCGAAACGTGAGGCCGCTCTTGTTGACCACGTGCTCCCAGCCGCCGGCGCGCGATATCCAGTTCGCGAGCTTGTCGGCCGCGATGCCGGATTTCTTGTAGTCGTGAAAACTGTAGGCGACGCCGTGCTCGTCGAGCCAGGCAAAGGCCTTTTTCATGGTGTCGCAGTTCTTGATTCCATAGATGGTAACGGGCATCGCTTTACCTCTTGGTTGTGGCCGGCCCGCTCTCCTGAAGCCGGCGCCAGGGTCGGTTTCATACGGCAAGACACGTAGACCGCCCTCGTCGCCTCCAGCCTATCCCTTTATTTCAACGGCGAAAACCCGGCTCGTGTAGTCATCACTACGATTTGTGATCTGGACCCATTCTGAACTGGGGCATAAGCTGCATGAGCGTTTGCTAATGTTCGAGAGTCGCGGGCCGGCATGTATTTCAGCCGTCCGACCGGCCATTTTCGAGCGTTGGCACGCTTTTCGGGGGAATGGCATGGGTTCGGCGACCGAGACCTTTTATGACGTGATCCGCCGGCAGGGGATCACGCGGCGGAGTTTCGTCAAGTTCTGCAACCTGACCGCGGCGAGCCTCGGGCTCGGCCCGGTGGCGGCGACCGAGATGGCGCGGGCGCTGGAGACCAAGCCGCGCATTCCGGTCATCTGGATGCACGGTCTTGAATGCACCTGCTGCTCCGAAAGCTTCATCCGTTCGGCGCATCCGCTGGTCAAGGACGTCGTCCTGTCGATGGTGTCGCTCGACTACGACGACACCCTCATGGCGGCGGCCGGCCACCAGGCCGATGAAATCCTTCAGGAAACCCGCGAAAAATACAAGGGCGGCTATATCCTCGCCGTCGAGGGCAATCCGCCGCTCAACGAGGACGGCATGTACTGCATCGACGGCGGCCGGCCGTTCGTCGAGAAGCTCAGGGAAATGGCCGGCGATGCCATGGCGGTGATCGCCTGGGGCGCCTGCGCCTCCTGGGGCTGCGTGCAGGCCGCCAAGCCCAATCCGACGCAGGCGGTGCCGATCGACAAGGTGATCCGCGACAAGCCGATCATCAAGGTGCCGGGCTGCCCGCCGATCGCCGAGGTGATGACCGGCGTCATCAGCTACATCGTCACCTTCGGCAAGATGCCCGAGCTCGACCGCCAGGGTCGGCCGAAGATGTTCTATTCGCAGCGCATCCACGACAAATGCTACCGCCGGCCGCATTTCGACGCCGGCCAGTTCGTCGAGAGCTGGGACGACGACAGCGCGCGCAAGGGCTACTGCCTCTACAAGGTGGGCTGCAAGGGGCCGACCACCTACAACGCCTGCTCGACGGTCCGCTGGAACGGCGGCGTCTCCTTCCCGATCCAGTCGGGCCACGGCTGCATCGGCTGCTCGGAAGAGGGCTTCTGGGACAAGGGCTCGTTCTACGACCGGCTGACCACCATCCGGCAGTTCGGGGTCGAGGCGACGGCCGACCAGATCGGCCTTGCCGCCGCCGGCGCCGTGGTGGCCGGCGTGGCGGTGCACACGGCGGCGACCGCCGTCAAGCGCCTGACCAGCAAGCACGACCACCACCGCCGCAACGAACCGCACGACCAGCAGTAACAGCCGGCGCGCGGGCGCCTTGCGCCCCGCCGGCCTGACCAGCCACAGGACATATCGCCATGGGTATCGAAACCCCCAACGGCTTCAAGCTCGATAACGCCGGCCGCCGCATCGTCGTCGACCCGGTGACGCGCATCGAAGGCCACATGCGCGTCGAGGTGAACGTCGACGCCGACAACGTCATCCGCAACGCCGTCTCCACCGGCACCATGTGGCGCGGCATCGAGGTGATCCTGAAGGGCCGCGATCCGCGCGACGCCTGGGCCTTCACCGAGCGCATCTGTGGCGTCTGCACCGGCACGCACGCCCTGACCTCGGTGCGCGCCGTCGAGAATGCCCTCGGCATCGACATTCCGGAAAACGCCAATTCGATCCGCAACATCATGCAGCTGACGCTGCAGGTGCACGACCATCTCGTGCATTTCTATCACCTGCATGCGCTCGACTGGGTGGACGTCGTCTCGGCCCTGTCGGCCGATCCCAAGGCGACCAGCGCGCTGGCCCAGTCGATTTCCGACTGGCCCCTTTCCTCGCCCGGCTATTTCCGCGATCTGCAGGGCCGGCTGAAGAAATTCGTGGAAAGCGGCCAGCTCGGCCCGTTCAAGAACGGCTACTGGGGCCACGCCGCCTACAAGCTGCCGCCGGAAGCCAACCTGATGGCGGTCGCCCACTATCTGGAAGCGCTCGACTTCCAGAAGGAGATCGTCAAGATCCACACCGTCTACGGCGGCAAGAATCCGCATCCCAACTGGCTGGTGGGCGGCGTGCCGTCGCCGATCAACGTCGACGGCACCGGCGCGGTCGGCGCCATCAACATGGAGCGGCTCAACCTCGTCTCGTCGATCATCGACCAGACGATCGCCTTCACCGAGCAGGTCTACCTGCCCGACCTCAAGGCGATCGGCTCCTTCTACAAGGACTGGCTCTACGGCGGCGGCCTGTCGTCGACCTCGGTGATGAGCTACGGCGACATCCCCGAGCACGCCAACGACTATTCGGAAGCCTCGCTGAAGCTGCCGCGCGGCGTCATCCTCGACGGCAAGCTCGACGACATCCAGCCGATCGACCTGACCGACCCCGACGAGGTGCAGGAGTTCGTCACCCACTCCTGGTACAAATATCCCGACGAGACCCGCGGCCTGCACCCCTGGGACGGCGTCACCGAGCCGCATTTCGAGCTCGGTCCCAACGCCCGCGGCACCAAGACCAACATCGAGGCGCTGGACGAGGCGGCGAAATATTCCTTCATCAAGTCGCCGCGCTGGAAAGGCCACGCCGTCGAGGTCGGGCCGCTGGCCCGCTACGTCATCGGCTACGCGCAGGGCAAGGCCGAGTTCAAGGAGCCGGTCGACAGGCTGCTCACCGACCTCGGCCTGCCGCTCACCGCGCTATTCTCGACGCTCGGCCGCACGGCGGCGCGGGCGCTCGAATGCCAGTGGGCGGCGCATCAGCTCCGCTATTTCCAGGACAAGCTGGTGGCCAACATCAAGGCCGGCGATCTCTCCACTGCCAACACCGACAAGTGGACGCCGGATACCTGGCCGAAGGAGGCCAAGGGCGTCGGCTTCACCGAGGCGCCGCGCGGCGCGCTCGGCCACTGGATCCGCATCAAGGACGGCAAGATCGACAACTACCAGGCGGTGGTGCCGACCACATGGAACGGCTCCCCGCGCGATCCGGCCGGCAACATCGGCGCCTTCGAGGCGGCGCTGCTCGACACGCCGATGGCCGACCCCGAGAAGCCGCTGGAGATCCTGAGGACGCTGCACTCCTTCGACCCCTGCCTTGCCTGCTCCACCCATGTGATGAGCGAAGACGGCCAGGACATGGCCACCGTCACCGTTCGCTGAGGGCATTGCCATGGCACACGACGCGAAGATGCTCACCGGCGTGATGGACGCCAGCGACGACGTCATCGTCACCGGCCCGTCCATCTACGTCTACGAGGCGCCGGTCCGCCTCTGGCACTGGGGCAACGCCCTCTGCATCACCATTCTGGCGGTGACCGGCTATTTCATAGGCTCGCCGCCGCCGACCATGCCGGGCGAGGCGTCGGGCAGCTTCCTGTTCGGCTACATCCGCTTCGCCCATTTCGCCGCCGGGCAGGTGCTGGCCGTCGCCTTCCTCGCCCGCATCCTCTGGGCCTTCTGGGGCAACAAGTACTCGCGCCAGATCTTCTACCTGCCGGTCTGGGAGAAGACATGGTGGCGGGGCGTCCTTCGCGAGGCGCGCTGGTACCTGTTCCTCGAGAAGGAGCCCTACAAATACATCGGCCACAACCCGCTGGCCCATACGGCGATGTTCGCGATGTTCACGCTGTTCAATCTCGGCATGATCATCACCGGTTTCGCGCTCTATTCGGAGGGCGCCGGCCGCGACAGCTGGCCGGCCAAGCTCTTCGGCTGGGTGTTCGACATCTGGCCCAATTCACAGGATGTCCACACCCTGCACCATCTCGGCATGTGGGTGATCGTCATCTTCGCCATCATCCATATCTACGCGGCGGTGCGCGAGGATATCATGAGCCGGCAGACCATGATCTCGACCATGATCTCCGGCGAGCGGCAGTTCCGCGACGAGCGCGAGGGCTGAGCGCATGACGGTGCTGGTGTTGGGAATCGGCAATATCCTCTGGGCCGACGAGGGCTTCGGCGTCCGCGCCGTCGAGGCCTTTCACCGGCTCTATGCCATGGCGGACGGCGTCGACCTGCTCGACGGCGGCACGCAGGGGCTCTATCTCGTCAACCGTGTCGCCGAGGCGGAGCGCCTCCTGGTGTTTGACGCCATCGACTACGGCCTCAAGCCCGGCACGCTGAAGGTGGTGCGGGGCGACGAGGTGCCGAAGTTCACCGGCGCCAAGAAGATGAGCCTGCATCAGACCGGGTTTCAGGAGGTGCTGTCGGCGGCCGACCTCCTGGGCCGCCCGCCGCGCGACATCGCGTTGATCGGCTGCCAGCCGCTCGACCTCGAGGACTGGGGCGGCCCGTTGACGGGGCCGATGGCGGCGAGCATCGAGCCGGCGCTGGCGGCGGCCGTCGACGTTCTCGCCGGCTGGGGCGTCGCGCCGGCCCGGCGCGCGGACCCCCTGCCGCCCGAAAACGGTCTGCTGGCCAATGACATCGATCGGGCCGCCTACGAGCGGCCGCGCGTCGATGCCGGTTAAGGGAGCCAACCCATGTGCCTCGGCCTGCCGATGACCGTCATCGACGGCGACGACTTCTCCGCTGTCTGCGAACGGCACGGCGAGCGGCGGCGCGTGTCGACGCTGCTCGTTGGCCGGCAGGCGGCGGGCGCGCGGCTGCTCGTCCATCTCGACAGCGCCGTGCGGGTACTCGATGCGGACGAGGCCGAGGCGATCGATCGCGCACTCGACGGCCTGGCGGCGGCGAGCGAAGGGCGAGCCTTCGAGCACCTGTTCGCCGACCTGATCGACCGCGAGCCGGAACTGCCTGAGCACCTGAGGACGAAACAACCATGTCCGCGTTGATCGCCGCCCTCACCGCCCGCCACGGCCTGCCGGTCGTCGATGCCGACAGCATCGATGCCTTCCTGGCGCCGGCCGCCGGCGAGCCGGACCATGCGCTGCTGTTCTTTACCGGCGATCCCGACCAGCGGGCCGACAGCGGCGACGTCGCCGTGGTGCTGCCAGAGCTCATCGCCGCCTTTCCCGGCCGGTTCCGGGCCGGCGTGGTCGCCCGTTCGGCCGAGGCGGCGCTGAAGATACGCTGCCGGGTCGAGGTCTTTCCCTCTTTGGTCGTGCTTGGCGGGCCTATCGTGCTCGACGTGTTGCCACGCATCCGCGACTGGAGCGAATATATCGATCGCCTCGGGGCGACGCTGAGGCCGGATGCGCCGGCATTTTCCGCTCCGAGCCGCGTCGAGGTCACCACATCTGTCCGGAGGGCCGACGCATGACGATGGACTTCCCGTCTCCCGGCCGAACCACCGGTACGGGCACCCTCGCCTTCCTGGCGGCGACCGACGCCGAGGCGCTGATCGCCCGCTGTCCCGGCGTCGCACGCCTCCTGCCGGAGATGGCGGACGCCCTCGAACGCCAGACCGCGACGGCGCCCGGGCTGCTGTTCGATCTCGCTCCTCTCACGGATGACGAGCGTTTGCTGCTGAGCGAAATCCTCGGCGAGGGCGAGGTGGCGGCCACGGTGGCGCTGCCGGACGGCGTGGTGGCGGAGATCGTCGAAAGCGTGTTCGCCGGCCTCTGGCGCGTCCGCTTCCTGGGCGCCGACAACGCGATCCTCGCCGATTACGCCGAGGTATCGGCCGTGCCGCAGGCGGTGCGCCGCGCCGCGGCGATGACGCTGCCGCGCCTCGACCTCGGAGCCTTGCCTCAAGGCGTGATGAACGCGCCGGCCGTCCTGGCCGAGATCGCCGACCGTGCCGGGCATTACAAGTTCGGAGCGGCCAACCACGTCGTCTCCCTGACGCTGATGCCCATGCTGCCGGAGGATCTCGACCTTCTCGTCGACCGGCTCGGCACCGGGCCGGTGAAAATCGTCTCGCGCGGCTACGGCAGTTGCCGCATCCAGGCGACGGCGATCCACAATGTCTGGTCGGTACAGTTCTTCAACGCCATGGACGCCATCCTGCTCGACACCATCGAGATCGGCGACGTGCCCGCCGCCGCCCAGGCGGCCGTCGAGGATTTCCGCGACTCGGCCGTCCGTCTCCGCGAAATCGGCGAGGCCTACTTCCGATGACCGGCGGACCTGGAGATCGCTGGGAGTGCGGCGTCTGCTGGACGGTCTACGATCCGGCGATCGGCGACGACGTGGCGGAGGTGCCGCCGGGCACGCCCTTTCAGGTGCTGCCGGACGACTGGCGCTGCCCCAACTGCGACGGGCCGAAGCTCAAGTTCCTGAGGATCGACGATGACCGCTGATGCGTCCAGCCTCGATGACGAGGAACTCGCCGGTCGCCTCGAAGGCTTCTGGCGGGCCGTCGATGGCCGCATGGCCGGCCTTGCCGTTCACAATCCGGCGCTCGCCGTCATGGCGACGCCGGTCCGGCGCTTCGGCCGCTTCCGCTTCGCCGCGGTGGTGACGCCCTGGTGCATGAACGTCGTCGCCGTGCCCGATCCCGGCATCGAGCTGCCGCCGGACGGTGTCACGCTGCGGCTGGAGCTGCCGGCCGGCGACGTCGATTTCGTGGTGGCGTCGATGGAGGGCGGCAGCCGCTACGGTGCCGCATCGCTGTTCTCGCCGATGGACGCATTCGACGATCAGCTAGCCGCCGAAGAGGTCGCCTTCGCGGCGCTCGACGAGCTGCTGCGTGACGCCGAGCCGTCGGAAATCGATTCCCTGACCATCAACCTCGATCGCCGGCGTCTTCTCGGTTTCGGACGCGGCGCGCCGGAGAGCGGGCAATGAGCGGCTTCGATCCCGGCCGGATCACCGTCCGGTTCTCCCTGACCGATGGCGTGGTCACCGAGGCGTCGATCGGCTCGGCGCGGCCCTTGTCGCTGGCCTCGCGCTTTGCCGGCCGCCCAATCGAACAGGCGGTCGAGGCGGTCGGCCTCGTCAACGCGGTTTGCGGCGTGTCGCATGCCGCCGCGCTGACTTTCGCCGCCGCGGCGGCGGGCAATCGCACCATCGGACGGGAGGAGGCGGAACGCTGGCGGATTCGTCTGGCGGCGGAGCGCATCGCCGAGCATCTGCGCGAACTGGTGCGTCTCGCGCCGGTCGCCGCCTTCCCGATCGTGCGCGATGCCCTCGACGCCGCGCGCAAGGCGGCGCGGACAGGTATCGTCGGCGACGATATCCGCACCATCGGCACGGCCTTCGGCCTGGTGCCGGACTGGTTGCCGGCGCTGCCGGGACACCCCTCCCCGCCGGATGCGCTGACCGTCGACGACGATGCCGCCGTCGTGGCCGCCCTGGAGAGCGACGCCGATTTTGCCTCTCGACCGTTTCTTCCCGGCCGGCACCCGGAAACCGGACCGGCCGTCCGCCTCGGCTGGTCGGCATCGGTGGCAGGCGCCACCGATGCGGCCCGCCTCGTCGAGGCGGAGGAGGCGCTCGGCATTCTCCTGAACGGCGCCGGTAACGACCGGGATTTCACCGCCTGGCTCGCCGCAAGCCGGACGCAGACCAATACGGGATACGCCTCAGTGGAAAGTCCACGCGGCAGGTTATATTATTTTGCCGTGGTGCAAGGAGATGGACGGCTCCGAGACGCCCGCGTCGTCGCTCCCACGGAATGGAACTTCCATCCCGATGGACCGTTTGCGCGCGCCCTCGCAGGGTTCCGGCCGGACGGCGATACCGTGACGGCGATCGCCCGGCTGGCGGCGCAATTCTCTCCCTGTGTTGCGGTGGACGTCGTCCCGAAAGGGCCGGCCGATGCATGAGATGTCGCTTTGCGAGGCGGTGGTCGAGATCGCCGTCGAGGAAGCGAGGAAGAACGGCGCCGCGCGGATTCGGGCGGTGATTGTCGAGGTGGGCGTGCTCGGCCACGTCGATCCCGACGCCTTGGTTTTCTGCTTTTCCGCCGTCAGCCGCGGCACCCTTGCGGAGAATGCAAGGCTGGTCGTCGAGCGCGTTGCCGGCAGTGGCTGGTGCCTCGACTGTGCTAAGACGGTGCCGATGACCGAACACTTCGGCGCCTGCCCCGACTGCGGGCGCCGCCACGTGCAGATGACGCAAGGCGACGAGCTCAGGCTGCGCGAACTGGAGGTGGAGTGATGTGCAAGGATTGCGGCTGCGGCTCGGGCGGCACCGGCTACCGGATCAACGGCAAGACACCGGCGGAACTGCACGGCCATGCGCATGACCATGATCACCCGCATGATCATGATCACGACCATCACGACCACGATCATTCGCACGAGCATTCTCATGACCATGGGCATGCCCATGATCACGGGCATCATCACCATGTGCATGCGGCGCCGCTGGCCGCCGTGCATCAGCCCGGCGTCGACGGCGAGCGGGTGATCCGCATCGAGCGCGATATTCTCGCCAGGAACAACGACGCCGCGCGGCAGAACCGCGCCCGCCTCGCAGCCACCGGCACGCTGGCGCTCAACCTGATGTCGTCGCCCGGTTCGGGCAAGACGACGCTGCTGGTCCGCGCCATCGAAGACCTCAAGGCGAAGTTTCCGATCGCCGTCATCGAAGGCGACCAGCAGACCGACAATGACGCCGAGCGTATCCGGGCGACCGGCGCCCGCGCCGTTCAGATCAATACCGGCAAGGGCTGCCACCTCGAAGCGGGCATGGTCGGCGCCGCGCTCGACGACATCAGGTCCGAGCCGGGCGGCCTGCTGTTCATCGAGAACGTCGGCAATCTCGTTTGCCCGGCCGGCTTCGACCTTGGGGAAGCGCACAAGGTCGTGGTGCTGTCGGTTACCGAAGGGGAAGACAAGCCGCTGAAATATCCCGACATGTTCGCCGTCGCCGACCTGTTGCTCCTCAACAAGGCCGATCTGTTGCCGCATCTGAGATTCGATGTCGGCAAGTGCCTGGCGGCCGCGCTCAGGGTCAATCCGCATCTCCAGACGCTGGTGGTCTCGGCAGAGACCGGCGAAGGCATGGCCGCCTTCTATGCCTGGATCGAGGCGCGCGCCGCCCTTTCCCGCGCCGCCGCCGTCGTTCGGGCCTGACGAGACGATGACCGCCGTGCCCGCCCCCGACGCCTTCGCCCCCGCGGCGCGCCTCTTCCTGAAGGTGAACGGCGCCGTGCAGGGCGTGGGCATGCGGCCGTTCGTGCATCGGCTCGCCACCGAGTGCGGCCTTGCCGGCTACGTCCGCAACGGCGCCGATGGCGTCACCATCGAGGTCGAGGGCGCTCGCGTCGAGGAATTCGTGCGGCGCCTGACGTCGGAGGCGCCGCCGCTCGCCCGCATCGACACGGTTCAGCGCGCGGAACTTCCGCTCGCCGGCGGCGACGAGTTCGTCATCCGCGAGAGCCTCGGCGGCGAGACGACGACGCGCATCGTCGCCGACGCCGCCACCTGCGACGCCTGCCTCGCCGAGCTGTTCGATCCGGCGAGCCGCTACTTCGCCTACCCCTTCGTCAACTGCACCCATTGCGGTCCGCGCTACACCATCACCCGCCGCCTGCCCTACGACCGGCGGCAGACGTCGATGGCCGATTTTCCGATGTGCCCGGACTGCGCCGCTGCCTATAAGGACGTGCGCGACCGGCGCTTCCACGCCGAGCCGGTCGCCTGTCCCGCCTGTGGGCCGAAGCTCAGCCATCCCATTCCGGAGATCGCCGCGGCGATCCGGGCCGGCCGTATCGTGGCGCTGAAGGGCATCGGCGGCTTCCATCTCATCTGCGATGGTCGTAATGCCGAGGCGGTCGCGGCGCTCCGGACGAGGAAGGCGCGCGAATTCAAGCCCTTCGCGGTGATGCTGGCCAACGCCGCCTCGATCGCTGCGGTCGCCGAGGCGTCGCCGCAGGAGCAGGCGCTCTGTTCGTCGGTCGCCCGGCCGATCGTGCTGATGCGGGCAAAACCCGGCGTGCTGGCGCCGGCCGTGTCGCCCGGTCTTCGCCGCGTCGGCGTCATGCTGGCCTATGCGCCGGTCCACCATCTGCTGTTCGCGGCGCTGGCCGGCCGTGATTTCGCCGGCCATGATCCGCACGCCGCCAACGATTTCGTGCTGGTCGCCACCTCGGCCAATCCCGGTGGCGAGCCGCTGGTGGTCGATGATGCCGACGCCACCCGCCGCCTCGCCGGCATCGCCGACCTGATCGTCACCCACGACCGCGCCATCGTCGTACGCGCCGACGACAGCGTCGCCCAGGTGATCGCCAGCGCGCCGAGCTTGCTGCGCCGGGCGCGCGGCTATGTGCCCGAGCCGATCGCCCTTGCCGAAGACGGACCGGCGACGCTGGCGCTCGGCGCCCATCTCAAGGCCACGGTGACGCTGACGCGCGGCCGCGAGGCCTTCGTTTCCCAGCACGTCGGCGACCTCGATACCGCCGAGACGCTGAAATTCTACCGCGAGACGATCCAGCATCTCATTGACATCGTCGGCGTCCAGCCGGAGCTGGTGGCTTGCGATCTCCATCCCGACTATCGCTCCAGCCAGATGGCCGAAGCGTTCGGCCTGCCCGTCGTCCGTGTCCAGCACCACGTCGCGCATGTGGCGGCCGTGGCGGCGGAGGCGGGACATGAGGGTCCGGCGCTCGGCCTTGCCCTCGACGGCCACGGCCTCGGCGATGACGGCGGCGCTTGGGGCGGCGAGCTGCTGCTGGTGGAGGGCGCGGCGCACCGCCGCCTCGGCCATCTGGCACCGCTGCCGCTGCCCGGCGGCGACCGCGCCGCCCGCGAACCGTGGCGGATGGGCGCCGGGGCGCTCGCCGCTCTCGGTCGGGCCGATCTCGCAGCCACCTTCTTCCCCGATCGGCCGCTGGTCGGGCCGATCGCCGGCCGCGTCGCCTCGGGCGCCGACCGGCTCGCCACCACCTCGCTCGGCCGGCTGTTCGATGCCGTTGCGGCGCTGCTCGGCGTGCGCGCCGTGCAGGACTACGAGGGACAGGCGGCGATGGAGCTGGAGGCGCTGGTCGACGAGCCGGTGGCGCTGGCCGATGGCTTCGCGCTCGCGGACGGCGTTCTGTCGTTCGCGCCGCTTCTCGCCCACTTCGCCGTCATCCGACCGGATGCCCACACCGGCGCGTCGCTGTTTCACGGCACGCTCGTCGACGGGCTCGCCGCCCTCGCCCGCCATGGCGCCGCGACGACCGGCCTCGGGTCGGTCGCGCTCGGCGGCGGTTGCCTGATGAACCGCGTGCTGGCCGAAGGGCTTTCGGCGGCGCTCGCCAAATCCGACCTTACCCCCCTCCTCGCCCGGCGCCTGCCGGCCAACGATGGCGGCCTTTCCTTCGGGCAGGCCGTCCTCGCCCGCCGAGCCTTCTCGGAGATCTGACCCATGTGTCTTGCCGTTCCCGCCCTCGTCACCGAGCTTCTGCCCGACAACATGGCCAAGATCAGCCTCGACGGCGTGTCGATGACCATTTCCGTGGCGCTGGTCAAGAACGTCGCCGTCGGCGACTACGTCATCGTCCACGTCGGCTACGCTCTTTCCAAGGTCGATCCGGACGAGGCGCGGCGGACGCTCGATCTGCTCGATGAAGCGCGCGGCGTGCCGCTTGCCGTGGGAGCTGCCCGATGAAATACGTCGACGAATATCGCGACGGCGACAAGGCGCGTGCGCTCGCCGCCGCCATCGCCGCGGAGGTGCGGCCCGATCGCTCCTACGCCTTCATGGAGTTCTGCGGCGGTCATACCCACGCGATCTCCCGCTACGGCATCGAGGACCTGCTGCCGAAGAACGTCAGGATGATCCACGGCCCCGGCTGCCCGGTCTGCGTGCTGCCGATCGGCCGCATCGACGACGCCATCCGTCTGGCGAGGCGGCCGGAGGTGACGCTCTGCACCTATGCCGACCTGATGCGCGTGCCGGCCTCCGGCGGCCTCAGCCTGATGAAGGCCAAGGCGGCCGGCGCCGACATCCGCATGGTCTATTCCTCGCTCGACGCCATCCGCATCGCCGAGGCCAATCCCGAGCGGCAGGTGGTGTTCTTCGCCATCGGCTTCGAGACGACGACGCCGCCGACCGCCGTGGCGCTGAAGACGGCCGAAGCCAAGGATCTGAAGAACTTCTCGATCTACTGCAACCACGTGCTGACGCCGGTCGCCATGCGGGCCATCCTCGACAGGACGCCGACGCCGGACGAGCCGCCGATCGCCATCGAGGGCTTCGTCGGGCCATCGCACGTCTCGACCATCATCGGCATGGAGCCCTACCGGGTGTTCGCCCGCGACTACCGCAAGCCGGTGGTGATCGCCGGCTTCGAGCCGCTGGACGTGATGTACGCCATCCTGATGCTGGTGCGGCAGGTCAACGAGCAGCGGGCCGAGGTGGAGAACCAGTATATCCGCGCCGTCAGGACGGAGGGCAACCCCGTCGCCATCGACCTCTGCGACGAGGTGTTCGAGCTGCGCGACAGCTTCGAATGGCGCGGCCTCGGCGTCGTGCCGCGGAGCGCGCTGAAGCTCAGGGACGCCTACGCCTTCTACGACGCTGAGAAGCGCTTCACCGTGGAGACGCAGCCGGCCGAGGACAATCCGGCCTGCGAATGCGGCGCCATCCTGCGCGGTCAGAAACGGCCGGCCGACTGCCGTCTGTTCGGCACCGTCTGCACGCCGGAGACGCCGACCGGCGCCTGCATGGTGTCGTCGGAAGGCGCCTGCGCCGCCCACTGGACCTACGGCCGCTTCCGCCATCACCAGACCGACGCCGGCCTCAGGAAAAGCGCATGAGCAAGACCTTCCGCCGCAAGCTCGACCTGAAGGCCGGCCGCGTCGACATGAGCCACGGCGCCGGCGGCCGCGCCATGGCCGAGCTGATCGCGGCGATCTTCAAGGACGCCTTCGGCAACGAGCTGCTCGAACAGGGCAACGACCAGGCGAGCTTCCCGACGCCGGCCGGCGGCCGCATGGTGATGACCACCGACGGCTATGTGGTGTCGCCGATCTTCTTTCCGGGCGGCGATATCGGCTCGCTGGCCGTCCACGGCACGGTCAACGATCTCGCCATGGCCGGGGCGAAGCCGCTCTATCTGTCGGCGAGCTACATCATCGAGGAAGGCTTTCCGCTCGGCGACCTGAAGCGCATCGCCGACTCGATGGGCGCGGCGGCCAGGGCGGCCGGCGTGCTGATCGTCACCGGCGATACCAAGGTGGTGGACCGCGGCAAGGCGGACGGCGTGTTCATCTCGACGGCCGGCGTCGGCGTGGTGCCGGACGGCCTCGCGCTGTCCGGCGATCGGGCGCGGCCCGGCGACAGGGTGATCGTCTCCGGCTCGATGGGCGACCATGGCGTCGCCATCATGTCGAGCCGCGAGAACCTCACCTTCGAGACGGAAATCCTGTCCGACAGCGCGCCGCTCAACGGCCTCGTCGAGGCGATGGTGACGGCGGCCGGCCCGCATTTGCGGCTGATGCGCGATCCGACGCGCGGCGGACTCGCGGCGACGCTCAACGAGCTCGCCCACCAGTCGGGCGTCGGCTTCCGCATCGTCGAGGACCACATCCCGATCAAGCGGCAGGTCGCCGCCGCCTGCGAGCTCCTGGGCCTCGATCCGCTCAACGTCGCCAACGAGGGCAAGCTCGTCGCCGTGGTGGCGGCCGAGGCGGCGGAGGCATTGGTGGCGGCCATGCGGTCGCATCCGCTGGGGGCGGACGCGGCGATCATCGGCGAGGCGGTCGAGGACGACCAGCGCTTCGTGCAGATGACCACCGGCTTCGGCGGCGGCCGCATCGTCGACTGGCTGGCCGGCGAGCAGTTGCCGCGCATCTGCTGACCGGCGTCGCCGCGACATCCGTGCAACAGCGGCGCGGCGTCGGCCGATCTGAAAGGATTGAATACCAACAAATAATTTCGGTGGCGTCGGCGAGCCGCTATGCTCCCGGCCAATCCTTGAGTCTTCCATGACAGCCGCCTCGTCCGACGCCGACACCGGTCGCGCCGGGATCGCGGCTCCCGCACCGCTCGGAGCGGGTTCACCGGCGTCGATCGACGCCCTCAACGGGCGGATGCGCGCGCATCGCCGCGCGTTGGCCTCATGAAGCCGCCCAAAGCGGCCCGAAACCCGTCTGGGGAACGAACGTGACAATGCCGATCGTAGCGGCCCTTCTGAGTATCGCTGGCCTCGCCGGCGTTGCCGTGGCGGCGCCGATCCTCGTGGCCCGGCGCGTCAACTGGGCGACGCCCGCCGTCTACGGCGCGAGCCTCGCCTTCGCCGCCGTGCTGCTCCTCTCGGGCCTCCTGGCGCTTCTGGGCGGCAGCGCCTTCCAGGGCAACGTTCACCTGCCGATCGGCCTGCCGTGGATCGGCGCGCATTTCGCCCTCGATCCGCTCGGCGCCGCCTTCCTCGTCATCGTCGATTTCGGCGCCGTGGTGGCGTCGTTCTACGCCATCGGCTATGGCGCCCACGAGGAGGAGCCGGGCCGTGTCCTGCCGTTCTATCCGGCCTTCCTCGCCGGCATGAACCTGGTGGTGCTGTCGGCCGATGCCTTCGGGTTCCTCGTCGCCTGGGAGTTCATGTCGCTCAGTTCCTGGGCGCTGGTGATGGCTCACCACCACGACGCCGAGAACCGCCGCGCCGGCTACGTCTACCTGCTGATGGCGTCGTTCGGCACGCTGATGCTGCTGCTCGCCTTCGGCCTGCTGGCCGGGCCGGACGGCGGCTATGCCTTCGCGTCGATCCGGGCCGCCGGGCACGCGCCCTGGCTCTCCGGGCTCGTGCTGGTGCTGATGCTGCTCGGCGCCGGCTCCAAGGCCGGCCTCGTGCCGCTGCACGTCTGGCTGCCGCTGGCCCATCCGGCGGCGCCGAGCCACGTGTCGGCGCTGATGTCCGGCGTGATGACCAAGGTGGCGGTCTACGGCTTCATCCGCGTGGTCTTCGACCTTGCCGGCGAGCCGGCCTGGTGGTGGGCGGTGGTGGTGCTGATCCTCGGGGCGGGATCGGCGGTGCTCGGCGTGCTGCATGCCGTGCTGCAGCGCGACCTCAAGCGGCTCCTGGCCTATTCGACGGTCGAGAACGTCGGCATCGTCTTCATCGGCCTCGGCCTCGGCCTCGCCTTCAAGACCAACGACATGGCCGGCGCGGCGGCGCTGGCCGTCACCGCCGCGATCTTCCACGCCTTCAACCATTCGCTGTTCAAGAGCCTGCTGTTCTTCGGCGCCGGCAACGTGCTCACCGGCGCCGGCGAGCGCGACATCGAGAAGCTCGGCGGCCTCGTCCACCGCATGCCGGAGACCGCCTACCTGTTCCTCGGCGGCTGCCTCGCCATTTCGGCGCTGCCGCCGCTCAACGGCTTCGTCTCCGAATGGCTGATCCTGCAGGCGATCCTCATCAGCCCCGACCTGCCGCAATGGGCGCTGCGTTTCCTGATACCGGCGTCGGGGGCCATGCTGGCGCTGGCCGCCGCGCTGGCCGCCGCCTGCTTCGTCCGGGCCTTCGGCATCACCTTCCTGAGCCGGCCGCGCTCGCCGGCCGCCGAAACGGCGCGGGAGGTCGGCCGCTGGCAGATCAGGGCGATGTACGCCCTCCTCGCCGTCTGCCTCGTCGCCGGCATCTTCCCGGGACCGTTCCTCGATGCGCTGTCGCCGGTGTCGCAGATGCTGGTGGGCGGCGCCATGCCGAAGCAGCCGCTCCTGCCGCATCTCGCCATCATCCCGATCTCCGAGAGCCGCAGCTCCTACTCCGGCTTCCTGGTGTTCTTCTTCATCCTGATGGCGAACTGGGCGGCCATCCGCGTCATCCATAACTTCGCCTCGCGCGCCGTGCGCCGCGCGCCGCCCTGGGATTGCGGCTTCCCCGACGCCTCGCCGGCAACGCAATACACCGCCGACAGCTTCGCCCAGCCGGTCCGCCGGGTGTTCGGGCCGATCGCCTTCCGGGCCAAGGTCAGCCAGACCATGCCGCCGCCCGGCGACCTGGCGCCCGCCCGGCTGACGCTGTCTCTGCGCGATCTGATCTGGGAGTTCATCTACGAGCCGCTGGAAGGCGCCGTGCTCTATGCGGCCGAGCGGCTCAACGTCCTGCAGTTCCTGACCATCCGCAGCTACCTCAGCCTGGTCTTTGCGGCGCTGGTCCTCCTCCTCGTTCTGGTGGCAACATGGGCCTGATCCTCGCCATTCTCGTCCAGGGCCTCCAGATGGTGCTGGTGCTGGCGCTGGCGCCCGGCCTCGTCGGCTTCACGCGCAAGGTGAAGGCGCGCCTGCTGCGCCGGCGGGGACCGTCCATCCTCCAGCCCTATCGCGACCTCCTGCGCCTGGTGCGCAAGGAGGCGGTGCTGGCCGACAATGCCTCCTGGCTGTTCCGCAACGCGCCCTACCTGATCTTCGCCACCACCTGGGTGGCGGCGGCGCTGGTGCCGACCTTCGCGGCCGGCCTGCATTTCTCCTGGGCAGCCGATCTCATCGCCATCACCGCGCTGCTCGGCTCGGCCCGCTTCTTCCTGGCGCTGGCCGGCATGGACATCGGAACGGCCTTCGGCGGCATCGGATCGAGCCGCGAGATGCTGTTCGCCACGCTGGCCGAGCCGGCGATGATCATGATCGTGTTCACCGTGGCCCTGGTCGCCGGCTCGACGCAGCTCTCGACGGTGGCCGAGTTCATGGTCGATCACGGCACGCTGCGCGTGTCGCTCGGCCTGGCGCTGATCGGCCTGATCATCGTGGCGCTGACCGAGAACGCCCGCGTGCCGGTCGACAATCCGGCGACGCACCTCGAGCTCACCATGGTGCACGAGGCGATGGTGCTGGAATATTCCGGCCGCCACCTGGCGGTGATCGAGCTGGCGGCGGCGCTGAAGCTCCTGCTCTACATTTCGCTGATCGCCTGCATCTTCACGCCCTGGGGCATCGCCCGCCAGGACGACGGCCTCCTCGGCATGACGCTGGGCGTCGTCACCTGGGTCGGCAAGCTCGCCGTCGGCGGCTTCCTGATGGTGGTGTTCGAGACGGCGATCGCTAAGATGCGGGTGTTCCGCGTGCCCGAATTCGTCGGCGGCGCGCTGATGCTCGGCTTCCTCGGCACGTTGCTGCTGTTCGTTTCGCGGAGCTTCTGATGGAGCGCTTTTCCCTCGACGCCGCGCATCTTCTGGCCGGAGGCATGGTGCTGGTGAGCTTCATGATGCTCTACCAGAACCGCATCCTCGGCCTGCTCAACGTGTTCGCGGCGCACGCCGTGGTGCTGTCGCTGTCGGTCGCCTGGCAGGCCTATATCCAGTCGGCGCCGCATCTGTTCGTCACCGCCGCCATCGCGCTGATCCTGAAGGCGATCATCATCCCGGTGGCGCTGCATCACATGGTGGTGCGGCTCGGCGTCCACCGCGACATCGAGACGGTGGGCGGCATCGGCCCGACCATGCTGATGGGCATCGGCCTCGTCGCCCTCTCCATGGTGGTCATGCTGCCGGCCGCCGCCGAGGCCGACCCGATCGCCCGCGAAGACCTGGCGCTGGCCCTGTCGGTCATCCTGCTCGGCCTGCTGATGATGGTGACGCGCCAGAACGCCATCAGCCAGATCGTCGGCTTCATGAGCCTCGAAAACGGTCTGGTGCTGGCCGCCACCGGCGCCCGCGGCATGCCGCTGGTGGTGGAAATCTCCGTCGCCTTCTCGGTGCTGGTCGCCTTCATCGTCATCGGCGTGTTCCTGTTCCGCATCCGCGAACGCTTCGACACCATCGACACCCAGGCCCTCGACGACTTCCGGGAGGGTCGGGAATGAGCGCGTTACTGCATCTCCTGCCCTTCGCCCCCATCGACGCCGTGCTGGTGGTGCCCGGCGTCGCCGCGTTTATCCTGGCGCTGATCCCGCAATACCGGCTCGGCGCCCGCGTCAACATGCTGGCCTCGGGCCTCACGTTCCTGTTCGCGCTGACGCTGCTCGTCGAGCGGCCCGATCCGACGGTGAGCTTCCTGTTCGTCGACGACCTCAACGTCGTCTTCATCGTGCTCGGCACTTTCGTCGGCTTCACCACGTCGATCTTCTCGGCGAGCTATATCGGCCACGAGATCGAAATCGGCCGGCTGAAGCCGGGCTACATCCGTTTCTATCACGGCATGTACCAGGCGCTCAGCTTCTCGATGAACCTCGGGCTGACCGCCAACAACGTCGGCCTGATGTGGGTGGCGGTCGAGCTCGCCACGCTGACCACCGTGCTGATGGTCGGCCTCTACCGCACGCAGGCGGCGCTGGAAGCGGCCTGGAAATACTTCATCCTGGGATCGGTGGGCATCGCGCTCGCCCTGTTCGGCACCATCCTGATCTACATGGCCGCCCGGCCGGTGATCGGCGAGGGCCACGACGCCATGGTGTGGACGACGCTGATCGCCAACGCCGCTGCCCTCAGCCCGGAGCTGCTCAACGTCGCCTTCGTGTTCCTGATGCTCGGCTACGGCACCAAGGTCGGCCTGGCGCCGCTGCACGCCTGGCTGCCCGACGCCCATGCCGAGGGCCCGACGCCGATCTCGGCGGTGCTGTCGGGCCTGTTGCTCAACGTGGCGCTCTACGCGCTCCTGCGCTTCAAGATGCTGCTCGCCGCCAATCCCTTCGCGGTGGCGCCCGGGCCTCTCCTGGTGACGCTCGGCCTGGTGTCGCTGATCTTCGCCGGCTTCATGCTGTACCTCCGGCGCGACATCAAGCGGCTGTTCGCCTACTCGTCGATCGAGCACATGGGCCTCATCGCCTTCGCCTTCGGCATGGGCGGACCGCTCGCCAATTTCGCCGGCCTCCTGCACATGACCATGCATTCGCTGACCAAGTCGGCGATCTTCTTCGCGGTCGGCCAGGTGGCGCAGGTGAAGGGGACGCAGAAGATCGCCGACATCCGCGGCCTCACCGAGAGCCACCCGACGCTCGGCTGGAGCCTCGTCGTCGGCGTCGCCGCCATCGCCGGCCTGCCGCCGATGGGCATCTTCACCAGCGAGTTCCTGCTGGTGAGCTCCACCTTCGCCCGTGAGCCGCTGCTGGCCATACCGCTGGTGTTCGGCCTGCTCCTGGCCTTCGGCGCTCTCGTCTGGCGGCTCACCGGCATCGCCTTCGGCAAGCCGTCGCCGAGCGTCGTCGACGCCGGACGGCGGCCGTCGATGCTGCCGCTGATCGTCCATCTCGTTCTGGTGCTGATCGCCGGCCTCTACCTGCCGGGGCCGCTGGTCGCCTGGTTCCAGAACGTCGCGCGCATGCTGGGATGAAACCATGAGCACGCTCCGCACCGCCCTTCTCAACGCCGCGCTGACCATCGAAGAGCAGAAGCCCTGGCCGCGCATCACCGTCGACGCCGATACCTGGCGCCAGGCGACGCTGGCGATCGCCGCCGGCAACGCCACCCTGGCCGGCCTGTGGGCCGAGCCCGGCGCCGTGCACATGGCGGTGCTCGACGACGAGGATGGCGCGCTGATGGTGCTGACGCTCGCGGCCCCCGACGGCCGTTTCCCGTCGGTCGGCCTGACGCACCCGCCGGCCCAGCGCCTCGAACGGGCGATCGCCGATCTCCACGGCCTCATCCCGGAGGGCATGCCGGACGACCGCCGCTGGCTCGACCACGACCGTTGGGGCGTCCGTGCTCCGCTCGGCGCGGCCGACAAGGTGCCGGCCGATGGCGCGCCCTACCCCTTCCTGAAGGCCGAGGGGCCGCCGCTGCATCAGATCGCCGTCGGCCCGGTGCACGCCGGCATCATCGAGCCTGGCCACTTCCGCTTCTCGGCCAACGGCGAGATCGTCGTGCGGCTGGAGGAGCGGCTCGGCTATGTCCACAAGGGCATCGAGGGGCTGCTGGCGGACACGACGCTGGAGGCGGCGGCCAAGGTGGTCGCCCGCGTGTCCGGCGACAGCACGGTGGCCTATTCCCTGGCCTTCGCCAGAGCGGCCGAGGCGGCGCTGGGCGTCGCCGTGCCGCAGCGGGCGGTCTGGCTGCGCGCGCTGATGGCCGAACTCGAACGGCTCGCCAACCACCTCGGCGACATCGGCGCCATCTGCAACGACGCCGCCTTCGCGCTGATGCTGGCTCACTGCGGCATGCTGCGCGAAGAGGTGCTGCGCGCGTCCAAGGTCGCCTTCGGCCACCGGTTGATGATGGACCGCATCGTTCCGGCCGGCGTCGCCTCAGACCTGTCTGATGCCGCGCCGATCAAGGCGCTGACCGCGCGCATTCGCCAGCGCTTCCCCCGCCTGGTCGAACTCTACGACAATACCGCGTCGCTGCAGAACCGCACCGTCGCCACGGGCCATCTTACGCCGGAGCTTGCCCGCCGTTTCGGGACCGGCGGGCCGGTCGGCCGCGCCTCGGGCCGCGCCTTCGACGCCCGCAAGGCACCGGGCTATCCGCCTTACGGCGACCTCGACTTCAAGATGGCGACGCGGGAAGACGGCGATGTCGACGCCCGCATCTGGGTGCGCATCGACGAGGTCTACGAGAGCCTCGAACTGATCGAGCAGATCGTCGACCGGCTGCCGGCCGGGCCGATCGCCTATCCGCTGGCACCGGCGTTGCGCGAGCGGCGGGTGCCACAGGCCGGCGGCCTTGCCCATGAGCCGCGCGACAGCGCCACCGAGGGGCTCGCCATGGTCGAGGGCTTCCGCGGCGACGTGCTGGTCTGGCTCAGGACCGACGAAACCGGCCGCGTGCTGCGGGGGGCCGTGCGCGACCCGTCGGTCTTCCAATGGCCGCTCCTGGAGGCGGCGATCGAGGGCAACATCGTCGCCGACTTCCCGCTGTGCAACAAGTCGTTCAACTGTTCCTATTCCGGGCACGATCTCTGATGCGGATGACCGATCATGCGTAGAATGCTGCTCGAAGGCCTGTTCCGACGGCCGGTGACCGAAGGGTCGCCGACGGTCGCCGACGCCGAAATCGAGGCGCTGGCCGAGCGGCTCGGCGTGGCCGCGAAGGCGCGGCTCGGCCGCAGCCTGTCGATCCGCGAGGTCGACGCCGGCTCGTGCAACGGCTGCGAACTGGAAATCCACGCCCTCAACAACAGCTACTACGACGTCGAGCGCTTCGGCTTGCGCTTCGTCGCCTCGCCGCGCCATGCCGACCTGCTGATGGTGACCGGGCCGGTGACGGCCAACATGCGCGAGGGCCTCGAACGCACCTACGCGGCGACGCCGGCTCCCAAGTGGGTGGTGGCGGTCGGCGACTGCGCCGCCGGCTGCGGCGTGTTCCGCAAGAGCTACGCGGTGATCGGATCGGTGTCGGCGGTGATCCCGGTCGATCTCGTCATCCCCGGTTGCCCGCCGGAGCCGATCGACATGCTGAAGGGACTGATCGGCCTCGTAGAGGCCAGCGCCAGGGGCTAAAGCCGCCGGCCGAACCGCCAGAGGATCAGCGGCTTCCGCCAGTTCGCCAGCTCGGCCACCGGACCATAGGGCTGCGCCTTGGCGAGCGCCTTCAGGTAGGGCCTGACGAAGGCGAGCGGCAGGAAGGCCGGCCTGGTGCGCGGATCCGCCGCCGCGAGGGCGGCAAGCGCCTTGTCGAGATGTCCGGCGACGTGCTCCCTGAGATCGGCGAGAACGCCGGCCAGTTGTTCGGCCTTGCGACCGTGACGCAGGTCGTCCGGATCCATCCCCGCGGCTTTCAGGAGGTCGGCGGGCAGGTAGACCTGATTGCGGCGCGCGTGGATCGGCAGCGCCCGCATCAATCCGGTCAGGGCATAGGCGACGCCGGCGTGGCCGGCGGCGTCGGCCGCCTGCGGATCGGCGCCGTTGCAAAGCACCTGCGCCACTTCGAGGAACAGCACCGACGCCGTCTCGCCGGCGTAACCTTCGAAGTCGTTGAGCGTCGGCATGGCGTCGTCGTAAAGGTCGAAGCGGCGCGCTTCCAGGAGATTGACGAAGCCCGACCGGCGCAGCGAGAAGCGGCGGATGGTATCGATCAGCGCCGCCGCCACCGGATGGCCGGCGACGTCGCCGCGCGCCTCACCCTCGATGGCATCGACCCACCATTGCAGGCGAATCTCGCCGGGCATCGCCTCGTGAATGGTTTCGCGGATGCGCGCGGCCTCATAGGAGAAGGCATGGATGGCCAGGGCATGCCGGCGCTTTTGCTCGGAAAGCAATCCGTCGGCCAGCCAGCGATCGCGGTCATGGTCGCGAACGAGATCGTCGCAGTAGCGGTAGGCGTCTTCGAGGCGGGCAGCAGGAACCATCAGTCGACGGCCAGAATGGCGGCGGCGAACTTGCGCCGCTCGTCGAGCATGACGTTGAACAGGCGAACGGCGGCGCCGGTCGACATCGCCTCGTGTTTGATGCCGCGTTCGCGCAACGCCTCGGCAACCTCCCGCTTGACGGGAACGAGGTCGCGTCCGGTGCCGACCAGCAGCATGTCGACATCGGCGGCTTCTTCGAGAACCTGAGCGAGACTGTCGGCGGTGATGTCGGCCGGCGCGACGGCGGACCAGCCGTGCACGCCGGACGGCAGGATCAGAATCGATCCGCGGTGCGACATGCCGCCGAAGCGGAAGCCGCCGTTGCCGTAGGCATCGACCGGCAACTGCTCCGGCAGGTGCTGCTCGCGCCGTTCCAGGGGGCGGCTTCGCGGCCCGAACAGTTTCATCGGCGTTGCTCCCGCGGAGATACGCCCGAACTCACGCCGGTTCGGCGGCCTCCTCGCCGTCATCCTCGACCTTTTTTGCCGATTTGTCGCCGGCCAACTGCGGGTCGAGGAAGATCAGGATCGGCGCTGCGATGAAGATCGACGAATAGGTGCCGATCAACACGCCGAACAGCATCGACGCGGTGAACGAGCGGATCACCTCGCCGCCGAAGATCACCAGCGCGGCCAGCGCGATGAGCGTGGTGAGCGCGGTGTTGGTGGTGCGGGTCAGCGTCTGGTTGATGGCGAGATCGAGCAGGACGACGAGGTTGAGACGCTTGTACTTGCGCCGCATCTCGCGAATTCGGTCGTAGACCACGACCGTATCGTTCAGCGAATAGCCGACGATGGTCAGGATGGCTGCGATCGACGACAGATTGAATTCCACCTGCGTAATGGCGAAAAAGCCGACAGTCATCACCACGTCGTGCAGCGTGGCGATCACCGCGCCGAGGGAATACTGCCACTCGAAGCGGAACCAGACGTAGACCATGATCAGGGCCAGGGCCGAGATAATGCCCAGGATGCCGTTCTCGGCCAGTTCGCCGGAGACGCGCGGTCCGACCACTTCGGTTCGGCGATAGTCGACGCTGTCACCGAACGCAGCCTGGACCTTGCCGACCACGGCGGTCTGCGCCTCGTCTCCGCCCTCCTGGCGAGCGATGCGGATTAGGACGTCGTCGTCGGCGCCGAAGGATTGCACCTGCACTTCGCCGAGACCGAGCCCGTCTAGAGTGCTGCGGATTTCCTCGAGATTGGCCGGTCCAGACTTGGTCTGGATTTCCATGAGCGTGCCGCCCTGGAAATCGATGCCGGTGTTCATGCCATGCGTGTAGAGCACCACGAAGCAGAGCACCGACGCCAGGCCGGAAAAGAGAAAGCTCCACTTCCTCCATTTCATGAAGGGGATCTTGGTGTCGTCGGGAAACAGGCGAAGCAGGCGCATGATGGAGCCTCAGGGTCCGGATCAGAGCGGAACGACGGACGGCCGCCGATAGCGGACCCAGGTCGCCACCACCAAACGGGTGAAGGTGATGGCCGTGAACATGGTGGTGACGATGCCGATGACGTGGGTCACCGCGAAGCCCTTCACCGGGCCGGAGCCCATCTGGAACAGCACGACGGCGGCGATCAGCGTGGTGATGTTGGCGTCGAGAATGGTGCCGAAGGCGCGGCGGAAACCGGCGTCGATGGCCGAGACCGGCGATCGGCCGAGCCGCTGCTCCTCGCGGATGCGCTCGTAGATCAGCACGTTGCTGTCGACCGCCATGCCCATGGTGAGCACGATGCCGGCGATGCCGGGAAGCGTCAGCGTCGCCTGCAGGATGGTGATGATCGCCATGATCAGGATCAGGTTGACCACCAGGGCGACGTTGGCGAACACGCCGAACAGGCCGTAGGCCGCCAGCATGAAGATGACGACGGCGACGGTGCCGATCAGCGCGGCGCGTTCGCCGGCGGCGATCGAATCAGCGCCGAGGCCGGGGCCGACGGTGCGCTCCTCGGCGACGGCGAGCTTGGCCGGCAGGGCGCCGGCCCGGAGCAGCACGGCGAGGTCGTTGGCGCTCTCGACGGTGAAGTGGCCGGAAATCTGACCGGACCCTTGGGTGATCGGCTCGTTGATGCGCGGCGCCGAGATGATCTCGTCGTCGAGCACGATGGCGAACAGCCGGCCGACGTTGTCGGTGGTTACCTGTGCGAACTTGCGGGCGCCCGACGTCGACAGGCGGAAGGACACCACCGGTTCGTTGGTCTGGCTCTGGAAGGAGGTCTGGGCGTCGGTGAGGTCCTCGCCGGTCATCAGCGGTGTCTCGTCGACCACCATCGGGATGCCGCCCTCCTCCTTCTGCTTCAGGAGGATTTCGCCGGGCGGCAGGTTGCCCTTGGCGGCCTCGTCGGGCGAGACGTTGAGGTCGACGAGATGGAAGGTCATCTGGGCGGTGCGGCCGATGATGTTCTTGAGGCGCTCCGGATCCTTCTCGCCCGGCGCCTCGACCAGGATGCGGTCGGACCCCTGGCGCTGGATCGACGGCTCGACGGCGCCCATCTGGTCGACGCGGCGGCGGATGACCTCGATCGACTGCTGAACGACGGTACCGAGCCGCTTGTCGAGGCCAGCCTCGGAGAAGCCGAGGCGCATCAGACCGTCGGAGCCCTGATCGAGCTGGAACTCGCTGACGGCAGCGCCGCCGAGGGCGCCGGTCGACAGCGGATTGAGCAGATTGCCGAGGCGCTTTGCCGCCTCGGTCACCTTGTCGGCGTCGCGGATCTTCAGCTGGACGACGTCGCCCTGGATGCCGAGGCCGGTATAGCCGATGCGCGGCTCGTCGCGCATCGCCTGACGGATGTCGCCTTCGAGCGCCTTGAGCCGCTTCTGCTTATAGTCGTCCACGTCGACCTGGTAGAGCAGGTAGACGCCGCCTTGCAGGTCGAGGCCGAGAACCACCTGGCGGCCGGGAAGCCACGATGGCCAGTGGTTCTTGATCTGGTCCGAGCTCAGGTAGTTGGGAACTAGAACCACGAGGGCGACGAAGATCGTCAGAAGGATCGCGGTTACTTTCCAGCGGGAAAAATAGAGCATTTGCTGCCTCGGACCTCATTGGCCGAAAGCGGGCAGCCGGGCTGCCCGCCTTCCATCTTGTGCCGACCGTTCGGTCAGTTGCCTTCCTTGACGGGCTCGCCCTTGGTGCGGAGCTGCTGCACGAGGCCGGAGGCGACTCGGACCTGCACCTTGTTGGTGCCGTCGCCCACGTCGAGCAGCAGCTCGTTGTCGTCGATGACCTTGACGATCTTGCCGATCAGGCCACCCTGCATCACCACCACGTCGCCGCGGCGCAGATTCTTCAGCATGTCCCGATGATCCTTGGCCTTGCGCTGCTGCGGCCGGATCAGCAGAAAATACATGATCACGAAGATCAGGATGAACGGCGCGAACTGGATCAGGAAGTCGGTACCGCCGGGGGCGGCACCGGCCGCCTGGGCGAAGGCTGGGGTCACGAACATCGGGTCAACTCCATCGGCCCGCCGCCGCCCGCAAGCCGGACCGACGAGGCATTGAGACATCGAAGGGAGGACGGCGTACCGCCCGCTCGAAAGTGGCCGGAATATACCTAGGCCGCAGGACTTTGCAAACCAAAGCTACGTGCGGGCGCTCTCCGGGCGGTCCTCTAGGTAGTCTCCGGCAGGAATCGCCGCAAAGCGTACCGCAAACGGCCTTGCGTGGTTTGCATCGGCACGCCTGACGGCCTAGAGAATACGGCGACAGTACCAACCGGTACGCAATCGACCAACAGGAGGACGGATATGAGCGCATCCGCCATCGAGACCCTGAACGCCCATCTAGAACGGATCGCCGGGCTTCTCGAGCGGTTGGCGCCGCCCCTGCCCGAGACACCGGATTTTGCGGCGGCCGATGCCTTCGTGTTCATTGCCGAACCGGTGTCGCTGCAACCGGTCCGGCGGGTCAACCGCGTGGAGATCGGCCTTCTCAAGGGCATCGATCGCAACCGCGACATGATCGTCGCCAACACCGAGCGCTTCGCCCGCGGCCTGCCGGCCAACAACGTGCTGTTGTGGGGCGCGCGCGGCATGGGCAAGTCGTCGCTGGTGAAGGCCGCCCAGGCGGAGGTCAACCGGCGCCTCGCCGGTCATCCGGGCTTCACGCCGCTCAAGCTGATCGAGATTCATCGCGAGGATATCGAGAGCCTGCCCATTCTGATGAAGATGCTGCGCGACAGCGGCCATCGCTTCGTCCTGTTCTGCGACGACCTCTCCTTCGATCACGGCGACACCTCCTACAAGTCGCTGAAGGCGGTGCTGGAAGGCGGCATCGAGGGGCGGCCGGACAATGTCGTCTTCTATGCGACATCCAACCGGCGCCACCTGCTGCCGCGCGACATGATGGAGAACGAGCGGGCGACGGCGATCAATCCTGGCGAGGCGGTCGAGGAAAAGGTATCGCTATCGGACCGCTTCGGCCTCTGGATCGGCTTCCACAACTGTTCGCAGGATGACTATCTCGAGATGGTGCGTGGCTATGTCGCAGCGCTGAAGCTCGATGTCGATCCGGAGGTGCTGCGGGCGGAAGCGCTCGAATGGGAGCGGACGCGCGGCGCGCGGTCGGGCCGCGTCGCCTGGCAATATGTGCAGGACCTGGCCGGCCGGTTGCAGCTCGAGGAGTGACGGCCGGCCGTCGGGTCCGGAGGAGAGAAAGATGAAGCGTGTCGTGGCGGTGGGCGCGCTTGCCCTGCTGGCCGGCTGCGTGTCGGCGCCGGTGCCGGTCGTCCACAAGACCGGATCGAGCTTTGCTGAGCGGCAGGCGGTGGCCGACCAGTGCCGCATCGAATCGCTTGCGAAGATTCCGCAAGCGATGGTCACCGAATATCGGCCGCCGGAATACAGCCCCGGCTTTACCGAATGCCGGCACGATCCGGTCAGCGGCCGCCGCTACTGCCGCGAGACCGGCGGATTTTTCTATCCCGGCAGCAGTCGCACGCGCGACGTCAATGCCGAATTGCGGGAGCGCTATATCGGCAGCTGCCTGCGCCGGTCCGGCTTCGACGTCATTGCCAAGCCGATTTGCGGCGGCGACGCGAAAACGGCCTACCTGGCCGGTCGCGACACTCAGGCGCCGGCCGCCTCGCTCGCCTGCGTCACCGACGACGAGCGGATCATTCCGCGCGGCTGGCGTTGACCCCTCGCCTTCGTCCGGCAAGGCCGGACGGCGATCTTGCCAGGAAAGAGCGATCGATGGCCGAGGCGCGGCCTTCGGGGCGCCACGCCATCAGGCGGCGACACGGACGACGAGTTTTCCGAAATTCCGGCCTTTGAGCAGGCCGATAAAGGCGTCGGGCGCGTTTTCCAGGCCGTCCACGATGTCTTCCTTGTAACGCAGCTTTCCCGAGGCGAGCCATTCGGTCGCTTCTCTGTAAAATGCAGGTCGCTGATCGGCGAATTCACGCTGAATGAACCCACGGATCGTCAGGCTTTTCGTCAGGATCGCACGCATGAGGCCCGGCAGACGATCCGGCCCGGAAGGAGCCGTTCCTTCGTCGTTGTAGTGCGCAATCAGACCGCAAACGGGAATGCGCGCAAATTCATTCAGAAGCGGGAATACGGCGCCCCAGACGGCGCCGCCGACATTTTCGAAATACACATCGATCCCATCCGGACAGGCGTCGGC
The DNA here is from genome assembly GCF_002770725.1 of Pleomorphomonas carboxyditropha. Lineage (GTDB taxonomy): Bacteria > Pseudomonadota > Alphaproteobacteria > Rhizobiales > Pleomorphomonadaceae > Pleomorphomonas > Pleomorphomonas carboxyditropha. The sequence continues at coordinate 26,602 of NZ_NQVN01000024.1, read as the reverse complement.
AAGCTGTTCGGCAAGATTCCCGGCACGATGATCGACAACGGCATCGAATCCGAGTTCATCCCTCGCGAAAGCACACTTTTCCGGACCGCCGGCAATGCCGACCGCACGCGCACCCTTGATCCTGGCGATCTGGCCCACCGCCGAGCCCACGGCACCGCTGGCGGCGGCGACCACAACCGTTTCTCCCGCCGCAGGCTTGCCGATCGTCAGAAGGCCGGAATAGGCCGTGAAACCCGGCATTCCCAGCACGCCGAGCGCAGTGCTCGGTGGCGCAAGCGACGGATCGAGCTTGCGCAGATCCGAACCATCGGAAATGGCAAGGCTCTGCCAGCCGGAATAAGAACAGACGATATCCCCCTTGCCGAAGTCCGGATGACGCGAGGCGATCACCCGCGCCACGGTTCCACCTTCCATGACCTCGCCGATCTCAACCGGCCTTGCGTAGGATTTTGCCGCGCTCATGCGCCCGCGCATATAGGGATCAAGTGAAAGATAGAGGATTTCGAGCAGAACCTGGCCATCAGCAGGTTCTGCAACAGCCACTGTTTCCAATCGGAAATCGGAAATCCTGGGTTCACCCTTCGGGCGGGCGGCCAGTACTATCCGGCGGTTTTCCAAATGAGACATGTTCCATTCCCGGTCATCGTGCCTATGAGCGTCAACGCTACAACACGCCCGGGAAACTGGAAATCGATATATGCACAGGCATCCCGGATGCCGGATAATGCAATGCGCCGATCATCGCCCTTGCGATTCACCAGCGGGCATCAAGCGGATGAAAAAAAGCCGGCGGCCGAGGCCGCCGGTTGCAGGATTGTGCTGTCTCGGACGATCGACCGTCAGCCGCTGAGGTAGGGCAGCGGATCGACCGGACGGTTGCCGTTGCGGATCTCGAAGTGAAGCTGCGGCCGGCTGACGTTGCCGGTGGCGCCGACCTTGGCGATGGTCTGGCCGCGCAGGATGCTGTCGCCGCGCTGGACCAGCACCTCGCTGGCGTGGGCATAGGCCGACACGAAACCATTGGAATGCTTCACCAGCACCAGGTTGCCGAAGCCCTTCAGCTCGTTGCCGGCGTAGATCACCTGGCCGCCCTCGGCCGCCTTGATCGGCGTGCCCTCGGGCACTTCGATATTGATGCCGTCGTTGCGCTCGCCGCCCGGCTTGACGCCGAAGCCGGAAATGACGCGGCCGCGCACCGGCCAGCGGAAGCTGCCGTCGGCGGCGCTTTCGACGCCGGTGGAAGCCGGAGTGGCCGCCTTGACGCTCGGCTGGGTCTGGCTTGGAGCCAGCGCCGCCTGCTGGCTCGCTTGCTGGGCGGGCTTGTTGCCGGCCGGCGGCAGCAGGCCCGGCGTGGCGTCGGTGGCGGTCGAGGTGGAATTCGCCATGGCGACCGTCGTGGTCGCCGGCGCGGCGGGCTTGCCCGGTGCGGCGGCCGCCACGTCGCCCGACACCGATCTCGGGACCGGCGGCTTGGTGGGCGGCAACTGGCCGAGGATCTGCGGACCAGGCGCGGTGGCCGAGGCAGCCGGCGGCGCGGCAACGGCGCTCTGCTGACCGTAGGCCGGGATGACGATACTCTGGCCGGGCGTCAACTGGGCGCCGGCAACCAGACCGTTGGCGGCGAGCAGCGACGATTCGGCGACCCCGTAGCGGCGGGCGAGCACCTGCACGCTGTCGCCCGGCTTGACGGTGATGGACGTGCCGTTCGAGGGCGTCCAGGGCTGGGCGGCGGCCGGCGCCGCACCGGTCGGAGGCGGCAGGCCGGCGGTCTGGGCCGGCCGGACGTAGGCGCCGTTGTTGACGACGGCGCCCGGCGCCGGCGGCAGCGCGCTGGAGGACACGGCGCCCGAGGGATAGGTGGAGGCCGGCGCGGCATAGGTCTGCTGCGTGTAGGCCGGTTGCGCATAGGCGGGCTGCGCGTAATTCGCCTGGGCGTTTATGGATCCGGTCGGCATCGGATCGGCGCGGCCGATGATCTGGTCCTGGTTGTCCGTCTCGGCAAACACGTTTCCGAAACGGCCCACGTCGCCGCTGCAGCCGGCCGAAAAGCCCGCCAGAATGGCAACGGCGGCAACCTGGGCCAGGAAGCGGGAGGTCCGGCAGATCGCTAGGTTACTCATGATCATCAGGTCTCGCCTGCTCGACTTCAACTGCAATGATTAAGCCGCAGTAACGTTGACAAAGGTTTAAAGCGACAAAGCAACCGGCCGGGCAACAACGCGAAATCCAGGGGAAACGGCGGCTTTCCGCAAGACTTTTGGCGAAGGCGCCGAGCCCGTCGCCGGGACTCACAGCCGCCGCGCCACGCCTTCCGTCAACGGGAACTGCCGGATGGTGCCGAGTTCGGCGCGGTGGAACAGCCGACCGTCGCGGGAGATTCGCACCAGGGTCTGCGTGTGGCCGGTTCCGACGGGGGCAACCAGCGTTCCCCTGTCGGCGAGCTGGTCGAGCAGCGCCGTCGGCACCTTTTCGACCGCGCCGTCGACCAGGATGCGGTTGTAGGGCGCGTAGCGGGTAAAGCCTTCGAGGCCGTCGCCGAGCAGCGTGGTGACGTTGGTGATCTTCAAGGCCGACAGGCGATCCTCGGCGATGTCGATCAGGCTGCGAAACCTGTCCATCGTCACGACCTGCGCGGCGAGGTGGGCGAGAATGGCCGCCTGGAAACCCGAGCCGCAACCGACCTCGAGCACCTTGTCCTCCGGCTCGATGGCCAGGGCGGACACCATCAATGCCACGGTGGAGGGGGCGTTGATGGTCTGGCCACATTCGATGGGCAGGGACCGATCGAGATAGGCGCTCGCCTGATGGGCGGCGGCGACGAACATGCGGCGCGGCACACGCTCAAGGGCGCGCAGCAGCCGGGTATCGGTGACACCCATGCCGCGGAGCTTCATGGTCAGCTCCGCGATCGCCACCTTGTCCGGCTCGAAAGGCCTCATCGACACCATTCTCTCACGCAATGCCACAAACTTGAATTGTGACGCTGCATTTATGACGGAGGTGTCAAAAGTAAGACAAACAGCCTTGAAAAAGCGTTTCCGTCAAAACAGTGCCTGTAGTTTTTCCATGGTGGCATTGTCGGTGAGGTCGAGGCGGAGCGGGCTGACCGAAATCTTGTTGCGCGAGATGGCGAAGGCGTCCGTCCCTCCCGCACACAGCATCTCGCCGCGCCGGAAGGTCAGCCAGTAATAAGGCTTGTGGCGGGCGTCGATGCGCTTCTCGACGTCGATGCCATGGTCGTAGGCGAAGTTGCCCTGCCGCGTCACCTCGACGCCGGCCACTTCGGACGGCGGGCAATTGGGGAAGTTGACGTTGATGAACGTGCCGTGGGCGATCCCCTGCCCCGTCAGCTTCCTGAGGATGTCCGGTCCCAGCGCCTCGGCGGTCTCGAACGGAATACGGCCGACGAAATCCTCGTAGGCCTGGCTGAGCGCCACGGCGGGGATGCCGAGCAAGGTCGCCTCGATGGCGCAGGCGACCGTGCCGGAATAGGTGACGTCGTCGGCCATGTTGGTGCCGGCGTTGACGCCGGACAGCACCAGGTCCGGCCGGCCGGGCAGGATGTGGCGGACTCCCATGATGACGCAGTCGGTGGGGGTGCCGCGCACGGCGAAGCGGCGCTCGTCGATCTTGCGCGCCCGGAGCGGGTCGTGCAGCGTCAGCGAATGGGCGAAGCCGGACTGGTCGGTTTCGGGGGCCACCACCCAGACGTCGTCGCTGAGCGCGCGGGCGATATTCTCGAGTGCCACGAGGCCCGGCGCATGAATACCGTCATCGTTGGAAATCAGGATTCGCATGGCCGGTTCTTCCGTTCCTGTGTTCAGGCTTTCTCGATACGCGTAACGCCGCCCATCAGCGGCAGCAATACGTCCGGCACCGTCACGGAGCCGTCCTCGTTCTGCCAGGTTTCCATGACGGCAATGAGGGCGCGGCCGACGGCGACGCCCGAGCCGTTGAGCGTATGCACGAAGCGCGTGCCCTTCGGCTCGCCGACCGGGCGGAAACGGGCGTTCATCCGGCGCCCCTGGAAATCGCCGCAGACCGAGCAGGAGGAAATCTCGCGGAATTTCTTCTGGCCGGGCAGCCACACCTCGATGTCGTAGGTCTTGCGGCTGCCGAAACCCATGTCGCCGGTGCACAGCGTCACGACACGGTAGGCGAGCCCGAGCCGCTTCAGCACCTCCTCGGCGCAGGCGAGCATGCGCTCGTGCTCGTCGAGCGATTTCTCCGGCGCGGTGATCGAGACGAGCTCCACCTTGTTGAACTGATGCTGGCGCAGCATGCCGCGCACGTCGCGGCCGGCCGAGCCGGCTTCCGACCGGAAGCAGGGTGTCAGCGCCGTGAAGCGCAGCGGCAGGTCCTTCTCCTCGAGGATTTCCTCGCGGACGAGATTGGTGAGCGGCACCTCCGCCGTCGGGATCAGCCAGCGGCCATCGGTGGTCCGGAACAGGTCTTCGGCGAACTTCGGCAACTGGCCGGTGCCGTACATCACCTCGTCGCGCACCATCAGCGGCGGAATCACTTCCGTGTAGCCGTGCTCGATGGTGTGAAGGTTGATCATGAACTGGCCGAGGGCGCGCTCGAGGCGGGCGAGATGGCCCTTCACCACGGTGAAGCGGGCGCCGGCCAGCTTGGCGGCACGCTCGAAGTCCATCATGCCGAGCCCCTCGCCGAGCTCGAAATGCTCCTTCGCCCAATTGAATTGGCGCGGCTCGCCGAACCGGTGGTGCTCGATGTTGGCGCTCTCGTCCGGCCCGTCGGGCACGTCGTCGAGCGGCGGGTTGGGAATCACCGACAATGCCGCGTCGAGGGCGGCGTCGAGCTCGCGTTCCTTCGCCTCGCCGTCCTGAATGAACGACTTGATGCGCGCCACCTCTTCCATCAGCTCGGCGGCGCGGGCTTCGTCCTTGCCGGCCTTGGCCTTGCCGATCTCCTTGGAGGCGGCATTGCGGCGCTCCTGCGCCTCCTGCAGCGACTTGATATTGGCCCGGCGTGCGTCGTCGAGGCGGACAGCCTCCGACGCAGTGGCTTCGGCGAGGTCCGCCGACTGGCCGCGCCGCATCAGGGCGTGCTTCAGGGCTTCCGGATTGTCGCGAATCCACTTGATGTCGAGCATTGGCTTTCCCCGCGCGGCACGTCCGCCGGAGCCCTCGCATCAGCCTTCGGTGGTGGTGGAGACGTCCCGGGACTCGCCGCGCTTGTTGATATACCTGACGGCAATGATGGACACTTCGTAGAGAACCATCGTCGGAACCGCAAGCAGGATTTGGCTCATCGGGTCGGGCGGCGTCAGCACGGCGGCCACCACGAAGGACAGCAGGATGGCGTAGCGACGCCAGGACTTCAGCCCTGCCTCGGTGACGACGCCGATGCGGCCGAGCAGCGTCAGCACCACCGGAAGCTGAAACACGATGCCGAAGGCGAAGATCAGCGTCATGATCAGGCCGAGGTATTCCGACACCTTGGGCAAGAGCTCGATCGCCGCCTGCCCCGGCCCGCCGGCCTGCTGCATCGACAGGAAGAACATCATGATGGCCGGCATGACGAAGAAGAACACCATCAGCGCGCCGAGCAGGAACAGGATCGGCGTGGCGATCAGGAACGGCAGGAAGGCCTGCCGCTCGTGCTTGTAGAGGCCCGGCGCCACGAACATGTAGATCTGGTTGGCGATCACCGGAAAGGCGATGAACAGGGCGCCGAACAGGGCCAGTTTGAGCTGGGTGAAGAAATACTCCTGCGGCGCGGTGTAGATCAGCCGCACGTTCTGCGCCTCGCCCGCCGCCCGCTCGTAGGGGATGACCAGGATGTTGAAAATATCCTGGGCGAAGAAGAAGCAGATCAGGAAGCAGACGAAAATCGCCACCACCGATTTGAGGAGACGCGACCGCAATTCGGCAAGGTGCTCGATGAGCGGCGCCTTGGACGCCTCGATCTCGTCATCTTCTTCCTTGGTGCTCATGCGGCGCTCCCCTCCTTGCCGTCCGAGGACGAAGCCTCGGGAGCCCGTCCCTCAACCGGCTTCTCCGTCCCGGCCGGCGGCGGCGTTTCCGCCGGGCGAGCGACCTCGACCGGCGCCGGTCCGTCGACCGGCGTCTCCGCCGCCGCGGGAAGCGAGGCGTCGGTCGGGGCCGGAGTATCGGTCGGGGTCGGCGCAGGCGCCGATTCGGCAGCCTGCGGCGGAATCGGTGCCGTCACCGATTTCTTCAGATCGTCGCCGAAGGTACGAACGGGATCGAGGGTTTTCTTGATGTCGGTCAGCGGATTGGCGTTCTGGATGCTGTTCTTGAGGTCGGAAAGATCGGCCTCGCGCTCCGCCTCGCGCAGCGCCTGATTGAACTGCGCCTGCATGTCGCCGGCCATGCGCCGCGCCTTGCCGACCAACTGGCCGACCGTCCTGAGGAGACGCGGCAGATCCTTGGTGGGAAAGACAATGAGCGCCACGATGGCGATCACCAGGATTTCCGTCCAGCCGACTTCAAACATCGCTCACTCGCCTGCCATCGGCGCACACCGCGCCATCAGGCGCGACGCCCTATGGATGAACGCAAGATACGAGGATCGATCAGACTCTGGGCGAGTCGTCGGTCTTGTTCTCGGTGGGCTTCGGCGGCGTTTCGTCGTCGTCGGACATGCCCTTCTTGAAGTTCTTGATGCCCTTGGCGAAGTCGCCCATCAGCTCGGGAATCTTGCCCCGACCGCCAAACAGAATGAGGACAACGACCAAGACGATCAGCCAGTGCCAGATGCTCAACGAACCCATTTTTGTCTCCAGAGGGCGTAGCCCGCCCAAAAGTGGCGGCACTGTCGCACAACGCACGCCCCGTCGCAAGAAACCGCGGCAAGGCTATGGAGGAATTCCGGCTTTCTCAAGATTCGGGCCGGCCAACCCGGCAAAAGCCTCATTCCTCGGGCGGCAGCGGCTGGTAATCTTGGAAATCGAGCTCGGTCAAAGGATCCTCGTCGGGCATCAGGGTGTCGGAAGCGTTGGGAATCGGCACGCGGAAGCCGGGCGGTACGGCTCCTTCCAGGAAGCCCGCCGCCTTGAGGTCGTCGACGCCCGGCAGATCGGTCACCGCTTCCAGGCCGAAGTGGACCAGAAAGGCCTCGGTGGTGCCGTAGGTGAGCGGCCGCCCCGGCGTGCGGCGGCGGCCGCGCATCCTGATCCAGCCGGTCTCCATCAGCACGTCGAGGGTGCCCTTGTTGGTGGAGACGCCTCTGATCTCCTCGATCTCGGCCCGGGTGACCGGCTGGTGGTAGGCGATGATCGCCAGCGTCTCCAGCGCGGCCCGCGACAGCTTTTTCGGCTCGACCTGCTCGCGCGTCAAAAGGTGGGCAAGATCGGGCGCCGTGCGGAACATCCACTTGCCGGCCACCTCGACGAGGTTGACGCCGCGCGAGGCATAGATGGTGCGAAGGTCGGACAGAACCTGCGGAATATCCGTGCCGGGCGCCAGGCGCTCGGCAAGCTCCTCGGCGCCGACCGGCTGGGCGGAGGCGAACAGGATCGCCTCGGCGCCGCGGATCGCCGTCATCCAGGCCTCGTATTCCGCCGGATCGCGGTCGCCGGCGAACAACCGGAGCTGGCCATGCGGCGTTTCGTCGGTGAAGCCCGAACGGTTCATGCGCCGTCCTCCTCGGATGTGTCGGGCCTGCCCTGCCCCTTGCGCAGGTAAAGCGGCGCGAACGGCCCGGATTGCATCAGTTCCATCCGTCCCTCGCGCACCAGCTCCAGCGAGGCCGAAAAGGCCGAAGCGCGGACCGTGGCCCGCGATTCCGGGCCGGTCATGTAGTGGATGAGATAGTCGTCGATCGGCGCCCAGTCGGCAATCGTGCCGATCAGCCGCTCCAGGAGGTCGCGGGCGTCGGCCAGCGCCCAGACCTGCCGCTTGCGGACGGTGTGGACGCGCACCATGTCGCGCTGGCGCTGCCGACCGTAAGCGTCGAGCAGGTCGAACAGGCTCGCCTCCCACAGCGAGCGCCGCACCAGGCCGGTTTCCTCGGGTGCGCCGCGCGGCAGCACGTCGCGGCCGAGCCGGGAGCGGTCGATGAGCCGGCCGGCCAGGATGCGGATGCCCTCGAGGCGCTTCAGCCGCATGGCCAGCATGCCGGCGAGCTCTTCGGCCGAAGGCTCGTCCCCCGGCGCCTCGTCGGGCGGCAACATCAGCCGCGACTTGAGATAGGCGAGCCAGGCGGCCATGACCAGATAGTCGGCGGCCAGCTCCAGCCGGCGCTCGCCCAGCCGCTCGATGAAGGCAAGATACTGGTTGGCGAGGGCGAGGATGGAGATGCGCGCCAGGTCGACCTTCTGGTTGCGGGCGAGCGTCAGCAGCAGATCCAGCGGCCCTTCGAAGCCTTCGAGATCGACCACGAAGGCCTCGTCGGCCGTCGGGTCGATGTCGAGCCGGCTGTCGCTCCACTCGTCGGTCGTCGCCATCGGAAGGCCGTTACCCCGCGTTGCGCCGGCTCACACGCCGGCGACATCAAAGGCGGCCAGCGCGGCATCGAGCCGGGCGAGGACGCCGTCGGCGTCATCATGCGGCGATCCGGCGCGCCCCTTCAATGCCCTTTCCGCCCGTGCCGCCGCTTTTCCCACGAGTTCGGGCGCCTCGGCGGCGACGGCGACCATCTCGCCCATGTCGCCCGAGCAATGGAGCGCGATGTCGCAGCCGGCGGCCAGCGTAGCCCGTGCCCGTTCGGCGAGCGTGCCCTTCAGGGCGTTCATGGAAAGGTCGTCCGAGAACAGCAGGCCGTCGAATCCGATGCGATCGCGGATGATCCTTTCGATGACGATCGGCGATTGGGTGGCCGGCCGATCCGCGTCGATCGCCGTATAGACGAGATGGGCGGTCATCGCCGCCGGCAGGTCGGCCAGCGCGGCGAAGGGCGCAAAATCCGTCGCAGCGAGACTGTCGAGATCGGCGTCGACCACCGGCAGTTCGTGATGGCTGTCGACCCGGGCGCGGCCGTGACCAGGCACGTGCTTGATCACCGGCAGCACGCCGGCGGCCGTCAGTCCGTTGGCGAAGGCGCGGCCGGCGGCCGCCACCCGGTCCGGCCGTTCGCCGTAGCTGCGGTCGCCGATGGCCGGCGTCATGCCGGGGGTGGCGATGTCGAGGCAGGGCGCGCAGTCGACGTCGATGCCGACGGCGGCGAGATCGTCGCCGATCAGGCGGGCGACGTCTTCAATCAGCTCGAGGTCGCCGGCGACGGCCGCCGCCCCGGCGAGCTGCCGGCCCGAGGGATATGTGCGCCAGTGCGGCGCCGTCAGCCGCTGGACGCGTCCGCCCTCCTGGTCGATCAGCACCGGCGCCTTCCAGCCGAGGGCATCGCGGAAGTCGCCGGTCAGGCGCCTCACCTGGTCGGGGCTCTCGACATTGCGGCGGAACAGGATGAGACCCCAGGGCGCCGCGTCGGCCAGGAAGGCGCGCTCATCGGCGGAAAGCGCCGTTCCCCTGAGGCCGGTCACGAAGGCGCGAGACATCGATGGTTCTCCATAGGAAAGGCCGCGCCGGATGCCATCCGGCATCCCGACGCGGCCGAAAGTCGCAAACTTGCGATCAGCGGGCGATCAGGCAGTCGCCACCGGCGGCGCGAAGCTGTTCGCAGAGCGCCACGGCGGCTTCCTTGGTCGGCGCACCGACGCGCGCCCGGTAGTAGACGCCCTTGCTGCCGAGATCGGCCTGCTGGATGTCGACCACCGACGAACCGAGGACCGACGGGAATTTCCGCTGCAGCGCGGTGAAGGCGGAACGCGCCGCTTCCTCGCTGCGCTGGGACGACAACTGCACGTAAGCGCCGGCGCTGCCGCTGGCTGCCGCCGCCGCCGCCGGAGCGGCCTGGGTGGCCGCGGGCAGGCTTGCCACTTGCGTCGGCGCGGCGGGCAGCGCGGCCGCGGCCGTCAGGTCGAGCGGGCCGGATGACGGCGCGGCGGCGGGCGCCACCGGCTTTTCGGGCGGCAGCGGCGCCGACGCCTGGGTCGGTACGGAGGCCGTCGTCTCGACGGAGGCATCCGACGCGGCGTCGGCCACGGCGGCGAGGTTGATCGGCATCGGCTGGCCGGAAGCGTCGGTCAGATTGCTCGGCGGCAGCCCTTGAGGCGTAACCTGCGCGGTATCGGCGGCCACGGTCTGATTGGTCGGAGCGAGCGGAGGAAGGCCCGTGCCACCCTCGGCATCGTCGGTCGCGGCATCGCCCTCGCTGCGGGCGATGATCTGGCCGGCCCCATCGCTCGGCAACGGGGCGGCGGCCGGCGTGCCGGCCGTCTTGTCGGCCGGGGTCTCGATCAGCGAGCCGTCGGGCCGCACCAGCACGGTGCGAACGCGGCGGGGTCCGGTTTCGTTGGGGTCGAAGCCGGTCGGAAGCTCGGCCTCCACCTCCTGGCCATCGGGAAGGGTGATCCGCGAGACGTGCGGCGTGACGGCCGGCAGCTCGGGCACATCGCCGCTGCGGGCGACCAGCCGCTCCTCGCTCTTGGGCGGGGTGCCGCCGACGGTATCGTAGACGGAGGTGCCTTCGGAAGAAGCGACGACTTCCTGGGCGTTGGGATCGGGCTTGACCTTGTAGGGCCCGTCGGGCGCCCGCACCACCACGGCCTCGCCGAAGCCGGCCGAACCGCCGAAGAAGGCCCAGCCGGCGAAACCGGCGGCCACGAGAAATACCGCCGCGGCGGCGGCGGTCATAAGGCGGCGGCGACCGTGCGGGGAGGCAGGCTCGGCCTCCGCCTCGCCGGCATGCGGCGGAAGAACGCCGAATTCGTCAACGACCGGATCGACGCCGTCGCGCTCGAACTCGGCCATGAACTCGTCGAGAGCCTGATCGTCCCAGGGATCGTAAGCCTGGCTCTTCTTGCGCGCACTGGCCGGCTTGTAGACCTGGCCGGTGCGAACGTCGACGGGATTCATCGAGGCGATGTCCTGCTCCAGTTCGGCAGCCAGGGCATCGACGAACTGATCCATATCGGCATCGCTGGCTTCGCGGCCGCTGAGAAGATCCTCGTAGAAGCGCTCCTCGTCGGTGAGACGCTCATCGCCATCGGACACGGCAGGCCGCATCGGTGACTGTTCGGCTGCGCTGCTCCTAACCATCGGCGTCGCTCTTCCCGTTTTTCTTCGCCCCGCCAGAACCAGACGTTCCGACGATGCGGCTACCTCATCTCTTGGGGCGCATTGACGCCAAGAACCTCAAGGCCCGACGCGAGAACATTCCTGACGGCCTTGACCAGAGCCAAGCGCGCGTGGGTCAACAGTGGTTCAACAGGGTTAACAAAACGCAAATCTACATTTTCCTTGCCGGCGTTCCAATGTCCGTGGAAGTCGCTAGCCAGTTCATACAAATAAAAAGCGATCCGGTGTGGCTCGTGGGAGTCGGCGGCGGCGTCGACGACGCGGGGAAATTCCGCCAGCTTGCGGATCAGCGCCAGCTCGGCGGGATCGGCGAGCAGATGCAGCGGCGCCGCCGATTCGTCGGCTGCCGCCACTTCGGGCGCCGTTTCGCGCGCCTGCCGCAGGATCGAATGACAGCGGGCATGGGCATACTGGACGTAGAAGACCGGGTTGTCCTTGCTCTGCTCCTTCACCTTGACGAAGTCGAAGTCGAGCGGCGCATCGTTCTTGCGCATCAGCATCATGAAGCGCACGGCGTCGCGGCCGACCTCCTCGACGACGTCGGCCAGCGTCACGAAGTCGCCGGACCGCTTGCTCATCTTCACGGGCTCGCCGCCCCGATAGAGCTTCACCAACTGGCAGAGCCGGACGATCACCTCGATGGTGCCGCCGGAAATGGCATTGCCCACCGCTTCGAGCCGCTTGACGTAACCGCCGTGGTCGGCGCCGAGGATGAAGATCATCTGCTTGAAGCCGCGCTGGTACTTCGAGCGCATGTAGGCGACGTCGGCGGCGAAATAGGTGTAGCTGCCGTCCGACTTGACCAAGGGACGGTCGACGTCGTCGCCGGCCGCCGAAGAGCGGAACAGCACCTGCTCGCGATCCTCCCAATCCTCGGGAAGCTGGCCCTTGGGCGGCGGCAGGCGGCCGTCGTAGACGAGATCGCGCTGGCGGAGCTCCTCGATCATCTCGGCGATCTCGGAGGGCTCGTTGCCGCGCGGATCGTGCAGCGTCTTCTCGGAGAAGAACAGGTCGTGCCGGACGCCGAGCAGCGCCAGGTCGGCCCGGATCATGTCCATCATCATGTCGACGGCGAGCTTCTTGACGACCGGCAGCCACTCGGCCTCCGGCATGGTCAGCAGCCGGTCGCCCCATGTCGCCTTCAGCGCCTCGCCGACCGGCTTCAGGTAATCGCCGGGATAGAGCCCTTCCGGAATCTCGATCGTCTCGCCCAGCGCTTCGCGGTAACGCAGGAAGGCGGAGCGGGCCAGCACGTCGATCTGGCCGCCGGCGTCGTTGATGTAATACTCCTTGGTGACGTCGAAACCCGCCTTGGCCAGCAGCCGGGCCAGCGCGTCGCCCACCACGGCGCCGCGGCAGTGGCCGACGTGCATCGGGCCGGTCGGGTTGGCCGAGACATATTCGACGTTGACCTTGAGGCCGCCGCCGAGACTGGTCGCGCCGACGTCGAGCCCCTGAGCCAGAGAGGTCTTCAGAAAGCCGGTCCAGAAGGCCGGCGACAGGCGGAGGTTGATGAAACCGGGCCCGGCGACCTCGACCGCCTCGACATCGGCGTCCTGCCGGAGCGCGGCGGCGATCTCCTCGGCGAGGTCGCGCGGCTTCCTGCCCAGCGGCTTTGCCAGGAGCATGGCGGCGTTGGTGGCGACATCGCCGTGGCTGGCATCGCGCGGCGGCTCGACGGCGATGCGGGCGAGCGCGTCGGCCGGTACGTCGAGCGGCAGGGAAGCGATGGCCGAGCGGATGCGCTCGCCGAACACCTGGAAGATATTCATCGGGTACCTCGTGGGAGCCGGAATCCGGCCGGTCGGCGAGCGGCCTAGCGCAATTCCGGCGTATCGTCAAACCAGCGGCGATGCTCCTGGATGGCGAAACGGTCGGTCATGCCGGCGATATAGTCGCCCACCCGCCGGGCGAGAGCCGCCTCGTCGCCGGCATCGAGGTCGCGCCGCCACTCCTCCGGCATGAAGTCGGGATGGGTGACATACTTGTCGAACAGGTCCTTCACCACGCGGTCGGCGTCGCGGCGCACCCGCATCACCTCGGGGTGCCGGTACATGCGCGGAAACAGGAAGCCCTTGATGGCCGCGTCGACGGCAGCCATTTCCTCGGAAAAGGTCACCACCGTATGGCCGGCCCGCCGGATGTCGTCGGATGAGCCGGGATCGAGCTCGGCAAGCCGGGCGAGCGCGGCGGCGATCACGTCCTCGACCATGGCGGTGATCAGCCGGCGGGTGATTTCGTGGATGGTGCGGTGCCGGTCGAGGCCGGGATATTTCGCCTCGATCGCTTCGAGGAAGCCGCCGATCAACGGCAGCGGCCTGAGGTCGTCGATCGAAAAAAGCCCGGCGCGCAACCCGTCGTCGATATCGTGGGCGTCGTAGGCGATGTCGTCGGCAATCGCCGCGCACTGCGCCTCGGCGCTGGCATGCGTGTCGAGCTTGAGGGAATAGAGGTCGGGATAGGCAAGGAGCGCTACCGGCAACCCTCGCTCGGCATGGCGGCCGGTCGGATGGTCGGCCGCGTCGGTCAGCGGCCCGTTGTGCTTGACGAGGCCCTCCAGCGTTTCCCACGACAGGTTGAGACCGTCGAACTCGGCATAGGAATGCTCGAGCTCGGTGACCGCCCGGAACGACTGGGCATTGTGGTCGAAGCCGCCGAAGCCCGTGAGGCAGGCGTCGAGCGCGTCTTCGCCGGTGTGACCGAACGGCGTGTGGCCGAGGTCGTGGGCGAGCGCCAGCGCCTCGGCGAGGTCCTCGTTGAGCCGCAGTGCGCGGGCCAGCGCCCGGCCGATCTGCGCCACTTCCAGCGTGTGGGTGAGACGGGTACGGTAATGGTCGCCCTCGTGAAAGACGAACACCTGCGTCTTGTGCTTCAGGCGGCGGAAGGTGGTGGAGTGGATGATGCGGTCGCGGTCGCGCTGGAACGGCGTGCGCGTCGGGCTCGCCGGCTCGGGATAACGCCGGCCGCGGCTGTCCTCGGGGTGGACGGCGAAAGGCGCCAGCGGTTCCGTACCAAACCCGAGACCTGTCACGATCGCCTCCCGAAAGCCTGTCCAGCCTTGGCAAATCCGCATGCCGGGCTCTCGCAACCGTCATTTGACTTTGCCATCCGCTGCCTTACGTATGTCAGCAGACATCACACTTTCAAGTCATTCGAGCCCCTGGGGACCGCCATGGAAGCTCTCGCCGCCAATATCAGCATGACCGCCAGCGCCGCCCGCCGCATCGCCAAGGTTCTGGAGAAGCAGCCGGGCAAGACCGCATTGCGCATTTCGGTCGAGGGCGGCGGCTGCTCGGGCTTTTCCTATCGCTTCGACCTTGTCGACGGCCAGAATGCCGACGACCTCGCGGTGACGCGCGATGGCGCGACGGTGCTGATCGATGCGGTATCGCTGCCGTTCATCGACGGCTCCGAGATCGACTTCGTCGACGACCTGATGGGCCAGGCGTTCAAGATCAACAATCCGAACGCCACCTCGAGCTGCGGCTGCGGCACGTCGTTCGCCGTCTGAGTCCGCCGTCTATACCGTCAGCAGCGTCGATCCGACCGTCTCCCGCGCCTCCATCGCCTGGTGACAGGCAACCGCGTCGGCCAGCGCGAACTTCTGCCCGACGTTGATGGTCACCGCATCGGTCCGGATCTGCTCGAACAGATCCTCGGCGCAGGCGTCGAGATCGGCGCGCGTCGCCGTGTAGTGGCCGAGCGTCGGCCGCGTGACGTAGAGCGATCCCTTCTGCGACAGGACGCCGAGATTGAAGTCCGCCACCGGTCCCGAGGAATTGCCGAAGGAGACGAACAGGCCGCGCGGCTTCAGGCAGTCGAGCGAGGCCGGGAACGTGTCCTTGCCGACCGAATCGTAGACGACGTCGCATTTGGCGCCGCCGGTGATCTCGGCGACGCGGGCGACGAAATCCTCGGTGCGGTAGTTGATGACGTGGCTATAGCCGCAGGCGCGGGCGATTTCCGCCTTGTCCTCCGAACCGACCGTGGCGATGGAGGTGGCGCCGAGCGCCTTCAGCCACTGGCCGGCGATCTGGCCGACGCCGCCGGCGCCGGCGTGGAACAGCACGGTGTGGTCGCGCGTCACCTTGAAGGTCTGGCGCAGGAGATACTGCACCGTCATGCCCTTGAGGAGGCTGGCCGCCACCGTGAAGCCGTCGATGTCGTCGGGGACGCGGACGAGCTTCTGCGCCGAGATAAGGCGCGCCTCGGCGTAGGCGCCGACCGATCCGGCATAGGCGACGCGGTCGCCGGGGCGAAACTGGGCAACGCCCTCGCCCGCCTTTTCCACGATGCCCACGGCTTCGGCGCCGGGAACGAACGGCAGGCCGGCCGGGGCGGGATAAAGGCCCTTGCGGTAATAGGTGTCGATGAAGTTGACGCCGATCGCCGTGTGCTTGAGGCGCACCTCCCCCGGACCGGGCGCGCCAACCTCGACGTCCTCGAGAGCCATCACCTCGGGTCCACCCGTCTTGCGGACGACAATCGCCTTCACCATGGCCTTCACTCCCGGAAATCTAGCGCATCGGACCGAAAAGTGGGTCCACTTTTCGGCAAAATCCGATGCGCCAACGAAAGACTGGAGCGGCGGCCCGGATATGTCCGGGTGCCCGCCGCTCTAGCGGTTATGTGGTCGATGCGTTCGTACCACCAACGGCGGCAGGCTCGCCAATCATCTTTTGTTGGCCGGCAAGCCGATCCGCCGGCGGATCGGCTTGCCGGGCGAAGACACCGGACATCGCCACGAAGGGCAGCATCATGACGAACGCCGCCGTCAGGCCGAAGTGCTCGGCGACGAAGCCGACGCCGGGCGGCGCCAGCAGGAAGATGGCGGTGATGATCATCGACATGGCCGCGACATTGCGCGCCGCGTCGCCCGGCTTGTCGCCGGCCGCCGCCACACCGATCGGCATGACCAGCGACACGCCGACGCCCATCAGCGCCAGCGAAAGGCCGGAAATGGCGATGTGCGGCGAGAAGATGAAGCCGGCGAGACCGACGGCGGTGGTCGCCGCGCAGACGCGGACGATGCTCGACGCGCGGTAGCGCGCCCGGAACCAGTCGCCGACTACCCGGCCGACGAACATGGTGAGCGGGAAGGTGCCGTAGGCGACCGACGTCCAGAAGGGGCTCGGCCGAAGCTGCTCGCGCAGGAACAGCGTGCCCCAGTCGTAGACGGCGCCTTCGGCCAGCGTCACGCCGGTGGCCATGACGCAGAGGCCGAGCAGGCTGGCGTTCGGCAGGGTGAACAGCGGCGGCTTGGCGACGTCGACCGGACGGGCAATGCGCTCGTACATGGGGCGCGGCAGCAGCCGGGCGATGCCGGCGCAGGCGACGACGCCCAGCGCCGCCATCGCGGCGAGATGCAAGGGGAGCGGCACGCCGAACTGGCCGAACAGGCCGGCGGACAGCGCGCCGCAGACGAAGCCGAGGCTCCAGTAGCCGTGGCACTGGGCCATGTACTTGCCGCCGGTGGTCGTCTCGAGGCGCTGGACGCCGGCATTGCCGCCGATCTCGAACAGCGTGTTGCCGACGCCGGCGAAGAACAGCACGGCGGCGAGAATCGTCCAATGACCGGCAAGGCCGATGCCGAGCACCATCATCGCCGCGAGCACCAGGCCCCAGACGCCGACCCGGGCGGCGGCGAAGCGGTCCATCAGCGGCCCGGCGACGGGCGCCGTGACCAGCGCCCCCACCGGCCCCAGGAACAGGGCAAGCCCCATGGTCGCCTTGTCGACGCCGAGATGGGCGAGCAGGTCCGGCATGCGCGTCAGCCAGTTGGCCGTGAGGAACGACGAGCCGAAGTAAAGGGTGCCGATGCGCAGGGCGGTAAACACGGGTCTCACCGATCGATGGGAAATATCGCGGATCCGCCTAGGGGAGAGCGCGCGACAACAAGAGATCGATAAAACGATTCAAACATCCGGCGCAATGCCCGGCGCCAAGGTTGGGCCGGCTTCGCTGACGATCGCGCTGGCTCCGTGCCCTTCCGGACACACGGAAAGCCGCGCGGCCTCGGCAGGGGATTTGAAAAAGCGCCCTGCCCTCGGTTGCCATGTCGGTTCCGGTCGAGTATGTGAAAGCCCGTTCGCGCCGGCCCGATCGCGGGTTATATTCGGCAGGAAGCGGCAACGCCGCTGCGATCAAGGTGGGAGCGCGTAGCTCAGTTGGTAGAGCACGTGACTTTTAATCATGGGGTCATGGGTTCGAGTCCCATCGCGCTCACCAATCTTTTCAATGGCTTGATGGACTCTGCCGGGCCGCTAAAAATGGCAACCCCTTCGGGGGTAACGGGTGGGGTAACAGAAAACCCACTCCCTTGGTAGGGAGTGGGCATCGCGGCCTCGTGTGGTGCCCATGGCGGGCGGTTAGCTCGATCACCTCAGGCGGCGGCCTTGGGGCGATCGAGCCAGGAATCGATTGCGTCTTCTATATCAGCGAAGTGAAGTTCGATGGCTGATGCAGCAATGTCGCGTTCGTTCATCGCCGCCATCATCGCCATTCGCCCGACACGAACAGCATATCCTAAGTGTTCGATAAACGTTGATGCGTCGTCGTTGTGTTGCATGGTGCACCTCTTAATGACGATATGAGTTCTAATCGTATCAAAACATCGTGTCAAACAGTATTTTTTGCGTCAATTGCGCAAATGATAATTTCTAAATTGCATTTTTTGCGTCAATTGCGCAAATGAAAATGACATCAACTTTGAAAGTCATTGATTGATATGAGGTATACCCCCGTCGTCTCATATTTGAATTTTGCAAATAGCAATTGCGGCTTTGCAAATGCAAAAAAAGCCGCCCCCGTGAGGGAGCGGCGAAGGCGCAAGCGGTTGCGCTTGGAATGATTATTTCGAAGGACTGGCAGGCACGCTGCCCAGGCACTGATATCGGATCGTGGCAAGCCACTGATTGCAACCGTAATTGGTTGAGACCTGACACATTCGAGACTCGCCACCGAACGGAGCCGCGTCCTTGTAGCCCCAAGCCTGACAGCGCTCACGAGCCGTAGCGACACCCTTAACCGGGTCGATCTTGACGTTCTCGATGCTGGCTTGCTCGTAGCTCAGATCAACCGTTCCGTCTGCCCGGCTGCCGCCGGTTGCCACGAGTTCCTTATTTACGTTCACGCATCCGGCGAGTGCGAGGCACAGCGCCGCAATAGTCAGCTTTTTCATGATTTCCCCCGTTGCCACGTGGGGAACTCAAGCAAATCGCGGAATGGTTGTCGAGTCAGCGTTTTGGCGACAACCAACGCCCCTCGCGCCCGGACTCACCGCCTCGGCAGGGGGATCACCCGGCCGGTTTCCAGTCGACCAGATAATCAACAATGACGCGATGCGTGGTTTGATCGTCGGACCAATCCGCGTACTCGGTCCCGGCCTTCCGGAACGTGGCGTAGAAACCAGAAAACTCGCCGTCGCAATCATTGAGAGCCGCCTTGACCTCAGCGGCGAGGCGGTGAGCATCAGCGGCACTGAGGGCGACACAGATGACCGACACGCGGGAAGTTGGGTAGTTTCCTGCACCGGAGAGGGTGTAAGTCTCCTCCTCGTCGACCAACGCAACGGTGATCCGCGGCGGTGGCGTCGACGGGGTGCCCGGTTCAATCTCAACGCGATCGCCGACGATGGCCGCGACGTTCGCTGCCCCGGCGAGTGCGGCTATCGTGATGACGATGGCGCTCATGATTTCCCCTTCTTGGCAGCGCGGCGGGCAAGCCGGGCGGCTTGGGCTTCGATGGCCGGTCCGATGGTGTCAGCGAACACCTTGACCGCTGTTTCCTTCTCGGCGTCGAAGGCCGGCCGAAGGAATGGCTTCGCCGCAGCGCCGGGATGCATCCGCTTTTTCTTCGGTTGCCAGTGCGGCGCCGTACCGAGCTCGACCAGATGCGCCTCACGATATGCAGGGTCCGACCCGTCCGGCCCGATCTCATAGACCGGCGTCAGGGGTCTTGATCGTTTCCCGTTTCGTTTGATGATCAGGATCTTGTAGAGCCGACCACTCTTGCGCGAGCCGTTGGCCGCCAAGCGCGCTTTGGCCTCGTCGAGCATGGGCTCGCAAGCTCGTTTGCTGGCGGTGTTCAAAGGTCCTGCCAGGGCCGAGCGCAAGGCCTTCAACGCGGCGCGCGTTTCGGCACCGCCGGTCACTGATGACTTCGCCATGCTTTCACGCTCCCCAAGGGGCGGTGCGCGCCTCAGCGGTCACCTCGAGGCGTTCGCGGAAGCCGAGTTCCCGAATGCCGGTGATGTCGTAGTCTACCCCCTCACAGCGGAGCCCGTCGGTTGCCTTTAGGTCGGTGCGGAACCAGATCCGAAACGTGACAACGCTGATAGCGAACTCGATGTCGACTTTCGACATGGCCTCGTCCTCGCTCTTTGGGATGCGCTCTGCCCAGACGGTGGCCACCTCGGAGGTGGTGGAAATGGGGACTCCGTATTCGTCACGTTCCTCACCCTGCGAGGTCCGGAGGATCGTCAGGCGGCGGTTCATTGAGCCGACACGGATCATGTCGAGACCCTCTTTCAGACGAAGACGCGATAGGGCGCGAGAAGATCGCGGATGCCCAGCGGGATCTCAGACATTGAGGTCAGATCGACGGCCTGTCGGTTGACATAGAGGTGCGCAGCAAGCTGCTTCACGGCCTCAACGATGGGTTCCGGCAAGCTGTCCGACGTCGTGCCGTAGCCCGTGACGAAGTCCACCTTGACGGTTTCTGGCCAAGGCACCACCTGCGGCCACGCCTTGCCACGGGCCGGGATCACGGAGGCCTCATCCGAACCGATGCCCAACACCTGATAATCGGACGTGGGCAGGGTCTGGGTGGCGCCGTCTGCGTCCGCATAGGTGATGCCTGCGACACTCGCGACAGGCGGCAAGGGAAGCCTCAGGGGTTCCGGCTCCATGGGGAAGGCATCGAGGACAAGGCGCCAGGTCTGCGTCAACAGGCAGCGGCGGAGGCGTCCTTTCGGCCCGTCGAGCGCGCCCACTGCGGCTTTAACCTTGGGCAGAACCTCGCCGTCGTCGGCGTCAAGATGGAGATGGCTGAGAACGCCGGGCAGCAACAGCGTCGCGAGCGAAGCCGGCGCGGTGGTGCGAATGAGCATATGGGGATCTCCAAGAGAAAAAGGGGGCAGCCGAAGCCGCCCCCCCCTCGCGTTCAGATCGATGCGTTACGGGGTCGGGGCGACAAAGGGCCCGTGGACGAAGGATTCCGGCCGCATCACCGCCAGCGCGAGACGTTCCTCCGCGCGGATGGTGATCATGTTTTTCCGGAAGTTGTCCGAGTCCTCGGTGGAGACTTCGACGGCGGCGTCTTCCCGGTCGAACACCTGGGCCGCGATGTTGAAGGCGCCGACCATGAACTTGCCGGCCGGCATGGCGTTGGTGTCGACCACCGGCAGGCCCCAGAGGTTCTGCCCGTTGTTGATGGTGGGATTGCTCCAGATGTACTTTCCGGAGTCGTCCTTCAGCAGCTCGATTTCCGCCCAATCCAGCGGGTTCAGGACGATGCCGGAGGCGCGATACTCGGCGATCCGGACCTGCAGGATGGCGCGACGAAGGACGTCGATCCGGGTGTCGCCAACGCTGCGGAGATCATCGTCGAAGGCCGTGGCCTGCGGGATGAGGCCGTGGAGGTTCTGCCCGGTGCCGTCGCCGGAGAGAAGCTGCTCTTCCTCTTTGTAGGCGAGGCCGTAGCGGGCGCGGGTGTCGATGTAGGACTGAAGCGCCGGGACGTCTTCCAGGACCTGCTTCGACGCCAGGAACCAATGAGCGATAGTGCGAACGTTGGTCGTGACGAGGTCGAAAGCGAGATCCGACTGAGGCTTGGCAGCGGTCTCCGCCACCGGCGCGGCCATGTTCTGGAAGCCCGATTCTTTGACGTACTCGATGGCGTTCGAGGCCGTCCGGCCGGGTGCCAGCATGTTGCGGATGGTCATCACCCGATCGGGACCGCGCACGATGTCGGCGAGCCGATCCGGGCGGATAGCGTCACCAACGCCGCCAGTGCCGGTAGTCGCCGAGGTGATCGACGTCACCGCCTTCAGATTGAGCCGGGCGAAGCCCTTGCCCTTCTTCTGCAGGTCAAGGAAGTCGGTGGTGGCGGTGAACTGCTCGCCGATCGACTTGACTTGCAGCACTCCGCCGCCGGCGCGCTTGGCGAGCTTCTGCTCGACTTCTACGAGGCGAGCGGCCATGCCGCCGGCCTCGGAGAGGATCTTGTCCAAGGCGGACTTCGTCTCCTCGAGGATGCGCCCATGGGACTTGATCTCGCTGTCGGCCTTGGTGGCGAAGGCCTTGATCTGCTCGTCGCGCTGCTGAAGCGCCTGCATGATCTCGGCGACGGACGCCTGATCGTCGGCGCGGTCGATGGCTTCATTCTTCCGGCGGAACTCCGCCGACTTGGTGTGAAACGACATGGTGTTACCTCAGATATCGAGGTTGAAGGAACGGAGATGAGCCGCGATTGCGGACAACCCTCCGGATGATTCCGCCGGGGCTTCGGCCTCTCGCCGAAGGACATGGGACAGGCCGCGGTTGGCGATCACCGCGGCCTGCGTCTTTGAAAAGCCGGCCTCACGCAGGAGCTTTTCGAATTCTGGAAGGGTCGGAAGCCCGCCATGGGCGAGCTTCATCTTGACGACGTCGATGCGCGCCTCATCGTTGGCGGGACGCGTGACGATGCTCACCTCATCGAGGTCGACTGCCGTCAGGGTGCGGACGCCGGTCTTGTCGTCGAGCGATGAGGCGCGCGGCCAATATCCGATCGATAGACCGGAGATGGCGCCGGCCTTCATCAAGGCGTGCGCTTCTCGTGCCTGGGCAACGTCGGAGACGAGAAGCTGGCCTTCTAGGTAAAGGCCGCGACTGTCCTCCTTTACGAGGTCGTAGACCCCTAGCGGCCGGTCGGATTGGTGCTGCCAGAGGATCGGCAGCTTTCGCCCCTTCGCCGCGCGATCGGCGAGCGACGACGCGAAGGCGCCAGGAGCGACGATCTCGTTGTAGCTGTCGACGACGCCGAACACCGAGCCGTAGCCAGAGAAAAAGCCGTCTGGCTGGACGGCTTTCACGGACAGATCGAAGTCGCGAATTTTTAGGCTCATGGCTTTGGCTCCGTGCGAGCGGCCGGCGCGGCAGCGGCGCCGAGTTGGTCGAGGAAGGTGAGATTCGTCTGGACGGTGAGGCGGTCGCCGTTGGGCGGTGTGGCCGGTAGGTTCAGCTTGGCGCGGGCCTCGATGCGACCCATGAGGCCGTTCTGAACCATCGTCGACAGGAAGGCCGCTTTCGCCGCGCTGTCGGCCTGCAGCAGACCCTCACGATTGAACTCGGCATAGAAGCGGCCGCGCTCTTCCGGCGTCAGGAGCTGCTTGCGGATTCGGCGCTCGATGCGGGAGAGGAACGGATTCAAGCCGGTGGTCAACCACTGGATCAGCAGGGCCTCAACGCCGGTTCCCCACATCGTCTGTCCTTGGGCGGCGTGGCCGACGATGATAGGAGGCGTTCCGAACCATCGGCAGATCTCTTCGACATGGAAGCGCCGGGTCTCCAGCATCTGCGTCGTTTCGGGATCGAGGCTCAGTTGCTGGTACTTGAGCCCTGCCTCGAGGACCATCATCTTCCCCGCGTTCCGCGACCCTGCGAACGACTGCATGATCTTGGTGAGGGCTTCCCGTTGGGGGTCGTCGATCACCTGGTCTGCGGTAAGCACGCCGGCTGGCATCATGCCACCGTCGAAGATCTTGCCGGCGGTTTCGTCCGTCGCGATCGCGCTGCCGAACGTCTGGACGCCGAAGCGGATCGGCGACAGGCCAAGGTCGCCGCCGAACCCAAAGCCCTTCACGTGGAAGATCTTCGACGCCGGCAGTTGCTCCGGGAGGCCACGATCGTTGAAACGGTAAACGAGCTCGCCGTCTGTGTTTCGCGTCACCTGCATCTGGTCGGCAGCGATCAGGTTGAGGGAGACAAGGCGATTTCCCATGAAGGCTTTTTCGGCGTAGGCGTTGCCATTCACGCATAGCCATGCGGTAACGGCTTCCCAGAGTTCCAGCCCGGTCATTTCGTCGTTCGGGCTTTCGGCGATGATGTCAGTAAGCGGATGAGAGACCGCCGGTACCCGTCCACCGCTTGTCCGCTCGAACAGTTGCAGCGGCAGCATCGAGACGGCTTGCGCCGTGAGGCGAACGCACGCCCACACGGTCGCCAGCTGGAGCGCGGCGTCGGCAGTGACGAACTTGCCGGCGTAGCTCTCCCGGCCGGAGAAAGCCGCCCAGAACTTCGAGTCCGAGAGGCCGATCTTCCTCCCGATCCATGCACGTAGAGACATTCAGACCACCATGATAGGTTTCGAGAGGAAGCCGCTTAGGTCGCGTTTTGGCGGCTCGACGAAGCGGGCGGCGGTGCCGATCGCGATCACGAGAGCAACAAGCGGGTCGATGCGCACCGGCCCGCGTGAGTTGGATTTTTCCTTGTCGACCTTGATGTTTCCGGCTGGGTCGGTAACGGTGATGGCCCCCGCAACGGCAGCATTCAGAACGGGGTTGGAGCCGTGCCTGAGCTTGCCGGACAATGCGAGCTCGGCGAACCGCTCGACGGCCGGCGACATGTCCTTGAAGCCTTGGCCGAACTCCTGCAGTGGCACATTGCAGCCGATGTCGATGAGTTCAGACTTGAGATCGTCAATGCGCCACCGATCGTAGCCGACGGCGCGAATGTCGAATTCTTGCGACAGTTGAGCGAGCGCCGCGGCGATATAGCCGTAACGGATCGTCGGCCCCGGAACCTCGATGAGATGTCCCTCTCGGATCCATTGCCTGAGACGTTCCCGCTCGACCGCCGTTCGTTCCTGCATTGCGCCGGCCGGAGTCCACGCGAATGGCAGAATATCGAAGCTCGGATCCGCGCCAGCGCTGGGGAAGATGAGCACCAGCGCCGACAGATCGTTACGCCCCGACAGGTCGAGGCCGCCGAAGCAGCGCCGCCCGCGGAGCGATGCCCGATCAACCGTGCCCATCGCTTCCTTCCAGACGCCAATGTTCAGGACCCGGTCTTCAGCCCTCGAGTCCACTCGGCGGTTGAGCCTCAGGTTGATGAACGCTGGCGCGAAGGACGGCAGGCGCTTCGCCCTTTGTTGCTCAACGAGAAGGTCCGCCTTATCGAGGAAGATGCCGAGCGCGGGATTGACCGCGCGAAGTGTTTCCGGGTCGAACGGGTCCGCATCGTCCGGTGCCGCCAAGAGGTGGACCAACACCGAAGGGTCGGCACCGCTCAGCCCGTCGTCGATGATCTGCGAAAGCGCGTGCTCGTCGTCGGCCGCCTGCGTGCTGATTATGATTCCAAGGGACCGATTGCGCTTGCCCTGGGCCGTCATCAGCGCGTCGAGAAGATCCCGCGACGGCACCCGCGCCAGTTCGTCGAAGACCCACAAGGACGGCGCCAGGCCATGCCCCTTGCGCGCATCGGCGCTCATCGCCTCGAATATCGAGCCGGCACCTTGGCCGCTCAGGACCTCGATCTTCTTGTGGAAGCGCTGGATATTCACCAGTTCGGCGAAGGCCGGGACCGCGAGAATGATCGCTTCCACCTCGTCGAACATTTTCCCGGACTGTGTGCGGTCCACAGCCGCTGCATAGACCTCGCCGCGTGGTTCCGCTTCCGGCCCGATCAGATGGCAGAGAATAAGGGTTGCCAGCAGACCGGTCTTGCCGTTGCCTCTAGGCTCGCTCTTGACGGCGATCCGAACTCGCTCGCTATCCGGCCGGCCGTAGAGATCTTCAAGGAACGCGCGCTGCCCCGGAAGCAGCTTCATCTTCCGGCCGGCGCGCTTGCCTTTTGTCACCGGGCAATACTGGACGAACTTGATAACCCGCTCGGCACGCGTCAGCCCCTTCGCGTCCCACGGCATCCGGCGTCGGCGCACGGGAGTTGCAGCGCGGGCGTCAGCGAGACGTCGCGCACCTGGTCCCCGCAGCCCCATTCGCTACCTCGCCGCAAAACTAACTCTGGAGATGGGAACACCGGCCGGTCAGGGCGGCGAGCGTCCGGACTTTTGACCCGCCCTCCCCACTCGGTCAGAACCGGTTGAAGGGGTGCCGCGGATCGATTGGCAGACCATCGGCGCCTATCTCAGTCGAGTATCCGAGCGTCTCCGCCTGCTGCTTGGTGCTGTCGTGGCAGCGCTTGCACAATGACTGTGTGTTCTCGAAGCGGAAGAACAGATCCCGTCTGCCACGATGCGGCTCGATGTGGTCGACGATATCGACCGGCGTCTTGAGCCCCACGGCCGCGCATTTGCGGCAATACGGCTCCTTGGCCTTGCGACGGGCGCGGATGGCTGCCCACGCGGGCGTTTGATACCACGCGCGCCAAGGCGCCCTTCGTTCCTGCGACATCGACTGCCCTTCTGGTATGGATGCGACCTGCTGCATTGACGGGGGAGACTAGGCCCGGGCGGCCCGATGCAGCTTCCCGTTGTTCGGCTATCGCTTCGCCGTCATTTCATCCGCCCGACAAGAGGATAATCAGCCGAAGCTGATGCCGTTCATGATCGACGACGGCTCGCGCGGCGGCTTGGACTTGCGGTTCTTGGCCGGCACGAAGTCGGCGGCTGGATCAAGTGGCTTGCCGACGCGATCGTCTGGCCAGCGTCCGACTTCCCGCTGATAAATGCCGGTCGCGTTCACTGTGGTCGCAACGACGCTGCCGCCAATGGTTGCCACCACCGGCTTGCGCTGCCACCCGAAGGGCTTGAGCACGTTGCGTTGTGTCGCGGCGAGCCACTTCACGCAGGAGCCGTCGTCCTCGTCGTACAGTGAGGGGAGATTGGTTGCGTCCTCATTGAAGTCGTCGCCCTCGCCTTCGTTGAAAATGCAGGGTAGCGGCGCCAACTGCCAGGCGGGCACGCCGAAGACCGGGCGGTTGGAGAGGCCCCATAGGCGAGCACCGCCTTTTTTAGGGACGTGTGCGACGACGAGATCAAAGGCGCTCCATCGGAACAGCGGCAGTCGCTTAAGGCAGGTGGCAAGACCGTTTTCGAACTCAGAGTATGTTTGAAAGTCCTGTTTTGTCAGGAAATTAAGCAGACTCGGCAAGTGCGCTGCGTTGCCACGGACGGCGACCGCCGAATTGAAGTGAGGGAACGTCGCCACCTTGTTCGCGAAGCTGGCAACCCGGCCCGACTGGCGGAGCATCGCAGTATCGGTCAGCAGCAGGATGTCGCCGTCACGCCGCCAAGCATTGCACATCGTCATTGCCGGCCCCTCCCAATGATCAGGCGAGTCGCGCGAGCGGTCGCGATAAGGCTAATGGAAGAGAGGGCGGCGCCGGTGAATCCCGCAACCGAAAATAGGTACGTGAAAATCGGCGTAAAAATCGGGTCGGCGTTGGCAGTCCCAGCCATGGCGAAGAAGATCGCCAGTGTAATCAAAACCTTTTTCATCAGTCCCGCTCCTGCGACATGCGATGGTAAGAACCGAAGTT
>NZ_NQVN01000023.1 GCF_002770725.1 Pleomorphomonas carboxyditropha | reverse complement strand
CCCTCCCCCAACCCCGAAACATTACATTTCCCCCAGCCACTATCATCTTCCGGCTTCGCATCTATATGATTCCTGTAGACCCTGCATGATTCGAAGCGATCGCAGGTGAAGCCCGTCGGAAGCGCCAAGGCGCTTTGCCCGGGTCGCCGAGGGTTGGAACGGGCCGGAGGTTCAGGCGTTATTCCTCCAGCCCCCGCAGGATTTGCCGGCGGCGCCGTCAAAAGGCCTATTTGCCGTCGAACTGTAGTCCGTTGGTCCGCTCGATTCTCTTGTCACGAGGTCCACATGCAATCGCAGGATTCCGACGTATTCCGCCTCTTTTCGGAAATCTACAGCAGCGAGACGCAGGAGGAGATGAGCCTGCAGCAATATCTCCTCGCCTGTCGCGAGAACCCTGCGATGTACGCCACGGCCGCCGAACGGATGGTCAAGGCGATCGGCGAGCCCACCCTCGTCGACACCAGCGCCGACGCCCGGCTCGGCCGCATCTTCACCAACCGCACCATCAAGATCTACCCGGCCTTCGCCGATTTCTACGGCATGGAAGAAACCATCGAGCGGATCGTCGGCTATTTCCGCTACGCCGCCCAGGGCCTCGAGGAGCGCAAGCAGATCCTCTACCTGCTCGGCCCGGTCGGCGGCGGCAAGTCGTCGCTGGCCGAGCGGCTGAAGAAGCTGATGGAAGAGGAGCCGATCTACACGCTGAAGCTCGGCGACGAGATCAGCCCGATCTTCGAATCGCCGCTTGGCCTGTTCCATCCCGACCGCATGGGCGACC
Source organism: Pleomorphomonas carboxyditropha (assembly GCF_002770725.1). Classification (GTDB taxonomy): domain Bacteria; phylum Pseudomonadota; class Alphaproteobacteria; order Rhizobiales; family Pleomorphomonadaceae; genus Pleomorphomonas; species Pleomorphomonas carboxyditropha. Next base: position 79,691 of record NZ_NQVN01000023.1, on the reverse strand, counting down.
TTCTGGAAGACAAGTACGGCATCGCCCGCCGGCGATTGAACGGCATTATCTCGCCCTGGGCGGTCAAGCGGCTGCGCGAGCTCAACGGCGACATATCCAAGTTCAGCGTGGTCCGGCTGATGCCGTCGCGCCTCCGCCAGATCGGCATCGACAAGACCGAGCCGGGCGACGAGAACAACCAGGACGTCTCCTCGCTGGTCGGCAAGGTCGACATCCGCCAGCTCGAGCACTTCAGCCAGTCCGACCCCGACGCGTATTCCTACAGCGGCGGCCTCAACCGCACCACGCAGGGCCTCCTGGAATTCGTCGAGATGTTCAAGGCGCCGATCAAGGTGCTGCACCCGCTGTTGACCGCCACGCAGGAGGGCAACTACAACGGCACCGAGAACTTCGGCGCCTTCCCCTACCAGGGCATCATCCTCGCCCATTCCAACGAATCGGAATGGCTGCAGTTCAAGAACAACCGCAACAACGAGGCCTTCCTCGACCGCATCCTGGTGGTCAAGGTGCCCTATTGCCTGCGCGTCACCGAGGAGCGGCAGATCTACGACAAGCTGCTGCGCGAGAGCGAGCTTGCCGGCAGCCCCTGCGCGCCCGAGGTGCTGGAGACGCTGAGCCGCTTCACCGTGTCGACGCGGCTGACCATCCACGAGAACTCGCCGCTCTACACCAAGATGCGCGTCTACGACGGCGAGAACCTCAAGGACGTCGATCCCAAGGCGAAGTCCGTCCAGGAATATCGCGACGCCGCCGGCGTCGACGAGGGCATGACCGGCATCAGCACCCGCTTCGCCTTCAAGGTGCTGTCGCAGACCTTCAACTACGACACCCGCGAGGTGGCGGCCGATCCGGTGCACCTGATGTACGTCCTGGAGCAGGCCATCCGGCGCGAGCAGTTCCCGCCGGAGACCGAGGCGCGCTATCTCGACTTCATCAAGTCCGAGCTGGCCTCGCGCTACGCCGAGTTCATCGGCCACGAGATCCAGAAGGCCTACCTCGAATCCTACAGCGAATACGGCCAGAACCTGTTCGACCGCTACATCGCCTATGCCGACGCCTGGATCGAGGACCAGGACTACAAGGACCCCGACACCGGGCAGATCCTCAACCGCGAGATCCTCGACCGCGAGCTGTCGCAGATCGAAAAGCCGGCCGGCATCGCCAACCCCAAGGATTTCCGCAACGAGGTGGTGAAATTCACCCTGCGCGCCCGGGCCAGGAACAACGGCCACAACCCGTCCTGGACCAGCTACGAGAAGCTGCGCGAGGTGATCGAGAAGCGCATGTTCGGCCAGGTCGAGGACCTGTTGCCGGTGATCAGCTTCGGCTCGAAGAAGGACAGCGCCACCGAGAAGCAGCATACCGAGTTCGTCGAGCGCATGGCCGAGCGCGGCTACACCGAGCGGCAGGTGCGGCGGCTGGTCGACTGGTACATGCGGGTGAACAAGGCCGGGTGATCCCGGGAGGCAATCAACGCGCCTCCCGGTATTCCGCTTGCCGATTTCTCATGCGGCCGGGAAAATGGGAAATCGGCAACGGCCTCGACGAGCGGATGCGTCGGCATTTGCGCGAATTGGCATGAGGCCTGCAGGAGTCGGGAAAAGAGAGCATCCATGCGGAATTTCATCGACCGCCGCCTGAACCCCAAGGACAAGAGCCTCAGTAACCGCCAGCGTTTTCTTTCGCGTGCCCGCGATGAACTCAGGCGGATCGTCACCGACCAGATCAAGACTGGCAAGATCGCCGACATCGACGCCGACCACGTGGTGCCGATGCCGGCGCGCGGCACCGCCGAGCCGGCGTTCCGGCCGGCGGCCGGCAGCGGCAGGCGCGCCCACGTGCTGCCGGGCAACAAGGAGTTCGTCACCGGCGACCGCCTTCCCAAGCCGCCCGGCGGGGCCGGCGGCGGCGCCGGCCGCGAGGGCGCCGGCGACGGCGGCGACAGCGAGGACGATTTCCGCTTCGTGCTGTCGCGCGAGGAGCTGCTCGACCTGTTCTTCGACGACCTGGAGCTGCCCGACCTCGTCAAGCTGGACCTCAAGGAGATCGTCTCCTTCAGGATGCGGCGGGCCGGCTACGCGGTGACCGGCGCGCCCACCAACATCAACGTCGGCCGCACCATGCGCAACAGCTTCGGCCGCCGCCTCGCGCTCGGGCGGCCCAGGCAGGCGCAGCTCGACGCCGTCGCCGCCGAGATCGCCGCGCTCGAGGCCGAGGCCGAGCCCACCGCCGAGGCCGTCGAGCGGCTTGCCGCCCTCAAGCAGGAACTCGACAGGCTGGTGCGCAAGCGCAAGCTGGTCGCCTATGTCGATCCGGTCGACGTCCGCTTCAACCGGCTGGAGCAGCAGCCGGTGCCCAACGCCAACGCGGTGATGTTCTGCCTGATGGACGTGTCCGGTTCCATGGGCGAGCGCGAGAAGGACCTTGCCAAGCGCTTCTTCGTGCTGCTGCATCTCTTCCTGAAGCGGCGCTACGAGCGCATCGAGATCGTCTTCATCCGCCACACCCACGAGGCCCAGGAGGTCGACGAGGAGACCTTCTTCCACAGCCCGCAGAGCGGCGGCACCATCGTGTCGACGGCGCTGGAGGAGATGCAGCGCATCATCACCGAGCGCTATCCGAGCGGCAGTTGGAACATCTACGCCGCCCAGGCCTCCGACGGCGACAACGCCGCCAACGATTCGCAGCGCTGCGTCGCCCTGCTCGATCAGGAGCTGATGCGCCTTTGCCAGTATTACGCCTATGTCGAGATCATCGACGAGCGGGAAAGCCACATCTTCCAGTCGGCGGAAAACGGCACCGCCCTGTGGCAGTCCTATCGCCTCGTCGCCGAGACGTGGAGCAACTTCCAGATGACCCGGATCGCCAGGCCCGGCGATATCTACCCGGTGTTCCGGAAGCTGTTCTCCAGGCAGGCCGCCGGATGAACCGAAGGGAGGGCGCGGGACCATGAAAGAGCGAGCCGGCAACCCGGGTCTCCTGTTCGACGGCTCCGACTGGAATTTTCAGACGCTGTCGCGCACCTACGACGCCATCGAGGCCATCGCCCTCGACGACCTCAAGCTCGACGTCTACCCCAACCAGTTGGAGATCATCTCCTCCGAGCAGATGCTCGACGCCTATTCGTCGATCGGCATGCCGCTGATGTACCGGCACTGGTCGTTCGGCAAGCGCTTCGCCCGCGAGCAGCACCTCTACCGCAAGGGCTATCTCGGCCTCGCCTACGAACTGGTGATCAACTCCAATCCCTGCATCACCTACCTGATGGAAGAGAACACCATGGCCATGCAGGCCCTGGTGACCGCCCACGCCGCCTTCGGCCACAACCACTTCTTCAAGAACAACTACCTGTTCCGCCAGTGGACCGACGCCTCGGCCATCCTCGACTACATGGAATTCGGCAAGTCCTACATCGCCCGCTGCGAGGAAAAGCACGGCATCGCCGCCGTCGAGGCCATCCTCGACGCCGCCCACGCGCTGATGGACCAGGGCGTGTTCCGCTACCGCCGGCCGCCCCGGCTGTCGGTCGCGGCCGAGCGCGAGCGGATCCGCGACCGGCTGGACTACGAGGAGCGCACCTTCAGCGACCTGTGGCGGACCCTGCCGGCCGCCAAGGACGACGACGGCCCCGACCGGCCCGACGACGAGATCGAGCGTGGCCGGGCGCTCAACCTGCCGGAGGAGAACCTCCTCTACTTCCTGGAGAAGAACAGCCCCGTGCTGGAGCCCTGGCAGCGGGAAATCCTGCGCATCGTCCGCGTCATCGCCCAGTATTTCTATCCGCAGCGCCAGACCAAGGTGATGAACGAGGGCTGCGCCACCTTCGTCCACTACACCATCATGAACACGCTGTTCGACCGGGGCATGATCGGCGAGGGGGCGCTCCTGGAAATCCTGCAAAGCCATTCGAGCGTCGTCTTCCAGCCGACGTTCGACGATCCGCGCTTCTCGTCCTTCAACCCCTATGCGCTGGGCTTTGCCATGATGCAGGACATCGAGCGCATCTGCACCGCGCCGACGGCCGAGGATCGCGACTGGTTCCCCGACATCGCCGGCAGCGGCGACTGGCGGGCCGCGCTCATCGACGCCTGGGCCAACCACCGCGACGAATCCTTCGTGCTGCAGTATCTGAGCCCGGCCCTGATGCGGAAATTCCGCATGTTCGTGCTGGAGGACGAGACCCACGACACCCACTACAAGGTGGCCTCGATCCACGACGAGCGCGGCTACCGCAAGGTGCGCGCCACGCTGGCCAGGAGCTACGACGTCGGCGCCAACCAGCCCGACATCCAGGTGGCCGACGCCGACCTCCTCGGCGACCGGCACCTCCGCCTGCGCCACACGGTGCAGGACGGCGTCGTGCTGGCCGCGTCAAGCCGCGACGCCACCCTGCGCCACGTCCGCCAACTCTGGGGCTACGACGTCAGCCTCGTCGGCGTCGATCCGGCGGGGGCGACGGTGTACGAGACGAGCGCGGTGGAGTGAGGAGGAAGAGGGTGAACGCGAACGCGGCGCATTGAATGCTTCTCCGGGGGGCTACGATAGCGCATGTCCACGCTGTATTTCATCACGCACCCCGAGGTAGTCGTCGATCCCGCAACGCCGATCGAGCGTTGGCATTTGAGCGCCTCGGGGATCGACCGGATGAGAACCTTCTCACGCTCTCCGATGCTTGCCGGGGTTCGGGCGGTATTGTCGAGCAGGGAGACCAAGGCGATCGAGGCCGCCGGCATTCTTAGCGGCGCACTCGGGCTCGGCGTTGGCGTTTCGGACAGGCTTGGCGAAAACGACCGGAGCGCAACGGGTTTTCTTCCGCCGCCGGAGTTCGAACAGGCCGCCGACGCATTCTTCGCACAGCCAGACATGAGCTTTCGCGGCTGGGAGCGCGCCGTCGACGCGCAAGCCCGTGTTCGGAAGGCCGTTGCTCAGATTGTAAGCGAGCATGTCGGCGGCGACCTGGCGATCGTTGCCCACGGTGCGGTAGGCACCCTCCTTTTTTGCGCTCTGTCGGGCAACCCCATCAGCAGGTCCTTCGATCAACCGTTTCAGGGACACTTCTGGCAGGCCACACTGCCAAACCTCGTTCCCGACCACGCCTGGCAGCCGATCGCGCCCCGGAACTGATCCGTCCGCGTCCGGTCTCCGCCCTTCCAAGCTCAACAACTTCACTGAATACAAGTTGGTTATCGCGCGCGACGCCATAGTGGCCGGGATGCCAACGCAAATCATCGAGATGAACAACAGAGCGTCTGACAATGGCTCCGATCTCCCGGACAAGCCAAGTCTTGCCTGTGCCGCCATTTCCGAAGATGAGTATCCGCTGGAGGTGTCCAGTTGCGTAGGGCGCAATATTCTCTCCTTTGCGGGTGTCGTAATGAGGAGGGGATTATAAACCCATACGACTGCAATTGAGACCGGTACCAGACGATCCGGTTTCGGGCGTCCGGGATCCGTTAGCTGCCGTTGAACGCTGCTGGTTCAGTGACCGCTTCGGATCCTTACATTCGCAGCGGCAAGAGATTATCTCAGTGGTTGACGTTCGTTGCTGTAGTTCGCGGACAGTCCCCTCCAAGGCCAACTCAGAAACTAGAATCGGCAGTGACTACGGCCATGGCAGCAATGTGTGAGCCACCTCGATGATATGACCTGGCGCACAAGCATGTGTCGTACGGAAACGGACGGGTCGGCCGTTCACCACAGCAGCATCGAGTTCAGACTGGAGCCCGATTCTGGCCGAACGAAGCGCCAGGGTCCTTCTGAGGCCGCGCCTTGCCACATCTGTTTTCGCGTTCATCACGTATCCCAGCATCATCGCTAATGGCAGGCCGCTGGAATACTGGCCGGTCACGAACCGCATGAGCCCTTCATCGACATACTCGCCGACCAAGCCACGTACCCCTGTCTTGTAGGGGACATTGAGCCGTTTGCATTCGCAGGCCAGATAGACATCTTCGTCGTCACCTATGGTTAGGACGAAGTCGATATTGCTCGGAGCCGATACATTGCCGCCGCCGTCCTCCGCGAGCAACGTGTATTGATAGATGATCCGCCCCGACATTAGCTTCGTTCGGATCAATGACTGAACGAGGTGCTCAGTGATGTGATCCTCATGCGTCATCGCATTCTTTTTGGATTGAAGCGGAGCAATACAGACAGGCCAAGCTGCTTCAATCGCATCGGCGATGCGCTCTTCAAGGCCTCGAAAATGGGGGAGCCACGCGTCCAGATCACCGGTCAGCATATTCACCACCGGTCTTGCCATGACGAGCGAGAGCAGCAGTAAACTCGGCCGCAATCTGCTCCGCATCCGCCAAGGCTGTCGATCTCAGCCAATGCCGGAGCTGCATTGGCTTGACCAGATACATATCGCTCCCAATTACGAAGCGAAGATCTGGTACCAATTGCACGTTCCCCGGCAGGCGCACAGGCAGCTTAGCCTGGATCGATTGAAGGAACTGTCCTACCTCCGGAGATACCTCTTCCCTATATTCATCGTCCCCGGAGGCGATGGTCAGTTTCAGAACCGCGGCATCGGCTGATTTAGCGGCGAGCGACGCCCGGACAGGTTGCCGGAAACAGGGTGCAAGGGCATCGCGAAGCGTGACGGCGTAGTCGGCGCGGTGCTCGTATCTGCTATTGGCCCAGATTTTTTGCAGCCCCGCGCTGCGCCGGGGTTGCATCGCCGGGATGATGTATCGGAAGGTGTCTTCAATCAGCGCGATTTCGTGCGCACCCAGACCATAATAATCGAAGACCAGTTGGTCGATTTCATCGAGAGGATCGGATTGTAGCGAAAACAACTCATCGGCCTTCGCAACCTCCCGATCGATCAGTTGGAGGATTTTTTCCTCCGCGGCCGCGGCCCTTGCCGGATCGGGCATATTCACCACTAAGTCGAACGGCAACTTCAATAATTCGCCTTGATGAACCTTGGCACGGTCAGCACCAAAATTGGCGGTATCGTGGAAATAAACCCAAGCCGCTAGACTGCTGTTCAGGACAGCGGTCAAAACCTTCGCGGTGCGCTTTTCTATTTCGGGGAAAGCGATGGCCTGAATGGAATGCTGGAATACAAGGCTTTGCTCGCAATAGGCCGCGCGAATGCGGCCGATGGAACGCTCCACGCCCTGTGGGATCAAGATGTGCGGGCCGGAAAAGCCCTCGACAAACCCTCCACGCCGAACCGTCGACATATTCCATGCTGCCGACTGTATGCGAGGAAGAGCAATTGGACAAAAATCTTCCGCGCTCAAATAAGGGTACTTTGTGACCACATCCGAAGTAAGAAATTTATGCTCGCCATCAAGCCGGCTTTCCTGCGCAGGTTGAAAACCTTGGCCTATAACCCAATCCGCCGTCCGATCGACCGTGGCATTGGCCTTGCGGATATCCTTATATTCCTTGATGAACGCGCTCAATGCGGGGATGGTCCGCAAATACTGAAGCAGCGTTTCCTCGGGGCCACGCGTCCAGAGTCGGCGCTTGAACAGCGTCAGATCCTCGCCGACCAGGTCCGAGCGAAATCGAAGACGATCTGCGCGAGACAAGGTCATCAGCCGCTTGAGCCGCAGATTGAGGTCAGCTTTCGGCACCCAATATTCGAAGCGATAAGGAAGCTGGTCGCCCTGTGCTGGTGCGTAAAGAACGAAAGCCGTTGGCCGCTGCGCGCCATCGAACAACTGGAAGCAAAGGTCCGACAGGTTCATGATCCGCCTGACACGCGCATCGCGTAGAAGCCGTCGTCGCGCGTCTTGAGCCTCTTGCGAGGTATTGTGCAGAACCCCCATCGCCGGCAACAGAAACGCAACAAGCCCGTCCGGCTTAACCACCTTTAGAGCCTTCCAAACGAAGCCCCAGGCAATATCCTTAGCAGGATCGGGATAACTGTTGGCCTTTGCCCATATCTGGGCGGTCGTAATCTGGCCGCTCCGTCCTTTCCAAGGCGGATTCCCCACGACCGCATCGAATTTCGGTACATCCGCAAGCGCGAAGAAATCCGACGCCGGGAGCAGCGTGTCGCCGTAGAGAGACGGCAAGAGCTTCCCGGCCTTCAGAAGTACCTCCAGATCGGGGGGGTTGGATTGTTCCAGTAGCGCGATGTAGAGGGAGAACGCTGCTACACGGACGGCAGAGGGATTGATGTCCCCTCCATGCAACCGGCGCGCAATAGACTTCAGTTCGTTCCACGAGGCATGGCGCGTGTTCTTGATCCGGCAATGGTGCGCGACGAGGCGCTGGAACAACCGGACAAGAAAAATCCCCGATCCGCATGCTGGATCGCAGAACACACCCTTTGCCCGCTGCTCGTCGGACAAATCGTCCCAAAGTTGATTGACGACGACGTCCGCCAAGAACATCGGAGTATAAAAGGCGCCGTCAGCGCTCTTTTTCTCGGCCTCTTCCTTCAGGAAGCGGTCATAAACCGCACTGATGAGGCCGATCGACATATACCGAAAGTCATAACCCCATAGACGAAGCTGGCCGGACGCCATCTCTTCACGTCCATGTCGGAAACGCGCCAGCGTTCGTAGATGCCGCACCGCCAGCTTCGGCGGCGTCGCATCGCCTGTTTCGAAGGCGCAGGGCGCATTGAAGAGGTTGCCGTTGAACGCGCTCTTCAACCATACAAACAGCGCCTCGAAATAGGTTGGAGAATCTGCCTCCAACATCTCCGCGAGACTGGAACATGTTCTGTTGGACGCCTTCTGGAACACCACCTCCTTGATGATCTTGCGATCTTCCAGATACGCGATGAACATTGTTTGCATCAGCAGCGCTTGGGCGGCCTCGCCACCGAGATCGCCCCGCATGTCGCGAAACGCCTCCAGCAGGTTTGACAGTAGCACACTATCGACGCGATCGTCCGGGTCGAAATATTTGTCGTTCTCGAACCAGAACCGCCCGGACTCCGTAGAATCGATCAGTTCCCGAAGTTTCAGCGCATCCAAAAGAAGCGATAGCGTCATGATCAGACGAGGATCGCCTTGCTGGCCCTCCTGACGCTGGAATGGTCTCTGGACAAGCGAATAGGCGACAAGCTCATCCTCCTTGAGGACGAGCAACAGGCTCATCAGACCTTGATTCCAGAGAATGCGGTGTAATTCGTCGATCCGGGCGAGCGATACATCTGTCTCGCTCAGAAATCCGACCGTTGGAACTCCCTCGATGCAGAAGACAGCAGCTAGGCCGAGATCGGTCAAGGCAAAGCGGATCGCATCAGCATGCGGCCCCGGCTCCACATCGGAAGGAGACGTGTAAAATTCGGGCACCATCCGACGATCAAGCGCGAGGGCGTCTCGCCAATGCGAAGCGAAGCTATCTGCCATGCCTCACCTCTTCTCGCGTCATGGGATGGGTATCAGTACCCCACAAATCAGAACATATCAAGAACATTCCGGTTCTGTGGGCTATCCTGTCGCTCATTTATCCAGCTCCAGCACCCCTTGCGGATCACCTGCGAACTTTCCGGCTTTGGCAGCACCACGCGGCTTTTTCCTGCCGGGTTCGAGGCGCTCGAAAATGGAAGCGTAGTCGATATCGCGACTCGCCATTTCGGCAAGGAGACTCGCAATCACCGCGAGGTGGACAGGGACATCACCTTTCTTCTTGTTGTTCGAAACTGAATTCGGTTGCATGCTCATAAGTTCTGCGAAGCGCCGGACAGTGAGCCCCGCCTTATTCAATTCGACGATGAAGGCGTCGTACGTCACAGTGCTAATCACCCACAATTTAATGAGTATACCACATAAAATCATGTGATTGCAATGACATTGAAGGCATTAACAAAGCCAGGGGCGAGCCGAAACTCACCCACATCTGGATGCAATTCCAGCAACTGGCGGGCAGCCGCGATAGCGACGGCGAAGGTCCATGCCTGATTTGATCTGCTCAATTAGAATTAGCGGACGATCCTCAAGGGGATGAAATCCGATTGGATCGAACTTCATTCGGCGCAACAGTTCGAGCGACTCCCCCGACTGCGCCACAATCCACTCATGGGCCCGTGCAGCCGAGCGATATCCCTCGTCACTCCCGCATCACCTTTTCCCAAGTGTACGCGCAATAGCTGCACAGACCAGGATAGTCGGGATTGTACTCATGAACCGTAATATCGGCACCACAGCGGCTGCATTCGCCTGCGACCGTTTCCTTGCAGGCAAAGCAAACGCTGACTTCTCCATTCTCCACATAGGCCTCGGCGTTGCAGTTGGGGCAGGTCGCGATCGGTGACGATTCACCGTCCTTGGCGGCATGGTAGGCATCAATCTCGTAGCTAGCCGACACGACCATTTCAGCAAGCTGCTGCTGATGGTATTCCTGGCCACACTGAAAACACTTGCCGTAGGCCGCTTCGCTGTTGGTATTGTCGCGGTCAGTCTGACCGATAAGTGACGAGCCACAGTTGCGGCAGGATATACGATCCAGCCCTTGGACCTCACCAGGCCAATTCAGGCGGAGGAGGCTGTCAATGCAGCTCTTCTGCATCCTGTTAAAGGCATTCGTCTCTTCAAGGATCGTGTCCCAGACATCTGCCAATACGTCTTGAGGATCTTCCTGCAGCGTTTCCAAGAAGTCGATAATCATTGAAAATGAGGCGGCTATCGCCTCCTTCAGTGCACCAACAGGTTCGGCCAGATGATAGTGTTCAAGATTGTTTCGGAATCGCTGTAGCTTTTCGATGTTCACGTCCGGCCATGATAATCCGAATTTCTTGAACCGGCTCTTGAGCTGGGCGAGATCCACCGTCGCATAGCCGACGACTTCATGATCGACGCCTCCGTCACCATCGGGAACGGGCTCGAATTTCGCGCCAATGATCTCCATCGGATTGGCTTCGGGAGCGGCGCGGATGAGGCATTCCTTGCCCAGTAACAGCAGGCCCGCATAGTAGTTGCGCGCCGCACTTAGCATTCTTGCGTCCGATCCTTCTCGGAAGTCCTCCATACCGAGAACGATCGAAGTCACCGCATTGTCAAAAATGTCCGCCATGCCCCTGCCCGCAGCCCAGCAGCTTTGATAAGTTGACTCTAAGCCAATTGAAACGAGACGTCATCTCGACCAAGGGCGGTCAAGTCAGGCCGGTCAACCAATCTCCGCTTTCCGGTGTGGGCGCCTGGAACCCGACTGACGGTTCTCCGGTTGTTGACGTCACAGTCAGATAGGCGGACGGACAGATTTCGAGAAATCGTCGAGTTAGCATGAACGGCTGAAATTAAGGCGCATTGCGGTCGTCTTGAGCAACTCCCCTCCCCTACCCCCTCAAAAAATACACCGTCTTCCGCGGTCCTCCCCCCTCCGTCGCCACGCTCTCCCGCGTGATCGCGCCGGTATCCTCTAGCGTCTCGATCACCTCCCTCAGTTCCCGCGCCTTCAGCCGGCTCTTCATCCGCGCCCGTAGCGTTTCTTGCGATATCTCGCCGCCCTCGGCGTCGATTAGCCGCAGCACGCGGTTGGCTTCGGCTTGGAAATCGGTTTCGGAGATGTAGAGGCGGCCCATGCGGTAGAGCGTGCGGGCCGACCACAGCGCCACTGCCCGACCCCATTCCATGTCGTCCTTGGTGATCTCCGGCGCCACCGGGTCGCGGCCGCCGGCCCGGATGGTGGCCATGCGCACGGCCATCTCGGCGGCGCGGCCGATGAAGTTCTCGGCGTCGTGGTCGCGGTCCTGCCAGGCGAGGATGTCGCGCTGGAAGCCCATGTAGACCGCCTCGGCGCCCGGCCCCCAGGGGATGACGAACGGCTCGATCTCGACGTCGGTCTCGTGCAGCTTGGAGGCGACGACGAGCGGATTGCCGCCGCCGAACAGCCGCCTCAGGCTCTCCGACAGCTTCTCGGGCACCACGAGCGGCGGCTCCGGCGGTTCGCGGTCCTCGGTGCGGCTCGCCACGGTCAGCAGCGTGAAGCGGTTGAGGAAGCCGTTGCTGACGTCGCCGCCGTCCAGCGCCTCGAAGAAATCCTCCGGCGTCGAGGCGCCGTAGATGGACAGCGCCGGCGCCCGCACGGTGCGGGCCGGCGTCGCCGCCCATTCCGGCGTCGTCATCAGGCCGAAGTTGGTGCCCCACACCGAGCGCATGATCTTGGAGATGCCGCGCTCGAAGCCGGAGGCGCGCTTGGCGTTGATGCGTTTGAGGAAGGAGCCGAACTCGTCCATCGGGCAGAGCGACAGCGGCTCGCGCTCGATGAAGTGGATCACCGCCGGCATGGAGATGAACTCGTCCGGCCCGATGGTGCGGGCCATCTTCGCCGCCGCCAACAGACGCTTGATCTGTTGCAGCGCGTGGTCCTTGCCGACGCCGGACGGCGCCAGCGCCAGCATGTAGAGCACCGTCGAGCTCAGCGTCGGCCCGGCCCAGAAGCGGCCCATGGCGGTGCCGACCAGCGTCAGCGCCGCGCCGAGCGCCAACACCCGGTTGGGCCGGCGGGCGGTGGCCGAGATCCAGTCGGTGATGTCGCCGACGAGACCGGGCACGCGGGTCAGCGCGTCGGGGAATTCCACCGCCGCGCGGGCGCGCTTCACCTCGTGCACCACCTCGCCGGTGTCGCCGTCGACCACCGCGCCGCCGCGCTCCCTGACCAGGCGGCGCGGCCCTTTCCTGGGCGGTGGGGCGTCGCGCGGCTGCGTCCTGCCCTTTTTGAGGCCGCTCCTGATCGTCGCCAGAGAGGCCGGCAAGCCGTCGTCGGCGACAAGGCCGCACGCCTCGGCCGCCGAGGTGAGCAACGACATTGCCGCCGCCTCGCCGACCCAGCCGGCGCCGACCATCTGGCCGAGCGCGAAGGCGCTGCGGTTGAGCTGGTTGTTGCGGCCGCCCTTGCCGGCGGCGCGCAAGGCGTCGATCTCGGCGGCGATGGCCTTGTCGGCGTAGCGGCCGAGCCGCGTGTCGGCGATGGGCGGCGCGGCCGGGCGCTGGCGCGGCGCCGGCTTCGCCGCCGGCGGATCGATCAGCGCATAGAGCCAGTCCGGCACCGGCGGCGCCGCCACCAGCGCGCCGGCCAGCACCGGTTGATAGGCGCCCTCGCCGTCGGCCCTCAGCGCGCCGGGCGCCACCACGTAGCCGCCGTGGCCGCGGATGTTGATGCCGCGCCCCTTGAGCAGCCCCTCGCGGTTGCCGTGGGCGCGGCCGCCGGGCTGCCGGAAATAGATGTGGCGGCCGCCCGAGGGCGTGTCGACGGCCGGCGCGCCCGCCTCGCCGCCGCTCACCTCGGCCCAGGCCGTCAGGCCGTCGGCGCCCCCGTCGTGCCGGTCGAGATCGACCACCAACAGGCCCGACCGCCCCAGGTGGAGGGCCGGCATGGCGTCCGGCCAGCGCCGCCACCACACCTCGATCGCCGCTGCGTCGGTGGTGGCGTCGAGGCTCCAGCGCACCGATGGGCACGGCTTCTTGGCGTCCGGCCCGGCGCCGCGCACCGGGAAGACGGCAAGGCCGGCGCGCGCCAGCTCCAGCGCCAGCGCCCGGTTGGGGGCCGGCGATAGATCGGCGATGGCAAAGGGCGTCGTCAGCCGGGCCATGTCAGGGCGTCGCCTCGCCCTCGACCAGCCGGCGGATCTCCTCGACGAAATGCGTCTGGAAGGCCCGGAGGAAGCTCTCGTATTCCTCGGTGGTCAGCACGGCGAGGTCGGTCTTGCCGATGGTGTCGAGGAACTGGCCGGCCCGCCGCGCCGCCAGGGCGAAGGCCCGCCGCTCGACGGCGTCGAAATCGCGCATGCGAGTGGCCGTTCGGGCCCTGGCAAGGCCGCAGTCGTTGCACACCCAGACCGCCGGCGGCCGGCCGCCCGGCGAAAAGCCGATGCCGTCGGCCCGCCGGCCGCAGAGGCCGCAGGTGGCATGGTGGAACGAGGCGGGATTGGTCATGCCGCCGCGCTCCCGCAGCCGGCCCCGGAGGCCCACCCAAAATTGTGCTTTCCTTTTTCGACGAGATAAGACATTCTTAACTTATCAAAGGAAAGCCCGCTAAATTGCGGGTTTCCGCCCATCGCCCCCGCCACCATTTCGCATGTCTTCCGAAGGGAGGGACGATTTTTGGTTGTATCGGCCAATCCGAGACGCAAGGCGCATCTTGAACTTGAAGGGCGCGCTCCGGTCCCCTTCGCCTTCCGGAGCAACGCCTGGTTTCGCAGCGACGGCAGCCTGATCGTCGAGGGCCGGTCGAGCCTCGAGGAGGACTGGACGCTGATGATCGGCGCTCGCGGGCGCATCGACATCGACGACGCCGGGCCGAAGCTCGGCGTCAGGATCGCGGCAACCGACCATGCGCGCGGCATCGTGCGCTTCGTCGTCCAACCAAGGATCATTTCCTGATGGAACCCCGCAAGACGATCACTCCGAGACAGGCGATCGCCCGTGTCCAGGAACTGGCCCAGGCCAACTTCGGCCCGATCGGCGCCGTGAACTTCGAGTTCGTGCCGCTGGCCGAGGGCGTGGACGTCGCACCCAACTGGAACCTGACCTTCCGCGCCGCCCCGGCCAATCGGCAAGCCCTCGACAGCCGGCGCATGCGGGCCATCCAGCTCGCCGTCGAGCAGGTGCGGGCCGATCACCCGAGGGTCCGCTGGCCCTGAGCCCGTCCGCCGGCGGCGCCCGGTCACGGCGCGCCGCCGATCCGCGCCATCAGCCGGCGCTTGTTCTCCTCGGTCATGGCGTAACCCTGGCCCCAGATGGTCTCGATCCGCACCTGGAATTTTCCGAGCTTGCCGCGGATCTTGCAGACGAACACGTCGACGATCTTCGGCTCGGCCTCCGGCGCCACCACCGCGTGCAGATGCGGCTTGGTGCAGGCGCGCGCCTGCATCAGGCATTGGATGAGCCGGCCCTCGGCCGGGGTGAGGCCGAACGCTTCTTTCAGGCGCATCAGGAAGTCCGGCCGCTCGTCGAGGCGGATCGGCGCCGTGGTCGGCTGCCTGAGCCGCGAGCCGGCCGGCCAGTCGGCGGCCGGCATCTCGACGATGACGCCGTCGTCCAGCGCCTGCCGCACGATGCCGTGGGCGCTGTCGTAGGGGATCTTGAAGGTGCGGCTCAGGGCGCCGATCGGCACGCCCTCGTCGGCCAGCCGCACGATGGAATTGCCGACGAAGGTGCCGCGCAGCGGATGGCTCATCGCCGCGCCTCCCTGCCGGCCAGCGCCGCGTCGGCGAGGTCGAGCGCCTCGTCGATGGTGAAGGCGCCGAGGCAGCGGCCGTCGTGCGACACGGGATATCTGGTCGTCAGCTCCAGGAGACAGTAGGGCCGGATGGCCTCCAGCACCCTGGCGGCGACCAGCAGGGCGGTCCTGTCGTCGGGCATGGCTTCGTCGTTCATCGTCACGCCTCCGTGCGATGTGGGGGTGGATCGGATTGTCGGGGCGGGATGCTGCTAGAGCATCATCCGACCGGAGTGAAACGAGGATCGAAAAGATGATGCTTAAGAAACAAAAACTTAGAGCGCCGATCTGATTCAATCGGATCGAACGGCGCTCTAAGGATCCCAGGGCCGGCGGCCGGCCGCCTGTCGCGGCGGCGGCAAGGGGCGCGCGGCCGGCGGGCGATAGTCCTTGATGACGGTCTGGTCGCCGTAGTCGCCGCTGCCCGGCCGGATGTCGACGCGGATGGTCACGGCGATGCCGTGCAGTTCCCGGCTGTCGGCGATGCCGGCAAGGCCGGCGGCGGCGCAGAGGCGCCCCAGCCGCTCCTGGGCGATGCGCTGCGCTATGGCGTTGGCGTTGACGATGTTGAGCCGCTCGACGACGCGCCGCCGCCGGAACGCGCCGGCCGTCACCTCGAAGATCAGCTTCAGCATCTCGTCGCCGCCCGCGGCGGTGGGCACGACGGCGCTTTCCACCACCTCGGCCTGATAGTCGCCCTTGGGCAGCAAGCCGGGCGGCATATCGGCCGGCGGCGATCGGTCGGGCCTTGCCATCGGAGTCTCCGTTTCATCGCTGGCGGGGAATATGGGGGAGGCCTCGCCGGAAAGCTCGGCCTCCCCCGCCCCACGACGAGCCCGTCGGCCGTCGAATTCATATGCGGTGTAGCGCCCCGCTACGAAGCGGGCCGGTTGGTCCCCGGCCGGTCGGTTCCGGCCGTCAGGGCCGCCTCGACGCGTTCGAGGGTCTTGAGCGTCAGCGAGCCGCCGGCCCGGAGCCGCGCCACGAACTTGCCGTCGTTGACCGCGTAGCGGCCGAAGGTGCTTTCGCGGATCCCCCGGGCGGCGCAATGGTCTGCAATGCGGGAGAGAAGAAAGGGTATCGGGTTCATGCGGCGATTGTAATGGTCAAAATCCCATTCTGTCAACGGGCAAATGACCATCAGCGGTTTCCCCGATCCATGGGAAATGTCCCATCAATTGGGAAACACATAAATATCAATCGGTTGAACGAATTTCCCACGGCAAGGGCCGATGGGCTCGCCTCACCGGCGCAGCGTCCTGGGCGTCACGCCGAACGCCCGCTTGAAGGCGGTGGTGAAGCTGGACGTGCTGGAATAGCCGGCCATGAAGGCCGCCCGGCCGATCGAGATGCCCTCGTTCGCCAGGGCCTCGCGGGCCATTTCGAGGCGGCGATTGCGGATGAAATCGTAGACCGTGATACCGAAATGATCCTTGAAGTGGCGCTGCATCGTCGAACTGCTCTGGCCGACCGCCCGGGCGACGGTCTCGACGGTCAGGTCCTCGTTCACGTTGGCGATCAGGTAGTCGCGTACCTCCTGGCTCTGCCTGAGGCTCATGTAGGACGGCTTGGCGCTGGCCGGGGTGGTGGAGGCGGCCAGCGCCGCCAGCGCCCCGGTCATGATCTCGAGCGCGTGGGCGCGCCGGTTCAGCGCCTGGATTTCGTCGCGCAGCGCCGGGGGCGGATCGAGGATCTGGCCGGCCAGATGCTGGATCTGGCGGTTGGGCTCGAAGGAAAACCGGCTGAGATGGCTGGAAAAGAACGCCCGGAGCTCCGGCGTGCTGCGCCGCTCCTCCGGCACAAGCCGGTCGAGCCACGGCCGCGGCGCCGAAATCATGATCTTCTTCAGGGGAACCGGGCTGTCGTTGATGAAGCGGAGGGCGCAGAACCGCGCGACGTTCAGCATGAACACCAGCGGCCGGGGATCGGCCTCGTCGCCGGCATCGATCCGGAAGTCCTGGTCGTCCATGACGAAATGCTGCGCACCCTGCAACAGCACCATGACGATGAATTTCGGCCAGACCTCGTAGATCTCGTTGTCTTCCGAGCAGGCCGCCACCCCCTGTATGGCGCCGACGAACAGGTGGTCCGGAATGGCCGGACGCGGAACCGGATCGCAGGCCGGGGCAACGGGTGTCGGCGTCTCGTGTCGCATCGCGTCTGTCAGCTCTGGCGTTTTCGCAAAAAACATTGCCGGTTTCGTGAAACCCTTCCGCGTCGACTCCGCTCATGGCCCGACAATATACATGGCCATCATAGTCATATTTAAAGCCCCGCCAAGGGGTCGATCTGTCGCGGAGTCTACCTATGGTCCCACATTCCGTCCGCCCCTCGGGTCCCACGCTCCTCAGGGCGGCGCTGTTCGCCGCCGCGAGCACGCTGTCGATCGGCGCGGCGCACGCCCAACAGGCTGCCGACGCAACGGAACTGTCGACCATCGTCGTCGAAGGGACGGGCGAAAAGGGCGACGGCCCGGTCAAGGGCTACGTGGCCAAAAAGAGCCGGGCCGGCACCAAGACGGACACGCCGATCGAGAAGACGGCCCAGTCCATCGCCGTCGTCCCGAAGCAGCAGATGCAGGACCAGCAGGTGCAGTCGGTCGCCGAATCCCTGCGCTACACGCCGGGCGTCTTCGCCGAATATCGCGGCGCCTCCAACCTGCGCGACGAGATCTTCACCCGCGGCTTCTACTACACGCCGCGCTATCTCGACGGCCTGTTCCTCGGCGGCGAGCTGTCCTACGCCAAGATCGATCCCTATCTCCTGGAGCGCGTCGAACTGATCGGCGGGCCGTCGTCGGTCCTCTACGGCCAGGCCAACCCGGGCGGCCTCATCAACGAAGTGAGCAAGAAGCCGACGGACGCCCCCTTGCGCGAGGTGCAGTTCTCCTACGGCACCGACCGGCATTTCGGCGCCGCCGTCGATTTCAGCGACCGCCTGTTCGGCAGCGACACCCTCGCCTGGCGCCTCGCCGCCTCCGGCCTCAGCACCGACCTGCAGGAGAACTTCACCAAGCAGCGGTCGATCGCCGTCGCCCCGTCGCTGACCTGGACGCCCGACGCGGAGACGAAGCTGACGCTGCTCGGCGGCTATCAGAACGAACCGAAGGCCGGCTATCGCAACTTCCTCGACGCCGCCGGCACCGTCTACCCGATGACCGGCTACGGCTATGTCCCGCGCGACCTGTTCATCTCCGATCCGGACTACGAGCATGCCAGCCGCGAGCAGGCCTGGCTGGGCTACGAATTCGAGCGCAAGCTCAGCGACACGTTCACCTTCCGCCAGAACGCCCGCTATCAGTATCTGGATTGGGATCACCGGACGCTGGTCTACGGCAGCGCCAGCTACGACGCGGGAACCGGCCACACGCTGGTCAGCCGCAACGCCAGCGGCGGCAGCGACGACTGGCGCCAGTTCGCCATCGACAACCAGCTCCAGGCCGATTTCCAGACCGGCGCGCTCGACCACACGCTGCTCGCCGGCCTCGACTACCGCTACCGCACCCGCGACTACGTGTGGGGCCGCGCCTCGGCGCCGTCGCTGGATCTGAACGACCCGCAATACGGCGGCTCGGCCTACAGCGGCATCGCGCTGGCCACAACGGACTCGCAGGATCTGACGGCCTATCAGGTCGGCCTCTACCTTCAGGATCAGATCGAGATCGGCAACCTGAACCTCAGCGCCGGCCTCCGCCACGACTGGGCCAGCACCGACATCGACGACCGGCTGGATAGTGACAACAACCACTCCTACGACGACGGCGCGCTGACCTGGCGCCTCGGCGCCCTCTACGCCTTCGACAACGGCCTTGCGCCCTATGTCAGCTATTCCACGTCCTTCGAACCGTCGCTCTATGCGCCCGAGGCCGGCGGCAAGGCGTTCGATCCGACCACGGCCGGCCAGTTCGAAATCGGCGTCAAATATGCACCGGAAGGCACCAACCTGCTGTTCACCGCCGCCTACTACGACCTCCGCCAGAAGGACGTGGTGCAGGGCACCTGGAACAACACCTTCGGCCGCACCGTCTACAGCCAGATCGGCGCCGTGCACAACCAGGGCGTCGAGCTGTCCGCCCGCGCCAATTTCGACAGCGGCTTCTCGCTGACCGGCGCCTATTCCTACATTTCCTCGGAGATCACCGACACGATAACGGCCAACGAACTGGGCAAGACGCCGGCCCGCATCCCCGAGCATCAAGCCTCGTTGTGGGGCACCTACGCCTTCTCGAGCGGTGCGCTGGATGGCCTGACGCTGGGGGCCGGCGTGCGCTACATCGGCAAGAGCTGGGGCAACAACACCAACACCTTCGAGGTGGACGACACCACCCTGTTCGATGCCATGGCCAGCTACGATTTCGGCGCGCTCGACGCCGACTTCGAGGGCCTCTCCCTCCAGGTCAACGTCAAGAACATCGCCGACACCGAATATGTCGCCTCCTGCGCCAGCGCCTACGCCTGCTTCTACGGCAGCGGCCGCACCGTGCTCGCCACGCTGAAGAAAACCTGGTGAATGGGCCAATGGGCTGGCGGCGCTGGTCGGATGCCGGTGGTTCGAGGCCGACATGCGCCGCCGCCGATCCCGGCATCCGAGCAAGTGGAAAGGTTGCGAATAGCGCGGTTATCTACTGATTCCACTAAAGCTTTCGAATTCGACATCTGAACCCGGCCGACATCCGGCTCCGGATCAAATGTCGAATTCGCTCCTCCAGAACAATTCCCGTTGCAAAACTTCGAGCCATTTCTGCCGGAATTGCGCTGGACAAGCCCATCGAAATGGGCATAATCCCACTTATGGAACAGACTTGGAAATCACGCCTCGAACTGCTGATGCGCCAGAAGGGCTTCAACATGAAGTCGCTGTCGCTCAAGGCCGAGCTCGGCGAAACCTATGTGCGCGATATCCTGAAGCGCGGCCGCGATCCGGGCATGGAGAAGATGCGCGCGCTGGCCGACGTGCTGGGCGTCCGGCTCAACGAGATCATGAACGAGCCCTACATCATCAGCCGCGACGGCGGCGAGGAGCACGGGTTCCGCGAAGGCGGCGATGCGCCCGAGCGCGTGCCGTTCGACGACGCCAACGACAACGGCTGGCAGGAGGGCTGGAAGGCCCGGCTGCCCGGCGGCTCGGCCGAGGTCGACGCGCGGGCCGGCGCCGGCGACGGCTCGTCCGGCCAGGTGCTGACGCTGAAGTCCGGCGGCATCCAGTCCGGCCACCTCGTCACCGGCGAATGGGTGGTGCCGCGCGCCCATCTCGGCGCCAATCCGGCCCGCGTCATCTTCCTGCCGGTCATCGGCACCTCGATGCAGCCGATCCTCAACCCGTCCGACGTGGTCGCCGTCGACACCGCCGTCAGCGACATCAAGGACGCCGAGATCTACGTCATCGAGGAGGGCGACGGCCCGTCGGTCAAGCGCCTGCGCGTCAACCACGACGACAACCCGCGCACCGTCGACATCATCTCCGAGAACCAGGCCGTGCCGCCCAAGCGCCGCCCGGCCGAACTGGTGCGCGTCATCGGCCTCGTCATCGGCAAGTGGTCGCGGATGTAGGGCGCTGCCCCTACGCCGCCCTTCGGCGGCTTGCCGCGCCGAGCCCTGTATCAGCGGCTCGTTCTATCCTGCCCGAGGTCCTACGCCTTCGCGTAGGATGACAAATTATACAGATAAAACAAATATATAGAACTACCGTCCCGCGTGAAGGCGGAGGACCCCGGGCAGAGCCCAAAATACGACGCCAATATCAGGCACCCCTTCCTGCCCGATATGATCCGCCTTCGCGGACCATGACGTGCCCAGGGCAATTCCCGGGCAAGCTTGAGAAACAGCGTGCCCGGGAATTTACCCCGGGTACCAGTGAGCCGCCCTCCCTTTGTTCCCCATATATAAGGCTGTCATCCTCGCGCAGGCGAGGACCTCAGGCAGAACAAAGCTCGACGCCGATATGGCGCTCCAGCAACGCAAGGCGCCTGATGCACCCCTCATCCCCTTCTCGTCCCGAGGTCCTCGCCTTCGCGAGGATGACAATCTATGGGACCATGGGAAGCGATGCGCTCGGCGATGACGGCAACCTATGTAACTGTTTTATATATATAAATCTGTCATCCTCCGCGAAAGCGGAGGACCTCAGGCAGGACAGGACACGACGCCGATATCAGGCGCGCCCCTCCATTCCCAGACGAACCAGCCCGTCATGCTCCTCCCTCAACCCATCGGCCTCGCCGGTTGAATGGGAAACACACCATTCCCACTAGTTGACAAAATGGTCTATTTCCCATTATCGTTTCTTCACGCCGCCCGCCGGCGGAAGGGAGATCGCCTTGCTCGATACCGACGCCATCTGGGCCAACCGCCTCGCCGCCTATCCCGATCGCTTCGACGCGCCCGACCTCACCGGTCAGGCGGTGGACGTGCCCACCCACGTGGAGCTGATCGGCCGGGCCGGCGTGCTGATCGGCGGCATCGACTGCGTCGTCACCATGGAGCACGACGGCGACGACTGGGAAATCGCCGCCATAGCCTATCGCTCGGAATTCGGCGGCCCCGGCCACGATTTCGACGCGCCGCGCCTGAGGTCCCGGCCGCCGGACGGCACGCTGGCCGACCTTGCCGAGCGGGAAATCCTCCGCCTCGTCGACGGCCAGTACAATGCGCTTGCCGACGCCGCGACGGCGGAGGCGCGGGCCGCCTGATCCCTTTCCGTGCATGGCAACTTCCGGTCGTCTCGTCTCCCACGAATCCGCCCCAATGTCGGGCGAAGGTCGGCCGATCGGGGCTTCGCCCCGAAAGAAACTGCCCTCGGGCTTTGCCCCGAAAGAAACTGCCCTCGGGCTTCGCCCGAAAGAAAACGACGGAGAGACCGACGATGATCGCCATGACCCGCCCGCTGCTCGTCGCCGCAGGCCTGATGCTGTTGCCCGCCGCCGCCTTTGCCGCCGACACCATTGCCAATCCGGCGACGGCCACGCTGACGCTCACCGCCGACGGCGTCGTCAGCGCCCCGCCCGACACGGCCATCGTCTCGCTCGGCGTGGTCCAGGAGGCCGACACCGCCGACGCCGCGCTCACCGCCAACAACAAGGCGATGGAAAAAACGCTGGCCGCCCTGAAGGAGGCCGGCGTCGCCGACCGGGACATCGCCACCTCCTCGTTCACCATCGACCCGGTGATCAGCTATCCGCCGCAGAAGTCCGACGGCACGCAGGAGCCGCCGAAGATCACCGGCTATCGCGTCTCCAACGCCGTCACCGTCAAGCTGCGCGACATCGCCAAGGCGGGCGGCCTGCTCGACAAGGTGATCCGCGTCGGCGCCAACGACGTGCGCGGCGTCAGCTTCACCGTCGACGACCAGGACAGCCTGATGGACGAGGCGCGCGTCGCCGCCATGAAGACGCTGGAAACCCGCGCGGAACTCTACGCCAGGACGGGCGGCTTCACGCTGAAGCGCATCGTCGCCGTCTCCGAGGGCAGCCAAGACCGCCCGCCGATGCCGATGATGATGGCCAAGGCGGTACCGCAGGCCGAGTCCGTGCCGATCGCCGCCGGCGAGCAGGACATCCGCGCCACCGTCAACGTCACCTGGGAAATCGAGCCAGCGGCCCAATAAATCATCCATCGGCTTCCGGTCGTCTCGCGAGCCCGGCTAGAGCGTTTCCGTGTTTCATGGGAACGCAGAAACGCTCTATCTTTTTGAATTGACGCATTTTCTTCACGCGAACCGGTGTCCGCTTCGCTCGAAAATGCTCTAGCCGGCTCGCGGGCGATCGACCGGCCGGGGCCGGCCGTTGTCGTCGATCGCCACATAGGTGAACTCGCCCTCGGTCACCTTCTCGTGCACGTCGGAGATGAAGCGGCGCACCCAGGCCTCGATGCGGATATGCATCGAGCTGCGGCCGACGCGGACGATCTCGGTATAGGCGCACAGGATGTCGCCCACCTTCACCGGCCGGTGGAACACCATGGCGTTGACGGCCACCGTCACCACCCGGCCGCCGCAGCGCTGCACCGCCGCCATGCCGCCGGCCGAATCCATCTGGCTCATCAGCCAGCCGCCGAAGATGTCGCCGTTGGCGTTGGTGTCGGCCGGCATGGCGATGGTGCGGATGGCCAGCTCGCCGCGCGGCGCCTCGGCGTCCGCCGTCGTCGCCTCGGCCGTCATTCGAAGACCGACTTGCCCAGTTGGTCGACGATCAGCCGGCCCTTCTCGAAGGCCATGTCCTTGGCCGTGTCGGGATCGCTGAACTTGTCGGCGCGGATGAACCGGTGCTCGCGCGTGACGCCGTTCTCCTCCAGGCTGACCACGCCGCAAAGCTGCCACTGCCCCTCGGCCTTGAACGGCGTCGCGGCGATCTTGAAGCCCTTGTAGTCCTGCGTCTCGGCCGGCTTTTCCGCCGCCGGCGCGCTGTCACCGAGGCCGAACAGTTTTTTCAGGAACGACATGGACTTCTCTCCTCTGAGGCGTGTCCCAAGCAATAATGCGAGGCGCCAGGGAGGGCAAGGCGGACGGCTGAAACTCAGCCGTTCGGCCAAGCGGTTGGATGCCGGTCCTTCAACGGCTCGCCCGTGGCAGGGCGCCCTATACACCCCCCTCGCCCTTTCCTGCCCGAGGTCCTGCGCCTTCGCGCAGGATGACAATTTATAGAGATGAAACAATCGGATAGCGCACCACCCCTCTCCACCAAACTATCATCCTGCGCGAAGGCGCAGGACCTCGGGCAGGACGGAGCGGGCGGCGGATATAGGGCGCCCCGTGAACCGGCACCGGCGCTCCCTGCCTCACCCCTTCAGCCCATAGGGAATCCGCACGCCGGGCATATCCGGCGGGAAATCCCGGCTGTTGCGCGTGACGAGCAAGGCCCCGGCCACATCGGCCGTCGCCTTGATGATCGCGTCGGGCAGGCGGATGCGCGATCCGCGCCGGAGGACCACCGCCCGCTCGGCGATCTCCGCGTCGACGCCGATCGTTTCGAAGGCGGCGAGAAAGGCCCGCGTCGCCGCCTCGACGCTCGCGTCGGCGCCGACCATCACCTCCATCCAGGTGACGATGCTGATGGCGCTGCGGTCATAGCGCCTCAGTTCCTCGCGGGCTTCCGGAACGCCCTGAAGATAGTCGATCAGGATGCAACTGTCGAAGACGGGCTTCACCATTCCGAACGCATCCGCTCCTGGTAGGCGAGGCCGTCCTCGCCGCCGCGCCAGAGGCCGAAGGCCGCGTCGACGTCGCTCGTCTGCGCTTCGTCGACCAGGCGGGACAGCGCCGCCCGGATCAGCGACGCCCTCGAGACGCCCCGCTCGCGCGACAGGGCGTTCAGCTTTTCGACCATGTCGTCGGGAATATCGACCAGCGCCCGCATCTTCATCTCCATCTGATATGCATATCATATATCACTAGTGCCAAACCGTTCAAGCGGCATCCGCCCCAAGTATCCTCACCCAAAAACTCATGTAATATGTATACAAATCCGCGTTGTGGCAGGCACAAAACAATTGTGTTTGCAGTCTATCCGGCATTCGTGCTGTCTGATCACCTATGAATCCGCCTGAAAAGCGTAAGCATAATGACTTATCTTGGCAAATTCAGGCCGCCTCCATGAGTAATTACCCGCCGTCGCGACCGGAATTATCTCAAGGAAACTACAGAGGACGCAGGATGTTCACGCATCTTTTCTCGAAGGGACGCATCGGCACGCTCGAACTCAAGAACCGCGTGGTCATGTCGCCGATGGGCAACTACCTGGCCAATGCCGACGGTTCGGTGTCCGAGGCCGATATCGCCTTCTATACGGCGCGCGCCAAGGGCGGCGTCGGCCTGATCTTCACCGAATGCATGATCGTCGACTACCGGCGCGGCAAGGGCAACACCCACCAGATCGCCGCCGCCGACGACCGCTTCATCGCCGGCCTCGAACGGCTGGCCGACAGCGTCCACGCCCATGATGCCCGGATCATCGGCCAGATCTACCACCCCGGCCGGCAGGGCGTCAGCGCCATCAACGAGAACCTGCCGATGCTGGCGCCGTCGGTCACCGAATGCGGCGTCGTCCACCAGCCGACGGCGGCGATGACCACCGCCGAGGTGGAGGACATGGTCGGCAAGTTCGCCGCCGCGGCGCTCCGCCTGAAAAAGGCCGGGCTCGACGGCGTCGAGGTGCACGGCGCCCACGGCTATCTCGTCAACGAATTCCTCAGCCCCTACACCAACCGGCGCGACGACCGCTACGGCGGCAGTTTCGACAACCGCCTGCGCTTCCTGGCCGAGATCGTCGAGGCCATCCGCCGCGCCTGCGGCCCGGATTTCCCG
The DNA here is from genome assembly GCF_002770725.1 of Pleomorphomonas carboxyditropha. Taxonomy (GTDB): domain Bacteria; phylum Pseudomonadota; class Alphaproteobacteria; order Rhizobiales; family Pleomorphomonadaceae; genus Pleomorphomonas; species Pleomorphomonas carboxyditropha. Next base: position 54,260 of record NZ_NQVN01000023.1, on the reverse strand, counting down.
CTGGTGGTGCGCCTGTCCGTCGACGAGTTCGTCGAAGGCCAGCCGAGCCTGAAGCTCGAGGACGGCGTCCGCATCGCCCAGGAACTGGAGAAGCTCGGCGTCGACGCCATCGACGTCAGCGCCGGCATCTACGAGACCATGAGCGTCGCCTGGGAGCCGACCTCCTACGGAGAGGGCTGGAAGCTCTACCTGTCCGAGGCGGTCAAGAAGGCGGTGAAGGTACCGGTGATCGGCGTCGCCGCCATCCGCGACCCGGCCTTCGCCGACAAGGTGCTCGAGGAAGGCAAGCTCGATTTCGTCGGCTCCGCCCGCCAGCATTTCGCCGATCCCGAATGGGCCAACAAGGCGAAGGAGGGGCGGATCGACGACATCCGCCGCTGCATCTCCTGCCTGTTCTGCATGGAGACGCTGATCTCGGCCGACTTCACCCACCTGCCCTGCCGCTGCGCCATCAACATCGAGGCCGGCCGCGAGATCCGCTACGGCGACATGCCGGAGGACGGCGACGGCCGTGTGGTGGCGGTGATCGGCGGCGGTCCGGCCGGGCTGGAGGCGGCGCGCATCCTCGCCCGGCGCAAGTTCCGGCCGGTGATCTTCGAGAAGCAGGACCGGCTCGGCGGCCAGTTGCTGCTGGCTGAGGTGCCGCCGGGCAAGGAGAAGATCGGCTGGCTGCTCGACTGGCTGGTGCACCAGGTGGAGGCGGCCGGCGTCGAGGTCCGCCTGGGCGAGGAGGCGACCGTCGAGAGCCTCGCCGCCCTGAAGCCCTACGCCGTCCTGGTGGCCGCCGGCTCCGAGCCTTTCCTGCCGCCCAATCTCAAGCGCTCCGACATCACGGTGACGGCGACGGACGTGCTGTCGGGCCAGGCGAAGATCGCCGACAGCAAGGTGGCGGTGATCGGCTCGGGCATGACCGGCATCGAGACGGCGGAGCTGCTGGCCAACGGCGGCAACGAGGTCACCGTCTTCGAGATGGCCGACGCCATTGGGCCGGGGCTCTATTTCCAGAACCTCCTGGACATCATGGCCCACCTCAAGACGCATGACGTCGATTTCTACGCCGGCCACCGCCTCGTCGGCATCGACGGCCGGCAGGCGGTGTTCGAGCAGCGCGACACCGGCGAGACGCGCACCTTCGATTTCGACCGCTACGTGCTGTCGCTCGGCAACCGCCCGACGCCGGTGCCGATGGAGCATCTCACCGGCGCCTTCGACCGGGTGTTCCTGCTCGGCGACGCCGCCAAGCCCGGCCGCATCCGCAACGCGCTCGAGACCGGCTACCAGACCGCCTTCCAGCTCTGACCATTTTCGGGAGAACATCATGCTCGGCAAATATGCCCAAACCTGCCCGGTGCACTTCGGGCGCGGCGCCGTCGCCGCGCTCGGCGGCATCGTCAAGGATCTCGGCGCCACCCGCGTCCTCGTCGTCACCGACCAGGGCGTGGCGGCCACCGAGGGCTACGCCCGCGCCCTCGACAGCCTCAAATCGGCCGACCTCGCCGTGACCGAGTTCACCAAGGTGATCGCCGATCCGCCGGACAGCATCGTCGACGAGGGCGGCGCGCTCGCCCGCGCCGCCGGGATCGACGGCATCGTCGCCATCGGCGGCGGCAGCCCGATGGACGCGGCCAAGGCCATCAACGTGCTCGTCCACAACGATGGACCGGTCAACGCCTATCTCGGCAACCCGTTCTACAAGCCGGGCGTGCCGCTGGTCATGGTGCCGACCACCTCGGGCACCGGCAGCGAGAACACCTCGGTCGGCGTCGTCACCGACACGGCGAAGGGCATCAAGAGCGCGGTGATCGGCAACGCCACCGCCGCCGTCGTCGATCCGGAAATGACGCTGGGGGTGCCGCCGGCGGTCACCGCCAACACCGGCATGGACGTGCTGGCCCAGGCCGCCGAATCGCTGACCAGCAAGGCCCGCAACCCGATGTCGACGGTGCTGGCCGCCGACGCCGTCCGCCGCGTGGTGCGCTGGCTGCCGGTGGCCGTCGAGGACGGCGCCGACTACCGGGCCCGCGAGGAGCTGGCCATCGCCAGCAACTTCACCGGCATCGCCTTCAACGACGCGCTGGTCCATCTCGGCCACGCCATCGCCCATACCCTCGGGGCCAAGTTCCACCTGACCCACGGCACGCTCTGCGCGCTGGCCCTGCCCGAAGTGATGAAATACGCCGCCACCGCCGTTCCCGATCGCGTCCGCCTGGTCGCCGAGGCGGCCGGCGTCGCGCTTGCCGACGGCGACGACGATGCCGCGGCCGGCGAAAAGCTCGCCGCCGCCTTCCGGGCCTTCTCGAGGTCGCTCGGCATTCCCTCGCTGGCCGCCCTCGGCGTCGATCGCCGGGCGCTGCTCGCCCTGGCGCCGGCGGTGACCGAGGATGCCTGCTACGCCTTCGCGCCGCGCGAGATGACGGTGGCGGAGATCGAGGCCGTCCTGGCGGCGATCTACGACAACTACTGAGCCGCCATCGGCCGTCACAGCGCCTGGTAGCTGTTGCCGAGCGCCTCGAGGAAGCCCTGGGCCTGCCTGTTGAGCGTATCCGACTGGGTGGACAGGTCCGCCGATCTCTCGCTGACGGCCGAGGCCGCCAGCTCGGTCTCGTGCGCCGCCGTCTCCAGGTTCTTCAGGGCGCCGCTGATGCTCTCGGCGCCGTCCGACGCCTGGACGACGTTGTCGGCGATCTCCCGCGCGGCGTCGGACTGCTGCTGGACGGCCGCCGCGATCGACGACGAGATCTCGTTGATGCGGCCGATCGTCGCGGCGACGGTGCGGATCGCCGAGACGGTTTCGGTCGTCGCGTCCTGAATGCCCGACACCTGGGTGGAGATGTCCTCGGTGGCGCGCGCCGTCTGGTTGGCCAGGGTCTTCACCTCGGCGGCGACCACGGCGAAGCCCTTGCCGGCCTCGCCGGCCCGCGCCGCCTCGATGGTGGCGTTGAGCGCCAGGAGATTGGTCTGCTCGGCGATTTCCTGGATCAGCCGGATGACGTCGCCGATGCGCGCCGCCGACGCGGCGAGGTTGCCGACGACGGTGGTGGTGGATTCCGCCTGTCCGGACGCCTCCCGGGCGACTTCGGCCGACAGGGCGACCTGGCGGCCGATTTCGCCGATCGACGACGAGAGCTCCTCGGTGGCGGCCGCCACCGAGCGCACGTTGCCGGCCGTCCGGTCGGTGAGCGAGGCCAGCGCCGAGGTCTCGCCGCTGGTGTGCCGGGCCTGGCCGATCAGCTTTTCGGCGGTTTCCCGGAGCGAGGCGGCCGACTCCATCACGGTTTCGGCGACGCCGCCGATGCCGTGCCGGAACGTGCCGGTCAGCTCCTGGAGCTGGCGGTTGCGGGCGAAGTTGGCCTCGCTGTTGGCGATGTCCCGGAAGACGGCGCAGGCGTAGGGAACCCCCTCGACCACCGCCAGGGACACGTCGCCCAGCACGCCGAAGGTGCCGCCCTGGAAGGTCTTGTAGATGGCCGGGCCGGACCACTTGCCGTGCTGCTGGATGGCCGCCTCCACCATCGCGACGAATTCGGGCAGCGGCTGGCCGCCGTACTGGACATCGGCGAACAGCGTGCCGATGGGGCGCCCCCTGAGCGCTTCGAGGGACGGATAGCCGATGCCGTCCAGGAAGCTCCTGTTGGCGTAGACCAGCCCCTCCCGCTCCGGGGCGAGGCAGTTGACGTACATTCCGGACGCCGAAGAATCCATGGCGATGGAGACGATCTCCGCGATGGACGGCTGCAGCTTTTCCCGTTTTCCGCTCAATCCGAACATGGTCTTTCCTTCCCAGTCCAAACGACCAAGGCGAGTGTCTTCCCTTTGATTGCGACCGGGAATAATTGCTAGATCGGCGGACTTAAATTTTCGTTCAGGCAAGCGCCGGCCTGAACGGCCCGGCGCATTTTTCCGGGCGATGCGGGCTCGCATGAGGAAGACGCGCCGGCGATCCACGCCCGACGGACGTTTTGCCGCGGCGCCGATCTCGGCTATGCTCCCTCGGCAGACGCACCGACACCCCGGGGAGCGAGGCGGGTTCTTGGATTTCGATTCGCTCAGATACTTCATGGAGGTCTACCGCGTCGGAACGCTCACCCGCGCCGCCGAGGGCCTTTGCGTGACCCAGCAGGCGGTGAGCCGCAAGATCATCATGCTGGAGGAGGAGCTGGGCGTCCGGCTGTTCCTCCGCACGGCGCGCGGCATGATCCCGACCGAAAGAGGGCTGCGCCTCAGGGAAAAGGCCGAGCTGATCCTCGGCACCGCCGCGGAGATCCGGGACGGCATCGGCGCCAACCCCAAGATGCGCAAGACCCAGTTGAAGATGGGCTTCTCGCCGGGCACGCTGTTCAGCCTCGGCGTCGAGCGCATCATGCGGCTGATCGCCGGCTACGAGGACCTGCACCTCGACATGGCCGAGCATTCCGACAGCGACTGCGAGGCGTCGGTGGTGGACGGCTCGCTCGATTTCGCCATCACCATCAACCCCGGAACCGACAAGGGCCTAGCCTACCTCAGCCTTTATCGCGACGACTATGTCGTGCTGGTCGGCGCCGGCCACCCGCTGGCCGGCAAGGCGGGCCTCCGCCTCGCCGACGTCGCCCGCTATCCGCAGGTGATGCTCGACGACAGCTTCAGGATGCAGGCCCAGCTCATGGCCCGCTTCCGCCGCGACGGCCTGACGCCGACCATCCGGACGCGCATCAGCCACGACCTCAACGTCGCCTACGACCTGGTGGCCGACAACGAGGCGGCGTTCGTTTTCGTCAGGGGCCTGATCCCGGAATCCGCCCTGCGAAAAACCGTCCGCCTGCCCCTCGTCGAGCCGGACCTGTCTTGGGACATCGGCATCATATCCCGCCCCGAAACCCTGGCGCGGCATCCCTCCATCGGCCAACTGGCCGACGACTATCGCGCGGCGGCCGGGTGAAGAGCCGCGTCGCACAATCTGCCGGCTGCCGGCCGAGGGATTCGTTTCCTCGAGAACGCGGCTGCCCCCTCCCCCGCCGGCAGCGCCGGTTCGAGCCGGGCGGGCGGCGGAGGCGGACCACTAAAGCCCATCAGGAAATGCGGCCAGGAGTTACTGCCGGAAACTCACATCGACTTGGCCAACGCTCAAAAGCTCATTTCCTATTCGACCTGACGAGACGGCTTACCGCGCTATTCAGGGCTGCTTCATCGCCCCGGAAGCTCTTCACCATGGCCGCAAGAAAGGCCTCCGGATCGAGCGCGTCGAGATCAAGGGGATGGCCCGCCTGCAACGCCAGGACTGTGAAGAACACGAGCTGCGTTCGTCCGTTACCCTCACGAAAGGCATGAATGGCGTTGAGGTCGGCAAGGAAATGGGCGGCGCGGTCGGCAAATTCCCCAGGCGTCAGGCCGCGAAACAGGTCTTGGTTCTTGAGGTCGAGGAACAGTTTGCGCATTTCCGAAGCGATATGCTCCGGATAGCAGAACATGCTTCCCGCCTTGGAAATTCGAACAGTCCGGAACCGCCCGGCCCATGAATACACATCTTGGAAAAGATGCCTATGAAGGGCCTGATAGTGCCGGACGCTCAGGCGCCCAGCCGGTAAGGGCTCGTCAAACCGCTGGGCCGTCAATTCGTGTTCGAAGGCGTCCAGCGCTGCTTGATCTCTAAGCCCAAGGCGATTCTTGAGGACCGTCGTTCCGGCATAACAGTAGGGATCGGGCACGGCGTCGTAGAACACCTGGATCAAGCCTTCCTGGCATGCCTCTCCAGAAGAGCCCGGCGCCGTTCCTCGGCCGAAAGTCCTTGCCTGTCAAAGTCGGAGAACAGCGTTTCCGATTCCTTCGACAGCTTGATGCCCTCGACGGCGCTGATTTGCCGGAAGGCGGATCGGCCCAGCACGACACCGCTGCTGGCGGAGACCGGCGGAAGCTTGGAGGAGCGCTGTTTCATGGAGATATCCTAGCATAGGACGCTTCTCCCGCCACCACTCTCCAGAACCTGTCACGCCCCCTCCCTGAACACCGCCAGCTGGGCGGCGAAGGCGCGCTGGTAGGCGGGGCGGGCTTCGGCGCGGGCGACGTAGGCGGCGAGATTGGGGAATTCGCCGAGCATGGCGGACGAGTCCGCCAGGCGGAGCAGCACCGACGCCATCATCAGGTCGCCGGCGCTGAACGCGCCGTCCAGCCATTCGGCGTCGCCGAGCCGGGCGGCAAGCTGGGACAGCCGGACGCGGATGCGGTCCTCGGTGAGACGCAGGCGCTCGGCGCCCCAGGATGTCTCGCGTTCGAGCAGCCAGGTGGTCTCGCGATCGAGGATCGGCGGCTCCACCGTGTTGAGCGCCGCGAACATCCAGGTGATCGCCCGCGCCCTCGGCTTCGCCGCCCTCGGCAGCAGGTTCGCATCCTGCTCGGCGATATGCAGAACGATCGATCCCGTCTCGAACAGCACGAGGCCGCCGTCCTCATAGGTGGGAATCTGGCCGAAGGGGTGCAGCGTGAGATGCGCCGCCTCCTTCATCGCCCGGAAGGAAACGAGCCGAACCTCGTAGGGCTGGCCCGCCTCCTCCAGCGCCCAGCGCACGCGCATGTCGCGCGCCAGTCCCTTGCCGCCGTCGGGCGAGCGCTCGAAGGCGGTGATGGTCGGGATCATCGAAGCCTCCCCCGGCTCGCGTCACGGACCGGCGGCCGCCGCCTGTTCCAGCGCCGCGATGTCGATCTTGCGCATGGTCATCATCGCGTCGAAGACGCGCTTCGCCTTGGCGCGGTCGGGACCGGCGGTCAGGTCGAGCAGCAGCTTCGGCGTGATCTGCCAGGAAAAGCCCCAGCGGTCCTTGCACCAGCCGCACTCGCTCTCAGCGCCGCCGTTTCCGACGACCGCGTTCCAGTAGCGGTCCGTTTCCTCCTGGCTGTCGGTCACCACCATGAAGCTGACCGCTTCGTCCGGCGTGAAAAGCGGTCCGCCGTTGAGGCCGACGAACGGTCGCCCCAGCACGGTGAATTCCACGGTCAGCTCGGCGCCTTCCTGGCCGCCGGGAAAATCGTCGGGGGCGGCCATGGCGCGGCCGACGTGGCTGTCGGGAAAGGTCGCGGCATAGAACTCGGCCGCCTTGCGGGCTTCGCCGTGGTCGAACCACAGGCATGTCACGAGATCGGTCATGTCGGTTTCCTCCTCTTGAAACGCGAAGCCGTTTCAGAGCCGTCCGGCGACCGTCCTCGCCGGACCCTCTCGGTCGATGCTTTCCGGCCTCCGGCCGAACAGCAATTCGATGTAGCGCCTGAGGTGGTCGATGCTGTCGGCGGCCACCTCCGCCCCGCCCTTGGCCTTGGCGAGGATGAACGCGCCCTGCAGCACCGCCTGGCTATGCAGGGCGAGCGACTGCGCCGTCCACTCGGGCGTCATGCCCCGCTCGGCCATCGCCGCCTCGATGTCGGCCACGAGCGTCGCCGCATGGCCGCTGATGCTGCGGTCGCAGGCGTCGCGGATGGCCGGCACGCTGTCGTAGGTCTCCTGCACCATGGTGCCGACCAGGCAGGTGAAATCCGGCACGCCGCCCTCGAGCAGCGCTTTGCGGAAATCGACATAGCCGAGGATGCGGTCGAGCGGATCGGCGTGCCGGTGATAGGGCGCGCCGGCGAACAGGGCGCCGGTGGTGTCGGACCAGTGATCGGCCGCGGCGACGCCGAGCTCGTCCTTGCTGCGGAAATGATGGAAGAAGGCGCCCTTGGTCACCCCGGCCGCCGCGCAGAGCTCGTCCACCGTGGTTGCCGAATAGCCCTTGGCGCGGATCACCGCGAGGGCGGCGTCGAGCAGCCTGGAACGGGCATCCGGTCTGGCAGCGGGTCTCGACATCGCGTCCTCCTCGCAATAATACATACCAACTAGTCGGTACTTCATCAAGAGAAATTTCTGGCGGGCGATTGGCTTTTGATGGCAGGGGAGAGCCGGATATATCCCTCGCGCCCTCTCCGGCCCGAGGTCCTCCGCCTTCGCGGAGGATGACAGAATTATATATATGAAACAGCTACATAAGTTTCATGCGATGCGAAAGCGCCGGGCCTTGGGTAGGATTGAACAAACGCCCATTTGCTCTCCTGGCCCTTCGGCGCAGAAGCGGCGGGAGTCGAACCATTCTTGACAAACCAGGTAGATGCACCAACAACCTATGTGAACCAAATTGTGAACCAAAAGGACGCCACACGCCATGACCGCATTCACCGTGCGCCTCGATGACGAGAAAGCCCGCAAACTGGATCGGCTGGCAAGCAAGCTCGACCGGTCGCGTTCCTACCTGGCTGCTCAGGCCATCGACGATTACCTCGCTCGCGAGGAATGGCAGATTGCCGAAATCGAGGCCGGCCTGGCAGAAGCCGACCGAGGCGAGTTCGCAGCAGCCGACGATCTGTCTCGTGTCGTTGCCAAGTATGTCACTTCCCGGCGTAGCGCATGACACGGGAAATCCGCTGGACGAAGCGGGCCGTTCGACGCCTTGATCTTGTCGGGGCACATATCGCGCGGGATGATCCTGAAGCCGCTATGCGTGTGGTGGCGCGGATCATTGCCGGGGTGGACCTTCTGGCGGAACAGCCCGCCATGGGCCGGGTAGGACGTATCAAAGATACACGCGAGCTGGTGTTCGCCGATATACCCTACATCGTTCCTTACAGGGTTCAATCGTCCGCAATTGAAATCCTAACTGTGATGCATACCGCCCGGAAATGGCCGGAGAGCTTGTAGAGATAGGCCGACAGGCTCTCTTCCGATCGCCATCCGCCTCGCCCCCAAACCGTCACCCCACATGCCGCCCGAGGAAGTCCCGCAGGGCGGCGGCGACGGACTCGGGCGCTTCTTCGGCCATGTGGTGGCCGCTGGCGATCGGATAGCGGGCGATCGGGCCGGAGGCCCAGTCCTGCCAGGGCGCGGCGGGATCGCCGTAAAGCTGCGCCATGTCGTCGCGGATCGACCAGATGACCGCCAGCGGCGCGGCAAGGCGCCGGCCCGCCTGGCGGTCGGCCTTGTCGTCGGCATGGTCGAACGCGAGGCCGGCCTTGTAGTCGTCGAGCATGCCCCTGACGACCGTGGGATCGCGCGTCGCGGCGAGGAAATCCGCCGCGTTGTCCCGGCCGAGGCGGGCCTCGTCGAGGGGGTACCAGAGGTCGGGATTGCCGGTGATGGCGGCGAGCGCCTTCTCCGTCTCGGCAAAGAAGAACCAGTGCCACCAGTCGCGCGCGAAGCGCCAGTCGGCGCGCTCCAGCGCCTCGTAGATCGGCACGCCGTCCATCACCGCCAGCGCCGCCACATGCTCCGGAAAGTCCATCGCCAGGCGGAAGGCCCGGTAGGAACCGCGATCGTGGCCGGCCACGGCAAACCGCGGCAAGCCCAGCGCGGTCATGCAGGCCCGCAGCGCCGCCGCCTTGGCGCGGCCGGACGATCCTTCGAGGGTCGGCGGCTGGTAGCTCCTGCCGAAGCCGGGAAGATCGGCGCAGACGACGGTGAAATCGGCGGCCAGCAGGGGCGCCACCTGCCACCACGTCGCATGGGTGCGCGGATGGCCGTGCAGCAGCAACAGCGGAAAGCCGCGCCCGCCGATCCGCAGGCGGAGAACGCCGGACGGCGTTTCCACCTGCCTGAGCTCGAAGCCGGGGAAGAAATCGGCCATGGGAGATCCTCTGCCCGACCAGCGCCTTCCGTGAGAAGATGATCTCAGCCGCCGCCGATAATGCATAACGTTCCCGAATGATCGATGGTTTCCCCCGGACGGACAAGCCCGCCCTATGGTCCCGTCGGCGCCCTCTCCTTCCCGAGGTCCTGCGCCTTCGCGCCGGATGACAATCTATGTATATGTTTCCTATATATAATTCTGTCTTCCCGCGCGAAGGCGCGGGACCTCGGGCAGGAGGAAACGATCGGCCTATATCGGTCTCCAAGGAAAAGAAGCCGGATATTTCCATGCCTTTTCCGCCGCAGCTCCACCATCACGCCGGACAAAAGTGCATCAATCTGTATCAGCGGCGGCGATTTCCATCATTCGCCACAGTTGTTCTGACATTGCCAACGGGAAACCGCTTAGGCTGGCGATGCCTGCCGGCGATGCCGGAGCGGCACATGGAATGCATGGGGTGAACGCTTTCGACCTCCCGGCGAGGGCGCGCACCACCGGACCGACACGAAACGGACCATCGGCGATGAAAAAGACGCTCGGGATCATTCTGGTCGCCGCGGTTGCGGCCGGCCTCTACTGGCGCGACGGCATCGTGACCGTGACCGCGCCTTATGTTTCCGGGGCGCTCGCCGCCGTATCGCCCGCCGCGCCGCCGGAGGCCGGGGCTCCGGCGACCACCGGCGGCCACCGGCAGCGCGCCGGCGGCGAAGGCGCCGCAGGCAGCGGCTCCGGACAGGCGGCCGGCAGCGGCCGGCACGGCGCCGGCGGGCCGACGCGCGTCGCCACCGTATCCGCCGCCGCCGAGGACATGCCCATCGAGCGCCGCACCATCGGCACCATCGCCTCGCCGGCCAACCTGACGGTGACCACCGAGACCTCCGGCCTCGTCACCGAGATCCTGGTCAAGGACGGCGCCGACGTGAAGGCCGGTGACGTGCTGGTCCGCCTCGACAGCCGCATCGCCGAGGCCACCGTCGAAAAGGACAGGGCGGCGCTGGCCCGCGACCAGGCGACCTTCGAGCACGCCAAGGAAACGGCCGCCCGCCAAGAGAGGCTGCTCAGCAACGAGGCGGTGTCGCAGCAGTCGCTGGAGGACGCCAACGCCGCCGTCAAGACGGCCGAGGCCACCGTCGCCGTCGACGAGGCGACGCTGAAGTCCGACCTGGTGACGCTCGACCAGAAGACCATCCGTGCCCCGTTCGACGGCCGCCTCGGCGCCGTCGAAGTGGTGGTCGGCAGCCTGGTGCAGCCCGAAACGGCCATCGTCCGGCTGACCCGCCTCGACCCGCTCTACGCCAGCTTCGCCCTCTCCGAAAGCGACGCCTCGCTGGTGCGGGCGGCCCAGGCGGCCGGCAAGCCGATCGCGGTTTCCGTCACGCCGCTCGGCGCCACCGGCGCCTTCACCGGCAACGTCGATTTCGTCGACGGCGCCGTCGACACCACCTCCGGCACCTTCACGGCGCGGGCGACGCTCCATGGCGTCGCCGACAGACTGGTGCCGGGCCAGTCGATCGCGGTGATGGCCGCCATCGGCTCGACGCCGGTGGTGGCGGTGCCGACCGTCGCCCTGCAGGCGACGCAGCAGGGCAACGTCGTCTACGTCGTCGGCGCCGACAACACGGTGACCGTCCGGCCGGTGACCGTGGCGCTGTCGGCCGGCGACCGCTCCGGCCTCGCCTCCGGTCTTCAGGCCGGCGAGCGGGTGGTGGTCGAGGGACAGGTCCGCCTCGCCGAGGGCATGAAGGTGATCGACGCCTCGGCCGACGCGGCCAATGCCAGGCCCGGCGACGCCAAGCCAGACGCCAAGCCGACCAGCACGGCGGAGGCGCAGCCGTGAACCTTCCCGCCCTGTTCATCCGCCGGCCGGTCGCCGCCATCCTCCTGGCGATCGGCCTGTCGCTCGCCGGCTTCTTCGCCTATCGCCTGCTGCCGGTGGCCGCCCTGCCGCGCGTCGACTTTCCCACCATCACCGTGTCGGCGCAGCTCTCCGGCGCCTCGCCCGAGACCATGGCGACGGCGGTGGCGACGCCGCTGATCAAGCAGTTCCAGACGATCTCCGGCATCGATACCATCTCGGCCCGTTCGTCGCTCGGCTCCACCTCGATCACCCTGCAGTTCGAATTGTCGCGCGACATCGACAGCGCCGCCGCCGACGTGCAGTCGGCCATCGACTCGGCGCGCCGCCGCCTGCCCGACAACATGACCTCCGATCCGAGCTACCGGAAGGTCAACCCGGCCGACATGCCGATCCTGCTGCTCTCCGTCACCTCGCCGACGGTGCCGCTCACCGAGCTCGATTCGCTGGCCCAGAACGTGCTGTCGCCGGCCATCTCCACCATCAGCGGCGTCGCCCAGGCGCAGATCTTCGGCTCGCAGAAATACGCCGTCCGCGTCGAGGCCGACCCCGACCGTCTCGCCGCCCGCGGCATCGGCCTCGACCAACTGGCCACCGCCATCGCCAACGCCAACAACCAGTCGCCGGTCGGCAGCATGGACAACCCGGCCCAGACCATCACGCTCGACGCGCCGACCCAGCTCACCTCGGCCGACGGCTTCCGCACGCTGATCGTCTCGGCCGCCAAGGCCGGCCCGGTGCGGCTCGGCGACGTCGCCGACGTCATCGACAGCGTCGAGAACCGCGACCAGGCGAGCTGGTACGACGGCACGCGCGCCATCACCCTGGCCGTCCAGCGCCAGCCCGACGCCAACACCGTCGAGGTGGTCGACGCCATCAAGGCGGCGCTGCCGGCCATCACCGCCCAGTTGCCGGCCTCGGTCGACGTATCGCTGATGAACGACAACTCGGCGCCGATCCGCGCCGCCGTCGCCGACGTGCAGTTCACGCTGCTCCTGACCATCGGCCTCGTCGTGCTGGTGATCTATCTCTTCCTCGGCAAGCTCTACACCACGGCGATCCCGGCCATCGCCGTGCCCTTGTCCATCCTGATCGCCTTCGGGGCGATGTACGTGCTCGGCTACTCGATCGACAACATGTCTCTCCTCGCCCTGACGCTGTCGGTCGGCCTCGTCGTCGACGACGCCATCGTCATGCTGGAGAACATCGTCCATCACATCGAACAGGGCGAAAAGCCGATGGCCGCCGCCTTCAAGGGCTCGGCCGAGGTCACCTCCACCATCATCTCCATGTCGCTGTCGCTGATCGCCGTCTTCCTGCCCATCCTGCTGATGGGCGGCGTGGTCGGCCGGCTGTTCACCGAATTCGGCATGGTGGTGTCGCTGGCCATCACCGCCTCGGCGCTGGTGTCGCTCACCGTGACGCCGACGCTGGCCGCCCGCCTGCCCGCCGACATCGGCGCGCCGCCCGGCCGCTACAGCCTCGCCGGCCTGTTCGACGCCGGCTTCTCCCGGGTGCTCGCCGGCTATTCGAAGAGCGTCGGCTGGACGCTGCGCCATCCGCTGCCGATGGTGCTGGTGTTCCTCGCCACCTTCGCCGGCTCGGCCTGGCTGTTCGCCTCGCTGCCCAAGAGCTTCCTGCCGCAGGAGGACATCGGCCAGCTCTCGATCTCCACCCAGGCGCGGCAGGATATTTCCTACGACGCCATGGCGATCCTCCAGAAACAGGCCGCCGACGTGGTCGGCCGCGATCCGGCCGTCGCCCACGTCAACGCCCGGGTCGGCGACTCGCAGCTCAATTCCGGCGGCATGAACGTGCAGTTGAAGCCGGCGGCCGAGCGCGACGCCCTCGACGTGGTGGTCGGCCGGCTGCGCCAGTCGCTCGGCCATATCGTTGGCCTCCAGAGCTTCGTCACCCCGTCCCAGAGCCTGCGCCTCGGCGGCCGCTCCAGCCAGAGCCAGTATCAACTGGTGGTGCAGTCGCTCGACGCCGGCCAGCTCGGCGACTGGGCCGAACGCCTGCGCGCCGCCATGGCCCAGGACACCGCCAACTTCACCGACGTCGCCACCGACCTGCAGAACAACGCGCTTCAGGCGCGCATCGTCATCGACCGCGACCGGGCCGAGATCTACGGCATCACCGCCGCCACCTTGCGCAACACGCTGGGCGAGGGCTTCGGCGAGCAGTCGGTCGCCGACATCCAGTCGACCGGCGACAGCTATTCGGTGATCCTCGAATACGCGCCCGGGCTCGCCTGGAACAACGACCGGCTGTCCGAGCTGCGCATCCGCTCCAGCACCACCGGCGCGCTGGTGCCGCTCACCGCCTTCGCCAGCGTCGAGCGGCAGTCCGGCCCGGTCACCCTCAACCAGACGGGCCAGCTCACCTCGATCACCGTCTCCTTCAACCTGCCGCAAGGCGTGTCGCTCGGCGCCGCCACCAGCCGCATCGACGCCATCAAGCAGGAGATCGGCCTGCCGTCCACGGTGTTCACCGCCTTCGCCGGCACGGCGCAGGTGTTCGCCCAGTCGACGGCTAACACGCCGCTTTTGATCCTCGCAGCCATCCTTACCATCTACGTGGTGCTCGGCGTGCTCTACGAGAGCTTCATCCACCCGCTGACCATCCTGTCCGGCCTGCCGTCGGCGGCGCTCGGCGCGCTCTTGGCCCTGAAGCTCACCGGCATGGACCTCTCCATCATCGCGCTGATCGGCATCCTGATGCTGATCGGCATCGTCAAGAAGAACGCCATCATGATGGTCGACGTCGCCTTGCAGATGATGCGCGAGGACGGCGCGGAGGCCCGCGCGGCCATCCACGAGGCGGCGACCCGCCGCTTCCGGCCGATCATGATGACCACCTTCTGCGCCCTGCTCGGCACGCTGCCGATCGCCATCGGCCACGGCGCCAGCGCCGAACTGCGCCAGCCGCTCGGCGTCGCGGTGGTCGGCGGCCTGGTGGTCAGCCAGTTGCTGACGCTCTACATCACCCCGGTGATCTTCGTCGGCTGCGAGAGGCTGAGGGGAATGGTGTCGAGGCGGAGCGAGCCGGCGGTGGCGGAGACGCCGGCGGAATGAGGATTCCCTCACTGCCGGGAGCCCTATATCCGCCGCTCGCCCTTTCCTGCCCGAGGTCCTACGCCTGCGCGTAGGATGACAGATTTATATATAGGAAACAGACGGATAGCGCATCGCCCTCCATCCTGCCTCCCCCTTCCATAAGGTGTCATCCTACGCGAAGGCGTAGGACCTCGGGCAGAAAAGAACGGGCGGCGAATATAGGTCCCCGAAGGCAACTTGCCTTCACGACATGATCGTCTCGAAAAGATCGTTCCACCCGGGATTCATTTCCTCGATGAGACCGATCTTCCAGGCGCGTTTCCAGGTTTTCAGGCGTTTTTCGCGATAGATGGCGTCGGTGATGTCGCCGTAGTCCTCGTACCAAACAAGCCGCGTGCAGTTGTAGCTGTGGGTGAAGCCGCGATGGACAGCGTTGCGATGCTCCCAGATGCGGCCTTCCAGATCGGATGTGACGCCGATGTAGAGCACGCCTTGCGGCTTGTTGGTGACGATATAGACCCATCCCGGATTCATGGGCTCATTCATCGCGAAGCGACGAGAGATATGCAATCCCTGCGTTCGGAGTGCCCGATATTCGCGTTGCGTTTCATTCTGCCCGAGGTCCTACGCCTTCGCGTAGGATGACAGTTTTATATATAGGAAACAGATGGATAGCGCATCGCCCTCCATCCTCCCTCCCCCTTCCATAGGGTGTCATCCTACGCGAAGGCGTAGGACCTCGGGCAGGAAGGGGCGCGAGGCGTATATAGGTCTCCGACACAGGCCGGCGGCGTCCCTCAGGCGGCGACCCGCCGTTCCACCGCGATCGCCTGCTCATTCTCGTCGAACAGGTGCACACGCTCCTTCTTGAAGCTGAACAGGCTCGCCTTGCCCTTTTCGATCGTCGTCTCGCCGTCGCTCTCGACGATCACCTGATGGCCGCTGAGGTCGCCGTAGACGTAGGTGGTGCCGCCGAGTTCCTCGACCACGTCGCAATGAAGGGAAATCTCGACGTCGCCGCCCTTGCCGACGATCAGGTGCTCGGGGCGGATGCCGAGTTCCAGCTTCTGGCCGGGCCTCAAGGCCGCGCCGTCGGCGGCGAGCGCGATCTCCTGCCCGTCGATCAGCGCCAGCGTCACCGAGCCGGCCGACGCCGCCTTCACCGTCACCGGCAGGAAGTTCATCTTCGGCGAGCCGATGAAGCCGGCGACGAAGCGGTTCTGCGGCGCGTGGTAGAGCGAAAGCGGCGTGCCGACCTGCTCCACCCTGCCCTCGCGCAGCACGACGATCTTGTCGGCCATGGTCATCGCCTCGACCTGGTCGTGCGTCACGTAGATCATGGTGTTGCCGAGCCGCTCGTGCAGGCGGGTGATCTCGATGCGCATCTGCACGCGCAATTCGGCGTCGAGGTTGGAAAGCGGCTCGTCGAACAGGAACACCTTGGGCTGGCGGACGATGGTGCGGCCGATGGCGACGCGCTGGCGCTGGCCGCCGGAAAGCTGGCGCGGCTTGCGGTCGAGGAGGTCGCCGAGCTTCAGGATCTCCGCCGCCTCGGCGACGCGCTTCTCGATCACCTCCTTCGGCTCGCCGGCCACCTCCAGGCCGAAGCTCATGTTCTCGCGCACGCTCATGTGCGGGTAGAGCGCGTAGGACTGGAACACCATGCCGATGCCGCGGGCGCTGGCCTTGGCCTCGGTGACGCAGGCGCCGTCGATGTAGACGTCGCCCTCGGTCACCTCCTCGAGGCCGGCGATCATCCGGAGCAGCGTCGACTTGCCGCAGCCGGACGGGCCGACGAACACCACGAAGGAGCCGCTTTCGATGTCGAGGTCGACGCCGTGGATGGTTTCCATCTGCCCGAAGCGCTTCACCACGTGGTCCAGCTTCACATCGGCCATTGTTCTGTCTCCGCTTCTTTTCTCGAGCAGCCGCTTATCGATCGGGTTTGGACGACCCGATCGGCGGGTGCCGCCGCTTCAGGCGTAGCTTTCGATCTCGCCGATCAGGGTCCGGAGCTCGGCGACGCGGCGCTCGACCTCCCCCTCGCCGATCACCATGTCGGTGAAGGCGATGCCGGCCTTGGCGCCGCCGACCGAGAAGGTGGCGGCGATGTTGTTGACCCGGCCCGTGGCGTCGCGCTGGCTGGCGTAGCCCTGCCGGCGGATTTCGGCGATCGTCCCGGACAGTCCCGCCCTGACCTCCGGCAACCAGCCGGCGACGCATTGCTCCAGTTCGTCGTCGTCCATCTCGGCCAGCAGCGCCGTGCCGATCGACGATTGCGAGGCGTGGTAGAGGTGATAGCCGCCGAGCCCCTCGGCCGGGTTCTGGCCGGCCAGCGCGTGGTACATGTAGACCACCGCGTCCTTCCAGAGGATGCCGATCGCCAAGGTACGGTCGCCGTAGGGGTGGCGGATCGCCACGTGGGTGGCCGCCCGGAACAGCGCCGACGAGTGGAAGCTCTGCGCCGCCAGGACGTGCACCACCGGCCCCGGCCGGTATTTCTTCTGCGGGTTCTGCTCGGCCATGCCGATCGCCTTCAGCGTCCGGAGCAGCCGGTTGACCTTGATCATGTTGAGGCCGAGCCGTTCCGACAGCTCCTTGGTGCCGAGCGGCCGGTCGCTGGTCGTCAGCTCCTGGAAACAGCGGATGCCGTCGATCAGGCTCTGGTTCTGTTGGGATGTTGTCGTGGCTTTCAAGATTACTTCACCGCCCCCGAGGTGACGCCGCCGATGAACTGCTTCTGCAGCACGGCGAAGATCAGGATAATAGGCGCCGCGACGATAAAGGAAGCGGCCATCGCCCCGCCCCAATCGGCATTGTTTTCATTGATGTAGCGGAGCAAGAGGCCGGGGCCGACAGTGCGCTTGTCGTCGGAGGTGATCAGCGTCATCGAATAAAGGAGGTCGTTCCACGACCACATGAAGGCATAGAGCGCCACGGTGATGAAGGCCGGCAGCGAGATCGGCATGACGATGCGCCGGAAAATCTTGAAATTGCTGGCGCCGTCGACGCGCGCCGCCTCGATCAACTCGTTCGGCACCTGCTTGAAGTAGCTGTACATCATGTAGGTGCTGACCGGCAGCGCGAAGACGATGTAGGAGATGGTCAGCCCGACCCGCGTGTCGAGCAGCCCCACCGATTGCAGCATCGGGTAGATGGAGATCAGCAGCACGCCGAACGGGAACATCTGCGCCGACAGGATCAGCAGCATCAGCGGCTTCTTCACCGGATAGTCGAACTTGGCGAAGCTGTAGCCGGCGAAGGCGGCGAGCACCGCGTTAAGGAGAGCCGAGGCGGTGGAGGTGACGAGGCTGTTGCCGAGTTGCAGCATCAGCGGCCCTTCGGTCAGCGCCGAGACGAAATGCCCGAGATAGGGCTGGTGCGGCACGAAGGTCGGGTCCATCCGGTAGAGCTCGCCGTTGGCCTTGAAGGCGCTCGACAGGGCCCAGTAGACGGGGAAGAACAGGAAGAAGGCGATCACCGCCAGCAAGGCGAAGAAGCCGAGCTTTTCCTTCCATGTGCGCAGTTCGAACATGGCTCAATCCTCCCGGAACAGGCTGCGGAGGTAGAAGATGACGATCGGCATCAGCGTGAACACCCAGAGCACGCCGATCGCCGAGGCCATGCCGAGGCTCCAGTTCTGGAACGCCTGCTTGTAGACCTCGATCGACAGCACCGACGTCGCCCGCACCGGCCCGCCGCCGGTCAGCGCGAAGATGATGTCGAACTGCTGCAAATTGCCGATCATGCCGAGCGCGCCGGTCACCAGGAACACCGGCTTCAGGTGCGGCAGGATCAGCCGCTTGACGATCCGGAGGTTGCCGGCGCCGTCGATGCGCGCCGCCTCGATCTGCTGGAAGTCCATGCCCTGGAGGCCGGCGAGGAAGAACGACATGAACAGCGGGATGGAGATCCAGGTGCGCGTCAGGATGATGGCGACCATGGCGCCGACGTCGTTGGAGAGGAACTGCACCGGCGAATCGATGGCGCCGACGTTCATCATCAACACGTTGACGATGCCGTAGCGGCCGTTGAGCATCCATGCCCAGATGAAGGCGCTGACCGTGCTCGGCAGGATCCACGGCAGCAGCGTCATGGTGCGGAACACGCCGCGGCCGGCGAAGTCCTGGTACATCAGGAGCGCCCAGGAAAGGCCGAGGAACATGGTGAGCAGCGTGGTGCCGGCGACGAAGATCGCCGTCGTCACCCAGGAGCCGAGCACGTAGGGATCGGTGAGGATGGTCCGGAAATTGTCGAGGCCGATGAACACCGGCTCCGGGTCGTAGACGGTGTAGCTGTAGAAGGACATCGACATGGCGTCGATGAACGGCCAGGCCACCATGACGAGAAACGCCGCCATGGCCGGCGCCAGGATGACATAGGCGAACAGCCTGTCTCCGCGCTTCAGGTAGCCGGGCTTGCGGTGGGTCCGCCCCGGAAGTGGGGTCGCCATGTCCATGTCAGTGCCTCTTGCGGGTCTCTTGCAGGCGAGCGCCGGGGCTCGCCACTTTTCAATGACGGTCAGTGTGCCAGCGGCACGCGGCATCGGCGAGAGGGGTGGCGAGTCCTTGAGGGAGGGAATTCAAGGGCTCGCCGTGTCAGGCCTTGCGGGCCTTCAGTTCAAAAGCTTCTCGATGCGAGACTGCATGTCCTCGGCCGCCTGCTTGGCGTCCTTCTTGCCGAGCAGGGCCGACTGCACTTCCTCGCTGACCACGCCGACGTAGCTGGCGCTGTCCTTCAGCGCCGCCAGCTCGTTGAGCTTGGGCATGCCGAGCGAGGCGTTCCAGTCGACGGTGTACTTGTCGGAGGTGACGATGTCGCTTGCCCGCGCCGACTTGGTCACCGGGATGGCGCCGAGCTTCTGGAAGTATTCGAGCTGGACGGTGTCGTTCATGGCAAGGCCGGTGAGGAAGCGGGCCGACAGGCTGTCGGGCGACGGCTTGCCGTCGACCTGCCCGGCCTCGGTGTTCAGCATGACCAGCAGGTGGCCCCACTCCATGGAGCGCGACTGCATGCCCTCCTTCTCGACCGGCGTCAGGATCGGGTGGATATACTGGACGAAGGCCTCGCCCTGGCCGCTGAAGTCCTCGGCGAAGCCCTTGGCCACCGGCGCGTCGAAGTAGAAGGCGCTCTCGCCCTGGCCGAACATCCGCCGGGCGGCGCCGCGATCGACGTCGAGCGAGGCAAGGCCGCGATCGACCAGATCCTTCATGAACTCAAGCGTCTTCACCGTCGCCTCGGAATTGGCCACCGGCTTGTCGTCGTCGTCGAACAGGCTGCCGCCGAACGCCCACAGCCAGAGCTGGAAGTCGCTGGAGATCAGGTCGTCGCCCTTGGTCATCATGGCATAGGGCGTGCTCTGCGGCGCCGCCGCCTTGACCTTCTCGAGGTCGGCGACGAAGTCGGCGATGGTCTTCGGCGCGTCGGTTACGCCGGCCTTTTCCAAGACCTGCGTGTTGGAGATCAGGCTGATCGAGCCGACGTTCCACGGCAGGCCGACCTGCCGGCCCTTGACCTGGCCGGTGACCAGCACCTCCGGCGGGAAGGTCTTTTCCAGGAATTCCTTGCCGTAGACGTCGTTGAAGTCGACCACGTTGGGCATCTGGGCGAAGGTCGGCAGCCAGCGCTCCTGCGCCTGGAACACGTCGAGCGGCTGCTTGGTCCTGAGGCGCAGGAACACCGCCTTCTGCATGTCGCCCCAGGCGCTCGACAGCACCTCGGCGGGCACGCCAGTGTCGCCGATCAGCTTCTGCATGACCGGCGCGTTGCTCGGCTCGGCGGTAATCCAGTTGAGGAAGGTCACCTTGTCGGCGGCCAGGGCACAGGTGGCGCTGCCGGCGAGGGCCAGCAGGGCGATGCCGGTTTTGATCAGGTTCCCAATTTTTCTCGGGTTCATTGCTCTCTCCTCCTTCGTTATGACTTTACGCGATACGCAGGCCGAGCAGGGACACGGCGTGGCCCTGCGCGTTGCTGAGCCCGAGGCTCAGGCTGGAAATCTCCTCGTCCTCCGGGAGATCGACGGTGATGACGGGACTGCGATTGTCGGTGATCGCGGCGACGAGCCGGCCGTTGACGCGCACCTCGGCGGCATGGACGAGCAGCGGCATCACCCGGTCATGGTGGCGGTACTGGACGCTCTCCAAGGGATGGTCGTAGTCGCAGTCGAGATAGAGGCTGAGCCTTGCCGCCTTGATCGGCCTCGCAAAGCCGAGCTCGACGGTCGGCGCGGGATCGTGGCGATCGGCCATCCAGGCATTCGGCCCGGAGATCGGCCGGAGCGGGCCGCTGACAAGGTTGTCCTCCGCGAACACGTGGACGGGCGTCTCGGCGGTGAAGGCGATGTTGCGTCCGTCGGGCCGGCGCTCCGGCACCCAGAAATCGAAGGAATGGACGCCGAGGCCGTCGGGCGCCTCCTGCCGCGCCGTGGTCGACACCTTGTCGAGCCCGCCCTTCTTCACCGCCACCAGCCCGGTCACAAGTTCGCTCGAAAGCCCGACCGCGACGGCCGGATTTTCCGTGAAGCAGACGAAGAGATACTGCTCGCGGTCGAGCCTCGGCAGCGGCACCGCCACCGTCTGCTCGCCGGGCCGAAGCGGCAGCTCGACGGTCTTCAGCAGCAGCTCCGGCGTATGGTTCTCCGGCCGTTCGGAGATGCGGAGCTCGACGGAGAGCGTCGTCGCCGCCTCGGCCCGCACCGGCACGTGGATGACGTTGTCGGCATCGATCCGGCCGGGCAAAAGCTGGGCATAGCCGACGGTGAGCCGCTTCCAGCCGCCATCGTGGCGAAGGCCGCCGAGCGCCAGCGTGCTCGAAACGGCGATCTTCGCCTGCCGCGCCAGATTGCCGTCGCCGAGCGCGTCGTAGTGCGGCACGTAGTGGCTGGCCGCCGACAGCATCTTCTTCAGCTCGGCCATCAACTGGGGTTTGGTGATGTCGCGCGGCCGGCAGCGGTGCCTGACGCACAGCGCGGCGGCGGTGCCGATCGCCTGCCCGACGGTCGAGGAGGTCGCCATCACCCGCGTCGAGCCGAAAGCGACGTGCGAGGCCGACAGCAGCCGGCCGTTGGTGAACAGGTTGTCGATGTTGCGGCTGTACATCGAGCGGTAGGGAATGCCGTAGACGCCCTTGGCGTGATACTGGTTGCAGCCCTCCTCGTCGCCGTAGACGCCGTCGGCCGGATGCAGGTCGATCGACCAGCCGCCGTGGCAGACGTCGTCGTCGTGCGCGACCTGCTCGATGATGTCCTTCTGGCGCAGGATGTAGTCGCCCTCGGCGCGCCGGCTCTCCCGCTTGCCGGGGATGGTGCCGACCCATTCGAGCGTGAGGTTGGCCGCCTCGGGAAATTGCCCGGAATTCTTGATGTAGTTCCAGACGCCGTAGACGATCCTCTGCAGCTCGCCCTTGATCTCCTCGGACTGGTGGATGGTGTCGAGCCGGCCGCCCCACTCGATCCACCAGAGCGAGCAGCCCTGCTCGGTGGTCCGGAAGCGGCGGTAGCGCGGGATCAGCGCCGGCACGTCCTTCAACGCGAAGTCGGGCGCCACATAATCCACCGGGTGGCCGACGTCCTTGGTGTAGAAATACATCGAGTGGCCGAGCAGCTCGCCGTAATTGTTGCCCGGCGCCATCGGCTCGTCGAACTCCTCGGCCTGCTCGGCGCCCATGCGGTAGGCGGCGCCGGACATGTGCACCAGGATGCCGTCGCCCGAGGAATCGGCGAAGAAGTCGCCCGTCAGCCGGTACATGGTGCTGTTCTGCGAGTTGAAGGCGTGGATCTCGCGCACCCGGTTGGCCTCGGTCAGCGCGTGGAACACCTGCGTGTTGACGAGCACCGTGAGGTTCGGCTCGCGGCCCACCCAGTCCTGCACCAGGCTGTCGAACACCACCGGATTGCCGCCGGGATTGCGGAACTGGTTCTCCAGCAAGAGCTCGTTGATGATGCCGCCCTCGCGGGCCCAGCGGTTGTTGTTGCCGCCATGCGAGGTGGCGCCGAGGATCCACAGGCGCACCTCGCTCGACGCGTTGCCGCCGAGCACCGGCCGGTCCTGCACGAGAGCCACCTTGAGCCCGGCCCGCGCCGCGGCGATCGCCGCGCAGGTGCCCGACAGCCCACCGCCGACCACCACGAAATCAGCCGCCACATGCACCGTCTTCAATTCGCGTGGCGCGCTGGCTTCGGCAACGATCATGATCCCCTCCGATTTCAATAATAGAAATATCTATAATAGAAATCTGAGTGTCAATGCGCACTTTGCCTATGCCGAAAAATAAGGAGGCGTTGGAGGTGGGGCGACGTTTGCAGCGGCGCCATCCGCCGAATTCGGCCAGCGTGCTGCTCGTAGCGACCGGAGCGCGATATATGCCGCTCGCCCCTTTCGGCCCGAGGTCCTCGCCTTCGCGAGGATGACAGCTTGATGGAAAGGAAACGATCGGGTAGCCGCGCAGGCTTCCCCATAGGGTGCCATCTCCTGCGCGGGGGTGACAGCGGGATACGGAGGGGACCTCACCTATCCGTTTGTTCCCTTTATATAAATTTGTCATCCCCGCGCAGGCGGGGACCTCGGGCAGGACGGAGCGATCGGCCGATATAGCGCTCCAGCGAACGAGGGCAGCCGATATTTCCCCCTCGCCCCTTTCGGCCCGAGGTCCTCGCCTTCGCGAGGATGACAGCTTGATGGAAAGGGTCGCCAACCTATCCGCTTGTTCCCTTTATATAAATTTGTCATCCCCGCGAAGGCGGGGACCTCGGGCAGGACGGAGCGATCGGCCGATATAGCGCTCCAGCAAACGAGGGCAGCCGATATTTCCCCCTCGCCCTCTCCGGCCCGAGGTCCTCGCCTGCGCGAGGATGACAGCTTGATGGAAAGGGTCGCCAACCTATCCGCTTGTTCCTTTTATATAAATTTGTCATCCCCGCGAAGGCGGGGACCTCGGGCAGGACGGAGCGATCGGCCGATATAGCGCTCCAGCGAACGAGGACAGCCGATATTTCCCCCTCGCCCTCTCCGGCCCGAGGTCCTCGCCTGCGCGAGGATGACAGCTTGATGGAAAGGGTCGCCAACCTATCACCGAGCTTGCCCGACGTCCGGCGTGGCCGGAGGAGTGCCCTTCGTCACGGGTTGGCGACATCCGGTGTCGGGCCGTCCGGATATTCCGCAGCCGCGAGCGAGCGGTCCATGGCTCCGGTGCCGCTTCCGAGCCAGGGGAAATGCCCATACCAGATGGACAGTTGTTTCCCCGCCTCTTTGAGGGACCTTTGCTTGCCGTGCCGCAGGTAAAGGGCGGCGGCCAGTCCGGTACGATCGGCTCCCTGCTTGCAATGGATCAGGAGCGGCCTCGGCGCTTCGGACATGATCCGCAACAATTCGTCGCGCTGGGATGGCTTGAGGTCGAGGTCCGCTGAGAGGGCCAGGTCATAGTGGCGGACGCCAAGCGCCTGCGACACGCCGACCTCGGAAACGTACCAGCTCTGTTTCGGCTGAGCGCCTCGCAGGTTGAGCACCGATCGGATGCCGTGCGTCCGGATATGGATCGCAAGATCCTTGTCCGACATTTGTCCGGAACGATAAAGCTCCCCGGCAAGGACCCGATGGAAATTGCGGTCATGGTAGACGTAGACCGCGAAGCCGCCGATCGGCAGGCCGATCAGCAGGAGTGCCATACCGGCGATCAGCAATCCCATACCGGTCCAGCGACCCAGTTTTCTGAATGAAAGGCGGGAGATGCCTCCCGCTCCCTTGTGGAGTTGCCGCTTCATGCCTGCTCAATCCAATCCGAGCGTCTGCGTCTGCCGGGCGATGGCGTGGACGACCGTGGCGATGATCGCGACCGGGAAGCCGAGGCTGGTGGCCACGGTGCCGAAGCCAAGGCCGCCATGCTCCAACGGCTGGGACAGCAGGTCGCCGGACGACGCGCCGAGCGGCCGCGTCAAGATGCACGCGAGCCAAAAAGCCGTGACGGCATCGAGCATGGACTTGCAATAGGCCAACGCAATAACCGCGACGATGCCCAGGAACAGCGGCCCCGTGTTCGGGTAGCCCAGCTCGAAGCGTTCGCCGGCCCGACCAACGCCGCCGAGCCGAGCACGAGGACGGCAAGGATGATGCTGGCGGAACGGCTCATGATGTCTGTCTCCATTGGCTTGGCGTAGGCCCGTCGGGATACGCTCGAGCATGGGGCAGCAGACTTAGGAGAAACTTAGAACCGTCCCGTCGGCCAACGGCCACTCGACCACCACCCGCAGCCCCGATCCGGCCGGGTTGTCCTCAAGCCGGATGGCGCCGCCGTAATGGCCGACCAGATTGCGGGCAATGGCAAGGCCGATGCCGCTGCCCTCCGTTCCGGAGGGATCCAGCCTGAAAAACCGGTCGAACACACGGTCCCGCAGCTCGGCCGGAACCCCGGGGCCGTCGTCGGTGACGCGGAGAACCGCCCGGGAGCCTTCTCCGGAGACGGCAAGATCGACCCGGCCATGCTCCGGCGTATAACGAAGCGCATTGTCGACCAGCACATCGAGGATGGCGGCCAGCTCCACCGCATCGATCTTCACCGGACAAAGCGCCGCCTGCTCCATGCCCAGGTCGATTCCCTTGGCATCGGCCATCGCCACGAACCGCCCCAGGCAGTCCCTCGCCGCTTCGGCAAGATCGATGGCCTCGGCCTGCACCTCGGGTCTTTCGGCGCTTTCGCTGCGAACCAGCCTGAGCATCTGGGTGGCGACCTGAACCGCCCTGCGTATGCCCGTTTCCAGATCGGCGATCGCCGCTTCGCGCTCCTCGGGCCGTCGCGCCTGCTTGAGGTTGTCGATCTGGAGAGCGAGCGCCGTCACCGGCGTGCGCAGTTCGTGAGCGGCGTCCGCCAGGAAGATGCGCTGGCCTTCGAGCGTCCTGCGGACGCGCTCGAAGGCATTGTTGATCGCCAGAACGAGACCGCGGATTTCCACGGGCGCGTCTTCCACGGCAAGCGGATCGGCGTCATCCAGGCTCCGCCTCTCCACGCTGGCCGCCAGGATCTCCAGGCGTTGCATGATCAGGCCGACCAGCCAGTAGGTCACCAGCCACGACAGCGGAATGGCCAGCAGAAAAGGCCAGGCGCTGTTCCACGCCGCGTCCGCCGCCAGTTCGTCGCGCTCGGCCATCCGCTGCGCGGCCATCACCGTGCGGACCGGATTGCTGGTGTCGGCAAAAAGCCGCCATTCCTCGCCGCCGTCGCGGAAGGTCGAGAACCCGGACGAACCGGCCGCCGGGAAACGAACGCCCGGCTCGTTCATCCTGGCCGGGCGGCCATCGGCGAAGACGACCCGGATTGCAATCAGCTCGTCATCGGAAGCCTCGGCCCGCGACAAAGGCGCGAGCCCGTCGCCGTCGCCGACGACGCGGGCGATCTGCTGAAGCTGGAAATCCAGAATGTCCCAGGCTTCATGCCGCGCGCCGTAATAGGAAAAGACGGCGGCAAATGCCGCGAGAACAGTCATCAGCGCCGAAAAGACGAGAATGAACGAACGGCGGAGCGACATCTTCATGCCCTGGGAATCATCCAGCCGGCGCCTCGCACATTGCGGATGATATCCTTATGGAAGCGCTTGCGGATATAATGGATCAGCACCTCGACCGCATTGCTTTCGGTTTCCTCTCCCCAGCCGTAGATCCTTTCCTCGAGCTGGCTGCGCGACAGGATGAGCCCCGGCCGCTCCGCGAGCACCCGCAGCAGCGCAAATTCCCGCGCCGACAGAACGTCCGATGCTTCCCGAAACGTGACGGTGTGGGTCGCAAGGTCGAGCATGACCTCTCCCGCCTGAATACGGGACTGGCTGTGCCCGGCCTTGCGGCGCACGACGGCCCGGATTCTCGCCAGCAGTTCCTCGAGCTCGAAAGGCTTCAGCACATAATCGTCGGCGCCGAGGTCGAGGCCCGTCACGCGGCTTTTCAGGTCATCGCGGGCGGTCAGGATCAGGATCGGAACTTCCTTTCCCGCGTTGCGGATCCGCTCCAGCACCTCGATGCCGTCGAGCTGCGGCAGCCCCAGATCCAGCAGGACCACGCCATATTCCGCGAGGCCGACCGCTTCCACGGCCGCCTTGCCGTCCGTCACCCAGTCGACGGACAGAGCGTGGCGATCCATCCCTTTCATCAGGGCCCTGGCAATCATCCGGTCGTCTTCGACAAGCAGCACTCTCATGCCCCAAGCCTAAGCGGTCCGCCGGAATTTGTCTTCCGCCGACTTCGGCGAAGGCTACCTGGAAAGAAGCGACGTTCCCCATTCAGCCGATATCGTACTCTTCCCGCGTCAGGCTCAGCACCATCCAGCGAACCACCTCCCGCGTCACGGTATCGGGCTGGGCGGTGTTGTGGATGGTCGCCCCTTCGATG
The DNA here is from genome assembly GCF_002770725.1 of Pleomorphomonas carboxyditropha. Classification (GTDB taxonomy): domain Bacteria; phylum Pseudomonadota; class Alphaproteobacteria; order Rhizobiales; family Pleomorphomonadaceae; genus Pleomorphomonas; species Pleomorphomonas carboxyditropha. Next base: position 27,358 of record NZ_NQVN01000023.1, on the reverse strand, counting down.
ATGGTGTCGAGCGCGTCGGCGGTGCGGCTGCTGAAATGCCGTTCGAGCGCCCGCCGGCTGCGCGCCATCCAGTCGACGAACACCGCCCGTATGGCCTCGTTGCGCATCGAATAGGCGTAGAGCTCGTAGCTCAGCCGCATGTTCCGCTCCGTGGCCCAGACGTTGCCGCAGATCAGCTCGACCACCGCCTCCCTCGCCTCGTCCTTCGTCTTGGCGGCGTCCAGCAATTCCACGAACTTGGCCGAAACGGTCTCGGCAAGCAGGCTGAAGGCGGCGACGAACACCTCCTCCAAACCATTGAAATGATACGACATCGAGCCGAGCGGCACGTCGGCCGCGTCGGCGATCCGGCGATGGGTGGCGCCGGCGATGCCGTGGATTTCGATCACGTCGAGCGCGGCCTCGATGATCCGGTTCCGGCGGTCCGGGTCGTATCTCCGCCTTGACGGTTGCTTCATGCGCCGTTCCCAGCCCGATGTTTACAGTCCCGGAGACGATATGTAAGGATGTACACATCGTCTCCCCCCGATGGGGGTCCTCGCGTCCCAGGACACTAAGATGGCTTCCCGGGTTGGGCAACGCCGCCTCGCTCTCTACGTCTTTTTCTTTCTGACCGGCCTGGCGATGGCTTCGTGGGTGACCCGCACCCCGGCCATCCGCGACGGCCTCGGCGCATCGATCGCCGAGATGGGCATGATCATCTTCGGCCTGTCGCTCGGCTCGATGGTCGGCATTCTGCTGGCCGGCGGCGCCGTCAGCCGCTTCGGCACCAGGACCATGGCCCTGGTCGGCATGCTGCTTATCTCCTCGGCGCTGCTGTTCGTCTCCATCGGTTTCGTGGTGTCGGTGGCGGTCGTCGTGTCCTTCGGCCTGTTCCTGTTCGGCGTCGGCGCCGGCCTGTCGGAAATCGCCATCAATATCGAGGGAGCCGACGTCGAGGCCGTCATCAGGCAACCGGTTCTCCACGCCCTGCACGGCTGCTTCAGCCTCGGCACCGTCGTCGGCGCCTCCATCGGCATCGGCCTGACGGCGATCGAATTCCCCGTCGCCTGGCACATGGCGCTGGTGTCGGTGATCTGCTTTCCGCTGGTGTTCTTCTTCATCGCCAGGCTGTCGCCCGACCTCGGCCGCCACGCGCCCGCCGGAGCCGAGGGCCCGAAGGGGACGACCGGCCTCTATCGCGACAGGACGGTGCTGTTCATCGGCCTGATCGTGCTCGGCATGGCCTTCGCCGAAGGCGCCGCCAACGACTGGCTGCCTCTCCTGATGGTCGACGAGCATGGCCTCGACCCGACGCAGGGCACGCTGGTCTATCTCGGCTTCGCGCTGGCGATGACCGTCGGCCGGTTCGGCGGTGGCATCCCCTTGCGCAAGTGGGGCCGCAAGGCGGTGATGCGCGGCAGCGCCATCGCCGGCGCCATCGGCCTCGGGCTGGTGATCTTCGTCGACAACTCGTGGGTTGCCGGCCTTGCCGTGGTGCTCTGGGGCATCGGCGCCTCGCTCGGCTTCCCCGTCGCCCTGTCGGCGGCCGGCGATTCCGGCGAGAATTCCGACGCCCGCGTCAAGATCGTCGCAATCGTCGGCTACGTGGCCTTCCTGGTGGGGCCGCCGATGCTGGGCTTCCTCGGCGATACCCTCGGCCTTCGCAGCGCCATGCTGGTGGTGCTCGGCTTCGTCCTGCTCGCCGCCGTGCTGTCGTCGGCGCTGGACGGACAGAAGCGACCGGCCGTCGCCGCGACCCCATAGGGCGTTACGCGCGACAAACGAAAACGGCGGGCCTTGCGGACCCGCCGTCTTTTGTTCTGCCTGCCCGCTTCCTCAGTTGTCGAGGAAGCTGCGGAGCTTGCGGCTGCGGCTCGGGTGCTTGAGCTTCCTCAGCGCCTTGGCCTCGATCTGGCGGATGCGCTCGCGCGTCACCGAGAACTGCTGGCCGACCTCCTCAAGCGTGTGGTCGGTGTTCATGCCGATGCCGAAGCGCATGCGCAGCACGCGCTCCTCGCGCGGCGTCAGCGAGGCGAGCACCCGCGTCGTCGTCTCCCTGAGGTTCGACTGGATGGCCGCGTCGATCGGCAGGATGGCGTTCTTGTCCTCGATGAAGTCGCCGAGATGGCTGTCCTCCTCGTCGCCGATCGGCGTTTCGAGGGAGATCGGCTCCTTGGCGATCTTCAGCACCTTACGCACCTTTTCGAGCGGCATCGCCAGCTTCTCGGCCAGCTCCTCCGGCGTCGGCTCGCGGCCGATCTCGTGCAGCATCTGGCGCGACGTGCGGACGATCTTGTTGATCGTCTCGATCATGTGCACCGGGATGCGGATGGTGCGCGCCTGGTCGGCGATCGAACGGGTGATCGCCTGCCGGATCCACCAGGTGGCGTAGGTCGAGAACTTGTAGCCGCGCCGGTACTCGAACTTGTCGACCGCCTTCATCAGGCCGATGTTGCCTTCCTGGATCAGGTCGAGGAACTGCAGGCCGCGGTTGGTGTATTTCTTGGCGATGGAGATGACGAGGCGCAGGTTGGCCTCCACCATCTCCTTCTTGGCGATGCGCGCTTCCTTCTCGCCCTTCTGGACCAGATGGACGATGCGGCGGAACTCGCCGGGCTCGAGGCCGGTTTCCGACGACAGGTTCTGGATGGTCTGCCTGAGCTCGCGGATGTCTTCCTTTTCCCTGGCGACGAATTCCTTCCAGCCCTTGGAGGCCAGCGAGGCGACGCGGCGGATCCAGTTGGGATCGAGCTCGGAGCTCTGGTACTGGCGCAGGAAGTCCTCGCGGCCGACGCCGTAGCTCTCGGCGAGGCGCAGCAGCTTGCCCTCGTGGCCCATCAGCTTCTTGTTGATGTCGTAGAGCTGCTCGACCAGCGCCTCGATGCGCGCCGCGTTGAGGGAGAGCGATTTCACGTCCTCCTGGATCTCTTCCTCGAGCTTCTTGTAGCGGCGCTCCTGCGACGGGCTGAGCGTGGTGTTCTTGAGGCGGTTCTCGACGTGCTGCTCCTGCAGGCGCCTGAGCTTCTTGAAGTTCTCGGCGATGCGGTCGAAGGTTTCGAGAACCTTCGGCTTCAGTTCGGCTTCCATGGCCGACAGCGACACGTTGTTCTCCATGTCGTCTTCGTCGGCCATCTCGCCTTCCGGCAGCTCGCCCTCGGGCCGCTCCTCGCCGTCCTCGCCGCGCGGGCCGGCCGGCTTGTCGGAGGGTTCGGCGCCCTCTTCCGCGCCCTCTTCGCCGGCTTCGAACGGCAGCGCGCCGCCCTTGCCGTCCGGGCCGGCATAGGTCGCCTCGAGGTCGATGATGTCGCGCAGGAGGATCTTGCCCTCGTTGAGCTCGTCGCGCCAGAAGATGATGGCCTGGAAGGTCAGGGGGCTCTCGCAGAGGCCGGCGATCATCGCCTCGCGGCCGGCCTCGATGCGCTTGGCGATGGCGATCTCGCCCTCGCGGGAGAGCAGTTCCACCGAGCCCATCTCGCGCAGGTACATGCGCACCGGGTCGTCGGTGCGGTCGGTCGGCTCGCGGGTCGTCGAGGTCTTGGCGACGGCGGTGCCAGTGGCCTCGCCCACCTCGCCCTCCTCCTCGGAGGCGGTATCGTCGACGGCCGGGGCCTCCTCGGCCTCCTCGGAATCGACGACGTTGATGCCCATGTCCGAGAGCATCGCGTAGATGTCCTCGATCTGGTCGGACGAGTTCTGGTCCGACGGCAGCACTTCGTTCAGTTCGTCGTAGGTGACGTAGCCGCGCTTCTTGGCGAGCTTGATCATCCGCTTGACGGCGGCATCGCTGAGGTCGAGCAGCGGACCGTCCGGCCCTTCGCCAGCGGTATCCTGGACTTCGTCGTTTTCGGTGGCCTTGGTTGCCATAGTCATCTCCGCCGTCCGCCGGGCGCCGTCACGCCGCGCGTCTCTCATCGCTCAACTCGCCACGAGACGAAAAGGTCCCGACAGCGGCTCGCGCTACCAATACGGGCGAGGCCTTAAGCCCAACTTAACCCTGACGTTGCTGAAAACGTCCGGCACCGCTGAGACCATAGCCAAACAGGCGGGCCGCTGCCGACCCGCCGAAAATCCCCGGAAAGGTGTATTTAGCGGCGCAAACGGATTCCGCAAGGGTGATTCGGCAGAGAATCTCGTGAATCGGAACGATTCGGACGCGCCGCATCGATAAATCGCCTAAGAACCTCGCCCGGCTGGATCATGGGCAGCGCCCCGCTGTTCTTTCGGAGCCCAATAGCCGCCCCGTGCCCCCTTTCGGCCCGAGGTCCTGCGCCTTCGCGCAGGATGACATCCGATGGATAGGCTATCTATATGTTTCGATTATATAAATCTGTCATCCTGCGCGCAGGCGCAGGACCTCGGGGAGAATAAGGCGCAACGCCGATATAGGGCTCCCGAGGCGGTGACACCTCAGCGTCTCACTTCCACAGCGCCGGCTGCGACGACGCCCCGCCCGTGGTCGCGTCGCGGATGGCCTTCGCTTCCTCGGCGAGTTCCTGCTCGCGGCGGATCAGCTCCTCGCGGCGGCGGTTGAGGTCGCGCGTCAGCTCGTAGATGTAGGCGGTGAAGCTCTCGTCGGTCTCGGCCGTCACCGTCTTCATGTCGCGCTCGATGTCGGCGGCGAGCGCCCGGAGGCACAGCCGCTCGATGAGCAGGTCGAGGCAGGTCTCGACGAAGCTCTCCGGCGGATGGAAGCGCAGGATCGGCAGCCGCTCCCTCAGCTTGTGGCCGCGGCCGATGCTGACGCCGTCCTCGCGCTTCATCTCGTCGCCGTGCACCTCGTTGAGCACGAAGTAGAAGCGGGCGTCGAGCCCCTCGTAGAAGTCGGTGACCGAATCCGCGTCGAAGTCGACGGCGATGCGGTAGAGCGCCTGCTTGAAATCCTCCAGCGCCGCCACGTGGAAATCCAGCCGGGCGAGGCGCTCCATGTTGGCTTCGTAGAGATCGGGATATTCGACGGCGAGGCCGAGCAGCACCCGCTCGATGCTGGCGAGATCCGGCTCGCTGGGCGGCCGCATCTCGGCGGCGACGGCTAGGCCCTGCCCCTCGCGCCGCTCGCCGCCGCGAAACTCGCCTCTCCCCTCTCCCCGACCTTCGCCCCGGCCGCGCCGGTCATGCGTCCAGAACAGCTCGGACATGTTGACGCGCAGCGCAAGGCGATAGCGCCGCGCCACCCGCTCGTCCTTGATCTGGCGGACCAGTTCGTCGATGCGCGCTTCCAGCGCCGCCTTGCGCTCGGGCGTGTCGACGCGGGCGTCGGCCGCCTCGCGGTCCCACAGCACTTCCGACAAGGGCCGGGCCTTCGCCACCTCGGCGAGGAAGGCGTCGGCGCCGCCCGAGCGCACGATATCGTCGGGGTCCTGGCCGCCCGGCAGGAAGCAGAAGTTGAAGGAGTAGCCGCTCCTCAGCGCCGGCAGGATGCGGTCGATCGCCCGGTGGGCGGCCGACACGCCGGCCTTGTCGCCGTCGAAGCAGATCACCGGCTCGGCGGCGAAGCGCCACAGGCGGGCGATATGGTCCTCGGTGAAGGCGGTGCCGAGGGCGGCGGTGACGTTGCGGATGCCGGCCTGATAGACCGAGATGGCATCCATATAGCCCTCGGTGACGATGATCGTCCCCGACTTGTGCGCCGCCTCGCGCGCCCGGTGGACGTTGAACAGCATCGTCCCCTTGTGGAACAGCGGCGTCTCCGGCGAATTGAGGTATTTCGGCTGTCCCTCGGGATCGAGCGTCCGGCCGCCGAAGGCGACGACGCGGCCGCGCTCGTCGTGGATGGGGATCATCAGCCGGCCGCGGAAGCGGTCGTAGGAGGATCGGCCGTCCTCCGGCTTGATCAAGAGGCCGGCGGCGACGCCCGTCTCCTCCTTGACGCCGTTCTGGATCAGATGGCGCTTCAGGGCGTCGCGCTCGTCAGGCGCATAGCCGAAGCGGAATTCGATGGAGGTCTTTTCCAGGATGCCGCGCTTCAGCATGTAGTCGCGGGCCGGCTTGCCCTCGGGCGATCTGAGCTTCTGCTCGAAGAACTTGGCCGCCAGCTCGCAGGCGCCGGCCAGATCGACGCGCACCGCCTCGCGCTCGCGGTCGCGCGGATCGGCCTTCGGCAGCGGCACGCCGGCCTCCTCGGCCAGCCGCTCGACGGCCTCCGGGAAGGTCAGCCCCTCGGTCTCGGTCAGGAACTTGAAATGATCGCCTGTCGCCCCGCAACCGAAGCAATGGTAGATGCCGCGCCGGTCGTCGCAGTGGAAGGACGACGTCTTCTCCTTATGAAACGGGCAGCAGGCCCAGAAATCACCGCGCGCCGGCTGGCTCTTGCGCTTGTCGAAGGTGACGCGCCGCCCCACCACCTGGCTGATCGGCAGCCGGGCCCGGATCTGGTCGAGAAGGGACGGTTCGAAACGCATGCCCGACATATACTCATTGCCGGGGCCGCATTGCAAAGCTCAGCGAAAGCCGACGCGCCTATCCGGACGCGGGAGACCTATATCGCCCCCTCGCCTCATCCGGCCCGAGGTCCTGCGCCTGCGCGCAGGATGACAGATTTATATATGGGAAACATATATATAGATCGTCATCCGTGCAGGCGCAGGACCTTAGGCAGAACGGAGCGAGCGGTGGATATATAATATTGTCATCCTGCGCGAAGGCGCAGGATCTCGGGCAGGATGGGGCAAGCGGTGGATATCAGGCGCCCATTTCGGCCCAAGATGGACCCGCTTCGCGCGTTACGGCGAAATTATACAAGTAAATCAATGTTATAATACTGTCATCCTGCGCGAAGGCGCAGGACCTCGGGCAGGACCGAGCGCAACGCCGATATAGGGCTCCCCCAGGAACAAGGGCACCCGATTTACCACCCTCATCGCCCCGCCGGCGCAGGCGCCATATCGTCAAGCGATCTCCTCCACCGCCCCGCCCAGCCCGCCGTCGTCGCGGATCTTGCGGCGGAAGGCGGCCGGCGTCATGCCGTAGACCGATTTGAACTGCCGGTGGAAATGGCTGAGGTTGGCGAAGCCGGCGGCGAACGCCGCCTCGGCCACCGAGCCGCCGCCCGCCACCATCAGCTCGGCCGCCCGTTCGAGCCGCCGCCGGCTGCAGTGGCCGACGAAGCTGAGGCCGGTATGGCGGCGGAATTCCCGCGACAGCAGGCTGCGCGACATGCCGAACCGGCTTGCCGCCGCCTCCAGCGTCACCGCCTCGTCGAGATGCGCGTCGAGCCAGGCGATCAGCGCCGTCAGCCGCGCGCCATAGGCGCCGGCCGGCGTCGGCGCCGACCGCTCGACGTGGCGGGACAGCATCAACCCGAGCGTCGCCCAGTCGCTGAGGGCGGCGACCTCATTCAGCCCCTCGCGCATGGTGGCCGCCAGCCCGAGCAGCGCCGCGGGGTGGTCGTGGCCGGCCCGCGTCGGGCGGCTGCCGGGCGGCGACAACCGGCCGGTGAGCTGCGGCGACAGGTAGGCCTTGGCATCCGGCAGCGTGAAGCAGACGAGGCGGACACGGATTGACTCGCCGGCCTCCACGAAGAAACGATGCTCCCGGCCAGGCGGCACCAGCAGCGTGTCGCCGGTGCGAAGCGGCCAGTCGCCGTCCCGCGCCGACAGCATGCCGCCCGGCGCCAGCACGACGACGAACTCGTAGACGTCATGGCCGTGCCAGGGCGAAGGTTCGAAAAGCTGCGCGTCGAGACACCACATTCTTGGCCGATCGTACATGTTTGCGCGGCGTTTTGCGAAGACGCCAGCATCGTGAATAGGATACCATCTTTCTTCACGCGCAGCGAATCCACATATCAGCCCAGGGAGCCTTGATGTACACCGCATTTTCCGAAGCCCATCGTGGCCTCGCCATGCTGGCCTGCCTCACCACCGTGCTCTGGGCGGCCCTCGCCCTGCTGCCGACCTTGCGGCACCGGCCGGCGCCCCGCCTGTGGCGGCCGTTCTATATCGCCGCCATGGCCACCACCGGCCTTTCCGGCATCACCGGCCTCGTCATCGTCTGGATGGGCGGCTGGCTGCCCTTCGTCTTTCCCTGGCTCGGCCTTATCGCCATCGCCCTGCACGGCGTCGCCGGCGTGCGCGGCCGCAAGGCGCTGGCCATCGGCGCCGGCGGCCCGCTCGCCACCGCCGTCACCATCCAGATCGTCACGCTGATCGTCATCTACGGCCTGATGACCGTCAAACCCTTCTGAACCGGAGAAACGCCAATGACCGCCGCCCTGTTCGATCTGCCGGTCGCCACGCTCGACGGCCTGCCCACCACGCTGAAGCCCTGGCTCGGCAAGGTGCTGCTCGTCGTCAACACCGCCTCCAAGTGCGGCCTGACGCCGCAATACGAGGTGCTCGTCAAGCTCTACGACCGCTTCAAGGATCGCGGCTTTGAAGTGCTCGGCTTCCCGGCCAACGATTTCGCCGGTCAGGAGCCGGGCACCAACGAGGAGATCGCCACCTTCTGCTCGGCCACCTTCGGCGTCGACTTCCCGATGTTCGCCAAGATCGCCGTCACCGGTCCGGACAAGCACCCGCTCTACAAGGCGCTGACGGCGGAAAAGCCCGAGGCCCGGACGCTCCCCGGCAGCGACTTCCGCGCCGCCCTCACCGGCCACGGCATCACGCCGACCGAGCCGCCGGAGGTGCTGTGGAACTTCGAGAAGTTCCTGATCGGCCGCGACGGCACCGTCCTCGACCGCTTCTCGCCCGACACCGCGCCCGACGCCGACATCATCGTCCAGGCGATCGAAAAGGCGCTTTGAGGCGGTCGAGAGACCGGCCGGCGCTGTTGCAGTCGGCTTGACACTACAGGCCAACGCGCCCAGCGTGATTTCCCGTATAAAAATGGGAGCCTGGGCATGCGTGGTTTCGGTCCAGAGCGCGTCACCGCGCCGGCGCTATGTCTCCTTGTGGCGCTTGGGCTCGCCGGCTGCGGCGACCAGTCTCTCCTGCCGCCCGGCGCCGATGTCGGGCCGGCACCGCGGATCGTCGCCCCGGTCACCGGCGTCATTCCCACCCTTAACATCGCGCCGGCGGTCGGCTGGCCGGCCGGGGAGACGCCGACGGCGGCGCCGGGCCTGAAAGTCACCGCCTTCGCCGCCGGGCTCGATCATCCGCGAAACATCCATGTGCTGCCCAACGGCGACGTGCTGGTGGCCGAGAGCGCCGCGCCGCCCAAGCCCGACGACAGCCCCGGCCTCGTCGGCTTCGTCATGCGCCGCGTCATGGCCCGCGCCGGCGCCGGCGGGCCGAGCGCCAACCGCATCACCCTGCTGCGCGACACCGACGGCGACGGCGTCGCCGATCTCAGGAGCGTCTTCCTGACGGGACTGAACTCGCCCTACGGCATGGCGCTGATCGGCGACCGGCTCTATGTCGCCAACACCGACGCCATCATGCGCTACCCCTACAGGCGGGGAGAGACCGCTATCACCGATCCGGGCAGCCGGCTGACCGATCTGCCCGGCGGCCCCCTCAATCATCACTGGACCAAGAACCTCGTCGCCAGTCCGGATGGCCGCTTCCTCTACGTCGGCATCGGCTCCAACAGCAACGTCGGCGAAAACGGCATGGCCGCCGAGGACGGCCGGGCGCAGATCTGGCAGGTGGATGCCCGGACCGGCGCCCATCGCCCCTACGCCACCGGCCTCAGAAACCCCAACGGCCTCGCCTTTTCCGGCCCTACGCTGTGGACGGCGGTCAACGAACGCGACGAGCTCGGCAGCGACCTGGTGCCCGACTACATGACCTCGGTGCGGGACGGCGGCTTCTACGGCTGGCCCTACAGCTATTTCGGCCAGCACGTCGACGGCCGCGTCACGCCGCCGCGGCCCGATCTCGTCGCCAAAGCCATCGTCCCCGATTACGCCCTCGGCGCGCACACCGCCTCGCTGGGCCTGGCGATCGCCACCGACAGCGGCCTGCCCCGGCCCTACCGGACCGGCGCCTTCGTCGGCCAGCACGGCTCGTGGAACCGCAAGCCGCTCAGCGGCTACAAGGTGATCTTCGTGCCTTTTGCCGGCGGCAAGCCGGCCGGCGCGCCGCGCGACGTGCTCACCGGCTTCGTCAACGCCGAGGGTGAGGCGAAAGGGCGGCCGGTCGGCGTTGCGCCGGACGGGCGCGGCGGCCTGCTGGTCGCCGACGACGCCGGCAACACGATCTGGCGCGTCACCGGCAGATAAGCGTTTTCCTTAGAGCGCTGTTCGAGCGAGCCGCTGCTCCAGGCCGCGCAGGCGCTCCAGCCCCGGCCGCCATTCGAGGCCGAGCTTGCCGGCGACATGCCGCAGGGTCGCCGCGAAGCGCCGGGCCACCTTGCGCCGCCGCACCGCCGGCAGCAGCGTCGAAATGGGAATGAATTCCTTGTTGCGGCGCAGCTTGAGGTCATAGGAGACGAACCGGTAGCCGTCGCCGTCGCGCAGCAGGCCGACGTTGCCGGGCTCGTCGCAGGACGCAAAGATGCCGTAGTTGATGCAGAACGCCGCGAACAGGGAAAACTCGGTCAGCACCGCCTCGGGATCGAGCCCTTCCGGCCGGTTGCCGTTCATGTACTCCAGTACCGACACCGGCGGGCTGCCATCCGAGCCGCGCAGCAGGTCGACCACCAGGCCGGGGCCGCGATCGGTGTCGACGATGCCGTGGATCACCGGGAAATAGCGATCGAGCGGAACGCCGCGGGCACGCAGGCGCCGGTATTCGTCCCACTCGCGCAGGTTCGGGTGCCGGTCCCGCATCCCCAGCAGGCGATCGACGATGCCGCGGCGGTGCCGCTCGCCGCCGTCGAGCATCACCTTGATGCAACGCCCGGCATCGCGCGGATCGACATGGCAGGCCCGGAAGGTGCCGCGCGACATGGGGATCAGTCCGGCGAGACGAACCGGACCGTCTGCCGGCGCCCGGCGCTCGACGCGGCGCGTCAGGTTGGCAATGCTCGACACCTCTATATCCCTGTCGATGTGAATCCTCTTCGAAGGGCCGCGGGACCCTTGAATCCGGGCCGGATTATGACAAACGCCGTCACAATCGACAAGCGCCGCCTGTTCCCGAAGTCGTGAAAGCCACCATGGGTTGCATGAGCGCTCTGGATTCGGACATCGATGCTCCCGCCAGCGCCGCCGCGCGAAGAAAAGTTCCGCCATCGCCCAATAGGCGCAACATTTTGCCCGCCCGGCCGGCGCCAGCCGTTTACGCCCCGCCGCTCCGCTTGCTAGGAGAGACGGGCGCCGGCCCGGCGCCGCCCTGTCAGTCCGAGTCGTCGCCGTCCATGCCGCCGCTTCCCGCCGATCTCACGCCCGCCACCCTGACGCTGCTCGTCGTCACCACCTTCGTCGCCGGCCTGGCGCGCGGCTTCTCCGGCTTCGGCGCGGCGCTGATCTTCATGCCGGTGGCGAGCGCGCTGATCGGTCCGCGCCTCGCCGCGCCGGTCATCCTGATCATCGACGCCGTCACCACCATCGGCCTGGTGCCCGGCGCCTTCCGCCGCGCCGACCGGCGCGAGGTGGCGGTGATGTCGCTCGGCGCCCTCGTCGGCGTGCCCAGCGGCGTCTACCTCCTCACCCACCTCGATCCCCTGACCATCCGCTGGGCGATCATCGCCATCTGCGCCGCGCTCTTCGTGCTGCTCGTCAGCGGCTGGCGCTATCACGGCCGGCCCAGGGCGCCGCTCACCGTCGGCGTCGGCGCGCTGTCCGGCCTGTTCTCCGGCGCCAGCCAGGTGGGCGGGCCGCCGGTGATCGCCTACTGGCTAGGCGGCGCCATCCCGGCCAATATCGTGCGCGCCAACATCGTGCTCTATTTCGAGGTGTCGACGGCGCTGACGCTGCTCAACTTCCTGGTCGGCGGCCTATTCGTCCCGGCGCTGGCGCCGCTGTCGCTGACGACGGCGCCGGCCTACGCCCTCGGCCTGTGGGCCGGCACGCGCCTGTTCGGCGTCGCCTCCGAGACGACCTTCCGCCGCATCTGCCTCGCCCTGATCGCCCTCGCCGTGGTCATCGGCCTGCCGCCGCTCGACGACATCCTGCGCTGACTGGAAGACGCCGCATTTGGCAACTACCCCTTCCGCTTATTGCGGAGGGATCAGCATGCGCGGCAGGAAAATTCTCGGTGGCGTCGTCGTCATCGCCGGCGCCGTCTACCTTCTCAACGCCTCATGGCTTGCCGCGCCCGCCGGCAACGACTCACCCCGTATCATCGCCCATCGCGGCGTCCACCAGACCTTCTCGCACGCCGGCGTCGATGCCGAGACCTGCACGGCCAGCCGCATCGATCCACTCACCCATGACTTCATGGAGAATACCATCACGTCGATGCGCGCCGCCTTCGCCGCTGGCGCCGACGTGGTGGAGCTCGACGTCCACCTGACGCCGGACAAGGTGTTCGCCGTGCTGCACGACTGGACGCTCGACTGCCGTACCGACGGCCACGGCGTCACCGAGCAAACGCCCTGGCCGACCCTGAAGACGCTGGATGTCGGCTATGGCTATACCGCCGACGGCGGCAAAACCTTTCCCTTGCGCGGCAAGGGCGTCGGCCTGATGCCCCGCCTCGACGAGGTCTACGCCGCTTTTCCCGATCGCTCCTTCCTGGTGAACTTCAAGAGCCGCCGTACCGAGGAAGGCGAGGCGCTGGCCGCTCTCATCAATATCGATCCCAAGGTCCGCGCTGCCACCTTCGGCGTCTACGGCGGCGAGGAACCGACGCGGGCGGCCGAAGCGGCGGTGACCGGCCTCAAGGGCTTCGATAAATCCTCCCTCAAGGCCTGCCTCGTCGCTTACGAAGCCTATGGCTGGACCGGGTTCCTGCCGGGCGCCTGCCGCAACACGCTGGTCGCCCTGCCGATCGATATTGCGCCTTACGTCTGGGGCTGGCCCAACCGCTTCATGAAGCGCATGCGCGACGCCGGCAGCGACGTGATCCTGGTCGGCCCCTACGGCGGCGACTTCACGACGGGCATCGACACGCCGGAACTCGCCGCCAAGATCCCGCCCGGCTTCGACGGCTATGTCTGGACCAACAGGATCGAGACCATGGGACCGCTGCTGAAAGTCACCGATCCAGTCCACCGTCATTGACGCCGCCGGCCGCCTCGCCTATGTAGCCTCAGATCTGCCGGGCGGCCCGCCGCGCCGGCCTTTCTGTGCGCCGCCGCGCCGTCCGTGATGCCTTTTCAGCCCAAAGGAGCGTCCGCCATGATCACCGCCGCCTGGCAGGAACCCGTGCCCACCGCCGTCCTGGTGCTCGCCGACGGCACCGTCATCGAGGGCTTCGGCATCGGGGCGCGCGGCGAGGCGGTGGCCGAGGTCTGCTTCAACACGGCGATGACCGGCTACGAGGAGATCCTCACCGACCCCTCCTACGCCGGCCAGATCGTCACCTTCACCTTCCCGCATATCGGCAATGTCGGCGTCAACGACGAGGACATCGAGACCGTCAACATGGCGGCCGAAAGCGGCGTGCGCGGCGTGGTGCTGCGGGACGAGGTGACCGACCCCTCCAACTACCGGTCGCTGAAGGGCTTCGACGCCTGGCTGACGGCACGCGGCATCGTCGGCATCACCGGCGTCGACACCCGGGCGCTGACCGCGCTGATCCGCGACAAGGGCATGCCCAACGCCGTCATCGCCCACGCGGCCGACGGCAAGTTCGACCTCGAGGCGCTGAAGGCCAGGGCGGCGGCCTGGACGGGCCTCGAGGGCCTCGACCTCGCCATCGAGGTCACCAACCCGCAGAGCTACGACTGGACCGAGGCGAGCTGGGCCTGGAACAAGGGCTACGGCCACCAGATCGACAAGAAGTACAAGGTCGTCGCCCTCGACTTCGGCATCAAGCGCAACATCCTGCGCCTGCTGGTCGACGAGGGCTGCGAGGTGGTGGTGCTGCCGGCCACCGCCACGGCGGAGGAGGTGTTCGCCCACCGGCCGGACGGCGTGTTCCTCAGTAACGGCCCCGGCGACCCGGCCGCCACCGGCGACTACGCCGTGCCGACCATCAAGGCGGTGATCGATGCCGGCGTGCCGACCTTCGGCATCTGCCTCGGCCACCAGATGATGGGCCTCGCCCTCGGCGGCAAGACGAAGAAGATGCACCAGGGCCACCACGGCGCCAATCATCCGGTCAAGGACTACACCACCGGCAAGGTGGAAATCACCTCGATGAACCACGGCTTCGCCGTCGACCCCGACAGCCTGCCCGACAGCGTCGAGCAGACCCACGTGTCGCTGTTCGACGGCTCCAACTGCGGCCTCAGGGTGAAGGACAAGCCGGCCTTCTCGGTGCAGTACCACCCGGAGGCGTCGCCCGGCCCGCAGGACAGCCACTATCTCTTCAAGCGCTTCGTCAACCTGATCCGCGAAACCAAGGGCGAGCCGACGGTGCCCGAGCGGGCGTGAACGGCTTCACGAACCGACGACGAGCCGGCCCGAAGGGGCCGGTTTTCATTTGCGGGGGAACCGATTGGCGAAGGGTGACGGATAGATTCCCCTCGCCCTTTCGACCTGCCGACGAGGCCGCCCAGCGCCGGCCACACGTCAACAGGGGCCGCGCAATTCTCACGGACGCGCTTGAAAATAGTCCTTTTACGGAATAGTATTCCTCCATGCAGTGGCCGGTGGAATATACCGACGAGTTCGGCGCTTGGTGGGACGACCTCACCCTATCGGAGCAAGTCAGCATCGACGCCCATGTCCGCAAGTTGGAGCAGCGCGGCCCCAACCTGCCGTTCCCTTTTTCGAGCGGCATCAGCGGTTCGCGCCACGCCCATATGCGAGAGCTGCGCGTGCAAAGCGGAGGCAAGCCCTTGCGGGTGTTCTACGCCTTCGATCCGCGCCGGTCGGCGATCCTGCTGATCGGAGGCGACAAGACGGGCGACAAACGTTTCTACGAGCGGATGATCCCGGTGGCCGACGATCTCTATGACGAGCATCTGGCCGAACTGGAAAAGGAGAAAGCCGATGGCCGGTAGGCATTCTTTCGCGGAGCTTCGCGCCCGCATGTCCCCGGAGGCTCGCGCGGAAGCGGAAGCCATGGCCGGACAGCTCGATGCGGAGATGAACCTCGCCGAGGTGCGGCGGGCGCTGAAACTGTCCCAGGAGGAAATCGGCCAGACACTCCAGATCAACCAAGGCTCGGTCGCCAAGATCGAGAAGCGCGCCGACATGTACGTCAGCACGCTGCGCCGCTTCATCGAGGCGATGGGCGGCGAACTGGAGATCGTCGCGCATTTCCCCGATCACTCGGTCAAGATCAGGAACTTTTCCGAATTGTCGGAGAAGACGCGCAGCTAAAATCCCGCCGACTGGCGGATCGCATGCGGCATCTGAAAATAGTTATGTATCTGTTTCATATATATAATCCTGTCATCCTGCGCGAAGGCGCAGGACCTCGGGCAGGATGGAACGAGCGGCAGATATAGCTCTCCCACCGAAGGGCGCCGGATAGATTCCCCTCGCCCTTTCCGGCCCGAGGTCCTGCGCCTGCGCGCAGGATGACAGACTCATGCCTTTGTTTTTATTGGTTAATCTACAACTTCGCCGATGAGAAGGTGTCGCACGATCCGGCGTCTCCAGTGTCGAAGCCGATCTTGAACCAGCGCTTGCGCTCGGCCGACGAGCCGTGGTTGAAGCTTTCCGGCACCACGTAGCCCTGCGTCCGCTTCTGGATGGCGTCGTCGCCGATCTGGGTGGCGGCGTTGAGCGCCTCCTCGAGGTCGCCGCGCTCCAAGAGCCCCTTCTTCTCGGCGTAATGGCCCCAGACGCCGGCGTAGCAGTCGGCCTGCAGCTCCACCCGCACCGACAGCGCGTTGGCCTGGGCCTGGCCGAGGCTCTGGCGCCGCTCGTTGAAGGCCGGCAGCACGCCGAGGAGGTCCTGCACGTGGTGGCCGACCTCGTGGGCGATCACATAGGCCTGGGCGAAGTCGCCGGGCGCGTCGAAGGTCTGCTGCAGTTCGTCGTAGAAGGCGAGGTCGATGTAGACCTTGCCATCGTTGGGGCAATAGAACGGCCCGCTCGCCGCGCTGGCGAAGCCGCAGGCCGAGCGGATCTGGCCGGAGAACAGCACCAGCGGCGGCGCCGTGTAGCGCTTGCCCTCCGCCTTGAAGATCTCCGTCCAGGTGTCCTCGGTGTCGCCGAGCACGGTGGCGACGAAATCGCGCATCTCGTCGCGGTCGCCGGCCCGCGGCCGCTCGATGGCCGCCGAGCCGCCGCCGAGCGACGAGCCGCCGCCCATGCTGCCGTCGAGCAGCACCAGCGGGTTGATGCCGAGGAACCACAGCGCCAGGCCGACGACGATCAGCCCGCCGATGGAAAGGCCGCCGCCGCGCCGGCCGCCGCCGCCGGGAAAACCGCCGCCCGGAAAGCGCAGGCCGCCGCCGGAAAATCCGCCGCCGCTGCCCCGCATGTCCTCGATGTTGTCGCTCTGGCGACGGCCTTTCCACTGCATGCCCGGCCCTCCGTGTTTGTCCGGAGTATAACAGCATATGGCGCGGTGAGTTCCAGTGCCTGAAGGGCGACACGGCACTGTCGTGTTGTCGGTGCATGTAGGGATGTCGTTTCCCATCCGAGTCCGCGCCATGCCCGAGATCGAAGCCCCATCGCCGCTGCTTGCCGCCATGATCGCCGCCGCCCGCCTCGGTGGCGATATCGCCCGCCGGCATTTCGCCGCCTGCGGCCAGGCGAAGATCGACGAGAAGGCGGCGCGCGACTACGTGACGGCGGCCGACGTGGCGGTGGAGACGGCGATCGCCGCCGCGCTCGCCGAAGCCTTCCCCGGCTGGTCGATCGACGGCGAGGAGAAGGCCGGCAACCGCGACCTTGGCCCCGAGGCGCCGCGCCTGTTGATCGACCCGATCGACGGCACCACCAATTTTGCCTGGGGCATTCCCTTCTTCGGCGTGGTCATCTCCCTGCTGCGCGGCAGCCGCATCGACGCCGGCGTGGTCTACGACCCGATGCGCGACGAACTGTTCTGCGCCGAACGCGGCCACGGCGCCTTCCTCGACGGCGTCCGGCTCGCCGTCCACGGCGATCGCGACATCGACCACGCGGTGATCGGCGCCAGCCTGCCGATCCCCGGCCAGGTGCGGTCGGTGCCGGTGGCGCGCTACCGCGAGGTGCTGATGGAGGTGATGGACCACGCCGCCGCCATGCGGCGGATGGGCTCGGCGGCGCTGTCGATCGCCTATGTGGCGGCCAACAGGCACGACGCCTTCTTCGAGGACGGCCTGTCGCCGCACGACTACGCGGCATCGGCGCTGATCGTCGAGGAGGCCGGCGGGGTGGTCGGCGGCTTCGATGGCGGCGCCGTTCCCGAGACCGGCGCCGTGCTCGCGGCGACGCCGGCCGTTCATCCGTGGTTGGTGGAACGCTTCACGAGGTGAGGAACGTCCAGAGGGGAGCGCCATATCGGCCGATCGCCCCATCCTGCCTGAGGTCCTCGCCTGCGCGAGGATGACAGTTTTATATTTATGGAACAAACATCTGATCGAGACCCCTGGCAGCAATGCTCGCGAGACGCTATAAATTTGTTTTCTATATATAATTCTGTCATCCTCGCGCAGGCGAGGACCTCGGGCAGGATGGAACGAGACGCCGATATAGGTGGTCGCTGAAGCCGGAGCGCTCCATCTCCCGCGTCAGTTTCGCTCCGCCAATCCCAGCTCCACCGCCCGCCGCGCCACGGCGTCGGGCTCATTGGTGGTGATCTGGTCGGCCTCGAGCTCGATCAGCCGCTTGAGGCTGGCGTCGGCGTCCCGATGATCGAGGTCGAGCGTGTAGGCGTCGATGCGCCTGCCCGCCGCGTGGAAGGCGGCGATCAGGTCGACGCCGCGCCGGTCGGCGGCCAGCACCGCGCGATAGTCGAGGTAGACGAGGCTCGCTTCCGGCAGGGCGGCCAGCGCATCGGCGACGAAGGCGTCGAGATCGGCGCCGGCTTCGATCGCCGCCACCGTTCCGTCGTTGCAGGGGTCGAAGCCGAGATGGAGGCCGGCCGTCGCCCGGCCGAGCCGCGCCACCGCCGCGCGGTCGCCGCCCGACAGGATGAAGTGCGGCGCGACGCCCGCCAGCACGTTCGCGAACGCCTCGACGGTGGCCGCGTCGATCGCCTCGGCGCCGACCTTGAGGTCGAGCTGGATCAGCGTCTCCGGATGCACCGGACCGGCCCGCACCAGGGCGGCGAGATCGTCGAGCAGCAGCACCTTCTCGCCGGTGATCTCGCCGGAGGGCCGGCGCAGCTTCAGCCGCCGGAGAGCGTCCGGCCCGGCTGCGATCACCGGCCCGTGGCCGTCGGTCTCGCGGTCGAGCGTCGCGTCGTGCAGCACCGCGAAGCCGGCGCCGGCATGCCGGTTGAGGTCGACCTCGAAGCTGGCGCCGAACGCCATCGCCTCGGCCGTCCGGCTCGGCGTGAACGGCACGTCGGCGCGGACGCGCCGCCCCATGTG
This sequence comes from Pleomorphomonas carboxyditropha, assembly GCF_002770725.1. Lineage (GTDB taxonomy): Bacteria > Pseudomonadota > Alphaproteobacteria > Rhizobiales > Pleomorphomonadaceae > Pleomorphomonas > Pleomorphomonas carboxyditropha. The sequence continues at coordinate 8,968 of NZ_NQVN01000023.1, read as the reverse complement.
CCACTTGAGGCGGGTGCGGTGGCCGGCGCGGTAGAGGTCGAGGCCGGCCTCGTCGAGATCAAGCATAGCGGACGTCCCGAAAGGAACGCAGCGTGTCGGACCGGTAACGGCGCGGCTCGCCGTCCTCGGTGAACACCGTCCAGCGATCGACGCGGATGCCGATCCGCTCGCCCGGCGCGACGCGGATCGCCTTGTCGGTCTGGATGCGCAGGTGGGTGCCGTCGGCGAGCGCGCTGTCGATCACCACATGCGCGCCGAAATCGATCATCCGCCGCACCGTCGCCGCGCGGCCGTCCGCCGGCTCCGACAGCGCGATGTCCTCGGGACGGATGGCGAGGCGGGCCGGGCCGCTGCCCTCGGCGGCGAGCCTCAAGCCGCTGGCGGCGATTTCGCCATCGGCCAACAGGCCGTCCAGCATGTTCATGGCGCCGATGAAGCCGGCGACGAAGGCGGTCTTCGGCTCGGCGTAGATTTCGCCCGGCCGGCCGACCTGCTGCATGCGGCCGTCGGCCAGCACCACGATGCGGTCGGAGATGGCCAGCGCCTCGTCCTGGCCGTGGGTGACGAACACCGCGGTGATGCCGAGGCGCTGCTGGATGTCGCGCACCTCGTCGCGCAGGCGTTCGCGGAGGTGCTGGTCGAGGCTGGCGAACGGCTCGTCGAGCAGCAGGATCTTCGGCTCGATCACCAGCGAGCGGGCCAGCGCCACCCGCTGCTGCTGGCCGCCGGACAGCTGGCTCGGCAGGCGGCCGCCGTAGCCCGCAAGTCCCACGAGGTCGAGCACCCGCTCGACACGGTCGCGGATCTCGGATTTCGGCAGGCGGCGCAGCTTCAGCCCGAAGGCGATGTTGCCGTGGACGGTCATGTGGCTCCACAGAGCATGGCTCTGGAACACCATGGCGGTCGGCCGCCGCTCCGGCGGCAGGCCGGTGACGTCGACGCCGTCGATGGCGATCGCGCCGGCGCTCGGCGTCTCGAAGCCGCCGATGATGCGCAACAGCGTCGACTTGCCGGAGCCCGACGGCCCCAGCAGACAGACGAGCTCGCCGTCGTCGATGACGAGGTCCATGGCGTCGAGCGCCGTAACCTTGCCGAACGTCTTGGCGATGCCGCTCAATCGAACCTGGGCCATGGGAAGCGTCCTGAATGGGAGCCTGATCCGAAACTCGCTGGGGCGAGGCAGATGGCGATGGTTTCGAGAACCGGAGCGGAGCGAACATGAGGTTCGTGAGCACCGGAAGCGCAGAAATCGAAGCTAGATGCCCGCCCCAGTAGAGTTTTGGGTCAGGCTCCGAGGGAGATCAGCCGCCGAGTCCCCGGGCGAAGGCGTCGGCGCCCATCACCCGACGGGCCGCCAGCATCAACAGGAAGGACGGCACCCACAGGAAGACGAACAGCACCGCGCCGTATTGCACTTCGAGGGCGTTGTTGATGAAGGAGATCATCACCATCGGCATGGTGCGCACGTTGGGCAGGCCGATCAGCCAGGCGGCGTCGGTCTCGTAGAAGGTGCTGACGAAGGTGATCAGGATGGCGGCGAACAGCGTCGGCAGCGCCTGCGGCAGGGTGATCGACCAGAACACCCGCATCGGCGTGGCGCCGACGTCGCGCGCCGCCTCCTCCAGCCGCCGGTCGACGCCCTGGAAGGCGGAGACCGGGATCCAGATCATGTAGAGCAGCGTGCCCACGAGCTGGATCAGCACCACGCCCCAGAAAGTGCCGACCAGGTGCAGCGTCAGGAAGATGGTGGCGGTGGCGACGATCAGGCCGAATTTCGGGAAGGCCTGCACGGAGAGGAAGGCGAGGAACAGCAGGTTGCGGCCGGGGAAGTCCAGCCGGGCGAAGGCATAGGCGGCCGGAAAGCAGATGGCCGCCGAAATCGCCGTCACCGTGGTGGTGATGCCGAGCGACAGCCACAGCGCCGTCCAGACGTCGTTGCGCGACAGGGTGTCCTGCCAGTAGCCGAGGCCCATGCGCTGCGGCACGATGGCCGGAAAGCGCCAGACTTCGGCGAAGGCCCAGACGGCGGTGACGATCAGCGGCAGCAGGATCACCACCGCGAGGCCGGCGAGGAAGGCGATGCCGGTCCAGTCGACCGCCGCCCGGCGCACCCGCTTGCCCGCACCCGAGAGGACCGCGAGATCGGTCATGCCGGCCCCCTTCTGCCGCGGGCGATGGCGCGCACGTAGACGAGGCCGAAGGCGGCGCAGAAGGCGAAGGTGATCACCGCCTGCGTGGTGGCGTTGAGCGGATCGGCGTTGTCGGAGAAGGTGCGCTGCATGTACGGCCCCATCATCTCCGGCGAGGCGGGACCCAGCAGGTAGGGCAGCGTGAAGGCCGAGAACAGGCCGAGCACGTTGAAGGCCAGCGCCACGATGATCGAGCTCTGGATGCGCGGCAGGATGATGCGGCTGAAGATGGTGAGGCCCCCGGCGCCGAGGTCGCGGGCGGCGTCCACCGAGGCGATGGAGACGCGGCCGAGCCCGGACAGCAGCAGCAGCAACGTCAGCGGCAGCCTCTCCCAGACGAGGCCGATGATCGGGCCGGCCGGCGTCAGATAGGGCGTCGGCAGCTTCGGCAGGCCGAGGGCGACCAGCACGGTGTCGACGATGCCGTTGGGGCCGAGCACGCGGATGAAGGCATAGGCCACCAGCACCGACGGCACGAACAGCGGGAACAGGGCGAGGCTCTGCACCAGCGCGGCGATCGAGCCGGAGCGGAAGCGCAGATAGAGGGCGATCGGCATGGCGACGGCGACGCGCAGCGCCGAGGTCAGCGCGGTCACCCAGAGGGTCAGCCAGAGATTGCGGAGGCTGTAGGCGTCGGTGAAGAAGAAGGCGTAGGAGGAAAGGCTGAAGCCCTTGCCCGGAAAATACACGGTGCCGACGACGGCCTGCAGCACCGGCCACAGCACCAGCCAGATCAACAGGGCGACCGGCAGGGCGACGAGAAGGAGGCCCGAAAGCCCCCCTCCCTCTGCCCTGGGGTGGGACGCGGTGATCATCGCGACCGGTCAGGTGCGCGAGATATTCGGGGCGACGTTGCGGTACCAGCCATCCTGCACCGCCTTGGTCCAGTCGCCGGCCGGGAAGGTGGGGATGGAGGACGGGATGACGTCGGCATATTTGTCGTGCAGCGCCTGCGGCAGGTTCGACCAGTCGACGCCGGGGAAGCCGCCGAGCTTCTCGATGATGGCCGTCTGCATCTCCTGCGACAGCAGGAAGTCGGCGAGCTTCAGCGATCCCTCGAAATGGGCCGAATTGGTCGGGATCACCGCCTGGGAGAAGCCGCCGCACAGCGCGAGGTCGGTGAGCTGCACCAGGCCGGTGGTCTCCGGCAGCACGCCCTTGGCGATCGCCTGCAGCGTCTGGTCGGACCAGGCCGGGATCATGGTCACCGCGCCCTGGGCGAGCAGTTGCAGCGAGGCGGTGTTGCCGGCGGTGTAGGCGCCGCCCTGGTAGAGCGACGGCGCGAGGTCGCCGAGCAGCGCCCAGGTCTTGCCGAGCACCTCGTCGGCGGTGGCCTGGGAATAGTTGTCGACCGTGAACTTCAGGGGATCGCGGCCCGACACCTCGTGCACCGCGCGGTTGACGAAGTTGTTGCCCGAGCCGCCCTTGTCGGGACGGTTGTAGATGAACTCGCCGGGGTTGGCCTTGATCCAGGCGACGAGGTCCGGGAAGGTCTTCGGCACCTTGTCCTTGGAGAGCTTGGTGGTGTCGTAGGCGATGAGCACCTGCGAGCCGCGGTAGGGCAGGCCATAGGGGGTCTGGATCGCCAGCTTGTTGACTGCGGCGTAGCTCTTGAGGCCGGCCTTGCCGAAGTCGGTCCACAGGCCCGCCTCGATGCCGCCGGCCGGCAGCGTCGGCTCGTACTGCTCGATGAAGTCGAGCTGCGGATCGGACTTGGTGGAGAGCGCGGCGAGCGCCCGCTGCACCACCGCGTCGAGCGCCGCCTGCGGCCGGGCGATCACCACGTTGAGTTCCAGGCCCGGATTGGCCGCCTCGAAGGCCGGCTTGACGACGTTGCCGTAGAAGTCCGAGACATTGGCGTCGGACGACGTGTACATGTCGATGCGGGTCGCGGCGGCGGCGAAGCGGGTCGACGCGGCGAGGCCGGCGACCGTACTGGCCATCAGGAATTCACGGCGGTTCATGGCGCACTCCCGAAAACGGCCCCTTCATGCGCGGGGCGGGCGGTTCGGCACGAACGCTAGGCAGGCGGGTTTACGTTTCGATGACGGTTGGACGGCAGTTCCGTGAAGTCGGAAAGCCATCCGGAGACCAGGCGAAACCGGCGTCAATCGCGGATGAATCCGCCGAAATAGCGCAACCCGTAGGCGCGGATGTCGCGCACCCGGATCTCCTCGAAGCCGAAGAAGGCGCGGTAGTCGCCATCGGCGATGTCGATATAGTCGTGGCCGCCGTGGCGGAAGCGGAAGCCGCCGAGGAAGCGGCGCTCGCCGTAGAGAGCGGAAAGCGCCGCCTTGATGGTGGCGCCGGCCTCCGCGCCGCTGATCAGGTCGTCGCGCAGCACCCGGCCATGGTAGCCCATCGCCCACACCGGGCGGTCGTCCAGCCAGACCACTTCCTGGCCGGAAAAGTCGGCGCCGCCGAAATAGCTGTCGAGATAGCGGAAGGGGCCGTCGGCAAAACGGAGGTCATGCGAGCCCGGCCGGCAGCTCACCGCCGCCGCGCCATCGCCGGCATAGGTGGCCGCCTTGGCGCGGATGATGAAGTCTTCCAGGGCATCCATATGCGGCCTCCGGTGTCGAGTGGAGCGAACTTGCATCCCGGCAGACATCCGGCTCCAGCGGAAACAACGACTTGCAGGTGGTTTTCACGACTTCGACATTGGCGCCGGGCATGCTATCGGGCGGAGGCGAATGTCGGAGGCGAACCACTCGTGATGGAACCTAATGCCGGCCACTGCCGTTTCATGACAGCAGGAATGGTGTCCCATTTCCTCGCCGTCCCGGCGTTCGGCGCGGTGGACAAATCGTCCGGCTTGAGGCACTTTCTCCTTCGGGTTGTAGGGATGTGAAAGCGGCATGGACGCAGAGACGTTTCGCGCTTGGCGACAGCGCCAGGGCCTGACGCAGGACGAGGCGGCGCACCACCTCGGCCTCAAGCGGCGAATGATCCAGTATTACGAGCGGGGCGAACGCAGCGGACGGCAGGTGCCGATCCCCAAGCACGTCCGCCTCGCCTGCTGGGCGATCAGCCAGGGCATCCGCGATTTCGACGGCCGAGAGGCGGGCGAGCCCAAGGCCGCCGGATAGGCTATAAGCGACGATATCGACCGATCGCTCCATCCTGCCTGAGGTCCTCGCCTTCGCGGGGATGACGGCTTGATAGAGCCTGCACGCTGGCCCGACATGGATCCGTACGCGGCTAGGTATTTGTTTCATAAATATAATTAACCTGTCATCCTCGCGAAGGCGAGGACCTCAGGACGAGAAGGCGGGAGGGATGTATCAGGCTCTCCCGCGTGTATGAGTGCGATATCAGCCGAGAGGTTTATTCTGCCCGAGGTCCTCGCCTTCGCGAGGATGACAGCCTTATATTTCCCATCCGGCGTTCAGCCAATACGCCGCCGCACCCCGTCACCTCGTCCCGGCCCGCTCCGAGGAAGCCGCCGGCAGTCCGGTCGGCCACGTCGCAAGCACGTGCGCGGCGATGGCGTCGAGCTTTTGCCTCGGCGCGCCGGCCTTGGCCTGCACGGCCATGCCCTGGCCGATCGTCATTACATAGGCGGCGAGGACGGTGCTGTCGGCATCCGCCGGCAGGTCGCCCTCCCGTCGCGCCCGCTCCAGCCGATCGCGGAGGGCGGCCTCGCTGGCGGCGCGGCGGCGGACCAGCTCCTGCCGGACAGGCTCGCCTTCGTCCGAGCAGGCCATGGCCCCGTTGATGCCGAGGCAGCCGCGGCTTTCGCCATCGAGCGTGTGGACGATGGCGTTGCCCTCCAGGATACGCCGGACGACGTCGCGCGCATGCGGCTCGCCGAGGGCTTCGCGCATGAAGGCCACGTAGGTCGCTTCGTAGCGGTCGAGCACCTTGAGAAACAGCGCCTCCTTGTTGCCGAAGGCGGCGTAAAGGCCGGGGCGCGCCACACCGGTCGCCTGGGTCAGATCCTCGAAGGAAGTGCCTTCGTAGCCCTTGCGCCAGAAGACGACAAGCGCCGCTTCCAGAGCACGCTCCGGATCGAATTCCCTGTGACGTCCCATCTCGGCCTCGTTTTGGTACCGATCATTATAAAACGCTTGACGCCTGAAGTCCACATAAGATACCGATCGTTACCGTAACGAACGGTATCTTATGGGAGGCGGCGTGCGCGACAGGGCCGAGCCAGACGATCGAACCGGCGGATCCATGCGCATGGCGCCGCTCGGCATGCTTGCCGGCCACTATCCCGCATGCCCCCGAAAGGAAAGCTTTCCATGACATCGGATGCAACGGCCTCCCCCGCCGGCAAGATCGCTCTCGTCACCGGTGCGGCGCGCGGACTCGGCGTCGAGATATCCCGCCAACTGGCTGCGCTGGGCGCGCATGTGATCGTCGCGGCCCGCGACCGGCGGCAGGCGGAGGGCACCGCCGCCGCATTGCGGGCCGAAGGCGGCAGCGCATCGGCGATGAAACTCGACGTCACCAGCGAAGCCGATCGCCTGGCGGCGCGAGAAGCGATCGAAGCGGCGCATCGCCGGCTCGACATCCTGATCAACAACGCCGGCATCCTCATCGACAGCCCGGACGGCGGCACGCCGGCCGAGCGCCAACCGAGCGAAGCCCGCGAGAGCGACCTGCGCCGGACCTTCGAGGTGAATTTCTTCGCACCGCTGCGGCTCACCCAGACCTTGCTGCCGCTGCTCCGGCGCTCCGAGGCGCCACGCATCGTCAACGTATCGAGCATTCGGGGATCACTCACCCACCTTTCCGATCCGACGTCGCCCGTCTACCCGATCCGCGCCCTCGGCTACGACACCTCCAAGGCGGCGCTCAACGCCTTCACCATCCTGATCGCCGAGGAACTGCGCGGCACGCCGTTCAAGATCAATGCCGTCCATCCGGGCTGGCTCAGGACGGGCATGGGCGGCGACAGGGCGGACATGAGCGTGGAGGACGGCGCCCATACGGCCGTTCGATACGCGACGCTCGGCGACGACGGCCCGACCGGCGGCTTCTTCTTCCTCGACGAGCGGCTGCCCTGGTAGCGGCGCCGGACTTTTCAACCGATCAATCAAGGAAAACAGCATGACCGGAGTCCTTTCGAACAAGATCGCCCTCGTCACCGGCGGCTCGCGCGGCCTCGGCGCCGCGACGGCCGAAGCGCTCGCCGACGCCGGCGCCGACGTAGCCATCAGCTATGTCGCGTCGGCCGACAAGGCCGCCGCCGTCGTCGAACGCCTGAAGGCCAAGGGCGTGCGGGCGGTGGCGATCAAGGCCGATCAGGGTGACCCGGCCGCCGCCGGACCGCTGGTCGCCGAGGTGGTCGAGACACTCGGCGGCCTCGACATCCTCGTCAACAACGCCGCCGTCGCCTGGCAGGGCCAGACGCTCGACGATCCCGAGATCGACAACGCGGCGATGGACCGGCAGTGGATGATCAACACCATGGGCGTGATCGCCAACATCCGTGCCGCTTCCCGCGTGCTGCCGGACGGTGGCCGGATCATTTCGGTCGGCTCGGGTCTCGGCGCGCGCATTGCCTTCGCCGGTACGACGGACTACGCGGCCAGCAAGGCGGCGGTGGTCGGCTACAGCAAGGGCGCGGCGCGCGATCTCGGCCGGCGCAACATCACGGTGAATGTCGTGCAGGCCGGCGTGATGGACACCGACATGGCCGCCGCCTCGAAGGACAACCTGCCGCCGATCGTCATGGACTCCCACGCCATCCCGCGCTTTGCCGAACTGAACGAAGTGGCGGCCGCCATCGTCTTTCTCGCCGGCCCCGACGCCGGCTTCATCACCGGCTCGGTCATCGACGTCAGCGGCGGCTTCACCGCCTGACCGCGACAGTTTGAACGGGCGCAAGGCCGCCGGCCGGGCGCGGCGCGCGGTCGGCCCCTATATGTGCCGCCCGCCTCATCCTGTCCTCGGTCCCTTTTCCCACGCGGAGATAACAGGTAAATTATACAAACGAAACAATCGGCTAGCAGCTCGCCCGCCTCCATCGATCCGTCATCCTCGCGCAGGCGAGGACCTCAGGTCGGAAGAGGCGCCGCGCTGATATCGGGCGCCCCTGCCTCTCCGGACGGTGTTCCTAAAACCTCCCCAACCGACGATCAGCCGATGCGCCGCACCATCATGACGTCGTCGATCTCCCTGCCATCGTGGAGAAAGCCACCGGGAATCCGGCCGACCTCGATGAAGCCCTCCCGCTCGTAAAAGCGGATCGCGGCCGGGTTCTCGGCGCTGACCGCCAGTTCCAGCAATCGAATCCCGCTGTCGCGCGCCTGGCCGGCCGCCATGTTCAGGAGGTCCCGAGCAAGCCCCGTTCCGCGCAGGCTCCGGCGCACGTAGACCATGACGATGGTGGCGCGGTGAGCCATCTTGGTCGACCGCTGCCGAAGCAGCCCGGTTATCCCCACGGGCTCGCCATGCTGAAACGCGACGAAAACGGGGGTTTCCAGGCGCTTCCGCCATTCTTCGTCGGGTAAGGCCGCCCAATCCTCATAGCTGCTGGCATAGGCGGCCGGCTCCATCTGGAGCGCCTCCAGGCGGATGCGACGGAACGCATCCACCTCGGCGGCTTCGATGCGCCTGATGGTCATGTCGTTTTCGTCCATCCGCATCTCCCGGTCGGCGATCGATAGCGGCCGCTCGCTCCATCCTGCCCGAGGTCCTGCCTAGACTCACGTGTGAAGTGCAACACCTGCTAAGGTGTTGCTGCGATGGGACAACATTACTCTCAGCTCTCGTTGCGAGAGCGGATGACGGTCGACCTTCTCCACCGGGAAGGGCTATCGGTGCGA
>NZ_NQVN01000022.1 GCF_002770725.1 Pleomorphomonas carboxyditropha | reverse complement strand
TCGCCGACATCTCCTCGGAGGCGCCGGCGTTCTGCTGCGTCACCTTGTCGAGCTGCTGGATCGCCTGGTTGATCTGGGCGGCGCCAATGTCCTGCTCGCGGCAGGCGGCGGAGATCTCCGACACCAGCTCGGCGGTCTTGCGGATGTCCGGCACCAGGCGGTTCAGCATGTCGCCGGCCTGCTGGGCGGAGGCGACAGTATCGACCGACATCTGCGAGATCTCGGTGGCGGCCGCCTGCGAGCGCTCGGCCAGCTTGCGCACCTCCGAGGCGACGACGGCGAAGCCGCGGCCATGCTCGCCGGCCCGGGCCGCCTCGACGGCGGCGTTGAGCGCCAGAAGGTCGGTCTGGCGGGCGATCTCCTGAACGATGCCGATCTTCTCGGCGATGGTCTGCATGGCGGCGACGGCCTGGGTGACGGCCTGGCCGGACACTTCGGCATCCTTGGCCGACTGGCGGGCGATCTTCTCGGTCTGGGCGGCGTTGTCGGCGTTCTGCTTGATGTTGGAGGCCATCTCCTCCATCGACGAGGAGGCCTCCTCGGCCGACGAGGCCTGCTCGGTGGCGCCCTGGGCGATCTGCTCGGAGGCCGACGACAATTGCTGGCTGCCGGCCGACACATTGTCCGAGGCAACGAGCGCGTCCGCCACCACCGAGCGAAGACGCTCCACCATATCGAGCAGCGACTTGCCGAGCGTATCCTTGTCGGACAGCGGCTTCGGCGTCACCGTGAGGTTGCCGTTGGAGATCTCGGCGGCCATGCCGGCGGTCTCGCGCAGGTTGGCGGTCATCTTCTGCATGGCCGAGATCAGGTCCTTGATCTCGTCGTTGGCCTTGTGCGCCACCTCGTGGTTGAGGTCGCCGATGGCAACGGCTTCGGCCAGCTGGACGCCGCGCTTCAGGCCGCGGGCGATGGACAGTGACATCCAGGCGGCGGCGACGGCGCCGATGAGCGAGGCGGCAACCGCGATGGCGATCAGCACGAGCCGGGTCGACTCATAGCTCGCCTCGGCGGATTTTTCGGCCGCTTCCATCGCCTTCCTCTCGACGGCAACGAGCTCGTCGGAGGCGGCCGTCATGGCGATCGCCGCGGTGCGAATGTTGCCGTTCGAGAGGTTGACCGCCGCCTGCTGGCCGCTCGTCAACTGGACCTGATGCAGGTTCTTCACCGTGTTCTCGTAGACGTTGACGGTGCTCAGCAGCTTCTCCCAAAGCGGTTTGCCGTCCGGATCGGCAATCGCCAGCCCCTTGGTCACGACGTCGCGGACGGCGGCGAAGGCGGCGTCGGACTTTTCGTAATAGTCGGCCATTTCTTCGCTGCCGGTCGACAGAAGCGCGTTCTTCTGCTGGCGGACGCTTTCCGCCAGCGAGCCGGAGGCGCCCAGCGCGTATTCCAGGCGGAGCGCCGGGCCGTAAATGAGGTCGGTCAGCGAGCTGTTGAGCTTGGACAGGTTGGCGATGCTGAGCACGGCAAGGGCGATCAGCATCGCCACGACCAGGGCGAAGGATAGCGCAAGCTTTAGCTTGATGGTGATACGCATGATACTGGCACTTCCCTCGATGGGGCCTGTTCGGGCTTGTACGGGATCGGTTCTGGGTTTCGGGCGTTCGACTCAGTCCGGCTGGCTCGCGCGGCCCTTTGAAGAAAAGATGGTCCTGAGGTCGGGGAAGATGATGAAGGCGCCTTCCCGGTGGATCAGGCATTCGATGAACTGCGGCGGCCACCTGAGGCCGACGCGGGGAGGCGGCTCGCCGCCGGCCTTCGACAGCGTGGCGACTTCGTTGACGCGGTCGGTCCTGAGGCCGACCAGCGAGGGCGTTCCGTCGAGATCGAGCTCGACCACCACGATGCGGCTGTCGATGGTGGCCGCCGCCGCCGGCATGCCCATGGCAACGCGGATGTCGGCGAGCGGTATGACCTTGCCGCGGAAGTTGATCACCGCGTTGACGAACGGCCGGCTGCCGGGAACGATGGTTTCCGGCAGGAGATCGAGGATCTCGCGCACGATGGCCGCCTCGAGGGCGAAGGTCTCGCCGCCGATCTCGAAGGTCAGCACCTCGATCTCGTCGGCGGAGGCGTCCCGGACGGCTTTGGTCTTGAGGGCTGGATCACTCATGCGATGGCACGCAACTGCGCCTCCTGCTCCTGGCCGAGCGACACCAGGTTGGCGACGTCGAGGATGAGCGCGACCGAGCCGTCGCCGAGAATGGTCGCCCCCGAGAAGGTGGTCACGTCGTCATGCAGCTTGGACATCGACTTGATGACCGTCTGGTGGTGGCCGATGATCTGGTCGACGATCAGGCCGACGCGTTCCTCGCCGGTCGAGACCACCACCATCTTCTGATAGGGATCGGGCCTGGTGCCGGTGGCGAACAATTCGCGCAGGCGGATGAAGGGCACCAGGGTGTCGCGAAGCGACAGGAAGGCGCGGCCGCGCGAGCGCAGGTCCTCCTCCTGGCTGAGCTCGATGCATTCCTCGACGGCCGGCAGCGGGATCACGTAGCGGCCTTCGCCCACCCTGACGAGCAGGCCGTCGATGATGGCCAGCGTCAGCGGAATGCGCAGCGAGACGGTCGAGCCCTCTCCCGGACGGCTGGCGAGGTCGATCGAGCCGTGCAGCGACTCGATGGCCTTCTTGACGACGTCCATGCCGACGCCGCGGCCGGACAGGTTGGTCACCGACGAGGCCGTCGAGAAGCCCGGTTGGAAGATCAGTTGCAGCAGGTCCTGGTCGGCGATGGTCGCGCCCGGCTGGATCAGCCCGGCCGCTTCCGCCTTGGCCCGCACCCTCGCCCGGTCGATGCCGCGGCCGTCGTCGGTCACCGAGATGATCACCTCGCCGCCGGTCTGGCGGGCCGACAGGCGGATGCTGCCGGCCTCGGGCTTGCCGGCGGCCCGGCGGGCTTCGCCGTTCTCCAGGCCGTGGTCGGCGGCGTTGCGCACCAGATGGACCAGCGGATCGGCGAGGCGCTCGATCACCGTCTTGTCCATCTCGGTGCTCTCGCCGTCGGTCGACAGCTCGATCTTCTTGCCGGTATCGCGCTGGAGATCGTGCACCAGGCGGCGGTAGCGGTCGAACAGCGTGGCGACCGGCACCATGCGCAGCACCATCATGGTGACGCGCAGTTCGCTGCAAAGACGCTCCATCTCCTCGCTGACGGTGCGCAGCCCGATGTCGCTGCTGGTGGCGGCGATCTGCTGCAGGCGGGACTGGACGATCACCAGCTCGCCGACGCGATCCATCAGCTCGTCGAGGCGTTCGGCCGGAACGCGGACGCTTTCCACCTTCCGCCGCAGCTTCGGGTCGGCGGCGTCGGCAACCGGACGCGCCGCCGCCTCGGGTTCCGGCCGCTCCGGCGGCGGCTCGGCGGCGGCGGCCCTGGCGGGTGCATCGATATCCGAAAGAACCGGCGGGGCCACTTCCGGCAAGGGTGCGCCGTCGCTCGGCGCCTCGATCTCCAGAGCCATGTCGTCCATGACGAACAGGAACACGTCCTCGATGTCGGCACGGCTGCGGTCGGTGGTCAGCGTCACGTCCCAGGCGAGGTAGAGCGCCGTCGGATCGAGCTGTTCGAGGGGCGGCAGGGTCGATCTGTCGAGCACGACGCGGCATTCGCCCATCGCCCTCAGTTCGTCGAGGAAGCTCAGCGGGTTGGTGCCGTTGACGAAGGTATTCTCCGGCAGGCCGAACCTGATGCGCCAGGTGGTCGGCGCGGTCGGTGTCGCGGTCTTGGCCGGGGCGTCGGCGACGGATGCCATGGGAGCCGCCACCGCGCCGGAAACGGCCGCCTGCAGGCGCTCGAGAAGGTAGCGCTCCTCGGCGGCGTGGTCGCCGCTCGGGTCTTCGACCAGCGCGCGCATGTGGTCGCGGGCTTCGAGCACCGCCGAGACCAGCGCCGGCGTCGCCTCGGCCTGTCCCTTGCGGACGCGGTCGAAGGCGGTCTCGCAATGGTGGGTGAAGGCGGCGAGCCGGTCGAAGCCGAACATGGCGCCCGACCCCTTGAGGGTATGGAGGGCGCGGAACACGGCGTCGACCAGCGTGCGATCGTCGAGACGGTGCTCGAGGTCGAGCAGGCCCTGCTCCATCTGCTCCAGCAGTTCGGCCGCCTCGATGCGGAAGATGTCCGCGGGATCGGGATTGCTCATTTGGCCAGCACCTTCTGCACCAGGCGGATCAGCTGATCCGGCTCGAAGGGCTTGACCAGCCAGCCGGTGGCGCCGGCCGCCTTGGCGCGCCCCTTGAGGGCGGCGTCGGATTCCGTGGTGAGAAACAGGATGGGCACGCCGACCTGGTTCGGCAGGCGCCGGACCTCCTCGATCATGCGCAGGCCGTCCATGTTCGGCATGTTGAGGTCGGTGATGACGAGATCGAAGCGGGTCGCTCGGGCCTTGTTGAGGCCATCGAGACCGTCGACCGCCTCCGTCACCTTGTAGCCGGCTCCGGTGAGGGCGATGCGCGTCGTCATGCGCACCGACACCGAGTCGTCCACGGTCAGAATACTCGCAGTCACTGGGTGGTCTCCTCGTGGAGCCAGAATGAACGATCGGCAGAAGTCGCAGCCGTCATGAGGCCGCTTCGGTCCAGCGCGCGCCTAAGCTCGCCGTTGGCCGGCTCAAGAAGAGAAAGGGACTTGCCCTGTTCGTTGGCTCTCAGCCTGGCGGCTTCGATAAGCTGAAGAAAACTGAGATCAACGATCGCATCGGTCGGGATGCCTAATTGAATACTCGAGAATCCATCCAGGGCTTCTACAAGAGTAGAATAAGATGCACGGATGTCCGATACACATAGATTTGGATGCATCCGAATAACGGTTGAATTCTCCATTGGACAGCTCCTACTGGCGGCGGAAATATGGAAGGCAATTGCTAAATTTCCATAAACTACGTTTTTACGTTGTCGAATTGGATCAAAGGGCTAGAAATAGATTCGTAAAGAACTGAATGGTTGCGTTAATACTCAAGAGTCAGCAAGCGCGCGGCGCGAGCACTTGTGCTTGTGATAAACGGCAGAATCCTGTCCGTTTAGCCGGGAAGCCGCCGGGCGCGGCGCGATTCGGACTCGCGGGAGTTGTTAAGGTGGTCGCGACGGGCCGGATGCCTTGGTGACGGTGTCGGCTTGAAAAATGCCTAGGCACTAATACTGGCCGGTCTCAGGCGGAGCAGGCTTGACCGGCCGCCGACATGCCCGCCGGATTCAAAGCCGGCAAACCATGTGCCCGATGCGCCGGGCCCGGCATCGCCATCACCCGCGTTGTCGGCATGCGGGTCGACGTTCTATGACGGCCACGCCGGCGGTCCGTCCTCGTCGTCACGCAGGGTGCGGGCGATCTCCTCGATGTCCGGCCATTTCTCGCAGAACACCCGCACGCATTCCGGATCGAAATGGCTGCCCGAGCAGCGCACGATCTCGTCATAGGCGCGTTTGGCGGGCCAGGCTTCCTTGTAGGGGCGGGCGGAGGTCAGCGCGTCGAACACGTCGGCGACGGCGGTGACGCGGGCCTCGATGGGGATGGCGGTTCCCGCCAGACCGCACGGGTAGCCGCTGCCGTCCCATTTCTCGTGGTGGCCGCCGATGATCGCCGCCGCCACGCGGATGAGATCGGAGCCGCCGTTTTCGAGCAGCCGGACGCCGTAGTTCACATGCTCGCGGATCTCGGCCATTTCCTCCGGCGTCAGCCGGCCCGGCTTGTTCAGCACGGCGTCGCGGACGCCGATCTTGCCGATGTCGTGCAGCGGCGCCGCGAGATGGATCATCTGGCAGACATGCGGGGCGAGCGGCAGCCCCTCGGCGATCAGCCGGCTGATCGCCGCCACGCGCGCCACGTGGGCTCCCGTGCCGCCATCGCGCATCTCGATGGCCCGCGCCAGGCGCCAGATCATTTCCTTCTCGCGGGATGCCAGCTCGGCGGTCGCCTCGCGCACCGCTTCCTCCAGGCGATGGGCATGCGCGGCCAGCTCGACTTGGGTGCGACGAAGCGAGATCAGGTTGGTGACGCGCGCCCTGAGTTCGATCGGGTCGAAGGGCTTGTTGAGAAAGTCGTTGACGCCGGCGACGATCGCCTTGAGCCTGACCTCGCTGTCCTGCTCGGCGGTGATCATGACGATGGGAATGGCGTGATAGTCGGGCTGCTGGCGCAGGGCCGCGGTCAGCTCAATGCCGGTGAGTTTCGGCATCAGGTAGTCGACCACCACGAGATCGTATTGCCGCGTTGCCGCCAGCGCCAAGGCTTCCTCGGGCGTGTCGCAGAGATCGAGAGAAAGGTTCGGCAGCTCGGTCAGGGCGGCGCCCATCCACAACAGGACCGACTTGCTGTCGTCGACGATCAGCGCGCGCATCGGCTCGCCGGACAGGCCATGACTTTCGGTGAGCACAGTCTGGTTTCCTCCGGCGGCGCCCCAGAAGCAGGATGGGGCCGGCCCGGGCCGATCGCCGCCGGACATCATGACGGGCAAGGATGAAATAACGGTTCATCCCGATGAATGAACCCGGCACACGCCGAGGGGCGGCCCTGAAACCTTCGCTTCGCTTGTCGCTACGCCCGCCGCGCGGTCAGCCGAAGCGGCCGGTGATGTAGTCGGCCGTGCGCTTGTCCGACGGATTGGTGAAGATCTTCTCCGTCGCGCCGAATTCGACCAGTTCGCCGAGATACATGAAGGCGGTGTAGTCCGACGAGCGGGCGGCCTGCTGCATGTTGTGCGTCACGATGGCGATGCAATAGTCCGAGCGCAGCTCGGAGATGAGCTCCTCGACCTTGGCGGTCGAGATCGGGTCGAGCGCCGAGGCCGGCTCGTCGAGCAGGACGACCGCCGGCTCGGTCGCGATGGTGCGGGCGATGCAGAGGCGCTGCTGCTGGCCGCCGGACAGGCTGAGGCCGCTCTGGCCCAGCTTGTCCCTGACCTCGCCCCAGAGCGCGGCGCGCTTCAGGGCATGCTCGACCCGGTCGTCGAGCTCCGCCTTCGGCAATGAGTGATAGAGCCGGATCCCGAAGGCGATGTTCTCGTAGATGGTCATTGGAAACGGCGTCGGCTTCTGGAACACCATGCCGACCATGGCGCGCAGGGCGTTGAGGTCCTGGTCGCGATCGAGGATGTTGCGGCCGCCGATGGTGACGGAGCCCTCCGCCCGCTGCCGGGGATAGAGATCGTAGATGCGGTTGAAGACGCGCAGCAGCGTCGACTTGCCGCAGCCGGACGGCCCGACGAAGGCGGTGACGCGCCGGTCTTCGAGGTCGAGGTTGACGTTCTTCAGCGCCTCGAACGTGTCGTAGTAGAAGTGGAGGTCGCGCACCGATACCTTGACCGTGGCGGCTTCGTCATCGGCGGGCCGGGTGGAGACCGTGGGGCGGGCAGTGAGCGTTTCGCCGGCCATCGTCAAACCTTCGATTGGCTGCGCGCCGAGACAAGCCGCGCCAGCACGTTGAGAACGAGGATCGCAAAGGTGATCAGGAAGGCGCCGCCCCAGGCGAGCCGCTGCCAGTCGTCGTAGGGGCTGAGGGCGAAGCGGTAGATCACCACCGGCAGGTTCGCCATCGGGGCGTTGAGGTCCGTCGACCAGAACTGGTTGTTGAGCGCCGTGAACAGGAGCGGCGCCGTTTCGCCGGAAATGCGCGCCGCCGCCAGCAGCACGCCGGTCAGCATGCCGCTGCCGGCCGACCGCCAGACGATCGACACCATCACCCGCCATTCCGGCGCGCCGAGCGCGGCGGCCGCTTCCCGCAGCGGCACCGGCACCAGGCCGATCATGTCCTGCGTCGAGCGCACGATCACCGGCAGCGCGATGAGCGCCAGGGCGATCGAGCCCGCCCAGGCCGAATAATGCTGCGTCGGCAGCACCGTGAAGCCGTAGACGAACAGGCCGACCAGGATCGACGGCGCCGACAGCAGGATGTCGTTGATGAAGCGGGCGACGCCGCCGAACCGGCTGTCGCGGCCGTATTCGGCGAGATAGGTACCGGCGAGCACGCCGATCGGCGTGGCGATCAGCATGGCGAGGCCGGTCATCATCGCCGAGCCGACGATGGCGTTGGCGAGACCGCCCCGGCTGCCGGGCGGCGGCGTCTCCAGCGTGAACAGGTCGAGATTGATCGCCGCCAGGCCGCGCGACACCAGCGTCCAGCCGATCAGCGCCAGGAAGGCCAGCCCGGTCAGCGCCATCGCCACCGACAGCGACAGGACGACGATATTGACCGCGCCGCGGCGGCGCACGCGCGCGCTCATCAGCGGCCCTCCCGCTTGTCGAGCGCCAGCAGCATCCACTTGGCGAGCGCCAGCACGGTGAAGGTGATCAGGAACAGGACGAGGCCGAGGGCGATCAGCGCCGACAGGTGCTGCTCTTCGAACGCCTCGTTGAACTCGTTGGCGATCGCCGCCGAAATGGTGGTGCCGGGAGCCAACAGCGAGGCGCTGATCTGATAGGTGTTGCCGACCACGAAGGTCACGGCCATCGTCTCGCCGAGCGCCCGGCCGAGACCGAGCATGACGCCGCCGATCAGGCCGACGCGGCAATAGGGAATGACGATCTTCCAGACGACCTCGGTGGTGGTGCAGCCCATGCCGTAGGCGGATTCGCGCAGGAGCGGCGGCACGGTCATGAACACGTCGCGGGTGATCGAGGTGATGTAGGGCAGCACCATGACGGCGAGCACGATGCCGCCGTCGAGGATGCCGATGCCGAACGGCGGCCCCTGGAACAGCATGCCGATGACCGGCAGCGGGCCGAGATAATCGATCAGCGCCGGCTGGATATATTCCTGCAGCACCGGCGTCAGGTAGAACAGGCCCCAGATGCCGAACACCACGCTCGGGATGCCGGCCAGCAGCTCGATGGCCGTGCCGATCGGCCGGCGCAGGACGCTGGGGCAGATCTCGGTCAGGAACATGGCGATGCCGAAGCTGACCGGGATGCCGATCGCCATGGCGATCGTCGCCGTGATCAGGGTGCCGGCGATCGGGGCGAGCGCGCCGTAGACGTCCTCGACCGTATCCCAGTCGGACGTCCAGAAGAACGACGGCCCCATTGCCGTCAGCGCCGGGATGGCGCCGTGGGCGAGGAAGACGATCATGCCGGCCAGCACGACGACGACCAGCGCCGCTGACAGGAAGGTGATGGCGCGGAAGACGGCGTCCTGCCGACGGTAGAGGCGCAGGGTGCCGGTCATCCCGGGAGCGGCCCTTGGCTCCTCGGCGGCCGCGGCAAGGGTTTCATCGGTCATCGGGCAGAGCACCGCCATGATCGGTCGCGAAAACGGGGGCGCACGATGCGTGCGCCCCTGCAAAGGTCCGGTGTCGCCGACTTGACGGCTTCCGTTACGAAGCCGGCTTGTAGAGCGGGGCGTTGTTGTCGCCGGCGGTGATGTCGCGCAGCCAGGTGGCGCGCACCGAGGCCTTGACGCTGGCCGGCATCGGCACGTAGTCGAGCGTCTTGGCGGCGGCGTCGCCGCTCGAATAGGCCCAGTCGAAGAACTTGAGGGCTTCGGCGGTGGCGGCCGGGTCCTTCGGACGAGCCTCGACCAGGATGAAGGTCGCGGCGGTCATCGGCCAGGCCTGGGCGCCCGGCTGGTTGGCGAGGATCAGGTAGAAGCCGACCGCCTTCGACCAGTCGGCGCTGGCGGCGGCGGCGGTGAAGGCCGAGACGTCCGGCGAGACGACGTTGCCGGCGGCATTGACCATCTTGGTGAAGGCGACGCTGTTCTGCTTGGCGTAGGCGTATTCGACGAAGCCGATCGAGTTGGCGGTCTGCTTCACGGTGGCGGCGACGCCGTCATTGCCCTTGGCGCCGATGCCGCCCGGCCACTTCACGCTGTTGCCCGAGCCGATCGACGACTTGAAGGACGGGCTGACCTGCGAAAGGTAGTAGGTGAAGTTGAAGTTGGTGCCCGAGGCGTCCGAGCGCCACACGGTGGCGATGGCGGTCGACGGCAGGCCGAGGCCGGGGTTCAGCTTGGCGATCGCCGGGTCGTTCCAGGTCTTGATCTTGCCGGCATAGATGTCGGCGAGCGTCGGGCCGTCGAGAACCATCTTGTTCGGGCCGATGCCCTTGAGGTTGACGATCGGCACGATGCCGCCCATCACCGTCGGGAACTGGACGAGACCGGCGGCGGCCAGCGCATCCTTCTTGAGCGGATTGTCGGTGGCGCCGAAGGTGACGGTCTTGGCCTTGATCTGCTTGACGCCGCCGCCCGAACCGATCGCCTGGTAGTTGAGGCCGGTGCCGGTCTTGGCCTTGTAGCTCTCCGCCCACTTCGAATAGAGCGGGTAGGGGAAGGTAGCGCCGGCGCCGGTGATCTCGGCGGCCGCGGCGGAGCCAGCCACGAGGCCGGCGCCGAGAAGGAGCGCGCCGAGCTTCAGCGCGACGGACTTAAGGATTGCCATAGGGTGTCCCCCCGATAACTGTACATAGCCGGCTGCGACTGCAGCGGCAGCCCGCATCGCATAGGCCGCGCATGTGACAGTTGCGCTTCAGTTCCGTGAATGTTGCCCGACGGGCCGTCTTGCGCGGAACGGCGGCGGGCCGTGACGCCGGTGCCAGGACTTGCATCGGAACGGGGAAATGGGAGGCCTACAACTTCAGCAGGCCGCCCAAGAGCGCCGAAAGCGCTCCCAGAAGCGACAAGGCGACGGTTATGCGGGAGGCCACCGATGCGTTGAGCCAGGCGGTGGCGCGGTTTCCTGCGGCGATGCCGATCGCCATCATGG
Source organism: Pleomorphomonas carboxyditropha (assembly GCF_002770725.1). Lineage (GTDB taxonomy): Bacteria > Pseudomonadota > Alphaproteobacteria > Rhizobiales > Pleomorphomonadaceae > Pleomorphomonas > Pleomorphomonas carboxyditropha. The sequence goes on along the minus strand of NZ_NQVN01000022.1, from coordinate 75,810 downwards.
CGATGATGCCGGCCCATCCTGCGGGCGTGAGCGCCGGCCAGGCGTCGGCGGTGGTGGCCAGGCGGGCGACGACGGTGCCTGTCGACAGCGCGACGAGATAAGGCTGAAGCGTCGCGACGAACGGGCGATGCTCCCAGCGCGTCGCCTGCTGCAAGGCCGTCAGGGCCACTCCGCCGACACCGGCGAGGACCGTCATGGTTCCGGCTATCCCACCCGTGGCGGCCATGAGGGGGAAGGTGCGCGGTACCCGGCCGAGCCGGCCGATCGCTGCCGATCCCGCCAGGGCCAGCAGCATGACCACGGCGCTGGCAACCTGTGCGGTCGCGGCTGGAAGGTGCGCGGTGGCGAGGGCTCCTGCCGACACGCCGATGAAGCTGGTCGGCAGGAGCGCCAGGCAGGCCGGCCAGTCGACGTCGCGCCGGACCTGCGCGAGGACAAGGAGCGCCGACGCGATGCCGCAGATCTGGACGAGAACGACGCCCTGTGCCGGTCCGATCGCGATGATCGTGAACGGTGCCACGACCATCGCGAAGCCGATTCCGGAAATTCGCTGCAGTATCGCGCCGGCAAGGACGGCCGCCAGGAGGAGAAGCATCCGGCGGCCGGTCAGCGAACGCGGCGGATGGCGATGAACAGCGCCGCGCCGATCAGCGCCGCGACAGCCGCCAGCACGAACAGCGACCGGTAGCCCGAGGCGGTGATGACGGCGGCGGCGAGCAACGGCCCGGCGATCTGGCCGCCGGTGTTGGCGAAGTTGAGGATGCCCAGGTCCTTGGCCGCGGTGGCCGGGTTGGGCAGCACGGCAATGTTCAGTGCTTGGTCGACGGCGTTGAAGATGCCGAAGCCGATGCCGGCGAAGATGGCATAGGCGATGATCATCTCCGGCGTCGCCGACAGGAACGGCAGGAACACGCCGACGGCGATCATCAGCGCCGAAAGGACCACCGGCAGCTTGATTCGCTTGAGCTTGTCGGCGATCGGGCCCGACAGGAACGCCATGAGGATGCCGGCGACCATGATGATGGTGGCGGAAAGCGAGATGTAGCGGCCGGCGCCGGCCTTCTCGAGCTGCATGTAGTCGGTGAGGATGTAGAGCAGGTAGCCTTGGACCGCGAACTTGGCCACCTGGATGAAGAACTTGCCGAAAAGCGCGAGGTAGTAGTCGCGGGCATCGTGGCGGGCGAAGACGAAGTTGTCGAGCACCATCTCCTTCGTGAACGCCTTGCGCGGCATCGGCAGGCTGGAGGCTTCGCGGAACAGGAACGACGCCGCCGGAGCGACGATGGCGGTGAGCACGCCGAGCGCAATGAAGCCGCCCGTGGTATCGGCGAGGAACTGCGCTCCGATGACCTGCCCGAGCCCCGAGCCGAAGCCGAGGCCGAGCGCGTAGGCCGAGGCAGCGCTGCCGCGGAAGCGCGGTGCGATGCGGTCGGCAAGCGTGGCGAGCAGCGGCGCGACGATGGCGTTGAGGAAGAGCTGGTAGATCGCCCAGGTGATGATCAGCCCGGCGGCGGTGGAAACCTGCCCGAGGGCGGCCAGACTGGCGAGCGAGCCGGCGGCGCCGATCCATATCCATGGTGTGCGGCGGCCCCAGCGGGTGCGGGTGAGGTCGGAGAAGGCACCGATGACCAGGTTGGCGATCGTCGCCACCACCATGGCGACCGTCGAGTTGAGGGCAATGATCGCCGCCTTGTTGCCGGGGTCGATCTCGGCGATGCGCGCCGGCAGCAGCACGGCCACGGCGCCAAGATAGGCGACAACCCAGCAGAACGAGCCGATCGCCAGTCCGATGGCGAGCCGGGTCGGGAAGCGCGGCTGTTCGGAGTCCGGCGTGGTGCCGGTCCAGCCGGAAGGTTCCGTAGATGCAGACATGATCGAGGTTTCCTCCAGAATTATAGTCTTGTCGTTGTGGTCGCCGCGGCGGGGTCGCCCCAATGGCGCCCGGCTTCGATCAGCACCTCGCCGGCCGGCAGGCGGAACGTCCGCTCCGCCTCGTCCCAGCGCGTCAGCGGTTGCAGCGAGGCGGTGATCGCGACCTCGGCGGCGTCGCCGGCGGCGAGGTCGACGAGGCCGAAGCCGATGAGCTCGCGCTCGCCGGCGCGGTCGCCGTCGGTACGGGTGGCGTAGATCTGGATGTTGGCGCGGCCGGCGCGATCGCCGGTATTCGCGACCGCCACCGCGAGCGTCAGGGCATCGCCGTCGCGCATGGTGACGCTCGCCCGATCGATGGCAAAGCGGGTGTAGGAAAGGCCGAACCCGAGCGGATAGGTCGCCGTCCTGCCGTCACGGGCGAGCTTGCGCTGGCCGTACCAGCGGTCGTAGGTGATCTCGCGTGCGTCGATGTCGAAACCGGGCAGGTCGTCGGCGGAAGCGGCGATGGCGTAGGGCAGACGGCCGCAGAAGTTCTGGCGCCCGGTGATGAGGTCGGCAAGGGCGTGGCCGCCCTGCATGCCGGCATACCAGCCGATGACGAGGGCGGGGACTTCCTCGTGCCAGTCGGACAGGATGACGGCGCCGGCCGTCACCACCACGACGACGGTGCGGGGATTGGCGGCGGCCACCGCCCGGATGAGCGCGACGTCGCCCGCCGGCAGGCGCAGGTCGCGCCGGTCGCCGCCGATTTCCGGCCGTCCCTCGGCGGCGCGGACGCGTTCGAGCATGGTCGCGAGCACGGCCCGCTCGGCGTCGTCGCGCGGCTCGGGATAGAGCGCCATGAGGTCGTCGCGGGCATAGACGCGGCCGTTGACCCATTCGCCTTCCTCCGCCGCCGTGTAGCCGACCACGACCACCGCCGCCGTCGCGCCGGCGGCGAGCGCCGCGGCGCCGGCCGGATCGGTGCCGTCGTCATGCAGCACCGCCGCTTCGGGCAGGGCGGCGCGCAATCCTTCCAGCGGCGTCACCACCGCCGGCGCGTGCACGTTCGACGAGCCGTGGTCGCCGAGGTTGGGCAGGTCGGCAAGTCGGCCGACGACGGCGAGACTGACGAGTTTCGCCCTCTCCAGCGGCAGCACCGGCGCGCCGTCCACCGCCTCGTTGCGCAGCAGCACCATCGACTGCCGGGCGGCGCGGCGGGCGAGCGCGACGTGCTCGGGACCGGCGATGACGGATAGGTCCGGTTCGGCCGCATCGCGGCTGGCATAGTGCCGGAGCTGGGTGGCGATGAGCCGCAGCCCCGATTGCTCGACGCGTTCCCATGTCGTGTCGCCGGCCGCGAGTGCCGCCGGCAGCCTGTCGGCGCGGAGCTGGGCGAATGGCGCCTCCAGGTCGAGCCCGGCCTCCAGCGACGCGGCGGCGTCGCGAATGGCCCAGATGAAGTCGCTGAGGACGAATCCGTCGAATCCCCACTCGTCGCGCAGGACCTCGGTCAACAGTGGCCGGCTGGCGCTCGCCCAGTCGCCGTTGACGCGGTTGTAGGCGCACATGACGGCGGATGCGCCGGCCGCCAGGGCGCGGCGGAAATGTGGCAGATAGTCCTCGTGCATCGCTTCCGGCGCGCAGCGCACGTCGACGTCGAAGCGGGCGTTCTCCATCGAGTTGAGCGCGAAGTGCTTGACGCAGGCCATGGCGTTGCCGCCGACCCCGCGCACCAGGGCGGCACCCATCTCGCCGATCAGGATTGTCTGATCCGAATAGGTTTCCTGGGTGCGCCCCCAGGCCGGGTGGCGGGGCAGGTTGATGCAGACGCCGCCGAACAGGTTGCCGCCCGATGCCCTGAGCTCCAGCCCGATCGCCCGGCCGATTTCCTCTTCCAGCGCCACGTCCCACGACGCGCCGCGCGCCATCGATACCGGAAACGCCGTGGCGTGCCCGACGACGACGCCGCGCGGGCCGTCGATGAAACGGATGCCGGGGATGCCGAGGCGTGCGTTTGAACCCATCGGGTAGGGGATGTGGTTGTAGCCGTGCTGCATGATCGCCGCGCGGCCGGGCCAGAACGGTATGTCGCCGTGCAGGAGGGCGAGGCGTTCGGCACCCGTAAGCCGGCCGTAGAGCTCCCGCGCCACCGTGTCGCCGGCCGCGCCGGCACGGACGCGGACGACGGCGTCGTCGAACGGCGATGGGGGCGTCGCGGCGGACGTTGTCGCGAAGTCGGATTGTCCCGCAGCCTGGCTCACCAGCTCCTCCAGATATTTATTTAGTGCTTGGTATGTACTAAGTTAAGTGGACGATAAATCTGCTGCGACGGCTTCGTCAACGATCAATGTCGCCCTGGCAGGGCCATCCGTGCTCGCCCGTACGGCCGATGATCGGCCTCGCTCCGGCAAGGGATGCAAGGCCCGGCGTTCGGATGTTCCACGAGGCGATGGCCTCGACGAGCGGATGCGGCAGCATCTTCCCGAATTGGTATTACGCGTCGTTGACCATCGGCGGACGCCCGAACAGGGTTGCGGTCGCGGAATGCCATTCGGCTACCAGGTCGATGTTGTCGCGGTCGCGCAGCCAGCGCAATTGAACGCCATCCATCACGGCAAGCACGAGCCTGCCGCGCTCCATCGGCTCCATGCCGAGTGTCGAGCGCGCCGACGCGAACGTACGGATAACCAATTGCTCGCGTTCGAAGAAATAGTCGTGCACCGGATGGGTCGGTTGGAGGGCCTCGGCGCTGAGCAGCGTGTAGAGCCGGACGATCTCCGGCTGGGCGGCGTTGCGGCGCACCATCGCGTCGCAGACGTCTTCGAGCGGCAGGTCGCGGATGGCGGCATAGAGGTCGCCGCGCTCGACGCCGAGCCGCTCGGCGAGCGCCCGGCGATCGCTTTCGTCGCGGTGCTGAACCACCGCCAGGAGAAGTTTCTCCTTGCTGCCGAAATGATGCAGAACCGCCGTGTCGGTGATTTCGCACCGCATGGCCACGTCCTGGATCGAGATGCCCCAATAGCCGCGTTCGGCGATCAGCGCAGAGGCCACGTCGATGATCTGCGCCTTGCGGTCTTCACCACGAAGGCGCCGGCCAGTTCCTTTACCGAAGGCACCCATTCACGATCCGTTTCAAATCACTGGCAACCATTCGCCACGGCATTATCTGAAGCGAAATTGCATGGGCTTGCCAAGTCTCTTTCGGCGGGGTGCCGGAAGGTCGGCAACGGAGGTCCGCTTCTTTCGCCTGGTAACCGTCTTCCGGTCGATTGGGCCTAATCAAAGAGATGGAGTATTTCCGGCGAACCTGTTCTCGCCGGAAATGCTCTAGCAGGGCTTCCTGGTCGAGTTGCGCTCGATCAGCTTGCCGGAAAGCATGATGACCCGCGGCGCCATGTCCGGCGTCTCTATGCGCTCGAACAACAGGCGCATCGCCGAGTGGCCGATGTCGGCCACCGGCTGCTCGATCACCGTGAAGCCGGGGCCCATGAGGGCCGTCCATATCTCGTTGTCGAAACCGGCGATGGCGATGTCCTTCGGCGCCTCGAGGCCGAGTTCGCGCATCGCCTGGACGACGCCGAGCAGGATCAGGCCGTTGGAGGCGATCAGCGCCTCCGGCCGGTCCTTGCGCGACAGGATGTCCCGCGCGGCGACGGCGGCGGCGTCGGGGTTGGGCGCCACGAAGTCCGCCCGCGGCGCGAGGCCGTGAGCGCTCATCGCCTCGGTGTAGCCGCCGAGGCGGTCCCGGGCGGTGGACGAGGTGTTGCCGAACAGCCCCCCGATGTGGGTGAAGCCGCGCCCGCACAGGTGCTCGACCAGCGCGGCGGAGGCCTGGCGATTGTCGAGCACCACGGAATCGTGCTTGCCGGCCGGGCCGTGCCGATCGACGAGCACCACCGGGAAATCGAAAGCGAGCCGGTCGAGCTGCGCCGCGGTCTCGCGGGTCGGCGCGTAGATGACGCCGGTCACCCGCTCCTCCTGCATCAGGCGCAGGTACATCATTTCGCGAGACGGATTCTCATCCGTGTTGCACAGCACGACCCGCATGTTGGCCTTGTAGGCGGCGTCCTCGACGGCGCGGCTCAGCGCGGTGAAGAACGGATTGCGGATATCGGGAACGATCAGGCCGATGGTGTTGGAATGCTGCGAGCGCAGCCGGCGCGCCGAAAGATTGGGGCGGTAGCCGGTCAGGCGGATGGCGGTTTCCACACGTTCTCTGAGGTCGGGTTTGACGTGGCGGTTGGCGAGAACACGCGAAACCGTTGCCGGCGAAACGCCCGCTGCAACAGCCACATCCTTGATGCCAACGCTCATAGCTAAAATCGTTCTCCGTTTACGGCGGAAACAATCATGTCTACAGACGACCTTCAATAAGGGTTTTCCCAGCTTTCCCAAGAAAGCAAGCACATGATATCTGCATCAATCAATCTGAAAAGGTTTTCAGTTTTCTGAGATGCGGAGGAGAGGAAGTTTCATGTCGATCAGCACCAAGCCGCTTCTCGCGCCCGAGCTCACCCGCCTGAAGGCGGCGCCGGCGGACAAGGAAGCCGCCATCCGTCAGGCCTGCGCCCTGCTCGCCGACGCTGGCTACATCGATCCGGCCTATGCCGACAGCATGATGCGCCGCGAGGCGGTGGCCGAAACCTATCTCGGCCAGGGCGTCGCCATTCCGCACGGCATGAATGCCGATCGCGGCCTCATCAGGCACAACGGCCTCGCCATCCTGCAGATTCCCGGCGGCCTCGCCTGGAACGAGGGCCAGATCGTCAAGCTGGTCGTGGCGATCGCCGCCCAGTCGGACGACCATATTGCCGTGCTGCGCCGGCTGACGCGCCTGTTCCAGGACGAAGCGGCGCTCGAAGCGCTGTTCGTCACCGACGACCCCCTGGCGATCATCGCCGCGCTGGACGAAACGGCCGCCGCCAACTTTGCCGCCGACGCCGCCGGTGCCGCCGTGCCGGCCGATCTGGCCCTGGCGATCGAATGGACCGTCGCCTATCCCAACGGCCTGCACGCCCGCCCGGCCAGCCGCTGGGTCGACGCGGCAAAGGCCGCCGGAACGCGCCTGCAGGTCAGGCGCGGCGCCGACGTCGCCGACCCGACGCGGCTGGTTTCCCTGCTGCAGCTGGGGCTTCGCGCCGGCGAGACGGTGACGGTCTCCGCCGACGGCGACAACGCCGCCGTCGCCCTCTCCACCTTCATGCGGGTGATCGAGGGCCTGTCGGCCGAGGAGCAGGCCGACGCCGCCAAGGCGCCGCCGCCGGCCGGCCGCAAGGGCTGGACGCCGGCAACCAATCTGAAAACGTTTTCCGGCGTCGCCGCCGCACCGGGCGTCGTCATCGCCCCGGTGCATGTGCTGAAGGCCGCGTCGGTGGAGATCGCCGATACGCCGATGGATCTCGTCGCCGCCTCCGCGGCCCTCGATCAGGCCATCGCCGCGACGCTCGGCGAGCTGAAGACCGTCGCCGCCGAGGCCGCCGTCAAGGTGGGGCAGGCGGAAGCGGCGATCTTCGAGGCGCAGGCCGAACTTTTGAGCGACCCCGAAATCCTCACGAAAGCCTCCGTCCTCGTCGTCGGCGGCCATGGTCCCGCCTGGTCCTGGCGGGCCGCTGTCGAAGAGGTGGCCGTGTCGCTCGAGAGCAACGCCAATCCCTTGCTCGCCGCCCGCGCCTCCGACGTCCGCGACGTCGGCCGCCGCGTGCTGGCCAAGCTGGCGCCGGAGGTGGCGATCCGTTCGGCGATCGTCCTGCCGTCGACCCCGTCGATCCTCGTCGCCGCCGACCTGACGCCGTCGGACACCATCGGCCTCGACACCACGCTGATCGCCGGTCTGGCGACGGCGCAGGGCGGCCCGACCTCGCACACCGCCATCCTCGCCCGCACGCTCGGCCTGCCGGCTGTGGTCGCCATGGGCGCCGGCATCCTGGAGGCGAAGGCGGGGACGACGGCCATTCTCGACGGCGCCGGCGGCCGGCTCTATCTCGATCCCGGCGAGGCCGACCTCGCCTCGGCCCGCGCCTTCATCGAAGCCGATGTTCGCCGTACCGCTTCGGAAGCCGAGGGGCGGGCCCTGCCCGCCGCCACCACCGACGGCCACGCCATCGAGATCGGCGCCAACATCAACAAGCCCTCGGATGTCGCCGGCGCCATCGACCAGGGCGCCGAGGGCGTCGGCCTGATGCGCACCGAATTCCTGTTCCTCGACGGCGGGCACACGCCGGATGAGGAGGAGCAGTTCGCCACCTACGGCGCCATGGCGGAAAACCTCGGCGGCCGGCCGCTGATCGTCCGCACGCTCGACATCGGCGGCGACAAGCAGGCGCCGCACCTGAAGCTGCCGCGCGAGGAGAATCCCTTCCTCGGCGTGCGCGGCACCCGCCTGACCCTGCGCCGCCCCGACCTGATGCGGCCGCAGCTTCGCGCCCTCTACCGCGTCGCCAAGGCCGGCGCCAACCTCAAGATCATGCTGCCGATGATCACCTCGCTCGACGAGATCCTGGCCGTCCGCGCGGTGGCCGAGGAGATCAGGGCCGAGGTCGGCGCCCCCGCCGTGCCGCTCGGCATCATGGTCGAGGTGCCGTCGACGGCGGTGATGGCCGACGTCTACGCCGAATACGTCGACTTCTTCTCGATCGGCACCAACGACCTCACCCAGTACACGCTGGCGATCGACCGGCAGCATCCCGAGCTGGCGGCCGAGGCCGACAGCCTGCACCCGGCCGTGCTGCGCCTGATCAGAAAGACGGTGGAAGGCGCGGCCAGGCACAGGCGCTGGGTCGGCGTCTGCGGCGGCATCGCCGGCGATCCGTTCGGCGCTTCGCTGCTCGCCGGCCTCGGCGTCGACGAGCTGTCGATGACCGTGCGCGACATTCCCGCCGTCAAGGTGCGCCTGCGCTCCGCGTCGATGGCCGACCTCAAGGCGCTGGCCGACAAGGCGGTCGCCGCCCGCACCGCCGGCGAGGTCCGGGCGCTCGAGGCCTCCTTCGGTCAGGGAGACGCGGCATGAAGCCGGTCGTTACCATCACCCTCAACCCGGCGGTCGATCTGACGATCGAGGTCGACGGCTTCGCCGTGGGCGGCGTCAACCGCGCCGGACGGGTCCAGATGAATGCCGGCGGCAAGGGCGTCAACGTCGCCGGCTGCGCCGCCGACTGGGGCGCGCAGGTGACGGCGACCGGCGTGCTGGGGCGCGGCAACGACGGCGCCTTCGTCGAGCTGTTCGCCGTGAAGGGCATCGCCGACCGGTTCATCCGCATTGCCGGCGACACCCGCACTAACATCAAGATCGCCGATACCGCCTGCGGCGAAACCACCGATCTCAACACCCCCGGCCTCGTCGTCGACGCCGAGTGTCTCGGCCGCGTCACCGCCGCCGCCCTGGCCGCCTCCGAAGCCGGCGCCGTCGTGGTGATCGGCGGCTCGTTGCCGGCCGGTCTGGCTCCCGACGCGCTGGTGCCGCTGGTCGCGACGCTGCACGCCGCCGGCGCCAGGGTGGTTGCCGATACCTCCGGCGCGCCGCTGAAAGAGCTGCTCGCCGCCTCCGGCCATGCGCTGCCGTTCGCGGTGAAGCCCAACCGGCACGAGCTCGAGGACCTGGTCGGCCGGCCGCTGCCGACGCGCGACGCGCTCGTCGCGGCAGCCCGCGACATCGCCCTGCGCGGCGTGCGGCTGGTCGTCGTCTCCTGCGGCGAGGACGGCGCGCTGTTCGTCACCGCCGATGAGACGCTGACCGCCCGCCTGCCGAGGGTGGAAGCGCTCAGCACCGTCGGCGCCGGCGACGCCATGGTGGCCGGCATCGCCAGCGCGCTCGCCGAGGACAAGCCGGTCGAGGCCATCGCCCGGCAGGCGGTGGCTTTCGCCGCCGCCAAGCTGGCGCGCGTCGGTCCGCATCTGCCCGAGCGCGCCGTCGTCGAGGCGCTGGCCGAACGGGCCGAGATCGGCCGCCTCTAGAGCATCGGACCGAAAAGTGGAAACCGGTTTTCGGAAAATCCGATGCGACGACAAAGAGCTGGATCGTCATCTCGCGTCCGCCAGGACGCACGACGATCCAGCGGATCGTGTTCGAGGATATCCCTGAATTTCCGCCGGGGGATGGCAGCGGGAAATCTCTTCATTGGAGGATGAGAATGGCAAAGTTAGCAGTTGTGATCGGCGCCAAGGAGACGGGGAGCAAGCCCCTGATCGCCGCCGAGGCTCTGAAGAAGGCGGCCGAGGCCGCCGGCGCGTCGCTCAGCATCGAGACGCGCACCCCGAACGGCGTCACCACGCCGCTCGACGATGCGACGATCGCCGCCGCCGACGCGGTGCTGCTGGTCGGCGACGTCGCCGACGACGCCCGCTTTGCCGGCAAGACCATCCGCAAGGTCACGCTCGACGCGGCTCTGGCCGACCCGGCCGGCGCCGTCGCCGCCGCGCCGTCGGCGGCGAGGTTGATCGTCGGCATCACCTCCTGCCCGACCGGCATCGCCCATACCTTCATGGCCGCCGAGGGCGTCGAGCAGGGCGCCAAGGCGCTCGGCTACGCCGCCAAGATCGAGACGCAAGGCTCGGTCGGCGCGCAGAACACGCTGACGGCCGAGGAGATCGCCGCCGCCGAGCTGGTGATCATCGCCGCCGACACCAACGTCGACCTGTCGCGCTTTGCCGGCAAGCGCGTCTATTCCACCGGCACCAAGGGCGCCATCGCCAACGGCAAGGCGCTGGTCGAGAAGGCCATCGCCGAGGCGACCGTTCAGGGCGGCTCGGCCGCCGGCGGCAAGCGCGACCTCGCCGCCGAAGTGGCCGCCGAAAAGGCCGCCCGCGCCGCCCAGCGCTCCGGCCCCTACAAGCATCTGATGACCGGCGTCTCCTACATGCTGCCGTTCGTGGTGGCCGGCGGCCTGCTGATCGCGCTCGCCTTCGCCATGGGCGGCATCTACGTGTTCGACGACGCCCATGCCGGCACGCTCGGCCAGGCGCTGTTCAACATCGGCAAGCAGGCCTTCTCGCTGATGGTGCCGTTCCTTGCCGGCTTCATCGCCTATTCGATCGCCGACCGGCCGGGCATCGCCCCGGGCGCCGTCGGCGGCGTCATCGCCGGCGCCATCGGAGCCGGCTTCCTCGGCGGCATCGTCGCCGGCTTCCTGGCCGGCTACGTGGTGCTCTACCTCAACCGCTACATCAGGCTCGGCCGCAACCTCGACGGCCTGAAGCCGGTGCTGATCCTGCCGCTCCTGGGCACCACCATCGTCGGCCTCCTGATGGTCTACGTCATCGGCGAACCGGTCGCGGCGGCGCTCACCTGGCTGACCGACTTCCTCAAGGGCATGCAGGGCGCCAATGCCATCGCCCTCGGCGCGATCATCGGCCTGATGATGGCCTTCGACATGGGCGGCCCGGTGAACAAGGCGGCCTATACCTTCGCCACCGGCCTGATCGCCAGCCAGCTCTACGAGCCGATGGCCGCCGCCATGGTCGCCGGCATGACGCCGCCGCTCGGCCTGGCGCTCGCCACCAAGCTGTTCGCCAACCGCTTCTCGTCGGACGAGCACGAGGCGGGCAACGCCGCCGCCGTGCTGGGCATCGCCTTCATCACCGAAGGCGCCATCCCCTTCGCCGCCAAGGATCCGTTCCGCGTCATCCCGGCGCTGATGGCCGGTTCGGCCGTGGCCGGCATGATCTCGATGGCGGTCGGCGCCGAGCTGCGCGTGCCGCACGGCGGCGTGTTCGTGCTGCCGATCCCCAACGCGGTCAGCCACCTCGCCGGCTACATCGTGGCGCTGATCGCCGGCACGATCGTCACGGCGGCGCTGCTCAGGATCCTCAAGAAGCCGATCGCCGTCTGACCGGCCGGGACTGAACAAGGGGGCGGACGCCCGGCGCGCCCGCCCTTTCCCCGAAAGGCGATAGGACCCCGACGCCACTCTTTCGCGTTTCAGCCAAGGGCAGACGCATCATGAAGCCGTTCCCGCCGAAGCCTCCGATCGGTCCCGATACCAGGTTGTGCATGTCGCTGGCGGCGCGGCCGGGAAAATTCGGCTCCCGCTTCCATAACCGTCTCTACGATCGGCTCGGGCTCGACTTCGTCTACAAGGCGTTCACCACCACCGATCTTGCCGCCGCCATCGGCGGTGTCCGTGCCCTCGGCATCCGCGGCTGCGCCATTTCGATGCCGTTCAAGGAGGACGTCATCCCGCTGCTCGACGGTTTGGAAGGATCGGCCGCCGCCATCGACAGCGTCAACACCATTGTCAACGACGCCGGCCGCCTGACCGGCTACAACACCGACTACATCGCCATCGCCGAACTCTTGGACAAGGCCGAGCTATCGCGCGAGGCGCCGTTCGTCCTGCGCGGCTCGGGCGGCATGGCCAAGGCGGTGGCGGCGGCGCTGCGCGATCGCGGCCACCGCAACGGCACCATCGTCGCCCGTAACGAGGCGACGGGACGGCCGCTCGCCGACCTCTACGGCTTCGACTGGCGCGCCGATGCCGCCGGGCTGGCCGGCTCGCTGATCATCAACGTCACGCCGCTCGGCATGAAGGGACCGGACGCCGAAGCCCTGGCCTTCCCCGAAGAAACCGTCGCCGCCTCGGACGTGGTGTTCGACGTGGTGGCGCTGCCGGTGGAAACGCCGCTGATGCAACTCGCCGCCCGCCTCGGCAAGCGGCGGATTTCCGGCGGGGACGTGGCGATCATCCAGGCCCTGGAGCAGTTCGTGCTCTATACCGGCGTGCGGCCGGATATCGCCGAGGTGGAACAGGCCGCCGCCTTCGCCCGCTCCGCCTGACCCGGGCGATCCGGTTCAACCTCCCGATCCGGCCATGCTCCTCGAACAGCTCAGGCAGAACGGGGTTTGGCTCATTTCATTTTCCTCGCTGCTTGCAATGTTCATCGGTGGCGGGGCACTCGCGCACGGCGCTCATGACGACGTCGAAAAGACGTTCTGCCCGTGACTCGATTGCCGGTTGGTCACCGATCCATGCCAAGGCACCGGCCAGCGCTATCAAGTCCGTTCCGTCGATGTCGGTCCGTGCCGTTCCTTCGGCCTGCGCCCGAGCAAGAAGCCTGGTGCCTGAGGCGCGCATTTCGGCGCATGAGGCGTAAAGCGCCGACTCTTTGTCGTTAAGCGCAGACATCATCACCGCGACGACGCCACGATAGGTTCGAACGCTTGCGATAAAGTCGCGCAGCCAGGACACGAGCGCTTCATCGGGCGCGCTCGCGGTTTCCAGTTCATGCGCCTTGGCGGCCAGTTCATCCCAAGCGGTGCGCAGCAGCGTTTCCAGCAGTGCCTCGCGCGTCGGGAAGTGGCGGTAGAGCGTGCCAAGCCCGACGCCCGCCTTGCGCGCGATGTCGCGCAGCGAGGCGTCCGCGCCATCCTTCGTCACGGCCAGGCGGGCGACCGCAAGCAACTGCTCGTAGTTCTTGCGCGCATCGGCCCGCATGGCCGGGGCTGCTTCCTTTGGCGAAGCGATCATTTCATCCTCTTGACAATCGGAGCAGTGCTCCACATAAACGGAACATCGCTCCGCCTACTCCGGCGTCGATATCAGAACGGGCTGCGAATGTCATCATGAACGACGAACGGCATGCGCTCGCCCGGCGAGACGGGTCGGAAGCGTCATAGGAGGCAATGACAACGGCAATGAAAGTCTATCGGCAGACCTCTCTTGGCCTGGAGGGCCTCCAGCAATTCGACGAGCCGAATCCGCCATCGCCCGCTGGGCGGCAGGTTTTGATGCGCGTTCGTGCTTCCTCTTTGAATTTCCGTGACCTGTTATCGCTGAAAAACGGTATTCCGGCCCAATATATCGTGAATGCCGGCCGGTTTCCGCTGTGCGACGGCGCTGGTGAAGTTGTGGCCGTCGGACGCGGTGTAACCCGCGTCAAACCCGGCGAGCATGTGGCCGCGATCTTCCATTGGGACTGGATCGCAGGCCCGATTCCCTACTCCCTCAATACCTATGGCCGTGGGACCAAGGGCAATGACGGCATGTTGGCGGAACTGGCGCTCGTGGACGAGAGCGAACTTGTGCTCTTGCCCGAGCACTTGTCTTTCGAGGAAGGCGCGACGCTGCCGTGCGCGGGGGTGACCGCCTGGTACGCCCTTCATGGAGATACGCCCCTTGTGCCCGGCGAAGATGTGCTGGTGGAAGGGACCGGTGGTGTATCGGTCTTCGCCCTTCAGTTTGCCAAGATCTCCGGCGCGCGCGTTATTGCAACGACGACCTCTCCCGCCAAGATGGAGACCTTACGTGCCCTGGGCGCGGATGTCGTGATTGACGCTTCACGGGGCCCTGGCTGGTACAAGGAGGTACTCGCCGCCACCCATGGCCGCGGCGTGGACGTGACGGTCGAAGTCGGTGGACCGGCAAACTGGGATGACGCAGTCGCGGCAACCCGTGAAAACGGTCGCATCAGCATGGTCGGTGCCCTGGGCGGCCGGGATAAGGCCATGAGCTTTGAGTTCATGATACGAGGACTGCATCTGCATCCAACGCGGGTTGGGAGTCGGCTCCATTTTGAGCAGATGAATCGCGCGATGGAATATCACGGCATGCGCCCGGTGATCGATCGCATCTTTGATTTCGACGAAGTGCCTGCCGCGTTCGAATATTTCGAGCACGGCAAGCAGGCCGGCAAGGTCGTGATCCGGCACGGATGAAGCTGCGACCGCCGATGGCCCTGCGCAGTTCCGCTCGCCTTGCTGAGGTGCGCTTGCTGGCCTGTGCTCCTTCCTCATCCGAGGTTTTCGGACAGGTTTCCGCAATCAGAAAAGGACTATGACAGCATGACCGAGCAGGACTTCATTCTCGTCACCGGTGCGACCGGCATGCAGGGCGGCTTCGTCGCCCATGCCCTCCTTCGGCGCGGCATCAAGATACGCGCCCTGGTGTGGAGCGATATGGACTCGCCTGCCGCGCGGCGCCTGGCGGATGCCGGCGCGGACCTTTTTCAGGGCGACCTGGGGGATCGCGACAGCCTGAAGCGCGCGGCGACGGGCGCTTCCGGAGTGTTCTCCGTGCAGGTGCCGTCGAAACTGCCCGACGATCCGCTGGGCGAGTTGCGCCAGGGCCTCAATCTCGTTCAGGCCGCATACGCTGCCGGCGTCTCCACCTTCGTCCATTCCTCGGTCGCCCGCACCGGCGAGTATAAGGAATTCGTCGGCTGGGATGAGGGCCGCTGGCATCCCGACTATTGGGTCAGCAAAAGCTGCGTCAACGAGGCGGTGAAGGTCGCCGGTTTCGCGCATTGGCTGGTCCTCAAACCCGCGTCGATCCTCGAAACCTGGCTGCCTCCGAAGGTCGATTATGTCTGCCCGTCGCTGGCGCGGGGCCGCTGGGAGACCGCCATCGAGCCGGGCGTGAGGCAGCATCTGGTCGCGATGGACGACGTCGCCGCGTTCGCCGCCGCCATGTTCTCCGACCCGTCGCGCTTCGACCGGCAGGAGATCTCGCTGGCCACGGATGCGCTGACCATGGAGGAACTGGCCGGCATCTTCTCCGAGGTCACCGGCAAACCCATCCCGGTCGAGCACGTCACGGTCGATGAGATGGTCGCGCGCGGCATGACCCGGCCCGTCGCCGAGTCGCAGGCATGGGACAATGTCGAGGGCTACAAGGTCGACCTGGAGAAGGCCGCTGCGTGGGGTATCCCGCTGGAAAGCGTGCGCTCATGGGCAGAGCGCCATGTGGACGTGCTCAAGGCGGTGGTCGGACCGCGCTGACCTTGGTGATCGGCGAGGACGGCCGAGGGCCCATCCTCGTCACCGGTGCGACTGGCGCTCAGGGCGCCACCACCATCGACGCGCTTCTCATGAAGAATGTCTTGGTCCGCGCGCCTGTACTTGATCGGCAATCGAAGCGTCAGGGAAGCGCGCGGCGCGGTGTCGGGCTTGTGCAAGGCGATTTCGATGACGAGGACAGCCTTGCCCGCGCGATGGAGGGGCGCCGACGTCCTGGCCTTCCCCGAAGAAACCGATCGCCTCGGACGCGGTGTTCGACGTGGTGGCGCCGCCGGTCGAAACGCCGTTGATGCAACTCGCCGCCCACCTCGGCAAGCGGCGGATTTCGGGGACGGCCGGCCATCCGCCTCCACGCGGCCACTTCAACCGCCGGGGGAGGGCGGCCCATCAGCGGAATGAATTGCTCAGGACCCTGAGCGCCTCCGGCAAGCCGCCCAGCGTCTGCGCGATTCCGTGCGCGTTGCCGGACTGGCAACTGGAGCCTTGCGTGAAGGCGTTCAAGGCCAGCAGGAAAACCGCCATGAAGACGAGCCGATTCACGATGAACGTCAGGGCCCGCCTGATCATATCACTGGCTCGCTCAGGTCCCTGACCCGCCGCGCCAGCATGTCGCGCTCTTCCTTCAGCTTGCGTATCTGGCGCGCCAGTTCGATCGGAACGACGGTACCGTCGTTGGCATCTGCAAATGAGACGCCCAGCGCCTTCGCTCGTTTCCAGACGACGTGCACCCGGCGGCTGTATCCCCTGAGAGGGATGATCAGATCCAGCTCGCTCGGTACAAGCACCGGCTGGGGAAACTCAATCCTCGCGCCGCTCTGGGATATGTTCCGTACCAGGCAATCGATCGTACACCAACGGTTGTTGAAAGCGATCTGACCTCCCAAATAGGTACGGCCACGACGCTCCCTGCGCCGGTCAAACATTGGAAATGCCCCTCTCTGAAACACTTTGACACCTGATGCTCCTATGTGGAGCAAACCGGATGCCCAATGCAGTCCAGGGTAGCGGAGCGGTGCGGACAAGCGAACCCCGAGGAGTT
This sequence comes from Pleomorphomonas carboxyditropha, assembly GCF_002770725.1. Lineage (GTDB taxonomy): Bacteria > Pseudomonadota > Alphaproteobacteria > Rhizobiales > Pleomorphomonadaceae > Pleomorphomonas > Pleomorphomonas carboxyditropha. The sequence continues at coordinate 59,191 of NZ_NQVN01000022.1, read as the reverse complement.
GGCTGGTCGCCCATGGTCGCCACAGGTCAATAACTATGCTGCTTCGGCGAAGACCCCCATCCCCCCTTCTCTTGTCTTGCTACTGAGGAGCTTTTGTCTAACGATTAGGGAGCGGCGTCCGTAAGTTTGAGTTTCTCCTGAAAATAAAAGCCAACTCTCAGAGTTGTTCTGAAAAACGTATAGATGCTCTCCGCAAGAGACGCGTATAGGAAGAAGCCAACTATTATATACAAGAAAGACCACGAATAGCGGATTAATTCAAATGCATATGAGGTATCTAGCGATATAAACTTATTAATAAATGATAGTATTCCGCATATGAATTTTCTGTTAGGATGTTCAGACATGAATAGTAAAGATAGTACAACAGAAATTATAGAGACAAAATTATAGTAAGATACGTTATGAAATATCTCTCTGCATAGTTTGTTGAGCTTCGCTCTTCTCAGACTGCGCTCAATGCTCTCTCCGGGAAGTGCTTGTATATCAGAATTGGACAGAAGGAAGAATAGAACGCTAAAACTGAAGCCAACCAGAATCGCCTGGGCAGTAATAACCGCATTTAGGAAGTCGTTTGATTGGACCGGTATGGCCCAAATCAGAAGCGAGGAGATTATAAGAAGCGTGATTATTCGTCTGCGCTGGCTAGTCTTTTGACTAGAAGCGTAGTTATAAAATGTGTTGTTATTGTTTCGTATGATCTCTGAAGCGCTAAACATCTTCATTCCGGGCAATTATGTCGTCTGTTAAGACTTTCATCATCTCGCGTTGGGCATCTACCGGCAGTGGGTGCCCGTCCTCATTTAGACGAACATCCAGGTCAAATTTTGTGGCAAATTGCCCGCTCTCGATCATATGTATAACCTTGCGGTTTCCATTGACGACGGCCACCACCGAGCAATCCATAATCTCGTCGTCCGCGACGGCGACAAGCTCGTTTTCCCTCAATAAATCGGCCACCGCTGCACGAACCTCTCGCATAGGACGGCCGATATGTGGCAGCAGTCGTTCGGCAACTACCCCTTCAAATCCATCGTCCTTACTTTGCTTCTTGAAAGCAATAGTGGCCCCACTTTGGAAGACGTTGCCACGCGCGATGTTGGGATTATTTTTGGAGAACGAGATGCGCACCTCTTTTGCGAGAGCGTCACGATAATAGGCGGCAGGCAACCGAAACGATACAGCGCGAACCGTGTCTCCGTTTGGAATAGCCGATATTAGAGTTTTTGATAGCGGCGTGTACCCGCCATAGAGGCCCAAATACTGACATCCAACGTATATTTTGCCAGTCTCGGACAGATAGAGAAGAAAATAAAACGGTCGCAAATTTATGCTCGTGGCCGGTATCTTCCCGCGGTCTGTATTATCAAATGCGTGACCCCAATATGTCGCCCTAAAGCGCCCGAATATTGTTCGGTTATTGATCCTCGTAATGTTATCGACGGGCACAAAATTTCTATATCTGAGGATGTCCTTTTGTTCCTCGTCCGTCAGGTCGACCGGCCGTTGATGCTCAAGTCTGGTGACGAGCGTGTCAAAGTCCGCTTGGGTAAGCGGTAAACGCCGTTCTTGGCCATTCTCCTGCTTCACGAAGCGAACCAGATAGTGAAAAGTGGCTGTAACCGCCTCATTCTTCTGCCGAACCATTCACCGCCCCCTGCTGTGCGCCATTAAGACTTAGCGCACAGGTTGCTACAGGCAAGCGCATTCGTTGCAGCCCGCGAATCTTTGCGCTAGCAAAAAGTGTATTGGAAACAATTAGCCGGTCGCAGATAGAACCGCTAGGTGTCCGAGACACGGGCAACTTGGTGTATTGGAACGCCAATTCCGGTGCCTGTATGAAGCACAACAAGAGCGTCGTGGTGCTGCCCGCTCATGCTACCACGTGTGTAGCGCAGGGTTAGCGTCCGGCTGCAATCGCCGAAAGGTCATACCGGGGCAGTTTGCAGATTTCCCGATAAAGCGCCTTCACTGTGTTCTCGCCGTAATCCGTGGCGGACCGACCGTCTTCGTGCCCTTGGATGGCGTCCCGGTACTCCGGGTTCATATCCACATCCCGCGCCAGCGTCTTGAACCTGTGACGCCAAGCATGGTTCGGCTGAACCCGGCGGTCAGTGATACCGACGACTTCGCGAATCCACTTCACGACCTTCTTCCCAACATTCTGGGCCATAGTTTGAGGTTGAGCGCCGGGGCGCAGACTGAAGAACAGTGGTCCAGCCTTTTGTTGTCGGATGAAATCGACCAGACCTAGTTCGACGAGTTGCGGATGCAGGGGCACAATACGGAACTGGTTAGTCTTCACCGAACCGGCGTCGGGCGTAATCCGGATGCACGGAATACCGGCCTCCACCAACAAGTCTTCCCGCCGCAACTGCGTGATTTCGTTAATACGCGCTCCGGTCAAAGCACATATCCAAGGTGCCCAAGTGACAGCGCGGCGGTTGAGGTCGGACCAGTTGTCAACGCCGCTTCCGGAGAGGGCGACGGACAGAACCAAACGAGCCTCATCATCAGTGTACCCCTTTGCCCGGCCGCGCCGCCTCTTCTTGGTGTAGCGCACCATGACATCCTTGGCGGGGTTGTCCCTCAAGCGGCGCTTCTCGACCGCGACAGTGAAGACCAGCTTAGCGGCGGCGAGATATTTCTGCGCGACGGTGCGAGCGCTCAGACCTTTCTCATGACGCAGATGCTCGCACCAGTCGGCAATCAGGTCGGAAGTCACTAGGAGGGCGTCGTCGTGTTTCAGAAACTCGATCAAGCTCTCGACTTTTTGCCGGAGTCTCCAACCGTTCGGGCGGACTTTCCGTCTGCAAGATGATCACGCTCCCAAAGGGCAAACAGTGACCGTATGGAGACCCGCTTGCTCCCCGCTTGCTCCCCAGTTGAGGCGACTTGAGGGAAACGGTTGGCGTTCGGGTCGGGGCTGTAATCACCGCCCGCGTGTTTGAGCTGTTGCTCCGACACCTGTCCGAATGTTCGGTCGACTTCGGCAATAAGACGCTGACGGCTGACCGCATCCGTCACGATGCCGTTCTCAAGGAAGAGATTGTCGACGTACGAACCATACCAGCGTTCAAGCCCGTCTTCGGTTCCCTGCAATCGCCCGAGGAGCGCAAGGGTCTCCATCCACACCTTCGCTTCTCCCGGCTCTTCCTCGCGAGGAGCCATTAGATCGCGGTAGAGGATGCCGGATAAGGCAACAATCTGGCGGTATGGCAGTGGCTCCGGAGCCTTGCGCCGGGCCTCCCAGATCATGGCTTGCTTGCGGACTTCCTCGATGTTGCGGGTTTTCGCTTCGGCCGGGTCCTTGGTTTTTAGGGATCGACTGACGATTTTATCCCCAAGCAAAGGCCGAAGGTCCGCCGGGACGCGCTGACGAAAATAGTAGCCGCCGGTTCTGGGATGCTTGTAGGGACGCGCCATCTGAAGGACCACTGTGTAACACCCCGGTGTAGCACCGAAGTCAACCCAAGGGCTTCTAAACACGCATCTTTCTGATTTGTAAAAGAAAAAATGGTGCTGCGAGAGAGGATTGAACTCTCGACCTCTCCCTTACCAATTACGGTTGAGAAGGAAAATCGTCAGTAAAATCAGAATATCGTTCCTGTTGTGCTAGGTACGTGCTAGTTTGGGCCTTTGCCGAGCGTGAAGGTATTTCTTGAATAGATCGCGCTGTGAAATCTTAGGAAATAGTTCGATGACTCGGTAGAATACACTGGAGCAGGAAAATCAGTCAGCGTTGAAGTTTGAGTTATTGGCGGGTTAGGTTGCGAGTTTGGAAAACGGCTGTAGATGGGACGGGAACTGTCCACACGGAGGTCCCGACAATGAGTATCCTGAAGAGCCTGAAGCTGACCAACGCCAAGCCCGTCCGTTCGAGCGACAATCCCGTCGAGCGTGCCCGCGACAAGGTGATTTCCGCACTCGCCGAGCAGAAGGCTATGGCCGAAGCCAAGATCGCCGGTCAGCATTTTGCGCCGACGCATAAGGTCTGGCGAAAGGGTACTGATGGTCAGCGTGTCCAGGTCGAGGCTCCGAAGCGTCTGCGTGCTGGCTGGTTCACCGATGCGTCCGGCCAGTTCTTCTTCGGCCTCCGCTACGCCGGCAAGACCATTGAGTTCGCCAAGGACAAGAATGCGGTGACCATTGGCGAGTTCGCGAACCTGCCCGGTATCATCGACAAACTGGTCGAGGCTGTTCGTGCTGGTGAGCTGGATGATCAGCTTGCTCAGGCCTCGGCCGAACGCGGCTCGATGCTCCGCAAGGCTGGCTGACCCAAAGCACGATCATTGCAACGAAAAGGCCGGGAATGGTGCCGATGCCGATCCCGGCTTTTCAGGCAATCGCTGAAGCAGGTGAATTCCTCAGGGGAATTTCACATCCGCGTCAATGTGGGTCGTTACTGTCTCTTTAGGAAAATGAAGCGCACCCGAGTGCTATATCTAGGGTTGCTACCGCCGTTAGTAGGTTGAGTTTTTCACTGGCCTTAGGCTAAATGCATCAGGGATATGGTGGCGCCGAGGGGGGCGCTTCTCCGCTTTGCTTCGACTGTCGGTAGGTAGATAGAGTCGCCGGAAATGCTGTTAAGAATCATATTCGGCATATGGGCCTATGCTTCCTTCGCGGCCATATTTGTAAGTCTTCTCTGGATTGGTAACATAGAAGGCAAGTACGATCCCCATATGCGGTATGCAAAGGCAAAAAGCCGGGCCATAAATCGTTATATGTTCTTCACTCCCCACGAACTATCAAGGCTTCCTGCGGACTATGCGGATGCACTTCGCAGGGCGTATCGCTTTTTACTTTCAGGAATCATCTCTCTTTTTGTTTGGCTAATCTGCGTAATTGTGCTGGGTCGAGTAATCGGCTAGGCGATTAGTCCCAGCCAGAATACGGGAGGACTTGGAGGCCGAGCTGAGCATCGGTGCCTTGTTGGAGATTTGCCATGACGACGAAGCGTAAGTTCAAGAGCGACGCCTTCGAGGCCATCCACAACGCCGTCGAAGGCATGTTTGAGGCAGGGACCGTCGACAAGGAGACGCTGAGGACTTTCGATGAGACCTGCCTGTCTGTTCCGGCCGAACTCTCTCCTGACGAGATCAAGGCGCTGAGGGAACAGAACCGTGTCAGCCAGCCGGTATTCGCCCGTTACCTCAACACCAGCGAGTCGACGGTGCAGAAGTGGGAGAGCGGTGCCAAGCGACCGAGCGGCCCGGCGTTGAAGCTGCTCGGTATCGTACAGAAACACGGACTGCGCATGCTTGGCTGATAGAGGCGAGTGCACGTGCCCTTACCAACCGGAAACTGTTCCGAGCCTAGGGTTCGGTGACAGGGGGCACACCGTGGAAGACAACATTTTCGTCCTTGATCGAGACGGAAGCCTGCGCGAGATGACGCGCTCTGGCTTCGATACAGAAGACCTTTTTCAAGCGCTGCTGAGCCGTCATCCCGGCCTATTGAAGAAGGCGGCTGGCGCCGGCGGGCGTTTGTTGCTGATAACCCGCGAGCTCGGCATCCCAGAGGAAATGGGCGGCTATGGCAGATGGTCTCTCGATCACCTGTTCGTCGATTCCGAAGGTGTCCCCGTCTTTGTCGAGGTCAAGCGCGCGACCGACACCCGAACTCGCCGAGAGGTGGTCGCGCAGATGCTCGACTATGCGGCCAATGGTATTGCCTTCTGGCAGATCGGTGGCCTGATCTCGGCCTATCAGTCCTCGGCAAACGAAGAAGGCAAGAACCCTGATGAAGAGCTCCTGAGTTTCATAGGGGCGACTGTCGAGCCCGAGGGAGCTGTTGAAACCTTTTGGAAGCGGGTCGAAACCAATCTCCGAGCGGGGCGCGTCCGTCTGCTCTTTGTGGCCGACAAGATACCCAAGGAACTCGCGCGGATCGTTGAGTTCCTCAATGAACAGATGCGGTCCGCCGAGGTGCTCGCCATAGAGCTGGAACACTACAACGACGGCTCCGAGGTCCGAATGATTGTTCCTCGACTGATTGGGGCAACAGAGCGGGCCGAGACGGCGAAAGCGGCCGCGCCCGACGGAAAACCGGTTGGTTCCATTGAAGACAACTTGACGGAGATGGCGCGGAACTTTGGCGACGACGCCAAGGCTGGGGCAAAGAAAGCCATCGCTTGGTTCGAAGCCCAAGGATTCGAGTTCACACAGGCACGCTCCGGCTCTTCAGCATGCGTGATGATCCCGCGCACAGATGGAAAAGAGTGTTGGCCCTTCTTCATTCGCTACAATACCGGGAGGTTTGAGTTCGCCTTACAGAACACGAGAATGACCCCCTTCTACAGCTTGTTCGACAATCGTCGAGCGCTTGTCGATAGGATCGCTCATTGTCTCAGGGCTGCGAATCTTGCCGTGTCATCAAAGGCACCTGACGGTTGGCCATCGTTCGCTCTGGCTGATCTCGTCCGGCGGGAGAACTGGGACGGCTTCGTGGAGATTGCTTCGGAGATCATCGAGCATGTCCAGGATAGATCGCCCAAGCTGACACCTGAAGGCCAGTAACCCACAGCGCCCTCGAACAAATAGAGCGGCAGTCACCGAAGTGACCGTCGCCCCTGAATACGTCGAGGAAGGGAGGGGCGGGCTCGAAAGCCCGCCTTCTGCATTGGTCACGCCACCGCCATCGGACGGAAGCACTGAGTGTACGGCTTGAAGCTGCCTGGCTGAAGCACCGGAGCATAAAGCTCGTAGGTCGCGAGGCTGGTCTCGAAGCTGACTCTCATTGCTGCTCGCTCATCGATCTTGAAGGAAACCTTAGCATTGCCCGTCAGGGTCAGCCCTTCGACAGTCTTGGCAAGCGCGCCGAAGTCGATGGCACGCAGATGCACGATGCCGGCCGTTGCTCGGCCAGTCAGAGTGATCTTGAGAGGATTCTTGCCCGCCTGAGGATGCTTGCCGGCCCCGAGAGAGGCCCTGGAGCCGTCTGCCACGAGCGTGACGAGGCTTTCGGTATCGCGGAGCTTGCTCGCGGCTTTGTTACACCACTCGGTCAGGTCCTTGACATCCACCTCAAACTCGAAGTCGGTCTGTAGGGAAGACGCATCGAACTCGACGGGATAGACAGGCATGCCCGGTACGAGAGGCTCAAGTACGATAGTCTCGGAGCCAATGCTCTCACCGGTCGCAACGGTGCTGAGCGTGACCGAAGGCGTGGAACCCGCGCTAGCCGACACTGATGCATCGAAATAGATGCGGCGGTCAGTGTCGATCAGGTTTGCTTCCGCAAACTGCCACCCCTTGGTCGACATGCGACAAGCTGCCGCCGGCCATGGCTCGATGATCTGCGTCGCCGGACGAGCGATCAGCACCGGGTTCACTTCGTTGCTTGCCGGGATCGTTGAAACCTGGATCGACCGATCGGCGCGGAGAACGAACTGCCGTGAGCCTGCGCCCATCTCCGGGTTGGCACCCGCCGTAGCACCGACAAGCTGGTGCGGGGCGATGGCACTAACCTTCGTCAACTCGCCAAAGGTGTCGACGAGCGGGTCGACACTAGCGGCCGCCTTGAAGATCCCGGTCTTGATGACGTCAAGAAGTGCGTCCGGGACCGCGTAGGCTGTCTGCGCATTGCCGACCTTGACGTCAACGACGAACGGAACCGGCGCATCCTTATCAAGACCGTTCTGCGCGCGAATACGCCGCTCGCCACGCTCAGCGATGATGGCAGCGGCGCCTTTCGTATCGATCGATACGCGGAGGCGGCTGGCAGCGACCGTCTCTCGGTAGGCGACGCGCTGAAGATCGCCGACCGCGATAACGCCGCCATTGGCCTTCAGCACTTGGCTGAGCTTGTCAATGCCGGCTTCGTCCAGCGTGAGCGTAGCCCTGCCGTTCGCGTCGAGATTGATGATGTAGTCAGCCAACCATTCGGTCGCCAGCGCATTGCGGCCGAGCGCCTGACCGTCGAGCTTGGCTTTCACGGAGTCGGTCTGGTACGGGTTGAGACCAAAGGTGCCGACGACCGCCATGGCCGTTCTAAACTTGCTCTTGATGTTTGCCGACCCGATGCCCAAGGCGTTGACCTTCGCCGCCCAGTCCGTTTGCGGGAAGAAGACAATCGACAGCGCAAGCGCAGCAATGGCACGCAGGAGATAGGAGTCTTGGCGGGCTTTCATCTCCTGGAAGTCATGGCCTGCCTTCTGGCAGCGATCAGCCCAGTCGTTGCCGAGCTTGGTGCGGGTGGCATCGTCGAGCTGGTGAAGGTTGTCGACCGTCGGAGCCTTGCTAGTAGAGACGCCAACCGACTGCGCCGGCTCGTTGGTCTCGATGGCTGCAATCCCATTGACGTTGGCTGGCGCGGCCGGCTGAAGCTCGGACTGGGTGGTGGGGGTAACATTGATATTGCTCATAGGAAACTCCTGTTTTGAGCGTATTGATAAGACCGCCAAACCAGGATGGTCTGGCAGCAAACAACGTATGTTGCTTATGGTGATTGGGCGTTTGCCCTGGGCCTATACGGCCCGACCCAGAAGTATTCGTTGAAAACTGCGCAATTTGCTTCGGATATTGCTGGGCGAGGCGGATAGTCTCACAGTTTTTCTATCTGTCAAGCAAATCAAGAGTGATTTTTTACAAGTCAATCCCGGAACAAAGATGTTGGTTAACAAGTCAGCGAGATGATCATTACAAATTGATTGGCTGCTGCGCTCGCGAAATAAGCCTCAGGTTACAAAGGGTGCCGAAAGAAAAAGTCACAGTTTTGCGCGGGGAGAACCGTCTTCTCTTTAAGAGAAAGTGCCGATACGTCGGAATATCTCGGACGGGCTCGGCGCGGACTTGAACCTACCGGCAATATCCGCTGCTGCACCAGTAGGCGAGGGTATCCCAATAGGCGGTAAACCAACTGGCGCCAAACTCGGTCATGCCGATGGCGTTGCCGACAAGCGAGGTCGCCGCCAGACAAATAATGACCTTCCAGAATAACGAGGGACCGATCTTGCCGTTTCCCGTTGCCGGGCGATCCTGAACGCCACTCGCCACCGTGCTCGTCGGGTCGCATTGTCGGGCCGAGGCTTCCTTCCTGTGCGCTGCTGCTGTCACGCGCTGAGGTTTCGAAAGCGAAATGCTGGACATGCGATCCCTTCCCAAAAAGCTGCTGGCCGGCTCTTCACGGGAGTGATTCTGAGGCGTACTGTCCTCATATTAATGAACTGTTAAGTGTGTGTACAGGCCTATGAGTTCAGAGGGCATGGGGCAGCAGCAGGGCAAGCGCAGCGCTGTTGCGGAGGCCGCTAGGGGAGTTGCCCGGTGGCGGAATCGAAGGGGATTAACCGTCGAGCAGTTGGCTCAGCGATCAGGCATTCCAACGATCGTGCTGTTTGCGATCGAAGGTGGGCAGCATGATCCAGCCATCGATCTGTTGGACGGTTTGGCAAGCGTTCTAAAGGTCCGGTTGATAGATCTGTTTGATGCCGGCGAGGATCAAATCATGGGACCAGTGTCCGTGGATATCGCCGACGATTTGTGATGCCTTTGCGCTCATGAATGGCCGTGAACTCATCTCCTGGAATATGCGCCGCCTAAGGGGCGAAAAGGGCATCTCACAGGAGCGTCTGGCCAACGAAGCTGGCGTTGATCGTACCTATGTCAGTCGGCTTGAGCGCATGAAGGAAAACCCGTCTATCGGCATCCTTGAAAAGATCGCCAATACTCTCGGCGCTCATGTATCGGAGCTGCTGCTTGAGCCGGTTGATGGAGAGAAACTTATGCAGGTGCCGGCAGGTCGAAAGCCAAAGGAAAAGCGGTCATAGAGTCGCGCTGCGTCTTCTCAGAAGATGGGGAGGGCCTGCATCGGCGCGAATAGCCATGCAGAAAACTCGGTCTCGCATCAGGCGTGCTGTTCATTCTCACTGAGAAAGCCTCCGAGATCATAGGGAAGCCTTGACCTGTCAGCCTTCATGCCAACGAGCTGCATTCTATTGATTGGGTTCTCCGCCTCAGTCTCACACTTGCCAAATGCCGATTAATGAGTTCATCCAGCTGATTTTTGGAAATGGCGCGGGTTGGATTTGGGCTGGCAAAGATGGTGCGCTTTTCTTCAAGCAGGGAGGTATGGTCTGCTCTGCTAGATATCCGTTCACCGCGATCATGGCGTGACGCAACGCAATGCGATCGGCCACGTAGCGGTCATCTCTCTTGGCTCTGATCTCGGCGATGATCGCCTCGCTTAAATCCACCATCACATCGCTGGAGATGTGGCGCTGTCGAGCTGCCATTGATGTCAGGTAGCTTTTTGATTTTCCCAAGAACTTTTTGGAAAATTCGCCCTTCGATCTAACAAGCTCAGCAACACGAAGCTGCTTATAAACGTCTTCCAGCAGTTTGATCTCCTTATTCATATTCCAAGCCTCCAAAGATAAATAGCTTTAGCAGTAACGCAATGGGCGCTGCTGCACGTTTATTTATATTTTGGATTGGTTTTATACATGGATGTAAATGAATATAAAGAAATGCAGGCGGCGCAGTTTTACAATCGAACCATGCGGCCAGTTTACGTTGAATACGCAAGGCAGTTCGACGGTCACTTCCTGACGCTAGCCAGCAGTGTTTGCCTGCCGGTCTCGGACTTCCACAATCTGATCCGGGAGTTCCATAAGCGCCTCGACCGCAGCCTTTTGGGTCGCAGCTACTATAGGAAGGCATGGGACGAGCGGACGCAGGGCATCATGTTCTTGGAGCAGATTACCAGCCATATCCACGGCCACGCCTTGGTGAACTTCGCCGGCAGCAGATCCGAGGCAGAGTTGCAGAACATATGTCACTCAGTTTGGCGTGAGGTTTGTCCGGGTGGTGAGGTGACGGTGCAGCGCCAAGGCGAAAAGAGCCCAGCGCGCTACGCCACTAAGGAATTTGAGAATTGGGAACACGACGATCTGAAACAGGTCATCTTGTTCAAGGACTTCGTCGGCAAGTAATCGCTGATCCTGCTCGGCTATCAGGCTTGCGAATCTCGCGGCCAGGAAAATCCGAGCAGGTATTTCTGATAATCCACAGAACAGGTGCGAGACCTGACAATGGGATATTTGTGAATGAAAATAATAGAATTACAAGATATTAAATTCTCATAGTTCTAGGAACATAAGAAGAAAGACGGGATATAAAAATTCACAAATACAATATGATATAGATACAAGACCAAGATATCAATTTTTTGATATGGAAATTAACATTTGAAATAAGATGCTAAACTTCTACGTCTCGCCTCCTTCCTCAGAACGCTCGTTCTCGCCGGATACATCGACGTTTAATTTTCGTCCATGTGTTCGCAGCGCCTTGAGACCGTTTGCCACATCGCTGCCAGAGAAGACTTTGTCCAACGCTTCAACGCTTTTCCAAATTCCCCATGGCACCGAGGTATTTTTGTCGTTCTGCGCCATATCGACCAAGCGATTGGCCTGTAAAATCCCCGACAGCTCCGCATAAACGGAGTGATTGGTGAGCATCAGCTTGCCGAGAGTGTCGGCTGCGGGATCGGCGGGGTTGCGTCCAGACATGAAGTCTCCCGTCCTGCAACCATCGCCAAGCGGGCTGGAAAACGGAAACGGTGAGTGAGGGTGGAAATCGCCACCATGTTGTGGAAGCGTATGAGAGAGTAATCGGAACTCGCCTCCTTTCACATCCAGCCCCGTTGTGATCTGCCCATAACGCTGGACGATGCTGAAGCTTCGCGAACTATCGAAGCTGACCGTGATTTTGTCATTTACATGCCGTCTCAATGCTCGCTGCAAGGCCGTGGCCAAGACTGCGAAGGCTGGACGGCTAGTTCCCAGAAAATGAATATGTGTCACGCGGTCAAACGTGCCTGCGTCGAGCATCTTCAAAAACTGCTCTGCCCAGAACCACATATCGAGACGCGTGTGTCCGGCGATCGCTAAGCCCTCAAGAGGATATGGCGCGATCTGCTCTCTCCAATACTCGGCCTCCTTGTGGTCTCGTCCTTGATAGACCGACAGGAGGCGCAGACTGGAAGCGCTGCGATTGTTCTCGGCGAACTTGAGATTGTCGATGGTTCGGTTGAGACACTCAGCGAAGGACTTAACGCCGCTTGCATGGACGCTGAGCGCACGCGTCGGCACATCGAGGATGAGACCCACGTCGAAGTGAGCTTCCTGCCACTGCAGCACTTTTGCGCGAAACGAGGCTTCAGAGTATTTGACCGCCCCGCTGATCAGTGAGAAGCCGCCGCTATCTGCCATGGCAAACGTGTTCTGGCGGTCCCGCGTTTTGACGATGTCCGGCCGTGCATCTTCAAAGCCAAGCGCGGCCGAATAGAGGGCGTTGGGCCAATGATAGAGCTTGGACCTAGCGCTCAGGAAGTTGAAGTCGGTTGGTCGAACGCCAGATGGCAGCCGAGCTTTTATTTGCGCGTTGGACCGCTGTGCGGCGAAGACAGAATAGCCATTGCTCAGCGCAGGAAGATAAAGGGCATAGTCAGCCCATAGAGACGCAAAATTTATCATGGAGCGTTCCTCTTTGAGGAAAAATAAGGGGGTGGCCGGGAAACTGGGTTCCCGGCCTGTCACGGTCAGACGTTCGGCAACTCGTCGTTGCTCGCCTGCGTGGAGTCGCTCGGCAACTCGTCGTTCGGCCGGCCGTCGTTCGCCAATGGCTCGCCGATGCGTGGCCATGTCACGGGCGACATCTTGACGATATGGCGGTTGGACCGTTGAAGCTTGTCAGAGACCGAGGGTAGATGAACTTCGTAGCTCGCAAGCGCCGTCGCGAACCGGAACACCACCATATGCTCATCCATGGATGCACTGATCGTTCCCTTAAGTGGGAGTTGAGCTAGCGCTTCGGTGACGGCAACAAAGTCGTCAGGATGAACATTTACTGTACCGCATACCGGGGCAGACAGCGCGGGCACGGATACAATCTTCTTGTGGCATGCAATCGACAAGCTTTGCGCCGCTAGCGTCAACTGCACCGGAGCGCCGTCCTTGCGGAATTTCTTCACGGTCGGAACGATCTCTACCATCTTGTCGATGAGGCCCTGCAGATTGCCAGTCTGGATGGTTGGCCTGAATGAGTCGCTGACTATGGTCGGAAAGTTGTTAGTCCGCGACCTCACCTGCTCGATGAGCATGCCGACATCCGCGACCCTGTCTTGCTCGTCCTTCGCCACCGATGTCGTCAGCTTGATCCGCTTGATCCCTTCCGTGTCGCCAGGGCCGGTGACCTCGAGGTCGAACGCATCGCGCCGCTTCCTGTCCTTGATGTTAGCCGCAGCTCGACGTCGACCATAGGTCTGAAAACGCACATGCCCCTGGATCGGCTCGCCCAATAAATCAACCGAGGGCGCGACCTTGATGATGACGCCGCTCTGATTGAGGATAGGGGAGATCGTCATCTTCCCATCGGGATGGAACACGAACTGGCGTGATGCCAAGCGACGAGGTGACGCTGAGTCATTCGGGTCGTCTTCGTGGTTGACCAGGATGTTGGTTTTTTCCTCGACGAGCGCCTCACCGACTTCAAAGAGTTCGGCAAGAAGCTTGATGCGCTCGTCAGCCAGATCCAGTGCGGAGTAGACGAGCGGCATGGCCTCTGGAGGCAAATCAAGAGTTCGGGCGATCTTTGGCTCTTCGCCGCCTGATTGGAGCGCGAGGGCAAAGATGAGACTGCCGCTTCCTCCTCCCTGCGCCCCACCCAGCAGAGATTTCGCCATTGCTGACTGCCGAATGGTGTGGGCGTCGGATGACAGAGGAATGACCTCGGCGTGCTCGGAACTGTCCGCGGCAGAGTCCAGCGCCATCTTGTTGACGCCACCTTCGCTCTCGATGATGTCCATCAACATCGTCACCCCAGCGCTGTCGTAGGTGATGTCGATTCCACCATCCTGAGCCGGCATCGCATTGCGGGCCAGTTCAAGCAATCGTACCCCCGCCGAGGCATAGCGGTTGAGCGCCTTCGAGTCGTCGGCCTTTTTCTTCTTGTCGGCGTTCGCTACGTCTAGCTTGAGATGGTAGGCGAATGCTGCCGCGAGAGGATTTTTGGAGCGAGGGATACCTAGCCCCGCGTTTTTGAGTTCACCCTCAAAGAAGCCTGCCGGAGCGAGCTGTGCGTCCATGACCACCATGGCGACAAGCTGGCGAACGGCAACTCGCTTCTTCGCTGCGAAGTCTGTAGCTGTGCCGGCGCATTCCTGAGTCTTTTGACGCCAGATAATGGCTTGACTGGCGTTCAGGCTCTTGCCGAACGCAGGGACGCCCTTGAACGCGAGTCCAAGGTCGTTCGTGTCTGTGCTGGTTGGGGCTGGTGCCAAATTGGCAGAGACGGCTATTACCATGATTTACACCTCGTACTGAGGTGAGCCGCGCCGTTCTTTCCTTCAGGCATAGCGGCTCACCCCCCGGAATTCCCGGGTGTTGGTGAGCCGTATTGCAGAACGGTCTCGTGTCGGTGCCGCCTCCAGACTGCCAGTTCCTATCGTTACCGATAGCCCCGCCGGGACGAATTTCAGTTAGCCGACGCTCGGCTATGAAACCCATTCTTTTCGAACCGGACCCTCTCGGGTCGCACCTGCCTGCACTACGAGGGTGGCCGAAGCCCAGTTCCTTCACCGCGTCCGCGAAAGAACCCCAATGGAACTCCGCCGAGGCGAAGCTCCAACACGTAGCGATGTTTCGGAGCTAGCCGCTCCTTTTCACTGGTTACTCCCGAAGGGGTAACACCTCGACGGCATTGGTCGAGGCCGCAATAGCTATTAATTTATCCAACAAATTTCTGCGGAGTCAATGGAAGTGAATAATATATATTTAATAAATGGTTAATTCTCATTTATGGAACCGATTTTCCTCAAAGAGGAAAACATAGAGTGCCGGAATCCGCTGGATTCTGTTGTTTCGTCCATCTCCTGGCGTGAACTCGGGTCGCGAATACGCCGGCCCTTTCACAGATTCTCAACGGCCGCTCGCATCATATCCTCCCTTACATCGATATACCTCTGCGTTGTGGTCATGTGCTTATGGCCGGCCAACGTCATGATGACCTTCGTACCAACGCCGGAGTTTGCCAATTTGGTGATGAACCAACGGCGACCGCTATGGGACGTCGCGCCATCCAAGCCAGCAGCGTCGTAGAGGCGGTTCATCAACTGGCAGAGAGTGTTGGGCGAGAATGCCGTGCGCTTCTGCGTCATCAGCAACGGGTCGTCTAGTTTGCGCTTTCGCTGGTCTGAAAGCCGAAACCGCTCGATTTCATGCCGCAGCCGATCGTTCAGGAACACCACCCGCTCGTGGCCGCCCTTGGCAATCGAGGCACGGACGACCATGCGCTGTCGAATGGCACCCTCGGCCTCCAGCACATCGCCGACCAGCAATCCGGCGATTTCGCCGACGCGTAGTCCGGCGAGATGGGACAACATGAAAGCCAACCGATTGCGTTCGGCATGCTTGGTCTGTGCCACGACGGCCAGCAGCCGTTTGAATTCCGGTTCGGTCAAGACGCGGGCTTGGCGCATGGAAACCTCACAAAATGCTGTAATTGCTCAGCTTTTATGATGTTTCCATATGCTCGACTTCGCTACCGAAAAGTGCCTGAGTAGAATTCCTGCGTAGTGCCAATAGGTTAGGGCGGGGAAATCTGAAAATGTCATAAAAGCAGTATTTTGTGACATTTGTCGCTTCTGCTTCCGCACAGCCGGAGATTGGTTACTACCAAGTGGTAGAAATACGTAAGAAACGTAGCCGGTGGTTTCAACTTGCTTCTCAAGTCGCTACAGCATGTATCCTTCTCACCTTGAGGGATGGATGGTGGGCTGAGGCGGTATGCCCAGCTGCTTAATTGTCTCCCCGGTTAAGGTTGGCAGTGGCGATTGGCATGCAGAATTATGAGTGCCTGATCTGCTTTCAGTAGAACATGTCGACGCTCAAACCTTATTGTCGGTAAGGAGGAATATACGCGATGAAAAGTATTCGCGCGTTATTTCGGAGGGGGTTGGTTGCCATTCTACTCCTGCTCGCGTGGCCAGCTGCGGCAGCCGATGGAATTGCGGTGCTTTCGGCAGTTCTGCAGATGAACGGCAAGGAAGTCACGTTTGTAGTAAACGTCCTCAATCAGCGCGACATGGACGTCGAGATTGTCGCTGTCGAGATCGAAGCTCGTAAGGGCGTGCTGGAGTTGCAGAATAGGTTGACTTGGACGCGCGTACCAAGCTTGCGCCTACCAAGGCATGCGGAACTGAAGATGGATTCCGTGCATGGTCCCAGAGTCCTCTTTCCGGCGGGGCGAGGTTTTCCCTCAAGTGGCAACGCCCTCATTGTTCTGAATACTGGCGAGCGCATCACCACACCATACGTGACGCTTCCCGAGGCTCGATCTCACGGTTCTTGATGAATCAGCTACGCCTCTGCTTGGCCAGACGGGGAGAGGTAAAAAAGGGCTTGCTCCTCCAGTCGCTACAGGTCGTAGCCTCATTGGGTAGCTTTTCGAAGCATCTGAAGGAGACACGATAATGACCGCTGATGCTGCCCTTCTTTGTCCTGTCTGCCGCGTGGATCTCGTCATGACGGAGCGGCAGAATGTCGAAATAGACTACTGCCCCAAATGCCGTGGTGTTTGGCTGGACCGAGGTGAGCTCGACAAGATCATCGAGAAAAGCCTGGCTCCTACGCCGCAGCAACCAGCGTCAGCGTGGGGAGCAGGCGAGCATGCATCATCTCAGCGTTTCGATCATCACGGTTCGTCGCATGGGCGGCCTGGTGGCCATGGTCGCGGGTTGCTCGGCAGATTGTTTGACTGATCCGCGCTTCTGCGCCCTTCGTTAGCTTTAATCCTAACTGCTGCATTCGCGTTGGGCGTCTGTTGGGAGCGGGATATTCTGGCAAGCGGTCTAGACCACCGCCGCTCCTCTTTGCTTTCTACGCTGGAGAGTGCAATGCGAACCGAAACAACCATAGGCGAGGCCGCGCGGATCACTGGGGTCAAGGTCCCGACGATTCGCTATTACGAAAGGATTGGCCTACTGCCACGCCCATCGCGAACCGAGAGCAATCGCAGAGCCTTCGATCAAGAGGATTTGCGGCGTCTTGCCTTCATCCGACATGCGCGCGAATTGGGATTCGAGATTGGGGCAATCCGAGCATTGCTGCTCCTTCGAGACAGGAGGGATCAGCCGTGCAGAAATGCGGACGCAATTGCGCAGGCGCGGCTTGAGGAGATCGAGGCTCGTATAGCGGGTCTTGTAACGCTGAAAGCAGATCTCGAAGCGATGATTGAAAGTGGGCCGCACGGACGGGTGGGAGAGTGTCATGTTATCGAAGTGCTCGCCGACCACGCCCTGTGCCGGAGCGATCACTCCAGCCACGCACGCTTGTCCCCCCTAGACGAGCAGCTAGACAAGCGGCGGGAAGGGGGCTCGTGACCCCAACACTTCTATCCCAGAGATTTATTCCCTGTCGCGCCGGGCGGTGGCTCAGATGTTCTGATTTGGCGACAGACTAGAAGCGGCTTCAAACGCCGAGAAAGTCCTTGCTTCTATAGCGGCTAGAGGAAGTAGCCGTCTTGGGGAAACAAAGGAGCCATGTCATGACAAAAGCAGCTCAGCAGGACCGATATCGTATTGGTGGCATGGATTGCGCATCCTGCGCGCAGAAGATCGACACAGCGGTGCGTAAGCTGCCCGGGGTTAAAGACGTATCAGTGTCAGTAACGGCTGGCACGATGACGGTGACACATTCCGGTGCCGAGACGCTAGCACCAACAATAACGAAGCGTGTCACCGGCCTTGGGTTCAAAATCACGCGCGTGGTACCGGCGGCCAATCAAAACGAGATGGACGAGGTCGAAGCCGGCGATGAAGACGGACACCACGATCATGATGATCACGGTGAGGATGAGCGATCTCACGCGGAGCATTCCCACAAAAAGGAAGTGCCGGGTCTCCACGGCCACGATCATGGTCCGTCCAACGGCCCTTGGTGGAGGTCAGAGAAGGGACGGCTGACAATTGTTGCTGGCGCTGCGCTTGCCTTGGCATGGGGTATTGGTCAGTTTGTTCCGAATTATGAACAATGGATATTCACCGCTGCAATGTTGGTCGGCTTGCTGCCGATCGCTCGCCGCGCTGCAATGGCCGCGCTAGTCGGCACGCCCTTTTCCATCGAAATGTTGATGACAATTGCCGCAGTCGGTGCGGTGATCATCGGCGCCAGCGAGGAGGCCGCCGCCGTCGTATTTTTATTTCTGATTGGAGAGCTTCTCGAAGGGGTGGCGGCTGGACGCGCGCGGGCAAGTATTCAGTCGTTGGCCAATCTGGTGCCGAAGATGGCGCTGATCGAAGAGTCTGGGAAGACACGCGAGGTGCCGGCCGAGACGCTCGCGGTGGGGGCCGTCATCCTGGTTCGCCCCGGCGACCGCATTCCCGCTGACGGTGTCGTGATCTCGGGCGAGAGTGCTGTGGACGAGGCGCCTGTAACCGGCGAGAGTACCCCTGTTCGTAAGGAGGTAGAATCGAACGTCTATGCTGGCACCGTAAACGGAGAAGCGGCTTTGCGCGTCAAGGTTACGGCGGCGGCGGCGGACAACACCATTGCTCGAGTGATCAAGCTTGTTGAAGAAGCTCAGGAATCCAAGGCGCCAACCGAGCGCTTCATAGATCGGTTCTCGCGATACTACACGCCTGGTGTGGTTGTGTTGGGTGCCCTCGTTGCGGTGCTGCCACCTCTTCTAGTGGGTGGGGTATGGGGGGAGTGGATTTACAAAGGTCTCGCCATTTTGCTGATCGGGTGTCCGTGCGCCTTAGTAATTTCGACGCCCGCTGCCATCGCCGCCTCGCTATCGGCAGGTGCCCGTCGTGGGCTATTGCTTAAGGGCGGAGCTGTTCTGGAGAACATTGGTAAAGTCACCATAGTTGCTCTGGACAAGACAGGGACGCTCACCGAGGGCAAGCCTGTTGTTACCGATGTCATAGGTTATTCAAAAACCGAGACCGAGGTGGTTAGGCTGGCGGCCGCACTTGAGATTGGTTCAAGTCACCCCCTCGCCCGAGCAATATTAGGGCGTGCAGCCTCGGATGGTATCGACCTGCCTATGGCGGAAGGTGCAAAGGCCTTGGGCGGAAGAGGAGTAATTGGCGTTGTCGAAGGGGCCAACATTTTCCTTGGCTCACCTAAGGCAGCAGCGGAGCATGTGTCGTTCTCCGACGATCTGACGCGTCAAATTGCTGCGTTCAACGACGAAGGCAAAACGGTTTCGATACTTATTGTCGGTCGCGAGATTGCCGGCATTCTAGCCATGCGCGACGAGCCCAGGCCAGACGCTGCAGTAGGCCTCAAGGCGCTGACCAACATTGGCATCAAGACCGTCATGTTAACTGGAGATAATGGTCGCACCGCCGAAGCGATTGGAAAGCAGTTGGGCATAGAAGTACGTGCTGAGCTGCTGCCTGCAGACAAGCAACGTATCGTCAACGAGCTAAAAGGCAAAGACTCCAGGGTTGCCAAGGTCGGGGATGGCATCAATGATGCGCCAGCGCTAGCGGCGGCGGATGTAGGCATTGCCATGGGCGGCGGAACGGATGTTGCGCTTGAAACGGCAGATGCGGCGATCTTGCACGGTCGGGTCAGCGATATTGCCGAGATGATTAGCCTTTCAAAGCGAACGATGACCAATATCGGTCAGAACATTGTCATCGCGATAGGCCTGAAAGGCGTGTTCCTGATCACGACGATCGCCGGTATCACAGGTCTGTGGCCCGCCATCCTTGCCGATACTGGTGCGACGGTGCTCGTGACAATCAACGCTCTCCGACTGTTGTCTCCTGGTCGCCGGTAAAGTTGGTCTTGGCTAGGGCAGTATGAGGCCAGCCACTTTCGAGACCGGCCTCACGCGGATCAACTTTCGCCGGTCTGTACTTCCAACACGACAACGTTGGTTCCTACAGGCACACGCGCGGAGAGGTCGATAACGTCATGATTGATCATCCGAATGCAGCCCGACGAGACATTGCGGCCAATGGTCCGTGCCTCGGCGGTGCCGTGAATGCGATAAAGCGTATCACGGCCATCCTGATAGAGGTAAAGAGCGCGAGCCCCGAGCGGATTGTCCAGTCCTCCTGGCATTCCGCCAGCCCAACGGCGAGCTTTTTCGTCCCGAGCCTGCATCTCCACCGGCGGATACCAGAACGGCCAAGCGGCTTTGCGTGCGATCTGCGCTTCGCCACTCCATGCGAATCCCTCACGCCCGACTCCTATTCCGTAGCGGAGCGCCGTCTCGTTCTCCTGAACCAAATAGAGAAAATGCTGCGGGGTATCCACAACGATTGTTCCTACCGGGTAGGGGCTGGAGTAGGTGACCTTTTGGCGCAAGTAGCGGGGGTCCACCAAGGTAAGGTCCACCGCCGGCAGTTCCCAATCACCATCTTTCATCCCTTCGTAGAGCGCCTTCACCTCAGGCGCGGGCGTCGGAAATCTCTGTGGCGGGGTAGCAACTATCGGAGTCGGGGGCGCGGGTGGGGAATTTGTTGCGCAACCAGCAACCCCCACAGGGACGGCAAGCAGGAACGCTCTGCGGCTCAGGGACATCATGCGCGAGTACTCTCTATCCTACAATTCTGGCAAGAGGACATGCTTGCCACTCTCGCCAATTCCGCGGTTTACGCAAATAATCATGCGTTTAAATACTCATTTATTGAGCATTTCTTATCGGAATATAATATAAAATGTGGCAAAATAAAGACAAAAAGAGAAAAATACTATTGTCGTTTGGGCATGTCGTACATTTTTATTTAATAATTTCGGATAATATGTGCTTTTTTCTGGTTAGATACTGTGATTCTGCCGGTTTTGATGGAGTCATAATATGTCGGGCTGTGCATAGTACTTTCTTTTCTGCGCTTCCGCATATTGTCGGTCGACGCGTTGGAAAAGGCGCTTTCACCAGTGCAGCCAATTCGAAACCGAAGGGCTTGTTCCAACGTGCAGAAACGCAGTTGGGCGTGGGCTCAGTCGAAGCGTTCAAATCGCACGAGCATCAGCGATGTTTCGTGTCCAACTCGGATAATTGAAAGGAAAGAGCATGCTGAATCGCCGCCACCTCCTCGCGACGGCAAATGCCGTGACGATGGGCTTAGCAACGAGTGTTGCTTTTCCATTTGCATCTTTTGCCCAATCACGTGATGCAGCGGTCGATGAGGCGAAACTCCTCGTTCCAGGTATTCTGCCTGATCAAGCACTTGGGAACCCCAACGCAAAGGTTCGAATAGTGGAATATATGTCTATGACCTGCAGTCACTGTGCAAATTTTCACAATAAAACTTTTGAATCAATAAGGCTTGATTATATAGATACGGGGAAGGTGTATTTTATAATTAGAGAATACCCTCTAGACCCATTGGCTGCCGCCGGATTCATGCTTGCACGCAATGCTCCTGGCGGGAAATATTTCGATGTCGTTTCGATTTTATTCAAGACGCAGTCGGAGTGGGCCTTTGTTGCTGATCCTCTGGCGGGGCTGCGTAATGTCTCCAAACAGTTCGGCTACTCGCCGGCTACTTTTGAAGCAACATTGACTGACCAGAAGCTTTTAGACGGACTTAATGCGTCGCGTGAGCGTGGATCTAAAGAGTTTGGAGTTACAGGAACTCCTACTTTCTTTATTAATGGCACGCGTGAGGTGGGGTTCATGTCCGTGGAGGAGATGTCTACAAAAATAAGGGCAATGCTTTAGTCGTAGACGTTCGATTAGGAAGTGAAGTCAGCGATTAGTTGGCACACGCGCGAGAAAGTCGTCGAGAATTTAGAGGTGCGAGACCGGACCGCCAAATTGCCGCTAACGCCGGCGATGGATGTTGATAGCGAGAGGGTGAGGAGTGAGGTTTGCGCTGACTTGGCCACGGCCGGCAACGGCATTTTCGATATTGGGTCATGCTGTTCTCCTCACACTTCTCGCCATCGAAGCACCCCGCCGCAAGGTTGTTGTCCAACCGCCTGCCGCGGTTGAAGTGATTATAGTCGCTCGACCGGAGAGGCGACCAAACCCGACCTCCGCCGCTCGTCCCAGCCCGGCTGTGACGACGCAATCAGAGGTCAGCGATCGGCCGTCGCCCCCACCAATCCCAGCAGTTCGTCCGTCACCCGGCTTACGGATTACCGCAACTGAGTATTACTCCGGAACCGTATTGGACGATCCTCGCAATCAAGAAACCAAACAGAGGCTTGCAACGCTGAGTAACGATGAGCGATTGATCCAGCTCTGCAACATTGAAGCCATAGAGCAACTCAGGCGTTGGAAGGCCGGTTTCGTTCCAGACCATGTTGTGGCCTATGCAACCGCCGATCCTTCGCTAACAGATACTTCGCTCATCGCAACCGGGGCTGCAGTCTATGCTGGCGGTAAATGGTATCGGTTGGCGTTTAGCTGCAATGCAACGTCTGATCTTGGTCGTGTTGCGACCTTTACTTTTACACTTGGTAGGCCAATCCCTCGTCAGGAATGGGAGCGGGACGGCCTGCCTGAGCAGGTCGACGGTGACATGACTGATTGATATTCGCGATACTGCAAATGTCAGGTATGGAGCCAGCTTAAGCTTTGGAAGAGCGTGTTGGGCGAGAACGCCGTGCGCTTCTGCGTGACTAGCAGCGGGGCGCTGGCTTTGCGTCCACGATGACTGTCATCCACCGAACGACGAAACCGTTCGATCTCATGTCGCAGACGGTCGTTCAGGAAGATCACTCGTTCATGGCCCCCCTTGGCGATCGAGGCACGGACGACCAAGCGCTCTCGGATGGCGCCCTCGGCCTCCAGCACATCGCCGACCAGCAATCCGGCGATTTCGCCGACGCGTAGTCCGGCGAGATGGGACAACATGAAAGCCAACCGATTGCGTTCGGCATGCTTGGTCTGTGCCACGACGGCCAGCAGCCGTTTGAATTCCGGTTCGGTCAAGACGCGGGCTTGGCGCATGGAAACCTCACAAAATGCTGTAATTGCTCAGCTTTTATGATGTTTCCATATGCTCGACTTCGCTACCGAAAAGTGCCTAGCTAAAATTCCAATGTTACGCCAATAGGTTAGGGCGAGGAAATCCGGAAACGTCATAAAAGCAATGTTTTATGACGTTTGCTAAGACTGTTCAGCCTCGGTCGGGTGGATTTCCAAATGCGGGAGGGGCTGGCCGCAAGTCGTGCTGTGTGACGCCGTCGTGCAGCGAGATCAATAACCCACTAGGCAGCGACACACGTCCGACGATAGCCATCACAAAAGCATTCAGGACGTGATGCGAACGCCGAACTCCCTCTGCGGTACTTCTCAAATCGAGATAGGAAGGGATGGGGTGATCTTCGGGATGGGTGTGCCAGTCCCCGATGAAGTGCAGCCCAAGCGGGAAACGCTCGTCAATTTCCCGCTGCTCTGCCCGACGGTCAGGTTCGTAGCTAGATCTACCTCTCCGGTCGGTACGACGCGGACCTGTCGCTTCCACCACATGGATCACGTCGCCTTCGAAGCGAGCGAAGAGCTGCCCGCCAGCTTCGCGCTGCCACCACCGAAGCTGTTGATGTCGTTCGAACCATCCAATGACCTTAGCGTGGAACAGCAAGGTCTGACCCGACGTGCCAACTGGGTAGACGATCACCTCGTGCCTCCACCACAGATTGGGCAATCCGATCGCGGCCTCCAGGACCGTTCCTCAATGCGGGCTCCCTTCGGGTCGAGTTTGTTGTCCGCCTTCCATGAGTCGCTCCACACCCCGCCAGCTCTTTCTAGAATCATTTCGCGCGCCACCCAGATCCGATGGAATGGCTCGGTGGCGCGGCCAATGAGAACATCGATAGCGGCCTCTGTGATCAATGCAACTATATGCACGATCTCGACCGGCCCATATGGTTGGTACAAGACACCACAAGCTGGCTCTCCGCGTTGGCCAGTTCCGTTCGGCCAAGAGGCAACGGGAGATAATGGTTCGCCCCATTCGGTGACACCGCACGCGAGGCATCCCTGCCCTCCGACAAGTCCCACAACGTGGCCAGCGACCGCATGCGGCTCCGTCCAGCCGAACAAGACGTTTGGTCTAGGGTGACTATCATGGCGCCACGCGTTTAGTGTGGCTTCTGGCCCCCATTCACCGATAGTGGAGACTATAAGGTCGGCCGCAAGAAAATGATCCGGAGTACGCGCTACCGTCTGCTGCCAACTTGCGAGCACGCCCTCGCACCGCTGAATGTGAGGGTAGTCCGTCCGAATGCGTGCTGCCAGTGCTTTAGCCTTTGAGAGGCCGACCTCGGACGAGCCAAGCGGGTGCCGACCGACGTTCGCTGTCGTTAGTAGCTCGGGATCGATTAATTCAAGTGAGCCGACCCCGGCCTGCGCAAGACCTAAGGCGAGTGCTCCACCGAGAGAGCCACACCCGACGATGGCGACCTTAGCCCTTTGCAGGCGTGACAGATCTGGATCATTATCTCGCCCATGGATCCAAGCTGTATCGACCCGCTCCACGCTTGCCTTGGCCGGTCGCGTGGTAGCTAGGAAGCGTTGGGCAACCAAGGCCGCAGGTGCATGCCCTGGTCGAAATCCACGCTCGACGCCAGCCCTGCTTCGCCACCCCGGTCCTGCTCGTACAGACTTCTCTGGTTTGAGAACTATGGCCGCTAGGGCGGGACCATTCACTGACAGCGCCCCAATAATAACGACGATTCGCTGACATTGCTCGGCGCCGAGCCGATCCAGGTGTGGGCCGAGCCCCGCCCGCTGAACGAGGGTAACAACATCCTTCGCGGACTTGGGGTACTCTGCCGGCAGCATCGGCAGCTCAAGCCATACCAGAAGTGCGGGATCGATCTCCCGTATTCTAGTGTCTTTTACAGGAACGGCGTGGTCCAGCCAGGAAGTAAGCGACTCGCTAGTTTCAGCGACGACATAGAGACCTTTCAGGCGATGAACGCTCACCAGCCGGGAGGGACCGTGTGGCTCAAGAAGGCTACGTACTAGAGGAGCGTCGGAGTCGTTAGGCCAGTAAGAGAGGAACTCGGCCCGGAAATCATCCGCGTTGGCTCCTCTTTCCGACGTCTCGACAAGATTAACGGCCTCGCCCAGCAAATACTTGACGAGTGCCACTGGGTCAGAGCCAGATACTGCCGCTGCGCTCGGCAACAAGCAAAGTACCCCATCTGACTCTACATGTGGCCAAGTCAAGTGCGGCGGCCGGTCAACTAGTGCAAACCGTGGCGGTTCAAACGGGAAGCTTTCACCGATCAGAATGTCAAACCGCCGCGTTCCCGAGTCGAACTCAACCGGGACTCGCCAGCCA
The DNA here is from genome assembly GCF_002770725.1 of Pleomorphomonas carboxyditropha. Lineage (GTDB taxonomy): Bacteria > Pseudomonadota > Alphaproteobacteria > Rhizobiales > Pleomorphomonadaceae > Pleomorphomonas > Pleomorphomonas carboxyditropha. The sequence continues at coordinate 33,928 of NZ_NQVN01000022.1, read as the reverse complement.
TCCCTGCTCTGGCGAGTTGGGTATAGACCTGTCGCTCGGCACTTAAGGCGCTCGACGCCACCCGCCGATGTGGCGAGCCATCGATCAACCTTCGCAACAGCCTCGTCCCAGCGCATCATCAGGGCGCCGAGATTGAGGTCATCAACCATAACGTCTGTCGCCCTCGCGTTTTACCGCCTGTTGCGGCTCGCGGTCGCCTCCCATCTGCTTGACAAGGCCTGAGGTCAGGACAGCAGGTGCTGCAAGTGTGGCACTATCCTCTGATTTGATTAGGTTATAATCATCCGGAAGCCGATCGCCAAAGGCGCTCACAAGACTGGCCAGCGCGCGCGGCGCGCTGTCGGTATCGACGATCGCTTCGTGCAGTCGGTCTCGTAAGGCCTGAGCTTCGTTAACGAAGCGCGTACGATCCTCTTCTTCCCAACCTTCGTCGAGATACTGGTCATCGACCACGGGATTAACGATGCGTCCTTGAAGCAAGTTCGGCAATCGATCGGCAACCGCCAGTAATGCGAGATCATCACGGTCGTCAGCTGGCTTCGCTGCGGCCTCATCGTAAGTAGTGATCACGCAGGACATCAACGCGATCGAAGACAAACGGCAAGCCTCCCAGTGGTGGTCGCGCCATCCCTTTAAGTAGCGGCAAACTCGTCGAAGCTGCTCGCCGTGAGTGCGCAGCGCGGCGCGGAACCAGTCCTCCAGCTTTCGCGGATCGGACGGCTTCCATCCCTCTTTCCGGTGCGCCAGCATGATTTGATCTTCGCGCAAACCCCGGTAGAGGTCTTCGGCGAGTTCGATCTGCTCATTCAACAGGGCGCGGTCTTGCGCGTTCATCGCCTTAGCCAGCGCTTCGGTCTCAATCAACTGGCCGAACTCATCGTCGGGGATGGCATAGAGAGCAAAGTCGATATGGGCTTCGTCATTAAGCTCGACACGCACGCAAGACGGCTTGTCAGTGACTAGCGTCCAGCCCTTTTCCTGACAGACTGGTATTAACGTCGCCTCGACGGCTTGGAAGTAGCCAGAACTGATTAGCGCAGGATGCGCGCGTCCGTTGTCATTGAGGAAGGAGACTGGAACAAAGACACCATCGTCTAGGTCTATCTCCTGTGGCGGCGTATGCGCCGGCCTGTTGAGGGTACGGTAGGCAAAACTGCCCTGCATCTTGAATTTAGGCTTCAGAGAAGCCGGTGCGATGTTTACCTGCGCCGCTTCGAACAGCATCGATTTCTGAAGAATCGTCGACCAAGTTCGCAAACCTGAGCGGATCGCTTCCCGGCAGGTCTCTCTCGCTGCCCTCAAAAGTTGCTCTGTCGCAGGCTCCAGCGTGAGCGCGGCCAAAAAGTGATCAGCGTCTGCGGGGCCAGTGAAAACGCGATGTGCATTGAGCGTCATTACCTTAATCCCCCTTCGTAGCCCAGCAGTTTGCATCTATATTGGAACAACCACCAGCAGAAACAAGGCAGGAGCAACGGATGTATCAGATTCTCGGCATACGCCGCTCGCTATCTCTTTTTGGCCTGCTTTGTGCTTTGGTTTTTACAGCATGGGCGATACTAGCGCCGCCCACCGATCAGTCGTCGTTTGTGGGGTGGTGGCAGATTGCATCGGAGGCCGTATTTGCTTGCGGAACAGCGGTCACGTTGGTTGGGCAAAGCCCCTTTTTTGCACTCCTATGCCGTTTGCCGCTGGTTCGAAACTGGTTTCCGCCGATCGACGGGGAGTGGAAGGCTATACTAGAATCTAACTGGCCAGCTATACAGCAACGTGCATGCCCGGGAGCCGCATCAGTGCCGCTAGTCGCAGTACCGGCAACGGTGACGATCATTGCTCGGTTGTTCTACATACGGATGAACCTGATCTCGGACAGTCGTTACTCGACATCGAAGACAATATTTGTCCGAGCAACGCGTGATCCTGAAGATGGATCTGTGACGCTTCACTGCCATTATGAAAACACTACAAAGGTGCCAGAAACTACTGACAGCAGCTCACATTACGGTGCTGCGAATCTTTGCGTTGAACGGCAAGGAGATAATATCTGGCTAGAGGGCGTATACTGGACAAATCGCAATTGGCATCTTGGCCTGAACACCGCTGGCAAGATGACTTTGAGGCGGGCGTAGGGTGACCTCGCGAAGATGCTATGGCGCACAGGTGTGTCGGAATCCATAGGCGGAACGAACTCAATCGAGTACGTCGGTCGGAAGACGTCCTTACGGCTGTGCGAAAGGAAGGCCATTGGCTCCTTTCGGGTTGTGTAGTCTCATGGAGAGATTGCCGAACTCACGTGCTTGTAGGCTCGTCTCTAGATAGCGGCTGCCTAGGCGGCATCGAAAGACTCCATAGAGCACTCACTCGGCCGCGAGGGCTTTGAGCGCATCAGTTATAGGTTGGAGCAGCATCTTAATATCGGTTACTTTCTCATTGAGCCTAGTTAGCGCGTCAATGACAGTTGGGCTGAGCCCGCTAGGTTCTTTTAGTATTTCGACGGCAAGTGTTGCGGCCATACTCCCAGTGGCGCCAACAGGTAAAACCTCGACCCCCTGCATCCTCGCGATCTCGAATTCTTTTCTAACACCGTCGGCTGGAACAATTTGATCATTTTCAAGCTTATTACCAAATAAAAATAGCGCGATCCCTGGAAGGGATAGAAGTTCTTCTCGATACTTTTTCCATATGACAGCCCGCTGCATGGGATCGGCGATGTCGCGCGGGAAAGGACGAACTTGAAGGAAGTTATCTAGCCGCAGGTTTTTTCTTGAATAGGCTTTCTCAATCGCCCCACTTATTAATGAGTTGCCCACACCAAGCCCAAAGCCAGTTACAATCTGAAAGTCATTATCGATAAGAATTGCACCAAGGTCACGAAAGAATGCATTGACCGCACTTTCGCCCCAGGGGGCAAAATCTGAGGCGCTGCCTGACACGAATATCAACCTTCGACGATAGAGGCGTTCAATCGCCGAGAGCGCTTCGGTTATCTCAGAATAGTCGCTTATCTCCAAAGTTGTAACATTGTAGCGTTTCAGGTCATTGACAAAGTGCCGATGCCGCGCTTTGGCGTAAATAAAGTCCTCGTTGTTTTTGAAATCATTGCTGTCGGGTATGCGCACGAAACAATAATGCTCGCGTTGCCCGGATTGGTATCTAAGTCTTAGTTGCGTTAAAACTTGATCTAGATTCGGATCGGAAAAACTAAAGCCAATGAATAAAAACGTCTTCCCAGTCAAGTCACCCACGAGTGCGTTTACGAACCCTATATGCTTCTGGGCGTATGCCTCGTAATCGTCTCGCGTGAGTACTGCTTCTTGGGGGCGATCAACATCACCATGCATCTTGTAAACAACTGCGTCTCGTTTCGGCTTGGTGATGGGGAGCTGACTATCAGTGTGTTTGACGTCAGGGGTCTTCCTCGCATCTACCAGTGCAGTCTCGATCAGCTTGTCGTAATTAGTTGTCCAGAAAGTTTGGATTGGCAATCGCGCTAGAATCTGGTGGTTGATTGCCGGCGATGCCAAGCTAGGAAACGCTGTGATAAGAGCCTCATTAAGATGCGCTCGGTTGCCTCCCTTATAATTCTGCGAGTACTGAGCAAATCTGACGAGGTGGTCGCTTTCTTTATCTACGCTCAAGCCAAGTTCTGTCGCAAAGGGCTCTAGCAGCTGTCGCCAGTTCACGAACCCTGCCGAGGCTGATAGGCCGGCTCCTGCGAAGATTGCAGCCGTACCTTCCGCGAGCTCCTTTGCAAACTTCCGGCAGAACGCCGTTACATCCGAAGAGAGGGGCATCAGCAACTTCCTGGAGCTGGGTCTCTGTTTTCTGTGAATTCGTTTAGCACTCACATAACGTCCGCTGGATTTCAACTAGGAATAAGCTGGAACCCCTGATTGAATAAGGATGAGAAACATTCATGAGGGGGTTAAGTTATGCGCCGTACGTTCTTTTCCTTTCATTACCAGCCTGACGTGACTCGCGCTTACGTTGTAAGAAATTCCTGGGTCGTTAAGCCAGCCGAACAACAGCCAAATGGCTTCTTTGATGCGAGCGTATTTGAGGCTTCGCGCAAAGAGAGCGAGGACGCGTTGAAGAGGTTCTTGCGGGAGGGGGTAGAAAACACTTCAGTCACATGCGTTTTGGCGGGTTCTAAAACCTCGGAGAGGCGGTGGGTGAGATATGAGATTGCCAGAAGTGTTATAAAAGGTAACGGTATACTGACAGTGTACATCCATGGGATAAAGAATATGGATGGATATACTGCGTCGAAAGGCGAAGACCCACTCGCCTCTATGGGGGTGTACAAAGCTAACGATGGTATTTATCTGGCCGAACGAATTGGAGGTGAGTGGAAGAAGTATGCTGATTACACCCTTGCCATTCCGACCGGCGTTCTCTGGTTTCCAGCGCCAACAAGTAATACTGTAGTTAAGCTGTCGGATCACTGCTTGGCTTATGACTACGCGGGGCAGGATGGCCATAAGAATATTGGTGGTTGGATCGAGACTGCCGCAAATATAGCAGGACGCTGAGAGTAGTTGGGGATACGCACTGTGTGGGGAGGGGAGTAGTGACGCGCTTAACGTGTTATACCTAATAGCTCCCCTCAAGCTGCCTCGCCAAATCCTCCGGCACCACGTCGGAATAGTACATCTCGATCATGCGCACCGACGTCCGCATGTTGATCGCCAACGTGTAGACGTCGGTTCCCTTTCTGAGCTGCCGCGTCGCATATGTATGTCGGAAGCTGTAGGCCGAGCGAACCTGACCGAACACGTCGGTCTTGAGCTTGGCCGCTTCCAGAAGGGCATTGAGGCTCTTCTTGTAAGATTGTGCTCGTTCACCAGAGGCATTGACGAACACCGGCTCGTCGTCTCTCGGTTCCCGTCCGTGAACTTTTTTAAAAGCGTCCCAAAGGGCGGCGAAACTCGTCGCAGCACCGATATTCGGCACGAGTTGTTGCGGCTTCTTGCCTTTGCCGTAGGCCAGGATGCGAATGCGCTGCTCAACGATTGGCTTGTCGCGCTCTTCCTTGAAGCCAACGATATGCCCCCAATCGAGGTTGAATAGCTCGGTCGGTCGCATGCCTGTTTCGAGCGCGATGTTGATGAACCAGTAGAGCACCGTTCGCTCATAGGCGACGCGGCTGACCGAAGGCGTGATCTCTTTGCCGTCCATGTCCTTCCAGGAGTTCGGCTGTTGCTTGCCTCGGCGCTGGGGAGCGAGAACGTCGATCATCCGTTGCTCTGCGACCTGCATGAGCTTGGCAACCTCGGCATCGGTGAAGGAAGGTCGCTTGTTCCGTTCCTCCGCAACCAAGTCGATCTTGGGAATATCCGAGGCTTTGAGATAGCCAAGCCGAACAGCGTGCTTGAACACCGACCGCATGGTGACGGCTTCTCGGCGTAGCGTGCTGAGCGTCGCCTCAATGTGCTGGGCGGGACGGATTACCCGGCGTCCCTTTCGCTCGTAGGCGATATGCGTCTGTTTTGCCCCAGGACCGCTCGTCCAGTAGCTTCTCCGCCATTCCATGTAGCTGTGAAGCTTCGGGACGCTAATGGCTGTTATGGGGCTTCTACCGAAGAAGGGGACCATATAGCGGTCAAGCACGCCTCGGTCGGCTGCGACCTTGGAGAGTTTGGACGCATTGCTTCCGGCTTCCAGTTGGGCGCTTTCAAGATATTGGCGAGCGACCTTGTCGAAGGATGTCCTTCCCGGAAGTGTGCCTTGCTCGGCGCTCCAGAGGGCGCGTTGGTATTCGATCTCGGCGCGCCGCTTGGCTTCTTCTTCGTTGTCGGTCTTCAGGCAAATCCGTTTCTGCCCTTGGCCGGGTATGGAGAATCGAACCCAGAGGCTCGGGCTATCCACCCGGGAAAATACGACATAGGGCAGTTTGGGCAGATCCATGGGTCGCCACCAGCGAGTTACTGTGCTGCGTCGGTGTGCTAGGTGCGTGCTAATAGCACGCTGCACGCTACCGCTAACTTATTGAAAAATAATAAGCAGGACAACCTCGTGCTAACAGCGTGCTAGCCCGTTTTGTCCCGAAAACCTGCGGAATTCCTAGGAAAAGCTCAGTTATTTCAAGGAATTAATGGTGCTGCGAGAGAGGATTGAACTCTCGACCTCTCCCTTACCAAGGGAGTGCTCTACCACTGAGCTACCGCAGCATCGTTGTCCGGGAAGGCGGCCGAAGCGGTCGTCGTGGACGGGCGTTCTCCTGCCATAGTTCTGCCCACCACGCAACCCCATAGAAGAGGAAATCGACCGCTAAAAAGGCGTCCGTCGGTGGGCGCGGGGCCACGGTCGCGGGAAAAGCCGGCTTTGCCGACGAAATCCCTTGAAAGGTGGAGAAAAGGATCGCAAGGAAGGCCGGAAAGGGACGGCGCGGCATCATGGCGAGCGACGACGGCACGGCAAGGGGCGGCGCGGGGCGCGACGCCAAGGCGGAACGGGAGCGGCGCCTCGCCGAGGCGCTGCGCCGGAACCTCATGAAGCGCAAGGCGCAGGCGCGCGGCCGCCGCGCCGGCGAGGCCGACCAGCGCGCCGGGCTTGCCGCCGCCCGGCCGGACGACCATAAGCCGGACGGTTCCGGCCAGGAGTGACGCGTCCCACGCGACAGAACACGAGATCGCCGGCACCGCCGGCCCGAGGTGAAGATGGACAGGATCAGGATCGTCGGCGGCAATCCGCTCAACGGCACCATTCCGATTTCCGGCGCCAAGAACGCGGCGCTGCCGCTGATGATCGCCAGCCTTCTGACCGACGAGACGCTGACGCTCGAAAACGTGCCGCGGCTCGCCGACGTGCGCCAGCTCACCAACATCCTCGTCAATCACGGCGTCGACTACGGCCTCAACGGCAAGCGCCAGGGCGAGGGGCTGCTGACCGGCCAGACCGTGTCGCTGACCGCCCGCTCGATCACCGACACCACCGCCCCCTACGAGCTGGTCTCCACCATGCGGGCGAGCTTCTGGGTGATCGGCCCGCTGCTGGCCCGCATGCACGAGGCGCGGGTGTCGCTGCCCGGCGGCTGCGCCATCGGCACGCGGCCGGTCGACCTGTTCCTGATGGGCCTCGAGAGGCTGGGCGCCAAAATCGACGTCGAGGGCGGCTACGTGGTGGCCAAGGCGCCGGGCGGCCTCGTCGGCAACCGCGTCGTCTTCCCCAAGGTGTCGGTCGGCGCCACCCACGTCATCCTGATGGCGGCGACGCTCGCCCGCGGCCAGACGGTGATCGACAACGCCGCCCGCGAGCCGGAGGTGGTCGACCTCGCCAACTGCCTGATCGCCATGGGCGCCCGCATCTCCGGCGCCGGCACGTCCACCATCGTCGTCGACGGCGTCGACCGCCTGCGCGGCGCCCGCCACCGGGTGGTGTCCGATCGCATCGAGACCGGCACCTACGCCATGGCCGTGGCGATGACCGGCGGCGACGTGCTGCTGGAGGGCGCCGACGCGTCGCTGCTGGAAGCGCCGATCGAGGTGTTGCGCCAGGTCGGCACCGAGATCGACGAGACGAACAGCGGCCTGCGCGTGCGGCGCAACGGCGCCGGCATTGTCGCCGCCGACATCGTCACCGATCCTTTCCCGGGCTTTCCCACCGACCTGCAGGCGCAGTTCATGGCGCTGATGACCCGGGCGCGCGGCACCGCCCGCATCACCGAGACCATTTTCGAGAACCGCTTCATGCACGTCGCCGAGCTCGCCCGCTTCGGCGCCCACATCAGCCTGGAGGGGCAGGTCGCCACCGTCGAGGGTGTCGAGCGCCTGAAGGGCGCGCCGGTGATGGCCACCGACCTGCGCGCCTCGGTGTCGCTGGTGATCGCCGGCCTCGCCGCCGAGGGCGAGACGGTGATCAACCGCGTCTATCACCTCGATCGCGGCTTCGAGCGGCTGGAGGACAAGATCGGCCGCTGCGGCGCGGTGATCGAGCGGATCAGCGGCTGACCGCCATGGACGTGGCGATCCGCGAGGCCGAGGCGAGCGACGAGGGCGCCTGGCGCCGCCTCTGGGCCGGCTATCTCGCCCATCTCGGCGCCACGGTGCCGGACGAGGTCACCGCCCACACCTGGGCGCGCATCCTCGACCCGGCGAGCCCGGTGTTCTGCCGCCTCGCCGTGGCGGACGACGCCATCGTCGGCTTCGCGGTCTGCCTGCTGCACGAGGGGAGCTGGGCGCTGACGCCGCATTGCTATCTCGAGGATCTCTACGTCGATCCGCAAAGGCGCAGCCGCGGCGCCGGCCGGGCGCTGATCGAGGATATCCGCGTTCTCGCCAGGACCAAAGGCTGGAACCGGCTCTACTGGCACACCCGCGAGGACAACCCCGCCCGCCGCCTCTACGACGGCTTCGCCCCGGCGAGCGGCATGATCGTCTACAAGCTGACGCCGTGAGAACCGTCGTCGTCGTCAACGGGCCGATCAACGACGGCAAGACGACCATCGGCCGGGCGCTCGCCCTCGCCATCGACGGTGCGATCTTCATCGACGGCGACGACCACGACGCGCCGGCGGACGCTCCGCTCGCCCTGCGCATCGAGGCGGCTCTCCGCCGGCTTGCGGCCGAGATCGCCGGCAATCCGGCCGAGCGGCTCGTCATCGCCTATCCCTTGCGCGAGGTAGACCACGCGCGCCTCCTCGCGGTCGCCGAGGCCCACGCAACCCGGCTGTTGACGGTGACGCTGGCGCCGCCGCCCGAGGTGGCCCTCGGCGACCGGGGCCTTCGTACGCTCGACGATTGGGAGCGCGCCCGCATCCGCGAGATGTATGACGAGGGCTATCACCGGCGCGCCTTCAGCGACGTCATCGTCACCGGGGCGCCGGGCGTCGACGAGATCGTCGCCATAATCCTTGCGCGGTTTGGCGGTTTACTGCGGGACGGTTGATATGCCCGTCGACCCCGACGCGGCGTTCTGGGAGGACCGGACGCATGATCGCCATCGACGCCTTCGATCCCGAACTCGATCTCCTGCTGGAGCGCGTCGTGCCGACGCCGCGGCGGCTCGTCTGGAAGGCCTGGACCGAGCCCGAGCGCCTGATGAAGTGGTTCTGTCCCCGTCCCTGGGCGACGGTGCGCTGCGAGATCGACCTCCGGCCCGGCGGCGGCTTCGCAACGGTGATGCGCTCGCCCGAAGGCACCGAGGTAGCCGGCGCCGGCTGCTATCTTCTGGTCGAGCCGGACAGCCGGCTGGTCTGGACGACGGCGCTCACCGCCGGGTTCCGGCCGCATGCCCAGCCGACCAGCGATACCGATTTCGTCTTCACCGCCGTCCTGACCTTCAGCGAGGAAGCCGGCGGCACCCGCTATCGGGCGCACGGCATGCACGCCACGGCCAAGGCGCGCCAGCGGCACGAAGACATGGGCTTTCACGACGGCTGGAGCACGGCGCTCGATCAACTCGTCGAGGCCATGGCGGACGAGGCCTGACGGCTGCCGGCGTTATCGGAGCGAAGCGGCCCGTTTCCACCGGGATGAACGGCGGCGAAGCCTTGCTTCGCCGGCTCATCCGCCCTATCTCAAGGCAACCCCGGCGGGGTGGGTTTTCCAGCATCCCGCCGCCCTGACAGGAGCGGACAGCCCTCCATGGACATGCTGAAACTTGCGGCCCTCGACGCCGAAGACCTCAAGGTGATCGCCGCCCACGCGCAGGATGCCGTCGGCAAGGTCGGCGACATCGTCTGGCGGCCGGCCGAGCACCGCCTGACCCTCGAGCTCAATCGCTACGCCTGGGAGAAGGCCGGCGGCCGCAGCAAGGAGCGCCGGCGCAGCCTCCTGCACTTCGCCCGGGTCGAGGCGGTCAAGTCGGCGCATATCCGCCGCGACTTTCCCGACGCCATCGTCAGCCTGCTCACCATCCGCTTCGAAGGCCGGGACGACGATCCGTCGGGCCAGGTCTTCCTGGAGTTCGCCGGCGGCGGCTCGATGCGGCTCGACGTCGAGTGCATCGAGGCGAGCCTCACCGATCTCGGCGCCGCCTGGTCCACCGAGCACCAGCCGGCCCACGATCTCGACTGACCCGCCCCGCCTTTCGATTTTCCGCTGGAGAGACCCGTGGCCATCCGCCTCGACGACCGCGCGCCCGATTTCGAGGCCCGCTTTTCCGCCTTCCTGACCACCAAGCGCGAGGTGTCGGCCGATGTCGACGCCGCGGTCGCCGACATCATCGCCGACGTCAGGGCGCGCGGCGATGCCGCGCTCCACGACTGGACGGAGAAGCTCGACCGCTTCGCCACGCGGACGCGCGGCCTGCGCGTCTCGGAAGCGGAGATCGACGCGGCCGTGGCGGCGGTGAAGCCCGAGGTGATGGATGCCCTGAAGCTCGCCCGCGACCGCATCGAAAGCCACCACGCCCGCCAGAAGCCGCGCGACGACCGCTATACCGACGCCATCGGCGTCGAGCTGGGCTCGCTGTGGACGGCCATCGAGGCGGTCGGCCTCTACGTGCCGGGCGGCACGGCGAGCTATCCGTCGAGCGTGCTGATGAACGCCGTGCCGGCCAAGGTGGCCGGCGTCGACCGCCTGGTCATGGTGGTGCCGACGCCCGGCGGCGAGATCAATCCGCTGGTGCTGGCGGCGGCCCGGCTCGCCGGCGTCGACGAGGTCTACCGCGTCGGCGGCGCCCAGGCGGTGGCGGCGCTCGCCTACGGCACCGAGACCATCCGGCCGGTCGCCAAGATCGTCGGCCCCGGCAACGCCTATGTCGCCGCCGCCAAGCGGCGCGTGTTCGGCGCCGTCGGCATCGACATGATCGCCGGTCCGTCGGAGGTGCTGGTCATCGCCGACCGCGACAACGATCCCGACTGGCTGGCCGCCGATCTCATCGCCCAGGCCGAGCACGACAAGGCGGCGCAGTCGATCCTGATCACCGACGACGCGGCGCTGGCCGATGCGGTGGAAAAGGCGGTGGAGCATCAGCTCGCCGCGCTGCCGCGCGGCGCCATCGCCGCCGAGTCCTGGCGCGACTATGGCGCCGTCATTCTCGTTGAAAGCCTCGACGCCGCCGCGCCGCTCAGCGACCGCGTGGCGCCCGAGCATCTGGAACTGGCCGTCGCCGATCCCGAGGCCATGCTCGCCCGCATCCGCAACGCCGGCGCCGTCTTCGTCGGCCACCACACGCCGGAAGCGGTCGGCGACTACGTCGGCGGCTCCAACCACGTGTTGCCCACCGCCCGCTCGGCCCGCTTCTCGTCCGGCCTCGGCGTGCTCGATTTCATGAAGCGCACCTCGATCCTGAAGGTGCCGCCGGCCGCGCTCAGACAGATCGGCCCGGCCGCCATCGCTCTCGCCGAAGTCGAGGGCCTCGGCGGCCATGCGCGAAGCGTGTCGATCAGGCTCGAGTGACCGGCGTCAGTCGGCGATCTTCGAGGTATTGATGCCGAGGAGCGAATAGACCGCGCAGAAGTTGAGCAGCCCGCTCGCCAACAGGCCGAGGCCGATGAGACCGACCAGCCACGCCCAGCCGCCGAGGCCGACGAAGGCCATGCCGGCGAGCGACGGTACGGCGATGATGAGAAGAATGACGCCGGCGATGAGCCGGATGAGGCGATCGGTCGAGCCAACGTTCTTGATCATGGCATCCTCCCTGTCTGCCACGGAAACTCCTCCGCGACCAAAGGGTAGACCCGCCCGTGACAGGGGGCAACGCGCCAATGGGCGTGCCCTCTCGCCCGCCAAATGGCCGGCTGCCAATGTGAATGAGGCACCGGGGCAAATTCCCGGGCACGCTGTTTCTCGAGCTGGCCCGGAAGGTTGCTCCGGGTAAGCGAACGTTCCTGTCACGCCGTCATCGCCGAGCGCATCGCTCCCGTGGATCGTCATCCTCGCGCAGGCGAGGACCTCGGGACGAGAAGATGATGAGAGGTGTATCAGGCGCCCCAGCGTTGCCGGAGCGCTATATCCGCGTTGAGCCTTGTTCTGCCTGAGGTCCTCGCCTGCGCGAGGATGACAGAATTATATATATGGGGAACAAAGGGAGGGCCGGCACACTGTCGCCCCCGAGGCAAATACCGGGCACGCTGGCGCAATATTATCTGGTCTCGCATGGGCGAGATTAGGCCATTTCAATTGCCTGATGAACATTGCCGCCGCTTTCCGAGCGGCGTTTCTCAAGCTGGCCCGGAAATTTGCCCCGGATACGTGAATGAGAACCGGCGGCGACCGTGCCGCCGCCGGTTGAAGGTTCAGGCGAGGCTCTTTTCGAGCAGCGTGGCGACGGAGGCCGCGAAGGCCGCCGGATCGCTCGGCGCCTCGCCGTCGAGGATGCGCGCCTGCCCCACCAGCAGCGGCGCCGCCGCCGTCACCGCCGCCGTGTCGCCGGCCGCCGCCTTGGCCGCCAGTGCCTTGATCAGGCTATGCCCGGCGTTGAGCTCCAGCACCGGCTTGCCGAGAGCCGACTTGCCTTCCTGGCGGGCGACCAGCTTCTCGGTCATCCGGTCGAGGCCGAAGTCGGAGGCGACGAGGCAGACCGGGCTCGTGGCGAGCCGGACCGAGGTGCGGACGTCGGCGACGTCGTCCTTCAGCGCCTCCTTCAGCGTGGCGACGAGACCGGCCACCTCGGCGCCCGGCTCGTCGGCCTTGTCCTCGTCGAGCGGCTTGACGCCGTCGAGATCGGCCTCGCCCTGCGTCACCGACTTGAACGGCTTGCCCTCGAAGCCGAGGGCGGTGCGCACCCAGAAGGCGTCGACCGGATCGGTGAGGATCAGCACTTCGAGGCCGCGCGCCGCGTAGCCTTCGAGATGCGGCGAGGCCAGCACCTGCTTCTCGTCCTCGCCGAGGGCGTAGTAGATCGCCGTCTGGTTCTCCTTGAAGTCCTTGACCACGTCGGCGAGCGACCGCCAGCCGTCGCCGGATGTAGTGGTCTTGAAGCGGACGACCTTGAACAGCTCGTCGCGGCGCTCCGGCGCCTCGTAGAGGCCCTCCTTGATCACCGCGCCGAACGACGACCATACCTTCTGGAACAGCTCGGCGTCGGTCTCGGCGAGCTTCGACAATTCGCCCAGCACGCGGCCGGTGACGCCCTTGGCGATCGTCTCGATCACCGGGTTCTTCTGCAGCATCTCGCGCGACATGTTGAGCGGCAGGTCCTCGCTGTCGATCACGCCGCGCACGAAGCGCAGCCAGGCCGGCAGGATCTCCGCCTCGTCGGTGATGAACACGCGCCGCACGTAGAGCTTCACCCGGCCCTTGCGGCTGGGATCGAACAGGTCGAACGGCTTTTCGCGCGGCACGAACAGCAGCACGTTGTATTCCTGCCGTCCTTCGGCGCGGTAGTGCAGCGTCAGCGCCGGCTCATCCCAGGCCATGGCGACGTGGTGGTAGAACTCCTTGTACTCGTCGGCCGTCACCGCCGACTTCGGCTTCACCCAGAGCGCCGAGCCGTCGGCGAGCTCGCGCGTCTCTTCGCCCTTGTCGAGCCGGATCGGCACCGGCACGTGCGCCGAATATTCGTGGACGATGCGTTCGAGCGTGTGCTCCTCGGCATAGGCGAGCGAGCTGTCGTTGAGGTGCAGCTCGACGATCGTGCCGCGCGCCGGCGCCTCGGCGAGGTCGACTGGCGTCAGGTCGAAGGTGCCAGCGCCGCCCGATTCCCAGGCCCAGGCCTCGTCGCTGCCGGCCCGGCGGGAGACGACGCGCACCCGGTCGGCCACCATGAAGGCCGAATAGAAGCCGACGCCGAACTGGCCGATCAGCGCCTGTCCCTCGCCCTTGTCGGCAAGGTTCTCCAGGAAGGCGCGGGTGCCCGAGCGGGCGATGGTGCCGAGATTGTCCTTGAGCTCGTCGTGGCTCATGCCGATGCCGTTGTCGGCGACGACCAGCGTCTTCTTTTCCTTGTCGGCGCTGAGCGTGATGGCAAAGCCGCCTTCGCCGGCGAGCTGCGGCTCGGCGATGGCGAGATAGCGCAGCTTCTCGCAGGCATCGGCGGCGTTGGAGATCAGCTCGCGCAGGAAGATGTCCTTGTTGGAATAGACCGAATGCACCATGAGGTGCAGCAGGCGGGAAACCTCGGCCTCGAAGCTGTGACGTTCCGTTTGCGTCATGGTCTCGCTCATATGAGATGATAAGGGCCGGAAAGCCGGCGCGCGTTCGCTATGTGTTGCCGGGCGCGACCGGAGTCAAGCGGTGCCGAGCCCACCGGGACGATGGTCGAGCGATGATGGACCGTGCGCCGAGGCATGCGTAAAACTCCTGTCCGGGTCGACCTTTGCCGGCTTCGTGGGGCGGGACCGCCGTGCTATGCCTCGGCGACCATTTTGCGGAGGACAGTCGTGACCGACACCGCCAGTATTTCCGGGCGCCTCATATCGGTGACCCTCGACGCGGCATCGATCGGCCAGATTTCGCGCGAGGTCGACCATGAGCGGCAGGTGGCGATCTTCGACCTTCTGGAGCAGAATTCCTTCGAGCCAGTCGGCGAGCCGGCCGGCGAGTTCGCGCTGCGCCTGTCGCTGGTCTCCAACCGGCTGGTGCTGCAGATCTTCCGCGCCGACGGCGAGCCCGTCACCACCCATATCCTGTCGCTGACGCCCTTCCGCCGCATCATCCGCGACTATTATCTCGTCTGCGACAGCTATTACGAGGCGATCAAGGTGTCGACGCCCAGCCAGATCGAGGCGATCGACATGGGCCGGCGGGCGCTGCACGACGAGGGCGCCCAGATCCTCGCCGACAAGCTGGCGGACAAGATCGTCATCGACAAGCTGACGGCGCGGCGCCTGTTCACGCTGATCGCCGTATTGCACTGGAAAGGCTGAGGCGGAAGCCGAGGCTCGGGTTGCCTGATGGGAGGCCCATGACGGACGAGGTGGACACAGCGACGGAGGTGAAGCAGCCCGGTGCGGTGCTGTTCGCCTGTTCGTTCAACGCGGTGCGCTCGCCGATGGCGGCGGCCATCGCCCGTCATCTGTTTCCCGGCAGGATCTTCGTCGACTCCGCCGGCGCCCGCCGCGGCGAGCTCGACCCCTTCGCCGTGACGGTGATGGACGAGATCGGCCTCGACATCTCCCGCCACCGTCCCCAGACCTTCGAAGACCTCGAGGACAGCAACTTCGACCTGATCATATCGCTCGCCCCGGAAGCCCACCACAAGGCGCTCGAATATACGCGCTACAATTCGGTGGAGGCCGAATACTGGCCCACCGCCGATCCGACGCTGGCCACCGGCTCGCGCGAGCATATTCTCGACGAATACCGCGCCGTCCGCGACCAGTTGATGGCCCGCATCAAGGCGCGACTCGGCTGGAAACCGTCGTTCGAAGCGCGCCGCGAAGACGTCCGGGAGGAGGGGGCGGCGGCGGACAACGACTGATCGGCGCGCCGCCGATCGCCGCGGCCGGCCATCCGCTCGCTTTTCTCAGCGTTTTTCGGCCGGGGTGGTTTATTTTGCGGCGCATTTCGGATAGTTATCCGCCACCAATTCCCGAAAACGGATCAATGCCCGCATGACCAAGGAAGAAGTCCTGGAGTTTCCAGGCGTCGTTTCGGAACTTCTGCCCAACGCGACTTTCCGCGTTCGTCTCGAGAACGACCACGAAATCATCGCCCACACCGCCGGCCGCATGCGCAAGAACCGCATCCGCGTGCTGGCCGGTGACAAGGTGCTGGTCGAGATGACGCCCTACGACCTCACCAAGGGCCGCATCACCTATCGCTTCAAGTGAGCGGTAAAGGGAGGCGGCGAACCGCCCCGACCCGATCCGGGATGCGGGCGGCCGTCTCCGTGCCGAGCCGCCGAGAGCAATTTCAGCAAAAGTGGGAACCGGTTTTGCGTCCGAAATTGCGGTGAAAAAAACAGTTAGAGAATTTCTGGCGAATCAGAGTTCGCCGGACATGCTCTAGGGTGAGCCCGATGACCGATCGTCCCGTCCTGGTCCTGGCGTCCGCGAGCCCGCGCCGCGTGGCGCTGCTCAACCAGCTCGGCATCGCCCCCGACCTGCTGCTGCCGGCCGACGTCGACGAGACCCCCGGCCGCGCCGAGTTGCCGCGCCGGCTTGCCCGCCGCCTGGCCCGCGCCAAGGCCGAGGTGGCCGCTCTCCGCGTGCCGCTTCAGGATTATCCCGGCCGCGAGGTGCTGGTGCTGGCCGCCGACACGGTGGTCGCCGTCGGCCGCCGCATCCTGCCGAAGGCCGAGACCTTCGCCGACGCGGAAGCCTGCATCGCGCTGCTGTCCGGCCGGTCGCACCGCGTGTTCACCGGCCTGGCGTTGGCGACGCCGTCCGGGCTCAGGGAAAAGCTGGTCGAGACGCGCATCCGCTTCAAGCGCCTGTCGTCGCAGGAAATGGCCGACTATCTCGCCTCCGGCGAATGGCAGGGCAAGGCCGGCGGCTATGCCGTGCAGGGCTTTGCCGGCGCCTTCGTCGCCTCGGTGTCCGGCTCCTATTCGTCGGTGGTCGGCCTGCCGCTCCACGAGGCCGCCCATCTGCTCGAATCGGCGCGCTATCCGGTGCGGACGCGCTGGGCCGAAGGAGCGATCGCCTGATGGCCGCCAAAAAGGGCAGCCGCTGCCCGGTTTGCGGCGCGCCGACCGATCCGGCCTTCAAGCCGTTCTGCAGCAAGCGCTGCAAGGACGTCGACCTCAACAGGTGGCTGAAGGGCGCCTACTCGATCCCGGTCGTCGAGGACGACGATCTTCCGGCGCCCGACGAGGGCGACGACCGCGCCTGAGCGGGCCGGGGAAACCCACACGGCCGGGACAGGGCTTCGCCTTTGAAAGAACTCGCCTTTCCCCGCCTTGCCGGCGTAATTGATTTTTCCCGCCAAACCCACTGGACAGGCCGGCGCGGACTATCTATAAGGCCGGAGCTTCGCCGTTGGGACGCGACCAAACGCCCGATGGAACGCGGCAAGTGCCTGAGTAGCTCAGTTGGTAGAGCATGCGACTGAAAATCGTAGTGTCGGTGGTTCAATTCCGCCCTCAGGCACCATTTTTTCAATTAAGTGACGATAAAACAATAACTTAGTGACGTTTGTGTCGCTTGCTTTCCCTCTTTTGCTCCACCTTTCGCCGCGCGCTTGGGCGCCATAAGTGGGCACTTCGTTCACACCGAAGTGCGCTGTAGGTTCGGCCCGTGGTCTCCAGAATCGTCTTCTCAAACGCCTCCGTCGCATTCCTGCCGCCGCGCCAATAGAACTGCTCCCTCACAGGACGCATTCCATATCTTGAATAGCGAACGCGAACAGGATCTCGTCAGCCTCAACAGGCGCCAAGAGAGGCATACGTTGTGTAGCGCCCCCGGCACCAAATGCCGAGACTGTCCCAGCCTGCTAGCTTTGCATCGTCAATCGTTCTGACGGGCACCATTCGAGGCGGACGCTACGCAATCAACGCTCGTGACGCGATAGGAGTGGCGAATTTTGAATTCGTAATTCGATATCCGCATTCGACACGGACGCGCGCTAGCGAGCTGTGAAAATTCTAATGCGCAATTCGCGCCGCATTTCGAGAGCCGAATTCGCGCTGGTGACGCGTAAAAAAGCGGTGAAACTTCCAATACGGAATTCGCGTCGTAATCCGGTCAAATCCAATCCAACTGCAAAATTGCATCTCGGCTATTCATTGACTGTTAGGCTCTACCTATATAATGGATAGGCAATCAATGACGCTGGATGGTACGTGGTGTCAAACGTCGTCGATCTGCAACAGCGACAGCCATCTCGATTGTCGCGAGATCAATTCAAAGCACGCATCGTAGCGCTTGTCGAAGCGGGATGCGTCAAGATCTCGGGACATTTGAAACGCGACCATCCGGAGCGCCATATCTCGCCGGCGCAAATTGAGAAGTGCCTGCTGAAAGGGACTGTGCAAACTGACCCGAGTGTAAACAGTTTCGGGAATTGGGAAAGCGAAGTCTACCGGCATATGGCGGGACAAGAGCTGATCGTCGTTGCAGCGATTGAATGGGAAAAACAGGTTATCGTCGTGACTGCGTACGAGCCTTAAGGAGCGGGTAATGAGCTATCACTACACCGAATCCGGCCTCGATAATGTGTGGCTGGAAGACGGCTACATCATCGAAAACCACCCGAGCTACGGCGAGCTGATCTCGTTCAAGAATGTTCGTGGTCTTCACGAGGCAATTGGTCGCTGGCTAGTTGCCCAGCCGCGTACGCTCAATGGTGCTGAATTCAGGTTTTTGCGGGTCGAGCTCGACCTTTCGCAAAAGTCCCTCGGAGCCATTCTAGGAGTTACCGAACAAGCCGTCGCGAAATGGGAAAAGGGCCGAGACAAAGCAGTTGCCAATAAGTCTGCCGAGCGTCTGCTTCGCCTCGCCTATATCAACTATCTGGATGGCAACACTGAGTTCTCCGCGATCATCAACCGTATAACAAAGTTGGATGCGGAGATTGCGGAGCATGAACTTCGGCTCAGAAAAGAGCAGGATGGCTGGCACAAGATTGCCGCGTAGCTCGACTGAGCATAGCGCTTTGGTGTCCGATTGAACCCCGCTTCGGCGGGGTTTCTTTTTGCCTACGCGGCAATGGTGCCAAGCTGCGGCACAGGAAGACACCTGCCTAGATCTGTTCGGGAACAAGCGGTCAATTTCTCTCCCCTACAGCGCACCGGAAGGCCGATCGCGTCACGGCCACGATGCGCCCGGAGCTCCGGGCGTCACGCCTCTGCCGCAGCGGGAATCCGGGCGATCACCTTGATCTCGAAATCGAAGCCGGCGAGCCAGTTCACGCCGACGGCTGTCCAGTTGGGGTAGGGGCGCTGGCTGAAGATCTGCTGCTTGACGGCCATGATCGCCGCGAACTGGTTTTCCGGGTCGGTGTGGAAGGTCGTCACGTCGACGATATCGTCGAAAGTGCAGCCGGCCGCTTGCAGCGTCGCGCCGAGATTTTCGAAGGCCAGTTCGACTTGGCGGCGGAAGTCCGGCTCCGGCGATCCGTCGGCGCGGCTGCTCACCTGTCCGGATACGAACAGCAGGTCGCCCGTGCGGATCGCGGCGGAATAGCCGTGCTCTTCATAGAGCGCGTGTCGGTTGGCTGGGAAGACGGCGTCGCGTTGGGCCATTTCGATCTCTCCATTGATTATTGCTGGGGTTGGGCAGGCTCGCCGCCGTCACGGGAGCTTCTCGCATTCCATCGTTTGATATACGCTGCGTATGTGAGCTAATCCGCATACGCTGCGTATGTCAAGTTGATATACGGAACGTATGTGAATATGGGCGTGAAGAATGGCTAAGCGACGTCTAGAGACCATGGAGGAGAACCGCGCCAAGCTCGTCGCGGCCGCCCGAAAGGCATTCGCAGAAAAGGGCTATTCCGCCGCCTCCATGGACGAGCTGACGGCCAGTGTCGGACTGACGCGCGGTGCGCTCTACCATAACTTCGGCGACAAGCGCGGCCTCCTCGCCGCCGTCGTCGATCAGATCGACTCGGAAATGGCCTCGCGCGCCCAAGAGATTGGGTCTCGGTCGGGCGACGATTGGCAAGGTATGCTGGCGGAGGGCGCCGCCTACATTGAAATGGCGCTCAATCCCGAGGTCCAGCGCATCGTTCTCCTCGACGGCCCAGCGGTACTTGGCGATCCCTCGCAATGGCCGAGCCAGAGCCGCTGCCTGCAAGCCACCAGGCAAGCGATGGAGCGCCTCGTCGAACAGGGAGTGGTGAAACCGCTCGATGCGGAGGCGGCGGCGCGACTCGTCAGTGGGGCCGCTCTCAACGCTGCGCTTTGGATCGCCGCCAGCGACAAGCCGGAAGACGTGCTGCCGAAAGCGCAGGAGGCTTTTCTGGCCTTGGCGTCGGGCCTGCTCGCAAAGCAACACTAGAGCACCGGACCGAAAAGTGGACTCCGGTTTTCGGAAAATCCGATGCAACGACAAGGGACTAGATCGTCATCTTGCGTCCGTCAGGACGCACGACGATCTAGGGTTTCCGGACCTCCCGCTACTAGGAATGATTCTAATCAAGTGCGGTGTAATGCTAACTTGAGAATTATTCTCAAGTTATCGATAAATCGAGCTGTGGGCAACGTGGACGATCACTTGGGGTCGTGCTCCGGCTGAAACTGGGCTGTTGGTGGCCGGTCGGGACAACAGATGTCGTCCGCGCAGTCGGGACGCTGGAAGGCGTGAGCCCGCGTGTCGATGGAGAGCTGCGATGAGAATGCCATTTCCCTCTAGAAGCACCCTACCGCTTATCGGCGCGGCCGTGCTGCCGCTGCTCGCCGCCTCGCCCGCCGTCGCCCACGTCAAATGGTTCGCGCCCTATATTGTCGGCGCGCCGCCGCAGCCGGTGTCGGCGACGCTGACCAACGCCTGGTTCTGGACCGGCATCGTCCTCGTGCTGGTCTTCTTCATCGCCACCCGCTTGGTCGAGCGCTCGCCGGCCGGCGAAGTGATCCTGCAGGGCCTCGACCGCGCCACCAATCCGCTGTGGCTGCGGCTCGACGATTTCGTCCGCGTGGTCATCGGCGCCTTCTTCGTCGCCATCTTCGCCATCGGCGGCGTCTATCTGACGCCCGACCTCAAGACGCCGGCCGAATGGGTGTCGTGGATGCAGTTGCTGATCGCCGCGCTGATCTTCTCGCGCCGTACCCAGCCGCTCGCCGCCGCCGGCATCATCGGCCTGTGGCTGCTGGCGCTCCGCGATTACGACATCTTCCATCTGCTGGACTATCTGGCGCTCGGCGTCGGCGTCGCCGGCTACCTGGTGCTGGAGGCGCTGCCGAATCCGGACTGGCGCCAACGCCGCTTCGAGGTGCTGCGCTGGGGCGTCGCCATCGCACTGATGTGGTCGAGCCTCGAAAAGTTCGCCTATCCCGACTGGTTCTATCCGCTGGTCGTGGAAAAGCCGTTCCTGACCTTCGGCATGCCGCGCGACGTCTTCATTCCGATGGCCGGCGTCGCCGAGTTCACCATGGGCTTCGGCCTGATCTGGACACCGCTGGTGCGCCGGCTGTCGGCCATCGCCCTGTTCGTCATCTTCAATGCCGCCGTCTATCCCTTCGGCCGCGTCGACCTGATCGGCCACGCGCTGATCATGGCGATCATCGTGGCGATCGCCGCCGACCGCACCCGCGAGGTGCATTTCCTGCCGGCGGTGAAAAGGGCGCTCGCCGGCGTGCCGGCCGGCCTCGCGGCGGCGCTGGTCGTCTTCGTTGCCGGTTACTGGGGCCTGCACATCGCCATCTACGGCGCGCAGGGCAACGTCGGCGCCGCACCGGTCGAGCGTCTCACCCACACGCCGAACGCCGAGCATCCGCACGGCGTCACCGGCATGAGCGACGGCGTTGCCGATGCGGTGAGCGCCGGGGCCGCCTATGGCGCCGCCATGGACCGCATGCACGGTCCGATGATGAGCGGCATCGCCGATCCCGATCCGGACGTCGCCTTCGTGCGCGGCATGATCCCGCACCATCAGGGGGCGATCGACATGGCGGAAACCGTGCTCGAATTCGGCAAGGACCCGCAGAACCAGCATTTCGCCCGCGAGATCATCGATACGCAGACGCGCGAAATCTCGGAAATGCGGGACTGGCTGCGCCAGCGCGGCCTCGCCGGGCCGTGAGCCTGCTTCACCTCGGCACGCCGCATGGCAGGCGCCAGTAGCCGGAGGTGTAGACCCGCTCGCCGGGCAGCGCCGCTTCGAAGTGCTCGCGCAGCTCCAGCGCGGCGGTGCGTTCGGCCGCCACCCAGACCGTCGTCGCCGGCGCCACCGGCGCCTCGCGCATCGCACGCATCAGCGGCTGGCCGGGCGCCTCCGTCCGGCGCGGCAGGAAGCGGATGGCGACGGCGGGCGGCGCGTCGAGCGGCTGGATATCGCCTTCGTCGGGAACCTCCAGCCAGACGGCGCCTCGCGTTTGGCGCGGCAGGCCGGCGAGGATGCTGGCGACGGCGGCAAGGCCGGTTTCGTCGGCGCCCATCAGCACCTCGCCGGGTGGCCAGGCCAGCTTGAATCCCCGGCGCGGCCCGGAGATTTCCGCTCGGTCGCCGGGGCGGGCCTGCCGGGCCCAACCGGCACAAAGACCGCCGTGGACGGCCATGTCGATGGTGAGCGTGCCGCCCGCCCGCTGGCGGATGGTATAGGCGCGGCCGTGCTTGCGACCGCTGCCGGAAAACGGCACGTGCAGCTTGATCCACTCTGCCGGCCGCGCCGGCTCGTCGCCTGCCGGCCCGTCAGGGGAGGGCGCCAGTTCCCGGAGGATCACCCGGCGCATGTGCGGCGTGAGATCGAAGGCCTCGACGACCGAAACGGGCCGGCGGCGATTGGCCCGGCGGATGGCGTCGAGACGGTCGGCGCCTGCGAAGAACTCTGGGCGCATGAAATCCTCCCGAACGGCGGGATCGAAAGCCGGAAAAGACGGAAATACCGGGAAGTGGCCGGTGACGAGTGTCAACGTTTCATGCGCCTCGGGGTTCCCTCCCGCGGTGGAACAGCCGTTCGCCCTTACGATCAAAAGCCGGCTAAATATCATGTGGGAGAGCGAGCGATCCGAACGGCCGACTGGCGGCCACGGCGACGGCCGGCAGCAGTTGGATCGCGCAATCGGCGGTTCGCGATAAAGCACTGCCGCCCGCTGCGGCCTCGGTGAGAGGCCGAAGGGACGGCAGCGTTCAACTTTTGCCGAAAGGCAAACGCATCAGATCAGCGGCGGGCGACGCGTCGGATCATCGACCGGCGGCACCACGTCCGGGTCGTAGCCGGTCCAGCCGCTCTCGCGATAAACCCGTTCCCGCTCCGCGATGTCGACGGGCGGTGTCTCGTCGAGCAGGCGCGCCACCAGCGCATCCTGACTGTCGTCGGCACGCACGGTGACCATCGTGCCGCCGCGGCGGATGGCCTCGGCGTAGACCTGCGCCTCCTCGGACGACAGGCCCGAGCTGGTCAGCGCATCGACGATGCCGCCGGCCACGCCGCCGGCGACCGCGCCGGCGGCGAGACCCGCCAGGGTCGAAACGAACCAGCCGGTCGCCACGATCGGACCGAGGCCGGGGATGGCCAGCAGGCCGACACCGGCGAGCGCGCCGGCGCCGCCGCCCAGCACGGCGCCGATGCCGGAGCCGGCCGCGGTGGCCTCGGCGCCGTCGCTGACGCGGTTCTCGTCGCTTTCGGGCGAAATGACGGAAATGTCGTCATTGGAAATTCGGGCAGCGCGGAGCCTGTCCACCACCACCATGGCGTCTGACCACGTGTCGTAAAGTCGGGTATGGGTGCTCATGATGCTATCCTTCCCAGTTGGTCGGAATTTTCGTTCGGGATGGAGGCGGCGCCTCAATCCGTGCTGATGGTGCCCTTGTAGTCGACGCCGACGCTGACGGTCGCACCGTTGCGGCGGGCGTGGCCGCGCCAGATGCCGTCCTCGGACTGGACGAGGCCGCTGACGTCGGTGTAGCCGGCATCCTCGAGCCAGGAGCGGGCCTGCGCTTCGGTGAAGCTGTTGGCGCCCGGCGTCAGGTTTTCGTCGGACGGTGTCGTCTGCGCCGGCGGCGTGTTCGGCGCCGTGGGAGCCGCCGGATCGGGAGCGGGCGTTGCCGGCTCGGTCGGCGCGATGGGCGCGGCCGGATCGTC
Source organism: Pleomorphomonas carboxyditropha (assembly GCF_002770725.1). Taxonomy (GTDB): domain Bacteria; phylum Pseudomonadota; class Alphaproteobacteria; order Rhizobiales; family Pleomorphomonadaceae; genus Pleomorphomonas; species Pleomorphomonas carboxyditropha. The sequence goes on along the minus strand of NZ_NQVN01000022.1, from coordinate 10,421 downwards.
CGGCGCCGGCGTGGTCGTCTGGGCAAGCGCGCTACCGCCGAAGGCGATAACCGTGGCCATGCAGAGTGAGGCGAGCTTCATCGGGATCTCCTCGGACGTTGGGGTCAGTACCGGTCAAGCGGAGCCGGGAGACGGCAACCGGCCGGCGACTTTGGAGAAGGGCGGAGACGGCGTCTGCGACATCTCGGCTCCGGCTGTTCAACGTTCCGTAGCGGCAATAGTTCCCAAGCCGTTCGTCGAACCACCGGCCCGTGCCGCCCGTCCTCGGCGTCCGGCATCAAAATCGGCACGCAAGGGACGGGCGACGGAACCGTTTCGTATCTGAGGAATTCAGTTGGGGGTGTTCCATCCGATTAAGCTGGTGGCCTCTTCGGGAGCGCCCGCTTGGTTTCACATCGGCTCGATACTCAAAGCGCATCATGATGTCCGATGATATTCTTACCTATTTGCCTGCCATGCGTGCCTTTGCGCGCTCCCTGTGCGGCAACGCCACCGATGCCGACGATCTGGTGCAGGAAACCCTGCTGAGAGCCATCGAAAACATATCCAGCTACACCCCCGGCACCAATTTGCGGGCCTGGCTGTTCACCATCATGCGCAACCGCTTCTATTCCAACTGCATCAAGCGGGCGAGGGAGCGGACGGGCGACGAGGACTGCGCGTCGCAGCAGCCGGCGGTCTCGGCGCATCAGGAGTGGCAGGTGCGGATCAACGAGCTGGAGCGCGCCCTGGAGCAACTGCCCGTCCATTATCGGGAAGCCATCGTGCTGGTGGTGGTGCTCGAGGAGAGCTACGCCCACGCCGCCGAGATTCTCGATTGCGACATCGGCACGATCAAGAGCCGCATCAATCGCGGGCGCCGGATGCTGCGCGCCGCCCTCGGTGAAGAAATCTAGCCAGACCAATGATCCTGCGCCGATTTTCGACGACGGGGTCAGGAGGACGGAACTTCTCCCGCCGTTGTCGGTTGGATTCTTCACATGCCGTAAGGATGCGGGAGCGGTAGCCGCAACGGTCCGCCTGGAGCGCGGACGATCTGAAAGCGAGGCGGCCTCTCTCCTTCCTCCCGAGACGCGTGACGAGAGTTTGTCGCCATATCCCAGGAGGGCGAGACCAATGGACGATATCCGTGAACACTATCTGGCATGGCTTCGTGATGCCCATGCCATGGAGGAGCAGGCCCTCACCATGATGCGCGGCATGCTGTCGCGCCTCGAGAACTACCCGGTCCTGTGCGCGCGGATAGAGCAGCATGTGACGGAGACCCAACGGCAGGCCGAGGCTCTCCGCAAGCTGCTGGAAGGCCGCGACAGCGGCGCCTCCGTGGTAAAGGACACGCTCGGCAAGGCCTCCGCCCTCGGGCAGGCGCTGAGCGGCATGTTCGCCGACGACGAGGTCGTCAAGGGCGCCATGGCCAGCTACACCTTCGAACAGATGGAAATCTCCGCCTACAAGGTGCTGATCTCCACCGCCTCGGTCCTCGAGGACACCACGGCGATTCCCGTCTTCGAGCAGAATCTTGCCGAGGAGCAGGACATGGCCGATTGGCTGTTCGATCACCTGGACCAGACGACGCGGATCTTCCTCGCCCGCGACGAGGCCGGCCTTCCCGCTCGCCGGTGAGGCGGCCGGCTGTCGATCGCCCGCAAAAAAACAGGCCGCCACGCGTCGCGTGGCGGCAAGCCATTTGAAAAGGGTGTGTCTTCTGCCGGTTCGGCGGCTCAGCCTTGCGGCGCCGAGTCCTCCTCCGCCCCTGTCCGACGCTGGTGATCGAGCGCCCTGCCGAGCTCGATCGCCAGGCCGCGCAAGCGTTCGGGCACCGGCTCGGCGGCGATGGCGTCTATCAGGCGCCGCGCGGCCGTCCGCAAGAAGGACAGGTCGTTTTCCGGCGCTGGTTCGCCACCTGGGTCAACGGAGAAGGGATCGGTCGGGCACATGATCGCTACAGCATAGATACACCATCTGAAAACCTTATTACCTGACGAAGCACCGCGAAACCGGGATTTCTCATAAACCCGACGAGTGCGGCTTTCCTGCACGCCCCTCGACCGGCCCGGTCCGCGCAAGCGGTCCGGGCCGGCGACGATCTATTTCTTTGTTGTCGCATCGGATTTTCCGAAAACCGGAGTCCACTTTTCGGTCCGATGCCCTAGAAGTCCACCGGCTTCGCCTTGTCGGTGGATTGCCCGGTTTCCGAGCCTGTCGAGCCCCGTTCGGCGTCCGAGACCGCGCGCACCCGAAGATTGTTCTGCACGTGGCTGACACCGACGCATTGCTCGGCGCAGTCCTCGGCGACGTGCTTGGCCTGCCGCGAGTCGACATAGCCGGAAAGCGTCACTTCGCCGCCGCTGACCTCGACGGTGACGTCGGAAGCGTCCAGCGTGTCGTCGTCGCTGAGGCGATCGCTGACATCCTCCTTGATTCGTTCGTCCGAGCGGACATAGCCCTTGGGGCCCTTGCCGCGAAACGAACCGGCACCGGCGCGCGCGGCGGAACGCCCTTCGTCGGCGCGTCCCTCGGCCGCGACGTAACGGCTGATCCAGTTGCCTTTCCGGGGCCATCCGCCCCGCGGCGAGCCGCCGGAAGCTCCCTGGTCGCCGCGATCGCCGTAGCCGCGGTCGAACCCGCCGCTTGAGCGCACGTCGTAGCCCTCGGGACCGTTGAACCGATCCTGCGCTGCAAAGGATCGGTAGCCGCCCCGGTCGGGAGAGCCGCCGGAGCGGCGGGCGAAGTCGAAGGCGTGGCCGCCGCTCCTGTCGGGGTTCCGACCGGCTTCGCCATAGTAGCCGCCGGACTCGCCCCAGTTCCGCCGGTCGTCGTAATCCCGGCGCTCCTGGTCGCGGCCGCCGCGATAGGATTCGTCGCCCTGGCCGTAATCCTCGAAACGCCGGCGCAGGTAGCCGGTATCCTCGTCCTGGGTCCAGCGGCCGGCCAGCCGCTGCCGATCGTCATCCTGGTCGCGAGAGGAAAAGTCGCGATCGTTTCGTCCGTATGCCATCGTCCAGCCTCCTCTGCTGATTGCCGGCGTCGGGAGCGCCGGTCTCGATCAACAACAAGCAGGTCGGCCGATTGTTCCGGCGGCGGAGCGGCTAAGGCATCGGAGCGAAAAGTGGAATCCGGTTTTCGGACGCTCCGACGCGAGACCGAAAGACCGGACCGTCGCTCCGCGTCCGGCGGGACGCATGACGATGAAGGCCTTCGGACGAGTTCGGGAAAAGGCCCGCGCCCCGGCGTTTCGGTGACGAAACCGGCGCGGGCCGGCGGTTGCGGCGAGGACGCCCGCCCGCCTCAGATCAGCGGCTTGCCGCCGGTGACGGCGACGGTGGCGCCGGATACGTAGCTCGACATCGGTTCAGCCAGCATCACGTAGGCCGAAGCGAGCTCCACCGGCTGCGCCGGCCGCTTCATCGGGTAGTTGGTGCCGAACTTCGAGGTCTTCTCGCCCGACATGCTGGCCGGGATCAGCGGCGTCCACACCGGGCCGGGGGCGACGCAGTTGACGCGAATGCCCTTCTCGGCGAGCAGTTGCGCCAGGCCGCCGGTGAAGTTCTGGATCGCGCCCTTGGTGGTGGCATAGGCGAGCAGGCCGGGATTGGGCGCGTCGGCGTTGATCGAGGCGGTGTTGATGATCGCCGCGCCCGGCTGCATGTGCGGCACCGCCGCCTTGGCCAGATAGAACATGGCGTGGATGTTCACCGCGAAGGTGCGCTGCCATTCCTCGTCGGAAATGGCGTCCAGCGTTTCGAAGGTGTCCTGATGGGCCGCGTTGTTCACCAGGATGTCGATGCGGCCGAATTCCGCCACCACTTTCTCGACGATCTCGCGGCAATGGGCGGGATCGGCGATGTCGCCGGCGATCTGAAGGCAGCGGCGGCCGCTTTCGGTAACGAGGCGGGCCGTGTCGGTGGCATCCTCCCGCTCCTTCAGGAAGGACAGGGCGACGTCGGCGCCTTCGCGGGCAAAGGCGATGGCGACGGCCCGGCCGATGCCGCTGTCGCCGCCGGTGATCAGGGCGACCGAGCCTTCGAGCCGGCCGGCGCCGCGCCAGCTCTGCTCGCCGTGGTCGGGCGGCGGATCCATCGGCTTGAAGCTGCCGGGCAGCTCCTGCGTCTGCTCGGGAAAGGGCGGCTTCGGATAGTCGCGATAGCGGGGGGATTTCCCGGAAGGGGAGCTCATCATTCACCTCCGTGTTGAGTGGCGATTCAGAGGGTCGCCGCACGTTGCCGATGAAGCTGCGGCCGAGTGGTTCCGGTCCGGAGTGCTGAGGTGGTGAAATCGCCGAGGGCGGCGATTGTTCCCGCGGGCCGGCCATGCGCGCGGCGGCGATCGGCCTGCCGGCGAGCCGGGAACAATTCGTCTCGCCCCCGGTTGAAGCGCGCAACCTTTCTCCAGAGTGCGGAGGTGAAGCCATGAAAACCAAATCGCTTGACGATCTTTTTCAGGACATGCTCAAGGACATCTATTACGCCGAGCGCAAGATCCTGAAGGCATTGCCGAAAATGGCGCGTGGCGCCCAGTCGCCCGAGCTGCGGGCCGCCTTCGAGAAACATCGTGAGCAAACCGAGATGCAGATCGAGCGCCTGCAGCAGGTGTTCGAACTGATCGGCAAGCCGGCACGCGGCAAGACCTGTCCGGCCATCGAAGGCATCATCGAGGAAGGCGAGGAAGTGCTCGAGGAATTTGCCGGCTCGGAGGCCATCGACGCCGGCCTGATCGCCGCCGCCCAGGCGGTCGAGCACTACGAGATCGCCCGCTACGGCACCATGTGCCGCTGGGCCGAACTGATCGGCCAGAAGCAGGCGGCCAAGCTCCTGAAGGAGACCCTCGCCGAGGAAGAGGCCACCGATGCCGGCCTGACGAAGATCGCCGAAGGTTCGGCCAACCAGGCGGCCGTAAAAGCCGCCTGACGCATGGCCTGTCAATTCGGTTTCCTATCGGGACGCGCCAGTTCCCCTCCCTCGGGCGGCGCGCGCCGGTGCGGACGGCTCCATTGCCGTGGAGCCGTCCGAATTTTATGCGCGGCTCAACAAGGCCAAGCCTTCCGGCCCAACCGACGCCAGCGTTTACCTTCCGCCCGGTCCTTTCAAAATCGCCACTTGGGATTTGCGAAAAATTCATATGGGCGCGTTAAATTTGCCTAGGCATAAAGGTGAAGGATGGCGCTCGGAAAACAACTTCAAACCGCGCTGAGCGTCAGCCGGCGCGTTTCGTTGCTGGTGGGGGCGCTGGCAGCATCCTGTCTTGCCATTGCACTGGCGTTGATGCTCGCCCTGCATGGTGCGCTGCCCTCTTCGTGGCAGCCGAGCTTGCTGGCCGGCCTTGTATCCGAGACCATGCTCCTCCTGCTGATCGTCGTCATCGGCTTCGTTCTGGTGCGCAAGAGCCTGGCCTTGATGCAGGGCGAGGCGCACGCCGAAAGCTCGGCTCGCATCGATCCCGTCACCTCGGCGCTGACCCGCGCCGATTTTCTCGACGAACTGCGCCGGCGCGTCCAGATCGCCGACGACCGCCGGCACGCCTACGTGATGCTGGACCTCGACCATCTGAAGGCGCTCAACGACACGTTCGGTCACGCCGCCGGCGACGAGGCGCTGGCCCAACTGGTGCGCATCTGCCACGACGAACTGCCCGGGGCGGTGGTCGGCCGGCTCGGCGGCGACGAGTTCGCGCTGCTTCTCACCGACTGCGCCTCGCGCGGCGAGGTGGTGCAGGCGGTGAAGGCGCTGCTCGACCGGCTGCGCCAGCCGGTGCAGATCAATGGCCGCACCATGCGCCTGTCGGCGACGGCCGGCATCGCCATGGCGCCCGACGACACGCATATCGCCCTCGAGCTGGTCAATCTCGCCGACCTCGCCCTCTACAAGGCCAAGCAGGCGCGCGGCACGGTGCTGTCCTACAACGCCCGCATGCTGGTGGACGACCGCTATACCCGGCTGCTGGCCCGCGAGCTGCGGGCCGCCATCTACCTCAACCAGCTCGACATGCACTATCAGCCGATCGTCGCCGCCGATGGCGTCGAGCAGACGGCCTTCGAGGCGCTGATCCGCTGGCATCACCCGCTGCGCGGCACCATCCCGCCGGCGGAATTCATCTCGGTCGCCGAGCAGTCGACGCTGATCGAGGAAGTGGGCGAGTGGGTGATCCGCCGCGTCATCCGCGACGCCGTCCGCTACGGCCAGTATCAGTTCGGCATCAACGTCTCGGCCGTCCAGTTGAAGCAGCCCGGCTTCGCCGCCTTCGTGACCGGCGAACTCCAGGCGGCGGGCCTGCCGGCCACCCGCCTGGTGCTGGAGATCACCGAGACCGTCTTCCTCGACTTCGGTTCGGTGGAGCGCGCCAATCTCGAGGGGCTGAGGGCGGCCGGCGTGATGATCGTCCTCGACGACTTCGGCTCCGGCTTCGCCTCGCTGCAATACCTGCGGAAATTCCGCTTCGACTGCCTGAAGATCGACAAGAGCTACGTGCACGCCGCCGGATCGAGCGATGTCGACATGACCTTTGTCACGGCGATCACCGAGCTTGCCCGCGCGCTCGGCACCCGCGTCCTGGCCGAAGGCGTCGAGACCGAGGAGCAGTATCTCCTGATGAAGGCGGCCGGCTGCCAGCGCTTCCAGGGCTATTACTTCGGTCGTCCGGCGGCGCTGCCGGAACTGGTGGTGTCGCCGGCCGCGCTGGAAAGAGAGCGCCGCGCCGCCGGCGGCTGACGCCCTTCCAAACCGACCCCGCGCCGCGAAAGCCCGCTTCGATCCGCCGGGCTTTTGCCTTAAGCTGGCCGGGCGTTTCATGCGGATCGCGATCCGCTTCCTTTCCGAGGTTTGCCATGCGCCTGATCGGCATGCTCGATTCGCCTTACGTGCGCCGCACCGCGCTGACGCTCGCCGCCCTCGAGATTCCTTTTTCCCACGAGCCGCTTTCGGTGTTCCGGCAATACGACGCGTTCGCCGCCATCAACCCGGTGGTCAAGGCGCCGACGGCGGTCACCGGCGACGGCGTCGTGCTGCTCGATTCCACCTTGATCATCGATTACGCCCTGAAGGCGCTCGCCGGCGGGCGGACGCTCGGACCGGTCGACTTGGGGCTCGCCGCCCTCGACGTTCGCCTCACCGGCCTCGGCCTCGCCGCCTGCGAGAAGGCGGTGCAGACCGTCTACGAGCGCCAGCTCCGTCCGGCCGAAAAGCAGCACCAGCCCTGGCTCGACCGCGTCGCCGGCCAGCTCGGGGCGGCGCTTTCGGCGATCGAGGCCGACATCGCCGGCGCCGATTGGCTGCTGGGACCGCCGCTGAGCGAGGCCGGCATCACGCTGGCGGTGGCGGCAACCTTCATCGCCGCCATGGTGCCCGACGTCGTGACGCTGGCCGACTATCCACGCCTCGCCGCGCTCAACGCCGAGGCCGAGGCCACGGCGCTGTTCCGGGCCTGGCCGCACGAATAGGGGAGAGGCACGCATGTCCAGGGTTTCCGTCCTCTCCAGCCATGCCTGCCATCTGGGCGAGGGGCCAAGCTGGCACGCCGGGCGCGCCAGGGCGTTCTGGTTCGATATCCTCGAGCGCAAGCTCTTGGAAATGGGGCTCGACGACGCGGCGCCCCGCATCCACGACCTGCCCTTCCACGCCACCGTCGCCGCCCGTGTCGATGAGGACCGGCACCTGATCGCCAGCGACGGCGGCCTTCATCTGCGATCCATCGACGATGGCGCGTTGACCGAGCTTCGGCCGTTCTGGGACGACCGCCCCGGCACGCGCAGCAACGACGGCGCCGTGCATCCTGCGGGCGCGCTGTGGATTTCCACCATGGGCCGGCGCTTCGAGCCGGGATTCGGGCGCATCTGGTGGTATCGCGCCGGTGAGCTCAGGCCGATCGTCGACGAACTTACCATCCCCAATGCCATCGCCTTCTCCCCCGACGGCGGCACCGCCTATTTTTCCGATACGCCGGAGAACCTCATCTACCGACAGGCCCTCGATCCGGCGACCGGGCTGCCCCGGGGCGAGCGGCAGGTATTCTGCCGGGTGAGCGGGGGAGGGCCCGACGGCGCCACCGTCGATGCCGACGGTCTGCTCTGGAACGCCCGCTGGGGCGGCTCCGCCGTCGATGCCTACGATCCCGACGGCCATGTCGTCCGGACGATCTCGCTGCCGGCCCGCCAGGTGAGCTGCCCGGCCTTCGCCGGTCCGGGCCTCGACCGCCTGATCGTCACCTCGGCCTACGAGGGCTATGACGCGGAAAAGCGCGCCGCCGAGCCGGAGGCCGGCTGGACCTATCTGGTCGACGGGCCGTTCCGCGGATTGCCGGAGCCGGCCGTGCTGATCGGCTGATTGCGTCGTCAGCGGCCCGCCGCCGCCGCGACCCGCGCCGCGCCGGCGCGGATCGTCTCGACGATGGCGGCGGCCGCCGCCTCGCCGTCGCCGGCGGCGATGGCCGTCACGACGCGGCGGTGGGCGGCGCAGGAAAGGGCCTTGGCCGTCGGATCGTTGACCGGCGTGGTGATGGCGAAGGTGGCGGCCAGCGCCACCTCGATCAGCGCCGACGCCGTCCGGAAGAACGGATTGCCGCTGAGGCGGGCGACGGCGAGGTGGAAGTCGAGATCGGCGGCGGCAAAGGCTTCGGGCGAGGCTTCGGGCGCCTCCATGCGGCCGACGATGGCGTCCAGGGTGCCGATGTCGGTCATGCTCCGCCGCTGGGCGGCGAGCGACGCCGCCACCGGCTCGAGGGCGAGGCGAACGTCGGACAGGTGGGCGAGCAGTTCCAGGCCGATGCCGCAATCGAGATGCCAGCGCAGCATGTCCGGATCGAGCAGGTTCCAGTTCGTCCGCTCGACGACGCGGGTGCCGACGCGGGTTTTCGGCTGGATGAGGCCCTTGGCGGCCAGTGTCTTCAGCGTTTCCCGAAGCACCGTCCGCGATACGCCGAAGCGCGCCATCAGCTCGGCATCGGACGGCAGAAGGCTGCCCTCGCGCCGGCGGCCACCGATAATTTCATGGGCGAGCTCGCGCACGATCTCATCCTGGCGCGAGCGCTTCACAGCCGTCCTTCCTGTCATCGGTCACCCCGCAGAACCGCCGGCGGTCCCCCGCGAATCGCGCCATGGCGGCCGAACGCGAGGGTTGGTGCGACTATGCCACAACCTCCGGGTCTTGAAAGTCGGCCGAAAGATCAACGCCTAAAAAACCTTTTGTTTTTCGAGAACTTGAGCGAGATTGACCGATATCGAAAAGTTGCTCCGCGAGAGCGTAGGGGAGAGAGGCATGACACAACCGGTGGAAGACTTCATCACGCTCGATGGCGGCGACGGCCTCAAGGCCGTCTTCAGCCCGGCCGGCGCCCAGTTGGTGGCGCTCTACATTCCGACGCGCTCCGGCGGGCCGGTGCAGACGGTGATCGGCTCGTCCGGCCGTCTCGACGCTCCCGATGGCGACGGCTGGGCCGGCACCATCTGCGGCCGCTATGCCAACCGCATCGCCGGCGCCGGCTTCACGCTCGACGGTGTCGCCTACAAGCTGCCGGCCAACGACGGGACCAAGCAGTTGCACGGCGGCGCCAGCGGCTTCGGGCACCTGGCGTGGCAGGGGGAAAAGGCCGGAGGCCAGGTGGTGTTCCGCCTCGATTCGCCCGACGGCGACATGGGCTATCCCGGCGCGCTGGGCGTCACCGCGGCCTACGGCTTCGACGGCCATACGCTGTTCCTGGAGATGACGGCGACCACGACCAGGCCGACGGTGGTCAACCTCACGCACCACGTCTACTGGAACCTCCTCGGCAAGGGCGATATCCTCGGCCATCTCCTGCAGATTCCGGCCAGCCGCTACACGCCCGTCGACGCCGACAAGATCCCGCTCGGACCGCTGGCGGAGGTGGTGGGCACCCGCTTCGACTTCCGCGACAAGCGGCCGATCGCCGGCCCCTACGACCACAACTTCGTGCTCGATGCCGGCCGCGGCGCGCTGCACCTCGGCGCCCGCGCCATCGAGCCGGTCACCGGCCGCGCGCTCGAGGTCTGGACCACCGAGCCGGGCATCCAGCTCTATACCGGCGAGCATTTCACGCCGGCGATCAAGGCGCCTTTCTCCGAGCAGATCAAGAACGCCGGCTTCGCGCTCGAACCGCAGACCTTCCCCAACGCCCCCAACGAGCCGAGCTATCCGAGCGCCGTGCTGCGCCCGGGCGAAACCTACCGCCACCGCATCGAGTGGCGCTTCTCGGGCTTTTGAGAGCTGGCTGGGGGACATGCGAAAGGCCGGGCAGTTCACGGAGCCCGGCCTTTTTCGTGGAAAGAAAAGAAAAAAGCCGGGGCTGGTGAACTGACCCCATTAAGTTGGACGGTTTCATAGGCTGGGTCGATTTAAGGGCTGGGTCCTGTATTGTACGGGGCTCAGCCCTTTGAGTTTCATCCTGATGCGGTCATTGTTGTAGTAGCGGATATA
>NZ_NQVN01000021.1 GCF_002770725.1 Pleomorphomonas carboxyditropha | reverse complement strand
ATCTTGTGGGTGATGTAGATGACGGCGACGCCCTCGGCCTTGAGGTCGGCGATCTGGCGGAACAGCATCTCCACCTCGGTGTCGCTGATCGCCGAGGTCGGCTCGTCCATGATCACCAGCTTGGCCTGACGCGAGATGGCCTTGGCGATCTCGATCAGCTGCATGCCGGCGATCGACAGCTCGCGCATCTTCAGGCGCGGCGAATACCTGAGCCCCAACTGATCGAGCAGCGCCTGGGTGTCGGCGTACATCCTGCCGTAGTCGACGAAGGTGACGACGTCGCCGAGCACGGACAGGCGCGGCGCGCCGGCAAGCACCGGCTCGCGGCCGAGGAAGATGTTCTCGGCGATCGTCATGTCGAGCACCGGGCTCAGTTCCTGGTGGATCATGGCGATGCCGAGATCGAGCGCCGCCTTGGTGTCCTGGCCCTCGATCCGGACGCCGTCGAAATAAAGTTCGCCGGCATCGACGGTGTATTCGCCGCTGATCACCTTCATCAGCGTCGACTTGCCGGCGCCGTTCTCGCCGACCAGCACGTGCACGCTGGCAGGCCGCACCCGGAGGCTCACCTTGTCGAGCGCGAGCACGCCAGGAAACGCCTTGGTAATCGACCGCATCTCGAGAACGTAGTCTTCGTGACCAACGCTCATGGACTCCTCTCCTCCCATGCAGTTTGGCGAAAGCGAGCGCCATCGTCGGTCGAGACAAGTCTCGGCCAGCACGGAACCCTCGCCATCAATTTTCGCAGGACTGCCGTCCCTCCCGAGATCGACCGACAACCGCCCGAATGCGGGCCGTGGCACTACCGATGCAAGGTCGCCAGACCGACCGACGCGGCAAGAGAAGGTCTCCTCCCATCTCCCGCCATCGCCTCAGCGGCTCCGCCATTTCCTCTCGGTCCGGCCACAACGCCACTGATGAGACATATGGAACGGCCGCCGGGCCACGCAGTCAACTCATGTGAGGCAATTGCACACGATCTGAGGCGAAATTTTCATCCCGAGAAAGCACCGGCTTTTTCGATTTAAATGCCTCAAGCAATGAGCAATACTCCATATCAGATTATAATAGTTTGACCTTTATGAGCTCATTGGCCAGGATGACTGCATCACCGGCAGACATATGCGGCAAAGGCACCGTCCCAGATGAAACGTTCGAGGCCTCCCCTCAAGGACATCATGCGGCTTACAGGCCTGAGTCGAGCAACGATCGATCGGGCGCTCAACGGGCGTTCCGGGGTTCAGGCCAAGACGCAGGCGCTCATCAACGCGGCGATCCAGGATCTGACGCTGAGTTCGGAGGCCAAACACCGGGCAGGCTCGTCGAGGGGACGAAACTTTGTCTGTGTCGTTCAAGCCGGCGACGCCTTTGCCCAATCCATTGTGGACCAATGTGCCGCCTTGGCGCCGGAATTCGAGCGGCGCGGCGTTGCGCTCGCAGTCATTCCCTGCGTATCGGTATCGAACGAGCAGGTAGCCGAAACGATCCTTGGGCAAGCGGGGGCCGACGGCTTGATCGTCATTGCCAAGAACGCGCCACCAATCGCCAACGCAACCATGACGCTGAGGGCGGGTGGAGCGGCGATCGTCGCCGTCCAGTCCGATCTAGATTTCATCGCGCGCCACGCCTATGTCGGCATCGATAACCGGGTCGCCGGGCAGACGGCGGGATTCCTGATGGGACGTGGCTTTCCGCCGGAGAGCGCGGCGCAGGTCGCCTTCATGGTCGACACAGTCTACTATCGATGTCACGAAGAGCGGGAAATGGGCTTCCGGACCACCATCCGACAACGCTTTCCCTGGTTCAGCGTTGTCGACGTGGTGATGAACGGCGACAACGACCAGGCGGCTTACCGGGCAATTTCGGCGCTGCTCGAAGAGCACCCCGACATCGATGGCCTCTACAACACGGCCGGCGGCAACGAAGGCGTGGCCAAGGCCCTGCGTGAACGAGGGCGCATCGGCAAGACGATCTTCATTGCGCACGAATACAACCCGGCAACCGAGCGGCAAATCCGTGCCGGCGCTATCGACTTCTTGCTGACGCAAGACCTGGGGAGCGTTCTGCGGCAGGCGGTCGACTGCCTTGAAAGCGTTCTGGAGGGCAACCTGCATTCCCAGCAGATCGTTGTGCCGCTGGAAATTATCTGCCCTTACTCCCTGCCGCCACGGGATACCCTGGTCATGTCACGTTTCGTCGCCTAAAGCTTTTTCGGTGGAATCAGGTTCACCGGAAAAGCTCTGGTTCCTTGTTAAGAGGCAATTCCGGACGCAAATCGAGACCAGCTTTGCTGGAATTGCTCTAGCCAGGGTACGGAGTCCTCTCAGTCGCAAGCCGGTGGTGCATATCCGCGCATCAGTAAAGCCGGCCGCCGATCACCGCGTCCTTGTCCGGCGCCACCAGCACCACGTGGCCGGCGGCGTCGGGCACGCCGAGGGTCAGCACCTCCGAGCGCATCGGGCCGATCTGCTTGGACGGGAAGTTGACGACGCCGAGCACCAGCCGCCCCACCAGTTCGTCCACCTGGTAGTTCTCGGTGATCTGCGCCGACGACCGCCGCTCGCCGATCTCCGGCCCGAAGTCGATGCGGAGCTTGTAGGCCGGCCGCCGCGCCTCCTTGAACACCTCGGCCGCCACGATGCGGCCGACGCGGATGTCGACTTTCAGGAAGTCGTCGTAGCCGATGGTGTCGCCCATGCCTCAGCCCGCCAGTTCGCGCGAGCGGCGGGTGGCGGCGGCGATCGCCTCGTCGATCAGCCCCTGCCAGCCCTGCCCGCCCATCAGGACGCCGAGCGCCGCGGCGGTGGTGCCGCCCGGCGAGGTGACGTTCTTGCGGAGCGTCGCCGCGTCGGTCGGCACGCTGCCGAGCAGCGCCCCGGCGCCGACGATGGTCTGGCGGGCGAGCAGCATGGCCAGGTCGGGCTGAAGGCCCGCCTTCTCGCCGGCGGCGGCCAGCGCCTCGACCAGCAGGAACACATAGGCCGGCCCGCCGCCCGACAGCGCGGTGACCACGTCGATCAGCCCCTCGTCATTGATCCAGGCCGACTTGCCGACGGCGTTGAGCAGGCTCGTGACGATGCGCCGGTGCGCCTCGGTGACGGCGGCGTTGCCGACGGCCACCGCCATGCCCTGCCCCACCTGGGCCGGCGTGTTCGGCATGACGCGGATGATCGGCCCGTCGCCGAGCGCCGCCGACAGGTTGGCGAGCGTGGTGCCGGCGGCGATCGACACCACCAGCGTCGTCGGCCCGACCACCCGCCGCAGCGCCGGCAGGGCCTCGCCCATCTGCTGCGGCTTGACGGCCAGCACCACCACGTCGGCCGGCGCGCCGATGTCGGCGGCGTCCTTGTAATGGGTGACCGAATATTCGATCAGCATCGAGAAGGCTTCCGAGCCGATATGCGGATCGACGATCGCCACCGTCTTGGGGTTCATTCCCTTCTTGAGCCAGCCGTGCAGCATGGCGCCGCCCATCTTGCCGGCTCCGACGAGCACGAGCGAACCGATATCCGAAAATGGCATGACGATCTCCCCGTCCGGTCCGGCCTCACGCACGGGGGCCGACGATCCGGTGGCCTCCGGTCTGCCACAAATCGGCCGGCCAGGAAAGCCGCGGCGGCCGGCGCGACGACTCGCGCCGCTGCGATTCGGGTTGCCGTCCATCGTCCCCCGGCGCCGGCGATCATAATTGCCGTATTTTATGGTTAATCGAATGTGACCTTCAGTCGCGCAATTGTGATAATATTCATTTGTATTAAATTTCGATTGCCGCGCCGTTTCAGATCAGTAACCATACTGTTGCATCAATACATCAGCCAAAATGTGCCGTCGTCTTGCCCCGATTTCGTCAAATTCTCGCATGGACACCGCCTCATTTGGTCATCATCTTCCCTTCATCGAACAGCCGGGCAGCGATTGCTTACGGCCAGATGCAAAGGAGTGCGGGGCGTTTCCAAACGACGCCATCGCACCGGATGTGTAAGGAGTGAAAGAATGAGCAAGCTGCTTCTTGGCGCCGTCGCCGGTTCGGCCCTTCTCCTGTCGGCCCCGGTCTTCGCCGCCGATCTCAACGAGCCGATCCCGGCCGCCCCCTATGTCGCTCCGGTCTCGACCGCCTTCGACTGGACCGGCGCCTATGTCGGCGCCGACGTCGGCTACAGCTGGGCCAACAAGGCCGCGTCCCGCAACAAGGACCACGACGCCGTGATCGGCGGCGTGTTCGCCGGCTACAACTACCAGATCCAGAACAACATCGTCGTCGGCGGTGAAGGCGAGATCGCCTACGGCGGCGCCGACCCGCTGGCCACCTGGACGGGCGCCGTCCGCGGCCGCGCCGGCTATGCCTTCGACAATATCCTGGTCTACGGCACCGTCGGCGGCCTGGTCGGCCAGGGCGAGATGAAGAACGACGGGCGCAACAACACGCGTACCCACGTCGGCTACCAGGTCGGCGCCGGCGTCGAAGCCGCCCTGACCAACAACATCACGGCCCGCGCCGAGTACCTCTACACCGGCACCAACGACCGTGACTACGGCTCGGCCGGCGGCGAGGGCGACCTCAGCGGCAACGCCGTCAAGCTCGGCGTCGCCTACAAGTTCTGATCTTCAGAGGTCAGGTCACAAGAAAGGCCCCGGCAGCTTCGGCTTCCGGGGCTTTTTTCGTCTTCAGGCAGCCCGAAAAGGTGCGGAACTTTCGAGAAAGGTCAACGCGCCGGGTAAACGTCCTTCCAGCCGGCGGCGGTGGCGCCGCAACTGGTGGCCGCCGACAGATGGTCGAGGCGGAAGGCGGTGTCGGTGAAGGTCCAGTCGCCCCGGAAGGCGCAGCCGTGGTCGTCGGCGCCGGCGGCCTCCAGGCGGCGGCTGGCCGCGTCATAGGCGACGTCGAACAGCACGTCGACGCCGTACCAGCCGAGCCGGTCGGAGAAGCCGGCGAACAACAGCGGCGACATGCCGCCGATCTCGCCGCTGTCGATCGCATAGAGCCGGGAGGCAAGGCCCGAGGCGTTGCGGAAGCAGGGAATGGCGTAGAGCGTCGCCGTCTCGCTGAGCGGCGCGATCACCGGCCTGGCGTCGGCGAGGCCGGCAGCGTCCGGCGCCTCGCAGGCGGCCGAGGCGAGATGCAGTTCGAGAAGACGCGGCGGCACGCCGGCCGAGGCCAGATGGGCGGCGACGTCGACCTCCGCCGCTTCCGGCAGGCCGACCGGCGGCCCGGCCCGCCGGTCGCCGGGAATGCGGCCCTGCTGCATGTCGATCTCGTTGAGGGCCGGCGCCAGGCCGTCGAGCGGGAAGCGGTCGGAATGCGGCGCGCCGGCGATGTCGATGAACGAGAAGCGCAGCATGTGGCCGCGCTGCACCTGCAGCATCAGCCGGTCGAGCGCCGTCTGCGACACCAGGTAGTAGTCGGAGGGGTTGACGAAGGGCGCGTAGTCCGACACCGGCCTGAGCGTGATGTCGACGCCGTTGTCGACCGACAGCGCCACCGGCCGGTCGCGGTCGGCCAGCACGCCCAGCGTCGAGATCGACACCGTCCAGCGCGCCCGGCTTTCCGGCGACCGCTGCAGCACGAAGACGCTGGCCTTGTCCGGATTGACCGCCTGCACGCTGGCCGCGCAGTGCCGGCTGTCGTCGCAGGCGACGGAGAAGCCGCCGAACCGCTTGGCGACCTGCGCCGAGGCATCGCCCGCCATGGCCAAGGCGAGCGCCGCCATCGTGAATGTCAGAACCGACCGCCGCGCCATCTCTCCCCCGATCGTCTCCGCCTCACCTCACCGGCGGCAGCACCACCCTGTCGGCGCGGCAGCCGCGCCTGTCGACCTCCTCGCAGGCGCGAAAGCCGAGACCGCGCGTCAGGCAGATGCGCACCTCCCTGAGACGCCGCCCGTCGCAGGTGACGGCGACGCCGCCCGGCCTGAGCCCGGGATTGGCGGCGACGAAGGCCGCCTCCACCTCGGCGGGAGAGACCATGACATACTTGTCGAGCCGCTGAAAGGCGGTGGGGATGCGGACCGCCTCGCGCGCCGCCCGGATCGTCCGGAGATAGTCGGCGGGCGCAAGACCGGAGCAGGCGCCGTGCCGCCGCCATTCGTGGCGGACGAGGCCACGCGCCGGCATCAGGTCGGCAAGCGCGCGGACATCGGTTTCGCTCGGCGTCAGGCGCGTCGGGCAATCCTCGGGAAAGCCGCGTTCGTATTGCGGCCAGAGGCCGTGCACCAGGAAGCCGTAGCGGCGGCCGGTCCGGCATTGGGCATCGCCGCGCGCCCCGCCCTCCGCCTCGCAATAGCTCGGCGACCAGGTGAGCGACAGCAGGTAGAAGTCGAAGCGCCCCGCCGCGTCGCCGGCCAGCGCGGCAGCCGGCCAGACGAACAGGACGAGGAGCAGCCGGGCGAGGCGGCCCGTCACTTCAGGACCTGGCAGTCGGCGCCGTAGACCCGGTAGGGATCGTGGCCCGACAGGCAGAATTCGACGTTCCAGCCGTAGCCGGCGAAGCCTTCCGCCGACACCACGTAGTAGAGCGTCGTCGGCAGGGCGGCGGTGAGCCCGGCGCGGGCGGCGCAATGACGACGGTCGATGGCGCTGAAGCCGCCGACATCCAGCCGGGCTTCGCCGATCCGGTCGACGGCGGCGATGGTGACGCCGTCCTTCCAGGTATGCGCCTCGGCCCAGGCCTGGCGGCTGGTGAGGGTGGCGAGAACCGAGGCATCGTCGCAGGCGGGAAGCTCCCCGGCGGCGGCCATCACGGTCGAACTTGAGAGCGCAAGCAAGGTGGCAGCAAGGCGCATGGATCGGTCCCCGGACATCAAGACGAGGGCATCGGCAAATCAGGCCGAAACAGCCTCATCGCAGGATAAGCCGCGACAATCGCTTGTCGACCTGAATTTTCGGCCCGGTCGCTGGATGGGCGGAAGGGGGCTTCGCTCACGCCTGTTCCATTCGGTACCCGCTGGGGCTCAACCCCATGCGTTTGCGGAACATCTTGGAGAAATGCAGCGGGTTGGCATAGCCGACCTGGATCGCCACCTGCTTGACCGGCGCATCGGTCATCTTGAGGATGCGGCAGGCGAGCTGCATCCGGAGGTCGTCGCGCCAGCTCATGATGCTGCAGCCGTAACGGTCCTGGAACAGATGCGACAGGCGCGACACCGACAGCCGCGCGTGGCCGGCGATGGTCTCGAGGCTGAGCGGCTGGTCGATGTTCTCGGCGATATAGGAGCAGACGCCGGCCAGCCGCGGATCGTAATCGGCGACCGGCTTTTCGTTGTAGCGGCTGCAGATCAGGATGGCGCGCTCCAGGAGATTGAACGACATCTCCATGGCGAAAGCATCGGTGTTGATCGACCAGGCGTCGATCTCGGAAAAGATGCGGTCGAGCTCGCGACGGAAGTCGTCGTCCTGGCCGCGCAGCAGCGTCGCCTTGGGACCGCCGCCGCGCCAGGACAGCCAGGGCAACCAGGTCTGGCGCGGCTGGAAATACACCCAGCGATGCCACCATGACGACGAAGCGTCGTGCCGGCGATACCGGTGCTCCGCCCTCGGCGGGATCAGCAGAACGTCGCCCTCCTGCAACTCGACCTCGCCCGGCCGATCCAGCAGCAATCCGCGGCCGCGCACCGTGGTGAGCAGCGTCCAGCCGTCGAGGCCGGCCGGCCGTTCGATGGCAAAATCCAGAAGCCCGTCGCGCTCGATCGGCGTCAGGCCGGACATCAGCCTTTGGCCAAAAGTATATCCGGGTAATAACGGAGCAACCTCCGGATCTTCCAGGCCATCGGCAAAGTTATTCATGAAGGCAAGGCGATGGACGAGCCGATCGGCCTTCCTGTCCGCCGCATCCGCCGTTCCAGCAAGATTTGACATACTCATAGCCAATCCGCCCTCTGTATTCGGCTCTCGGATGGGACTATAGCCAAATCAAACAGCCGATAAAACCGGATAACCGGGGCGAAAGGAACGGAATCTGCGATCCGGCGATGGGAGGTTCGGACGGCAGATATGCACATGCCCAATCGGCCGAAACCTGTTCCCTGCGATGGAATGGGTACGCCCTGCTTTCGTCCTCGGCCGCAGTTGATGCATGGGGCGATATTTCATGAATTCGTAATTCTTGTTTACCGGGCCCGATTTCTACGTTGCCAGGCAAGCCAACACCGATCCATCGGAGAGTAGAGTGAAAAAGACGTTCGACGAAAAGCTGGTCATCCTCCAGGCGGACCCATCCGCCGATTGCTTCATCCTGGCCGATGCCAAGGACCCGGACATGGCCCGTGGCGTCGCCTCGGCCGGCCGGGCGGCGGATGGCAGGCTCCGGTCGATCGACGACCTCCGCCAGGACATCCGCGACATCGTCAAGGCGGAGTTGATCGACATCATGCTGATGTCGGCGAGCACCTCGGCCAAGCTGACCATCGAGGAGCGCATCTTCGACGGCTCGCCGGTGCTGCCGGCCGTGCGTGCCAACGACACCACCGATCTCCACGTGGTGCTTGGCGGACGTTACGTGGCGGCACCGTCGGCGCCCTTCCGCACCGCCACCATCGATCACATCCAGGCCGGCAAGCTGAACCCCTCGCCCAGGGAACGCACGCGTGGCGCCAACCTCGGCCTCTACTCGGTGACCTTCAACAACATCCCCGACGCCGACCTCCTGACGCTCGAACGCTACAACGCCTTCCGCAACGAGGCCGAGGAAAAGGGCTTCGACCACTTCCTCGAGGTGTTCCTGCCCAACGTGCCGCCCGAAGTGCATGGCCTCGCGCCGGAGGCCATTCCCGGCTTCGTCAACGACCACATCGTCCGCCTGCTGGCCGGTGTGCCGAAAACGGCCCGGCCGCTGTTCCTGAAGCTGCCCTACATGGGCGGCCGGGCCGTCGCCGAACTCTGCCATTACGATCCGTCGATCATCGTCGGCGTGCTCGGCGGTTCGGCCGGCACCACCCACGACGCCTTCTTCCTGATCGAGAACGCCAAGAAGCACGGCGCCCGCGTCGCCCTGTTCGGCCGCAAGATCATCGCCGCCGAAGACCAGCTCATCTTCATCGAACATCTGAGGCGCGTCGGCGACGGCGACCTCAAGGCCGACGACGCCGTGAAATCCTACCACGCGGCCATCGGCAGGAAGGGCCTCAAACCCCACCGTCCGCTCGCCGACGATCTCGCGCTCACCACCACGGCCACCGCCTACGGCAGCTGATCGCTACAAGGGAGGGAAACAATGACGCAAGCTGGTAGCCCGGAGCGGACCACATTCGCGCTCTATTTCGGCAATCGCGGCTTCTTCCCGGCGAGCCTGATCGCCGGCGCCCGCGAGGAAGTCGCCAAAGCGGTCGGGGATGCCGGCTACGGCTTCCTGATGCCGCCGGCCGAGATGACCCGCTACGGCGCCGTCGAGACGCGCGAAGAGGGACGCGCCTATGCCGAGTGGCTGGCCGCCAACCGCGGCCGCTATGACGGCGTCATCCTGTCGATGCCGAATTTCTCCGACGAGAACGGCGCCATCGCCGCCTTGCAGGACTGCGGCGTGCCGATCCTTTTGCAGGCCTATCCCGACGAGATCGGCAAGATGGACTTCGAGCACCGCCGCGATTCCTACTGCGGCAAGTTCTCCATCGCCGACGTGTTCCACCAGTACGGCCTGCCCTTCACCATGCTGGAGCCGCATGTCGTGCACCCGCTGACGCCGGCCTTCCGGCGCAACCTCGACGACTTCGCCGCCACCTGCCGGGTGGTCAAGGGCATGCGGCGCTTCTCGATCGGCTGCATCGGCGCCCGCACTACCGCCTTCAAGACCGTCCGCTTCGACGAGATCGCCCTGCAAAAGGCCGGCATCACCGTCGAGACCTTCGACCTGTCCGACCTGTTCCGGCGCGTCGCCGGCATG
The DNA here is from genome assembly GCF_002770725.1 of Pleomorphomonas carboxyditropha. Taxonomy (GTDB): domain Bacteria; phylum Pseudomonadota; class Alphaproteobacteria; order Rhizobiales; family Pleomorphomonadaceae; genus Pleomorphomonas; species Pleomorphomonas carboxyditropha. The sequence goes on along the minus strand of NZ_NQVN01000021.1, from coordinate 84,890 downwards.
TCGGACACCGCCGCCCGCGTCACCGACAAGCGCGACCGGCTCGCCGGCTACACCAACTGCTGCAAGGTGCCGGCCGACAAGATGCTGACGCTGGCCAAGGTCGGCGTCGCCTTCGACGACTATATCGACGAATACCGCCTGGACACCGTCGCCATCCGCTGCTGGACGGAGATGCAGGCCGAGCTCGGCATCGCCCCTTGCGTGCTGCTCAGCGAGCTCAACGACCGCGGCGTGGTGTCGAGCTGCGAGATCGACATTTGCAGCGCCGTCACCATGCGGGCGCTGCAACTGGCCAGCGGCAGGCCGGCCGCCTGCCTCGACTGGAATAACAACTACGGCGACGATCCCGACAAGGTGATCCTGTTCCATTGCGGCCCGGTGGCCCAGTCGCTGATGACCGAGAAGGGCGAGGTGACCGACCACAAGATGTTCGCCAAGAGCCAGCCGGGCTGCGGCTGGGGCAGCAACGAAGGCCGGATCGCCGCCTTCCCGACCACGCTGTCCAACTGCAAGACCGAGGACGGCAAGCTGACCGTCTACGTCACCGAGGGCGAGTTCACCACCGACCCGATCGAGAAGGAATTCTTCGGCTGCGGCGGCGTCTGCGCCATTCCCGGCTTGCAGAAGAAGCTGATCCGCCTGGGTCAGGGCGGCTTCCGCCACCACACCACCATCGGCGTCGGCCACCTGAAGACCGCCCTCGACGAGGCCTTCGTCCGCTACCTCGGCTACGACGTCGTCGAGATCGGCTGACAACGACCGGCGCCGGCCTCCGCAAGGTCGGCGTCGCTTCCTTTCTCCATAAAGGCGAGGTCCATCGTGGCGCTACTCGGCATCGACGTCGGCTCGACGGCCCTCAAGGCGACGCTCTACGCGTTCGACGGCGACAGGCTCGCCGGCGCATCCCTCGAATATAGTGCCGCCAAATCCGGCGACGGCCTGCCTGCCGAAACGCTGTGGCGCGCCTTGTCGGATGTCATCCATCGCCTGCGGGCGGCCGCGCCGACGGCCGAGATCCGGGCCGCCGCCATCTCCAGCCACGGCGAGAGCTTCGTGCTCGTAGATCGGGCCGGCCGCGCCATCGGTCCCTTCGTCCTCAACACGGCGCCGATCGCCGTCGACGAGGCCGCCGCTTTCGCCGACCGTTTCGGCAAGGCGGAGATCTTCCGCCGCACCGGCCTGCCCGTCCATTCGATGTACACGCTGCCGAAGATCGCCTGGCTCCGGGCCAACCGGCCGGACATCTTCGACGGCGCCGACCGCTTCCTCTGCGTCGAGGATTACATCCTGACGCGGCTCGGCGTCGGCTCGTTCATCAGCGCCTCGCTCGCCTCGCGCACCATGGCGCTCGATCTTCAAAGCTGCGCCTGGATCGACGACCATCTCGCCTTCGCCGGCATCACCAAGGCCCAATTGGCAACGCCGGTCGCCTCCGGCACGCCGGTCGGCCGCGCCGCGCCCGGGGCCTGCGACGAGCTCGGCCTGCCGCATGGCGTGGAATGGGTGACCGGCGGTCATGATCAGGGCTGCTGCTCGCTCGGGGCCGGCGGCGTTGCCGAGGGCATCGCCGTCGACGGCACCGGCACCTTCGAATGCGTCTCCATTCCCGTCCGCGACGCCGTGCTGACACCGGCGGCGCTCGGCTGCAATTTCCCGACCGAGCGCCATACCGTGACGCCGCTCAAGCTCACCCTCTCCTACATCGCCGGCGGCGTGGCGCTGAAGTGGTTCCGCGACGTGGCGAGCCGCCACATCCTCGATCTGGCAGCCGCCAAGGGCGTCGACCCCTACGAGCTGATCCTCGCCGATCTGCCCGAGGAGCCGACCGGCCTGCTGATGTTTCCCCATTTCATCGGCACCGGCACCCCCTGGCTCGACGCCCGGGCGCGCGGCGCCGTGGTCGGCATCGACGCCGCAACCACCTATGAGGAATTCGCCAAGGCCGCCATCGAGGGCATCACGCTGGAAATGGGCTGGAACCTCGACCTGCAAGCCTCGATCGGCACCGAGATCGGCCGCATCCATGCCGTCGGCGGCGGCGCGCGGTCGGACCGCTGGCTGCAGATGAAGGCCGATATCTTCGACCGCGAGGTGATCGCCGTTCCCGGCGAGGCCAGTTGCGCCGGCGCCGCCATGGGCGCGGGCGTCGGCGTCAGTGCCTTCGGCTCCCATGCCGAGGCGGCCGCGGCTTTCGTCCGCGAGGGAAAGGCTTTCACGCCACGGCCGCGTCAGGTAGCCGCCTATCGGGAGAAGGCAGCGCACTATCGCGACGTGGCCGGCCGCCTTTACGGCTTTGTGGCCCCTTGAAAGGCAACACCGGGCTCATCGAGCGATCAGCCGTCCTCGGCCAGCCTCAAGACGCGGCCGCCGGCGCCGTCATCCTCGGCGAGCAGGCGGGTCAGTTCCGGCAGGATGGCCTCGGTCTCGTCGGCCAGCGTGAACGGCGGGTTGGCGACCAGCACGCCGGCGCCGGCCAGCGGCCCGTCGCCGCCCGGCTGGCGCACCCACTGCTCGATGGCGATCAGGCGCGGATAGCCCGCCCCGGCCGCGCCGGCCAGGAAGGCGTCGACGGCCGCCACGTCCTTGATCGGATACCAGATCATCAGGCAGCCGGTGGCGAAGCGCTTGCGGGCGTCATGGACGGCGCGCGTCAGGCGGTCGAACTCGCCGGCTTCCTCGAACGGCGGATCGACGATGACGAGGCCGCGTCGCTCGCGCGGCGGCAACTGGGCGCGGACGGTGACGTAGCCGTCCTCCGAGCCGACGCGCACGCGACGGTCGCCGGCATAAAGCGCGGTGAGCGTCGCCGCGTCCTGCGGATGCAGCTCGTTGAAATGATAGCGGTCCTGCAAGCGGCCGAGCGCCGTGGCGATGGCCGGCGAGCCGGGATAGACGAGAAGATCGTCGCCGCCGTTGACGGCGCGGAGCGCCGACAGCCACGGGGCGAGCCAGTCGCCGAGCGCCGGCGACGGGCGCGCCGCCCGGACGCGGCCGACGCCGCCCCGCCACTCGCCGGTCCTCAGCGCCTCGTCGGCGGCAAGGTCGTAGAGGCCGATGCCGGCATGGCTGTCGATGACGCGGTAGCCGGCGTCCTTGCGGCCGAGATAGGCGAGGATGCGGGCGAGCACCGCGTGCTTCAGCACGTCGGCGAAGTTTCCGGCATGGAAGGCGTGGCGATAGTTCATGGCGGAGAGCTAGAACACGGGCCATCGGGCGGCAAGAAAATTCGTGGCCCGCCGTAACGGCGCCGCATCTGCAACCCAAGTTCGGGGCAAGCGTTGAGTCGTAGATGAACGGCCTATGAACGGCAGGTTCAGACCTGGCTCAAAGGAACGATGCGATAAGCATGGCCATAGGAATGCCGTCGGCCTGGCCGACAAAGGAGTGAAAGCCAAATGTTGAAATCCTTGCTATCGATTGCCGCGCTCACCGCCGCTGCGACCGTGGCTGCTCCGGCGACGGCTTCCGCCGCGCCCGCCCAGGTCACGGCCAACGTCAACCTTCGGACCGGCCCGGGCACCCAGTATTATCCGATACTGGTGCTGCCGGCCGGTGCGCCGGTCGAGCTCTACGGCTGCCTTCAGGGCTATAGCTGGTGCGACGTCTCCTACGGCCGCGAACGCGGCTGGATATCGTCGCGCTATATTTCCACCTTCTACAGTGGCCCGACCTATCGGCCGCGGCCCTATGTCTCGGTGCCGTTCCTGACCTTCAATTACGGCTATTGGGACAACCACTACGCCCATCGGCCGTGGTATCGTGATCGTCCGCGCCCCGGCCGGCCGGGTCCCGACTGGGATCGCGGTCCGGGCCGTCCGGGTCCGGATTGGGATCGTGGTCCCGGCCGCCCGGGTCCGGATTTCGGTCGCGGCCCGGATCGTCCGCGGCCGGACTGGGATCGTGGCCCGGGCCGTCCGGGGCCGGACGTAGGTCGTGGCCCGGATCGCCCGCGGCCGGATTGGGACCGCGGTCCGGGCCGTCCGGGTCAAGATGCGGGCCGTGACCGGGATCGTCCGCGGCCGGACGGCAATCGCGACCGGCGTCCCGATAATCGGCCGGGTCGGCCGGACTGCCCGCCCAACGCGCCTGCTTGCAGGAATTGACCTCCATGGAGGTATCGCATGACGGAGGATAAATCGCGATGAGGATGCGACATCTGGCCGCGCCGCTTTGCCTGGCCGGCCTGATTTCCTCCCCGGCCGGCGCGCTGGCAGCGCCGGCCGAAGTGCTGGCCGCCGTCAACCTGCGCACCGGTCCCGGTGCGCAGTATTACGCCATCATGGTGCTGCCGCCCGGCGCGCCGGTGGAGATCTACGGCTGTCTCAACGACGATAGCTGGTGCGACGTCGGCTACGGCAATACGCGGGGCTGGCTGGCCTCGCGCTATCTCGGCACCGTCCGCAACTGGTCTCCCGAGGCGCGGATCATGCGGCCGCCGGTGCTGTCGCCGCCGCCGATCTACCGCGAGCCGCCCGTCTATGCCAATCCGCCGCCGGTCTACCACGAGCCGCCGCCCGTCTATCGCGAGCCGGACTGGGGGCCGCAGGAAGTCTATCCCGGCGGCGTCTACATCGAGCCGCCGCCGGCCTACGTCTACCGGCCGCCGGTGGTGGTGGGACCGCCGATGCCGGAGCTGCCCCAGCCGGACGTCGGCGTCTATCGGGCCAGGCCGCAGGCGGCGCCCCGGGTTGCCGCTCCGCCGCCAACGGTGACGGGACCGTCGATGCCCGAACTCCCGCAGCCCGACGCCGGCGGTTATCGGACCAAGCCGCAGCCGCAAGCGGTGCCGCCGGCCGCGCCGCCGGTGGTCGCCAGCACGCCGCCGACAACCGCGCCGGCCGCGCCGCCGGCCAGCGTGACGCAGCCGAGCACGGCCGCCACCACGCCGCCCGCCGCGACCACGACGACGCCACCGGCCACGACGCCGCCCGCCGCCAATTCCGGTTCGTCGGTCGCCACGTCCGGCCAGCAACCAGTGACGCCGCCGGCAACCGAGACGAAGCCGAAATATGGCGGCGCCGTCGGCAAGCCCGGCGCGCCCTGCAAGTGGGTGAACGGCGTCTGCCGCAACGATTGACGATGGATCGGCGACAGGGCGTCCTCCCTGTCGCCCTGCTGCCACGCTCTGACCGCAGTCGGTGTGATAAGCTATCCGTTCGCTCAAGAGTTCGACGAGTCCGCGCATGGCACCCCGCAAGCCCGCTCCCACCCCCGACACCGATCCGGCGCCCGGATTTTCCGAGATGCCGCAGGCGCCGTTCGAGGCGGTGCCGCTCAACGGCTCCTTCTCGGACTGGCTGAAGGACGTCTCGGAAGAGGCGGCCAAGCCGTCGCCCCCCTCGGATTCGCGCATCGTCGAGGAGACCTTCGTCAAGCCGGGCAAGCGCAAGGCCAAGGCCGAGCTGACGTCGCGCAAGTCGTCGCGCGGCGGCTCGCTGGGCGGCTCCACCGACCCGAAGGTGCGCGCCGCCGGCGGCCTCAATCCCGTGGCCGGCATGCAGGTGTCGATGGAGGAGGCCGAGGCGCTGCCGCAGGGCGGCGTCACCGCCACGGTGAAGGCGCTGGAAGAGCTGATCCAGAAGGGCCGCGACATCTTCCGCGACGGCCAGCCCTGGGTACCGCACCGGCCGGAGCGGCCGCCCAAGTCGGAAGGCGGCATCGCCTTCAACCTCTCCTCGGCCTACGAGCCGAAGGGCGACCAGCCGACCGCCATCGCCGTCCTGGTCGACGGCATTTCCGAGCAGGAGAAGACGCAGGTGCTGCTGGGCGTCACCGGCTCGGGCAAGACCTACACCATGGCGCAGGTGATCGCCCGCACCGGCCGGCCGGCGCTGATCCTCGCCCCCAACAAGACGCTGGCCGCCCAGCTCTATTCCGAGTTCAAGAGCTTCTTCCCCGAGAACGCCGTCGAGTATTTCGTCTCCTACTACGACTACTACCAGCCGGAAGCCTACGTTCCGCGCACCGACACCTATATCGAGAAGGAATCGACCATCAACGAGCAGATCGACCGCATGCGCCACTCGGCGACGCGCGCCCTGCTCGAACGCGACGACGTGATCATCGTCGCCTCGGTGTCCTGCATCTACGGCATCGGCTCGGTCGAGACCTATACGGCGATGACCTTCGGCCTGGAGGTCGGCGACCGCATCGACCAGCGGCAACTGCTGGCCGACCTCGTCGCCCTGCAATACAAGCGCGCCGACGTCGCCTTCGCCCGCGGCACCTTCCGGGTGCGCGGCGACACCATCGAGGTGTTCCCGGCCCACTTGGAGGACCGCGCCTGGCGCATCTCGCTGTTCGGCGACGAGGTGGAGGCGATCACCGAGTTCGACCCGCTGACCGGCCACAAGTCGGCCGACATGAAGTTCGTCAAGATCTACGCCAACTCGCACTACGTGACGCCCAAGCCGACGCTGGCCCAGGCCATCAAGTCGATCAAGACCGAGCTGCGCGCCCGCCTGGAGGAGCTCAACGCCCACGGCCGCCTGCTGGAGGCGCAGCGCCTCGAACAGCGCTGCACCTTCGACATGGAGATGATGGAGGCCACCGGCTCCTGCGCCGGCATCGAGAACTACTCGCGCTACCTGACCGGCCGCGCCCCCGGCGAGCCGCCGCCGACCCTGTTCGAATACCTGCCCGACGACGCGCTGGTGTTCATCGACGAGAGCCACGTCACCGTGCCGCAGATCGGCGCCATGTATCGCGGCGACTTCCGCCGCAAGGCGACGCTGGCCGAATACGGCTTCCGCCTGCCCTCCTGCATGGACAACCGCCCGCTGCGCTTCGAGGAATGGGACGCCATGCGGCCGCAGACCGTCTGCGTCTCGGCCACCCCCGGCGGCTGGGAGCTCGATCAGTCGGGCGGCGTGTTCGCCGAGCAGGTGATCCGCCCCACCGGCCTGATCGACCCGCCGGTGGAGATCCGGCCGGCCCGCACCCAGGTCGACGACCTGCTCGGCGAGGTGCGGCAGGTGGCCAACGCCGGCTACCGCACGCTGGTCACCGTGCTGACCAAGCGCATGGCCGAGGACCTCACCGAATACCTGCACGAGCAGGGCATCAAGGTCCGCTACATGCACAGCGACATCGACACGCTGGAGCGCATCGAGATCCTGCGCGACCTGCGCCTCGGCGCCTTCGACGTGCTGGTCGGCATCAACCTGTTGCGCGAGGGCCTCGACATTCCCGAATGCGCGCTGGTCGCCATTCTCGACGCCGACAAGGAAGGCTTCCTGCGCTCGGAGACGTCGCTGGTCCAGACCATCGGCCGCGCCGCCCGCAACGTCGACGGCAAGGTCATCCTCTACGCCGACCAGGTCACCGGCTCGATGGAGCGGGCGATGGCCGAGACCAGCCGCCGCCGCGACAAGCAGATGGCCTACAATACCGAGCACGGCATCACGCCGGAGAGCGTCAAGCGGTCGATCGGCGACGTGCTGAACTCGGTCTACGAGCAGGATCACGTCCGCGTCGACACCGGCCTCGCCGAGGAAGGCGAGATGATCGGCCACAACCTCAAGGCCTACATGGCCGACCTCGAGCAGCGGATGCGCAAGGCCGCCGCCGATCTGGAATTCGAGGAAGCGGCGCGACTGCGCGACGAGCTGAAGCGCCTTCAGGCGGCCGAACTGACCATCGCCGAGGACCCGATGGCCCGCCAGAGCGACGTCGACGCCGCCGGTGGCGGCTTCGCGGGTGGGCGGAAATACGGCCGCTCCGCCAACACCCCGCCCTCCCGCATCCGCAAGAACAGCCTCGACGAGATGACCGTCGGCCGCACCGAAGTACCGATGGGCAGCGAACCGCCCAAGCGTCCGCCGCCCAGCACGGCGGCGGGGACGGTGGCTGGGAAGAAGCGCGGACGGTGGGGGAAGTAGGCAAAGGCTATCGGACGCGAACCCATCGCCTCATCCGGCAGTTTGGCAATATACTTCGGAAATTGGCCATCGCTTGCAGCGGCAAGGGAGCCTGAGTTTGAGCCAAGATTGCATCTTTTGCAGGATCGCCAGCAAGCGATCCCGAGCTTATATAGTCGATGAGTCTGAAAATTTTATCTGCTTTTTCCCTGAAAAGCCGGATTTATATGGCCATACCTTAATCGCCAGCAAGAAACATTACAAAGATATACGAGATGCCCCACCTGAATTAGGCTCTGAATTATTCAAAGCGGCACAGAAACTTTTCAACCGTTATAGTGATAGGCTTGGAGCAACCGGCTTTAACCTGCTCAGCGCAAATGGCAAGGCAGCAGAGCAGTCTATTGACCACCTGCATTTTCATTTCTTCCCTCGCTTCTCAAACGACGGTTTGACAACTTGGCCCCAACTTCCTCCATTTGAGCCGAACTTGAACGCGCTGTTCCGGCTGGTCAATGCGGGCGAAAATGATGAAAGCTGAATGAGAGCTAGAAGCTGGCGAGCTCATGACGGACGCCATGCCTCCGACGGAAGTGCACGATTTCGCCGTTCGTTCCCTCGCTCTCGACACCATTCTCGTGACCTACCGCAGCATCCGCCGCCATCCCGGCGGGGGAACGGAAAAAACCACGCTCCGCAGCTCGAGCTGGAAGCTGGTCGATGGTCGGTGGCAAATGCTGTTTCACCAGGGAACAGTCATCCCACCTTGATGATATGCCGATCTGGCAAGGGTCAAAACAGTGTATTTCTATTATAAATCAAATATATATATTGTCATCTAACCGGGGCAAATTCCCGGGCGCTCGGGCGCAGTCCCTGTCGCGCCGTCATCGCCGAGCGCATCGCTTCCATAGATTGTCATCCTCGCGAAGGCGAGGACCTCAGGACGAGAAGGCGATGAGGGGTGTGTCAGGCGCCTTGCGTTGCTGGAGCGCTATATCTGCGTCGAGCTTTGTTCTGCCTGAGGTCCTCGCCTGCGCGAGGATGACAGCTTTATATATGGGGAACAAAGGGATAGCTCGGCACACTGGAGCCCGAGGCAAATTCCCGGGCACGCTGGCGCGATATTTCCGGTCTCGCGTGTGCGAGATCATGCCATTTCAATGACTTGATGCCACAGCCCGACCGCATCCGCCGCAAGCTGAAGCTCAGCCAGCGCGAGGCGTCGGCGCGGCTCGGCGGCGGCCCCGCCGCCTTCCCGCGTAAGGGTCGGACCGATCTCGGGAATCGGGTAGGCGCTCCAGGCTGGACGTGCCAAGCTGGCGCACCCTTCCTGCTCCGAGTCCCGTCCATGAAATGCCTTGTCGTCGTCGCTCATCCGCTGCCGGACAGTCTCTGCCGGTCGCTGGCCCGCTTTGCCATCGAGCGGCTCGAAGCAGCCGGCCATCAGGTGACGGTCGAAGATCTCTACGGCGAAGGCTTCGATGCCGCGCTGACCGAGGCCGAGCGCCGCAGCTACTACGCCGCCGCCTTCGACGCCTCCTCCGTCGCCGGCGAAGCGGCGCGGCTCGTCGCGGCCGAGGCGCTGGTGCTGGTGTTTCCCACCTGGTGGTACGGCTTTCCGGCCATCATGAAGGGCTGGTTCGACCGCGTCTGGTCGCCCGGCATCGCCTTCGACCACGCCAGCAATTTCGGGCCGATCAAGCCGCGCCTCAGGCTCCGCCGCGTACTGGCGGTGACCACGCTCGGCTCGCCCTGGTGGATCGACACGCTGGTGCTGTGGCAGCCGGTGCGGCGCATCCTCCGCATCGCCATCCTCGGCGCCTGCGCCCGGCGCGTCCGCTTCGACATGCTGTCGCTCCATTCGGCCGAAAAGCCGGCACCCGAGCGGGTGACGCGCTTCGAAGGGCGCATCGCCGCCGTGCTCGACCGCTGGCCGACGCGCTGATCCCCCTCAGTCCGCGATCGTCTCCGCCGATCTATCGGCGCGCACGAGCCCCATCGAACCAGCGCCGAAGACGAGAACGAGCGCCAGCACGTTAAGTCCGACACGATAGTCGGCGGTCGCGCCCTTCAGCCATCCCATGACATACGGCCCGAAAAAGCCGCCGGTATTGCCGATCGAGTTGATCAGCGCCACGCCGACGGCCGCGGCCAGGCCGCCCATGCGGGCGGTCGTGAACGCCCAGAACGGCCCGATGACCGACCAGAGGCCGATCGACGCCAGGGACAACGCGACGAGGCATCCGGCGAGACCGGTTGCCTTGCCGGCGAGCACGCAGCCGACGGACGCCAGGACGAGCGCGCCGATCACATGCAGCTTGCGCTCGCCGAAACGGTCGGAGCTCCAGCCGATCGCCAGCATGCCCACCACCGCGGCGAGGAACGGTATGGCGTTGTACCACCCGAGCAGCGACAGGCTCGTGCCGTCGAGGGTGTTCTGCAGGATCTGCGGCATCCAGAAGGCCATGCCGTACATGCCCAGCACCATGCAGAAATAGACGATCCCCAAAAGGCCGATCTTCCGGAACAGGCTGCGCCCGAGCAGATGAAACCGATGACGTTCCAGATGCCCGGCCTCCCGGTCCAGCGCGTTTTGAAGAGCCGATTTCTCCCCGTCCGTCAGCCATTTCGCGGCCATGGGCGTGTCCGGCAAGGCAAAGAGGACCAGCACGCCGAGGACGACCGCCGGTATACCCTCGAGGACGAACAGCCATTGCCAGCCGCGCAATCCCCCCATGCCGTCCAGACCGAGCAGCGACATCGACAACGGGCTGCCGATCAGCCCGGCCAGGGCGGTCGAGGCGGCGAGCACGGACAGCGCCCGGGCGCGATCCTTCGGCGGAAGCCACTGGTTCACGTAGAGGATGGCGCCGGGCAGGAAGCCCGCCTCCGCGACGCCCAGCAGAAAGCGGCAGAGGTAGAACGTCGCCTCGCTCTGGACGAGCGCCGTCAGGGCGGAGATGACGCCCCAACTGATCATGATCCTGGATATCCACAGCTTCGCGCCGACGCGCCGCAGGATGAGGTTGCTCGGCACCTCGAACACCACGTAGCCGACGAAGAACAGCCCCGCCCCCAGGCCATAGGCGGCCGGCGACAGATTGAGGTCCTCGTTCAGTTGAAGGGCGGCAAAGCTGACGTTGATGCGATCGAGATAGGCCGCCACGTAGCCAAGGCAAAGCAGCGGCAGGATTCTCAAGGCGACTTTCTTCGCACCGGACCGCGTCATGTCTTGCATGTCGTTCTCACTTTTCGCCGCGCATCGATCGGACTGCGTTCGAGGGATGCCGGCGCTCCGCCTCATAGCGATCTTCGCGCCTTCTGCCGAGACCTTTCTCACACCGCGATATGCTCCGCCCGGTCGGCCTCCAGCAGCGCCACGTTGAACCGCGCGAGCAGGCCGGCGAACTGCTCGCGCTCGTCCTCGCTCCAGCCGGCGAGGAAACGGCCGAGCCGCGTCTGCCGCGCCTTGCGCATGGCGGCGATCGACGCCGCGCCGGCCGGCAACAGGTGGACCAGCACCGACCGCCGGTCCCGCGGGTTGGGCCGGCGCTCGGCGAAGCCCAGTTCCTCGACCGCCGCCACCTGCCGCACCACCGTCGAATGGTCGAGGCCGAGCTCCTCGGCGATCTCGCCGGTGCTCCTCTCGCCCCGTTCCAGCCGGCCGAGCAGCAGGTAGTGGGCGCGCTCCATCGGGTAGCCGCGCTTGCGATAGTTCATTTCCAGCCGCCGGACCAGAAACGCCAGTTCGGGCTCGATGCGCGAGATCGCATCCTGCGGCAGGTCTGCCATGACTTTTTTTCCTCTACTTAGGTGTATCGTACACCGATATCTGTGTATCATACACGAAACCGCCGCACACCCCTCCAAAGAGCGGCGGCAGGAGTCTTCCATGTCCCACACTACCGCGTCGGCCGCGCCGGCCCCAGCCTTCTTCGACCAGCCGAAGGCCGTATGGGCGACCATCTTCGCCTGCACCGTCGGCTTCATGTCGATCGGCCTCGTCGACCCCATCCTGACGTCGATCGCCAGGGGGCTCGACGCCGGGCCGGCCGAGGTGTCGCTGCTGTTCACCAGCTATTTCTTCGTGACATCGGTGATGATGCTGGTCACCGGCTTCGTGTCGAGCCGGCTCGGCAGCCGCTCCACCATGATGGTCGGCGCGGCGCTGATCGTCGTCTTCGCCGCCCTGGCCGGCAACTCCACCTCGGTCACCGAGCTGGTGCTGTTCCGCGGCGGCTGGGGCCTCGGCAACGCCTTCTTCGTCGTCACCGGCCTGTCGGTGCTGGTGGCGGTGACCCGCGGCGGCACCGGCCGCGCCGTGCTGCTCTACGAGGCGGCGATGGGCCTCGGCCTGTCCGGCGGCCCGCTGCTCGGCGCCCTGCTCGGCAGCTATTCCTGGCGCTGGCCGTTCTTCGGCACGGCGACGCTGATGGCCGTCGGCCTGATCGCCATCGCGCTGTTCCTGCCGCCGCTGGCCCGCCCGGCGGTCAAGACCGGCCTCACCGCCCCGGTCAGGGCGCTCGGCCACCCAGGCCTGCTCACCGTGGCGATCGGCGCCTTCTTCTACTATTTCGCCTTCTTCACCGTGCTGGCCTTCGCCCCCTTCGTGCTCGACATGTCGGCGATGCAGGTCGGCGGCATCTTCTTCGGCTGGGGCGTGCTCCTGGCCATCTTCTCGGTGTTCGTGGCGCCGCGCGTCGAGGCGCGCTTCGGGCTGATCCCGGTCACCACCGTCTGCCTGACCGTGATGGCCGTGCTGCTCGTCGTCATGGGCATCGCGCCCAAGGGCGTCGTCGCCGCCTGCGTCATGCTGTCGGGCGCCGTGATGGGCATCTGCAACACGCTGTTCACCGAGCTGGCGCTGGAAATCTCCGACGCGCCGCGGCCGGTCGCCTCGGCCGGCTACAACTTCCTGCGCTGGTTCGCCGGCGTCATCGCCCCCTACGCCGTGCCGAAGGTCGCCGAATTCCTCGGCGTCGAGGTGGCCTTCGGCCTGGCGGCCGCCGCCGCGCTGGCCGCACCGCTGACCTTCTACCTACGCCGCCGCCATCTGGCGCGGCCGGGCGTGGTGGCGGCGAACGCCGTGTCGCCGCTGCTCGCCGCCGTCGACGGCAGCCTCAGCGACGCCGCGGTGCTCGACCGGGCCGCCGCCTTCGCCCGCGCCGAAGGGCGGCCGGTGCTGGTCGCCCACGTCCGCATGGCCGAGGTGGTCGACGAGGAGGAGGCCGACCTCGAGGACGCCGCCACCGCCGAGGGCATCGTCGGCACCGCCATCGAGCGGCTCAAGGCGGCCGGCATCGCGGCGGAGGGCCTGGTGATCGACGCCGCCGCCGGCGCGGCGGCGCGCAAGGTGTCAGATCTGGCCGATGCCGTCGGCGCCGGCCGCATCGTCGTCGGCGCCGTCCATCCCAACGACCCCGAGGACCTCAGGCACGGCAGCTTCAGCGCCGCGCTGCTCGCCCTGCGCGGACCGGACAGGCTGGTGGTGGTCGGCGACGCCTCGGATCGGCGGAACGCCGGCGCCGCGGCTTCCGCGCTGCCGGCCGGATCGGCGCGCTCGGCCTGACGGGCGATCGACGGCGAGTTGCCGTGGCGGAAATGCGGCCTATATTAGGCGAAACTGCGTAACCACCCGGAAGGCCCTGTCATGCGTAGCGTTCTCGCCGTCCATCCCGCCCAGCGCGACGACATCGCCGACCTCGTCACCCGCCGGCCGCTGCCGGGGCCGGAGCTCGAGCAGGTCGACCCCTTCCTGTTCCTCAACCACCACGGCCCGCAGACCTATCCGCCCAACAATCACGGCCTGCCGTTCGGCCCGCACCCGCATCGCGGCTTCGAGACGGTGACCTTCATCCTTGAGGGCAGCCTGTCGCACCTCGACAGCGGCGGCCACGAGAGCGTCATCGAGGCCGGCGGCGTGCAGTGGATGACCGCCGGCTCCGGCCTCGTCCACGCCGAGCTGTCGCCGGAAGCCTTCAAGCGCGACGGCGGGCCGCTGGAAATCCTCCAGCTCTGGGTCAACCTGCCGCCGCCGCTCAAGATGATCGAGCCGCGCTACACCGGCGTGCAGAAGGCCGACATCCCCGCCCTGTCGGTCGCCGCCGGCAACGGCACGCTTCACCTGATCGCCGGCGAATTCGCCGGAGCGACCGGCCCGATCGAATCGCTCACCGACGTGTTCATGTCGACGCTGGAGCTGAAGGCCGGCGCCAAGACGGCGCTGCAGGTCGACAGGACGCGCCACGTGTTCCTCTACGTCGTCTCCGGCCGGGTCGACGTCGCCGGCACGCCGGTCGACAAGTGGAACCTCGTCGAGATGACCGACGATGACGACAGCTTCATCGTCGGCGCCGCCGACGACGCGGTGCTGCTGTTCGGCCATGCCCTGCCGATCGGCGCGCCGCTGGCGGCGCGCGGTCCCTTCGTCATGAACACCGAGGACGAGATCGAGCAGGCCTTCGCCGACTACCGCGCCGGCAAGTTCGGCGACCCGGCCGGGCTCGTCGCGGCCGGGCCCGAAGCGCCGACTGAAAAGGCGTGAGACTTTTCGGGGCGGCGAATGCGTGGAGCGAGGCCCGGGCGACCTATATCAACCCCTCGCTCCATCCTGCCCGAGGTCCTACGCCTGCGCGTAGGATGACAGAATTATATATAGGAAACACATACATAACCTATTTATAGGACACCCTGAGCAAATTCCCGAGCTTGAAAAACTTCGCCTGGAAAGCAGCGGCGATGTCCATCAAGTAATTGAAATTGCTTAATCTTGCACCTGCGGGATCGGAACTGTTGCACCTACGGCCTAGGAATTTGCCCCAGGCACATCTATAGATTGTCATCCTACGCGCAGGCGTAGGACCTCAGGCCGAAAAGGGTGCGAGGCCAATATCATGCGCCACCCGGCACTCCCTCAGTCTGTCTTGCCCTTCCACCGCCCGGCTCGCGCCTCGTCCTCCGGCTTGGCGTCCACCCAGCCGCCTTCGTCTCCGGCGGCCAGGTGCTCCTTCTTCCAGAACGGCGCGCGCGTCTTGAGGAAGTCCATCACGTAGTCGCAGGCCGAGAAGGCGGCGGCGCGGTGGCTCGAGGAGACGGCGACCAGCACGATGCGCTCGCCCGGCCGGATGCGGCCGGCGCGGTGGATGACGGTGATGGCGAGGAGCGGCCAGCGGCCGGCGGCTTCCCGCGCCACGCGGCCGATCTCCGCCTCGGCCATGCCGGGGTAATATTCGAGTTCCAGCGCGGCGAGCCGGCCGCCCTCGTCGCGGCAATAGCCGACGAAGCTCGCCACCGCCCCGACCGCCGGATCGCCGGCCTGCAACGCCGCGATCTCGGCGCCGACGTCGAAATCGTCGGGCCCGACCCGGACGGCGATGCGGGAGCTGCCGGCGTCCATGGCGGTCAGCCGCCGGTCATCGGCGGGAACAGGGCGATCTCGCGGGGCCGGCCGATCGGCTCGTCCTGCTCGATATGCAACTGGTCGACGGCGACGCGGATGGTGTCGCCCGCCTCGAAGGCATAGGCGTAGGCGTCGCCGCGTTCGGCCAGCCAGCCGACCAGATCGCCGGCCGTCACCACCGTTTCCGGCAGCGCCAGCCGCTCCTCGGCGAGGCCGACGCGCTCGCGCACCCAGGCGAAATAGCGGATCAGCACCGGCTCACGGCTCATGACGCTCCTCCATCAGATAGACGACGCCGCTACGGAAATAATCGTAGCCGGTGTAGAGCGTCACCAGCGCCGCCGTCCACAGCAGGACGAGGCCGAGCTCGGTGATGCCGTCGATCAGCTTGTCGCCGGTCGGCCCCAGCAGCAGGATGCCGATGGCAACGAGTTGCAGCGTCGTCTTCCACTTGGCAAGCCGGGTGACCGGCACGCTGACCTTGAGGTCGGCGAGGAATTCCCTGAGGCCGGACACGAAGATCTCGCGCATCAGGATGATCACCGCCGCCCACAGCGAGAAGCCGCCGATGGTGCCGTGATAGGTGAGCACCAGCAGGCAGACCGACACCAGGAGCTTGTCGGCGATCGGATCCAGCATGCGGCCGAGCGTCGATTGCTGCTTCCACAGGCGGGCCAAATAGCCGTCGAAGTAATCGGTGATCGACGCCGCGGCGAACAGGCCGAAGGCCACCCAGCGCCCGGCGTCATCCTCGAGGTAGAAGGCGGCGACCACCGCCGGCACGGCGACGATGCGGAGATAGGTGAGAATATTGGGCAGGGACCAGACGAATTTCATAGCGCCGACATCTGTTGATCCACCAATGACATTGCACGATGTCCCGGTGAGGGCAAGGGCCGGAACCTGCCGAACGTCCGAGCGGTAAACGTTCGGCGTTCACCGTGGCGTGATGCCCTCGCCGGCGCCCCCTTCCGGCGTCCGAAAGCCCGTCTCCACCCTTGAAAAGAAACCGACCATCCGGTATCTTTTGCGCTCAAGATATCCGGAGATCCCGATGAATCCGTCCCTGGCCGCCTACGGCTTTCTGGCGCTTGCCATCGTCACCGAGGTGACGGGCTCGTCGCTGCTCCAGAAGAGCCAGCAGTTCTCCAAGGCCCTGCCGACCCTCGGCATGATCGTCTGCTTCGTCGCCGCCTTCTTCTTCCTGTCGCAGGCGCTGACGGTCATTCCGCTCGCCATCGCCTATGCGATCTGGAGCGGCGTCGGCATCGTGCTGACCGCCATCGTCGGCGTCCTGGTGTTCCGCCAGGCGCTCGACACCTGGGCGCTGTTCGGCATGAGCCTGATCGTGCTGGGCGCCGTCGTGCTCAACACCATGTCGCGCAGCGCGGTTCACTGACATGGCAACCGACTACCCGGAAACCGGCTACCGCCGCAGGAAGCAGCCCGAGCTCGTCCACCGCGCCCTTCTCGACCACGCGGCGCGGCTGGCCGTCGAGCACGGCCTCGCCGCCGTCACCGTGCAGGCGGTCGCCGAGGCGGCGGGGGTGACCAAGGGTGGCCTGCTGCACCATTTTCCCAGCAAGCAGGCGCTGATCGATGCGGTATTTGCCGACCTTCTGGAAGCGCTCGACCGCCAGCTCGACGCGCGGATCGCCGCCGACCCCGAGCCGCGCGGCGCCTTCACTCGCGCCTACCTCGCGTCCGTCTTCGACACCGGGCCGGAAGCCAACGCCGCCGCCTGGGCGGCGCTGGCCATCTCCATGCTGACCGATCCGCACCTGCGGCGCCGCTGGTCGGACTGGGTGGAAGGTCGCCAGGAGCGGCATCGCGCCACCGACGGCACGCCGGCGCTCGCCGCCATCCGCCTCGCGGCGGACGGCATCTGGCTGGCCGATCTGACCGGCGTCGCCGTCGAGGAACGGGCCGCCATGCGCGACTTCCTCATCCGGCAGACCCGCGCGAACGCGCCCTGAGAGCGATCAAAATACCTTGGGCAACCGGCGATCCACCGCCAGCCAGCCGCCGCCGAAGGCCGCGAACAGCAAGGTGGAGCCGGTCCAGAACAGCGAGGCCAGCTCGGCCTTCTCCTGCACCGTCTCGAGGAAAGCCTTGCCGCCGTCGGCGAGACGCGCCGCCGCCACCGGCGTGAACAGGTCGCCGCCGGCCTTCAGCGCGTCGATGCCGGCCGCCGTCAGGAAGGCGTCGCCATAGGGGTGGGTGACATGGAACCACCAGGTGATCGCCAGCATCACGCCGTTGGCCAGGGCCGCCGCCCGGGTGAACAGGCCGACGGCGATCAGGATGCCGCCGAAGAACTGCAAGCCGGCCAGCACCGGCGACCACAGCCAGCCGGGATGAAAGCCGATGCCCTCGACGAAGCCGACCTGGGCGAGCGGCGCGGTGATCTTCGGCCAGCCCTCGATGGCCAGCATCAGCCCGACGGCGACGCGCAGGGCGACGAAGGCCAGCGGCTGGGCGATTGTTTCGTAGAACGGCCCGAGCGCCGGGATGATCAGGCGGTCGCGGTCGGTATCGGTGGGAAGCGGCATGTTCGATCTCCATATCCTGGACAGGATGCGCGCAACCTGGGCCGGCCTCGGCCGGGGCTCCCTGATCCACGTCAATTAATATGAGATTCGACCTCACCTTTAAAGGAACACACTGTTCACCGGACAGGCAACAATCGACGGGTATCGGCCAACCGACCGCGATTGCGTATCGAGCCGTCCCGGATCAAGCTGGCGGTCGCAGATTGTCGCGCGAGGCCCCATGACCACCCCTCATCCCCGCCGCTCCTTCCTCCATCGCGGTTTCCATGCCCTGAGAATCAGGCCGCGCCTCGTCGCCGGCATCGTCGTCGGCATCATCGCCGGCGTCGTCTCGCCCGCCGGCCTCGAGGGGCCGGGCCGCCTGCTGGTCGGCTGGAACGCCGGCGTCCTCCTCTATCTCGTCACCACCTGGACGATGATGATCCGGTCCGACGTGCACGAGCTCAGGCAGCGCGCCGCCCGGCATGACGAGGGCGAGGGGACGATCATCCTGCTGTCGATGGCGGCGACGCTGTCGAGCCTGGTCGCCATCGGCGCCGAGCTGCTGCAGGCCGGGGCGGGCGATCCCCTGCGCCTCTGGCGGGCGGCGGCGGCGGCCGTCACCATCCTGATGAGCTGGCTGTTCGTCCACACCATCATGGCCCAGCACTACGCCCACGACTATTATCTGCGCGAGGGCCCCGGCCTGATCTTCCCCGACCGCATCGAGGAACCGGACTACTGGGACTTCGCCTATTTCGCCTTCACCATCGGCGTCGCCGCCCAGACGGCCGACATCGCCATCGCCTCGCCGCGCATCCGCCGGGTGGCGCTCGCCCATTCGGTGCTGTCTTTCTTCTTCAACACCGCCATCTTGGCGCTGGCGATCAACGTGGGCGCGAGCTTGTTGTGAAGCACGCCGGCAATCCGCCCGCCGCCCTGTACCCCTCTCCCTGGTCCCTCCCCCACAAACGACGGGAGATGCCGACCCATTTTCCGGGCAAGCCGAGCCTTCAAGCAATGGGTAGACCCAAGCTGCGTCCCCTCCCTCCTTGTGGGGGAGGGACCAGGGAGAGGGGTAAAACGGACCGGATCGCTTCCGGAGCCCCATATCCGCGTCGCGCCCCTTCCGGCCCGAGGTCCTACGCCTTCGCGTAGGATGACAGTATTATATATAGGAAAAACAACGGGATACCGCGTAGCCAGCCGCAGGCGTCCCGCGAGGCCGACATTCGCGCAAGATGGCGACCTCTGAACCGTATTTCGGTCTATCATTTTGTTTCATATATATAATTTGTCATCCTACGCGAAGGCGTAGGACCTCGGGCAGACTAAAGCCCAAGGCGAATATAGCGCTCGCAAGCCCGGGATACCGCCCGCCTCTTCCCCACAGGTGGGAGGGGGCAGGAGGGAGGGAACAGATTGGATCGCTTCCGGAGCCCCATATCCGCGCCGCGCCCCTTCCGGCCCGAGGTCCTACGCCTTCGCGTAGGATGACAGTATTATATATAGGAAAAACAATGGGATATCGCGGAGCCATCCGCAGGCGTCCCGCGAGGCCGACATTCGCGCAAGATGGCGACCTCTGAACCGAATTTCGGTCTATCATTTTGTTTTATATATATAATTTGTCATCCTACGCGAAGGCGTAGGACCTCGGGCCGAATAGAGCTCAAGGCGAATATAGCGCTCGCAAGCTCGGGATACCGCCGCCCTCCCTCACCCGTCATGGATGGCCCGGGCCTCCCGCGCGCCTGCCCCAATCGTCAAGACGCCCCCGCAGCGGCATCGCGGCATACGTCCAATCACCATCCGCAAGCCCCGCACGTTGACGCTATCGGGCCTCCGTGTATGATCGTCATACAGAACTTAAGTTCCATATAAAGAACACGGAGCCAAAGATGAGTTTGGACAAGTTTCGGGGCGTCTTTCCGCCGGTGCCGACGATCGTCGACGGTGAGGGGCGTCTCGACAGGGCGGGAATGGCCGCGCTGATCGACAAGCTGGTCGCCGACGGCGTCGACGGCATGCTGTTCCTCGGCAGCGGCGGCGAGTTCTGCCACATGCCGAAGGAGCTGCGTTTCGAGGTGGCGGAATTCGTGGTCGCCCATACGGCACGGCGCGTGCCGGTGCTGATCGGCATCTCCAGCCCCAGCACGGCGGAAGCCATCGAGTTCGGCCGCCATGCCGACAAGCTCGGCGTCGACGGCCTCCTGGTGGTCAATCCCTATTACGCCCTGCTCGCCCGCGACTACATCTACAACCACTTCCGCACGGTCGCCGAGGCGGTCGAAACGCCGGTGCTGCTCTACAACTTCCCGGCGCTGACCAAGCAGAGTCTCGACATCGAGCTGGTCGCCCGCCTCGCCACGGACGTGCCCAACATCATCGGCATCAAGGACACGGTCGACAACGCCAGCCACCTGCGCGAACTGATCAACGTCGTGCGTCCCGTTCGCCCCGACTTCGTGATCTTCGCCGGCTTCGACGAATACATGATGGACGCGCTGATCCTCGGCGCCAACGGCGGCATCCCCGCCACCTCCAACTTCGCGGCCTCGGTCACCTGCGGCATCTACAAGGCGTTCGTCGCCAGGGACTACGAGACCATGTTCGCCCTGCAGCGCCGCCTTGCCCGGCTGTCGCAGGTCTACGACCTCGAAAGCCCGTTCTTCGGCGTCATCAAGCAGGCGATCCGCCTTACCGGCCTCGACATCTCCACCGAGGTGCTGGCGCCGGTCCAGCCGCTGTCGGCGGAAAAGACCGAGCGGCTCGCCGCCATCCTGAAGGCGGCCGGCGTCCTGCCGTGACGCATCCCGCCGGCGGCAGCCGGCGGCCCGTTTTCCATGCCACCCGCCGGGGACGAGACGGCGGGCGGCCATCCCGGACGGACGCCCGTCCGTCCACCAGCACACCTCGGGGCACGCAATGTGCCCATCCGATATCGCGCCAAGTCGCCGGCTCCGGCCGGCAGCCTTAGGGGAGGCAATCACCGGGCGCGGATATGAAGGGAGAGAGACCCAAATGGCAAACCTGCAAGCCGTCGCAACCGACGCCGCGGCCATTCCGCGCGCCCGCTGGCTGCGCATCATTCCGGCCGTCATCATCGTCTACATCGTCGCCTACATGGATCGCACCAACATCGCGATCGCCATGGCCGGCGGCATGAGCACCGAGCTCGGCATGACCGCCTCGTTCGCGGGCCTGGCGGCCGGCATCTTCTTCGTCGGCTACATCTTCCTGCAGATCCCCGGCGGCCAGATCGCCGAGCGGCTGAGCGCCAAGACTTTCATCGCCGGCACCATCATCGTCTGGGGCGGCGTCGCCGCGCTGACCGGTCTGGTGCGCACCCAGAACGAGATGCTGCTGATCCGCTTCGTGCTCGGCGTCGCCGAGGGCGGCGTCTACCCGGCGATCCTGGCGCTAATCGGCCACTGGTTCCCCAACGAGGAAAAGGCCCGCGCCATCGCCTTCTTCCAGATGAACCTCGCCGTCGCCTCCATCATCACCGCGCCGCTGTCCGGCTGGCTGATCCAGTCGATGGGCTGGCGCGAGATGTTCGTCGTCGAGGGCGTGCTGTCGCTGGCCCTGCTGCTGATCTGGGTGCCGATGGTCGCCGATACCCCAGCCAAGGCCAAGTGGCTCGACCCGCGCGAGCGCGCCTGGCTCGACGCCCGCTTCGCCGAGGACAAGGCCAAGGCGGTCGTCGTCGAGAACGTGTCGGTGCGCACCGTGGTCGGCGACGCCAACCTGTGGAAGCTGGTCGCCATCTACTTCTTCTTCCAGGTCGGCTTCTACGGCTTCGCCCTGTGGATGCCGGTGATCATCAAGCAGCTCACCGGCTCCGGCATGACCACGGTCGGCTTCCTGACCGCCCTGCCCTACATCCTGTGCATCGCCGGCCAGTTCTTCATCGCCAGCCGCTGCGACCAGACCATGAACCGCCGCCGCTACACCGCCATCCCCATGGTCGGCTTCGCCGTCTGCCTCACCCTGTCGATCCTGCTCGAAGGCAACATGTGGGTGTCCTACGCGATGATCGTGCTGTGCGGCTTCTTCCTCCAGGCCTATGCCGGTCCGTTCTGGACGCTGCCGCCGCTCTTGTTCCCGTCCAACGTGGTGGGCGGCGTCCGCGGCACCATCAACGCGCTCGGCAATCTCGGCGGCTTCATCGGCCCGTTCCTGGTCGGCTACCTGACCACCGCCTTCAGCCAGGAGGTCGGCCTGTCCTTCCTGATCGCCGCGCTGGTGATCGCCTCCGTCCTGCTCTACACCCTGCCGAAGGTGACGTCGAAAGCCCCGCGCTGACGCCCTCCGACGTTTCGGAAGTTCCAGAAGAAACGGCAAGCAAATGTCCCAGAAATGTCACTTCGCCCGCGACCTGTGGTCGCAGCTCGACGCCCTCCGGCTCGGCATGAACTACTCGGTCGAAGACACCGAAAAGCCCCAGGTGCTGATCGACGACTGCTTCGGCGAGAGCCACCCCGGCAGCTTCCACCTCGAAAAGCTCGGCTACGAGGCGATGCTCGGCGTGCATGAAACCGGCGGCCGCGCCGTGCGCCACCATGTCACCGACATCTGCGACGGCTGGGGCCAGGGCCACGACGGCATGAACTATATCCTCGCCTCGCGCGAGATGATCGCCAACATGGTCGAGCTGCATGCCTCGGTCGTCCCCTACGACGCCGGCGTGCTGCTGTCGAGCTGCGACAAGTCGATCCCGGCCCACCTGATCGCCGCCGCCCGCCTCGACATGCCGCTGGTCCACGTGCCCGGCGGCTCCATGCGGCCCGCCCCGAACATGACGACCTCCGATCTCGGCGGCGCCACCGCCCAGTTCAAGAAGGGCGAGATCGGCGCCGACAAGATCCACAACCTGCAGCGCTGCGGCTGTCCCACCGCCGGAGCCTGCCAGTTCATGGGCACCGCCAGCACCATGCAGTGCATGTCGGAAGCCTTGGGCATGGCGCTGCCCGGCAACGCGCTGGCGCCGTCCACCATGTCGGAGATCACCCGCTACGCCCGCCTGGCCGGCCATCAGGCGCTGGTGCTGGCCGAAAAGGGCATCACCTCGTCGAAGATCCTGACCAAGGCGGCCTTCGAGAACGCCATCAAGGTGCACGCCGCCATCTCCGGCAGCACCAACGCGCTGATCCACCTGCCGGCCATCGCCCACGCGCTCGGCTGGGAGCTGACGCCGGACGTGTTCGACCGCATCAACCACGAGATTCCCTATCTCACCAACGTGCAGCCGTCCGGCCGCTACGTCACCGAGCTCCTGTGGTTCGCCGGCGGCATCCCGATGGTTCAGTGGATGATCCGCGACCACCTCGACCTCGACGTCATGACAGTGACCGGCCGCACGCTGGGCGAAAACCTGGACGTGCTGCAGAAGTCCGGCTTCTTCGAGAACAACCTCGGCTATCTCGCCAACTTCAAGCTGGAGCGGCAGGACCTGATCCGCGACCCGGAGAAGTCCAAGATCGGCGCCATCGCCGTGCTCAAGGGCAACATCGCCCCCGACGGCGCGGTGATCAAATACTCCGCCTGCAGCCCGAAGATGCACCAGCACACCGGCCCGGCCAAGGTGTTCGGCTCCGAGGAGGCGGCCCAGGACGCCATCATCAACAATCGCATCGACCCGGGTGACGTCATGGTCATCCGCTACGAGGGGCCGCGCGGCTCCGGCGCGCCGGAAATGCTGATGACCACCGATGCCATCGTCTTCGACAGCCGCCTCAACGGCTCGGTGGCGCTGGTCACCGACGGCCGTTTCTCCGGCGCCACCCATGGTCCGTGCATCGGCCACGTGTCGCCGGAAGCCGCCGACGGCGGGCCGATCGCCTTCATCGAGGACGGCGACCTGATCGAGATCGACGTCAAGGCGCGCAAGCTCAACGTCGTCGGCCTCGACCGCAAGCCGGCCGGCGCCGAAGAGGTTGCCGCCGCCTTCGCCAAGCGCAAGGTCGGTTGGACGGCCCCGGACTTTTCCAACCGCAAGGGCGTCTATCGCCAGTACACTCAGAATGCAGCTTCGTTGATGGCCGGCGCCTACATCCGCTAACCCCACGGCGGATA
Organism: Pleomorphomonas carboxyditropha; assembly: GCF_002770725.1. Lineage (GTDB taxonomy): Bacteria > Pseudomonadota > Alphaproteobacteria > Rhizobiales > Pleomorphomonadaceae > Pleomorphomonas > Pleomorphomonas carboxyditropha. The sequence goes on along the minus strand of NZ_NQVN01000021.1, from coordinate 61,020 downwards.
CCGGCGCCGATCACAGGCAACGACGAAGGAAGGCCCGCCTCGCGCGGGCCTTTTTCGTGACGATCGGGCGCTTTGCCTGCCGCATCCGCTGATCCGAAAAGTCTGCAACTTTTCGGGCGGATGCTCAGTGCCGATAATCGGCGGCGATCCTGCCGGCGGTGGCGACCACCGCGGCGGCGATGTCGTCGAGATTGGCGCGGTTGACCTGCGAGGAGACGCCGGACACGCTGATGGCGGCGGTCACCTCGCCCGCCGCGTTGATCAGCGGCGCCGCGACGCAGTAGACGCCGTCGTTGTCCTCGGCGTTGTCGAACGCCCATCCCCGCGCGCGCGTCGCCGCGAGCTCCTCGCGGAACGCGTCGACGCCGACGATGGTGGTGTCCGTCCGCCTGACGAAGTCGACGTCGGGCAGGATGGCGTTCAGCTTGGCCTCCGGCAGCCAAGCGAGCAGCGCCTTGCCGAGGCCGGAGCTGTGCAGCGACAGCCGGCGGCCGACCCAACTGCGGATGACGATGGCCGTCGGGCTTTCGAGCTTCAGCACGTAGATCGCCGACGATCCCTCCAGCACGCCGAGATGGCAGGTCAGTTGCGTCCGGTCGCGTAGCTGGGTGAGCGGCTCCATGGCGGCGCGCTTGATATCGAGGCTTTCCTCCACCTTGTTGCCGAGCTCGTACCACCGGAGGCCGAGCGCGTAGCGCCCCTCCTCGAGGCTGACCAGACCGTGCGCCAACAGCGAGGCCAGCAGCGACGACGAGGTGCTCTTCGGCAATCCCGTCGCCTTCTGGATCTGGGTGAAGCTGGCGCGGCCGTTCTCGGCCAGAAACGCGAATACCGCCATCGCCTTGTCGATCGCCGGCGTCTGTGTCGTAACCAAGAACCAACCCCTCTCTGTCCAACATGCTGTTCGATGGACGGAACACTAGTCCCGAATAATGTCGCAATCCATAGGGGAACGTGCCGACGCCCTATAGTTGCGTCTCGTCCTTTCCTGCCCGAGGTCCTACGCCTTCGCGTAGGATGAGTACCCGGGACAAATTCCCGGATCCGTGAATGCTCCTGTTACGCCATCATCGCCGAGCGCATCGCCTTCGCCTTCGCCTTCCATAGAGTGTCATCCTCGCGAAGGCGAGGACCTCGGGACGAGAAGGGGATGAGGGATGTATCAGGCGCCCCAGCGTTGCTGGAGCGCCATATCGGCGTCGAGCTTTGTTCTGCCCGAGGTCCTCGCCTGCGCGAGGATGACGGCTTTATATATGGGGAACAAAGGGATAGTCCGGCACACTGGGACCCGAGGCAAATTCCCCGGATACGCTATCTCTCAAGCTTGCCCGGAAATTTGCCCGGATACGCGAACGTCCCTGTCACGCCGTCGTCGCCGAGCGCATCGCCTCCCATGGATCGTCATCCTGCGCGAAGGCGTAGGACCTCGGGCAGAATGGAGCGATCGGCCGATATCGATCTCCCCCCGATAGCCGAGAGGATGGAGCGCGCCGAGAATCTCCCTCACCCTTTCCGGAAATAATCGTGGATGGCCCTCGCCGTGGCGGCCGAGATGCCCGGCACCTGTTCGAGATCGCCGAGCGCCGCCCGCTCGATCTCCTTCAGCGTGCCGAAGTGGTTGAGCAGCGCCCGCTTGCGCGTCGGGCCGACGCCGGGGATCTCCTGCAGGCCGCCCTCGGAGATCTGCTTGGACCGCCGCGCCGCGTGGCTGCCGTTGGCGAAGCGGTGCGCCTCGTCGCGCAGGCGCTGGATGAAGTAGAGCACCGGGTCGCGGGTCGGCAGCATGAAGTCCGGCCGGCCGGGCACGAAGAAGCGCTCGCGGCCGGCGTCGCGGTCCGGCCCCTTGGCGACGCCGACCAGCGGCACGTCGGCGATGCCGAGCTCGTCGATGATCGATTTCACCGCCGACAACTGGCCGGCGCCGCCGTCGATCAGCACCAGGTCCGGCCACGGCCCGAAGCCGTCCTCGTCGCGCGGCGCCTCGGCGCGGCTGACGTGCTCCTTGACCAGGCGCGAGAAGCGCCGCGTCATCACCTCGCGCATCATGCCGAAGTCGTCGCCGGGCGTGATGTCGGTCGAGCGGATGTTGAACTTGCGGTACTGGTTCTTCACGAAGCCGCCGGGGCCGGCGACGATCATGCCGCCCACCGGGTTGGAGCCCATGATATGGGCGTTGTCGTAGACCTCGATGCGCTTCGGCGTGTCGGCAAGGCCGAACACCCGGCCGACGCCCTCCATCAGCTTCAATTGGCTCGACGTGTCGGCGAGGCGGCGGGCCAGCGCCTCGCGGGCGTTCTGCACCGCCTGCTCGACGACGTCCCTCTTCTCGCCGCGCTGCGGCCGGATCACCTCGACGCGCCGGTTCGCCTTCTCGGTGAGCGCCTCGGACATCAGCGCCATGTCCTCGAACACGTGGCTGACCAGGACGAGCGACGGGCACGGCTTGTCGTCGTAGAACTGGGCGATGAACGAGGACAGCGCCTCGCCCGCCTCGGCGCCGCCCGCCTTGGGGAAGAAGGCGTGGTTGCCCCAGTTCTGGCCGGTGCGGAAGAAGAACACCTCGACGCAGGTCTGCCCGCCCTCCTGGTGGACGGCGAACACGTCGGCCTCCTCGATGCCCTGCGGGTTGATGCCCTGCCGGCTCTGCACGTGGGACAGCGCGGCGAGGCGGTCGCGGCAGACCGCCGCCCGCTCGAAATCCAGATTTTCGGCGGCGGCATTCATCTCGGCCGCCAGTTGCTCCTTGATCTGCCGGCTCCTGCCGGACAGGAAATCCTTGGCTTCGCCCACCAGCTCGGCATAGCCGGCCGCGTCGATCTCGCCGGTGCAGGGCGCCGAGCAGCGCTTGATCTGGTAGAGCATGCAGGGCCGCGTCCGCGTCTCGAACTCGCCGTCCGAGCAGGTGCGGATCAGGAAGGCCTTCTGCATGGCGTTGATGGTGGCGGTCACCGCCGACGCCGAGGCGAACGGGCCGAAGAAGCTGCCCTTGCGCGACCGGGCGCCACGATGCTTGACGAGCTGCGGCGCCACATGGTCGCCGGTGATCAGGATATAGGGGAAGCTCTTGTCGTCGCGCAGCAGCACGTTGAAGCGTGGCCTGAGCTGCTTGATCAGGTTGGCTTCCAGCAGCAGCGCTTCCGTCTCGGTCTTGGTGACGACGAATTCCATCGCCGCCGTCGCCTGCACCATGCGGATGATGCGGGTCGGCAACTGGCCGAGCCGGGTGTAGTTGGTGACGCGCTTCTTCAGGCTCTTGGCCTTGCCGACGTAGAGCACGTCGCCCGACGGCGACAGCATGCGGTAGACGCCGGGGCTGTTGGGCAAGAGGCGCACCATCGCCTGCACCACCTCGACGCCGCGCCGCGTCTCGGCCGTCGACAGGTCGATCTCGCCGCCCTCTTCCTCGACCGCCTCCAGTTCGGGCGCCTCCAGTTCGGGCAACTCGGACGAGGGCGCGTCGTCGGCGTCGGTATCGGGAATGAGATCGGGATCGTCGGTCATGGTCTCAACGGATTCGCGAGGCGGCTCATCTAGCATATCGGCATCATATCAGCGACCGCCGCGTCAGCCGATGGCGGCAGCCTCATCAAAAAGGAAGGTCCCGGCAGAACCTGCCGGGACCTTGTTCATTTCGTGGCGGACAGGATCAGGCCTCGCCGACCGTCTCCAGGAGCGCGTGGTCGAGCGCTTCCTTGGCGTTGCGGCCGCCGCGCACCACGAAGTCGAAGGCGAGGCGGTGGCGCTCGCAGGTGTCGACCGCCGTGTTGATCAACGCCTCGATCTGCTCCGACGTCGCCTCGGCCTGACCGGCCAAGAGCAGCGTGTTGCGGTACATGACAACGCCCTCGGCCTGCCAGATGTCGAAATGGCCGATCCATAGCTGTTCGTTGACCAGCGCCAGCAGTTTGGTCACCTCGGTCTTGCGCACCGTCGGCACCTTGATGTCGAAGGCGCAGGCCACGTGCAGCGCTTCGATCTCGGAGAGCCAGGTGACGGCGACGTTGTAGTCCGTGTCGTCGCCGGCAATGGAGATGGCGATCTCGTCCTCGTCGGAGCGCTCGAACGTCCAGTCGTTCTGCGCGGCGAGCAGTTCGATCTCGTCCACGGGATTGGCGGTTCGCTCGGAATGCACGTCGATGAGGGTCATCTTGACCTCCAGGGTTGCCGCTGCAGAACAGCGTGTGCCGATACCGATGCCGACCATCGTTGCTCCGCTTCGGGGCGGGAACGCCGACGCCGACACCTTTTGGCCGGCGGCGGCGAAACGCCTACCGGCAACACCGAAGCAGCCTGAGCCGCCCCGGAATGCAGCAACCCGACATGCGCCGATGTGCCATGCAGCCGGCGCACGAATCTCATGTTGGCTTCAGAATATGCCTGAAGACCGTTGAAACGGAAACCCTTATGGTCCGTCGATGGTTCCAGCCCCGGCCTCGCTGTGGGAAACCTCGCCGTGGGCAAGCCGCGTTTCCAGCTCGGCGACGCGGGCGGAAAGCCGCTCCACCTCGGCGAGCGCGCGGGTGGCGATCTCCTGCACCGTCTCGAGATCCTCGCGGCGGACGAGATCGAGCTCGGAGGCGAACCGCTCGCCCTGGGCGCGGAAGGCCGAGGATACCTCCCGTCCGGCCGATTGGGCGAGGCCGGCGGCGTCGTTCATCAGCTTGGCGAATTCGTCGTAGATGCGTCCCTGGGGGCCGGTCGTCATGACAGTCGTCTCCAAAATGGCGGACCAGACCTCCTATTTGGCCCCTCGTCCATTCCGCTTCAAGCGGAAGATGGAACGGGGAAGCAGTTGGAACCGCGCGAGCGGGTGCAGCGTCGAAAGGGGCGGAACCAAGCGCCCGCTCCCTTGCTGCGACAGGCAAATGCATGCCAAGCCATTTTCGCGGAACTGGCACCCTATATTCGCCTTGTGCCCTTTCCTGCCCGAGGTCCTGCGCCTGCGCGCAGGATGACAGAATTATATATAGGAATCAGCTCTATAAGTTGTCCTCTACGCGGAGGACCTCGGGCAGGATGAAGCGGGCGGCATATATAGATCGCCATACCGACCATTAAAATGGGGGCCACCTCGAAGTCGCCTCGGCGGTGCTGGCGCAAAGCGAAGCGCGAAAGCCAAGGGCGGAGGCCCGCCGGCGCCCGAGGCGGACATAAAGCTTGACGCCGTGGTAAACGCCCATCAATCCTCGGTCGCGGGAATTTCGCCCGGCGGGTTCGCGCCGCTACCCGACAGAAGGACCACGATGCCGCTTTTCGCCCTGCCCTTCCCGCCGATCAGCCCCGTCCTCGTCGAGCTCGGCCCGGTCTCCATCCGCTGGTACGGGCTGGCCTATGTCGCCGGCCTGATCTTCGGCTGGTGGTACATCATCCGGCTGGTGGAAACCGAGCGGCTGTGGAACGGCGTCAGGCGGCCCAAGGCCACCGACATCGACGACCTCCTCGTCTGGATGACGCTCGGCGTCGTGCTGGGCGGCCGCATCGGCTACATCCTGTTCTACAATTTCGCCGCCTATCGCGAAAATCCGATCGAGATCCTGCAGATCTGGCACGGCGGCATGTCGGTGCACGGTGGCTTCATCGGCACCGCGCTCGCCCAGTACCTGTTCGCCCGCCGGCGCGGCCTCAACGTGCTGACGGTCTTCGACCTCACGGCCGCCGCCGCGCCGGTCGGCCTGTTCCTCGGCCGCCTCGCCAACTTCGTCAACGGCGAGCTCTACGGCCGCGTCACCGACGTGCCCTGGGCCTTCGTCTTTCCCAATTCCGACGGCCTGCCCCGCCACCCGAGCCAGCTCTACGAGGCCGGCCTCGAGGGCCTGCTGATCTTCGCCGTGCTGACGCCGCTGATCTGGAAGGCCGGCATTCTCCGGAAGCCCGGCCTCGCCGTCGGCATCTTCGGGCTGATCTACGCCGCCGCCCGCATCCTGGTCGAAACGGTGCGCGAGCCCGATCCGCAGGTCGGCTTCCTGGCCGGCAACTTCCTGACCATGGGCATGCTGCTGTCGGCCGTCACCGCCGTCGCCGCCTTGGCGCTGGTGGCGCTGGCGCTCGGCGGCCGGACGCGGCGCCCGGAACCCTCGTCATGACCGGCCTCGAAGACAAGATCCGCCGGCTGATCGCCGCCGTCGGCCCGATCTCGGTCGCCGACTACATGAGCCTCGTGCTGTCCGATCCCGAGCATGGCTACTACACCACCCGCACCGCCATCGGCCTCGAGGGCGACTTCATCACCGCGCCGGAAATCAGCCAGATGTTCGGCGAGCTGATCGGCATCTGGTGCGTCGCCGCCTACGAGGCGCTCGGCCGGCCGCCGAAGCTGATCCTCGCCGAGCTCGGGCCGGGCCGCGGCACGCTGATGGCCGACCTGCTCAGGGCCGGCCGCGTCGACCCCGGCTTCATCCGCGCCGCCGAGGTGCATCTGGTCGAGATCAGCCCGGAATTGCGCCGCCGCCAGGCCGCCTGCCTCACCGGCTTCGCCAGCCCGGTCTGGCACGACCGCATCGACGAGTTGCCGGACGGACCGCTGCTGGTGGTCGCCAACGAGTTCTTCGACGCCCTGCCGATCCGCCAGTTCGTCCTGAGCGAGCGCGGCTGGCGCGAGCGCGTCGTCGGCCTCGACGAGGCCGGCAACCTCGCCTTCGGCATCGGCGCCGCCGCGCCGGACCTCGCCCTGCTGCCGCCCGGCGCCGGCGAGGCGGACGTCGGCGCGGTGGCCGAGATCAACCGTCCCGCCGAGGCGATCCTCGCCACGCTCGCCCATCGCCTCGTCCGGCACGGCGGCGCCGCGCTGATCTTCGACTACGGCCACGTGAAAAGCGGCTTCGGCGAGACCTTGCAGGCGGTGCGCGCCCATCACTATGCCGAACCGCTCAGCGAGCCCGGCGAATGCGACCTCACCGCCCACGTCGATTTCGACCGCCTCGCCCAGGCGGCCGCCGCCGAGGGGGCGGCGGTGCTGGGGCCGGTGACGCAGGGCGATTTTCTCATCGCCATGGGCCTCGCCGAACGGGCCGGGGCGCTCGGCGCCGGCAAGAGCGCCGCCGACCAGCAGGCCATCGTCGCCGCCGTCGAACGGTTGGCCGGACCGGAGGAGATGGGCACGCTGTTCAAGGCGATGGCGGTGACGCATCCGCCGATCGCCCTGTCCGGATTCTGAAGCGGATTCCAAGGCGCCGGCGGCGATGGTCCTCCACCGGCGCGATGTCATGCTCTTTCCCAAACCCCGCCCGAAAATGGTCGCGATTGCAGCCTCATTTGACAAGCATAGACCACCCCGCAGACCCCCTCCCCGGAACTTATCGATGATCGTCCGTTCGCCCGTCCTCTCGGCCCTCCCCGGCATCCGCCACGGCTGGTTCACCCGCGAGGGCGGCGTGTCGGGCGGCCTCTACGCCAGCCTCAACACCGGCTACGGCTCAAGGGACGATCGCGCCAACGTCACGGAAAATCGCGGCCGCATCGCCGACGCCGTCGGTGTCCGGCGCGACCGGCTGGTCACCCTCCATCAGGTGCATTCGCCCGACGTCGTCGAGGTGACCGAGCCCTGGGCCGTCAAGGACAATCCGGAAGCCGACGCCCTGGTCACCCGCGTTCCCGGCATCGCGCTGGGCACCAGCCACGCCGACTGCGGCCCGGTGCTGTTCGCCGACGCCGAGGCGCGCGTCGTCGGCGCCGCCCACGCCGGCTGGAAGGGCGCCTTCACCGGCGTCCTCGAGGCGACCGTCGACGCCATGGTCCGGCTCGGCAGCCGGCGCGGCGACATCATGGCCAGCCTCGGCCCGACCATTTCCGCCGCCGCCTACGAGGTCGGCCCGGAATTCGTCGCCCGCTTCCGCGACGCCGGCGAAGAGCGCTGGTTCGCGCCGTCGCAGCGGCCCGGCCACGCCATGTTCGACCTGCCCGGCTACATCATCTTCCGGCTGGAGCGGACCGGCGTCCGCGCCACCAATCTCGGCCTCTGCACCTACGGCGACGAAGCGCGCTTCTTTTCCTACCGCCGGATGACGCACAATGGCGAGGCCGACTATGGCCGCCACCTCGCGGCCATCACGCTCGAAGGCCCCTGACGCCGTCCGCCTCCACCAAGGGCCCCAACCAAGGGCCCCCAACCAAGGGATAGACAACGCAAAAACGGTTTCCAGACGGGCCGAAAAATGCTCTAACGGCACACGGCTGTGATTTGCCGGGAGGCGGATGGATGGGTTTTCTGAGCGGAACGAAGCGCACCGGATCGCTCCGGCTGTCAGGCGCCGTCCTGACGATCGCCCTCGCCTCCGTCCTTACGGCCTGCCAGTCAACCGAGCCCACCCGGCCGAGGTCGGCCGCCGTCGCCGGGCCGACGGTGCCGGCGCCGCCCGAGGCGACGCAGCCGGCCGCGCCGGCCGTGCCGGCGGCCGTCGCCACCTTCTCCTTCGACCAGATCAAGGGCGTGCCGACCAACAAGCAGGACGAGCTGGCCAAGTCGATCGCCAAATACGCCCAGCAGCGCAACCTGCGCCTCGTCCGCCGCACCGACACCACCGCCACCTATCACGTCTGGGGCTATCTGTCGGCGGTCGGCGGCGACGTCGGCACCAACGTCACCTACGTCTGGGACATTCTCGACCAGAGCGGCAACCGCGTGCTGCGCTTCTCGGGCATCGAGATCACCGGCGGCGCCAACGACGACCCGTGGGAAAGCGTCACCGGCAGCGTGCTCGACACCGTCGCCGCCCGCACCGTCGAGGACGTCTACGCCTGGATCAACCGCCTGCCGCAGCCGTCGGCGACCGGTGCGCCGGCCGCCCAGGCGGGCCTCGCGTCGACCAGGCCGCCCGCCGGCACGCTCTAAACTCATAAGTCGGCGCATAACGCCGTCAACATGGCAGCATTCGCGAGATCGCGTGTTTACGCGTCTCCATCGCGCTGCTAAAAGGCGCGCGAAACCAGCCAGCCGGTCGCCGCTCCCGTCTCTCATGGGGGCGGCGAGGTCTTTTCGCGAGGTCGACGTTCATGAAACTTGTCGCTGGAAACTCCAATCCGAAGCTGGCCGAGCAGGTCTCGGAATATCTCGACCGGCCGCTCACCAAGACCTCGGTCCGCCGCTTCGCCGACCAGGAGATTTTCGTCGAGATCCTCGAAAACGTGCGCGGCGAGGACGTGTTCGTCCTCCAGTCGACCAGCTACCCGGCCAACGACAACCTGATGGAGCTGTTGATCATCACCGACGCGCTCCGCCGCTCCTCGGCCAAGCGCATCACCGCCGTGCTGCCCTATTTCGGCTACGCCCGGCAGGACCGCCGCTCGCAGGGCCGCACGCCGATCTCGGCCAAGCTGGTCGCCAACCTGATCACCAACGCCGGCGTCGACCGCGTCCTCACCCTCGACCTGCACGCCGGCCAGATCCAGGGCTTCTTCGACATCCCCACCGACAACCTGTTCGCCGCGCCGGTGTTCGTGCGCGACATCAAGGAGCGCTACGTCACCGACAACGTGGTGATCGTGTCGCCCGACGTCGGCGGCGTGGTGCGCGCCCGGGCGCTGGCCAAGCGCATCGACGCGCCGCTGGCCATCGTCGACAAGCGCCGCGAGCGGCCGGGCGAATCCGAGGTGATGAACATCATCGGCGCCGTCGACGGCCGCGACTGCATCCTGGTCGACGACATCGTCGATTCCGGCGGCACGCTGTGCAACGCCGCCGACGCGCTGCTGCTGAAGGGCGCCAAGTCGGTCACCGCCTACGCGACGCACGGCGTGCTGACCGGTGGCGCCATCGCCCGCATCACCGCCTCGCAGCTCAAGGAAATGGTGTTCACCAACTCCATCCAGCCGACCGAGGACTTCGAGAACAGCCCCAAGCTCAGGTGGATCTCCATCGCCCCGCTGATCGGCGAAGCCATCTCGCGCACCGCCGCCGAGCAGTCGGTATCGAGCCTGTTCATCTGAGGATGATGGGCGCCGGGTTTTGGCGTCCGATATCCACGTCACGCATTTTCCGGCATGAGGTCCTGCGCCTTCGCGCAGGATGACAATCTATATATTTGTTTTCATTATATAATTCTGTCATCCCGCGCGAAGGCGCAGGACCTCGGGCAGAATGGGGCAATCGGCACATATAGGCGCCCGGCTCCCGAGTTTCCCACCCCGAAGTCCTCGACGCCGCTTACCCCTTGAGCCGCTCCAGCATCTCGAAGCAGGCGCGGCCGTTGTGATAGGGGCACTTCCACGGACCGGCGAGGCAGGCGTCGGGGTCCTCGGCCGCCGTATAGGGCCGGCCGTCCGGCTTGAGCTTGGCGTGCCATTCGCCATGTGCGCGATCGGTCAGCTTGTCGCGGATGAAGGCCCAGACGTCGCGCGCCGCGTCGCGGAACGCCGCGTCGCCGGTCATCTCGAAGGCATTCCGAAAGCCGACCAGCGCCTCCGCCTGCGGCCACCAGTGCTTGTCGGCGTCGATCAGCCGGCCGTCGCCGTGCGCCTCGTAATGCAGGCTGCCGTCGCGGTCGCGGCCCTCGGCGAGCGTCCGCTCGGCCATCAGGATGGCGGCCTCCCTGGCGCGGGCGATCAGCGCCGCGTCGCCCAGCACCTCGGCCGCCTCGACCAGCAGCCAACTGCCTTCGATGTCGTGGCCATAGGAGACGTGGTCGCCGAGCGGCCGCCAGTCCATGTCGAAGAACAGCCTGAAATGGCCGGCATCGACGATGCGGTCGAGCGTGACGGCGATCAGGTCGGCCTGCCGCGCCACCAGCGCCGGGTCGCGCCACACCCGGAGAAGGTTGGTATAGGCCTCCATGACGTGAAGATGGGTGTTCATCGACTTCGGGCTGTTGAGGTCCTTGTCGGAGAGGCGCATGTCGTCGAGCGGCCCCCAGGCCCGGCCAAGCGCCTCGATATAGCCGCCGCGCCCGCGGTCGGCGGCGTGCTTCTCGATCAGGTGGAACAGCTCGATCGCCAGCCGCAGGCTGTCGCGGTTGCCGGTGGCGCGGGCATATTCGGAGAAGGCGTAGATGGCGAAGGCCTGGGCGTAGATCTGCTTGCGGTCGGACAGCGGGCGCCCGTCGGCGTCGATGAGCCAGTAGAGGCCGCCATGTTCACCATCGACGAAACGCGTCCGGAGATCGTCGAAAGCCCAGTCGGCGGTGGCGCGGTAGCTTGCGCCGAGCACCCGCGTCGCCGTGGCGAAGGTCCAGAGGATGCGGGCGTTGACCACCGAGGCGCGCGGCGCTGTTTTGTCAACGATACCGTCGCAATTCGCGGCGCCGAAGAAGCCGCCGTTCGGATCGCGCATGCGCCCCTGCCAGAACGGCAGGATATTTTCGGTCAGTTCGCGACGGATCTCCTCGCGCATGCCCTCGTCGTCCGCCGTCATCGCCTGCCGCTCCTGTACACCGGACATTCCGGACCGGCCCCGCTGTCCTAAACGTTTTCATGCGGATTGCCAGACCGCAATGCCCCGAAGCCGCCCGGCAAGACGGGTGCGCCCTATATCCGCGTTGCGCCCTCTTCGGTCCGAGGTCCTACGCCTTCGCGTAGGATGACAGAATTATATATAAGAAACAAATACGTAGCCGCTCGCGGTGGTTCTTATAGATTGTCATCCTACGCGAAGGCGTAGGACCTCGGGCAGGATGGAGCGGGCGGCGGATATCGGGCTCCCCGTCGACACCGCAAGGTGCCATAAAATCCCCCGTTCCCTTGCCTTCCCCGGCCGTTTCCGCTATAGCGCCGGCATCCGCGCCGACCCCCCTGGAGGGAGCGCCGGATCGGTGTCGGCCGCGTGGCCGCCACTGCCAGTACTCCGATTAAGAAAGCACGAGAAATGGCTCAGACTTACGAGCTCGTCGCCTCGCTGCGCGACCGGGTGGGAAAGGGGTCCGCCCGCGCCCTGCGCCGTGAAGGCAAGACGCCCGCCGTCGTTTACGGCGACAAGCAGCCGCCGCTCTCCATCGCGGTGGACACCAAGGAAACCTTCCTCAAGCTGCACGCCGGCGGCTTCATGACCCACGTCGCCACCCTCAAGGTGGACGGCAAGGAGATCAAGGTCCTGCCGCGCGACTACCAGCTCGACCCGGTGACCGACACCCTCGTCCACGTCGACTTCATCCGCGTCTCCGACACCACCAAGGTGACGGTCAACGTGCCGGTGCACTTCGTCGGCCAGGACAAGTCGCCCGGCATCAAGCGCGGCGGCGTGCTGAACATCGCCGCCCACGAAGTGGCGCTGCTGGTTTCCGCCAATGCCATTCCCGAGCACCTGACGGCCGACGTCGGCGCCCTCGACATCGGCGACGCCGTGCACATCTCCGCCGTGACGCTGCCGGAAGGCGCGACGCTGGTCGACCATGGCGACTTCGCCGTCGCCACCATCGTCGGCTCCGCCGCCGCCACCTCGGAAGAGGCCGCCGACGCGGCTGCCGCTCCCGCCGAGGAGCCCAAGGCCTGATCGTTCCGGCCTTGTGATCGATGTTCGGGGTTCCGGTCGTGAGATCGGAACCCCTGATCTTTTCGGGAGAGGCGCGTGCTCATTCTGGTCGGTCTCGGCAATCCCGGCGCCAAATATGCGTCGAACCGCCACAACATCGGCTTCATGGCGGCCGACGTCATCCACACGCGCCATCGCTTTCCCGCCTGGCGGAAGAACTTCCAGGCCGAGGTGTCGGAAGGCGTGATCGACGGCGAGCGCGTGCTGCTGATGAAGCCGCAGACCTACATGAACGAGAGCGGCCGCTCGGTCGGCGAGGCGGTGCGCTTCCTGAAGCTCGCCCCGTCCGACGTCGTCGTCATCCATGACGAGCTCGACCTGCCGCCCGGCAAGCTCCGCATGAAGGTCGGCGGCGGCCACGGCGGCCACAACGGCCTGAGGTCCATCACCTCGCAGATCACCGACGGCTATCGCCGCATGCGCCTCGGCATCGGCCACCCCGGCGACAAGGCGCTGGTCCACGCCCACGTGCTCTCCGACTTCGCCAAGGCCGACCGCGACTGGCTGGTGCGCCTCCTCGATGCCATCGCCGACAACGCCGGCGAGCTGGTGAAGGGCGCCGACGCCACCTTCGCCAACCGCGTCCACGCCGTCACCGAGCCGAAGCCGCAGCGCAAGCCGAAGCCGGACGCGAAGACCGACAGCGGACCGGCCGCGCCCGCCGCCGCGGCCCCGGCCGAACCGCCGCCGAAGAACGCCATGGCGGCCATCCTCAAAAGCCTGCTCGCCCAGAAGACCAAGCGCTGACGAACCTCTCCGGACATTTTCCTTGACGGGCGGCGGCGCGCTTCCCTAACACCTCGGCCAACAGTTCGCTCCAGACGAAAGTCAGATCACCATGGGTTTCAAGTGCGGCATCGTCGGCCTGCCCAACGTCGGCAAGTCCACGCTCTTCAACGCGCTCACCAAGACCGCGGCCGCCCAGGCGGCCAACTATCCCTTCTGCACCATCGAGCCGAACACCGGCGAGGTGGCGGTGCCCGATCCGCGCCTGTCGGCGCTGGCCGAAAAGGCCAGATCGGCGCAGATCGTGCCGACCCGCATCACCTTCGTCGACATCGCCGGCCTGGTGCGCGGCGCCTCCAAGGGCGAGGGCCTCGGCAACCAGTTCCTCGGCAACATCCGCGAGGTCGACGCCATCGTCCACGTGCTCCGCTGCTTCGAGGACAGCGACATCACCCATGTCGAGGGCCGCATCGATCCGGTGAGCGACGCCGAGACGGTGGAAACCGAGCTGATGCTGTCCGACCTCGAAAGCCTGGAGCGGCGCGTCGTGCCGCTCCGCAAGCGCGCCCAGGGCGGCGACAAGGACATCAAGGAGCAGGTCGAATTGATGGACCTCGCCCTCGAGGAGCTGCGCAACGGCCGGCCGGCCCGCGTCGCCAGCATCCCCAAGGGCGCGGAAGCCGGCTTCGCGGCGCTCAACCTCCTGACCGCCAAGCCGGTGCTCTACGTCTGCAACGTCGAGGAAGCGGCGGCCGCCACCGGCAACAGCCAGTCGGCGCGCGTCTTCGAGATGGCCGAGAAGCAGGGCGCCAAGGCGGTGATCATCTCGGCGGCCATCGAGGCGGAGGTCGCCCAGCTCGACGACGCCGAGCAGAAGGAATTCCTCGAAACGCTCGGCCTCGAAGAGCCCGGCCTCGACCGGCTGATCCGCGCCGGCTACGACCTGCTCGGCCTGATCACCTATTTCACCGCCGGCCCCAAGGAGGCCCGCGCCTGGACGATCGTCAAGGGCACCAAGGCGCCGCAGGCGGCCGGCGTCATCCACACCGATTTCGAGCGCGGCTTCATCCGCGCCCAGACCATCGCCTTCGAGGACTACATCGCCTATGGCGAGGTGAAGGCCAAGGAGCTGGGCAAGGCGCGCGACGAAGGCAAGGACTACGTCGTCCAGGACGGCGACGTCATGCTGTTCAAGTTCAACACCTGACGTTCGGCGACCTCGACCCATTCTCGCCACATTTTTGACGCCGCCGTGGAACTTTCGCGGCGGCGTCGGCGTTTCCATTCAGTCCTCCGATTTGCGTTCCCGGCCGAAACACCGCGTTTACCAGCCGTTTACCGCGATGAACGCGAGATGAACGGCAGGTTCGGGGCTCGTTCAAGCCGGCGGGAATAGGGTGACATCATGGCGCGGAAGGGGCCGCGCCGCACAACAACGGCAGCATGCCATGGCCCGCAAGACCAAACTCCTGAGCTGGATCGCCGCCGCGCTGGTGGCGCTGACCACCGTGGTCGCCGCCCGCACCTTGCCCGACCGGCTGTGGCCGGGCGATTTCACCGTCACGGTCGAGATTTCGGCGACGGCCGGCGCCGGCGTCGCCACCAGTTGGCAGGCGCCCTGATCCTGCCAACAAAAGCGGCGGACATGCCTGGCATGCCCGCCCGAAATGGATCCGGAGCGATGACGGAACGGAACGCCGGCGGCGCGGATCAGCCGGCGTGATAGGAGCGGCGGGCCGCCACCTCGTCGAGCGCGTCCTGCTCGGCGACCTCCTGAGCGGTCTTCTCGCGCATCTGGTCGCGCTCTTCGAGAAGCTCGATCTTCTTCATCTCCTCGACCGCCTCGCTGAGCGCCGCCTGCGCCGCCTCGAGCTGCCCCCTGAGATCGTTGGCCGAGCCGATGAGATTGTCGCGCCGGCCCATCGCCGCCTTCGCGAAGGTCGGATAGGCGAAATGGGTGATGTCGGTAATGCCGCTGCGCTTCTGTTCGGCCAGGATCTGCTCGTCGAGCTCGGAGGCCATGCGCTCGAACTCGGCGATCATCATCTCGATCTGCATCACCTGCCGACGCTTCTCGTCGACCTGAAACCGCTTGAGTCGGATGAGACTGTTGCGAGATTTCATTTCAAATTACTCCCCGGAATGCGGGTATCGTAAACCGACAGTGCTTTCCAAAAGGTGAGCAAGATCGCGGTAACCGTCGTGACGGCAGGTGCATTCGCCTTTTCCCTGCGTCAAAAAGGCTTCCAGCGGACCGGAAACGTCGATCGACTGGTCGACTTCCGGGTTGCTGCCGCGCCGGTAGGCGCCGAGGCGGATCAGCTCCTCCATGTCGGCGAAGGTGGCCATCAGCCGCTTGGCGTCGCGGATCATCGGCCGGATCTCCTCCTCGACGCAGCCCGGCATGGTGCGCGACACCGTCTTCAGCACGTTGACCGCCGGATAGCGGCCGCGCTCGGCGATCGCCCGCTCCATGACGATATGGCCGTCGAGGATGCCGCGCACCGCGTCGGCCACCGGCTCGTTGTGATTGTCGCCGTCGACCAGCACGGTGAACAGGCCGGTGATGGTGCCGCCGCCCACCGGGCCGGGACCGGCGCGCTCCAGGAGGCGCGGCAGCTCGGCGAACACCGTCGGCGTATAGCCCTTGGAGGTCGGCGGCTCGCCGGCGGAGAGGCCGATCTCGCGCTGGGCCATGGCGAAGCGCGTCACCGAATCCATCAGGCAGAGCACGTCCTGCCCCTCGTCGCGGAAATGCTCGGCGACGGTCAGCGTCAGATAGGCGGCCTGCCGCCGCATCAGCGCCGTCTCGTCGGAGGTGGCGACCACCACCACCGAGCGGGCGAGCCCCTCCTCGCCGAGGTCGTCCTCGATGAACTCCTGCACCTCGCGGCCGCGCTCGCCGACCAGGCCGATCACCGACACGTCGCAGGCGGTGTAGCGGGCCAGCATGGACAGGAGAACCGACTTGCCGACGCCCGAGCCGGCGAAGATGCCCATGCGCTGGCCGCGGCAGCAGGTGGCGAAGGTGTTGAGCACGCGCACGCCGAGGTCGATCGGCTCGCCCACCCGCGCCCGCTCGGCCGCCTGCGGCGGCGAGGCGCGGAGCGGCATCTCGCGCGGGCCGAGCGGCAGCGGCCCCTTGCCGTCGATCGGCTCGCCGAAGGCGTTGACCACCCGGCCGAGCCAGCCTTCCGACGGCCGCACCGACGCCGACGAGGTGGCGATCGCCGCCTTGGCGCCGAGGCGCACGCCCTCCATCGAGGCGAACGGCAGGCAGAGCGCCTTGCCGTCGCGGAAGCCGACCACCTCGACGGCCACCCTGGCGCCGCCGAAGCCCGAGACCGACAGGCGGGCGCCGACGCTCATCTCCTCAACCGGGCCGGCCACCTCCACCAGCATGCCCTGCACGCTGGAAACGCGCCCGTAGATTTCCAGCGGACGGAGGGCGGCGATTTCGGCGGCGAGCCGGTCAAGCGTCATCGGCGGGGGTTCCGGACAAAAAGGTTTCCAAATTGATTCGCGCTCACCCCCTCAGTGTAACGCTTCGTTAAGGTCGGACGTTAATACTTTGCTTAAGAGTACGGCGGCGACCGACCGGGAGGCCCCGGGGTGTGGACAAGGAATCTTCGTGGAGTCGGCAGAATCGCTTAGGCAAATATCTTAATTTGCTGGATGAGGACAACCGAAGCCAATTTATCGTTGATTCTGAAGGACCTGCCCGACCTTTCGTAGGATTTTCGTCAAAGTGCTTGCGGCTGAGAATCATTGTTTGTTAACCATTCGGAACTAGCCTTGGATCCGATAGCCCATGTCCGGCGGAAGACCGGATGCGCTTCCGACAGAAGGTCGGGCCCGAGGCCCTAGAAAAAGGGGATAACGGAATGCGAGTTTTGCTGATCGAGGACGACAGCGCGACCGCACAGAGCATCGAGCTGATGCTGAAGTCCGAGAGCTTCAACGTCTATACGACGGACCTTGGCGAGGAAGGCATCGACCTCGGCAAGCTCTATGACTACGATATCATCCTGCTGGATCTCAACCTGCCGGACATGTCGGGCTATGAAGTGCTCCGGACGCTGCGCGTGTCCAAGGTCAAGACGCCGATCCTCATCCTGTCCGGCCTCGGCAACATCGAGGACAAGGTGCGCGGGCTGGGCTTCGGCGCCGACGACTACATGACCAAGCCGTTCCACAAGGACGAGCTGATCGCCCGCATCCATGCCATCGTCCGCCGCTCCAAGGGCCATGCCCAGTCGGTGATCGTCACCGGCGACCTCCTGGTCAACCTCGACACCAAGACCGTCGAGGTCAACGGCAACCGCGTGCATCTGACCGGCAAGGAATACCAGATGCTGGAGCTGCTTTCCCTCAGGAAGGGTACGACGCTCACCAAGGAGATGTTCCTCAACCATCTCTACGGCGGCATGGACGAGCCGGAACTGAAGATCATCGACGTGTTCATCTGCAAGCTCCGCAAGAAGCTGGCGAACGCCACCGATGGCCGCAACTATATCGAGACGGTCTGGGGCCGCGGCTACGTGCTGCGCGAGCCCGACGAGATCCAGGAAGCGGTCTGACCCGATCCGACCGAGCGGGCGGCGGCGCGTTTCACCCCTTTCGCGCCACGCTCGGCTTCGCCCCGGCTCACGCCGGGGTTTTTGTTTTCAGGCGACAGCCCCGGCGCGACGGCGGCGGAGCGCGTCGCTGCGATCGGACGTCCGGACAGGCGGAGTTTCGACGGCTCGTCGAAGAGGCGTGCCCTATATCGACCCCTTGCCATATCCTGCCTGAGGTCCTACGCCTGCGCGGAGGATGACAAATTATATATAGAAAACAAATATATAGGTTGTCATCCTCCGCGCAGGCGTAGGACCTCGGGCAGAAAGAGGCGCGAGGCAGGTATCGGGCGTTCCCGCACGAATGATCCCTGCCCTATTCGACCGGCTTGAAGCTCTTCGGCAGCGCCGTGCTGTCCTCGCCGCCGGTCTCCGCCCGGATCCAGGCGGCGACGCCGCGACCGGCGTCGGCGAGCGCCGTCACCTCGATGGCCGGCTGCTGGTAGGGATGGGTGGCGACGATCG
Source organism: Pleomorphomonas carboxyditropha (assembly GCF_002770725.1). Taxonomy (GTDB): domain Bacteria; phylum Pseudomonadota; class Alphaproteobacteria; order Rhizobiales; family Pleomorphomonadaceae; genus Pleomorphomonas; species Pleomorphomonas carboxyditropha. The sequence continues at coordinate 42,756 of NZ_NQVN01000021.1, read as the reverse complement.
CCGTGTAGAGCGATTCCACGAAGTCCTCGCGCGTCTTGAGGGTGAGCAGCACCTCGCTGTCCTCGCTGATCTCGCCCATCCAGCGATAGACGGTACGGACGCCCGGCACGATATTGGCGCAGGCGGCGAGGCGCCGCTCCACGGCGAGGCGGGCGATGGCGAGCGCCGTCGCCTCGTCCGGACAGGTGACGCTGACGATGCGCAGGTCGTCGACGGATTTCGACATGGGATCTCCCGCAGCTTCCGGAGGTGACCGGGCCGGCGAGAATCGCCACCGGCCCGGCACGTTTCCTTTTCCACGGGGCCATGCTAGATCATATCCCACGAAAGTGGACCCCCATTTGCGGCGGGCGCATCGTCCGGATGCCGGCTTGGCAGGGGGCGATGGCGGCCGGCCGGAGCCAGGAAACCGCTGGACGACTGACGCGACGGATCCGATGCCGCAAAACGGACGCCCTTCCTTCGAGCACCTTTCCTTCGTCGCCAGCGACACGGCCGAGGCCCGGGACGCCAGGGCGCGGCTCGTCGCCGCCTATGGCAACGTCGCCGCCGAGGACGCCGACGCCATCGTGGCGCTGGGCGGCGACGGTCTGATGCTGCAGACGCTGCATCGCTTCATCAATACCGACAAGCCGATCTACGGCCTCAACTGCGGCTCGGTCGGCTTCCTGATGAACGAGTTCCGCGTCGAGGGCCTCCGGGAGCGGCTCGCCGATTCGGTGGTCACCGCCCTGCACCCGCTGGCCATGGAGGCGACGACGGTGCTCGGCGACACCCACCTCGCCCACGCCTTCAACGAAGTGTCGCTGATGCGGCAGACCTATCAGGCGGCCAAGCTCAGGATCTCCATCGACGACAAGGTGCGGCTCGAGGAGATGGCCTGCGACGGCGTGCTGGTGTCGACGCCGGCCGGCTCGACCGCCTACAACCTGTCGGCCCACGGCCCCATCCTGCCGATCCACGTGCCGCTTCTGGCCGTCACGCCGATCAGCGCCTTCCGGCCGCGCGGCTGGCGCGGCGCCGTCATTCCCGACCGCTGCTCGATCGTCATCGACGTGCTCGAGCACGAGAAGCGGCCGGTTTCGGTGGCCGCCGACCATCAGGAGGTGCGCGACGTGCTGCGCGTCGCCATCAAGGCCGACGTGCGCCAGCGCAGCCTGATCCTGTTCGATCGCAACCATGGCTGGGAGGAGCGCGTCCTGACGGAGCAATTCCGGACCTGAAACGTTTCCTTAAGCGCCGCCGACGACAATTGGTTGTCGCGGCTCACCGCCGTGCAATCGACGGAACCATCGCCGATGACCAAACCCTCCGAAGCCACCGAATACATCGAGGCCAAGAACGACCTCCGCAAGAAGGTGCGGGAGATTCGCCGTCGCTCGCCGGCCGACGATCCGGTGAAGCGCGCCGAGGCGGCGCTGCAGATCCTGTCGACGCATTTCGACGACTGGATGCTCGACGAGGTCAGGACGATGTTCGCGACGCGCGACGCCTGGGTGGCCGCCGACTATCGCGAGGGCGAGGAGAAGCGCGCCTTCCACCGCGCCGTCCACGACATCAAGGGCCAGTCGACGACGCTGGGCTTTCCGCTGGCCACCCGCGTCGCCGGCAGCCTGTGCGCCCTGCTCGAACGCATCGCCGACCGGACGCTGACGCCGGTCGACCTCGTCAACCAGCACGTCGATTCCATCCGCGCCATCGTCCGCGAGCGCGCCAAGGACGAGCAGAACCGGGTCGGCTCGGCGCTGACGCAGACGCTGCTCGACGTGACGGAAGCCTATATCGCCCGTCACGGCCACGTCGACGAGGACGACGACGGCGTCATCATCCGCGACCTCTGAGAACCGTCCGGCAATTACGACCGCAAACGCTCGATCGCATCGGCGGCTCACCAGGATTTCAGCGCCCTGAGCGTCGGCGTCTTCTTGAAGATGTGTTCGTCCATGCGGGCCAGCAGGCCGTCGAGCACCTCGATCCCCTGGCAGACGGCCGGCCCCTTGTTGAGCATGACGCACTCGGCGCGGGCGGCCATCGCCGCGTCGGTCATCTCGGCCCGCGACGGCGTGCCCTGGCGGACCAGGTTCTCCAGGACCTGCGTCGCCCAGATCACCGGCACGGCCGCCGCCTCGCACACCCACAGGATTTCCTCCTGCATCTCGGCCAGGCGCTCGAAGCCGATCTCGGCGGCGAGGTCGCCGCGGGCGATCATCACCCCCAGCGGCCGCCGGCCGCTGGCCCGGGCGATCAGATCGGGCAGGTTGCGGATCGCCTCGGGCCGCTCGACCTTGGCGACCAGCCCGAGCGGACGCTGCCGCGCCCCCGCCGCCGACAGCGCCTCCTCCAGGAGATCGATGTCGTCGGGCCGGCTGACGAAGGAATAGCCGATCAGGTCGGCGCATTCGATCACCGTTATGAGATCCTGGTGGTCCTTGCTGGTCAGCGGCGACAGGCCGAGCGCCGTGTCGGGCAGGTTGAGGCCCTTCTGCGGCTTGATGCGCACGCCGCCGGTCTTGACCCGCCGCACCCGGATCAGCGCCTCCCCGCCGCCGCAGCTCTCCACCACCCCTTCGAGCTTGCCGTCGTCGTAGAGCAGCCGGTCGCCGACCGTCAGGCGGTTGACCATTTCGTCGAGCGACACGGAGGCCGCATAGGACGCCTCGCCGCAGAGGCGCGGCGCCCCGCTGGCGCACAGCCGGAGCGCGTCGCCCACCCCGAGGCGCGGACGGCCGTCCGCCGCCGCCACCTCCTCGGTGCGGATCTTGGGACCGGCGATGTCCATGAGAACGGCCATCGGGCGGCCGAGCGCCGCGCCGGCCGCCCGGACGTTGGCCGCCATGGCCCGCCAGGCGGCGGGATCGTCATGGGCGCAGTTGATGCGCGCCACGTCCATGCCGCAGCGGACGAGATCGTCGACGAAGCCCCGGTCGTCGGCCGCCGGGGTCGGCAGCGTCACCATGATCCGGCTGCGGCGATGGGCCGGCGCCGGCCCGAACAGCGCATCGGTGGCCGCCGCCAGGCGCGTCTCGCCGGCGAAGAACCGCGCCTCGTCGGGCGGCGGCGCCGGCGGCGGGCGCCCGGTCATGGCGGCCAGCGCCCAGAGCACGGCGTCGAGCGTCGGCAGGGTCCGGCTTTCCAGCCGGCCGAAGGACGACAGCCCGTGCCACATCAGCCGGCGCTGCATGGCGCGCAGGTCGCGGTGCCTGAGGCAGAGATAATGCGCCAGATTGGCGATGGACGGCGAGGCGGCGGCGCCGCCGAACCGCTCCAGCAGCGCCGCCGATTCGTCGACGATCCCGGTGCGCAGGGCCAGCACGTCGTCCATGAGCTTGCCGGTTTCGCCCTGCTCCGCCGGCGTCTGCGTCCAGCTTTCCATTGCCCCTCCCCGGCGAACGACCTCCTTGCCGCGTCGAAGAAGGCCCATCCGCTCCCGGCCAAGGTCGCCGCCATGTTCGCATCCGGCGGCGCCCCGCTCCGCCGCGCCGCCGATCGAGGAATATGTCGGGGCTTCGGCGAGCGTTTGCCATAGTCAGTATCCCCCAACGACGAAAGGCTTATGACCGTTCGATCCGGGCGGACAGGTCTCGGAAAATCGGCCAGGCGGGCAGGATGAGGGGCGCTTCCGGGCGCCCTCAGGCGGCGTTCCGCCGGTGTTCGCGCCGCGCCGCCATCATGTCGCGCGCCGCCGCGCGGGCGCTCTCGGCGGCGAGCCGCCGCAGCATGGCGAGAAGATCGTCCACCTCGCCGGGCGCGAATTCCTGGTAGCGGGTGAGGATGCGCTCGACCATCCGCCGGCCGAAGCGCGGCTCGTCGCCGTCGCGGCCGTCGTAGTCGAGCTCGCGCCAGACGTCGAGCGCGGCGAGGAAGGCGGCGTGGCTGCGCTCCGGCAGGCCGGCGCGGCCGAACAGCGCCCGGAGCGCCCCCGGCCGGCCGTCGATCAGCAGCGCGTAGACGCGGGTCGCCGGCAGGCCGGACAGCCGGGCGAGCGCCGCTTCGAGAAAGCGGATATGGCCCTCGCACATCGAGCGGATGAGCAGCGCCGTCGTCAGTTGCCCGGAGGCCCGGAGATGCTCGACCAGCGCGGCGAGCTCCGCCTCGCCGGCCGAGCCGGCAAGGAACACCGTCGCCTTGTCGCAGGCTTCGCGCAGCACGACGCCGGCCCGCTTGGGCGCGATCCAGGCGCGGCCGACCAGGAAGCGGCCGAGCTTCTCGCCGAGCGCCGAGATCAGCGACTGCCGCACGGCGAGCGGCAGATCGCGGCGGGCGAACAGCGCCTCGCGGATGTCGCCGTCGTCGCCCAGCCGGCCGGCGATCGCCGCGAAGGCCTCGCCGTCGAGATCGGCGCCGGGGTTGCCGAGCATGGCGAGCACGGCGTCGCGGTCGCCCTCGGCGGCGATGGCGTCGGCCACCTCGAAGGAAATCCAGGGGCGGCTGGCGATCGCCCTGGCGATCGACGGCGTGCCGAGCGCCACCGCCGCCGCGAGCTCGCTGTCGATCAGGCAGGGCGAGCGGCGGAAGATCGGCTCGGCGATGGCCGGCAGGTCCTGCGACAGCGCCACGATCAAATGGCGCGGCGCCGTCTCGTGGATCGACAGCGCCTCGGCCAGCGCCCGGCGCACGTCGGGCGACGGATCGTCGGACAGCAGCGTCAGCGTCGCCTCGATCATCTCGCGCGCGTCGCTTGCGAGGTCGCCGTGGACGTAGCTCCTGACCAGCGCCGGCACCGCCGAGGCCCGGGCCGGCGCCGGGGCCTTTTCCATCCAGTCGATGAGCCGAAAACGCCCCATGCTTCAAGTCCCGCCACGCAATTCCGCCGACGACGCGCCGCCGGCAACATCAACGGGATGTTCCCACGCCGACCCTTAAGGATTGGTTCACCATAACGCCGGTCTCCAGACCTCTTGACCAGGTAATGAAAATTCCCTACCTTTCCCGACCAAGCAAAGGAGATGAACCATGGCCGCGCCTGCCATCATCGAAAAGACCTGTGCGGTGACCCGGAAGGGACAAACCACTCTGCCGCTTGCCGTGCGGCAGCTCCTGGGGGTCGCCGAGGGCGGACAGATCGTCGTGCGCGCCGAGGGCCGCCGCGTCACCATCGAGCAGGTCGAGGCCGAGCACAGCGATCCGGCCATCGAGGCTTTCCTGCGCCTGATCGCCAACGACCTTGCCACCGAGCGCAACGTCGGCACGCTTTCCGACGATCTGCTCGAAAGCCTTCGGCACGCCCTCAAGGACGTCGAGGTCGACCTGAACGAACCGATCGAAGGTGACGTGTGCCTCTGATCGTCAACGGCTGGACGCTGCTTTTCCATGACATGATGCTCGGCCAGCTCAGAACGCTGGCCGACGCCTTCGACCGGGCGCGCACCGCCGACCCTACCGGCTTTCGTTCCAACGCCAACGTCCGCGTGTTCGCATCGGTCGCCAAACTGACCCTGCACGTCATCCCTCAGGAGCCCGGACACACGGACCACCGGATCGGCAACACCATGGGGCCGGACTACCGGCATTGGTCCCGAGCGAAATTCGGACAGCGATTCAGGCTGTTCTTCCGATACGACAGCGCCAGCAGGATCATCGTATACGCCTGGGTGAACGACGAGACCACCCTGAGAGCCAGGGGCAGCAAGTCGGACCCTTACGCAGTCTTCAAGGCCATGCTCGATCGGGGCAACCCACCGGATGCCTGGAAGGCGCTGCTGTCGGCGGCCACGGACCTGCCGGCCGAACTGCGGGACGTATTCCAGGACGCAAATCCATAGAGCATTTCGAGCGAGTGGATACCGGTTCGCGTTAAGATAATGGGTGCGTCGGACATGTACCCAGGGCAGATTTCCTGGCCAGTTTGAGAAACTCCGCTCGGAAAGCGGCGGCAATGTTCATTAAGGATTGAAATGGCCTGATCTCGCCCATGCGAAACCACGAATATTGCGCCAGCGCACCCGGGAATTTGCCCCGGATACCAGTGTGCCGGCCTATCCCTTTGTTCCCCATATATATAATTCTGTCATCCTCGCGCAGGCGAGGACCTCGGGCAGAACAAAGCTCAACGCCGATATAGCGCTCCAGCAACGCAAGGCGCCTGATACACCCCTCATCCCCTTCTCGTCCCGAGGTCCTCGCCTGCGCGAGGATGACAATCTATGGGAAGCGATGCGCGCGGCGGCGACGGCGTGATAGGAACGTTCGCGTATCCGGGGCAGATTTCCGGGCAAGCTTGAGGAGCAGCGTGCCCGGGAATTTGCCCCGGGTACGTCGGAAATTCGCCTGTGGTGCGTACGATTGCTGCCGTCAGCCGTTATTGTTGAGGAAGCTGGCGAGATCGAGCGGGCCGCTTGCCTTGAAGCCGCGGTCGAGGATCTGGCCCGGCCGGCTGGCGCGCAGCGCCGCGCTGGTGTCCGCCGCGTCGGCGGTGGCCTTGGCGAGATCCGAGCTGTCGTTGGCGAGCGCGGCGTGGAACAGGGTCGGCGACAGGTTGAACCCCTGCCAGAAGGCGGCCGACGCGTTGGCGGCCGCCGGGGCATCGGTGCGATAGAGCGCCGAGAAGGCGCCGGACGGCGCCGCCGCCGTCCAGCCCGAGCCGGGGGTGACCTCCGTCGAGGTCAGCGCCGACAGCGCCGATTCCGCCTCGGCGATGCGCCGCGACGCGCCGCCGCCCGTCTCGGCGTCGGTATAGCCGAGCGCCGGGTCCCAGCGGGTGGAGACCGGTTCGTCGGTCCGCTCCAGCCGGGCCACGACGTGGCCGGCGTCGACGGCGACCGGCACCGTCTCGCCGTGTTTGCCCGTCAGGTTGGCGTAGACCTCGGCGACCGTGCGCTCGCGCCCGCCCTCGTAGAAGATGGCGGGATTGGACCGCGCCGCCTGCGGGAACAGGTCGGCGGCGCTCGCCGCCGGGTCGCTGCCGGCGGCGCCGATCAGCGCCGACGCGCCCCTGGCACCGAGGAAATGCGCGATGTAGAGCTCGCCCGCCGTCGCCTCGCGGCCGATGTCGTCCCTGAGCGAGGCGGCGTTGCGGCGCGTCAGGGCGCCGGCCACCAGCGACGACACGTCCGGGTCCTCGCGCAGCGCCAGGATTTTCTGCCGCGCCTCGGCATCCGCCACCTGATAGCGGCCGCTGGCGGTCCTGGAGATCTGGGCGCTGTACTGGCCGAGGCCCAGCGACGGCCCCTCCTCCTTCAGCGTCTGCAGCCAGGTGCTCTCGACGAACTGGAACAGGCCGGTCGCCGACGAGGTCGCGGCCCTGGCGTCGGGCCGCAGGGAGGATTCCCGCTGGGCGGTGTCGAGGAGATACTGGAAGGACGTGCCGGTGGTGTCGCTCGCCGCGTCGAACGCCTGCTCGATGCGGTCAGAAATGCCGGCGCCCGAAATGCCCGTTCCCGAAAAGCCTGTTGACGTGGCCGGCGGTGCCGTCGTCTTCTGCGCCGGCGTCCCGTAGACCCATTGGAAAACCGGATTCATCGGCGTTTCACCAGCAAGGACCCTCCGGGTGGCTCCGGCGGGTCGGAAGGGCGAGGCGCGGCAGCCTCGGTTAGTTCTTTGTTAATCATTCTCGGCAGGAATGGTTAAGGATTGGTAAATGTCGTTCGTCTTCCAGTTACTCAGCAGAAACATCGGCAAGCACTTGATCAACTGCCCGGCGTTGCTGTGGCCGCTCGTCGCGGCCGGCGATCCGCCGCCGGGCGTCACCTTCTCCGTCGCGACAAGCGATCCCGACATGGCGCGCGCCGCCGTCGCCGCCGGCGCCCGCGCCGTGCTGATTCCCGTGGAGGGCGACTTCGCGCCGGCCGACCGGATGGCCGTGGCGCTGTCGGTCACCGAGGCGGACCTCGGCCTTGCCGACGGCGCGCTGGCGCTGATCATCGAGATCGCCGGCCCGGCCGCCGCCCTCCGGCTCGGCCGCGGCCTTCCGGCATCGCCGCGGCTCGCCGCCATCGGCATCGATCTCGACGGCTTCGGGCGCGGCGCGGCGGGAGCCGTCGACGGCCCGCGCCTCGTCGCCGCCGGCCTGGTGGCGCTCGCCGGCGCGGCGCTCGGCCTGCCCGCCTACCTCACCGGCGCGGACAGCCTCACGCCGTCCGGCGCGCCGGCCGTCGCCGGCTTCAGCCACCGGCTGGTCGACGCCGACGGGAAGGCCCGTTCCGCGGTCCGCTAAAGCATCGGGCCGACAGCGCGCGTATAGTTTCAATTGGCAAAACCTTGCCGGCGCATAGTCTTTTCATAAAGAAATATCGGCTGAAAATATATAATCTCCTATATTCTATTTTTTGCTTGACGGAAGATGACATTCCGCACTCTCCTGTGATGGAGAGTTATGGCTATGCTTGACGATAATTTGCGGCGGCTTGCCTGCCTGATATCCGAAAACCGCCGGACCGGCACCGTCTCGGACCTGCCCTTCGATGCCTTGCGGACCGAACAGGATGCCTGTTCGGTTCAGTCGGCCGCCACCTCGGCCTTCGCGGAGGATGCGCTCGGATATGCCATCGTCGGCGGCAGCGCCGCCATACGCCGCAGCCTCGGGATTGAGGCGCCGATTTACGGCGCGATCCCCGTCGGAACCTGTCAGGGGGAATCCGATCGCCCCATCCGGCTTCCCCCGGGGATGATCGGGGCGCAATGCGATCTGGTCTTCACCATGGGAGCGCCGCTGGGCGCCGACCGAGGCCCGGTCAACCGCGAAGGGTTCTGCGCGGCCGTGCTGAGCTGCCGGCCCGCCATCGGCCTCGTGGGCCGGCGCGGACATCTGTCGGGCCGGCCGCACCTCGCGGCCATCGCCGACTTCGCATTGCACGTCGCGACATGCGTCGGCAGCCACCACGAGGCAATCGACCCGGCCGTTTTCGACGGGATGAGCCTTCGCGCATCGATCAATGGAAATGACGTGCTCCATGCCGAGGCGGGCGGCCGGTTGGTCGATCCCGTCGCGTCGGCCGTGTGGCTGGTCAACGAGCTGATCGGGAGAGATCTCCATCTCCGCGCCGGCGACATCGTCGCGGCCGGCGCGCTCGCGCCGATCCTGCTGCAAATCCTGCCCGGGCAGGAACTCGCGGTTGAAATCTCCGGAATCGGCGGGATCGCCGCCCGCTTCGCCTGACGGCGCCGGCCGGAACTCAAACGGCGAATTCGCCTTGTCGCCCCTTCGTCTTGCCGGCAATCCGCTCGCGGCCGGCTTCGCAACTTTTCGGACGCGCGCTCTAGCGGGACGGGTGAACAGCCTGTATTTTTCCGGGACGAGCAACTTGCGACGGAGCAGCCGGGTCATTCCCGCACCCCATGGGCTACCTCTTTGAAATCGGCGTCATCTTCATCCTCCTGATTCTGAACGGCCTCTTCGCCATGTCCGAGCTGGCGGTGGTATCCTCGCGCCGCCCGCGCCTCGAGGCGATGGCCGCCAAGGGCTCGAAAGGGGCGGCGACGGTGCTGAAGCTCGCCGCAAATCCCGGGCGCTTCCTGTCCTCGGTGCAGATCGGCATCACGCTGGTCGGCATCCTGGCCGGCGCCTATTCCGGCGCCACGCTGTCGGAGCCGCTCGCCGGCCTGCTGCTCGCCTGGGGCGTTCCGGCCTCCTTCGCGTCAGCGCTGTCCATCGCGCTGGTGGTCGGCCTGATCACCTATTTCTCGCTGGTGATCGGCGAGCTGGTGCCCAAGCAGATCGCGCTGGCCAACCCGGAGGCCGTCGCCTCGATCATGGCCCGGCCGATGCTGGGCGTTGCCTTCATCGCCACGCCGGTGGCCATTGTCCTCGAAACGTCGAGCCGCCTGCTGCTCACCGCGCTCGGCCTGAAATCGACCGGCCAGAGCGCCGTCACCGAGGAGGAGATCAAGGCGGTGATCGCCGAAGGCACCAGTTCGGGCATCCTCGAACCCGAGGAAAAGGAGCTGATGGCCGGCGTCATGCGCTTCGGCGACCGGTCGATCCGCGCCGTGATGATCCCCCGCCCCGACATCACCGGCATCGACCTCGAATGGGACGACCGGCGCATCATCGAGGCGATCGCCAATTCCTCCCACTCGCGCTATCCGGTGTTCACCGGCTCGATCGACATGGTGCAGGGCGTCATCCAGGCCAAGGACCTCCTGGACCAGCACCTCAAGGGCGAGCCGCTCGACCTCAGGAGCCGCATCCGCCAGGTCGACATGGTGCCCGACACCGCCTCCGCCCTCGACGTGCTCGACACGCTGCGCCGCTCGCCGCTGCAGATGGTGATGGTGATCGACGAATACGGCTCGGTCGAAGGCATGGTGACCGCCGCCGACATCCTCACCGCCATCGTCGGCAACCTCGGCGGCGAGGCCAGCGAGGAGGCGAGCGAGATCATCGAGCGCGCCGACGGCAGTTGGCTGATCGACGCCGATCTCGGCGTCGACCTGGTGGCCGAGAAGATCAACTGCCAGGGCCTCGACGACCCCGACCGCGACTACGAGACGCTGGCCGGCTTCGTGCTGTCGGTCACCAAGGCGATTCCCTCGACCGGCGATGTCGTCGACTGGCGCGGCTGGAAGTTCGAGATCGTCGACATGGACAGCCGGCGCATCGACAAGGTGCTGGTCACGGCGCCGCCGCAGCCGCAGGCCTGAGCGCGGATCCTCTGGGGGGCCTTGTTCAGGCTATGATCGAGGCTCCCTCCTCCGCCGATCCGACCGTCCGGCGGAAGCTGGCGAAGAGCTCGCGGCCGGTGCCCCATTCGTTGTCGGAGAGATCGGCGGTCTCCGCCTCGCGGGCGGTCCATTCCGCCTCGGGCACCAGCGCCTGGAGCGTGCCGGCCACCGCGTCGAGGCGGACGATGTCGCCGTCGCGGAGCTTGGCGATCGGACCGCCGTCCTTGGCCTCCGGGGTAAGGTGGATCGCCGCCGGCACCTTGCCGGAGGCGCCCGACATGCGCCCGTCGGTGACCAGCGCCACCTTGTAGCCGCGGTCCTGCAGCACGGAAAGCGGCGGCGTCAGCTTGTGCAGCTCGGGCATGCCGTTGGCCTTCGGACCCTGGAAGCGGATGACGGCGATGAAATCGCGTTCGAGCTCGCCGGCCTTGAACGCCGTCTGCAGCGCCTCCTGCGAATGGAACACCACCGCCGGCGCCTCGATCACCCGACGCTCGGGCTTGACCGCCGAGGTCTTGATCACCGAGCGGCCGAGATTGCCGTTCAGCACCTTGAGCCCGCCGTCGGGCTGGAACGGGCTCGATGCGGGCCGCAGGATCTTCTCGTCCGCCGACCGGGTGGGCATGTCGATCCAGTGCAGCGAACCGTCGCCGGCAAGCCTTGGCTCGACCCGATAGCCCGAAAGGCCGCTGCCCCACACCGTCTTGACGTCCTCGTTGAGCATCCCCTCGTCGAGAAGCGTGCCGATGACGAAGCCCATGCCGCCGGCGGCATGGAACTGATTCACGTCGGCAAGCCCGTTCGGATAGACGCGCGCCACCAGCGGCACCACGTCCGACAGGTCGGAGAAGTCGTCCCAGGTGAGTCTGATGCCGGCCGCCCGCGCCATGGAGATGAGGTGCATGGTGTGGTTGGTCGACCCGCCGGTCGCCATCAGCCCGACGACGCCGTTGACGAAGGCCTTCTCGTCGAGGATGTGGCCGACCGGGGTGAATGCGTTGCCCTGTTGGGTGATGGCAAGCGCCCGCCTGGTCGCCGCCCTGGTCAGCGCATCGCGCAGCGGCGTGTTGGGGATGACGAAGGTCGAGCCCGGCAGGTGCAGGCCCATGATCTCCATCAGCATCTGGTTCGAATTGGCCGTGCCGTAGAAGGTGCAGGTACCCGGCCCGTGATAGGCGGCCGCCTCGGAGGCCAGAAGCTCGGCCCGGCCGACCTTGCCCTCGGCGTAGAGCTGGCGGACCTTGGACTTCTCCTCGTTGCCGATGCCGGTGGTCATGGGACCGGCCGGCACGAACACCGCCGGCAGGTGCCCGAAGCTCGCCGCGGCGACGATCAGGCCCGGCACGATCTTGTCGCAGACGCCGAGGAAGACGGCCGCGTCATACATATCGTGGCTGAGGCCGACGCCGGCGGCCATCGCGATGACGTCGCGCGAGAACAGGCTGAGCTCCATGCCGACCGCACCCTGCGTCACCCCATCGCACATGGCCGGCACCCCGCCCGCCACCTCGGCCACCGCGCCGACCTCGCGCGCGGCGGCGCGAATGACATCGGGAAAGCGCTCGAACGGCTGGTGCGCCGACAGCATGTCGTTGTAGGCGGTGATGATGCCGAGGTTGAGCGCGCCGTCGCCGGCGAGCAAGCCCTTGTCGGCGACGCCGCAGGCGGCAAAGCCGTGGGCGAGGTTGGCGCAGCCCATCTTGTTGCGCCGCGGCCCCTTCTCGATCTGGCGGTCGAGGCGTTCGAGATAGCGCGCCCGCCCGTCGTGGGAACGCCGGACGATTCGCTCGGTGATCTCGCCGATGCGAGCGGAAACGGTCCTCGTCATGCCATTCCTCCGGCATCGGCATATCGTGCCTGCCAAACGCTTTCGTCGACCAGATGGGCCGGTTTACGCCCTTCGAGCCCGGCGATCAGGTCGGCCACCGCGGTTTCGGCCATGGCGGCTCGCGTCTCATGGGTGGCCGAGCCGATATGCGGCAGCGCCACCACGTTCGGCATCGAAAGAAGAGGCGAGGCGGCCGGAAGCGGCTCCTTCTCGAACACGTCGAGGCCGGCCCCGGCGATCGTGCCCGCCCGAAGCGCCTCGATCAGCGCCGCCTCGTCGACGACGCGGCCGCGCGAGCCGTTGATGAAGAACGCCGATCGTTTCATCCGCGCGAAGGCGGCGGCGTCGACCAGCTTTTCGGTGGATGGCAGCAACGGCAGCAATGCGCAGACGAAATCGGCCTCCGCCAGGACTCTCTCGATCGGCAGGCGCACGGCGGCAAAATCCGCTTCGACCGACGGGGCGGCATGAAGGTCGTGATAGATCACCTTCATGCCGAAGCCGAGCCGCGCCCGGCGGGCGACGGCGGCGCCGATGCGCCCCATGCCCAGAAAGCCGATGGTCTTGTCGTGGACGTCGGTTCCGAACAGATCGGGACCGATGCTCCGCTCCCAACGGCCCGCCTTGACCAACTCGGCGAGCTCCACCACCCGCCGCGCCGTCGCCAGGATGAGCGCGAACACCGTATCGGCCACCGTTTCCGTGAGAACGCCCGGAGTGTGGGTGAGGACGATACCGCGCTGCCTGAGGAAGGCGGTGTCGAAGGTGTCGAAGCCGACGGAAATCGTCGAGGCGATCCTGAGCTTCCCGGCCTTGGCCAGCATTGCGGCATCGAACTTCACCGAGGCGCCGACCATGCCTTCCGCTTCGGCAAGAGCCGCCATGAAGGCGGCGCGGTTGCCGTCGTTGACGCCGTCGAAGGCGGTCACGTCGAAGCGGCTTTCAAGCTCGGCAATCAGGCTGGGAGCGAGTTTTTTGTAGACGACAACCTTCTTCTTCATAGCTGATCCTCAAGACGAAAGGCCGGTGATGGCTCCGGCCGGAAGGGCGCTGCGCCGGCCTTCGGGCCGGAGCGGCATGTGCAGGCAGGGCCGGCCGATCAGGCGTGATGCGGGACGGCGGCGAAGCTCTTCTCGCCCTCCGGCTTGACCGCGATCGTCAGCACGACCGAAACCAGAAGCGCCGCGGCCATCAGCGCGTAGGAGGCCGAGGGGCTGCCGGTAACGCCGTTGAGATAGCCGACCGCGTAGGAACCGACGAAGGAGCCGAGCGCGCCCATGGAGTTGATCAGGGCCATGGCGCCGCCGGCGACGTTCTTCGGCAGCATCTCCGGAATGATGGCGAAGAACGGGCCATAGGGTGCGTACATGGCGCCGCCGGCAATCACCAGCAGGCCGAACGAGAGCCAGAAGTTCGAGCTGCCGACCATGTAGGAGCCGATGAAGGCGACGGCGCCGATCAAAAGGCAGGGCCAGACGAAAGCGCGGCGGTTGCCGGTCTTGTCCGAAAGGTAGGAGACACCCAGCATGGCGACGGTGGCCAGCAGGTAGGGCACCGACGACAGCCAGCCGGCCTCGACCATGCCGACGTCGCTGCCGGCCTTGAGGATCGACGGCAGCCACAGCACGAAGCCGTAGACACCGATCGACCAGCAGAAATACTGGGCGCAGAGCAGGATGACCTTGCGCGAGCGGAAGGCCTCGCGATAGTTCTTGACCTGCTTGAGACCGCTCTGCTCTGCGGCGAAGACGGCCTCGAGGCCCTTCTTCTCCTCGGCGGTGAGCCAGGCGGCGTCCGCGGGCTTTTCCTTGACCAGCAGCCACCAGAAAACCGCCCAGATGATCGCCGGCACGCCTTCGGCGATGAACATGACGCGCCAGTCGAAGGCCTGGACCAGATAGCCGGAGAGCACCGACATCCACAGCACGGTCACCGGATTGCCGAGGATCAGGAAGGTGTTGGCGCGCGAGCGCTCGGCCTTGGTGAACCAGTGCGACAGGTAGATCAGCATCGCCGGCATCACCGCCGCCTCGACGACGCCAAGCGTGAAGCGGATCACGATCAGCCAGTTGGCGTTGGTGACGATGCCGGTGAGCGCGGCACATCCGCCCCACAGGATAAGGCTCCAGAACACCAGTGTTTTGGCCGAACGCCGTTCGGCATAGACGGCGCCCGGAATCTGGAAGAAAAAGTAGCCCAGGAAGAACAGCGCGCCGAGCAGCGACGACATTGCCGGCGTGATGGACAGGTCCTTGGCCATGCCGGCGGCGGCGGCGAAGCCGAAGTTGGCGCGGTCGAGATAGGCGAGGCTGTAGGTGATGAAGGCGATGGGCATGATGTACCACCACCTCCGGATCGCGATCGTCGTATGCTGCATGGTCCCCACTCCCTTGGATGCCGACGCGGAAATGCCGGCTTAGTCCTCGAAACGAAGATACTGTGTCCGGCGCCTCAGGCCGCCAGCGACAGGCCGAGTTGGCTTCGGGTCGGCAGGCCGTCCATGTCGCCGATCACCTGAATGGCGTAGGCGCCGACGCGGTTGCCGCGCATCACCGCCTGGGGAATGCTCTCGCCCTCGATGAGGGCGGAGATGACGCCGGCCGCGAAGCCGTCGCCGGCGCCGACGGTGTCGACCACCGTGTCGACGCGAACGGCGGCGACCGAGCCGCTGGCGTCGGCGGTGCGCCAGTAGGCGCCTTCGGCGCCGAGCTTGATCACCACCAGCTCGACGCCGCGGTCGATATAGAAGGCGGCGATGTCCTCCGGCCGGTCGCGGCCGGTCAGGACGCGGCCCTCGGCTAGACCGGGCAACACCCAGTTGGCCTCGACGGCAAGCGCGTTGAGCCTTTCGACCATCGCCTCGCGGCTCGGCCACAGCACCGGCCTGAGGTTGGGATCGAAGGAAACCGTACGGCCGGCCCGACGCATCTCGCCGATCATGTGGGCCGCCAGCTCGTAGCTCGTCGCCGAGAGGGCCGCGGCGACCCCGGTCGCATGAAGGTGGCGGGCCGACAGCACGTAGTCGGGGTTCCAGTCGGCCAGCGACAGGAAGCTGGCCGCCGAGCCCTTGCGGAAATATTCGACCCGGGGATCCTCGCCGCCCACGGCGCGGGATTTCAACTGAAAGCCGGTGGGATGGCGGGGATCGGTGGCGACGGCAGCGCAGTCGACCCCCTCGCGGGCGAGGGTGTTGCGGACGAAGCGGGCGAAGCTGTCGTCGCCGAGCCGGCTCACCCAGCCGACCCGCAGACCGAGGCGCGACAGCCCGACGGCGACGTTGGTTTCGGCACCGGCCATGCGGCGGGTGAAGGTTTCCACCCCGGCGAGGTCGCCGGGGGCGGTGGCGACGAACATCGCCATGGCTTCACCGAAGGTCACCACATCGAGTGCGGTCATGGTCATCTCCCTTGGCCCCTCAGAGCGTGGCCAGTTGCGTTACATGGTGGCGGGTGGCGGCGACGAGATCGTCGCCGGCGATCGGGAATTCGACGGCGCGCGGCAGTCCTGGCGTCAGGGCGCCGAAGATGACCGGCGCCAGGTCGGAGGCGGGGCCGAACGGCTCGACGTCGAGCCTGCCGTCGCGCTCGGCGGCGGTCTTGCAATGGACGTAGGCGACGTGAGGGGCGAGGCGGCCGATGGCGGCGGTGGCGTCTTCGCCGGTGTAGCGCCAGTTGCCGATGTCGAAGGTCAGCGCCAGCGAAAGCCCCGAGGCGGCCGCCCCTTCGATGAAGGCGGCGAGCGGCGCCAGGCGGCCGCCCTCGGGGGTCTGGTCGTTTTCGATCAGCAGAGGGCAAGGCAGCCCCGCGACGATGCCGGCCAGCTCGGCGAAATCGGGCGCGGCCGGGGCATGGCCGAGCGACACCTTGAGCGCCTCGGCGCCAAGGCGTCCGGCTTCGTCGGCATAGCCGGCAAGCTCCTCCGCCCCGAGGCGGCCGTCGGCGCCGTAAAGCGCGAAGGGCACCGAGTAGCGGATGCCGAGGCCGAGGGCGGCGGCGAAGGCGCGAAGTTCGCCGAGGGGAAGCGGGCGGCCGTCGAACAGCTCGCGCCGTATCTCGGCGCCGTCGGCGCCGGCGGCGGCGGCGACGGCAAGGAAGGCGGCCTGCCCCAGGAGCCGCACCCGTTCGGCGCCGAAGGCGGATAGTGCGATGAAAACCCGGCCGGTCATGAACCCTCCTGCTCTGGATTTTGTGAAACCGGTTGCAGTTGATAGAATTTGGCAAGCCGATCTCGTTTGTCGCATTTCCGGGAAATGCGGCAGTATTTTGCATGCGGTGGCGAGGTCCCCCGATTTCAGCCCTCAATTTACTGAAACCAGTTTCAGTAAAATATCCATGGATTGCCGGCAAACTCAAGTGCGTAAGAGCCACTAGGACAAAAGACCAATCGAAGCGCGATCGGGGACCGGCAAAGGCTGTGCGGCAGGGGGCAACCATGTTTCCACGCCGTCCGATCTCGGATAGGTTGCCGTCATGAGCAGCGATACGAAGCAGGCTTTGCCCGGCGAGCCTCCCCGCAGCGTGACCATCAGCGACGTGGCGCTCGAGGCCGGCGTCTCAAAGGCGGCCGTTTCCCGATTCCTGGGCGGCCGGTTCGAGCTGGTCTCGGCCCAGAACCAGGCGCAGATCGAGGCGGCCATCGGACGGCTGGGCTATCGGCCGAACCGGCTGGCCCGCGGGTTGAAGCGCGGCCGCACCCGCCTCATCGGCTTCGTCGCCGCCAATGCCACCAACCCCTATTCGGTCGAGGTGATGCGCAGCGCGGAACGGGCGTGCCGAGCCAGGGGCTATTCGATGATGCTGTGCAACAGCGCCGACGACCCGGCCACCGAGCAGGACATACTCGACACGTTGGCCGCCTATAGCGTCGAAGGCATCATCCTGCACACCACCAGCGAACGGCACAAGACATCGGCCCGCGCCACCGACGAGATGAAGGTGGTCCTGCTCGACCGCCTTCTCGCCGGAAGCCGCCACGACTATGTCGGCCTCGACAACGCCGACGCCTGCCGGCAGGCGACGCAGCACCTGATCGGCAACGGTTTCCGGGACATCGCCTTCGTTTCCGAGACGATCGCCGGCGTCAGCACCCGGGAGGAGCGGTCGTCGGTATTCCTGTCCGAAGCAGCCCGGCATGCGGGGGTGCGGGGACGGATCATCGAGGTCGACCTCGCCGACGAATCGGCGCTCGCCGCGCTGGTTGCCGCCTTTGTCGGCGACCGGGACGGCTCTCTCGGCCCCAAGGCGATGATCGCCGGCAGCGGCATCACCACCCTGCGCGTCGTCCGCGCCATACACCGGCTCGGTCTCGCCATGCCGGACGATCTCGGCTTCATCGGCTTCGACGAGCTCGAATGGTCGCCGCTGGTCAGCGGCGGCATCACCACCATCGCCCAGCCGACCGACGCCATCGGCGGCACCGCGGTCTCCCATCTGATGGATCGCATCGGCGGCGACCTGTCGCCGCGGCGCAAGACCGTCTTCCAGGGTCAACTGATCGCACGCCGGTCCTCGGCAGCGGTGTGAGAGCCGGTCTAGTCGTCGCCGGGCCGCGCGCCGATCTGCTCGACGATGCCGGCGCAGGCGGCGGCGCAGGCGCTCACCTTGTCGCTGCCGACGCTGTTGGCGATGCGCTGGACGAGATCGCTGTAGTTCGCCTCGATCGGCGCGATCGTCTTGCATCCGTAGTCGGTCAGCGACACCAGCGTCTTCCTCAGGTCCTCGAACTGCTGGGCGCGATTGATCAGGTCGCGCGCCTCGAGGTCGCGCAGAATGCGCGACAGGCTCGACGCTCGGACGAAGGTGTTGGCGGCGAGCTCGGAGGCGATCATCGGCGACCGCATCTGCAGCTCGTGCAGCACCCGCCACTGCGGCTCGGTGAGACCGGCGACCTTCATGCTCGGACGCAGTGTCTCGATCACCGACTCATAGGCCAGAAGGAAGGTTTTCATGAGATCGGGTTCGGCCGCCATGGCTGCCTCCCCTGCATTTTGCCGAACGGAGGAAAGGAGGGTGCTGGTGACCACTTGCTTCGACCTTGGGAGAATCGTGTTGCGTTTTATCCTACTAAACAACAAAATCAGAGATTTCAAGTATGCGCCTCGCATACGTTACGAATAGCGCAGGCAGCGCCCCAAGGTTTTTTAAAAGTTTCTATAAACCGGGCCGCCAATGAAAATTGTTTCCTGAGTGTTGGCGTAATTACATTTACATACCGGAATGTATCTGAATGACCTTGGCGGGTAAATAAGATTTGATATCCCTAGTCTCGACTAATTTTAAAGTGCTGGAAAAGCGGGCAGCAAACGAGGCAGTTGACCTTGTAAACGTTATATCATAACGGTTCGCTCTATCTCGACGTCGCCGCCAATCCAGGGGCCGCCATGCTGCAACATTCGCCTCGCCCCTTGCCCTCCGCCACCGGCGACGCCGGCCGTCCCGCCGTCGTCGTCGTCCGGCCGTCGGTGCTCCGCCTCGGCCTCGGCGCCCGCCTCGCCGGCGCGGCCTGCCTTGTCGCGGGCATCTGGATCATGATCGGCTGGGTGCTGCGGTGACGGATTTCGACCAACACGCCCGGCCCGCCGGCGGCGCGGCGCTCGCCTTCCGGAACGCCACCATCGGCTACGATCGCCATCCGGCGCTGCACCACCTGTCGGCGCATTTTCCGGCCGGCAGCATGACGGCGGTCGCCGGTCCCAACGGCGCCGGCAAGTCCACCCTGCTCAAGGCGGCGATCGGTCATATCCGGCCGATCGAGGGCCACGTCGAGGTCAGCGGCTGCCGCCGCAGCGAGATCGCCTACCTGCCGCAGCTCGCCGAAATCGACCGCCAGTTTCCGCTGCCGGTATTCGACTTCGTCGCCATGGGCCTGTGGGGCCGGCGCGGTGCCTTCGGCGGCTTCCGCCGCGCCGACGACGAGGACGTGGCGCGGGCGCTCGCCGCCGTCGGCCTCGTCGGCTTCGAGCAGCGGCCGCTCGACACGCTGTCCGGCGGCCAGTTGCAGCGGGTGCTGTTCGCCCGCCTCGCCCTGCAGGACGCGCCGCTGATCCTCCTGGACGAGCCGTTCACCGCCGTCGACGACCGCACCACCCACGAGCTGATGGACGTCGTCGCCGGCTGGAACGCCGAGGGACGCACGGTGGTCGCCGTGCTGCACGACCTCGAGCTGGTGCGCCGCCGCTTCCCCCGGACGCTGCTGATCGCCCGCCGGCTGATCGCCGAGGGCGACACCGCCGCCGTGCTGACCGCCGGGCACCTCGCCGCCGCCCGCCGCCATGTCGAGGCCTGGGACGAAGCCGCCCCCTTCTGCGAGGTCGAGCCCGCCCGATGACCGCCGCCGACCTCCTGTCCATCTTCGCCGATTTCGCCTTCATGCGCCGGGCGCTCGCCGGCTGCCTGGTGCTGTCGGTGGCCGCCGCGCCGATCGGCGTGTTCCTGATGCTGCGCCGCCTGTCGCTGACCGGCGACGCCATGGCCCACGCCATCCTGCCGGGCGTCGCCGCCGGCTATCTCCTCGCCGGCCTCAACCTCTGGGCCATGACGGCGGGCGGCCTCGCCGCCGGCCTCGCCATCGCGCTGATGGCCAGCGCCGTCACCCGCCTGACGCCGCTCCGCGAGGACGCCTCGCTCGCCACCCTCTACCTGGTGTCGCTGGCGCTCGGCGTCATCCTGATCTCGGCGCGCGGTTCGGCGGTCGACGTCATGCACCTGCTGTTCGGCTCGGTGCTGGCCATCGACGACACCGCGCTGACGTTCATCGGCATCGTCGCCTCGATCACCGTCGTCGCCTTTGCCGTGATGTGGCGCCCGCTGGTGCTGGAATGCATCGACCCCGGCTTCCTCAAGGCGGTCGGCGGACGCGGCGCGCTGATCCACGTCGCCTTCATGCTGGTGATGGTGCTGAACCTGATCGCCGGCTTCCAGGCGCTCGGCACGCTGCTGTCGGTCGGCCTGATGATGCTGCCGGCCGCCAGCGCCCGCTTCTGGACGCGCTCGCTCGGCGCCATGACGGCGCTGGCCATGGTCTTCGCCGCCCTGTCCTCGCTGTGCGGCCTCACCGCGTCCTTTGTCGCCAACCTGCCGTCGGGCCCGGCGATCATCGTCGCGGCGGGCGTCGTCTACGCCTTTTCCATCGCCTTCGGTCCGGCCGGCGGCCTGATCGCCCGTTTCCGGCCGGCACGCCACCACCGCACGGGCTGAGAGACCATTTGGAAATTCGCTCCGGTGAGTCGGCTGGCGTGGCTTTCGAGAACCGGAGCGGAGCGGACATTGAGGTCCGTGAGCACAGGAAGCGCAGAAAGTCGCGTCAGACGGCCGCCGGAGCAGAATTTAGAAATGGTCTCTTATGAGGAGCCCGACTGCGGCGCATCCCCCTGCGCCGGCGGCTCGGTTCCCTTGGCCAGCGCCGATTCGATGCGCTGGCGGGCGACCGCGTTGCGGGCGCGCAGCAGCTTCAGCCGGTTGGCGAGATCGTCGATGCGGGCATCCTCGTCGAGATCGTCGCCCTTGGCGGCCGGCTTGTCCGGCTGGCGCTCGGCCTTGGCCCCGAAATCCACGTGGATGACCGGCGCCGGCGGGGCGGCGGACGCCGGGGCGGCCATGCCCGGCGAATGCACCAGCGGCGGCGTATGGGTGAGGTCGGCGATGGTCTCGCTCAACACGGCGATGCGCGCCTCGGCCTCGACCAGCGCCATC
The DNA here is from genome assembly GCF_002770725.1 of Pleomorphomonas carboxyditropha. Lineage (GTDB taxonomy): Bacteria > Pseudomonadota > Alphaproteobacteria > Rhizobiales > Pleomorphomonadaceae > Pleomorphomonas > Pleomorphomonas carboxyditropha. The sequence continues at coordinate 21,639 of NZ_NQVN01000021.1, read as the reverse complement.
TTCATGTCGGCGGCCAGCGATTCCGCCTCGTCGCGGCTTTCCTCGGCCTCGGTGGCCCGGATGCTGATCTTGCGCTGCAGGTCGCGCCGTTCGGCGTCGACGCGCGCCACCGCCTCGTGGGCGTAGCGGGCGATCGAGCGGGCCTCCTCGAGGCGCTTTTCGTAATCGGCGATCGCCGCCTCGAAGCTGGCCTTTTCCGCCTGCAGCGCCCGGGCCAGCAGGCGATCTTCCGAGCTGCGGAGCTCGGCCGCCGCCACCGCCTGCCGCGCCGTGTCGAGCTCGATCTCGATGCGCGCCATGCGGGCGGCCATCTCGGCCCGGACGGCGTCCTTGGCCGCCGCCATCTCGGCGACCGAGCGCGGCAGTTGCTGGTCGAGCCGCCGCCGGTAGAGGCGCACGGCCCGCGAGTTGATCGCCGGCATCGACAGCAGCGCCACGAGCCCCGCCGCCAGCACGCCCGCCAGAAAGATCAGCACCGTCTCGATCACGTCATGCCATCCCGCGGCAGATCAACCCGCCTCAGCCTTTATTTGTCGCGCATCGGGAAGGAAACGGTCAAGGGCGGACCGGAGTTCCCGACCGTCCGGCGGCGAAAAAAATGGCGGGAGCCGGCCCGGCGGCCGCAGGGAGCGTCAGAACGGGTTCCAGGTCGCCTGCGGCGTGAACTTGAGGTAGCCGACGTTGACGCCGAGGCGGGCGCCGACGCCGGTGCGCACCGGCACCAGCGTGATGTCGCCCTGGCGCAGCGCCGTGATGCCGAAGCCGCCGACCAGGTAGGCCGAGCCGTTGACGCCGCCGAAGCGCTGGTAGATCGACTGCACCGCGGGCAGATTGTAGACGAGGATCATGGTGCGGGCGCCGTCGCCGCCGAAGTCGATGCCGAACGACGGGCCCTGCCAGTAGACGCGCGCCGTGCCGGCGTTGCGCGTGTAGAGCGTGCCTTCGCCGTAGCGCAGGCCGCCGAGGAAGGCGCCGGAGCCCTCCTGGCCGAGGATGTAGCCGTTGGGCTGGCCGTAATTGGCGGCGGCCCGCTCGATCGCCGAGGCGAGGCCGCCAGACATCTCGCCGAAGAACTTGTGACCGGTGTCCACCAGTTCCGATGACGAATAGGTCTGCTGCCCCTGCTGGGCGGCGGCGGGCATCACCGCCGCGGCCATCAGGGCCAGCAGGAGGAGCGGCAGCGCTTTCAGCACCGACAGACGCGACATCGGCAATCCCTCCACGCCCCGCCCGCCGCCGCCGGAGCGGCAGGCTGGCGAGACCACCAGAACATTAACCTCGCCGACACCCCGTTCAGGCAAGATGAACGTCGGCATCGGCCGGTGACATCATGAGCATACAGACGAATCAGACATCACGACGGCAAGATTGGGCGAGTTTTATCGTCCGCGCCATTGTCTTGTCGCTGTTTTTCCTCATCCCTTGCCAGCCGGTAAAGGCGCTGGACGAAAGGATAGTGTTCGATCCCTACACCGGACTGTCGCTCGGCGGCTACGATCCGGTGGCCTATTTCGTCAGCGGCGCCGCCGTTCCGGGCCTTGCCGACTACGAGGAAACCTACGGCGACACCTACTGGCACTTCGCCACCGAAGGCAATGCCGCCGCCTTCCGCGCCGCGCCGGCCGTCTATATCCCCGGCTTCGGCGGCTATGCCCTGGCGGCGGTGGCGCGCGGCGTCGCCCAGCCCGGCAACCCCACCCTGTTCGCCATCAACCGCAACCGCCTCTATCTGTTCGCCTCCGAGGCCGAGCGGCAGAGCTTCCTCGCCGATCCCGACGCCATGATCGCCGCCGCCGCCGCCCGCTGGCCGGACGTGCTGAAGCTGCTGGCCTATTGAAGGGACGGCGCGGCGGCCGCCCCGCACGCGTGGCCGGCGGTCGCCGGCAGCGGGGCTTCCGGCAACTCCGGGCCGATCGGCGATCTACTCCTGCCTGTGAAGGAACGAGGCCACCTTGTCGGCCAATTGGTCGGTGGTGGCGGTGACCTTGGAGGCGACGCTCTCCACGTCCCGCGCCGCGCCGTCGGTCTCCCGCGCCTGCACGGCCAGCGAGGCGACGGCCGCCGCCGTCTCGCTGGCCACCGCCCGCTGCTCCTCGGTGGCGCCGGCCACGGCCGCCGACAGCTCGGCGATGGAGCGCAGGCCGGCGAGCACCTCGCCGACGCTCTCGATCGTCACCCTGGTGCCGCCGGTGATGTCGTCGATGCGCCGCGAGATCGACTCGGTCGCCTTGCTCGTCTGGTCCGACAATGCCTTCACCTCGGCGGCCACCACGGCGAACCCCTTGCCGACCTCGCCGGCCCGGGCCGCCTCGATGGTGGCGTTGAGGGCGAGCAGCTTGGTCTGCTCGGCGATGCTGGTGATCAGGTTGACCACCTCGGCGATGCCGCGCACCGCCTCGTCGAGCTGAGCCAGCTTGTCCCGCGTTCCGGCCGCCGCCGTGCTGACGTTGGCGGCAAGGTCGGCCGTCTCCGAGATCCGCTGGGCGACCTCGCCGAGGGCGGCCGACTGTTCCTCGGTCGCCGCAGCCATGGTGCCCGCCAGCGATACGGTCTCGGCGGCGTTCGACTTGAGCTGGATGCTGGCAGCGGAAACCTGGGTGCCGACCTCCTTCATGGCGGTGATCGCCTGATCGATGCCGGCGACCATCGCCACCCGGTCGGTGATGATCGACCAACTCAGCAGCGGCTGCCCGGCCACGATGGACGCATTGAGATCGAGCGTCTCCGCGCCGATGGCGATTTCCGCGTGGTGGCTGCGCGTGCCGAGCGAGGCCAGCAGATGGTGCTGGTGCGACGGCGCGCGGTGGAAGCGGTCGATGCTGGTGCCGATCAGCTGGTCGGCCTTCACCGGCAGGTGCCTTTCCACCCGCCGGATGGTCTCGACGCCCGTCCTGTTGACGTAGTCGATGAGGTGGGTCGACGGATCGCAGGTCATGATGGCGATCGGCAACTGGTCCAGCACGCCCAGAAGCCGCGCCGCCCGCTGTTCGGCCGCCCGTCGCGAGACGACCTCCGTCGCCACCTTGACCACGCCGGTCACCTCGCCCGACGTCGTGCGGATGGGACTGTAGGTGGCCTGCAGGCAGACGAGGCGGCCCGACTTGGCCTTCCGCTCGAATTCGCCGGCCTGCGGCTCGCCCCGCCGGAGAGCGGCCCAGAACGCCTCGTAGGCCGGGCTGTCGGCCTCGCCCTCGGGCATGAACATGCGGTGATGCTTGCCCTGGACCTCCCCGGGCTCGTAGCCCATGGCCTTCAGGAAGATGGGGTTGGCCTGCACCACGGTGCCGTTGCGATCGAAGCGGATCACCGCCTGGGATGAACAGATCGCCGCGAGTTGCTCGTCCGGACGATTGAAATGAAACATCTCTTGCTCCTCGCTCGATGCGTGGCCGATCGTGTCGGCCGCTATGTCCGTTGCCGGCGTTACGGTCCCTGGCGTCGGCTCGCCGCGGCGGCGGCCGGCGGCAGCTCCGGGGTCAGCCGGGAAACCTCGGGGAAGCCGAACAGGTAGCCCTGGGCCTCCGGGCAGCCCTCCTCGACGACGAGGCGCCATTGCGCTTCCGTCTCGATGCCCTCGGCGACCACCGCCAGATTGAGGCTGCGGCCGAGGCCGACGATCGCCTTGACGACGGAGCGGGCCGCCTCGTCGCCTTCCAGCGCCCCGATGAAGCTCTTGTCGATCTTGATCTTGTCGAAGGGGAAGCTCTGCAGGCTGTTGAGCGAGGAATATCCCGTTCCGAAATCGTCCATGACGATGCCGACGCCCAGCGCCTTGAGCTGGCGGAAGATCGACCGCACGGCCTCGGGATCGCGCATCAGCGCGGCCTCGGTGACCTCGATCTGCAACCGGTGCGGGGCAAGCCCGGACCGCCTGAGGCAGCCCTCGACGATCGCCGCGAGGTTGGGAAGCTGGAACTGGACGGGCGACACGTTCACCGCCACCGTCAGCGGCTCCGCCCAGCCCGCCGCCTCGTGACAGGCGGCCGTCAGGACCCACTCGCCGAGCTGGACGATGCTGCCGCTCTCCTCGGCCACCGGAATGAACACCTCGGGCGGAACCTCGCCGAGCTCCGGATGCCGCCACCGCAGCAACGCCTCGTAGCCGACGATCTCCCCGGAGGCGCTGGCAACCATCGGCTGATAGGCCAGGAACGTCTGGTGCCGCTGAACGGCCAGCCGGAGATCGTGCTCCATCTGGCGGCGGGCGCGCACCTCCCTGTCCATGGACGGGGCAAAGAAGCAGACGTTGCCGCGCCCCGACTGCTTGGCGCTGTAAAGGGCGATGTCGGCGTGGTGCTTGAGGACGTCCGCTTCCTCGGCGTCGGTCGGAAACAGGGCGGCGCCGATCGACACGCCGACGGCCATGGGGTTGCGCGTCATGTCCATCTCGCGGGCGAAGTCCTCGAGCAGGCGGAGGGCGAGGGTCTCGGCCTCGGCGTGCGAGGCGATGCCGTCCTGGACGATCAGGAACTCGTCGCCGCCGACCCTGGCCACCGTGTCGGTCGCCCGGACGGACGCGCGCAGCATGTCCGCCACCTTGCAGAGAATTTCGTCGCCCTTGGCATGGCCGAATATGTCGTTGACCGCCTTGAACCGGTCGAGGTCGAGGGCGAGAACCGAAACGGCGCGGCCGCCGGCCCGCGCCCTCGCCAGGGCGTCGGCCAGGCGCTCGTCGAGGAGGTGGCGGTTGGGCAGGCCGGTCAAGCCGTCGTGCCGGGCCATGTGCTCGATCTGCCGCTCGGCCGCCCGCCTGTCGGTCAGGTCGCGCAGCGAAACCACCATGCAGAGATGGCCGCGGAATTCCACCGTATGGGCCGAAACCTCGACGATGCGCCTCTCCCCGTCGGCCCGCCACAGCACGGTCTCGAAATTCTCCCGCCCGAGCCGGCCGTCGCCGTCGTCGTCGAGCAGCACGAGCCGGTCCAGCCGGCGGCCGACCAGCTCGGCCGCGCCGTGGCCGCTGAGCTCGCACAGCGACTGGTTGACCTGGGTGATGACGCCGGCGCGGACGATCATGAAGCCCTCGAAGGCGGCGTCGATCAGCCCCTTGAGGTCGGTGACGTAGCGGTCGAGCACCACGGCGAGCGCGGCGGCGCAGACGAGCAGCACGGTGGCGCCGGCGATGGTCACGGTCAGCCATTCGCGGTGAAGCCCGCTGTCGGCCACGACGAGGGTCGGATCGGGCTCGAAGCGGACGGCGGCCATGCCCGAGAAGTGCAGCGTGACGATGCCGAGCACCATCAGCAGCATCGGGGCGGCGAGCTGCGCGGCCCCCTCGAGCCGGCCGCGCAGGACCATCGCCGCGGCGATCAAGACGGCGGCGGCGGCCATGCCGGCCGCGTAGACCGGCCAATCGTAGGAGACCCGCGCCGCGATCTCGATGGCCGCCATGCCGGTGACGTGCATCCAGGCGATGCCGAAGGTGACCAGCAGGCCGAGCACCGTCGCCGCCTTCGCGCCCAGGCGGAAGAACAGCGACGAAAGGGCGGCCCACCAGACCAGCACGATGAACACCACCGAGAAAACCGTCGGCCACAGGGCGAAGGCGAGTGGCGGCGCGCTGTGATAGGCGAGCATGGCCACGAAATGGGTCGACCAGACGCCGATGCCGCCGGCGACGGCGGCGAGCGCCAGCCACCCCTCGCGATGGCCCGGCCGGCATTCGCCGGCCCGCCGCAGCAGCAGGAAGAAGGTGAAGGAGCCGAGCAGGCAGATGCCGGCGGCGAGCGCCACCAGGCGCGGGTCGTGCTGTTGCTGGATGCAGGCGATGATCCGGAACACCGTTCTCTCCAAGTGTGGATACCGGAATTCCAACTCAGGATTACAAATTTGTGTTTATCAAACATTAAACCAAATGTAGGCGTTATTTCACATATGCATCAATCGCTTGGTGTATATCGGCCGCAGGAGCGCCCCGCCGGTGCCGCCGCGCGCGGCAGGACTTCCCCGCCCGAAACCGCGCCCAGCCCGCTTCGGTGGGAAAGCCGGCGGACAATCATCGCGCTAGAAACACAACCGACCGCCGGCGCCAAAGGGGGAATCGTCCGCAGGCCGACCGCACAGGAGGCAATCGCCGGTCTCTCACTCTTCCCGCAGCGCCCTTGCGAACTGATCGGTGAGCGGCTTCAGGAGATAATCGAGGGTGGTCCGCTCGCTGGTGGTGACGTAGGCCTCGACGGGCATGCCGGGCAGCAGCGGCTCGGTGAGCCTGCCGAGCTCCTCGGCGGGGATTTTGATCCTCGCGAGATAGTAGCTTTCCCGCGTCGCCGGATCGACGGTGGCGTCGGCCGAGACGATACCGACCCTGGCGTTCACCTCCGGCGTCCGGCGGCTGTTGAAGGCCGTGAGACGCAGCCGCGCCGCCTGTCCCGGCGCGACCATGTCGACGTCGGTCGGCTTGATCCGGGCGTTGACGATCAGCTCGTCGGCCACCGGAACGATGATGGCGATGGTCTCGCCCGGCGGGATGACGCCGCCGACCGTATGATAGGCCAGTTCGTGGACGATGCCGTCCTGCGGCGCCCGGATGTCGATGTGCTTCAACTGATCGCGGGCGGCGATCTGGCGTTCGAGGATTCGCTCTTCGCTGCTGGTGACCTGGCCTGTGCTGCTGTGAGTTCCACCTTGGAGCGCCGGAACTGCGGCAGGCGGCCGATGCCGTCTGTACGAAGGCACCATGCTGCACCAGGACCTCCTCGACAAGACCAACACCTCACGGAAGGTCTGGGCGGATACGGCCCACCACTCGAAGGCCAACGAAAAGTTCATGGAAGACAACGGCTTCGTCAGCCACATCCACCACAAGAAGCCCAAGGGCAATCCGATGAGCGAGGCGACGCGCTGGGCAACAATCTCAAGTCGAAAGTGAGATCCCGCGTCGAGCATGTCTTTGCCGAGGAGAAGCCCCTGATGGGACTATTCATCCGAACCATCGGCATCGCCCGGGCGACGACCAGGATCGGGCTCGCCAACCTCGTCTACAACATCGAACAGCCGATCTGCCTGGAACGGAGAGCGGCGGCATAGTTAGTGCGGCCAGACAGGACTGAACACAGCGGCAAAACCGCAGGCCAAGGAGCCCCGACACGTCGGCGGGCGTACCCTCTCACTTTCCGTAAGCGATAACATCAACAACCTCACCGGAAATATTTATGTTGAATTGAACATCGAACGAAGCCGCCGCTACGTAAAAAACATAACCATTTTTAATTTTTCTTGTTTCTTTTTCCGTAAATATTTCACCTATAAAATCGACACATTCTTCAGATATATGTTTTGGGAGCAAATTCTGAATTTGCTTTTGTGTATCAATAAAGTTTAAATTTCCGTTTTTATAAAAATTATTACGTTTAATTTTTTCGACTGCGCCTTTAATCGATAATAAGTTTGATCTGCATTCTTCAGATATATTTGTAATATTGCCGCCCATGGCTCCCTCGCCCATTTGGGTTAGGAGGAGGATAAAAGACGTTATCGCCATTAACTTTGTCATTCCAAATTCCTGGTAGCAGTTTACTTCAAATAATCAGAAGAATTCTAAAAGAATTTGTCATTGATGATTTGTAGAATATCATTTCTATAAAAATTTATCCCTTCTACCCATGCATCCCTTCTACCTATGAAGGAGAATTTTTTAAAAGCTATTCCTATATTTGATAGTATATCTCGACAATCCTAAGATTGACCCCACAAACATTACGAGAAATATAGCCGCAGGAATATTTTGTTCAAATATATACAACGTCAATGACATCATTAGTATAAATGTACTGAATATGTGTATTGATATCAAATGCATCAATTTGTACTTTCTTTCAATATATTTCTCAAATGCAAAGTGATGAACATACCATCTATACGAGCTATTTTTGAAAATTGAGGAGGAATATATTTCGAAATCCCAAAATTTGCGGCTTCATTAAGATAAATACCACAAATCAATAGAACAGCGTCAAGTAATATTAAGTATACAATAACTTCTCGCAACTTCTGTCTCCCCTAATACATAAGCCTAGGTGCGTCAGCAGTTCCCCCTCCTACACACGTTCATCAACTTAAAGGAGAGGAATTGATGTCGTCAACCGAAATAATTGGATACACAGGCAACTGGGTTCGAGACTCATTGATTGGAGCCAGAAGAGGACTGCAGTCGCGATGCATATGGCCGATAAGAAGGTGCGCGCGCGCCAATCGTAGCGTGGGGATGCGGTATCAGTCCTTGAGTTTGGCGAACAGGTTCTCGACATTGTGGCGTTGGTAGTAGAGGGCTTTATCATAGGCAAAGGGCCACTTGCGGCTGCGCGATCAGGGAATGCAGGGCTCGATGCCGCCGCCATCCGCCCCCCTTCCTTACCAATATGTCATCCACCTTTGCGGTATTCGCCGGCTTGCCGCGCTTGTGAGCACCGGCGGCGGGCGTTATCCATGAAATCAAACAATCGCTCGATTCGTCGGCGGGCCCTGCCCGTCGCCGGCGCCAACCAATGGAACCGTCCATGTCCGACCTGGCCAAGCTGGAAGCCCTGGATTTTGCCGCCCTGCTCTGCTCGCGCGTCTGCCATGACATCATCTCGCCAGTCGGCGCCATCACCAACGGCCTCGAGGTGCTCGACGAGGAAAACAACGAGGAGATGAAGGCCTTCGCCTTCGACCTCATCCGCAAGAGCGCCCGCACCGCCTCCTCCAAGCTGCAGTTCGCCCGCCTCGCCTTCGGCGCCGCCGGTTCGGTGGGGGCCGAGGTCGACCTCGGCGACGCCGAGACGGTGGCCAAGCGCTACATGGAGAGCGAGAAGGCCGACGTCGACTGGCAGGCCACCCGTCGCCTGCTGCCCAAGAACCAGGTCAAGCTGCTGCTGAACCTGCTGCTGATCTCGTTGCAGGCGGTTCCCCGCGGCGGCCGGGTGGTGGTGCGCGTCGAGGGCGACCTGCCCTACCCGGTCCAGCGCATCGAGGCCACCGGCGCTGCCTCGCGCATTCCGCCGCGCGTCGCCGAGCTCTTGGCCGGCGACCTCGGCGACCATGTCGACGCCCACGCCATCCAGCCCTATTACGCCGGCGCGCTCGCCCGCGCCGCCGGTCTTGCCATCGAGATTTCCAAGGACGGCGACACGGTGATCTTCGAGGCGAAGGCCGCCGTCACCGCCGCCGAGGGCGAGCGGGCCGAATAAAGCGTTGACCGCCGCCACAACTCTCGATGGTGGCGACAATCCAGAATGATCGCACCCCGCGGCAACTGTCGACGCGCCTCGGCATGTGCGCCGCAAACGCACGTTTGAAGCCCAGACTTCAATCAATATTAACAGTTTGACGGGACACTTCCCCCCAAAGCGGCTGGTCGAGCGGGCGCCATTTCAGGATGCGGCGCTGCCGGCTCGGCCTTCCCGAGGGGGTGAAGTATGGACGACCTTTTGCGTGAATTCCTCACCGAGACAAACGAGTCGCTCGATACCGTAGACGTGGAATTGGTGAAGTTCGAGCAGGAGCCGAACAACGCCCGCATTCTCGACAACATTTTCCGCCTCGTCCATACCATCAAGGGAACCTGCGGCTTCCTCGGCCTGCCGCGCCTCGAGGCGCTGGCCCACGCCGCCGAAACGCTGATGGGCAAGTTCCGCGAGGGCGCCGCCGTCACCGAGGAGGCGGTCAGCCTGGTCCTGCAGACCATCGACCGCATCAAGGGCATCCTGGCCGAGCTCGAAGCCAACGAGGGCGAGGAGCCCAAGGGCGAGGACCGCGACCTGATCTCGCTGCTCGAGGCCATGTCGATGGCCGAGGCCGCCCCCCGCAAGGAACCGCCCAAGAAGGAAAAGAAGGAAACCGCCGGCACGCTGGTGGCCCAGGTGCTCGAACGCGAGCTCCGGCCCGGCGAAGTGTCGCTCGACGAGCTGGAGCGCGCCTTCCGCGAGACCGCCGTCGAGGTGGAGATCGCCACCGACGAGCCGCCGGCCGAGGAGGCCCCCGTCGGCATCGACTTCGCCCGCGTCGCCGCCGAGATCGAGGCGCGCATGAAGCAGGCGAGCCCCGACGGCAAGGAAGAAAAGGCCAAGGCGTCCGCCGAGGACGGCGAGGGCGAGGCCAAGAGCGAGAAGGGCTCGGTGTCGAGCCAGTCGATCCGCGTCAACGTCGAGACGCTCGAACACCTGATGACCATGGTCTCCGAGCTGGTGCTGACCCGCAACCAGCTGCTGGAGATCGTCCGCCGCCACGAGGACAGCGAGTTCAAGGTGCCGCTGCAGCGCCTTTCCAACGTCACCGCCGAGCTGCAGGAAGGCGTCATGAAGACGCGCATGCAGCCGATCGGCAACGCCTGGCAGAAGCTGCCGCGCATCGTCCGCGACCTCGCCCAGGAGCTCGGCAAGCAGATCGAGCTCGAGATGGTCGGCGCCGACACCGAGCTCGACCGCCAGGTGCTGGAGCTGATCAAGGATCCGCTCACCCACATGGTGCGCAATTCGGCCGACCATGGCCTCGAGCGGCCCGACGACCGCCGCAAGGCCGGCAAGACCGAGAAGGGCACCATCCGCCTCGCCGCCTACCACGAGGGCGGCCACATCATCATCGAGATCGCCGACGACGGCCGTGGCCTCAGCCTGGAGCGCATCCGCCAGAAGATCATCGAGAACGGCCTCGCCACCGAGGCCGAGCTCGAGAAGATGAGCGAAGGCCAGATCTACAAGCACATCTTCGCCCCCGGCTTCTCCACCGCCGCCAAGGTGACCTCGGTGTCCGGCCGCGGCGTCGGCATGGACGTCGTGCGCACCAACATCGAGACCATCGGCGGCACCGTCGATCTGAAGTCGGTGCAGGGCAAGGGCACCACCTTCACCATCAAGATCCCGCTGACGCTGGCCATCGTGTCGACGCTGATCGTCGAGAGCTGCGGCGACCGCTTCGCCATCCCGCAGCTTTCCGTGGTCGAGCTGGTGCGGGTGCAGAACAACTCCGAGCATCGCATCGAGCGCATCAAGGACACGCCGGTGCTCCGCCTCAGGAACAAGCTGTTGCCGCTGGTGCCGCTCGCCGGCCTCCTCAAGGTGGAGATGTCGGCCGAGAAGAGCGAGGACGAGGGCTTCATCGTCGTCATGCAGGTCGGCAACGTCACCTTCGGCCTGGTGGTCGACGGCGTCTTCCATACCGAGGAAATCGTCGTCAAGCCGATGTCGAAGATGCTGCGCCACATCACCATGTTCTCCGGCAACACCATCCTCGGCGACGGCTCGGTGATCATGATCGTCGACCCCAACGGCGTCGCCAGCGCCATCGGCACCGCCGTCGCCACCGACACGCTCGACAGCCATGCCGACGCCGACGCCGCCCGCGGCATCGACAACGACGCCAAGATCTCCATGCTGCTGTTCCGCGCCGGCTCGCCCGAGCCGAAGGCGGTGCCGCTGTCGCTGGTCACCCGCCTCGAGGAGTTCGAGATCGAGAAGATCGAGCATTCCAACGGCCGCGACCTCGTGCAGTACCGCGGCTCGCTGATGCCGCTGGTCTACCCGAACTACGACGTGCGCCGCCGCGAGGAAGGCACCCAGCCGATGCTGGTGTTCTCCGACTCCGGCCGCTCGATGGGCCTGGTCGTCGACGAGATCGTCGACATCGTCGAGGAATCGCTCAACATCCAGGTCGGTTCCGACGTGCCGGGCGTGCTCGGTTCGGCGGTGATCAAGGGCAAGGCCACCGAGATCCTCGACATCGGCCACTACCTGCCGCTCGCCTTCGAGGACTGGTTCAAGCGCAAGGAAATCTCCTCGGCCGCGCTGACGCGCAAGCTGCTGTTCATCGACGACAGCGCCTTCTTCCGCAACATGCTGGGACCGGTGATGAAGGCCGCCGGCTTCGACGTGACGATCTGCGCCTCGGCCACCGAGGCCATGCGCCTGCTCGGCGAGGGCGCCGCCTTCGACGTCATCGTCTCCGACATCGAGATGCCCGTGGTCAACGGCTTCGAGTTCGCCGAGATGCTGCGCCGCGACGCCCGCTTCCGTGAGACGCCGATCATCGCCCTGTCGGCTCTCTGCACGCCGGCCTCGATCGAGCGCGGCCGCCAGTCGGGCTTCGACGAATACGTCGCCAAGTTCGACCGTCCGGGCCTGATCGCCGCCCTCAAGGAAATCTCCGCCGCTGACTATGGGATTGCAGCATGACCGCCACCAGCCATACCCCGGGCGCCGCCGCCAACGACAGCCTGTCCGGCCAGATCCAGTATGTGACCGTGTTCATCGGCGGCCAGCTGTTCGGCCTGCCGATCCACAAGGTGCATGACGTCTTCGTGCCCGAGAGCATGACGCGCGTGCCGCTGTCGGCGCCGGAAGTGGCCGGCGTGCTCAACCTGCGCGGCCGCATCGTCACGGCGATCAACATGCGCCGCCGCCTCGGCCTGCCGCAGCGCGAGGGCAACCACGGCATCATGGCCGTCGGCATCGAATATCGCGGCGAGTCCTACGGCCTGATCATCGACGAGGTCGGCGAGGTGCTGAACCTCGACGCCGCCGGCCGCGAGGCCAACCCGGCCAACCTCGATCCCCGCTGGGCGGAAATCTCCGGCGGCGTCCATCGCCTGTCCGGACAGCTGATGGTCATCCTGGACGTCGAGCGGGTGCTCGGCCGCATGCAGGGCGACATGGCCGCCTGACGACCCTTGAAGCCGGCGTCACCGCCGTGAGGAGTGAAACAATGAAGACCTGTCTCGTGGTCGACGACTCGAGCGTCATCCGCAAGGTGGCCCGGCGCATTCTCGAGGATCTGTCCTTCACCATCCTCGAAGCCGAGGACGGCCAGCAGGCGCTGGAGAGGTGCCAGGAGACGATGCCGGACGCCATCCTGCTCGACTGGAACATGCCGGTGATGGACGGCCTGGAATTCCTGGCCCAGCTGCGCAGGCTGGAAGGCGGCGAAACGCCGAAGGTGGTGTTCTGCACGACGGAGAACGACGTCGGCCACATTGCGCGTGCCATCCGCGCCGGCGCCAACGAATACATCATGAAGCCCTTTGATCGCGAAATTGTCGAAGCGAAGTTCCAGGAAGTCGGGCTTCTCTGACGGTTCTAAGATCGATGCGAAACTGGAGACCGATTGAATGTCGGCCATGGCGCGCGCGCCTTCATCTTCCGGAGCCGTCACTGATCCCATCCGCGTGATGGTTGTCGATGATTCCGTGGTTATCCGTGGTCTCCTCGGTCGCTGGCTCGACGAGGACCCCAATCTGGCGGTGGTCGCCAGCCATCGCAACGGCCGCCTGGCGGTGGACGATGTCCTGAGGTCCAACCCCGACGTCGTCATCCTCGACATCGAGATGCCGGACATGGACGGTCTCACCGCCCTGCCGCTCCTGATCGAGAAGAAGCGCAACCTCGTGGTCGTCGTCGCCTCGACGCTGACCCGCCGCAACGCCGAGATCTCGCTGAAGGCGCTGTCGCTCGGCGCCGCCGACTACGTGCCGAAGCCCGAATCCAATTCCGGCGTCACCACGTCGACCGAATTCCGCCGCGAGCTGATCGAGAAGGTCACCCACCTCGGCCAGCGCGCCAGGAAGCGCGGCCTGCCCGGCCAGGCGCCGGCCGGTCGGCCGATGCCGCGGCCACAGCCGGGGGCGCCCGCCCCGGCCGCCCACAGCGCGCTGCGCGCCTCGCGGCCCGGATCCTTCACCATCCGCGCCTATTCCTCGGTGCGGCCGCGCATCCTGACCATCGGCTCGTCGACCGGCGGCCCGCAGGCGCTCAACGCGCTGTTCGGCGAGATCGGCTCGGCCATCGGCATGGTGCCGGTGGTGCTGACCCAGCACATGCCGCCGACGTTCACCGCCATACTCGCCGAGCACATCACCAAGGCGGCCGGCCGCCCGGCCAGCGAGGGCCGCGACGGCGAGGCGATCCAGCCCGGCCACATCTACGTGGCGCCCGGCGGCAAGCACATGCTGCTCGCCAAGAACGGCGGCGACGTCGTCATCAGGCTCTCCGACGCGCCGCCGGTCAACTTCTGCAAGCCGGCCGTCGACCCGCTGTTCAAGTCGGTGGCCGAAATCTACGGCACGGCGACGCTGGCCGTCGTGCTGACCGGCATGGGCTCGGACGGCGCCGAAGGCGTGCGCCGCATCGGCGAGATCGGCGGCAGCGCCATCGCGCAGGACGAGGAAACGTCGGTGGTCTGGGGCATGCCCGGCGCCGCCGCCCATACCGGAATGTGCTCGGACGTTCTCCCGCTCAACGAAATCGGCCGGAAGGTGTCCAAGATCCTGCTCGGAGGCCGTCCATGAATCCGGCGGAATACGACTACCTGCGTCAGTTCCTCAAGAGCCGCTCCGGCCTCGTCCTGTCGAACGAGAAGCAGTATCTCATCGAAAGCCGCCTGCTGCCGGTCGCCCGCAAGGCCGGCCTGCAGTCGATCGCCGCCCTCGTCGCCAAGCTCAAGGAGCCACGCGAGACGGCGCTCGCCGAGGCCGTCGTCGAGGCGATGACCACCAACGAGAGCTTCTTCTACCGCGACAAGACGCCTTTCGAGCATTTCACCCAGATGATGATGCCGGAGATGCTGAAGGCGCGCGCCGCGCAGAGGAAGATCCGCATCTGGTGCGCCGCCGCCTCCACCGGCCAGGAGCCCTATACGCTGGCCATGTGCCTCAAGGAAATGGAGGCGCGGCTCGCCGGCTGGCGGATCGAGATCCTCGGCACCGACATCTCCAACGAGGTGCTGGACCGCGCCAGGTCGGGCACCTACACCCAGTTCGAGGTGCAGCGCGGCCTGCCGATCCAGTTGCTGCTCAAGTACTTCACGCAAGCAGGCGAGAGCTGGACCATCGCGCCGGAGCTGCGCTCCATGGTGCAGTGGCGGAAGTTCAACCTGCTCGACAGCTTCGCCGCCTTCGGCCAGTTCGACATCGTCTTCTGCCGCAACGTGCTGATCTACTTCGACCAGGCCACCAAGGTGGACATCCTCGGCCGCATCTCCAGGACCATGACGCCGGACGGTTACCTGGTGCTCGGCGCCGCCGAGACGGTGGTCGGCCTCACCGACGCCTTCAAGCCGGCGCCCGACCGGCGCGGCCTCTACGTCCCGGCCGCCGTTGCCGCCGCCACTCAGGCGGCGCCCCGCTTCTCGGCCCTGGCGGGCGCCGGGCGGGTCTGATCCGGGCTTGCAGAATTGACGCGGCGCCGTGGGGAAACCCGCGGCGCTTTTTTATGATCGCGATCGCTGGGGGAGCGCCCGGTTCACCGTATCGTCCTGCCCGCAGATGGGGCTTCACGAACGGAGGTTGCCCTATATGTCCGTCTCGCTCTTTCCGGCCCGAGGTCCTGCGCCTTCGCGCAGGATGACAGAATTATATATAGGAAACATATACATAGATTATCATCCTACGCGAAGGCGTAGGACCTCGGGCAGAATGAGGCGAGAGATCGGGATAGGGCGCCGAGCCTCGGTCACCGAAGCGGTTGACGATATCTGCGAGCGCCGGCCGCGACCGGTCGACCCTCGTCAACCCTCGGGGCAACAGGAATTCGTTGAAGGTCTCTCGCGCCACGCCGCACCCCCTGCGTGACCCCGGCCATTATAAGCGAATTTCGATAAGTCCATGCGAATTGCCGTGGCTAATCCGGGCTATCCCGCCGTGCTAACGGTGTCCGGAAACAACCATGGGCAAACGGCCCTGCCAGACTGCCGATATCAGGAGATATCATGCTCGGAACAGTCCTCCACGCCCCCGGCGACATTCGCTGCGACAAGGTCGAAGATCCCACGATCCAGAAGCCGACCGACGCCGTCATCAAGCTCTCGGCCTCCTGCGTCTGCGGCTCCGATCTCTGGCCCTATCGCGGCCTTCAGCCGGTGAAGGGGCCGCAGCACATGGGGCACGAATACTGCGGCGTCGTCGTCGAGGTCGGCAGCGAGGTGAAGACGATCCGGCCGGGCCAGTTCGTCGTCGGCTCGTTCGTCATCTCGGACAATACCTGCCCGCATTGCCGGAACGGCTTCCAGTCCTCCTGCGAGCACCGGGAGTTCATGACCGGCGCGCAGGCGCCCTACGCCCGCATTCCCCTGGCCGACGGCACGCTGGTCGCCACCGGAACCATACCGTCCGACGACCTGATCCCGAGCCTTCTCGCCGCCTCCGACGTGCTGGGCACCGGCTGGTATGCCGCCGACGCGGCGCGCGTGCGGCCGGGCTGCACCGCCGTCGTGGTGGGCGACGGCGCCGTCGGCCTGATGGGCGTTCTGGCCGCCAAGCAGTTGGGAGCCGAGCGCATCATCGCCATGAGCCGCCACAAGGCGCGCCAGGAGCTCGCCCTCGAATACGGCGCCACCGACATCGTCACCGGGCGCGGCGATGCCGGCGTGGCCCAGATGAAGGAATTGACCGCCGGCGTCGGCGCCGATTCCGTCCTCGAATGCGTCGGCACGCAGGAATCGATGATGCAGGCGATCAACTGCGCCCGCCCCGGCGGCTCGATCGGCTTCGTCGGCGTGCCGCACGGCGTCGAGCTCGACGGCCAGATGCTGTTCTTCCAGCAGAAGAACCTGCTGGGCGGTCCGGCGCCGGTGCGCCGCTTCCTGCCCCACCTCATCGATCTGATCATGAGCCGCCGCATCAACCCCGGCAAGGTCTTCGATCTGGAAGTGCCGCTCGCCGACGTCGCCCAGGGCTACAAGGCCATGGATCAGCGCAGCGCCATCAAGACGCTTCTCAGGATGTGAACGCCCCGAGCCGCCTCAATCGCCGAAGCGGCTGACGATGTCCGCGAGCGCCGGCCGCGGCCGGTCGGTCGGCGCGATGGTCGGCGTGCCGATGTGGATGAAGCCGGCGATGGTCTCGCCCTCGGCAAGCCCGAGCGCGGCGCGCGCCTCGGCGTCGTAGGCCGGCCAGTCGGTCAGCCAGCAGGCGGCATAGCCCATGGCATGGGCGGCGATCTCCAGGTTGAGGCAGACGGCGCCGGCCGAATAGATCTGCTCGATCACCGGGATCTTGACGTGCTCGGCCGCCCGCCCCACCACGGCGACCACCAGCGGCGCCTTGGAAAAGCGCTGCCGCTCGTCTTCGAGCCGCGTTTCGGAAATGTCCGGCTGGCGCTGCTCGGCGATCCTGGCGAGCTGCCGCCCGGCCTCGACCCGCGCCTCGCCCTCGAGGACGATGAAGCGCCAGGGCGCGAGCTTGCCGTGGTCGGGCACCCGCGAGGCGATGGTCAGCAGCGTCTGCAACTCGTCGGCGCTCGGGCCGGGCGCGGCGAGCAGGGCGGCCGGCACGGAACGGCGGGTGAGCAGCAGGTCGATCGTGGCGTTCATGGGCGGGGCTCCGGGCGGAATACGACAACGGAAACCGGCATATCGCCATTCGGCCTCCATGGAAATACCTAGAGCATTTTCAAGCGAAGTGGACACCGGTTCGCGTGAAGAAAATGCGTCAACTCAAGAAGGTGGAGCGGCCAGCGGGGATGAAACTCCGCCTGACCGATCAATGCTTCGCGATAGCGGCGGCAAGGCTGTCCGTATCCCGGCCGCCGGACTTGAAATCAACACGATGATCGGCGAAGACTGGCACCCACGAGATGACGACCGAGAGGAGACGACAGGGCATGGCGCGGTGCAATGCCGCCCGCAACAGGTGGATTTTTGTGGCCGCCGCATTGGTGGCCGCAACGCCCTCGCTCGCCCAGAGCCCGCCCGGCGGTCCCGGCGGCGGACCGGGTGGCGGACCGGGCGGTCCGATGCCCGGCTTCATGCGGCCAGGGTCGGGGCCGCTGGAGCTCCTGCCGCCCGAGGTCGGTCCGGCGCCGCTTCCGGACGTCGTCACCCCCTACGCGCCGAGCACCGCCCCGCCCGTCGAGACGAAGCCGCTCGCCACCGTCGCGCCGCGCGAGACCGCCACGCTGTCGCTGACGGCGCGGCTGACGCCGGACGGCCCGCCGATCGGCGCCGGCGTGGTCTGGCGCATCTTCGGCGAGGCGCAGGGGCCGGACGGTAGCCGCGAGCTGGTGGCCGAGCGGCATGGCGGCTCTGCCGACTTCGTGCTGAAGCCGGGCGGCTACTTCGTCTATTGCGGCTTCGGCTATGCCGGCACCACCGAGCACGTGGTGGTGGGCACCGGCCTCAAGGCCGATTCCATCGTCCTCAACGCCGGCGGCGTCCGCCTCTCGGCGGTGACCGGCAAGGACCGGCCGCCGCTCAACAAGGACGACCTCAGCTTCGACATCTTCGCGCAGGAGCTCGATTCGCACGGCGAGCCCAAGGCGGTCGCCCTCGACGTCGCCCCCGGCGCGATCGTCCGCCTGCCGGCCAAGACCTACAACGTCGTCGCCAATTACGGCGACGCCAACGCCCGCACCACCGCCGACATCGACGTCAAGGCCGGCAAGCTGTCGGACATCACGCTGACCGAGAAGGCGGCCAAGATCACCCTCAAGCTGGTGAGCAACGAGGGCGGCGAGGCGATCGCCGACACCCGCTGGTCGATCCTGACCCAGGCCGGCGACCTCGTCACCTCCGGCGTCGGCGCCTTCCCGTCCTTCGTGCTGGCCGAGGGCGACTATACCGTCATCGCCAACCACGAGGACGGCCAGTTCCAGCGCATCGTCAGCGTCGTCTCCGGCGAGGACGCCGACGTTGAGGTGCTGGCGACGGATGGCCAGAAGGCCACCAACTGACGGCGTCACCGGAGTCCATGCGGGTTCATCGCGATTCACCGGGACTCATTGCGATTCATCGCCGGCCACGATCCACCATGGATACCCGCAGGCGAGCCAGGAGCCCGTAACTACCTGCCCCACCGCCCCGCTCGCATGAGAACGCCTGATACGTGCCTCGCGCCTCTTTCTGCCTAAGGTCCTACGCCTTCGCGTAGGATGACAAAGCTATATATCTGTTTGTTATATATAATTCTGTCATCCTACGCGAAGGCGTAGGACCTCGGGCAGGATGGAACAAGCGGCGGATATAGGGCGCCCTCTATAACGGAGCCTCACGAAAGCTGCGGCGGCCCCGGGGTTCTCCCGAGGCCGCCGCCGGCATCTCTTGTCTCCTCGCGAGACCTATCCGGATCAGTTGGCCGCCCAATCCTTGCCGAGTTTCAGGAACAGCGTCTCGCCCGAGGAATCGTCGACGCCGTCGTTGTCGGTGACGGCATAGGCGTCGCCGGCCGCGTCGATGGCGAAGCCCTCGACCTTGTCGACCACATAGCCGTTGAACGCCTCGAGGTCGGGGATGAGGTCGCGGGCGACGGTCTTGGCCACCAGCGGCAGGTCGCCGCCGAGCGCCGCCGGCTTCATGGCCGCCGCGTCGACGGTGGTGAGGGCCTTGAGCGCCGCCTTGCCGCCGATCTGGTTGTCGCGCTCGATCAGCACGAACCTGTCGCCGGCCGCCGTGATCTCCGACAGGCCGATCCAGGCGCCGCCGGCCGCCTTGTCGAGCGGATAGCGCACCGCGCCCCAGCTCTTGCTGGCCGGCGTGTAGGCGACGAGCTTGGTCTCGTCCGGCGCATCGTCGGCCCACGCCCGCTGAATAGCCAGCCAGACCACCTCGTCATCGCCGCTGCCGACCGTGGTCACGCCCTCGAAGCCGTAGTTGGTGGCGCCCTTGACGAGGTCCTCCGGCAATTCGATCTCCTCGAGGATGGCGCCGTCGGCTGCGACCTTGAGGAGCAGGTTCTTCACGTCCTTCTTCGGATTGCCCTCGGACGCCAGCCAGAAGCCGCCGTCGGCGCGCGTGGCGATGCCCTCGAGGTCGAGACCCTCGGCGGCGGCGCCGTCGCGCGTCACCGGCGTGGCGGCGACGATCTCCGCCGGCGCCTTGCCGGCGTCGATGGTGAGGATGCGCGGCGCCGCCGAATAGACGCTGTCGGTGACGGCGTAGAGCCTGGCCGCCGTGGTCCGGTCGGCGGCGAGGCCCGACAGGGCGCCGAACGGAATGGTGTCGGCACCGGCCGAGGCCGAGCGGATGGTGGGATACTGCGCCACGCCCTCGGTGCGCTCGTAGATCATCACGTGGGCGCGGACGCCGCCGTCCTCGACGAGGTCGGTCTCGTTGGCGGTGACCAGGAGGTTGCGCGACGGGATGGCCAGCACGCCCTCGGGACCGATGCCCGACGGCAGCACCTGCAGGAGTTCGGGCGCCGCGCCGGTGTCCTTGTAGACGCCGACGATGGAGGCGCGCTCCGAGGCGACGAAGATCAGCCGGTCGTCGCCGTAGATGCCGGCCTCGACGCCCTCGATCTCGATACCCTTCTTGTTGCGCTTGTCCGGATAGTGACCGAGCGACACCGCCTCGTATTCGAGGCTGGCACCGGATTCCCAGGCCACCGTCCCGTCGGCGTTCCAGATGGTGAAGCCGCGCGAACCGCCCTTGTAGTCGCCCTCGTTGGCGGTGACGAAGCGGCTGTCGTCGAGCCAGACGACGCCGTCCGGCTCGCGCAGCGCGCCGTCGATCTTGCCGGTCAGCTCGATCTTGCCGTCCTTCTCGGTGTCGATCTTGTCGAGATCCACCGCGCCGGCCGAAAAATGCCGCGCCACCTTCGCCGTGGCGAGATCGATGACGGCGATGTGGTTGTTCTCCTGCAGCGTCAGCACGGCTTCGTTCCGGCCGTTGATCGCCACGAATTCCGGCTCCGGGTCCTCCGGCGCCACCTCGGCGAGGCCGGTGAGGTCGACGCGCTTGAGGCTGGCGCAATCGGCGACGCCATCCTTCACGGCGAGCAGCGCCAGGAAGCCGGCCGGCATCTGCGGCAGCTTGCCGTCGTCGATCTCCTCGTCGCGCTCGTTCTCGATGGCGATGGCGAGATGCGCCTTGTCGGGCGACACGGCGACCGAATCGGGCTGGCCGCCGAGGTCGCACTTCGCCTCGACCGTCTTGCCGGCGAGATCGACGATGGCGAGGTGGCCGGACGGATTGGCCTTGCTCTCGGAGGTGACGACGCCGACGAAGGCCTTGCCGCCCACCACCTTCACCGAGGTCGGCTCGCCGTCGAGCGCCACCACGCCGGCCGGCTTCGGCGCCCTGGGATCGGCGATGTCGATGAGGCCGAGCCGCTTGCCGGGGCTGTCGGTATAGACCAGCGTCATCCCGTCCTCGGTGGCGCTGACGATCTCGGAAACGGTCGGGCTGCCGCGCTCGGCCTCCGGCAGGTTCTGCGTCGTCTCGAAGGTGGCGACGCGATTGAACACGGGCGCGGCGACGGCCGGGCCGGCGACGAGCGTGGTGGTGGCCAACAGGCCGGCGAGCAGGCGGGGCGTCATCGAGGTTCTCCGGGGTTGTGCGTAGACCCGCAAGTGAAGGCACCGGCGATGACATTGCGATGACGCGGCCATGACGATTCGGCGAAGGCGGGCCGCCCGATTTCCGTGGGTCCGACGGATTCGGTGGAGGCTTTGCGGATGAGAACGCCCGATATGTGCGTCGCGCCTCTTTCGGCCCGAGGTCCTGCGCCTGCGCGCAGGATGACAGTATAATATATAGGAAAAACAATCGGATAGCGCATCGCCATCCGCACGCTCGTTACGAACTCGCCATTCGCCGGAGATAAAACCTTCAGACACCGTACACGACAGTTTAAGTGAGAGCGGGATGAAGGGGTAAGATTGAAGATTCTTCGCCAAAAGGATCTTCAGAGATGACCGCCGTTCAAACCGCCCTCATGCTGACGCTATCGACGCATTTTGC
>NZ_NQVN01000020.1 GCF_002770725.1 Pleomorphomonas carboxyditropha | reverse complement strand
CCGCGACGCCTTCTCCCGGACGCTCGAGGCGCTGGCCGAGGCCGACGAGCGGGTGGTCGCCGTCGTCAACGACAGCGTCGGCTCGTCCAAGCTCGGCGGCTTCAAGACGCGCTGGCCGGAGCGGCTCGTCAACGTCGGCATCGCCGAGCAGAACATGGTCGGCGTCGGCGCCGGCCTCGCCAACGGCGGCCGCATTCCCTTCGTCTCCTGCGCCTCCTGCTTCCTGACCGGCCGGGCGCTGGAACAGGTGAAGGCCGACGTCGCCTATTCCAACACCAACGTCAAATTATGCGGCCAGTCGCCCGGCATCGGCTATGGCGAACTCGGGCCGACGCATCACTCGATCGAGGACCTGGCCTGGCTGCGGCCGCTCGCCAACCTGATCACCATCGTGCCGTCCGACCCCTGGGAGACCGCCGAGGCCATGCGCTTTGCCGCCGCCCACGAGGGTCCGGTGTTCATCCGCGTCAGCCGCTATCCGGTGCCGGCGCTCGACCACCGGATCGACCGCATCGCACCGGGCAAGGCGGAGGTGATGCGCGAGGGCGACGACGTCGCCATTCTCGCCAACGGCGTGATGCTGCACCGGGCGATCGCCGCCGCCGACCGGCTGGCGGCCGAGGGCGTGTCGGCGCGGGTCGTCAACATGGCCTGGATGAACCCGCTCGATAGCGCGGCGATCATCGAGGCGGCGGCGACCGGCGCCGTCGTCACCGTCGAGGAGGCGAGTGTGCGCGGCGGCCTCGGCGGCGCCGTCGCCGAGACGCTGGCCCTTAACCGGCCGGTGCCGATGGAGATGCTGGGCTTCCCCGGCTTCGCCCCCACCGGCACCGTCGACTTCCTGTTCGAACATTTCAACCTCACGGCCGACGGAATCGCCGAGGCAGCCCGCAAGGCGATCAGGCGCAAGGGGCGATGATGGACAAGGCTCTCGTCCTGGCGATCGACCAGGGAACCACCAACACCAAGGCGCTGCTCGTCGACCGGTCGGGAGCGGTGATCGCGTCGGCGTCCCGGCCGATGACCGTCGACTATCCCGAGCCCGGCTGGGCCGAGCAATCGGCCGACGCCATCTGGGCGGCGGTCAAAGCCGTGATCGACGAACTCGCCGCCCATCCCAGGGCGGCCGACATCGCGGCGCTCGCCGTCTCCAACCAGCGCGAATCGATCGTCGTCTGGGACGCCGCCACCGGAAAGCCGCTGGCGCCCTGCGTCATCTGGCAGTGCCGCCGCACGGCCGACGCCTGCGAGGCGCTGATCGCCGCCGGTCATGGCGACTTCGTCGAGGCGAAGACCGGCCTCGGCATCAACCCGCTGTTCCCGGCCAGCAAGATCGCCTGGATCCTCGACCGCATTCCCGACGGGCGGGCGCGCGCCGAGACCGGCGCCATCCGGGCCGGCACCGTCGATAGCTGGCTGCTGTGGAACTTCACCGGCGGTCAGGTGCACGCCACCGACCATTCCAACGCCAGCCGCACCCAGCTCTACGACACCGAGGCGCTCGCCTGGAGCGACGACCTCTGCGCCCTGTTCGGCGTGCCGAAGGCGATGCTGGCCGAGGTCAGGTCCTCCGACAGCCGTTTCGGCGAGACGGCGGCCGGCGCCACGGCGCTGCCCGCCGGCGTTCCCGTGCACGGCATGATGGGCGACTCGCACGCCGCCCTGTTCGGCCATGGCGTGCGCGAGCCGGGCACCGTCAAGGCGACCTACGGCACCGGCACGTCGCTGATGTCGCTGGTGCCGCAGCGCGTCCGGTCGCGCCACGGCCTGTCCGGCACCATCGCCTGGAGCCTCGGCGACCGGGTGTGGCACGCCCTCGAAGGCAACATCTCGGTGTCCGGCCAGACCGTCGCCTTCATGGCCTCGCTCATCGGCCTAAAGGACGCCGCCGCCCTTGCCGACCTCGCCATGACCGTGCCGTCGAGCCATGGCATCACCTTCGTGCCGGCGCTGGTCGGCCTCGGCGCGCCGCATTGGCGCAACGACGTGCGCGGCGAGATTTCCGGCCTCACGCTCGGCACGCAGCCGGCGCATCTGGCGCGCGCCGCCGTCGAGGCGGTGGCCTTCCAGGTGGCCGACGTGTTCGCGGCGATGGAGGCCGACATCGGCGCGCCGCTTTCCGGCCTGTCGGTCGACGGCGGCGCCTCGCGCAACGATTTCCTGATGCAGTTCCAGGCCGACATCCTCGGCCGGCCGCTCAGGCGCGGCAAGTTCCCCGAGGTGAGCGCCCTCGGCGCGGCTTCGGTGGCCTTCCACGGCCTCGGCCTTGCCATGACCGATGGCGGCGAGGGGCAGACGCTGTTTACGCCGACCATGCCGACCGAGGCGCGCGAGGCGCATCTCGCCGGCTGGCGCAAGGCCGTCGGGCATTTGCTGAGCTGATCACGGTCGTCGGCAATTGCGTATCGACAGGCGGCGGAGCGATCCCGACGGATCGTTCCGCCGCCCTTTTTGTTGCCGCGCCGGTTCAGCATGAGACTCTCGAAGCGGATTTCCGACGTCAGCTTTTAGTCTAGTCGTCGCCCCGTTGCTGCCGTCCGGTGCTTCCCGTCGAGACGGCAAGGGTAGGTGAAATCCAGCATCGTCAAATACATGGCCGCCCGCCGGTTCAACAATAGCCCTTCCCCATGCCTCGATCTGAGAAAATGTTTTCCCATGTTGACTTCGCCTAAGAGAAAAGGTTTTTTCATCGACAACGGACAAGGGAGGAAAAACTGAACCTCGTCGGTGGCAAGCGTGGACGGCTGACCATCCACACCGTGGCGGCATTGGCGGGCGTGTCGATCTCGACCGCCTCCAAGGCGCTCAACGGCAGCGGACGGATGAGCGCGGAGACGCGGGAGCGGGTGAAGAGGGTGGCGCAGGAGGTCGGCTTCCGGCCGAACGCGCTGGCGCGCGGCCTGATCACCAAGCGCAGCTTCACCATCGGCCTGCTCACCAACGACACCTACGGCCGCTTCACCCTGCCGGTGATGGCCGGCGTATCGGAGGAACTGGTGGGGCATGGCGTGTCGGTCTTCCTGTGCGCCATCGAGGACGATCCGGAACGGGCGCGCGTCCACGTCGACGCCATGCTGGACAAGAGCGTCGACGGCATCATCGCCTCCGGCAAGCGCCTCGACCGGCAGTTGCCGGTCGATCTCTCGGGCCTCGCCGTGCCGGTGGTCTACGCCTTCTCGAAGGGGCCGGCCGACGGGGTAACGCTCCGCTCCGACGACGAGCAGGGCGCCCGGCTGGCCGTCCGCTGCCTGATCGACGCCGGCTGCCGGCGGATCGTCCACGTCACCGGCCCGAAGAGCTTCTTGTCGGTCGGCGAACGCGCCAACGCCTATCGCGCCGCGGTCGACGGCCCGCCGGAGGTGCTGCATGGCGTCTGGTCGGAAGCCTGGGGGCACGAGGCGGTCGCCAGGCTGTGGGAATGCGACGGCCAAAAGCCCGACGGCATCTTCTGCGGCAACGACCAGATCGCCCGCGGCGTCGTCGACGGCTTGCGCGAGCGCGGCGTCCGGGTGCCGGACGACGTGGCCGTGGTCGGCTTCGACAATTGGGACATCGTGGCGGCGCAGACGCGGCCGCCGCTGACGACCGTGGACATGAACCTCAAGACGCTCGGCCGGGAAGCCGGCCGGCTGGTGCTGGCGATGTCGGAAGGCCGCGAAGTGCAGCCCGGCATTCGCAAGCTGCCGTGCTCGCTGGTGATCCGCCAGTCTTGCCGGGGCGCGGAGGTCCCGGCCTGAGAACCATGGATTTTGCGGGAAGAGGACCCGTTTAGGAGGAGAGAACCATGAAAATCAACAAGCTGCTGGCCGCGGCCAGCCTCGTCACGTTCTGTTTCGCCGCCGGCGCGGCTCAAGCCGAAACGCTGCAGATGTGGGTGCGCAGCGGCATCGGCGCCTCGTTCACCAAGCTGGTCGAGGCCTACAACGCCAGCCACGACGACAAGGTCCAGATGACGGAGGTGCCGTTCTCCGAGCTGGTCCAGAAATACGCCACCGCCATTGCCGGCGGCCAGGCGCCGGACGCGCTGTCGCTCGACCTGATCTACAACCCGGCCTTCGCGGCGGCCGGCCAGCTCGAGGACCTGACGGACTGGGCGAAGGCCCTGCCCTATTTCGCCGCGCTGTCGCCGAGCCACGTCAAGCT
This sequence comes from Pleomorphomonas carboxyditropha, assembly GCF_002770725.1. Taxonomy (GTDB): domain Bacteria; phylum Pseudomonadota; class Alphaproteobacteria; order Rhizobiales; family Pleomorphomonadaceae; genus Pleomorphomonas; species Pleomorphomonas carboxyditropha. The sequence goes on along the minus strand of NZ_NQVN01000020.1, from coordinate 99,432 downwards.
CGGCACCTACGAGGACAAGATCTACGGCCTGCCGCTCCTGGTCGAAACCTCGGTGTTCGCCTGGAACAAGGACCTCTACCAGAAGGCCGGCCTCGATCCGGACAAGGCGCCGACCACCTGGGAGGAGATCTCGGACAACGCCAAGAAGATCCGCGCGCTCGGCGACGACATCTACGGCTTCTATTTCTCCGGCGGCGGCTGCGGTGGCTGCATGATCTTCACCTTCACCCCGCTCGTCTGGGGCGCCGGCGCCGACATTCTGTCGGAGGACGGCAAGACGGCGACGCTCGACACGCCGGAGATGCGCAAGGCGGTCGGCTATTATCGCGACATGGTCAAGGCGGGCGTGGTGCCGCCGGGCGCCGCCTCGGACACCGGCGCCAACTTCCTGTCGATCACCAACGGCAAGATCGGCCAGCAGAACCTCGGCGCCTTCGCCATCGGCACGCTGGTCACCGAGCATCCGGACATCCACTTCGGCGTGTCGCTGATCCCGAGCGTCGACGGCAAGACCTCGTCGTTCGCCGGCGGCGACAACTTCGTCATCACCAAGGGCTCGCCGCGCGCCGCCCTCGCCAAGAACTTCCTCGAATTCGCCTATTCGCCGGAAGGCCAAAAGGTGATGGCGACATACGGCAGCCTGCCGACCCGTTCGGATATCGCCGCCGAGGTGCTGAAGGATCTCGATCCGCGCATGCAGGTCGGCGTCGACGCCATCGCCATCGGCAAGACGCCCTATACGCTGCAGTTCAACGACCTGATCAACAGCGCCAACGGCCCGTGGGCCTCGTTCACCAACGCCGCCATCTTCGGCGACGACGTCGACGGCGCCTTCGCCAGCGCCCAGGAAGAGATGCAAAGCATCATCGACAACGCCCAGTAAGGCCTTGACCTGACGATCCGGCCGGAAGCGCCGCTTCCGGCCGGCCTTTCCCCGATTTCCTGCGCCCCCGGCAAGGCCCGAGCCTCCGGACGGGCGCCCAGAAGAGCGGCCGCGATGACCCTCGCCGATACCGTTTCCCTCCCCTCCAGCCGGCCGCGGCCGAGACGCCGACCGCAACGCCGGTCGCAATGGAAGGGCTTCCTCTACATCGCGCCCGCCATGGCGCTGGTGATCGTATTCTTCATCCTGCCGGTGCTGTTCACCTTCTGGATGAGCCTGCACCGCTGGCCGCTGCTCGGCGGCACGCGCTTCATCGGCCTCGGCAACTACATCCGCATGGCCTCCGACAGCCGTTTCTACGCGGCGCTCGGATTTACCGCCTACTATACGGTGATCATCACCATCGCCATCTTCGCCCTCGCCTTTCCGCTCGCCATGTTCGTCGAGCGGCAGCGGCGGATGGTCGGCGTCTACCGGACGGCGATCTTCATGCCGGTGGTGGTGGGCCTCGCCTCGGCGTCGCTGCTCTGGGTGTGGTTCGCCAACGTCGACAGCGGCTTTCTCAATCCGCTGCTCGCCTGGCTCGGGATCGTCGATCTCAAGACCAACTTCTTCGCCAGCTTCGACAGCGCCTTCTTCGTCATCTGCCTGATGGTGGTCTGGAAGGTGGCCGGCTTCACCATGATCATCCTGCTCACCGGCCTGCAGGCAATCCCGACCGAGCTCGGCGAGGCGGCGCGCATCGACGGCGCCAACCGCTGGAAGCGCTTCATCTACGTGACGCTGCCCTTGATGCGCAAGACCATGGCGCTGTCGCTGATCCTGTCGGTGACCGGCTCGATTCTCGCCTTCGACCAGTTCTACATCATGACGGCCGGCGGACCGCAGAACAAGATGATCTCGGTGGTCTACTACATCTTCAACCAGTCGTTCGTGTCGTTCAACCTCGGCTACGGCGCGGCCATGTCGCTGGCGCTCCTCGTCATCCTGGTGCTGATCAGCATCTTCCAGCTCTGGCTGCTGCGCGTCGGGGAGGACCGGCCATGACCACCAAGAAAGAGGCGCGCGCCCGCCGGGCGATGCTCGGCGCCGGCGGCTACCACGGCACCGGCATCCTGCTCGCCGTGTTCTTCCTGGCGCCGTTCGCCATCACCATCCTCTCATCGTTCCGCCACGGCACGGAAGCGCGGCTGCCGCCGATCCCGCCCTGGCCGACCACCGGCTTCAGCCTCGACGCCTACCGCAATCTCGACAGCTTCGGCGCCGGCGTCTGGCAGCATACGCTGAACTCGGCGGCGGTGGCGGTGGGCACGGCGCTTCTCACCGTGGTAGTGAGCCTGCTCGCCGGCTACGGCTTCTCGCGCTACCGCTTCGTGTTCAAGAACGCGCTGTTCGTGCTGATCATCGCCACGCTGATGATCCCGTTCCAGTCGATCCTGACGCCGCTGTTCATCATCCTCGCCAAGCTGGGCCTCAACAACTCGCTGATCGGCCTGACGCTGGTCTACGTGACGCTGCAACTGCCCTTCTCGGTGTTCATGATGAGGAACGCCTTCGACGCGGTGCCCAAGGAGATCGAGGAAGCCGCCCGCATCGACGGCGCCCGCGACCTCGGGCTGCTCGTCCGCGTGCTGCTGCCGCTGGTGCTTCCGGGCATCGTCACCGTGGCGATCTTCGCCTTCCTCAATTCGTGGAACGAGTTCCTGGCCGCCCTGGTGCTCCTGTCGGACAACTCCAAGTTCACGCTGCCGATCCTGATTTCGGCGGTGCGCGCCGGCCGGCTCGGCGCCATCGACTGGGGCGCCGTCCAGGCCGGCGTCACGGTGATGAGCGTGCCCTGCCTGTTCGTCTTCCTGCTCCTGCAACGCTACTACATGCGCGGCCTGATGGCCGGCGCCGTGAAGTGACACTTTCCCTCACTGGAAATCCGATCATGACCGAGACCAAGAGAGACCGTCAGTTCCGTCCCGTCCCCGTGCCGTCCGTCGTGCTCGGCGGTCTGTTCGGCGCCCGCCAGGACGCCGTCTGCGACACCACCGCCGAAACGCTGCTCGACCGTTGCGTCGAGGCGGGCATGCTGAAGGCGATCGACGTCGACCAGCCGAGCCCCGGCGTCGTCATCCCCTATCACTCGATGAGCCCGACCGTGCCGGCCACCGAGCACAAGGCGATGGTCTCGACCCAGATGTTCTGGGACAGCGATCTCGGCAAGTCGATCGAGACGGTGGCCTATTCGCTCTACCGCAAGCCCAATCCGCAGCTCGAAGCGCGCGTCGACGCCATCGTCGACCTCTACGGCAGGCTGCAGCGCGAGGACGGCTATCTCAATTCCTGGTATCTGCGGGTGGTGCCGGGCCGCGAGTGGACCAACCTCCGCGACACCCATGAGCTCTACTGCGCCGGCCATCTGATCGAGGGCGCCGTCGCCTACTATCAGGCGACCGGCAAGCGCAAGCTGATGGACGTCATGTGCCGCTACGTCGATCACATCATCGGCAAGTTCGGCCACGGCCCGGACCAGATCGCCGGCTACTGCGGCCACGAGGAGGTCGAGCTGGCGCTCGTCAAGCTCGCCCGCGCCACCGGCGAGCAGAAATACATGGATCTTTCCAAGTACTTCATCGACGAGCGCGGCACCGAGCCGCACTATTTCGACATCGAGGCCCGGCGCGACGGCCGCGACCCGCAGAACTTCGTCTTCGGCTCCTACCACTACAACCAGTCGCACCAGCCGGTGCGCGAGCAGACGAAGGTGGTAGGGCACGCGGTGCGCGCCATGTACCTCTATTCGGGCATGGCCGACATCGCCACCGAATACAACGACGACACGCTGACCGCCGCCCTCGAGACGCTGTGGGACGATCTCGTCACCAAGCAGATGTACGTCACCGGCGGTATCGGGCCGTCGGCGGCCAACGAGGGCTTCACCGACTACTACGACCTGCCGAACGAGAGCGCCTATGCCGAGACCTGCGCCTCGGTCGGCCTGGTGTTCTGGGCCAACCGCATGCTCGGCCGCGGCCCCAACCGCCGCTTCGCCGACATCATGGAGATCGCGCTCTACAACGGCTCGCTCAGCGGCCTGTCGCTCGACGGCAAGACCTTCTTCTACGAGAACCCGCTCGAAAGCGCCGGCAAGCATCACCGCTGGATCTGGCATCGCTGCCCCTGCTGCCCGCCCAACATCGCCCGCCTCGTCGCCTCGATCGGCTCCTACATGTATGCCGTCGCCGACGACGAGATCGCCGTGCATCTCTACGGCGAGAGTTCGGTGAAGGCCGAGGTGGCCGGCACCAGGATCGAGCTCAGCCAGGCCACCCGCTATCCCTGGCATGGCGCGGTGCGGCTGACGCTGAAGGTGGAGAAGCCGACGCGCTTCGCCGTCTCGCTGCGCCTTCCCGGCTGGGCGAAGGGTGCCAGGCTTTCGATCGACGGGGGCGCGGTGGACCTTGCCGCGGTCACGGTGGATGGCTACGCGCGCATCGAGCACGAGTGGACCGGCGGCGAGGTCATCGACCTCGAGCTGCCGCTGATCCCGCGCGCCCTCTGGGCCGATCCGCGCGTCCGCCAGGACACGGGCCGTTTCGCGCTGATGCGCGGGCCGCTGGTCTACTGCACGGAAGCCGTCGACAACGGCGAAGGGCTCAACGCGCTCACCGTCACCGGCGATCCGGCGCGCGCCGGCGAGAGCGAGGTGGCGGCGCTCGGCGGCGCCGTCGCGCTCGACATCGAGGCGACGCGCGACCTCAGCGCCGGCTTCGACGGCTCGCTCTACCGCGAGGCGCCGCCGGCGACGGAACCGGTCAAGGCGCGCTTCGTGCCCTACCACCTCTGGGACAACCGCGCGCCCGGCGAGATGCTGGTCTGGATGCGCGGCGGCTCGAAGAAGAGCGGAGCGTGATGGCCATGTCCGACAGCGGCGTTCAGCTCACCGAGGTGCGCAAGAGCTTCGGCTCGATGGAAGTCATCCACGGCGTCAACCTGACGATTCCCGACGGCGCCTTCGTGGTGTTCGTCGGGCCGTCGGGCTGCGGCAAGTCGACCCTGTTGCGGATGATCGCCGGCCTGGAGGAGGTGACCGACGGCGAGATCGCCATCAAGGGCCGCGAGGTGACCGACGTCGATCCGTCGCAGCGCGGCATCGCCATGGTGTTCCAGAGCTACGCGCTCTATCCGCACATGACGGTGCGCGACAATCTGGCCTTCGGGCTGAAGATGCAGCGCACCGAAAAGGCGGTGATCGACGAGCGCGTGGCCGCCGCCGCCGCCATCCTGAAGATCGAACCGCTGATGGACCGGCGCCCCGGCCAGCTCTCCGGCGGCCAGCGGCAGCGCGTCGCCATCGGCCGGGCCATCGTGCGCCAGCCGGAGGTGTTCCTGTTCGACGAGCCGCTCAGCAATCTCGACGCCGAGTTGCGCGTCTCGATGCGCGTCGAGATCGCCCGGCTGCACCGCGAGCTCGGCAACACCATGATCTACGTGACGCACGACCAGACCGAGGCGATGACGCTCGCCGACGTGATCGTCGTGCTGCGCGACGGCCGCGTCGAGCAATCGGGCTCGCCCCGTACCGTCTACGAGGATCCCGACAACGCCTTCGTCGCCGGCTTCATCGGCTCGCCGCGCATGAACCTTCTCGACGCCGTCTGGCGCGGCGACGGCAAGGTGGAGCTTGCCGGACGGGCCGAAGCGGCGCCGATCGCCGGTGACGGCCTTGCTGCCGGCGACAAGGTGACCTTCGGCCTGAGGCCGGAGCATCTCGTCGTCGGCGCTCCGGGCGGCATCGAGGCGCGCGTCGACGTGCTCGAATATCTCGGCGGCACGCGCTACCTCTACTGCCAGCTTACCGATGGCCAGCCGCTGATCGTCGAATACCGGGACGGGCCGGACGTCCGCCCCGGCGACACCATCACGCTCGGCTGTCCGCCGAACCGGCGCTACATATTCAACGAAGGCGGGCTACGCATCCGCTGACCTCTCCTCCAGCTTCCCATGAGGCAACTCGGCCCGCGTTTTCCCCCACGCGGGCCTTTTCCTTGCCGCCCCCGCCCGACAGGACGAATTACCGGCCGTCGGCATCTTTCCTGTTCGGTAACCTCAATTTACTCTAATCTCTTCGAAGGGGCCGCCGCAGCCGGACCGGCCGCCATCCGTTGCGTGAGTGGGAAGGGGCGTTGATGCGGGCGACAGGGAAGAAAATACCCCCGGGAATCGCTCGCTTCGTCGCCATCGCGGCGTCGCTGCTCGGGGCTTCGCTGCTGGCGCAGGAGGCCTTTGCCTTCGAGCTGTTCGGGCATCGTTTCTTCGAGGCGGAGCCCGACCCGGACATTTCGCCGGATGCCCAGCGCTATACCGTGGCCATCGACACGGTGGGCGCCGATGACGACCTGCATGCGGCCGTGCTCGCCGCCTCCGCCCTCTGGACCGGCCGCGACGACACGCCGCCGCCCTCGACCGCCGCTTTCCTTTCCCGCGTCAATGCCGAATACGGCCGCATTACCGCCGCGCTCTACCGGGAGGGGCGCTATGGCGGCACCATCGAGATCACGGTCGGCGGTCAGGATCCCGACGCCATCGCGCCGGACGCCGTCCTGCCGCAGCCGGTGAAGGTGGCGATGCGCGTCACGCCGGGGCCGCTGTTCCGCTTCGGCCAGGTGGAGATCACCGGCGCGCCGCCGCCCGGACCGGAGGACACGGACTTCAAGAAGTCGACGCCGGCCGAGATCGGCCTTGCCGTCGGCGAGCCGGCGCGGGCCGGCGCCGTCACCGGTTCGGAAAAGCTGCTGATCGACGCCTGGCGGCGGCGCGGCCATCCGCTGGCCAGCATCGTCAGGCGCGACACCATCGCGGAGCACGATAGCTCGACGCTCGACGTGGCGATCACCGTCGACCCCGGGCCGGCCGCCACCTTCGGGCCGCTGGCGGTGACCGGCACCAGCCGCATGGATCCCCGGTACACCGCCTGGATGACCGGCATCGAGCCCGGCGCGCCTTACGATCCCGCCGTCATCGAGCGTGGACAGAAGAACCTCCGCCGGCTGCAGGTGTTCTCCAGCCAGCGCATCGAGGAAGCCAAGGCGCTCGGCCCGAACGGCCAGTTGCCGCTGACCCTCAACGTCGCCGAGCGGCCGCTGCACGTATTCGGCGGCGGCGTCAGCTACGCCACGGAGGACGGCGCCGGCATCGAGGCCTATTGGCAGCACCGCAACCTCTTTGGGCATGCCGAGTCGTTCAAGCTGTCGGGCGCGGTGAACGGCATCGCCGGCGTCGATCCCAAGGACTTCAACTACGATCTCTCGGCCACCTTCACCCGGCCGGGCATCATAACGCCGTTCACCGACTTCACCGCCGCGCTCGAAGCGACGCGGGAGACGCCGGACACCTATACCGAGACGGCGATCACCGCCAAGGTCGGGCTCAGCCACGCCATCACCGACGAGCTCACCGCCTCGGTCGGCCTCGGCGTCACGGCGTCGCGCGACGAGGACGCCCAGGGCACCGACAAGTTCCTGCTCACCGGCCTGCCGATCGGCCTTGCCTACGACAGCCGCGACGACAAGACCGACCCGCACGAAGGCTTCAACGCCAAGGTCAGCGCCGAACCGTTCTACGAGGCGAATTTCGGCAACGCCGGCGTCATCACCGATGCTTCCGTCGCCTCCTATCTGGCGCTCGACCGCGAGGGCCGTTTCGTCATCGCCGGCCGGCTCGCCGCCGGCTCGATCCTGGGCGCGCCGATCGACGAGATGCCCAACGGCCGGCTCTATTATGCCGGCGGCGGCTCGTCGGTGCGCGGCTACGCCTATCGCAGCCTCGGCCCCAAGGACAACGGCGTGGTGACGGGCGGCCTGTCGCGCCTCGAAGGCGCGGTCGAACTGCGCGCCAAGGTCAGCGAGAGCTTCGGCGTGGTCGGCTTCGTCGACGCCGGCAACGCCTTCGCCTCGAACTATCCCGATTTCGCCGACGGTTTGCGCTTCGCCGCCGGTGCCGGCATCCGCTACTATACCGGCCTCGGGCCGGTGCGGCTCGACGTGGCGCTGCCGCTCGATCACGAGCCGGGCGATTCGACCTTCGGCGTCTATATCGGCCTCGGCCAGAGCTTCTGAGGAGGCGACCCCATGAAGATCAGAACCGCTCTCCTCGCCCTCGCTGTCCTCGCCGCCGGGCCGCTGGCGCTGACGCTGGCCGGCGCCCAGGAGGACGACAGCGCCGAGAAGGGCGCCTTCGTCCGCTTCGTCGAGGACAAGATTTCGACGCCCGACCGCAAGATCGAGCTCGGCGCCATCGACGGCGCGTTGTCGTCCGACGTCCGGCTCGCTTCGATCACCATATCCGACCGCGAGGGCGCCTGGCTCAGGATCGAGGGCGTGCATCTCGTCTGGAGCCGCCTGGCGCTGCTCAGGGGCAGGCTCGATGTCGACAGTCTCGACGCCGAGAAGATCGAGGTGATCCGCAAGCCGCTGCCGGCCGAAACCGTCGACCCGGCGGCGAGCGAGGGCTTCAGCCTGCCGGACCTGCCGGTCGAGGTGAAGGTTGGCCGCCTCTCGGCGCCCGACGTGGTCCTCGGCGCGCCCGTGCTCGGCGAGGAAGCGCGGCTCGCCGTCACCGCCGCCGCCAGTCTCGCCGGCGGCTCGCTCGACGCCGACCTCGCCATTCGCCGCACCGACAGCAAGCCGGGCGAGGTGACGCTGAAGGCCGCCTATGCCGCCGAGGGCAAGAGGCTCGATCTCGACCTGAAGGCCGAGGAGCCGGCCGGCGGCGTCATGGCCGGCCTCATGAACCTGCCCGGCCGGCCGTCGGTCAGCCTGACGCTGAAGGGCGCCGGACCGCTCGACGACTTCGCCGCCGACCTCGAGCTCGCCACCGATGGCGTCAGCCGGCTTGCCGGCCGCACCACCATTGCCCGCGATGGCGACGGCTATCGCTTCGGCTCGGCCTTTGCCGGCGATCTCGCGGCGCTGGTGCAGCCCGACTATGCCCTCTATCTCGCCGGCCGATCGACGCTGGAGCTTTCCGGCCGGGCGGATGACGCCGGCCCGATCAGCATCGACAAGCTGGCGCTCGCCGCCCCGGTGCTGACGCTGCAGGGTTCGGCGGCGCTCGCCGCCGACCATTTTCCAACGGCGATCGACATCGACGGCCGCCTCGCCGGCAAGGACGGCGCGCTGCCGCTCGGCGGCGAAGGCGCCACGACGCGACTCGGCGAGGGACGGCTCCGCTTCTCCTTCGGCCATGGCGGCGCCTGGAGCCTCGAACTCGCCGCCGAGGGCCTGTCGACGCCGAGCTTCGGTGCCGGGGCGCTGGAAATCAGCGGCCATGGCGCCGCGACCGATCTCGCCGACGCCGAAAAGCGCAGCGTCGACTTTACGCTCGCCGGCGGCTCGCGCGGCCTCAGCTTCACGGATGCCGCCGTCGGCGCGGCGGTGGGCGGCGAGCTCGCCTTCTCCGGCTCCGGCCGCTGGTCGGCCGGCGTGCCGCTCGCCATCGATCTCCTGAAGCTGGCGACGCCCACCGCTCAGGCGTCGTTCGTCGGCAAGGTGGAAGACGGTCGCGTCGAAGGCCAGCAGACGCTATCGGCCGCCTCGCTCGCGCCTTTCTCCGCCCTGGCCGGCCGGCCGCTTCAAGGCAGCATCGAGCTGGCGGCCAAAGGGACGCTCGTCCCGACGACCGGCGCCTTCGACCTGACGCTCGACGGCAATGCCGGCACGCTTGCGGCCGGCATCGCCCAACTCGACAATCTGCTGTCCGGCGAGACGAAGCTGACCGGCCGCGTCGCCCGCGACACGTCGGGTCTCAAGCTTCAGGCCTTCAGGATCGCCAATCCGGCGCTGACGCTGACCGCCGATGGCGATCACGCGCTCGACCGCACCGACCTCACGGCGACGCTGACGCTGCCCGACGTCGGCCGCATCGAGCCGAAGGCCAAGGGGGCGGCCGGCGCCATGCTGTCGCTCCGGGGCAGCGGCGGGCCGCTCGACGTGACGGCGCGGCTGTCTTCCGATCGGCTGATCCTTGCCGACAATGCCCTCGAAGCGCTGGGCGTCGATCTCGCCGGCCAACTCGACGGAGCCGATTTCAACGGAACGCTGAAGGGCCAGGGCCGGCTGAAAGGCAAGCCGCTGACGCTGTCGGCCGGCCTGTCCCACACCGCCGACGGCAACCGTCTGCGTGACCTGGCGCTGGCCGTTGCCGACAGCCGGGTGACCGGTGATGTGGCGCTCGACAGCGAGGGGCTGATGACCGGCCGGCTCGCCGTCGATTCGCCCGATCTCTCCGCACTGGGGCCGCTGGTTCTTGCCGACCTCGCCGGCCGGCTTTCGGCCGATGTGAGCCTTCTGCCGGAGGGCGGCAAGCAGACGGCAAAGGCCAATATCAAGGCGACCAATCTCGCGGTCGCCGGCAACCGCATCGCCTCCGCCGACGTCGACGCGACGATCGCCGATCTCCTCGGCGCGCCGAAGATCGACGGCCGCTTTGCCGCCAAGGGCCTCGCGGCGCAAGCGGCAAGCGTCGCCAGCATCGACGGCACGGCCAGGAGCGACGGCAACGCCACCGCCTTCACCGTCAAGGCCGACGGCATTGCCGCGCCGCAACTGACCGCAGCCGGTCTCGCGGGCTTTTCCGCCACCGCGTCCGGCCGGCTGGAGGACAACAAGGTGAACCTCGCCTCGGCGAAACTCACCGGCCCCGCAGGTTTCGGCGCCGAGGCGAAGGGCGTCATCCCGCTTTCCGGCGGCGGGCTCACCGTGGACGCCAGCGCCGACCTGCCTCTCGCGCTGGCCCAATCCTTCGTCGCGACGCGCGGCACCCGCCTTACCGGCACGGCGAAGGCAACGCTGAAGGCCACCGGCAGCCTGGCGTCGCCCGAACTGTCCGGACGGGTGACGGTGAGCGGCGCCTCGGTGACCGATCCGCTGACCACCATGCGGCTCGACGCCATCAACGTGGCGCTCCAGTTGTCCGGCGACAGCATCCGCATCGAAAGGGCAACCGCCACTGTCAGGGGCGGCGGCCAGCTATCGGCCGAAGGCCGCGTCGGCATCGGCGACGGCCTGCCCGTGGATATCCGCATCACCGCGGCAAGGACCCGTGTTACCGACGGCAGGATCGTCACCGCCGAACTCGGCGCGTCGCTCGCCGTCGGCGGATCGGTGACGAACGGCCTCACGGTCACCGGCAAGGTGGACGTCGCCCGCGCCGAAATCACCGTGCCCGAGGGCGGCGGCGGCGCGCCGGTGCTGATCGACGTCAAGCACAGGAATACGCCGGCCAACGTCAACGCAACGCTGAAGCGGATCGACAAGGCAGCCGGCGGCGGCCGGACAGGAACCGGCGGTGGTCTCCCCGTCGCGCTCGATGTCGCCGTCAATGCGCCGCGCCAGCTGTTCGTGCGCGGCCGCGGCATCGACGCCGAACTCGGCGGCCACCTGACGGTGCGCGGTACGCTGGCCGACGTGCAGCCGGTGGGCAGCTTCGAACTGATCCGTGGCCGCGTGCTGGTGATCGGCCAGCGCATCACCTTCAACGAAGGCACCGTGACGCTTCAGGGCGATCTCAATCCCTACCTGTCGCTGTCGGCGACCACCACGTCGGATTCGGTTGCCGTCACTGCCACCGTCGAGGGCTATGCCTCCGACCCCAGCATCGTGCTCTCGTCGACGCCGGAACTGCCGCAGGACGAAATCCTCGCCCGCTTCCTGTTCAAGCGTTCGGTCTCGGACCTGTCCGCCGTGCAAATCGCCCAACTGGCCGAGGCGGTGACCCAGCTCGCCGGCGGCGGCAACGGCAACGGCATTCTCGATCGACTGCGCGCCGGGGTCGGCCTCGACGATCTCGACGTCAACACCGATTCCGAGGGCAACGCGGCCGTGACGGCCGGCCGCTACATCAGCGAGCGGGTCTATCTGGGCGTCACCGCCGGCGAAGGCGGACGGACCGGCGTGTCGGTCAACCTCGACATCACCGACGACGTCAAGGCCAGGGCCGAGGCGACGCAGGAGCAGTCGAAGGTCGGCGTCTACTTCGAAAAGGAATACTGACCGCCAGACAGCTCGGACACGCGCCCCCGCGTTTTCCGCGATCCGCGCGCGTCATTCCTCGCGGAGATCAATGGCATCTCCGCAATCTGTTGGACGAATGACCGAAGGCGGCGCATCGTCCGCCACGTTCCTTTCCGCCGCCGTCCGACCGCCGTCAGCCGGCCCCGGCGCGCACCACAGTGAAGGCAAGCCATGAAGACCTATCAGATTCCCAAGAGCGACCTTTCGGTCTCCTCCGTCATCCTCGGCCTGATGCGCATCGCCAAGATGAGCGACGCCGACATCCGCACGCTGGTCAACACCGCCATCGACGCCGGCATCAACATGATCGACCACGCCGACATCTACGGCGGCGAACTGCACCTCTGCGAGAAGCGCTTCGGCGAGGCGATGAACCTGACGCCGGCCCAGCGCGAGAAGATCGTCATCCAGAGCAAGGCCGGCATCCGCAAGGGCTTCTTCGACTTCTCCGAGGCGCATCTCCTCGAAGCCGTCGACGGCTCGCTGAAGGCGCTCAAGACCGACTATCTCGACGTGCTGCTGCTGCACCGCCCCGACGCGCTGGTCGAGCCGGAGGAGGTCGCCTCGGCCTTCGACAAGCTGCAATCGTCGGGCAAGGTGCGGAACTTCGGCGTCTCCAACCAGACGCCGGGCCAGATCGAGCTCCTGAAGACGGCGGTGAAGCAGCCGCTCCTCGTCAACCAGGTGCAGCTCTCCATCACCCACGCGCCGCTGATCGCCCAGGGCGTCGCCATCAACATGGCCGGCCTCGAGCAGTCGGTCGACCGCAACGTCGGCCTTCTCGACTATTCGCGCAAGGAAGGCATGACGCTGCAGGCCTGGTCGCCGTTCCAGAGAGGCTTCTTCGACGGCCCCTTCGTCGGCGACCGTGAAAACTGCGCCGCCCTCAACGACGCGCTCGACGAGATCGCCGCCGCCCATGGCGTGACGCCGACCGGCATCGCCGTCGCCTGGATCACCCGCCATCCGGCGAAAATGCAGGTGGTGCTCGGCACGACGCGCCCCGATCGCGTCAAGGAATGCGTGGCCGGCGCCGGCGTGACGCTGTCGCGCGAGGAATGGTACCGGCTGTTCACGGCCGCCGGCTATATCGTTCCCTGATGGCCTTTGGCGGCGGGAAGCTCCCTTTCCGCCGCCGACCTCTTTCACCCGCGGAAAGGACAAGAGGATGAGCACGATCGATGCCGGCCTGTCCGGCCAGTTCAAAATCGGCGACCTGACGGTCAACCGCCTCGGCTTCGGCGCCATGCGCATCACCGGCAAGGGCATCTGGGGGCCGCCGGCCGACCGCGCGGCGGCGCTGGCCACGCTCAGGCGGCTGCCGGAGATCGGCGTCGACTTCATCGATACCGCCGACAGCTACGGCCCCGACGTTTCCGAGGAGCTGATCCGCGAGGCTCTCCATCCCTACAAGGGCCTGCTGATCGCCACCAAGGGCGGCCTCACCCGTGGCGGCCCCGACCAGTGGACGCCGAACGGCCGGCCCGACTACCTGATCGGCCAGGCCAGGAAGAGCCTCGCCAAGCTCGGTGTCGAGCGGATCGACCTCTGGCAGTTGCACCGCATCGACCCGAAGGTGCCGCGCGACGAGCAGTTCGGCGCGGTGCGCCGGCTGATCGACGACGGCATCATCGCCCATGCCGGCCTGTCCGAGGTATCGGTCGCCGAGATCGAGGCGGCGCGGCAGGTGTTTCCGGTCGCCACGGTGCAGAACCGCTACAACCTCACCGACCGCGCCAGCCAGGATGTTCTCACCTATTGCGAGGCCAACGGCATCGGCTTCATTCCCTGGTTCCCGCTGGCGGCCGGCAAGCTCGCCCGGCCGGGCGGCCTGGTCGATCGCATCGCCGGGGCGCATGGCGCCACGGCCGGGCAGGTGGCGCTCGCCTGGCTGTTGGCCCGCAGCCCGGTGATGCTGCCGATCCCCGGCACATCGAGCGTCGCTCATCTCGAGGAGAACGTGGCCGCCGCCGGCCTCGCGCTCACCGCTTCGGAGATCGCCGAACTCGACGCCGCATGAGGACTGGCCCGGTATCGGCTTCCCCACCGATGCGGCGGCGACACGGATCGCTGCCGCCCTCGGATCAACAGCCGCCGGGCCTTTCGTTCCGGAGCGGGATGGGGCATTCTCCCGCCCCATGCTGAAAACCTTCTTTTCCTATTATCGCCCTTACCGCGGCCTGTTCCTGCTCGACTTCGGCTGCGCCGTCGTCGCCGGCCTTCTCGAGCTCGGCTTTCCCTTCGCGGTCAAAATCTACATCGACCGGCTGTTGCCGTCGTCGGACTGGACGCTGATCGTCGTCGCGGCGCTGGCCCTCCTCGTCATCTACCTCCTGAGCGCCGGCCTCAACGCCATCGTCGTCTATTTCGGCCACATGCTCGGCATCAACATCGAGACCGAGCTGAGGCGGCGCAGCTTCGACCACCTGCAGAAGCTTTCCTTCCGCTATTTCGACAATCACAAATCCGGCCATCTGGTCGCCCGGCTGACCAAAGATCTGGAAGAAATCGGCGAGATCGCCCATCACGGGCCGGAAGACCTGTTCATCGCGGTGATGACCTTCCTCGGCGCCTTCCTCCTCATGCTGACGGTCAACGTCGAGCTGGCGCTGATCACCGCCGCCATCGTGCCGGCCGTCGCCTTCATCACCGCCCGCTACGGCGGCCGGATGACCGAGAACTGGCATCAGCTCTATGGCCGCGTCGCCGGCTTCAACGTGCGCATCGAGGAGAACGTCGGCGGCATGCGCGTCGTGCAGGCGTTCGCCAACGAGGACCATGAGCGGCGGCTGTTCGCCGTCGACAATTCCGCCTACCGCACCACCAAGCTCGCCGCCTACCGGCTGATGGCCGCCACCAACGCGCTGTCCTTCCTGTCGATGCGGCTGGTGCAGCTCGTCGTGCTGATCTTCGGCAGCCGGCTGGTGCTGATGGGCGAGCTCACCGCCGGCGGCTTCGTCGGCTTCCTGCTGCTCACCGGCGTGTTCTTCCGGCCGGTCGAGAAGATCAACGCGGTGATCGAGACCTATCCGAAGGGCATCGCCGGCTTCCGCCGCTATCTCGTCTTCCTGGCCACCGAGCCGGACATCGCCGACCGGCCGGGCGCCGTCGCCGCGCCGGCCTTCCGCGGCCACGTCCGCTTTTCGGGCGTCGGCTTCGGCTACGGCGGCGACCGGCCGCTGTTCTCGGGCATCGACCTCGACATCGCCGCCGGCGAGACGGTGGCCTTCGTCGGTCCGTCCGGCGTCGGCAAGACCACCCTTTGCTCGCTGGTGCCGCGCTTCTACGAGGTGACGGAAGGCGCCATCTCGATCGACGGCATGGACATCCGCGACATGACCGTCGCCTCGCTGAGGCGGCAGATCGGCATCGTGCAGCAGGACGTGTTCCTGTTCGGCGGCACCATCCGCGAGAACATCGCCTACGGCCGGCTCGACGCGTCGGAGGCGGACATCGCGGCGGCGGCGGCGCGCGCCCAGCTCGGCGATTTCCTGTCCGACCTGCCCGACGGGCTCGACACCATCGTCGGCGAGCGCGGCGTCAAGCTCAGCGGCGGCCAGAAGCAGCGCATCGCCATCGCCCGCATGTTCCTGAAGGATCCGCCGATCCTGATCCTCGACGAGGCGACCTCGGCGCTCGACACGGCGACCGAGCGGGAAATCCAGGCCTCGCTGGCCGAACTGGCCAAAGGCCGCACCTCGCTGGTCATCGCCCACCGGCTCAGCACCATCCGCAACGCCGACCGCATCGTGGTGGTCGACGCCGAGGGCATCGCCGAGCAGGGGAGCCACGACGATCTCCTCAAGCGGGGCGGCGGTTATGCCCGCCTTTACGCGGCGGGCGGCTGAGGAACGGCTGCTCTCGCCTCCACCGTCAGGTGGACGATCTCGTGAACCGGCCGGAGCCGGCGGCGGATGCCTTCGGCACTGCCGCCGGCCACCGACACGATGGCGGCATAGCCGGCCGGGCCGACGCGCCAGAGATGCAGGTCGACGATGCGGGCGTCCTCCTCGTCCTCGACCAGCTCGCGGATTTCGGCCTCGACCTGCGGATCGGCCATGTCGAGCAGCACCACCGAAGAGGCGCGCATCAGCGACCACGACCAGACGGCGATGACGGCGGCGCCGACCAGCCCCATCGCCGGATCGAGCCACGTCCAGCCGAGAAAGCGGCCGCCGAGCAGCGCGGCGATGGCCAGCACCGAGGTCAGGGCGTCGGCCAGCACGTGAACGTAGGCGGAGCGCAGGTTGTTGTCGTGGCGATGATCGGCCGTGCCATGATCGTGGGTATCATGGTCGTGGCGGTGATGATGGTCCGGGCCGAGCAGCGCGGCGCTCATGAGGTTGACCAGGAGGCCGAGCACGGCGATCGCCGTCGCCTCGCCAAAGGCGACCGGCCGAGGATCGATGAGACGCAGCAGCGATTCGGTTGCGATGCCGATCGCCACGAGGCCGAGCACCAGCGCCGAGGCGAAGCCGGCGAGATCGCCGATCTTGCCGGTGCCGAAGGTGAAGCGCCGTTCGCCGGCATAGCGCCGGGCCAGGAGATAGGCGACGGCGGCCACCGCCAGCGCGCCGGCGTGGGTGGCCATGTGGAAGCCGTCGGCGAGCAACGCCATCGAGTTGAACAGCAAACCGGCCACGATCTCGCCGACCATCATGACCAGCGTCAGGGCGACCACCCAGAGCACGCGACGGGTGTTGCGGTCGTGGTCCTGCCCGAGGAAAACATGGTCATGGACCAGGTCGTCGACGCCGGGCTGCTGCATGGTTCGACCTCATTTTCCGTAGCGACGGATGGCGGCCATCAGTTCGTCGGCCGCCGCCGATCGCGCGGCATCGTCGATGCCGGGACGGGCGACGTGCTCGCGCAGATGGCCCTCGATCAGCTCGTCCATCAACCCCAGCACCGCGCCGCGGACGCCGGCCACCTGATGCAGGACGACGGCGCAGTCCGCCTCGTCCTCCAGCGCTTTTTCGATGGCGGCCATCTGCCCGGCAATGCGCCGGACACGCGCGAGCAAGGGCTTTTTGTTTATCGTGGTATGCATGATAGGATACCTCCCTATCCTATATTAATAGGAACCGATGGCAAGGGCCATTTCCGCTACAATTCGGCGGTTCCCCGATATAGGCAAGGACGGAATGGCAGGCATCCCTTTGCCGGAAGCGGGCCGGCCGCAGCCGCGCCGGACACATGCCGACACCAGCGAATGCTCGCGGATGCGCTCCGGATCGGTTAGGCATTGCCAAATGCAAAGGAGAACATCTTGGCCAAGCACCGCTTCCGCGTCACCGTCGACGCCGTTCCCGAGGCCGCCGAACGGCCGCTCAGCTTCGAGTTCGACAGCCACGACGACCTGATCGCCCTCGCCGACCGTCTCGGCAAAACCGGCGACGACGACCTCTTGTTCCTCGTCGGCCTCAAGCTGTTCGGCGAGGCGCTGCTCGCCCGGCGCGACGATCCGCTTTTCAAGGATTTCCGACCGCATTTCGGCGAGCTGATGAAGGCGATCAAGGGACGGCGGGACTGAGCACCCTCAATGAAAAGAAAACCGGCATCCCCAGGGGAGTGCCGGCTTATTCCTATGTGGGCCAGCCCGATTTCGGGCCGGTCATCGCGGAGGAGCGGTCTGAAGCAGACTGTGCTCCGACGAGCACAAGCGTTGGTCTATTTCCCTGTTATACCAATTCGCGAAGATGCTGATGCATCCGCTCATTGAAGCCATTGCCGATTTCTCATCTGCATCATGGGCATGAGAAATCGACAAGCGGAATACCAAGAGGCATTTTCAATGCCTCTTGGTATGATCGCGTCCCTTTACGCCTGAGGGCCGGTTAACGCTTCGGCTCGGCGATCCAGGGCGCCATCGACACATCGGCCTTGGAGAACTGCGGCAGCTTGGCCGCGAGGTCGTCCATGTTCTTGATGCCTTTCTCGAGGAGCATCTGCCGGGTGATCAGCGTCGGTGGCACCACGACCTGGGAACCGGTATCGACGCCGGCGAGCTGCAGCGCCAACGTGCGCACGCAGACTTCGCCGACCAAGGCCGACGAGGTGGCCGCCGAGGCCGCCCAGGCGCTGTTGTCTTCGACCATCGCCGAGATGTCCGGCGTCGAGATGTCGGCCGAGTAGATCTTGATCTTCTCGTTAAGGCCGGCCTCGTCGACGGCCGTCTTGGCGCCCTTGGCGAATTCGTCATAGGGGGCGAAGATGACGGTGATATCGGGATTGGCGCGCAGCACCGCCGCCGTCTGGTCGGCGACCGAGTTGGCGATCGGGTTGCTCATGGTGCCCCAGTGCGCCACTTCCTGGATGCCGGGGTATTTCTTCTTGAAGGCCTGCCAGGTCTCGTCGCGGCGGTCGAGCGGCGCGATGCCGGGCACGTAGACGTAGCCGGCCTTGAAGCTCTCGCCATTGTCGGCGATCGCCTGCTCAAGGGCGAGGCGGGCAAGCTCGCGGTCGTTCTGCTCGATCTGCGGAATGGCCGGGTTCTCGCAGTTGACGTCGAAGGCGACGACCTTGAAGCCTTCCTCCACAGCCTGGGCGGCCGGATCCTTCAGCGTCTCGGTCAGGCCGTGCTGCAGGATGATGCCGTCGACGCCGAGGTTCATCGCCTGCTGCAACATTTCCGCCTGCAGCGCCGCGTCCTGGCGGGAGTCGAGCACGTGCAGGTCGAAGCCGAGCGCTTCGGCCTGGCGCGTCACGCCGGCGAGATAGAACTGGAAGAAATCGCCGGTGGAGAGATAGCGCACCAGCGCAATCTTCATCTTGCGCTCGCCGACGATGCCCGGAGCGCCGGCGATGCCTTCGGCGAAAGCGGCGCGAAGCGGCAGGGCGCTGGCAACCGATGCGGTGGCAAGGCCGGCAAGAAATGTCCTTCTGTCGATCGTAGTCATTTTCTCACTCCTCAAATGACGTTTCCATTGACCTTTTCCGGGCGTGCCTCCTCCGCGCGCCGCGGATTACCTCGCGTTTTCCAGATGGGGCCGGAGCCGGCTCAGCGACGCTGCGAGGAGGCGAAGCCGAAAGTGAACAGCAGGGCGAAGACAAGGACGAGACCCTTGACGAAGTCCTGCGCGTAGTAGGGAGCGTTGAGCATGGTGAGGCCGTTGAGCAGCGTGCCGACGAACAGCGCGCCGACGGCCGTACCGAACACGTTGGGCTTCTTGGCGCCCAGCACCGCGTAGCCGATCAGCGCGGCGGCCACCGAGTCGAGCAGCAGCGACGAACCGGAGGTGACGTCGCCGCGGCCGACGCGGGCGGCGAGCAGGATGCCGCCGATCGAGGCGAACAGGCCGGAGATCATGTAGGCGGCGATCTTGTAGCGCTCGACCGGCGCACCGGCGAGGCGGGTGGCCTTCTCGTTGCCGCCGATGGCGTAGAGCACGCGGCCATAGCGCGAGCGCTCCATGAACACCCAGAGGATGACGGCGGCCACCAGCATGATGATCACCGGCAGCGGGATCAGGTCGAACAGACGGTAGCGGCCGAGCGCCAGGAAGGCGTCGGTGAAGCTGCCGGTCGCCGCCGAGCCGTCCGACAGCGTCATGCCCTTGGCGATCGAGCGGCCGCCGGTCGGGATCAGCTGCAGGCCGAGCAGCAGGAACATCATGCCGAGCGTCGCCAGAAGATCGGGAATGCGCCCCTTGACGATCAGCACGCCGTTGAGGAAGCCGATGAAGGCGCCGAGCAGCAGGCAGACGAGGACGGCGAGCAACGTGCCCTGGTTCAGGATCACCATCACGTAGCTCGAGGCCATCAGCGACATGGCGGCCGTCGAGCCGATGGACAGGTCGAAGCCGGCGATGGCCAGCGTGACGGTGACGCCGAGCGCCAACAGCGCCGTCACCGACACCGCCTGCAGGATGGAGAACATGTTGCGGGCGTTGGCGAAGGCCGGCTCGAGGCGCCAGAAGACGACGATCATCACGCCGAGGATGATCAGAAGACCGAACTTGATGACGAAGTCCTTGAACGTGAGGGCGGACTTCGCCGCGCCAGCTTGCACGGCAGCGGCCGGCGCGGCCGGATTGGGAGCCGGATTCGAGGATGGGGTGCTCATGATGGAAGCCTTTTGTCTTTGAAAGCGTCAGGCGAAAGTTGCGTGGGTGCCGGTGCCGCTGATCTCGGCGACCAGGGCGTCGAGCGACAGCCCATCGACCGAATGGCCGCCGACCACCGAGAAGTCGCGCATCACGATGATGCGGTCGGCGATTTCGGTCGCCTCCTCGAGATCGGCGCAGATGACCAGCGTCGCCCGGCCGGCCGCGGTTTCGCGCAACCGGCGGCCGATGTCCTGGCGGGCACCGATGTCGACGCCCTGGAAGGGCTCGTCGAGGATGAGCAGCCGGCAGGGCTGGATCAGCCAGCGTCCGAGCACGACCTTCTGCTGGTTGCCGCCCGACAGCGAACCGATCGGCACATCGATCGACGGGCACTTGATGGCGAGGTCCGCGACCTGCTCGGTCGCCGCCCGCCGCTCCTGGTCGGGCACGACCAGAGACAGCTTGGAAAAATGCCGCAGGAAGGGCAGCGTCATGTTGTGCAGCACGGAGAATTCGGAGACCAGCGACGAGTTGCCGCGATCTTCGTGCGCCATGAATACGCCCCCGGCGATCGCCGCCTGCGGCGAAGCGGCGCGGAGCGGCTTGCCATCGATGGTCACCGAGCCGGCGTGCGCGGCCGCCGTGCCGAACAGACACTCGGCGAACTCGGTCTTGCCGGCGCCGATCAGGCCGGTCAGCACCACCACCTCGCCCTCCCGAAGGTCGAGGTCGAAGGGCGCCGAGGTCGGCGTGAGAGCGAAATCACGGATTTCGACCACCGTCCGGCTACCGGCGACGGCGCTGTGGGCGCCCTCGCGGACGCGATGACCGACCATGGCATGGACGATGCCGTCGAAATCGAGCGGACGGGCAAATTCGGCGCGGGTGCGACCGTCGCGCATGACGACGGCCCGATCGGCGAGGCGACGGATGTCAGACATGCGATGGCTGATGTAGACGATGGCGACGCCGCGCGCCCTGAGGTCTTCGATCAGCGCGAACAGCCGGGCGGCTTCCGCTTCCGACAGCGACGAGGTCGGCTCGTCGAGGATCAGCACCTTGGGATCATGCGACAGCGCGCGGGCGATGGCGACCAGTTGTCGTTCGGCCTGGCCGAGCTCGCTCATCGCCTTGCCGAGCGGCAGGTCGAGACCGAGGATCGCCTGAATCTCGCGGGCTCGCGCCGCGATGGCCGAACGACTGAGGAGCACCGGCCCCTCGGGCCGGCAGATCTCGTCGAGCGCCAGGTTCTCGGCAACGGTAAGCTGCTGCACAACGCCGTCGTTGATGATCTGGTGGACGGTGTGGATGCCGGCGGCGCAGGCCTCGAGCGGCGAGCGGAAGGCGACCGTCTCGCCATCGATCTCCATCGTTCCCGAATCGGCCGGATGCACGCCGCAGAGAATCTTGATCAGCGTCGACTTGCCGGCGCCGTTGGCGCCCATCAGCGCCAGCACTTCGCCGCGCCGGACGTCAAGATCGACATCGATGACCGCATGCGTGCTGCCGAACCGCTTGTTCAGGCCACGGATGCGGATCACCTCCCTCCCTGGTTCTGTCATGCCGAAAACCGCCTCCACGGATACTTGGCAGGGGGTCCCTCCAGACCCGATGGCGGTCAACCTAGCCACACATACGTCAATTGTCAATCGATCTTGACAAATGATGAAAACGGGAACAACTTCCGCTTCCGGCGACCTCTGCCAGCATCGAGGAGCGACAGATCGTCGTGGTGGAGGCGGCAAAGCGAGGGATGGAGAAGACCCCATGACAGACGTTCGGAGCGCCCGCACCGGCGGCGCCGACTATCGGCCGATGACCGAAAGCACGCTGGCGCCCTATCTCGCCGGCTTTTCGGAAGTCGCAGCGATCCTCGACGGCGTGCCGCAGGATTGGAAGGTCACCGAGGTCGGTGATGGCAACCTCAACCTGGTGTTCATCGTGCGCGGCCCCAAGGGAGCGCTGATCGTCAAGCAGGCCCTTCCCTACGTGCGCCTCGTCGGCGACGCCTGGCCGCTGCCGCTGGACCGGTCCTTCTTCGAGAGCCAGGCGTTGATCACCGAGGACGCCGCCGCTCCGGGACTTGTGCCGAAGGTCGTACTGTTCGACGCCATGCAGGCATTGGTGGTGATGGAATTCCTTACGCCGCACATCATCATGCGCAAGGGTTTGATCGACGGCGTCGAATTTCCTCGCTTTGCGGCGACGCTGTCGGAGTTCATGGCGCAATCGCTGTTCAAGACGTCCGATCTTTACCTGCCGGCCGCCGAGAAGAAGAAGCAGATGGCGGTATTCTGCGCCAATACCGAGCTCTGCCGGATCACCGAGGACCTGGTGTTCACCGACCCCTACCGGGCAGCCAAGCTCAATCACTGGACCTCGCCGCAGCTCGACGACATTGCCCTCGAGTTGCGCGCCGACGGCCCGCTCAAGGCGGCTGCCCAGGCGATGAAGCTCAAGTTTCTCTGTCACGCCGAGGCGCTGGTGCACGGCGACCTGCATTCCGGCTCGATCATGGCGACCAGCACCGATGTTCGCGTCATCGATCCGGAATTCGCCTTCTTCGGGCCCATGGGCTTCGATGTCGGCGCGCTGATCGGCAACCTGATCCTTGCCTATCTCAGCCAGATCGGCCACGAGGATGAGAAGGGCGGCCGCGACGGCTACCGCGCCTGGATCCTGAAGCAGATGGTCGATGTCTGGACGCTGTTCTCGGCCCGCTTCGTCGAACTGTGGTCGACCGAGGGCAAGGGCGACGCCTTCACCGCCGAGCTGTTCGCCGACGCGGCAAGCCGGGCCGCTCTGGCCGAGGAACAAGCCCGCTACATGCGCGCGCTGTTCGAGGACACGCTTGGCTTTGCCGGCTGCAAGATGATCCGCCGCATTCTCGGCCTTGCCCATGTCGCCGACTTCGAAAGCATCGCCGACAAGGATGTGCGGGCGAGCGGCGAACGTCGGGCGCTACGGCTCGGCCGTGATCTCGTTGTCAACCGCGCGCGCTTTGCCAATATCGACGCCGTGGCAGCCGCCGTGGTTGCCGCCGACGCTACCCGCTGACGGCCATCCGGCCGCATCCGACTGACCCCAAGGGCGGTGAGGTGCCGCCCGCCACAAACGGACCGTCGGGCGCCTCGGGCGCACGACGGCGACCGGAGGCTTTTCATGAAAATCTACGGCAAATCCATGCGGACGATCTGGGTTGCGGCGGATAGCTGGGGGGTCGAGATCATCGACCAGACCAGGCTGCCGTTCGAGGTCGAGACGCGCACGCTGCGCTCCTGGCAGGAGGCGGCAAGCGCCATCCGCGACATGGTGGTGCGCGGCGCGCCCTTGATCGGCGCCACCGGCGCCTATGGCCTGGCACTGGCCATGCGCGAGGACTCCTCGGACGAAAACCTCGAGCGGGCCTATGCGGCGCTGCTCGCCACCCGGCCGACCGCCGTCAACCTGCGCTGGGCGCTCGACGACCTCAGGGGCCGCCTCACCCAGGTCGCGCCGTCCGCGCGCATGGGCCTTGCCTACCGCCGCGCCGCCGAGATCTGCGACGAGGACGTCGAGACCTGCAAGGCGATCGGCCGCCATGGCCTGTCCATCATCCGCGACCTCTGGGAGCAGAAGGGCAAGCCGCCGCGCTTCAACGTCCTCACCCACTGCAATGCCGGCTGGCTCGCCTGCATCGACTGGGGCACGGCGCTTGCCCCGATCTACATGGCCTTCGAGGCGGGCATTCCCGTCCATGTCTGGGTCGACGAGACGCGACCGCGCAACCAGGGCGCCAGCCTCACCGCCTTCGAGCTCGGCCAGCACGGCGTCGATCATACGGTGATCGCCGACAACCAGGGGGGCCACCTGATGCAGCACGGCCTCGTCGACCTGGCGATCGTCGGCACCGACCGCACCACGGCGACCGGCGACGTCTGCAACAAGATCGGCACCTACCTGAAGGCGCTCGCCGCCCACGACAACGGCGTGCCGTTCTACGTGGCGCTGCCGTTCACCACCATCGACTGGACGCTGGAGGACGGCGTCAAGGAAATCCCGATCGAGGAGCGCGACGCCCGCGAGCTCAGCCATATCACCGGCCGCACCGCCGACGGCCGGCTGGCGACGGTGGACATTCTTCCCAAGGGCAGCCCGGCGCTCAACTACGGCTTCGACGTGACGCCGGCCCGTCTGGTCACCGGCCTGATCACCGAGCGCGGCGTCGCAAACGCCAGCCGCAACGGCCTCCTCAAGCTCTACCCGGAGCAGAAGGCCAAATGACAACCCGCCCCTGCCCAGCATCGGACAACCGGGCCGGCGCAGGGGCGTGCGCCGGCTCCCCCCAGCCGGCGCTTCCCTTTCCCGCTTTCGCTGCGGTATGGAAGACGCTCGTCTTACGTGCAGGGCTAGAGCCGCCCAAGAACGTTGCGGGCGGTCGGCTCGTCGGTGATCAGCGCGGTGACGTAGCCGCCGCGCAGGGCGCCGAGAATGGCATCGGTCTTGTCGGGACCGCCGGCGGCGGCGATGCGGGTCGGCACGCTACGCACGTCATCGAGGGTGATGCCGATCATGCGATCATCCATGGTGCCACGCAGCCAGTTGCCGTCGATGTCGTAGAAACGGCCGGCAATGACGCCGACGGCGCCATTGGCGATGTAATATTTGCTCTCGTCGACGGAGATCAGGCCCGAGGCGAACACCAGGCTGTTGGCCTTTACCGTGCAGACGCCGAACAGCAGCTTGTTGCAGGAGCGAATGCGGGCGAACTGTTCCTGAATGGTCGGCTCGCGCATCAGCGCGTCGCGCAGCGCCGCGTTGGACAGGGCAGCCGGCGCATGCAGGTTGATCGACCGGGCGTGCAGCCGGTGGGCAATGAAAGCGACGCATTCCTCGGCCGTGAAGCCGTCGTAAGCCGAGCGCTGGCTGCCGATCACCTGCACGACGCAACTGTCCGGCATGGCCTTTTCCGGCAGGTTCTCGGCCAGCGACAGCACCGTACGGCCCCAGGCGACGCCCAGCACGTCGCCGTTCATCAGGATCTGGTCGAGATACTGGGCGCCGGCCCGGCCGATGCGCTCGCTCGGCGGCCGTATGCCGCCGTCGAAGGGAATGACCATGCATTCGGTGAGGCCGAAGGCCTGCTTGAGCTGCTGGGCAAGATCGATGGAGTTCAGGAGCTCCGGCCGCACCACCACCTTGACGTAGTGGAGGTCACGCGCCTGCTGCAGGTAGTTCACCACCGTCGCCCGCGACACGCCCATCAGATCGGCGATCTGGCTCTGCGTCATCTCGTCGTGATGGTAGAGCCAGGACGCCCACAACAGCGGATCGACGAGATATTCCCCCGGCCGTGGAAGCGGCATCCGGTTGTCCGCATCGGTGGCCGCCGACCGGTCGGCCTTGTCCTTCGTCCTTGAGCGTAGCGCCATGATCTTCCCAACCCTATCGCCCGAAGCACGTCACCCCGGCTCGACAATTGACAATCTGAGTTAACATAAGCACCCATTCGCGCCAAGTGCCATTGCTCGTCCGGCGTGTCGAACACGCCATGCCGACCCTCATCGAGGACACCCAGAATGCCTGCCAGCCTTTCCGCCCTTTCCCATCTCGCACTCCGAACCGAGATCATCGAGACTTGCCGCGAAATGAATGCCTCGGGCGTCAATCAGGGCACCTCGGGCAACGTCAGTGTCCGTATTGGCGACGGGCGCTTCCTGGTGACTCCGACCGGCATTCCCTATGCCGGCATGACCGAGGACCAGATCGTCGAGATGACGTTCGACGGCATCTATTACGGTCCCTGCCGGCCGACCAGCGAATGGCGCTTTCACCGCGACATCCTGCTGCATCGGCCGGACATCGATACGGTGATCCATACCCATTCCATGTTTTCGACGGTGATTTCCTGCCTGCGCCGCGACATTCCGGCGGTTCACTACATGGTGGCCGCCGCCGGTGGCGAGAACATCCGCTGCGCCGACTACGCCACCTTCGGCTCGCAGGCGCTCTCCGACCACGCGCTGACGGCGCTGGAAGGCCGTCTCGCCTGCCTGCTCGCCAATCACGGATTGATCGTGCTCGGTGCCAACCTCAGGAAGGCCCTCGCGTTGCTGGTCGAGGTGGAGACCATCGCCGCCCAGTATTGGCGGGCGCTCGCCGTCGGCACGCCGGTGATCCTCGACAGCGCCGAGATGCAGAACGTCTTCGACATGTTCAAGGTCTACGGCCGGCAGGACGTCGCCGATCCCGAGCTCCGCTGCGGCGGCGCGATTGCGCCTGCCGCCTGACCTTCGAAGCGTCAGACCGGCGTCGCGCGTATCTCGACGCCGGGGCGATCGAACCGGGAGAGCTCGTCCGGGGTCATCAGCACGGCGGCCGTCGACAGCGCGTCGGCGAGCGCGGCTTCCGGCGCCAGGATGCTGACGGCCGAGAAAGCGGAGGGAACGGCGCCTTTCCTCGGATGCAGGATGTGGCCGATGCGGCCGGCGGTGTCGAGAACGGTGCCGTCCATCATCGAGGTGGCAACGGCCCGGTCCTTGAGGCGGAGCGTCGCCGCCAGCGCGTCGCTGTTGGGGCCGGCGGCGAGGCCGACCTTCCAGCCGTCGCCGTCGCGGCCGCCGCCGAGGGCCTGGATCTCGCCGATGTCGAGCAGCACGTTGGCAAAGCCGCGCGCCTTCAGGAGATCGGCGACGCGATCGGTGATGTAGCCCTGGGCGACGCCGTTCAGCGTCATCGCCATGCCCGGCCGGGCGAAGCGTACCGCATCCTCATCGAACGCCACCCGATCGAAACCGACCAGTGCCAGCCGGTCGGCCAGCACGGCGGCGGGCAGCGCGTCGGTCCGTCCGCCGGCAAAATGGGCGGCGTAGGCGGCGAACAACGGCTGCACGGTGGGATCGAACAGGCCGCCCGTCTCATTGTGCACGCCGCGCGCCAGCGCCAGGAGGCGCAGGACATCGGCTTCCGGCGCGTCGAGGCGGCCGGCGGCGTTCAGGCGGGACAGCGCGCTGTCGGCGCGATAGAGGCTGAACAGCGCCTCGAGGCGGATGATCTCCTGTTCCACCGCCACGAAGGTGGCATCGGCGAGCCTCGCGTCGGCGCCGACGAGCTCGATCGAGGCGTGGGCGCCGAGCGCCGACCCGGACCAGCGGCGGACGGGCGCCGCGGCGAGCGCGGCGGGTACGAAGGCCGTGGCGGCGAGCGCCGCGCCGATGCGGATGAAGCGGCGCCGGGCGATCGGCCGGGCGAGGAGATCTGCCATGGCGGGCCTCACATCTGCATGTCGGAATGGCTCGATGGCTCGGCATTGGCCGGGCCGAGGTAGCTGTCGGGAATGTCGGCGAGCTTGACGATGGCGCCGCCTTCGCGCGCCACGAAATCGTCGGCCGCCTTCTGGCTGCCGAAGGGGATCGCCTCGGGCATGCCCATGGCGCCGGCCTGGCGGCTACCGACGACGAACACCGCCGCGTCGGCGTCGATCCAGTTGTCGCGGCCGGGCTCGGCCCAGCTCGGCGCCTTTTCCATGTCGGAGACGTAGACGGCGGTGACGTCGCCGCGCTTCTCGCCGCCGCGCAGATAGGTGACGGCGTCGCTGACCTGCGAGAACCACAGGGGATGCTCCTGTCCCTTCTCGTGGATCTGCGCCTTGGGGCCGCCGTGGTCGGCGAGATACATCTGGCAATAGTAGCCGAGCGCCTCGTCGGTCATGGTGACGGCGGCCGGCTTGACCGCCGCTTCTTCCTTGCAGGCGGCGAGCGGCAGGGCCAGGGCGGCGGAGAGCACCAGGGCGGAGAGGATGCGGTTGATCATGGACGGATTCTCCGGGTGAGGGCCCAGGCGACGGCAAGGCTCGCGAAAAGCCACAGGACGAGGACGGCGAGCGCGCTGGAAACCGGGAAAGGCAGGGTGTGGGCGAGGCCGTCGAGGCCGGCGATCGGCGCGTTCGCTTCGATCAGCGCCAGATTGTAGAGGCGGAAGGCATCGCCGGGATTGGCGAGGACGAGCGCCGGGAACACCGTCTTGGTGAAGACGCCGCCCTGGTCGACGATGACGGCGCCCAAGAGGGCAAGGTCGTAGAGCACCACCAGGATCAGCCAGGCGCCGATGGCCAGCGCCGCGGCGGTGCCGGTCTGGCGCGGCAGGCCGGAGAGGGCCATGCCCAAGGCGATGAAGACGGCGCCGAGCAATATCGCGGTGACGAGAAGCCGCCCCCAGGCGAGGAGGCCGGCGTCGTCGGCGCCGTGAACGCCGGCGATCACCGCGCCGGCAATGCCGTAGCCGATGGCGATGGCCAGGGCCAGCACGGCGAGATGGCCGCAGAATTTCGCCAGCACCAGTTCGCCGCGCTTCAGCGGCGTCGCCAGCACCAGCGCCAGCGTGCCGCGCTCGATCTCGCCGGCGATGCTGTCGTAGGAAACGAGCAGCGCCATCAGCGGCACCAGATAGACGGTGAGCGTGGAGAGGCTCGCCGCCGTCAGCGTCAGCGCGTCGACCTTCAGCGCGCCGCTCGGCCCGGAGCCGAGGAAGGCGAGCGCCAGCGCGAACAGCGTGAAGGCCAGCGTCGACAGCAGGACCCAGCGATTGCGGAAGGCGAGGCGGAACTCGGTGGCGGCCACCGCCGCCATGCGGTCGATGCCGGTCATTGGGCGGCTCCCTGAACGGTTGTGCCGGAATAGTGGCGGTAGACGTCGTCGAGATCCGGCAGGGCGATGTCGATGTCGGCGACGTCGGCGCCGAGTTCGGCGAGGCGGGCGAGCGCGCCCACCTTTTCCTCGGCCCGGCAGGTAATCACGACAGACCGGCCGTTGACCCGTTCGCCGCCGAGGCGCGCCTCTACGGCCTCGACCCGGCCTTCGGCCGCCTCGACGCGGATGCGGATCGGCAGGCCGGCCCGGCGCGACAGGTCGGCGAGCGAGCCTTCGGCACGCAGCTTCCCCTTAGCCAGGATGGCGATGCGGTCGATACGGTTTTCGATCTCCGACAGCGAATGCGACGACAGAAGCACCGCGGTGCCGGCCCGGGCCGACGCCTCCAGCACGGCATAGAACTCGCGCCGGGAGACCGGATCGAGGCCGGAGGTCGGCTCGTCGAGCAGCAGGAGGCGCGGCGCGCCGATCAGCGCCTGGGCGAGGCCGAGGCGCTGGCGCATGCCCTTGGAATAAGTGCCGACGGCGCGGCCGGCGGCGTCGGCGATGCCGACGGTTTCGAGAAGCGGCATCGCCGCCTTCGGCGCCACGCCCTTGAGGCGGGCGAAATGGGTGAGCACCTCGGCGCCGGTCAGCGCCTTGGGAAACACCACCTGCTCGGGCAGGTAGCTGACGGCGCGGCGCGCCACGTCCGAGCCGGGAGCGGCGCCGGCGATGGAGAGATGACCGCCGGCCGGCTTCAGGAAGCCGAGGACGGTCTTGAACAGCGTCGACTTGCCGGCGCCGTTGTGGCCGAGCAGCGCCACCCGTTCGCCGGGCGCCACGGCGAGGCTGACGCCGTCGAGCGCCGTCACGGCGCTGAAGCGGATGGTCAACTGTTCGACCGAGAGGATGGCGGCGTCCGTCATGTCAATTCTCCCCGGCCGGGATGAAGCCGACCGTCAAAGGGGTGGCGGGCGGGCGCGGTCCGGCGCCTTCGGGCGACATCAGCGGATGGCTGTCGACGACCCCGCCGGGCAGCAGGCCGGGAAAGCGCGACTGCGCCCAGCGGATGAGCTGCACGGCCGGCGCGCCCAGGAGCAGGCGCGTCATCGGCTGGCTCCAGGTCAGCACGTCCACCGTGTCGTTGGGCCGGTAGGGGCTGTCGGCCAGGCCATCGCCGTCGATGTCGAAGGCGACGTGATCGGACCAGAAGTTGCCGCGCGCGGCTTTGGTCTTATCAGCCTCGTCGGGAGCACCGCTCCATTCCAGCCAGCGGGTGCCGACGTATTTGACCTGGGTGCGGTTACCGATGACGGCGTTGCCGGTCAATACGTTTTCGGCCGCGCCGCCGGTCAGGTGGATGCCGATGTCGCAGCCCTCGAGGCGATTGCCCTCGATGCGGTTGCGCGTCGCGCCGTAGATGAACAGGCACTTCTCGCCGCCGTCGCGCACCTCGTTGTGGATGAGGCGCGAAGTGTTGACCGAGTTGAGGAACAGGCCGTGGGTGGCGTCGCCGACGGAGAGATTGTCGGTGGCCGTGACGTTGCGGGAGAACATGAAGGCGAAGCCGAGCATGTTGCCGCGCGACACGTTGTGCTCCAGGACGATGTCGTTGGCGTACATCGAATGGAAGGCGAAGCGCAGCTCCTGCATGCGGTTGAAGCGGTAGCGCGCCTGCATGGACGTCGAGACGAAGATGCCGTCGCGGCCGCGGCGGATGTCGTTGTGCTCGACGAGCAGGCCCGGCGCGTTCCAGACGTAGATGCCCGAGCCCATCTCGGCACGGTGGAGGTCGGTGCGGCCGACGATGGTGTTGCCGCTGACGGTGGCGTCGATGGCGCCCTGCACGTCGACGCCGATCAGGTTCATGACGATGCGGTTGCCCTCGACGCGGGCGCGGCGGGTTCCCTTGGCGAGCGCGATGCCGCTGTCGAGCTGGTCGAGCCGGCGGCCGGAGCCGGTAATGTAAAGCCTCTTCAGCGTCACGTCGTCGGCGTGAACGGAGATGACGGTGCCCTCGCCATTGCCGACGATCCGGCTGTCGCGATCGCCGATCAGCGTCAGCGGCCGGTCGATGACGATGGGGCCGTCGTAGCGGGCATTGCCGAGCCGGAGGACATCCCCCGGCGCGGCGGTTTCGATGGCCTGGCGGAGCGCGTCCGGCGCGTTGCCGACAGCGATCTCGGCGGCACCGGCGGCACCGGTGCAACCAAGAAGCACAGCGACAAGGAGACGGAGCGCGCTCGTCATGACCTATCCTCAGACAGCCTTGGGCTTCACCATCATGCGGCCGCGCATCTCCATGTGGAGGGCGTGGCAGAACCACTGGCAATAGTACCAGTGCACGCCCGGCCGGTCGGCGGTGAAGGTCACCGACGCCGTGGCCTGCGGCGCCACTTCCATGGCGATGCCGTAGTTGGAGATGGTGAAGCCGTGGGTCAGGTCCTCCACGTCGTCGAGGTTGGTGACGTAGACGGTGACCTCGTCGCCCTCGTTGACCTCGAAGCTCTCGAGGCCGAAGGCCGGCGCCACCGACGTCATGTAGACGCGCACCTTATCGCCGTCGCGGATGACCGTGCTGTCGCCCTCGATGTCGACGCCGTCGGCCTTGGCCTGCGCCACGGCATCGGCGAAGAACGGGTCGTCACGCTTCCACACCGACAGCGGGTTGACGATGTCGGCGCGCACCAGGATGCTGTCGTGCGGCTCGGCAAAGGTCGGGCTGTCGTGCACCAGCTTCATCTCGTCGCCGGTGATGTCGATCAACTGCTCGTTCTCCGGCTTGAGCGGACCGACGTTGAGATAGCGGTCCTTGGAGAACTTGTTCATCGACACCAGCCACTTGCCGTCGGCGTCCTTGGTTTCGCCCATGGAGGTCGAGTTGTGGCCGGGCTGATAGGCGACGTCGATCTTCTGCAGGATCGGATCGACCTTCTCGCCCGCATAGGCGCGGATCGCCTTGTCGATGTCCCACTTGACGATCTGGCTGTCGAGGAACAGCGTCGTATAGGCGTTGCCGCGATTGTCGAAGGCGGTGTGGAGCGGGCCGAGGCCGAGCTCCGGCTCGCCGACGACGCAGGACCGCGGGTCGGCGTTCTGGGTGAACAGCGGCTCCACCTTGTCGACGTCGATGATCGACACCGTCGGCGACAGCTTGCCGTTGATCATGATGTACTTGCCGTCCGGCGTGGCGTTGACGCCATGCGGGCTGTTGGGAATCGGCACGTAGCGGGTGTACTTGGAGTTCTTGCCCTTGCGGCCGTCGAGCACCTTGACGCCGTTGAGCTCCTGGTAGTCGCCGGCGGCAACGCCCGCCTCGATCGCCTTGATGTCGAAGATGACGACGTGGTCGACCTCGTTGGCGGTCATCTCGGCGAGGTTGACGCCCATCTCCGAATTGTAGGAGGTGGAGAAGGCATAGCGGCCCTGGTAGTCGGTGTTGGTGTTGTCGAGGTTGCCCGAGACGATGACCTGCCAGGACACTTCCATCTTGTCGCCGTCGACGGCGGTGAAGATGTTCACGTACTGCTTGGGATCGTCGAGGATCTTGCCGTCGTTGACCAGCGGCGCCTCGTGCTCGCCGTTGGCGAAGATATAGCCGGTACGCGGATACTTCTGCGGCCGCATGCCGTGGATGTCGGAAGCGTTGGGGATCTCGATGATCTTGTCGCACTTCATGACGTCGCAGCGCACGCGGGCGATGCGCGTGTTGGCCTTGTCGTTCATGAACAGGTAGCGACCGTCGTAGGTGCCTTCGGTGAACGACATGTGCGGATGATGCAGGTCGCCGTTCTGGTAGGTGTGGAGACCGCGCTTGGCCAGGAACTCCTTGGTCTGCGGCAGCAGGCCTTCGGTCAGCACCTTCAGGCTTTCGTTGGTCATGCCCCAGCCGGTGGCCGAGCAACGGTTGAACACCGGCACCCGCATCAGCTCGCGCATCGACGGCACGCCGAGAATGCGCAGCTCGCCGGTCTGGCCGGACGACCAGAAGCCGTAGTATTCGTCGAGTTCGCCCGGCTTCACCTCGGCCTTGTTGGCCGGCTCGGCGGCCTTGCTGCCGCTCGTTGCCATCAGGCCGCCGACGGCGCTCGCCGCGACGCCGGCGAATACCGCCGTCTTGGCCGTGCCGCCCAACAGCGACCGGCGTGACAGGTTGTGCGTCTCTTCACTCATAATGCTCTCCTCGGTTGTCTTTCTCATGCTTGGACCGAACCGTCCGTCCCGCTCCGGGAGGCGGTCATGCCCCCGGAGTTCGCTGCCGCCCCCGTCTGGACGAGACCGTTCTGGCGCTCGAAGCGCTCCCGCTTGCGCAGCTTGCCAATCACCACCGGGCAGCGGTCGGCGCTGCGGTAGAGCACCTGGCAATGCAGGCAGGAGACGCATTCGTTGGGGTTGATCTCACCGGTCGGGTGGATCGCCTGCACCGGACACTCGTGGGCGCAGGTCTGGCAGGGATTGCCGCATTCGCGGTAGCGCTTCAGCCAGCGGAACATGTGCAGCCGGGCCGGGATGGCGAGACCACCCCCGAGCGGGCAGACATAGCGGCAGTAGAAGCGCTCGATGAACAGGCCCGGCGTCAGCGCGGCGAGCGCAATCAGCACGTAGGGCCAGGGACGGTCGAACTTCAGGATGATCGCCGTCTTGAACGGCTCGATCTCCGCGTAATGCTCGGCCATGTCGAGCGAGTAGAAGGAGATGCCGAGAAGGCCGAGGAAGATCATGTACTTGATCGGCCAGAGGCGTTCGTGCAGCCCCCAGGGCAGGCGGACCTGCGGCACCCTCAGCCAGCGGGCGATCTGGTTCGACCACTCCTGCAGGGCGCCGAACGGGCACAGCCAGCCGCAATAGGCGCCGCGCGCCCAGAACAGCAGCGCCGCCGCCACCGCGAACCACAGGATGAAGATCAGCGGATCCATCAGGAAGGTTTCCCAACGGAAATCGCTGACCAGCGCCGACAGCACGGCGAGAAGGTTGACCACCGAAAGCTGGGCGTTGGCGTACCAGCCGACGAACACCAGCGTGAAGGCGAGATAGCCGAGGCGGATGATCTTGAACACCCGCTCGTTCTTCGTCGCGAAGGTCTGGAAGAAGAAGATGCCGGTCAGCGCGGCCAGCGCCGCGACGAGAATGGCGACCTCGGTGCGCTTGACCTCCCAGATGCGCAGCCACAGGCGATCGCGGGCCGGCGCCTCGTCGTCGACGGCGACCGCCTGGGCCGGCGTCGGGGCGGGCGCGACGGCGGCCGGCGCCGGCTGCGGCGCCGCGGCGAGGTAGGCGGGCGGCAGCGTGTAGTCGACGTCGTAGGTCAGGAACAGCTTATCGATGGCGCCGACGGCCCTGGACACCAGGAGCTGCAGCCGCCAGGGCGCCGCCGCGTCGAAGCCGGACGCCTTGGGAACGATGAAGAGGTCCATCTCGTTGAAGGTCGGCGCGTCGGCCGGCGCCATGCGGACGACGCGCAGGTGATCCTTGTCGCGGAAGCGGATGGTGGCCTCGCCCTGCAGCAGCGTGATGCGGTCGAAGATGCCGCCGCGCACGTAGCCCGAGCCCTTGAAGGACCAGCGGCCGGTGCTGCCGACGAAGATCGCCTCGTCGCCTTCGCCGAGCCGGCTCTTCAGGTTCGCATAGGCGGCGTCGCCGAGGAGAGTGCGGCCGATCGACGGTTGGCTGACCAGCCCAACGTAGATGTCGATGTAGGGGTCGGGGTCGGCGCCGGCCTCGCGGTGGGCGGCGGCGCGCGGATCGCCCTGCTTGTCGAAGGCGGCATTGATCTCGCCCACCGACAGGCTGAACCGGCGCACCGAACCGTCGCCGGCAAGCGTCGTCCAGTCGGTGACCGCGTCCTTGCTGCGATCCACCATCTTCACGTCGGCAACCGGGCCGGCGCCGGCCGAGAAGCCTTCGAGCCCGAGGGTGCGCGCCGCCTTGATGCCGGACCGGCGGATCGAATCGTCGATCACCATGATGGTGACGGTGGCGCCGGAGACGATGTCGAGATCGTGGGGGGCGCCGGCCGCCTCGCGCTTCAGATCGAGGCCGGTATACTTCTCGATCATCGCCTTGATCTTGGCCTCGGGAATGCCGACCAGCACGATCGGTTCGGAGTGCTTGACGAGGCGGGCGCCGGTGACCACCGCCTTGTCGTCAACGCCGATCAGAATGTTGATCGGCTTGCCCGAATAGCCGGTTGCCGGCACGAAATCGGTATTGAGGAACACCCAGCCGACGCGGGTCCCGCCCTTGAGGGCCGGCGCCGCCGGCATGTCGGCGCGAATGGGGCCGAAGGCATCGGCTCCCGGCACCAGGTCGGAAGGCGCCGCCTTGCCAAGAAAATCGGCAAGACTGGCCGCTCTCGACGGCGCCGCGACGAGGGCCAGGGCGAGCACCAGGCAAAACGCCACCATCGTCCTGGCAAGCCAGGGGGTCGTTTTTCCCGCTTGTCTCATCCTGCCCCTCCGGACTCAGCCCAACATGAAGTATGCCACCACGTTTTCATGACGGGACATGAACCTTCGTTGCGCTGGCACAAACTCGATTTGATTTGGATCATGCCCGCCCGTCGGCCCGCGGCCCGGTGAGAATGCCGGCATAGCCGATGGCGAACGCCAGGAAGGCGGCTGCCCACAGGAGGCCGGCGCAGGCGAGGACGTGGAAATAGGCGTCGCCCGTGTAGGGCGCCGCCATGCGCAGGAGCGCACCGACCGACACCAGGGCGTAGATGGCGAGTTCCAGCCGGCCGGCCGTCAGCGGTCGGCCGGTGTGGCCGCGGCTCACCCGCGTCATCACGCCGAGCACGGTGAGGCCGACGCTGCCGGCGGTCCAGAGATGCAGCGCCGCGGCCGGGTCGACGCCGGCCGGCCAAAGGATGGCCAGCGCTTCGACGAGGAAGCCGGCGGCAACCGTGGCGATGGCGACATGCAGCACGAGAAGGAGCGGCTCGCTTCGGGCGGCGAGGCCGCGCCAACGCGTCAGGCGGGCCGCCGTCAGCAAGCCGGCGAGCCCGAGAAGCGCCGCCGTGCCGACCCAGGCCGGCGACACGGTCCAGGCGATAAAGGCGAGTCCCGCGGCGATCATGGCCACGGCGTCGAAACGGTCGAAGGGCGCCGGCAGACGGCTTTCACCGCGCGCCTTCAGCCAGTTGCGGGTAAAGGCGGGCGTGATGCGTCCGCCCATCAGCAGGATGAGCATCAGCACCGCCGACAGCGCGGCCCGGACGGAGATGTCGGCCAGCCCGTTCTCCATCGCTTCGGCGTGAAAGCCGGCATCGGCCAGCGCCAGAAGCAGAACGAGGCCGACGACGCGCAGGTTGCGCCAGTTGCCGGCCAGCATCACTTCGCGGCCGAGCATGACGGCGAGTGCGATGGGAAAGGCGAGGTCGATGAGGGCGGCGGCGACCGGCCCGGTCAGCGCCGACACGGAAACGGCGATCCGGCCGGCGAGCCAGATCAGCGCCAGGACCGCCAGCGGCCGGCCGGTAATGGTCGGCCGGCCGGTCCAACTGGAAACGGCGGTCAGCGTGAAGCCGGCAATGATCGCCGGCACGCCGCCGAACAGCATGGCGTGGATGTGCCAATCGCGCGGAGCGAAGGCGGTGGGCAACGCGGCGTGTCCCATGTAAAGGGGCACCCAGACGAGGATCGAACCGGCCATCCAGAACGCGGCCAGCAGGAAGAACGGCCGGAAGGCGCCCGAAAGCAGGCGTCGCCACCCCGCGATGCCGGTCATGTCAGAGGCTACCCAGCAGTTCGGTGAACAGCTTGCCGGCCTTGCCGGGATTCTTCACCTTCTTGGCGGCTTCGAGGTTGGACGACGGGTCGCCGACCACCACCAGGGCCACCATGCCCATCACGTAGTGCGGCTTGCACTTGACGCCGTAGACGCCCGGCTGGGTGAAGGTGACGGTGACGTCCTTGCCGATCTTGCCTTCGAAGGGCTGGGCCCCGTCGGGCAGCATGCCGGGGATGCTCATGGCGTCGTGGCCGGCATCGGTGGAGACGAAGGTAACCGTGTCGCCCGGCTGGATCTTCACCAGATCGGGTTCGAATACCATGACACCCTTGGCGCCTTTATTGAGCATCTTGACCTGATAATCGGCGGCGGTAGCAGGAAGAATGGCAACCGCGAGGGCAGCGGCAGCCAGGAGGATCGTCTTCATTCTTCAACCTCGTTATGTGGATTCTGTTGCTCAATATAAGGGGTAGTACGCTTCGTACGTTGCGAAAACGCAAACTCCTGTATCGACTTCCGCCTTCCGAACAGGCCCGCCCGGCGCGGGCGATCCCTGCCCGGCGATGCCATCCGAGCCCCCTGGCATGGCTATCCGATTGATCTGCATCAAAGACAGCCTTGCCGCGCCGCATTTATTGCAAGCGCCTCTCAATGTCAGAAAGTTTCATTCGCGTAGGTATTCGAACTTATAAACTTGATTTAGTTACTCAGCTTTTTTAGCGTCTGGTCGACAGGCAACTATCGAATGGGAAGAGGCCATGGCGACCGACTTTCGGCCACAGATGACCAGCAGCATTTCCGGCATCACCGTGCGGGACGATCTCCGCTGGCGGGCCTGGAACGGCTGCGTTGCCGACCTCTGGGACGTCAGCTGCGAGGCGGGCGCCCGCGGCGCCTACGTGTCGCGGACCCCGCGCCTGTTCGTCCTGCTCGGCGATGTCGGCGAAGGCGGCCTCGACATCCGGGACGCGGCGGGCCGGCAGCACCGGCTCGACGGCGACCGGCGGTTCTGCTTCGTGCCGGCCGGCTACCCGATCGAGAGCTTCGTCGACCGGCTCGACGAGCTCAGGCATCTCGACCTGCATTTCGATATCGCCACGCTGGCCGCCCAGTCCGGCGGGCGCATCCATCCCTGTCAGTTCCTGTCGCCCCGGATCGGCTTCTCGGCGCCCGGGCTATCGCCGCTCGCCTCGCTGATCGCCGACGACTGCGCCGAGGGGCGGCGCGACGACCTCTACGGGGAAAGCCTGGTGCTGGCGCTGCTGGTCGAGCTGCTGGACCTGCGTCAGGTCGCCGGGCCGCAGCCGGACGCCGGCCTGTCGCGCTGGCAGATGAATCGCGTCGTCGACTACGTGCGGGCCAACATCGTCCGCAACGTGTCGCTGGCCGAGCTGGCGTCGCTGGTGGGATTGTCGCCGGACCATTTTGGCGTCGCCTTCCGGACGGCGGTCGGCAAGACGCCGCATCAGTTCCTGCTCCATTGCCGCGTCGAAATGGCAAAGGACATGCTGATCCGGGAACAGGCCACCCTGTCGGCGATTGCCGTCGACACCGGCTTTTCCGACCAGGCGCATTTCACGCGGGTGTTTCGCCGGCTGACCGGCCAGACGCCGGCTCTCTGGCGGCGCGAGCAGCGCATCCAGCACGCCCTCGCTCACGCGGCATTGGTGGAAAGAGCGACACTTCATCCCGCTTTCATTCCAAACGCCCCGGCTTCGTTCAATCGGCAAATCGCGACTTGACCTATCGAGTCGGCTCAGGAACGACCGTGGCGCCTTTTGCCGGACCGGTGAAGCATGCGCTGCGGTCGACGTCACCGGAGACCCGATCGATGCCGCCCGACAGCACTGCCCTCATCCGCGCCCTGACGCTGACGCTCGCCGCCCTGCCGCTCACCGGCGCGGCCCACGCTCAATCGACGACTCCGACCGTCACGCTCGACGAGATCGTCGTGCAGGGCGAAGGCGGCTCGGGCACGGCGCCGGTGAAGGGCTACGTCGCCAAGGCCACCACGACCGGCGCCAAGACCGATACGCCGATCGAGAAGGTGCCGCAGTCGGTGTCGGTGATGGGCCGCGAGGAGATCGACGCCCGCGCCGCCGACAAGGTCGACGAGGCGCTGCGCTACACGCCCGGCGTCTTCGCACAGCCCTTCGGGCCGGACGGCGACACCAACTGGCTGTATATCCGCGGCTTCCAGGCGACGCAGAGCGGCATCTATCTCGACGGGCTGCAGAGCTACAGCTACGCCTTCGGCGGCTTCCTGATCGACAGCAACGATCTCGAACGCATCGAGACGCTGCGCGGCGCCTCCTCGGTGCTCTACGGCGGCAGCAACCCAGGCGGCCTCGTCAACCTGGTGTCCAAGCGGCCGACCGGCGAGCGCATCCGCAAGATCGAGACCGGCATCGACAACAACGGCTACGCCTCGTTCGGCTTCGACATCGGCGACAAGCTCAGCGACACCGTGGCGGCCCGCGTCAGCGGCCGCATCGCCGGCGGCGACGGCTATACCGACTTCGAGGAAAACTTCCGCGGCACGGTGTCGCCGTCGATCAAGATCGACCTCAGCGACACCACCGAACTGACGGTGCTCGCCAACTACACCCACCTCGACGGCGTGCACAACGGCGGCGCCTTCCTGCCTTACGTCGGTACCGTGGTGGCCGCCCCGTTCGGCTACATCGACCGGGAGGCCAACTTCACCGAGCCGGATATCGACGATTACGAGCGCG
Organism: Pleomorphomonas carboxyditropha; assembly: GCF_002770725.1. GTDB lineage: Bacteria > Pseudomonadota > Alphaproteobacteria > Rhizobiales > Pleomorphomonadaceae > Pleomorphomonas > Pleomorphomonas carboxyditropha. Next base: position 60,369 of record NZ_NQVN01000020.1, on the reverse strand, counting down.
AGCAGGGATCGCTCGGCTACGAGCTGAAGCACAACTTCGGCAACGGCTGGAAGGCGACGCAGGCGACGCGGGTCGCCTACAGTGACGTCGAAGAAAGCTCGCTTTACCCTTACGGCTATACCGGCTGGGCGACCTCGCCGGCCGCCGGCACCGACACGCTCACCCGAATCAACTTCGCCCACCACAGCAAGACCTTCGCCATCAACACCGACAACCGGATCGAGGGCGAGGTGAACACCGGGCCGCTCGCCCACAAGCTGTTGTTCGGCATCGATTACCGCCTGTTCGATCTCGACCAGGTACAGGCGTCCTCCTCCGGCACCGACATCTCGGCCACCAACCCGGTCTACGGTTCACCCCAGACCACGCCGAGCGCCTACATCGACCAGACGCTGCGGCAGCATCAGCTCGGCGCCTACGTCCAGGACCAGATCGCCTTCGGCGGCGGCTGGCTGGCCACGCTGAACGGCCGCTACGACCACGTCTGGACCGACGCCGTCGGCACGCCCGCCTATTCCGGCGACGACGGCGAATGGAGCGGCCGCGCCGGCCTCGCCTACGAGTTCGACAACGGCCTGACGCCCTATGCCAGCGTCTCGACCTTCTTCAACCCGGTGCTCGGCGCCAACGGCAGCGGCGTGTTCGTGCCGGAGACCGGCCAGCAGTACGAGGCCGGCCTCAAGTACCGGCCCGACTGGATCGATGGCCTGTTTACCCTCTCGGTGTTCGACCTGACCAAGCAGAACGTGCTGACCGGTCCGTCCTACGCCCAGACCCAGCTCGGCGAGGTCAACTCGCAGGGCGTCGAGCTCGAGGCCAAGGTCAACCTCACCGAGAACTGGAAGCTCACCGCGTCGGCCACCTTCATGGACGTCGACATCACCAAGGACGCCGACGCCGCCATCGTCGGCAAGACGCCCTACGTCATCCCCGAGACGATGGCCTCGGCCTGGCTCGACTACACCTTCTCCACCGGCACCTTCGAGGGCTTCGTGGTGGGCGGCGGCCTGCGGTACGTCGGCTCGGCCTGGGCCGACAACGAAAATACGCTGAAAGTGCCCGACGTCTTGCTGGCCGACGCCAGGATCGGCTACAGCCGCGACAACTGGGGCGTCGACCTCAACGTCAACAACATCTTCGACACCGATTACGTCGCCTCCTGCCAGACCGCCTATTCCTGCGGCTACGGCGAGGGGCGGGTGATCAAGCTCACCGGCCACTTCAGCTGGTGAATCAGGGTCCCTGACCGGACCGGCGACAGATGCCCGCAGATCCCGGCCAGCCGGGGTCTGCGGGCGATGCATTGCACGAAAGGCGATCGGGCGTGGATGACAACGGACCGGACTTCGCTCTCGATGGCGCCGGCTTCTCGGCCGGCGGCCGGCCGATCCTTCGCCGGCTGAGCCTCCGCCTTGCGGCCGGCCGCCTCCATGCCCTGGTCGGTCCCAACGGCTCGGGCAAGAGCACCTTCCTGAAGCTTCTCGCCCGCCAGCTCCTGCCCGACGCCGGCGCCATCCGGCTCGGCGACCGTCCTCTCCCGGACTTCGGATCGCGCGCCTTCGCCCGCGAGGTGGCTTTCATGCCGCAATTCACGCCGGCGACCGACGGCATGACGGTGAAGGAGCTGGTGGCGCTCGGCCGTTTCGCCTGGCACGGCGCGCTGGGGCGCAGCTCGCCGCGCGACCGGGCGGCGGTGGAGGCGGCGATCGAGCGTTGCGACCTCGTCGCCTTCGCCCGGCGGTCGGTCGACGAGCTGTCCGGCGGCGAACGCCAGCGCGCCTGGATCGCCATGATGCTGGCCCAGGAGAGCCGCTGGCTGCTGCTCGACGAGGCGACCTCGGCGCTCGACGTCGGCCATCAGGCGGATATCCTCGATCTGATCGCCGCGCTGACCCGCGAACGCGGCGTCGGCGTGGTCGCCGTGCTGCACGACATCAACATGGCCGCCCGCGTCGCCGACGAAATCCTGGCGCTCGACGGCGGCAATCTCGTCTTCCGCGGCGACCCGGCCGACGTCATGCGGCCGGAGGTGCTGAAGCCGCTGTTCGGCCCGCGCGTCGACGTGCTGCCCGCCGAGGGGCCGCACCCCGCCCTCGCCTATCTGCGCTGAGGCCCGGATGCAGCCGAACCGCCGCCAGTTTCTCGCGCTGACCGCCCTGCTTGCCGCCCGCCCCGCGCGCGCCGCCGGCGGTATCGCCGTGATCGACTGGGCGCTCCTCGAAACGATGCTCGCCCTCGGCGTCGTGCCGGCGGCGGCGGCCGAGCTCCGGCAATATGCCCGGGTGGTCGGCGAGCCGGCGGTGCCGCCGGGCGTGGTCGACATCGGCCTGCGCGGCAATCCCAACCTCGAACTGCTGTCGAGCCTCGCGCCCGGGCTGATCGTCATCTCCAACTTCTACGAATACCGCCGCGCTGCCTTCGAGCGGATCGCCGAGGTGCTGTCCCTGCCGGTCTATCTCGCCGGCGAGCCCTGCCTGCCGCTGCTGCGCCGTTCGACGCTGGAGCTTGGCCGCCGCCTCGGGCAGCCTCGCCGGGCGGAGGATCTCGTCGGCGCGCTCGAAGCCGGCATCGAAGCGGTGCGGCGGATCCGGCACCCCGACGGCCGGCCGGCCATGGCGGTCAACCTCGGCGATCGGCGGCATGTCCGGTTGTTCGGCGACGACACGTTGTTCGGCGGCGTGCTGACGGCGGCCGGCTACCGCAACGCCTTTGCCGACACCCGCTATTCCATGACGGCGCCGGCCGGCATCGAGGCGCTGGCGCGCGAGGCGGAAGCCGAGCTGTTCGTGATCGGGCCGCTGCCACCGGGAGGCACCGAGGCGCTGGCCGGCAACGCCCTCTGGCAGGCGCTGCCGCAGGTGACGGCGGGCCGCGTCCGGCTCATGCCGGCGCTCGACCATTTCGGCGGCCTGCCGACGGCGACGCGCTTCGCCGCGCTGATCGCCGAGGGGGTGCCGGCCCGATGAAGCCATTCCCGCGTTTCTGGCTTGTTATGGCAATCGTTGCCGTCGTCGTCGCCCTCGCCGTCGTCAACCACGCCCTGCTGCTCGACGCCGTGTCGACCGAGGCCGGCAATCGGGCGTTCGCCGCCGTCTTCGTCGTCCGCGCCGAGCTGCCCCGCCTCGCCATGGCGCTGGTGGCCGGCGCCGCCCTGGGCCTGTCCTCCGCCCTGTTGCAGCGCGTGCTGCGCAACCCTCTCGCCGAGCCGGCGACGCTCGGCCTTTCGGCCGGCGCCCAGCTTGCCATGGTCGCCGCCACCGTCGTGCTGCCGGCGGCCATGGCCTATCCGACGGCCGTTGCCTTCGCCGGCGCCGCCGCCGCGGCCGTCCTCGTGCTGGCGGCCACCGCCCGGCGCCGCTTCGAGCCGCTGTCGGTGATCCTGACGGGCATGATGGTGTCGCTCACCGCCACCGCCGGCGCCGCCGCCGTCATCCTGGCGAGCGGCGACTACATGACCGGACTGTTCATCTGGGGCGGCGGCGACCTCACCCAGGACGGCTGGACGCCGACGCTGCGGCTCGCCGCCATCTTGGTCGCCGCCGGCTGCGGCACCCTCCTGGCGCTGCGGCCGCTGGCCCTGCTGACGCTCGGCGACGCCGAGGCGAAGGCCGCCGGGCTGGCGACCGGCACGCTCCGGCTCGCCGTCATCGCGCTGGCGGTCTGGCTGGCCGCCGCCACCACGGCGGAAATCGGCATCGTCGGCTTCATCGGCCTTGCGGCGCCGCTGATTGCCCGGCTGATCGGCGTCCGCTCATCGACCGGCCGGCTGGTGGCGGCGCCGTTGGCCGGCGCGCTGCTGCTGTCGCTCGCCGACGGCGCGGTGCAACTGACCGGCCATCTCACCGGCCTGCGCATCCCGACCGGCGCCGCGACGGCACTGATCGGCGGACCGCTGATCCTCGCGCTGGTGCCGCGCATCGTCAATCTGACCCGCCCCGACGTGCTGCCGGCCGCCGCCTTCCTGTCGCGCCGGCCGGCCGGTCCGGTGCTCGCCGCCCTCGCCGTCGTCCTTGTCGCCACCGTCGCTCTGGCGCTGACGGCGGGCCGAGGCGTCGACGGCTGGCACGTCGATGCCGCCAACGCCGACTGGCGGCTCGCCCGCGTCGGCCTGCTCGCCGCCGCCGGCGCCCTGGTCGGCATGGCCGGAACGGTGGTTCAGCGGCTGACCGGCAATCCGATGGCCAGTCCCGAGGTGCTGGGCGTCGGCGTCGGAGCGGGCGCCGGTCTGGCGGCCGTGCTCGTCGCCGTTCCCGTTGCCGGCCTGGGCATGCAGGCGGCCGGCATGCTGGCCGGCGCGGTTCTGACGCTGTTTGCCCTTCTCGCCTTCGTCCGCCGACACGGCTTCGGCGCCGAGCGGCTGCTGATCGCCGGCATCGCCCTCGGCGCGCTGCTGTCGTCGGTGCTGACCTCGGTGATCGCCACCGGCAGCCCGGCCGGATTCCTGCTGCTCGGCTGGGTCAGCGGCGCGCTGATCGAGCCATCCTGGAGCATGGCCACCGGCACCGCGGCCATCCTGGCCGGCCTGACGCCGCTCGTCATCCTCAATGCCAGGGCGCTCGCCATCCTGCCGCTCGGCGAGACGGCGGCCCGCTCGCTCGGCCTCGCCACCGCCCGGACGCGCGCCGGCCTGGTGCTGATCGCCGGCGCCGCCACCGCCGCCTCGACGCTGTCCATCGGCCCGATGTCGTTCATCGGCCTGATCGCGCCGCATCTTGCCCGCTCGCTCGGCCTCGGGCGGCCGCTCGCCCATCTCGCCGGCGCCATGCTGGCCGGCGCGGCGCTCACCATCGCCGCCGACTGGCTGGCGCGCATGATCGCCTTCCCCTACCAATTGCCGCTCGGTTTGTTCGCGGCGCTGATCGGCGGCGGCTATCTGGCCGTCCGCTTCGCCCGTGGCGCGCGCGGCGGCGCATGAAGGCTTCAATGTGTCTGCCTCTATTGGCAGACGTCGACCCAGGTGGCGCCGATGAGTTCGGCCAGGCGCTCGGTGCCGATGCGCACCGCCGCGTTGGTGGCGCCGGCGGCCGGCAGCACCTCGGCAAAGCGGCGGAGCGACAGGTCGCAGTAGACCGGCAGCGGCGATTTCAGGCCGAAGGGACAGACGCCGCCGATCGGGTGGCCGGTCAGTTCCACCACCTCGTCGAGGCCGAGCATGCGCGCCTTGCCGCCGAAGGCCTCCCGGGCCTTGCGGTTGTCGAGCCGGGCGGTGCCGCCGGCCACCAGCAGCATGGCCTGGTCGCCGACCCTGAGACAGATGGTCTTGGCGATCTCGGCCGGATCGACGCCATGGGCGGCGGCGGCCTCGGCGACGGTGGCCGACGACGCGTCCGTCTCGATCACCGCGATATCGGGCGCCTTCTCGGCGAAGAAGGCCTTGACGCTGGCAAGACTCATCTCACCACTCGCCGAGCTTGATGTCGGGCGTATAGTCGACGCCGTCGACCTCCTTGACCACCGGCTGGCCGCAAATGACGCGTCCCTGCACGGCATCGAAGGTGAGCGCCGGCGAGCCGGCGAGCTGCCAGCCCTTGTTGAGCGCCTCGGTGACGCGATGGCAAAAGGTCGCGTCGTCAGGACCGGTCAGGAAACGATAGAGTTTCATCGGATGTCATCCTTGAGGAACGAGCGGATCGCCCGGAATAGCTCCGTCCGCCGCGGGCTTGTCAAGGCAAGGCGGTGCCGCCCGGGTACGCTTTTGTCCCTCGTTCCCTCCGGCATTCCTTTTGGTGATTGCGCTGGCCGACAGGCTTAAAGGAGCGTTAAAGTTTGAGAGGCAGGTTTTGATCATCGGAAGGTCCGGTCCGCCTTGGCGGCCGACGCGGGAGTGAAAGCGCTGGCTACCCCTGTTTCCTCCATGCGAAGCTTCTGGGGGCTGCTCGGGGCCTATTGGGTCTCGGAGAAATGGCGCGAGGCCTGGGCGCTGACCATCGCCGTGGCGCTGCTGTCGGCGGCGGCCAGCAAAAGCGGCGTCTGGCTGGCGCAGGCCTCCGGCACCTTCATCGCCACCATCGCCTCCTTTCACGACCTGGGCGCCTCGGCCATCGCCGACGTGCTGACGGCGGCCGGCGTTCTGGTCGGCCTCGCCTTGTTGAAATTCGCGGTGTTCCTCGGCTTCCGCCACTATTTCTCGACCACGCTGCACCGCAAGTGGCGCCAGTGGCTCGACGGCCGCTTCAACGCGGCGCTGCTGTCCGACCACCGGCCCTATTACCATCTTCTGGTGATGGGCTCCTCCGACGAGGGATCCAACGTCCCCGACAACATCGACCAGCGCATCCAGGAATCGATCAAGGCGATGACCGGCAACGCGCTCGGCATGGCCATGGGCCTCATTTCGGTGGTGACGTCGGTCTATTTCGTCGGCGAAATGCTGCTGTCGACCTCGGTCGCCATCCACGGCCTCGACTTCCTGGGGTCCTATGCCAGCGCGGTGCTGGTATTCGCCCTCGCCGTCACCTACGTGCCGGTGTCGACGGCGATCGCCCTCAGGATCGGCCGCGCCATCGAGGCGCTCAACGTGGCCATGCTGCGCTACGAGGGCAGCTATCGCGCCGAGCTGTCGATGCTGGTGCGCCGCGTGCTGCCGATCGCCGCCGCCCGCGGCGAACAGGTGCAGGCATCGATCCATCGCCGGCAATATCAAGCGATCGACCGCACCTGGAGCGTTCAGAACAAGATTTCGGCCATCTTCCTCGCCTTCAACGGCAGCTACACCTACATCACCCAGAAGGTGGTGGCCTACCTGCCGAACATGCCCGCCTATATGCAGGGCGGCATCTCCTTCCGCACCTACGTCACCGGCTCGGAGCTGGCCAGCGAGCTGATCAGCGATTGCTCGTGGGTGATCCAGGTGATGCCGGACATCGCCAACCTCCGCGCCAACGTCAATCGCGTGGTCGAGCTGGCCGACGCCATCGAGCGCGTGCAGGATGCCCAGGCCTTCTACCGCGAAACCGGCATCTCGGAGTTCCGCTACGAGCAGCAGGCGCCGGAGCGCGGCCTCTCCGTTCAGGGCCTCGAGCTGATGTTCGCCGGCAAGGAGGCGCAACCCTTCCTGCGCGTCGCCCGCCTGTCGATCAAGCCGGGCCAGTGGATCTTCGTGCGCGGCCCCTCGGGCTCGGGAAAATCCTGCCTCGTCAAGGCGCTCAACGGCTTGTGGCCCTACGGGCGCGGCCGGGTGATCATGCCCGAGGGCATGAAGGCGCTCTACGCCTGCCAGGATACGCGCCTGCCGCAGGCCAGCCTCAAGCAACTGATCGCCATGCCCGAGGACGAGCACGAGCACCGCGACCTCGAGGTGGCGGCGATCATGAGCGCGGTCGGGCTCGGCGACTTCATTCCCTCGATGGGCAACCCCTATTATCGCGGCCGGCGCTGGGACGACGTGCTGTCCGGCGGCCAGAAGCAGAAGGTGGTGCTCGCCCGCATCCTGCTGCATACGCCGGACGTGCTGTTCCTCGACGAGGCGACCGCCGCCCTCGACCCCGAGGCGCGCACCGAGTTCCACCGCCTCGTCCGGCAATATTGCCCGAAGGCGACGGTGCTGTCGGTGATGCACGAGCAGACGCCGCCCACCGACAGCCTCGGCCGCCCCTTCTACCATGCCATCCTCAACATCGAGAACGGACGCGCCGGCCTCGAGCCGGTGGTGGTGCCAGCGCCACCGCCGGTCCGCGACACGCGCGGCGGCCTTCGTTCCATGCTGTCGGTGATGCGCCATCGCCCATGACCCCGGAGGGACGGGGACCAAACGCGGACATCCGGACATGAAAAAGGACAAGGATTTCATCGACGGCCTGCTCGGCCGGATGACCCTTTCGGAAAAGATCGGTCAGCTCAACCTCGTCACTCCCGGCGGCGAGACGCTGACCGGCACCGTCGTCAACACCGACGTCGCCGAGAAGATCAGAACGGGACGCATCGGCGGCATCTTCGGCGTGAAATCGGCCGAGGCGGTGCGCGTGTTCCAGGATCTCGCGCAGGAAACGCGCCTGAAGATCCCGCTGATGTTCGCCGAGGACGTGATCCACGGCCAGAAAACCATATTCCCGCTGCCGCTGGCGCTCGCCGCCAGTTGGGACATGGATCTCGTCCGCGCCACCGCCCGCGTCGCCGCCCGGGAGGCGGCGTCGATCGGCATCGACCAGGTCTATTCGCCGATGGTCGACGTCTGCCGCGATCCCCGCTGGGGGCGGATTGCCGAAAGCCCCGGCGAAGACCCGTTCCTCGCCAGCCGCTTCGCCGAGGCGATGGTCGAGGGGTACCAGGGCGACGATCTTTCGCGCCCCGATGCGGTGATGGCCTGCCTCAAGCATTTCTGCGGCTATGGCGGCGGCATGGGCGGCCGGGATTACGACGCGGTCGACCTCTCCCCCGCCGCGCTGCACGACGTGGTGCTGCCGCCCTTCATCGCCGGCATGCGGGCCGGCGCCGGCTCGGTCATGGCCTCCTTCAACACGCTGAACGGCATGCCGATGCACGCCAACCGCGCCGTCATCACCGAGCTGTTCCGCCACCAGCTCGGCTATGGCGGCCTGGTCGTCGCCGACTATACCGGCATCCTCGAGCTGATCGCCCACGGCGTCGCGGCCGACCGGGCCGACGCCGCCCGCCTCGGTCTTTCGGCCGGCGTCGACATGGACATGGTGTCGGAGACCTATCTCGAAACGCTGGAGGACAGCGTCAGGGCCGAGCTGATCGAGGAGAGCGAGATAACGGCCGCCTGCCGCCGCGTGCTCGAAGCCAAGCTGAAGCTCGGCCTGTTCGACGATCCCTACCACCGGCTCGACTGGGGCCGCGCCTCGCAACCCATCCTGACCGCCGGCAACCGGCAGCTCGCCCGCGCGGCGGTGGCCGCCGCCACGGTCGTCCTCAAGAACGACGGCGACCTTCTGCCGCTGCCGGCGCCAGAGAGCGGCAGGATCGGCGCCATCGCCCTGATCGGCCCCTTCGCCCTCGACCGCGTCAACATGAACGGCACCTGGGCGGTCGCCGGCTCGCCCAACACCGTCGTTCCCATCGCCGACGGGCTGCGCGAGGCGGCGGGCGACGCGGTCAGCATCAGGACCGCCAAGGGCGCCAACATCGTCGACGAGCCCTGGCTCGCCAGCCGCCTCAACGTCCACGACTGGAAGGATCTGTCGGTCGTCGTCGACGTTCGGTCACCCGAGGCGATGATCGCCGAGGCGGTCGCCGTCGCTTCGGAGGCCGACGTCACGGTGGCCGTGGTCGGCGAGGCGCGGGAGTATTCCGGCGAATCCTCCTCGCGCACCGACCTTTCCATCCCCGAGCCGCAGAAGAAGCTGCTGCGGGCCCTGAAGGCGACGGGCAAGCCGCTCATCGTCGTCGTCATGACCGGCCGGCCGCTGGCGCTCGCCGAGGAGGCGCTGCTCGCCGATGCGCTGCTCGTCGCCTGGTTCGGCGGCACCGAGGTCGGCCATGGCCTCGCCGACGTGCTGTTCGGCAAGACCGAACCGTCCGGCCGCCTGCCGGCGACCTTTCCCTACTCCGTCGGCCAGGTGCCGGTCACCTACGCCCACCGGCCGACCGGCCGGCCGACGCCCGGCCGCTTCCAGAAGTTCACCTCCGGCTATGTCGACCTGCCCGACGACGTGGCGCAGAACGACGGGCTCTACCCGTTCGGCTTCGGCCTCGGCTACGGCAAGGTGGCCTATGGCGCGCCGCGCGCCGACCGGACGCAGCTCACCGGCGACGACCGGCTCGCCGTGACGCTCACCGTCACCAACCTCGGCGATCGCCCGACGCTGGAGACGGTGCAGCTCTACATCGGCGATCCCGTGGCAAGCCTCAGCCGGCCGGTCAAAGAGCTGAAGGCGTTCCGCAAGATAGCGCTCGCCGCCCGCGCCGCCGAGACGGTCGGCTTCACCGTCACCGCCGACGATCTCGATTTCTCGGTGGCCGAGACGGTCACCGATACGCGCCGGCGCTCGGAGAGCGGCGCCTTCGATATCCACGTCGGCCCCAATTCCCGCGAGACCCAGGCGGTGCGCGTCACCTGGGACCGGCCACAGTCCGGGGGAAGACGGTCATGACCCACTCGCCCGCTAGCGTCGCGGCGATGAGCGACGACGCCCTGATGGACCTCGTGCAGCAGGCAACGCTGAGCTATTTCTGGGAGTACGGCCATCCCGTCAGCGGCATGGCGCGCGAGCGCGACAACGACGCCTTCGGCTATTCCCCCGACAACACGGTCACCACCGGCGGCACCGGCTTCGGCGTCATGGCATTGATCGCCGGCACCGAGCGCGGCTTTCTCGTCCGGGAGGAGGTCGTCGGGCGCATTGGCAGGATCGTCGATTTCCTCGACGGGGCGGACCGGTTCCACGGCGTCTTCCCGCATTTCATGAACGGGGAAACCGGCAAGGCCATTCCTTTCGGCGAAAGGGACGACGGCGGCGATCTCGTCGAAACGTCCTTCCTGATGGCCGGCCTCCTGACGGCGCGCCAGTGGCTGATCCCGACGCGGCCCGACCTGGCCGCCCGCATCGACCGGCTGTGGCGCGGCGTGCAATGGAGCCATCACCTCCGGGCCGACGGCGCCCTGCTCTGGCACTGGAGCCCCGTCCATGGCTTTGCCATGAACCATCCGATCACCGGCTGGAACGAGTGCCTGATCACCCATCTGCTGGCCGCCGCCTCGCCGACGCATCCGGTGCCGGTCTCCACCTATCACCAGTCCTGGGCCAAGGGACGCGACTTCCTGAACGGCCGCAACTACGGCGGCGTCACATTACCACTTGGTCCCGACTACGGCGGGCCGCTGTTCTTCGCCCACTATTCCTTCCTGGGCCTCGATCCGCGCGGCCTTTCCGACGCCTATGCCGATTATTTCGCCCAGAATACGGCGCATGCACTGGTCAATCGCGCCCATTGCATCACCAATCCCGGCGGCTTCGAAGGCTATGGCCCGGACTGCTGGGGGCTGACGGCGTCGGACACGTTCGACGGCTACAACGCCCATTCGCCGACCAACGACACCGGCGTGATCACGCCGACGGCGGCCCTCGCTTCCGTCCCTTACGTGCCCAGGGAGGCGATGGCGGCGCTGCGGGGATTCCTGACGGCCATGGACGGACGGCTGTTCGGGCCGCGCGGCTTTGCCGACGCCTTCTCGCCCGGCCGGAACTGGGTGGCGGCGAGCCATCTCGCCATCGACCAGGGACCGATCGTGGTGATGATCGAGAACCACCGGTCCGCGCTCATCTGGACGCTGTTCATGTCGGCGCCGGAAGTGCTGGCCGGCCTGGCGCGGCTCGGCTTCGCGAGCCCGCACATCGACAAGGCCGCCGTCGCATGACGCCGGACATCGTTCCGCTCGGTGCGTCGGATGACCCCGACGCCGCCGACGCCCGCATGAGCCTCGAACTGTGGCGCGCCGACGCGCCCTCTCCCCGCCTGGCGATCACCGCCCACGGCCGCAACGGCGCGGCGCAGGCGCCGCACATGCAGAAGCTGATCGACGCCTACCGGACGCGCGGCTACATCGTCGTGTCGCCCGACTGCTGCGCCTCGGCCTGGAACGGCAGCGCCGGCGGCGAGGCCGATTTCTTCCTGGAAAACCATGTGCGCGACGTGCGCCGCACCATCGACTGGGCTCTCGCCAATGCCGCCACTTTGGGCTGGAGCGGCGCCCACCTCGCCCTCTGCGGCCATTCGATGGGCGCCTATGCCGTCGCCCGTCTCGCCGCCGGGGAATATGCCGGGCGGGTCGCTCACCTGCTGCTGGTCTCGCCCTTCACCTCCGGCGCCCGCCAGATCGAGGCGCGCGCAAAATACCATCCGGACGGCATCGCCAACCTCCGGCGCGAGGTGCCGCGCGCCCTCGACGAATGGCCCCGCCACGACATCTTCACGGTGATCGATCGGCTGGCGCTGCCGGTCGCCGTGTTCGCCGGCGCCAGGGACATCGTGGCGCCGCCGGAGAACGTCCGGGAATTCGTCGAGCGGCTGCCGTCGCCACCGCTCTATCGCCTGCTGCCGGAAGCCTCGCACTGCCTGGAGGGCGGCGACTACCGGACCGAGCTTGTCGACACCATCGACCGGCTCGACGCCGCGGCCGGGAACCCGGCGCCTTCCGTCTAGAACTTTCGATCCGGCCGGCGTGCCGGAATGGCGAACAGTCCTAGGCATATAGTCGTATTTACACCTAGGACATTTCGCTTTTTGACAAACAGCCGAAACACGCTGATTGATCATTCTGCCGCGATTTCGGCAAAGCCGCCGGGCGGGCTCGCCGGAAACGGCCCGGACTTTATCGTTTTGCATCGGCGGGCCGGCGATTTGGCTTTGACGCCTCCCCTCCGAGAAGGTACTTACGACTCAGGCCTTTGCTGCCTCTTGACGTTGACGTTAGCGTCAGGAGGCCGCGCCAAGGGAGCGTCCGTCTCCCGTCTCATGAGGGAACATCATCCGATGGCCGACGCCCGCCTGGCGGCTTCCCGCCCGCTCTCGCCGCATCTCCAGGTCTTCCGCTTCATCCTGACCATGGCGATGTCGATCGTCCACCGCATGACCGGCGGCTTCCTCTACGTCGGCACGGTGTTCGTCGCCGTCTGGCTGGTGGCGGCGGCGAGCGGGCCGGAGTGGTTCGCCCGCGTCGACGGCCTTTATCAGAGCTGGCTCGGCCGCCTGATCCTGCTGGGGCTCGTTTGGTCGCTGATCCATCACGCCATCGGCGGCGTCCGCCATTTCATCTGGGACCTCGGCTACGGCTTCGACAAGAAGACCGCCGACCGCATGGCCCTGTTCAACCTCGTGGCCGGCCTTCTGCTGACGGGTGTCGTCGCCGTCGCCGCCTTCATCTTCGCCTGAGGTCCGCCATGAGCAAGTCCTTCCGCTTCCAGACGTCGCTGAAGCACGCCCGCGGCTTCGGCTCGGGCAAGTCCGGCACCGGGCATTTCTGGCAGCAGCGGGTGACCGGCGTCGCCGCGCTGCTGCTGGCGCTCGTCTACGTCGTGCTGCTCGTCAAGCTGCAGGGCGACGACTACGGCGCGGTGATCGCCACGCTCGGCAATCCCTTCGTCGCCGTGCTGATGCTCGCCTTCCTGGGCGTCAGCGTCTGGCACATGAAGATCGGCATGCAGGTGATCATCGAGGACTACGTCAACCAACCGCTGCTGCGGGTCCTGGCGCTGATGGCCAATTCCTTCTTCTCGGCGCTGGTCGGCATCGCCTCGGCCGTGGCGCTCATCAAGATCACCTTCGGAGCCTGACCATGGCCGTTGCCTCAGAGAATGCCGGCGGCAAGCAGACCGCCTTCAACGTCGGCGGCCGCGCCTATCAGTTCATCGACCATACCTTCGACGTGGTGGTGGTCGGCGCCGGCGGCGCCGGCCTCCGGGCGGTGGTCGGCGCCTCGGAGGCGGGCCTTTCCACCGCCTGCATCACCAAGGTGTTCCCCACCCGCTCGCACACCGTGGCCGCCCAGGGCGGCGTCGCCGCCTCGCTCGGCAACATGGGGCCGGACGACTGGCGCTGGCACATGTACGACACCGTCAAGGGCTCCGACTGGCTGGGCGACCAGGATGCCATCGAGTATCTGGTGCGCAACGCGCCGGCCGCCGTCTACGAGCTGGAGCATTGGGGCGTGCCCTTCTCGCGCACCGAGGAAGGCAAGATCTACCAGCGGCCGTTCGGCGGCATGACCACCAACTTCGGCGAGGGCATCGCCCAGCGCACCTGCGCCGCCGCCGACCGCACCGGCCACGCCATGCTGCACACCATGTACGGCCAGGCGCTCCGGCATTCGGCCGAGTTCTTCATCGAGTATTTCGCCATCGACCTGATCATGGAGAACGGCGCCTGCCGCGGCGTGGTCGCCCTCGACATGGAAACCGGCGCGATCCACCGCTTCCGCGCCCACCAGACGGTGCTGGCGACCGGCGGCTACGGCCGCGCCTATTTCTCCTGCACCTCGGCCCATACCTGCACCGGCGACGGCAACGCCATGGTGCTGCGCGCCGGGCTGGCCCTGCAGGACATGGAATTCGTGCAGTTCCACCCGACCGGCATCTACGGCGCCGGCTGCCTGATCACCGAGGGCTCGCGCGGCGAAGGCGGCTATCTGACCAATTCCGAGGGCGAGCGCTTCATGGAGCGCTATGCGCCGTCGGCCAAGGACCTTGCCAGCCGCGACGTCGTCTCGCGGTCGATGACCATGGAGATCCGCGAGGGACGCGGCGTCGGCAAGCTCAAGGACCACATCTACCTGCACCTCGACCATCTCGACCCGGCGATCCTGGCCGAGCGCCTGCCGGGCATCTCGGAGAGCGCCAAGATCTTCGCCGGCGTCGACGTGACGCGCGAGCCGATCCCGGTGCTGCCGACCGTTCACTACAACATGGGCGGCATCCCGACGAACTATCACGGCGAGGTGCTGGCCAAGGTGGACGGTGACCCGGACCGAATCGTGCCGGGCCTGATGGCGGTCGGCGAGGCGGCCTGCGTGTCGGTGCACGGCGCCAACCGCCTCGGCTCCAACTCGCTGATCGACCTCGTGGTGTTCGGCCGCGCCGTCGGCCACCGCTGCGCCGAGACGATCGACAAGGGCGGCCGCATCGCCGACCTGCCGAAGGACGCCGGGCTCAATGCCCTCGAGCGGCTCGACCGCGTGCGCCACGCCTCAGGCTCGACGCCGACCGCCGAGCTCCGGCTGTCGATGCAGAAGACCATGCAGTCGAACTGTGCCGTGTTCCGCACCGGCGAGGTGCTGGAGGAAGGCGTCAAGCTGATCCACGGCTGCTGGGCGGCCGGCGACGATCTCAAGACCACCGACCGCTCGCTGATCTGGAACACCGACCTGACCGAGGCGCTGGAATACGAAAACCTGATCGTCCAGGCCGTCGTCACCATGGAAGGCGCGCTCAACCGCAAGGAAAGCCGTGGCGCCCACGCCCGCGAGGACTATCCCAACCGCGACGACGGCGAGTGGATGAAGCACACGCTGGCCTCGATCGATGTCGGCGCGAGGACCGTCGGCCTCGATTACCGACCGGTGCACGCCTACACGATGACCTCCGAGATCGACTACATCAAGCCGAAGGCGCGCGTGTACTGATGACAAAGATCGCTCTCATCGCTCTCGGCTTAGTTAGCCTACTGCTCGCTTCCTGTGCCAACCGCCCCGGCGAAGAGTTCCGTCTTCGGTCGCCCGGCGACCATTTGACACGGATGCTCAACGAGGTTGGCGTTTGGGAAACGCCCCAGTTTGCGCGGCACGCCGAATCGTCCATGGGTACAGCTTCCACCGAAGACTGGCAGCACGTTAACTGCCTCGCCAAGCCAGGCGCAAAGGTGCGAGTTGTTGGGCGGCAAGGAGATATCGCCGAGGTCGACGTTTACGGCGGCTTGGCCGTTAGCTGTAGCGGATACGTAAAGGCAGAGTTCCTATCGAAGGATTGAGATGCTCGGCGACGTGCACCTGTGAGATTGATGGCCGGGCGATTGGAAAGTTCAAATGCCAAGGGCGAGGCTGAGTTTCGGAACTGTATGCATGCTGTCGGCGACAATCGCGACTGCTGGCTGCACCACGCCAAACCAGCCCTCACCTCTACCCGCCGCGGCAAAAGCCGATGCGGATGTTCCTGGAATTCCTGTCAGCCAAGCCAATAAGGCCCATCTGGTGGGGTGCTGGACGAATATCTACTACGGCGACTTTGGCGGGGCGCTGATTGCTGAGCCTGGCGAAGGGGTCCAGCGTCCTTATGGCGATAAGGTTTGTTTCGATGGCGAAGGGCGCTTCTTGCACGTTGTATGGTATGGCGATGAAGGTCTAGACGGCGGGGGAAGATACAGCGTTCCTCGCAAGGGCGCTCTCAAGTTAGACCAATACGACGTCGCATGGGGCAAACAGGATTTCGATCTTTTCTTTATCTCAAAAGACAAAATAAAAATCATGTACTTCTTGAATGATGATAAAGAAAAAACAACAACCTTTCTGATCCGAGATCCATCCGACAAGTATTATCTAGAGATGGGGAAAAATTTCTAGATTTTACGTTGACCACAGACCCAAGAACGCAGGATGATCCCATGGTTCAGCTCACGCTGCCGAAGAACTCGAAGATCAAGGCCGGCAAGGTCTGGCCGAAGCCGGAGGGTGCGACGCACGTCCGCGAGTTCCGCATCTACCGCTGGGACCCGGAGGACGGCCGCAACCCGCGGCTCGACACCTTCTTCGTCGATCTCGACGACTGCGGCCCGATGGTGCTCGACGCGCTGCTCTGGATCAAGAACAAGATCGATCCGACGCTGGCGCTCCGCCGGTCCTGCCGCGAGGGCATCTGCGGCTCCTGCGCCATGAACATCGACGGCATGAACACGCTCGCCTGCACCAAGGGCATGGACGAGATTTCCGGGCCGATCAAGGTCTACCCGCTGCCGCACATGAACGTGGTGAAGGACCTGGTGCCCGATCTCACCCATTTCTATGCCCAGCACAAGTCGATCGAGCCGTGGCTGCACACCTCGTCGCCGACGCCGGAGACCGAATGGCTGCAGAGCCATGACGACCGGCAGAAGCTCGACGGCCTCTACGAGTGCATTCTCTGCGCCTGCTGCTCCACCTCCTGCCCGAGCTACTGGTGGAACGGCGACCGCTATCTCGGCCCGGCCATCCTGCTGCAGGCCTATCGCTGGCTGATCGACAGCCGCGACGAGGCGACCGGCGAACGTCTCGACAATCTCGAGGACCCGTTCCGCCTCTATCGCTGCCACACCATCATGAACTGTACCCAGACCTGCCCCAAGGGACTCAATCCGGCGAAGGCCATCGCCGAGATCAAGAAGATGCTGGTCGAGCGGCAGATCTGACCCTCGGCTCACCCTATGGCCTGAAAGGCGGCCCGGCCCATGCCGGCGCCGCCTTTTTGCCGTCGCCGCGACAACACCTTGTCCGCGACCTGCTTCCGTCCCCTTTCCACCGCATTGGCGGCGGCTTCCCATGGTCTGAAGACCATCACCGCCGGATTGTCCGGCGGCCCTGGAAGCCTGGAATATGTTCGTTCGTAAACTTTTCGTCAGCCTGGTCTTCGCCGCCCTCTTCGCCGAGGCTCTCGCCGCCCTTGCCGAGCATGCCGCTGTGGAAAATGCCGCCGCGACGACGACGGTGGGAACCGTGGCCTCGGCTTTGGAAATGCCGGCCTCCTGACCGCCTTTGCGGCCACCCGTTGCCCAGAAAGCCATCAAAGGTGGCGGCGATATATCGCCGGCAACGGCGCCAGGCCGGGCGAAGCGACAGACGCACTTCGCCCTTCGGCGGGCTTGAAGCCGCCCTCCGGAGATAATACCTCCCCTTTCGCCAGCCGGTGTCGCGCCGATTCCGCTTTAAAGATGAATGGCTTGGACTTTAGTCTAGGCCGCTTGTCCGAAAAATGCGGCTTGGTGGCGCGCTTTATGCATTTGCGTTTTCCGAGAGGCGCGTCATCGGCCTGTCTCGGAAACGTCATGGAGACTCCATCGGCAAGGCGCAGAGGAGTGCTTGGGGCACCGCCGCCCGAACGGGTTGGTGGCGCCCTCGCAGGGCGTGACGAAGAGAGGCGGGACGATGGCTTTGGCGACACCTTCGAGCGTCAGGGGCTTGTTCAGGATGCAAACCGTCGATGTGCTGTTTCTGTGCGAAACCAACAGCGCGACCAGCTTGATGGCCGAGGCGTTGCTCAATCAGCGCGGCGACACGCGCATCCGCGCCTTCAGCGCCGGCAGCCGGCCGGCCGCCGCCCTGCTGCCGGAAGCCGCGCAGGCGCTCACCCAGCGCGCCATTCCCACCGATGGCCTCGAGCCGAAGTCGTGGACGATCTTCGCCCTGCCGGGCGGGCTGCGGCCGCATATCGTCGTCGACCTCGCCACCGTCACCTGGACCGAGTCCGACTGCGCTCGCCTCGCCGAATACGTGACGCTGCGCTGGCCGCTGCGCGACCCGGCGCTGATCGAGCGGAAGGCCGATCGCCGCGCCGTCGCCGAGACCGTGCTCAACGCCCTGCAGACGCGCATATCCGGCGAGCTGATGCGGCGCATCGACAGCGTGCGGCAGGCGATCGACGGCGAGAATCCGCCGGCTTCGCGGCTTTGGGCATAAAGGCCCGGCCGGGCCGGTGCCGCAGCGCTTGGGGACCGGCCGACACGTCCCTCCAAGTGATGGGCGGCGGCTTTTCGACCCTCCTTTCCGGCGCAAGTGAGCTTATAAAAACAAAGAGTTGGCACTGAATCTCCACCTTGCCGGGCGAAGTTTTTCCAAGAGCGGCTTCCCCCTCTTGCGCTCCCAACGAACATCGCTATAGTGCGCGGCCACGAGCCGGGGCGCCGGCCGTACGGAGAGGTGGCCGAGTGGTTTAAGGCGCACGCCTGGAACGCGTGTATAGGGGCAACCCTATCGAGGGTTCGAATCCCTCCTTCTCCGCCACTTTGATATAAAACCGGGAACGCCGTTCCCGCCGATTTCCCTCCATTAGTGGCTATCAGCGTCCTCAACAGGGTGCTTTTGCTGCCTTTGATGTAGATCGCGTCGTCCGCGACCTCGACGCTCGTCAGTTCCCGCACGGCCGCCCCTGTGAGGCCCTGATGGACCGAGCTTTTCAGCATGGCCTCGGTCCTTGCCGCGTCTGCCCGCGCCTGATCCCGTAACGCGGTAAGGTCCGCGATCCGCTCGCCGAGGGCGGATTCCGCCGGTCCGAGCGAACCGGCCTCAATCGCGTCGTAGAGCCACTTGAGGCGGTTGTCGGCCTCGGTCGCGCGCTGGTTCAATTCGGCGATGTGCTGGCTGCGCCGCTCGATGCTCTCCTGCCGACGAGCCAGTAGCGAGGCGAGCGAAGGTCTCAAGGTCGATCAGCGGCGGCACCGCGACGGTGACGACTTCTTCCTCGGGCTTCACCTCACTCTTGTTGGAGCGGCGATTGAATCGATGCTCGCCGATATAGGTGCGGCGACCTGCGGCGTTCCCGGCCGTCTGGCGTGGATTCGTCGGCGCCGCACACATGGAATCCTCCGTGGTTCGGGTGGATTCCGGGGCACTCAAGGCCCCGGAATTAAGCGAACCATGGAGGGCAGTCGGCGGTCTGTAGCGTGCCGCATTTGCGTCTATGCGCTGGCGGCACCCCGGCCAGCAGTCGGAGTCAGCCGAGCGATCAAATCGCGAACTGCACGCCGGTCAACTGCTCGCTGACTTCCCAAAGCCGCTTTGCGGCCTCGCGATCGACGGCATACGGGGCGACGCCGTTATCTCGGTGCCCGGACTGGCTCTCTGCCATAGAGAAGTTCTCGGGAGCGGCATCCATCAGCGGCGCAATTTCAGAATCGACGCAGAACACGCCGCCCTTGCCGTCGAGCTGCGGGCTGGTCGCGCACCAGACATGGGTGGCCGCGCCCTGCGGGAACGATTTGAGGTCTTTGGCCGGGTTGATCTGAGGGACGCCGTTCTCGTCAATGACGCCTGCGGCGATCAGGTCGGCGCGCGGCACATGCTTTTCGAGGCCGGTTCCGGGGATGCCGCCCGGATGCAGGGAGAAGGCCCGCACATCGTCGGTCTGGCCGCGCGCGTCCAGCTCGACCGCGAACAGAATGTTGGCGGTTTTCGACTGGCCGTAGCCCGACCACGGCTCATAGGGGCGGTTCTCGAAAGTGAGATCGTCGAAGATGACCGGCGAGAACCGATGCCCCATTGAGGACACCGACACGACGCGAGCGCCCGGCGTGGCCTTCAGCGCCGGCCAGAGCCGGGCGGTAAGCTGGAAATGGCCGAGATGGTTGGTGGCGAATTGCAGCTCGTAGCCGCGCGCGTCGAGCGTGCGTTCGGGAAGCGCCATGATGCCGGCGCTGTTGACCAGCATGTCGAGAGGCAGGCCGGAATCGAGGAACCGCTTGGCGAAAGCGTCTATCGAGGCGGGGTCGAGCAGGTCCATTTCCTCGATCTCGACGCCGGGTAGGCCGTCGAGCGCCTTGCGGGCGCGCTCTACGTCACGCGCCGGCACGATGACGCGCGCACCGGCCGACAGGAAGGTGCGAGCGGCTTCGCGGCCGAGTCCGGAATAGCCGCCAGTGACGATCGCCACCTTGCCAACGAGGTCGATGCCCTTGATGACGTGCGAGGTTGTGGACCATGCCGTGAAGCCGGAATTGATTGGGGTTTGGGGAGTGGTCATGTCTAGGTCTCCGTTCCGGGTTGCGAATAGGTGATTGGCCTCCAGCTTCGGGCGGCCAAGATGCTGCGTTAGGAAAGGCGGGTGCCAGTCAGGTTCTCGCTGAGTGCCCACAAGCGCCCTGCGGCCTCGGGATCAATCGCGAAATCCATCACCCCGGCAGGGTGGGAGGGATCGGCGGCAATGCCGCCCCAGCTTGCGACCTGTTCGGGCGTCAGGACCGGAGTTATATCGGAACTTTCGCAATAGACGCCGCCCAAGCCGTGGAGCTGCGGACTCGTGGCCGCCCAAACCGATGTTGCGGCACCTTGCGGGATCGACTTGTAGCCCTGTTCCGCATTGACCACCGGGCGGCCGTCCTCGGTCCATTCCCCGACGCCCCGGCGTTCTTCCTCGCTGAAGTGATTGATGATGTCCGTCTGAACGACCACGCCGGGATGAATGGCGAAGGAACGGATATTGTCGGATTGGCCGAGCCGGTCCAGTTCGACGGCGAACAGAACATTGGCCGTCTTCGACTGCGCATAGCCTAGGATCGGCTGATACTCGCGCTTCTCGAAATTAATGTCTTCAAAGTCCACGCCTGTAATGCGGTGCGCGAGCGAGCTGACCGTGACGACGCGCGCGCCGCCGGCCTTTTTAAGAGCCGGCCAGAGGCGCACGGTCAGCTCATAATGCCCAAGATGATTGATCGCGAAGTGGGATTCGATCCCGCGTCCGTCGAGCGCGAACGGGCGGCAGAAGATGCCGGCGTTGTTGATGAGCACATGCAGCGGTCGCCCCGAGGCGAGAAAGCGGTCGGCAAATGCGTGTATCGATGCCGAGTCCGATAGGTCGAGCGTGTCGAACTCAACATTGGCGACACCTTCCAGCGCGGCGCACGCCTTGTCCGGGTTCCGCGCGACGGCGACCACATGCGCGCCAGCGCCGGCCAGCGTCCTCGCTGTTTGCTGGCCGAGACCGGCGTTCGCGCCGGTCACGATGATGGTTTTTCCGGAAAGGTCGATGCCCTTGATAACATCGGCGGTCGTGGATGCTCGGCCGAATCCGGTTCCGAGCGGCTTCTGCTGGCTCATAGTCTATCTCCTGTGGCCGTTTCGGACGGAGATAGCCTTGCGAGTACGAACGGAGAATGCTTGACCGTCCGCAATAGCAACGCGATAGTTCGAAAATGAGCGAAGACGATCCTTTCTCGAGCATTCTATCCCTCGTGCGCGTCCGCTCCGCCACCTCGGGTGGCTTCACCGCTGGCGGCAAATGGGCGATCCGCTTTCCGCGTCCAGACAAGATCAAGTTTTTCATTCCCGCCAAGGGTGAATGTTGGCTGGTGATCGACGGCATGGGCGAGCCTATCCGGCTACGACAGGGTGATGTGTTCCTGCTCGCCACCCAACGGCCGTTCGTGCTCGCAAGCGACCTGTCTGCTCCCATGCTCGATGCCGAACAGGTTTTCGCGAGCGGGACATGCGAAATCATCAACATAGCCGATGGCGATGATTTCCTGTTCTTGGGCGGGCATGTGCTGATCGACAATGAGGCCGGGCGGCTTCTGCTCGACAGCTTGCCGCCTACAGTCCACCTTCCCGCCAACATGCCCGAAGCTGGCACGCTGGAATGGCTGATAGAGCAGCTTGTGAGGGAACATCAACAGGGACGGCTCGGCGCGCACTTCGCCACGGCGCAACTGGCGCAGCTCATGTTCCTCGAAATCCTGCGCGTCTATGTTGGGGGAAAGGACGAAATGGCGGTTGGCCGGCTGCGGGCCATCTGTGATCCCCGCATTGCCCCGGCCATCAAACTGATCCACGGCGACCCTCGCCGAGATTGGCACCTGGCCGAGCTGGCGAAGGCGGCGGGCATGTCGCGGACGGTGTTCGCGGTCTATTTCAAGTCTGTCGCCGGCGTCCCGCCGCTGACCTATCTGACGGAATGGCGGATGCGACTGGCCGAACGCGCGCTCAAGGAAAGCAACAAGCCGCTCGCGGCGGTTGCCTCGTCTGTAGGCTATACCTCGGAGAATGCATTCAGTGCCGCGTTCAAGCGTGTGACGGGAAGGGCACCTAAACGCTATCGCGTGGCCATCCGTCAGACCTTCGCCGAAAGCGATGTTGAACCTCATCTAGATGAAGCGTAGTCGCACCCCTCATGCGCAAAGTGTCCAGTGGAGATGCATCGGTCCCTCATGCCATCCTTTGCGCAGCCTCAGCCCCTGCGCGTGCCTTGAAAAAGTCAATGAAGGCGCGGAACGCGGCCGAAGGTAGGCGCTGAAGCATAGATCAACAAGCTGGTTTCAAAAGAGATTTCTGCGTCATGCGTAGCGGGTGGCAGCCTTGACCTAAAGTTACAGGGGGTTGCCCGCTATAGGCTTGCCTCCGGACCTTAGCTGCCGCTTGATACGATCGGCAGCTTAGGGCCGGGAGCAGACCGACAGCTTCCCATCAATGGAAGCTATTCGCCCTTGCCTCAATTCTGGAGGGCTATAGCGGAGATGCAGTTCTCCGATTCCTCGTCTTCAGCCCGCCATAAACCGCTGATTGCACACCGCAACGCGCCTTAGTCGAGCTGCGAAGCAACCTGCTCCAACTTGCCGAGAAAGGCCTGCCAGCCCTGCCTGGCCCAACCAAAGGCTTGGCGCTGATCGGGGCGGAAAATCCCTTTTGCTCCATGCGCAGGTGCGTGCCGGTGCGTGTCAGCGTGAGCGTGAAGGTCACCACGCTGGTTAGGCCGAAAGCCGGGTCGCTGTGCGCGTGGTTCCAGGTGTAGGACAGCGTCCCGGGCGGCCCGACGGCGAGAGCCTCGCAGTCCAGCACGCCGCCCCATTCGCCCCGCAGGTTGAAGCGGTGGCCGACGGCGAGCACGAAGTCGTTGTCCATCAGCCACTCGGCGATCAAGTGCGGCTGGGTGAGCGCGCGCCAGACCTTTTCCGGCGGATGCGGGATGTCGCGTCGACGACGACGGAGCGGATTTCACCGTCGCTCATCGCTTTGCCTTCGACTTCTTGCGAGCGCCAACTTCCTTGTTCTCCGCCACCGCGGCGCGGATCAGCGCCTTGAACGCCGCCTCGTCGATCTCCTCGCCCTCATGGATGTCGATGGCGCGGCGCGTGCCGCCATCGAGACCGGCGTTGAACAGGCGGGACGGGTCGTCGAGCGCCGCCCCTCTGGCGAAGGTCAGTTTCACCGCCGTCTTGTAGGTCTCGCCGGTGCAGACGAGGCCGTCGTGCTCCCACACCGGAACGCCACGCATGTCGTTCGACGGCTTGCGCCACTTCACATCCTCGACCACCTCGGGGTCGGCCTCCCTGATGAGGCTGCGGATTTTGGCGAGCGTCGCGCCACGCCAATCGGCGTGCCTCTTGATCGCCGCATCGAGCGGCTGGTCGGCGGAGAGCTCGCCTCTTGGAGTTTCCTCGATGGTTTTCTTTTTCATGACGGGACCCGCCTCGTTGTAATTTCATGAAGTTTCGGCCGATTTCAGGCGTCATTTCGTAAGGCTACGGCCCAAACGCAGCTCTCCGAGTCGTTCTCGGCCCGCATAATGGTCCCGCCCAGCCTGGACGCTTGGGACCGACTTCGTGGCGAGCGGGTTGTCGATGGCCTGCAATGGTGCATTATTCATTCCGAGTCGTCAGGAGGAGGGATGCACCGTGGCAACGTTCTTCATGACGTGGATTTGTTCCCGCCCTTCGCAAGATGAATGACGCTGCCCCATGACTTTCCACGCCGATCTGCATATCCACTCGAAATATTCCCGGGCGACGAGCCGGGATCTCGATCTAGAGCGTCTGTTCTGGTGGGCGGCGCGCAAGGGCGTGCGGGTGGTCGGCACCGGCGACTGCGTACACCCGGTCTGGCTCGCCGAGATCAAGGACAAGCTGGTGCCCGAGGGCAACGGGCTGTTTCGCCTCAGGCCGGAAATCGAAGCGGCGCTGTGGGAAACGCTGCCGCCCGCCTGCCGGCGGCCGGTCTCCTTCATGCTGTGCACCGAGATCTCGACCATCTACAAGAAAGGCGACAAAACCCGGAAGATCCACCATCTGATCTATGCCGCCGATCTCGACGCCGCCGACCGGCTGGCGGCGAGCCTGGCGCGCATCGGCAACATCGCCTCGGACGGCCGCCCGATCCTCGGCCTCGACTCGCGCGACCTTCTGGAGATCGCGCTGGAATCGGGACCGGAGTCCTATCTCGTCCCCGCCCATATCTGGACGCCATGGTTCGCGGCGCTCGGCTCGCAATCGGGCTTCGACTCGATCGATGAGTGCTATGGCGACCTCGCCGGGCATATTTTCGCGGTGGAGACGGGACTGTCGTCCGATCCGGCCATGAACTGGCGTATTTCCTCGCTCGACCGCTTCCGCCTCATCTCCAATTCCGACGCCCATTCGCCCGGCAAGCTCGGCCGCGAAGCGACGCGCTTTTCCTGCGAGCCGGACTATTTCGCCATCCGCCGCGCGCTGGAGACCGGCGAGGGCTATGTCGGCACGGTCGAATTCTTCCCCGAAGAGGGCAAGTACCATATGGACGGCCACCGCGCCTGCGGTGTGCGGCTCGACCCCAGGGAAACCATCGCGATGGGCGGCCGCTGCCCGGTCTGCGGGCGGCCCCTCACCATTGGCGTGGCCCATCGCATCGAGGCGCTCGCCGACCGCAGCGAGGCCGAAGTGGTGCCGCCGGCAACGGCGGGCGCCGTGGCGAGCCTGGTGCCCCTGTCGGAGATCGTCGGCAGCGGCGTCGCCTCGAAAGCCGTGTCCCACACCTACGACCGGACGATTGCCGCGCTCGGGCCGGAGCTTGCCCTGCTGGAGGAGCTACCGGCCGAGGATGTGGCGAAGGTGCATCCGCTGCTCGGCGAGGCCGTGACGCGGCTGCGCTCCGGCGAGGTCATCCGGCAAGCCGGCTACGACGGCGAATATGGCGTCATCCGGCTGTTCGAGGACGGGGAACTGGACCGCCTCGCCGGAAGCCAGCTCCTGTTCGAGGCGCCGCTCCTCAGCCGCGCCCGCCAGGCGAAACCGGCCGCGAAGGGCGAGGCGCCGGGGCAAGCGCCGGCCTCCCCTGAAGCCCCTGCCGCGATCCAGCCATCGGGCCGCAGCGGCGTTCTCGCCGGGCTCGACTCCGACCAGGCGCGCGCCGCCGAGGCCGTCGACGGGCCGCTCCTGGTGATCGCCGGGCCCGGCTCCGGCAAGACGCGCATGCTCACCCACCGCATCGCCCATCTGGTGCTGGAGCGCGGCGTGCCGGCCGGCGCCTGCCTCGCCGTCACCTTCACGCGCAAGGCGACGGAGGAATTGCGCGCCCGGCTCGCCGGACTTCTCGGCGAGACGGCGGGCGCCGTGGCGGTGCACAGCTTCCATTCGCTGGGCCTTGCCATCCTGCACGCGCATGCCGACCGCGCCGGTCTCGCCGCGGACTTCCGCATCGCCAACGAGGCGGAGCGCACGACGGCACTGGCCGAGGCGCTCGGCGTCAGCGACGCGCGCGCCGGCCGCCTGCTCAAGGCCGTGTCGGTGCTCAAGCGCAGCGGCGCACAAGGCACGGACGAGGAAGCGGCGGCCCGCGCCGTGCTCGACCGGATCGGGCGGGCGCAGGGATGGGTCGATTTCGACGATCTCGTCCTGTTGTCGGCCGATCTTCTCGACAAGGACGCGGAAATCGCCGCCGCATGGCAGACGCGCTTTCCGCATATCGTCGCCGACGAGTTTCAGGACGTGGACGAGCAGCAGTATCGCCTGCTGCGGCTGCTGACCGGAGAAAGCGGCAATTTCTGCGTCATCGGCGATCCCGACCAGGCGATCTACGGCTTCCGCGGCGCCGACGCCGCCTGCTTTACGCGCTTCGGCCGCGACTTTCCCGCCGCCGCGACCCTTCGGCTCGCGCGCAACTACCGCTCGACCGGCACCATCGTGACGGCGGCCTCGGGCTTCATCGGCGCGCCCCCGGCAGCCCCGACCCGCCCCATGGGCGAACCGATCATGACCCATGCGGCGGCAAGCGAGGCGGCGGAGGCGGACTTCGTCGCGGCGACCATCGAGAACCTGCTCGGCGGCCACGACATGCTCGCGGCCAATCGAAAGGGTGGTGAGGCGCCGGCCGGCCGGCCGCTCGGCTTTGCCGATTGCGCCGTGCTCTACCGCACCGACGCGCAGGCGGCGGCGCTCAGGACCGCCTTCGACCGCGCCGGCATCCCGTTCATGAAAAGCTCGCCCGCTCCCATCGCCGGCCATCCCGGGGTGATTGCGATCCTCGAAGGGCTGGGCACGGCGGCGGGGCCGGACCTTGCCGCACGCGTCGGGCAAGCGGCGGAAGACGCCCGCCGGGCGGAAAGGACCGACGCGGCCTCGCTCGCCGAGGCGCGAGGCTGGCTGGCCGTTCTCGCCGGATCGGACCAGGTGGCCGGCGATCCGGCCCGGCTCGCCGAGGCGGCGGCCCTGGCCACCGAGGCCGATTTCCGCGATATGCGCGCCGACCGCGTCTCGCTCATGACCATGCACGCGGCCAAGGGCCTGGAATTTCCGGTGGTGTTCGTGGTGGGCATGGAGGCGGGACTGGTGCCGTTTTCATGGGGCGCCGCGACGCCGGAGGAAGAGGCGACGCAAGCCGAGGAGCGGCGGCTGTTCTACGTCGCCATGACCCGCGCCAAGGACAGGCTGTTCCTGACCCGCGCCATGGAGCGGTTCTGGCGCGGCGCAGTGCGCGCGCTGCCGGCTTCGCCCTTCCTGAAGGAAATCGGCGCGGACCTTATGGCCAGCGACGCCGGCGCCGGACGAAAACGTAAACAGGCGCAGCAGCTCAACCTGTTCTGACGCCTCCACCGGCTTTCCCGCCGGAAGCAACTCCCCTTGCTCCGTTTGGCCTTTCCCGAGAAAATCCCGTTGAATTCACCGGCCGTCGGGCTATGCATAAGCGGCGCAATCGAACCCCGAGCCCAACGTGAAACCGCGCACGACAATCCGCGACGTTGCCAGGAAAGCCGGCGTGTCCGTTGGGACGGTGTCACGGGTCGTCAACGGCCATCCATCGGTTACCGAGGCCAAGAAGCGCGCCGTCCTGCAAGTCATCGCCGAACTGGGTTTCCGGCCGGACGCCGCCGCGCAGAGCTTGCGGCGAGGCACCAATCGCACGCTCGGCGTGGTCATCCCCGACCTGCGCAATCCATTCTTCGCCGAACTGATGCAACACATCGAGCTGCGCGCCAAGGAGCGCGGCTACAGCGTGTTGTTCGCCAGCTCCGACGAACAGGCCGATAGCGAGGCGGAGCTGATCGCCAACCTCGCGCGCCGCAAGGTCGAGGGCGTGGTCCTAGTGCCGAGCAACCGCGCCGAAAGGATCGCCAATCCCGACGGCGTACGCCTGGTCGTCGTCGACCGCCGCATTGCCGGCCACCCGTTCGTCGCCGCCGACCACCGGGCCGGGGCGCGGATGGCCGCGGAATACCTGGTATCGCTCGGTCACCGGCGCATCGCCTGCCTGTCCGGCCCGGAGAATTCCTTCGTCGCCCGCGAGCGCCTCGCCGGCTTCATGGACGTGATGGCGCCCCGCCTCGCCGAAGCCGGCCTCGATCCCGCCTCCTGCATAATCTCCGCGCCCTTCGACTATGAAGGCGGACGCGAGGCGGCCAAGGCGCTGCTCGCCGACGACGGCCCGAGACCGACGGCGGTGTTCGCCTGCTCGGACCAGCAGGCGATCGGCGTGTTGCGAACCGCCTTTGACCGCCGCATCACCGTACCGGATCGGCTGTCGGTCGTCGGCTTCGACGACATCCTGATTTCCGATCTGGTGGCACCGCGCCTGACAACCGCCGCCCAGCCTCTCGCCGCGATCGCCAATTGCGCCACCGACCTGCTGATCGGCGGCGAGCCGCTCGACGCCGCGGCGAGCCACATCTTTCCCTGCGCGATGGTGCTGCGCGAGACGTGCGCACCGCCGCTTTGAGGCGGTCATCAGCTCTCGGCCAGGCCGCTTGACCAATCACCCCCTTGTAAATACTTCGTATTTTTGACCACCCCCCAACTTTGGTCGGAATGCGGTCTCTCGCCTTGAAGCGGCTATGCTATACTGATAGCGTCATTTGGAAACGTTTCATCGGGCCGGTACATCGGGTCCGGCTCAAAGAAAACGTTCGCTTGGGAGGGCATAATGACTTCATTTTCTTCGGACGGTCGGATTGCGTCCGGCATAAGCCGCCGCCAACTGCTGTTGGCCGGCGCCGCCGGTTCGCTGGTTGTGGTCTCGGGCGTCGCCCCGGTGTTCGCCGCGGACAAGAAGCCCAAGGTCGGCTTGGTCATGAAGTCGCTCGCCAACGAGTTCTTCAAGCAGATGCAGGCCGGCGCCGAGAAATACGCGGAGGAAAACAAGGACAAGTTCGACTTCAAGGCCGTCGGCATGAAGGACGAGCGCGACTTTGCCGCCCAGGTCGACGCGGTCGAGAATTTCGTCACGCAGAAGTATGACATCATCGTCGTCGCCCCGGCCGATTCCAAGGCCATGGTCACCCCGCTCACCAAGGCGGTGAAGGCCGGCGTCGCCGTCATCAACATCGACGTCGAGCTCGACCAGGAAACCAAGAAGAAGGCCGGCATCGACCTCGCCTTCTTCGGCCCCGACAACCGCGAAGGCGCCCGCCTTGCCGGCGACGCGCTGGCCAAGGCGCTCGGCGAAGGCGGCAAGGTGGTCATCCTCGAGGGCAACCCGGAGGCCGACAACGCCCAGCAGCGCAAGAAGGGCTTCGACGACGCCGTCGCGGCCGGCAAGCTTCAGTTGCTCGACAGCAAGACGGCCCATTGGGAAACCGAGGAAGCCAACACGCTGATGACCAACTTCCTGACCAAGTACAATGACATCCAGGGCGTGATGGCGGCCAACGACTCCATGGCCCTCGGCGTCGTCAAGGCGCTCGACAGCGCCGGTCTCTCCGGCAAGATCAAGGTGGTCGGCTTCGACAACATCCCGGCCGTGCAACCGCTGATCAAGGCCGACAAGATGCTGGCCACCGTCGAGCAGTATGGCGCGCAAATGGCCGCCATGGGCATCGAGTACGGCCTGCGCCAAATGGCCGGCGAGACGTTCACCGGCTGGGTGAAGACCGACATCAAGCTGATCACCGCCGCCGATCTCTGACCGGCCGCCGTCGTCTCGACCCTCGATCCGGCACGGGGCAACCCGCGCCGGATCATCTGCCCCTGCCGCGCATTCAGGGTAATTCTTCCATGACCACGGACTTCAAGGAAACGGCGCCGGTCGTCGATCCCGCCACCACCGCGCGGCGCGATCAGGACCGCGAGGCCGGGCCGATCCTGAAGCTTCAGGGCGTCGGTAAGCGCTTTCCCGGCGTGGTCGCCTTGCGCAACGTCACCTTCGAGGTCGAACGCGGCGAAGGCCATGTGCTGCTCGGCGAAAACGGCGCCGGCAAATCGACGCTCATCAATCTGCTCGGCGGCCTGTTCCCGCCCGACGAGGGAAGCATCTGGTTCAACGGCTCTCCCTATCGTCCCGCCTCGCCGTTCGAAGCCTTCTCCAAGGGCATCCGCGTCGTCCACCAGGAACTCAATCTTCTCTCCAACCTGACGGTGGCCGAGAACCTGCTGTTCGAGCATCTGCCCAGCCGGCGCGGCCTCGTCAATTTCCGCGAGATGAATCGCCGCGCCGCCGAACTCCTGGCTGAGGTCGGCCTCGACATCTCGCCGTCGACGCTGGTGAGCCGGCTCGGCGTCGCCCAGATGCAACTGGTGGAGATCGCCAAGGCGCTCGCCCACGAAAGCAAGTTGCTGGTGCTCGACGAGCCGACGGCCACGCTGACCTCCAAGGAGGTCGACCGCCTGTTCGAGATCCTGCGCCGCCTCAAGCAACGCAAGGTCACCACGCTCTACATCTCGCACCGCCTGCAGGAGATCTACGAGGTGGGTGATCGCGTCACCGTGCTGCGTGACGGCCAGCACGTGACGACGCGCCCGCTCCAGGACCTCGGCATCCCCGACATCGTCCGCCTGATGGTCGGCCGCACCATCGCCGATCAGGGCGTGTTCCGCGAGGACATCCAGCCTTCCGGCGAGGCGCTCGCCGTCGACGACCTTCGCCTGACCGAGGCGAGCCCACCGATCAGCTTTTCGGTGCGCAAGGGCGAGATCGTCGGCATTGCCGGCCTGGTCGGCAGCGGCCGCACCGAGGCGGTGCGGGCCATCTTCGGCGCCGATCCCAGGGCGGCCGGCACCATCCGCGTCAATGGCCACCCCGTCGCCATCACCTCGCCGAAGGACGCGGTCGCCGCCGGCATCTGCCTGATGACCGAGGACCGCAAGCAGCAGGGCCTGCTGCTCGACATGAGCTGCGCGGAGAACATCACCATCACCGATCTGAAGCGCCTGTCGCGCCGGGGACTGCTCGACCGCGCCATGGAAAACGCCGCGTCGGAAAAGCTGGTCGCCGGCCTGCGCGTCAAGACGCCGACCATCTTCCACAAGGTCGGCACGTTCTCGGGCGGCAATCAGCAGAAGGTGGTGATCGCCAAGTGGCTCTATCGCGGATCGAGCGCGCTGATCTGCGACGAGCCGACCCGCGGCATCGACGTGGGCGCCAAGGCCGAAATCTATGACCTGATGGGGCGTCTCGCCGCCGAGGGCAAGGGCATCCTGGTGGTGTCCTCCGACCTGCCGGAGCTGATGTCCATCTGCCATCGCATCCTGGTGTTCTCCAAGGGGCGCATCGCCGGCGAGGTGCCGCGCGCCGCGTTCGACCAGAACCGCATTCTCTCGCTTGCCTATGAGGAGTATGGACGTGCCCGAGGGAACTGAACGCGCCGGCGAACGCAAGGCCGGCTCCGTATGGGACAATTTCCTGCGCGTCTCGATGCGCGAGGCGGGCGTCGCCATTGCGCTGGTGATCATCGTGCTGTTCTTCTCGGCGACCGCGCCCTATTTCGCGACGCCCGAGAATTTCCTGAAGATCTTCGTGCAGATCGCCATCAACACGGTGCTGGCCGCCGGCATGACCTTCGTCATCCTGACCGGCGGCATCGACCTGTCGGTCGGCTCGGTTCTGGCGCTGTGCACGGTGGTCGGCGCCACCATCATGGTCAATGAGGATCTGTCGCCCTGGATGTCGATCCCGTTGGCGCTTGTCGCCTGCATGGCGACCGGCGCGGCCTGCGGCGCCATCAACGGCTGGGTCTGCGAGAAATGGAAGCTGCCGTCCTTCATCGTCACCCTCGGCATGCTCAACGTGGCGAGCGGTCTCGCCCGGGTGGTTTCCGACAACTCGACCATCACCGGCCTGCCGCAGCCGTTCGTCGACTTCGGCAACCAGATCTATTTCGGCGTCTTTCCCTCGATCTTCCTGATCGCGATCGTCGTCATCCTGATCGGCTGGTTCATCCTGCGCTTCACCGTGTTCGGCCGCTTCGTGTTCGCCATCGGCACCAACGAGGAGGCGGTGCGCCTTTCAGGCCATAACCCGCGCATCTTCAAGATCGCCGTATTCACGCTGAGCGGGCTGACCGCCGGCATTGCCGCCATGGTGTTCCTGCTGCGTCTCAACGTCGGCAGCCCGATCGCCGGTATCGGCTACGAGCTGAATGCCATCGCGGCGGTGATCATCGGCGGCACGTCGCTGTCCGGCGGCAAGGGCTCGATCATCGGCACGCTGGTCGGCGCCTGCATCCTTCAGGTCCTGGCGACGGGCCTGCAACTGCTCGGCGCCGAGGACAACGTCAAGCCGATCGTCATCGGCACGGTGATCGTCCTCGCCGTGGTGCTCGACACCTACCGCAACCGCCTGCTGCGTAACCTCGAGTCGCGCTGACCGGGGGGTCGGGCAGCGGCGCCAACCCAGCGACGCGGCGGCGCCTTCACGTCTCAACCGGTCATGACGGCCCGCTTCATCGGCAGGGGCGGGGCGATATCGAAGGCCTCGGCGAAGTGCGGCGCCAGCATCGGCTTGCCGATCAGGTAGCCCTGGCCTTCGGTACAGCCCTGGTGCAACAGGCCGTCGCGCTGCGGCTCCCTCTCTATGCCCTCGGCGATCGTCTCCAGATCGAAGGCCCTGGCGATGTCGAGAATGGCCCGGACCACCGAGGCGTCCTTCTCGGACACCAGCATGCCGTCGACGAAGGAGCGGTCGATCTTGATGCGGGTGAGCGGGTAGCGCTTCAGCAGGCTGAGCGACGCGTAACCGGTGCCGAAATCGTCGAAGGCGATGCCGATGCCATACGCCCTGAGGTCGCGCAATTTCTCCAGCACGACGTCGTCGTGATCGAGCACGATGTTTTCGGTGATCTCGAGTTCGAGAGAGCTCGGGGGCAGCCCGTGCTTTTCGAGGGTGTCGATCACCTCCGTGGCAAAGTCGCTGCCCCGGAGCTGGGCGGCGAACAGATTGACCCCCATGCGGAAGGTTTCCATGCCGTTGCGCCGCCAGAGGGCCGCCTGGGCACAGGCTTCGTCGAGCACCCACGATCCGACGGTGGCGGCCAGGGGACCGCGTTCGAGGGCCGGCAGAAAGGCCGCCGGGGTCAACAGCCCGCGGATCGGATGCCGCCAGCGGATCAAGGCCTCGGCGCCGGTCAGCGCCCCGTCGCTCAGGCGAATCTGCGGCTGATAGACGAGCAGGAACTCGCCCTCCTTGACCGCCCGGTGGATTTCCATGCCATAGAGCCGTCGCGCCGCGGCCTCCATGCGCAGCGACGGCTCGAAGACGAGCGACCGGCCGCGTCCGTTCGTCTTGGCCCGGAACAGGGCGAGATCGGCATTGCCGAGCAGTTCGACGGGATTGCCGGTATGAAGAGGGGCAAGCGCGACGCCGCAGCTTGCCGCGATCCGGATCTCCTGATCATCGATGATGATCGGCCTGGCGATGGCGTCGTTCACCGCGTTGGAAATTTCCGATGCCCGCTGCGGATCGGTGACGTCGTAGAGCAATATGGCAAACTCGTCGCCGCCGATCCTCGCCGCGATGCCGGTGTCCCTGACGGACGTCTCCAGCCGATGGGCCACCTCTTGCAGGATGTAGTCGCCCACCGCGTGCCCGAGGGTATCGTTGACGTCCTTGAAGCTCTCGAGATCGATCATGACGGCCGCAACGGGGAGGGGCCGCGCCAGGGCTTCCTCCACCTGACGGAAGAACCGGCCGCGATTGGCAAGCCCGGTGAGAATGTCGAAATTGGCCAGCCTGTAGAGTTCCTTGGCCTCGTCCTGACAGGCCGCCACATCCTGCGAGACGTCCAGCCGGACGGCCCGCTCGGCCGAGACCTCGATGCGCCGCAGCTCCAGCCGGTCCGCCGCCATGTTGGCCAATTCCCGCAGGCGGCTCCTGTCGTCCTGGGAGAAATCCTCGTGCGGCTTGTGGTCGATCACGCAGAGCGCGCCCAAAGGCAAGCCGTTGGCGGACAGCAGCGGAACGCCGGCGTAGAACCGCAGGCCGGCCGAGCCGGTGACCAGGGGATTGTCGTGGAAACGCTCGTCCGTGGTGGCGTCCGGGACGACCATCACGCCGTCCTGGGTAATGGCGTGCGCGCAGAAGGACACATCGCGGCTCATGTCGACTTCGCCGACACCGGTGCTGGCGGCGAAGAAGACATGATCGTTGCCGATCATGTTCACCGCGGCGACGGGCATGTCGAACATGCGCGCCGCGATCCGGACCACCGAGTCCAGGCTGGGCAGCGGCCGTTCATCGGCCAGCCCGTATTCCGATAGCGCTTTCAGTCGTTCCACTTCTGTCGGCAATACCGGAGGACACTTCATAGACCCCGCTCCCGAGCGTATCCGTGAGAAAGCATCATTCCCGCGCGACTTTGCCGCCGTGATGCATCGCGCGCGTCCGCCTCGGACTTCCAACGGCCGATCCCATGCCGAGAAAACATCGGCCGTCCCTCAAGGCGCGCGAAGGTATTATTGCCGTCTCTTTGTCAACGAATGGTTCATCCGTCGCTGGGGCCATAGCGCGCGACAGCGGATGCCCCCGCGTTATCCGCGAGGGTCAGGCGGCCGGGCAGATGTGGGGATCGGGGCAGCCGACCGATGCGCCGCGGCGTCAAGGCGACGGCTTCGACGAGCTCACGCCCGCCGATCGCCGGCCGAAGTTGTCCTCGAGACAAAGGGAGGCCGCGAAGCCGCTCTGGTCATGACGCCTTCTCGGCGCCGGTCCTGAAGCGATCGAGGGCGACGGCGCCGATGATGATCAAGCCCTTGACGATCGACTGCCAGACGTCCGGCACGCCGGTCAGGATCAGGCCATTCGACAGGACGGCGATCATCAGCGCTCCGACCACGGTGCCCCAGACCGAGCCGATGCCGCCGAGGAACGACGTGCCGCCGAGGATGACCGCCGCGATGGCATCGAGTTCGTAGGCCTGGCCGAGCTGGAGACCGTTGGCGGCATAAAGCCGGGCGGAGGCCATGACACCGCCGAGGCCGGCGGTCAGGCCGGACAGCGCATAGACGAGGATCAGCACGCGCTTGACCTTGATGCCGGTGAGCCGGGCGGCATCGGGATTGCCGCCGATGGCGTATATGTAGAGGCCGAGCACCGTCTTGGTCAGCACGAACCAGGAGATCACCACCACGCCGAGCGCGATCACCGTTAGCCAGGGAATGCCGAACAGATCCCCTTCGCCGATGACGGCATAGCCGAGATCGGAGTTGAACACCGTGGTGTCGTTGCCGAGCAGGCGGGCGCTGCCGCGAATGGCCGTCAGCGCGCCGAGGGTGACGATGAACGGCGGCAGCGGCACCAAGGCGATCAGGCTGCCGTTGAGGGTTCCGAAAGCGACACCGACCAGCAGCGCCACCGGAATGGCCATCACGGCCCAGGTCGGGTCGAGCGACACGATCAGCGCCGCCATGGCAGCGGCCGCCAATACCGAACCGATCGACAGGTCGATGCCGCCGGTCAGGATGACGAAGGTCATGCCGCTCGCCAGCACCAGGTTGATCGAGGCCTGCTGAACGATGATGATCAGGTTCTGCACGGTGGCGAACTTGCCGGTGGCAAGCGAGAAGGCGATGCAGAGCAGCAACAGCACCGGCAGCATGCCGAGCGCCCGGACAAGCGATCGCGTGGCCTCGGCCCGGCCGACGCTCAGGGACAGATCGTCGACCTGCGACGCATTGCTGGGTGTTCCGGACATCAGTGCTCTCCCACGGGCTTGTCGTTGTTCGCAGTGGCAATGGCCATGATCCGTTCCTGCGTGATATCGGCGCCGGTCACGACGCCGGCGATCTGGCCATCGCGCATGACGAAAACCCGGTCGGCGATGCCGATGACCTCCGGCAACTCGCTGGAGATGATCAGGATCGCCGCGCCGGACCGGGCCAGCTTGTCGATCAGCTTGTAGATGTCGGACTTGGCGCCGATGTCGACGCCGCGCGTCGGTTCGTCGAGGATCAGGAGCTTGGGCGCGGTGGCCAGCAGGCGGGCGAACAGCACCTTCTGCTGATTGCCGCCCGATAGCGCGCGAACGGTCGACTGGGCCGATCTGGCCCGGATCGACAGGCGCTTCAGGGCATCCACGCCGCGGCGGGCCGCGAGGGCCAGCCGCCGGATGCCGAACGGATAGGCGTCCCGGGCGGCCACCGCCAGGTTGACGTTGTCCTCGATGGTCATGTCGAAGAACAACCCGAGCCCCTTGCGATCCTCCGAAAGGTAGACGATGCCGGCGGCGATCGCCTCGGCCGGATGGCGCGCGGCCAGCGGTTGGCCGTCAAGCAGGATGCGGCCGCCGCGCGCCGGCTCGGCGCCGAAGATCATCCGGGCAAGCTCGGTGCGGCCGGCTCCCACCAGGCCGGACAGGCCGACCACCTCGCCGGCCCGGACGTCGAGGCTGGCCGGCCCGATGCGGCGGCCGTCCGTCAGGTCCTCGACCTTCAGCACCTGGGCTCCGAAGCTGCGTCCCTCGCCCTGGTCCTTCTTGTAGAAGTCCGAGAGATCGCGGCCGACCATCATCTGGATGAGCCGGGCTTCGCCGAGGTCCTCGCGCTTGAGCGTGCCGACATAGGCGCCGTCGCGCAGCACCGAGCAGCGGTCGGCCAGCTCATAGACCTCGGCCATCCGGTGGGAGATGTAGATGATGGCGAGGCCGTCGGCGCGCAGCGCGCGGATCAGGCCGAACAGCTTGTCGGTCTCGCGCGACGACAGCGAGGCGGTGGGCTCGTCCATCACCAGGATGCGGGCGTCGACCGACAGCGCCCGGGCGATCTCCACCATCTGCTGCTGGGCCAGCGACAGCCGCGATACCCGGGTATCCGGCCGGAAGTCGGCGCCGAGCCTCTTCAGGATGTCGGCGCACTGCCGGCGCATCGCCGCCTTGTCGAGAATGCCGGCGCGCGCCGCCTCGCGACCGAGGCAGACGTTCTGCTGCACCGAAAGATTGGGCGCCAGCGACAGCTCCTGGTAGATGATGGCAACGCCGAGCTGCAGGGCATCGAGCGGCGAGGCGATCGAGACCTCGCGGCCGTCGACCATCAGGCGGCCACCGGGATCGGCGTGATAGGCGCCGGACAGGATCTTCATCAGCGTCGACTTGCCGGCGCCGTTCTCGCCCATCAGCGCGTGGATCTCGCCCGGCCAGACCGTCAGATCGACGCCCCGGAGCGCCCGCACCGCGCCGAAGGTCTTGCTGATGCCGCGCATCTCGAGAAGGGGAGCGGCCGCGCTCATGACGGACCCCCGGCGCGTTCTAGGCGGCCGACCAATTCGGGCACCAGCGGCGCGTAGGTGGCGGCCAACGCGGGATCGACGTCGATCCGGGCGGTGCCGATCGCGCCGAGGCGGACGGCCTCGGCGGCGTCGCCGAACACGCCGACCGCCAGCCCGCCGACCAATGCCGCGCCGATGCCGGCCGCCTCGTCCACCATCGGCATCACCAGCGGCCGATCGATGAATGCGGCCTTGACGGCGTCGACGAACGCATTGCGGGCGCCGCCACCGGCGAGGATCAGTTCCGCCGGCCTGTCGCCGGTGATGGCGGCGAAGCGGTCGAGATTGAGCAGCAGCCAGGCGGCCAGGCCCTCGACGGCGGCCCGCAACAGCGTTCCGGCCGACGCTTCCTCGCCGAGACCGATGATTTCGGCCCGCCGCCCGCGCTGGTTCCAGGGCGCGCCGGTGCCCCGCAGGTAGGGCAGCACGCGCACGCCGTCGGCGCCGGCCGGCGCTTCCGCCGCCGCCTGCCACAGCCGGTCGATGGCCGGCCGGCCGCCGTCCGGGCCGGCGAGCAGCCGCTCGAGCCAGTCGAGCAGCGCGCCGGAGGCCGGAATGTGGCCGGACAGGATGAAGCGGCCAGGGATGACGTAAGGATAGCAATCGTAGAGTCCGCCGCCCACCTCGTCGTAACCGAGGGGACGGTCGACCACCGTCTTCAGCGCCTCCGAGGTGCCGGTGGAATCGATCACCGGCCCCGGGTCGGTCATCCGGCAGGCAAGGCCGGCGCAGGGATGATCATGTCCGGCATTGACCACCGGCGTGCCGGCGGCAAGTCCGGTGAGCGAGGCGACGGCGGCGGTAAGCGCCGCCCGTCCTTCGCCCTGGGGCCTGAGCTCGGGCAGAACGGCCGGATCGAGGCCGGTGGTGCGGACGAGCTCGGCATCCCAGGCGCCGGATCGACGGTCGGCGAGGCCGCTGCGGGCGGCCAGCGACGGGTTGGACGCCAGCCTGCCGGTAAGACACCACATGGCGTAATCGGCCACCATGGCCCAGCGGCTGGCCCGGCCGAACCAGTCGGCCCCGGTCCGCCGCGCGTATCCGAGGCGATGCACCGTGTAGATGTCATCGTCGACCATGCCGGTACGGTCGTACCAGTCATGCGCCGATAGACCCCAGTCCGACCGGAGATTGGCGGTTCGCCGGTCGAACCAGGTCGGACAGGGCGTCACGCGCCGGCCTTCGGCGTCGAGGCCAACAAAGCTTTCGCCGATGCTGCAGATGCCGATCGCCGAAATATCCGCCGCCGTGTGACCGGCCGAAGCGAGCCGCTCGACCGTCTCGCCCAAGGAAGAGACCAGATCGGTCTCCAATTGATCGAGGTCGAATTCCGCTGCCCCCGGTCCGGGATGATCGATCCGCATGCCGCGGCGGACGACGGAAAGGGTCGTCCCGTCGGGCCGGATGGCGACGACCTTCAGGTTGGTGGTGCCGATGTCGACACCGATCAGCACCGGGCCGGAGGCGGATATCATGACGTCTTTCCGTTGTACCAGTCGAGGAAGGAGTCGGATTGCCCGGCCGAGCCGAGATCTTCCATCTTGCCTTCGATCACCGCCTGCGCCGCCTTCTGGGCCGGCACCAGCGCATTGATGATGTCGATGCCGTCGGCGTTGGCGTTGAGGACCGCCTTGAGCGCCCGGTTGAAGGCGGTGACGATGTCGGTGAACATGATGACCATGGCCACGCCGGCCCGCGTTGCCGCCTTCAT
The DNA here is from genome assembly GCF_002770725.1 of Pleomorphomonas carboxyditropha. Lineage (GTDB taxonomy): Bacteria > Pseudomonadota > Alphaproteobacteria > Rhizobiales > Pleomorphomonadaceae > Pleomorphomonas > Pleomorphomonas carboxyditropha. Next base: position 21,823 of record NZ_NQVN01000020.1, on the reverse strand, counting down.
CTGCTCGGGCGGGGTGCCCGAGCCACCGTGCATGCAGATCGGCACGCCGGTGGCCTTGCGGAGTTCGGCGATCCGCTCGATGGCGAGATTGGGCTTGGCCTTGGCGCCGCCGCCATGGGCAACGCCGTGCACGTTGCCGATGGCCGGGGCGAGAATGGTGGCGCCGCTCTCGCGGATGAGGCGCACCGAATCGGCGACATTGGCGAGATCGTCCTCGGTCTGCACGGCGCCGTGTTCCATGTTGCCGATCGCCGCCTCGACCATCACGCCGAGCGGCGCGGCGGCCGTCACCACCTCGCGCACGGCGCGGATGTTGTCGTCGAGCGACATTTCGGCGCCGTCGAGCATGACGGCGGTGCAGCCGGCGCGGATCGCGTCGATGGTGTCGCCGAGCGTCTCGCCGTGGTCGAGGCTGAGGCCGACCGGCACGGTGGCCTCGGCGGCGAGATGGCGGGCGACGGTGCCGAGCGTGTCGAAGCGGGTGGCGGCCCGGACGGTCGGATGGATGCGGATCACCACCGGCGAGCGCTTGGCCTCGGCGGCGGCGATGGTCGCCTGCATCACCTCGACGTTCATCGATAGGAAGGCGCCGACCGCGTAGTGGTTGTCAGAGGCGTGCTTGAGGAGTTTCGATAGCGGGACGATCGGCATGACGCTTTCCTTGGTGGGAGATGTGAAGGCTTGAAAGGGGCGAGGCGGCACGCTCGCGGAGCGTCCGTGCGACATGGGAGGAAGGCAGGCTGCCGGGAAGACGGCAGCCGGTGCGTCGCACGAACCCGCCGGGGGCGCGGAACGCATCCGCGAGCGGCCGGGTGGGATCGTCCCGATGACTGACCGGGGCGATCTTCATTGCTGGCTCATTTGCCTGTTTGTTGTTGGCCCGGCGCCTTACTGGGCGTTCCAGCCCTTGTAGTCGCCGACATTGTCGCGGGTGATCAGGGACGGGGCGACGAGGATCGACGGCTCGGCGAGCGTTTCGCCATTGAGAAGCTTTGCACCGGCGTCGATGGCGGCATTTGCCAGTTCCGACGGCAACTGGGCGGAAGACGCCTCGATCTGCGTCTTCTCCTTGAGGGCCGCCTCGATGTCCGGCGAGCCGTCCACGGTGGTGATGACGATGCCCGTGCGCCTCAACTGCTTGGCGGCGAGATCGGCGCCGATGGCCGACGGATCGTTGATGGTGAAGATGGCATCGACGTCATCGTGGGCGGTAAGCAGCGCGGTGGTGACGTTGAGGCCGCCCTCGCGCGTGCCGATGCCGTTCTGGTTGTCGGACAGGATCTTGATGTCCGGATGGTCGGCCATCACCTGCTTGCAGCCGTTGACCCGGTCGATCACGCCGGAGACCGGCGGTCCGTTGACGATGATCAGGTTGCCCTTGCCGCCCAGCTTGTCGGCGATGTACTGGCAGGCCTGCTTGCCGGCCGTGACGTTGTCGGTGGTGATCGTGGCCTGGGCATTATCGGCGGTATTGTCGATGGCGACGACCGGAATGCCGGCCGCCTGGGCCCGCTTGACGGCGGCGCCCACCGCCTTGGAATCGACCGCCGACACGACGATCAGATCGACACCGGCCTGGATGAAGTTGTCGAACTGGGTCGACTGCTTGCCGAGGTCATAGTCGCCCGACATCACCAAAGTCCTGGCGTCGGCACCGCCGACTTCCTTGACCTTTGCCTCGATGCTCTTGGCAATGGCGCCGAAGAACGGGTTGCCGAGGTCGACGACCGTGACGCCGACCAGCTTGAGATCCTTGGCGGTGGCCACGGCCGGAGCCAGCGACAACGCGACGCCGCAAGCTAAAAGGCTTGACACAAAACGTTTCATGGTGATGTTTCCTCCAATATGTCGTGGCCTTATGGGTGTGGTCGGATGGCCATTTCGTCGACGGACAACCCATACTACGGGACATAATGTAGCGCAAGCAGGTCTTTTTTCTTTTTTCCATGACGTATTTCGTGTCATGAGAAACAGGATGCATCATGGTAGCTGACATCGGTGGCACATCCGACGACCATCGCCCGCTGCGGCTGAGGGCGACGACCGTCAGCCTCTTTCCGACCGAACGGCGGATCGTCGAACAGTTGCTGGCCATCCCGAGCTATGAGCTCGGGGCCATGACCTCGTCCGACCTGTCGGAAAAATCGGGAGCCAGCCGGTCGAGCATCGACCGCCTGTCGCGCAAGCTCGGCTATCAGGGCCTCAAGGACATGCGCCGATCGCTGCTGCTCGAGCAGGCGGAGCGGGACGAACCGTCGTCCTCCGGAGAAAGCCGGGGCAATTCGGCCGAGGATATCGCCCGCCGCGTCATGGCGGCCTTGTCGACGCACAGCGAGGTGATGGTCAGGCTGATCGCCGAATCGCATACCTTCGACCAGATGATCGAATGGCTTACGACCGCGCGGGCGATCCACATGTTCGGCGCCGGCGAGTCGGCCGTGGTCTGCGCCGCCTTCGAGGCGCGCCTTGTCCGGCTCGGCCTGCCGATCCTGTTCACCCCCGAGTATCACACCCAGGTGACGCGCGCCTCGCTGATGGGGCCGCAGGATGTGGCGATCGCCATATCGCATTCCGGCGGCACCAAGTCGATCATTCGGGCGGCCACGATCGCCAAGGCCAACGGCGCGCGCCTGGCGGTGATCGGCGGCATCGCCAACTCGCCGCTGGCCCGCAAGGCCGACCTGTTTCTGCAACTGCCGACCGGCCCGCTGCCCGGCAGCACCGAAGTGCTCGATCGCATCGTCGCCATCGCCCTTGCCCAGGTCGCCTTCGAGTGTCTCGCGGCCCGCCGGCCCGACATGCGCTCGACATCGGTGCGCATCGACGACGCCTTCAACGAGGACCGCATCTGACTCATCTCGGCAAGGCCCGGAGGGCGCCCGCCCTCAGCCCGCCATGGCGAGGCGTCGCCGGGTCGGGTCGGGGATCGGCACGGCGGCGATCAGCCGGCGGGTATAGTCCTGTTCGGAATTTTCGAAGACGGCGCGCCGCGAGCCGTATTCGACGATCCTGCCGCCGTTCATCACCGCCACATCGTGCGACATGCGCTCGATGACCGCCATGTCGTGCGAGATGAACAGATAGGCGAGCCCTTCGGTCTCCTGCAGCTCCAACATCAGATCGAGCACCTTGGCGCGCACCGACACGTCGAGGGCGGCGACGCTCTCGTCGGCGACGATCAGCTTCGGCTTCAGCGACAGGGCGCGGGCAATGCAGATGCGCTGCCGCTGGCCGCCGGAGAACTCGTGCGGGTAGCGGCTCGCCACGTCCGGCGTCAGGCCGACGCGGCGCAGCAGCTCGGCGACCCGGTCGGCGCGATCCACCCGGTCGCCGATGCCGTGGATCGCCATCGGCTCGGCGATGGCGGCGCCGACCGTCATGCGGCTGTCGAGCGAGGCATAGGGGTCCTGGAAGATCATCTGGGCGAGGCGGCGCACCGGCCTCATCGCCTTGACCGAGAAATCCATCAGCTCCTCGCCGCCGATGGCGACATAGCCCTGGTAGGGGATGAGGCCGAGGACGGCCTTGCCGGTGGTCGACTTGCCCGAGCCGCTCTCGCCGACGAGGCCGAGGGTGCGGCCGGCCCGAAGCTCGAAGGAAACGCCGTCGACCGCGGTCTGCCCGGCCTTGCGACCGAACAAGCCGGCGCGAGCGCCGTAGGCGACGGTGAGGTTCTGAACCGCCAGCACCGGCTCCAGCGATTTTTCGGCCGCCGGCGCCGCCTTCGCCGCCGCCGTGACGACCGGCGGGCCGTCGGTGCCGGCGCGGGCGCCGATGCGCGGCACGGCGGCGATCAGCTCGCGCGTGTAGCTCTGGGCCGGCCGCTCGAACACGTCGACCGCCGAGCCGATTTCGACGAGGCGGCCGTCCTTCATGACCGCGACGCGGTCGGCCATCTCGGCGACGACGCCCATGTCGTGGGTGATCAGGATGATCGAGGTGCCGAATTCGCCCTTCAGCTCGCGCATCAATTTCAGGATCTGCGCCTGCACGGTGACGTCGAGGGCGGTGGTCGGCTCGTCGGCGATCAGCACCTTCGGCCGGCAGGACAGCGCCATGGCGATCATCACCCGCTGGCGCATGCCGCCCGACAGCTCGTGCGGATATTGGCCGAGCCGCCGGACCGGCTCGGTGATCTGCACTGCCTCCAGCATGCGGAGCGCCTGGGCGCGGGCGGAGGCCTCGTCGCCGCCCTGATGGATCAGGATCGGCTCCAGAAGCTGCTTGCCGACGGTCATCACCGGATTGAGCGAGGTCATCGGCTCCTGGAAGATCATGGCGACGTCGCGGCCGCGCACCTCGCGCATCGTCCGCTCGCTCAGGCCGGTGAGATCGCGATCGCCGAGCCGGATCGAGCCGGAGACGATGCGCAGCGAGGCACGCGGCAGGAGGCGCATCACCGACAGCGAGGTCACCGACTTGCCGGAGCCGCTCTCGCCGGCAAGGCAGAGCGTCTCCCCCGCCCCGAGATCGAAGCTGACGGCGTCGAGCACCCGTTTCGCGCCGCGCTCTGTCAACGCATCGACGGTGAGCCCGTCGACGCTGAGCACCGGCGCATCCGTCCTCCCGAAGTCTCCGCTCGCATCGGTCACGACAGCACGATCCTCGGGAAGTAGAAGCTCACCACCACGTTGGGCATGTCGACGATTTCGGAAATGCGGAGATCGCCGGCGACCGAGCACAGCATGTAGGCGTCGGCCGGGCTGTAGCCGTGCGCGGCGGCGAGCAGGTCGATCATCCGGCTGAGCGCTTCGCGCGCCGCCGTCATCAGATCGGGCCCGACGCCGGTGGTCACCTCGTAGCCGGCGGCGTCGAGATGGCGCGTCACCGGACCGGGCGTCGTGAAGCGCGGGCTTTCGAGCGTCTGCCCCTTCAGCACGTCCAGCTTCAGCGTCACGTTCATGGCGCTTTCGATGGCGGTGCCACAGACTTCGCCGTCCCCCTGGGCGGCGTGGGTGTCGCCCACCGAGAACAGCGCGCCTTCCACCTCGATCGGCAGGTAGAGCGTGACGCCGGCCGCGAGGTCGCGGATGTCGAGATTGCCGCCGACCCGGCGCGGCGGCACGACCGAATGGACGCCCGGCTCGGCCGGCGCGACGCCGATGGTGCCGGCGAAAGGCTTCAGCGGCACGCTGCCGCCCGGGCCGAACAGCGACGGTGCCAGCGTGTTCTTGTCATATGTCCAGATATGCAGCGCCGGGTCGGCGAACTGGTCGGCGAGCAGGCCGAAGCCGGGGATCACCGCCGTCCACCCGATGCCCGACGGCACGAATTCGCGGATCTCGACCTTCAGCACGTCGCCCGGTTCGGCGCCCTCCACATAGACCGGACCGGTGACCGGATTGACCCTGGCGAAATCGAGGGCGACGACGTCGGCCACCGTCGACCCCGTGCCGAGCTGGCCGCCGGAGCTGTCGAGGCATTCGAAATGGATGGTCGAGCCGGATTTGGCCACCGCGGCGGGCGCGAAGTCGCGGCTCCAGCCGTAGTGATGGTCGCGGCGATGGATGGTGTAGTCGCAGGCAAGGCACATGGCGGTTCATCTCCCTGTCGCCGTTGGACGGGGGAGGATTTCCCCTCCCCCGCGCTGGCGCGGACTTGCGGTCAAGCCCTTGTTATTGCTTTACGTAGACGGCGTCGTAGTTGATGACGCGGGTCGGATCGATGTAGATGTTGCCCGGCCCGCCCATGCGCTTGGACTTGGCGACGACGCGGCGCTCGTTGAACACCGGGATCCACGGCGCGTCGGCCATCAGGTCGGTGAACACCGAACCCCAGAGCTTGGCGCGCTCGTCCTTCCTGGCCGGATCGGACATCGAATCGGCCTCGATGGCGCGGGCGTCGAGGTCCTTGTTGCAATACCAGGCCCAGTTCCAGCCGCCCTGGACGGCGCCGGCGCAGCCGAGGATCGGTCCGTAGAAGTTGGAGGGATCGGGGAAGTCGGCGATCCAGGCCATGCCGCCCGACCAGATCATCGGCGCCTCGCCCTCGGTGCCGCCGGCGGCGATGACGTTGGCGTTGGCCAGCGCCTTGATCTCCGCCTTGACGCCGATGGCGGCGAAGTCCTGCTGCAGCGCCTGGGCGATGCGCGGGTTGGGATCGGTCGAGGAGGCGTAGAGCGCCGTCTCGAAGCCGTCGGGATAGCCGGCCTCGGCGAGCAGCGCCTTGGCCTTGTCGATGTCGTAGGCGTAGCCCTTGAAGTCCTTGTCGTAGCCTGGCATCAGCGGCGGCAGCGGCTGGTTGGCCGGCGTGGCGCGGCCGTTGACGATGCGGGTGATGCGCTCCTTGTTGACGGCCATGTTGAGGGCCTGGCGCACCTTGACGTCGTCGAGCGGCTTGACGCGGGTGTTGATCGCCACGTAGCCGGTCTGGAGCTGCTCGCCGTCGACGATGATGTCGGCGGCATCCGGGCCGTTCTTGATCTCCAGGAACTTCGATGGCGGGATGCCGTCGCCGGCGATGTCCACCTCGCCCTGCTGCAGGCGCAGGAGCGCCACCAGCGGCTCCTGGCCGACCTCGACGGTGAAGCCGTCGATCTTCGGCGTGTCGGCAACGTAGAAGTTGGGGTTCTTCTCGAACACCAGCTTCTGGCCGATCACCCAGTCCTTCAAAACGAAGGCGCCGGAGCCGACCGGCTTCTTGCCGAAGTCCTGGCCTTCCGCCTCGACGACTTCCTTCGGCACGATCGAGGCGAAGTTGATGGCGAGCACGTGCAGGAAGGTGGCGTCGGGCCGGCCGAGCTTGAAGACGACGGTATGGTCGTCGGGCGTCTCGATGCCGGAAAGGCCCTCGGCCTTGCCGCCCGAAAGATCGTCGAAGCCGACGATGGCACCGAAGAAGCCGGCGCCGGGGCCCTGCGTCTTCGGGTTGACGGCGCGCTCGATGGAATACTTGACGTCGGAGGCCACCACCTCGCGGCCGTTGGAGAACTTGACGCCCTTGCGCAGCTTGAAGGTGTAGGCGAGGCCGTCCGACGTGATCTCGAAGCTCTCGGCCAGCGACGGCACCAGATCGGCCGTGCCGGGGGTGTATTCCATCAGGCGGGAGAACAGGCTCTTGATCATCGACCAGTTCTGCCAGTCGTAGCCGATGGCCGGATCGAGGGTGGCGATGTCGTCCTTGTAGGTGACGACGATGTTGGCGCCCTTGGCCGGCGTCTCCTCAGCGAGTGCGGCGAGCGGCGTCAGCGTGATCAGGCCGGCCAGCGCGGTTCTTTGCAGCCAATGTGTCATGCGGGTTCCCCTTTTCGTTCGAACGGTTGTTGTTGTCGTTGGCCGAGCCCGAAAGCCCGGCGTCATCGGGGCCGTCAGCGGGCCCGGATTCTTTTTTCCCGGGCCTACCGCGCCCGGATTCTGGGATCGATCAGCGGAGCGACGAGATCGGCGATAAGGTTGCCGACGACGATGGCGAGCGAGGAGATCAGCGTGACGCCCATGATGATGGGTATGTCGACCTGCTGGATGGCCTGCCAGGCGAGCTGGCCGATACCCGGCCAGCCGTAGACCGCTTCGACCACCACGACGCCGCCCATGAACTGGCCGATGTCGATGCCGATCATGGCGACGATCGGCAACAGCGCGTTGGGCACGGCGTGGCGCAGCACGACGGTGCGCTCGGCGACGCCCTTGGCGCGGGCGGTGCGGATATAGTCCTGATTGAGGACGTCGATCATCGCCGAGCGGACCATGCGGGCGTACCAGCCGGCGCCGAGCACGCCGAGGGTCAGCGCCGGCAGCACGACGTGGCTGACGGTGCCGAAGCCGGACATCGGGAACCATTGCAGCGTCGCCGCGAAGACGTAGAGCAGCAGCAGGGCGACGACGAACTGCGGCGCCGACACGCCGACGAAGGACGCCGTCATCACCAGCCGGTCGACGGCGCCGCCGCGGCTCAACGCGGCGATGGTGCCGAGCGTCAGGCCGATCGCCACCTCGACCAGGATGCCGGAGACCATCAGGATCAGCGTCGCCGGCAGCCGGGCGAGGATCAGCGTCATCACCTCGGTCTTCTGGGTGTAGGAGCGGCCGAGGTCGCCCTGCACGAGGTTGCCGAGATAGTGGACGAACTGGACGATGAGCGGCTGGTCGAGGCCGAGCTCGTGACGGATGTTGGCGACCGTCTGGGCGGTGGCGGAGCGGCCGGCGAGCTGCACGGCCGGATCGGCCGGCAATGCATAGAGCAGCACGAAGGTGATGGCCGCGACGCCGAACAGGATCATCAGCGCGCCGCCGAGCCGGCGCAGGATCAGCTCGATCATCTCACATCCTCCCGCGCTGGGTGGGGTCGAGGATGTCGCGCAGCGCGTCGCCGACCAGGTTGAAGGACAGCGCCGTCAGCAGGATGGCGATCCCGGGGAAGACCACCAGCCAGGGCGCCGAGGTGAAAAAGCTCTGGCTTTCGAAGATGATGTTGCCCCAGGAAGGCTCGGGCGGCTGCACGCCGACGCCGAGGAAGGACAGCGTCGCCTCGAGCAGCACGGTGGTGGCGATGCCGAGCGTGCCCCAGACGATGGCCGTCGGCATCAGGTGCGGCAGGATGTGGCGGAAGACGATGCGGCCGTGGCCGGCGCCAAGCGAGCGCTCGGCCAGGATGAAGTCGCGCTCCACCAGGCCGCGCGTCTCGGTGTAGACGATGCGCGCCACCTGCACCCAGTTGACCATGGCGATCACCATGGCGACGATCCAGAGGCTCGGGTGGAACAGCGCCGCCAGCACGATGGCGAGCAGCAGCGCCGGGAAGGCCATCATCAGGTCGGTGAAGCGCATCAGCGCGTTGCCGGCCGGGCCGCGCAGGTAACCGGCCAGCATGCCGACGCCGAGGCCGATGGCGACGGCGGTGCCGTTGGCGACCACGCCGATGATCAGCGAGGTGCGGGCGCCGAACAGCAGCCGGGTCAGGAGATCGCGGCCGAGCGTGTCGGTGCCGAGCAGGAAGGCGCCATTGGGGCCGATCGGCGCGCCTTCCAGGGTGAGGCCGTCGAACAGTTGCTCGTCGGGCGCATAGGGCGCGACCAGCGGCGCCGCCAGCGCGCCGATCAACACCAGCAGCACCACGGCAAGGCCGAAGACGGCGGTGGGCCGGCGCAGGAACTCGTGGACGATGCGCATCAGCCGGCCTCCGACAGCGGGATGACGCCGGCCAGCATTTCGGCGGCGGTCTGCTCGATGGTGATGCGGCGCTTCATGGCCGCCCGGCGCAGCGCGGCGTAGGCGGCCTCCTCGTCGCAGCGCGCGGCCCTCTCGATGGCGCGGACGGCGGCATGCACCAGCGGCCGCATGCGAAGCCGCTCCTCGAGGCGCTCCATGCGCACGGCCGTCTCGACGGCGCGGGCATGGGCGGTGACGGCGAGCACCAGCGCCGGATAGACCGCCGAGGGCGCCACCGGCTTGGGCAGGATGGCGAGCGCGCCCTCGGCAATGGCCCAGGCAACGCGGCCCGGCGCTTCCGATTGCAGCAGCGCCACCAGCGGCACGGAGGCCGGCCGGCCCGACCAGGGCAGCAGCCCCGGCCAGCCCTGATCGGCATCGACCAGCACGATGTCGGCCGGCGTCGCCTGAAGGTCGAGCGGTGCCCATTGCACGTGGGCGTTAAGGCCGAGCAGGCCGAGCTGGCGGACGAGGCGCTGCGTGCCGTCGTCGGGGCGGTGGAGGATGACGGCCCGGCGGCCGACGAGATCGGGGATCGCCGTCATGACACCACCCTCAGGCTGGAGCGGCCGCCGTCGCGCGGCGCCGTCATGTAGGGATCGGCGGCGATGGCGGGGCGGCTGGCGATGATGTCGAAATTGCCGTCGTCGCGGATGCGGCCGAGATGGAACGGCAGAGCGGCGTGATTGGTGCGCGGATCGATGCGCATCGGGCCGTGCGGCGTTTCGAACAGGCGGGCGTGAACCGCCGCGCGCACGGCGGCCGGTTCGTCGGAGCCGGCGGACCGCACGGCGTCCATCAGCATGTGGACGGCGACATAGGCGCCCTCGACGAAGGCGGAGAGCCGGTGGTCCGGCCCGAAGGCGGCGGCGGCGCGGGCGCGGAAGCGCTCGTTCTCCGGCGTCGCCAGCGTGCCGAAATAGCTCGCCGCCGCCAGGTGGCCGGTGGAGAGGCCGAGGCCGATCTCGCCGATCTCCGCCTCGGTGAGATCGCAGCTCACCACCGGCCGCACCTCCGGCCGGAAGGCGGGGTCGGCGTCGCCGAGCGCCCTGTAGGCGCGCAGGAAGGCGTGGCTCGACGGGCCGATCAGGTTGTTGAGGATGAAGTCGGGCCGGTGGTGGCGAATGTCGGCGATCAGCCGGCCGACGTCGGTCTCGTCGATGGGCAGGTAGCGCTCGCCCACCACCTCGCCGCCGGCGTCGCGCAGCAGATCGCGGGCGATGCGGTTCATCTCCCAGCCCCAGACGTAGTTGGCGCCGATGAGATAGACCCGCCGCCCCTGGCGCGGCAGCAGATGGTCGAACAGCGGCATCAGGTGCTGGTTGGGGCAGGGGCCGGTGTAGATGACGTTCTCGTTGGCCTCGAAGCCCTCGTAGGGGCAGATGTACCAGAGCAGGCCGTCGTGCTTTTCGACCAGCGGGATGACTTCCTTGCGGGCGAGCGAGGTGATGGTGCCGATGATGTGGCGGCAGCCCGCCTCGCGCAGCATGGCGCGCGCCTGCTCCAGATAGGCGCGCGGCTCTCCCTCGGGATCGGCGTGGACCGGCACGAAGGACACCGCGCCGCCGTCCCCCCGGGCGGCCTCCTCGAAGGCGAGCGCCGCGCCGTCGCGGCAGTCGCGCCCGATGGCGGCATAGGGGCCGGTGCAGGAGAACAGAACCCCGACCTTGACGGTGTCGGCCATCGCAAACCCTCGATGCGGCGGCAAACGCAAAAAGCCCCACGACACAGTCCGGCCCGATCGCACGATCGCCGGAAGGTCATGGGGCCACGCTGCCCGCTGCTCTGGAAGAGCCCTATTTCGAACGCCCCGCCTAGGCGCTCATTTGTTAGGCATGAATGCTAACTGAGCTGTTTTGCTCCTGTCAAGATGGAGGACGCCTTGATTCGAGCGGCGGTGGGGCTTTGGCTGCTGTTTTTTACGCCAGATCGCGCCGCAGCCCTGGCGATCGTCAACGGGCCGACCGGCGCGAACCCGGCGGACGCCCAGCGATACGCGCCCCTTTTTCCCACGCCGACAGCCCGGCAGGCGGCGCTTTTCCCGCCAAAAGGCGCGACTGCCCGTCGATCAGCCAAAGTTGACGGACTTCCAGGGTCGCATCGGTGCGTTTGATGTGTTACGGTTTTTACGCATACTGGGGCGAGCGACACATCGGACGCAGGTTGGAAAGGGTGTGGCAGTGTTGTTTCGAAAGCGCCGCTCCGGATGAAGGGCAGAGTGTTCTGCCTTCACATCGTCCGCGCCGGATGTCGGCATTTTGCCGACGCCCCCAGGGCCTTCCAACGAATGGTCGAGCGGGGCAATTCCGTTTTGTCGCGGGGCTATTTTCCAGCCGGCGCCTGACGGCAGAGGCCGCTCAGGTGCCCTGCAAAGACACAGCAACGCCCGGAGTAACATGATGAAGGCCATTCTCGTCGCAGCTCTTTTTACCCTCGGCGCCACCGGCACCCTATCTGCCGCTGCACTGACCGATATAGGGGGCGGGTTTGCCTACGCTCCAGTTGGGAACGGGCAGTGCCAGATATTGCTGGATGCAAAAAATGGGCAGCCAATATTAGAACCCTTTAAAAGCGAGCCATCAAAAGCTGTTCTCATTGGATCTAAGACAGAATGCCCCAATGAATATAACGGTCATAAAGTTACTCGGCTTATGACTGGACAGGCGAGTGGGTATATCTATAGTGCAGTCTTTGATAATGGGCGTCGACTATATTTGTATCGAAAGTTTGGATCAAATTTCACTTTTAGGTATGGCCCAAGACCCTCGAAATAATATGTCTAGCTATATACCTTTTGGAGCAATGTGCTTGTAAAATTTGCATTTGGAGGTGACATGCGCAGCTTTGGAATTCTCCTTGTATCGTCTCTTGTTTTCGCAACGAGCGGATTGGCGCAGGAAAGCGCTAGCTCCCCGGCCAAGATTGACGTCAGATCCTTAACTGATGCGATAAAGGCTTCTCCAGCGTCGCCAGACGCGAAGGCCGCGTTACAACAGCTTGAGCAAGCGGCCAATAGTGGTGACACCAATGCGCTTTATCAACTAGGTGATCTCTATACCCGTGGCGGTCCGGTTCCGATCGATGGACCAAAGGCGGTCGATCTCCTCCAGAAGTCGGCCGACGCCGGCAATGCTTGGGCACTCAATCGTCTTGGAGAGCTTTATCGCGATGGCGCAATAGTGCCCGGCGATAGCGTAAAGGCGGCCGACTATTTTCAGAAGGCGGCCGATGTGGGACAAACATCTGGCAAGCTCAATCTGGGCCTAATGTTGATTAGGGGTCAGGGTGTCCCTGCCGATGTAGAGAAGGGCCTCTCCCTCGTTCAGCAGATCGCCGATACCGGTGACGCCAGTGCGCTTTATCAACTGGGTGATCTCTATACCCGTGGCGGTCCGGTTCCGATCGATGGACCAAAGGCGGTCGATCTCCTCCAGAAGTCAGCTGATGCCGGCAATGCTTGGGCACTCAATCGTCTCGGAGAACTCTATCGCGATGGCGCAGTGGTGCCCGGCGATAGCGTAAAGGCGGCCGACTATTTTCAGAAGGCGGCCGATGCGGGACAAACATCTGGCAAGCTCAATCTGGGCCTAATGTTGATTAGGGGTCAGGGTGTCCCTGCCGATGTAGAGAAGGGTCTCTCCCTCGTTCAGCAGATCGCCGATACCGGTAACGCCAATGCGCTTTATCAACTGGGTGATCTCTATACCCGTGGCGGTCCGGTTCCGATCGATGGACCAAAGGCGGTCGATCTCCTCCAGAAGTCAGCTGATGCCGGCAATGCGACGGCCTATATTCGTCTCGGAGAGCTTTATCGCGACGGCGCAGTGGTGACCGCCGACGGCGTAAAGGCGGCCGACTATTTTCAGAAGGCAGCCGATGCGGGTAATCCATCAGGCAAGCTCAGCCTCGGTTTGTTGCTGGCAAAAAGTCAGGGCGTCCCTGCCGATGTAGAGAAGGGTCTCTCCCTCGTTCAGCAGATCGCCGATACCGGTAACGCCAATGCGCTTTATCAACTGGGTGATCTCTATACCCGTGGCGGTCCGGTTCCGATCGATGGACCAAAGGCGGTCGATCTCCTCCAGAAGTCAGCCGACGCCGGCAATGCGACGGCCTATATTCGTCTCGGAGAGCTTTATCGCGACGGCGCAGTGGTGCCCGCCGACGGCGTAAAGGCGGCCAACTATTTTCAGAAGGCAGCCGATGCGGGTAATCCATCAGGCAAGCTCAGCCTTGGTTTGTTGCTGGCAAAAGGTCAGGGAATTTCTGCCGATGTAGAGAAGGGTCTCTCCTTCGTTCAGCAGATCGCCGATACCGGTAACGCCAATGCGCTTTATCAACTGGGTGATCTTTATACCCGTGGCGGTCCGGTTCCGATCGATGGACCAAAGGCGGTCGATCTCCTCCAGAAGTCAGCCGACGCCGGCAATGCGACGGCCTATATTCGTCTCGGAGAGCTTTATCGCGACGGCGCAGTGGTGCCCGCCGACGGCGTAAAGGCGGCCAACTATTTTCAGAAGGCAGCCGATGCGGGATCAAAGGCATCATTAGTCAATCTTGCAGATGCAGCGTTTCAAGGAATCGGTCAACCGCGGGATACCAGCAAAGCTATAGCGCTGTTGGAGAGTGGCGTAGCCCATGGAGACATGGGGGCGATCCTGAAGCTCGCCGATGTTCTTTACAATGGAGAATATGTAGAAACTGATCCGAAACGCGCGTTGCAGCTTTATCAACAAGCTGCCGATCAGGGGAACACAACGGCGCGCTATCGATTGGCTTTGATATATCGTGACGGCGGGCAGGGAATTGCGAAGAATCCCAAACAAGCCATTACACTGCTTGAGCAAAACTCCAAAGCTGGTCATGGCCAAAGCCTGCTAGCCTTGGCGGATGGACATCTTAGTGGGAGGTTTGGCTCGGCGTCCAACGCGAAGCTCGGCCTAGTATCGCTCCGCAAAGCTGAAACACTTGGAATCGAAGGAGCGGCGCCAGCTCTCGCTAATGTTTACATTTACGGCCGAGGAGGACTTGAGAAAGCTCCCCAAAAGGGCGTTAAGATTTTAAAAGACGCCGCAGAATCTGGAAATCGTCAAGCGGCCCAAACCTTGGTTGCAATTTATCGGAGCGGGCGCGGCGATTTAATCCGAAAATCACCCGCGATAGCTGCCCGCTTACTGGAGCGCTATTCTGCTTTTTACGATCCCAATAGCTTATTGCAGGAGAGGATTCTGATCGAGGCTTCCGCAGCAACTACCCCGGCAAACTATCACAGAGTATCAAAACTTTTATGGGAAGCTCCAGTTTCGCTGCAGTTTGGTCTATTAACTGGAATGCGCTCAGCTAATGAAAATGCGTTCGTTTACGCACTCCAAGACAAAATGAAAGCTGCGGGCCTGTACAAAGGGCCGCTCAATGGCTTGCTAACTTCTGCAACTATTAGATCCCTAGCCGCTCTTTGCAATCAAGGACCAGCTAGTGATCGCTGCAGACTAGGTCCACTAAACGGAGCGGCGGTTAGAGTACTTTCGATCCAAGCGGCAGGTATGTGAAAATTTTATCTGGTGAAATTTGACTCTTCTATCTCGGGAAGAGTTCGGTTAGCAAATGGATTGGGCCGGCGCCATCATTAGCGTCGGCCCAAATTAAAACTGAATGGCGATACATACGCGTTGTCGGATTCTATAGATTTACTAGGCTCATCCTATCATAGTAGATTTTAAAATATGTAATAGCACCGTGCTTTGCAGCTGATCGGACAGAACCAACCTCGCTTATCTAAACAATCGGATAGTACAGCTCGGTTCGTCCCGGGCACTCACTGGTTTCTTGATGGCACCATAAATCGCCCTGCCTACGTCGAGCGAGTACTACTCGTTCTGACACAATCGTCCAACGACCTCGTCGTGATGGACAATCTGCTCGCTCACAAAGCCGAAGGTGTCCGCCTGGCCATTGAACAGCTAGCGCCGCCCCGAGTTGCACCACTTGCCGCCCTACTGCGCCCGGACTTCAGTCCCGTAGGGAGAGGCCTTCGCCAAGCTGAAGGCAGTCCCTGCGGGGTGGGTAAGTTGGAACGAACCGTCAGCACGGCGCTGTGAGACGCCGTCTGAGCCACCATTCCGCTCTTCAGTCCGAAGAATGCGCCAACTACTTCGCAAGCGCAGGATATGAACTCGATAAAAAAGACGACTCTAGTTACCTTTCTCGGCTTTAAGAAAAATGTGCCTTGACTGCCATGAAGCCATCCAGGCGATAAGAAGTGCGCTTGGTAACTGTAAGCGAGCCTCCCGATAAAATATAAAGTTATCGATCATCGAGTGAAGGAAAATACAAATAAAAACTGAACTGATCACAGAAGCCATAAATAGTTCAACGCGCCCTATCTGCGCGAATTTTTTCGAGTATGTAAATACGGCTTTCATCAACAGAAGAATCATGAGTGCAGGTATAAGACCTGTTTCTGCCCAGATAATTATCAACATATTATGCGCGGGCATATCCCCATAAACCTGCATATATGAGAAGCTGGCTCCGTAGTCCTTAAAATTCTCATACCATCCACCATAACCAAGACCAGAGATCGGGTTTTGTAAGAAAAGTTTTAGTGCTGCGTCCCATATAACGATTCGCCTAGCAGCATTTCTTTCTCCATTATCTATAATTTCATTCGTAAGAATTTCTGAAGAGAAATAATATACTACAAAACAAAATAGAAATAGAGCCAAACTTGCGAGCGCTAACTTATCTAACCGTCTTTGATTTCGAATAAAGAACCTTACGATCATCCACATAAACGGCATACTAACCGCCATGACCGCTCCAGATTTTGAACCGGTAGCAAATATGGATACGTAGTGGACAAGAAAAAGAATAAATAAAAGCGTTGACCTCAATTTCTTTCCTCTATTCCTCGCCATAGCCATCGCACAAATTGCAGTGCTGGCAGATATCTCATTATAAACAGCGGCTAAATTTCCGTTGTCAAAAAATCCACCCGCCTTATAAACATCTAGCACGTTGCCGGATCCGGTCAGTGCGAGGTGGGCAAGTGTATTTGGATTGACAAAAATACCGGCCATCTGGGAATAGAGAAACTTCATTTCCAAATCTGGAGAAATTATAAATAAAATTGTAAGTATGGACTGCACCACGCTCATCAAGGCATAAAAAGTAAATAAGTTTTCAATTAAATTTGGATTTTTACTCATGTAAACATATGAGATATAAAAAATAGCACCAAATGGAAGCGAGAAAACTAAAGACCTCCCCCCCTCCGCCACGTCTGGAGAGAGAAATATATACACCACATTCATAATAATAATGACGATGAAGGGAATAAGAACACCGGTAGCAGGAACATTCCTTACGTCCACCATCGAAACAGCCAACATCAAAGAAAATAACGATAGTATCAGATATACAGAAAGTGTATAATCACCAATATTCAATATATAAATTTGATATACACTCATTGTTATGAGTGTATATATAAAAAATTTTGAGTTGCGGCTTTTTGTTTGCATTTACTTGTCATCTCTTGGTGTTGTGTAGCGCAAAGCTTCTAAACGCAGCCATTTTCCGCGTAAAAACAGCAGCGTTGCTGCCGAAAGGAGTAGTGTTAGGATATTTGACGCTAAATAGACCCAAGCCAATGAGATAACCAGAATTTTACCCGCAAGACCAATCCAAAGCCAAGACAAGAAAAGCGTCGCTAGTACTATTAGGGCAAAGAGCGGCACTTGCGGCTTATATATTTGCGTGCTTGTGAGTGCGTAACCTAAAATATAGCTGACATAAGATACCCCGCCTCCGATAACTAAAAGCATTAGTACCCCGCGCTCCACAATAAATTCATCGCCGTAAAGCAACATTAGCAACTGCGGACCTGCCAATGCACATAGAAAACATGCGACGAGCCCAACTACCAGAGCCACCGCAAGGCCTTGACCCATCAACTTAAGAAACTTCGCGGCGCGGTCTTCGCGCCAAGCTTCTGCCAATCTCGGGTTTAAAGCCTGCCCGACACTCAAGACAATAAGCCCCCCGATTTGTATGATATAAATGACAGCGGAGAAAACCCCAAGTTCCTTCTCTGCATTCGAGGCAAATAGACGTGGAATGGATGCAATCAACGCAATCAGGGCAGCCGACATTCCGAGCGGCAGAGATTGCAGGATCAACGATGCCGTATTCCGACTAGGGAGACAAATTAAACTGCTTCCAGCTGGCTCTCCAGCCAGACGCATCGAAGGTGTGCAGCGATCAATCAGCAAAAATCCGAGGAAAGAGGCCCCAGCCTGGATCCAAACCACCACTGGAAGGCTCGGGGCGAAAAGAGCTGTAAACAAAGTTGCAATTAGTATTAACCCTGAGCGCGTAACTTGCGACGACAAGATCCAACCAAATTCAAATCTGCGCTGTTGTCCACCGTAAACTACATCAGATAAACCGTCCACTAGCTTAACCAGACCTGCCGCGACGATAGTCATGAAAATAGCTTTTCTGTCAGCCAAAAAAAAGGCGTAAATAGCCACGCCCATCAGTGCTAGCAGCATAAGCCAAAGTCGAGCTGAGAAATAGGAACCAAAATTAACCTTTTTCTCGCTAATGTACATTGGCCGAAGGCCAAGCATAGCAAAAGTAAAGGTTGGTATTACAATTGCCATAGCATAAGCATATTGTCCAAGCGCCTCAACTCCAAGTATTCGTCCAATGATCAATGTGATTACCCATTGCGACAGCCCGAAAATCAGAGACCCTATCGCCGCATAGCTGGAATGACGTAAAAGGCTCATTCTATACTTGGCCCGCTAAAGTGATATAAGCATCTTCATATCGATCCGCCATCAGGCGGGGATTATATTCCTGGGCCATACGTTTTTTCTGTAGTTCTCCCAACCTTTCAGCAAACTGGCCTTTTAGCAGTTTTGCAATTTTTTCACCCAATGCTGCAGTATCTCGTCCCGGCACTAGACTCTCATTCGCCGTCTCGCCCAAAACTTCCCGTAGTGAAGGAATATCAAATCCCACGACAGCTGCCCCCGCCAAAGGCGCCTCTATCGCTGTGGTCGGTAATCCCTCCCAACGTGAGGTCATTACCAAAACTCGGGCTCGTGCCATCAAAGCAATGGTATCATGGTGGGAAAGCTGACCATGCCGAGTAACTCTCAATGCTTTTGCCTCAATCAGCGCCTCGACCTGCTCCTCTAGCTCGCCATCGCCAACCAGATGAACCGTACTCATGGGACCCAGTATGGCAACGGACTCAATAAAAGCTTCTGGATTCTTCTGATAGACCAGCCGTCCAACAAAAATCACATCTATGTCTCTCAAATTCGAAGTGATTTCACCTAGATTTATGCCGTTGGGAATTAATCGTGTCTGACGATATTTTAGCCGGCGCACCTCACCGATCGCTCGATCGGCCTCGGAAACAAAGATAACCATATCGAAGTACTGGCTGAGTAAACTCTCGAGATAAATCCTCAACCCAAAGCACCCAGGATTATAGAGTCCGTGGTACCCTCTTACCGTGTAAAGGATCGAGGCTTTCACTCCCAGATATCTTGCCAGCATCGTGCCGGTTGCCGCTCTCGTACCGTGAGCGTGGATTAGTTGGAACCGATCCGCTCCTTCAACTCTTATTGCACGAGCGATAGCTAATGGGTTACCTCGGCTATTATAGGCGCCTACGTGGATAAATTCTGAAGGAAACAACGTTCTTACCGCCTCAGTACTATCAGAGGGGATCAAGAAATGGTTTTCGATACTATCTGGCAGCACGCTAGCTAGCCGAGCCACATTTACGTTACCTCCACCCAAGGTTCCGTCCGGAATGACATGTAGAACACGCACTATAGAAGCTCCAAGAGAGGACGCACGTGGTTTTCCCACGTAAAACAGGATGCATGCTCGACACCAGCCGCAGCCATGTTTCGCATTAAATTGGAGTCGTTAAGAAGATTGGTCAACGCAGCCGCAATAGCCTCAGGGTCCGCCGGAGGGACAAGAAGCCCGGTCTTTCCATGTGCGACTACCTCGGGTATGGCATCCGTTAAAGTGCTAATCACCGTCAGCCCCGCCGCAGACGCCTCTAGCAGTACGAGGCCAAAACCTTCAATTGCACGGGGCGTTGGAACTGACGGGTGAAGAAAAATATCAGCCGTGTCATAGAGTGCGGATAAGTCCGCCTCAGAAACTGCACCCATAATCTCAACTCGTGCCTTCGAAGTGGCGGCCATACGTTCAAGTAGATCGGAGTAGTCCTTATCCACAGTTCGACCAATAATCCTATAGGTTACACGCGTTCGTAAATTATCCGGGAGAAGATCCATTGCGGCGATTGCATACTCCAATCCCTTGCGAGGCTCCTTCCGGCCAACCGAAATGATTGAAACCATTCCTCCTAGTGGGCGGGATCTGCAAGGAAGCCTTTGTTCTTTGACGCCCAGCAGTGAGGTTCTAATATTCCGCCCTACTAAATAGGGATGGTTATCTATCGCAAGACGCTTGGTGAATTCCGAATTTGCGATTAGCAGATCGAAATGACGCAAAGGTCGATAGATCCACAATCGATCTAGCCCTTCTAAGAGCCGACCCACTACATCCGTTCCGTGAAGGATCGCCGCCTTTTTTGCATGTGAAGGCAACAGTCCCATGACAGTGGCACAACGGACATCAGCTGCGATCCATAGATCTATTTGTTCGCGTACCATAAGCCTGAATAATTCTAGCGCCATAATCGGAAGCATTTTAGGTGAATATTTTCGTAGACTTAACTGATGGCACGGCACTTCGGAGTTGTGATCTTCTCCCGGTCCTTGACTCCCAAATACGTAAACCTGCGCATCATGGCCAAGTATACGCAATGCTTTTGCGGCATTAAAAACATAGGTAGCCACCCCACCAGGATAAGGTATGTATTCGGTTGTCACGAATGCAATTTTACTCATAACTTAGCCCTCTTGTCCGTCAAGGGTGGGCTGTACTACTCGAAACTTGCCGCTATTCTTCCATGCAGCCTCAACTGCAGCTTTCATCCTCTCTGCAAATATTTGCGGAGAGAAACCCTCGGCATGGACACGGAGTTTTACTCCATTAAGTCGAGGTAGAAGATCAATTTCGAGCTCTTTTACCGCTGCTTCCAACGCCTCAGGAGTTTGCTCGTGAAAGAAGAGACCTGTGACTTGCGGCAGCACGCTATCGAGAATCCCGCCACGGCCGTAAGCAATTACTGGCCGACCAGCAGCCATGACCTCAACGGGTATGATGCCAAAATCCTCCTCCCCGGGGAAAATTAGTGCTTTAGCATGAGCAAACTCAGCTCTGAGATGCTCAAAAGACAGTTTGCCTAAAAATTTCACATTAGGTCCGGCCATGGCTTCTAACTCTTTGCGTTGGTCGCCATCTCCAATTACCCGCAGTTCACGTCCTGAACGAGTAAATGCTAAAATCGCTAAATCCGGACGCTTATAGCTAACCAGTTCACCTGCTAGCAAATAGTGATCGCCTACCTCTACTACCGGAATAGGTAGAAACTCTTGCACGGCAACGGGAGGAGCGATCACTTGGGCTTCACGTCGATAATAGGTCTTGATACGTTGTGCAACGAAATTAGAATTAGCGATAAAGGCATCAACTCGAGCGGCACTACTCACATCCCAAATGCGTAGTAAATGTGCTATTAGCGGCATTATTAGGCGCGTCAATAGTCCCGCCCGATTGCGATAGACATGGAAGTGATCCCAGATGTAGCGCATTGGCGAATGACAGTAGCAAACATGCAGGGCATCCGGACGCGGGATAATTCCTTTAGCAGGTCCAGATTCGCTAGAAATCACTAAGTCGAACTCCTGCATATCCATCATTTCAAGTGCCAAAGGCATTAACGGAAGATACTTCTGATAATGTTTTTTAGCTCCGGGGAGACGGGATATAAAAGTCTCCCGGATTTCATGTCGCAAAATCCTTTCTGACAGATTTTCTCGATCGACAACATGGGTAATGATCACCGCCTGTGGATATAGATCGCCGAGTACTTCAAGTACACGCTCGCCGCCCCGCATGCCGACTAACCAGTAATGTACAATGGCAACCTTCATGATATAATCATCCAAGCAGAAAACATTTACATCATTCCTGCCAAATTGATTGCAGGCTTGAGTGGATATCTACCAGCGCGCCTGAGACATGGCCGAGTAGGCTGGAGACCGGCTGAATTGGTGGCTCGACTCACGGGCAAGCGACACGTTTCGGGTCGCTTGCCCGTCGTCCTTCAGTCCTTCCAGGTCCTGTACCATTCGACGAAGTTTTTAACGCCTGTCGGCACGTCGGTTTGGGGCACGTAGCCGGTGAGGGCCTCGAGGAGGGCGGGGGCGGCATAGGTCTGCGGCACGTCGCCCTTCTGCATCGGCAGCAGGTTGCGGACCGCCGGCTTGCCGAGCGCCGCCTCGATCGCCGCGATGAAGTCGAGCAGCCCCACCGGCTGGCCGCCGCCGATGTTGACGACACGGAACGGCGCCTGGCGCGACAGCGTGTCGGTGACGCCCTCGGTGGTGACGCGGTTGTCCTCGCCCGGGGCGACGGGCACCAGCCGGACGATCGCCTCGATGAGGTCGTCGACATAGGTGAAGTCGCGCCGCATGTGGCCTTCGCCGTAGACGTCGATCGGCTCGCCCCGG
>NZ_NQVN01000001.1 GCF_002770725.1 Pleomorphomonas carboxyditropha | reverse complement strand
AACAATCCAATCCAAAAAGGTCGCACAACACCGTTGTGTCGGATCTGTAGTCGTAATCCCCACGCATTGAGCCATTGCAGCTCACTCACTCATCCAGCTTCACAACCGAAATTACACTCTTTGGAACCTGACGACATCGGCAAATCCGGCCGATATGCTCGATCAGTTCGCGCCGCCGGCATCCTCACGGGCTTTGACAAGCGCGGCGCCGAGGCGCGCCATCAGCACGACGTCGCGGTATTCCCGGCCGAAAAGCGCCGCCCCGCGCATCATGCCCTCGCGAACAAAGCCGCGCGTCTCATAGAGCGCTATCGCCCGCCGATTGTCGGAAAAAGCCGTAAGTTCGATCCGATGGAAATCCAGCCGTTCCGCAGCGGCGATCGTTACATCGAGCAACGCCTTGCCGAGGCCTTTGCCGCGTAGCTTGGGCAGCAGCCCGATGCCCAGCCGTCCGACATGCGCCTCGATCTCGAACGAATGGCGACAGATGTCGCACCAGCCGACCAGCTCGCCGTCGAGGACGGCCGCCAGGTGCGGATTGCCGGCGTCGAGACTGTCGCGAAGGAAATCCACGGTTTGGTCCATCGGCGGCGCATCGAGAAAACGCAAATACCGGCGTTCGCGCGCCACGATGCCGACCAGCCGATTGAAATCGACGGCATCGTCGACGGACATCGGGCGAATGATGATTTCTCCACCGGCCATGGCGCTGTCCGCTCATCAATAAAATGAACTATTTCAATAGATTATTGGATTTTTCTGAGATATGCAATAAGCAATGGTAAGGCAAACGGGCAAACCGCATCCCTTCATCGGCCATTCGGAGACGTTCATGGCGCAGACCACCAGGATCTCCATCTTGATCATCGCCGCCGCCCTCGCAATGCAGGCGGTCGTCCTTTACGCCATGGGACAGCCGCCGATCTGCGCCTGCGGCACGATCCGGCCCTGGGTGGGCGCCGTTCTCAGTCCGGAGAACTCGCAGCAGCTCACCGACTGGTACACGCCGTCGCACGTCATCCACGGCATGCTGTTCTTCGCATTCGGCCGCTTGCTGTTCCGCGGACGCTGGTCGCCGGTCCTGGCCATCGTTCTGGCGCTCGGCATCGAGATCGCCTGGGAACTCACCGAGAATTCGCCGCCGGTGATCGCCCGCTATCGCGAGCAGGCTCTGGCGCAGGGCTATTCCGGCGACAGCGTCCTGAATTCCCTGTGCGACACCCTGGCCATGCTGGCCGGATTCTGGTTGGCCGCCCGGCTGCCGGTGCGCGCCAGCATAGCCCTGGCGCTTGCCGCCGAGCTGTTCACCGGCCTGATGATCCGCGACAACCTGACGCTCAACGTCATCCAGTTGCTCGTACCGAGCAAGACCATCTCCGCCTGGCAGGCCGAAGGTGGCCTCTATGGGGCATCCACGCCGGAATGAGCTAACGCAGCGGGAAAGACTTCCGACAGCACGGCGAGGGCCTCGTCCCACCGGCGAATGCGCGGATAACCAGTGACGTCGACGTTGTGGGGCGACGAGAAGACGATGCCCTGCCCGCCGAACCGCGCGAAATGCCGGGCATTATCGTCGATCAGGCAATCGGCGGCTATGATGCTCTTGTCGCCGCAGAAGACGATATTGAGTGGGTCGACGAACGGGAAATGCCGCCGCAGCCAGAGGAATTTCGGGCCGAGCGAATTGGGGAACTCCATGGCGGCGGACGTGACGAACAGTTCGCAATGCTCAGCGATGGCGGCAAGCGCCGCCTGGCTGCCTTCGATCACCGGCAGATCGGCGAAGAAGGCGCCATCGTGCATGGCGGTCCTGAGCGCATCGGCAACCTCCAATTCGAGGACGTCGAAGATTTGCCGGCCGTGCAGGGCTTCCGCGCTCCATCGCGCGCCGTGCCGATCGACCAGCCAATCCAGCATGGCGCCGTATGTGTCGGCGATGACCTCGTCCATGTCGACGGCAACGCGGATACGATTCACGGTCTTTCTCCCCAGGCGACTTTGGCGATGAATCGAATCAAACTATGTCTGACCGACCCGGACATGCAAGTTCGGCTTAAAGTTTCGTCCGCGATGTTCTATTGAGCGGCCAGCAGGCGGCCGTCCAGCGGCCCCGTCCGTCCAGGAGGCACCGATGGCCCTCGACCGCGTTCTCTCCGAAGCCTTCATTCCAGAGCTGCCCAATTACTACAAGGGCAAGGTCCGCGAGAATTACGACCTGCCGGATGGCAGCCGCATCATCATCGCCACCGACCGCATCAGCGCCTTCGACCGCGTGCTGGCGGCAATTCCCTTCAAGGGCCAGGTGCTGACCGAGACGGCGCGCTTCTGGTTCGATGCCACCGCCGATATCTGCCCCAACCATGTCATCGCCTACCCCGACCCCAACGTGGTGGTCGGCCGGCGGCTCGATATTCTGCCGGTCGAGGTGATCGTGCGCGGCTATCTCGCCGGCACCACCAGCACGTCCGTGCTGACCAAATACCGGGCCGGCGAACGGCACATGTACGGGCTGACGCTGCCCGAGGGCCTCTACGACAACGAGAAACTCCCCTCCCCGATCCTGACACCGACCAGCAAGGCCTTCGACGGCGGCCACGACGAGCCGCTGAGCGGCGAGGAAATTCTGGCGAAAAAGCTGCTGACACCGGAGCAGTGGGCGACGGTCTCGGACTACGCGCTGAAGCTTTATGCCCGCGGCGTGGAAATCGCCGAACGGCACGGCCTCATCCTCGCCGACACCAAATACGAGTTCGGCCTCGACGGCGACGGCACGATCGTGCTCGCCGATGAGATCCACACCCCCGATTCGAGCCGCTACTGGATCGCCGCTTCCTATGCCGAGGATTTTGCCGCCGGCCGGCGTCCCAAGAGCTTCGACAAGGACTTCATCCGCGCCTGGGTGGGCGCGCGTTGCGATCCCTACAAGGACCCCATCCCGGAAATTCCCGAAAGCCTGATCGCCGAGACCTCGAAGGTCTATATCGACGCCTTCGAGGCGATTACCGGCGAGACTTTCGTGCCCGACCTGGCGGGCGCGACGCCGCTCGAGCGGGTCCGGTCCAATCTCGCTTCCTATTTCGTTCGCTAAAGCCGCCGATCGACACGCCGAGATGGGCAAAAGCTTAGCCCGGACGGCAACGTCCTGTGAACCACTCCTGGTTTATGCTACTGGCAAGGCTGAGATAAACGGCGCGCGGCGCCGTTCGGACACCGGGGCTGGGGCAGGAAAATGGGGCAGATCGCCGGCGGAGCCATTCCGTTCGATGACAATCCGGGATTGAAGAACGCACTCGACAAGCTCGAACGATTGACATCCGTGCTTCGCAAGGCCGAACCGCCGGCGTCCCCCGACGCCGGCAACCCGGTGCATGCCCTGCAGGCGACCACCGAGGCGGCCTTCGCCCCGGCCCCTGCCGAGCTCGAATCCGCCCTTGCCAGCCGGAAGCCCCGAGCCGCGACGGCCGCCGCGCCGGCGCTCCTGTCGATGAAGCAGGCCTCGGCGATGACCACGCTGTCGGTGTCCTCCATCAAGCGCATGATGGCCGCCGGCACCTTTCCCAAGCCGGTCCGGCTCGGCGAAAGCCGCATCGCCTTCGTCGACGCGGAAATCCATGCCTGGGTACGCGCCCGCATCGCCGAGCGCGACTGAACTCACGCCTCCCGAACCGCCTGCGACACGGCATTGGCCGCGTTGCGGACCAGTTCGGCCAACGCTTCGTAGCGCTCCGGCGTGATCAGATCGGCCTGGCCGACGGTCGCCACGGCCGCCACCACCCGGTTGCGGCCGTCGAACACCGGCGCGGCGATGCAGGACGTATCGTCAAGGGCCTCGCGGTCGTCGAGCGCCCAGCCGCGCTCGCGGACCAGATCGAGTTCCCGCAGCATGGCATCCGGCGAGGCGATGGAGCGTGGCGTCGCCTTCGTCCAGTCGAGATCGGCGAACAGCCGCTTGCGGTCCACCTCGTCGAGAAAGGCCAACAGCGCCTTGCCGGTCGCCACCCGGTTCAGCGGCCAGCGCTTGCCCTCGCAGCCGGCGCTGCGGGCGCCGCCGTCGGGACTGGCGCTGGCGAGAACCACGGCGTCCCGTCCCTCGAAGGTGGCGATTTCGCAAGGAAAGCCGGATTGGCCGGCCAACAGTTCCAGGTGCTTGAGCGACAGGCTGTCGATGGTGCGCTGTCGTATGCCGAGGATGCCGAGCTCGCAGATCTTCGGGCCGAGCATGAAGCCGCCATCGGTCAGGATCTGCAGGGCGCCCACATTGGTCAGCGCCTTGAGAAGCTGATGCGTCGTGCTTTTCGGAAGGGCGAGGGTCTTCTGGATGATTGAAAAGGGCAACCTGCCGCGACGTCCGACCAGATCGAGAATCAAGACCGCTTTCTGCAGCGATGGAACGGCAACCGCGCGGCGCGATGCGGCTACCTTTTTTACTTCCTCACGGACCATTGCCCGCCCTCATCGAATTGTCATCGGTGACAACCTTTACGACGTGCAGCAAAACCGGCCATCCGTGGCGACACGTGGATATGTACAAAAAATCGCATTCATCACAAGACAATGTCCGGTGCGTGCAGGAAATTCGCTTGCGCCCATGAACGACTCCTTGCACAAACCAACCTCTCGGCAGATCCTTGCGGTCTCGCCGATTGCCTTGTCCTTCTTCCTGCGAGGGGTTTGGCCGGTTCGGCGGAGCGCCGGCCGTCCCCCGGAGCCGCACATGCCAACCCTTCCCGATGCGTCCGGAGCGGCGCCGTCGCAGCCGCCCCGAAACTCGGAAAGGGCGCTGCTCGCCATGCTGCTGGTCTTCGGCTCGACGATTTTCTTTGCCGGCGGCGACGTGGGCGCCAAGCTGATGAAGGAAACGGCGCCTGCCCAGCTTGCCACCTGGTTTCGCTATTTCGTCTTCTTCCTCGTGGCGGTTCCCTGGGCGCTGTCTTCCAGGGGACTCGAGGCGTTCCGCCCGGCGAGCTACCGGCTGCAGATCGGGCGCGGCCTTGCCGCCGTGGCCTCGACCAGCTTCTTCATCCTCGGCCTCGCCTACCTCGATGTCCCCTCCAACACGGCGATCCACTTCATCTCGCCGATCATCGTCATGGTGCTGTCGGTGTTCGTGCTCGGCGAATCGGTCGGAATCCGCCGCTGGCTGGCGGCGGCGGTCGGATTTGCCGGCGTGCTGCTGATCGTTCGCCCCGGTACCGCCGGATTCCAGCTCGCCGCGCTGCTGCCGCTGGGATCGGCGACCGCCTGGGCGCTGGGCGCCCTGTTCACGCGCCTGATGAAGCACGAGCCGACAGAAGTCACCTTCATGTGGACGGGCCTCATCGGCCTCGCCGTATCGACGCTGCTGGTGCTGCCGGTGTTCCACATTCCCACCGGACGCGAACTCGCCTACGGCATCGGCGGCTCGCTGAGCTTCACGCTGGCCCACATGCTGTTCATCTCGGGCCTGAAGCTGGCGCCCCTGTCGCTGCTGGCGCCCATCACCTACGTACAGTTGGTATCCGCCGGTATTCTCTCCTATCTGTTCTTCGGCGATTTCCCGAGCTATTATACGCTGATAGGGTCGGTAATGATTGCCGGCTCTGGCCTTTATTCGGCCCACCGCGAGCGGATCCGGCAGAGAACACCTGCGATGCCGGCGCCTCCCGTGCAATAGCGGTCGGCGCTCCATCAACCCAGGGGGGAACCATAAGCCGCAATTTTCGTTTGTTGTAGGCGGCGCTGGCGGACCCTTGTTCTTCGGTGCTTTCAGAATTCATCGAGCGATAGGAGAACACCCATGAAGAGATCTTCCATTATTTGGATCATCATCGCCGTCATCGTCGTGATCGGCGCCATCGTCTACTTCTCGGGTAGCAATTCCGGCACGACGACTCCGCCGCCGCCCGCCACCTCGACGGCCCCCGCCGCGCCAGCCACTCCCGCGCCGGCCGAGCCTGCCGCGCCGGCAACGCCGGCTGCACCTGCCGAGCCGACCACCCCAGCTCCTGCTGAGCCGACCACTCCCGCTCCGGCCGAGCCGGCCACTCCAGCGCCTGCCACGCCCGAGACTCCGGCTGCGCCGGCGACGCCGCCCGCCACCACGCCGTAAGGCCTCGGCAAGCCGAACCCTCGGCTGGCGAACCGTTCCGCCGAGGGTTCCTTTCAGGCAAGCAAAAAGCGATCGGCGCCCCTCACGAGGCGCCGATTTCGCATTCATGGAAGTGGGCTCAGAGCTTCTGGTCGAATACCGCGGTGCGTGGCGTGCCGCCCGTCCCTTCCCAGGCTTCGATCATCGCCTGCATGCGCATGGCGAATTCCTGGCTGTCCTGAACGACCGCGGCATTGGCAGGCGAATCGGACGTCTGGTCCGTTGCCTTGCTTGCGTCCGAAGCGAATACCTCGAAGCCGGCTACCTGGTCGAGGGGGCTGGCCTTGACGGTGTTGGCCTTGGTCAGCGCATTGGCGGACGCCGATCCACTTTGCTGCTCCGAGGGCTTGCCGGTCGCCGTGTCCACGGCGCTACCGTCCGTCTTCTCGGCGACCTTTACGGCCTTCTCGGCATTGAGATCGGTTGTCGTCGACTGCTTGTGCTCGGTCGGCGTTTTCGGCACCGGCGAGGTGACACCGGTAAGGACCGGTTTTACGCTCCCGATATCCATGATCTATCCTTTCGAGCCGGATAGCGGATGATCCGGATCATCGAAGGAAGCATACGCGCCGGCGCTGAAGGGAGCGTTCCTGCCATCGTTAAAATTTTAACGATGTGCATTATAGCCGAGATGCTTTTTGGAAGCGGCCGCCTCTTCGCGAGACGACCGCCACTAAACCAGACGAGGGGTTAACGGCTCGCCAACGACCGGCGGAAACTTCACGGCGCCGGATGGATGAACGGCCAGGGCGATGCCTCGCCGTCGCGCGGCACGGCGACATGGATCAATACCGTTTGCTCGGCCGCCAGCGCCGCCGGCAGCACGGCGGCGAGATCGGCCGGTGACGCCGCCGAATAGGCCTTGAGGCCGAAGGCCTCGGCGAGTTTCGGGAAATCGGGATTGCGGAGCTCGGAGGCGATGAAGCGGCCTTCGAAGCGGGTCCGCTGGTCGCGCCTTACGTTGCCGTAGGCGCCGTTGTCGAACACCACGACCACGACGCCTATGCCTTCCTGCGCGGCGGTTGCCAGCTCCTGCACGCCGAACATGAAGCCGCCGTCGCCGCAGACGGCCACCACCTTGCGGTCGGGATTGGCGGCCTTGACGCCGAGCGCCGTCGGAAAGCCGTAGCCGAGCGTCCCCTGGTATCCCTCGCTGACGTAGGTGCGCGGCCGCCGCGCTTCCCAGGCGAAGTAGGAGGCGAAGCCCACCTGGCAGAGCTCCGTCAGGAAGAAGCCGTCGTCCGGCAGCGCCGCCCGAATCGCCTTGAGATAGTCGACCTCGGGCTGCACCTTGCTGATTTCGACTGCCACGGCCGACTTGGCGGCAGCGATCTCGGCGCGGATGGCGGCGCCGTCGCGTTGGGATATCCCCGCCGGCAGCGCCCCGATGGCGTCGATCAGCGCGCGGACGCCCGCCTTCGCGTCGGCCACCACCGGCGCGTCGGCCTTGAGGCGCACCATCTCCTGCGGATCGATATCGATGCGGACGAGCCTGCGGTCGCCGGGCAGTCGCCCGTGATAGGTCATCATGCCGGTCCAGCGCATGGTCGGCAGCTCCAGCCGCGTGCCGATGCCGAGCACCACGTCGGTTTCCGGATAGAGGCGATGGGCGACCGCCGAGGACAGGCCGAGCGGCTCGCCCTCGGCGACGATGCCCCGGCCGCCGCGCAACGCCGTCACCGGCGCATCGAGGAGGGCGGCGAGCGCCCTCACCTCTTCCGCCGCATGCTGGGCGCCGCTGCCGGTCATGATCATCGGCCGGCGGGCCGAGACGAGCAGCCGCGCCGCCGTGTCGATCGCCGCCGCATCGGGCTCGGACGGCGCGGGAATGACGGCCGCGCCAGGAGGCTCGGCCACCGCCGTCTCCGCCATGCTGTCCCAGGCCATTTCGAGGGCGACCGGTCCCGGCCGGCCGGTCAGCATCTGCCGGAACGCCTCGTTGACGAGCGCGGGCGCGTCCTCCACCCGCTCGATGCGGGCCGACCATTTGGTGATGCGCCGCAGCAGCCCGAGCTGGTCGGGTATCTCGTGCAGGTGGCCGCGTCCCCTGCCCTCGAAGGTCGATGGAACGTTGCCGGTGATCAGCAGCACCGGCGCGCAGCAGCCGAGCGCGGTGATCAGCGCCGCTCCGGCATTGAGCACGCCCGGTCCCGGCACCACCGAGAACACGCCGGGCCGGCCGGTCGAGCGGGCGTAGCCGAAGGCCATGTAGCCCGAGGCCTGCTCGTGGCGGGCGCTGTAGGTGCGGATGCGGTCATCCGAAAGCGCCAGCGCATCGAAGATCGGATAGGTCTGCGCGCCCGGCAGGCCGAACACGGTGTCGACGCCGTTGGCGATCAGCGCGTCGACGATCGCGCGACCGCCGGAGACGGCGTCACGGACTTGCGGCATGATGTCCTCCCGGGAAATCCCGTTATGTCAGTCGACCGGATATCCCACGGCCTTGAGCGCCGTCACGAAGGCCGGAATGTCGCGGATATTGAGGCCGGCGACATTGATGCGGCCCGAACCGGCCATGTAGACGGCGTGGTCCTTCCTGAGCGCCAACACCTGTTCGGGGCTGAGCGCCAGCGTCGAGAACATGCCGGTCTGGCTCTCGTGCGCCTTGAGGCCGGGCCCGGCGGCGGCCAGCGCCGCGCGCACCCCGCGGACGCGGGCGCCCATGCGGTCGATCTCCTCGCGCCAGACGCGCGTCAGCTCGCCGTCCTCCAGAATGGTGCGGACGATGGCCGCGCCGTGGTCCGGCGGCATCGACCAGGATACCCGGCTGAAGGCGGCGAGGTTGGACATCACCACCGACGCGGCCTTGTCGTCGCGCGCCTTGACGTAGAGCGCGCCGACGCGCTCGCGGTAAAGACCGAAATTCTTGTCGCAGGAATAGGCGACCATCGCCTCGTCGAGGTTGTCCATCAAGAGGCGCGCCCCGTAGGCGTCGCCCTCGAGGCCCTTGCCGAGGCCGTGATAGGCGAAGTCGATCAGCGGCACGACGCCGGTTTCCTGCAGCGCCTTCAGCACTGTCTGCCAGTCCGCCGGCTCCAGCTCGCCGCCGGTCGGGTTATGGCAGCAGCCATGCAGCAGCACGACATCGCCGGCCGACGCGCCCTCGATCGCCGCAATGAGCGAGGCGACGTTCACCGTCTGCGTCCTGACGTCGAAATAGGGATGCGGCACCGCCTTGAGGCGGGTGGCGGCGAGAATCTGCAGATGGTTCGGCCAGGTCGGCGCGCCGTAGAGGATCTTCGCGTCGGGCCGCGCCAGCGCCACCAGATCGGCGGCGAGCCGCACGGCACCGGTGCCGCCGGGCGTCTGGATGCCGGCCACCCGGCCGCCCGGATCCTTGCTGAAGACGATCGGCTTCAGGAGATCGGTATAGACTGGGTCGCCTTCCGGTCCGAGGTAGGCCTTGGTGGTGCGCGTTTCCAGGAGCACCTTCTCGGCCGCCTTGACCGCCGCCATGATCGGCGTGACGCCGCTGTCGTCGCGGTAGACGCCGACGCCGAGGTCGAGCTTCTCGGGGCGAGGATCGGCGCGATAGAGTCCGATGAGGGCGAGCAGGGCATCGGCAGGCTGTTCGGGCAGGGTGTCAAACATGTGAGGCGCATCCGGGTGACGGTGAACAGCCCCACCATAATGGCGTTCAAGGGAAATTTCTCTGCGATTTCCGGAAAGGCAATTGCTCACGGCGAAGATTTTCAGCATGATGCGGCCCGCTTGCGCATGTTTCTTGCGCGGCCGTTGCCTCGGAGTTGCGCCTTGGAAGAGCTGGATGTCTTCGACCTACGTCTTCTCGTCGCCATCCAGGAGAAGGGAGACATGACCCAGGCGGAGCTGTCTGAAATAGTGCATCTCTCCCCCACCCAGTGTGCCCGCCGCCTGCAGCGTCTCAGAGCCGACGGCTACGTCCGCGACATCGTCGCCATCCTTGATCCCGAGCGCCTCGGCATCAACATCATCGCCCATACGCTGGTCGGCCTGCGCAATCACGACGACGAGACCGGTAAGGCCTTCCGCGCCTTCATCGACGCCGCCGACGAGGTGGTGGAGTGCTGGTCGCAGACCGGCGACGCCGACTATCTCCTGAAGATCATGGTCAAGGACCTCGGAGAGCTGGCCAGCCTGATCGAGCGGTTGATCACCGCCGTCGGCGGCTTCGCCTCGCTCCGCTCCTTCGTGGCTCTGAAGGCCATCAAGCGGACGACCGCGGTGCCGCTCCGGGCGTAGGCTCCGCCTCGAACACTGAACTTGCCGTCGTCTTGGAAGGTGACTTCGGTCACCCGCCGGAATTTCACGCCTCGCTTTCGTTTTATATTCATTTGATTTCGTATTTTTGCTAGCGTCACATGCGCCTGAAAGCCGACCGATGGACGCGGCGGCGAAACTGGAGGGGTGCGATGGCGGACGTGGACATCCTGGTCATCGGCGGCGGCATCAACGGCTGCGGCATTGCCCGCGACGCGGTCGGGCGCGGCTACTCGGTCCTGCTCGCCGAGATGGGCGACCTCGCCTCCGGTACCTCCTCCGCCTCGACCAAGCTCATCCACGGCGGCCTCCGCTATCTCGAGCATTACGAGTTCCGCCTGGTCCGCGAGGCTCTGACGGAGCGGGAAATCCTCTGGGCCATGGCGCCGCACATTATCTGGCCGCTGCGCTTCGTCCTGCCGCATCACGCCGGCCTCAGGCCCGCCTGGCTGCTGCGGCTCGGCCTTTTTCTCTACGACCATCTCGGCGGCCGCAAACGCCTGCCGTCCACCCGGACGCTCGACCTCCGCGTCGACGCCGCCGGACGGCCGCTGAAGACAGGGTATGGCAAGGGCTTCGAATATTCCGACTGCTGGGTGCAGGACGCCCGCCTGGTGGCGCTCAACGCCGTCGACGCCGCCACCCGCGGCGCCGCCATCCTCACCCGCACCCGCGTGACGGCGGCCGTCCGCGCCGGCGAGCATTGGGCCGTGACGCTCGCCGACGCCGAGACCGGCGCCGTCCGCACCGTCACCGCTCGCCTTGTGGTCAATGCCGCCGGACCGTGGATCGACGAGGTGCTGCGCTCGGTTGCCGGGATGCCGGAGGCCCGCCACGTCCGCCTCGTCCAGGGCTCGCATATCGTCGTTCCGAAGCTTTACGACCACGACCGCGCCTATATCTTCCAGAACGCCGACGGCCGCATCGTCTTCGCCATTCCCTACGAACGCGCCTTCACGCTGATCGGCACCACCGACCGCGACTATTCCGGCAATCCGGCCGACGTCCGGATCACCGGCGAGGAGACCAGCTATCTTGCAAAAGCCGCCTCGGACTATTTCGCGACGCCGGTAACCGCAGATGACGTCGTCTGGACCTATTCCGGCATCCGGCCGCTCTATGACGACGGAGCGTCGAAGGCGCAGGAAGCGACGCGCGACTACGTGCTGAAGCTGGCCGGCGAAAAGGGCGAACCGCCGATGCTCAACGTATTCGGCGGCAAGATCACCACCTATCGCCGTCTCGCCGAAAGCGCGCTGGAACAGATCGGGCAAGCGATCGGCACGCGAGGCGCGCCGTGGACCAAGGGCGCGACGCTGCCGGGCGGAGATCTTCCGGCCGGCGGTCTCGACGCCTATCAGGCACGCATCGCCGCCGCCCATCCCGGCATCGATCCGACGCTCATCGAACGGTTGGTCCGCACCTACGGCACCCGGACCGAAACGATCCTGGCCGACGCCACCACGACCTCCGATCTCGGAGGTGACTTCGGCGCCGGCCTGACGGAGGCCGAGGTGCGCTATCTCGTCCGGGAGGAATGGGCGAGGAGCGCCGACGACATCCTGTGGCGGCGCACCAAGCTCGGGCTCCACCTGCCGAAGGAGGCGGCCGCGGAGATCGACGCTTTCATCGCCGGCCTACGCGGAAACGGGGAGAAGCGGCGGAACGACGCTTGCGCCGACCCGGCGTACAACTAAAACTCAAGCAAAACCAAGGGACGGGAGGAGACCGACCATGGCGGCATTCGTACTGGCGATCGATCAGGGCACCACGTCGACGCGGGCCATCGTTTTCGACGGGGACTACCGCGTCAAGGGCGTCGGCAAGCAGGAGTTTCCCCAGCATTTTCCCGATTCCGGCTGGGTCGAGCACGAGCCGGAGGATATCTGGCACACCACGCTGGAGACCATGCAATACGCCCTCGCCCGCGCCGCCGTGTCGCCGCAGGATATCGCGGCCATCGGCATCACCAACCAGCGCGAAACCACGCTGATCTGGCACCGCGACACCGGCAAGCCCATCCATCGCGCCATCGTCTGGCAGGACCGCCGCACCTCCGACCGCTGCGCCGCGCTGAGGGCCGACGGCGCCGAGGACATGGTGCGCGACAAGACCGGCCTGCTGCTCGATCCCTATTTCTCCGGCACCAAGATCGCCTGGCTGCTCGACAACGTCGAGGGCGCCCGCGCCGCCGCCGAGGCCGGCAAGCTCGCCTTCGGCACCGTCGACAGCTTTCTGCTCTGGCGTCTCACCGGCGGCAAGGTCCATGCGACGGACGCCACCAACGCCTCCCGCACCCTCCTCTACGACATCGCCGTCGGCGACTGGGACGACGACCTCTTGCGCCTTTTCGGCGTGCCGCGCGCCCTCTTGCCCGACGTGCGCGACAGCGCCGCCCATTTCGGTGAAACCGACCCGGACCTGTTCGGTGTCGCCATCCCCATATGCGGCATCGCCGGCGACCAGCACGCGGCGACGGTCGGCCAGTCCTGCTTCACGCCGGGCATGCTGAAGTCGACCTACGGCACCGGCTGCTTCGCGCTGCTCAACACCGGCGCCGAGATCGTCCGCTCGTCCAACCGGCTGCTGTCGACCATCGCCTACCGCCTCGACGGCAAGGTGACCTATGCCCTCGAGGGCTCGATCTTCATGGCCGGCGCCACCGTGCAGTGGCTGCGCGACGGCCTGCGCTTCTTCGAGCGGTCGGATCAGGCCGGCGCGCTGGCCGACCATGCCGATCCCAACCAGAACGTCTATCTCGTGCCCGCCTTCACCGGCCTCGGCGCACCCTGGTGGGACGCCGAGGCGCGCGGCGCCCTCTACGGCATGACGCGCAACACCGGTCCGGCCGAGATCGCCCGCGCCGCCCTCGAGGCGGTCTGCTACCAGACGCACGATCTGCTCACGGCCATGCGTCGCGACTGGACCGGCTCGTCGGAGACGGTGCTGCGCGTCGACGGCGGCATGGTGGCGAGCGACTGGACCATGCAGCGCCTCGCCGATCTCCTGAACGCGCCTGTCGACCGGCCGCTGGTGCTGGAAACCACCGCCCTCGGCGCCGCCTGGCTGGCCGGCCACAAGGCCGGCGTCTGGCCGGACATGCAGGGCTTTTCCGCCAGTTGGAAGCGAAACCGCCGCTTCATGCCCCAGATGGACGACGACACCCGGCGGAGAAAGCTCGCTGGCTGGGCCGATGCGATCCGCAGAACATTGTCCGCCTGAAAGCGCTCCGGCCCGCCGTTCGACAAAACAGAGGCGGCGAGCCGGAACAATCCTAGGCTGAGATACAATTCGCCTTCCCTGCCCGATTCTTGTTCAATCTCCGCATAGTATTTTCGCGGAGACGAAAATGGTATTGATTGTCAACACCATCGACGACAATGTTCTCCCGGGAATTCGACTTGCCGGCGTCGGGGCAAGGCAATCACATCCACGTAGTTTTGATCCATGTCATCGCCCGAACTAGCCTTAAGGCTAATCATGATGGCATCGGATAGCGTGAACGTGGAGGTTTGAATGATCGATAAATCGTCCTCCAAGGCAGATGGCTGCGGCTGCGATCGGGAACCGGAACTCATGCGCCGCATGGCGATGACGCTCGATTCCGATCAGTTCCTGCAGGGCATCGAGCGCAAGCTGGCCGCCGACCGATGCCACGAATGCACCGAGCTCGAAGCCTGCAAGGTCTGGCTCGACATCACGGCGATCCGCGGCGCCGTGCATCCGCCGAAGTTCTGCCGCAACGCCGATCTGTTCGAGGAAATCAGCAACGACGCCGCTTCGTCGTCCTTCTGAGCGTTTCCGGACGGACGATCCACGCGGGCTCAGGCGGCATCGGCCTCTTCGTCGTCGTCTTCGTCGACCGAAACGGTGAGCGAGGCGAAGCTGTCGGAAACCTCGACCGGCTTGTCGGTTCGCGCGCCGAGACCGGATTTCGTGCTCTCGAGCGACTTCAGGACGAACTCGCGGAACGCCTTGACCGGAATGGGTGGCGAGTAGATGTAGCCTTGCGCCTGGACGACGCCGATCGATTTGAGGTGTTCGACCTGATCCGGCCGCTCGACGCCCTCGGCGACGATGCCGAGGCCGAGCTGATGGCCGAGTTCGACCAGGGTATCGACGATCGTCTGCGACGAATGGTCGGTGCCGATGTGGTCGATGAACATCTTGTCGATCTTGATGATGTCGACGCCGAGCTTCTGCAGGTAGGCGAGGCCGCCGTGCCCCGTGCCGACGTCGTCGAGCGCCACCGAGGCGCCGAGCGCCTGGATGCGGCCGATGATGGCGCGCGACAGCGCCAGATCCTTGAGAGGATGCTGCTCGGTGACCTCGAAGCAGAGCTGCTCGTAGCGGATCTTCGAGTTGCCGTAGATCCGCTTGATGTCGTCCATGATCTCGAGGTCGTTGAAATGCATGGCCGTCAGGTTGATGGCCAGCTTGAGCCCGGGGTTCTTGTCGTAGATGTCGGAAACGTCGGCCACCGTCTGCGTCATGAGCTGGCGCGTTATGTCGCGAATGGCGCCCGTCGCCTCGGCATAGGCCAGGAACTGGCCGGGCGGCACCATGGTGCCATCGGGCCTCAGCCAGCGGACCAGCACCTCGCAGCCGCGGATTTCGCCCGTCATCAGGTCGAAGACCGGCTGGTAGTAGGGAATGAACTCGTGATTGTCGACGGCGCGCGAGAAGCTGTCGCCGTCGGACTGGCGCCACATCGACCAGATGACGATGATGAACACGCCGAGGCCGGCCAGCGTCGACAGGATGATGGTGATCGTCCTGAGACCGGCGATCGATTTCTGCGCCGCCGCCTCGTCGACGGCCACCCGCACCTTGATCGGATAACGCTCGGAGGAGACCATCGACACCAGCGCCGACGACTGGTCGCTCTCGGTCCACTTGCCGGCGAACTTGCTCCACTCCGAACCGTCGTCCAGGTAGACGGAGGCGACGCTGGAATCCTCGAAATAGCCGGCGCCGGCCTCGATATCGAGCGCCCGCGCCGCAAGGCGGGCCACCAGGCGCATCCGGTCGTCGACCCGCAGGGTGACGACGGCCTGCCGCCTGTCCTTTCCGTCGCTCAGCACCGACAGCATCACCGACGGATCGCCCTTCTCGGCCACCGGCAGCCGGGCCGGGGCGGCGAGCGCGCCCATCGGTTCCCCGCAGATCAGCGTGCCGGCCTCGTCGGTCAGGCCGACCTGAACGATGAACTCCGAGTTGAAGGCGGCCATTCCGAAAGCGGTGCGATCGGCAAGGCTGCAGGTCACGCGGCCGCCGGTCCTGAGGTCGGCCAGCACCCTGAGCGCTTCCGCGACGGTCGTCTCGGCGCGCGCCAGATAGCGCTCCGCCATGGAATCGGCCTCGGCCTGTCCGGTTGAAATGGCGTGCTGGGAAAGAACGTAGTCGGCGGCGGCGATCGGAACGGCCGTGACGACCGCCGACAGGCCAAGCAGCCGGAGCCATTTCAACCACCTGAGCTTCACGTCGCATCCATTCCCGGATTCAGCTCCGCCGCTTGCCGCCCCCGCGCCTTGGCCCGTGGGAGCGGATATCGTCTGTTCGAACCATTCATCTTTGTTTGCGCTGGATGAACAAATGGTTTCCCAAACGACTTGCGCCCGTCTTTCTTTGAAACCGGCAAATTCACCGCATCATCAATAAAATTGGTAGGAGGCATGGCTTGTGCCCCGACCGTCATTTGGCCACAATGCCAGTCTCGAAAGGCGTGGGTTGTCTCTATTTGCCGATAAAGACTTATTGGGAGTATCAAATGACGATTTCCAGTCGCTGGTCTCTTACCGTGGCTGTCGTGGCGTTGACCGCGGGCCTCGCCGGACCGGCCTTCTCGGCGGCGACGCCGGAACAGGTGACGGCGGCCCTGACCAAGCTGTTGGCGACGGACAAGGGAGCGACCTTCACGCTGGGAACGCCGACCCAGTCGGACGCCGGAATCGTCTACAACAACGTCTCGATCAAGTCCGGCGACGGCAGCGAGACCAAGATCGACGTGCTGACCATCGGCAACCCGACGGTCGAGGGCGACACGCTGAGCGCCGATACCATCGTGGCCGAGAACCTCACCGGCACCGACAAGGGCGACAGCATCACCATCACATCCCTCGAGCTGACCGCCCCGGTGTTCACCGGCAAGGAAACCGGCAACCGCATCGATGCCCTGTCCGCCGAGGGCATTTCGCTTGCCCAGCCCGGCAAGGCGCCGATCGTCATCGATAGCGCCGGGCTCGATCTTTCCGACTACGCCGACGACGTGCCGCACGCTATCGACCTTTCCGTCGAAGGTATCGACGTCGACCCGGCGGCGGTGGACACCAGCGGCCAGTTCGCCAGTCAGTTGAAGGCCATGGGCTACGACAAGCTGACGCTCGGCTTCTACGGCTCCGGCTCGCTCGACGAGGCGACCGGCGACCTGGTGGTCAACGAGATCACCGTCGACGGCACCGATCTCGGCACCGTGACGCTGGCCGGCACCTTCGGCGGCCTCACCACCGATGTCGTCAAGGAGCTGAAACAGCCCAATCCGCCGCAGGATGCGCTTGGCAAGGTCACCCTGAAGGAGGCTTCGGTCTTTTACGGCGATGCCTCGTTGGCCGGTCGTCTTATCGCCCAGCAGGCCAAGCAGATGGGCCAGGAGCCGGCCACCTTCATCGGCCAGATCACCGGCGCCCTGCCGCTGCTCCTGTCGACGATCGGCAACCAGCCGTTCCAGGACAAGCTGGCCGACGGTCTGACGACCTTCCTGAAGGACCCCAAGAACCTGACGATTACCGCCAAGCCGGCGACGCCCGTCCCGCTGATGGAGCTTCTCTCCACCTCCCAGACCGCTCCGCAGACGCTTCCGGATCTTCTCAAGGCCGACGTGATCGCCAACCAGCCGGAAAGCGAAGACGGCGAAGCGGGCGAAGGCACCGACACGAACTAAAGCATTTTCGAGCGAACGGGCCGGCCAATTCGGTCGAGGCCAAACGCCGGCGGGGACGAACTGCCCGCAAGGTCCGCGAATATGAGGGGCCGGTCCGCCGGCTCCGAAACCGCACATCCGGGAGGATCGTCGATGAGGACCAGCGCTTCGCTTGGCGTGGTCGCCGCGTTTGCCGCATTTGCCTGCCCCTCGCTCGCCTACGCCGAGACGCCACAGGAATCCCTGGTCCGGCAATGGCTCACCTCGGCTGCGTTGGGACTGACGACGGACATCGGAACCAGCAGCTTCGATCCGGCCACCCAGACAGTCACGCTGTCCGACGTCAGCATCGGCAGCGTCGATGACAATCTCTTTACCGTCCATTTCGACGAATTGTCGGTGGAAGACCCGCGAACCGCGCCGGGAGGCGCCTTTGCCGCCCACGCCATTCGTGGCTCCAACTGGCGTCTCGAAATTCATTTCGACGTTGGCAACTGGTTCCCCGGCCTGGCCGAGCTGGAAGCCGGCGCCAGCAAGGAGCTCGACAAGGTGACGCCGCCGACGACGCGGCAAAAGCCCGTCAACAGGGCGCAGGAAAGCGGCGGCGACAAGCAAGAGGACAGCGCCGCCTCGCCTCCCTCCGAAGAGCCGAAGGTCGGTGCCGAGAAAGCGCAGCCGTCCGTTGTCACCTATTCCATCTCCGCCGACACGCTGCTCGTCGAGCGGCTGGTCGTTCCGCCCGCGCCCAACAGGCTGCCCCTCGACCGCCCTCTCTATGAAACGTTCTTCAGATTCATGGATTGGTCGAGCAGCATCCGGGCCGACTGGGTGGAGGCGAACGAGGTCAGCGTCGAGAGCAATGGGCTCAACGAAGAAGATTTCATCACCACCTATTCGCTTGTCTATCTATCCGGCATGCACGAGCATCGCGTCGAGCGATCCGGCTTCAACTCGATGGAGCAGAAGTCCAAGAGCGAGACGTCCCCGCTGAAGTCGGTTACCATTGATAGCGCTTACGTCGTTGGCACGAACACGGGGGCTTTGCTGGAGGCGCTCGATCCTTCCAGATATGTCGGGGGTGTCGGCGACGGAAAGAGGCGCATTCTTTATTCGCAATATGGCTACAACGACATCACCGTGTCGTTCGACGGCGCGACGGCCAGTATCGGCAACATCGAAGCCAACAACGTCTTCCTGCGCCAGACGGCGCAGCCTGTGCTCAAGCAGCTCATCGAGGCGTTCAGCGATCCCAAGCGAATAGAAGCCGACCCCTTCTCCTTCATTTCCAGTATTCTGCCCAACTATACCCAGCTCATGGGAGTCGATTTCGTCCAGGCCAACAAGCTGCAGATCAAGGCGGGCGACAACTTCGATTTTGCCATCAACCGCTTCGACGGCAACGGCATCGACGGCAACGGCATCGGCGCCTTTACGCTGCGCGACATTACCGCCGCCGCCAAGGAAACGTCGACAAAGATCAGCCTGTCGCTGCTGACCTTCCAGGACATTCGCTTCGGGTCGCTCGCCGCCCTTCTGGAGCTCGGCAAGAGCGCCTCCGAGGGCAAGCAGCCCTCCGGCAAGGTCATGTACGACGCTGTCGTCAACGGCGGCACGTCGCTCGGATTTGTCGAGCTCAGCGCCCTGTCGGTCGAATCGCCGCTCGGTTCGGTGGGGCTCGACTCGCTCGCCCTGACCAGCGGCGACTATTTCGGCACCCTGCCCCAGCGGGGCGATTTCACCTTCACCTCGCTGTCGCTGCCGGTTTCGCTGCTGCTCGACGAGACGCTGGTCTCCGAGCTCACGGCCATGGGCTACGAGACCGTCGATCTGTCCGGCGGCATGACGCTGACCTACGACGCCGACAAGGGCGATCTCCGGCTCGAGGACCTGACCCTCAAGGCGGACGACATGGGCGTCGTGTCCGGCGATTTCCATCTCGGCGGCCTGCCGCTGTCGCTGGTCGAAAAGCCCGACGAGATCGAAGCCCGCATGAACGACGCGACGCTCGTTTCCGCCTCGGTCACCTATGGCAATGACGGCATCGTCGAGAAGGCGTTCGAGGCGCAGGCCAAGAAGCTCGATCAGGACGGCGACAAGTTCCGCCAGAACACCGCCGGCGCCCTGCCGCTGATGTTGAACGCCCTCAAGGACCCGGAGTTGCAGGCGCGGTTCGAGGGGCCGATCTCCGACTTCATCAAGGATCCGAAGTCCATCACCTTCACGATCGCGCCGGAAAAGCCCGTTCCTCTCGCCGACCTCGAAAAGGTCGATACCGAGAAGCCGAACGACCTGATCCGGCTGCTGAACGTTGGCGTGACTGCCAACGAGTGAGATGGACGGTCACATAACAAAAAAGATCGAGGCCGGGGAAGCGCCCTCCCCGGCCTCGATCTTTTTTTGCCGTACGCGCCGATCAGTTCGGCAGGTTGAGCTTCAGATGCAGCTCGCGGAGCTGCTTGGTCGAAGCCTCCGACGGCGCCCCCATCAGCGGATCTTCCGCCCGCTGGTTCATCGGGAACAGCGTGATCTCGCGGAGATTCTGCGCCCCGCACAGCAGCATCACCACGCGATCGACACC
Source organism: Pleomorphomonas carboxyditropha (assembly GCF_002770725.1). Classification (GTDB taxonomy): domain Bacteria; phylum Pseudomonadota; class Alphaproteobacteria; order Rhizobiales; family Pleomorphomonadaceae; genus Pleomorphomonas; species Pleomorphomonas carboxyditropha. The sequence continues at coordinate 928,520 of NZ_NQVN01000001.1, read as the reverse complement.
GGCCGCCATGCCGCCGTGCGGCGGCGCGCCATACTGGAAGGCGCGGTACATGCCGCCGAAGCGCTCCTCGACCTCGGCCTTGGAGGTGCCGGTGAGTTCGAACGCCTTGACCATGGTCTCCGGCGACTGGTTGCGGATCGAGCCCGAGGCCATCTCGTAGCCGTTGCAGACCATGTCGTACTGGAAGGCCTTGATGGTCAGCGGGTCCTGGCCGTTGAGCGCTTCGAGACCGCCCTGCGGCATCGAGAAGGGGTTGTGCGCGAAGTCGAGCTTCTTCTCCTCGTCGTTCCACTCGTAGAAGGGGAAGTCGACGATCCAGCAGAGCTCGAAACGCTCGGTGTCGACGAGGTTGAGGTCGAAGCCGACGCGGTTGCGCGCTTCGCCGGCGAACTTGTAGAACTTCGCCGGGTCACCGGCGACGAAGAACACCGCGTCGCCCTCGGCAAGGCCGAGCTGCGCGCGGATCGCCTCGGTGCGCTCCGGCCCGATGTTCTTGGCAAGCGGCCCGGCGCCTTCCAGCGCGCCGTTCTCCGACCGCCAGAAGATATAGCCGAGGCCGGGCTGGCCCTGGCCCTGCGCCCAGGAATTCATGCGGTCGCAGAAGGCGCGGCTGCCGCCGGTCTTGGCCGGGATCGCCCAGACCTCGGTCTTGGGATCGGCCTCGATCATCCGGGCGAACACCTTGAAGCCGGAGCCGGCGAAATGCTCGGTCACCGCCTGCATCTCGATCGGGTTGCGGAGGTCCGGCTTGTCCGAGCCGTAGAGGCGGATGGCATCGTCATACCTGATGCGGAGGAACTGTTGGGTGACCGGCTTGCCTTCGGCGAACTCCTCGAAGACGCCGCGGATCACCGGCTCCATGGTGTTGAAGACGTCGTCCTGCGTCACGAAGCTCATTTCGAGGTCGAGCTGGTAGAATTCGCCCGGCAGGCGATCGGCGCGCGGGTCCTCGTCGCGGAAGCAGGGCGCGATCTGGAAATAGCGGTCGAAACCGGCCACCATCAACAGCTGCTTGTACTGCTGCGGCGCCTGCGGCAGCGCATAGAACTTGCCGGCGTGAATGCGGCTCGGCACCAGGAAGTCGCGTGCGCCTTCCGGCGAGGAGGCCGTCAGGATCGGCGTCGAATACTCGGTGAAGCCGGCGTCCTCCATGCGGCGGCGCATGGAGCGGATGATCTTCGTCCGCTTGACGATATTGCCGTGCAGCGTCTCGCGGCGCAGGTCGAGGAAACGGTACTTGAGGCGCACGTCCTCCGGATAATCCGGCTCGCCGAACACCGGCAGCGGCAGGTCCTTCGCCTGGGCCAGCACGGTGATCTCGTTGGCGAACACCTCGATCTCGCCGGTGGGAAGGTTGGGGTTGACGGTCTCGGGCGTGCGGGCACGCACGAGACAGTCGACGCGGATCACCCACTCGGCGCGCAGCGTCTCGGCCAGCTTGAACGCGCCGCTGTCGGGATCGACCACCACCTGCGTCATGCCGTAGTGGTCGCGGAGGTCGATGAACAGCAGACCGCCATGATCGCGCACACGGTGCACCCAGCCGGACAGCCGCGCATTCTGCCCGACGTCGCTGGCTCGAAGCTGGCCGCAGGTGTGGGTACGATAGGCGTGCATGGTGATCGTCCTGTCTCGTTGATTCCGTCGGGAACGGCTCCGGATTCCCACCTTGAGGCGGCCGGATCTGTGGGCGCGACAAGCGCACGGCGAGGCAGGTTTGTCAAGAATTCTGACGCCCGATTGCGTGCTTCGCCGGCTGGCGGGCAGCCCTCCTGTGGCAGGCACCAAGATCAACATCCGTGGAAGAATTTTCCGTTGCCGGCGTTTTTGACGGTGAGCGCTTCCGGCTTTGCCGGCTTCGTCGGAATAGTGTCATTGGAATGTGGGAGAAGCCTTCGCTCAGGCGGCAGGCCGCAAGGCGACTCGCGGGGCTAGTCCCGTTTGCCGGCTGATGGGGACGCTTCCATGAGCAAGCAGAAGACCAAGGACCTCCTGGCGAGCGCGGTGCACGCCAACAAGCTGGCCAGCCGGGAGGGCATTCTCGAACGCCTGTTTACCCTCGCCTTCTCCGGCCTGGTCTATCCGCAGATCTGGGAGGATCCGGCCGTCGACATGGCCGCGCTCGAACTCGGCCCGGACAAGCGCATCATCACCATCGCCTCGGGCGGCTGCAACGTCATGAACTACCTGACGGCGTCGCCGGCCGGGATCATCGCCGTCGATCTCAACCCGGCCCATATCGCGCTGCTCAAGCTGAAGCTGACCGCCGCCTGCCACCTGCCGAACCACGAAAGCTTCTTCCGCTTCTTCGGCCACGCCGACGAGCGCGAGAATACAGCCCGCTACGACCGTTTCCTGCGCGATCACCTGCCGGAGGATGCCCGCGCCTATTGGGAAAAGCGGGGGGTGACCGGCCGCCGGCAGATCGCCATCTTCACCCGCGACATCTACCGCTACGGCCTGCTCGGCCGCTTCATCGGCGTGATGCATCTGCTCGCCCGCGCCTACGGCAAGAACCCGCGCCTCATGCTGACCGCCCAGGGGCTCGACGACCAGCGGCGCCTGTTCGAGGAGAACCTGGCTCCGGTGTTCGAGTCCTGGCTCATTCGCTGGCTGTGCCGCATGCCGGTGTCGCTTTACGGCCTCGGCATCCCGCCGGCCCAGTTCGCCTATCTTTCCGCCGATGCCGGCGGCGACCTCGCCGGCCTTTTGCGCCAACGCCTCGCCCGCCTCGCCTGCGACTTCCCGCTGGAAGACAACTATTTCGCCTGGCAGGCCTTCGGCCGCCGCTACGACCGCGAGAGCCGGCGCGCCGTGCCGCCCTACCTCACCCGTGACGCCTACGAGGCCATCCGCGCTAACGCCGGCCGCGTCACCGCCGTGCAGGCGTCGATGACCGATCAGCTCGCCGGCATGCCGGCCGGCAGTTTCGACGGCTACGTGCTGCTGGACGCCCAGGACTGGATGACGCCGGCCCAGATGATCGCCCTCTGGACCGAGATCACCCGGACCGCCCGCCCCGGCGCCCGCGTCATCTTCCGCACCGCCGGCCTCGACAGCCCGCTCGAGGCGGTGCTGCCGGCCGACATTCGCTCGCGCTGGTCCTATGACCCGTCGACGGTGCCGGATTATGTCGCCCGCGACCGCTCGTCGATCTACGGCGGCTTCCATCTCTACGTGAAGGCGGCGGCGTGAGCGCCCCCACCTCGGCGCCCCGGTCGTCGGCCGGCCAGAAGGCGGCCATGGACCGCATGTACCGGCTGACCCGGCACGTCTACGACGCGACGCGCAAACCCTATCTCCTCGGCCGCGACCGCATGATCGAGGCCCTCGACGTTCCGCCGGACGGCAGCGTGCTGGAGATGGGCTGCGGCACCGGCCGCAACCTGATCGCCGTCGGTCGCCGCCACCCGCGCGCCCGCCTCTACGGCTTCGACATTTCCGGCGAAATGCTGAAGACGGCGCGCACCAATATCGAACGCTCCGGCCTCGATATCCGTCTCGCCGAGGGCGATGCCTGCCTCTTCGATCCCGAGGCCGCCTTCGGCGTCGCCCGTTTCGACCGGGTTTATTTCTCCTACACGCTGTCGATGATTCCCGACTGGACGACGGCGCTCGCCCATGGCCTCGCGCAGGTCAAGGACGGCGGCAGCCTGTCGGTGGTCGATTTCGGCTTCTGCGAAGGGCTGGGGGCGCCGGCCCGCGCGCTGCTGCACGGCTGGCTTTCCTGGTTCCACGTCGCGCCGCGCGCCGGCCTGGAGGCCGAGATGGTCCGCCTCGCGAAAGCCTCGGGCCGGACGCTCCGCTTCGAGCGGCCGGCCCGCGGCTATGCCCAGCTCGGCATCATCTCCTGATCTCAGCGATCCGCCCGGCACACCGCCTCGATGTTGTGACCGTCGGGATCGATGATATAGGCGGCAAAATAGTTGGCCGCGTAGGGCCGAAGCCCCGGCCCGCCATTGTCCTTGCCGCCGGCCGCCAGCCCGGCCGCGTGGAAGGCGGCGACGGCCTCGCGCGTCGCGGCGGAGAAGCCGACATGGAGATGCCCCTTGCGGCTGGCATCCGACAGCCAGAACCCGGCATGGCCGTCGCGGCCATAGCCGGCATTCGACGCACCGGTCGGGCTTGAGGCCAAACGGGTTATCAATCGCGCTATCCCGAGCGGCGCCAGCAACAGGTCATAGAAGGCGACGGAACGGCGGATGTCCGTCACCGGACAGTCGACATGGTCGAACATGGTGGCTCAGGACCGGCCGCGACGGATCCGCCGTGGCCCGTCCACCCTTTCATTCCGGCTTGTGGCAGACCGCCTCGATGTTGTTGCCATCGGGGTCGAGAACAAAGGCGGCGTAGTAGTTGGGGTGATAGTGCGGCCGGAGCCCCGGCCCGCCGTTGTCACGGCCGCCGGCAGCCATGGCCGCGGCATGAAAGGCATCGACGGTGGCGCGGTCCTTGGCCACGAAGGCGACATGGAAATGCATGATCTCGCCGGCCGGACGGCCGGTCGACACCCAGAAGTCCGGCTTGCCGTCGCTGCCGTAGCCGGCGAAGGCGTCGCCACCCGTCTCCTCGGCCGAGACGGCCATCACCACCGAGACGTCGAGCGGCGCCAGCGCCTTGTCGTAGAAGGCCTTCGACTTTTCGAAATCGACGGCCGGAAAGCCCATGTGATCCAGCATTTCTGCCTCCCGTGTTGATGACGGACGGCGTAGCAGATCGGCCTGCCAGCCCCTGTCAGGAGTGCCTCCCGGCATACGCCGTCAGGCCCCTTCGAACCCGGAAAGCACCCCGACCGCGTTGTGGCCGATGTCCTCGACGGCGTAGCCGCCCTCCTGCACGAACAGCGTCGGCCGGCCGAGGCGGGCGATGCGGGCGCCGATCTTCGGATAGTCCTCGCGCGTCAGTTTGAATTTGGAAATCGGGTCGCCCTCGAAGGTGTCGAGACCGAGCGACACCACCAGGGCATCCGGCCCGAAGGCTTCGATCGCCCGGCAGGCCACGTCGAGCGCGGCGCCCCAGGTCTCCCAGGCTGTGCCGAAGGGCATCGGCAGGTTGAGGGTGAAGCCCTCGCCCTCCCCCTCGCCCGTTTCGTCGGCGCGGCCGGAGAAGAAGGGATAGGCGACGGCCGTGTCGGCGTGCAGATTGACCACCTGCACGTCCCTGCGCCGATAGAATATCTCCTGCGTGCCGTTGCCGTGGTGGTAGTCGACGTCGAGGATGGTGACGCGGCGGGCGCCGTGATCGAGAAACCATTGGGCCGCCACGGCGGCGTTGTTGATGAAACAATAGCCGCCCATGGTCGACGATCCCGCATGATGCCCCGGCGGCCGGCAGAGCGCATAGGCGGCCGTCTCGCCGCCGTGGATCAGCTCGGCGGCCCCGACCGCCGACCAGACGGCCGACTGCACCGCTTCCCATGTGCCCGCGACGAAGGAGCCGCCGCCGTCGAACGAATAGTAGCCCATCAGGCCGTTGACGTGCTGCGGCCGGATGTCGCGCTGGCCGCGCGCCGGCCAGACGTAGGGCATGGTCGGCCCGGTCCGTCCCTCGGCGAGCCACAGCTTCCAGAAATCGGCCATGAACCGGAGATAGCCGGCGTCATGCACCTTGGCCGCCGCCGCGACCGCGTCGACGGGAGCCGCCTCGATCACCGCGCCAAGGCCGACCGCCGCGATCCGCTGCAAAATGAAGTCGACGCGCGCCGGCAGTTCGAAGGCCGGCGTGATGACGCCGGCGTTGAGTTCCTGGTTGTCGGCGTGCAGGCGATGGCGAGGCGAGTAGACGGTTTTCATGAGCGATTCCGGTCGAATGGCGATCGAGGCATTGGACGCTACACCGGTCGCTCGCGCCGGCAAGGGCGAAAAGGCGACAGGGAGGCTGAAATTCGCGCCGGCCGTCTTGCCTTTCCCGGCCGTTCGGGCGAAATCGCCGGGCCATGTTGATCATCTCCGATCTCACCTACCGCATCGCCGGCCGCACGCTCATCGAAGGCGCCTCCGTCACCATTCACGACGGCGCCAAGGTCGGCCTCGTCGGCCGCAACGGCACCGGCAAGACGACGCTGTTCAATATCGTCGCCGGTGACCTGTCGGCCGAAAGCGGCTCGATCGACCTCAAGCGCGGCGCCCGCATCGGCCGCGTCGCCCAGGAGGCGCCGGGCTCGGAAACCTCGCTGATCGATTTCGTGCTGGCCGCCGATACCGAGCGCACGGCGCTGCTGGCCGAGGCCGAGACGGCCTCCGATCCGCACCGCATCGCCGAGATCCAGGTGCGGCTCGCCGATATCGAGGCCCATTCGGCCGAGGCGCGCGCCGCCACCATCCTGTCCGGCCTCGGCTTCGACGCCGCCGACCAGCGCCGGCCCTGCGCCGACTTCTCCGGCGGCTGGCGGATGCGCGTGGCGCTCGCCGCCGTGCTGTTCACCGAGCCCGACCTCCTGCTGCTCGACGAGCCGACCAACTATCTCGACCTCGAAGGCACGCTCTGGCTTACCAACTACGTCCAGCGCTATCCCTACACGGTCGTACTGATCAGCCACGACCGCGACCTGCTCGACAGCGCCGTCGACCACATCTGCCACCTCTCCGAGGGCAAGCTGACGCTCTGGAAGGGCGGCTACACCTCGTTCGCCCGCCAGCGGCAGGAAAAGATGCTGCTGCAGGAGAAGGCGCGCGAGAAGATCGAGGCGCGGCGCAAGCACCTGCAGGCCTTCGTCGACCGTTTCCGCTACAAGGCCAGCAAGGCGACCCAGGCCCAGTCGCGCATCAAGATGCTGGAAAAGCTCGATATCGTCGACGCCGTGGTGGAAGAGCACGTCCAGCAGATCAGCTTTCCCAATCCGAAGGCCAAGCTGGCGCCACCCATCGTCACCTACGACAAGGTCGATCTCGGCTACGATCCGGAAAAGCCGGTGCTGAAGCGCCTGACGCTCAGGATCGACGACGACGACCGCATCGCGCTGCTCGGCAAGAACGGCAACGGCAAGTCGACCTTCGCCAAGGCGCTGGCCGACCGGCTAACGCCATTCTCGGGCAATATCGTCAAGGCCGGCAAGCTGGAGATCGCCTTCTTCGCCCAGCATCAGCTCGACGAACTGCATCCCGACGAGAGTGCCGTCGCCCACGTTCGCCGCCTGATGCCGGACGCCCCCGACGCCCGCGTGCGGTCGCGCGTCGCCCAGATGGGCCTCGACACCAACAAGATGGATACGCCGGCCCGCGAGCTTTCCGGTGGCGAGAAGGCGCGCCTCCTTCTCGGCCTCGCCACCTTCCACGGGCCGAACCTGCTGATTCTCGACGAGCCGACCAACCACCTCGACATCGACAGCCGCGAGAGCCTGATCCAGGCGCTCAACGATTTCGAGGGCGCCGTCATCCTGGTCAGCCACGACCGCCATCTGATCGAGGCGACCATGGATCGTCTCTGGCTGGTGGACAAAGGCACCATTACGCCCTTCGACGGCGATATGGACGACTACAAGCGCTTCATACTCTCGGGCCCCGGCGATGCCGACCGGGCAACGAAAAGCGACGATCAGAAGCTCACCAACGCCGACCGTCGCCGCCTCGCCGCCGAGCGGCGCGCCCAGCTCGCCCCGCTCAGGAAACGCATCCAGGGCATCGAGGCGGAGATGGACAAGGCGAGAAAGCTCATCGCCCGCATCGACGCCGCGCTTGCCGACCCTGCCCTGTTCACGAGCGATCCGGCCAAGGGCGCCAGGCTCTCCAAGGAGCGGGCCGACGCCGTCCGCAGCCTCGATACATTCGAGGAGGAATGGCTGACGCTGTCGGCCGAATACGAGGAAGCCGAGGCGGCCGAGGGGTAAAGTCTTTTCGAGCGACGTGGATGCCGGTTCACCTGACATGCATTCCTTGAATGCTCCAGGGAAAGGCGACGCCCCCGCCGCTCTTCTCTTCGGCGGGGGCGTTTCCGAAGGCCGGTCGCCCGGCCTCCTGAGGCGTGCCAAAAAGGGCAGGATCGGCACGCCTGTTGCGGACGGGACGCCGGCGATCAGCCCTCGACTTCGAGGCCGAAGGCCCTGGCGCTGGCCCGGAAGACGTCGGTATTGTCGATATAGACCTGGCTTTCGGCCGGCACGTGATAGGCGGCGAGGCCGGGCTCCGCCTTGGCAGCCGAGGTGAAGTAGTCGGCGCCATTGCCCTTGGCGTAGACCGGCACCAGTTCGCGGGTGTGGTTGTCGTTGTGCCAGCGGACAAGCGGCAGCGCGCCGGCACCCTGGCTGACGATATCCGAATAGGCCACCTTGTCGGAGTCCGGGCCCTGCAGCAGGCCGTTGCCGTGGTCGGTGGTGACGATCACCAGCGTCTCGTCCCAGGACGAGTTCTTCTCGACCCACTCGACCACCGCTTCCACCGCGAGGTTGAAGTCGATCTGCTCCTCGATGAGGCGCGGCAGGTTGTTGGCGTGGGCCGCCCAGTCGACCGCGCCACCCTCGACCATCAGGAAGAAACCGTCGGGATCCTGCGACACCACGTTCAGCGCACCGCGCGTCATGGTCGGCAGGTCCGGCTGGTTGGCGAGCAGGTTGCCGGCAGCGACGCCGCTGCGGTTGAACTGCAGCGTCGCATTGTTCTCGACGGTGCCGAGCACCTTGGTCTTGCCGGAAAGGTCGAGCGAACCGTCGGCCAGCGCCTCGAAATCGGCCTTGGTCTCGATCAGCTTGTAGTCGGTGGCACCGGACTTCAGCCTGTCCCAGGTGTCGCGGCCGCCGACATACTGGAAGGCCTTGTCGTCCGCCGGCTCGATCGCCCCGCCGTTCTTGTCGAAATAGGGATGACCCGAGCCCATGACGACGCTGGCGAGCCCGCTGTCGACGATCTCCTTGCCGATGCCGACATAGTCGTTGCGGCTGCGGTTGTGGGCGAGGAAGCCGGCCGGGGTGGCGTGGCTCCACTGCACCGACGTGATGACGCCGAGCGCCCGGCCGCTCTCCACCGCGTATTCGCCGATATGCTTGAGGCGGGCGTCGGTGTTCGACCAGTTGATGGCGTTGTTGTAGGTCTTGTGGCCGGTGGCGAGCGCCGTCGCGGCGGCGGCGCTGTCGGTAATATCGGCTCGGATGTAATCGTAGCCGGCGAAATAGCCGGGATAGTTGCCGATCGCCCCCTCGAAGACGGTGTCGACCGGGCTGGCGTTCCAGATCGCCTTCGAATCGAACGTCACCGCCCCCTCGTCGGTGCCGGTCGGCTCCTTGCTGGTGTTGAGCGGATGGGTCGAGGCAAACAGCTTGACGTCGAAGGCGTCGTAGGCTTCGTGCCCGAGGCCGCCATGGCGGTAGTAACTGGCGGCGTGCCAGGTGTTGATGCCGGCACCATCGGAAATCATGACGATAACGTTTTTGGCGGCGCCTTCGGCGGCCTGGGCCACCGGAACGACGGCCGTGCAAACAGCGAAGGCAATCAGAAGTGTCTTGGTCAAGCGCATGGTCGGGCTCCCCTGCCAAATGCAACGGCCGACATGTAACGGTATAACGTAACAATAACGCGACGCTGTACCGGCCTGTGCATATTGACTGGATTCCGGCGGTCGGTTGGCGATCGGCCGCCTTTTAGAGCGCGATCCGAGCCTGTATCGTCAGCGCGACTCGATCCTCCGGACGCCCGCCATGACGACCGCCTTCACGCCTTTCGATATCGCTTCGTTCGTCTGGTTCCTGGCCATGTGGTTCGGGCAGGCCTGGCTGACCGAGAAGAGCCGATGGGCAAAGTACTCGCTCACGCATTTCATCAACATCGGCCGGCACGGCTGGGTACGGCAGGCGGCGACACGCGACTTGCGCATGGTCGATACGGCCATCGTTGCCGGCCTGCAGAACGGCACCGCCTTCTTCGCCTCGACGTCGCTCCTGGCGATCGGCGGCGGGTTCACCTTGTTGAACTCGATCGATCACGCCGTCGGCGTCGTCTCGGCGCTGTCGGAAATCACCGCCGCCGACCGCACCGCCTTTGAATTCAAGGTGGTGGGCCTGCTCGGCATCTATGCCTACGCCTTTTTCAAGTTCGGCTGGGCCTACCGCATGTTCAACTTCGGCTCGATCCTGCTCGGCGCGCTGCCGCCGCCGGCCGAGGCCGAGACCACCGACATGGACAAGGCGGTGGCGCGAGCCTCGTCGATCATCGTGGTGGCCGGCACCAACTTCAATCGCGGGCTCCGCGCCTTCTTCATGTCGATCGGCTATCTCGGCTGCTTCCTCGGACCTCTGCCGCTGATCGCCAGCTCCACCTTCATCGCGGTGGTTCTCGCCCGCCGCCAGTTCACCTCCAACGCCGTCAAGGCCATGAGGAGATACGAGTGACCGACGTCGACCCGCACCGCGTCAAGGCCGGCCAGATCCGCGACGTCCTGCTGCTGATGGCCGCCGAATCGCCTTCCGGCACGCCGATCGGCCCGGACGCCGTCGCCCGCGCCATCGCCGGCAAGGACGAAAAGGTATGGCGCCGCCTGATGAAGCCGATCAAGGACGAAGCGGCGCGCCTCGCCAGGGACGGCAAGGTGATTCTGGTGAGGAAAGGCAAGCCGGTCGATCCCGATCGCGTCCGCGGCCTTTATCGCATCCGTCTCCGGGCCGAGGGAGAGCCGATACCCGTCTACGAGGCGCCGAAGCCGGACGACGACCCGCTGGATGACGATTTTCTGCCGGACGAGGACGACGAGGCATAATACCAAGATGCATTGAAAATGAATCTTGGTATTCCGCTTGCCGATTTCTCATGCCCATGATGCACATGAGAAATCGGCAAGGATCTCAATGAGCGGATGCGTCAGCATCCTTGCGAATTGGCATAAAGCATCGCCTCAGGGCCGCGGCAGCAAGGCGTCCGTGTAGCCGGCGAAGCGGTAGGCGATGAGGCCGATCCATTCGCGGACCGCCATGTCGGTCATGGTCAGGCCCTCGGCGGCGGTACGGCCGCCGAACCAACTGGTATCGGCGCCATTGCGGTAGTCGACCGGCCACGCCACCACGCCATTCCAGCCGGCGGCGCGGAACGTGCCGATGGCGCGCGGCATGTGGAAGGCCGAAGTCACCAGCAGCCACTGATCGCGCGGCGTCGGCTCGACGGCGGCAAAGCTGAAGACGGCGTTCTCGTGCGTGTTGCGCGAGCGGTCCTCGATGGTGATTCGGCCGGCCGGCACGCCGAACTCGATCAGCAGGTCGCGGGCAAGGACGGATTCGGCGATTTCGTCATTGGCAAAAACACCGTTCGAGCCGCCCGACAGCAGGATGCGGGCCTGCGGATATCGCCGGGCAAGCTCGGCGGCAACGATCACCCGTTCGGCGCCGTCGATCAGCTCGGTCGAACGCCGCTCGGTCGTCAGTCCGGTGTCGATCACGCCGCCCAGCACCAGAATGCCGGCGGGATTGAGGTGACCGGGATCGGCCGGCATCTGGAATCGCTGTTCGAGCGGCCGCAGCAGCAGCGTCGGGACGCCGGTCCAGGCGCAGACCACAAGAACGCCGAGCGCGATGCCGATCAGTTCGGCGCCACGCCGCCGCCAACCGAACAGCCGCAACGCCGCGCCGAGCAACAGCGCCAAGATAAGCGCGTTGGACGGGCGCAGGAACAGGAAGCCGAGCTTGGAGAGCACATAGAACACCTCGCCGGCCCTCCTTCTCCAGGCATACCGGGCTCGGACTACTGCGGAGTCAGAACCTTGCCGGGCACGTTGCCGACGGCGCCATTGTAGGAGATTTCGCACCACCGTGCATCGAGCAGGGCAAGCTGAGCCTTCCGGCTGCCGAACTGCCAGGACCCGAAGGGGATCTCGTCGCGGCACCACCGCAGCACGATGCCCTTGGCATCGCCGGGGATGGTACTCTTCCTTGCCGCCTTCTCGCTCATGTCGGCGTAAAGCGGCGTCGGCTTGCCTTCGCGGAGCGCATAGGTCATGTCATACGGACTGGCCGACTGAGCCAGCGCTACCCCGGCCGAAAGGCAGAAGCCGATCGAAAGGGCAATCTTTCCAAAGCCGGACAATCTCGTCCTCCCGGTCGACACGCGGCCTGTATGTTCCCGGCATGGGCGTGACCCGCGGAACGGGGCCACCCGCCGGGGTCGGCAATGCCTGATGAAAGGGGCGGCGCATCCGGCCGCCCCATGGTTGTCTCAGATGTCCGAAGCGGTCCGCACCACCCGGCCGACGAGACCATAGGCGATGCCCTCCTCGGCACTCATCCAGTAGTCGCGATCGGTATCCTTCTCGATGCGCTCGACAGGCTGGCCGGTGGCTTCGGCGAAGATCCGGTTGAGGCGATCGCGCATCTTGATGATCTCGCGCGCCTGGATCTCGATGTCGGTGGCCATGCCGCCGGTACCGCCGGACGGCTGGTGCAGAAGGAAGCGGGTGTTGGGCGTGCAGAAGCGGCGCTCCTTGGGCACCGACACGTAGATCAGCGCGCCGGCGCTCGCCACCCAGCCCGTGCCGATGATGTTCACCGGGGCCGCCACGAAGCCGATCATGTCGTGGATCATGTCGCCGGATTCGACGTGGCCGCCGGGCGACGACACGATGACGGTGATCGGATCGGTGGCGCTCGCCTCGGCCAGCGCCAGCAGGCGCGACGTCACGTCCTTGGCCATGTCCTGGGTCACCTGGCCGGTGATCAGAACCGTGCGCGACTTGAAGAGATACTTGTCGACCTGCGGGGCGGGGGCCGCGTCCTTGGCCTTCTCGTCCTGCTCCTCTTCCTCGTCGTCGAAGCGGACGTATTCCTGATCCTTGGAAATCATGTGGACCTTCTCGTGGGTGGCGGCCGCGACGAAGGGTCGGGCCTCGGGACTCGCAAATCCTGATGGATCCATTCGTATCCCATCAGGGGAGCAGACGGCAACCCGACCGGACGGACAGGGTGAACGGCGCGCTCATCGCTCGAGATAAGCACGCCGGGCGACGAGCGACAGATGCCGCAGGCGGTTTCTCTCGGCAGGTTACAGCCGGTCGATATCGCACTGCTTTTTAGGGAAGACGGATTCCCGTCTTGCCGCGTCCTAGCTCTCCGGACGGAGCCGTCCTTGCAGGAAAGCCTGCCATTCGCGCACCGAGCCGTTGAAGACGTTGCGGTCGACCCGCCCCCGGATACCGGAGACCCGGCCGGCCTCGGTATGCTGCCAGAAGTTCCAGCGCAGGCTGGGATCGCGCACGATGGGATGCCCCTTGTAGGAGGCGATCCAGATGAAATAGCCCGGGAAAGCCCCCCGGAGGCGGTCGTTGTAGAAGCTGATCGACGTATAGATGATCGGCCGCTTGCCGTAGTAGCGCTCGATGGCGTCGAGCCAGATTCGGACTTCGGAAATGATCACCTCGCGCGGCGGATGACCCGGACAGGTCTTGGAATTGACCCACTCGATATCCAGCACCGGCGGCAGCGCGTAAGGATCGTAAGGCACGTGTTGCAGGAACCAGCTCACCTGCTCCATCGCCGGCCGGCAGAAATACCAGAAATGATAGGCGCCGCGCGGCAGGCCCGCCATGGCGGCGCCATACCAGTTGGCGTCGAATTTCGGATCGTACCAGTCGCCGCCCTCGGTGGCCTTCAGCCAGGCGAAGGCGGTGTTGTCGGCCACCACCGAGCGCCAGTTGATGTCCTCCTGATAATAGGAGACGTCGATGCCCTTCACCGGGTAGTCGTCGGGGCCCGGCGGGCCGAAATCGAACAGCGCGCAGGCCGAGAGGCCGAAGGCCAGCGAACCGAGGGCGAGCGGATTGACGAGGCGGGCTGCGAGGCCGGTCCAGCGGCCCATGCCGGTCGGCGCCGGCGGCTTGCCGCCGCGTCGCCGCTTCGTCCGAAACGCCTTCTTCACCCAAGCAAAATCCATGACGCGAGCCCGAGGAACGCCAGAAACCCCACGACGTCGGTTATCATCGTCACGAACACCCCCGAGGCGACCGCCGGATCGATGTCGAACCGTTCGAATGCCAGGGGTATCAGGATGCCGGCCGTCGCCGCGGACAACAGGTTGACGATCGTCGCAGCGCCGATCACGCCTCCAAGGAGCGGATCCTGGAACCAAAGCGCGGCCGCCGACCCGACGATCACTGCAAAACTGCCGCCGTTGAGTAAACCAACGCTTAATTCCCGACCGAAAATCCGCCAAACATTGTGGGTATCGAGATCGCGGGTGGCGAGCGCCCGCACCGTCACCGTCATGGTCTGCGTCGCCGCGTTGCCGCCCATCGAGGCGACGATCGGCATCAGCACGGCGAGCGCCACCATCTTCGAGATGGAATCGGAGAACATGCCGATCACCGACGAGGCGAGGAAGGCGGTCGCCATGTTGACCAGCAGCCAGACCCAGCGCGTCCTCAGCGCGTAGAATACGGAGTCGGAAATCTCCTCGTCGCCGACGCCGGCCAGCGCGCGGATATCCTCCTCCGCCTCGGCCTGGATGACGTCGACCACGTCGTCGACGGTGATGACGCCGACCAGCCGCTCCGCCTCGTCGACCACGGCCGCCGAGACGAGGTTGTAGCGCTCGAACATGCGCGCCACGTCCTCCTGGTCGTCGGTGGCGAGCACCCGCTGCCGCTCGTCGTTCATGATGTCGGCCATCTTGACGACGCGCGGCGCCCGCAGCAGCCGATTGAGCGCCACGGCGCCGAGAAAGCGGAAGCCGGGATCGATGACGAACACCTCGTAGAACTCGTCGGGCAGGTCCTTCTGCTCCCTCAGGTAGTCGATGGTCTGCCCGGCGGTCCAGAACGGCGGCACGGCGATGAAATCGGTCTGCATGCGCCGACCGGCCGTCTCCTCGGGAAAATCGAGGCTGCGCCGCAGAGCCATGCGGTCGAGCGCCGGCAGCTTGGCGAGGATTTCCTCCTGGTCCTCGTCGTCGAGGTCCTCGAGGATGTAGACGGCATCGTCGGAATCGAGGTCGCGCACGCCCTCGGCCACCGCGTCGGGCGGCAGTTCCTCGATGAGCTGGACGCGAACCGTCTCGTCGACCTCGGTCAGCGCCGTGAAGTCGAAATGCTCGCCGAGCAACTGGATGAAGGGCGCCCGCTCGTCGGCCGACAACGCCTCGATGATGTCGCCGACGTCGGCCTCGTGCAGATCGGCGGCCAGCGCCTCGACGGTGCGGGCATCGGCCGCCTCGATTGCCGCGCGAATGGCGTCGAGGAAAAGCGGATCCAGTTCGCCCTCGTCCGTCCGAAGCGGCGGCAAGCCGTCGACGTTGAGCGTTTCAGGCGCGTTGGGCTCGGCTCCGGCCATGGCGCGTCTCCCTGCGGGGCTTGAGGTGGCGAACAGGTTGAATCGACGGCGACGGTCGGCACCGCAGGGCCGGAGTTAAAGCCGACAAACCGGATGGCGCAAGGGAGAAATTCCGGTTGGACGGCATGGCGCCCGACGGTCCGGGCAGACCCGTGCCGCAACGCGAATCCGACCCCTCGGAATCAAAAACCGGCCCCTGGGGACCGGTCTTGAATGGTGCGGTCGAGAAGACTCGAACTTCCACGTCTTGCGACACAGCGACCTCAACGCTGCGCGTCTACCAATTCCGCCACGACCGCATCGTGGTAGATGCCGCCCCTTCCGGGCCGGCGCCGGGTATCTAGCAAGAGATTCCCCGAGGCACAAGAGGGAGGCAAGAAGAATTTTGCCAGCAGCGGAAAAACCGCTGGAATCCGGGAAAAATCCCTCAGATCTTCACGACGTCGTCGAGGCGGCGGTAGGAGGCCGGACGGGCCAGAACCTCGGTGATCGACACCGTGACGCGATCGCCCTTCAGCACCACCTGCCCCTTCGCCACCGGCAGATTGTTGGCAAGGATATCCACGTCGTCGTCGGCCGAATGGTCGAGCTCGATCACCGCGCCCCGGCCCATCCGCAAGAGCTGGTGGATGGGCATGGTCTGCCCGCCGAGCACGACAGAGATCTCGACTTTGATCTTCTCCAAAGTGGCCATCGGTCCTATCTTCCGTATCGCCGGCACCATACCCCCGACGACCGCCGGCGCCACCCGGAACACGAAGCGGCGAGCCGCGCATCGTCGTCCGCCGAGTGTTTACGGCATAAGGTTACCGAATGGTTAACGATCGATCCGAAATCGAGACGGACATGCACGCCATCCCCGGTTCGCCGCCGGTCGAGTGGCGGATCGAGCCGGGGCTTGTCGACTACGAACCCGCCGTCGCCTTCATGGAGGAGCGCGTCGCCGCCATTGCCGAGGGACGGGCCGCGGAGCTCGTCTGGCTGGTCGAGCACCCTCCCCTTTATACCGCCGGCACCAGCGCCGACCCCGCCGACCTCGTCGAGCCCGGCCGCTTTCCCGTCCACCGGACCGGGCGCGGCGGACAATATACCTATCACGGCCCCGGCCAGCGGGTGGCCTACGTGATGCTCGATCTCGAACGGCGCAGCAAGGACATCCGGGCCTTCGTGGCGGCGCTGGAGCGCTGGATCATCGGCGCGCTGGCTTCGTTCAACGTTCGCGGCGAGCGGCGCGAGGACCGCGTCGGCGTCTGGGTTCGGCGGCCCGACAAGGGAGACGGCGCCGAGGACAAGATCGCCGCCATCGGCATTCGCGTCCGCCGCTGGGTCACCTTCCACGGCATCAGCCTCAACGTCGAGCCGGACCTTCGGCATTTCGCCGGCATCGTGCCGTGCGGCATCCGGGGACACGGCGTCACCAGCCTCGTCGATCTGGGGTTGCCGGTCGCCATGGCGGATGCCGATGCCGCCCTGAAGGCGAGTTTCATCGCGGTCTTCGGGCCTTGCGTGGCCTCGCAGGGCTGACATCCGGCGGCGACGGAACATCCTGCTGCGAATATGGACGGAAGCCTTGCCCAAAGGGCGCGCGAGCGCGCCGGCTGTAAACTATTCCATCGAAAAACTTATAGGATTCCCGTGCGGTGTAGAGGATGGTACCGGCACGGATTCCTGCCCTGCGGCGTCGGAAATTTTCCGGCCCGAATTTTGGAAACACATCGCGCATTCCCGGAATGAACTATACATTCCAAGGTTTTTGCGATGGCGGATCGTTCCGAACAAGAGTCGAGCGCTCAACAATGCAACCCGGCGTTTCCCGCCGCGTCTGGCAAGAGTAAATCGCACAAATTTCCCTATCCATAGGGATATTATACCTTAGTATATGCCGGCTACCCCATCCATTCAGCAGAATTTTCTATGAAGAAGGCTGATTTGTCTCTTTCTCTCAAAAGTCGTGTGAGCTAAGTTTCCCCTCGCCGGTGTGGAGGCCGGCTGCGGAGAAAAAGGCCTGTCAGGCCAAGTCATTTCCGATAACTTTTTGTGGAGGAAAGAATGCGCACGCTTAATTTGCTCGCCGCGACCGCCTTTGCGACGGCTCTTTCCGTTTCGTCCGCCTTTGCGCTGACCGTCGGCTTCTCGCAAATCGGTTCCGAATCCGGTTGGCGCGCCGCCGAGACGAGCGTCACCAAGCTGGAAGCGCAGAAGCGCGGCATCGACCTGAAGTTCGCCGACGCCCAGCAGAAGCAGGAGAACCAGATCAAGGCCGTCCGGTCGTTCATCGCCCAAGGCGTCGACGCGATCCTGATCGCCCCGGTGGTCGCCACCGGCTGGGATGCCGTCCTCAAGGAAGCCAAGGAAGCCAACATTCCGGTGATCCTGCTCGACCGCCAGATCGACGCGCCGGAAGACCTCTACCTCACCGCCGTCACCTCCGACCAGGTCCACGAGGGCAAGGTCGCCGGCGAGTGGCTGGTGAAGACGGTCGGCGACAAGCCGTGCAACATCGTCGAGCTGCAGGGCACGACCGGCTCCTCGCCGGCCATCAACCGCAAGAAGGGCTTCGAGGAAGCCATTGCCGGCCACGACAACCTGAAGATCATCCGCAGCCAGACCGGCGACTTCACCCGCACCAAGGGCAAGGAAGTGGCGGAATCCTTCCTGAAGGCCGAGAACGGCGGCAAGAACATCTGCGCGCTCTACGCCCACAATGACGACATGGCCGTCGGCGCCATCCAGGCGATCAAGGAAGCCGGCCTGCAGCCGGGCAAGGACATCCTGGTCGTCTCCATCGACGCCGTGCCGGACATCTTCCAGGCGTTCATCGCCGGCGAAGCCAACGCCACCGTCGAGCTGACCCCCAACATGGCCGGCCCGGCCTTCGACGCCCTTGACGCCTATCTCAAGGACAAGAAGGAGCCCGCCAAGTGGATCCAGACCGAGTCCAAGCTCTACACGCCGGCTGACGACCCGCAGAAGGTCTACGACGAGAAGAAGGGCCTCGGTTACTGATACCGACCCGGAGCGCCGCCCCGTCCAGAAAGGGCGGCGCTCCTCTTCATTGCCGGGCCGCTTTTCCGGCTGTCGGCGGGCTTGTCCCTCGGGGTGAGGCCGCCGCATCGGAGGGCGGCCCGTTTCTTTGAACGGCAATTGTTGGACCAGCTATCATGGCGAACGCTCAGCCGCTGCTATCCGTACGCGGAGTCAGCAAGGCCTTCCTCGGCGTTTCCGCGCTCGAGAACGTCGATTTCACCCTGCAGGCCGGCGAGGTGCATGCCCTGCTCGGCGAGAATGGCGCCGGCAAATCGACGCTCATCAAGATCATCACCGGCGCCTACCGCCGCGACGAGGGCGAGGTCCTGCTCGAAGGGACGCCCATCTACCCGCGCGACGTCGTCGACGCCCAGAAGCTCGGCATCGGCACCGTCTATCAGGAGGTCAACCTCCTGACCAACCTCACGGTTGCCGAGAACCTGTTCCTCGGGCGCCAGCCCAAGCGCTTCGGCCTCACCGACGTGCGCGAGATGAACCGCCGCTCGCGGGCCATCCTCGACACCTACGGCCTGCATATCGACGTCACCGCGCCGCTGGCCAATTTCTCGGTCGCCATCCAGCAGGTCGTCGCGATCGCCCGCGCCGTCGACATCTCCGGCAAGGTGCTGGTGCTCGACGAGCCGACGGCCAGCCTCGACGCCCACGAGGTGGAGATGCTGTTCGCCGTGGTCCGGCAACTGCGCGCCCGCGGCATGGGCATCATCTTCATCAGCCATTTCCTCGACCAGGTCTACGAGATCGCCGATACCATCACGGTGCTGCGCAACGGCCGCCTGATCGACACCGTGCCGGTGGCCGGCCTCGATCGCCTGAAGCTCGTCTCGATGATGCTGGGCCGCCAGCTCGAATCCGACATCAAGCGCACCATCGACCCCGACACCCCGAAATCCGAGCCGCTGGTGTCGCTGCGCGGGCTCGGCAAGCGCGGCAACGTCGACCCGCTCGACCTCGACATCCGCCAGGGCGAGGTGGTGGGCATCGCCGGCCTGCTCGGCTCCGGCCGCACCGAGACGGCGCAACTGGTGTTCGGCATCGAGCGCGCCGACAGCGGCACCATCAGCGTCGCCGGCACGCCGGTCGCCATGACCTCGCCGCGCAAGGCGATTGCCCAGGGCTTCGCCTTCTGCCCCGAGGACCGCAAGACCGACGGCATCGTCGGCGACCTCTCCGTGCGCGAGAACATCATCTTCGCGCTGCAGGCCCAGCGCGGCTGGATGCGCCCCTTGTCGCGCTCCGAGCAGGAGGCGCTCGCCGACCGCTATATCTCCGCCCTGGACATCCGCACGTCCGACCGGGAAAAGCCGATCAAGTTCCTGTCGGGCGGCAACCAGCAGAAAGTGCTGCTCGCCCGCTGGCTCGCCACCAACCCGCGCTTCCTGATCCTCGACGAGCCGACCCGCGGCATCGACGTCGGCGCCCACGCCGAAATCATCCGCCTGATCATCGATCTCTGCGAGCGCGGCATGGCGCTGCTGGTCATCTCCTCCGAGCTCGGCGAACTCGTCGGCTATTCCTCGCGCATCATCGTGCTGAGGGACCGCAAGATGGTCAGCGAGCTGACCGGTGACGAGATTTCCACCGACCACATCATGAAGGCCATCGCTTCGCATGGCGCGACCGGGGAGGCAGCGTAATGGCCGTTCCAACCATCGTCCGTGAGCGGACGCCCCAATTGATCGTCCTGGCGGTCATCCTGGCGCTCAACGCGGTCATTTCGCCGGGCTTCTTCTCGATCGAGATCCAGAACGACCGTCTCTACGGTTCGTTGATCGACGTGCTCAACCGCGGCGCGCCGGTGACCTTGCTGGCCATCGGCATGACGCTGGTGATCGCCACCAAGGGCATCGACCTCTCCGTCGGCGCCGTGATGGCCATCGTCGGCGCCGTCGCCGCCTCGCTGATCACCTCCGGCTACTCGTTGCCCGCGACGCTGGCCGGCGCGCTGTTCGTCGGCCTCGTCTGCGGCCTGTGGAACGGCGCCCTGGTCGCCCTGCTCGACATCCAGCCGATCATCGCCACGCTGATCCTGATGGTGGCCGGCCGCGGCATCGCCCAGCTCATCACCGAGGGCGTCATCCTGACGTTCAACGACAAGCCCGAGCTGATCTTCGTCGGCTCCGGCTCGTTCCTCAGCCTGCCGATGCCGGTGATCATCTGGATCGTCATCGCCATCCTGGCCATCCTGGTGGTGCGGCGCTCGGCGCTCGGCCTGCTGATCGAGGCGATCGGCATCAACCGGCGCGCCTCCACGCTGTCGGGCGTCAACTCCCGCGTCATCCTGCTCGCCGTCTACGCGGTGTCGGGGCTCTGCGCGGCCGTCGCCGGCGTCATCGCCGCCGCCGACATCAAGGGCGCCGACGCCAACAACGCCGGCCTCTGGCTGGAAATGGACGCCATCCTGGCGGTGGTCATCGGCGGCACGTCGCTGCTCGGCGGCCGCTTCTCGCTCGTCGGCTCGCTGATGGGCGCCATGATCATCCAGTCGCTCAATACGGGCATTCTTCTCGCGGGCTTCCCGCCGGAATTCAACCTCATCATCAAGGCGGCGATCATCCTGATCATCCTGATCGTCCAGTCGCCGGCCAGCCAGACAGCCATGGCCAACTTCCGGGCCAACCGGCAGACCGTGGCCGTCAAGACCGAAAGCAGGGAGCACGCGGCGCGATGAAAAACTCCAAGTACCTGCCGCTGATGGCCACCTTCGTGGTCTTCGTGCTGGCCTACATCATCTGCATCTCGGTGTTCCCGAACATGCTGTCGACGCGCGTCGCCGGCAACCTGCTCACCGACAACGCCTTCCTCGGCATCACGGCGGTCGGCATGACCTTCGTCATCCTGTCGGGCGGCATCGACCTGTCGGTCGGCTCGGTCATCGCCTTCACCGGCGTGTTCCTGTCGGTGATCCTGAGGGATACCTCCATCCATCCGCTGGTCGCCTTCGTCATGGTGCTGGCGCTGACGACGGCCTTCGGTGCGGCGATGGGCGGCGTCATCTTCTTCCTGGACATGCCGCCCTTCATCGTCACGCTGGCCGGCATGTTCCTCGCCCGCGGCATCTCCTACCTCTTGACCACGGATTCGGTGCCGATCACCCATCCGTTCTACTCGACGCTGCAGGACATCTACTTCGTGATGCCCGGCGGCGGCCGGCTGACGCTGATCGCCATCGTCATGCTGGTGGTGTTCGCCGTCGGCATCATCCTTGCCCAGCGCACCCGCTTCGGCACCTACGTCTACGCTCTCGGCGGCAACCTCACCTCGGCGCAGCTGATGGGCGTGCCGGTGGCCAAGACGACGATCGGCATCTATGCCCTGTCGGGCTTCCTGGCCGGCCTTTCCGGCATCGTCTTCTCGCTCTACACCTCGGCCGGCTACTCGCTGGCGGCCGTCGGCGTCGAGCTCGACGCCATCGCCGCCGTGGTGATTGGCGGCACGCTGCTCACCGGCGGCTACGGCTTCGTCGCCGGCACCTTCCTCGGCATCTGCATCCAGGGCCTGATCCAGACCTACATCGTGTTCGACGGCACGCTGTCGAGCTGGTGGACGAAGATCGTCATCGGCCTTCTGCTGTTCGGCTTCATCGCCTTGCAGCGCGGCCTGATGTGGATGTCCGAGCGCAGCGCCCGCAACATGCGCCACGCTTCGGCCGCCCAGCCGAGCAACGCCTGACCGTCGTTGCTCCCGCCTGAAAAGCGAAACCGCCGCCGGATCGCTCCGGCGGCGGTTTCATTTGCAATCAAGACCGCTCAGCGGTCGAGATAATGCACGGTCGGCAGGTCGCGCAGCCGCTGGGCGGCCGTCTCCGGCGTCAGGTCGCGCTGCGGCGAGCCGAGCATCTCGAAGCCGACCATGAATTTCTTCACCGTCGCCGAGCGCAGCAGCGGCGGATAGAAGTGGGCGTGGAACATCCACTCCTCGTGCGCCTCGCCGTCGGTCGGCTTCTGGTGGAAGCCCATCGAATAGGGGAAGGACGTCTCGAACAGGTTGTCGTAGCGGATGGCGATATTGGACAGCGCATCGGCCAGCGAGCCGCGCTCGTCGTCGGTGAACTCGTCGAAGCCGCCGATGCGCCGCTTGGGCAGCACCATGGTCTCGAACGGCCAGATCGCCCAATAGGGCACCAGCACCACGAAGTGATCATTCTGATGGATGATGCGCTCGCCGAGCTTCAGCTCCTTCCCGACGTAGTCGAGCAGCATCGCCCTGCCCTTTTCCTTGAAATAGGCGAGCTGGCGGTCGGTCTCCTTGGCGGTCTCGTTCGGCATGTGCCGGCTCGACCAGATCTGGCCGTGCGGATGCGGCTGCGAGCAGCCCATCACCTCGCCGCGGTTCTCGAAGATCAGCACCGAACCGATATCCGGCTTCGAGCCGAGGTCGATGAACTGCTCGATCCAGGCGTCGACGACGTAGGTGATCTCCTCGACCGACATGCGCGACAGCGTCTGGTCGTGGCGCGGCGAGAAGCACAGCACCCGGCAGAGGCCGGACTCGCCCTCGGCGATCATCAGCCCGTCGTCGTCGCGATAATCGGAAGGCGCGTCGGGCGTCAGCGCCGCGAAGTCGTTGTCGAAGACGAAGGTGTGCTTGTAGTCCGGGTTGCGCTCGCCGTTCATGCGCAGGTTGCCGGTACAGAGGTTGCACTTGGGATCGTGGGCGACGCCGGCGACGGGCGGCAGCTTCTCCACCTGCCCCTGCCAGGGGCGCTTGGCCCGGTGCGGCGACACCAGCACCCATTCGCCCGTAAGCGGGTTGAACCGGCGGTGGGGATGATCGGCGAATGTGTTCATGACTGTTCCGTCCTGGCCGATGGGCCGGTCGGCGACCGGTCGGAACGCCGGGGCGTTCCGGGAATTGGGGGCGGAGCGGCCATGCCGGATATCCGCCCCGCCCTTGTTCACTCAGTCCGTGAGCGGACCGACGCCCTGCTGCGGCGAACAGGCGAAAATAGTCGACTTGAGACCGGTGGCCTTCTCGTAGGCCGCCTTCACGTTTTCCATGAAGATATCCGCCGCGCCGGCCTCGACCAGGCTGACCGTGCAGCCGCCGAAGCCGCCGCCGGTCATCCGCGAGCCGAACACGCCCGGCTGCTTCTGGGCGATGTCCACCAGCACGTCGACCTCTTCGCAGGAGATCTCGTAGTCGTCGCGCATCGAGGTGTGCGACTGGTTCATCAGCGCGCCGAAGCGGCCAAGATCGCCGGCCGCCAGCGCGTCGGCCGCCTCGACCACCCGCTCGTTCTCGCTGACGATGTGGCGGGCGCGGCGATAGGTGACGTCGGAAAGCAACGCCTTGTTGGCTTCGAGGGCGGCGGGCGTCACGTCGCGCAGCGCCTTGATCGGGCCGAGCACCGGCGAGAGCAGGCGAACCGCCTCTTCGCAGGAGGCGCGCCGCTTGTTGTATTCGCCGGACGCCAGTTCGTGATGCACCATCGAGTTGGCGACGACGATGCGGGCGCGCGGGTCGATCGGCACCGGCCGCTTTTCGAGGCTGCGGCAATCGATCATCAGCGCGTGGTCGTGCTGGCCGTTGCAGGAAATGAACTGGTCCATGATGCCGCAGCGCATGCCGACGAATTCGTTCTCGGCCTTCTGGCAGAGCTTGGCCAGTTCGACCTTGTCGATCGGCAACCCGGCGACGGTGAGCAGGCTGTAGCCGATCGACACCTCGAGCGCCGCCGACGACGACAGGCCGGAGCCGACGGGCACCGACGAGGCGATCAGGATGTCGGCGCCCTTCAGCCGCTTGCCGGCGCCGGCCAGCGCCACCGCCACGCCGAACACGTAATCGGTCCAGTCGCGCTTCGGCTGGGGAGCAGGATTGTCCAGATCGAACTCGCGCGTCTCGCCGATCTTGGCCGAGTGGACACGGAGGATTCTGTCTGCGCGCGGCGCCACGGCGGCCCGGGTTTCGTATTCGAGCGCCGCCGGCATGATGAAGCCGTCGTTGTAGTCGGTGTGTTCGCCGATCAGGTTGACGCGCCCCGGCGCCCTGATGAGAAACGGCTCGCTGCCGTAGATATCCTTGAATCCCGCCTTGAGCTCGTCGACGCTGAACATGTTGGCTTCCGCCTCCCGAGGGTCGTGGCCAGCACCCCCTCCGAAACGGTTGCCGGCATGGATGAATGCGCTGGTACGATCGCGCCGCTTCGGGCTCATGCAACGAGGCGACACCCTCTTATAGACAGCATAAAACAACCCGGCAAGCACCGGATGCTTGCGCGCCTTTGCGTATGAAGGCGGAATTCCGCTTCCGTGGCGAGAGCGGAGACGGCCCCACGGCAGAGCGAAATTCGCTTACGACAGCCCTTGCGTGCGGCCGTGCTCGGCCCGGAAGGCCTTCGGGCTGCAACCGGTATAGCGGCGGAACACCCGGCTGAAATAGAGCGGGTCTTCATAGCCGACCTGGGCGGCGATCTGCTTCACCGGGCTCGGCGTCACCAAGAGCAGATGGCAGGCGAACTGGATCACCTGCTCCTCGCGCCACTTCAGGATCGACCGTCCCAGCGTCTGGGTGAACAGGTGGGCGAGACGCGACGGCGACAGGCACACCGCCTGGGCGATTTCCGCCACGGAAAGCGGCCGGTGCAGGTTGTCGGTGACGAACTTGCAGGCCATCAGCAGACGCTGGTCGAAGTGCCCCGGCGGCGCCGTCGCCCGGTCGTTCTTGGCGCAGAGCAGGATGACCCGCTCGAGGAGATTCATCGCCAGTTCCATGGACAAGAGATCGGTGTTGGCCGACCAGCTCGCCACCTCGCCGAACAGCGTCTCCAGCGTCGCCACCAGCGACTTGTCCTCGACCCGCTGCACGAAGAACGCGCCGCGCGCGCCGCGCCAGGACAACCAGCCGCTCCAGAAGGCGCGCGGCTGGAAGTAGATCCAGCGGTGCCACCACTCCGATGCTCCCGGCGCGCGTCCGTAGTCGTGGATCGCCCCCGGCGGGAACAGCACAAGATCACCCGGCTCCACCGTGAAACGGTTCTCGCCGTCGAAAACCTCGCCGCTT
This sequence comes from Pleomorphomonas carboxyditropha, assembly GCF_002770725.1. Lineage (GTDB taxonomy): Bacteria > Pseudomonadota > Alphaproteobacteria > Rhizobiales > Pleomorphomonadaceae > Pleomorphomonas > Pleomorphomonas carboxyditropha. The sequence goes on along the minus strand of NZ_NQVN01000001.1, from coordinate 903,241 downwards.
CCCTTGACGGTCAGATTGATGATCCAGCCGCGCATGCCGTCCGGCCGCTCGATGCGGAAATCGAGCGGTCCGCCGCGTTCGATCGGCGTGATGCCGGCGACCAGCCGCGTATCGAAATGAAACCCGGGGAACAGCGGCGCGACAAACGGATCGGCCGTCGTCTCACCTTCGGTCTGCAACAGAGACAAACGGCGGATGACGCTTTCGACTTGGGCCGGAGCGGAAAGGGGAGCGGCAGTATCGTCCATGTAAAAAGCTGGATTAGCCCTTTGGGAAGTGGATAGGGCGTACTATAATCCTCCCAATCAAAATGAGCAATAACAGCGGCTTGAATTCGGTCGCCGATAAGGAGGAAGAGGCTGGAGGTTTCGCACGATGTGCGAAATTCGTCCGCATCGCGGCTAACGCTTAAGCGAAACCACGTGACTTCTTCGTGACGCGCCGAGGGGCGTGTTTCCCGAATTTCGGGCGATGCGACGAGACCGAACGCAAACAAAACAACGATCCGGACGGCGGCGCGCCTTGACGGATACGTCCAATGAGACGGTGGTCCCTGGGAGGGGGCGGATGGCCAAGGCGACACGCATGCGATCGGTCTCGATCCCGAGACAGCCGCATTCATCTGGAAACCTACGAAGTCGCCTGCGACTCGCCGCTTATGCGAGACCGGCGCCCGTCGTTGCGTTATCTAGCGCTGTTGGCCGCGGCTCGACTCGCGGCCAGCGTTCCGATTCATGCTGAAGGCAGCCGACAATGAAACTCAAGGAACTCCGCGAACAGGTCTGCGAGGCCAATCTCGAACTCGACCGCCGCAAGATCGTCGTTCACACCTGGGGCAACGTCTCGGGCGTCGACCGCGAGAAGGGCTATATCGTCATCAAGCCGTCGGGCGTCTCCTACGACAAGCTGACCCCCGACAAGCTGGTGGTGGTGGGCCTCGCCGACGGCAAGGTGATCGAGGGTGATCTCAACCCCTCCACCGACACCAAGACGCATCTGGTGCTCTACCGCGCCTTCCCGACCATCGGCGGCGTCACCCACACGCATTCGCCCTATGCCGTCGCATGGGCGCAGGCGCGCAAGGAAATTCCCTGCTTCGGCACCACGCACGCCGACTACTGCCATGGCGCCGTGCCGCTGACGGCGCCGCTGACCGCCGAGGAAGTGGCAGCCGACTACGAGGCCAACACCGGCGAGGCCATCGTCCGCCGCCTCGGCAACGAGAATCCGCTCGCCAAGCCGATGGTGCTGGTGGCCGGTCACGGCCCGTTCACCTGGGGCAAGAACGCCCCGGACTCGGTGCTCAACGCCGTGTTCCTCGAAGAAATCGCCCGCATCGCCACCACCACCGTGACGCTGGCCCCCAATGCGGCGCCGGTCGAGGAATACGTCTCCGAATACCACTACCAGCGCAAGCACGGCCCCGGTGCGTGGTACGGCCAGAAGAAGGCCTGATCGTCCCTTCCGGATCTCGGGCATCGAAGACAAGTCAAGGACAACAATTTTCCAGGAGGCAAGGCAATGTCGCTCAAGGACATCACGAGGAAGCCGAAGATCGGTTTCCTCGGCATCATGCAGGAACTCTACGACAACACGCTGCCGAACATCACCAAGCGGCAGGAAGGCTATGCCCGCGAGGTTTCGGCCCGCCTGACCAGCGTCGCCGACGTGCTTTTCCCCAAGGCCGCCCGCTGCCGTGAAGACATCGAGGACGTGCTGAGGATCTTCGCCGCCGAAAACGTCGACGGCATCATGATCGTCAACCTGACCTACGGTCCGGGCCTGCGCCTCGTCAACGCCTTCCGCGACGTGTCGGCGCCGCTGTTCCTGGCCAACATCCAGCCGGAGCCGCGCGTCACCAAGGCGTGGAACATGGACGACCTCACCTACAACCAGGGCGTCCACGGCGTTCAGGACACGGCCAACTCGCTGATCCACCTCGGCAAGCAGTTCTCGGTCTGGTCGGGCGACTGGAAGGACGAAGAGTTCGTCAAGGCCTTCGACGTGTTCGCCTCGGCCGCCCACGCCGTCGCCGTCATGAAGAAGACCAAGGTGGCCGTGTTCGGCCGCATGCCCGGCATGGGCGACATCCTGACCGACCCGCACACCTTCATGCGCGTCCTTGGCCCGCAGGTCGACCATATCGGCATGGGCTCGGTGGCCGCCGAGATGGACAAGGTCAACACCCAGGAGATCCAGGCCGTCATCGCCTATTGCAAGGCCAACTTCGACCTCGACCCGAAGCTGACCGAGCCGCAGCTCGATGAGGCCGCCAAGATCCAGGTGGCCATCACCAAGGTGCTGGAGGCCGGCGGCTACGACGCCTTCTCGCTCTACTTCAACGAGATCGGCCTCGACGGTCGCTTCAAGCAGACCCACATGATGGCCGCCTCCAACCTGATGGCCGACGGCTACGGCTACGCCGCCGAGGGCGACACCAACTGCGCCTCGCTGATGGTCGCCGCCCGCGCGCTGCAGGCCGATCCGCAGTTCACCGAAATGTACGCCATGGACTTCGAGCTCGATGCGGCTCTGCAGAGCCACATGGGCGAAGGCAACTGGAAGGTCGCCCGCAAGGACAAGAAGCCGCGCCTCATCGACCGTCCGCTCGGCATCGGCGGCCTCGACAACCCGCCGACCGTGCTGTTCCAGGGCGAGCCCGGCCCGGCGACGCTGGTCAGCCTGGTGTCGCTCGGCGCCGACAAGTACCGCCTCGTCGTGTCGCAGGGCGAGATCCTCGACACCGAGGAGCTGCCCACCGTCGAGATGCCCTATTTCTTCTTCAAGCCGGCCACCGGCGTCAGGGAATGCCTCAACGGCTGGCTGAAGAACGGCGGCACGCACCATCAGGTCCTGCACCTCGGCGACACCCGCGCCAAGTGGAAGGCCTATTGCGATCTCGTCGGCATAGAGTACGTCGAGGTCTGATACCCGCTCCTCCCAAGCAAGCGGAACTGGGCCGGCGAAAGCCGGCCCTTTTGTTTGGCCGGAGAGGCCGGCCGGTGATCTCCATTGGCGATGCCGGCCATCGCCAGAAACCATTTGCGCCGGCCCGCCCGAACGGCATTAATCTCCCCTCGAAATCAAAGTCCAAGAGCCAATTATTCGGGGAGAAAAGTCATGCAGTATCGCAAATTCGGCCGCCTGCCGGTCGAGGTGTCCGATATCGGCTTCGGCGCCTGGCAGATCGGCGGCGCCTGGGGCGAGGTGACCGAGGCCGACGGCAGGGCCGCCCTCGAGGCGGCGCTGGAGGCGGGCGTCACCTTCATCGACACCGCCGACGTCTACGGCGACGGCCGTTCCGAGCGGATCATCGCCTCGGTGCTGAAGGAATGGAAAGGCAAGCGGCCCTTCGTCGCCACCAAGGCCGGCCGCCGCCTCGATCCGCATGTCGCCGCCGGCTACACGCCGGACAACATCGAGGCCTTCATCGACCGCAGCCTGAAGAACCTCGACGTCGACACGCTCGACCTCGTGCAGCTCCACTGCCCGCCGACCGAGGTGCTGTACACCCCTGCCCTGTTCCAGGGGCTCGAGGCGATCAAGGCCAAGGGCAAGATCCGCAACTACGGCGTCTCGGTCGAAAAGGTCGAGGAAGCGCTGAAGGCGATCGAATATCCCGGCGTCGTCTCCATCCAGATCATCTACAACATCTTCCGCCAGCGGCCGGACCGGCTGTTCTTCGAGGAGGCGAAGAAGCGCGGCGTCGCCGTCATCGTGCGCGTGCCGCTCGCCTCGGGCCTGCTCTCCGGCAAGATCACGGCGCAGACCAAGTTCGCCGACGACGATCACCGCCTGTTCAATCGCCACGGCGAGGCCTTCGACGTCGGCGAGACCTTCGGCGGCGTGCCCTTCGAGGTCGGCCTGCAAGCGGTCGAGGAGATCCGCCGGCTGGTGCCGGTCGGCCAGAGCATGGCCGCCTTTGCGCTGCGCTGGATCCTGATGGCCGACGCCGTCAGCGTCGTCATCCCGGGCGCCCGCAACGCCGAACAGGCCCGCGGCAACGCCGCCGCCTCCGACCTTCCGGCCATTCCGGCCGACGTGATGGCCGCGACGCGCGAGATCTACGCCCGGCTGGTCGCGCCGCACGTCCACCAGCGCTGGTAAGCCAAGCGGCATCCCTGTTCCTCGCGGCGGAAATCCTCACGATTTCCGCCGCTTGCCCGCTACGCCGGGTTTCGTGCCGCCGCAAGATCGGCCTGGCCGCGCCATATGCGGGTTCCGTGGCGCCGGGGCTTGACCCAGTGCCCCAGAATCTCTAGACAACTTCGCAACGGAGCTGTGGCCGAGAGGCTGAAGGCACTGGTTTGCTAAACCGGCGTACGGGCGTAAACCCGTACCGAGGGTTCGAATCCCTCCGGCTCCGCCACTTTCAAGTGATTGCTAATGAACCTAATAATCTCAATGGTTAGGCCAAGAGCCATTTCGATGTTGGGCGTTTTTACACGTTATAGTTGCTATTCTGATATGCAATCATCTTAGTTGGTACTTAAGAACTATTTTCGCCACTCCCCTCGCAAAAAAGCACCCTCTCTCGCCTGTCCCAACCGCCCGCCAATGCAGGAACACTTAGCAAATTGGCGAAGTTTCCCTTGCGCGATAGGTGCGCGGATGATAGTTAGCAGCATGACTAAGCATCATCCGGAACTTTCGCTGATCTTCCATGCTCTGGCCGATCCGACCCGTCGATCGATCCTGACCCGGCTCGCTGAAAGGCCCGCGCGAGTCACCGATTTGTCCGAACCCACAGGTCTGCGCCTGCCCACGGTGATGCGGCACCTTTCGGTGCTGGAGGAAGCAGGGCTGATCGCCACGTCCAAGGATGGGCGGGTGCGCACCTGCGCCATCGTGCCGGAGGCCTTGGAGCCGGTCCGGACGTGGCTCGACGAACAGCGGGCCATCTGGGAAAGCCGGCTCGGCCGGTTGGATGCATTCGCGATGAGGGCAATGAAGGAGCGCACGGAATGACATCGAAACGCAACCCCGAGCGTATGCCTGCCGCGCCCGATCCTGCGGCAGGCCGCTTTGCGACGCTGACCTTCGAGCGGGATGTAGCCGCGCCATTGCCGGTGCTGTGGCAGGCCTGGACGGCCCCTGCCGCGCGAGCGGTCTGGGCAGCCCCCACTCCCTCGGTCGCCGTGGAGTTTTTGGAGGCTGACACCAGCGTGGGTGGGCGTGAAGTCTCGCTCTGCAAGGTTGAGGGCCAGCCGGACATTCGCTGCGAATGCGGCTGGCTTGAGTTGCAGCCGGCAGAGCGCAGCGTGAACTACGAAGTGGTCTCCTCCGGTGGCGTGAGGCAATCGGCGGCGCTGGTGACGGCTGATTTCTCGGGCACGGGCGAAAGCAGCCGGCTGGTCGTGACGGTGCAGCTTTCCTCGCTGGCCGGGGATATGGAGGCCGGCTACCGACAGGGCTTCGACGCGGGACTGCGCAATCTCGCCGGGGCGGCCGAGCGAACCATGGTGCTGCAACGAATGATACAAGCACCACGAACCGTCGTCTGGAATACCTGGATGAACCCGGAGACGCTGCCGCAATGGTGGGGGCCGGAAGGGTTTTCCTGCCGGACGAAGAGGATCGATCTGCGAACGGGCGGCGAATGGGTGTTCGACATGATCGCCCCGGATGGCACGGTCTTTCCGAACCATCACCTCTATACCAAGGTCCGACCCGAGGAGAGGATCGGTTATACGCTGCTATGGGGCGAGAACGGGCCGAAACATGCCGACGCCTGGGCCTCGTTCGAGGAGCAGGACGGGGCAACCAAAGTGACGCTGGGCATGGTGTTCAGCACAGAGGCCGAGTTTCAGGAGGCGAAAGGTTTCGGCGCGGTCGAGCTGGGCTTGCAAACGCTGGCCAAGCTGGAACGCTGCGTCAAATCCCGACGGGATGCTACGGCTTAGCAGGCTCGCATGGCCCGCCATTTTGGCCAGACAAGTCAGTTCTCGGAACGACCACTTATTAGAGCCGTGCCTCCAGCCAGTCGCGCAGAATAACCGCGTGATTGTGTTCGCGGTCATGGGCTGACGTCAGCAGGGTGACCGGCCCCTTGCGACACCAGTCGAGACAGCGCTCGACCGCGGCGGGATTGGCGGCAAGCTCGGCCTCGTACCGTTCGCGGAATTCCGGCCAGCTCCCGGCATCGGCGTGGAACCATTGGCGCAAGGCGGTGCTGGGCGTCACCTCCTTGGGCCAGTCGTCGGGGCGAAGGCGCGCCTTCGATATCCCCCTGGGCCAAAGCCTATCCACCAGCAGATGCGCCCCGGCCATCGATTCCGGAGGGTCGTAGACCCTTGCCACGATGAGAGGAAAGCGGGCCATGATGCTTCTGGTGCCTCCGTGCCATCCCGACGTCGGTCAGCAACTGTGCTCGCCCGCGGCCCAAAACGCCAGTCGACGTTTTCATAGCCTTGCCGCCGACCTATGCCGGTGGCTTCAAGTCAGCGGGCGGGAAGCCGGCGCCACTGGCTGTCAGGCTGCGCGGACGATCCTGAAGCCGTCGATCTCCTTCACGAGCTCGAAATTCTTCCAGCGGTCGATATCGTGCAGGATGATCACCCGGTCGAGGTCGCCGTCGACGGCCGTCTTGATGCGGTCCATGGTCATCAACTGATCGTAGACGCTGCCCACCGTGTTGTTGAGGGGCACATAGCAACCATCGTGATTGTGCCCGGTGAGATTGACGCGCGAATAGATGCAGTCGCCGGCCACCACCATCGGGCCGCGAGCCGTCTCGAGCACGATGAACTGCTGGCCCATGGTGTGGCCGGGTCCGAGCCGGGCATGCAGGCCCGGCAGGGCGTTCTCCCGGTCGCCGTCGAGAAGCGTCACCCGATGGTCGATCGAGGCGGTGAACATCGCCCGCATGTCGTCGGGGTTGATGATCGCCGTCAGGTAGTCGAACTGCTTGGGAAGCGTCAGCATCTCGTGCCAGGACAGGAGCTCTCTCTTCTGGATGTAGAGGCGGGCGCTGGGGAACTTGTGCACCGAGCCCATGTGGTCGAAATGGGCGTGACTGAGGAAGATGTCGGTGATGTCCTCGGGCTTTACGCCGAGTTCTTCAAGCAAGCGTAGCGGCGAGATCCAGTCCGGCACGCCGAAGCGGACGCTCATCTCCTCGCCGAGGCCTTCGCGCATGAAGCCGGTGTCGACCAGCACGTTGCGGTCGCCGCTGCGCGCGAAGACGAAGGAGAAAGGCGTGTCCATCACGCCCTGATCGTGGGTTCCGTTGATCAGCGAGGCGATCGGCTGGTCCTTGGCCCGCGCATATTCCAGCACGAACACGTCCCAATGGGATGCGGATTGCTGCGACATGTCGTTTCCCTTCAAGACTGGCATCAGCTTTCGGCGATGATGCGGCCAAGGCTCGAAAGCCCGACGGCGACGATCAGGATCGCGCCCTGGAAGATGTATTGGGAGAAGGTTGGCGCCCCGAAGATGTTGAGGCCGTTGAAGCCGAAGGCGATGATCAGCGCCCCGATCAGCGTGCCGACGATGTGGAACTCGCCGTCGCGCAGCGTCGCCGATCCCAGGAACACCGCTGCGAAAGCGGTCATCAGATAGCTGTCGGCGGCGTTGGTGGTGCCGCTGCCGAGGCGGGACGACAGGAGCACGCCGGTCAGCGCCGCGCAGACGCCGGAGATGACGAAGCCGAGCGTCTTGATGCGGGCGACGTCGATGCCGGCGAGGCGGGCGGCGGCCGGGTTGCCGCCGACGGCCTGGATCTCCTGGCCGATCGACGTCCGCTCGACCAGTACCCAGAGGGCGCCGAGCACCACCGCCATGATCAGGATGTTGTTCGGGATGCCGAAGAACCAGCGGCCGAGCGAGATCTGCAGGAAGGCCTCCGGCACGCCGGCGACGATCGGCACGCCAGAGGCATAGGCGAAGGCGAGACCGGTCAGGATGGTGCCGACGCCCAGCGTGGCGATCACCGAGTTGACCTTGAGGCGCGTCACGATCAGGCCGTTGACATAGCCGATCAGCGCGCCGAGCAGCAGCACGATGAGGATGGCGACCGGCACCGGCAACTGATTCGAGACGATGAGGCCCATCACCAGCACGCCGTGCAGGCTGGCGGCAAATCCGACCGACAGGTCGAGCTCGCCGACGATCACCGCCAGCGTCAGTCCGCCGGAGATGATGACGGCGAGCGAGGCCTGGTTGAGAACGTTGGTGAAGTTGATCAGCGTCGGGAAGGCGCGCGGCGACAGCGCCGAGAAGGCGGCGATCATGCCGATGAGGCCGATGATGGTGGCATAGCGGGCGAAGACGCCGAGGGCGAGCCGGGTGCGCGGGCTCAGGCGTCGGGATGCGAAGGTGGCGTCTGACATCAGCGTTTTCCTGACTGTTCCTTGGCCTGATAGCTGGCCTCGATGATGGCGGTTCGCGAGATGGCACCGCCACTGAGTTCCCGGACGATGCGTCCCTCCGCCATCACCAACACGCGGTCGGAGAGATCCGGCAGTTCCTCGGGATCGGAGGAGACGACGATCACCGCCATGCCGTCGTCGGCGAGCTTGCGGATCAGGCGGTGGATCTCGGCGCGGGCGCCGATGTCGACGCCGCGCGTCGGCTCGTCGAGGATGAGGACGCGGGGCTTCTTCAGAAGCCAGCGGCCGATCACCACCTTCTGCTGGTTGCCGCCGCTGAGCTTGCCGACCGCCTTGTCGACACTATCCGTCTTGATGGCCAGATCCCGAATGATCACTTCGGCATGCGTCTTGCGCTTCTGCCCGTCGATCAGCGGCAGCAACGGACTTTTCACGGCCTTCTCGAGATTGGCGAGCAGCGCGTTGAAGGCGATGCTCTTGCTGAGGATCAGCGCTTCGGTGCGCCGTTCCTCCGGCACGAGGCCGACGCCCGCCTTGACCGCCGCCGACGGCGACCGAGGAGCGTAGGGCCGGCCGTCGAGCGTCATGCTGCCGGCATCGAGCCGGTCGGCGCCGAAGATCAGCCGGGCGAGTTCGCTGCGTCCGGCGCCGACCAGGCCGCCGATTCCCAGAACCTCGCCGCGATGCAGGTCGAGGCTGACGTCGCGGACCATCGGCAGCGAAGCGACGTTGCGGACGGACAGCACGACCTCCGTCGCACTCGCCTGTTCGTGGCGGCTTTCGAGCCGCTCGACCTTTCCGCCGACGATCGCCTCGACGAGGCGGCCATGGGCGAGATCGACCCGCTCGAAACCGGCGACCGACCGGCCGTCGCGGAACACGGTGACCCGGTCGCACAGCCGGAGGATTTCGTCGAGCCGATGCGACACGTAGAGGACCGCGACGCCGGAGGCCGAGAGATCCTCGACGATCGTGAACAGCTTTTCCACCTCGCCGGCCGACAGCGAGGCGGTCGGCTCGTCCATCACGATCAGCCGGGCCTTGCGCACCAGGGCGCGGCAGATGTTGACGAGCCAGTTCTCGGCCGTGGACAGGCCGCTGACGTTGGCCGACAGCGGCGCGGTGATGCCGACGCGGGCGGCGATCGGCGCGATTTCACGCGCCGTCGCCTTCCAGTCGACCATTCCGAAGCGTGTCGGCTTCGGAATGCCGAGCGTGATGTTTTCGAGCACTGTCATGCCCGGCACGAAGGCGAGCTCCTGGTGGATGAAGTTCATCCCGAGGTCGGTCGCCGCCGACGGGCCGGGAAGCGACACCGGCCGGCCGTCGACCCTGATCTCGCCGGCATCCGGCAGGACAAGCCCGGCGAGGGTGCGGATCAGGGTGGACTTGCCGGCGCCGTTGGCGCCGACCAGGCCGTGGACTTCGCCGGGGGCGATGTCGATCGAGACGCCCTTGAGCGCCTGAACGCCACCGAAGCTCTTGCTAAGTCCCCTCACGGAGACGAGCGGCAGGGCCGCCGCCTCCGCTTCGGAGCGCGTATCGCTGTGCGTCAGCATCGTTGTCACGCGGCCTTAGTTGCCGATCGCCTCGGGATGGGCCTCGATGAAGGCGTTGACCGTCTCGGGCGTGACGAGCACGGCCGGAACTTCTTCCGCATGCGGCTGCCAGTCGGCGCCGGCCTCGATGATCTTGGGGATCAGCTTCACCATGTTGGCGCCTTCGGTGTAGCTGTCCTGCCAGGCGGTGCCGTGCATGTGGCCGTTGCGGATGTTCTCCAGCGCCTGCGCGTTGCCGTTGACGCCGTAGACCTTGACGTCGTCGCGGGCCTGCTGGCGCAAGGCGCCGATGGCGCCGATGGCCGGATCGTCCCAGCAGCCCCAGATGGCCAGGTTGCCCTCGCCGGCCGGATGCGAGGCCAGCCAGGCGTTGGCATACTGGGCGCCGTCCTCGAAGTAGCCGGGGATGCGCACCTGGTTCTTGGTGACGGTAATGTCCGGGAAAGCCTCGATCATCTGGTCGAACACCACCTCGCGGTTCCGGCAGACCTCGCCGGTGCGGTAGGTCAGCGCCAGGATGGCGCCCTTGCCGGCCATCTGATCGAGCATCAGCTTGATCACCGGCTCGGCCATCGGCGCGCCCGAACCGTTGGTCGCCGCCACTGTGCCGCCGATGCCGCCGCCCCACGTCACCACCGGCACGCCGGCGGCCTTGGCCGAATCGAGGCCGGCTCCGATGGAGCTGTAGGGAAAGACCATGTCGACGACGGCCTTGGCGCCGCGCTGGACGAAGTTCTGGATCGCCGCGTTCGCCTGATCGGCGCTGCCGGCCGCGTCGATGACCGAGATCGTCCAGCCGATCTCCTTGGCCGCGTCTTCCGCCCCCTTGATGTAGCGGGCGTTGTTCGCCTCGGTGGCCGAGATCGAAACGACGCCGATGAGCTTGTCTTCCTGGGCCAAGGCCAGAGTGGTCGTCAGCGCCAGCGCGGCCATCAGGCCGCATGCGAGTTCTTTCATGGGGTTCCTCTCCCTTAGGCGGTGCCGATCGCTTCGTTATGGTGTCTGGCGAACTTGGCTAACCGTTTCGCTAGCGTCGCGCAAACATTTGGAGAGGTCAAGGGGATTTACGCTAAAAACTGCTAGACAACGCCATGCGCCGCTTGCCATACTCAGCGAAACGTTTAGCTGGTATACGATGGCTACGATCAAGGATGTCGCCCGAGAGGCGGAAGTATCCACCGCGACCGTGTCGGCGGTGATCAACGACAGCGCCTATGTGAGCCCGGCGCTCAGGGCGAGAGTGCTCTCGGCGATCGACGCCCTGGGCTATGCGCCGTCGCAGGTGGCGCGCAATTTCAAGCACGGGCGAAGTCAGCTCATCGCGCTGGTGGTGGCCGACCTCGCCAACCCCTTCTATTCCCGCCTCGTCTGGGCGGCGGAAGCCGATGTGTCGGCCTGGGGCTATTCGCTGGTCGTCTTCAACAGCGACGAGAAGCCGGACAACGAAAAGCGAATCCTCAGCCGCGTCCGCATGCTCGGCTGCGACGGCGTGCTGCTGGTTCCGGTCGGCGACGAGGATCACTATCCGGTCCGCGACACCCGCCGCTGGCCGCCGACCGTTCTTTATGGCCGGTCGTTCAACCGCGACAACATGGACACCGTCACGCTCGACAACCACGAGGCGGCGCGGCTCGCCACCAACTATCTGCTCGACCTCGGCCATCGCCGCATTGGCTCGATCGCCGCGCCCACCCATCTCAACACCGGACGCGACCGCCTCGCCGGCATGATCGACGCCATGGCCGCCCGGGGCGTGACGCCGCGCCCCGAACACATCCGCAGCGGCGACTTCCGCGAGCAGATGGCCTATTCGGTGGCCCGCGAGATGCTGAAGCAGCCGGACAGACCTTCGGCGCTCTATGTCGCCAACGGGCTGATGGCCCTCGGCGTGATGCGGGCGCTGTCCGATCTCGGCCTCCGGTGCCCGGAGGACATCTCGATCGTCTCGACCGACACCGTCTCCGGGCCGGGCGGCCTGCGGCCGCAGTTGACCCGCACCGAGCACCCCCTGGAGGAAATGACCTACGAGGCGCTCCGCCTGCTGGTCGACCGCATCCAGCACGGCAATTCCCGGCCGCCGGGCAACGTGGTGTTCACGCCAAGCCTGGTGCTCGGCGACAGCTGTGCGCCGGCGACGGATGGATAACGGGCCGGAAGGCTCGGCGGTCAGGCCTGCCCGCCGAACTCGGCGCGCGACAGGGCGACGAAGTCGGCCTCTGGCACCTCCTCCATGAATATGGTCAGCGCGTCGAGGACGACGGGCTGTCGCAGGCTGTCGGCGAACAGTTCGGCAAGATGGCCGCCCACCGCCGCGCGCAGCTCTTCCGGCACCGGGCCGGTCAGCGACATATGGAAACGGAACCGTCCGAAGACATAAGGATAGCCCCAGGTCTTGAGGTTCTCCACCTCGACCGCATCGAGGTTGGACCCGTTGCGGCGGGCGAACTCCTCGGCGCCCATGGGAGCCCGGAATCGGTCGAACTCGGTTACCACCGCGTCGGCGAGCGTTCGCAGCGCGGCGGGGGCATCCTCTGGAACCAGCGCGAAAAAATGGCCGATGCGCGCCACCTTGAGGCAGCCGATATCCAGCGGCGCTTGCCTCCGGGCAAAATCGCCGGCGGCGGCCTGCAAGTCCCAGGAATGAAACTCCGGCTTGAGGCGCATCGGCGGCTTCAGCGTGGCGTGGAAGCCGTAGCGGCGCGGATCGGTCACCAGCGGCTCCCAGGCCGGCGGCAGCGTTCGCGCCGGCACCCGGCCACCGAAGGCATCGCGGCCAAGCCATCGCACCGCGGTGCGCCTGAGCGGATGGTCGATCGATGGGGCGTAGTAGAGCGCGTAGCGGGCACGGTGCGGCATGATCGTCCTTCAGGCCTGACGGTCGGCAATTTCCTCGACCAGCGCGGCAAAGCGCCGTCCGGCCTCGGCAAGATCGCCGCTGTTGTCGACGGTGTAAACGGCCAGCCCGGCCGGCAACGCCGGTTCCGGCCGGTCGAGGCGGGCGCTGACTTCCGCCGCCGTCTCGCGGCCACGCGCCGTGAGCCTGGCCATCAGGCAGTCGCGGTCGGCGGTGACGCGGATCACCGCAAGCGACGGATAAGCGGCGGCGAAATCGGCAAGGGCGGCGCGGCTGCCGTTGGCGACCAGGCAGCGGCCGGACCGGACTGCCTCGAGCGTCGCGGCCGGGATGCCGTAACCATGGCCGTGTGCCCGCCAGAAAACGGCAAAGCCGCCGGCCACCGCCGCCGCCTCGAATTCGTCGGGGCTCACCGGCCAATGCGCCTCGCCACCGGCGTCGCCGGCCCTTGTCACCATCCGCCGCACGAAGGCGATATCGGACCGTTCGGCGAGGCGGTTGGCTGCCAGAGCCATCAGGCTGTCCTTGCCGGCACCGGATGGCCCGACCACGACGATCATGCAGCCGGCCGGCGCTGCCCGAAGCCCGCTCATCACGCCACCCGCCGCCCTTCGCGCCAGACGGCCCGCACTACCGGAACGCCCGCGTCGCGATGCACGCGAACCAGGTCGGCGCGGAGCCCCTCGGCGAGGCGGCCGCGGTCGGCAAGGCCGACGCTCCGGGCCGGCGTGGCGGTGACCATGGCGATCGCCTGCGGCAGATCGATGCCAGCCACCCGGTCGGCCAGGATGAACGGGGCGTGGATCAGGCTGATCGGCACGTAATCGGAGGAGAGCACGTCGAGCACGCCGGCAGCCGCCAGGTCGCCGGCCGCAATGTTGCCGGAATGCGACCGGCCGCGCACGATGTTGGGCGCGCCCATCAGCACGGCGATGCCGGCGGCATGCGAGGCGCGCGCCGCGTCGAGCGTCGTCGGGAACTCGGCGATGCGGACGCCATGGCCGGCCGACTCGGCGACATGGTCGATGGTGGCGTCGTCATGGCTGGCCAGCGCGATGCCGCGCGCCCGGCAATCGGCAGCCACAGCCTGACGATTGGGGCCGGAATGGCGGGCCGATGCCTCTTGCCGACGGGCAATGAAGGCGGCGAAGGCTGCGTCGGAAAGGCCGCGCTTGGTCTTGTAGTAGAGCGTGTACTGGTCCATCGTCTGGAACTGCCGCTGGCCCGGCGCATGGTCCATCACCGAGGCGAGGTGCACCAAGGGATCGTCGCGGAAGGCCTCGTAGTCGGCGAGCATGTCGGGCGCCGATACCTCGCAGCGCAAGTGGATGAGATGGTCGGCGCGGAAACGGCCCTGCTCGCGCCCCTCGTGCAGCGCATCGGCCAGCGCCCGCATCTCGCCCGGTGCGAAGCCGCCATCCTCGTCCGACCCCATGCGCAGGCAGTCGAACACCGTGGTAATGCCGGCCGTCGCCACCTGGCCGTCGTGCGCCTGGATGGCGGCGATAGTGTCCCAGCGCACGCCGGGCCTCGGCGCATAATGCACCTCGAGATGATCGGTGTGCAGCTCGACGAGGCCGGGAATGAGATAATCTCCTTCGAGATCGAGGCCGCTCCGCGCCGACCCTTCCGTCACCTCGGCGATGCGGCCGTCGCGCACGACCACGCCGCCGGCGACGACGCGGTCCTCCAGCACGAGGTTGGCGTTGCAAATCTCGAAATCGCGCGCATCGGTCATCTCAGGTCTTCTTTTCGTCAAGACTGCGCGCGGCCGGTCAGCCGGCTGCGCAGGGCATTGGAAATGGTGTCGAAGATGAACACGGTGCCGATGATCAGGATCACCATGTAGAAAATGTTCGGCCAGTTGGTGTGGGTGCGCATCGCCTCCCACAGCTTGAGGCCGATGCCGCCGGCGCCCATGGCGCCGATGATGGTGGCCGAACGGGTATTGGATTCCCAGAAATACAGCGTCTGGCTGACGAAGACGGGCAACACCTGCGGCAGCACGCCGAAGCGTTGCACGGCGATCGGCGCGGCGCCCACCGAGGTCAGCCCGTCGCGCGGCTTGCCGTCGATGTTCTCCAGCGCCTCCGAGAACAGCTTGCCGAGCGAACCGGTGTCGGTGAAGAAGATCGCCGCCATGCCGGAGATCGGTCCCGGGCCGAAGGCGCGGGTGAAGAACAGCGCCCAGATCAGCATGTCGACCGAACGCAGGAAGTCGAAGAAGCGCTTGGCCGTCTGGTTGGCCAGCCAGTTGACCGTGATGTTGCGGGCGGCAATGAAGCTGAGCGGGAAGGCGACGATCGCTGCGAACAGCGTGCCGATGAAGGCCATCACCACGGTTTCGAGCAGCTTGGTCCAGACGTCGAGGTGCTGCCAGGACGGGTTGTAAAGAAAATCGTCGACGGCGACGGCAAGGTTGCTGCGGGCCAGGTCGAGGCGCGGCTCGGCGGCGATCAGGTGCAGGATCTCGCCGGCCGACTTGCCGAAGAAGGCCGAGTTGGTATCGAAGACGAAGTTGACCCAGCCGGGGAAGCGCCGGTGCACCGCCACCGACCCGCCGTCGATCTGGGCCCAGCCCGAAAGGCCGAAGGTGACGATGATGCGATCGCCGGCCCGCTTCTGCGCCGCCCAGGCCGGCAGCGGCCCGGTCGCCTGCACGTCGGCACCGGTGCCGAGCGGCACGACCAGCGTCTCGCCGCCCTTCTCGACGACGATGCGGTCGGGTGTGGCGACAAGGCGGGCACCGGCGGAGAAACGCACCTCGGCGCGCTTCACCACCTCCTCGATGCGGACGGTCGGCGGGGTGGCGGAAACAGCGGGCGCCGCATCGGGTGCCATGAAGCCGCCGCCGGCCATGAATCCGCCAGCGGTCGCACCAGTGGGCTTCGGCGCCGCGATGCGCCGCTCCATGGGCGCCCGCTCGACGGTCATCCAGTCGGGCTTCGGGTTGGGGCCGATCGGATCGAAGCGCGGAAAGGTCACGGCCATGGCGCCATCGCGGTCGATCGAGATGGTCGGCCGGTATTCGTAGGTCACCCATTGTACGAGATAGGAGCCGGCGATCTGCCAGTTGGTGTTGGCGAGCACCTGGCCGATGCCGAACACCCACCAGCAGAACATCAGATAGACAACCGTGGCGGCGGCCAGCGCCGGCACGCGCCACACCGTCCAGAATTGCGACCGCACCACATCCGGGTGGCGGGCGGCGATGTCGGCATATTGGTCGGCGGTGAGGGCAAGCATCGCGGAGCCTCCTCAGGCGGCCGGCAGGAAGGCGTCGCGGCCGACCAGGCCCCGGCGCAGCCAGGCGGAAAACTGGTCGACGGCGACGATGGTGCCAAACAGCAGGATGACGATGGCGATGGTCTTGGCGCCGTGGTTCTGGCTGATCGACAGGCGCAGAAGCTCACCGATGCCGCCGCCGCCGACGGCGCCGATGATGGTAGAGGCGCGCACGTTGATCTCGAGGCGCAGGAGGAAATAGCTGGCGAAGTTGGGCAGCACCTGCGGCAGCATGGCGAAGCGGACACGCTCGATCCAGTTGCCGCCGACGGCCCTGAGCCCCTCCTCGGGTTTCATGTCGGCGTTCTCGATCACCTCGAAGAACAGCTTGCCGAGCGCGCCGATGGTATGGATCGTCACCGCCGCAATGGCCGGTATCGGTCCGACCGTGAGGAAAGACAGGAAGAAGCCGGCCACCACCACGTCGGGAAAGGCGCGCAGGATTTCCATGAACCGGCGGGCCGGCCAGCGCACCAGCCGGTTGGGCATCATGTTGCGGGCGGCGAGAAACGACAGCAGGCCGCCGATGAGCGTGCCGAGCACCGTCGACAGCAGCGCTATGTTGAGGGTGATGGCCATCTGGTCGATGTATTCGGGAATATAGAGGCCGGCCATCAAGTAGGCGCGACCCTCCGGGTAGTTGTACCTGAGACTGCCGTCGTCGTAGGGTGAGGGCAGGTCGAACATGGCGCGCCCCACTTCGAGCCAGTCGCGCGGCACCAGATCGCCGGTGAAATCGAGAAAATGTGGCAGCCGGTCGAAAAACTTGCCGGCGTTGGCCTCGTTGGCGAACCATAGCGACAGCGCCACCGCGACGATCAGGCCGCCGACGCCGAGAACGGTGTAAAGGCGCCGCACGCGCGCCTGGGCCTGCCAGTGGCGTTCGATAAGCGCTGCGCGGTCGGAAAGTCTCGTCGGCATGTCGGACCCGAATTGGAGCGGGACCGGCCGGAGAGTTCCGGCCGGTCCGAAAGACACGAACCGCGCTCAGCCGCCGATCTGCGCCTTGCGGGCAGCGACGATGGTCTTGTAGAAGTCCGGCGTCACGTCGGTGAAGTCCTTGAAATCGCCACCCTCGATGGCCGAGAAGCAGGCGGCATCCGACTTCGGCAGATCCTTCATGAAGGCGACGAACTTGGTCTTGATGTCATCCGGCAGGGCGTTGCGGACGACGATCGGACCGTTGGGGATGAGCGGCGACTTCCAGACCTCGACGAGGTCGTCCATGTTGAGCATGCCCTTCTCGACCATCTTCCTGAGATTGCCGGAGGTGTAGCCGTCCTTGAACTCGCCGACGCCCGAACCGAAGGTGGTGCCGGCGTCGAAGGTGCCCTTCAGCACTTCGAGCACCAGGTTCTCGTGGCCGCCGCCGAAACCCGTCGAGGCGAAATAGTCCTTGACCGGCGCGCCGATATCGTCCGGCAGGGAGACGACCGGAACGAGGTAGCCGGACGTCGAGTCCGGATCGGCAAAGCCGAGCTTCTTGCCCTTGAGATCGGCCAGCGTCTTGATGCCGCTGTCCTTGGCGGCGACCATGATCGAATAGTAACCGGTCGAGCCGTCGGTCTGGACGGTGGTCAGCACCGGAGAGACGGCATCCGGATTGGCCAAGGCGATCTTGGCGTAGCCGGAAGCACCGAGCTCGGCCTCGTCGAGCGTGCCGCCCAAAAGGCCTTGAATGACGCCGTCATAGTCGGCGGCCGGGAACAGCGATACCTTCTCGACGCCGAGGACGGCCGGCAGCTTGTCCTGCAGGCACTTGAAGTTGCGCAGGCGGTCGGCCTCGTTCTCGCCGCCCAGAATGCCGATGCGGAAATCCTTGATCTCCTCGGCGGCGGCGGCGCCGGCGAGCGCGACGAGGGCGGTTGCGGCAAATAGAATCTTCTTCAACATCCGTCTCACTCCTGGTTCCGCCGGCCCCGCCGGTCGGATGGTCATGTTGCGCCTCGGGGCATATCCGGCCCGGATCGAAACGATCCGACCGAATATTCCCAAGCTTTTGAATCTGTGGACTTTTCTTGTCGGCCGGGCGATTCCGCCCGATCGGGAAAAGGCTCTAGGCGCGGATAGACGAGCGCGCGGGATCGCTACCCACGAAACCGGCAGCCGGCCTCGCGTGCTCGAAACTTGGTTCGTGATGCTGGCCGCCTTACATGGCGGCGGCGGCCTGCATGGCGAGGCCCGGAACGGTCTCCGGCGCCGGCACCCATTGAGGGGTGATCGAGGTCGAAGTCATGCGCTCGTCGAAATCGTCCTCGGCGCCGTAGATGCGGCGGACCACCTCGGCCGTCAGCTCGGCCGGTGGGCCGTCGAACACCACCCTCCCCTCGGCCATGCCGAGGATGCGCTGACAGTAGGCGCGCGCCGTGTCGAGGGTGTGAAGATTGGTGATGACCGTGATGCCGTCACGGCGGTTGATGTCGGCGAGCGCGTCCATCACCACCTTGGCGTTGAGCGGGTCGAGCGAGGCGATCGGCTCGTCGGCGAGGATGACGCGCGGCTCCTGCATCAGGGCGCGGGCGATGGCGACGCGCTGCTGCTGGCCGCCGCTGAGCGTGCCGGCCGCTTGCAGCACCGTCTGCTCGATGCCGAGCCGTTCCAGCGCTGCGATGGCCATGATGCGCTCGTCGCGGCTGAAGAGATTCATCACCGACAGCGCCGTCGAACGGTGATTGAGGCGGCCGAGCAGCACGTTGGTCAGCACGTCGAGGCGCGGCACCAGATTGAACTGCTGGAAGATCATGGCGCAGTCGCGCCGCCAGCGGCGCAGCGCCTCGCCCTTCAGCGAAACGATCTCGACGTCGCCATAGCGGATCGAACCAGCGGTCGGATCGGCCAGCCGGTTGATCATCCGCAGCAGCGTCGACTTGCCGGCGCCGGAACGACCGATGACACCGACCATCTGCCCCTCGGGGATCGAGAAGCTGACGTCATCGACGGCGACCTTGGTCCCGAAGTGACGCGACAGGTTGCGGATTTCGAACATTCTTCTAGCAGTCCTGCAAGCTTATGTTTTGGATGGACTTGAGTTTACGCCGGCCGGATGTCACTTTCGTGTACAACCGACAGGTAAACCAGCTAATTTTCATACTTATTCAAGAAAGACTCGACATCGAGTTCACGAAAATCTTCGAGCGCCAGCCGAAGTCGTTCGTGATCCCAATCCCACCAGGCAAGCGCCTCCAGCCGATCGGCGATGTCTTCGGGAAAGCGTCGCTTGAGCGGTCGCGCCGGCACGCCCGCCACGATGGTATAGGCGGGCACATCACGGCTCACCACAGCGCCAGCGCCGACGACGGCGCCGTTGCCGATGGACACCCCCGGCAGGACCGTGGCGCCGTGACCGATCCAGACGTCGTGGCCGATGCGAACGCGGTTGTCGCGCCGCCAGGCGAAGAAGTCCTGCTCGTGGTCGGCATCGCCCCAGTAGTCGCCGGCCCGGTAGGTGAAGTGGTGGAGGCTCGCCCGATCCATCGGATGGCGCGTTGCATTGATGCGGACGGCGGCGGCGATGTTGGCGAACTTGCCGATCGTGGCGCACCAGACCATGCCGTCGCGTTCGATATAGGAATAGTCGCCGAGATCGAGCTCGCTGATGCGGCAGCCCTCGGCAATCTCGGTGTAGCGGCCAAGCTGGCTCGCCTCGACGCTGGCGGCCGGATGGATCAGCGGCGTTTCCGACAGGCGGGTCATTGGCCGGCCCTCCGTTGCGAGTAGCGGGATACGTCGACGACGCGGCTCGCCACCCGATCGCGGACGTCCTCGTCATGGAAGATGCCGACCAGCGCCGTGCCGGCCGCCTTCTTCTCCTCGATCATGTCGACGACGACGGCACGGTTGGCGGCGTCCAGCGACGCCGTCGGCTCGTCGAGCAGCAGGATGGGGTGATCGGAGATGAAGCCACGGGCGATGTTGACGCGCTGCTGTTCGCCGCCCGAGAAGGTGGCCGGCGGCAGGCTCCAGAGCTCGCGCGGCAGGTTGAGGCGGGCGAGCGCCGCCTCGGCGCGCTCCAGCGCCTCGGCCCGGTCGCTGCCGAGGGCGATAAGCGGATCGGCCACCACTTCGAGCGCCGGCACGCGCGGAATGGCGCGCAGGAACTGGCTGACGTAGCCGAGGGTGAGGCGGCGGACATCGAGAACCTCGCGCGGCAGCGCTTTCGCCAGGTCGACCGGCCGGCAGGCATGGGCGACCAGGATCTCGCCGGCGTCGACGCCGTAGTTGCCGTAGAGCATCTTCAGGATCGAGCTCTTGCCGACGCCGGACGGGCCGCCGAGCACCAGGCATTCGCCGGCCGCCACCTCGAAGGAGACGTTGGAGAACACCGGCAGGCGGAGGCCGCCGCGCAGATGCATGACGAAGGTCTTGGCGATGTCGCGCACGCGGAGCGGCAGCATGGCGGGGTCCGATCAGGCTTGCGGGATGGAGGAAACGAGAAGCTGGGTGTACGGCTGGCGCGGATCGTCGAGCACGCGGTCGGTCAACCCTTCCTCGATGACGCGGCCATCCTTCATCACCATGATGCGATGGCTGAGCAGCCGCGCGACGGCGAGATCATGCGTCACGATGATCACCGACAGGCCGAGATCGCGCACGAGACCGCGCATCAGGTCGAGAAGGCGCGCCTGCACCGAGACGTCGAGGCCGCCAGTCGGCTCGTCCATGAAGACGAGACGCGGCGCGGTCACCAGGTTGCGGGCGATCTGCAAGCGCTGGCGCATACCGCCGGAAAAGGCGCGCGGGCCGTCGTCGATGCGATCGGCGGCGATCTCGACGCGGGAAAGCCAGTCGAGCGCCGTGCCGCGGATGCGGCCGTAGTGGCGGTCGCCGATGGCCATCAGCCGTTCGCCGACGTTGGCGCCGGCCGAGACGCCCATCCTGAGGCCATCGGCCGGATTCTGGTGGACGAAGCCCCAGTCGGTGCGCATCAGGAAGCGGCGTTCGGCTTCCGGCATGGTCGCGAGATCGCGCCGGCTGCCGTCGCGCATGGCGTAGACGATCGAGCCGCCGTCGGCGGCAAGCCGCGTCGACAGGCAATTGAGCAGGGTCGTCTTGCCCGAGCCGCTCTCGCCAACCACCGCCAGCACCTCCCCCGGCCAGAGGTCGAAGGAGATGTCGGCGCAGCCGAGACGGGCGCCATAAGTCTTGGCGAGATCGCGCACTTCGAGGATGGGGGCGTCCGTCATGATTGCGCCCCCGTCCCGGTGCGTCGGCTTTCGCAATTGTCGGTATCGGAGCAGACGAACATGCGGCCGCCGCGATCGTCGAGCACTACCTCGTCGAGGTAGACGTTGCGGGCACCGCAGAGAGCGCACGGCTCGTTGAAGGTCTGCACTTCGAAGGGATGATCCTCGAAGTCGAGGCTCTTCACCTCAGTATAGGGCGGCACGGCGTAGATGCGCTTTTCGCGGCCGGCGCCGAACAACTGCAAGGCCGGGCTCATCGTCATCTTCGGATTGTCGAATTTCGGGATGGGCGATGGGTCCATCACGTAGCGGCCGGCCACCTTCACCGGATAGGCGTAGGCGGTGGCGATCCGGCCGTGATGGGCGATGTCCTCGTAGAGCTTAACATGCATCAGGCCGTAATCCTCGAGGCCGTGCATCACCCGTGTCTCGGTTTCCCGTGGTTCGAGGAAGCGCAAGGGCTCGGGGATCGGCACCTGATAGACGAGGATCTGGCCTTCCTTGAGCGGATATTCGGGAATGCGGTGGCGCGTCTGGATGACCGTCGCCTCGGCGGTGTGCGTGGTGGTGGCGACGCCGGCCACTTTGCGGAAGAAAGCGCGGATGGACACGGCATTGGTGGTGTCGTCGGCCCCTTGGTCGATCACCTTCAACACGTCGCCGGGGCCGATGACGGCGGCGGTGACCTGCACGCCGCCGGTGCCCCAGCCGTAGGGCATCGGCATCTCGCGGGCGGCGAACGGCACCTGATAGCCGGGGATGGCGAGCGCCTTCAGAATGGCCCGGCGGATCATCCGCTTGGTCTGTTCGTCGAGATAGGCGAAGTTATAGGTGGCGGCGTTCATGATTTTTTGCCACTTCCAATGACAGGATGGTGGACATGCAACTCCTTAAGGACATCCTGCTTGCCATCGTCGTAATCGTTGTCGGCGTTGTTGCCATTCGTCGCAGCGCTTCCAACGACGACTCCTCGATCTGGTCTAATGGTCCGTCTGGCGGCGACGATTGCAACAGGGGCGATAGCGACAACAGGTGTCAGTGATTGCTTTGGGGGGTTGCTCATTGGGCGGCCTCCCCGATCGGCGCGTCGCCCTCTTCGGCCTCCGACACCACGCCGCGCTCCTGCCAGGCGGCGCGCAGCCGGCGGACGAGACCGAGCTCGGCTTGGAAATCGACGTAGTGCGGCAGTTTCAGGTGCTCGACGAAGCCGGTCGCCTCGACGTTGTCGCAATGGGAGATGACGAATTCCTCGTCCTGGGCCGGAGCGGTGATCTCCTCGCCATATTCGGCCGCCCGGAGCGCCCGGTCGCATAGCGACATGGCCATGGCCTTGCGTTCGCTCTGGCCGAACACCAGGCCGTAGCCGCGCGTGAATTGCGGCGGCCGCTCGGCCGATCCCTTGAACTGGTTGACCATCTGGCATTCGGTGACGCGCACCTCGCCGATCGCCACCGAGAAGCCCAATTCGGGAATATCGATCTCCACCGTCGCAAGGCCGATGCGGATCTCGCCGACGAAGGGATGGGTTCGGCCGTAGCCGCGCTGGGTGGAATAGGCGAGCGCCAGCAGAAAGCCTTCGTCGCCGCGGGCAAGCGACTGCAGCCGCTCGGCGCGCGACAGCGGAAATTCCTGCGGCATGCGGGTGATATCGCCCGGTTCGGCGCCCTCGTCGGCCTCCATTTCGATCAGGCTCTCGCCATCTAGGATGTCGGATACGCGCGCCAGGCCGCCGACCCCGCCATCGCGACGGCTTGGCTCCGGCACTTCGGGATCGCCGGAAAGCGTGGGGTCGAGCAGGCGGTGGGTATAGTCGAAAGTGGGGCCGAGAAGCTGGCCGCCCGGCAGATCCTTGTAGGTGGCGGAAACGCGCCGTTCGATGCGCATGGCGCGGCTGTCGAGCGGCCGGCTGATGCCGAAGCGCGGCAGCGTGGTGCGATAGGCGCGCAGGATGAAGATCGCCTCGATCATATCGCCGCGCGCCTGCCGGATGGCCAGCGCCGCGAGCCCCGGATCGTAGAGCGAGGCTTCCGCCATCACCCGGTCGACGGCGAGCGACAGTTGCTCGGCGATCTGCGCCTCGCTGATGGCCGGCAGGCTACGGTCGCCGCGGCGGCGATCGGCGAGCAGGCGATGGGCGTTGTCGATGGCGGCCTCGCCACCCTTGACGGCGACATACATGGCTCAGCCTTCCGAAGGGATGAAATGGGTGGAGCGCGGCAAGGCGACAATCTCGCGCCCCGCCGTCAGCACCACGTCGAGACCGCGCGGGAACAGCGCCCGGTTGGCGGCGCGAAAGGCGGCGAAATCTTCGGGCAGACCATCGACGGCAAGATCGCAAGAACCGTCGATGCCGGGGCCGGCTAGCCGGAAACGCTCGCCCTCGCCGAAGCCTCGCACCTCGATGACGAGCGTCGCCGAGCGGTCGGGGTAATCCTGGCTGCCGAGCGGTAAGTCATCGGGCACGGCGCCGCCCAGCCCGACAAAGGCAAAGGCCGCTTCACCCGGCGCAGCCGTCAGGGAGGCGCCGGTATGAAAGGCGAGCCAGGCTCCGAGCGCCGGCGGCGCATCGTCGCACCAGACCGGCGTGTCGGCATCGCAAAGCGTCAGCGCCAGGGTCGCCTGCGCCGGTCCGGACAGGCCGGGAGCAGCCACGTCGGCGTCGACACGATGACGGCTGCCCGGCCGCGCCATGGCATCCATCAGCAAACGGAAAGCCGCCTGCGCCTCGAACACCGGCTGACCGAAGCCGCCATCGAGGGAAGCGTCGAGGAGAGACATGGTTTGCGGCATCAATCCTCTCCCCGGACCAGCGTGAAGAAATCGACGCGGGTCGACGCCGTCTCGGATTCTTGCCGCCGGCGTTCGTCGATAAGGCGCGCCTCCACGGCCGCACAAAGCCGCTCGACCACCGAACCGCCCTCCTCCGTACCCGCGAGCGCATCGAAGACGGCGGCCCGTCGGGCGCGATCGCGATCGCTGCCGAGCAGTTGGCCGAAACCGATGCGGCCGGATGCCAGCCGCACCGTCGACCGGCTCACCGTTGCCTCGCCGAGGTTGAAACGGGCGCCGTCGCCGCCGATACGGCCGGTCAGCATGACGAGGCCGGTCTCCGGACCGCGCAGGTCGGTCACTTCGGGGGGCACGTCGAGCGCCGCCCAGGCGGCTTCGAGCTCGGCGGCGCTGGCGCGGGCGAGAAGCCCCATGCGCTGGCGGCGGCGCCCGGTCTCTGGATCGGCAAGGGCGGCGTCCATTGGCTCGCTCCGGTTCCGCCCGCACGCTATGCTGCATGGCGGGCTTGCATCGCGTCAAATTGTCTATTAATCTAGACAACTACACAATAACGAGAGTCTTAACCGAACTCCGTGACAGCGAGGTGACATGGCCCAGCAGAAACCGGTCGAGCGACATTCCGGCGTCTCACTCTGGCGGCAGATCGCCGACCGCATTCGCGTGTCGATCGCCGACGGCGAATTCCGGGAAACCGGCCGGCTACCGCCGGCCTTCGATCTCGCCGACCGCTTCGGCGTCAACCGGCACACGGTGCGGGCCGCCCTCGCCTTCCTGGCGGAGGAAGGGCTCGTCGAGAGCATTCAGGGCCATGGCACCGTCATCGTCGGCGGCCGCCAGCTGACGCTACCCATCTCGAAACGCACGCGTTTCTCGGCCGGCCTCGGCGATCAGGCGTCGTCGGTGGCAACGCGCCTGCTGAATTCGAGCGAACTGCCGGCTCCGGCCGAGGTGGCAAGCTTGCTGCAGATCGCACCCGAGCGGCCGGTGATCGAAGTGGAGGAAGCCGGCTACGTCGACGGCCGTCCCGTCTCCTGTTCGCAGCATTTCTTTCCGGCCGATCGCTTCCCCGACATCGCCCGCCATATCGCCGCCACCGGCTCGATCACCCGCGCCTTCGCGGCCTGTGGCCTGCCCGACTATCTCCGGCACAGCACCGAAGTATCGGCCCGTCACGCCGACGCCCGCGAGCGCGAGCTGATGAAGCTGTCGCCCGGTGCCATCGTGCTCGAAACGCGCGCCATCGATACCGACCTCGACGGCCGGCCTGTGCAATGTTCGCGGACGCGCTTCTCCGCCGACCGCATCAGCCTCAGGATGACCGCCTGAGCGCCGGCACTGCGTCGCCGATCAGACCGGAACGGCCGGTATGACCGTCGACGGCCGGACGATCTCGTCCTGGGCGGCGATCAGCACGATCTCCCGGCTGCCGGCCTCGACCGTTCGGTTGAGCAGCCCGAACACCGAGGAGACCGAACGCGACAGGGCCTCCGGCACCGAGCGCGTGGTCAGCCAGTGCACGTAGAACAGCGCCGCGATGGCGTCGCCGGCGCCGTTGACCGACAGCGGCAGCCGCCGCGAGCGGGCAAGCCACAGATGGCTGCCATCGGAGGCGACGATGTCGAGCGCGTCATCCGGCGTGCCGTCGACGATCAGCGACGTGACGAGCACGACCTTGGGGCCAAGCGCGTGCAGGTCGGCCACCGACGCCTTCACGTCGCTCATGGAGGCCGAGGGGCGACCCACCAGAAAGTCGAGCTCGAAATGGTTGGGCGTCACGAGATCGGCCGCCGGCACCGCCTGGTCGCGGAAAAACTCCGGCACGCCGGGGCGCACGAAAATTCCCCGGCCGACGTCGCCGATCACCGGGTCGCAGGCGTAGGCGGCCGCCGGATTGGCCTCTCGCACCCGCTTCACGGCCCTCAGAATCGAGTCCCCGATCGCCGGAGCGCCGACATAGCCGGACAGGACGCCGTCGCAGCTACCCAGCACGCCGCGCTCGGAGATGCCTTCGACGCAATCGTCGATCAGCGAGCTGTCGAACACCTGTCCCTTCCAGGATCCATAGCCGGTGTGGTTGGAGAACTGAACGGTATGGATGGGCCAGACCTCATGCCCGAGGCGCTGCATGGCGAAAGCGGCCGAGGCGTTGCCGACATGGCCGTAGGCGACGTGGGACTGAATGGACAGGATGTTCATGGATGGCATTTCGGGATCGATGGACGGGACTATGCTTCATGGCCTATCAGCCAACGGCAAGGATCGCCACCACCGTCGGGCAACGGACAGGGTTGTGCAAGGGGCCGATCAGGCTCACCTAGAGCATCGGACCGAAAAGTGGAATCCGATTTTCGGAAAATCCGATGCTCTAGGCATCCGCGTCATTTGAGGCGGCTGCTATGGCGCAGCACAAGGCCCGCCGCGCCGAGGCAATTGTCGTTGTCGAGGAACTTCCCCACCCGGAAGACCGGATAGTGCGCCTCGTCGACGTCGTCGCGCTTGACGAAGGAATGCTTCTCGTAGCTGGCGCGCAACGGCGCGAGCAGCAGTTCGCCGGCGCCGGCCAGGATGCCGGAAATGATGAACAGCGGCGGGTTGATCATGGCGCCGACCATGCTGAGGCCACGGCCGGCCGCCTCGCCGGCGTCGGCCAGGAGGCGCCGGAAGCCCGTCTCGCCCTGCACCGCCCGTGCGACGATCTCGTCCACGGGAATGGAGCGGCCGAGCCAGTCGGCGGCCATCTTCGCCACGAAGCCGGCGCCGCAATAAAGTTCGAGACAGCCGCGATTGCCGCATCGGCAGAGCGGCCCGTGCGGATCGACGACGATATGCCCCACCTCGCCGGCCGACCCGGAGGCGCCGACCAGCGCCTTTCCGTCGACCACCACGGCGCCGCTGACCGCCTGATTGAGCTTCAGCAGCACGAAATTGTCGCTGCCGCTGGCCGCGCCCCACATCATCTCGGCCAGCGCCGCGCAGTTGCTTTCACTGTCGGCGAAGATCGGCTTTTGCAGCACCGGCTCGAGCGCCTCGCGGAAATCGGTGCCCTGCCAGCCCGGCAATGCCGAAGACCGCATGACGCGTCCATCGGGGGCGATCGGCGCGGAAACGGCAAAGCCGATGCCGATCAGGCTGGCATAGGCAAGGCTGTGCTCCTTGTAGAGCGTGTCGACGGCGTGCTTGACGACGCGGGCCGCCTTGGTGGGCGAATATTCCCGCTCGACCGGCATCGCCAGATCCGCCACCACGTTGTGCGCCACGTCGGCGACGATCACCCGGATCTCGTCGACGTCCAGCAGCGCGCCGACGCAGGTGCCCGCCTCCGGATTGAGCGAGTGGGCAACGGCGGGACGGCCAGGCCCCGGGTTGCGCGCCTCCATCTCGACCACCAGGTTCGACCGCTTCAGGTCGGCGAGAATGGTGGACACGGTCGATCGCGCAAGGCCGGTGTTGCGGGCGATTTGCGACGTGCTCACCGCCCCATGCCCACTCAGTGCCCTCACGACCTTGACGACCGGCGAGTCCAGCTCGCGGCCGTAAAGCAGCCCTTCGAGTTCGCTGGTGATCATGTTGGCCAATTTCGTCTCCGACGAACTTAATGGATACTGCCCCTCGACGCTTTACCGTCCCCGGCGACAAAACGGTAGTGGCGCGCCTTTCCGCCGTCAACGACATTATGGAGGCAAACAACGCCCAAAGAATCTAATTTATCGCCGGAAATCGGCCAGATTCAGATATTTAACCCCCGATATCGGCATAAATTCCCAGAAAAGACAGGCATAATTACGACGATTACGACATAATGATCCTTGACAGAGGGTAAAGGCGGCCATACTCCATGCTCAGTCGCGTTGGAACCGACTGGGAGGAAAGCCATGACATTGATTTCTGTTGCCTCGCGCGCCGCCTTCGCCGGCGGTCTGCTGCTGGCCGGGACCTGCCTGTCCGCTGCCGAGGATCTGACGATCTGGACGCTGAACTTCAGCTCGGAGGCCTCGAATGACGCCTTTACGAAGATCGCCGCGGACTTTGAAGCTGCGAACCCCGGAGTTAAGGTCAACGTCGTTACCCGTGGCGTCGACGACCACAAGACCGCCATTCGCGTCGCCGCAGGCACGGACAAGGGCCCGGATATCTACTTCATGTGGGCGGGCCTCGGTCTCGGCGGCGAATACGTCAAGGCGGGTCTCAGCCTGCCGCTCGACAAGTATTATGCGGAATACAAGTGGGACGACGAGCTGGTCCCGGCGGCCGCCTCGTTCTCGCGCATCTACGAAGGCGGCCGGCACGGCGTGCCCTTCACCTTCAAGGGCGAGGCGCTCTACTACAACAAGGCGCTGTTCGAGAAGGCCGGCATTGCCGGCACGCCCGCCAACTATGATGAACTCGTCGCCGACGCGGAAAAGCTGAAGGCGGCCGGTATTCCGGCGATCACCTTCGGCGGTACCGTCAACTGGCACGTCATGCGCCTGATGGATGTGATCCTCGAAGCCAAGTGCGGCGCCGACACGCACGACGCACTGATGAACATGAAGGTCGACTGGACCAAGGAAGCCTGCGCCGCAGACTCATTTGCCGAACTCGACAAGTGGGCGAAGAACTACATTCTGTCGCCCTTCATGGGCATCGATCAGGCCCAGTCGTTCAACCTGTTCGTGGCCGGCCGGGCGGCGATGATGCTGGAAGGTGATTGGCTGGTGCAGCAGTTGGCCGAGGTCGTCGACCTCAATGGCTACGACTTGTTCCTGTTCCCGACAGGAACCAACAGGCTCTACGGCTTCGCCGAATATAACTATGTGAGCACGAAGAGCAAAAACCCCGATCTCGCTGCGAAATTCCTCGATTACTTCAATTCGACGGACGTCCAGCAGAGTGTGCTCGGGGCGTTCAGCACCACGTCGATTAACAAGCACGTAGCCTATGACAACCAGCGCCCGCTGGAGAAAAAGTGGCTCGACATCTTCAACACCTACGACAAGGTGTACATGAACGGCGATCAGGCCTTCCCGCTCGACGTGACGACGGAATATTTCCGCGTCATCAACGAAGTGGCCAGCGGCAACATGACGCCCGTCGACGCCGCCGCCGCCATGCAGACCTTCATCGGCAACAAGAGCTGATCTCTCCTGAAGCCCGACGCGGCCGGTTGCTCCGGCACCGGCCGCCTTTTTCCGTCGCCGCCGACACAGGGAGGCGCCTCATGGCCGCACGCGCCATTGGCTCCAACATGCGCATCCAGGCCCTGCTGCTGCTCGGCCCGGCGCTGGTCATCTACGTCGTCTTCGCCGTCTTCCCGATGCTCGACGTGATCTGGCTGAGCTTCTTCAAGTGGAACGGCCTCGATCCGGTCAAGGTCTACGTCGGCGCGTCCAACTACGTCGACGTGTTCACCAAGGACCCGGTGTTCTGGGTGGCTTTCCGCAATACGATGATCTGGACGGCACTTTCCGTCGTCATTCCGCCGATGATCGGCCTCGGGCTGGCGCTCGGCCTCAACCAGCCGATCTTCGGCCGCAATACGTTGCGCGCCATCTACTATCTGCCGGTCATCATCGCGCCGATCGCCGTCGCTACCATGTGGCGCTGGATGTACGATCCGTTCTTCGGCCTGTTCGGCCAGATCCTGACCTCGCTCGGATTGCAGTCCTGGGTGATGGACTGGCTCGGCAACCGCGATATCGCGCTCTATTCCGCCTTCGGCGCCTATGTCTGGCAATCGGTCGGCTTCTCGATGGTGCTGTTTCTCGCCGGCCTTCAGGGCGTCAACAGGTCGCTCGTCGAGGCGGCGCGCATCGATGGCGCCGGCCGATGGTCCATCTTCCGTTACGTGACGTTGCCGGCCCTGCGCACCACGCTGACCATCGTGCTCGTCCTCGCCATCATCAACTCGCTCAAGGCCTTCGACATCGTCTACGGCCTGACCGGCGGCGGCCCCGCCCAGTCCACCCAGATGCTGGCGCTCTGGGCCTTCACCCAGTCGATGCAGATCTTCGACTTCGGCCGCGGCAGCGCCATCTCGGTCGTGCTGCTCGGCGTCACGCTGGCCGTCGTCATCCCCTACATGCGCTGGACGCAGAAGCGCGAGGAGACCACGGAATGACCTCCGCCAATCTGGCCGCCGTCCAGGCGGATGCCGGCCGGCCGCCGCGCGACTGGGTGCTGATCGGCCTCTGGCTGTCGCTGATCGTCGTCGCCGCGATCTGGATCGCCCCGTTCGTCTTCATCGTCTTCACGTCGCTGAAGTCGACGGGCCAGGTGATGACGACCAGCGCGTTCGCGCCGCCGGCCGACCCGCAATTCAGCAATTATGCCTCCGCCTGGGCACGCGGCCGTTTCGACACGACTTTCGTCAATTCGGTCGTCATCACGGCGATCAAGGTGCCGCTCGGGCTGATGATCTCGGCGATGGCCGCCTACGCGCTGGCCAAGATCCCGATGCGCTTCGGCCGGCTGACCCTGGTGCTGATCCTGTTCGGGACCATGATACCCTTCCAGGTGATGCTGGCGCCGATCTTCACGCTGGTGAACGGCTTCGGGCTGATCGACACCTATCCCGGCGTCATCCTGCCCTACCTCGCCTTCGGCATTCCCTACCAGGTGTTCATCCTGCACGGCTTCTTCCGCGCCATTCCGCACGAGCTCAGCGAGGCGGCGCGCATCGACGGCGCCTCCCATTTCACCACCTTCCGGCGGGTGTTCCTGCCGGTGTCGCTGCCGGTCTTGGCGGCGCTGTTCATCCTCGACTTCGTCGCCACCTGGAACGAGTTCGCCATGGCGCTGGTGCTGCTGCAGGATCGGGAGATGTGGACGCTGCCGCTCGGCCTCTCCGCCTTCCAGGGCCAGTTCTCGCGCGACTACGGCCAGCTCAACGCGGCGATCGTCATGACCGTGCTGCCGGCCACCCTCGTCTACCTGATCTTCCAGCGCTACTTCGTGTCCGGCCTGACCTCCGGCGCCGTCAAGGGCTGAAGCCTCAACAGGATAACCAGAACATGTCCAAGCAGAGCGTATCCAAGTGGGATCTCTTCGAGGCCAGCTTTATCGGTCCCGACACCGGCAACCCCTATCTCGACGTCGGCTTCGAGGCGTTCTTCAAGCAGAACAGCCGCGTCGTCCGGGTGCCCGGTTTCTACGACGGCGCAGGCGCCTACAGGATCCGCTTCATGCCCGACAACGAAGGCGAATGGACCTACACGACCATTTCCAATATCGCCGAGCTCGATGGGCAGACCGGCGCCTTTGTCGTCAAGGCGCCGGCCAGGGCCAGCCATGGTCCGGTGCACGTCGCCAACCAGTTCCACTTCGCCTACGCCGACGGCACGCCCTACCTGCCCTTCGGCACGACGAGCTATGCCTGGACGCACCAGCCGTTGGAATTGCAGGCCGAGACGCTGAAAACGCTGTCGACCGCGCGCTTCAACAAGATCCGCATGGCCGTGTTTCCGAAGGACTACCCCTTCAACGTCAACGAGCCGCTCTTCGACATCTTCGAGCGCGACGACGAGGGCGAGCTCGACTTCGACCGCCCCAACCCCGTCGCTTTCCGGCATCTGGAGACGCAGGTCGCGGCGCTCCGCGATCTCGGTATCGAGGCGGACATCATCATTTTCCACCCCTACGACCGCTGGGGCTATTGCGACATGTCGGCGGCGCAGGACTATCGCTACGTCGCCTATCTGACGGCGCGCCTCGCCGCCTTCCGGAACGTCTGGTGGTCGCTGGCCAACGAATACGACTTCCTGCTCAATTCCAAGCCGATGGCCCAGTGGGACCGCTATTTCCAGATCATCGAGGAAAACGACCCCTACCGGCACCTGAAATCGATCCACAACGGCGACGTCAAGGCCAACTACGACCATCGCAAGCCCTGGGTCAGCCATGTCTGCATCCAGAACTGGGACGTCAAGCGCACCCAGGAGTGGCGCGACGCCTACGGCAAGCCGGTGGTCAACGACGAGCCGGAATACGAGGGCAACATCCTGCTGAGCTGGGGCAACATCTCGGCCGAGGAGCTCGTCCATCGCTTCTGGATCACGCTGCTGCGCGGCGGCTACGCCGGCCACGGCGAGACCTTCATGCACCCCGATGATATTCTATGGTGGGCCAAGGGCGGCGCGCTGCACGGCGAGGCCTGGAAGCGGATCGGCTTCCTGCGCGACCTCCTCGAACAGGACGTGAAGACGGGCCTCACGCCGCTCGCTCCCTCCGACAACTGGCCGTGGAGCCGCGTCTCGGGCGCCGGCGACGGCGACGTCGTCTACATCTATCTCGGCGAGCACCAGCCGGTGATCTGGGCGCCCGGCCTGCCGACCGAACCCGGCGACTACGACGTCGACCTGATCGACACCTGGAACATGACGGTCACCCCGGCCAGGATCGTCGACGCACCCGCCAACCATCCGACCCGGCATGGCGCGCAGGTGCGGTCGCGGCGTCCGGATGCGGTATTCGCCGTCGAACTGCCCGGCAAGCCGCATCTCGCCATCCGCGTTCGCCGGCGCCATTGACAATCGGGGAGGATGCAAGTGGCCAGCGTCACGATCAGCGAGGTTCGCAAGACCTACGGCGCCGTTGCGGTTATCCACGGCGTCGACATCGACATCCGTCACGGCGAGTTCGTCGTGCTCGTCGGCCCATCGGGCTGCGGCAAGTCGACGCTCCTGCGCATGATCGCCGGCTTGGAGAACATATCCGCCGGCACCATCGCCATCGACGACCGGGTGGTCAATCATCTGGAGCCGAAGGACCGGGACATCGCCATGGTGTTCCAGAACTACGCGCTCTATCCGCAGATGACCGTCGCCCAGAACATGAGCTTTGCGCTGGAGCTTGCCAGGGTCGACAAGGCGACGATCCGGCAGAAGGTCGACGCGGCCGCCGCCATCCTCGGCCTGGAGCCGCTTCTCGACCGCAAGCCGGCCCAGCTTTCCGGCGGCCAGCGCCAGCGCGTCGCCATGGGCCGGGCGATCGTCCGCAATCCCAAGGTGTTCCTGTTCGACGAGCCGCTTTCCAACCTCGACGCCAAGCTGCGCGTCGCCATGCGCGCCGAGATCAAGAGCCTGCACCAGCGGCTCGGCACGACCGTCGTCTACGTCACCCACGACCAGATCGAGGCCATGACCATGGCCGACAGGATCGTCGTGCTCAACGCCGGCCGCGTCGAGCAGATCGGCACGCCGCTCGAGCTCTACGATCGGCCCGTCAACCGCTTCGTCGCCGGCTTCATCGGCTCGCCGGCCATGAACTTCATCGCCGGCACCCTCGAAGCCGGCCAGGCCGGCCTGAAGGTCGCCTCCGGCGCGGTCATCGCCGTCGGCCCCTACCCGGCGGAACTTGTCGGACGGCAGGTGGAGTTCGGTATCCGGCCGGAGCACATTCTGGTGTCCGATGCCGAGGGCCTCGACGCCCGCGTCGACGTGGTCGAACCGACCGGCTCGGAAACCCACGTCGTGGTCGATGCCGCCGGCGAAAAACTGGTCGCCCTCATCCGCCGCCGGCTTCCGATTGCCGTCGGCGACCGGCTCTCAATCGCCTTCGAGGAAGGCCAGGGACATCTTTTCGACGCCGGAAACGGCCAGAGACTCGCTCTCGAACCGATGGACGTCTGAAGAACGGAAGCCCCATCACAATCAGAGCTTTAGTGTTGTGCAAACGGATGGAGATCTAGCGATCGCCCGATGGGCATTTCGAGCGTGAACCTTCGCCCCGGAGATTTCTATTGACGGGCTCCAAAAAGCTGTTTCATCAAGAGCCAGTCGACGGCGAAATCCAGGAGACAGGATGCACCCCATCGAGCGCCCACGCTCAATTGCCGAGGAAGTCGCCAGCCGGCTTCGCCACGCCATCGTCGAGGGTGACTTTCGGTTGGGTGAGGTGTTGTCGGAGCGCCAACTCGCCGAAAAGCTCAACGTGTCCAAAACGCCGGTGCGGGAAGCGCTGGCGCAACTGCGGCTAGAGGGGTTGGTCAATATTTACCCGCAGCGTGGCGTTACGGTCTTTACGCTATCGGCGCGGGAGATTCGCGATATCTGTGAGCTGCGTTTTGCTCTTGAGGAAGCGGCGCTCCGCTATGCGCTCGGGCGCAACCCCGAGCAACTCGCCGAGCGGCTTTCCGCTGTGGTGGGGCGCATGGAAAAGGCGCATGCGGCAGGCGACGAACGCGCGTATCTCGCCGCCGATACCGACTATCATCAGGTCTTCTTCGAGTGCTGCGACAACAGCTACCTTGAAAGCACCTACACGCTTTACGTTGGCAAGCTGGCGGCACTCAGAACTCATCTTTCCCATAAACCGGACCACACACGTCGCTCGGACCAAGAGCATCACCAGATGCTCGACCTTATCCGGGCGCGTGACCTTCCAGCCTGTCTCGCAGTGCTAAGGCAACATATCGACCGAGTGAGCTCGACGTATGCCGAGCACGTCAAGGACATAGCTGCCGCCGATTCCGGAATGAACAGATCCTGACATCGATCGCCGCCGACTCTAACTGCTAGTCCTCTGGTGACAGGAGGCATTGGCTGAATGCTCCTGCACCAGAAGGTCAGTCCATGTGAAGTCGGACCGTGCGACCCGAAAGGCAGGCTCCGTCTCCGGCGTCGGTCGCATTTACCTCTTCTCGCATCCGGATATTTTCCCCGCGATCTCCGGGATTATCCCTTTTCCGCCCTCCGCATTCGAAACTGGTCGATACCGACAGCGATCAGGATCAGGGCGCCAATGATCACCTGCAGCGCGAACGGATCGATGCCGAGCAGGTTGCCGCCGTTGCGGATGGTCTGCATGATGATCGCCCCCAGCACCGCGCCGATGGCGCTGCCGGCCGCGCCGAACAGGCTGCCGCCGCCGATCACCACCGCCGCGATGGCGTCGAGCTCGTAGGAAATGCCCGCCGTCGGCACGCCCATGCTGAGGCGCGAGCTGAGCAGGATGCCGGCCAGCGCCGCATAGAGGCTGGAAAGGCCGTAGACCGTGTACATGTTGATGCGCAGGCGGATGCCCGACAGGCGGGCCACTTCCTTGCTCGAGCCGATGATGAAGAAGTTGCGACCGAGTTGGGTGTAGTTGAGCAGGAATACCGTCACCAGGAACAGCGCCATCCAGATGATGAACATGCTGGGGATGCCGAAGATGTCGCCGGAGGCGATCTGCCCGAATTCTTTGGGCAGGTTGGCGACCATACGGGCACCCGACATGATCATCACCAATCCCCGGACAATGGTCAGCGTCCCCAGCGTGGCGATGAAGGGAGTGATCGACACTTCATGGATGAGGATGCCGTTGAACACGCCGATGGCCGCGCCGATGACGAGCGTCAGCGGAATGCTGACCCACATCGACACGCCGGCTTGCAGCATCAGGGCATTGACGATGCCGGCGATCGCCACCACGGCGCCGACCGATAGGTCGATGCCGGCGGTGATGATCACCATCAGCATGCCGAGTGCGATGATGCCGTTGATCGACGTCTGCCGGAGAAGATTGGACAGGTTTCCCGGCGTCGGAAAGACCGCGGACGTCAAGCTCAGGAACACGAACAGCACGACCACGATGGCCAGCAGCGTGGCGCTGGTGCCGATGTTGTATTTGCCGAGCACGGCGATGCCCTGACGCGGCTTGGTTTCCATAATATTTGCCACAATCATATCCTCCGCTCTCGCGCCTCAGGCCTGAAGTCCGGATGCCAGGCGAACCAGCCGCTCCTCGTCGAACGCCGAGCGCTCGACTATTCCCATCTGGCGACCTTCGTAGATGACGAGTATTCGGTCCGCCAAACCCATGATTTCAGGGAGGTAGGAGGAGACCAGGAGGATGGCGACACCCTCTTCCGTCAGCTTCTCGAAGATCTTGTAGATCTCGCTCTTGGCGCCGACATCGACGCCGATGGTTGGCTCGTCGCAGACGAGAATCCGCGATTTGCTCGCAAGGTTCTTTCCGAGCACGACCTTCTGCTGGTTGCCGCCGCTGAGATTGCGGATGGCCACCGCATCGGACGGCGTCTTGATCGCCAACCGGTCGATATAGGTTCGAGCCGCCTCTCGCTCGGCGGTTCGATTGACGACGCCGAACGGCGAAATCGCCGGATAGTTGGCCAGATTGATGTTGGTCCGCACCGACAGAGGCAGGGCGATCGACTGGTTCTTGCGGTCTTCGCTCATGAAGCCGATGCCCGCCGCGATGGCCTGGCTCGGATGGGTGAAACGCACCGGCCTGCCGTCGAGGCGGATTTCGCCGCGCTCGACGGGATCGGCCCCGAAGATCGCCCGCATGATTTCCGTGCGCCCCGACCCGACGAGCCCAAACAAGCCGAAAATCTCGCCGTGATGCACGTCGAAGCCGATGTCGCGAAAGCGCGGCTCGCGCGTCAATCCCTCGACCTTGAGGGCAACCTCTCCGGGCGGCGAGCGGCGGATCGTGTACATGTCTTCCATGGACCGGCCGACCATCAGCCGCACGAGTTCGTCCGGGTTGGTGTCGGAGACCGGCATGGTGCGGACATGGCGGCCGTCCTTCAGAACGGTCACGCTGTCGCAGATGGCGAAGATCTCCTCCAGTCGGTGGGAGATGTAGACGATGCCCTTGCCCTCGTCGCGCAGCCGCCGAATGATCGAGAACAGGATTTCCGTCTCCTCGCTGGCAAGCAGCGCGGTGGGTTCGTCGAACACCAGGATGTCGGCGTTCTCGAACACCGGCTTGGCGATGGCCACCATCTCCTGCTTGGCCACCGACAGGCTGCTGAGCGTCGCGCGCGGATCGATGTCGTCGAGGCCGAGTTCTCCGAGCAGCCTCCCGCACTGCTCGTAGGCCTTGGCCCAGTCGACGATACCCCAGCCGGTCGTCGGCATATGGCCGAGGAAGAAATTCTCACCGACCGTCAGGCTGCGGGCCAGAGAAATATCCTGATAGACCGCCGCCATGCCGCAGGCTTGCGCGGCCTGCGGGCTGAAATCGTGGACGTCCCGTCCCTTGATCGAAAGCGTGCCGGCGTCCCGCCGGTAGACGCCCATCAGTATCTTGATAAGTGTCGACTTGCCGGCGCCGTTTTCGCCGACCAGCGCGTGAACCTCGCCCGGTCGCAGCACGAAATCGACCTGATCGAGCGCCCGCACGCCCGGGAAAGCTTTGGAAATGCCGCGCGCGGCTATCAGCTCGGCCATGGCCATCCTCCTCCGCGGATCATCGGAAAGGTCGGCACCGTGGCGCCGACCTCTCCCTGGCTCACTTGACGAGGGTCACTTGATGGCTCGGCCCAGCGGATCGAGAAGATTCTTGTACGTCTCCTCGTCCATGTTCGCCTTGGTGACGATATTGGCGCCGGTATCGACATAGGCGGGCAGCTTTTCGCCGGCGAGCGCGCGGATCACGCTGTCGACGCCCTTGTACCCCATGCCGTAGGGATCCTGGACCACCAGCGCCTTGAGGGCGCCGGACCGCAGCGCCTCGACTTCCTGCGGATCGGAATCGAAGGCGACCGCCACGATGGCATCCTGCTTGCCGGTTTCGCTCAAAACCTTGGCGACGCCACTGCCGGTGGTGTTGTTGTCGGCGAAGATTCCGACGAGGTCCGGATTCGACAGAACGAGATCCTGAGCCGTGTTGACGGCGGTGAAGATGTCGTTGTTGACGTAGCGCGGCGTCATCAGCGTCAATCCCGGCGCATATTCCTTCAGGCCCTCTTCGAAGCCGGTGTCGCGGTCGATCAGTACCTGCACGCCGGCCATCGAGCTGATGAGGGCGACCTTGCCCTCGAGCGGCTTGCCGGCCGCCTTCAACTGCTCGACCATCTGCTGGGCGGCCATCTTGCCGCCGGCGACGTTATCGGTGGCGAGGAACGAGGTGACCTTGTCGGTCTTGACGCGATTGTCGATGGTGACGACCGGAATGCCCTGGTCCATCGCCCTCTCGATGGCCGGAACGGTGGCCTCCGAGCTGGTCGATGAGATGACGATGCCATGCGGCCCGCGCGAGACGGTGTCCTCGAGGATCGAGACCTGTTGCTCGATGTCGGCCTCCGACGGCGGACCGTTGGTGGTGACGGTGACGCCTTCGTGCTCCTTGGCGTAGTTCTGGGCGCCGACCAGCACCGCCTGCCAGAATTCCGAGTTGGTGGCCTTGATGATGACGGTGACTTCGACGGGGTCCTTGGCGAAAGCCGAGCCCGTGACCAGCGCCAGCGCGGTCGCGGCGCACAACCCGATGATGAGCTTTTTCATGTTTCCTCCACGACAATTCCGGCGGCAGGATTGCCCGCCGTGACATGCTTCAAATGCTCCTCCAAGCAATCTCAAAGATCGTGTCGCTCGAGCACCTCCTTGATGTCATTGAGAGTTCTCTCGGAAAGGACAACATCGGCGGCGGCCGCGTTGTCGGCGATCTGATCGGGCCGGTGAGCGCCGCATAGCACCGAGGTCACAGCCGGATTCTGGCAGAGCCAGGCGAGCGCCATGTGCGTCATGCTGATGCCCGCCGCCTCGGCGATCGGCTTCAGGTCGTCAACCGCCGCGACATACCGCCGGTAGCCATTGCCGGCGAGCTTCGGATTGGCGGAGCGGATATCGTCGGAGCCAAACTTGCTGTCGGCGTTGAAGCGGCCGGTCAACAGGCCCTGGAACAGTGGACTGTAAGGCAGGAACGCCATGCCATTTTCCAGACAGAACGGCAGAATTTCCCGCTCGGCTTCGTATTCCAGCGGAATGTCGTGATAGCTGTCGGTATTTCGCTCCAGCATATTGTAGAGCCCCTGGTAGGAGCTCACCGGAACGAGCTTTGCCAGCGCCAGCGTGTCGGCGACCGAGTAGTTGGTGACGCCCACCGCACGGATCTTGCCTTGATCCAACAGATGATGGAGGGCGCGCGCTGTTTCCTCGAGCGGAGTGGCGTGGTCGGGCCAGTGCAGTTGCAGGAGATCGAGATGATCCGTCCTGAGCCGGCTTAGCGACCCTTCCACATCGGCAATGACCGCGTCATGAGACAGATCCCGTCGGGTCGTGTGGCTGTCGTCCCAGAGAAGGCCGCACTTGCTCGCCAGGAAAATCCTGTCGCGGCGCTCCCCCAGCGCCCTGCCGAGCAGGGTTTCGGAGCCGTGGAAACCATAGACCGGCGCCGTGTCGAAAAACGTCACGCCGCAGTCGATGGCCTTGTGCACGGTGGCAATGGACTCCTCGTCGTTCGAATTGCGCCAGCCGGACTGGGCTCCAAGCGACCAGCAGCCAAAGCCGATCGTCGAGAAACGGGCATGCGGCAGAGCCGCGACCGTCTTGTATTTCATTGCAAGCCTCCCTCGCCCCCGGATCAGGCGCTTGCCAGTTCGGGGAATGCCTCCGGCTCGGTGTCGAGGCGATCGAGCAACGTGCGCGCGCTCGAAAGGCTCATGCCGAAGCGGCGTACGCCCAGCCGATAGAAAGCCCTGACGTCATCCAGCGTCCGAACGCCGCCGGCCGCCTTGAGACCGACGCGGCCGCGAACCTGATCGGAAATGATGGTGAGGTTGGCCACCGTGGCGCCGGTCGGCGCCCAGCCGGTCGCCGTCTTGATCCACTTGGTGCCGCTGTCGATGGCAACGTCGCAGCAGCGCCGGATGGTCGCCTCGTCGAGATGATGGCACTCGAGGATGACCTTGATCGGCGTCGGCGCCACCGCCTCGGCAACGGCTCTGATGTCGGCCCCGACATAATCGAAATCGCCGCTCAGAGCCTTGGCGATGCACATCACCATGTCGACCTCCTCGGCCCCGTCGGCAACCAGACGGACGGCCTCGGCGACCTTAATGTCGGTGACATGGGCGCCGCCGGGAAAGCCGATCGGGGCACCAATCAGCGTCGATCCGCCCTTGGGCAGCAGATCGCGCAACAGCGGAACCCAGCACGGCAGCACATGGACGGCGATGATGTCCCTTTCGAGCGCATAGGCGGCGACCTCGCGGACATCGCGCTCCGAATTGACGGCCTGGACTGCGCTCAGGTCGATCAGACGGGCAAAGCGGCTTGCAGCGATAGACATCAAGTTTTCTCCGAACATTTTCCAGGCATTTTCGCAGGCGCATCGTCGCGGAAGACCTTGACGATGGCCTCTTTCATTTTTTTCATCTTCAAGGCGCCGGTATTTCCTCGTGTCTGCGCGACGCAAATGGACAGAATGTCCACAATGCACAAGGCGGCGATCCGCGAAATCGTCGGCGTATAGATGTCGGTGTTGTCGAGGGTCGGAATCGACAGCACTTCGCTCGCCTCTCGCGCCAAGGGCGTATCCACCGACGACGTGATCAGGATGACCGGCGCGCCATTGGCACGCGCCGCCGCCACCGACGGCCGCATGGACGAATTGCGCCCGGTGTTGGAGAACACCACGACGACGTCACCGGCCGACAGCGACGCGGCATTGATCAGGATCTGGTGACTGTCGGTCTCGGCGACGCAGGGTATGCCGAACAGCGGGAACTTCTGCTGGGCATCCCGGGCGACAATGCCGGACGCGCCATTGCCCCAGAAATGCAGTGATCGCGCGCCTGCCACGATGTCGACAACCCGCTGCAAGGCGGCGCCGTCGATCTGGCGCCTGAGGTTGTCGAGATTGCTCACCGAGAAGTCGAGAACACGGGCTGCGATCTCCGATACCGAACTGCCGACCGGAATGGCGGCGTGGGTGGCCGGCAGGCCGATCGCCTCGGCACCGGCCATCTTGATACGGAACTCCTGCAGGCTGGAGCAGC
Source organism: Pleomorphomonas carboxyditropha (assembly GCF_002770725.1). Taxonomy (GTDB): domain Bacteria; phylum Pseudomonadota; class Alphaproteobacteria; order Rhizobiales; family Pleomorphomonadaceae; genus Pleomorphomonas; species Pleomorphomonas carboxyditropha. Next base: position 862,532 of record NZ_NQVN01000001.1, on the reverse strand, counting down.
CGAGCTTGCGGCAGCAGCGCAGAACCGTCGGTTCGCTGACACCCACCGCATCGGCCAGCTTGGCGAGCGGCAACCGCATCGCCTCGTCCGGCGCGGCGAGAACGAACTGGACGACCCGCCGCTCTCCGCGGGAAAGCTCGCCGGCCTCGAGGGCCGCCTGCATCTGGATTACAAAATGAATGGTCATCTCGCCTCGCGAAATAGAAGCTTTACTACATAAATCTGGAATACCAGACCTACTTGCATCAGCTACATCAGCTTGTCAACTCGCATTCAAAACCATGCGAGTTTCATAGTTCCCAATCAAAATATTGATATATAACAATTTATCAAGGAGCTACCGCACTGGACGCGCGATAATCAGCATTTGGTCGTATGGTCATGACTCTTTTCATTCGCACAATCATAGTTGTAAAACTACAAACAGGCGAATGGATGACAGCCATGATACGCGACAGAGTTTTGGCGATCGATATAGGCACCGGCAGCGTTCGAGTGGCTCTCGTCGGTCTCGATGGACGCATCGACGCCATGGTCCAGCGCGAACACGACCAGCTCACACCGAAGCACGGTTGGAGCGAGCAGCGAGCGAGTCAGTGGTGGGCAAACGCGGAGAACGGCATCCGGCAGATCCTCTCGGACCATCCCGACGCCGCCGGTCGGCTGCTCTGCGTCGCGACGTGCGGCCAGATGCATGGCACCGTGCTCGTCGACGACGACTTCCAGCCGGTGCTCGACGAGGTGCCGCTCTGGAACGACAAACGTTGCGAGGCCGAGGTGGAGACCTTTTCCGCTCGCGACGACCTGCCGGCGCTGACCACGCTCACCGGCAATCCCCCCACCACCGCATGGCCGGCGTTCAAGCTGCAATGGATCCGGCGCCACCGGCCGGAGGCCTGGGATCGGGCGTCCGGTTTGCTGATGCCGAAAGACTATATCAACGCCTGTCTCACTGGCGTCCGGGCCACCGACCTCAGCGAGGCCTCCTGCTTCTATCTCCTCGACGCCAGCACCGGCCGATATGACGATCGTCTGCTGGCGCTGTTCGGGCTTAGCCGCGCCTTCCTGCCGGAGATCAAGACCGCCACCGACGTCATCGGCGCGGTGCTGCCGGCCGTCTGCCGCTCGACCGGCCTGCCCGCCGGCCTGCCGGTCGTGGCCGGCACCTCCGACATGGCGGCTTCCATCCTCGGTTCCGGCGTTTACGAGACAGGCGTCGCATCCGACAGCACCGGCACCTCCACGCTGCTGACGGTGGTCAGCCCGAAGCCGCGGCCCGCAGCCGGCGTCAACAACCTACACCTCGCCAACCAGGCGTGGGGCGTATTCACCATTCTCGATTCCGGCGGCGACGCCATGCGTTGGGCGCGCCTCGCCTTCCACGACAACGCGCTATCCTACGCCGAGATCGCCGACCTGGCCGAGCAGGCGCCGGCCGGCAGCGGCGGCCTCGTCTTCCTTCCCTATCTCTCCGGCGAACGCAACGCCGCCCGACGCAACGCGCGCGCCCAGTTCTTCGGCCTCACCCGCCGCCACCGGGCCGGCGACCTGCATCGGGCGGTCATCGAAGGCTCCGCTTTCGGCGCTCGCCGTTGTCTCGACGATCTCCGGGCGGCTACCGGCCCGATCGGCCGGCTGATCGCCTCCGGCGGCGGATCGCGGTCCGATTTCGTGCTGACGGTCAAGGCATCGATCTACGATCTGCCGATCCTGCGTACCGCCGACGCCGAGAACGGCATCGTCGGCTGCGCCATGATCGGTGGGCTCGGGCTCGGCGCCTTCGCGGACACGGCGGAGGCCGTGCGCCGCTGTGTGAGATATGACATGGAAATCAAACCGAATCCGGCTTGGCGGGATCGCTATGCCAAGCTGTTCGGGGTGTTCGCCGACCTTTATCGGCTGGGTGGTCCCTACTATGACCTGATGGACCAGGTAGAGGGCGAGACGGACACGCCGCCCGGCTGAGCGTCAACGAGGAGAATGCATCGTGGAGGTTTCGCTGATCGCACATCTCGAGGCCAGGGAGGGCAAGACCGACCAACTGGCGGCGCGCCTTTCCGACCTTGCCCGCCACGTCCGCAAGGAAGCCGGCAATCGCCTGTTCCAGGTCTACCGGCGCTGCGACGAGCCGAACCGCTTCGACGTTGTCGAGACCTATGCCGACGAGACGGCCTTCGCCAGCCACCTCGCCGAACCGCATAGCGTCGCCTTTAATGCCTGGCTGAAGGATGTCGCCGTCAGCGGAAAGTCCGAGCTGACCTTCGTCGAAGCAATAAGTTGAAGCCAGCTCCGGCCCAGGTTGGTCAGCCCGCCAATATACAAGGCGCCGGAAACTCCAGTTTCCGGCGCTCAGGCAAAGCCCAGCGTGGTTCGAATATTCACCGGCCGCCGATCAACGATGATCGGGCATGTCGGTGAAAAGCCGCGGCCGATCCTTCAGTGAAGTTCGCCGATCACCGCTTCCGCGTTCGGAGCCATGATCGACGTGTCGAGGCCGGCCTTTTCCATCTCGTCGATGACAGCCGCGAGCGCGAGGTCGAGGCAATAGGACGTGAACTCGGCGTTCAGCGTCTTGGACGTCTGACGCGCATAAATGATCAGTCGCGCAAGAGCGGCGAACTCTTCCGAATCGGCCGTGACGGCCTTGTCGACGGTTCTATCCAGCATCTTGAATCCCCTTCCTAGCCTACCAAGCACAAATAACGTGGAGGGAACCTAACCAACTGCGCCGTGACAGCGCCGTTACAAACTGGATACAGGAGGCTATCCGCTAGGTAGCAAGCATCCGGAAGTAGGACGTATGCGAGAAGTCCCAGGCGGGCGGTTCCTTCGACCGGACGCCGGTTTCCAGTTCCACCGCCTTTACGAGCGCCATGGCGTCGATCATTTTCTGGTCGACGCGAGACGTCCGCACCAGCCCGCCGATCAGCGCCCGTTCGTCGGCGGATAGCGTCGCCGCGGCAAGGATCGCCTTCCAGGTCCGTTCCTTGTAGAAGATCGCCGACGCCGTTTCGATCAGCGTCCGGAATTGACGCTCGACGATGAGGTTGGCCGCCAGCATATGGTCGAGCGTGGCCCTTACGTTGACCAGGGGTTCGGACAGCGGCGCATAACCGAGTTCGCGCGGTGCGTGCAGCAGCGCCACCTCGGCGTCGTCCTCCAGCCGGCCGGCGGCATAGGCCTCGTAAATCGCGCCGATGCCGGTCATCCCGAAGGCGGCGCACTCGGCGGCCCGCAACGCGCCGATGCTCGCCGCACCGAACACGCGCACCCCGCAGGACAGGGCATGGAGGATTTCCTTGTGCCAGACCGCGGCCGTCGTTTCGAAATAGCCGTCGACAAGGCCGATGACGTCCGCCCCCTCCTCCACGGCCCGGCGTACGTCCCCCTTCGCCGCGGGCGGCCGCAGCTCGGTGCCGGCAGCAACGGGCAGTTCGGCGCCGTGAAGCGAGGGACCGACGAATATCAGCTTCATCGAAACACCAGGAGGCGCGAGAGGGCCCTGGCGCCGAACCGGCGCTGCCGGCGGCCTTCGGGATGTTCCAGGCCCGATACGATCATCTTCATCACCGAAAAGCGCTCTTCGCCGGGGTTCATCCGCACAGCGATGACGCGGCCGATCCCATGATCCCGAAGCACCTCCAGAAGGCGCGCCAGCATCGCCTCCACCCCGTCCCCCGGCAGGGTCAAATCGGCGGGGATCCGGCCTTGCGGCTTCAGGCGCAGCTTGCGCAGGAGAAATTCCGACGCCTCGCTCTCGTAGACGTCGTCCTCGACGTCGTCGCGCGTGCCGGTGATCAGCGTCAGCCGCGACTGCACGGCTTCGGTGATGGCCCTCAGCGCCGCGCGATAGGCAATCGGATGGGTGCCGCTTCCCATGGTCATGTCGATATAGCGGAGGGACCGGCGCGACAAAGCCTCGGCCGGAGCGAGCAGAACCGAGAAGGTCGGCACGCCGAGATCGCTGGTCATGTCGAAAAGCCGCAGCATGAACCCGGCTCGCTCGATGCGATCGACCAGCGCGGTCACCACGGGATCGCCGAGATCGGCGCTTGAAACGCAGGTCGCCGCCTGCCGCTCGAACCGCTCCAGGGACCAGAGGGTGTCGGCGTCGCGCTCGATGCGTTCGAGCAGGCCGTGGAAGATCGCCTCCCGGTCTGTATTGCCGGAGGCGAGACCGTCGGACGACTGCCAGAAATGCGAGGAGCGGGTGAAGTCGAGACGCACGGCTTCGAGCGGCACCCAGATGGACCGGCCGCCGATCAGATCCTGCCCCTCGACCCATTCCAGCCGGCAGCCGCTATCCAGGGGCTGGTGGCCAATCGCGACGAGATCGTCGAGGGTATCGCAGAGCCTGCCCTCCCCGACGAGCTCTTCGGCCGAAGCCGTTCGCACGAAAAGGCTCGACCGCTCGGCACACGCCCGCTCGAGCGCTTCCATGACGGCCGACGCCTTGGCGTCGATATCGGTTATGCCCTTGCCCTGATGGACCGACAGCGACCGCGCATTGGGGCGCATGACATTCCACACCGGAATACCGATGCAATCCAAGCCGGTCACTTTAGCGAGGCGCGTGACCCCATGCTCGGCGAGCGCCGGCGCCACGCGCGCCAGAGTTTCCTCCGGACGGCACGTGCGGTCCGAATAGGTGTGTTCGCTTGATGCCACTTGTCCGGACCGAACGTGACCTTCTTAGTTGCTGAAACGGCCGGAATAGGCACTCAGGCGGCCGGAGGAAGCCTCGCCCTTGCCGACCATCGCGTCATCGCCGCTATCGAGCGCCACCGCGAGATCGACACCGGCGACCAGCTTCGCTCCCTTGTCGCGAGCCGTCTTCGAAAAATCGAACGGCTCTTTTGTGCCTTCCGGCAGCACGGACACCGTGCCGTTCTCGAAATCGACGAGCCAATACCCGGGTTCATCGGAAATACCCAGAACTACCAACTTAGCCATGGTCTTTCTCCTCAAAACGCGGACCCCTTATTTGAAGCCCGCTTTCCGCATGCCGTCTCGCAACATATCCTGTTTCCACTTTTCGCGGATCGGCACCTTGGTCAGCCAATCGTCGACGGTGAAGTCGGGATAGATCGCGAGTGTCCGGCGCATCTCCCTTCTGGCGCTCCGTTGATCGCCAAGCATGGCATAGGCCGCCGCCGCCAACCTTCCGGCATTGGCCTGGTCGGCCATGCGGCCGATGCAAGCGATAGCCTCGCCATATTCCTCAAGACAGTAATTCGCCCCCGCCGCTGTCCACCAGTAAAGGTCGGGGCATAGCGGGTTGAGTTCGATCGCCCGCTTGATCTTGTCGAGCGCAAGGATCGGATCGGCCGTGTGAACGAGCGTATCGGCATGATCGGCGATCAGGTCGGCGTGCGACGGAGCCCGGCTTTCGGCCTCCAAGAAGGCTTCCATGCTTTCGAAAAACTGCCCCTGGTAGAGCTTGGCGACGCCGAGCTGATGATAGCCGCCGGCATCGTCGGCGCTGATCCGGATCGCATCCCGGGCATGAACTTCCGCTGAGAGAAGCAGTTCCTCATCGCCTCGCGCCGTCAACAGCCATTCGAGATGCTCGGTTCGCGCCAGTCCCGCAATCGCCGAGGCATACTGCGGTGCGTCGTGAAGGGCGGCGCGGAAGAATTTCCGCGCCCGGCGAATGCCGGGCAGATCGGCAATGGAAAGACTGTGCTGGCCGAGCAGAAAATTCTGATAGGCGGTCGGCTTCGAGACGGTGCGGATCTTCGACAGCTCCTTCCTCTCGATCGAGCCGGTCGTCTCCAGGACAATCCGGGCAACCAGTTCGCCGTAGGTGTCCGGGAAATCGTCTGGATGGCCGCGAAACCTTTCGGACCAGAGAACCTCGTCGCTGGCGACATGGACGAGCGTGGCATAGAGGGCCGTCTCGCCGTTTCGCTCCTGCAGCCGCGTTTCCAGAACGTAGGACACGTCGAACTGCCTCAGGAGATCGGCCTCGGCACCCGCCATACCGGCGATCCGCCTGGCGGTATGCGGCGCCACGATGGCCAGCGTCCGGATGCGGCAGAGACCGATCGTGACGTCTTCGATCAGGCCGGAAATCGGCGCCCAGCTGCGCGGCTCCTCGGGGCGCTTCGGCGGCAGCAGCAACAGGCGCGGCAGCGGCGGGCGAAAAGCCAGAGCCGGCTGCGGATCGCGGGCTTCGGTCCGCTCGGGCGCCGTCTCCAGGCCGGCCGCCGCCACCCTCCCCTCGTCGTTGAAAAGCAGGCGGGCGAAGCGAAGCATGTCCTCGGACGGCCGGGTATTGAGATCCGACCAGAGCTGCTGCTTGTAGCGATCGTAGATGAGGCGGGCCTGCGACAGCCTGCGGTCCTTGGCGTAGACCCGCATCAGCACCTGATGGGCGATATCGCTGTAGGGATCCAGCTCGATGAGCCGCGCCGCGGCGTCCTTGATCGGCGCACTGTTCAGGCGTGAGAGAGCGGCTGCTGCCTCCTCCAGGGCGGCAGCGAATTCGGCCAGCCAGAAATCGCGCCGTTCGAGAAGCCAGAGCTGGCCCGTTTCCGACGAGGCATCGAGATCGGCAAGAAACTGCCCCGACATGACCTTCAGGAACGCTTCCAGACTGGCGACGGGGTCTTCGGATTGGTCCGGCTGCAGTTCCTCGAAATCGAACCTGACGGCGCCCCGATACAAGGCGATGTCGGAGGAGTCGATATCGAGAAAGGCCGTTCCGAGTTCCCGCTGGCGCGTTCTGATCCGCGACAGCAACTGGCGGAGGTTGCCAAGCGCCTTGGCGCCGCCGTCGTCGTCCTCTCCCCAGAGAAAGGACGCCAACTCGGTCCGGGAAACCCGTCCGGATGGACGAAAGCCCAGAAAGACGATTGCCAGAAGTCCCTTGTCGGGAAAGGCGACGGACAGACCGCCGGGGCCGGTCAATCGCGTTTCGCCGAAGGTCTTCAGTCCGAAGGGCACGCCATTCCCCTTTTGGTTCGAATGCCTTCCGAAATTCAGTTGGAGCGAAGCCCCCGGATATCCGCATCGATCGACAGATCGGTCAGCGATGCATCGCAGTCGTCGGCCAAAAGCTTCACCAGCTCGATGATCGATCTCCTGACCCTGGCGCTCCGGATGCGAACGAAAGCCTTGTTGAGCGCCATGCCGTCCAGCGTCAGCAGCGACGCGTCGGCGGCATCCGACAGGGGATCGTATTCGGCGCTCGCATGGCTGGCGATATTCTCGAAAAAGAAACCCACCGGCACTTCGAAGACATTGGCGATCGTCTGGAGACGCGACGCGCTGATGCGGCTCGTCCCCTTTTCGTATTTCTGGACCTGCTGGAAGGTGATCCCCAATTGCTCCGCCAGCTTCCCCTGCGTCATCCCGACGAGAAACCGGCGCATGCGCACGCGCGAACCAACATGGATGTCGATCGGGTTAGGCAACTTGGCGGTCATTGGAGTCTCCAGCTTGGCGATGGTCGACGAGCGTCGTAGCGATCAAGGTAGCTTAGGGAACAGGCCGAAAGAGCCACACCACGAATTAGTGTATTTCATGAGGCGCACAAAATAAAGTAGCGAAAGCGCATCGATCGTCAATGTCGACGCCAGCGTGCACTCCATGGACTCGACCAGCAAGACGGGCCTTCGCAGGTAAATCCGTCGTTACCCATCGTCCAAACGATTGAATCCGTCGATTGCCCCGCCGCAAGGGAATGGACTACTATTGTTGCTCTGAAGTAGGCAGGCGTGAGAATCCTGCCGCCAAAAAGGGATGAGACGGAAGAGGAGGCCTGGTGCGAATGACCGGGGCCGATTGCGTATTGGGCGTGGACCTGGGCACCTCGTCGGTGAAAGCCGTGTTGGTGGATCGGGACGGCCGTATCCTCGGCCAGGGGCGGGCCGAATACGGCTTCGTCAGCCTGCACAGCCTGTGGGCCGAGCAATCGTCCGAAGCCTGGCTGCACGCCTTCACGGAGGCCGTGCGGGAGACCTTGCTGCGCGCCGGCGTCACCGCCCAGAGCGTCAAGGGCATGGCGGTGTCGGCCATCGGCGGCGGCACCGGCATTCCGGTCGACGTCGGCATGCAGCCGATCCGCCCTTGCCTGCTCTGGCTGGATCGTCGCGCCAAGATCGAAAGCGAACGCGTTCGCCAGATGATCAGCGAGGAGGATCTCTACGCCATCACCGGCAACGGCGCGGATTCCTACTTCGGCTTCACCAAGATCCTGTGGATCAAGAACCACGAGCCGGAGGTCTGGTCGCGGATCAACTATTTCCTGCCGCCCAACGCCGACATCATCTATCGCCTGACCGGCGAAATCGCCGTCGACCATTCGCAGGCCTGCAACATCGGCGGCGTCTATGACCTCGGCAAGCGCGCCTGGTCGGAGGAGATGGCCGATATCCTCGACATCCCTCCCTATTTCTTCCCGGAGCGGCTGGTCGGCTCCCAGGAGGTGGTCGGCCGGCTGCACAAGGCCGGCGCCCGCATGCTCGGCCTTACCGAGGGCATGCCGGTCTGCGCCGGCGGCGTCGATGCGGCGGTCGCCACGCTCAGGGCCGGCGTGGTGCGCGAGGGCCAGCACGCCGCCATGCTGAGTTCGTCGACCTGCTGGGGCTTCATCCACGCCAGCGCCGACCGCTTTCCAGGCCTCGTGTCGATGCCCTACGTGATCGACAGCGAGACGCTCACCTATTCCTACGGCGGCTCGGCGACCTCCGGCTCGGTGGTCCAGTGGTTCCGCGACAATTTCGCCGACAACGAGCGGCTGGTCGAGTCGCTGACCAGCGGCGGCAAACGGCGCATATCGGCCTACGACCTTCTCGACGAGCACGCCTCGACCATTCAGCCCGGCTCCAACGGCCTGATGATGCTGCCCTATTTCATGGGCGAGCGCAGCCCGATCTGGGACGTCGACGCGCGCGGCACCATCACCGGCCTGACGCTCAGCCATACCAAGTCGCACCTCTACCGGGCCATGCTGGAGAGCGTCGCCTACGCGCTCAAGAACAACATCGACTACGGCAGCGCCGCCTTCCAGGGATTGGAGGACCAATTGACCGTGGTCGGCGACGTGTCGAAATCCGACCTCTGGGTGGAAATCATCACCAACGTCACCGGCCGGCCGGTGCGGGTGCTGCCCAACAGCGGCAAGGCGGCCTACGGCGCGGCGGTGATCGCCGCCTACGGGGTGGGCATGATCGACCGCCAGCAGATGGTCGACTGGCTGAGCGTCCGCCAACAGGCGAGAGTGCTGACGCCGGACGCCGCCGCCAATGCCGTCTACGAGCGCACCTTCGAGAACTTCAAGCGGCTCTACGAGCACATGAAGTCCTATTTTCCCACCGTCAACGAAACCTGACGCCGCCGCGTCAGGCGGCGGCGAAGCCTTCGAGCGGAAACTCGTATTCCTGCGCTTCCTGCGACTTGCGACGGAACTCGCTGGGCGTGACGCCGATGACCTGCCGGAACAGCCGGTTGTAGTTGGACACGTTGTTGAACCCCACCAGGTAGCAGATCTCCTGGATGGAGCGCGAGGTGGAGAACAGATACTCGCAGGACTTGTTGATTCTCGTCTTGATGACGTAACGGCGGAAGCCGATGCCGGTGCATTCGATGAACCAGCGGGAAAACATCTTATAGCTCATGCCGACGAGGTCGGCGGCCTCCTCCATCGAGACGTCCTCCTCGATGTGCTCGTGGATATAGTCGACCACCTTGTTGAACCGCCTGAGCGAGGCGGTCCGCATGTCGATGAAATAGCGCGACGTTCCGAGCACCGTCTTGCGGCGGCATTGCTTCAGATGGTCGATGATCCGCATAAACGAGATCAGCCGCTCCAGCGGCTCCTCGCTGTCGATGCGGTTCATCAGGCCGTAGACCGCCTGCTGCGTCTCGCCGCCGTACTCGACACCGAACACCGCCTCGTCGAAGGCCGGACGCAGCAGCCGCAACTCGGTCAGCACGTTGGCGCTGGCCTCGATCCACTCCTTGCGGAACTGCAGGATGAGGTCGCGCTCGGGAACCACCGCGCCGCTGCGGGCGTCGCTGACGAAGTTGTGCGGCGTGTAGGGTCCGATCAGGAACAGGCTGCCCGGCCGGAAATTCAGCACGTTGTCGCCAATGAACAGCTTGCCGCTGGTCCTGACGATCTGGTGCAGCTCGTATTCGGGATGAAAATGCCATTTGTCGCTGTCGTTCGGCCAGCCGCAGCGCTGAAAGCGGAAGGAATTTCCGAGGTTGTTGTCGTTCACCTCGAGCGACGGCTTCATCTCCGGCATTGTCGGTTCCTATCGGTCGGCCAGCGGCAGCTCGCCCGCCGGCAATGATCGGAAGCCGGCGGCGCCCCTGTCAAGACGAACCGCCGGACGCCCTTTGCCACTCAGACCAAAGGCTAATCGGTACGGCGAATTCCCCTGAAGATTCAAGGGAAGGGTGGAAAAAGTACAAGACAAATCAGGAAAATCGTCTAGGGGCAGATCGAGGAGGTCGGCTAGAAGGAATCCGCCGAAAGGCAATAATTACGGAGGAGACGTTATGAATATTCATGCAAAAGCGGCGCTGCTCGCCGCTTCGGCGACGCTTGTCCTGTCGGCAGGTGCAGCTCTCGCCAAGGACGCTCCCAAGATCGGTGTTTCCTTCCAGGAAATGAACAACCCCTACTTCATCGTCATGAACGAGGAAGTCACGGCTTTCGCCAAGCTGCTCGGTGACAATACTGAAGTTTACGTTGCCGACGCTCGCCACGATGTTTCCAAGCAGCTCAGCGACATCGAGGATATGGTCTCCAAGGGTGTCAATATCCTGGTGGTCAACCCGACCGACTCCGAAGGCGTGCGCAGCGCCGTCGAAGCCGCCAAGGCCAAAGGCGTGACGGTGGTGTCGGTGGACGCGCAGGCCGCCGGCGTCGACGCTTTCGTCGGCTCCAAGAACTACGATGCCGGCGTGCTGGCCTGCGATGCCCTGATCAAGGATATCGGCGGCAAGGGCGAGGTCGCCATCCTCGACGGTATCGCCGTGGTTCCGATCCTCGAGCGCGTTCGCGGCTGCAAGGACGCCCTCGCCAAGGCGCCGGACGTCAAGCTGGTCGACATCCAGAACGGCCGCCAGGAACGCGACATCGCCGTCGACGTCGTCGAGAACATGATCCAGTCGCATCCCGACCTGAAGGGCGTCTTCTCGGTCAACGACGGCGGCTCGATGGGCGCGCTGGCGGCTATCGAGGGCTCGGGCAAGGACATCGTCCTGACCTCGGTCGACGGCGCCCCCGAGGCGACCAAGGCGATCGCTGCCGGCACGGCCTTCAAGGCCACCGCCGCCCAGTTCCCGCGCGACCAGATGCGGATCGGCCTCGCCATCGCGCTTGCCAAGTACATGGGCGCCCACGTTCCGGCCGTGATCCCGATCGACGTCGAGCTCGTCGACCAATCCAACGCGGCGACCTTCGCCTGGTAATCGATCCGTCGCGGGGAGGAAGCGGCCGACCGCCCCTCCCCGCGGCGAACCCGTTTTCCGGACAGTCCGATCAGCACCGCCGTCTGGAACGGCGCGCTCCGAGGGTTCCGCCATGCTCGAAATGAAACATATCACCAAGAGGTTCCCCGGCATCGTCGCCCTCAACGATGTCTCCCTCTCGCTGAAACGCGGCGAGGTTCACGCGCTGGTCGGCGAAAACGGCGCCGGCAAGTCGACGCTGATGAAAATCCTGTCCGGCGTCTACCAAGCCGATGAAGGCGAACTGCTGATTGATGGAAAAGAAGTTCATCCGACGCGCACCCGTGAGTCGGAAAAACTCGGCATCAACATCATCTTCCAGGAATTCAGCCTGGTCCCCGAGCTCAATGCCTATGAGAACATCTTTCTCGGCCGTGAGATCCGCACCAGGTTCGGCACGCTCGATAGCCGCTCCATGCGTCGCATGGCCCGCGAGGCCCTCGACCGGCTCGACATGTATTTCCCGCTCGACCGTCCCGTCGCCGACCTGACGGTGGCCGAGCAGCAATCGGTCGAAATCGTCAAGGCGACCATCTTCAAGTGCAACTTCCTGGTGCTCGACGAGCCGACGGCGACGTTGACACCGCGCGAGGTCAAGAAGCTGTTCGAGGTGATCGAGCGCCTCAAGGCGCTGGGCGTCGGCTGCTTCTTCATCTCCCACCATCTCGAGGAGATCTTCGAGATCGCCGACACCGTGTCGGTGCTGCGCGACGGCTGCCACGTCTATACCGGTCCGGTCAGCGATTGCACCCAGGACGAGCTGATCTCCAAGATGGTCGGCCGCGAGGTGACGCAGGCCTTCCCGCCGAAACGCGGCGCCGCGGAAAAGGCCGAGCCGCCGATCATGGAAGTGCGCAAGCTGCGCTTCCCCGGCTCGGACGAGATCTCCTTCGAAGTGCGGCGCGGCGAGATCCTCGGCATCGCCGGGCTGGTCGGCGCCAAGCGGACCGAGAGCTTCCTGGCCCTGATCGGCCGCGATCCGTCCACTGAAAAAGAAGTGCTGTTCCAGGGCAAGCCGATCCAGTTGCGCTCGCCGCACGAAGCGCTGAGCCACGGCATCGGCTACCTGCCGGAGGACCGCAAGCGGACCGGCCTGTTCCTGCCGTTCTCCATCCGCTCCAACATCGTGGTCAGCACGGTCGCCCGCCTGACCAACAAGTTCGGCATGGTGGTGGCGCGCCAGGAAAAGGCGCTCAGCGACCGCTTCATCCAGCGCATGCGCATCCGCACCACCTCCGACCTCAAGACGGTGTCGGAACTGTCCGGCGGCAACCAGCAGAAGGTGATCATCGCCCGCTGGCTGGCCAGCAACTGCAAGCTCCTGATCTTCGATGAGCCGACCCGCGGCATCGACGTGGGCGCCAAGGCGGAAATCTACGTCATGCTGCAGGAGCTGGCGGCGCAGGGCCTCGGCGTGGTGGTGATTTCGTCCGACCTGCCGGAAGTGATCGGCATCTGCGACCGCGTGCTGGTCATGCGCTACGGCTCGATCCGCGCCACGCTGACCGGCGCCGACATCAACTCTGAAAAGATCATGCTTTACGCCTCGGGAGGTGAAAATGGGTGAAGCTGCAGCCACCGGCGCGACATCGCGCGAAGAGCCCGCCGGACTGGTCGGCCTTGCCAAGGCCGCCGTGGGCCGGCCGGAATTCGTTTCCTTCGTGGCGCTGATCGTCCTGATGATCCTCACCTCGTTCATGAACGAGAACTTCTTCACGGCCGACAACCTGCTCAACATCACGCGCCAGGTGTCCACCACCGGCATCATCGCCGTCGGCATGACCTTCGTCATCCTGACCGGCGGCATCGACCTGTCGGTCGGCGCCATCGTGGCGCTCGCCTCGACGCTGATGGCCGGCATGATCGCCAACATGGGCTTCCCCTTCTGGGCGGCGGCGCTGGTCGCCATCTTCGGCGGCGCCCTGACCGGCGCGGTGTCGGGCTTCTTCATCGCCCGCTTCGCCCTGCCGCCGATCATCGTCACGCTGGCGATGATGGAGATCCCGCGCGGTCTCGGCCTCATCTACACCAACGGCTATCCGCTGCCGATCGATCGCGAGTTCGGGTTCATCGGCCGCGAATACGTGCTCGGCCTGCCGATCCCGACGCTGATCATGCTGATCGTCTTCGCGGCCGCCTACTTCGTGCTGAACCGCCTGCCGATCGGCCGCTACGTCTACGCCGTCGGCGGCAACGAAGACGCGGCCATCCTGTCGGGTATCCGCACCGCCCGCATCAAGCTGATGGTCTACGCCATCTCCGGCTTCACCGCCGCCATCGCCGGCATGATCCAGACCTCGCGCCTGTTGTCCGGCCAGCCCAACTCGGCCATCGGCGTGGAGCTCGACGCCATCGCGGCGGTGGTGCTCGGCGGCACGGCGATCACCGGCGGCCGCGGCCATATCGTCGGCACCCTGATCGGCGCCCTGCTGCTCGGCGTGCTCAACAACAGCCTGAACATGATCGGCCTGTCGCCCTACAGCCAGCGCGTCGTCAAGGGCGTCATCCTGCTGATCGCCGTCCTCATCGGCTATCTACGCAAGCGGAATTCGCGCTGAACAAGCCGGGAGGCGCCCCGCAAGTCGACGAGGCGCCTCCCGGCAGAACACCAGGGACCGGACCATCGGACCGGTCAACAGGAAAAGCGGCGTCACGAGGTTTGACCATGACTTCCTATGTCATCGGCGTGGATGTGGGCACCGGCAGCGTCAGGGCGGCGCTGTTCGACGAGCGCGGCGGCCGCCTTGCCGTCGCCGACCGCCCGATCCGGATGAACAAGCCGCGGCCGCTCCACGTCGAGCAGTCCTCCGGCGACATCTGGGCCGGCGTCGTCGAGTGCGTCCGCGCCGTGGTGGTCGCCGCCGGCGTGCCGGTCGGCGACATCAAGGCGATCGGCTACGACGCCACCTGCTCGCTGGTGGCCGTCGACGCCGAGGGAAAGCCGGTGTCGGTGTCCGAGACGGGCGACGACCAATGGAATGTCGTCGTCTGGATGGATCACCGGGCGCTCGCCGAGGCGGAAGCCATCAACAAGGGCGGCTACGAGGTGCTCGACTTCGTCGGCGGCGCCATCTCGCCGGAGATGGAGATCCCCAAGATCCGCTGGCTCAAGACCCACCTGCCCGAGCAATACCAGCGCGTCGCCCTGTTCCTCGACCTCGCCGACTTCCTGAGCTGGCGGTCGACCGGCAGCACCGTGCGCTCGGCCTGCACCACCGTCTGCAAGTGGACCTACCTCCATCACGAAAAGCGCTGGTCGCGGCCGTTCTTCGAGGCGCTCGACCTCGTGGAGCTGCTCGATGAAAACCGCATCGGCGACACCATTCTCGAGGCCGGCACCCCGGCCGGCAAACTGACGGCGGCGGCCGCCGCCGAGCTCGGCCTGTCGCCGGACGTCGTCGTGGCCGTCGGCCTGATCGACGCGCACGCCGGCGGCGTCGGCGTGCTCGGCGACCGGCCCGAGGAAGCGCTGGCGGTGATCGCCGGCACGTCGGCCTGCCACATGGCCTCCAACCGCGACCGCCACTTCGTTCCCGGCGTCTGGGGCCCCTATCACGGCGCCATGGTGCCCGGTTACTGGCTGGCCGAAGGCGGACAGAGCGCGGCCGGCGCGCTGGTCGACTTCGTGGTGCGCGACAGCGCCGCCTGGCCGGCGCTGGAGAAGGAGCTCGCCCGGACGGGCCGGTCGACCTACGCCTATCTCAACGATCTCGTCGGCAAGATCGAGGCCGGGAACCCGTTCCCGACCAGCGACTTCCACCTGCTCGGCTACTACCTCGGCAATCGCTCGCCGCTCGCCGACCCGACGCTGACCGGCATGATCTCGGGCCTCAAGCTCGACGACACGCTGGAAAGCCTCGCCGTCCGCTATCTCGCCGCGCTGCAGTCGGTCGCCTACGGCACGCGCCACATCATCGAGACGATGAACGGCAACGGCTACGCCATCAAGCGCATCCGCCTCGCTGGCGGCGGCGCCAAGAACCCGCTCTGGGTGCGCGAATTCGCCGACGTCACCGGCCTGCCGATCGAGATCATCTCGGAAAGCGAGGCGATGCTGCTCGGCTCGGCCATGCTGGGCGCGACGGCGGCCGGCCTCTATCCCAAGCTCACCGACGCCATGCTGGCCATGGCCGGCGATGTCTCGGTGACGATGCCCCGATCCGAAACCGCTGCCTTCCACGACAGGAAATACCGTGTCTTCCGCGAGATGGCGGGCGACCAGTTGAAATATCGAAGCCTTCTCGCCGCCGGCTGACAGCCCTTCGGCCGCCCCGAACCGACCACGCCTGATCGCCGGGCCATCCGTCCGACGGACGGGATCCTCTTTGCCCGGCGCAAGCCGAACCAGTCCCGCGTTTCTTCAAAGGACCAAGAGCCGTGACCTACTTTCTCGGAATCGATATCGGCGGCACCGTCATCAAGAGCGGCCTCTACGACGCCGAGGGGCATGAAAAGGCCGTGGCCTCCGAGGTCGACAACGGCGTCGCCGCCCACGTCGGCTGGTCCGAGCGCGACATGAACGCCATGTGGCGGATCGTCGCCGGCACCATCCGCCGCGTCGTCGCCGAAGCCGGCGTTTCGGCCGACGAGATCGCCGGCATCAGCTTCTCCGCCCACGGCAAGGGGCTCTACGCCCTCGATGCCGACGGCGAGCCGGTGCGCAACGGCATCATCTCCTCCGACAACCGCTCGCTGTCCATCGTCAAGGACTGGAAGGCCAAGGGGCTCGACGCGGCGAGCTATCCCTACGGCTATCAGCAGCTCTGGACCGGCCACCCGGTGTCGCTGCTCGCCTGGATGAAGGCCAACGAGCCGGACAACTACCGCCGGACGCGTCACGTGCTGATGGCGCACGATTTCGTCCGCTACAAGCTGACCGGCGTTTTCGCCGCCGAGGTCACCAACATCTCCGGCAGCAATCTCTACAACGTCGAGAAGGGCGCCTACGACCCCGCTCTCTTCAGGATGTTCGGCATCGACGAGATGGAGGGCTGCCTGCCGCCGGTCGTCGGCTCGGAGGAGCGCGTCGCCGGCCTGAGCGCCAAGGCGGCCGAGGAAACCGGCCTCAAGGCGGGCACGCCGGTGTTCGGCGGCTTCTTCGACGTGGTGTCGGCCGCCGTCTGCGCCGGCCTCGCCGATCCGAGCTTCGTCAACGTGGTGATGGGCACCTGGACCATCGTCACCTGGACCACCGACCGCATCCTGAAGCCCCAAGGCGACAACTGGCCCTACATCTGGGGCCGCTACTGCATGCCGGACCGCTACTTCGTCCACGAAGGCAGCCCGACCTCGGCCGGCAACCTCGAATGGTTCGTCCGCACCTTCCTCGGCGGCATGCCCGACTGCTACCGCCAGGCCGACCTGATGATCTCGGCGCTGCCCAAGGCGGGCACCGGCATCCAGTTCCTGCCCTATCTGTTCGCCTCCAACCTCGGCGACGATCTCACGGCCGGCCTGCACGGCCTCGCCAATGCCCACGGCCTCGGCCAGGTGCTGCAGGCGGTCTACGAGGGCATCTGCTTCTCGCAGCACGTCCACCTCGAGCGGATCGTCAAGCTGTCCGGCCGCGACAAGACGCTGCGCCTCACCGGCGGCCCGACCCGCTCCAAGCCCTGGATGCAGATGGTCGCCGACATCTCCGAGATGCCGGTCGAGGTGATGCACGTCGAGCAGTCCGGCTGCCTCGGCGCCGCCATCGCCGCCGCCGTCGGCTCCGGCGTCCACAAGGGCTTCAAGGAAGCCATGGCGGCCATGTGCCCATCCGGCGCGCTGATCGAGCCGGATGCCGGGAGCTTCCCCGCCTATCGCGAAAAATACGCGGCCTTCCGCCGCTTGGCCGACACGCTGTCCACCCTGCCGGCCGGACGCTGAGAGCCACCAATATCTGGAGGACGACGTGACCCGAGAGGCGCTGCCCAACCCGCTGGGCATCTATGAGAAGGCCCTGCCGAAGGACCTCGACTGGCCGGCGCGGCTGGCGCTCGCCAAGGCATTGGACTTCGACTTCGTCGAAATGTCGATCGACGAGACCGACGAACGCATGACGCGCCTCAGCTGGTCGAAGGCCGAGCGCGCCGCCTTCTGCGCCGCCGTGCGCGATTTCGGCGTCTCGGTGCCGAGCGTCTGCCTGTCGGCGCACCGCCGCTTCCCGTTCGGCAGCCGCGATCCGTCGACGCGCGTCAAGGCGCGCGACATCATGCGCCGGGCGATCGACCTCTGCGTCGACCTGGGCATCCGCACCATCCAGGTGGCCGGTTACGACGTCTACTACGAGGAAGCCGACGTCGGCACCAAGGAGCGGTTCATCGAAGGCCTGCAGTGGTCGGTGCGCGAGGCGGCCAAGGCGCAGGTGATGCTGGCGGTCGAGATCATGGACACCGCCTTCATCAACTCGATCACCCGCTGGCGCGAATACGACCAGCTCATCCACTCGCCGTACTTCTGCGTCTACCCCGACCTCGGCAACCTCACGGCCTGGGGCAACGACGTCGACGCGGAGCTCAGGGCGGGCATCGACCGCATCGTCGCCATCCACCTGAAAGACACGCTGAAGGTAACCGGCGACTTCCCCGGCCAGTTCCGCGACGTGCCCTTCGGCGACGGCTGCGTCGACTTCAAGGCCTGCTTCGCCACGCTCGCCGACCTCGGCTATCGCGGCCCCTTCCTGATGGAGATGTGGACCGAGAAATCGGACGAGCCGGTGGTGGAGATCGCCACCGCCCGGCGCTGGATGATCGAGCAGATGCGCCTCGGCGGCCTGCTGCAGGTCGCATGAGAACACTTGAGGAAACGTCCAACAAACAAAGCGATTGTCCGTCGGATACGGACGAAAGGAGACTGAAATGGCTGTGAGTATCGAAGGTCAGGTTGCCGCCGTCACCGGTGGCGCTTCCGGCATCGGCCTGGCATGCGCCAAGGCCATGGCCGAGGCCGGCGCCCGGGTCGCCGTCGTCGACCGCGACGAAGAAGGTCTCGCCAAGGCCTGCGCCGAGATCGGCGCCAACGCCTTCCCGGTCCGCATCGACCTCCTGGATCCCAAGAGCGTCGCCACCATGCTGCCGCAGATCATCGACAAGGCCGGCAAGCTCGACATCCTGCATGCCAACGCCGGCGCCTATATCGGCGGCGACGCCGCCACCGGCGATCCCGATGCCTGGGACCGCATGCTCAACCTCAACATCAACGCGGCCTTCCGCACCGCCCATGCCGTGTTGCCCTACATGATCGAGCGCAAGCACGGCGACATCCTGTTCACCAGCTCGGTGGCCGGCGTGGTGCCGGTGATGGTCGAGCCGATCTACACCGCCTCCAAGCACGCGGTGCAGGCCTTCGTGCACACCGTCCGCCGCCAGGTGGCGAAACATGACGTGCGCGTCGGCGCGGTGCAGCCCGGCCCGGTGATCACCGCCCTCCTCAAGGACTGGGTGCCGGAGCGGCTTGCCGCCCTGAAGGCGGCCGGCGGCCTGATCGAGCCCGAGGAAGTCGCCGAAGCCGTGCTGTTCATGCTGACGCGGCCGCGCAACGTCGTCGTCCGCGACCTGGTGATCCTGCCGGCCCAGTTCGATATCTGAGACCATTGATTTATCAAGACAGGGCGGCGGCGCATCGATATCGATCGCGCCGCCGTGCCATTTGGAGTCCGTCGCCGGTCATCCTCTCGAGCGGTGATACCTGTCGAGGGCGACGGCGGCGATGATCACCAGCCCCTTGACGATATACTGCCAGATATCGGAAACGCCGATCAGGATCAGGCCGTTAGACAGCACGGCGATGATCAGCGCACCGACCAGCGTGCCCCAGATCGAGCCGATGCCGCCGACGAAGCTGGTGCCGCCGAGAATGACGGCGGCGATAGCGTCGAGCTCGTAGGACTGGCCGACCTGCAAGCCGTTGGCGGCGTAGAGGCGGGCGGCGCTCATGACGCCGCCAAGGCCGGCGAACAGCCCGGAAATCGCATAGACGAAGGTGAGCACCGCCGTGACGCGGATGCCGGCGAGGCGGGCCGCGTCCTCGTTGCCGCCGATGGCGTAGATGAAGGTGCCGAGCACCGTGCGCCGCAGGATCAGCCACGAGACGACGATGCCGGCGAAGGCGATGATCACCAGCCAGGGCACGCCGAACAGCGAGCCGTTGCCGAGGAAGGCGAAGGGCATCGCCGTGTTGAAGACGGTGGTGTCGTTGCCGATCAGGCGGGCGAAGCCGCGCACCGCCGTCAGCGAACCAAGGGTGGCTATGAAGGGTGGCAGCTTGACGACGGCGACCAGGAGGCCGTTGACCAGGCCGCAGGCAAGGCCGACGGCCAGCCCGGCGGGAATGCCGATATAGCCCCAGCCGGGGATCAGCGAGCCCATCACCGACACCATCGCCGAGGCGGCGACGATCGAGCCGACCGACAGGTCGATGCCGCCGGTCAGGATGACGAAGGTCATGCCGGCGGCCAGCGTGGTGTTGATCGCCGCCTGCTGCATGACGATGGAGAGGTTGGTGAAGGTGGCGAAGCGGCCGCTCAGCAGCTCGAAGCCGATGCAGAGCAGAATCAGCACCGGCAGCATGCCGGCGATCTGAATGACGGTTTGCAGCCTGTCGGCGCGCGCCAGCGCACCGGCGTCGATGGTTTTCGTCGTGTTGGTCAACTGAACCTCTCCCGAATTGGCCCGTTCAGGCGTCCGCGTCGACGGCGGCGACACCGGTCGCGTAGGCCATGATGGCTTCCTGGGTGATCGGCTGGTCCGGCGCGGCGGCGATCTCGCCGACGATCCGTCCGTCGCGCATCACCAGCACCCGGTCGGCGACGCCGACGACCTCCGGCAGTTCGCTGGAGATCATCAGGACGCCGATGCCGCGCGTCGCGAGATCGTCGATCAGCCGATAGATCTCCGACTTGGCGCCGACGTCGACGCCGCGCGTCGGCTCGTCGAGGATCAGCACGCGCGGCTCGGTCTCCAAGAGGCGGCCGAGCAGCACCTTCTGCTGGTTGCCGCCCGACAGCGCGCCGGTCTTGGCCGAGATGCCGGTGGCGCGGATCTCCAGTGTTTTCATCGCGCGGTCGGCCCGCTCGCGCGCCTTCACGGCATTGGTGAAGCCGGCGCCATGGGCATCGCCGGCCGCGACGTTGATGCTGACGTTGTCGTTGATCGACATCTCCAGGAACAGGCCGAGCCGGCGCCGGTCCTCGGTGAGATAGACGATGCCCGCAGCGATGGCGTCGCGCGCTCGGCGGATGTCGAGCGCCCGGCCGTCGAGGGCGATGCTGCCGCGCGTGCGCGGATCGGCGCCGTAGACGAGACGGGCCAGCTCGGTGCGTCCCGAGCCGACCAGGCCGGCCAGGCACAGCACCTCGCCGGCCTTGAGATCGAAGGAGCAGCCGTGGACGCGGACGTCGTCGGCGATGTCGCGGACGGAAAGCAGCGTCCGGCGATCGGCGGCGGGCCGATGGTCCTTCTTGTAGAAGGAGGAGAGATCGCGGCCGACCATCATGGCCACCAGCCGCTCGGCGACGATCTCGTCGCGGCCGAGCGTGCCGACGTAGCGGCCGTCGCGCAACACGCTGACCCGGTCGGACAGCGCGTAGATCTCCTCCATGCGGTGGCTGATGTAGATGATGCCGATACCGTGCGCCTTGAGGTCGGCGATGATCTCGTAGAGGCGTTCCGTCTCGAGCAGGCTGAGCGAGGTCGTCGGCTCGTCCATCACCAGGATGCGGGCGTCCGAGGCGAGCGCCCGGGCGATCTCCACCAGTTGCCGCTCGCCGAGCGACAGGCGGGAGACCACCGTCGACGGCGGGAAGGCAAGGCGGAGACGGGCGAGCACGTCGCGGCAGGCCGCCTCCTGCGCCTTGCGGTCGGTGAAGCCGCCGCGCCGATGCTCCCGGCCGAGGAAGATGTTCTGGGCGACCGTCAGGTTGGGGGCCAGCGACAGTTCCTGATAGATGACGGCGATGCCGCAATGGCGGCCGGCCTGCGGCCCGTCGATGTCGACCTCCCGGCCGTCGATGAGGATGGAGCCGCCGGCGTCGGCGCGATAGGCGCCGGAGAGGATCTTCATCAGCGTCGACTTGCCGGCGCCGTTCTCGCCCATCAGCGCATGCACTTCTCCGCGCTCCACCGACAGCGAGACGTCCTTCAGGGCGGCCATGCTGCCGAAGGTCTTGCTGATGTGGCGCATCTCGAGAAGCGGCGCCGGCCGTCCGGACGTTTGCTCCACGACTGTTCTCCCGATCGGTCCGGTATCGAAGGAGGCCGCCGCGGCGGGGGGATGCCGCGGCGGCCGCTGCTGCCGTCAGCGCTCGGCATCCCATCCGATGTAGCTGCCGACGTTGTCCGCCGTGACCAGCTTGGTATCGAGCAGCACCGGCTCCGAAGGCTGGGCCTCGCCACGGAAGGCGGCGAGAGCCATTTCGGTGGCCCGTGCGGCCATCGCATAGGGATCCTGGGAGGAGGAGGCGACGATCCGGGTCTCGCCCGACTTGAGGGCGGCGACGACATCGGGAGCGCCGTCGACGCCGGCAATGATCATCTCCTGCCGGTTGAGCTGCTTGGCAGCGAGGTCGGCGCCGAGCGCGGTCGGGTCGTTGGCCCCGAACACGGCGTCGATGTGCGGAAAGCGGGTCAACAGACCCTGCATGACGGCGAAGCCGCCGTCGCGCGAAGCCTTGCCGTCCTGATTGTCCGACAGGATGTTGATGTCGGGATAGCCGGCGAAGGCGTTCTTGCAGCCGGTGACGCGATCGATGATCGACGAGATCGGCGGGCCGTTGATGATGACGACGTCGCCCTTGCCCTTGAGCTGGTCGGCCAGGTACTTGCAGGCGATCTCGCCGGCCTGGACGTTGTTGGTCATCACGGTGACGTCGGCGCCCTTGGCCGAGACGTCGAAGGCGCCGACGGTGATGCCGGCCGCCTTGGCCTTCTCGATCGCCGGGGCGATGGCGTTGGCGTCCACCGAGTTGATCATGATCAGCTCGACGCCGGAGGCGATGAAGTTGTCGATCTGCGTCGCCTGCTTATTGAGGTCGTAGTCGGCGCCGATGACGGTGACGTCGGCCTCCGGGGCGGCCTTGGCCACGGTGTCCTTGGCGCCGGCCACCAGGGGCACGAAGAACGGGTTGCCGAGCGTACCGACGGTGATGCCGACGCGGGTGGGAACCTTGTCGGCGGCCATCGCCGGCACGGCCGCGAGCGCGAAGGCGGCGGCAGCCATGAGATAGGTTGCAGGCTTCATTGGTCTCCTCCTTGTTCGGACGGCGCGGCGCGCGATCACGGCGACGCCGGGCTGCCCTTTGGCAGACACGCGGGTCTGCGTTCGTGGGCGGGCATCCCGGAGGTTCCGGGACGACCGCGCCAAGCTCTTGCCGCGGTCAGGCGTCCTCCTCCCCGAGGACTTGCCCGATGGCGGTCAGCCAGACGACGACGGCTTCGGCGCCGGGGTCGGGGTGCCCGACCGCCCGCTCGCCGAGATAGCTCGAGCGGCCGCGCCGGGACGTGACGGCGGCGGTGGCGGCAGCGCCGCTGGCGGCGGCCTTAACGGCGGCCGCGTAGCCGGCGCGCGGGTCGGCGCCGGCCGAGGCCAGCGCCTCGGCGGCCGGCAGCAGGGCATCGAGCATCGTGCGGTCGCCGATGCGGGCATCGCCCAGCCGGGATATGGCCTCTGCGGCGGCGGCCAGCGCCTCGCCCCAGAGGGCGTTGCCGGCCACCGGCTTCTCGGCGACGGCGGCGGCGCGCATCAGGCCGACGGCGTAGAGCGCTCCCGAGGTTCCGCCCACCGTCTTCCGGACGGTCGCCGACAGGCGCCGCAGTACCGCCGACCGGCCGAGGGCGCGATAGCCGTCGATCTCGGCGAGCACCGCCTCGGCGCCGCGCGCCAGATTGAGGCCGAGGTCGCCGTCGCCGACCGCCTGATCGAGCGCCGTGAGACGCGCCTCGTCGGCGATCAACGCGCGGGCGGCCGCCTCGATGGCCGAAACGAGAGTGAGATCGGGTTCGCCGGCGCCGCCCACGGCCTCGTCAGTGCGGGCAGCAACCGCCACGGCAGGCGCGATCTTGGCGGGCGCCGCCGACGTCGGCCAGGCCGAGGCGGTGGTCGGCGCGTCGAGATAGCCCAGCAGCTCGTCGTCGACGGCGAGCGCCGACAGCGAGAAGCCGGCCATGTCGAGGGCGGTCAGGAAGGCGCCCGTCCACATGCGCTCGACGCAGAGGCCGCGCGCCTCGGCGGCACGGGCGGCCTCGCCGGCAACGATCGCCATCTCCATCGCCGGCGTGGCGCCGAGATTGTTGACGAGCAGCACGGCGCGGTCGCCGGCCAAAAGGCCGCGGTCCTCGAAGATGCGTTCGGCCACGGTCGACACCAGTGCGCCCACCGGCTGCATCCGGTCGCGGCGAACGCCGGCTTCGCCATGAATGCCGAGGCCGAATTCGATCTCGTCGTCGGCGAGCGAGAAGCTCGGCCGGCCGGCCGCCGGCACGGTGCAGGCGGTGAGGCCGACGCCCATGGAGCCGACGCCGTCGCCGACCCGCCGCGCCAGGGCGGCGACCCGATCGAGGGGAAGGCCGGCGGCCGCAGCGGCGCCGGCTACTTTGTGAACAAGGACGGTGCCGGCGATGCCGCGCCGGCCGGCGTTGGACGTGCCGGTGGCGAGCGACACGTCGTCGGCTACCACCACCATCTCGACGGGAATGCCCTCCGAGCGGGCGATTTCGGCGGCGAGGCCGAAGTTGAGGCGGTCGCCGGTATAGGACTTGACGATCAGCAGTACGCCGGCCGGGCCGCCGACGGCACGGATGGCGGCCAGCACGGCATCGGTCGACGGCGAGGTGAAGACGTCGCCGCAGACGGCGGCGGTCAGCATGCCGGCGCCGACATAGCCGGCATGGGCCGGTTCGTGGCCGGAGCCGCCGCCCGAGACCAGCGCCACCTGCCCGGCGGAGCGAACCGCCTCCAGGTCGCGGCGGACAATGACGCGTTCGCCCTCGATGCGGCTGAGGCCGTCCACCGACCGGATGAGGCCGTCGATCATGTCATCGACCACCGCGCCGACATCGTTGATCAGCTTCTTCACGCCGTCCTCCCGTCTCCCGGTGAGCCACGACGTTACGTGGTTCCTCCTCACCGTCATTTTTGTACGGACAAGTCGGACGATACGTTCGGTACCGAACAACTGTCAAGACGGTATTGACGCCTCGATATGCAAAAGGTAGACAGATTTTGTCCGTACGATACCGACAAGCGATGAACCGCGTCTCTTTCGAGGAACGGCGACGCCGGATCACCGCTCCAACGGTCCTCCGCCAGGGACCCGCAAAACGAGGAGATGAACCATGGCCCAACACCGGCTCTCGACGAGCTACCGCATGAACCGGCTTTTCCACGTGGACCGGGCGGCGCTGATCGTGCCGGTCGACCACGGCGTCGTCTGGGGCCGCGTTCCGGCCCTCGAAGCGCCCGTCGACGTGATCAACAGCTACATGCAGGAGGACGTCACCGGCTTCATGGTGACCACCGGCATCGTCCGCGCCACCGAGGCTCTCTTGGCCCGCCAGCCGCAGTTCGCCCGCGTGCTGGCCATCGACGCCTTCTGGTCGACCAAGACGCCCGACAAGGGCACCGGCACCATCGTCGCCCGGCTCGAGGATGCCGTCCGCCTCGGCGTCGACTGCGTCAAGCTGCTGTTGCCCTGGAACGTCTCCGACGAGGAGAAGATCCTCTATTGCGAGCGCATCGGCAACGTGATCTCCGAGGCCGCCAAGTGGGAGATGCCGGTGATGGTCGAGCCGGTGCTGCTGGCGGCGCCGCGCTCGCCGGAGGTGGTCAAGCAGGAGATCGAGGTGGCGCGCATCGCCTTCGACCTCGGCGCCGACATCATCAAGATCACCTTCCCCGGCGCCGAGGAAACCGCCCGCCTCGTCGAGGAACTGCGCATTCCGATCGTGGTGGCCGGCGGCGCGCTCAGCGGCGATTCCAAGTCGACGCTGACCGATTCCGAGGAAGTCATCCGGGCCGGCGCCCAGGGTCTGGTGATCGGCCGCAAGGTCTGGCAGCGTCCGGAAGCCGAGGCCAAGGAAACGATCCGCGAACTGGCGCGCATCACCCGCCGGCACTATACCCGCCACTGGTGAGGAGGCCGGGATGTCCGGGCTTTATTGCGGTGTCGATATCGGCTCGACCAACATCAAGGTGGTGCTGGTCGACGAGGTGGCGGGCGTCATCGCCCGCCGTCGCCGCCCGACGCCGCGCCTCGGACAGGACACGGCCGGCGCCCGGGCCGGCGAGGCCGAGCCGCTCGTCCTGCTGAAGGCGATCGAGGACATGATCATCGACGCCTGGCGGCAGGCCGCCGACGGCCTCCCGATCGCGGCCATCGCCGCCGCCGGAGTCGGGGAGGACGGATGCCTCGTCGACGCCGCGTTGCGGCCGCTCTCCACCGTCATTCCCTGGTTCGACGACCGCGCCGCTGCCGAAGCGGACGAGCTCGCCGCCGCCCACGACTGCGTCGACGTCACCGGCCTCGCCTTCGAGCCGACGCGCACCTCCGCCAAGTGGCTGTGGATCGCCCGCCATCGTCCGGTGCCGGCGGTCGCGGGCTGGATCGCCCTCACCGACTTTCCCGCCGCCTGGTGGTCGGGGCGGGCCTTCCTCAGCGAGACGCTGGCCGCCCGCACCGCCTGCTACGACATTTCCGCCCGCGCCTTTCGCGACGACCTGCTCGCGGCGGCGCGGGCGCCGACGCTGCCGCCGGTTCTGCCGGCCGGCGCCACGGTCGGTCCGATGCGGCCGGGCCGCCTCACGCAAGCCGGGGCGGCCACCACCGCCACCCGGCTCGTCGCCGGCGGTCACGACCATCCGGTCGCCGCCTCGGTCGCCCACCGCCTGCACCCGGATGCCATCGTCGATTCGCTCGGCACCGCCGAACTCGTCTATGGCGAAACCGATCGCCCCGTGCCGCCGCGGCCGGGCATCGTCCGCTCGGTTTCCGTGCTGCCCGGCCGCGAGGCGCGCTTCAAGGTGTTCGAGTTGGCGGCGGCGCTGGCGCCGCTCAGGCTTCCGACGCCCTCCGGCGATCTCCTGTCCGACCTGCTCGCCGCCGCCGAAATTCCCGCCGAGGCGACGCCCAGCGTCGACGATCCAGCCGATCACGCGGCGGTCGCTGCCATCCTTGCTCAGGCAAACGAATCGGACGCGCGCCGCATCGCCGCTGCCCTGCTCGTCGCCTGCGCCCGGATCACCGCCGGCATCTTCGACGACCTCACCGCCTCGGGCGTCGGCGACGGTCCGCTGTTCGCGACGGGCGGCTGGAGCCGCTCCGACGCGCTGATGCGTCTCCGCGCCGGCATTCTCGGTCGGCCGATCCACCGCATCGACGAGCCCGAGCTCGCCGCCCTCGGCGCGGCGCTGATCGCCGGCGCCCGGCCGGATCTGGCGCATGTCCTGAAAATAAGCCGGATCGACGCCTGACCCGCCTCAGTCGCCGTCCATCGCCTGCGCCTCGACCGCGATGGTCACTACGTCGGAGCGGGCGTAGGAGCGATAGTAGTCGAACGGCCGGCCATCGGCGCCGCGCGACAGCGAACGGATCAGCAGCACCGGATCCCGCACGTCGAGGCCGAGGAAGCGGGCCGGCAGCTCGGGCGCGCCGACCGCCGCCACCTCGCGGCGGGCGCTGGAAATCTGATAGCCGGCGGCCCGAAGGGTTTGGTTGAGCGACTGGGTGCCGCGCAGCACGTCCGTGCCGGCCAGCACCGCGCCGACTTCGGGCGGCATGAAGTTGGTCGAATAGACGGCCGGCTTGCCGTCGAGGCAACGCAGCCGTTCCAGGATGAAGCCGGCGGCGCCCGGTTCGAGCCCCAGCGCATCGCTCGCCTCGCGCGGCAGCGGTTCGAGGCCGCTGCGGAAGACCGTCGTGTCGACGGTGCGGGTGCCGTCCACCTCCGACTCGAAGAAGCCGCGCGTCACCTGCAGCATCCAGTCGCCGCTGTTCCGCTCGGCGACGAAGGCGCCGCGCCGGGGAATCATCCGGATCAGCCCCTGCTCCTGCAGCGAGCGCAGCGTCTCGCGCACCGTGGAGCGGGAAAGATCGAAGGTGCGGCAGAGATCGCTTTCCGACGGCAGGCGCTGGCCCGGCGACAGCTCCTTCGACTTGATGCGCTGTTCGAGGATGCGGCCGAGTTGCTGGTAATAGGGCTCGGCGGAAGTGCGGTTGATGGCGTCCATGATATCGGCAGTCTGGTTTGTCCGCACGAAATCTACATCAGGTGCAAGCCGTTGAATAGATTGGACGGCGCACGTCGGTGAAAACACGCCACCGGTTTTCCGTCCGTCGCATTCCGACGCTCGCCGCTCGCCGCCGCCCCGCAAAGCCGCTATTCTCCCGGGAGAAGGGCGGGTGCCCGAACAGGAGATACCACCATGTCGCAGGTCAAAGTCCGCCCGATGGGTGCCAGCGCTAGCCTCGATCGCAGCGGCCGCGGTGGCGTGGTCGCCCGCTCCGGCGCCAGCCTGACGCTCGCCGGTTCGCCGTCGATGGAGGGCTTCAACCCGCTCGAATTGCTGGATGCCTCGCTGGCCGGCTGCCTGGCGCTCAGCGTCCGCATCGCGGCGCGCAACCTCGGCCTCAACGACCGGCTCGGCTCGGTTTCGGTGGAGGTGATCGGCGCCAAGGCCGCCGAGCCGCCGTCGCGCATCGCCCGCCAGACCTGCCGCTTCGCCATCGAAGGCGACTTCAACAACGCCGAACGGCGATCGCTGATCGAGGAGGCGCATAAGGTCTGCACCATCGGCAACAGCTATCACGCGGCGATCGACATCGTCGACGGCGAGCCGATCTTGTGAATTTGGGCAGGCGGTCCGCTTGTTCATGGAAATCTGTACGAGTAAAATAATTCGGAAATTTCCCGTTTCGCGCAATCCTGTTTCCGGGCGGCCCGGCATTTCAGACAAGCCCGGCATTCTCATTTCCCATGCCTCGGCTAGACTGGCCGCCAACAGGTCGCACCAGTCGGCCGTCATCCGAGGAGAGAAATATGACCGCTTCGCCCGCCCGCGCCAGCCGGACGCCCCTTTCGGCCCTGAACGCCACGGCGGCCGCCGTGCTGCTCCTGATGGGCGCCGCGCCGGCTCTGGCCGCCGACGGCGGTCCCGACGCCGTCATCAACATCGGCTCGCTCTACGAGCCGCAGAACCTCGACAACACCGCCGGCGCCGGTCAGGGCATCAACGAGGCCTTCAACGGCAACGTCTACGAGGCGCTGTTCCGCCTCGACGACGACGGCAAGGTGTCGCCGAGCCTCGTCAAGGACTACAAGGTGTCCGACGACGGCCTCACCTACACCTTCACGCTGCAGCCGGGCGTCACCTTCCATTCCGGCGACCCGCTGACCTCGGCCGACGTCAAGTGGTCGATCGAGCGCGTCACTTCGGCCGACAGCAAGAGCTCGCGCAAGAACTCGCTGAAGCCGATCGCCGCGATCGAGACGCCGGACGACGCCACCGTCGTCGTCAAGCTGTCGTCGCGCTCGATCTCCCTGCCCTACAATCTGTCCTACGTCTGGGTGATCAACGACGCCGCCAAGGACCTGCAATCGGCCGAGGACGGCACCGGCCCCTACGCGCTCGACGGCTGGCAGCGCGGCGCGCAGCTCGCCATCAAGCGCTTCGACAAATACTGGGGTCCGAAGCCGGAAAACGGCGAAGTGGTCTTCAAGTACTTCACCGAGGCGACCGCCCTCAACAACGCGCTGCTGACCGGCGCCGTCGACGTCATCACCTCGGTGCAGAGCCCGGATTCGCTCGCCCAGTTCAAGGACAACCCGGACTTCACCGTCGCCGAGGGCAAGTCGACCACCAAGCTGCTCCTTGCCTACAACGACCGCGTCGCCCCCTTCGACAACGTCAAGGTGCGCAAGGCGCTGGCCCGCGCCGTCGACGACAAGAAGCTGCTCGAGGCGGTGTGGGGCGACTACGGCACGCTGATCGGCTCCTTCGTGCCGCCGACCGATCCCTGGTACGTCGACCTCACCAAGGTCGATGCCTACGATCCGGAGAGCGCCAAGGCGCTGCTCGCCGAGGCCGGTTATCCCGACGGCTTCACCTTCACCATCGACACGCCCAACTACGACCCGCATCCGCTGGCCGCCCAGTTCCTGCAGGGCGAGCTGGCCAAGGTCGGCGTCAAGGTGAATATCAACGTCATCACCGCCAACGAGTGGTACACCAAGATCTACAAGGCGCACGACTTCCAGGCGACCTTGCAGGAGCATGTCAACCACCGCGACATCGTCTTCTACGGCAATCCCGACTTCTACTGGGGCTATGACAACCCCAAGGTCACCGAGCTGATCAAGGCGTCCGAGGAAGCGGCGACCGTCGACGAGCAGACCGAGAAGCTGAAGGAAGCCAACATCCAGATCGCCGAGGACGCGGCCAGCAACTGGCTCTACCTCTACCCGCAGATCGTGGTGTCGAAAACGTCGGTCACCGGCTACCCGCTCAACGGCCTCAACTCGCAGTTCTTCTCCTACGGCATCAAGAAGGCGGACTGATCCTCCTTCCACGCTGCTCGACATTCGACGCCGTCCGACTTACGTTCGGGCGGCGTTGCCGTTCATCCGTTCCGAGGTGCCGTCATTCTCGCCTATGTCGTCCGCCGGACGGCGATCCTCCTCGTTTCGGTGCTGATCGCCGCCGCCGTCCTGTTCCTGCTGCTGCGCCTGCTGCCGGGCGATCCCGCCAACGCGCTGGTGTCGGTGGGCGCCGACGCCGACCAGATCGAGGCGGCGCGCCGCCAGGTCGGCTCCGACCTGCCGATCGCCGCCCAGTTCGTCCGCTATCTCGGCCAGCTCGGGCGGTTCGACCTCGGCGCCTCCTTCGTCTCCGGCGTGCCGGTTCTCGAGGAGATCGGCCGCCGCCTGACGCTGACGCTGCCGCTCACCGCCCTCGCCTTCCTCAGCGCCGTCCTTCTCGCCCTGCCGCTCGGCATCCTGGCGGCGGTCAAGCGCGACCGCTGGTACGGCGGCCTGATTTCCATCGTCTCGCAGTTCGGCGTCGCCGTGCCGGTGTTCTGGATCGGCATCCTGCTGGTCACCGCCTTCGCCGTGAAGCTGCGCCTGTTTCCGTCGAGCGGCTTTCCGCCGTCCGGCTGGCGCGATCCGCTCACCGCCCTGCATCAGCTGGCGCTGCCGATCCTCACCATCGCCCTGGTCATGTCGGCGTCGCTGATCCGCTACGTCCGCTCGGCGACGCTCGACGTCATCGGCTCCGACTATCTCCGCACCGCCCGGGCGCTCGGCGCCGGCTACGGCGAGGCGCTGGTCCGTCACGGCATCCGCAACGGCGCGGTGCCGGTGATCTCCATCCTCGGCATCGAGCTCGCCTCGACGCTGCTCGGCGCCGTGGTGGTCGAGCGCGTGTTCTCGCTGCCCGGCCTCGGCTCCATGCTGCTTTCCGGCATCGAGCAGCGCGATTATCCGAGCGTGCAGGGCGTGCTGTTCGTCTCGACGCTGCTGGTGCTGCTGGTCGGCTTTGCCGCCGACCTGACGCAGCGCCTCGTCGATCCCCGCCTGCGCGGGCCAAGCGGAGCCCGCTCATGACCGACGCAGCGCCCGCCCTCGCGCCGCCCGCCTCCCGGCGCCTGACGCCGGCCTTCCTCGTCGGCGCCGCGCTGGTCGGCCTCCATGTCGCCGTCGGATTGCTGACGCTCGTCTGGACGCCCTATGATCCGGCGGCGATGACCGGCGGCCGCCTGGCGCCGCCGTCGCTGCTGCACTGGGCCGGCACCGACCGGCTCGGCCGCGACCTGTTCACCGAGATCATGATCGGCGCCCGCATCGCGCTGGCCGTCGGCAGCGGCGCCGTCGCCATCGCCGCCGCCATCGGCGTCACGGTCGGCCTTCTCGCCGCCTTCGCCTCGCGCGCCGTCGACGACGTGCTGGCGGCGACGCTCGACATCCTGATCGCCTTCCCGACGCTGCTGCTCGCCATGCTGATCGTCGCTGCCGGCGACGGCGCCAACCTCGGCACCGCCATCCTGGCCATCGGCATCGCCGCCTCGGCCATCGTCGCCCGCCTGACCCGCATCCTGGCGAGGCGGGTGCTCGCCATGGACTACATCACCGCCGCTCGCGTCTCCGGCACGAGCTGGCTCGGCATCGTCCGCATCCACGTGCTGCCCAACATCTGGCCGACGCTGATCGTCAACTTCGCGCTGCAATTCGGCCTCGCGGTGATCGCCGAGGCGTCGCTGTCCTATCTCGGCCTCGGCGCGCCGCCGCCCAACGCCTCCTGGGGACGGCTGCTGCAGGAGGCGCAGGCCACCGTCTACACCGCGCCGTTCGGCGCCATCGCGCCCGGCATCGCGCTGGTGTCGCTGGTGATCGGCCTCAACCTGTTCGCCGACGGTCTTCGCGACGTCGCCGACCCGACCCGGCGGAGGCGCTGATGGGCGACCTCCTCACCATCGACGACCTCTCCATCCGCCACGCCGGCCGGCCGCTCGTCTCCGGCGTCTCCCTGTCCGTCACGGCCGGCGAACGCCTCGGCCTGATCGGCGAGAGCGGTTCCGGCAAGTCATTGACGGCGCTCGCCGCCATCGGCCTGCTGCCCGAGGGCATGACCGCTTCCGGCTCCGTGAGGCTGGCCGGCCGCGAGGTGATCGGCGCCGCCGACCGCGATGTCGTCGGCCTCCGGGGCACCGCCGTCGCCACCATCTTCCAGGAGCCGCTGACCGCCCTCGACCCGCTGATGCGCATCGGCGACCAGATCGCCGAAGTGGCGCGCCGCCGCGCCCGCCGCGACGGGCGATCCCTCTCCCGCGCCGGCGTCGCCGCCGAGGTGACGGCGCTGATGGCCCGCGTCGCCCTGCCCGATCCGGCGCGTCTTTCCCGCGCCTATCCGCACGAGATGTCCGGCGGCCAGCGCCAGCGGGCGGCCATCGCCATGGCGCTCGCCTGCCGGCCGCGCCTGCTGATCGCCGACGAGCCGACCACCGCGCTCGACGTCACCACCCAGGCCGAGGTGCTGAAGCTCCTCGAAACGCTGGTGCGCGAGGAGAACATGGGCCTTCTGTTCATCAGCCACGATCTGCCGGTGGTGGGAGCGGCCGTCGACCGCGTGGTGGTGCTGCGGGCCGGCGAGATGGTCGAGGAAGGCACGGTGGCGGAGGTGTTCGGCCGGCCGCGCCACCCCTATACCATCGGCCTCGTCGAGGCGGCCCGCGCCTTCGACCGGGCCATCGGAGCGGCGCTATGAGCCTTGTCGATCTCGCCGCCGTATCCTTCGCCTACGGCCGCGGCCGTAGCGTGCTCGACGGCGTCGACCTCCGCATCGAGGCCGGCCGCAACCTCGGCATCGTCGGCGAGAGCGGTTCGGGCAAGACCACCATCCTGCGCCTCATGCTCGGCCTTGCCCGGCCGACCGCCGGCCGGATCGCCTTCCGCGGCGAACCGCTCGATCCCGGCAATCGCCCGTTCATGCGCGGTTTCCGGCGGGCGGTGCAGGCGGTATTCCAGGATCCCTATTCGTCGCTCGACCCGCGCCAGAAGGTGGCCGACATCATCGCCGAGCCGCTGCGGTCGCTGAAGGTGGAGACCGACGTCGACGCCGCCGTCGCCGGCGCACTGGCATCGGTGGACTTACCGCCGGACACCGCCGGACGCTATCCGCACGAGTTCTCCGGCGGCCAGCGCCAGCGCATCGCCATCGCCCGCGCCATCGTGTCGCGGCCCGATCTGGTATTGGCCGACGAGGTGGTGAGCGCGCTCGACCTGACGACGCGCATCCGCATCGTCGATCTCCTGAAGACGCTGTCGGAGAAGACGACGCTGGTGCTGGTTTCCCACGACATCGGCTTCGTTGCCCTGCTCTGCCACGACCTCGTCATCCTGGAAAAGGGCCGCATCGTCGAGCAGGGGCCGGCGCGCGACATCCTGTCGGCGCCGCGGCATCCCTATACGCGGCGGCTGCTCGCCAGCACGCCGCGCCTCGCCGATTTCGCCTGAACCGGCCCAGCGAAGGTTCAGGCCCTCAGCTTTTCGACGAAGTCGAATACGCTCGTCTGAAGCTCTTGCGAGCGCGATTGCAGGTCGGTCGACAGGTGCAGCAGCTCGGCCGCCGAAACGCCGGTCTCGCCGGCCGCCCGCCCGACGCCGAGCACGTTGGCGGAAACGTCCTGGGCGTTGAGGGCGGCGCGTTGCGTGCTGTGGGCGATCTCGTCGGTGGCCGCGCCCTGCTGGGTGACGGCGCCGGCGATCGCCGACGTCACGCCGCGCACCTGCTCGATGGCCTGGACGATGTCGCCGATCGACCCGACCGTCCGGTCGGTGGCTTCCTGGATCTCCTTCACCTTGCGGGCGATCTCGTCGGTCGCCTTGCCGGTCTGGCCGGCGAGGCTCTTCACCTCCGAGGCGACCACCGCGAAGCCGCGCCCGGCCGTGCCGGCCCGCGCCGCCTCGATGGTGGCGTTGAGCGCCAGGAGGTTGGTCTGCTCGGCGATCGCCGAGATCAGGTTCACCACCTCGCCGATTTCCGAGGCGGCCAGCGACAGGTTGCGGACGTTGGATTCGGTGCGCGTCGCCAGGTGCGACGCCTGCTCGGCGATCGATGCCGACTGGTTGACCTGCGCGTTGATCTCCCGCACCGATGCCGACAGCTCCTCGGTCGACGAGGCGACGCCCTGCACGTTGGACGAGGCACCCTCGGCCGCTCCGGCGACGGCCTGCGCCTGCCGCGACGTCTGTTCGGCGGTGGCCGACAGGCCCTGCGCCGCCGTGGCCAGCGTGCGCGAGGCGTCGACGAAGGCGGCGGCGAACGAGCCCATCGAATCCTGGAAGCTGTCGGCGATGCGGTTGCGCTCCTCGACGAGCGCCTGCGCCGCCTGTTGCTCGCGCTCGCTCTCGAGGGCGCGCATCGCCTCGGCTTCCATCAGGTTGTCGCGCAGCACGCCGAGCGCCGACGCCATCTGCCCGACCTCCCAGGGGAAGCGCAGGTTCGGCACCTCGGTGGCGAGCTCGCCGCGGGCGATGCGGCGCATGGCCGTCGAGATGCGGATCAGCGGCCGCGACAGGCCGAGCCAGACGAACACCATGGCAAGACAGCCGGCGACCGCCGACAGCCCGATGGCCGAGACGATGCCATAGCTGGCATAGGTGTAGTTGGTCTCCGCCGCGCTGGCCGCCGCGTTGGCGACGTCCTCGCCACGGAAGGCGAGGCCCGACAGGATGTCGGCGGCATCGGCGTACATCTTGCCGAGCTCGCCGACGTAGAGGTCGGTGGCGAGGTTGAAATTGCCGGAATTGGCCAGATCCGAGAAGCCCTGGTGGCGGTCGACGTAGTCGCGCCACAGCTTGGAGAAACTGGCGATGTCCGCCTGGTCCTCGGCGCTGGTCGACTTCTCGGCGACGGAGAGCAGGCGCGTATTGACGCCGGTCGCCGCCTTCTCGGCATCGAGCAGGGCGGCCTCGCGGGTGGCGTCGTCCATCGCCGCCAGAATGGTCGCCTCGGCGAGGCGGAAATTGGCGAAATCGTCCTTGAGCAGGCCGATGACATTGGCGCGCGGCAGCTCGGTCTCGCTGAACCGCCGGAGGTCGGCGTTCGAGGCGCGGAGCTCGATGAGCCCGTAGAGCCCCTGCGCGCCGGTCACGAGGATCATCGCCGCCAGGACGGTGAACAGCATGGTCTTGATGGTGAAACGCATCGGAACCCCCAAAAGGCGGTGGGGAGGCGAACGTCGTCCGCCTCCCGTGCCGGTCGACCGGTCGCTTACTTGATGTAGCGCGCCCGGGTCATCTCGCGGCTGGCGTTGGACTGGGCCGACGAGAGCGCCGCGTCCACCGTGACCTTGCCGGCCAGCGCCGACGAGAACTGCTGGCCGATGGTGGTGGCGAGGCCCTGGAACTCCGGAATGGCCACGAACTGGATGCCGGTATAGGGCACCGGCTTCACGGTCGGGTTCTTCGGATCGGCGGCGTTGATCGAGTCGAGCGTCATCTTGGCGAACGGCGCCGCCTTGAGATACGCCTCGTTCTGATAGAGCGAGCCCCGCGTGCCCGGCGGCACGTTGGCCCAGCCCTCGTCGGACGCCACCAGGGCGGTATATTCCTTGGAGGTCGCCCAGGCGATGAAGGTCTGGGCGGCGTCGGCGTTCTGCGACGACGCCGGCACGGCGAGGTTCCACGCCCACAGCCAGTTGCTGCGCTTGCCGAGGCCGTTGTCCGGGGCGAGCGCGAAGCCGACCTTGTCGGCCACCGTCGACGACGCCGGGTTGGTGACGAAGGAGGCGGCGACCGTCGCGTCGATCCACATGCCGCACTTGCCGTCGTCGAACAGCGCCAGGTTCTCGTTGAAGCCGTTGTTCTCGGCGCCGGCCGGCCCGGCGTCCTTCATCAGGTCGACGTAAAACTGCAGCGTCCGCTTCCACTCCGGCTGGTCGAACTGCGGGTGCCAGTTCTCGTCGAACCAGCGGGCGCCGAAGGAGTTGGACATGGCGGTGACGAAGGCCATGTTCTCGCCCCAGCCCGCCTTGCCGCGCAGGCAGATGCCGTTCACGCCGGCGGCGCGGTCAGTCATCTTGCGGGCGGCGTCGGCGATGAACTCCCAGGTCGGCGCGTCGGGCATGGAGAGGCCGGCCTTCTCCATCAGGTCGGTGCGGTACATCACCATCGACGATTCGCCGTAGAACGGCGCGGCGTAGAGCTTGTCCTCATAGGTGAGGCCGGCGCGGATGGCCGGCAGCAGGTCGTCGACGTCGTAATCGGCGTCGAAGGTCAGCTCCTTCAGCCAGCCCTGCTTGGCCCAGATCGGCGCTTCATAGGTGCCGATGGTCAGAACGTCGTACTTGCCGCCCTTGGTGGCGATGTCCGTCGTCACCTTCTGGCGCAGCTCGTTCTCGCTCATCACCGCCCAGTTCAGCGTGATGTCCGGA
This sequence comes from Pleomorphomonas carboxyditropha, assembly GCF_002770725.1. GTDB lineage: Bacteria > Pseudomonadota > Alphaproteobacteria > Rhizobiales > Pleomorphomonadaceae > Pleomorphomonas > Pleomorphomonas carboxyditropha. The sequence continues at coordinate 826,159 of NZ_NQVN01000001.1, read as the reverse complement.
TGCGCCGCCTCGAATTCCTTGGTCAGGCCCTGCATGCGCACCATGTCGCCGTTGTTCACCGTCGCGATGGTGATCTCTACGCCGGCGCTAGCAAGACTACCGGACGCCAAAAGCAAAACAACAGAACTTCCTATAAGTTTTCTCACTTACCCCTCCCAATCGACCCGTAATCGAGAGTTAAAACGTAAGTGTTGTTTGCTAAAAAAATATAAATCGCAGATATGGAAATTTGTACCGTATTTTTATTGCCTATACTGCAATTTTGTATCTTGGAAGAATGCGGTTCTACTTCGAATTCCTGATGTGGGCACGTTTTCATCCAATGACGCGGCTATGAGAAATATCCAAATGATTGAATGAGTTAAGGCAGGCATGCCGAGTGAAAAGGTTTGCGAAAATCTCGGCCGTCACCGGCGCGAAGCGTAGGAGGCTAACCGGAGGCCCGTATGACGGCGGGAACCGGCCGCCGTAGTGGCCGTTCGCCGTCAGCCGGTCTGGGGCTCCGGCCCGGTCGCGATGCCGAGCCGCTTCATGCGGTCGTGCAGCGTCGATTTCGGAATGCGGAGCGCCTGCGCGGTGCGGCCGAGACTGCCGCCGCTGCGGCCGAGCGCATCGACGATCATCGCCCGCTCGAAAGCCGCCACCGCCTCGGTCAGCGACAGCGGCTCGACGGCCGCCGCCTCGGCGAACGGCGGGAAGCCCGTCTCGATGCCGAGGACGCAACGGTCGGCGACGTTGCGCAGCTCGCGGACGTTGCCCGGCCAGTCGTAAGCCATCAAGGTGCGGAGACGGGCATCGTCGAGCGCCGGCTCCGGCCGGCCGTGCACGACGCTGGCCTGCTCGGCGAAATGGGCGAACAGCAGCGGAATGTCCTCGCGGCGGTCCCGCAGCGCCGGCAGCGCCAGCGAGGCGACGGCGAGACGATAGTAGAGATCGGACCGGAAGCCGCCCTCGGCCGCCATCTTGCCGAGGTCGCCCTTGACGGCGGCGACGATCCGGCAGTCGACGGCAACCGACGTGTTGGAGCCGAGCCGCTCCAGCGTCCGCTCCTGCAAGACGCGCAGCAGCTTGATCTGCACGCTGACTGGCATGGTCTCGACCTCGTCGAGGAACAGCGTGCCGCCGCTCGCGTGCTCGATCTTGCCGATGCGGCGCTTGGTGGCGCCGGTGAAGGCGCCGGCCTCGTGGCCGAACAGCTCGCTTTCGACCAGATGCTCGGGCAGGCCGCCGCAGTTGATCGCCACGAAATGGCTCTTGCGGCGGGGACTTTCGTCGTGCAGGCAGCGGGCGACCAGTTCCTTGCCGGTGCCGGTGTCGCCGCTGATCAGCACCGAGGCGTTGGTGCCGGCGATGTCGGCGATGACGCGGCGCAGCTTCACCATGGCCGGCGAGCGGCCGATGATGCGGCCTTCCAGCCGGCCGCCGTCGGAAAGCTTGTGACGCAGGCGGCGGACCTCGAGCGTCAGCGCCCGTTTCTCGCGCGCCCGCCGCACCACCTCGACCAGATGCTCGGGCGGGAACGGCTTCTCGATGAAGTCGTAGGCGCCCGAGCGCATCGCCTGCACGGCGAGCGACACGTCGCCGTGGCCGGTGATCAGGATGACCGGCAGGTCGACGTCGGCCGCCTGCATCTCCCCGAGCAGCGACAGGCCGTCCCGCCCGGGCAGGCGCACGTCGGAGACGATGACGCCCGGTCGCGCCTCGGCGATCCGCCGCAAGGCTTCTTCCACCGAGCTGACGCCGATCGTCTGCATGCCGTCGAGCTGAAGCGCCTGCTCGCAGCCGAGCAGCACATCGGGATCGTCCTCGACAATCAGCACCCGGAGGTCTTCAACCGTCGCCTTCGTCATGTCGCTTCCCCGCCGCCGGTCGGAATGGTCATCGAGAACACGGCGCCTCCCCCCTCGGCATTGCTGGCGACGAGCTCGCCGCCGAAATCACGGATGATGCCGGCGGAGATCGTCAGGCCCAGCCCGAGGCCGACACCCGGCGCCTTGGTGGTGAAGAAGGGCTCGAACATGTGATCGAGCCGTTCGGGCGGCAGGCCCGGTCCGTTGTCGCGGATGTCGATGCGGACGAACCTGCCCTCGCGCCGGGCGGAAAGAATGATACGCTGATCGTCTCCTCCTTCCATGGCGTCGACGGCGTTGCCGATCAGGTTGAGCAGCACCTGCTCGAAGCGGTTGGCGTCGCACCAGAGGTCGATATCGCCGCCATCGATATCGATGGTCATGGCCACCCGCCCGCGCGTCAGGCGATGGTTGAGCAGGAACAGCACGTCGTCAATCACCTTGCGCAGCCCGACCCGCTGCGGCTCGCCGGACGACTTGCGGGCGAAGGTCTTGAGTTCGCCCGTCAGGTGCCCCATGCGTTCGACCAGCGGCCGGACGCGTTCGAGATTGCCGCGGACGGTGTCGAGGTCGCCGCGATCCAGAAACCGCACGGCATTGCCGGACAGCGTGACGAGGGCGGCGAGCGGCTGGTTGAGCTCGTGGGCGATGCCGGCCGAAAGCTGGCCGAGGCTGGCGAGCTTGCCGGCCTGCACCAGGCCCGATTGCGCGTCGCGCAGCGTGCGCTCGGTGCGTTCGCGCTCCTCCACCTCGCGGCGCAGCCGCTCGTTGGTGGCCGACAGCGCCGCCGTCCGGTCGGCCACCTCGCTTTCGAGATGATCGTGGGCCTGCTGCAGCGCGGCGCGCGCGGCGAGTATTTCGCCGAGATGCCGCCGCCGCTGGCGCCAGACGGCGAGAAGGCCCAGGCACAGCAGGCTGCCGAGACCGGCCAGCGCCGCCCACAGGCGCGCGAGGTCGTCCATTTCCGAGAGGTCGGTGAACACGGTGAGCGTCCACGGCGTATCCGGCATCGCCCGGCTTTCGGCGAGAAACAGTCCCTCCGTCGAGAAGCTGCCGTCCGATCCGGCCGTGCCCGGCAGGCGGACGATGTGGGTGCGATCGTCGAGCTCGCGCAGGGTGGACAGGCCGATCGGCGCCAGCGCCCGGTCGTTATATTGCTGCGCCTCGGCGATCTGCCGCCGCGCCGCCGCGTCGAGCGGTCGCAGCGTGCCGTATTTCCAGGCCGGCACCGAGGACTGCACCACGACGCCGTGCTCGTCGCTGAGGATGGCCGGCGATTCCGCCGACGCCCAGGAGCGTTCGAGCTGGTCGAGACTGACCTTGACCACGCCGATGCCCAGCGTGTCGTTGCCGCGGGCGATGGCCGTCGCCAGGAAATAGCCCGGCTGGAGATTGGTGGTGCCGATGCCGTAGAAGCGGCTCACCCGGCCGACGCCGGCGTTCTGGTAATAGGGGCGATAGGACAGATCGCGGCCGACGAAGCTGTCCCACTTGTTCCAGTTGCTGGAGGCGATCACCCGGCCGGTCTTGTCGAGCAGGTAGGCGTCGAGCGTGCCGATACGGTCGTTCAGCGCCTCGAGATAGCTGTCGGCGGCGCGGCGGCGCGCCGAATCCGTCGGGCTGCCGAGCAGGGCGAGGACGGTGCCGTCGAGCGCCATGACATAGGGGTAATTGGCGTATTGGCCGACCTCGCGCTCGAAGCTCGCCGCATAGAGGTCGAGCCGGTGGCCGGCGCTGGCGCGGGTAGTCGACAGCGACAGCTCGAAGGCGACGCGATAGGTGACAAGGGCGACGACGGCCGCGATGGCAAGGGCGCCGGCGAGCGGCAGCACCGCCGCAAGGCGCAGCCAGCGGCGTTTCGGCGCGATGCTCTCGGCTTCCTCGGCCAATACGGCTCCTCCCGCTGGCTCCCGTATCCCATCGATAGCGCAAGGCCGCCCGGCGGGAAAGCCGGACGGCCGATGCTTGCCCGGAGGCTAAGGATCAGGCGAAGATCTTCAGGAGGAACACCGCCAGCACCACCATGCCGGCGCCACCGATGCGGGTGGAGATCTGGGCGAAGGGCATCAGGCCCATGCGGTTCGACGCCGAGAGGATGGCGACGTCACCGGTGCCGCCGAGGCCCGAGTGGCAGCAGGTGACGATGGCCGCCTCGACCTCGTACATCTTGAGCAGCTTGCCGATGAACCAGCCCGAGGACACCATCGCCAGCACCGTGGCGGCGCAGATGGCGAAATAGGCGGGCGTGAAGGCGGCGATCAGGTCGTTCCAGGGAACGTAGAGGGTGCCGAGGCCGACCAGGAGCGGGAAGGTCATGTTGGTGGTCATGAACTTGTACATCTGGTGGGCGCCGGTCTCCATCCGCTCGGGGATCAGCTTCGACACCTTCAGGACAGCCGCGCCGATGATCATCAGGATCGGGCCGGGAATGCCGGTGAACGGCGACAGGAAGGCGCCGAGGATGAACATGGCGCAGGCCATCAGCAGGCCGGCGCCCATCAGCGGCAGCTCGAGCTTCTTCTCGACGGTCATCTCCTTCAGGAGCTCGTTGTCGTCGCCGGTGCGGACCAGCAGGCCGTTGCCGGAATACTGCGGCTTCTTCTCGCCGATGCGCTTCAGGACGCCCGAGGAAATGATGGCCACCACGTTGCCGATCAGGGCGGCCGGGATCAGCGAGGCGATCAGCGCCGGCTGGGCGGTGCCGAGGATATCGGCGTAGGCGAGCGACAGCGGCAGGATGCCCTCGCCGATGCCGCCGGCGACGATCGGCATGACGATGAAGAAGAAGGTGTGCTTGAACTCGTAGCCGAAGGCCACGCCGACCAGCCCGCCGACGGCGACGGCGGCGGCGGTGCCGACGGCGAGCGGCACGAACATCTTGAGGAAGCCCTGGATCAGCACCTTGCGGTTCATGCCGAGCATCGAGCCGGTGACCAGGCAGGCGATGTAGAGGTAGAGGAAGTTCGACGTCTTCATCACCGCCTTGATGGCGTCGGACGTCGCCGGGTTCATGACCTCGTAGCCGAGCATGGCCGAGGGCACGAACAGGCAGAGGATGGCCGACCCGCCGATGCTCTTCAGGTAGGGAATGCGGCCGCCGATCTCGCCGAGCAGGAAGCCCAGCACCATGATGGCCGCGAAGCCGCCGATCATGTCGGCCGGCAGCTTGCCGATCACCGACGCGCCGAACACGACGGCGGCGATGGCGAGATAGAGCGGCAGCGGCACCGGGCCGACTTTATAGGCAAGGACGCGGGAAAGAGGGCTGCCGCCCGTCTCCGTCGCGACCGCGTCGTTTTGCGTGATGTCCGTCATATTCGTTCCTCCTGCCCGGCGCACGTCATCCCCGTGGCGGGCCTCTCTCCTGGACTGTCCGGCCGTCCGGTGTTTCCGGCGCCGGGATGGCTTCGATCCGCAAATTCCGGCCGCCGAGGCTCCCATTCACGAACCGACCATGCCCCGACCCTCCGTCCTCGTTCCCTCCTCGGAAGGCGGCCGTCGCATGCCAAGGGAATGGCATCAGGCGTGCCAACTTGAGCCGCCGGCTAAACGTTTGTTCTATCGATTTATTTTTTCAGCCGGCCCGAAGCCCCTTCCGGACTTCCGGATGCGGGCCGGCGTCGACCGTCCGGAAATCCGGACGATTTCGAAAGGCAAGAATAGGTGATAACCCTGATTTTATTGAAGATTCCGGCCAAGGGTGCGCTTTGCGACGAACAGGCGCGCGCGCTTTCCATCGAAGCTTCCGGCGTATTGGTCCCGCGATGCAACCGGAGATATTAGGTCCATTTTTGAGAATGAAATTCTATGAATTGGCAGAGAAAAGGATTCGGGTTCTCTTCCCTCGCTAGACAATCCGCCCGCCATGCTTTGTGCCCCAATGGCGCATCGATACTATCGGCTGGCAATCCGGTTTTCGCGACCGGCTTTCCCGGATCAGGCTGATGGCGCTCGTTTCCCTTCGCAATGTCTTCAAGGCCTTCGGGTCGACGCGGGCGCTCGCCGGTGCCTCGCTCGACGTCGAGGCCGGCGAGATCGTCGCGCTGATGGGCTCCAACGGCGCCGGCAAGTCGACGCTGGTGAAGATCCTGTCAGGGGTGATCGAGGCGGACGCCGGCGACATCCGCCTTCACGACCGGTCCTTCCTGCCCCGTTCGCCGGCCGAAGCGGCGGCGGCGGGCATCGTCACCGTCCACCAGTCGACCGGCGTCGTCGGCATTCCCGGCCTGCCGGTCGCCGACTCGCTGCTCATCGACCGCTACGCCGACCGGGCGACGCCCTTTTTCCTGAGCCGCCGCAGCGTGCGCCGGCGGGCGCGCGCCATTGTCGACGAGGCCGGCTTCGACCTGCCGCTCGACCGCGACTTCGCCGACCTCTCGGCCGCCGACCGGCAGCTCGTCGCCATCGCCCGCGCCATCGGCCGCAAGGCGGAACTGCTCATTCTCGACGAGCCGACGGCCAGCCTGTCGGGCGGCGAGGCCAGGCGGCTCTACGCCGTGCTGAAGGACCTCGCCGCCCGCGGCATCGCCATCCTCTACATCTCGCACCGCCTCGCCGACCTCGAAGCGCTGGCCGATCGGGTCGAGGTGCTGCGCGGCGGCCGCAACGCCGGCAGCTTCCGCCGCCCGGTCGATTTCGACGCCGCCGTCGAGACGATGATCGGCCGGCCGCTCGCCGCCGCCCACCCCGACGCCCGTCGGCCGGCCGGACCGGCCGTGCTCAGCCTCAGGGGCATCCGCCTGCTGCCGCACGCCCGGCCGTTCGACCTCGACCTCCATGCCGGCGAGGTGGTGGCGATCACCGGCGTGCTCGGCGCCGGCAAGAGCCGCCTGCTCACCGGCATCTTCGGCCAGGGCCGTTTCGCCGCCGGCGAGATGCGGCTCGACGGCCGGCCCTACGCGCCGCGCGACCCGGCCGACGCCATCGCCGCCGGCGTCGTCATGGCCGGCGAGGATCGCCATCGCACGTCGCTGATGCCGGCCGGCTGGCCGGGCGAGGCGGTGCGCGCCACCATCAGCCTGCCCCACCTCGATCGCTGGTTCCCGTCCGGCTTCATCCTCGGCGACCGCGAGACCACCGAAGGCAGGGGCGCCATCTCCCGTCTCGGCATCCGCGCCGCCTCGCCCGCCGCCTCCGTCTGGTCGCTGTCCGGCGGCAACCAGCAGAAGACGGTGATCGCCCGCTGGGAGGCCGAGCCGAGCCGCGTGCTGCTGCTCGACGAGCCGTTCCAGGGCGTCGATCTCGGCGCCCGCCAGGACATCATCGCCATCCTTCGCCGTCACGCCGACCGCGCCACGCTGATCGCCACCTCCGATCCCGAGGAGGCGGCCGAGGTCGCCGACCGCGTCGTGGTGCTCGACGGCCATTCCCTCGTCCCCGCCGCCGCCGGCGGGCCCAATCCACTTCAGGAAGCGCATCCATGACGTCCGACAGCGACGCCGTGCCGGCCCCGGCGGCCGGCCCCCATCCGGTGCATCGCCTCGGCGATGTCGTCCGCAACGGCGCGATCTTCATTCTGCTCGCCGCGCTGATGATCGGCTTCACCCTCGCCCAGCCGGCCTTCATCGGCATCAACAACCTGATGAGCATCCTGCAGGCGGTGGCCGTGGTGGCCATCCTCGGCGCCGGCGTCACCATTTCCATGGCGGTCGGCGGCTTCGACCTGTCGGTCGGCGCCGTTGCCGCCTCGTCGGTGATGGCGGCGAGCTACGCCATGATCGTCTGGCGGTTCGGCGTGTTCGTCACCGTGCCGCTGGTGCTGGCCTTCGGCGCCGCCGTCGGCCTGATCAACGCCTTCCTGATCGTCCGGCTGCGCATCCCCGACATGCTGGCGACGCTCGCCATGATGTTCCTGCTGACCGGCTTGCAGCTCATCCCGACGGCCGGCCGCTCCATCTCCGCCGGCCTGATCCTGGAGGACGGCTCCACCGCCCTCGGCAAGTACGACCCGCTGTTCCTGACGATCGGCCGCTCCAGTGTCGGCGGCGTCATTCCGGTGCCGGTGCTGCTGACGCTGGTCGTCGCCGTGGTGCTCTACGTGCTGACCGAGCATACCCGCGTCGGCCGCCTGCTGTTCGCCACCGGCGGCAACGAGCTGGCCGCCCGGCTCGCCGGCGCCTCGACCGCCCGCCTGAAGGTGCTGTCCTACGTGATCTCGGGCACGCTCGCCTCGATCGGCGGCATCGTCGTGGCCGCCCGCGTCGGCCGCGGCGACGTCTCCTCCGGCTCGTCGCTGATGATGGATGCCGTCGCCGCCTCGCTGATCGGCTTCACCGTGCTCGGCCTGCGCCGGCCCAACGTGTTCGGCACGGTGGTCGGCGCCGTGTTCGTCGGCGTGCTGCTCAACGGCCTCACCATGCTCAACGCCCCTTACTACACGCAGGATTTCGTGAAGGGCGCCGTGCTCGTCGGCGCGCTCGCCATGACCTACGGCCTCGGCCGTGCCCGCACCTGACCGCTTGACCTTTCACCTCAAAACAACGGAAACCCCATGAAGACCACGATCCTCTCCGCCGGCCTCGCGGTCGGCGCCGCCCTCCTCGTCTCCCCGGCCAATGCCGAAGGCCTTGCCGGCGCCCCTGCCCCCTTCGACAAGGGTGGTGTCGAGATCGCCGTCGTCTCCTTCCTCGGCAGCGGCGACTGGCTGCAGGCCTTCGAGGCCGGCACCAAGCGCCAGGCCGTGGCGCTCGGCGTCACGCTGACGCTGTCGCAGGCCCGCAACGACAACGACACCGAGCGCAATCTCGTCGAGCAGGCGATCAACCGCGGCGTCAAGGGCATCATCATCAACAACGGCCGGCCCGAGGTGCTGAAGGACGTCGCCCAGAAGGCGCTCGACGCCGGCATCAAGGTGGTCGCCTACGACGTCGACCTCGACAACCCGGCCATCCCGCAGATCGAGCAGAGCGACAAGGACATGGCCCGCCTCGTCCTCGAGCAGGCCGTCAAGGACAAGGGCGACGGCTTCACCGCCGGCGCCGTCTACGTCGCCGGCTTCGCGCCGCTCGACCGCCGCTATGCCGCGTTCAAGGAGTTCGTCGAGAAGCACAAGCTGACCGAAAAGGCCGTCTGGGGCGTCGTCAACGACACCGTGCCGGCCTCGGTCGCCGACCAGACCAAGGCGGTGCTGCGCGCCAACCCGGACATATCCGTGATCTTCACGCCGTGGGACGAGTTCGCCAAGGGCGTCAAGCTCGCCACCGACGAGTTGGGCGTCTCCGACAAGGTGAAGATCTACGGCGTCGACACCTCGACCGCCGACATCCAGTTGATGATCGAGCCGGACAGCGCCTGGGTGGCCACCGCCGCCACCAACGCCGCCGTCGTCGGCGAGGTGGCCGTCCGCGCCGTGTCGCTGGCCATCGCCGGCCAGGACCCCGGCCATTCGGTTCTCCTTCAGCCGACGCTGGTCACCCGCGACGACCTGATCAGCAACAAGATCGAGACCATCGAGGACCTGCAGCAGAAATTCCCGGCCTTCAGCGCCTCCGATGCCGCCACGGCGGCTTGGATTCCGGCGCCGAAGAAGTAATTCTGAGCCACCTGCCATCCATGCAAGGGCGTCGCCTCGCGCGGCGCCCTACCCATTCAGTCATTCGCCGGTGCCCCGATGAGCCTCGACCTGCCGACCCCCGACTATTCCCGCAACATGAAGCTGATCGGCCACTCCGACATCGGTGGCCGCGGCGACGGCATGCAACTGATGGTGCATCGCGGCTTCGCCTATGTCGGCCATCCCTGGTCGCGCGGCTTCTCGATCGTCGATGTCCGCGATCCCAGGCGACCGGGCGACGTCACCTACATCCCGGCGCCGGACAATACCTGGAACATCCATCTCCAGGCGCACGATGACCTGTTGCTGGTGATCAACGCGCTCGACCTGTTCGCCGACGTCGATGTCGCGCAGGACGAGAAGGTCTACTACACCAAGTCGATCGGCGACACCTTCGCCGGGGCGGGCGGCAAGCAGGCCTGGACGGCCGGCATGACCGTCTACGACATCTCCACCCCCGACCGGCCGAAGAAGATCGGCCAACTGGACTCGGGCGGCATCGGCTTTCATCGCCTTTGGTATGTCGGCGGCCGCTGGGCCTACGCCTCGGCGCTGCTGCCGGGCTTTACCGACTATATCTTCGTCACTATCGATCTCGCCGATCCGAAGAGGCCGTTCATCGCCGGCAAATGGTGGCTGACCGGCATGAACAAGGCGGCCGGCGAGGTGCTTCACGCCCCCGAGGGCCGGCGCTGGGCGCTGCATCACGCCCTCGTCCACGGCGATACCGCCTATGCCTGCTGGCGCGACGGCGGTCTGACTTTGCTCGATATTTCAGATCGTTCCGCGCCGAAGCTCATCGTCCATCGCAACTGGTGTCCGCCTTACGGTGGCGGCACCCACTCGGCGCTGCCGCTCGTCGCGCGCAATCTTCTGGTGGTGGCCGACGAGGCGGTGCTCGACAACGAGGAGGACGGCCGCAAGCTGACCTGGCTGTTCGACATCCGCGAACCGTCCAACCCGGTTTCCATCTCGACGCTGCCGGTGCCGGACGAGATCGACTACGCCAAGAAGGGCGGCCACTTCGGCCCGCACAATCTCCACGAGAACCGCCCCGGCAGCTTCGTCTCCGACACGCTGATCTTCGCCTCCTGGCAGAACGCCGGCATCCGCGCCTTCGACATCTCCGATGCCTATCGCCCGCGCGAGACCGGCGCGCTGGTGCCGGCGGCGCCGACCGTCATGACCGACCGCCGCCCCGGCCGTCCCAGGGTGATCCAGTCGGCCGACGTGTTCGTCGACGCGGCGGGGCTGATCTATGCCACCGACTACAACGCCGGCCTCGAAATCATCGAATACGGCGGCTGACCGGAAAGACGATGCACAGCTTGTCCACAGCCTTTCAGACACTTGCCAACCGCTTTGGCAACCGCTTTTCCCGCTCGCCGGCGCTGCGCGCCCAGCACGGCGGCGGCGAGACCCATCACGCCGTCGCCGCCCCCGACGCGGTGTTGTTCGCCGAGAGCACCGAGGAGGTGGCCGAGGCGGTGAAGCTCTGCGCCGCCGAGGGCATCCCGGTGATCGCCTTCGGCGCCGGCACGTCGCTCGAAGGACACCTGGCCGCCACCGAAGGCGGCCTGTCGCTCGACCTTACCCGCATGCGGAAGGTCCTGCGCGTCAGCTCGGCCGATCTCGACTGCACCGTCGAGGCCGGCGTGACGCGCGAGGAGCTCAACGCCTACCTGCGCGACCAGGGCCTGTTCTTTCCCGTCGATCCCGGCGCCAACGCCACCATCGGCGGCATGGCGGCGACGCGCGCCTCCGGCACCAACGCCGTCCGCTACGGCACCATGCGCGACAACGTGCTGTCGCTGACCGTCGTGCTGGCCAACGGCGAGGTGATCCGCACGTCGAGCCGCGCCCGCAAGTCGGCCGCCGGCTACGACCTCACCCGCCTCATCGTCGGCTCCGAGGGCACGCTCGGCATCATCACCGAGGTGACGCTGCGCCTTCACGGCATTCCCGAGGCAACGGCCGCCGCCACCTGCCGCTTTCCCGATCTCGTCAGCGCCGCCGAGGCGGCCATCGCCGTCATCCAGTACGGCGTGCCGATCGCCCGCGTCGAGCTGATGGAGAAGCGGCTCGTCGACTACACCAACGCCTATTCCGGATTGACGCTGCCGGCCGGCGACACGCTGGTCTTCGAGTTCCACGGCTCGGAAAAGGGCGTCGCCGAGCAGGTGGAAACGGTGCGCGGCATCGTCGCCGACTACGGCGCCGCCGCCTTCGACTGGGCGACGACGCCGGAAGATCGCTCGCGCCTCTGGAAGGCGCGCCACGACGCCTTCTATGCCGTGCTCGCCGCCCGCACCGGCTCGAAGGGCTGGGCCACCGACATCTGCGTGCCGATCTCCGAGCTCGCCGGCTCGGTGGCGCTCGCCCGCGACCTCGTCGAGAAGGCCGGCGCCACGGCGGCCATCCTCGGCCACGTCGGCGACGGCAATTTCCACGTCATGTTCGCCGTCGACCCCGACGACGCGGCCGAGCTGGATCGCGTCCGCGCCATCAATGCCGAGCTGATCCACCACGCCATCGCCGTCGGCGGCACCTCGACCGGCGAGCACGGCATCGGCTCGGGCAAGATCGACTACATGCGCGAAGAGTTCGGCGACGCCGCCCTCGCGCTGATGCGGGCGATCAAGACGGCCATCGATCCGAAGGGCATCCTCAACCCCGGCAAGATCCTGCCGCCGGCCTGAAAACGGCTGGTCGAATGGGACACTGGCGGCCGCTACGCTGGAATAGACTCATCAACTTCATGGTTTTGGTCGGCCTGATCATCACCATCCAGCCACGACCTGCGCGTCAGAGTCGTTGACAATTATTCCCTGTAGCGCCAAATGCTTGGCATCCTTGTGGCGTGAGATCAGGTGCCGGGGAGGCATGATGGCGGCTGGAAACCCCACGATACACGACGTTGCCAAGCTCGCCGGCGTTTCGACGGCGACGGTCAATCGGGTGCTGAAAGGGGGCTACGTTTCCGCCGATGCGCGCACTGCTGTCGAGACGGCGCTCAAGGAAACCGGCTACCGGCCGAACAGCATGGCCCGCGGGCTTCGGATGCGCCGCAGCTACACCATCGGCCAGATGCTGACCGAGATCACCGTCAACCCATTCTTCGCCAATGTTGCCCAAGGTGTCGAGAACGCGGCGCGCGCCAACAATTACCGTACAGTGCTTTTCAACCATTCCAACGATAGCAAACGGGAACGACTCGGCATCGAGCGGTTCATCGATGACCACGTCGACGCCGTTCTGTTCTGCACATCGACGGACGCCACCAATCTGGCGCTGCTCGACCGCAGCGGCATCCCCTACGTTGAACTAGAGCGCAGTCGAACGACGGCCGCACCCTTCATCCGGGTCGATAACTATACCGGCGCACGCCAGGCGATGGTGCATCTCGTTGAGCTCGGTCACCGCCGCGTTGCCTTCGTCGGCGGCGATCCAGCGATCCAGCTACCCAATTCGCGGCGCGGCTATGCGGTCGAGGAGGAGAGGTTGAACGCCTATCGCGACTGCGTGCAGGAATTTGATCTGTTAACTGATCCGCGGCTGGTTCGGCTGGGCAAATACTACTCGATGTCCGACACTTTTCCCGGTGCGTCTGGCTATCGCCACACACGGGCGCTGCTGGAACTCGATCAGCCACCGACGGCGATCTTCGCCACCTGTGACATTCTGGCCGCCGGCGCGCTGCAGGCGATCTATGATTGTCGATTGCGCATCCCCGAGGACATCTCGATCGTCGGCTTCGACGACACGCTGGCCGTCTGCCTTGCGCCGGCGCTGACAACGGTATCGCAGCCAATGGCCCGCATGGGAGCGGCCGGCTTCCAGTGTGCCCTCGACCTGATCGAGGGGCGGGCGCCGCTCAATGAGCAGACACTGCCGGCCGAACTGGTCGTCCGTGCCTCGACCGGACGCGCTCCCGGCTGACACCCACCTATTCCGAATCGCCAAAGTTGACAGGCAAAACCGCATGTGTTATCGATGACACATGGCGCAATAAGACGCCGTTGAAGGTCCGACTTAAGTCTGGACAAGGGCAACAGCCTATCTCGGGAGTGAAATCGCCATGAAGAAGTATCAGCTTCTGATGGCAGGCGCGGCGGCGCTTGCCATGATGACTTCGCATACCTTCGCCAAGGAAACCGTCACCTTCTGGCAGTTCAGCACGATTGAGGGCGACATTGCCGCCTGGAACGATGCGATCAAGGCCTTCGAAGCCGCCAACCCCGACATCGACATCAACATGGAGATCGTACCCTGGGCCAGCCAGCAACAGCGTCTGGTCAGCGCGCTGACCACCGGCGGTCTGCCCGACGTCTCCATGCTCGGTAACAACGTGGTCGCCCAGTTCCAGGCGGCCGGCGCGCTGGTACTGCTCGATCCCTATATGGAAGCCTACGACAAGGCGAATGGCACCGACGTGGCGAGCCAGGTCTGGCCGGGTGACAAGGGCTATTATTTTCTGCAAGGAAAATGGTGGGGAGCGCCGGTCAACGTCGAGACACGAGCGCTCTTTTATCGCAAGGACCTGTTCCAGGCGGCCGGCCTTGATCCCGACAAGCCACCGCAGACCTGGGAAGAGCTGGCGAAGGATGCCAAGATCCTGACCGAAAAGGCTCCTAAGGGCACCTACGGCGTCGGACTGAACATGGGCATCTCCTATGACACCATCCATAATTTTATGAGTGTCTGGCTCGGGTATGGCGCTCGCATGCTTGACGACAAGGGCAAATGCGCCTTCCGGTCACCCGAGTTCGAAGATGCGTTGACCGTCTTCACTGGCATGTTCAAAGACGGCTCGACCCATCCGGACGCGGCCACTATGGCCGATGATACGGTGCGTCGTGGCTTCCTCGACGGCAACTACGCGATGATCCTGCAGGCACCCGTCCTGGTGCGCGACATCAAGACGGAAAACCCGCCTTGGGCCAAAGACGTCGGCATTGCCTTGGTGCCGGCGGGGCCGGCGGGACGAGCCGGTTTCCTGGGCGGCTGGCCGCTGGTGCTCTGGAACGCCTCCGAGCACAAGGAGGCGGCGGCCAAGTGGATCATGTTCGCCACCCATGACGGGCTAAAGCAGCTCGCGACCGCCGGTGGATTCATCCCTGGCAACATCCAGCTCGCCCAGGAAGCGCCTTGGGATCAAGCCCCCTATCCGCTGTTCGTCAAACAGCTCTACGACGCCAAGCCCTATCAATATCCGAGCGAAGCCATCCCGGAAATGGGCCAGCTTGAGGTCAACGCCGTCCAGACGGCGGTTCAGGCCGTTGCGCTCGGCAAACAGACGGCGAACGAAGCCGCAGCCGACCTCTGCACGACCATTGACGAAGTTCTCGCCCGCTAGTCTCGCGTGGTTCCGGACCAAGGCTGGAGAATGACCATGGTGTCGAGCAGTTTGCTTGCGGCCCAGCCAGGGCGCCGCAAAACGATGACGGCCGATCGCATCCTGCCATATGTGCTGATCGCACCGGCCGTGATCGTCGCGACCATCATTGCCGTGATCCCCTTGATCTATGACGTCTGGCTGTCGCTGCAAGATTGGTACCTGCTGCGGCAGCCCACTCCGGTGTGGGGCGGCCTCAAGAATTTCCGGACCCTAATCTACGATGTGTCCCTCTGGAGCGCCTTCTGGCGGACCTGGGTCTGGACGCTCGGCACGGTCGCCGTCGAGATCGTGCTGGCGCTGCCGATCGCCCTCCTGCTCAACCGGGACACGCTGGTCGCTCGCGTCGCCTCGGCGCTGATCCTGTTACCCTGGGTGATGCCCTTCATCGTGCTCGGTTACGGCTGGCAGTTCCTGCTCGACAGCCAGGTCGGCACCGTCCACTTCATGCTGCGGGCGCTTGGTATAGCCGGCGACAGCTCGGTTCTGAATGACCCGACCCTGGCTTTCACGGTAATCATCTTCATTTCCGGTTGGAAGGGAACGCCGTTTTTGGTGCTCGCCCTGATCGCCGCCATGAAAGCCATTCCAGACGAGCTCTACGAGGCGGCGGAGGTAGACGGCGCCTCGGCGGTCACTCGCTTCATGCACGTCACGCTGCCAGCGATCCAGAACACCATGCTGATCATCGCCCTGGTGCTCGGAATCCTCGCCTTCTACAGCTTCGACCTCGCCTGGATCATGACCAAGGGCGGGCCGCAGAGCGCGACCACCATCCTTGGTATCAAAATGTACAACGCCATCTTCAACGATCTCCGGCCAGCCTATGCCGCCGCCATTAGCGTCGTCATGCTGGTGGTGCTGGCTATCGCATCGGCGCTCAGCCTACGTCTGCGGAGGGCCGAAGCATGAGCCGTCGCGCCAATCCGCGCCATGAGGCCTTCCTGGACTGGGTCACAGCCATCGCCGTGTTCCTGTTGCTGTCGCCGATCGCCTGGGTTTTCCTGGCATCGGTCCGGCCGGACCGTGACATCATGTCGGCAAGCCTCGTGCCGACCTCGGTGACCTTCGTTCATTTCCTGTCGCTGTTCCAGCGGACCGATTTCATGATCGCGCTGGCCAACAGTCTAGTTGTCGGCATCGTAGTCGCGCTGCTTACCGTGGCGATCGCGGTGCCCGCGTCCTACTCGATCAGCCGCTTCCGCTACGTCGGGCGCGACGTTATGGCGGCGCTGATCCTCGGCACGCAGATGCTTCCGGGCGTCGCGGTGATGGTTCCGATCGTGGTGATCGTCCGCAGCCTCGGCCTGACCAACACGCTAACCGCCCTGATCTTCATCCATCTGGCGCTCGGTCTGCCGATCGCCGTCTGGATGCTGCGTGGCTACATCGACAGTGTGCCGCGCGAACTTGAGGAGGCGGCGATGATCGACGGCACCGGCCAGATCGGCGCCATGCTGCGCATCACTTTTCCTCTGATCCGCCCGGCCGTCGTTGCCGTCGGCACCTTCGCCTTCGTCCTCTCCTGGGGTGAATACCTGATGGCCCTAGCGCTGATCTCCAAGACAGAGGTCAAGACGCTGCCGCTCGCCCTGCAGACCCTGTTCGACCCCTATTCCTTCAGTTGGGGCGAGGTCATGGCGGGCGGCGTGGTGATTGCCCTGCCGACCATCGTTCTGTTCCTCATGTTCCGCAATCAGCTCGTCGGCGGCCTGACGTCCGGCGGCGTGAAAGGATGACACCATGACCACCACCCGTGCGCTCTACTTCACCGGCCCGCGCAGCCTGGACATTCGCGAGGAGGCGCTGCGCCAGCCCAGCCCTGGCGAGATCCTGATCGAGGCAGTCGTTTCCGGCATCAGCGCCGGCACCGAACTTAATGTTTTCCGCGGCCTGGCGCCGCAATGGCGGCAAAAGATGGATCCGAAGACGCGTCTGTTCTCCGCCGAGGGCGGCTCGACCTGGAGCTGGCCGGCCCGCTACGGTTATGCCATGGTCGGCCGCGTCGCCGAGCTCGGCGACGGCGTCGACGGTCTCCTCCCCGGTGATTTGGTCTTCGCCTACGAGCCGCACGGCGACCACGCCGTCACGCGTGCTTCGTCGGTCATCCCGCTCGGTTCCCTGGCCCAGCCGGAACTCGGCGTGTTCTTCGCCAATTTCAATACGGCCTACAACGGTGTGCTCGACGCCAACCTGCCGCTCGGCGCCGATGTAGTGGTGACCGGTCTCGGCGTCATCGGCCAGATCGTCGTCCGCCTGCTTAAGAAGGGCGGTCAGCACACCATCGTCGCGGTGGATGGCGTCAAGCGTCGGCGCGATCTGGCGTTGGCTGGCGGCGCGACGCATGTACTCGATCCCACCAAGGTACACGTCGCCGAGGCGGTCCGCGACCTGACCGGCGGCCGCGGCGCCGACGCGGTCATTGAGGTTTCTGGAGCGGCTCCGGCCCTCAACGAGGCGATCCGTATCGCCGGCTACAACGGTCTTGTCGTCGCCATGTCCTGGTATGGCGGCACCTTCGAGAGCCTCAGCCTATCCGGCGAGTTCCACCACAACCGCCCCCGCATTGTTTCCTCGCAGGTTGGCGCGGTCAACCCGTTCCTCGGGCCGCTGTGGTCGGCCGAGCGGCGCGGACAGCTGGTGCGCGAATTCATCGACAGCTTTGCTATCGATCTATCCGGATTCATCACCCACCGCGTGCCGCTCGCCGACGCCGGGCGCGGCTATCGTCTGCTCGACGAGGCCGATCCCGACGTCGTGCAGATGCTGATCGACTATCGTCGCCACTGAAATCCTGCCTGAGGAGAAAGACGTGAAATTCTCTGCCTGTATCGAATGGCTGTTTGCCGACGAGGCTCCCGACTTCGCCGATCGCATACGTTTCGCCCACCGGGCCGGTCTCGACGCCGTCGAGTTCTGGCTGTGGTCGAACAAGGATCTGGCGGCGGTGGAAGCCGCCGTGCACGAAACCGGCATTGCCGTCACCGGCTTCGTGGCCGAACCGATGGTCCCGCTTACCGATCCGGCGAACCGCGAGGCATTCATCGAGGGACTCGCCAAATCAATCGACGTGGGCAAGCGGCTTGGCGCCAAGGTACTGATCGCCCAGGCCGGCAACGACCTGCCGGGCAGGACGCGCGGCGAACAGCGGGCGGCGCTGGTGGCCACTCTCAAGGCGGCCGGCGCGCGCCTTGAAGGAACCGGCATCCGGCTAGGCGTCGAGCCGCTCAACACCCTCATCGACCACAAGGGTTACTTCCTCGACAGCACCGTCGAGGCGCTCGACATCATCGACGAGGTCGGTCGCCCAGAGATCGGCATCGTCTACGACGTCTACCATTCGGCGGTAATGGGCGAGAAGACCGAAGAGGTGGTTGCCGGCCGGATCGACCGGGTCTTCCATGTTCACGTAGCCGACCATCCCGGCCGCAACGATCCCGGCAGTGGCGGTGTCGATCTCAGGCGACGGCTCGGCTGGCTGCTCGCCAATGGCTATGGAGGAGCGGTCGGCCTCGAATATCAGCCGAAGATGCCGAGTTCCGAATCCTTTGCGGTCGCAAAGCGTCTTCTCGCCGGCTGACGGCGATCCGACATGAACTGCCAGTCGCCGGAGAGGCGAGCGACTGGCAGCGTTTTCGAGAATGCTCCGGAAGAGGCTTCGCAAGGGAGGGTTGGATCCATGGCATCTGTCGAGTTGGACGGGATCGGCAAACGGTACGGTTCGCTGAGCGTGATCGAGGGGTTGAACCTTGATGTGCGCGACGGCGAGCTGCTGATCCTGGTCGGGCCGTCGGGCTGCGGCAAGTCCACGCTGCTTCGGATCATCGCCGGGCTGGAATCGATCTCGGGCGGCGAGCTTCGGATCGGCGGGCGGCTGGTCAACGAGATGGCCCCCAGGGATCGCAACATCGCCATGGTGTTCCAATCCTACGCGCTCTACCCGCACAAGACGGTGGCGCAGAACATGGGCTTCTCGCTGATGCTGGCCAAGCGGCCGAAGGCGGAAATCGAGCGCAAGGTGAAGGAGGCCGCCGACATCCTCAACCTCGGCGGCCTTCTCGACCGCTATCCAAAGCAGCTTTCCGGCGGCCAGCGCCAACGTGTCGCCATGGGGCGGGCCATCGTCCGCGACCCCGAGGTGTTCCTGTTCGACGAGCCGCTGTCCAATCTCGACGCCAAGCTCAGGGTGCAGATGCGCGCCGAGATCAAGGCCCTGCACGAACGGCTGGGCACGACGATGATCTACGTGACGCATGACCAGGTCGAGGCGATGACCATGGCCGACAGGATCGTCGTCCTGAACCGCGGCCATATCGAGCAGGTAGGGGCGCCGCTCGAGCTTTACGACCGGCCGGCCAACCTGTTCGTCGCTGATTTCATCGGCTCGCCGTCGATGAATCTCATGCCTGGCCGGGTGGAGGATGATGGTTTCCGGCTCGACGGTGGCGGTATCGTTCCGCTGCCGTCCGGTCTCCTGCCGACAGGTCGCGAGCTGGTGCTGGGTATCCGGCCACAGCATCTGCTGCCGGCCGCCGACGATGCGCCGGCCGCGCTTCCGGTCAGGGTGCTGCTACAGGAGCCGACCGGCGACGAAACCTTCGTCGAGTTCGCCTTCGGCAGCGACCATATCAGGGCGGTGTTCCGCGAGCGCGTCGTGATCGGGAGCGGCGAGAGCTTCTCGCTCGCCTTCGATCCGGCGCGCCTGCATGTCTTCGACAAGGCAAGCGGCGAGCGCCTATCCGCGAACAACTGACTTCGGGAGGAACCCATGAAAACGCTGCTTCAGCTCTATTCGGCCAGAAACTACCAGCCTTGGGACGGCGTGCTCGCCCAGACGGCGGCCACGGGCTTCACCGGTGTCGAGCCTTTCGCCGCCGTCTTCGACGACGCCAATGCCTTCCGGGCGCTGGCCGACCGCCAAGGCCTCAAGCTGCCGTCGGCGCACGTGCCGCTCAAGCTGCTGGAAGAGGAACCTGACAAGGCCTTTGCAGTGTGTCGGACGCTGGGGGTGGAACTGATCGTGGTTCCCTGGCTGCCGGAAGAAAAGCGTCCGACCACGCGCGCCGCCTCCGACAACCTCGGCCGCCGCCTCGCCACCTTGCGGCAGCGTGCCGCTGTATCCGGTTTCCGGCTCGCCTATCACAATCATGACTTCGAGTTCGTAACGCTCGAGGACGGCAGCCGGCTGATGGATGTGCTGCTGGCCGCTGAGCCGGCTCTCCTGTGGGAGGCGGACGTCGGCTGGCTGATTCGCGCCGGTGAGGAACCACTCGCCTGGCTCGATCGCTATGCCGACCGTATCGTGGCAGTACACCTCAAAGACTATGTCGGCGGCGACAGCGAGGACGGCTGGGCCGACCTCGGTCACGGTCCGACCGCCTACGCGCCGATCTTCGACAAGCTGGCGTACCTGCCGAAGCTCGACTACTGTGTCGCCGAGCATGACGACCCCGCTGACTTCAGCCGCTTCCTCCGCCGTTGGATGGAGAGCTTTCGCAATCTCTCGGAGGCCGCCGGCTTGAAGTAACCGGTGCGACATCCGCTGAGCCGCCGCGCCGTCCATTAGTAGGAAAGACATTACGGCCATGAAGACGATCAAGGGACCGGGCCTGTTCCTGGCGCAGTTCGTGGGCGGGGCGCCGCCGTTCGACAGCCTGGACGGGCTGGCGCGCTGGGCGGCCGGCCTCGGCTACGTCGGCTTGCAACTGCCGACCACCGCCGGCCTGTTCGACCTCGAGAAGGCAGCGACGTCGCAGACCTACGCCGACGAGTTGAAGGGCCGCCTCGGCGAGGCCGGCGTCGAGATCACCGAGCTCTCCACCCATATCCAGGGCCAGCTCGTCGCCGTCCATCCGGCCTATGATGCGCTGTTCGACGGCTTCGCGCCGGAAGCGGTGCGTGGGCGTCCCGCCGCCCGCACCGAATGGGCGGTGCGCCAATTGAAGCTTGCCGCCCAGGCGTCGCGCCGCCTCGGCCTTGCCGCGCATGCCACCTTCTCCGGCGCCCTTGCCTGGCCCTACGTCTATCCCTGGCCGCAGCGGCCGGCCGGCCTCGTCGAGGAGGCCTTCGCCGAGCTCGCCCGCCGCTGGACGCCGATCCTCGACGCCTTCGAGGAGGCCGGCGTCGATGCCTGCTTCGAGCTGCATCCCGGCGAGGACCTGCACGACGGCGCCACCTTCGAGCGCTTCCTCGAAGCCGTCGGCAACCATCCTCGCGCCAACATCCTCTACGATCCCTCGCACTTCGTGCTTCAGGCGCTCGACTACCTCGCCTTTATCGACATCTACCATGAGCGCATCCGCGCCTTCCACGTCAAGGACGCCGAGCTCAACCCCACCGGCCGTTCCGGCGTCTACGGCGGCTACCAGTCCTGGGTCGATCGGCCCGGCCGCTTCCGCTCGCTCGGCGACGGAGAGGTCGATTTCTCGTCGATCTTCTCCAGGATGGCGCAATACGACTTCCCCGGCTGGGCGGTGCTCGAATGGGAATGCGCGCTGAAGCATCCCGAGGACGGCGCCGCCGAGGGCGCGCCGTTCATCCGCGACCACATCATCCGCGTCACCGAGCATGCCTTCGACGATTTCGCCCAGAGCGGCCCCGGTGAAGGAGATCGGGCCGCCATGAACCGCCGGCTGCTCGGCATCGGCTGAGGACAGGATATGAGCAAGATCAAACTCGCCATGGTCGGTGGCGGCCCCACCGCCTTCATCGGCGCCGTCCACCGCATCGCCATGCGCATGGACGACCGCTTCGAACTGGTAGCCGGCGCCCTCGACGTCGACGCGACACGCGGCCGCGCCTTCGCCGCAACGCTCGGCATCGCCCCCGATCGCGCCTACGCCAGCTATCAGGAGCTGATCGACAGGGAGGCGTTGCGTCCCGACCGCGTCGACGCGGTGGTGATCGTCACCCCCAACTTCCTGCACTATCCCGTCGCCAAGGCGGCGCTCGAAGCCGGCTTCGACGTCATCTGCGAGAAGCCGATGACCACGACGCTCGAAGACGCCGAGGCGCTGGCCAAGCTGGTCGAGACCACCGGCCGCCGCTTTGTCCTGACCCACACCTACACCGGCTATCCGATGGTGCGGCAGGCGCGCCAGATGGTGGCGGCCGGCGAGCTCGGCAAGCTCAGGCGCGTCGAGGTCGAGTACCTGCAGGACTGGCTGGCCTCGCCGGTGGAGACCACCGGCGCCGAGGGCGCCGTCTGGCGCACCGATCCCAGGAAGGCCGGCGCCGGCGGCGCCATCGGCGACGTCGGCACCCACGCCTGGAACCTCGCCGCCTTCGTCGCCGGCGAGGAGCCGACGCATCTTCTGGCCGAGCTCAGCACGCTGGTCGAGGGCCGGCGGGTCGACGACGACGCGGCCATCCTGCTGCGCTACGCCTCCGGCGCCAAGGGCTCGATCCTGGCCAGCCAGGTGCTGCCGGGCAACGGCAACAACGTGTCGTTCCGCATCTACGGCGACAGGGCCGGCCTCGAATGGTGGCAGGAGAAGCCCGAGGAGCTGTGGTTCACCCGGCTCGGCGAGCCGCGCCAGATGCTCCGCCGCAACGGCGCCGGCGCCACGGCCGCCGCCATCGCCGGCAGCCGCGTGCCGGCCGCCCATCCGGAGGGCTACCTCGAGGCCTTCGCCAACCTCTATCGCGACGCCGCCGACCTGATCGCCGGCCAGGCCGCCGCCGGCGTGCTGCCGTCGGCCCGCGACGGCGTCAGCGGCTCCAGGTTCGTCGAAGCCTGCCTCAAATCCAACGCCGCCGGCAACCTCTGGACCGAGATAGGCTGAGCGGCGTATTCCCGGATCATGTCCGATGACAAAATGCGAAGCCGCCACGGCGGCTTTGCTTGCAGACTTGCGCTAAAGGGAACGGGTAATGGCCGACACCGGGGAAAATCTCGTCATCTTCGATACCGATCCGGGGATCGACGACGCCATGGCTCTTTTGTTCCTGAAGGCACAGCCGAGCCTGAGGCTCGCCGCCGTCACCACGGTGTTCGGCAACGCGGAAGTCGAGATCACCACCCGCAACGCCCTCTATCTCGCGCAGCGCTTCGGCATCGACGCGCCCGTCTACGCCGGCGCGCCCCGGCCGCTGACCATTGAACGCCGACAAGCGCCGACCTTCATCCACGGCGACGACGGCCTCGGCGATGCCGGCGTCATCGACGGCTTTGCCGCCGAACCGGCCGAGGGCCACGCGGCGGACCGGATCGTCGAGATCGTCCGCGCCAATCCCGGCAGGGTGACCCTACTCGCCGTCGCCCCGTTGACCAACCTCGCCCTTGCCCTCGAGCGCGACCCCGGCATCGCCACGCTGGTGAAGGACGTGGTGATCATGGGCGGCGCCTTTGGCTGGAACGGCCGGCGCGGCAACGCCACGCCGGCGGCCGAGGCCAACGTCCACAACGACCCGCATGCCGCCGACATGGTGTTCACCGCCGCCTGGCCAGTGACCGCCATCGGCCTCGACGTCACCAGCCATTGCGTGGCGAGCCATGACGACGCGGCAGAGCTCGCCGGGGGCGGCGAGGCCGGACGTTTCCTCTGGGATATTTCCCGCGGCTACGAAGCGCTCTACCGGCGACGCAATCAGGTCGACGGCTGCTGCCTGCACGACGTGGCGGCTGCCGCCTACCTGGTGGCCCCGGAGCTGTTCACGCTCCGCTCGGGGCCGGTGCGCGTCGTCACCGAGGGGATCGCCATCGGCCAGACCATCCAGAAGCTCGACGGGCACGCGTTCGGCCCCAACGCCTGGGATGGCCACCCGTCGAAGCTGGTGGCCGCCGAGGCCGACTGCGCCGGCATCGTCGAGAGCTACAAGGCCGCCATCCGCTCGCTCGGCTGAGGCGCGCTTCACTCATTGAGGCGGGGGAGCCGGCAATGAAAGGCATCGAGCTTTCGAGGCTGTTCTACCGGGACGTCGTCCGTCCCTGGCTGAACAAGGCTTTTCCGGACCTGCGGCACGACGCGGGCATTTTCGGCTATGGCTCCGAGCTCCTCGGCTTCGACGACGACATATCGCGCGACCACAACTGGGGACCGCGCGTCCAACTGGTGATCCGGCCGGCCGACTTCCCGGCCCATGCCGCGGCGATCGTCGACGGTTTCGACGCGGTGAAGCCGGCGAGCTTCCTCGGCGAGCCCATCGGCTACCGCTCCCGTCCCCACCCTCCCATCGTCGCGGACGATGCGCTGGGACGTCCCAGCCATGGCGTCGAGGTCTTCACCGCCGCCGGAATCCTGAGAACACGGCTGGATCTCGATCCAACCGCGCCGCTCGATGCCCTGACCTGGCTGTCGCTGCCCGAACAAAGGCTGGTGGAACTGACGGCCGGCGAGGTTTTCCATAGCGATCTCGGCGAACTCGCGCGCCTCAGGGAAACCCTCGGCCGCAGCCCGCGCGACGTGACCCTCTACAAGCTGGCCACCCAGTGGCGTCGCATCGACGACGAACAGGCCTTTATCGGCCGGGCCGGCCTTGCCGGCGACGATCTCGGCTCGCGCATCATCGCCGCGCGGCTTGCCCGCGACATCATGCGGATCGGATTCCTGCTCGAAGGCCGCTATCCGCCTTATGCCAAATGGTTCGGCTCCGCTTTCGCTCGGCTCGCCGGCGCGACAACGCTGTTGCCGCTGCTTGCGGCGGCGCTTGCGGCCGACACATGGCAGCAACGCCAGAAGCAGCTTGCGCAAGCCAGCCTGGCGGTGGCCGAGATGCACGCGCCGGCTGGCTTTCCGCTGTCGGTCGTGCCGCGGATCGGCCCCTTTTTCGACCGCCCGTTCCTGACGATCAACGCCGAGGCGATCGGCGCCGACCTCGCCGGCGCCATCGCCGACCCGCTTCTGCGCGGCCTGCCGATCATCGGCTCGATCGACCAGATCACCGACGCCACACCGCTGGTCGTCGCGCCGGAACGGGCGCGGCGGGCGATTTCCGCCCTGTATGAAGCAAGCTCCGGCCCTGCGCCGCACGCTTAGTGAAGGTGCGCTTCGGGCAGGTGCCGCAGCTTGTCGGGATTGCGCGTCACGTAGATGGCGACGATCAACCGGTCCTCGATATGGAGCGCAGTGGTCTGCACGATGCCGCCCGCCTCGATGGTGACGAAGCCCGGCAAGCCGTCGATGACGGCGTAGCGGATGAGCTGCGACGGCTCCCCAACGAAATCACGCGCCATGTCGGCGTGCCGGGCGAGGACGGCTTCGAGGCCGACGAGCGGCGCCGGCGAGGAGGAAACCTTGCCGCCGCCATCGGCCACCGCCACGACATCTTCGGCGAGCAGCGCCCGCAGGGCGCCCATGTCGCCGCTCCGCGAGGCGGCGAAGAACGCCTCTGCCAGCTCGCGCCCGCGATCCCTGGCGATGGTGAAGCGCGGACGCGCCTCGCGGACATGGGCGCGCGCCCGGCTGGCAAGCTTTCGGCAAGCCGCTGCCTCGCGGCCGATGGCCTCCGCCACCTCCTCGAAGCTCATGCCGAAAATGTCGTGCAGCAGAAACGCCGCCCTTTCCAGGGGCGACAAGCGCTCCAGCACGATCATCAGCGGCAGCGTGATGTCGTCGGGCGTCTCCCGATCCTCCGGATCGAAGATCGGTTCCGGCAACCACGGGCCGACGTAGGTTTCGCGCCGGCGCCGGGCGGATTTCAGCTCGTTGAGGCAGAGCCTGGTAACGATCCGGCGCAGGAACGCCGCCGGTTCGCGCACCGCCTGGTGGTCGGTGGCGAGCCAGCGGATCGATGCCTCCTGAACCGTATCCTCCGCCTCCGCCACCGACCCCAGCATGCGGTAGGCGATCCGGATCAGGCCCGGGCGCAGGTCCGACAGGACCCGCTCGGCGGAAGTTTCGGTTGCCACGGGGCCGGCCTCCTCCGTCACCTTGCGGAATGAACGGAATTCACCTTGTAGAGCGCGGGCGACACGGACTTCGCCAGCGCCGCAAATCGCTTCAGCTGCTCTCCGGTCTCCGGCTTTTTCATGAAAGCCTCGAAGTGCGCCTTCGACGCCCATTGAGCGTAATTTACCACCTTCGTGCCGTCGAGGCTGCTGTGGACGCTGACGGACACGAACCCTGGCTCGTGCCGGATGGTCGTTTCCGTGATCTCGGAAAGAAGACGGGCGAGATCCGCCTGCTTCTCCGGCGCCACCTCGTAAAGATTGATCAGCGTCAGGCGCTGTTCCTCGGCTGCGATGGTGGCGATTGTTCGGTGAGCCATGGTCGTCTCCTGGTGCGGGATTGCACCCCTCATGACAAGCGGACCGCCGGCAATGTGACAGGCCGGGCAAAATTTTTGCGGCAGAAGTCGATTTTGCCGTTCCGAGGAAACGGCAGGCCTGAACCTTCGCCGAGGCTCTCCACCCAGCTTTCGAGCCGAACCGGTCCATCCGACGACACATATCAAAGGTTGCATTTAGGCCGAACGCTTGGAGATGCCGGCGGCCGTTCCAATCCGGTACACATTTCAGGCTCCCGCCCGTCAAACGGATCGACGGAACGCCATTTGGCCTTCATGCCGTAAATGCCCCCTCAAGCTCCCTGATATTTTTGCCAGGGACAGCAGAGATCATGAGTACCGTTTTAACGCCATCTATGATGGCAGAAGAAGCTGAAATAGCCTCAGTTTTGATAGAGTTTTACTTTCAATTTTAGCTTTCGAACGACAAGCTTCGCGCAAGGGTGGCGGTGTTTCCTGCAAGCAATGACAGTGCTTCAGGAGATCAGCGATGAGTCTTTATGGCGTCTTGCGCAGCGGCGTTTCTGGAATGAACGCCCAAGGTAGCCGATTGGCCACCACCGCCGACAACATCGCCAACGCCAATACCGTCGGCTACAAGCGCGCCTCGACCGAATTCTCGTCGATGGTCATCGGCAACAGCCGCTCCGGCTCCTATCAGCCGGCCGGCGTCACCACCCAGACCCGCTATGCCATCGGCGAGGCCGGCTCCTATCTTTCCACCACCAGCGGCCTCGACCTCGCCATCACCGGTTCCGGCTTCTTCGTGGTACAGGACGCCGGCGGCACGCCCTATCTCACGCGCGCCGGCTCGTTCGTCGAGCAGCCGGACGGCACGCTGAAAAATGCCGGCGGCTTCACGCTGCTCGGCTACGACCTTTCCGCCGGCACGCCCTCCCCCTCCGCCAACAGCCTGACCGGCCTCGTGCCGGTCAACGTCAACGCCCTGGGCATGACGGCGTCGCCGACCACCAGCGGCTACATCACCGCGACGCTCAATTCCAATGCCGACGTCATCGCCGCCGCCGACGCCCCCAGCGCCAATGCCGCCGGCGCGGAATACACCAACAAGACCTCGCTGACGGCCTACGACAACCTCGGCAACCAGGTGATGCTCGACGTCTACTTCACCAAGACCGGCTCCAATGAGTGGGAATACGCGGTGTTCGACCGCGCCGGCTCCACCGGCGGCGGCTTCCCCTACGCGGCAACCGGAACGCCGGCCGTCGGCCCGGTCCTCAGTACCGGCACCCTCAATTTCGATCCGACCAACGGCAAGCTGACCGGGCCGATGATCGCCTCCTTCTCGGTGCCGAACGACGGCTCGACGCAGACGATGACGCTCGATTTGTCGGGCATGACCCAGCTCGGCACCACCGAGTTCACGCCGACCGGCGACACCGACGGCAACGCCGCCCAGTCGGTCGACAGCATCGAGATCAGCAACGAGGGCATCGTCTACGCCATCTTCGGCGACGGCACCCGCAAGGCCACCTTCCAGATCCCGCTCGCCAACGTGCCGAGCCCCGACAACCTGACGCCGGTCGCCGGCAACGCCTACTCCATCTCGATGGATTCGGGCGATCCCAGCCTCGGCTTCGCCGGTTCGTCGAGCTTCGGCGTCATCAGTTCGGGATCGCTGGAACAGTCCAACGCCGACATGGCGACCGAACTCACCGCCATGATCGAGGCGCAGCGCGGCTACACGGCCAATTCCAAGGTGTTTCAGACCGGCTCCGACCTGCTCGACGTGCTCGTCAACCTGAAGCGCTGACCTCCAACCTCAAACGGATTGCTCCGATGTCCCTCTCGATGGCCCTCAACGTCGCCAAGTCCTCGCTGCAGACCTCCGGCGTGCAGACGGCGACGACGTCGCGCAACATCGCCGGCGGCGCGGAGTCGTCCTACTCCCGCAAATCGGCGACGGTGATCACCGGTATCGGCGGCACCGTCCAGGTGGTGTCGATAGAGCGCGCCACCAACACCGCCCTCTACAAGACCATGCTGAAGGCCACCTCGGCCTCGGCCAAGCAGGACGCGCTGCTCGACGGCCTGACCAAGATGGCCCAGACGATCGACGATCCCGAGCTCAACCAGAGCCCGGCCGCCAAGCTGGGCGACCTCAACAACAAGCTGCAGCAGTATGCCGCCAACCCGAGCAACACCATCCTCGCCCAGGCGGTACAGAGTTCGGCCACCGCCCTGGCGACCACGCTGAACGAGGCGACGACGACGGTGCAGGCCACCCGCGCGCTCGCCGACGCCGACATGGCCACATCGGTGCAGCGCATCAACGACCTGCTCGTCAAGATCGACACCCTCAACACCACCATCGTCCACGGCACGGTGACCGGCGCCGACGTCACCGACAGCCTGGACAGCCGCGACAACCTGATCTCGCAGCTCTCCGAGGAGATCGGCATTTCGGTGGTGTCGCGCGACAACAACGACGTCGCCATCTACACGGACGGCGGCGTGGCGCTGTTCGAGACCCATCCGCGCGAGGTCAGCTTTCAGGCGACCAACATCTTCAACGCCGCCACCGTCGGCAACGCCGTCTATGTCGACGGCGTCGCCGTGGTCGGCGGCACATCGTCGATGGCCAGCACCTCCGGCCGCCTCGCCGGTCTCGCCACGCTGCGCGACGAGGCGGGCGTCACCTACCAGAGCCAGCTCGACGAAATCGCCCGCGGCCTGATCGAAGCCTTCGCCGAAAGCGATCCGTCGGGCACCGGACCGGACGTGCCGGGCCTGTTCACCTGGCCGACCGGCACCATACCCGCCACCGCGACGATCGAGACCGGCCTTGCCGGCCTCATCGCCGTCAACCCGGCCATCGATCCGACGGCCGGCGGCAACCTCGATCTGATCCGCGACGGCATCACCTACGACTACAACACCACCGACGAGGCCGGCTTCGCCGAGCGGCTGAACGCGCTGGTGACGGAACTGGGCGAGGCGCGGGTCTTCGACGCGGCCTCGGGCGCCGACCCCACCAACACGCTCGCCGACTACGCCACGTCCTCGGCAAGCTGGCTGGAATTCAACCGGCAGCAGGTCGATACCTCGGCGACCTATCAGTCGACCATGCTGCAGCGCGCCTCGGAGGCGCTGTCCAACAACACCGGCGTCAACCTCGACGACGAGCTGTCCAAGCAGCTCGAGATCGAGCGCACTTACGCGGCTTCCGCCAAGCTCATCTCGGCGGTCGACGAAATGCTTCAGGATCTGCTCAACGCCGTCTGAGAGAGGAGTGAGACATGAAGACCACCTATATCTCGACCCAGGCGGCGTCCACCGCGTCCCGCCTTTCCATCCTCAAGATGCAGACCGAGCTCGCCAAGAATACCAAGGAACTGAGCTCCGGCCGCTGGGCCGACGTCGGTCTCGAGCTCGGCAACAAGACCGGGCGCACCATCTCGCTGCGCCAGGACTACCAGCGTCTCGACGCCATCCGCGACACCAACGGCCTCGTCGCCTCGCGTCTCGACACCAGCCAGGCGGCGCTCGACGGCGTGCTGAAGAACGCCCAGGACTTCGCGGCCTCGCTGATCGCCGTCCGCTCCGGCAACGTCGGCGCCGAAGTGATCGCCGACGATGCCAAGAACAACCTTCAGTCGCTGATCGCCTCGCTCAATACGTCGATCAACGGCGAGTACCTGTTCGCCGGCATCAACACCGACGTCCGGCCGGTCACCGACTACTATTCGACGCCGGCCTCGGCCACCAAGACCGCCTTCGACACCGAACTCGCCAATTTCTGCACCAGCGTCGGCGCCGCCAGCCCCGCCGATCTGTCGGCCGCCGATCTCGAGACTTTCATCGACGTCAACATGACCAACATGTTCGACGCGGCGAGCTGGTCGGACCCGACCACCGGCTGGTCGTCGGCGTCCAGCCAGAACGTCAAGAGCCGGATCTCCACCTCCGAGCTGATCGAGACCTCGACCAACGCCAACGAGGCGGCCTTCCGCAAGCTGGCCATGGCCTACACGATGGTCAGCGAGCTCGCCGACGCCGGCCTGTCGGAGAAGGCTTACCAGACCCTCATCGACAAGACGACCCAGATCGTCGGCAACGCCACGGTCGACGTCACCGTCGTCAAGGCCCGCCTCGGCACCGCGCAGGAGCGGCTCAGCAACGCCAACAGCCGCATCGAAGCGCAGATGGATATCCTCAACCGCAACATCAACGACTTCGAGCAGGTCGACCCGATCGAAGCCCAGACGCGCATTTCGGCGCTGGAGACCCAGCTCGACATGGCGTTCGCGCTGACCAGCCGCATGCAGCAGCTCAGCCTGCTCAACTATCTCTGATCCCTCCCGGTCCGCCGGGCAGTTCGTTTCACCTCAACCCGCAGGGTGTTTCATGCATCAGTTTTCCTACGCCGACATCGTCGGCGATGCCGTCAACCTCGCGCGCCAGCACGAGGCCGAGGCCATGGACCATGCCGTAGAACTGCTCCAACGGGCAAAGGCCAAGGGCAGCCGGTCGCGGGAGGCGACTGACGCCATCCTGTATCTCCGCCGTCTGTGGAGCTACCTGATCGAGGATCTCGCCAGCCCCGACAACGACCTGCCGGACCGGCTGCGCGCCGATCTGATCTCCATCGGCCTGTGGATCATCAAGGAAGCCGAGCAGATCCGCCGCAACGAGTCCGAGAATTTCGACGGGCTGATCGAGATCAACGGCATCATCCGGGCGGGTCTCGCATGAGCAGCCGTTCGATGCACCTCGGCCTTCGCGCTCATGAGCGCCTCTACATCAACGGCGCGGTGATCCGCGTCGACCGCAAAGTGTCGATCGAGCTGCTGAACGACGTGAGCTTCCTGCTCGAGGCCCACGTCATGCAGCCCGAAGAGACGACGACGCCGCTGCGGCAGCTCTATTTCGCCGTCCAGATGATCATGATCGACGGCGCCGACAACCGCAGCGCCCGCTCGATCGCCGCCGGGCTGATCGCCTCGCTCGACCGGACGCTGATCAACGCCGACATCCGCTCCGGTCTCCGGGCGGTGGAGGCGCAGCTCGCCGCCGAGCGGCCGTTCGACGCCCTCAAGACCATCCGCTCGCTGTTTCCGGTCGAGGCCGGCGTGCTGGGCGGTCTCATCGCCGCCTGACCCAGGAGAACACGCCATGCAGGTCAACACCACAACCAGCCAGTATTCGGCCTCGTCGTCGTCGTCGACGTCCAGCGCCGGCAGTTCGCTCGACTACGACGCCTTCCTGAAGCTGTTCATGGCCGAGATGAAGAACCAGGATCCGACGGCACCGACCAGCTCGACGGAATACATCGCCCAGTTCGCCACCTTCTCGCAGGTCGAGCAGTCGATGCAGACCAACACCAAGCTCGACGGCCTCCTGTCGTCGCTCGCCCTGTCGCAGGCCGACGGCATCATCGGCCGGACGCTCACCACCGAGGACGGCAGCCTCTCCGGCCAGGTCACGGCGGTGCGCATCGTCAACGGCGGCGCGCTGGCCGATCTCGACACCGGCAAGTCGGTGGTGCTCGGCCCCGGCGTGATCATCACCTGATGAACGAGTTCGACGCCCTCGACCTGGTCCGCGATGCCATCTGGACCATCATCATCGGCTCCGGACCGGCCGTTCTCGCGGCCATGACGGTGGGCGTGGTCATCGCTCTCCTGCAGGCGCTGACGCAGGTACAGGAGATCACGCTGACCTTCATTCCGAAGATCGTCGCCATCCTGCTGACCATCGTGGCCACCGGTCCGTTCATCGGTGCCCAGATCTACGCCTTCACGGAAATCGTCTACGGCCGCATCGAGAGCGGTTTCTAGGACGCTCGCCGACCGCATTCAGGAGCGCATTGCATGTCGAACGTCAGCCTGTCGGCTCCTACCGGCGCCAAGAGCGCCTCCGGCTCGCGCGACATCGGGTTCGCCATCGGCATCGTCGCCATCCTGGCCGTGCTGTTCCTGCCGATCCCGCCGATCCTGATCGACACCGGCCTTGCCCTGTCGATCGCCCTGTCGGTGCTGATCCTGATGGTCTCTTTGTGGATTCAGCGGCCGCTCGACTTCTCCTCCTTCCCCACCGTCCTGCTGATCGCCACGCTGCTGCGCCTCGCCCTCAACGTGGCGACGACGCGCCAGATCCTGTCGGGCGGTCACGCCGGCGACGGCGCCGCCGGCCACATCATCCAGGGCTTCTCGCGCCTGGTGATGAGCGGCGACTTCGTGATCGGCCTGGTCATCTTCGCCATCCTGATCATCGTCAACTTCGTGGTGATCACCAAGGGCGCCACCCGCATCGCCGAGGTCGGCGCCCGCTTCACCCTCGACGCCATCCCCGGCAAGCAGATGGCCATCGACGCCGACCTGTCGGCCGGCCTGATCACCGACAAGGAAGCGCAGCAGCGGCGACGCGAGCTGGAGGAGGAAAGCACCTTCTTCGGCTCGATGGACGGCGCCTCCAAGTTCGTGCGCGGCGACGCCATCGCCGGCATCATCATCACCGCCGTCAACATCTTCGGCGGCATCGTCATCGGCTCCACCCGCCACGGCCTGCCGCTGTCGGAGGCCGCCGACGCCTTCGTCAAGCTCGCCGTCGGCGACGGCCTGGTCACCCAGATCCCGGCGCTGATCGTCTCGCTGGCCGCCGGCCTGCTGGTCTCCAAGGGCGGCACGCGCGGCTCGGCCGAGCAGGCCGTGATGGGGCAGCTCGGCGGCTATCCCCGCGCCCTCCTGGTGGCCGCCGGTCTCCTGGCCGGCCTGTCGCTGGTGCCCGGCCTGCCCCTCCTGCCCTTCCTCATTCCGGCCGCCCTGATGGGCTTCGTCGCCCGGGCGATCCCCAAGCGCCGCGCCGAACGCGCCGCCGCCGAGGCGGCCGAAAAGACGCGCATCGAGCAGGCGACCAAGTCGGAAGCCAAGGACTCGGTCAAGGAACAGCTCCGCACCAACGAGATCGAGCTTTGCCTCGGCAAGCAGATCGCCGCCCGCATGATGAACAACCACGGCGAGCTGGCCCACCGCGTCGGCAAGATGCGCCGCAAGTTCGCCCAGCAGTACGGCTTCGTGGTTCCCGACATCAAGCTCGGCGACAGCCTCGCCATGCCGCAGAAGGAATATCGCATCAAGATCCACGGCACCGTCATCGCCGCCCAGGAGCTGAGGCTCGGCGAGGTGATGGTGATCACCGGCGACACCTCGGGACCGGACGTTCCCGGCGACGAGACGCGCGAGCCGGCCTTCGGCATGAAGGCGATGTGGGTGTCGCAGGACTACGTGAACGAGGTGACGCGCGAGGGCTTCTCGCCGATCGACAGCATGTCGGTGATGCTCACCCATCTCTCGGAAGTGCTGCGCAACAACCTGCCGCAGCTCCTCTCCTACAAGGACATGCGCATCCTGATCGACCGGCTCGATCCCGAGTACAGGCGCCTCGTCGACGACATTTGCCCGTCGCAGATCTCCTTCTCCGGCCTGCAGGCGGTGTTGAAGCTCTTGCTCGCCGAGCGCGTGTCGATCCGCAACCTCCACCTCATCCTCGAGGCGGTCGCCGAAATCGCCCCGCACGTCCGCCGCGCCGAGCAGATCGCCGAGCACGTCCGCATGCGCATCGCCCAACAGATCTGCGGCGACCTGGCCGACGGCGGCACGCTCAAGGTGCTGCGCCTCGGCAACCGCTGGGACCTCACCTTCCATCAGGGGCTGAAGCGCGACGGCAAGGGCGACGTCATCGAGTTCGACATCGATCCGCGCCTCGTCGAGCAGTTCGGCACCGAAGTGTCGGAGGCCGTCCGCAGCCGCCTGTCGCAGGGCCACAGCTTCGCCGTGGTCACCGCGCCCGAGGCGCGTCCCTACGTGCGCCTCATCGTCGAGCGGCTGTTCCCGTCGCTGCCGGTGCTGAGCCACGTCGAAATCGCCCGTGGCGTCGAGGTGGAAGCGCTCGGAACCATTTCATGACCGGCATCATCGGCTCGACCACCATTCTGGCCGTCTGCCTGCTGTTTTGCCGCATCGGCGGCGCGATGATGGTGATGGTCGGCATCTCCAGCGCCCGCGTTCCCATGCAGGTCCGCCTGTTTCTCGCCTTCGGCCTGACGCTCGCCGTGGCGCCGATGCTGGTCGACGAGGCCGCCGCCGCCATCACCGACGATGCGCCGGTGACGCTGCTGCGCCTCATCGCCGCCGAGACGTTCACCGGCCTGTTCATCGGCTTCCTCGGCCGCCTGTTCTTCCTCGCCCTGCAGATGCTGTCGCACGCCATGGCGATGACCGTCGGCTTTTCGATGCCCGATACGGCGATCGAGGATCAGGAGGCCCTGCCGGCCATGACGGCGCTGATCATGCTGACGGCGACGCTGATGTTCTTCCTGACCGATCAGCACGCCAAGGTGCTGGAAGCGGTCGTCTCCTCCTACAAGGTGCTGCCGGTGGCCGGCGCCTTCGACCCGCAGGGCAGCCTGATCGAGGTGACCGACACGCTGTCGACCGCCTTCTGGCTGGCGCTGCGCCTTGCCAGCCCCTTCATCATCTACGGCCTGGTGGTCAACTTCACCCTCGGCCTCGTCAACAAGATGACGCCGGCGATCCCGGTCTACTTCATCTCGATGCCCTTCGTGCTGTTCGGCGGGCTGATGCTGTTCTACGTCACCGCCGTCGAGTTCCAGCAACTGTTCGTGCTCGGCTTTTCCGATTGGCTGGCCTCCCAATGAGCGCACCCGACAAGAAGCGCCTCGACACCATGCGCCGCATCGCCGACCTCCGCCGGCAGCTCAAGCAGGTCGAGGAACTGCGCCTTGCCCGCGTGATGCGCGAGGAGGCCGACATCGACGAGAAATGCACCGCCCTGATCGCCACCCTCAACGACGACACACCGCTGCACGGCCTGTTCGCCGGCCACATGGCGGCCCGCCTCAGGCGGCTCACCGAGCGCAAGGCGTTGCTGGAGCCCTTGAAGGCGCAGCAGATCGCCGCCGTGCTGACCGAGGCGCGCAACACCCGCTTTGCCGAAACGGTGATCGGCCGGCTGGAGGCCGGCGTCGCGGCGGACGACGAGAAGCGCCAGCTCGAAAGCCTCGTCGAAGGCGCGCTCGCCCGGCGCCGACACGCCAGCCTCGCTTAAGCTCGGTCGGCTAATCTGTTTCGCGACGTTTCCGGAGGACGCTGATGGCCATCTCTCCCCCATCGGATATCATTCTCGACGTTGCCCGCGCCGCCGATCCCGAGCGGCTCAAGGTGGCGACAGCCAAGCTCGACCAACTGGCCGGCACCGCCGGCACCGCCTTTGCCGATCTGATGCCCAAGGCTTCCGAGACCGGCGCCGCCCTGACGGCCCTGGCCGACGCCACGCCGGTGGTCGACCCGGCGCCGTCGGCCCCCTTCGATCTTCATCGCGCCCGTCTGCGCCTTCAGAACGAAACCGCCCTGGCGAG
The DNA here is from genome assembly GCF_002770725.1 of Pleomorphomonas carboxyditropha. Taxonomy (GTDB): domain Bacteria; phylum Pseudomonadota; class Alphaproteobacteria; order Rhizobiales; family Pleomorphomonadaceae; genus Pleomorphomonas; species Pleomorphomonas carboxyditropha. Next base: position 790,736 of record NZ_NQVN01000001.1, on the reverse strand, counting down.
CCGCGTCGATGACGCCGCGGCCGCCGCCGGCGACCGCCGTTCCAAGGCGCTCGAAAGCTTCGAGGCGATGGTGCTCAGCACCTTCATCGGCTCGATGCTTCCCGAAGGCGCCGAGAACGTCTACGGCTCCGGCACGGCCGGCGACGTCTGGAAATCCATGCTGTCCGATCAACTCGGCAAGCAGATGGCCAAGGCCGGCGGCATCGGCATCGCCGACCACCTCGTTGCCGGCCATGTCGCCAATCTCGACGCCGGCACCGCCGGCGCCCCCCCGCTGCGCCTCGCGGCGCTTCTGTCAACCGTCCCGCGTATCTGACGTCCGACCTTATTGCGGAGTTTCCTGATGGACGAACCGTTCGCCGCCGTCGCCCCTCCAACCGAAGCCGCCGCCCCGACGGCCCTGCCCGTGACCCTCGACGCCTGGAGCAACCCGGACGGCAGCACGCCGATCGAGGTGCTGGCGCTCCTCAAGGCCATCGCCCGCCTCGAGCAGGTGGTGGACCAGGAGACGCAGTCGCTCCGGGCCGGCGAGACGCCGGCCTTCGAAGACCTCAACTATCGCAAGAGCCACGGCCTCCTGGAACTGACGCGCGCCATGCGCCTCGTCGATCCGCTGAGCATCGGCGACGACCTGCGCGATCGGCTCGAAAGCTTCCGCGACCAGCTCGAGCGCAACCGGCTGCTGCTCAAGACCCATCTCGACGCCACGCGCGAAATCTCGGCCATCCTCACCGCCGCCATCCGCGACGCCGAGTCCGACGGCACCTACGCGCCGCCGCAGCGCCTGTGGACGCTGCCGCAATGAGCCGCATTTTCCTGACGGGCCTCTGGGTCTGCGTCGTCACGCTCCTGTCGGCCTATGGCGCCGCCTGGTGGCTGGTCAACGGCAGCATAGCCAAGCCGGCCGGCGAGCCGACCTGGGAGGGCCTGCAATACGTCAAGACCGAGCCGATCAACGTGCCGATGATCCGCGACGGCAAGCTCATGGGCTACAGCGTCCTCGAGCTCGTATTCACTGCCGACAGCACCCGCCTCAAGGAGGCGCCGGTGCCGCCGGAACTGTTCGTCACCGACGAGGCCTTCCGGACGATCTACGGCGACGACAGCGTCGATCTCGATCACATCCAGCGCTACGACCTCAAGGCCTTCGCCGACGGCATCCGCCAGAGGGTCAACGTCCGCCTGAAGAGCGACATCGTCCAGGAGGTCCTGGTCGACCAGATCGGCTATTTCTCGCGCGACGCCATGAAACAGTGACGTCCGCCGTCAACCTGTAAAGCGCCCAACGGAAAAGGCGGCTCTCCTTCGCGGAGGGCCGCCTTTTTCCTTGCCACAATGGCGCCGCCGGTCAACCCGTCGTCGCCGGCGGCGGCTGCATCTTCTCGGCGAGCTCGCGGAAGGCATCCTGGCTGAGCGGATCGGTCGGGTTCTGGCGCAGGCCGTCGTAGATGCGCGGCACCAGCGACACCGCCTGGTCGAGCTCGGAATCCTGTCCGGCCTGGTAGCCGCCCATCAGGCGCAGGTCGCGCGTGTCCTCGAAGCGGGCGATCAGGCTGCGGAGCCGCAACACGAGATCGCGCTCCTCGCGGCTCCAGACGTGCTGGGCAAGACGCGAGATCGACGCCAGCACGTTGACGGCCGGATATCGGCCCTGATCGGCGATCGCCCGGTCGAGCACGATATGGCCGTCGAGCGTGCCGCGAATGTTGTCGGCGACGGGGTCGTTGTGGTCGTCGCCGTCGACGAGGACGGCGAACACGCCGGTGATCGAGCCGCCGCCTTCCTCGCCGGGCCCCGCCCGCTCCAGCAGCTCCGGCAGGGTGGTGAAGACGCTCGGCGCGTAGCCGCGCGCCACCGCCGGCTCGCCGGCGGCGAGCGCCACGTCGCGGGCGGCGTGGGCATAGCGGGTCACCGAATCGACGATCAGCAGCACTTCCTCGCCGCGGTCGCGGAAATATTCGGCGACCGCCATGGCCGTGCGCGGCGCCAGGCGACGCATCATCGGGCTCTCGTCGCCGGTCGCCACCACGGTGACCGAGCGGGCGCGGTTGTCGCCGAGGGAATCGTCGAGGAACTCGCGCACCTCGCGGCCGCGTTCGCCGACCAGGGCGATCACCACCGTGTCGAAGGCGCGCGAGCGGGCGATCATCGAGAGCGTCGTCGACTTGCCGACGCCGGAGCCCGCGAAGATGCCGATGCGCTGGCCGGCGCAGATCGGCGTGAACAGGTCGAAGGCGCGCACGCCGGTGCGGATCGGCTTCTTGACGCGGGCCCGACGCAGCGCGTTGGGCGGCCGGCCGTCGACGGGCACCGTGGCGGTACCGGGCGTGAGCGGTCCGAGCCCGTCGACCGGCGCCGCCATGGCGTCGATGACGCGTCCCTTCCAGGACGGATGCGGGGCGAGCACCACCGGTCCGGCGTGCCAGGCGGCAGCGCCGAGGCCGACGTCGAGACGCGGCGCGAAGGGTTTGACGGTGACGCCGTCGCCGTCGATGCGCAGCACCTCGGCGAGGCCCGGCCCGTCGGCGGTGGCGATCTCGATGCGGTCGCCCAGGCGGACGTGCCGCGACAGGCCGCGCAGGCGAAAGGCGTCGGGCGCCACGGCCGACACCCGGCCGCCGACCCGGACATAGCCGAGCTCGTGGGCGGCGGTGGCGACGCGGTCGGCGAGTTCTTCGAGGCCGGGAGATTTTGTCACGTGACCTGCCCGAGCCTCTTGATGGCGTCCTGCATCGACTGCTCCGACTTGGACGACGCGGCGGTGACCTGCTCGAAGGCCCGCGTCACCTCGATGAGGCGGGTCATCTCGAGCACGGGATTGACGTTGGCTTCCTCGACGAAGCCCTGCGCGACGCCCTGGCCGACGAAGTCGACCACCGGCACGGCCGGCCGATCGGGAATGACGCCGGAATTGGTGCCGCGCGACAGCTTCGCCTCGTCGGGGATCGAAAACAGGCCGATGGCGCCGATCGCCCGGCCATTCTGGGAAATCATGCCGTCCTGGCCGATCGTCAGGCGCCCGGCGTCGGTATCGACGAGGATCGAGGCGCCGCCCGGATCCAGGATGGGGTTGCCCGCCACGGTCTGGAGCACGCCGTCCGCCGAGATCTGCAGACGGCCGTCGCGGGTATAGACGTTGCCGGTCGGCGTCTGCACGGCCAGCCAGCCCTCGCCGTCGACCGCGACGTCGAGATCGTTGCCGGTCTGGCGCAGGCCGCCCTTGGCGCGGGAGATGAAGGTCTCGCCGGTCGACGAATAGGCGACGGGATCGCTGCCGGCCCGCGACAGATAGGTGTCGAACTTCACCTCGTCGGCGCGATAGGCGGCGGTGGACAGATTGGCGACGTTGGTGGCCAGCGTGTCGAGCCGGTTGGCGAGCGCCACCTGGGCCGACAGGGAGACGTAGAGAGAACTCTGCACTGTTCAAAGACCTCCGAGCTTCAGCCCTTGCAGGCTCATCAGCATGTCCGCGCTCATCACCGAGCTGCTCTGGCCGGTGATCAGGGTGGCGACCGAAGTCGTCGCCGTGCTGCTGGGGTTGGCGGCCTCCCACAAGGCCGTGAAGCGGGTGAGAAACTTCTTGAGCTCGGCGGGATCGGACAGGCTTTTGATATCGAGCCGGCTCTCGATGTAGGACGCCTGGACGTCGATGTCGGCATTGCTGGTCTGCGACGACAGCCCAAGCGCCGTCTGCACCACCGTCAGCAGCGCGGTGTCGGCGAGGATGCTGTAGCCGGAGGTGATGGTCGATGCCTTGCGCTCGAAGTAAAGCGCGAGGCGCACGCCTTCGTTCTCCTCGCCGGCCTGCACCTCGACGGTCTGCCGCAGGTAGCTCGATACGGTGTCCGTCGCCTGGTCGCTCGTCTGGATGCGGACGTTGCCGTCTTCGGAGAAGTTGAAGGCGGCGGCGAAGTCCTTCCAGGCCGACTTGGTCTGGCTGGCGGCGAAGCTGTCGGCGTCGGCGGGGTCGGAGGTCAGGATGCGCTTGAGGAAGATCTTGGCGTTGGCCGCCGTGCCCGGCGGATCGACGCCGAAGGCCGTGGTGGCGTAGGCGACCAGCGCATCGTCGGCGAGGAAGTCGTCGACGGTCTTCACGGCCGACAGCGACTTTTCGTAGGCGAGCGTGCCGAGCCTGATCAGCGACTGCGAGTCGCCCTGCTTGGTGGCGTTCTCGGTGTATTTCTTTTCGATGTCGGCCAGCGCGTCCTCGCTCTGCGCCGATGGCGTCAGGAAGGAGAAGGCCTTGGCGAACTCCTGGTAGCGCTTGTCGACCAGCTTGTTGGCGAAGCTGGCGCTGTCGCTGAGGTCGCTTTCCAGCACCTTGCGCATGAATGCCTTGGCATAGGTCATGTCCTCGAGACCGAAGGCTTTCATCGCGTAGGAATAGAGCCGCTGATCGTCGAGGAACCCGTCGATGCTGGTAACCTTGCCGATATTCTCCTGATAATATTCGGTCGCCCGCTTGACGTCCGGCTGGGCCGCCGTGCGCTTCAGCGTCGCCGACATGTCGCGCGTGATCATCTGAAAGCTGAGCGGCGTCGACAGCATGGCCTTTCTCCTTATCCGTTCCCGATGATTGCCGGCCGAAGCTTGCTCGTGGCTGGCGCGCGGCGTCCCAAGCCTCGCACAAGCCTCGCCGCCTAGACCCGACGGCAGGCAATCACGAGAAGGAACAGGGCCTTGGGTAGTTTGATCGGCTTCATCATCGCGATCGGCTCCTTGCTCGGCGGCTACGCGGCGCTTGGTGGACATCTCACCGTGTTGTGGCAGCCGTGGGAGTTCGTGATCATCGGCGGCACCGCCCTCGGCATTTTCATCGTTGGCAATACGCTGCGCACCGTGCGCGACACCGGCCGCGGCATCCTCGACGCCGTGTCCGGCAACGTACCGCGGCGGCAGCACTATCTCGGCGTGCTCGAGGTGCTCTACGCCCTGATGCGCGAGTTGCGGTCCAAGGGCCGCAGCGATGTCGAGAAGCACATCGAGGATCCAGAGAATTCCGAGATTTTCCAGAAGGTGCCCTATGTCACCAGAGACCTGGAAATGCGGGCCTTCATTTGCGACTACTTCCGCCTGATCATCGTCGGCAACGCCCGGCCGCACGAGGTCGAGCAACTGATGGACGAGGAAATCCAGACCATCGCCCACGAGCGGCTGATGCCCTACCTGGCCCTCGGGGCGATCGCCGAGGCGTTGCCGGCGCTCGGCATCGTCGCCGCCGTGCTCGGCGTCATCAAGGCGATGGGGGCGATCGACCAGTCGCCGCAGATCCTCGGCGCGCTGATCGGTGCCGCCCTGGTCGGCACCTTCGGCGGCATCTTCCTGTCCTACGGCGTCGTGGCGCCGATCGCCGGCAAGATCAAGGTGACGCGCGAACGCCAGCTCGCCCCCTATATCCTGATCAAGCAGACGCTGATCGCCTCCATGAACGGCGCCGTGCCGCAGATCGCCCTGGAATACGGACGCAAGACCATCCCCGCCCACCAGCGGCCGACCATCGACGACGTCGAGGACGAAGTCATCTCCTCGCCCGTGCCGGCCGCCAAGGCCGGTGAGACCAGCCAGCGGAGCGCCGCCTGATGATGGCCAGCCTGCATACCACCACCCGTCCCGTGTCCGACAAGCTCCTCGACGCGAGCGGCATCTCGGTCGACCGCATCCCGATGCTGCACGTCGCCTTCGATCGCCTGGCGACGCATTGCGCCGATAGCCTTCGCCAGATGTCGGCCTCGCCGGCCTACTTCTCGCTCTCCAACATCGCGCCGTCGCGCATCGACGACGTGCTGGACGAATACGACTCCAACGCCGTCGCCGGCATCTTCCACGTGCCGGCCTGGGACTCGCGCATTCTCGTCGGCTTCGACCGGGACTTCGTTTTCTCCATGGTCGAGGTGCTGTTCGGCGCCGACGGCAGCGAACCGCCGATCGACGTCGAGCGGCCGTTCTCCAACATCGAGATCAACATCGCCCAGGCGATCTTCGAGCGCATGGCCAAGGTGCTGCCACTCGCCTTCGGCGCCCCGCACGACACCGTCTTCAGGTTCGAGCGCATTGAGACGCGCATGGACTTCGCGATCATCGGCCGGCGCAACAGCCAGGCGCTGGTCGCCAAATTCCTGCTGCAGGCGCTCAACCGCGGCGGCGAGATGTTCGTCGTCCTGCCGCAGTCGGTCCTCAACCCGGTGCGCGAAACGCTGGCCAACACCATGGCCGGCGAGGCGGCGCCGCGCGATCCGCGCTGGGCGCGCCAGATCCAGAGCGAGGTGCAGCGCACCGAGATGCGCGTCGACGCCATCCTCGAGGAGCGGCTGATCGACCTTTCGGACGTCTCCAACTTCGAGGTCGGACAGGTGCTCGAACTGCAGGCGACGCCGCGCAGCCGCGTCAAGCTGACCTGCCGCGGCGAGCCTTTGTTCTGGTGCCAGCTCGGCCAAAGCAACGGCCTCTACACCATCAAGATCGACGAACACGTCGATACCGATCAGGAGTTCCTCAATGACATCCTTTCTCGTTGAAAGCATCCTGCTGGTCGCTCTGATCGGCACCATCGTCGGCCTGCTCGTCTTCCGGCGCGAACTGCGGGAGCTCAAGTCCAATCAGGCGAACTACGCCACCTCGCTCGACGAGACCGGCGTCGCCCTGATGACGGTCGGCAACGCCATCCGTGAGATCAACATGCAGGGCCTGACGACGCTGCAGAACCTGATCGTCGAGATCGAACGGGCCTGGGCCATGCTCGACGAGCTGGAAAAGGCCGCCAATCTCGCGCCGTCGGCGCTGCTGAGGAGCGGCACCCGCGCCGCCGGCCGCTGAGCGGCAGGCCCGTCCCCCACGCAAGTTCCAGGAAAAGGATAGGATCATGGCCCGCAGTTCCAAGACCCAGCGCGACATCGATGAAATCATGGCCGAGATGGACGGCCCGTCCGCCCCGACGCCGGCCGGCGACGTTCTGGAAGCGGTCGCCGTCGAAACCACGGCCGGCCACGACCCCGCCGAGAGCGCCGAGGTCGAGAGCGGCCCCAGCCTAGAAGAGAGCTTCGGCGCCGTGCGTAACCTCGAGGCGGTGATGCGCATTCCCGTCACCATCCAGGTGGTTCTCGGTTCGGCGATCATGCCGGTCGCCAACCTGATGAAGCTCCGGCGCGGCTCGGCCATTCCGCTCGACCATCGCGTCGGCGAGCCCGTCGACGTCGTGGTCAACGGCCGCACCGTCGCCCGCGGCGAGGTGGTCGTCGTCGAGGACGACACCTCGCGCTTCGGCATCTCGCTCACCGAGATCGTCGGCGGCAACGCCTCCAACGCCTGAATAGCGGACCGGAGATCATGGCAGCCTCGGCTACGGCAAAAAAGAACAAGGGCGATCGCACCCTCCAAGGCCCCGACAAGGCGGCGGTCCTGCTGCTGGCCCTCGGCCAGCCGCTGTCGGGCCGGCTGCTCTCCCATTTCGACACCGGCGAGATCAAGCAGGTCACCCGGTCGATCGCCGATCTCGGCGCCGTGACGGCCAAGCAGATCTCCGACATCGTCGAGGAGTTCGCCACCCGCTTCACCGGCGGCAACCTGCTCGGCACCGTCAGCGACGTCGAGAAGATGCTGACCGGCATCCTGCCGCCCGACCAGGTGTCCGACATCATGTCGGACGTGCTCGGTTACGCCAACCGCTCCATCTGGGACCGGATATCCTCGGTTTCCGAGGCGATCTTCGCCAACTATCTCCAGAAGGAGCATCCGCAGACGGCGGCGCTCATCCTGTCGAAAGTGCGCCCGACCTTCGCCGCGCGCACCATGAGCCACCTGCCGCAGCCGCTGCGCCACGAGCTGATGCGCCGCATGCTGAACCTCAAGCCGATCGTCGAGGATACGGTGGCCATCGCCGAGCGCACGCTGCACGAGGACTTCATGCTGAATTTCTCGCGCAACATGGGCGCCGATACCCATGCCCGCATGGCCGACATCCTGAACAAGATGGAGCGGCAGGACATGGAGGACGCGCTCGAGGGCATCAAGAAGGTCAAGCCGGAATCGGCGGAAATGCTGAAGGGCCTGCTGTTCACCTTCGACGACATCATCAATCTGGCGCCACGCGCCCGCCAGGCCATCTTCGACCAGATTCCGACCGAACGGGTGGTGCTCGCCCTCAAGGGCACCGACCTCGACTTCCGCGACGCCATCCTGTCGTCGCTGGCCACCCGCGCCCGCCGCATCGTCGAGAACGAACTCGCCACCAGCGAGCCCTCGCCGCAGCGCGACGTGCTGGAGGCGCGGCGCGTCATCGCCGACCTGGCGCTCGACATGGCCGGCCGCGGCGAGATCGAGCTCAATTCCGACCAGGATGACGACACCTACATACGCTGAGGTGCGTCATGAGCGACGAGCCGGAACAAGACAGTAAAACCGAGGAAGCCACCCCAAAGAAGACCCAGGACGCCATCGAAAAGGGCAACATCGCCACCTCGCGCGAGCTGCCCGTGCTGTTCTCGCTCGGCGCCATGCTGATCGTCATGGTCTGGGTGATCGGCAGCGGCGCCGCCCGGCTGGCGGCGACCCTTCGCGGCTTCCTCGACAACCCCGGAGACGTCCGCCTTGAACAAGGTCAGGATGCCGTTCTGCTGCTCGACGCCGTCGGTCTCGAGATGGGCCGCTTCCTGGTGCCGGCCATCATCATGTTCGCCGTCGCCGGCCTTGCCGGCTCCTTCGTCCAGAACGTGCCGCAGGTGGTGTTCGACCGCATCAAGCCCGAGCTCAGCCGCCTGTCGATCGCCAAGGGCTGGAAGCGCGTCTTCGGCCTGCAGAGCGTCGTCGAATTCGGCAAGGCGCTGTTCAAGTTCGGCGCGACCGCCCTCGTGGTTTCGATCATTCTCAAAACCGAACAGCATCGGATGGTGAACGCCATGTTCTCCGACCCCGGCACCCTCGTCGACTCCACCGTCGGCATCGCCATCCACTTGCTCTCCGCCGTCTGCATCGCCACGGTGCTGCTGGTGGCCGCCGATCTCGTCTGGGCCCGCCTGCAATGGCGGCGCAACCTGCGCATGACCAAGCAGGAGGTGAAGGACGAGTTCAAGAACACCGAGGGCGATCCGCTGGTCAAGGCGCGGATGCGCTCGCTGGCCCGCGACCGCATCCGCCACCGCATGATGGCGAACGTGCCGCGCGCCACGCTGGTGCTTGCCAACCCCACCCACTATGCCATCGCGCTGCGCTACGTCTACGAGGAGGGCGGCGCGCCGGTGGTGCTGGCCAAGGGCCAGGACCTCGTCGCCCTGAAGATCCGCGAGATCGCCGAGCAGAACGGCATCCCGGTGGTCGAGGACAAATTGCTAACCCGGGCAATGTACGGTAAGGTGGAACTCGACCAGATGATCCCCGTCGAGTTCTACCGGGCCGTGGCGGAGATCATCTATCTGCTTCAGGTTCGGTCTTCCGACAGTCACCTGCCTGCCATCGTCAACGGCCACCCATGACGGATACGCGCAACGACCACCGTTCCCTCGCCCGGGAGAAGGCGATCGCCGAAGGCGTGAAAGACGTCGCCGCCGAGCTGCGTCTGATCGACATTGTCAATCTGGTGGTCTACATCCAGCTCGAAAAGCACGGCAATCTCGACGACCTCGTCGCCTCCTCGGTCGAGCTTTATTTCAAGCCCGACACGCTCCGCTACGGCTGGCGCGCCGCCGTCGACACCGACTGGTCGGGGCCGACCACGGTGACGCTCGACATGGAATTCCAGAACCAGGGCGTCACGGTGTTCTTCAGCCTGATCCTCGGTCCGCTGAACGCCGGCGTCGACATCCACTATTTCGCGGTCTCGGGCTCTTCGGGCGACCCGGAAGAGAACACCCGTCGCCTCGTCGACGCCATCGCCGACGCCCGCCTCGTTCCGATCGGCTGATCCGGCAAGCCGGCTGGCGGTTTTATCCCGGCATTTCCATCCCGTTGAATTGACGCATTTTCTCCACGCGATCCGCCGCCCGCTTCGCCCGAAAATGCTCTAAGACCAGCCTCAGGCAAGATTTCACCCTCATGATCCCTCTCGAACATTCGGAGGGATCGCCCTTGCAACCCATCCACCTCTTCGCTCTCGCCTCGCGGCAGGCCGACTGGCTGTCCGTCCGCCAGACGACCGTCGCGCAGAACGTCGCCAACGCCGACACGCCGAAATACCGCGCCGTCGACGTCGAGCCGTTCAGCGACGTCCTTTCCCAGACCCGCCTCGAACTCGCCGCCACCAATCCCGGCCATATGGCGCCGTCCGGCCTCGACGCCGCCGCGACCGACGTTCGCCGCGAGAAGGCCTGGGAGATCAGCCATTCCGGCAACTCGGTCAGCCTCGAACAGGAGATGATCAAGGCCGGCGACATCCACACCAGCTTCTCCCTCAACCGCAGCATCGTCGCCGCTTTCGGCCGCATGCTGACCTCCGCCGTGAAGGGCTGACCCGATGGACCAGCTGACCGCCGCTCTCAGGATTTCCGGATCGGGCATGCAGGCCCAGTCGACGCGCATGCGCGTCGTCTCCGAAAACCTCGCCAACGCCCAGTCGACCGGCCGCACCCCCGGCGCCGATCCCTATCGCCGCAAAACGGTGACCTTCGCCGAGGAAATCGACCACGCCATGGGAACGCCGGCCGTCGTCGTCAAGGACATCGGCGCCGACCGCAGCCCGTTCGAGGTGCGCCACGACCCCGGCAACCCCGCCGCCGACGCCAACGGCAACGTCAAGATGCCCAACGTCAACGTGCTCATCGAGCTCAGCGACCTCCGCCAGGCCAATCGCTCCTACTCGGCCAACGTCGAGGCGATCACCCAGGCCCGCTCCATGCTGACGATGAACATCGACCTCCTGAGGAATTCGTGATGCTGAACCCCATCTCCTCGCTCGACTTCAACCTCGACCGGCTGTCGCCGCCGACCGCCACCTCGGCCGTCCGCACCGCTGCGCCGGCCCAGGCCGCGACGTCGGCCGCCGCCGCGCCGGTCGACTTCATGGACGTGCTGGCCCAGGTGTCCGGTTCGGCCGTCGCCGATCTCAGGGCCGGCGAGGCCGCCTCGATCGCCGGCATGGAGGGCAAGATGAGCGTGCAGCAGGTCGTCGAGGCGGTGATGTCGGCCGAGAAGTCGCTGCAGACCGCCCTCGCCGTCCGCGACAAGGTCGTGTCCGCCTACCAGGAAATCGGCCGCATGGCCATTTGAGGAACCAGAGATGAAAGCGCTCGCCATCGCCGCCACCGGCATGACTGCCCAGCAGCTCAACGTCGAAGTCATCGCCAACAACATCGCCAACATCAACACCACCGCCTTCAAGCGGTCGCGCGCCGAATTCACCGACCTGCTCTACCAGACCCAGCGCATGCAGGGCGTGCCCAACCAGGGCGGCCAGTCGGTGATCCCCGAGGGCGTGCGGCAGGGGCTGGGCGTCCGCGCCGCCGCCATCCGCAACCTGCATCTGCAGGGCGGCCTGACGCTCACCGGCAACACCTACGACATGGCGATCGACGGCCGCGGCTGGTTCCAGGTCGACGGGCCGAACGGCGAAACGCTCTATACACGCGCCGGTGCCTTCAACAAGGACGCCGACGGCCAACTGGTCACGCTCGACGGCTACGCCGTGCAGCCGGCGATCATCGTGCCGACCGACGCCACCGACCTGACGGTCAACGAATCCGGCGAAATCTTCGCCACCGTGCCCGGCCAGGCGGCGCCGCAGTCGCTCGGCCAGCTATCGCTTGCCAACTTCACCAACGACGTCGGCCTCGAACCGATCGGCGGCAATCTCTATCGCGAGACGCTCGCCTCCGGCACGCCGGTCGTCGGCGTCCCGACCGATCCCGGCTTCGGCAAGATCCACCAGAAGTATCTCGAAGCCTCCAACGTCGATCCCGTCACCGAGATCACCGAGCTCATCTCCGCCCAGCGCGCCTACGAGATGAATTCCCAGGTCATCCAGGCGGCCGACTCGATGGCCGGCACCGTCTCGAACGGGCTGCGCTGACGCCGGAAAGGCTTTTCCATGAAACGCCTGCTGCTGCTCGCCACGTTTGCCTTCCTCGCCGCCGCGCTGCCGGCCGGCGCCCAGATGGTGTCGACGTTGCCGGTGCCCGGCATCACCATCTACCCCGGCGATCCGATCACCGAGGACATGCTGACGGAGCGGCGCTTCCGCCTGACGCGCGCCTCTCTCGAAGCGATCATCGCCGGTCGCGAGATGCTGGTCGGCAAGGTGGCGCGGCGCACGTTGCTGCCCGGCCAGCCGATCACCGTCAACGCCGTGGAAAATCCCAAGCTGGTGCGGCGCGGCGTGCCGGTGCGGCTCGTCTTCGTCGAGGGCGGGCTGACCATCATCACCTATGCCGAGCCGATGCAGTCCGGCAGCGCCGGCGAGGTGATCCGCGTCCGCAATACCGAATCCGGCACCGTCATCGTCGGCGTCGTCCAGGCCGACGGCAGCATCGTCGTAGGAAAGAGCTGATGCGTCTCCTTCTCGCCGGCCTCGCCGCCGGCTTTCTCGCCCTCCAGCCGGCCGCCGCCCAGGACGGCTCGCGGATGCCGATTACCCTCGATCCGCAGACCGGCGAGGTGGTCAGCGTCGTCGACGGTCCCCTGCCCTTTGCCGGCCGGGACGGACCGACGCTGCTCGCCGCCGACATGGCGCCGAATTCGCCCCTGCCGCCGCCTCCCACCGTGGCGCCGGTCGTGCCGCGAAGCGGACCGGAGCCGAGGGCGCCCAGCACGCCCGACACCATGGTGCACGCGCTGTCGCCGGGCGACGTACGCATCAAGGACATCGCCGCCGTCGAAGGCGTCCGCGAGAACCAGCTCGTCGGCTACGGCCTCGTCGTCGGCCTCCAGGGCACCGGCGACACGCTGCGCAACGCCGCCTTCTCCGAGCAATCGCTGCAATCGATGCTGGAACGGCTGGGCGTCAACGTGCGCGACAGCGCGCTCCGCACCCGCAACATCGCCGCGGTGATCGCCACCGCCGAGCTGCCGGCCTTTGCCGGCACCGGCTCGCGCATCGACGTCAACGTCGCCTCGCTCGGCGACGCCAGCTCGCTGCAGGGCGGCACGCTGATCATCACCCAGCTCGCCGGCGCCGACGGCGAGGTCTATGCCGTAGCGCAGGGACCGGTCGCCGTCACCGGCTACACCGCGGCCGGCATGGCGGAGAGCGTCCAGAAGGGCACCCCGACCGCCGGCCGCATCCCGAACGGCGCCTTGATCGAGCGCGAGCTCCAGACCAGCCTCGACGGTCTCGGCACGCTGACCTTCAAGTTGCGCAACCCGGATTTTCGCACGGCCGTCCGCATCACCGACGCCATCAACAGCTACAGCCGCCGCCGCTATGGCGCCGCCGTCGCCGAGGAGCGCGACTACCGCACCGTTGCGCTCGTCAAGCCGCGCGGCATGTCGGCGGCCCGCTTCATCGCCGAGATCGAAGGCCTGCCGGTGCGGCCGGACACGCCGGCCCGCGTCGTCATCGACGAGCGCTCGGGCACGGTGGTGATGGGCGCCGACGTGCGCATCTCGACGGTGGCCATCACCCACGGCAACCTCAGCATCCGCGTCACCGAAACGCCGGTGGTCTCGCAGCCGGAACCGTTCTCGGACGGCGAGACGGTGGTGCTGCCGCGCACCATGGTCGACGCCAGCGAAAGCGGCGGCAAGCTCGCCATCGTCGGCGGCACCGACCTGCAGACGCTGGTGCGCGGCCTCAACCAGATCGGCCTCAAGCCGACCGGCGTCATCGCCATCGTCCAGGCGATGAAGACCGCCGGCGCGCTCCAGGCGGACCTGGTGGTGCAGTGATGCCAGAAGGCATCGAAATGCCTCCCGGCATTCCGCTTGCCGGTTTCTCATGCCCTCGATGCAGATGAGACATCGGCAAAGACCTCGATGAGCGGATGCGTCGGTATCTCCGCGAATTGATATGAGATCGTCCGGCGGCGACCAGCCCCGCGCAAGACTGCGGTGCGATCCTCCGGGACATGAAATCAAGCACTGAAGGGGTTTCGGCATGACGTCGATCCGACGGCGCATTCTGTTTCGCCTGCTCGCTACGGCCATGACGGTCCAGCTTTGCCCGGTGATCGCGGCGGAGACGGAGACGAAGACGGTATCGCCCGTCGAAACCGCGGCCACCAGCCACTCGGGTCTCGAAATGCGGGCGCTCACCGAAGAGGCACGCCAGTATTGCGTCAACATCCGCGACGTCGCCGCCGATGCCCGCTACGCCTGGCAGAAATCGACCCTGGAAGCGCTCGACAAACGCCTCGCCGAGCGGATCGCCGCCCTCGAGGCGAAGCGGGCCGAATACGAGGCCTGGCTCAAGAAGCGCGAGGATTTCCTCGCCGCCGCCCGCGACGACGTGGTGGCGATCTACGCCAAGATGCGGCCGGAGGCCGCAGCCGGCCAGCTCACCGCCCTTGACGACGATATGGCCGCCGCCGTGCTCGCAAGGCTCAACGCGCGCGTCTCCAGCGCCATTCTCAACGAGATGGAGCCCGCCCGCGCCTCCCAGCTCGCCAGCGCACTCGCCGGCATGACCGAGCTGTCCGCCAAAGGAGATACCCCTTGAAGCGCGCCCTGCTTCTCATTGCCGGCCTGGCACTCGCCGGCTGCAATACGACCAACGACCTCAATACGGAACCGACCATGTCGCGGGTCGGCGCCGCGCTGCCGCTCAACGCGCTGGCGCCGGAGCCGGTCATGTTCCGCGACCCCAACTCCACCTACGTTCGTGGCGGGGAAAGTCTTTTCCGCGATTCCCGCGCCCACCAGGTCGGCGATGTCCTCACCGTCGTCATCCGGATGGACGACAAGGCCGAGCTCGACAATTCATCGGAGCGTTCCCGCGTGTCCAGCGCCGGCATCGGCGCCGGCTTCGGCTTTTCCGTCGACGGCGACGGCTCGGACGCCAGCTTCGACGGCAGCGTCAATTCGGACTCCCGCTCGACAGGCAAAGGCGCCGTCGAACGCTCCGAAGAGATCAACGTGACGCTCGCGGCCGTGGTCACCAGCGTTCTGCCCAACGGCAACCTGATCATCTCCGGTTCGC
This sequence comes from Pleomorphomonas carboxyditropha, assembly GCF_002770725.1. Lineage (GTDB taxonomy): Bacteria > Pseudomonadota > Alphaproteobacteria > Rhizobiales > Pleomorphomonadaceae > Pleomorphomonas > Pleomorphomonas carboxyditropha. Next base: position 775,681 of record NZ_NQVN01000001.1, on the reverse strand, counting down.
AGGAAATGCGTGTCAACTTCGAGATGCGGGTCGTCAATATCCAGGGCATCGTTCGTCAGCGGGACATTTCCGGCAACAACGTCGTGCCCTACGAGAAGATTGCCGAGGCACGCATTTCCTATGGTGGCCGTGGCCGGCTGACCGAAGTGCAGCAGCCAGGTGTTCTCCATCAGCTTTACGATCGCGTAGCTCCCTTCTGAGAGACAGCATGGTCAAGCTTCCGTCCCCCCCTACCCGCGAGCCGGCACCACCCGAGGTCGATACCGAGGTGCGCCGACTGCCGCGGCCCGAACGCGGCCTCGTGCTGAAGCCGGCACTCTTCCTGACGGTGCTGGCTATGGCAGCCGGCCTCGGCCTCGGCACCCATCTCGTCCACTACGCCCAGATCGCCGACGCTGCCAAACAGCAGGGCACGGTCACGACCGGCGAAAGCGATCCACGGACATCCCGGCTCTATCGCCTGAAGCCGATCGTCACCAATCTCACCGAGCCTGCCAACGTGTGGTTGCGTCTCGACGCCGCGATCGTCTTCGCGGACGAAATGCCCAACTCTGAGATCATCTCTGCGAAAATCTCGGAAGATCTCCTCGCCTTTCTGAAGACGCTGAAGATCGGGCAGCTCGATGGCGCCACACAGCTTCAGCACTTGCGCGAAGACCTCAAGGATCGCGTTGCCATCCGTTCGGGAGGCGATGTGAAGGATCTCATCATCGAAAGTCTGGTCGTCCAGTGAAGAAACCTCTGCTCGTCGGTCTTCTGTCGATCGCTCCCTTGCTCGTCATGAGCGCGCCGGCACTCGCCCAGATCCCCGGTCTCGACGCCGGGATTCCCGACCTCAGTTCGCTGATCCCCTCTGGCGAGGGAACGGCTTCCGGTCGCATTGTCCAACTGGTTGCGCTCCTGACGGTCCTGTCGGTGGCGCCTGGCCTGTTGATCATGGTGACGAGCTTCACCCGCATCGTCGTCGCCCTGTCCTTCCTGCGCTCGGGTATCGGTCTGCAAACGACGCCGGCCAACCTGATCCTGATCAGCTTGGCGCTTTTCATGACCTTCTACGTCATGGCACCGACTTTCGACCGGGCCTGGACCGACGGCGTGCTGCCACTGACCCGCAACGAGATTTCCGAAGAGGTCGCTTTCGAAAAGATCTCGAACCCTTTCCGCGACTTCATGGCCCAGCGCGTCCGAGACAAGGATCTAAAGCTGTTCGACGACCTCGCCGCCGAGCATCTCGGTATCAAGTCGGACGGCGGTGTGACACCACTCAGGGTATTGATCCCTGCCTTCATGATCTCCGAACTTCGGCGCGGTTTTGAAATCGGCTTCCTGATCGCCCTGCCCTTCCTGGTGATCGACATGATCGTGGCGACGCTCACCATGTCCATGGGCATGATGATGTTGCCGCCGACCGTGCTGTCGCTCCCCTTCAAGGTTCTGTTTTTCGTGCTGATCGATGGATGGAACATGCTGATCGGCGGCTTGGTCCGTTCGTTCTTCTAGCCAGATTCGTTTTCGGCCAGTAAGGCCCGCTCCACTCTCGGAGCGGGCTTTTGCATTTCGGCACAAGCATTTCCGCCCTGGAAAGCGGTCCAAAAGCCACCTCGCGGCGCGTCAGCTTCGCGCAAGCCTCATCGGCCAGAGTGAAGCCATGGCAGGTTGGATCGCTCAGCGAACCAAGAGGATCCAAGGGCATGATGCCGCTCCTGCCATCCCGGTGAAAACCCGGAATGTCCCATCTCACTAATCCACAAAAGGGACATACGAAAATGGCCAGCCTTCTGACCAATGCTGCGGCAATGACCGCCCTCCAGACCCTCTCGAACACCAGCAAGTCGCTCGACACGACGCAGAACCGCATTTCCACGGGTATGCGTATCTCGACCGCCTCCGATGGCGCCGCCTACTGGTCGATCGCCACGACCATGCGCTCCGACAACAAGTCGCTGTCGGCCGTGCAGGACAGCCTTGGTCTTGCCGCTGCGACTGTCGACGTGCAGTACACCGCTCTCACATCGACGGTTGATCAGCTGACCGAGATCGGCAAGCTGCTGGTTTCCGCCAAGGAGCCGGGCGTCGACCTGGGCAAGATCCAGAAAGAAATCAAGACCCGCCTCGACCAGATCCAGTCGGTTGCCTCGTCCTCGGTGTTCAACAGCGAGAACTGGCTGGCCGCCGATCCGGCCGCTGGTACCCAGAAGCAGTTGGTGGCATCCTTCTCGCGCGTTGGCTCGGCCATCACGATCGAGACCGTCAACTACGACATCGCGGGCAGCCTGCTGTATGATACGGCCGCCGCTGGCGCCACTGGCATCATGGACAAGGCTTCCATCGTCGGCCTGACCACGGCCGGCGCGAGCTCCGATAACTCGATCGCCAAGATCGACATCTCCGCTCTGACAGCCGCGACCGAAGCCGACCGCCAGGGTGACCTGACGAAGCTTATCACTGCTGTCAACACGCAGTTGAACGGCCTGACCGACGCCGCCTCCAACCTCGGCGCCCTCAAGACCCGTCTCGACACGCAGAAGGACTTCGTGAAGGCGCTCACCGATGCCATCGACCGCGGTGTCGGCCAGCTCGTTGACGCCGACATGAACGCTGAATCGACGCGCCTCCAGGCGCTGCAGACTCAGCAGCAGCTCGGCATCCAGGCGCTGTCGATCGCCAACTCCAACAGCCAGAACATTCTGTCGCTGTTCCGCGGCTGAGCGAACACCACCCGCTCGAAGTCGCAAGGAAGCCACGCCCTCCGGGGCGTGGTTTTTTCTTTAGAGGCAATGCTCGCGCAAGTTTGCCGAACGACACTGAGTCCTAGACGACCCAGCCGCTCGCCGGCTTCGCCCCCTGACGCAACGGACCGCATCGAGATCGACAGATGACCGCTCGCGAACACGCCGAAACCCTCTGGATCAACCTCCTCGACCTCGGGCCGCGGCGACTCGCCGCGCTTGCGATGGTCGCAGTCACCATGATGGCGCTGGTCGCCGGCTCGGCCTATTACCTGAGCCGCCCGCAATTCACCGTGCTTTATACCGGCCTTGAGAACGGTGACGCGTCGCGGATCGGTTCGGCACTGACTGATGCCGGCATTTCCTTCGATGTCAGCGCCGATGGCGGCACCGTCTACGTAACGCCGGCCCAGACCTCGCAGGCGCGCATGCTGCTGGCCGAGAAAGGGCTGCCGCGGAGCGCTGCCGCCGGCTACGAGTTGTTCAACGAGCTCGGTTCTCTCGGTCTCACGTCCTTCATGCAGGAGGTGACGCGCGTACGGGCACTCGAAGGCGAACTCGCCCGCACCATCCAGACCATGAAGGGTGTCAAGGCGGCCCGAGTCCATATCGTCCTGCCCGATCGCGGATCCTTCCGCCGCGACCAGCAGCCACCGTCGGCCTCGGTGATCATCCGGACCGACGTGCCTGACGACGTGCGGATGGCCGAGGCGATCCGCCAATTGGTCGCCGGCGGCGTACCCGGACTTGGAGTCGATCACATTACCGTCCTCGATACCGAAGGCAGCGTGCTCGCCTCCGGTGAGGACGCAACGACGCTGCCCGGCAGCAAGACCAACCGCCTGGAGCGCACCGTGGCCACCGGCATCGAGGCCAACATTCGTCATGCGCTGACGCCCTACCTCGGTTCGGAGAATTTCCAGATCAGCGTCGCCGCCGAGCTCAACACCGACCGCACGCACACCAACCAGACCCTGTTCGATCCGGAATCGCGTGTCGAACGCTCGGTACGCACCGTGCGAGAGAGCGGCAATTCGCAAAACTCCAGTCAGAATCCACCGACCACGGTCGAACAAAATCTGCCGGAGGAGACCGTCCAATCTGCCGACGGCGGCGATCACTCCACCGAGGAAAACCAGCGCCGCGAAGAGCTGACCAACTACGAGATCTCCACTACCACCAAGGAAGTGATCAGTGACGGCTATCAGGTGAAATCGCTGTCGGTTGCCCTCATAGTCAACCGCGCCCGTATCGCCCAGTCGCTCGGTGAAAACCCCACCGCCGAGGCGATCGACGCCCGCGTGAAGGAAATGAGCAACCTCGCTGCCTCTGCCGCGGGCCTTAACCAAGGTCGTGGCGACCACATCCAGGTGACGGCCGTCGACTTCACTGACAATTATGCCGACATGCAGCCGGTACCGCCGCTGACCTTCAAGGACGTGTTGCTGCGTCAGGCTGGAACCGTCGTTAACGCGGTCGCCATCCTTGCCGTCGCATTGCTGCTCATCTGGTTCGGCCTGCGGCCGGCGATGAACGCTCTTCTTCCGCGTCTCGAGACCAAGACCGAGGAGACGGAAGCAACGGCTGCGCTGGCCGACGCTTCCAGCGAGGCGGTTGCCTCCCTCGCCGGTGCCAGCCAGGCGGCGCTTCCAAGCGGCGAAGGTGCCGGGAACATGCAGCACCTGATCGAAGACATGAACGCCCGCATGCGCAACTCGCCGCTCAAGGTGCTGGAACAGCTCGTCGAGATGGACGAGGAACAGGCAGCCAGCATCCTCCGGCAGTGGATGAGTGAAGAGGAGGCTGCCTGATGCTCCGCTCGGCCATCGACGTCCTCGCCATCTTCGATCTCGAAAGGCCAGATCCGCCGCCGGTGAAGCTTGAAGCCGAACCGCCGATCGAACCACTCGGCTACTCCATTGCCGAAGAAATCGAGCGCCGGGTGGCTGAGGCGGTTGCCGCTGTAAGAGCTGAAGAGCGAGCCGACGCCGAGTGGCAATTGACCGAGGCACTCGCCGAACAGGCAAGAACGCTGCAAGCCGAACACGAGGCTTCTCGGAAAGCCTGGGTCGAAGAGCAGTCCGAACGGATCGCGGCGGCTATCGACGGGCGGTTCGTATCGCTTGGCGAACAGCTCGGCGTCGCGGCGGCCCGCGCCCTCAGGCCGTTTCTCGTCGAACGAATGGTCGACCGATCGGTCGCCGACCTTAACGACTGCATCGAGCGTCTGTTGTCCGACGGCACCGCGCCGTCCCTTGAGATCACAGGTCCAGCCGACCTGCTCGATCGATTGGCCGAAAGACTGGACCAACACGCCGCTGCCATCACTTTTCGCCCCGATGACCGCTCCGATATCGTCGTGACGGCGGGCGAGACACTGATCGAAACCCGCCTCCGGGAATGGGTTGCACGTCTCCTTCCCATTGAAGAGTAAGCACCATGAGTGCCGAGCCCCAGGAAATCATTTTCGTCCGTCGGTCGCTGCATCGCAGAACCGAGGCGCCCCAACACGGCGTCTGGAAGATCGCTTACGCCGACTTCATGACGGCGATGATGGCTTTCTTTCTGGTGATGTGGCTGATCAACGCAACGGATCAGAAGACACGCGAGGCGGTCGCCAGCTACTTCAATCCGATCAAGCTTGCGGAGGCGACCGTCGACAAGAAAGGCCTGCGCGACCCCCTCGAAACGGAAAAAGAGGGGGATCCCAGCGGCAAGGACCAGCGGTCGTCCGTCAAAAGCGTCGACGACACCCTTGAGGGATATAGCCAGACGCTCGACAGACCGAACGAGCGAAAGCCGCGCTACTCGGAGGCTGCGCTGTTCGAAGATCCCTATGCGGTATTGGCCGCCCTGGTCGCCGGCTCGGAACCCGATCAGTCAGCCGACAATGTCGGTGCCTTCGAGACGCTCGGCCAGTCAGGCGAACCAGGCCTGAATGGCGGCAATGCCCAGCGAGATCCCTTCGACCCGGTCTATTGGAAAATGTCGCACAAACCGGTACCGCAGGATGGCGACGAGACCGGCGGCAGCGATATCGTGGCCGATAAAGCCTCTGATACGCCGGCCGAAGCGCCGCCCGCCGCCGTCGCAAAGATCGAGGCCAAACAAACCATCCCACCCATTCCCATCGCCAAGCCGCCCGTCGACAGTCTGGAAAAACCCGCGGAAGCCGTGGCGGCGGCGCCTCAGACGCCTACAGCCTCTCCTGCCGAGACCAAAGACAGTCAAGCCGTGGCCAAACCGTCCACGCCTGACCGGACCTCGCCGGCCGTCAGCAAACCGGATAAATCGTCGACTGTCAGCGAGCCGGACAAACCGGCGGTTGTCGGCTCCGAAAAACCGATGGATATCGACTCGGAGAAGCCTGTATCCGCTCCGCCTCCGGCTTCGGTTGTGGTCGCCGGGACCAAGGGAGGCGCCGACGCGAAAGCGCTCGGCCGCGACATCCAGACCGCCGTCGGCAACATCGGTCCAACACCGGGCATCGAAGTCAGTGCCGCTCCAGAGGGGCTCCTGGTGACGCTGATGGACGAACGGAAATTCGGCATGTTCGCCGTCGGCTCGGCCGAACCGGAACCCGAACTCATCCGCACCATCGACGCCATCGGAAAACTCATCGAAGAGCGGCCCGGCAGGATCGTCGTGCGCGGCCATACCGATGCCCGGCCGTTCCACAGCAAGGACTATGACAACTGGCGCCTGTCCACCGCACGTGCCCACATGGCCTATTACATGCTGGTCCGTGGCGGCGTGCCCGAAGCGCGCTTCGAGAAGATCGAGGGCTATGCGGATCATTGGTTGAAAAACGCCAGCGACCCCGAAGCGCCGGAGAACCGCCGCATCGAGATCCTGATCCGGGAGACGCCAACATGATCTGCCGCGTCCTTCTCCTCGTTTCTCTGCTGGCCACCGGCCCCGTCGCCGCCGCTGACCTGACGGCCGATGACATTGCTCCCTTCGAAATGGTGCGCGCACTTCAGACGTTGCAAGCGCAGATCGCCACCGGCAACGCCACCGCCGTTGCCGCTCAGCGCGAGTTGCTCCGGGTCATGGAGGAAAAGTTCCTGGCCGACGATCCCGCCGTCTGGCGCGACGGGCGCAATGCACGCGCGGCTGTCACCTTCACGCTTTCCGGTGGCAGCCCCAGACTGATGCGCGGCCTCCTCGCCCTGACGCCGCCAATCGCCGTCGATGCCGATCTCGCCGCCGGGGCGCTCGCCTATATCGAAAACCGGGAAGACGAGGCCCGCAAACGGTTGCTGCCGCTTGACGCTCGCACCCTGCCCATGTCGCTTGGGGGGCAGGTGGCTCTGGTTCAGGCCGGTCTTGTCGCCCGCGAGGATCTCAATAAGGCCATCCACCTGCTCGACGATGCTCGCCTGCTGATGCCCGGCACCCTGGTGGAAGAGGCAGCCTTGCGCCGCGAGGTGTTCCTGGTTGCGCAGACCGGCAATCTCGATCGTTTCGAGTTTCTGTCTCGCCAGTATCTGCGCCGTTTCGGCACCTCCATCTATGCTGAGGATTTTCGCCAGCGCTTTGCCACGGCCATCGCCAGGCTCGGCATTGCCGATGGTGACGATCGCTTTCCTCGCCTTGAGGCGATCCTGAAGTCTTCCGATCCGGAGAACCAGCGAGCGCTGTTCCTTCAGCTCGCCCAGGCCGCCGTCGTACATGGCAAGCTCGGCACGGCGCGTTCGGCAGCGGCCGACGCGGCGAAGCTGGCGCCATTGGGCGGCGGTGACGCCATGCGAGCCAGCCTTTACGACGCAGCGGCATCGATCACCGTCGGCAAGGACATCGACGAGGTACAAAAGCGCCTGACCAGCCTCAATCACCGTCAGCTCGGCCGGCGTGACGCCGACCTTCTGGATGCTGCCATCGCAGTTGCTGCCGCCGTCGGCGAGAGGCCCGTGGCGCCAATCCCACTTGAGCCGGTGACCGTCGTCGCTGCCGATACAAAGCGCGGTGACAACTGGGTAACCGGCACCATGCGCACCGCCGAAACGGACCTTTCGATCGCAGATGACCTCCTCGAAAAGGCAAACGGCCCATGACCAGGATAGATACTCCGCTCGCAGCCTCGCTCCCCGACAAATCGGGCGACAAGACCGTCAGCAAAGCCGCACCAAAGGATGGCGACAGCCGGCAGGCCGCTTTCCGCTCCCTGTTGAAGCAGCTCGGCAATCACGAGAAAACCGCCTGCGGCGCATCCGACAAGGAAGCAAAAGCGCTTCCTGGCGCTGCCGCCAAGCATGACCTGCCGGGCATTCGCAACCGAGCCGGGTCCAAGGATGACAAGGCGAACGCAATGCCGGAGGCTGGTGATGCTTTGCAAGGCACGGAGCCCTCGGCAGGCACCGAGCCGGTGCTTGCCTGGCAGACCATTTTCGGAAGCGGCGCGTCCGACCATCCGGCACAGCCTGTCGCGCCCATGGATCTCTCGGCGCTCGTTTCGCCCCCTACGGAAGATGGCGACATGCCGGTCACCTCGCCGGAGAAGCCTGTTCACCTCGCTGACCGCCTCGGTCGGCCGTCGAGCGTCGAGCTGCCCACCACCACCAGCCTCGACCTCGCTCGCAGCAACGCGGTCGATCCCGCGGCCGGCGACGCAGTAGATCCCTTTGCTGCGTTGTCTTCGCTACTGGACCGGGCGAGCGACACCACCGCCACCGAACCGGAAACGACGGATCTTGCCCCCATCAAGATGTCGATCGTTACCCGCGAGACGCATTTCGAACCGGTGGCACGCCTGTCGCCCATACAGCAGATCGCCACGGCCGTTGGTGAAGAGCTGGTTACGGTTGCCGAACCAGCCCCAGCGGAAACCGCGTCACAGGCGGCCGAGCCATCGCGGCATTCCGCCGGACCGCTCAAGGTGCTGCATATCAAGCTCGAACCGGAAGACCTCGGGGCTGTCGTGCTCAAGATGCGGCTCGTCGACAAGTCGCTGGAACTCGAAGTGGTGGCTTCCCGCCAGGAAACCGCCGATCTCCTGGCCAAGGACCGCGACATGTTGACGCGGACACTGAGGGGGGCCGGCTACACGGCCGACGTCATCGCCATTACCACCTCGACTGCACCCGACGCCGGCCAGATGACCGGCGATAACCGGAGCGGCACCCAGGCGTCGTCCGGCCAGACCGGCTCACAGACGGGCGGCGATCGAGGCTCAAACGATCCCGCGAGCGGTGGCGGCAAGATGCCTGCCCGTTCGCAGCCGATGGAAGGAGCAATCCATGAAGAAAGCAGCGCTGGCGGTTCTAGCGGCGATCTTTATCTGTAGCTCCCTCGCCCGCGCGGCAGCCGAGGAACTGACCATCTGCGAGCGTGAGATGCGGGCGGCCGCCGACGAATTCGGCATTCCGCTCGGCGTCCTCTATGCCGTCGGCATGACCGAGAGCGGGGGAAAGAAAGGCCTGCAGCCCTTGGCTATGAACATTGCCGGCAAGCCCTATGTGGCTTCAAGTCTTTCCGATGCTCTCGACCGCTTCGAAACGGAACGGGCACGCGGCGTCAGGCTCATCGATCTCGGCTGCATGCAGATCAACCACCATTACCATGGTGGACGCTTCGCCTCGGTGACCGAGATGTTCGATCCGCACAAGAACGTCCAATACGCTGCCCGCTTCCTCAACGAGCTCCACGACCGTCACGACACCTGGACCATGGCCGTCGCCCGCTATCACGCGGGACCGAACAACAATCCGGCACAGAAACAATACGTCTGCCTTGTTATCGGCAACATGGTGCGCGCCGGCTTCGGTGAATGGACAGCCAACTCGGCCGCTTTTTGCGGCCGGAAGCCGAGCTGAGAAATAAGTAAATCCCCAGACGGATCGCGCGACAGGCTTGACCGGAAAACCGATCGGCGTATACATGAATCACATTATGAATACAAAATGAACTACATTGAAAATATTGCATAATTTTATGGAATTTTTCGATACTTAATTGCGGCGTTTGTCATACAAATTCGAATGGTAGCGTTTCCATATACATAATGACAAACTCAGAAGCATGCCAGATACATGCTGCAACAAGTTGACCGAACTACATTTCTCAACCTAGCTTACTCCGACGTTGATCAATACAAAAAAAGGTCGATTGACGGGGAATGTGAGCTATGTTCGTCATCATTGATGACCGGAAGATTGTTACTTCCGGATACACGTCAGGATTTGAACGGGAAGGGGTTTCCTCGATCGGCTTCCGATCGCCGGAGTTCCGCGACTGGATGGGGGCCGCACCTGACAGCGACCTGTTAACCATCGAGGGCTTTCTGCTGGGCAGTTGCGAAGATCGTCAGTCGGTGCCGAAAATCATCCGTGAGAGATGCGGTGCTCCTCTGATTGCCTTCAGCGATGTTCCCAGCCTCGAGCAGACGTTGAATCTGTTTGCCGTCGGCGTCGATGACGTCGTCCGACAGCCGGTTCACGTCCGAGAGATTATTGCCCGGGCCGGCGCCATCCAGCGCCGGGCCGGCAGCCAGACCGACGATTGCAAGATCATCGGGTCGATGCGCGTCTTCTTCGACGGCCGCGACCCGGAAGTGAACGGCGAGCCCTTTGTGCTGCCGCGCCGCGAACGCCGGATTCTGGAATACCTGGTTCGCAACCAGAACAAGCGCGTTACCAAGGAAAAGATCTTTGGCTTCGTTTATGGCTTCTGCAACGAAGAGGTCGAGGAGAGCGTGATCGAGAGTCACATCAGCAAGCTACGCAAGAAATTGCGAGCTCGCCTCGGCTTCGATCCGATCGATTCCAAGCGCTACGTCGGCTACATGCTGGAAAACGGCTGAGCGGACAACATCTCCGGCGACGGTCCGCAATAGGTCCGTCGCCGGTCGAGACCAACATAAGCTTGGAAAATCAGCCGGCATGGTTCCTCATCAACCTTCGAGCAGTGAATACACGGCTCACCACATGGTTTATTGACCTGCCTTCGCGCTGCTGGCAACGGACGAAGTGCCGACGTATGCCGGGTTTTTGATTGCCCCCTTATTTACCGATCTGGATGCAAGTCGGCTCACTTCTTCCGGACGAGGCGTTGCTCGGAATACCGGTCCGGACCTCATAAAAACGCCCATTACGTGATCTGACCAATGTAAGTAAAAAAATCATCTTTCTGTATTTCATAAGTTGTATAGAATACTCCCATACTCATATAGGAAAACTGCAAATGCAAGACTATTATATGTATATGATGAGAAATTACCTGGCGATAAACGCCATTATCATTGTAATAGGCTTCCTACTTATAGTTTCCATGACAAGAAGATTGAATGCTATTGCAGGATTTATAGTCGCCATACCGCTAATATTCCTTATCTGCGCTCTGGTAGTCGGAGGATTCTATACCCTGTTTACAAATGGGCGAGCTGTAAGCGCCTTCATTTCCGACCCGCAAGGGGGGAGCGCGTTCATGTTGGAATCCGGCATAGAGTTCGGCCTTCCCGGCGCGCTATTCGTCTTGATGGGCTACGTCCTTGAACGGGCCCGGCGCCGGCGTATCGACGCACATAAAGAACGCATGAAAGTGCTCGGACAGGACTGACCGCTTTAGCTCCCGTGACGGACTAAGGGTTTGACCACGCACGTACCGAAGCCCGCAATAGCGATTTCCGGCTTTATGCCCGAAGTTGCCTTTCAGCGCCTACAGTTCCGCGTGCATGTCGCGGAACAGTCGCGGGGCGACGCCGAAGCGGCGCTCGAAGGCCTCCGCGAGGCGCGCGGGCGGGAAAAGCCCCACTTGCGCCGCGACCGATTTCAGCGAACCGCCCCGCGAGAGCAGCAGGCGCGCGGCGTCGAGCCGGAGGATCTCGACGAAGCGGGCCGGCGTCTCGCCGGTCGCCGCCACGAACTTGCGATGGAAGGTGCGTTCGGACAGCCCGGCGCGGGCTGCCAGCGACGGCACGTCCAGGGCTGCGTCGAGGTTCGTCTGCATCCAGCCGATCAGCTCGGCAAAAGGGCTGTCGCCTTTTGCCTGCGCCTGGAGAACCGGGCTGAACTGCGACTGGTAGCCGGGCCTCCGGGCATAGAGCACCAGCCGCTTGGCGACCTCGCCGGCGATCGACGCATCGAGGTCGTGCGTGATCATCGCCAGCGCCATGTCGATGCCGGTGGTCACCCCGGCCGAGGTCCAGAGCGCGCCGTCGACCACGTAGAGGGCTTCGGGATCGACCGAGATCTTCGGAAAGGCCTCGGCCAGCGGTTTGCAGGCATCCCAGTGCGTCGCGACGCGGCGGCCGTCGAGCAGCCCGAGCGCGGCCAGGACGAAGCCGCCGGAGCAGACCGAGCCGAACCGCTCGGCCTTCCCGGCCAGCGCCGGGAGGGTTGCCCGCAAGGCCGGATCGGCCATTGCCGGCAGGAGGGGTTCCCGCTCGGCTCCCGCGACCAAAAGCGTCTGCGCTTCATCCGGCCGGAGGTCGGCGATCGGACGTGTTTCCAGCGCAATGCCGCTGCTGCTTTCGACGGCACCGCCTTGGGCCGACGCGAGCACGACCTTGTAGAACGCCGGCTTCCTGCGCTGGCGCAGGGCGCGATTGGCGCCGTTGAAGACCGATGCCGGTCCCGAGACGTCGAGCAGTTCGAAACCCGGATAGACGATGAAGGCGACGTGATGCATTTGGCAGAAAATAGCCACCTTTTGTCATTCCTGCCAGCCGGCCGTCTCGCTATCCTGCATCGACCGTCGGAAGACGACCGCTATCGTGAGGAAGCCATGAACCCTCGGTCCATAGTGTGGGGCGTTCTCGGGCTGGCCGCCCTCTCCGCGGCGGGTTTCGGCGTGTGGCTCGCCACGTTGCCGCCTGCCCCGGTCGCCTCGATCCCGCCGCCCGTTCCGCAGGAGGAGATCGCGGCCACGCTCGCCGCGCTGAAGCCGCCGAAGCGCCAGCGGCCGCTGGCCGCCATCGTCGGCCTCAACGATGCCACCGAGACGACCGACTATCTGCTGCCCTACGGCGTCCTGAAACGCGCCAATGTCGCCGACGTGGTGTCGCTCGCGACCGGGCCGGGACCGGTGCGGCTTTTCCCGGCGCTCGTCGTGCAACCCGATGCGACCATCGCGGCGTTCGACGCGGCGCACCCCGAAGGAGCGGACTATGTCATCGTGCCGGCCATGAGCCGCGACGACGATCCGGCGGCGATCGCCTGGCTCCGAGACCAGGCGAGAAAGGGGGCGACGATCATCGGCATATGCGCCGGCGCGAAAGTCGTCGCCGCCGCCGGACTGCTGGACGGCAAGCGCGCGACGACCCATTGGTACTATCTCGACGAGATGCTGAAGCGCAGCCCGACGATCGAATACGTGGCGGACCGGCGCCTGGTCTCGGACGCCGGCGTGACGACGACGACCGGCATCACCGCGTCCATGCCGATGATGCTGACGCTAATCGAGGCGATCGCCGGCCGGGCCAGGGCGGAGGTGGTCGCACGCGACCTCGGCCTCGAAACGTGGGATACGCGGCATGCAAGCGGCGCGTTCGGGCTCACCCGTCCGTTTGCGACGACCGTTTTCGCCAACAGGCTCGCCGTCTGGAACCGGGAGGAACTCGGCGTCCGTCTCGAGCCGGGCATGGACGAGGTATCGCTTGCCCTGGTCGCCGATGCCTGGTCGCGAACCTATCGATCGAATGCGACGACCTACGCCGCCTCGCCGGGTGCGGTGGAGAGCTGCAACGGCATCCGTATCATTCCCGACCGATCCGGCATAGACTGGCCGGCCGACCGGCGCGTGCCGACATTTCCCGACCGGAAGCCGGCCAACGCTCTCGACCATGCGCTCGACGCGATCGCCGCCCGCTATGGAGCGCGCACCAGCAACGTGGTCGCCATGCAGCTCGAATATCCGCGGCAATAGCGGATCCATTCAGCCCGGTGCGATGCCGGATCCCGCACGTCCGTTCGTCGTTATCGTATCCAGGCAGCCAATGGCTGCCCGCCGAAGGCAACCGAACCACAGGGAGAAGATCCATGCCCAGCACGATCCGTCTGCATCGCGTCGTCGCCGCCAAGCCGGAGAAGCTCTATCGCGCGTTCCTCGAAGCCGATGCGGTTGCGAGCTGGCTTCCGCCATATGGGTTCGTCTGCACCGTTCATGAGCTGGACGCCAAGGTCGGCGGCCATCACCGCATGTCGTTCCGGAACTTCACCACCGGCCACAGCCACTCTTTCGGCGGAACCTATCTGGAGCTCGTCCCAGGCGAGCGCCTCGTCTACACCGACAGCTTCGACGACGCCGGCCTGCCGGGCGAGATGAAGGTCACCGTGAACCTGAAGGCCGTGTCCGTCGGTACGGAAGTGAACATCGAGCAGCAGGGCGTGCCCGACGTGATCCCCGCCGAGGCCTGCTATCTTGGCTGGCAGGACTCCCTGCACAAGCTCGCAAAACTCGTCGAGCCCGAAATCACCGAGTAGACATCGCAGCGTCGGGAGTGGCCGACCGGATGCGTTCTAGCGCAGCCTCACAAACCGAAATCCTCGCAAAAGCGATCGATCTGGTGCACGCGCTCACGCAGGATGGTGACGATGCCGATGTCACCATCCGACAGACGGCCATCCAGCTAAATCCGGTTCCGCGCGATGACTTCGGCCGCAGTTAGCGGCCTGTATGCGGATTCTGGTGCTGCGAAAGCATGGGGGAGCTCGGCTTTCAACCGGTCAAACGATTCCTTCTCCACTCGCTCCTTGTCGCGACGGATCAGATCACGAACATACTCGCTGATATTCTCGTAGGAGCCGTTCTCACCAACGTTCGCTGCCACGAAATCGCTCAAGGTACCGCTGATGCGGACCGTCATGGCCGTAGGTCGAGACATGATGAACCTTTTGTTGCCTTCAATATAATCAAAGATGTTTACGGCGCCAAGCGTCACCGCGGCGCGTCCGACAAGAGGTTGGCGGCGATGCCGCCGATCAGCGCCCGGATGGCGGCAAGCTCGCGGGTGCGGCCGTCCGAGCGGCGGGTGGCAAGCACCACATCGCGGCCGATCGCCGGGTCCGGTATGGCGGCGCAGCGAGTGAGGCCGTCGGGACGATCCAGCGACTGCGCCGCCAGGGCCGGCACGAGGGAGCATCCCTCGCCGACCGCGACCATGGAGCGCAGCATCTCCAGGCTTTGCGCCCGGCGCCCGCAATAGGCGACGTCCTGACCGCAGGCTTCGTGCACCTGGTCGCGCAGGCAATGGCCTTCGCGCAGCAGGATGACCTGGGCCGACAGCCCCTCGATCGGCCATTCGACATGCCGGTCGCGCGCATGCAGGATCAGGAACGGCTCGAAGAAGAGATGCTGAACGAGGATTCCGCCGTCGTCCGCGTAGCGGCAGAGAAGCACCGCGTCGAACTCGCCCGACTTGACGCCTTTCAGCAACGCGTCGGTGAGGTCCTCGGAAATCAGCAACTCGACGTCCGGCCACTCCCGCCTGAAAGGCTCGATCAGGCTGGGCAGGAGATAGGGGCCGAGCGTGGGCAGCGCTCCGATCCGAAGCGGGCCGGCCAGCGGCGGGCGCTCGCGCCCCTCGTTGAGCAGCGCGCGGGCCTCCCGCAGGATGTTGCGCGTGCGGACGAGCACTTCCTCGCCCTTGGCGGTGATCAGCACGCGCCGCGGAGACCGCTCGAACACGGTCACGCCGATGATCGCCTCGAGCTTCTTGATCTGGGCGCTCAGGGCCGGTTGCGACACGCCGCACTCGGCGGCGGCGCGCCCGAAGTGGCGCTGCCGCGCGACCGCGTCGAGATATTCCAGATCGCGAAGCGACAGACCGCTGAAGGACAAGGGCTGCTCCAGTCTCAATGATAGGCAACGCCTATCGAAGGAATAGCAACCATATCTTTCCATTTCTTGATGAAAGGAGTCAAGATTTTCGGGCGCAACAGCGTGATTAAGGAGGTGCGCCATGTTCCTGAGAATCGACAAGCTTCAGGTCGAGATGCCGCTGCCGAAGGAGCCCGATCCGTCGGCCGCCGCCGCCGTCAACGAGCTGATGGGCGGCCGTTTCGGCGAGATGACGACGCTCAACACCTACATGTACCAGAGCTTCAATTTCCGGCAGCGCGAGAAGCTGAGGCCGTTCTACGCCCTGATCGCCAATATCGCGACGGAAGAGCTCGGCCATATCGAGCTGGTGGGGGCGGCGGTGAACGGGCTGCTGCACGGCGCCGAGCCCAAGGGAGACGTGTCGAAGGGCGACGCCATTTTCAAGGACCTGTTCGGAGGCGCGGCCGGTGCCGGCCCGAATTTTCACATCAACGGCCCGCATGGCGTGATGGCGACGAATGCGCTTGGACAGCCGTGGCGCGGCGACTACATCTTCAACTCCGGTAATCTCGTTCTCGATCTGCTGCACAACTTCTTCCTGGAGAACGGCGCGCGCACCGTGAAGCTGCGCGTCTACGAGATGACCAAGAACCCCGCCGCGCGCCACATGCTCGGCTATCTGTTCACGCGCGGCGGCGTGCATGCCCATGCCTATGCGCTGGCGCTCGAAAAGCTGACCGGCGTCGACATGAAGAAGATGCTGCCGATCCCCAATATCGAGGGCGTCGAGATCCCGGAAAGCCAGCCCTTCCTCGCCGAGGGCATGCACCGGCGGCTCTACCGCTTCAGCCCGGACGACTATCGCGAGATCGGCGATATCTGGCAGGGCGAGGCGCTCGACGGCTCCGGACCGCTGGAGATCATCGACGGCCCGCCGACGGGTGGCCCGCAATACGAGGCCGAGGGTGTCGCCAGCGCCTTCATCCCCGACTATCACCCCGAGGAAATCCTCGAAATCGCGCGAAAGCTCTACGCCAAGGCCAATTGAGCCAACGGCGCGCGGGGGCTCCGGCTCCCGCCCGCCGGTTTCATGGAGTCCTCTCGGAAAGCAGGCATGGTAGCTCTGGGGAGTGATTGACAATTCCGGCTTAAGCGATAGCGTGTGCTCATGAATGGGATGCTCTCAGTTTCGACCTCCACTACCACCGCCACGCGGTGCTTGGTCACGTCATGAGCTAGAGCCGCTTCAGACGAGAATGATCAACCCGCCGGATGCGAGCGGGTTTTTTTGTGCCTGCCGCGTCGCACGTCGAGGAGGACGACAGCATGCGGCACCAACAACGACGCATCGACGCCGCGTTATCGGCAGCGCGGAAATGCTTTGCTACGCGGTTCAATGGAGCATCGCACTTGTTTGTGGCGGGCTCGATCATGCGCGGTGAAGGAAACGATTTCTCCGACATCGATCTGGTCGTCGTCTATCCGAAGCTGGAACAAGCGTGGCGAGAATCCTTCGTCTTGGATGGCTTCCCCATTGAAGCTTTCGTGCACGATGCGGAGACACTGGCCTACTTCATCGAAAAGGACATAGAGGGCGGCGCACCGGTAATCGTCGACATGGTTGCGAATGGCGTGATTGTCGGCAACGCGTCGGGGCATGCCAATGCCATGCAGCAACATGCACGAAGTATCCTTGGTCGGGGACCCAAGCCGCTGACTGGGATGCAGTATGACACCATGCGATATGTTCTGAGCGATCTTGCCGATGATCTTCGTGCCGAAAGACCCACCAACGAAATTGCTGCCATTGCGGCGCAACTCTATCCCCGCCTGATCGATCTCATTCTGCTCGGGCGCAATCAATGGACCGGGAAAGGAAAGTGGGGCCCCCGTCTCTTGCAGCGGCATGATCCCAAACTCGCGATCATCGCGGCCGAAGCGTTCACAGACGCCGTGCAAGGCAACAAGACCGCACTCCTGTCACTGACAGATCAGGAATTGGCTAATCACGGTGGAAGCTACTTCGATGGTTACCGAGTTGATGCACCACAAGACGCGAGGATTTCATCAAAGACGTAGCGTCCTCATAAAAATGGCTGCTTTCGACCGGCGAGATGGAACTTCTAAATGACCGCGATGGGTCGATTGCTGCCATAACTTCAAGATATATCGAGATATAGCGTAAAATAGGAGTTTTCAGTGCCGTCCGTTGGGAGCGCAGCGGCGGAAATATCGGGCTATCGAGGGCAATCGGCGGTGTTTGGCGGGCCATGCGGGATAGCGATGAGAACTATGTCTACTCCATAGCCCTCCATGACCCTATAAAATAGACGTAGGCATGAATGTTGATGGTCATCATGGTGCGGCCGCTCTCTCACCGACCAACCGCACCATGGAACGCAGCGGGTATCGAATCATGGAGATCGACAAAGAAAAAATAGACGATGCAATCCTTGCGTTGCTTTTCCTCTCACTCGACCGAGATGGCCGCTCATGGAAGGGCTTCGATTGGGATGCCATGAACCGGCTGCATGAAAAGGGATATATCAGCAATCCGATCAGCAAGGCGAAATCCGTCATATTGACCGATGAGGGCATTGAGCGATCGGAGCACCTGTTCCGGGCGCTCTTCTGCAAACCCGAATAAGCGCCCGTTCCTTCCTCGCGCCCAAGTATCCGACCCGCGTTTCCCCGCAGGCGCGTGAGACGCTTCGGCTCAGGGGCGCTTGGGCACATCTCCGAAATCGTGCTCCTGCCATTCCTCGATCGTCCATCTAAAGGGCAGTTTCGCCGGCTGTTTGCCGGCGAGCGCCATCCATTTCACGATCGCGCGCCAGACCGGCTCCTCGCAGGAGAAGTTGCTTCGCCAGAAGCCCCGTCTCTCGACATCATCCGGCGTGAACTCCGCCTTGCCGCAGAACTCGGCCAAGAGTTGCCGCACCCAGGGGTCGAGATGAAGCAGATTCGGCTGATCGGCACGGCGGTCGGCCTCCGCCAGCTCTTTCCGACGTAGATCCTTTCTTTCCTCGCGTTCGAATATCTGGCGGACGCGTGGGACGGACACACTATGGTCGCGCGCGATTGCGGCGAAGGTCTCGCCAGCTCGACGACGCTTCAAAATCTCCCGGTTCCGTTCCTCGGTCATGGCAAAGCCGCACTGCCGATCACCCGATGATGCTCACATTCTACTCTCTTCTCTCGCAAGATGAAGCTGCGATCAGGAAGTCAGGACTTCCGGCTTTCAGACCTCTCACCTCCTGATCCGATTCTTGTGCCGGGCCTCCACTTCGCTTTGGCCGGGCGAGCGCTTGGGGGCGCTGCCCCCTGGCGCGGCACAAGGGCGGCCGGGCGGTATCCCCAGCCTTCCGCGCGGATGCCTGCTCTCGCACCTTCGTCATGACTTCGATCCGCTTCGTGCAGGCCGGGTGATCCCCCTCCGCCCGTCCACCCTTGCGCCTTGCACCCCCCGGTCTCGGCGACGGCCAGGGTTGCAGCGCAGCGCTGCGCTCCAACCCAAGCCAAAAGGATCAAGATCATGACGAACAATGCACAGATCACGACCGTTCCCGAACATGGCGAAACGGTTTTCATCCCGCTCAACAAGCTCAAGAAGCACCCGAAGAACGCCCGGAAGACCCCGCACAGCGAGGCGTCTATCGAGGGGAAGGCGGCGAGCATCGCCGCCAAGGGTATCCTGCAAAACCTTGTGGTGGAGCCGGAGCTTGACGCGGAAGGCGAGCCGACCGGTTTCTATCTGGTCAGCGTCGGAGAAGGCCGCAGGCTGGCGCAGCTTCTGCGCGCCAAGCGCAAGGAGATCAAAAAGACCGAGCCGGTCCGCTGCGTCATCGACACGGCGAATGATGCCGCCGAGATCAGCCTTGACGAGAACGTCAACCGCGAAAACCTTCACCCTGCCGACGAGTTCGAGAAGTTCCGCGAGCTTTCCGAAGATCGCGGATGGGGCGCGGAGGAAATTGCGGCCCGGTTCGGCACGAGCGCGCATGTGGTGAAGCAGCGGCTTCGCCTTGGAGCCGTCAGCCCCAAGCTCATTCAGATTTACCGCGACGGCGGGCTGACCATGGACCAGTTGCAGGCGTTCGCCATCACCGACGATCACGACCGGCAGGAACAGGTTTACGAAAACCTGTCCTATAACAAGGAACCGTGGATCATCCGCCGCGATCTGACCGCGAGCAACGTGGCGGCTTCGGATCGGCGCGCGGTGTTTGTCGGGCCGGAAGCCTATACCGAGGCGGGCGGCTACATCATCCGCGACCTGTTCACCGAGGATCGCGGCGGCTTCTACGAGGATGCAGCGCTTCTGGACCGGCTTGCCCTCGACAAGCTGGAACGGATCGCCGCCGAGGTTCAGGAGGCCGAGGGATGGAAATGGGTTTCGGCCTATATCGACTGGCCCCACGCCCATGGCATGCGCCGCACCTATCCGCAGGGGGTGGAGCTATCCGAGGAGCAGGAAGCCGCCTACGATGCCGCGCAAGAGGAACTTGAGCACCTGTCGGCGGAATGGCAGGACGCGGACGAGGACCTGCCGCCCGAGGTGGATCAGCGCCTTGCGGAGCTTGAAGCCGAGATCGAGCGCATCGACGGGCTGCGCCATGCCTATGATCCCGACGAGATCGGGCGCGGCGGGGTTTTCGTGGTTCTGAACCATGACGGCGCCGTCCGCATCGAGCGCGGTTTCATCCGACCCGAGGACGAGGCCCCGGAACCGGAGGAAGAAGAAGGCGCGGACGGCGAAACCATCATCGACGGCGTTCGCGTTAACGGCGATGGCGAGATCATCGGAGAGGACGGCGAGTATGACGAGGACGGGAACCATGTTTCCGCGCTCGACATCGAGGACGAGGAAGCGGAGGAAGACGGCAAGCCGATTTCCGACCTTCTCATCCGCGACCTGACCGCCCACCGGACGCTTGGCCTGCGTCTCGCCCTTGGTGAGCAGCCGGACATGGCCTTGATCGCTGTCACCCATGCGCTCGCCGCGCAGACCTTCTATCGTGGTAGCGGGGAAGCGCATTGCCTCGAAATCCGTCCGATCAGCGCCAGCCTTGGCGGGCATGCGGATGGGATCGAGGACACGGCAGCGGCGAAGGCGCTGGCGGATCGTCATGCCGGATGGGCGGCGGACATGCCGCGCGACGTGTCGGACCTTTGGGGCTTCATTGCCGGGCTGGACCATGCCAGCGTCATGGCGCTGTTCGCCCATTGCGCCGCGCAGACCGTCAATGCGGTCAAGGTGCCGTGGGAGCAGCACAAGCGCCGCGCCCACGAAACGGCGGACAGGCTGGCGACGGCGGTTGCGCTTGACATGACGGCGCACTGGACGCCCACCGTGCGGGCCTATCTCGGTCGCGTGACCAAGGCTCATATCCTCGCCGCCGTGCGCGAACCCCTTGGCGACGAGGCAGCCGAGCGTATCGCGGGCAAGAAGAAGCCGGAGATGGCCGAAGCCGCCGAACGGCTTCTGGCCGGAACCGGATGGCTTCCGCCTCTGTTGCGCACCGAGCGGCCTGCGTGGCTGGCCGACGCGCAGCAGGAGGCACCCGCCATGGAGGCCGAAGTTCTGCCGGAGGCCGACAACGCCGAAACCGTGGAGGACGAGCCTTTCACCGTCGCGGCGGAATGAAGCACCGGCCGGGATCGCGTCAGCGGTCCCGGCCTTCAATTGGAAAAAAATCCGGCCGCGCGGCTACCCCGCGCGGCCGGATGACCTCGACAGATGAAGGACATAGAGGCACCTTTAGAGCGCGCAGCAGTTTTCGTAACGATTGCACGAAAGGCGGTGCAGTAGGACAAAGGTAAAGATCATGGTCGCAGTCATGTTCATGAGCGTAGCGCTGGTCGCGCTTCTTTGTGTCATCGCTTATACGCTCGCCGTCTATGCGCTGCCTTTCATGCTTGGTCTGACCGCCGCGCAATTCGCCTACCAGACCGGCTCCGGCCTGATCGGCGCGGGACTGGTCGGCCTGTTCGCCGCAGGCATTGCCTTCGGCGTTCTGGCGGTGCTGTTCGAGACGATTCGCATTCCCATCGTCCGCCTGATCGTCGCGCTGATCTTCGCCGCCCCCGCTGCCGTTGCGGGCTATGCGCTGGTCCATGGCGTCACCAAGGAAGCCGTGCCGTCCGACATCTGGCGGCAAATCTTCTGTGTCGTCGGAGGCGGTTTCGCGGGCATGTCCGCCTTGGCGCGGCTGGCGAGCGGCGTCGGCCAGCCCGCCAGATAGAGGGGCACCTAGCCGAAGCCCGCGACCACCGTTTCGATAGGCAGGAACAGCGTCCGGCTGTCCTCGGGATATTCGATGAACTCCGCGCAGCGCAGATAGAAGCGTCTGGCGGCATCGTCCTTGGCCTGGACCATCACAGCCCCAATGCCGATGCTTTGCGAGGCCAGCGCGATCCGGCGCAATGCGTCCGAAAGCAGGTCCGCGCCGAGACCCTTGCGCGCATGGTCAAGACTGACAGCCAGCCGACCGATGATCGAAACCGGAATCACGTCCGGGGCGTTGCGCCTCACCTTACCGGGAGCCGCTCCCCGTTCGACCGATCCCGCTGAAATGCAGAAATAGCCGACGACCCGATTGCCCTCGCACACGACGTATGTGCGCGAGAACCGGCTTTCGTTCTTCAAGGCCCGATGACGCAGCCAGTCATTCAGCACCGGCTCGCCGCAGTCGAACTCGGAAAGATCGTGTTCAGCAGCCAGGGGAACAGGAGGCGATAGCGGCAATTCGGGATCGTCCGCCGCTTCGTCTATTTCTGCCATGCCGGGGTCCGGCGTAGCAGAGCCTTGAGCTTAGGCCCCGGTGCAGGCGGATTGTCGAGCGCCCGCATGAAGGCGTCGTAGCGTTCCGGATCGAGTGTGAACAGGCGCTGGTCGAGCAGCACATCGACCGCCTGTCGCCTCGCGCTCTCCACCATGAACTCGGTGCGCGTCTTGCCGAGGACCGCCGCCGCATCGTCGATGAGCTGGCGGGTGTCGGTCTCGATCCGCAAGTTGATGCTGCCCTTGGCCTCGGACGTAGATGCGCGGGCCGCGACGGCAGGAGACGCGGAGCGGGTAGATTCGGAAGGGGCGAGACGAGTTTTTGCCATGACCGCAATATGGGTGAACGTATCTACAGTGTCAATACATGGAAATGTCGATAAGGTTTGGGCGTTGCCCTTCGGGCCGGGCTTTCGGCTTCGCCGGAACCACGCCGTCGGCGCGTTTCCGCCATTCGGCTTCAATCCCATAACGCGAAGGGTGGCGTCGGCCATTTCGCAGATAGCCCCATCCGGTTGAGCAAGGCTGTATCGGAAGGCCGGTCATGGTCGCCATGGCAAGCCTATGATGGGGTTGGGCTGTCCGTCCGCATCGACTGGCAGCCGGATCAGCGCTGGGAAGCTCGGATCATCCGCTTGGCACAGGCATGGCAGACGTCCCGCACGCGATGTTTCGGCCATACCGGATACGGCAGCATCGGCGAAGGTCAGCCGAAGCCGCACCCGCTGTCGCCCCCGCTGGCGATAGGCGAACGGCCTTGCCGGTCGGGTCAGGGAAGACGGCGGCCACAGAACCACGCAAGCATCCCCGATCCCGGCGAGGCGCGGGACGGGCGCCATTGCCGTATTCCCCTTGATTACCTGTTTGGGCGCTCCATCCGCGTCCTCGATTGGCACGGTCTGACCGAAGACCGCCGCCGCTGAAGCGGCGTCTCGCTCGTCTTCCCGCAACGTCCGTCGCCAACTTTTTTCCGCCGCCTTCGGCTTTGCATCGCGAGGCAAAAAAGCCGTCGCCGGCCGCCCTCCACTCCGTTCCAGCCCCGAGGGGTGCGGGGCCGATCGTCCCCGGTTTCACGACCACCATCGAGGTCGCAATGGTGCGACCCGACAGGAAAAGGAATACGACAATGGCGACCATCGGCACCTTCACCAAGAACGAAAACGGCGCGGGCTTCGCTGGCTCGGTCAAGACCCTGACCCTCAACGTCAAGGCCAAGTTCACCGCCACCGAGGGCGACAGCGAGCGCGGCCCCGACTTCCGCATCTTCGCCGGCGCCACCGAGTTCGGCGCGGCCTGGAAGAAGATCGCCCGCGAGACGCAGCGCGAATACCTCTCCGTCAAGCTGGACGATCCGAGCTTCCCGGCGCCGATCTACGCCAGCCTGGTCGAAGCCGAAGACGGAAGCGGTCACAACCTCATCTGGTCCCGCCGCAACGGCGACTAAGACCGGCCCCCGGAACAGCCCCGCTCACCCGAGCGGGGCTTCTTTTTTGCTCATGGCCGCCGCCTGTCAGGGAATACGGAGATCGGGATTCACGGCTCTCCGGTTTTCAGACTTGACGTATCCCGATCGGATCTTCTCCCCGGCTACCGCTTCACTCTGGCCGGGCTGTTGCTTGGGGGCGCCGCCCCCTGGCGCGGCGCAAGGGAGCCGTGACGGTATCCCCAGCCTTCCTCCACTTCGTTCCTCGTTCCGTGCAGGCCGGGTGATCCCCCTCCGTCACGGCCCCCTTGCGCCTTGCACCCCCCGGTCTCGGCGACGGCCAGGGTTGCAGCGCAGCGCTGCGCTCCAACCCAGACCCATAAGGATCAAGATCATGACCTATCATCACCTTGCCACCCGGTTCGGCCGCAATTCCCATCAGATCACCGGGCGGGAAGCGCTCGACAACGAAGCTCTTTACCGACACGTCCCGTCCATCTTCGCCCGCGAGGCGCATGACAGCCGCTCGGAGCGTTACGTCTATGTCCCCACCATCGACATCGTGGAGGGGTTGCGGCGGGAAGGATGGTTCCCGTTCTTCGCCGTGCAGTCCGTTCCGCGTGACGGCAGCCGCCACGGCCACGCCAAACATATGCTGCGCCTGCGCCGCGATGACGGCATTGGCAAGCAGGAGGCGGCGGAAGTCATCATCGTCAATTCCCATGACGGAACCAGCAGCTACCAGATGTTTGCCGGGATGTTGCGTTTCGTCTGCACCAACAGCCTTGTGGCGGGCGAGCGGTTTGAGGACGTTCGCGTCCCCCACAAGGGCAATATCCAGCATGACATTATCGAAGGCGTCTATACCGTTGCCGAGGACTTCCCGCGCCTGATCAACGCCAGCGAAACCATGAAGGAAATCCAGCTTGGCGAAGATGAGCGCCGCGTTCTGGCCGAGGCCAGCCTTGTCGCCCGCTACGGCGAAGAGGAAAGCCCCGTCCGCCCTGATCAGATCATCCAGCCGCGCCGCCGCGAGGATGCCGGACAAAGCCTCTGGATGACCTACAACACCATTCAGGAGAACATGATAAGAGGCGGCTTGCATGGGCAGCGGCGCAATGCCGAAGGCCGCATCCGCCGCAGCCAGACCCGCCCCATCAACGGCATCGACCAGAATGTGACCCTCAATCGCGCGCTCTGGACGCTGGCCGAGGGCATGCAGCGATTGAAGACGCGATGACCGTCATGCCGTAGAGCCGGAAAACCGGCTCTACGGCTTTCCGCTTTTCAGGCTTTGCGCTTCCACCATTTTTCCGCCGATCCGGCTTTGCGGATCGGCGGCGCGGCCATGCCCAAAACATAGCCGCCGCTCGCCGGGCTATGCCCGGCTCGCGAAGCAGGCTAAGCACGGTTAAGAAGAAAATAACTAATAAACTGATCGGGTTACTCGAACAAGGTTCCGTATCAAAGCAACTACAGTTAGCTCCCCAAATCCGGCAGGCTTCCCTTTCGGGCCTCTTCTGGATGCCCACGATTCGGAGGAAACGCCATGCTACGCATCGACTGGCGTTCACCGGCAGCCTATGGGGACATCAGACATCTTCCCGCTGCCGGTTTCGCTTGGGAATATCTTCGTCGCAATGACGAATATCGGCATGATTTCCAGACCATCGCCCTGACCGGAAAACCCGGTGCAAGGCAGTTGGAGAGATTTGCGCAACGCTGGGGGTTGCGATTTCCCGAGCGACCCCGACGCATCGCCTGATCAACTATCCCTGTTCTGGTCTCCACGCCTCCAGCCACAAGCGATCAAGCTCTCGCCTGCCGAACAAGAGGACGCAGAGACTGAGCCGATGGTCACGCTCGCCCATCTCGCCGGCCTTAACCTGCGCCGCGCGGCCGATGGCTGGCACGGCGTGTGGCAGATAGACGACATCACTCACCAGTTCTGGCTGTCCGATGCGGTGCCGAATACGGCGGCTTTCTATGCCGTGACTTTGCCGTTGGATTCATTTCTGGAGCTTCGCATCCACGCCACGCGGCGGCTCTGGCGATCCCTGGCCCGGCGACCACCTGGCCTGCCCATCGGTATCCTGCCCGAGCAACTCCGGGAATGGCACATCCTGTCCCTGCGCGCGCTGGATGCGAACCTGCGAGGCGAGAGCTACCGAACTATCGCGGAAGTCCTGCTCGGTTTCCGCGGCACCAAGGAGGATTTTGAAAGTGACCCGAGCAAGAACAAGGCGCGTCGCCTCGTCGCGCATGGCATCAGGATGATGCGCGGCGGCTATCGGCTCCTGCTGCACTATCCGGTCAAAGTCGGCAAGCGATAGCCCCACGGCATCACGCCTTGTTGGCGGCTGCCTGTTCCAGTATCCGCTTGTAGCCCTCGCGCGAGAGCCATTGCGCACGTTCGAGATGGCTTTGCCAGCACCGATAGCTGCGCAGTTCCTCCGCGACCGGATCGCGGTGGAGCACGATCTTAGCTACTTCCTTCCACTCCGCATCCTCAGCTTTGGCGTCGAGGAGCCGCAGATAGGTCACGAAATGCCGCTCGTCATATGTGGTGATCCCATCGCCCGTCGGCGCCACGTCATCCACATCGGGATCAAGTTCAACGGGAACCCGCATCGTCATTCCCCTTCCTTCAGGAGAGCGCCTGCGGTACGCCCCCGCAGATAAGACTCTCTGACTCCTGGTGATCGGGGAGTTAGTAACCGTGACTAGACGGCCCCATGGCCTTTAGCTCGGAGAGCCTGTTGTATACGCCACAGGCTCCCCGACCATAGGGTCAAGGAGTGTGGTGCCGTCACGGCCGGCACCAACCGCTAGTCAGGGGTTACTACGCCCCCGGAGCAGCGCGTCTGCTCCGTTGGCACATTTAGCCGACCCGCGCGCGATTGTCTCGACCAATTCCGCGCAACGCGCAATCACACGCTGAAATCTCTCGGCTTTTTCGGCCTGATAGTCGCCCTAGCAGGGGTGCCGCCAGCGCATAGGCTTAAATGCGGCACGCTACAGGCCGCCGGTCCTCCGCCACGGTTCGCCACAGCCCGCTGTCGCTTCCGACAGCCGCCTGTCTGACGAATCCGAGGTGATCCCATGGCCATTCGCAACGCGGACCTACCACCGCGACTTCTACGCACCAAGGAGGCCGCGCGCTTTCTCGGTATTTCGCTCCGCACCCTTGAGAAACACCGGACCTATGGCACCGGACCGCTCTATCGCAAGATCGGCGGCCGCGTCCTCTACGCCGTGCGCGATCTCGAAGCCTGGAGCGCAATCGGCACGCGCAAATCCACCCGCGACAAGAGCGCCGGCACGGTCTTTCCCGCGCGCCCGCTGACACCCGCAGAGCGGGATGAACTCTGAATGCTGCGCGACGACGATCATGTCCCGGCGCAGCCAAGCGACGCCAGCGAACGCACGCGCCTTGACCCCTTCGTGGTCGCGACCGGCGACGCCGCGCCGCGCGACCAGCGCGACTTGATGGAACGGCCCTTCTTCTCGCTGGCGAAGCGGCCGCGCACCGCGCCAATCCTCTACCGAGCGGCCGATGTCGAGGTGCAGGTGCTCGCCATGCCCGAGCACGGCATGGCGACGATCTGGGATGCCGATGTCCTGATCTGGGCCGCCTCGCAGATTGTCGCAGCCGAGAACAACGGCTTCCGCACGTCGCGCTTCTTTCGTTTCATGCCCTATCAGCTCCTGCGCGCCGTTGGGCGGGCGACGGGCAACCGCGACTATCTGTTGCTCAAGGCGGCGCTCGCGCGCCTGCAATCCACCGTCATCGCCACCACCATCCGCAACGGCAAGCATTGGCGTCGCCGTCAATTCTCCTGGATCAACGAATGGGAGGAGATGACGACGCGCGGCGGCCGCGTCGAAGGCATGGAATTCGTCCTGCCGGAATGGTTCTACAACAGCGTCATCGACCGCTCGCTGGTGCTCACCATCGACCCGGCCTATTTCCGGCTGACCGGCGGCATCGAGCGCTGGCTATATCGCGTCGCCCGCAAGCACGCCGGTCGCCAGCCCGAGGGCTGGGCGTTCGAGATTTCCCACCTTCACCAAAAATCCGGCAGCGCGGCACGGCCGTCCGACTTCGCGCTCGACTTGCGCCGGATCGCGAACCGCCAGCCGCTACCCGGCTATTGCCTTCAGATCGAATGGGAGGACGGGCGTGAATTGCTGCGCTTTCTCCCTGAAAAACAATTCACAGTGCCTGTGGACAAGCATGTGAATCCTATCGGGACATTAGGCGCACGCAGTATCGGGACATTAGGCGCAAATTTCGCGCGGGACTCTATAGAAGAATCTAACAGAGAATCTAACTCTTCTTCTTTGACGCGCGCGCACGCGATCCGTGGTGCCGGTGCCACCCGGCGAGGTGCGCCATGATCGTCGCGCTCCTCAACCAGAAGGGCGGCGTCGGCAAGACCACGCTGGCGCTCCATCTCGCCGGAGCCTGGGCCGCTCAGGGACGGCGCGTCATCCTGATCGACGCCGACCCGCAAGGCTCCGCGCTCGACTGGTCGCAGACGCGCAGCCATGAGGGCCTGCCGAGGCTGTTCAGTGTCATCGGCCTAGCCCGTGACACCTTGCACCGCGAAGCCCCGGAGCTGGCGCGTGACGCCGATGTCGTCGTCATCGACGGGCCTCCCCGCGTCGCCGGTCTCATGCGCTCGGCGCTGCTCGCCGCCGATCTGGTGCTGATCCCGGTGCAGCCGTCCCCCTTCGACGGCTGGGCCTCGGCCGAGATGCTGGCGCTGCTCAGGGACGCGCGGATCTATCGGCCCGAGTTGGCGGCGCGGTTCATCCTCAACCGTTGCGGCGCACGCACCGTCATCGCTCGCGAGACGGCCGAGACGTTGGCCGAACACGACCCGCCTTTGCTCGCCACGACCATCGGCCAGCGCGTCGTCTTCGCCGACGCCGCGCGGTCCGGCCGGCTTGCCAGCGAGATCGATGGCGACAGCCCCGCCGCACGCGAGATCGCGGCGCTGGCCACCGAGATTGGCCGGCTGCGCATCGGGAGGACCGCGCCATGACCCGTGCGCCCGGAAAGTCTCGCTTCGCCTCGCGTCCGCGCGATCCCGAAAGCTGGATCAAGGCGGCCGACGCGCCGCCGGACAGCAAAGCCGCCGGCGAAGCGTTCACCGCCCGCCTGACCATCGACATCACGCCGGGGCTACGCGGCCGCATCAAGGTCGCGGCCTTCCGGCGCGGCATCACCGTCACCGACATGCTGCGCGGCCTTCTCGCGCGTGAGTTTTCACACTCCGAAGGAGATCCGACATGACCGGCAGTGCTCCCCGCCGCATGCACGGGCGTCCGCTGCTGGACGGACCCGCGCCATTCACCACACTCGTCGAGCTGACCTTCGATAAGCGCAAGGTCGAGCAGTGGATACGGTTCGGCCGCAAGAGCTACGAACAGATCATCGACCGCCGCCGCAGCGTCGTCGGCTTCGCGCCGAACAGCGTCTTCGCCTTCGTCCGCTGGGCGGCTGGCGAGCACGGCACGATCATTTCCCGGCTCGACATCGTGCGCGCTATCGGTCGCGGCGAGCCGTTCCAGACGTTGCCCTTCGTCCGGCCAGGCGGCGACATCCTGTTGCGGCTCGACGGCTGGCCGAAGGTGCAGCGCGCGCTTGCCGTCATCGACGCCGTGGAAGCGCTCGGCCTCAATCCGGTCGACGTATCGCCGGACTACTGGCGGCACGCGCACAACCGCCTGACTGCCAATCTGGAGCCGAGCGACTACACGCCGGAGCGACATGCGGCATGGATCGGGCGTCGGAGAATCGACCCGTGACGCGCCGCCGCTATGTCGCCGTCACGGCGCTGGCCGTTCTCGGCATCGCCACCGCAAGCGCGGTCGAGACGCCGACGAAACTCATCTGGAACGCAACCGCCAGCGCGCCGGTCGGCTTCTACACCGTCGAGCCGGCCGCCCGGATCGAGGTGCCCGATCTTGTCGCCGTCATGCCACCCGGCCCGCTCGCCACCTTTATGGTCGGGCGCGGCTATGTCGGGCGCGGTGTGCCTCTGTTGAAGCGCGTCGTCGGCCTGCCAGGGCAGCGGGTTTGCCGCGCCGGCCGCGCGATCACGGTTGACGGGATCGAGATGGCCGAGGCGCTGGAGCGCGACCGGATCGGCCGCGATCTGCCCGTCTGGCAGGGCTGCCGCACCGTCGCTCCCGGCGAAATTTTCCTCCTGAATTGGGAGGTCCGCGACAGCCTCGACGGCCGCTACTTCGGACCCATCCCCACAGCTTCCGTCATCGGTCGGGCAGTCCCGCTCTGGACCGATGAGGAAGGCGTCGGCCGCTACGAGTGGCGCGCGCCGACGCACTGACTTCGCGCTTCCCCCACCAACAAGGAGACTGACAATGCCTGCCAATATCTTTGAACCTACCGCCAACGGCTACGCCGGCCGCGTCAGGCTGTTCGGAATCGACGAGGCAATCACGCTTGTCGAAACCGAACCGAGCGACGCCGACAATGCGCCGGCCTATCGCATCCACCTCGACGACGAGGACGGCCCCGACATTGGCGGCGCGTGGAAACGTGTCGGCGAACGCGCCGGAGACTACATCGCCCTGGAGATCGACAGCCCACTTTTCCCCGCGCTGTTTCGCCCGGCGCTGTTCCAGGCCGACGACGAGGGGCGCACCTTCCGGCTGGCGTGGAAACGACCGAAGGCGCGCGAGGACCGGAGCTGATCGGTGCGCGTTCCTCCCATCCCTTTGTTCGCGGGAAATCCGTCTCATCCCTTCGTCCCGCTCGACGACCAGACGGCCGGCGCGCGCAGCGAAGGTCAAGGGCGGCCCCCGGCCGGCGCTTCGCGCGCACCCTTTACCGAAGCGAGCACGCTGGCAGGCTGGCGTCGTGGTGGAGACAGGGCGGCATGGCGTTGTGCCTTTCTGTTGCTCGCCGGGGCGCTTTTCGTCTGCATGGGATCGGGCGTCGTGGTCGCGCAATCCGCGTCGGTCGCGCTCCTGATTGCCGCCGATCCCCATGCGGACCACATCGCGGAGGCGTCGCAGCGGTTCGGCATCCCCGAACGCTGGATTCGCGCCGTGCTGCGCGCCGAGAGCGCGGGCGACGTGCGCGCGGTTTCGTCAGCCGGGGCGATGGGATTGATGCAGGTTATGCCCGACACATGGGCCAGCTTGCGCGTCCGCTATCGGCTCGGCCGCGATCCCTACCAACCGCGTGACAACATCCTAGCAGGCACGGCCTACATGCGTGAAATGTGGGATCGCTACGGCAACGTCCCGGCCATGCTCGCCGCTTATAACGCTGGTCCCGGCCGTTATGACGAGCACCGTTCGACCGGCCGCCCGCTGCCCGCCGAAACCCGCGCCTATGTCGCGACGCTTGCGCCGATCCTTGGCGGCGTGGCGGCGTCCGATGCACCAGCTCGCCAGGCTGCACCGCCGCCCGACTGGCGCGAAGCACCGCTCTTTATCGTGCGCCCGAATGACAGCTGGGCCGCCATCATGCCGTTGTCCGAGACGCAATCCGGTGATGCTCGCGCGACCGTTCCGGTGCGCGATCAGACCGCTACGGAGCCGCAAGACGGCAGCATTTTTGTTGCCCGCGCGAGCGTCGGGGATACGCCATGAAGGTGGCGTTCCCGCGTTCGGCGGCGCTCGTTCCGGTGTGCAGGCAGGCAGGTTTGCGCTTAGCGGCATACCGGGCCGAAAGGGCAGAAGGGATCGAAGGAGCGGAGGGCAAGATAAAGGAACATGGCACCACGTCGCCAATGTTCTCGAAATTGTTGTTGTCTGCACACTGGTTAGGGGAGCCGCGAGCGGCACCCTGTTTTTGGATGGCGCGAGCCGTGATCTTGCGCAAAGCCTTGGCTTTGCTTGGTTTATACTGGCACCATGGCCGCCGATCGCGCGATTTCCCGGGGTTTTGGCCGGAGGCGCAGCCATGAACGCCGACGACGAGAACCGCTTCCGGCCCAAGCCCGGTCGCATCCGATCCGACACGCCGAAGGCGGGCAAGGCCAAGAGCTTCCTGACCCAGGCGAAGAAGCTCGCGCGCCAGCACAGCAATACCCATCCCGAATACGCGCCGCGTCTCGGCTCACGCACGGCCGCGAAATCCACCGCCAAGGGTGGCAAGGCCGCGCAAGCGTCCGGCGGTCCTGGCGTCCGGCGAGGCCGTGGCGCGGCCTTCGTTCGCGCCCGCACCTTGTCGGGCGGCTGGCGGCACAGCGCGCCGGGAATACGCCGCGTCGTCGTCAAAACCCGCTACGTCCAGCAGGCTGGGAAGAACGGCAAGGCTGCCGCCCATCTGCGCTACATTCAGCGCGACGGCACCTCGCGCGACGGCGAGCGCGGCCAGCTTTATTCGGCGACCGAGGACCGCGCCGATGGCGACGCCTTCCTCGATCGCGGCAAGGAGGACCGGCACCAGTTCCGGTTCATCGTCTCGCCGGAGGACGGCGCGGACCTGACCGATCTGACCGCGCACACCCGCGATCTCATGCGCCAGATCGAGGCCGACCTTGGTACGAAGCTCGATTGGATCGCGGTCAACCACTACAACACCGGCCATCCCCATGTGCATGTCATCGTGCGCGGCAAGGACGACCTCGGCGAGAACCTTGTCGTCAACGGCGACTATCTCGCCAACGGCATCCGCGAGCGCGCGAGCGAGCTTGCGACGCTCGAGCTCGGCCCAGTGACCGAGATCGAGCAGACCCGCAAACTCTCGGCCGAGATCGATCAGGACCGTTTCACCCGCATCGACCGGGCGATGACCGAGGAAGCCGAAGACCGCTTCCTCGATCTGCGCCGCGAACCCGAGGACCCACGCCGCCAGTTCGACCGGACGCTGCGACTGCGCCGCCTGGGCAAGCTGGAGCAGATGGGCCTCGCCACGGAACACGCGCCCGGCGTCTGGGAGTTGAGCGAACAGATGGAATCGACCCTGCGCGGACTGGGCGAGCGCGGCGACATCATCCGCAACATGCACAAGGCGTTGAAGGCCGATGGCCTGGAGCGCGATCCCATGACCTTCCATATCCATGACGGGTCGCCCCAGACGCCAATCGTGGGCCGCGTCGTGGATAAGTATCTGACTGACGAATTGGGCGAGAACCTGACCGTCGTGGTGGATGGGATCGACGGCCGCACGCATCATTTCGCCGGCATCGACCCGGCCCGCGTCGAAGACGCGCGGATCGGCAGCATCGTTGAGATCGGCCCGGCCGACACCACGCAGCGCCCGTCCGACCGGACCATTGCCGCCATTGTCGAGGATGGCGTCTATCGCCCGAGCCGCCATCTGGAGCATGCGAAGTTCGAGGGGCGCGTTCCGGGCGGCGACTATGAGGGCTTTGTCGATGCCCATGTCCGCCGGCTGGAGGCGCTGCGTCGGGCCGGGATCGTCGAACGGATCGACGCCGACCAGTGGCGTATCCCCGAAGATTTTGAGAGCCGCGCCGCCGCATATGATGCCGGTCGCAATCGGCAGGCCAGCATTCGCGTCATCTCGACATTCAATCTGGAAAGCCAGATCGGGTCCGATGGTGCGACCTGGCTCGACCGGCGGCTGGTTACGCCTGACGCATCGGATCTCGCTCCCGCCGGCTTCGGGCAACAGGTGCGCGAGGCCATGAACCAGCGCCGGGAACATCATATCGAACAGGGCGACGCGACCCGCAGTCGAGACGGCCGCATCTTCTACCGACGCAATCTTCTCGCCACCCTGCGCGAGCGCGAGGTTGCAAGCGTCGGCGCGGAGATCGCCGCGAGCAAGGCGCTGCCGTTCCGTGCCGCCACGGACGGCGAGAGCGTGAGCGGCAAGTTCACCGGCACCGTGCAGCTATCCAGCGGCAAGTTCGCCGTCGTGGAGAAGAGCCACGAGTTCACCCTTATCCCGTGGCGGCCGGTCATCGACCGCCAGCTTGGCCGGGAGGTCATGGGCGTCGTGCAGGGCGGATCAGTGTCCTGGCAGCTCGGGAAAGCTCGGGGCTTGGCACTTTAGGTAGAGACTTGCCCCTCCCTAGCCACTCAAAAAAAGGCTTGAACCTCACGTGACGTGAGGTTGTATCCTGCCCAACGTCCAAAGCGATTGGAGGGCATGCATGCGGAGTCGTCGATGGCGCGTTGGCGAATTGGCAAGCGCCACGGGCACGACCGTCCGCGCCTTGCATCACTATGAGGAAGCCGGACTGCTTGCCGCAGCCGAGCGCACCAGCGGCGATCATCGCCTATACGACGAAGCCGGTGTCGAGCGACTTTACCGAATCCGTGCACTTCGCGGGCTCGGAATGTCGCTTGAAGAAATCAAGAAGGCGATTGAGGACGGCTCCATACTTGCCGATCTCCTGCGAACACACTTGAACCGAGTAGAGTTGGAAGTCGATCGCATTGTACGCCTGCGTGATCGACTTCGCAGCATCACACAGTCGGGGAAGCAAGTTAGCGCTGACGACTTGCTCGCAACATTAGACGCGATGTCTTGCGTAGAGAGGCATGTCCATGCACGCCGACGGAAGAAGAAAGCGAACGATAGCGATGTCGAATCGCAGTGGCGGATTCTAGCAGACCAACTCCGCGCCTGCATGAGCGGCGGTGAGCGTCCGTCGAGTAAGCGAACAATCGCGCTCGCTTCGCAGGCGCGTTCGCTGATGAAGTCTTTCGCGGACGGTGATGCAGAGGTTCTTAGCGCTCTAGCACGGTTACGAATAGCCGACCCTCCTAGAGACCTTGCGGGTTGGACCCCCGATCTCATTCGCTATCTAGATCGCGCCTTGGCGGCCTTGGATAAGCATCTCACCACTAAACTCGAACCGTAGGACTAATGAGGAATGTTGAACGAACAGATTGCTAAGGCTGTAGGCCCGGCGCACATAGACATCGCCTATGAGCAGCGAGGAAACGCAGGCGACCCTGCGGTTCTACTCATCATGGGACTTGCCGGACAGCTTGTGCACTGGCCCACCAGATTTCTAGATGAATTGGTCTCCCGTGGATTTCATGTCATCCGTTTTGACAATCGGGACTCCGGTCATTCGACTCATCTGCACGACGCGCCGAAGCCCGATCTCGCAGCGGCGTTTGCCGGAGACCTTTCCTCTGTCTCCTACACGCTATCCGATATGGCTGCCGATGCTGTCGGACTACTCGATTTTCTTGGCATAGAAGCGGCGCACGTAGTCGGAGCATCCATGGGCGCAGCAATTGCACAGACCATGGCCATCGAGCATCCAGCTCGTGTTCGCACACTTACTTCGATGATGTTCAGCACGGGAGGCAAAGGTGTCGGTCTGATGCATCCTGAAGCACAGGCCCTTTTTACCGACTCGCCGCCAACCACTCGGGAAGAAGCTATCGAACAGGCTATTCGTAGGGCGCCTAAGGTTAGATCGCCAGCTTATCCGACCCCGCCGCAGGAGATTGCAAATATCACAGGGCAGGCATGGGATCGTGACCATGACATACTCGCCACTGCACGCCAATCGGTTGCAACTGTCGCATCCGGGGATCGAACTGAAATGCTGCGTGGCGTAGCTGTCCCGACTCTTGTCATTCACGGAACAAAGGACACGATATGCGACGTGAGTGGAGGCCAAGCTACTGCTGCGGCGATTCCCGGCGCTGAACTCGTGCTCTTTGAGGGTATGGCCCATGATTTTCCCGCCGCGTTAGCGGGTCGCATTGCCGACTGCATTGCCGCCACGGTCCAACGCGGCAAGAAGCGCTAGGCGAGTGTGCCGATGGCCAACCTCAGTGTCTTGAGATGAGGGAGTTCGGAAGAGTTGGTCATCGGCTCTCAGCAACCCCGTCATCTTCGCACAACTGGTCGGGCATCTATGCTCGGCTCACGCATCAACCTGCCATCGCTGATACAGACGCTCGCCGTCGCCGAGCATTTGAATTTTCGCCATGCGGCCCATGCGCTCGGCGTCAGCCTGTCGAGCGTCAGCACCCGCGTAAAGGCGCTGGAGGAAGACCTTGGTGTCCTGTTGTTCGAGCGCCATGCGCGAGGCGTCCGGCTGACGGAAGCCGGTCGCCGCTTCGTCGAGCATGTAGCGGTGGGCGTCGATCAAATCGACCATGCCGTGAAAACGGCTGGCATGGCGGCATCGGGGGAGTGCGGCCGCCTGCGCCTCGGCGTTCATGCCTTCATCCCCGGTAGCTTCCTCGCAGAGTTGATCGAGCGATACCGCACCGAGCATCCAGGCATCGAAGTCGAGATCACGGAAGGCACGGCCCGCGATGCCGTCATGCAGCTTCGCGCCGACCGGCTGGACATCGTGTTCGTAGCCGGCAGGCCCGAACTGCCCGATTGCCATGCCCGGCGAATCTGGACCGAACCGCTTCTGGCCGCGCTGCCGGAGCGGCATCCACTCGCCGGACAGTCCACCGTCACATGGGCCGACCTTGCAGGTGAGACCTTCCTCGTCCGCTATGGCGGCACCGGGCCGCAGGTGCATGACCATATCGTGCTGCGCCTCGCCGGGCGCTGGTCGGCGCCGTCGATCCTTCGTTTCGATGTCGAGCGCGGCACGCTGCTGTCGATGGTCGGACAAGGCTTCGGCATCACCGTCACGGGTGCGGCAACGTCGCTTCTGCAAACATCAGGCGTTGTTTTCTTGTCCATCACGGATGAGCCCGAGCCAGTTGCATTCTCGGCCATCTGGTCGCCGTTCAATCAAGGCGCGGCCCTCCGAAACCTGCTCACCCTTGCCAGCGAAATGGCCCGGCAAGTCCGCACCGGCTGAATTTCTCCGCGATTCGTTTCGACCATCCTTGTAAGACACCAGCGCGGGCGGCTGCCCTGACGCAACCCGTCCTATTTGCCGCCGATAGTATCCGGCAGCCCTCCCGCATCATCTTTCCTGTTGCCTGTCCCGATTTTGCCTACTCTCTGATCGGCTCCGTCTCTTTTGCCGACTGGAGTCCGTATGCGCGGAGGCCGAATCCTATGGGGTCAGATCGCCGTGGTTTTCACCATCGTTGTGGTGACGACGTGGGCGGCGACGCAATGGACCGCCTGGCGGCTCGGCTTTCAATCCCAACTCGGCAATCCATGGTTCGAGTTGGCCGGCTGGCCGATCTACTATCCGCCTGCACTGTTCTGGTGGTGGTATGCTTTCGACGCCTATGCGCCTTCGATCTTTGTCGAGGGCGGCGGCATCGCGGCGTCGGGCGGCCTCACGGCCATAGCCGCCGCCATCCTCATGTCGATCATTCGGGCGCGGGAAGCCCGAAACGTCGCGACCTATGGTTCGGCGCGATGGGCGGAGGACAGGGAAATCCGCACCGCCGGATTGCTCGGCCCCGATGGCATCGTGCTCGGCCGCTACGACTGCGACTACCTGCGCCACGACGGGCCGGAACACGTCCTATGTTTCGCGCCGACGCGCAGCGGCAAGGGTGTCGGCTTGGTCGTTCCCACCTTATTGACATGGCCGGGCTCGGCCATCGTCCACGACATCAAGGGCGAGAACTGGACTCTGACAGCAGGCTTCCGGGCGAA
The DNA here is from genome assembly GCF_002770725.1 of Pleomorphomonas carboxyditropha. GTDB lineage: Bacteria > Pseudomonadota > Alphaproteobacteria > Rhizobiales > Pleomorphomonadaceae > Pleomorphomonas > Pleomorphomonas carboxyditropha. The sequence continues at coordinate 738,476 of NZ_NQVN01000001.1, read as the reverse complement.
GCACGGCCGCGTCCTGTTGTTCGATCCGACCAACGCCAAATCCTCGGCCTACAACCCGCTGCTGGAGGTGCGGCAGGGTGAATGGGAAGTCCGCGACGTGCAGAATATCGCAGACATATTGGTCGATCCCGAAGGCAGCCTCGACAAACGAAACCACTGGGAAAAGACATCGCATTCGCTGCTTGTCGGCGCGATCCTGCATGTCCTCTACGCGGAGAAGGACAAGACGCTGGCAGGCGTCGCCAACTTCCTGTCCGATCCACGCCGTCCGGTGGAAGCCACCTTACGCGCGATGATGGACACGCCGCATCTCGGAGAAGCCGGCGTCCATCCCGTCATCGCGTCGTCGGCGCGAGAACTGCTGAACAAGTCCGAGAACGAGCGGTCGGGCGTGTTGAGCACGGCCATGTCGTTCCTGGGCTTATATCGCGATCCTGTCGTGGCCCGTGTAACGGCACGCTGCGACTGGCGCATCGCCGATCTGGTCGGCACCCTGGAGCCGGTCACGCTCTACCTCGTTGTGCCGCCCTCCGACATCAACCGCACCAAGCCTCTCATCCGGCTCATCCTCAACCAGATCGGGCGCAGGCTGACCGAGGAATTGCATACGTCCGGCAAGCGTCATCGCCTGCTCTTGATGCTCGACGAGTTTCCGACGCTCGGTCGTCTCGACTTCTTTGAATCCGCGCTGGCCTTCATGGCCGGTTACGGCCTCAAGAGCTTTTTGATCGCGCAGTCGCTCAACCAGATCGAACGCGCTTATGGGCCGAATAACTCGATCCTCGACAACTGCCATGTCCGCGTCGCCTTCGCCACCAACGATGAGCGCACGGCGAAACGGATCAGCGATGCGCTCGGCACCGCGACCGAGCTACGAGATTCCACCAACTACGCTGGGCACCGACTCGCGCCGTGGTTAGGGCATCTCATGGTCTCGCGACAGGAGACTGCCCGGCCGCTCATGACGCCCGGAGAGATCATGCAGCTTCCGCCGACCGAGGAAATCGTCATGGTCGCCGGCACGCCGCCGATCCGGGCAAAGAAGGCGCGCTACTTCGAGGACGCACGGTTTCAGGAACGCCTCCTACCGCCGCCCGATCTGGCATCCGTTCCGTCCGCGCCAAACCCATCATCCGACGACTGGTCGAGCCGCGTAGTGACGGCAGCAAAGGCCACGCACACGACCGCAAACAGTGGGAGCGAGGGCGATCCTGACAATGCCGGCATCCGCCGCGAGCCGGAATTGCCCGAGCATGAGGAAATCGTTGCGCTGCCACACCCGCCCGACCAGGAGTTCGATTTGCTGGACGACGAACCGGACGTTGACGCGGCCAAGGCTCGCGCCATGCGTTCGCGTATGCGGACGGTGGCGCGGCAAGCCTCGCTCGACCCCGGCGACGGCATCGAGCTTTGAAGGACACGCCGATGACCAGCCGAACCCGCATGAACGTCTATTTCGACCCGGACTTGCTCGCCCAGGTCGAGGCGCTGGCGCTGCGCCGGCAAGTGTCCAAGTCCGCCATCGTCGAGGCCGCCGTCGCATCCTTCCTGTCCGGCGACACGTCGGATCGGCTGGAAGCGGCCATGTCGCGCCGCCTCGACAAGCTCGGCCGTCAGATCGACACGCTCGACGAAGATCTCGCCGTGCTCGGCGAGACCGTCTCGCTGTTCATCCGCATCTGGCTTGCCTCCACGCCGCCGCTGCCGGAGAGCGCGCAAGCCTCCGCCCGCGCGAAGGGAGCCGAACGGTTCGAGGGCTTCATGCAGTCGCTCGGCCGGCGTCTGGCGACCGGCGACAGATTCCTCAAAGAGCTGTCGCGCGATGTCGATTCGCTTCAAGATCGTCCATCGCAAGATCAGTGCGAGACGGATCGAGACCATACCTGAATATTCAATCCATCCTATTCGCCGCCGATGGCCGCCGATCACCGCACCCTCTTCGATAGTTGTTGAATAGGCCCGATTTCAGGCTCTTTTAATCGACCCCGTTGCGGGGACCATCTGTTGCGCCCCGTCAGGAAACGGGGCCGATATGACTGCCACTCACCACAAACCGGAAGCGATCCAGCGCGGCGCGCGGATGCTGCGCACCGCGCTCGGCGCGGCCATCGCGCGGTATCTCGAAGACCCGGCCGTGGTCGAGGTCATGCTGAATCCAGACGGCCGGATTTGGGTGGACCGGCTGTCCGAAGGGCTGGCCGATACGGGTGAGATGATGTCCGCCGCTGATGGCGAACGCATCGTGCGCCTGGTCGCCCACCATGTCGGCGCGGAGGTTCATGCCCGCAGCCCTCGCGTCTCGGCCGAGCTGCCCGAGAGCGGCGAGCGGTTCGAGGGGCTATTGCCGCCCGTGGTCATCGGCCCGACCTTCGCCATCCGCAAGCCCGCCGTCGCGGTGTTCACGCTCGACGACTATGTGGCCGCAGGCATCATGACCGCCGACCAGGCCGCGACGCTGCGCGCGGCCGTCGCGTCCCGCGCCAACATCCTCGTGGCGGGCGGGACATCGACCGGCAAGACCACGCTCACCAACGCGCTGCTCGCCGAGGTGGCGAAGGGGTCGGATCGCGTCGTCATCATCGAGGATACGCGCGAGCTGCAATGCCGCGCCGAAAACCTCGTCTCCATGCGGACGAAAGACGGCGTGGCGACGCTATCGGATTTGGTCCGGTCTTCGCTGCGCCTGCGCCCCGACCGCATTCCCATCGGTGAGGTGCGCGGCGCGGAAGCCCTCGACCTTCTGAAAGCGTGGGGCACCGGCCATCCGGGCGGGCTTGGCACCATTCACGCCGGCTCCGGCATCGGCGCGCTCCGCCGCCTTGAACAGCTCATTCAAGAGGCCGTCGTCACGGTCCCGCGCGCCCTGATCGCGGAGACCATCGACCTTGTTGCCGTCCTCTCCGGGCGCGGTTCCGCGCGCCGGCTGGCCGAACTCGCCCGCGTCGAAGGGCTCGGCCCGGACGGCGACTACCGCATCACCCCAGCCACCAACCCCAGCACAGGAGACCCTTCATGATCCACACGCTTTCGCGCGGCTATCGCCTCGTTGCGACCGCCGTAACCACGCTCACCATCAGCACCATGTTCGCACCGGCCGCCCATGCGTCCGGCTCCTCAATGCCGTGGGAAGCACCGCTGCAATCCATCCTCGAATCCATCGAGGGGCCGGTCGCAAAAATCATCGCCGTAATCGTTATCATCGCAACCGGCCTCGCACTGGCCTTCGGCGATACCTCGGGCGGCTTTCGCCGACTCATCCAGATCGTCTTCGGTCTGTCCATCGCCTTCGCGGCATCGAGCTTCTTCCTGTCGTTCTTCTCGTTCGGCGGCGGGGCGCTCGTCTGATGGCGGGCGGTTTCGAACAGCTCGACGCGGTGCCGGGCTTCACTGTCCCGGTCCACCGGGCGCTGACCGAGCATATTCTGCTCGGCGGCGCACCGCGCTCCATCGCCATCATGAACGGGACGCTGGCCGGGGCCGTGGGCCTCGGCCTGCGCCTCTGGCTGGTCGGCCTCGCCATATGGGCGGTCGGTCATTTCGCGTCCGTATGGGCGGCGAAGCGCGATCCCCAATTCGTCGAAGTCGGGCGGCGGCATCTTCGCATCCCCGCGAACCTTTCAGCGTGAGGGCGCGTCCATGATGAACCTCGCCGAATATCGCCGCACCGCCAGTCGCCTTGCCGACTATCTGCCCTGGGCCGCGCTTGTCGGCCCTGGCGTCGTCTTGAACAAGGATGGGAGTTTTCAGAGGACGGCGAAGTTTCGCGGTCCCGATCTGGATTCCGCCGTCGCGGCCGAACTGGTCGCCGTCGCCGGCCGTATCAACAACGCCTTCCGCCGTCTCGGATCGGGCTGGGCGATTTTCGTGGAGGCGCAGCGCAGCGAAGCCGCGACCTATCCCGACAGCACCTTTCCCGATCCGGCATCCGGGCTGCTCGACGCCGAGCGCAAGGCCGCGTTCGAGGAAGCCGGCGCGCATTTCGTGTCGGGCTATTTCTTGACCTTTCTCTACATGCCCCCGGCCGAGGAAGCCGCCCGCGCCGAGACGTGGCTTTACGAGGGCCGCGAGCAATCGGGCGTCGACCCCCATGAAGTCATGCGCGGTTTCATCGACCGCACCGACCGCGTGCTGGCGCTGCTCGACGGCTTCATGCCGGAGTGCGGTTGGTTGAGCGACAGCGCCACGCTGACTTATTTGCACTCAACAGTTTCGACCAACCAGCATCGCGTCCGCGTTCCCGAAACGCCGATCTATCTCGACGCGCTGCTCGCCGACCAGCCGTTGACCGGAGGGCTGGAGCCGCGCTTGGGCGACCAGAATCTCCGCGTCCTGACCGTCATCGGATTTCCGACCGCGACGACGCCCGGCCTGCTCGACGATTTGAACCGGCTGGCCTTCCCGTATCGCTGGAGCACGCGCGCGGTCCTGCTCGACAAGACCGACGCGACCAAGCTGCTGACCCGCATCCGCCGCCAATGGTTCGCCAAGCGCAAGAGCATCGCCGCGATCTTGAAGGAGGTCATGACGAATGAGGCGTCCGTTCTCGTCGATACGGATGCCGCCAACAAGGCAGCCGACGCCGACATGGCCTTGCAGGAGCTGGGGGCCGACGTGGCGGGCATGGCCTACGTCACGGCCACCATCACGGTATGGGACGCCGATCCCCGGATTGCCGACGAGAAATTGCGGATGGCCGAAAAGGTCATCCAGGGCCGCGACTTCACCGCCATGGTGGAGACGGTCAACGCGGTTGACGCATGGCTTGGTTCGCTTCCTGGCCACGCCTACGCGAACGTCCGGCAGCCACCTATCAGCACCTTGAATCTCGCCCACATGATCCCGCTTTCAGCGGTGTGGGCGGGGCCGGAACGGGACGAGCATTTCGGTGCGCCCCCTCTGCTTTATGCAAAGACCGAAGGCTCCACCCCGTTCCGGTTTTCCCTTCATGTCGGCGACGTGGGCCACACCCTCGTCGTCGGTCCCACAGGCGCAGGCAAGAGCGTGTTGCTCGCGCTCATGGCCTTGCAGTTCCGCCGTTACGACCGCAGCCAAGTGTTCGCCTTCGATTTCGGCGGCAGCATCCGTGCCGCGTCGCTCGCCATGGGCGGCGACTGGCACGACCTGGGCGGCGGGTTGACCGAAGGTTCGGACGTTTCCGTATCGCTCCAGCCGCTTGCCCGGATCGACGATACCTATGAACGCGCCTGGGCGACCGACTGGATCGTGGCCATCCTCATGCGCGAAGGCGTCACGATCACCCCGGAGGTGAAGGAACACATCTGGACGGCGCTGACATCGCTTGCCTCCGCGCCGGTCGGAGAACGCACCATCACCGGCCTTGCGGTGCTGTTGCAATCCAACGACCTCAAACAAGCCCTTCGCCCGTATTGCGTCGGCGGTCCTTATGGCCGGCTGCTCGACGCCGAGGCCGAGCACCTGGGCGCGGCCGACGTGCAGGCGTTCGAGATCGAGGGGCTTGTCGGCACCGGGGCTGCGCCCGCCGTGCTGGCTTATCTGTTTCACCGCATCGGCGACAGGCTCGACGGGCGGCCGACGCTTCTCATCATAGATGAAGGCTGGCTTGCGCTCGACGACGAGGGGTTCGCCGGCCAGCTCCGCGAATGGCTCAAAACGCTGCGCAAGAAGAACGCCAGCGTTATCTTCGCCACGCAAAGCCTGTCCGACATCGACAATTCAGCTATCGCGCCGGCCATCATCGAAAGCTGCCCGACGCGGCTGCTCTTGCCGAACGAACGCGCCATCGAGCCGCAGATCACGACCATCTATCGGCGATTTGGCCTGAATGACCGGCAGATAGAAATCCTCGCAAGGGCGACGCCGAAGCGGGATTACTACTGCCAAAGCCGCAGGGGTAATCGCCTCTTCGAACTGGGCCTGTCCGAAGTCGGCCTCTCGCTCTGCGCCGCATCCTCGAAAACCGACCAGACGCTCATTGCGCAGATCGTGGCCGATCACGGCCGCGACGGTTTCCTCGCCGCGTGGCTCGCGGCCCGCGAAGTGGGCTGGGCCGTCGATCTTCTCCCCGGCTTCCCGACGCTCATCCCCCAAACCGAAAAGGAGACCCAATCATGACCATTCGCCCTTTCAGCTCGCGCGCCGTCTTCATGGCCGCGACCATGCTCGCCGCGCCGCTAGTCGTGTCGTCGATGATCGCGACGCCCGCGCACGCCATCATCGTGTTCGACCCGTCGAATTATGCGCAAAACGTGCTGACCGCCGCGCGCTCGCTGGAGCAAATCACCCACCAGATCACCAGCCTCCAGAACGAAGCGCAGATGCTCATCAACCAGGCGCGCAATCTGGCGAGCCTGCCATATTCGGCGCTCCAGCAGATTCAGCAATCGGTTCAGAAGACGCAGCAGCTTTTGAACCAGGCGCAGAACATCGCCTTCAACGTCCAGCAGATCGACCAGGCGTTCCAGCAGCAATACGGCAACGTATCCATGTCGGCGAGCAACCAGCAACTCGTCGCTGACGCCCGCGCCCGCTGGAAAAACACGGTCGGCGGCTTGCAGGACGCCATGCGCGTTCAGGCCGGTGTCGTTGGCAACATCGACAGCAACCGCACGCAAATGTCGGAGCTTGTCGGCCGCAGCCAGTCGGCAACCGGCGCTCTCCAGGCAACGCAAGCGGGCAATCAAATCCTTGCCCTGCAATCGCAGCAGCTTTCCGACCTTGTGGCGCTTCTTGCAGCCAACGGCCGGGCGGGCGCGCTGACCGAAGCCGAACGGACGGCGGCGGCCGAACAGGGCCGCGAGCAACGCCGCCGCTTCCTTACGCCCGGCAGCGGCTACACGCCCGGCAACGCGCAGATGTTCAATAACGGCAATTGAGGGCGCAGCCATGGACGGCAAGATGCTGGCCCGGCTGGGCGCTATCGTATTCGTGGCCATCGCGATCACGGCGACGGCCATCGAAATGACCCGCAAGGAGGACGCGCCGGCATCGCCGCCGCGTCTTCTCCAGCCCGACCGCGACCCGCTGCGCGAAGGGCGGCGCCGGTGCCAGCAGCTTGGGGCAACGGCCGCCAGCGACGCGGAATGCCTGCGCGTATGGGCCGAAACTCGCGACCGCTTTCTCGGCCGCACGCGCGCGCCGGCCGCGCCCGCTTCCAACACCAGCGAAGGGCGGTGACGCATGGGCGGCGCTGGCGTCATCGACAATTTCCTCGGCACCTTCACCCGCTACATCGACTCCGGTTTTGGGTTGCTCGGCGGCGAGGTCGCGTTCATCGCGACCACGCTCATCGTCATCGACGTGACCTTAGCGGCTCTGTTCTGGAGCTGGAGCGCGGACGACGACATTATTGCGCGGCTGGTGAAGAAGACGCTGTTCGTCGGCGTCTTCGCCTATCTCATCGGCAACTGGAACAACCTTGCGAAGATCGTTTTCGACAGCTTTGCCGGCCTGGGCCTGAAAGCATCCGGCACGGGCTTCACCGCGCAGGATTTGATGCGGCCGGGCAAGGTCGCGCAAACCGGCCTCGATGCCGCACGGCCTCTGCTCGATTCCATTTCCGATCTTATGGGCTGGGTTGCGTTCTTCGAGAACTTCATTCAGATCGCGTGCCTGCTGTTCGCCTGGGCGCTCGTCATCCTCGCCTTCTTCATCCTCGCCATCCAGCTTTTCGTGACGCTGATCGAGTTCAAATTGAGCACGCTGGCGGGCTTTGTGCTGATCCCGTTCGGCCTGTTCGGCAAGACCGCCTTCGTGGCCGAGCGCGTGCTTGGCAACGTGATTTCCAGCGGCATCAAGGTTCTGGTGCTCGCCGTCATTGTCGGCATCGGCTCGACGCTGTTCTCGCAATTCACGGCTGGTTTCGGCGGCCAGACGCCGAGCATCGACGACGCCATGGCCGTCGTGCTCGCTGCATTGTCGCTCGTCGGCCTGGGCATCTTCGGCCCCGGCATTGCTTCCGGCCTTGTCAGCGGAGGTCCGCAGCTTGGCGCGGGCGCAGCAGTCGGCACCGGACTTGCTGTTGGCGGCGCAGCACTTGCCACAGGCGGCGCGGCCGGACTTGCCGCGAAGGCAGGCGCAGCCGCCGTGCGCGGCGGCGCAACCGCAGCCGGCGCAGCATCCGCAGCCTATAGCCTTGGTTCGTTCGGTCAGTCCGGCGCGGCAGGCGTCGCATCCGGCCTGGGCGGCGTCGCACGTGCCGCAGGCAGCGCGGCCACGTCACCGCTTCGCCGGGCGGCAGCAAGCGTCAAATCCAGTTTCTCCGAAGGCGTGAAGGCCGGATTCGGCGCGACGGGCGGCACGCCGCCCGCAGGATCAGCCGGCAGCACGTCGGCATCCGCGCCGGCCGCTGGCGCATCGCCTGGCTGGGCGCAGCGGATGCGACAGGGCGGCCAGACAGCCCATGCCGTTCAGACCGCCGCGCACGCCGTCCGCTCCGGCGACAGCCACGCCTCCGGTTCTTCCGTCAACCTCTCTGAAAGCGACCGCACATGAGCATCTTCAAGCGACCCGCCGTGCATTACGGCAAGACCCCGCAATCCGAAACGCCTTATCAGAAGGCCGCGCAGGTTTGGGACGAGCGTATCGGCTCGGCCCGCGTCCAGGCGCGTAACTGGCGCTATATGGCGTTCGGCTCTCTCATCCTTTCGGCTGGCCTCGCGTCCGCGCTTGTCTGGCAGACCGCGCGGGGAACCGTCGTGCCTTGGGTTGTGCAGGTTGACCGGCTCGGCCAGGCGCAGGCCATCGCGCCGGCAACGGCCGACTATCGCCCGACCGACCCGCAAGTGGCGTGGCACCTTGCCCGCTTTATCGAGCAGGTCAGAAGCATTCCGTCCGACCCCATCATTGTCCGTCAGAACTGGCTTCGCGCCTATGAGTGGACGACGGATCGCGGCGCGGCGGCGCTCAATGACTACGCGAGGGCAAACGACCCGTTCACGAAAGTCGGCAAACAACAGATTTCCGTCGAGGTGTCGAGCGTCATTCGCGCCTCGCCCGACAGCTTCCGCATCGCCTGGACCGAACAGCACTATGAAGACGGCAAGCTCGCCTCGACAGAGCGATGGACCGCGATCCTGACCATCGTACTCCAGCCGCCTCGCGACGTCGACCGGCTCAAGAGCAATCCGCTCGGAATCTACGTCAACGCAATTTCGTGGTCGCGGGAAATGAGCCAATGAGCAAGGCTTTCCATAAACCCGCGCTTGCCGCCGTCATGCTGTCCGCGACCGCACTGGCCGGTTGCGCGACCTACAAGCCGCCGCAGATCAGCTATGACGCCAACGTGCCGCCGCTGCCGGCTATCCCCGCGGCCGTTACCGACGACCGGCCGCGGCCGATCCATATTCCGCCCGCCTGGACCGTTGCGCGCGGTGGCCAGACCGCCAGCACCGCGACAGGCCGCGTCGAGAACGCCAATGCCGCCGCCCGCGTGCAGCCGCGCCGTGAAGGCTATTACAACGCCATCCAGATTTATCCGTGGAGCGAAGGCGCGCTCTATCAGGTCTATGCCGCGCCCGGCCAGATCACCGACATTGCGCTTGAGCCGGGCGAGAGTCTGACCGGCGCGGGGCCGATTGCGGCCGGCGACACGGCCCGCTGGATTATCGGCGACACGGAATCCGGTTCTGGTGTCACGCGCCGCGTCCATATCCTCGTGAAGCCGAGCCGGCCGGACATTACGACCAATCTTGTCGTGACGACCGACCGACGCACCTACTTGCTCGAGCTGCGATCCGGCGAGAAGCCTTATATGCCTTCCGTCGCCTGGGCCTATCCGCAGCCACCGGCCAGCCAGCGCCAGGCCGTGCCCACCACGCCGATCATTCCGGCCGTCGCAACGCGCGACTACCGCTATGGCCTGACCGGCGACAATCCGCCGTGGAAGCCCGTCGCGGTCTATGACGACGGCCGCAGGGTCTATGTCGAGTTTCCGCGCGGCATCGTGCAGGGCGAAATGCCGCCGATCTTCGTGCTTGGCGCGGACGGCGAGGCGCAGATCGCCAACAGCCGCATCCATCAAAACGTCCTGATCGTGGACCGTCTGTTCGGCGCGGCCGAGCTGCGCCTTGGCGGCGGCAAGCAGCAACAGACCGTCAGGATTGTCCGCACGGACGGGAGGCCATCGTAATGACCGACACTGAAACCAATGCCGCACCGATGCGGCTTCGCGCGGAAGCCCCGCGCGTCACGCGCCTGTCCCGCAAGATGCTCGCTGGCGTCGGCGCGGTCGCGTTTCTCGGCATCGGTGGGACGCTGATCTACGCGCTCCAGACCCGCGATGCGGGACCGGGCGGCAAAGAACTCTATTCGACCGAGAACCGGCCCACGGCGGACGGCCTCGCCGGTCTGCCGCGCGACTATACCGGGCCAATACTCGGCCCCGCGTTGCCCGGCGACCTCGGCCGACCGATCCTCGACGCGCAGAACAGGGGACAGCCGGTTGCGCCGCCCGTCATGACGACGCCAGCCGTCGATCCCGAGGAGCAGCGCCGTCTCGCCGAGGAAGAAGCCGCGCGCGTAAGCCGTGTCTTCTTCCAGACCGCACCAGGCACGGGGACCCCTGCTAGCGCCGCTCCACCCGGCATGGCCGACCTGGGTCTCTCCGGGCAGACCGGCGCGACCGGCACGCAGAACCGGCACGCGACCTTCCTCAATGGCCCCGTCGATCGGCGCACTGTCGCGCCCGATCGCGTCGTGCCGCCGGCATCGCCCTATATCCTTCAGGCTGGGGCCGTCATACCGGCCGCGCTTATCACCGGCATCCGCTCGGACCTGCCGGGGCAGATCACGGCCCAGGTCACGGAGAATGTCTACGACAGTCCGACCGGCAGCCTTCTCCTTATCCCGCAGGGCACGCGCATCATCGGCCAATACGATGACGGCGTGACCTTCGGCCAGCGCAGGGTGCTGCTGGTCTGGAATCGCCTGATCCTGCCGGGCGGCCGCTCCATCGTTCTCGAGCGCCAGCCTGGCGCGGATGCGTCCGGCTATGCCGGGCTTGAGGATGGCGTCGATTATCACTGGTGGGATCTGATGAAAGCGGCTGGGCTTTCGACCTTGCTTTCCGTCGGCACGGAGCTGGCGACCGACGACGAGGACCGCCTGATCCGGGCCATTCGCGACGGCGCGCAGGACACCATCAATCAGGCCGGTCAGCAGATCATCCAGCGCCAGTTGCAGGTCGCACCGACGTTGACCATCCGGCCGGGTTTCCCAGTCAGGGTCATTGTGACACGCGACCTGATATTCGAGAATACAGGAGGTTGATGATGACGAAACTGAAGCTGGGGCCATTGCCCGACGACAAGCCCGTGAAGATCACGGTGGAGTTGCCTGCCGAACTCCATCGCAGCCTTGCCGACTATGCCGAGGTGCTGGCCCGCGAGACCGGTCAACCTGTGACCGATCCCGTGAAGCTGATTGTGCCGATGCTGGAGCGGTTCATCGCCACGGATCGCGGTTTCGCCAAGGCGCGGCGGACCGCTTCAGCCTAGATCGTGGCTTGCTTGCGCGCGATGTCCAGAAGCCCTCGAAGCGCCTTGCCGTTATTGTGTGGCGACCATACGGCCCCGAATGTGATCGGCTCCGGTTCGTCCATAATGGGGATGAAGGTGATACCAGACATGGTGATCCGGCTGGTAGCCTCACTGGCCAGCGTAACCCCATAATCGGCGGCAATCATCGACAAGAGCATGCAGCGATCCACGTCGCATCGCTGCACCTTCGGATGAAGGCCCCGTTCGGCGAACCTGCGCGCGATGTGGTCATGCTCCTGCGGTCCGGTCCCATCATAGCGAACCAGGAAGAGATCATCGCACAGATCGCGCCAGAACAGGCCTTTCGCATCCGCGCGAGGGTCGTTGTCCGACATGGCGACGAACAGGGATTCTGTCCAAAGCGGCCGCGAGTGGCAATCGGGGACTTCGGTTATCGCCGCCACAAAGGCCACGTCGAGCCGTCCGTCGCGCACCAGAAAGATCGCGTCTCGGGCTCGACCGTCGAACAGTTCCAACTCCACGCCTGGCCACTGTTTCCGGTAGCGGTGCAGCAACTCCGCCAGAAAGCCGGTAGCGATTGTCGTGGGCACGCCCATGCGGATGCGTCCGCACGCTCCGCCGCCGATCATGCCGGCGGTCTTTACCGCATAGTCGAGCTGCTCGATTCCATCGGCGACATGCACGAGAAAGAAGCGTCCAGCCTCAGTGAGCCGCACCCCTCGATGTCCTCGCTCAAACAACCGCACGCCCAGCGTTTCCTCCAATGCGCGAATACGCTCGCTGACCGAGGATTGGCTGACGCCAAGAGCGACGGCGGCATGGCGAAAGTTCAGGTGCTCCCCAACGGCTACGGCATGAATCAATGCCGCAAGAGGAATCCGCGTGCCGAGCACCTGATGCTGTCGGGTATGTTTGTCATCGATCTTCGACAGTTTTCTGCATGGCCGCCGCCTCATTCCGGCGCTCCATGGTCGAGCGCCGGTCTTGGCAGAAGATTGGTGACGATGTCATCCATCTCTCGTTGTGAGGCCACATCGAGATGAACGAACTCGGCGCTTCCTCCCTGGGCGACGCCTAGCCCGATACCGCTGGCAGCGCCAGTAAAGCGTACAATATAACCGGAAAAATCATAAGTGACGTTCATTGCCGATTTCCCTTTATCGTAAAAAGCGAAGGACAAAACCTCGCTTACGGTCAGTAGGCGATCTCGCCATTGACTAGGCCTCCAGACGCCCCGGACAGTTCCCGCTGGAAGATCTTTCGCGCTTCGGGGCTAACCACCGACATCGGCGCCGCAACGACCGTCCTCGCTGCGGACCCGGCCAGATTGACGGTGCCGATTGCCGCCATCCCGACGTGGTCGGCCAATGTCACCTGGCCGCCCTCGAGGGATTGCCCAGCCAGACGTTTCCCAAGGAGCCCAATAATTTCCGGACTATCGGCAAAGGCGTTGTGACCGAGGGCGTCCTTGGAACGCACGGTGCTGGTATCGATCACTGTGATCCCAAGGCTTTTCAGCACGTCGGTATAAGCGGTGGTATCGATACCGCCGACACGGTTGACGCCACCAGAGATCCATCTCGAAACCTCCAGGGCACGATCGCGCGTCGAGGCAAAAATGGTGAACTGCGGCCGCTTCGGTCCCATCTCTATGAGCTGACGGCGGAAGACGTCGACATCGATATCGGGCGACGCCAGCACGACGTTGCGGACCTTCGCCGGGATCGTCTTTTCGCGCATCGCGATCCCACGCAGAGCCTCCGCTGTCAGCCATGTCCCCATGGAATGGGCAAGGATCGTGATATCGCCGACGTCAGGGCTGCGGGCAGCCTGGATGATCAAATCCTCCAGGGCACGGCGTGAATAGTTCGTGCTTTCCTTGTCGTAGAGATAGCCGAGAACGCTGGCACGGGAGGGCCAGGTGAACAGGATCGGCGCGGCATCGGTTCCCGCGTCGTGGGTGATCTGGGCAAAACGAAAGACAGCATCGGCATAGGTGTTGTTGAACCCATGCACGAAGATGATCACCTGTCGCTTTGCATTACGGTTCTTGCGAAACCAGTTGAGCGCCTGCTGCTCTGAGCTGACCTTCTCGTCCTTGAGCACGGCGAACTCTTTCTCAGGGTTCGGGGGCACGCGCTTCGGCCACTGGACCTCCCCGACCTTTCTATTCTCATCCGGCGGGATGGAAACGGTAAGGTTGTTCAGCGAGATCGCCGTTCCGCGCTCGCCGGAATAAAGCTCGCCGGGATCAGCAGCGGGTTTTCGGGTGGTTGCGACCAGCATGTCGACGCGGCTTATATCGTTGGTCGTCACCGCCACGGGCTGAAGGACATTCTCCGGCCGGCCGGCGCAGCCGCCGAGCAGGGAAATAAGTAGCGGAAACACCAAGATGCGCCTTTCCCATGCGCGCGAACTGAGCGGGCAGGCTTTGGGTGCCGCAACGACATCCCGCGACGAGGGCCGCTGCCGCGGGGTCGTAAAATCAATTGTTTTCGACATCGCGGGGAATCCTGAACCAGGTCACGTAGAGAGCGGGAAGGAAGAGCAGGGTCAGGACAGTTCCGACGACGATGCCGCCCATCATGGCGTAAGCCATAGGCCCCCAAAACACTTCATGAGAAATAGGGATCAATGCCAGGGTTGCCGCTGCTGCCGTCAACATGATCGGCCGCATCCGGTGCTCGGTCGCCTCGATGACCGCCTTCCAGGTAGGAACTCCCGTCTTCCGCAGGTCTTCGATCTGGACGATCAGAATGACCGAGTTGCGGATAAGGATGCCGATCAGAGCAAGAACACCAAGGATCGCGACAAAGCCGAGCGGCGCGCGGCTAAGCAGCAAAGCTCCGACGACGCCGATTAGGGCCAGCGGAGCAACCGAAAACACCAGGAACAGCCGGTGGAAACTCTGGAGCTGGATCATCAGCAGCGTGGTCATGACGAAGATCATCACCGGGACCACCATGATGATCGGCGCTTGCGACTTGGCGCTTTCCTCCACCGTTCCGCCGACCGCGACGTCGTATCCCGGCGGCAACGAGGCCTTCAGCTCGTCGATCTTTGCTTCGAGTTGGTTGACGACCGTTGCAGGCTGGGTGCTGTCGTTTATACCGGCCTTGATCGTAATCGTGGGAATGCGGTCGCGCCGCCAGATCGTCGGCTGCTCGAGCTCGTAATCGAATCTCGCAACAGAAGAGAGTGGGATGGATTTACCGCTGGCGCTCGGCAACTGAAGGTCGAGCAGGTTGTCGATGGAGGCGCGTTCCTTTGCTTGTGCCCGCCCGACAACGTTGATCAGGTAGACCGCATCGCGCACCTGGGTCACGGTCCCACCCTGGACAACGCCATTGAGAGCGGTTGCGATGTCCTCCGACGAAACGCCAAGTTGCCGCGCCTTATCCTGAAGCACGTCGATTTTGACGACACGCGCCGGCTCGTTCCAGTCGAATACGAGGCCGGTCAGCGACGGATGCAACATGACGATACCGGCTGTTTTCTGCGCGAGTTCGCGGACCTTTTGGATGTCCGGCCCGGAGATGCGGTATTGAATCGGCCTTCCGACCGGTGGACCGATATCCAGCGTTTTTACGAAGGCATCGGTGCCTGGGAAGGTCTTGTGTAAATAAGCCTGCAGGTCGGCCTTGAGCTGGTCGCGAACGTCGAGGCTCTTCGACACGATGACGATTTGGCCGAAGGTCGGGTCGTCGGACTGCACGTCGAAGGAGAGAATGAAGCGCGGTGCACCGCGACCGATATAGCTCGACCAGTGATCGATGTCGGGATTTCCGATGAGCTTTTCGCGTTCGAACTGCGCGATCTGCCGGTTGGTCTCGGCAATCGAGCTGTTTTGCGGCAGGTTCCAGTCGACGATCAGTTCCGGACGATCGGAGGCAGGAAAGAATTGCTGTTGCACCAGGGACATGCCAGCGACCGAAAGGCCGAAGGCGGCAACCGTCGCGATGATGGTGATCCAGCGGAAACGTAGGCAAAGCTGGAGCAGCCAGGAGAAGAGCGCGCCGAAGCGGCTCTTATGATCCTCGTGCTTCTTCATCGTCTTTGGCAGGATCGTCACGCCGAGGAGCGGCGTGAACAGGACGGCAACGATCCAGGACACGGTGAGGGAAACCGCAAGCACGACGAAGAGTGTGAAGGTGAACTCGCCGGCATTGCTGTTGTTGAATCCGATCGGCAGAAAGCCCGCTACGGTGACGAGCGTTCCGGTCAGCATGGGGAAGGCGGTCGACGTGTAGACGAAGGTCGCGGCGTTTCGCAGATTGTCGCCGGCCTCCAGGCGGGCAACCATCATCTCGACGGCGATCATGGCGTCGTCGACCAGAAGGCCGAGCGCGATGATGAGCGCACCGAGCGAGATGCGCTGGAGAGAGATGCCGCAATACTGCATCACCATGAAGGTGATGGCCAGCACGAGCGGTATGGAGATCGCAACCACGAGCCCCGCTCGCAGACCAAGACTGATGAAGCTGATGGCGAGCACGATAGCCACGGCTTCGAAGAGGGCCTTCGTAAAACCCGAGACGGCCTGGTCGACTACCGCTGGCTGGTCGGACACGTGGCCAACCGAGACTCCTATGGGTAAGTCTTGAACGACATGAGACATCATGTCGTCCAACGCCTCGCCGAACTCGAGCAGATTGCCCCCCGCCTTCATACCGATCGCCAGCCCGATCGCCGGCTTGCCATTGAAGCGAAACAGCGACGATGGGGGGTCGACATAACCGCGCGTTATCGTTGCGACGTCGGTCAGCGGAAAGAAGCGATCGTTGATCCGCAGATTGATCGCACGGAGGTTTTCTTCAGAGAAGAAACGGCCGCCAACCCGCAACGCAATCCGTTCCGGACCGGCCTGGATGACACCCGACTGCGTGACAGCGTTCTGTTCGCTCAGTGTCTCGACGATGTCGGATTGATTGATGCCGAGTCCGGCGATTTTGCGGGTGGAGAATTCGAGATAGATTACCTCGTCCTGGGCGCCAATGATATCGACCTTGCCGACATTCGGCACTGTAAGGACCTTGGTGCGGGCATCCTCGACGAGATCGCGCAACTGCCTCTGATTCAAGCCGTCGGCGGTGAAGGCAAAGATGTTTCCGTAAACATCGCCGAATTGATCGTTGAAAAACGGTCCGACGATGCCTGACGGAAACTGCTGCTGGATATCGCCGATCATGTTGCGGACGCGTTGCCATGTCGCCGGGACATT
Source organism: Pleomorphomonas carboxyditropha (assembly GCF_002770725.1). Taxonomy (GTDB): domain Bacteria; phylum Pseudomonadota; class Alphaproteobacteria; order Rhizobiales; family Pleomorphomonadaceae; genus Pleomorphomonas; species Pleomorphomonas carboxyditropha. The sequence continues at coordinate 721,778 of NZ_NQVN01000001.1, read as the reverse complement.
GCGTGCCTGGGTGGTCGTCAGAAGATCAACGAAGATCGTGGTCTTGCCGGCGGTCGTGAGGCTCCGCGTCCGATCGAGGCTGTCGAGCTCCTGGAGCTTTTTCTCGATACGATCGGTGACCTGCTGGGTGACCTCTTCGGCCGAGGCCCCAGGCCACTGTGCCTGGATCACCATCGTCTTGATGGTAAAGGACGGATCCTCCTCGCGTCCGAGGTTGAGATAGGCGTACATGCCGGCGACCGCGAAAGCGATCATGAAATACCAGACGAAGGAACGATGTTCGAGCGCCCACTCCGAAAGATTGAAATTCTTCATTGGCGCAACTCCTGTCCAAGCCTGATCTTTTGTCCCTCCTGAAGTTCACTGACACCCGCGACCACAACACTTTCGTTTGTGTTCAGACCCGAAGAGACCCGCACCAGCGGGTCTTCCGGCCCGGGTTGATTTAGGAGAATGGCGCGGGCCGACACCGTCAGGGCATGCGGATCGATAACCCAGACGGCGGGGACGCCGTCCTTCTCGACGATAGCCGAGCGGGGCAGCACGACGTCGTGAGCCTGCCGGCCGTCTGTGAATGTGGCGGTTACGACCGCACCGAAGCGGAAGACGTCAGGCGCCGTGTCCAGGGCGATCTTCACCCTGTAGGTTCGGGTGTCCGTATCGGCCTGCGGAGCGATTTCGCGTACTCGTCCAGACGTCCGCAAGCGGTCGTCGAGTTGCAGCGCAATGTCGACACGAGTAGACGAACCGATAGACGAAACCTGCGCCTCAGGAACGTCGATGACGACATCGCGCTGGTCGAGGCGTGCAAGTTTCAGGACGGACTGTCCGGCTGTTACGGTCTGACCCACCTCAACGGAGGTCGAGGTGATCACGCCGTCGAACTCGGCCTCTATCCGAGCATAGCCAAGCTGCTCGTTGGTCTTGGCCAGATTGGCTTGCGCTTTCGTGACATTCGCCTCTGCCGATTTGAGGCCCTGCTCGGCAAGTTCGAGATCGGCCGCGCTGGCCGTGTTGGTTGCGGCGAGCATGCGCTTGCGTCGCTCGTTGATCGCGGCATTCTCCAGTTGGGCATTTGCATTTCTGAGATCAGCCTGGGCGCTAAGCACGGCGAGTTTCAGCGTGAGCGGGTCGATCTCCGCGAGAATGTCGCCCTTCCTGACGACGTCGCCTATCTCAACCTGCCGCGCGATGACACGGCCAAGAGCCCGGAAGGCGAGTTCAGTCTCGACGCGCGGCTGAACGACACCGGCAAAATCCAGGGCCTCGGAACGATCGGCGGCGACGTTCATCCAGATTACGGGTCGTGGCGGTGCGTTTTCCGCAGCAGCGGAATGATAGGGTAGGAAGGAGGCGCAGACCGTTACAATGACGAGCAGCATGGCCGAGGAGGGGTGCTTCATGTCAGTTGCCCTCCCAACTCACGACCTGCTCGGGTCGCAGAAACTTGCCGCCTTCCGTAACGACCAGTTCCTGTGCGGAGATCCCCTTTGCAGCGGTGAACTCGCCTGCCCGGTAACTTGCGACAGTGATGAGGCGAAGCGCGACGGTTCGCGTTGCTGCATCCACGATCCAAACTGCGGGCTTCCCGCCGTCCGACGTCATCGCGCTCCATGGCAGTGTGATTGCAGTGTCTGGAGGCGTGTGAAAAGCGCCGATCACGGACGTTCCAAGGGACCATTGGACATTATCGGGAAGCGCCAGTTTCACGCGAATCGTTCCGGTCGTCGTATCGATGACCGGCGCGACCTCTCTCACCTTTGCAGGGATACCACCGCCAGGATTCGAGACCGGCACCACGGTCGCCTTGTCGCCCGGTGACCCCGCCAGGAAAAATGCCTCGAAGACATCGAAGACCGCATCACGGGGACCGTCATGGGCGAGCGTTAAGGCAGGTTGTGCGGCTGATACGACCTGCCCGACCTCGACGCTGCGCGCAGTGATGATGCCGTCGGCATTGGCTTTGAGTTCGGTGTAAGAGAGTGCATCGCGAGCGATCGCCAGGGACGCTTTGGCGGATTCGAGCGACCCCTCTGCCGTTGCCAGCTCCTCCTTCGCCTGGTCGTAGGTCGACTGGGCGATTGCGCGTGTCTCCACCAATGTCTGAGAGCGCCGAAACGCGAGGTTCTTTTGATTGAGTGTCGCTTGCGCCGCCAGAAGACCAGCCTCAGCCGACTCCACGTCCGCGCGCTGCTCGGTGTCGTCGATCCGCGCAAGAACATCTCCGGCGTGCACATGTGAACCGATATCCACCCGCCGCTCTATGACCTTGCCGGCGGAGCGGAACGCGAGGTCGGTCTGTATGCGTGCTCGTATCTCGCCTGTGACGCCCGTGCTGCGCTGATGCTCGATCATTGCTGCGTGAATCACGCGTACCGATTGCGGTGGTGCGGCTGTTGTCTTGGCATTGTCGTCGCATGCGGCAAGCAACAGGCCGAGCAGACTGAGACCAATCATGCGGAACGGAATGGTGGAAAGGCGAACGTGATGCTTATACCTGCCGGCACTATGTCGCTCTTGCTTCTTCAAATAATTTCCGGTCAGAGTATGATCTCCTGCGATCGGTTGCGCGGCTGGGCGCCTACAGATTTCTGGCCCTCCGCGTTTCTCATGTCTTGACGACAGGACGCTTTCAGCCGCTGTGAGTGAAGCGGCTGGCGCAATGGACGTCCTCAGCTATCTGGCTTCGCGGGCCAACTCTTTGTCCAGTTGGTCCGCCGCCGAGCGCACCCCGGCCTTTGCCGCGTCGAGCCCCCCGAAATTGGCGGTGATGTCGAGCGCGTTGGCGCTCCTGCTCGCAACGTGGGCGTAGAGCAGGGTGCCGGTCTGGGCATCCTCAATCTCGACGGCATAGGACACCCAGCCGGAGAATGTGCCGCGACCGCCAGTGGCCTGGGCGCCCGCATTGACGACGAGGCCGACCGGCAGAACATGCGAAACGGTGGACAGCACCGGTGTGCTTGCTTCTGCACCGGTCAGTGTCAGCTTGGCGCGCAACGTACCCGGTCCGGGCTGTGCAACGAGTTGAAGGCGCCGGCCGAGGACCTTGGAAAATTCCTGATGCATGTAGCTGGCGAGTGCCTGTTGGTCGGTGGCCGACATCTTGCCGAATTGTGCGTCCGGCCCGGCGTAGATCGCTGTGGGTGGGATAATGACACTTCTATAGGCTGCGAAATTCGCATCCGGCCGACGGTAGGCATAAGGCCTCGTCTTGTCCGAGGTCGGGCGCAGAAACGCCGACGAAGACAGCGCTACAGACGGTGGCGGCGTTGTCGCACAGGCGGCGAGGGCGAGTGCCATCGCGCAAGTCGCCAGGCCACGCACCCAAATATTGGAAGGCCGCCTCCGAGGTGCCTGGGACGGACCGGAAATCGGAGTTGGACTATTTGCGCGATTATCCAAAGTTCACCTCATGTGCATGGCCCGCTGTCACGGTGTTTTCTTCACCGGCAGAATGGTCCTCAGCTTTTGAACGAAAATCCCGAGGCGGTGATCCGCCTCGGCCTGGCCTGCGTCATGGCTAACGATCCGGATATGAACGGGGACGGCGTGTGCTCATCTCCGGCTTGCGGTACGTCTTAACGCTCCACGACGCCCCTACGGAATTCGAGGCCGCCACCAGGCCGCCGCAAGATCGCGCCACCGGCGCAACGGTCTGGGCCGCATGCTCCTCGTGCTGCGGCGCCGCCGCCGTAAGGGCCGCGAACAACGGCAGAACCGCCGCATGCAGCTCCAACGCAGCCACCTCGCGCAACACCGCCGTAACCCGGGCCGCTGCGATAATAGGTGTTCCATTGTCCGTACCACGGCTGGCCGCCATAGTGGTTATTCCAGTAAGCCTGGTTGAAGGCGACAACGGTCAATCCGATCATCGGAATGAGCGCCGGCGAAAGAGCTACTGTTTGGCCCTGATAGTAGATGCTGACATAGTTGGAAGAGACCCAGCCGCGTGCCCCTCCCCATGAGACGTCGCACCAGGAGGCCGCGTCGAGACATCCATAGATGGTCAGAGCTGCACTGGGCGGCATTGTCATGACGATCGGATACCATGTCCCCGGTCCGGCCCTTAGGTTGACGCTGGAAACTGTCGCGCCTCGCGTTGCCGCCAACGCGGGGCCGGACATCACGGCCACCAACACTGCCGCAAATGCGCCAAGCACATAGCGGCGCGTGGGCCACATTTTTCTGTTCATGCCTTTCTCCTTTTGAAGTGATCAATCCCGTGCGTTGGGCATTCGGCCACACCGGTGAAATTTGTCCGGGCGTTTACAGGATCGAATACGCTCCAACGATTTTCCTCCGGGCTGTCATCGGGATCGGCAGAGCGATAATTGCTGATGCATCTCTCCCTCGAAGCCATCATGTCGGCGACGCACAGCTCGTATCCGTCCTCGTCGGCATACAGAGTGACGCAAACGGTATTCGGCATTCCGTTTTCCATCGGGAAGCAGAGCGCCTCGGTGGATTCGTTCGCCCATGGGATAGTGACGGTCCGCTCGCGGGCAGCCGCGCTAACAGAGACGGAAATGCCGGCAAGCAGCATCAACGCAAAGAAGGTAAAACCGCTCCTCTTATCCATTGTCCCTCGCTTGTAATCCTGAATAGAGGGTCGATGTCCGAGGCAGTTTCTTTCTTGCCACGGTGCGAAAGACAATTATCAGCAATCGCCATCCGGCCTGTTGCCAAGGGTTCGAGGCAACGGGGCATTCTGAAAGATTGACCTATTCCATAACTGGTTGGCGCTGAGGCAAAGGGTCCTTGGCCGCGCCAGCGCTGCGGTGGGTTTCGGTCGGTATTTTTCAATCATCAGCAGCTTCCCCGAATGGATGAATTGCTACTGATACGAAGTGCGCCGCCCGATGCGACATTCCGGCTGGATTTTTTTTCGGGGCTGCCATTCAGATCTGAGATCTCATAGTGAGCAGCAGCCGTGGAAGGACATGCAAAAGAGCTGGTCCAGTTGGCGCAGATGATCGTCCGGCCGTTTCTGGAAGAGCGTGTTGGCGAGGTCTCTCAGGATGGATCAGGTATGCAGCCGCTGCCGACCCGGCTGATGGCAGGGCTGGCAAGCATACATTCAACTTGTCGGATGATGGGGTTTGCGTCCGCTACCACGACAGTCCGTCAGACCGTCTAAAAACTCTTGATGCGGATGATTGATGATCTGGCGGCAATACCACGCGTCACTTGATCAAGACTCACCTCAAGGATTTTAGGACGGTTCAGAGCTTGGGCAGTTGCTGTGGCGTTTCTCCGAAAACTCTGTCGTAGAGGGGGAGTACCGTCGATCTTCTCAACGGAAATGGCACGAAGTGTCCACAGTCGAACAAGGCCACGTTAACAGGGGCGTTCCGCTTCACGATCTCTGCGAATCTAATCGCTTGGTCCACAGGCGCACGGTCATCGTGCCGCCCATGCAGAATGCGGGTTTCCGTTCGAATTTTGTCAGCGTGGAGAAATGCTGAACGAGCTGAAAATGCTTCTGGCGTAGTGCCTGCCTCGGCCTCGATATTTGCGCGGATACCCGGAATAGTTTTTCCATAAGCCGATTCCAGATCATAGATGCCCGCTACGAGGATAACTCCACCGAGTGTTGGTTCCTGAGAGGCGACCATCGCCCCCGCTATCGCGCCACGGCTGACCCCATAGAGTATGGTTGCCGAGCGCCCGACATCATGTTCCTGTTCAAAATGATCGAGTACCATCCGGATTGCGAATTGTGTCTTGGGGCCGCAGAAGTCCGGAGGCCCGCTGGAACCTCCATAGCCGGGTTGTGACACAGAGGCCGCGATGATCGAACGCCAGGTTGCCAGACGTGCCAACGTTCCATCTTCGGCCATGCCGCGGCCACCTATGCGAGGGCTATCCTGATGGCCGTGGACAAAGAGAATAGCACCTCGCAATGAACTGTCAGAAGCGGGCCGAGCAACAAACAGTTCGAGAGTTTTCTGCTCTCCCAATTCCAACAAAACGGGCTGTTGATCAGCAGTCATATTATTCCGTCCAGTATCGCAAAACCCGCAGATGGATGAATTGCTACTGATACGAAGTGCACCGCCCGATGCGACATTCCGGCTGGATTTTTTCGGAGCGCCATTCATATCTGAGATCTTATGGTGAGCGGCAGTCAGGGAAGGACAATGGCTCTTCTACAGGAGACCCTTTCGGTGGTGGTCAAGACCGGTGCGATGAAGCCGTCGGACACGCGGCAGGCGATCGTGCGATAACTGATCGGTCTGGCCCACGCTGGATCGGCGACTGTTACGGAACGCGCAGTATTCCCTTTGCCTTTTGGTCGGCAACCACCGTGCGCCTTCCTTCGGGGGAGATTTGACCAATCGCATCCACCAATGGACCGCCGATTGCGTCCATGAACTCCGTCCAGGCGGACTGCGTTGCACTGAGGGCCGCCAGGGTTGCGACAGGATCATACGGATCAGCAGACATCTGTTTCAGCATTTCTTGCCGAGCCTCGGTAACTTTCCTCACGGCTCGCGCATATCGCGGTTCTTCCTTGAGAAGACTCTGACGGAACAACCTGGCGTCTGAAGCAGGAAGAGTCGCTTCCGCAACAGCCAGAATGCGAGCCAGAGGATCATCACCTCTTTGAACCTCCGGTGTCACACGCAGCATTTGCCCCCCCAGGAAAGCGAGAAGGAACATGTTCAACACGAGCGAGACGGGAAGAGCAATTCGCAACCATTTTCTTGTGCCATCCTGTGTTTGAACCATATTGCTGTTCATTCCATGAAAATTGGGATCGATGCGATCTGAAGTGTAGAGAGCAGGTCACCGGAGGCGGGTAAGCTCGGGAAATGCATCCCGATGAAAAGACCTGCCGCCACCGCGATTCCGCCGCTGGAGGAAAGACCGATCCAATTCAGATCGGGCCATAGTCCGCGAACATGCGCAAAAAGCCGTGCACCGAACCGGGAAGGTCCGGATGGTGCCGGCGCTATTCGCGCAGCGACGTTCGTTCTCAGGCGCACCAAGGCGGCATTGCGTTCGCCCGGCGGCCACAGGGAGATCTCTTGATGCCTGCGCGCCGCCGCGAGCGCATCATCCATCAAGCGCTCCTCCGCAAGAACGGCGCGCGCCACTTTCGAGCTGCCCAGCAGAGCCAGCGCATCGCTCCGCTCCTCGACGGGCCACAGATCGATGTTCGCTCCGTAACTTCGCGCCAGCGACGTAAAGCGTTCGATCTTCATAGCTATTCTCCCTGTTTATCATGCTGTGCCAGCAATCGTTCACGAAGTGTGGTTCTAGCACGGGCAAGCAGACGCTCTATTGCTTTGGCAGACAGGCCAAGAATACGTCCCGCCTCAGCGCCGGATACACCTTCCTCGTAGACGAGTATCATCGCGGCCTGCTGGCTGGCAGGCAATGCCCGTATAGCTGCAACCAGGGCGGCATCGCGCTCGGCATTCGACAAAATCTCGTCTGCTGCGGCTCCCGGGTCAACAGCGTCGAAGTTCTCTGGAAGGGATTCCGGCTTTTTACGGCGGCGGCTATCAATACAGAGATTGACGACGATCTGGTAAATCCAAGTTCTAAACTGAGCGCGCTTTGGGTTAAAGCGGTCAGCTTGATGCCACACCTTGACCATTGCATCCTGGGCGATGTCCTCAGCATCGCGAAAATTTGGGATTAGGCGGCTTGCAACGCTTAGAACAAACGAACCGTGACGAACAACGATTTCATCGAAGGCTCTCCGGTCTCCTTGCGCCGACCAGAACAGGAGCTCGTCATCAGTAGCCTTGTTATAAGCCCGGGGTTCGACCATGCCCGCGCCCAAATTCCACTTGATCAGCAGCGCGAGCGCGTCCCATTCGAATTCCATCTCCCGCCATGGCCTGCCAATTCCTGTGCCCGCATGTGCGTTGCTCGCTTTTCCCGGCTCTTGCACCTTATACGGGGCGCGCACCTGTTTCCCCCTCATGCGATCGAGATTTTGCGCGGCAATCCCGATAGGCACGCGGGCGATCAAGCAGACGGGAGTTGCATGGCCGCAGGTTCAACGGTCGCAGGCAGATCGCATCGTCGCCCTACATAAGACCAAGTGCATGCTTTGACAGCCGCATCACGCTTACTCTCGGTTCTCCGGTTGAGGGTAGCGAGCAAGCATCAATCTGCAAAGGAAATTGACGATGAAGCCCCTGAACAATACACCAGCTTGGATATCCGTGTCGGCATTGACACCTTGGGCAGCGATATTAGGCCGCGCGCAAGCCTGTGCCGCTCGGGGAGCATTCTTGGTCTGATTCTTTTTGTTATGTTCGCGGCGCCGGTTCAGCAAAAAATCTGAACAGTGCGTGGGGTGCCGCCAGCGCACAGGTGTAAATGCGGCACGCTACACACCACCGATCCCCCTCCATGGTCCGCATAATTCCGGGGCTTCCAGCCACCGGATTCCAGCGGACCACGGAGGATTCCATGTGTGCAGAACGCCGCCGCACCCAACGGGGCCGCCCACACCAGCCGGACCCCAGAATGCTACCTGACGATCTTTACGATTATAGTGACGATCCCGCGCCGCGCATCAGCCCGCCGCGTGGAAGCCCACCGCATGTCTTCGATGTCGAGAAGCTGCCGGTCATAGACGACTGGCCCGATGAAGTGCCGATCACCGAGGCCGAGATTCAAGTGTTTGAGCGCTGGTTCGCCGATGTTTTCGACGAGATGTTCGGGGCGCTCGAACTTCCAAAAGGCTTGAACATATTATCTCGTGATGATAATGATAAACCCTGACGTAAACAGGGTCAATTGCCGTGACGACTCTGAAAGTTGGGATCGCCGAACCAGAAGAAATGAAGGCCCGCTCCATGCGGATCGGGCGCGGCGAGGAAAAGCCGGCGCCCGGCGAGCCGACCGTCTGGTTCGCATCCACCGAGTCCTTCGCCCGGCTTCTCTCGGCGAGCAATCGAGAGCTGCTGCGCATCATCCATGAACAGAAGCCTGGCTCGCTGGACGAACTGGCGCGGATCACAGGACGCGCCACCCCCAATGTCTCGCGCACCCTCAAGAAGATGGAGAGTTTCGGCCTTGTCCGCATGGAGAAGGGCCAGGGACTCAAGCTGGTCCCCAAGGTCATTCATGACCGCGTGGAGCTGGTCTTGCCCCTGATCGAGCCTCGCAAGTCGAAAGGAACCCGCAAATGAACGCACAATCGCCCAACGTCGCCGTGCGGGCGGCCCTTTACCTGCGCGTCTCGACTGCCCGTCAGGCCGAGCATGACGTGTCCATCCCCGACCAGCGCAAGCAGGGTGAAGCCTATTGCGCGGCGCGCGGCTACCAGCTCGTTGACGTGTTTGTCGAGCCGGGCAACACCGCGACGAACGATCGCCGGCCCGAGTTTCAACGCATGATCGAGGAAGGCACCTCGAAGCCCGCGCCGTTCGACGTCGTGCTGGTTCACAGCTTCTCGCGCTTCTTCCGCGATGCTTTCGACATGGAATATTACTACCGGAAGCTCGCCAAGAACGGCGTCCGGCTCATTTCGATCACGCAAGAGTTGGGAGACGATCCGATCCACGACATGATGCGGCGGATCATGGCGCTGTTCGACGAATATCAGTCGAAGGAAAACGGCAAGCACGTCACGCGCGCGCTGAAGGAGAATGCGAGGCAGGGCTTCTGGAATGGCGCGCTACCGCCTGTCGGCTACCGTGTCGTGGCAGCGGAGCAACGCGGAACGAAGACCAAGAAGAAGCTGGAACTCGACCCACTGCATGCGGACACCATTCGCCTGATCTTCCGCCTCGCGCTGGAGGGCGAAGGCTCATCCGGCCAGATGGGAGTTAAGGCGATCGTCAAGCATCTTAACGGCAAGGGCATCTTCACCCGCGACGGTGGGCGTTGGGGCATCGGTCAGGTCCATCGCGTCCTGACCCGCCGCACCTACATCGGCGAACACGAGTGGGGACGGCGCAGCAAGCACAATGACGCGCAATCGCCCGACGACATTGTTGTCGTCCCGGTTCCTCCAATCATCGACCGCGAGACGTTCGACGCGGTGCAGAAGCTCCTACAGGCCCGCAACCCGAAAACCGAGCTGCCTGCCCGCGTCGTCATCGGGCCGACCCTGCTAACCGGCATCTGCTACTGCGGCAATTGCGGTGGCGCGATGACCATCCGCACCGGCAAGGGCGGCCGCTACCGCTACTACGCCTGCTCGATCAAGGCGCGGCAGGGCGAAACCGGCTGCAAGGGCCGCGCGATCCCCATGGACAAGCTCGACGACATGGTGATCAATCATATCGAGAACCGCTTGCTCGATCCCGACCGTCTGGAAAAGCTGCTTGGCAGCATTCTTGGACGCCGCGAGGATCAGGCCGAGCGGCGCCGCGAACACATTGCCTCTCTACAGCGGCAGGCGACCGAATCGGAATCGCGTCTCAAGCGGCTCTATGACGCCATCGAGGCGGGCGTTGCCGATCTGGACGACCCGGCGCTGAAGGAGCGGATCGCTGGCCTGAAGGTTCTCCGCGATCAGGCGCGGGCCGACGCCGATCGGGCGCAGGCCCTGCTCGAAAATCCCGGCCACAGCACCCTCAGCCCCGCAATGATCGAAGGGTTTGCCCACCGCGCGCGGGAGCGCATTCGCGGCCACGAGGGCGGCTATCGGCGGGATCACCTGCGCGCGCTGGCGCAGCGCGTCGAGGTCGCAGACGACGCAATTCGCATCGTGGGATCAAAATCGGAGCTGCTGAGGACGCTTATTGCTGGTCAAGGGCGGCAATCGGCGGCGAGTGGCGTGCCCAGAGGCGGACTGAAATGGCGGACGGAGTGAGATTCGAACTCACGGAGGGCTTGCACCCTCGGCGGTTTTCAAGACCGCTGCCTTAAACCACTCGGCCATCCGTCCTGCGCTTGCCGGCGCGCCGCGACCATGTCGGCTTTTCGGGTGCTTTGCAAGGGATTCGCTCCAGGCCGGCGCTCACTCGCGCAAGCGGAGGAGCCGCGCCTTTTCGCGGTTCCAGTCGCGTTCCTTGGTCGCCTGCCGCTTGTCGTGCAGCTTCTTGCCTTCGGCCACGGATATCTCGCACTTGGCCATGCCGCGCTCGTTGAAATAGAGCCTGAGCGGCACGATGGTCATGCCCTGGCGCTGGATCGAAGTGATCAGCCGGTCGATCTGCTTGCGATGCAGCAGCAGCTTGCGCGGCCGCCTCAGCTCGTGGTTGAAGCGGTTGCCCTGGAGATATTCGGGAATATGGGCGTTGTAGAGGTAGACCTCGCTGCCGGCGACGCCGACGTAGGCCTCGCCGAGGTTGATGCGGCCGGCCCTGAGGCTCTTCACCTCCGTGCCGACCAGCATGATGCCCGCCTCGAGCTTCTCGCCGAGCGCATAGTGATAGCGCGCCGCCCGGTTGTCGGCGACGATCTTCCGGTTGGGATCGGCCTTTTTCTTCTTCTGCGCCATCACCTGTCGTCCGTCAGCTCAGGAGGCCGGCGTGCTCGAGCGCCTTGCGCAGCGCCGCTTCCGTCGACGGCGCCACCGGCACCAGCGGCAGGCGCAGCTCGTTGCGCATCTTGTCGATCAGCGACAGGGCGTATTTGGCGCCCTGCGGGTTGGGCTCGATGAACAGCGCATGATGCAGCGGGAACAGCTTGTCCTGGATCGACAGCGCTTGCCCGAAGTCGCCCGCCAGACAGGCGTTCTGGAACTCGGCGCAAAGCCGCGGCGCGACGTTGGCGGTCACCGAAATGCAGCCGTGGCCGCCGTGCGCCATGAAGGCCAGCGCCGTGCCGTCCTCGCCCGATAGCTGGATGAAGCCGGGGCCCATCGCCTGCCGCTGGGCGGACACACGCTCCAGCTTCGCCGTGGCGTCCTTGACGCCGACGATGTTCCTGAGCTCGTTGAGCCGGGCCATCGTCTCCACCGACATGTCGATCACCGACCGGCCGGGGATGTTGTAGATGAAGATCGGCAGGCCGACGGCGTCGTTGATCGCCTTGAAGTGCCGGTAGAGGCCCTCCTGGTTCGGCTTGTTGTAATAGGGCGTGACGACCAGAAGCGCGTTCGCCCCCGCCTTCTCGGCGAACTGGGCGAGATCGATGGCCTCGGCCGTGTTGTTGGAGCCGGCGCCGGCGATCACCGGCACGCGGCCGGCCGTCACCTTGATGCAGGCCTCGACCACCCGTTTGTGCTCGTCATGGCTGAGCGTCGGGCTCTCGCCCGTGGTTCCCACCGGAACCAGGCCGTGGCTGCCTTCCGTGATCTGCCAGTCGACGAAAGCCTCGAAGGCCTCCCAATCGATGGCGCCGTCGCGGAAAGGCGTGACGAGCGCGGTGATCGATCCCTTGAACATGATCCCTCTTCATGATGGACTGCGCAGGATGCGAAAGTGCACCCCGGTCCGCAGCCGGCGGACAATAAGGCGAGGACGGGCGCAGGACAACAGCTCCGCCCGCCTTTGTGGAAATTTGCCACAAAGACGTGTCACAGACTCCGCCCGCTTTCCCTCCGTCGGCGGCGTCAAGGTTTCCTCAACAAAATGGCGACATCTTGAAGTTAATTTTCAATTGATGAGGGTTGCCATGCTCAAGACGCCTTCGCTCGTTGCCGCACTGCTGATCGCCCTGCCGGCCGTGTTGTCGGAAGCGTCGCCGATCCTTGCCGCCCCCGCCGCCGACATCACCGGCGCGCTGCCGAACCTGTCGCAAAGCAGCGTCGACGGGTTGCGTTCGGCCCTTGACGCCCTCGATTCCAGAAACCTCGCCGGCGCCCTGTCGATCGCCGCCGGCCTGCCCGAGCTCGACCGCGACATCGTCACCTGGATGGCCATCCGGCGCGGCGCGCAAGGGCTGACGCCGGCCACCATCACCGATTTCGCCCGCCGCCGGCCCGACTGGCCCTCGGTGGAGCTGATGCGCCGGCGCGCCGAGCAGGCCCTCTCGGACATGAACCTCGCCCCGGCCGAGGAGATCGCCGCCTATGCCGGTTCCGTGCCGATCTCCGACAAGGGGATCAAGTCGCTGGCCCGCGCGCTGATCGCCGTCGGCCGCACCTCCGACGCCTCGGCGCTGCTCGGCGCCTGGTGGGCGCGGGAGCCGCTGTCGCCGGCCGACGACAAGGCGGTGATCGCCGAGTTCGGCAAGGTGCTGACCCGCGCCCAGCACAAGGCGCGCTACGACATGCTGATGTATGCCGATCGTGTCACCCAGGCGTCGGCGCTGACCCCTTACCTGCCGGACGGCTATGCCGCCCTCGCGGCGGCCCGCACCGCCGTGCTGCGCGGCGGTGCCGACGCCGGCCGCAAGCTCGACGCCGTGCCGAAAGCCGCGCGCAAGGATCCGCTTTACGCCTTCACGGTGGCCGAATGGCATCGCCGCGCCGACCGGCCGGAAGAGGCGGCCAAGGCCATCCTGTCCGTCGATGCCAAGGCCACCGTGCTGCACGGCAACGACTGGTGGGTGGAACGGCGCATCGTCTCGCGCGACCTCATGGAGAAGAACAGCACTCGCCTTGCCTACAGGGTAGTGGCCAGCCAGGCGGGCGGCAACGAGACGACGCTGCAGGAAGCCCATTTCCATGCCGGCTGGTACGCGCTGCGCTTCCTGAAGGATCCGCAGGCGGCGCTCAGGCATTTCGGCGAACTCGAGAAGGTGTCGCAGAAGCCGATTTCCCGCGCCCGCGCCAACTACTGGATCGCCCGCGCCGAGGAGGCGGCCGGCAACGCCGGCAACGCGCGCACCCGCTACGGTCGCGCCGCGGCCGACGCCTTCACCTTCTACGGCCAGTTGTCGCGGGTGAAGCTCGGCCTGCCGACCCTCGGCCTGCCGCCGGCGCCGAAGCCCACCGACGCCGACCGCGCCGCCTTTGCCCGCACCGATCTCGCCCGCGTGCTGGTGCAATTGCTGAGGTCCGGCCGGGAAAGCGACGCCAACCTTCTTTATCTCGAACTGGCGAAGACGCTACCCACCGGCGGCCAGGTGGCGTTGCTGGCGAATTTCGCCGAGAGCCAGGGCGATCACCGCCTCGCGCTGCAAATCGGCAAGCTCGCGGCCGATCGCGGGCTTGGCGCCGAGCGGCTCGCCTTCCCGCTCGACGCCATTCCCGAAAGCGCCCGCCACCAGAAGCTGGTCGAAACGGCGATGGTCTACGGCATCGCCCGTCAGGAGAGCGCCTTCGATCCGCGCGCCCGCTCGTCGGCCGGCGCCCTCGGCCTTCTCCAGTTGATCCCGACCACGGCCGCCAACACGGCGAAGACGATCGGCGTCAAATTCTCCAAGGACCGGCTGACCAGCGACCCCGGCTACAACGCCACGCTGGGCGCCGCCCACCTGCGCGAGCTGCTGGACGAGTTCAGTGGTTCTTATATCCTGACGTTTGCCGCCTATAACGCCGGCAAGAGCCGGGTCCGGGAATGGGTGCAGCGCTTCGGCGACCCGCGCAATCCCGGCGTCGATCCGGTCGACTGGATCGAGAGCATCCCCTACGGCGAGACGCGCAACTACGTGCAGCGCGTGCTGGAGAATATCCAGGTCTATCGCGAGCGTCTCGATGGCGCCCGGCTGGCCATCGCCAACGACCTGAGGCGCGGCGGCTGAGACGCACATCGTCCTGGCACTGTTGGTTATCATTTCCGTGCTCCCCACGAAGCGATCGCCGACGAAGTGGAAAGGCGCGTTTCGCCCGGGCTGCGGCTACGAGCCGGCTTATCTCCTTGAAGGGGCGCGGCAAGGCGGACCGGATTCGCCGGCAAAGCCCCGCGACGGCGTCACGACGCCCCGGACAGCGGCCCCAGCGGCAACCACCAAAGGAAATTTCCAAGGGAATTCAGGAGGATTCCGCCACATTCACGGGAGTGCCGTGCCGACCCGCCAAAAAGTCGAAAAAGGCCGCTTGACTTCCCCGGAGGCATCCCCTAATTCACCGCTCACCAACACGGAACGCGGCGCTGCCGGCAAGACAGCGAGCGGTACGATACGGCCCAGCGGGGGTGTAGCTCAGTTGGTTAGAGTGCCGGCCTGTCACGCCGGAGGTCGCGGGTTCGAGCCCCGTCACTCCCGCCACTTCTTCCAAAATCAATTTGAAATCATTGCGTTGCGCGATGCTTCTCATATTTGACTTTAGAAGGGTTTCGCCCCGTCTGGAACTTTCGTGCCTGCAAAGCGTTATGCCTCCGCCTCATCAATAGCGGAGGATATTTCCCATGGTCGAACACTCCAATCTCGTCTTGTCGGAAGCGCTGCTGGTGCTGGTCGACCGCGGGGATCTGCGGGAAGGCTCGGACGCTTACCTCGCCGCCCAGAAAGTGGTCAGCGAAGGCGAGGCGGCGTTGTCGGACGAGGAAAGGCGGCTCTGGCGCGAGGAAGTCCTGCCGAAACTGGGCGACGATTTCGCGGCCTGATGGCCGGTCAAACGCCGCCGTTCAGGATGGCGTGCGCCGGCAGGACCTCGACGCCGCCGGGCGCAATCAAGCCGCTCCAGATGGCGTTGTGGTGCTCGATAACGGCCTTCGCCGGCAGGTGCGGCCGGTCGGATACCGTATGCGCGTCGGCAACCGGCACGACGGGGCGGCCGAGCGTCACCGCCCGGCGCACCGTGGCGTCGACGCAGAAATCGGTTGCCCAGCCGGTGACGAACAGGCGCTTCGCCCCGAGGTTGTCGAGGATTTCCGACAGCGGGGTTTCATGGAACGGATCGTTGAGCGTCTTGGTGACCACCAGGTCGTCGGGCGCCCGCCTGAGCTCCGGCAGGAAGCGCCAGCCCGGCGTGCCCGGCTCGAACCTGTCGCCCGCCGCGCCGGCATGCTGGATGAATATCACCCGCCCACCCCGCTTGCGGATGGCGACACCGAGGGCGTTGATGCGGCCGACGACGCCCAGAAGATCGTATTTCGGCGCCCCCTCCCTAAGGCCGACCTGCATGTCGACGACGAGCATCACGTCCATGTCGGCCCTCCCTGCCGCTTGCTTCATAAAAGAAGGCCAGCCAATCATGGCGCGGCGGCCTTGACCATCCGGGCAAATCCCGGTCCCCTGCCGCATTTTCCGGCAGCGCAAGGCTCAAGACGATTGATCGAGTGGCTTAAGGCAGCGGTCTTGAAAACCGCCGAGGGTGCAAGCCCTCCGTGAGTTCGAATCTCATTCCGTCAGCCGCGCCACTTTACGCCAACTACGATAAAGCCCGACCTTCCCGCAGATCGCCCCGTCGCTCAGAGGGTGGACTGACGCGCTATCGACAGGCGTTGCGAGCCCACATGATCCCGCATGCGGACGAATGGTACGATTGCGTGGTCGACGCGGCGATGGTGCCAGGTCCGTGACGGCCAGCAAGGCGAAAGGGTGGCGAATCCGCATGATATCTCTCTTGATAGATATCAGATGAGGTATATATCGTGATAGCTATCAGAAAGCCGGAGGCCGCTATGCCAACGAGAACAGCCAAGATTTTCACGACAGGCCGCAGCCAGGCCGTCAGGCTCCCCGCGGAATTCCGCTTCGAAGGAAAAGAGGTATTCGTGCGTCGCGATCCCGCAACCGGCGACGTCATCCTGTCGTACAAGCCGGATTCATGGGACGGCCTCTTCGAACTCTATGGCAAGGATCAGGTGCCGGAAGATTTCATGGGCGCGGCTGATCGCAACCAGAATTCCCAAGATCGCGATCCGTTCGAGGGCTGGCAGGAATGACGGCCTGGATGCTCGACACCAACATCGCCAGCCATGTCATCAAGGGCGACCGTCCCGAAATCATCGATCGCCTTGTCTCGCTTCCCATGGCAGATATCGTCATTTCATCCGTCACCGAAGGGGAATTGCTTTACGGTCTCGCCAAGCGGGGCTATCCCAAGGCCCTGTCGGAACGGGTCAGGCAATTCCTTCTTCGCGTCGATATTCTGCCTTGGGATCATGATGTGGCGCAAGCATATGGCGATCTGCGAGCAGCCTGCGAAGCCAAGGGCATTACCCTCGCTCCCCTGGATATGATGATAGCGGCGCATGCGGTTGCAGCCGATGCAACCCTTGTCACGCGCGACAAGGCATTCGCTCGCGTTTCCGCGCCTCTGAAGACAGACGACTGGACAAGTGGACCAAACTGAATGGTTCAAGCGGCCGGTTCGGTCGCCCATCGGGCAACAGCATTGCATGCCGCAAGGCGCTGAAAGAACGTCCCGACCCGAGGGTCGAGGCAGCATCGATACCGAGCGCATCGTAGTTTGCGCGCCTGCGTATCGTCATCGAGAAGCTTATCCGAGTTTATTCAATCGTTCGATAAAGCGCCCTTTTCGGGAATGGCGCTCTCGGACGGCTCTCAGGCGCCGGGCGAAATCCTCGCTCGTATTTTTTTCGTCGGCGATTGCTCTGAGATCAAGGAGAAGAGCGGCGGCTTTGTCGTAGCCGGATGCGTTGCCGCGTTCGATCTCGGCCTCGATCTCCCGCCAGACGTTTTCGCCACGCTTGGCGAGGGCATCGAGGCGACGACGGCGAAGGCGCTTGGCTTCCGCCTCCCGCTTCCGGTCCGCGGCTGCCGCAGCCTCCGCCAAAGCCCGCTCGCGGGCGTGGCGGATCGCGCTGGCGCGGGTCTGCAATTCGCCGACCGTGCGGGCCTCGACCGGCTGGACTTCGGCTTCGGAGCGCAGGTGCCGGTGGACGCGGGCGCGCAAATCGGCCGTTACAGTCGGATCGCCCTCGAACAGGCGTAACAGCAAGTCGGCTTTTTCCTCGTCCTGAATCGAGGAAATCGTCGTTCTGACGGCCTCGGATGACAACGGCATGGCGGCATGAGGATTGAACGGGCGCTCGGCGGCGGCGGCGACCAGGTCGGCGTCGATATTGAAAAATTCGGCGAAGGCGTCGAGAGCAGCGGTCATCGGCCCGATGCCGGGCATGGGTTCCAACTCATCGGGGTCGAACACCTCTGCTCCGACCGCGCTCAGCCAGATCAGATAGAACAGCCGCAAGTCGCCGCTGAGGACATCGGCGCGCAAGGGCGCCAGCGCCGCGAGCCAGCCCGAGCCATCGTCGCAATCCTCGAGATCCATTTCCTCGAAAGCAATATCCAGAATCAGGTTTTCGCCGACAAGGCGCAACTCGGCGGTATCGACCTCGCCCAGGAAAGCATTGAGCAGACGGCGATCAACCGTGCGCGCCGGCCATCGGATCATCAGCCGCCGCGAACCCCAGTTTGACAGATAGAGGTGCAGGTCGAACCAAGCCTCCATCAATCTGGCCGGATCGCCCTTGAAGTCGCCCCATTCATACGCGTTGACGAAGCTGCTGGTCGTAATCCGCGCCCGCGTCGACAAGGCCCGCAAAGCCTCACGGTCGGCGGCGGAGAGCGGCCGGTCGATAGCCTGGAATTCGTAATACTGATATTCGCTCATGGGCACGGCCGCTTGAAAAAGTTCGGACGGGATCATCTTCACCCATTGTTTGGCTATGGTCCACGTCCATATCCGGTCTTGCCGAGCCGGCGACTGGAAGCAGGACGAAAAGCCCGATTTTGCTTGCCGCACCTGCCCGTTTCCTGTATGAGCCCGCCATCGTGCAAAACGTACGATACCCGGCTGGGGGCTGAACGGAAGGTGGCCGCGTCGCGAGGCGAGGTCTCTGATCCCGGAACAAGGATCGTCTTCCCGTGTCTCCGCTCTCGATCTCGTATCTGTGGAGCCTTTCGGAGGGTTCGCAGAGGCTTGGCGCCGGGTGGTCAATGAACCGAGAAAGGCAGTACCGACATGGCGCTCTACGAGCACGTGTTCCTGGTCCGCCAGGACGTTTCCGCCCAGCAGGTGGAAGCGATCGCTGACCAGTACAAGGCCCTTGTTGAAGGCAATGGCGGCGCGGTGAAGAAGGTGGAGAACTGGGGCCTGCGCGCCCTCGCCTACCGCGTCAAGAAGAACCGCAAGGCCCACTACGTCCTGTTCAACCTCGACGCGCCGCACGCCGCCGTCGCCGAACTGGAGCGTCAGGAGAGCCTCAGCGAAGACATCCTCCGCACGATGACCATTCGCGTCGACGAGCTCGAGGAAGGCCCGTCGGCCATGCTCCAGAAGCGCGATCGTGACGAGCGCGACGGCGTCCCCGCCGGCCGCGGCGATCGTGGCGGCTTCCGTGGTGGCGATCGTGGCCCGCGCCGTGATCGTGCGCCCCGTCGTGAAACCGAAGCTGGGGATATGGAATAATCATGGAAATCACCTCCCTCCCCGCCGCTCGCCGTCCGTTCTTCCGCCGCCGGAAGACCTGCCCGTTCTCCGGCGCCAACGCCCCGAAGATCGACTACAAGGACGTGCGTCTGCTGCAGCGCTACATCTCCGAGCGCGGCAAGATCGTTCCCTCCCGCATCACCGCGGTGTCGGCCAAGAAGCAGCGCGAGCTCGCCCAGGCGATCAAGCGCGCCCGCATCCTCGGCCTGCTGCCGTTCATCATCAAGTGATGACGGGCGCCTGAGGGCGCAGTATAAGATTTTCGGCGTCGCGATTGTGGTCGCGGCGCCGTTCCTGCAAAGTTGGGATGCGGCCATCAGGCTCGGCACCCCTAACCGCCCGGCGGCATCGGCCGTCGATCACAGCATCGGTCGCCCTTGCCGGCGATCGCGCGGGACAGCGAGATAAACGTGAACGGACTTCTTCTCGGCATCGCAGCGGGTGCCGCCTCCGCCCTGCTTTTCGCGGCCGTCACAAGTGGCGGTGCCCTCGGCACGCCGCTGTTCTTCATGTCCGCGCTTCCCATCGCCATCGTCACCATCGGCTGGGGCACGCTGGCCGGCGTCGCCGCCGTGCTTGCCGGCCTCGTCGGCCTGTGGGTTTTCATATCCTGGAAGGCGGCGCTGCTGCATGCCCTGGTGGTCGCCGGCCCCATGGCCTTCTACGGCTATCTCGTCGGCCTCGGCCGGCCGCTCGACGCCGAGGGCCGGACCTTCGAGTGGTATCCGCTCGGCCGCGTATTTCTGGCCATGGTGCTGATCACCGCCGCCACCATCGTCGGCGTCGGCATGATCATCGGCTTCGACATCCAGGCAACGGCCAGCGACGTCGCCGACATGCTGGTCGCCATGGGGCAGACCTCCGGCGAACCGGGCGCGCCGACGCGTGAGGACCTGCTGCCCGCCCTGCTCGTCTACATGCGTCTGATGCCTTTCGCGCTCGCCATGTTCTGGCTGGTGCTGACGGCGTTCAATCTCTGGCTGGGCAGCCGCGTCGTGCGCCTCTCCGGACGGCTGAAGCGCGGCGACGACGCCATCGCCGAGACGCTTTCGCTGCCGCTGTGGATGGCCGGCGTGTTCGTGGTCGCGGCGCTGCTTGCCGGCCTCGACAATTCGTTCGGCCTCATTGCCGGCGTCGTCGCCGGCGCGGCCGGCATGGGCTTTGCCATGGTGGGATTTGCCGTCCTCCACGTCTTCGTGCGCGGCAACCCGGCCGCCCCGCTGATCCTCGGCGTCACCTACGGCGCCACGTTCGTCCTCTCCATCCCGCTCATTCCGCTGGCCATCGCCGGCATTCTCGACGGTCCGCTCGGCCTCAGGGCCAAGCGGCTCAATAAACGACCGGGCGCCTGACGGCCCCGTCCCCGTAAACGGCGGCGACGCCACGACAGACAGACTGGAGTATAGAAAATGAAGGTCATCCTTCTCGAGCGCATCGGCAAGCACGGCACCCTCGGCGAGACCATCAAGGTCCGCGACGGCTTCGCCCGCAACTACCTGTTGCCGCAGGGCAAGGCGCTGCGCGCCACCAAGGAGAACCAGGCCCGCTTCGATCGCGAGCGCGCCGCCCTCGAGGCCCGCAACGCCGAGCGCAAGTCGTCGGCCGAGCAGATCAAGATCGGCCTCGACCAGCGCTCCTTCGTCGTGGTCCGCCAGGCGGCCGAGACCGGCCAGCTCTACGGCTCCGTCGCCGCCCGCGACATCGTCGACATCCTGGCCGCCGCCGGCGAGACCGTCACCCGCTCGCAGGTGAACATCAACGCGCCGATCAAGAACCTCGGCGTCCACAACGTCGAGATCATCCTGCACGCCGACGTTCACGCCACCATCACCCTCAATATCGCCCGCTCCGAGGAAGAGGCCCAGCGCCAGGCCAAGGGCGAGGACGTCACCGCCGGCGCCCGCGAGGAGACCTTCGTGCGCGAAGTCGGCTCGGTGCTCGACGAAGAGGGCATGGACCGCGAAGAACTCTGAGCCGGCTTCGGTTCCGAGACCAGCGCAAAGGATCGACCCCGGGACTCAAATCCCGGGGTTTTTCTTGTCGAAACAACAGGCTGCCGATTCTTCTGTGTGGGCATTGTTCGGTCGCCAGAGTCAATGCTCATTGTCGGGAAATCCGACTCCTGTGTGGATTGCGGGAGTCGATGACAACTGCCGCGTCCTGTCAGGACAGGGCTTGATACTGTCCCGTCTTCATCCGCCAGCAGGAACCCGTCCGTCCCATGTCCATCATCCGCCGCGTCGAAGATCAGGCCGCCGCGCTCACCCGCAGTGCGCCGCATAATGTCGAGGCGGAACGGCAATTGCTCGGCGCCATGCTGATGAACAACGAGACGTTCTTCCGCGTCTCCGATTTCCTTGAGCCGCCGCATTTCTTCATCGAGCAGCACAAGGCGATCTACGAGAAGATCGGCCAGCTCATCCGTGGCGGCAAGGTCGCCTCGCCGATCACGCTGAAGACCTTCTACCCGGCCGACTATCAGATCGCCGAGATGCCGGTGACGCAGTATCTGCTGCGCCTCGCCTCCGAGGCGACCACCATCATCAACGCCGAGGACTACGGCCGCATCATCCACGACCTCGCCGTCCGCCGCGACCTGATCCGCATCGGCGAGGACATGGTCAACATCGCCTATGACGCGCCGATCGACATGCCGCCCCGCGCCCAGATCGAGGATGCCGAGCGGCGCCTCTTCGGCATTGCCGAGAGCGGCCGCTACGAAGGCGGCTTCCATACCTTCTCCGACGCGCTGCGCGAGGCGATCGACATGGCCGCCGCCGCCTACCAGCGCGACGGCCACCTGTCCGGCATCGCCACCGGCCTCTCCGACCTCGACCGGACCATGGGCGGCCTGCAGCGCTCCGACCTCGTCATCCTCGCCGCCCGCCCTGCCATGGGCAAGACGTCGCTGGTCACCAACATCGCCTTCAACGTCGCCAATGCTTATGAAGCGGCCGAGCAGCCGGATGGCTCGCTGAAGACGGTCAACGGCGGCATCGTCGGCTTCTTCTCGCTCGAAATGTCGTCCGAGCAGTTGGCGACGCGTATCCTCGCCGAGCAGTCGGAGGTGTCGTCGTCCGACATCCGCCGCGGCAACATCGACGAGAACCAGTTCGCCAAGCTGGCCGCCGTCGCCCAGCGCATGCAGACGCTGCCGCTGTACATCGACCATACAGGCGGCATCTCCATCGCCCAGCTGGCCGCCCGCGCCCGCCGCCTGAAGCGCCAGCGCGGCCTCGACCTGGTCATCGTCGACTATCTGCAACTGCTGTCGGGCTCGTCGAAGGCGGCCCAGAACGGCCGCGTGCAGGAGATCACCGAGATCACCACCGGCCTCAAGGCGCTGGCCAAGGAACTGGCGGTGCCGATCATCGCTCTCTCCCAGCTGTCGCGTCAGGTCGAAAGCCGCGACGACAAGCGGCCGCAGCTCTCCGACCTGCGCGAATCCGGCTCGATCGAGCAGGACGCCGACGTGGTGATGTTCATCTATCGCGACGAATATTATCTGCAGTCGCGCATGCCCAAGGAAGGCACCGAGGAGTTCTTCAAGTGGCAGGCCGAGATGGACCGCGTCACCGGCAAGGCCGAGGTGATCATCGGCAAGCAGCGCCACGGCCCCACCGGCACCGTGCAACTCGCCTTCGACGCCTCCGTCACCCGCTTCTCGGATCTCGCCAAGGACGACTACCTGCCCGAGCGCTTCGAGTAAAAGGCACTTTCTGAAATGCCAAGCCCCGGCAGCGCGAAGCGGCCGGGGCTTTTTCGTTCAAGTCGTCTTCAGCTCATTTGGCGGCGAGGAAGTCGCCCACTTCGAGCAGCACGAACTCGTTGTCGTCGGCCTTGTCGACGACGCGGCCGGCCGAATACGGCAGGTTGTTGTCGTTGCCGACCACGATATGCGTGGCGTCGACCACGTCGACGTTCTCGATGGTGACGAAGGGCATGGTGTAGACGCCGTTCACCGTGCCCTGCTTGGCCTTGCCGTCGGGGTCGGCGATGTTCAGGAGATCGATGTAGCCGATCTTGCGCACGGCCTTGCCGACGTTGTCGTCATCGAGAACGATCTTGTAGACGCGCTTGTGCCCGGCCGGCTTGTCGAAGCAGGTCGGCTCCGGTTTGGCCGGGTCGGCGCAGGCCTTGTCGGCAAGGCCGGCGCCGCCGTCGCGCTCGATCACCAGCGCCGTGCTCTCGTCGATCATGTTGAAATCGCCGATGTTGGTGCCGGCGCCCGAGAACGGATAGAGCCAGGAGCGGCCGGTCCAGGCCTTCTGCGCAACATCGAACTCGATGATGCGGATGGCGGTCGCGCCGTCGGCCTGCTCGAACTTGCCGTCGCCGAGGTAGAGCGGACCTTCCAGCAGCCCATAGAGCTTGCTGCCGTCCTTCGACTGCGCCAGCCCCTCGAAGCCGTTGGACCGGCGAAGATTGAACGCCGGCAGCGGCTTGCTGGGATCGGCCGGCAGGCTGAGCGTCGGATTGTCGGGCGACAGCACCGGCTTGCCGTCGACGAGCGTCGGCACGACGTCGGTCAGCTTGCCGTCGGCGGCGACGTGGATCAGATAGGGACCGAGCTCCTCACCGATCCAGAAGCCGTCGCCGACCGGCTGGATCGACTCGATGTCGAAATCGGCGCCGGTGAGGTAGCGCGTGTCGGCGCCTTCCATGACGATCGGGAACGGCGCCACCTTGTCGGGATCGCTGAGGAACACCGTGTCGAGGCGCTCGACCGTGCCGGCCTGCCAGTCGAACTTGATGTGATGCAGCATCAGCATGGCGTCGCTGGAGTTGGACTTGCTGCCGAAGCCGTTGTCGTTGAGCGTCCAGAACGTGCCGTCGGCCATGGTCTTGATGCCGGAAAAGCCCTGCACCGCCTGGCCGTCGAACGGCAGGCCGAGGCCGGTGTTGCGGACGCCGTCGAGGCCGGGCACCGAGCCGAGCGCCGTGGCACGCTTGCGGTCGGGCGTCGAGAACTTGCCGGCCTGCTTGAGGAACTCCGGCGCGTCGGCCGGAGCGGCGATGATGGTGTTGGCCGGCAGCACGGCCTGCGATACCAGCGTCGCCTTGAAGGCGGTTTCGTCGGCCAGGACGACGGCGGAGGAAACGACGAGGGCGACGGACGCCAACAGCAAAGTCTTCATCGGGCTCACCTGAAAAGCAATGGAGAAAGCCCGACCTTGGTAGAAAGCGCGGGTGTCAGTGGATTGACACCTCCGTGACGGTTCGGTGATGCGGAATATGGTTCTCCGAAGAAAAGCCCCGGCAAGCTTGTTGCCGGGGCGATTGTTCGGCGAACCGACCTGAGACGGCTCAGTTCTTCTTGGTTTCTTCCAGGAAGAAGCGGCCGAGCGGGTTCTGGTCGAAATTCTCGATGTTGGCCCGCGACACGTTGCGGTAGGGGCTGTAGTAGAGGTCGATCCAGTTGACGTCGTCCTTGGCCATCTTCTGGAGGTCGACGTACATCTGCTCGCGCTTCACGGGATCCATCTCGACGCGCGCCGCGGCGACCAGATCCTTGACCGCCGGATTGTTGTAGCGGGTCATGTAGTTCATGTTGCTGTCGTGGCCGAGGACGAAGGTGGTCTTCTGGTCCGGATCCAGCACGTCGTTGGTCCAGTACATCACGGATATGTCGTAGTCGCCGGCGATCAGCATGTCCCAACTCTGGCTGGGGTCGACCTTCTGGAGATCGACGGTGACGCCGGCCTTGGCGAGCTGCTGTTGCAACAGGACGGCGATCTGCTCGTCGACCTCGTCGCCGGCATTGACCACATAGTTGAGCTTGAGGTCGGCGGCGCCGGCCTCCGCCAGCATGGCCTTGGCCTTCTCCGGGTCATAGGGCCGCTGCAGGTTGTCGGCGTAGTGGTAGAGGGCACCCTTCGGAATGTAGGAATAGGCGACCTCGCCGAGGCCGAAGGTCACCGCGTCAACAATCGCCTTCTTGTCGACCGCCATGTCGAGGGCCTGGCGCACTTCCTTCTTGGCGAGCGCGCCGTGCTCGTGGTTGATCAGCAGGTGATCCTCGCGCGTCGAGGTGTCCAGGTGGATCTTGAGGTTGGGATCCTTCTGGAGCTCGGCGATGCGCGAGAACGGCACGAAGATGGCGGTGTCGATCTCGCCGGCCTGCACCTTCAGCATGCGGGTGTTGTCGTCGGGAATGGAGATCCACTCGACGCCGTCGAGGCTGACGCTGGCGGCATCCCAGTATTCGGGATTCTTGACCAGGATGACGCGGTCGCCACGCCGCCACTCCTTGACGGCGAAGGCGCCGGAGCCGATCGGCGCCTCGCCGAAGGCATCCTCGCCCATGTCCTCGACCACCTTCTTGGGCAGCACCGACACGTTGGGCAGCGCCAGCGACGACAGGAAGGGCGCCGACGGGCCGGTCAGCTTGATGACCAGCGTCTTCGGATCGGCGGCGGTGGCCGTGTCGACGATCTTGTAGCTGTCGGCCCACAGCGAGCCCGGGTTGTCGCGGATGCGCAGGATGGAGAAGGCGGCATCGTCGGCGGTCACCGGATCGCCGTTGGAGAACTTGGCGTCGCGCAGCTTGAAGGTATAGGTCAGCCCGTCGTCGGAAACGGTCCAGCTTTCGGCGAGGCCGGGGATCAGCTTGGTGCCGGACTTGTCGACGCGCACCAGCACGTCGAACACGTTGGAGAACACCCAGTTGTCGACGTTCTGGGCGGTCTTGATCGGATCGAAGGTCGTGCCGTCCTCGCGGCGGCCGATGGTCAGCACGCCGGCGGCCTCGGCGATCGAGGCCCCGAAGACGAGGGTGGCGAGAACGGTCGCCACGCTGAGTTTGGTCCACTTTGCGGTCATGTCGAGTTCCCTTCTGGTTATCATGCTTCGCCCGTGACGAGCCCGGACGTTTCTTCGACGAAATCGTCTCCACCTCTCGGAGACAGAAGCGGCCTGTCCGGATCAATGTCCGGAATGGCGCCGATCAAGGCTTGCGTGTAGGCCTCGCGCGGCGCGGCGAACACCTTGTCGGTCGGTCCTTCCTCGACGATCTCGCCGTGGTACATCACCACCACCCGTTCGCAGAGGTTGCGGACGATGGCGAGGTCGTGGGCGATGAACAGCAGCGTCAGGTTGAGCCGCTGCTTGAGGTCGCGGAAGAGATCGACGATCTGCGCCTGGATGGTGACGTCGAGCGCGGCGACGCACTCGTCGGCGACGATCAGCTTGGGATTGACGGCGAGCGCCCGGGCGATGCCGGCGCGCTGGCATTGGCCGCCGGACATGGAAAGCGGCTTGCGGCCGGCAAATTCGCGCTCGAGGCCGACGAGATCGAGGAGCTCGCCGATGCGCGCCGGTATCCGCTCCTTCGGCACGCTTTCCTGCACGGCGAGCACCTCGGCCAGCATGGCGCCGATGGTGAGGCGCGGATTGAGCGCGTTGTAGGGATCCTGGAACACCATCGCCGCCTCGCGGCGGAGTTTTCTCAGCGCCTTCGCCCGCTCGGTGACGATGTCGGCGCCGTCGAAGGCGACGTGCCCCTCGGAGATCGGCGTCAGGCCGAGCAGCGCCCGGGCCAGCGTCGACTTGCCCGAGCCGCTTTCGCCGACGATGCCCACCGTCTCGCCGGGCATCACCTGCAGGCTGACGCCCTTCACCGCCGAGAACTCGCGCGGCCCGCCGGAGAACAGGCTGCGGCCGGTCACCGGGAAGCGGACGTGAAGATCGTCGATCTCGACGAGCGGCCGCGCCTTCGGGATGGCCGGTTCGCGGGCCGGCACGAAGGCCGCCTGCCGTTCCGGCATCGACGGATGCGAGGCGATCAGGTTCCGCGTGTAGGGATGTTGCGGCCGGCCGAGCACGTCGCGCTTGTCGCCGATCTCCAGCAGCCGGCCCTGCCGGAGCACGGCGATGCGGTCACAGGTCTGGGCGACGATGCCGAGGTCGTGGGTGATCAGGATCACCGACAGGCCGCGGCTCTCCCTCAGGTCCATCAGCAGCCGGAGGATCTGCGCCTGGATGGTGACGTCGAGCGCCGTCGTCGGCTCGTCGGCGATCAGGATGCGCGGGTCGCAACTAAGCGCGACGCCGATCATCGCCCGCTGCCGCATGCCGCCGGAGAATTCGTGCGGATAGCCGTTGTATTGCCGCGCCGGGTGCGGGAAGCCCACCTGCGCCAGGATGTCCAGCGCCGCCGCCCTCGCCGCCTTGCCATCGACGCCGCGATGGATGCGGATGCCCTCGGCGATCTGGTCGCCGATGCGCATCAGGGGGTCGAGGTGGCTGGTCGGGTTCTGGAAGATCATGCCGATGTCGCGGCCGCGCACCGCGCGGATGTCGCTGTCCGGCGCCTTGGTGAGGTCCCGGCCATCGAGCATCACCGAGCCGGAGGCGATCGTGAGGTTGGGCGACGGCATCAGCCGCACCAGCGAACGGCAGGTGAGGCTCTTGCCCGAGCCGCTTTCGCCGACCAGGCCGAGGATCTCGCCCTTGCCGAGGTCGAAGGACAGGTCGTCGATCAGCGTGCGCGGACCGTCCTCGCCGGCGAAGACGACGCTGAGGTTGCGGACGGAGAGCAGCGTCTCGCTCATTCGCGCACCCCCAGGAGATCGCCGAGGCCGTCGCCGGTCAGCGAGAAGCCGAAGGCCAACGTCACGATGGACAGGCCGGGAAACAGCGTGATCCACCAGGCGGTGGTGATGAAGCTCTGGCCCTCCGCCACCATCACGCCCCACTCGGCGACCGGCGGCTGCACGCCGAGGCCGAGATAGCTGATGGCGGCGCCCGACAGCAGCACCAGCACGCAATCCGACATCGAGAACACCACCGAGCCGGCGATGGCGTTGGGCAGCAGATGGCGGAACATGATGCGCGGGCCGGAAAAGCCCAGGCTGAGCGCCGCCGTCGCATAATCGGCCGTCTTCAAGACCAGCATCTGCGCCCGGATCAGCCGGGCGTAGGACACCCAGCCGACCAGCGCCATGGCGATGTAGAAGCTCTGGAGCCCCGGCCCGAGGATGGCGATGATCGACAGCATCAGCACCAGGAAGGGAAAGGCCAGGATGATGTCGATGACGCGCATGAAGACGATGTCGACCTTGCCGCCGAGATAGCCGGCCAGCGTGCCGACCACCGTGCCGATCAGGAAGGGAAAGACGACGCCGATCACCGCGATCTGCAAATCGACGCGGGTGCCCCAGATGACGCGCGAGAAGATGTCGCGGCCGAAGTTGTCGGTGCCGAAGGGATGCGACCAGGACGGCGGCTGAAGGCGCAGGTCGCCGTTCTGCAGGATCGGATCGTAGGGCGCGATCACCGGCGCCATGAGAGCGACGAAGAGGAAGATGGCGAGCAGGATCAGCCCGGCGAGCAGCGTCGGCCGCCGCCGGACAGCCTTCCAGGCCGGAGCGAGCGCGGCGGTCATTGCTTCACCCTCGGGTCGATGGCGACGGTGACGATGTCGGCGATGAAGTTCACCAGCACCGTCGCGCAGGCGAACACCATGGCGACGCCCTGCACCACCATGTAATCGCGCGAGAAGATGGCGCGGACCAGCAGTTGGCCCATGCCCGGCAGCGCGAACACGCTTTCCACCACGACCGTGCCGCCGATCAGCCAGCCGATGTTGACGGCCAGCAGGTTGATGGTCGGCACCAGCGAGTTGGGCATCACGTGCCGCCAGAAGACGATGCTTTCCGGCATGCCGCGCGCCCGGGCCGCGGTGGCGAGGTCGCCCTTCAGTTCGGCGATCATCGCCGTCCTGAGCGAGCGGATCAGCACGGTCGACAGCGACAGCGCGATGGTCAGCGCCGGCAGGATCAGGTGATAGAGCTTGTCGGCGACGGTCTCGCCGTAGCCGGAGACCGGGAACAGGTCGAGCCGCACCGAGAAGAAGATGATCAGCATCAGCGCCAGCCAGAAGGGCGGGAAGCCGATGCCGAACGTCGAGACGAAGCGGACGATATGGTCGGCCGGCCCGCCGTTCGAGCGCGCCGCCAGCGAGGCGAGCGGCACGGCGATGACGAGCGACAGCAGCACCGCCGAGAGCACCAGCGCCAGCGTCGGCTCGATGCGGGTGGCGATCAGCCTCAGCACATCGATCTTGTAGAGGATCGACTTGCCCATCTCGCCCTGGGCGAGGTTCTGGAGAAAATAGAAATATTGCAGCCAGATCGGCTGGTCGAGGCCGTATTGGGCGCGGATGGCGGCGATGGCCGACGGCGTGGAGCGCGTGCCGAGCAGCACCCGCGCCGGATCGCCGGGAATGAGGCGGACCAGGATGAACGTGATCAGGCTGATGCCGAACAGCACCGGCAGGAACTGCAAGGGGCGATAGAGGACGAACTTATACCGGTGCATCGTGGCTTCCGGACTTGGCGACGACCGTCATGGCTGGGGCGAACGTCATCGCTGGCTGTGTTTCCCGAGGAAGGCAAGGAGCGCCGGGTAGTAATCCCCCGGGTTCTCGTAGAATGGCATATGGCTCGAATTGGCGAAAACCCTGAGCTCGGCGTCCGGCAGATTGAGCTTCATGCGCAATGCGCAGGCCGGCGTCAGTTCGTCGTGCTCGCCGCAGGTGATCAGCGTCGGCACGGCGATCCTGTGAAGATCGGGCACTCGGTTCCAATCCTTGAGATTGCCGATGTAGAGGAACTCGTTGGGGCCTTGCATGGTGCCGTAGGGGCCCATGTTCCAGTCCGACAGCGAGCGGTTGACCGGCGCCGGCCATTCCTTCAGGCGGCAGACGTGGCGGTAGTTGAGCAGCATGATCGCCGCCAGGTATTCGGGATGGTCGATGGTGCCGGCCGCCTCGTGCGCCTGCATCATCGCCACCGTCTCGGCGCCGAGCGCGCCGCGCAACCGTTCGAGCTCGCCGATGAGGTGCGGCATGTCGGCGACGGTGTCCTCGAGGATCAGCGTCCTGAGCGCTTCCGGATAGGTCAGCGCATAGTCGATGGCGAGCCAGCCGCCCCAGGAATGGCCGAGGAAATGCACCTTGCCGAGGCCGAGCGCCCGCCGCACCGTCTCGGTCTCCTCGACATAGCGGCCGATCGTCCAGAGCGCCGGATCGGTTGGGCGATCGGAAGCGCCGGTGCCGAGCTGGTCGAAGGCGATGACGCGATAGCCTTGATCGATCAGGCAGGAATGGGCCTCGCGCAGATAATCGCAGGGAAGACCCGGGCCGCCGTTGGCCAGCAACACCACCTCGTCGCCCGTGCCGAACTCGTAGGCGACGACGTTGTAGCCGTCGACCTTCACCACATGCCTGGCATCAGGGGCGATTTCCCGCCACATGGCCGTTCTCCGCAATCCGAGTCAAAGCTCACGATTTGAGCGTGACCAAATTTTGGATGAATTGTCGCTCAACACCAGCTATTAGAAGTGATAGGGTTCGGGAGATGGAGGAGCACGAGCCACCGTCCGCGGGGTTTTCCACTCCGGAGAAGCTATAGATGCCCGTCGATATCGCCGCCATCAAACAGCGGCTCGCCACCGAGACCAGCCTGGAAGGATGCATCGACCGGGCCTTCGACATGGTGAAGGGCTTCGGCTTCGACGCGCTCATCTACGACTATACGCCGGTGCCCTACGACGTCGACGGCAGCATGAACATCCCCTCGCTCCTGAAGCTCAGGAACGTGCCGGAGGACATGCACGAATACTGGTGCGGCCGCGGCTACTTCCGTTTCGACCCGGTGCAGCAACTCGCCCTGCGGACCTCGACGCCCTTCTTCTGGAACTACGACCGGGACGCCGATACGGCGATCCGCCGCTATCTCTCGGACGACAGCCGGCCGGTGGAGAGCTATCTCCGCGATCGCGGCCTGACCTCCGGCGTCACCGTGCCGGTGCACCTGCCGCGCGGCGATTATGCGACGGTGACCGGCGTCCGCTTCGGCGCCGGCGCCGACTTCCAGCGCACGGCCGAGGGCTCCATCGCCGACTTCGGGCTCCTCGCTCACCTGTTCCACGAAACGGCCTATGCCGCCTTCGACGCGCCGGCCCGCGTCGGCGCCATGCCGCGCCTCACCGACCGCGAGCGCCAGTGCCTGCGCCACTCCGCCGACGGTCTGTCGGCCAAGGAAATCTCGCGCATCATCGACCGTTCGGTGCCGACGGTGGTGATGCACCTCAACTCGGCGATCCGCAAGCTCGGCGCCCGCAACCGCACCCAGGCCGTGGTGCGGGCCATCCACTATCGGCTGCTCGACGAACCCCCGACCTATAACTTCTGATAGCTGCTGCTCAGCTTTTCGCCGCGCTATGTTTTTGCCTAACACATATGCAGCGCGGAGAGTGAACGGTGGTCGACGTCGTGGAAGGATTTGCGCCCTTCGGCGCCTATGAAACCTGGTACCGGATCAGCGGCTCGCTGTCGTCGCCCCGACTGCCGCTGATCGTCGCCCACGGCGGTCCGGGCTGCACGCACGACTATGTCGACAGCTTCAAGCGCATCGCCGACCTCGACGGCCGCGCCGTCATCCATTACGACCAGCTCGGCTCCGGCAATTCGACGCACCTGCCCGACAAAGGCAAGGACTTCTGGACGATCGGGCTGTTCCTCGACCAGCTCGACGCCCTCCTCTCGCATCTCGGCATCGGCGATCGCTACGCCTACCTCGGCCAGTCCTGGGGCGGCATGCTCGGCGCCGAGCACGCCGTGCGCCGGCCGAAGGGGCTGAAAGCGCTGGTCATCGCCAATTCGCCGGCCAACATGCACACCTGGGTCAGCGAGGCCAATCGCCTGCGCGAGGCCCTGCCGCCCGAGGTGCAGGCGACACTCCTGAAGCACGAGGCGGCCGGCACCATCACCCATCCCGACTATGTCGCCGCGTCGCGGGTGTTCTACAACCGTCACGTCTGCCGCCTCGATCCCTGGCCGAAGGAGGTGAGCCGCACCTTCGAGCTGATGGACCTCGACAACACCGTCTACATCAACATGAACGGCCCTACCGAATTCCACGTCATCGGCACCATGAAGGACTGGACGATCGAGGATCGCCTGCCGCTGATCGAGGTGCCGGCGCTGCTGATCTCCGGCAAATACGACGAGGCGACGCCGGAAGTGGTGCGCCCCTACGTCGAGAAGGTGCCGGGCATCCGCTGGGTGCTGTTCGAGCAGTCGAGCCACATGCCGCATGTCGAAGAGGAAGCAAGATGCCTTGCGACCGTTTCCGATTTCCTGAAATCTGTCGAGGGATAGAGGGCAACGCCAAAGCCGAGGACCGACAATGACCTGGAAGACCGCCCGTCGTTCCTTTTATTATGACGGCGCCCCCGAGCCGGAAGATCCCGTGCTCACCGCCGGCAAGGTGGCGCTGCTCGTCATCGACGTTCAGAACGTCTATCTCGACCGCCCGGATCCCGCGACGCTCACCGGCGACGACCTCAGCCGCTATCACGCCTGGACGCCGTTCCACGAGCGCATGCACGGCACGGTGATCCCGTCGATCCAAAGGCTGCTCGCCGCCTTCCGCGGCCGCGGCCTCGACGTGCTCTATGCCCGCATCGCGGCGCTGCGCCACGACGGCCGCGACCGCTCGCTCAGCCAGAAGAAGCCGGGCTGGAACAATCTTCTGCTGCCGAAGGACGAGGCGCCGTCGCAGATCGTTGCGGCCATCGCGCCCGAAGGCGACGAGATCGTCGTCACCAAGACCACCGACAGCGCCCTCACCGGCACCAATCTGCGCCTGGTGCTGGCCAATCTCGGCATCACCCATGTGATCTGCTGCGGCATCTTCACCGACCAGTGCGTCGCCTCGACGGTGCGCAGCCTCGCCGACGAGAGCTTCGACGTCATCGTCGCCGAGGATGCCTGCGCCGCCGGCACCCTGGAGCTGCACGACCGCGAGCTCGAGATCATGAACATGATCTACTGCTCGGTGATGAGCACCGACGAGGTAATCGGCTACCTGCCGGGATGAAGAATGTCATTTCAGGAGATAACCAACCGCGCTGCCGGTCGCGTTTGAAGGCCGACGGAAAATGACGCGGTTTGACATTTTCCGTGGCCGACCCCAGAGTGGAACAAAAGGAGATTGGCCGTGAATCTCAGCGTGTCACTGACCGACGAATTGGCGAGCTTCGTCAGGGCCAAGGTGGAATCCGGGCAGTACACGTCTTCCAGCGAGGTAGTGCGGGAAGCGCTTCGCCTGCTGGAAGAACACGACCAGCACGAAGACAAGCTCCGCTGGCTGCAACAGGCGTGGGCCGAAGGCATCAGCAGTGGCGATTTTGGGCCGCTGGATATCGAGACGGTCAAGGCCGAGGGCCGCAAGCGGCTGGCGGCGAAAGCCTGAGACATGGCCGAAGTCGTCTATTCTCGGCAAGCCCGCGCCGACATGCTCGACGTGTGGCTTTGGATTGCCGAGACCAGCGGCGCGACCATGGCCGATACTCTCATCGAGCGTATCGAGCGGCGTGTCTCGATGCTCGCAAACCATCCCGAAATGGGGCCTGTACGACCGGAAATCGCCGAAGCCGCCCGCGTTCTCGTCAGCGAGCGCTGGCTCGTCCTTTATTGCATCGACGAAATGCTCGTGCGGATCGTTCGCGTGGTCGACGGCGCCCGCGATCTTCGCCAGATCGAATGGAGCACTTCCGGAAAACCTGCGGCGCGGTCGTAGGCTTCCTCACCGTCCCACCCGGCGGCCGCTTTCGCCGTCGAAAAAGTGCAGCCGGTCGGCGGCGACCGTTATCCTGATCTCGTCGGCGAGCGGCAGATCGGGCGACAGCGCCATGGTGAGATGACGCCCCTCGACCGAGCCGTGCACGAGCCGCGTGGCGCCGAGCTCTTCGATATAGCGGACGGCAAAGGGCACGCCGGCGCCGTTTGGCGTCGGCAGAATGTCCTCGGCCCTGAGGCCGACGGTCAGCTTGCCGTCGGCGATGCCGCCGACGCCGCTTGCCACCACCTGCCCGCCGATCGCCACGGCACCGCCCGCCACCTCGGCGTCAGCGAGGTTCATCGCCGGCGAGCCGATGAAGCTGGCGACGAAGGTCGAAGCCGGGCTGTGATAGACGTCGAGCGGCCGGCCGACCTGCTCGATGCGGCCGCCGTTCAGGACGACGATGCGGTCGGCCAGCGTCATCGCCTCGAGCTGGTCATGCGTCACATAGACCGAGGTGACGCCGAGCCGCCGCTGCAACTGGCGGATCTCGCCGCGCATCGAAACGCGCAGCTTGGCGTCGAGATTGGAGAGCGGCTCGTCGAACAGGAAGGCATCGGGCTTGCGGACGATGGCCCGTCCCATGGCGACGCGCTGCCGCTGGCCGCCGGAAAGCTGCCTCGGCTTGCGATCGAGGAACGGCGCGATCTCCAGCATGCGCGCCGCCTCGGCGACGCGGGCGTCGATATCCGCCTTGGGCACGCCGCGATTGCGGAGGCCATAGGCGAGATTGTCGTAGACGCTCATGTGCGGGTAGAGGGCGTAGTTCTGGAACACCATGGCGATGTTGCGCGCCGCCGGATCGACCTCGTTGACCACCCGGCCGCCGATCGCCACGGTTCCCGAAGTGATGGTCTCGAGGCCGGCGATCATCCGGAGCAGCGTCGACTTGCCGCAGCCGGACGGACCGACCAGCACGATGAACTCGCCGTCGGCGATCGACAGGCTGACATCGGAAACGGCTCGGACACCACCGGCGTAGACCTTGCTCACGGCGGCGATTTCGATGGCGGACATGCTCACTTCTCCGTTTCGATGAGGCCCTTGACGAACAGCCGCTGCATGCCGACCACAACGACCACCGGCGGCAGCATGGCCAGCACCACGGTGGTCATGACGACGTTCCACTGAGGCAGTGCGTCGGCGACGTCCGACATGCGCTTGATGCCCATGACGATGGTGTAGTGGCTGGACGTGGTGGTGACCATCAGCGGCCAGAGATACTGGTTCCAGCCGTAGATGAAGAGGATGACGAACAGCGCGGCGATGTTGGTGCGGCTCAGCGGCAGCAGCACGTCGCGGAAGAACTTGAGCGGCCCGGCGCCGTCGATGCGCGCCGCCTCCATCAGTTCGTCCGGCACCGTCAGGAAGAACTGGCGGAACAGGAAGGTGGCGGTCGCCGAGGCGATCAGCGGCACGGTGAGGCCGGCGTAGCTGTCGAGCAGGCCGAGATCGGCCACCACCTTGAAGGTCGGCACGATGCGCACCTCGACCGGCAGCATCAGCGTGACGAAGATCATCCAGAAGGCGACCGCCCGGAAGGGAAAGCGGAAGTAGACGATGGCATAGGCCGACAGGATGGAGATGGCGATCTTGCCGAAGGCGATGATCAGCGCCATCATCAGCGAGTTCCACAGCATGCCGCCGAGCGGCGGGGCGCCCGAACTGGACAGGCCGTCGGTCAGCATCGCGCGATAGTTGGCGACCATTTCGCTGCCCGGCAGCAAGGGAACCAGTCCGGACATGAAGTCGTGGGGGCCGTGCGTCGAGGCGATGAAGGCGACGTAGACCGGAAAGGCGACGAGCACCACGCCGGCGATCAGCACGGCATGGGCAAGCGCGTCGAGCCAGGGATGGCGGTCGATCATGGCCGTTTCCTCAATAGGTTACCTTGCGCTCGACCCATTTGAACTGGATCACCGTCAGCGCCACGACGATGGCCATCAGCACCACCGACTGCGCCGCCGACGAGCCGAGGTTGAGGCCGATGAAGCCGTCGACGAACACCTTGTAGACGAGGATGTTGGTCGACTGGGCCGGGTTGCCGCCGGTGGTGGCGTGGATCACCGGGAAGGTGTCGAACATCGCGTAGACGAGGTTGATGACGGCAAGGAAGAAGGTGGTGGGCGACAGGAGCGGCAGGACGATGGTGAAGAACCGCTTCACCGGCCCGGCGCCGTCGATGGCCGCCGCCTCGATCATCGACTTCGGAATCGCCTGCAGGCCGGCCATGAAGAACAGGAAATTGTAGGAAACCTGCTTCCAGCTGGCGGCGATCACCACCAGGATCATGGCGTCGGTCGGTTGCAGCGCATGGTCCCAGCGATAGCCGACCGCGGCGAGAAGATAGGGCAGAAGGCCGATGGTGGGATTGAACAGGAACCACCACATGATGCCGGCGACGGCCGGCGCCACCGCGTAGGGCCAGACCAGGAGCGCCGCGTAGATGCGGCTGCCGCGAACGAGCCGGTCGAGGCTGACGGCGAACACCAGGCCGAGACCGACCGACAGGGCCGTCACCGCCGGCGCGAAGATCGCCGTCACCTTCAAGGAATTGAGATAGGTCGGCTCGTCGAGGAGATCGGCGTAGTTGGCGAGGCCCACCCAGGTCGTGGAGAGGCCGAAGGCATCCTCGCGCTGAAAGGACTGGAGGACCGCCTGCGCCGCCGGCCACAGGAAGAACACGACGGTCACCGCGAGCTGCGGCAGGAGGAGCGCGTAGGGCAGCAGGCGGTTGCCGAAGACGGTGCGCTTGGTCTGCATGGAGGAAACCGGATCGAGGAGCGTGGCGGAGCCGGGGGTTCGGCCCTCGCCCGCATGAACACCGGCGCCGGACGGGAGCGGCCCGTCGGCGCCGGATTTCGGTGAAAGGCAGGCGGCTCAGCCGTTGGCGGCGGCGCGGAAGTCGGCGATCAGCTTGTTGCCGCGCGTTACCACCGAGTCGAGCGCATCCTTCGGCGTCTTCTTGCCGGCCAGCAGGTTCTGGAACTCCTCGTCGATCACGTCGCGGATCTGCACGTAGTTGCCGAAGCGCAGGCCCTTGGAGTTGTCGGTCGGCGGATTGAGCGTGATCTGCTTGATGGCGACGTCGGTGCCGGGATTGTTGGCGTAGAAGCCCTGCTCCTGGCCGAGCTTGTAGGCGGCCTCGGTGATCGGCAGATAGCCCGAATACTGATGCCAGTCGGCCTGCACTTCCGGCGAGGACAGGAAGGTGAAGAAGTTGGCGACGCCCTTGTATTCGGCCTCGCCGTGGCCCCTCAGCACCCAGAGCGTGGCGCCGCCGATGATCGAGTTCTGCGGCGCGCCCTCGACGTCGGAGTAGTAGGGCAGCATGCCGAAGCCGACCTTGAAGTCCTTGGCGTTGGCGACCACGCCGGCCAGCGAGGCCGACGAGTTCATGTAGATGGCGCATTCCTGGCTGTAGAACTTCGGCGGCGCGTCGTTGCCGCCGCCCGGGCCGCCGTACTGGAACAGACCCTCGTCCTGCCACGTCTTGAGGTTGGTCCAGTGACGGACCTGCAGGTCGCCGTTGACGGTCAGCTCGGCGTCCATGCCGCCAATGCCGTTCTGGAGGGTGCCGATCGGCTTGTTGTGCCAGGCCGAGAAGTTCTCGAGCTGCACCCAGGAGATCCAGCCGGTGGTGAAGCCGCACTTGGCGGCGCCCGACGACATGATCTTCTTCGAATAGGCCTCGACGTCCTCCCAGGTCTTGGGCGGCTGCTCGGGATCGAGCCCGGCCTTCTGAAAGACGTCCTTGTTGTAGTAGAGGATCGGCGTCGACGAGTTGAACGGCATCGACAGCATGTTGCCGTCGGCGTCGGTATAGTAGCCGACCACGGCCGACAGGAACGCCTTGGGATCGAAGGCGGTGCCGGTGTCCTTCATCAGCTCGTAGACCGGATAGATGGCGCCCTTGGCGGCCATCATGGTGCCGGTGCCGACCTCGAACACCTGGACGATGTCGGGCTGCTGCTTGGCGCGGAAGGCGGCGATGGCGGCCGTCATGGTCTCGGGATAGGAGCCCTTGTAGACCGCGGTCACCTTATAGTCGTCCTGCGAGGCGTTATACTTGGCGACGATTTCGTCGAGCTTCTTGCCAAGCTCGCCGCCCATGGCGTGCCACCAGGTGATCTCGGTGGCCGCGAACGAGGAACTGGACAAAAAGGTCAGGGCAAGCCCGGCGATGAGGGATCGCGTCAGCATGGCGTCTTCCTACTTTCGAGGTTGTCGGTGACGGCAAGCAGTAGGAGCGGCATATGACAGGGGCATTGCTTCCCCGTGACGGTTCGACGACGGCCGGCACCGGGCCGGAAACTTCCTCCATCCGCCCACAAGACGAGACGGCACGGTGGAAAAATCATGGTCGAATCGGCGGACTTATCGGAATCCCGTGTCCTGCGACGCCTCTCGCAGGCTGTTGCCGGGCGGCCAGAAACACCTAGTTCTTTGGTCTATACGTATCTTCACCCAAGTGGATAGCGGGCCAACGCTCGCGTCAGAATCCGGTGAAGAAACCGGGGGTGCGATCGCCTGTCGCCGGCCGCTATGGCCAATATCTGCCCTCTGCATCTCCAGACGACATCAGCTTGCCGCCCGACGAGAAGTACCTCGTTTGCCAGGCGACCCCTTCTTTACAGCGGCATTACGACACCCTTTCACTCGATGCCACAATATACTTTGCTGCGGCAATAAAATACGCAGAAATCAGAAAGAATAATCTTTCCATGTATCGTTTCGTGTCAATCCAAAATAGATTACATTGAGAATTACCTGTTCATTTGTGCAAACGACGTGATCAGATGTTCAAGTTCGCCCATCGAATAAACGGCGGCTTAACCCGTGCGGTCCTGAATTGAGCCCGACACACGCTGGACGCGCGGTCCAGACAAGGCATTTGGCCGAACGGATTTTTGGGAGAGAGAGATGCGCTGGACGATTGGCAAGCTCAAGGGAAAGGTCTGGCGGCTCGGCATATCGGGAAAGATCGTTTTCGGCTTCCTGGTAGCGCTAACGCTAATGGCTATCGTCGCCGGCGTCGCGCTCAGGACCTTCTCCCAGTCGAACAGCGTGGTCACCGACCTCGCCGTCCGCAACCTGGAAGTCAGCATCGCCAACGACATCCAGGCGAAATTCCTCGAATACCATCGCCTCAGCCGCGAACTCATCTACACCTCGCTGCCCGGCACGGCCCAGGCGACCGAAAAGCAGGCCGAGGTGCTGCGGGCCGCCATCGCCGACGGCATCGGCAAGATTTCCGACTTCGGCCAGCGCGACACGCTGCAGGAACTGAGCCTCGAGTTCGAATCCTATGCGACGGAGCTCACGCGCATCGGCGCCGAAAAAGCCAAGCTGGCGACCATGCGCACCCAGTCGATGGAACCGGCCATCGCCGCCGTGCAGAAGGGCCTCGAAGACATCGCCGCCATTGCGCTGGCCACCAGCGACGGCGGCACGCGCGACACCGTCAACGAGATCCTGCGACTGGTGCTGCTGGTGCAGAACCAGGTCAACGTCGCCCTTGCCAACCTCGACGACGAATCCCTGCAGGCGGCGCTCGACACGCTGACCACCGCCGACACCTGGATCGATTCCACCGCCAAGACCGGTCCCAAGGACCTGCGTTCGACCTTCGCCGAGTTGCGCGACAAGGCCAGCCAGTACGAATCCGATTTCACGGTCATCCAGGCCTCCAGCCTTCAGAACATCAAGGACGTCGCGGCGCTGAGCGACAAGGTCGCCGCCATCACCGACACGCTCAATGCCTTCATGGGCGTCGCCAACAAGAGCCAGGCGGCGCTGCAGGCCAAGTCCGAGCGGATGCTGGCCTCGTCGGAAACCATGCTGGGCGGCATCTCGGCCGGCGGCCTCGTGCTCGGCCTCGTGCTCGCCGTATTGCTCGGTCGCGGCATTTCCCGGCCGATCGTCTCGATCACCCGCGCCATGCAGCGCCTTTCGGCGGGCGAGCTGGCGGTGGCGATTCCCGGTCTCGGCCGGAGCGACGAGGTGGGCACCATGGCCTCGACGCTCAACGTGTTCAAGGACGGGTTGCAGGAGAACGAGCGGCTGCGCGTCGAGCAGGAACACGCCAAGGCGGCGACAGAGGAACGCCGCCGCGGCGAGATGAACCAGCTCGCCAATGCCTTCGAGATGGCGGTGGGCGGCGTCGTGCAGTCGGTGGTCAGCGCCTCCGCGCAATTGCAGCTTGCCGCGCGGTCGATGACCTCGGCCACCGAGGAGGTGTCGGGGCAGTCGGTCACCGTGGCGAGCGCCGCCGAGGAAGCCTCCACCAATGTCGAGACCGTGGCGGCCTCGGCCGAGGAGCTCGCCTCCTCCATCGGTGAAATCAAGCGCCAGGCCGACGAGAGCACCCGCGTCGCCTCCCGCGCCGCCAGCGACGCGCAGGCCACCGCCAATCGCGTCCGCGAGCTGGCCGACAGCGCCAACCGCATCGGCGAGGTGGTCAACCTCATCGAGAACATCGCCAGCCAGACCAATCTTCTGGCCTTGAACGCCACCATAGAAGCGGCCCGCGCCGGCGAGGCCGGCAAGGGCTTCGCGGTGGTCGCCGCCGAGGTCAAGCAGCTCGCCGATCAGACGTCGAAGGCCACCTCGCAGATCTCCCACCAGATCGGCGAGATCCAGTCGTCGACCCAGTCGTCGGCCGAAGCGATCGTCGGCATCACCTCGATCATCGAGCAGCTCAACGCCATCGCTTCGTCGATCGCCGTTGCCGTCGACCAGCAGGGCGCGGCCACCAACGAGATCGCCCGCAACGTCGCCCAAGCGTCGTCGGGTACCCACCAGGTGTCGCAGAACATCGTCGGCATCACCCAGGCGGCGACCGAATCCTCCAGCGCCGCGACCCAGGTGCAAGCCTCGGCCGACGACCTCGCCCGCCAGTCGGATACGCTGCGCGACGAGGTGAGCCGCTTCCTGTCGTCG
Organism: Pleomorphomonas carboxyditropha; assembly: GCF_002770725.1. Classification (GTDB taxonomy): domain Bacteria; phylum Pseudomonadota; class Alphaproteobacteria; order Rhizobiales; family Pleomorphomonadaceae; genus Pleomorphomonas; species Pleomorphomonas carboxyditropha. Next base: position 681,056 of record NZ_NQVN01000001.1, on the reverse strand, counting down.
GTGCGTAGCGCCTGACAGGCGGACTTCGGCAGCAACCTCGCGGCGGCCTCCCCGGCCGCCGCTTCCCTTTCGTCTCACTCGAGCCGGCTGCGGAACAGCCAGCCGGCGGCCGGCAATGTCACCGCGGCGATCAGCGCCATCGGTGCCGTCTCGGCGACGATCTCGGCGAGCGGGATTTCCTTCAGGAACACGCCGCGCACGATCACCAGGAAATAGCGGAGCGGATTGACGTAGGTGAGCACCTGCAGCCATTCCGGCATGTTGGCGATCGGCGTGGCGAAGCCGGAAAGCAGCATGGCCGGCGCCAGGAACAGGAAGGCGCCGAGAATGGCCTGCTGCTGCGTCGCCGCCAGCGCCGAGATGAACAGGCCGAAGCCGACCAGCGAGATCAGGTAGAAGAAGGCGGCGCCATAGAGGGCGAGCACCGACCCGCGCAGCGGAATGTCGAAGATCCAGACGGCGGCGACAATGAACAGCGTGATGTGCACGAAGCCGATCAGGATCGGCGGGATCACCTTGCCGATCAGGATCTCGTGCGTCCTGAGCGGCGACACCATCAACTGGTCGAAGGTGCCGAGCTCGCGTTCACGGGCGATGGAGAGCGCCGTCACCAGGAGCCCCACCAGCATGGCGATCGACGCGACGAGGCCGGGCACCATGAACCACTTGAATTCGAGGTTGGGATTGAACCAATTGCGCGCCACCGTGCCGACGCGGACGGCAGCGAGCCGCTGCCCGGCCGGCGTGTCGGCAGCAAGGCCCGCCGCAATGGACGAGATGTAGCCGGAGACGATCTGCGACGCATTGGAACGCCGGCCGTCGAGGAGGACCGCCACGTCGGCGGTCGCGCCGGCCTCGATGTCGCGCGAGAAATCCGGTCCGATCTCGACGGCGGCGATCACCCGCTCGCGGTCGATCGCCTCGCGGAGCACGGCCGGATCATCCGTACGCCGGACCATGCGGAACTGCGGCGACGCCTCGATGCGGCTGATGAGTTCGGCGCCCCAATGGCCGGCGTCGCGGTTGAGCGCCATGACGTCGATGTTCCGCACCTCCAGCGTCGCCGCGTAGGAAAACACCAGCAATTGCAGCACGGGCGGCGCAATCAGCACGATGCGGCTCTTCGGGTCGCGGAAGAGGGCGAGAAATTCCTTGCGAACCAGGGCGAGGAGGCGGGTCAAGCCCATGTCAGGCGATCCTCTTGGCGGTCTTGCGGATGGCGACGGCGAACAGGACGACGCCGAAGCCGACCAGGATCAGGATCGAGCGGAGGAACATCGGCCAGATATCGCCGGCCAGGAACACCGATTGCAGGCTGGGGATCAGGTAGCGGGCCGGCACGATCAGCGAGACGTACTGGATCACCAGCGGCATCGAGTTGATCTCGAAGATGAAGCCGGACAGCAGGAAGCTTGGCAGGAAGCCCGACAGAAGCGCCAGTTGGGAGGCGAGAAACTGGTTCTTGGTGACCGCCGAGATCAGGAACCCCTGCCCGAGCGCCGGCATCAGGAAGGCGGCCGACAGCGCGTAGAGCGCCAGGATCGATCCCCGGAACGGCACGTCGAACAGCAATACGGCGAGGACGACGCAGAGGCTCATCGAACCGAGGCCGAGCAGGAAATAGGGAACGATCTTGCCGGCCAGCAGTTCCCAGGCGGTGACCGGCGTCGCCATCATCGCCTCCATGGTGCCGCGTTCCCATTCGCGGGCGATCACCATCGAGGTGAGCAGCGTGCCGACCAGCGTCATGACGATGCTGATCGAGCCCGGCACCAGGAAATAGCGGCTCTTGAGCTCCGGATTGAACCAGAAGCGCTGCTGGACGCCGAGCGGTGTTGCCGTCAGCGCCCGCTCGGCCGCCCGCTGCGCCTCCCAGGTGGAGACGGTGCCGGCCGCGTAGTTCTGCACGAAGCTGGCCGTGTTGGGATCGGCGCCATCGACGATCACCTGCACCACCGGATGGCGGGCGGCCGTGAGGTCGGCGGTGAAACCGCCGGGTATGACGAGGATGCCGCCGATGCGGCTCTCGACCAGGTCCTCGGCGAACTCGCGCCGGTCGCGACCCACCGTCACGTCGAAATAGCGGGAGTTCTGGAAACTCGCCGCCAGATCGAGCGTGACCGGCGTCGTCTCCTCGAGCACGAGGCCGACGCGCGTCCGCGTGGTATCGAGCGACACGCCGTAGCCGAACAGGAACAGCAGGATCAGCGGCAGCACCAGCGCGATCAGGATGCTGGAGGGGTCGCGGACGATCTGGAAGCTTTCCTTGCGGATCAGCGCGACGAGGCGGCGCGCCCGGCCGCGGCGATGGGCGTTCATGCGGCGGCCTCCCGTTCGCTCGCCTCGATCAGCGCGATGAAGGCGTCCTCCATGGTGGGATCGGGCCGATCGGCGGTCGCCACCTTGGCCTTGAGTTCGTCCGGCGAGCCGAGGGCGATCGACCTGCCGCGATAGATCAGCGAGATGCGGTCGCAGTATTCCGCCTCGTCCATGAAATGGGTGGTGACCAGCACCGTCACCCCCTTCTCGACGAGGCCATTGATATGCGTCCAGAACTCGCGGCGGGTGATCGGATCGACGCCCGACGTCGGCTCGTCGAGGAACAGCGCCTCCGGCTCGTGCATGACGGCGGCGGCCAGCGCCAGGCGCTGCTTGAGGCCGAGCGGCAGGTCCTTGGCCGACATGGCCGCTTGCGGCGTGAGATCGAAGATGTCGAGCATCAGGGCGATGCGCTCCCGGCGACGCGCACCGGCGAGGCCATAGACGCCGGCGAAGAAATCGAGGTTCTGGCCGACCGAGAGATCGCCGTAGAGCGAGAACTTCTGCGCCATGTAGCCGAGCCGGTTGCGCGCCTCGGCGGCGTCGCGGCGGAGATCGAAGCCGGCCACCCTGCCCTCGCCCTCGGTCGGCTTCAAAAGGCCGCACAGCATCTTGAAGGTGGTGGACTTGCCGGCGCCGTTGGGGCCGAGCAGGCCGAAGATCTGGCCGCGCGGAATATCGAAGCTGATGCGGTCGGCGGCGGTGAAATCGCCGAAGCGCTTGGTGAGGCCGCGCGCCTCGATCACCGGTCGGCCGTTGCCCGTCTCGCGCGGCGCCTGCGCTTCGGCCAGCGCCGAGCGGCCGCTCGGACCACCGCCCAGCATGTCGACGAAGGCGTCCTCGAAGCGCGGCGTCGCGGCAACGAGATGATCGGCCTCGCCCCCCGCCGCCCTGGCGACGCCCTCGGCATCGCCTTCGCTCGCCAGAACCAGCCGGATCGCTTCGCCCTGGATGACGCCGTCGACCACCTTGTCGTCGTCGAGAAGGCGGGCGAGCAGCCGGCGGCGGCTGCCGTCGATGCCGGTGAGCCGCCGCACCCGCCCCTCGACGCGGTCGGTCAGGCCGGACGGCGTGCCGGCGTAGAGCAGCTTGCCGGCATTCATCAGCAGGACGTGGTCGCAGGCCTCCGCCTCGTCGAGATAGGCGGTCGACCAGACGACGCCGATGCCCTCGGCGGTGAGGTTCTCCACCATCTTCCAAAGTTCGCGCCGCGAGATCGGATCGACGCCGACGCCCGGTTCGTCGAGCAGCAGCAGGCGCGGCTTGCGGATCAGCGCGCAGGCGAGGCCGAGCTTCTGCTTCATGCCGCCGGACAGCTTGCCGGCCAGGCGATCGGTGAAGCGCTTGAGGTCGGTGAACGTCAGGAGCTCGTCGAAGACGGCCGGCCGCTCGCGGCGCGGCAGGCCGCGCATGTCGGCATAAAGATCGAGGTTCTCCTGAACCGAAAGATCCTCGTAGAGACCGAACCGCTGCGGCATGTAGCCGATCGCCGCCTGGATGGCCGGCGCCTCGGTGCGCGCGTCGTGGTCGAGCACGACGACGCGGCCGGCCTCGGGCTGCATCAGTCCGGTCATCAGGCGGATCAGCGTCGTCTTGCCGGCGCCGTCCGGGCCGACGAGGCCGGTGATCTCGCCGCCGCGGATGTCGCCCGAAACGTCGTCGAGGGCCGGCGGCCCGTCGCCGAAGCGCTTTGTGACGCCGTCGAGACGAACGAGGACGGACGCGCCGCCGTCGTCGGCGACGGTGCTCATCTTGCCTCGCTTGCCGAGGGCGGCAGATGAACGGTAACCGGCATGCCCTGCCTCAGGTCCTTGCCCGGATGGTCGACGATGATGCGCAGGCGATAGACGAGGTCGGTGCGGAGATCCGGCGTCTCGACCGACTTCGGCGTGAATTCCGCCACCGGCGAGATGAAGCCCACCTGCCCTTGGTAGCCGGCGCCCGTCGTGCCGTCGGACGTGACCTTGACCTTCAGCCCGGGATGGACGCGGCCGAGGTCCGCTTCCGAGACATAGGCGCGCACCCACACCGGCTCGGTCAGCGCCAGCACCAGCACGTTGGTCGACGAGGCAACGATGGCGCCCGGCTCGCTGACGCGCGACAGGATCACCCCATCGGCCGGCGCCTTCAGCTCGGTGTCGGCGAGCGAGGTGCGGGCGCTGTCGAGCTGCGCCTCGGCGGCGCGCAACTGCGCCTCGGCACCGGCGATGTCTTCGGCCCGGCTGCCCTCCTCGATCAGGGCGAGCGCCGCCTTGGCGCTGGCGACGCGGGCGCTCGCCATATCCCTGGTGGCGGTCGCCGCATCGAGGTTCGACTGGGCGACGGTGCCCTGGCTGCGCAACTGCCCGGCGCGCGAAAGCGCCTGCTCGGCATTGGCGAGGCTGGCGACCTGTTCCTCGTAGGCGGCGCGCGCCTGCTCGATCTCCGACGGACGGGCGCCCGCCTTGAGCTTGTCGAGCGTCGCCCCGAGCGCCGCGACGTTCTCCTCGGCGGCGCGGACGGCGATCTCGTAGGGACCGGCATCGAGGCGGGCCAGCACATCGCCGGTCTTCACCGCGTCGCCCTCCTCCACCGCCACCGCGGCGAGCCGGCCGCCGACCCGGAAGCCGAGCGATACCTGGCGGATGTCGACGTTGCCGTAGATCTCCTGCGTCGGCGGCGCCGGCAGGAGGTAGCCGTAGCGCTGCGGCACGCCCCAGTACCAGGCGGCGGCGGCACCGGCGGCGGCAACGAGCAGGACGACGGGGACGATCTTGTTCATGCTGCGCTTTCCCCGCTGGGACGGATGCCGGCGACCAGATCGGCGGCGATGCCGCGGATCGCGGCGATTTCCTCGGGACCGACCGCCGACCAGCCCATCTCGCGCAGGATGGTGGCCCGGTCGACGCGATAGATGATCAGCGAGCCGACCAGCGACAGCGTCCGGAGCCGCACCCGCTCGGACAAGGGATCGGCTTCGAGGAGAATGCCGACCAGATGGCGGGCGGCGGCGAGCACCGGCTGCATGAAACCCGCGTAGATGCGGTCGTAGGCCTCGGTCGGCTCGGCCTGCTCGCGCACCATGTAGCGCACCCAGACGGCCGACTCGTCGTCGGCGAACAGCGTCAGCATGGATTCGCCGAGCATGGTCAGGATGGCGCGCGCCTCCGGGGCGTCGATCGGCCGGCCGCCGGATTGCGCTTCGGCAAAGCGATCGAGCACCATGCGTCGCCGCTCGCCGAGGCGCATCTGCAGCCGCTCGATCAGATAGTCGGCGACGGCGTTGTAGAGGCCGCGCTTGTTGCCGAAATAGTAGTTGATCGCCTGGAGGTTGACGCCCGCCCGCTCGGCGAGCTTGCGCGTCGAGATGCCCTCGAAGCCGTATCGGCCGAACAGTTCGAGCGCGGCCAGGAGGAGCTTTTCGCGCGTGCCGTCGGGGCTGGCGGCATCGCCGGCGGAACGGGTGGAAGGTGCCTTCGTCATGCCCTTCACTCTACACCCGCCAGCAATTCAGTCAATCGACTGATTTACGAATAAAACTGCTGCATCCGGAAACAGGCCTTCGATATCCGCGTGGCGCCTTTTCCTGCCCGAGGTCCTACGCCTTCGCGTAGGATAACAATCTATATATATGTTTTCATTATATAATTCTGTTCCTACACCGAGACGTAGGACCGCAAAAAGGAGCTCCGCCGGAAATATCCCTGCGGCTACTCCTCAATCGCGCGACAGCGCCACCACGGGGTCGAGCCGGGAGGCGTTGCGGGCCGGCAGGAAGCCGAAGACGACGCCGATCAGCGTCGAGCAGACGCAGGCGGCGACGATCGAGGTGGTCGAATAGATCAGCGTGAAATCGCTTGAGAGAGCTTGCACCAGTTGGCCGATGCCGAAGGCGGCGCCGATGCCGCAAAGGCCGCCGATCAGGCACACCAGCACCGCTTCGATCAGGAACTGCTGCAATATGTCGCCCTGCCGGGCGCCGACCGCCATGCGCACGCCGATCTCGCTCACCCGTTCCGACACCGACACCAGCATGATGTTCATGACGCCGATGCCGCCGACCACCAGCGAGATGACGGCGATGGCGGCGATCAGCAGCGTCAGCATCTGCGTCGTCGAGGTGATCGTCTGGCGGATGTCGTCGGTGTTGAGGATGAAGAAGTCCTGGCTGCCGTGGCGCTGGGTCAGGAAGCGCGTCACGTCCTGCTCGGCGAGGCTGGTGTCGACCTCGTCGGCGACGCGCACGGTGATCGAGCGCAGCGACATGGTGCCGAGGAAGCGGGTCTGCACCGTCGTGTACGGCAGGTAGACGGAGAGGTTCTGGCTGGAGCCGAAGCCGCCCTGCTGCGGCTGCGTCACGCCGACGATGCGGGCCGGCACGTTGCCGATCAGCAGCACCTGCCCCACCGGCGAGCTCGCGCCGTCGGCAAACAGCGTCTTGCGGGTATTCTCGTCGATGACCACGTCGGTCGCCCGGTTGCGCACCGACGCCGCATCGAAGAAGCTGCCCTCGGCGAGCTTGGTGCCGCGCGCCGCGAAATACTGCTCGCCGACGCCGTTGACCAGCGCGCTCGCCTCCTGCGAGCCGACGCGCAGCGTCGCGCTGGTGGAGACGGTGGGGGTGACGGCGGCGACGTAGCTCTGCCGGGCCAGCGCCTCGGCGTCGGCCACCACCAGCGTGGTGATGCGGGCCGAGCGCGTGTCGCCGAAGCTGCGGCCGGCGAAGATCTCCAGCGTGTTGGTGCCGAGGTTGGAGATGTTGGCGAGCACCTGCTGCTGCGTGCCCTGGCCGATCGCCACCACCGACACCACCGAGGCGATGCCGATGATGATGCCGAGCATGGTCAGGAAGGTCCTGAGGCGGTGCGCCGCCATGGCCAGCACCGCCATGCGCAACGCCTCCTTGAAGCGGTCGGCCAGCGAGCGCAGGTAGCCGCCGCGCCGCGTCTGCTCGGCGGCGGCGGTCGCCACCGGAGCGGGAGCCGGCCGTTCCGGCGCGTTGGCACGGTCGGAGATGATGACGCCGTCGGAAATCTCGATGATGCGGCGGGCGCGGCTCGCCACGTTCATGTCGTGGGTGACGATGATGATCGTCTTGCCCTCGGCGTTCAGCTCCTCGAGGATGCGCAGCACCTCCTCGCCGGAATGCTTGTCGAGGGCGCCGGTCGGCTCGTCGGCGAGGATGACGTTGGCGCCGTTCATCAGGGCGCGGGCGATCGAGACGCGCTGCTGCTGGCCGCCGGAGAGCTGCCCCGGCCGGTGATCGGTGCGGTCGCTCATGCCGAGCCGGTCGAGCAGATCCGCGGCGCGCGCCCGCCGGTCGCGCGGCGTCATGCCGGCGTAGATGGCGGGGATCTCCACGTTGGCGAGCGCGTCGAGCTCGCCGAGCAGGTGGTAGCGCTGGAAGATGAAGCCGAAATGCTCGCGCCGGAGGGCGGCGAGCTCGTCCGGCTCGAGCATGGCCGTTTCCCGCCCGGAGATGCGGTAGCTGCCGGCGGTCGCCCGGTCGAGGCAGCCGAGGATGTTCATCAGCGTCGACTTGCCGGAGCCGGAGGCGCCGACGATCGCCACCATCTCGCCGGCCTCGATCACCAGGTCGAGGTCCTTCAGCACGGTGATCGTGTCCTCGCCGGACGGGAATTCGCGCCGCAGCTTTTCCAGCCGGATGAGCTCGGCCATGGCTCACATCCCCGGCGGCGGCCCGCCGCCGCCACGGCCGAGCCTCATCGACGCGGCGGAGGCCGACCGCTGGGCGGCGGTCATCTCGCCGGTCACCACCTTGTCGCCCTCCTCGAGGCCGGATTTCACCTCGGCGTTGACCTTGTCGTTGAGGCCGATCTCGACGCGGCGCTCCGCCGTGCTGCCGTCGGCATTCAGCACCTTGACGCTGTATTTCCCGTCCCGATCGCGGTTGCCCAGCGCGGCCGCCGGCACCGTCAGGACGTTTTCGGCGCTGCCGAGCACGATGTTCACCTCGGCGGTCATGTAGGTCCGCAGACTGCCGTCCGGATTGGGCACGTCGAAATTGCCGTAATAATAGATGGCCGAGGTGGACGACGAGCTCGTCGACGAAGACGAGGACGAGCTCGACGAGGCGATGGCCGCGTCGCTGCGGATCGATTCCGGCGCCGGATCGATGCTTTCCAGCGCCGCGTCGTAGCGGTGTTCGGGATCGCCGATGACGGTGAAGTAGACCTTCTGGCCCGGCTTCACGTGGACGATGTCGGCCTCCGATATCTCGGCGCGCACCGTCATGGTGTCGAGCTGTCCCAGCACGACGATGGTCGGCGTCGACTGGGAGGCGTTGACCGTCTGGCCGGCCTGGCTGACGATGGCCAGCACCGTGCCGTCGATCGGCGCGGTGATGCGGGTATAGCCGAGATTGACCTTGGCCGTCTCCACCTCCACCTCGGCCGACTCGATCTGGGCGTCGAGCGAGGCGATCTGCGCCTCGGTGGTCTTGACGTCCGCCTCGGCGCTCTCGAGGTCGGCGCGGGCGACGGCGTTCTGCGAGGCCATGTCCCGCTGGCGGGCCAGCGTTTGGCGGGCCAGCGTCAGCGAGGCCTCCTTCTCGGCACGCTGGGCGTGGATGTTGGCGAGCGACGCCTCGGCCGTCTTGAGGTTGTTCTGCTGGGTGGCCGAATCGATCTCGGCGATGAGGTCGCCCGCCTTGACCTGCGCGCCGAGCTCGACATGCAGCGAGGTGATCCGGCCGGACGCCTGGGCGCCGACGGCGACCAGCTTCACCGGCCGGAGCTGGCCGGTGGCCAGCACCGTCTCCTCGATGCTGCCGCGGGCGACGCTGGCGGTCATCATGGTGACGGCCGGTGTCGTGTAGTAGCGGACCTTGACGAAATAGCCGACCGCCGCCGCGACGACCAGCGCCACGAGGAGGATCAGGCCGCGACGGCTCTTGCGCTGGCGCGGTGTGGCGGTCATGCGTGGCGTCCCGTAACGTAGGCCAGCGACGCCAGGACGCCGCCGGCCAGGATGATGCCGACCATGGGATAGACGGTGCCGTCGTGCAGCAGGCCGACCGCCGCGCTGGCAAGGCCGGCGACGGCGAACTGGGTGACGCCCATCACCGACGACGCCGTGCCGCGATGGTCGCCGGCCCGGCTCATGGCGATCGCCATGGCGTTGGCGCCGATCAGCGGCCCGGTGGCGAGGCACAGCCACAACAGGCCGACCAGCACCGGCAGCGACGCCTGGGCGGCGAACACGACGAGCACCACCGCCATGGTCATGTTGAAGAGGAGCGCGCCCACCATCACCGTTCTCGTCGAGAGCCAGCGCAGCAGCAGCCGGTTGAACTGCGAGGCCAGGATCATGCCGAAGGCGTTGAAGCCGAACAGCCAGCCATAGTGCTGCTGGCTGACGCCATGCAACTGCATGTAGACGAAGGGCGAGCCGCTGATGAAGGCGAACAGGCTGGCGGCCGCGAAGGCGCCGGCCAGCGTCGGCGCCATGAAGGCCCGGTCGGCGAGCACCTTGCCGAAGGCGCGGCCGATTCCCCCGAGCCCGGCGGCCTGGCGCCGCTCGGGCGGCAGCGTCTCCGGCAGGCCGCGCGCCGCGGCGACGATGCAGCCGGCGCCGAACAGCGCCAGGACGGCGAAAATTCCCTCCCAGGGCGCCACCGCCAGGATGTAGCCGCCCAGAAGCGGCGCCAGGATCGGTGCCAGCCCCTGCACCAGCATCATCTGCGACAGGAAGCGCGCGGTGCCGCGCTCGTCGAACAGGTCGGAGACGACCGCCCGGCTCACCACCATGCCGGCGCAGCCGCCGAGCGCCTGGAACAGGCGCAGCGCGATGAAGCCGTCGACGGTCGGCACCACGACGATGGCCACCGACGCCAGCGTGAACACCACGAGGCCGACGATCAGCGGCGGCTTGCGGCCGAAGCGGTCGATCAGCGGACCGTAGATGAGCTGGCCGACCGACAGACCGAAGAAGAACACCGACAGCGAAAGCTGCACCCGCCCCTCGTCGGTGGCGAAGGTGGCGGCCAGGCTGGAAAAGCTCGCCAGATACATGTCCGTCGACAGCGGCGCGAAAGCCGTGAGGGCGGCGAGGATAAAGGTCAGCCTGAGGGTGCTGACGGAAGTCTTTGCGCTGTTCGTTTCGGAAGGCATCGTTTCATGGGTTTACCGGGGAAGCGCCGGCTCGCGGCTCGAGGCCAGTGGGGAGGTCAGTTGGTGGACGCCGTCCGCAGGCGCGGGCCGGTGTTCGTATCGACGACTTCCGGCTTCGAGGCGTCGACGATGCCATCCCAGCCGCCGCCCAGCGCCTTGTTGAGCGTGATGTAGTTGTCGGCGATGGCGACCGTGCTGGTGAGCAGCGAATCCTCGGCCGAATAGAGCGACCGCTCGGCGTCGAGCACGTCGAGGAAGCTCGACGAGCCCGATTCGTAGAGCGAGCGCGCCAGCTCCGCCGCCCGGCGGTAGGACTGGGCGGAAGCGGCGAGCTTGGTGTTCTTCACCCGCTCCTGTCGATAGGCGACGATGGCGTTCTCGACATCTTCCAGCGCCCCCAGCACCGCCGCCTTGTAGGCGACGAAATACTGGTCGCGCGACGCCTCGGCCACCTCCTGCGCGGCGGCCAGCTCACCGCCGTTGAAGATCGGCACCGACAGCGACGGCCCGAAGCTCCAGGAGATGGACGACGATTTGCCGAGATCGCCCACCTTGCTGGCGGTGGTGTCCAGCGCGCCGCTCAGGCTGACGGACGGATAGCGGTTGGCGGCGGCGACGCCGATCTTGGCCGTCGCCTGCGCATATTGGCGCTCGGCCTCGCGCACGTCCGGCCGGTTGACCAGGAGATCGGCCGGCAGGCCGGTCGGCACCGGCTTGCGCGGCCGCGGGATCGGCCCGCGCTTGTTGAGGCGGGCGTCGAGCTCGGCCGGCGCCCGGCCGGTCAGCACCGCCAGGCGATGCACCGCCTCGGCATAGGCCGTCGTGAGGTCGGGCAGGTTGGCCTCGGTGCTCGCGGCTTGTCCTTCCGCGTTGGAAACGTCGACCGCCGACGCCGAGCCGGCCTCGAATTTCTTGCGAGTCAGCTCCGCCGTCTCGCGCTGCGAGGTGGCCGTCTGCCGGGCCAGCGCCATGCGCGCCTGATAGCCGCGCGCCGCCACGTAGTTGGAGGCGACGTCGCCGACCAGCGTCAGCAGCGTCGCCCTGAGCTCCTCGTCGGCCGCCTGGGTGGCGTAGCGCGCCGCCTCGGCCGAACGGGCGTTGCCGCCGAACAGGTCGAGCTCCCACGAGGCGTCGAAGCCGCCCTTGAACTGGTTGCCGACCTCGCCCTGCGACTTCTGCCGGCTGGCCGACGACGAGCCGTCCACCGACGGCAGCAGCGAGGCGCGCGTCTGCCGCTCGCTGGCGCGCGCCTCGCGCACCGCGGCCTTGGCGCTGGCGACGTCGAGATTGCCGGCGACGGCTTCCTCGACCAGCGCGTTGAGCTCCTGGTCGCCGAGCCGCTCCCACCAGCGCGCGAGCTCGGCCGGACGCACCGGCGTCTCGGCGCCTGACGAACTCCAGCTCGCCGGCAGCGCAAGGCGCGGCACCAAGTAGTCGGGACCGACGGCGCAACCCGACAGAAGCAGGCCGAGAAGCGGGATAAAAATCCCGGCAGCGCGGCGGAGGGAGGTGGAACTGTTGACCATCGTATCCGCGCGCAAAGCCATCACTGCCCGGTTATCCCTTTTGAAACTGCTCGGATTTGGACCGCTTCGGCATCGATCGGCAAGTCAAAAGAGGTCGAAAAGTGTAACCGCCGCCGACAACCAACCGGATTGTTGATGACGATCGTTTCCAGAAACAGTCAGAAACATATATCAACAAGCTGTCGGGAAAACCACGACGGTTGACGCCGCCCCGACCGCCGTCCAGTCCTTGGCGACATGCCGCCGGACGCGCGAGAGTTTGCCCGATGCCCGCCCTTCCCTCAAGCCTTTCCACGCAACGCCTCGACCTGCGCCGCTATGCGGCGGCGGATGCCGCCTGGTATGCGGCGATGGCCTTGCGCAACCGGGCGCATCTCGCCCGCTTCGAGAGCGGCAACGCGGCGATGAGCATTGCCAGCGAAGCCGACGCGCGCGCCGCCATCCGGACCTTCGGCGAGATGGCGGACGCCGGCAAGGCGGCGTTCCTCGGCGCCTTCCGCCGGCAGGACGGGGCCTTCGTCGGGCAGGTCTACGTCGGCGTCGGCCATCCCGACCTGCCCGGCTACCTCGTCGGTTATTTCTGCGACGAGGCGCATCTGAGGCAGGGCTACACCGTCGAGGCGGCGGCGGCCGTGGTCGCCGCGCTGTTCGCCGACTGCAATGCCCGGCGCGTCGGCCTGTGGTGCGACGACACCAACCTCGCCAGCCAGCGCATCGCCGGGCGGCTCGGCATGCGCCGGGAAGGTCACCTGCGCGCCGACAAGCGCCATGCCGACGGCACGATCACCGGCTCTCTCTGCTACGGCCTCCTGCGCGAGGAGTTCCTGGCTGAGGAGACACTGGTTGCGGTTCAGGCGGGCCGGCCGACCGCCGGCACGAAGTCGGAAAGATCCTCGCGCTCGAAATAGACCGTGCGCCCTTCCTCGGCCGACTTGTAGAGCGCCATCAGCATCTCGATCACTGCCACGCCGTCGGCGAACGTCTCGTCCGGCGCCTGCCCCTTGCGGAAGCGCTCGACCATGTGGCGGTTCTCGTCGGTGTAGCCATAGACGCCGGCCTCGTCTTCGAGCACCGGCATCAGGCCCTGCTCGGCATTCTGCTTTTCGACGAGGTCCTCGCCCTCGCTGCCGCTGACCCGGCGCGACATGAACACCTTGAGGCCGGTGTTGAGCGAGGAGAACTCCAGCGCGTATTCCGGTCCCAAGAGTTCGAGCTGGATGCGCAGTCCGGCGCCGACATAGGCCCAGGAGGTGGTGGCCTCGATGACCACCTCCTGCCCGAGATCGTCCTCGAGCGTGATCATGCCGCGCGCGAAATCCTCGCTGGCCCGCCGGCTGTAGTCGACCGTCGGCCCCATGCGCGCCTTGAGCTCGGCGGCATAGTTCGGCCGCGTCCACTTCAAATTGGCCACGGCGCCGGTGGCCGACTTCAGCTTCAGCGACGAGCGCGGCGCATCGGGGTGCGTCAGCAGGAAGCGCGCCACCTCGACGGAGTGGCACATCATGTCGAGCAGCACGCCGCCGCCCTGCTGGTCGCCCTTCCAGAACCAGGGCTCGTGCGGACCGGCGTGTTCCTCGGCGGCGCGGGCGAGATAGGGGCGGCCGGCCGCCGGCACCGCCCGGCGCCAGATGATGTCCTTGCCGCGGATGACCGCCGTCGAGAACACCTGGTTCTCCAGATAGCCGTGGATGAGCCCGGCCTCCTCGACGAGCCGCAGCATCTCGCGCGCCTCGCCGAGCGTGCGGGCGAGCGGCTTCTCGCAGGCGACGGCATAGATGGCCGAGCGGCCGGCCTTCCTGAGATCGTGCAGCGTCCGCATCACGTCGAGGCGGGTGTAGTTGGGCGACAGCACCCAGATGGCGTCGACGTCCGGCGCCGTCAGCAGCGCCTCCAGCGTCGGATGGGCGGTGCAGGTGCCTAGGTCGAGATCGCGCACGGCATCGGCGAAAGCCCGGCGCTTGCCTTCGGTCGGCGAATAGACGCCGGTCACCTCGACGTTGCGGACGCCGACGAGCGACTTCAGGTGGAAATGGGCGATGAAGCCGCTGCCCACGAAGCCGATGCGAAGGGTCCGGCGCGGAAAATCGGTCGTCATGTCTGGTCCTCCCAGGTCTGTTATCGTTGTCCGGCGGCCACCCGGCCGTCCGGCTTGGCGGGCGCGGTCGACGAGCGAACCACCAGTTCAGTCGGCATGACGAGCGTGGCGTCGGGCGCCAGACGGCCTGCCAGCCGCTCGATCATCAGCCGCATCACCTCGACGCCGATCTCGCGCTGCGGCTGGCGGACGGTGGTCAGCGGCGGATTGCAGGCGACGGCGAAGATGGTGTCGTCGAAGCCGACGATCGAAACGTCGTCCGGCACCTTCGCGCCGCGCGCCCTGAGGCGATTGATGGCGCCGACCGCCATCTCGTCGTTGGACGCGAAGATGGCCGTAAAGGGAACGCCCCGCGCATGGAGCTCATCGACCGCCGCCTCGCCCGAGGCGAGGCTGTAGTCGCCGCGCACCTCGAGCCGCTCGTCGGGCGGCGCGCCGGCCTCGGTGAGCGCCCGGCGCCAGCCGGCGACGCGGGCGACGCTCATCACTTCCGGCACCGGACCGCTGAGGTGGGCGATCGCCGTGTGGCCGAGGCCGAGAAGGTGGCGCGTCGCCATGGCGGCGGCGCCCTCGTTGTCGATCAATACGGTCGGCAGCTTGCGGGTCGGCAGATATTCGAGCGCCACCACCATCGGCGGCAGGCCGGCATCCTCGAGCTCCACCGGCATCGATCCGGTCATCAGGATCAGGCCGTCGGCATGCCGCTCGCGCACCATGTCGATATAATGGTGGACGCGGGCCGGATCGGAACGGGCGTCGCCCATCAGCACCTTGTAGCCGGCCGACGAGGCCACGTCCTCGACGCCCTTGAACACGTCGAGATAGAAGGGATTGGAGATGTCGCGCACCAGGAGGATCACCGTGTCGGTGGCCTGCCGCCGGAAGTGGCGCGCCTGGGCGTTCGGCACGAAGCCGAGCGCGGCGACGCAGCGCAGCACCGCCTCGCGCGTCTCCGGCCGCACCAGATCGGGGTTCTTGAGGGTGCGCGACACGGTGGCGACCGACACGCCGGCCATGGCGGCGACGTCGCGGATGTTGACGGAGCCGGCCATGGCGATCACACCCTCAGCCGCGCCTGCCGGCCGTAGAGCAGCATCAGCAGCAGCAGCGTCACGCCGAAGATCACCTGCCGTCCCCAGAACTCCAGGTTGAGCGTGGTCAGCACGCTCTGCAGCAGGATCAGGGCGATGGCGCCGAGCGCCGTGCCGGTGTAGGAGCCGGCGCCGCCCGACAGCGACGTGCCGCCGATCACCACGGCGATCACCGACGGCAGCACATACTGGTCGCCGACGCTGATGAACGAGTTGCCGGTGTAGCCGATGACGCAGACGCCGGTGAAGCCGCCGAACAGGCCGGCGAGGCCGTAGAGCAGCACGCGGATGCGGCGGGCCGGCAGGCCGGTCAGCACGGCGGCGTTCTCGTTGGAGCCGATGGCGTAGATCGACCAGCCGAAGCGCGTCCGCTTCAGCATCAGCGCCATCAGCACGACGATGGCCGCCCAGACGAACAGGATGCCGGGAATGCCGAGAAAGGCCGAGCGGTTGACGAAGGCCATCAGCGCCGGCGCCGCGTTGCCCGACGGCACGCCGCGCGACAGCACCACGAGGCCGCCCTGGATCACCCCCATCATGCCGAGCGTCATGACCAGCGGCGGAATGCGCAGGTAGGTGACGCCGAGGCCGTTGACGAGGCCGATCAGGAAGCCGGCGCAGCAGGCGGCGGCGAAGGCCAGGGGTATCGCCGCGTCGGAGCCGTTCATCACGTTGCCGGCGATGACGGCGCCGAGCGAGATGACGGCGCCGATCGAGAGGTCGATGCCCTCGCGGCCGCCGAGGATGACGAGGTTCTGCCCGGCGGCGGCGATGCCGAGGATGGCCGACACCGTCAAAAGGCGGACGATCTGGTCGCCGCGGGCAAAGCCCGGCGACACCAGTTCGCCGATGACGAGCAGCGCCAGGATGGCGACGGAGGAGATCAGGAGCGGGTTCTTCGCAAGATCCACGAAGCGGTTCATGGCGTTCTCCTCCTCAGCGCCGCGTGACGAGGACGCCGCCGGCCAGCGCGGCGAGAATGATCAGGCCCTGCACCAGCGTCTGGTACTCGAACGGCAGGCCGGCGAAGAAGATGACCGAGCCGATCATGCCGACCACCAGGGCGCCCAGCACCGAGCCGAGCGTGCCGCCGACGCCGCCGGCCAGCGCCGTGCCGCCGAGCACCACCGCCGAGATGGCCGACATGGCGAGGCTCTGGCCCATCAGCGGATCGCCGCTCGCCGTCTCGCCGGTGAGGCAGAGGCTGGCGAAGGCGCCGTAGAGGCCGGACAGCACGAAGGCGGAGACACGCAGCCTGCCGAGGTCGAGGCCGGTCTGGAAGGCGGCGGCCCTGAGGCCGCCGACCGCCTTGAGGCGCGTCATGAACGGCCGGGCGGCGAGGAAGGCGGCGAGCAGGAAGGCGAGGAGATAGATGACGTAGACGGTGGGCACGCCGAGGATCGTGCCGGCGTAGGTGCGCCAGTAGGGCTCCGGCACCGGCAGGCCGGCCTGCGGCAGCACCCAGAGGGCGAGGCCGGAGAAGACGATCGAGGTGGCGAAGGTGGTGACGATCGGCTGGAAGCGCAGGCCGGCGATGATCAGGCCGTTGAGCAACCCGCAGCCGGCGCCGACGCCCATGCCGATCATGAGGCCGAGCACCACCGCCGTGCCGTCGCCGCCGAAGGCGGCGATCACCGTCACGGTGACGACGTTGACCAGCGCCACGATGGCGCCGACCGACAGGTCGATGTCGCCGCCCAGGATGACGTAGGTCTGGCCGATCGCCACCAATACCAGCGGCAGGAAGGTGGTGAGGTTGGACTGGACGACCGACGGCTCCAGGAAATTGTGCTGGAGCACGGCATTGACGACGATCAGGACGATCAGCGCCGCCGCCGTCACGACCCAGGTGCGGCCGCCGAGTTTGCCGAGCCCGGTCATGCCGCGTCTCCGTAGGAAGCGCGCGTCAGTTCGAAGGGCGTCAGCCGGTCGCCGGTGAGGTCGGCGGTGATGGCGCCGCCGTTCAGCACCAGCACGCGGTCGCAGAGCGACAGGAGTTCGCTGTCCTCGGAGGAATAGATGATCACGGTCGCCCCTTCGTCGGCGAGCTTGCGCGCCAGGAGATAGAAGTCACCCTTGGCGCCGAGGTCGATGCCCTTGGTCGGGTCGTCGAGCAGCAAAAGGCCCGGCGCCGGCGACAGCCAACGCGAGATGAACACCTTCTGCTGGTTGCCGCCGCTGAGCGAGCCGATCGGCGCGTCGAGGCCGGCGTAGCGAGTGTTGAGGCCGGCCAGCACGTCGGCGAAGCGCTCGCGGAACAGCGCGCCGGGAATGACGTGCCGCCGCTCGCGCACCAGGCTGGCGATGGCGGTGTTCTCGAAGATCGAGCGGCCGGGCAGCGCGCTGTCGCGGCCGCGATCGCCCGAGACGTAGGCGATGCGGTGGGCCATGGCGTCGGCCGGCCGGCCGGCGGTGACGTCGACGCCGTCGAGGCTCACGTGCCCGGACTGGAACGGCTCGGCACCGAACAGGCCGGCCAGCAGGGCCTTCTGCCCCTGCCCCTGCAGGCCGCCGAGGCCGAGGATCTCGCCGCACCGCGCCGTGAACGACACCGGCCCGAGGCGGGCCGCCCGAGCGCCCTCGACCACCAGGCGGGCGTCGCCCTCGAGCGGCCGGTGGTCGCGCACCGAGGCGGCGATGGCGCCCGTCTCGCCGACCATGGCATAGACGACGGCGTAGCGGTCGGTCTCGGTGGCGGCGAACTCGGCCACCGTCTGGCCGTTGCGCATCACGGTGATGCGGTCGGCGATGGCGAACACCTCGTCCATGCGGTGCGAGATGAAGATAGACGAGACGCCTTCGGCCTTGAGCTCGCGCAGGATGTCGAAGAACACCTCCACCTGCCGGCGGTCGAGCGTCGCCGTCGCCTCGTCGAAGATGATGATCTTCGGCTGGCGGGCCAGCACCTTGAGGATTTCGGCGAGCTGGCGCTGGTCGGGCGTGAGGTCGGCGACCCGGGCATCCGGCGTGAAGCCCTTGCCGGCCACCGCGGCGACGCGGGCGATCAGCGCCTCGGTCTCGCGGGCGATGGCGGCGCGGTCGGTGAAGCCGAGGCGCTCACGCGGCTCGCGACCGAGAAAGATGTTTTCGCCGACCGAAAGCTGCGGCACCAGCGACAGCTCCTGGTAGAACAGCGCCACGCCCTCAGCCTCGGCGAGACGCGGCGAGCCGAGCGCCGCCGCCTTGCCGTCGATCAGCACTTCGCCCGTATCGCGGCCGACGGTGCCGGCGATGATCTTGCACAGCGTCGACTTGCCGCAGCCATTGGCGCCGAGCAGCGCGTGGATCTCGCCGCGCTCCACCGTCAGGCGGGCCTTGTCGAGCGCACGCACGGCGCCGAAGCTCTTGGATATGTCGCTGGCGCGAAGGACTGGCTGCATCGGGCGTATCCGGGTTCGGATCGGCAACGCGCATCCGTCGCACACGTGAACCGCGCGCGCCGGATAGCGGCAAAGGGATGGGCCGGTCCCGGCAGAACCGCAGTCCGGCCCGTTCGGGAGCTTACTTGAAGAACTTGGCCGCGTCGTCGATCGACACGACGTCGGTCACCGACCAGTAGCCCGGCTTGCCTTCGGCTTCCTTCAGCTTCTCGTCGAGGTTGTCGTTGGAGACGAACGGGATCGGGATGTAGATGGCGTTGCCGTAGACGCCGCCGAACACGTCGTCCTTGAACTCCTTGCCCTGCAGCTTCAGCACCGCGACGTTGAGCGCGGAGGCCATCACGCCCGGCGGATTGACGGAAGCGCCCGACGTCAGGCCTTCCTTCTTCCACAGGTCCATGAAGTCCTTGCGGATCTCGCCGGTGGCGACGATCGACGACTGCTTGCCGGCGGCCATGATGGCGCGCCACGTGCCGGCGGCCATGCCGTCCTGCACCCAGATGCCGTTGATGTCGGGATAGGTGGCGAGCAGCGTCTGCGCCGTCTGCTGGCCCTGCGCCTGGTCCCAGTTGGCGTTGGCCTCGTTGAGAACCTTGATGTCCGGGAACTTCTTGAACACCTCGGTGTAGCCTTCGACGCGCATCTGGTTGGCCGGATGGCCGGCGACGCCGTTGATGGTGACGACATTGCCCTTGCCGCCCAGCGTGTTGGCCAGCCACTCGGCCGACTTCACCGCCCAGTCCTTCTGGTCGATGCCGACGTAGATGGCGTCCTTGGACGACACCTCGGCATCGGTGCTGATCACCAGGATGCCCTTGGCCTTGGCCTGCGCGAAGATCGGATCGAAGGCCGTCGGGCTGTTCGGATCGATGATGATGGCGTTGACGCCCTGGTTGATGAAGTTGCGGACGTTGCCGATCTGGCCCTGCACGTCGACGTTGGACGACTGCACCACGACATTGACCGTGACGCCCTTGTCGGCCCACGCCTTGGCGGCCGCCTGCGCCTCCTCGATCATCTGGGTGCGCCACTCGCTGCCGACCCAGCCGTTCGACAGGCCGATGGTGAAGGTGTCGGCCGCCGATGCCGCGCTGACCGCGGCCACGGCGATGCCGGCCGCCAACAGAACTGATTTCATTGTCGCCTCCCTGACGCGCCGCGAACCGGTCCTCCGGCCCGCCGGCCTGTCGCTTGGTGTCGTTTCCTCGGGGGATCCCCACGCCGCGGCACCAGCCCTCGGGCGGAACGATCCCATGGGCCAAGAACGCCCGAAACGCATGATGTAACCGGTTACATTACCCGTCAATAAGCCCTTTCGCCTATAGCCGGCCCATGAATCGGCAACCCCAGGAGGTATCCTCTCGGCCGGCGCCGCTCAGCCGAGCGCCGCGTCGAGGTCGGCAATGATGTCGTCGGCGTTCTCGAGGCCGACCGACAGGCGGAAAGTGCCCTCGCCCGTCCAGTCGCGATAGGCGGCCGCATCCTCGCCTTCGAGGCGGAAGGACGAGGCGATCAAGTCGTCGGCCGGGATGTAGAACAGCAGGCTGCGGGTCTTGCCGAGCGACACGGCATAGGCGACCGTCCTGAGCCGGTCGGCGAACTGCCGGGCCAGCGCCGGGCCGTCGTCCGCCACGAAGGACACCATGCCCGAGAAGTTGCGCATCTGGCGCACGGCGAGATCGTGCTGCGGATGGCTGGCCAAGCCGGGCCAGTAGACGCGCTTGACGCGTCGATGGTTTTCGAGGAACGCCGAGACGGCGCGGGCGTTCTCCTCATGCGCCTTCATGCGGATCGGCAGCGTCTCGAGGCCGCGCAAAATCAGCCAGGCCGCGAAGGGATTGAGCGCCGCGCCGAGGTGGATCAGCGACGTTTTCCGGAGATCGGCGATGGCCGCCGCCGCGCCGATCACCGCCCCGCCCAGCGCATCGCCATGGCCGCAGGCGTATTTGGTCAGCGAATGGACGACGAAATCGGCGCCGAGTTGCAAGGGCTTGGTCGCCACCGGCGTCGCCATGGTCGAATCGACGGACAGCTCGGCACCGGCCGCGTGGACGACGCCGGCGATGGCCGAAATGTCGGCGAGGCGCAGAATCGGGTTGGCCGGCGTCTCGATGTGGACGAGCTTGGTTTCCGGCCGGATCGCCGCCGCCACCTTCGCGACGTCGGACGTGTCGACCGCCGTCACGCCGATGCCGAGCCCCGGCAGGCTGTCGTGGGCGAACTCGGCGACGCCGGCATAGCAGACGTTGGAAACGACGAGATGGTCGCCCGCCTTCAGCCGGTTGAGAAACAGGCCGGTCACCGCCGACATGCCGCTGGCGAAGGTCAGCGCCGCCTCGCCGCCGTCGAGCGCCGCTAGCCGCGCTTCCAGCGCCGCCGCCGTCGGGTTGCTCCAGCGCGTGTAGAAATGCGGCGCCTTGTCGTCGAGGTCGTTGGCGGAAAAGCCGATATCGTCGGGATGGGCGTAGAAGCTCGAGGCCGGCACCAGCGGGCTCAGGACGGGTTCGCCCGAACGGGCGGCCGGCAGGCCGGCGTGGATGGACTGGGTCTCGATCTTCATGATGGCTTTCTCTCGGATAATGGCGCGGCAAGACGCCCCGTCCGCACACTAGCCCCGCCAACGCGCCATTCTAAGGAATTGGATTTCCGCAGAATGCCATCCGGTGCATTTTCATTCCATCTTGTCATTGCCGGCGCCCGGCCTCGTCAAGAGACCTTGTCGGCGAGAGAATAGGGGTATATACCCGCGTCATGGACTCACCTTGCTATTGCGATCTCCTGAGAACGGCGGCGCGCAAGACCACCGCCATTTACGACCGCCATCTCGCCGAGGTCGGGCTGACGCTCGCCCAATATAAATTGCTGAAGAAGATCGAGCGGGCCGGAAAACTGTCGATCTCCGAGCTCGCCGCGATCTGCGATCTCGACCGGTCAACGGTCGGCCGCAACGTGCAGGTGCTTGAACGCTACGATCTCGTCGAGGAGACCGGTTGCGGTGACGGGCGGCGCTGCATGCTGCGGCTGACCGAAACGGGGCGGCAGCGGTTCGCCGCCGCCGTGCC
The DNA here is from genome assembly GCF_002770725.1 of Pleomorphomonas carboxyditropha. Taxonomy (GTDB): domain Bacteria; phylum Pseudomonadota; class Alphaproteobacteria; order Rhizobiales; family Pleomorphomonadaceae; genus Pleomorphomonas; species Pleomorphomonas carboxyditropha. The sequence goes on along the minus strand of NZ_NQVN01000001.1, from coordinate 659,472 downwards.
GCTCTGGCAGGCCGCGCAGACCGAGATCGAGGCGACGCTCGGTCCGGACAAGATCACGGCGATCACCGACCTCTCCGGCGCCCTCTAGATTTTTTCCTTTCTTTCCTCCGTTCAGCGAAAGCCAGCCGATGACGACTTCCGGCCTGCCGGCCTTCTTTGCCCGCCGCGATATCCACTACGGTTGGGTGGTAACCGCCGTCACCTTCCTCACCATGCTGGCGACGGCCGGCGCGCTCGGGGCGCCCGGCGTCATGCTGCGGCCGCTCGAAGTCGAGTTCGGCTGGAAGAATTCCGACATCTCGACGGCTTTTGCCGTCCGCCTGGTGCTGTTCGGCCTGATGGGACCGTTTTCGGCGGCGCTGATGAACCGCTTCGGCGTCCGCCGGGTCGTCGTCACCGCCCTCCTCTTGATCATTGCCGGCTTCGGCTTTTCCGTCACCATGACCGAGCTCTGGCAATTGATGCTGTTCTGGGGGCTCGTCATCGGCTTCGGCACCGGCATGACGGCAACGGTGCTCGCCGCCACGGTGGCGACCCGCTGGTTCGTCAGCCGGCGGGGCGTCGTCGTCGGCCTGCTCACCGCCTCCAATGCCACCGGACAGCTCATTTTCCTGCCGGTGATCGCCGCCGCCACCGAGGCATGGGGCTGGCGCGCCGCCCTCGGCCTCGTGGTCGCCCTGCTGGCCGTCGCGCTGCTCGGCGTGCTGTTCCTGATGCGCGACCGGCCGGCCGACATCGGTCTCGCGCCGTTCGGCGGCACATACCAGCCGGCGCCGGCCCATACGGCCGGCCTGCTGACGCTGGTGTCGGCGCCCATCATGGGCCTGCGCGACGCCGCCCGCTCCTATGTCTTCTGGGTATTGGCCGCCACCTTCTTCGTCTGCGGCCTCTCCACCAATGGCCTCATCCAGACGCACTGGGTGACGATCTGCGGCGACTACGGCGTGGCGCCGGTCAGCGCCGCCGGCCTGCTGGCCTTCATCGGCGTGTTCGACTTCTTCGGCACGCTGCTGTCCGGCTGGCTTTCCGACCGCTACGACAATCGCTGGCTGCTGTTCTGGTACTACGGCCTGCGCGGCCTCTCCCTGCTCTATCTGCCGCTCACCGGCTTCGACCCGCTGCTGCTCGCCGGCTTCGCCGTCTTCTACGGCCTCGACTGGATCGCCACCGTGCCGCCCACCGTCAAGCTCGCCGCCGAGCGCTTCGGCGCCGAGAAGGCCGGTCTCGTCTTCGGCTGGGTGTTCGCCGCCCACCAGCTCGGCGCCGCAACCGCCGCCTATGGCGCCGGCTGGAGCCGCACCGACCTCGAAAGCTACGTGCCGGCGCTGATGGTGGCCGGCGGCTTCTGCCTGGCGGCGGCGGCGCTCTGCCTCACCATTGAGCGCAAGCGCGAGCCGGCCGCCCCTTTGCCGCAGGCCGCCTGAACAGGATCAAAGAAAGAAAGTCACCCCGATCATCAGGACGAGGATCAGCCCGCCGGCGATGGCGGCGACCGTTCGGCCGGCCGACACCCGGTTGCCGGCCGCGTCGCTCGCCGCCCGGGCGGCCTGCGCCTTCCGTCGCGCCTCGCGCGCCTTCTTGTCGAGCTTGACGACCTCACCCATGCTGCGCCTCCGTCCTGCCTTGATGCCGCCGCTCAGCCGGTGACGCCGTCGAGCGCTTCGGTGACGCGGATCTCGCCGACCCTTTCGCCCGCCCAGCTTTTCACCTGGGGATTGGCGAGGTCCCGCATCTCGGCATAACCCGGATCGTCGGGGGTGAGTTTCATGAGATCGATCAGAATTCGAGCCATCGCCGCCTCGGAGGCCCGTCCGGCGCCGTCGTCGATCTTGAGGGCGATGCCGAGGCCGAGCTCCTTGATCGCCCCGATGAACACCCCCTCGGCGCCGGTCTTGACCAGCACGCGGTCGCCGAGCGCCGTCATCACCCGCGTGCAGAAGCGCCCCGTACCGGCGACCATGAACGGCTCGGCGGCGGCGGCAAGCCGCAGCCGCTCGGCGGCGCGGGCGCGGGTGGCGGTGAGGCCGACGCCGGTCACGAAGCGGGCAAAGCCATGGGCGAGCGCCCGCGGCGCCACGGCGAAGGTCGGGATCGAGCAACCGTCGGTGCCGCAGATGTCGGTGGCGTGCGGCGTGCCGGTCATCGAGGCGCCGGCGGCGATCACTTCGCGCATCACCGGATGCTCCGCCGTCTCGTAGCCGCGCGGGTCGGCGCCGGTGACGACGCAGGTGCACAGGAAGCCGGTATGCTTGCCCGAACAGTTGTTGTGGATGCGGCCGGGCTTTTCGCCCCGCCGGTGCAACTCGCCCTGATCGGCGTGCCGGCCCGGCCAGTGGGGGCCGCAGGCCAGGCAGCTTTCGTCGAGGCCGGCGGCGGCGAGCATCGCCCGGACCGTCTCGACATGCCGGGGCTCGGCATTGTGCGAGGCCATGGCGAGCGCCAGCTCGGCGTCGCCGAAGCCGAAGCGGTCGGCGGCGCCGCTCTCGACGAAGGGCAAGGCCTGGAACGGCTTCACCGCCGAGCGCGGGAAGCTCGGCCGTTCGATGTCGCCGACACCGAACACCAGGCGGCCGTCGCCGTCGACGATCGCCACCGACCCCCGGTGGAAGCTTTCGACGATCGGGCCGCGCGTCACCTCGACCAGAACCGGATTTTCCATCGCCATCATCGTCCCTGTTTGTCGATCCAGGCGGCGAGACGGGCGACGGCCTCGTCGAGCACCTCGTCACGCTTGGAAAAGCAGAATCGGATGAAGCGCTTCGGCGGATCGGAAACATAGAAGGCCGACACCGGCACCGCCGCGACGCCGGCCTCGCGCGTCATCCTGAGGCAGGCCTCGGCGTCGTCGTCGATTCGGACCGGCCCGGTATCGGTCACGATGAAATAGGTGCCGGCCGACGGCAGCACCGAAAAGCCGAGCGCCGAAAGCCCATTCGACAGGCGGTCCCGCTTGGCCTGCAGGCCGGCGACGAAGCCGTCGAAATAGTCGTCGTCGAAGCAAAGGCCGTGCGCCACCGCCGTCTGCAAGGCCGGCGGCGTGGTGAAGGTGACGAACTGGTGCGCCTTGGCGATCGGCTCCATCAGCGCCGGCGCCGCCGTGACGTAGCCCACCTTCCAGCCGGTCAGCGAGAAGGTCTTGCCGGCCGATCCGATGCGGACGACGCGATCGCGCATGCCCGGCAGTTGCATCGGCGAGACGTGCCGCCGGCCGTCGAACACCAGATGCTCGTAGACCTCGTCGGCGATCACCACCGCGTCGTGCTTCCGGCAGAGCTCGGCGATCAGTTCCAGCTCTGCCCGCGAGAACACCTTGCCGGCCGGGTTCATCGGCGTGTTGATCAGGATCGCCTTGGTGCGGTCGGAGAAGGCGGCAGCCAGCGCGTCGGGGTCGAGCTCCCAGTTGGGCGGCGCGATGCGCACCGGCTTGGCGATGCCGCCGGCCTGCCGGACGATCGGCAGGTAGCTGTCGTAGAGCGGCTCGATCAGCACCACCTCGTCGCCGGGGCGGACGAGACCGAGAATGGCGTCGCCGAGCGCCTCGGTGGCGCCGGACGTCACCATCACCTCGGTTTGCCAGTCGACCTCGAGGCCGTAGAAGCGCTTGTTGATCGCCGCGACCGCCTGCCGCAAGGCCGGCAGGCCCATCATCGGCGGATACTGGTTGGGACCGGCGAGCAAGGCTTCGGCGGCGGCGCGGCGCACCTCCTCCGGACCGTCGACGTCGGGGAAGCCCTGGCCGAGGTTGATGGCGCCGGTCTCGCGGGCAAGGCCCGACATCACCTCGAAGATGGTGGTGGGAAGGCCGGTGAAGATGGGATTGGTGGGTTTCATCTCGATATCGATCGCTGAAAAACGCGCCGACCCTAGTGGACCATTGTCGCCCCCACAAGGGATTTGCCGTTGCGGCATCCCCGTTCGGCGCATGGCTCGCCATCGCGGATCGAGGACTTTGACTCTGGCGCGGCCGAACTCATCCGGCTAAGCTCGGCTCATCTCACGGGGTGCCCCATCCGGGGCTGAGAGGAGCTTCTCCAACCCGACGAACCTGATCCGGGTCATGCCGGCGGAGGGATAGAGCCATGCAGACATCCGCCTGACGCGTTCCGCCGCCCGCAACCCCAACGACGGCCGAACGACCATGATTCTCGACGAACGCACCTATTCCATCGAGCCGGCGCATGTCGGCACCTATCTCGATCTCTATGTCGACGAGGGCATGGCGATCCAGGTGGGCCATCTCGGCACATTGGTCGGCTGGTTCACCCAGGACATCGGCGCCGTCAACGACGTCGTCCACATCTGGCAGTATGACGACCTCGCCGACCGCCAGCGCCGCCGCGCCGCCATGGAGGCCGACCCCGCCTGGCAGGCGTTCCGCGCCAAGGCGGCACCGCTGGTGCAGGCGATGCGCAGCCGCATCCTGAAGCCGACCTGGTTCTCGCCTCTGGGCGGCACGGGACTGCGTCCATGACCCGGATGGCCGCGCGGCTGACCATCGCGATCGACCGCCTGCTCGCCGGCCTGCTGGCGGCCATCCTCGCCGTGCTGCTCGTCCTGGTGTTCGGCGCCACGCTGGCGCGCTACGTCTTCTCGACCGGCTTCGTCGCCACCGAGGACCTCGGCATCCTCCTGCATACCGCGCTGGTCTTCCTCGGGTTGCCGCTCTGCGCCGGCGGACCGCTCGCCATGCGCATCGACGTGGCGACCCGCCGCCTCGGCCCGAAGGGACGCGCCGTTGCCGACATCATATCCGACGCCGTCACACTCGCCGCCGCACTCGTGCTGACGGTCGGCGCCGGCAAGGTCGCTACGCTGATCGGTGGCACCTCCCCGACGCTCGGCATTCCCGAAAGCTGGCGCTTCTGGCCGGTGGTGATCGGCGGCGCGCTGGCAGCCGTGCACCTGGTCCTCGGCTCCCTCTCCGGCGGCCGGTCCCGGCTCTCCACGCTCGCCGTCCTCCTGGGCGGCGTCGCCCTCGCCGTCCTGCCGCATTTGCCGGTGTGGCTGCCGGTCGACCTGCCGAGCCTGGTCGCCTGCGCCGCCGCCTGCCTTGCGCTTGCCGCCGGGGCGCCCTTCGTCCATTCGCTGATCGTCGGGCTCGCCGTCGCGGTGCCGTTCGGCGCCCGCCTGCCGGAAGCGGCCATCGTGCAGCAGACGGTATCGGGCATGGGCAAGTTCCTGCTGCTCGCCATCCCATTCTTCCTTTTGGCCGGCATACTGATGAATGCCGGCGGCCTTGCCCACCGCCTCGTCCGCCTCGCCTCGGCGCTGGTCGGCCACCGGCGCGGCGGCATGGCCCAGGCGACGCTCGTCACCAACCTGATGTTCTCCGGCGTCTCCGGCTCGTCGATCGCCGATGCAGCCTTCGGCGCCAAGGTGCTGGCGCCGGCCCTCGTCGCCGACGGCGTCAAGCCGGAAAAGGCGGCGGCGATCGTCGCCGCGACGGCGGTGCTGCCCAATATCGTCCCGCCGTCGATCGCCTTCCTGCTGCTGGCCTCGGCGACCAATCTGTCGGTCGGCGCGCTGTTCGAGGGCGGCCTCGTCGCCGGTCTCATCCTGGCGGCGGCCATGGCGGCCATGCTGCATTTTTCCGCCGGCACATCCAGCCGGCCGGCCACCGGCCGGCGCGAGCGCGTCTCCGCCTTCGTCGCGGCGGCCCCGGTGTTCGGTCTGGCGCTGGTGGTCTTCTTGGGCATCCGCCTCGGCATCGCCACGCCCACCGAGGCGGCCGCCGTCGCATCGGTCTACGCGCTCGTCGCCGCGCTGATGGCGCCCGACGGCCGCCCATCCACCCTCGCCGCCTTCCTGCAGGCGGGACGCGAGACGGCGGCGATCGGCCTCCTCGTCGCCTCGTCGGCGCCGCTGGTGTTCCTGCTGGCCATCGACGGCCTGCCGCAGGCGCTGGCCGGCTGGGTGACCGGATTCGGCGGCAATCCCCTGGCGGTGATGCTCGCCGCCAACCTGATTCTGCTCGCCGTCGGCGGCCCGCTCGACGTCGGCCCCGGCATCCTGCTGTTTGCGCCGCTCCTGCTGCCGTCGGTCGTCGCCACCGGCATCGATCCGGTGGCCTTCGGCGTCATCCTCACCGTCAACCTGATGATCGGCGGCCTGACGCCGCCGGTCGGCGTGCTGGTCTTCGTCGCCGCCGGCATCACCGGCCTGTCTGCCAGCGCCGTGTTCCGCGCCGTGCTGCCGCTCACCCTAGTCCTCATCGCCGCCACCTCGCTGATGGCGCTCGCCGCCGCCCTCTGGGCGCTTCCATGAACCCGAACTTCGGAGGAACTCCCGTGCCCGTCCTGACCCGCCGCGCCTTCGCCGCCGGCCTTTCCGCCCTCGCCCTTCCCGCCGTCATCCGGCCGGCCCGCGCCGCGCCGCGGGCGCTGACCGTCGCCTCGCTGCTCGGCGACGACAAGCCGGAGACGAAAATCTGGCTGAAGGTGCGCGACCTCGTGGAAGCAAAGCTCCCCGGCCGCTTCGATTTCCGCATCGTCGGCAACGCGGCGCTCGGCGGCGAGAAGGAGGTCGCCGAGGGCATCCGCCTCGATTCCATCCAGGCCAGCCTTTCCACCCTGTCGGCGCTGTCGGCCTGGGTGCCGGAAACGCAGTTGTTCGACCTGCCCTTCGTGTTCCGCGATCGCGACCACGTTCGCCGCGCGACGAGCGGCCCGATCGGCGACGAGTTCAAGGCGAAGCTGACCGACCAGGGCTTCGTCACCCTTGGCTTCATCAATTACGGCGCCCGCCACCTGCTCGCCAAAGAGGCGGTGACCACGCCGCAAGGCGTCGCCGGAAAGCGCATCCGCGTCATCCAGAGCCCGCTGCACGTCGAGCTCTGGAAGGCCTATGGCGCGCTGCCGACGCCCATTCCGATCACCGAGACCTACAATGCGCTGAAGACCGGCGTCGTCGACATGATGGACCTCACCAAGTCCGCCTACGCCGGCTTCCGTCTCTACGAGGTGGTGCCCTATCTCATCGAGACCGCCCATATCTGGGCGACCGGCGCCGTCTACCTGTCGGCCGGATTCTGGAACGGCCTCGACGACGAGGAGAAGACGGTGTTCGCCGCGGCGATCGCCGAGGGGGCCAATCACTTCGACGCGCTGATGCAGGCCGACGAAGCGACCTCCATGGAGGCTGCGAAGGCGGCCGGCGGCCAGACGATCGCTCCGGAAAACCGCGACGCCTGGACGAAGGGCGCCGAGGGCGTCTGGACGGCGCTGGCGCCGACGGTCGGCGGCATGGACAAGATCAGGGCTCTCACCGCGCTCTGAAACCGCATGAAAAAGCCGGCGCGCCTTGCGGCCGCCGGCTTCCCCTTTTCAAAGCAATTCCGCCTTCACACCAGCCGGCTCTGCTCCACGGCCGCCTCGATGAAGCTGGCGAACAGCGGATGCGGCTCGAACGGCCGGCTCTTCAGCTCGGGGTGATACTGGACGCCGATGAACCAGGGATGGTCGGGGATCTCCACCGTCTCCGGCAGTACGCCGTCCGGCGACATGCCGGCGAACGACAGGCCGCAGGACTCCAGCCGGTCGCGGTAGTCGATGTTCACCTCGTAGCGGTGGCGATGACGCTCGTGGATGATCTCCGAGCCGTAGATCTCGGCGATCTTCGATCCCTTGGCGAGATGCGCCTCGTAGGAGCCGAGGCGCAGCGTGCCGCCCATGTCGCCGCCGGCCCGGCGCTTCTCGAGCGCGTTGCCCTTCAGCCACTCGGTCATCAGGCCGACCACCGGTTCCTTGGTTGGGCCGAACTCCGACGACGACGCCTCGCTCACGCCGGCCAGCGTCCGCGCCGCCTCGATCACCGCCATCTGCATGCCGAAGCAGATGCCGAAATAGGGCACCTTGTGCTGGCGGGCGAAACGGGCGGCGAGGATCTTGCCTTCCGAACCGCGCTCGCCGAAGCCGCCCGGCACCAGGATGCCGTGCACGTGGTCGAGATAGGGCGTGGGGTCTTCCTTCTCGAACACCTCGCTCTCGATCCACTCGATCCTGACGCGGACGTTGTTGGCGATGCCGCCGTGCACCAGCGCCTCGATCAGCGACTTGTAGGCGTCCTTCAGCACCGTGTACTTGCCGACCACGGCGATGTTGACCTCGCCCTCGGGGTTCTTGATGCGGTTGACGATGCCCTGCCAGCGGTCGAGCTTGGGGGCCGGCGCCGCCTCGATGCCGAAGGCGGCCAGCACCTCGTCGTCGAAGCCTTCCTTGTGATAGGCGAGCGGCACCTCGTAGATGGTGCCGACGTCGAGGCCGGGAATCACCGCCGACTGGCGGACGTTGCAGAACAGCGACAGCTTCTTGCGCTCGCCCTCGGGGATCGGCCGGTCGCAGCGGACGAGCAGGATGTCCGGCTGGATGCCGATGGAGCGCAGCTCCTTCACCGAATGCTGCGTCGGCTTGGTCTTGAGTTCGCCCGCCGACGGGATATAGGGCATCAGCGTCAGGTGGATGTAGACGCAATGCCGGCGCGGCAGCTCGTTGCCGAGCTGGCGGATCGCCTCCAGGAAGGGCATCGCCTCGATGTCGCCCACCGTGCCGCCGATCTCGCACAGCACGAAGTCGTAGTCCTCGTTGCCGTCGAGAATGAAATTCTTGATCGCGTCGGTGACGTGCGGAATCACCTGCACCGTGCCGCCGAGATAGTCGCCGTGCCGTTCTCGGGCGATGATCTCCTGGTAGATGCGGCCGGTGGTGATGTTGTCCTGCTTGTTGGCCGGGCGCCCGGTGAAGCGCTCGTAGTGGCCGAGGTCGAGGTCGGTCTCCGCGCCGTCGTCGGTCACGAAGACTTCGCCATGCTGATACGGAGACATCGTCCCCGGATCGACGTTCAGATAGGGGTCGAGCTTACGGAGACGAACCTTGTAGCCGCGCGCCTGCAGGAGAGACGCCAGAGCCGCTGCCGCCAGCCCCTTGCCCAAGGACGAAACCACGCCGCCAGTAATGAAGATGTACCGCGCCATGGGCCTTCAACCTATCTTTTCGCGAACCCGTTGGGGAGTGGTCCGACTGGTTTATCCAAAACAAAACGAAAAGGCCGTTCCGGAAGGCGTTGGCCCTCCAGCCGACTCGTCGCTTCAAGCTATTGTCCTGTCTCAAGAAAACGGTCGCGGAAGCCCGCGACCGTCTGTATCCGCTTTCTGCCGGACGGGGTTCGTCCTTAGGGCGTCGGTGCCGGAGCGGCCGGTGCCGCCGGAGCCGAATCGGTCGTCGGCGTGGCGGGCGCTTCCGTTGCCGGCGCGGCCGGCGTTTCCGTGGCCGGCGCCTGAGTCGCCGGCGCCGCCGGCACTTCCACGGCGGGAGCGACCGGCGTATTGCCCGGCTGGGCCGCCGGCTTGCTCATCTGGTTGAGCTGGTCGAGGACACCGCCCTTGCCGGAGCCGATCGGCTGGTCGGCGGCGGGCGCCGTCGGCGTCGTCTGCACCCTGTCGAGGATGGAATCATGCGAGCCGGTGAGGCGCGGCAGGAGCGACAATCCGATGGAGGTGAGGAAGAACAGCGCCGCCAGGATGGCGGTGGTGCGGGTCAGCACGTTGGCGGTGCCGCGGCTGGTCATGAAGCCACCGCCGCCGCCGATACCGAGCGCGCCGCCTTCGGAACGCTGCAGAAGCACGACGCCCACCAGGGCTGCGACCACCATCAGGTGGATGACGAGAAGAACGGTTTGCATGTAACCCCAAAACTGTCAAAGGGCATCCCGGCCGGGAACGCGCCAAAGGGCACACCGACCGCCTGTGCGGTCCGAGTCCGCGGCGTTGTACACGAAGGGCGGCGGCCTTTCCACCTTTCTATGGCGTTTATTTTGGGAAGCCGACGCTCTATCACAAGCCTGTCCGCCGGAGAAAAGGAGCCGAACGTGATCCTTGCCACACCACGCCTTGTGCTCGCTCCCTGGACGGAGCGCGATCTTGCCCCGTTCGCCGCGCTCAACGCCGATCCGGAGGTGATGCGCTACTTCCCCAAGACGATGACGGCCGAGGAAAGCGACGCCCTGGTCGGCCGGCTCCGCGGCATGTGGGACGAACACGGCTACGGCTTCTCGGCGGTGCGCCGGCGCGAGGACGATGCCTTCATCGGCATGGTCGGCATCCAGAAGGTGCTGAACCCCGCCTACCCCTTCGCGCCGGCCGTCGAGGTCGGCTGGCGGCTCGCCAGGGCGTTCTGGCGGCAGGGCTATGCCGGCGAGGCGGCACGCGCCGCCGTCGCCCACGGCTTCGACGTGCTCGAGCTTGCCGAGATCGTCGCCTTCACGGCGGTCGCCAACCTGCCCTCGCGGGCGGTGATGGCAAGCCTCGGCATGGCGCGCGACCCGGCCGACGATTTCCTGCACCCGCTCCTGCCGGAGGATCATCCGTTGAGGCCGCATGTGCTCTACCGGCTGAAGCGGGAGGATTTCCGGCGCTGAGCTTCAGTCGAGCAGAAGCAACGCCGCCGCGTCGAAGTCGGCCCGCCGGAAATCGCGGCGCAGCCGCGCCTCGCTGTCGACGCCCCAGAGCTCGGCGTTCCAATCCTCGTCGACATGGGCGGCGAGCCAGACGTCGTCGGGCAACAGGCGCTTTTCCATGAGCGCCAGCGCCAGGAACACCGAGCCGGTCAGCGAGGTGACCTGCTCGATGGCGGCAAGGCGGATGGCGTCGTCCGGCAGGGCGGCGCGGATCGCCGCCAGGAGCTGCGGCGGCTGGGCCACCGCCATCACGCCGATGGTGGCCACCGGACGCGTGCCGAACCGCTCCCGCACCCAGTCGAGCACCGGTTCCCAGGTGACGCGCTGGCGCTCGTCGAGGCGCGGCGGCTCGCCGGCGCGATAGCAGGTGAGGTCCGAGCCGGCATAGGCGGCGACCGCATCCTTGACCGCCTCGATCTCGCTGGACACGCCGTCGATCGCCGAATTGACCAGCCGGGTCAGCGGCATGGTCATGGGATCGACGAATTCGCCCTGCCCGGCCCACTCGGCCTCGAGGGCGCAGGCCGCCCGCAGCGAGGCGACGGCGAGCTGGTTGCGCCCCGGCGTCCGCACCGGCTTGCCGTCGAGCAGCACGCGATGCAGGCCGTCGACCGGCTCGACCGACACCACCTTGTAGAAGCGCTTCGGCAGCACGCGCTGCACGTTGGCGCGCGCCCGCTCGGTCGCCAGCACCGGATCGAAGGAGGCGGCGAGTTCCTCGAAGAGATCGGCCATCGGTTCACTCCTTCCCGTCGAGGAGCCCCATCGCCAGCGCCGGCACCTCGGCAAAGCTGTCCGCCAACGCCTGCGCGCCGGCCTGCGCGAGCTCGTCACGGCCATTGTAGCCCCAGGTGACGCCGAGCGCGAAGGCGCCGGCCGCCCGGGCCATCAGCATGTCGTAGCCGGTGTCGCCGACCACCACCGTATCGGACGCGTCGCCGCCGAGCGCCGCCACCGCGTCGACCACCATGAAGGGATGCGGCTTCGACGGCCCATCGTCGGCGGTACGCAGCACGGCGAACAGGCCGGTGAGCCCGTGCGTTTCGAGAATGGCGTCGAGGCCGCGCCGCGACTTGCCGGTGACGACGCCGAGCAGCACGTCGTCCCGCGCCGCCAGCGCCTTCAGCGCGTCGAGCGCGCCGGGATAAAGCGGCGCCGTCTCGGCAAGGCGGAATTTCATCGCCTGGTAGGTGTCGCGGTAGGCCTCGGCGACGAGGCCGACGGTCGCCGCGTCGAGGTTTGCGTCGAGGCGGCCGATCGCCTCCGGCAGCGACAAGCCGATGATCGACAGCACGCCGGCAGGCTCGGGCGGCGCATGGCCGACCTTGACGAAGGCTTCCGTCATGGTGGCGACGATCATGTGCTGGCTGTCGACCAGCGTGCCGTCGCAATCGAACAGGACGAGCTTCGCCGTCATCGGTCGCTTCCCGCCGCCGTCACGCCAGCGCGCCGCCGCCGGCCGTCTTCAGCCACGCCTCGCCGCAGGCCTTGGCCAGCTCGCGGACGCGCAGGATGTAGCTCTGCCGCTCCTGCACCGAGATGACGCCGCGCGCGTCCAGGAGGTTGAAGCGGTGGCTGGCCTTGATGCACTGGTCGTAGGCCGGCAGCACGCACCTGTTGATGCCGTCGTTACCGGCCGCCGCGCCCTTTTCGAGCAAGGCCTTGCACTCGGCCTCGGCGTCCTTGAAGTGCTGCATCAGCATGTCGGTATCGGCATATTCGAAATTATGGCGGGAGTATTCCTCCTCGGCCTGGTGGAAGACGTCGCCATAGGTGACCTTGTCCTCGCCGTCGCGGCCGTTGAAGTTGAGCTCGTAGCCGTTGTCGACGCCCTGCAGATACATGGCGAGGCGTTCGAGGCCGTAGGTGAGCTCGCCTGAGACGGGCGAGCATTCGATGCCGGCCACCTGCTGGAAATAGGTGAACTGGCTCACCTCCATGCCGTCACACCAGCACTCCCAGCCGAGCCCCCAGGCGCCGAGCGTCGGGCTCTCCCAGTCGTCCTCGACGAAGCGCACGTCGTGCAGCTTGAGGTCGATGCCGATCGCCTGAAGGCTTTCGAGATAGAGGTCCTGCAAGTTCTCGGGCGACGGCTTCAGGATTACCTGGAACTGGTAGTAGTGCTGGAAGCGGTTGGGGTTCTCGCCGTAGCGGCCATCCTTGGGCCGGCGCGACGGCTGCACGTAGGCCGCCTTCCAGGGCTTCGGCCCCAGCGAGCGCAGCGTGGTTGCCGGATGGAAGGTGCCGGCGCCCACTTCCATGTCGTAGGGCTGGAGGATGACGCAGCCCTTCTCCGCCCAGAAGCGCTGCAGGGTCAGGATCAGCCCCTGGAAGGAACGGCGGGGATCGTTGACGTCGGCGGACTGGGTCATCGGGAGCTACCTGAAACGGCTGGAACCCCGGCAGGCGCCGGGCGGGATCGGGCGCGAAATTAGGTGCGCCCCCTCGCCCCGTCAACCGCAAAAAGCCGCGCCCACCGCCGCCCGAAAAACCGACGGGCGGCGTTCAAGAAGAGAAGCCGCATTCGGCCCCGACGCGGCACAGGACAGGACCATGACCTCCAGGCTTTTCCACCTCACGCTCACGCTCGCCGCCACGCTGATCGTAGCCGCGCCGGCGCTTGCCGCCGAAAAACGCCATCAGTTCATCGAGCCCATCCAGCCGGATCGCCGGCAGCAGGAAAGGAATGCCGGCCCGGCGTCGACGGACAAGCTTTGCTATTGCCGCACGGTGCACGAAAGGAATGCCGTCGGACAGGTGACGTGGAAGGTGGTCTGCTCGGACAGGGGGCCGGTGAAGGGCACCCGGCAGATCCGCGCCCGCGACTGCCGCGCCCTCCGCAACCTGCCGCCGTCGTGAGGCATCCATGAAAAAGGCCGAAGCAATGCGCTTCGGCCTTCGGCTCGATGACGGACGGGAAGTCCCGCCCAAACGGACCGGCGACGCTCAGTGGCGGTCGCGGTAGACGCCGGTCACCGGATCGCGCTCCATGCGGATCTCGATGCGTACCGGTTCGGCGTTGGCTTCGCGGAGGAGCTCGGCCACGCGCGTCATCTCGCGCTTCAGCACCTGGACGACGACATAGACGCCGGCACCGACGAGAGCATATCCAAACAGATGGGACATGGGCCAATCTCCTTTGCTGCAAAACCATGAGACCACCGTCTCGGTTTTCTGGCAAGCGCAAATTCCTGTGAAGGGTTCACAAGCCGTAGCGCGAAAACAGGCTGCGCCGTTCGACCGCCGCGAGAACATCGTCGAAATCGACGAGGGCGGCGGCGTCGCCCGCCACGCCACCGAACAGGCGGCGGCGCAGGAACCCGCTCCGGCCGGGTTCGAACAGGCGAATGTCCACCTTGTCGCCGAAGCGGGCCGCAAGGTCGTCATGGGCGGTGCCGATCCGGTCGGCAAGGCCGAGCGCCACCGACCGCTCGCCCGCCCAATAAAGGCCCGAGAACAGCTCCTCGCCTTCGATCAGCCGGGCACCGCGCCTGTCCTTCACCAGCTCGATGAAGAAGGCGTGGATGTCGCGCTGCAGCGTCTTGATATGCTCGACGTCCTCGCCGTTTTCCGGCTGGAAGGGATCGAGCGTCACCTTGCGCGTGCCGGCGGTATAGACGCGACGGTCGATGCCGAGGCGGGCAATGGCCTTGTCGAGGCCGAAGCTCGCCGAGACCACGCCGATCGATCCCAGGATGGACGACCGGTCGGCGACGATCTCGTCGGCCGCGCAGGCCAGCATGTAGCCGCCCGACGCCGCGATGTCCTCGACATAGGCGATCACCGGCAGCTTCTTCTCCTCGGCAAGCTGGCGGATACGGCGAAAGATCAGGTGGGACTGGACGGGCGAGCCGCCGGGCGAGTTGATGGCGAGCGCCACCGCCTTCGCCCCGCTCAGCGAAAAGGCCTTCTTGAGAGTGCCGTCGATCGAGGAGAGCGACAGCGATCCGCGCCCCAGCATGGCGGGCATGCCGATGGCCCCGGAAAGGCGGACGAGCGGCACGACGGGCACGTCGCCGCGAAACCGTCGCGGCAGCCAGGACCTGATTTCGACCAAGGGCATGTTCCTTTGCGGGAAGGGTTCGTCGCCCTCGCATGTAGGAACAAGCCCGGCAAGATTCAAACGGCACCGACGGCCGTCCGCCCGTTGCAGGAAATCTGAAGGCGCCTTTCAGAAGATACGATTTGTTCCCATTGGGAGTGACACTTATATTGAGAGTGCAAGAAAAGAGACAGAGAAAGAACGGAGAACAACGATGGACGCCATGATGTTCGCCATGCTGGGTGCCAGCAAGAAGCGCCACAGCCAGAGCACCGCCGAACGCGAGATCGCCGAAGCGATCGCCCACTACGAAGAGACTACCGGCAACCGGGCGCGCGCCCCGAAGCGCGGTTTCCTGAAGGGCTTCGGCCTCTGACGGGCCAGGTACCAGCCGCCGGTACGACGTGAGCGCTCGATCCCCAAGGGGATGCCGGGCGCTTTGTCGTATTTGGAGGGCCGCTTCCCGTCTGCCACGGTCACCATTTCATCACGATTTTCCGGGATGACTGCCGCAGTCCGGCCGCCAGTCGCGCGACGGTTCGTTTCGAGCCAAATCATGACGATCGAGAAAATGGTGTCTTCGTCGGTTCGCCATGGCGGCAGCGAACTGCAACGCATCGACTATCTGGACGGTTGGCGCGGGCTGGCAATTCTCCTGGTGCTGCAGGGGCACTTCCTGGCGATCCAGGGCTGGCACAGCGGACGCATGGGCGTCGACGTGTTCTTCTGCCTGTCCGGCCTTTTGATGAGCCGCATCCTGTTCCAGCGCCGCGTGCCGCTCGTCACCTTCTACAAGCGCCGCATATCGCGCATCATTCCCGCCTTCCTGCTGTATCTGCTGATCGTCTTCGCCATCGCCGCGCTGATCGGCAAGGTGGCTCCGGCGCGGGAAGTGGTGCCGACGGCGCTGTTCCTCCGCTCCTACCTGCCGGCTTACCCCCACATGTTCGCCAGCCCCTACCCGATCGGCCACCTCTGGTCGCTGAACGTCGAGGAGCACTCCTATATCTTCCTGTCGCTCCTGACCCTTCTCCCTTTCCTGCGCGGCCGGGAAGGCGGAGCGCTGATCGGCTTCGGCCTTCTCACCATCGCCATTCATCTGAGCTATTTCGCCTTCCCGTCTATCGCGCCCCCCAAGGAATACTGGGTGCGCAGCGAGGTGGCGGCAACCAATCTTTTGCTTTCGGCCGGCTACTCTCTCCTCAGGGACCGAACCGCGCCCTACGTCCGCCCCTGGATGCCGGTCGCCGCCTTCGCCCTGGGGTCGGCGCTCTACGTCGGCTCGGTGTTTCCGTGGATGATGACCATGACGGTCGCGCCGTTCTTTCTCGCCTTTACCGTCAACCACCTGGCCGAGGCGCCGCGGTGGGTCCGATCGGCGCTGTCCTGGAAACCGCTCCGGCTGCTCGGCATCGGCTCGTTCTCGATCTACCTGTGGCAACAGCCGTTCTACCAATACAAGAAACACCTGTTCGGCAGCCTGCCGAGCCATGAGCTCCTTGGCCTGGTGCTGGCCGTGGCGATCGGCTTCCTGTCGTTCTACGCCTACGAGAACCGCGTCAGGAGCTGGCTGAACCGCGTGTGGTGAGAGCCGCCGCTCGAAAGGGAGGAAGGAACGTGAAGATTGATAGGGACAGCAAGCTGCTGTTCATCGGCGACTCGATCACCGACTGGAGCCGCGCCCGGCCGGTCGGCGAGGCGCTGTTCGACTCCCTCGGCACCGGCTACGTCGGCCTCGTCAACGCCTTCCTCAACGTCACGCACGCCGCCCACCGCATCCGCGTCGTCAACATGGGCGTCAGCGCCAACACCGTGCGCGACCTCGAAGCCCGCTGGGCGACCGACGTCGAGGCGCTGAAGCCGGACTGGCTCTCCGTCATGATCGGCGTCAACGACGTCTGGCGGCAGTTCGACGCCCGCCTCCAGACCGAGAACCACGTGCTGATCGGCGAATACGAGGCGACGCTGGAGCGGCTGATCGTCCGCACCCTGCCGCGCCTCAGGGGGCTGGTGCTGATGGCGCCCTATTTCGTCGAATTCAACCGCGCCGACCCGATGCGCCAGATGATCGACGACTACGGCGCGGTGGTGAAAAGGCTCGCCGAGAAGCACGGCGCCGTCTTCGTCGACACGCAGGCCGCCTTCGACGAGGTGATGGCCGACATCCACCCGATGGGCATCGCCACCGACCGCGTCCACCCGACGCTGACCGGCCACCTGATCATCGCCCGCGCCTTCCTGAAGGCGGTCGGCTACCCCATCTGAAAGGGATGGGCTAGTCAGAAGGAGGCCGCCATGGCGCTCGAGGAACTGCCCCTCAGCCGGGCATTCACACTGCTGGAACCGGGTCCCGTCGTGCTGGTGACCACCAGCGACGGCCAACGCGACAACGTGATGACCATCACCTGGACCATGGTGCTGGACTTCTCGCCGACCTTCGCCATCAAGACCGGCCCCTGGAACTACTCCTACACGGCGCTGTCGAGCAGCAAGGAGTGCGTCCTCGCCATCCCCACGGTCGATCTGATCGACAAGGTGATCGGCATCGGCACCAGTTCGGGCCAGCATACCGACAAGTTCAAGACCTTCGATCTCGCGCGCGCACCGGCGCGGCACATGCGAGCCCCGCTGCTCGCCGATTGCCTTGGCAACGTCGAGTGCCGTGTCGTCGACATCCTCGAGCCCCATGGCATCATCGTGCTCGACGGGATCGCCGCCTGGATCGATCCCGGCCGCCGGGAGCGGCGGACGCTACACGCCGTCGGCGACGGCACCTTCGTCGTCGACGGCGAGACCATCGATCGCCGGACCGCGATGCGCTCCAAGCTGCCGGACGGCGTTTAGGTTTCCCTGCCGCCCGCGCCGCATCTCGCCCGGCGGGCGTTTGTAGACTTCGCGGAACACGGCGTTGAAGCGCCGGAGGCTGCCGAAGCCGGCCTGGAGGGCAATATCGGTCATCGGCAGATCGGTGTCGGTGATCAGGCGCTTGGCCCGCTGCACCCGCGCCGTCTTCGCCACCTCGATCGGGCTGGCGCCGAGATGGCGGCGGAAAAGGCGCGTCAGGTGCCGGCCGCCGACACCGACGCGCGCCGCCAGCGCCTCGACGTTGCCGCCATCGCCATCGAGCGCTCCCTCGTCCTTGATCAGCCGCGCCGCCTTCTCGACGATGGCGAGCGTGCCCTTCCACGCCGGGCAGAAGGGCGCCGTCTCCGGCCGGCAGCGCAGGCACGGCCGGTAGCCGGCAAGCTCGGCGGCGGTGGCGCTCGGCAGGAATTCGACGTTGCGCCGGAGCGGCGGCTTCACCGGGCAGACGCAGCGGCAATAGATGCCGGTCGTCCGCACGCAGACGAAGAACGCGCCGTCATAGGCCGGGTCGCGGGCCATCCAGGCCGCTTCGCAAAGGGTGATGTCGAGGCTCATGACAGGAATTGTACACCCGCTCTGCGCAAGGTCGACGAACCGAGTCCGAATCCGGCGAGCGATCCGCGGCTCGGCAGACGATTATCCGCTCGTCAGCCAGGAGGCTTCCTTGACCAAAGCGCCGCAGATGGGCCTCCTCGAATGGGGCCTGCTTCTTCTCCTCTCCGTCCTCTGGGGCGGATCGTTCTTCTTCTCGAAGGTGGCGCTCGCCGAGCTGCCGCCGTTCACCGTCGTGCTCGGCCGCGTGGCGATCGCCGCGGCGGCGCTTTACGTCTACCTGCGGGCGACCGGCCGGACGATCCCGGGGAGCGGCGACGTCTGGCGCGCCTTCTTCGGCATGGGCCTTCTCAACAATCTCATCCCCTTCAGCCTGATCTTCTGGGGACAGACGGCGATCGCCTCCGGCCTTGCCTCCATCCTCAACGCCACGACGCCGATCTTCTCCATCCTGGTCGCCCACCTCCTGACGGCCGACGAGAAAATGACGCCGCAGAAGATCGCCGGCGTGCTGCTCGGCGTCGTCGGCGTCGTCGTGCTGATGAGCGGCAGCGCCTTTGCCGGCAACGGTCCGCCCCTCTGGGCGCTGGTCGCCTGCCTCGGCGCCGCCCTTTCCTACGGCTTCGCCGGCACCTTCGGCCGCCGGTTCCGCCGCATGGGCATCGCGCCGGCCGTCGGCGCCTTCGGCCAGACGGCGGCCACCACGGTGATGATGCTGCCGCTCGTCGCTCTGGTCGACGCGCCCTGGGGTCTCGCCGCGCCGCATCTCGTCACCATCGGCGCGCTTCTCGCCCTGGCGCTGATCTCGACGGCCCTCGCCTACATCATCTTCTTCCATATCCTGTCGGTCGGCGGCGCCATCAACTCGTCGCTGGTGACGCTGCTGATCCCCGTCTCGGCCATCCTGCTCGGCAGCCTCGTGCTCGGCGAGCGGCTGTCATCGAGCCATTTCCTGGGGATGGCGCTGATCGCCCTCGGTCTCCTGTCGATCGACGGCCGCATCTTCGCCATGCTGCGGCGAGCCCCCGCCACGTGAGGCGCCCATGTTCGACGTCGTCTACACCTATCTCGAAAGCCCCATCGGTCCGCTGCTCCTGGCCGGCGATGGCGTGCGCCTGTCGAAAGTCGGTTTTCCCACCGGCAAGGGCCGGGTCGCCCCGCATGACGAGTGGCGGCGCGACGACGGCCGGTTCGTCGAGGCGCGCGCCCAACTGTCGGCCTATTTCGCCGGCGAGCTGCGCGACTTCGACCTCGAGCTGATGCCGGTGGGCACGCCCTTCCAGCTCGCCGTCTGGCGGGCCCTGACCGCCATTCCCTATGGCGCGACCATCTCCTACGGCGAGCTCGCCGCCCGCATCGGCCGCCCGGCGGCGAGCCGCGCCGTCGGCGCCGCCAACGGCGCCAATCCCATCCCGATCATCGTACCCTGCCACCGGGTGATCGGCGCCTCCGGCGCCCTCACCGGCTTCGGCGGCGGCATCGATACCAAGCGCTGGCTGCTGGCGCATGAGCAGGGCGGCGGCCCCGGCGACCTTCAGGGCAGCCTGTTTTAGCCTCCCTGGCCCACTCCTTGCTTTTCCCGTCCCGGTGGGCAAGTCTGGCGTCAGCGTTCACAAGATTGCCGCAGAATTTCCCGACCATCGATGTCGGGCCGGTTCGCCGAGGTTTTGGGAAGTCAGATGACGGCATTCGAATTCAGTGCGGCTCCGGTCCGGCGCAAATTCTCCGGCTCCGTCACGATTGCCCTCGTCGCGGCGGTTGCGGCGGCGACACTGGCCCGGTTCAACGCCGACAGCTTCTACTACGGCGATCTTCTGACCTTCTTCCTGCCCGCCCTGTTCGGCGTTTCCGTCGCCGCCGCGCTCGTGGCGCTCGTCGCCGGCCACCGGATCCTGGCAGCCATCGCCCTCGTCCTCGCCGTGCTCAACGGCCTGCCGCTCTTCACGCCGGTCGAGCGCGCCGCCGCCTCGGCCGGCGGACGCGAGCTGCGCGTCGCCACCAGCAACGTGCTGGGCGGCCGCAGCGACTACGACGATCTCGTTGCCTGGAGCACCCGGTCCGGCATCGACCTGCTCGGCCAGCAGGAAGTCAGCGGCTATGTGCTGCGGCATTTCGACGCGCTACGCAGCCATTTTCCGTCGACGCCGCCGGCCGAGCTCCTGGGCCGCCACCCGGAGGTGATGGCCTGGTCCGGCTGGAAAATCCTCAAGGCCGAGCACGTCCGCAACATTCCGGTCGTACCGGGTCTGGGCTGGGGCGGCAGCCCGCTCAGGCTGGAGCTCGCCCCGCCCGACACGACGAACGCCGCATCTCCAGACGCGCCGGCCCTCGTTGTCTACGTGCTGCACCCCACCACGCCGCGCAGTTTCGACCAATGGCAAAGCCGCAACGCCTATCTCGACGCTATCGCCCGGTCGATCGCCGCCGAGGCGCCGGGAACGCCCATCGTCGCCATGGGCGATTTCAATACGCCGACCTGGTCGCCGTTCTTTCAGTCGTTCCTGAAGACATCCGGACTGGTCGACGCCGCCGGCACCGGCTGGCCGTCCACCACCCGTTTCTCAAAGCGCTGGTTGGTCAAACGCTTCTATGTCGGCTCGCCGGTCGACCACATCCTGGTCTCGCCAAATATCGAGGTGAAGCGCTTCGAGGTCGGTCCCGACATCGGCTCCGACCACTTGCCGGTGATCGCCGACCTGCGCCTGCCCTGACCTACCACCAGGCGGCCGGCAGCGCGCCGCCGCGCAGCACCGCCTCGACATCCGGACGGAAGCCGCCACCCGGTGCATGCAGCACGAGGCCCGGCAATATCCGAAGCGGTGCCCGCCCCTGCGGCCGGCCACGCAGGATCAGCCGGTGGGCCGGTTCGCCGGCATGCGCATGGATCGGCAACAGCGCGAGCGAACCGAAGCGGCTGCCGATCGCCGAGAAAAGCCGCGGCAATTCGTCGGCGCGGAAGATCACCGTCAGGGTGCCGGATGGCTTCAGTATGGCGGCGGCGGCGCGGACCCAGCCGTCGATGGCGTCGGCCGCCAGCGCATGCGCCCGCGCCCGTGCCGGCGCCGGTGACGACCGGCCGCGATCGGCGGGGTGGAACGGCGGATTCATGACGACGTGGTCGGCCATGTCGTCCGCGAGCCCAGCGGTCCGGCGCTCGGCGGCCGGCGCCAGCAGGTCGGCGACGACGACGCGGACCCGGCCGGCCGTGGTGGCGTTCAGAGCGGCGTTGCCCTCGGCGAGCCGCGCCAGGTCCGCATCGATCTCCACCAGCGTGACGCGCGTTTCGGCCAACCGATGCGCCGCGGCAAGGCCGGCGACGCCGACGCCGGCGCCGAGGTCGACCACGTGGCCGGCGGTGCCGTCCGGCAAGGCGGCGGCGAGCAGCACGGCGTCGAGGCCGGCCCGGTGCGCACCGGCCCGCGGCTGGTCGATCAGGAGCTGATTGCCGAGAAAGCCGTCGCGGCTCACGGCGTCCGGCGTCGTCACCATCCCGGTTCCGTCTTCGCCCTGGGACGGAGTTCGGCGCCGAGACCGGCATCGGTCAGCAGGCGGCGGGCGCAGTCGGCCTCGTCGGCGTCGACCAGGATACGGCGGGGAAAGGCGCCGACCATGCCCTCGAGGGCGCTCATCGCCTGATCGGCGACGATGTAGCCGATATCGGCGTCCTTCAGCAGCGCCTCGACGAAGGAGATGGTCACCAGATCGTTGGTTCGGATCAATTCTTCCATGAGACCTCCGGAATTGCCGATGGCTATCCCCGATGAGATTCGACATTATCCGCTTGGCGGCCTAATGGTCACCCACTTAATCTTTCCGGGGCGCGGGCACCGACTCGTGTCGGGAAGCGTTGTGGATACAACCGGCGGCAAGCCGGACGGACGGTTTCGGGAGTGGAAGGTTTGAGCTCGGTCGCACCTCAGCACAGCAACGCTCCGGCAGCACCGCGCGAGAAGTCGATCGCGCCCCTGATGCAGCTCGTCGACGCCGACATGCAGCGGGTCAACCAGATGATCCTCGACATGGCCGCCGCCAATGCCGAGATGATTCCCGAGATCGCCCGCCACCTGATCGATTCCGGCGGCAAGCGCCTGCGGCCGATGCTGACGCTAGCCGCCGCGCTGGCCTGCGGCTACCGGGGCGACGGCCACGTCAAGCTGGCCGCCACCGTCGAGTTCATGCACACGGCGACGCTGCTGCACGACGACGTGGTCGACGAGAGCGAGCTCCGGCGCGGCAAGCCGTCGGCCCGCATGGTCTGGGGCAACCAGGCGAGCGTGCTGGTCGGCGACTATCTGCTCGGCCAGGCCTTCCGCACCATGGTCGAGGTCGGCTCGCTCGATGCGCTGGCCGTGCTGTCGCGCGCCGCCGCGGTGATCGCCGAGGGCGAGGTGCTGCAACTCGTCGCCGCCAAGCACCTGACGACCAGCGAAGTGCAATATCTTCAGGTGATCAACGCCAAGACGGCGGCGCTGTTCTCGGCGGCCACCGAGGTCGGCCCGATCATCGCCGGCAGTTCCGCGGGCGTGCGCGCCGGGCTCGCCGAATACGGCACCCAGCTCGGCCTCGCCTTCCAGCTGGTCGACGACGCGCTCGACTACGGCGGCTCGTCGATGACGCTCGGCAAGAAGGTCGGCGACGACTTCCGCGAGGGCAAGGTGACGCTGCCGATCCTGATCGCCGCCGCCCGTGGCGGCGACGCCGACCGAGCGTTCTGGGAGCGCACCATCGAGCGCGGCGAGATCGAGGACGCCGACCTCGACCATGCCATCGCGCTGCTCGGCAAGCACCAGGCCATCGCCGCCACCGTCGAGCGCGCCCGCGCCTATGGCGACAAGGCGATCGCCGCCCTCGGCGTGCTGGAGGAAGGCCCCTACCGGGCGGCGCTGGAGGACGTGGTGCATTTCTGCGTCAGCCGCGTCAGCTGACGTCCTCGGAAATCGGATGAAATAGCCCGGCCAACCGTTTGGCCGGGCTATTTTTATGACTCAATCCTTGTTGGCAACGCCGGCTTCGGCAAAGGTCGCCATGCCGCCGTGGACGTCGGCCGCCGCGCGGATGATCGAACCGGCGATGGCGGCGCCGGTGCCCTCGCCGAGGCGCAGGCGCAGGTCGACGATCGGTTCCTTGCCGAGTCGGGCGATGACGTCGCGATGGGCGCCCTCCACCGAGGCATGGGCGATCTGGACGTGGTCGATCGAATGCGGATCGACGGCGTGCAGCACCGCCGCGGCGGCGGTGACGACATAGCCGTCGACGACCACAGGGATATTCTGGTGGCGGGCGGCGATGATGGCGCCGGCCATGGCGGCGATCTCCCGGCCGCCGACCCGGCGCAGCACCTCCAGGCCGTCGCGCTCGCCCCTGCCGAGGCGCGCCACGGCGGCGGCCACCGCGTCGCGCTTGCGCGTCAGGCCGGCGTCGTCGACGCCGGTGCCGCGGCCGATCCAGTCCGCCGCTGCGCCGCCATAGAGCGCGTGATAGATGGCGGCGGCCACCGTGGTGTTGCCGATGCCCATCTCGCCGAGCATCAGCAGGTCGGTGCCGCCGGCCACCGATTCCATGCCGAAGGCCATGGTGGCGGCGCAACCGGCCTCGTCGAAGGCATCCTGCTCGGTGATGTCGGGCGTCGGCACCTCGAGCGCCAGCTCGAACACCTTGAGCCCGTAATTGTAGCTCTTGCAGAGCTGGTTGATGGCGGCGCCGCCGGCCGTGAAGTTGGCCACCATCTGGAAGTTCACCTCGACCGGAAAGGCCGACACGCCCTTGGCCGCCACGCCGTGGCTGGCCGCGAAGATCGACACCATCGGATGGCGCACCGCCGGCCGTTCCACCCGCTGCCAGGCGGCCAGCCATTCGGCGAGTTCCTCGAGCCGGCCCAACGAGCCGAGCGGCTTGGTCAGTTGGGCGTTGCGGGCGCGGACGGCATCGACCGAAGCCTCGTCCGGTCCCGGCATCGAACGGATCAGCTCGCGAAAATCGTCGAACGGCAGGCCGGACATCGAGGGAATCATAGCTTCGTCTTCCTGATTGAACTGGAAACGGCGGCTCTGGATTTTGTGCCGGAACCGCTGCAATACCACGAAATGACACAACATTTAGCGGGCTCAACGCTATACATGACTCGCTCCGCGGCCTACAAACGAAGAATGCTCCGCGATGAACTCCTCCACCGTCTAGCCGATCTCGGCGCTTCGCTCCGCTTCTTCTCGCGCCTGCCGGTGCCGCAGCTCGGACGGCGGGACGATACCGGCGCCCTGCCGGAGCTGCCGCGGGCGGCGGCCATGATCCCGCTCGCCGGCTTCCTGATCGCCCTGCCGGCGGCGCTCGTCGGGCTCGCGGCCAACGCGGCGGGCCTGCCGGATCTCCTGGTCGGCCTGCTTGTCGTGGCGATCCTGGTGGCGCCGACCGGCGCGCTGCACGAGGACGGCCTCGCCGACAGCGCCGACGGCCTCGTCGGCGGCGCCACGGCCGAAAAGCGGCTCGCCATCATGAAGGACAGTCGCATCGGCACCTTCGCCGGCCTGGCGCTGATCCTTTCGACATTGATCCGGGCGAGCGCCTATGGCGCGCTGTTCGCCCAGCCGGCGGCCGGCGTCTTCGCCGTGCTGGGCGGCGGCGCCATGAGCCGCCTCGCCATGGCCGCCCTCTGGGCGGCGCTGCCCAATGCCCGGCCGGACGGCCTCGCGGCGCGGCTCGGCCGGCCGGACCGCCGCGCCCTTGCCATCGGCGCCGGATTGACGGTGCTGCTGTTGTCGCCGCTGCCAGCGCTCGTCGGCGCGCCGTCCACGCTGCTCGGCATCGCCCTTGCCGGCTTTGCCGCCCTCGCCTTCGGCGCCTTCGCCCGCGAGAAGATCGGCGGGCAGACCGGCGACATCCTCGGCGCCACGCAGGTGCTGGCGGAGGCGGCCTTCCTGATCGGCCTCCTGATCGGCAGGTGACAACGATGGTGGAGACGCCTTGCGTCAAGGTCTGTCGGATCCTCGAAGGCGGCAACCTCTGCCGCGGTTGCGGCCGCACGCTCGACGAGATCGCCCGCTGGACGTCGATGAGCCCGGAAGAGCGGCGGGCGATCATGGGCGGACTTGCGGAGCGGCTCAGGCAAGCCGACATTCAGGACAGCATATCCCGATCGAAGGCCTGAGCCGATGCGGCAACCCGTGCTTTACATCGCCGTGGCGATCCTCGTCATCGCCACCGGCATCCTCCTGCTCTTCGGCGGATCCGGCAGCATCGCCGGCCTCGCCCCGGCCCAGTTCGCCAACGCCGCCTATTTGTCGATCTTCGCGCTGCTGATCGGCGCCTCGCTCGCCATCGGCCGCCACCGCGTCGACGCCCGGCTGTGGCACATCGCGGTCTGGCTCGCCGTGTTCCTGGCGCTCGCCGCCGGCTACCGCTGGTTCCACCAGGAGCCGACGGTAGTGGTGCCGAGCGGCAACGCCCGCTCGACGGCGATTTGATCCCAATTCGCGAAGATGCCGACGCATCCGCTCATTGAAAGCATTGCCGATTTCTCATGTGCATCAGAGGCATGAGAAATCGGCAAACGGAATACCAAGGGGCATTTCCAATGCCTCTTGGTATGATCAATCGGTCGCCCGTTTGGCAAAGCGCGCCGCCAGCACGCTGACGATGACCAGTTGCAGGAAATGGAACACCATGATCGGCGCCACGATCAGGCCAATGGCGGCGTTCTGGCCGAACATCACCGGCGCCAGCGGCACGCCGGTCGCCAGCGACTTCTTCGAGCCGCAGAACTGGCAGGCGATGCGGTCGCGGATATTGAAGCCCATGACGGCGCAGACGCCGTTCATGACAAGATAGACCACCAGGAACAGCACCACCGAGGCGACGGCGATCTCCAGCACCACCGAGAGGTCGCCGGCGCTCCAGACGCCGGCCGCCACGGAATCGCAAAAGGAATTGTAGACGATGGCGAGAATGGTGGAGCGGTCGGCGAGCTTCACCCAGAAGGCGTTGCGGTGCGCCCAGCCGCCGAGCCAGCGGCGGGCGATCTGGCCGAGGGCGATCGGCACCAGCACCAGCATCACCACCTTGAGGATCACCGGCAGGAGCGGCATGTCGATGCCGTTGCTGTGCATGTACCAGCTCATCAGGAGCGGCGTGACGAACACGCCGAGCAGGCTCGACAGCGAGGCGTTGAACACGGCGGCCGGCACGTTGCCGCGGGCGATGTTGGTCATCGCCACCGACGAGGACACGGTGGACGGCAGCGCCGCCACGTAGAAGAAGCCGAGCCACAGGTCGTCGGAGAACAGGCCCGGCATCAGTGCCCGGGCGGCGAGCAGCAGGACCGGAAACAGCACGAAGGTGGCGAACTGCACGCAGATGTGCAGGCGCCAGTGCAGCACGCCCGCCTTCATCCGCTCCGGCGACAGCATCAGCCCGTAGAGGAAGAACACCACCGAGACGCCGTAGGTGGTGACATATTCGAAGTGCAGCGGCCCGCCGCTCATGCCGGGCGTCGGCCAGATGAGCGCCAGCGCCACCATCAGGACGAGGCCGACCAGGAAGTAATCGAATTTGGGCAGGCGGAGGGACACGGCGGGCGAACTTTCGGGTATCAGGCGGCCTTGCGGCGCTGGAGCACGTCGAGCGCCGCGTCGATGACCTCGAGGCCGGCGCCTTCCCTGACACCCCCCTCGGTCAGGATGCGGCGCCAGGCGCGGGCGCCGGGGACCTTGTGGAACAAACCGAGCATATGGCGGGTGAAGGCGGAGAGGCGGCCGCCGGCGGCAAGATGGGCGGCGATGTGCGGCCGCATCCGCTCCACCACGGCGAACGGGTCGGCATCCTCGGTGGCCGCGCCGTAGACGAGCCGGTCGACCGAACCGAGCAGCGCCGGCTCCTGGTAGGCGGTGCGCCCCAGCATGACGCCGTCGAGCGTCTTCAGGAGGTCGAGGGCTGCATCGAGGTCGGCGATGCCGCCGTTGATGCCGATGAACACCTCCGGATGGCGCACCTTGAGGCGGCGGACGCGATCGTAGTCGAGCGGCGGAATGTCGCGGTTTTCCCTGGGGCTCAACCCCTTCAGCCACGCCTTGCGGGCGTGCACCCAGAGAGCGGAGACGCCGGCGGCGATCACCGCGTCGGCGAGCCGGTCGAGCGCCTCTTCCGGATCCTGCTCGTCGATGCCGATGCGGCACTTGACGGTGACCGGTACCTTCACCGCCGCCCGCATCGCCGCGACGCAGTCGGCGACCAGCGCCGGCTCCAGCATCAGGCAGGCGCCGAACCGGCCGGACTGCACGCGATCCGACGGACAGCCGACGTTGAGATTGATCTCGTCATAGCCCCAGTCCTCGCCCACCCTGGCGGCAAACGCCAGCTCGGCCGGATCGGAGCCGCCGAGCTGCAGGGCGACCGGATGTTCCTCGGGATAAAAACCCAAGAGCCGCTCGCGATCGCCGAACCGGATCGCCGCCGTCGTCACCATCTCCGTATAGAGCAGCGCGCGCGCACTCAGTTGCCGATGGAACAGCCGGCAATGGCGGTCCGTCCAATCGAGCATCGGTGCAATGGCGAAAACGGGGGCGGCGTAGTGGCTCATCGGGTCCTTGTCGCGGGAGTTCCCGCTCCCATAAGCCAAAAGTCTCGAAAAGACGAGGGACAGCCGGGTTCAAAAGCGCGCGAAGGGCGGCAAATCGTTTCGGTTGGCGACAGCGCGGGCTATAACGAGGCACACCCAGGGAGGTCCGACATGCCCGTCACCGACATCGTCATCTTTCACAATCCCGACTGCGGCACGTCGCGCAACGTCGTCCGCATCGTCGAGGCGGCAGGCTATGCGCCGACGGTGGTCGAGTATCTCAAGACCGGCTGGACCAAGCCGCAGCTCCTGGCGCTCCTGGCCGACGCCGGCCTCAGCCCGCGCGATGCGCTGCGCGTCAAGAAGTCGCCGGCTGTCGAACTCGGCCTCACCGATCCCTCGGTGGCCGACGAGGATATCGTCGAGGCGATGATCGCCCATCCCATCCTCGTCGAGCGGCCGATCGTGGTGACGGCCAAGGGCACCGCCCTCTGCCGGCCGAGCGAGACGGTGCTCGACCTTCTCGACCGCTGGCCGCCCGGCCCCTTCGCCAAGGAGGACGGCGAACTGGTCATCGACGCCGAGGGCAAGCGGGCCGTCTAGAGCATCGGACCGAAAAGTGGAATCCGGTTTTCGGAAAATCCGATGCGATAACAAAAAACTAGATCGTCGTGCGTCCGTTAGGACGCACGACGATCTAAACTTTCACCCCTCGAAGGACGCCCTGCCCCCGTGCGCCGCCGACCACTCGGCCGGCGCGTGCAGGAACTTTTCCACCTCGGACAGCATCGCCGCCGGGAAGCGGTTCGACGCCTTGGCCTCGGCGAGCACGTCCCACCAGGTGGCGAGGGCGTGCAGCGTGATGCCGTCGGCGGCCAGCACCTCGGTCGACGACGGGAAGATGCCGTAGTGGAAGACGACGAAGGCGTGGCTCACCTTGAGGCCGGCATCGCGCATCGCCTTGGTGAAGATGAGCTTGGAGCGGCCGTCGGAGGCGAGGTCCTCGACCAGGATGGCGCGGGCGCCTTCCTTGACGTCGCCCTCGATCTGGGCGTTGCGGCCGAAGCCCTTGGGCTTCTTGCGCACGTAGAGCATCGGCAGTTCCAGCCGGTCGGACAGCCAGGCGGCGAAGGGAATGCCCGCCGTCTCGCCGCCGGCCACCGCATCGAGCGACTCGGCGCCGATCTCGGACAGGATGATCTCCTCGGCGAAGGCCATCAGCCGCTTGCGGAGGCGCGGGAAGGAAATGAGCTTGCGGCAGTCGGTATAGACCGGGCTCGCCCAGCCGGAGGTGAAGATATACGGCTTTTCCGGATTGAACTGGATGGCCTCGACCTCCAGCAGAAGGCGGGCGGTCTCGCGGGCGATGAACGACTTGTCCATGGACGGGTCCTCTGGCTGATTTGCCCGGCCATAGCACAGCTTGCCGGCCCTGTCCCGCCCTTCGCCGGTCCTCCATAGAAAACGGCGGCTCTTCGCTCGGGGAGAACCGCCGTCAGTCGCCCGCACGCCCGGGCACATGTTTTCCGTTTCTTGCCGCAAGGCCCGTTCCGGGGCCGGCCGCGTCGATCAATGCAGCGAAATCCACTCGCGGGCTTCGCGCTGGGCCGCGGCGATCTCGGCCGACGACATCTCGCCGGCGAGCTCGCGACGATAGCGGGCGGCGCTCTCCGATCCGCGGAAAGCGGCGATGTTGAACCACTTGTGGGCTTCGATGAGGTTCTGCTCGACCTCGCGGCCGACCGCGTACATCACGCCGAGTTCGTAAAGGATATCGCTGGTGGCGCCGGCGCCGCCGGCCATCTGATCGGACGAATTCAGTTCAAGACGAGCCATGATGACATTCCCTGTTTACGTATTGTCCGAGGTCTTTTGCCTCGCCTCTCCGTTTTCCGAAGATGTGATCATGCTGAGCCAATTGATTAAAAAGCAGATTAAATTGCAGACTTAACAAGAGGCCAACAATTTCCTAAGCGACGGTTACGTTTAACGCCCGTCAACCATCGAATCCGCCGTTTTCGGGGAAATTGCCCTCACCCGCCGGGGCGGACCGACGCCGACGCGAAACCAAATGGAAACCACAAGGGAAGATCAGCGGCCCGTCAGGTTGAAACGCAGCCCGGCCGCCTTGCCGCGAACCCACATCACCATGCCGTTCAGCGACATCTTCTGTTCGGGAATGTCGATGACCACCATCTCGCCGACCGCGAGCAGACCGTCGGTGTTGTTGACCCTGCAACCGCCAACACTCATATCCTCGACGATACATTCACAAGTATATTTTCCATGCTGCAAAGTGGCGAGCAAGAAACACTTCACGCGTTTATATTTTCGTCCGTCACCAACCCGAATCTTCGGCGTGCGAAGATTTCTAATGACCTCCAGCATTTCTGGCGAGGCCGGCGACATTGCCATGCGCGAACTCCGTCACGACTGCCGCAAGGCAAGCACACACCGACAAATCAATTATTCAGGGAGAAACCAAAAGATATATCAAAGTGGAACGAACGCAGCCTATCGGGCTGAATGCATGACGAATTCATGCTTCGACAAAAAAGCCCCGGCGTCCTGGCGACGCCGGGGCCATGCAAACGCCCATCGTATCGGCCATCGACAGGGCCGGCTTTCGCGCCGGCCCGGCGGTGCCGCCGTCAGCGGGCGCGCTGGTTGAACAGCACCTTCTGCGCTTCCTTGTCGTCGGCGAGATTGCTCGGCGGCGTCGGCGCGGTGATGGCGAGCGCCTTCGCCACGGCCGGCCGGTTCGACACACGGTCGATCCAGGCCATCACATTGGGGAACTCGGCCGCCTCGATCGCCTGCCGCTCCCAGCCGCGCGCCCAGCCGACGCAGGCGATGTCGACGATCGAATAGTCGCCGCAGACATACTCCTTGCCGGCGAGCTGCTTTTCGAGCACGCCGTAGAGGCGGTGCGTCTCATCCTGGTAGCGCTTGATGGCGTAGGGAAGCTTCTCCGGCGCGTAGAGCGCGAAATGGTGATTCTGGCCGAGCATCGGCCCGAAGCCGGCCATCTGCCACATCAGCCATTGCTCCACCTCGACGCGGCCGCGCTCGTCCTCAGGGTAGAACTTGCCGAACTTGCGGCCGAGATAGAGCAGGATGGCGCCCGACTCGAATATCGAGATCGGCTTGCCGTCCGGCCCTTCCGGGTCGACGATGGCCGGCATCTTGTTGTTGGGCGAAATCGCCAGGAAATCGGGCTGGAACTGATCGCCCTTGCCGATATTGATGAAATGCAGGTCGTAGGGAACGCCGAGCTCCTCGAGCATGATGGTGATCTTGTGGCCGTTGGGCGTCGGCCAGTAGTAGAGGTCGATCGGCTTGGTCTGGGTCGCAGTCATCGGCTTCTCCTCGCCTTCTCCGGAAGCGGCCCGTGCGGTGGCACCGGCGCTCGATCCACGTTCGCGATCAATGAGCAAATACCTGCCGGCGTCGCCGGCCGCGCGGGAATTAAAAACCAATACCGCACGCCTGACGCCTTCATTCGTTGCGGACCGATCCGGACACGGCTCGAATGAAGGCGTTCGTGCGCTAACGGCATGACAGCATATTGGTCCGCCGCGGCGGCGAAAAGGGGCGCGCGATGAACTCGGCGTGTTCATGCGGGCAATCGCGGATTCAGGCCGAAAGAGCGCCCTTCTCCCGCTCCACGACGACGCCGACCTCCAGGCCGTTGCGACGGACGATGCGGATGTCGTAGCAACGATGATCGGCCTCGTCCTCGAGTTCCAGCTCGAGCGGCAGCAGCCGTTCCTCGATGAGCACGAGCTTCGCTCCGCCCGCCGAACGATCGCGGATCAGGCACTCGGCGAGCCGCCGGCCGTCACGGCTGCGCAGGATGCCGGGCCTGAGCCGCGTTCTGTGGCGGTCTTCCCGGCGGCGATTGCCGGCGTCCGGCTGGGTAGGATCGGTCATGGCTGGGCCTTGTCGGAGGATATCCGGCAGAATCTGCGCCCGGTTCCTTGCCCCGGCCTTGCTCCGGCCCGGCGGTGTCCGTGCCCGTTAGAACGGGCTGTCGCTCGGCATCGCCGGTGCTTCCTTGAGCAGCACCAGCTCGATGCGCCGGTTGCCCGACAGGAAGGGATCGTCGGGGAACATCGGGTCCTTGTCGGCCACGCCGACCACCTGCGCCAGGCTGCCGGCGCCGAGGCCGAAGCTGCCGAGGATTTCCGCCGTGGTCAGCGCCCGCTTGGCCGACAGCGCCCAGGCGGCGCCGCCGGGAACGGCCATGTCGCCGGTCGATTCGGTGTGTCCGATGATCTGCAACCGGCCCGGCATCTGCTGAATGACCGGCGCAATGCGCGACAGCAGGATCTTCATGCGGTCGGTCGGCTCGCTCGACTGCGAGCCGAACATCGGCCGGCCATCCTGGTCGATGATCGAGATGTGCAGGCCGTCGTTGGCGACGTCGAGAATGATCTGCTTGGAGAGTTCGGCGTAGTCGGGCAGATCCTGCAGCGCCTGGCGCAACGATTCGGAAGCGGTGAGATACTCGCGCGGCTTGCTCTCGGCGGCCTTCTCGAACCGGTTGGTATTCACCTCCGGCCCCTGCTTTTCGTATTGATCGTTGAAATCGGTGGCGAATTCGACCGCTTCGGACAAAGACATCGGCTGCACGTTGCGCAGGAATTTGCGCTCCGGCAGGCCACTCTGCTCGATCATGCCGGCCGGCCGTTGCACCGACTGGTAGCCGAAAGCGTCGCGCATCGAGCCGGCGGCGTCATTCAGCTTCTGCTCGTCCTGGTTCGAGAAGGAAACGATCATCACGAAGAGCGCCATCAGGAGAGCCATGAGATCGGCGAAGGTGATGACCCACGGCGCACCGCCATGCCCGCCACCGCCGCCGCCCTTCTTCCTGCCGCTCATCCCGCCGCCCTTTCGTTTTCTGCTCGATCCGGCCGTCAGGCCGCTTCCTTCTCGGCCTCGGCCTTGGCGCGATGCTTGAGCGGCAGGTAGGAGAGGAGCTCCTCGTGCACCTGCTTGGGGCTCTTGTTCTCGCGGATCAGCAATACGGCGTCGATGATCATCGACTGCACTTCCGCTTCATGGTTGGCGCGGTTGGCGAGCTTGTCGGCCACCGGCGCCGCCACGACGTTGGCAACGATCGCTCCATAGAGCGTGGTCAGCAGGGCGATCGACATCGAAGGCCCGATCTGCTTGGGGTCGGACATGTGGGCGAACAGCGACACCAGGCCGATGATGGTGCCGACCATGCCCATGCCGGGCGCCGCCTCGGCGATCTTGGCCCAGGCGGTGTGCCCCATGTGCAGGCGCTCGTGCTGCAGGTCGCGCTCGCGCTCCAGCACGTGCTGGATGGTTTCGCCCGAATAGCCGTCGGCGATCATCTGGATCGCCTTCTGGAGGAAGGGCTCGTCGATCTCGAGCTTCTCGAGGCCGAGCGGCCCCTGCTTGCGCGCAACCTCGGCGATCTCGGTCAACTGGTCCAGCAGGTGGAAGGTATCATGCGTCTTGTACATGATCGCTTCCTTGAAGCCGCCGAACACGGCCACCGGGAAGGTTTTCAGCGTGTAGCGGCCAAGCATGGCGACCAGTGCGCCGACGACCACGACATTGGTCGCCAGAAGGTTCATGAACATCGTGATGTTCGAACCTTCCAGCACGACGGCCAGGTAAAGCACAGCGAAGCCGCCGAAAACGCCTAGAAGGGTTGCAATGTCCATCAGTCGCCTGAGGCCGGGGGGAATGAGACACACAAGGCGGCCTGCACCGCGGAACCCCAGCCCCCCGACATTAGGGATGACGGGGATAAGGTAGGCTTAACGAACAGGGTTAACCAAACCTTCCGCAGCATAGCAAAAGGGCGACCCAAAGGCCGCCCTCGCGCAAATTGCTTTGGCAGAACGGCAGCTTGTGCCGCCCTTACTCGATGCCGAGCTTCCGCTTGACGAGGTCGTTGACCGCCTGCGGATTGGCCTTGCCGCCGGTCGCCTTCATCACCTGTCCGACGAACCAGCCGCTCAGCGTCGGCTTCGCCTTGGCCTGCTCGGCCTTGTCGGGATTGGCGGCGATCACCTCGTCGACGGCCTTCTCGATGGCGCCGGTGTCGGTGACCTGCTTGAGGCCGCGTTCCTCGACCAGCGCCTTCGGATCGCCGCCTTCGGTGTAGACGATCTCGAACAGATCCTTGGCGATCTTGCCGGAGATCGTGCCGTCGCCGATCAGGTCGACGATGGCGCCGAGCTGGGCGGGGGAAACCGGCGACGTCTCGATGCCCTTGCCGTCCTTGTTGAGGCGGCCGAACAGTTCGTTGATCATGAAGTTGGCGACGGCCTTGCCGTCGCGGCTCTTGGCCACCTGCTCGTAATAGTCGGCCGAGGCGCGTTCGAGCGTCAGCACCATGGCGTCGTAGGGCGTGATGCCATAGTCGGCGACGAAGCGGGCCTTCTTCTCGTCCGGCAGCTCGGGGAGATCGGCTTCCAGGCTCTTGACCCAGGCCGGATCGAGCTCCAGCGGCAGAAGGTCGGGATCGGGGAAGTAGCGATAGTCGTGCGCTTCTTCCTTGGAACGCATCGAGCGCGTCTCGCCCTTGCCGGGGTCGTAGAGCCGCGTCTCCTGGTCGATCTCGCCGCCGTCCTCGATGATGCCGATCTGCCGGCGTGCCTCGTATTCCACCGCCTGGGCGGCGAAGCGCATCGAGTTGACGTTCTTGATCTCGCAGCGGGTGCCGAGCGGCTCGCCGGGCTTGCGCACGGAGACGTTGATGTCGGCGCGCATGGAGCCTTCTTCCATGTTGCCGTCGCAGGTGCCGAGATAGCGCAGGATGGTCCTGAGCTTGGCGAGATAGGCCTTCACCTCCTCCGACGAACGAAGGTCCGGCTTGGAGACGATCTCCATCAGCGCCACGCCCGACCGGTTGAGGTCGACGAAGGACATGGTCGGGTGCTGATCGTGGATCGACTTGCCGGCGTCCTGCTCGAGGTGCAGCCGCTCGATGCCGATCTCGACCACGCCCTCCGGCATGTCGAGCAGCACCTTGCCCTCGCCGACGATCGGCTGCTTGTACTGGCTGATCTGGTAGCCCTGCGGCAGGTCGGGGTAGAAGTAGTTCTTGCGGTCGAACACCGAATAGAGGTTGATCGCCGCCTTGAGGCCGAGGCCGGTGCGGATGGCCTGCGCCACGCATTCCTCGTTGATCACCGGCAGCATGCCCGGCATCGCCGCGTCGACCAGCGAGACGTGCATGTTCGGCTCAGCGCCGAACACGGCCGACGCGCCGGAGAACAGCTTGGCGTTGGAGGTGACCTGCGCATGCACCTCGAGGCCGATGATCACTTCCCAGTCGCCGGTGGCGCCCTTGATCATCTTCTTGGGGTCGGGGGTGCGGACTGCCATGTTCATGTTCTTCTCTCCCCTTACCACCACTTCGCCGGGCTGAAGGTGCCGACGGCCTTTTCGATCGCCGCGCCGAGGGTGAACAGCGTCTCCTCGTCGAACGGCCGGCCGATCAGTTGCAGGCCGAGCGGCAGGCCCTCGGCGGAGAGGCCGGCCGGCACGGCAAGGCCCGGCAGGCCGGCCATGTTGACGGTCACCGTGAACACGTCGTTCAAATACATCTCGACCGGATCGGCGTCGGCCTTCTCGCCGATGCCGAAGGCGGCCGACGGCGTGGCCGGCGTCAGGATGGCATCGACGCCCTCGGCGTAGACCGTCTCGAAGTCGCGCTTGATCAGCGTGCGCACCTTCTGGGCGCGCAGGTAATAGGCGTCGTAATAGCCCGCCGACAGCACGTAGGTGCCGATCAGGATGCGGCGCTTCACCTCGGCGCCGAAGCCGGCCGCCCGGGTGTTCTCGTACATGTCGACGATGTCCGAGCCCGGCACGCGCAACCCGTAGCGGACGCCGTCGTAGCGGGCGAGGTTCGACGACGCCTCGGCCGGCGCCACGATATAATAGGCCGGCAGGGCGTATTTGGTATGCGGCAGCGAGATATTGACGATCTCGGCGCCGGCCTCGCGCAGGATGTCGATGCCCTTCTGCCAGAGCGCGTCGATCTCGGCCGGCATGCCGTCGAGCCGGTATTCCTTGGGAATGCCGATCCTGAGCCCCTTCACCGACTTGCCGATGGCTGCTTCGTAGTCGGGAACGGGCATGTCGACCGAGGTGGTGTCCTTGAGATCGACCGACGCCATCGATTTGAGCAGGATCGCCGCGTCGCGCACGTCGCGGGCGATCGGGCCGGCCTGGTCGAGCGACGAGGCGAAGGCGACGAGGCCCCAGCGCGAGCAGCGGCCATAGGTCGGCTTGATGCCGGTGGTGCCGGTGAAGGCGGCCGGCTGGCGGATCGAGCCGCCGGTGTCGGTGGCGGTCGCCCCGAGGCAGAGGCGGGCGGCGACGGCCGCCGCCGAGCCGCCGGACGAACCGCCCGGCACCAGGTTGACGTCGGAGCCGTTGCGCCGCCACGGATTGATCACCGCGCCGTAGTGGCTGGTCTCGTTGGACGAGCCCATGGCGAACTCGTCCATG
The DNA here is from genome assembly GCF_002770725.1 of Pleomorphomonas carboxyditropha. Lineage (GTDB taxonomy): Bacteria > Pseudomonadota > Alphaproteobacteria > Rhizobiales > Pleomorphomonadaceae > Pleomorphomonas > Pleomorphomonas carboxyditropha. The sequence goes on along the minus strand of NZ_NQVN01000001.1, from coordinate 623,515 downwards.
TTGAGCTTGCCGAGCATCACGGCGCCATCGGCCCAGAGGTTGGCCGACACCGTGCTCTCGTAAGTCGGCTTGAAGCCATCGAGAATATGGCTGCACGCCTGGGTGTGGACGCCCTTGGTCGCATAGAGGTCCTTGATGCCGAGCGGCAGGCCTTCGAGGGCGCCGGCCTTGCCGGCGGCGATGCGCGCGTCGGACGCCTTGGCCATGTCGCAGGCCTTGTCCGGCGTTTCCGCGACATAGGCGTTGAGCACGCGCGCCTTTTCCATGGCGGCGATATAGGCGTCGGTCAGCTCGACGGCGGTGAAGGTCTTGGCCTTCAGCGCGTCGCGCGCCTCGGCAAGGGTGAGTGCAGTGAGATCGGTCACGGCGGAAATCCCGAAAAATCGTGAGAAGCAGGCGTCTGGCGGGAGTTACTCGACCACCTTGGGCACCAGGAAGAAATGATCCTCGGAGACCGGCGCATTGACGGTGACCGCCACGGCATCCTCGCCGTCGGTGACGACGTCCTGCCGGCGGCGCATCTTCACGGACACCACCGAGGTCATCGGCTCGACGCCGGCCACGTCGACCTCGTTCAGTTGCTCGACGAATCCGAGGATGGAATTGAGCTCATTGGTCATGCGCTCCGCCTCGTCATCGGTGACCTTGATCCTGGCGAGACGCGCAACGCGGCGCACAGTTGCCGTATCCACGGACATGTAGATTCCCTCGAACAGACTGGAATGTCCCGCGTATAGCACCGGTCGCGGCCCGGAGCCACCCGCTTCCTCATGCTCCCGTTGTCATGGCGGGGAATTTGGCGCCGGGCAGCCGCTGAGTCGCGACCGCCGACGCCCTGCAACCCTCAAGAGTGACAACCGGGAGGGGCATAACGAAGGACTTCGCCGAAGCGCCTAGCAACCCCGTGCGACGGTGGCTATATGGCGTCGATCGCTTAACACATTGATCTATCCGAATATTTTAATCCGTCGGCATAACGGCTGTATTTTCGTAGGAAATCGTCTTTGTAAAGTTCTGCTTTCTGAACCGCGATTGGCTGGAATCCGTTGTTTTTTCATTGATGAATTCGACAGAAACAGTCTATGAGTTCAGCACTTTCCAGGGGTGGCCCGGCCGCTTTTCAGCTATACCAAGCGTATCATGCACATCGTGCTCGTCGACGGCAGTCGAACCGGACTGATGATCCTGCAGAGGATGCTTGAACCTCGTGGTGACGACGTCGCTTATTTCACCGACGGTCGCGAGGCGCTTCAGTATATCCAGACGGCACCGCAGGCCGAGGTGCTGATCACCAGCTTCGAGATCGGCGGCGTTTCCGGCACCGAACTGTGCTGGGAGGCGCGCCTGCTCGCCGACGCCGGCCGGCCGCTTTACGTCATCGGCATGTCGGCGTCCAACGACGCTCAGCATTCCATCGGCGTGCTCGACGCCGGCGCCGACGACTTCATGTCCAAGCCGCCGCGCCAGGACGAGCTCAATGCCCGGCTGCGGGTGGCCGAGCGAACGCTGATCATGCAGCGCCGGCTGATCGAAATGGCGACCGTCGACCCGTTGTCCGGCCTTTTCAACCGCGGCGCCTTCCGCCAGCGGTTCGATGCGGAAATCACCGCCGCCGAGTTTGGCGGCACCTTCTCGCTCATCCTGTTCGACATCGACCACTTCAAGCATATCAACGACATCTACGGCCACGACGCCGGCGACGAAGTGATCCGCAACGTCGGAACACTGCGCGTGCCGTCCGACTCGCATTTCTCCCGCATCGGCGGCGAGGAGTTCGCGGTGATCCTGCCATGCATCCCCGTCGATGGCGGCATTTCGGTTGCCGACTACCTGCGCGGCCAGATCAACGCGCTGGCGATCGAGCGCGGCGACAGCACCATCCGGCTGACCGCCAGCTTCGGCGTCGCCGAATTCAGGCCGGGAGACACGGTCAACGACCTCTATCGGCGCGCCGACTCGGCGCTCTACCAGGCCAAGAACACCGGCCGCGACCGGGTATCGGCGACCTCACCGGAAATCGTCTCCTGACTTCCGCGCCAAGGCTTGGGCCGGAATGCACGGCGTGCTAGGGAGTGCCCTTCCCGCGTGAAAAGGCAGAACCGATGACCGAAGCCGGAGATCCCATCGCCTTCGTGGCGGCCCTGCCGGCGGAACGCCGCCTGTTCGGCCTCGACCTCGGCACCAAGACGATCGGCGTCGCCCTGTCCGACGAACGCTTCCTGATCGCCACGCCGCTCGTGACCCTGTCCCGCGTCAAGTTCGGCAAGGACGCCGCCGCGCTGATCGAACTCGCCGACCGGCATAACGTCGGCGGCTACGTGCTCGGCCTGCCGATCAACATGGACGGCAGCGAGGGGCCGCGCGCCCAGTCGACGCGCGCCTTCGCCCGCAACCTCACGCCCCTCGACGGCCGGCCGATCTTCTTCTGGGACGAGCGGCTGTCGACGGCGGCGGTCACCCGCACGCTCCTCGAGGCGGACGCCTCGCGCCGGCGGCGCGACGAGGTGGTCGACAAGCTGGCGGCGAGCTTCATCCTGCAAGGCTTCCTGGACCGCCTGCATCTCGCCGCGCGCGCCGACGATCCGCGACGCCTCTGATCTCACTCAGGCCCGTCGGCGCGCTTGGTCGACTTCCTGATCAGCATCAGGTTGCGGATATAGATGAGCAGGCCGAGCCCCTGGCCGGCGATGAACACCGGATCCTGCCGGGCGATGGAATAGACCAGCAGCAGGAAGCCGCCGCCCAGCGAGAACAGCCAGAAGGCCACCGGGATCACCGAAGCCTTGGCCTTCTCGGAGGCGAGCCACTGCACGACGAAGCGCATGGTGAACATGGCCTGGGCGATGAAGCCGAGGATCACCCAGAAATCGAGTTGCTTGACGAATACGTCGTGAAGCCAGCCGGCGAACTGCGCGAAGAGATCAGCCATTGTCGCCACCAATTTCCGAGACCACGGGAAGACGCTTGATGCGCCGCTTCAGCCACCAGACGCCGAAGAGGTCGAGGATGCCCTGCAATCCGCGGTCGAAGATGCCGTAGTTGGAAGCGCCGTGCATGCGCGAGCGGTCGACGACATCGAGATGGGTGACGCCGTAGCCCTCCCTGAGCACCAGCGCCGGCAGATAGCGGTGCCAGCCGTGGAAGAACGGCAGCAGCAGGAAGATGTCGCGCCGCACCGCCTTGAGGCCGCAACCGGTGTCGCGCGTCGCGTCCTTCAGGATGACGTTGCGCAGCCAGTTGGCGAAGCGCGAGGCATAGCGCTTGGCCAGGCCGTCGGTCCGCTTCAGGCGCTGGCCGGCGGCGATCCCCACCGACGGACCGGCGGCGATGAGCGCATCGACCAGTCTCGGGATATAGGCGGGGTCATTCTGGCCGTCGCCGTCGATGGTGGCGACGATCTCGCCACGCGCCGCCAGCACGCCGGAACGCACGGCCGCCGACTGGCCGCAGGCCTCGACATGGCGGATGTGGCGGACCGGCCTGCCCTCGGCCTTCCAGGCGGCGACGGCGGCGCCGGTCCCGTCGGTCGAGCCATCGTCGACGACGATCACCTCGAAGGCGCGGCCGGCCATGGCCACGAGAATCTCCGGCACGATGACCGCGAGATTGTCCGCCTCGTTGCGGGCGGGAATGACGACCGAGACAAAGCCCGTCTCGGATGGTTTCGGTATGATCATGCTGGTCACTCCGGCCGGATGCGCGTTTTTCGCGGCGTCCGGCTGCCCTACCCCTGAGAGATGAAAATCGGGGACGCCGATCCGCCTGCTTATGACAAGCCGGAGCCGCGTCAACAAGGCTCTGCCCTCGCCGGAGAGTGTGTCGAACCGATGGCGGAGCGGCAGCGGCAGCCCGCTTTCCGACAGGCGGAACAGCCGGCCCCGCCGCGCGAACCAGGTCGCGACGAACAGCGTGCCCCAGGCGCCGAAGGAAAGGCCGGCCACCACGTCGGAAATCCGGTGGGCGTTGACCATGACCCGCGACGCGCCGATGGCGATGGCGAGCGGCCAGACCACGACGGCCAGCGGCCGCCACAGAAGCGTCAGCGACAGCGCGAAGGCCGCCGCCGTCGTCGAATGTCCCGACGGGAAGGAAGCATAGGATGGATGGAAGGCGAAGACGCGCATCACCCGCGCGCCTTCGACCGACGGACGGGAAAAGCCCAACGAATATTTGACGATGAGAACCGCGATGCCGGTGGCGGCGATGGCGGTAAAAAAGAACAGCACCATGTCGTGGAGGGTCTCGAACCTCGCCGGACCGCCGAACCTCGGCCGCCTGAGACAGTACATCACGATCAGCACGACACCGGAGGGGATCAGCATCCAGTCCGATTGGCCCAGCCGCGACAGGAACCGCCAGATCGGCGCCGGCCGCCCGCCGGCCATCACCCAGGCGCGCGCCTCTTCATCGAACCGGCCCGACACGACGATGGCGAGAACCGTCAGGACGCCGGCCAGCCACAAGACGGTCTTGATGACGTCGGGATCGCGCCAGCGAGCCGGCCGCCTGTTGATCAGCATCGACGGCCCCTCACGGCTTTACGAACAGCAGCATGGTGCGCAGCTTCATGCCGTTGAGGTTGCGGCCGGACACGGTGGCGACCGGTTCCGGCGCCTTGTCCGCCTCGCCGAGCGCCGTAACGAACGCCTCCCGGTTATTGGCCGAGACGATGGCGATGGCGCAGTCGTTCATCCGGAAGGCTTCGGCGGCAGCCGGCGCGGTCGTCCGCAGCGTGCCGGTGCCGAGACGGAAGACGGTGCTCGGCTCGCCATAGCCGACCACCGAGACGGCCGGCGCGTCGCACCGGCGGACGGAGGCGACGGCTTCGGCGAGATCGTCGCTGAGCCAGAGCTGCCTCGCCGCCGGCAGCAGGATGGCATAGCCCAGCAGCATCAGGCCGCCGGCGGCGGCCACCGTGGCGGCCAGCCCGGAGCGCAGCCGCCCGGAAGCGAGAAAGCGGCTCGCCGCGACGCCAAGGCCGGCGACGATGACCGCGCCGACGAGGCCCTGCCAGCTCGCATGGCCCTGATAGATCAGGAAAGCGATGTTGAGCCCGAAGCCGACCAGCACCGCGCCGACCGCGATGAAGGCGACCGAAATCCGCCAGCCGCGCCGCGCCGCGCCGAGCGCGCCGCTGTCGAGCGACAGCGCCACCAGCACCGCCAGCGCCGGCATGAAGGGCAGGACATAGTTGGGCAGCTTGGTGGCCACCGCCTCGAATATCAGCCAGCCCGGCACGACCCAGGCGATCAGGAAGAAGATCGCCGGCTCGCGTCGCGCCTTCCAGACCTGAACGATCGCCAACGGCGCCAGCACCGACAGCGGCCAGAAGGTGCCGAGCGCCACCAGGAGATGCATGCCGGGCGGCGCCCCGTGCGACTCCTGGCCGGAGGCCACCTTGCCGAGCATGTCCTGGCCGACCGCCTTGCTGAAGAACGCGCCGCCCGAGATCCAGCCGATGGCGATGAGCCAGGGCAGCACCAGAAGGAGCATGAAGGCGATGCCCTTCAGCGGCGACAGCGACCGCCAGAGCGCCGCCGACCGTTCCCTAGCCGACACGACGACCAGCGTGAGGCCGGCGATCAGCGGCGTGATCGGTCCCTTGATCAGGATGCCGACGCCCATCGCCGTCCAGAACAGTGCATTGCGCGGCAGCGATCTCGCCCTTGCCGGATCGACATAGGCCCGGGCCAGGGCAAACTCGGCGGCCAGCACCGTGGCGCACAGCATGGCGTCGGTCTTGGCGATACGCGCCTCGAAGCCGATCAGCATGGTGGAGGCGGCGAGGAGGCCGGCGATCAGCCCCGCCCGCGCCGTGCCGAGCGTCGCACCGATGCCGTAGGTGAACAGGACCATCAGCACCGCCCCCGCCAGCGACGGCAGGCGATAGATCCAGAGGGGCGCATCCTTGCCATAACCGGACAATTCGGCCGCGGCGGCCTGTATCCAGTAGATGCCCGCCGGCTTCTTGTAACGCGGCTCGTCCTGAAAGCGGATATCCACCCAGTCGCCGGTTTCCAGCATCTGGTGGGAGGCCTGGACGTAGAGCGCCTCGTCACGGTCGGTGAGCGGCAGCGACGAGATGCCCGGCGCGAAAAGCGCGAAGGCGACGAGGGTCAGGACGAGAAGGTTGACGAGATGCGGCCACGGGCGGCCCGGCGCTTTGCCGGATATCGGCTCCCCCTCTGCCCGGGCCTGCTTGTCGCTCTGCTCGTCCATGCACCGAAATCCGCGCCGAAGAAACTCTCTGCCGAGAGATACGCGCGCCTCTTATCACGGAAAGACACGTCTGGGCATCACAGTTGCGCAACCATCCCGCGCCTTGCCAACGGACGGGGCCCGCTTCATCAAAAATTACAAGATCTCCATGAATCGGTTCCCAAAGTCGCCTCAATGTGGAAGCATGTCGGACCAGTGGTTCGACTCCGGCATCTGTCATCCGCCCGATACCAGCCCGGAGCAAGTATCGGAGTCGTAAATCACTGGCAATCCATTGTTCCCAGTGGAACTTTGAATTTGACATTTGATCTGGAGCCGATGCCGGCCGGGATCCGAATGTCGAGTTCGCGCCACGGGAGTCCCAAACCGTCAGAGGCTCGAATGCATCAGATCGCGGTCGCCAACCTTGTTTTGGCCCTGGGCGCGACGCTGATCCTCCTCGGTATCCTTTCGAGCCTTCTGGCCTCGCGCTTCGGCACGCCGCTATTGCTCGTCTTCCTGGTGGTCGGCATGCTGGCCGGCAGCGACGGCCCCGGCGGCATCGAATTCAGCAACTACCGCCTCACCTACCTGATCGGTTCCTGCGCGCTGGCCATCATCCTGTTCGACGGCGGCCTGAGAATGCGGCTAGCCGAGACCCGCGAGGCGCTCGGGCCATCCCTCACGCTGGCGACGGCCGGCGTCGCGGCGACCGCCCTGCTCATCGGCGCGTTCAGCTATCTTGTTCTCGGCTACGATCTCATCGAGGGGCTGCTGCTCGGCTCGATCGTCGCCTCGACCGACGCGGCAGCGGTCTTTTTCCTGCTGAAGACCGGTGGCCTGCAACTGAGGCCGCGCGTCGGAGCCACGCTGGAAATCGAATCCGGTTCCAACGACCCGGTCGCGGTCTTCCTCACCATCGTCCTTACCGAACTGGCCGTCGCCCATTCGGCGCCCGGCTTCGGCACGCTGACGGCGCTGGCTCGGCAGGCGGCGCTCGGCGGCGCCATGGGCGTCGCCGGTGGTGCGCTGGCGACGCTGGCGCTCAACCGGCTGACGTTGCCCGGCGGGCTGCATCCGCTGTTCGTCATCGCGCTGACCGTCAGCATGTTCGGCATCACCTCCTATCTCGATGGATCGGGTTTTCTCGCCGTCTACGTGGCCGGCCTGGTGGTCGGCAACAGCACCGTCCGCGCCTACCCCGCCATCAGCAAGTTTCTCGAAAGCGCCACCTGGCTCTGCCAGATCGTCATGTTCCTGATGCTCGGCCTGCTGGTGACGCCCAGCAAGCTGATCGAGTATGCGCCGCAGGGCCTGACGATCGCGCTGTTCCTGATCATCCTCGGCCGGCCGGCCGCCGTCTGGATCTGCCTGAAGCCTTTCGGCTTCACGCCGCCGGAGATCAACTTCGTCTCGTGGGTCGGCCTGCGCGGCGCCGTCTCGATCTTCCTGGCCACCGTGCCGACGCTGGCCGGCGCGCCCAACGCGCCGATGTATTTCAACGTCGCCTTCTTCGTGGTGCTGATATCGCTGCTCATCCAGGGGTGGAGCATCGCGCCGGCGGCGCGCTTTTTCGGAATGGCGCTGAAGCGGACGGCGGCCAGCGCGCGCCGCGTCGAGATCGACCTGCCCGGCCAGACCGACAACGAGATGGTCGGCTATCCCGTGCGGTCCGACAGCTATGCCGCGCTGCGGCCGACCTCCCTGCCCGCCTGGCTGAAGCCGGTGATCGTCGTGCGCGACGGCGCGGTCAAGAACGCCGCCGAGGCCGGCCAGATCCGGAGTGGCGACTACGCCTACTTCATCTCGCCCCTGGATCGCGTCAACCGCCTCGACCGGCTGTTCGCGCCCTTGCCGGCCGAGACCTTGGCCGCGGCCAAGCGCACGGCCTTCGGCGAATTCGCGGTGGCGCCGGACGCCTCGCTGTCCGATCTCGCCACCTTCTATGAAATGCAGATCCCCCCGAACCTTGCCGGTCTCACCGTCGCCGAAGCCTTCTCGGCCCGTCACGGCAGCCGGCTGCGCGCCGGCAGCCGGCTGACGCTGGCTTCCTATGCCGAGCTCGTGGCGCGCGCCGTCGAGGACGGGCAGCTCGTCAAGGCCAGCCTGAGGCTCGAGGATGTCGTCGACCTGTCCATGCGGTCGCCGCAAATGCCGCCGCCGAAACTGATGCGTCGCCTGTACGGCCGGCTGCACCAGCGCTTTTCGAAAGAGGAGAAGCCGGCGGAAGCCGTCAAGAAGGCCGCTCAGGGAACGGATTAAGCCGGGATCACTGCCCCAGCACGGCGTCGATCGCCGGATGGCGAACCCGGTCGCCGACCGACAGGCCGATGCGCTTGGCCTCCGGCGTCGGCAGTTCGAGAACGAACCGCACCGGCGATTGCGAGGGAATGCGGGCATCCGACTGCGGCTTGGCGCCATGGGCGATCGACACCACCCTGCCCTTTTCCGAGATGAAGACCAGGTCGAGCGGCACGAAAGTGTTGTGCATCCAGAAGGCGACGTCGCGCGTGGCGCCCATGTCGAACAGCATGCCGGTTCCCGGGGCGACTTCGCGGCGGAACATCAGGCCGCGCGACCGGCTCTCATCGGTGTCGGCAATCTCCACCTGATAGGGATAGACGCCGGTCGAAGTTTCCACGCTGAGGCTGGAACGAGGGCCGACGGGGTTGTCGCCCTCGCCGGCCTTCGAGCCGTTTCCGAAAAAGTAGAGAATGGCGAATGCTGCAACAAGACCTGCGGCGAGCGCCCGTATGACGAGGCGCCACGACGTTACTTCCGACATTTTTGCCTTCGATCCCTGACTGTTCGGTGTTTGCACACGACACGGCGCGCCCGCCGGACCTTGCCGACGCCGCGCGCCGCCCCACTAAGGCATCAATGTGACGAAGGTATGCCGCCGGGCTGAAGCGGGCGAATTTCCGCGACCATCTTTCCCTTCGGCCCGTCGCCGTAGCGCACCAGCACGCGCTGGCCCGGCCGAAGCTCGGTGATGCCGAAGCGGCGCAGCGTTTCCATGTGGACGAAAATGTCCTCGGTACCGTCGCCACGCGTCAGAAAGCCGAACCCGCGCACGCGGTTGAACCACTTCACCTCGACCTGCTCGAGGCCGCTCGAGGCGGTCACCTGAACATGGGTGCGCGAGGGCGGCAATTGAGACGGATGCACCGCCGTCGATTCGTCCATCGACAGCACGCGCATCGCCTGCAACCCCTTTTGCCGGCGCATCGCCTCGCAAACGACGCGCGAGCCTTCGTAGGCGGTCTGGAACCCATCGCGCCGCAGGCAGGTGACGTGGAGGAGCACGTCAGGCAAGCCCGGCTCATCCGGCACGACGAAGCCAAATCCCTTCGCGACGTCGAACCACTTGATGACGCCCGCGACTTCAATGACTTCCACGCCGACGTCCTCGTCGGCGGTGTTGTCTTCCGACACAAACTGAGCCTTGGCCATGAGCCAGTCTCCACGATCGCACTTACGACAAGCGCGGATAGTTCCGCGCCCCGACTATTCGTGATTCTTCTGCTAAAATACCACCTGAGGGCCACCCTTCCGCAAGCCCCTCGTTAACCGCTGTTAACGGTTTTGCGCGCGCTTTCCGCCAGCAGCCTCTCGCACCACGGCGGCGGTGCCGGTTTGTTCGCAAAGCCGCCAGCCTTGCATCCGTCGGCGGACCGGGGATAACTACCCGCCGAACCGAAACGGAAACCGGCCGCCCGGCGGCTCAAGCGGAGGAAAACGACATGCGCTATCTTCACACCATGGTGCGGATCACCGACGTCGACGCGTCGCTCGCCTTCTTCCGCGACCTGCTGGGCATGACCGAGGTCCGGCGGAGCGAGAACGAGGCGGGGCGCTACACGCTGATCTTCCTGGCCGCGTCCGACGATGTCGAGGCCGGCCGGGCGCACAGCGCGCCGCTCGTCGAGCTGACCTACAACTGGGATCCGGAAGCCTACGGTGAAGGCCGCAACTTCGGCCACCTCGCCTACGAGGTGGACGACATCTACGCCACCTGCGACCGTCTCATGAAGGGCGGCGTCACCATCAACCGGCCGCCGCGCGACGGCCGCATGGCCTTCGTCCGCTCGCCGGACAATATCTCCATCGAGCTCCTGCAGAAGGGCGATGCCCTGCCGCCGGCCGAGCCCTGGGTCTCGATGCCCAACACCGGCAAGTGGTGAGGCGCGGCCCGTGCGCCGGCTGATCGGCAAGGACGGGGCAGCCATGACGCTGCGGTCGGCACTGCTCGTATTGGCAAGCCTCGCCGCGGCCGGCTGCGGCGCGGTGCTGGACCGTTCCGAATTCAAACCGCTCACCCCGGTCGAGATCGCCGAGATCAAGGCGAAGGCCGACGCCGAGAAGAGCGCGGAAGAAGGCCCGAAGAAGCCGGATGCCGCGTCCGCCGTCCCGCAGGAGGAGACGGCCAAGCCGGACGACGGGAACGCGCCGGCCGCGTCCGTGGTCGCCGCCGTGGCTCTCGAGGAAAAGCCCAGGGCCTCCGGACTGTTCGCCTCGCTGTTCGGCGGCGGTGAGCCGTCCGCCGCCGAACCCGCATCCGCCGGGCCCGACGCCACGCCCGCCGCTTCGCAAACGGCGGCCAAACCCGACGAAGCCCGGCCGACGGCCGCCGACGTCGCGGCGGCCAAGGCGGAAGCGGAGGCCGACCTCGCCGCGATCCCCGTGGAGGAAGCCGCCGAGGTGTCGGAGGCCGAACTCACCGGCGAGGACGAGGCCGACCCGGCCAAGATCGCCGTGCCCAAGCCGCCCGTCGACGACGGCCTCGAGCACGACTTCGTCAACGTTTACACCGCCCGCCCCGAGCGGCCGCAGGAGCTGTTCGAGGGCCTGCCGGGCGTCGCCTGGCAGGGCAACCTGGTGCTCGCCTCGCGCGGTCCGGATGGCGACCCGCGCGGCCTGTTCGACGGCGAGGTCCAGCCCTACGCCCATTACGTTCCCGGCCTGCCGCGCGACGTGGTGCAGGCGGCCAACGGACTGCTGCTCGCCCATTCGGCGATCAACGTGTCCTGCGTCAAGTCGCCGCTGCTCGGCATGATCCGCGACGCCGAGCGGCATTTCAGCCGCAAGGCGGTGATCACCTCGGGCTATCGCTCCCCGTCGCACAATCGGAGCGTCCGCGGCGCGCTGCACTCGCAGCACCTCTATTGCAACGCCGTCGATCTCTATATGCCCGGCATCGCGCGCGATGAGCTCGCCCGCTATTTCTACAGCCATCCTTCGCGCGGCGGCCTCGGCCTCTACTGCCACACCAAGTCGATCCATGTGGATACCGGGCGGCGGCGCGAGTGGCGCTGGGCCTGTCGCAAGCGCGGATAACGCTTGCCGATCAAGCGCCTAGATGAAGCTGCAAAAAAGCCTCGGCAAATACCGATTGGCTCTTGCCCAACCGGCAGAAGCTCACTATAAGCGCCCCTCGTTGGGCGGCCTTCGTCTATCGGTTAGGACACTAGCCTTTCACGCTGGAGAGACGGGTTCGATTCCCGTAGGCCGTACCATTCTTCCGAACATTTTATTTCACTGTTCGTACCGGAGCGACGTGCGTTTCGACGAACGTTGAGCGTTGTTTTCGCCGTCTCCACACGCCTGATTGCAGCGATGCCTGCGCCGTGCCATAGCAGCCGCGCCCTCTTTTCCGGGAATACAGCCGTGACCGACATTGCCGACGACCTCCTCACCGTCCGGGACCTCCTGCGCTATGCCATGAGCCGCTATGGCGACGCCGAGATCGGCATCGGCCACGGCACCAGCGAGGCGATCGACGACGCCGTTTTCCTGATCCTCGAATCGCTGCACCTGCCGATCGACGACATCAATCCCTGGCTCGATGCCCGCCTGACGCGCGCCGAGCGGCGGCTCGTCATCGAACGGATCGACCGGCGTGTCGACGAACGGATGCCGACGCCCTACCTGGTCGGCAAGGCCTATATTCAGGGCGTGCCCTTCGTCGTCGATCCGCGCGTCATCGTGCCGCGCTCGTTCGTCGGCGAGCTGCTGTTCTCGGAAGCCTTCTCCGGCGAAGGCGAAGCCTCGCTGATCCGCGATCCCGACGACATCCTGTCGGTCGCCGATATCTGCACCGGCTCCGGCTGCCTCGCCATTCTGGCGGCGATGGTCTTCCCGAACGCCGCCGTCGACGCCGTCGACCTCTCGGAGGATGCGCTCGATGTGGCGGCGATCAACGTCGACCGCCTCGGCGACGGCCGCGTCGGCCTCTATCACGGCGACCTGTTCGCCCCGCTCGACGGCCGCCGTTACGATCTCATCATCACCAATCCCCCCTATGTCGACGACGAGGCCATGGCCGAACTGCCGGACGAATACCGGCAGGAACCGGAGATGGCGCTCGCCGGCGGCCTCGACGGCCTCGATATCGTCCGCCGCATCATCGAGGCGGCGCCCGATCACCTCAACCCCGGCGGTGGTCTCCTCTGCGAGGTGGGCAGCGACCGGGAAATCCTCGAGATGACCTATCCCGACCTGCCCTTCGTCTGGCTCGACACGGCCGAGTCCGAGGGCGAGGTTTTCTGGCTGTCGGCCGAGGATCTCGGTGTGACGGAAGATGTCTAGAATTGCAATTTACGCATATCTCGACGAAACAAATGTCGGAGTTATGCATTTATAGATGGCATAATCGGCATTTTCCGGCGTTTTTTCTCGACTGTGGTGCCGAAGACCTAGACAGCCGCGGCAGTGCTCGCCAGTGTCCGCTTCAAGAGGCCGTGGCCAAGTGCCGCGTAGTCTTGGCGACGATTATCCGGTGACGGTACTTGGCGTTACGGTGCGGCCGGAGAAATCGGTCACTGCCTCGTAACCTTCATCGGCGACAATCGATCGAAACCGCAGGGATCACCGATGAACGACACGATCAGGATCGATGAGGCCGCCGGCTCCGCCGGTCAGGCGCCCGCCCTCACGGCGGAGGCCTTCAGGGAGGCCGTCCGCGCCAAGCTGAAATACGCCGTGGGCAAGGATCCGTCCCGGGCGACGGCCAAGGACTGGAGCATGGCGCTGTCGCTCGCCGTGCGCGACCAGGTGGTGGAGCGCTGGTTCGAATCCACCAAGGCTTCGCACGCCGGCCAGAAGAAGCACGTCTACTACCTGTCCATGGAGTTCCTGATCGGCCGCCTGCTCAACGACGCCGTCTGCAATCTCGGCATCGAGGCCCAGGTTCGCACCGCCTGCGCCGAGCTCGGCATCGACTACCAGGCCCAGCTCGAGCAGGAGAGCGACGCCGCCCTCGGCAACGGCGGCCTCGGCCGCCTCGCCGCCTGCTTCATGGATTCCATGTCGACGCTGGGCATCCCGGCCCACGGCTACGGCATCCGCTACGACCACGGCCTGTTCCGCCAGCGCTTCCACGACGGCTGGCAGGTGGAGGAGCCGGAGGACTGGCTGGTGTCCAGCCGCGCCTGGGAGTTCGAGCGGGCCGAGATGGCCTATCTCGTCAAGTTCGGCGGCCAGATCTCCTTCGATGGCCATGGCGCCACCTACTGGCGCGCCGACGAGACGGTGAAGGCGGTCGCCTACGACACGCCGATCGCCGGCTGGAAGGGCCGCCACGTCAACACGCTGCGCCTCTGGGCCTCGCGCCCCGTCGAGGTGCTCGACCTCGGCCGCTTCAACCACGGCGACTACATGTCGGCCGCCGAGAAGACCATCCGCGCCGAGACCATCTCGCGCGTGCTCTATCCCGACGACACCACGGCCGAAGGCAAGGAACTGCGCCTCAAGCAGGAATATTTCTTCACCTCCGCCTCGCTGCAGGACATCCTCCGCCGCTATCTCGAAGACAACGATGACATCCGCAAGCTGCCCGAGCAGGTGGCGATCCAGATGAACGACACGCATCCGGCGATCGCCGTCGCCGAACTGATGCGCATTCTCGCCGACGACTACCGGCTGACCTTCCCGGAAGCCTTCGAGATCACCCGCCAGTGCCTCAGCTACACCAACCACACGCTGATGCCCGAGGCGCTGGAGCGCTGGAACACCAACCTGTTCCGCAAGGTGCTGCCGCGCCATATGCAGATCATCGAATGGATCGACTACCACCACCTCGCCGAGGTGCAGGGGCGCAACCTGCCGGTGTCGCTGGACAATATCCGCATCATCGAGTGGGGCAGCGAGATCAAGATGGGCAGCCTCGCCTTCGTCGGCTCGCGGCGGGTCAACGGCGTGTCGGCGCTGCACACCGAGCTGATGAAGCAGACGGTGTTCAAGGACTACCACCTGCTCTACCCCGACCGCATCGTCAACGAGACCAACGGCATCACGCCGCGCCGCTGGCTCTACGAGTGCAACCCCGGCCTGCGCGCGCTGCTGCTCGAGGCGATCGGCGACGGCTGGGTCGACAATCTCGAGAAGATCGAGGACGCAGCGAAGTTCGCCACCGACGCCAGCTTCCGCGACAAGTTCGCCGCCGCCAAGCAGGCCAACAAGGTGCGCCTCGCCGCCGAGATCGAGCGGCGCATCGGCCTGCGCGTCGATCCCACCGCGCTGTTCGACGTGCAGATCAAGCGCATGCACGAATACAAGCGCCAGCTTCTCAACGTCCTCGAAACGATCGCCCTCTATCAGGCCATTCGCCGCGGCCCCGGCGCCGAGTGGACGCCGCGCGTCAAGATCTTCGGCGGCAAGGCGGCCCCCGGCTACCAGATCGCCAAGCGGATCATCAAGCTGGCCAACGACGTCGCCCGCGTCGTCAACAACGACCCGATCATCGGCGACCGGCTGAAGGTGGCGGTGCTGCCGAACTACAACGTGTCGCTGGCCGAGGTGATCATTCCGGCGGCCGATCTTTCCGAGCAGATCTCGACGGCCGGCATGGAGGCCTCCGGCACCGGCAACATGAAGCTGGCGCTCAACGGCGCGCTGACCATCGGCACGCTCGACGGCGCCAACGTCGAGATCGCCGAGCGTGTCGGCCCTGATAACATCTACATCTTCGGTCTCACCGCCGACGATGTCGCCGGCCTGCGTCAGCGCGGCTACAACCCCAACGCCACCATCGACAGCGACCCGACGCTGAAGGGCGCCATCGACGCCATGGTCAACGGCACCTTCTCGCCCGACGACCACGGCCGGTTCAACGAGGTGGCCGACCGCCTGTGGCACACCGACTGGTTCCTGGTGACGGCCGACTTCCAGTCCTATTTCCAGACCCAGCGCACCGTCGACGTCGACTATCGCGACAAGACCCGCTGGACGGAACGGTCGATCCTCAACACCACCAAGGTGGGCTGGTTCTCCTCCGACCGCACCATTCGCGGCTATTCCAAGGACGTCTGGGGCGTCGAGCCGAACTTCTGATTTTCCTTGGAGCTCGGAGACGACAAAACGGGCGGCAGGCTTTCGGCCTTGCCGCCCGTTCCGTTTTCCGCCCCGGGCAGAAAATCAATGGTCGCAGCTATGGCGTGCCAGCGCGGCGAGCGCCGCGGCGCCTTCGCGCGCCAGTTCGGGATCGAAGGCGGCGCGGGTGATGCGGACGCGGAACGCCTCGTCGGTGCGCGGCAGCGCCTCCCAGCGGTAGCGGCCCGGCACGATATCCTCGAAGTGGCCGCGCAGGCCGACCGGCTCGTGGTCGTTGATCACGACGAGCGACTCGCCGTCGGCCAACCGGTCGAAGCTGCCGAAGATGATGGCGCGACGGTTGACGCAGGGCAGCCCGCGCACGTCGAGTTCGAGATCACGGGTGGCAGTATCGGTCATGCTTTCTCTCCGCTTCGTCAGTGGTTCGATCATAGGGATGCCGGCATCCGGATACTTTGCGCCGGCGCAAACCGGAGGATAATTCTCTCCTATCCGGACGACTGCGCATCGCCGGCGCCGAGGCATGTTGACCTCCCCCGGCGAGCCTCCTACCACTTGGTATCTCCACGGATGCGACACGGGCCGGTGCGACCGCCGGTTCCGCCGTGCCGCCGCCCCGAAGTCCCTGCCCTTTTCGGGCGGTCCTTCCTTCTGACCGAGCGATGGTGTGATGCAGCCTGTATTCGACGGACATAACGATGTTCTGATGCGCCTCTGGGAAACCGCGGGCAGAGGCGGCGATCCGGTCACCGAGTTCCGCGACGGCATCGCCACCGGCCATATCGATGGTCCGCGCGCCCGTGCCGGCGGTCTCGCCGGCGGTCTCTGCGCCATTTTCGTGCCGTCGAGGCAGGGCCCCCGCCCGACGTTCGACGGGGGCAGCTATGCCTCGCCGCTCGCCGAGCCGATCGACCAGCCGGCCGCGCTGGCCGCCGCCGTGGCCATGGCCGGCATCGCCCACAGGCTCGACCGCGAGGGCGCCTGGCGGCTCTGCACGTCGACGGCCGCGATTCGCCAGGCGATGGACGACGGCGTGTTCGCCGCCGTATTGCACATGGAAGGCTGCGAGCCCCTCGACCCCGACCTTCTGGCGCTCGACGCCTTTTACGCCGCCGGCCTCAGGTCGCTCGGGCCGGTGTGGAGCCGCACCAACGCCTTCGGCCACGGCGTGCCCTTCGCCTATCCGAGCTCGCCCGATACCGGCCCCGGCCTTACCGAGGCAGGCGTCCGGCTCGTGAAGGCCTGCAACCGGCTCGGCATCATGATCGACCTGTCGCATATCAACGAACGGGGCTTCTGGGACGTCGCCAAGGTGTCGGACATGCCGCTGATCGCCACCCACTCCAACGTTCATGCCATCACGCCGGTGACGCGCAACCTCACCGACCGCCAGCTCGACGCCATTCGCGACACCGGCGGCATGGTCGGCCTCAACTACGCGACGTCCTTCCTGCGGCCTGACGGCCAGGACAATGCGACGACGCCGCTCACCGACATGGTGCGCCACGTCGACCATCTGGTGGAGCATCTCGGCATCGACGGCGTCGGCCTCGGCTCGGATTATGACGGAGCCACCATTCCGGCCGAAATCGGCGACGCCGCCGGTCAGCAGGCACTGGTCGGCGCGTTGCGCCAGGCCGGCTATGGCGAAGCGGATCTCGCCAAGCTCTGCGGCGACAACTGGCTGCGTATTCTGGCGCAGGTCTGGCGGGAGTGAAACGCGACTAGAGCGGCGGGCGCCCGGATATATCCGGTCTGCCGCTCTAGGCTTTTGTTTATGCATCGGATTTTCCGAAAAACGGATTCCACTTTTCGGTCCGATGCTCTAGGATTTGTAGGGATGACAGCAGTAAAGGCCGCCCCGGTTTGAACTGACCCCATTAAGTTGGACGGTTTCATAGGCTGGGTCGATTTAAGGGCTGGGTCCTGTATTGTACGGGGCTCAGCCCTTTGAGTTTCATCCTGATGCGGTCATTGTTGTAGTAGCGGATATAGTCCTCGACACCGTCTCGCAGGCTTTCGATGCTGTCGAAACGATTGGGATGGAAGAACTCGGACTTGAGAGTGGCGAAGAAGCTCTCCATGGCGGCGTTGTCGAGGCAGTTTCCCTTGCGGGACATGGACTGTGCGATGTTACGGCTTTCGAGCAGGCTGCTCCAGGCGGGCATTCGGTACTGCCATCCCTGATCGGAATGCAGGATCGGCCCGTCTGCCTCGCCCAGTGTGTTCAATGCCTTGTCGAGCATGTCCTTGACCAGCTTGAAGATAGGCCGCCTTGCCGTCTCGAAGGCGATGATCTCGCCGTTGTGGAGGTCCATCACCGGCGACAGGTAGAGCTTCTCGCCGGCGACATTGAACTCGGTTACATCCGTCGTCCACTTCTGGTTCATGCGTTCGGCGGTGAACTGGCGCTGGAGAAGGTCTGGCGCCACATGCCCTTTCTCGCCTTTGTAGGAGCGGTATTTCTTTGGCCGGACCAGAGACTTCAATCCCATCTCGACCATCAGCCGCTGGACGGTCTTGTGATTGACCACCTCTCCGCGGCCACGGATCGCCGCCGCCACCCGACGATAGCCATAGCGCCCCTTGTGCGTCTCGAAGATCGATTTGATCGTCACCTTCAACGCCGCGCGCCGGTCGCCCGACGACAGCGCTTTCCGCTGATAATAGAACGTGCTGCGCGCAAGCCCGGAAAGCTTCAGCAGCCCGTCGAACGAGTGGAGTGGCCTTAACGCCTGGACGGCTTGCGTCCGTTCGGCGTTTGACGCGCCTGCGCTAAGGCCTCCAGTTTTTTTAGGTAAGCGTTCTCCATGCGCAGATACGCCAGCTCCGCCAACAGCTCCTCACGGCTCTTGGCCGAATCCACCGATGGATCAGGCGTCTCGGAGGGCGGTTCGGGCTTCTTCATGCGCGGTGGCCTCCCTTTGCGGCGAGGAGCCAAGCCTTCGATCCCGGCCTGCTCATAGCCTCTCTCCCAATCCGGAAGACAGCTGGCATTGCGAATGTTGAAGATCGCAGCCGTGTGCCGATAGGACAACCCCTCAGTCCACATCCGCTGCAAGACCGACAGTTTGAATGCGGCGTCGTAGTGGCTGTGCTGCTTCGTCAGCCCAGCCGAACCGTGCGCCGCATAAAGGCCGATCCATTTGCGCACCGTCGAATGGTCGATGCCAAACTGTAGCCCGACATCTGCGTAGCTACGCTCGCCACCCCCATAAAACGCAACGACGCGTTCTTTGAAAGAAACGCTGTACTTGGACATAAAAACCCCCGAACGTTGGTGTCCAACTTTCGGGGGTCAGTTCAAACTGCCCGGCCTTCGCTTTTCCGAGGCGTTCAGCCGCCGTCACTTGCCGAAGGCGGCGGCCATCAGTTCGCGCGTGTAGCTCTCGCGCGGCGCGTCGAAGATCTGGTCGGTCGAGCCCTCCTCGACGATCTTGCCGCTCTTCATCACGACGATGTAGTCCGACAGCGCCCGGACCACCGCCAGATCGTGGCTGATGAACAGGTAGCTGAGGCCGTGCTTGGCCTGCAGGTCGCGCAGCAGCTCGACGATCTGCTTCTGCACCGACCGGTCGAGCGCCGAGGTCGGTTCGTCCAGCACCACCACCTGCGGCTTCAGGATGATCGCCCGGGCGATGGCGATGCGCTGGCGCTGGCCGCCGGAGAACTCGTGCGGGTAGCGGTTGCGCGTCGCCGGATCGAGGCCGACCTCCATGAAGGCCCTGATGGCCCGGAGATCGCGGTCCGACTTGCTGAGCTGCGGCTCGTGGACCAGGAGCCCCTCGGTGACGATCTGGCCGGCGGTCATGCGCGGGCTGAGCGATCCGAACGGGTCCTGGAAGACGAGCTGCATCTGCCGGCGATGGCGGCGCATCTCCTGGCGGCTCGCCTCGGAAATGTCGTCCATGCCGAAGCGGATGGCGCCGGTGCCGTGGTTGAGGCGCAGAAGCGCCCGGCCGAGCGTCGACTTGCCCGAGCCGCTCTCGCCGACGATGCCGATCGTCTGGCCTTCCTTGAGGCGGATGTCGACGTGATCGACGGCGTGGATGTCGAGCCGTTTGCCGCCGAGAAAGCCGCCGCCCATGGTGAAGCGAACGTCGACGTCCCGGCCTTCGAGCAGCACCGGCGCGTTGTCGGCCGGCGGCGCCTTGCGGCCGGTCGGCTCGGCGGCGAGCAGCATCCTGGTATAGGGATGCTGCGGATTGCCGAAGATGTCGGCCACCGTGCCGCTTTCCACCACCTCGCCGGTGCGCATCACCGCCACCCGGTCGGCGAAGCGGCGGACGATGCCGAGGTCGTGGCTGATGAACACGATGGCAAGGCCGATCCGCTGCTTCAGTTCGGCCAGCAGCTCCAGGATCTGCGCCTGGATGGTGACGTCGAGCGCCGTCGTCGGCTCGTCGGCGATCAACAGCTCCGGATCGTTGGCGAGCGCCATGGCGATCATCACCCGCTGGCGCTGGCCGCCCGACATCTCGTAGGGGTAGCTGTCGACGCGCCGCTCCGGGTCGGGGATCCTGACGAGCTTCAGGAGCTCGATCGCCCGTGCCCGCGCCGCCTTGGCCGTGAGGCCGCGATGGCGCATCATCGGCTCGGCGAGCTGCTTGCCGATCCTGTAGAGCGGATCGAGCGAGGTCATCGGCTCCTGGAAGATCATGGTGATCTTGGCGCCGCGGATGCGGTTGAGCTTGCCGAGCGGCAGGCCGATCATCTCCTGGCCCTGGAACTTGGCCGAACCCTCGGCGCGGCCGTTGGCGGCCAACAGGCCCATGATCGCCATCATGGTCTGGCTCTTGCCCGAGCCGCTTTCGCCGACGATGGCCAGCGTCTCGCCCTTGCTCACCTGAAGGTCGATGCCCTTCACTGCGTGGACGTCGCCGGTCGGCGTCGAAAAGCGGACGCTTAGCCCGCGAATGTCGAGAAGCGTTTCGGCCATGTCAGCGGTCCTTCGGATCGAGGGCGTCGCGCAGGCCGTCGCCGATGAAGTTGAGGGCGAACAGCGTCACCACGAAGAAGACGGCCGGGTAGATCAGGAGCCACGGCACCGCCTGCATGCCCGTGGTGCCCTCGGCAATCAGCGATCCCCAGGAGGTCATCGGCTCCTGCACGCCGAGGCCGAGGAAGGAGAGGAAGCTTTCGAGCAGGATGACCTTCGGCACCAGCACGGTGACGAACACCACCACCGGGCCGATGGTGTTGGGGATGACGTGCCGGCGGATGATCTGCCAGTTGGTGAGGCCCATGGCATGCGCTGCCTCGACGAACTCGCGCCGTTTCAGCGACAGCGTCTGTCCGCGCACGATACGCGCCATGTCCAGCCACTCGATGGCGCCGATCGCCGCGAAGATCAGCACGAAATGCCGGCCGAAGAACACGACCAGCATGATCACGAAGAACATGAACGGCAGCGAGTAGAGGATTTCCACGAAGCGCATCATCACGTTGTCGACGCGGCCGCCGATATAGCCGGACACGGCGCCGTAGGTGACGCCGATGATCAGCGACACGAAGGTGGCGAGCAGGCCGACGGTGATCGACACCTGCCCGCCGACCATGATGCGCGGCAACAGGTCGCGGCCGTTGCGGTCGGTGCCGAACGGGAAATACTGCCCGTTGATCTTGCCCTGGACCTCGATGGTCCTGCCGTCGTCCAGCGTCGCGGTGATCTCGGCGCCGTCGAACTCGTCGGGACGGTCGAGATAGCGCGTGGCGCGGGCGTCGATCGGCTTGTCGGAGCTGATGCGCGCCGTATAGGCCGTGCCGTCGGCGTCGAAGGCGTCGAGCCTGAGGCGCGCCCGCTCGACGGCCGTCTGCATCACCCGCTGCAACGTGTCCTCGAGCGGATAGGGATCGAGCGAGGGCGGCACCGCCACGTAGGACGGGAAGATCTGGTCATACTTGTGCGGATACACCCAGGTGCCGCCGAAGCTGAACACCGCCACGACGATCAGCACCACGAGGCTGGCCATCGCCGCCTTGTTGCGCAGGAAGCGGTGGCGGGCCATGGCCCACAGGCTGGTGCCGCGCATCGCGGCCGCCGGCTCGACGAGGGCTTGCGTCATCTCACTCATAACGGACCCTCGGATCGAGAACGGCATAGAGAATGTCGACGAGAAGATTGAACACGACGATGAACACCGAGATCAGCACGACGGTGCCCATCACCAGCGTATAGTCGCGGTTGAGGGCGCCGAGCACGAAATAGCGTCCGACGCCGGGCAGCGAATAGACCGTCTCGACCACCACCGAGCCGGTCAGCACGGCGGCGGCGACCGGGCCGAGATAGCTGACCGCCGGCACCAGCGCGGCGCGCATGGCATGGACGACCACGACGACGCGGGTGGGCAGGCCATAGGCGCGGGCGGTGCGGATATGATCGGCCCGGAGCGTCTCGATCATCGAGCCGCGCGTGATGCGCGCGAACACGGCGAGCTGCGGCAGCGCCAGCGAAATCACCGGCAGCAGCAGGTTGGTCGGGCCTCCGTCGCCCCAGCCGCCGGCCGGCAGCCAGTGCAGCACCACGGCGAAGATGAAGGACAGGATCGGCGCCAGCACGAAATTCGGGACGGTGATGCCGAAGCTGGCGACGCCCATCACGATATAG
Organism: Pleomorphomonas carboxyditropha; assembly: GCF_002770725.1. Taxonomy (GTDB): domain Bacteria; phylum Pseudomonadota; class Alphaproteobacteria; order Rhizobiales; family Pleomorphomonadaceae; genus Pleomorphomonas; species Pleomorphomonas carboxyditropha. Next base: position 601,380 of record NZ_NQVN01000001.1, on the reverse strand, counting down.
TCGACGAAGGAATTCTGGTGCAGCGCGGCATAGGAGCCGATGGCAATGCCGCCGACCACCGCGACGACCAGCGCCCAGGCGCCGAGGGTCATCGAATAGGGCAGGCTCTTGCCGATCAGCTCGGCAACGGTGAAGTCGCGGTAGATGAAGCTCGGCCCGAGATCGCCGTGCAACAGATTCCACAGGTAATGGCCGTACTGGACCACCAGGGGCCGATCGAGCAGGAAAGCGCGCTTCAGGTTCTCGAGAACCTGGGGCTCGAGGGGACGCTCCAGATTGAATGGACCGCCCGGCGCGACGCGCATCAGGAAGAAGGACAGCGTGACGACGATGAAGATGGTCGGCAGGGCCGACATCAGCCGTCGCAGGACAAAACGTAGCATGGACCCGTCCCCGTTGGATTGGTCACGGAAGGCGAGAACGACGTGTCCGCCCGGGCGCCTGTTACCGCATCGGACCGAAAGGTGGAATCCGGGTTTCGGACCATCCGATGCGATGACGGAAGACCGGATCGTCGTTTTGCGTCCGTCGGGACGCACGACGATCCAGCCCCCGGGATAGGCCGACGGACGACGCCCCCCGGTTCATGGGAAAGCGCCGCCCTCGGGGGCGCCGCCCTTCCCTCGGTCGCAGAGGAAAGGGCGGATGTCGTCGATCGACTTACTTGAAGGAGAGGAACTTGGTCAGGTGCTCGTTCGCCGGGTTGGGCGCGAAGCCCTGCACCTTGTTGGACACGAGCCAGGTCGAGGCATGGACCATCAGCGGGGCAAGGCCCTGCTCGTCCATGGCGATACGCTCGGCATCGTGCAGCAATTGCATGCGCTTGGCGGCATCGCGCTCCTCATAGGAGGCCTTCATCAGCTCGTCGAATTTCTCGTTCTTCCAATGACCGTAGTTGAAGCTGGTGTTGGTGGAGACGAGCAGGTTCAGGAAGTTTTCCGGGTCGGAATAGTCGGCCGTCCAGCCGGCGCGGGCCACGTTGAAGGCGCCGCCCTCCTGCAGATAGGCGTAATGCGACTTCACATCGAGGTTCTGAATGGTCACCTCGGCACCGAGCGCCTTCCACATGTCGGCGATGGCGGTGGCCACCTTCTTGTGATTGTCGTTGGTGTTGAAGCGGATGTCGATCTTGAGCGGCTTGCCGCCCTCGCCGTATCCGGCCTCCTTCAGAAGCTCCTTGGCCTTGTCCTCGCGGTCGAGCTGGTCGAGATCGGCCCAGCTGACGGTCGCCGACTCGTAGCCGGGAATGCCCGGCGGCACGAAGGAATAGGCCGGCATCTGCGTGTTGGAGAAGATCTTCTCGGACAGGAACTCGCGGTCGACGGCCATGGAAAGCGCCTGACGCACGCGGGCGTCATCGAACGGCGGCGTGCGGCTGTCGAAGACGTAATAGTAGGAAGCCAGATCGGAGAAGGCCAGCACCTGATCCTTGCCAAGCTTGTCTTCCAGGAACTTCATCTGGTCGGTCTGGAAATTATAGACGAGATCGAGTTCGCCCGCCTCGAACATGCGCTCGGTGGTCGCCTGATCTTCCGACGGGTTGTATATGATCTTGTCAATCTTGACGTTGGCCTCGTCCCAATACTTCGGGTTCTTCACCGCGGTGATATGGTCGTTCGGCACGTTCTCGGTCATGCAGAAGGCGCCGTTGCAGACGATATTGCCCGGCTTGACCCATTCGCCGCCGAACTTCTCGATGGCCCAGCTCGGCGCCGGCAGCGCCGCGTAGTGGGCGAGCAGCTCGATGAAATAAGGCGTCGGCCGCTCGAGCGTGATCTCGAGCGTCTTGGCGTCGACCGCCTTGACGCCCAGCGTATCGACGGCCGCCTTGCCGCCGTTGATCGCCTCGGCATTCTTGATCGGATAGAGAATGGTCGCGTATTCGGCCGCTTCCTTCGGATCCTCCATCCGGCGGTAGGCGAACACGAAGTCGTCGGCGGTCACCGGCTTGCCGTCCGACCAGTTGGCCCCCTCGCGCAGCTTGAAGGTGTAGACCGTGCCGTCGTCCGACAGCGTCCAGCTCTCGGCGACGCCCGGGATCACCTTGCCGTGCGGATCATAGATGGTGAGGCCCTCGAACATGTCGCGGACGATGAAGCCTTCGACGTCGATCGAAATATGCGCCTGATCGAGCGTCTGCGGTTCGCCGCCGTTGCCGCGGCGGATGACGACCTCGGCCAGCGACGGGGTCGCCAGAACCGCCAGCATCGAGCCGGCGATCAGCGTCGCCGACAATGTGCGAAATACTCGGGGGGTGTTCATGTTTTCGAGCCTCCTGCCTGTAGTCGCGCCGACCGGACGCTTGCCGCCGATCGCCGAAAGATTGCGTTTTTTTCGTTGGTCTGCTTGCCAGTGATCCAAAGGCGCCGGTCATGCGGGACGGCGCCAGCCGTTTTTCTTTCTTCTTGGCCGGCGTCAGGCGCCGGGCCGGTGCTGGGCGATCCAATGCCAGGCAATATCGATCCGGCGGGGTACCCAGACCTTGTCATGCGATAGCACATGGTCCACGAAACGCTGGAGCGCGGCAACCCGGGCCGGCCGGCCGACGAGGCGGCAATGCAGGCCGACGTTCAGCATCTTGGGACTGCCGTTCCGGCCTTCCTCGTAGAGGACGTCGAAGGCGTCCTTGAGGTAGGTGTAGAACTGATCGCCCGAGTTGAAGCCTTGATTTGTCGCAAACCGCATATCGTTGGTGTCGAGGGTATACGGAATGATGAGATGCGGCCCGTTCGGCCCCTCGACCCAATAGGGCAGATCGTCGGCATAGGAGTCGGACGAATAGAGGAAGCCGCCCTCCTCCATGGCGAGTTCGTTGGAGAAAATCGAGGCACGGCCGGTATACCAGCCGAGCGGCCGCGATCCCGTGACCTCCTCGTGGATGCGGATGGCCTCGAGCATGTGCTCGCGCTCGGCCTCCTTGGTATAGTCCTTGTAGTCGATCCACTTGAGGCCGTGGCTGGCGATTTCCCAGTCGGCCTCCTTCATGGCCGCCACCACCTCGGGATTGCGGGCGAGCGCCGTGGCGACGCCGTAGACCGTCACCGGCACGGCGCGCGAGGTGAACAGGCGGTGGAGCCGCCAGAAGCCGGCGCGCGAGCCGTATTCGTAGATCGACTCCATGTTGGCGTGCCGCTGACCCGGCCAGGGCTGGGCGCCGACGATTTCCGACAGGAAGGCCTCGGAGGCGGCGTCGCCGTGCAGGATGCAGTTCTCGCCGCCTTCCTCGTAGTTGACGACGAACTGCACCGCGATGCGGGCGCCTTCCGGCCAGGCGGCGTCAGGAGGGTTGCGGCCGTACCCGACCATGTCGCGGGGATAGCTCTTGTCGATCATGTCGCGTCACCTCGTCTGGTTGGGCGGACGGCCGACGGCGCGCGGCTAGGACACGCTTTCGTCGTCGGGGAAAGGCGAACTGCCGACGTCGAGCGTCAGCTCGTCCTCCTTGGTGCCATGCTGGCGCGCCAGCCGGTTCCAGGCGCGCCAGCCGAACGGAATATAGGCGAGATAGAGGATGGTCAGGATGCTGAGCACGTGGAACGGATAGCTGACCAGCAGCATCGCCAGGATGACGACGCCGATCAGGATCGGCACCACCCATTCGCGCTGGATGCCGCCGTATTTCTTGCCCGAGAAGGTCGGCACGCGGCTGACCATCAGCGCGGCGATCAGCACCACGTAGGCGACCACCGCCGGAGCGGCCGCCTGCGGCACGTCGATGCCGACGCGGTCGACGTAGACCGGCAAGAGCACGGCCAGCGCGCCGGCCGGGATCGGCACGCCGGTGAAGAAATTGGACTGCCAGGCCGGCTTGTCCTCGCCCAGCATGGTGTTGAAGCGGGCAAGGCGCAGGGCGCCGGCGATGGCGAACAGCACCACCGCCACCCAGCCGAAGGAATTGATGTCGTGGAAGTTCCAGACGAACAGCAGCAGCGGCGGCGCCACGCCGAAGCTGAGGAAGTCGCTGAGGGAATCGAGCTCGGCGCCGAATTTCGAGGTGACGCGCAGGTAGCGGGCGAGCCGGCCGTCGAGCCCGTCCAGCACGGCGGCGACCAGGATGGCGTAGACCGCCATGTCGAACCGCCCTTCGAAGGCCATGCGGATCGAGGTGAGCCCGGCGCACAGCGACAAGAGCGTCACGAGGTTGGGGATCACGCTGCGGATCGGAATGCGGCGGAGCCGCTTCGGGCGTTCAACGGCCTCCGGCTCGGGATCGAACGGCGGGAAAAGTCCAGGCATCGCCGTCCGCCTCAGGACACGCGCACGAAGGGCGTCTTGGTCGTGCCGTCGATATCGGCGAGCACCGTTTCGCCGGCGATCGCCCGCGTTCCCTCGGAAACCAGCGCCGTCGCCGTCGCCGGCAGGTAGACGTCGACGCGCGAGCCGAAGCGGATGAGGCCGAAGCGGTCGCCGACGGTCAGGCCCTCGCCCTCGCGGGTGAAGGAGACGATCCGCCGGGCGATCAGGCCGGCGATCTGCACCACGCCGACGACGCGGCCGTCGGGCCGCTCGATGACGAGGCCGTTGCGCTCGTTGTCGTCGCTGGCCTTGTCGAGCTCGGCGTTGAGGAACTTGCCGGCCTTGTAGGCGATGCGGACGACGCGGCCGGTAACCGGCGACCGATTCACGTGCACGTCGAACACGTTCATGAACACGCAGATCCTGAGCAACGGCTCCGGGCCGAGGCCCAGCTCGCGCGGCGGCACCGCCAGACCCACCGCCGAGACGCGGCCGTCGGCCGGCGAGACGACCAGCGAATTGGCCACCGGCGTGACGCGCACGGGGTCGCGGAAGAACAGCGCGCACCAGATGGTGAGCGCCAGCCCGATCCAGAACAGCGGCTCGAACAGCCAGCCGAGCAGCACGGTGGCCGCCAGGAAAACCAGGATGAACTTGTGCCCTTCCGGGTGGATCGGCGGCACGGCGTTCCGGATCGACTTCAGCACCGACATGTCATTTAGCCCGTGGAACCGCGGGGCAACCCCGCTGAGAGAAACGGACTTTTCGCACGAATGGGCGGCACATGCAAAGCCGCTTGCCGCCGCCCGCCCGTTGTTCACACCGCTTTCGACAAAAGGCGGCGCCCGCTCCGCGTCAAGCCGGCACAGGCTCGTGGCCGGCCGTCTTCACCGCCTCGGTGCGCAGCAGGTAGAGCGACGCGCCGATGATCATCAGGGCGCCGATCCAGAGATAGCCGCTCGGCGCGTAGGCGAACGCCAGCCAGCCGGCCAGCGTGTTGAGCGGCAGGCGCACGTTGTCGAAGGTCTGGAGGTAGGAGGCGTCGGCGCGCGCGTAGGCGAGCGTCAGAAGATATTGCGCCGCCGCGGTCAGCGCGGCGAGCGCCACCACCACCCAGAGCACCGTGCCGCCCGGCAGCGCGAAGGCGGTCGCGACGTCGAAGCCGGTCGAGGTCAGGAGGAAGGCGGCGTTGATCGGCGTCAGCAGCGCCAGGAGATAGACGGTCACCGCCTCCGGCCGCTCGACGGCAGCGAGCTGCTTGGTCATCACCGACGATCCGGCCCACATCGCCGCGGCGCCGAGCGGCAGCAGGCTGTAGACCGAGAAGCTGTCCGACCAGGGGGCGAGGATCAGCATGCCGCCGACGAAGCCGACGAGGGTGGCGAGCGCCCGGTGCGGGCCGATGCGCTCGCCGAGGATCAGCCGCGCCGCCACGATGACGATGAACGGCGAGGTCATGTCGACGGCCACCACCTGGGCGATCGGCACGCCGGCCGCCAGCGCGCCGACGAAGAACTGCACGCCGAGCGTCGCGAAGATCACGCGGACGACGTGCGCCACCGGATGGGCGGTGCGGAAGGCGCCGGCCCCGAGCTTCAGGAGCGTCGGCAGGAAGAAGACGAGCGACAGGCCGTATTGCCAGAAGGCGAGCGCCTGCGACGAGAAATGGTAGGTTCCGGTCACCCACTGGGTGAGCACGTTGATGGCGGCGAAGACGACGCCGGCCGACACCATGTAGATCGCCCCGAGCACAGGAAACGACCGAGTCTTGTTCGGGCTCTGATTCAAGTTCGAATCCCTGGCGAAAAGGAACGACGCGGAATCAGGGCGATCGGGTCATGGAGACAATCGGTCGCGATCGGCTCGTGCCGGCCGCGAGGGGGATTTTCAGCATACCCTTCTCTTTCATCCGGACTATACCGTCGGCTCCGGAATCCAACCGGATCTGCTGACCTCCGGCTTGTGGCCGGAGCGCTCGCGGGCTAGGCGGCTCGCGCCGCCATTACCGCCGGTGGGGAGTTGCACCCCGCCCCGAGAATGGTTGCCGGCGCGGGGGAACCCCACGCCGACGCAAGGACTTTAGTCCTGGAAGCACCCGAAATCAAAGGCGACGGACCGTTTCCGCGCGCATGACAGTCATGTTCTCCGACATGTGATCGCCATCCCCTCGACCCAAGACCGCGCTTCCGCCATAAACCGGACGAAACACGAGAAAGCCATGCTCATTCCGCTGATCGTCGCCTGCGCGCTCTTCATGGAAAATCTGGACAGTTCGGTGGTCTCCACCTCGCTTCCCCAAATTGCCCTCGACCTTGGGGTCGACCCGATTTCGCTGAAGCTCGCCTTCACCAGCTACCTGATCTCGGTCGCCGTCTTCCTGCCGATCTCCGGCTGGATGGCCGACCGTTTCGGCGCCCGCACCATCTTCCGCCTCGCCATCCTGGTGTTCGTCACCGGATCGGTGTTCTGCGGCCTGTCGTCGTCGCTCGAGGGCTTCGTCGCCGCCCGCATCGTCCAGGGCGCCGGCGGCGCCATGATGGTGCCGGTCGGCCGGCTGGTGATGCTGCGCTCGGTACAGAAGTCCGACTATCTGCGCGCCATGAGCTGGCTGACGGTGCCGGCGATGATCGGCCCGGTGCTCGGGCCGCCGCTCGGCGGCTTCATCACCACCTATTTCGAATGGCGCTGGATTTTCTGGATCAACATCCCGATCAGCATCGTCGGTCTCGTCCTCGTCAGCATCTTCATCAAGAACTACAAGGAAGAAAACCTGCCGCCGCTCGACACGCGCGGTTTCGTGCTGTCCGGCATCGGCCTCGCCGGCTTCGTGTTCGGCGTCGCGGCCAGCGGCATCGGCGTGCTGCCGTCGTGGATCGACATCGTCATGATCATCCTCGGCGCCGCCGCGCTCTATGCCTATGCCCGCCACGCGGTGGAAACGCCCGAACCGCTGATGGACCTGACGCTGTTTCGCCTGCCGACCTTCCGCGTGTCGGTGCTCGGCGGCCTGTTGTTCCGCATCGGCGTCGGCGCCATTCCCTTCCTGCTGCCGCTGCTTCTCCAGCTCGGCTTCGGCATGACGCCGTTCGAAAGCGGCTTGCTCACCTTCGCCACCGCCGCCGGCGCCGTGCTGATGAAGTTTACCGCACCGCGCATCGTCCGCGCCTACGGCTTCCGCATGGTGCTGATGATCAACACGCTGTTCACCACCGCCTTCCTGCTCGCCATCCTGTCCTTCAGCAAGGAGACGCCGCACATGGTGATCTTCGCGGTGCTGCTGATCGGCGGCTTCTTCCGCTCCTTGCAGTTCACCGCGCTCAACGGCCTCGCCTTCGCCGAGATCGACAACCGGCGCATGAGTCACGCCACCTCGATCTCCTCGGTCGGCCAGCAGATCTCGGCGGCGCTCGGCGTCGCGGTCGGTGCCGCCGCCCTGGAGATCACCCGGTCGATACGCGGCGACATGGCCGTGCTGCCGGGCGACTTCGCGCCGGCCTTCCTGGCGCTGGCGGTGATCGGCCTTCTCTGCATCCCGATCTACGCCCGCATGTCGCCGAACGCCGGTTCCGAGGTGTCCGGCCATCGCGCCGAGGCGGCCGGCGAGCCGTCAGTCTAGAGCATCGGACCGAAAAGTGGACTCCGGTTTTCGGAAAATCCGATGCAACGACAAAGAACTAGATCGTCACTTTGCGTCCGTCAGGACGCACGACGATCTAGCCTGGTGGCCGGATCGATATGGGCGCCGGTCCAGCGCGCGCCCACCCAGGGCCGCCACCAGCGATAGGCGGGGTCGAGCGTCTCGGGCACCGGATCGAAGCCGGACGAGCCCCAGGGATTGCAGCGGAGGATGCGGGCCAGCCCCATCCAGCCGCCGGCCCACAGGCCGAAGCGGCCGATCGCCTCGTCGGTATAGCTCGAGCAGGTGGGAAGATGGCGGCACTGCCGCCCCGTCAACGGCGACAGAACCACCTGATAGACGCGGATCACCGCCCGGCCGACGAGGCGCCCCGGCGTCTGAGGCGATACCGCGCCGTCGTTTGCATGCCGTTTGCCGCACTCGCACATGGCTGGTCCCTAGCTGGCGACGCGCGCCGCCGCGATGTCGTCGAGGCAGGCGACCACCGCCTCGAACACCAGCATGGTCGAGGCGTGCCGCGCCTTGAAGTCGCGCACCGGCTCGAGATAGCGGAGCTCGGCGAAGCGGCCGGCCGGCGGCGCGCCGCCCTCCTTCAGCATGGCGAACATGTCGTCCCGCGCCTGCCTGAGCTCGGCGGCCGTGGCGCCCACCACGTTTTTGGCCATCACCGCCGCCGACGCCTGCCCGAGCGCGCAGGCCTTGACCTCGTGGGCGTAGTCGGCGACGACGTCGCCTGTCATGCGGAGGTCGACGGTAATCCGCGAGCCGCACAGCTTGGAATGGCGCGTCGCCGTGGCATCCGGCCCGGCGAGCCGGCCGACGCGGCCGATGTTGCCGGCCAGGTCGAGGATGTGGGCGTTGTAGACATCGTCGAGCATGCTGACACCTTCGGCGGGTGGCGGAGCATACTGTCCCGTTGCCGCCAACCACCTTTGAACTGCGGGACATGGCGCGTATATAGGCCTGATACGGCCCTCCCGCCAAGCGCGGCGACGGCCGGACGTCGCGGCCTCCGCCGATACGGGCGCGGGAGTCCCAGGAAGGACCAAGCATGGACGATGCCATCTTCACCGCCGGCGCCCGCACGACGCGCCGCCCCAGCCGCGAGGAAGCCGAGGCCGCCGTCCGCACGCTGATCGCCTATGCCGGCGAAGACCCGGAGCGCGAGGGGCTGCGCGACACGCCGAAGCGCGTCGTCAAGGCCTATGCCGAGCTTTTCTCCGGCTACAGCCAGACCGACGAGGAGGTGCTCGACCGCATCTTCACCGAGGTGGCCGGCTACGAGGAACTGATCCTCGTGCGCGACATCCCCTTCTATTCCCATTGCGAGCACCACATGGTGCCGTTCATCGGCAAGGCCCATATCGCCTATTATCCCACCACCGGCGTCGTCGGCCTGTCCAAGCTCGCCCGCATCGTCGAGATGTATGCCCGCCGGCTGCAGACGCAGGAGACGATGACCGCCCAGGTCAGCAACGCCATCGAAAAGGTGCTGAAGCCGCGCGGCACCGCCGTGCTGATCGAGGCCGAGCATCTCTGCATGGCCATGCGCGGCGTGCAGAAGCCGGGCGCCTCGACGGTGACCGCCCGCTTCACCGGCTGCTTCAAGACCGACCCCACCGAACAGGCCCGCTTCATGATGATGCTGCGCGGCGAAGGCAAGTGAACCCGACATGACCGAGACGAAACTGTTCCCGCCCGCCGGCGACAAGGCGGCGCTCGAGGCGGGCGACGTGCTGACCCCGCGCTTCGGGCCGGACGGTACCATTGCCTGCGTCACCGTCGACGCCGACAGCGGCCAGGTGCTGATGGTCGCCTACATGAACGCCGAAAGCCTGGCGCTGACCATCGAGACCGGCGAGGGCTGGTACTGGAGCCGGTCGCGCGGCGAGCTCTGGCACAAGGGCGCCACCTCCGGCAACGTGCAGAAGGTGGTGGAGCTGCTGACCGATTGCGACCAGGATGCGCTGGTGCTGCGCGTGCGCGTGGACGGCGCCGGCGCCACCTGCCACACCGGACAGGTGTCCTGCTTCTACCGGCGCGCGCCGCTCGGCCAGAAGGCGGCCGACGGTCCGGTGCGGCTCGAGCACGTCGGCGGCGAACGCCGCTTCGATCCGGCCGAGGTCTACGGCCACCGGCACTGACGGCATCGCGGCGGGGCGCATTTCCGGCAATGGATCGCGACCGGTCAGACGGTCAGGTTGTGGCTTTCCTCGCCGAAGCTGAACTGGATGCCGGCTTCCTCGGAGCGCGCCCAGGCGATCACGCCATCCAGCACCATCTTCTGCGACGGGATGCGGACGATGACCGTGTCGCCCGGCGCGAACAGCGTTCCGGCGGTACGGACGCGGCAGCCGGTGTGGCTGATATTCTCGACGACGCAGGCGACATCGCGCGGTTCGGACTGAACCAGAGCCGGCCAGTGGCAGTTCAGCCGGTCCGCACCGCGCTGCTCGCCGACCCTGACGTTGGGGTTTCTCAGGCGGGCGATCAGCTCCGCCATTTCCCGCTTCGACAACTTCTGGCTTTTATACACGTTGGAAAATCCATCAGTAGCGACAATTCTAGATAGAGCCCTTCCCGTTAATCCTTAGTTTCCTGCCCGCAAGCTTCCGAACCGCTTGGACTGCAAAATCCGGCATTTGCATCGACGCCCAAGTCGGGTCTATCCTAGGGACAAACCCTTATCGAGCCGCGATTCCGCCAGTCCATGCCCCATTCGCTCTCGCTGCGTACCGTCGACACGCTCGCCGCTGTCGGCAAGGCCGACTGGGATGGCCTCGCCAATCCCGGCTGGCAGACGGGACAGCGCGGCGCCATCCGCTTCACGGGCGACGGGCCGCCCTCCCCCTACAATCCGTTCATCAGCCACGATTTCCTGCTCGTCTGCGAGGACTCCGGATGCGTCGCGGCCGAGACCGGCTGGCTGCCGAGCCACTTGCTGCTGGAGGACGGGGACGGTCGTCTGATCGGCGCCGCGCCCGCCTATCTGAAGGGCCATTCCTACGGCGAATATGTCTTCGACCATGGCTGGGCCGACGCCTGGGAGCGGGCCGGCGGCCAGTATTACCCCAAGCTCCAGTCTTCCGTCCCCTTCACACCGGTCACCGGCCCGCGCCTTCTCGCCGCCGACGAGGCGACGCGGCGGGCGCTCGCCCGCGGCATGAAGCTCGTTGCCGACCGCTACGAGCTGTCCTCGGCCCATGTCACCTTCGTCGACGAGGAAAGCGCCGCCGCGCTCGGCGCCGAGGGCTGGCTCGAACGGCTCGACCAGCAATTCCAGTTCAGGAACGAGGGCTACGCCAGCTACGACGACTTCCTCGGCCGCCTCGCCTCGCGCAAGCGCAAGGCGCTGAAACGCGAACGCCGCGAAGCCTTGCAGGACGGCATCAGCGTCGAGTGGGTGACCGGCGGCGACCTCGCCGAGGCCCACTGGGACGCCTTCTTCGCCTTCTACATGGATACCGGCAGCCGCAAGTGGGGCACGCCCTATCTCAACCGCCGCTTCTTCTCGCTGCTGTCCGAAAGGATGGCCGACCGCGTCCTGCTGGTGATGGCGCGCCGGGCCGGCCGCTACATCGCCGGCGCGCTCAACCTCATCGGCTCCGACCGGCTCTACGGCCGCAACTGGGGGGCGATCGAGGAGCACCCCTTCCTGCATTTCGAGGTCTGCTACCATCAGGCCATCGACTACGCGATCGCGCATCGCCTGGCGGTGGTGGAAGCCGGCGCCCAGGGCGAGCACAAGCTGTCGCGCGGCTACCTGCCGGAAACGACCCGATCGGCTCACTACATCGCCGACGCCGGCTTCCGGCGGGCGGTGGCCGACTTCCTCGTCCGCGAGAAGCGCGCCGTGCTTCGCGCCGAAGCGGAACTGGAGGGCCTCGGTCCCTTCCGGCGCGGGCCTCTGCAGGAACGGGATTGACCGGCCGGGCGCGAGGGACCACCTTGCGCCCCGACAGTTCCTCCCGGGAGAGCACGATGACCGCTTACGATGCCGACAATATCTTCGCCAAGATCCTGCGCGGCGACATCCCCGCCTACAAGGTCTACGAGGACGACGACACCCTCGCCTTCATGGACGTCATGCCGCAGTCGGACGGCCACACGCTGATTCTCCCCAAGACCCCGGCCCGCAACATCCTCGACGTCGATCCGGACGTCCTCGCCAAGGTGATCAAGGTCACGCAGAAGATCGCCAAGGCGGCGGTGACCGCCTTCGAGGCCGACGGCGCCACCGTCATGCAGTTCAACGAGGCGCCGGCCGGCCAGACCGTGTTCCACCTGCACTTCCACGTCGTGCCGCGCTATCTCGGCGTGCCGCTGCGTCCGCACACCGGCAAGATGGCCGACAGCGCCCTCCTCACCGGCCACGCCGAAAAGCTCAAGGCTGCCCTGGCGGAGTGACTGCACGCAGAGGTGGCAATTCGTGCCTGGTGGAAATAGTTGCGGGGCAGCTTTTGCCGCCCCGCAAGGGATTTTGGGCAACTCGCCAACGGCGTAGACCCATTTCCGCACCGTTCCTCACGCCATATCCTCATCAGGATCGCGCCAAAGCCCGGCGGCAATGTCGTCCACGAAGGATGGCCCGCATCCTGCTTGAATGAACGGAAAGAACGCCAACGCGGGGCTGGCAAATGAGTTCGGTTGTGGAACCTTCCGGTATCACGAGCCAAATCTGGCAACGCCTCCTGAAGCAGAGCGATACCAACGCAGACAATCGCCTGAGCAAAGATGAGCTGGACGCGCTGAAAACGAGCTACCAGGGCGAGGTCGACATCGATCAGCTCATCCGGTCCTTCGATGTCGATGGAGACCAGAGCCTCAGTTCGTCCGAGCTACCGTCCTCGCCACTGGATGTGGAAATGCTCGGGCCTTTGCTCGATTGGCAGGAATATGGAAAGGCAGACGCAGCGACACGCGCCGAAGATGACAAGCGGGTCATCGATGCCCTTTTCCAACGAGCCGACGTCGATCGCGACGGCTTCCTCTCAAGGGATGAAATGGAGGCTGAAAAGACCCTGCGGCGGACCCGTTGGCTCGAAGGTAAAGCGACCGACGACGATCCTGTCTACATGATTCGCCTGGGTGCCGATCAAGACCGCCTCGGTCCCGAGGACTTCCTGACCGGCCGACGCATTCCCCTGGATGCTCTCAAGGTCATTCCGCCCGAGGAAATCCCGGCCGATGTCCGGGCGGCTATCCAAAAGGTCACGGAGGAGTGGCAGAACTCACCCGATTATCAAAAGCCGCTGACGGCGGAAGAGCACCGGCAGCAGGCAATAACCGACGTTCTGAATACGCCCCTCACGGCCACGTACATGGCCCGCCTTTTGTCGCAGCTATCAGTGGCCGCCGCGAGGATGGATCCCTTCCAGAGTAAGGGTAACGGGACCTTGGCCTGATTGCAGGCCATATGAAGCCTTTGGGGCTCAAAACAGAACGGTTCCTGCTACCGAGAGCCGGCCTTACACGTTTTCCCGATCGAAGGCCGCGCGCGCCGCCTCGACCGCGCCGCGCGTCCTGATCGCCCAGTCGACCAGCGCCGACAGCGGCGTCATCAGCGATCGGCCGAGATCGGTGAGGCTGTATTCGACGGCCGGCGGCGTGGTCGGGAACACCTTGCGCGCCACATAGCCGTCGCGCTGCAGGTCGCGCAGCGTCTGGGTCAGCATGCGCTGGGAGATGTCGGGAATGGCCCGCTTGAGTTCGCCGAACCGGTGCGGCCGCAGCGCCAGCGTCAGCACCATCAGCGTGCTCCACTTGTCGCCGATGCGGTCGAGCACCCCGCGCACCGGGCAGGCGTCGAAATCCGGTTCGGCCTCGATGGCCTTCTGAAAGCCGTCGAGCACGGCATCGACATCGCCGGAAACTGCCGTCATCACTGGTTCCCTCCGGGTAACTAACGCAGGCCAAAGTGCCGTCTTGCCCGCCTTGGCATCATCTCTATTCTAGGGGTGGTCTCGAAAAGAGACAATATTCCATTCTCAAAGCAAGGAACGTCCATGAGCGAGAAACTGATGGTCACCGGCGCCGCCGGCAAGCTCGGCCGCAGCGTGGTCAGCCTTCTTCTCGACGAGTTCGGCATCGCCCCCGCCGACCTCGTCGCCGGTACACGCGATCCCGGCAAGCTCGCCGATCTTGCCGCGCGCGGCGTCACCGTGCGGGCCGTCGACTTCGGCAAGCCGGAGACGCTGGCGTCTGCCTTCGCCGGCGTCGATCGCCTGCTCATCGTGTCGACGGACGCCATCGGCAGCCGCCTCGCCGGCCAGCGGGCGGCCGTCGCCGCTGCGAAGTCGGCGGGCGTCAAGGGCATCGTCTACACCTCCGCCCCCGACCCTCACGGCGCCGACCATCCGCTGTTCTTCGCCGGCGACCATGCCGGCACCGAGACGGCCATTTTCGATAGCGGCGTCCCCTACCGCATCCTGCGGAACCACTGGTACCAGGAGAATCTGCTCATGAGCCTGCCGGCGGTGCTGAAGCAGGGCACCTGGTACACGTCGGAGAAGCCCGGCACCAAGGTGAGCTATGTCGCCCACGACGATTGCGCCCGCGCCGCCGCCGCCGCTCTCGTTCGCCCCTGGGCCGACGACAAGACCATCTACGACATCACCGGCGACGAGGCGTTCACCACCGAGGAAATCGCCGGCCTGGCCTCCAGCATACTCGGCAAGCCGATCAGCGTGGTCCGGCTGTCGCCCGAAGTGCTGGCCGCCAACCTCAAGGCGGCCGGCCTGCCCGAGTTCCTGATCACGCTGACGCTGTCGATGGACGCGACCAACAGCGCCGGCCTGCTGGCAAAGCCGTCGGGAGCCGTGCAGGAGCTGACCGGACGCAAGCCACGCCCGCTCGCCGCCTTCCTCGAGGCGAACCGGGCCGCCCTCACGGCCTGACGCAGAAAGGGGCGCCGATCGCGGCGCCTCCACCCTTCTACTCGAAAAGCATCCCTCCCAGAGCGCCGTTATCCTTTTGGAGCCCTATAGGCACCGAGTGCCTTTTTCGGTCCGAGGTCCTACGCCTGCGCGTAGGATGACAATCTATGTATATGTTTCTTATATATAATTCTGTCATCCTACGCGCAGGCGTAGGACCTCGGGCAGGATGAGGCGAGCCGACGCTATAGGGCTCCCAGGGCGAAGGTGGCGACGCGTACGAGAACCGGATTCGATGCTGGATGCCCGCCCCAGTAGAATTTCGGGCAGGCTCTCAGGCGTCGGGATCGAAGCCCTCGAACACTAGCTGGGCGCCGAAATCCGTGGCCGCCCGGCGCTCGTCCGGCTTGCGGATGGTCCAGGCGGTCACCGGCAGTTTCCACTCGTCGCGCACCCGGCGGCTGACGTCGTTGCCGAGGAGCCTCACCCAGTAGCTCACGAACTGGAATTGCGACCAGGAGCGGTGGGAAAGCGTGGCGAGCTCCTCGCGCCCCACATGGCGATAATGATTGTAGTCCGCGGCGCTGGCCGCGTCGTCGGCGACGATGCCGCGCGGCAGGTCGGGCGCGATCTCCGCGAGGTCCTGAATCTGGCGCGGATCGAAGGATTCCACCACCACCGGCCCGTCGTAGGTGGCGAGCTCGCGGGCGGTCGCCTCGACGAGGTCGCGCTGGCGCTCGGCGAAATAGCTCTTGATCTCGATGACGAGGCCGGTCCGCCCGCCGACGAGGTCGAGCACTTGCCGCAGCGTCGGGATGCGGTCCCCGGTGCCGACCATCGGCACCGACTTGAGCTCGGCCATCGTCCGGCCGGCCACCGGGCCCTTGCCGGTGGTCAGGCGGTCGAGCACGTCGTCGTGGAAGACGTAGACTACGCCGTCGGCGGAGAGATGGACGTCCATCTCCATCGGAAAACCCGCCCGCGCCGCGGCGTCGAAAGCCGAAAGCGTATTCTCTATACGTCCCGCCTTGGCGTCATGCAGGCCGCGGTGGGCGATCGGTCGGGCGGTAAGCCAGGAAAAATCCGTCATTTGCCTCAGGACACCTCGATGATGGCGTCGATCTCCACCGCGACGCCGAGCGGCAGGGCGGCGACGCCGACGGCCGTACGGCTGTGCTTGCCCTTGTCGCCGAGGACGTTAGCGATGAGATTTGACGCTCCGTTGACGACCTGCGGCTGATCGGTGAATTCCGGCGCGGAATTGACGAAGGCATTGAGGCGGACGACCCGCACGATGCGGTCGAGGTCGCCGACGGCCGCCTTCACCTGCGCCAGGATGTTGAGGGCGCAGAGCTCGGCCGCCTTCTGTCCGCCGGCCACGTCGACTTCGACGCCCAGCTTGCCGATGACGGCGGCGCCGGCCGCCGTCTTGGAAATCTGTCCCGAGACGAACAACAGATTGCCGGTGCGGACATATGGCACGTAGTTGGCGACGGGGGCGATCGCCTCGGGCAGCGTCAGGCCGAGGCCGTTGAGGGCGGATTCGACGGAACTGGTCATTTTCGGGAGATCTCCGGAATGGGTGGCCCGGCGGGCCGACTCCGGCATTTGCATCCATCCGAAACAATCCTCGGAGCAAATGCCGGAATCAAAAGAACCACCGGCAATCTACCGCTTCCGGCGTCGTGGGGAAGCCCCCAGGCTGGGCCTGGGGGATTACCGGCAACCGGACCCCATGTCCGTCCTCTCCGGGACGGCCGCCCGGGAAATCAGGCGGCGCGAACGGTGACGAGGAAATTCCCCACTTCCCGCCGCAGCATTTCCGCCTGCTGGCTGAGTTCCGCCGCCGCCGACAGCACCTGCGAGGACGCCGCGCTCGACTCTCCCGCCGCGGTGGTCACGCTCACGATCGCTTCGGACACCTGGGCGGACCCGACCGATGCCTCCTGGACGTTGCGGGCGATCTCCCTCGTCGCCTCGCTCTGACCGTCGACCGCCTCGGCGATGGACGAGGCGATGTCGTTCATGCTCTCGATCGTGCCGCCGATGGCCTGGATGGCGGCGGCGGCATCGCCGGTGGCGTTCTGGATGTTGCCGATCTGGGTGCCGATTTCGGCGGTGGCCCTGGCGGTCTGGTCGGCAAGCTGCTTGACCTCGGCGGCGACGACGGCAAAGCCCTTGCCGGCCTCGCCGGCCCGTGCCGCCTCGATCGTCGCATTGAGGGCCAGGAGGTTGGTCTGCGAGGCGATGTTGTTGATGAGATCGACGACGGCGCCGATTTTCTCCGCGGCGGTCGCCAGCCCCCTGACACGCTCGTTGGTATGATCGGCCTCGACCACGGCCTTTGAGGCGATCTCGGACGATTTCGCCACCTGCCGGGCGATCTCGGCGACCGACGAAGACATCTCCTCGGTCGCCGAGGCCACCGAAGCCACGTTGGCGGAGGCTTGTTCGGAGGCGGCGGCCACCGACGACGACTGCGTCTGGGTTTCCTCGGCGGTCACCGAGAGCGACCTGGCGGAGGCCTGAAGCTCGGTCGCCGCCGACGCGACCACCTCGACGATGCCGCCGACCGCCCGGTCGAACCGATCGGCCAGCTCGTTCATCGCCGCGCGCCGGCGCTCGGCTTCGAGGCGCTCGTTATCGACGCGTTCGGCGCGCAGCCGCTCGGTCTCCTGCATGTTGTCGCGGAACACCGCCATGGCCTTGCCGAGCGCGCCGATCTCGTCGCCCCGCGTCTGGTAGGGCACGTCCACCGAAAAATCTCCCCGCGCCAGGATCATCATGCGGTCGCGAATGACCTCCAGCGGCTTCAGCACCCGCCGCTGCACGAACAGGATCGTGCCGGCCGCCACCAGAACGGCGCCGACGAGGAGTGCGGTCTGCAGCCAGAAGTCTCTCTCCGCCGACTGTCGCGCCGCCACCGCGTTGGTCCGGGCAATGGTCAATGCCGCGTTCGCCACCTCGAGGAGCTTGGTCAGCCGCGGTGCGTTGTAGGTGCTCCAGCTCAGCGTATCCATGTCGGCCTTGCCGCCGGCAATGGCCGTCTTGAGCAGGTCGGTCTGCCGCTCGACGCTGCCCGACAGGAAATAGTCGCGATCGGCGGCGGCAACCGCCTCGGCGAACGCCGGCGGCAACGCGACCCCGGCGCTCATTTCCTTGATGGCCTGCCAGGTCACGCGGGCGCTTGCCATGTTGGTGAGGTAGCTTTCAAGCGCATTTGCCGAAGGGCCGGCCGGACCGAGGGCGTCGGCCGTCACCGTGGACGCGTCGCCGGCGGCGCTCCTCATGGTCCAGGCAAGGGCCTTGATGTCGAGCAGACGATCGGTGAAGCCATCCTGCAGGCGGACGCTCTGGGCGATCCTGGACGAGGTTTCGTTCAGGAGATCGATCATCGCGGTGGACGCAGCGGTATATTGGCCGGCCAGGTCCCCCGGCCGATCGGCCCTGGCCCGCCCGAATGCCGCAAGACTCTGCTCCTGCAACGATTTGAGCCGGTCGTGTGCCGCCTGAAGCCGGACGGCCAGTTGGCCGCTCTCCGGCAGGCCGGACGCTTGCAGGATGGAGACCGCCTGCTCGATCGCCGGCATCTCAACGGCGCGGGCCTTGTCGGCCTGCTCGGCAAAGCCGGCGGCGTCGTCGGCCGCAAGTCCGCGAACCGTATTGGCCCGGTCGACGCGCAGATTGTGCAACGCGTCGAACATCGACGAGGTCGCCTGTGCGACCGCCTCGATTCTGACGCTCGCGATCGCATGTCGCCAGGAACTCCATGCGCCAAGCGATAGCTGCACGAGCGAGGCGGAGACCAGCACCCCAATGACCAACTTGAGGATCAAACTCACGGACAGGCGGTTCATGACGGGATTCCAACTGTTGAACTTGGCCAACCGCTACCCGTCAATCTTTAATTCTATGTCTATATACGTACGTAATTTCTAGCGTATTGCCCGGTTATGCGCCCTTGCAAGGGTGCCATGCAGAAATAGACTTGGTCGGCGTCCGCCAACGCCGGCCGGCCTTGCCGGGAGATACTGTCGGCTCCACCGACCGCGCCCATCCCGCCGGCGAGGGCAACCCGGCCGGCTGGAGGCACGCCCTGCCCGCTATACGATCGGTTGATGTTTACGCGACTATACGTGCTATCCTGTGTCCATTCATCCGCATACTCAACGAATCCATTTGCAGACACGCCGGGGACCTCATGAAGAATGCGCTTTTCCGATCGGCGGCGATCGCCTGGGCCTTTTCGGCGCTGATCGAGCCGACGTTTGCCGGCGGCCTGGCACCGCATCGCGTCGCCTATGATCTGTTCCTCGAGAGCAATCCCCAGATGAGCGACCTCAGCGTCAACATGAAGGGACGCATGGTCTACGAATTCACCGGCAACGCCTGCGAGGGCTACACCGTCAGCTTTCGCTTCGTGCTGGAAACCGGCGACGGCGAGGGCAACTCGGCGGTCACCGACCTCCGCAACAAGAATTTCGAGAGTGGCGACAGCCGGAGCTTCGATTTCAAATCCCAGACCTTCGTCAACGACGTGCAGACCCAGGACGTCAACGGCACGGCCGTCCGCGAAGGCGACAAGGTCAACGTCAAGCTGAAGCTCACCGAGAATACCGAGTTCACCATCGACAAGCCGGTGATGTTCCCGACCGCCCAGCTCATCAAGACCATCGAGGCCGCCGAGAAGGGCGCCACCGTCTTTTCCGACGATGTCTACGACGGCTCGGACGGCGGCCAGCACGTGTTCCACACCTCGACGGTGATCGGCTCTCCTCGCGCCACGCCGCCCGACGAGAGCGAGAAGCCGATCGGCGACATGCGGCGTTGGCCGGTCACCGTCTCCTACTTCGGCGCCGATGCCGGCAGCGACCAGCCGCCGGACTACTCCATCTCCTTCGACCTCTGGGAGAACGGCGTCTCCTCCAGGATGCGTCTCGACTACGGCGACTTCGTCCTCAACGGCAAAATCGCCCACTTCGAGCTGTTGCCGGAGACCCCGTGCGCCGAGTCGCCGGCCGCTGCGGCGCCGGCCGACGACAAGCCGGCCTCTGAGGCCGCTCCCAAGGCGGAGGACGATAGCCGAAAGGCCGGGCAGGAAAACAGTGACGCGCCGGCGGCCGGCGAGAAGCCCGGCAAGTGACGCGGCGGACGCCGCCGGCCCCAAAAGCAAAAAGGCACCCGGAGCGGGTGCCTTTTTCATCGATCTCGTCCGGGCCGGGCGCCCTCGGCGCGGCCGGCCAGGGCCGGATCACTTGATCTTGGATTCCTTGAACTCGACGTGCTTGCGCGCGACCGGATCGTACTTGGTCTTGGTCATCTTCTCGGTCATCGTGCGCGAGTTCTTCTTGGTGACGTAGAAGTACCCGGTGTCGGCGGTCGAGACGAGCCGGATCTTGATGGTCGTTGCCTTGGCCATGGCATCCGATTCCTTGTGCTTGTTGACGGTGACAGCCAAAGCGGCTGGACGCCCCACGCGGGAAGCGTCGTTCGTTCGGCGGGCACCCTAGTCGAAAGCGCCCGAAAGTCAAGACGAGCTTGGCCGTCCGTCGGCATTTGGCTCGGGTACCCGGCGGATGCGACCGAAGGCGAAAACGGCATAGCCGGCAAGGATCAGCACCGGCACGACGACCAAGCCCTGCGGTCCCAGCGCGTCCATGCCGACGCCGGTCGCGGCCGGCCCCACCAGCATGCCGACCGAGTACATGAAAATGAACGCCGCGTTGGCCGAGGCGAGATCGCTGCCGGTAAGACGCGCGCCGAGATGGGTCAATCCCACCGCGTAAAGGCCGGCCACCAGCCCGCCCCACAGCCCGATCGCCAGCATGAGCAGGGATATCACCGACGAGACCGCCGCGACCAGCGCGGCCGAGGCGATGCCGCCGAGGGCGATGTAGAGCAGGAGGCGCCGCCGATCCATGCGGTCGGACAGCATGCCGAGCGGCAGTTGCGCCACGATGTTGCCGATCGCCACCGCCATCACCAGGAGCGCCGCCATCTGCTCGCTGTAGCCGAGGCGGAGACCGTAGACCGGCGAGAAGCTCATCACCGACGATTCGACGGCGCCCACCGTGAAGGCGGCGAAGGTAGCGAGCGGCACCACGGTGAGGAAATGCAGGAAGTTGCCGCCCTTGCCCTCGTGCATCGGCGGATCGGCCCGGAAGCCGGCGACGATCGGCAGGATCGACACGGCCATCAGTCCGGTGCCGACGGCAAACGGCAGCCAGCCCTCCGAGCCGATCAGGCTGAGGATCGCCGGCCCCACCGCGAAGCCGACGGACAGGATGGTGGCGTAGACGCCCATCACCAAGCCGCGCTTTTCAGCCGGCGCCAGCGCGTTGATCCAGAATTCCGAGACGATGAAGGCCGTGTTGAGACAGAGCGAGAAGACGAAGCGCAGCACGAACCAGACGGCGATCGAATCGAAGACGTAGAACAGCGGGAAGGTGACGGTGCCGAGCACCACCGCCAGCAGCAGCACCCAGGCGGCGCCGAACCGCCGCGTCAGCGCCGGCACGAAAGGCGTGCTGAGCAGCGCCGCGACGCCGGCCGCCGTCGTCACCAGACCGATGGTCGAACTGGAATGGCCGCGCTGCTCGAGGATGACGGCCAGAAGCGGCATGCCGAGCGACAGCGAGGTGCCGACCGCCGAGATCGCTCCGATCGCGGCGGCGAGACCGGCGAGGCGGCGCCGGTCGAAACGGTCCTGGGCGGGTGGCGTCATGGTGGGAATCCGTGGAAAGGACTAGCCTTCTACCGGACGCCAGCCGTAAATCCAATCCATGTTGTTGAAGAGCCGCTCGGCGCCGAGCAGGCGCATGCCGAGGTTTCGCGCCTTGGCCGGCGCTCCGCCGAGATGGTAGACGAACCCGTTGCGCCGCGCGGCGGCCGCCACCTTGTCGGTGCGTGCCTTGCGCCCCTCCGCGAACTCGACGAGCCGCTCCTCGATATCGTCGCCGAAGCCGGCCGCCAGCACGTTGGCCAGCACGCGCGCATCCTCGATGGCCATCGCCGCGCCCTGCGCGACGAAGGGCGGCATGCCGTGCACGGCGTCGCCGATCAGCACGGTCCGCCCCTTGGTCCATGGCGTGTTGCGCGGCGCCTCGCAGAGCGCCCACTTCCGCCAGTTGTCCGGCATGGCGACCAGCTTCCTGACCGGCTCCGGCCAGTCCTCGAAGGCGGCCTGCACTTGAGCCGGGTCGCCCGGCACGTCCCAGCCATCGTCGTTCCAGGCGTCGTCGATGGCCGCGACGAGGTTGATCTCCCGTCCCGCATCGATGGCGTAGTGGACGAGATGGGCATGCCGGCCGAGCCAGAGGCCGGTTTCGTTGTGCCGGAAGGACTGGGCGAAGAAGCCCTCGGCCTCGAAAGTGGCGCGCCAGGCGGTGCGGCCGGTGTAGACCGCCGGGCCGCCGCCGATCACCGTCTCGCGCACCATGGAGCGGACGCCGTCGGCGCCCACCAGCACGCAGCCGGCAAAACGCACCGGCTCGCCCGCCTCGCGGCCTTCGACCGCCACGCCCCCTTCATCCTCGCCGATGGACGTGATGTCGACGCCGAGATGCAGGGTGACGCGCGGCTCCTGCTCGACGGCGGCGAGCAGCGTTCCCTGGAGATCGGCGCGGTGGATGACGATATAGGGCGCGCCGTAGCGCTCGACCATCGCCTCGCCGAGCGGCATGCGCAGAATGAGGCGGCCGCTCGCTCCGTCGCGAATGGTCACCGCCTCCGGCCGCACGCCCGTGGCGTCGAGCGCCGAACCGAGCCCGAGGTGAAAGAGGATCGACGAGGCGTTGGGCGACAGTTGCAGACCGGCGCCGACCTCCCTCAGTTCGGGCGCCCTGTCGATCACCGTGACCCGCACGCCGGCCCGCGCAAGACACAAGGACAACGTGAGGCCGGCAATTCCGGCCCCAACCACCACCACCGGTAAGTGATCCGGCATAGCTCCATCCTTGGCGTGGATCAGGCCGCTTTCGGCTGCCACGCGGCGTCCTTGGGTTCCGATTCGGTCGGCTTGAGCGACGGATCGTAGCGATAGACGGTCGAGCAATAGGAACAGACCACCTCGACGTCATCTCCCATTTCCAGGAAGATGTGCGGATGGTCGAAGGGCGGCTTGGCGCCGATGCACATGAATTCCTTCGCGCCAATCCGGATGGTCGTCACCCCGGCGTCGTTGGCGAAATGAGGCACGAAAGTGTCGGCCATGCACGATACCCTTGTTGAAATCCGTGAGTTCCCGAAGCATACCGGCAAGATGACAACAAGAACAGTCCCTTTGCGGCAAAAGCTCGGGACTTTGCGGAACGGCGCCGCCGGCGCGATGGAGGTTCGTCCCATGCCGGGCTTTTCGACCGCCGACGGCGACTTCGCCTATCTCGATGAGGGCAGCGGCCAGCCGGTGGTGCTCGTCCACGGCTTCGCCTCCAGCGCCCGCGTCAACTGGCTGGACACCGGCTGGATCGACTGGCTCGTCCGGGCCGGCTACCGGACCATCGCCCTCGACAACCGGGGTCACGGCGGCTCGGTCAAGCTCCACGAGCCCGAGGACTATCGCCTCGACAAGATGTCCGGCGACGTCGAGGCGCTGCTCGATCACTTCGGCCTCGAACGCGTCCGGGCCATCGGCTATTCGATGGGCGCCCGCATCCTCGTCGATTTCGCCGTCCGTCATTCCGACCGTCTGGAAAAACTGGTGCTCGGCGGCATCGGCGGCGCCATGGCGAAGACCGGCCTCGACCGCGAGCCGATCGCCGCCGCCCTGCTCGCCCCGTCCCCCGACGACGTCGCCGATCCGGTCGGCCGCGGCTATCGCCAGTTCGCCGACCAGACCCGGTCCGACCGGCCGGCGCTCGCCGCCTGCATTCGCGGCTACGGCCGCCCCATCGACCCGGCGGAAACCGCCCGCATCGCCGTTCCGACGCTGGTTGCCGTCGGCACCAGGGACGCCGTCGCCGGCTCGGCCGCCGAACTCGCCGCCATGATCCCCGGCGCCGAGGTGCTCGACATTCCCAATCGGGATCACATGCGAGCCACCGGCGACAAGGTGTTCAAGGAAGGCGTCGCGGCTTTCTTCGCTCGATAGAAAAACGGCGCGACCTTTTGGATCGCGCCGTCTCTCTCGACATAATTGACCTTCGGCCGCCTGGATTTACTCCGCCTTGGCGCTTTGCTTGGGGCTGCGCTTGCGTGGAGGCTTCGGCGGCACCGGCGCGTCGGCCACCTTGGCGTCGACCTCCTCCACCTTGCGCTTCAGCGCCGGGTCGGGCAGGCAGTCGAGCTTGAGGCCGACCTCGCCCGCCTCGTTGGTCTCCACCGACACCTTGACGGTGCCGCCCTTCTTCAGCACGCCGAACAGCACCGCGTCGGCCAGCGGCCGCTTGATGTGCTCCTGAATGACGCGGCCGAGCGGACGGGCGCCCATGCGCTCGTCGTAGCCCTTGGTGGCCAGCCATTCGATCGCCGCGTCGTCGAGCTCGAAGGTGACGTTGCGGTCGGCGAGCTGCGCCTCGAGCTGCATGACGAACTTCTGCACCACCGACCGCACCACTTCCGGCGGCAGCGCGCCGAACGGGATGATGGCGTCGAGACGGTTGCGGAACTCCGGCGTGAACATGCGGTTGATCGCCTCGGTGTCGTCGCCCTCGCGCCGGGCCCGGTTGAAGCCGATCGGCTCGCGCGAGAGATCGGCGGCGCCGGCGTTGGTGGTCATGATCAGGATGACGTTGCGGAAGTCGACCTGCTTGCCGTTGTGGTCGGTCAGCTTGCCGTGGTCCATCACCTGCAGCAGGATGTTGAACAGATCCTGATGCGCCTTCTCGATCTCGTCGAGCAGCAGCACGCAATGCGGGTGCTGGTCGACGCCGTCGGTCAAAAGGCCGCCCTGGTCGAAGCCGACGTAGCCCGGAGGCGCGCCGATCAGCCGGCTGACGGTATGCCGCTCCATATACTCCGACATGTCGAAGCGCAGGATGGGCACGCCGAGGATCGAGGCGAGCTGACGCGCCACCTCGGTCTTGCCGACGCCGGTCGGGCCGGAGAACAGGTAGTTGCCGATCGGCTTCTCCGGCTCCCGGAGGCCGGCGCGCGCCAGCTTGATCGCCGAGGCCAGCGCCGCGATCGCCTTGTCCTGGCCGTAGACGACGCGCTTGAGGCTGGTCTCCAGCCCTTCCAGCACCTCGGCATCGTCCTTGGACACCGACTTCGGCGGGATGCGGGCCATGGTGGCGATAGTCGCCTCGATCTCCTTGACGCCGATCACCTTCTTGCGCTTGCCCTCCGGCAGCAGCATCTGGCTGGCGCCGGTCTCGTCGATGACGTCGATCGCCTTGTCCGGCAGCTTGCGGTCGTTGATGTAGCGGGCGCTGAGCTCCACCGCCGTCTTGATGGCGTCCTGGGTATAGCGGACCTTGTGGAACTCCTCGAAATAGGGCTTGAGGCCCTTCAGGATTTCGATGGCGTCGGTGACGGTCGGCTCGTTGACGTCGATCTTCTGGAAGCGGCGCACCAGCGCCCGGTCCTTCTCGAAGAACTGGCGGTATTCCTTGTAGGTGGTCGAGCCGATGCAGCGGACGGTGCCGCTGGACAGCGCCGGCTTCAGAAGGTTCGAGGCATCCATCGCGCCGCCCGAGGTGGCGCCGGCGCCGATCACCGTGTGGATCTCGTCGATGAACATGATGGCGCCGGGATAGTTCTCGATCTCCTTGACCACCTGCTTCAGCCGCTCCTCGAAGTCGCCGCGATAGCGCGTGCCGGCGAGCAGCGCGCCCATATCGAGCGCGAAGATGGTCGAATCCTTCAGGACCCCCGGCACGTCGCCGTCGACGATGCGGCGAGCAAGGCCCTCGGCGATCGCCGTCTTGCCGACGCCGGGATCACCAACGTAGAGCGGGTTGTTCTTGGAGCGGCGGCACAGCACCTGGATGGTGCGGGCGATCTCGTCGGCCCGGCCGATCAGGGGATCGATCTTGCCCTTCAGCGCCTTCTCGTTGAGGTTGACGCAATAGGCATCGAGCGCGTCGGCCTTCTTCTTCTCGGCCGCCGGCCCGCCGCTCGGCGGCGTCTCCTGCGACGGCGCTTCCTCGTCGACGCCGCGCGCCGACCGGCTCTCGCTCATGCCGGCCCGCTTGGCGATGCCGTGGCTGATGTAGTTGACCGCGTCGTAGCGCGTCATGTCCTGCTCTTGCAGGAAATAGGCGGCGTGGCTCTCGCGCTCGGCGAAGATGGCCACCAGCACGTTGGCGCCAGTCACCTCGTCGCGGCCGGACGACTGCACGTGGATCACCGCGCGCTGGATGACGCGCTGGAAGCCGGCGGTGGGCTTGGCCTCCTCGCCGAGCTCGGTGACGAGGTTGTCGAGCTCGGTGTCGATGTATTCGACGAGGTTGCGCTTCAGGACGTCGAGATCGACCGAGCAGGCGCGCATGACGGCGGCGGCATCGGGGTCCTCGACCAGCGACAGCAGAAGATGCTCGAGCGTCGCGTATTCCTGGCGGCGTTCATTGGCGAAAGCGAGGGCCTGATGAAGGGCTTTTTCGAGACTGCGTGAGAAGGATGGCACGATGGACCCTCACTTTTTTTCCATGACGCACTGAAGCGGATGCTGATGGCGGCGCGCGAAGTCCATCACCTGTGTCACCTTGGTCTCGGCGACTTCATAGGTATAGACGCCACATTCCCCCACCCCATGATGGTGGACGTGCAACATGATCTGGGTTGCCTCTTCACGCCCCTTATTGAAGAAACGCTCCAGGATGTGCACCACGAATTCCATCGGCGTGTAGTCGTCGTTCAGGATCAGAACGCGATACATGCTCGGTCGTTTGGTCTTTGTCAGGACCTTGGAGGCTACTCCGGTTCCCGAGTCAGACCCGTTCCCACTCTCCCCGTCCTCGTCGTCGGCCGAAAGGACCGAACGGCGCGTCTCGTCTTCCATCTTCCCGTCGGTCCACCTGCCGGCCACGGAACGACAGTCCGGCAAGGCGCAGGAAACATCTGCCGGTGCCATTCCCGTCACGCCAGCCTGAACCGCCTCAACCACCTTTTCCCTCCGATTGCTTGCCCCGATCTTGCCGATCATTGGCTCATATTGAATCAGGGACAACGGGGGCGCAATTCCAATCTGGAGTCCGGCCCGACACTCCACGCACTTGTGACGGGCCCGACGATCTGTCTGTCTGTATCTGGTAAGGAGTTTCGCTTAGGTCAAGCCATGATGCAATATGGTGAATCGCTGGCAGCCCCCAGCTTTTCGCATGACCCGGGCCGATCTCGCCTCGAACTCCCCCAAAAATGCCGAGTCCTGTTTCGGGACGCTACGAATCCGGAAAAGTCGATTCAAACTTTACGCTTCCGTAACCGCGTTGCCGCTAATTTTGCGACCGTTGCCCGTTGGGCTCAGGGGATGGAGAACGGGTCGATTGGGCTTCGTTCCAGCCGAGCGGCACGGACGAAGTCCCCGGGTTGGCGTTAAGAGGGCGGTCCATTGTCGAGTTTGCGTAGTCTTGTTTCCAAGGTCCTGCACCGCATGGCGGCTCCCGCCGCCGTCGCCGTCATCGCGACGGGCGTTTCCACCGTCGCCATCGCGGCCAAGGAATTCCCAAGCCAGGTCGTTCCTTCGAAATACGCGGCAATCGTCGTCGATACCGCCTCGGGCAAGGTGCTCTACGAGGCCAATTCCGACGCCCGCCGTTATCCCGCCTCCCTCACCAAGATGATGACGCTTTATGTCCTCTTCGAGGAGCTGGAGCGGGGCCGCTTCAAGTTCTCGACGCCGCTGCGCGTCTCCGCGCTCGCCCAGCGGCAGGCGCCGACCAAGCTCGGCCTGCGCGCCGGCGAGACGATTTCCGTCGAGGACGCCATCAAGGGCCTGATCACCCGCTCGGCAAATGATGCCGCCGCCGTCATCGCCGAAAATGTCGCCGGTTCCGTGCCGGCCTTCGCCGACCGCATGACGCGCACCGCCCGCGCCATCGGCATGACCAACACCCGCTTCCGCAACGCCAACGGCCTGCCCGATCCCGGCCAGTACACGTCGGCGCGCGACATGATGAAGCTCGGCGTGGCGCTGCAGGCCCGCTTCCCGCAATATTATCCGCTGTTCTCGATCCGCTCCTACAATTTCCGCGGCCGGACCATCGGCAGCCACAACAACCTGCTCGGCCGCATCAACGGCGTCGACGGCATCAAGACCGGCTACGTCAACGCGTCCGGCTTCAACATCGTCACCTCGGTGAAGCGTGACGGCCGCAAGATCATGGCCGTCGTCATGGGCGGCAAGACGGCCGCCCAGCGCGACGCTCATATGGTGCAGCTCGTCAACACCTACCTGCCCAAGGCTTCGCGTGGTCGCGGCTATGACGACCGGCTCGTGGCCGACGCCATGAACGCGCCGAAGGTGGCGGCCGCCAGCGCGGCGGCGCCGGCCGAGCCGGCCCGCCTCGTCGTTGCCTCGACGCTGCCGCCGCACCCGGCGCCGCTGCCGCGCCCGATGACCGCCGACGCCGGCAACGCCGATCCCGATCCGGCCCTGGTGACCGCCTCGGTCGCCCCGGCGGCGCCGCTGCCGCCGGTCGCTCCGGACACCACGGAAGTCGCCGCCATGCCGGCGCCGGTCGTCGCTCCCGCCGCCGCCCCGTCCCCCGAGCCGGTCAGCCTCGCGACGGCTACCCTGCCGGCGAGCCTTGCCAACGCGCACCTGCCGTCCTCCGCCGCCGAGGCCTTCGCCGACATCGGTCCGGCGCCCCAGAGCGACCCGATGGCCGACCTCGTCGCCCGCGCCGACGTCCACTCGCGCCGCGCCGCCGGCAAAACCGTCGAGGTGGCGTCCGCCGAGCCGGCCAACGTCATGACCGACGCCGTTCAGGCGCCGGCCGCCGCCTCCACCCGCCAGCGGAGCGGCTGGTACATCCAGATCGGCGCCGTCGGCTCGAAGGCCGCCGCCATGGACCTTCTCGACAAGGCGAAATCGGCCGCCCCGCAGCTTGCCGCCGCCAGTCCCTTCGCCGAGGCGTTCAGCAAGGGCGGCTCGACGGTGGTGCGGGCGCGCTTCGGCGGCTTCGAGAACGAGAAGGCCGCCAACCGCGCCTGCGCGGCCCTGAAGAAGAACGACTTCGCCTGTTTCACGATCAGGCTCTGACCGCCCCTCCGGCGGTCGGAGCGCCCCGCGTCCGATCCGTAAGGCACGTCTCCGCCTTTCAGCCGGCGCGACAAGCACAGTCAGTCAACGGCACCCACTGTTTTTGCGTAACGGGAGCTAGACATGTTTGGACAGAAGCCGGTCCTTGGCCTGGTTGATACGTACCGCCAGGAAAGTGGAGCCGCCCTGGTCGGGATGCACCCGCTTTATCAGCCGGCGATGGGCGGCCCGGATGTCGGCCTCTCCGGCGCCCTTTTGAAGCCCAAGGATCTCGTACGCCTCCTCCTCGCTCATGGCGCCCGCATTCGCCGCTCGACGGCCCCGCGATGCGGCCTCACCCTGCATGTTCTCACGCCATCCGGGCATTCGGCGGTCGAGATAAATCTCTAGCGTAGCGCGGCTGCGGCCGTCACGCGCCGTCTCGGCGTAGAGGCGGGACAGCTCCGCCCCGCCGAGGCGATTGAGGTCGCTGCCCCGGAAGGCGCCGGCGACGACCCGTCCGCCGACGGCGTCGCCCTCGACCACCACCTCGACCATCGGCGAACGCAGCACCGGCTGGCCGCGCCGCCCGCGCCGTTGCGTCCTGAGCAGCCCCGCTCGATACAGCCAGATCAGCACGGCCACGCCGACGGCGGCGAGCGAAAGACGACCGGTGACCGCGAGCGCCGCGACGACTCCCAGCCCGGCCAAGAGACCGTAGTTACGGGCGATGGCGTCGATGTCGCTCCGCAGGCTGGCGCCGCGCCAGCGGATGAGCCAGGCGCCCAGAGCGAGCAGCAGAACCAGCAGGAAGGCGATATTCATGAAAGGGGGCGTCCGGCATTCGGTTTGTTCGACGCTTCATTTCGAACTTTGCCGGCTGGAATGCAATGGCAATGGACGGCGGCGACTTTCTTGGCCGGCGAGGCGACACCGCGCTTGAAGCGCCACGCCTTTGCCGCCATTTTGCCTTTTAGTGGAGTCGGCGGCCGGCTGTTTCGGACGCCGCGATGGTGGCGCGCCGCCACGAACCGACGACGGGATTGTTCGCCCATGATGCTACGCCGGCCGACTTTCAGACGCTTCGCCATGGGACCCCTTCTCGGAGCGGCGCTGGCCACCCTCACCCTCGCCGGTCCGCTACCGGCCGGCGCGCGCGGCACGGTGGCGGCGCAGCCGGACACCGGGCTGCCCATCGCCTCCTCGCTCGAAGGCAACTATCTCGCCGGCCGCCTGGCCGGCAGCATTGCCGACTATCGCGCCTCGGCCGACTATTTCGCGTCGGCGCTGCTCGACGCGCCCGACGACAAGTTCCTGCTCGAACGCGCCCTGTCTCTCTACATCGCCGCTGGCGAGTTGACGGAAGTCCGCACCTTCGCCGAGCGGCTGAGCGCCATCGACGCCGACAGCCCGATCGCCGCCCTGACCATCGGCCTCGACGACTTCCAAGCCGGCCGCTGGACCGACGCGATCGCCTCTTTCCAGCATGCGCGCTCCGGGCCGCTCCTGACCCTGGCCGTCGAAATCCTGTCGGCCTGGGCCGAACAGGGCGCCGGCAAGACCGACGACGCGCTCGCCCGCCTCGGCAAGCTCGACGGCGAGAAATGGTATCTGTTTTTCCGCCACTACCACGCCGGCCTCATCGCCTCGGTTGCCGGCCGCGGCGAGGTGGCCGCCGAGGAGTTCAAGGCGGCGCTCGCCATCGACGACGGCCCGGTGTCGGTGATCGACGCGGCCACCCGCACCTTCGCCCGAAACGGCGACTATGGCGCCGCCAAGGCCACCATCGACAAGGCGCTGGCCTCGGCGCCCGGCCATCCGCTCCTCAAGGAGGTGGCCGCCATCATCAACGCCAAGAGCCGGCCGGCCGCCC
The DNA here is from genome assembly GCF_002770725.1 of Pleomorphomonas carboxyditropha. Taxonomy (GTDB): domain Bacteria; phylum Pseudomonadota; class Alphaproteobacteria; order Rhizobiales; family Pleomorphomonadaceae; genus Pleomorphomonas; species Pleomorphomonas carboxyditropha. The sequence continues at coordinate 570,640 of NZ_NQVN01000001.1, read as the reverse complement.
GCGTCCGCACGGTCAGCGAGGGGGCGTCGGAGATCCTGTCCGGCCTCGGCACCGCCGTGGTGCGCGAGGATACCAACGACTTCGGCGTCATCTTCCTGCAGCTCGCGCTGGCGCTCGATCCAAACGACGACATGACCCGCATCACGCTCGCCGAGAATTTCGAGCGCCTGAACCGCCCCAACGACGCGATCGCCATTCTCGACAAGGTTTCCGCCCGTTCGCCGCTCCGGCGCAACGCCGACATCATGATCGCCTTCGACTACAACACGCTCGACAAGGTGGACGAGGCGCGGGCCACGCTGAGGCGCGTCATCCGCAAGGACCCGAAGGACAAGGAAGCGCTGAACGGCCTCGGCAACATCCTGAGGACGCGCAAGATGTTCGCCGAGGCGGCCGACGTCTATACGCGGACCATCCGGGCCATCGGCAGCCAGCCGCAGACCGAGGACTGGCAGGTGTTCTACAACCGCGGCATCACCTACGAGCGGACCAACCGTTGGCCGGAGGCGGAAGCCGACTTCAAGAAGGCGCTGGAACTCAAGCCCGACCAGCCGCTGGTCCTCAACTACCTCGGCTACTCCTGGATCGACAAGGGCATGAACCTCAAGGACGGCATGGCCCTGATCGAGAAGGCGGTCAGCCTTTCCCCGACCGACGGCTATATCGTCGACAGCCTCGGCTGGGCGCACTACAAGCTCGGCGAATATGACGAGGCGGTCAGCCAGCTCGAACGGGCGGTGTCGCTGATGCCGTCCGATCCGACCATCAACGACCATCTCGGCGATGCCTACTGGCAGGTCGGCCGCCGCATCGAGGCGCGCTTCCAGTGGAACCACGCCAAGGCCAGCAAGCCCGAACCGGAAGACCTCGCCAAGATCGAGGCCAAGCTCGAGCACGGCCTCGCGGAAGACGGCACGGGCAAGGCCGCCGCCGAGACCGTCGACACCAAGCCGGCCCAGGCGACGCCCTGACCGGCCGGGATCGACGGGAAATGCCGGTCGTCGAAGAGGCCCGCGCCAAGGTCAACCTCGCGCTGCATGTCGTCGGGCGGCGGCCCGACGGCTATCACGACCTCGACATGCTCGTCGCCTTCGCCGGGATCGGCGACACGGTGACCTTGACGCCGGGCGACGCCGACCGCTTCGTCATCGACGGGCCGATGGCTGGCGATCTCCGCGCCGATGGCGACAATCTCGTGCTGCGGGCCCTGCGCGGTTTCCGCGAACTGGATGGACGAACCGACCCGCTGGCGATCGGCCTCGTGAAGCGCCTGCCCGTCGCCTCGGGCATCGGCGGCGGTTCGGCCGACGCGGCGGCCACCCTGCGCGGCCTCTGCCGGCTGTACGGCCGCTCACTTGACGATCCGGCCATCACTGCCCTGGCCCTGTCGCTGGGTGCCGACGTGCCCATGTGCCTCGACGGCCGGCCGGCCCGCGTCGCCGGCGTTGGCGAACGCATCGCTCCGACGGCCGGAAAGCTCGCCTTCGGCCTGCTGCTGGTCAATCCGCGCGTCGGCGTATCGACGCCCGCCGTCTTCCGGGCGCTCGGGCGGCGCGACAATCCGCCGCTTCCCGCCCTGCCCGCTTTCGGCACGGGGACGGACCTCGCGGCCTTCCTCGCCGCCGGGACGCGCAACGACCTCGAGCCGCCGGCCAAGGCCATCGCCCCGGCGATCGCAGACGTGCTCGCCGCGCTTGCCGATCTGCCGGGCGTCCGGCTTGCCCGCATGTCGGGGTCGGGCGCCACCTGCTTCGGCCTGTTCGACGATGAGGCAGATGCGAGAATGGCCGGCGCGCGTCTCGCTGCCGACCACCCCGGCTGGTGGGTGGAGCCCACCGAGGGGCGGTTCTGAGGAGAGTCTTTTCCGCTCCGAGATGGTTCACCCGCGCAGGTCGTGACGACGAATTATATATAGAAACAAATCCATAGCCCGTCACAGGTCGACGGCCACGTCCTCGGCGGCGATCACCCGGTGAACGCGCTCCTCGTCCGCCGCCTCCTCGCCGAACGGCGCCACCGGCCAATCCCAGGTGTCGAAGGGAAACGGCGGGGTGACGCCGTATAAAAGATCGCCGGTGTCGACGATGGTGCCGTCGCGTCGGCGCCGGACATAGGAAACGTCGGTGACGATCACCGTCTTGCAGGGCAGTTGCGCCAGACCGTCGAGGTGGCCGGCGACCAGTTGCGCCACCGTATCCTCCGGCATGAAGCGCGCCTTGCGGTCCTTGGCCTTCCGGTCTTTCTCTTCCAGGCGCTTCCGGGCGCCGACGGCAACCTGCGACAGCACGTTGGCCGAGATCACCAGATCGAGCTCATCGATCTTGCGGAGAAAGCCTAGGGGATCGAGGCGGACGCCGAGGTCGTCCTGCCCGGTGGCGAGCTTGATCCACGACTGCTCGGCCAGCCGGTCATAGCCGGAAATATCCCGCGTCATGAAGCTGACGTTGGGATAGCGGCGCAGCAATACCTTCAGCCGCACCGTCGGCAGATGGACGATGTCGACCAGCACCACCTTGTCGAACATGCTGGAGAGCCGGTCGATCGGCACGTCGCGCAGCAGCCCCGAGCCGAGCACCACCGCCGTGCGGCGAACCGCGACGCCGTCGATCGCCCGGTCGATCGCCGCCCGCGTCCGCGCCTCGTGCTCGGCCCAGGCGGCACGGCAGCGGCGGGCGCGCGCCCAGAGCCCGACGGCATCCCGGATGACGGCGGCGCGACTTCTCGGCGAGGTCAGGCGGGCGACGGCGAACAGGAGGGCCTCGGCGAGCATGCATCGCTCCAGAAGATCAGGCGATCTCGCCGCAAACCACCGGCACCGGCGTGCCGGTAGTGGTCGGGAAGGTCGACGGCAGGCCCTTCAGGCGGCGCGCGGCGAGATAGGCGAAGGCCTGCGCCTCGACGAAGTCGGCGTCGAAGCCGACGTTGCCGGCCGGCACCACCTCGACGCCGCTCCGTTCGGCAATCATCCGCACCATCACCGGGTTGCGGGCGCCGCCGCCCGACACGATCACCGTCCGGACCGGCGCACCGGCGAGGCGCAGGCCGGCGGCGACGCCCTCGGCGGTAAAGGCGGTGAGCGTCGCCACGCGGTCGGCAAACGACAGGCCGGCGGCGGCATCGGCGCGGAAGGTGTTGCGGTCGAGCGACTTGGGCGCCGGCGTCTCGAAATGCGGGTGATCCATCAGCTGGCCAAGCACGTTCGCGTCCACCCGCCCCTGCGCGGCGATCGCGCCGTCGACGTCGAAGCGGGCGCCGGTGGCGTTGAACACCAGGTCGTCGATCAGCGCGTTGCCGGGGCCGGTGTCGAAGGCGGTCAGCGCGCCGTCTTCGCCGATCAGCGTCACGTTGGCGACGCCGCCGATGTTGAGGAAGGCGACCGGCGGCGTCAGCCCGGCCTTCCGGGCCAGCGCCCGATGATAGACCGGCACCAGCGGCGCCCCCTGGCCGCCCTGGCGGATGTCGGCGGAGCGGAAGTCGTAGACCACCGGCAGGTTGAAGCGCTCGGCCAGCACGCCGGCATCGCCGATCTGGGCGGTGAAGCCGCGGTCGGGCGCGTGATGCACCGTCTGGCCGTGGAAGCCGATCACCTCCGGCCGGATGCCCTTCTTCTCGGCGGCGATCAGCAGCACCGCCACCGCGTGGGCGTGCGCATCGGTGACGACGGTTTCCGCCTCGGCCAGTCTGCCGAAGCGGTCTTCGCGGGCGGTCATGCCGTGCGCATCCTTCAGCGCCGCCCTCAGAACCGCCCGTTCCTCGTCGCCATAGGCCTGGAACAGCGTCGGTCCGAACGCGGCGATCCCCTCGCCGTCGGTGCGGATCAGCGCCGCGTCGACGCCGTCCATCGACGTACCGCTCATCAGGCCGAGTGCCCACGTGGCCGAATCGTCCGACATTTTTGACCTCATACCCCGTGAAATCCCGTTTCGATCCTGATAGGAAGCCCAGCGGACTGATACGTCAATTCCGGTCCGCGGACAAACCAAAGGTAAGAAAGATGAGCGGCTTCAAGTCGGATTTCCTGCGCACGCTCGACGAGCGTGGCTTCATCCACCAGATCTCGGACCCCGAAGGTCTCGACGCGGCGTGCATGAAGGGTCCGATCACCGCCTATGTGGGCTATGACGCCACGGCCACATCCATCCACATCGGCAACCTCATCACCGTTACCATGCTCCATTGGCTGCAGGAGACCGGCCACCGGCCGATCAGCCTGATGGGCGGCGGCACCTCGATGGTGGGCGATCCCTCCTTCCGCGACGACCAGCGCAAGCTGCTGTCGCCCGAGCAGATCGCCGCCAACATCGAGAGCATCAAGAAGGTCTACGCCCGCATCCTGCGCTACGGCGACGGCCCGACCGACGCCATCATGGTCAACAACGCCGACTGGCTGCTGAAGCTCAACTACGTCGAGTTCCTGCGCGACGTCGGCCGCTTCTTCTCGGTCAATCGCATGCTGTCCTTCGACAGCGTCAAGCTGCGCCTCGACCGCGAGCAGTCGCTGTCTTTCCTCGAATTCAACTACATGATCATGCAGGGCTACGACTTCGTCGAGCTCAACCGCCGCTACGGCACCATTCTGCAGATGGGCGGCTCCGACCAGTGGGGCAACATCGTCAACGGCGTCGACCTCAGCCACCGCATGAACGGCCCGCAGCTCTACGCGCTGACGACGCCGCTCTTGACCACCGCGTCGGGCCAGAAGATGGGCAAGACCGCCAACGGCGCCGTCTGGCTCAACGGCGACCTGTTCAGCCCCTATGACTTCTGGCAGTATTTCCGCAATACCGAGGATGCCGACGTCGTCCGCTTCCTGAAGATCTTCACCCGCCTGCCCCTGTCGGAAATCGCCCGGCTCGGCGCGCTCGGCGGCGCCGAGATCAACGAGGCCAAGAAGGTGCTGGCCACCGAGGCGACCGCCGTCGTCCATGGCCGCGAGGCGGCGGAAGCGGCGGCCGAGACGGCGCGCCTCACCTTCGAGGAAGGCGTTCATACCGACGACCTGCCCACCATCGAGGTGCCGAAGGCCGACCTCGAGGCCGGCGTCGGCGTGCTGACGGCCTTCGTCCAGGCCGGCCTCGCCGCCTCCAACGGCGATGCCCGCCGCTCCGCCCAGGGCGGCGGCCTCAAGATCAACGACCGCACGGTAACCGACCCCAAGGAAACGCTGACGCTTCGGAGCCTGACCGACGACGGCGTCATCAAGCTGTCGCTCGGCAAGAAGAAGCACGTGCTGCTGAAGCCGGTATAAGCGGCGGCAAGGAGATCGCCCTCGGCTCCGGCCGGGGGCATCCGCCGCGATATAGGGTTTGTAAGTGAACCGCCGCCGGATATCCGTTCGGATATGCGGAGAGTGGCGTCCAGGTCTGCGTTCAATCCGGTTGTCTTGACTGATGCCGAACCCCATTTTGTCGATGCTACTCATATGACCAAAGAAGGGGTTGACGGCGATGAACGGGATGAAGGGTTTGCTCAGGATCGGCCAAATCTTCGGCGCGGCGGCCCGGGTGAACGCCGAGCGCGCCGCGCACCGTCGTCCGGATGATCGGGATCTGCGCATCCTCGGGGTCGATCCGCACAAGTTCGACCGATGGAACGGCTGATCGAGAGTTCCGGCATACGGTAATGATCGCTGAAAGCCGTCAGAGGTCCGACGGTTTCGTCAGCGCCGAAACCTGGATTTCTTCCAGTTCCTCCTCGGTCGAGTACTTCCGGCGGAAATGCAGTTCGAGGCTTTCTAGCGAGGAGTATTTTGTCTCGGGCACCACCCGGACATAGTAGGTCAGCGCGCCGACATTGATCAGCCCGAAGACGATATAGGTCCATACCGGCCCGATGCCGGCGACCATGATCGGGAAGGCGAAGGTCACGATGGCGTTCATGATCCACAGGCCGCCGATGGCGACGCCCATGGCCGTGCCGCGGATGCGGGCCGGGAACATCTCGGCGAGGATGACCCAGGTGACCGTGCCGCTCTGCTTGATGAACACGAACACCGAGACGATAGCCAGCACCAGCCACGGCGCGGCCCCCGGCGCCCCCTGCAGGGTGCCGTCCGTCGCCAGATACGGCTGGATGCCGATGGCGAAGGTGGCCGCCAGCAGCAGCAGCGACACCGATATGCCCGCCTCCTGGTAGATGCCGACCTGCCGGCGCGCGAACCTGGCGATGAGCAGGAAACCCACCGCCGAACCGACCAGCGAGGCAAAGCCGCTCACCACGTTGAGCAGGATGGCGTCGGCGGACGAAAAGCCGGCGGCGTGCAGGATCGTCGGCAGGTAGTACATGGCCGTGTTGATGCCGGTGAGCTGGTCGAAGAACCCCAGGAACAGGCCGATGACCAGGATCCTGCGGGTCCAGCCAACGGTCAGCACCTGGCGCAGCGTCCAGCGTTCCTGGGTCTCGACGCGGTGCAGGTTGACCATGTCGTCGATTTCGTCGGCGATGTCGTCCCGATCGCCGCGCACCCGCTTCAGAGCGCCGATGGCCTCGACGAAATGCATGTTGGCCGCGTACCAGCGCGAGGATTCGGGCATCATGCGCATGCCGATCCACAAGGCAACGGCCGGCAGCGTCGCCACCACCAGCATCCAGCGCCAGGTCTCGCCGTTGCCTCCGGTCACCACCAGGCCGACGGTATGCGAGAGCAGGTCCCAGGCGCCGAGCGCTCCCTGGGCGAACTGACCGCTCGGATCGTGGTCGACGACGACGCTCGGCCCGCCTTTGTAGCCAACGACCACGGCATTGATGACGTAGGCGAGAAGCTGACCGCCGACGATCATGAACTGGTCGATCGCCACCAGCGGCCCGCGCACCCGTTTCGGAGCCATTTCCGCAAGATAGTTGGGAACCGTCGACGAGGCGCCGCCGACGGCGAAACCGAGCAGGATGCGGAAGAAATAGAGAACCCAGACGTTCGGCGCAAAGGTGCATCCAAAGGCGGCAACGAAGAAAATGGCCGCAAGCAGCAGAATGTTGTGACGGCGGCCGTAACGATCGGACAGCCAGCCGCCATAGATGGCGCCGAAGGCGGCACCGACGGCGAGCAAGCCGCCGACGAGACCGATCTCGACGTCGTTGAGGCCAAGACCGCCGGCAGCCTCCGGCAGCACCATGTATGGCAAGGCGCCGGCGATCACGCCGGTATCGTAGCCGAACAGCAGCGAGCCGAAGGTGGCTACGGCGGCGAGAAACCCTATCGACCGCGGTCTTCCCGAGGCCGGGGTGATCGAAACAAGCCGCTCCACTTCGGCACGATCCGGTACGCGCTCGACCGATCCGGGTTCTCCTTGCATTTCTGTCCTCCTCCGTCGGAACGCTTGCGCCGCGTACTAACCCGCAGCCCCCGGCCCCCTCCGACCGAACAGCGCTTCGCGTTGCCTGCTTCCGAATGACCTCGATACGCACATCGATCGCTCAGAATGAACGGATCTATTTTCAAATTATATGGAACATATAGTCAATCATAAAGACGGCCGAATAAATCGGTTCAATTCGCAGACCTACCGAAATATGGCACTATTTTGTGCAAATCCTCGCCGCAGACAGCCAGCTATAGGCATGGCCTGGCACGACACAGTTCGGTACGTTTATGCTTACTATGGAAAATAAGAGAATTATTATATCATGCGCCTCGTCCGGCAAGCGCCACGGTCGGGCGTTCGCGACCTGGCTACCGCGACTCCGTCGACGATCTCCAGCAGCGAGCCGAGGGTGCTGATACCGGTCGTCAGAGGCCCGGCTGAAGAGCGACGCTCTCGCTGTCGCGAGGCAGCATGGCGAGGAGGTTTTCCTTGGGAAGGGCCTTGGCGAAATAATATCCCTGGATCAGGTCGCATCCCCAGGCGGTGAGGAAATCCAGTTGCCCCCGGGTCTCAACGCCTTCCGCCACCACCTTGAACGACATCACCTTTGCCAGCGTGATGATCGTCGACACCAGCCCGCACTGTTGCGTGTCGCGGGGAATGTCGGTGATGAAGCTGCGGTCGATCTTGATGCAGTCCCACGGCATTTCCCGCAAATAGGAAAAGGACGAATATCCCGTACCGAAATCGTCGATGGCGATGCTGACGCCCAGCTCCTTCAGTTCCTTGAGAAGGGGCGTCACCTCGTTCTCGCGTTCGATATAGGAGGATTCGGTTATCTCGATTTGCAGATTGCCGGCCGGAAAGCCCGTCTTCGCCAATGTCTTCGACAGGACGGATATGAACCCGCCGAATCGGAGCTGGCTTGCCGATACATTGACCGACACCGTGATGGGAGCGTAGCCGCTGCCGAGCCATTCCCGGCCATCCCGGCAGGCTCTTTCGAGCACATACTCGCCCAGGGCTTCGATGAGGCTGGTTCCCTCCGCCACCGGAATGAAGTCGCTCGGCGGCACCACGCCGAGCTCCGGATCGGTCCATCGGGCAAGCGCCTCGACCCCGCGCAGCTTGTGGCTGACGGCATCGAACTGCGGCTGGTAGTGCACCTCAAGCAGGTTGTTCGCCAGCGCGTTCTTCAGTTTGACGCCCAGCTTCATCTTCTTCTGGCTCTCGGCGGTCAGCCTGTCCTCGTAGACGCCGACCGAGCCGCGCCGGTTGCGCTTGGCCTCGTAGAGGGCCGCGTCGGCTTCGAGGAAGGCGTCACGATCGCCGGCCCGTGGCTTGTAGCTCACGCCGAGCGTCGCCGAGGAAAACACTTCCAGATTGTCGTCGATGCAAACGGTCTGGCCGAGCGCCGTCTGGATTTTCTCGAGGATGCCTTCGATGAAGCCGCTATCGCCGGAACGGACGAGAAGCGCGAATTCGTCGCCGCCGGTGCGGCACAGCGTGTCGCCCGGCTTCAGGTATTGCTCCCGGATCGCCTCCAGCCGACCGGCGACGACCTGGAGAACACGATCGCCGGCTCCATGCCCATAGCTGTCGTTCACGTCCTTGAAGTGGTCGAGATCGATGATGATGAGCGCGAAAGCGTCGTCCCGCAGCTCGGCAAGGCATCGATCGAGAACGCGGCGGTTGGCGAGGCCGGTCAACTGGTCGTGCGAGGCAAGGTACTCCAACCGCTCCTGGGCGTTCTTCTGTTCGGTTATGTCCGTCAACGAATAGACGTAGGTCTCGCCGCCCCCGGCGCCCTCCCCGGCCGGCGTTATCGACAGGATGCCGGGCCGGTTCCTGCCCTGCCCGAACATCACTTCCCGGCGCCACGTCTCCTTGGGACCCTCCGGCAGCGGGACGGGCCTGCCGTCGCTCCAGAACGCCTCCTGCAAATGGGCGGGATAGGAACCGGCGGCGCCGTCGCCGATGTCCAGCATCCGCTCGAAAGCCGGATTGGCCTTGAGCACGGCGCCGGTGTGGGCGACGACGGCAAGGCCATCGGTCGAATTCTTGAACACGATATCGCCGCGCTGGACGTCCTGGTCCTTCCGGGCCATTTCCCTGATCAGGTCGGCGCTGCTGGAGGCGAGAAGGCGCCAGCGGATCGTGTCGGCCTCCAGATAGTCGACGAACGCCTGCCGCTTCCACAGCACGAACAGGGCGAGCGGCATGCCGAACGCGATGGCGATCAGCACTTTCCCCGTAAGCCCTCCGAAGACGATGGCGGCGATTTCCGCGTTGATGCCGAAGGCGATGAAGGGAAAGGCGATGCCGTCCAGCACCAGGACCAGCACGAAGGAAAGAATGTAGATCGCGGCGGTGACGGGGAGCGCCTGCTTTCTCTTCCTGGTGAATTCGAAGATGAACAGCAGAAGCAGAAGCTCGGCGATGATCAGGACGCCGCCGAGGGCGATCAGGAACGTCGAAGTCTCGAACATCCCGGGAGGAACGCCGTGCGGGTTGATGACCCCGTCCGTCCTGAGAATGGACTGGGTCAGGAAGGAGAAGACGATGTTGAAGATGTCGACGATGATGACGAGACGGACCAGATGCCGCAGGATGAAAGCGTCTTTCTCAACCCACACGAACATCACCGACGTCATCATGAAGGCGCCGTAGCACAGGTTGCCGCCCGAGATGACCACGCCGTCGGCAACCGGCAGCGAGTAGACATTCCCCATGAAGCCGCCGATCAGCAGGACGAGCGAAATGTAGATGTAGAAATGGATCTGGCGCAGCGGGCCCGAGAGCGTGGTGAAATAAAGCGGAAACAGCGAGAAGGCGATCAACTGCAAAATCAGCAAAGCGAACATGATTGCCAATCCGTGGTTGGGTCATCCAAGTAAGGCATGCCGCGCAGCGCTCCACCCTCTCCGGGCATTCGCCGACGTGCGCGCGTCCCCATCCGGACTATAGCGTCGCCCGGTCTCGGGAAGTCTATCGCCAATATTCTGAATAGAACTTACCCGCCGCGTCGTTATTTCAGCTCGAACAGGCGGCGGAAGATGCCCGGAGCGATCGCCGACAGCGGGTTGACCGACAGCGACGGCGCGTCGATCGGTCCGCTCAGGCGGTAGGACACGCCGAGCAGGCCGGAGCGGCCGCCGCCGGCAAAGATCGTCTGGCCGAGCAGCGGGATGGCCGCCAGCACGCTGTCGAGCTGGCTGGCCGGCAGATAGCTGCCGGCAAGGCGCAGCGCGTTCCTCGAGAAATCGACGTCGCCGGCCATGGTGAGACCCGCCGTCTCGGTCCGGATGAACCCCTCGCCGATCGACAGCACGCCGTTGCCGAACTTGACGTCGAAGATCAGCCGGCCGATGTCGGCCGTCGACAAGCCCTCGGTCGGGCCGTTGCGCGAGGCGGTGGAGAGCTGCGCCAGCGCCGGCTCCTCCACCACCTTCCAGTGGTTGCCGTCGATGCCGGCCGTGAGGATGCCGCTGTCGTCGATAACGCCGGCGAGCGTGGCGCGCCCGCCGTAGACGCGCCGGTAGACGCCGAGAAAGCGCAGAATGCGCCCGACTTCGCCGGCCTCAACCTTGAGATCCCGTCCCCGCGCGCCGGGCTGCAGCGTCGCCGACGCCGAGCCGCCGCCCGACGTCTGCACCGTCAGCGACAGATTATTGATCCTGCCTCCCGAGATCGCCGACGAGAGATTGAGCCCATCGAGCTGCTCGCCCCCTTCGCCGGACACGTTGGCGATGGCGGCGGAAAGATCGAGCGCCATGTCGCCGGGAATGCCGGTGCCGGTGGTCCGGCGCAGAAGGCTGCCCACCAGCGAGCGCGCATCGAGCCGGGAGCCGTTGACGGTGACCTTGAGAGCGCCGTCGCCCGCCGATGCCTTGAGGGCCAGACGATCGGCGGCCGAGAAATTGAACTTCGTGAGGTTGGCGCCGACGAAGTCGCCATTGCCGTCGAGGCTGACCTGGCCTTCGACCTCGGCCGCGCCCGCCTTCAGGGCAAGGTTGGTGACGGCGGTACCGCCCGACCGGGCCGACAGATCGAAGGCCAGCGTGCCCGGCTTGCCGGCTGGCTTGCGGAAGCCGACCAGCGGCAGGTTGACGTCCGCCTTGGCGAGGTTGACCGACACATGGCGCGACGCTCCGTTGTCGGTCATCTCCACCGAAACGACGCCGTCGAGCATATCGCCGAGATCGAGGCCGTAGCCCTTGATGGCGGCGGCGTCGAGATCGAGCTTCACCACCGACTTCGCCTCGCCCTCGCCGGACAGCGGCCGCGTCAGGAAAACATCGGCCGGCGCGCCGTCGATCAGCGCCTTGCCGCTGACATGCGCCGTTCCGTCGCTGAGCTCGATCGACAGGTTGCCCCGCTTCACCGCCCGGCCGTTGATCGGCGTGCCCGGATCGAAGCCGGAAAGGTCGATCCGGCCGTTATAGACGATATCGGTGTCGGCTATGTCGTCGGCGAGCGGCAGGCGGATCGACAGGTCGGCCTTCACGTCGCCGGCGACGTCGGCGGGATCCGGCGAAAAATCGGCCGCCTCGGCGAACGGCAGGCGGTTCCACAGGGCGATGCCGGCCGCCGCCGGGCCGGACAGTCGCAACGTCACCTCGCCGTCCGGCACCTTGGCGTCGACGGCGGGCACCACAAAGGTGGACGGCCCCATGTCGAGGCGCCGCCCGTCCCCGAGATCGACCCAGCCGCTGTCGACGGCGATCTCGAAGCGGTTGCCGGAAAGCTTGCCGCGCCCGATCGCATCGTGGATCAGCGGCGCGCCGTCGAACGGCATGAAGGCGCCCTCGGAGAAATCGAAGGCGATGGTCGCGTCCGGCACGACGCTGCCGCCCGCCATCCGGTCGCCGCGCACGGAGAGGTCCACCGTGGCGTTGGAAATCAGCCCGGAATGGATGTGCTTGCCGACCCAGTCGCGAACCTCGGGCGCCACCGTCGTGGGCCAGAGCACCTTGAGCGCGGCGGCCGGCAGGCGCGGCGATACGCCCGACAGGACGGCGAAGGAGCCGCCGTCCCGGTGCGACGCCCGCGCCGCCGCCGTGAAGCTGATGCCGGCGCCCTCGACGTGCATGTCGTCCATGACGAACAGCGCCGCCTTGGCGTCGTAGCTGCCGGCCACCCGCCCTTCGGTGGTGCGAATGCCGCTCAGCACGTCCTGGCCTTCGAGCGCCACGTCGAAGGTCCAGAGCTGGTTGGCATCGCGGGGCGGCACCACCTCGCCATGGACGAGCAGATAGCCGCTGCTGAGGACGACCGGCGACGGGTTGACCGATATCGCCCGCTTCTCCGGGTTCCAGGTAAAGTCGAGCCGGACGGGGGCTGCGAGCGCATCGAGATCGCTGTCGCCGACATGCAGCGACGGGCCGAGCGTCACCTGCCAGCCGGCGGCGGTCAGGCCCTTTTCGGGGTCGACGGTGACGGCGCCGGTCAGCCCGAACGTGCCCGACAGGTCGAGATCGTCGCGGCCCGCCGCCGAGGCGATGTCGGCGAGGTCGAAGCCGCGGGTCTCGCCGTTGACGACGATCGGGGCGCCAGGCGCCGGCAGATCGGCGGCGAGCCGCACCGAAACGGCGCCGCTGGCGCCAAGGCCGATCGCCTGCGCCTCGATGACGCGGCCGTCGCGGACGCTGCCGGTCACCGATACGTCGGACACGATATCGCGCCGGGCCTTTCCCGGTCGTTCGACGCCGAAGCCGAAGGACCGGATCTCGAAGAAGCGCAGACCGTTTTCCTCGACCGCCCGGCGCACCGCCATGATCACGCGGTCGAGCGGCGGCAGCTTCGATTCCGGGCCGATGTCGCTGACCAGAACGTGGTCCAGCATCACGCCGTCGACGGGGATGACGTTGGCGGTCGGCGCCGGCCAGCGGGCGGCGACGCGCATCTCGTTGACCGACACCACGACATCGTTCGGCCGCTCCAGCCGAATGTCGCGAATGACCAGTTCGGGATTGAGGTCGTCGGCGATCTCGAAGCCGGCAAGGCCGATGGTGACGACGGCGCCGTCCGCGTCGGCCGTCATGATCGCCTCGATCCGGCTGGCCAGAAACGGCAGGAACAGCGGCCCCTGCAACAGGCGCCAGGCCAGAAACGAGACGGCGATGCCGGTGACGGCGAGCAAAATCACCGCGAACCGGAGGGCGTGCTTCCACCAGCGCGTTCGGCCGTTCGGTTTCTGTCCGTCGATGCCGGTCCCCGCTATGTCGCGTCCTCCCTGATCGAACCTGGCCGGCGCGGCGCCGGACCGGAATCATCGTTGGCGGTGGCGGCAGGCTTGCCTCGACTCCGGCAGCCGGCTACCAATCGGAAACTACGTAGTGATCACGCGCCGACACGAACGGAAAGATCCGACATGGCCGATTCCTTCCTCTGCCGCCTCGAAAGCCGTAGCCTCGTTGAAGTCGCCGGTCCAGAGGCCTCCGGGTTTCTCGATCGTATGATTACACAGAAGACCGACGTCGCCGGCGAACGAACCGCCGCCTTCGGCGCGCTCCTGACCCCGCAGGGCAAGATCATTTCGGATTTTCTCGTTGTCCGACAGGAAAATGGCGGATTTCTGCTCGACGCGCCGGCCGTCGGCGCCGCCGAGCTGCGCAAGCGGCTGACCATGTTCAAGCTGCGCGCCGACGTGACGGTCGGAGATTCGCCGCTGGTCGTCTACGCCGGCACGGGCACGCCGCCGGCCGCCGCCGGCCTCCTCGCCACCGATCCCCGCCATCCCGGCCTCGGCTGGCGCCTCTACGCCGCCGAGGGATCGGTCGTCCCCGACGCCGACGAGGCCAGGTGGCAGGCCCATCGCGTTGCGCTCGGCATTCCGGAAGCCGGCGCCGACCTGCCGCTGCTCGACGCCTTCCCGCACGACCTCGCCATGGACAGCCTCAACGGCGTCGACTTCGACAAGGGCTGCTACGTCGGCCAGGAGGTGGTGAGCCGCATGCGCTATCGCGGCACCGCCCGCCGCCGGCCGGTGGTGCTTTCGGCCGAGGCGGACTTGCCGCCGGCCGGCACCGAGATCCTGATCGGCGGCCGGGTCGCCGGCCACCTCGGCTCGGCGAGCGGAATGCGCGGCATCGCCGTCCTGAGGCTCGACCGCGTCCGCGACGCGCTGGCGGCGGGCGAGGCCGTCACGGTGGACGGCCTGCCGGTTTCGGTTGCGCTTCCCGCCTGGGCCGACTACGGCTGGCCGGAGACCCCGAACCCAGGCACCCCAAAACCGGACGCATCCGGACCGGACGACTGACATCCATGGCCGACAAAGCCGGCTCACCGCCCCGTGCCTGGCAGCGCATGCTGTCGGGACGGCGGCTCGACCTTCTCGATCCCTCGCCGCTCGATGTCGAGATATCCGACATCGCCCACGGGCTCGCCCGCGTCGCCCGCTGGAACGGCCAGACCGTCGGCGATCACGCCTTTTCCGTCGCCCAGCACTGCCTCGTCGTCGAGGACATCGCCGGCCTGCTCGAACCGGGGCTCAGCGTCTGTCAGCGCCTCGTCGTGCTGCTGCACGACGCCCCGGAATATGTGATCGGCGACATGATCTCGCCGTTCAAGGCGGTGATGGGCGGCGACTACAAGACGGTCGAGAAGCGCCTTGCCGACGCCATCCACCGCCGCTTCGGGCTGGAGACATACGACACCGAGCGCCTCAGGAAGCTCGCCAAGAAGGCCGACCTGATATCGGCCTATTTCGAGGCGGTGGAACTCGCCGGCTTCACCGCCGAGGAGGCGAAGCGTATCTTCGGCGTTCCCCGGGGCATCGGCCGCCAGACGCCGGCCGGCCCGGTGCTCGGCCTCGATCCGCTGCCGACCGTCTCGGCGGAGGACGCCTTTCTCGACCGATTCCAACAGCTCGAAAGCCAGCGATGACCGCCGCGACCATCCACGTCTGCTCCCTCACCAAGCTCGAAGAGACGGTGGCGCTCACCGGCGCCCGTCACGTCATCACGCTGATCAATGCCGGCACGCCGATGCGCCTGCCGGCGACGATCGGCCACCAAAACCACCTTTTCCTGGCCATGCACGACATCGTCGAGACGGTCGAGGGCATGACGCCGCCCGGCGACACGCATGTGGCGCAGATGCTGGAATGGGTGAACGACTGGGATCGGACGACGCCGCTCGTCGTCCACTGCTTCGCCGGCATCTCCCGCTCCACCGCCGCCGCCTATACGCTGGTCTCGGCCCTCAACCCCTGGCGCGACGAGGCCGCCCTGGCCGCCCTTCTTCGCCAGCGCGCGCCGTCGGCGACGCCCAACCGCCGCATCGTCGAGATCGCCGACCGCCTGCTCGGCCGCGACGGCCGCATGGTGGCGGCGATCGACGCCATCGGCCGCGGCGCCGATGCCTTCGAGGGCACGCCTTTCGCCCTGGAGATCGAAGCGGCGCCGTAGCCTGCGCCGGCGAAACGATTGAGCGTCTCAACGGACGCGCACGCCGGGTTTCCGTGTTATAGGCAGGTCATGGACACTCGCGACACGCAACTGGAAAGCGGCAGCATGCCGACGTGGGTTTACAGCTTCGGCGAGGGCGTGGCGGACGGCGGCATCCGTCTGCGGCATCTGCTCGGCACCAAGGGCGCCAATCTCGCGGAAATGGCCAGCCTCGGCCTGCCGGTGCCGCCCGGCTTCACCATCACCACCGAGGTTTGCCGGCACTATTACGCCAACGACCACCGCTATCCGCTCGATCTGGAGCGCCAGGTCAACGCCGCGCTCGATCTGCTCAGCCGGCGCACCGGCCGCTCGTTCGGCCATCCCGAAAAGCCGCTCCTGGTGTCGGTCCGCTCCGGCGCGCTTGCCGCCATGCCGGGCATGATGGACACGGTGCTCAACCTCGGCCTCAACGACGTGACCGTCGAGGCGCTGGCCGCCGAATCCGGCGACGCGCGCTTCGCGCTCGACAGCTACCGCCGCTTCATCCAGATGTTCGGCGACGTCGTGATGGGCGTCGACGGCCAGGCCTTCGAGGAGATCCTCGACGACCTCAAGGAGCGCGAGGGCTACTTCAACGACACCGAGCTCACCGCCGGCGAGTGGCGCAAGGTGATCGCCGGCTTCAAGGAGCTGATCGCCGACGAGACCGGCACGCCGTTCCCGCTCGAGCCGCTCGAGCAGCTCTGGGGCGCCATCGGCGCCGTGTTCGGCTCGTGGAGCAACAGCCGCGCCGTCACCTTCCGCAAGCTGCACGGCATTTCCTCGAACTCCGGCACCGCCGTCAACGTCCAGGCCATGGTGTTCGGCAACATGGACGAGCGCTCGGCGACCGGCGTCGCCTTCACGCGCAATCCATCCACCGGCGAGCGGCAGCTCTACGGCGAATTCCTGCTCAATGCCCAGGGCGAGGAGGTGGTGGCCGGCCTCAGGACGCCGCAGGACATCACCGAGACAGCCCGCCTCGCCAGCCGCTCCGACCGGCCGTCGCTCGAAGCGCTGATGCCCGAGACCTACCGCGAGTTCATCGATTACTGCCAGAAGCTGGAGCGGCATTTCAAGGACATTCAGGACCTCGAATTCACCATCGAGCGCGGCAAGCTGTGGATGCTGCAGACCCGCTCCGGCCGCCGCACCGTCGAGGCGGCGCTCAAGATCGCCGTCGACATGGCCAACGAGGGGCTGATCAGCCGCGAGGAAGCGGTCGAGCGCATCGATCCGTCGTCGCTCGAACAGCTCCTGCATCCGACCATCGAGGCCGACGCGCCGCGCGACATCCTGGCCACCGGCCTGCCGGCCTCCCCCGGCGCCGCCGTCGGCGAGATCGCCTTCAACTCCGAGCAGGCCGAAAAGGCCCGCCAGCGGGGCATCAAGGTCATTCTCGTGCGCGCCGAGACCAGCCCCGACGACGTGCACGGCATGCATTCGGCGGTCGGCGTCGTCACCGCCCGCGGCGGCATGACCTCGCACGCCGCCGTCATCGCCCGCGGCCTCGGCAAGCCCTGCGTGGTCGGCGTCAGCGCCCTCAAGGCCGATCCGGTGGCCGGCATCATCACCGTCGGCAAGCGCGAGCTGCGGACCGGCGACGTCATCACCATCGACGGCTCGTCCGGCCAGATCATGGCCGGCCGCGTGCCGATGAAGGAGCCGGAGCTGTCCGGCCCCTTCGCCGAGATCATGACCTGGGCCGACGCCATCCGCCGCCTCGAGGTGCGCGCCAACGCCGAGACGCCCACCGAGGCGCGCATAGCCCGCCAGTTCGGCGCCCAAGGCATCGGTCTCTGCCGCACCGAGCACATGTTCTTCGAGAATTCGCGCATTTCCGCCGTGCGCGAGATGATTCTCGCCGAGACGCCGGAAAGCCGCCGCGCGGCGCTCGAAAAGATCCTGCCGATGCAGCGGCAGGATTTCGCCGAGCTGTTCGAGATCATGGAAGGCCGGCCGGTGTGCATCCGCCTGCTCGACCCGCCGCTGCACGAATTCCTGCCGCGCACCGAGCGCGAGGTGGCCGAGCTGGCCCGGACGGCCGGCGTGGCGCCGGACGTGCTGCGCCGCCGCATCGCCAATCTCGAGGAATACAATCCGATGCTCGGCCATCGCGGCTGCCGCC
The DNA here is from genome assembly GCF_002770725.1 of Pleomorphomonas carboxyditropha. Classification (GTDB taxonomy): domain Bacteria; phylum Pseudomonadota; class Alphaproteobacteria; order Rhizobiales; family Pleomorphomonadaceae; genus Pleomorphomonas; species Pleomorphomonas carboxyditropha. The sequence continues at coordinate 552,779 of NZ_NQVN01000001.1, read as the reverse complement.
TCGCCGTCTCCTTCCCGGAGATCGCCGAGGTGCAGGCGCGCGCCATCTTCGAGGCCACCATCGCCGCGGCGGAAAAGCTCGGCCGGCCGGTCGTGCCGGAGATCATGGTGCCGCTGGTCGCCGCCCGCAAGGAACTCGACTACGTCAAGTCGATCATCGCCCGCGTCGCCGTCGAGGTGTCGGAGACGGCCGGTCAGCCGGTGAACTACCAGGTCGGCACGATGATCGAGCTGCCGCGCGCCGCGCTGATGGCCGAGGACATCGCCCAGTCGGCCGCCTTCTTCTCCTTCGGCACCAACGACCTCACCCAGACCACCTTCGGCATCAGCCGCGACGACGCCGCCTCCTTCCTGCCGACCTACCTGCAGAAGGGCGTGCTCGCCCGCGATCCCTTCGTCAGCATCGACCGCGACGGCGTCGGCGAGCTGATCCGCATCGCCATCGAGCGCGGGCGCAAGTCGCGGCCCGACATCGGTCTCGGCATGTGCGGCGAGCACGGCGGCGATCCGGCGTCGATCGCCTTCTGCGAGGAGGCGGGCCTCGCCTACGTGTCCTGCTCGCCGTTCCGCATGCCGATCGCCCGCCTCGCGGCGGCGCGCGCCGTGGTGCTCGGCAAGAAGGAACGGCTCAGCAACTGACGCGGTCGGCGATGAAGCGGGCCGTCGCCGGCCCGGTGAACAGCACCATGAAGAAGCGCATGGTCTGCATGGCCATGACGAAGGACATGTCGACGTTGCTCGACGCGGCGATGATCGCCACCGAATCGGCGCCGCCCGGCGAGGTGGCGAGGTAGGCGGTCAGGAAATCGACGCCGGTCACCGACGCCAGAACGCCGGCATAGACGGCGCAGATGGCGATCAGCACGACGATGGCCAGCAGGATGGTCGGCAGCGCCCGCGCCGCGTAGGCCAGGATCTCCCGGGTGAAGCGGCCGCCGATCGCCCAGCCGCAGACGGCGTAAGAGACGGCGAGCAGCACCGGCGGCAGCTCGACGGTGAGCACGCCGGCGCCCTGCAGGCCGATGGCGAACAGCATCGGCAGGATCATGGCGCCCGTCGTCAGGCGGAAGACGCGGGCAACGACGAGGCCGGCGGCGATCACCGCCAGCGTGCCGGCGAAGTTCGCCCAGTGCACCGGGGGGAACCAGGCGGCCGCCGTGCCGCCGGTGAGCGTCGCGTCGAGATAGAAGCGCGCGGCCAGCGAGGCGGTGGTCGCGACGACCAGCACGCGCAGATACTGCATGACGGCGACGAGCCGCGTGTCGCCGCCATAGGCCTCGGCCATGATCACCATGGCCGTCGCCGCCCCCGGCGAAGCGCCCCAGACGGCGGTGGTGCCGGGCAGCACGCGGAAGCGGGCAAGCCCGTAGCCGATCACGTTGGCCGTCAGCACCACCGACGCCACGCCGATCAGGATCACCGGCCATGCCGCGAGGACCTCGCCGAGCACGGTGGGCGGCATCGCCCGCGCCATCAGCGTGCCGACCACCCCCTGCGCCATCATGAAGGCCGGCCGGGGCACCGTGACGGCCCGGCCGTTGACGCCGAGGAAGACCGCCGCCAGCATCGGCCCGAGCAGCAGGGCGGCCGGCAGGTGGCAGAGTTCGAGAGCGACGCTGATCGCCGCCGACGCCGAGAGCAGGACAGCCCAGCGGAGACCACGAGCGCGGAAGCCGGAACCCGGCGGCGGGAGAAGCATCGACAATACCGATCGGCAGTGGAGAGGGCCGCGGCGGGCTGCGGCCTGGTGCGCGGATGCCCAGGGCATCTCTTGCATGATCAGCGCTACACCCTCAGGGGGCCGGCAGGCCAGAAGTATTTTCGTATGGCAGCCTTGCGCGCGATTCACCGGGATGAACTGCACCGTCCATGGATGACATCCCGTAAAGTTACTGTCTGCCTGCGCCCATTTCTCGCATGAACCGCATGCAGATCTTCTCCGGGGAGGAATAGCCGGCAGGCAGCCGGGAAGTTGCTTTCCATACCGAATCGGCACCGCCTGCGGCACTCGCGCGTGTCTCGATAGCGTCCATGAAGGTGGTGTAGTTGGCTGCGGCCATCGGGTTTCTCGGCAGGGTCGGGTTGCTGAGACCAACCTAGACCGAGGGATTGCCCCGATGACCAAACCTATGATGGATCTGCGCGCGCTCGTGGAGAAAAGCGGTGATGCTGACCTGCCCGCGAGATGATCGGCTTTGCTGCCGAGCGACTGTTGCAAGCACCCGTCTGCCGACTATATAATGTTGATTATAATCTTGGGAATTGCCCATGCTCAAGCTCAAGGTCACCACGGTCGGCGCATCGGCGGGCGTCATCTTGCCGAAGGAAGCGCTGGCGCGATTGAAAGTCGCCAAGGGCGACGTTCTCTATCTGACGGAAGCGCCGGACGGTTATCGTCTGACGCCTCTTGATCCCGACTTCGAACGGCAGATGGCCGCCGCCGAGACGATCATGCAGGAAGACCGCGACATTCTGCATGCGCTTGCCAAATGACGGATTGGCGCTGGATCGGCTTGCCGGTTATCCTGGCCATCCATGATCGCCAGATCGCCGAACATGGTGGTTTGCTCGGACTTCGGGAAAGTGGCGCGTTGGAATCCGCGCTGGCCCGTCCGCTTAATCTCGCCCTCTACGGCGTGCCGGATGCTGCCGACCTGGCCGCTGCCTATGCCTTCGGTCTCACCCGCAACCACCCCTTCGCCGATGGAAACAAACGCATCGCCTGGATCGCCGCGCGCTTGTTCTTTGCCGACAATGGCGGTCGCCTCTTTTTCGAGAAAACCGAAGCCGTGCGGCTCATGCAGGCGCTCGCCGCCGGAGAGATCGACGAACGACAACTTGCCGACTGGTTCCGCCAACGTCTGAGCTGAAAGCGCCTCTGTCCGTCAGATATTGCGGAGATCGGCGACAAGACAGGCTGCCAGCACCGAGGCGACCTGACCGCCGTCATAGGCTTCGGGGGCGTCATCTGCGCCTCGCCTGCCCCTCGAGCGCGACCGCTCATGACGGCCGGCTTTTCTTGAGCGCGGCAACGAAGCACGCGACGCCGCGATTCTTCTGTTCACTCGATTTCCCCACCCTTGCCGGGGGCGCAAAACGCCTCTATCAGAGGGGCTCATGATCACGAAAGCCGCCAATCCCTACGGATTCAGCCGCCCGCATCTCCTCGGGATCGAAGGGCTTTCGCCCCCGGAGATCGTCGACCTCCTCGACCGCGCCGAAGACAACATCGAACTCGGCCGCCAGCCTTCCAAGAAGCGCGACAGCCTTCTGGGGCGCACGCAGATCAACCTGTTCTTCGAGAACTCGACGCGCACGCAGTCGTCCTTCGAGCTGGCCGGCAAGCGGCTCGGCGCCGACGTGATGAACATGGCGGTCGGCCAGTCATCGGTGAAGAAGGGCGAGACGCTGATCGACACGGCGATGACGCTCAACGCCATGAACCCCGACGTCATCGTCGTCCGTCACAACGCCTCGGGCGCCGTGGCACTGCTCGCCCAGAAGGTCGACTGCTCCGTGGTCAACGCCGGCGACGGCAGCCACGAGCATCCGACGCAGGCTCTCCTCGACGCGCTGACCATCCGCCGCCACAAGAGCCGCATCGACGGTCTCGTCGTCGCCATCTGCGGCGATGTCGCCCACAGCCGCGTCGCCCGCTCCAACGTGCTGCTGCTCACCGCCCTCGGCGCCCGCGTCCGTCTGGTCGGCCCGTCGACCCTGGTGCCCGGCGCCTTCCGCGAGATGGGCATCGAGACCTTCACCTCGATGCGCGAGGGCCTGAAGGATGCCGACATCGTCATGATGCTGCGCCTGCAACGCGAGCGCATGCAGGGCTCCTTCGTGCCGTCGGTGCGCGAGTACTTCCACTACTGGGGTCTCGACGAGGAGAAGCTGTCCTATGCCAAGCCCGATGCGCTCGTCATGCATCCCGGACCGATGAACCGCGGCGTCGAGATCGACCCGGCCGTCGCCGACGGCCCGCAGAGCCTGATCCGCGAGCAGGTGGAGATGGGCGTCGCCATCCGCATGGCGGTGCTCGACGCGGTGGTGAACGCCAAGGGCAACGGCGCGGAGGCCGCGCCATGAGCAGGATGGTCCAGACCCGCCCGCTGTGGCTGACCAATGCCCGCGTCGTCGATCCGTCGCAGGGCCTCGACGGCCCCGGCGCCGTGCTGATGATTGATGGTCGCATCGCCGCCGCCGGCCCGTCGGCTGCAAACGATGGCGCGCCGGACAGCACCGAGGTCGTCGATTGCCGCGGCCTCGTCGTGGCGCCCGGTCTCATCGATCTCTGCGCCCATGTCGGCGAGCCCGGCCACGAGCATCGCGAGACCTTCGCCTCGGCCGGCCGGGCCGCTGCGGCCGGCGGCATCACCACGCTCATCGCCATGCCGGATACCGATCCCTGCATCGACGACCCGGCGCTGGTCGATTTCGTGGCGACGCGCGCCCGCCGGACGTCCGCCGTGCGCGTCCGCGTCATGGCGGCGCTGACCAAGGGCCAGCAAGGCGGCGAGCTGACCGAGTTCGGCCTGCTCGGCGAAGCCGGCGCCGTCGGCTTCACCTCGGGCCGCGGCGCCATCGCCAACGCCCAGGTGCTGCGCCGGGCGCTGACCTACGCCAGGGATTTCGGCGCCCTCGTCTGCAACCGGCCCGAGGACGCGGCGCTGAAGGGCGCCGCGGTCATGAACCTGTCGGAGACGGCGGTGCGGCTCGGCCTGCAGGGCATTCCGGCCGAGGCCGAGACCGTCATGCTGGCCCGCGATCTCCGCCTCGCCCGCCTCTCCGGCGGCCGCTATCACGCCTCGCTGCTGTCGGCCGCCGAATCGCCCGAGCTGATGGCCTGGGCCAAGGACCGGGGCATCGCCGCCACCGCCTCAGTCTCGGCCGCCCATCTGACGCTCAACGAGATGGACATCGGCGCCTACCGCACCTTCTTCAAGCTGTCGCCGCCGCTGCGCGCCGAAGCCGACCGTCTCGCCCTCGTCGAGGCGGTGAAGACCGGCGCCATCGACGTCATCGTCTCCAACCACGATCCCCAGGACGTCGAGACCAAGCGCCTGCCGTTCGCCGAGGCGGCCGATGGCGCCATCGGCCTCGAAACCTTCCTGTCGGCCGGTTTGCGGCTGGTGCACGACGGCTCGTTGACGCTGCCGCGGCTGATCGAGGCAATGTCGACCCGGCCGGCCGAAATCGCCGGCCTCGACGCCGGCACGCTCAAAAAGGGCGCGCCGGCCGACGTCGTGGCGTTCGATCCGGACGAGCCGTGGGTGCTCAACGCCAGGGACATTCTCTCCAAGGCGAAGAACACGCCCTATGACGGCGCCCGCTTCACCGGCCGCGTCCGCCGCACCTATGTCGGCGGCGTCCCGGTGTTCGAGCGCTAGGGCTCTATCGACAATGACACGCAAACGGTAACCGGTTGTCCCTGTCCAAGATTGCCGAGGGCATCATGTTCGAGTCCGCCGCTCCCTGGATCGCCTATCTTGTCGCCGCGCTCGTCGGCTATGGCCTCGGCTCCATTCCCTTCGGCCTGTTGCTGACGCGGGCGGCCGGCCTCGGCGATGTCAGGGCCATCGGCTCGGGCAACATCGGCGCCACCAACGTTCTGAGGACCGGCAACAAGAAGCTGGCCGCCGCCACGCTGCTCCTCGACCTCCTCAAGGGAACGGCGGCGGTCCTCCTGGTGCGGTTTCTGATGCCGGCGGCGCCGGAGGCCGACACCCTCGCCGGCGTCGCCGCCTTCCTCGGCCACCTCTTTCCGGTCTGGCTCGGCTTCAGGGGCGGCAAGGGCGTCGCCACCTACATCGGCGTTCTGCTGGGCCTGTTCTGGCCGGCCGTGCTCATTTTCGCCGGCGTCTGGATCGTCATCGCCTATTTCAGCCGCTATTCGTCCCTCGCCGCCCTCGTCGCCACCGTGGTGGTGCCGCTGGCGCTGTGGGGGCTCGGCGAAAACATCCTGGCGGCGATGTTCGCCCTGCTCACCGTCATCGTCTGGGTGAAGCACCGCGCCAACATCCGGCGTCTCCTTGAGGGCACCGAAGGCAAGATCGGACACAAGGGATGAGCGGGACGGGAAGGACGCATGGTTGAGCTTTCGGACGGCCAGCGCGTTTCCTGGCTGCGCCTCATTCGCGCCGAAAACGTCGGGCCGGCCACCTTCCGCGGCCTGATCAACCATTTCGGCTCGGCCGAGGCGGCGCTCGCCGCCCTGCCGGCCCTCGCCCGGCGCGGCGGCTCCGCCAAAACCATTGCGATCCCGTCGGTAGCCGAGGCCGAGGACGAGATCGGTCGGACGCTCGCCCACGGCGCCCGGATCGTCGCCATCTCCGAGCCTCTCTATCCGGCCTATCTGCGCCAGATCGCCGCGCCGCCGCCGCTCGTCTCCATACGCGGTGGCTCGCCCGATCTGTTTGGCCGGCCGACGGCGGCGATCGTCGGGTCGCGCAACGCCTCGTTGGCCGGCCACAAGATGGCCGAACGCATCGGCCGCGGCCTCGGCGAAGCCGGCTTCGTCGTGGTCTCCGGCCTTGCCCGCGGCATCGACGGCGCCGCCCACCGGGCAACCCTCGATACCGGCACCGTGGCGGTGATCGCCGGCGGCATCGATCACGTCTACCCCGAGGAGCACGGCCCGCTGATCGAGGAGATCGTCGGCCGGGGCGGCGCCGTCCTCAGCGAAATGCCGTTCGGCTGGGTGCCGCGCGCCAAGGACTTTCCGCGCCGCAACCGCATCGTTTCCGGCATGAGCCTCGGCGTCGTGGTGGTCGAGGCGGCCGCCCGCTCCGGCACGCTGCATACCGCCCGCTACGCGCTCGACCAGGGGCGCGAAGTGTTTGCCGTGCCCGGCTCGCCGCTCGACCCGCGCGCCGAGGGCACCAACCGGCTGATCCGCGACGGCGCGACGTTGACGCGCTCCGCCGACGACGTCATCGCCGTGCTGCGGCCGATGCTGGAAGGCGACGCGCCGACCTACCTGGAGCTCGGCGAAAGCGACGACGTGGCGATCCCCGACGCCGTCGGCCCGCAAAGCCGCGCGGCGGTCCTCGAGGCGCTCGGCCCGGCGCCGGTGGCGGTCGACGACATCATTTCCCACACCGGCCTGACGTCGTCGGTCGTATCGGTCATCCTCCTGGAACTCGATCTTGCCGGGCGTGTCGAGCGGCACGGCAACCAGCTCGTTTCGCTGCTGCGCTGACCGCCGGCTCATCCCCACGTACGGGGATCGACCCTTGCGTAATCCCGAGGCCGCACTTAAAGAGGGCTGAGACTTTATCCTGAAATTGCCCGGCGCATCTGAATGAACCTCGTGATCGTGGAGTCGCCCGCCAAGGCGAAAACCATCAATAAATACCTCGGCCGCGACTACACGGTGCTCGCATCCTACGGCCACATCCGCGACCTGCCGGCCAAGGACGGCTCGGTTCTGCCCGACGACGATTTCGCCATGAGCTGGGAAGTCGACGGCAAATCCGGCAAGCGCGTCTCCGACATCGCCGCCGCCTTGAAGACCGCCGACAAGCTCATTCTCGCCACCGACCCCGACCGCGAGGGCGAGGCGATTTCCTGGCACGTGCTCGAGGTATTGGGCGCCCGGCGCGGCGCGCTCAAGGGCAAGACCATCCAGCGCGTCGTCTTCAACGCCATCACCAAGCAGGCCGTGCTCGACGCCATGGCCAAGCCGCGCGACGTCGATCAACCGCTGGTGGAGGCCTATCTGGCCCGCCGGGCGCTCGACTATCTCGTCGGCTTCACGCTGTCGCCCGTCCTTTGGCGCAAGCTGCCCGGCGCCCGCTCGGCCGGCCGCGTCCAGTCGGTGGCGCTGCGCCTCGTCTGCGACCGCGAAAACGAGATCGAGGTCTTCAAGCCGCAGGAATACTGGTCGATCATCGCCAAGCTCGCCAATCCGGCCGGCGACGAGTTCGAAGCCCGCCTCTCCGAGTGGCAGGGCAGGAAGATCGGCCGGCTCGACATTGCCGACGGCGTCACCGCCAACGAGATTCGCGCCTTCCTGAACAGCGCTTCCTTCGCGGTGACCGATGCCGAGCAGAAGCCGCAGAAGCGCCACCCCTTCGCGCCCTTCACCACCTCGACCTTGCAGCAGGAGGCCTCGCGCAAGCTCGGCTTCTCGGCCCAACGCACCATGCAGGTCGCCCAGCGCCTCTACGAGGGCACCGACATCGGCGGCGAAACGGTCGGCCTCATCACCTACATGCGAACCGACGGCGTGCAGATCGCCCCGGAGGCGGTCAACGCCGCCCGCCGGGTGATCGCTCAGGAATACGGCGAGCGCTACCTGCCGGAGAAGCCGCGCTTCTATTCCACCAAGGCCAAGAACGCCCAGGAGGCGCACGAAGCCATCCGCCCGACCGACCTCGCCCGCCTGCCGAAGGCGGTGGCCCGCTACCTCGAGGCCGACGAGGCCCGCCTTTACGAGCTGGTCTGGAAGCGCACCATCGCCAGCCAGATGCAGAGCGCCGACTTCGAGCGCACCACCGTCGACATCACGGCCAAGAGCGGCGGCGCCAAGGCCGGCCTCAGGGCCACCGGCTCGGTGCTGAAGTTCGACGGCTTCCTGGCGCTCTACCAGGAAAGCCGCGACGACGAGGAGGACGAGGACGGCTCGCGCCTGCCGCCGCTTTCCGTCGGCGACGCGCTGGCGCGCAAGTCGGTGTCGGCGAGCCAGCATTTCACCGAGCCGCCGCCGCGCTACACCGAGGCGACGCTGGTCAAGAAGATGGAGGAGCTCGGCATCGGCCGTCCCTCTACCTACGCGGCGACGCTCGCCACGCTGCGCGACCGCGACTACGTGTCGATCGACAAGAAGCGGCTCGTTCCCTCCGACAAGGGCCGCATCGTCACCGCCTTCCTCGAAAGCTTCTTCACCCGCTACGTCGAATACGACTTCACCGCCAGCCTCGAAGAAGACCTCGACCGCATCTCGGCCGGCGAGGCCGAATGGCGCGAGGTGCTGCGCCGCTTCTGGAAGGATTTCAACACCCGCATCGGCGAGGTGAAGGAATTGCGCGTCGCCGAGGTCATCGACGCGCTCAACGAGGACCTCGCCGCCCATATCTTCCCCGATCGCGGCGACGGCTCCGATCCGCGCTCCTGCCCCTTGTGCGGCACCGGCCGGCTGTCGCTGAAGCTCGGCCGCTTCGGCTCGTTCATCGGCTGCTCCAACTATCCGGAATGCCGCTACACCCGCCAGCTCGGCACCAATGGCGACGGCGAGGCAGACGCGGCGCTCGGCGAGAACGGCATCAAGCTGCTCGGCACCGACCCGGAAACCGGCCTCGACGTCACGCTGCGCTCCGGCCGCTTCGGGCCTTACGTCCAGCTCGGCGAGGAGGGCAAGCCGAAGCGCGCGTCCCTGCCCAAGGACTGGACGGTCGAGAACGTCGACCTCGAACGCGCCTGCCGCCTGCTGTCGCTGCCGCGCACCGTCGGCAACCATCCGGAGACCGGCAAGCCGATCGAGGCCAACATCGGCCGCTACGGGCCTTACGTCAGTCATGACGGCACCTACGCCAATCTCTCCTCGGTCGACGAGGTGTTCGACGTCGGCCTCAACCGCGCCGTCGCCGTCCTCGCCGAGAAAAAGGAGCGCGGCGGCCGCGCCCGCGCCACGCCGGCCGCGCTCAAGAGCCTCGGCGAGCATCCGGCCTCCGGCGGCGAGATCACCGTTCGCGACGGGCGCTACGGCCCCTACGTCGCCTGGGGCAAGATCAACGCCACCCTGCCGCGCGGCAAGGACCCGCAGACGGTGACGCTCGAGGAAGCCGTCGCCTTGATCGCCGACAAGGCGGGCAAGGGCACGAAGGGCAAGCCGGCCAAAGCGCCAAAGGCCGGCGCCAAAGCGGCGACCGGAAGCGACGCCGGCAGCAAGAAAAAGGCGGCGCCGAAAGCCGCCGCCAAGACGGGCGCCGCCAAGGCCACGAAGAAGGCCGCTGCCAAGCCCCGGACGTCAAAGGCGGAATCCGCCTGATGGGTGCAATTCAAGGTAGATAAAGATAAAATTGCGACTAGAAATAATCTATAATTTTATCGTTTTCATTGACCATATCCTTACATTCCGCCTCTATCATTGAACGATGGAAGTGTTCGTCTCGTTCAATGGTCTAGAAGAACGACAATGTATGGTGAAATCCTGCGGACGCTGCTCAACAGGCCCGTTCAGTCCGAACGCGACGTCAGGATCTTTGCCTTTCGCATCGCCGCCATCTGCTTCGTCCTCGCCATGGCGGCGGATCTCGCCCTGCAACTGATCGCTTTCGGCGGCTGGATCGACATCCTTCGCGGCTGGGCGATCGCCGCCGGCGTCGTCGCCCTGGTCGCCTATCCGGTCGGCGTCTATCTCGGCAGGACGCGCCTCGATCATCACCGCACCAAGATCAAGCTGGCCGAGCAGAGCCTGGCCGACGGCCTCACCGGCCTCAGGAACCGCGCCTCGCTGCCCATCGACTACGACGCCGGACCGGAAGGCACCCGCCTGCTCATCCTCCTGTCGCTCGATCGCTTCAAGGCGGTCAACGAGCGCTATGGCCACACCGTCGGCGATCGGGTGCTGATCCGCTCCGCCCGGCTGATCGCCGAGGAGCTCGGCAATCTCGGCCATATCTACCGCACCGACGGCACGGAATTCACCGTGCTCGCCACCGGCTGCGCCGTTGCCGAAGCCAGGGCCCAGGTCCTGGCGCTGCTGGCGCGATTCGAGAGCAGCAATTTCGGCACGCTGGAAAAGCCGGTCTGCCTGACGGCCTCGGCCGGCATCGCCGAGGTGCCGGCGGCGACGCCCTTCACGCAGGCCTTCACCGCCGCCGATGCGGCGCTGGAAGCCGCCAAGGCCACCGGCCGCAGCCGCGTCTGCCTCGCCTCGGAACCGACCGCGGCGGGCATCGTCGAGGGCGACGAGGTGATCTGGAGCGCCGACCTGCCGCCCCCGCCGCGCCGGCGCAGAGGCGGCAGATCCTGACGCCGTCCGCGCCGGGCCGTTGAGCCGGCCGGCCGATTGCGAGGCTGGCCTTGCATCTCCATCTGTGGTCTATGTCTCAGCCTCCTCAAGCCGCAGGGAAGACCCGCTTGGCCCGCAAGCCCCGTCCGATCGACGAACCCGCTACCCCCACCCGTGAAGCAATCCTCCGCTTCGTCTCCGAGCACCCCGGCAAGGGAACGAAGCGCGACATCGCCCGCGCCTTCGAGGTGCATGGCGAGGGCCGCGTCGTGCTGAAGCGCATCCTGAAGGAGCTCGAGGGCGAGGGCCTGATCGAGCGCCGCCATCGCCGCTTCGCCGAGCCCGGCGCGCTGCCGGCCGTCATGGCCTGCGACATCGTCAGCCGCGACCGCGACGGCGACCTTTACGCCGAGCCGGCCGAATGGGATGCCGACCAGGGACCGAGGCCGCGCTTCATCGTCGTCGCCGTGCGCCGGCGCCGCGGCGAGCACGGCCCGTCGGCCGGCCTCGGCGACCGCGTGCTGGCCCGCGTCGTCGATCTTCCCGACGGCTACGAGGGCCTCGCCCGCGCCGGCCTGCGCGTCATGAAGGTGCTGGAGAAGAAGCCGGAGGGCGTGCTCGGCATCCTGCGCGTCACCGACGGCGGCGCCCGCCTGCTGCCGATCTCCAAGAAGCAATACGAGGAGCTCGTCGTCGACGACGCCGATCTCGGCACGGCGCAGGACGGCGACCTCGTCTCCGTCGACATCATCCGCTCCGGCCGCTTCGGCCTCGGCCGCGCCCGGGTGCGCGACACCATCGGCAATCTCCGCTCGGAAAAAGCCGTGTCGATGATCGCCATCCACGCCAACGACATTCCCTATGTCTTCCCCGAGGCGGTGATCCGCGAGGCTGACGCGGCCAAACCGGCCACCATGGCCGATCGCGAGGACTGGCGCGCCCTCCCCCTCGTCACCATCGACCCGCCCGACGCCAAGGACCACGACGACGCCGTCCATGCGGTTGCCGACGACGACCCGGCCAACGCCGGCGGCCACGTCGTCACCGTCGCCATCGCCGACGTCGCCGCCTACGTCCGGCCGGACTCTCCTCTCGATCGCGAGGCGCTGAAGCGCGGCAACTCGGTCTATTTCCCCGACCGCGTCATTCCCATGCTGCCCGAGCGCATCTCCAACGATCTCTGCTCGCTGAAGGAAGGCGTCGACCGGCCGGCCATCGCCGTGCGCATGGTGTTCGACGCCGAAGGCCGCAAGAAGAGCCATGGCTTCCACCGCATCATGATGCGTTCGGCGGCCAAGCTCTCCTACGTCGAGGCGCAGGCGGCGATCGACGGCGCGCCCAACGACCGCACCGGCCCGATCCTCGACGGCGTCCTGAAGCCGCTCTGGGCGGCCTACGACATTCTGGCCGCCGCCCGCGACGCCCGCGGCCCGCTCGATCTCGACCTGCCCGAACGCAAGGTGCTGCTGAAGCCCGACGGCACCGTCGACCGCATCGTCACGCCCGAGCGGCTCGCCGCCCATCGGCTGATCGAGGAGTTCATGATCCAGGCCAACGTGGCCGCCGCCGAGACGCTGGAAAAGCGCCGCACGCCGCTCCTCTACCGCGTTCACGACCAGCCGTCGCTCGCCAAGCTGGAGAGCTTGCGCGAGTTCCTGGCGACGCTCGACATGAAGATCGCCAAGCAGGGCAATCTCCAGCCGGAGCTGTTCAACCGCATCCTCGAACGGGTGGAAGGCACGCCGCAGGCCTATCTCGTCAACGAGGTGGTGCTGCGCTCGCAGAGCCAGGCCGAATACTCGCCGGTCAACATCGGCCACTTCGGCCTCAATCTCCGCAAATACGCCCACTTCACCTCGCCGATCCGCCGCTATGCCGATCTGGTCGTCCATCGCGGGCTGATCACCGCCCTCGGCCTCGGCGATGGCGGCCTGCCCGACGGCGTCGAGGAAACGCTGCCGCGCGTCGCCGAGGACATCTCGGCCGCCGAGCGGCGCGCCATGCAGGCCGAGCGCGAAACCATCGACCGGCTGATCGCCGGCTGGCTCGCCGACCGCGTCGGCGCCATCTTCCGCGGCCGCATTTCCGGCGTCACCAAGGCCGGCCTGTTCATCCGTCTCGACGAGACCGGCGCCGATGGCTTCATCCCCATCTCGACGCTGGGCGCCGACTACTTCGCTTTCGACGAGGCGCGGCACGCGCTGATCGGCTCGAGGAGCGGCGAGACCTATCGGCTCGGCGACGCCGTCGAGGTCCGGCTCATCGAGGCGGCGCCGTTCGCCGGCGCCCTGCGCTTCGAGATGATGACGGAGGGCCGCGCCGGCCGGCCGCTCGGCCGCGCCGCCGCCCTGCGCGCCGCCAAGGCGCGCAAGGACCGGGAACGCAAGGAACGGATGGGCAAGGTGAGACGAGGACGATAGAGGCCGGCTCTCGCCTCCATCCATGCGAACGGATGAGCCGAGGCGACCGAGCAGATGACGAGCCGGTGATTAACGGTCACCGGCCCATCGACTTCATACGCCGAGGCGCGGCCCCTCGATGGCCGGGCAACGGTCCATCACCACCTTGACGCCCTTGGCCTCGGCCCGCTTGAAACCCGCCTCGTTGATGACGCCGAGCTGCAGCCAGATGGTTTTCGGCGGCACGGCCAGCGCCAGCGCCTCGTCGATGGTGTCGCCGGCCGCCTCGGAATTGCGGAACACGTCGACCATGTCGATCTCGGCCGGCACGTCGGCGAGGCTGGCATAGACCGTCCGTCCCTGCAGCTCCTGCCCGGCGAGGCCCGGATTGATCGGATAGACCTCGTAGCCGCGCCCGATCAGGAAGCCCATGACGCCATAGACCGGGCGCGACGGATTCTGGCTGGCGCCGACCACGGCGATGGTCCGCGTCTCCTCGAGGATACGGGTGACGTCGTCGTCGGTCTTGCCGTCGATGGCCATCGGTGACACTCCTTCTTCCCGATTCAGAGCGTCACTATGCCATGATCGTCGACCTTGACGAAGGGATTGTAGGCGACTTCCCAGAGATGGCCGTCGGGATCGGCGAAATAGCCCGAATAGCCGCCCCAGAATACCTTCTGCGGCTTCTTCCGGAGGGTGGCGCCCGCGGCGAGCGCGTGCGCCATCGCCGCGTCCACCGCCGCTTCCGAGGGATAGTTGTGGGCGAGCGTCACGCCATCGAAGCCATGGCCGTCGTCGGCCACCCCGGCATCCTCGGCGAGCAGCGTCCGCGGAAACAGCGACAATACGAGCCCGCCGATCTGGAAGAACGCGATGTCCTTGCTCGAACCGGGTCCGGCGGCGAACCCGAGCGCTTCGTAGAAGGCGCGGGCGCGGGCGAGATCGGCGACGCCGAGCGCGATGATCGACACGGTGGAAAAATGCGTTGCTTCGGCCATGGGTCTCTCCCTGTCTGCTGCGCCATATTAAGCCCGGTCAGGCCCGTCCGCGTCAGCAGTCTTTGGTCGCCGGAAGGGCGAAGTGACTGGCAAAGGCGGGAAAACCGGCCGTTGCCGCTTGACTTGGCGCGGCCGACGTGGTGTCAGGCCGTCAGCAAGGCGCCGGCGACGATCGGCCGGCCGCAAGAACGAGGTGGAAAGCCATGTTCGACTTGACTGGAATGACCGCGCTGGTCACCGGCGCCTCCGGCGGCATCGGCGGCGCCATCGCCACGGCGCTGCACGCGCAGGGCGCCAAGGTGGCGCTCTCCGGCACCCGCCTGGCGCCGCTCGAGGAACTGGCCGGCCGGCTGGGCGACCGCAGCCACGTCGTCGCCGCCAATCTTTCCGACAGGGCCGACGTCGACCGCCTGTTCGCCGACGCCGAGGCCGCGCTCGGCCAGGTCGACATCCTCGTCAACAATGCCGGCATCACCCGTGACGGCCTGTTCATGCGCATGAAGGACGAGGACTGGGACCAGGTGATCGAGGTCGACCTCACCTCCGGCTTCCGCCTCGCCCGCGCCGCCGTCAAGGGCATGATGAAGCGCCGCTTCGGCCGCATCATCGGCATCACCTCCATCGTCGGCGTCACCGGCAATCCCGGCCAGGGCAACTACGCCGCCGCCAAGGCCGGCATGATCGGCATGACCAAGGCGCTGGCCGCCGAGGTGGCGACCCGCGGCATCACCGCCAACTGCGTGGCGCCCGGCTTCATCGAGACGGCGATGACCGACGCGCTGAACGACAAGCAGAAGGAGGGTACGCTCGCCGCCGTGCCCATGGGCCGGCTCGGCACCCCGGAAGAGATCGCCGCCGCCTGCGTCTATCTTGCCAGTCGCGAGGCCGCCTACGTCACCGGGCAGACGCTGCACGTCAACGGCGGCATGGCGATGATCTGACGGGCTCGGCCGGGCGCGGAAGGCCCTGACTTGCCTGCATTTTGAGGGTTTCGCGAATGGTAAAGGAACCGTTTGCGATCAACGGCGGTTTCTTTTGGGGCCGCTAGTCATCTGGGGCGAAGTGTGTTACCAAGCCCGCGATTTGATCGGGAACTGTCCGAGGACCCGCCCGAAGGTCGCGAGCACGAGCATAAGCCGAGATCGCCACGATTTCCGAGGGACCTCGAACGCGTTCGACCCTGAGCATATCCGGTTTGGATTGAAATGATCCGAGCCATCGGACTATGCTCAAGGAATTGAATCTGGTGCATTTCCTTATCGATCAGATGGCATCTGACCGGGAAATGCTCTAGGAGGCGGGCGATCGGACCAACCGGGGGGTGGTGCCGTCAGGCGCTGGCATGCTCGACACCTTCGGTAGCCGGTCTTTCGCCGCCACGGCCTCGCTGACACGAGGCAGGCGGCGAGCGGCCGACGTCCCGTTCGGCAATGGATTTGGACTGATAAGGATCCGTGAACATGAGCGAAGTCGCTGAAAAGGTGAAGAACATCGTCATCGACCATCTCGGCGTGGACGCCGACAAGGTGGTTCTCGAAGCCTCCTTCATCGAAGACCTGGGTGCCGACTCGCTCGACACCGTCGAACTGGTCATGGCCTTCGAGGAAGCCTTCGGCGTCGAGATTCCCGACGATGCCGCCGAGACGATCCTGACGGTCGGCGACGCCGTCAAGTTCCTCGAGAAGGCGACGGCCTGATTTCCGGACGCGTCCGGCGGAGAAGCAGTTCCTCCCCGAGGGACTGCTTCCTTTGCTTGGCAGCGCGTTCCCGGGACTGGCGTCGGCCTGATGGCCGGCGGTGTTTTTCGGTCGGCCCCGGCTAGCTGAACGGTCCCTCCGCTCCGTCAATTGCGTCCCGCTCGCGCGTGTCCTCCCCATGGCGACGGACCCGGCGGAGACGACCAACAGGGAGGCTCTCGTCCAAATGAGACGAGTCGTCATTACCGGTCTCGGCATGGTCACGCCGCTCGGTTGCGGTGTCGAGCACAACTGGGCCGCCATCAAGGCCGGCAAGAGCGGCATCCGCCGCATCGAATCCTTCCCCGTCGACGATATCGCCTGTCAGATCGCCGGTCTCATTCCGCGCGGCGACGGCAGCAACGGCACCTTCGATCCCGACCACGCCATGGATCCCAAGGACCAGCGCAAGGTCGACGATTTCATCATCTTCGCGCTGGAAGCCGCCCGCCAGGCGGTCGAGGACAGCGGCTGGAAGCCGACCGAATACGACGACCAGGCGCGCTCGGGCGTGCTGGTCGGCTCCGGCATCGGCGGCATCAACGGCATCGTCGAGGCGGGCTACACGCTGCGCGACAAGGGGCCGCGCCGCGTCTCGCCGTTCTTCATCCCCGGCCGCCTGATCAACCTCACCGCCGGCTACATCTCCATCGCCCACGGCTACAAGGGGCCGAACTCGTCGGTGGTCACCGCCTGCTCGACCGGCTCGCACGCCATCGGCGACGCGGCGCGGCTGATCGCCAACGACGAGGCGGACGTGATGATCGCCGGCGGCTCGGAAAGCCCGGTCTGCCGCATCTCGCTCGCCGGCTTCGCCTCGATGAAGGCGCTGTGCTTCGCCTTCAACGACCGGCCGGAACAGGGCTCGCGCCCCTATGACCGCGACCGCGACGGCTTCGTGATGGGCGAAGGCGCCGGCGTCGTCGTCGTCGAGGAGCTGCAGCACGCCAGGAAGCGCGGCGCCACCATCTACGGCGAGATCGTCGGCTACGGCATGTCGGGCGACGCCTACCACATCACCGCCCCCTCCGAGGACGGCGACGGCGCCTTCCGCTGCATGAAGGCCGCCCTGCGCCACGCCAAGATCTCGCCGGACGAGATCGGCTACGTCAACGCCCACGGCACGTCGACCATGGCCGACGGCATCGAGGTGGGCGCCGTCGAGCGGCTGTTCGGCGACGCGGCCAAGACCCTCGCCATGTCCTCGACCAAGTCGATGACCGGTCATCTCCTGGGCGCCGCCGGCGCCATCGAGGCGATCTACACCACGCTCGCCGTGCGCGACGGCATCCTGCCGCCGACCATCAACCTCGACAATCCCAACGTCGAGACGCCGATCGACCTGGTGCCGCACAAGGCCAAGGAAAAGAAGCTGCGCTACGGGCTCTCCAACTCCTTCGGCTTCGGCGGCACCAACGCCTCGCTGATCGTCAAGGCCTTCGAGGGCTGAGACGAGACCAGAAGCCGCGCGAGCGGCTTCCGGCGCCAAGCGGCATTTCGAGGCGGGAATCGCCTCGAAATGTATAAGCGGAGCGACAGCCAAGGGCGGGACGCCCGCCGGCGACTGAGGCCCAGAATAAACCGAAGCCGCGGAGCGGCTTCCGGCGACTGAGGCGAGAAAGAAAAAGCCTGCCGGATTCCTTCATCCGGCAGGCCTTTTGATTCGATCGGCGAAAGCTGTGGCAATCGGCAAAGCGACGCTTGCCAAGGCCGAAGGCGGCGTGTTGCTTGGAGGTTCGCCCGAACGGGCCGGAAAAGACGCTTTGCCTTTGGCTTGGGCGTCTCGACGGCCACCGTTCCGTGCTGCTGCCACAATCATGGGCGGAAGTGACGGACCGCGCCCCCATGAAGAGACCAAGGCCCATGGACGACAGGCAGGACGCAACCGACACGACCGACGGGATCAAGACGCGGGTCAACCCGAAGAGCCCGCGGGAGGCCCTGGCGCCCGATCAGGCGCCGCCCTTGCCGCGTTCGCGCCGGGCCCGCAACCCGATCGTCGTCTTCATGAACGGCCTCGTGACGCTGCTGTTGCTCGGCATCCTCGCCGCCGGCGCGCTGCTCTACTGGGGCAAGCGCGAATTCGAGAAGCCCGGCCCGCTCACCGAGGAAAAGGTGGTCATCATCCCCGCCGATTCCGGCCTCGTCCGCGTCGCCGACATCCTGGAGACCGAGGGGGTCATCGAGAGCCCCTACGACATGCTCGGCCACTATATCTTCATCGGCGGCGTGCGCGCCTACCAGCAGCAGGGCCGTCTCAAGGCCGGCGAATACGCCTTTCCGGCCGGCATCAGCATGCGCGGCGTGATGAACATGCTGGTATCGGGCAAGGCGATCCTGCACCAGATCACCCTCCCCGAGGGGCTCACCTCGCAGCAGATCGTCGACCGCCTGAAGCAGAGCGAGTTCCTCACCGGCGCGGTTGCGGCGGTGCCCGCCGAAGGCACGCTGCTGCCGGAGACCTACAGCTTCACGCGCGGCGCCTCCCGCAGCCAGATCATCGAGCAGATGCAGGCCGCCCACAGCAAGGCGCTCGACGAGATCTGGGCCGGCCGCAACGACGACCTCCCCTTCTCCGACCCGAAGGAGCTGGTGACGCTGGCGTCGATCGTCGAGAAGGAGACCGGCAAGGCCGACGAGCGGCCGCACGTCGCCTCGGTGTTCCTCAACCGGCTGGCGCGCAACATCCGCCTGCAGTCGGACCCGACGATCATCTATGGCCTGGTCGGCGGCGCCGGCACGCTCGGCCGCCCGATCACCCGCGCCGACATCGACAAGCCGACGCCCTACAACACCTATCACGTCAACGGCCTGCCGCCGGGGCCGATCGCCAACCCCGGCCGCGCCGCGCTCGAGGCGGTGGCCAACCCGTCCAATACCAAGGATCTCTATTTCGTCGCCGACGGCACCGGCGGCCACGTCTTCGCGGCCAGCCTTGCCGAGCACAATCGCAACGTCGCCAAGTGGCGCAGGATCGAGCGCGAAAAGGCCGCCGCCGGCAAGCCCGACGTCGATACCAAGGATCCGGATGCCGTCGACCTGCCGCCGGATACCGACGGCGAAGCGACCGCCGCCAGGGCCGCCGACGCCAACGACCTATTGGACGGCGCCCCGCCGCGCGACCCGAAGCTCCCAGTGCTGCCGCTGCCCAAGCCGGAGTGAAAGCGTTCAGCCGTAGAGATCGGTCCGCACGGCGTGATCGTACTGCGCGTCGATCGCCTCGGCGACGGCGGCGTCCTGCCTGGTCATGGCAGCCAGCATCTGGCCGGGCGTCGGCACGCTCCTGCGGTCGATGCGCGATGCCGGGTCCCACAGCCGCGCCCGGTTGACCGCCTTTCCGCAATGGAACAGCACCTCGTCCACCGTCACGACGACGGCGGTCTTGGGTCGCTTCGCTCCCTCCGCCAAGCTCATGCAGAGCGCCGGATCCTCGGTGATCCGGCCGTGCCCGTTGATCCGCATGAACACGTCGAGGCCCGGGAACAGGAACAGCATGCCCAGCCGATCGTCCTCGGTGAGGTTGCGCAGGGATTCGATGCGGTTGTTGCCCGGCCAATCGGCGAACGCCACCGTCTTGCTGTCCAGCACGTGGACAAAGCCCGGCGGACCGCCGCGCGGCGACGCGTCGAGCCCGGTGCTGTCGCCCGTGGCGAGGCAGAAGAAGGTCGCCTTCTCCAGATAGGCGACGTGAAACGACAGGAGCTCCGGCATCACCGCCTTCTGGATATGCTCCGAGGGCGGCGCGTAGAGCCGGTCGAGATCGGCTTCGGCAAGCGGGGGACTTTGCAAGGTCATCGGTTTCTCCTGATTGGGAGAAGATAGCCGGTTCCGCGCGGCCGCGCTAAGCTATCGGCGCCAAACAATTGCGAGTAGCCGCCATGATCGAGGAGAAGTTCGCGCTAGCGGCCAATAACGCCCGCGACCCCGTCATCGTCGCGTTCTACGAGGCGCAGGCCGAGCATCGCGAACTGGGAACGCATAGCCACGCGCGTGGCCAGCTCTCCGGCCTGCGCCGGGGCCTGCTCACCATGGGCACGGAGGCCGGTGCCTGGATCGTGCCGGCCGATCATGCGGTCTGGCTTCCGCCCCATCATCGCCATTACGGGTGGACGCACGGCGCCGTCGAGGGGTGGAGCTGCTACGTGGCCGAGCCGGCCTGCGCGACCCTGCCGGCGCGGCCGTGCACGATCAGGACCTCGGGCTTGCTGCGCGAGGCGGTGATGCGCGCCTCGGATTGGCAGGGCGAGAGCCTCGGCGAGCAGCAGTGGCACGTCGCCATGGTGATTCTCGACGAACTGCGCACCGCTCCCGTCAAACCCTTCGGGCTGCCGATGCCGCGCGACCCGCGTCTTGGGCTGATCGCCCGCGCCCTGCTCGACGATCCGGGCGACCGGCGCGGCGTCGACGAATGGGCGGAATGGGCCGGCATTTCGGAACGGACGCTGACCCGCCGATTCGTCTCGGAAACGGGATTTACCTATACGGCCTGGCGCCAGCGGGCGAGACTGATGCGGGCGCTCGAGCTGCTCGCCGAAGGGGAAGCGGTGACCACGGTGGCCATCGATCTCGGCTACGACAGCGTCAGCGCCTTCATCGCGCTCTTCAAGCGCACCTTGGGCGTCACCCCCTCGGCCTATTTCCAGCGCGCCTGACTTAAAGAACGGCTATCGCGCCCCCAGCCCGGCCCGCATCAGCAGCCGACGGACGGGCCCGACCTCGCGGGCCAGCATCAGGCCGGCGGCGCGGGCGAATTGCAGCGGCAGGAAGCCGCTCAGCAGCGAACGGTTGAGAAGGTCGACGCCGGTCACCCGCCCGGCCACGTCGAAACGGCGCGTCCGGCCATAGCGCCCGGCGACCAGCGCGCCGTCGAGCGGCTTGCCGGTCGGCGGATGCGTCGCGGCGCGGACGATGTCTTCCAGCGCCGCGACATCGCGCAGCGTCAGGTTGAAGCCCTGGGCGCCAATCGGCGGGAAGCCATGCGCCGCCTCGCCCACCAGGGCGACGCGGCCGGAGGCCAGCCGCCGCGCCTGGAAGCCGGCGATCGGCCAGCGCTGGCGCGGGCTGTCGATGCTGATGGTCCCGAGGGCCGAACCCGACCGGCGCTCGATCTCCAGGGCCAGCGCCGCATCATCGAGCCCGCTCATGCGCTCGATCACCTCGGGCCGGTCCATCCACACCAGCGACGACCGCCCCGGACCATGGGGAACCAGGGTGAAGGGGCCGGCCTCGGTATGAAATTCGATCGAGGTGTCGTGGTGCGGCAGGCTGTGCGCCAGCGCCAGCACCAGCGCCTCCTGCGGATAGCTCCAGGATTTCACCTCGATGCCGGCCGCCTCCCGCACGCCGGACTTGCGGCCGTCCGCCGCGATCACCAGGGCGGCGGCAATGGTCTCGCCGGACGACAGGCGCAGGAGATCGGCCCGTTCTCCTTGGTCTAGCGTCTGGAACAGCGCCTCGAAGCGAACGATGCCGCCATCGCGAACCGCCACGGCGTCCGACAGCGCGGCGACCAGCGGCCCGTTGGCGACATTGTAGCCGTAGAGCTCGCGGCCGATCTCCCGTGCGTCGAACGCGACGTCGGGCGCCCGGAACAGCCGGCCGGAGGCGTCGACGAGCCGCATCCGCTTGAGCGGCGCGGCAACGGCGCTGAGCCCCGCCCAGACGCCGTGCCGCTCGAGGAAATCGACGGAGCCGCCCAGAAGCGCCGTGGTCCGCCAGTCGTCGACGCCCGGACGCGGCGCGACCAGCGCTACGCGCGCGCCGGCATCGGCAAGCGCGATGGCCGCGGCAAGGCCCGCCGGCCCTCCGCCAACCACGGCCACGTCGAAATGTTGCGGCGCCTCGCTCATGCGCGTCTCCGAAAGCAGGTGCCCTATGTGGCCACATCGAGCGCGTTTGACAAGGCCGCCTCGCCGGCATCGCATCGGCCCTCGAACAGCGCCGCGTGCCGGCGGAACAGCGCGGTCATGCGATCGACCACGGCGCGAATCTCCGGCCGGTGACGGTCCTCGTTGTTCATGACCAGCCAGCTTCGGTGACGCAGTTCGGCGATCTCCCCGCCGATCCGGCGCAGCCCGGCGTCGCTATCGCCGACGAAACAGGGCAGGACGCCGACGCCGGCGCCCGACAGGATCGAATGGCGAAGCCCCTCCGCCCGGCCGACGGTGGCGATCAGGTTGTTCGGCCACTTGTCGTGCGGATAGCGCAGGTAGCGGGAAATGGCCATCTCCTCCGACACGGCGATCCAGCGCTCGGCGTGCGCCTCGGGCATGTCGAGCGCCGCATAGACGGCGTAGGCCACCTCCGGCAGCCGCACCGCGGCGAGGTTGGTTTCCTCCGGCTCGAAGGCGCGGATGCCGATGTCGGCGCTGCGGTGGGCGAGCGACGCCCGCTCCTCGCCGATGCCGATATCGATGCCGTGCCGGTCGCCCGGACGAACCAGCTCGTCGAGATTGCGGGCGAGAAAGCGGGCGCACCAACTGCCGGCCGAGATGCGCACGCGCACGGCGCCGCACAGGCCGTCGTTCCAGATTTCCAGCTCGCGGCCCGCCTCCTCCATGCCGGCGAGATGATCGAGCAGCGCCTGCCCGCCGCCGGTCAGCGAATAGCCGGCCTGGCTGCGCACGAACAATCCGCACTCCATCTGCCGCTCGAGCTCCAGCATCCGCCGGCCGATGGTGGCGCTGGACAGGCCAATGCGGTCGGCGGCGGCGCTGAGGCTGCCGCTACGGGCGACCGCCAGGAAGATCTGGTAGGAATCCCAGGGGATGTTTTTCATTTCTGCATGCCAAGTTGCAATCCTGCAGGATTGAACCGATTCATCGGTCGCTGTATCTAGAGGGCGAACAAGGGAGAAACGCCATGACCCCTGATCAATACGCCCATTTATTCATGCGACCGAAGCCCAAGAGAAGGTCATTTCCAGACCAGAGTCAAGATGACTATGAAATGGAACTGATGGAACCCTGCCGGAGAACCAGCATCGTCAGGCGGACGATCCGCTATATCCTCGGCCTTGCGCGCTAGAGGGCTCCAGTCCGGGTGCGAAAACGCTGGAATGCTTTGGCTTTCACTCGAAAGCCGATCGAAAGGCTTCTTTTCCGCCGGATATCCGGAAACCAACGACGCAAAAGGCGCCGGCCTTGGCCGACGCCTTTTTCTTCCCATGCCGCGCTCGGGTTATCGCGAGTTGCGGATCACCTGCACGTCGAGATCGCGGATCTTCTTGCGCAGCGTATTGCGGTTGACGCCCAGAAGCTCGGCCGCCTTGATCTGGTTGCCGCGCGTCGCCGCCAGCGCCGCGCCGATCAGCGGGTACTCCACCTCCTTGAGGATGCGGTGGTAGAGACCGGGCGGCGGCAGGTTGTCGCCGAATTCGGCGAAATACTTGGCGAGGAAGCGCTCCACCGATTCCGACAGGTCCTCGTCGGCCGGCGTCTCCTCCTCGACCAGCGTCACCGTCGGCGTCGCCAGTTCCGCCTCGATCAGGTTCACCGTGATGGTGTCCTGCGGATAGAGCGCGGCGAGACGGCGGACGAGATTCTCGAGCTCGCGGATGTTGCCCGGCCAGCGATAGCGCTTGAGCCGCTCCACCGCCGCCGGCTCGATCTGCTTGGACGGCAGGCCTTCCTTTTCGGCGACGGTGAAGAAGTGCCGCACCAGGTCGGGAATGTCCTCGACCCGCTCCCTCAGCGGCGGCAGGCGGATCGGCACCACGTTGAGGCGGAAGAACAGGTCCTCGCGGAACAGGCCCTGGTTGATCAGGAGCCTGAGGTCCTTGTTGGTGGCGGCGACGATGCGCACGTCGGTCTTGATCGGCGTGCGGCCGCCGACCGTGGTGTATTCGCCCTGCTGCAACACGCGCAGGAGGCGCGTCTGGGCGTCCATCGGCATGTCGCCGATCTCGTCGAGGAACAGCGTGCCGCCCTCGGCCTGCTCGAACCGGCCGGCCGAACGGGCCTGCGCGCCGGTGAAGGCGCCCTTCTCGTGGCCGAACAGCTCGCTCTCGATCAGGTCGCGCGGGATGGCCGCCATGTTGATCGGTACGAAGGGACCGGTGCGGCGCTTGCCGTAGTCGTGCAGCGCCCGCGCCACCAGCTCCTTGCCGGTGCCGCTCTCGCCGGTGATCATCACCGTCAGGTCGGTCTGCATCAGGCGGGCGAGAACGCGATAGATCTCCTGCATGGCCGGCGAGCGGCCGACCAGCGGCATGTTCTCCGAACCGTCCTCGCCGGCGTCGAGCCGCTGCTTGCCCTTGGGCTCGGCAAGCGCCCGGCCGACGATGGAGATCAGTTCCTTGAGGTCGAACGGCTTGGGCAGATACTCGTAGGCGCCCTTCTCGGAGGCGCGGATCGCCGTCATGAAGGTGTTCTGCGCGCTCATCACGATCACCGGCAGATCGGGACGCGCCTTCTTGATGCGCGGCAACAGGTCGAAGGCATTCTCGTCGGGCATCACCACGTCGGTGATGACCAGGTCGCCGTCGCCCTGGCTCACCCAGCGCCACAGCGTCGCCGCGTTGGAGGTGAGGCGCACTTCATAGCCCGCCCGCGACAGGGCCTGGTTCAGCACCGTGCGGATTGCGGAATCGTCGTCGGCGACGAGTATGCTGCCGGTAGGCATCGGAAAAGACCCTTTCAGTCCGCGATCTTGTCGACGTAGGCGGGAAGGAGGAGACGGAAGGTGGTGCGGCGCGGCTGGCTCTCGCATTCGATGACGCCGCCATGGTCGCCGACGATCTTGGCGACCAGGGCGAGGCCGAGGCCGGTGCCGTTGGTCTTGGTGGTGACGAAGGGATCGAACATGTGCGTCTGGATCTCCTCCGGCACGCCGGGGCCGTTGTCGCGCACGCAGAATTCGAGCGGCAGGCTGACCCGCTCGCGCGTGCCGGGCACGGAGAGCCGCACGCCCGGCCGGAAGGCGGTGGTCAGCGCGATCTCGGCGTCCGGCGTGTCGGTCAGCGCCTCGGCGGCATTCTTGACGAGGTTGAGGAACACCTGCACCAGCTGGTCGCGGTTGGCGTAGACCGGCGGCAGCGACGGGTCGTATTCCTCGACGATGCGGATGTCGCGGGCAAAGCCGCTGAGCGCCAAGCGCTTCACGTGCTCCAGTACCGCATGAATGTTGACCGGCTCGCGCTCGATCGGCCGCTCGTCGGAGAACACCTCCATGCGGTCGACCAGCTTGACGATGCGATCGGCCTCGTCGGTGATCAGTTGGGTCAGCGCCCGGTCCTGGTCGTCCGCCGACTGCTCCAGCAGTTGCGCCGCGCCGCGGATGCCGCTCAGCGGATTCTTGATCTCGTGCGCCAGCATGGCGGCAAGGCCGGTGACGGAACGGGCGGCGCCGCGATGGGTGAGCTGCTTGTCCATCTTGTCGGCCATGGTGCGCTCTTGCAGCATGATCACCACGTGGCCGGCGCGGTCGGAGGCCGGCGCGGCGTAGATGTCGACGACCCGCTCGCCGCCGTTGCGCGGCGTGCCGACGTCGACCCGGTACTCGTTCACCGACGAGCCGCGCTCGCGCACCTGCTCGACGAGCTGCAGCAGCGGGCTGCCGAAGGGCACGAAATGCCTGAGCGAATGCCGGCCGAGCACGGCGGCGCTCGACTGGAAGAAGTTCTGCGCCGCGTCGTTGGCCGAACAGACCCGCCCTTCCGGATCGAGCATGATCACCGGGTGCGGCAGGGCGTTGAGAATCGACACTTCGAGATCCCGCTCCGCCGGAACCTCCGCGCCCGGTGCGGATGATGACGTCGTCATGCGGCAACCCTCTCGAAACTCGCGCCATCGCCGAACCACTCGTCGATGGCTTCCAGCACCGCCTCCGGCGCTTCGGCGGTCAGCGCCCGCCGGCGGATATCCGGCGCCGTCGCGTCGCCGCGCGGCACCGCGTCGAAGGTCCAGCCGATGTGCTTGCGGCCCATCCTGAGGCCGAGGCCCTCGCCGTAATGGCCGAGCATGTGCGCGTATTGCGCCTTCAGCGAACCGAGGATTTCATCCCGGTCCGGCGCCTTGGCCTCGCCGCCCGCGACCAGCGCGGCGGCGATCCGGCCCGGCAGCCAGGGACGGCCATAGGCACCGCGGCCGACCATCACCGCGTCGGCGCCCGACTGGCGGAGCGCCTCGCGCGCCGAGGCGGCATCGACGACGTCGCCGTTGACGACCAAGGGAATGGACACCGCCGCGCGCACCGCCCGCACCTTCGACCAGTCGGCGACGCCCTTGTAGAACTGGTTGCGGGTGCGGGCATGCACGGTAACCATGGCGACACCGGCCGCCTCGGCCCGCCGGGCCAGCTCCGGCGCGTTGATCGATCCGTCGTCCCAGCCGAGCCGCATCTTCAGCGTCACCGGCACCCTGACGGCGCCGACCACCGCCTCGACCAGCGTCAGCGCGTGGTCGAGGTCGCGCATCAGGGCCGAACCCGAGTAGCCCGACACCACCTTCTTGGCCGGACAGCCCATGTTGATGTCGATGATGTCGGCACCGCCGGCTTCCGCCGCTCGGGCCCCCTCGCCCATCCAGCGCGCCTCGCGGCCGGCGAGCTGGACGACGTGCAGCCCCTCGTCGTCGGCCTCGGCGCGCGCCGTCGTCTCCGGATGGCCGTCCAGCAGCGTTTCCGATGCCACCATTTCCGATATGGTGAGGCCGGCGCCATAGCGGCGGGCCACCCGGCGGAACGGCAGGTCGGTGATGCCGGCCATCGGCGCGAGGAACACCGGCGACGGCACCGTTACGCCGCCGACACGGAGTTCCTTCGCCGGCGCCGTCATCGCCTTGCGATCCGGCTTGGAAACCGCCATGCTTACACCTTGTGCATGAACTGTCACTGCATACAAATTACGCAATTGATAGCCGCTCAGAAGATTTGACGCAAGCGTCTTGCGGCGCATCCGGCCGATAACGTAACGAGAATGCACATTTTTGCCGCGACCGCGCTGCGGTCGCCCAGCGGAGCCCACAAACGGCAATGCCTTCCAGCGTCACCTCCCCTGCCCGTCCTTCGGCGCGCCCGACCGTCGCGGTGATTCTGGTCGCCGCCGGACGCGGCGTGCGCGCCGCCAGCGCCGAGGCGCCGCCGAAACAGTACCGTCGGCTGCACGACCGCCCCGTCATCGCCCGGACGATTTCTGCCTTTCTCGACCATCCCGGCGTCGATCGGGTGCTGACGGTGATCCATCCCGACGACCGCGACCTTTATGCCGTCGCCGTCGCCGGCCTCGACGATCCCCGCCTTTTCCCGCCCGTCCCCGGCGGCGCCGACCGCCAGGCGAGTTGTCTCGCCGGCCTCGCGGCGCTCGCCGCCGACGCGCCGGACTACGTGCTGATTCACGACGCCGTGCGGCCGTTCATCCGCCGCGACGCCATCGACCGGGTGATCGAGGCGCTCGGCCGCGAAGTGGCGGTGCTCTGCGGCGTGCCGGTGATCGACACGGTGAAGCGCGCCGACGCGGCGGGCAACGTGGTCGAGACCGTGCCGCGCCAAGGATTGTGGCGCGCCGCGACGCCCCAGGGCTTCCGCTACGCCGAGATCGCCGCCGCCCACAAGGCGCTGGCGGCGCGCGGCATCACCGGCGTCACCGACGACGCCGCCGTCGCGGAACTGGCCGGCCACCGCGTGCTGCTGGTCGACGGCGGCGCCGACAACGTCAAGCTGACCACCGCGGAGGATTTCCAGATGGCCGAACAGCGCCTCGCCGCCGAGGCCTTCCTCGCCTGCCCCGACGTCCGCGTCGGCACCGGCTACGACGTCCACGTGCTGGAGCCCGGCGACGGGGTGACGCTCTGCGGCGTGTTCATCCCGCACGACCGGCGCCTCAAGGGGCATTCGGACGCCGACGTCGCGTTGCACGCGCTGACCGACGCCATCCTCGGCGCCCTCGGCGACGGCGACATCGGCAAGCATTTCCCGCCGTCCGACGACCGCTGGCGCGGCGCCGCCTCCCGGCTGTTCCTGGAGGACGCCGTCCGCCGCCTCGCCGAGCGCGGCGGCCTTCTTGCCCATTGCGACGTCACGATCATCGCCGAGGCGCCCAAGGTGGGGCCGCATCGCGAGGCCATGCGGGCGGCGATCGCCGAGGCCTGCGGCATCGCCGTCGATCGGGTCGGCGTCAAGGCCACCACCAACGAGGGGCTCGGCTTTGCCGGCCGCCGCGAAGGCATCGCCGCCATCGCCACCGCCACGGTGCGGCTGCCGCTCGCCGGCTGAGACCGGAATCGCCTGGCGCGCCTCGCGGCGGCCGAACGGCGAACTATATGTAGTCCATTGCCCCTGCCGATCAGGAGATCGCCATGACCGACCTTTCGCCGCTCCATCCTCGCGCCCAGACCCTGCTCGAGAAGGCCCGCGCCAAAGGCGTGACGATCGCCACCGCCGAGAGCTGCACCGGCGGCCTCGTCGCCGGCCTGCTGACCGAGATCGCCGGGTCGTCCGACGTGGTGGAACGCGGCTTCGTCACCTATTCCAACGAGGCCAAGGTGGAAATGCTCGGCGTGCCCGAGGCGACGCTGATCGCCCACGGCGCCGTTTCGGAAGCCACCGCCCGCGCCATGGCCGAGGGAGCGCTCGCCCACTCGCGCGCCGCCTTCGCCGTTGCCGTCACCGGCATTGCCGGCCCGGGAGGCGGCACCGCCGACAAGCCGGTCGGCCTGGTGCACTTCGCCTGCGCCGCCACCGGCCGGCCGACGGTGCACGCCGAACGGCGGTTCGGCAGCCTCGACCGCGCCGGCGTGCGCTACGCGGCGGTGGCTCAGGCGCTGGCCATGCTGGAAGAAGCCGTCGCCGGCTGGAGCCTCACCGCCTGATCGGATGGCGGCGGGCCGCCGCGCGCCTTGACGAAATCGATGAACGCGCGGAGCGGCGCCGGCACCAGGCGGCGGCCGGGATAATAAAGGAACGGGCCGGAGAAGCTCGGCCACCACGATTCCAGTACCGGCTCGAGCGCGCCGCTCGAAAAATGCGGCCGCAGCCATTCCTCGAACAGGCCCATGATGCCGACGCCGCCGATCGCCGCGGCGATGATGAGGTCCGTCGCGCCGCCGGTGCCGGCGATCAGTTGCCCGGCCGGATCGATGTTGAACACCTCCCCGTCCTTCTCCAGTTCCCACGGCGCGATGGCGCCGCTCGAAAAGCGGCCGCGGATGCAGTTGTGGCCGAGAA
The DNA here is from genome assembly GCF_002770725.1 of Pleomorphomonas carboxyditropha. GTDB lineage: Bacteria > Pseudomonadota > Alphaproteobacteria > Rhizobiales > Pleomorphomonadaceae > Pleomorphomonas > Pleomorphomonas carboxyditropha. The sequence goes on along the minus strand of NZ_NQVN01000001.1, from coordinate 523,529 downwards.
GATCGCGCAGATGGGCCGGCCGGCCGCATCGATCGAGATAGGCGGGCGAGGCGGCGAGCGCATAACGCTGGCGCCGCGGGCCGATCGGCACGGCGATCATGTCCTGTTCGAGCCGCTCGTCGTAGCGGATGCCGGCGTCGCACCCCGAGGCGACCAGATCGACGAACGTGTCCTCGGCGACGATTTCGAGCTGGATATCGGGATAGGCGGCGAGAAACGGCGGCACGATATCCGGCAGCACCAGCCGCGCCGCGCTGACCGGCACGTTGAGCTTCAGCAGGCCGCCGATCCGCTCGCGATAGCCGTTGACGACATCGAGCGCCAGGTCCACCTCGGCCATCGCCGGCGCCAGCCGATCGGCAAGCTCGCGGCCGACCGCCGTCAGCTCGACGCTGCGCGTCGTCCGGTGGAACAGCCGCACGCCGAGCCGCGTTTCGAGCCGCCGCACCGCTTCGCTGAGCCGCGAGGCGCTGTCGCCGGAAGACCGGGCGGCATCGCGAAAGCCGCCGGCCCTGGCGACCGCCAGGAATGCCGAGATGTCGCCGAAATCCACGCCCATTGTTCGAAAGTCCGTACAGCTTGTGCCAATCGTACCCCGTTCCCGGCACAGCGACCAGCGTCTATCTCTAGGTTCCTCAGCTCAGGAGACAGCCCATGTCCTCGATCGACAAGTCCGGAACCTTTCGCCTCGGCGACCGCAGCGTGAAGCGGCTCGGCTATGGCGCCATGCAACTCGCCGGCCCCGGCGTCTTCGGCCCGCCGAAAGACCGGGCGCAGGCGGTGGCGGTGCTGCGCGCGGCGGTCGCCGCCGGCGTCGACCACATCGACACCAGCGACTTCTACGGCCCGCACGTCACCAATGAGATCATCCGCGAGGCGCTCCACCCCTACCCCGCCGATCTGACCATCGTCACCAAGGTCGGCGGCAAGCGCGGCTCCGACGGTTCGTGGCTCAGGGCCGACGCGCCCGACGAGCTGCGCTCGGCCGTTCACGACAATCTTCGCAACCTCGGCCTCGACGTGCTCGATGTCGTCAACATGCGCTTCATGTTCGATCCGCACCATCCGGCCGAAGGGCCGGTCGAGCCGCAGATCGAGGCGCTGGCCGAGTTGCAGCGGCAGGGCCTCATCCGCCATATCGGCGTCAGCCACGTGACGTCGGCGCAAGTCAGGGCGGCACGCCGCATCGTCGACGTCGTCTGCGTCCAGAACCACTACAATCTGGTCCACCGCGACGACGACGCGCTGATCGACGAGCTGGCCGCCGAGGGCATCGCCTACGTGCCCTATTTCCCGCTGGGCGGCTTCTCGCCGCTGCAGTCGGACACGCTCAATGCGCTGGCAGCCCGCCGCGGCGTCACGCCGATGCAGTTGGCGCTCGCCTGGCTGCTCAGGCGCTCGCCCAACATCCTGCTCATTCCCGGCACGTCGTCGCTCGGCCATCTCGAGGAAAACCTCGCAGCGGCGGCGATCGAGCTCGACGACGCGACGCTGAACGAGCTCGACGCCATCGGCAGGGCATGACGGGAACCGGTGGGGCGGCGGCTTCCGCCGCGCCTCACCGCCTCAATTGGCGATAGAGCCAGATGAGAACGACGGCGCCGATGGTGCCGCCGACGAGGTTGGCGATCCAGCCGTAGGGGAAGAAGCCGAGATGGCGGACCACCCAGCCGAAGACCACGGCGCCGACGACGCCGAGGATCAGGTTGGTGAGCAGACCATGGTTGGACCGGGTGAAGCGCTCGGCCAGCCAGCCGGCCAGCAGCCCGATGATGATGGTTCCGATGATGCCGACGCCCGCCATTCCGATCCTCCATGATCGACTATGGGCGACAATGTAGGATGCGCCCGGGTCGGCCGGTAGTGAAAAAACACCGGTGGCGCGGCGATGTTCAACGCAAATGCGCCGTCAGCACCTTGAAGCCGGCATAGCCGAAGGCGACGGCGAGCAGTCCGTCGAACAGCCGGCGGATACGGGCGAAGCCGCGCGCCACCGTTGCCGACGAGAACACCAGGGCATAGGTCAGGAAGATCAGTAGGCTCTGCAGGCCGACGGCGGCGATCACCACCAGGAGCGTCGCCGGCGGGGCGTCCGGCGGCACGCCGATCGAATAGAGGGCGCCGAAGAACAGGATGGCCTTGGGGTTGGTGAGGTGCAGCAGCAGCCCCTTGCGATAGGCCTCGACCAACGTCGGATCGCCGGCGGCGCCGAACGCCAATGCCTGAGGGCGGAGGGCGCTCCGCGCCGACAGGACGGCGAGATAGAGAAGGTAGCCGGCGCCGACATAGCGGACCGCCTCGAGGATCCAGGCGTTGGCCAGCATGACCGCGCCGAGGCCGAGCGCCGCCGCCGCCGACCAGGCGAGCGAGCCGGTCACCACGCCGAGCGCCATGGCGACGCCACGCCGGCGGCCGGCGCCCATGGACATCGAGGCGATGCCGAGCGTGGCCGGGCCGGGACTGGCGGTGGCGATCAAGGCGGCCGACAGGACGATCGGCAGATTGACGGCAAGGCTCATGTCCGTCTTCCCCTTTTCAGGCGCCGACACCGTAGAGGGCGTTGGCGCGCTGCTCGAAGGCCTCGGAGAACTTGCGGAAGGCCCGGTCGAACATCGAGCCCATCAGGGCGCCGAGCATCCGGCTGCGGAACTCGTAGGAAATCCAGAAGTGAATGTCGGAGCCGCCGCCGTCGCGCGGCGTGAAGCCCCAGCGGTTGTCGAGGAAGCGGAAGGGGCCGTCGATATACTCGACCTTGATGGCGAGCGCCGCCCGGTCGAGCGTCACCATCGAGGTGAAGGTCTCGCGCACCGGTCCGTAGCCGGCGGTGAGATCGGCGATCAGCACGCCGTGCCCCGCGTCGTCGACCCGCCGCTGCCGGACGATCAGCCGTTCGCAGAGCGGCACGAACTCGGGATATTTCTCGACATCGGCCACCAGATCGAACATCCGCTCCGGGCTGTGGTTGACGTGGCGCACGGTCTCGAAGGTCGGCATTGTCCGGTGGCGTCCTGTGATGAATGAAGGCGGCTTTTGGGGGGCCGCCTTACGCTTTTCAGACTTCGTGCCGAAAGGCAATCCTGCCTCAGCCCCGCGCCTCGGCGAGCTTCTTGTCGCGATTGGCCCGAAGCTTGTCGAAATCCTCGCCGGCATGATGCGACGAACGGGTCAGGGGGCTCGACGACACCATCAGGAAGCCCTTGGTGTAGGCGATGGTCTCGAACGACTTGAACTCGTCCGGCGGCACGAAGCGGATGATGGGATGATGCTTGGAGGTCGGCTGCAGATACTGGCCGATGGTCAGGAAATCGACGTCGGCCGAACGCAGGTCGTCCATCAATTGCAGCACCTCGTTCCGCTCCTCGCCGAGGCCGACCATGATGCCGGACTTGGTGAACATGGTCGGATCGAGCTCCTTCACCCGCTGCAACAGGCGGATGGAATGGAAATAGCGGGCGCCGGGCCGGACCGTGAGATAGTTCGACGGCACCGTCTCGAGATTGTGGTTGAAGACGTCCGGCTTTGCCGCCACCACCACTTCCAGCGCGCCGTCCTTCCTGAGGAAGTCGGGCGTCAGCACCTCGATGGTGGTCGACGGCGAACGGGCGCGGATGGCGCGGATCACCTGCGCGAAATGCTCGGCGCCGCCATCCTTGAGGTCGTCGCGATCGACCGAGGTGATGACGACGTGGCGGAGGCCGAGCTTCTCGACGGCCAGGGCGACGTTCTCCGGCTCGCTGGGATCGAGCGGCGCCGGCATGCCGGTCTTGACGTTGCAGAAGGCGCAGGCGCGGGTGCAGGTGTCGCCCATGATCATCATGGTGGCGTGCTTCTTCGACCAGCACTCGCCGATGTTGGGGCAGCCCGCCTCCTCGCACACCGTGAAGAGGCCGTTCTCCTTCACGATGCCCTGCGTTTCCTTGTAGACCGGCGAACCCGGCGCCTTGACGCGGATCCACTCGGGCTTGCGCTGGATCGGGTTGTCCGGACGGTTGGCTTTCTCGGGATGTCGCGCCCTCGGCGCGGTCTTCACGGTGTCGAGAATGGTGACCATTGTCCGTTGCTTTCTGCCCGTTTGGCCGGCCTTGCCGGTCTTCTGTGGCTTATTCCTAGCAAAACTACTGAGAGGCGGCCATGCCGGCCCCATCGCATCAGGCCTGCGTCATTGTCATGCGGTCTCGGTTTTTTGTTATCGCATCGGAGTCTCCGAAAACCGGTTCCCACTTTTCGGCCCGATGCTCTAGAACCCGCCGCCGGTCTTGAAGCCGCCGCCGCCCGAACCGCCGCCGGTGCCGAAGCCGCCGCCACCTGAGCGGCCACCGCCGCTCCACGATCCGCCGCCGCCCCAGGGGCCGCCGCCGAAATCGTCGCGGCGGCGGGATTCGCTGCGGCGATAGCCGTCGCGGAAAGCCCCCTCCAGCACGGCGGCGGTGATGGCGCCGGAGATGATGCCGCCGATCAGGTTGCCGATCGTCTCGCCGTTGGAGAAGCTGCCGTTGGGCCGGTCGTAGCCGTTGCGGCGGAAGGTGTCGCGCGAATGCTCCAGTTCCTGCCGCTTGTTCGCCATGTCGATCGAGGTGCGCCGGAGTTCCTCGGCCTGGGCGTCGACGCGAACCAGGTCGCGCTCGATCTGGCGCAACTGCTTGACGATGCGGTCGTCCTCCGGCGTCGGCGTCGCTTCGGCGCGCCGCACCAGTTCGACCATGTCGGAGCGGGAGAGCGTGCCGGCCAGATCGTCGATCACCCCGCGCACCGCCGGATCGCCGTTGTCGTCGAGCGCCGCCGCCGTTTCCTTGTCGATGCTGTCGACGTCGGACCTGACGCGCGCGATATCGGTCTCGACCTTGGCGAGCGCCTTGTCGGCATCGCCCACCGCCGCCTCCAGCGGCCCGATGCCGTCGGCCTCGAGCGCCGCGCGTTCGTGCGCCTGGCGGGCGGCAACGGCCGTCGCCACGTCGGCCTTGAGGCGCTCGGCGTGCTCGGCGAGGCGCAGCGGGATTTCGGTCAGCATGAAATAGTTGACGCGCGCCGCGTCGTAGCCGGCGAGTTTCGCCACCTTGCCGTCGAAATAGCGCGTCAGCGGCCCCGCCCGGTAGGCGGAAGTGCCGTAGCCGCGCTGCCAGAGATACATGAACAGGCGATCGTCCTCGTAGGGCTTGCCCTTGACGGCCCGATCCTCCTCGGCCTGCCGGCGCTTTTCCTCGGCCGCCGCGGCCGTGGCTTCCGCCGTGGCGACGACGGCGGAAAGGGCCTGCCATTCGCTTTCGGTGGCCAGCCGGGCTTCCACGGCATCGGTCTTCGCCTCCACCGCGGCGATCGCCGCGTCGCGCAGCTTGGCCGCCGCCTCGCGCTTGCCCTCCAGCTCGTCGAGCTTCTGCGATGCCCCCTCGCGGCTGGACTTGAGCTCGGCGAGCCGGTCGCGCCGCTTGTCGAGGGCGGCGCGCGCCCGCCGCTCGACGCTGTCGAGCTCGCCGACCACCTCGTCGCGGGCGATGGCGTCGAGCCGCAGGCGGGCCAGCGCCCGGAAGGCGTCGGCCTGCCCGGCCCGCAGGCGATCGCCCTCGGCCTTGGTGTCGGCCAGCATGGCGACGAGGCGATCTTCGTCGCGCCGAACCCCGAGGATCGCCCGTTCGATGTCGTTGAGCGCCTGCTGCGCGGAAATCATGCTGCGTCCTTGGGTTCGGGGATGGCATCCGCCCGAAAAGTCGAAAGACTTTTCGGACCAAGCGGATGCCTAAAAACAGTCGGGGCAGGAACCGATCCGGTTCGATCGGTTTTTGCTCCGGCGCTTACCAACTGGTGATGGCGCCCGACAGGACGTCCATCTCGTAGACGGGCTCCAGGCTGCCGCGCGGCTTCTCGCCGAGAATGTTGTCCTCGACGATGCCGTCGTCGCTCTTGTCGGCCGCCACCTTGTCGTAGGTCGCCTTGGGCACGCGGACGCCCCACTTGTCGACCGTCGCCACCTTGCCGTCCTCCTCGCTGGTAACCGGCCTCTTCAGGACGTCGCCGGACGGCGTCACCGCCTCGACGATCAGGTAGTAGTTGCGGGCCTGGGTGTTGACGTCGGGAACCCGGAAGACGCCGGTCCGCTCGCCCGGCCGCGACACGATCCTGAGTTCGTAGGCCTCGGCCAGCTTGCCGCGCAGATCGGCGAGCGCCGCCACGGCCGTTCGCGCCGCGCCGGCATCGCCGGCGGCGATCGCCGCGCGGGCGGCGGCGACGCGCCGGTCCGCCTCCGCCCTGGCGTCGGTGGTCAGCGCCTCGGTCGCCAGGGCTTGCTCGGCCGTATCGACCGCTTCCGGCAGCGTCACGGCCATCTCGACCCGCGCCGTCTCGGCCGCCCGCTCCGTCGACGCCACCCGCCACCAGGTGACGCCGCCGAGCACGGCGATGGCGAGAAGCGCCGCCACCACCACCTTGGCCACCATGGCGCGCCCGACCCACAGCAGCGCCATGGTGCGGGCGAAGGACGGCGGCGCCGGATCGTAGGTGAAGCGGCTCTCCTTCAGCGCCCGGATGCCGTCGTCGAGGATGCGGTCGGAAACCTTGAGCCCCTGCCCCTCGTAGAGCGCCCGGAGCCGCTCCTTCAGCGTGGCGTCGCGATTGTCCTCGCCGAGCGCCTTCTCGACCAGCCCCTCCTGGTGACGGAGCGTGTCGACCACGTCCATCGCCAGCATCAGTTCGTCGAGTTTGGGGGCGGCGGCACCGCCGCCCTGAGCGATGTCAGCCATTCAGCACCAGCGCGTTGCCCTGCTCGGCGAGGCGGGCGATCCGCCGCTTGCCGTCCTCGACGGCGGCGCGGATCTCCTCGGAGTTCTTGGTGGCCAGCGTCCGCATCTCGGCGATGATCTCGGTCGAGCGCTCCTGGTAGTTGACGACGCTGTCGACCAGCTTCTTCACCGCGTCGGCGCGCACCGTCGGGCCGTAGCCGGCCTTCAGCGCCTCCTCCTGCACCTTGCCGCCGATGTCGGCCAACACTTCCAGCGACTTCGACACGCCCTCCTTCATGGAGTTCAGCGTCTGCGTCGACTCGTGCAGTCCGAACACGCCGGTGAACGACGCCTTCAGCGCCGTCAGCACCGATTCGTTGGTGGTGAAGAAAGAGACGGACTGCTGGTAGACGCGCTCCTTGGCCGACGTCGTCTGCAACAGGCGCGCCATGATCACTTCCGACGTGTTATAGCCGATGGTCAGGTTGTCGGCGAGGTCCTTGGCCACCTGGTAGCGGCCTTCCTCGTTCTGCATGACGCGGAGCTTCTCGTCGCGGACGAGTTCGAGCTTCGCCCGCTCGGCAGCGTCGGTGCCGGCATAGCCGGCCACCGCTTCCGACGCCTTGCCGAGATCGTCCTTGGCGGCGGCGAGCTTGGCCTCGCCGGCCTTCAGCACCTCCAGCGCGGCCACCTCGGCCTGCTTCAGGGCGCCGCGAAAGTCGCGGTAGGCTTCGAGGATGATCTGCTCGCGCTCGATATTGGCCTTGGTGTCGCGCGCCACCTCGACATAGGTGTCGCGGATGCCGTCGAACCGGCTGGCGATGTCGCCGCGCGAGATCTTCATCCAGGCGTTGGTCGCCCGCTCGAACAGGTCGAGCTTGCCGTCGGAGATCTGGTCGACCATCGCCTTGGCGTCGTCGCGGATCGAATTGAAGCCTTGGGTGATCTTCTCGTAGCGCTCGCCGATCGACATTTCCGAGATCTGCTCGCGCACCACCTCGTTGAACACGCTCATCTGGCTGAGGGTGCGGGTGATGACGGCGATCCTGTCGGGATCGAGATCGGTGATCTTCTCGAGGAGGCCGACGATCGGCGCCTCCTCGGTCTTGGCCGGCAGAAGGCCGAGGTCGCGCAACCCGCCCATCGCCTTGTCGAGATACTGCATGGGCGTCTTCACAATGTCGGTCGTGGTCAAAGGCGTATCCCCCAGTCACCGGAAACGCGGATGAACGTCCGCGGGGCGTCGCGAAAAATGTAGTATTTCCACGGTCAACCGCAAGCGGACGTTCAGCGAAAAATCAGACGCCGAAGATGGCCTCCAGCGCGCCGCGCATCACCTTGGCGTCCGGCTCGCGGCCCGTCCACAGGCGGATGCCGATGACGCCCTGGTTGACCAGCATGCCGAGCCCGTCGAGCGTCCGGGCACCGCGCGCCTCCGCCTGTTTCAGGAAGGCGGTGCGCGGCGGATTGGGGATGACGTCGGCCACCACCAATCCCGGACGCACCGTCGAGAAAGCGACGGCGGGCATATCGTCCACGCCCGGGAACAGGCCGATCGACGTCGCGTTGATGACAACGTCGGCATCCTCGGGGATGGCGTATTTGCCCTGCCAGGGCACGAATTCGGCCGCCGCCGACGTGTGCGCCGCGACAAGCTGCGTCACCGCCTTGCCGCGCGCCGCGTCGCGGTTGACGATGGTGATCGAAGCGGCGCCGGAGAGCGCCGTTTCGATGGCGATCGCCCGCGAGGCGCCGCCGGCGCCCAGCACCACGACGCGCTTGCCCACGGGATCGATCACCGTCTTGAGCGAGGCGAGAAAGCCCTTGCCGTCGGTGTTCTCGCCGATCAGCCGGCCGTCCTTGTTGATCACGCAGTTGACGGCGCCGATGATTTCGGCCGACGGCGCGAGATCGTCGATGAAGTCGATCACCGCCACCTTGTGCGGCAGCGAGCAGTTGAAGCCGCGCCAGCCCATGGCGCGGGCGCCCCGCACGGCGTCGCCCAGATCGGCGGGCGCCACGTCGCAGTTGATATAGCGGGCGTCGAGGCCCATGGCTCGGTAGGCCGCCTCGACCATGGCAACCGTCGGGTTCTCGGCAACGGGCGTTGCAAAGCAGCCGGTAAGAAGACTGAGGAAATTGAGTTCCACGGGCATCGCGTCATCCTCCACCGGAGGGCGGAACGAGACTGCGACGCCGCCCTTCACGGGATGATCTTACTGCCTGAAATGCGGATTGGGAACGCCGCCGACCGGCTTAAGGCATCGGACCGAAAAGTGGAATCCGGTTTTCGGAAAATCCGATGCCACAACAAAAAGCCGGATCGCCAGCCGCGTCCGTCGGGACGCGTGGCGATCTAGCGGGATCTCTTGAGCGGCGTCACCGTGGCCGAGGGCTTGTCGGCGGCGAGCCGCTGCTCGATCACGCCGCGCCAGCCGAGGCCCCGGTAGGTCTCATAACCCGGCGTGACGTGCTGGGCGACGATCCGGCCGTCGCTGACCTGCCAGCCCGCCTGCGGGCCACCGAAGGCCGGCAGCCGCTCGGTCAGCAGGCCGGCGCCGTCGGACGCGGCGATGACGCGATTGTCGCGATCGACGATCAGCACGCGGCTCACCGCCCTTTCCTCGTCGGTCAGGCGGACGCCCTCGACGATGGCCCGCGATTGCGGCTCCCAGTCGAAATGAATGGCGAGGAGGCCGATCGGCCGGCCGTCGGCCTCGCCGCCGGTCCGTACCGGCGTGACGAAGGTGGCGACCGCGGTATTGGCCAGGAGCGGCTCGCGGGCGATGTCCTCGGCGTGGAAATCGTCGCCGGTCCTGAGGCCCATGCCGGTACGGAACCAGGGGCGCGACGAGACATCGGCGCCGGTGACCGCAAAGCGGTCGCCGCGGCCGGACGCCACCACCTTGCCGGAAGGGTCGCACAGCCAGATGTCGAGATAGACGGTATAGGCGCGCAAGATGACGTCGAGACGCCGCGCCGCATAGGCGAAGGCCGCCTCGTCGGGCGCGGCCATCGCATCGACGAAGGCGGAATCGGTTGCCCACCAGCGCACGTCGCAGGTGCGTTCGTAAAGGTTGCGGTCGACGATCTCGATGGCGTTGAGCGCCAGGTCGACCAGCCGCTGCCCCTGCGACGACTGGCTCATCTCCTGCACCAGCGAGGAGATCTCGCCGATCTCCGAGGCGAGTTCGGCCTCGAGCGCCGTCGACAGCTTCTCCACCTCTTCGGAGATGCCGCGCACCTCCTGGCTGACCATCGCGAAACCACGGCCGGCCTCGCCGGCCCGCTCCGCCTCGATCAGCGCGTTGAGGGCGAGAATGCGCATGCGGCGATTGATCGCCCTGATCTGCCCGACCTTGTTGAAGGCGATTTCCTGAACGGAGTCGGATTTTGACGAAATGTCGCGAATGGACACAACCGAAGCCGTCATCCCGTCCCCCGGATCATCGCGGATTCAATTTTCCAACAGTCCCACCAGTTCTTTAACAAAGTAGAAATAGCGACGGGGGAATTACCTATCAAGCGCTGAAACAACGCGCACAGGACGGCCGAAGCCGACCATTCCAGCACAGGAACGAAGGCTGCGGCCGCTCAGGCGACCAGGCGGGCGATGAAGACGAAGATGATCGCGCCGATGGTGGCAACGGCGACCTCGTGCAGAAAGGGGCTGGCGATCGGCAGGGAAATGCCGGTCCACTGCAGCACCAGCCCGCCGACGAACGAGCCGATCAGGCCGGAGACGAGGTAACGGATGAGGCCGCCGCCGCCCACCACGAAGCTCGCGAGCCAGCCGGCAAGAAGGCCGATGGCGCCCCAGACGAGAAAGGCGTGCCCCTGCATCAGGTGTCTCCCGGAATCGAAAGGCCGCCGGCCTCTGTGTCGAGTCGCGACTCTTGCGTCAAATATGGATGGCCCGGCCGTAGGCGGCAAGCACGCTCTCGTGCATGGTCTCGCTGACGGTCGGATGCGGGAACACCGTATGCATCAGCTCTTCCTCGGTGGTCTCGAGCTGCATGGCGACGACGAAGCCCTGGATCATCTCCGTCACCTCGGCGCCGATCAGGTGGGCGCCGAGCAGGCGGCCGGTCTTGGCGTCGAAGATGGTCTTGACGAGGCCGTCCGGCTCGCCGAGCGCCACCGCCTTGCCGTTGCCGATGAACGGGAAGCGGCCGATCTTCAGCTCGAAGCCGGCGTCCTTGGCCTTCTTCTCGGTGAGGCCGACCGACGCCACCTGCGGATGGCAATAGGTGCAGCCCGGAATCTGCAGCTTGTCCATCGGGTGGACGTGATGGCCGGCGATCGCCTCGACGCACAGCGTGCCCTCGTGCTCGGCCTTGTGGGCCAGCATCGGCGGCCCGGCGACGTCGCCGATGGCGTAGATGCCCGGCACGTTGGTGCGGCCGAGACCGTCGGTGACGATGGTCCCCCGCTCGATCTTGACGCCCAACGCCTCGAGGCCGAGGTTCTCGACGTTGCCGACCACGCCGACCGCCGAAATGACACGATCGGCGGTGATCTGCTGCTTCGAGCCGTCCTTCAATTCGACGGTGGCCGTCACCTCGTTGGCGCCCTTCTTCAGCGAGGCCACCTTGGCCTCCAGCAGGATCTTCATGCCGGCCTTCTCGAAGCGCTTCCTGGCGAGGTCAGCGATCTCGTGATCCTCGACCGGCATCACCTGGCTCATCACCTCGACGACCGTCACCTCCGAGCCGAGCGCCCGGTAGAAGCTGGCGAACTCGATGCCGATGGCGCCCGAGCCGACCACCAGCAGGCGCTTGGGCAGCGCTTCCGGCACCATCGATTCGAAATAGGTCCAGACCAGCTTCTTGTCCGGCTCGAGGCCGGGCAGCACGCGCGGCCGGGCGCCGGTCGCCACGATGATATGCTTGGCCTCGAAGTCGCCGGCCGGCAGCCAGCCCTTGGGGGCGCCGTCCACCGCCTTCACCTTGACCTTGCCGGGCGCGGTGATGCTCGCTTCGCCCCAGATCAGGTCGACCTTGTTCTTCTTGAGCAGGAAGCCGACGCCCTGGCTCATCTGCTGGGCGATGCCGCGCGACCGCTTGACGATGGCGGCGACGTCGGCGCCCGGCTTCTCCGCCTTGAGGCCGTAATCAGCAGCATGCTCGATATAGTGGAAGATCTCCGACGAGCGCAGCAGCGCCTTGGCCGGAATGCAGCCCCAGTTGGGGCAGATGCCGCCGACATAGGCGCGCTCGACGACGCCGACCTTGAGGCCGAGCTGGGCGGCCCGGATGGCGGCGACGTAGCCGCCGGGACCGGAGCCGATGATCAGGATGTCATACTGGGACATAGGTCTATGCCTTCAATCTGGGTGCGGCGCGGGCCGGGCCTCGCGCCGGAAGCAGGCGGCGCCGGCGTCGCCGGCGGCCGCCTCCCGAAACGGACGACGGAGGAACCCCGTCACACCAGCATCGACATCGGCTTCTCGATGAAGCCCTTGAACGCCTTCAAAAGCTCGGCCCCGAGCGCGCCGTCGACGGCGCGGTGGTCGGTGGACAGCGTGACGCTCATCACCGTGGCGACGGCAAGCTGGCCGTCCTTCACCACGGCCCGCTGCTCGCCGGCGCCGACCGCCAGGATGGTGGCGTGCGGCGGGTTGATGACGGCCGCGAAGTCCTTGACGCCGAACATGCCGAGGTTGCTGACCGAGGTGGTGCCGCCCTGGTATTCGTCGGGCTTCAGCTTGCGATCCTTGGCGCGCTTGGCGAGATCCTTCACCTCGTTGGAGATGGCGGAAAGGCTCTTTTCGTCGGCCTTGCGGACGATCGGCGTGATCAGGCCGCCGGGGATCGACACGGCGACGCCGACATCGGCGTGCTTGTGCTTCAGCATGCCGCCGTCGGTCCACGAGACGTGGGCGTCCGGCACGGCCTTCAGCGCCAGCGCGTAGGCCTTGATCACCATGTCGTTGACCGACACCTTGTAGGCCGGCTTGCCGTCGGCGGTCGGCGCCGCGTCGTTGATGTCCTTGCGCAGGGCGAGCAGCGCGTCGATCTCGACGTCGACGGTGACGTAGAAGTGCGGCACCGTCTGCTTGGACTCGGTGAGGCGGCGGGCGATGGTCTTGCGCATGCCGTCGTGCGGAATCAGCTCGTAGCTGTCGGGATCGAACAGCTTCAGCGTCGTCTCGTCGCCGGCGCCGGCAGGCTTTCCGGCTGGCGCGGCAGCCGGAGCCGGCTGAGCGGACGGCGCCGGCTTCGGTGCGGCCTCGGCCGCCTCGACGTCGCGCAGGATGATGCGGCCCTTCGGCCCCGAGCCCTTGATCGACTTGAGATCGAGCCCCTTCTCCTTGGCGATCCGGCGGGCCAAGGGCGAGGCGAAGATGCGCTCGCCCTCCGCCGCCTTGGCGCCTTCCGCCTTCGGCGCGTCCGGCTTGGGAGCCTCGGGCTTGGCAGTCTCGGGCTTCGGAGCTTCCGCTTTCGGCTCTTCGGACTTCGCTTTCTCCTCGGCCTTCGGCGCTTCCGCCTTGGCCTCGGCCGGCGCCGCCCCTTCGGCCGCCGCCGCGGCGGCTTCGACGTCCTCGCCCTCTTCGGCGAGAATGGCGATCACCGCGTTGACCGGCACGTCGGCGGCGCCTTCGGCCACCACCAGCTTGGCGACGGTGCCCTCGTCGACCGCCTCGACCTCCATGGTCGCCTTGTCGGTCTCGATCTCGGCGAGCACCATGCCGGACTTGACGGCATCGCCCACCTTGACGTTCCACTTGGTCAGGTTGCCCGTCTCCATGGTCGGAGAGAGCGCCGGCATCAGGATCTTGATCGGCATCTTGTCTCTCCTCAGCGATAGGTGACGGCGCGCACCGCCTCGATCACCTCGCCGACGTTCGGCAGGGCGAGCTTCTCGAGGTTGGCCGCGTAGGGCATCGGCACGTCCTTGCCGGTGATGCGGCCGACCGGCGCGTCGAGATAGTCGAAGGCGTTGGCCTGGATCTGGTAGGCGATCTCCGAGCCCACCGAACCCTGCGGCCAGCCTTCCTCGACGGTGACGCAGCGGCCGGTCTTCTTCACCGAGTTGATCACCGTCTCGATGTCCATCGGCCGGATGGTGCGGAGGTCGATCACCTCGGCGTCGATGCCGAGGCCGGCCAGCTCTTCCGCCGCCTTGATCGCATAGGACATGCCCATGCCGAAGGAGACGATGGTGACGTCCTTGCCCGCCTTGTGGATGCGCGCCTTGCCGATCGGCAGCACGTAGTCGTCGAGCTTCGGCACGTCGAAGTGATGGCCGTAGAGCACCTCGTTCTCGAGGAAGATCACCGGGTTGGGATCGCGGATCGCCGCCTTGAGCAGGCCCTTGGCGTCGGCGGCCGTATACGGCATCACCACCTTGAGGCCGGGGATCATGCCGTACCAGGCGGCGTAATCCTGGCTGTGCTGGGCGCCGACGCGGGCGGCGGCGCCGTTGGGGCCGCGGAAGACGATCGGACAGCCCATCTGGCCGCCGGACATGTAGAGCGTCTTGGCGGCCGAGTTGATGATCTGGTCGATCGCCTGCATGGCGAAATTGAAGGTCATGAACTCGACGATCGGCTTCAGGCCGGCGAAGGCCGCGCCGACGCCGATGCCGGTGAAGCCGTGCTCGGTGATCGGCGTGTCGATGACGCGCTTGGCGCCGAATTCGTCGAGCAGGCCCTGCGAGATCTTGTAGGCGCCCTGATATTCGGCGACTTCCTCGCCCATCAGGAACACGTCGCCGTCGCGGCGCATTTCCTCGGCCATCGCCTCGCGCAAGGCCTCGCGCACCGTCTTGCTCTCGAACGCGGTACCCTCGGGGATGTCGGGATCGGCCTCCGCCTTGACGGCCGGGGCGGCAGGCACCGTGCTCGACGCCTGCGCCACCGGCTGCGGCTTTTCGGCCGGCGCCGCCTGGGCGGCGGCGGTCGGCACCTCGCCCGGCTCTTCCTTGGCGGCCGCCGCCGGATCCTTGGACGGCTTCTCGGCCGCCGTCTCACCTTCCTCGCCGACGCGGGCGATGACGGCGTTGACCTTCACGCCCTCGGTGCCCTCGGCGACCAGGATTTCGAGGAGCTTGCCCTCGTCGACGGCTTCGATCTCCATCGTCGCCTTGTCGGTCTCGATCTCGGCGATCACGTCGCCGGATTTCACGTCGTCACCCACCTTTTTCAGCCACTTGGTGAGCGTGCCTTCTTCCATGGTCGGCGACAGCGCCGGCATCAGGATGTCGATTGCCATTTTCAAAAACCTTTCGGCGCTGTCAGCGAAGAATGTCGGTCCAGAGCTCGGACGGATCCGGCTCGGCATCGGCGGAAGCGAAGTCGGCCGCTTCCGTCACCACGGCGCGCACGTTCTTGTCGATGTCCTTGAGATCGTCCTCGCTGGCCCAGCCCTTCTCTACGAGCCGCTTCCTGACCTGCTCGATCGGATCGCGCTCGTCGCGCATCTTCTGCACCTCGTCCTTGGTGCGGTACTTGGCCGGGTCGGACATCGAATGGCCGCGATAGCGGTAGGTCTGCATTTCCAGGATGTAGGGGCCGTTGCCGGCCCGCGCCCATTCGACAGCCCGGTCGGCCGCCGCCTTGACGGCGCGGACGTCCATGCCGTCCACCTGCTCGCCGGGAATGTTGAAGCTCTCGCCGCGCTTGGCGAAATCGGTCTGCGCCGACGAGCGGCTGACCGAGGTGCCCATGGCATAGCGGTTGTTCTCGATGACGAAGATCACCGGCAGCTTCCAGAGCTGCGCCATGTTGAAGGTCTCGTAGACCTGACCCTGATTGGCGGCGCCATCGCCGAAATAGACCACCGACACGTTGTCGGTGCCGCGGTACTTGTCGGCGAAGGCGAGGCCGGCGCCGATCGGCACCTGGGCGCCGACGATGCCGTGGCCGCCGAAGAACTGCTTCTCGCGGCTGAACATATGCATCGAGCCGCCCTTGCCGCGCGAATATCCGCCCTGGCGGCCGGTCAGCTCGGCCATGACGCCCTTGGGATCCATGCCGCAGGCCAGCATGTGGCCATGGTCGCGATAGGATGTGGTGACCTGGTCCTCACCGTCGCGCAGCGCCTTCTGGATGCCGACGACCACTGCTTCCTGGCCGATGTAGAGGTGGCAGAAACCACCGATCAGGCCCATGCCGTAGAGCTGGCCGGCCTTCTCTTCGAAGCGCCGGATCAGCAGCATGTCGCGGTAGGCTTTGAGCTCGTCGTCCTTGTCGAACTCGGCGACCTGATAGTTGATGGCCGGATTGGAGGTCTTGCCGGTTTTTTTCGTTGCGGAGGTCGGGGCCGAAGCGCGGCTGCGCTTCTCGGTCGCCGGTCGTACAGCCATAGATCATTCCTCCCGGATCGGGATTATTTCGTAGAGGCGCCGACGGAACCCCTTTCCCGGGAGCAAGTCAAGGTTTGGATCGCATGTCAATCATGCGAAAGCCGCATCACTGGATGGGCAAATTAACCGAAATCAAGTTCATTCAAGGAAAATATAGTGATGTCAATTGCTTTTGGCTTGCGCCAGCTTATCAAAGTCCATGATGACGACTTCATTGGGATTGACGACGGAGAGCTGGACACGGGCCCGCTCGTCGACCATGTCCTGGTCGAGGCTGGACGGCCGCAGCAGCTTGACATGCGCTTCCAGCGCCGCCTTTTCGGCGTTGAGACGGGCGAGTTCGGCGTTGAGTTCCTGGGTGCGGCTCTCGAAGCGGGCGCGTCCCACCATGCCATATTCGCCGTTGACGGCGTGATAGCCGAAATAGCCGAGGAAAACCGCCGTCACGGCGGGAAGGATCAGGCGGCGGAGCCAAGACGGGCGATACTGGCGGGTAATCATACGCAACCAACTCACGCGGGGGACAGCGGGAACGTCCCGTTCCCTTGCCGAGGAGTCTGGACCAACGTGGTAAAGGGAGGGTGAACAGCCGTTGCGGCAGCGCGCGAAATGAGTCTCCGGTGCCAGGCAATAGATAAAAGGTGGCAATCTGCCAGGCCCGTCGCGATCACGACATCGTGTCCGGACGGCGGCTGCCGCAATGGCGGGGAGGAGCCGCCAAACCGCCACGAAAGCCGGCGATGGATATGGGGAAGCGGGAGGAACAGGGGTGAGGTTTGCGCTGACATGGCCACGGCCGGCGACGGCACTGTCGGTGCTCGGTCACGCGGTCTTCCTCGCCCTTCTCGCCATCGAGGCCCCGCGCCACATCGCCGCCATGCGGCCGCCGGCCGCAGTCGAGGTGGTCATGGTCGCCCCGGCGGCAAGCCGACCGCCGCCGCCTGTCACCGTCCCCTCGCCTGTTGCCAACGCCGGCCCGGCGGCGGCCGCACAGCCTGAGGCTGTCGACCGGCCGGCGGCTCCGCCGGCCCAACCGGCCCGTCCGCCGTCCGGCGCCCGCGTCACCGCAACGGAGTATTTTGCCGGCGCCGTCCTCGACGATCCCCGCAACCGGACAACCCGGCGGAAGCTCGCCGCGCTGGGCAGCGACGAACGGCTGATCCAGCTTTGCAACATCGAGGCGATGGAACAGCTCAGGCGTTGGAAGGCCGGCTTCGTCGCCGACCACGTCGTAGCCTATGCGACGGCCGATCCGTCGCTGACGGCAACGTCGATCGAGGCGCCCGGCGCCGCCGTCCATGCCGGCGGGGAATGGTATCGGCTGTCGTTCGCCTGCACCGCGACGGCCGGCCTCGACCGCGTCGCCTCCTTCGCCTTCACGCTCGGCAGGCCCATCCCGCGCCGGCAATGGGAAGAGGACAACCTACCCGAGCTGGTCGACGGCGACCCAACCGACTGAAGAGCCTCAGCCGGCGATCGCCAGGCTCTTCAGCTTGCGGTGCAGCGCCGAGCGCTCCATGCCGACGAATTCGGCGGTGCGCGAGATATTGCCGCCGAAGCGGTTGAGCTGGGCCTTGAGATACTCCCGCTCGAAGATCTCGCGCGCTTCCCTGAGCGGCAGCGCCATCAGGTGCTCGCCGCCCGAGCCGGAGGGCAGCGACGGCAGCATGGTGCCGATCTCCGACGGCAACAGGTCGGCGGTGATCACCGCCTCCGGATCGCCGCGCGTCAGGATCATCAGCCGCTCGACGTTGTTCCTGAGCTGGCGGAGATTGCCCGGCCAGTCGTGCGACTGCAGCACGGCCATGGCGTCCTCGCCGATGCGCCGCACCGGCAGGCCGGTGGCCCGGGAGATCTGGTGCATCATCTGCTCGATGAGGAACGGGATATCCTCGCGCCGCTCCGACAGGCCCGGCACGCGCACCGGCACCACGGCCAGGCGATGGAACAGGTCCTCGCGGAAATGACCCTCGGCGATCTCGCGCTCGAGGTCGCGCGCCGTCGACGACACGTAGCGCACGTCGACGTGCACCTTCTGGGTGCCGCCGACGCGTTCGAAGGCCTGCTCGACGAGCACGCGCACCATGCGGTTCTGCATCTCGCGCGGCATGTCGCCGATCTCGTCGAGGTAGAGCGTGCCGCCGTGCGCCTCCTCGAGGGCGCCGACCTTGCGCTTGCCGTCGGAGTCGGACTCGCTGCCGAACAGCTCGATCTCCACCCGGTCGGGCGAGAAGGCGGCGGCGTTGAGCACCACGAACGGGCCGCCCGCCCTGTGCGAGTGCTCGTGGATGGCGCGCGCCACCGATTCCTTGCCGGAGCCGGAGGGGCCGGAGATCAGCACCCGGCTGTTGGTGGGCGCGACGCGATCAATGGTGTTGCGAAGCTGGTTGACCACCGACGAACCGCCGACGATGCCTTCCTGGCGATCGGAGCGGATCTGCAGATCGCGGATCTCGCGCTTGAGGCGCGACGATTCCAACGCCCTTTCGGCGATCAGCAGCAGACGATCGGCCTTGAACGGCTTCTCGATATAGTCGTAGGCGCCGCGCTTGATGGCGGAGACGGCCGTCTCGACGTTGCCGTGGCCGGAGATCATCACCACCGGCACGTCCGGGTTGCTGGCCTTGATCTCGTCGAGCAGTTGCAGGCCATCCATGCGGCTGCCCTGCAGCCAGATATCGAGGAAGATCAGCTGCGGCCGCCGCTCGGCAATGGCCTGCAAGGCCTTGTCGCAGTCACCGGCCGTCCGGGTACCATGACCTTCGTCCTCCAGGATGCCCGCCACGAGGTCGCGAATATCGGCCTCGTCGTCAACGATCAGAATGTCGGTCGCCATTGTTTCCTGCGTATCCGTTCCGCCGCCGAGCGGCCGTCCGAGTGCCCCGGGCCGCTTCGGCAGTAACATAAATGTCACACGATCTGAAGCCCTATCGATGGCAAACCACCGACAATCAACCCGTTCTGTGCGGATCGATCGGCAAGCTGATCCTGACCATTGCGCCGTGGCCGCCTTCGGCCACCGCCGGTGAATCCAGAAGATCGATGCTTCCGCCGTGCTCCTCGACGATCTTGCGCACGATGGCAAGACCGAGCCCGGTCCCCTTTTCGCGTGTCGTCATGTAAGGCTCCAGAAGCCGGTGCCGCTCGTTTGCCGGCAAGCCGATGCCGGTATCGACCACCTCGACGATGTTGAACCCGCCGGCCTCGCGACCGTAGACGTCGACGCGGGCGCCCGCCCGCTCGCCTTCGGGCAACCCCTCGATCGCCTCGACGGCGTTCTTGACGAGGTTGGCCACCGCCTGGCTGATCAGCCGGTGATCGAAGCGCCCCTTGAGCGGCGTTTCCGGCAGGTGCGCCTCGAATGTGATCTCCGGATGGCCGACGCCGAGCAGGAACACCGCCTCGCGCACGCATTCGCCGAGATCGCGCTCCTCGAACGACGGCTTGGGCATGCGCGCGAACTGCGAGAATTCGTCGACCATGCGGCCGATGTCGCCCACCTGCCGCACGATGGTGTCGACGCACTGGTCGAACACCCGCCGGTCGTCGTCCGCCACCAGCTTGCCGAACCGCCGCCGGATGCGCTCGGCGCTGAGCTGGATCGGCGTCAGGGGGTTCTTGATCTCGTGGGCGATGCGGCGGGCAACGTCGGCCCAGGCCGAGGTGCGCTGCGCCGACACCAGCTCGGAGATATCGTCGAGCGTCACCACATAGCCATGCTCGCGGTCGAGCGACCGGTCGGGCGTCACCTTGACCGACACGGTGCTTCGGTGGCCGCCGCGCACCAGCGCGATGGTCGCCTGGTGCGAGCGTCCCTCGTTCTCGTCGCGCAGGGCGACGGACAGAAGCTGGGCCAATTCCGGCACCTCGTCGACCAGCAGCCGGCCGACGAAGCTGAACAGGTCGACGCCGAGCAGCGACAGCGCCGAGGCGTTGGCGATGGTGACGTGGCCGTCGTTGGAAATGCCGACGACGCCGGCCGACACGCCCGACAGCACCGCCTCGGTGAAGCGCCGCCGCCGCTCCGCCTCCTCCGAAGCCGAGATCAATTCCTGCCGCTGGCTCCTCAGCTCCACCGTCATCTTGTTGAAGGAGGCGCCAAGGCTGGAAATGTCGTCCGAGGTGACGCCGACCGGCACGGCGGCGGTGAGATCGCCATGCGCCACCCGGTTGGCGGCGTTGATCAGATGGCGGATCGGCGCCACCAGGTAGTTGGCGAACGACAGGCCGATCCACACGGCGCCCAGCAGGAACACCAGCGACATGCCGCCGAAGATGATGGCGAAGCCCAGCTGAACGTCCGAGCGGCTGTTCTCGAGCTCGCGATATTCCATGGCGCTGTCGCGGGCGAGCTTCAGGTTGTCGAGCACCTGCTTGTCGAGCAGCCGGACGATGTAGAGATAGGTCTCGTCATAGGTCCTGAGCTTCAGGAGGCCGCCGACCTGGTTGGACTGGCCGGGCTGCAGCAGCACCGCCGTCTCCTTGCGCGCCTCGTTGATCGCGTCCACCGTCGGCATGACCGTCTTGACGTCGGGGTCGATGTCGGAGCGCAGGATGATGTTGGCGTTCTTGTCGAGCAGGTAGGCGCTCTGCAGGCCGTGCAGCGAGGCTTGCAGCCGCATCAGCGTCTCGAACCGGGTCGGCTCGTAGTCGTAGAGCGATTTCGCCGCGTCGAGCGAGGTGGCGATGCTGATCAGATCGGCGCGCAGCACCCGGGCATGCTCCTGCATGTAGGCGCTCGCCACGGTCAGCACGTTGTCGACCACCTGCCGCGTCCGCGATTCGAACCAGTGGTCGAAGCCCTGGTTGAGCGAGACGGTAAAGGCCACCGCCACCATCACCGCCGGCAGGGCGGCGATGAAGGCGAACAGCGCCACCACGCGCAGATGCAGCCGGGCGGCCGCCCGTCCCTCGAACCAGGCCCGGCCGAGCCTCCACACTTCCTGGCCGACCATGAAGACGATGGCGATCACCAGGAGGCCGTCGGCCACCAACGCGCCGCGGACGATATCGGTGGTCGGCGGCACCGGCAGCAGGTTGGAAATCAGCGCAAAGGTGCCGAGCGAGAACAGCGTGGCGATCGCCACCAGCACGAGGCCGGCCAGCCGCCGCTCCCGCCCCTCGGCGTAGACGTCCTTCATTGCCATCGGCTTTGCCGCCGGCTCAGCCTGACCAACCGACAAGTCCGCCATCGTCTGTCTCCGTTGCACCACCGAGCCCTCTATCACGATTGCGGCTTCTTGACGAAAACCGCGTGCAAAAGCGGACGATCCGTCTTTTTGTCCCGCTGCCGCCACAAGGCTCGCTTTACATCCGGCCACAATGAACTAACAAGGCGACCAGCCAATCATCGCGGATTCAAGCCGACATGACCGATAGCCCGCTTCCGAAGCCCGCCCTCGCGGCGGCGCTGCACGCCATCGAAATCACCCGCACGGGCGTCACCGCCCTCGAGGAGGCGGCGCTGCACGGCCCGCTGGGCGAGGCCATCGACAAGGCGATCGGCATCATCGCCGACGGCAAGGGCAGGCTGATCGTCACCGGCATCGGCAAGAGCGGCCACATCGCCCGCAAGCTCGCCGCCACCTTCTCCTCCACCGGCACAGCCGCCTATTACGTCCATCCCACCGAGGCCGGCCACGGCGACCTCGGCATGGTCGACGGCACCGACGTCATCCTGGCGCTGTCCTGGTCGGGCGAGACCACCGAGCTCGCGGTGGTGCTGGCCTTCGCCAAGCGCTTCGACGTGCCGGTGATCGCGCTGACCGCCGGCGCCGAATCGACCCTGGCCGCCGCCGCCGACGTGGCGCTCATCCTGCCGAGGGTGCGGGAAGCCTGTCCGCACAATCTCGCGCCGACGACGTCGACCGTGCTGCAGCTCGCCATCGGCGACGCGATCGCCATGGGCGTCATGGTCCGGAAGGGCTTCTCGGAGACCGACTTCCACATCTTCCATCCGGGCGGCAAGCTCGGCTCGCAGCTCCGCCGCGTCTCCGAGATCATGCACAGGGAGCGCCTGCCGCTCATCGGCGACGACAGCCGGATGACCGATGCCATCCTGGCGATCAGTTCCGGCGGCTTCGGCGTGGTCGGCGTCGTCGACGGCGGCGGCCGGCTGGTCGGCGTCGTCACCGACGGCGACCTTCGCCGCTTTGTCCATTCCGACCTCGGTCCGCACCTGAGCCCCGGCAAGCTGGAAACGCCGGTCACCCAGGTGATGACGCGCCAGCCGGTGACGGTCGGGCCGCAGATCTTCGCGGCGGAAGCGCTCGACCTCCTGCAAAACCGCAAGATTTCCGTGCTGTTCGTCGTCGACGATCAGAAGCCGATCGGCGTCCTGCACACTCTCGACCTGTTGCGCATCGGCGTGGCGTAATACCCTTCAATCCCTCGCGGGTTCCGGGTGGCTGACGATGCGGCGGATCTCCGGGAAGGCGATCCGCGCCATCCGCTCCACCGCGTCGGCGCGGCGATGCACCTCGGCGGCGGCCAGCGACGATGGGAAGCGGCAGTGGAAGGCGACGAACACGCCGTCGTCGATCTCGCGGGCGCGAACGTTGTGCACGTCGCAAACGCCGTGCTTTTCCGCCGCCTCCCTGAGAACGGCCGCATAGGCGGCGACCCGGTCGTCCGGCAGCCTGGCGCCGGGGATGAGGTCGGGATAGAGCGGCTCGAGATGCGTCTCCACCTCGATCTCGGCGCCGATTTCGGCGCGGATGGCCGCCTCGAGGCGGCTCGCCACCTCATGCGCCTGCCCGAGCGGCATGGCGCCGTCGACCTCGCAATCGAGCGACACCGCCAGGCGATCTCCAAGGTGCTGGATGGTGATGTGATGCACGGGGATGCGCTCGCGCGAGGCGGCGAGGAATACCCTCGCCCGCAGGCTCTCGTCGTCGATGGTCATGGGCGTCAGGCTGACCGTCGCCTCGGCGCCGGCGATTTCCGCCGAAATGGCCGCCGCCATCGCCCGCTTGACGGTCGCCGTCTCGTCGAGGCTGAAGGTGCGCGGCACCCCCGCCGATATGTCGATGAAATGCTGCGGCCCGACGGTGCGCACCCGGAGCTGGTCGATGGCGACGACGCCCGGCAGGTCCAGGAGCAGCCGGCGCAGCGTGCGCGCGATGGTCGGCGACACCCGGTCGGTGAGCTCGTCGGCGGTGCGGCGGATCATCCTGAGGCCCAGCCAGCCGATGAACACGGCGATCGCCGCCGCCGTCACCGGGTCGGCCCAGTCGGCGCCGTAGATCGTCGCGACGAAGCCGACGATGACGATCGCCGACGAGGCGACGTCCGACAGGAAGTGCATGGCGTCGGCGGCGAGCGCCCGGCTGCCGGTTTCGACGGCCGCCTTGTGCAATGCCCGCGCGCGCCACAGGTTGATGACGATCTCGACGCCCAGTACCGCGAAGGCGACGGCATTGACCGAGGGCGGCGGCGTGGCGACGGAGAAGCGGTTCCAGGCCTCCATGGCGACGCCGCCGGCCAAGACCAGTAGCAGCATGCCTTCGCCGAGCGCGGCGAGATCCTCGAACTTGCCGTGGCCGTAGGGATGGTCGTCGTCGGCCGGCTTGTCGGCGAAGCGCACCGCCAGGAAGGTGACCAGCGTGGCAATGGCGTCGGTGCCCGAATGCAGCGCGTCGGTGATAAGGGCCAGCGAGCCGATCATCAGGCCGATGGCGAGCTTGGCGGCCGTCAGGCCGAGGCTGGCGATGAGCGACACCAGCGCCACCCGTTCCTTTCTGGTCATCGCCACTCCGCCTTCCATAATCTAAAGCATCGGACCGAAAAGTGGACTCCGGTCTTCGGAAACTCCGATGCGATAACAAAAGACTGGATCGCCGATCTGCGTCCGTTGGGACGCACGGCGATCCAGCGGACATGGGCATGCCCTTCCGCCGGCCGGAACGCAAGCGCTCGTGTCGGAGAGCTGCCCGTCATTCCACGAAAACGGTGACCCGGTCGGCCCTGCCCTCGCCGTCGATCACCGACAGCGTCACGAAGCCGGCGCCCTTCGGGAAATAGCTGAACTGCCGCGCCCATGGTTCCCGCGCCACCGGCGCCCCGTCGGCGAGCCAGGTGAACGGCCCTCTGCCATTGCGCACCTTGAGGGCGAGCGGCTGCGGCGAGCCGGCGCGGAAGCCGAGGTCGACGTGCGCGCCGGCCGGCGGATAGGCGATCTCCGGCCCGGCGTCCCTCGCCGCCACGGCCGCCCTGGCGCCGCGCAGCCGCTGGAGCGGCGGCGGCAGCTCGGCGTTGGAGACCTTGACAAGCCCCGGCGGCTCGGGCGGCAGCCGCGTGGTCCCTCCCGCCCGCACGAAGGCGTCGGCGAGGATCGGCACCGCCACGTCGACGCCCATCAGGCCGGGCAGCGGCGCGCCGTCCGGCCGGCCGACCCAGACGCCGACCACATAACGGCCGTCGTAGCCCATCGCCCAGGCGTCGCGGTAGCCGTAGGAGGTGCCGGTCTTGATGGCGACGCGCACGTCGCCCCTCGCCGCGCCGAGCGGGCCGGCCAGGATATCGGTGACATAGGCGGCCGCCCGCTCGTCCATCAGCGGCTTGGGCGGCTCGGCCGGCCCCACGGCGTCGATCCGCTCGCGGAGGGCGATCGGCCGGCCGCCGCGGGCGAGCGCCGTATAGAGCGTGGTCAGGTCGTTGAGCGTCAGTCCGACGCCGCCGAGGCCGACCGCCAGGTTGGCCGGCGCCATGTCCGGCAGCTTCGCCTCGACGCCGGCCCGGCGGAAGCGCGCGACGAGCCGGGCCGGCCCCACCAGCTCCAGCGTCTGGATGGCCGGCACGTTGAGGCTGTCGGCGAGCGCCTGCCGCACCGTCACCGTGCCGCGGAAGGTCTTGTCGAAATTGTTGGGCGTGTAGCCGGCGAAGGCGGTCGGCCGGTCCTCGACCAGCGTCTCGGGATGGGCGATGCCGGCCTCGAAGGCGAGGCCATAGATGAACGGCTTCAGCGTCGATCCCGGCGAGCGGACCGCCCGCGTCATGTCGATCGAGCCGGCCCGCTGCGCATCGAACAGGCCGGCCGAGCCGACCGACGCCAGCACGTCGCCGCTCGCCTCCTCCGCCACCATGATCGCCACCGAGACGTTCGGACCGATGGCGCCGGCCCGTTCGGCGGCGAGGCCTTCGAGCGAGGCCTGCAGCTTGCCGTCGATGCCGAGGTGGATCTCGCCCTCGCTGGGAGCGGCGGCCACCGCCCGGTCGGCGGCATGGGCGGCGACGAGCGGAAAGTCGCGCCGCCGGGTCGGCACCGGCTCGGCGATCGCCGCCTCGGCATCGGCACGCGAAAGAACGCCGCGATCGGCGGCCCGCCGCAAAATCCTGTCCCGCGCCGCCTTGGCGGCGGCGGGATCGCGGTCGGGACGGCGGGCTTCCGGCGCCTGCGGCAGGGCGACCAGGAAAGCTGCCTCGGCCGGCGTCAGGCGCAAGGGCTCCTTGCCGAACCAGGCGAGCGAGGCCGACCGCACGCCTTCGAGATTGCCGCCGAACGGCGCCAGGCCGAGGTAGGCGGCGAGAATGTCGTCCTTGCCGGCGAAGCGTTCGAGGGCCAGCGCCTTGACGATCTGGCCGAACTTGCCGCTCGGCGATCGGGTATGCAGGCGTTCCGAAAGACGCACTACCTGCATGGTCAGCGTCGAGCCGCCGGAGACGATGCGGCCGTGGGTCAGAAGCTGCCATCCGGCGCGGAGAAGGGCCTGCGGATCGACGCCGGCATGTTCACGGAAGCGGCGATCCTCGGTCGCCAGCAGCAGCTTGACGTAGGATGGATCGACGCGGGCCGGATCGACCGGCAGCCGCCAGAGCCCGTCGCCCACCGTGTAGGCGCGCAGGATCTCGCCGTTGCGGGCGGTCACCACCTGCGACGTCGGCGCGAACAGGTCGACCGGTGGCGTGGCGTCGACGAGGGCGCGGAACTGCACGGCGGCGACCGCGCCGGCCGCCAGGACGCAGATCGCCATGGCGGATGCAGCGATCAGCAGGTGCCGGCGTTTCGTCACGAAGCGATCCTCCCGCCGCGACTATAGCAGAGCGCAACGAGGTCCGAACCTCGCCGGATGCAAAACCGCCGCGCGGGGAGTTCCCACGCGGCGGCGGCTGTTATTCGAGGTTCGGCCGGGATCAGCCGTAGATCGGGAAGGCGTCGGTCAGCGCCTTGACGCGCCGCTTCACCGCCGCCTCGACGCCGTCGTTCCTGTCCTCGCCGTTGACCTTCAGGCCGTCGAGCACCTGCAGGATCAGGTTGGCGATCTCCTTGAACTCGCCGGCGCCGAAGCCGCGCGAGGTGGCGGCCGGCGAGCCGAGGCGGATGCCGGAGGTGATGGTCGGCTTCTCCGGATCGAACGGCACGCCGTTCTTGTTGCAGGTGATGTCGGCGCGGCCGAGCGCCGCTTCCACCACCTTGCCGGTGAGCCCCTTCGGGCGCAGGTCGACCAGCATCAGGTGGTTGTCGGTGCCGCCGGAGACGATATCGACGCCGCCGCGCTTCAATTCGTCCGACAGCACGCGGGCGTTTTCCACCACCGCCTTGATGTAGGTCTTGTAGGCCGGCTGCGCCGCCTCGAGCAGCGCCACCGCCTTGCCGGCGATGACGTGCATCAGCGGGCCACCCTGCAGGCCGGGGAACACCGCCGAGTTGATCTTCTTGGCGATGTCCTCGTCGTTGGTCAGCACCATGCCGCCGCGCGGTCCGCGCAGCGTCTTGTGGGTGGTGGTGGTGACGACGTGGGCATGCGGGAACGGCGAGGGATGCTCGCCGGCCGCCACCAGGCCCGCGAAGTGGGCCATGTCCACCATCAGGTAGGCGCCCACCTCGTCGGCGATGGCGCGGAAGGCGGCGAAGTCCCAGACGCGGCTGTAGGCCGAGCCGCCGGCGATGATGATCTTCGGCTTGTGCTCCCTGGCCAGCGCGGCGAGCTGGTCCATGTCGATGCGATGGTCCTGGGCGCGGACGCCGTAGGTGACCGCGTGGAACCACTTACCCGACATGTTCGGCTTGGCGCCGTGCGTCAGGTGACCGCCGGAGGCGAGGTCGAGGCCGAGCACCGTGTCGCCCGGCTGCGCCAGCGCCAGGAACACCGCCTGGTTGGCCTGGCTGCCCGAATTGGGCTGCACGTTGGCGAACTTGCTGCCGAACAGCGCGTTGGCGCGCTCGATGGCCAGGTTCTCGGCGATGTCGACGTACTGGCAACCGCCGTAATAGCGTTTACCTGGGTAACCCTCGGCATACTTGTTGGTCAGAACGGAACCCTGCGCCTCGAGAACCGCCTTGGAGACGATGTTCTCCGAAGCGATCAGTTCGATTTCATGCTGCTGACGACCGAGCTCCTTCGCCACTGCGGAGGCGATCGCGGGATCGGCCTCGGCGAGGGAGCTATGGAAGAAGTTGGCAAGCTCTGCGCTGGTCGTGTTGGACATTTGGGTTTCCGTTCCGTCAAGGGACGTTCTTGGGCCGGACGAACCGGGACGAAATGCCCCGGCGCCACGCGCGCCCGTGACGGGGGTCGCTTATCACGGGCGGGGGTTGCCATCAACCTGAGGACCGCCCATCCGGCGGCCGGCAGACCTGCTTAAATCGAATATGCGGCCGGCTCAGGCGGATACGGCGTCGAGCGCGGCGATCTTCGCGTCGTCCTTCGCCCGGGCGGCCAGCCGATAGAATCGCCCGAGGTCGGCGAGCGAGGCCGCGCGAAACCGTCTGCCGCCCACGTCGATCTCCGCCGTCTCCTCCACCTCGTAGAGCCTCCAGCCGCCGGCGGTGCGAATGCTCATGCCGGCCATCACGTCGATGACGAGCGGCGCGCCGTCGAGATGAAGATGCACCAGCGACCGGAATGTGTCGTTGCCGCTCTCCCCGCCCGGGTCGACGCCGGCCGCCGCCGCCAGCCGCCTTGCCTCGTCCGCATCGACGATCACGTCGAGATCGCCGGCCCGGAAGTCGCCGATGCCCCGGAGCTCGAGAACGGCCGTGCCGAACAAGAGGGGCGCGACCCCGGCCCGTTTGGCGAGACGGTGAAGAAAGGCGAGGGTTTCGGCAAGCTCGGGGCGCATCTAGACCGAAAAACCTCCCCGGCCATCGGCGGGCAGCGGCGGCGCATCGGTGTCGGCGAGCCGTCGCTCCAGCTTCCTGAGCGCCAGCCGCTCGAGATCGTGGCGGGCGGCGCCAAGCGGGCCGATCACCTGCACCTCGACGCCGGTGACCGAGCAGATGGCCGAGACGCGCACGGCGTTGCCGAGAGCGACGAACTCGAAATAGACCTCACGCTCTCCCGCCATGCGGCACCTTCAAGCAAAAAGCCCGCCCGGTGGTACCGGACGGGCCGAAGCTAGCATGAAACGCGGCGGAATTCAGCCGGCCTGTGCCTGGCTCTGCGCCTCGGGCAAGCTCGGCACACCGAGGCCGTCGCGCTGGTAGATGTCGTCGCGGAACTCGACGGTGTTGTTCGGCGTCGCCCAGGCGGTGATGTACTGGAAGTAGAGCGGCACCGGATCGGCCACCGGCGCGTCGACGCGCTCGCCGGAGGTCAGCGCCTCGGTGATGCGGTCCTTCGGCCAGTCGGGCGTATTCTTCAGGATCCAGTAGACGTATTCGCGGACGTTCTGCACGCGCACGCAACCCGAGGAATTGAAGCGGTCGTTGCCGCCGAACAGGCCCTTACTCGGCGTATCGTGCATGTAGACGCCTTCCGGCGACGGGAAGTCGATCTTCACCGTGCCCATGGAATTGAGTTCGCCCGGCTCCTGGCGGAACATGTAGTTGACCGCCTGGTCGGTCCGCCAGTCGATCGACTGCCAGGCCACCTCGGTGCCCGAGCGCGGGTCGAACACGTGGATCTTCTGCCGGTCGAGATAGGCCGGGTCCTTCTGCATCTGCGGGATCAGATCCTTGAGGATGATGCTCTTGGGAACCGTCCAATAGGGGAAGAAGCGGATGACGGTGATCTTGGTGTTGAGCAGCGGCGTCTGCCGGTCGATCTTGCCGACCACGCCGCGATGGCGCGAATGGACGGTGTCGCCGTCGATGGTCTCGATCTCGGCGCCGGGCACGTTGACCATCACGTAGCGGTCGCTATTGCCGCCGAGCGGATTGGGCAGGGTCTGCAAGCGGATCAGGTTGAGCTGAAGCTGCTGGATGCGCGTCTCGACCGGCACGTTGAGCTGGCGCAGCGTCGCATCGTCGACCGCGCCGGTGGCGATGATGCCGTGGCGGGCCTGGAAGCGGCGGACGGCGCCGTCGACGAACGTGTCATAGGCGGTCGAGATGCCGGCGCTCTGGTCGAGGTCGCCGGTGATCATCAGCCGCTGGCGCAAGGCGGCGACGGTCGGGCTCTCCATACCGACCCGCAGCGTGCCGCCGGCCGGCACCTGCGGCCAGCCGCCCTGCATGGCGATGGAGGAATACTGGGAGATCGCCTGCTCGGTGTAGAAACCCGACTGGCCGGAGAGCGACGGCCGGGTCGACTGCCCCGACAGGTCGGCGGGAGCGGAAACGTCGAACCCTTCTGTCCATTCGGTCTGGGCCAGCAGCGTTTGAGCCTTCGAGGCGGTAGCCGCCAGCGCCGTCACTCCGGCGATGCCAGCCTTGAGCACCCCGCGGCGGCTTGCCGCCATCGACAAAAATGATCCCTTCACGACCGCACTCCAGATCGAACCGTTCTGACGCCGGGAAAACGGCCAGGGGCGCCTGAAACCTCGGCCTAATGGACAACGGCCTTGGTTAACGGAGCCTTTCCGGCGGATTCCCGCGTAAACGAAGCGCCTGCGACGGATTCGCACGACAGCTTCAATGGCTCGCCGTTTATCGGCAATTCGTGGCGAAATCGAGGACTGTCTACAGCCCTCCGCCGCCGCGCAGGCCAGACCCGATCAAACGGCATGGCAGCAAAAGCACATGAAAAGGCCCTGAGCGCAGAGGGCGCCCAGGGCCAAGTCGTGCGTCTCGGGAGGAGTTGAGACGTTCGAGGCATCCGGTCTCGGGAAAGGGGAGGAAGCATTCCAACCGACATGCTCGATACACTTAACAATTGGCATCAAAACGTTAAAAAATAGTTAATGGACCAGAAAAGACATGTATCGGCGTTCACCCTGACGGGCATCTTCTACGGATATTGTCTTCTTCGAACTGTCCCTGTCATATTTGACAGTGGATTGACGACTATTCACAAAACATTGAACGCATCATCTTTCAGGTCGCTCCCCTCCGACGCCCGTTCTGGAGAAGCCCCGGCCGCCGAAAGCGGAACGGCCGCCGTTGGCGCACGGCGGCCGCAGCCTGGATAAGCGAACGCTTCGGGAAGCGCTCTTACAGCCGATAGAGGATCTGGTCGGTCCAGAAGCGCTCCAGCCGCTGCAGCGACTTGTTGAGCACCTTGAAGTCGTCGCGGTTGATGCCGCCGACCGTCTCGATCGAGATGATGTGCCGGTTGTAGAGCTTGCCGACGATGTCGGCGATCGCCTGGCCCTTGTCCGTCAGCTTGACGCGCACCGACCGGCGGTCCATGCGCGAACGCTGGTGATGAATGTATCCCATCTCAACCAGCTTCTTGAGATTGTAGGAAACATTGGAACCCAGGTAGTAGCCGCGCGTCCGGAGCTCGCCGGCCGTCAGCTCGCTGTCGCCGATGTTGAACAGCAGCAGCGCCTGAACGGCGTTGACGTCGGTGCGGCCCGAACGGTCGAATTCGTCCTTGATGACGTCGAGCAGGCGGCGATGCAGGCGCTCGACGAGGCGGAGGGCCTCGAGATAGAGCGGTTGAAGGCCCTGCTCTTCTTCGGGCTCGGTAGCGTAAAGATCATAGGCGCGCTTGGCGTTGGCCATGGTGGAAAGCCTCTCTGTCGTACTTTTTGGATGCGGCTCTTTGTCCGCCTTGATCACGACAGTAGCCGAGAGCTTTGAAAATCGGCTTAAGGGGCAAGCTGAATATTAGTTTAACGCGATTCCAAACCCACCCGAGTCTTCGCTTTGGTAAAGCAGGGCTTTACGCCCCGAAAAGACCAACGCTCCCATGAATTTCAGCGAGAACCCGCAAAATTCGACCTAGTTTTCATCGATCCGACTCCGGCCGGGAAAGCCGGTTGAGACGAATTGGCAAATTTTACGTAATAACTCTTTGTTGACCCTCACAGACGATCGCGCGTCCGCTCGTAGTAAGCCGACAGCACGGCGTAGAGCGCCACGGTGCCGATGTGAAAGATCATCAGCGGATAGTTGCGGCCGAACTGCGGATTGTAGGCGCTGTAGAGCGCCGTCTCGGTCAACGCGCTGATCATCCACACCACGGTGCCCCACGAGGCGAGCAGCCAGAGGCCGACCGCCGCGACGAGATCGGCGACGGCGAAAAACAGCGTCGCCACGATGACCGGCGACGACAGGGTGAGGAAATTGCCGCTGGGAACCCCGAAGCCGAGAATGGTCGCCCAGCGCAAAAGACCGGCCACGAGGAACACCGCCGACAGGAAGCGCACGTAGATCACCAGCGTCAGGCGGGCGTCGAACCTGCTCCGGAGGC
This sequence comes from Pleomorphomonas carboxyditropha, assembly GCF_002770725.1. Lineage (GTDB taxonomy): Bacteria > Pseudomonadota > Alphaproteobacteria > Rhizobiales > Pleomorphomonadaceae > Pleomorphomonas > Pleomorphomonas carboxyditropha. The sequence goes on along the minus strand of NZ_NQVN01000001.1, from coordinate 491,992 downwards.
CGGTATCGAGTTCCCCGGACTGCCGCGTGTCGCCGTTGCCACCCATCCGATCTTCCTTTCAGTCCGTCCGGCTGCCTCAAATTTGCGCCGGAGTATCGATCAAATCATGACCCGCGTATAGAGCCGGCGGCGGAGCCGTGCTAAAGCGGCACCGCTTTCCGCTGGCAGGACTCCCGATCATGACCGCGAACATCCCCTTCTCCAAAGGCGCCGCCGCGCCCGACATGCGCGACATTCTCAATGGCCGCCGCATGCGCCGCCTGCGCCAGACCGACTGGTCGCGCCGCCTCGTGCGCGAAACCCGCCTGTCGGTCGACGACCTCATCTGGCCGATCTTCGTCATCGACGGCGTCGGCGTGCGCACGCCGATCGCCTCCATGCCCGGCGTCGAGCGCCTGTCGGTCGACGAGGCGGTGCGCGACGCCGCCGAGGCGGCCGCCCTCGGCATTCCCGCCATCGCCCTGTTTCCCTACACCGACCCGGCAAGACGCGACGAGAACGGCAGCGAGGCGCTGTCGCCGGACAATCTCGTCTGCCGGGCGCTGCGGGCCATCAAGACCGCCGTTCCCGGCATCGGCCTGATGACCGACGTGGCGCTCGACCCCTATACCAGCCACGGCCACGACGGGCTTCTCGAGGGCGACGTCATCCTCAACGACGAGACGGTGGCCGTGCTCTGCGAGCAGGCTCTCAACCAGGCGCGGGCCGGCGCCGACATCATCGGCCCGTCCGACATGATGGACGGCCGCGTCGGCGCCATCCGCGCGGCGCTCGACGACGCCGGCTTCGAGCACGTGCAGATCATGGCCTATTCGGCCAAATACGCCTCCGCCTTCTACGGCCCGTTCCGCGACGCCATCGGCACCAGCAAGACGTTGCGCGGCGACAAGCGCACCTACCAGATGGATCCCGGCAATTCCGACGAGGCGGTCCAGGAGGCCGAGCTCGACCTTGCCGAGGGCGCCGACATGATCATGGTCAAGCCGGGGCTCCCCTACCTCGACATCCTCAGGCGCCTGAAGGACGAGTTCCAGGTGCCGACCTTCGCCTATCAGGTCAGCGGCGAATACGCGATGATCATGGCGGCGACCCGCAACGGCTGGCTGGACGGCGAGCGGGCGATGATGGAGAGCCTGATCGCCTTCAAGCGGGCCGGCGCCGACGGTATCCTCACCTATTTCGCCCGCGACGTCGCCCGCAAGCTGAAGGGCTGACGTGCGGCCGGCCCGTTTCCTCAAGATCGCGGTCGCCGCGGCCATCGCCGCGATCTTGGCCGCCGAGGGCTGGTGGCTGACGGAAGGCTATCGCGATGCCCGCGCTTGCCTGACCGTCCTGCCCGCCCTCGAGGAAAGCGGCGAGCTCGTCGTCGGCAGCCTCAGGCGTTCCGACAGCCTGCCCGGCGTGTTCGAGATCGGCTACCGGGCGACCGACATCGCCGGCAGCCGGTCGGGCCGGCTGCGCTGCGCCTTTGGCGACGGACCGGACGGCCGGCGGCATCTGCTCGGCGTGGAGTTTGACGGCCAGCCGATCGGCGAAGCCCGCCTCTATTTTCTCGAACGCTTCTGGCTGGGCGACCCGGCCGCCGTCCGGAGCGGAGAGGCGCGCCTCAGAAGCGACGTGCCGCCGCTCGCCTTCCTCGCCGCGATGATCGGCCGGCCGCATCCCTCGCTGATCGGCGCCCTCCTCTGCGCGCTCCTCGCCGCGGCGGCGCTGGCCGCCGGCCGGTTGACGGAGCGCCGACAAAGGGGCTGACGCCGCCCTTGTCTCGCCGCCGGTCGAAGGATTAGGGTGTCGGCCCAAACGCCGGCCAAGGCATCCGCCGATCCGAAGGGCTCGTGATCGGGCAGGGCACCGGTGGCGATGAGGGAGAGACAGATGACCGAACAGACCCCCGGATTCTCGACGCTTGCCGTCCATGCCGGCGCCGCTCCGGACCCCACCACCGGCGCCCGCATCACCCCCATCTACCAGACCGCGTCCTACGTTTTCGAGGATGTCGACCAGGCGGCCAAGCTGTTCGGCCTCGAAGCCTTCGGCAACATCTACGGCCGCCTCACCAACCCGACGCAAGGCGTGCTGGAGGAGCGCGTCGCCGCCCTCGAAGGCGGCGTCGCGGCGCTCGCGGTATCCTCCGGCCACGCGGCGCAGCTGATCGTTTTCCACACGCTGCTGCAGCCCGGCGACGAGTTCATCGCCTCCAAGAAGCTCTACGGCGGCTCGATCAACCAGTTCGCCAACGCCTTCAAGAACTTCGGCTGGACCGTCGTCTGGGCCGATCCGGCCGATCCCTCGTCTTTCGAGAAGGCGGTGACGCCGCGCACCAAGGCGATCTTCGTCGAATCGATCGCCAACCCCGGCGGCATCATCACCGACATCGCCGCCGTCGCCCACGTGGCCAAGCGGGCCGGCGTGCCGCTGATCGTCGACAACACGCTGGCCACCCCCTATCTCTGCCGGCCGATCGAGCACGGCGCCGACATCGTCGTCCACTCGCTGACCAAGTTCCTGGCCGGACACGGCAATTCGCTCGGCGGCATCATCGTCGACGCCGGCAACTTCGACTGGTCGCGCGAGAACCGCTACCCGATGCTGTGCGAGCCGCGGCCCGAATACAACGGGCTTGTCTTCCATCGGAACTTCGGCAACTTCGCCTTCGCCGTCGCCTGCCGGGCGCTCGGCCTGCGCGACCTCGGCCCCTGCATCTCGCCCTTCAACGCCTTCCAGATCCTGACGGGCATCGAAACGCTGCCGCTGCGCATGCAGCGCCACACCGACAACGCCAAGGCGGTGGCCGAATTCCTGTCCGACCATCCCAAGGTGGCCTGGGTGTCCTACGCCGGCCTGCCGGGCGACCGCTACCACGGCCTGCAGCAGAAATACGCGCCCAAGGGCGCCGGCGCCGTCTTCACCTTCGGCCTGAAGGGCGGCTACGAAGCCGGCGTGACGCTGGTGAAGAGCGTGGAGCTGTTCTCCCATCTCGCCAACGTCGGCGACACCCGGTCGCTGGTCATCCATCCCGCCTCGACCACCCACAAGCAGCTCACCGATATCCAGAAGGTGGCGGCCGGCGCCGGGCCGGACGTGGTCCGGCTTTCGATCGGCATCGAGGACGTCGCCGACATCATCGCCGACCTCGAGCAGGCGCTCGCCCGCATCGATTGAGTCAAATCCGCTCCACTGGAACGGCGGAGGCGCGCGTGTCCTCAAGTCTCAGGAAGCTGATCGGCACCGTCATCCTGGTGATCACCGTGCCGGTCTACGCCCTCATCGCCATGGTGGTCGCCGTGGCGGTGCTGCCCGGCGTCAATTTCTGGTGGCAGCTCGTCTACTACGTGGCGGCCGGGCTGCTCTGGGTGCCGCCGGCCGGCCTGCTGATCGCCTGGATGGCCAAGCCGGACCGCCGCGTCGAGAATCGGATTTAGGCCGCGATGTCGCCGGCCGTCGTGGCCACGCGCACGATGCCGGTGACGCCTTTGCGCCCGAGGGCGGCGAGCAGCGTGTCGACGGCGCCGGGATCGGCGTCGCCGGTCAGCATCAATTGCCCGGCAAGCCGGGCGAACAGCGTGAAAGCCGGATCGGCGCGCAGCCGGCCGAGGTCGATCAGCACGAGATCGTAGGTCTGCTCCAGCGCTTCGAGCAGCATCGCCGCCGCTTCCGTATCGTCGGCGAGCGCCGCCAGCGGCCGGCGGCCGGCGCCGATCTCGTGGGCGCGCGAGGCGGCATTGCGCTGGATGACGTCGGCGAAATCCGCTTCTCCCGCCAGAAGCTCGGCAAGGCCCGGCTGGTCGCTGGCGCGGCGGCTCGCATCGACGACGACGATGCGGGCGCCGCTGAACCCGCCGTCGCGGGCGAGCTCGTCGACGAGCCGACGGTTCTCGTCGCCCTCGCCGAAGCACGCCACCGCCACCCGCCGGCGGCCGGCGAGGTCGACGCCGGGAAGGGCGACGGGCGGAACGGGAGCGGCGACCGGCAGCCAGTCGACGCTCTCGGCCGGCGGCGGCGCCTCGTCGTCGGCTGGGATCGGATCGCAGGGTTCGAGGGCGCCGACGGCGAGCGGCGCCTCTTCGGGCGGCTCGGCCATCTCGCGGCGGCGCCAGCGGCCGGCGGCCGCCGCGACCCCGCCGAGGGCAAGCACCGACAGTCCGGCCAGCGCGGCGCCCGCCGAGGGCGTGAAGCCCGCCACCTGTTCCACCGGCGCCGCGCCCGACACCAGCCGCGCGCCGACGCCGCCGTCCGTGCCCTGCAGCACGAGATAGTCGGCGACGACGCGGTCGACGAAGCGAATGGCGAAATCGGCATTGTCGGCCGAGAAGCGCACGTCGATCGCCCGGCCGCGTCCCGAGGGAGCCGCCGAGAATCGCGCCGCCAGCGCATCGGTCAGCCGCTCTTCCGGCGACGTCAACTTGCTGGCGCCCCCCAGGCCCAGCGCCGCCAGCACGCGCGCCTGCAGCGGCGGCTTGGAAAACGCAGCGGCATCGGTGACGCCGAGCTCGGTCGCCGCCCGGCGCAGCGTGTCGCGCGAGGCGATCAGCTTGGCCTGCGCATCGAGAAAGGCGGTGTCGACCACGCTCTCGGCAACACCCTTGCGGTCGATGGCAAGGCTGGCCCGCACTTCGGCGCCGGACGGCAGCGCCGACAGAACGCCCTGAGTCGCCGCCGCGGCCGAGGCGGCGAGCGCGACCAGCAGGGCCGCCCGGCGCAAGGCAAGCCGGAAACCGGCCGAACGCACGCCTTCCCCCGCCTCGTCGACAGGGGCTGCGCCGAACACGTTCATGGGCCGAGCTTGCCTTTCCATGCGAAAAGCATGGGCGGCTATGGTAACCAGCCCGTTAAACATCCCGAAATTGTTACCGGCATGGACACTCCGCCGGCCGCGGCAAGATTTCATAAAGACTTGTTAAGCAGCGTTTTCCTTTCCTTAACCATGCCGGACTAGGGTCGTTGACCGTATTCGCGCTGATTTCGTGGGGACTTTCGCATGCGGCGACGCGCCTTTCTCGGTCTGGCTCTGCTCGGCCTCGGCGCCTGCACGACCCTGCCCCGACGGCAGCCGGCAGGCCCTCCCCCTCCCGTGCCGGACAAGCTCGACGGCCCCTACCGCCTCGACAGCGGCGACAAGCTGCGCGTCACCGTCTTCGAGCAGGCGGCGCTGTCCGGCACCTTTTCCGTCGATCAGGCGGGCTACATCGCCTATCCGCTCGTCGGCAACGTCGCCGCGCGCGGCCTGACCACGCAGGAAGTGGCCGGCGCCCTCACCCGTGGCCTCAAGAAGGGCTACCTCAACAATCCCGACGTCACCGTCGAGGTCGACACCTACCGCCCGTTCTTCATCATGGGCGAGGTGCGCAACCCCGGCCAATACACCTACGTCAACGCCATGACCGTCGAGACGGCCGTCGCCATCGCCGGCGGCTTCACCTCGCGCGCCGACGAGCATCGCATCGAGGTATCGCGCCGGCTGAACGGCAAAGCCTACGAGGGCACGTTGCCGCCGAACGCCCTGATCCGGCCGGGCGACGTATTGAAGGTGGCGCAACGGTTGTTTTAGAGCAATTTCAGCAAAAGCGGGAACCGGTTTTGCGTCCGAAATTGCGTCTAATCAAAGAGATGGAGTATTTCCGGCGAACCTGTTTCGCCGGAAATACTCTAGGTGGGACGTTCGCTTATCGGCCTGATGCCCAATCATCTTTCCTCGATCATCTCTTCACTCAGCGCCCATAGACGGTCGGCCGAGGCGGCATCGACGGCATAGGGCATGACGCCGCTTATGCGCATTGCATCCTCCATCGTCGTGGAACCCGGCTGAAACGTCGATATCGGCGCGATATCGCAGTTTTCGCAGTAGACGCCGCCGAGCCCGGCAAGCCGGGGACTGGTCGCGCACCACACCGTGGTGGCCGCGCCCTGAGCCACGGTCTTCAGGTTGCGGGATGGATCGACGATCGGCCGGCCCTGGCTGTCGAGAACGCCGGCATCGATCAGCATCTGCGTGGGAATATGCTTTTCAAGCCCGGTTCCGGCGATCGATCCGGGGTGGACGGCGAAGGCGCTGACGCCACCGGACCGCTCGCGGGCATCGAGACCGACGGTGAACAGGATATTGGCGGTTTTCGATTGGCCATATGCGAGCCAGGGCCCGTATTGGCGATGCGCGAAATTGACGTCCTCGAAGTGGACGGGGGAATAGCGGTGCCCCAGGGACGTCAGCGACACCACCCGCGCATCGCCCGCCCGCCGGAGAGCCGGCAGCAGGCCAAGGGTGAGCTGGAAATGGCCGAGATGATTGGTGGCGAACTGATATTCATAGCCCCGCTCGTCGAGCGTCAATGCGGGCAGCGCCATGATGCCGGCATTGTTGACCAGCAGATCGAGAGACGAAGCCCGTGCGAGAAACCGCTCGGCGAAGGCATCGATGCTTGCCGGGCTGAGGAGATCCATCGGCCAGACCTCGGCATCCACCGCCGCCATCGCCCGTCTCGCTCGTTCGACGTCCCGCGCCGGAACGACGACCCGCGCTCCGGCGGCCGCGAGCGATCGCACCGTTTCCAAACCGAGCCCGGAATATCCGCCGGTCACAACGGCCGTCCTGCCGCTCAGGTCGATGCCGTCGAGCACATCCCCGGTGGTCGAGGCGGCATTGAACCCCGAGCCGACGGGGTGCTGGGAGATTTGCATGGGTATTCCTTGCGTGTCGTGCCTCGCCCGGGCGGCAATTTCGTTCAGTATGGCTGCTCGCCACGACCGATACCGAACGGCGCCGGCTCGGAGAAAAGGCCGTTGACCCAGGTTCCGCCATTATGGATGCCCGGGAACCAGGGCTGCATGCTCTGGGGAAAGGTGAATGCCGGCTTGGTCAGTGTTTCGAGCTTCTCGATGGCTTCCGGGGGAAGCGTCAGGCTGGCCGCCGCGAGATTGTCCTCGAGCTGCTCGATACGGCGGGCGCCGATGATGATCGAGGAGACGCCCGGCTTGCCGGCGAGCCAGGCCAGGGCGACACGGGTCGGCGTGGTTTCATGCTCCTTTGAAATGGCTTCCAGCGCATCGATGATCGAGTAGGTCTTCTCGGAAAAATGGCCTTCCACGAAGCTACTGCGATCCGGCTTGACGCTGTCGCGGTTGTGCCGCGTGTACTTGCCGCTCAGAAGACCGCCCTTGAGCGGCGACCACGGCGTGATGCCGAGCCCGAATTCGAGCGCCATCGGCACCAGTTCCTGTTCGACGGATCGCTCGATCAGCGAGTATTCGATCTGCAGCCCTATGAAGGCCGACCATCCGCGGAACATGGCGAGCATATTGGCCTGCGCCACCTTCCAGGCGGGGGTGTCGGATATGCCGATATAGCGAACCTTGCCGGCGGCGACGAGGTCCTGCAGCGCGGCCATGGTTTCCTCGATCGGCGTGTGAACGTCCCAGTTATGCAGCCAGTAAAGGTCGATATAGTCGGTCTGCAGACGACGCAGCGAATTGTCGCAAGCGGAAACAATCGCCTTGCGCCCCGAACCGCCGCCGTTGGGATCTCCGGGATAGAGATTGCCGCTGAATTTGGTGGCCAGCACCAGGCGGTCGCGGCGGGACTTGTTGCGGCCGATATGATCGCCGATGATCTTCTCGGAATGGCTCTTGGTGTAGAAATTGGCCGTGTCGATGAAATTGCCGCCCAGCTCGACGAAGCGGTCCATGATGCGCTGGGACTCCTCGACGCTGGACCCCCAGCCCAGATCCTCCCCGAAGGTCATTGCGCCGAGACACATCGGGCTGACTCGCAGGCCAGAGCGGCCAAGCGTCACATAATGATCGAGTGGCATATCAAACTCCCGGGGTAGTTCCCGCCGGCCGGTCCGGTAGGGACATGATGACGCGCCGACCAGGGGAAGAAGGCAAAATGCGAGGCAGGCACCGGCTGGCGAGCCGATGCGGTCGCAAGCCCATGAAGGAGACGTTAGCTCGGAAGCCGCCGATTGTTGATGCTTGAAAGTGCGCTTTTCATGCGTGAAAGTACGAAAATGACCATCGATCCGCTGTCCGAGGTTCTGAACTTTGCCAACGTGCGTCCCATCGTCTCGGGTGGGATCGATGCCGGTGGAGAGTGGGCCTTGCGGTTCCAGCCGCCGGACCGGCTGAAGTTCTTCGCCATCACCAGGGGCGAATGCTGGCTGCTGATCGACGACACGACACCGCTGCGCCTTGGCGAGGGCGACGTCTTCCTGATCACCCAGACCGCCTTCACACTATGTTCCGACCCGGCGCTCGAGGCGGCGGACGCGCATGCGGCCTTCGCGGGGGTATCGAATGGTCATGCCCGCCTCGGCGATGGCAGCGCGTTTTCCCTCCTCGGCGGGCACATCGTGCTCGATCCGGAGGCTGCCGGCTTCATGGGCGGCATATATCCCCGGTTCGTGCATGTTCCCGCCGGGTCTCCCCATGCGTCGGTATCGAGCTGGTTGCTGGCCCGCCTCGTGGAGGAGCGTCGGTCCGGCCAGCCGGGAACGACACTGGCCATGGGGCAACTGAGCCAGCTTCTGTTCATCGAAATCATGCGAGCCCATCTCCTGTCGAGCACCTTGCCGCCGCCGGGCTTGCTGCGGGCGGTTTCCGACGAGCGCCTCGCCCCTGCCCTCAGCCTCGTCCATGCCGACCCGTCGCGGCAGTTCGACCTCAATACGCTGGCCACCGCCGCCGCGATGTCGCGCACGGCGTTCATCGATACGTTCAAGGCCGTTTCCGGCACGACGCCGATGGCCTATGTCGCCCAGTGGCGCATGCATCTCGCCGCCAAGATCCTGCGCGACGAGGACACGCCGATTGCCGAAGTGGCGCACTCGCTGGGCTACGGCTCGGAGAGCGCCTTCAGCAATGCCTTCAAGCGCGTGGTCGGCGAAGCGCCGCGCCTCTACAGATCGCGCTTCCAGAAGGCCGCTGCGGACGGGGAAGCCTGCGGCTGGCAGCGCAAGAAACCTCTCCCGGAACGCGGGAGCCTCATCGCCTAGATGATGGCGCCGCGTGAACAGACGGTCGTGGTCTTTCCCGTTTCCGGTCCCGTTCACGCCTGCTCGATCGGCAGGATGAAGAGTTCGGCAACATTGACATGGGCTGGCGCCTGCGCGGCAAAGACGACGGCGTCGGCGATGTCGGAGGAGTCGAGGAACCTGACCTGGCTGCGGTAGGCGTCGAGCTGCCGTCTCTTGTCCGGGTCCGTCGTCTGCTCCGGCAGTTCCGTCGTAACCCCGCCGGGCTGGATGCAGGTGACGCGGATGTTGTGTTTCCTGCCGACCTCCATGCGCAGCCCTTCGCTGAAGGCGGTAACCGCGAATTTGGTGGCGGAGTAGACGGCGAAGCCCGGACCGAACACCTTGCGGCCGGCGATCGACGACGTGTTGAAGACGTGGCCCGAATGCTGCTCGATCATCTGCGGCAGAACGGCCGCCGTCGTGTTCAGCACGCCCTTGATGTTGATGTCGACCATCGCATTCCATTCGCCGGTCTTGAACTGATCGATCTCGGAAACGGGCATGATGCCGGCATTGTTGAAGAGAATGTCGATCGAGCCGTAAGTCTCGATCAGCCTCTTCACGCCGTGCTCGACCGACGCCATGTCGGTCACGTCCATTTCGAGCGCCAGCGCTTCACCGCCCTTTTCGACGATTTCGGTCTTCAGCGCCTCCAGCCGATCGGCCCGGCGCGCCGCGATGGTGACCTTCACGCCGGCGGCGGCCAGCTTGAGAGCGGTGGCGGCGCCGATGCCGCTCGATGCGCCGGTGATCAGCGCGACCTTTCCATCAATACTCATGATCATGATATCCCTGTCTTATCCCCGGCACCGCATCACGCCTGGTCCGTCGGACGAACGACGATCTCGTTGATGGCGACACGGCGGGGATTTGTGACGATGAAGGCCACGGCTTCGGCGATGTCTTCCGGATGCATCTGCTCGACCTCGCCGAACATGCTGGTGAAGCCTTCCCATTGCCCGGCCTTCTGCTCGAACAGTTCGGTGGCGGTCGCGCCCGGCTCGATCACCGAGAAGCGCACCGAGCGCTTGGCGAATTCCTGGCGCCAGGCTTCGGTGGCCGCCGTGACGGCAAACTTGGTCGCGCTGTAGATCGCGACCTGCGATGCCGCGAAGCGGCCGGCGACCGACGAGATATTGACGACGTCGGCCACCCTGCGGGGGCTGCCGGCCGCGGCTTCGACGAGATGCGGCAGAGCAGCCTTGGTCACATACATCAGGCCGCACAGGTTGATGGCGACCATGCGATCCCATTCGTCGAGCGGGCTTTCGATGGACGGGCCGTTGAGCATGAGACCCGCCGCATTGACCAGCGTATCCAGCCCGCCGAGTTCGGATACGGTGCGGGCGACCACACCGGCAGCCTCCTGCGCCGAGGTGATGTCCGCGGCGATGGCCAGCGCGGCTCCGCCGGCTTCGCGGATTTCGGTTGCAAGCGCCTCCAGCCTGCCGGCGCGACGGGCGACGAGCCCAACGGACGCGCCGGCCTTGGCAAGCCGAAGCGCCGAAGCCCGGCCGATGCCGCTGGATGCGCCTGTGACAAGCGCGACGGTCCTGTCGAGTTTCTCAAACATGGGGGCCTCTTTCCTGCATGGGCGCGAAATGGACGACCGGTCCTGATATGCTTCGGTTTGTATCGTCGGCGGAGAACGGCCGTTAGCTCGATCCTGCCGAGTTTTTGCCTGATCGTCTGAGGCCGCGAGAATTCTGGAGAGCCCGACCTGTTCATTCGGTATGGTGAAGACGAACGGGAAATATCGAAAAATGCTTTTCCAGCCGAATGAAGAGGATGACCACCGGCGCGCTCAGACCGCCCCTCTACGGAGCGAGCTGGCAAGGATGATTGCCCGATTGCTCGACGATCACGATGATCTGGTTACATCGATCCCCGGATTGACCCTCAATCGCCGGACGTCCGTGTCCGCGCCCGGCTCGTATCTCTACGAGCCGAGCCTCTCGATGATCGTCCAGGGGAGCAAGCGCGTCGTCCTCGGCGACGCGACCTATCTCTACGACGAATCCCGTTTCCTGCTGACGGCGGTCAACCTGCCCACGATCACCCAGGTCCTCGCGGCGACCCCGGAGGAGCCCTATATCTCCATCCTGCTGACGCTCGATCTCGTCGCGGCAAAGCAGATGATCGCCGACGTGGATCTCGCGGAACGCGATGCCGCCGCCGAAGGAACCGGCATGGCGACCGGACCGGCGACGGCCGCCTTGTTCGGTGCCTTGACCCGCCTGATCGAGCTTCTCGATACGCCCAAGGATATTCCGATTCTGGGCGACCTCATCCAGCGCGAGTTTCTCTACCGGGTGCTGACAAGCCCGGCAGGCGCCCGCCTGCGGCAGATCGTGCGCCTCGGAACGCAGGGCAATCGCATCGCGTGCGCCATCAACTGGCTGCGCGACAACTACGCGCGTCCGCTGCGCATCGAGGAATTGGCGGAAGCATCCGGGATGGGCGTGTCGACGCTCCACCATCATTTTCGTCTTCTGACGGCGATGAGCCCGTTGCAGTTTCAAAAGCATCTGCGCCTGCATGAAGCGCGCCGCCTCATGCTCAGCGAGGAGCTCGATGCCGGCAATGCATCCCTGCGTGTCGGCTATGAAAGCGCAACCCAGTTCAATCGCGAATATCGCCGCCTGTTCGGGGCTCCCCCCATGCGCGACGTGAAGGCGCTCCGTTTGACCAGCGCCGTGCAACTCGGACGCTCCACCCGGACAGCCGTTCAGTTGTAACCCTGCGCTCCTCGCGCTCAGGCTCCTCTCCCCCGGCGCCGACGGCCGCGCAAGAATAAGCTGCCGGACCTCCCGATATTTTACTTCACTTCAGGACTTTCCGCCCATCATGGCGGCATCCTTCGCCTCGATCTTCGGGATGGATTGCCATGAGCGTCACCGAGCCGGCCTCCGGGCCTGTTCCCCACCTCAAGACGGCGGCGGCGGCCGTCGCCCGGAACTACGGCGACGCCTCCATCGCCCCCTCGCTGGTGAGCGGCCTCGCCGCCGCCTTCGAGTGGTTCTGCCTGTCGCTCGTCGGTGTCGGCCTGCTGCCGCTGTTCTCGGTGTCGCTCGCCGGCCTGACGGCGGCCGTCCCCATCGGCGCCGCCTTCCTGACGCTGCTGGTCGCCCAACTGCTCGGCGCCAACGACCTGTCGCTGCTGCGCCGGCACTCCCGGCGCTTCGCCAAGCTGCTGATCGCCTGGTCGAGCGTGTTCGGCTTCGTCTCGGTGCTGCTCATCATCGGCGACGGCCTGCCCGATGTCGCCCGCCTGTGGTTCCCGGCCTGGTACGTGGCGGGCGTCATGACGCTCGGCCTTTCCTCCGCCGCCACGGCGCTGATGACGCGCCGGCTCACCCGGGCCGGCCGCCTGCAGAAGCGGGCCGTCATTCTCGGCGGCGGCGCCATGGCCGAATCGCTGATCACCGCGCTGGAGGAGACCGGCGGCAACGAGCTGGCCATCCTCGGCATCTTCGACGACCGCAACGACGATCGCAGCCCGGAGAACCAGCGCGGCTTCCCCAAGCTCGGCAATACCTCCGATCTCGTGGAGTTCGCCCGCCTCGCCGCCGTCGACCTGGTCATCGTCGCGCTGCCGCCGACCGCCGAGGTGCGCATCCTGCAACTATTGAAGAAGCTCTGGGTGCTGCCGGTCGACATCCGCCTGTCCGCCCATTCGAGCAAGTTGCGCCTGCGGCCGCGCTCCTATTCCTATATCGGCCACGTGCCGTTCCTCGACCTGTTCGACCGGCCGATCACCGGCTGGTCGCAGGTGTCGAAGCGGATCTTCGACGTGGTCTTCGCCGCCCTCGCCATCGTGGCGTTGTCGCCGGTGATGCTCGGCGCGGCCATCGCCGTCAGGACGACCTCCAAGGGGCCGATCCTGTTCCGCCAGCCGCGCTACGGCTTCAACAACGAGGTGATCTCGGTGATGAAGTTCCGCTCGATGTACGCCGACCAGACGGACATCAGGGCGGAGAAGGTGGTGACGCGCGGCGATCCGCGCGTGACGCCGGTCGGCCGCTTCATCCGCAGGACGTCGATCGACGAGCTGCCGCAGCTCATCAACGTGCTGAAGGGCGACCTGTCGCTGGTCGGCCCGCGGCCGCACGCCGTCAACGCCCATACCGAGCAAAAGCTCTGGGAAGAGGTGGTGGATGGCTATTTCGCCCGCCACAAGGTCAAGCCCGGCGTCACCGGCTGGGCGCAGATCAACGGCTGGCGCGGCGAGGTCGACACGCCTGACAAGATCCAGGCGCGCGTCGAGCACGACCTCTATTACATCGAGAACTGGTCGGTGCTGTTCGACCTCTACATACTCATGCTGACGCCGGTGCGCATCCTCAACCAGGAAAACGCCTATTGAGCCAGGGAGATGTCGCGGGTGGCGCGGAAGTCGACGCCGAGACCCAGCGCGTCGGCGACGATGATCGCGCCCTCCGCCACCGGCGCCTCGACGGCGACGCCGCGCAGCAGGCGCAGACAGTCGAAGATGCGCTCCTTCGGCACCGGCGTCGCCGAGACCACCGGCAGCAGCGGCAAGCCGCCGCCGGACACCCGCACCGTCGTCGTCACCATGCGCTTGGGCGCCACCACCTCCTCGGCGGCGTAGGCGAGCCCCTTGTTGCAGGTGAAGCCGGTCATTGCGGCGACCACACCGTCCTCGACGGCCACCTCGCCGCCGCAGCCGATCGGGCAGCCGATGCACTGGATGGCATGGACCACGCGCGCCATCATGCCTCCTCCTCGATCTCGTCGTCCGCCTCGATCCTGTCGGGTGCCGGCACCACGCGGAAGTCCAGCGCCGCGGCATCGCCGATCTTGCGGACGGGAATGTCGGCGACGATCATCTCGCTCGGCTTGACCACCCTGAGCTTGCGCTCGAAGGCGAGCGCGCCGTCGGCCCACAATTGCAGCAGCGACGCCCCCATCGGCCTGGCCGCCCGGAAATAGAAGCGGACGCTCATCTTGCCCGGCTCGAAGTCGGAGAGCCGTTGCGGCACGACGGTGCGCAGCCCTTCGCCGGCGGTGACCGGCCGCTCCCGACCGGAAGCGGCGAGTTCGCCGCGGGCATGCCGCGCCGCCGAGCGGCCGGCGATCGCCGCCTCCTCCGACACCCAGTCGACGAGATCGTGGACATGCAGCACGTTGCCGGCGGCGAAGAAGCCGGGGATCGAGGTCCGGCGGAACTGGTCGACCCGCGCGCCGCTGGTGATCGGATCGAGGACGACGCCGGCCGCCCGGCCGAGCTCGTTCTCGGGAATGAGGCCGACGGAGAGTAGCACGCAGTCGCAGGCGACATCGAAGGCCGTGCCGTCGATCACCTCCAGCCGGTCGTTCACCTGCGACACGGTAATGCCGGTTACCCGGTCCTTGCCGTGGATCGCCGTCACCGAATGACCGAGATAGAGCGGAATGCCGAAGTCCTCGAGGCATTGGACGATGTTGCGCGTCAGCCCGTTGGAATAGGGCATGATCTCGAACACCGCCTTCACCCTGGCGCCTTCGAAGGTCATGCGGCGCGCCATGATCAGGCCGATGTCGCCCGAGCCGACGATCACCACCTCGCGGCCAGGCAGGTAGCCCTCCATGTTGACCATGCGCTGGGCGGCGCCGGCGGTGAACACCCCGGCCGGCCGGCTGCCCGGCGTGCGGATGGCGCCGCGCGTCCGCTCGCGACAGCCCATGGCGTAGACCACCGACTTCGCCCTGACCACCTGAAGGCCGGCATGCGGACTGACCGAGGTGACGACGCCGCCCGGCTCGGCGGCGAGCACCGTGGTGTCGAGCCAGACGTCGATATCCGTCGCCCCGATCATGTCGACGTAGCGGTGGGCGTAACCCGGCCCGGTCAGCTCCTCCTCGAAGCGCCTGAGGCCGAAACCGTTGTGGATGCACTGCTGCAGGATGCCGCCGAGCTCGCGGTCGCGTTCGAGGATCAGCACACGCTCCGCGCCCGCCTCCCGGGCGGCCAGCGCCGCCGCCATGCCGGCCGGACCGCCGCCGATGGTCACCACGTCGTAGGAAAACTCACGCATGGACGCCCTCCCCCGCTTCGAGGTCGGCGCGCGACAGGAACAGCCAGGAGTTCGCCGAATCCTTGCGGACGGCGGTGACGGGAATGCCGAGCTCGCGGGCGAGGATCGCCGTGACGCGCGGCCCACAGAAGCCGCCCTGGCAGCGGCCGGCACCGGCCCGCACCCGCCGCTTGACGCCGTCGACGGTGCGGGCGCCGCAGGGCGACTGGATGGCCGCGACGATCTCCGCCTCGGTGATGGTCTCGCACCGGCAGATGACCCGGCCGTAGAGCCGATCGCCGGCGATCAGCCGCGCCTGGACCTGGCGGTCGAGATCATGGAAGCGCGGCTTTTGCCGATTGACCGGCACGAAGCTCGCCTTCGGCCTGAGCCGCAAGCCGACGTCCTGCAGCATCTCGACGATCGCCTCGCCGATGGCCGGCGCCGAGGTGAGGCCCGGCGACTGGATGCCGGCGGCATGGACGAGACCGCGGGCGGCCGGCGACGGGCCGATGACGAAGTCCTTGCCGGCGGCGGCGCGCAGGCCGGCGAACTCGGTGATCGCCGTGCCGAGCGGCAGCGCCGGCACGATGCGGCGGGCGCCGGCGATGATGCCGGCAAGGCCGCCGGCCGTCGTTTCCCTGTCCTCGGGATCGTCGATGTCGACGGCATCGGGGCCGATGAACACGTTGCCGTGCACGGTGGGCGACACCAGGATGCCCTTCGACAGCTTGTCGGGCGTCGGGAACAGCACCGTGTTGACCAGTTGGCCGACGCTGCGGTCGAACAGGATATATTCGCCGCGGCGCGGCCTGATGGTGAAGCTGTCGTCGCCGGCAAGCCGCGCCACGTCGGCCGAATGCAGGCCGGCGGCGTTGACCACGAAGCGGGCGGCGACGCGGCCGCGCGTCGTGCGCACCGCCACGATCTGCCTGTCGGCCACCTCGAAGCCGATCACCGCGCATTCGGTGACGATGCGGGCGCCGTTGCGGACGGCGTTCTCGGCAAAGCCGACGGTGGCGAGGAAGGGACAGACGATGGCGCCGGTCGGCGCCCACAGCGCGCCGGCCACATCGGGCGAGATATTCGGCTCATGGGCGACGACTTGATCGCGGTTCCAGATTTCCAGACCCGGCACGCCGTTGTCGATGCCCCGGTGGCGAAGATCCGCCACGGTCTCCATCTGCACGGCATCCCTGGCCACCACCAGCGATCCCGTCGCCTTGCGCGGGATGCCGAGGCCCTCGGCAAGCTCGGCGTAGAGCTGGGCGCCACGCACGTTGAGGCGTGCCTTCCAGGTGCCGGGCTCGGCGTCGAAACCGGCGTGCAGGATGCCGCTGTTGGCCTTGGAAGTGCCGGTGGCGACGTCGGGCGCGCTTTCGATCAGCACCACCGACAGCTCGAAACGCGAAAGCTGACGCGCGATCGCGCAGCCCACCACGCCGCCGCCGATGACGACGACGTCGGCGCTTTCCGGAAGAGGCCCCGCTCCGAAACTGCCCGTCATGCTCCCATCTCCGCGAACCGGATGCGCATCCCATCTCATTCGCCAAACGAAGTTCGATTGATCTTCGTTTTGGTTCGATTTTTCTTTCGTATCATTTCGAGCGAAAGTTTCGGATCGGTACGAACGCCTACGGCTTGCGATGAGCAAGCACGATCATCCCCATGGACGGCGCGGCAACATCGGACGCGGCATGCGTGCGATGCGTCGCCAACGGGGAATCGCTTGGAAAAACCTTGGAGGAAAGAATGGTCGGGCAGAGAGGATTTGAACCTCCGACCCCGTGTCCCCCAGACACGTGCGCTAACCAGGCTGCGCTACTGCCCGTCCCATCATCGTCCGGGCGCCAAGCGCCGGACGGGAGGGATTTAGCCGGTTCGATCCGGCGGGACAAGTGCTAATTTCGCCTCTCCCCGCGAGAGGGGAGCGTCAACGCGTCTGGTCCAGCAGGCGCTTGCATTCCAAGAGCTCGAACAGCGTCGACTGCAGGCGCCGGATATCCTCGCGCGACAGGCTGCCCGCGCCGGACGGCGCCGCGTGCTCGGGCGTGGCGCGGAAGCGCTCCATGAAGCGGAAGCCGCCGCGGCTGGCGCTCTCCGGCAGGATGCCGGCCGGCAGCGGCTCGTCCTCGATCTCGGCCGCATGCGCCGGCGGCGGTTCCATCCGGGGCTCGGCGCGCGGCGCGGCGCGCGACGGCGGCGGAGCGATCTCGGCATCCGGCTCGTCCGCTTCGGATGCCGCCTCCACCGTCTCGGAATCGTTTTCGTCGCCGAGCTCGCCATTCGACGTCGCCGGAATCGGCTCGCCGGGATGGCGCCACACCTCCATGACGAAACGGGCGCCCTGCTCCTTCAGGATGCGCTGGACGCCCTTGATGGTATAGCCTTCGCCATAAAGGAGATACTGGATGCCCCGCAGCAGCTCGACGTCGTCGGGGCGATAGTAGCGGCGGCCGCCGCCACGCTTCATCGGCCGGATCTGGCTGAACTTGGTCTCCCAGAAGCGCAGCACATGCTGCGGAAGATCGAGATCCTCCGCAACCTCGCTGATTGTCCTGAAAGCGTCCGTTGCCTTTTCCACGCCGCCGCCCGACCTGATACCGCGCTCGGTCCCAAGGACCGGATTCGCAAAGCGCTCCACTATAGAAGCGACAGGCGAAAGATGCCAAGCCCGATCTCGCATCAACGCGAAGATCACCGGCTAATAAGTTGTATTTCAATGGAATTCCGGGCGGGCCGGCAAGCCGCCGGCCGTCGCTCAATCGTCGTTTTCGACGGACGAGGCATCCCCGCCGTTGATTTCCGTCTTCAGCACGTTGCTGGGCTTGAACACCAGCACGCGCCGGGGAAGAATCGGAACTTCCTCGCCGGTCTTGGGATTGCGGCCGATCCGCTCGGTCTTCGAGCGGACCGAAAACGTGCCGAAGGAGGAGAGCTTCACGGTTTCGCCCGTCACCAGGCAATCGGCGATCTCGCGCAGCACCGACTCGACGAGTTCGGCCGATTCGCTCCTCGACAGGCCGACCTTCTGGTACACGGCCTCGCAAAGATCGGCGCGGGTTACAGTTTTGCCCCCCATGGATCGCAAGCTCCCGTTGTTCCAGTCGACCGTGGATCTGGCCGACGGTCGAGATCCAAAGATGTAGGCGACGAACGTAGTGCCAGATACGGATGCGGTCAATCCGTTTTTCGCGCAAGTCTTTCCAAACAAACAAAAAACCGTGGCATGCTACCAACGGAGGATGGCAGCCCCCCAGGTAAGGCCGCCGCCGACCGCCTCGAACAACACCACGTCGTCGCGCTTGACCTTGCTCGAACGCACGGCGAAATCGAGCGCGAGCGGAATGGTCGCCGCCGAAGTATTGGCATGTCCCTCGACGGTGATGATCACCTTTTCAAGCGGGATGCCCAATTTCTTCGCCGACCCCTCGATAATGCGGCGGTTGGCCTGGTGAGGAATGAACCAGTCGATGCTGGAACCGTCAAAGCCGGTCGCCTCGAACACCGACTTGATGACGTCGCCAACCCCGCCGACGGCGAACTTGAACACCTCCTGGCCGTGCATGCGCACATGCCCGGGCGCACCGGTCATCGACGGGCCGCCGTCGGTGCAGAGCTTGTCGACGTGGCGGCCATCCGCCCTGAGGCTGGCGGCGAGCAGCCCGCGATCGTCAGACGTGCCCTCGCCCTCTTCCGTTCCGAGCACCACCGCGCCGGCCCCGTCGCCGAACAGCACGCAGGTCGTGCGGTCGTTCCAGTCGAGGATGCGCGAGAAGGTGTCGGCGCCGATCACCAGCGCCTTGCGGGCAAGGCCCGTGCGCATCAGGCTGTCGGCGACGGTGAGCGCGTAGACGAAGCCCGAGCAAACCGCCTGCAGGTCGAAGGCGAAGCCGTGGCTGACGCCGAGCTTGCGCTGCACCTCGACGGCCGACGACGGAAAGGTGCGGTCCGGCGTCGCCGTGGCCAGCAGCACCAGATCGATCTCGTCGACGCCGACGCCGGCGGCGGCCAGCGCGTTGGCGGCGGCGGCGGTGGCGAGGTCGGAGGTCATCTCGCCGTCGGCGGCGATGTGGCGCTCCCGAATGCCCGTGCGCTGAACGATCCAGTCATCCGAAGTGTCGACCAGTCTGGCGAGGTCTTCGTTGGTCAGGACCTTGGCGGGCAGGTAGCTTCCCGTGCCCAGAATCACGCTTCGGATCACGCTCGGCTTCCTTTCTCGCCGGCGGCGAGACTCATCGCCGCCTGCTCCCGGTAATAATGTGCGAGGTCGGTCTCGATCTTGGTCATCAGGCCGTTGCGCGCCATGTCGTAGCCGAGATCGAGCGCAGCCGCGAAGCCGAAGGCATCGGTGCCGCCGTGGCTCTTGATGACGATGCCATTGAGCCCGAGGAATACGCCGCCGTTATACTTGCGCGGATCCATCTTTTCGCGAAGGCCCTGGAAGGCGCCGCGCGCCAGGACGTAGCCGATGCGGGTCATCCATGTCCGGCCCAGCGCCGTGCGCAGGAAGCTCGTCAACTGCTTGGCCGTGCCTTCCGCCGTCTTGAGGGCGATGTTGCCGGCGAAGCCTTCGGTGACGATGACGTCCACCCGGCCCCGGCCGATGTCGTCGCCCTCGACGAAGCCTTCATACTGGAGATTGGCCAGCGCCGTTTCCTTGAGGATCTGGCCGGCCGCCCGCACTTCCTCGTTGCCCTTGACGTCCTCGACGCCGACATTGAGCAGCCCCACCGAGGCGATTTCCGTGTGAAACAGCGCGCGGGCCATGGCGGCGCCCATCACGGCGAAGCCGATCAGTTGCTGCGCGTCGGCGCCGATCGACGCGCCGACGTCGAGCACGATCGATTCCGACTTCAGGTTGGGCCACAGCGCCGCCAGCGCCGGCCGCTCGATGTTGGCCATGGTCCTGAGGCAGAACTTGGACATGGCCATCAGCGCGCCGGTATTGCCGGCGGAAACGGCGAAATGCGCCTCGCCCTTCTTCACCGCCTCGATCGCCCGCCACATCGACGATTTCCAGCGGCCGTGGCGCAGCGCGCTCGACGGCTTCTCGTCCATCGCCACGGTGATTTCGCAGTGGTGAAAGCGGGAGGCCGCCTTGACCCTCGGATACTGCTCCAGCACGGGCAGCACCACCGCCTCGTCGCCGAACAGTTCATAACGGAGATCCGGGCGTCGCGTCAGCTCGAGGTCAGCGCCGGCGAGCGTCACGGACGGCCCGAAGTCGCCGCCCATGACGTCGATGGATATGATAAGGGGTTCGGCCATGAATCCTCGGAAGCGCGGCGACCGCCGAAATTGATCGGGCGGGAAGATAACCATTCCCCCCCAGGAAACAATACCAAAATGCGCGCCGGCCACTCCGGGCAGCGGCGCGGGGCAGTCGTCACGGACTCTTGTCCTTCAGCGCGGCGAGACCGGCGAACGGCGATTCCCCTTCGTCGTCACCACCGTCATCCTCGATGAAGGGCGTGAATTCGACGCCGGGCTTGCGCGGATAAGGATCGAGGCCGACGGCGATGAACTCGGTGGTCAGCACGCCGAGATCGACGCTGGCGCCCAGAATCGGCTCCGGCGGGTCCTCGGCGTCGACGTCGACCTCGATTTCCTCGCCGGCCGGCTCGATTTCGCTTTCCGGCAGGAAGCGCAGGTCGACGGCCTCGCGGATGCTCTCGGGCACCGGCTCGAGGGTGACGACGCAGGCCTGCTCCACCTCCGCCCGCACCTCGCCCGTCACCTTGAAGCCGGTCTTGCGAAACGGCGATATGGTGAACTCGGCCGAGGCGCTGGCCACCTTCAGAATGCCGAGCGCATCGGCGATCGCCTCGCATTCGGACGGGCTGGCCTCGAAGGCCACCGGCGTGCCGCGCGGCTGCACGCGGTCCCAGGCGAAGCGGCGGGAAAGAGGGATATCGGCTTTTGCGGTCATGGCTCAAGGTCCGGAATTGCCGGTTCGCCGGCTGGGATGGAAGACGGCATCAAGGAAGGCAAGGCCCCGGCGACGAGTTCGTCGACGGACGTGTCGTCGAGGCGCCGCGCGAATCCGCGCACGTAATCGGCGAGGCAGGCGACATGCCGCGGATCGGCCGCGCCGCCATATATATTGCGGGCGAGCGTGTCGGCGAGCGCCGCGGGCCGGTCGGAGCCGAGCGCCGCCGCCGTCGCCTCCGCGCGGCCGTAGAAGGCGCCGACCACTTTCTTCAGGCGGCGCTTGAGGCCGCTGTCGTCATAACCGATCTCGCGCAGCGACCGCTCCATGTCGTCGATGAACACTTCGCTGAGATGGCGCGCCGTCTCGCGCCCGGCGGCCTCCCGCGACAGCCTGTGGACGGCGAGGCCGACATGGAGCATCAGCATTTCGAGCCGTCCCTCGACACTGTCGGCAACTCCGAGCCCGGCATAGAACGCCGGCTGGCGCGAGGCTCGCATCAACCCCTCGTAGAGCGGCGCGACGCGGGCGGATGCCTTTTGCCGAAAAAGGCCGAACACCATAGTTTTGCCGTTTCCTTCCTCGAAGACCGATCCCGGCACGGTGATCGACAGGAAACCGCGCCGGCCGCACGAATTGACGTTGCCTCGTGACCTAGCGCAAGGTAACCAAGTTGCCAAGCGCGGAGTCAGGGCAATAATACCTGAAGCCGCGCCAGCGGTTTCCGGCGCCAGGCGGCGCCGCGCGAAGCGGCATTTCGAGGTTTGCCTCGAAATGCATCCAGCGGAGCGAAAGCCGAGGGCCGGAGGCCCGCCGGCGATCGAGGCGGAATAAACCCGAAGCCGCACCAGCGGCTTCCGGCGCCAGGCGGCGCCGCGCGAAGCGGCATTTCGAGGTTTGCCTCGAAATGCATCTAGCGGAGCGAAAGCCGAGGGCCGGTGGCCCGCCGGCGATTGAGGCAGGATCAAAGTGCCGGGAGGCTCATGTGAAGTTCAGCCGGAGTGAACGCCCGTCGGGCATGATGTTGGGTCTGAAGGGTGCGGCAGTTGCCCTGCTGACGGTCGTCTCTCTATCGGCCTGCAGCAAGCCGCCGATCCAGCACGGCTATGTGCTTTCCGAAGAAGCGCTGGCGCAGGTGCCGGTCGGCTCGTCGCGCGAGCAGGTGCTCTTGGTGCTCGGCTCGCCGTCGACCACCTCGGTGATGGCCGGCGATACCGCCTTCTATTATATTTCCCAGACCATCGACGAAAACCCGATCATGGGCCGTTCGGTCACCGACCAGCGCGTGCTCGCCGTCTATTTCGACGACGACGGCCTGGTCAAGCAGATCGCCAACTATGGCCTGCAGGACGGCAAGGTGTTCGATTTCATCGAGCGCAAGACCCGCACCGGCGGCGCCGACCTCAACCTCATCAGCCAGATCTTCAAGGGTGTCGGCAACGTCAACCCGCTCGGCAATCTCCAGAACTGAGCGGCCTTGACCGATTGATCGAGGGGCGCGGCATCGGCCGCGCCCTTTTTCGTCACGCCTTGCGGCCGGAGAACATCGTCGCGGTGTAGACGACCAGCGCCGCCCAGATGAACAGGAAGGCGACCAGCTTGCCGGCCGAGAACGGCTCGTGGAACACGAACACGGCGGTGAGGAAGATCATCGTCGGCGCGATATACTGCATCAGGCCGATGGTCGAGTAGCGCAGGAGTCGCGCTCCGAACACGAACAGGATGAGCGGCACCGCCGTGACGAGGCCGGCCGCCGCCAGCAGCAGCGTGTCGGAACCGGTGGCGGCGATGCCGGTGCCGGCAAAATGGCCGCCGCCGGTCGCCGCCAGCCAGCCGATGTAGACGAGCGCCGGCGGCGAGATCAGCACGACTTCCAGAAGGAAGCCTTGCGTCGGTCCGATCGGCAGCGTCTTCTTGAGATAGCCGTAGACGCCGAAGGTCAGCGCCAGCGCCAGCGACACCCACGGCAGGCCGCCGCTTTCCACCGTCATCAGGCCGACGCCGAACACGGCGAGCCCCACGGCGAACATCTGCGCGCGGCTGAGCCGCTCTCCCAGAAAGATGGTGCCGAGGGCGACGTTGACCAGCGGATTGATGAAATAGCCGAGCGCCGATTCGAGCGCCCGGCCCGAGCCGATCGCCCAGACGTAGATCGCCCAGTTCACCGAGATCAGGCTGGCGGTGAGAAAACCCATGACCAGCATGCGCGGCTGCCGGAACACGCCGAGGAAGCTCGAAAAGCCGCCCTGCGCCGCCAGAATCGCCGCTGTGATCGGCACCGACCACAGCACGCGGTGCGCCACCACCTCATAAGGCGAAATGTGGGCGACGGCCTTCATGTAGAAGGGCAGGAACCCCCAGAGAAGATAGGCCAGGAAGGCAAAGGCGAAGCCGCGATAGCGGCCGGACCCGGCCGGCGCTTCGGCTTGAGCGGATGTCATGGTCATGATTCCGGATATTGGTCGGCGGCGCCGAGCGGCGCCACCCGAAACGCCGAAGCGGCGGCCGGTTGCCCGACCGCCGCTCCGTTCAGTCGAAATACTGACGTGGTCTATCAGCTATGGGCGAGAACCGCCAGCAGCAGCAAGGCCACGATGTTGGTGATCTTGATCGCCGGGTTGACGGCCGGGCCGGCGGTGTCCTTGTAGGGATCGCCGACGGTGTCGCCGGTCACCGAGGCCTTGTGGGCGTCGGAACCCTTGAAGTGCTTGACGCCGTCCTTGTCGACGAAGCCGTCCTCGAAGCTCTTCTTGGCGTTGTCCCAGGCGCCGCCGCCCGAGGTCATCGAGATGGCGACGAACAGGCCGTTGACGATCACGCCGAGCAGCGAAGCGCCGAGGGCGGCGAAGGCGTTGGCCTTCGAGCCCGAGGCGGCGAGCACGCCGAAGTAGACGACTAGCGGCGACAGCACCGGCAGCAGCGACGGGATGATCATCTCGCGGATGGCCGCCTTGGTCAGCATGTCGACGGCGCGACCGTAGTCCGGCCGGTCGGTGCCGGCCATGATGCCCGGCTTTTCCTTGAACTGACGACGGACTTCCTCGACCACCGCGCCGGCGGCGCGGCCGACGGCGGTCATGGCGATACCGCCGAACAGGTAGGGGATCAGACCGCCGAACAGCAGGCCGGCCACCACGTAGGGGTTGGACAGCGACAGGTCGATGGGACCAACACCCTGGAAGTAGCTGACGCCGCTCTCGGCGAAATGCTTGATGTCGTTCGTGTAGGCGGCGAACAGCACCAGCGCGCCGAGGCCGGCCGAACCGATGGCATAGCCCTTGGTGACGGCCTTGGTGGTGTTGCCGACGGCGTCGAGCGCATCGGTGGTGTGGCGGACGTCCTTGGGCAGGCCGGCCATCTCGGCGATGCCGCCGGCGTTGTCGGTGACCGGACCGAAGGCGTCGAGCGCCACGATCATGCCGGCGAGGCCGAGCATGGTGGTCACCGCGATGGCCGTGCCGAACAGGCCGCCGAGCTGGTAGGTGGCGATGATGCCGCCGACGATGACCAGCGCCGGAAGAGCCGTCGATTCGAGCGACACGGCGAGACCCTGGATGACGTTGGTGCCGTGGCCGGTGACCGACGCCTGGGCGATCGAGTTGACCGGGCGCTTGCCGGTGCCGGTGTAGTACTCGGTGATCCAGACGATCAGGCCGGTGACCACCAGGCCCAGGATGCCGCAGACGAACAGCTTGGTGCCGGTCAGCGCAATACCGTCGACGACGCCGATCTCGCCCCAGCCGATGGTCAGCGAGGTGGCGCCGCCGAGGCCGACGATCGACAGGATCGAGGTCGCCCACAGGCCCTTGTAGAGGGCGCCCATGATCGAGTTGTTGGCGCCCAGCTTCACGAAGAAGGTGCCGATGATCGAGGTGATGATGCAGGCGCCGCAGATCAGCAGCGGATAGAACATCGCGTCCGCGAGGATCGGCGAGGTCGCAAAGAAGATCGAGGCGAGCACCATGGTGGCGACCACGGTCACCGCGTAGGTCTCGAACAGGTCGGCGGCCATGCCGGCGCAGTCGCCGACGTTGTCGCCGACGTTGTCGGCGATGGTGGCCGGGTTGCGCGGATCGTCTTCCGGAATACCGGCCTCGACCTTGCCGACCAGGTCGGCGCCGACGTCGGCGCCCTTGGTGAAGATGCCGCCGCCGAGACGGGCGAAGATGGAGATCAGCGAGGCGCCGAAGCCGAGGGCGACGAGGGCGTCGATGACCGTGCGGTCGTTGACGGCATAGCCGGCCAGGCCGGTCAGCACCCAGAAGTAGACGGCGACGCCGAGCAGCGCCAGGCCGGCCACCAGGAGGCCGGTGACGGCGCCCGCCTTGAAGGCGATGTTGAGACCGCCGGCCAGCGACTGCATGGCGGCGGCGGCGGTGCGGACGTTGGCACGCACCGACACGTTCATGCCGATGAAGCCGGCGAGGCCCGACAGAACGGCGCCGATCAGGAAGCCGATGGCGACCGGCAGGCCGAGCAGCAGCGCGATCACCACCAGGATGACCACGCCGACGATGCCGATCGTGGTGTACTGGCGCTTGAGGTAGGCCTTGGCACCCTCGGCGACAGCCCCTGAGATTTCCTGCATGCGGGCGCTGCCCGCGTCCGATGCCATGACGGACTTGATCGCCCATACGCCGTAGGCGATGGACAACAGCCCGCAAATGATCGCGATGTAAAGAACGTACATGATCCCTCCGCAGTGCCGGGCACTTATGGGCCCGGCCTTGGCGCCACGAACCGAAGGCGAACGCCCCTTGGAAGCCTTGCGGTTCCCGTGCCCGTTCGCCTTGGGAGCGACCCTCTTGTCTTCCGCCTTGCAGAACGCGCCGGCATGCGGCGTCGATCCCGTTCTGCGGACAGATACGAGGGCGGGATTACCGATATAGTCTCGTTTGGTAACGTCAAGGGCGTGAAAGCCCGAAGCGGACGATTTTATGGATTTGTCCCCATTCGGGGCGAAACCGCGACCATTCCGCCTCGTCCGCCGCCGAAACCGGGCGCGGACGCGCCGTCACACGACGTAGCGCGCCGCCACGAAGCCGCCGACGATGACGATCAGCAGGCCCCACATCACCGCGTCGAGCCGCCGCTCGATGAACTCGCGCACCGGCTCGCCGAACAGGCGCAGCAGGAAGGCGACGAGGAAGAAGCGGACGCCGCGCGTGACGACGCAGAGCAGGACGAACAGCGGGAAGTTGTAGGCGGCAAAGCCCGAGGCGATGGTGACCAGCTTGAAGGGGATCGGCGTCAGCCCCTTGATCAGGATGATCCAGGCGCCGTAGTGGGCATAGGCGGCGCGGAAGTCGTCGAAGCTCTGGCCGTAGCCGTAGACGCGGATCAGCCAGGCGCCGACGCTGTCGAACAGGAACAGGCCGATGGCGTAGCCGAGAATGCCGCCGAGCACCGAGGCGATGGTGCAGATCAGCGCATAGGTGAAGGCCTTGTCGCGGCGCGCCAGCACCATCGGCACCAGCATCACGTCGGGCGGGATGGGGAAGAACGAGCTTTCCGCGAAGGAAACGGCGGCGAGCCACGTGCCGGCCTTGCGGCTGCCGGCCAGCGACATGGTCCAGTCGTAAAGTTTGCGGAACATCGGCCCTCCGGAAAATACAAAAGAAAAGAACGGCTCGGAAAAACGGTCGGCGATTGCCCAAAAAGCGAGCCCGCCGAGGTCTACCGACTCGCCTTTGGCGACGCAAGCAAGACTCCTGCCTTCTCATCCGCTTATTCCGAAACTTTGAAACTTTTCGGACCGAAGCTTCAGAAATGCCGGTAGGAGCCCGACCCGAGATCGGCGAGCGCCGGATGGTTGCCGCGAACCGCGATCCCCTCGCCCGCCCTCGCCCGGCCGATCGGCACGGCGCCGATACCGGCCGCCGCAGCGGCGGCGAGAAAAGCCGCGACCTTCGCCTCCGGAATGGACAGCGCCAGCTCGTAGTCGTCGCCGCCGGTCAGCGCCACGGCGAGGAGACGCGGCTCGGCCGCCACCGCCGCCTGCGCGGCGTCCGACAGCGGCACCCGGTCGGCGTCGATGTCGATGGCCACGCCGGAGGCCGCCGCCATCTTGCCGAGGTCGCCGACGAGACCGTCGGAAATGTCCATGCCGCCGGAGGCGCAGTCGGCGACCGCCGTGGCCAGCGCGCCGC
Organism: Pleomorphomonas carboxyditropha; assembly: GCF_002770725.1. Taxonomy (GTDB): domain Bacteria; phylum Pseudomonadota; class Alphaproteobacteria; order Rhizobiales; family Pleomorphomonadaceae; genus Pleomorphomonas; species Pleomorphomonas carboxyditropha. The sequence continues at coordinate 464,886 of NZ_NQVN01000001.1, read as the reverse complement.
GCGGCCGCGGCAGCAGGTAGCGGTCGAGAAGATGGTCGCGATGGACGTCCGGAAGGCCGAGGCGGCCGGAAAGCGCCGGGTCGAGGCGCAGCGCCAGGCCGAGCGCCGCGTCGCCGATCGTGCCGGTGACGACGATGGTGTCGCCGGCCCGCGCGCCGCCGCGCCGCACCATGCCGCCCTGCTTCACCTCGCCGATCGCCGTCACCGACAGCGTCAGGCCGGCCGGCGAACGCACCGTGTCGCCGCCGTAGAGCGACAGGCCGTAGGCCGCCTGATCGGCGGCCAGGCCGGCGCCCAGCGCGTCGATCTGATCGACGCTGAAGTCCTTCGGCAGGCCGAGGGCCAGGAGATAGCCGACCGGCGTCGCGCCCTTGGCGGCGAGGTCGGAAAGGTTGACGCGCAGCGCCTTCCTGGCCACCGCGTCCCAGGGATCGTCGGCGAAGAAATGCACGCCGCTCACCACCTCGTCCTTGGTCAGCACGAGATCGCGGCCGGGGCGCGGGCGATAGAAGGCGGCGTCGTCGGTCAGCCCGAGGGCGCCGTCGGCCGCCAGCGGCGCGAACACGCGGGCGATCAGCTCGAATTCACCGATGCCGCCCGCCGCCGCCATGTCAGGCCCCCTCTTTCGGGAACTCGTCGGGCCGGGTTTCGTGGGCGATGCGGTCGAGCACGCCGTTGACGAGGCGCGGCTCGTCGTCCTCGAAGAAGGCGCGGGCGACGTCGATATATTCGGAAATGATCACCCGGCCCGGCACGTCGCCGCGCCGCAGCAGCTCGTAGGCGCCGCAGCGCAGGATGGCGCGCAGCGTCGCGTCGACGCGCTTCAGCGGCCAGTCCTCGGCCAGCGCCGTATGCACCATGGGATCGATGGTCCGCTGGTCGGTGACGACGCCGCCGACGATGTCGCGGAACCAGCCGGCGTCGGCCTGCCGATATTCGAAACCGTCGAGCTCCTTGCCGAGCCGGAACGCCTCGAACTCCTGCACCACGTCCAGGAGGTCGCCGCCGCCGATCTCAAGCTGGTAGAGCGCCTGCACGGCGGCGAGGCGGGCGGCGCCGCGCTGGTTGGCCGGGCGCGGCTCGGATCTGGCGCCGGATCGGTCGTCGGTCATGGTCCCAATGTCTCCCAGGCGCCGGATCGACCGGAGCAGCCTCCGGGACCCCGTCCGCGCTGAATCGTCGTTTCAGAACGCCGCCACGCTCCGGATGGAGCGATGCGAGAGGCGCCGCCGCACGGCAGCCGGTCCTGATCATGCTGTGGCGGCGCAAAGACCACGGAACGACCGGTTTGTCCAGCGGAAAACGGCTTCCGCCAAGCCGGCCGGATCAGCGGAGTCCCTTTTCCTTCTTCCAGCGGCGCAGACGCTTGCGGGCGTTGTCGAACGGCGACGAGGTATTGAACTGGATCATCCGGCCGAAGGTATGGCTCTCGTACCAGGGCTTGCCGTAGAGCTCGTCGTTTTCCGTCTCGTCGATGACGGCGAGGATGCGGTCCTTGGCGATGTCGAGGCGGTCGAGCAGCGCCTGGCGGGAGAGGCCGGCATGATCGGCGTAGAACTTCTGCGCCAGGCGGCCGAGCTCGTTCCACTTGTAGCCGGTCTCGGGAAAATCCACCGGCAGGCCCGCTCTCCGGCCCGCGTGCCACTTCAGCACCAGTTCGCACCAGCCGGTGAGATAGGCGACGAGATCGTGCACGCTCATGCGCGTATCCCTGGCATGGCCTTCGAGCGTCGGCTCGCGCCAGAGCGCCTCGGGCACGCTGTCGAGATCGGTACGCAGTTTCATATAGTTGACGCGAATGGCTTTGGCGAGTTCGGTCTTGCTGGCGGGAATGGCCACGTCTTTTCCTCTCGATCGCGGCGGTCGGGCCGTCCGCCCCCTTCCGGCGCCGCCGCTTTTCTGGCAGAGCAACGGACAACTTCCGAAACGGCGGACAGGCCATGCCGATCGACTATATCCTCAATGCCTTCGCGACACTTTTCGTCACCATCGACCCGGTGGGGCTCGCGCCGCTCGTCCTGGCATTGACGGCGGGCGCCCGCCCCGACATGCGCCGCGCCGTGGCCGTGCGCGCCTCGGTCATCGCCTTTCTGGTGCTGATCGCCTTCGCCTTTGTCGGCGCCGGCATCCTCACCTTCCTCGGCATTTCCATGCCGGCCTTCCGCATCGCCGGCGGCCTGCTGCTGTTCTGGATCGCCTTCGAGATGGTGTTCGAGAAGCCGAAGTCGGGCGGCGGCGACAAGGGCGGGCACGCCGACGTCGCCGTCGGTCATCCGCAGCCGATCGGCGAGGACATCCGCCACCTCGCGGTGTTCCCGATCGCCATTCCCTTCCTTGCCGGCCCCGGCGCCATCTCGGCCACCATCCTGTTGGCCACCCAGGCGCACGATGCGCTGACCATGGCGACGCTGGTGCTGATCATCGCCGCCATCATCGCGCTGTCCTTCGCCATCTTCCTCGCCGCCGACCGCATCGATCGCTATCTCGGCGACACCGGCCGCAACGTGCTGACGCGGCTCCTCGGCGTACTGCTCGCCTCGCTGGCCGTGCAGTTCGTCGCCGACGGCGTCAAGGCGATCATGGCGTAAGGACACGCCTTCACCGCCGGGCAAAGACCGGCGGCGGCGATATCTTGCGGATTTAGGAGCGGGATTATTTCCGCGCGAAGGCAGCGGCGACGGCGGCGCGGATCGCCTGGTCCTGCTCGGCGGTGAACTTCGAGCGGGACGGCGCGTCGAAGCTGTTGCCCTCGAACTGCGTCATCGCCACCTGGGAGGCCTTGCGGCAGCGGTCGATCATGGAATTCCGGTCGATGCCCTCGACCCGATATTGCGTGTTGACGCAATAATCGAGGAATTTGCGCGACAGCGTATCGCGGGAAATCGTGTCGGCGCTCGCCGGCAATGCACCCACCACGCCGGCCGCAAGCGCAACGGCGGCAACCACACCGGAAATGACCCGCATCATGGCCTCGTCTTGAAAGAATCGGCAGGCCACGCCGCGCGGCCCCGAAACCGCGGTGTCTTAGGGCAAGGCCGCCGGCTCCCGCAATCGGCATCCGCCGGTGCCCGCCATTTTTCGGCCCAACCCTTGCACATTGGTCACAATTTCCTGAGCCAGACCTTGGTGTCGTGGAAGGCCGCGCCGCCGAACGGCGCGATCTCGTCCGAGCCGGTCAGCATATTGATGCCGACCCCGCCCCCATGCGCCCGGTTGGCCCAGATGCCCTCGGCGACCACCACGCCGGCCTGCAAGCCCTCGAACAGCTCGGCGTTGAGCTCGACGCGGCCGCGATGGTTGCCGATCACCACGGCGTCGCCGTCGGCGATCCCCAGCCGGGCCGCGTCATCGGGCCGCACCTTCAGCGTCGGCCGCCCCTCGCGCCCCGCCGAGGTCGGCGTCTCGCCGAACGACGTGTTGAGGAAGTTGCGCGCCGGGGCGGTGACGAGGCGGAAGGGATGCGTCTTGTCCGCCTGTTCCACCACCGGCCAGTAGTCCGGCAGCGACGGCATGTCCCGCCATGGCCCCATCGGCCCGATGTTGGACGACTTGACGTTGGCCCAGTCCGGCTTGAAGCGGAACTTGCCGTCCGGATAGGCGAAGCCGCTCACGTAATGCGCCGTGTCGAAATCCGGCTGCAGGTCGAGGAAGCGCTTTTCCTCGAGTTCGGCGAGCGTGCCGAGCCCGGAGTACCTGAGCATCCAGTCCACATGTTCGCGCGCCGTCATCCGGAAGCCGGGATGCTCGGCGCCGAGACGCTTCGCCAGCTCGTTGACAACGTAGATATTCTCGCGCGGCCCTTCCGGCGGCTCGGCGAGCTTCGGCCCGAACAGCAGGCTCTGCTGACCGCCGGCCTTGTAGATGTCGTCGTGCTCCAGGAACATGGTGGCCGGCAGCACGATGTCGGCCACCTTCGCCGTGTCGGTCATGAACTGCTCGTGCACGCAGACGAACAGGTCGTCGCGTGAGAAACCGCGCCGCACCTTGTCCTGCTCGGGCGTCACCGTCATCGGGTTGCAGTTCTGGATGATCATCGCCTTGACCGGCGGCCCGCCTTTCAGCGCCGCGGCCTCGCCCACCAGCACCGGCCCGACGCGCGAATGGTCGAGGTGGCGGACACTTTGGTCTTCCACGTCCTCGCCCTCGATCATCGTCTTGTCGAGGCGGAAGATGGCGCCGTTGCTGTGGAAGGCGCCGGCCCCTTCGCGCGGCCAGAGGCCGAGCACGGTGGCGATCGACTGCGCCGCGTGCATCGAGACGACGCCGTTGCGCGACCGCGTGAAGCCGTAGCCGAGGCGGAAATAGCTGCGCGGCGTCGTGCCCACCAGCCTGCCGAACGCCTCGATCTCGGCCACCGAGAGGCCGGTGATCGCCGCCGCCCATTCCGGCGTCCGCGATGCGAGATGCGCCTCGAGCTCGGCCGGCGCATCGGCGTATTTTTCCATGTAGGCGCGGTCGGCATAGCCGTCGCGGAAGGCGATGTGCATGACGGCGCAGGCGAGCGCCGCGTCGGAGCCCGGCCTCAGCACCAGCCCGAGGTCGGCCTGCCGCACCGTCTCGGTCTCGTAGACGTCGACGGCGACGATCTTGGCGCCGCGGCTCTTGCGGGCGCGGATGGCGTGGGTCATCACGTTGACCTGCGTCGTCACCGCGTTGGTGCCCCAGATGACGATACAGTCGGAGATCGCCATCTCGCGCGGGTCCGGTCCGGCGAGAAGGCCGGTGCCGGCGATCCACCCGGTCCAGGCCGGCGTCACGCAGATGGTGTCGTGGCTGCGCGAATATTTCTTGACGTGCCTCAGCCGTTCGAGACTGTCGCGCTGCACCAGGCCCATGGTGCCGGCATACTTGTAGGGCCAGACGCTTTCGGCGCCGAACTGCCGCTCGGCCTCGAGAAAGGCGTCGGCGACCCGGTCGAGCGCCTCCTCCCAGGAAATCTCCTGGAACCGCCCCTCCCCCTTGGCGCCGACGTTGATGAGCGGCTTCATGAGCCGGTCGGGATGATAGAGCCGCTCGGCGTAGCGGCCGACCTTGGCGCAGATGACGCCGGCCGTGTAGCTGTTGTCCGGCGAGCCGCGCAGTCGGCCGATGCTGCCGTCCGGCTTCAGCTCGACGTCGAGCGCGCAGGTCGACGGGCAGTCGTGCGGGCAGGCGGAATGACCAAAGCCGGGGCGGAGCGTGACGTTCATTGCGAAGCGGTCCGGTGAAAACGAACCGCCACGTTACAGGCTGCCGCCGGTGAGGTCGCGCTTTTTTTGAGGCGCTTCCTCAGGCTCTGACCGGCTTCGCCGCAGGTGGATGGGAGGCTAGGCAGAAGGTCGACGCTAACGACACGGCCGCCGGTTCTCAACAGAATAGACGCAAGAATACTTACATGGCCGGACCGCGTATCTTCACGCAAATTGCGCGCATTAATTTTGCCCTTATTTTTGGCATTCGATGCCCGAGATAAAGGCAAAAGCAGCCCGGATTCAACTTCCCCAATCCCTCTCCGCAGGAAATGACAAGAGAAACGGCAGGCGGTTGCCGGATTAATATGCATTTTTCGGCATTTAACCAAGGTTAAACCCCAGCCCGACTCCCTCTCGACTTCTGCGGCCGGATTAGCCCGCCGTTAATCAACCAAAAGTCTACTGGAGCCAAAACAAATAGGGGATTCGGCATGTTGTTTCGTTCAAGGCCGGCTGGCTCGCGTCGCTCTCGTGGCGGGCTTTCCATCCGTCTCAAGGTCGCCTCGCTATCGCTCGTCTGGCTCGCCGGGCTGATCGTCGTCTCCGGTACCGGCGGCTATGCCGTGGTATCCATGCGCTCGCTGGAGGAGACGTCGTCGGCCGCCACCGGCCTGTCGCTGTTGTCCGAGCAGACGCAGAGCCTTGCCAACAAGCTCGCCGCCAAGGAGCGGCTGTTCATGGTCGCCCCGACGCCCGAGCGGGTGGCCGAGATCGACGGCCTGATCGACGAGACGCACGACACCATACGGCGGCTCGGCACGGCGGCCGGCGCCGTCGGCGCCGCGACCGCCGAGGCCGGCCAGCTCGCGGCGCTGCTCGACAAGATCGCCGGACAGTTCGCCGAGGTGAAGGGCGGCCAGGTGAAGCTCGGCTTCGCCGACGAAGACGGCATTCGCGGCGACATGGAAACCGCCTTCCAGGCGCTGCGCACCGACGTCAACAAGGCATCGAAGAGCGGCCAGAACCCCGACACCGTGCGCGTCATCCAAGCTTTCGCCCAGCTCAACCAGGCGCGCGCCGAATTCATGCTGCGCCATGACGGGCCGAGCTCGGGCGCCTTCGATGCCGCCGCCGGCCGCTTCACCCGCGAGCTCGACAAGACCCCGCTCGCTCCGGAGGTCAAGGACGCGCTCAAGGCACGGCTCGCCGCCTATTCCACGGCGTTCACCTCCTATGTCGAGCTCTATACGTCCTGGGTGAAGGTGGCCGACCAGACCTCGCTGTCCTTCGATCTGGCCGAGCCGCTGACCAGCGCCATCAAGCGCGCCGCCGGCGACCTCAACCGGTCGACCGCCGAGGCCTTCACCAAGGGCACCGAATTCGTGCTGCGCCTGATCTTCGTCGTCGTGCCGCTGACCCTGCTGGCCGGCGGCCTGATCAGTTGGCAGATCAGCCGCTCGATCACCAGCCCGCTCGGCCGCATCCGCGCCACCATGGACGTCCTGTCGCGCGGCGAGGCGGCGACCGTCGCCGATACCGACCGCGCCGACGAGATCGGCGCCATGGCCCGCACGCTGGCCGTCTTCCAGGCCAACCAGGCCGAGAAGGCCCGCCTGGAAAGCGAGCAGCGCAGCGACGCCGAGGCGCGGTTCCAGCGCCAGCAGACCTTCGAGGCGGCGGTGCGCGACTTCCGCTCGGTGGCCGGCGAGCTGACCCGCGCCGTCACCGACACCATGGCCGGCATGCAGAGCGCCGCCGACGAGTTGCTCGACGAGGCCGGCCGCACCCGGACGCAGGCCGAGAGCGCCTCGGCCGCCTCGCAGGGCGCCTCGGAAAAGGTCACCGTCGTCGCCGGCGCCGCCGAGGAACTGGCGTCGTCGATCAGCGAGGTGGTGAGCCACGTCAGCCGCACCACCACCGTCATCGGCAGCGCCACCGAGGGCGCCCGCCGCACCAACGACCAAGTGGCCGGCCTCGCCGATGCCGCCAGCCGTGTCGGTCAGGTGGTGACGCTGATCCGCTCGATCGCCGAGCAGACCAATCTCTTGGCGCTCAATGCCACCATCGAGGCGGCGCGGGCCGGCGAGGCCGGCAAGGGATTTGCCGTCGTCGCCGCCGAGGTGAAGGGCCTCTCCGACCAGACCTCGCGCGCCACCGAGCAGATCGCCAGCCAGATATCCGAGATGCAGGCCTCGACCGCGGAAGCCGTGGAATCGATCCGCGCCATCGCCGCCACCATGGAGGAGGTGAACCGCGCGACGCTCGGCATCGCCTCGGCCGTCGAGCAGCAGGAGGCCTCCACCAACGAGATCAGCCGCAACGTCAGCGACGCCTCCGGCAACACGGTCACCGTGTCCGAGAGCGTCGGCCATGTGGTCGAAGCGATCGGCAAGACCTCCGACACCGCCCGCCACGTCGAGACGGCCGCCGCTTTGGTGCTCAGCCAGACCCGCGATCTCGAAGCGGCGATCGACGGCTTCCTGCAGCGGGTTGCGGTGTAAACCTAGCCGGTGGAGCTTGTGCCGGGCTGATCGAAGGACTGGCTTGCCGATATCCCTGATGTAATTTATAAGTTACAAATGGTCGAAGTTCGCCAGACGCTGGAGTTCCGTGACTGGCTCGCCTCTCTCAGGGACCGGCGAGCACGGGAGCGGATCGCTCAGCGCCTTGTGCGTCTTCAGGCGGGATTGTTCGGCGACGCCAAATTCTTCGAGGGTCTCGGAGAGCTTCGGGTCGATTACGGCCCCGGATATCGCGTTTACTTCGTGCGACGCGGGAACGTTCTGATCATCCTGCTCTGCGGTGGCGACAAGCGAACCCAGCCAGCGGATATCGCTCGCGCCAAACTGATGGCTTCGGAGGTATAGCGATGGTACGTGAAACCGTTCCTTTCGACGCGGCCGACCATCTTGGCTCGGAGACCGCGCAGATCGAGCTTCTCGTCGACGCCTTCGACAGCGGCGAGCCCGCCTACGTGGCGGAGGCGCTCGGCGTCGTGGCGCGGGCACGCGGCATGACTGAAGTGGCCCGCGAAGCCGGCATCACCCGCGAGGCGCTCTATCGCGCCCTCAGCGACAAGGGTGATCCGCGATTGTCGACGCTGCTGGGCGTCGCGAAGGCGCTCGGCCTCCGGCTGACAGTGGCTCCAAAGGATGCCGCCTGAGCCGCCTACATGACAAAGGCCCGGATCGCTCCGGGCCTTCTGAATTTCCGGCAAGACAGGATGTCGCCTACGCCTCGAGAAGCGCCCGCTTGACGTCCGGCGGCACGATCTCCGCCTTGACCATGGACAGCGCCTCGTCGAGCGGCATCGACTTCGGATGCTGCGAGCCGAGCGTGCGGACGTTGACCGACTTCTCCTCCGCCTCCTTGCGGCCGCAGACGAAGATCAGCGGGATCTTGCTGAGCGAATGCTCGCGGACCTTGTAGTTGATCTTCTCGTTGCGGAGGTCGATGTCGACGCGCACGCCGGCCTTCAAGAGCTTCTGGTAGACCTCCTGCGCGTAGCCATCGGCCTCGGAGGTGATGGTGGTGACCATCACCTGCGCCGGCGCGAACCACAGCGGGAAGTGACCGGCGAAGTTCTCGATCAGGATGCCGAGGAAGCGTTCCATCGAGCCGCAGATGGCGCGGTGGATCATCACCGGCGTCTTCTTGCCGCCGTCGGCGTCGACGTAGAAGGCGCCGAAGCGGTCCGGCAGGTTGAAGTCGACCTGCGTGGTGCCGCACTGCCACTCGCGGCCGATGGCGTCGCGTAGCGTGTACTCGAACTTCGGGCCGTAGAAGGCGCCCTCGCCCGGGTTGATGCCGGTCTTGATGCGGCCGTTCGACCGCTCGGCGATCTCGCCGAGCACGCGGGTCATCACCTCCTCGGCGTGATCCCAGAGATCGTCCGAGCCGACGCGCTTCTCCGGCCGGGTCGACAGCTTCACCATGATCTCGTTGAAGCCGAAGTCCTCGTAAACCGACAGAATCAGGTCGTTGATCTTGTGGCACTCGGCGGCTATGTCGGCCTCGGTGCAGAAGATATGCGCGTCGTCCTGCGTGAAGCCGCGCACCCGCATCAGCCCGTGCATGGCACCCGACGGCTCGTAGCGGTGCACGGCGCCGAACTCGGCGAGGCGCATCGGCAGGTCGCGGTAGCTCTTGAGGCCGTGCTTGAAGATCTGCACGTGGCCGGGGCAGTTCATCGGCTTCAGCGCGAAGATGCGCTTGTCCTCGGCCTCGTCGCCGGCCGACTGCACGGCGAACATGTTCTCCCTGTAAGAGCTCCAGTGGCCGGAGGTCTCCCACAGCACCTTGTCGAGCACCTGCGGCGCGTTGACCTCCTGGTAGTCGCCCTTCAGCCGCCGCCGCATGTAGGCGGTCAGCTCCTGGAACATCGCCCAGCCCTTCTGGTGCCAGAAGATGACGCCCGGTCCCTCTTCCTGGAAGTGGAACAGGTCCATTTCGCGGCCGAGGCGGCGGTGGTCGCGCTTTTCGGCCTCCTCCAGCATGGTGAGGTAGGCCTTGAGGTCTTCCTCGGTGTGCCAGGCGGTGGCGTAGATGCGGGTCAGCATTTCGCGGTCGGAATCGCCGCGCCAATAGGCGCCGGCCACCTTCATCAGCTTGAAGGCGTTGCCGATCTTGCCGGTGGAGGTCATGTGCGGGCCGCGGCAGAGGTCCATCCAGCCGCCCTGGGCATACATCTTGATGTTCTGGTCGGCCGGAATGGCGTCGACCAGCTCGACCTTGAACGCCTCGCCCTTCTTGGCGAACCAGTCCTTGGCCTCGTCGCGGCTCCACACTTCCTTGGTGAACGGCTTGTCGCGGGCGATGATCTCCCGCATCTTCGCCTCGATCTTCGGCAGGTCGTCGGTGGTGAACGGCCCTTCCGGACGGTAGAAGTCGTAGTAGAAGCCGTTCTCGATCACCGGCCCGATGGTCACCTGCGTGCCGGGAAACAGCTCCTGCACCGCCTCGGCCATCACATGCGCCGCGTCGTGGCGGATCAGCTCGAGGGCGCGCGGGTCGTCGCGCGTCACGATCTCGAGCCGGGCGTCGGTGACGATGGGATCGTTGAGGTCGGAGAGCACGCCGTCGAGCGCCATGGCGACGGCCTTCTTCGATAGCGATTTGGAAATCTGGGCGGCGATCTCGGCGCCGGTGGTCCCCGGAGCATATTCGCGCAGCGAACCATCGGGGAAAGTCACGTGGATCATCATCGGTCCTCTCTCGCTCACTCCCGCAGACAACGCGGGTAAGCGGCTTGCTTGAATGCGAAAGGCTTTACCTGCTCGGAGGGCCGTTTGTCCAGTGTGCGCCAACACAGAAGATACCGTCAGAGGCCTTTCTGAAATTCGCTCCGGGGAGTCGGCTGGCACGGTTTTCGAGAACCGGAGCGGGAGCGGACGTTGAAGTCCGTGAGCACCGGAAGCGGAGAAAACCGGGTCAGACGGCCGCCGGAGTAGAATTTCGGAAAGGTCTCCTAGAAATCCTGGTTCTTGAGAAGTTGCGCCGGAATGAGCAGGCCGGCGCCGATCGCCCCGAGGGTAAAGATCACCCGCAGCAACGACTGGACGGCGACAATCAGCGTCGCCTCGGCGTCGACGAGGTTGGGCGCGGTGACCGACAGGAAGCCCAGGAGCGCCTGCCCGAAGAAGGCGCCCGGCACCATCGGGATGCAGCCGGCAAGCGCCACGGCGTTGCAGGCCGGGCCGAGCTGCCTGCGGAGCAGCGACACCGAGCAGCTCGTAACGATGGCGGCCGCGAACGAGGCGCCTTCGAGGCTCCAGGCGAGATCCTGGCCGACGGTGCGCACCGCCAGCGCCAGCGCGCCGGCCGCCGCGCACCAGGGCAGCGCCCGGAAGCCGAAGTTGAACAGCACGCCGAAGCCGGCGGCGGCGAGCGCCCCGAACAGCGCCTGATGCAGGAGGTGCGGCAGGAGTTCCAGCATCAGAGCGACCTCAAACCGAGCAGGGCTTCCGCGAACCAGACGCCGACGGAGGCGAACACCATGATCATCAGCACCCAGACGGCCCTGGCGCTGCCCATGGTGGGATAGCCGTCCATGATGTCGGTCTGGGCGTTGGTGGAGGGAACGCCGGGCACCAGCAGCAGGATCGACGCCATCATGGCAAGGCTGACCGTACCGCTTTTCAGGAGGATCGAGCCGATGCCGCCCAGCGTCGCCGCCAGGAAGGCGATGAGACCGGCGACGATGAATATGTTGACGCCGTGGTGCAGCAACTGGTGGCGCACGTACTGCCCCACCGTTCCCGCCACCAGAACCGCGGCGAAGGCCGGCCAGTCGATGCCGAGCAGCCGGCCGAACGACGCGCAGGCGATGCCGACGGCCACCGCCACCACCCAGGCCGGATGGCGCGGCGTTTCCCGGACCAGGCGGCCGATCTCGGCGTCCACCTCGTCGACGCTCATGCCGCCCTGCGACACGCGCACCGCAAGGCGCCGGACCGCCTGGTCGAGGCGGTGATTCACCCCGAGCCGGCCGACCTGCATCATGCGGGTGATGGTATTGCCGCCGGCGTGGACGGTGATCTCCAGCGACGCGTAGCCCGAGCGCATGCCGACGTCCTCGACGCCGAAGCCGCGGGCGATCATGCCGACGCCGGCATGGACCACGGACACCGATGCGCCGCTCTCCATCATGATCCGGCCGGCCCGAAGAGCCATGTTGGCGATCCGCTCGAGCTCCCGATGGCGAACGATGACCGGGTCTTGCTGCTGTTCCATGGCGCCCCGTCGGCTGATGAATTCGCGTCCCGGATTTGTCGGCGGAACCGGGCCGATTCCGCATGGCTCGAATAGGCCTCAAGTGAGATATCAGGGCCCCGGCGGCCCGGGCAAGCGGCCCGCCGGGGCGGGCCTGCTTTTTCTTGAGCCAGCGATGCCGAAAAGCGCGCCAGTCCCCGGCCGGCAAACCGAGGCGGCCGGGAACCGGCAACGCCAACGGAAGGCCTTGATTCCCGTGGTTTCTCGCCGGCGGCGATCCGCCTCGACGGGTGCGTCCAACGGTTCCAATGGCTGAACGCCGTTGCCGCTAACGTTCGATTGACCTTTCGTAGTGCCGCGGTGCTTGCACAAAAGGCTTAGCTGTGCCAAGACCTATGATGAAAGGTCTTGCTTGAAACGGAACGTTTTCAGCAAGCCGTTTCCAAGGCGACCGCGGGGCGCGGGGGGAAGACAGCGCGCCATGCAAAGCCGGGAGCTGGGAGTTTGAGGCTGGACCTGGTCATGCTTCGGGAGCGACGTCTCCGGTGGGCAAAACCAGGGCGAGATAGGCGGGGACCAGATCCAGAGCTGAGATGCAGCCAGCGTTTAAATAACTTCTGGTTGTGTATATTTTTGCGTCAAAAGAGTGTTCGTAGGGATAAGTACACTACACCGCAGTGTAGTTGATCTACGACATGGCTTTTGTAGCGAAAGCGCGCTAAACCGACAACCAGTCCAAAAGGCGTAGTGGGCCAGCCCGCCGTGCCGACAGGACCGGAAAAAGACGCCGATCACGGCGCATAGTCCGGTGGAAAGCGGGAAGCGTCTGGAACTGGGCCGTTACGAAACAACGAACGGGCGATGAAATAGCGACCAATGAAACCGATCGTCACGCTCACACTCAATCCATCCATCGACGACACGGCCGAGGCCGAGGTCGTCCGGCACACCCATAAGATTCGCATCACCAACGAACAGCACGATCCGGGCGGCGGCGGCATCAACGTCACGCGCGTGATCCAGGAACTCGGCGGCAGCTCCATCGCCCTCTACATGTCGGGCGGCACCACCGGCCAGATGTTCGACGAGCTGTTGGCCGCGCACAACATTCCGCGCCGCCGCATTCCCATCGCCCAGAGCACCCGCGTCGCCCATCTCGTCTACGAGCGGTCGACCGGCCTCGAGTATCGCTTCATTCCGGAGGGTCCGGAGGTCAGCGAGATCGAGTGGAAGCGCTGTCTCTACGCGCTCAAGGACATCGAGTGGGATTGGTGCGTCGGCTCGGGCTCGCTGCCGCGCGGCATGCCGGAGAACTTCTACGTCCAGCTCGCCGACCTCGTGCTGGAGCGTGGCAGCAACCTGGTGCTCGACACCTCCGGCAAGCCGCTTGACCTGGCGCTCGAGCGCGGCGGCATCACCCTGTTCAAGCCGTCCGAAAGCGAATTCGCCAAGCTGGTCGGCCGGCCGCTGCCGACCGTCGACGACATGGTTCCCGCCGCCAAGGAGCTGATCGCCTCCGGCAAGGTGAAGATGATCGCCATCACCATGGGCGGCGACGGCGCGTTGCTGGTCACCGCCGACAACCATCTCTTCCTGAAGGCGCCCGACGTCGAGGTGAAGAGCGCTTCCGGCGCCGGCGACAGCTTCGTCGGCGGCATGGTCTACGGCCTCGCCTCCGGCCTCGTTCCGGAAGACGCCTTCCGTCTCGGCGTCGCCTCCGGCACCGCTTCGGTGATGATGCCGGGCACCCAGCTCTGCCAGAAGGCCGACGTCGACCGCATCCTCGAGGAAATCGGCGCCTACCAGCACAACTGGTAAATCGCGGGCAAATGCAAATGCGAAGGGGAGCGGGACAAGCGTCTCGCTCCCCTTTCGTTTTCAGGCAATTGCGGAAGATTTACCCCTCTCTCCAACTCTCCCCCACAAGGGGGGAGAGGGCACGGCTTGGTTCTTTTCAGAACCTATCGGCCTGAAAGTTTGCCTCATTCGGCTCGACGAACCCTCTCCCCCCTTGTGGGGGAGAGTTGGAGAGAGGGGTAATCTCCGGCCAAAACCGAAAAGGCGACTTGCGCCCTTACGCCTCCACCCGCTCGGCCGGCTTCAGGCTGACGCTCTCGCCGCAACCGCAGGCGCCGACCTGGTTGGGATTGCGGAAGACGAAGCCGGTGCGGAGTGGCGTCTGCTCGAAATCCATCTCGGTGCCGAGCAGGAACAGCACCGCCTTGGCCTCGACGAACACCGTGGCGCCATGCGCCTCGACGCGTTCGTCGCCCGGCAGCGCCTCGCGGGCAAGGTCGAGCGTATAGGACATGCCGGCGCAGCCGCCGTTCTTGATTCCCAGGCGGACGCCCAAGGCATCCTCGGCGTTGTCGACGATCTCGCGCACGCGGGTCGCGGCGGATTCGGTCAGCGTCATGACGGCGAACTTGGCGAGAGCCATGTCAAAGTCTCCAGACCCGCCCCGGTTCAAGGCCGGAGCGATCGGATTGAAAATAGGGTGCAAACGCACCGCCGACAAGCGCCTTGCCGCATGGCCGCCCTGCCGGAACGCGGGACAGCGGGAATAGCGGGCTTGGGAAGAAGACCCTTGTTGAGTGAGCTATAGTCCGGTACACTCACTCATATCAGTCGGAGGCGAGGCATGATCGTCGGATTCAGGGACGAATGGTTGCGGGCCTTCTTCGTAGACGACATGCGCTCCCGCAACGTCCCGGCCGATCTGGAAAACCGTCTGTTCCGTCGCCTCCAGATGATCGACGATTCAACGACGGATCAGGACTTGCGCGTGCCGCCGAGCAATCATTTCGAGAAATTGCGCGGTGCGCTCGATGGCTACCATTCGGTTCGCGTCAACAAGCAATGGCGTTTGGTTTTTCGCTGGGACGGCAGCCGAGGCGAAGCGTCGGATATTTATCTCGATGATCACAGCTACCGGTGAGGTGACAGAATGCTGACGACGACACGCAAGCCGGCCACGGTTGGAGAGATTCTGACGGAAGAGTTCATGCTGCCCATGGGACTGACGCAGGGCGCCCTCGCCGAGGCGATGGGCGTCCAGCGCAAGCATGTCAACGAACTGTGCAACGGCCGGCGTAACGTGACGGCGGCGACGGCTCTCATTCTGGCCCGCGTGTTCGGCAACAGCCCCGAGTTCTGGCTGAACGTGCAGCGCCGCAACGACCTTTGGCAGATCATGAACACGCCGGAGGAACGCGCCCGCGTCGAACGTGCCAAGCCTCTGTCGACGGCGGCGTAAGGAACGGAGAGGGTCGAAGCGCTTGCCGGCGCCGGACCGCCCCCCTCAATACCAGTCGGTGGCGATCTGCGCCTCTTCGCTCATCCGGTCGGGCGTCCAGGGCGGATCGAACACCATGTTGACCTTGACGCCGTAGACGCCGGGCACCACGCCGACGGCGTTCTCCACCCAGCCCGGCATCTCGCCGGCCACCGGGCAGCCCGGCGCGGTCAGCGTCATGTCGATGGTGACCAGGCGGTCGTCGTCGATGTCGATGCGGTAGACGAGGCCGAGCTCGTAGATGTCGGCCGGGATCTCCGGATCGTAGACGGTCTTCAGCGCCGCGATGATGTCGTCGGTGATGCGTTCGAGCTCCGCCGGCGGGATGGCCGAGCCGGCGATGGTCTCGGGCAGATTGGGGGACGGATCGGCTTGGTCGGTCATCTCGGTCATCCGAACAGGGCCTCGGCCTTCCTGAGGGCCGTGACCAGCGCGTCCACTTCGGCGCGCGTGTTGTAGAGGGCAAAGGAGGCGCGGCAGGTCGAGGTCACGCCGAAGCGGGTGAGCAGCGGCATGGCGCAGTGGGTGCCGGCGCGCACGGCGACGCCCGAACGGTCGATGACGGTGGCGACGTCATGGGCGTGCGCCCCGTCCATCGAGAAGGCGACGATGGCGCCCTTCTCCATGGTTGTGCCGTAGATGCGGATGGAATTCATCTCGCCGAGCCGCTGCATGGCGTAGTCGCGGAGATCGGTCTCGTGGGCGAGGATGGCCTCGCGGCCGAGGCTTTCCATGTAGCGCAGCGCGGCGCCGAGACCGATCGCCTGCACGATCGCCGGCGTGCCCGCCTCGAAGCGATGCGGCGGCGCGTTGTAGGTCACGCCCTCGGTGGTCACCGTCTCGATCATCTCGCCGCCGCCCTGCCAGGGCGGCATGGCCTCGAGCAGATGCCGCTTGCCGTAGAGCACGCCGATGCCGGTGGGGCCGTAGACCTTGTGGCCGGTCAGCACGTAGAAATCGGCATCCAGCGCCTGAACGTCGACCGGCAGGTGCACCGCGCCCTGGCTGCCGTCGACCAGCACCACCGCGCCATGGGCATGGGCGATGCGCGTCACCTCGGCGATCGGCACGATGGTGCCGGTGACGTTGGACATCTGGGTGATGGCGACGATCTTGGTGCGCGGCGTGAACAGCCTCTCGAACGCCTCAAGGTCGAAGCCGCCGTCGTCGTGGACCGGCGCCCACTTGATGACCACGCCCTTCTTCTCGCGGTGGAAGTTCCACGGCACGATGTTGGAGTGGTGCTCCAGGATGGAGAGGATGACCTCGTCGCCCTCGCCCAGCACCAGGCCGCCGTAGCTCGCCGCCACCAGGTTGATCGCCTCGGTCGACGAGCGGGTGAACACCACCTGCTCGATCGACGGCGCGTTCAGGAAGGCGCGCACCGCCTCGCGGGCGTCCTCATAGGCCTCGGTCGCCGCGTTCGACAGGTAATGCAGGCCGCGGTGAACGTTGGCATATTCGTGGGTATAGGCATGGCGCATGCGGTCGAGCACGGCCAGCGGCTTCTGCGCCGAGGCGCCGTTGTCGAGATAGACCAGCGGCTTGCCATAGACCTGTTCGGCGAGGATCGGGAAATCCCTGCGCACGGCCTCGACGTCATAGGACGGAACGGACATCGTCATTTGTCTCTTGTCTGAGCCGCCCGGCACGCCGGGCGGCCATGCCGGCTCACGCCGCTCTAGCCTTCAGCCAGCCCTCGACCCGGTGGATGAGAGCGTCGTGAACCGCCTGATTCTGGATCTCGTCGATCGCCTCGCCGAGGAAGGCGAGAATCAGCATGCTCTCGGCCTCGACCTTGGAAATGCCGCGCGACAGGAGATAGAACAGCAGATCGTCGTCGATGGCGCCGCAGGTGGCGCCGTGGCCGCACTGGACGTCGTCGGCAAAGATCTCCAGCTCCGGCTTGGCGTCGGCCTCGGCTTCCTCGGACAGCAGCAGCGAGGCCGTCATCATCCGCGCATCGGTCTTCTGGGCGTGGGCCGGCACAGCGATGCGGCCGGCGAACACCGAGCGGGCCTCGCCGTCGATGACCGCCTTGTAGAGCTCGCGGCTCTGGCAGTTCTCGGCGCCATGGACCAGCGACAGCGTGGTGTCGGCGTGGCGGCGGCCGCTGAGCATGGTGATGCCGCGAAAACCGGCCTCCGCGTCGCGGCCGGCGAACTCGGCGAAGATCTGCGCCCGGGCGAGGCCGGCGCCGAGCGCCGCGTTGAAGGTGTCGAAATTCGCCTCGCGGTCGATCCTGGCCACCAGCGTGGTCAGGCTGACCGCTTCGTCCGGCTCGAGCTGCAGGCGGATGTGGTCGACCTTGGCCCCCTCGCCCACCTCGATCATCGTCAGGACGTTGGACTGGTGCGCCACGGTATCGAGCGATTCGATGGTCTCGATCAGCGTCAGCCGGGCGCCCTTGCCGACGGTGACGAGATGACGCACGGCCGTCGATGCGGCGGGCTCGCCCTCGGCGATGTGCACCAGCTCCACCGGCCGGGCAACCTCCGCGCCCTCGGCGACCGTGATCACCAGGCCGTCGGTCATGAAGGCGGTGTTGAGCGCCACGGCCGTGTTGGCGGCAATGCCGTCATCGAGCTTCAGCGCCGCGAGCACCACGGCGTCGCCGGCCTCCAGCGCCGTGGCCAGCGAGAAGACGGACAGGCCGGGCTCGAGGTCCTTGAGGTCGGACAGTTCCGGCCGGTAGCGGCCGTTGGCGATCACCAGACGGCGCGCCTTGTCGCCCTCCACCGCCGGAGCGGCGATCAGGATGCGCGCGACGTCGGCCGCGCCGGCGGCGGGCGGGAAGGTCTTCAGCCGGGCGCGCAGGTCGGTGTATTTCCAGTCCTCGACGCGGCGGTGCGGCAGGCCTGTTCTGTCGACGCCGCCAAAGGCGGCATCGCGGATGGCGATGACGTCGGCCGTTCCGGGCAGCGACGTCCTCTCGGCCGGGTAGCGGGCGGCAAGCGCCTGTTCGGCCGGCGTGCGGACGGGGGTGGCAACCATGATCATCCCCCTCAGGCGGCCGCGTCCGCCACGTAGGCAGCGTAGCCGTTCTTCTCGAGGTCGAGCGCCAGCTCCGGCCCGCCGGTGCGGACGATGCGGCCGTCGGACAGCACGTGCACGATGTCCGGGACGATGTGATCGAGCAGGCGCTGGTAGTGGGTGATCACCACGAAGGCGCGGTCCGGCGAACGCAGCGCGTTGACGCCCTCGGCCACCACCTTGAGCGCGTCGATGTCGAGGCCGGAATCGGTCTCGTCGAGGATGCAGATCGACGGCTGCAGCAGCGCCATCTGCATGATCTCGGCGCGCTTCTTCTCGCCGCCGGAGAAACCGACGTTGACCGGCCGCCGCAGCATCTCCGAGGTGATGTTCAGCTTCTCGGAGACGCCCTTCACCAGCTTCATGAATTCAGGGGTGGTCAGCTCGTCCTGGCCCTTCGCCTTGCGGTGGGCGTTGAGCGCCGCCTTCAGGAAGGTCATGGTGGCGACGCCGGGGATCTCGATCGGATACTGGAAGGCGAGGAACAGGCCGGCCACCGAGCGCTCGTT
This sequence comes from Pleomorphomonas carboxyditropha, assembly GCF_002770725.1. Lineage (GTDB taxonomy): Bacteria > Pseudomonadota > Alphaproteobacteria > Rhizobiales > Pleomorphomonadaceae > Pleomorphomonas > Pleomorphomonas carboxyditropha. The sequence continues at coordinate 446,167 of NZ_NQVN01000001.1, read as the reverse complement.
GGGCTCGAGGTCGAGGATCGACTCGCCGTTCAAGAGCACTTCGCCCTCGGTGACCTCGTAGTCCTCCTTGCCGGCCAGGATATAGGACAGCGTCGACTTGCCGGCGCCGTTCGGCCCCATGATGGCGTGCACCTCGCCGGGATTCACGGTCAAAGTGAGGCCCTTCAGGATCTCGCGGTCGCCGATCCGGGCATGAAGGTTCTTGATCTCGAGCATGGTCTTGTCCTGTCGTCCGTTTGGCCTCGACGCCCATGGCGGAGGCTCGTTGTCGTTGGTCTTGAAGAAGGAGGCGCGGTCGCGGCGCGCCCGGCAGGTCTAGCCGACGCTGCCTTCGAGGCTGATGCCGATCAGCTTCTGCGTCTCCACCATGAATTCCATCGGCAGTTGTTGCAGCACGTCTTTCACGAAGCCGTTGACGATCAGGGCGATGGCTTCCTCCTGCGGCAGGCCGCGCTGCAGGCAGTAGAAGAGCTGGTCGTCCGAGATCTTCGACGTGGTGGCTTCGTGCTCGACGATGGCCGAGGCGTTCTTGCTCTCGATATACGGCACGGTGTGAGCACCGCACTTGTTGCCGATGAGCAGGCTGTCGCAGTTGGTGAAGTTGCGGGCGCCGGACGCCTTGCGGCCGACCGACACCAGGCCGCGATAGGTGTTGCTGGACCGGCCGGCCGAGATGCCCTTGGAGATGATCTTCGACGAGGTGTTCTTGCCGAGGTGGATCATCTTGGTGCCGCTGTCGACCTGCTGGCGACCGTTGGAGATGGCGATCGAATAGAACTCGCCGCGCGAATTGTCGCCGCGCAGGATGCAGGACGGATACTTCCAGGTGATGGCCGAGCCGGTCTCCACCTGCGTCCAGGAGATCTTGGCGTTCTTGCCCCGGCAGTCGCCGCGCTTGGTGACGAAGTTGAAGACGCCGCCCTTGCCTTCCGAATCGCCCGGATACCAGTTCTGGACGGTGGAATACTTGATCTCGGCATCGTCGAGGGCGATCAGCTCGACCACGGCGGCGTGCAGCTGGTTCTCGTCGCGCGAGGGTGCCGTACAGCCCTCGAGATAGGAGACGTAGGCGCCCTCGTCGGCGATGATCAGCGTCCGCTCGAACTGGCCGGTCTTCTTCTCGTTGATGCGGAAGTAGGTGGACAGCTCCATCGGGCAGCGCACGCCCTTCGGCACGTAGACGAAGGAGCCGTCCGAGAACACCGCCGAGTTCAGCGTGGCGTAGAAGTTGTCGGTGATCGGCACCACCGAGCCGAGATATTTCCGCACCAGCTCCGGATGCGTCCGCACCGCCTCCGAGATCGGGCAGAAGATGACGCCGTGCTTGGCGAGCTCGGCCTTGAAGGTGGTCACCACCGAGACGCTGTCGAACACCGCGTCGACGGCCACCGGCCGCTCGCCCTTTTCGACGCCGGCCAGGATTTCCTGCTCCTTCAGCGGAATGCCGAGCTTCTTGTAGGTATCGAGCAGCGCCGGATCCACCTCGTCGAGGCTCTTCGGACCCGTCGTCTTCTTCGGCGCGGCGTAATAGTGAAGGTCCTGGAAGTCGATGGGCGGATAGTCGACGCGCGCCCAGGTCGGCTCCTCCATGGTCTGCCAGCGGCGCAACGCCTCGAGCCGCCATTCGGTCAGCCATTCCGGCTCGTCCTTCTTGGCCGAAATGAAACGGACGATATCTTCGTTGAGGCCTTTGGGCGCCAGATCCGACTCGATGTCGCTGACGAAGCCATACTTATACTTGTCGACGTCGATCGACAGAACCTGATCGACCGTCTCCTTGACTGCTGCCATCTCTCGCTCCTTCCACGCGGTTTCAAGGACCGTGGGAAATGTAAACTCAATGTAGTCGCTTTTTTCCGCAGCCGGTAGTCACTCAGGCTGCGGCGGTCCCATGTTGTTTCCTCATAGCGGCGAGGACGTTGCGCGCCCGCAAACCGAAAGCGCTCACCTCCTCGTCACTGGTCTCCGGGCCGATCGATACCCTGAGGCCGCCCTTGACCAGCGCCGGATCGACCCCCATCGCCATCAGCACCGGGCTCGCCGTCACCTTGCCCGACGAACAGGCCGAGCCGGACGACAGCGCCACGCCGGCAAGATCGAAGGCGATCACCGCCGTCTCGGCGGCAACGCCCGGCACGGCGAAGCAAAGCGTGTTCGCCAGCCGCGGTGCATGCTCGCCGAAGATCGTCGCATCCGGCGCAACCTCGCGGATCGTCGCGGCGATGCGGTCGCGTCGCGCGGCGACCTCCGCCACCCGCCCGAGATCGCCGAGCGCGGCATCGGCGGCCGCACCGAAAGCGCCGACGGACGCGACATTCTCCGTGCCGGCCCGCGCCCAGGATTCCTGGCCGCCGCCGGTGACGAGCGGCGAGAAGGCAAAGCCGTTGCGGCCGCGCACCACGGCGCCGACGCCCTGCCCGCCGCCGATCTTGTGGGCGGAAAGGGTCAGCACGTCGAGCCCCAGCGCTTCGATGTCGATCGGCAGCTTGCCCGCCGCCTGCACCGCGTCGGAGTGGACGAGCGCGCCATGCGCCCGGCCGAGCCGCGCCACCTCGGCCACCGGCTCGACGACGCCGGTCTCGTTGTTGGCCATCATCACCGAGACGAGCGCCCGCTCGCCGGCCGCTGCCAGCTCTGCAAGACGGCGTTCGATAAAGGCAAGGTCGACGATGCCGTCGCCGTCCACCGGAATGACCTCGACGCTGTCGGCCGGAAAGCGCCCGCCGCGCGCCACCGCCGGATGCTCGACGGCCGAAACCAGCAGCCGGTCGAGACGGTAGGGCTTGCCGAACAGCGTCCAGTCCGGCGTCAGCACGGTATTGGCGGCTTCCGTTCCGCCCGATGAGAAGGTGACGCCCTTCGCCTCGGCGCCGCAGAGCCGCGCCACCGACCGCCGGGCCTGCTCGAGGACGGCGCGCGCCGCCCGCCCCTCGGCATGCACGGACGAGCCGTTGCCGGGACGGTCGAGCAGCTCGACGAGGCGCGCCCGGGCGATCGCCTTCATGGGCGCCCCGGCATTCCAGTCGAAATAGAGGCGTGCCTCCGCCATGCCCTTCCCCATCCGCAACAGCCGTCCGGAACGATCGGGCGACTGGTGCGTTCACTATACCATCCGCTTTTGACCTGCCAGACCGGCCTCGGACCGTTCAACGATCCTCGAAGATGCGATTTTTCTTGACGCCGGACCGGCCGGCGGTCCAGTGCAAGCGCACAAGCCGAACGATGCGCCGCTCGCATCAGTTTTGAGTAGTTCTAAATCTAGGACCAGACCTTCCCCGCGTCAATACGACGCGCCCTGCCGGCGACGGCAGCGGCCCCGGGTGGAAGGTCGAGATCGAGGACAACATGCCCGAAGTGATCTTCAACGGCCCTGCCGGGCGCATCGAGGGCCGCTATCAGCCGGCCGCCGTGCGTAACGCGCCGATTGCCATGATCCTGCACCCGCATCCGGAATTCGGCGGCACCATGAACAATCAGGTCGCCTACCGGCTGTTCTACATGTTCAAGGAGCGCGGCTTCGCCGTGTTGCGCTTCAACTTCCGCGGCGTCGGCCGCAGCCAGGGCCAGTTCGACCATGGCTCGGGCGAACTGTCGGATGCCGCCTCGGCGCTCGACTGGGTGCAGTCGATCCATCCGGAGGCCAGGTTCTGCTGGGTGGCCGGCTTCGACTTCGGAGCCTGGATCGGCATGCAGCTGTTGATGCGCCGCCCGGAGATCGAGGGATTCATCTCGATCGCGCCGCCGGCCAACCTCAACGACTTTTCCTTCCTGGCCCCCTGCCCCTCGTCGGGCCTGATCATTCACGGCGACATCGACAAGGTGGTGCCGCAGAAGGACGTGCAGGCGCTGGTGGACAAGCTGAAGGCCCAGAAGGGCATCGTCATCGATCACAAGATCATCGAAGGCGCCAACCATTTCTTCGACCAGAAGATCGAAGAGCTGATCGACCATTGCGGCCGCTATCTCGACATGCGCCTCGCCGCCCAGCCGAGCGAAGGCTGAAGCATCGGACCGAGAAGTGGACTCCGGTTTGCGGACAATCCGATGCGATAACTGGATCGTCGCGACACAAACAACGCCAAGGGCCTCGAACCGTCTCCGGTTCGGGGCCTTTTCGTTGCCCAGCTATCCAGTCGACTGCCGCCTAAAGCATTTTCGAGCGAAGTGGACCCCGGCTCACGGGAGGAAAATGCGTCAACTCAATGAGTTGTAGTATTTTGGCGTTTCCGGTAAATGCGGAAAACGCTTCAGAAGCGGGCGATCAACTCGAGGGGATCGCGCACCCAGTCGTCGCCGTTCTCGGACGCATGCTCCGACGCGTGATTCTCCGCCTCGCCGGCCACGTTGAAGTGCGGCTGGTATTCTTCGACCAGGGCCTCGACGAGATGCTTCCGGTCGAGGGTGAAAGGCGACACCTTCCAGAACACGCCGGCCGTCAGCCGCTTCAGAATCGGGTTGGCGGCCAGAATGGCCGAAACCGCCACGATGACCGACTCGCTCTCGCCGACATAAACCGGATGGGCGCGGCCGGACAGCTCGGTCGTCAGGACGAAAACGCCCGGGCGATCGGGCGCGTCGGCGCCGGTCTCGAACGCATGGCCGGCATAGCGGGCGGGCGTCTGGCCAATGGCCGGCAAAGCCTTTCCGCTGACCGCGGCAGCCGCCGCTGCGACGAAGGACACTTCGGTGACGTTCATGACACATCCTCCCAAAATACGTTCGACGCGACACTGCACCGAAAAGATAACACGTACGCAAAGACGTTCAAGGAATATCAGACTTAATCGCCATTCCTCTTTGGCATATATTTTGGCTTATCTTTTTAAGTCATACTTAAATTGTACGCAATTCCCCGTAGAAAGCGCTTTTGATTATCGCGTGGACCTGCAAAAAATCAGAAAATATTTACCCGCCTTCCTTGCCCCAAGCTTATTTCATAACTTATCTAAACTCGCGGAAACGGAAATTGTTCCCAAGCGGTTGGAAAAATTCGGAGACTGAAAGATATGGGGCGGAGCCGGGCGCTTCGGGCCGCCGATCGCGGCCAGGCGGCTGCCGGTCGAAACCGCCCCTCCGCTCGGCAATCAGGCGAGGCAGACCCGGTCGCCGCCGGCCGCCTTGGCCTTGCGCAGCGCCCGGTCGACCCGGTCCATCGCCGCGCCGCGCTCCTCGCCGGCGGCGAGCGCGGTAACGCCGATGCTCGCCGTCAGGCGGGCGAGCGCGCTGTCGCCGAAAGTTTCGGCGCCGACGACCTTGACGAGGCTGTCGGCAAAACGCGTGGCCGCGTCGGAATTGCCTTCCTTGAGGACGGCGAAATCGTCGCCGTCCAGGCGGGCGATGACGCCGGCGCCGCTGGCGACCCCGGCAACGATCCGGCCGACCTTGCCGAGGGCGGCGTCCCCGACCGGCCGCCCGAACCGGTCGTTGAAGGCGCCGAAGCCGTCGAGGTCGATCAGGATCAGGCTGAATGGCCCGGGCGGGGCGCGCCGGGCCGATATCCGCACCTCGAACTCCGCCTCGAAGCCGGACCGGTTGACCAGCCCGGTCAGCGCGTCGCGGAACGCCAGCTCGCCGACCCGCTTCCTGTAGACGCCGAACGCCAGGGAGACGAGGACGAGCGATACGGCAATGACCAGGAAGCCGACGGCGAGATTGAACAGAAACCCGAGCCACAGCGGCCGCATCGCCGCCGCCTCGTCCTGCTCGACCATGACGCGCCAGCCGAGGTCGGGAATGAGCCGGTGCGACAACAGGATGTTCCGTCCGTTCCGCTCGAAGGCATATTCGCCGCGCTCCTCGCCGAGGATGCGGTCGGCGATGGTGGAAAGCCCCTCGGACGCGCGGATGGAGGCGCCGACCGGCGTATCGGCGTCGGTCGCCACCACGATGTCGCCGCGCCCGTCGACGAAATAGATGTTGCGGTTGAACTGGTCGCGATAGCGCGCCACGATGTTGCGGACCGTCCGGAAATCCAGGCCGACGCCGGTCAGCGCGATCATCTTGCCGTCGTGGTCGAGCACCCGGTAGTTGATGAAGACCGTCAGCGCGTCGTCCTGCTGCTTGTTGATATCGACGTTGACCTCGTAGGGGGCGGTGGCGTCGATCGAGCGGAAGAACCAGCCATCGGCCGGATCGTCGCGCTTGAGATGCCGCGGCGGCGCCTCGAAATGGTAGTAGGCTTGGGTATCGCGCGACACCAGGAAGGCGGTGAAGGCATTGTACTGCCGCTGGATCCGCTGGAGATAGCGCGTGATCGCCGCCAGATCGAGCTCGCCCGAATGCAGCCAGTCCTGCAGGAAGGTGTCGTTGGCCATCAGCGAGGAAACCAGGATCGGCCGCACCAGATCGGTCTGGATCTCCGAATAGATGTTGGAGCCGGTAAGCGGCAGCTCGCTCTCGACAATCGATTGCCGCATGGTGTCGACGGCGATGAAATAGCTGACCATGTTGGTGATCAGAAAGCCGATGGCGAGAATGGCGCCGATCAGCGGGATCATGCGCATCCGGTCCAGCTTGGCGATCATTCTTCCTCCCGGCGCGGCGCAAACACCCTACGCCGCCCTGCGTGCTCCGCGAGGGCGTTCCGAATCGTCTCGCCTGGCTTCTACCATAGGTCGAACCGACGTCCCGTCGTGTCAATCTTCCGGGAACGACGGATTCTCCTCGTCCTTGTCGGACACTTCGAAGCCCAGCAGGTTCCAGGATTGCAGCATGTGCGGCGGCAGCGGCGCGGTAACGTCGATCACCTCGCCGCCGGCCGGATGCGGGATGGTGAGGCGGCGGGCCAAAAGGTGCAGCCGGTTCTGGACGCCGCCCGGCAACTGCCAGTTCTCGATGTCGAAATAGCGGGGATCGCCGATGATCGGATGGCCCATCGCCTGGCAATGGACGCGCAATTGGTGGGTGCGGCCGGTGGTCGGCTTCATGGTCAGCCACGACAGGCGGCCGGCCGAATGCTCGACGATCGAATAATAGGTGACGGCGTGCTGGGCATCCGGCTCGCCGTGCTTGGCCACCGTCATCATGTCGCCGTCCGGCCCCGGCACGCGCTTCAGCCAGGAAGAGATCTTGCCCTGGGCCGGCTTGGGCTGGCCGAACACCAGCGCCCAGTAGATCTTGCGCGCCGAGCGGGTCTGGAAGGTGCGGGCCAGCGTCGCGGCGGCAAGGCGCGACCGGGCGACCAGGAGGCAGCCCGAGGTCTCGCGGTCGAGGCGATGGACGAGGCGCGGCTTGACGCCCTTCCTGTCGCGCAGCGCCTCCAGCATGCCGTCGATGTGGCGCGTCATGCCCGATCCGCCCTGCACGGCGAGGCCGGCCGGCTTGTTGAAGACGAAGACGTGCTCGTCCTCGTAAAGCAGCAGCGAGCGCAGGTAGTCGGCCTCGTTGGCCGAGGCCACCTGCTTGGGCCGGGCCATCGGCGCGCCGCCCTCCCCGTCGTGGAAGGAGGCGCCGCCTTGCGCCGCGTCGCCGTATTGCAGCGGCGGCACCCGCACCGTCTGGCCGGCGCCGAGCCGCTGGTCGGTCTTGCAGCGGCCGCCGTCGACGCGCACCTGGCCCGAGCGGATCAGCTTCTGCAGATGGCCGAAGCCGAGGCCCGGGAAATGCTCCTTGAACCAGCGGTCGAGGCGCATGCCGGCCTCGTCCTTGGCCACGGCGATCATGTCGACGCGCGGTCCGCCGGGGGTTCCATGGGTCATGCGAAGGCCCTCACGAGGTGGAGACCGGCCACCAGCGCGGCCAGCGACAATATGATCGACCCCGCGACATAGACGGCGGCGGTTGCGGCCGAGCCGCGCTCGAACAGCACGATGGTGTCGAGCGAGAAGGACGACAGCGTCGTGAAGCCGCCGAGGATGCCGACCGCCACGAACAGGCGGAGCGATTCCGAGCCGTCCAGTTTCAGCGCCAGCAGCTCGATGAACAGGCCCATGATGAAGGAGCCCGTGATATTGACGATCATGGTGCCGAACGGAAAGTCGGGCCCCAGGAGCCGACCGGCGCCGACGCCGACCAGATAGCGGCAGACCGAGCCGAAGGCGCCGCCGATGGCGACGAGAAGCACGGGAACAAGCGACATGGCGGAACTCGGGGCGACACTCGACCGGAAGGATGCCGGATCGACGCGGAAATACGGCCGGCGGCGGTTTCGCGCTTTCTAGAGCATAGCCCGGCAAATTGGAACCTCATTCGCCGCGCCGCGTTCCGCCCCAAAGGCCGGACCGACGGCCGGCCGGCGGGGGCCTCGCCCCTCGGGGGATCGACGAATGAACGACGCGGCAAGCCCCGCAAACCTGCCCAATTTGCCGGCACCGCTCTCCGGCGGCCATGCTTGCGGATTTGCGTATATTCCGCTATTTCCACGCCGCCGGATCGAGCCGACGTCACCGACGTCCGATCCCTGTGACGGTTCTACATGAACGACGCCAAAGCAAAAGGCCGCCCGACGGGCGATTCTTCTCCGACCGCAGATGGCCACGGCGAGCAGCAGCACGCCACCGGCTCGCTGCTCGGCCTCGCCGTCGGTTCGGTCGGCGTCGTCTACGGCGATATCGGCACGAGCCCGCTCTACGCGTTCCGCGAGGCGTTGCATCACACCGCCGCCGACGGCATCACCCGCTCCGAGGTGACGGGCGTCGTGTCGCTGCTCATCTGGTCGCTGACGCTGGTGGTGACGCTGAAATACGTGCTGTTCGTCATGTATGCGGACAACAAGGGCGAAGGCGGCACGCTGTCGCTGGTGGCGCTGGTGCGCGGCGCGCTCGGCAAGCGGGGCGGCTTCGCGCTGATCATCGGCATTCTCGGCGCCTCGATGTTCTTCGGCGACGCCGTCATCACCCCGGCGATCTCAGTGCTGTCGGCGGTCGAGGGCCTGAAGGTGGTGGCGCCCGGCTTCTCCCACTATGTGGTGCCGCTGACCATTGTCATCCTCATAGCGCTGTTCGCCATCCAGAGCTTCGGCACCGGCCGGGTCGCCGCCTGGTTCGGACCGATCACCGCCGTCTGGTTCCTCTGCCTCGGCCTGCTCGGCCTGATGCACGTCAGCGACGATCCGGCCATCCTCTACGCCCTGCTGCCGACCTCGGCGATCTCCTTCGTCATCGACCACGGCTTCCTGGCCCTCGTGGTCATCGGTTCGGTGTTCCTGGCGGTGACCGGCGCCGAGGCGCTCTATGCCGACATGGGCCATTTCGGCCGGCGGCCGATCCAGCTCGCCTGGCTGGTGCTGGTGTTCCCGGCGCTGACGCTCAACTATCTCGGCCAGGGCGCGCTGGTGCTCTCCCGCCCCGAGGCGCTGGAGAACCCGTTCTTCCTGATGGTGCCGCCGCCGGTGCTGATCCCCTTCATCCTCCTGGCCACCATCGCCACCATCATCGCCAGCCAGGCCGTCATCACCGGCGCCTTCTCGCTGACCCAGCAGGCGGTGCAGCTCGGCCTCATTCCCCGCATCGAGAGCCGCCACACCTCCGAGACGCAGGCCGGCCAGATCTACCTGCCGCGCATCAACTGGATGCTGCTGGTCGGCATCCTGGCGCTGGTCGTCTTCTTCCGCTCGTCGAGCGCGCTGGCCTCCGCCTACGGCATTTCCGTCACCGGCGAGATGGTGATGTCGTCCATGCTGGCCTTCATCGTGGTCTGGAAGGTGTGGAAGTGGCCGATCTGGGTGGCCGTCGCCATCGTCGCCCCCTTCCTGTCCATGGAAATCATCTTCCTGTCGGCCAACCTGCTGAAGGTATTCGACGGCGGCTATCTGCCGCTGACGCTGGCCTTCTGCGTCGCCACCTGCATGTGGACCTGGGTGCGCGGCAGCGAACTGGTGTTCGAGAAGTCGCATCGCGAGAACATCCCGCTCAGCGACCTTCTGAAGATGCTCGCCAAGTCGCACCCGGTGCGGGTCGGCGGCACCGCCGTGTTCCTGACCTCCGACCCGGACATCGCGCCGAGCGCGCTGTTGCACAACCTCAAGCACAACAACGTCCTGCACGCCAAGAACATCATCATGACCGTGCACGTGGCGACGACGCCGCGCTATCCGGACGATCAGCGCGTCAAGATCGAGCCGCTGTCGGAGGATTTCATCCTCGTCGAATTGACCTTCGGCTACATGGAAACGCCGAACGTGCCGCGCGCGCTGGCGGACTGCCGCCGCCAAGGCATCAAGTTCGACATCATGGCGACCTCCTTCTTCCTCAACCGCCGCTCCTTCAAGCCGAGCCCGCAGTCGCCGATGCCGATGTGGCAGAACCGCCTGTTCATCTCGCTGACGCGCATGGCGGCCAACGCCACCGATTTCTACCGCCTGCCCTCCAACCGGGTGGTCGAGCTCGGCCAGCAACTCACGGTGTGACGGCGCACCGAACGAGGCGTATCCGGCGGTTTCCAAAACCTGAGCGCGACCGTTGCATTGTGGCAACAAAGCGGCGAGAAGGTGGAACCGATACCGGGGTTTCGCGTATAAGCGCTTGAAGGTCGGCGATGCACTCTGCATCGTCCTTCGTCAGTTTCGCATTCGACGCGATACCCCGAGTCGAACTTCGGATGTGTCGCGTCCCCTCAAACCTTTCGGATTCCGGTTCTTTCACGATGATGAGAAAGATGCTTCTCCTTGCGGCGGTCGCCACGGTGGCCGCGTCGCTCCACACGGGCACCGCCCGTGCCGAAGAGGAAACCGTTCGCTTCTGGGATCCTGCCTCCAGCAGCTTCCAGACCATCGTGCGCCGGACTGCGCGCCCGATGGAAAGCCCGATCAAGAAGGAGATGATCGATTATGCCGGCCCCTACGGCAACGGCACGATCATCGTCAACACCGGCGAACGCCGCCTTTATTACGTGGTCGGCGACGGCAAGGCGCTGAAATACGGCATCGGCGTCGGCCGCCCCGGTTTCACCTGGCAGGGCACGCATCACATCACCCGCAAGGCCGAGTGGCCCGGCTGGACGCCGCCGCCGGCCATGCGCAAGCGCCAGCCCAAGCTGCCCTATTTCATGCCCGGCGGCCCCGACAATCCGCTCGGCGCCCGCGCCATGTACATCGGCTCGACCATCTACCGCATCCACGGCACGGCCGAGCCGTGGACCATCGGCCAGGCGGTGTCGTCGGGCTGCATCCGCATGACCAACGACGACGTCGCCGACCTCTACGAGCGCGTCGGCGTCGGCACCAAGGTCGTCGTCGTCCACTGAGCCTAGGACATCAGGACGCCGCCGCGGCCGGCCGCGGCGGCGTTTTCGCGTCCGCCTCGCCGGGTCAGCGCGACAGGCCCTTGGCCTTCAGTTCGGCGACATAGGCGGCGAACAGCGCCTCCTGGTCGCGGCCGGTCTCGTAGAGGATGGTCCAGGTGTAGAGGCCGCTGTCGTGGCCGTCGTCGAACACCAGGCGGACGGCATAGGACCCGACCGGCTCGACGGCGGTGATTCTGACATTCTGCTTGCCGGCCACCGTTATGCGCTGGCTCGGGGCATGCCCCTGAACCTCGGCCGAAGGGGAGTTTACCCTCAACAGTTCGGCCGGAATGGAGAAGGACTGGCCGTCCTCGAAGGAGACGGCCAGCGAACGCTTGTCGGCGGAAAGACGGATTTCGGTGGGCCAGACGGCCATGGCGCGCTCCCCTCGGATGTTGACGGATGGGTTGGCGCATACATAACGCCCGTCCGTGCCGCCACCAAGCCCGATCAGCGGCGGACCGTGAACCGAGCAGCCTAAAAGGGGGTCCCTGACCTACGGCGTCTCGCGGTCGCGCCCCCGGCCGGCGTCGCCGCCAATGGCACTCGCCAGCCGGTCGCCGAGCCGGCGGAGGTGCTTCACCGACGCCGCGGCGTCCGGATAATTGGCGTCGCGCCAGGCCTGGAATTCCGCGTCGGGCATCGGCCTCGCGAAATGATAGCCCTGCACCAGGCAGCAGCCCAGGCGCCGCACCAGATCGAGCTGGTCGGCCGTCTCGACGCCCTCGGCCACCACCTCGCAGTTGATCGCCTTGCCGATGCCGATGATCGCCGACACCAGCGATTCCATCTGGTGGCTGCCCGACAGCGAGGCGATGAAGGTCTGGTCGATCTTCAGCCGGTCGGGCTTCAATTGCGACAGATAGGCGATGTTGGAGTAGCCGGTTCCGAAGTCGTCGAGGGCGATATGCACGCCGAGCGCCTCGAGCCCCTTGAGATTGCGCGTCACCTCGATGTTGTTGCCGAGGATGACGCCCTCGGTGATCTCCAGCTCGAGCTGGTCGGGGCTGACGTTGTGGCGGCGCAGGATATCGCGCACCTGGCCGACGAATTCGCGCCGCTGGAAATGCACCGCCGAGACGTTGACGGCGACGATCGGCGGGTATTGCCAGATGGTCGCCCACCTGGCGGCGGTGCGAACCGCCTCCTCGATGACGAAATTGTCGATTTCGATGATCAGGTCGGACGCCTCGGCGGCCGGAATGAACTCGCCCGGCGGGATCAGCTCGCCGCTCTCCCGGTCCGTCCAGCGGATCAGCGCCTCCGCCGACGGGATGTAGCCGCGCTCCACGTCGACCTGCGGCTGCCAGTAGAGGCTGAGTTCGCCGTCGCGCAGCGCCGCCCGCAGCCGCTCCCGCAGCGCCAGCACTTTGTGGCGCTCGTTGAGGATGTCGGCGTCGTAGAACTGGAGGCGCGACTTGCCGCGCGACTTCGCCTTGTAGAGCGCGAGGTCGGCGAGCTGCAGCACCTCGTGAAAATCCCGGCTGTCGGACGGCCAGACGGCCGCGCCGCCGGAGCAGCGGATGTCGATGTCGGTATCGCCGAAGCGCACGATCGATTGCAGGCGGGCAAACGAGGCGCGCAGCAGCGTCACCGCGCCGGCCTCGACGAAGCCGTCGGTGGAAACGACCACCACGAACTCGTCGCCGCCCCAGCGCACCACCAGGGCATCCTGGCCGAAGGAGGCGACCAGATTGCCGACGAACGCCTTGAGCACGTGGTCGCCGGCCATGTGGCCCAGCTCGTCGTTGACCTCCTTGAAATTGTCGAGATCGAACACCATCACCGCCTTGGAGGCCTGGGGATCGAAGTGGATGCCCTCGATCCAGCGCTCGAAGGCCCGGCGGTTGAGCACGCCGGTGGTCACGTCGTGGTCGGCGCGATAGTTGGCCTGCCAGGTGGCGCGGCGGTTGAGCACCAGCAGCGCCAGCATCGACACGATGGCGCCGACCAGGGCGATGGAGAGCTTCAGCATGGCCGAATAGCTCGCCGACAGGGTTTCGCCCTGCAGCGCGATATAGCGCGTGCCCTGCTCGGTCATGTTCTCCTGAAGCAGGCGGAATTTTTCCGACAGGCGCCTCAGATCGCCGTCGAGCGCATTGAGGACGGCCGTATCGTCGGGACCGACGCTCGCGAAGGCGACGCCCAGCCCCGAGGCCAGCTCGGCGATACTGTCGATCTGGGCGATCAGCGCCGCGTCGCCGGGCATGATGAACGACGGGCGGGCGCGCTCGATGGTGGCGAGCAGCCGCTGGAGCGCGTCGCGGATATCGCCGGCGTCCTGGGCCGTGAAGCCGAGGATCAGCCGATTGCCGAGCTTGCGGCGGGACATCTCGACCAGCTTGGCCTGATCGCCGATGTCGCGGCCGGCCTGCATGGCCTCGCTGGCGTTCGAGGCCTCGATGCGCTGGAAGGTGCGGTAGGCCTCGAGGGCGGAATTCTCGGCGAAGATCAGCAGGACGACGGTGAACAGGATCGGCAGCAGGTTGGCCAGCCGCCGCAGCAGGTCGGCCTTGCGGAAACGCAGAAAGGCGAGAAGGTTCATGCCGCCACCTCACGGCGGCGCGTGCCTTTCGTCCCTGCCCCTTCCCAGCCGAACCGCGACATGTGCCCACGTCCCGCCCACAAGCATGAAGAGCAATTCTAGGGGCGAAGCGTTTCAGAAGTCTTTCTTCGACAAGAGTTTCCCCGGCACGACGCCCGGCGGACGGCATCGGCCGAAGGGCAAGCCGTCCGGCTCAGCCGATCGACTGGGCGACCACGACGAAGAACGGCAGCAGCATCACGCCCGAGCAGAGGCTCCACGCGCCGGCGATCGCCGTCGAGGCCACCAGCCAGCCGAGATTGCGGTGCTCGATCCGCCGGCCGCGGATGGCGTTGCGCATCAGGATGGCCGGGCCGGCGAACATGATGAGAAAAGTCTGCGCGATGCCCAGCAGGATCGTCTCCGCCTGCATCTCGAAGCGGGCCGGCCTCGAGGTCACGAGCTGGTAGAGCGACGACAGGAGGCCCGCCAGGACGAAGCCCAGAGCGATCGAAAAACACGTCACCAGAATCTCGACATTCATTGCCGTTAACCCCGCCTTAACCCTGATCCGAAATGAAACAATGAGCACGGACCTGCCAGGGACGTGGCAAGGCGCGGGCCGCGACGATGCGGAGCGGGCCGGAAGACGAAACTGGCGGGGTTCGGCGGTGTCCCGGGACGGCCGAGGGTGGCGGTTCGGGGCTCCTGTCTCAATTCGGGAGGCGGTCGTGACCCACTACGCGGCATATTCCGACGAAAGCCTGCTTCGTCCGGTTCGACGCCCGGCCCGCCGCCGCACCAGCGCGGCCGCCTGGTTCCTGCGCGCCGTCCTCACCACGTTCCTGCTGGCCGGCGGCGTGATGCTGGTGAACATCCTCGTCAGCCTCTCCGGCAATTTCGACAGCCGGGACGGCCGCTCGACCGACCCCACGCCGACGGCGCTGTTCATCGGCCGGCAACGGCTGGTGATCCCGGCCAACATGTTCCGCTTCGCCGACCAGAGGAACGTCGGCCCGCACGAGCGCATCGACCTTGCCGTCCATTTCCCGGAAATGGCCGGCTATGCGCGCGACTTCCGCAAGGATTTCCTCGACCTCGGCGCCAACGCGCCGGTCGTCTACCTGACGATCCGCACGCGCGACACGCCGACCGACAGCGTCGGCCGGCTGATCAACGTCTACCAGCACTTCTTCGAGGAAGGGACCATCCCGGCGCCGGCCGGTCTCGTCGGCCACCGCATGTCCGAGGAGTCGGGGCTCAGCGGCGAGGAAGTGTTCTTCGAGGCGGGCTCGACCAATCCGTTCACCACCCATTGCACGGCGCCGGACGACAGCGAATACCCCGCCTCCTGCCTGACCGAGATTCACGCCGGCGCCGACCTGTCGGTGCAGATCCGCTTCCGCAAGGGCCTGCTCGCCGACTGGGCCGGCATCAAGAGCGGCGTCCGCGTGCTGCTGCTGTCCTTCGGCGTCACCGCCTAAAGCACCCCGCCCAAAAAAAGCAGAGCGCTCCGTGCTCTTTCGCAACACGGAACGCTCTGGATGGCGCGATGCGCGTGCCGGCCGGATCAGCCGGCGATATCCTCGGCGAGAATGGCCATCTGGAAATTGAACGACTTGTCGTCGTCCTCGTCGTCCTCGTAGACGACGCCGATGAACTCCTCGCCGACGTAGACCTCGGCCGAGTCGGTCTTGCGCGGCCGGACCCGCACGCTGATGGTCGGCGACTGCAGCGTCTTGCGCAGGAATTTCTCGATGCGGGCGATTTCGTCTTTGGTCAAGTTGGCTTCTCCAGTCTGAAGGCCGGCGATCGCTCGCGGCGGGAGCGGCGAACCGGACGGCGACGAGTCGCCGGCGTCGGCGTGTTCTGGCACGGACAGGCTGGCAAGGAAACCCACGAATGGCGGGCCGGTTGCATGGTTCCCCCGCTCTTTCTCAGCCCTCGCCGCCCTCCGGCAGGCGCTGCTCCATGGAATGGGAGGGATCGCTGCAGCCGGCTTCGCCGATCACCCGCGCCGGCACGCCGGCCACCGTGGTGCCGCGCGGCACCGGCTTCAGCACCACCGAACCGGCCGCGACGCGCGAGCAGGCGCCCACCTCGATGTTGCCGAGGATCTTCGATCCGGCGCCGATCATCACGCCGTGGCGGATCTTGGGATGGCGGTCGCCGGTCTCCTTGCCGGTGCCGCCGAGCGTGACGTTCTGGAGCAGCGACACGTCGTCCTCCACCACCGCCGTCTCGCCGATGACGATGCCGGTGGCGTGGTCGAAGAACAGGCCGCGCCCGAGATGCGCGCCGGGATTGATGTCGACCTGGAACACCTCCGACGACCGGCTCTGCAGGTAGAGCGCCAGGTCGCGCCGGCCATGGTTCCACAGCCAGTGGGCGAGCCGGTGCGCCTCGATGGCGTGGTAGCCCTTGAAGTAGAGCAGCGGCTCGATGAACCGGTCGCAGGCCGGGTCGCGGTCCTCGAAGGCGACGATGTCCGAGCGGAAGGCGGCGGCGATATCGGCATCGTCGGCCACCGCCTCGCGGAAGGCCTGGGCGATCATCGCCGAGAGCACGGTGGTGTTGCCGAGCCGGTCGGCCACGCGCTGGATGACCGCGTCCTCGAGGCGGACGTGGTCGAGCACGGTGAGGTGCATGAAGCCACCCAGCGCCGGCTCGTTCTCGACGATGGCCGAGGCTTCCCGCCGGACGCGCGCCCACACCGGGTCGAGGGCGTCGAGCGGACGGCTCACGGATTGAAGACTTGCGGACAACGACGACATCCTTGCGCAAAAGAAACCGGCCCGGCCTCACCGGAAACCGGCCGTGCCTCCGTGAGGTATGACACATGATAGTCGGACGGTCTTCCGGGGAAAAGTCCGGAGACCGTGCTTTTGTTGCGCGAGAGGTGGGCAAGAGGCAATCTTTTTCCCGTTTCGCCTCTCCCCCTCACGATCCGCCGCGCCATTTTCTGGAAATGCAGCCGAGGTAGAGGCCGAAGCATTCCTCGACCGAGGACATCTCGACCCTGGTGAGGTCGCGAATGCGGCGCATCCGGTATTCGAGCGTGTTGCGGTGAATGCCCAGCGCCTCGGCCGTTCTGCCCATGTGCATGTTCTGGTCGAACCAGGTGTTGAGCGTGGTCAGAAGCTGGCCGCTTCGGTCGGCCTCCGCCAGCGCGTCGATCGGCGAGCCGATGTCGTCGATCAGCCAGTTCTGCCCCAGCGCGTCGAGCATCACCGGCAGGCGCAGGTCGTCGTAGAGAAACACCGCGCGCTCCGGCCAGCGCCGCTTGCCGACCGCCAGCGTCGCCTTGGCCAGTTGGTAGGACCTCGGGATGTTCTGCTCGCCCGGGAAATAGCGGCCGAGCGCGATGCGCAAGCCCAGCCTCGTTTCCTCGTTCATGCGCGACAGCAGCTTCTCGATGCGCTGGCGGTGCACATGGAGATCCCACTTGCCCTGGCCGTCGAGCGCCGGCTTCAGGACGACGATCTCGTTGAGCGAGATCGTCGCCACCAGATTGCGGTGCGACGGCAAGTTGAGCAGGCCGTGCAGCCGTTCGAGCTCGGCGACGATGGTCTTCGCATCGGCGCCGCGCGTCGTCACCTCGATGACCGCCACCACGCGCGGCATGCCGAGATCGAGCCCCAGCCGTTCGGCCCAGTTGCGCAGCCACGGCGTGATGTCCTCGCCGCGAAGCAGGCTGTGAACCAGCGTTTCGCGAAGCCGGGCGTCGCGGGCCAGCAACTGCATCAGGCGCGCCTGCTCGAGCATGGTTTCGGCCGCCAGGCGGACCAGCTCGGCGAACCGCGACACGTCGCCCGGCTCGCCGGTAAGCCCGATGCAGCCGACGATATTGTTCTGGCTGCGCAGCGGCAGGTTGACGCCCGGCTTGACGCCGTTGAGGCGCTTGGCCATCTCGCCGTCGATCTCGACGGCGTCCTGCTTGTCGAGGACGAGCAAGGCCCCCTGGTGCATCGTGCCGATGCGGCTGCGGTCGCCGCTGGCGATGATGATGCCGCGGGCATCCATCACGTTGACGTTGCAGTCGATGATCTGCATGGAGCGCTCGACGATCGACTGCGCCAGAGCGGCATCCATGTGCAGCAGGGTGAAGGTCTGCGACGCGCGATCCAAGGCCAACGTCTCCGGTGATGCGGACGACCATCATACTACGGCCGTTACGGATCTGCGCCAGACGTTCGCCGGGCCGCTACGCCTGCCGGCCGAAACCGCCGAGCTTCAGCGTGGCGGCCACGTTGCGCGCCGTGACGCGCAGGTTGTCGCTCGCCTCGGCGAAGGCCTCGGCCAGCGAACAGGCGCGCGGCAGCACGCCGAACACGGCGTCGATCCCATGATCGAAGACGGCCTCGGAATCGGCGCCCAGACTTCCGGCGATGCCGATCACCGGCTTGCCGTGGCGCTTTGCCACCGTGGCGACGCCGATCGGCGTCTTGCCGTAAATGGTCTGGCCGTCGATGCGTCCCTCGCCGGTGATGACCAGATCGGCATCCGCCACCACCGCGTCGAGCCCCACCGCCGTGGTGACGATCTCCGAACCCGGCTTCAGATCGGCGCCGAGAAACGCCTTGAAGCCGGCGCCGAGGCCACCCGCCGCGCCGGCGCCGGGCAAATGCGCCACGTCGGCGCCGAGCACGGCCTTTATGACGGCGGCGTAGTGGCCGAGGTTGGCGTCGAGAAGCGCCACCTTGTCCGGCGTCGCCCCCTTCTGCGGGCCGAACACGGCGGAGGCGCCGCGCGGGCCGATCAGCGGATTGTCGACATCGCAGGCCACCTCGACGCGGCAGTCGGCGAGGCGCGGATCGAGGCCGGACACGTCGATGCTCGCCAGACGGCCGAGTTCGCCGCCGCCGGGGCCGATGGGCTTGCCGTCGGCATCCAGCAGACGCACGCCCAGCGCCTGCAGCATGCCGGCGCCGCCGTCGTTGGTGGCGCTGCCGCCGATGCCGACGATGAAGTGGCGGGCGCCCCTGTCGAGCGCCGCCCGGATCAGTTCGCCGACGCCGAAGGTGGTGGTGATCAGCGGATCGCGCGCCTCCGGCGGCACCAGCATCAGGCCGCTGGCGGCGGCCATCTCGATGATCGCCGTCCTGCCGTCGCCGGTCAGCCCGAGGAAGGCGTCGACCGGTTTGCCGAGCGGACCCGACACGGCAAGGCTGACGACGGAGCCGCTCGTGGCGGCGACCATGGCCTCGACCGTGCCCTCGCCGCCGTCGGCGACCGGCAGGACGACATAGTCGGCATCCGGGAAGATCTCGCGAAAGCCGGCGCGGATGTTGCTGGCGACTTCCAGTGCCGACAGGCTTTCCTTGAAGGAATCTGGGGCTATGACGATTTTCATCGCCGGTGTCCTCATCGATTGGCAAAGGCGGAATTGGGGGGTGTCGGTGTCCGGCGTGAAAGAGGCCGGGGGCTCATGGCAAGCCCCCGGCGATCAGCTTACCGGTTGACCAGCTTTCCGGGAATGCGCAGCACCAGGACCACGCCAACCAGGATGATCGCGGCGAGGATATAGAGCGCCGTGTCGGTGCTTTGGGTCGTGTCCTTGATCCAGCCCACCATATAGGGGCTGACGAAGCCGGCGATCTGGCCGATCGAGTTGATCAGGGCAAGGCCGCCGGCCATCGCGGTCGGCGACAGATAGCCGCCGGAAATCGGCCAGAACATCGGCAGTCCGGTGAGAGCGCCCATGGTGGCGATGGTGAGGCCGATCAGCGCTATGGTGGGGCTGGCGCTGAAGTTGGCCGCCACCATCAGGCCGCCGACGCCCATCAGCATGGGAATGGCCAGATGCAGGCGGCGCTCCCGGTGCCGGTCCGCCGAGCGGCCGACATACAGCATGAAGACGCTGGCGGCGAGATAGGGAATGGCGCTCAGCCAGCCGACCAGCGCCGGATCGGTCTGGCCGCTGGCCTTGATGATCGACGGCAGCCAGAAATTGATCATGTAGACGCCGCTCTGGATCGAGAAGTAGATCACGCCCAGCGCCCAGACGCCCTTGTTGCGGAGGACGGCGGCAAAGCTGTCCGACACCGTCTTTGGACGGTTCTTGTCGTCCTCGACCAGGGCCTGCTTGAGGGCGGCCTTCTCGTCGGACGACAGGAAGCGCGCATCGTCGATGCCGTTGCTGAGCACGGCGAGGATGCCGATACCGAGCACCACCGTCGGCAGCCCCTGCAGCAGGAACAGCCACTGCCAGGCATGCATGCCGGCCTGGCCGTCGGTGAAATGACCGAGAATCCAGCCGGAGAACGGTCCGCCGAGAACGCCCGACAGGGGAATGGCCGACATGAACAGCGCCATCACCCCGCCACGCCGCGCCGACGGGAACCATTTGGTGAGGTAGAGAACGATGCCGGGGAAGAAGCCGGCCTCGGCGGCGCCAGTCAGGAAGCGGAGGACGTAGAACGACTCGGCCGAGCGGACGAACAGCAGGCTGGTGGACAACAGGCCCCACAGCACCATGATCAGCGCGATCCAGCGGCGGGCGCCGAAGCGGTGCAGCATCAGGTTGCTCGGCACGCCGAAGGCGACGTAGCCCAGAAAGAAGATGCCGGCGCCGAGGCCGTAGGCCGTCTCGCTGAGGCCGAGGTCGTCCAGCATCTGCAGCTTGGCGAAGCCGACGTTGACGCGGTCGAGATAATTGAAAAGATAGCAGACGAAGATGTACGGGATCAGCCGCAAGGCGACTTTCTTGTAGGTCGCGTCGATTCCGCTCGCGCCCAGCCCGCCGGATGTCACGGTGGTGGTCATATCTCACTCCCTGAGCAAGTTTTCTTCTACGACGCGCATACGCATCGTTGTCCCCGATGTTCACCTCTGACGTCCAACCAGGGCGCTGTCACAATAGGGTGCGAGCCCGGCAGCGTCTTTGTGCAAGCTGGACAAATATCCATCCGCACTAGACCGCGAACTTTCGTGAGGTTGCACAATGGCGGCAACGGGCGGGCGATGTTTTCCGATGCGTCAACCTGAACTTATCCCGCTTCGGGCTCGTCCGAATCCAGGTCGGCGTTGCGGCTCGCCAGCTCCGGCAGCGTTCAATGACTTGCGATCGGACTCCGATTCACAACATCAGGCCGACCTGACTCGAAGTTGGGCAAGCCACCCTCGCCAATAGCCTGAAATGACTCCCATTTAGGCTTGATCGGCCGTGCCGGTTTTGATTCATTGGCCGAGGCGACGGCGCGCCGGACTCCCGAAAGTTGCAGCCGGCGCCGCAAATCGGGTTTGGACATCGCCGGGGGTTTCCTCCTCCAAGGGAGCCCCGGCCATGCGCGAGGAGTTTGGAAAGAAGGCATTTCCGGCGATTTCAGGGGCTCATTGCCGCCCGCTACCCGATGGGTAGAAACCGCTCCCTAACCGCATGGCATATCGAAGGATGACCCAACATCCTTTTGTGTTTGCTGTCATTTTCGGAAAAACCGCAAGTGCCGCGGCAACTGCGGGGCGGATATTCGCGCCAAATCTGAGGCATCATATTAACAAAGGTCGTCAAACCTTTGTTAATCATGAATAATCATGCCACCTTCAACCAATTTCTCAGCAGCTTTAACCGGTTGGATATGGCTACTTACGATTGTTCATATTGCATGATGGCGCGTATGAAGAGTCTCATGCAGCGGTTACCGATCGGTGAATCGATCGCGTTCGGCACAACCCTCCGGCGCCGGTCATCGAATCCGCTCAGGCACTTCGAGCATCCGGCGGCAGGCGGCCTCAGGACCGCGCCATCTGTTCGATGGCGGCGAGGTCCATTTTGCCGGTGCCGAGCACGGGCAGCGCGTAGGTTTTGACGATCTTGCGCGGCACCTGCAGCTCGGGCACGCCGTGCTCGCGCGCATAGGCGGAAAGCGCCTCGACGGTGGCGTCGCCGGCGTCGGTGACCAGCACCAGCGCCTCGCCCTTGCGCGGATCCGAAACGGCGACGGCGGCGTGCGAGGCGTTCGGCCAGAGGGCCGCCGCGAAGGCCTCGACGGCGGCCAGCGAGATCATTTCCCCGCCGATCTTGGCAAAGCGCTTGGCGCGGCCGAGCAGCGTGACGAAGCCGTCCTCGTCGATGGAGACGATGTCGCCGGTGTCGTACCAGCCGTCCGGATCGTTGCGCTTGAGCTCGCCCGGCTGGTCGGCGAGGTAATAGCCGGCCATGATGTTGGGCGCCCGCACGTGCAGGCGGCCGCCGATCTCGAGGCCCGGCACCGGATCGAGCCGCGCCTCGATGCCCGGCAGGAGGCGCCCGACGGTGCCGTCGCGGAAGCTGCCGGGATAGTTGACCGACAGCACCGGCGCGCACTCGGTGGCTCCGTAGCCCTCGTTGAGCACCACGCCGAAGCGGTCCATCCAGAGCGCCCGCGTCTGCTCCTTGACGCGCTCGGCGCCGAGGATGGTGAGGCGCACTTTGTCGAAGTCGCCGTCCTCGGCGGCCCTGACCCAGCCGGCGGCGAAGGTGTCGGTGGACAGCAGCACCGTGGATCGGCTGTCACGCACCAGGCCGGGAATGATCTTGTAATGCAGCGGCGAGGGATAGAGGAACGATTTGAAACCGCCGTAGATCGGCAGCAGGAGACCAGCGGTAAGACCATACGAGTGGAACACCGGAAGCGCGTTGAACAGCGTGTCCTCGGGATGGAATTTATAGAGCGCCAGGACCTGCGCGACGTTGGACAGGAAGTTGGTGGCGGTGAGCCCTACTCCCTTCGGCGCGCCCTCGGTACCCGATGTGAACAGCACGGCGGCGATGTCCCGCGGCGCCCGCCGATAGGGTCGGTGCAGTATCCGCGCCCAACGGGCATAGGCGGCTCCAGCGACCTTGTCGAGCAACGACAGGCCGGCCCGCACATCCTCCAGATAGACGATGCGAACCTTGTCCTTGAGCTCGTCGATCACCGGCTCCAGCTTGGCCGTCTTCACGAAAGCGCTGGAGGTGATCACCGTCCGGATGGTGCCGACCTTGATGGCGCCGTCGAGGCCGTGGCTGCCGGCGGTGAAGTTGAGCAGCGCCGGCGTCCGTCCGTAGGCGAGAAGTGCGAAGAAGGCGATGGCGACGCCATTGACGTTGGGCAGCAGCAACCCCACCCGCTCGCCCTTGCGGCTGAGGGCGGCAAGGCGGCGGCCGAGCACGCAGGCGGCGAGCAGCAGGTTCCGACGGGTCACCGGCTGCCGGTTCTGGTCCTCGACGGCCGGAAGATCGGGATCGGCCTCGGCAATGTCGATCAGCGCGTCGAACAGCGATCGCTCGATGAAGGCCGCGTCGAGCCCCGACTCCGCCATGGGCTGCCCGTACAGGCGTCCGTCCACCGCCCCTCCCATGGTTACCCCTTTGCTGCAGCTTCCTCCGGCCGCACTTGAACCCACAATGGCCGTGGGCGCAAGCATCGGGGATCGGTAACTTAGGCAATTCACCGGACTCTTCGCCCGAGAGAGGGTGTTGAATCGGATTCTCAACATGAAGAAGCCGCCCCGGCATGCAGCGGGGCGGCTCGGGTTGAATCAGATTCTCAACAAAGCTGGAAAAGCCAATGTCTTCAGTAGGATGAGATATATTTTCCGACCTCGTCGATGGCGCAGATGATGTGGTAGAAGGTCGAGGCCGGCGCCGGCTCGATCACGAACGAACCGTCGGGGTTCATGCGGTCGCGCCAGAGGCCGGGCGTGTCGACCTCGAAATAGCGCTGCAACGCCCGCGCCGCCGTCACCACCTTCCGCAAATGGTCCTCGCGGTCCGCCTCGGCGGCGGCGACGGCGGCCAGCGCCAGGTTGCCCTTCATCCGCTCGGTCTGCGACCACATGCGCGCCGTGCCGTCATGGATGGAGAGATCGTCGAGGATGCCCATGATCGCCACCTGCTGCGGCACGTTGATGCCGTGCTTCTCACCGAGTTCGCAGAGGCGCCGCGCCGCGGCGACGGCATCGGGACGCTGGCGCGACGTGCCCCAGCGGGTGAGCAGCCAGGCCCATTCGAACTGGTGGCCGGGCTCGCAGATGCGGCCCTCGACCCCGTCCACCACCGACCAGTCGGCGTTGAAGAATTCCTTCAGCCAGCCTTCCTCGGGATCGAGGAACTTGGTCAGGCACAGATCGGCGATCTCGTCGGCGAGCCGGCTCCAGGTCGCGTCGCCGCCCACCTCCTCCCAGGCGAGGCAGGCCTCGAACATGTGCATGTGCGGGTTGGCCTTGAGCGGCAGCGAGCGGGGGATGGACTCCTCGAACCCGGCGATCGGGTTCTTGTAGTCCGTCACCAGCAAGGTCCGGAGCTTCACCACCGCCGCCTCGACCGCCGAGCGGTCCTTCACCACCGACGCGGCGGCGGCCAGGGCGAACAGCGCGAAGGCCTGGTCGTAGAGGCAGAAGGTGTCGTCCTTGGGCGAGCCGTCGGCGTTGGTCACCATGCGCACGGCGCCGTTCGGCAGCACGCACTTGTCGAGGAAGTAGTCGAGCCCCTCCTCCACCGTGCGCTCCCAGGGGCCGGTCCAGCCGAGCCGGCCGGCCAGCGCGAAGCTGAAGATCTGGCGCGCCGTGACGCGCACCCGGCGCGGCGCCGGCGTGATTTCGCAACGCAGCC
Organism: Pleomorphomonas carboxyditropha; assembly: GCF_002770725.1. Lineage (GTDB taxonomy): Bacteria > Pseudomonadota > Alphaproteobacteria > Rhizobiales > Pleomorphomonadaceae > Pleomorphomonas > Pleomorphomonas carboxyditropha. The sequence goes on along the minus strand of NZ_NQVN01000001.1, from coordinate 421,850 downwards.
CCAGAACCTCATGGAAGCCGCCGTTGACGTGGTCGACGCCGAACGCCCACCAGATCGGCAGGGCCTCGGTCATCAGCCATGACTTGAGTTCCTCGTTGACGGCGGCAAGCTCCTGTCGGGCTTCGGACTGGCTCACGGCAAATCTCCTCAGGGAAAATGAATCAAACCGGGTTGTGGCTAAACGCGACAAGGCGCCGATCGGATGCAGCAATGAACGACGGATTGGCGAAATCGGCAAGGCCGGGCCGCCCTCGCTTGCCATAGGGGAAGGGCGTGCCGTCCGCCAGCGTCGTCATGCCGCCGGCCGCCCGGAGCACGGCGTCGCCCGCCGCCGTGTCCCATTCCATGGTGGGACCGAAGCGCGGGTAGACGTCCGCCTCGCCGGCGGCGATCAGGCAGAATTTCAGCGACGAGCCGATCACCCGCCGGCCGGCCACGGCAACGGCCGGCCGGAAAGCCTCGGTGGCGGCCGTCGCGTGGCTGCGCGAGGTGAGCAGCGTCGCCCCCTCGGCCGGCAGGTCCCGCACGTGGATCGGCCGCCGCTGCCCTACCCCGTCCGCTGTCACCGCCATTTCCCAGGCGCCGTCCGGTCCGCCGGCGAACAGGCGACCGCCGACCGGCGCATGGACGACGCCCATCACCGGCGCGCCCTGCTCGATGAGCGCGACGTTGACGGTGAACTCGCCGTTGCGGCGGATGAACTCCTTGGTGCCGTCGAGCGGGTCGACCAGGAAGAAGCGCCCGGCGGTGGGCGGCACGCGACCGGCCGCAACGCTCTCCTCGGCGATCACCGGCACGCCGGGCACCAGGCGTTCGAGCGCGGCGAGCAGCGCCGCCTCGGCCAGCCCATCGGCTTCGGTCACCGGCGAGGCGTCGGCCTTGAAGGCGACGTCGATCGGCCGGGCGTAGACGTCGAGGATGATGCGGCCGGCCTCGATCGAGGCGGCGATCAGGCCGTCGAGCAGTCCCGAATTGGCGATGGTCATGGTCGGTTCCTGGACGTGGGAGGATGACGTCGCATGTGGCAGCGCCGATGGAAGCTGTCAACCGGCTCACCTCTCACTCGGCGTCGCGCTTCTCCCACATCGCCTTGAAGGCCGGCCGCGACTGGCAACGCTCGAGCCAGGCCGTCACCCTGGGGAAGCCCTGAAGCAGCTCCGGATGGCCCTGCACGTAGCGGACGATTTCGGCGAGCCCCAGATCGACGACGGTGAAGCGGTCGCCGACGGTGTAGTCGCTGGTGGAGAGATGCGCCTCGAAGACGCCGAACGGCTGCTTCAGCGCTTCGCCGATGACGGCGAGCTTCGCCCTGCCCGCCTCGGTCTTCCACTCGCCCTTCTCGTCGCCCTGGGTGACCAGCACGGTGACCGTCTCCACCGCCGTCGCGCCCCAGAACAGCCATTGCAGCATCCGCCCTTCCTCGGCGAGATCGTTGGGCGCCAGCGGACCGCCGTGCTTTTTGGCGAGATAGAGGAGAATGGCGAGCGACTCGGTCAGCACCAGCCCGCCGTCGTCGATGGCCGGGACCTGCCCCATCGGATTGACGGCAAGGAACGACGGCGTCTTGGTGTTGAGCGGCGCGTCGGCGGCGAGCGGGTTCGCCACCTTGCGCGCCTGGATCACCGGCTCCTTGCGGAAGGCGAAGCCGAGTTCCTCGGCGAGCCAGTAGAGGCGCGACGCGCGCGATTTGTAGACGCCGTAGATGGTCAGCATGGCAAGGCCCTCCGGTTGCGCCGGCACTGTCGCGCCTTCGCCGCCGTTTGGCAATCGCCGCCGCCGCTTTCCGCCGGCCGGAGGCCGTCCACAAGCGTGCGGGCCGTGCTAACGTGCCGACGCTCCAAAAAGGAATCCGCCATCATGAAAAGCCTCTTTCAGCTTTGGCAGATATGGGCCGTCCTGTCGGCCATCTTCGCGGCAGCCACCGCCATCCTCGCCAAGGTGGGCGTCGAGGCGATCGGCTCCGATCTCGCGACGCTCATCCGCACCGCCGTCGTGCTGGTGCTCGCCGCGCTGATCGTTGCCCTCGGCGACGGCTTCGGACAGATCCCCACCGTTCCCGGCCGTACCTGGCTGTTCCTGGGGTTGTCCGGCCTTGCCACCGGCGCCTCCTGGCTCTGCTATTTCCGGGCGCTGAAGCTCGGCGACGCGGCGCGCGTCGCGCCGGTGGACAAGCTGTCGGTCGTGCTCGTGGCGATTTTCGCCGTGCTGTTCCTCGGCGAGCGCCTGTCGCCGCAGGGAACCGCCGGCGTGGCGCTGATCGCCGCCGGCGCCGTGCTGGTCGCCTGGCAATAAGCCGGTCTTCCGAGCGGCCGAGCCTTTACACTCGGCAACAATTGCGGGTAACAGGAAACCCGCTTCTCCGCCGGATTCTCCGGCGGCGGCACGGCGGCCGCCGATGGTCGGCTCCGCCTTTCGGATGATTTAGTAAAACTTTACTACCCGGAACGGTCATTTAGCCGTAAACTGAAAGGGTTGATCGGCTTCGGGCAACCGGGTGAGAGTGCACGGATGGTCACGATCAAGGAAATCGCCAAGGCGGTCGGAGTTTCCTCGGCCACCGTTTCGCGCGTCCTCAATTACGACGCGACGCTGTCGATCACCGAGGCGAAGCGGCAGGCCATCATCGAGACGGCCGAGGCGCTCAACTACCTGACGCCGCGCAACCGCCCGCGCCCGCATCGGCCGCAGGCAGCGTCCGACCACATCGGCGGCCGCATCTGCATCGTGCATTTCCTGCGTCCCGAGGAGGAACTGGCCGACCCCTACTACATCGGCGTCCGCATGGGCATCGAGGCGCGGGCGCACGCCAACCGCGCCGAGCTGCAGATCATCTATCGCTCGGCCGAGCTGCCGTCGGCCGACGACTTGCAGGGAGCCGCCGGCATCATCGCCGTCGGCATGCACACCGACGCCGAGATCGACTGGGTGCGGCAGATCAACGCCAACCTGGTGCTGGCCGATTTCGCCCCCAACATCGACCAGTTCGACATCGTCGCCTGCGATCTGTCCTTCGCCATGGCCCGCCTGCTCGACCGCCTCCATGCCGCCGGATACCGCCGTTTCGGCTTTCTCGGCGACGACCGTCCGTCGGGCAACGTGCTCTATCCGGCCAGCGAGGAGCGCGCCAAGACCTTCAAGGAATGGACCGAGCGGAAGGGGCTGTTCAACCCCGCGCACTACCTGCTCGCCGAGCAGCTCCGCTTCGAGAGCGGCTACCGCCTCGCCTGCCAGCTGATGGCCGAGGCCGACCTGCCGGAGATCGTCGTCACCTCCAACGACAACGTGGCGATCGGCGCCTACCGCGCCATCCAGGAGCGCGGCCTGCGCATTCCCGCCGACATCGCCGTGGCGAGCTTCAACGACATCCCCGCCGCCCAGTTCCTGGCGCCGCCGCTGACCACCGTGCGCATCCCGGCCGAGCGCATCGGCGAGAACGCCTTCGATCTGCTGATGGAGCAGTTGGGCGGCCGCGACTACGTCAAGCGCGTCACCATCGCCACCGAGCTGATCTGGCGCGACAGTTGCCGCCGGCCGGATGGAACGGCCTAGGCCGAAGTCCGGCACGACACGCCCTGCCCATCTCGCGCCAAGAGCCGCAGCCCTCGCGCGACAGGTCAGCACATATCCTAATTGGTCATCGCGGCGCGATTGGCTTCCACCCGGCGGACAGGTAAACTATTTACCTCTGAGCCCGAAAACGCAGCAACAAAAAGCTGGTAAAATTTACAAAATAATATATTGCGCCGGGCGGATGAGTATCGGATAGTGCTCCCCTGAGAGGCTGAGGACGCCTCGGATACGAGTGGGGGAACTGGATGAACCGCAAAACCGTTGCGCTCGCCTTCGCGGGTGCCAGCCTCATCGCCATCACGGCCGCCCAGGCCGCCGAAGTCACCGTCTGGTGCTGGGATCCCAATTTCAACGTCGCGATCATGAAGGAAGCCGGCGAGGTTTACGCCAAGACCCATCCCGACTTCAAACTCAACGTGGTCGACTTCGCCAAGGCCGACATCGAGCGGAAGCTGCAGACCGGCCTCGCCTCGGGTGTTGCCGACGGCATGCCCGACATCGTCCTCATCGAGGATTACGGCGCGCAGAAGTTCCTCCAGTCCTTCCCCGACTCCTTCGCTCCGCTCAGCGACAAGGTCGACTATTCCGGCTTTGCGCCCTACAAGGTCGCCCTCGCCACCCTTGACGACAAGGTCTACTCCATGCCCTTCGACTCGGGCGTGACCGGCTTCTACTATCGCAAGGACCTGCTGTCGCAGGCTGGCTTCCAGCCCGCCGATCTCCAGGACCTCACCTGGGACAAGTACATCGAGATCGCCAAGGTCGTCGAGGAGAAGACCGGCAAGAAGATGCTGGCCTATGACCCGAACGATGCCGGCCTCACCCGCATCATCATGCAGTCGGCTGGTGGCTGGTACTTCGACAAGGACGGCAACCTCTCGATCGAGGGCAATGTCGCGCTGAAGGCCGCTCTCGAGGTCATCCAGAAGATCCAGACCGCCAACATCTTCCGCCCGGCCGCCGGCTGGGCCGACTGGGTCGGCGCCTTCACCGGCGGCGAAGTGGCCTCCGTCACCACCGGCGTGTGGATCACCGGCACCGTCAAGTCGCAGCCCGAGCAGTCCGGCAACTGGGGTATCGCCCCGATCCCGAAGCTGACCATCGAGGGCGCCACCCACTACTCGAACCTCGGCGGCTCGAGCTGGTACGTTCTGGCGGGTTCCGCCGCCAAGGACGAGGCGATCGACTTCCTGAACGAGGTCTACGCCAAGGACGTCAATTTCTACCAGAAGATCCTCGTCGACCGCGGCGCGGTCGGCTCACTGCTCGCGGCCCGCGACGGCGAAGCCTACAAGTCGACCGACCCGTTCTTCAGCAACGAGCCGATCTGGCAGACCTTCTCCGACTGGCTGTCCAAGGTTCCGTCGGTCAACTACGGCACCTTCACCAACGAGGTCGACTCCGTTGTCGCCGCCCATCAGCCCGAACTCGCCAAGGGCGGCTCGGTCGACGACGTGCTCAAGGCGATCGACGAGCAGGCCCAGACCCTCGTTCAGTAACGACGAAGGGGCGGACGGCCGATGCCGTCCGCCTCTCTACCCCAGCCCGCGTCGTCCTCCTCCACGAGGTTGACCGACGAACGGCGACGCCCCGCATTCTTGTGCGAAGGCACTTCCTCACGGCCGGGCCGACCCGACCGCCGGAAGCTGCCCGAGAGCCCCGCTCTGCCGGAACGGTGACCCATGTCAGCAATTTCCCCGCGGCGACTTAAGCCGCGCTTCGACGTCAACGGCTGGCTGTTCGTCGGCCCCGCGCTGGCGCTGATCGCCACCTTCATGGTCTTTCCGATCCTGCATTCGTTCTGGATGTCCTTCCAGACCGGTCTCGGCGTGCGCCTCTCCTTTGCCGGGCTCAAGAACACCTACCGGCTGTTCAACGACCCGCTGTTCTTCACGGCGCTGACCAACACCTTCATCTTCTTCCTGGTGCAGGTGCCGATCATGCTGACGCTGGCGCTGGTCACGGCGTCACTGCTCAACAATCCCGATCTCAAGTTTCGTGGCGTGTTGCGCACGGCGATCTTCCTGCCCTGCGTCACCTCGCTGGTCGCCTATTCGGTGCTGTTCAAGTCGATGTTCGTCGCCAACGGCCTGATCAACACGACGCTGATCGGCCTCGGCATCGTCGACGTCGGCATCCCCTGGATGACCGATCCCTTCTGGTGCCGGACGATGATCATCATCGCCATCACCTGGCGCTGGACCGGCTACAACATGATCTTCTATCTGGCGGCCATGCAGAACATCGACCGCTCGGTCTATGAAGCCGCCCGCATCGATGGCGTGCCGACCTGGGCCCGCTTCCTGCACCTGACGGTACCGATGCTGAAGCCGGTGATCCTGTTCACCACGGTCACCTCCACCATCGGCACGCTGCAGCTCTTCGACGAAGTGGCGACCATCACCGGCGGCGGTTCGGCCAGCGGTGCGGCCGGCCCCGGCAACTCGGCGCTGACGCTGTCGCTTTACATCTACAACCTAACCTTCAAGTTCGCCCCGAACTACGGCTACGCCGCCACCGTCTCCTACGTCATCGTCTTCCTGGTGGCGGTCCTGTCCTTCCTGCAATTCTATGCCGCCCGGGAGCGCAAGGCATGACCAGCTACGGTCTCAAGCAGCGGCTTTCGTCCGTCGCCGTCTACATCTTCCTCGGTGTGATGGCCTTCCTCTCCATCTTTCCCTTCCTGTGGATGATCATCGGCGCCACCAACACGACGTCCGACATCATCAAGGGCAAGATGAGCTTCGGCGAAGCCCTGGTCGTCAACGCCACCACTTTCTTCACCCAGGTCGATGCGCCGCTGATCTTCTGGAACTCCGCCAAGATCACCATCATCGCCACGGTGCTGACGCTGCTCATCTCGTCGCTGGCCGGCTACGGCTTCGAAATCTTCGCGTCGCGCTTCCGCGAGAAGCTCTACACGCTGATGCTCTTGACGCTGATGATCCCCTTCGCGGCGCTGATGATCCCGCTGTTCATGCTGATGAAGCAGTTCGGCCTCATCAACACCCACCTCGCGGTGGTGCTGCCCACCGTCGCGTCGGCCTTCATCATCTTCTACTTCCGCCAGTCGACCAAGGCCTTCCCGCACGAACTACGTGACGCCGCCCGCGTCGACGGTTTGAAGGAATGGCAGATCTTCTTCCTGATCTACATGCCGGTGATGCGCTCGACCTACGCCGCCGCCTTCATCATCGTCTTCATGACGGCCTGGAACAGCTATCTGTGGCCGCTGATCGTGCTGCAATCCAATGACATGAAGACCATCACGCTGGTCATCTCCTCGCTCGGCTCGGCCTACTACCCCGACTACGGCGCGGTAATGATCGGCACGGTCCTCGCCACCATCCCCACCCTCTTCGTCTTCTTTGCCATGCAGCGCCAGTTCGTCGAAGGCATGCTCGGCTCGGTCAAGTAACAGGTTCAAAATGCGCAAGACCATCAACTGCAACACCGGCTGGACCTTCCACCAAGGCTTCTCCGCCGATCTCGCCGCCGCGTTCCGCAAGGGCGAGGCCGTCAATCTGCCGCACAATGCCGTCGAGCTGCCCTACAACTACTTCGACGAGACCTGCTACCAGCGGCCGTTCACCTATCAGAAGGTGATCGCCTGGCGGCCCGAGTTCGAGGGTCGCGAGGTCGCCCTGGTGTTCGACGGCGCCATGGCCGACAGCGTCGTCTACGTCAACGGCGAACAGGCGGTCGCCCATCCCGACGGCTATACGCCGTTCACCGCCCGGCTGACCGACCGGCTCGTCGAGGGCGACAACCTCGTCACCGTCAGGATCGACGGCTCCGAGAACCCGGCCATCCCGCCGTTCGGCGGCCAGATCGACTACCTCACCTACGCCGGCATCTATCGCGACGTCTGGCTGCGCGTCACCGCGCCGGTCTACATCGGCAACGTCAAGATCGAGACGCCCGACGTGCTCGCCGCCCGAAAGACGGCGAAGGTCCGCGTCGACATCGCCAACCCGCGCGGCCTGAAGCTGGCCGGCCGGGTGTCGGTGACGCTGAAGGACGCCGCCGGCAGGACGGTCGGCCGCGCCGATGCGTCCTACGCCGGCGACAGCGTCACGCTGGAGCTCGACAACCTCGACGGCATCGCCCTCTGGGACATCGACAATCCCGCCCTCTACCAGGCGGTGGTCGATCTCGTCCACGAGAGCGGCGACGATAGCCTCTGCGTGACCTTCGGCTTCCGTTCCGCCGAGTTCACCACCGACGGCTTCCGCCTCAACGGCAAGCCCTTGAAGCTGCGCGGCCTCAACCGCCACCAGGCCTATCCCTACGTCGGCTACGCCATGGGCCGCCGGGCGCAGGAGCGCGACGCCGAGATCCTCAAGAGCGAATTGAAGGTCAACGTCGTCCGCACCTCGCACTACCCGCAGTCGCCGTGGTTCCTCGATGCCTGCGACCGCCTCGGCCTCCTGGTGTTCGAGGAGATCCCCGGCTGGCAGCATGTCGGCGACGAGAGCTGGCAGGCGCAGGCCATCGCCAACGTCCGCGCCATGGTCGAGCGCGACTGGAACCATCCGTCGATCGTCATCTGGGGCGTGCGCATCAACGAATCGCAGGACTTCCACGACTTCTACGCGGCGACCAACCGGGTCGCCCACGAGCTCGACGCGACGCGCCAGACCGGCGGCGTCCGCTACATCACCGACAGCGAGTTCCTGGAAGACGTCTACACGATGAACGACTTCATCCAGGGCAACGAGGAGCTGCCGGGCGCCAACCGGCCGCGCATCGCGCTCAGGCCGATCTCCGAGACCACCGGCCTCAAGACGCCGGTGCCCTACATGGTGACCGAGTTCAACGGCCATATGTTCCCGACCAAGCGCTATGACCAGGAGCAGCGGCAGGCCGAGCACGTCTCCCGCTATCTCTCCATCCTCGACGCCACCTATGCCGATCCCGGCATCGCCGGCTCCACCGGCTGGTGCATGTTCGACTACAACACCCACAAGGACTTCGGCTCCGGCGACCGCCTCTGCCATCACGGCGTGATGGACGCCTGGCGCGAGCCGAAGTTCGCCGCCTGGGTCTACACCAGCCAGTGCGACCCGTCCGACGAGGTGGTGCTGAAGCCGGTCACCTATTACGCCCGCGGCGAGCGCAACATCGGCGGCATCCTGCCGCTGATCGTGCTGACCAACTGCGACGAGGTGGAGCTTCGCTACGGCGCGGACATCGTCAAGCGCGTCAAACCCGACCGCGAGACCTACCCGCACCTGCCGCACGCGCCGGTCGTCATCGACCAGCGCGCCTTCTCGGCCGAGGAACTCGGCCTCTGGGGCATGAAGTGGGAAGAAGCCACCGTCACCGGCTACATCGGCGGCAAGCCGGTCGAGACCGTCAGGTTCGCCTCCGATCCGGTGCCGACCACGCTGGAGGTCAAGCCCGACTGGACGACGCTGTCGGCCGAGCCCAAGGATTCGGTGCGCGTCATCGTCCGCGCCCTCGACCAGGCCGGCAACCTGCTGCCCTTCCTCGACGAGGCGGTGCATATCGCGGCGAGCGGACCGGTGAGGCTGCTCGGCCCGTCGGAGGTGGTACTGAAGGGCGGCGCCATCGGCTTCTGGCTGGAGACCACCGGCGGCGCCGGCGACGTCACCGTCAAGGTCGCCTGCCATCGCCTAGGCGAGACCACCCTCACCCTCAAGGCCGGCTGAGCGGCGCAACCGATCGAAGCGGAAATCCCATCATGAGCGACGTTACCCTCAGGGATGTGAGGAAGTCTTTCGGCGTGGTCGAGATCATCAAGGGCGTCGACCTCGACATCAAGTCGGGCGAGTTCGTCGTCTTCGTCGGCCCGTCGGGCTGCGGCAAGTCGACGCTGCTGCGCATGATCGCCGGCCTCGAGACCATCACCGCCGGCGAGCTCGACATCGGCGGCAACCGGATGAACGAGGTCGACCCCTCGCAGCGCGGCATCGCCATGGTATTCCAGAGCTACGCCCTCTATCCGCACATGACGGTGCGCGAGAACATGGGCTTTGCGCTTCGCTTCGCCGGCCTGCCCAAGGCGGAGATCCGCAAGCAGGTCGACGAGGCGGCGCGCATCCTCGAGCTCGAGCCGCTGATGGACCGCAAGCCGAAGGCATTGTCCGGCGGCCAGCGGCAGCGCGTCGCCATCGGCCGCGCCATCGTCCGCCACCCCAAGGTGTTCCTGTTCGACGAGCCGCTCAGCAACCTCGACGCCGAGCTGCGCGTCCACATGCGCATCGAGATCGCCAAGCTGCACCGCGACCTCGGCGCCACCATCATCTACGTCACGCACGACCAGGTGGAGGCGATGACGCTGGCCGACAAGATCGTCGTGCTGAGGTCCGGCATCGTCGAACAGGTGGGCGCGCCGCTCGAACTCTACGACAACCCGGCCAACCTGTTCGTCGCCGGCTTCATCGGCTCGCCGAAGATGAACTTCCTGAAGGGCGTGGTCGAGGGCGGCGGCGCCGGCCGCGCCGACATCCGCCTGCCCGACTTCGGCGGCGCCGTGGTGCCGGTGGCGCTGAAGGGCGAGGCGCCGGCCGCCGGCGCGCCGGTCACCCTGGGCATCCGTCCGTCGCAGTTCACCGAAAGCGGCGACGCCGCGCTGCCGGTCACCGTCGACATGATGGAGCATCTCGGCGCGGAAACGCTGATCTACGCCCGCTCCTCGGCCTCCGACCTCGTCACCATCGCCAGCCAGAGCCGGCCGGACATCCGGCTCGGCGACACGCTGACCGCCCGCTTCCCGTCGTCCGGAGCGCTGTTGTTCGGCGCCGACGGCAAGCGCATCTACTGACGATCCCCTCCGTCGCCAGGAACAGCAAGGCCGGGCACCCGTCTCAGGGTCCCGGCCTTCGCGCTTTCGGCTTCGCAGTCGGATGTAGCTCATCCGAGATAAGTAACTGTTTTATATATAATTTTCTGTCATCCTCCGCGAAGGCGGAAGACCTCAGGCCGAATGGAATGCGACGCCGCTATCGGGCTCCTTTTGTACGAAGGTAGATCACGCTGGAGACGGCGCCTGATATCCGCCCTGTATCTTATTCTGCCTGAGATCCTCCGCCTTCGCGGAGGAAGACAATTTATATAATTGAATTCACTATATAAATTTCGTCGTGGCCTGCTTCCGCGAACCATCTCGAACCGGAAAAGACAACCGGACTCCCTCAACCCAACCGATCGGCCGCAGCCGTCACCGTCACCACGGCGGGAGCGCCGCCGCGGTCGGCCGCGCGGACCCAGGCGGCGCCCGACTGGTCGAGCGCCGAGGCGACGCGCACGTAGGCGTCGGTCGGGCAGGTATCGTTCGCCGCATCGAAGCCAACCCAGCCGAGGCCGGGGATCAGCGCCTCCGCCCAGGCGGCCAGCGCGCCGGTGGCCGTCGCCTCCTCCTGCCAGAGATAGCCGGAGACGAAGCGGGCCGGCAGCGACAGGCCGCGCGCCGTGGCGATGAACAGGTGGGCGAGGTCGGCCGGCGTGCCGCGCGCCTCGGCCAGCACATCCTCGGCGGCGACCTCGCGCACGCCCGACAGTTCGGCCGGATCGGCGGCGAGCGCCTCCACCTCGTCGTGGATGAGGTGCATCAGCTTGTGGCAGAGGTCGAGCGGCGTGCCGTCGGAAAGCGCCCGCACCTTGTCGGCAAGCGACAGGATGGTCGGCGTGCGCAGGGTGACGCGCGTCTCGCGCAGGAAGACGGCCGGCGGAATGCGGTCGAGCGGCGCGCCCTGCAGCACGCCGGCGGTGTCGTCCACCTCCACCTCGCCCTCGGCGGCGATGGCCACCTCGTCGAGCGACCCTTCGATGGCGCAGTCGTAGACGATGTTGCCGAAGGCGTCGGACGAGCGGGCCTGCCGGCAGTCGCCGGTGACGTCGAGATGCCAGGCGCGCACATATTGCCCGTCGAAGGTGCGCGGACAAAGATGCAGCGACCGGCTGGCCAGCGTGACCGGCTCGTCGTAGCGGGCGACGATGTCGTGACGGATGCGCAGGCGCATCGGCTTACCCCAGATACTGCTCGGCGATGGCGTTGCCGAGGTTGGCGTTGTCGAGGATGAAGCGCTCGAGGAATTCCTTGAGGCCGATGGCGAACAGGCCGGGCAGCGTCGTGTCCTGCAACTGGCTGAGCAGCATGCGCGCCTTGCGCTGGCTCGCCCCTTGCCGGCCGTAGTCGCGCGACAGGCTGTCGAGGTTGAGCGTGACGTTCTCGTAGCAGGACACCAGCGAGCGCGGCATTTCCGCCCTGAGGATCAGGAACTCGGCGACCAGGTTGGGCTTCAGGTTGTCGCGATAGACCCAGTGGTAGGAGGTCAGCGCCGACACCGAACGCAGGATCCACGACCACTGGAAATAGTCGGAACTGCCGCCGACCGACGGCCGGTTCGGGTCGAGCACGTCGGCCTTGAGCGCCAGCACGCGGGCGGTGAAGTCGGCGCGCTCGATGAAGGTGCCGAGGCGCAGGAAATAATAGGCGTCGTTCCTCAGCATCGTCCGGTAGGCCGAGCCGTCGAAGCGCAGCGACAGCTCCTTCACCCGCGACAGGAAGTCCGACAATTCCTGCCGGGTCAGGTTGGGGCTGTTGACGCCGCGCGTCTCCATCCAGCCGGAATTGATGGTCTCCCACATGTCCATGGTCAGCGCCGTGCGTACCGAGCGGGCGTTGGCGCGGGCGACGTCGAGGCAGTTGCGGATCGACGACGGGTTGGCATGCGAGAAGGCGAGGTAGTCGATGACGGTGCGCTGCGTCGCCTCGGCGTGCTGCTGGTGGAACAGGTCGAGCGTGCCGGTGCCGTCGACCGCCATCTCCCATTCGTTGCGGCCGCCCTCGGCGGTGATCGGCGTGGCGGAGAGGCGGGTGGCGGCCTCGATGAGCCGGGCGGTGTTCTCGGCGCGCTCGACGTAGCGGGCGAGCCAGTAGAGGCTGTCGGCGTGGCGGCTCAGCATGGCATCAGCCCCCCGCCTGCGATTGCGACTGGGATTGTCCGTCCGGCGGCGGCGCGCCGTCCGCCGGGTCCGCGATGATCCAGGTGTCCTTGGTGCCGCCGCCCTGGCTGGAGTTGACCACCAGCGATCCTTCCTTCAGCGCCACGCGGGTCAGCCCGCCGGGCACGATGCGCACCTTGTCGGCGCCGGTCAGCACGAAGGGACGCAGGTCGATGTGGCGCGGCGCAACGCCGTCGCCGACGAAGGTCGGCGAGGTGGAGAGCGCCAGCGTCGGCTGGGCGATGAAACCGTCGGGATCGGCGATCAGCTTGGCGCGGAAGGCCTCGATCTGCTCTTTTGTCGATTTCGGGCCGACCAGCATGCCGTAGCCGCCCGAGCCCTGCACCTCCTTGACCACCAGTTCCGGCAGGTGATCGAGCACGTAGCGGAGGCAGTCCGGCTCGCGGCAGCGCCAGGTCGGCACGTTCTTCAGGATCGGCTCCTCGCCGAGATAGAAGCGCACGATCTCCGGCATGTAGGTGTAGATGGCCTTGTCGTCGGCGACGCCGGTGCCGACCGCGTTGGCCAGCGTCACGTTGCCGGCCCGGTAGGCCGAGATCAGGCCGGGGATGCCGAGCACCGAATCCGGCCGGAACACCATGGGGTCGAGAAAATCGTCGTCGATGCGGCGGTAGATGACGTCGACGCGCTTCGGCCCGCGCGTCGTGCGCATGTAGACCACCTCGTCGAGCACGAAGAGATCGCGGCCCTCCACCAGCTCCACGCCGAGCTTGTCGGCGAGGAAGGAGTGCTCGTAATAGGCCGAGTTGAGCGGCCCCGGCGTCATCAGCACCACCGTCGGCTCGGCCGGCGCCGAGGCGGGCGCCAGCGAGCGGAGCGAGGCCAGGAGTTCGTCCGGGTAGTTCTCGACCGGCTGGATGCGCGTCTCGGCGAACAGGTCCGGGAACAGGCGCATCTGCACGTCGCGGTTCTCCAGCATGTAGGAGACGCCGGAGGGCGTGCGGGCATTGTCCTCGAGAACGTAGAAGTCCTTGTCGTCGGTGCGGATGATGTCGATGCCGGCGATCTGCACGTAGACGTCGTGCGGCAGCTTGAGACCGACCATTTCCGGCCGGAAGGCGGGGTTCTGGTAGACGAGGTCGGCCGGCACGATGCCGGCCCGGATGATCTCGCCCGCCCCGTAGACGTCGGCGAGGAACCGGTTGAGCGCGGTCACGCGCTGCGTCAGCCCTTTCGACAGCGTCGCCCACTCGCTGCCGGTCAGCACCCGCGGCACGATATCGAAGGGAATGATGCGCTCCTCGGCCTCGGCGTCGCCGTAGACGGCGAAGGTGATGCCGATCCTGCGAAACAGGAATTCCGCTTCTTTCTGAAGGCGCTTGAGATTTTCCGGGTCGGAGCTGTCGAGCCAGGCCTGGATGGTCCTATAGGCGGATCGGACGCCCTGCCCGAACCCGTGCATCTCGTCGAAAGCCGGCAATCCCGTTCCTCCGCCGTTTCCTTAGCATTGCTGCCGTTGATGAATTAAGCGGCAAACTACCCGGAAGGGCAAGAAACATCATGGAGCAAACGGGGGTAGCATCTGCCTATAGAATAGGCAGATCACACCGGATCGGCAGCGCCATGCCGATGCGCCGGCCCACCTCCCCCCGCGTCGAGAAATTCTGGAACCTTCGATGTTCCCAGGGGTTGGTAGCCCTCAACCAGCTAGAAAGGGATTCGATCATGAAAACTCGTCTTCTTCCCGTACTGCTGCTCACCGCTGCCTTCCCGCTTGCCGCGGTCGCGCAGGACACCGGCACGCCGCCTGGCACGACGCCTGAGACGACCCCCGGCACGACGGACACCACCCCCGGGGTGACCCCGACCCAGCCGACCGACGACACCAATTCCACGACCGATCCCAGCGGCACCACTCAGCCGGACACGACCAGCCCGGCCGCCACCCCGGCGCCGTCGACCGACGACACCGGTCCGGCGACGGACAGCGGCAGTGCCGCGCCCACCGATCAGAGCGCGTCCACCACCACCGGCGAGACCTTCGTGACGGTCCCGGAAACCGGCGCCTGGCGCGTCAGTGACCTGCAGGGCAAAACCGTCTACGGCTCGGAAGGCTCGAACATCGGCGAAATCAGCGACGTTCTCGTCAGCCAGAACGGCAGCGTGAACGCCGTGATCATCGGCGTCGGCGGTTTCCTCGGCATTGGCCAGAAGGACGTTGCCGTCAACATCAGCGCCCTCCAGCTCGGACCGGGCGACACGCAGGAAAAGGCCGATGCGGTAGCGAATTCAATGCCGGATACCACGACCGCTCCGACTGGTGCGGTACCCGACGCCTCGGCCACGCCCGGTCAGGATACGACGGCCATGGGCGGCGCGGGCGTCGCGGCGGATCAACCCCCGGCCAATCCCGACGTGCCCGCCGACACAGCAAAAATCGGTGACGACGCGCTCCCCGACAGGATCATCCTCAACGTCACGCGCGAGGAGCTTGAAAAGGCCCCGGCGTTCGAAGGGGTACGGCCGCAGTAACCCCGACATCACGCGAAGATTGACACCGAAGGCCTCCGCGAACCAATCGCGGGGGCCAATCTATACTCGGCTCTATAGTAGGTTGCTTTGCCAGGACCAGCCCGGCATTCGAGCCGCTATCCTCGACGACCGTAAGCCCCGATGAGCTGCAAGCCTTTCAGGCTGGCATGGGATGGGTCGGATCTACCTTTCTCGTTCGGATGCTGCGCAGGAGAAGCGCAGGCCGCTGTCGCGGCGGAAGAGATGGCAACGCGCGAGCGGGATGACGACGGCCAGTGTATCGCCCTCGCCGACAGACACATGGTTGGGCAGGTGCAGCACGACATCGGCTTCATTGCCGACGATCTTGCCGTAAACGTAGGTCTCCGTCCCGACGCTTTCGGCGTAGTCGACCTTGAAGGCCGCGGAAGTCTCGCCGTCGCCGGCCAGCCGCTTCTCGAAGTGATTGGGCCGAATGCCGAGGGTGACGGCATCGCCCGCCCGAGCGTCGGCTCCGTCGACGGCGAGCGATAGTCGACCGAAGCCTCCGACCTCGACATCGACGCGGTCCGGCAATGCAGCGACGATGCGGCCTTCGAAAAAGTTCATGCGCGGCGAGCCGATGAAGCCGGCCACGAACTTGTTGGCCGGTCGCTCGAACAGTTCGAGGGGAGGACCGAACTGCTCGACACGGCCGCCATTCAGCACGGCGATGCGGTCGGCCATCGTCATGGCTTCGATCTGATCATGGGTTACGTAGATCATGGTCGCGCCCAGGCGCTTGTGAAGACGGCTGATTTCGCCGCGCGTCTGGACGCGCAAGGCGGCGTCGAGGTTGGAAAGCGGCTCGTCGAACAGAAAGATCGAGGGATCGCGGACGATGGCGCGACCGATGGCGACGCGCTGACGCTGGCCGCCCGATAGCTCGCGCGGCTTGCGGTGCAGCAACGGCTCGATCTCGAGCATGCGCGCCGCTTCGATGACCCGACGCTCGATCTCGTCCTTCGGCTTCTTCAGATTTTCAAGGCCGAAGGACAGATTCTTCATGATCGTCATATGCGGGTAAAGCGCATAGGACTGGAAGACCATCGCCACACCGCGCTTGGCCGGGGTGAGGTCGGCGACATTGCGGTCGCCGATCCGGATGGCACCGCCGGTTACTTTATCAAGGCCGGCGATCAGCCGCAGCAGCGTCGATTTGCCGCAACCGGACGGACCGACCAGCACCACGAATTCGCCGTCCCTGACCTCCAAGTCGACGCTCTGAATAATCCGGAGCGCGCCAAAATCCTTGACGACGCCTTCAAGGGCAAGACTTGCCATGACAGTCCCTTCCCATCTGTCTGCGGCATGGAG
Organism: Pleomorphomonas carboxyditropha; assembly: GCF_002770725.1. GTDB lineage: Bacteria > Pseudomonadota > Alphaproteobacteria > Rhizobiales > Pleomorphomonadaceae > Pleomorphomonas > Pleomorphomonas carboxyditropha. Next base: position 405,479 of record NZ_NQVN01000001.1, on the reverse strand, counting down.
GGACCGAACTCTCGCATGCGTTTGCCACGCTCTTCCGAAGCGTCCCTACCCTCACCATCGACCAATCTAATTAGTTCGTCAAGATGACGAATACAAAAGAGACCGTGGCGTGTCTGACGATCGATCGCTTACCGCCTCGCCTGTGGCAGGCGCAGCGGCTGAGGCAGATCCTGCGGGCTGAACAGCAGATTGTGCGCTTGGTTTAGGGCGATGGCGACCGAACCGTGGAGCGTTGCCGCCTGGCCGAGCGCGCTGGCCTCGACGGCGATGGGGCGGCGGCTGTGGAGAGGCAACTGGGCGCCGATCAACTTCACCATCGCCGGATTGCGGCCGATGTTGCCGCCGAGCACGATCTTCTTGGGATCGAGGAGGGCACTGACGGAAACGACCATCAGCGCGGCGATACGAGCGGTTTCCCTCATCGTCTGCAGGGCCGTCTCGTCTCCGGCCTCGGCCCGCGACAGGATGTCGCGCACCGTCAATCCCGCTTGGCCGCCGAGACCCTGATAGCGCTCGCGGATGCTGCGGGCGCCGATCGCGCTTTCGAGGGCGCCGCGCTCGAGACTCTCGGCCGAGCAGGGATCGGCACCGAAGGGAAGATAGGAGATTTCTCCGGCGGCGCCGGTGGCGCCGCGCAGGAGCTTGCCGTTGACGAGCGCGCCGAGGCCGATGCCGGTGCCGAGTGACACAAAGGCAACCTCATCGATACCTACCGCGCAACCGCGCCAGGACTCGCCGATGACGGCGGCATTGACGTCGTTCTCGATGACGATGTCGCATTCCATCTGCTTGCGCAGCACGGCCGGGATATCGAAGTCGTCCATATCGGCAAAGTTGGGGGCCAGCGACAGTGTGCCGACCTCCGGATCCACGACGCCGGGGGTGGCAACGGCGGCCAGCAGGATCTTGCCGGGATCCAGCCGGCAGAGGGAGAGCAATTCGTCCTTGAGCTGGCCGAGCTGGATGAAGAGATGCAGGCCGCCACGACTATCGGCCGCAGCCTCGATGACCTTGAGGATGTCGCCGACCATGTTGGCGACCGCAAGGCGGATGGTTGTCGCGCCAAGATCGACGCCGACGACGAAACCGGCGTCGGGCGTCACTTCGTAAATGATGGCAGAGCGACCGACCCGGCCGGACGTGACGCCCTTGGCCTGCACCCATCCGCTTCCTTCGAGCGCGCGGATCACTTCCGACATGGTCTGCTTGGACAGGCCGGTGATTCTAGCCAGCTCCGTGCGCGACGTTGCGCCATGGTTGAGTAGAACGTCCATGACCGACCGAACGGAAATCTGGCGAAGGACCGGGGGAACGGCATCGTCGAGTGTCATGTGGATCAAGGTCTCCGGGTGGGGTGATCCCTTAATGCAGCGCGGCCAGGTCGCGGACAACATCCTATTGCGCTTCCTGACGAACGATGCCGCGGCTTCTCCAAACGGCCTGTTGACAGCCTCAACATGCAGCCATATTAATTCGTCACCGTGCCGAATAAATTAGAACGGGAATGGCGAATTGTCAAAGTCGTCGCTGAGCCTCGGTGGCATACCTCCCAACGATGTTGTGAAAAGCGACGACGACGGTGTCGTGATCGGCATTGATCTCGGCGGAACCAAGATCCTCGGCGGCGTCGCCGCACTCGACGGCAGCATCCTGGCGACCGACGAGCGACCGACCCGTCACGGTGCCGAAATCCCAGTGCTGCGCCAGATCGTCGAGCTCTCGGACGAGCTGTGTTGGCGCGCCGGCGTCGAGCGGTGCCGAGTCGCGCAAGTGGTGGTCGGCGTCCCCGGGGCGGTGTCGCCGTCGACCGGACTGGTATCGCTGTCGCCCAACCTGGCCCTGCCGGACGATCGGCCGCTGCACGGCCTCCTCGCAGATGGCCTGGGCTGCCCTGTGCGGGTGGAAAACGACGTCAATCTCGCCGCCTACGGCGAGGCGGACCAGCGCCGTCTCGACGCCGGTGCGCTGGCTTTCATTTCTTTCGGCACCGGCGTCGGCATGGGCTTGGTGATCGGCAATACCATCGTGCGCGGCGCCAGTGGCCGAGCCGGCGAGATTGCCTTCTTGCCGCACGGCGACTTGCCGCACCTTGCCTCCTGCCGCTCGGACAGCGGCCTCTTCGAAGACAATGTCGGCTCGCCGGGTATCCGCGCCCTCTATGGCGACGACGGCGTGTCGGTGGCCGAGATCTTCAACCGAGCCGGCCGTGGCGAGGCAAGGGCGCAGTCGGTGATCGAGGATGTCGCCCGGATCGCTGCCGTCGGCATCGCCTCGGTGCAGGTACTTATCGATCCCGATGTCATCGTCCTCGGCGGCAGCATCGGCGTGCAGGCCTCCTTCCTCGCCGACGTCCGCCGCCACGCTGGCCAGCTTTTACCCTATCCACCGGTGATCGAGACCAGCGCCCTCGACCGTGCCGCCGGCATGGTGGGCGCCGTCCGCCTCGCCGCCGCGCTGGTCCGACCGGTACGGAGGGACGCATCATGATCGACGCCATATCCGAAGCCCGGCGCGACGGCGCCCTGCGTCTGACCGCCCGGACCGATGGTCAGGTGACCTCCAGCGAAGCGGTACAGCTGCCGATCATGGCGCCACGCCTGCAGGCCGACCTCGCACCCGATGGCTATCTCAAATTGGCGCTCTGGGGCTCCGGCACGCTGGCCACGCTGCGCTTCACGGGCTGGGCCGGCCCTTATGTCTATGCGCCTAATAGGGTGATGGCGGTCGGCGGCGGCGCCTGCGTCGCCCAGTCGGTGCCGGCGATGGTCCTGCGCAATGCCCGGCTGAGGTCGCTGGTGCCGGCCACCCGCTCGGCCTGGTGGAGCGATCCGGCACCACGCAAGCCGATCGGCCATGCTGGCGACCGCCGCATCGCCGAGACCGGCTGGGGCGTGGTGATCGTCGAAACCCGCGGCGACGATCTGGTCGTTGCCGTCGGTGTCGACGCCGCCGAGGCGGAATCGGGTCTCTTGCTGTCCAGCGAAGCGATCGTCGCCGAGGCCGACGCCTACGTTGCCCGTTGCGATCGGTTGCCGGAAGGCGATCCCGAGTTGCGCAGCATGGTATCGCAAGGCATCCATGCCGCGCTCTCCAGCATTCGCAGGAACGAGCGGGGCGCCTTTGCCGGCCTCGCCGCCGGCCAGGCCTATAGTGCGCCGGCCCGCACCTACTATCGGGACGGCTACTGGACCCATCAGGCGCTGCTGGCGATCTGCCCGGACGTTCTCCGCGATCAGATCGACATTCTCGCTTCCGGCCTGCAGCCGGACGGCGAGGCGCCGAGTGGTGTCATCCTCACCGGTCCCGCCCAGTCGGTAGCCTGGGAGAGGGTCAGAGCGTCGCACTCGATCATCAAGGAAGAGCACCTGCGGCCCGGCGACTGGTGGAGCGACCATTTCGACAGTCCTCTCTTCTTCGTCCTGACCGTCGGCGACTACGTGCGGACGACGGGCGACACGGAACCGCTTGCTCGCCATCTTTCCCGAATTCGCGCCATCTATCGGCGTTATCTCGGCTTCGCGGCGGCTGACGGCCTGCCGCTCAAGCCGCGCCATGATCGCGACTGGGCCGACAACGTCTACCGCGGCGGCTATGTCGCCTACGATCTTGGCCTGTGGATCGGCGCCCTCGACGTCATCGCCAGGTATTGTCCGGCATTCGACGCCGAACTTGCCGCCGCCGCCGCTCGTTCGGCGGCCAGCGCCCGTGCTTCGCTCGAAAAGGCGCTGTTGCAGGCAAGCGGCTGGTTTGCCGACTATCGGGAGAAGGATGGCTTCGTCGAGGATCACCTGACACTCGACAGCCTGACGCTGCTGCGCTTCGACGCCGTCTCCGAGGCGCGGGCCGTCGAGGTGCTGGACCATGTGGCCCGCCGTCTGGAAAGTCGTAGCAACCACGAGCAACCTTACGGCGACTGGGGCGTGATGTGCGCCTTTCCGCCCTTCAAGCGGCGCAGCGACACGCGCGCCAAGACGGCCTTCGCCTATCGCTACCACAATGGATCGGACTGGCCCTACCTGTCCGGCCTTTACGCCGGCGAGCGGTTGCGGCGCGGCCTTGCCGGCTGGCGCTATCCGCTGACGCGCTGGTGGCGCACTTGTCTCGAAAACGGCTGGATGGGGGCGGTCGAGTATTTCTCGCCGCCGTTCGGACGAGGATCTCTCCTGCAGGGATGGAGCAGCATGCCGGCCGCTGTGGCTCTGGCGCACCGTGCTCGCGTTCTTGCCGGCGATGAGGAAGCCGGCCCGTAGCGGCCGGTGTTACAGCAGCAGAAGAGGGGATGTCATGAAAAAGCTAAGCCTGCTCTCGACGGTCACGCTTGCCGCGTCCATTCTGTTCAACCCACTGGCACACGCCTCGCAGCTCAAGGTGCTCTGGTATATCGGCGCCGATGCCGAGGAGCAGTCCATCAAGGAAGCGCTGGCCGCCTATACCGCCAAGAACCCCGAAACCACCTTCGACCTGCAGATCGTGCCCTATGACGGCATCGAGCAGAAGTTCTCGCAGTTCGTCGCCTCCGGCACCGCTCCCGACATTACCAAGACGTCGTCGATGCGGCCGATCATCCGGCCCTATCTCGTCGACCTCAAGGAACACTTCGGGCCCGACTATCTCAAGGACTTTGTTCCCGGCTGGGCGATGGGTGCCGAACTCGGCGACCAGGTGATCGCCGCGCCGCTCCTGGTGACGGCCACCGGCATCCTGCTCAACAAGTCGGCCTTCGACAAAGCCGGCATCGCCATCCCGCCCGCTGACAAGGGCTGGACCTGGGACGAGTTTCTGCAAGCGATCAAGACGGTCCAGGAGAAGGCCGGCGTCCGCTATCCGCTGGTCTGGGACGTGTCGGCCAGCCGCTGGATCATCCACGAGTTCCAGTACGGCAACCACATCTACTCGGAAGAGGCGCCCTACAAGGTGGTGATGGACGACGCCAAGTGGACCGAAACGCTCGACAAGTTCATCGACATCACCAAGAACTACATGCCGCCCGGACAGTGGTCAGGTTCGTCGTCGGACAACCCCAAGCAGCTCTTCACCAACGGACAGGCGGTCGCCTGGATGTCGGGCAGCTGGCAGGTCTCTGGCCTTGCCGCCGATGCCAAGTTCGACTGGCAGGCCGGCCCGACGCCTTACGGCACCGTCAAATCGTCGATTTTCGGCGGCGACTACGTCATGGCTTTCAACACCGGCGAGCACATCAAGGAAGCGACCGACTTCATCAAGTGGCTGACCTCGCCGGAAGGCCAGGCGATCTTCTGCAAGGCGCCGATGTACATCCCGGCCAACCTCAATACCGGCCCCATCGACACAGGCAGCGACAAGGCGACGGCAGCCCTCGCGGCCATGCAGAAGGAACTGGCCGACAGCCCGACCTACGCGGCCACCGACCAGGGCAACGAGGCCATGCAGTATGTCTGGGACACCATCAAGCAGTCGGTCGTCCAGGCGGTCACCGGCCAGCTGACCAGCGCCGAGGCTGTCGCCAAGATCCACAAGGCGGCCGACGAGTCGCTCGAGGCGTCGAAGTGACGGCGACCCTGCCATCGGCAACCGACATCCCGCCGGCGAGCGTCAGCTCGCCGGCGGGATGGATCGCCCGGGTCAGGCAGGGCGGGTTTGCCTATCTGCTGCTGCTGCCCACCGTCGGCATGTTGACGATCTTCACGCTCTATCCGTTGCTCCAGGGCCTGTTCATGGCCTTCTACAAGCGCGGCGTGGTGGTAGCCGAAAGAGTGCCGAGCTCCTGGCCGAAATTCGTTGGCCTCGACAATTTCGCGACGCTGGCCCGCGATCCGGAATTCCTGGCCACGCTGCTCAAGACTATCGGCTTCGTGGTCGTCGCGGTGCCGCTGCTGACGGTCACCTCGCTGGCGCTCGCGCTGCTGCTCAAGCCGGTTTTCCGATCGGTCGGCTTCGTCCGGGCGGTGGTGTTCTTCCCCAAGATGGTCAGCCTGCTCATCATCGGCATCATCTGGAAGTGGATGTTCGGCTACAATTCAGGCGTCGTGAACTACGCGCTGTCGCTGATCGATATCGCGCCGGTACCATGGATCGAGCACGACGTCATGGCCCAGATTGCCGTGGTGGTGGTCTGGGTATGGGCCAACGCCGGGTTCTACATGATGATCCTGATCGCCGGTCTCGGCGCCATTCCTGACGATCTCTATGAGGCAGCCGCGATCGACGCGGCGACACCCTGGCGGGCCTTCGTCAGGATCACCCTGCCGCTTCTCAAGCCTACTCTCGCCCTCGTCGTCCTGCTGTCCTCGGTCGAGGCGTTCAAGGTCTACGAACTGGTGGTGTCGCTGACGGCCGGGGGGCCGGGCCGGTCGACCGTCTACCTTATCCAGCTCATCTACGAGACTGCCTTCACCAAACCCAATCAGGCCGGCGTCGCCGCCGCCCAGTCGCTGGTGCTGTTCGTCATGCTGCTGGTGCTGTCGGTCGCCCAGCTCCGTTTCCAGAAAGGACGCGCCTGATGGTCATGGCACGATACGTCCGCCTGCCCTGCGTGGCGCTCGTCCTGATTCTGTTCATCACGCCACCGCTCTGGCTGTTGTTCTCGGCGCTCAAGCCGGCGACGGAAATCTTCGCCTGGCCACCGTCGCTGTGGCCGCACCAGCCGACGCTCGAGAACTTCGTGCGGGCATGGTCGCAGGACAATTTCGCCCGCTTCTTCATGAACTCGACCTTCGTTTCGACCATCTCGGCGGCGCTGTCGGTGGTGACGGCGGTGATGGCCGGCTACGCGCTGTCGAAATTCCGCTTTCCAGGCGAAACCTTCTTCTTCCTGCTGATCATGTCGGCGCTGATGATCCCGCTGCAGATCATCCTGATCCCGATCTTTCTGGTGCTGAGAGATCTTCACCTGCTCAACTCGCTGTGGGGCGTCATCCTCGCACCCGCGGCGACACCGACCGGCGTCTTCATCATGCGGCAGTATATCCGCGGCATTCCCGACAGCCTGCTCGAGGCGGCCCGCATGGACGGCACCAGCGAGTGGCGCATCCTGTGGCGGATCATCGTGCCGCTGTCGATCCCGGCCATCGCCACGCTGACGGCCTTCACCTTCGTCGACCGCTGGAACGACTATCTGTGGTCCTTCCTGATCATCAACGACCGCTCCCAGTGGACCGTGCAGTTGGCGCTGGCCAGCAACGTCGGCCAATGGGACATCAACTGGCCGCGCCTTCTCTCCATGTCGGTACTGTCGGTGGTGCCGACCGGCCTGCTGTTCGTCAGCCTGCAGCGCTTCTTCATGAGCGGCCTGCTGGCGGGCGCCACCAAGGAGTGACATCCAAGTCCCAGGAAGCGGCTGGATGGATCGATCAACCGACCTGCGGACGGCGCGGGTTTCCTCAGGAGAAGATGGCGACATGGCGCGACTTTCCAAAGACAGGCTATTCCCGGTCGAGGAGCGCTCCCGCGGGCTGGCGCGGGAACTCTACGCCACCACCCGCGACCTGCCGATCATCAGCCCGCACGGCCACACCGATCCCCGCTGGTTCGCCGAGAATGCCCCGTTTCCCGATCCGGCGCGGCTTTTCGTCACCCCCGACCACTATGTCTTCCGTCTGCTGCATTCGCAGGGTGTGCCGCTTGAGGCGCTGGGCGTCGCCCGCGCCGACGGCGGTCCGGTGGAGACGGATTCGCGGCTAGTGTGGCGGCTGTTCGCTCGCCACTTCCACCTGCTGCGCGGCACGCCGTCGTGGCTCTGGCTCAGGCACGCCTTCGAAACGGTGTTCGGCATCGACGAGAGTCTGGCCGAGAGCAACGCCGACGCGGTTTTCGATCACATCGCCGGCTGCCTTGCCCGGCCGGAATTCCGGCCTCGAGCACTCTTCGAGCGCTTCGGCATCGAGGTGCTGGCCACAACCGAAGGGCCGCTCGATGACCTCCGCTGGCACCGGCTGCTGCGGGAGAGCGGCTGGTCCGGCCGGGTGATCACCGCCTACCGGCCGGACGCGGTGGTCGATCCCGATAGCGACGGTTTCGCTGCCAATGTCGAGGCATTCGGGGCGCTCGCCGGTGTCGACGCCACGCGCTGGGACGGATATCTCGACGCCCACCGCATCCGGCGTGCCTACTTCAAGGATTTCGGCGCCACCTCCACCGATCATGGCCATCCGACCGCTCGAACCGAGAATCTGTCCCGCGACGAAGCGGCGGCCCTGTTCGATAAGGCGCTGAGGGGCATTGCCACGGCCGAGGAAGCCGACGCTTTCCGCGGCCACATGCTGACCGAAATGGCGCGCATGAGTCTCGACGACGGCCTTGTCCTGCAACTTCACGCCGGTGCCCTGCGCAACCACTCCACGCCCATGCTCCAAAGATTCGGCCGCGATCGGGGCTACGATCTGCCCTTGCGCACCGACTACGTGCGGGCTCTGCGGCCGCTGCTCGAAGCGGTGGGCGAGCGGGCCGACCTTACCATCATCGTCTTCACGCTCGACGAAAGCACCTATGCCCGCGAACTGGCGCCGCTCGCCGGCGTCTATCCGGCCCTGCGCCTCGGGCCGGCTTGGTGGTTCCACGACAGCCCGGAGGGCATGCGCCGCTATCGCGAGATGACGACCGAGACGGCCGGCTTCTATAATACCGTCGGTTTCAACGACGATACCCGCGCCTTCTGCTCCATCCCGGCCCGGCATGACGTCGCTCGCCGGGTGGACGCCGCCTATCTGGCGACGCTTGTCGCCACCGGCCGCATCGACGACGATGAGGCCTTCGAGATCGCCCACGATCTCGCCTATCGTCTCGCCAAGGCCGCCTACCGCTTGTGACCGCCGAAGCCGACGGCCGGGGGCCGGCGGCGACTGGGACATTCTCGGCGCGAGCCTCAAAAGCCCGGCGACGCGCTGGCGCCGTAAGAATTCATCCATACGACGCTGGAACTGACGCCGGCCGGCCGGTTGGCCCGCAAGGTGGTGCAGGCGCTCGCCCGCCTCATCGACCCGCCTCTCGTCCGCCTCGTGCTCGACGTCACATGCGGCCGTCGAAAGCCGATCTCGCACCCGCCTCCGCGGCTGCCGGCCGCGCCAATGCCTGGACGCCCGGTCCGGACGGCAAGGTCGTCGGCATCGACGACTACCCGGGCGGCCTGCCGGCGCTGTTCGGACGGGGCGTCGAGGGCTTCGAGGCACGCAATGTCAGGATCGAGCGGCCGTCGCCGTTGCCGGTGGGCTGGAACGCCTCGGAAATGCTCCTCTAAAGCATTTCCGAGCGAAGCGGACCCCGGTTCGCGTAAAGAAAATGCGTCTTAACAAGGAGATAGAGCTTTTTCGGTGGGCCTGATTTCATCGAAAAAGCTCTGGCGGCTCAGCAGCGCTGCCGTAACGCGTTCCGAGCATGTCCGGGACGGGCTTTAGCAGATGAGCCGGACAGCGCTTGCAGTCGCTGCTGCCGAAGCGCCGCAGAGCCGGCTGGAATAGGCTCGACCGTAGCAATCGATCGACAATGTCGCATTCCGCCCCCTGAGGGTACGCCAGGGCGAGCAGTCGATCGGCGGCATTCGTCAGCTCGTCGACATGCCAGTGAACCGTCTTTCCCGGTCGAAAGTGGCGTTGGAGCCTCGCCCGAATACCGCCGCTGCCGCGTGCGCTTCCCGCATAAACATACCAGCCCGACAACGAGGCGCTGGCCATGCCGGTGCGCGAGAACCGGACCGGAACCGCCAGATGAAGGATGAGCGCGTAGGCGCCAGGCGCCGCAGCGGCCTCTCCGAGAGTGCCTTTGTCGATTGTCCCGTCGGCGGGCATGAGCTGGTGGACCAGCAGGAGTAATTCGGCCTCGGTCATTTCAGGAAGGCGAGTTCACGGTCGGCGCCGGCGAGGAGTCGCCTGCCGATGGCAGGCCCAGCGTCGTCGCGCTCGTCGCCGAATGCAAGCTGTCAATCGTCGGCCCCGCCAGTTTCCTCAAGCCTCGAATCTCGCTTCCCTCATGCGCGCCTCGATGAAGCGGCGGGCGGCGATCAGTTCGGCCACCGGCTCCTCCGCCTTTTCGGTCCACATCTCCACCAGAAAGGCGCCGCGATAACCTAGCGCCTTCAGCCGGGCGAAGATGCCGCTGAAGTCGACGCAGCCCTCGCCGAAAGCGACGTCGCGGAAGGCGCCGGGATGATCGGCCGTCACCTGGCGCGTATCCTTCAGGTGGATGGCCGCAATCCGGTCGAGCCCGAGCTCGAGCTCGGCTGACACGTCATTGCGCCAGGCGCTGAGATTGCCGACATCCGGGTAGACCGTGAACCAGGGCGAGCGGATGCGCGCCTCCCAGTCCTTCCATTTCCGGATCGAGTTGATGAAGGGCGTATCCATGATCTCGACGGCGAGCATGACCTGCGCCGCCGCGGCTCTCTCCACTGCCCATTGCAGGCCGGCCTCGAAGCGGGCGAGCGTGCCTTCGTCCTGGTCCTCGTAATAAACGTCGTAGCCGGCAAGCTGGACCGTGCGGATGCCGCAGTCGCAGGCCAGGCGGATCGCTTTCTCCATGATGTCGCGCGCGCGTTCGACGACGGCCGGATCATGACTGCCGAAGGGAAAGCGGCGGTGGCCGGACAGGCACATCGACGGCACGGCGATGCCGGTCTCGACGGTGGCGCGCACCAGCGCCAGCCGTTCTTCGTTGCTCCACTCCAGCCGGGCGAGCCGGGCGTCGCTCTCGTCGACGGACATTTCGACAAAGTCGAAGCCGCAGGCCTTGGCGAGCGCCAGCCGCTCCGGCCAGGAGAGGCCCGGCGGCAGCGCCTTCTCGTAGATGCCGAGGGGATGGCGGCGCATGGCCTCAGGCTCCCCAGATGTCGGCGATGGCCTGCTGAAAGCCAATGGCCGCCGCTGCCGGATCGGTCGCGCCATAAAGAGCGCGCCCGGCGATGAACACCTTGGCGGCGATGTCGCGGAAGAGCGGCAGGTCCCCGGCGGCTATCCCGCCGGTCACCGACATTTCGAGGCCGATGTCGGAGAGCGCCTTCAGCCGGTCGAGGTCGTCGCGGCTCCAGGTCTGGCCGGCCGCCTGGGCGTCGCGGCCGCGGTGGAAGACCGCCTGGCGGATGCCGAGCCGGCGCCAGGCGCGGGCGTCGTCGAGCGTCCAATGGCCGAACAGCTCGATCTGCACGTCGCCGCCACGCGCTTCGGCCACGGCGAGCGCCCGCTCCATGGTGGCGAGCGGCGCGGCGCAGACGACGGTCATCCAGTTGGCGCCGGCGTCGAAGGCCAGCTCGGCCAGCGTCTCGCCGGCATCGGCCGCCTTGAAGTCGGCGACCAGCAGGTGGTCGGGATGATCGCGGCGCAGCGCCCGCACCGCATCCATGCCGCAGGCAAGGCAGAGCAGCGTGCCGGCTTCCAGGATGTCGACGTGGCCGGCGAGCCGGCGGGCGGCGGCGAGCGCCGGCTCGAGCGCGGTGAAATCGAGGGCGACTTGCAGGGCGGGACGGGTCATGTGGCGATTCCTGGGGATGGGTTGGCGCGGAGCGCCGCGAGACGCTCTTCGTATCCGGCAAGGGCTGCGATCAGCTCGCGGTAGGCGGCACGCTTGCGGGCATAGGCGGCAAAGCGGGCGGGCACCGGCTCGACGCGCGTCAGCGCCGGCGCGAAGGCTGCCATCGCCGTCCGAAAGTCGGCAAAGGCGCCGGTGCCGACCGCCGCCGCCATGGCGGCGCCGAGGCAGCCGGTCTCCTCGACGGCCGGCAGCTCCAGCGGCAGGCCGGTGGCGTCGGCCAGCATCTGCATCCACACCGCCGAGCGGGCCGGGCCGCCGGTGACGCGCAGCGCCTCGGCGGCGGGAAAGCGGCGGCGCAGCCGGTCGAGATGCTGCAGGAAGCTGAACACCACGCCCTCGTAGACCGCCTGCAACAGGTGGGCGCGGCCGTGCAGCGCCTGCAGGCCATAGAAGCAGGCCTTCATGCCCAGGCCGGCGTTGGAGCCGTAGAGGAAGGGCAGGAACAGCACGTCGCTGGCGGCCGGCGGCAGCGCCGCCACCGCCCGGTCCATGCCGGCATAGTCGCGGTCGGCGAACTGGGCGGCCAGCCATTCGAGGTTGGCGGCCGAGGTGGGGCTGGCGTCGTGGACGATGTAGAGGCCCGGCTCGGCGTGCCGGCCGTAGACGAAGGGAATATCGAGGCTCGGCGCCACTTCGGCGGCGACGCCGGTCGCCACCGACCAGGTGCCGAGCACGGCGTTGATGCGGCTCTCGTCCTCGACCCCGGCGGCGAGGCTGGTGGCGACGACGTCGAACAGGCCGCCGACCACCGGCGTGCCCGCGGCAAGGCCGGTGTCGGCCGCCGCCTGCCGCGTGACGCCGCCGACCACCTCGGCCGAGCCGACGACGGGCGGCAGCGCCGCCATCGCCTCGCCGATGCCGCAGAGATCGGCCAGCGCGCCGTCATAGCGGCCGGTCCGCATGTCGTAGAGGTTGCTTTCGGAGATGTTGGTGATTTCGGCGCCACGCGCGCCGGTCAGGCGGAAGCGCAGGTAGTCGTGCGCCATCATCACCGAGCCGATGCGGCCGTAGATCTCCAGCTGCTCGTCCTTCAGCCAGCGCAACAGCGACACCGGATGACCGGTCCAGAGCGTCTGCAGCGTGCGCGGATAGAGCTTTTCCGGCAGGCCGTCGCGCTGCCAGGCGCGCACCCGGTCGAGCGCCCGCTGGTCCGACGACAGCATGGCCCGACCGAGCGGTCGCCGTTCGCGGTCGAGCAGGAACAGGCCTTTGCCCTGGGCGGAGATGCCGAGGCCGGCGACCTCGGTTGGTGCGATGCCGCTTGTCGCCAGCACGTCGGCAATCACCCGGCAGGTGGCCTGCCACAGCGCGTCCATGTCGCGCTCGGCCCAGCCCGGTCGCTCGGAGAGCACCGGCAGGCCGCGGCGGGCAAGACCGACGATCCGGCCCGCCTCATCGTAGAGGCCGGCTTTCAGGAAGGTGCCGCCGCAGTCGATGCCCAGCCAGACCGGCATCTTCAGCGTCCTTCCAGGAGATGGCCGTATTGCACGCCGCGCGCCGCCAGGCGGATGTGGTAGAGCGAGGTGGTGGCGGTGATGAACAGCTCGTCCTGATCGGGGCCGCCGAAGGTGCAGTTTGAAACGCGCTCGGGCACGGCAATGACGCCGAGGCGGCGGCCGTCGGGGGCGATGACCATCACGCCCGCCTCGAAGCTGCAATAGAGGTTGCCGGCGGCGTCGACCGTGAAGCCGTCGGGAATGCCGAGCTCGACGACGGCGACGACGCGCGGATTGGCGAGGCGCCGGCCGTCGACCACGTCGTAGGCGGCGAGATGGCGGCGGCCCTTGGTCGGAAAGTCGACCACCGACATGTCGGCGACGTAGAGCCGGCGCTCGTCGGGCGAGAAGGCAAGGCCGTTCGGCCGCTGCACGTCGGTGGCGACGGCGTCGACCTCGCCGGTTTCGGGATCGAAGCGGTAGACCCAGCAGCCGATCACCTGGCTTTCCGACCTGAAGCCCTCGGCGTCGCCGGTGATGCCGTAGGGCGGATCGGTGAACCAGATGCTGCCGTCCGACTTGACGGCGACATCGTTGGGCGAATTGAGGCGGCGGCCGTCGAAGCGGTCGACCAGCATGTGCACGCGGCCGTCCGGCTCGGTGCGGGAGACGCCGCGGCGGCCGTGCTCGCAGGTGACGAGGCGGCCGTCGCGGTCGAGGGCATTGCCGTTGGCGAAATTGGACGGATCGCGGAACACGCTCACCACACCGTCACGCGACCAGCGGAACATGCGGTTGCCCTTAACGTCCGAGAAGACCACCGCGTCCTCGGCCGGCAGCCAGACCGGCCCCTCGGCCCAGGCGGCGGGCGAAGCGAGGCGCCTGAGGACGCTGTCGGGCCGCAGGAAGCCGGCCGCGACGCCGTCGGTGGAGGAGAGAAAGGCCGACATGGGTGATCTTCCCGAGCGAAGGGCTTCCGGCGCGGAGAAGTCTTCGCGCCGGACGATGGTGGCTGGCGACGCGCGGCTTACTCGACGCCCCAGATCGCCTTGTAGTGGCCCTGGTAGTCGTTCTGCGGGTCGAAGACATTCTTGTCGCCACCGTCGAAGGCGATGTTGTCCTTGGTGACCAGATGCACCGGCGTCACGTAGCCCGACGGCTCGGCCCCGGCGAAGGCGCGGTTGAACTCGTCGACGATCTGCCAGCCGTGCAGCTTCAGCGGCTCGGGCACCGTCGCCGTCTGGTGGTTGCCGGTACGGATGCGCTGGTAGGAGGTCACCGAGCCGTCGCCGGCCGAGACGTTGAACGGCGCGCCGTCGCCCGCCTTGCCGGCCGTCTGCAGCGACGAGGCCATGAAATCGAAATAGAGGTCGTTGATGGCCAGCGAATACTGGTAGTCGTCGCCGTATTTCTGGATCAGCGAGAAGGTCATCTGCGGCATGCGGTTGGAGGTGTCGGCGAGCGGCGTGTCGATAAACTCGACCACCTTGCAGCCGGCGCACTTCTCGATCACCGCCTTCATGGCGTTCGCCTTGTCGAGGGCGATCTGGTAGAGCGAATCGGTGAAGATGATCGCCTTGGCCGTGCCTTCCGACTTGGCGACGGCATACATGGCCGCTGTCCTGGCGACGTCGTCGCTGTCGGACGTCACGTTGTAGAACACGCCGTATTCGGGGATCGGACCGGGCTTGGGCACGGCGTGCCAGCCGACCAGCACGATGCCTTCCGCCACCGCCTTCTTCAGGGCGATCTTGGCGACGTTGGGGTTCCAGCCGCCGATGACGATGCCGGCCGGCTTCTGGGCGATCGCCTGGTTGAGGGCGGCGAGCTGGTCCTTGACCGAGCCGGCGCCGTCGAGCGTATCCATCTTCCAGCCGGCCGCTTTGACGGCTTCCTCGACGCCCTCCTCGACGCCGAGCACGCCGCCGTTCTTCATGTCGGAGGCGATGTAGACGATGGTCTTGTCCTTGGCGATGGCCGGGCCGGACGTCGGGCCGTCCCAGGCCGACACCGGCGCCGTCGCCTTGGCGACCAGCGCCTTGGCCTCGTCGAGGAAGGCGTCGGCGCGCACCGGCAGCGTGGCGGCGGCGAGCGCGCAGGCGGCCGTCGAGATGAAGAATCCAAGTCGTGTCATGGCGTTTTCTCCCTTTTCCCTTTGGTGAGCGTGAACGGACGGCTCACGCCTTCTTCGTCGAGCCGCGTTGCACGGCCTTCTGGTTCATGAGGCGCCGCCGCTGGGCGTAGCCGGCCAGCGTGATCGACAACAGCAGCGTGGTGCCGTTGAACAGCGGCTCGACCCAGAAGGCGCCGCCGAACTGCTGGATGCCGGCGATGCCGATCGCCAGGATGGCGACGCCGACCACCGTGCCCCAGACGTTGACGCGGCCGGGCCGGATGGTGGTCGAGCCGAGATAGGCGCCGACCAGCGCCGGCAGCATGTAGTCCATGCCGACGCTGGCCTGGCCGACGCCCTGCTCGGCCGCCACCAGCACGCCGGTGAAGCCGGTGATCACCGAGGAGGCGATGAAGGAGCCGATGATGGTGCGCGTCACCGGGATGCCGTTGAGGCCGGCGGCGTTGGGATTGCCGCCGACGGCGTACATGCAGCGGCCGAGCGGCGTGCGCTCGGTGACGAGCCACAGCACGACGGCCAGCGCCAGCACGTAGAAGCCGCCGACCGGAATGCCGGCGATCTCGGTGTGGTGCAGCATCAGGAAGGCGTCGGGCAGGTCGCCGACGATCTGGCGGCCGCCGGAATGCCAGAGGGCGACGGCATAGAGCGTGGTGCCGCTGCCGAGGGTGGCGACGAAGCTGTCGATGTCGGCCACCGCCACCAGGATGCCGTTGAACAGGCCGTAGAGGGCGGCGAGGAGCAGCACGATCAGCACGGCCATCGGCCAGGACAGGCCGTAGGTCACCTGCAGGCTGATGGCCAGAATGTGCCAGAGCACGATGCCGAAGCCGACGTTGAGGTCGATCTTGCCGACGATCATCGGGATGGTGGCGGCGAGCGCCAGGAGCGCCATCTTGGCCTTGCTGGCGACGATGGCCTGCAAGGTCAGCATCGAGGCGAAGGACGGCGTCGTGAGCGAGAACAGCACGATCAACAGGACGCAGAGGATCGGCAGGCCGTAGCGGGTGGCCGCCTGGGTGAGGACCGGCGCGAGGCCGTCGCGCTTCAGGCTGACGCGCTCCTCCAGCGCGGTCGATTTGACAGATGAACTGGCCACCTTGTTCTCCCGGTGTGTCGGATTGCCCGGCCGCGGCGCCCGTCGCCGCCGGCCGCAAATGTCTCAGGCGGCGCCGGCCGCCCTCTCCTCGCCGCCGCCGGCGGCCAGATGCAACAGGTTGCCGAAGGTGACGTCGCCGCCGGTGAGCTCGCCCACCACCTTGCCGCGGTTGAACACCAGGGCGCGGTTGCAGATGTGGGCGATCTCCTCGAAGTCCATCGAGACGACCAGCACGGCGATGCCCTTTTCCAGCGCCGCGTTGAGCAGGTCGTAGATCTCGGCGCGGGCGCCGACGTCGACGCCGGCCGTCGGGTCCTCGAGGATCAGCACCGGCGTGCCGAGCTTCATCCAGCGGGCGATCACCACCTTCTGCTGGTTGCCGCCGGACAGCGCGCTGACATCGATGTCGATCAGGCGGGGCCGCACGTCGAAGCGCTCCACCTCCTCCCAGGCGCTTTTCGCTTCGGCGTGAGTGCCGTAGGGGGCGACCGGCCTGAGGCCGAGGTTGCAGGGGTTGAGGAACAGGTTCTCGCGCACCGACATGGTCATGACGAGGCTCTCGCCGAGCCGGTCGCCGGCCACCAGCGAGATGCCCGCGGCGATCGCCTCGGTGGGGCTGGCCGGCCGGATCGGCCGGCCGTCGAGCTCGATCGAGCCGGCCGCGGCCGTCCGCTTGCCGAACAGGCAGCGGCCGATCTCCTCCTGGCCGGCGCCGCGCAGGCCGACCAGGGCCACCATCTCGCCGCGCTGCAGCGTGAAGGACACCGGCCCGGTGTCGCCGACCGTCAGGCCGTCGACCTTCAGCAGGATGGGAGCGCCGACCGGCAGCGGCCGCCACTTGTCGCCGCGCTTCTCCTCGCCGACGATCAGCCGCACGAGGTCGCGCAACTGGTATTGCGCGGTGGCGCCGCCGGCCACCTGCCGGCCGTCGCGCATGACGCAGACCTCGTCGGCGATCTCCACCACCTCGTCGAGGCGGTGGGTGACGTAGATCATGCCGACGCGCTTGTCGCGCAGGCGGTTCAGCACCTCGAACAGATGCTTGACGTCGTCGGCCGGCAGCGAGGCGGTCGGCTCGTCGAGCACCAGCACCTCGGCGTCGACGGCGACGGCGCGGGCGATGGCCAAGAGCGACTTCTCGGTGCGCGACAGCTCGAAGACGCGGGCGTCGGGGTCGATGTCGGTGCCGACGAAGTTGAGCGCCGCCTCGGCGCGCCGGCGCACGCCGGCCGCGTCGATCAGGCCGAAGCGGCGGGGGAAGCCCATGGTGAAGGCCATGTTCTCGGCCACCGTCATCCAGTCGATCAGGCCGAGGTCCTGGTGGATGAAGGCGATCGGCTGGCTGCCGCGCCGGCCGACGGCGGCGGCCGAGGCGATTTCCTGGCCATGATAGCGGATGGTGCCGCCGTCGCGCTTGTAGACGCCGGCCAGGATCTTGATCAGCGTCGACTTGCCGGCGCCGTTCTCGCCGAGGAGGGCCAGGATCTTGCCGGGCTTGACGTCGATGCTCACCCGGTCGACGGCGGCGACGCGGCCGAAGGTCTTGACGATGCCCGCCATCGACAGGATCGGCGCATCGGCCTCTGGCGCAATTGAGCTGGACTTCATCGAAATCTCCCCCTCCCCGCCGCCGTCAGAGGGCGCGGATGGTCTCCCAGACGCGCTCGTCCACCGGAATGCCGTTCGCGACATTCCGGGCCTTCAGATGCGGAAACTCGTGGCCCGGCAGGCGGATGGCCTCGGCGGGGTCGGAGCGCTCGGCGGTCAGCACATAGTCGCAGATGCGCCTCAGCTTCTCGTCGCGCGTGCCGCGGTCGATCAGCCGGTCGACCTCGACGGCGACGAACACCTGCGACACGTTGTATTCGTCGTCCATCTCCTCCGTCACCTCGGCCACCGACAGGCCGCCGGAGAGCAGCGTGGCGATCATGTCGAGCACGATGGAGAGGCCCGAGCCCTTCCAGTAGCCCATCGGCAGGATGCGGCGGTTCTTCTCGACGATGGCCGGGTCGCGGGTCAGCCGGCCGTCGTCGTCGAAGCCGCCGTCGACCGGCAATTGACGGCCGGCCAGCCGGTTCACCTCCAGCATGCCGTAGGAAAACATCGACATCGACATGTCGACCATGGTCACCGGCTCGCCGGGCACGGCGACAATCAGCGGGTTGGTGCCGATGCGGCACTCCTTAGCGCCCCAGGGCGGCATGACGGCGATGGAATTGGTCCAGCAGATGCCGATATAGCCCTTCTCGGCCGCCTGATAGCCGTAGGAGCCGCCGCGCATCCAGTGGTTGGCGTTGCGGAGTGCAACGAGGCCGATACCGTGCTCGGCGGCCAGCGCGATCGCCCGTTCCATCATGGCGGTGGCCGTCAGGTTGCCGATGGCGCGGCAGGCGTCCCACTGCTCGATGGCACCGAGCGACAGGAGTTTCTTCGGCTCGGCGTCGACGCGGACGTGGCCGGCGCGGATCTGCTGGACGAAGCGCGGGAAGCGGTTGACGCCGTGCGAATAGACGCCGGTCTCGGTGGTGTCGGCGAACAGCCCGGCGCAGGCGTCGGCCTTGTCGGGCGCAAGACCGGAGGCAAGGAGGACGCGCCGGAACTCGGCCTTCAGGTCCTGATGGGTGAGATGCAGCATGGCTTTCCTTCCGGGCAATCCGTTTTCGTTCAGGGCTCAGCCGGCGGCCGGCGGCCAGTCGCCGGCGAGCGTGGTCCAGGGCAGCTTGCCGACCAGCTTGCGGACACGGGCCGGCCGGTGAAGCGCCACGCCGGGCAGATGGATATCGTCGGGGGCGAAGACGAAGACGTCGCCGGCGGTGAAGGCGTGCCAGGCGAGCACCGGACCGGGTACGTGGTAGGCGACGTCGCCCGCCGCGTCGTAGGCGGCATCGGGATCGCCGGCGAGCGCCGCCCAACCCACCTGCTCGGCCCCCTCCAGCATCACCTGCACGTCGCAATAGCGGCGGTGGCTCTCGGCGCGCAGCGCCTCGGCCGGCTGCGTCGCGTAGTCGTTGACCATCAGGAAGGCGTCGCCGTCGAGGTCGCGGCGGCCGGCCGGCGCCTGCCGCAGCGCCGGATCGGCGAGCCGCTCCAGCATATGCCGCAAGGCGGCCGGCAGCCCGGCCCGCCAGGCCGCGTCGTCCATCGAACCCTTGAGCACGCCGTCCTCCCGTCGCCCTCAACATTTCGTATTTCAAAATGTCGTTCTGCATTTTGGTATATGCTGGACTCCGGCTTTGTCAATGCCGTAGTTTCCTGAAGGCGCCGGCACCCATTTGACGGCGCCCTTCGCCGGGACTAATCCATCGGCGGAACGCCAGAGGCGACGCGGGAGACGGGTGAATGTCCGAGATGGAGAATGCGCCGGGCCAGGAGCCGCCGGCCGGCAGCCAGAGCCTGCTGCGTGGCCTTCAGCTCGTCGAGATCCTCAGCAACTTCCCCAACGGCTGCCCGCTCGCCAAGCTGTCGGAGCTGGCCGGGCTCAACAAGAGCACGACGCACCGCCTGCTGCAGGGCCTCGAAAGCGCCGGCTACGTGACGCGGGCGCCGTCGCCCGGCAGCTACCGGCTGACCACCAAGTTCGTGGCCATCGGCCAGAAGACGCTGTCGTCGCTCAACATCATCCACGTGGCGGCGCCGCATCTCGAGGCGCTCAACCTCGACGTCGGCGAGACGATCAACTTCTCGACGCGCGAGGACGACCACGCCATCATGATCTACAAGCTGGAGCCGACGGTGGGGATGATCCGCACCCGCACCTATATCGGCCAGCACCTGCCGCTGTTCTGCTCGGCCATGGGCAAGATCTTCCTCGCCCACGACAAGCCGGCCAATTTCGAGGCCTACTGGCAGAGCCACCGGAGCGGCATCGTCAAGCTGACGGCCAACACCATCGTCGACCACGCCGACATGCTCCACGAGCTCGCCGCCATCCGCGCCGACAACTATGCGCTCGATCGCGAGGAGAACGAGCTCGGCGTCTCCTGCGTGGCGGCGCCGGTGTTCGACATCCAAGGCCGCGTGCCCTATGCGGCGTCGATCTCGCTGTCGACGGCGCGTTTAGAAAAGATCGGGCTCGCCAGCCTGCTCGGCCCGCTCAAGGAAACGGCCAGGCGGATATCGGCGGAACTGGGTGCGCAATTGTAAGCGCGGCGAAGGCCATCGCGATCGGGGAGATGACGCAACGCCCGGCATCGCCTCTCGATTTCCTTCCGCTGATCGCCCCTGTCGGCCGTCCGGTTCGCCGGCCTCCATTTCAATAGGTTGGAGTGCGGGCCTTCAGGCTGTCTTCAAGCGTTTGGATTTCCGGCCCCAAATGCTTGCCGCGATAGACGACCGAGGTCTCGTGACGGGCAAATTCGCCGGTCCGGTGGGCGCTGAACCAGTTGAACGAGCCGACCGCAAGCAAGGAGTCGTCCGCCCATACCAGCTTGCTGTGAAGTTGCTGGACGGCGTGGAGCGTTGCGCCGATCCCGGTCAATGCCTCATCGGCTTCGGCGAACATGTCCTGTCCGGCCTTGTTGCGATCACGGGTCAGGCGGGGATCGGCGTAGATATCCACCTCGACGCCCCGGGCGCGGGCTGTGGCGATGGCGCCGATGAATCCGACCTCCTTCATCGTCGCAATGTTGATCCACGGGGAGACAATGCAAAGCCTGCGCCGGGCGTTCGCAAATTCCTTCAAAAGAAAGGCGTCATGCTCCGCCGCATCGCGCAAGGATTCGAGCGTGCGCGTCCCTCTGGAAAGATCGGTTCGAGATGGCACTTCGAAGGCCATCTCGTTGGCGCTATCCTTGGAAAGGAAGCTCGCAAGGACGGATCGCGGGCTGCCCGGAGGGGCGGAAGCCAGCGTATCCATGTCTCCAAAGACGAGAAAGGCATCTTTCGCGCGCGAGACCGCCACGTTGAGCATGCTGGGCGAGAGGTCGATGAAACCGCCGTCGGCATGTTTGGAGTAGACGGGCGAGAAAATGACCACCGGGCGTTCGGCGCCCTGCAGCGCGTGCACGGTGCCGACAGTCATGCCTTGCCGTCCGACGTCAATGCCGAGAGCCGCGCAGGCATTGCGGATTTCGCGAACCTGGCGGCCAAAAGGCGTGACGATTCCGACAATGTCTTCCAGCCGCTTGCCATATCGTGCTTTCAACTGGCCGGCATTGGCGGCAAGCCAGGCGGCAATGGTTTGCGCCTCCAGCGGATTGAACCGGCTGCCGCCCGCCGATATCGCCATGCCGTCGATATGGAGATATCCCATCGGCCGCAGCGTGCAGTCCTTCGCCGGGCCGCGCATCGGCTGCAGGGTTCCCTTGTAGCAAAGGTCGTTGCAGAAGCTGATGATTTCGTCGTAGCAGCGCCGGTGCTCGAAGAGATAGAGGCCCCGCTCCAGCTCCGGATAGGGATAGAAGCGGCAGGCCGACTGCGCGAGCCGAATGGTGCTTCCACCGCGCGACGTAAGGCCGACCTTATCGAGAGCCTGCAGCGCCTGCCGGCCGCCGCCGGGCGGCAGAAGTCCCGCCTCGATCAGATTTCCGGTATCGACGGCGGCGGTCAGCGTGGAAATTGGCTCGATCTGCTGGGTGTCACCGATCACCAGCGCTCGTTTCGCCAGAGCAAACGAGGGACCCGCGACCTCCGGCAGCACCTGCCCGGCCTCGTCGACGATCAGCAGGTCGATATGATTGAATAGATATTCCGTGCGATAGCTGCCCGACGCATTGTCACGACAGGTCATTTTTCGCGGCAAAGTCGCGAAGGTGGAAACGGCGCACGGCGTCAGCATCATCCGACGACACCACATCGGTTCGACCATGCTGCGGTCGTTGCCGCCGCGCCCGCTTTGCTGCACCCGCTGGAGCGCCGGCAATGCCTTCTCCATTTCCAGCAGCCAGCGCCCTTCCCAGTAATGGGTCGCGAGCAGGAAAAGGCGGAAACGCACGGAACGATCGGCCGCGCGATCGAACTCCCGGAGATCGGCGCCGTCCGAGTTTGGGAGAAGAGCCGCCGCCAGCGCGCGCCATGCCCTTTCCAGCAGCCTTTGTTCTGCCAAGGCGCGTTCCGCCTGATCGCAAGCTTTCGCAGCCTCATTGGCTCGCGCCGCAATATCGCTCGAACAGGTCTTCAGCCGGTTGTCGATGGCATCGACCCGGCCGGCCGCGGCAAGGTCATCGGGCGCACCCGCTTCGCGCAGGAACAGCCGTGCTCGCAGAGCCCGCTTTTTCGCAACCGGCGGCAGAAAGCCGAACAGCGAAAGCAGCATCGGTTCGGCCGCCAGCCAACCTTCCCATTTGTGCAGGAGCGCGTCGGCTTCGGCCTTTTCGGCTGTGCCGCGCTTCATCGCATCGCGGCGTCTTGCAAAGGCGGCTTCCGGATCATCCCCGAGGAGCCGGCGGACAGCGTTTTCTGCTCCGCGGTACTTCGCGTAAGCCTCATCGGCCCGAACGAGCAAAGCGCTTTCCTCTCGCAGGCGCTGCCGCAGGGCAGCGACGACAGCCGTCACATTCACCTGCTTCAGGTGCGGCAAGGCGTTCCGAGCCGCCTCGAGATAGGCCGCGCCGGCGCGGCTCACATATTCCGGCGTTTCAAGTTTATGGAAAAAGCGCTCGGTCTGATATTTTGCCGAGGCTTCCGCTTCCCTGCTGGCTGCCGCGAGGAACAGTCCAAAGCTCTTGATATCCGGCAGCCAGCGCCCTGCAAACGGACCTTCACCTCGGCCGAAGTCCTTGCCGAAGGCGTCGATGATGTTCGTGACCGCCTGATTGTTGGTGGAGGCCGCGACGATCACGGGCGGATTGTCCTGCTCCAGCGCGGAGCGCACCCATTCCCCGGCGATTGCCGACAGGAGCATCGTCGTCTTTCCGGTACCCGGAGGGCCGTTCACGGCAAGGATGTCGCCGTCCCGCGCCACCGCCAGATGTGCAAGCACTTCGCGCTGATGGTCCGCGATGGGAAACTCGTCGCTGGAATGGCCGAGACGTTCCGCCAGTGGGAAGGGGGCCTGGCGCACGGCTTCGATATCGCAGGGGGTCTTGCGTGCGAAATTCGCCAGAAGCGGGCTCTCCGGCTGCTCGTGGATCAACGTGTCGAGCAAGGACAGGATATGCCTCACCGTATCGGCCGCCTCGGTCGCGGGTCGAATCAGCCCATGCCCCACGATCTGGTATTCCGGGTCCGAAGCCGGCCAGTTACCGCCGACTTCGGCCATCATCCGTTGCCAGTGGTCCCGATAGTTCTGCCAAAGATCCGGATCTTCCTCCTTGAGCGGAAAGGGCCGGGCCGTCAGAAAGCTGTCGAGGTCGGCGACGCGTCCGACCGAGAAGGCGCCATGCGCCAGCGGATCGAGAATATCCCGCGCAATGACGCTCTGATTGGGAATGATCCGGCCTTCGCGCGTGACCTGCGCTTCGGTCACGATCGGAGTGACCTCCAGCGGGAGGCCGTCAGCGCGCGATCTGGCATGCCGACTCTGCCGGCGCACATGGAGGGGGCGGTAGCTGACGGCGATGCGCCGCACATGCTCCGGTACCCCGGCAAACAGCCAATCGACGGCCTCTCGGCCAAGAACACCAGTCTCGGCTTCCTCGCGCGACAGGCTGCGAAATTCCTCGACCATCCTGCCCGTCAGGCAGGCGTCTCCGATCGCACTGTCGGCGACCGCCGATCGCCAATATTTCAGAATGGCGAGATCCGTCATGGATTTGACCTACCGAACGACCACTATGGGACGCGTTGCCGACCCTGTCGAGGCCGCAGGCGGACCGACAGCTTCTAGCACTGCTTCGGCAGAATATCAGCGGCCGGGCAGCATTTGCAGTGCGGGCATCGTGCCGGCGGCCGGCGCCCCGACAGGCCGGAACCGGCTTCCTCAGATCAGTTGCAGCCCCCTCAGGCTGGCATGGCCGTCGCGGCCGATGATGATGTGATCGTGCACGGTGATGCCGAGCGGCGTGGCGGCGTCGATCACCTGCTTGGTCATGGTGACGTCGGCCCGTGACGGTGCTGGATCGCCGGAGGGATGGTTGTGGACGAGAACCAATGCCGTGGCAGCGAGCTCCAGCGCCCGCTTCACCACCTCGCGCGGGTAGACCGGCGTGTGGTCGACCGTGCCCGTCTGCTGCACCTCGTCGGCGATCATCCGGTTCTTCTTGTCGAGGAACAGCACGCGGAACTGCTCGCGGTCCTCGTAGGCCATGGCGGTGCGGCAATAGTCGATCACCGCCGGCCAGGACGACAGGACCGGCCGCTTCACCACGCCCGACCGGGCGATGCGGCGCGACGCGGCATGCACCACCTTGAAGTCGAGAATGGTCGCCTCGCCGATGCCCTTCATCGTCCTGAGGCGCGCTTTCGAGGCGCCGATTACCTCGGCGAAAGAGCCGAAGGCGGCCAGCAGCTCCTTGGCGAGCGGCTTGACGTCCTGGCGCGGGATCGACCGGAACAGGATCAGCTCCAGGAGCTCGTAGTCGGCGATCGCCTCGTCACCGCCGGTGCGGAAGCGCTCGCGCAGCCGTTCGCGGTGGCCGGTGTAATGCGGCGGGTTGACCTTGCCGTCCTGAAAGTCGCCCATGTTCGATTCCGTGTGGAGCAAGCGCAGCCTAGCAGATTTGGCGGCAAGGCATACTGACAGCATCGCGACCGGCAGCGTGTTCTCTTCCTCGGAACGACTGAAGGAAGAATTCGCATGTCCGCTCCGTCTCTCAACGCCCTCGCCGATCGCCTCGAGGCGATCTCGGCTGCCTATGCCGCCACCTATGCCATCGACCGGGGTGGCGACTGGTTCCTCCTGAAGGTGCAGGAGGAAATGGGCGAGATGACTCAGGCGTGGCTGAGCCGGACCGGCCGTTCGCGCCGTGATGCCGACGATGGAGCGGCGCAGCTTCCCGCCGAAGTGGCCGACGTATTCTGCCAGCTTCTGCTGTTCGCCCGCGCCGCCGGCGTCGATCTCGACGCAGCGGTGCGGGAGAAATGGCTTCGCTGGGAGCCCATCTACGGCCTGCGGAGCGAGACGCCGGCATGAGGTCTCAGAACGCGGCGAGCGCCGCGTCGAGCGCCGCCTTCTCCCGGTCGGCCCTTGTCTGCGCCTCGGCCCGGGCGGCCTCGGCCTCCTCGATCGCCTTTTCGCTCTCCGCGAGCTTGGCGATGTAGGACTTGGCGCTATCGGAGGTTTCCGGCAAAGCCTCGAGATTGGCGCGGATGCGCCCCTGCTCGTCGGCCTGGCGCCGGCCCGCCTGCTCGGCCCGCTCGATCGCCCGTTCGGCCTCGCCGACCCGCCCCTTGATGGCGGCGATCGCCTTCAGCTTCTCGGCCACCGCCGGCTCGATATTCCGGGTCGAGGCATAGAACAGCAGGGTGTCGGGATCGCTGTCGACGAGGTGGACGGCCTCGGCGTCGGTGCGCGTTTCCGTCACCCGGATATCCTTCGCGGCGCCGGCCGCAACGCCCGTCCTGATGCGCAGCCGCCCCGGCTCGTCGGATACCACCTCGCCATCGGTCGTCGCTTCGGTGCCGGCGACGCGGGCGTGATCGATCATCACCGTACGCGCCTCGTCCTTGGGAGCGGCGAGGTGATAGAGGGTGGTCCAGACTGTCGACCGCCTCACGGTCAGCACGCCATCGCCGCCGGAAAGGCCGACGATGTCGGTTTTCTGCTGCCGCTCGCTGGCAACCCGCGTCTTCGGATCGGCGGCAAAGGCGGCGAAGCGCTTCTCGCCGGGCGGAATGCCGGCCACCTGCGCATCGCCGAGATAGCCGTCCGCGCCGTAGACGGTGAAGATGCCGGGCGGCACGCTCCTGCCCGTGGTGTTGGACAGGAAGACAGCCGCCTGCGGCGCGCTGCCGCTGCCCTCCCGCCACAGCGAGACGACGTCGGCGTCGAGATCGGCATCGATGATCGGCACGGTCAGCGTCGCCCCCGCCTTCAGCGTCACCGGCTGCGGCAGCGTGAAGCTGACGCCGACGTCGCCTTCGACCGAGACCGCCTCCGGCCCGCGCGACGGCGCGGCCGGCGCCGGCATGGCCAGGGCCCGCATCGCCATGGGCGGCGGTGGCGCCTCCGCGGCGAGGTCCGCCTGGCCGGGCATGCCGTACATCTCCTGCGAAGCGCCGCCCGCCTGCGCGCCATCGACCAGCAGATTGACGTCGCCGCCCGGCAGCAGCAGCGGCACCTCGCGGCGGTCGCGCCAGTACATGTCGACGAGCCGCTGCCGGAGCGCCACCGGATTGGCCGACGACAGCGTCAGGCGAACGTCGCTCCAGTCTTCGCCGCTGCCGTTCTCGAGCACCGCCCAGCCCTGGACGCGAAACTTGCCGCCCTCGGCCGGCACGATGCGGTAGGCCGCCTTCCACACCGGCGCCGCCACCACGTAGGAAAGCCGCACCGTCCGTTGCCCCTTGCCCGTCGTTTCGATGCCGAGCGTGCGGAAACCGGCGTCGGCCGCCGCGCGGACGGTCGAGATCGCCGCATCGAGGCGCGCCTGCAACTCCTTGTCGGCGAACACGATGGCCGCGCCGGGGCCGAGCAGCACTTCGGCGAAACTGCCGTCGTCCTGGCGCAGCGCCACCGCCGGCAGCTCGATCGGCTGCCCTGCGGTGGCGCGGGGCACCTTGGCGACGCCGAGAATGACGCCGCTCGCCTTGTGGCCGGCGCCGTCGTCGATGGTCGCGGCGTAGCCGGTCATGGCGGCGGCGATGGTGGCGGTGGAGGCAAGGTCCTCGCGCGTCAGCGGCAGGCGCTTGAACGCCTCGGCGACGGCGTTGGCGCCGTCGAGGGTGACCGAAACGATGGAGCCCGCGGGATCGCTAACGAGAAGGCTCTTCAGGACGTCGTCGGCCTGGTCGGCGGGAATTTCCAGCGCCAGGCGGCTCTCCCCTTCCGCAAGATCGACGGTGCGGACGATCTCGGCCAGGCCGCCCGACGACAGCAGCACGGAGCCCACCTTGTCGGCGGCAAGGGCCGCCGTGGCGAGCACGAGAGGCGAGGCGGCGGCAAGAAGCGCGGCGGCAAGCGGCATCGATTTCACGTTGATCTCCCCCGGGGAACGATTTGGCCCGATGGCGCGATCCTGCCCGAGGATTGCGATGGCGCGAAGACCGACCTGTGGCGGCCTTGCGGCTTGCGATCTTCCATCCGGGAGACTGCGCTTGACAGGATGGACCGTCGCGGCGACCTATCGCCGACCGACAACGAGAGACCACGGCCTCGCCATGATCCACTACAACCTGCACTGCGCCGCCTGCGGCCACGACTTCGACGACTGGTTCGGCGGCATGGCCGACTGGGAGGCGAGAAAGCCCGACTACGCCTGTCCGTCCTGCGGCGTCGCGCGGGTCGAGAAGGCGCTGATGGCGCCCAGCCTCGGCGCGGCCAAGGCCTCCTTCGCGGCGGAGCCGGCCTGCAATCCGTCGACCTGCGCCAACCCCGGCTGTCCGATGGCGGCGGGCTTCTGAAGTAGGAAGCACGGCCATGCCAAGGGCATTGAAAATGACCCTTGGCATTCCGATCACGAATTTCTCATGCCCCTGATGCACATGAGAAATTCGTGATGGCTCCAACGAGCGGATGCGTCAGCATCTTCGCGAGTTGATATCAAGCGACCTTCAGCGGCGGCTTGAACAAGCCCTTCGGCGACAGCGTGAACACCTCGCAGCCGGTGTCGGTGACGCCGACGGCATGCTCGAACTGGGCCGACAGCGAGCGGTCGCGGGTGACCGCCGTCCAGCCGTCGCTGAGCACCTTCACGTGCGGCCGGCCGAGATTGACCATCGGCTCGATGGTGAAGATCATGCCCGGCTTCAGCACCGGCCCCTCGCCCCTGCGGCCGTAGTGCAGGATGTTGGGCGTGTCGTGGAACAGCTTGCCGACGCCGTGGCCGCAGAAGTCGCGCACCACCGAGCAGCGCTCGCTCTCGACGTATTTCTGGATGGCCTCGCCGATGTCGCCGGTGGTGTTGCCCGGCCGGACGGCGGCGATGCCGCGCATCAGCGATTCATGCGTCACGTCGATCAGCCGCTCGGCGGCGCGCTTGACGGCGCCGACGCCATACATGCGCGAGGAATCGCCGTGCCAGCCGTCGAGGATGAAGGTGACGTCGATGTTGACGATGTCGCCCTCGCGCAACGGCTTCTCGTCGGGAATGCCGTGGCAGACCACATGATTGATCGAGGTGCAGACCGACTTCTTGTAGCCGCGGTAGTAGATGTCGGCCGGCAGGGCGTCGTGGTCGCGGCCGTAGCCATAGACGAAATCGTCGATCGCCTGGGTGGTGACGCCCGGCTTGACGATATCGACGAGGTCGTCGAGGCAGCCGGCGGCGATCTGGCAAGCCTTGCGCATGCCCTCGAAGTCGGCGGCGCCGTAAAGGCGAATATCTCCGGTGTTGCGCAGCGGGGCGACCGCCGCGTCGACGTAATTGATCATCGGATCAACCAACCTCAGTCTGGCATTGGAAGCCGGACGGCTTCGCGTTTTCGTCGTCATATACCCAAGCACCGCGCCGAGTACACGGCTCTGGTTCATCATTCTGTCAGAAATCGGACCGGATTTCGATTCCCGCCGGGCTGACGTCGGCGCGCGCCACCAGCATTTCGACGCCGGCCGCGCGGGCCGCCAGCGCCGCCGCCGCATAGGCGGGATCGATATCGGCGGCGATTTCGAAACGGCGGCAGTCACCGCGCTGCACGAGGTAGAGAAGAACGGCGCGGGCGCCGGCGCTTGCCATGGCAGCCAGCTCGGCGAGATGCCGCGCCCCGCGCGCGGTGACCGCGTCGGGAAATTCGGCAATTCCCGGCCGGCGCGACAAGGTGACGGACTTCACCTCGACATAGCAGGGCGGCCGCCCCTCGCCTTCGAGCAGCATGTCGACGCGGCTGCGCGCGCCGTAGGGCACCTCGCGGCGGAGCGTCCGGTAGCCGGCGAGCGCCGGGATCCGCCCTTCGGCGATCGCCTCGGCGACGATGCGGTTGGACAGGCCGGTGTCGATGCCGACCAAGGCGCCATCCGCCTCGACCAGTTGCCAGCTCCAGGCGAGCTTGCGCTTCGGATCGGCCGAGCGGGCGAGATAGACGCGGGCGCCGGGCGTCGCGAGCCCGAGCATGGAGCCGGAATTGGCGACGTGGGCGGTCACCTCCTCGCCGCTGTCGAGACGGCAGTCGGCGAGAAAGCGTTTGTAGCGGCGGACGAGCCGGCCGGGCACCAGCGGAACGGGAAAGCGCATGGCGTCTTGTTCCCCGTTCCGGCCGCCGCCGTCAAGGCGTGGCCTTCGCCTCCAACGCCGCCGGCGTGGCGGCCGGCGGAACGAGGCGGTCGAGAATATCCTTGGCCACCGGCTTGTAGTCGTCGTTGAAATGGTGGCCGCCCGGATGGACGCGCAGGCTGAAGCCCTTGTCCTTCGGAAGGCGGACGCAGGCGGTCTCCTCGTCCTCGCTGCCGTAGATGCACTGGACCTTGGCCGGCTCGATCTTTTCGAGATCCGGCAGCGTCGACGGTCCGTTCGGGTCGGTCTTGCCGCCGAGAATGCCGGAGACCTGGATTTCGAACTGCCGCGCGCCGGTGTAGGCGAGCAGGGACACCAGATTGACGCTGGCCTTGTGGTCGGCCGGCAACGCGTCGTAAATCGCCGGCAGCGCGTCGGCGCCGAACGAATAGCCGACGAGCGCCACCTTGTGGACGTTCCACTTCCGGGTATAGGCGTCGATCACCTTGGCGAGGTCGTCGGCGGCGTCGGCCGGGTCGATGTCGTTCCAGAAGTAGCGCAGCGAATCGATGCCGACCACCGGCACGCCGGCCTTGGCGAGATAGCCGCCGATCTCGGCGTCGATGTCGCGCCAGCCGCCGTCGCCGGAATAGATGATCGCCATGGTGTCGTGCGTCGGGTTGGCGCCCACCACGGTGATCGGGATGCCGGCCAGCGGCGAACCGTTGTCGTCCGCCTTGACCAGTTGGTCGAACACCGCGCCGTCGAGCGTCCGGCCGGCGCCTTTGACGCTCTTGGCCGTGGCGACGGCAAAGCCCGACCGGACCAGCTCGTCGACATGAGCCGCGCCGGCCGGATCGGCATGGCGGGTCAGATAGACGTCGATCGGGTCGGGAAGGTGCCCCTTCTGAAGCTCGTAGACCCAGCCGCGGCCGTCGGCGGCCCGCGCGTGCTTTGCCTCGCTGCACAGCTCCTTGCGAAGCGGCAGCGTTGCGCGCGGATCGACGGCGATGGTGCGACCGATCGTGGCGTCCGGCGACTGGGCGGCCAGCGCCAGCGCGAAGGTGCCGCCGAGGCCGTCGCCGACGATCAGCGGCGAATGATAGCTGTCGACGTCCAGCACGCGCTGGATGTTCTGGCTGACCTGCTCGACGTCGGAGACGAAGTAGACGCAATCGTCGGACAGCTTTTCCGCCTTGGCGAAGGTGGCGGGCGTGTCGATGCCGACGACGACGGCGCCATTCGCCGCGTAGCGGCGGGCCTTGACGCGGTCCCAGAAGCCGTAGCCGCCATCGCCCGACAGCAGGAAGACGATGCCGCTCGGCTCATCGCGCGGCGTGATCACCTCGGCGATGCCGAGCGTGTCCGTCCTGTCGACCGGCAGGTGGGGGAAAAGATAGAGGAAGGCGCCCGTCGCGATGCCGGCCGCCGTGAGGACGCCGACCATGACGAAAAGTATCAGTCGCTTCATTTGGAAACGGCTCCCTTGAGGCCGCCGGAGATGACGAAGGTCACGTCGGCGAGCGCCAGCAGCGGGTTGAGGCCGCCGGCCACCGCCATGTAGCGCTGCCGCCAGACCGGATCGAACTTGGTCTTGAAGGCGCGCAGACCGTGGAAATTGTAGAAGGCGTTGCCGTGCTCGAAGGCGGCGCGGCCGAGCTTGTGCCAGAGCGGCGCCATCGGGCTGTCGGAAAGGCCGGCGAGCGGCGCCATGCCGAGGCTGAAGGCGGCAAAGCCGGCCGCCTTGAAGTGCAGCAGCACGCGGGTGAACAACAGCTCCATGGTGCCGTTGGCGGATTTCGGCGTGAAGCGCATCAGGTCGATCGCCGCCTCGCGGCCGTCGCCGGAGATCATCAGCGTCGCGAAGGCGAAGATGCGGTCGGCCTTTTTCAGGACGGCCACCGGCTGCGAGGCCACGTAATCCGGCTCGAAGGCGCCCAGCGAGAAGGCCTTTTCCCGGGCCTTGCGCGCCTCCAGCCAGCTTTTCGACACGGCGGCAAGCTCGTCGAGGATCGCCGGCACGCCCTCCGGCGGCACCACCTCGAAGACGACGCCGTCGCGCTCGGCCTTGTTGATGGCGTTGCGCAGGTTGCCGCGCCGCGTGCCCTTGATGTCAAAGGCGGCGAGATCGACGATCGCCTCCTCGCCGAGCTTGAAGGCGGACAGTCCGGCATCGGCGTAGAGCGCCAGGCTGTCGGCCGGCACCTGGTAGAATACGGCGCGGCCGCCATGCGCGCGGGCCGTCTCGATGAACCGCCAGACGAGCTCGCGCCGGCCCGCCTCGGCGCCGACCGGATCGCCGAGCGAGATCCAGGAGCGGCCGCGTTTGGCGTACATCAGGAAGGCGGCGCCGTCGTCGGAGAACATCAGGTTCTTGTCGCCCATCCGCACGAGATTGGCCGCGGCATGGCCGGTGCCGGCGACGATGGCCACGGCGCGGGAGAGATCGTCGGCGCTGGGCGGCTCGATGCGGCCGGACGGCGGCCGGATCAGCAGCCAGGCGGCCACGGCGGCGGTGGCGAGCCCGATGCCGACGGCGGCGCGCAGCGAGCGCGGCGCGGCGGCCGACATCTCGAACTGCCACCAGAGATCGTGGCTGTAGGGCACTTCCTTGTAGACGAAGAACAGGATGCCGGCGGCCAGCGCCAGGATCGAGGCGATGCACAGCCACCAGGCCGGGCTCAGCCGGTCGTGCAGCAGCGAGGCCGGCCGCGTGTAGAGATGCCGGCTGGACACCAACCCGACGATCAGCAGCGCGAACAGCACCGCCTCGCCGATCGCCAGCGCCTTCAAGAGGGCGAGCGGAATGGACAGCGCCGTCAGCACCAGCGCCAGCCACCAGGCGCCGTCGAGCCGGTGGACCAGGCCGCGGCCGGCGACGATCATGAAGATGCCGATCACCGAGCCGACGAAATGCGCCCCCTCGACCAGCGGCAGCGGAATGAAGGCGTCCATCAGGTCGAGGCGAGCGTCGGCCGGCGGCGTCACGCCGGAGAACACCAGCATGGCGCCGAGCACGATGGCGAGCGTGCCGAGCATGATCGGCGCGATGCCGGACACCGCCGCGGTGAGCGCCGGGCTGGCCATCGTCGCCCGCCGCGCCTCGCTGACGATCATGGCGGCGACCGCGACGACGAGCGGCGCCACGTAGTAGACGATGCGATAGAGCAGCAGGGCCGAGATGACGCCGTCGATCGGCAGGCGCGTGCCGAGCGCGCCGACGACGATGGTCTCGAAGATGCCGACGCCGCCCGGCAGGTGGCTGAGCACGCCGGCGCCGATCGCCACCGAGAATACGGCCAGCACCGTCGGGAAGGAGACGTCGCCGTCCGGCAGCAGCACGTAGAGCACGGCGGCGGCGCAGGCGACGTCCACCGAGGTGGCGACGAGCTGCGAGACGATATCGCGCAGGTTGGGCAACGCGACGGCCCGGCCGAACACCGTCACCGAACCGCGCCGCGCGGCGGAAAACAGCAGCACCGCCGCGACGCCCGCCAGCATCAGGAGGCCGATGCCGCGCACCGCGGCGCCGCTCATGCCGATCAGCGCGGCGAGGTCCGGCCCGGAAATGGTCAGCCCCAGGCCGGCCACGAAGGCGAGGCCGAAGCCGAAGGCGGCGGCGACGTAGGCGACCACCTTGGCGATCGCCTCCGGCTCCAGGCCGAAGGGCGAATAGAAGCGATAGCGGACGGAGCCGCCGGTCAGCGGGCCGAAGCCGGCGATGTTGCCGACGGCATAGGCGCAGAAGCTCGCCAGCGCCACCAGCCGGTAGGGCAGCCGCGCCCCGGCGAAATGCAGCGCGTGGACGTCATAGATGGAAAGCGCCAGGAAACTGCCGGCGGTGAACAGCAGGGCAAGGCCGATCCGCGACCAGGGCGTATCCTCGATCGCCGAGAGCAGGTCGTCGTAGACGACATTCGACAGAAGGCGCGACAGCGCCAGCACCGACAGGCCGACGATGAGGACCGCGACCACCGCGATGAGGATCGGCTTCAGCCGGGCGAGACGCCCGGGCTGGGCGGAAGACGTTCCGGCGGGTTCCGATGGCAATGCGGCGGGCATGGACGACCTGAAAGCAATAAACGCTGGGCGGGTGCCCGGCAATGGGCGCCTTATCTTGCGCGATTGCGTCAATCCGGCGGCAGAAACAGAGGCCGACCTTTAATTCCGCGTAATGTTGATGGTTGTCTCCGCGGCCGGAATCCCCGACAACAGGGCGACGATTCCAAAGGCTCGCATATCCATGACAAACCAGTCTCTCACCGCCGCCGTCCTGATCATCGGCGACGAGATCCTTTCCGGCCGCACCCGCGACAGCAACTCCGGCCATATCGCCGCCTTCCTCACCGAAATCGGCATCGACCTCAAGGAAATCCGCGTCGTTCCCGACGAGGAGGACCGCATCGTGGCGGCGCTCAATGCGCTGAGGGCCGCCTATACCTATGTCTTCACCACCGGCGGCATCGGGCCGACCCACGACGACATCACCGCCGACGCGGTGGCCAAGGCGTTCGGCATCGCCATCGAGCATCACCCCGACGCCGTCGAGATCCTGCGCCGGCACTATGCGACCCCGGAGGAGCTGACCGAGGCGCGGCTCAGGATGGCCCGCATCCCGGTGGGTGCCACGCTGATCGACAACCCCGTCTCCAAGGCGCCGGGCTTCCACATCGGCAACGTCTTCGTCATGGCCGGCGTGCCGAAGATCATGCAGGCCATGCTGCTCAACGTCGAGAAGGAGCTCGAGGTCGGCGTGCCGGTCCAGTCGATCACCGTCGACTGCCCGTTCGGCGAAGGCATGATCGGCACGGCGCTCGCCGAGGTGGCGAGGACGCATCCGCTCGTCTCCATCGGCAGCTATCCGATCCTCGCCGCCCGCAACTTCTCGACCAAGCTGGTGATCCGCTCGCGCGATCCGGTGGCGCTGGCGGCCGCCAAGGCGGCGGTGGAAGCCATGCTCGCGGCCATCATCCGCGACAAAGCCGGGGATAGCACTCTCACCGACTATTGAAATCGACGCGAAACAGGCATTTGAGAAAGCCCCAAGCCAGATCACGATGAGGACCGCCGCGATGTCCCCGCAAGAAGCCCAGCCGCTCGCTCCCAAGGCATTTCCCGTTTCCTGGGACCAGTTCCACCGCGACGCCCGGGCGCTCGCCTGGCGGCTGGCCGGCCACGGCGAATGGAAGGCCATCGTCTGCATCACCCGCGGCGGCCTGGTGCCGGCGGCCATCGTGGCGCGCGAGCTCAACATCCGCATCATCGAGACGGTCGGCATCGCCTCCTACCACGACTATACCTCGCAGGGCGAACTGCAGGTGATCAAGGAGGTGAGCCGGGAGGTCGTCGCCCTCGAAGGCGGCGAAGGCGCCGGCGTGCTGATCATCGACGACCTCGTCGACACCGGCAAGACGGCCCGCATCGTCCGCGACATGCTGCCGAAGGCGCATTTCGCCACCGTCTACGCCAAGCCCAAGGGCCGGCCGCTGGTCGATACCTTCATCACCGAGGTCAGCCAGGATACCTGGATCTACTTCCCCTGGGACATGGGCTTTGCCTTCCAGCCCCCCATTTCCCGTCAGGGCAATGACTGATCTGGTGAAAATTTGTTCACCATGTAAATAACTGATTCGCGGGCCTTTCCGCCGGATGAACCGACTTGCGGTTGTCCGGCCCGAAAAGCCATGGCCTGATTCTCGCCGCATTTCTCCCTGTTTTGAGCGCCCGTCGCTGATCACCGGTAACCGCTGGTGGTCCCTAAGGAGGCTCGTCCGCGCTGCCAACGCGGTTTCAACAGGATTGATTGCATGCCCTTCAAAACAAGCGCCATGCGCGCTTTTTTCACGGCCGCCGCGGCGGTCGCGTTTTTTCACCAGGCAGCGCCGGCACTCGCGCAGTGCGGCAAAGCCTCCTGGTACGCCGAGCAGGGACGCACCGCCAGCGGCGAGCGCATGAGGCCCGGAGCCCGCACCGCCGCCCACCGCACCCTGCCCTTCGGCACCCTCGTCGAGGTCCGAAATCTCAAGAACGGCCGCACCGTGGTGGTGCGCATCAACGATCGGGGCCCCTTCATCAAGGGCCGGGTGATCGACCTGGCGCGCGGCGCGGCAAGCGAGATCGGCCTCGTCAGGTCCGGCACGGCCAGCGTTCGCCTGTCGGTGCTGGACGGCAAGGGCGTTCCGGCCCCGGCGATCTGCGGCTGAGCCGCCCTTGTTCGCGGGCGGCGCTCCGACCTCCGATGAAGCGCCGTCCACCATCTGTTTATCGCGTCGGTCCGTGGCGATCGGGGCTTGACCCGTTCGTCTTCGCCGGCAATATCGCTGGCAACGCGGACGTGGCGAAATGGTAGACGCAGCAGACTTTACAATTGGAGTGCCCGCGGGGAAATCCGTGGAGTAGAACCGCTCAAAGTCGGGGAACGCTAACGGGCAGATGCCCCAGGCCAATCCCGAGCCAAGCCCTCTTCGAGGGAAGGTGTAGAGACTGGACGGGTGGCGCCTAAAGCCTTCGGGGCCACGGCGAAGGGACAGTCCGGACCACGAACGCCGGAAGGCGGCGGCGAAAGCCGAGGTGGTACGAAAATCTGCTTCTCTATGAGAGTACGGGTTCGAGTCCCGTCGTCCGCACCATAGCGCGAGCAGCGAAAGCAAAGGGAGCCCGCCCGGCGGGCTCCCCTTGTTACCGCTAGGACTGACCGCCCTTGCGACCGGCCTCGGAGGCCCGCTCGCGATCTTCGGCAAAGTTGCCGCTGCCGCCGCGATGGCCGCCGCCCTGTTGGGCTTGATTGCGGTTGTCGCTCTGGTGCTGCTGCTGGCTGCCTTGCTTCTTGGGATCGTTCTTGTGGCTCTGCTCGCCGGACTTGACGTGCTGCTCGTGGCTTCCGCCTTGATTTGGCATTTTCGTCACTCCTTTCGGTGTCGAGACGCTCGGTCTCGCCCCCTCCGAACCGGCTCGGGGCGATATTGTTCCCCGAAAAAATCGATATCGGCGGAATGACCGCGCTCGTGGAGGCCAAATCGCGCCGTTCACCATTGCCCGCGGCGCGCCGTCTTCAGGAGGCTTCGCGGCCTTCCGCTCCCAGCGCAACGAAACGCCTGTGACCGAGCCCGTGGCCCCCCCGCTCCGAAAGGCCCCCGATAGAGCGTGAACGGCCTAGATGACAATGATTGGCAGGTAAACCGTTTATATCGCAACCCCAAGGACTTAAACGTTTTTAAGTGGCTTGTGTTTCCGCCGCCAAAGTTTGATCTAGGCATCAGGAAATCGCTCCTCAGGCGTCGGTCAACCTCCTGACTCCACGCCAGAATTCGCAATCGAGAGCCCGCCTGCCACCCGTCTCCCGCAGGGAGCCGGAACGGACCCCTCATGTCCGGACGAGCCCTCCCCTCGTTCCGACAAGGAGACAGACATGACCGTGATGAACTTCTCCATTCCCCGCACCATCATCTATGGCGAAGGGTCGCTCGCCAAGCTTGCCGATCTCAAGGGCAAGAAGGCGGCGCTGGTCACCGGCGGCAGCTCGATGAAGCGCTTCGGCTTCCTCGACCAGGCGATCGCCATCCTGAAGCAGGGCGGCATCGATTCGATCGTCATCGACGGCGTCGAGCCCAACCCGTCGGTGGAAACCGTCTGGCGCGGCGCCAAGGCCATGCAGGACTTCGAGCCCGACTGGATCGTCGCCATCGGCGGCGGCTCGGCCCTCGACGCCGCCAAGGTGATGTGGTGCTTCTACGAGCATCCGAACCTCACCTTCGAGGACATCATCCCGGTCGGCGCCATGCCGCCGCTCCGGAGCAAGGCCCGCTTCGTCGCCATTCCCTCGACGTCCGGCACCGCTTCGGAAATCACCGCCTTCTCGGTGATCACCGACACCAAGAACCACATCAAGTATCCGATCGTCGCCGCCGACATGGTGCCGGACATCGCCATCCTCGATCCCGCCCTGCCGATGGTGATGCCGCCCAACGTCACCGCCAACACCGGCATGGACGTCATGTGCCACGCCGTCGAGGCGGTGGCCTCCATCGCCGCCACCTCGTTCACCGACCCCTACGCGGTGGAAGCGATCAAGCTGGTGCTGGAGAACCTCGAAAAGGCCTACACGACGCCCACCGACAAGACGGCGCGCTTCAACATGCACAACGCCTCGGCGCTGGCCGGCATGGCCTTCACCAACGCCTCGCTCGGCCTCGTGCACTCGATGGCCCACAAGATCGGCGGCGAGTTCGGCGTGACCCATGGTCTCGCCAACGCCATCATGCTGCCCTACGTCATCGACTTCAACCGGCAGTTCACCGACAAGTACGCCTATGCGGAGCGGCTGCTCGGCATCGACGACCTGGCTCAGGCGATCCGCAATCTCAACAAGAAGCTGGCCATTCCCTCGACCTTCAAGGACTGCGACGAGGTCGACTTCGACGAGGCCAAGTTCAAGACGGTCCTGAACCGCATGAGCGAGAACGCCTTCGCCGATCCCTGCACGCTGACCAACCCCGGTACTCCCTCGGTGACCGACGTCAAGGCGCTCTACACGGCCGCCTACTACGGCTGAGAAAAGACGACCCATACGGCCTGAGGCGGGCGCGGCATCTCGAAGGGTGCCGCGCCCGCTTTTTTTGCATTTTCGGACATTCAACCTCAAGAATTTCGCCCCTCCCCGCATTTTCCCGGATTGTCCGGCGGCAGGATGACGGGGTAGAAATGATAATCATTTGCAACAAGAGAGCGCCGACGCGAATTGCTGCCGCCGAAGCGCTTTCAGATGGTGTCGCATCGTCTCCAGGCCGAGCCTGGTTGTTCAAGGGAGGACGGTCGCTGGTCGCGCGGCGCCCGTCGTCTTCGTCGCCGTGGGTCAGTCACTCCCTTCCTGCGACGGTGGTGCTTCGGCGGTTTCCGCCAAACGATCGGCTCCCCGCGTTGTCCGTGCGGGCGATCGCAGACTTCAGGCCGGATATCCAGCTGGATATCCGGCCTTTTCTTTGCCGTCTCCCCCGCGAAGGCAATGTTGCGCCCGGCCCCGGCCGTCCGCTTCAAATGACGCTTTGGAATCAGAGACCGATGTTCTAAACAGAACGGAATTCTGGCCGCTCGGGAGAAAGAGATGACCTATTGCGTTGGCATCCTCGTCAAGGAAGGCCTGACGATGATCGCGGACACGCGCACCAACGCCGGTCTCGACAACGTCTCCCAGTACAAGAAGCTGCACATCTTCGAGAAGCCGGGCGACCGGATGATCGCGGTGGCCACCGCCGGCAACCTGGCCATCACCCAGGCCGTGCTGTCCTTCCTCAACGAGGGCATCGAGAACAAGGACACCGGCCAGACGGAGACCATCTGGACCACGCCGTCGATGTTCAAGACGGCCCAGCTCGTCGGCCGCGCCGTGCGCGAGGTCTACCGCATCGACGGCGAGGCGCTGGAACAGTCCAACGCCGGCTTCGAGGTGACCCTCTTGGTCGGCGGCCAGGTGGCCAAGGGGCGCCTCCGCCTGTTCATGGTCTACCGCCAGGGCAATTTCATCGAGGCGACCGAGGACACGCCCTTTCTGCAGATCGGCGAGCATAAATACGGCAAGCCGGTGCTCGACCGCGCCATCACCTTCGCCACCGACCTGATCGAGGCGACCAAGCTCGGCCTGATCTCGATGGATTCCACCATGCGCTCCAACCTCGGCGTCGGCATGCCGATCGACCTGGTGACGGTGAAGCGCGACGCCATCGCCCACGACATCCTGCACCGCATCGAAGCGGGCGAACCCTATTTCCACGACCTGCGCGAACGCTGGAGCGCGGCGCTGCGCGCCGCCTACCGGGCGATCCCCATTCCGCCCTACAAGTGACGGTCTTGCCCGCCGTTCAGAACGGCAGATAGCCGTGGGCGCCCATCACCGCCGCCAGGATGGCCGGGATCGATATCAGGCCGATGGCGCGTTGCCGCTGCACCATGCCGGCGAATACCGCGTCGGGCCTGGTCTCCGCCCACCGGTCGTTCCTCGGATGCATGTGCAACGGCCCGTAGACGAAGCGCATGAACGCCTCGAAGCCCCAGACCAGCACCATCAGGTGCAGGTACCAGGAATGCGGATCGAGGAAGCGCTCCCACATGTCCATGTCGGCCAGCATGTAGAGGCCGGTGAGGCCGACGAGCACGATCGACCAGCGCGTCAGCTTGCCGAACGGATGGTGCATCGCCTTGAACAGCTTGTGCCGGCCTTCCGGCGGCGCCGCCCGGATGATCGCCGGATGCAGGACGAAGGTGACGTAGAAGATGCCGCCGATCCAGAAGGTGACGACCAGCACGTGGACGGCCCGGACGACGGTGAGAAGATCGAACGGCATGGCATCGCTCCGCCGCCAATATGGCAGGCGGCGAAGCGATGTTCGACTTTAGTCGTAGCAGAGACCAGTCCGGTGGAATGCGGACTTCAGCCCCGGTCCCTGAACCTATTTGTAATCGGATAGCGGCGGTCGCGGCCGAAGTTCTTGGTGGTGATCTTGACGCCGGGCGCCGCCTGCCGCCGCTTGTACTCGGCGATATAGAGCAGGTGCTCGACGCGGCGCACCGTCGCCTCCTCGAAGCCGGCGGCGATCAGCTCGGCCACCGTCTTCTCCTCCTCGACGAGGCCGTTGAGGATGCCGTCGAGCACCGGATAGGGCGGCAGGCTGTCCTGGTCGGTCTGGTTCTCCCTGAGCTCGGCGGTCGGCGCCTTGGTGATGATGCGCCTGGGGATCACCTCGCCGGCCGGGCCCTTCAGGCCGTCCGGCCGATGGGCGTTGCGCCATTCGGCGAGGCCGTAGACCTGCATCTTGTAGAGGTCCTTGATCGGATTGAAGCCGCCGTTCATGTCGCCGTAGAGCGTGCAGTAGCCGACCGACATCTCGCTCTTGTTGCCGGTGGTCAGCACCATCGACCCGAACTTGTTGGAAACCGCCATCAGGATGGTGCCGCGGGCGCGCGACTGCAGGTTTTCCTCGGTGGTGTCGACCTGCGTGCCGGCAAACAGCGGCCCGAGCGCCTTCAGGAAGCCCTCGACCGGATCGGCGATGGCGACGACATCATAGGGAACGCCGAGCGCGGCGGCGCATTGCGCCGCGTCCTCCAGGCTGTCGGCCGACGTGTAGCGGTAGGGCAGCATCAGGCAGCGGACCTTGTCCGCGCCGAAGGCGTCGACCGCCATCGCCGCCACCACGGCCGAATCGATGCCGCCCGACAGGCCGAGCACCACGCCGGGGAAGCGGTTCTTCTCGACATAGTCGCGCAGGCCGGTGACGCAGGCGAGCCAGTTGGCCGTCTGCACGTCCGGATAGGGCGCGACATCGCCGGCAACGATCCGCCAGCCCTCCTCGCCCTCGGCGAGCGTGACCAGCGCCAACGCCTCGCGGAAGGCCGGCAGGCGACAGGCCAGCTCGTGGTCCGGGTTGAGCCCGAAGCTGGCGCCGTCGAACACCAGTTCGTCCTGGCCGCCGACGGTGTTGACGTAGACCATGGGCAGGCCGCTTTCGACGACGCGGGCGGTGGCGATGTCGAGGCGTTCGCGCGTCACCGTCCAGCGATAGGGCGAGCCGTTGATGACGATGAGCAGCTCGGCGCCGGTTTCCGACAGGTGCTCGACGACATCAGGCTTCCAGATGTCCTCGCAGACCGGCAGGCCGAGACGGACGCCGCGGAAGGTCACCGGCGTCGGCAGCGGCCCCGGCACGAACACCCGCTTCTCGTCGAACACCGAATAGTTGGGCAGGTCGGCCTTGAAGCGCAGGGCGGCGACGGCGCCGCCCTCGATGAGGGCGACGGCATTGCGCAGCGCGCCCGTCTCGTCCATCCAGGGCGTGCCGACCAGCACCGCCGGCCCGCCGTCCGCCGTCTCGCTGGCCAGCCGTTCGACCGCCCGGCGGCAGTCGCGCTGAATGGCCGGCTTCAGCACCAGATCCTCGGGCGTGTAGCCGACGATATAGAGCTCGGGCAGGACGAGGAGATCGGCGCCGAGCCGCGCCGCCTCGGCACGCGCCTGCCGCGCCTTGTCGAGATTTCCGGAAATGTCGCCCATCACCGGGTTGGCCTGGGCGAGCGCGAGCTTCAGGGTGCGAAAGGAATTGGTCATGATGTCCGCGATTTAGCCAGAAAGCCGACGCCGCGGCAACCAGGATCAGCGGATCGGCTTGCCGTGGAGGGGCGAGCGCACGTGGATGATCTCGCTCGGGCCTTCGTGGATGACCTTGGCCGGCGGCACCGCCGGCACCAGCCGGCCGCTCCGGCGCGCATAGACCTGCCGCACCGACGACAGCTCGGCGAGGCGCTCGTAGAGGCGGCGGGGCGACAGCGGCTTGACGAGCACGTCGTTGGCGCCGAGATCCACCGCCGTCAGCATGCGGCGCTTGTCGGCATAGGCGGTCACCATGACGACGGCGAGCGTCGACACCCGCTCGTCGGGATGGCGGCGCAACAGATCGAGCAGCGCGGCGCCGTTGCCGGCCGTTCCGAGGTTCCAGTCGAGCAGAAGGACGTCGGGCGACTGCGTCATGACCATGGTGAGCGCTTCCGCCTCGGTCGCGGCCTGCAGGATGACGCGGACTCCGAAGGCGGTGAGCATCGTTTCCGCCAGTTTGCGGAAATAGGCGCTGTCGTCGACGATTCCGACGCGCAAAGCGTCGAGACGCACATAGGTACCTGGATCCAGCGGATCGATCATGAAGCGAAAAGTCCTTCGACAACAACTTCCTAGAGCGTCATATCTCTCCTTCCGGGCCTGAGGCTTGCCATGAAATGGAGAAAATTTGGTTTATGACGGCAACGTTTTCTGAACCACGATCGGGAGCAAAAAAGGGCGCCCCGCGAGAGGCGCCCTTTATTTTTCGATTGTATCGGTAAAAACGTCAGCCGACGATTTCGGTCTCGGAGAACCAGTAGGCGATTTCCGCGGCGGCCGTCTCTGGCGCATCGGAGCCGTGCACCGAGTTCTCGCCCATCGACAGCGCGAATTCCTTGCGGATGGTGCCGTCGGCCGCCTTCTCGGGGTTGGTGGCGCCCATCACTTCGCGGTTCCTGGCGATGGCGTTCTCGCCCTCGAGCACCTGCACGACGGTCGGCGCCGACGACATGAAGTCGACCAGCTCGTCGTAGAAGGGCTTGCCCTTGTGGACGGCGTAGAAGCCCTCGGCCTGCTTGCGGCTCATCCACACGCGCTTGGCGGCGACGACGCGCAGGCCGGCCGCCTCGAGCTTGGCGGTGATGGCGCCGGTAAGGTTGCGACGGGTCGCGTCGGGCTTGATCATCGAGAAAGTACGTTC
This sequence comes from Pleomorphomonas carboxyditropha, assembly GCF_002770725.1. GTDB lineage: Bacteria > Pseudomonadota > Alphaproteobacteria > Rhizobiales > Pleomorphomonadaceae > Pleomorphomonas > Pleomorphomonas carboxyditropha. The sequence goes on along the minus strand of NZ_NQVN01000001.1, from coordinate 362,853 downwards.
GATCGCCATGAAAATCTGCCCCTCTATGGTTGGCGGCACGGCCGGGTCCGGTCGCGGCCGGATCATCTGGTCAGGCGGGCTTATAGCGGCGGCAGGAGAACGGGGCAAGCGCGGCAGAGCCCGGAGGGACGGCAAAGCCAGCCGCATGATCGCCCCGCGAACCACGACGCCATCGACTAGCGGATTAGGCTTTCCACAGCTTCGAATTGATCCAGATCAAGGAATCTGCCTCCGCCGGCCCTACTTTAGAATAGTTATTATTTTAGGGTGGGGAGGACTTCATGCTTAAGCATTGGATGCTCGCGGCGGTGATGACGTCGGCGGCCTTGACGCTGCCGGCGCAGGCCGACGCCTTGCGCGACCAGGCCGCCGAACAGTTCCAGGTGATCCCGTCGATGCTGCCGGCGGTCAACAACAACCCGATCACCAAGGCCAAGATCGATCTCGGCCGCGCCCTGTTCTTCGATCCGCGCCTGTCGGCTTCCGGCGTCTTCAGTTGCAATTCCTGCCACAACCTGGCGACCGGCGGCGACGACAACCTGGAGACGTCGATCGGCCACGGCTGGCAGAAAGGCCCGCGCAATTCGCCGACGGTGCTGAACTCGGTCCTCAACCAGGCGCAGTTCTGGGACGGCCGCGCCGAGGACCTCAAGGCGCAGGCCAAGGGGCCGATCCAGGGCAGCGTCGAGATGGCCAACACGCCCGAGAAGCTGCTCGCCACGCTGCAGAGCATGCCGGCCTATGACGACTGGTTCAAGCTCGCCTTCCCGGGCGACGCCGCGCCCGTCACCTTCGACAACTTCGCCAAGGCCATCGAGGCCTTCGAGGCGACGCTGCTGACGCCCGCCGCCCCCTTCGACCGCTGGCTCGAAGGCGACGACAACGCCATGACCGAGGTGCAGAAGACCGGCCTGAGCCTGTTCATGGAGAAGGGCTGCTCGTCCTGCCACTCCGGCGTCAATTTCGGCGGCCACGACTACTATCCGTTCGGCGTCGTCGAACGGCCGGGCTCCGACATCCTGCCCGAGAACGACAAGGGCCGCTTCGCGGTCACCAAGACGGCCGACGACGAATACGTCTTCCGCGCCGCGCCGCTGCGCAACGTCGCGCTGACCGCGCCCTACTTCCACTCCGGCAAGGTCTGGGACCTCAAGCAGGCCGTCGCCGTCATGGGGTCGGCCCAGTTGGGCGACGAGCTCACCGACGACGAGACCACCGCCATCGCCTCCTTCCTGACGGCGCTGACCGGCGAGCTCCGGCCCGTCGAATATCCGCTGCTGCCGGCGGAAACGGCGACGACGCCGCGGCCGACCGCCGAGGTCATCGCCCAGTAAGCCGCGATGAATCGAACGAAAGAGGGCCGGTCCCGTCGGGGCCGGCCTTTTTCATGCCCCGAGGCCGTCGGCCGCCGGCTTCAGGTGCGCCGTCAGGCCGGCGATGCGCTCGCAGAGCGGCGCAAGCGGGCTGCTGCGGCGCCAGGCAAGACCAATGGTGCGGTGCGGCTCTGGCTCGGAAAACCGGCGAAGACGCACGCGGCCGCCATCGAGCGGCGTCGCCGCGAGAAACAGTTCCGGCAGCAGCGTGATCCCCTGCCCCGCCGCCACCAGTTGCAGGATGGTGGCGAGCGAGGTGACGCCGGCCCGCGTCAGCCGCCGTGCGTCCAGGGCGCCGCAGGAGGCCAGCGTCTGGTCGCGCAGGCAATGGCCGTCCTCGAGCAGCAGCAGCGCCTCGGTGGGAATGTCGGCGGCCCTGTCGAAGGCGCCGAGCGACAGCGGCCCGGCCGCCGGCGTCGCCAGCAGGAAGGCGTCGCTGAATACCGGCGCTTCCACGAGATTCGGATCGCCGAGCGGCAGGCTGGCGATGACGACGTCGAGGCTGCCCTCCTGCAATTCGCCGACCAGGCCCGCCGTGACGGTTTCCCGCACGCCGACCTTCAACGCCGGGAACGCCTCGGCCAGGACCGGCAGCAGCTTGGGCAGCAGATAGGGACCGATCGATGGAATGATGCCGAGCCGCAGCGATCCCGTCGCCGGATCGGCGGCGGCGCGGGCAAGTGTTTCGAGATCCTCCACCTCGGCGAGGATGCGGCGGCCGCGCTCGACGACCTGATGGCCGGCCGGCGTCAGCCGGGCGCCGGTGGCGGCCCGTTCCACCAACTGGCAGCCGAGCGCCTCCTCGAGCTCGCGGATCTGGGCCGACAGCGCCGGCTGGCTGACCGCGGCCCGGTCGGCGGCCCGGCCGAAATGGCCCTCGGCGGCGAGCGCGTCGAGATAGCGCAACTGGCGCAGGGTGATCCTCATAGGGAAATCCTATCAGCCCGACCGGACAATGCAATTGGAATGATTCCAAAAAATGCCGTCATGTCGGTGGCAGCAAACTTCTTTCCGATCATCTCCCGACCGCCGCAGAAAGATCCGCCATGTCCGACAGACCGATCCAGACCACCACCGCCGGCGCTCCCGTCGCCGACAACCAGAATTCGCTCACCGCCGGCTCGCGTGGCCCGGTGCTGATGCAGGATTGGCAGCTCATCGAGAAGCTGGCCCACCAGAACCGCGAGCGCATTCCCGAGCGCGTCGTCCACGCCAAGGGCTGGGGCGCCTTCGGCGAGCTGACGGTGACGCGGGACATCACCCGCTACACCCGCGCCCGCCTGTTCTCCGAGGTCGGCAAGAAGACGCCGCTGCTTCTCCGCTTCTCGACGGTGGCCGGCGAGCTCGGCGCCGCCGACGCCGAGCGCGACGTGCGCGGCTTTGCCCTGAAGTTCTACACCGAGGAGGGCAACTGGGACATCGTCGGCAACAACACGCCGGTGTTCTTCGTCCGCGACCCGCTGAAGTTCCCCGACTTCATCCACACCCAGAAGCGGCACCCGCGCACCAACCTCCGCTCGCCCACCGCCATGTGGGACTTCTGGTCGCTGTCGCCCGAGAGCCTCCACCAGGTCACCATCCTGTTCTCCGACCGCGGCCTGCCGACCGACGTCCGCCACATCGACGGCTTCGGCTCGCATACCTATTCCTTCATCAACGAGGCCGGCGAGCGCTTCTGGGTGAAGTTCCACTTCAAGACGCTGCAGGGCCATCGCCACTACACCAACGCCGAGGCGGCGGAGGTGGTCGGTCGCAGCCGCGAATCGACGCAGGAAGACCTGTTCGGAGCGATCGAGGCCGGCGACTACCCGCGCTGGCGCTTCTACGTGCAGGTCATGCCAGAGCTCGACGCGGAGAAAACGCCCTACAATCCGTTCGACCTCACCAAGGTGTGGCCGCACGCCGACTATCCGCTGATCGAGGTCGGCACCTTCGAGCTCAACCGCAACGCCGACAACTATTTCGCCGAGATCGAGCAGGCCGCCTTCTCGCCGTCCAACATCGTGCCCGGCATCGGCTTCTCGCCCGACAAGATGCTGCAGGCCCGCATCTTCTCCTACGCCGACGCCCATCGCTACCGGCTCGGCACCCACTACGAGGCGCTGCCGGTCAACGCGCCGAAATGCCCCGTCCATCACTATCACAAGGACGGCGCCATGAACTTCATGCCCAACAAGCCCAATCCGGACGCCTATTACGAGCCCAACAGCTTCGGCGGCCCGCGTCAGGCGCCGGAATTCCGCGAGCCGCCGCTCGGGATCTCCGGCGACGCCGACCGCTACGACCATCGCGCCGGCAACGACGACTATTCGCAGGCGGCCGCGCTGTTCCGCCTGTTCGACGACGGCCAGCGGCAGCGACTTTTCGACAACATCGCCGCCGCCATGGCCGGCGTGCCGCTTGAAATCGTCGAGCGTCAGCTCGGCCATTTCGAGAAGGTCGATCCGGCCTATGCGGCGGGCGTCCGACAGACGCTGCGCATAGGAGCATTTTCGAGCGAAGCGGATACCGGTTCGCGCAAAGAAAATGCGTTGACTCAATAAGCGGAACGACGACGGGCCAATAAAAAACCCGGCCGGGAAACCGGCCGGGTTTGATTTTTGTCCGCACGCGCCTCGCTCAGGGCTTGGCGGCGTTGCCGGAGGCGGCGTTCTGGGCGTCGAGCAGCTTCTGCTGGGCTTCCTTGGCCTTGCGCTGCACCTCGGAGGCGAGCTGCTCGCGCTGGCGCTGCAGCGCCGCCGTGTCGATCGCCGGGCCTTCGTAGGACGAGGTGAAGCCGGTGAGCGAGATCGGGAAGTTCAACGCCTTCGCCTGCTGGTTCTGCGTGGTGATGATCAGGTCCTTGCCCTTCTTCATCGACGCGGTGAAATCGTCGGTGATCGGGATCTCGGCGAAGCAGGCGTTGGGCATGCAGATGGTGTACTTGCCCGGCACCTGAGTGTTCTGGTCGACCTGCACGCGGATGCCCGGCTGGATCAGCATGGCGACCGGCGTCTGCACCAGCAGGATCTTGCGCGTCTCGCCGTCAACCTCGCGCACGCCGGCCGACGCGAGGAACTGGCCGCTGTCGGTCCTGAGTTCGCGCACGGTGAAGCAGACCTGCTTCTTGGTGCGGGCATCTTCGCCGCACAGCTTGTTCCACGGGTTGTCGGCGGAGGAGCTGGCGGCCGCGCCACCGGCGGCGGGCGCAGCCGGCGCCGGAGCGGCCGGCTTGTCCTGGGCCAGGGTGGCCGTCGCCGACAGGAGCAGCGCCGCAACGCAACCCAGGGTTCGATAAGAAAAAACTGTTGCCATTCGCCCAATCCTTCGCATGCGTCGATCCGGAGGCACACATCTCTGGCGCTACCGATCGTCTGATTTCGATCGACTTGTCAACAGCACTTCGCGCAATCTGAACCCGAGGAAGCCTGCCGAAAGTGACTTTTCCCTGTCCTGCGGCACGCGGGGCGCACCCCACCCCCCGCCCGGACGCCGCAGAACCCGATGACGGCAAATTTGGGCAACACGGTGACCAGCGGCGACTTGCGGAAATTCGGCGGCCGGCCGGGCACTTCGGCGGTGGACCGAGCGCCGTCGGCGCCAAAAACCATCGGTCCGGACGGACGGACGTGTTAACGTCCCGGAAAGATTCGCTTCCGTACGGAGCCCGGTTTATGTCTGGCGTCATCAATCGCCGCGTCTTTTGTCTTGGCACCGTCGGCGCCGGCCTTCTCCTGTCGCTGCCGGCCCGCGCCGCGCCGACCCACGGCATCGCCATGCACGACGACCCCGCCCTTGCCGCCGACTTCGACCATCTTCCCTATGCCGATCCCGCCGCCCCGAAGGGCGGCACGTTCGCCCTCGGCTTTCCGGGCTCGTTCGACAGCCTCAATCCCTTCATCGTCAAGGGCAACGCGCCGCGCGGCCTTTCCGACGTGCTCTACGGCAACAACGTCTGGGATACGCTTCTCTACCGCTCGGCCGACGAGGCCTTCTCGCTCTACGGCCTGCTCGCCGAGGGCGTCGAGATGCCGGCCGACCGCAGTTGGGTGGAGTTCACGCTCGATGCCGCCGCCACCTTCGCCGACGGCGAGCCGGTGACCGTCGACGACGTGCTGTTCACCGTCGACCTCCTGAAGACCAAGGGCCGGCCGGTCTACAAGCGCCGCTTCGACAAGGTGGTGTCGGTCGACCGCATCGGCGAGCGCACCCTGCGCTTCTCCTTCGCCGACGGCTCCGACCGCGAGCTGCCGCTGCTGATCGGCGGCTACACGCCCATCCTGCCGCGGCACGCGGTGGACCCGGCCACCTTCGACCAGTCGTCGATGAAGCCGCTGATGGGCTCCGGTCCCTATCAGGTGGCCGGCGTCGACGAGGGCCGGCAGGTGGTGCTGAAGCGCAACCCGACCTACTGGGCGCGGGACTTGCCCATCAAGCGCGGCCTCGACAATTTCGACGAGATCCGCATCGAGTATTTCAAGGACGGCACCGCCTATTTCGAGGCCTTCAAGTCCGGCGCCTTCGACCTCTACATGGACAGCGATCCCGGTCACTGGGCCAAGGCCTACGACTTCCCGGCGGTCAGGGACGGCCGCGTCGTCATGGAAAAGGTAAAGACCGGCTCGCCCAAGGGCATGAGCGGCTTCGTCTTCAACACCCGCCGCGAGCTGTTCAAGGACGCCCGCGTGCGCGAGGCGCTGACCCTTTTGTTCGATTTCGAGGCGGTCAACCGCACGCTCTACTACGGCGCCTACGCCCGCAGCGGCTCCTATTTCGAAGGCTCCAGCCTGTCGGCGATCGGCATCCCCGCCTCCGAGGCCGAGAAGGCGCTGCTCGCCCCCTTCGAGGACCAGGTGAGGCCCGACGTCATGGCCGGCACCTACGCGCCGCCGGTCAGCGACGGCTCGGGCCGCGACCGCAAGGCGCTGCGCGCCGCCCTCGACCTTCTCGGCGAGGCCGGCTGGAAGCTCGACGGCCGGCGGCTGGTCGACGCCGGCGGCAGGCCCTTTGCCTTCGAGTTCATGGCCAAGGTGCCCGACGAGGAGCGCCTTGCCCTCGCCTATCAGGCGACGCTCCGGCTGATCGGCATCGACGTGTCGGTGCGGCTCGTCGATTCGACGCAATATTACGACCGCCAGAAGACCTTCGATTTCGACATGCTTCAGATGCTGTGGACGGCCTCGCTGTCGCCCGGCAACGAACAGGTGAACCGCTGGTCGCAGAAAGCGGCGGTCACCGAAGGCACCTTCAACTATGCCGGCGCGTCGAGCCCGGCCATCGACGCCATGATCGACGCGCTGCTCGCCGCCACCGGCCAGGCCGAGTTCGAAACCGCCGTGCGCGCCCTCGACCGCGTGCTGATATCCGGCTTCTATTGCGTGCCGCTCTTCCACCTGCCCGAGGATCTGGTCGCCCGCTGGACACGCATCCGCCGGCCGGACGCGACGGCGCTCACCGGCATTCAGCCGTCCGCCTGGTGGGCGGACGCCAAGTCCTGACGCCAAATCCTGGAACCGGGGGCAAACAGGGAAACGCCCGATGATCCTGACGTCCGAACACCGAACCGAAGCCTACGTCGCATCCGGCGCCTGGAATAACGTGACGCTCGGCGAATTGCTGCGCCGCTCGGCCGCCGCCGCGCCCGAGACGATCGCCTTCGAGGATGTCGGCGCCGGCGCCGTGCCGGGGCTTTCCGCCCGCTACGGCTTCGCCGAGGCCGAGAGGCGCGTCGACGGCCTCGCCGCCTTCTTCGCCGCCGTCGGCCTCAGGCCGGACATGGTGCTGGGCATCCACCTGCCACCCTGCGCCGACGCCGCCATCATCCTGTTCGCGGCGCTGAAGGCCGGCCTCGTGGTGGCGCCGCTGCCGGTCTACTGGACCAAACCGGAGATCGAGGCGGCCATCGAGGCGGCATCGATCAAGGCCATGGTCACCGCCTCGGAGATCGAGGACGAGCCGTCGGGCGAGCTGGTGCGCGACGTCGCCGCCGATACCTTCGCCATCCGCTTCGTCTTCGCGGTCGGCGACGGCCAGCCGGACGGCCTGATCGACCTTTCCGAAGTGCTCGCCGACGTCGAGGCGCTGGGGGCGCCGCCCGAGGTGGCGCGGCGCGGCGAGGCGGCCGACCACGTCGCCCTGCTCTCCATGGCGCGGACGCCCGACGACGAGCTGCTGATCGTCCCCTACAGCCACAACCAGCTTACGGCGATCGCCACCGGTCACCTGATCGAGGCCGGCATCGCCGGACCCGAGACCGTGCTGTCCACCATGCACCCGGCCAGCCTCGCCTCGGTGGCCGGCGCCATCGCCACGGCGCTGATTTCCGGCGGCCGCGTCGCCTTCCACCACGGCACCTCGCTCGCCGGCCTCGCCGCCGCGGTGGAGAGCGCCGGCGCGAGCCGCGTCGTGCTGCCGGAGGTGATGGTCGCCCCGCTCGCCGCCAGCCTCGACCGCGCCGTCGCCTTCTCGGCCGTCGGCGCCGGCCTCGGCCTCGCGCCGGCCCCGGCAGCCCGCACGGTCGACCTCGTCACGCTCGGCGGTCTCTGCCTGATCCCGCGCGCCCGCGATGCCACGGGCGGCACCGTGGCGCTGCCGGCCGGCGAGGCGCGCATGGGCGGCATCGACGCGGCGCCGGTGCTGTTCGAGGCGAGGATCAAGACCAGGGCCGCCGCCCGCAACCGCAAGGCCGACAGCGGCGAGCTGCTGCTGGGCGGCGCCGCCATTCCCGACGCGCCCTGGCCCGAGCCGCAGTCCGGCCGGCGGAGCGCCCTGCTCGGCGTCACCTCCGACGGCTTCCTGCGCACCGGCCTCGCCGCCGAGAAGCACGACGGACGGCTGCTGATCACCGGCACGCTCGGCGAGACCATCGGCATCGCCGGCATCACCGTGTCGCCGAAGCGGCTCGACGCGCTGTTCCGCGGCCATCCCGGCGTCGAGGACGCCGCCGTCTTCCCGATCGAGGCCGGCCCGGTCGGCCATCGCCTCGGCCTCGCGGTGGTGCCGAAGCCGGGCGAACGGCCGTCGCTGACCGAGCTGCTGATCTGGCTCGACGGCGAGGCGGCCGGCAAGCTCGACCGTCCGGCCGCGCTGGTGTCGGTGCCGGAAATCCCGCGCAACGCCGATGGCACCGTGCGCCGCGAGGCGCTGTTCCTTCAGGCCGTGGCGTGAGGTCGATCAGCTAACCCATTGAGATCTAACTAAGTTTACCCCTCTCCCTGGTCCCTCTCCCACGAGGGGCGAGGGGACGATGGGATTTGCCGACCCATTTTCCTCGCACGTCGGGCCTTCCATCCATGGGTAGACCAAAACCGCGTCCCCTCGCCCCTCGTGGGAGAGGGACCAGGGAGAGGGGTAAACCAACCTATTGGAATCGATGAGAAAATCGAAAAGGTGGGGACGCTTCATCCCCACCTTCGCTTGGCCACAGCTCATTTGGTAAGCTGCGGCGGGAAATCCACCGTGAAGTCCGAATAGTTCGGCGCCACGCCGAAGCTCGCCTCGCCGTCGCGGCCGGCGTATTTGTCGAGCAGCGTCGAGTAGGTGTAGTAGTGCATCTTCTTGGCGTCGGTATCGAACTCGATGAAGCGCAGCCAGCCGGCGCCGCCGTTGGCCGAGTCCGGCTTGCCGTCCGGGCCGATGGTGTTGCCCTGGTAATCCTGCACCGTCTGGTAGACCGGATAGCCGGCGTCGTTGGTGTCGACGCGCAGGTTCTGGCCCTGCGACACGCCGGCGACGGTCGGCGTCCAGTCGTGGCCGGCCAGCACCATGAAGATCTGCGGGGTCTTGCGGATGAACTTCTCCCAGGTTTCGTCCGGCGGCAGATTGGCGGCGCCGTCGAAATAGGCCTTGTAGTCGTTGGAGCGGGTGGTCTCGCCGGTGAAGTTGGGGTCGAGCCACTCGTGGATGGTCAGGATGGTCGGCAGCCCCTCGTTGGCGGCAATTACCTGCCTGGCCCAGTCGAGGTCGGCCGGCGTCGGCTCCATCTGCAAGCCGAGGTGCAGGAACTTGCGGCCGCCGGCCTCGAACACCTGATAGCTGTCCATGCCGTTGTTGTTGCCGCCGCCGTACCACGCCTTGCCGGCGAAATGGCGCGAAGCCGGGCCGAAATAGGCGTTCCACAGCGTGCCGCCGCGCAGCGGCCGGCTGGCGCCCGGGCCGTTCGGGGTGGTGTACCAGGAATAGTTGTCGTAGTCGTGGTTGCCCGGCACCATGCCGAAGGGGATGTCGGTCGCGCTCAGCACCGACACGGCGAGGTTGGCATAGTCCCACTCGGTGCGGGTGTCCCAGAGCGTGTACTGGCCGATGATGCCGGTGCGGAACTGGCCGTCGCCGTGCTGGACGATATCGCCGACGAAGGTGACGAAGGCGAGGTTCTTCTCCTTGCGGCTGTCGACCAGATACTGCATCTGCTGGATGAAGGTGTTGACGCCGCGCGGCTGCGGCAGCGTCACGTCGGTGTAGTTCTGCGTGTCGGACACCACGGCGACGGTGAACTTCTCGGCGCTGGCCGGGAAGACGCCGGCGGCGAGCATTGCGCCGAACACGGCGGCGGTCAATTCCGTGCGGAAACGAGCTGTCATGGCTTGCTCCTGAAAGAACTGTTCGAGCGAAGATTGCGAAAATCGGGTGCAATGCCTTGCCGGCCGGCAACCCCGCTGCCGGCAACCAGGCCGGACCGTGATAGCCGGCGACGGCGAACCGGTGGTGACCGTTGCATGAAGATTGGATGGCTGGCGTCGGACCGGACCGCTAGCGCCCTCGCCGCTCGCCTTCGAGCTTGCCGAGCATCTGCGCCCGCGCCGACGGCAGGTCGATCGCCCGGGGGCCGGCGACGTGTCGGTCGAGGAAGAAGCCGGTGAGCTTCAGCGCCGCCGCGACGTCGGCGGCGTCGGGCGTGTCGTCCGCCCCCGGCAGCAGGAAGGCGGGAAGGCTGAGCAGGCGGTCGGCGTAAGGGGCGCCGGCGTCGCCGCATACCGCCCGCGCCGACTTGGGGCTGACGAAGCGGAGATCGTCGGTCCGCCCCGTGGCGGCGCAGCGCGTCAGATCGAGCCCGAAGCCCAGCTCGTCGAGCAGCATCAGCTCGAAGCGGGCCACCAGCGCCGCCGATTGCAGGAAGCCGTCGAGATGGTCGAGCAGCGTGATCGCCGCCCGATAGAGGCCGGGATGCACCTCGCGCTCGGCCAGCAGGCGAAGGTGGCCGGCGACGATCTGCACGCCGAACACGCCGGCCGCGCTCTCCATCAGCCGCGCCGCCCGCGCCTCGGACAGCTCGACGGAAAACAGGCCGAGGTGGGTTTCGAGCCGCGCCCGCCAGGTGACCAAGAGCGAATTGCCGGCCTGCAGCACCGGCTGCAGCCGCCGCGAGCGCGCGCCCTTGACGAGGCCGAGATGACGGCCGTAGTCGGGCGTCATCACCTCGATCACCGCGCTGGTCTCCCCATGCGGACGAAGGCCGATCAGCAGCGCTTCCGACACCCATTCCATCGACGACGGTCTCAAATCACGCCGAGCTTTTCCTCGGCATCCTCACGCGACAGTAGCACGACGGCGCGCCCGAGCTGAGTGGCAAACCCCTGCCGCGCCAGCGTGGCGATCTCCCTGTTGAGGCCGTCGCGGTCCGGCCGCTCGCCCCGCCGCCACGGCCCGATCCGCCGGCGCCGGCAGAAGCGCAGCGCCGCCACCGTCTCGTCGGTGCCCTCGTCCTCGATGGCCGTCCGCGCCAGCTCGCCGTCGACGCCCTTGGCCCGCAGGCCGAGGGCGATCTTCAGGCGCGAGGCGCCCTTGCGGCGCGCCGAGGCGACGCGCGACGCCGCAAACCCCGCGTCGTCGAGAAGTCCGAGCTCGCGGAACTCGGACGTCAGCGCGGCGACGAGGTCGGCGGCGCGAGCTTCGCCGAGCGCCACATAGCCGGCCGTCTCCCAGCGCCTGAGCTTCCGGTCCATCAGCCCGGAAAAATGCGCTTCCGAAGCGGAATAGCGCTGCAAATAGGCAAAGCCAGAGCGGCGCAGCTTCTCCCTGAGCTTCTTCGGATCGGTCGGCGCCGCCCGGACGGGGGCGTCCGGCGCGTCGGCAATCCTGTCCCAGCCGTCGTCCCGGTTGCCGCTCACCGCCGGTCGTCCTCGTCCACCTCCGCCTCGGCCGACGGCCGCCCCTTGAAGCCCTTGGCGACCACATACATCTCGACGCTCTCCTGGCGCGACGACGGCGGCTTGAAGTGGAAGACCTGCGCGAAATTCTGCTTCAGCGTCGCCAAGAGCTCGTTCTCGGTGCCGCCGCGGAACACCTTGGCGACGAACGAGCCGCCGGGCCGCAGCACGTCGATGGCGAAGGCGGCCGCCACCTCGCAGAGATAGGTGGTCCTGAGGTGATCGGTCTTGTGATGGCCGGTGGTCGGCGCTGCCATGTCCGACAGCACGACATCCGGCGTATGGCCGCCGAGCGCCGCCATCAGCGCCTCCGGCGCGTCGTCGTCGAGAAAGTCCTTCTTGAGCAGCGCCACACCCGGCACGCCGTCCATTTCCAGATAGTCGATGCCGACCACCAGCGGATTGGCCGGCGTCGATCCGGTCTTCCTGGCCGCCACCTGGCACCAGCCGCCCGGCGCGGCGCCGAGGTCGACCACCCGGTTGCCGGGCTTCAGCAGGTGATATTTCTCGTCGATCTCGATCAGCTTGAAGGCGGCGCGCGAGCGCCAGCCCTCCTTGCGCGCCTTGACCACATAGGGGTCGTTGAGCTGGCGCTGCAACCAGCGCACCGACGAGGCGGTGCGGCCGCGCGCCGTCTTCACCTTCACCTTGAGGCCGGTCTCGGCCCGGCCTTTACCCTTGGACTTGTCTGGGCCCTTGGACTTGTCCGGGCCGGCCGGCTTGTCCCCGCCGGATTTTCCCTTGTCAGACATGCGCTTCCGTCCTTGCGGGCTGCGGCCGGCGGCGCCAGACGCCGTCGCGGGCCATGAGTTCGACCAGGATGCCCTCGCGCAGGCCGCGGTCGGCGACGCGCAGCCGCTGGCAGGGCCACTTCCTGCGGATCGCCTCGAGAATGGCGCAGCCGGCCAGCACCAGGTCGGCGCGGTCCGAACCGATGCAGGGATTGGCGACCCGCTGATCGTAGCCCATGTCGATCAGCCGGCGGATCATCTCGTCCACCTCGTCGCCGTCGAGCCAGACGCCGTCGACGCGGCGGCGGTCGTAGCGCTTGAGCCCGAGATGGATGCCGGCGAGCGTGGTGACCGTACCGGAGGTGCCCAGCATATGGGCGCCGCCCGAGGCGACCAGTTCGGCGGCGCCCTCCATGCCGTCGAACCCGTCGAGGAGCTCGCTCACCTCCTCGACCATGTCGCCATAGACTTCCGGCGTCACCACGTGGCCGCCGTGCCGTTCGCTGAGCGTCACGACGCCGACCGGCAGCGACGTCCAGCTCCTGATGAAACGGGTGAGCGCGAAGCCGCGCGCCTCGCCGCGCCGCCGGAGGTCGAGCCAGACCAGCTCCGACGAGCCGCCGCCGATGTCGAACAGCAGGACACCCTCGGAGCGCGGGTCGATCAGCGTGGCGCAGCCGGCGACGGCGAGCCGCGCCTCGGTCTCGCGGCTGACGATCTCCAGGCTGAGGCCGGTTTCGCGGCGCACCCGGTCGAGAAACAGCGGGCCGTTCTCGGCCTGGCGGCAGGCCTCGGTGGCGATCAGCCGCATCCGGCGCACCTTGAGATCGGCGAGCTTGCCGCGGCAGACGGCGAGCGCGTCGACGGCGCGGTCCATCGCCGCGTCGGACAGGCGGCCGGTGCGGCCGATGCCCTCGCCCAGCCGGACGATGCGCGAATAGGCGTCGATGACGCGAAAGCCGCGATCCTGCGGTTCGGCCACCAGGAGGCGGCAGTTGTTGGTGCCGAGATCGAGCGCCGCATAGAGCGGGCCGGTCGTCGCGCCGCGCCGGCCGTCGCGCCCGTGCGGGGCGTGACCGTGCGGGCCGTGGCCGTGATGGTGGGCGCCGTTGCCGGCAGCGGGCCGCGCCTCGCCGCCCTCCGCGTGCCGCTCGTTCCCCTTGCGCCGGTCGCCCTCGCGGCCGCGTCCCTCGTCGGGCCGTCCGTCCTCGCGGCCGGGCTTGCGCACGCCGCGCAGGGCGCCCTTGGCGGGGCCGCGCCGCCGCCGGCGCCGGGCGCCTTCCTCGCGCGGCTTTCCGGCCGGCGCCTCCGCCTTGTCGGATGTGGAAACAGGGGGCGAATCACTGCGCGCCGGCTGCGCGGTCGCCCGCTCCGGCTGCTTGTCGCCTGATGTCGGCGCATGTCCCACCGAGGTCCTGTCGCCCGCCGCGCCCGAACCGGACCGGCGTTTGCGGCGGCGTCTCGCCGCCCGCTTCGACAGGGCGCTGGACGCTCCGTCCGCCGCCGCGTTCGCGGCGGGGTCGGCACGTCCTCGCGTGGTATCTGCGCGGTCGCTTCGATCGCCCGCGTCACCCACTGAGATCACTCCGGCGCGCCGCGATCCGGGAGCCGATTCCCCTTGTCGGGGAAGCCGGCCTGTCATCCGCAACCGTTCCCTTCGGGACCGGCACGGGGGCTCGAGCGGCACGCATGCTCGTTTGTCGTCGGGTCGACAGTACCAGTTGCCGCCCGGAAAGGCTAGTGGACGCCGCGCATGGCCGCCGGCCGCGCCGAGCTTGGACGGAGAGGCGCGCCGCCGTCAGGGCAGCGGCGCGAAGGCATCGCCGCGCCAGACCTGCGGCGCGTAGCTCGCCTCGCGCCAATCGCCCTTGCCGTCGAACGTGACCTTGCCGAGCACGGTAGCGGCGCCGCTTTTGCGCAGGAAAGCCGCCGCGCCGGCAAGATCGCCGCCCTTGGCGAGCGCGGCGATCGCCGCCTCGGTGGCGGCATGGGCGGTGAAGACGGTGTCGGTCGGCATCAGCTGCCGCTCCTCGAGCGACAGGATGAGGTTCACCGCTTCGGGCCGCGTCTTGTCGACGAAGGGCAGGAAGAACACGGTGCCCTCGGCGGCGTCGCCGGCCAGCGCCTTGAATTCGGCGAGCGCCAGCGCCTCGTTGCCGATCAGCGCGGCGTTGAGGCCGCGCGTCCGCATCTCGCCGGCGATCACCGCCGCGTCGGCCTGCAGCGCCCCCGCCACCACCGCCGACACGGCGGCGTCCTGGATCTTGCCGATCAGATTGTTCTGGCTCTTCTCGCCCGGCGTGAAGGCCTCGGTCATGGCGACGGCGCCGCCATCGTCGGCGAACAGCTTGGCCGCCTGCTCGGCCAGCCCCTGGCCGTAGACGCTGCCGTCGTGGACGAAAGCGACGCGCTTGCCCTTGAAACGCTTGCCGAGGTAGTCGGCGATCGCCCGCGCCTCCCGGTCGGAGCGGATGGCCATGCGGAACACGCCGGCGCCGACCTTCTCGTCGGTGAGGCGCGGATTGGTGGCGGCCGTCGACAGGAACAGCACGCCGCCCCCGGCGTAGACGCGGGCGGCCGGCAAGGCCGCCGCCGTGCAGGCGTGGCCGATGACGGCCTTGACGCCCTTGCCGATCAACTGGTTGGCCACCGCGGCGCCGGTCTCGGCCTCGCATTTGTCGTCGACGGATACCGTGCGGATCTTCTCGCCGTTGATGCCGCCGCGCGCATTGGCCGCCGCCACGGCGATCTCGACGCCGGCTTTGATGTCGCGGCCGACGTCGGCGAAGCTGCCGCCCATCGGGCCGGCGATGCCGATCGTCACGTCGGCCCGCGCGGGTGACAGGGAAACGGCGGTGAGGACCGCGACCAGAAGACAAGCCCGACCAATGCCCACCATGACCAAATAAAGCCTTCTGCCGTCCATTCCGCCATCAGCAGCAATAGCAGCTTGGCCGTCAAAACGAAACGCCGCCGGAGAGATCCGGCGGCGCCCGATGAAGTTCGCTTGGTCCGACCGCCAGCGCGGCCGGCAAGCCGATTACTGCAGCATCTTGTAGGTGATCTTGCCGTCGTCGGCCTTGTACCACTGGTAGACGGTGTAGTCGGCGTCCTTGCGGTCGCCCTTCTCGTCATAGGCGAGCTCGCCGATGACGGTCGGGATGGTCTCGCCCTTGTGGACGGCGTCGGCCACCGCCTGCGGGTCGACCGAACCGGCCGACTTGGCGCCGGCGGCGATGATCTGCACGGCGGCGTAGCTGTAGAGCGTGTAGGCCTCGGGCTCGAAGCCGGCGTCGCGGAACTTCTTCACCGCCTCGGTGGCGGCCGGGTTCTGACGCGGGTCGGGGCCGAAGGTCATCAGCGTGCCCTCGACGGCCGGACCGCCGATGGCGGCGAACTCGTCGGAGGCGATGCCGTCGCCCGACATCATGGTCGCCGTGAGGCCGGCTTCCGACGACTGACGGGCGATCAGGCCGCCTTCGGTGTGCAGGCCGCCCCAGTAGATGACCTCGACGCCGGCCTGCTTCATCTTGGAGATCAGGGCCGAGAAGTCCTTGTCGCCGACGTTGACGCCTTCGTAGAGGGCCTCGGTGACGCCGGCGGCGTTGAGCGCCTTCTTGGTCTCGTCGGCGAGGCCCTGGCCGTAGGTGGTCTTGTCGTGCAGCACGGCCACCTTCTTGCCGGCCAGCTTCTCGGCGATGTACTTGCCGGCGACGGCGCCCTGCTGGTCGTCGCGGCCGCAGACGCGGAAGGTGTTCCACAGGCCGCGTTCGGTGAACGTCGGGTTGGTGGAGGCCGGCGTCACCTCGAGGATGCCGTTCTCGGCGTAGACTTCCGAGGCCGGGATCGACACCGACGAGTTGAAGTGGCCGACCACGAACTTGACGCCGTCGCCCACGAACTTGTTGGCGACCGAGACGCCCTGCTTGGGGTCCGACACGTCGTCGCCGAGCTCGATCACCACCTTCTCGCCGTTGATGCCGCCGGCCGCGTTGATGTCGGCGGCGGCCTGCTCGGCACCCTTCTGGAGCTGGGCGCCGAAAGCGGCGTTCGGGCCGGTCAGCGGACCGGCGACGCCGATGATGACGTCGGCCGAGGCGGCACCGGCGAAGGCGAGGCCCGCGGCGAACACGACGCCGGACAGGAGGAACTTCTTCATCTTGTGGTCTCCCATTTGTCTTTCACTGGAAGTCAAGCGGGTTCAAGCCCGAACCCAGGGTCTCAAAGCGGCGGCCGGCGGAGAAAACCCCTGCTCCCTGACCGGTCGCCACCCGGAACGCCTCTGCCGGGGCCGGATATCCGGCCGCGGCGATGTCGTTTCCGCTCAGCCGCGCCCCTTCCACGAGAAGGGACCGGTGATCTCATACAGCCAGTAATATTGCGTAGCCATTTGCCGGGCGCGCGTAAACTGGAATCCGGCGAAGGCGATGGCTTCCAGCACGATCGCGTCGACGATGTAATAGTGCGCCGACAGCAGCGTGCCGCTGAAGATCGAGAAATGGATGAAGCGGATGCCGATCGTCAGGATCGCGATGTAGACCGCCATGACGGCCCGCGGCCGCCAGGTCTTGGCGCAGGCGCGGCCGGTCATCCAGGCGCCGAGCCCGCCCAGGATCACCGTCACGAACAGGAAGGTGAGGCTCGATGCTTCTTCGTAGAGGATGCCCTGCATGTCCGTCCCCTCCCTCAGTGGGCGCCACCCTCGAGATACGCGGCGCGCACCTCGGGGTTTTCCAGAAGTTCGCGGCCGGAGCCGCTCATGGTGATGACGCCGTTGACCATCACGTAGCCGCGATGGGCGAGCTTCAGCGCGTGGAAGGCGTTCTGCTCGACCAGGAACACCGTCAGGCCATCGCGCTTGTTGAGCTCGCGGATGGCGTCGAAGATCTGCTTGACGATCAGCGGCGCCAGGCCGAGCGACGGTTCGTCGAGCATCAGGAGCTTCGGCCGGGCCATCAGCGCCCGGGCGATGGCCAGCATCTGCTGCTCGCCGCCCGACAGCGTGCCGCCGCGCTGGTTGATGCGTTCCTTGAGGCGCGGGAACAGGTCGAACATGTACTGGACGTCGGTGTCGAAGAACTCCATCTTGTCGATCGACGAGCCCATCTGCAAATTCTCGAGCACGGTCATGCGCGGGAAGATGCGCCGCCCCTCGGGCGACTGGGCGATCCTGAGGCGGGCGATCTCGTGGGTCGGCAGGCGGGTGATCTCCTGCCCGTCGTAGACGATCGAGCCTTCCCGCGCCCTCGGATTGCCGCAGATGGTCATCATCAGCGTCGACTTGCCGGCGCCGTTGGCGCCGATCAGCGTGACGATCTCGCCCTGGTGGACGTCGACGTCGACGCCCTTCAGCGCGATGATGTTGCCGTAATAGGTCTTGACGCCCCTGACGGTCAGAAGGGGCCTGCTGTCCGCGGCGCTCATGGCCTGCCCTCTTCGCTACCGGTCGTCTCGTCGAGCTCATGCTCGATCTCTTCCACTTCCTCGTCGTCGACGCCGAGGTAGGCGGCGATGACGCGCGGATCGTTCCGCGTCTCGGTGGGCGTGCCGTCGGCGATCTTGGTGCCGTATTCGAGCACGACGACGTGGTCGGAGATGCCCATCACCACGGACATGTCGTGCTCGATCAGCAGGATCGAGGTGCCGTCGTCCTTGCGGATGGAGAGGAGCAGCGCGTTGAGCTCGGCCGATTCGCGCGGGTTGAGGCCGGCCGCCGGCTCGTCGAGGCAGAGGAGGTCGGGACCGGTGCACATGGCGCGGGCGATCTCCAGGCGGCGCTGGGCGCCGTAGGGCAGATCGCCGGCCGGGTCGTCGGCGCGGCCGATCAGGCCGATCTTGTCGAGCCAGTAGCGGGCCCGGTCGATCGCCTCCTTCTCCTTGGTCCGGTAGCCGCCGATGCCGAGCACGCCGAGGATGGTCATCCCCGAGGCGATCATCAGCGGATTGTGCTGGGCGACGAGCAGGTTTTCCAGAAGCGTCATGCCCGAGAACAGGCGGATGTTCTGGAAGGTGCGCGCCACCTTGGCCTTGCGGGCGACGATGAAGTCGGGCAGCCGCTCGAGAAGATGCAGCGAGCCGTCCCGCGGCCGCATCGACATCATGCCGGTGGTCGGCTTGTAGAAGCCGGTGATGCAGTTGAACACCGTCGTCTTGCCGGCGCCGTTGGGGCCGATCAGCGCCGTGATGTCGCCCCGGCCGGCGGAGAAGCTGAGATCGTTCACCGCCACGAGACCGCCGAACCGCATGGTCAGATGCTCGACGGTGAGGACAGGATCGCTGTCCCAGGTCCTGAGTGAGGTCGTCATGTCAGCCGTGGCCTTCCTTCACGAGATCGCCGGACACCGTCTTTCGCTTGAACAGGAAAGCGGTTGGCTGACGGGCTGAGACGAAGCCTCTCGGCTTCCACACCATGATGATCACCATGGCGAGGCCGAACAGCAGCATGCGGTACTGGTCGGGATTGAAGTCGTTGCCGAACACCTTCTTCAGGAAGTCGAGCTCGCGCAGCAGCTCGGTGCCGCCGATCATCGCCACAGCCGCCAGCGCGACGCCGATCATCGACCCCATGCCGCCCAGCACCACGATGGCGACGATCACCGCCGATTCCATGAAGATGAAGGACTCGGGCGAGACGAAGCCCTGGCGGGCGGCGAAGAACGATCCGGCGAAGCCGCCGAACATGGCGCCGATGGCAAACGCCGTCAGCTTGGTGTTGGTGGTGTTGATGCCGAGCGAGCGGCAGGCCACCTCGTCCTCGCGCAAGGCCTCCCAGGCGCGGCCGATCGGCAGGCGGCGCAGCCGCATGGTGATGAAGGCGGTCAGGAGCGCCAGGAGCAGGATCAGATAATAGAGGAACACCTTGTAATAGGCCGAGGAGGCGGCGAGGTGGAACGCCTTGGCGAAGTTGTTGGGCGCGCTGACGTCGAACGAATAGATGCCGAACATCGTCACCTTGGGGATCGACGAGATGCCCGCCGAACCGCCGGAGAAATCCTTCCAGTTGATCAGCACCAGACGGATGATCTCGCCGAAGGCCAGCGTGACGATGGCGAGATAGTCGCCGCGCAGCCTCAGCACCGGGAAGCCGAGGATGACGCCCCAGAAGGCGGCGAGCAGGCCGGCCACCGGCAGCAGCACCCAGAAACTCAGGTGGAAGTTGATGGCGAGCAGCGAGTAGGAATAGGCGCCCACCGCGTAGAAGGCGACGTAGCCGAGATCGAGCAGGCCGGCGAGGCCGATGACGATGTTGAGGCCCCAGCCCAGCATCACGTAGATCAGGATCTGGACGCCGTAGTTGTCGACCCACTTGATCGACCCCTGCACCCCGAACAGCGAGATGATCAGGATCGGGTAGACGAACAGGAAGATCAGGCCGGTGACGGAGAGGCCCTTGGCGAACTTGGCCCGCGCCTCGAGCTCGGCCAGCGTCGCCGCCGCCTTGGTGCGGTTGCCGCGGGCCGCCACCCAGGGGTAGACGAAGGCCGACAGCAGGAAGCGGCCGATGCCGACGATGGCCGACAGCACGGCGGCAAGGCCGAGCCGGTTCTGCAGGATCAGCTCGTTCGACATGTTCTGGTCGGTCTTGAGACCGACCAGCGGCCCGAGCAGGGCGAAGGCGATGATGGCGACGATCACGCCATCCTTGAGGGCGCGGCCGAAATCGATGCCTGCCCCGTTGTTGGACTTCAAAGCTGAATTCATGGTCAGACCTTCTCGACTTCCGGACGCCCGAGCAGGCCCTGCGGCATGAAGATCAGCACGATGACCAGGATGGAGAAGGCGGCGACGTTCTGATAGTCGGCCGACACGTATTGCCCCCACAGCGTCTCGATCAGGCCGATCAAGAGCCCACCGAGAACCGCGCCCGGCAGCGAGCCGATGCCGCCGAGAACCGCCGCCGTGAACGCCTTGACGCCCGGCGTGAAGCCGTCGGAGAACACCACGACGCCGTAGTACATCAGGAACAGCGTGCCGGCGACGGCGGCCAGCGCCGCGCCGATGACGAAGGTGAGCGAGATGGTGCGGTCGACGTTGACGCCGAGCAGCGCCGCCATCTTGCGGTCCTGCTCGCAGGCGCGCTGCGCCCGGCCGAGCGCCGTCTTCTGCACCACGTACCAGAAGGCGGCGAGCAACAGCGCCGTCACCACCCAGATGATGATCTGCTTCAGGGAAATGTTGACCGGATAGCCGTTCGTCCCCTGCCAGAGCGTGTAGACCTCGCGGGTCACCGGCGGGATCGGCTTGTTGCGCGGGCCCTGGGCGACCTGGATGAAGTTGGACAGCACGATCGACATGCCGATGGCCGAGATCAGCGGCGCCAGGCGGAACGATCCTCTGAGCGGCGCGTAGGCGACCCGTTCGATCGCCCAGACGAGCAATCCGGTCAGCACCATCGACACCACCATCACCAGGATCAGCGCCAAGGTCATCGAGGCGATGCCGAACCACGAGGTCAGCACCAGGAGAAAGATCAGCGCGAAGAAGGCAGACACCATGAACACATCGCCATGGGCGAAATTCACCATGCCGATGATGCCGAACACCATGGTGTAACCAATGGCGATCAGACCATACAGCGATCCAATGGTGATCCCATTGATCACCTGCTGGACGAAAACTTCCATGAAATTGAGACCCCCTGCAGTCGCCCCGTGGCAGCATTTTCGTGGCTGCTTCATTTGTGGGCGTTATGGATTCCATTAACAGGATCGATTGATCAACACAACCGAGCCCCTTGTCATTCCATCCGGAATCCCTCCTCGTAAAGAAAACGCCGGCAAATTCCGCTGATATCCGGAGGATATCACCACTCATGTCGATTTTCCCGGTGATTTACGCGTAATCTCCGGAAAGGCTCGATCAAAGTGCCAGCCGCACCCCGCCTGGCCCATGCAAGAAGTTTGCCGTTTTTGCCGTGGCAGTAATATGGGGGGTCCGCCCGCCGTTCGGTTCGTGATAAGCCTAAGGAGATCAACGGATTCGCTTTGCGAGGGCAAGGATGGCAACCGACAGCACCGCCGACCGCGGTTTCGCGGCACAGCAAAGCGCCACCGCCGCCGCGCAGTCGGTCGCCAGCGAGGCGTTCCGCGACGCCATCGCCCGCCTTCCCTCGGGCGTCAACATCGTCACCACCGCCGGCCCGGCGGGAAAAGCCGGCTTCACGGCCACCGCCGTCGCCTCGGTGTCCGACGATCCGCCCACCGTCGTGGTCTGCCTCAACCGCAAGAGCCCGCAAAACGGGCTGATGCAGGAAAATGCCCAGTTCTCGATCAATCTGCTACCCAAAGATGCAGTGACGCTGGCCAACATTTTTGCCGGCCGGACCGGCCTGCACCTGGAAGATCGGTTCCGGCACGGCGACTGGACCACGCTTTCCACCGGCTCGCCGGTGCTGGCCGGAGCCGTCATGGCGCTCGACTGCCGCCTCCTGTCCTTCCAGGACGTCGGCTCGCACACCGTCTACTTCGGCACGGTGATCGCCACCACGACCAAGCCGCGCGATCCCGAGGGCGCCAAGGAAGTGCTGATCTACCACGATCGCCACTACGGCGAGGCCTGAATTCATCGGAAAGATCAGTAGCTTGGCTGGCTTTTCGGAATCAAGGCGCGAAACGCCGATCAGGCGGCCGGATTTCGCCGTTCCGACTCAGGTTGAGCCCTCCCGTCCTTCCTGCTAAACCGCGCGCCATCCCCTCAAGAGAAGGCCGAGCCATGATCCCGCGCTATGCCCGCCCCGAGATGACCGCCATCTGGAGCCAGGAAACCAAGTTCCGCATCTGGTTCGAGATCGAGGCGCATGCCACCGACGCGCTCGCCGCCCTCGGCGTGGTGCCGAAGGAAGCGGCGAAGACCATCTGGGAGAAGGGCGGCACGGCCAGGTTCGACGTCGACCGCATCGACGAGATCGAGCGCGTCACCAAGCACGACGTCATCGCCTTCCTGACCCATCTCGCCGAGTTCGTCGGCCCCGACAGCCGCTTCGTCCACCAGGGCCTCACCTCGTCGGACGTGCTCGACACCTGCTTCAGCGTCCAGCTGAAGCGGGCCGCCGACCTGTTGATCGCCGACGTCGACGCCCTGCTCGCCGCGCTGAAGCGGCGGGCCAAGGAGCACAAGCGCACCGTCTGCATCGGCCGCAGCCACGGCATCCACGCCGAGCCGGTCACCTTCGGCCTGAAGATGGCCGAGGCCTATGCCGAATTCGACCGCTGCCGCGCCCGCCTCGTCGCCGCCCGCGAGGAGATCGCCACCTGCGCCATCTCCGGCGCCGTCGGCACCTTCGCCAACATCGACCCGCGCGTCGAGATCCACGTCGCCGAGGCGCTCGGCCTTAGGCCGGAGCCGGTGTCGACGCAGGTCATCCCGCGCGACCGCCACGCCATGTTCTTCGCGACGCTCGGCGTCGTCGCCTCGTCGGTCGAACGCCTGGCCATCGAGATCCGCCACCTGCAGCGCACCGAGGTGCTGGAGGCCGAGGAGTATTTCTCGCCCGGCCAGAAGGGCTCGTCGGCCATGCCGCACAAGCGCAACCCGGTGCTGACCGAAAACCTCACCGGCCTCGCCCGCGTGGTGCGCGCCGCCGTGACGCCGGCCCTCGAGGACGTCGCCCTCTGGCACGAGCGCGACATCTCGCATTCCTCGGTGGAGCGCTACATCGGCCCGGACGCCACCATCACTCTCGACTTCGCCCTCGCCCGCCTGACCGGCGTCGTCGACAAGCTCTTGGTCTACCCCGAGCGCATGGTCGCCAACATGGACCGGCTCGGCGGCCTCGTTCATTCGCAGCGCATTCTCCTGGCCCTGACCCAGGCCGGCGTGTCGCGCGAGGATGCCTACCGGCTCGTCCAGCGCAACGCCATGAAGGTCTGGGAGAGCTACCACCACGGCGGCAGCTCGACCGTCGACTTCCTCAGCGAGCTCCTGAAAGATCCCGAGGTGCGGGCCGCCCTCTCCGAGGAGGAGATCCGCGACAAGTTCGACCTCGACTATCACCTGAAGCACGTCGAGACGATCTTCGCCCGCGTGTTCGGCGAATAAGCGCGGCGCCGGCGCTTCCACCTGAATCGAAACATGAAGACGGCCGGGCGGCATACCTGCCCGGCCTTTTTATGCGTCCGGATTCTGAATAGCAGGACCTTGAATCAATGTCTCAGCTTCCGCCCGGCCGTCGCAACGTCCGCCGGCAAGCCGTTGATTCGACTCCTCATAACGGCTTGACTCTCTACATGAACGGCAGGCCGCGGCGACCTCGGGACGGCGGAGGACGAACATGCTGCCGTGCCCCGCTCCGGCGGACGCGGCTGCCTTGCTTTTCAAGGGAATCCCGGTCAAGTTTCCGGCATGAAAACCTCGGAATGCGACATCCTCATCGTCCCCGGCTGGAATAATTCCGGTCCCGACCACTGGCAGAGCCGCTGGGAAAAGCGCCTGCCGACGGCGCGCCGCGTCGCCCAGCGCGACTGGACCCGGCCCGACCGCGACGCCTGGGTGTCGGCGCTCGGCATCGCCATCGGCAAGGCGAGCCGGCCGGTGGTGCTGGTCGCCCATTCGCTCGGCGTCGCCACGGTGATCCATGCCGCGCCCTATGTCGGACGCAAGGTGGCGGCCGCCTTCCTGGTCGGCCTGCCCGACGTCGACCGTCTCGAGGAGCCGGAGATCAGGAGCTTCGCCGGCCTCTCCACCGATCCCCTGCCCTTCCCGTCGATGCTGGTGGCGAGCCGCGACGATCCCTATTGCGTCTTCGAGCGGGCCGACGAATACGCCGCCGCCTGGGGGTCGGACTTCGTCGACGCGGGTTTTGCCGGCCACATCAACGGCGACACCGGCTACGGCCCCTGGCCGGAGGGACTGACGCGCTTCGCCATGCTGCTGAAGCGGGCCAGCGCGCCGGCGGCGCCCTGAGAGGCGCCGCGAATATCAGGCGCTCTCCACCTCGGCGATCGCCGCCTTCACGGCACCGGCGATCAGGTCCATGTCGGTCGACAGCGTGGCGAAGGTGAAACCGAGGCCGAGATAGCGGCGCACCAGCGCCGCGTTCGCCCCAAAGGCGCCGCACACCTTGCCGGCCGCCTTCGTCTGCCGCACCACCCGCTCCATGGCGGCGATGGTGTCGGGCCGGTCGAGCCCCGGCTCGCCGTCCGGCGACAGCGCGATGGACAGGTCGTAGGGGCCGACGAACACGCCGTCGATCCCGGGCACCGCCAGGATGGCGTCGAGATTGGCCAGCGCCGAGCGCGTCTCGATCATCACCACGGCCAGCGTCGAGCCGTTGGCCGAGGTGCGGTAGGCCTCGGCCGAAAGACCGGATAGCTGGACGGCGCGGGCCGGCCCGTAGGAGCGCAGGCCATCCGGCGGATATTTCATGAAGGACGCGAAGGCGCGGGCGTCGTCCACCGTCTCGATCATCGGCGCCACCACCATTTCGGCGCCCCAGTCGACAAGGCGGGAGGCCGACTGGTATTCGCCGACCGGAACGCGGGCGAGCGCGTAGCCGCCGGCGGCCCGGATGGCGGCGAGCATGGCGGGCGCGGCGCCCATGTCGATCATGCCGTGCTGCAGGTCGAGCAACAGCGCCTCGAAGCCGGCGCGGACCATCGTTTCGGTGGTGAGCGGATCGGGCAGGCAGGACCAGCCAACCCGGAGCGGACGATCGCCGGCAAGAGCGGCGCGCAAGGACGGACGTTCCATCGTCTCCCTTTCGGACGGGTCAGGGTTCGGCCCTGACCTCGAGTTCGGCGCGCGCCATGAAGTCGCGCATCGCCGCCTGTATCTCGTCGCCCGTCACGGCAATGCCGGCATTGGCGAGATCGTCCGTCAGCTTGGCGAAGACGTCGCGGCCGCCGACCCGGGTGAGATCCGCGAGAACGACGGTGCGAGCATAGTCGGCCGCCTCGGGTTCGCCCATACCCAATTTTTCCGCCGCCCACAGGCCGATGAGCTTGTTGCGGCGCGCCGTGGCGCGGAACTTCAGCTCCTCGTCGCGGGCGAACTTGATCTCGAAGGCTTTTTCCCGATTGTCGAAGACTGCGATGGTGCCGTTGTGACTACTTCCGCCGGACAAAGGCAGGCTTCGGCTCCATGTCGTGGACATCCGAACCTCCTTTCTCTCAAAGGCGAAAGCTCAAACACTCTCCTTGCTTCAAATATATGTTTTCACGGCCTCGTGATCAACTTGGACGGAAGTCGGTAAATAACATTTAGAGTTAAGGAATGACCACTACGCGAAATTGCAGGCGGACGGGATTGTTATCCGCGACCCGATCGGATAGTGTGCAGCCAGGCGAGGGAGCGGGCGGACGTCAGTTCGCCCGCTTTCTGTGCTTAGAATGCATCCACGCTGGCGGGCCTTGCATGCCGGTCGGAGTGTCGACGCATCCTGAACTCCCGCCGAGGCAACAAGCGGGCTAATTTGTGAATCGCACCCGGAGCCCCGGCCTCATGGATTTCATCAACAGACCACGGTATATCCCCATGAACCGCCGCCGGCGTATCTACGAAGGTAAGGCCAAGATCCTGTACGAAGGTCCCGAACCGGGTACGTTGATTCAACACTTCAAGGACGACGCCACGGCGTTCAATGCCAAGAAGCACGAGATCATCGACGGCAAGGGTGTTCTGAACAACCGGATTTCGGAATATCTCTTCACCCATCTCAACAACATGGGCATCCCCACCCATTTCATCCGCCGGCTCAACATGCGCGAGCAGTTGATCCGCGAGGTGGAGATCATCCCGCTTGAGGTGGTGGTGCGCAACGTCGCCGCCGGCTCGATCGCCACGCGTTTGGGCATCGAGGAAGGCACGCAACTGCCGCGCTCGATCATCGAGTTCTACTTCAAGAGCGACGAGCTCAAGGACCCGATGGTCTCCGAGGAGCATATCACCGCCTTCGGCTGGGCCTCGCCGCAGGAAATCGACGACATCATGGCGCTGGCCATCCGCGTCAACGACTTCCTGGCCGGCCTGTTCCTCGGCGTCGGCATCCGCCTCGTCGACTTCAAGATGGAATGCGGCCGCCTCTGGGAAGGCGACATGATGCGCATCGTCGTCGCCGACGAGATCAGCCCCGACAGTTGCCGCCTGTGGGACATCGCCACCGGCGACCGCCTCGACAAGGACCGCTTCCGCAAGGATATGGGCGGCCTCGTCGAAAGCTACACCGAAGTCGCCCGCCGCCTCGGCATCCTCAACGAATCCGAGCAGACGCGCCCCTCCGGCCCGACCTTGGTGAAATGACGCCCGGCGCCGCAAAAATCGGCGCGCAGAACCGGCGGAACGCCGCGAAAACCGACTTGTGAATCCGAGAACGCCGGGTTATTCCCCCGGCGTTCTTTATTTTCGGGATACGGCCATGAAAGTGCGCGTCACCATCACCCTCAAGGCGGGCGTTCTCGATCCGCAGGGCAAGGCGATCGAGGGCGCGCTGCGCGGCCTCGGGTTCGCCGGCATCGACGGCGCCCGCCAGGGCAAGATCGTCGACCTCGCCCTCGCCGAGACCGACCCGGACAAGGCCCGCGCAACGGTGGCCGACATGTGCGAGAAGCTGCTCGCCAACACCGTCATCGAGAACTACGACATCGCCGTTCTCGGCTGAGGCGGGCATGGCCGACGGTTCCGACGATACGCGCCGGATCATCCGCTTCATGCTGATCAAGGCGGCGATCTTCATCGGTATTCCGGTCGTTGCCGCCGCCTTCGCCATCCTGTTCCTGATGCCCTGACCCTTCGAGGAGAAAACGATATGCGCTCGGCCGTCGTCCTCTTTCCCGGCTCCAACCGCGACCACGACATGGTCAAGGCGCTCCACGACGTCACCGGTAACAGGCCGACCGTGGTCTGGCACCAGGACGCCACGCTGCCCGACGTCGACCTGATCGTCCTGCCCGGCGGCTTCTCCTACGGCGACTACCTGCGCTGCGGCGCCATCGCCGCCCGCTCGCCGGCCATGCTCGACGTGGCGAGGAAGGCGAAGGCCGGCGTCCGCGTCCTCGGCGTCTGCAACGGCTTCCAGATCCTGACCGAGGCGGGCCTGTTGCCCGGCGCGCTGATGCGCAACGCCCACCTCCGTTTCGTCTGCAAGGAAGTGAAGCTGCGGGTGATCAACAACGCCACCGATTTCACCCGCGCCTATGCCAAGGGGCAGGTGATTCGCTGCCCGGTGGCGCACCATGACGGCAACTATTTCGCCGATCCCGAGACGCTGGCCCGCCTCGAGGACGACGGCCGCGTCGCCTTCCGCTATGCCGAAGGCACCAATCCCAACGGCTCGATCAACGACATCGCCGGCATCCTCAACGAGGCCGGCAACGTGCTCGGCATGATGCCGCACCCGGAAAACCTGATCGAGGCGCTGCACGGCGGCCTCGACGGCCGCGGCCTGTTCGAGAGCGTTATCCAGGCCGTCGCCGCCTGACAGACATGCGGGCCGGGGCGTGAGGCCGGACGGACCGGCCCGCCGCCGGTCCGACGAGGGACCATCGCCCAAGGGGATTGCCCGTGTTCCAGAACGACATCGACATCACGCCCGACCTCATCGCCCGCCACGGGCTGAAGCCAGACGAATACGAGCGCATCCTCCGCCTGATCGGGAAGAAGCCGACGCTGACCGAGCTCGGCATCTTCTCGGCGATGTGGAACGAGCACTGTTCCTACAAATCCTCCAAGAAGTGGCTGAAGACGCTGCCGACCAAGGGCGACAAGGTGGTGATCGGCCCGGGCGAGAACGCCGGCGTCATCGACATCGGCGACGGCGACGTCGCCATCTTCAAGATGGAGAGCCACAACCACCCGTCCTACATCGAGCCCTACCAGGGCGCGACGACCGGCGTCGGTGGCATTCTGCGCGACGTGTTCACCATGGGCGCCCGGCCGATCGCCGCCATGAACTCGCTGTCCTTCGGCGAGCCGGACCACCCGAAGACCCGCCATCTGGTGGCCGGCGTCGTCGCCGGCGTCGGCGGCTATGGCAATTCCTTCGGCGTGCCGACCGTCGGCGGCGAGGTGCGCTTCCACGCCCGCTACAACGGCAACTGCCTGGTCAACGCCTTCGCCCTCGGCATCGCCAGGCGCGACGGCATCTTCCTGTCGGAAGCCAAGGGCGTCGGCCTGCCCGTCGTCTATCTCGGCGCCAAGACCGGCCGCGACGGCGTCGGCGGCGCCACCATGGCCTCGGCCGAGTTCGACGACACCATCGAGGAGAAGCGCCCGACCGTGCAGGTCGGCGACCCCTTCACCGAGAAGCGCCTCTTGGAAGCCTGCCTCGAGCTGATGAAGACCGGCGCCGTCGTCGCCATCCAGGACATGGGCGCCGCCGGCCTCACCTGCTCGGCGGTGGAAATGGGCGCCAAGGGCAACCTCGGCATCCGCCTCGATCTCGACCGCGTGCCGCAGCGCGAAGAGGACATGACGCCCTACGAGATGATGCTCTCCGAAAGCCAGGAGCGCATGCTGATGGTGCTGGAGCCGTCCAAGGAGAAGGAGGCCGAGGCCGTCTTCCGCAAGTGGGAGCTCGATTTCGCCGTCTGCGGCGAGACCACCGACGACCTGCGCTTCCGCATCATCTGGCAGGGCAAGGAAGTGGCCGACCTGCCGATCAAGGAGCTGGGCGACGAGGCGCCGGAATACGACCGTCCCTGGGTCGAGCCCAGGAAGGCGGCGCCGCTGGCCGCCGACGCCATCCCGGCGGTGAACGACGTCGGCGCCGCCCTGATCAGGCTGATCGGCGCCCCGGACCAGGCGTCGCGCGCCTGGGTCTACGAGCAGTACGACTGCCTGGTGCAGGGCAACTCGGCGCAGATTCCCGGCGGCGACGCCGGCGTCGTCCGCGTCGAGGGTACGCAGAAGGCGCTCGCCATGTCGGCCGACGTGACGCCGCGCTACTGCGACGCCGATCCCTTCGAGGGCGGCAAGCAGGCGGTCGCCGAAAGCTGGCGCAACGTCACCGCCGTCGGCGGCGACCCGATCGCGCTGACCGACAACCTCAACTTCGGCAATCCCGAGAAGCCGGAGGCCATGGGCCAGTTCGTGCGGGCCTTGCAGGGCATCGCCGAGGCCTGCCGGGCGCTCGATTTCCCGATCGTCTCGGGCAACGTGTCGCTCTACAACGAGACCAACGGCGAAGGCATCCTGCCCTCGCCCACCATCGTCGGCGTCGGCCTCTTGCCGGACGTGACCAGGATGGCCACCATCGCCTTCAAGGCCGACGGCGACGAGGTCATCCTCGTCGGCGGCCACGGCAGCCATCTCGGCCAATCGGTCTATCTGCGCGACCTGCACGGCCGCGAGGAAGGCACGCCGCCGCCGGTCGATCTGGCGCTCGAGAAAAAGAACGGCGACTTCGTGCGTGGCCTGATCGCCTCCGGCCGCGTTGCCACCTGCCACGATCTCTCCGACGGCGGCCTCGGCGTGGCGCTCGCCGAAATGGCGATGGCCGGCCGGCGCGGCGTCCGCGTCGAGCTCGGCTCTCGCGTGCCGCAAGTCGCCGTGTTCGCCGAGGATCAGGCCCGCTACCTGATCGCCGTCAAGCCGGGCGAAGCCGCCGCCATCCTGGCCGACGCCGCCAGGGCCGGCGTCAGCGCCGAGCGGATCGGCACGGTGGGCGGCGACGCCGTCGACTTCGGCGCCGCCGGCAAGGCATCGGTCGCCGACCTCAAGGCGGCCTACGACGGCTGGTTCCCGGCCTTCATGAGCGGCAAGGCCTAGGGCGTATCAGGCTTGGACTGGACCCTGTCCGGGCCGACCGAATATGCTCGAAGGTATGAGCCTTGAGCATTTCCTTTTTGACCGGATGATGCCATCTGATCGGATGAGGCCGGGAGATTGCCGGCCGGCAACGAAAAGAGGGGTGTTCGACATGGCCATGCAGGCAAGAGACATCGAGGCGATGATCAAGGAAGCGCTGCCGGACGCCAGCGTCGAAATTCGCGACCTCGCCGGCGACGGCGACCACTATTCGGCCATCGTCGTATCGGAAGCTTTTCGCGGCCTGACGCGGGTCAAGCAGCATCAGTTGGTCTACGATGCGCTCAAGGGAAAGATGGGCGGCGAGCTGCATGCCCTTGCGCTTCAGACCAGCGCGCCTTAACTTTGAATGCTTCCAATTCGGACCTTGAATCCGACCGACCGAGGTAGACCCATGGCTGATATCAAGTCGATCATCGACAACGAAGTGAAGACCAACGACATCGTCCTGTTCATGAAGGGCACGCCGGATTTCCCGATGTGCGGCTTCTCCGGGCAGGTCGTGCAGATCCTCAGCTACCTCGGCGTGCCCTTCAAGGGCGTCAACGTGCTGGAAAATCCCGAGCTGCGCGAGGGCATCAAGGCCTATTCCAACTGGCCGACGCTGCCGCAGCTCTACGTGAAGGGCGAATTCGTCGGCGGCTGCGACATCGTCCGCGAGATGTTCCAGAAGCAGGAATTGCAGTCCTACCTCAAGGGCGCCGGCATCGCCGTCAACGAGGCGGCCGCCGAATAAGCCTTCCGGCCTCTTCCCTGCGCCTTTCCAAGGCCCCTGCCGGTCCCGGCGGGGGCCTTTTCGTTCTCCCGAACCACCCCGCGCGGAGGACGAAGGGCACCGCTGCCTTCTCTTCGAAGGCGGCTAACCCGCATTTTCCCGATTTTGCCAGAAAAACGTCGCCTCGAGGCGCATGCGTTTCGTGAACGGAAGCCGCCGTCATTCACGCCGGCGCCGATCGTCATTGAGCAGCGGCGAGGCGGTTTTTCGCGGCAGACCGCGGTTTTACCGAGCGCCGCCCAAGCCGTTCAACTCCGGCCACACGATTTCGCGATCCGGCGTTCACCTTCCCGACGCGCACTCGTCAGCGGAGGCCGGTTTCGCCGTGATCGATCGAGGTGCAGATAGAGGTCATCGGCAGCGAGCAAAACCTCCCCGCTGCCACCCGACAGAATTTACGACCCGAACAAGACTTGAAGACCGGAGTTATCATCATGAAGACCTTCCTCACCGCTGCCGCTTTCGCCATCGTTCTGGCCCCCGCCCTCGCCAACGCCGCTTCCTCCTTCGATCCGGGCGCCGACAATGCCTCGCCGACCTTCGTCGAGGCTCCCGCCCAGGTGAACCCGGCCAACGCCGCCGCCGCCAAGGCGGATGCCCAGCGCTATGCCACCGTCGCCGGCAACGCGGTGGTCGGTACCCACGGCGCCGCTCCCAGCACCGTCGTCGAATACGATCCGGGTGCGGCCAGCGGCAACGACTTCGTGACGAAGACCATTCTGCCGGGCGCCAGCGCCGAGATCGCCCATCAGCGGAATATACCCTTCGCCGAAAACAGCGACGTGATGGGCAACTGATCGTCAGCTTGAGCTCAACCGGTCGGCGAAAGCTGACGTTTGTCGGGAAGGCCGCCCCCTCGGGCGGCCTTTTCCGTTTTTCCATTCGCTCTTCCTGTCACAAACGGGGGAACGAGGGATTAGGATGGCACCCGCGGCCGCCGAAGCGGTCTGTCGAGGCAAGGAAAGGGAGAAGGCAACGTGGGCAGGGGCATTCATTTTTCGGCCGTCGACGCCGTCGTCGACCGGGCCGTGGGCCGGACCATCGTCGGCGCCAACATCCTGATCGAGCTGGACGGCGAGCTCGTCTACAGCCGGCAGGCCGGCTACCTCGACCGCGAAGCGCTGAGGCCGGTGGCGCCGCGCACCCTCTTCCGCCTGGCCTCGGTGACCAAGCCGATGGTTTCGGTGGCCGCCCTTGCCATGGTCGAAGCCGGCCGGCTGCGGCTCGACGATCCGGTCACCCGCTATCTGCCCGACTTCCAACCGCGCCTTGCCGACGGCAGCGCGCCGCCGATCACCATCTCGCAGCTTATGACGCACACCTCGGGCCTCACCTACGAGGTGGACAACGGCAACGGCAAGCCGGCTTGCGGCGGCACCGGTCCGTCCGACTTCGACCTCGCCGAGAACATCAGGCGCATCGCCGCCCTGCCCCTCGCTTTTGCGCCCGGCACCGGCTGGCGCTATTCGGTCGGCATCGACGTGCTCGGCGGCATCATGGAAGTGGCCGACGGCCGGACGCTGCCGGAGATCGTCAAGGCCCGGGTCACCGACCCGCTCGGCATGCCCGACACCGCCTTCTGGCCGACCGATCCCGACCGCCTGGCCGTTCCCTACGCCGACGGCACGCCGCCGATCCGCATGGGCGATACCCAGCTCGTCAAGGACGGCGACGGCTTCGTGCTGTTCTGGCCCGGCCGCGCCTTCGACAGGACGGCCTTCCCGTCGGGCGGCGCCGGCATGATCGGCACGGCCGAGGATTTTCTCGTCTTCCTCGAGGCGATGCGCAAGGGCGGCGCGCCGCTGCTGTCGGCGGCCTCGATGCCGCTTCTGACCGAGGCGCATACGGTGGATCTCGATCCCGCGCCGTCCGGCCAGGGATATTCGCACGGCTGGTCGATCTATCGCGACCCATCCGTGCAGAACGTGCCGTGTAGGCCCGGCACCTGGGCCTGGGGCGGCATCTACGGCCATCAATGGTACGTCGATCCGGCGACCGGCCTCACGATTGTCATCTTCACCAACACGGCCCTCGAAGGCTGCACGGGCGCCTTCCCGAAGGACGTCTTTCAAGCCGTTTACGCCGCCCTCGGCGACTGAAAAGCGAAAAGGCCGCCCGATGGGCGGCCTTTCCATATGTCCGAAGCTTCGGAACCCTATCAGCGCGAGTAATACTCGACGACCAGGTTCGGCTCCATCTTGACGGCGTAGGGCACGTCGGCCAGCGCCGGCACGCGCACCAGCTTGGCAACCTTCTTGGAGGTGTCGACCTCGATGTAGTCGGGCGTGTCGCGCTCGGCGAGCTCGACCGACTCGAGAACCAGGGCCAGTTCCTTGGACTTCTGGCGAACCTCGATCACGTCGCCGACCTTGCAGCGGTACGAGCCGACGTTGACCTTGCGGCCGTTGACGGTGACGTGGCCGTGGTTGACGAACTGGCGGGCGGCGAAGGGGGTCGGCACGAACTTGGCGCGATAGACGACGGCGTCGAGACGGGTCTCGAGCAGGCCGATCAGCGCTTCCGAGGTGTCGCCGCGCAGGCGGACGGCCTCTTCGTAAATCTTGTAGAACTGCTTCTCGCTGAGGTCGCCGTAATAGCCCTTCAGCTTCTGCTTGGCACGGAGCTGCAGACCGTAGTCGGAGGTCTTGCCCTTGCGGCGCTGACCGTGCTGGCCGGGGCCGTATTCACGCTTGTTGACCGGGCTCTTGGGGCGACCCCAGAGGTTCTCGCCCATGCGGCGGTCGATCTTGTACTTTGCACTATGGCGCTTAGACATCGCGTATCCCGCTTGTAGTCGGTGTTTCTTTCAGGACGCGCGCCCTCCTCTGCTCCGAGGCGATCCAAAGACCGCCCGAAACCGACAGGGAAACGCTGCGCGCGGCAGGTCCCCCACGGGACACGTGAACGGCCGCGCCGGCTCCTCGTTGCCAAGGAACCGGCGGGTTGAGGGGTGAATAGTCGAGGGAGCCGCCGCTGTCAAACTGAAAGCGCGGCATTTCCGCCTTTTCGCTTAGCCAATGGCCACTTTCGGCCCTTCGCCGGCGAAGAGGTTGCCACCTTCAACGAATCCGAAGGCTTCGAGCATGGCGGGGGCCGGCCGGCGGCCGGTCGAGAAGAAGCGGGGCGGGGCGGCTTCGTCGCGCGACGGGCCGGCGCCGGCCGTCACGGTCGCCACCCGGCGGGCGATGGCCGGCGCCGGATCGATCCACTCGACGGGCCAGGGAGCGAGCGCCTTCAGCCGGTCGAGCACCAGCGGATAATGGGTGCAGGCGAGCACCACCGTGTCGGTGCGCCTCCCCCCTTCTTCCACGAAGCAGGGAGCGATTTCGGCGACAAGCTCGGCGTCGGTGACCGGCTCGCCGGAAAACTGCCGTTCGACCAGTCCGGCCAGCCCCTTTGAGCCGACCAGCGTGAAGCGGCAGTCGCCGCCGAACGTCCCGATCAGGTCGTGCGTGTAGTCGCGCTTCACCGTGCCCGGCGTCGCCAGCACCGAGGCCAACCGCGACCGGCTGTGCTCGGCGGCCGGCTTCACCGCCGGCACCGTGCCGACGATCGGCAGCTTGAAGCGGGCGCGCAGCGGCGGCAGCACCAGCGTCGAGGCGGTATTGCAGGCGATCACCAGCGCCGCCGGGTCGAGCACGGCGAGCGCCTCGTCCATCAGCGACACGACGCGGCCAATCAGCGCCTCCGGCTCCAGCGCGCCATAGGGAAAGACGGCGAGATCGGCGACATAGTCCATGCCGGCGCCCGGCAGCGCCTTGCCGATTTCGCGGGCGACCGAAAGGCCGCCGACGCCGCTGTCGAACACCAGGATGCGCATGGAAGTCCTTGGAGCCTGTCTCGTTGGTCTAGCCTTGCCAGCCGAATGCGGCGACATCGGGCCCGGCGCCGTCCATCCTCGAACCGCAGGGTTAACGAAAGCTTGCGGCTAAAGCATCGGACCGAAAAGTGAAATCCGGTTTTCGGAAAATCCGATGTGCAAACAAAAGCCTAGAGCCGGGACGCCGCTCTAGGCCTCGCCGTCGTCGGTGATCCGCTTCTTCGGCCGGTGGTTCTTGCCGTCGAGGCAGGTGATGATGCCCCTCAGCGTCCGGATCTCCTGCTGCGTCAGTTGCTGGCGCTGGAAGATGGCGCGGAGATTGTGGATCATCGTCGGCCGCTTCTCGGGCGGGTGGAAGAAATGCCGCTCGTCGAGCACCGATTCCAGGTGATCGAACAGCCCGAGCAGCTCCGCCTTGCCGGCCGGCGGCGAGCGGTCGGAGGCGGCAAACGGCAATGCGCCGTCGGGATCGTCGAAGCCGGCCTTGCGCCACTCGTAGGCGACCACCAGCACCGCCTGGGCGATGTTGAGCGAGGCGTATTTGGGCACCACCGGCAGCGTCAGGATCTCGTCGGCGAGCGCCACCTCGTCGTTGTTGAGGCCCCAGCGCTCGCGGCCGAACAGCAGGCCGACCGCCGCGCCCTGGGCTTCAAGAGCCCTTATATGCCTGGCCGCGTGAACCGGCCCGCGCACCGCCTTGGTGACGTCGCGGTCGCGCGCCGTCGTGGCGTAGACGAAGGAGAGATCGGCGATCGCTTCCTCCAGCCTGTCGTAGACGCGGGCGGCGTGGATGATGTGCGTCGCCTTGGCGGCGTTGGCTTCCGCCTTGTCGTTGGGCCAGCCGTCGCGCGGGGCGACGATCCGGAGATCGGAGAGGCCGAAATTGGCCATGGCGCGCGCCGCCGCGCCGATATTCTCGCCCATCTGCGGCTCGCAGAGGATGATGGCCGGTCCGCGCCCGGCCGCTTTGTCGTCCGACATGATGTTGCCTGTCCCGCTTTCGCCGCGGGTTTGGCATATCGCGCCGGTCAAGAAAAGGGAGAAATCCCCGACCGTTCCCGAAGCCGGGTGGCGCACGCCGGTGCGCCACCCGATCGTCACTCAGCGCGGCCCGGCGACCGAGGTGGCCCGCTCGCTGCCCTGCCGCTCCAGCATCCAGCCGGGGTATTCGGCCGGCAGGGCCGAGACGGCGTCGAGGCGGGCAAGCTCGTCGGCCGACAGGACCACCTCGCTGGCGGCGATATTGTCGTCGAGCTGCTCGACCGACTTGGCGCCGATGATCACCGACGACACGAACGGCTTGTGCAGCACATAGGCGAGCGCGATGCGCGCCACCGACACGCCCTTCTCCCTGGCGATCTCGGCCATCACGTCGACGGCGTCGAAGGCGCGGTCCTTGTCGACCGGCGGGAAGTCGAAGCTGGCGCGGCGGGCGCCTTCCGGACCCGAACCGTCGCGGCTGTACTTGCCGGACAGCAGGCCGCCGGCCAGCGGGCTCCACACCATCAGCCCCACCTTTTCGGAAAGCAGCAGCGGCGCGATCTCCCGCTCGAGGTCGCGGCCGGCGATGGTATAATAGGCCTGCAGGCTGGCGATGCGGCCGAGACCCAGCCGGTCGGCGATGCCGAGCGCCTTCATGATGCGCCAGGCCGGCCAGTTGGAGACGCCGACATAGCGGATGAGACCTTCGCGGACGAGGTCGTCGAGCGCCCGCACCGTCTCCTCGATGGGCGTCACCGGGTCGGTGCCGTGGATCTGGTAGAGGTCGATATAGTCGGTGCCGAGCCGCTTCAGGCTGGCTTTGACGCCATCCATGATGTGGCCGCGCGAGGCGCCGCGATCGTTGACGCCCTTGCCGACCGAACCGAACACCTTGGTGGCCAGCACCACGTCGGAACGGGCGCGGCCGGAATTGCGGATCGCCGCGCCGGTGATCTGTTCCGACAGCCCCTCCGAATAGACGTCGGCGGTGTCGATGAAGTTGACGCCCTTGTCGAGGGCGCCGGCGACGATGCTGTCGGCGACCGACTGGTCGAGCGAGCCGATGGCGGTCCAGAAGCCCTGACCGCCGAAGGTCATGGTGCCCAGGCAGATTTCCGATACGAGAAGGCCGGTGCCACCGAGCGTGTTGTAGCGCATGTCATCACCTTGAAGAATTGCATTGAGGAACGTGAACGCGACCGGCGCGAAGCGCGCGGGTTCGGGCAACAGAACGAAAGCGGAGAGCAACTCCGGATGCCCGTCCCCAGACATAGGCCGCCGCCGGTCGGCAGAAAAGCCGGGCCGGAAGCGACAGCCTGATTAGTTCATCTATACAATCATCGCCTATTGATGCTGTATTATGCGGCCGGCGCCGCCAACCGCCAAATCACGCTTGAGCGAGCCGGCGGCGGGCGAAATCCGGAAGGCACCATGGCCAGGACCGACCTCTTCGACGGTATAAGCGAATTTCTCACGGTGGTCCGGCGCGGCAGCTTTCGCGCCGCCGCCCGCGAGCTCGGCGTCACCCCCGGCGCCGTCAGCCAGGCGGTGCAGACGCTGGAGCGGCGGATCGGCCTGCCGCTTCTCCACCGCACCACCCGCCATGTCGCCCTCACCGAGGCCGGCGAGCGGTTTCTTGCCGAGGTGCGGCCGGCCGCCGACGCCATCGCTGGATCGCTCGATACGCTGGCCAACCTCAGCGGCAGGCCGTCGGGCACGCTCAGGCTGCTCGTCCATAACATCGCCGCCCGCGAGGTCCTGGCGCCGGTGCTGCCGGCCTTCGTCGCCGCCTACCCGGACATCGCCGTCGACGTGGTGACCGACACCAAGCGCCACGACCTGGTCGGCGACGGCTTCGACGCCGGCATCCGCATCGGCGAATTCATCGACCAGGACATGCTGACGGTCCGCGTCACCCCGCCCTTCTCCTGGGTGGTGATCGGCGCGCCGGCCTATTTCGCCGCCCACGGCAGGCCCGCGACGCCGGACGATCTCGCCCATCACAGCTGCCTGCGCTTCCGCCTGCCCGACACCGGCGATCTCTACCGCTGGGAATTCGAGCGGGAAGGCGTCGCCGTCACCAGCGATCCGCCGGGACAGGTGACATCCGACGATTCCGCCCTGTTGCGGGCATTGGCGGTGGCCGGCCTCGGCCTCACCTACTCGTCGTCGCAGAACGCCCGCCGCGAACTCGCCGACGGCCGCCTCGAGACCTGCCTCGACGACTTCGCGCCGGCCCGCGACGCACTTTACCTCTACTATCCCAAGTCGAGCCGGATGCAGCCCAAGCTGCGCGTCTTCATCGATGCCTGCCTCCGGCAGATGCGCGAGCAATCGAGGGATTAGAGCATCGGACCGAAAAGTGGAATCCGGTTTTCGGTAAATCCGATGCGAGAACAAAAGGCTAGATCGTCGCTTTGCGTCCGTTAGGACGCACGACGATCTAGCGGCCAAGCCCGGCGACAAACGAGCCGACCGCCAGAAGCCCGAAGGTGAGGATCAGGCCGCCGGACAGTCGCCCGACCCACACTGCGAAGCGGTCGCCGACCTTGTGGCGGACCAGCGCCACGCCGCCCGTCAGGATGACCCACCAGGCGAGCGAGCCGGCGAATACGCCGGCGATCACCACGGCCGCCGAAGCGGCATCGGCGGTCGAGGCGAGGCCCAGGCCGGCGAAGAACACGGCGAAGGACAGGATGGTCGTCGGGTTGGCGATGGTGAGCAGGAAGGTGGCGCCGATGCTGCCGACAAGGTCGCGGGCGCCGATGTCGGCGGCCGGCCGTGGCGGCTTCGGCCGCATGCCTTGCCAGCCGAGCCAGATCATGGCGAGGCCGCCAAAAAGCCGCAGCGGCCCGTCGATCGCCCCGAGAAAGGCCGAGAAGGCGGCAAAGCCGAGCGCCGCCAGGCCGCCATAGAGGGCGTCGGCCAGCGCCGTGCCGAGCCCGCCGGCAAGACCGACCCGGAAGCCGCGCTGCAGCGTCCGGTTGATGCAGAGCGCGCCGATCGGCCCGAGCGGCGCGGCGACGGCGAAACCGAGGGCGAAGCCTTTGGCCGCCAGCAGCAGGAGGCTCACGATCGCTCTCTCCGCGGCCGGAAAGGCGGCTCGACGACGGTCGACAGGGCGATCATCGTCTCGCTGCGGGCGATCAGCCGCCGCCGCTTGAAATCGTCGAGGAAGGCCTCGATGCCGGCGAGCGACCCGACGCGGATCTTGATCAGATAGTTCCAGCCGCCGGTGACGTGCTGGCATTCGACGATGGCGGGATGATCGGCGGCGACCGCCCGGAACGCAGCCTCGTCGGCATCCGCCGCCAACCCGACGAAGACGAAGGCGGCGATGCCGAGGCCCAGCGCCTCGGCGTCGGCATCGACGGTGAAGCGGCGGATCACGCCGCTGGCGGTGAGGCGGCGGATGCGTTCGTTCACCGCCGACGTCGACAGGCCGACCTCGCCGCCGATATCGGCCAGCGAGCGGCGGGCGTCGTCGCCGAGGCACATCACGATTTGACGATCGATTTCATCCATTGCGCATGATTTCCCGATATATAGCGTATCGTCAACATTATTTCCCGACCAATATCATTATGGCAGGAAAATTTGAGATCAAAGCCAATCCGCGATAACAATGCTTCACATGGACAGTCTTCCGGCAAATCCCCTATAACGAGACGGACGCTCCGCCGCGCCAGCCTTGGCCGACGGCGTCGAGACGGAACGCGGCGACCGCCGCGTCCGCCGGGCAGAGGAGAAAAGCATGGCCTATGATGTCGCGGTTCTGGTTGGCAGCCTGCGCAAGGGATCCTTCTCGCGGGCAGTGGCCGACAACCTCGCAACGCTTGCCGCCGACAAGCTGACGCTCCGCAGCGTCGAGATCGGCGAGCTGCCGCTCTATAACCCCGACCTCGACGACGACACGCCGCCGGCCGCCTGGACCAAGTTCCGCGGCGAGGTCGTCGGCGCCGACGCCGTGCTGTTCGTGACGCCCGAATACAACCGGTCCATTCCCGGCCTTCTGAAGAATGCCCTCGACGTCGGCTCCCGCCCCTATGGCAAGAGCGTCTGGAAGGGCAAGCCCGCCGCCATCGTCAGCGTTTCGCCCGGCCTGCTCGGCGCTTTCGGCGCCAACCACCACCTGCGCCAGCCGCTGGTCTTCCTCGACATGCCGGTCATGCAGCAGCCCGAAGCCTATGTTTCCAAGGTCGGTGACCTCCTGGATCAGGACGGAAAGCTCGCCAACGCGGACACCAAGTCCTTCCTCGCCGGCTTCCTCGCCGCCTTCGCGACCTGGATCGGCAAACACAAATAACGGCTGGGAGACAACATGACCGTCACCAACGAGGACGAGCTCGACGGGCTCAAGGCGATCGGCCGCGCCGTGGCCGACGCCATTGCCGCCATGGCAACCGCCGTCCGCCCCGGCGTCACCACCGCCGAGCTCGACGAAATCGCCGGCCGGGTGCTCGACGAGGCCGGCGCCATACCGGCGCCGAAAGCGACCTACGGCTTCCCCGGCGTCGCCTGCATCTCGGTCAGCGAGGAGATCGCCCACGGCATCCCCGGCGACCGGGTGCTGAAGGTCGGCGACCTCGTCAACCTCGACGTTTCCGCCTCCAAGGATGGCTTCTTCGCCGACAGCGGCGCCTCCTTCGCCGTCTCGCCCGTGCCGGCCAGGCTGGACCGGCTGTGCCGCGACGGCCGGCGCGCCATGTGGGCCGGCATCGGCGCCGTCGCCCCCGGCCGGCCGCTGGCCGGCGTTGGCCGCGCCGTCGGCGCCTTCGCCCGCAAGAACGGCTACACGCTGGTGCGCAATCTCGGCAGCCACGGCGTCGGACGCTCGCTGCACGAGGAGCCGTCCGACATCGCCACCTGGCCGGATTCGCACGAGCGGCGCGTCATCACCGACGGCCTCGTCTTCACCGTCGAGCCCTTCCTGTCGCTGGGCGCCGAATGGGCCGAGGACGGCGACGACGAATGGACGCTCTATTCCGAGCCGCGCGCGCCGACCGTGCAATTCGAGCACACCATCGTCGCCACCCGCAACGGCCCGGTGGTGGTGACGCTGCCCTCCGAACAATAACCAATTCGCGAAGATACCGACGCATCCGCTCATTGAGAGCATTGCCGATTTCTCATGTGCATCGAGGGCATGAGAAATCGGCAAGAGGCATTTTCAATGCCCCTTGGTATAACGCCTTCCGTTTACGTCAGCGTACGCCCAAAAGCGATGCGGCCGGACTGGCCTCGGCGGCAACGCCATGCTACAGGCGGATCATCCGTGCGTTTGCGTATCGGCAGGCGTGCGAACCGGCCTCACGGCCCGGCCACACCTTCGGAAGGTCACCCCACTATGGCGAAGATCAAGGTTCAGAACCCGGTCGTCGATCTCGACGGCGATGAGATGACCCGCATCATCTGGCAGTTGATCAAGGACAAGCTGATCCTGCCCTATCTCGACATCGACATCGACTATTACGACCTCTCCGTTCAGAACCGCGACGCCACGGCCGACCAGGTGACGGTCGACGCCGCCAACGCCATCAAGAAGCACGGCGTCGGCATCAAGTGCGCCACCATCACGCCCGACGAGGCGCGCGTGAAGGAATTCAGCCTCAAGGAAATGTGGAAGTCGCCCAACGGCACCATCCGCAACATCCTCGGCGGCGTCATCTTCCGCGAGCCGATCATCTGCAAGAACGTGCCGCGCCTCGTCCCGGGCTGGACGCAGCCGATCGTCGTCGGCCGTCACGCCTTCGGCGACCAGTACAAGGCCACCGACTTCAAGTTCCCCGGCAAGGGCACGCTGTCGATCAAGTTCGTCGGCGAGGACGGCGCGGTGATCGAGAAGGAAGTGTTCAAGGCCCCCGGCGCCGGCGTGGCGCTCGCCATGTACAACCTCGACGAATCGATCCGCGACTTCGCCCGCGCCTCGTTCAACTACGGCATCCTGCGCAAGTGGCCGGTCTATCTCTCCACCAAGAACACCATCCTCAAGGCCTATGACGGCCGCTTCAAGGATATCTTCCAGGAGGTGTTCGACGCCGAGTTCAAGGCCGAGTTCGACAGGCTCGGCATCACCTACGAGCACCGCCTGATCGACGACATGGTCGCCTCGTCGCTGAAGTGGTCGGGCGGCTACATCTGGGCCTGCAAGAACTACGACGGCGACGTGCAGTCCGACACGGTGGCGCAGGGCTTCGGCTCGCTCGGCCTGATGACTTCGGTGCTGCTGACGCCGGATGGCAGGACCGTCGAGGCCGAGGCGGCCCACGGCACCGTCACCCGCCACTATCGCGAGCACCAGAAGGGCAAGGAGACCTCGACCAACTCCATCGCCTCGATCTTCGCCTGGACGCGCGGCCTCGCCCACCGCGCCAAGCTCGACGACAACGCCGACCTGGCCAGGTTCGCCACCACGCTGGAAAAGGTCTGCGTCGACACGGTGGAAAGCGGCTTCATGACCAAGGATCTCGCCCTGCTGATCGGGCCGGACCAGAAGTGGCTCTCCACCACCGGCTTCCTCGAGAAGGTCGCCGAGAACCTCGAAGCCGAAATGGCCAAGTGGTAAGCCGGTCATCCCGGTCGAATACATCGGGCGGCGGATCGGAAACGGTCCGTCGCTCTTGGTTTGACTGGCGGCGGTCCGGAAAGATTGATGAGGATGACGGCGGCTTTCCTACTTGAAGACCGATGACAGCCCGCCCGTCTGCCAATACTCTCATGACGGGCGGGCATTGCTCTCATGCCACGGCAGCGCTGGATATGCCGGGCAGCCCGTCCTGGA
The DNA here is from genome assembly GCF_002770725.1 of Pleomorphomonas carboxyditropha. Lineage (GTDB taxonomy): Bacteria > Pseudomonadota > Alphaproteobacteria > Rhizobiales > Pleomorphomonadaceae > Pleomorphomonas > Pleomorphomonas carboxyditropha. The sequence goes on along the minus strand of NZ_NQVN01000001.1, from coordinate 320,529 downwards.
TTTCGAGGCCGGCCCGTTCTTCTGCGGGCTCGCCGCCAACCGGAGGGGTAGACGTGGCGCACAAGTTCGAGATCAAGAAGAACAAGGCCGACGAATACGTCGCTTACTTCAAGTACAATGGCGAGACCATCTTCTGGACCGAGGGCTACAAGTCCAAGGCCTCGGCGATCAACGCCATCGAATCGATCAAGAAGAACGGTCCGACGGCCCCCACAGAGGACAACGGCTGAAGCGCGGCCGGAAAAGCCATGCGCCCGCCGGACCGCAGCCGGCGGGCCTTTCGAATCGTCCGTCACATGGTGACGGCGAAGAGGCGGATGCGATGGCCGTCCGGATCGTTCACCATCATGCTGCGGCCGAAATCCATGTCGGTGGGCGGCTGGAGCACCGGCAGGCCGCGCGCTAGCCAGCTTTCGTGAAAGGCATCGACCTCGGCGGGCGCCTTCAGGGCTACGCCGATCTCCAGCGCACCCGGCGCTCCGCCGGTCGCCGGCTCGACGGTGGCTTTCGACCACAGCCCCACCTTGATGCCGCCGTCGAGGACGAACAACACGAAGGTCGCAGAGGTCTCGACCGGCGGCCGGCCGAACAGCCCGGCATAAAAGCCGCTGCTTTTCTCGGGATCGGCGACGTGCAGCAGATAATAGGTGGGCGTGACCATCGGCATCTCCTCGCATCCTGGCGATGAGCAGCTTATGACGGTCTACTGCCAAAATATGTCAGCATAAAATATCAGACAAGGAGGCCCGCGAGAGCATCCTTCAGACGCGCGGCCGCATCGGCAGGAAAGGCCGCCGCCAATGGACCAGCATGGCCCCAAGGGCGTAGGCGGCCTGGAAGAAGATCGCCGCCTCGGCGATATGCAACGCCACGCGCGGGCCGGAGGCGCCGATGGTCACGGCCTCCAGGAAGGCGCATGCGCAGGCCGCAAGCGCCAGCGGCGCCATGGCGAATACCCGGAACTGCGTTCCGACGACGAGGCCGGCCACGACCAGCACAAGCACCAGTTCGAGCGCAAGCATGCATTGGCCTCCGACATTCCGGATCGCCTCCCCCGCCGCGGGATCGGAGCGAACCGTTCAAGCTGCGAATTCAATTCCAACCAAAGCGTATCATGCTTAAATTTTGCTATACGGTTTATTTCTACTTAGTCGTAGTAACACGTGAAAACATCACCCTCGATGAATCGCCACGCCGACTTTCCACTCTGTGAAACAATTATCACGTTCCATTCAATGACTTGGCGAAAAACTGCCCCGACTAGACTTTAGTTGGTACCGTTGGCAGCCCGCATGCAAGCCGGCTGCGTCAGCCGCGCGCCGCCGCCCAGGCGGCCTTCTCGGCCCGCTCGCGCGCCGCGCGCTCCGGGTCGAGCGTGCGATAGAGCGAAATGCTGTCGGTCGGCAGATAGCCAAGCGCCGTGTAGAAGGCGAGCACGGCCTGATTCTCGCTGCGGACCAGAAGATTGATCTTCGGCGCGCCGCGCGACCGGCACCAGGCCTCGGCCGCCTCAACCAGCGCGCGGCCGATGCCGTCGCGGCGGCACCGAGGATCGACGCCGAGATAGTAGAGGGCGCCGCGATGGCCGTCGTGCCCGGTCATGGCGGCGCCGACGATGCTGCCGCCGGCCCGCGCCACCAGGACCGTCGCTGTCTCGGTCGCCTCGGCCAGCGCCACATCGGCCTCGGGATCGTTCCAGGGCCGCGTCAGGCCGCAGCGCGACCAGAGTGCGATCACCGTCTCGCGTTCGTCGCCGGCCATCTCGCCGATGACCATATCCGCGCCAGAGGTCACTTGCCGTCTCCCCTATCGCCGGCCGGACACGCGACTCCGATAGCCCGCCGACCGGCATCCAAAACCAAGTTTAGATATAGCCGATCCTTGTTGCGGATACAGGCACCCTCTGCGCTCACCCCTTTTCATCGAAGCACACGGATTTTTGAGAACGGAAAAATATAATTATATTTCAATTGCTTACTCAATTTCAGATCGGCCGTATGCCGATGCAGGACGAAAATTCTCCCCGAAGAGTCCGCCATCGACGAAATTGCCCCTTGCAATCCGACTCAGTTTCGATATATCTAATCACATCACGATCTAACAGGAACTAGACATGCACCATAAATTCCACTTCCCCCACGGCTTCCACGACCATGACGACGACCGCCGCGCCACCGGCGGCCGGGGGCCCTTCGGCCGCCCCCTCTGGGGCGAGCGCGGCGAGCGCCCCGACCGTCATGGCCCCGGCCATCGCGGCGGTCCGTTCGGCCGCGGCCGCTTCTTCGACAACGGCGTGCTGCGCCTCGTCGTGCTGGCGCTGATCGCCGAGCAGCCCCGCCACGGCTACGAGATCATCAAGGAGATCGAGGAGCGCACCGGCGGCGCCTATGCGCCGAGCGCCGGCGTCATCTATCCGACGCTGACGCTGCTCGAGGAGACCGGCCAGATCGAGGTGATGAGCGCCGAGGGCAACAAGAAGCTCTACGCCGCCACCGACGCCGGCCGCGCCACCGTCGAGGAGAACCGCGCCGCCATCGACGCCGTGCTTGCCCGCTTCGCCGAGGCCGGCTCCGACCGCCGGCCCGAGCGCGATCCGCGCCTCATCCGCGCCGTCGAGAACCTGCGCCTCGCCCTTCGCCTGAAGACGCAGAGCGCCGCGCTGACGCCGGCGCAGATCGACGCGCTGGCCGAGCTGCTCGACGACACGGCCCGCAAGATCGAGCAGATCTGAGCAGCCTCCCGCCAAAGACAAACGCCCGCCCGAGCCACCGCTCGGACGGGCGTATATTTGTGCCAGCTGCTAGAGCAATTTCAGCAAAAGTGGGAACCGGTTTTGCGTCCGAAATTGCGCCTATTCAAAGAGATAGAGCATTTCCGGCGAACCTGTTCTCGCCGGAAATGCTCTAGGATCAGCCTCCCAGCGCCGCCCTGACGGCGGCGAGCGCTTCCGCCGCCTTGGCGCCATCCGGGCCGCCGGCCTGCGCCATGTCCGGCCGGCCGCCGCCGCCCTTGCCGCCCAGCGTCTCGGACGCCACGCGCACCAGATCGACGGCCGAGAAGCGCGCCGTGAGATCCGGCGTCACGCCGACCACCACGCCGGCCTTGCCGTCCTCGGAGACGCCGACCAGCGCCACCACGCCCGAACCGAGCTTGGCCTTGCCCTCGTCGACGAGGCCCTTCAGGTCCTTCGGGCTGACGCCCTCGGCCACCCGTCCCAGGAACTTGACGCCGGCGATCTCCGTCACCTCGTCGGCGGCCGCGCCGCCGCCCATGGCGAGCTTGCGCCTGACCTCGGCGAGCTCGCGCTCCAGCTTGCGCCGCTCCTCGACCAGCGCCGCCACGCGATCGACCACGTCGCCGACCGGCACCTTCAGCTCGCGGGCGACGTTGCGCACCGTCTTTTCCTGGTCCTCGAAATAGGCGCGGGCGCCGTCGCCGGTCAGCGCCTCGATGCGGCGCACGCCGGCCGCCACCGCGCTTTCCGACAGGATGTGGACGAGGCCGATCTCGCCGGTGCGCGACACATGCGTGCCGCCGCAGAGCTCGGTCGAGTAGGTCTTGCCGGCCTTCTCGCCCTCGAGCGCCGTGCCCATGGTGACCACGCGCACCTCGTCGCCGTATTTCTCGCCGAACAGCGCCATGGCACCCTCGGCGATCGCCTCCTCCTGGCCCATTAGGCGGGTGGTCACCGGGCCGTCCTGCAGCACGATGGCGTTGGCGAGGCGGCTGACCTCGGCGATCTCCTTCTCGTCCATCGGTTTCGGGTGCGAGAAGTCGAAGCGCAGCCGGTCGGGCGTCACCAGCGAGCCCTTCTGGGCCGCGTGCTTGCCGAGCACCTCCCTGAGCGCCTCGTGCAACAGGTGCGTCGCCGAATGGTTGGCGCGGATGCGCGAGCGGCGGGCGTGATCGACCGAGAGCTCGACCGGCTCGCCGACCTTCACGGCGCCGTCCTCGACGGTCACCTGATGCACGAACAGGCCGTCGGCCTTCTTGGCGACGTCGGTGACCGCCAGCCGGAACCCGGCGCCGGAGATCGCGCCGACATCGCCGACCTGACCGCCCGATTCGCCGTAGAACGGCGTCTGGTTGACGATCAGCGAGCCCGTCTCGCCGGCCTTGAGCTCGGCGACTTCCTTGCCGTCCCTGACCAGCGCCACCACGACGCCCTCGGCCTTCTCGGTGTCGTAGCCGAGGAACTCGGTGGCGCCGACCTTCTCGCGAAGGCCGAACCAGACGGTCTCGGTGGCCGCCTCGCCCGAGCCGGCCCAGTTGGCGCGCGCCTCGGCCTTCTGCCGCTCCATGGCGGCGGCGAACCCGTCAGTGTCGACGCCAATGCCGCGCGCCTTCAGCGCGTCCTGCGTCAGGTCGAGCGGGAAGCCGTAGGTGTCGTAAAGCTTGAAGGCCGTCTCGCCATCGAGGCTGGCGCCCTGGGCGAGCCCACCGGTCGCTTCGTCGAGCAGGCCGAGGCCGCGCGCCAGCGTGCGGCGGAACCGGCTCTCCTCGAGCTTCAGCGTCTCGGTGATCAGCGCCTCGGCGCGCACCAGCTCCGGATAGGCCTGGCCCATCTCGCGCACCAGCGCCGGCACCAGGCGATAGAGCAGCGGCTCCTCGGCGCCGAGCAGGTGGGCGTGGCGCATGGCCCGGCGCATGATGCGGCGGAGCACGTAGCCGCGCCCCTCGTTGGACGGCAGCACGCCGTCGGCCACCAGGAAGCTCGAGGCACGCAGATGGTCGGCGATGACGCGGTGCGAGGCGAGGCGCTCGCCCTCGGCGGCAACGCCGGTCGCCTCGACCGAAGCGCGGATCAGCGCCTGGAACAGGTCGATGTCGTAGTTGTTGTGGACGCCCTGCAGCACGGCGGCGATGCGCTCGAGACCCATGCCGGTGTCGATCGACGGCCGCGGCAGCGCCACGCGCTCGCTCTTCGACAACTGCTCGTATTGCATGAACACGAGGTTCCAGATCTCGATGAAGCGGTCGCCGTCCTCCTCGGCCGAGCCCGGCGGGCCGCCCCAGATGTGGTCGCCGTGGTCGAAGAAGATCTCCGAGCAGGGGCCGCAGGGGCCGGTATCGCCCATCGCCCAGAAATTGTCCGAGGTGGCGATGCGGATGATGCGGTCTTCGGGAAGACCGGCGATCTTCTTCCAATAGGTCGCCGCCTCCTCGTCCTCGGAGTAGACGGTGACCAGCAGCCGCTCCTTCGGCAGGCCGAATTCCTTGGTGACCAGGCCCCAGGCCAGTTCGATCGCCCGGTCCTTGAAGTAGTCGCCGAAGGAGAAATTGCCCAGCATCTCGAAGAAGGTGTGATGGCGGGCGGTATAGCCGACGTTGTCGAGGTCGTTGTGCTTGCCGCCGGCGCGGACGCACTTCTGCGAGGTGGTGGCGCGGCTGTAGGGGCGCTTCTCGAGGCCGGTGAAGACGTTCTTGAACTGCACCATGCCGGCGTTGGTGAACATCAGCGTCGGATCGTTGCGCGGTACCAGCGGGCTCGACGACACCACCTCGTGACCGTTCCTGCCGAAATAGTCGACGAAGGTCTTCCTGATCTCGTTCACACCACTCATGACGATCCGCCTGCCTGCGCTGGGACGGCACCGCTCGCATCACCCGCGACAGCCGATCCGCCCGAACCCCATTTTCCGCGAGCCGCTCGCACGCTCCCGCAACCAAAGCCCTGCGTCGAGCGATCGCAGAAGGGGCACCGGCCGGCGGGGTTCGTCTCGATAATCCGGATGGCGCCTTATGGGGCAGCCGCCGGCGGAAAGGACGCGCAGGCCAGACCGGCTCCGACGACATCGGTTCCAGGCAAGGCAAAGCGTTATTTAGCCGCCGGCCATCCGCCTGTCCAGCGGCGGCCGCCGAACTGCGACGCCGCTATTTCCGCGCCGCATCGCCGCTTTCGTCGCGCCGGCGCTATCGGCTCTCCGGCGTCTCGCGCGCCGCCCAGGCGTCGATCTCCACCTTCAGGGCGGGCGCGGCCAGCGCCGACACGCAAAGCAGCGTCATGCAGGGACGGTGATCGCCGAGAAACGCGCCGAGCACCTGCCGCCGGCGGTCGGCGTCGATGTCGCCGGCCAGATAGATCGTCAGCTTGACGAGGTCGGCGATCCGCATGCCGGCCGCTTCGAGGTTGCGGCGGATATTGGCGAGCGCCACCTCGAATTGCTCCGCCGGATCGGCCGGCGCCGTGCCGTCGGGCCGCAGCCCGATCTGTCCGGACAGCGCCAGCCAGCGGGCATTCGCCGGCACTTCGACCTGGTGGCTATAGGCGGCGACCGGCGCATGCACGCCGGCCGGATTGCGAAACTGCATCACTGCCTTTCCGAACTTCACTCGAGCTCGGGCGCCGTTCCGTCGGCATCATCCTCGGGTGCGCCCTTCAGGATGGAGTCGGCGATGACGCCGGCATTCTGGCGGATGGCCGCCTCGATCTCGTTGGCGAGCGCCTCGTTCTCGCGCAGGAACTGCTTGGCGTTCTCGCGGCCCTGCCCGAGGCGCTGGCTGTTGTAGGAGAACCAGGCGCCGGACTTCTCGACGATGCCGGCCTTGACGCCGAGGTCGATCAGCTCGCCCACCTTGGACACGCCCTCGCCGTAGAGAATGTCGAACTCGACCTCGCGGAACGGCGGCGCCAGCTTGTTCTTGACCACCTTGACGCGGGTCTGGTTGCCGACGATCTCCTCGCGGTTCTTCAGCGCGCCGATGCGGCGGATATCGAGACGCACCGAGGAATAGAACTTGAGGGCGTTGCCGCCGGTCGTCGTCTCCGGGCTGCCGAACATCACGCCGATCTTCATGCGGATCTGGTTGATGAAGACCACCATGGTCTTCGACTTGGAGACCGACGCGGTGAGCTTGCGGAGCGCCTGGCTCATCAGGCGGGCCTGCAGGCCCGGCAACTGGTCGCCCATCTCGCCCTCGAGCTCGGCGCGCGGCGTCAGCGCCGCCACCGAGTCGATCACCAGCACGTCGATGGCGCCGGAGCGCACCAGCGTGTCGGTGATCTCCAGCGCCTGCTCGCCGGCATCCGGCTGCGAAATCAGGAGGTCGTCGAGGTTGACGCCCAGCTTGCGGGCATAGACCGGATCGAGCGCGTGCTCGGCGTCGATGAAGGCGCAGACGCCGCCGCGCTTCTGCGCCTCGGCCACCGTATGCAGCGCCAGCGTCGTCTTGCCCGACGATTCGGGACCGTAGATCTCGACGATGCGGCCCTTCGGCAGACCGCCGATGCCGAGCGCGATGTCGAGCCCCAGCGAACCGGTCGGCACCGTCTCAACCTCCACCACCTGCCCCTTGCCGAGGCGCATGATGGACCCCTTGCCGAAGGCCCGTTCGATCTGCGACAGGGCGGCGTCGAGCGCCTTGGTCTTGTCCATGGAGGTTCCTTCCACGAGGCGAAGTGAATTCTGCGACACTGGCTTCGCTCCTTATTTCACGGCCGGTCAGGGATTTCAAATTCCCGGCCAATGTACATGATTTGTTCCTGTTGGCAAGCGGCATTTATGTCCTTGACAGAAAAAAGCAAGTCTGGTTTCGTTCCCGTCGTGTTCCGGTCAGGTCGAAACGCCGGAAAATGGGGAGAAAAGCGCTGGGCGCCGGGAATCGAAACAAGGCCTTCCGACCATTGCTGGTGGTCGGCGGCTGCCATCAGGACGTGCTCGGCCGGGCGGGCGTCGCCTACGAGCCGGCGACCTCCTGTCCGGGGATGGTGACGCGCCGCTCCGGCGGCGTGGCGCGCAACGTCGCGGTGCTGCTCGGACGGGCCGGGGCGCCCTGTCGCTTCGTGTCGGTGGTCGGCGACGACGCCGCCGGTCGCGACCTCATGGCCGAGCTCGTCGCGGCCGACATCGACACCACGGCGATGCTGGTGGACGGCGGCGGCCGGACCGGCACCTATCTCGCCATTCACGACGAGGCCGGCGAACTCGTCTCGGCCATTTCCGACCTCGGCCTCTACGACGGCTTCGTGCTGCCGGCGGCGGCGCTCGGCGGCGACAAGGACCGGCTGGTGTTTGCCGACGCCAATCTCGCCCCCGGCGAGCTCCGCCGGCTCGCCGACGCCCATGGCGACCGGCTGGTGCTGGACGCCATATCGAGAGCCAAGGCGCCGCGCCTCAAGCCGCTCGTCGCCTCCGGCGCGCTGTTCATCTGCAACCTGCCTTCGGCGGAACTCCTGGTCGGCCATCCGGTCGGCCGGCCGGCCGAGGCGGCCGAGCAGCTGGCGACGGCCGGCGCCCGGCGGGCGGTCGTCACCGGTGGCTCGAAACCCTTGGCCATCCTCGACGAGGGCCGCATCACCGAGCTGACGCCGCGGCCGACCGAGGTGATCGACGTCACCGGCGTCGGCGACGCCCAGACCGCCGGCCTACTACTGGCGCTGTCGGCGGGCGCTCCGCTGATCTTGGCCGTCGGTGTCGGCATGCTGGCCGCCCGCGCCGCACTCGCCACTGCCGGCGCCCTCGGCGAGCTGCCGGCCGGTGTGGTCGCGGCGGCCCTGGCGGCTGGCGAGACGGCGGAAGCCTAGCCGCGGCAGCCCCAGAGCAACGGGCTCCTCCTTGAAAGACAAGGGAGATTTCCATCTTCGGCGCCAAGGCGCGTCTTCCCTCTTTCGCAAACCGGTCGTCTCGTCGTATAGAGCATGGCTCGGAGATCCATCACTCGCCGCCGACGTCGCGTGCCCGCTCCGTGGCCCTGTCGTGCGGCCACAATCGGAGGCATGATGGCATCCCTGCCACTCGTCTATTCGCCCGAAGTCGAAGCCGCGATCGCCGCCGGCAAGCCGGTCGTCGCGCTCGAATCGACCATCGTCACCCATGGCATGCCCTACCCGGACAACGTCGAGACGGCGCGCGCCGTCGAGGCCGAGATCCGCGGCCGCGGCGCCGTGCCGGCCACCATCGCTGTGCTGGAGGGCAAGATCCGCGTCGGCCTCGACGCCGGCACGCTCGACCGGCTCGGCACCATGACCGGCGTCATGAAGCTGTCGCGCGCCGACCTCGCCTTCGCGCTGGCCACCGGCCGGCCGGGCTCGACCACCGTCGCCGCCACCATGATCTGCGCCCGCCTCGCCGGCATCGACGTGTTCGCCACCGGCGGCATCGGCGGCGTGCACCAGGGCGCCGAGGAGAGCTTCGACATCTCCGCCGACCTGGAGGAGCTCGGCCGCACCTCGGTGATCGTCGTCGCCGCCGGCGCCAAGGCCATCCTCGACCTGCCGAAGACACTGGAAGTGCTGGAGACCAAGGGCGTGCCGGTGGTCGGCTACGGCACCGACGAGTTCCCGGCCTTCTGGTCGCGCGGCTCGGGCCTGAAGGCCCCCCTGCGGCTCGATTCGGCGGCCGAGATCGCCGCCTTCCAGAAGGCACGTGAGACCATCGGCATCGACGGCGGCATGCTGGTCGCCAACCCGGTGCCGGAGACCGACGAGATCCCGGCCGTCCGCATGCAGGGCTTCATCGCCGCCTCGCTGGCCTCGGCCAGGGACGCCGGCATCTCCGCCAAGGAGGTGACGCCCTATCTGCTCGCCGACATGTTCGAGCGCACCGCCGGCTCGTCGCTCAAGACCAACATCGCGCTGGTCATGAACAACGCCCGCCTGGCCGCCGACATCGCCAAGGCGCTGAAGGGCTGAGATAGACACACGTCCGGGGCCGGCTCGCCGGCCCCGATACCTGCCGCCCGGGAAAAGGCGCCCGATATCCGCCTCTTGTCCCTTCCGGCCCGAGCCCCATGCCTTCGCGTAGGATGACGTACCCGGGGCAAATTCCCGGGCACGCTGACGCAATATTTCCGGTCTCGCATGTGCGGGATCATGCCATTTCAATGACTTGATGAACATTGCCGCCGCTTTCCAGGCGGAGTTTCTCAAGCTGGCCCGGGAATTTGCCCGTACGCGAACGTTCCTGTCCCGCCATCACCGCCGAGCGCATCGCTTCCCATGGATTGTCATCCTCGCGAAGGCGAGGACCTCAGGACGAGAAGGTGATGAGGGGGGGTATCAGGCGCCCCAGCGTTGCTGGAGCGCTATATCTGCGTTGAGCTTTGTTCTGCCTGAGGTCCTCGCCTGCGCGAGGATGACAGAATTATATATATGGGGGAACAAAGGGATAGGTCGGCACACTGGGACCCCAGGCAAATTCCCTGGTACGCTATTTCTCAAGCTTGCCAGGGAATTTGCCCGGGTACGCGAACGTTCCCGTCACGCCGTCACCGCCCAGCGCGTCGCTTCCCATGGATTGTCATCCTCGCGAAGGCGAGGACCTCGGGACGAGAAGGCGAGGAGGGGCGTATCGGGCGCCTTGCGTTGCTGGAGCGCTATATCCGCGTTGAGCTTTGTCCTGCCTGAGGTCCTCGCCTGCGCGAGGATGACAGCTTTATATATGGGGAACAAAGGGATAGGTCGGCGCACTGGTGCCCGGGGCAAATTCCCGGGCACGCAGGGTGACGCTTATATATATGTTTTAATTATATAATTTTTCCATCAACCTTGCTCGCCGGCCCCGCCTACTCGGCCAGCGTTTCCTTCACCGTCGTCGCCAGCTGCTTCAGCGAGAAGGGCTTGGGCAGGAAGTTGAACTGCTCGTTTTCCGGCAGGTTCTTCTTGAAGGCGTCCTCGGCATAGCCCGACACGAAGATGATCTTGAGGTCGGGCTGCGTCTTGCGCAGTTCCCTCAGCAGCGTCGGCCCGTCCATCTCCGGCATCACCACGTCGGACACCACCAGGTCGATGTTGCCGCCCACTTCGGCCATCACCTCCAGCGCCTCGGTGCCGGTCGAAGCCTCGTGAACGGTATAGCCGCGCGAGATCAGCGCCCGGGCGGCGAAGGCGCGCACCGCCTCCTCGTCCTCTACCAGCAGGATCGACGCGTTGCCCGTGAGGTCGGCGATCGGCGTCGCCTCGACGTTCTTCTTCGGCACTGCCTCGGCCGGCGCCTCGTGGCGCGGCAGGAAGATGTGGAAGGTGGTGCCGACCTCCACTTCCGACACCGGATAGATGTAGCCGCCGGTCTGCTTGATGATGCCGTAGACGGTGGAGAGGCCGAGACCGGTGCCCTTGCCCACTTCCTTTGTCGAGAAGAACGGGTCGAAGATCTTCTCCATGATCTCCGGCGTCATGCCCGAGCCATTGTCCTCCACCTCGAGGTGAACGTAATCGGCGGCCGGCATCCCCTTGAACGGATAGGAGGCGGCGCATTCGGCCGCCGTGACGTTGGAGGTGCGGATCTCCAGCTTGCCGGCCCTGGTCATGGCGTCGCGGGCGTTGACGGCGAGGTTGATGACCACCTGCTCGAATTGGTTGAGGTCGGCCATCACCGGCCAGACGTCGCGGCCGTTGACGACCTTGAGCTGCACCTTCTCGCCGAGCAGCCGGCTCAGCAGGTTGGAAAGCTCGGCCAGCACGTCGGAGAGCACCAGCACCTGCGGCCTCAACGTCTGGCGGCGCGAGAAGGCCAGGAGCTGCCGGACGAGGCCGGCGGCGCGGTTGGCGTTCTGCTTGATGTTCATGATGTCCTGGAAGGATGGGTCGGTCGGCCGGTGGTTGTTGAGCAGCAGGTCGGAGAAGCCGATGATGGCGGTCAGCACGTTGTTGAAGTCATGCGCCACGCCGCCGGCCAGTTGGCCGACCGCCTGCATCTTCTGCCCCTGGGCGAACTGTTCCTCCAGCGCCCGCTGCTCGGTGGTCTCCAGCGCGTAGACGATCGCCACCTCGCTGTCGCCTGCCCCTTCCTCGACGGTCGACACGTAGAAGCGGGCCGAGCGGTCGCCCTCGCCGGGCAGCGACACGTCGATGCCGGAGATATTGCCCTGCCCGCCGACGGCCGACTCGATCGCCTCGGAGATCGCCTTGCGGTCGCGCTCGGCGACCACGTCGGTGAGGCGGCCGCGCGGCGCCGAGGCGTCCGGTTTGATCGACGCCCCGAACAGGCGCATGAACGGCGCGTTGTTGCGGCCGATGCGGCCTTCCTTGTCGATCGAGGCGATGGCGACCGGCGTGTTGTTGAAGAAGCGCGTGAAGCGCACCTCGGCGGCGCGCAGCGATTCCGACACGTCCTCGCCGGGCGAGCGGTTCAGCACCAGCGTGCGGCTGTCGCCGACCGAGCCGTCGCTGCCCACCGGCACGCGGTGGATGATGCGGACCGGCAGGATCTGGCCGTTGCGCTTCATCATGTCGAGATCGACGATGCCGGTCTTCACCTCGCCGGAGGCGCCGCGGATGCCGTCGAGCAGCGCCACGCCGTCGCCGACCACGATCTCCTTCAACTGCATGGCGCCGGCCTCGAACTCGGCCAAGTCGTAGCCGAGCCAGTCGGTCAGCGTGGCGTTCATGTAGACAACGCGGCCGAGCGCGTTGGCCGACAGGAAGCCAGCCGGCGCGTGATCGAGGAAGTTCACCGCCCGCTGCAGCGCCTGGAAGCTGTTCTCCTGCTCGTCGCGGTCGCGGGTGATGTCGGCCACCTGCCAGACGTTGAGCGGCTGGGACAGGCCGTTGAGCGGCCGCACGCGGATGCGATACCAGCGGGCCGGGCCGTCGATGCGGCCGAGCGGATGGGCGACGCGCACCTCCTCGGTGGCCCGCCGCCCCTCGCGCGACGCCTGGGCCAGGCGGAAGATCACGTCGGCGGTATCCGGATCGCCCGAGAACACCCGCTCGACGGTGCGGACGTCGACGGCCGCCTCGGCGCGGATCAGCCGGCCGTAGGTGGCGTTGGCGTAGACGATGCGGCCGTCGCCGTCGGTGACGCAGACGCCGTCGGTCATGGTGTCGAGGAAGCGCTTGGCGAGCTGCACCTGGCCGTCGTTGCGCGAGGACAGGCGGACGAGGCCGATGGCGATGGCGAACAGCGAGAACACGCCGATCACCGCCAGGAGACCGAGCAGGCCGAGCACATAGGGCTCGGCCGCCGCCCGGTCGAGCACCGCGAACACGGCGGCGGCGGCCACCAGCGCCAGCGCCAGGGCGATCACCAGGCCGACGTTGCCGCCGCGCTCGGAGCGGTCGACGATCGGCGTTTCGACGGAAGGTGCCGACGGCTCGGTTTCGTTCATGCTGCTCTCGCCCTACCCCCGCCCGCCGGCGCCGCGTTGCGCAAGGTCCGCGCCGGCCGGGAATCGTCTGTTCAAGCCATGATCTTTAGCAATCGCCCGTGACGAGGCAAACGCCGACTTGCGCCTTTTCGCCGATCGGAGCGGATGATACCAGCTTTTGCGCCCCATCCGCGCGGCGATCGCCCTCCTTCACGACCGCCAGCTCGGCTTCTTCTTGAGATTCATCACGTAGCCCACCACCTGCGCCACCGCCTTGTAGTGCTGCTCGGGGATGGCTTCGTCGAGATCGACGCTGGCGTAGAGCGCACGGGCGAGCGGCGGATTTTCGACGATCGGCACGTCGGCCGTCTTCGCCATCTCGCGGATGCGCAGCGCCACCTCGTCGACGCCCTTGGCGACGCAGACCGGCGCCGGCGTCGTCTGGTCGTACTTGAGCGCCACCGCGTAGTGCGTCGGGTTGGTGACCACCACCGTCGCCTCCGGCACCTTCTGCATCATGCGCTGGCGCGCCCGCTGCATGCGCAGCGACCGGATGCGGCCCTTGATATGCGGATCGCCCTCGGTCTGCTTGTGCTCGTCCTTGACCTCCTGCAGCGACATGCGCTGGCGCTTCATGTAGCGGAAGCGCGCCCAGAAATAGTCGACGGCGGCGATGAAGAACATCAGCGCCAGCATGAAGCCGAGCATCCTGAGCGCCAGCGCCTTGGCCACCGGCAGCGTGCGCGCGATGTCGATGGTGACCAGCGCGTCGAGCCGGTCGCGCTCCGGCCACAGCACGGAGACCATCACCGTGCCGAGCATGGCGACCTTCAGGAGGCCCTTGATGAAATTGGCGAGACTCTCCGGCGAGAACATCCGCTTCAGGCCCGACAGCGGCGACACCTTGTCGAGCCGCGGCTCCAGCGACTTCCACGAGAATACCATGCGGTGCTGGGCGAGGTTGCCGGCGATGCCGCCGAGCGCCATCAGCACCAGCGGAAAGGCCAGCGCGATCAGGAATCCACCCACCAGGGTGAGATAGAGCCGGCGCAGGCCGCCGCCGTCGACGGCGATCTCGGCGGCATGTTCGATGAGACCGCGCAGCGGCGACAGCAGCGTGCCGGTCATGCCCGAGCCGGCAAGCCCGATGACGGCGGTCACGGCGACGAGCCCGAAGAAGGTGCTCACCTCCATGCTCTTGATGACGTCGCCCTGCTCGTGCGCCTGCTCGAGTTTTCGGTGGGTTGGTTCTTCCGTCTTGTCGCTGTCGTCGTCCGAACCGGCCATGGCTGCCTCAATTGGGAATGAGGCGCATCAGACCGGTCTCCAGGAAGGACCGGTAGAGGCCGAGGATGGTGACGACCAGCGACGCCAGGATGGCGAGGCCGATCATGATGGTGAGCGGCATCGCCAGGAAATACACCTGGAACTGCGGCATCAGCTTCTGCAGCACGCCGAGGCCGAGATTGTAGACCAGGGCGAACACCATGAACGGCGCGGCGATCTGCAACGCCGTCTTGAAGGATTCGGCGATGGTCAGAAGGGCGGCGTCCTTGAAGTCGCCGACCGGCACCATCTCGCCGGGCGGGAACATGGTGTAGCTGCCGGCGATGCCGGCGAGAGCCACGTGGTGCAGGTCGGTCATGAAGATGACGGTCACGCCGGTCACCGACAGGAAGGACGAGACGATGGCGCCCTGCTGGCCCATGGTAGGGTCGACGCTCTGGGCGAAGCCGAGGCCGATGTCGGAGGCGATGGCGGTGCCGGCCACCTGGATGACGCTCATCAGCAGGCGGGCGGTGAGGCCGATGGCGACGCCGATGATCACCTCGGCGACCAGCGCGAAGATCAGCCGGTTCGTGTCGTTGGCGAGCCCCGGCGGCAGCCGGTTCGACAGCACCGGGTAGAAGACGACGGTGAGCAGCAGGGCGAAGGTCAGGCGCAGGCGCGTCGAGATGGTCTGCTCGCCGATGCCGGGCATCAGCATGCAGAGGGCGCCGATGCGCGCGAACAGCAGCAGGAACAGCACCGTCACGTCGGGGAGGATGCGGATGATCATCCCCGGACGATCCATTCGCTGATCGTCACCATGAAGCTGCTGAGCGAGTCCGCCATGAACGGCAGCGTCAGCAGCAGCACGATGAAGATGGACAGGATCTTCGGAATGAAGGCCAGCGTCTGTTCCTGGATCTGCGTCAGCGCCTGGAACAGCGACACGACGAAGCCGACCGCGAGGCCGGTCAGCATCACCGGCGCCGCGATCTTGATGGTCACCCAGATGGCGGTCCGGGCCAGGTCGAGAACCTCAGCGCCACCCATTCCGTCCGCTCCGAGCCGGCGCCGGCGTCAGATCGCCATGCGCATGATTTCCTCATAGGCCGAGATCACCTTGTCGCGCACCGACACCATGGTATCGAGCGCCACCTCGGCCTCCGACACGGCGGTGACGACGTCGATGATGTCGCCCTTGCCGGCCATGTAGCTCGCCTGCTTGGCCTCCGAGGCGTTGCCCTGGTCGACCACCTCGCGCACCTGGTCGCGCAGCATGGCGCCGAAGTCCGGCGATTTCGCCCCGGCCGCCAGATCGGCCGCCGCGTCGGCAGCCTGCCCCGACTGGCCGCGATTCGCCAGCCTCGACATGGCGCCGTACACATTGCTGGCGTTGAGCGCGGTGGTGGTGAGCGCCATGATGGTGGTCCTTCTCGGAAAAGCGCTCAGCCGCGCAGGATGTCGATGGTCTTCTGGAGCATGCTGCGCGTCGACGAGACCACGTTGAGGTTGGCCTCGTAGGTGCGCTGGGCGCTCTGCATGTCGACCATCTCGACGAGCGGCGACACGTTGGGATACTTGACGTTGCCGCTGGCGTCGGCCGCCGGGCTGTTCGGCTCGTATTTCACCTCGAAGTCCGAACGGTCGGGCACCACCTTGCCGAGCCGCACCATTTCGGCCCCCAGTTCCTTGTCGAACTTGGAGGTCACCGTGGGAACCTGGCGGCGGTAGGGATCGCCGCCCGGCGTCGAGGCGACCGAGTCGGCGTTGGCGACGTTCTCGGCGATGATCCGCATGCGGCCGGTCTGCACCTTGAGGCCGGCGGAGGAGATCATCAGCGTCTTGAGAAAATCCATGGCCTCACCTCACTTCTTGCCGACGGCGGTCTTCAGAAGACCGAGGCTGCGCTGGTAGAGCGATGTCACCGTCTGAAAGTCCATCTGGTTGCTGGTGACCTTCATCATCTGGTCTTCGAGCGACACCGCGTTGCCGTCCGGCGTCACGTCGTAGCCGCCGACCTTCTCGGGACGGAACGGCGTGCCGTTGCCGATCGCCGGACCGGCGATGTGCATCGGGCTGGTCAGCACGGTCGACACGCCGGCATCGGCCTCGCCCTCCACCGCCACCCGAAAGAAATCCGGCGCCTTGATGTCGCGCGCGGTGTAGCCGGGCGTTTCGGCGTTGGCGACGTTCTCGGCCAGCACCTTCTGCCGCGTCTCGTGAAACCGCAGCTTGCCCTTGAGAGCCTGCAAAACCGGCAGATCGGTCATCGACATCGAAGAACTCACCGCAAACGGCGGCCGAGCCGGCCACCTGACACACCGCCTGGGGAGCGGCGCCCGCAAGGTCGCGATCCTTAACAAGGATTCGCAACCTGAAAAGCATGGGCAATATTTGCCGACCGCGTGGTTAATGAATGGTTAACAATCTTTTGTTCCGCACGCGGAGAGACTTGAAAAACGCCTGATTTGGCTGATAGCTGGGGAAAAGTGTCGAATGGGCTTATGGTTGCGCCCTGCAACAGCCCGATGGTGGAGAATTGCCGGACCAAGCCAAACAATACGAACAGCGATGGTAGACGTTTTCGAATAATTTCCCATTTCGAGATAAACCGGCTATCGACTTGACGAACTGGCGCCTTCAACGAAACGGGTCTTGAGTGGAAAAGTGAGATGCAGGATTTGCTGGTAACTTGGTTTGGCGCCACCGGTGCAACCGTCGTGCGCTACGCCCTAGCCCTCGCCGTGGTGATCGGGCTGCTGCTGCTGCTCCGCTGGGTTCTCCGGACCTATGCGACCGGCGGCCAGCTATCGATCGGCCGCGGCCGCCAGAACCGGCTGACGATCGTCGAGCAGGTCGCCCTGGACCAGCGCCGGCGCCTCCTGCTCGTCCGGCGCGACGGCGTCGAGCACCTGATTCTGGTGGGCGGCGGCAACGACCTCGTGGTCGAGCCGACCATCATCCGCGGCGTGCCGGTCGGCAGCCTCGGACGGGCAACCCGTCCGGCGCCCACCTCGCCGGCCATCGCCGAGGAGGCCGAGCCCCCCGCCGTCGACACGCCGGCAATCGACACGCCCGCCGTCGCGACGCCGTCCTTCGTGCCGGCCGTCGAAACCACCGCCGCGACCGTCCGCCCGGTGCCGCGGCCGGCGCCGGCCGTCGAGCCCCTCCGCCCGGCTTTCCCCTCGCACGTCGCCGGCGAGCATCCCAAGGCGACGTCCATCCAGGCCCGCCTCAACCGCGTGCCGCCCCGCACGCCCGACGCCCCTCGCGCCACGCCGGCGTCGCCCTACATCCCGCCGGAAGCGCATCGCGTCGAGCCGACGGTAGCGCCCATTTCGC
The DNA here is from genome assembly GCF_002770725.1 of Pleomorphomonas carboxyditropha. GTDB lineage: Bacteria > Pseudomonadota > Alphaproteobacteria > Rhizobiales > Pleomorphomonadaceae > Pleomorphomonas > Pleomorphomonas carboxyditropha. The sequence continues at coordinate 302,892 of NZ_NQVN01000001.1, read as the reverse complement.
CGATCGTGCCCGACAAGCCCGCGACGGACAGGACGGAGCCGGAAGCCCCGCCGGCCGAGCGCAAGGCCGCCGAGCCGCCGCGCGTGGCGCCGGTCGGCGCACCCGCCCCCACCGCTGACGACGGCCCCGGATTCGACGATCTCGCCCGCCAGCTCGACGAAGCGCTGAAGAGCGAAATCGAGGGCATGCAGATCGAGGCCGCCGCGCCGGCGGCCGAGCCGCCCACTCCCGCCGCGCCGGAGCCGGCGCCCAAACCCGAGCCGCCCAAGCCGGCCTCGTCGGCCGCGTCCGCCTGGCTCCGGCCGCGTACCGCCCAGCCGCCCCGGCCGATCGTGCCCCGCGAGCCGGTTGCGCCTCGCGAACCGGCTGCACCGCCGGTGGCCCAGCCGCGTCCGCCGGTGCGGCCGCCCGTCGTCGAGCCCCGGGCAGCCGAACCGCCGGCCGAGCCCGTTGCCGCGCCGGAACCGGTGGCGGCGCCTCGTCCGGCCGCCAAGCCGGCCGACGCGCCGGAGGACGAGGCGCAGAGCGGCGCCGATTTCTCCTCCCTGGAAAACGAAATGGCCCGCCTGCTCGACGAGCTGGCCGGCGATTCCAAGGGAAAACGCTGAACGCTTCGCCGCTTTCGACGGCGGTCGCCTTGAGCCGCCCGCCGGCCGGGGCGACAGTGTCGCGAGAAGCCGGATGATTCGCGTCCGGCCGCGACCGGTATGCGCCGGTCCTCCCGGATGGGCGCGATGGCGACGGACGACGGCAGGACTGACGACAATGGCACCGCGCCTCCGGTGAAGGACCGCCGTGGCGGCGTCGCGCGGTTGCTCCTCGCCCTCCTCTGCCCCTTGCTGCTCGGCCTTGTCTGGCTCGGCCTGTCCGCCGGGCTGGCGCTTGCCCAGGACGTCAGCATTTCGCTCGGCCAGGGCTCGACGCTGACCGAACGCGCCGTCCAGCTCGTCGGCCTGCTCACCGTTCTCAGCCTCGCCCCGTCGATCGTCGTGATGATGACGTCGTTCACGCGCATCGTCGTCGTGCTGTCGCTGCTGCGGTCGGCCATCGGCCTGCAATCGGCGCCGCCCAACGCGGTGATGATCTCGCTGGCGCTGTTTCTCACCGCCTTCATCATGGCGCCGACCTTCCAGGAGGCCTACACCAACGGCATCGAGCCGGTGGTCAACAACCAGATCGAGCTGACCGAGGGCTTTACCCGCACCATGCAGCCGATGCGCGCCTTCATGCTGGCGCATACCCGCGAGGCCGACCTGCGGCTGTTCGTCGATCTCGCCGGCCTGCCGCAGCCGGAAAGCCAGGCCGACCTCGAGACGCGCATCGTCATTCCGGCCTTCATGATCTCCGAGCTGCGCCGTGCCTTCGAGATCGGCTTCCTGATCTACCTGCCCTTCCTGATCATCGACATGGTGGTGTCGTCGATCCTGATGGCCATGGGCATGATGATGCTGCCGCCGCAGGTGGTGTCGCTGCCGTTCAAGCTGATCTTCTTCGTGCTGGTCGACGGCTGGGCGCTGCTCGCCGGCAGCCTGGTGCGAAGCTACGCCAGTTGACCTTGACTCAGCCGGCGCTGGTCGTGCCGCCGGCATCGGCCGACGCGTTGGACTCGGCGGGCCTCGGCGCGATGGCGCCCTCGGCGGGCGCGACCATCTCCGGCTTGTCGCCGGTTTCGACGTCGAGGTAGCGCTTGCGGTAGTCGGCGAGGAAACTGCGCATGGTGTCGGCGTCGGCGATCGACTTGACGACGCTCTGGAAGTCGCTGCCGCTCGCCACGATCGGGCCGGTCACCGCGTCGAAGGCCGAGCCGTTGGCGGTCGGCGCCATCTTACCGGTATATTTGGAGCGCAGCCGGTCGACGCTCATGCGGTCGCCGGCCAATGTATAGGCGATGCCGGCCTTGAGCACGGCCAGTTGCTCGCTGTCGCTGAGCGGCATCGCGTCGGTCCAGCGGCCGCCGAGCATCCGCTCGTAGGCGGTCCCTGCCTCGGCGTAACGGTCGGCCGACCACAGGATGTCGGCCCTGAGGCGGCCGATCTCGACGCCGTCGAGCGGCTGCAGCACCTCGAGCGCGCCGTCGGGATTGCCCGACTCGGCCATGGCCTTGGCCTCGACGGTGCGCCGCTGCCGCTCGATCGCCACCGGCAGCGACGCCTGCCGGGTGGTCGACAGCGTGAACATCGCCTTGTCCGGCCGGTGGTCGAGCAGATAGACGAGGGCGAGGTCGGCGGCCACCTGGGCGCGGGAGGCGCCGCGCAGCCGGTTCTTCACCTGATAGTCGAGCAACGACGCCGCCTGCGGCAGCAGGTCGACGTCGACGAGGCGATCGGCGAGCTTGCGCACCATGGCGTCGCCCCGGCGGCCGCTCGGCGTCAGCTCGCGATAGTCGTAGTAGAGCGACAGCGCCTGCACCGGGCTGAGATCGGAATTCTTCCTGTCGAGGAACACCTGCGAGAAGGCCGTCTGCATCTCGTCGGTCATCTGCCGCGAGGTACTGGAGTTCGGGTTGACCTGCTCGGCGACGCGCATCACCTCGAAGGCGCGCCGGTAGTTGCCGCGCTCGATCGAATACTGGCCGAGCAGGCGCAGCGTCTTCAGCTCCAGCTCGTCGCCGCGCCAGGCGACGGCCAGTTGCTCCAGCCGGTCGATCCCCTGATCGAGGGTGATCAGGCCCTCGCGCCGCTGCAACTGCACCAGACGGTAGGTGGCCTCGGCGGCGACCGGTCCCTGGTCTTCGCGCACGATGTTGGAGAGCAGCGTCACGGCGTCCATGGCGTGGCCGGCCGCGTCGCGCGCCAGGGCGTTGAGAAGATCGAGCCGGGCGCGCTCGTTGGGGCTGAGGCTGCTCGGGTCGAGCTTTGCCAGGAGGTCGCGCGCCGTGGTGTAGTCCTTGAGGTCGATCGCCGAGGCGACGTGGCTCAACGCATAGCGCTGCTGGATGATCGGCGGAAAGCTGCCGATCACCGCGTCGCCCTTGGCGAACTCGGCCACGGCATCCTCGTGCCGGCCGAGATCGCTGAGCGCCATCGCCTTCCACACCGACGCGTCGGGACTGTCGTCGAAATCGCGGCGGTCCAGAAGCTTCAGCGTCTGCTCCGGCCGGTAGGTGAAGTATTCGCCGCCCGCCCTCAGCGCGGCCATGCGGCCCGAAGCGGTCTCTTCCGGCGCCAGCTTGCCGACGAGGTCGAGCATGCCGGTGGTCTCCGGGCCGAGCCCCTCGGCCAAGGCCAGCGTCGCCGTCTTGTACCAGAAATTGATTCTCTCCGGCATGTCGCGCGCCTGGGTGATCGCCGTCATCAGCTTCTGGCGGGCGTTCAGATAGCCGGCGACGTCGGCGTCGCGCACGTCGCCGAAATCGATGACCGCCTCCTTGCGGGCGACCGACGACCCGAGCGCGGCCGGCAGGTCGAACAGCGTCGCCTTCTTCTCCTCGGCCAGCGTCGACACGGCGAGCCCGCCGGGCCGGCTGACCGACACCAGGATGCCGTCGGAGGTCACCGCGAGATCGTCGACCTTCGGCAGCAGGGCGAGGCCATGGATCGAGGCCAGCGCGTCGAGCTCGGCGAAGGCGTGCGACTTGACGAGGCCGCGCGCCTGGCCCTTGCCGGTCACCACGATGACCGCGTCCTCGCTCTGCGGATCGGTCAGCCTGTGGATGCGGGACACCGGGCCGAAGGGAATGTCGAGCGACTTGGACCCGTCCGGATGGACCTGGCGGCCTATCGACAAGGGCCGCGTCGGATCGGTGACCATCTCGCCGATCGTCACCACCCACTTGGGGCCATCCGGGTTCAGGGTCGACACGAAGCGGTCGGTCATCTCGATACGGATGAGCTGGGCGCCGTCGAGCGCCGTCGGCTCGATTCTCCGGGCAAATCCGACGAAGGCGTCCTGCAATGTGGCGGCGTCGATCGGCGCCGCGTCGTCGAACACCATCCAGAGCGTATTGTCGCGCATGAACAGCGCCGCGCCGACTTCCGTCTTGTAGGGGAAGGTGATGTGGACGGCCTGGCCGACGCGCTCGGACTCGACGCGGATGACGCCGTCGACCAGCGCCCGCGCCACGGCGTTTTCCGGCAGTTCGGCGATGTCGGTCTGCGGCTTGCCGCTTGGCGGGACGATCTCCGGCCGTGCCGGCGCGGCCTCGGCCGCCTGCTCCGGCCGGGGCGGCGCAGCGGCGGCGCCGGCCACCGGGGCGGCCGGATCGGCGGCGGCCGCCGGCGCATCGACATGGGGCGCCGCATTGCCATCGGCCGGCATGGCGGCCGCGCTGGACGCCGCCGGGGCCGCCTGACCGGCAACCGGCGCGGCGTGATCGACGGGCGGCTGGGCGGCGGCCGTTGCCGGCGCATCGTGTCCACCGGCGCTCACCGCCTGCGTCGCGCCGGCCGGAACGGCCGGCAGCGGCGAGACGGCCGCCTGCAGCGCGCGATCGAGCGGCGTCATGGCGGCCGGATTGTCGGGGCCGCGCACGTCGACGACGTAGCTGTCGCCGTCCTTGTAGGCGCGGACGTCGGCGACGTTGTCGACCAGCACATGGACGGTGAGGCCCTGCTCGCCCTGCTCGGCCGTGATGTCGTTGACGAAGGGTGGCGGCGCGGCGCGGATCGCCGTCAGGTCGGGCGTCGCCATCCGGTTGAAGCGCAGATCGACGCCGAGGTCGGTGCGCCGGAAGTCGACGTCGAACGGCACGTTCCACTTGAAGCTCAGGCGGCTGAAGGTCGGCGCCCGCGCCGCCGACACATCGATCCGGATCGGCTTTTCGGTCTCGGCGATCAGCCGCTGCGCCGCCTCGGCCGCCTTGGCCATTTCGTCGGCCTTCTTGGCGAGCGCCGTCACCACCTCGTCGGGCAGGCGCGGCGGCTCGCCTTTCCAGCTACCCGGCAGGAAGTCGACGAACAGTTGCGGCCCCGCCTCCATCACGTTGACCTTGACCGAGCGGGCCAGCGCCATGCGGACGCCGAGACCATCCGGATCGGTGCGCACGATCAGCACGTAGTCGGCGAGCCGGGTCACTGCCGCCTCGGCATCGAGGCTTACCGGCTGGTCGAACTGGATGACCAGCACGCCGCTGTCCGACGTCACCTTGTGCGGCGGCAGAAGGTTGAGCTTGGGAAAGGTCAGGACCATGCGGCCGAAATCGGGACCGGAGCGGAAGTCGACGGTGACCGGCTCGGCGGTCTGCTGGGCCTCGGCGACGCCCGGCGTGGCGATCGTCGCAAGGCACAGGGTCGCGACGACGGCCACACGACGGACCGACGACCGAACACGCAACGCCGCCTCACGCACCAACCGGGCAAAACGCATGAACACACCCCGACGACGCCGAAACAGGCCGGCGCCCCGCAAGCCTAGGGGGCATGCGCTTAATTTGCCGTTACTTCCGCTTGGAAAACAGCCGGATTTTCAAGGAAATTCCCCGCCGTCGGCCGCGGCTCACTGCCCGGACGGCGCCGGCATGATCTGCGGCAGTTGCGAGATGTCGGCCGGCGCGGCCCCGCCGTCTTCCGGCGTCGGCCCCAGCGTGGGCGCCACCTGTTCCACCTGGACGACCACCCGCTTCTGCGCCTGCTGGGCGCCGACCATCAGGCCGGTGATGCGGCTGGCCTTGTCGGGATCCATGGCGGCGACGATCGGCGACAGCTTGCGCGGATTCATGTGGCCGGCCAGCTCCAGCAGCGTGCCGGTATCGAGCTTGTCGAACACGGCGGCGGCGGCCTTCGGCTTCATCCCCTCGTAGAGCGATACCAGGGCCGCCAGTTGCTCGTTCACCGCCGGCGCAGCCCCGGCGGCCGGGGCGGCAGGCGGAGCGGCGGACGCCGCCGCTGGCGCGGAGGGAGATTCGGATGCCGGCGCCGGAGCGGGCGCGGCCGGGGCGCCGCTGCCACCGGTCACGCCGAGCTGGGACTCGATGGACTGCAACTGGTTCAGACGGTCGTTGAGACGCTTTTCCGCCGCTTCGAGCAGCTTGGCCCGCAGGTCGAGATCCTGCGCCCGCTTGTCGAGCTCGTCGCGCCGCACGGCGAGGCCTTCGAGAATCGCCCGCTCCGACGAACCGATCGGCGCCGAATACTCCTTCGGCCGCTCGGTATAGACGTCGCTCTCCGGCTTGGCGCCATGCCCGCCCCCGGCCGGCTTGGCGTGGGGATCGGCGGCGGGAGCCGCCTCGTGGCTGTCGCCCTCCGCAGGCTTGGCGTCGACCGGCGCGGCATCGGGAGCCGCGTCTTCGGCCGGTTTCGCGTCGGTCGGGGCGGCTCCATGGGAGGCGTCCGCCGCCGGCGCCGCCTCGTGCGCGCCATCGGCCGGCGCCTCGCCATGGCCGCCGCCATGCTCGGCCGCCGCCTTGTCCTGCTCGGCTTTCAGCTTCTTGTATTCGTCGGCGAGGTCGATGGGCGCCGTCAGGCGGTCGACCGCCGAGGTGTCCGCCCCGGCGGCCGGCTGGGCCGCCGCCTCGCCGTGATCCGCCGCCGCGCCGCCCGCGGCCGCCGCCGCCCGCGGCCCCACCGCCAACGGCTCCACTCCCATCACGAAGCCGAGCACCTTCACGGCGAGCAACGCCGAAACGGCAATCAGCACCAGCGGGAGCAGGCGGATCCTTTTCACGCAGCGGCCTCCCGCTTGCCGCGCCGGAGCGCCGACAGACGTTCCGCCGCCGCTTCGGCCGCCGCCTTGAGATTGCGTGCCGTGCTCTCGCGCGCCATCGGCTCCGGCTCGACATCGCCCACCGGCGCGACGACGCCGCTGCGCGCCGCGCCGACGATGGCGCCGATCCGCTTGACGATCTCGTTGCCGGCGGTGAGCCGCTGGTCGAGATCGCCGAGCAGCGTCTCGGCGGCCAGCATGCGGCCGCCCAGCGCCCGCTCGCACTCGGAAGCCGTCGCCTTCAGGCCGAGGATCGCCCGCTCGGCGATCTCGGTGGCGGTGATCAGCTCGGAGATGGTGGCGCGCAGCACCTCCTCGTCGGCCCTGAGACGCGTCAGGCGGCGGTTGAGGATGGCGCAATAGACGATGGTGAGCGCAAGCAGGATGGCAACGACGATCTCGATCGCCACGCCGAGATTGAGACCGGAGGTCATGTGTTCTGCATCTCCTTCTGAACCGCGCGCTCGAAGGCCGCCAGCGTCATGCGCGGCCGCTTCAGGTTCCTGTTGATCTTCACCGACACCTTGTCGCCGAGCCGGCCGATGTTGCCGGAGGAGATGTGGACGTCGCCGCACTTGATGGCCACCGGATCCTCGGGCGACACGCCGAACAGCAGGGTCTGGCCCACCTCGAGGTCCATCACCATCGAGAGCGGCAGCTCTTCCTCCACCAGCACGGCGTCGACCTCGATGTCGGCGTTGTAGATCTCGGTGGCGAGGTGGCCTTCCCAGATGTTGTCGCGGCCGAACTTCTCGCCCATGATCATCTGCAGCAGAAGGTTGCGGATGGGCTCGATGGTGGCATAGGGCAGCAGCATCTCGACGATGCCGCCGCGATCCTCCATGTCGACGCGGAACTGGATGAGGATGCAGGCGTTGGCCGGCCGCGAGATCGGCGCGAAGCGCGGGTTGGTCTCCAGGCGCTCCAGCGTGAAGTTGATCTGGGTCAGCGGCGCGAACGCCTTCTCGCAGTCGGCCAGCAGCAGGTCGATCATGCGGCGGACGAGATTCATCTCGATGGTGGTGTAGGGCCGCCCCTCGACCCGGATCGCCGAGGTGCCGCGGCCGCCGCCGAGCAGCACGTCGATGATCGAGTAGATCAGCGAGGAATCGACCGTCATCAGGCCGTAGTTGTCCCACTGCTCGGCCTTGACCACGGCCAGGATAGCCGGCAGCGGGATGGAATTGAGATAGTCGCCGAAGCGCACCGACGAGATGCCGTCGAGCGACACTTCGACGTTGTCGGAGGTGAAGTTCCTGAGCGTCGTCGTCGTCTCCCGCACGAAGCGGTCGAAGACGATTTCCAGCATCGGCAGGCGCTCGTAGGAGACGAGCGCCGAGTTGACCAGCGAACGGATGCCGCTCTGATCGCTGGAGACATGGTCCTCGACGTTGAAGCCGAGGAGATTGTCGATTTCCTCCTGGTTGAGCACGCGGTCGGCGCCGCGGCTCGACGCGTCGAGCTCGGCGTCGTTGTCGTCGATCATCGCCGCCCACTGGGCGGCCACCGCGTCGGCGTTCTCGACGCCCTGCTCCTCGAGGGCGGCGCCCCACTCGGCGGCGAGGTCGTCCATATCGTCGCCGCTGTCGGCCCGCTGCTCGGCCAGCGCCGCGCCCCAGTCCGCAGAGAGATCGTCGTCCTCGCCCGCCATGCCAGACATCCTTATTGCACGATGACGTTCTTGAAGAGCACGTCGTCGACGCGGGCCGGATAGACCGCGATGTTGACGCGCCGCTGCAGCTCTTCCTTGAGGCGGAACAGGCCGGCCGACCCCTGCAGGTCGGAGGCCCGGAGCTCGCGCATGTAGGTCTGGAAGGCATCGAGCACGCGCGGCAGGTTGGGCTTGATCACATCCAGCATCCTGTCGTCGCTGACCTCGAGGGCGATCTCCATCTTGACGAAGGTCGGCCGCTCGTCGGCCGTGGAGAGGTTGAGGATCATCATCGGCAGGTCGTAGTAGTAGGCGTGCGGCTGGGACGCCGCCTCGACCGCCGCGACGTCGCTCACCGCGGGCGTCGCCGGTGTGCCGCCCGTCAGGAAGAAGGCCGCGCCGCCGCCGACCAGCAGCACCGCCACGGCGCCGCCGCCAATCATGATCAGCTTCTTCTTCGAGGAGGAGCCGCCGGCCTCGCCGCCTTCCTGTTCGACGTCTGTTTTCGGGGTCTTGGCCATGCCTCTGGCGCCTGCTCCGGAATCGGGGAAGCCGAGCGCCTCCGCCGGAAAGCTATGGGTCGGCCCCTCATCGGCGACAACGATTCTTTGCCGGCGCCCACAGCCCTTTCATTGATGGCCAGGATAGTTAACGATTGGTTGATAATTGGTTAACGCCCCGGCAAATCTTGCCGCCCCTCGACTGCCGGCCGGCAAGAAACGCCGGCCACAGCCGGCGGGTCATATCCGTCAATCCATTGTTTTATAAAGATTATCCAATTGGCACGTTCCCTGCGATACCCGTTTCGGGCAGCGACGCTGGGGAGCGTGACGCCGTCCGATTGGGACTTGGGAACGATTTGCCATGCAGAATGCAACTCTGGTGGCGCTGTCGGGTCAGGTTGCGCTGAGGCGCAAGCTGGACGTCATCGCCAACAACGTGGCCAACATGGACACCGCCGGCTTCAAGCGCGTTTCGCTCGACTTCGAGGAAACGACCATGCCGAAGGCGTCGGCGACGCTTTTTCCCCGCCGCGACCGCGACAACCGCTTCGTCCGCGAGCTCGCCACCGTGCACGACTTCTCGGCCGGATCGATCGAGATGACCGGCAACGACCTCGACGTGGCGATCGAGGGCGAGAACGGCTTCTTCGCCGTGGGGACGCCGGCCGGCGAGCGCTACACCCGCGCCGGCGATTTCGCCATCGACAGCACCGGCCGCCTGGTGACCGCCGACGGCAAGCCGGTGCTCGGCGACGGCGGCGAAATCACCTTCGAGCCCGAGGAGACCAACATCTCCATCGCCCACGACGGCACGATCTCCACCAGCGCCGGCCTGAAGGGCAAGCTCCGCATCGCCGAGTTCCCCGACACCACGGTGCTCTCCAAGGACGGCGAGAACCTCTATTCGGCCAGCGCGGTGCCCCAGGCGCCCGCCTTCGTCCGCGTCCGCCAGGGCGCCCTCGAGAAATCCAACGTCTCGGGCGTCCAGGAACTCACCGCCATGCTGGACGTCCAGCGCGCCTACGAGCGCATCTCCAACATGGTCAAGCAGCAGAACGACCTCAGCTCCAGGGCGATCGAGCGCCTCGGCTCGGTCAACGCGTGACTGAAAAACAAGAATTTGGAGCTCTTGCTCCGAGGAGCGACCGCACATGAAAGCCCTGACCATCGCCGCCACCGGCATGAAGGCCCAGGAGACCAACGTCTCCGTCATCTCCAACAACATCGCCAACATGCGCACCACCGGCTACAAGAGCCAGCGCGCCAACTTCCAGGACCTGCTCTACCAGACGCTGCGCCGCCAGGGCTCGACCACGTCGGACGCCAACACCCAGGTGCCGGCCGGCGTGCAGCTCGGCTCGGGCGTCCGCGTCGTCGCCACGCCGCGCAACATGACGCAGGGCGACCCCGAGGCCACCGGCAACGACAAGGATCTCACCATCCGCGGCGAGGGCTTCTTCCAGATCGATCTGCCCGACGGCCGCACCGCCTATACCCGCGACGGCTCCTTCGAGCTCGACAGCACCGGCACGCTGGTGACCGCCGACGGCTATACCGTGCTGCCGGCCATCACCGTGCCGCAGAACGCCAGCGACCTCACCATCTCCAACACCGGCCAGGTGCAGGCCAAGATCGGCAACGCCACCACCGCGACGGTGCTCGGCCAGATCGAGCTCGCCCGCTTCGTCAACAAGAACGGCCTCGAGCCGATGGGCGACAACCTGTTCCTCGAGACGGCGTCGAGCGGCACCGCCCAGACCGGCAACCCCGGCGACGCCGGCTACGGCACGCTGCTGCAGGGCTACCTCGAATCCTCCAACGTCGAGGCGGTGAACGAGCTGTCGTCGCTGATCTCGGCGCAGCGGGCCTACGAGATGAACTCCCGCATCATCACCGCCGCCGACGAGATGTCCCAGACGACGTCCAGCCTGGGCAAGTGAGCATGACCATGATGCGCACCCTCCTCCGGATCGTCCTCGCCGCGGCCCTCGCCAGCCTGGCGGCCGGCTTCATCGCCACCCACCAGGCGTCCGCCGCCGAGCTCAGGCAGCGCGTCGAGATCGACGGCGCCGTCGTCACGCTCGGCGACCTGTTCGACGGCGCCGGCGATCTGGCCGGCCGCGCCGTGTTCCGGGCGCCGGACCTCGGCGTCACCGGCGCCCTGCCGGCCGCCGAGGCGGTCAAGGCCGCCGTCGCCGCCGGCCTCGCCGTCGACCGCCTGCCGGCCTTCGGCAGCGTCAGCGTCGTCCGCCGCGCCACCATGGTCGACGCCGCCGCCATCAAGGCGCTGATCGCCGACGCCGCCGCCACCCGCCTGGGCGTGGCGGTCGACAACATCGACGTCGCCGTCGACGCTCCCCTTGCGCCGGTTGCCGCCGCGGCCACCGCCGCCACGCCGGCCACCCTCTCCAACTTCGTCCTCCAGCCGGAATCCGGCCGCTTCAACGCCATGGTCGCCATCGACCTCGGCGGGGAAGACAGGACGCTGTCGGTCGGCGGCCGTGCCGTCGAGACCATGGCCGTGCCGGTGCTGAGCCGGCCGATCGACCGCCGCGACGTCATCCACGCCTCCGACGTCACGATCGTCCGCATCGACAAGCGGCGCGTGCCCGGCTCGGCCGTCATCGACACGAGCGACCTCGTCGACATGGCCGCCAAGCGCCCCCTCCGGGCCGGCGAGATCATCGCCCCCGCCGATATCGAACCACCCCGCGTCATCCTGCGCGGCGACCTCGTCACGCTGCAGTATTCGCGCCCCGGCCTGACGCTCAGCGCCCGCGGCCGCGCCCTCGGCGACGGCGCCCGGGGCGACCTCGTCTCCGTGCTCAACGAGCAGTCCAAGCGCACCATCCAGGGCGTCGTCACCGGAGCCGGCATCGTTGAAGTGACCGCGTCGAGCGGGCCGTCCGTCGTCAAGACGGCGATGAACTGAGGATCACAAGATGCGTTTCCCCACCGGCCTCGCCATCGCCCTCCTCGGCATCGGCCTTTCCGCCTGCGGCAGCACCATCGATCGCCTGTCGCAGGTCGGTCAGACCCCCAAGCTGTCGGCCATCGAAAACCCCACCGCCCAGGCCGGCTACAAGCCGGTGCAGATGCCGATGCCCACCGTGCAGCCGATCGCCTACAGCCCCAATTCGCTGTGGCAGTCCGGCTCGCGCACCTTCTTCAAGGACCAGCGGGCCCGCAACGTCGGCGATATCCTCACCGTCAAGGTGGCGATCTCCGACAAGGCGGCCTTCGACAACTCCTCGGAGCGGAAGCGCACGTCGAGCGACTCGACCGGCGTCGGCGGTGCGCTCGGTACCGCCATCGACACCATCGCCCTGCCGGCCGGCATGGCGGCCAGCGACCTCGCATCGACCACCGGCGCCTCCTCCTACAAGGGCGAAGGCACCATTGACCGATCGGAAAGCCTCTCCACCAATGTCGCCGCCGTGGTGACCCAGCTCCTGCCCAACGGCAACCTCGTCATCGAGGGCCGCCAGGAGGTGCGCGTCAACTACGAGATCCGCGAGCTGGTGGTGGCCGGCGTCGTCCGGCCCGAGGACATCGCCGCCGACAACACCATCGAGAGCACCAAGATCGCCGAGGCTCGCATCTCCTACGGCGGCCGCGGCCAGATCTCCGACGTGCAGCAGCCGCGCACCGGTCAGCAGGTGCTCGATATCCTGCTGCCGTTCTGACGGCACAAGGATCGGCTCGCGCTCCCCAAGCATCCCAAGCGAGCCGTATCGCCGAAGGGCCGCTCCCCAACTGGCCCGAGGCGATCCCGCCGGCCCCTTCCCCAAGTTCCGGGCCGGCTTTCCCGAGCGGCGCGACCTCCCTTCCCAAGTCATCGCGGAGGTCGCGCCCAGGCGAATCATCCGATCGGGATAACGAAAAGGGGCGCCTTGCGGGCGCCCCTCATCACGTTCAGGCAAAGGCGGCTCTGTCACTCGTCGCGATAGACCTTCTCGCGCCGCTCGTGCCGCTCCTGCGCCTCGATCGACAGAGTGGCGATCGGCCGGGCGTCGAGACGCTTCAGCGAGATCGGCTCGCCGGTCTCCTCGCAATAGCCGTAGGAGCCGTCCTCGATCCGCTTGATGGCCGCCTCGATCTTGGAGATCAGCTTGCGCTGGCGGTCGCGCGCCCTGAGCTCGATCGAGCGGTCGGTTTCCGACGACGCCCGGTCGGCGATGTCGGGAAGGTTGGTGTTTTCGTTCTGAAGGTTCTGGAGGGTCTCCTTGCTTTCGCGCAGGATGTCCTCTTTCCACTGGAGCAGTTTGCGCCGGAAGTATTCGCGCTGGCGGTCATTCATGAACGGCTCGTCGTCGGACGGCCGGTAGTCATCGGCAAGCTCAATCGACATCGACGGTCCTCACACACCACGAAGGCGGGCGGAATATAGCTATCCCACCCTCGCCCGACAACGGCAAATGCAAGAAAATCACCAAACCTTGTAGGGTCGGCATTTACCAATACATATCAATCGATTAAGCCATCTTTTGCCGCTCCGGCGGCCGGCGGGGGCGCTCAACCGCGGAAGTAGCCGAGCTTGGCGAGCTCCACTTCCGCCCTCAGCGCGATGTCCTCCATGAGGCCGTCGAGCCGCGGATCGCCGGTCGGTTCCGCCTCGTCGAGCAGGCCGAGGATGCGGGCGATCGCCTCGCCCGACATCTGCCCCGACAAGAGGCCGATTCGGATCTCGTCGAGCCGGTCCAGCAGGTCGCGCCCCCTTTTGACCGCCTTGCGCTTCTTGCGCGGCGCGTCGGCGTCGACCGCCTGCAGGGCGATCAGCGCGTCGAGCCCGGCGAGCGCGTGGGTCGCGGTGGCGGTGGCGGTCTTCGGCGCGCCGCCCTCGCCTTCGGACGGCAGCGCGAAGCCCGTTCCATCGGTTCGCTTGGTCGGCGATCCCGAGGAGACGCCCCCGAGGCGGTTCGGACCCTGAATGCGCATCGCTCGTTCCCTGAAGCTGACCCGGCAGTTTCGACACGGCAAGGTTACCGCTTCCCCGCCCACCCGGCAAGAAATGCCGCCCATAAAGCGCGAGTTCGGATCGAGGATGCGGACAAAATCAAAATAAGTGCTTTATTTCAAACAGTTAAAAATGGTTCCTATTTATGCCAGTTTGGCATGCCGATTGCGAAAACGTCCTCGGGAAGCCGTGTCGGGAAACACGGGGATGATGACAATGCGGACTAGGATTCTCGGCGCGCTTGGCGCCCTCATGCTCATCCTGATGGGCGCCGAAGCGGCGGTCGCCGCCTCGCGCATCAAGGATATCGTCGACGTCGAGGGCGTTCGCGAGAACCAGCTCATCGGCTACGGTCTCGTCGTCGGCCTGCAAGGCACCGGCGACAGCCTCAACAACTCGCCTTTCACCAAGCAGAGCTTGCAGGCGATGCTCGAGCGGCTCGGCGTCAACGTGCGCGATTCCACCATGCGCACCGCCAACACCGCCGCCGTCATGGTCACCGCCAAGCTGCCGGCCTTCGCCGCCCAGGGCACCGCCATCGACGTGTCGGTCAGCGCGCTCGGCGACGCCAAGAACCTGCAGGGCGGCCAGCTTCTGGTGACGCCGCTGATGGGCGCCGACGGCGAGGTCTACGCCATCGCCCAGGGCGCGATCGCCGTCGGCGGCTTCGACATCCAGGGCGAGGCGGCCAAGATTTCCCGCGGCGTGCCGACGCAGGGTCGCATCAGCAACGGCGCCGTCATCGAACGCGAGCTGCAATTCAAGCTGGCCGACCTCGGCACCGTCCGCCTGTCGCTGCGCAACCCCGACTTCACCACCTCGCGCCGCATCGCTCTCGCCATCAACGACCTCTACGGCTCGCCGGTGGCCGAGCCGACCGACCCGTCGACCGTCCGCCTGTCGATGCCCCCCAAGTTCCGGGGCAACATCGTCGACCTCCTGACCGACGTCGAGCAGTTGATCGTCGAGCCCGACCTGCCGGCCAAGGTGGTGGTCGACGAGGCGACCGGCATCATCGTCATGGGCCAGGAAGTGCGCGTGTCGACGGTGGCCGTCGCCCAGGGCAACCTGACGGTGATGATCACCGAGAACCCGCAGGTGTCGCAGCCACAGCCGTTTGCCAACGGCCAGACCGTGGTGACGCCGCAGACGCAGATCCAGGTGGCCGACGGCAAGGAGCACCAGTTGGCGGTCGTCCGCTCCGGCGTGACGCTGCAGGAACTGGTCGACGGGCTCAACGCCCTCGGCCTCGGCCCGCGCGACCTCATTTCCATCCTGCAGGCGATCAAGGCGGCCGGCGCGCTGCAAGCCGACGTGGAGGTGATGTAATGGAGACCGACAGCCTCTCCTCGGTCACGTCCACCTTCGCCTCCAAGGCCTACGCCGGCATGAACAAGGATGCCGTCGCCAAGAAGGCGCACGCCGTCGCCGCCGATTTCGAGTCCGTCTACGTCGCCGACGCCTTCAAGGCGATGTTCAAGGACGTCTCCGTCGACCCGCTCAACGGCAAGTCGGACAATTCCAACGAGACCTGGCGCGACATGCTGATCGACCAGTATGCCAAGGATTTCGTCGGCAAGGGCGGCATCGGCCTCGCCGACGGCATCGCCGCCGAACTCATCAAGATACAGGAAGGGCACGCGGGATGAGCGTAGCGCTACAGGACAACCGTCCCAAGCTCGTCACGAGCCCGGAGATCGCCGGCAAGCTGGTCGAAAAACTCGGCCATGCCATGGAAGACCTTCTGGTGCTGCTGCGCGCGGAGACGGCGCTGGTCAAGGCCGGCAAGCTTCAGCAGGCCGGCGAGCTCGCCATGGACAAGGAAGACAAGGCTGCCCTCTACACCCGCCTGATGCTGGCCGCCCGCGACGAGATCGACACGCTCAAGGCCTTCGTGCCGGCCGAGACGGCGGCGCTGCTCAAGCGCCACGAGCTGTTCCGTTCGGAAGTGCAGATCAACCTCGCCGTGCTCGACACCGCCCGCGACGTCGCCGAGGACATCCTGCGCACGGTGGCGCACGAGGTCGGCCGGGGCGAGGCGCCCGCCGTCTATGGCCGCAGCGGCCATGCCCAGGCCGCCCATGCCATGGGCGCCCGCGGCGTCGCCATCAACCGCAGCCTCTGACCGCGACGGCCCTCCGGTCGGCTGACGCGAACGGCCGAAGCGGCCGCGCAAGCCGCCAGGCGGGGCTCCGGCGGGAGCGCTAAGCGGCAATACTTATTGTCAATATTTCCAAGGCCGGATGTCGGCCTCCTTCGCTCTTTTTTAAGACTCGTGGCCTTATCTGAAGCGGCCGGAGGAGCGACAGGCAGACTCTCCATACAATCGACCAACCGAGAACCAGCGGAAAACGCCGGATCGCTAAAACTTTAACTATTCCGTAAACGCTGCCTTCAATCGTCGATGCTAGCGTCCTTTTCGGGCGAACCCCCAGGGATTCGCGGGAAAAGGACATGGGTCATGGATATCGGCAGCGTGAGACCGGTGATATCCGGCATGAACGCGCCGGTGCCGAGAGCGCCGGCGGCGGCGGACCAGGCGGCGAGCACCGACCTGCCCGTCGGATCGGCGGTCGCACGATCCGACGAGACGGCCTACGCCGGCAACGACAGGCGCGGCGGCTCGGACCAGTCGAACGTCTATTCCCTCAACCTGCGCTCCACGGTCACCGTCGACGAGGACGCCGACATGATCGTCTATCGCCGGATCGACGAGACGACCGGCGACGTCATCGACCAGATACCCGACGAAAGCCGCCTGCGCATGCGGGCGATGATCAACGCCTGGACCGAAGCCATGCACGGATCGACCGGTTCGGCGAGCACCCTCGTCTGACGGCCATGGCCTTTGCGGGCTCAGGAAGCCCGCCGGCCGCTGCATGTGCGCGGAGTAGCCCTGAGACGACAAAAGGCGCCGGTCGGGCGCCTTTTCGCTTTTCGGGGATCCGAACGGCCTGCCTATTCCTCGTCGCCCTGCCCGCGCAGCCCCTGGGCCAGCGACCGGTTGATGGTGATCAGCGCCGACAGTTTCTCGGGCGACGGATCGTCCATGATCTCCAGCGTCCGCTTCAGCACGAACACGGTGAGGTTGCCGATGTTTTCCTTGAGCTCCGCCGGCAGCGGATTGCTGTCCTCGGTGGCCGAGGTGCCGAGGATCGTCCAGAGCTTGCGGTTGAGCGTCAAAGCCTCGGCCACGGCCTCGGCATCATAGGACCAGTTGTCCTTGAAGGACTGCAACTGGGCCGCCGCCTTGAGCAACAGGTGAGCTTCCAGTTGGCGCGGCCCCAAGGTTGTCTGGACCCGCTGGTAAGCCGACGCTCCGTAACCATTCATCGAACAAACACTCCCCGGTGCTTTCCAACCCGTCGCCCGATGCAGCCTCGGGCCCGTTGTCGTTCTTCCGGTCAGGGGGACCGATTACCGATACAACTAAACACCCAGCACGGTTAACAACAGGTTTCTTCAAAGAAATCAGCAACCGGATTGAGTTAACAATACGGAACTCAACCAGAGCCGGAAACAAAAGCCAGAGCATCGGACCGAAAAGTGGATCCACTTTTCGGCCAAATCCGATGCGCAAACAAAAGACCGGAGCGGCAGCCCGGATATATCCGGTCGCCCGCCGCTCCAAGAGAACAACCACAAAGAAAAGGCGGGCCAAACGGCCCGCCCCTGCACTTTCCGTTACCGGGCAGTCGTCGTCAGCGGAGGAGCTGGAGCACGTTCTGGTCGGCCTGGTTGGCCATGGACAGCGAGGAGGTCGCCAGCGACTGGCGGGTCTGCAGCGCCACCATGTTGGCCGCTTCCTCGTTCATGTCGGCCAGCGTCAGGTTGCTGGCGCCGCCCTGCAAGGTGTTCATCATGTTCTTGGTGAAGTTCTGGCGGTTCTCCACCACCGACAGGTTCGAGCCGAAGGTCGAAGCCTGCGACCGGACGGCGTTGATCGCCGTCTTCACCTTGTCGAGGATCGCGTCGATGCTGGTGTCGGCATCGAGGTCCTGCTCCAGCACCGTCGTCGGCACGCCGAGACTGTTGGAATCCACCGACTTGCCGTCCTTGGCGATGATGTCGATCGCCGAGGTGCCGGTCTCGTTGAAGGTGATGGTCAGCTTGTCGCCGCGCAGGATGTTGATGCCGTTGAACGAGGCGTCGTCGGCGATCTTGTCGAGCTGGTCGCGCAGTTCGTTGAACTGGCCGGCGAGATCGGCGCGAACCGTGTTGCCGCCGATCGAGGCGGCGGTTGTCGAAACCGCGTCGATCAGGCCGGACGAGCTGACGCCGTCGATGTCGAGCTGCTGCGTCGACAGGTTCTGGATGCGCAGCTTGCCGTTGTCGTTGGACGCCTTGATCTTGCTGGACAGCGACGAATTGCTGTTGATCTCGTTGACGAGGTCGTCCGTCGTCTTGGCCAGATGGATGGAGGTGTCCTCGGCTCCCGTCACGCCGACCGAGGCGGCCGTCGCGCCGAACAGGTCGATCGCGCCCTGGCCGGTGATCTTCAGCGTGCCGGCACTGGTGCTGATGGCCTCGAACTTCAGCGAGCCGCTGTCGTTCTTGACCTTGAACTTGGAACCGGCATTGCCGAGCTGGACGTTGATCGCCGACACCAGCGCGTCGACATTCGCCGTGGTCTCGGCGGGGGTGGACCAGGCCGTGTTATTGAGGTCGGCCTGCCCGATGGAGACATCGACGCCGTTGATGTTGAAGGTCGTCTTGCCGTCCGACCCTTGCGCATTGGTCGTCGTCTGCGCCGCCGTCGCACCGAACACCTCGGCGCCGGTCAAGGTCAGAGCCTTGTCTTCCGCCGAAGTCGCGGTCACCACGAGCTTGTCGCCGGTCACCGTCACGGCCAGCTTTCCCTTGAGCTTGGCGTCGGCGGCGATCTTGGCGTTCATCTCGTCCGCCACGGCCTGGCTGTCGGCCAGGGTGGCACCGGTCGTATAGGTCAGCGTGTCGTCACCATACTTGATGGTGACCGATTTGCCCTGCGCGGCGGTCAGGTCGGTGCCTGTGAGCGTAACGCCACCGGTAACCGTCGATTTCGCCTCGGTCAGAACACCCTTCAGATTCTCCATGGTGTCCGCCGTCGTCAGCGACTGCGCCGAGTCGGTCATCAGCTTGACGCTGCCGGCACCGCTGGTTCCGAACGCCCCGCCCGAGAAGCTGATCTTCGCATTGACGTCGCTGATGGTGCTAAGCGTGTAGGACGCCGTTTCGAACGACTTGTCCTGGCGCGCCTGGCGCAGCGTCGACTGCATCGATTCCAGCGTCTTGGTGATCGACGTCAGGCCGTTGTCGGCCGCCTCCAGCGTCTTGACGCCGTTGTTCATCGAGTCGAGCAGCGCATCGAGCTCGCCGGCGCGCGCATTCAGCGACGATGCCGTGAAGAAGTTGGTCGGGTTGTCGAGAGCGGTATTGACCTTGTTGCCGGTCGCTAGGCGATTCTGCGTCGTCGCCATCAGCTTGGCGGTGTTCTGCAGAGACAGAAGGTTCTGGCGCACGGCCTTGGTCAGATTAATGTCGCTCATTTCTGCATCCCACTTCCTTGGGCTGACGGGTTTCTTTCATCCCGAAAACGAACCGGACCTGACGGTCGACCTGCGATGCATGGCGGACGCGGCGGTACCTTCGTCTCGGAATTAACACCCGACATGGTTAACAAAAAGTTTCCGAATGCCGTTTTGCAACGAAGCGGAATTAATCCGGATAAACTCTTGTTAATTCTGGAAAACGGCATGTGTCAGGACGAGACGACGAGCGCTCATTGTTTCCGCGTGCATCCGGCTGTCCCGGAGACAGGCCGCGACGCGCCGCCAAGGACACAAGCGGTCATAACGCTTTGATTTTGCTTGGATCGGCGCCATCCGGCGCCAAGCAACCTGTGGATCGGCCGGGAAAAGCCCACGTAGCTCGACGCGCAGACTGCATATTGTTGAAAGACGAAAAGAACTCGTTAAGAAATCATGCATGCATCAATGCGAAGGGGGCGGACCTTCTGGTCCGCCCCCTCGTATTTCGTCTGATTCGGCCCGACTGGCCTCAGCGGAGAAGCTGAAGCACGTTCTGGTCGGCCGAGTTGGCCATGGACAGCGAGGACGTCGCCAGCGACTGGCGGGTCTGCAGCGCCACCATGTTGGCCGCTTCCTCGTTCATGTCGGCGAGCGTCAGGTTGCCGGCGCCCGTCTGCAGGGTGTTCATCATCGAGGTGGTGAAGTTCTGGCGGTTCTCGACGACCGACAGGTTCGAGCCGAAGGCCGAAGACTGCGACCGGACGCTGTTCAGCGCCGTCTTCACCTTGGACAGGATGCCGTCGATGGTGGTGTCGGAGTCCAGATCCTTGGCTTCGACGGTCGTCGGCACGCCGAGGTTGGTCGAGTCGACGGACTTGCCATCCTTGGCGAGAATGGCGATCGACGAGGTGTCGGTCTCGTTGAAGGTGATCGTCAGCTTGTCGCCGCGCAGCAGGTTGATACCGTTGAACGAGGCGTCGTCGGCCAGCTTGTCGAGCTGGTCGCGCAGTTCGTTGAACTGGTTGGCCAGATCCGAACGGACGGTGTTGCCGCCGATCTTCGCCTGGCCCTGCGACACGTCGTCGATGAGACCGGACGAGCTGATGCCGTCGATGTTCAGATCCTGCGTCGACAGGTTCTGGATACGCAGCTTGCCGCCGTCGTTCGAGGCCTTGATCTTCGTCGAAAGCGTCGAGTTGTTGTTGATCTCGTTGACGAGGTCATCGACGGTCTTGACGAGGTTGACCGTGGTATCGTCGGTGCCGGAGACGCCATCGGTCGCCGAGGTGGCCCCGAACAGCGTCTTCGCGCCTTCGCCGGTGATCTTCAGGGCGCCGGCGCTGGTGCTGTCGGCCTGGATCTTGAGCTTGTCGGCATCGGTGCCGGTACCCACCACGGCCTTGAACTTCGAGCCGGCATTGCCGAGCTGGACGTTGATGGCCTTGACGACGTTTTCCATCGTCGCGCCTGCGACGTTGGTGGCGCCCGCATTGACCAGATCAGCCCCCGACAGCTTGACCTCGACACCATTCACGCTGAAGGCCGAAGCCTTGCCGTCCGAGCCCTTGACCGTGCCCGAAGTGACCTGGGCGGGGGTACCGAACAGGAAAGCGGCGGCGCCCGCCGTTCCGTTGTCGGCAACGGTGATGGTGTCATCGGTGGCGGTAGCGGCTTCGAGCTTCACCTTGCCGCCGTCAGCGCTGGCCGTGATCTTGCCATTGAAATCGGTGCTGGCTGCGAACGCATCGTTCAGCGCGTCGACGACGTCGTCCACGGTGCCGCCGGTCGTCGGCAGGCCCGAGAAGTCGACCTTGAGCGTCTTGCCGCCGAAGGTAACGTCAAGCGACTTGGAGTTCAAAGTCGTGTAGTCGGTGAAGGCCGTCGTCGTGCCGGTCAGGCTCGCCTTGGTCTCGGTGAGCTCTCCCTTGATCGCCGTCAGCTGATCGGCAGCGGCGCCGGTGGCCACCTTCGACTGAGCCGAACCAGTCAGCAGATTGACGCTGCCCGCGCCGGTGCCGAAGGCGCCGCCGGAGAAGCTGATCTTGGACGTGGAGGTCAGGCTAGAGCTGTCGGCGGCCATGGTGTAGGAGGCGGTCTCGAAGGACTTGTCCTGACGGGCCTGGCGCAGCGTCGACTGCATAGACTCGAGGGTCTTGGTGATCGAGGTCAGGCCGTTGTCGGCGGCTTCGATCGTCTTGATGCCGCTCTTCATCGAATCCATCAGGTTGCCGAGGTCGCTGGCGCGCGAATTCAGCGAGGACGCGGTGAAGAAGTTCGAGGGATTGTCGAGAGCGGAGTTGACCTTGTTGCCGGTAGACAGCTTGTTCTGCGT
The DNA here is from genome assembly GCF_002770725.1 of Pleomorphomonas carboxyditropha. GTDB lineage: Bacteria > Pseudomonadota > Alphaproteobacteria > Rhizobiales > Pleomorphomonadaceae > Pleomorphomonas > Pleomorphomonas carboxyditropha. The sequence goes on along the minus strand of NZ_NQVN01000001.1, from coordinate 281,300 downwards.
CTTCGCCATCATCGAGGCGGTGCCCTGCAGCGAGAGCAGGTTCTGGCGGACGGCGGCGGTCAGATTGATATCGGACATTTTTACATCCCATTCCTTGGGTGAACTCATCTTCCCCATTCTGAGGAAGTGGGCAGACCCTAGCGCCGAGGTGTTGCGGAGCCGTTAATGGCTTGGTGCAAATGCCATCTTTGTAGGCACTTCCGGAATTCCACGTACGCGCCGCCCGGCCGCGCCCGCCGCAATGGTTAACGGCGGAAAACAGCAGAACCGGTCGATTTTTCCGACCGTTCGCCGCTTTTCTTCGGTCCATGAACAGCTATTCTTAACGAATTGGACGCTATGATTCTCAAAATGCAACGAGCCGCCCCCAGAGGCATCCACCAGAGGCATGCGGATGGTCGATATTTCCCTGACGAAATCGCTGCGCAGCACCGTCTCGACGCTGAACAGGGTGAGCGATGAATCGGCCGCCGCCAGCCAGCGGCTGACCAGCGGCGTCAAGGTCCAGACGGCGCTCGACGACCCCAGCACCTACATCTCGGCAAAGAGCCTGTCGCTGCACGCCGCCGCGCTCGACAAGTATCTGGAGCGCCTCGACCAGGGATTGGGCATCATCGACGCCGCCAACAACGGCCTCACCTCGATCACCGACAGCATCAATACGCTGAAGGGCGTGGTGACGCGCGCCTCCGCCAGCAAGAACGCCTTCGACCGGGCCGACCTCGTCAAGGAATACAACGACCTTCTCGACAAGATCGTCGATACCGCCAAGGACTCCTCCTACAGCGGCAAGAACCTGCTGCTCGGCGCCGGCAATGACCTGACGCTGTATCTCTCCGCCGACCAGAACGAATCCATCACTATCAACGCGGTGGACTTCACCGACCTCCTCAACACGCTCGGCCTCACCAAGCTCGACGAAGGCCAGCTCGGCACCTTCGAGACGAAGCTGACCGACGGCGGGTCGCCGGCCAAGCCGCTGAAGTCCACCAGCAAGCTGGTCGAATCCGGAGAATATGCGGTTGGCGACGAGATCGCCGTCAAGGATTCCTCGGGCACCATCATCGGCTCGCTGACCGTCTCGGCCGACACCACGGTCGGCGACCTGGTCACGGCCTTCTCCCTGCCCGACAAGGGCCTCAGGGCCACGCTCGGCAGCGACGGCGTGCTGACGATCGAAGCGGCCGACAAGCTGACCATCGACAGCACGCGCGCCACCAACGTCGCGACGTCGGCGGGGTCTCCCCCGTCCGCCTCGACCACCCTGACCGACGGCGGCGTTCCGGCCACCGCGACGAGCCTTCTCACGGCGACCGGCCAGTACAAGGAAGGCGACGTCATCTCCATCCGCCAGGGCAACACGGTGGTCGGTTCGCTGACGGTAGGCGCCGCCACCACGGTGGGCGATCTCGTCAACGCCTTCAACATTCCGGCCAGCGGCCTCGGCGCCTCGCTCGACGCCGCCGGCGTGCTCACCGTCGATTCGACGTCCGACGCCTTCGCGATCGACAGGACGAGCACCTCGACCTATGCCGACCTGACGACGGCCACCGCCTCGTCCTGGGTGAAGCGCACCGACGCCGAGGCGGCGCAGCAGACCGTCACCAACGCCCGCCATGCCGCCGAGAAGCACACGACCAACATCGGCATCGGCCTGACGCTCCTGAAAAGCCGCGCCGACTACGTCGGCAGCTTCGCCGACGTGCTCAGCTCGACCGCGGAATCGATGCGCGCCTCCGACAAGGACGAGGAGGCGGCCATCATGCTGGCGCTCAGCACGCAGCAGCAACTGGCCATCAGCTCCTTCTCGATCACCCAGACGGCCGATAACGGCATCCTCCGCCTGCTCAGCGGCGGAAGCAGCTGACCCCCCGACAGGATTACAGTCCGATGACCCTCAAGGTTGAACTGAAGCCCGGCGAACGCATCATCATCGGCGAGTCGATGATCACCAACGACGACCAGCGCACGCGCCTCTACATCGAGGGCAACGCGCCGATCCTGCGCGAAAAAGACATCCTGACGGTCGATTCCGCCAATACGCCGGCCAAGCGAATCTACCTCGCCGTGCAACTGATGTATCTGTCGCGGGAGATCACCAAGTTCCAGGACGGCTATTTCTCGCTCGTCCAGGATATTATCCAGGCGGCGCCGAGCACCATCCCCTTCGTGACGCGGATCAGCAACCACATCATCGCCGACCAGCTCTACAAGGCGCTGAAGGAAGCCCGCGCCCTGATCGAGCACGAGAAGAAGATCTTCGCCGCCTTGAAGCCGGTATCGGCCGATGGTGGAGAGAAGTGAGGCTGGCCACGCGGCAACTTGCCGTGTGTTACAGGTGAAGCCCCAGATGAATCTTGATGGCAGTCTCGACGGCTTCGAGATCGGACTTCGACAGCGTCGCGAGTTGGTCCTTCAGGCGTGACTTGTCTGCCGCCATGATCTGATCCGCCATGGCCTTGCTCTTTTGCCGGCCGACCGTCACTACGGCCTCGCCGGGATAGACTCGTTCGACCGAGCTGGTGCATGGCACGACCACCACACGCGACAGATTCCGGTTGGCCGCATCGTTGCTGACGATGATCGCCGGGCGCGTTTTCCTGATTTCGCTGCCGACCGATGGGTCGAACTCGACCCACCACACCTCACCGCGCTTCATTCGCCATATCCCCGGCAAGGCCATTGCACCATTCCTGCGCTTCGGCCTCACGTGCGACATCGGCCGCCATGGCGCGATAGCCCTCGTCGAGCGAGGTTGCGAGCACATGCGGCCGAACCAGATCCTCGATAAACTGGCTCATGCGCCGCTTGCCCACCGTGCGATAAAGCCCCTCGTAGACTTCCTCGTCGAGAGTGATCGTCATCTTGCGATGCATGGTCGCCTCCGTAATACGTATACGTGCTTTATATAGTGGCCATTCCATCCTGTCCAATCTGCCGGCCGTCGCGCTCACACGGGATTTCAGCACCCCCGAGCAATTTGGGTCGGATAACGGACATCGCCTTAATGTAGCAGCTCTGCCCCGCTCCAGTTGACACGGTCACGGCGCAGTCTCGGCCTTTGGACGGTCCGGGACGATCCAGATCGCATAGGCTTTGTTGAGGAACGGGATACGGAGCTCGGGCGCCCATCCGGGTGCAACGCGCGATTCGGGCCCGACAATGGCGCCGCCGGGATGGGCGGCGATCCAAGCCGGCAGTTCGGCGGTACCGGGAAGGGCGACCGGCCGCGTCAGCCGACCGGCAAAATTGAACTCGGCGCTATAGGCGTCACCGACCCATGCGATACCCTGCGGTTCGTGCCCGATGATCGCCTTGGCGATCGGGGCACTGTCGTAGCGCTCGCCCAGATCGGTGGCGCTGTAGACGAGATCGGCGCAGAGCGTCAGGACCAGCGACAGCATAGCGCCACCTGCCAGAGCGTTTCCGTGCTTCATGGCACTGAGGAAACGGCGCATTTTATTCACGCGAGCCGATGCCCGCTTCGCTCGAAGACGCTCCAGGCCCGGCGCACCTGTTGCCGCCCAGACCACCACCGCAAATGTCGACGCTATCGCGATCAGCGCCGATGGCGGGCGCAGTCCGGCGATTTTCGGATCGGCTGGTATCAGGCCGCAGCCGACCAGAAACGCGCCAACCGCCACCAGGGCAAAAGGAAGCGCCACCGGGCGCAGCGAGACCGGCGCCTTTCCGGCAAGCCGCGCCACCACCAGGGCGATGACCGGCAATTCGGGAAAAAGATAGTGCAGTTGCTTGCCGCTGATCAGACTGAAGGCGATCAGTGCCCCAACACCCCAGATCAGGCAAAGGCGCAGCCCGCCCTCGCTCCACGCCGTATGGCGCGCCGCCGACCACAGGCGCGGCACCGCAACCCAGGGAAGGGCGATCAGCGGCAGCCGCACGGCGAAGAACCACCATGGCCGCGCATGGGCGAAGCTGTCGGCGACGCGGCCGGCGCTCTGGGTCCACAGGATTGCGCGCCGGTACTCCGGCCCGCCGTGAATTGCCGCGGGGACCAGCCATAGAAGCACCAGCACCAGGCCCGTCGTCAGGCCCAGCCCCAGCGACGCCAGGGTTTGCCGCCATCCCGGCCGCGCCGGGTGCCAGATCGTCAGCGACGCCGCCGCGGGCAGAAGATGCAGCAGGACGACCGGCCCCTTGACCAGAACGCCGAACGCCAGGGCGGCTCCGAACACCCACGGCCCCCGACGGTCGCCATGTCCGGCGCCGACCAGCCCAAGCAGACCGGCCAGCACCGAGACGGTCAGCGCGGCATCGAACATGGTCAGCCCGCCCATGACCGCGAATAGCGGCAACGCGACGAGTGCCAGTGTCGCCCGGACGCCGATCCCCGCGTCTTCCGGCCAGAGGGCCCGCGCAAGTCGCCCCGTCAGCCATAGCGCGATCGCGGCGAACCCGGGTCCGACCATCCGGGCCGCGGTGTCGCTGACGCCGGTCAGGCTCCAGACGAGGTTGATGGCCCAGAACAACAAGGGCGGCTTGTCGGAATAAACGGCGAAGTTCTTCGTCGGCACCAGCCAGTCGCCGCTCAGGTGCATCTCCCACGCGACGGCGAGGTAGCGCGTCTCGTCCACCGGCAGCGCCGGGCGAAGCAGCACCCCGGCCAGCGAGACCGCCAAGAACGAAAAGAGGACGATCCACGTCGTGGCGCTATCCACCGAAGGAACCGGCGCGGCGCCGGCCAGCGGGCTTTGCGCGCGGCTCATGGAGCGGCCTTGCCGCTTCGGGAGATCAGCCTCAGGTTGCGCAGATAGACGGCCAGCCCGAGCGCCTGCCCCGCGACGAACACGGGGTCCCGCCGCCACAGGGCATAGGCCAGAAGCATTGCGCCGCCGGCTATGCTAAGAACCCAGAAAACGCCGGGCACGACGCTTCGTCCCTGCCGCTCGCTGGCGATCCATTGCACGAGAAAGCGCGAGGTGAAGAACCCCTGCCCTGCGAAACCTATCAACATCCAAGCCTGTGCGTACATCTTCCGGTCCGCTGGTTTTGATGTTGCCGTGTGTCGAACGGACCTTACGATTGGCTGACGGACTGGACGGGAAGGGTAAGATGCGGCTGCTGGTCGTCGAGGACGAACGCGATCTGGCTTCGGCCATCGCCGATCATCTGCGCGCGCAAGGCCATGCCGTCGATGCCGCGGGCGATCTGGCCACGGCTGCCGATGCGATGGCCGGGGTGGATTACGATCTGGTGCTGCTCGACCTGCACCTGCCCGACGGCGACGGCATCGCCTTCCTGCGCGCCCTGCGGCGGCGAGGCGACCGGGTGCCGGTGCTGATCGGCACCGCCCGGGACCGGATCGTCGAACGGATCGAGGGGCTCGATGCCGGGGCGGACGACTATCTCGTCAAGCCCTACGACCTCGATGAGATGCTGGCCAGGATCGCCGCCATCCGCCGTCGCGCCAACGGCCGGGCGGAACCCGAGCGTCGTTTCGGCCGTTTGCTGCTGCTACCCGAACGGCAGGCGGCGCTTTTGGACGGCACCGCCGTCCACCTGACGCCGAAGGAGTGGGCGGTGATCGAGCGCATCAGCCGCCGCCCGGGCGTCACCGTCACCCGAGACCAGTTGGAAGAGGCGCTCTATGCCTTTGAAGCCGAGGTCGAAAGCAACGCGATCGAGGCGCATGTCAGCCGGTTGCGCGCCAAGCTCGGACGCGGTGCGGTCGAGACGGTTCGCGGTTTCGGCTATCGCATGGGCGTCGCCTGATGGCCGCCCGCCGGCCCACGCTCGTCCGCCGCCTTGCGCTGCTGGTCAGCCTCGGGCTCGGCGCTGTCTGGGTGGTGGCGGTGCTGGCCATGGCGCTCGTTCTTCGCAGGGAACAGGACGAGCTTTACGATCAGCAACTGGTGATCTCGGCCAACACCCTGCTGCCGATTCTCAGTCGCGGCGTGCGGGCCGATCCGCATGCGACCGAGGCCGACGCGGATGAAGGCCAAAATGCCGATCCCGACGAGGCGCTGGTCTGGCGCCTGATCGACCGCGATGCCAGGGTGCTTGCCTCCTCGCCGGCTGCCGGGGCCGCGGTGTTTCCGGACCGTGCCGAACCGCGCCGCTATGCCCGGACGGCGACGCATGTCGTCTACACGACGGACTATGACGGGACGGGCCTCGCCGTTCAGTTCGCCGATCCGCTGGCCGAGCGGCGCGAGGCTTTCCGGGAAAGCTTCCTGGCCTTTCTGTTGCCGATGCTGGCGATCCTGCCGCTTGGCTATGTGCTGGTGCGCTGGATCACCGCCAAGGGCCTGCAACCGCTCGATCGGGTGCGGGCCGAGGTGGCCACGCGCGACAGCCAATCGCTGGCGCCGATGGACGCGGCGGCCCATCCGGCCGAATTCTCGGCGATAATCGCAACGCTGAACGGTTTCATGGCGCGGCTGTCGCAGGCGCTCGAAGGCGAGCGCGCCTTTGCCTCGAACGCCGCGCATGAACTGCGCACGCCCGTCGCGGTGGCCCTGGCGCAGGTGCAGCGGATGCAGCGCGAGACGGATGACGACGGGCAGCGGACGCGGCTCGCCGCGATGGAACAGGCGTTGCAGCGCATGTCGCGCCGGGTCACGCGGCTGCTGCAACTGGCGCGGGCCGAGGCCGGCATCGGCCGTGGCGCGTCACGAACCGACGCAGGCGGATTGCTGCCGCATATTCTGCGCGATGCCCGTGGCGACGGGACCCGCCTGCGCCTGGCGCTGCCCGATGGTCCGGTCTTGACGCCGATGGATGCCGACGCGCTGGCCATCGTCGTGGGAAACCTGATCGACAACGCCTTGCAGCACGGGCCGGCCGGCACGGCCGTCGCTGTCTCGCTGACCTCCGACAGGGTGCTGATCGTCCGGAATATGGGTTCGGCGGTCGCCGCCGGTGATCTGGCCCGGCTGTCGGATCGGTTCACTAGCCGCCGCAGCGGCGGATTCGGCCTTGGCCTGCATATCGCGCACCAGATCGCCCAGCAGGCGGGCGGACGGCTCGAACTGCTCTCGCCGATACCCGGGCAGGACGAGGGATTCGAGGCCCGCCTTCATCTGCCGTAAATGGCCAATCCCTGCTTACTTCATGTAGTTGAGCAGGCTGAGGTTGTTGAGGATCATCGACGTCGTGTAGCTCGCTTCCATGCGGGTCTGGAGCGTCAGGATCTGCGCCGTCAGCTCTTCCTTGTTGATGCCCTCGACGCCGTCGAGCATCACCTGCAGCGTCGTCTTGGAATTGGTCTGGCGATCGGCTGCGCTCTTAGCGACGTTGCCGGACACGGCGATTTCCGTGTGGATGTCGGTCGGCTTCTGGCTGCCGTCGGCAAAGGCGAGGACGCCGTCGACCCGCGAGGCCAGCGCCGAATAGCGGGCCTTCTCGACCTGGAGGTTCTTCTGCCGCTCCGCGTCGGTGGTGGCGTTGGTGTCGCCCGTCGTGCCGGCCTTGGGATCGAACTCGGCGATGGTCATGACGGCGAGCGAGCGCACCATCTGGGCGTAGGCGGATTCGTTGGCCCTGACGCCGTAGCCGACGGTGATGTTGCTGTCGACACGCGCCGTCACGTCGTTGCGCGGCGAGGTCGCGCTGTCGCTGGCATCGATCGCCGCGTTATAGCCGACATACCACTCCACCGTGTCGGTATCGGTGCCGTCGCGCAGGCCGGTGGCGGTGGCCAGCAGGCTGTCGTCGGTGGGATCGGCCACGTCGACCCGCTGCGGCTTGCCGCCGCCCGCCGTATCGAAGAACGTGTCCGACGCCCGCATCATCGACGCCGCCTGGAAGGTGGTCTTCGTCTCGGTCTTGAGGCTGTCCTCGAGCCGGTTCTGGAAGTTGGCGGCGGTCGCCGCGATATCGACGGTGGGCGGCGTGGTGCTGGTGTCCTGGGCGATGGTGAACTCGCCGTCGCCGGGCGGGCTGGTCAGCGTCGCGGTCAGCTTGACCGTCGATTTGGTCCCGTCGGGATTCTCGAGCTCGAACGAGACGCTGTCGCCGGCTTGCAGGTTGGCGCCGAACTGGACGCCGTAGGAGGTGGTGACACTGTTGCCGGCGCTGTCCGTGCCGGTGGTCGGGGTCAACTGGATATGCGTGGCGTCAAGCGTCGAGGTCGAGGCGCCGGAGAGCTTGTAGCCGAATTCCGCCGACACCGACGGCGGGGTCGTGGTGGCGCCCTGGCGGGTGATGGTCACCGTGTCGCCGGTGACCGCCCCGTCGGCGGTGCCGAGATCGAGCCGGCCGAGCTTGCCCGTGCCGAGGTCGGCCGTGTAGCGCTCCTGGACGACCTTCTGCAGCCCGTATTTGTTGCCCGTGCCGTAGAGCATGTCGTTCATGCTGACCACCGGCTTGGTGTCGGTGGTCTTGCCGGACATCAGGTAGCGGCCGTCGGCCTCGGAGTTGAGCAGGCCGATCACCTCGTTGAGGGCGATCTTGGCGCCCTTCTGGCCGGTGGTGGTGCCGGTGGAATCGATGTTGTAGGTGTTGGGATCGATGGCGGCGGCGGCTTCGCTCGGAATGTCCTCGAGCCGGCCCATCGACTTGTCGAGCAGCGAAATGCGCATGTTCAGAACGTCGGTGTTCTGAAGATAGCCGGTGATCTCCGAAATCTTCGAGCGGAAGGTGATCGACTGCGTGCGCCCGGTGCCGAGCGTGCCGTAGGTTGCCGCCTTCTGCCCGGTGGAGAGCTGGCGCTGCATGTCCTCGAGCTGCTGCCGCATGGTCGACAGGAGCGACATGTTCGGATTGACGAGCACGCTGTTGATCGACATGGCATCCTACCCGTGACTTCGGCAACGCCCGGCGGCGCCGCTTTTTACTTGAACGTGTTCATGAGGGTGTCCATCAGCTCCTGCGCCACGGACAGCACCCGGGCGTTGGCCGAATAGGACGTCTGGAGCTGGATGAGCGCCATCAGCTCGGTGTCGAGATCGACGGAGCGGCTGTTGTCGTAACGCTCCTTGAGATTGGAGGTGACGACCGACTGGCCGTCGGCGACGTTCTGCGCATCCTCGACCAAGGCGCCCTGGGTGTTGACGACCTGCGACAGCAGGCCCTCGAAGGTGCCCTTGAACGGCGTCGTCGCCGAGCCGATGCCGATCGAGGCGGAATAGGAATAGACGCGGCTGTCGAGCGCATCGAGGATCGCCTGCGGCCGCGTACCGTCGCCCGACAGGGTGTCGCTGCCGTATTTCACCGTCAGCGACGGGTCGGCCACCACCTTGGGATTGACCGAGATGCGGGCGGCGAGGCCGGTGATGGTGTCGGTGCCGTTGGTGAGGCCGGTATAGGCCTTGCCGGTGGAGCCGTCGACGAACAGCGGATAGGCCTGGTAGCCGTCCTGTTCGCCCGACGATATCTCGCCGACGACGCTGGTGATGCTGCCGTGGCTGGCAGGAACGGTGGTCGCCGAAAGGCTCACCGTGGAGGTGGAGCCCGAGGTCGACACCGAGCCGGAGAAATCGCTGCCGCCGGTGGCCGCGTTGAGGGCATTGGCGATCTGGGCGCCGACGTCGGTGGCGCTGGTGAGGTCGATGCCGACCACCGTATCGCCCGGCTCGGGGGTGAAGCCGTTGCCGGGGGCGGTGCCGCCCTTGTAGGCGACGAAGGTGATCGCCCCCTTGGCGCCGGAGGCGTCGGTATATTCGACCTTGAGCGTGTTGCCCTCGGTCAGCCCGGAAATGTCCAGCGTATAGCCGGCCGTCGTGGCGTCGCCGACCGCGGTGCCCGACGCCTGCCGCGTCGAGGTGGCCTTCGACAGTGTAGCGGCGATGGTGTCGAGCTGGGCCTGGGCATTGACCAGCGTCTCGTCGCGCAATTCCTTATAGGCGGCGATCTTGCCCGAGCGGATCGATCCGCTCTTGAACAGGTCGACGCCGGAGCCGGGACCAGAACTGATGCGGATGGTGCCGAGCGACCGCTGGCTGTCTTCGGTCGAATAGACGCGCGAGGCGTCGACCACGCCCTGCTGGTCGAAGCTCAGCGTCACCGCCACGTCGTCGTAGAGCTGGGTGCCGTCGGTCAGCGAGATGGCGATGCCGCCGCCCGGTTGGTCGGTGACGTGAATGTCCATGTATTCGGACAATTCGTCGATGGCGGCGTCCCGCTTGTCCTGCAGGGCGGAGGTGCTGTTGGTGCCGCCGGCGCCGACGGCCACCACCTGCTTGTCGAGATCGGCGATGGTCGACAGCAGCGCGTTGACGCGGCTGACGGCGTTGGCGATGTTGGATTCCGCCTCCTGGCGCAGCGACTGCACGTCGCCCGACAACTGGTTGAGGCGGCTCACCAGGTTCTGCGCCGCCGACACGGCACTGCCCTGCGTCGCCGTGTCGTTCGGCGTCGTCGCCAGCTTCTGGAGCGTCGTGCTGAAATCGCCGTAGATCGAGTTCAGCGAACTGCTGCTGTTCGGCGCCCCCCAATAGCTGTCGAGCGCCGACAGCGCGGTGACCCGCGTGTCGGCATAGGCCGAATTGGCCTGCGAGGTCCGCCACTGCTTCTGCACGAGAAGGTTGATCTCGCGCGTGACCTGGTTGGCCTCGACGCCGTAGACCCGCGAGTTGGCGACCTGCGCCGTCGAGGAGATCGTCTGACGGCTGTAGCCGGTGCTCTTGGCATTGGCGATGTTGGCCGACGTCACGCCCAACTGCTGCTGGGTCGTCCTGATGCCGGACAGGGCCGTGGAAAGGGCACTCGAAACAGGCATGTCCGTCTCGCGGTCAGAGAACGTCGCGGAGAGCGGCCGTCACGCCTGGGGCATGACGGCCGCCGAAAGCGTCAGCGGATGATCTGCAGGATGTCCGACATCATCTGGTCGGCGGTGGTGATCACCTTGGAATTGGCCGAGAACGCCTGCTGCGTGACGATCAGCTTGGTGAATTCCTCGGAGATGTCGACGTTGGACGCCTCGAGCGCCGAGCTCGACAGCGCGCCGTCGATGTCGATCGGGCTGCCGCTCTGGATCGTCTCGGTGTAGGCGCCGCCGTCCTCCGCCTTGAGATAGCTGGCGCCGTTGAAGGCGACGATCGGGATCTTCCACTTCTGGACGGTCTGGCCGTTCGAGTAGTTGTAGCTGATGATGCCGCTGTTGTTGTCGATCGACACGCCCTCGAAGGCGCCGGTCGAATAGCCGTCCTGCGTCAATTGGTTGGCGGAGGCGAGACCGTTCTTGTCGGCGAACTCGGTGGCCGCCATGTCGAGCGTCATGGTGCCGAAATTCTTGCCGTTGACGGTAAGGTTGTTGATGGCGATCGCCGAGGTCGCGTCGAGCTGCTTGCCGTTGCTGTCGAAGAAGAAGCCGGTGCTTGCCGGATGGGTGTAGGTCTCGATCCAGCCGGTGCCGCCTGGCGCGACGCCGTTGGTATCGGTCGCCGCCACGCGGCCGAGCGTGCCGTCGTTGATCGTGGTGTTCGAGGGAATCTGCGTCCAGACGGCGTCGGTCGTGTCCGTCGCGTCGTAGGTTTCCGCGTTGCGGTAGAACAGGCCCCACTCGCTGCGGCCGGTGCTCGCCTCCTCGAACTTCGACCAGCGGAGCTGCACGACGGCCGGCGTGCCCTGGGCGTCGTAGACCGTGACCGTGCCGCCGGCGATCGAGTTCTTCATGAAGTCGGTCACCTGGGTGCCGACAACTTTGCCAGTGCTGGCAATCTGGTAGGGGATGGAGGTCGCGCTGTAGCTTGGATCGTAGATGTTGGCGCCAGCCACCGTCGAGTTGGCGGCGGAGTAGGTGGTCACCGGTTCGGTCGGCAGATTGAGCTTGTAGGTGATCTGCGTCGACGCCTTGGCGCTCTGCGACGTCTTGTCGATGGTGATCGGCCCCTTCGGGTCCTCGCCGATCGCCGGCGTCATGTTGATGCCGATCAGGCTGTAGCCGGAGCCGTTGCGCAGGTAGGTCTGGCCGTTGCGGGCGTCGTAATACTGCTCGAAATCGCCAGCGCGGGTGTAGCGGGTGCCGAGGGTGTTGTCGAGCGGGTCGGCCGAAACGGAGAAGAAGCCGGTGCCGTTGATGGCGAGATGGGTATCGACCGCCGATCCCTGAATGTCGCCGTCGAGCGTGATGGTCGAGCGCGAGGAGGCGGTGACGCCGCCCGAGGTGACGCGCGCCGCGTTGGAGGTGTTGGAGCGCACGAGGTCGGCGAAGCTGGTATCCTTGCGCTTGAAGCCGGTTGTCGACGAGTTGGCGATATTGCCCGAGATATTCTCGAGGGCGAAGGATTGCGCTCCGAGGCCACCGACGGCCGAGTTCATTGCGGTCAGGATACCCATGCTCGTTTCCCTTACGATCTGCAACGCGGTCGGCCGGACGAGTGGCCGCTACGCAAGACAAGGGCAACGGGCGTGCCAAATGGATTTCTGCTCTTTTTCCGTTTGTTTCCGGGAAATCGGCGCCTGGCTTTGATGAACGATAGGTTAACGCGGCGGCAAGGTTCGGCGTATCCGGCAAAACCTGCCGGGCCGAACCCGCCGCATGACGTCATTTCGCGCGCGGCGCGCGGATGCCGGCCATGATTTCCGAGATCTGCGGCCGCCGGCGTTCGAGGAACGGCAGCGGGCGGCAGACGTCGATGGCGGCGACGCCGACACGGGCGGTCAGCAGGCCGTTGATCACTCCTTCGCCGAGCCGCGCCGACAGCTTGGCGGCGAGGCCGTGGCCGATCAACTGCTGGGCGAGGCCGTCGCCGACGGCGATCGAGCCGGTGACCGCGAGATGGGTGAGCACCAGGCGGGTCAGCCGCGCCAGCCCGACGAACCCCGGCCGGCCGCCGTAGAGCGCGGCGAGGCGGCGGATCAGGCCGAGCGTCGCCACCACCACGAAGATCACGTCGATGGCGGCGCGCGGCGACACCGCCGTCACCACCGACACGCGGGCGGCGGCGTCCGACACCAGCCGGCGGGCCGCCGCGTCGAGCGGGGCGAGAAGGTCGGCTTCGGCCAGCACCAGCCGGTCGCGGCCGTCGATGATGTCGTCGACGCGGGCTTGCGTGGCCCGCCGGCCGGGCGCGAGATCGGGCCGGTCGGCATAGAGCTTGATCAGTTCGTCCACCACCGCCTCGGCTTCCGGCCGGTCGTCGCGGACGGCGGCGAGATCGGCCCGCCGGCGCATGCGGTCGATGCGCCTCAGCCAGATCAGGCCGGCAATCTCGCGGGCGGCGATGGCGACGACGGCGATCACCGCCAAGGCGATCAGGCCGACCGCCAGCCAGCCGAGCCAGTCGTCGCGGGAAAACAGCTCGCGGACCAGTTGGTCGAGCCAGAGGCCGATGGCCAGCGACAGGATGCCGGCGACGGCGCCGAACAACAGCCGCGACCAGGAAAACCGCCGGCGGACGGGCGGCAGCGGCGCCGGCAGGTCGTCGGCCTCCACCGCCTCCTCGACGATAACGGCGGCATCGGCCGGCGGCGCCTCGCCGGGACGGACATGGCTGACCTCGTCGGCCGTCAGATCGAAGGCGGTGGGGCGGCGCGTCATGCCAGACGGTCTCCGATCAGGAAATCGAGGGCGCGGTCGAGGCGGATATGCGGCAGCGACAGGCTGACGCCCTCGGCCGTCACTTCGAGCGGCGGCGGGCGGAAGCGCAGGAAGCGCAGCGCGTCGAAACCAGGTTCGCCCGCCTCGGGCGGGCGGAACAGCGCCTGCGGATTGTCCGGCAGGTCGCCGGGGAACAGGGCGATTTCTTCCTTGCCGTCATAGAGATGGTCGTCGAGGAGCTCGCCCTCCTGCGGCACGCCGAGAATGCAGGGCAGGCTCTCGCCGTTGCGGCGCACCGTCGCCTCGCGCGTCGCCCGCACCGCCGCCAGCGCCTTTACGTCCACCTCGGCGCCGGAGAACGAGGCGCGGGCGATCGCCCGGTCGGTGAGGCGGCGGAGGATCAGCTCCAGCCGGTCGTGGCTGGCATGATGAAGGTGATCGGCCTTGGTGGCGGCGAACAGGATGCGGTCGATGCGGCGCGTCAGCACCTGCCCGAGCCAGGAGGAGCGCCCCGGCCGGAAGCAGCCGAGGATCTCGCCGAGCGCCATCTCGAGATCGACGAGCGCCTCGCGGCCGCCGTTCAGCGCCGCCAGCACGTCGACCAGCACCACCTGCCGGTCGAGGCGGGCGAAATGGGTGCGGAAGAACGGCCTGACGACCACGTCCTTGTAGGCCTCGAAGCGGCTTTCCATCAGCGCCCAAAGGCTGTCGCGCGGCGCCTCGCCGCTCTCCGGCAGGTCGAGCGGCGCGAAGGTCAGCGCCGGCGAGCCGGCGAGATCGCCCGGCATCAGGAAGCGGCCGGGCGGCACCATGGACAGCGCGAGGCTGCCGCCGCGCGCCGCGCCGAGATAGGCGGCGAACAGCTCGTGCAGGCGTCCGGCCGCCTCGTCGTCGGCCGGCCCCAGCGGATCGACGCCGGAGGTATGGGCGAGCCAGTCGGCGGCGATCGCCGTGCGGCGCGGCTCGCGCCCCCGTTCCAGCGTCTCGCTGGAAAAGGCGCGGTAATCCTTGGAGAGCAGCGGCAGGTCCAGGAGCCATTCGCCGGGATAGTCGACGATGTCGAGATCGAGCTTGCCGCGCCCCAGCGACCGGCCGAGGAAGGTGGCGCTCTCGTAGGCGATGGTCAGGCGCAGCTCGGAAATCTGCCGCGTCGAGTCCGGCCAGACGCGGGCGTCGGTCAGCTTCCGCACATGGCCGCGATAGTCGAAGGTCGGCACGTCGGGATGGAGCTGCGGCCGGATGTCGGCGCCGAGAAGCCGGCCGGCCCGCCAGGGCTCGAACATCGGCAGCCGGCCGCCATGCGTCAGGTTGTGGATCAGCGCCGTGATGAACACCGTCTTGCCGGCGCGGGACAATCCGGTGACGCCGAGCCGGAGCGATGGCGAACCGAGGCTCCAGGCGAAATCGGCCATGTTGTCGAGGGCGATGCGCGCCTCGTCGGAAAACGTGGTGAAGCTCACGACCTCGTCGAACCTCGTCCGGCGCGAAAGGCGCCGCGGCCTCTATGTAGGCACGTCCCGCGCCGCCACAATGGCTTGAGGCATCGGACCGAAAGCGGCATCCGTCGCTCTAGTCGCCGGCGGGGCCGCCGAGGTCGGCCGGCGTCACGAAGGCGATGAGCCGGCCGTCGCCCGGCTCGATTTCGGACCAGGTCCTTGAAAACTCGATCACCGCCAGCGAGGCGGTCGGGAATTTGGCCCCGAGCCGAGCCAATTCGGCGGGATCGCCGTCCT
Source organism: Pleomorphomonas carboxyditropha (assembly GCF_002770725.1). Lineage (GTDB taxonomy): Bacteria > Pseudomonadota > Alphaproteobacteria > Rhizobiales > Pleomorphomonadaceae > Pleomorphomonas > Pleomorphomonas carboxyditropha. Next base: position 266,123 of record NZ_NQVN01000001.1, on the reverse strand, counting down.
CCGGCAGCGTCGTCGCCAGCCTGTGGACCGACGGATTGTGCCCGACCACCAGAAGCCGCTCGGCCGCCTCGGCGTGGGTGACGATCACCTTGAGCATCGCCCCGAGCGACGCCTCGTAGAGTTCGCGCACGTAGTCGACGGCGACGCGCTCCGGCAGGAACGGTTTGACCCCGTCGAACGTCTCGCGCGTCCGCGCCGATGGCGAACAGAGAACGAGATCGGGCAGGTAGCCCTCGTCGGCCATGTAGCGGCCGATCACCGGCGCGGCCGCCCTGCCCCGCTCGGAAAGCGGCCGGTCGAAATCCTTCTGGCCGGAAATTGCCGGCGGCGACTTGGCGTGGCGGAGAATAAAAAGACGTGGCATTGGCGGGCTCCGGGGCTCCCATCGCGCCGGACTTGGCGTAATGTCCAATCATTCTAACCTGATTCCGGGCTGCCGGCGCGGCCCCGACGATCCGCCGCCCGATCGGGCTCGCGAATCCGGTCGGTCCGGATCGCCGAGGATTATTTCATGCCCACCGCTTCAGATGTCGCGCCGCGCTTTTCCAACCAGGCCGACGCGATCCACTGGCTCCGCGACCGTCGTATCAACGAGGTCGAATGCATCATCCCGGACATGAACGGCATCATGCGCGGCAAGATCGTGCCGCGCGAAGATTTCATCCGCATCATCGACGCCGGCGTGCGGCTGCCGGAGTTCGTGTTTTTCCAGGCGGTGACCGGCGACAGCGCCGTCGAGAGCAAGATCGTCAATCCGCTCGACCGCGACATCCGCTGCCTGCCCGATCTGACGACGCTGCGCCTGGTGCCCTGGTACGACGAGCCGACGGCCCAGGTGATCTGCGACTGCCATTTCGCCGACGGCCGCCTGGTCGACTTCGCGCCGCGCTCCGTACTGCGCCACGTCATCGAGCTCTACGCCGCCCATGGCATCCGCCCGGTGGTGGCGCCGGAGGTGGAATTCTACCTGACCGGCCAGAACGACGACCCCGACCTGCCGCTGGAAGTGCCGATCGGCCTTTCCGGCCGCAAGGAAAGCGGCAGCCAGGCCTACGGCATCGAGCACGCCAACGACTACGACCACGTCGTCAACCAGATGTACGACTATTGCGAGGCCTCGCGCATCGAGATCGCCACCATGGCGCACGAGGCCGGTCCGGCGCAGCTCGAGATGAACTTCCGCCACGGCGACCCGATCGAGCTCGCCGACCAGACCTTCCTGTTCAAGCGCACCGCCCGCCTCGCCGCCCGCAAGTTCGGCATGGTCGCCACCTTCATGGCCATGCCGCACCAGGAGATGCCGGGCTCGGCCACTCACATCCACCAGTCGGTGGTGCGCGTCGCCGACGGCCGCAACATCTTCGCCAATCCCGACGGCAGCGACACCGACCAGTTGCATCACTACATCGGCGGCCTGCAGCGCTACGTGCCGAAGTCGATGAGCCTGTTCTGCCCCAACGTGAACAGCTACCGCCGCATCCGCCTCGAAAGCGACGCGCCGATCAACGTCCACTGGGGCCGCGACAACCGCACCTGCGGCCTGCGCGTGCCGGACTCGGGGCCGGAATCGCGCCGCGTCGAGAACCGGGTGATCGGCGCCGACAGCAATCCCTACATCGCCATGGCGACGACGCTGGCCTGCGGCCTGATCGGCCTCGAAGACGAGGTGCAGCCGGACGAGGTGGTGACGGTCGACGCCAAGACGCTCGGCGTGACGCTGCCCATCCACCTCTCCGACGCGCTGATCGAGCTCGGCGACTGCGAGCGCCTGAAGGCCGTGCTCGGCGAGCGCTTCGTCGGGGCCTACATCGACGTCAAGCAGCTCGAACTCAGGCTCTACAACCGTGTCATCTCGAGCTGGGAGCGCGAGTATTTGCTGCTCAACGTCTGAGACTGGCGGATGCGGCCGGCGATCGCCGCGGCGAACCGCTGGCCCGGCAGCTCGATGAACCGCCAGGTGGCGAGCGAGAAGGCCATCACCAGGGCGATGTAGAGCGCCGCCACGACGCCTTCGCGCAGCATCGTCTCGCCCGGCAGCAGCCGGTCGACGGTCTGCGACAGGCGCGGCACCACATAGGCGACCAGGAACAGGTGGGTCAGGTAGATCGAGTAGGAGAGCCGGCCCAGCCACTGCACCGGCGAGGTCGCCATGAAGCGCGACAGCGGACCGCGATCGTCGGCATGGGCGAACACCAGCGCCAGGAACACGACCGGGGCGAAGTAGCGGGCTTCCGGCAGCGACGCGGTCGCCCAGACCAGCGCGACGCCGGCCAGCGCCGTGGGGATTTCCGCCCGGCCGCCGGCTAAGGCCCTGAACGATCCCCGGCGGTGCAGGTGCTCCGCCACGACGCCCGAGAAGAAGCCGAGGAGACAGCGGACGATGCCGAACACGTCGGTGCTGATCATGCCGCGGCCGGTGATGTCCACGACGAGGACAAGCCAGGCCACCAGGGCAATGGCGCCGGCGACGGCGGCGCGCCGGCCGGGGTTGCCGGCCGTCCTGAAGGCGACCAGCGCGAAGACGGCGTAGGTCCAGATTTCCGCCGAGATGCTCCAGCTCGGGAAGTTCCAGGTGAGCTCGGGGCCGAGGCGGGCCGTTTGCAGGAACAGGGCGATCGGCAGGATGTCGGAAGGATTGCGGGCGCCTACGAAAGCCGCATGTTCCGGGGAAAAGCCCGTCTCGCGCTGCAGCGCCAGTTTCGCCAGTTCGACAACGACGAACAGCGCCAGCATGGAAAGATGCAGCGGCCACAGCCGGCCGAGACGCCGCACCACGAAGACGGCCACCCGCTCGCCGTCGGCCAGTTCGTCGGCATAGACGCGGGCGATGACGAAGCCGGACAGCACGAAGAAGAAGTCGACGGCCAGCGTCCAGGAATCCAGCGACGGTGCCGTGGTCAGGTAGCCGTTGAGCTGCAGGTGAATAAAGCAGACGGCGAGCGCGCCGATCCCTCTCCAGCCGTCGAGTGCCTTCATGCGCATGGCATCGCTCCAGTTCGCTGCCGGCATGCCGGAACCGGTCCGGCCACGCTGCGGCGACACCTCACGGCAAAAGTCCGTGAGAGAGCTCATCTTTAATTCCGAGTATCGGCTGGAAGCAATCTAAACTGGGAATTAAGGATAACGGCGCGTACGGCTTCCCTCGGCCCGGCTCGAAACTCGCCGGTCGGCAGATGGCGAGACGCACGGGAACCGAGGCGGAGCGAACCCGGGCAGCTCCGGCAAAAGTGCCTTGCGGTTTGCGTCTTGAAAAGTGCGGTTCGTCAGCACCGGAAGCAGAGAATTCCAAATCGGATGCCACCGGTCAAATCCCCGACATCGCCTCGCTGCCCTTTTGGAGCCCTATAGCCACCCCGCGCCTCTTTCGACCTGAGGTCCTACGCCTTCGCGTAGGATGACAATCTATGTATATGTTTTTTATATATAATTCTGTCATCCTACGCGAAGGCGTAGGACCTCGGGCAGAATGGGGCGCAACGCCGATATAAGTCTCCCAACACTCGCTGTTGTCAGGGAGATGGCGAGACGCACGAAAACCGGAGCGCACTTAAGGGTCCGTTAGTACCGGAAGCACAGAGCTTGAAGCCAAGCATTGTACGGAAAAATGGAAGCCGGTTTCCCGCAAAACGATGCGACAACAAAGAACCAGATGCCCGCCCAGCGGGTTTCGAGCCAGGCTCTAGGCCTGCCGGGACGGGATGTGGACCACCAGCCCGTCGAGATCGCCGTTCACCTTGATCTGGCAGGAGAGACGGGAGGTCGGCTTGGGATCGGCGGCGAAATCCAGCATGTCCTCTTCCATCGGCTCGGGCTCGCCGGTGGCCGCCACCCAGGCCTCGTCGACGTAGACGTGGCAGGTGGCGCAGGAGCAGGCGCCGCCGCACTCGGCCTCGATGCCGGGAACCAGGTTCTTGACGGCGTTCTCCATCACCGTGGTGCCGGTCTCGGCCTCCACCTCGTAGCGGCTGCCTTCGTGCGTGACATAGGTGATCTTGGGCATGGAAACCTGCGGCTGCGGGGCGTCGCCCCTCGGGTCACCTGCACATATATCAGCGTCCGCCGTCGTCAACCCCTGCCGCCGAGACGAGCCTCGATAAAGGCGTTGGCGGCGGCAACGACCTTGGTCAGCCGGAAAAGCTCGGCCCCGCCGCCGTCGCCGCGCAACAGCGCGGCTTCGAGCGCCGCCGCCGCGCCGGCGACCGCCGTCGCGCCGATGCCGCGCGCCGAGCCGAGCAGGAGATGGGCGGTGCCGGCATCGGGCGCCGCCTGCAACCGGTCGAGGCAATCGCGGCTCTGCCCGAGGAACAGGCGCAGCACCTCGGCCTCGAGGTCGGCATTGCCGAAGGTCTGCGCGGCGAGGTGCCCGAGATCGAGGGGAGGACCGCCGGCCTGCTCGTCGTCGCTCATCGCTGTCGCCCCTTCCGCATCGTTCCGAAGGCCTTCCGCGCCCGTCGCACCGGCGCCGGGCGGGGCTCGATAGGGCTCCGCCCGCCCCGAGGAGCGGCCGGAATTCTGAAGATATGGTTAATTCGCCCGTTGCAATCCAAGCCTGTTATCGTCGTGAAGCAGGACCAGCCGGCTTCGGATCGTTGGCGCCGGGCCCCGTCCCGGCGGCGTCCGGGCCGGCATCCTCCGGCGGGCCGGTCGGTAACCATATGTTTTAAGCCAATATTCAACTCGATGTCCTAACGTCTTGACTGTGTTCGCCCGGCATCTCGCCCCCTCCGGCCTCGCCATGCGCGCCGAAGAACGGGGGGTTGGCCGCCATTCAAACATCCGCCTTCGGGTCCGGAAATAACAACCGGAAGATGAATAACAATGTGCGACGCCTATTAGCGGCTTGTTAACAATACGGGGCGCCCGGGGAGCTTTCCTTGTCCGGAAGGGCCTGTTGTGCCATTACGTTTCAATAGGCAATCCTCGGCCGGCGTAGCCATTGCCGCCTCTTCAGGGGCGCGTGGCGGTCGGGGAAAGCCCGAGTTCATGCCGATCGCCTAGGCCGGGCGGGGCATGGTTCGACCGGGACGGCAACCGGGAGTACACTTCCGGAGCCGTCCGGCTTCAAGTATGCGGACAAGAGGGTACCATGGTAAAAAGCACCAAGGCATCGGATCCGGCGGAGGCCGCACTCTCCGCCGTCGAGGAGGCCCTGAAGATCGACTTCGGCGTTTCGGCCGACGAGCCGAGATCGCCCGACCAGGATACCTTCGCCGAAAGCCCGGATGCTGCTGCGCGGCAGCCGCTCGCCGAGCCCGCCGACGCGCCCCGCGCCTCCGCCCGCCCGGGCCGCGCCCCGGCCAACGACGATCGCCGGTCCGTTGCGACGCTGCTCTACCAGATGCAGCGCCGGCCGTCGGCCCTGCCCTTCTGGATCGCCCTCTTCGCCTCGGTCGTCTGGGTCGCCGGCGGCTTCTACGTCGCCCGCGCCGCCTTCGGCGACTTTTCCGTGCTGGCCGACCCGGCCGCCCTGTCGTCGCGCCCCGACGGCTTCGCGCTGATCGGCGGCATCGTCGCGCCGGTGGTGCTGTTCTTCGCCATCGCCACCATGATCTGGCGCGCCCAGGATCTGCGGCTCGCCGCCCGCTCGCTCACCGAAGTGGCGGTCAAGCTCGCCGAGCCCGAGCTGTCGGCCAAGGAGAACGTCGTCACCGTCGGACAGGCCATCCGCCGGGAAGTCGCCGCCATGGGCGACGGCATCGAGCGGGCGCTCGCCCGCGCCAGCGAGCTCGAAGTGCTGGTCCACAACGAGGTTTCCTCGCTGGAGCGCTCCTACGCCGAAAACGAGTTGCGCATCCGCGGCCTGATCGAGGAGCTGGTCAGCCAGCGCGAGAGCGTGGTCGCCAACGCCGAGAAGGCGCGCACCGCCATCTCCGGCGCCCACCAGAACCTGTCCGAGGAACTGCGCACCGCCGGCGACCTGCTCACCAACCGCATCGACGAGACCGGCCGCAACGTTACCCGCACCTTCGGCTCCAAGGCCGAGGAACTGGCGCTGGCCTTCGAGGCGGCCGGCAACTCGGTGACCGAGACGGTGGCCAAGCGCGGCGCCGATTTCCTGTCGACGCTCGGCACCGAGCGCGAAAGCCTGATCAGCGGCCTCGCCGAAACCGGCACCGCCATCAACGAGGCGATCGCCAGCCGCAGCGAGGTGCTGACGCGCACCATCACCGAGGAGGGCGGCCGCCTGGTCGGCGCCATCGGCGCGGAAACCGAGCAGCTCGGCAGCGAGCTCGCCAAGCGCTCCGACGAACTGGTGTCGACGCTCGCCACCCGCACCGCCGACCTGTCGGCGGCGCTCAGCGACGGCACCGGCGAGCTGGCCTTCACGCTGGCCTCGCGCACCGAGGAACTGGTCTCGACGCTGGCCGCCCGTTCCGACGAGCTGTCGTCGACGCTCACCGATCGCACCGCCGACATCGCCTTCACGCTGTCGGCCCGCACCGAGGAGATCGTCTCCTCGATCGCCGCCCGCTCCGACGAGCTTTCGTCGACGCTCTCGGTCCGCACCTTCGAGCTCGGCAAGGCGCTTGGCGAGAAGGCCGAGGAGATCGGCACCACGCTGGAGACGCGCACCGCCGAATTCTCCACCGCTCTCGCCGAAAAGAGCGAAGCGCTGGAGAGCACGCTGGCCCTGCGCTCGGCCCAGCTCGCCAGCACCATCGAGGCGCGCACCGGCGAACTCAGCGCCGAATTGACCGACAAGACCCAGTTGATCGACCGGACGATCTCCGGCCGCACCGCCGAGCTCGCCGAGACGCTGTCGACGCGCGCCGAGTTGTTCGGCACCACGCTCGCCGAGCAGTCGGCCAACTTCGACCGCACCATCGGCCATCGCGTCAACGAGCTGGTGTCGACCGTCGCCACCTCGACGTCGGTGATGGAAACGCAGTTGCTCACCCGCACCGACAGCCTCGACAAGGTGCTGACCGAGCGGTCGCAGGAGATCGCCTCCACCCTCGAAAGCCGCACCGGTTCGCTCGAGACGCTGCTGCGCGACCGCAGCGACGCCATCGTCTTCTCGATCGACACCACGGTCGCCGCCCTCGAGGAAAACCTCACGCTGCGCACCCGCGAGATCGACGAGACGCTGGCCCGCTCGGGCCAGAGCTTCGCCGAGGACATCTCGCAGCGCGCCTTCGCCGTCAGCGAGCAGGTCGCCCGCACCACCGACGAAGCGTCGAAGGCGATGGCCGAGAAGATCGAGACCATCAACGAGACGCTGCGCTCCACCTCCGAGGGCGTGCTGCTCGACCTGTCGATCCGCGGCAGCGAGATCACCGACCGCCTCGACCAGACCGGCACGCTGATCACCTCGACGATCACCGAGCGCGGCACCGATCTCGTCAACAAGCTGGCCACCACCGGCGAGGCCGTCCACACGGCGATCAGCGTCAACGGCGTCGATCTCGCCGACCGCCTTGCCGCCACCGGCCAGGAAGTCGCCCGCATGATGGACGACCGCACCACGTCGATCCGCGGCATCATCGACGGCGCCACGCTGTCGGTGGAGACGCTGCTCGCCGACAGCGGCAGCCTGTTCTCCGAGCGCCTGTCGACCATCGGCGCCGAGATCGCCCGCGCCGTCAACGCCCGCGGCGAGCGCGTCGCCGAGACCATCCTCGCCGCCGGCAGCCAGATCGCCAACCTCTTGGACGACCGTTCCGACAGCATGTCGGTCAGCTTCGCCGAGCGCATCCGCGTGCTCGACGAGATCATCAACGGCCGCGCCGCCGAGCTGGTGGAAAGCCTGGTCAGCCGCACGTCGATGCTCGACGGCTCGCTGGAGGAGCAGATCGCCCGCATCGAGGCGGCGCTGGCCGAGCGCACCCTCACCATCCAGAACGCCCTCGCCGAAGGCACCAGCGCCCTCGAGGCGACGCTCAGCGGCCGTTCCGGCAACATCACCGGCCTGATCGACGAGCGCGTCGAGCGGCTGGGCAGCGAGTTCGACAAGCGCTCCGGCGCGCTGGTGGAGACGCTGGACGGCCGTACCCAGGCGGTCCTCGCCTCGCTGGAAGGCCGCGCCGGCAGCTTCGGCGCCGCGCTGGAAGGCCAGCTCGCCGCCTTCGACGGCAGCGTCGGCAAGCGCCTCGAGGATGCCACCCGCACCTTCGCCGACAAGGCGGACGCGCTGACCGGCACCCTCGACAACCGCATCGAGCTGATCGACCACGCGCTCGACGGCCGGGCCCGCCAGATCACCGAGACGCTGATGGCCCGCACCCGCGACCTGGCGCAGGCCTTCTCGGCCGGCCAGTCGGAGATGGTCGACGCCATCGAGGGGCGCCTCGACGCCGTCGGCCGCTCGCTGCAGCGCAAGACCGAGGAGTTCACCGAGACGCTGGCCGACAAGGTGGCCGAGATCAACGTGTCGCTCGGCTCCAAGGTGTTCGAGGTCGCCGAGACGCTGGACAGCCGCGCCAGCTCGCTGGAGGTGTCGCTGACCCAGCGCCTCGCCTCCATCGTCGACATGCTCGGCAGCCAGACCGAGACGGCCCGCGAGGAACTGGCCCGCGCCCTGATCAACGCCGCCGCCGTGTTGCAGAAGGAAAGCGCCCGCGTCCGCGAGGACCTCACCGGCTCGGTGGAAGCGGCCACCGACAAGCTGCGCGTCGAGGCCGACCGCGCCAAGGCCATCGTCACCGATGCCATGGCCGAGATCGCCCACGAGATGGAAAGCGGCTCCGTCCGGGCGCGCGACGTGGTGGCCGGCGTGCTGGAAGGCATGTCCGAACGGCTGGCCGGCGAGAGCGAGCAGGTCCGCGCCAGCGTGGTCGCCGCCATCGACGGCGCCGCCTCGCGCCTCGCGACCGAGGGCGAGAACACCTCGTTCGCCGTCAGCCAGTCGCTGACGGGCGCCGAGAGCCGGCTCGCCAGCCTGCGCGACGAGACGCACGGCACGCTCAACGACCTCATCACCACCCTGTCCGACGTGCTATCCACCGAGAGCCAGAAGGCGCGCGAGAACGTCTACGAGGCGATCACCGCCGTCGAGGGCCGCCTCATCGGCGAGAGCGAGCGCGTCCGCGACACCATCATCGGCTCGGTCGACGACGTCACCGGCCGCATGGCGACGGAAAGCGAGAAGGCGCGCGCCGGCCTGATCGGCGCCATCGACGAGGTCACCGACCGGCTGTCGGAAGAGACCGCCCGCGCCCGCTCCAACCTCATCGGCTCGGCCGAGGCGGTCACCGGCCGCATCGCCGGCGAAACCGAGCGGTCGAGCGAGATCCTGGCGGCCGCCATCGCCGCCGCTACCGAGCGCCTCACCGAGGCGACGCGCGATCTCGAGGCGGTGCTCGACACCCGCACCGAGGCCGCGGCCAACGCCATGGACAGCCGTGCCGAGAAGGTGGTCGACCTGGTCACCCGCCGCATGGCCGAGCTCGGCGAACTGATCGACGGCCGCGGCGGCGAGCTCGCCAACGCCTTCCTGTCCGGCACCCGCGCCCTCGACGAGGCCGTCGGCAGCCGTGGCGAGGAAGTGGCCGGCATGGTCCGCAACGCGGCGAGCGACGTGCTGGAAGCGCTGGCCAAGGGCGGCGAAGGCGTCAGCCGCGCCATCACCCAGCGCGGCAACGAGGCGGCGGAAGCCCTGAAGGAGGCGACGCTGTCGCTGATGGCCACCTTCGACGAGCAGGGCCGCGACGTGCTGCAGTCGCTCGACGACACCACGACGCGCGTCAAGACCGACGTCGTCGCCGTGCTGGAACAGGTCGAGGGCGCCAATCGCGGGCTCCGCGCCCTGGTCGATCAGGCTTCCGGCAACCTCAGCCGCATCGAGCGCGGTCTCGAGCAGCAGACCGGTGACCTTCGCCTCGCCCTCGAGCGCGTCGTCGCCGACACCACCGCCTCCAGCACCACCGTCGCCGAGACGACCGAAGTGCTGCGCGAGGTGTCGCGGACGGTGCTCGCCGACATCGGCACCATCGCCACCGCGCTGTCCGAGCAGACCGGCGACCTGCAGTCGTCGGCCCGCGCGCTGTCGTCGGTGGGCGGCACCCTGCAGGGCGTCGTCGGCGATCGCCTCTCCGCGCTCGACGGCGTGGTCTCGACGCTGCAGGAGCGCAGCGAGACGATGTCCGAGAGCCTGCAATCGATCGCCGGCCAGATCCAGGACACGCTGTCCAACGCCGAGCGCCGCGCCCGCGACGTCGGCTATCAACTCGCCCGCAACGCCGAGACGGCCATGAACGGCGTCACCCAGCAGCTCGAGCAGTTGTCGGTCAACGCCGAGGAGGAAGGCCAAAAGACCAAGGTGACCATCGAGCGGGTGCGCGGCGAGCTGATCTCCGAGATCAACGCCTCCATCGGCTCGGCGGTCGACCGCTTCGCCGGCGCCACCGAGGAGATGCGTAAGGCGACCCGCGCCGTCGGTCGCGAGCTGGAACAGATCCGCGAGGATCTGAGCCGCGGCGTCCTCGACCTGCCGGAAGAGACCAGCCAGCACACCGCCGCCATGCGCCGCGTGGTCAGCGAGCAGATCCGCGCCCTGAACGAGCTCTCCGAGATCGTCTCGCGCCAGTTGCCCGGTGAGAGCGTCGCGGAGACGCCGGTACGGGCGCAGGCCTCGGCCCAGGCCTCGAGCCGCAGCCTGCCGGCCCAGAAGCCGTCGCAGCCGGCCGAGCCGCGCGCCTTCTCGCGCCAGCCGGCCAACCAGCCGCCCCGCCCGGCCGTCGCCGAACGGCGTCCGGAGGCGCGGCAGCCCGCCGGCGACGAGCGTGGCGAACGGTCGAGCGGCTGGATCTCCGACCTGTTGCGCCGGGTCAACGACGAGGACGGCCCGTCGCCGCGCCTGCCGTCGTCCGACCGCAACAAGGGCGGCAACCCGCTCGACGGCCTGGGCTCGCTGACCTCCGACATCGCCCGGTCGATCGATCCCGACGCCTACGCCGACCTCTGGGACCGCTACCGGCGCGGTGACGGCAACGTGTTCACGCGCCGCGTCTACACCTTGCAGGGCCAGCAGACCTTCGACGAGGTGCGCCGCCGCTATGGCCGCGAGGCCGACTTCCGCGAGGCGGTCGACCGCTACATCGACCACTTCAGCGCGCTCTACGAGGAAGCCGTCCAGAAGGACCCGAACGGCCGCCTCGCCGAGAACTACCTGAACTCCGACACCGGCAAGGTCTACACCCTCCTGGCGCACGCCAGCGGCAAGCTCGGCTGAGCCTGACCGATACCGACAATCACAGAAAAGGGCGCCACGCGGCGCCCTTTTTCGTTGGAATGACGAGGGTTGTTTCTGTCGTCGTGTTCACCCCTCTCTCCAACTCTCCCCCACAAGGGGGGAGAGGGCACGGCTTGGTTCCGATCAGAACCTATTGCCCTGGAAAGGTGCACCTTTCAGCTCGACGAGCCCTCTCCCCCCTTGTGGGGGAGAGTTGGAGAGAGGAGTGAGGCCGAAGGCCTTGAGTGGCAAAACAGCCGCCGGGCGCCGGTCACAGCACCCCGCCGCCTACAGCGCCGACGCCGTCCAGCTCACCACTTCGGCCACCGCCGCCGAGGCGGCCTGGTCGATCGCCGCGATGGCGTCCTTCGGCCGGTCGGACGCCGCGGGCCGGCTGACGTCGAACACGCGGCTCGCCCGCACCTTGCCGTTACGTTCGTCGAGCAGCTTGACGCCGAGCGTGACGTGCGCCGTAGGCGAACCGGTGACATCCAGCTCGAAGGCGCGGATGTCGACGATCACCTGGTCGTCGATAGCGAGACTCTCGCCCGGCTTGCCGACCGCCCGGACGCGGCCGGAGTTCTCGAAGGCGCGCACCATGATCGTCTGGATCAGCGGCGGCAGCTGGTCGGACCAGGAGACGCCCGGCAGGTAGGAGATCGACCCGCCGGCGGCGCGCACGGCGATGCGCCCGGTCGACAGCGCGTCGCTGGCGTTCGGCAGCGGCACCAGGATCTGCGCCGAGGAGCGCCTGGTCGCGCCATCGAAGGCCGTGGGAACCGCGAGGTCGAAGATGGCGTCCGGCTTGGGTGGCGACCCGAGGCCGAGCGTCGAACAGCCCGCAAGGGTGAGCGCGAGGAGGAACGCCGCCAGAGAGGCCGTCCGCCGGCCCGGATGAACAGATACCAACATCGCCTCCTAAAGCATCCGCCCGAAAAGTTGCAGACCTTTCGGACAACGCGGATGCGTGAAACCAGAGACCCTACATCCGCCCGAAAAGTTGCAGGCTTTTCGGACAACGCGGATACGTGAACACAACGAGCCGGAGCAAAAGCCGTTTCCGGCCATTGCCTCGGCTTTAGCGGCGCGGCGCGTATTCGGGCACCCCCTGCCCGCCGAAGATGAACTGCTGGGGATTCTTTTCAACGCCTTGCAGCACCCGGTCAAGCCTCGCCAGCGCCTGCCGCCCCTGCTCGGCCAGCGCCACCACGCTGTCGAGCCCCCGGCTCGAGAATTTCGAGACGTTGTCGGTGATCGGCCCGACCGCGCCGTTGAGCTTGTCGGCCACCTCGCGGATCGACTTGGCCGCCGCCGTCGCCTCGGCGACCAGGCCCTGGCCGTCGCCGGTCACGTAGCCGTCGACCTTCTGCAGGACGCCGTCGGCGCGCGCCGCGATGCCGTTGAGCTGCTCGGCCAGCGTGCGCGTGTCGCGGATGATGCGGTCGACGTCCGGCCGGCGCTCGTCGATGGTCTGGCCCAGGTCGGCAAGGCTGGTCGAGGCGCGATTGACATCGGCCATGATGGCGTCGAGCTGCGGCTTGTAGCCCTTCAGCATCGCCGCGAAGTCGCTGACGTCGGTGACCGTGGAGCGCACCTTGGCCGGATCGACCGCCTCGACGACGCCCCGCGCCGCGCCGAGCGTCTGGCGGGCATCCTCGACCACCATGCCGAGCGAGCCCGACGCCGCCGCGATGTTCTGCGAGGCGGTATCCACCGCCGCGATCACCGACCGCACCTTCTCGGTATCGACGGACGCCAACACCGCGTCGGCCCGGTTGGCGGTGGCGCGCAGCTCGTCGGAGGTGGCGGTGACGCTTGCCACCAGCCGGTCGACCTCCTCGGGATCGACCGCCCCCAGGATGGCCTTCGCCTGCCCCACCGTCTCGTCGAGCGTCCGCGCCGCGTCGGCGACGTTCTGGACGACGCTGTTCACCGCCGCCGGATCGATGCCGTCGGCAATGACCTTGGCGCGCTCCAGCACGGCGGTGAGCCGCTCCGAGGACTCGGTCAGCCGTTCGGTGATCTCGGTCACCCGTTGGGGATCCACCGCGTTGAGGATGCGCGTCACCTGCGCCGCCGCGTCCTTGAGGTCGCGCGAGATGTCGCCGATGGACTCGGCGGCCGACGAGATCGAGGCCATGGCCTTGGAGATGCCGTCGGAATTGTCGGCGAGCGCAGCCGAGAACTTCTCGACGTTATTGACGGTGCGGTTGAAGGCCGGGCCGTTTTCGGTGATGAAGTCGTCGATCGCCGCCATGGCGCTGTCGGCCCTGACCAGCACGTTGCGGGCGCTTTCGAGAATGTCCTGGAAGGGCGAGATATCCGCCGGCATGGTCGGCATGCCGTCGGTCGCCGCGTCGAACAGCCCCGGCGCGTTGCGCGAGCCGCCTTCGAGCTGCAAGGTCGCGGCGCCGGTGAGCCCCTGATAGGACAGCGTGGCGCGGGTGTCGGTCTTGATCGGCACGTCGCGATTGACGCGGATGATGGCGATGACGGTGCGCGGGTCCTTCTCGTCGAGCCGGAGATTGCGCACCTCGCCGATCTTGATGCCGTTGAACAGCACGGCCGAGCCGGTCGAAAGGCCGGTCACCGCGCCGGAGAACACCACGCGCACCTCGGCCTGCTGCTGGTTCTGGCCGATGTTGCTGAGCCAGCCGAGGAACACCAGGCCGATCGTCAGCATGACCAGGACGAAGGCGCCGATCACCGCATAGTTGGCCCGAGATTCCATGGCGTTTCCTATCCGAAGGTGAAGTGCTCGGCGCGCGGGCCGTTGAAGTAGGCGCGCACCCACGGGTGGTCGAAAGTCTTGAGCTCGGCGAATGTACCATCGACGAGGACGCGACGGTTGCCCAGCACGGCGATACGGTCGGTGATGGTGACGAGGCTGTCGAGGTCGTGTGTCACCATGAACACGGTCAGGCCCAGCGTGTCACGCAGTCTCAGGATCAACTGGTCGAATTCGGCGGCGCCGATCGGGTCGAGCCCCGCCGTCGGCTCGTCGAGGAACACGATGTCGGGGTCGAGCGCCAGCGCCCGCGCCAGCGCCGCGCGCTTGATCATGCCGCCGGAAAGCTCGGCCGGATACTTGCCGCAGGCGTCGGCCGGCAGGCCGGCCATTTCGATCTTCAGCCGGGCGAGCTGGTCGGCGAGGTCGTCGGAGAGGCGCATGTGCTCGCGTAACGGCACCGCCACGTTCTGCAGCACGGTGAGCGAGGAGAACAGCGCGCCCTGCTGGAACAGCACGCCCCAGCGGCGGCCGATATGCTGCCGCTCCTCGCCCGAGATGCGGTCGAAATCCCTGCCGAACACCTCGATGGTGCCGGCCGAGCGGGCGGTGAGGCCGATGAGCGTCCTGAGCAGCACCGACTTGCCGGTACCGGAACCGCCGACGACGCCGAGAATCTCGCCGCGCCAGACGTCGATGTCGAGCCCCTCGAGGATAGGCTCGCCGGAAAAGCCCACCACGAGGCCGCGCGCGGCGATCACCGCCTCCCGTTCCCGCCCGTCCTGCCGCGCCGTCTCGTCCGTCATTCGTCAGATTCCGATCGTCGCGAAGATCATGGCGAAGATGCCGTCGGTAACCACCACCATGAAGATGGCCTTCACCACCGCCGCCGTGGTGTGCTCGCCGAGCGACTCGGCCGATCCCTTCACCTTCATGCCCTCGATGGCGGCAATGAGGCCGATGATCGCCGCCATGAACGGCGCCTTGGCGAGGCCGATCAGCACATAGGTGACCGTCAGCGCCGCCTTGAGGCGATCGAGGAACACGTCCGTGGGGATGCCGATATAGTAGAGGCCGACGATCCAGGCGCCCGCCAGCGCCGCCAGGTCGGAGACCAGCGTCAGGATTGGCAGCGCGATAATCAGCGCCAGGAGGCGCGGCAGCACCAGCACCTCCACCGGCGACAGGCCGAGCACCTTCAGCGCGTCGATCTCCTCGCGCATCTTCATCGAGCCGAGCTCGGCGGTGTAGGCGGCGCCCGAGCGGCCGGCGATCATGATAGCCGTGAGCAGCACGCCCAGCTCGCGGCAGGTCAGCACGCCGACCATATCCACCACCAGCACGTCGGCGCCGTAGCTGGACAGGTAGAAGCTGCCCTGCTGGGCGATGATCATGCCGACCAGAAGGCTCATCAGGGCGATGATCGGCACCGCCTGGATGGCAGCCCGGCCGATGTTGTTGAACAGGGCCGCCCAGCGCATGCGCCGGCGCCACAGCAGCATGTCGAGGAACGTCGTCGCCGACTCGCCCAGCGTGGCGAGCACCGAATAGCCATCGTCGATGATGGCCGCCGCCCCGCGCCCGATCTCCTCCAGCGTCCAGGTCACAGGATTGACGCGCGGCGGCTCGGGCAGCTCGTCGCGGCCGAGCGGATCGATTTCGGCGATCAGCGACGCCGCCGGCTTGGGGAAGTCCTTCAGCTCAGTCGAGCCGCCGGCCTTGTCCTGCTGCCGCATCAGGCCGATCAGCGCCCAGGCACCGGCGGTGTCGAGCCGTCCGAGCTCGCTGCCGTCGAACACCAGATGCCGGCCGGGCGCCACTTTTCCGGCGACGGCGGGCAGCACCGCGCCGACGGTTTCCACCGTCCAGTCGCCGGCAATGCCGAGCACCGTCACATCGTCCCGCGCCCCCTCAGCCGACCCCACGCCAACACTCCTCGAACATCTCGCCACGCGCGGAAACGCCGCGACCCCGCGCAGGATACATCAGCCTCGCCCGCCGGCGCCAGCCTCGAACCGCGATCCATGCCGTTCCCGGAAGACGAAGATGGTGCGCGATGGCGTCGGCGACACGGAGCGCCCCGCCGGGCCGCCAGGCGAGCGCCGCGAACCGTCCGCCTGGAACCGCCTGTGGGCCGGCCCGGTTCCGCCGGATCGGCGGGCGCCTTAGACCAAAGATAGGGGTTTCGACATAGCGATGCCCCTTTAACGATTCCCATTTCGCCCTGATGTCTTTACTCTGGTTGCTACCCGGGCCGCGCCAAGCCGGCGTCCGTGGAGCACCTGATGGACAAAATGGACCGAAACAGACAGTTGTTCGGTCCCCACGATGTGGCGTTTTCCGGCCGATCGCCGGCGGCTTCGGCCGAAGCCGCTCTGCCCCGCGCGGAAATCAATGTGAGGTCGCCTTGCGTAAGCTCAGCATAACCGTCGACAGCTTTCCCATCGCCGGCACCTTCACCATCTCGCGCGGCTCCAAGACGGAGGCGGTCGTGGTGGTGGCCACCATAAGCGAAGGCGCCGTGTCGGGGCGGGGCGAAGGCGTTCCCTACGCCCACTACGGGGAATCGGTCGAAAGCGTCCTCGCCCAGATCGAGAGCGCCCGCGCCTTCATCGAAAAGGGCGGCGACCGCTTCGCCCTGCGCGACATTCTGGCGCCAGGCGCCGCCCGCAACGCGCTCGACTGCGCGCTGATCGACCTCGAAGCCAAGGCGACCCATCGCGGCGTCGCCCACCTTCTGGGCCTGCCGCCGCTCGAGCCGGTGAACACCGCCTTCACCATTTCGCTCGACAGCGTCGACGCCATGGCCGCCGCGGCGAAGTCGGCCAGCGACCGGCCGACGCTGAAGGTGAAGCTCGGCGGCGACGGCGGCCGCGACCGCCTGGTCGCCATCCGCCGGGCCGCGCCGCGGAGCCGCATCATCGTCGACGCCAACGAGGGCTGGACGCCGGAGATGTTCCCCGAGATGATGGAGGCCTGCATCGAGCTCGGCGTCGCCATGATCGAGCAGCCGCTGCCGGCCGACGCCGACGACTATCTCGACGAGGCCAAGCGGCCGGTGCCGGTGTGCGCCGACGAGAGCGCCCACACCACGGCCGACATCAAGCGGCTGGTCGGCCGCTACGACGCCGTCAACGTCAAGCTCGACAAGACAGGCGGCCTCACCGAGGCGCTGGAGATGATCGCCGCCGCCGAGGAGGAAGGGCTGATCGTCATGGTCGGCTGCATGGTTTCGAGCTCGCTCGCCATGGCGCCGGCCTTCGTCGCCGCCCAGCGCGCCCAGTATGCCGACATCGACGGCCCGCTTCTCCTGGCCCGCGACCGCCTGCCCGGCCTGATGTTCTCCGGCTCGATCGTCCATCCGCCCTACCCCGACCTCTGGGGCTGATGGCTCAGCGGGCCGGCGCGTCCGGGCTCGGCGCCGGCATCAGGTCCTCGCCCCCGGTGACGCGGAACGTCGCGTCGTGGGCCGGCAGACGCCGGGCGCCGCCGCCGGCCGCCGTCAGGATGATCAGCCCGAGGATCGGGAAGACCGACATCACCACATAGGTATCCGAGCCGAGCGTCGGCACCAGCCGGCCGGCCAGCGCCGTGCCGAGCGCCATGGCAAGGCCGTTGAAGATGACGAAGGTGCCCTGCGCCGAGGCGGCGCGCTCGGTCGGCACCACCTCGCGCAGGAAGCGCATCAGCCCGATATGGGCGAGCGCGAAGGAGCCGGCGTGCATCACCTGCAGCGCCAGCGTCGGCAACAGCGGCAGGTCCATCGCGAACAGCAGCCAGCGCAGGCAGCCGATCACCGCGCCGCCGGCCATCAGCTTCAGCGGCGACACGACGCGGAACATCCGCCCGGCCAGCGCGAACAGGATGATCTCGGCGATGACGCCGACGGCCCAGAAGATGCCGATGGTGAAGTCCGAAAAGCCGTTGGCCCGCCACAGGATGGTGCCGAAGCTGTAGAGCGCGGCGTGTCCCGCCTGATTGACCGCGTGGCCGAGCAGCACGGCCAGGAAGGCCGGCTTGCGCAGCACGGTGAGCGCCGCCGCGGAAGACGGCGCGGCGGCCGGCGGCGCCGGCGGAATGGCGACGGTGGACAGAAGGGCGATGGCGAAGCCGAACAGCACCAGGAAATAGACCGCCGTCGACCCGGAATGCTCCATGGCATAGCCGCCGACGATATTGCCGAGAATGAACGACGCCGAGCCCCACAGCCGCATCTTGCCGTATTCGCCGAGGCCGTGGCGCTCCATGATCATGGCGAAGGCGTCGGCGAGCGGTCCGACGCAGTAGGACAGCACCAGGAGGATGGAGCCGACGGCCATCACCGCGAGATCGCCCTGGGCGAAGCCGAACAGCATGGAGAAGCCGAGCGTCAGGCCGATCAGGCCGGCCATCACCTGGCGCCGGTCGCGCGCCCGGTCCGACAGGCCGCTGACCACCGGCATGGTGAACATGCGCATCACCTGCGGCGTCGCCAGCACGAAGGCGATCTGTTCGCCGCTCAGGCCCTTGACCTGCAGGAGAACCGGAAAGAACGGAGTCAGCACGCCGTTGACGAAGAAGGCGATGGCATAGAAGGCGCCCATCAAATAGGCGGGGGCAAACCGCCCGATCATTCTTGTCAACAGAGCAACTCGGAATAAACTCGTTGTGAAGGATTCGTGCCGATGATGGCGGCTCGCCGATCTGAATCGCTTGCCTGTTTCCGGCCGACACTTTACCTGTAGCTGTATCCGTTTAGTCTACAAAGGGGTCTGCGGCGAAAATATGGAAAATTCGCAAGCCCTCTCGCCGTTGCGCGAATCCGACTACGAGGCCATCGAAGCCGCCGTCATGGAGACGGAGAAGGGACGCTGGTTCCTCTCCGAGTATGCCCGGCGTCATCGTTCGGCCGACACCGACCTGGTGATCGGCGCCATCGGCCGGCTCGAGACTATCTTGAAGCGCGAGCGCCGCCCCGACGCCGACCGCATCCGCCTCGACATCGGCGAGATGAAGGACGCCATCGAGCGCACCAAGCTGGAGATCGCCCAGATCAAGAGCGATGGCCGCTCGCCGCTGAGCCGCTTCGACCGCGCCTCCAACGAGCTCGACGCCATCGTCGAGCAGACCGAGGCGGCGACCTCGGAGATCCTCGGTTCGGCCGAGAAGATCCAGGAACTCGCCTGGACCATGCGCGAGGCCGGCGTCGACAACGCGCTCTGCGACGACGTCGAGAATCTGACCACCAACATCTACATGGCCTGCTCGTTCCAGGACCTGACCGGCCAGCGGACGCAGAAGGTGGTGCAGGTGCTGCGCTATCTCGAGAACCGCATCAACGCGATGATCGAGATCTGGGGCATGGACGAGGAGGAGGTGCACAACACCTCGGTCGACCGGCGCGTCGCCCTCAACGCCCACGACCATCGTCCCGATGCCCACCTGCTCAACGGCCCGGCGTTGGCCGGCGAGGGCATCGAGCAGCACCTCGTCGACGGCCTGCTGGTCGAGGATGCCGACGCCGACCGGGCCGCCCTCGACGCGGTGACCAATCACGCCATCGACGAGATGGATTTCGACCGCATCGACGCCATGGCCGGCCTCGAACAGGCCGCCGCCCCGTCGATGGTCGGCGCCGACGGCCAGATCGACTTCGACGCCATTCCGACCGACGACGACACGGCGGAAGACGCCGCGACGCTGGCCGACAGCCTCGACTTCGACGCCATCCAGACCGGCGACGACACGGCGGGGGATGCCGCGGCCCTGGCCGACAGCATCGACTTCGATGCCATCGAGCCCGACGACACGCCGGAAGCCGGCGAGGAGCCGACCGACGAAGCGCTGGCCATCGCCTCCGAAGCCGTCGACACGGCCATCGAGGCGCTGAAGGAAGTGTCGGACACCGTCAAGCAGGGCAAGGAAGCCGACATCGACGACCCCTTCGCCCGGATGACCAAGGCCGAACGGCAGGCGCTGTTCTCCTGAGGCCTTTTTTGCCGACGAGAGCAGTTGCCCGGGACCATCTCCCTGGCGCAGCCGGAAGGGCGTCTGATATCCGCCCCGCGCCCCGTTCTGCCTGAGGTCCTCCGCCTTCGCAGGTACGCGAACGTTCCTGTCACGCCGTTCGCCGCCGAGCGCGTCGCTTCGCATAGATTGTCATCCTCGCGAAGGCGAGGACCTCAGGACGAGAAGGTGATGAAGGGCGTATCAGGCGCCTTGCGTTGCCGGAGCGCCATATCTGCGTTGAGCTTTGTTCTGCCTGAGGTCCTCGCCTGCGCGAGGATGACAATTTTATATGAGGGTGACAGCTTTATATATGGGGAACAAAGGGATAGCTCGGCACATTGGTACCCAGGTAAATTCCCGCGCGTGCTATTTCTCAAGCTGGCCCGGAAATTGGCCCCGGACGGGACGTGGCACCCTTCTTCGGTCCGAGAGGGGCCGTCTCCGCAGGTCTCGGCGAGATTTATATAATTAAATCATATATATAGATTGTCATCCTCCGCGAAGGCGGGGGACCTCGGGCAGAACGGGGCGAGCGGCCGATATCGGGCTCCCTCACCCAGACTGCCGTCGCAGCCGGAGCATTTCGGGCGAAAGGCGTGTCGGAAATTCACACCACGGCCGGGACCACCAGCGGTGGCGGCGCGTCGAGCGTTTCGCCGTTGGCAAGGCGGACATTGTCGAGGAACTGCATCGCCGCCCGCCGCCAGCTGAAGGACAGCGCCAGCTCGCGCGCCGCCGCCCGGTCGATGGCAAGGGCACCGAGGCAGGCCGCCCTGAGATCCTCGTCGAGGATGCCGGCGTCGCTGTCGCCGAGGATGTCGAGCGGCCCCATCACCGGATAGGCGGCGACCGGCAGGCCCGAGGCCAGGGCTTCCAGCAGCACGTTGCCGAAGGTGTCGGTGCGCGAGGGGAACACGAAGACGTCGGCCGAGGCATAGGCGCGGGCGAGGTCCTCGCCGATCTTGACGCCAGCGAAATGGACGTTCGGATAGCGCCGTTCTAGGCTGGCCCGCTGCGGTCCGTCGCCTACCACCACCTTGGAGCCCGGCAGGTCGAGCGCCAGGAAGGCCTCGAGGTTCTTCTCGACGGCGACGCGGCCTACGTTGATGAAGATCGGCCGCGGCAGATGGTCGAACGCGCCTGCCTCGTCCGGCCGCGGCCGGAACAGGTCGGCGTCGATGCCGCGGCCCCAGCGCATCAGGTTGCGGAAGCCGCGCGCCGACAGCTCCGCCGCCAGCGTGTCGGTGGCGACCATGCAGCCGGCGCCGCCGTTGTGGAAGCGGCGGACCAGCGCATAGAGCCAGGACTGAGGCACCGGCAGCCGCGCCGCCACATATTCGGGAAAGCGGGTGTGATAGCTCGTCGTATACGGCATGCCGTTGCGCCGGCACCACTTGCGCGCCTTGAGGCCGAGCGGCCCCTCGGTGGCGATGTGGACGTAGGACGGCTGGCCGCGCTCGATCTCGCGCGCCACGCGGCGATAGGTGGAGATGGCGACGCGGATCTCCGGATAGCTCGGCAGCGGCAGCGTCCGGAACAGGTCGGGCGTCACCATGGTGACCTCGGCGCCCATGGCGACGAGCTCGGCGTTGGTACGCTCGATCGAGCGGACGACGCCGTTGACCTGCGGATGCCAGGCGTCGGTGACGACGGTGATGCGCGTCATTCGGCGGCCTCGGCGCGCGGCAGCATCAGCGGCGTCCGGCGCTCGTGCTCGAGGCGCGTCCAGCGGATGATCTCCAGGCTGCCGTCATGGTTCTCGGCGACCGCCGTGCAGCTCTCCACCCAGTCGCCGGTATTGACGTAGGCGATGCCGTTCATGTCGCGCATGATGGCATGGTGAATATGGCCGCAGATGACGCCGTCGGCGCCGACACGCCGCGCCTCGTAGGCGAGCGCATCCTCGAAGGCGCCGATGAAGTTGACGGCATTCTTCACCCGGAGCTTGGCCCAGGCCGACAGCGACCAGTAGGGCAGCCCGACGAAGCGCCTGATCTTGTTGATCCAGGTATTGGTCCACAGCGCCACCTCGTAGGCCCAGTCGCCGAAATAGGCGAGCCAGCGGGCGTGCCGCACCACCACGTCGAACTGGTCGCCGTGGATGACCAGGTAGCGGCGGCCGTCGGCCGCCTCGTGCACGCAGCGGTCCATCACCTCGACGCCGCCGAAATGCGTGCCGAGATAGTCGCGCAGGAATTCGTCGTGGTTGCCGGGGATATAGACGACGCGGGCGCCCTTGCGGGCCTTGCGCAGCAGCTTCTGCACCACGTCGTTGTGGCTCTGCGTCCAGAACCAGGAGCGGCGCATCCGCCAGCCGTCGACGATATCGCCGACCAGATAGATCGTCTCCGCCTCGTGAACGCGCATGAAATCGAGCAGAAGATCGGCCTGGCAGTCGCGCGTACCGAGATGAATGTCGGACAGGAACAGCGCTCTGAGGCTTCGAGTAGTATTGGCGTCCGTCATGGCAAACAAAGATGCACGCTGCATCTTCTCCGAGGCGGGAATCAATGGCAACTCGCCGATCCCGATACCTCCTTTTGTCCCGGCAGCTTCTCAGTTTTATGACAAAGACGCCTATTTGCCTCCAAACGGTGATCAGGGGGACCACTCAGCCCCCATATGGCCAAGCGAAGCCGCCGACATGGCCGCTCGGCGAGCCGAATACCGGCGATCCTTTCGAAAATCGTTGGCATCAAAAGCAAAACGGCCCGGTCAAGACCGGGCCGCATGCCAGAAGAATCGGTTCGGGTCAGGCGCTTACGGGCACCAGAGAACCTTCACCAGCTTTTCCGACTTCAGGAGGCTGCGCACCGGCATTTCCATCACGTCGTCGCCGGCCACCGCCCTGTCGAAGGCGGCGCGCTTGTCGGCGCCCTCGATATGCAGCAGGATCTCGTCGGCGGCGAGCAGCAGCGGCAGGGTCAGCGTGATGCGCGGCTCGCCCGCCGCCTCGGCGCGAATCGCCATCACCTGCGCCTTGCAGTCCGGCGAGTTGGCGGCCGCCAGGTTGTCGCCGCCCGGATAGAAGGAGGCAGTGTGGCCGTCCTCGCCCATGCCGAGCACGACGGCGGCGAACGGCAGCGGCAGGTCGGCGATCGTCCTGCCCACCTCGGCCACCGCCTCCTCGGGCGTCGGCACCGGCCGGTAGAGCGGCACGAACTCGATGTTGCTGAGCGGCCCCTTGAGCAGGTGGCGACGGGCGAGGCCGGCGTTGGAGCGCTCGTGCGTCTCCGGCACCCAGCGCTCGTCGACCAGCGTCACGATCACGTCGTTCCAAGGCATGCGATAGCGCGACATCGCCTCGAGGAAACGCACCGGCGTCTTGCCCCCCGACAGCGCCAGCGCCGCCTTGCCGTGCAGACGGATGGCATGGGCGAGCGCGCCGGCGACCTCGACGGTCAACGCGTCGGCGAGCGCGGCGCCGTTTTCGAACTCCTGAAACTCGTACATCCGTTCCTCCAGATCGGCGATCCCTTGGCGCCGCCGGCTCTCATCGGCTGGACGGCGGTCGGCCGATGCATCGGACGATGCCGTGCCGGCCGGTTTCCCCTTGTTTGAATATACACAATCGGCCGGCGTTGGCATCGGCCGACTTTTCGCAATCCCTATCAAACCGTGTCCGCCATTGCGGTGGAAAAACCGACACGGGAAACGCCGGCGGCGGGCCGCCGCCGGCCATCTCGGAAAATCAGGCCTTCTGCAGCCCCTTGATGGCGGCGACGAGGCCCTTGGTCGAGGCGTCCTGGTTCGCCGCCGGCTCGGCCTCGCCCTTCAGCACCGGCAACAGGCGGTTGGCCAGCTCCTTGCCGAGCTCGACGCCCCACTGGTCGTAGGAGTTGACGCCCCAGATGGTGCCCTGCACGAACACCTTGTGCTCGTAGATGGCGATCAGCCGGCCGAGCGTCCTCGGATCGAGCGTCCGGTAGAGGATGGTGTTGGTCGGCCTATTGCCGGGGAAGGCCTTGTGCGGCGCCAGGGCGGCAATGTCGGCGTCCGACTTGCCGGCCTTCTTCAACTCGGCGGCGGCTTCCTCGACGGTCTTGCCGAGCATCAGCGCCTCGGTCTGGGCCAGCACGTTGGAGAGGAGCTTGGCGTGATGGTCGCCGACCTGCTCATGCGGCACGGCGGCGGCCAGGAAGTCGGCCGGGATGATGTCGGTGCCCTGGTGGATCAACTGGTAGAAGGCATGCTGGCCGTTGGTGCCCGGCTCGCCCCAGACGATCGGGCCGGACGCGCGCGGCACCGGCGTGCCGTCGGTGCGCACGCCCTTGCCGTTACTTTCCATGTCGAGCTGCTGGAGATAGGCGGCAAAGCGGGAAAGCCGCTGGTCGTAGGGCAGCACGGCATGCGTCGAGAAGCCCCAGACGTTGCGATACCAGACGCCGAGTAGGCCGAGGATCACCGGGATGTTCTTGTCGAGCGGCGCGCTGCGGAAGTGGTTGTCCACCTCGTGGGCGCCGGAGAGGAAGGCGACGAAGTTGTCGAAGCCGACGGCGATCGCCACCGGCAAGCCGATGGCCGACCACACGGAATAGCGGCCGCCCACCCAGTCCCAGAAGCCGAAGGCGCGGGAGACGTCCATGCCGAAGGCGGCCACCTTGTCGAGCGCCGTCGACACGGCGCAGAAGTGGGCGCCGACCGCCGCCTCACCGAGATGCTCCTTGATCCAGGCGCGGGCGGTACCGGCGTTGGTCATGGTCTCGGAGGTGGTGAAGGTCTTCGACGCCACGACGAACAGCGTCGTCTTGGGATCGAGTTCGGCCAGCGTGTCGGAGATATGGGCGCCGTCGACGTTGGAGACGTAATGGAGGCGCGGGCCGTTGCCGCGATAGGGCGTCAGCGCGATCGTCGCCATGGCCGGCCCGAGGTCGGAGCCGCCGATGCCGATGTTGACGACGTCGGTGAACTTAGCGCCGGTCGACGAGGCGATCTTGCCGGAGCGGACGCCCTCGGCGAAGTCGCGGACGCGGCCGAGCACCTCGTTGACGTCGGGCATGACGTCCTTGCCGTCGACGATCACCGGCGTGTTGGACCGGTTGCGCAGCGCCGTGTGCAGCACGGAGCGCTTCTCGGTGGTGTTGATGACGGCGCCGGCGAACATGGCGTCGCGCCGCTCGGCGACGCCCGCCGCCTTGGCGAGCTCGATCAACAGGGCGAAGGCGTCGGCGTCGAGACGGTTCTTCGAGAAGTCGAGCAGAAGGTCGTCGAGGTGCACGCTGAAGCGGTCGAAGCGACCGGCGTCCTCGGCGAACAGCTTGCGCAACGGGCGATCGGCCAGCTCGGCCTTCTTGGCTTCCAGGCGCTTGAAGATAGGATCCAGCTCCGCGACCATGTTCACGTTACTCCCATGCTAGGCGACTGCCCGCGTATGTTCCGCCGATTGGCGCGGAATATTAGGGAGACTAATGGAGCAAGGCTAGTGCCTTCGGCTTGGTTCGATTGCGAAATATGCGCATACCCCGGGACAAGCTGTTGAAATCCCCCAAGTAACCATGTCTGCCGACAATCGCGTCAGCCTCGGAGAAGATCGGCCACGGCGACCACCAAGGCGTGCCGGTCGGCGAGAGCAGCGAGTTCCGCCCTCTGGAGATCGGCGGCCGTCACGATTCCGCCGGATATCGGCAGGTCGCGCGTGGCGGTGGCGTCGGCGACGACGGTCGGCATCAAGCCGAGGTCGAGGGCGGCGCGGGCGGTCGAGGAAACGCAATTGTGCGTCATGAAACCGGCGACGATCAGCTCGCCGCCGAGGTCTTCGAGCTCAGCGAGCAGCGACGTGTCGGAAAAGCCGTTCGGCCGCGTCTTGATCACCACGCTCTCGCCGGCCCGCGGCGCCAGCCGGTCGACGATCGCGCCGCCGCGACCGTCGAGATCGAACAGCCCACCGGCGGCGCCGCGCTGGACGACGTGGACCACCTTCGAGCCGCGCGCCCGCGCCGCATCGAGCAGGCGGCCGGCCGCCTCCACCGCCGCCTCGACGCCGGCAAGCGCCAGCGGTCCGGCGAGATAATCGTTCTGGCCGTCGATCAGCACCAGCGGCGCCACGCCGAGGCGGGCCGGCGCCAGCGATCGGCCGAAAATTTCGTTGAGCGTGCGCGGCATGCGGATGTCCTTTCCTGCTTGACCTCCAGGCAAGGATACGCTCTGCATCGACGCAGGGAACCGGCGATATGCGGGGTATCATCTGCATGAACGCAGACATGCGTTGGGACGAGCTGGAACTGGTGAGCGAGATCGTCGCCGGCGGCACGCTGAGCGAGGCGGCCCGCCGGCTGGGCGTCGACCAGACCACCGCCGCCCGTCGCCTCGGCCGCATCGAGGCGCGGCTCGGGGCGGCGTTGTTCGACCGCATCGATCGCCGCCTGCGGCCGACGCCGCTTCTCAGGGCGATCCTGCCGCAACTGTCCGCCATGGCGGCGGTTGCCGAGGAAGCCGGCGGCCGGCTGCGCCGCTCGCGGCAGAAGGCGGCCGGCAGCGTCCGCGTTTCCAGCCTCGGGCTCGTTCATCGCCTTGTTTTGGCGCCGGCGCTTGGCGAGCTTGCCACTGCTCATACCGATATCGAGGTGGAACTGGCGATCGAGGATCGCAGCGTCAGCTTCGAGGAGCGGCAAGCCGATCTCGCCGTGCGGCTCGGTCGGGGACCGCAGGACACCGCCACCATCCGCCGGTTGGGCCGCCTCCCCTTCGCCCTCTACCGCCCGAAGGACGGCGCGCATTCGGGCAGGGTGGTCGCCTATGGCCAGGATTACGCCGAATTGCCGGAGGCGATCGCCCTCCAGGCGCTACGGCCGGATGCCCGCGTTCTCGCCCGCTCCAACCGGCTCGACGTGCTGGCCGAGGCCGCCGTATCGACCGGCGCGGCGGTCATGCTGCCGGTCCTGATGGGCGACGCCGATCACCGCTTCTCCGAAGTCGCCGGCACGCGCGGCGCCGCCGTCCGCGACGTTTACCGCCTCGCCCATCCGGAGCGTGGCAAGGCGCCGGCGGTGCGCGCCGTCGCACGCTGGATCGACGCGACGGTGAGCCGCCGGCTCGGCCAAGGCTAACTCACCACCAGGCGTGGAAGTGATGCACCGGGCCGTGGCCGTGGCCGATCTCCAGCCGGTCGGCGGCGACGATGGCCGCCGTCACATAGGCCTTGCCCTCGGAAACGGCGGCGGCCAGGTCGAGCCCCTTGGCGAGACCGGCGGCGATGGCCGACGACAGCGTGCAGCCGGTGCCGTGGGTGTTGCGCGTCGCGTGGCGCGGTGCCGTCAGCCAGCGCTCCCCCTCGCCGTCGAGATAGAGATCGGCGCTTTCGGCGCCGCTGCCGTGTCCGCCCTTGACCAGCACCGCCTGCGGGCCGAGCGACTTGAGCTCGCGCGCCGCCGCCAGCATGTCGTCCGGCGTCTCGCCGACGGTCCGGCCCAGCAGCTTGCCGGCTTCCGGCAGGTTGGGCGTGATCAGGCTGGCCAGCGGGAACAGCTCGTCGCGCAGCGTCGCCACCGCCTCGCCCTTGAGAAGGCTGTCGCCGGAGGTCGCCACCATCACCGGATCGAGTACGACGCGGCTCTGGCCGTAATCCCTGAGGCCGGCGGCGACGGTGCGGATCAGCTCCGGGCTGGCCAGCATGCCGATCTTCACCGCATTGACGGCAAGATCGGAGAACACGGCGTCGATCTCGGCGCGCACGAAGTCGGCCGGCGCCTCGTGGATCGCCGTCACGCCGCGCGTATTCTGCGCCGTCAGCGCGGTGATCACCGACGCGCCGTAGACGCCGAGCGCCGAGAAGGTCTTGAGGTCGGCCTGGATGCCGGCGCCGCCGCCCGAATCCGAACCGGCGATGGTGACCGCGATCGCCGTCATGGCCGCGCCTCCCAGGATTTCGCCGCGTCGAGCCATTGGGTGAGCCGTGCCTCGGGATCGGCGGCCGACAGCACGTCGGAGATCACCGCCACGCTGTCGGCGCCGGCGCCCCAGCAGATCGGCGCCCGGTCGAGCGAGATGCCGCCGATCGCCACCAGCGGCCGCTTGGCGATGCGCTTCCACTCGGTCAGCAACTCCGGGCCGCTGGCCGGCGCCGCGTCGTCCTTGGAGACGGTCGACCAGATCGGCCCGAGCGCCACGTGGTGCGGATCGACGGCGAGCGCCCGGTCGAGCTCCGCCCGGTTGGCGGTGGAAACGCCGAGGCGAATGCCGGCCTTGCGGATGGCCGCGAGGTCGGCGGTGTCGAGATCCTCCTGGCCGAGATGCAGCCACTCGGCGCCGAATTCGATCGCCTCCCGCCAGTGATCGTTGACCACGCACGTGGCGCCGGCCGCCTTGCAGAGGGCGAGCGAGTCGCGGATTTCGCGCCGCCGCGTCTCGATATCCGGCGCCTTGGTGCGGATCTGCGCCAGCTTCAGCCCAAGCGGCAGCAGGCGCGGCAGCCAGGCGGCGCGGTCGATGATGAGATAGAAGCGGTCGAGCATCGGCATTCCGTCCGAAACAAAGGGAAACTCAGATCAGTGGCGCATCGGCCGGCTGGCATGGATGACCTTGGTCGCCTGCGTATAGATCACGCGCAGGAGATCCTCGGCAATGGCCGGCGCCACCATCCAGCCGTAGCGGTAGAGGCCGTTGACGGCGATGATCCGGTCGCCGACCACCACCTTCGGCACGCCGTTCATCAGCACCGGCATCAGGCCCGAGCGCAGCTCCACCACCTCGGCGTCGGCGAAGGCCGGCAGCAGCGACACCGCGTGGGTCATCAGTTCGCCGGCCGAGCGCACCGACACGCCGCTGCGGTCGTCGTCGACGGTGGTTGCGCCGATGACGTAGATTCCCTGGCCGCGCGGCGTCACGTAGAGGGCATGCCGGTTGTGCAGCAGGCGGATCGGCCGGTTGAGCTCGATCTTGTGGCTGCGCACCTGGGCCATCTCCGCCGTGACGGCCCTGAGTTCGGGGAAACGGTCGCGCGCGCCGAGGCCGCGCGTGTCGACGATGCGCTCGGCCTGCAGGCCGTCGATCGTGCCGATCCAGTCGAAGCGGATCCGGATGCCCGCCGCCTCCAGCACCTCCTTGAGGCCGGTGAACAGGACGCGCGGATCGGCGTGCGCCGCCTGCGGGAAATACATGCCGCGATTGTAGATGCCGGCGAGCGACGGCTCGAGGGCGGCGATCCGTTCCTCGTCGGCCCATTCGTAGTTGAGGACGAAGCTGGAATAGTCGTCGAGCGCCGTCGGCTGCCGCCGGTTGCCGAGCACCAGCGCGCCGTTGAGGGTGAAGCCGGGGATCAGGGTCGGCCAGAGGTCGAGCGAGCGGCGCCCGAGGTCGACGATGGTGGCGTCGGCGACGTCGGCCTCGCAGTCGGGAGCGAGAACGCCGGTGCCGTTCCAGGCCGGCGAGGCGGAGAAATCGCCCTGCCGCTCGTAGATCGCCACCTTGAGGCCGGCGCGGGCGCACATCAGCGCGGTGACGAGCCCCATGGGACCGGCGCCGACGATCGCCACATCGACCATCTCGCGCTTGCCGCTCGCAATTTCGCTCATCGGATATCTCTCGCGCCGACGCTTTTCCATTGGCCCGGCGTGACCTTTTTGGCCCGCGGCCGAAGGAGTGTCAACGCTCGCCGCGCGGTTTCGGGGCAATCGCTTCCACGGTGGCCGAGAAAACTCAAGCCCGCCTTCGGCAACCAGGAATGCCTTATATATGCCGCGTGCCTTTTCCTGCCCGAGGTCCTACGCCTTCGCGTAGGATGACACCTTATATATGGGTTATGTATATGTTTCCTATATATAATTCTGTCTTCCTACGCGCAGGCGCAGGACCTCGGGCAGAATGGGGCGAACCGCATATATGGATCGCCGTGCCGAGCATCGGAGGGCACCCGAAGCCGCCCTGGCGGCTTCCGGCGCCAAGCGGCGCCCCGCGGAGCGGGCCTTTCGGGACGAAGCCCCGAAAGGCGCAAAGCGGAGCGGAAGCCAAGGGCCGGAGGCCCGCCGGCGCCTGAGGCGGAAAACTAAGTCGGCGTATCGGCGCTCTTGGCCTTCGCCTTGGCCTCGAGAATGCCGAGGCGCCGCTCCCGCCAGACCACGAACACGCCGGAGGCGATCACCACCAGCGAGCCGGCCAGCACGATCGCCGTCGGCACGTCGCCGAACACCAGGTAGGACAGGATGACGATCCAGACCATGTTGATGTAGTCGAGCGGCGCGATCACCGAGGCCTCGGCCAAGCGATAGGACTGCGTCATCAGCACCTGCCCGATGCCGCCGAACAGGCCGGCGAAGATCAGCATGATCGCGTCGGCGAAGCTGGGGATCACCCAGCCGAAGGGCAGCGTCACGAAGGAGAACACCGAGCCGCAGGCCAGGAAGTAGAACACGATGGCGCCGGTGGTCTCGGTCGCCGTCAGCTCGCGCACGGTGACGGCGGCGATCGCCCCGAGCACCGCCGAGGCGAGCGCGCAGGCCGCGCCGATCGCCCGGCCGCCGTGGAGCCCGGTATCGAAGCCGCCGACCTGCTCCGACAGGACGATCATCACGCCGAGAAAGCCGATGCCGACCGCCGCCCAGCGGAAGGCCCTGACCCGCTCGTGCAGCACCAGCGCCGCGCAGCAGACGCCGAACAGCGGCCCCGAATAGCTGATGGCGGTGGCGTCCGGCAGCGGCAGGTAGGCGACCGCCGTGAACCAGCAGAACATCGAGACGGTGCCGACCACCGATCGCCGCACGTGGCCGAGCGGCTTCGCCGTCCTCAGCGAGGCGGGAAACACGCCGAGCGCGACGAGATAGACGAGCACCGGGATGATGCCGAAAAAGGAGCGGAAAAACAGCACTTCGCCCGAGGGCACGCGGCCGGACACCAGCTTGATCAGCGTCAGCATGAAAGCGAAGGCGATGGTCGAGGCGAGCTTGAAAAGAACGCCCGCGGCGGTCGGCGACATGGAAGAGGCAGCTCCTTGCTCAGCCGCTTATATCGCGATTTGCCGCGGGACCAAGGCCCGATTTATCATATTTTTGGACTTCGCGGCGCCCCGGCAAGCCTCAGGCAAGATGCGACTTCAGGAAGCCGACGGTGCGCGTCCAGGCGAGATCGGCCGCCGCCTTGTCGTAGCGCGCCGCCGACGTGTCGTTGTTGAAGGCGTGGTTGACGCCCGGATAGACGTAAAGCTCGTAGGGCTTGCCGGCCTCCTTCAGCGCCGCCTCGAACACCGGGATGCCGGCATTGATGCGGTCGTCGAGGCCGGCGTAGTGCAGCAGCAGCGACGCCTCGATGGCGGGCACCTGCTCGGCCGCCGGCTGGGCGCCGTAATAGGCCACCGCCGCGCCAAGGCCGGGATCGGCCACCGCCGTCTGCAGCGACAGCCCGCCGCCCCAGCAGAAGCCGACGCTGCCGGACTTGCCGTTGCCGCCCTCCCGGCCGCGCAGGAAGGCGGCGGCCGCCGCGGCGTTGCCCACGGCCTTCACCCGGTCGAGCGCGGCGATCAGCTCGCGCGCCTTGTCCTCGTCGGCGGGCGTGCCGCCGGCCGGCGACAGGAAATCCGGCGCCAGCACCAGGAAGCCCTCCAGCGCCAGGCGGCGGGCGACGTCCTCGATATGGCCGTTGAGCCCGCGGTTCTCGTGGATGACCATCACCGCCGGCAGCGGGCCGGTTTCCGCCTTGGGCCGGACGAGATAGCCCTT
Source organism: Pleomorphomonas carboxyditropha (assembly GCF_002770725.1). Lineage (GTDB taxonomy): Bacteria > Pseudomonadota > Alphaproteobacteria > Rhizobiales > Pleomorphomonadaceae > Pleomorphomonas > Pleomorphomonas carboxyditropha. Next base: position 234,592 of record NZ_NQVN01000001.1, on the reverse strand, counting down.
CAGCGTGCCGCCGTCGCCGGGGAATTCGACCGTCGAGGCGTCGAGCCGGTCGTCGGTGGCGTCGACGACGGCCGCTTTCGCCTGCCCCGCCTCGATCAGCGGCACGATGGCGGCCGCCGCGGCGCTCGATCCGGCGAGCTTGGCGAGCTTCTCCATGAAGCCGCGGCGGTCGAGCGTCAGGTGGGTGTATTCGTCGTAGAGCCGGATCATCTCCTGCGTGATGACGATGCGTTCGCTCATCTCGGTGCTCCCTCGAAGGACGCCCCTCGCCCGCGCCGACAGTCCGGTATTTTCCCGAATGTGTAAACCGCGTAATTCGCCGCCGACCGCTCGGAGACAGGGTCTCAGAGCGTCAGGTCGTCGGAGCGCCGCTCCCAGATCGCCTCGGCCCGCGCGCTGTGCCAGCCGAGGCAATAGCCGATGGCCCGCTCCACGGCGCCGGCCTTCGGTCCGGCGGCATGGACGTCGTCGAGCATGAGATGGGCCATGTGGATGTCGTTGAGCACGCCGAGCACGTCCTGCGCCGCCTTGACGCGCGGCAGCAGCTTGCGCCGCGCCGATTTCGGCAACAGCGGCTCGAAGAAGTCGTAGGCGTAGCGCAGCCGCTTGAAGCGCTTCCTGAGCTCGTGCCGTTCGTCGGGCGACAGCGCCTCCGGGTCGCGGCCGAGCTTTTCCACCTTGCGCCTGAGGCGGGCGATCACCTCCTCGGCGAACGGGGTGACCGGCGCGGCGAGCCCGACGCTCTGGCCGATATCGTCCGTCGACAGCCAGCCGCGCGCCTCGGTGAAGGCGAGGAGGTCGATCAGGAAATCGCCGGTGCTCCGCTCGGCGAGGACGGTGGCGAGCCGGGCGCGCGCCGCCTTGCGCCGCTTCTCCAGCAGGACGATCAGCGCGGCGATGTCGTCGCCTTCCAGCGGCGCCACCAGTTCGTCGATCAGCACGTCCATGTCCCGCGTATGGGCCACCTCGGCGGCCAGCCGCCGCGCCTCGGCGCCGAGCGGCTCGGCGGCGCCCGGCGCCATGACGGAGGCGAACACCTTCAGCGCCGTCCGGAGGCGCCGCAGCCCGACGCGCAACTGATGCGCGCCCTCGGGATCGTCGGCCGCCCTCAGGGCCGCGACATTGGCGGAAATCTGCAAGGCGCAGGATCTCAGCACCTGTTGCAGCGCCATCTCCACCGACATGTCGTCGTCGAGGTCGGCATCCACCGCCGTCGTCGGCTCGGCCGCGCCGATCTCGCCTTCCAGCAGCGCGTAGCCGAGATCGGACTTGGCCTCGGTCGAAAAGTGGAAGGCGACGCCGGCCAGCGCCGGCCGCGCCACCTCGAACAGCGCCCGCCGGTCGCCGGAGACGAGCTCGAATTCCACTTCCCGGATGTCGGCGCGCCGGCTGCCGGCCGTCGCCGTGCCGCGGTCGAGCGCCATCTCGACGCGGTCGCCGCCGGGCGTGGCGATGTCCCAGCGCCGCCGCGTCACCCGCATGGAAAACAGCGGCACCAAGGGCCGGCCATCGACCAGCCTGGTCAGTTCGACCGCCGCCTCGTCGGGCAGGCGGGAGAGATCCGGCACCCGGCCGTTGTAGGGCACGTTGAATTCCGGCCGCTCGGCGAGGCCGAGCGAGAAGCTGCCGGAAAACTTCACCGTCTGTTCGCCGCTCCGCCCCGACCGGCGCAGCCGCAGGCTGATGCCCTTGGCGCGCAGGGCGAGGTCGGGCGTGTCGAAATAGGTGCTGACCAGCCGCTTGTCGCCCTTCGGCGTGACGTCCAGCCCGGCGAGGGAAGCAAGGCGCGCGAGGCGCGAGGCGCCGGCCGCGTCCACGGCCACCTTCAGTTCCGCCTCGACGCCGTCTGCCATGCTCGCCCCCTCATCGCGTTCGTGTCGATCCTATCGCCGCCAGAAGGGTTTGACGAGCCACCCCGGAACGATTCGGATTCCGGATGGCCGTCCGCCGCCGCCGAAACCGGCCGGCGATCGCCGCCGGCACGGCGAGAGGCCGCATTTCTGACCGGACGGGAAAAAACGCTTGCCAACCGGTCAATTGTCGGTTCGGATAAGGGCTCGCCGGCCGACGGGGAAAAGTGACAAGAAGACCGTCCGGCCAGGCACGGGGTTCGCCGACCTCGCTCGGCAACAGGGGAGTATACTTTATGAAAACGATGTCCCGCCTTCTGGCGGCCACCATGCTCGTGGCGGGCCTTGCCGGCGCCGCCCACGCCAAGACGTTCGTCTACTGCTCGGAAGGCAGCCCGGAAGGCTTCGACCCGGCGCCCTACGCCTCCGGCACCACCTTCGACGCTTCTTCGAAGCCCGTCTACAGCCGCCTGACCGAGTTCGAGCGCGGCACCACCAACGTCGTTCCCGGCCTCGCCGAGAGCTGGGACATTTCCGAAGACGGCACCGTCTACACCTTCCATCTCAGGAAGGGCGTCAAGTTCCACACCACCGAGTATTTCACGCCGACCCGCGACTTCGACGCCGACGACGTGATCTTCTCGTTCCAGCGCCAGAACGACAAGAACGACCCGTGGTATTCCTATGCCGGCGGCACCTGGGAATACTGGACCGGCATGGACATGCCGAACCTCGTCAAGTCGATCGAGAAGGTTGACGACTACACCATCAAGCTGACGCTGACCGCCGCCAACGCGCCGATGCTCGCCAACCTCGCCATGGACTTCGCGTCGATCCTTTCCAAGGAATACGCCGACAAGCTCGCCGCCGACGGCAAGCAGTCCGACCTCAACCAGTTGCCGGTCGGCACCGGCCCGTTCCAGTTCGTCGCCTACGAGAAGGACGCGGTCATCCGCTACCAGGCCTTCGCCGACTACTGGGGCGGCAAGCAGAAGATCGACGACCTCGTCTTCGCCATCACGCCGGACGCCTCGGTCCGCGTGCAGAAGCTGAAGGCCGGCGAATGCCAGCTGGTGCCCTATCCGAACCCGGCCGACGTCGAGGCCCTGCAGTCCGACGACAGCATCCAGTTGGCGAGCCAGGCCGGCCTCAACATCGGTTATCTCGCCTACAACGTGCTGCAGAAGCCCTTCGACGACGTGCGCGTCCGCAAGGCGCTCAACATGGCGATCAACAAGAACGCCATCATCGACGCCGTCTTCCAGGGCACCGGCCAGGTGGCCAAGAACCCGATCCCGCCGACCATGTGGTCCTACAACGACCAGGTCCAGGACGACCCCTATGATCCGGAAGCGGCCAAGAAGCTGCTCGCCGAGGCCGGCGTCAACGATCTCGCCATGAAGGTGTGGGCGATGCCGGTGTCGCGTCCCTACAACCCGAACGCCCGCCGCATGGCCGAGCTGATCCAGGCCGACTTCGCCAACGTCGGCGTCAAGGTCGAGATCGTCTCCTACGAGTGGGCCGAGTACCTGAAGCGCAGCCAGGACAAGGAGCGCGACGGCGCGGTGCTGATGGGTTGGACCGGCGACAACGGCGACCCGGACAACTTCCTCGCCGTGCTGGCCGGCTGCGCCGGCGTCGGCGGCTCCAACCGCGCCAACTGGTGCAACGACGAGTTCAACGACCTCGTCGTCAAGGCCAGCAAGGTGTCGGACGTCGCCGAGCGCACCAAGCTCTACGAGGAGGCGCAGGTCGTCTTCAAGCGCGAGGCGCCCTGGGCGACCATCGCCCACTCGACCACCTACGTGCCGATGTCCAAGGCCGTGATCGACTTCAAGGTCGATCCGCTCGGCTCGCACCGCTTCGACGGCGTCGACCTCGCCGAGTAAGGCAAGCCATCAGGACGGATGCGGTTCCGGGGAGCGATCCCCGGAACCGTTTTTGCATCGGGAAACAAAGCCGAAAGACGCCGCGCGCGTCCGCCCTCATGCGGGAAACCATGTAGGATGGCGGAAATCCCGGCATTTTGATGCCGCGAAAATGGTCAAATCGCGTCCTTGTCGCTTGCAGGCCGGGTTTCCGGCGGCTACTGGAAGCCCCATGTCCATCGCAACCGCCTTCCGCCCCTTTCGCCCAGACGACCGCGCCGCGGTCGTCCGGCTGTGGCACGACGCCTGGCATGACGGCCACGGGGCGGTGCTGCCGGCGCACGTGGTTGCCGAGCGGACCATGGAGAGCTTCGATCTTCGCCTGGGGCCGCTCGAAGCCGGCTGCCTCGTCGCCGAGGCGGACGGCCGCATCCTCGGCTTTGCCATCGTCGAGGGCAACGAGATCGACCAGTTCTACGTCGTCGCCGAGGCGCGCGGCACCGGCCTTGCCACCGCCATGCTCGACGCCGCCGAGACGCAACTCGCCCGGCGCGGCGTCCGCGACGCGGTGATCCAGTGTTCGGCCGGCAACGACCGCGCCCACCGCTTCTATGCGCGCGCCGGCTGGCGCGACAGCGGCGTCCGGCAAGCCCCGATCTGGACTCCCGACGGCCGCCATGAAACGCATCCGACCCACATCTTCGTCAAGCAACTCTCGAGCCTGGACTGACCCCGCATCATGTTCGGTTTCATTCTCCGACGCCTCGGCCTTTTGATCCCGACCTTCATCGGCGTCAGCCTGGTCGCCTTCTTCTTCATCCGCCTGCTGCCGGGCGACCCGGTGCTGCTGCTCGCCGGCGAGCGCGGCATATCGCCCGAGCGCTACGCCGAGCTGATGCACCGCTTCGGCTTCGACCTGCCGCTCTGGAAGCAGTTCATCTACTACTTCGGCGACCTGATGCACGGCGATTTCGGCACCTCGATCTCCACCAAGAAGCCGATCTTCACCGAGTTCTTCACGCTGTTCCCGGCCACGCTGGAGCTGTCGATCTGCGCGGTGATCTTCGCCGTCGTGCTCGGCGTGCCGGCCGGCGTCATCGCCGCCGTCAAGCGCAATTCCTGGTTCGACCACACGGCGATGGCCACCGCGCTGGTCGGCTATTCCATGCCGATCTTCTGGTGGGCGCTGCTGCTGATCATCGTCTTCTCCGGCACGCTCGGCTGGACGCCGGTGTCCGGCCGCATCTCGCTGATGTTCTTCTTCCCCAAGGTGACCGGCTTCATGCTGATCGACAGCCTGCTGTCCGGCAAGGCGGGCGCCTTCCAGTCGGCGGCGAGCCACCTGATCCTGCCGACCATCGTGCTCGGCACCATCCCGCTCGCCGTCATCGCCCGCCAGACGCGCTCGGCCATGCTGGAAGTGCTCGGCGAGGACTATATCCGCACCGCCCGCGCCAAGGGCCTCAGCCCGTTCCGCGTCGTCGCCGTGCACGCCCTCAGGAATGCCCTGATCCCGGTGATCACCACCATCGGCCTGCAGATCGGCGTGCTGATGGCCGGCGCCATCCTGACCGAGACCATCTTCTCCTGGCCGGGCGTCGGCAAGTGGATGGTCGATTCCATCTTCCGCCGCGACTATCCCGCCGTGCAGGGCGGCCTCGTGCTGATCGCCCTGATCGTCATGGGCGTCAACCTCGTCGTCGACATGCTCTACGGCCTCGTCAATCCCAAGATCCGGCACCAGAGGTAACCCGATGACCGCCGTCTCCGCTTCCGTCCGTCCGGGGCGCCTCAAGGAATTCTGGCGCTACTTCTCGGAAAACCACGGCGCCGTCGCCGGCCTCGTGCTGTTCGCGGCGCTGGTGGTCGTGGCGATCGCCGCGCCGATCTTCGCCCCGTTCGACCCCGACCAGCAGTTCCGCGACGCGCTGTTGATGCCGCCGCTCACCCACGGCAGCGAAGGCATCTTCCTGCTCGGCACCGACGCCCTCGGCCGCGACATCCTGTCGCGCCTGATCTTCGGGTCCCGCTTCTCGCTGTTCATCGGCGTGGTCGTCGTCTCGGTGTCGCTGATCGGCGGCGTCGTCATCGGCATGTTCGCCGGCTTCTTCCGCGGCTGGGTCGACACGACGATCATGCGCGTCATGGACATCATCCTCGCCTTCCCGTCGCTCTTGCTGGCGCTGACGCTGGTCGCCATCCTCGGCCCCGGCCTCACCAACGCGATGATCGCCATCGCCATCGTCGCCCAGCCGCACTATGTGCGCCTGACCCGCGCCGCCGTGCTCACCGAGCGCAACCGCGACTACGTGACGGCCGCCCGCGTCTCCGGCGCCGGTCCGCTGTGGCTGATGTTCGTCACCATCCTGCCGAACTGCATGGCGCCCCTGATCGTCCAGGCCGCCCTGTCGTTTTCCGGCGCCATTCTCGACGCCGCCGCCCTCGGCTTCCTCGGCATGGGCGCCCAGCCGCCGACGCCGGAATGGGGCACCATGCTGGCCGAGGCCCGCGAGTTCATCACCCGCGCCTGGTGGGTGGTGACCTTCCCGGGCCTGGCCATCCTGATCACCGTGCTGGCCATCAACCTGATGGGCGACGGCCTGCGCGACGCCCTCGATCCGAAGCTGAAGAGGTCGTGATGCCCATTCTCGAAATCAGCAACCTCTCGGTCGACTTCCGCACGGTGGGCGGCCAGTTCCGCGCCGTCGACGGCGTGTCGATGGCCGTCGAGCCGGGCGAGATCGTCTCCATCGTCGGCGAAAGCGGCTCGGGCAAGTCGGTGTCCATGCTGGCGCTGATGGGCCTGCTGCCGTGGACGGCGACCATTACCGCCGACCGCATGATGTTCGACGGCCGGGACCTGCTCACCATCTCGCCGCGCGAGCGCCGCCGCATCATCGGCAACGACCTCGCCATGATCTTCCAGGAGCCGATGAGCTCGCTCAACCCGTGCTACACGGTCGGCTGGCAGATCGGCGAGGTGCTGAAGGTCCACCTCGGCCTCAACAAGCGCGCCCGCCGCGACCGCACCGTCGAGCTCCTTGAGCTGGTCGGCATCCCCTCGGCCGCCGAGCGCCTCGACACCTTCCCGCACCAGATGTCGGGCGGCATGAACCAGCGCGTGATGATCGCCATGGCGATCGCCTGCAATCCCAAGCTGCTGATCGCCGACGAGCCGACCACCGCGCTCGACGTGACCATCCAGGCGCAGATCCTCGACCTGCTGGCCAAGCTGCAGCGCGAGACCGGCATGGCGCTGGTGCTGATCACCCACGACATGGGCGTCGTCGCCGAAACCGCCAACCGCGTCTCGGTGCAATACGCCGGGCAGAAGGTGGAGGAGCAGCCGGTCAGCGAGCTGTTCGCCGATCCGCACCATCCCTATACCGCCGCGCTGCTGTCGGCGCTGCCGGAACGGGCGACGACGCGCCGCCTGCCGTCGATCGCCGGCGTGGTGCCCGGCCAGTACGACCGTCCCGCCGGCTGCCTGTTCAGCCCGCGCTGCTCCTTCGTCACCGAACGCTGCGTCGACAAGGCGCCGGTCACCCAGGGAGAGGCCGCCGGCTACGCGCTCTGCCACTATCCGCTCAGCCACGGCAAGCCGGTCGGCCATCCCGGCCCGGCCGCCATTCTCGACCGGAGGCTTTCGGCATGAACGCTACCGTTTCGCCTACCGTCGTCCTCGAGGCCCAGCACCTCGCCCGCCACTACAGCCTGAAGCGCGGCATGTTCGCCGAGCCGGCCACCGTGCGGGCGCTGTCGGAAGCCTCCTTCAAGCTCACCGCCGGCAAGACGCTGGCCGTCGTCGGCGAATCCGGCTGCGGCAAGTCGACGCTCGCCCGCCTGGTCACCATGATCGAGCCGCCGACCGCCGGCGACCTGATCATCGACGGCAAGCCGGTGCATCTCGATCAGGCGCCGAGCCACGAGCTGCGCCGCACCGTGCAGATCGTCTTCCAGGACCCCTACGGCTCGCTCAACCCGCGCCAGAAGGTCGGCGCCATCCTGGAGGAGCCGCTGCGCCTCAACACCAAGCTGTCGGCCGCCGAGCGGCAGGCCAAGGCGCGAGCGATGATGGAGAAGGTCGGTCTCCGGCCCGAGCACTACGACCGCTATCCGCACATGTTCTCCGGCGGCCAGCGCCAGCGCATCGCCATCGCCCGGGCGCTGATGCTCAACCCGAAGATCCTGGTGCTCGACGAGCCGGTGTCGGCGCTCGACGTCTCCATCCAGGCGCAGGTGCTGAACCTCCTGATGGACCTGCAGCAGGAATTCGGCCTCGCCTACCTGTTCATCAGCCACGATCTTTCCGTGGTGCGCCACATCGCCGACGAGGTGATGGTGATGTATCTCGGCCGGCCCGTCGAGTTCGGCACCGCCGACGAGATCTTCAACACGCCGCGCCATCCCTATACCCGCGCCCTCCTGTCGGCGACGCCGACCACCGAGCCCGAGAAGCGGCGCGAGCGCATCCGCCTCACCGGCGAGCTGCCGTCGCCGTTGCGCCCGCCCAAGGGCTGCGCCTTCCATCCGCGCTGTCCCTTCGCCTACGAGCCCTGCGACGTCGACACGCCGAAGCTCCTGAAGGCACCCGGCGGCAACGCCGACGTCGCCTGCTTCGCCGTGCAGGGCGAGCTGCTCTAGGTCCAGGCGCCTTGCCGTATTCACAGCTCGGCGCTTCCCGGAAGCGCGGTCGCCAGCGCATCGATGGCGAACCGGACGCGCAGCGGCAGGTGCGGCGTCTCCGGCCAGAGGGCGTGCGTCCTGAACACGAGGCGAGGCGTATTGTCGAGCAGGGGAACGAGGGCGCCGAGCCTCACCCTGTCGCGGATCAGCCAGCACGGCAGCCAGGCGAGCCCATAGCCGGCTTCCGCCGCATCGGCGAGCGCCTCGAGGTCGTCGAACCGCATTCGGCTGGGCGGCGTCGCCTCGCGCAGGCCGCCGTCACCGGTCGGAAATTGCCAGGTCCTGATGCGGTCGGCGCGGCCGTAGGTGATCGCCTGATGGGCGCTGAGATCGTCGAGGCTTTCCGGCCGCCCGTTGCGGTCGAGATAGGCCGGCGAGGCGCAAACCGACATGCGTTGCAGGCTTACCGTCCGGGTCATGAGGCCAGTGCCGTCGCCGATCTCGCCGTTGCGGATCGCCAGATCGAAACCGTCTTCGATCAGGTCCACCTGGCGATCGCTGAAGGATAGATCGAGTTCGAGCCGGGGATGCCGCGCCGCCAGCCGCGCCAGCACCGGCGCCACGCAGCGCCTCCCGAACAGCGTCGGCACGGACACGCGCAGCCGCCCCGCCGCCTCGCGCCGGCCCGAATCCAGGGCCGTCTCGCCGGCGCGCAGCTCTTCCAGGGCACGCAGGCAGTGCTCGTAATAGCCCTGCCCGTCCTCGGTGAGCGCCAGACTGCGCGTCGTGCGATGAAGCAGGCGGACATCGAGCCGCGCTTCCATCCGCGCGATCGTCTTGGCCACCGCCGAGCGGGTCACATGCAGCCGCTCGGCCGCCGCGGCGAAGCTTCCCGTTTCCACCGCCGCCACGAAGACGTCCACGCCGTTCAGCATTTCGCTCATGATTGTCATCCACCAGGAACCGATGCCTGGAATATATGTCATCACTGGCTCCCGATGCTCAACGATATGCTGCGCCCCGTAGATTCACGACAAGGAGCGAACGATGGCGGCAAGCATGAAGCGTTGGCAGATGGACGGGATCGGCCGCGACAGGCTGGCACTGACGGATGCACCTATCCCCGAGCCCAGGCCCGGCGAGCTGCTGGTGAAGGTGGCGGCGGTGTCGCTCAACTACCGCGACAAGCTGGTGATCGAAGGCGGCATGGGCCTGCCGCTCGTCTTTCCCTTTACGCCCGGCTCCGATCTCGCCGGAACGGTGCAGGCGGTCGGCGACGGGGTGACGCGCTTTGCCGTCGGCGATCGCGTCATCTCGACTTTCGCGCCGGGCTGGATCGATGGCACGCCGCTCGGCAGCGGCCGCCTACCGCCTTACCGGACGCTCGGGGGCACCTATGCCGGCGTGCTCGCGGAATATGTCGCCTTCCCCGAGGACTGGTTCGTACGCGCGCCATCCTCGCTCGACGATGGCGAGGCCAGCACCCTGCCCTGCGCCGGATTGACCGCCTGGTTCGCACTGGTTGAAAAGGGTCAAGTCCATGCCGGAGAGACCGTGCTGATCGAGGGGACCGGCGGCGTCGCCCTGTTCGGCCTGCAGATCGCCAAGGCGCATGGCGCGGCCGTGATCGTCGTCTCCGGCAGCGCGGAGAAGCTGGCACGCGCGAAGGCGCTCGGCGCCGATCACGGCATCGATCGGTCGTCGGAAGACTGGGTGGAAGCCGTCTATCGCCTGACCGCCGACGATGGGGCCGACCATATCCTCGAGCTGGTCGGCGGCGCCCATCTCGAAAAGGCCGTGCGGGCGGCGGCGATCGGTGGCCGCATCTACCAGATCGGCGTGCTGGAAGGCTTCGACGTCGCGGCCCCCGCCGGCCCGCTGATGCTGAAGAACGTCACGCTGCGGGGGATCGGCGTCGGCCATCGCCGGGCGCTGGAAGATCTCGTCGCGGCGGTGGATCGCATCGGCCTCAAGCCGGCGATCGATCGGAAATACCCGCTCGCGGATTTCTCGGCGGCCCTCGACCACCTCGATCGAGGGCCGTTCGGCAAGATCGTCGTCGAGATGGCGTAAGGTCTCACCGGCTGGAAGTCGCCGGTGAGGTCAGACCCGGATCGACGCCAATGCTTTTTCCAGCGGGGTCGCCACGAGCGGCCCCGTCACCGTTTCGAGGCGGCGGTCGATGAGCCGGTGCGGCACCCGCCAGAGATAGGCCATTTCGCGCGAAGCGCGGACCACCGGATCGATGAGGCCGATCAGCGTGAAGACCAAGCCGGGCACCCGCCGCACCCGCATCGGCCGCCGGTAGGCGACGCCGGCCGCCGCGGCGATATCGGCGATCGAGGCGGTATGCCCCTCGAAATGGAACACCTCGAAGGCGCCGAGGCGATCGCGCTGCCCGGCCAGCTCCACGAAGGCGCGGGCGAGATCGGGCAGGTAGGCCCAGGCATGCGGCACATCCGTCGGCCCCGGCGACCGGATGACGCCCTGCCTCGCCCTGGTGGCGATGAAGGCGGAAAGCCAGCTCTGGCCGGAAATGGTCGGGCCGAAGAAGTCGCCGGCCCTCAGGATAACGGTGCGAACCCGACCGTCGCGCGCCGCCTCGGCAAAGCTGCGCTCAATGTCGACGCGGATGCGGCCCTTCTCCGAGGTCGGAGCAAAGGAAATATCCGGCGTCAGCCGGTCCGGCATGCCCTCGCCGAAGCCGTAGACGCTGCCGGGGAACAGATGCAGCGCCCCGAGCCGCTCGGCGATGGCCAGCGCGGCGGCGTAAAGCGGCCTCGCCAGCTCGGCCCAGCGGTGATAGGGCGCGTTGAGGCCGTCGAACACCACGTCAACAGGCGAGCTGGCCGCCTTGGCGACCGCTTCGGCGTCTTGGAGATCGGCCTCCACCGGCCAAACCCAGTCCGGCAGCTCGCCGGCCCGCCCCTTGCGCACCAGGCCGGACACCTGCCAGCCCCGGCGATGGAATTCCTCGGCAACCGCCTGGCCGACGCCACCGAGAGCGCCGAGGACGAGGACATGACCGGTCATGATGAACTCCTGAAAAATAAGTTATTACAAATACTTGATATCCAGCCGCCTATCACCCCTCTCCCTGTTCCCTCCCCCACAAGGGGGGAGGGGACGCAGCTTGAATCTACCCCCTTCTGGAAGGCTCGACTTGCCCCGAAAATGGGTCGGCCGATCCTGCCGTCCCCTCCCCCCTTGTGGGGGAGGGAACAGGGAGAGGGGTGGCGACGGCAACCTCTGGCCCGACAAAATGGATAGTTTCATTTCGCATATCAATTCACTATATTGACCGACACGATATTCATTTCTGCATGGATAAATGCTCGACTGGACTCTTCTCCGCTCCTTCCTCGCCGTGATCGACACCGGCTCGCTGTCGGCCGCCGCCGAGCGGCTCGGCCTCGTCCAGCCCACCGTCGGCCGGCACATCCGCGAGCTCGAGGAGACGCTCGGCGCCCCGCTGTTCCGCCGCCAGCCGCGCGGCCTCGAGCCGACGCCGGCCGCCCTCGACCTCGTCGAGGACGCCCGCCGCATGGGCGAGGCGGCCATGGCGCTGGAGCGCAAGGCGAGCGGCGCCGGCGACAGCCTCGCCGGCACGGTGCGCGTCACGGCGAGCCGCATGGTGGCGACCTACCTGCTGCCGGACATCGTCGCGGCGCTGCATGTCGAGGAGCCGGCCGTCGACATCGAGATCGTCGCCAGCGACGAGACGCAGAACCTGCTGCGCCGCGACGCCGACATCGCGCTGCGCATGTACGAGCCGCGGCAGGCCCAACTGGTCCGCCGCCGCATCGGCGACATCCCGCTCGCCGTCTATGCCGCGCCCGCCTACCTCGCCCGGCGCGGCACGCCGGCCACGCTGGCCGACCTGCTCGATCACGACATCATCGGCCTCGACCGGGCCGACGAGTTGTTGCAGGGCTTTGCCCGCTTCGGCATGCCGGTACCGCGCGAATGGTTTCCCATCCGCTGCGACGATCACGTCGTCGGCTGGCAGATGGTGATCGCCGGTGCCGGCATCGGCTTCGTGCAGGTGCCGATCGCCGAGGCCGAGCCGCGCGTCGTCCGCCTTCCGGTCGAAGACATCGGCTTTGCGCTGCCGCTCTGGCTCGCCTATCACGAGGACCTCCGGCCGAACCGCCGCGTCCGCTTCGTCGCCGACCGCCTCGCCGACGGCCTCGCCCGCCGCATCAATTCCCGGGAGACACGATGATCGCCGCCCTTTCCGCCGTCCCCGCCGCCGAACTGGCGCCGCTCCTGATCGGCGCCACGCTGACGGTCGATGGCGTCGGCGGCGTCATCGTCGAGACCGAGGCCTACGAGGCCGACGACCCCGCCTCGCACTCCTTCGCCGGCGAGCGCCCCCGCAACCGGGCGATGTTCGGCCCGCCGCTCACCGCCTACGTCTACCGCTCCTACGGCGTCCACTGGTGCTTCAACATCGTCACCGGTCCGGCCGGCCACGGCGCCGCCGTGCTGGTGCGGGCGATCGAGCCGACCGTCGGCCTGACGACGATGGCGGAACGGCGGGGCATGGCCGAGCCGCGCCTCCTCGCCTCCGGCCCCGGCCGGCTGACCGAGGCGCTCGGCATAACCATCGCCCACGACGGCCTGTCGCTCGACGCGCCGCCCTTCCGCCTGATCCCGCGCGACGGCGCGCCCGACATCGTCACCGGCCCGCGCATCGGCATCACCAGGGCCGCCGACCGCCTCTGGCGCTTCGGCCTCAGGGGATCGCCCTTCCTGAGCCGGCCGTTCCGCTGACGATCAGCGCAACAGCCGCAGCGAGCCGGTCAGCGACTTGACCCACTTGGCCGGGCCGCACAGGCCGAGACCATCGATCGTCTCGTCGGCAAGGTGCTTTTCCGGCAGTAGCGCCTCGTACTCCCGATAGTCGTGCAGCGACCGCGAGAAGGCGGGAAACACCACCAGCGCGCCGTCGTCGCCGCGCGGCATCGCCTTCAGCATCAGTGCGCCGATGGCCTCGGGCGCCGCCGCCAGGATGGGGACCGGCAGGATGGAGCTGTCGTCGATGGTCCGGCCGTCGGCGTCGGTCAGCGGCCGGTTGCCGAGCCACGCCAGGCGGGCGCCGAGACCGATGCCGATGGCGCCGACCGTGTTGGCGAGAAGACCGGGCGGCAGCTCGGGATTGACGACGATGGCGAGGCGGCTGTCGGGCGGCATGATCACTCCGGAACGATGGTTGAACGCCGGCAGGATATCCCGCCCGTCACGACAATTTCTGCCGGAGTTTGCATCGGATTCGCCGAATGTGGTAGAATCTACCGATTTCAAGCTGACAACAGGTACGGCATGCCGAATTCATCGCTCGAACCGGTCGACATCAGGATTCTCGACGCGTTGCAGGCCGACGGTCGCCTGACCAACCAGGCGCTCGCCGCTGAGGCCGGCCTGTCGACATCGCCCTGCTGGCGGCGGGTGCGGCAGCTCGAGGACAGCGGCGTCATCGGCGGCTACCGCGCCGCGCTCGACCGGCAGAAGATCGGCCTCGGCGTACTCGCCTTCGTCCGCGTCAAGATCGACAGCCACAGCGAGGCGGAAGCCGAGGAATTCTCCAGGAGCGTCGCCCGCCTGCGCGAGGTGATCGCCTGCTATTCGATCGCCGGCGACGCCGACTTCCTGTTGCAGGTGGTGTCGCCCGACCTCGACACCTACGCCGATTTCGCCATGACGGTGATCCGCCGGCTGCCGCGCATCAAGGAGATGCAGACCACCTTCGTGCTGAAGGAGATCAAGCCGTTCAAGGGCTTCCCCGTTGGGCTGTAGCCGGCCGTATCGTGCAGGCGACCTATATCGGCCCCTTGCTCTATCCTGCCCGAGGTCCTACGCCTTCGCGTAGGATGACAACCTATAGGTAGGCTATCCATATGTTTCCTATATATAAATCTGTCATCCTGCGCGAAGGCGCAGGACCTCGGGCCGAAAAGAGCAACAGGCAAATATAGGCCGCTCGGTCAATACACCGGCTTGCCGCCGATGGTCAGCAGACCGAGCATGTCGTCGTCGTCGGACACCCAGCGCTGCAAGGCGGCCACCGTCACCATGTCGGTGCCGCCCTCATCGCCGACGCCGGCGATGTGCTGGTAGGGCTCGAAGGTATCGCCGAGATGCGACAGCACGGCAAAGGCGGTGCTGAAGTCGTCGCCGCCGGCATAGCGGCTCGGCGTGACGATGGTGCGGATGCCGGCCGCCGTGGCCGCCGCCAGACCGGGGCCGTTGTCTTCGAAGACGATCGCCGCGCGCGGCGTCAGATCGAGCCGGGCCAGCGCCTGCTGGTAGACGTCGGGCGCCGGCTTCGGCCGCACCGCGCCGGCGCCGCCGACGATGGCGGTGATCTTTTCGAGGCCGTCGAGCCCGAAATTGGCCAGGATCAGCGCCTCGGCGTTCTCGATGCTCGATGTGGTGGCCAGCACCACGGCGAGCCCCTGCGAGCGGGCGTCGTCGATCAGCCGCTCGATGCCGGGCCGCGGCCGGGCCAGCCGCCGGTCGACCAGCTTGGCGAACAGCCGCGTCTTGGCGGCGTGCAGCTCGTCGACCTTCTGCCGGCCGATTTCGGCCATCGGTGGTGCGTAATGCTCGATGAAATGGACGAGGCGCGCCCGGCCGCCATGCACGGCCAGCAGTTCGCCGTAGAAGTCGGGCTCCCACACCCAGGACAGGCCGGCTTCCGCGAAGGCGCGATTGAAGGCGAGGCGATGGACCTCCTCGGTTTCCGCCAGCGTGCCGTCGACATCGAAGATCAGCGCCTTGATCGGTGCCATCACGCCCTCTCGGCCTGAGCATCCTTTGGAAAAGCGGGAATCGGTGTCCACTTCGCTCGAAAATGCTCTACTGAAGCTTCTCCAATACTGCCGGAAGACCCCGGAAATCGTCCATCACGAAATCCGCCTTGAGCTCGTCGGCGGGAATGTCGGTGTAGCCGTAGCGCACCACCGCCACCTTGATGCCGGCCGCCTTGGCCGAGGCGACGTCGTTGGCGCTGTCGCCGACCATCAGCACGTCTTCCTTCGGAAGGCCGAGCCGCTCGGCCACCAGCCACAGCATGTCGGGCGCCGGCTTGGGGGTGACGCCGCTGTCGCCGCCGACCACCACGGCGATCTCCGCGCCGATGCCCAGGCTGTCGACGATCTCGCGCGACACCGCCGCCGGCTTGTTGGTGCAGACGGCCAGCCGATAGCTCTTCGCCAGTTCCTTCACCATGTCGGCGGCGTGCGGGAACAGCCGCGTCAGGCGGGTGGCGCGCGGCTCGTAGAAGCCGAGATAGGTCTTCACATGCGCGTCGAGCACCTCGCCGGCGACGATCACGCCATGGGCGGCGAAGGCCTTCTGCACCAGCACCGGCACGCCCTTGCCGACCATCGACGCCACGGCGCGTGTTGCATGCGGGGCAAGGCCGTTGGCGGCCATCAGGTCGTTCACCGCCTCGGCGAGGTCGGGCAGGCTGTCGACCAGCGTGCCGTCGAGGTCGAAAATCAGGGCGCGAATGCTCATAGACTGTCTCTCAGGGCTTGGATGTTGCGGCGGTAATCGGCCTCGGTGCCGCCCTTGAACACCGACGTGCCGGCCACCAGCACGTCGGCGCCGGCGCGGGCCAGGAGGCCGGCGTTGGCGGTGGAAACGCCGCCGTCGATCTCGATGTGGATGGGCCGGTCGCCGGTGAGCGCCTTCACCTTCTTCACCTTCTCGACGACGGCCGGAATGAACGCCTGGCCGCCGAAGCCGGGGTTGACGGTCATCACCAGCACCAGGTCGATCTCGTCGAGCATATACTCGAGGCCACCGACGTCGGTACCGGGGTTGAGCACCACGCCGGCCTTCTTGCCGAGCGAACGGATCACCTGCAGCGAGCGGTGGACGTGCGGCCCGCCTTCCTTGTGGACGGAGATCACGTCGGCGCCGGCCTCGGCGAAGGCGGCGATGAACGGATCGGCCGGCTCGATCATCAGGTGCACGTCGAACGGCAGGCTGCTGTGCGGCCGCATCGCCTTCACCACCGCCGGGCCGAAGGTGATGTTGGGCACGAAGTGGCCGTCCATGATGTCGATGTGGATCCAGTCGCCGCCGGCCGCCTCGACGGCGGCCAGTTCTTCGCCGAGGCGCGCGAAATCCGACGACAATACGGAAGGAGCAATCTTGACGGTCATGAAGGAGCGTTCCGGCAAAAGGTGTTCAGGAGTAAGACGTTCTTAAAGCAAGACGCTGCCGAGCGCTAACCCCGTTTCCCCACGCGGGGTGAAAATCGAGCCGTAATCGATCAAGTACCGGCGACGGCGGATGACGCCACCGCCGGTACTTGCTTCATCTGTTATCCGGCTGGGAGCGTACCAGTTCCAGCCCGCGCGGCGTGATGCGATAGGGTTGGCCGCCCCTGGAGGCGATCGCCCGCTTGTTCTTCAACTTGCGGAACAGGAGCAGGCTGAAATCGGTGTAGAGCCAGCCGTCGCGGCTGTAGCAGGCGAGCTCCTCGATGTCGCCGCGTTCGTCGCGGACGATGTCGATGCGTCCGCCCTGGGCGAGCAGGTGCAGGATGCGCTGCTCGGCGCGTGAAATATCCATGGTCTGAAGTCCGGAAGTAGCGCCGCTTGGGCGCACCAAAGCGTTCCGGAAGCATCGAGGCTTCCGGGGCGGCATTGGATCGGCCCGCGTTGCCGGCAGCATGCCGGGCGGGCCGTCACCGGGATTCAGACAGACGTGACATCCACGCTCCTGTTGCGACGGCTCGATCCTGCCGGGCGTCCGCCGGAGCGTCAACGGCCAGCGGCCGTCCCTTTGCTCATCATCTGCCGATTGTGGCGCTCCGGTCACGATACCGTCGCTTTTGACGAGCACCGAGGGGACCGACGGGGACGGGATCGGTATTCAATCTTTTCCCCGTGACAATGGTCGAAACGGCGTCCGGCAAATGGTGTCCGGCGAGAGCTTGCGGTAAGCTCGGGAAGACCATCGTGAGTCCGGGCAGGCGTCGCCGCCCGGCCTTGCCGGCATCGAAACATGGAGGGGCGGGAATCCGAGCATGCGCCACACAACCCTGAAGCAGCTACGATTCCTGTCGGCGGTCATCAAGACCGGCACCGTCACCGCCGCCTCCTCGGCCATGAACGTCACGCCGCCGGCCATCACCGCCCAGGTCAAGGCGCTGGAAGACCTGGTCGGCCTGCCGCTGGTGGAGCGCGTCGGCGACCGTTTCATCGCCACCTCGGCCGGCAGGGAGATCGCCAGCACGCTCGACCGCATCGAGGCGCTACTCAACGAATGCTCCGGCGCGCTGGCCGAGATGCGCGAGGCGGGCTCCGGCCGCGTCGCCGTCGGCGTCGTCTCCACCGCCCGCTATTTCGCGCCGACCGTGCTCGCCGCCTTCCGCCGGGAGCGGCCGAAGGTCGATATCGACTTCATCGTCGGCAACCGCGACGAGACCATCCTGCGCCTCAGGAACTACGAGGTCGACCTCGCCGTCATGGGCCGGCCGCCGGGCGAGTTCGACGTCGAGGCCAAGGCGATCGGCCAGCATCCGCAGGTGATCATCTGCGCGCCCGACCATCCGTTGGCCCGCGAGCGCAACATCCCCATCGAAGCCTTGATGGGCGAGACCTTCCTGGTGCGCGAGGCCAATTCCGGCACCCGCCATTCCTTCGCCCAACTGATGAGCCAGCACGACGGCGGCCGCGACATCCGCGAGTTCGAGATGGGCTCCAACGAGACCATCAAGCAGGCGGTGATGGCCGGCCTCGGCATCTCCTTCATCTCCTCGCACACCATCGCCGCCGAGGTCGATGCCGGCCGCCTCGTCATCATGGATGTCATCGGCCTGCCGCTCATGAAGACCTGGCACGTCGTCCGCCGCACCGACAAGCGGCTGCTGCCGTCGGCCGAGGCGATGTATCGCTTCTGGGTCGAGCACGGCGGCGACTACCTGCCGAAGATCACCGGCCACGCGGATTGAGGATATCGGCATGACCGCTTCCCTGCGTCCCTTCCGGGTGGTCGAAAGCCTGTGCGCCACCGGCAAGGAGTCGGAGGCGAAAAAGGAGGATCGGCTGGTCGTCACCGACGACTTCGCCGCCGTCATCGACGGCGCCACCTCCTCCGGCCCGATCGGCGACCGGCCGGGCGGCATCGTCGCCGCCGAGGCGGTGGAGCGGGCGGTCAAAGAGCTCCCGCCGGCCGCCACGGTTCGCGACTTCGTCGACCGCGCCACGGCGAATATCGCGGCGGCGATCGGCGACTGGCCGGATGAAACGCTGATGCGTCCGTCGGCGGTGGCCGCCGTCTGGTCGCGGGCGCGCGGCGAGGTCTGGCGGGTCGGCGACTGCCACGTCCGCATCGACGGCCGCGCTTATCCCGGCGGCAAGGAGATCGACCGCATCGGCTACGAATTCCGCTGCGCCGTCATCCGGGCGCGCCTCCGCCTCGGGCTGACCAACCTCGAGGCCGAGCGGCGGGTGCCGACCATGGAGCAGCCCTTCCGGCCGCTGGTCACCGCCCAGCACGCCTTTCTCAACCTCGACAGCGACGATCCCCTCGCCTACGGCGGCCTGGCCGGCACCTTCGTGCCCGACCGCTTCGTCGAGGTGATCGAGGCGACGGCCGCCCGCGACATCGTGCTCGCCTCCGACGGCTTCCTGTCACCGCCGGCAACCCTTGCCGAAGGCCTCGCCGAGATCACCCGCATCCGGGAAAACGATCCGCTGATGGTGGACCTGGTCATGGGCTCGCGACCGTTCATGCCGGGCCGCGACTATTTCGACGACACCACCTATTTGCGGATCGCCGTCGGCTGACGCATCCGCCCGAAAAGGTGTGAGACTTTTCGGATAAGCGGATGCGCAGCCAACAAACAGACCACCCGCCCGAAAAGCCTCAATAGGAAATGGTCGGGCAGTTTTCCCGGATAAATATCTGAAACGGGGTGTATTCCCCGCCGGTGGTACCGGACTCGCCTCTTTGGAAATTCCGCCCCAGCACCTCCAGGGCGCGCTGGGCTTCGAGCCGCGGGTTCTGGTCGATGACAGCGTCGAGAGCACCGTCGAGGAGCATCTGCCGGCGCGCCTCGGTGAGTTCGTGGGTGATCAGCACGATCTTGTGGGTGAGGCCGAGCGAGCCGATGGCCTGAACGATGGCCGAGTTGCCGGCCGAGACATTGTAGATGCCCCGGATTCCGGGATATTCGCGCAGCGCGTCGAGAACGACCTGTCCGGCCCTTTCGCGGTTCTCGCCGCTTTCCAGGGCGGCGACGATCCGGCAGGACGGGAAGCGCTCGCGCAGTACCGAGCGGAACCCCATCTCCCGCTCCTCGTGCCCGGCCATGCGCTGCAGGCCGAGGACGAGCAGGATGTCGCCGCCCTCGCCGCCGAGGAAACGCCCCATCAGCTCGCCGGCCACCCGGCCGGTCTGGCGGTTGTTGGAGCCGACATAGGCGATGCGGCCGCTGTCCGGCAGGTCGGTGACCAGCGTCACGATCGGGATCTTCCGCGAGACGCGGCGAAGGGCTTCGGAAATCTTCGGATCGTTGGGACAGGTGACGATCAGCCCGTCGTAGCCGGCCGCCACCTGCTCGATCTTGCGGCTGGTGCCCGCGAAGTCGTTGACGTCGATGTAGTGGACGAAGCTGGTGATCCTGAGATCGGCCATGGTCAGGTTGAGGTCGCTGAAGGCGTCGCGCAGCGCCTCGAAGAACGGATTGTGCGGCGACTGCATCATCACCGCCACGCGCAGCGTCCTGAGGTGACTGCGGAAGAGGCGGCGATCGAGATTGAGCCTGGTCGCCCATTCCAGAACCTTGGCCTCGGTATCGGGTGAAACGCCGCCGCGGCTGTTAACGACGCGATCCACCGTGCTGATGCTGACGCCGGCGGCTTCCGCGATGCGGATCAGGGTCGCTTTGTTGCTCATGGCCTTAGTATGATGGTTTCCCATCATAAATCAACTCGACTGAATGGAAAAGACCAAATAATTTTCAAGTCGAGGAACCAACGGGGACGGGCGCCGGCAAGCTAAGTATCGGCCGGTCACGGGCATCGCAGCGAAAACAGTAAACAAAACAGCAGCGAAGCGCCTGCCTGCGGCAGGGCTTCGAAGGGAGGAGGACTGCCTCATCGAGGCGTTGCCCGGCAGACGGCGCGTGCATCACTCAGCGCCCCTCCCTTTGTCCACCGATCCGACGGCCGTGCCGGCCGAAGCTGTGGTGCCGTCCGGCATCCAGGAACAGTCGAGATTATCAGGAGGAGTGACAAGTATGACCGGAATTGCCCTCATGGGCGCAGGCCGCATGGGACAGGTCCATGCCGCCGCCATCGTCGAAGCCGGCGCCCGGCTGGCGGCGATCTACGATCCCGTCACGGCGGCGGCGGAAGGCCTCGCCGCCAGGACCGGCGCCCGCGTGGCGTCCACCGCCGCCGAGGCCATGGGTGACGCCGCCGCCGACGCCATCGTCATCGCCACCTCGTCGGACACTCACGTCGACCTGGTGCTGGAAGCGGTGAAGACCGGCAAGCCGGTGCTCTGCGAGAAGCCGCTGGCCAGCAGCTACGCGGCGGCCCGCAAGTGCGTCGCCGCCATCGGCGAGACGGCCGCGCGGCGCGTCTTCCTCGGCTTCAACCGCCGCTACGATCACGGTCACGCCTCGGTGCGCCAAGCGGTCCATGGCGGCGCGGTCGGCCGGCTCGAGCAACTGATCATCACCAGCCGCGATCCGTTCCCGCCACCGCTCGACTACGTGCCCCGCTCCGGCGGCCTGTTCCGCGACATGATGATCCACGACTTCGACATGGCTCGCGCCATCACCCGGCAGGACTTCGTCTCGGTCACCGCCCACGGCTCGTCGATCATCGATCCGGAGATCGGCCGTCTCGGCGACATCGACACCGCCGCCGTGACGCTGGTCGCCGCCGACGGCACCATCGTCACCATCCACAATTCGCGCCGCTGCGCCTTCGGCTTCGACCAGCGCCTCGAGGCCTTCGGCTCGACCGGCATGGTGATCTCCGACAATCCGCGCCAGTCGGGCTTCCAGCGTTTCACCAACGAGAACCCCGGCACGCAAGCGCCGATCCTTGAGTTCTTCATGGAGCGCTATGGCCCGAGCTACGCCGCGGAAATCCGGCTGTTCCTCGACTGCGCCCGCGAGGGTCGGGACATGCCGGTCAACGCCATCGACGGCCTGATGGCGGCCTATCTGGCCGAGGCCGCGACCGCTTCGCGCAAGCAGGGAAAGACCATCGAGCTCACCGGACCCGATCAGGAGTTTGCAAATGTCTGACACAATGAACCGTCATGCCGACAGTGCCGCCGTGGTCACCGGCGGCGCCCAGGGACTGGGGCTGGCCATCGCCACCCAGTTGGTCGACGAGGGTTGCCGCCGCGTCGTGCTGGCCGATCTCAACGCCGAGAAGGTGGAGGCCTCCGCCGCCGAGCTTCGCGCCCGGGGGATCACGGTCAAGGCGGTGGCGCTGGACCTCACCGATGTCGCCTCCTGTCTGGGGCTGATCAACACCGCCATCCGCGAGCTCGGCACCGTCAACGTGCTGGTCAACGCCGCCGCTCTCGGCGCCCGCGACACGCTGGTCGACGGAACGTTGGACCAGTTCGACCGGATGTTCGCCACCAACGTCCGCGCCCCCTACTTCCTCATGCAAGGGTTTGTCAGGCATCGCCTTGCCGAAGGCGGCGGCGGCGCCATCCTGAACATCGTTTCCAACTGCGCTCACTGCGGCCAGTCTTATCTTGCATCCTATTCGGCGTCGAAGGGCGCGCTGGCGACGCTGACCAAGAACGTCGCCAACGCCTACAAATTCGACCGGATCCGCTGCAACGCCATCCTGCCGGGCTGGATGGATACCCCAGGCGAGGACATCACCCAGCGCAAGTTCCACGGCGCCACCGATGGCTGGCTGGAACGGGCCGAGGCAGGGCAACCTATGAAGCAGCTGGCCAAGCCCTACCAACTCGCCTGCCTCGCCAGCTTCATGCTGGCTCCGAGCGCCGGCGTCATGACCGGCGCCCTCGTCGACTACGACCAGCAGATTCCTGGTTCCTATCCGGAATGAGCCTGCGGGCAACACCGGCGAGAGTCTGAGAGAGAAACCCCACGGGCATCAAAAGACGGGCGCGGCCATGACGCGCCCGTCGGAAGCAATCGACGGGTATCGACAGGCCGGGGCAGTGGAGACCCGGCTCCAGGACCCTATGGTTTAGGCACTTAATCGATCTCATGGACGGCAGAGATCGGATCAACTCTGCCGGTTGCTCCTGTGAGACGCGGAGCGGCGGTCCTGGCGGAGGAGGCCACGATCCACTGCGCCGCCCTGATCCAAGCGACCAACACGAATGGGAGGATTCCAAATGAAGTGCTTTCGTATTGCGCTGGCCCTGACCGTCGCCGCCATGGCTCTCGGTATCGGCAGCGCCTCTGCCGCCGAGAAGCCCAAGCTCGCCATGATCCTCAAGACGCTCAGCGCGCCCTACTGGCAGATCGTCGTGGCCGGCGCCAGGGAGGCGGCCGACAAGAACGGCGCCGATCTGGTCGTGCTCGGGCCGCCGACCGAGGACGCCGTCGAGCAGCAGATCAACATGGTCCAGGATGTCCTGGCCCAGAAGCCCGACGCCCTGATCTTCTCGCCGTCGCAGCCGCCCACCGCCGTCGGCGTGCTGAACAAGTTTGCCCAGGCGAAGATCCCGGTCATTCTGGTCGACACCGGCATGCCGGAAGGCTTCACCGACTACGTCACCTTCATCGGCACCGACAACTACGCCGCCGGCCAGGCCGGTGGCGAGGCGCTGGTCAAGGTGCTGAAGAAGGGCGACAAGGTGCTGCTGCTCGACGGCGCGCCGGGCAATCCGGCCATGACCGACCGCGTCGACGGCGCCAAGGAAAGGCTCGATGCCGCCGGTATCGTCATCGGCGCCCGCCAGCCGGCCTACAGCGACCGCGAACGCGCCTTCTCGGTCACGCAGAACGTGCTCCAGTCGACGCCGGACATCGCCGCCGTATTCGCCGGCAATGACGACGAGGCGCTCGGCGCCATGCGGGCCTTGAAGCAGAACGGCAAGGACGTGCCGGTCATCGGCGTCAATGCCGATGACGACGCGCTGCACGCCATCCTGGCCGGCGACCTCTACGGCTCCGTCGCCCAGTCCAACTACCAGATGGGCGTTCTCGGCGTCGAGAAGGCGCTGGCGGCGATCAAGGGCGAGGCGGTCGACAAGCGCATCGATTCCGGCGCCGAGCTCATCACCAGGGACAATGCCCAGGCCCTGCTCGACCAGCGGGCCGACCTGACCAAGTGATTCCCTTTCCGAGACGCCGTCATGCGGCGTTTCGAGAAAAAGGAATGGGTCGGTGATTTCCGTCCGCGGTTCGCCAATCGGCGCAGCTCGATGGACGGATGAATTCTCTTCCTCACCGTCTGCCACAGAGCCTCGCCCGAATCTCATTTCGATCTTTCGGGCGAGGCCGATGCCATCCGCGGCTCGGCCGTTTTCGATCCTCGCCTATTGGGCGGCGGCGCGCGTCTCGTCCAGCCAGCGCGCCTCGTAGGCGGCGAGCATCGCCCAGGTCGCCTCGTGGTCGGGCAGGCGGCGGTCGACACCGGCCACCTTGCGGCCGATGGTGATGCCGTAGCCGCCGAGGTCGCGGGACGTGGCGAAGCCGGGCTCGTCGGGAACGTCGTCGCCGACGTGCACCGGCACGCGGCCAAGGAACGGCCGGTGTTCCATCAGGAAGGCGATGCCCGAGCCCTTGTTGGCCCCTTGGGGCACCACGTCGATCGACACCCGGCCGGGGATCACCGCCACGTGGCCGCCGGAATGGCGCGCGGCCAGCGCCGCCGCCTTGGCGGCCAGCGGATCGCCCTCGTTGTAGACGATGGCCAGCGCGCCGATCTTCCACTGGATGTCCATGGTGGGATAGGCGTCGGCCACCACCGAGGCGATGTCCTCGAGCGCCTGCCGCTCCTCCGGCGTCTGCACCGGCGTGAAGCGGCGGCCGTCGGCAAAGCGGCGATCAGCGCCCTGCAGCGCCGCCACCGGCAGCCTCAAGGGCGTGAACATCGGATCGACGGTTTCCACCGAGCGGCCGCTGACGATGGCCAGCGCGCCATCCATGAGGTCGTAGAGCCGGCCGATCAGGGCGATGCGGTCGGCGGCGATGCCGCGCTCGCGGTCGGCGTAGGTGGGGCCGATCAGCGTGCCGTCGACGTCGAGGAACAGCGCGAGGCGGTCGGGTGCGGGCAGATGGGCGGCGAGGTCGTGCGGATCGGTGAAGGACATGGGCCTTTGGTGGTCGGCGAAAAGGAGCGTCGCTCAGACGAAAGTATCGTCCGCAACATTCCCAATCTCTACAGCCAACGCCGCCCGCCGACAATGCCTTGACGGTTGAATCGATATGAAAGCCGTCTGACGGCCACCATCGGCTCAAATTCTGGCGAACTTCACCAGGTCAAGCGCATAGGTCGGCGTATCGACCGGAAGCCGTGAAAACCCATGCCTCAGATAGAACGCCTCGGCCGCCGGCGAAATCGCATGCACCACCACGAGGCGGGCGGATACTTCTTCGGCCGCCCGCAGGGAACGCAGCACGGCGTCCTTGAGAAGCGCCGCGCCAAGGCCGTTGCGCTGCCAGTTCTCATCGACCGCGAGACGGCCGAGAACGACGGCCGGAATGAACCGGGGCATGTTCCGCCGAACCGAGCCAATGGCTTCCTGGTTGAGGATTTGTCCCATGGAGAGGGCATAGAACCCGACAACCCGCCGGGTTCCCGTTTGGCACGAGACGAAGGTGCGGCTGGCCCCCAGGACCATGTTGGCGAGCGCGCGGCCACGCAGCCAATCGTCCAGGCTGGGTTCCCCCGACCTGAAGGCGCCGATGTCATGCTCCTCCCGGAGGAGCATCGGCGCCGTGAACGGAAAATTCTGCTCAGCCACGTGACCAGTTCGTCTTGGCGGCCATCAGGCGCTTCATGCCGGCGGCCTCTTCGGCCGAGACCGGGGCATCCATCCAGTCGAGGGTCTTCTGGAAAGCGGGAGCATTCATGTAGACGGACGTCTGGTCGAGGAGAACGGCCTTGGCCTCCTTGATGGCGGAGGACAGCATGAACTGCGACCGGTTCGCGCCGACCAGCTCGGCCGCCTGGTCAATGAGAATCCGATCCTGCGGGCGTGCCCGCAGATGGATATTCACGTCGGCGGTGGCTTGTTCGTTCGGCATGCTTCTCCATGACCCATTGTGTTGACAATGTCAACACAATTCAAGGCAATCCGCCGGTCAGGGCTTGTTTTATCTTCAGACCTCGAAGTCGTAGACGAGGATGCCGTCCAGCCCGCCGTCGGCCGCCGCCACGATCTTGTCGCCGACCTTTACGTGCTCGGGGTGGACGAGATAGGCGTCGCGCGCCGCCGCGTCGGTGAAGGTGACGACGAAGCCATGCTGGAAGCCGTGGCCGAGGCCCTCCGGCGACGCGTTCGGCCCGGCCTTGAAATCGACCATGCCGGGGATGAACGACTTCAGCGCCGCCACGGCGCCATAGAGCTTCAGGATGTTGGCCGACGACGCGGCGGCCGGCATCTTCATGAACACGCAATGCAGGATCATGCGAACTCCTCCCTCGCCGGATGACCATCCGGCCAAACTCTCAATCCTCGACGGGCGGCGGCGTACGGCCGCGCAGCGGCCGCTCCTCGATGCGGGCGAGCAGCGCCAGCGAAATCAGTTGCGCCACCGCCGCCGTGGCGAACAGCGCCTGGAAGGCGGCGACGGCGCCCTCCCGGGCCGCCGGATCGAGCGCGCCCTCGCTGATATGGTCGCCGATGCCGGCGCTGCCGACGATGGCCCCCAGCACGGCGATGGCGACGACGGCGCCCAGCGAGCGCACGAAGGTGTAGGCGCCGGTGGCCGTGCCGAGGTCGCGCGGATCGGCGGCGTTCTGCACCATGACGGTGGCGACCGGGAACAGCGTGCCCTGGCCGAAGGCGGTAAGCACGGCCAGCGCCTCGATCGCCCAGAACGGCACGTTTCCGGCAAAAAGCCCGACCGCCGCCAGCGCCACCGCCGACAGCAGGCTGCCGATCATCGGCAGCCGCTTGTAGCGCCGGCCCTTGCGCAAAATGCGCGCCGAGATGTTGGAGCCGGCGACCGAGCCGATCATCGGCCCGAGCAGCGCCAGGCCGGCCGCCGAGGCGCCGAAGCCGTCGATCAATTGCAGGTAGACCGGGAAATAGACCGACAGACCGAACATGCCGGCGCCCGCCAGGAAGGAAGCGGCCGAGGTGAGCGTGATCACCCGGTCGCCGAAGATGCGCGGCGGCAGCAGCGGCTCCGCCGGCTGGAATTGGTACCAGGCGAACAGCACGAAGGCGGCGGCCGACAGCGCGAGCATGCCGAGGATCAGCGGCGAGCTCCAGGGATAGGAATGGCCGCCGAGCGTCAGCGGCAGCAGGAACAACAGCGTCGCCGCCATGATCATCAGCGCGCCGGCGACGTCGAGCCGATGGTCGCGCCGGATATCCGGCAGGCGGGACAGCGGCTTCAGCGACAGGCCGACGGCCAGCGCGCCGAGCGGCAGGTTCAGCCAGAAGATCGCCGACCAGTGGACATATTCGGCCAGAAGGCCGCCGAGCACCGGCCCGGCGACGCTCGACGTCGCCCAGACGGCGGAGATGTACACCATGTACTTGCCGCGCTCGCGCGGCGGCGCCACGTCGCCGATGATGGTCTGGACGAGGGCCATCAGCCCGCCGCCGCCGAGCCCCTGCAAGGCGCGGCCGGCGATCAGCACCGCCATCGACGGCGCTATCGCCGAGATCAGCGAGCCCGCCACGAAGATGCCGACGCCGGCATAGAGCACCGGCCGCCGCCCCTTGAGATCGGCGAGCTTGCCGTAGAGCGGCGTCACCGCCGTCGCCGTCAGGAAATAGGCCGAGACGATCCACGACACCCATTCGCCGCCGCCGAGCGAGGCGCCCATCACCGGCAGGGCCGGCGTGACGATGGTCTGGTCGAGCGCGGCGAGGAACATGCAGAGAAGCGCGGTGACGACGATCTTGGTCTTGTCGTCCTCGGTGAGAACCTGCTGGTCGGGCGGAGAGAGAGTGGTCATGGCGTGGTCCGGCGGGTTGCGCGGCGCACCCTATCCATTGTCCGGCGCGAAAGCCAGCGGCCAAGCCCCCTAGAGACCGTTTGGGAAATTCGCTCCGGAGAGTCGGCTGGCACGGCTTTCGAGAACCGGAGCGCAGCGAACTTTGAGGTCCGTGAGCACCGGAAGCGCAGAAAGTCGCGTCAGACGGCCGCCGGAGTAGAATTTCCCAAACGGTCTCTCATGCCTTCCGTTCGCCGTCCCAGCCTCTATATTGGTCTGGATCAACCGGAGACCGCCGCGATGACTGCTGTCCTTCCTCGCGCCGTCGATCTCAACGCCGACCTCGGCGAGGGCTTCGGCGCCTATCGCATCGGCGACGACGCCGCGCTGCTCGACGTGATCACCTCGGCCAACGTCGCCTGCGGCCTGCACGCCGGCGATCCCGAGATCATGGTCGAGACTTTCCGCCTCGCCAAGGCCGGCAGCGTTGCCGTCGGCGCCCATCCCGGCTTTCCCGACCTCTGGGGCTTCGGCCGGCGCGCCCTGCCCTATTCGGCCGGCGAGATCGAGCGGCTGATCGCCTACCAGATCGGCGCGGCGGCCGCCTTGTCGGCGCTGGCCGGCCACCCGATCGTCTATGTCAAGCTGCACGGCGCCCTCGCCAACCTGGCGGTGGCCGACCCCGACATCGCCGCCGCCAGCGTCCGGGCGATCAAAGGCGTCGACGCCTCGCTCGCCTGCCTCGCCATCGCCCACGGCAAGCAGCACCAGCTCGCCCGCGACGCCGGCCTCGGCACCTATTCCGAGGTCTACGCCGATCGCGGCTATCAGGACGACGGCAGCCTGATGCCGCGCGCCCGGCCCGGCGCCTTCGTCCACGACCCGGCCGAGGCGGTCGAGCGGGCCTGCCGCATGGTCGAGACCGGCGAGATCGTGTCGGTCACCGGCAAGGTGCTGCCGACCGCCATCGACTCCATCTGCGTCCACGGCGACAACCCGACGGCGGTGGTGACGGCGCGCCTGCTCGGCGAACGCCTCGCCGCCGAGGGCGTCGTGCTCGCCGCCTTCGCGGGCAAGGCATGATGGACGACGCGCTCGTCGACCGCCTCGTGGCGCTCCTTCACGCGTCCGGCCTCAGGGAAATCGAGTTCGAGGAAGGCGAGGTCCATATCCGCCTCGTCAAGGACGGCAAGGGCACCGTCCGGCCGGAAGCTCCAGCCCCACAAGCCGCCGCTTCGGCGCCGGAGCCGGCGTCAGCTCAGGATCACCTGATCGTCGCCGGCCTCACCGGCACCTTCTATCGGTCGCCGTCGCCAGACGCGCCGCCATTCGTCGAGATCGGCGACCGCGTCGAGGAAGGGCAGACCATCGGCCTTCTCGAGGCGATGAAGATGCTGAACCCCATCGAGGCCGATCGCGCCGGCCGCATCGCCGCCATCGCCGCCGGCAACGACACGCTGGTGACGCGCGGCGCCGTGCTGTTCCGCCTCGCCGCTCCGGACGATCCGTCATGACCTTCGAGGAGATCGAGGCCATCGTCCGCCGGCTCGACGGCCGGGGCATCGCCGCCGCCGACATCCGCGTCGGGGCCGCCCGGCTGAAACTGCGTTTTGCCGCCGAGGAAGCCTCCGAGCCGACGCCGGCCGAACCGCCGCCGCCCCTCGCCGCCGCGCCCTCGCCCGGCCGCTTCCGGCCGATGCATCCGCTGGAGAACGCGTCGCGCTTTGCCGAGGGCGACCGGGTGGAAAAAGGCGACGTCATCGCCTTCGTCGAGGCCAACGGCCTGCTGCTGCCGGTCGTCGCTACCGCCGACCTGACGCTTGGGCGAGTGCTTGTGAGCGATGGCGACGCCGTCGGCTGGGGCGCGCCGCTCTACGGGACGCGATAGAGCGCCGCCGCCGACCTGAGCCGGTCGAGCCAGCCGGCCGTCTCGCCGAGTGCCGCCAAGGCTTCGTCGCGGCTCACCACGGCAAAGCGTAGCGTATCGCCCGGCATCGCCTGCCCGAGCCGCCAGAGGTCGGCCTCGATCACCGTGGCGATCTTCGGATAGCCGCCGCAGGTGTTGGCCTCGGCGAGCTGGATGATCGGCCGGCCGGATGGCGGCACCTGCACCGTGCCCGGCACGATGCCGTGCGACAGCAGTTCGCGCCGCCGCTCGCGGATGAGTTCCGGCCCGTCGAGCCGGCAGCCCTGGCGGTCGGCCTCGGCGGTGACGCGCCAGCCCTCGGTCACGAACAGTTCACGGGCCGCCTCGGAGAACTCCGGCCACTCGGCAGCCGGCAGCACACGCAACGGCCGGTCGGCGACATCCCGCCCCGGCGGCGGCAGCGCGCCGATGCCGCCGTCGGGCAGTTTCCCCGGCGATCGTGGTCCCAGCGGCAATCGGTCGCCGCGCCGGAGCCCCCTGCCCTCGTGGCCGCCATAGCCGCTCTTGAGGTCGGTCGCCCTTGCGCCGAGCAGCGGCGGCACGTCGATGCCGCCGCCGACGGCGACATAGACGCGGGCGCCCACCGTCGGCGGGTCGATCGTCAACTCGTCGCCGGCCAGCGCCTCCGTTGCCCACCAGGGCGGCAGGCGGCGGCCGGCAAGCCTCGCCCCGGCGATGGCGCCGGTGACGGCAACCGCCGCCCTATCCGGAAAGCGCAGCCGGAAGGGAAAGGCGGCCACCTCGATCGCCGCCGCGTCCCGGTCGTTGCCGACGAGCGCGTTGGCGACGTCGAGCGCCTGGATATCCATGGCGCCGGAGCGGCAAACGCCGCTCGACAGCAGGCCGCGGCGGCCACGGTCCTGCACCGAATTGAGCGCGCCGGAGGACAGGATCTCGATCACCGCTCCACCCCCGCGATAATGAAGCGCACCGTATCGCCGGCCATAAGCGTCGCCGGCGCGGCGCGATGCGGATCGAACAGCGTGAAATCGGTGTGGCCGAGGATATGCCAGCCCGACGGCGCGGTGATCGGCATGATGCCGGCCTGCCCGCCGCCGACGATCACCGCCCCCTTCGGCACGCCCTGGCGCGGCATCGCCCGGCGCGGCGTCGCAAGCGCCGGATCGAGGCCGGAGAGATAGGGAAAGCCGGGCATGGCGCCGATCGCCGCTACCTTGTAGACGGCGCCGGCGTGCCGCTTCACCACCTCGTCGACGGTGAGGCCGAGGCTTGCGGCGAAGTCCCGAAGATCCGGCCCGCCGTAGGCGACGGCGATCTCATGCGCGCGGCCGGCGCGGCCGCTGGCGGCGGCGATCCGCCAGCCGTCGGCAAGCCGGCGCTGCATCGCGCCGGCGTCAATCGCCAGCGGATCGAAGGCCACCATCAGGTTGTTCATGCCGGGCACGACGTCGTCGATGCCATCGGCGCCGGCAAGGCTGTCGGCGAGCGCCAAGAGTCGCGCCTGCCGCCCCTCGTCGAAGGCGCCGCCCCCGGCGACGTCGAGAAGCAGGGCGCCGGTGCCGGCATCGGATATGATGAAATCGTCGGCCAACCGGGTCCCCCCGTTCGCGGCCGGCGATTATCGGCAGCCAATGCCCGCCGCGCAAGGGAGCCACGCGGCAATGCGGTTGGTCGGGGCTCGCCGAAAGTCTATAATTGAAAAACCGATAGTCGGCCGCGAGACGCCGACGGATACCGAGGACCGCCTGATGACCCCTGAGACCCAAGTCCGCCTCGCCGCCCTGCGCGAGCGGATGGTCGCCACCGAAACCGGCCTCGTCGCCGTTGCGCCGGGCTCGCACATGCAATGGCTGCTCGGCTTCACGCCGGCCTCCGACGAGCGCGCCTGCCTGCTTCTGGTCTCGCCGGGCGGCACCGCCTTCCTGATGCCCGCCCTCAACGCCGACGACGTGCGCCAGCACACCGACATCGACTTCTTCCGCTGGTCCGACGAGGTGGGGCCGCATGTGGCGCTCTGCCAGGCGCTCAGCGCCATCGGCGCCAGCGCCACCGACCGCGTCGCCCTCGACGAGACCATGCGCGCCGACTTCGCGCTGCTCGTCCTCGACGCCCTGCCGTCCGACGTGCTGCGCACCTTCACCGCCGACACGCTGGGCGGCCTGCGCATGCGCAAGAACGAGCGGGAATACGACCTCCTGAAGATGAACGCCGGCATCGCCGACCGGGCGATCGAGGCGGCCGTCGCCGCCCTCAAGCCCGGCATGACGGAAAACGAACTCGCCGCCATCATCCGCAGCCACTTCCTGAAGGAAGGCGCGGCGCCGAGCTTCTGGATCGTCGGCAGCGGCCCCAACGGCGCCTTCCCGCACCATCACGCCTCCGATCGCCATATCGTCGAGGGCGACGCGGTGGTGATCGACGTCGGCGGCGTAAAATCGGCCTTCCCGAGCGACATCACCCGCGTCGCCGTGGTCGGTCGGCCGCCGGAAGGCTTTGCCGATATCCATGCCGTCGTCGAGCAGGCCGTCCAGGCGGCGCTCGCCGCGGCCCGGCCGGGCGCGCTGGCCCGCGACGTCGACGCCGCCGCCCGCACGGTGATCGCGGAGGCCGGCTACGGCAAGCATTTCACCCACCGCACCGGCCACGGCATGGGCATCGACGGCCACGAGCCGCCCTATATCACCGCCACCTCGGAAACCGTGCTGGAGGAAGGCATGGTGTTCTCCATCGAGCCGGGCATCTACCTGCCCGGCCGCTACGGCTGCCGCCTCGAGGAGATCGTCATCCTGCGCAAGGACGGTCCGGAAATCCTCTCCGACCTTCCCCGCGACATCCTGGTGGCGAAGGGCTGAGCGAGCGGCGTCCCCATTCGGAAATCACAGTGTTCACCCCTCTCTCCAACTCTTCCCCACAAGGGGGGAGAGGGTTCGTCGAGCCGAAAGGTGCAATCTTTCAAAGCAATAGGTTCTGGAAAGAACCAAGCCGTGCCCTCTCCCCCCTTGTGGGGAAGAGTTGGAGAGAGGGGTGAGGCCGAAGGCCTTCCGCTCTCCCGCGGTTCCATTATCCCCGGCCCGCCACCTTCTCGCTGAGCACGCGGTTGGGCGACACCTTGCCGGCTTCCTCGTCGGCGATGTTGCCCATGGTGGTCTTGGCGATGGCCAGCAGCGCCTCCTCGGTGAAGAAGGCCTGGTGGCCGGTGATCAGCACGTTGGGGAAGGTCAAGAGGCGCTGGAACACGTCGTCCTGGATGATCTCGCTGGAAAGATCCTCGAAGAACAGGTCCGCCTCCTGCTCGTAGACGTCGAGGGCGACACCGCCGATCCGGCCGCTCTTCAGGCCGCCGATCACCGCCTCGGCGTCGATCAGCGCGCCGCGCGAGGTGTTGATCAGCAAGAAGCCGTGCTTGGCGCGGTCGATCGCCGCCTCGTCGATCAGGTAATGCGTCTCCGGCGTCAGCGGGCAGTGCAGGCTGATGATGTCGGACCGCTCGATCAGCTCGTCGCGCCCGACATAGGTGATGCCGATCGACTTCAGGTCGTCGACCTCGTAGCGGTCGTGGGCCACCACCTCGCAGCCGAAGCCGAGGCGATAGGCGCGCGCCACCAGCGCGCCGATGCGGCCGGTGCCGACCACGCCCACCGTGCGGCCATGGAGATCGTGGCCGAGCAGGCCTTCCAGCGCAAAGTTGTTTTCCCTGACCCGCGCCCAGGCCCGGTGAATGCGCCGGTCGAGGGCGAGCAGCAGGCCGATGGAGAATTCGGCGACGGCGTGCGGCGAATAGGCCGGCACGCGCAGCACGGTGACGCCCTTTTCCTCCGCCGCCTCGAGGGCGACGTTGTTGAAGCCGGCCGCCCTGAGCGCCACGATGCGCGTGCCACCGGAGGCCAGCGCCGCGATCACCTCGGCGTCGAGCGTATCGTTGACGAAGGCGCAGACGGCCGGAAATCCTTCGGCGAGCCGCGCCGTCGCCAGATCGAGCCGCGGCTCGAAGAAGGTGAGCTCGTGGCCGTAGAGGGCGGCGGCACGGCTCAGGAAGGTGCGGTCGTAGGGCTTGGTGCTGAAAACGGCAACGCGCATCGGGGTCTCCGGATCGATGGTCGGGCGGGGGCCTTCGCGACGAACCTATCAGGAGCCGGCGACAAGAGAAGAGGGGCAATTCCGACCCCGCCTCTGCGGCAAAAGCATGGCCGCGCCCATCAGCATCATTCCATGCTGGTCAGGCGGCGGCAACAATGCCAGACTGCCGGCATGCGCTTTCTCGCCGGCCTCCGCCTCGTCCTTGTTGCCGCCGCCCTGATCGGCCTTGTGGCCGGCCGCGGCGTCGTCCTGCCGGTGGTGGCCGCAGAGGCCGCGATGGCGACCGTCGCCGATGGCGCGCATGATTGCTGCGGCAAGACCTCGAACGCCGATGCCGGCAAAGCCGGCCTTGCCGGCAGTTGCCTCGGCCCCGGCTGCGCCATGGCCGCCCCGGCCCTGCTGCCGGCCGCGGCGGCCATCACCTTCGCCGCCGCCCGCGCCGCCGACATGCAGATGGCCGTCGCCGGTCTCGAAGGCCGCTCGCCACCGCCCTTGCTCGAACCGCCGCGCGCCTGAACGGCCATCTCCATCGACTTCCTCAATCCGTTCCGCCCCCGCCGGTGCCCAGATGCGCCGCGGCCAGCCGGACACCATCACAGGCAAAATCCATGAAATCCCATCTCCTCGCCATTGCCCTCCTCGCCGCCTCCACCTCGCTGGCCGGCGCCGCCGGGCAGACGGTCGACGTCGTGCTCAACGAAGGCTGCATGTGCTGCCACGAGTGGATCGCCCACATGCAGGCGGCCGGCTACACGGTCAACGCCAGCGAGCTCGACTACGACGCCATCACCGCCAGGAAGACACAGCTCGGCATTCCCGAGGACGCCGCCTCCTGCCACACCGCCGTGGTCGGCGGCTATGCCATCGAGGGCCACGTGCCGGCCGCCCTGGTCGACCGGCTGCTCGCCGAGAAGCCGGACGCCGTCGGCCTCGCCGCGCCCGGCATGCCGCTCGGCTCGCCCGGCATGGGCGCCGACGCCGATGCCGAGCCGTTCGACGTACTGCTGATCGGCAAGGACGGCGCTACCCGCGTCTTCGCCACCGTCGAACCCGATCGCGGCTGACCAACACGACGACGGCCGGTGGTAGCCACCGGCCGTCGCGCCTTTGGCGCCGATGCCCGTCTATTGCTTGGTCATCGTCTCGATGCGCGCCGACATCTCGGTGATCTCCCTGGTCTGCGCCTCGATGATCGCCTCGGCCATCTTTCGGCTCGCCGGATCCTTGCCGTATTTGAGCTCGATCCGCGCCATGTCGATCGCCCCCTGATGGTGGACCAGCATGCCGCAATTGAAGGCGAGGTCGGGGTCGGCGATCCTGGCCGCCGCCATCATCGGCGCATGCATGCGATCGAGCGCCGCCGCCGTTTCCTCCGGCGCGCCGCCGGTGGCCGTATCGCCGGCCGGCCTGGTCGCGTCCATGCCCGGCATGGCGTGGTGCGCCTTCGCCGCGTCGCCGGGCAAGTCCGCTTGCGACATCCCATGATCGGCGAACGTCATGGCGGCCCGGCAGGCCTGCGGCAGAACCGTGAGGTCCATCGCCTCCTGGGCGACAGCGTCGGCGGCCGGCGCGACAAGGGCCAGGGTGAAGAGGATCGGACGTAGCCGCATCGTGAATCTCCTGTGATGCCCCCGCGCCATCATAACCCTTCCGGCACCGCTGAAGTTCGCGGCCACGCGGAAAAGATGCGGCGCGGGATTGAGTTCGCGGTCCTCTGGAAACCGGCGCCGTCACCGGCCATATCCCCATGATACCAGGAGCAATGCTCAAAATCTCCCGCCTCGGCGAAACCGCCGGGCCAGATCGGAAGGTTGTGATGGACAGCACGATGTCTCGAACCGAGGCGGCCGAGCCTCACCGGCAGACCGCCGACGACGTTCTTGCCGCGCTGGACAGCGACCCACGATCCGGCCTGACGCAACGGCAAGCCCGGCAACGGCTCGATCGGGTCGGCGCCAACGCTCTTGCCGCCGAAAGCCCGCCGCCCGCCTGGAAGAAGATCCTGGCGCAGTTCGCCAACGTGCTGGTGATCCTGCTGCTCGTCGCAGCGCTGATATCGGCCGGCCTCTGGCTTTTCGAGCGCGATTCCGCCCTGCCCTTCGAGGCGATGGCGATCTTCGCCATCGTCCTTCTCAACGCGGCCATGGGCTATATCCAGGACGCCCGCGCCGAGCAGGCGGTCGCCGCGCTGCAGAAGATGTCGGCGGCGCACGCCACCGTCGTGCGCGACGGCACGCGCCAGAGCATCCTGGCGACCGAGATCGTCCCCGGCGATATCATCCTTATCGAGGAAGGCGACACCGTTCCGGCCGACGCGCGGCTGATCGAGGCCGTCTCGCTGCAGATGGCCGAGGCGCCGCTGACCGGCGAGAGCCTGCCGGTGACCAAGGCCGTCGCACCGATTCCATCCGACGTGCCGCTCGGCGACCGCCGCAACATGATCTTCTCGGGCACCGCGGCGACCTATGGCCGCGGCCGCGCCGTCGTGGTGGCGACCGGCATGCAGACCCAGATCGGCCGCATCGCCGGCATGCTGGAAGGCGCTCCCGAGGAAACCACGCCGTTGCAGCGGGAGCTCGACAAGGTCGGCCGGCTGCTCGGCGCCATCGTCGTGGTGATCGCCGTCGTCATGATCGCCACCATCCTGCTGGTCGAGAACGTGCATGGGATTTCGGCGATCTTCGATGTCCTGATCCTCGGCGTGGCGCTGGCCGTGGCCGCCATACCCGAGGGATTGCCGGCGATCGTGACGGCGGTTCTCGCCATCGGCGTCCAGCGGATGGCGAAGCGCCACGCCATCATCCGCCATCTCGCCGCCGTCGAGACGCTGGGATCGGCCGATGTCGTCGCCTCCGACAAGACCGGCACCCTCACGCGGAACGAGATGACGGTGCGGGTGATCATCACCGCCAGCGGACGGGCGACGTTCGGCGGAACGGGCGACGACCCGCAGGGTGGACTCAGTGCCGACGGCGGCGCCGCCGTGGACGGCGACCAGCTTGCCGAGACGCTGCGGGCCCTGACGGCCGCCGATCGCGCCAACAACGCGGCGCTGGTGGAGCGGGACGGCCGCTGGTCGGTGCAGGGCGACCCCACCGAAGGGGCGCTGATCGTCGCCGCCCGCAAGGCCGGCCTCGAACGGGAAGCGCTCGACGCCCGGTTCGAACGCGTCGGCGAGGTGCCGTTCTCCTCGGAGCGCAAGCTGATGAGCACGGTTCACAGCGACGGCGACGAGCCTGGGCGCCTCGTGGTGCTCACCAAGGGCGCGCCGGACGTGCTGCTCGAGCGCTGCTCGCACGAACTGGCGGGCAACGAGGTGCGACCGCTGTCCGAAGCCCGCCGCGGCGAGATCGCCGCCCTCAACGACCAACTGGCCGGCGAGGCGCTGCGGACGCTCGGCCTCGCCTTCCGCACCCTGCCCGAAGAGACCGCCGGAACGGAAGCCTTCGACGACGGCATCGAACGCGATCTGGTCTTTCTCGGCCTGGTCGGCATGATCGACCCGCCGCGCGACGAAGCCAGGGCGGCGATCGAACGCGCCAAGGCGGCGGGCATCCGCCCGATCATGATCACCGGCGACCACCCGGTGACGGCGTCCGTCATCGCCGCCGAACTCGGCCTGTCCGATGGCCGCGCCGCCACCGGCGCCGAACTGGAGGCGATGAGCGAGGAGGCGCTCGACGAGACAGTGCGCGAGGTCTCGGTGTTCGCGCGCGTCAGCCCCGAGCACAAGCTGCGCATCGTCAAGGCGTTGCAGCGCCACCACAAGACGGTGGCCATGACCGGCGACGGCGTCAACGACGCCCCCGCCCTCAAGACCGCCGACATCGGCATCGCCATGGGCATCGCCGGAACCGACGTCTCCAAGCAGTCGGCCGACATCGTGCTCGCCGACGACAATTTCGCATCCATCGTCGCGGCGGTCGAGGAAGGCCGCGCCATCTACGCCAACATCCGCAAATTCCTGCGCTACCTGTTGTCGTCGAACATCGG
Source organism: Pleomorphomonas carboxyditropha (assembly GCF_002770725.1). Classification (GTDB taxonomy): domain Bacteria; phylum Pseudomonadota; class Alphaproteobacteria; order Rhizobiales; family Pleomorphomonadaceae; genus Pleomorphomonas; species Pleomorphomonas carboxyditropha. The sequence goes on along the minus strand of NZ_NQVN01000001.1, from coordinate 197,190 downwards.
CGAAGTGATGACGATGTTCTTCGGCGTGCTGCTGGCCGAGGCGATCGGCCTGACGGCGGCCGGCGGCGGCGGCTTCGTCCTGCCATTGCTGGCCACCCAGATTCTCTGGATCAACCTGGTGACCGACGGCGCGCCGGCGCTGGCGCTCGGCGTCGACCCGGCCGACGCCGGCGTCATGCGGCAGCCGCCGCGCCCGCGCGGCGAGCGCGTCATAACGCCCGCCATGTGGGCCGGCATCCTGCTGGTCGGGCTCGTCATGGCCGCGGGTACGCTCGTTGTGCTGGACGCCTGCCTGCCCGGCGGCTGGATCGAAGGCAGCGGGACGATCGTCTACGCCCAGACCATGGCGTTCACGACGCTGACCCTGTTCCAGTTGTTCAACGTCTTCAACGCCCGCTCCGATCACACGAGCGCTTTCGTCGGCCTGTTCGCGAACCGCTGGCTGTGGGCAGCCGTCGGCCTGTCGGCCGTCCTGCACGCCGCCGTCGTCTACGTCCCGTTCCTGCAAGCCGCCTTCTCGACGACGAACCTCGGCGCGGCCGACTGGCTGTTCTGTGCCGTGGTGGCGAGCTCAGTATTGTGGGTGCGCGAGGCGGGCAAGTTCATCGGCCGGGCGTTGGTTCAAGGGAGCCGCCCGGCCAACGCCGACGGAATCAAGCCGTCCTTGCAGTGACCGGCCGCCGATCCGCACGGTCCCGACTTCGATCGCGCGGACGCTCGTCACCCTGGCCGCTGTCCGTGATGTCGAGGTGAGGCAGGGGTTATTCCAGCCGCAACCGGTAGCGCGTATGGCGCCGCTCGCCGGTCCGGGAGAGGGCGCCCTTTTCGACCAGGTCCTGCAGGTCGCGGGTCGCCGTGGCGCGCGACGTCTTGGTGATGCTGATATAGTTTTCCGCGCTCAACCCGCCCTTGAACCCGTCGACGCCTTCCCGGAACATCCGGGTCATGGCCTTGAGCTGGCGATCGTTCAACTGGCCGCCGAGCCGGCCGAAAAAATGCGCCTTGGCGATATGGAAGCTGACCCTCCGCATGGTGTTCCGCTGGGCTTCCAGGACCGTCTCGCCGAAATACACCAGCCAGTCGGTGATCAGGATATCCTTGTTGCTGCGCTCCAGCATGGCGTAGTACCGCTTGCGGTGCCGGGAGATGGTATAGGCGAGCGCAATCAAGCTGGGCTGCGCCAGGCTCTGCGCAAGGGCCTTTTCACAGATGGCGCGGCCGATACGACCGTTTCCATCCTCGAAGGGATGGATGCTTTCAAAGTAGATGTGGGCAATTCCGGCGCGTGTGAGGGCGGGCAGCACGGTCGAAGCGCCGCCGTTGAACCACGCAAGGAACCGTTCCATCTGATCCGGCACCTGGGCGGAGGGAGGCGCTTCGAAGTGGATGTCGAGATTGCCGATCGCGCCGGAAACGACCTGCATGGCATCGGTGTGCGTGCGGTAGCCGCCGACCACCTCGATCCTCCTGGCATCGGCCATGATCATCCGGTGCCAGGCATGGAGCCGGTCGTGGGTCAGGGGCTCGGCAAAGCCGCGGTAAAGGTCGACCATCATCTCGGCGAGGCCCCGTTCGGCAAGCGGAACAGTCCGGTCGCCGCCGCCGAGGCCGAATTGCCGGCGGAGGGACGCTTGCAGGCTGTCGCGGTCGAGGAATTCGCCTTCGATCTCGGAGGTGGTCAGCGCTTCGTCGCTGATAAGCTCGATACGCAACATATCCCGCTCGTCAGGGCTGATATGCCGGTAAGCCCCGATGAATTCACCGGAATTCAGCAGAAACTGCCGCTCCAGCGCCTCCATCGCCGCCGGCTCGTAGGTGAAATCCGGCCATGCGGCGCGCTGCCAATTCCAGATCATGAGTTATAGAATTCCCTTCTATAACTCATGATGGGCTTATATTTGAGCTTTAGCAAGCGCATCTATGCCTCGCCGAAGCCCTCGACAATCTTGCACATATTGCTGGCAACCGAAGCCGTGCGCGACGTACGCGGAAATCAAATCGCGCACGAGAACACCGCTCGCTCTCAAGCGACTCAGTTATCTATTTGAAATCATGACAGAAAAGTGGTGGGCGCGTACGGGATCGAACCGTAGACCCGCTGATTAAGAGTCAGCCTGAATATTGTTGGTTTTCAGCTACTTAAATTGTAAACGGCGTTCGTTTAGGTCGGAAACAAGCGATAGATGCCAAAACTGCTGTAAACCGAGGTCCCCTACCCTTTTGCCGAACTTCACTAGGTGTGGTCCCTACGGCATAGTGAGCTGCCGTAGGGGAGTGTTGCTGGCTCTTAGTGATCTCGTCGTCTGCCGTTCTTTTAGCGACCGCTTTTCCGACGCTGCTGTCCTAGACCCATCTGCTTGGCCAAGTTACTGCGGGCTTCCGCGTATGCCGGAGCTACCATGGGGTAGTCGTTCGGCAAACCCCATTTGGCGCGGTACTCGTCCGGCGACATGTCGTAGTGCGTGCGCAGGTGCCGCTTGAGCGACTTGAACTTCTTGCCGTCCTCAAGGCAGACGATGAAGTCGTTGGTCACCGACTTCTTGATCGGCACTGCGGGCCGGATCGGCTCGATTTCCGGCATCGTCTGCAGCGAGTTTCCGCCATTCGCGACGCCAGCGACCGCTGCGTGCACGGACGCGATCAACGCCGGAAGTTCGGCGACCGGAACTGAATTGTTGCCGACATACGCGGCTACGATAGTCGCAGCTAGATCAATGAGTGTGTAGTCGGCGTCTTCAATTTCAGACATCTGAGTCTCCTGCGGTCCCGTTGCTCAATCAATATTACAACACCGCAACTAAGCAAGCCGTCTGTCGCCCGGACGGCATCTTCATGCACTGGACAAAAACTTCACAAACCGGGCGATCTCGGACAGATTCTTCATAAACGGAGGCCCCCAGCGCAACTTGGGGAGGGCGCTGGGGGCGAGGCATCGGCGGCCATGACGTGCGCCGTGCGGGCGGCTAGGAGAGAATGAGGAAAAACCTGCCGCATATTCATGTTCCCGCCGACAGATGCTTCGGTCAATGCGCCGGCGAAAAAATCAGGCTGCAATCGACGTCTGACGCTCAATGCGCGTGACCGAACCGCCGCCCCGGAGGAACTCGTCGATCTTGTTGCAGAGAGCGGTCGTGTCGATCTTCTCGCCGATGTAACAATGTCTCTTTTTCACAGCATCAGCGCGAATACCGTAGTCCCAGGCCGTGTGACTATAGATCCGCGGTGCAACTCCGACAGGCGGCTCCCCCGCTTCAGTCAGAAGCCGATTCAACTCACGCTTGAAGTGGGTATACTCAACATCCAGCTCGTTCGCCATCTCTTTGAGCGTAATCTCGCCGCGTGCGATAGCATCACGACACATTCTCGCTCGTCTCAACGTGATGTTCGGTTCTCCGAACCCGTTTCCCGGTGCCACCCAAACTGCCATGATCACCTCCCCACTACAGCACTACTTTCCTGTGCTTAATGAGAGCGTAGATCGCCGGCGGTTCTCATGAAAGATTTGCGCATCAAATTTCTTACGTTGAAAATTCGGACAAAACAGACCCCTTACGTTGAAAATTCGGACATCCAGGATGTCTTATATTGAGAAATCGGACAACGATCGCACTCTGTTTACTCAACGATCGATCATTATTTGACGTTACGTCGCGTCGAGCTCACATGTAGTTCAGCAACGGAGACTGAATCATCATGCGTCTCGAAACCCCCATGGACATGACGACACCCGCAGCGTTCTTTTCGCTCGCGGTCTATTCAGCATTTCAGAACGCGTTGCAGGGCCGCATCGAACGTGTCGCTGCCGCGCGACGTGCCGCTTATGAAGCCGCGTGCGAAGAGTCGCGTGAGAACCTGGCGAGGATGGTCGTCGACGCGGTCGAGTTCGGCCGCGGCGAGATGCTTGAGAGACGCCGTCTCGCAGCGGAAAACGAGAATCTTCGGCGGAATGCCGAGCTGCTTGCGGCCGAAGTCAGGCGGCTCAGGGCGGCGTGATGTCTCGTCCTGACATCGTAGAGATGCTCGATGAACTCTCGTCGATCGTCGACGACGCGAATGCGTGTCTCGACGGAGTCATCGACCGGCATCAGTTGCCCGACGTCGATAGCGTCAGCGAGCGAGTACGCGTGCTCAAGAAGCGGCTCGACGAGCTAGATGATCGAGTCCGACTGCTGTCGGGCGGCCGAGTTGCATACCGCACTGACGACCTGCCGGCATGGCTGATCGACAAGATTGACGACGACTGACGCCGCCGGCGGTTTGCTCCGAGCGAGACCTCATGCTCATAATCTGGAATGGCTTCCAGATCGACTGCAAGGAGCCATCCGCCGCTTAGTTGCGGTCCAACCGTGATGGTGGACAGGGAAACCGAAGAGAGTGTCGAGATGTCCAAGGGAGCCGCTATGAACGGCTCCCTTGGTGTTTTTGATTGCGCTCAGTTGAGCAAAATCAGGATCAAGCTCACCACGGCTTTGCTTACTGCTGATCCGGCGATGTCGATTAGTACCTTGCTCAGTAACCTACGATCTCTCGCGATATCTATTTGGTGCCCGATGCCCGATACTGATACTTTTCCATTTGGCGCGTGAATGTAGATATTGATGCTGAGGTTTGTCGTAGTTTTTCTCCGTCGTCGTTGCGACGGATGCATATTATGACCTAAGAGTGCTAAGGCAAGGCTTGGTTAATCATTGTATTTTGTCTCGATACGCTGCGTATATTAGAGATTTGTCACATTCGTTGTAGTACAAAGAGTTGCGCATGCACCATGATGTCGAAAATAGACTGTGGATAAACTGAATGATAGTTAGTTCAATCGCAGCTGCGCAGCTTCGTCACCGATTCCGAACAGTCCGTCGTATGCGATTTCCGACAGCGCACTATCTCTACGCTCGAACGCCTCAGCGGCTTCGTCGATCGCTAGATAATCCGCTACGGGCGCGATAGGCACGGCCGTGTAGCGCTCGTGAATCCACGCGTCGATGTCGCAATATAGAGAGCGGCCGATCACCGCTCTCTCGTCGTCTGAAAGCATCGTCAGCACGCGACGCGCGCGTTCTGGAACGCGGCTCAAATCGCACGCCCATGGATCATCGGATCTGCAGAAATCGATCGTCTGCGTCGCGGCGTCTGCGAAGGTGCCGAGAATCGGCTTCGCGGCCTCGGCCTTGACGGATTCAAACATCTCTTTCGCGGCGAACTCGTCGGTGCGATCCGGCGATGTCGGCTGGCTCATAGCTTCACGAGCGCCCGGGTAGAAGGCGTCGAGAAGCCAGCCGAAACAGAAATTATAGATCGTCCACGCGGTGCTGAACGCGGACCGAATGCCGTTCAAAATCGCTCTGAAAAACGCAAACATAGTCCCCTCCCGTGATTTAAAGAGAGAGTGCTGCTGCAGCGTGCATGGCACAATTTCCGCCGGCGGATTGACGGCGTTTCTTGCTTGCAAGATTTCAGCGCAGCATCGCCGTGGGAGGACGATCATGACGACATTTATAGAGAGTTACGAGATCGACGACGTCTATGACGAACGCGAAGCGGCGGAGATAAGAGCAGAAGAAGCAGCACTTTACGGCGATCCAATGTATGATTGCGCTTATGACAGAGACGCGGACGACATCTGTTTTGACGACTGAAGAGCAGATTCGGCGGCAGGATTCTGTGCGCTACGCGCTCGCGTCGACGCGAATAGAAGGACTGCCGATCACGCCGGACACCGAGGCGCTGCTTGACGCGTGGGCGCGCGGTGAGATTTCTGACGACGAGCTTTTCGGTCGGGCATTGAGCGATGTGGTCGGCTAGGTGCGCGTCGTCAGTCGGCACGAGTAAAAACCAATCTACCGAGTTATCTATTGCCTATTCTCGATGTGGAATGCTCAATGTGCAGGCACTTCCATTTTGCGCGATTTATAGGTTTCGATTGGGCCTTGGTTATCCCAATAAACGAGGGTGCCACTCTTCGTTAAAACGATATAGTCGTTTTCAGAATCATAATCTGTGAACGCCTCCCCAATAGGAAGATGCTCGCTCGTCACCCGCCGAGGATCCCCACTGCCGTCATGCTCGAATTTCCGGTAATAGTAAGTTTCTCCGCGCCATTTATAAATAGATATAATGTGGTCGCCAAGAGGCGTCTCAACATTTTTCATATTCCATACGCCAATAACTTGGGAGTCTGGAGGATAAAGGCCGCCATCAATGCCGAACGAATTCCATTCATCCTTCGAGAAGTGCATCGTTAACACTTTGAATTCGCCAGACGCCTTGTCATCTCGCCCCAAGCAAGACCACGCCGGAGACGCCTGATCTTTCAGGTAGAAGCAAATAGTCTTAATGTTTTGTGAGTTTTGCGCACTCAAGATGGCTTTTGTGAGGTCCAGCAACTCGGGTACATTAACCCGATCGCTAATAAGAACTGTAGATATGCCGCCACTAACCTTTAAATTGGTCGAAATTATCTCGGCAGCCTTAGCGGGAAACGATAAAATTAGGCTTGCTAGCAGATACCTGACTAAGTGTTGCATGCTTTTGCCTATCAACCAGCCTGTTCCAGGCCACTATAATTGCAGCCTTTTGTTGTTAATCCAAGTAGGCGCGCACGAGTTCGAACGGTAGGATCCACCGCTTAAGCCGCCACTTCCAGACCTATCTCAGCTTCCGGGACCTTCTTTCGGCGGCTTTCTGCTGCCTTTCGTGCCGACTCCTTCCGCTTCTCGGCCTCGGCCGCTTGATACATGCGGTACTCCGCATGCAATTTAAGGGCTTTCCTGAGATCCGACCGCGTCGTTTTCGGTAGCGCGTCAAACTCGGCAGCCGCTTGGAGCGCCGCAATCTCGTCATTCAGCGTTGCGAACTCCCGGCCGCAGAGCATGCGTCTAGCCCGGGTGTAAGCCGACATCCTGTTTTTCAACGTCTGGCCGCCGTAACCGCGCGACTTCTGAAGCCAGCGGCCGAATGCATCGTCTGTTTTCTCAGCTTTGCCGTTATGTCGTTCGAGTATGATGCGTCCTATCGCCGCCGCGAGAGGACTCGGTACGGCATTCGCAATCATTTGCATGGTCGAGCGCTTGTTCCCTGCCGCAGACCAGTCCCAGTCGCGTGGGAATCCCTGTAGTCGAGCAACCTGCTCGACGGTCAACGGCGGCACAAGCGAAGCCGGCACGGGATCAAGCGGATTTCTCGTCTCGATGTGACGACGATATGCTCTTTCTGGTGTCGTCCGGATTACGGCCGGACACGGCTCGCGGGTCGAACGGACGCCCTGGCCGTCTTTGAACGGCCTTACGAAGACATATTCCCCGACGCTGTCGCCCAGTATGTCACGCATTGTAGTCGGTTCGACCGATGCCGCACGCTCAATCGCGCGCTCTAGAAAACCATCGCGTTCGCCTCGGCGGCCGATGATGATCGCTCTGGTCCGCGACTGCCCGCAGCCGTAGTGTGATGCGTCGACGATCGATGTTGAGATGCCGTAGCCATGCGCCTTCAAGATGTCGCAGGCCGTCTGCCAGGCGTCCGATTCCAAAATGCCCCGCACGTTTTCGAGCATGAACCATGGCGTCCTGCTCAACGCGACGATCATTGCGAACGCAATCACCATTGATGCGCGCTCGCCTTCGGATTTTAGCCCGGCTTTCGAAAAATCTTGGCAAGGAGGGCCGCCGCAAATGACGTCTGGACGCAGCTCGCCGACAGCGAGCGCCGCTGACATGACGTCGCTGAGATCGAGGATGTGCGCATGGTCGCCGATGTTGCGGTTATAGGTCTCGACAGCCTCGGGCCAGACGTCGAATGCACCGACAACATCGAGTCCAGCGGTTCGAAGACCGAGCGATAGTCCGCCAGCACCGGAAAATAGGTCGACACACCGCAACGCACTGACTCCACGCCTGATTTTCGTTTGTTGTAGCCGGATATTCGTAACGAATTTGTTCGGTACGGACACGCGATGGAAATGCAACCCTACGGTATGGAAAATCGCCTATTTCGCGGTAATCTGAACATCGTTATCAATAACGCATGCTTACTGGGGCAACCGTGAGGGGCGGAAACTATGCGTGTAATCATCACTTTTATTGCTTCAAGTGCTCTGGCAACTGACGCATTCGCGCAAGCGATGTATAGAGAATCAAGCGGCGACGGCTTTGGTGGGTTCTTCCTAGTATTAGTAATATTGTCGCTTTTGCTATATTTTGTACCATCAATTGTTGCGTCAAAACGAGATCATCCGAATAAAGGCGCTATCTATATTCTGAACATTCTTGCGGGTTGGACTTTCATCGGTTGGGTTGGCGCTCTAGTCTGGGCTATGATGAATTCTGGATCTCAGCAATCGGCGCAGCCGGTAATTCACTATTCCTCGGCTAACTCTGAATCAGGTGGTAGCATCGCCGAGAAGATTAAGGAATTCAAGGAGTTGCTTGACAGCGGAACGATCACCCAATCTGAATTCGACGCGCTGAAAGCAAAGGCGATCAACGGCGACTGATTTTTCTGTTGTGCCTGTAAGTGCGGTTTACAGGCACAACGTCACTTCGAACCCGGCGAGATTTCCGCCGCGTTGGCTTTGTCGCTTCTCAATATCCCGCCGACGACGTCGAGCTTTCCGCGGCAGTCCGCACCAGCTTCACGGAGATCGAGCACATAACGTGCTGCGTCACGTTGCGTCGCCAGTCGTCCAACCGACGGCTCGGATTTACAATGCAACAGCGAATCCGGAATTGGAGGTGGCGGAAGCACGGTAACAACTGGAACGGTTTCGGTCGGTCTTGTCGCGCACCCCGTCAATCCGCCGGTGACGAACATGACCGCGACGCCGACGACGACATACGGGAGCAAACGAACCCCGAATTTCAGCAGCTTGAGCACGACAAACCCGACAACGAGCGCAAGAATGACCGTCATTTAGCGCTCCTTGTCTTGCCGATTATCGCGTTCCGCAACACTGGTGCGAGCGGTCCATCATCTTCTGCCGGCGCGCTCTCGACTTGCGCACGCAGCTCAGAGAGTTCGGCCGCCCGGGCGTCGGATTCCGCTCGTTCGGCTTCGAGGGCACGAACCATTTTCTGTCCGTCGACGCGTGCTTGCTCGACGGCGGCGGCGTTCGTCTTGGCCGCTTCACGAGCTACGGCAGCCGACGCCTCGGACGTCGCGAGTTGCTGCGTAAGGTCGTCGATCGACGAGCGGAGGTGGTTGACATAGAGCACAGCGGCGACCGCGAGAGCCGCCGCGATGCCATATGGCAGCAGTTTGAGCAGGAGAGCGTTCATGATTGCTCTCCGGACTGCTGATTGTCTGTTTTTATCGCGACGCGATAGTCCGCGTGGCCGATTCCCATATATGAGCCGATGACGACCGGGAGCGTCACGAGCGCGGTCTGTGCAACAGACTCTAGTCCGCGCACGACTGCGGCGAGCGTCACGACGAACAACCCAATTATTGATGTCCATGTCATGAGCTTTGATGTTCTTCGGTTCTGGCTCATGACACTGTGACCTTGAGTTCGAGCCCCATTGCCTCAGCGATCGCGATCAGTCTCGGCAGTCCGTAGAGTTCCGCCTCTCCGGCTCGGATTCTCTGTAGATCGCCGCTCCGGATGCTCTTGTAGCGACGAGATATCTCCGCAGCGGTCGTGCCAGATGCCGCTATATGCTTCGTGATCGCTTCCCCCAGCTGTTCTTTCAGCCGCCGAGCCGTCGCTGGAGTGTACGGATTCGGAATTGAGCCAAACGATTTTCCCATTTCAGTACCCCCCTGCGATCAGCGCTTTTTCAAAGATTCTGGCGTACCCGGCGATCTTGTTCGCGCAGTCGGTGCCGTTGATGATGCGGCGCGCGGACACGTAGTCCGGCGGCGTCCTGTCGAGGTAGTCCGACAGCTTCTGCCCGGTGAACCAACCTTCGCTCATGCCGACGAACATGATGTCGGCGGCGTGTTCCGGATCGAGCGCGAGGTCTGGATGCTTGACGAGATCGATGCCGAGCTGCGATCCGGCGAGACTGTAGTTTCGCTGTCCGGTGAGTTGGACGTAGCCTCTGCCGCGGTAGACGAAGCCGTCGCCGTCGAGGTTCTGCGTGTTCCCGAGGGCTTTAGCGAGCTTTCCGGAATCGTACTTGTCGAAATACCTTCGGCCGCCGTATTCGGTGATCGGCTGCATCGACGTTGCGGTCTCGTGAAACGCCGTCGCTAATGCATATGCGAGATAACGAAGACAAATCGACCGCTTGGCGGCCTGACGGATGATTAGCGATGTTCCGTCGACTTTAGATTGTGAAATCGAGGTGCCGAAAAGACGCTTTTCTCTGATTTCCGCCCAAAATTTACTGTCGTCGAACGCCATCCATCAACTCCATACTGCATGGAATTGATGATGAATCTTGCAGCAGCATCGAGCAAACCGCCGGCAGAATTTAGATTACGGATGCCGGAAAGAGGTTGTTACAGGGGTATTATTAGTAAGTCTCTGATTTCAAAGGGATTGTGTATGAAAGCGTGGGTATTGAGTGTTTGATGTATAAATGATGTGATTTCAGCGACTTAGGCGCGTCCGACGGCTCTCCAGCGGCCGTCGGCGACGTGGTTTATCAAGGTGCGCTTTCCGTTTTCAGCGAGAGCGACTTCCGAATGCGTCCAGGTCGTCAGCCCCTTAGCGTTGTAGCGCATATCATACGATCCAGAGACGCCGGCTTCCCATGCTCCGTCAAGCGCGCCGCCGGTGTGACCGTGACCAAACGTGATTTTCGGCGCAACACGTCTGAATCCGGCCATAGAACCTCTTGCACCGTTCGTCCCGCAGTCGCCGTGAGCTGCATGCTCGATTCCGGCGAGTTCGAACGAGTCCCCGTAGTCGTGGAACTGGACATCGCGCATGCCGTAGCGTCGCATCGTGTCCTCGACGACTGAGTGCGGACGCTGTTCGCGGATGGCTTTGTGAGCGCGCGCATTGAGTTCGTGCCAGAGCCAAGCATTCTGTGCATCAGCCGCTCCAGACGGATCTAGTAGCCAGCGCGTAAGTGCGTCGTCGTGGTTCGAAATGACCATGTGCGACTGACAATAATCACGGCCCGCGGCGTCAACGAATTTTGCAGCGCGCTTGAGCCAGTACTCGACGTCATCATTACCGTCCGCGACGAACCGAGCACGTTCATGCGGGTTGTTGCGGGTGTGATGGTTGCGGACTTCGAAATCGTTGAGATCGTGAAAGAACTGGTGACTCGGGCGCAGACAGTCGATGACGGTTCTGGTGCGTCTCGTTACGACATCACGGAAGACGTCAAATCCCCAGCACCACAGCGCCATCAACGGATCGAGCTTTTCGCGGTGTATGTCACCCCAGACAATCGACAGCATGCGTTGAAAATCGAGGATGCGGCCGTCGCGGACGATGATGTCGAGGTCCTGGAAACTGCCATCATCTGCAGCAACGACGGGCCTCATGAACACAGCACCGTCGTGGTCGACTTCGACGAGCAGGAACCCGGGCGTGTGATGAAAGACGGATTTCTGCCCGGCGGCGCGTGCCGTGTAGTTCGGCTGAGTGATCGTCCCAGTCGTCATCGCAAAGTTCGGCTCGGCTCCGAACATCCGCGGTATCGACTGGATGTGAACGCGAGCCGACGGAATAATGACGTTGCGACCGCGGTTTGCAGTCTGCCAGCCGCTGAGTGGGTTGGCCGTCGTCGGCAGAACGTTTGCGTCTGAGATCAACAACACGTCGTCAACGAGAGACTCACGATCGTACTGCATGAACGGCTGAATTTCGGGATCGTATGTCGCGGTGCGGACGTTGTGATCTTCGTAGAGCCCCTTCTGATATGTCGTCCCGCAGACGCGGATGTTGATGTCGAACTGGTCGCAGAACGCCTGCATGTTGTTCCAGAGCGGCTTGAAAATCTCGGTGTCGTCTTGCGCCGACGTGATCGCAAATCGTGTGATCCCGCGCTTCCCGGCTCGACTAGTCTTGTTCAAGATGCGGACGGCGGACATGTCCGACACGCTCTCTACATCGACCTTCTCGCCGCCGAAAACCCGCACCAGAATCGGCTTCTTAGCCTTCTCTTCAGCGGTCTTCTCGACCGTGGCCGGCGTCACAACGACACGCTTCGGCTCCTCGCTTATCGTCTCTGGAACGCTCGCCTTCGCCGCTGCTGCTTCCCGCCGCTTCCGTTCATCGAACGCGCGACCACGAGCTTCAAGCGCCGCCAGTTTCTCTTTCTCCGCCGCGGCACGCTGGTCCATCACTTCGGACCGCTCACGAGCGAGTTTCGACGGCCTGCCGTCGGCATCGAGGTAGCCGACATCTTTCAGATACTGCGTGCCGCCGCGTTTGATGTCGGAAACCAGCCGTTCGACAGTCGAAAGTCCGAGCCCAACGTATTCGGCGATCCTCGGCTGGATCGCGCAGCGATACATGTAGAGTATGATGACGTCTATACGCTGTTCCGCTGTGATCTCTATTCCCCTCGTCATGTAGCCCTCCCGTGCAACACATGACGAATTCTCTTTTCACCGGCGGAAATTATGCAAGATTTCAGCGGCGATAAAATATTGATATCGTTCGAGAATTTTCGCAAAATCTGTTTACGGGAGCGCGTAAACGGCGGCATTTAGAATCCGAGTCTTGCTTTAAAATAAACTGCGGATACTGCAGCGAAGACGCTTGTACCGATATTAACGAATGGATTTGATAGCGCTTTCAGCAGTGATGAGCGGCTTTCACTTACGAGTATCTTTGTCTCAATGTCTCGCAACCGCGGTTCAACCGCATCGGCTTTATACTCAGCTTTGTCGAGCTTTTCCTTCATGTATGCGACGTTCGATTTGATTTCGGCTATGCTGACCGCAAGCTCAGTTAATGATACATCGTTCGGCATTCCTCGGCTCCGGCAGGCAAAATCTGTTGTCAGAGCAATGGTGTGTTGTCGGCGGCGCAAGATTCAAGATTGGGGATGATCGCAATGACTAGTGTGATGTCGAGAGAAAAGACGAAAGCAATGCTTTTCGAGAAATTCGGGGCCGCACTGGCTGGGAAAAAGCCAGATATGACGGAATTCACCGAGGAATTCGTTAGGCCTGAGTATGTGGAAGAGGCGCTCGATGAAATGATGCATATAATAGCAGAGGAGGTCGACACTCTTCCTGAGAGGCTAGGTCTAAATTTTGTGGAGACTGAAGCCATTAGGGCTCTCGACGACCAAATGCTTATGCGCATTTCGGGGGCTGTTAACGAGGCCGTCAGGAAAATGTACGGTTTAGATTAAGGCTGGCTCTTCAAACTGCCCGTCGTATTGCGACAAACGCGGACTCGCTGGATTCGTGTTGCCGCCGTCACCGCGCACGCATAGTTTGTGCTGAGGTACTTCGGGGCGGGAAATGGACATCGAAGCAGAGTTGAATCCAGTGGCGATATCGACGATGTCGCCTGGGCGATTACGTGCATTGCGACTACAGAGCGAACTCGTTGAGGCGCTGCGGAAGACCGACAGGCGGGTCTACGCGAGATGGGGCGTCCGGCTTGGGCGACGGTGTGTATTTTGCGGCGTCCGCCGGGTGCGAAATCTCTCGTCATTGATTGCGGCCGTCGGCACGTTCTCGGTCGAAGAAGCTCGTCTAGCTGTAACTGCGATCCGGGCGAAAGACGTTCGAAGTCACGTCCGAGATCGGTCCGCTCTCGCTATGCACAGGTCGATGTCGGTCGCATCTCGCATCGGGAGATCGACGGCGACGATAGCGACTGCGCTCTACCGCAATCCGGCAGAGACCGCGCCTCAACTCATGATGTTGACCTTCGGATTCTTGACCGGATCCGGCGGACTGGACGGAAATGGCGGAATCCCCGACCTCGATTTTCAACTCGGAATCGGACATCACCGCTCGCTACTCACGCATTCCATACTGAGTGGCCTCGTCGTTGAGACACTGTGTCTCGGGTTTATAGATCTGGTCTGCACGATCGCCGATAAATTGCCGGAAGATCGCGATCCGATCTGGGACGTTCTGGTGTCGCGCGGGAATGCGCTGGTCGCCGCGGCGTCGACGGGCTTGTCCGCCGGCATCGCATATCATCTCGGCGTCGACGCGACGCTCCAGCCGGCAGCGTATCACGATCTGCCGTTTTCGATGCCGATCGAGGGGCATCAGGCCGTCATGGGCGCGAACGCCGCGGCAGAAGGCGTCGATGCGATGAAACGAAACAATTCCGTCGAGGTTTGAAATGCGGCTCATACTGTCTGCGCTGATGATGCTTTCGGCTGCCTGTCAAGCACACGCTGCAAACGTCACATTTGAGACAAAAGCAGCGCCTGAATACGGCAAAAACTGCATCGTGTCTCATGTTTCGCTTGATGGAGACATCGTAAAAGGCGACTTCCAGAAGATTAAAGATGCATTTGCAGAAGCGGACTCTGTTACGAGCGCTAAGAAATCGTCCTGCAATGTCAATGAAAGCGGCGAAAAGTCTCTGAAATACATAAGTTTGAACAGCAACGGTGGCGATTACATGGAGGCCATCGATATTCTTGACTGGATGAAGGAAGATAGCCGAACGATTTCCACCTACGTTGACAGGAACTCTGTATGCTATTCGGCTTGTGCGATTATTTTCCTTGGCGGTTCCGTACCGGGCGTTGAAGACCAAACCTTTCTTCGGCGCTCCATAGATCCCAAGGCAAAGCTCGGTTTCCACGCGCCGTTTCCGATCCTAGATGATAGGAACTATTCTGATAAAGAGGTAATGGACTATTTCCACCAAGCGTTCTTCATTGAACATGGCTTCTTCGAAAGATCGAAAAAGCTTGGTCTTCCTTTGGAAGTGTCGCAGCTCTTGATGCAGCCGACGAACGACGCGCTTTACATGATCGATACGGTCGGAAGGGCATTTTTGCTTAACGCGACAGTCCAAAGTAGATTTACATTCTTTTCCTCGGCTGACACAGCATATATAGTGGACGGCAAAACTGCGATCAACATCTGCGTTAATAACGAGCTGCTAAGAAGTTACGGACAAATAGAAGAGTTCTCGAAGTTTTCCACGTGGCTAAAAGACAATAAGTTGCGGTCAACTTTTCATTTCACGCCGACCTCGGATGGCACTCGAATACTGCCGATGACTCTCGCTGCGGTCGTGCCGGTCGAGTATGCGGGCGAAGGCATGTACCAGTCATGCGTCGTGAGTATCCCGGTTCCTGATGGCCAGAAGCCGAAATCGACGAAAGTCGTCCCGAAATGCGTCGGGCTGTTTTTTGACGATTTCGAACTGGGAAGCAAAATTGAGCGAGGTGGCGTCGATAGTCTTGATGGAGGAGACAAGTCATTTTGTAGAGCAGACGGACCATTAGCAGGTTTGCCATTCGACAAGAAACTTGTCGAGTTAACCCCTGCCGAACTCGGTGAGTAGTCAGCTCGTCGGCGCCGTCGCCGTCGAGCTTATGAACGCATAGCTTGCGTCGACTTTGCCAGCGCTGCCTGCCGTAATCGAGTTCGTCGTCACATCGCCACGCCTGCCGCGAGCAACGAGCGTGTATGAGACCACGGTTTTCGTGTCGGTTTTCGCAACGGTCCGGATTGCGTTCCGCAGTTTCTGGCCTGAGTCACTCATTTGCGAATACTCCCCCCTTGGGAACAGGGACAACCAGATTTGCGGTCAATCCGCGCCGCAGCAGATCTTGCTCTTGAAGCACCGGCACCGTGATCGTCGCTTGCGTCGGATTCATTTCGAGCGCTGATTTCGGATCGTCGGCGGCCCACATGATCGCGTACTGCTCCCCGGCTTCATTGAGCGACGTGAGTTCCATTGCGACGAACGGCAGGTTTTCAACAATCACCGGCGCTGAATACACACGGCCGGACATATCGAACGTCGCGCCATCAGCATCGACGTCCGTGCCTGAATTCGGCTTCCCGGCCACTCCGCGTCCTGCGAACACTCCGAGCGTGATTTTTGCTTTCCGAGAAGGACCGTCCGCTGTCAATTCGACGCCCGTCACCTTGCCGACGACGCCGCCGGCAGGTAGTCCGCGCATGCTGCCGAGGCTGACAGATTTATCGACAGTGAGATCGCGCGCAACTTTCCACGAGCATTCGAAACTGACTTCATAACAACGGTACGCCCGGAGAATCGTCTCGACGCCGCGCAGGTACAAATGCGCGAGCGTGCGGCGACCGCGAGCGGAATCGAAATAGCTGTATGCGCCTTTGCGAAGCGGAGCTTTCGTCGAGATCGCAACCCAGAATTCGCGCTGAAATCCGAGATCATAGTCGGCGTCGTGAGCCGTGATGCAACGGTATGTTCTCCCGTTGTACTGCACCTCGCTTCCGACTGCGTAGTGCCTCGGCTCGAACGTCTCGTCGTCGATCGCGGTCCATTCTGGAGTCGACGTGTCGATGGTGGGCGTGCGCAGCCTGATGATCTCGCTTACGACGTGCTTGCCGTCCGCGACGATCTTCTGGCCGTCGGGATCGAGATAGAGAAATGCGGTCTCTTCACGCGGCTGCTCGTAATCATATGCCAGCCGGATCAAGCAGTTCAGAAGCCTGGCCTGGGCAACGACCGTCGACCCGGGCGGGACGTCGGGCGTAGAAACGCTGAACTCGTGCGTCTGATAGACGCCGCCGTCCGTGCAGTAGGCTTCGGCTACCGACCATCCTGTGTTGTCGCCGATCTGCGCGCCAGCTTTCGGGAAGCTCTGTTGGAAATCTTGCCAGGTATATGTTGGAATTCCGAGCACTTGCGACCCGACAGGCAGCTCTTGGCTTCCTTTCGCAATCTGCGTCCAGCCGACCGTCGCTTGCATCACATACCGATCGTACGGCAGCTCGCCGACACGGACCGACAGCGTGCTCGCTAGAACATGATCGCTCATATCGATCGGATTCGACGGCACGAGCGGCGTCGTTGAGAGCGTGAGCGTACGGCGATCCCAATACCAGTCCGCCGATTTCCCTAGCAATGCCTGGTCGGCATCGTCTTCAGCGCCTTCAGGCAGCGTCAGCGGATCATACCATTCGTCGTCCGTGCGGAGATGCGTGTTCGCGTAAGCGTCTTTGACTTCGTCGACGCTCGGAGGCACGCAGTCCAAAGCAACCACCATCTTGTCTTCGCCAAGCTCTGTCGGCAGCAACCTGACGACACCGCGAGCGAGTTCGATCGGAGCAGGATCGTCGGAGGATTTCTCCGAGATCACGTAATAGCTATTGAGCCGAGACGCGATCGACGCCGCCGTGACCGAGCGGACAGTCACCTCGACGCGCGGGTATTCTCCCACGGTCTCGACGATGCTGTAGCCGAACGCCAGGAATGCCTCGACAGCATGTGCCGTAGCGTCGAATGCGGTGTTCCAGGATGAGAGCGGCGCGATGTAGATCATGTGTCGTCCTCGGTCGTTTCGATCAACGTCAACGACCACGACCTCGTCGTCCTCGTCCGGCTGGCCGATAGTGACGGCGCGGTTTCGACCCTCATTTTTTGGAAAACTGGGACGTACTCCACGACGAGATCCTCGGTTGCCGGAGCGGCGAGCGTGATGTCGCGGCCGACACGAGTCCATCCGGTTACGATCGGCGTCATTGCGGCGTCGGCTGCTGCGTAGATGATGAGCGAGCCTGAATCCGGAACGCGCTCAAGCCGAATGCTCGTCTCGCCGGCGGCTACGAGTTCGATCAGAACGATGTCGTCTGGAACGACCGGGGCCACGAGATCGCCGACCCAAAGCCTGGTCAACCCGGCCGGGAATCTGACGACATCGCCTGACACGCTGTAGCGGTATTTATGGAATGATCCTGTGTCGTCGCCTAAGAACACCTGCCTGCCGTTCACGGTTGGAGCGAGTTCGCCGGCTTCGATTTGCGAGAGCGTTTCTGACAGTCCGCCGTAAGCGCCCGCCTGGAATTTGATGTCGCCGATCTGAGCCATCAGAATGCTCCTGCAGTACGGCCGCTTAGCGCTCCGGTGAGTATACCGATCGTTGAATTCGCATCGGCTTTCGACGCTTTCAGCGTTGCGGTCTTGCCGTCTGGCGCGGTCAGGTTGATGTTCACGGTCTCGGTCGGAACGAGCGCGTTGGCGTTCGCTTGATAACCTTGGAACATGCGTGCCGCGTCGGCTTGCGACTGATACCAAGCGTCCAGATCTGGACGGGAGTTCATTTTCGGGCGGTACTGCGCGAGGCTTTCGTCGCCGACAGCTCTAGTGTCGTCGATGGCTTTGTCGACCATGGGGTCATATAGCCAGTGGCCGAGTGCGTCGCCGCCGTACTCGCCAAGTTTCCAGCCGCCGTAGACAAGAGCTGGAGCGATCGCGAGACGACTGAGTAGAGCACCAGCGCCGCCGAGCTTGCCGAGCACTCCTGCCGCCGTAGCACCAGCACCAAGCGACGCGGCGCCAGTGGCGGCGGTGCCGGCTGCCGATCCGGCAACAGCGAGTTCCGCTCCGGCGACGCCGAGGCCAACTTTTGCGACCGACCCGAGCAAGCTGAATCCGGCGGTCAAAGTGCCGAGCAATCCGGACAATTTCAGCAGTCCGATTCCGATTCCGAGAGTCATCGGGTCGACACCGAACACGTCGCCGACAGCGCGCAACAAGTCGCCGGCGACTGTGATGATGCCGCCGATTGCTTCGACGATCTTGCCGAGCGAGTCGATGAACCTCTGCGCTTTTTCCGGCATGTCGTTGAGCCAGGGAAACTCCACGGCTGCGCCTTGTCCGGTCATCACGCGAGCGAACTCTTCCGCAAAACGCCCAGCTTCCTGGAGCCTACTGACTAACAGATTCAGCCACGCCAGATCGGACTTCCCGTCCCATGCTTTTCCGATCTCCACGGCCAGATTCTTTGCGAACGCCCACGCGGCGGCCAGCTTGTTGACGATTGCGTCGAGAAACTGCGTCTGGAAACCTGTGCGCTGACCTTGAAATAGACCGACGACATCCTCTGCGAATGTCTTCAAGCGCTCGAACGCGGCGACAAAGTATGCCGAGATCGACTGATTGTTCCGCACCATGAACTGGTTCAACGAATTGACGGCATTTGTTATTTCCGGTGTGATCGAGCGAGATATAGTTCGGCGAATGCCGTCCATTGCGAGCGTCAGCTCGTGGTTGGTCGCATCCCAGGTGTCAGCTATTTCGGCATCGACGTCCTGAATGTCGGCTCCGAGCGCTTTGACTTTCGCAAGCGCGGCGTCGAATCCGCCGATGCCTCCTTGCAGTACACCAACAAACTTCCGGCCAGGCTTCGTGCCGAACAGGTCCATTGCGAGCTGTAGGCGCTCAGTTGCGTCTGTGATCTGCGGAAATACTCGAAGTATTTCTTTCAGCGCTTCTGGAGCGCCTTTCGACACTTGCTCTAGATTCAAACCATACTGATCATGCAGTTTGAGCAGCGCTGAGCCGGCGGGACCGGCAGATGTCTCAAGAGCAGACAGCGCGTCTTGATACTCGTGCGTGCGGACAGTTAGCTGATGCAGCTCGTCCGCATTGAGTTTGCTCTTGTCGACTGCGTACAACTGCGCCAGCGCATCTTTGGACGCGTTGTAGGAGCTCTTGCGGACCTCATCAAACTCCGCTTCAGCATTCTTCATGCGATCGAATGCATCTTTCATCTGATCGCTAGATGTGCTCGACGGGTTCGACTGAGCCTGCAGTAATTCAGCTTTCGCTTTGTTAAACTCGTATGCCTTCTCTTCCAGCGTTTCAGCAAGCTTTTTATCTTGCTGATTGAATCCGTCATAGAGTTGCTTCGCCGAAGTTGAAACTAGTGCGATGCCTTGAACAAGTGCATCAGTTTCTAGACCGCCTTGGCTCGCAAGCAGATCTAAACCCTGAAGCTCGACCGGCTCGAAACCGATCGCGCTCGCTTTGTCGCCGAGGTCATCCACTTTATCTGCGAAACCGAGCGATATCTTCGCAGCCGCGACGCCCGCGCCGGCGAGCGTTCCAACGAGACCGGTGACCGCTAATCCGATACCGCCGATAGCTCTCGTCGCCCCGACGGCCATCGTCGAAAATCCAGACTTTACAACAGACAATCGATTCCCGACGGTGACAATAGAGTTCCCGAGTTTCCCCATCCCATCGTGAATGGGCTTGATCGACGCCGAGACGTCGGATCCAAATTTCCGCCATGACGACGATGCCTTCGAACCCAGACTCTGTATTCCAGCGAGAGCGTTTCCGAGGCCAGACAATGGCTTGACGTTCACCGCAGCAGCTTTCTCGATGCTGCCGAACTCGCCCTTCACTTTGCTCGAAAACGCGGACATCTGGCGCAGCGAGTCATCGAGCCCCGAGAGTACGAACCTCGTTTCGATCTCCGGAACTGTCGCCTTCGTCGCCATCACTAGATCCCCTCGAACGCCTTCTTATCTCCGCTGAATCCGACGCTCACGGCGACGGCCTGACCCCGTATCTCGTTCCGCCTGTCCTCCTGAACCGTCTCTGCCGCTGCGATCACTCGATAAATGGGCCAGTCAAAAACATCGGGATATCTGGGTTCCAAACTGAGTGCCGTATCGGCGATCCTGGCCAATGCCCAGAAAGCCGCGTTAGCCTCGCTTACGCGGCTAGGCCGTCCGTTCCGTCGGCCGATGCTGGCACCGTTTCCTTTCGCGCCGGCAGTCCGAGACTCCCGACGCAGGCGCCGAAAAAAGCTCTGGTCGCCTCCGGAGAAGCTTCGATCGACTTCGCGAACAGAGCAGCCTGGACGTCTTCGCGCATGGCTTCGAGTTCGGATTCAAACTCTTCATCGCCGCCGTGGCCGAGGCACTCAGCGAGCCAAGCGAATGCGACACGAGGACCCTCCTCGACGATCGCTTTGAGCCACAACTGCCCCGTCATCTCGCGCCACTGCGCGTCCGTCATTCCATCCGACGGCATGCCGATCGATGCGCTCGCGACGAACTCTGCCGAGGCCGGGAACTTGCCGATCAGTCTGAGCGCACGAGAGAGTGACGGCTGCAAAAGCTCTATCGTCCGGCCGTCGATTTCGACGACGAGCGGTTCCTTCGAGAAGGACCGGACGAACGCCAGCGCGTCATTTCGGATATCGTTTTTCGCCATTAGCTCCCCCGTCGTTTCTGTTTCTCGGCGTCATCTCGGTCACCCTGCATCGCGAAATGCGTTCTAATGTCCGATAAGTGATAGCGGCTGCCAGATGAGCCGCTATCACATTGGTCTTCTTTAGGATTTCGCGATGGTGCGGATTCGACCGTATTCCTGGCCTGCCGGGTGCCCAGACGTCGCGAAGACCTTGCCGGACAGCGAGATCTGCCCGACCGCGTTGTCTTCGCCGATCATGCTCCAGTCGCCATCCGCTCTCAGCTGCACATCCCAGAACGTGGCTTCGAGATTGAACGGACCGATGGCACCGAGTTCGCGGTAGACCAACTTACGACGAATACCGGTTCCGGACAGCGGTCCGAGTTCTAGCAGGCCGTCGGCTTCGGTGATCGCGGCGGCGGTGAACGTGACCGATATGTCGTCGCCAGCGCCGGCGGGCAGAGCAATGATCTCCAGCTTTCCGGTCGGGGCGTCGAGCCGATAATGCGTCCCAGAAACGTACTCGACCGGGGCGACCTCGCCGTCCGTGATCGATGTAACCGTTACCTTTGCGTGGCCGAGGTCGAAAATATCACCAACCGCGACGTCGGAAAACGCAACGGTCGTCGATGCGACCGCAGTCTGAAGCATAGTGTTTTCGGTCGATGCCGCGCCCGCGAGCAATGCCAACGTCGTCTTGTTGAGCGACGTGACGGTGGCCTTGAGCGCCAGCGAGGTCGACATCACGATCGTGCTCACGAGCTTCGTGGTCGGGAACGATTTCGAATTGATGTCGACCTCGTTGTACGTCGGCGTCGACGTAAGGTTCTCGACCTCGGCGAGTACGTGCAGGCGCGATCCGTCGGCGGACGAAATCAACAGCTGCCCACGCTGAGAGAAAAACTGCTCGATCGGCGGCGGGGTGAATACGGCGGTAGTAGCTGTCATCTAGATCTCCTTTGTTCGCGTTATGTTCACGCAGCGAGTTCGTCCGGTTTGCCCTCGGTCGTCAGGACGCTCATCGTCCAAATCAGCGTCAACCTCGCGTAGACAGCCTCAGCGGATTCATACGTTCCAGGCGTGCCGCCTTGGTGCTGCCACGACAGCACGCGGAATCCGATAACGTCGGCCTCGTTTGCGAGCGCGCGTTCGACGTCAACCGAAATATCGTTCAGCACGTTGTCGATGTTCGTGTCGTCGCCAGAGCCGAGCAAATGAACCTGCACTGACAGATCTCGCCGTTGCTTCCGCGGAATGCTTGAGCTGATGTTCGTGATCGTGTCGCCGACAGCGACGAGGCCAACCGGCAGGTCCCTCTTGTCGAATGCTCGGGCCGATCTGCCCATTCCGAACACACCGTTCAGCGCCTGAACCTCAGCCTTGAGCCGAGCAATCACTGCATCCTGAACCTGTGTCCGCGCATGAGCCATTACGCCTGCTCCACAATCAATTGCACCTCGAACATACCGTAATCCCGACGGCTGCAAGATTCGATTGTGTAGAGCGCGTTCTCGGCGAGTATTTTATCGCCGCGTTCGAACAAATGATCTGCCTCGCGGTCCGCCGCATACTGCCGAGCAACGGATTCCCGAACTCGGATTGTCGGATTGTACTCGACTACTCGGAATCCCGATGCGTCGATCTGTTCGCTGTCACGATTGAAAATCGCCGAAATCGTGTTGGGTTCGGTGGGGCGGTCGTGACGAGTCCAGACGACTGGCTCGCCGAAGGCACGTTCCTGAATTCGAGAGATGCTACGGAAAATGCGCGCGGTCACGATGCCGCTCCGGGCATAAGCGGATCGCGGAGCTTCGTGTACTTCGAGGGATCGATTTCGGAGCCAGGCTTTGCGACGCCAGAGTAGCGGCCGATTTCGCAGTCCGCATAGAGCTGCAAGACTTCGGCTTCTTGCGAGGCGAAGTGCGCGATTTTTATCGTGCCGTCTTTGACAATGACGATCCGCATTCGTCCCTCCATTCAGTAACTGTAGAACGCGGCACCAGTGGCAGCCGGGACGCCGACGGCGGGCCACGACGACATCGCGACGCCGTCATGTCGCGGTATCGCGAATATCCGTGCCATGTCATTCGCGGTTCCAGCATTGCCGTTGTTGCCGGAGATCTGGCCGTTCACGAGAATGACCGCAGGTCCATTACCGAGCACACCGTCGTTGCCGAACGCGATGCCGCTAAGATTTCGTATAAACGAATCCGTCTCTACAGCGTAAGACTTGTAGAGTCCGCTGATGCTAATCGCGAGATCAGACGCGCCGGTAACATATGCGCCGGTGATATTCTCAAGCATAACATCGATTTGATCGGCATATACACGATGAAGGCGCATCGGGTGCATTATACTCGCGCCGTATTCTCCAGACGAATACGCAACGAGTGGAAAATCTCCGTATGCCTTGAATGTTATGTCATTGAATTCGAAAGCAGGTCTTCCGTTCGTCGTAGTCTCGTCTAGATTCAAATCGAACCAAACTCCGCCTATACCGTAGATTGATCCCGAGTGTATTCGAACGCACGGAGCCGCAGAGTAGAAATTCTCGGCACTCGTGTTGTCGAAGACCGTGAACCATTTGTTCAAAGATGGAGGCGGACCCATGACCTCGTCTTCGACAGAAAAAGGAATAGCTACCGCCGGAGACGTCATGATCTGTTCGCCGATATACTGATCGACGAGATGTCGGATAGTTACCCCGGTCGCATCGACTGCGTGAACTACACCCGGAGCGACGACTAGCGCGTGAAGCGGCAGGCTCGTGTTCAGGATTGATAGCGACGGAGCGCGGAGCGTCACACGCGATCCGACAGTGTAGTAGTTCGAGAAATCGAGAGTGTTCTCGGCGTCGTCCTTGAACGCGATTTTGACGTCGAACACTCGGTTGCGTCCGTACTCTGGAAGTCCGACCTCGGCCGCTGTGTCGCGCGAAATCGTCACACCGACTTTCGCTATGACGACTGCGGCAAGCGCCGGGTCCCGTTCAACGACGCCGTTGATCGCAAGTTCGGGAAAGAATCCGGCTTGAAAGTCGACGCGGTCGGCCTCGGTGTAGGTCGTCGCTTCGAGATTGAGACGACACATGAAGCCGTTCATATAGCCCCGCCACTCGGCCGCGGCGGCGAACGCTTCTTTGAGTGTTGGGTAGTCAGCAGCATTGATCACGACATCAGCCGTCGCGAGTTCATGACCCGTTGGGACTGGCGCGCTCGCGCTCGACGGCAGGCTAGGAACGAGACCTATCGTCATGCTCAGGCCTCCATGATTTTGACATTGCCGGCGCCAGTGACCGCTCTCAACGCGATCGTCGAGCCGGGTTTGACGGCGTAGGCGGCATATGAGTTCGCGGCGAGGTCCATGTCTTCGGCGTCGACTTCCGTGCCAACTGCGACGTAGATCGCGCAATCCGGATGTAGGACGATCAGCTGCGTGTCCGATCCGACCGTGTGCGTCGTCGCTGCGGCGGAGGTGACCGCGATGTTTGCGACGTCGCCGTGATCCGGAAGCGGGGCGGCGGGGAGCGAACCGTTTGCCGCGATTGCTGTTCTGACGTTTCTCATTAGCGGCTTGCTCCGGGTCGGGAAATGGTTTCAGTATGGCTGGGTCAGGAAGTCCACGGCATCGGGTGCGACGCCGTGGACTGGAGGTGGAGAGATCAGGCGGCGCGGATGCGGATGATCGCGCGGGGGCGAGAGATCCACGAGATGTGATGGCTTTCGACGAGTTCGTCGAAGACCTGGCCGTATTTGTCGACGCCACCGGGGATCACGTACAGCGGGAGGCCCGGAGTGTTCGGGAACGAAAGACTCGGAGCAAACCTCGTGTGATAGAAGTCATCGACAAGAGGAAGCAAGAAAGAGTCTCCTTCGTCAATGAACGACTGACCGTTCAACTTGCCCTTACGATAGTTCCGAACCTGGATGTCGTCACAGATCGTAAAACCCTTTGTCTTGTCAGATGCCGCGAACGAAGTCTGGAAATACTTAAAGGATTCGCGGACTGAATTGTGGGTTGTCGTCTTCTTATTGACGGTACCGCTCTGCAGCCAAATCCACCCGTTTATCAGATAGCCGCCGAGTTCGTCTTCGGCCTGCGCTCTGATGTCGGACAGCTCATCGACGATATCAGTCGCCGAATTGCTGAAATCGATCGTGCGGTCGATGCGCGCAACTCCGAGCTCGCTGTAGAGATCGTAGATCGTGGCCCCGTTCTTATCGCGGATGAGTCCGCTCACAGCGCCGGCACGAGCGAACTCAAGCGTCGCATCATGCGACTTGCGAGCCTTCAGCTCCTTGGCCTTCAGGCGGTCGACAACGTATTCAACCTCGTTGTCAGACCCGACTTTCCGGACGCCATCAACTTCGGCGGCGTCAACCGACACCTCGACCGGGTACCTGGGAATGTTCAGCGTTCTGATTACCCTGCTGTCTCCCTCGATCTTCGGAGCCGGGGCCTTGAGCGGCTGCGTTTCGATCAGGCTGATGCTACCGTTCTGCTCTTCGATCGACACTGACCGAAACGGAATACCGTCGGTATCCCAGTTCAGCCAGTCGCTGATCTCGTGCGGAACGTACTGCGTGTCAATGA
Source organism: Pleomorphomonas carboxyditropha (assembly GCF_002770725.1). Classification (GTDB taxonomy): domain Bacteria; phylum Pseudomonadota; class Alphaproteobacteria; order Rhizobiales; family Pleomorphomonadaceae; genus Pleomorphomonas; species Pleomorphomonas carboxyditropha. The sequence continues at coordinate 171,572 of NZ_NQVN01000001.1, read as the reverse complement.
TGGAGTTCGTGCGCTCCATCAAGCTGAATGCAGGATCCTTGACGATGTCTGCGAAAGCGGTCATTTTGTTCCCTCTCTGTTCTATTTCCGCTTTCGCGGATGTTCGGTTTTGTTAGCGGACGATGATGCCAACAGCGTCGAGCTTGGCCGTCGCGGCAGCCAGCGTTACGCCTGCAGGTCTGACGAGCAGATCGCCGGTCACTTCGGCGTCGCGAGAGATCACCGTCGCGTCGACGGCACCAGCCGTTGCGTCAGTCGTCAGATAGACGATCGCCAGTTTGGCGCTGTCAGCGGTTGCTCTCGCCCCGGTCTCGACATCAACGAGCGTTCCGGTGATGTAGAGATCAGCAGACTGATCGAGCGCGAGAACATCTCGACTACGAGAACCATTCGCCTCGGAACGGAGCCACTCCGCGTTGCGCGGACCCTCAACAAAAACAGCCATTAGTTTCCTCCTGTTAGTTCGGCGCGGATTAGCGCTTGTTGTAAGACGCGTAAGGGTCGATCGAGCGCTTCTCCGGCTGCGCCTTCGGAGCGGGCGACGTCTCGACAGCACTCGATCTCTTGACGAGAGCTTCCCTGATCGCGCTCCGGATTTCCGGAATGCCGTTTCCGATGGCGCGGAGATCGTCGACGAGCGACCCGAGACCGAGAGAACGTGCGGACTTCGAGAGCGACCGAACGTCGGCTTCTTCGGAGGCCTTCGTGGACTCCTGAGCCGCGTCGGTCGCGGCATCCGCAGCGTCGGACTTGGCGGCATACGGATCATCGGCGCCGGTCTTGGCGCACAGCGCCGAAATCTGCTTCTTGATGTCGTCGGTCAGCTCGGCCGCGTCGGTATCGCCAGCGGTCGTTACGAGTTCAGCGACCGCTAGTTCGCCGGCAGCGACGGCATCGGTAGCAGCCGTAAGGGCCTCTTCGAGAGTCATTGTGTTCTCCATGTTTGTTGGAATGGCTTCAGTGTCGGCGGCCCGGAACCGGGGCAGCGGGTACTCACCGCGTTCGCCGCGGACAGCGGCATTCGGATCCGCGCCGATCGGAACGAGCGATGCTTCGAGCAGAATCCACGAAGCCGCCCTGGCGAGCGGGACACCGGACGGCTGCGGAATGAGCGGCTCATACTCAGTGACGATGTAGCCAGCCGAAATGTTCGGCAGGAAACCGCCGGAGATATCCGGCATGAGATCAGCATGACGCGGTGACAACGTAGCTGACGCGAGCACGCAATCACCGACGACGCCGTCGACCGGGCCTGTCGCTATGCTGTCGATACGACCGAGCACGGATTCGAGCGACCAAGAATCGTGACTGTCGAGCAGAGGCATTCCGCGAGCGCGAGACAGATCGACCGCAGCCGCAGGCAGGACCTCGTCGACTTGAACAAGTACCGGGCAATTGTATTCGTCAGTTCGCCCAGACGGATCTGGGATCCACGTCCGGACGGGCGTCTCGGTGGCAACGATGAATGAGAACGAGTTCGATTCCAGAGCGACGGTCACCGGCGGCATAGCGAAAGCACGGGTCCGCATCGCCTGGCCGGACGACCGCTTCTCGTCTTTTTCAAATGCTGGTTTGCGCTTTGCCGCCACTGTCGACCTCGGTAAAATAATGGTCGAGATCAGTAGGCGGCTGCCGGCTGCAAGATTCGATAGCGCCGACGGAAAAAATATTAGCCTCGGCTACAACTCAATTTGAGATGATGTCCGCACGATTTGAGATCTGTGTCGGATACGTCGCAACGGGTCGCGTTATACTATTTTCAGCGAGGACGGTATAACCGGAAATGTAGCACAGGCTACAACTCAATTTGAGTTAAGGTGCGCGTGATTTGAGATGGGGTGGATCTACGTTGAGATCACTGCAACTCCCGTCGCGGGCAGTTGAGAAACAGATCATGCAGTCCAGGTGACCGTCATGCCCATCGCGATCTGGTTGATAACTCTGGATTGCGGATTATCGGCGGATGATGCCGGGGGTACAGTTTCCGCAACTGACCTGTGAGGCTGTTCAGATGAACGAAGATATTTTCAAGATGCGTGACATCTTCCTGCCGCACGAGGCCCGCAGGCGGAACGCTTTGCTGGCGTCTGGAACAAATCTAATTCATTACACGTCCGCTGCCGCTGCAGTCGAAATCATAGGAAAGAAGAAAGTCTGGATGAGGAACTTGCGGTGCATGAACGACTTCTCGGAAGTCGACCACGGCATCAGTCTCATGCAGCGATCTTTGCGCCCCCCGGTCGAATCTGAAGCCGAGTCAGGTCTTCGTGCTGTATTTCGCGCGGTAGACTCCGTCTTCCCGGATACCTCTGGTGCCGCAATCAAGTGGTTTGATGACAACGTTTTTAGGCTATCAAACAAGACGTACATTACGTGCTTGTCGGAGCATGCTCCAAACGAGCTTGAGCATGGCCGCCTGTCTATGTGGAGGTCCTATACGTCGAACCAGGTTGGCGTGGGCTTGGTGATCAATCCCATGCCCTTATATAGCGTGACTACCTCGTATGGCGCTTTCAGCAGTCCTGTTTATTACTTCACAGATATTGAGCTTCGCGATGTCTTTATAGAGATATCGAAAAATATAACACAGAACAGGGACTACGTTGAGAGACAAGGCAGGGAAATGGTTCACGGGTTCCTTTGCATTTTGCTTCGGTCCATTGCGATGTGCACTAAACATCCAGGGTTCGTCGAAGAGAAGGAATGGCGCATTATGCATACCGAGGGCATCGACGAGCAGGGTGTTTTAGAAGTAGACGTCGAGTGTGTGAATGGAATTCCTCAGCCTGTCTACAAGATGCCTCTACAGTCTCAGCCAAATCTGGGTATCGTCGGAATAGATATTCCGCAGTTGCTGTCAGGAGTTATTATAGGGCCTACGCAGTTTCCGTTTGTCGTTTGGGATGCGATCTCAATGGTACTAAGCCGAGCTGGCGTCGACGACGCAATGTCGATTATCAAGCCATCGAACATTCCACTTCGAACCTAGGCAGCGGCGATGAGGTGTGACGAGTTCATTACCAATCGGCTACTGGGCCGCCTTTGGCATGTCACCAGTCGCGAGCGCTTCCAGTCCATTCGTCGCGACGGGTTTATTCGCGCTAAACCGAAGATCCCAGACAAAGAACGGTGGAGCACACGGCGCGGGCCTTATTACTATCCTTTTGTTCGGTCGATAGGCGGTTTTAGCCTCTTCGACTTCCCATTGGGCTTCGATATCCTGGCATATCGAGAGCGGTGCCGTTGGTCATCGCCCGAGGCCTTCATCCCCCATGCGGAGGCATGGGGACACGCCGTTTGGCTGGAGATCGACCGCGATGCGCAGGCCGCACAAATTAAGGACGGCGAGACAGTCTGGACCGAGTGCGAAGACTACGGGCACGGACGTCGTTGCATGCCACACATAGAAGCCGCCCACATCGGCGACATGCCGATCTCGTCGATCCGCGCGGCGTATGAGATCGACGCCGGAGATGATGATTGGAGGCCGGTGGCGATCTAAGCATCGACCTCGACGGGAATCTCCGGCTGCGGATTCGTTGGGTCGGCCGGCGGCGGGACTTTGTCGAGTGCCGATTGCAGTGACTCCTCTTCGGTGTTCGCGAGCTCGTCGACGACGTCTGTCGTATCCGAAGCGGCGTTCACGGCGGCAGCTGCGGACAGCATTGCGGCTCCGGCTTCTGGATTGTAGACGGTGTATGTGAGCCCTGCCGCTTCAGAGCGCGCTTTCCCGCGAGCGTTCTCAAGATCGATCTCTTCGGCGTCGTTGCCCAGCTCGTTCGCTGCCCGATCACGGCTCGTGATGCCCGCGGAGATCGCGGCAACGTATGCCGAAACTTCCTGGAGCGGGTTGATATAGCCTCTGACAGGGCAGTCCCATGCGCACTGCATCGCTTCGCGAAGCGTCACGCCGTCCGGCAAAGACCAACGGCCGCTCGTCACCGCTTCGAGAACGAACCGGCGCCAGATCGGACGGCACCATTGAAACACCAGAAGGTGCCATTGCCACGACCGAACTGCGCGTGAGAATTCGAGCATTGACGCGCGATAGGTACGATCATTGGTTCCGCGCCAGTCCATCGAAATTTGTTCGTATGTCGCGTCGACGCCGATCGCAATCGCAGACAGCTGCTGCCTCATATAGAGCTCGTACTGACCTCCGAGGTCCGCTGGCTGTGAGTTCTCGACTTCCCAACCTGGAGGAAGCACGGGACACGCTCCTGGCTCCATAGCTTGAATCGAGATGTCCTCGAATGTCGTGCCGTCGCCAAATGCATCTTTAATCGTGTCGTTGTCCTTTGGATCTCCGGGCGGCTTGATCCATGTTCCGATATGAGCAGCGGCCGCTTTTCGGACGCGCTCGGCATCGTCGTAGCGGTCGATGTCGCGGAGCCTCATCAAGATCGGGCGAAGCCATGGTTCGCCGCGAACTTGTCCGGGTCTCCTCGGATTGAATAGCTGAACGACATCGGTCGCCGGAACCCTCGACAACAACGTCGATGCCGCAGGATCACGGGTCGGAATTCCGACATCCGACGGATGGACGCGATACATATGGAAAGCGACCGGCCAATCAGTTCCGTCACGCTCGATTCCGCCGATCACCAAATTGCCGTTCGGCAGGAGTTCGGACTTGTTGCTCGGAACGAGTTCGGCTTCGCAGACCTGGAGCTGCAACGGCACTGTGTCCATATCGCCTTCGCGACGACTCCTAAGCCGCGTGAATGACTCACCGCCTTCAAACATGCTCGCAGCGGCGAGCTGCTGAAGACCATAGAAGTCGAGCTGTCCGCGCGAGTCAGCCTCGTCGGTCCACTCCTCGAAAAGTCTTTGAAGATCCCTGAACTTTGAGCGCGGCCTAATCCCCGTATCAACTGTGTTGTAGACAAAATTGTAAAGAAGACGGCGAGCATAGACGTCGGATGCAATTGCCTCGTGCGACCGCGCCCGGACTTGCTCGATGCCGCGAAGCATGGCCGCATTCGGACCTGCACTGGAACCAGTCCATCCGATCTCGCGCTTATTGTTGTCGTTTCCGATTCTAAAGGGATCAAGCGACCGCTTCGAAATGTTGTTCGACATGAACCTGGATTCAAGCAACGGAGCCATCATGCGCGGACGCTGGGCATATGCTCGCTGGACTACCTTAGTTGTCATGAGCGATATCCCTTCGGACCGTAGATTAGCTGAATGCGTCGGATCGGCTTGCTTGTCGTAATTCCCAGTCGGTCGTCGAGAACATCATAGAGTTCGGCAAGAACATTGTTCATGTTCGCCCGCGCGATGTAGGTAACTGACTGGCCATTCGAGCATGCCACTGACTGAGCACCAGACATCTTCGCTTCTTCAAGCGCCCGAATGGCCTCTTTCAGCTCGTCGTCGGTCCAATATCTGTATAAGCGTGACGCCATCGGACCGCTCCTCAGTACCTGCTCATGAACGACGACCTGACTACCGGACGACGCGGACGGACGACTTTCGGCTTCGGCTGCTCAATATTGTTCGTCATCTGTTCTCCAGCACCATTCGCAGCGTCGATCGCATCAACAAGCGGAGAATATCCAAGTTCAGCTTGCCGCCGTGGCGAGTTGAACGAACGGTCGTCGCCGACATAGACTTCTCCGGTCGATTTTATTCCGGCATCGCGCAGTGCAAGATTCAAGTCGGCCCATTTTTTGTAGGTGGCTTGTAGTCCGCAGCGGGCGATATACGCATAGACGAGCGTGTCCCATGCCTCGCCCGTGTTTCGGCCCTTCGGCGCAAACCAGCGGTCGCCTCTTTTATTTCCGTGAATGCTTTCGGCCGTGAGGCTGTCGAGATATCCGGCCGTGTTTACGAGCGAACGTGGGATCTGGAATAGGAATCCCCCGCCGGCGATCGTCAGCTTCTGCAAATAGTCGATCTTGAACTTCGCCCGTTGCGTCTCGACCTGGAACCATTGCCCGGTGCCGGTCTTGCGGCTAGCTTTACGCGGCCAGATAGGCTTGTCGGATGACCTGGCTTTGTTCAGCCGCGTGTTGTTGCCCTTAATTGCCCAGCAGTTTTCGCCGCGGCGCGAGCGGTCGTTGCAGTAGGCCCGGACGTCGTCTGCATATCCGACGCCGTCTGAGTTCGTGCCGCCCATATCTATGCACGTCGCTTCGATCCGGAGCGTCGTCCCGTCGCGTTTCGTCCAGAGCCGCCGGCGGAACTCGTCGAGTTCGACATTTGCCTCTGGGGTGAACGGGACATGCTTGTCGAACACGCGATATGCGATCGGAATGAAACGGCCTTCTGGACCCCAGCCGACAACTTGCGCTTCTGATCGTGGCGGACGAGATTCAACCTTCGTTTGGTCCGTGTTGCCGGTTTGATTGTCGATGCCGCATGTGAGCAGTCCTACCCAGTCCGGCACCTCAGCCGGGAGATCAACAGCACGCGCTGCCAGTCCCTCTGGCTCGACAGTGACACCGCCGACCTCGTCCCACGGCTCGGCCAGTATATTGTTGACTACAGTCTCTAGCTCTTCAGGATTCGCCTGCGCTGAGAGCCATTCCTGAATTAGACTTTTCCAGTTCGCGCCCATGAATCTCGACATGAACGCGGTGACGACGAACCCAGCGACACCCGGGCGTTTCGGTACCGCGGTCGCGATCCATTCGCCGTTGCGGTCCATGTCGTGCTTGCACGACTCGTCGATCAGCTCATGACAGTGCTCGCACTGATATTTGACGTCGAGCACGTGACCAGCATCGTCGAGCCTCCACTTCATGCCGTACTCGGTTTTGGCCGACCCGAGCTGTAGGTACTGCATGCCCCCGCAATGGGGACACGGAACGAAATATCGGCGCTTATCGGACTGTTCGAGCAGCGCGGTGATGCGACAAGTTCCGCGTCGACGGGGGCTCGACATGAAAATGGTTTTGCGGGTCGGAAAAGTTCTTGAACGCTCTTCGAGCAACTTCTCCTTCGAGCCCTGCGCCTTCGTCGTGTCCGACATCCACCCGTCGGCTGCGACCTCGTCTCCGATGTTGATCTGACCAGTGTACGATCGGAAATTATCGGCTGCTTCGGCCGAGTAGCAGCGGAACACCGATCCATTCTGGAATAGCTTCAACGACCATGTGTCTTGAGATTCGCCCTTCTTTGCTTTGCGCCGGACCGCCGACAGCGGCTTCACGTCGCGAAGCATCGGCTCGACGTAACACTTCTCGAAATCTTTCGCCTTCGCCTCAGTCGGCTGGATGAACGCGACCTGAGTGCGCTTGTGCGCGAGGTAATATGCCGTCGCAAATGCGGCGCACTGGGTTATTCCGGTTCTTGTAGCTTTTGAGACGACGATGATGTCGTTGATGTCGTCGCACATCGCCGAAACGATGCCGCGCTGATAGCCGTAGAGTTCCGCGGAGTCCGTGGTCCCTGTTGTCTCTACCGAGAAGACGCAATTCTTCTCTATCCAAGTCAGGCCGTCGATATCCTCCGGCGGCTGCATGATAGTCGCCCGGATGTTGCGAAGACCATCCGCGAACGCGCGAAGCGCAGGCGCATCGCGGAAGCGGCGATTAAGCGGCGGCGGTCCCGCAAGATCAGGATTCGGCGAGAGCAAGCGCCTCCTCCATCATCTCGTTGTCGTCACGCATTCCTTCGAGAGCTTCACGGATCCGCTTGTCGATAGTCTCCTGAACCCTATGGATCGTTTCCCTCGGTAGATCTGACAGATCCTTCTGACTGACCTGCCGGCCAATGCCGTGAAGCTTCGCAGCGATCATGGCGCGATCGGCTGCCATCAGATCCAGAAGCGGCTGTATCCGGGCAAGCGAACGTTCTAGCTCAGCGAACTTGTATTCTCGCGTTCGTGTGGCGGCATAATCGTCGCGATAGGCGAGAGCAGTCGGCGAGTTCTTTGTAAGCAGCGCATCCCAATCGAAATCGTCATCGTTCTCATCCGGCGCGCGGCCACCAGATGGCTTCGCCTGGTCGACCATCCATTTCACGAAGTCGGCGACGTCAATTCTCCAAGGAACACCCTTCGACCGATCACCACGCATGAGAACCGGCGCGCCTTTCTTTATCCAAGCGCTGATAGTGTTCCGATCTCGGTCGAGCAAGGTTGCAATTTTTTCGAGAGATACAACCCGAACGCTAGCGACCTCAGCAGACATACCGAATGCTGATCCTGGTGAGTACTCATCACCCCCAGAACTCAGCACCTCGTCAGCGTCTTCGAAGTCGTCCGACATTTGAAACTCCACGCAAAATCAATGCGATAGCCTCGCAGCATCGGCTTGCAAGATTCAAGGGTGATGATGATGAATCTAAAATCGAATTTTTGCAGTGCGTGAGCTAGTGCCGAGCCGCGAGTAACCCACAGTATTCAAGGCCTCAGGGACCCTCTGAACTAGACTAGTTACTTCGTACTCCGCTCTGGATAAATTACCTTAACGAGAGTTTTCTTCGACTGAGCGTTCTCATTGCAACAATTACTTGAAATGTCTGCGCTGTTATCAGTGGTCTCTAGACCGACTCCGACATTGTCCCTTTGCGCGATCAGCGCTTGCCAATAAGGAATTACATCATTACGCACATGGTCTATGAATTGTTCTGCCCTGCGATCCGCTATCGCAAATACAGCGTCTATTTCTCTTTGACGTTCCGTAGCGTTGTCACCAAAATTTGTCATCCTCGCCTCCTTCAGTTCTAGTGCCAATTGCCGCGTATGTCGGACGTACTCAAATCGACTTCTGTATTTCCTCTAGAACTTCGTGCTTTCTGGCGGAATCCACTTTGGACGACTTCAACTCGGAGAGGATACCGAAGTATAATTTGTTCTGGTCGTAGTCCGTGTTGCCGTCACTTGCGAGCTTCGCGTACTCAGCAACCAGCCGCCTACCGAACGCGATCAAGTCCTTGTGACAGAACGTGTAGTATACCGGCGCGCGACCGTATTGCCTGTGATCAGTCTTGCAGCTGCAAAACACCTCCCCAAGCTTTTCGATCAGCTTCATATCCCACTCGCGTTTCAACTCGTCGCGATAGTGCAAACACGTCTCGACGCCATATCCTACTCGAACTTCACGACGCTCTTTAGTGTCATCATCTTGACGATTAGCTCTCTCGACTATGAACTCAGTGATCATATCAGTGACTTCTTTGTGAGCTTCTTTTATTCTGCGATCTGCGTCTGCCGATATCGTCTTCATCCCGTCCTCCCCCATTCACCTCACCGAATACCTACGCATCTTCCGATCGGCCGCCGCCCGGACACGCCTCTGATGCCGATTTGCGTTTATGTCGGACATGTCCGACGACGCATCTCTCACAACGTCCTCGGCTTCCCGTCGCATCGCGCGCATGTAGTCGGCGTATGTCGTGTTCTGAGTTCTGATCTCGTCCATCATTCACCTCCCTCGCGTCTCGATTCCATCCAGGTCCGCCGCGACCGCATCGAACAGCGGCGCGTACTCTCTGACCGCCCGCTCCACGACCTCCGGAACGACCCACTTCGGCGTGCAGCTCGCTCTCAGCCGGCCGCGCCTGCGTTGATCGACGATGATGCCGTCTGAATGATCGTTGTTGAGCGCCATGATCTCCCTCTCTTGAAATCAATGCTGATCGGATTCGACGTCCACGGCTGCCCAGCTTCATCCGTCCAGCCCATGTCCTCAGCGAACTCATCGGCCGCCCATTTCATGACATCCAGAACTAGCGGCGGCTCACCGGAACCACGCTTGCGTTGATCGACGACGATGCAGTCTGATTGATCGTTGTTGAGCGTCATGCGTCCCTCCCGTCAGATCATGCTGCCCCCGCATTCGGCATCACGCAAGTCGCCGGCAGAAATTAGCCGGATGCCAGCGTGTTAACGTGTTTTCGGCGTAGTTAATGCCGTTTCGGCAGGTAAACTATGTTGACATGCAATGGATACGACTATGCGTAGACCGACGGCGTGGAATACGTATTCTGTCTGATAATAAATATCTTGTCGGCGCTATTGCACCGAGCGGTTATCGGTGGGCTCAATATAAGTGTCGGCAGGAATGACCGATGTTAGAACGAGATATCTTGAAGAATTGGGAGAGGATCAATGACAACCATTGAACAGTCGATTGAACGGTCGAATAATCTATTTGAAGCTTGCGCAAAAGAGATTGACAGCCGAGACATGGATATTTGGCTAGGAACTAGAGATGAGACCGATGAGAAAATTAGAGTATATATAGAGTCTGACGGACTTAAATATAAGTCGAAGATTAATACAAATTTCTGCCGCTTTTATGAAGACGTTCGTTATTCCGTTGAATTGATTGTATCAAATAATCATAATTTTCTGGTTGATTTGTCGCGCGAGGATTTAGGCGTAATATCAAGCGCCTACAATATGAGCGGTCACAATACTTACAAAGCATTACAAATTATTGATGGTTTGGATCACTCGCTTATTTCGAGACTACAGTCTGCCGGGCGTAATGCGATGATGCCGATACACAGACAGCGTCTTATCAATGAACTCGTCGCTAGCTGCAAACCGGTCTCAAAACTGAGTGCGTAACTGACTCTGCTCACATGCGGCCGACACGCGCCGACCGCATCTAGGAGAGCCAGCAAGAGCGATCCGGAACAATATAAAATGGAGGGGACGAATGGAGAGTATGACCATCATCAATCAAGGAGTTGTAGGCGGATTCATGGTCCACGACGTGAAGTCTGCGCGAGACGACGAACGCCGCGAGAAGATTGAGATCATTCGTGATCGCATCCAGATCGCCGGCTTGAAATATGCCGACGTTGCGAACGCCTGCGGGCACTCCGTGAGCACGATCAAGCATGTGCTTCAGCCGAGCGCGAGTTATGAGAGCGACGCTACGATCAAATTGATCGAGGACGCGGTTTACAAGCTCTGCGTCGACAAGTTTGGCTCGCTGTATAGAGAGCTGTTCCGGCTAGATTATTTCGAGACGAGTTCGAGCCGCATCGCGACGAACATCAGAGATCTGCACTCGGTCTCGTGCAGCCGGTCGCACCGTGTTGTCGACAATCTCCATGCACTAGCGAGAACGATCATCAACATGCTGTTCTCGTCGAACGAGAAGGTCGAGCTGATGTCGAGAAATATATCTGAGTGCGTCGAGAAGCTGCGCGGTTGCAAGGAAGACGGAGATTTATATCTGTCTCGCTATATAGATTACGTTACGACTCATGCCGATAAGTTGGTCGAAATGGTCAAATCGGGCGAGGACTCAGTCAGTATTAAGCAGGAACACGAGCTGTTTAAATACTACTCCAGCCCGATCTACGCAATGTGCCGACGGAATATTGATCTATACACGGCGCTGTATGTCATCAAGACGAACTGAGTTCACGGTAATATCAGCCACAACGGCCTCCAATCGGGGGCCGTTTTGATTTCTGCGACGTTCAGTCGAGGTCGCCTTGAAACTCGCCGTCGTCGTCCGGCCAGTCGACATCCGCGACATTATCCGGCAGCCACCAGGCCTCTCCGGGCGCAACATAATAGAACGTCGGAACTCTGGTGCTGTGCAGCACGAGAGCCACAGACAGTGCGCGGAATCCGTCGGAGAGAACGCGGAGCTGATTGTCCGAGAGACCGCTCGCGGATTTGCCCAGGCACCAGTGTGCGAGGGCGCAGTCTGCCAGATGTTAAAGCCTCGCGGCTGTTTCGACGGCATCTGGGGCGTCTCCGATGCGCCAGTCCAGGCACCGTTGCGCGTCGTCGACGACGTCTTCGAAAACCGCCGGCAGACGGCGGGCTCTGCAGAGTTTGAGCAACATCTTGACGTAGTTGCGCAGGCGGGCGCCATCGCGGAAATCGAATGCGAGGGGCAGAGCCGCGGTAGCGTGTGCCGGTTGCGTCGATGTCGATGTCGTCATGAGTCACCTCCCAGCGGGATGATGAATCGCCGGCGAGCATGGTGCAAATTGCGGTTGACTAGGTTTGCGGCTAGCGTCGGCGGACTCAGTGGAGGCCAGCATGACGACGCACTTTACCGACTACCAAATCATGATGGCGATACTAGACATTTACGCTCGTTCGGACCGTCAGCTGGCGCTCGGCAACATCGTCGGTAAAGGGTACTCACAATCGGATTTGGAGCGTTCGCTTGGCTGCGAGTCATTCAGCGTCGAGGAGCGTGCTCAAGCGATGCGGTGCGCTGCCGAGCTGATGGCTCGCGGACTTGTCGTGCCGACATACTCGGATTTGGTTAGCCCGGAAGAGTGGAGAGTGATCACCGCAGAGGGGCGCGACGCATTGAAGCGCGGTGCACTAGACGAACTCGATGCCGCACTGTGGAAGTTGTCGCATGAGTTTGTTTCGGCTCGCCGCGGTGCGCTGATAGCGCTGAACTCTGCAACACCAGACGCGATGAGGCAGGCTGCGCATTCCGCGAGAGAACTCGTGTCACAGGTGCTACACGTTGTGAGTCCTGACGACGAGGTGAGGTCTCAGCCATGGTTCGTAGCTGACAAAAACAAGCCAACTCTCATCACAAGGAAGCAGCGCTACAAGTATGCGATTATGAAACGGAGCCGTGGAATGTCGGAGACCGACCTATCCATAGCCTTGAAAGCCGGCGAACTCCTCGACGTCCAACATCAAAAGTTGAGTGCCGGTGCGCATAATCCCGGTCCTGTCGTAAGAGCTGATGTCGAAGACGCCATCAACACAGTCGAAATGGTACTACGAGTTTTACTTCTGTAGGGCTCTCCGGAGCTTCTTTTGGACTTCGAGCGGAAGCCTGTTGCCGGCTCTGATGACGACGCGGTCGTAGCGGAAAATCGGGCGGTACGGCTTGGTCTCGCGCTTGAACTGAAGCAGCAATTCGGGCGCTTTCGACGCTCCAGCGGCAGTCGACATGCGGCTTCCGCGCCGCTTCGATTTGACGACACGACGATCCGGACGACGCCAGTAGCCAAGCACGCCGCCTAGCCCGCCAAAGAACAAGCCCTGCTTTTTTCCGTGTCGTCCCGGCCAGCTCGCCGCGACATACTCATCGTGTGTGACATGCTCTCCGGCCAGGCGCCGAGACCTCAGCACTTCCCGAGCGCGACGGAGTTCCTCGCGTTCGCTCATCTCCTTGCGGAGCATATCGGACAAGCGTCGGGTCTCCCGCCGAGGGACGCCGCCGGCGGACGAGCGCTTGAGCGAGTAGACGATGAGAGAGTGCGGACCAGAGCCGGGATCGCCGACGCGGTTGATGCCGCCTTCGATTTCGCGCCGCAGATACGCACTCTGAATCGGCTGGATGTAAACCCGGCCTGACACCGTGCCGTCGCCGTTGTCCTTCGCTTTGTCGACGCGAAATGCGCTTTGAGTGAATTTGACGGGACGGTCGAAAACTCGATCGACCTCAGATTTTAGCTCTCGCTGTGCGTCAAACGCGATCTCGTCGATCGCGTGCCGCGCGACGCTGACGATCGTCGATCGCACGCTCGATGCGAGTCCAGATAGTCCGCGTTCGGAGGTTTTTGCGGAGAGTTTCATGACGTCACATCAGTCTGGGTGATTGTTGACGTAGTTGAGACATTAATCGATCTGCGTGATCACGGTCGCCTTCCAAGCCTCAAGCGCGGCGACTTTTAATTCAAGCGCAGCAATGCGGGCGTTATATCCCGCGACCGTCGACTCGGCCGTCGTCACTCGCGTGCCGAGAGCCGTTACGTTGTTGTTCGTGGTATCTTGATCTTTTCTGACGATAGATACGACGTACGCGAAATAGTGACTTGAGTTGTTGAGTGTGTCGCCGTTGAAATCGACGAACGACTGCACCGACGTCAGCGTTCCAGACGAGTAGTACTCACCACCGAACGCATGGCCGAGCAAGCTGATGTTTTTGTTGCCGGAATTGGCCCCAATCGGCCCCACGTCACCGAATAGATACCACGCGGCCGGGACAGCGTATGAGTCTCCGCTATGCCCGACGTTTATCCGAAAATCGGTTGCACGGTTCGCGCCGCCGAAAATTTTCAGGCTGGCGAGTGTCATGTTCGAGAAAACTGGGCTTCCGACCTCGACTGAATAGAGAGACACGTACAGAGACTTCACAAACGCAAGCAGGTCGGCCCAGTCATTCGCGGAAATTGTCGATCCGGAACCGCCACCCGAACTCTCAAGTTGCGTGACTTTCTCGCGTAAAAACGACACCCAGGCCGACAGGCTTACATTATCTGCTGGTGTTGTCGTCGCCATTTCCACGCCCCGCCTTAAATCTCCAATCCATATTCTGGTCATCGCCTTCGGCATCGATCAAACCGCCGGCAGAGGCTACCACTGTCAGATTCTGTCTCTTGCATGTATCGCATTGCGAGAACATAACACGAACATCATGAGTGACTCGTCGCGTAGGCTACATCGCTGCATTCAAGATCTGATCGAACTGCTGGGGAAGAAGGCCCGAGCGGACCAGATCGCGAAACTGACTCCCGAAACTGCGTTCGTCGTCGTCGCCGCGCTCCGGGCATATGCAACTCAGCCGCATCGCAATGAGGTCGCCATGGCTGTGTGCAGAGACCCGAAACGATGCACGACTCCGTGTTTCACCTGTCTCGGAATTGCGAATAAGATCAAAAGCTTATACGAGGGAAACGCAATCGTTCAATTGCCGCCGCCTGGCGAGTCAGGACAGTTGCGCGTTGTGGGATCTAGCGACGATGACGCAGAGGACGTGGCATGAAGTCGTTGTCACGACGTGACGACGAGCCGTGATGTCGAGCATGTCGTCGTCACTGAAGTAACGGGGGTAGATCAGCAACTCACTGTGCGGAGACTCGTGACGCTTCGCGACGCTTTGGTGGTCTACGCAATCTGCGCTTAACGCGTAGCGCCGACGCCGTGTGATCGAAGCCCAAGGTAGACAAGTTAGTCGCGGCCGTCGTCATGATCCGGACGATAAGTTCACCGACGGCTCGATCAGATTCAGACACGTCGACTGCGACCGCTTTTTCCGCCGCAGCACGAGCCTCGACCGCAAGCGCCGACAGAATGGCGGCATCAACCGCCGCGGCTTCCGGCACATGCCTCTCAGCGAGACGCTGACGGTATCTCGCCGTCCTCTCCGCCGTTTTAGTTCGTGTCGATCTCCGTGCCATTCCGTCCTCCCGCCGCTCCCTGCCGTCGTACCGAACTTATTCGGTACGGCCCCCACGGCTCTCACCGCCTCGCGCTGAGGACTTTCGGCTTCATCTTTCTCTGTGCCAGCGTCGCGCCAACTCCGCACATGAACATCCCCGGCCGATCCAGAAACGCCCCACGAACAAGATTGGCCAGCGCCACCGCAGCCGGATCCGTACCGCCAGCACGCAGGACCACGAGAGCCGCATCAGCCAATACCTCCCTGATCGTCGCCTCGTCGTCGTTGAGCCGTCCGGACGCCTTCTCGGCCTTTCTTTTCAGCCTCAGCGCCCGCCGCTTCTCACGGTCGTAAGCTCTGCGTTCGTCGTCGGTCATCTCTCTGACAGTCGTCATGTCGGCTCCTCCCCGACTCCGAGCATGAATCGCCGGCGGACTCCCCACAACACCATTTCAAGAACTATTGTCGGACATGTCCGACTACGAAAAATAAAACCAGACCATCCGTCACGCCGAACACGTCAACAGGCTGAAATCATTTCGAAATTCGAAGCATATCATTTCGGAATCCGAACTAATCTGCATGGCAAATGCTGGGGTTTTCATCTGAAAGCACGCAGGCCAAAAATGTGGACAGCGCCCCCTAGCTGTTCTTGCGGCGCATAGCGTTCGCGGATGCCATTCCCTTTTGGGGTCATCGACATCTGGGGACTTTGGGAGAGCGGATGCGGATAGGCGGGAGGTCTGAATCTCGTTTAGCTCGACGGTCGGGGTTTCTCGACGGCTTATGTTTCACTCTCCACGAGGAGCGCAGCGACGACCCCGGCTCTGCGGCGCATGACGACTGATGCCAGATTCAGATAGCGGACATCGGGATATAATCTCGGTCCAGATGCGCTTCGGGTTCGGCGGGAAGTTGAAGGTTTCTGGGGTGTCGTCGTGACGACGGACAGAGGTCGTCTAGATTACTATAGAATGGGCAATCGAGACGGGCCTAACCTAAATCGTTTAATTTCCAGACGTAGTCTGTCGTCGTCAACAAATGTTTCGGTGACAAGTTGACGAAACTGGCACCGGTTCGGAGGTCGTTCGTCGTGACGGTCATTGGGTCCTGATATTTCTATAGAATGGGCAATCAAAGTTGGTCTTGCCTAAACCGATTAATGTCCAGTCAGCGTCTGCTCTCGTCAAAAAACGATTTCATGACACTTTGACGAATCTGACATCAGAACGCGTGTCGGCGTGTTGCTTCATCCCCGCCGGTGATCAAGCATTGTTCTCGGTCGGGGAGAGAACATGACACGCAGCACACAATCATCATCGACACGCGCTACGAACGATACGAGATCGAGCAATGTCTACGTTCGTAGTCGCAGCCTCGACACGCTCGCTCAGCGTCAGCGTCGATATAAGCTCCGGGTACATGCGGCATCGCTGCCTAAGGCGCTGTCGGACGACGCAGAGATGGCCGCGCAGTCTCCGACGACGCCGGTGCAGCGGCTCATTCTTCAACGCATGAGAGTCGAGCCGCCGGATAACCTGACGGCGCAGGATCAAGCATTGTGGCATCTCATGATCACGCAGCACCGTGACGATGAAGCTCACGGCCGCGAACTCGATGACGATGCACACAAACTGCCGTTCGACATCGCGATGCGCTATCTCAACATCAGCGACGACAGGCGGCTCGTTGACAGCGTGAAGCGGTTGGCGCGCACGATGATCTCATTCGACGTCGACACGGACTATTTCAAGCGTCTCGGCGTGATGCCCATTGTGCTGTGCTATGTCGAGATCAACCGCAGGACTGGCCAAAAATATGTCAGGTTTCAGATTCCGGCGAAACTCCGCGATATTCTCGGCTCGTATGCTGACTACAGCTATGTCGAGCTCGCCGCCTGGCCGAGATTCAGGAGCAAGTTTGCCGGACGGCTCTATTCGCTCCTCGCGTCGTATCGGCCAATAAACGTTTCCGGAGGCGACGTTACAATTGACGTCCCAGTTGACGAGCTGGCGGACGTTCTCGGGTCTAGCGACGGCTACGGACAATTGAAACGCCGCACGCTGATCCCCGCGATCGAAGGCATCGCCGAGGCCTCTCGAAGACTGTCGATAACGGAGTGGTCCGAAGTCCGCGGCAAGGGCCGCGGGGCTCCGATCGCAGCCGTTCGGTTCGCTGTTCACTACGATCCGCTGCTTGAGCCCGAGATCAATCCCGGCATTCCGGAACGAGACAACTGCAAGCGCGAACTCGCCGCGATCGCCATCCACGCAATGCACGACATCGATCCGATACATCCGAACTATCGGTTCCCGACTGCGCCGGATCTCGGTCGCATCGCGCGCATGCAGGCTGAGATTTACGGCAAGAAACGCATCAATCTCGCGGTGATGTCGTTGCTTTGGAAGTTTGCCTTGGACGAGGCCTATTGCGGCGCAACGCTTTCAAACGCCAAGGATCCGAGTGTCGAACACATTTATGGTTCTGCACTCCAGAATTTGATCGAGACACGAGGCGCTCGTGTCGCATTCGCCGCCTGGTCGAGGGCGGAAATTGAGCAGCCGCGCTTGATGCTGGCATACGCAACGAGACGAACCTGGGGCGAGAGTCAGCGGCAGTCGTCGATCGAGCAACTCAAACGGAATGAGATCGTCGACGGTTACAAGCCGACGCCACAGCAGATCGGCGACGCCGCCGTACTGTCGGACGACGTCGACTGGTCGCAGCTCTACGACGACGACAATGCTGACGGAAACCCGGACGGCTATGTCTACAATCCTGACGACGAGATAGAGTGCGAGACAGATCACGCTTTGTGAGATCACCGAATGTGCAATTTGTACTCGATGACAAAATCGCAAACAGCCGTGCGCGAATTCACGCGTGCGATGATCGATCAAACGGGCAACCTGCCGCCATTTCCCGGCATTTTTCCTGACTACGTCGCACCAGTGGTCCGCGAAGGCGCCGATGGCAGGGAGCTTCTCATGATGCGCTGGGGAATGCCGTCCCCACCTCAATATGCCGGCCCTCCGATCACTAACATCCGCAATACTCAATCGCCGCACTGGCGGCGGTGGCTCGGTCCAGAGAGCAGATGTCTCGTGCCGGTGACATCGTTCTGTGAGTACGAAGACGCGAAGCCCAAGAAAATCCCGACCTGGTTCGCTCTCAATGACGACAGACCTTTGTTCGCGTTCGCCGGAATTTGGACCACATGGCACGGCACCCGTGGTCCGAAATCCGCACCGATCGAGGGCGAACACAAGCTCTACGGATTCTTGACGACCGACGCGAACGCCGAGGTCGCACCTATACACCCGAAAGCGATGCCGGTAATCCTGACTAACCTCGACGAAATGAACGTTTGGCTGCGTGCCCCATGGTCGGAAGCCAAGTCGCTACAACGACCGCTCCCCGACGGCACGCTAAAGATAGTGGCTCGCGGAAAGCGCGAGGACTGAGTGATACCAGGGTTCCATTAACTGCAGTTCCGGGCGTCACTTGATTGCACAACTATAGCCGGTTATAACGCTCTCAACACGTTCGGAGAGCAATTATGTTTACGCGGTTCGGATTGATCGAGAAAATAAGCAAAAAATGACCTCCTAAAGGTCAGGTTTTCGCATTCGATCAATACCGGATATCGCTATCATGTATCTCGTCAATTCCGGCGTCATCCCGTCTATTCCAGACTCCCGTCGAATTCTTGAGCGCGCGAGTGCTCTTGAGATCGCAGCCGCATCACTACGTGCTGTAGTACGCGGAGGGCCGATCGTCAGTGACGAATGCGCTGCGATGTCTCCAGTGATCGATGACTGGTCAGCCGAATTCCGCTTGTTTCCAGCGCTTGTGGGCAGGCTGATGCGTCCAGACGGGACAGCCGCGCGATTTGTCTCGCAGCCGCTTGTCGCCGCAGATCTCAAACTCGGCGTCGTCCGGACACTCGCGGGAGCCTACAGGCTCGGCAGCAAAAACATCGGCCGCGCGATCTGCTGATCTGATCCCACGCACTCATTTTTCCAACTGAAAACAGGGAGGACCGTCATGGTCACTCTAGTCGAAACTCGTCACCGTCTGACGGCTGACGACGCTGAATCAATGGACGTCGGCACCCTCGCGATGCTCGGTATGCTGCGCCGAGATGTTCGGCGGTCGTCTGCTGCCCCTCTGATCTACGGTCGGCGCGGCGTCTACGCCGTGGTCGTTCCAGACGCTATGGACGTGCAGGCGTATGCCGTGGATTCGGCGGTGCATTTGCTGCTGATGCTCAGCCGCGTCGGACGAGTTCCTGATTTCAAGGTCATCGGCGTCGACAACGGCGGATGGACCTCAGAGTTTGACTCACGTCGCGGTAGCGGTGCATTGCGCGCTCTACAACGTCTGCAGACACGTTTCCGGAGGATCATTTTCGTCGGAAAGCTCGACGATTTCAGCAACTTGCACGTTGACGTCCGCGCAATGATGGACGGCGATGTCACGATGTCTGAGCGTCCGCACATTGAGCATTTGCGTGGTGCAATGATCTCCGTTTTTGGCGCGGTCGTCACGTCGGCTGACGTCGTCGAGGCGTACCGCGGCGACGTTGAGCTTTGGAGCGCGTGCATGGCGCAGCGCACGTATCTGCGTGACGCTCTCACACGCATGATCGCGGTACTCGACGCCCGGGAGCATGAAGCCGCGAGGGAGATTCTCAAGACGGCGACGGCTGCTGTGCCGACCGTGGACCTGTCGGAGACGCCGACGCTCGACGAGATGCACGGCCTCGGCGAAGCCGGTGAGTGGGCACGGCAACTCATCGAAGACCTCGCGGCGTACGGTCGCGGAGAGTTGCCGTGGTCCGAGATCGACCGCGGTGCGCTTCTGTCCGGCCCTCCGGGTTCCGGAAAGACGACGTTCGCGAGATCGCTTGCGAAGAGCGCCGGCGTTCGGCTGATCGCAACGAGCGTGACGAACTGGATGAGCCCAGCAAAGGGCGATGGCAGCTTCGGACCGTGCGTTCGCGAAATGAAGCGCTCGTTTTCCGACGCCGCAAAGTCTGCGCCGTGCGTGCTGTTCATTGACGAGATCGACGCGATTGGAACTCGCGGGGAGACTGACAAGAATTCGCGCTGGATGCACGATTTCTGCAACGCGCTGCTTGAGTGCGTTGACGGATTCGAGCAGCGCGTTGGTGTCGTCGTGGTCGGAGCGACGAATTACCCCGACGACGTCGACCCCGCACTTCGTCGCTCAGGGCGTCTCGACCGTCACATCCGGATTCCCCTGCCGGATGCCGAGGCACGAGTAGCAATCATGCGCTGGTATCTCAGGGGCGTCGCCGACGATCTCGATCTGTCGCCGCTCGTAAACCGGACGAACGGACTCTCTGGTGCTGATCTCGAAAAGGCCTGTCGGGGAGCTCGTCGTCGTGCTCGTCGTGACGGCAATCGCGCGGTGACTATCGATGACATCGCCGCGGAACTTCCAGCTGTTCGGCCGGTGAGCGCAGCTGCGTCACGCATTTATGCGGTTCATGAAGCTGGACACGCAGTGGTCGCTCAGCTCCTCGGCGGGGCGGAGATTGTCGATGTCTCGATCGTTCGCGAGCTGCTCGTCGACGTCGAAGCGCAACCCGGAGGCGGTCTGTCGCGAGCGGACTATCAGCCAGGCAATCTGTCGCGTGAGCAACTGATTGACGAGATCACGGTCCTGCTCGGGGGTATCGCCGCCGAAGAAGTCGTGCTCGGACGTCGATACACCGGATCCGGTGGACATCCGCAAAGCGACCTCGCCCGTGCAACGTCGATTGCTGCCGGTCTGCACGGTACGCACGGCCTCGGCAGGCAATTGACGCTCGTGGGACTCCTATCGGACGACGCTCAACTGATGCTCCGGCATCCCGACGTACGCAGGGCCGTCGAAGAGACCCTGCAAGGCTGCCTTGCTCGCGCTCGCAATCTCGTCACTGAGCATCGCGACGCCATCGACGACATCGCCGAGCGCTTGGTTGAGCACGGCCGTGTCAGTGGCAGCGAGATCGCTGAGATCGTCGATCGGCAACTTCGGCTGCGGTTGATCACGCATTAACCCACTAAACGGCCTCCGGCTCGCAATCGGAGGCCACCATCAAAACCCCAGCAAACGCTGGCAACCATCAAGCTTACGGAAGCTAAGTCGCATTCTGTTCCTAATGCTCGTACGAATTCGAACGCTGGATAAGGGCAAACGCCAGCAATATGAGCGTTGTCGTGAGCCCATAGTTAAAGGTTATCGTATACGAATGTTGAGAACGGAACGCACATTAGCTTCTCTATGAAATCGAAAGGTCAGGAAAATGGCCGAACAAAAGGACTGGCGTCAACAGCTTTGCGACCGATACCCGTTTTTACGGCACGGCGGATTTCCGAGCGTCGGTGACGGATGGAGGTCGATCCTAGAGCGGATGTGCGCGGACCTCGCCGAGGAGATCAAGGCGTCAAATGTCGCCGAATACCGGATCGTTCAGATCAAGGAAAAGTTTGGCGGACTGAGGGCGTACTATTCGTATGACGGAGAGAAGGTTGAAAGGCTTCGTGAAATCGTGAGGACCGCCGAGAATGACTCTCTGGTTACTTGCGAAGCCTGCGGCAAACCGGGTGAAGTCCGTCTGCCGAAAGCTGAACCGTACTGGTACAAGTGCTGTTGCATGAAACATTACCTCAAGTGGCCTGATAATTACTATTAACGCGGCGGAAAACGCCGCTCTGATGAACGGGTGGCGAAAATGACGAACACAGGAATCCGGATCGCGGTGATGAGCGATCTGCACAACGAATTTGAACGGACCCGCGGTCCGGATCAGCCATCGGGTGCGTGGCTCGAACTGCTCCGCCGTCGACGGCGGGAGCCTGGTCATCCAGTGGTCGGACCGTGGCTCGGAGACCTGCGCGGTGAGTGCGACGTCGTTGTGCTTGCTGGCGACACGGATGTCGGAACGAGGCATGTGCATGCATATGCTGATGCTGTGTCGCGGTATGTCGGCGCGCCGGTGGTCGTCGTGATGGGCAATCATGAGTGTTACGACCGCTCCGACATCCTCGATTTTCAGCGCGAGATGCGGGAGCTGTCCGACGCGTCCGCCGGTCGAGTTCGGTTTCTCGAAAATCGGTCGACTGAGATCGAGGTG
Source organism: Pleomorphomonas carboxyditropha (assembly GCF_002770725.1). Taxonomy (GTDB): domain Bacteria; phylum Pseudomonadota; class Alphaproteobacteria; order Rhizobiales; family Pleomorphomonadaceae; genus Pleomorphomonas; species Pleomorphomonas carboxyditropha. Next base: position 149,360 of record NZ_NQVN01000001.1, on the reverse strand, counting down.
CGCGGTCGGTTCGTGCAGGTACTCGGAGCGACGCTCTGGACGGATTTCGAGCTGCTCGGTGAAACCGAGGGCACGATCACGCGGTCGATGTATGAAGCGAATTCGACGATGACGGACTACCGACGCATTCGGTACGGCGGTGAAGCGCTGAATCCAGAGATCACTCGCCAGCTGCATTCCGTAAGCCGTGCGTGGCTCGCATATGAGATCGCGCGAGTGAGAGCAAACGATCCGGATTCGGCAATCGTGGTCGCAACGCATCATGCTCCGACGCCTGATGCGATCCGGCCGTCGAGCAGCGGTGAGTGGATATCGGCGGCGTATGCCTCGGATATGCGCGCCGAAATCGAGTCATGGCGGCCGGATCTCTGGTGTTGGGGCCACGCGCACTACGGCGTCGACGACGATCTCGGAACGACGCGCCTGATCTCGAATCCGCGCGGCTACGTCGGGATCGAGCCGAGTGTCGATAGGTTCCGGCCCGTTGTCGTCGAACTATAAAAAAACTAGGCCGCCGATCATCTCGGCGGCCTAGGAAACTCTTCGGATTTTCCGAAGGGTTCAACACGAAGCGTCGAGGGCGTTCGCGCTCCAGAGCGCATATGCGGCTTCGTCGTAGTCGATGATGCCGTCGTCCGCGACCTCACGAGACATCCATTCGATGTCGTTGCGCTTGATCGTCGCGGGATCGTAGCCGGAGCGAACAAGATGCCGTGCGAGATTTTCTTCTGCGCGAACAAGCATTTCAAGCAACTCGGACAGGCTGCGATCGCGATAGCATTCGAGCCGCTCGGCGGTGTTTTCGTCGACGTACGCAGAGCCTTCCAGACAGCCGTTGCCGTCAACAAACGTGACGAGGCTCGTGTCGGACGATTTCGTGAGTTTTGTCATGATGTTCTCCCCTGCGGTCTCCCCGGGCCGCACAACCATGGTGAATCGCCGGCGGGAACGATGCAAGATTTGTTAAGCACAAATCCGAATAGACTGCCGATTGTTCCGACGCTTAACAAAGATAAATAACCGAGATGACCTTGCAAGTCTTTGAAATCGAATGTGTAACTGTCGACGTGTCGGAGGCGTTGACCTTATTTGTAATTTGCAAGTTGCAAATTACAAAATGCAATCAATGGGTTGACGAATTTCGAATCCGATCGATGATGTAAGTCTACCGCGAACGAGCGAAAAGAAAAGCCGCGCGGGGATTAGCAGACCGGGAACCGTCTGCGCTTGAGTTACGGAGTGAGCGCGTGAACGATAACGTGTCAAACAGCAGACTTATGAGCCGTGCGGAAGCGGCTGCTTTCTGCGCTATTTCCCCAAGTCGCTTCAGTCAGTGGGTGTCCGAGGGCCGGATTCCGGCTGCGCTCAAGGGCACCAATCGCTGGGACCGCGAGGCGATCCAGCGGTTTCTAGATCTCAAATCCGGACTGCTCAACGACAACAAAATGTCCGCCAGTGCCAGTGCTTTCGCCGCGTGGAAGAACAGCAAGGATAAGCGATGAACGTGAACTCGAACATCCGCTACCCTGGACTGCACAAAGTCAGCCGAATGCGAGCCGACGGATCCTCGGCGACGCACTACTACGCGTGGCGTGGAGGTCCGTCGCTCAAAGCCGAATACGGCACGTCCGCGTTCGACATCGAGTTTCAAGCTGCGATCAATCGTAGGGATGCTGACGCGGCTGCGCGACAGTCGAGCGTGTTCGGCGACATGACGTTGGGCGATCTCATCACTGCCTACATGCGGTCGTCCGATTTCACGAGTCTCTCGCCGAAGTCCCAGGTCGACTACATGCGCTACATCGAGCGCATCCGGGCTGAGTATGGCTCGATGCCGAAAGCCGCGCTGGAGGACCCGGCTGCGCGCGGGGACATCGTGGCCTGGCGTGACGCGATCCGCGAGAAGCACAGCCGGACCGCGCTGTATGTGTGGCAAGTGTTCCGGGCGATACTCTCATACGGCGTTGACGAGCTTAAATGCCTGTCTGTCAACATTCTGCTGACGGCGCGGAAGGGCGGAAAGAAGAAGCGTCCGATTTATGAATCGGAAAGGAACGAGTTCATTTGGACCGACGACATCGTGTCATCCTTCATGTCGTCGACGGAGATCGATCAGCAGCTCAAGGATGTGTTGCAGGTTGGATTGTGGACGGGACTGCGCCAGGCGGACATTTTGAAGCTCGAATGGGACGACTACGACGGCGAGTGTCTCAATGTCCGGATCGGCAAACGCCATGACGACATCATCGTCGTTTCGATCCCCGTGAACGGCACGCCGGTCCAAGCCGTGATCGAGCGGAATAGACGGTGGCAGCGGGACTTTGCGGCTCGCAACATGCGGCGTCGCCAGGTGCCAAGGTGTAGCACGATCATCGCAACGCGGTCGTGCCGTCCGTATGTCGTGTCTGCCGTCCAAGGGGCGTCTGGGTTCCGAGCTACTTGGCGTCGACAGCTTGCGGCGGCTGGCATCGAGGGCTCCGACGAACTGCATTTTCATGACAGCCGAGGGACCGCAATCACAAACCTCGCGACGGCCGGATGCACCGTTCTGGAGATCCATGAGGTGACTGGTTTGTCGCTCAAAACGATCGATAAAATCCTGAGAGGGCACTACCTCGGGTCAGACAAGCGCAGGGCTAAAAACGCTATGGACAAGCTTGTCGCGTTCTCGTCGAAGAAAGCCGAGAAATCGCAGAACACCGCGTGAACGAAAGCCCTGGAAACCGCTGTAAACGGCCTGTAAACGGGTAAACCGTTCGCGGGCCGTTCCTTTTTGGAAGCCCGCTATCTTATTGATCTAGAAGGGAAAAGTGGTGGGCGCGTACGGGATCGAACCGTAGACCCGCTGATTAAGAGTCAGCTGCTCTACCAACTGAGCTACGCGCCCACTTTTCTCGCCGGACGTTGGTGTCGTCCGGAAGCGATGGCGGCTTATAACCATGCCGGAGATTGGGCGCAAGCCCTTTTCGCCCCGCCGGGCGAAAAAAATGAATATGATTTCATTTCAATAAGTTAGCCGAGAATATGCGCCGAAGAGGCGATCCCTTCCCGGCGCGAAAAACAGCGGCGGCTCCTGCCGGGGCCGCCGTCATTGCCGGGGGATCGGCATCGCCGAACGTCAGACGTAGAGCTCGCCGCGGGCGACGATCACCGCCTCGCCGCCGATGCGGCCGCCGGCGAGCTTGCCCTTTTCGATGATGATCTCGAGCTCGATCAGGCTCGGCCGCCCCATCTCGAAGCCCTGCTCGATGACGAGCTTCTGCTCGCCGTCGGCCGGCCGGTCGAAGCGGCGCACCACCGCCGAGAAGGCGGCGGCCGCCGAGCCGGTGGCCGGGTCCTCGCCGATGCCGAGATGCGGCGCGAACATGCGGGCGTGGAAGTCGTGGCCCTTGGTCACCACCTCGCGGCTGTAGACGAACAGGTCGAGCTCGGCCGAGCCGAAGGCGCCCGCCCAGTGTGACTTGTCGACGCGGATGCGGCGCATGGCGTCGAGGCCGGCCAGCGGCAGGAAGACGAACACCGGGCCGCCGCCGTCGAAGACGCAAGGGACGTGGTTTTCGAAGCCGATGTCGCCGCGGTTGAGCCCCAGCGCCGAGGCGGCGAGGCCGATGTCGCCGTGGAACGGCCGTTCCTCCGGCAGCTTCGGCAGGTCGAACACGGCGCGTCCGGAACGCTCCGGCGAGATGGTGACGCCGCAGCGGACGACGCCCACCTGCTCTTCCAGCACCACCATGGCGTCGGTCTCGCGCTCGATGCCCTGCAGGCGCTCGTGGGCGAGCAGCACCGCCGTGCCGACCGTCGGATGGCCGGCGAACGGCAGCTCGCGGCCGGGCGTGAAGATGCGGATTCTCGCCGACGTGCCGGGCCGCGACGGCGGCTCCACGAACACGGTCTCCGACAGGTTGAATTCCTTGGTGATCGCCAGCATGGTGGCCGTGTCGAGGCCATCGCTGTCCAGCACGACCGCCAGCGGATTGCCCGTCAGTCCCTTCGCGGTGAAAACATCGAGAATCGCATATCGACGAGCCACTTGGTCTCTCCTGAGGCGCACGGGTGCCGGTCACCATAGTGGCGGCGGTGGCGTTAGTCCACGTCGGTTATCACCCGAATTTCACCACGGCCCTTCCAAAATGCGACCAAAATTACCAGCTATGGCTAATGGAAAGGATGCACCGGTCCGCCAACTTTCCGGGACCGGACGTGGAGACGAGAAATGTCCAGGCTGTCAAAGATTGCCGCCCCCGTTGCCATTGCCGCCGTCCTGTCCTCGCTGGCGCTGCCGGCCATGGCGGATGGCTACTACAGGCATCATCACCGCTATGATGGCGGCGATGTCGCCGCTGCCGGCGCCATCGGCCTCCTCGGTGGCGCGCTCTTGGGCGCGACGCTGGCCTCGCCGCCTCCGCCGCCGGTCTATTACGATCCGCCGCCGGTCGTCTATGCGCCGCCGCCGCCGCCCGTCATCTACCAGCAGCCCGCGCCGGTTTACGCCGTATCGATGCCGGCAGCGCATCAGGCCTGGTGCTCCGGCCGCTATCGTTCCTATAACGCTTACGACAATACGTGGGTCGACAACCGCGGAAACCTGCGCCCCTGCCAGTCGCCGTACTTCGGCGGCTGACCGGAAAAGCCACCACCCCAGGCAGATCGCAGTACCTTCAGCCGCTCGCCGCGACCTCCCGGTGGGCGGTTTTTTTGTCGCCTCAGCCGGCAAGCAGCCGGGCCGCGAAGGCGCGGCTGTAGGCGGTGACCTCCGGCCGGTCGAGCTCGGCGATGCTGCGGAAGGCGACCACCCGTTCCAGTTCCCGCTCCGCCTGCCGGTCGAGCTCGGCCATGACGGCGGCGACCAGATCGTCGGCCTTCATGGCAAAGCGGAACACCCGGCCGACCGACACGCGCGGCCCGTCGAAGGCGGCGATCATTCCCTCCATCACGGCTTCGGCGGCGAACAGCCCGGTCTCCTCGCGCAGCTCCCGCTCGATCGAGGCGATCACGTCGACATTGCCGTCGGCATCGACGTCGGCCGGCTCCAGGCTGCCGCCCGGCGGATAGATCCGGCCGGCGTTGGCCGTGGTCGCGCCCATGACGCCGAGGATCAGCGCGCCGTCCGACGACAGCACCAGCGCCGAGCCGAACAGGTTGCGGATGCCGATCTCCGGAAAGCCCCAGTCGCGCCAGGCAAGGAAGCTGGCGAAATCGCCCTCGACCGCCTCGCCCGTCAGCACGCCACCGCCGACCGCGATGCCGCCCGGCTCGCCCGGCGCGATGGTGCCGAGCACCCGGCCGTTCCAGAGATGCGGGTTGGCGGCAAGGCACGTCGCCCAGTGCGCCTCGATTTTGGGCCGCAGGTCGTCGGCGATGGGCCACGCACCGGGCCGCAGGCGAAGACGGATGTCGGTAATGTCGTGGAGCATGTCGCGTTCCGGAAAGGTCAGCCTGTCTGACCGACCGATGAACTCTAGCCGTGCAATGCGACCACGGGAAGACGCGACCTTCCATGCAGGAAAAATCCCCGCCGGAGGCCGGCGGGGATCGGAAGAGTCGGGAGAATCGGCGTCAGGCGGCGCGGATGGTCCCGACGAAGGCGGACACCTTCTGCTCCAGCGCCTCCGACTGCCGGGCGAGATGCGACATGCGGTCGAGCAGATCGCGCGAGGCCGCGCCGCTCTTTTCGGCGGTGGTCCGCACGCCGACGATGGTCGAGGCCACCTCGGCGGCGCCGACGGCCGCTTCGGAGATGTTGCGGGCGATCTCGCCGGTGGCAGCGTTCTGCTGCTCGGCGGCGCCGGCGATCGACGAGGTGATGTGATCGAGCTCGGCGATGCGGCGGGAGATGTCGGCGATCTTTTCCACCGACTGCTGGGTGGCGCCCTGGATGGTGCCCATCTGCGCCTCGATGTCCTGCGTCGCCTTGGCCGTCTGGCTGGCCAGCGCCTTCACTTCCGAGGCGACCACGGCGAAGCCGCGGCCCGCCTCGCCGGCCCGAGCCGCCTCGATGGTGGCGTTGAGAGCCAGGAGGTTGGTCTGCTCGGCGATCGCCTGGATCATGGCGACGATGGTGCCGACCTTCGACGCGCTGTCGGCCAGCGACCGGACGTCGTGGTCGGTCCGGCGGGCCTGCTCGACGGCCGCGCCGATCAGCGTCGACGCCTCGCCGATCTGGCGGCCGATCTCGGCAACCGACGACGACAGCTCTTCCGAGGCGCCGGCCACCGCCTGCACGTTGGCCGACGTCTGCTCGGAGGCGCTGGCCACGGCAACCGAGCGGCCGGAAGTCTCCTCGGCGTCGGTGACCATCATTTCCGCCGCCTTCAGCGTCGACTGCGCGGTCTGCGTCACGGCGGCGAGCACCTCGCCGACTTCGCTCTCGAACTCCCGGGCCAGCCGGTCGAGCAGCGCCTTCTGCTCGGCGCGCCGCTCGGCCTCCGCGTCGGCCTGCGCCGCCTTCAGCCGTTCCGTCTCGACCAGCGTGTCGCGGAAGGTGGCGACCGTGCTCCAGAGGAGGCCGATCTCGTCGCGTCCGATCCTCACGGGAATGGCAACGTCCATCTTGCCCTGCGTCAGGTCGGCCAGCGCGCCGTTGACGCGATTGAGCGGGCCGGCGATCTTGGCCGTGCCGATCCAGGAGGCGATGCCGATGCCGGCGAGGATGCCGACGACGGCGAAGATGATCAGCGTACGGCGGCCGGCCACGTAATAGTCGTCGATCGAGGCGCGCACCGCTTCGAGATCCTGCCGGTCGAGGTCGATCAGCTTGTCGACGTCGGCCTGGAGCTGCTTGCGGTTGCTGCGGTTGGCTTCGTTGTTGCCCTGCTCGTTGGCGGCGGCCGGCGACACCTCGGTGCCGAGCCGGGCGGTCTCGGTCCGGAAGGTCCGGAATTCCTTGGACTTGGCGACCACGGCGTCGAATGCGCCCTTGCGGTCGGCGGGCACACGCGCCGACCATTCGTCGAGCAGCGTGTCGATCGCCTTCAGGCTCTTGCCGATGCCGTCGGCGAAGGGCTTGGCCGTCTCGTTGTCCTTCGCAGCATAGATGCCGCGCGAATCCATCACCACCGCGGTGATCAGCCGGTTGAGATGCTCGCCGTCATAGGCGCGCTGCGAGGCCAGTTGGAAGGCATCGACCTGTTCGTTGTACCCCTGCATCAGGCGAATGCCGAACAATGCCACGCCGATGGCGATGATGCCGAGCAGGGCAACGATCGAATAGAGCTTTCCTTGGATTTTCATTCTCGAGATTCCGCAACAAGACCAGCCTTGACGATGTTGGCTGCCTACCCCGAACGATAGAAATATTTCCATTGCTGCTTTATTAACGGATGGAATATTTTCATTGAACGGCATCCGTATCGAAAGCGTTTTTTCGGCAAGATATAAACAAAAGTCGCACTGAGAATTGATTCATCTAGTTATTCGCATGCAATACAAAAGAAATGACGCCGGCATACGGCTACCTTTGGTTGAGGATCCTCGATTTTTCTTCCCGAATAAAAAAGGCCGGAGAGCCCTGAACTGACCCCATTAAGTTGGACGGTTCATAGGCTGGGTCGATTTAAGGGCTGGGTCCTGTATTGTACGGGGCTCAGCCCTTTGAGTTTCATCCTGATGCGGTCATTGTTGTAGTAGCGGATATAGTCCTCGACACCGTCTCGCAGGCTTTCGATGCTGTCGAAACGATTGGGATGGAAGAACTCGGACTTGAGAGTGGCGAAGAAGCTCTCCATGGCGGCGTTGTCGAGGCAGTTTCCCTTGCGGGACATGGACTGTGCGATGTTACGGCTTTCGAGCAGGCTGCTCCAGGCGGGCATTCGGTACTGCCATCCCTGATCGGAATGCAGGATCGGCCCGTCTGCCTCGCCCAGTGTGTTCAATGCCTTGTCGAGCATGTCCTTGACCAGCTTGAAGATAGGCCGCCTTGCCGTCTCGAAGGCGATGATCTCGCCGTTGTGGAGGTCCATCACCGGCGACAGGTAGAGCTTCTCGCCGGCGACATTGAACTCGGTTACATCCGTCGTCCACTTCTGGTTCATGCGTTCGGCGGTGAACTGGCGCTGGAGAAGGTCTGGCGCCACATGCCCTTTCTCGCCTTTGTAGGAGCGGTATTTCTTTGGCCGGACCAGAGACTTCAATCCCATCTCGACCATCAGCCGCTGGACGGTCTTGTGATTGACCACCTCTCCGCGGCCACGGATCGCCGCCGCCACCCGACGATAGCCATAGCGCCCCTTGTGCGTCTCGAAGATCGATTTGATCGTCACCTTCAACGCCGCGCGCCGGTCGCCCGACGACAGCGCTTTCCGCTGATAATAGAACGTGCTGCGCGCAAGCCCGGAAAGCTTCAGCAGCCCGTCGAACGAGTGGAGTGGCCTTAACGCCTGGACGGCTTGCGTCCGTTCGGCGTTTGACGCGCCTGCGCTAAGGCCTCCAGTTTTTTTAGGTAAGCGTTCTCCATGCGCAGATACGCCAGCTCCGCCAACAGCTCCTCACGGCTCTTGGCCGAATCCACCGATGGATCAGGCGTCTCGGAGGGCGGTTCGGGCTTCTTCATGCGCGGTGGCCTCCCTTTGCGGCGAGGAGCCAAGCCTTCGATCCCGGCCTGCTCATAGCCTCTCTCCCAATCCGGAAGACAGCTGGCATTGCGAATGTTGAAGATCGCAGCCGTGTGCCGATAGGACAACCCCTCAGTCCACATCCGCTGCAAGACCGACAGTTTGAATGCGGCGTCGTAGTGGCTGTGCTGCTTCGTCAGCCCAGCCGAACCGTGCGCCGCATAAAGGCCGATCCATTTGCGCACCGTCGAATGGTCGATGCCAAACTGTAGCCCGACATCTGTGTAGCTACGCTCGCCACCCCCATAAAACGCAACGACGCGTTCTTTGAAAGAAACGCTGTACTTGGACATAGAAAACCCCCGAACGTTGGTGTCCAACTTTCGGGGGTCAGTTCAGCCCTGAGGCTTTCCGGCCTGGTGATTGCAAAGATCGACTATGAAGCTGTCGCGGGCCTCGCGCATCAGGACGACACGGAGTTCGATGACCGTGAACACAGGTCTTCGACAGCCAGGCGACGAGACAACTCTCCGGACCCTTTTCGGCCCGAGGTCCTCAGCCTTCGCGGAGGATGACAATCTATGTATTTGTTTTCATTATATAATTCTGTCTTCCTCCGCGAAGGCGGAGGACCTCGGGCAGGAAAGAACACCCCACCCATATCCGGCGGCTATAAAATGCCGGCGCCGGGCGACAAGTCGCCCGGCGCAAAGCTTCAAGCGTGGATCGCCTCAGGCGATCAGTTGCGGGCCTTGTCGACCAGCTTGTTCTTGGCGATCCACGGCATCATGGCGCGCAGCTTCTCGCCGACCGCCTCGATCTGGTGGGCGTCGTTGTTGCGGCGGATGCCCTTGAAGCGGGCGGCGCCGGCCTTGTATTCCTGCATCCACTCCGAGGTGAACTTGCCCGACTGGATGTCGTTCAGGACGCGCTTCATCTCGGCCTTGGTCTCCGAGGTGATGATGCGCGGGCCGGAGACGTATTCGCCCCACTCGGCGGTGTTGGAGATCGAGTAGTTCATGTTGGCGATGCCGCCCTCGTAGATCAGGTCGACGATCAGCTTCACCTCGTGCAGGCACTCGAAATAGGCCATCTCCGGCGCGTAGCCGGCTTCGACCAGCGTCTCGAAGCCGTTGCGGATCAGCTCGACGAGGCCGCCGCACAGCACCACCTGCTCGCCGAACAGGTCGGTCTCGCACTCTTCCTTGAACGTCGTCTCGATGATGCCCGAACGGCCGCCGCCGATGCCCGAGGCGTAGGACAGCGCCAGTTCAAGGGCGTTGCCGGAGGCGTTCTGCGCCACGGCGACCAGGCACGGCACGCCGCCGCCCTTCTGGTATTCGCCGCGCACCGTGTGGCCGGGGCCCTTCGGGGCGATCATCACCACGTCGAGGGTGGCCTTCGGCTCGATCAGGCCGAAGTGGACGTTGAGGCCGTGGGCGAAGGCGATGGCGGCGCCGTCGCGGATGTTGGGGGCGATCTCGTCGCGGTAGATGTCGGCCTGCAACTCGTCCGGCGTGGCGATCATCAGGAAGTCGCCCCACTTGGCCGCCTCGGCCACCGACATGACCTTCAGGCCGTCGGCCTCCACCTTCTTGGCCGTCGCCGAGCCCGGACGCAGGGCGATGGCGATGTCCTTGGCGCCGGAATCCTTGAGGTTGAGCGCGTGGGCACGGCCCTGCGAGCCGTAGCCGACCACCACCACCTTCTTGCCCTTGATCAGGTTGAGATCGGCATCACGATCATAATAGACGCGCATGTTGTCTTCCTTCCTCGCCGCTGGCGTTATTGAGGCGACCGACCCCCGCCGGTCGCGGTTCACTCTTCAAGCCGGATTACCGGATGTCCTGGGCGCCCTGCCCATAAAGACGGAAAAACTGCGAGATCGCCAGTCGCGCCCGGCGCGGACGATCGTCGGCCACCTTGGCCGGCGCCTCGCCGAGCAGCATCCGCACGTGGCCGTCATGCACGATGAGGCCGTAGAGCGTCTCGTAAGCCTCGTGGGTGTCGGAAAACTTGAGGTAGCCGTGCCGCCGGCCAAGCTCCAGGAGAGCCTTGGCGCGCAGCTCGATCGGCAGCCGGCCGTGCTCGCGCAGCAGGGCGCCGAGCTCGGCGCCGTCGCGGTCGGCCTGGCCGATGGCGAGGCGGTTGAGCGCCAGCGACACCTCGCCCGACAGCACGCCGAGCAGGTCCTCGGCGAACACGGCGAGGCTGCGGGTGAAATCGTCGAGCGTCGGCATGCTCTCGCGCGGCCCCGGCGTCCTCACCTTGCTCGCCTGGTAGGTGATCATCGCCGCGAGCAGGCCGTCGCGGTCGCCGAACCACTTGTAGAGGCTTTCCTTGGAGCAGTTGGCCGCCCGGGCGAGGCCGGCGGTGGTCAACGCCCGCTCGCCGCCGGCGACCAAAAGCTGCAGCGCGCATTCCAGCACGGCATTCTGGCGGGGCGTGAAGGGCTCCATGGCGGGATGTCGCTCTCTGTCTGCGGATGAAATCTATGTACCGTACGGTACGGTTCCGGCGGTTTTAGTCCGCCCGCCCCGCCTTGTCAAGCACCCCGGCGCCTCGACCACATTTCGGTGAAACGCCGCTTTTCTCCTTAGGCATGGGTGGAATCCCTGATGAAAATCGCCTAGAGCATTTGCCGATCGGATGAAATCGTCCGACCGGTAAGGAAATGCTCTAGAGTCAATCGCTTCTGCGTATTCCTCGGCCTGCGGGAATATGCGCCGGCGTCCGGCCGCCTCATTCGGCGTTGCCCCGGCGACAGGTAGAACAACAGGGAGTGAGCGCTTGTCCACCCGTATCGAATCCGACACCTTCGGCCCCATCGACGTCGACGCTTCGGTTTATTGGGGCGCCCAGACGCAGCGCTCGCTCGGCAACTTCAAGATCGGCTGGGAAAAGCAGCCCAAGGCCATCGTCAAGGCGCTCGGCGTGTTGAAGCGCGCCGCCGCCGAGGTCAACCGCGATCTCGGCAAGCTCGATCCCAAGCTCGGCGAGGCGATCGTCACGGCGGCGCAGGAAGTGATCGACGGCAAGCTCGATGCCCATTTCCCGCTCGCCGTCTGGCAGACCGGCTCCGGCACCCAGACCAACATGAACGCCAACGAGGTGATCTCCAACCGGGCGATCGAGCTCCTGGGCGGCACGCTCGGCTCCAAGAAGCCGGTGCATCCCAACGACCACGTCAACATGAGCCAGTCGTCCAACGACACCTATCCGTCGGCCATGCACATCGCCGCCGCCAGCGAGGTGATCGAGAAGCTGCTGCCGGCGCTCCGCCACCTGCATCAGGCGCTCGACGCCAAGGCGAAGCGCTGGGCCGACATCATCAAGATCGGCCGCACCCATACCCAGGACGCGACGCCGCTGACCCTCGGCCAGGAATTCTCCGGCTATGCCAGGCAGGTGGAGAACGGCGTCAAGCGCATCGAGCAGACCTTGCCGATGCTGATGGAGATCGCCCAGGGCGGCACCGCCGTCGGCACCGGCCTCAACGCGCCCAAGGGCTTTGCCGAGAAGATCGCCGCCCGCGTCGCCGAATTGACCGGCCATCCCTTCACCTCCGCCCCCAACAAGTTCGAGGCGCTGGCCGCCCACGACGCCATGGTGATGAGCCACGGCGCCCTCAACACGGTGGCGGCGAGCCTGTTCAAGATCGCCAACGACATCCGCCTCCTGGGCTCCGGCCCGCGCTCCGGCCTCGGCGAACTGTCGCTGCCGGAGAACGAGCCGGGCTCGTCGATCATGCCGGGCAAGGTCAACCCGACCCAGTGCGAGGCGCTGACCATGGTCTGCGTAGAGGTGTTCGGCAACCACGCGGCGCTGACGTTTGCCGGCAGTCAGGGTCATTTCGAGCTCAACGTCTACAATCCGGTGATGGCCTACAACTTCCTGCAATCGGTGACGCTGCTCGCCGACGCCGCCGTCTCCTTCACCGACAACTGCGTCGTCGGCATCGAGCCGCGCGAGGACAACATCAAGGCGGCGTTGAACCGCTCGTTGATGCTGGTCACCGCGCTGGCTCCCAAGGTCGGCTACGACATCGCCGCCAAGATCGCCAAGACGGCGCATGCCAACGGCACCACGCTGCGCGAGGAGGCGGTCGGCGGCGGCTACGTCACCGACGCCGAATTCGACGCCCTCGTCCGCCCGGAGCGGATGATCGGGCCGGAGTGAGCGGATCATTCAGTTCACTAGACAAGGTGCAGGGGAGATTCCCCTGCATTACAGATCCTGACAAACCGTTTCGTCAGCCGACTGAAAGCCGTATTCCACGCCGTCTTTGACCTTCGATCGGTCAGCACTTCGGCTCATGTAGTAGACGAAGGCCGACTCTACGCCTTTACGCCTAAGATCGTTTATCCAAACGCTGAAACCGAAGCGCGTCTTCCAGTCATCGCCAGAGGTTATGGCTTCAACGCGAGGCGATTTTCCGAGGGATACATCTTCGTATATCTCGACGTTGAAGGTTGACCTGATCGCGATATCGACTTTGCAAGTCTTTTTACAACCGTGCCTTGCGACTACCGCTAGGTCGGAATGCGGCAAGTGAAACATTCTTGCATTGGTATTAGCTAAGAGTTCCGCAAGGTACTCTTTTCGACCCTCAAAGAAAAAGGAGGCCTCTTCCTTCAAAATTGGCTTGAGCTCATCGCGAAGCATGTAGCACCAGCGTGCATCACCGGTGGGTAGCGAAAAGGGCAGATTATTAAACCCAGGCGGTGCCTCCAAAAGGCCGGGAATATCGTCAGCGAGACTGGCAGAGGAAACAGCCACAACGGAAAGTATCGCGACAGCAATTTCCAACCGAAAGCGCATTTTATACTTTCCCATCAGATTGCTTTTCGAGAATCGGCGCATTGGCACGGTTGATTGGCCAAGCTTACAACTCAGTAGAAAATCTGCCGGTGAAAAACAATAGGCTGTAGATTTAGTACCTGTGCCAGCCGTCGAAGTCCGCCTTGCCGAGCTTCACGCCTTCCCAGCGGGCGATGGCGTAGGCGGTGGTGTGATGGAAGAACATGTTCGGCAGCGCGTATTCGGCGACGAAGCGCGCCGCCGACAGGGCAACATCGGCCAAGCCGGCGCGATCGGTGACGATCTCTCCTTCGCGCCCGTTGAGATCGCTGGGGCTCAGCGTCACCAGCGCGTCGAGCACCGCGTCGATATCTGCTCTGAGCTCCGCGAAGGAAATGGCCTCCGGAAAGTCCAGATCCGGCAGACGCGGCACCAGCGGTCGGAGCGCCCGCAACGGAAAGCGGGCAGCGATCCGCACCTGCGCTTCGAAGGGCAGCATATCCGGCGCAAGGCGTGCGCCAAGCAGCGCCACCTCCGGCAGGCCGAGGTCGCCGACATAGGCCGCCGATTTCTCGACGAGCGCGTCGAGCCGATCGAGATAGCGGCCGAACACCGGCACGGAAATGTCGTGAAGGCTGATCATTCTGCGCTCCTATGGCGACAGACTGACCGATGCCGTTGTCAGGGACCGGCAGCAGACCTCAGGCCCATTCGCTGAGAATGCGCCGGCTTTCGGCAAGCGCGCTCATCTTGGCGTCGATGTCGGCGATCTTCGCCCGCACGCCGGCCCGGAAGGCCGGGCATGGCGCCTCGCCGGCCAGGGCGCCGCGCGCGCAGGGCAGGATGCCGCGGATGGCGGCGAGCGTCAGCCCGGCCTCGCTCAGCACGGCGATGCGGCGGATGGTGGCGACATCGGCGGCGGCAAAGCGCCGGTAGCCGGCCGCCGTCCGCTTCGGCGCGATCAGCCCGACCGCCTCGTAGTGGCGCAGCATGCGGATGCTGACGCCGGTCCGCCGCGACAATTCGCCGATCTGCATGACCAGTCCCTTGACCCTGACATATGTGTCAGACCCTAGCATGGCCGCCTTTCCGCTCGAAAGGAAGCATCATGCTGAAGATGACCATGCTCGTCCGCCGCCTGCCCTCGCTCGATCACGACGAATTCGACCGCTACTGGCGCGAAACGCACGGCCCGCTGGTGACGAGCCTCGCGCTCCCCTTGCGCATTCGCCGCTACGTCCAGACGACGGTCGATGCCGGCGATCCGGTTCAGGACGCCCTCCGGCAGGCGCGCGGCACCCTTGCCGTCGATTTCGACGGTCTCGGCGAGCTCTGGTGGGACAGCCTCGACGACTATCGCGCCGTTCGCTCGACGCCCGAGGGCCTCGCCGCCGTCGCCGAGGTAACGGCCGACGAGCGCCGCTTCGTCGATCTTTCCCGTTCCTGCCTGTGGTTCGGCATCGAACGGCCGATGATCGGCTGACGGTGCTTTCCGCGCCAGGACAAAACGTCAGGTCGCATAGTCGACGGGCAGCGGTGCGCCGTCCTTCAGCGTCTCCATGGAAATGGACGCCGAAACATCGAACAGTTCGACCTTGCGGATGATCTTCTTGTAGATGACGTCATAGTGTTCGACGCGCGGCAGGGCGAGCTTCAGGATGTAGTCGACGTTGCCGGTGAGGCGATGCGCCTCCACCACCTCAGGCGTGTCGGCGATGACGGCGGCGAAGCGCTCCATCCACTCGGCCGAATGATGGGCGGTGCGGATCAGCGCGTAGACGGTGGTCGGCACGCCGAGCCTGATACGGTCGAGCACCACGGTGCGGCGGGAGATATAGCCATCGGCCTCCAGCCGCTGGATGCGCCGCGAGCAGGCCGACACCGACAGCGCCACCCGGTCGGCGAGGTCGACCACCGAAAGGCCGGCATCGCGTTGCAGGAGCTCCAGGAGTTTGCGGTCGCGTTCGTCCAGCATGCGCCCTCGATTCCCTTATGCAGGGAGGATTGCGCGCCTATTTTGCATGAATTGATGCGAAAGCGCCAGAAGTTTGCGCCACATGATCCAGCGGCGCCGATCCTTGCAAACGCCGGGCGCCGGACCGGGGCTATGATCGGTCATCGCGACAAAGGGGAACCGTCATGCGCACCATCGGCCTCATCGGCGGCATGAGCTTCGAGAGCACCGTCGTCTATTACAAGATGATCAACGAGGCGGTGCGGGCGCGTCTCGGCGGCCTGCATTCGGCCGAGATCGTCCTGCATTCCGTCGACTTCCAGCCGGTGGTCGACCTTCAGACGGCCGGACGCTGGGACGATGCCGCCGCGCGCCTCGGCAAGGCGGCGCAAGGGCTTGAGCGGGCCGGCGCCGATTGCGCGCTGATCTGCACCAACACCATGCATCTCGTCGCCGACGAGGTGGCCGCCGCCGTCCGGATCCCGCTCCTCAACATCATCGACGAGACGGCCAAGGCGCTGACCGCCGCCGGCGTCCGCCGGCCGCTGCTGCTCGCCACCCGCTACACCATGGAACAGGGCTTCTATGCCCGCCGCATGGCCGCCCACGGCCTTGCCATGACCACGCCCGGCGAGGCGGGACGAGCCGTGGTTCACGACGTGATCTTCAACGAACTGTGCGCCGGCGTCGTCCGCGACGATTCGCGCGCCGCCTTCCTCGACCTGATCGCCAGGGCGAAGGACGACGGCTGCGACGCGGTCATCCTCGGCTGCACGGAAATCTGCCTGCTGCTCGATCCCGATGCCCTGCCGCTGCCCGGGTACGACAGCACCGCGATCCACGCCGCCGCCGCGGTGGATTTCGCATTGGCGGGACAGATGAAAGCGGCTGCGGAGTAAGGGCACCCTATATCGGCGTCTTGCCCTATCCTGCCTGAGGTCCCCGCCTGCGCGGGGATGACAGAACTATATAATAAAATCAACAATATAAGCTGTCATCCCCGCGCAGGCGGGGACCTCAGGCAGACAGGGGCACACCGAAAATATCGGGCACCCCCACGCGCTCACGCGTCGGCGTCACCCAGCGCGCAGCGGTAGCGGCGCACCGTTTCAGCCATGCCGTAGATCAGGCAGTCGGCGATCACCGCGTGGCCGATCGACGCCTCGGCGATATGCGGCGTCCGTTTGACCAGCGGCGGCAGGTTGTCGAGCGTCAGGTCGTGGCCGGCGTTGACCGCCATGCCGAGCTTGACCGCCGCGTCGGCGGTCACCGCCACCTCCTCGAGCCGCGCCCGCTGCTCGGCGGGGTCGAAGCTGTGGCCATAGGGGCCGGTGTAGATCTCGATGCGCCGCGTGCCGGTCAGCGCGGCGGCCGCCGCCTGCGTCGGATCGGCGTCGATGAAGACCGAGGCGCGCATGCCCTGGCCCTGGATGCGCCGCACCACGTCCGACAGGAAGGACTGGTTGGTGACGCAGTCCCAGCCGTGGTCGGAGGTGTTCTGGCCGGGCATGTCGGGCACCAGCGTCACCTGATCGGGGCGGGCCGCCTCGCAGAGCTTCAGGAACTCTTCGGTCGGATAGCCCTCGATATTGTATTCGCGGCCCGGCCAGTCGGTCCGCAGCATCTCCTGCAAGGCGAACACGTCGGTGCGGCGGATGTGCCGCTCGTCCGGGCGCGGATGCACGGTGATGCCGGCGGCGCCCGCTTCGAGGGCAATGCGGGAAAGGCCGGCGACCGACGGCCACGGCAGGTCGCGCCGGTTGCGCAGATGGGCGATGGCGTTGACGTTGACGGAAAGCTTGGTGTGGGTCATCGCGTGCGGCCTGAAATTTGGGACGCGCGACGATAGTCCGCTCGCCCTCACCGCACAAGCAGCCTTCAGGCGACCGTGAACGCCGGCAGACGCAACCGCCGGCCGGGCGAGAGGCCGACAGGCAGTTCCGCCATGGTGCCGGCCATATGCCTCAGATGCCCGTCCTGCCGCGGGCGAGCGCCGCCAGGCCGGTGCGGGCGAGCTCCACCAGGCCGCAGTCCTTCATCAGGCCGACGAAGCGGTCGATGTCGGCCGGCGCGCCGGTGATCTCGAACACGTAGGAGTCCAGCGTGGCGTCGACGATGCGGGCGCTGAACGCCTGGGCGAGGCGTAGCGCCTCGTCGCGGATCTCGCCCTTGCCGGACACCTTGACCAGGGCCAGCTCGCGCTCCAGCGCGTCGCCGGCCCAGGTAAGGTTGACCACCTTGTGCACCGGCACCAGACGGCCGAGCTGATGCATGATCTGCGAGATGACCGGCGGCCGGCCCGTCGTCACGATGGTGATGCGCGACATGTGGCTGGAGTGCTCGATCTCCGAGACGGTGAGGCTTTCGATGTTGTAGCCGCGGCCCGAGAACAGGCCGACGACGCGGGCGAGAACGCCGGGCTCGTTGTCGACCAGCACCGACAGCGTGTGGCTGCGCTCGGTGGAGGGAAGCTCTTCCTCGAGGAAGTAGGCGGACTGGGACTGACCTGCGACGATCATCATGATGTCAATTCCGATAAAGCGTTGCGAAGGATGCGAGGGGTTGCGTCAGCAGCCGCGCCTCACACCAGAACCTTGCCGGCGGTGCCGATGGCCGTCTCGATCTCCTCGTCGGACACGTCGGCGCCGAGCAGCATCTCGTTGTGCGCCTTGCCCGAGGGGATCATCGGGAAGCAGTTGGCGAGGCTGACGACATGGCAGTCGAACAGCACCGGGCGGTCGATGCGGATCATCTCCTCGATGGCGTCGTCGAGGTCGGCCGGCTTCGAGCAGCGGATGCCGACGGCGCCATAGGCCTCGGCGAGGCGCACGAAGTCGGGCTGGGAATCGACGTAGGAATGGCTGAGCCGGTTGCCGTGCAGCAGTTGCTGCCACTGGCGCACCATGCCCATGTACTGGTTGTTGAGGATGAACGCCTTGACCGGCGCGTTATGCTGCACCGCCGTCGACATCTCCTGGATGTTCATCTGGATCGACGCGTCGCCGGCGATGTCGATCACCAGCGCGCCGGGATGGGCGAGCTGGGTGCCGATCGCCGCCGGCAGGCCGTAGCCCATGGTGCCGAGGCCGCCCGACGTCATGAAGCGGTTCGGCTCGTCGAAATGGTAATATTGCGCCGCCCACATCTGGTGCTGGCCGACCTCGGTGGTGATGTAGGTGTCGCGGCCGGCCGTCAGCGCATGCAGGCGTTCGATGGCGTATTGCGGCATGATCGCCTCGGCCGAGGGACGGTAGGTCAGGCACTTCTTCGCCCGCCAGCCGTCGATCTGCTTCCACCAGGCGGCGTGCGCCGCCTTGTCCTGCACCGGCTTGCGGGCATTCCAGGCGGCGATCAGGTCTTCCAGCACATGGCCGACGTCGCCGACGATCGGCAGGTCGACGACGACGTTCTTGTTGATCGACGACGGGTCGATGTCGATGTGGATCTTCTTGGAATTGGGCGAGAAGGCGTCGATGCGGCCGGTGATGCGGTCGTCGAAGCGGGCGCCGACGCACACCATGACGTCGCAGTCGTGCATGGCGAGGTTGGCCTCGTAGGTGCCGTGCATGCCGAGCATGCCGAGCCAGTTCCTGCCCGAGGCCGGGTAGGCGCCGAGGCCCATCAGCGTCGAGGTGATCGGAAAGCCGGTCAGCTTGACGAAATCGCGGAGGAGCGCCACCGCCTTGGGGCCGGAGTTGATGACGCCGCCGCCGGTGTAGAGGATCGGCTTCTTGGCGGCGGCCATCAGCTCGACGGCCTCGCGGATGGCGGCGTCCGGCGCCTTCACCGCCGGATGATACTGCGTCAGCGCCTTGTCCTTGCAGTTCTCGTAGGTGCCGGTCTGGAACTGGATGTTCTTGGGGATGTCGACCAGCACCGGGCCGGGGCGGCCGGTGGTGGCGATGCGGAACGCCTCGTGCAGGATGGCCGGCAGGTCCTCGATGCGGCGGACCAGCCAGTTGTGCTTGGTGCAGGGCCGGGTGATGCCGACGGTGTCGGCCTCCTGGAAGGCGTCGGTGCCGATCAGCGTCGTCGGCACCTGGCCGGTGATGCAGACCATCGGGATCGAATCGAGCAGTGCGTCGGTCAGCGCCGTCACCATGTTGGTGGCGCCGGGGCCGGAGGTGGCGAGCGCCACGCCCACCTTGCCGGTGGAGCGGGCATACCCTTCGGCGGCATGGCCGGCGCCCTGCTCGTGGCGGACGAGGATGTGGCGGACGTCTTCCTGCTGGAACAGCTCGTCGAAGATCGGCAGCACCGCGCCGCCCGGGTAACCGAAAATGGTGTCGACGCCCTGATCGATCAGCGCCTGGATGACCATTTCCGCGCCTGTCATCTGCCGTGTCATCGCCTGTTACCTCAAGCTCTCGTCCCGTCGTCCCGGGCTTTTACTGCGTTTTTCGGGTAATAAAAAAGGCCCCGTTAGGGACCCGACTTCCGCGCACCATGACTGACCGGCAGATCTCAGTGAGAGACCTCCGACACGGTGCGCCATCTAAGTACTACCGACGAGAAACGCATGCCGCCCTCTGGTTCGAACGCCGGGACCGCCCCGGAATGGCCGGCAACCTAGCGGCAGCCGGCAGGCCGGTCAAGAGCCTATTTCATTCGTTGCGCGATATCGTCGGCCACCGCAACAAAATGTCGCGCCGCCGCCGGATCGAGGCGCGGCCAGTCGGCCATCTGGTTGCGGAACCAGGTTTCCTGCCGCTTGGCATATTGCCGCGTCGCCGTCACCGCCGCCTCGATGGCCTCCTCGACGGCGACCTCTCCCCGCGCCGCCGCCATCATGTCCGGCACGCCGATCGCCTTCATGGCCGGCAGCGCCGGGTCGAGACCGAGGGCGGAAAAGGCCCGCGCCTCGTCGAGCCCGCCGCCCGCCGCCATGGCGCGGAAGCGCTCGTCGATGCGGTCGTGCAGCCAGTCGCGGGCCGGCGCCATGACGACGCGGGCGATGCGCCCGCCGGAAATCGGCGGTCGCGACCGCTTCTCCTGCCACTCGGAGAGCGGCCGGCCCGTGCTGTCGGCCACCTCCAGCGCCCGGAGCACGCGCTGCGTGTCGTTGGGATGCAGCCGGCCGTAGAGCACCGGGTCGACCACCGCCAGTTCCCGGTGCAGCGCCGCCGGGCTCGTCGTCCGCGCCCGCTCGCGCCAGAAGGCGCGTACCCGCTCGTCGATCGGCGGCACGTCGGAAAGGCCCTGCGTCATGGCGTTGAAATAGAGGCCGGTGCCGCCGACGATCACCGCCGGCCGGCCGGCCGTCTCTTTCAGCACCCCTTCGAGATCGTCGAGATAGCGGGCAACGGTATAGCCGTCGCCGCTGCCGACATGGCCGTAGAGGCGGTGCGGCGCCCGCGCCTCGTCCTCTGGCGACGGTCTGGCCGTCAGGATGCGCAGCTCGCGATAGACCTGCATCGAATCGGCGTTGATCACCACGCCGCCGCAACGTTCGGCGACGGCAAGCGCCAGAGCCGACTTGCCGCTCGCCGTCGGGCCGGCTATCAGAACCGCTCGTCTTTCCGCTGTCTCCGCCGTCACGCCTGGAGCCTCCCATGTCGCTCGTCGCAACGCTTGTCTCATCTCCGGCCGATCCGCAAGTGACCGATGGCCTGATCGCCAGCCTGTCGCGGCGGCTGGGCGGCGACGCCCACAAGGTGCTGGCCGAGGGAATCGCCGCCGATATCGCCGTCGGCGACTATCTCTCCCATAACGAGGCGGTGCATCGAATTGCCGAGGTGATCGGCGAGGCGGCCGTCGATTTCGCCGTGCTTCCCGCCGAGGGGCGGCGCAAGAAGCTGCTCGTCGCCGATATGGACAGCACCATGATCGGCCAGGAATGCATCGACGAGCTCGCCGCCTTCGTCGGCCTCAAGGAGCACGTCGCCGCCATCACCGAACGGGCGATGCGCGGCGAGATCGCCTTCGAGCCGGCGCTGCGCGAGCGGGTCGCCCTGCTGAAGGGGCTCGACACCGGCGTCATCGACGAGGTGCTGCGCGAACGCATCACGCTGACGCCGGGCGGCCGCGAGCTGATCGGCACCATGCGGGCGCACGGCGCCTACACGGCGCTGGTCTCCGGCGGCTTCACCCTGTTCACCGACCGTATCCGCGACAAGATCGGCTTCGACGAGGACCGCTCCAACTGCCTGATGACCGAGGGCGACCGTCTCTCCGGCCTCGTCGCCGAGCCGATCCTCGGCAAGGCGGCCAAGCTTGCCACGCTGATCGAGCTCCGGGAGGCGCGCGGCCTCGCCCATCACGAGACGGTGGCGATCGGCGACGGCGCCAACGACCTGGACATGATCAACGAAAGCGGCCTCGGCGTCGCCTTCCACGCCAAGCCGAAGGTGGCCGAGGCGGCCCAGGTGTCGATCCGCCACGCCGACCTCACCGCCGTGCTCTACCTGCAAGGCTTTGCCCGCGAGGACTTCGCGACGGTGTAGGCTTCTTCGGCCACAAGAGCGACCTATATCAGCCTCTCGTTCTATCCTGCCTGAGGTCCCCGCCTGCGCGGGGATGACAGATTTATATAAATAAAACAAATATATAGATTGTCATCCCCGCGCAGGCGGGGACCTCAGGCAGAAAGAGGCACAACGCGAATATAGGGCTCGCCTAAAGCCCCATCACCCACATCCGCACAGGATTGGCGGGATCGGCGAGCAGGCGGATGGCGAGGCCGATGCAGGTGATCACCAGCAGCGGCCGGATGATCCTGGCGCCGCCCCGGACGGCCAGCCGCGAGCCGATCTGGGCGCCGAGGAACTGGCCGACGCCCATGACGAGGCCGGGCTTCCAGAACACCACGCCGGACGCCAGGAACACCAGGAAGCCGCCGACGTTGCTGGCGAAGTTCAACAGCTTGGTATGCGCCGTCGCCTTCAGGAGACCGAAGCCGGCCAGCGACACGAAGCCCAGCATGAAGAACGAGCCGGTGCCCGGCCCGAACAGGCCGTCGTAGCAGCCGATCACCGGCACGAAGGTCAGGGTGAACAGCAAGGGCGTCAGCCGGGCGTGGCGATCCTGGTCGTTGAGGCCGCGCCTCAAGGCGAAATAGACGGCGATGGCGATCAGCATCACCGGCAGCACGACGCGCAGCCAGTCGCCCGGCAGCACGGTGGCGAGCAATGCCCCCAGCACGGCGCCGCCGCCGGACATCAGCGCCATCGGCAACTGCGATCTGAGGTCGACCTGCCCCGCCCGCGTATAGGCCAGCGTCGCCGACGCCGAGCCGAACAGCGATTGCAGCTTGTTGGTGCCGAGCGACTGGATCGGCGAGAAGCCGGCCAGCATCAGCGCCGGCACGGTGATCAGGCCGCCACCGCCGGCGATCGAGTCGATGAAGCCGGCGAGCAGGGCGGCGAAGAACAGCGCCGTCAGAAGATGCAGGGAGAGATCGACCAAGATGCGCCCATTCAGGAGGAGGAAACGGCGCGTTGCGGCGCCGTGAGGTCGGCGAGCACGGCCACGCGGACGGCGCTCGCCAGGTTGCGGGCGCCGCGCGTCCGGTCGATGTCGAGCACGAAGGCGGCAAGGCTCTGGCCGCGCTGCCCGGCGAGGCTTTCGGCCGCCGTCCAGAACTCCGGCTCCAGCGCCAGGCTGGTCCGGTGGCCGGCCAGCGACAGCGACCGCTTGACGTTCATGTCGAGGAATCCGGCGACGGCTCCGGATCGGCGGGGGAAGCGAGGCGATGACCGTCGAGCCGGCGCGCCTCCAGCTCGTCCTGCGCCCTGGCCGTCAGCTTCTCCACTTTGGTCCGGCCGAACTTGACGCGATTCTCCGCCGCCTCGTCCTCGCGGCGGCGGCGATCGCGGTCCTTGCGCGCCCGGCGGAGGTTGACGAGGTCGCCCATCGCCGCCTCAGGGCTTCTTGCGGAAGGCGTCGAGCGAGACCACCGTCGGGCCCTTGGGCTCGTCGTCCGGCTTCTCTTCCGGCTTGGCTTCTTCCGGCGCCTTGGCCGTCTCGGCGGCCGGCTTCGCCGGCTTGGCCGGCGCCTTGGCGGCCGGCGCCCTGGCCGGGCGCGGCGCCACCTTGGGCTCGCCGCCCGCCGGACCGATCGCCTTGAGTGGGCCCTCGCCGGGCATGTCGGCGGCGTTGCCGCTCTCGTCGACCAGCGGGAACTGCACCGCGAATTCCACCGACGGGTCGAAGAAGCCGCGGATCGCCGCGAACGGCACCACCAGCTTTTCCGGCACGCCGGAGAAGGAAAGGCCGATCTCGAAGCTGGTCTCGCCCACCACCAGCTCCCAATACTGGTGCTGGATGACGATGGTCATCTCGTCCGGGTAGCGCTCCTTGAGGCGGGCGGAAATGCGCACGCCCGGCGCCCGGGTATCGAAGATAATGTAGAAATGATGCTCGCCCGGCAGGCCGGCGTGCGCCACTTCCGCCAGCACCTTCTTCACCAGGCCGCGGAAAGCCTCCTGAGCCAGAACGTCGTAACGGATCATGTCCTTGGGCATTGAGGCTCCGCCTTGAGGAAAACCGCGGGGCGACCGATCCGGCCGCGTCGTCGCCCGACAGTCTAAAGCATCGGGCGCAAGGGTGTAAACGGCTTGGCAGGCCCGAACCGACGGCAATCGCAAGCCCGGCGGATGGACGGCGGCGGCGCATCGCCGGCATGGCGGCGCTGGCATGGCACGGATCACGGCGGCGAAGACGGAGGGCGCCGATATGCGAGACCGTGCGCTCCCGAAACAAGAACCCCGCCAGGCTTGGAATCGCCGTGGCGGGGCTGCCCCTTGCAGGGTCTTGAGGCTCAATGACCGAGGTCACGAGCAATCGCTTCTAAAGTGAGTCCTTCCGTTCAAAAGTCAAGTCCTGTGGATGCCGAGCGCCGCCAAAATCGCCTCCTGAATGGCGCGGAACGCAGGCTCCGGCAGCTTCGGTTGGAGATACTTGCGCTTGCCGGTCTGGTCTCTGGCCGTCCTGAACAGATCGAGGCGGTCGAAGCTCACCGTCGCCAGCATGTCGCACTTCGCCCACCAGACATTGTGCTCGAATGGCGCCGGCAGCGGGCTCGCCAGATCGATCCGGGCGACATAGGAAACGGGTCGTTCCGGTTCGCTACCCGACAGCGGCACGACGGTGCACAACTTGTCCCGGTAGGGAAGCCGGGGCGACACTACGACGGCGGGACGACGCTTGACCATTTCCGGTTCAAGGAAGCCACCTTTGGAATAGTCGCACAAAAGCACGGTTCCGGGACTGACGGGATATTGAATCGCCATCAGCCATGGACTTTCTTCAATCGAACGCCCGGCCCTTCGCCGTTCGCATCGACGAAGATGACGCCGGCAGCTTCGAGCGCAGCGCGGATTGCCACTAGATTGTTAGGCACCATTGTAACAGCGCCGTCGGTTGCTTCGGCTCGTCGAATGGTCGCAACCCCAACGTTTGCCGCCTTTGCAAGGTCGTTTGCGGACCAGCGAATAAGCGCCCTGCCAGCTCTTAGCTGGGCGCCAGTGATCGTATTCATATCACCTGATCCGATATTGACGCGATCGACATTGAGTGATAGGTTTCCTATCGCCTGATCCACTTCTAGCACACAGAGTGCGCCATGAATATGCGTTTGCGTGAAAGGCGGAGCCATGCCCGACGTCATCCGACGGAGACTTGATCATGGCCTGTCGCCGCTTTCCCGTCGGGCCTTCATCGGCAAGCTGGCCGGCGCCGTCACGCCCGCACTTGCGCTGCCTCATGCGCCTCTCGGCCCCGAAACGGTGGCCTCCTCGGCCGCCCCCTCTCGCTTCGAGCGGCTTCATTGCCTTCTTGCCGAGGCGCAGCGCCTCGCCGCCGCCAGTTTTCCCGAATTCGACTTCTGTCCGTTTCCGTCGGTCCCCGGCAAAGATCCATGCGGCGTTTTCGGCTTCCTGATCTTTTCCCGGGCCTCGTCGTCCGAACCGCCGGTCATCGAATATGACGGTCCCGGCCTCTACGAGATCCGCCTCAGGCAATGGAGTGCCGATTTCCACCAGATCCACCGCGTCGAGATGGTCCCGAGGCGTCACCGCTTCGCCGGACAGTTCCGGCTTCGGTTTCCGGATGCAAAGCCTCGCGCACGCTGGTGGTACGTGCCGAGAGACGATTTTTTAGTGATCAAGAGGATCTGAGCCGACGCGAAAGGCCCAACACCGCGAAGTGCCTTCGCAGCAAGATCAATATCTTATGGAAAAGGATTGAGTGGAGGCTTCTGTTGCCAGGTGCCTCCGAACCCCGCCTGAAGGTGCTACCCCTCAGGGCTTGATTCCCAGTTTGGGCGCCGCATTACGCGGCGACGGCCACCGGAGCATAGTTGTCATTCGCAACTATAGGTTTAGCCCGATAACGGTGGTACAATGCCGAGTGAAAGAGCCGCCTTTACGCCCCCGTCGATCCTATTTCGCCCCCGCCGAAGGCCTTGCCCACAAGGTGGCTCGCAAGGCCTTGGGTGGAGGCGCCGGGTACCGCCCCCGGGTCCGAATGGTTTATTACGCAGTCCGTTTATCACCATAGCCGGATTGCTCCGGCAGGAAGACATATAGGGTGAAGCGGCCCGCCTGTGAAGAGGCGGCAAACGATCCGTCCCCATCGCGGGACGCCGCCATGCGCCCCGCCGCCTTGACCGGACGCCGCTCCGGGGCCGATAGAAGCGCCTGAAACGCACCGAACCGGCGAGCCCCCATGCCGCGACTGCATCGCCCGAAAGTCTATGCCCGCTATTCGCGCGCCGAGGCGGCCCACCTCCGCCGCCAGATGCTGTTCCTGGCCGGCGGCATCGGCGTCGGCATCGCCGCCGTATTGATGGCCCGCGCCGCCGACCTCGCCCAGGCCGCCTTCCGCGCGGGTGTCGCGGCGCTGCCCTGGCTGCCGCTGATCGTCACGCCGGCCGGCTTCGCGCTCTCCTGCTTTCTCGCCCGCCGGCTGTTTCCCGGCTCGCAGGGCAGCGGCATTCCCCAGGTGATCGCCGCCCGCAAGCTGCAACCCGCCGAGCCGTCGGAGCACCTCGTCTCGCTCCGGATCGCCGGCGGCAAGATCCTGCTGATGCTGCTCGGCCTCCTCAGCGGCGGGGCGCTCGGCCGCGAGGGACCGACCGTGCAGGTCGGCGCCGCCATCATGCAGGCGGCCGGCCGCGTCGCGTCCATCCGCCGCTCGTCGCTGCTGCTGGCCGGCGGCGCGGCCGGCGTCGCCGCCGCCTTCAACACGCCGCTCGCCGGCATCGTCTTCGCCATCGAGGAACTGAGCCGGTCGTTCGACAGCAAGGCGAGCGGCATCGTCATCATGACGGTGATGCTGGCCGGCCTGACCGCCCAGATGCTGCTCGGCGACTACACCTATTTCGGCTCGTCCTACGTGACGCTGGCGCCGGGCATCGCCTGGATCGCCGTTCCCATGGTCGCCGTGGTCGGCGGCGCGCTCGGCGGCCTGTTCAACCGCCTCAACGTCGCCTGGTCGCGCGGCCTGCCGGGCCGGGCCGGCGCCTTCGTCCGCCGCCGTCCGGTGGTGACCGCCGCCCTGCTCGGCCTTGTGGTCGCCCTCCTCGGCTTTGCCTCGGGCAGCGACGTCAGCGGCACCGGCTACGAGACGGCGCGCGCCGCCATCCACCAGACGCCGGCCGACGTCGGCCTGTGGTACGGCCCGGCCAAGCTCATCGCCACGCTGGCCTCGACGCTGTCGGGCATTCCCGGCGGCATCTTCTCGCCGTCGCTGTCGATCGGCGCCGGCCTCGGGCTCGACGTCGCCCACCTCCTCGACGTCGACGCGGCCCCGGCCATCGCGCTGCTCGGCATGTGCGCCTATCTCGCCGGGGTGGTGCAGGCGCCGCTGACCTCGGTGGTGATCGTCCAGGAGATGACGCTCAACCACGCCATGCTGCTGCCGCTGATGCTGGTGGCGCTGATCGCCGGCAAGATTTCCAGCCTGATCGCGCCGGAGGGCGTCTATCACGCCCTCGCCCGCAACTTCGCCGCACCGGCCAAGGCTGACTCGCCGGCCGACTCGGGCTAATCTTTCGGCCCCTGTCACGATGGCGGACCGTCATGCAGCAGTATCTCGATCTCCTGAAGCTCATCCTCGACACCGGCACGCCCAAGGAGGACCGCACCGGCACCGGCACGCTGTCGGTGTTCGGCCATCAGATGCGCTTCGACCTCGCCGACGGCTTCCCGCTTCTCACCACCAAGAAGCTGCACATCAAGTCGATCGTCCACGAGCTGATCTGGTTCCTGCAGGGCGACACCAACATCCGGTACCTGAAGGACAACGGCGTTTCCATCTGGGACGAGTGGGCCGACGAGCGCGGCGACCTCGGCCCCGTCTACGGTCACCAGTGGCGCTCCTTGCCGACGCCGGACGGCGGCACCATCGACCAGATCGCCGAGGTGCAGGAGACGATCCGCCGCAATCCCGATTCCCGGCGGATGATCGTCGCCGCCTGGAACCCGGCCGACGTGCCGAAGATGGCGCTGCCACCCTGCCACCTGCTGATCCAGTTCTATGTCGCCAACGGCCGCCTGTCCTGCCAGATGTACCAGCGCTCGGCCGACGTATTCCTCGGCGTGCCGTTCAACATCGCCTCCTACGCGCTGCTCACCGCCATGATGGCGCGGGCGACCGGCCTTCGGCCGGGCGACTTCGTGCATACGCTGGGCGACGCCCATCTCTACAGCAACCACCTCGACCAGGCCCGCCTGCAATTGACGCGGGCGCCGCGCCCCCTGCCCCGGCTGAAGCTCGCCGAAGGGATAACCGACGTCCGCGATTTCCGATTCGAGCACGTCACGATCGAGGGCTATGATCCGCATCCGCACATCAAGGCCGAGGTCGCCGTGTGATGAGACTGCCCGCCGCCGGGATCGCCGTTCTGCTGACCGGCATGCCCACTTTCGCCGACGCCAACGACACCATGGCGGAGCTGGCGGCCGGCGGCCTGACCTTCGTCACCGCCGACGACGTCACCATGCAGAGCGAGGATCTCTACATCTCGCCGAAAGAGGTGCGCGTCGATTACGTCTTCCACAACGGCGGCGACCATGACCGCACCACCGTGGTCGCCTTCCCCATGCCGGACGTCGAGGGCAGCGGCGATTTCATCGTGTCGGTCCCCGACCCGGACTCCGACAACTTCATGAACTTCTCGGTGGCCGTCGACGGCCGGCCGGTGACGCCGGAAGTCGACCGCCACGCCTTCGCCGTCGACGTCGATGTCACCGGGGAGCTTCAGGACCACGGCGTTCCGCTGCTGCCGTTCGGCGACGCCACCGGCAACGCGCTCGCCGCCCTGCCGAAGGACCTGATCGCCGACTGGATCAGCCGCGGCATCGTCATTCCCATGGACTATGACGACGGCAGCGGCTGGAAGACCGACTACGTGCCGGTGTGGAAGCTCAAGACCACCTACTGGTGGCGCACCACCTTCCCGGCCGGCCGCGACATTCGCGTCGCCCACCGCTACACGCCGAGCGTCGGCTCCACCGCCGGCCTCAACTTCATCGGCTCCGATGAAAATGCCCCGTTTACCGGCGAGGACTTCGAGCGGGAGCAGCGGCGCTATTGCTTCGACGACGATTTCATCAAGGCGGTGGCAAGCCGCCTCGACGCCGCCAGGGCCGCGGATTCCTACCTCCAGGAAAGCTGGATTTCCTACGTGCTGACCACCGGCGCCAACTGGGGCGGCACCATCGGCCGCTTCCACCTGACGGTCGACAAGGGCGATCCCGACACGCTGGTGTCCTTCTGCGGCGACGGCGTCGAGAAGACCGGCCCCACCACCTTCGAGCTGACCGCCGACGACTTCTACCCCGAGCGCGACATCGACATCGCCCTGGTGAACCGCCCGACCGACTGAAGGCATGGCAAAGACGGAGGGGGGGAGGTCGATATCGGCCGATCGCCCTATCCTGCCCGAGGTCCCCGCCTTCGCGGGGATGACAGATTTATATAATGAAAACAAAAGAATAAGGCGTCATCCTGCGCGCAGGCGCAGGACCTCGGGCCGAAAAGGGCGAGAGGGGAATATAGGGCGCCCTTGGGCATGTGAGCTTATTCGCCAACCGGGCGTTCAATCGATCCCCGGCAGAGCCGATGCCTCCTGCGCCAGATAATCGATCAACAGGCGGACGCGGGCCACTTTGGCGCGTTCCGGCACGATCAGCATGTTGAGCGGCGTCGGCGTGAGCGCATGGTCCGGCAACAGCGGCTCCAGCTCGCCGCTCTCGAGGAGGTCGTCGACCAGCCAGCGATGGGTGGGGCCGATGCCGCGGCCGGCCCGGAAGGCTTCCCGCGCGGCCAGCCCGTGATCGACGCGGAGATTTCCCGTCACCGGAACGGCGTGCGTCCTGCCGTCCGGCCCCATGAGCGTCAGGGTTTCGCTGCCGGCGACGTTCGACATGCGGATGACGTTGTATCCGGCGAGGTCGCCGGGCTTTTCCGGCCGGCCGTACGCGGCGAGATAGGCCGGCGCGGCCACCAGCAGCCGGGTGCTTTCGCCGAGGGGATGCAGTTTCATCGAACTGTCGGTGAGCGGCCCCAGGCGGATCGCGATGTCGACGCCCTCCTTGACGAGGTCGATCCGTTCGTCGGTCAGGCTGAGGTCGATGCGGATATCGGGGTAGCGCGCCTGAAAGGCCAGGAGCAGCCGCGTGATGTGCAGAACGCCGAGCGCGGCGGTGCAGGAAACGCGGATGGTGCCGGCGGGGGCGCCGCGCGTGTCGCGCAGTTCCTCGCCCGCCTGCTCGACCAGCCGGAGAATCTGGACGCACTGATCGTAGTAGCGGCTGCCTTCCTCGGTCATGGCGACGCGACGGGTGGTGCGGCTGAGGAGCGGCGCACCGACCGCCTCTTCCAGCTCGCTGAGGTGGCGGGTGACGGTCGACTGGCCCGTGCCGAGCTCCCGCGCCACGGCCGTGAGATTGCCGCGCTCGGCGACGCGGACGAAGGTGCGCATGCGTTCGAGCGTGACGTCCGATTTATCCATTATTCGGCAATATCCTATTCACTGCCGCTATATACCGGATCATTCGCGGCGGGGCTAGCTTGCCGGTCAGCAACAACGGCAACCGGATGTCCTGCCATGAAGGTTCTTCTCGTCTTCGCCCACCCCGAACCGCAATCGCTCACCGCCTCGCTGCGCGACGTGGCGATCGCCCAGCTTGAGGCCGATGGCCATGAGGTTCTGCTGTCCGACCTCTACGCTATGGGCTGGAAATCGGAGATCGACCGGGCGGACTTCCCGGCGCTCGCACCAGACGAACGACTGTTGCCGGTCGCGGCCTCCAGGCAGGCCTATGCGACCGACACGCTGACGGCGGACGTGAAGGCCGAAATCGACAAGCTCATCTCAGCCGATGCGCTGATCCTGCAATTCCCGCTCTGGTGGTTCACCATGCCCGCCATCCTGAAAGGCTGGGTGGATAGGGTGTTCGCCTATGGTTTCGCCTACGGCGTCGGCGAGCACAGCGACAGGCGCTGGGGCGACCGCTACGGCGAGGGCAGGATGGCCGGCAAGCGCGCCATGCTGATCGTGACGGCCGGCGGCTGGCGGGAGCACTACGGTCCGCGCGGCGTCAACGGCCCGATCGACGACCTGTTGTTCCCGATCAACCACGGCATTCTCTATTACCCCGGCTACGACGTGCTGCCGCCCTTCGTCACCTACAGCGCCGACCGCTTCGACGCAGCCCGCTTCGAGGCGGCGGCCGAGGGCTTGCGCGAGCGGATGCGGACGCTGGAAACGACAACGCCCATCGCCTACCGACGCCAGAACGGCGGGGATTATGAGATACCGACGATGGAGCTGCGGGAGGGGCTGGGCGCGGGAATGTCGGGCTTCGGGCTGCACGTCAGCGAGAAGGGGTAAATGATAGATATGGAGTACGTGGCTGATCGCTCGCGATCGCTGCCATCATGCTCTCATTCCCGCGAAGACGCCATGGCATGCACACATCTCTGAGGTGGCAGGGCGACGGCGAGAGGGCGATCGCCTGAGGAGGGGCGTGTGCAACTCATTCGATTCCCCAAAACACCACCGCCGCCAGCCTCTCGCGAGGTGGCGGCGGGGATGTCGCTCGCGGGTGTCGGCGGATTACCGCGAGGCAACCTTCACCGGCAGCGGCTCGACCGGCACGCCCGGCCAGATCTTCTGCAGGTTGCCGGAGATGATGAGATCGTTTTCGGCAAGGCCGGAGAGCACCGCCACCTGATCGCCGTCGGTGCGGCCGATCTCCACCATGCGCTGCTCGACCTTGCCGTCCTTGCCGACCACGTAGAGGAATTTTCCCAGTTGGCTGGAGCCGAGCGCCACCTGCGGCGCCATCAGCACATTGGGCTCGTCGCCGACGCTGAGGCGGAGGTGGACGTATTGGCCCGGCAGCAGGTCGAAGGTGCCGTTGCCGATGGTGGCGCGTGCGGCCACCGTGCCGGTCGACGGGTCGAGCCGGTTGTCGACGAAGGTCAGCTTGCCGGCATAATGCCTGTCGTTATCGCTCCCCTCGGCGCCGGGCAGGCTGATTTCGGCCGTCACCTCGCCCTTGGCGAGCGCCGCCTTGATGGAAGCGAGTTCCTTCTCGCTCGGGTTGAACGTCACGTAGATCGGGTCGAGCTGCACCAGCGTGTTGAGCACGGTATTGCCCGAGGTGACCAGCGTGCCGACCGAGGCGGCGCTGCGGCCCACCCGGCCGGCGAACGGCGCGCGGAGGACAGAGCGCTCGATGTCGAGCTCGGCCGCCTGCACCGCCGCGCTGGAGATGGCCACCGCCGCCTCGGCCTGGCGCAGCGCGCTGGTCCGCTGGTCGAAGCCGTCCTTGGCGAGGAAGCCCTTCTGCGACAGCGCCTCGCCGCGGGCGAGGTTGGAGCGCAGATAGTCGACCTGGGCATTGTCGCGCTGGAGCTGCGCCTTCGCCTGATCGAGCGCCGTCTCGAAGTCGCGGCCGTCGAGGGCGTAGAGCACGTCGCCCGCCTTGACGTCGGCGCCGTCGGCGACGGTCTGCTCCTCGAGATAGCCGGTGACCTTGGCCTGCAAGGACACCGAGCGGATCGCCTCGGTGCGGGCGGGGTAGTCGAGATAGACCGGCAGCGTGCGCCGGCTCACCCGCTCCACCGGAACCGGCATGGCCGGCGGCGCGGCCTGAGCGGTCTCGGCCGCCGGCTCGGCGGCAAGACTCGACAAGTGCAGGTAGTCCCGCACCTCCGGATGCAGCAGGCTGGCGCCGGCGCCGACCACGGCGACGCTCAGGAGCGAACTGATGGGTCGTCTCTTCAGGAAACGCATGGCGGAAAAACTCCGTTCATTCGGCCGCCTGGGCCTGATGGGAATCGGGGGACTGATGGGAATCGCCGTGATTGACGGCGGCGGGGTTCATGCGCTCCCTGAGGCGCTCGATCATCACGTAGAACACCGGCGTGAACACCATCGTCAGCAGCGTCGCCGCCAGCATGCCGCCGACCACCGCCGTGCCGAGCGACTGCCGGCTGGCGGCGCCGGCGCCGGTGGCGATCATCAGCGGCACCGCGCCGAGGATGAAGGCCAGCGCCGTCATCAGGATGGGCCTGAGGCGCAGCCGGGCCGCCTCGGTCGCCGCCTCGACGACGCCGAGCCCGTCGTCGCGCCGCCGGCGGGCGAACTCGACGATCAGGATGGCGTTCTTGGCGGCGAGGCCGATCAGCATGACGAAGCCGATCTGCGAGTAGACGTCGATCTGCATGCCGCGCAGCTCTATGGCGCCGAGCGCGCCGAACAGCGCCAGGGGCACGGTGAGCAGCACCACGAAGGGCATGGTCCAGCTCTCGTATTGCGCGGCCAGGATCAGGAACACGAACACCAGCGCCAGCACGAACACCGCCGTCGCCACCGACCCCGCCTTCAGCTCCTGGAAGGTGATGCCGGTCCACTCGTAGCCGAAGTCGCGCGGCAGGCTCTCCTGCGCCACCCGCTCCATGGCGGCGATCGCCTGCCCCGACGAGAAGCCGGGCGCCGGGCCGCCATTGATCAGCGCCGAGGCGTTGGAGTTGTAGTGCGGCACCGTCTCCGGCCCCACCGTCGGCCTGAGTTCGCCGAGGGTGGAGAGCGGCACCATGCCGCCGCTGGCATTCCTCACGTAGAGGCGCGTCAGGTCGGTGGGCGTCGAGCGCGCCGCCTCGTCGGCCTGCAAGGTGACGCGGAAGGTGCGGCCGAACAGGTTGAAGTCGTTGACGTAGAGCGAGCCGAGATAGATCTGCAGCGTGTTGAAGATGTCCGGCAGGCTGAGGCCGAGGAGCTTGGCCTTGTTGCGGTCGAGATCGTAGACGAATTGCGGCGTCGAGGTGCCGAAGCTCGTGAACATCTGCTGGGCGTTGAGCTCGGGCTGCTGGCGGGCGGCGGCGAGCAGCGCCTGCGTCGCGTCGTTCAGCGCCTGGCTGCCGCGGCCGGTCAGGTCCTTCACCTGGAATTCGAAGCCGCCGGTGGCGCCGAGGCCGGGGATCGACGGCGGATCGAAGGAGAGCGCGAAGGCGTCGGGGATGGCCATCAGCTTGGGACGGACCTCCTCGACGATGCGTGAGGCGTTCTGCTCCGGCCCGCGCTCCTCCCACGGCTTCAGGATGGCGAACTCAACGGCCGAGTTGGACTGCGCCGCCGAGGTCAGGAAGTTGAGGCCGGAGATGGCGCCGACGATCTCGACGCCCGGCGTCTTTTCCAGGATGTCGCGCACCTGTTCGGCCACCTTGTTGGTGCGTTCCAGCGAGGCGCCGTCGGGCAGTTGCACCACCACGAAGAAATAGCCCTGGTCCTCGACCGGCAGGAAGGTGGAGGGAATGCGGTTCCAGAGCCAATAGGTGGCGCCGAGCGCGACGACGAACAGCGCCAGCACCACGTAGCGCAGCTTCACCAGCAGGCCGACGCTGGCGGCATAGGCGTGCGACATCACATGGAATCCGGCGTTGAACCAGCGGAACGGCGCAAAACGCGTCGCCCCCTGGTGGCGCAGGAAGGCGGCCGACAGCGCCGGGCTCAGCGTCAGCGAATTGAAGGCGGAGATGCCGACGGAGATCGCCACCGTCAGCGCGAACTGGTTGTAGAGCTGGCCGGTGACGCCGGGGATGAAGGCGACGGGGATGAACACCGCCATCAGCACCGCCGTGGTGGCGATGATCGGCCCGGTCACCTCGCTCATCGCCTTGCGGGTGGCTTCGAGCGGCTTGAGGCCGGCCTCGATCTGCCGCTCGACGTTCTCCACCACCACGATGGCGTCGTCGACGACGAGGCCGATCGCCAGCACCATGCCGAGGAGGCTCAGCATGTTGAGCGAGAAACCCAGGAGCTCCATCACCACCAGCGTGCCGACCAGCGACACCGGAATGGCGATGGCGGGAATGACGGTGGTGCGCCAGCTCTGCAGGAAGATGAACACCACGGCGATGACCAGCACCAGCGCCTCGCCGAGCGTCTTCAACACGTCGTCCATCGACGCCTGCACGAAGGTCGTGGTGTCGTAGTGGATGGCGTAGGCGATGCCGGCCGGGAAGCGGGCCTTCAGCTCCTCCATCCTGGCCTTGACGCCTTCCTGAAGGGCGAGCGCGTTCGACCCCGGCATCTGGAACACGCCCAGCGCCACGGTGGGATCCTTGCCGAAGAAGGCGGACGAGGAATATTGCAGCGCGCCGAGCTCGATGCGGGCGACGTCTTTCAGGCGCACCACGGCGCCGCTCGGCCCGTCGGCGCGCAATACGATCTCGCCGAACTCGGCCGGGTCGCTCAGGCGTCCGACGGCGTTGACCTGCATCTCGAAGGCGGTGCCGCTTGGTGCCGGCGCCTGGCCGATCTTGCCGGCCGCCACCTGGACGTTCTGCTCGGCGATCGCCTGCTGCGCGTCGACGGCGGTGAGGCCGAGGTTGGCGAGCTTGTCGGGATCGAGCCAGATGCGCATCGAATAGCGCCGCTCGCCGAACACCTGCACGTCGCCGACGCCGGGCACGCGCTTCAGCGGGTCGAGGATTTGCAGCGCCGCGTAGTTGCTGAGCGCCACCGGATCGACCGAACCGTCGGGCGAGGTCAGGTTGACGATCAGCACGAAGTTGGGGTTTTGCTTTTTGACCGAGACGCCCGACTGGTTGACGATAGCCGGCAGCGACGACGAGGCCTGCGACACCCGGTTCTGCACGTCGACGGCGGCGGTGTTGATGTCGTAGCCGACGTTGAAGGTGACGGTGATGGTCGACGAGCCGTCGTTGGAGCTGGTCGACGACATGTAGGTCATGCCCTCGACGCCGTTGATCTGCTGCTCGAGCGGCGTGGTCACCGTGTCGGCCACCACCTGGGCGCTGGCGCCGGGATAATGGGCGGAGACCACCACCTGCGGCGGCGAGATGTCGGGAAACTGGGCGACCGGCAAGAGCAGGTAGCAGATGGCGCCGGCCAGCACCATGATGATGGCGATGGCCGACGCGAAGATCGGGCGCTCGGTGAAGAAGCTTACCATGCGCAAGCCTCGCCCTGCCGGCCGGCCGCCAGCCAGGCGGGAACCGCCTGGCTGGCTGCGCCGTTTTTGAAACCTGGGCCGTTGTTCAGCCGGCGGCCGACCGCCCTGAGCTCCCGCCCGACGTGGCCGGGGTGCACCCGGTCGGCGCGCATGACGGTCAGCACGAGCGGGTCGGCAAGCAGCTCGTCGAGCGTGAGTTCTTTCTTCATGCCAAGTCTCCTTCAGCCCTGATACGAAAGGCGCATAAGGTCGATGCCGCACCCGGGGGAGCTGGCCTTGACGTCATTGGGGTGGGGTGTTACCTGTCAGTAACGGGTCAAACGTTACAGGTCGGTAACATGGGCGTCAAGGCGCCTTGGCATGATGGGAAATGACGAATTGGTGAGCGAGTGCGTGAAACGGCCGCGCGACCGGATCATCGACACGGCGCAGCTCCTGTTCCGCAAGCACGGCATTCGCGGCGTCGGCGTCGACGCCATCGCCGAAGAGGCCGGCACCAACAAGATGACGCTCTACCGCCATTTCGGCTCCAAGGACGAGCTGATCGCCGAATGCCTGCGCGACACCGCGAGCGGCGTCGAACCCTTCTGGCGGGATCTTGAGGCCGCCCATCCCGGCGACGGCATGGCGCAACTGCACGAATGGGTGCGCGCCGTCGCCTCCTACGCCAGCATGGAAGGCGGCGGCTGCGATCTCCTCACCGCCGCCTTCGAGCTGCCGGAGCCCGACCACCCGGCGCGGCTGGTGGTGGAGGCCTTCAAGCACGAGCAGCGCAACCGGCTGGCGGCGCTCTGCCGCGCCGCCGGCATCGTCGAGGCGGAACGGCTGGCCGACGCACTCGGCCTGCTCTTGGAAGGGGCGCGGGTCAACCGCCGCACCGTCGGCCCGGACGGCGCCTCGGCCAATTTCGTGACGATCGCCGAAGCGGTGATCGCCTCCTTCAGCGCCGCCGCCGGCGCCCAGGCCGCCCGGGACTAGCGGACGACGGCCAAACGCCCGTAACCGGCCGGCCTTGCCCGCCTTGTGGCGCGATCGCCCTTTCCCAACGAAAGCGGCCGGTCCCATCCGGAACCGGCCGCACGTCTTTTCGAAACGGCGCGTCCGTCAGTCGATCTTCACCGCGATGAAGCGCAGGTCGCCGCCGGCGTTGGAGACCAGAAGCAGCACCGACTTGCGGCCCATGCCCTTCTGCTTGTCGACGGTCTTGGCGACGTCCTCGGGCGACAGCACCTCCTCCTGCGCCACCTCGACGATCAGGTCGCCGGCCGCGATGCCCTTTTCGGCCGCCGCGCTGGCCGGATCGACGGCGCTGACCAGGACGCCCTTCACCTCGGCGTTGAAGTGGTACTTTTCGCGGGCGCCGTCGTCGAGCGCGCCGAGCGTCAGGCCGAGGATCTTCGTCTGATCCTTCGGCGGCTCGGCCTTGGGCTCGTCGCCCTTCGCCGCGGCGACCTTCTCGCCCTCGTCGAGGCGGCCGAGCTTGACGGGAAGCGTCAGCTCCTTGCCCTTGCGGATCAGCGTGATCGACACTTCCTTGCCCACCGCCGTGTTGGCGACGAGGCGCGGCAGCTCGCGCATGGTCTTGATGGCGTGCCCGTCGAAGGCGACGATGACGTCGCCCG
Organism: Pleomorphomonas carboxyditropha; assembly: GCF_002770725.1. Classification (GTDB taxonomy): domain Bacteria; phylum Pseudomonadota; class Alphaproteobacteria; order Rhizobiales; family Pleomorphomonadaceae; genus Pleomorphomonas; species Pleomorphomonas carboxyditropha. The sequence continues at coordinate 112,003 of NZ_NQVN01000001.1, read as the reverse complement.
GCTCCACCTTGGCCACCGCCGCCGGCCCGCCCTCGGTGACGCCGGCCACCAGGGCGCCCTGCGGGCTGGCGATGCCGAGGCTTTCCGCCAGATCGTCGGTCACCTCCTGGATGTTGACGCCGAGCCAGCCGCGATGGGTCTCGCCGAACTCGCGCAACTGGTCGACGACGCCGACGGCGATCTCCGAGGGAATGGCGAAGCCGATGCCGATCGAGCCGCCCGACGGCGAGATGATGGCGGTGTTGATGCCGATCACCTCGCCCACCTCGTTGAACAGCGGACCGCCGGAGTTGCCGCGGTTGATGGCCGCGTCGGTCTGGATGTAGTTGTCGTAGGGGCCGGAATTGATGTCGCGGTTGCGCGCCGAGATGATGCCGGTGGTCACCGTGCCGCCGAGGCCGAACGGGTTGCCGATCGCCATCACCCAGTCGCCGACGCGCATGTGCTCGCTGTCGCCGAACTTGACGGCGGTGAGCGGCTTGTCCGGCTTGACGCGCAGCACCGCGAGGTCGGTCTTGGCGTCGTGGCCGACCAGTTCGGCCTTCAGCTTGGTGCCGTCGGAGAAGTTGGCGACGATCTCGTCGGCATCCTCGATCACGTGGTTGTTGGTGATGATGATGCCGGAGGGATCGATGACGAAGCCGGAGCCGAGCGACTGCACCTTGCGCGGATCGCTGCCCTCGTCGCCGCCGCCCTCGTCGCCGCCGTTATCGCCGTTGTCGGCGCCGTCGCCGTTGCCGCCGTTGCCGCCGTCCTTGCCGTTCTTGTCGAAGAATTCGTCGAAGAAGTCCTGGAAGGGCGAGCCTTCCGGCACCTGCGGCAGCGGCACCTGCCGCGTCTCGGCCACCGTCTGGGTGGTCGAGATATTGACCACCGCGCCGATCAGCTTCTCGGCGAGATCGGCGACCGAATCCGGTCCCTGCTCGGCGGCGGCCGGCCCGGCGCCCGTAAGGGCAAGCGCCGCCGCGAGCGTCAGTGCCGCAAGGCCCGGTCCGCGTCGCCATCCGGCGCCCGGCACTGTCCTGATCCATGAGACCATAGAGGTCTTCCTCCCCTGGAGCGCCGACCCGAGAACGACGGACGTCTCGGGCAACGCGGACGCTAAACCAAAAGCCGGAGCAAAGGCCGATAGGTCCTTGCTCCGGAAGGCGCGGCCAAGCGGCCTGCCCACGCATTCGGCGGAGTCATAATCCGTTTCACGGATGGAGACAAACCCCGCCCGTTCGGCAAGATCACCCGCCGCGCACCGCCCAGATGACGGCGACGCCCACCGCCATGGCGGCGATGCCGCCGGTCCTGAGCCAGACGTCGGAGGCTTCCAGCATCTGGCGGATGCCCTTGCGCATCAGTGAAGGGGCTGCCGCGTAGAGCAGCCCCTCGAGGACGGCCATCAGGCCGACGGCGACCAGGAAGTCGTTCAAGGCGACCTCACGGCTGGACCGCGGCGGCCGGCGTCGACACCTCGGGCAGCGACCCGGTCGGTCCGCGGAAATAGCGGAAGAACTCCGAGTCCGGCTTCAGCAGCATGGTGGTGCCGCTGGCCAGCGACGACGCGTAGGCCTGCATCGAGCGGTAGAACTCGAAGAAGCTCCGGTCGGCGCCGTAGGCTTCCGCGAAGATGCGGTTGCGTTCGGCATCGCCCTCGCCGTGCAGGATGTCGGCGTCGCGCCGCGCTTCGGCCAGAAGCACCGTCGCCTGACGGTCGGCCTCGGCGCGGATGCGGGCCGCCTCCTGCGTGCCTTCGGCGCGCAGCTCGGCCGCCTCGGCGAGACGCTCGGACCGCATGCGGTCGTAGGTCTGCTCGAGAACGTTGTTCGGCAGCTCGGTGCGGCGGATCCTGAGCTCGACGATGTCGATGCCGAGGTTGGCCGCCTCCGGACGGACGAACTCCGCCACTTCGCGCATCATCGCCCCGCGCTCCTCGGAGAGCGCGTCGCCGAACGAACGCGTGCCGTAGACGCGGCGCAACGCCGAATCGAGGCGGGTCCGGATGCGCGTCTCGGCCACCGCCATGTTGCCGGTGACGCTTTCGCGGAACGCCCTGCCGTTGACGATGCGGTAGGCCGCGAAGGCGTCCACCACATACTGGCGGCTGTCGCGCACCTGCACGACGTTGTTGTCGATCTCGATGGTGTTGAGGCGCCTGTCGATGATCTGCACGCTGTCGACGGCGTTGGTCGGCAGCTTGAAATAGATGCCGGGCTCGGTGATCACCCTCTGGATCTCGCCGAAGCGCAACTGGATGGCCTGATCGCGTTCGGTGACGATGAACGTCGACGAATAGACGATCAGCGCGATGACCGCGATGGCGATCAGGACGAAGGGCAAGGCGATCGTGCGCATCACTGGGCGGCTCCCGTGCTGGAGGGGGTCGTCGGACGCCCGATTTCGGGCAGCGGCAGGTAGGGCAGCACGCCCTGGGTGGAACCGCTGTCGAGGATCACCTTGTTGGTCCTGGAGAACACGCTCTCCATGGTCTCGAGATAGAGGCGCTCGCGCGTGATGTCGGGCGCCTTGACGTATTGCTGGTAGACCGAGGTGAAGCGCTGCGCGCCACCGGTCGCCTCGGCGATCACCTGGTCGCGGTAGCCGAGCGCCGCCTCGCGGATCTGCGATGCCTCGCCGCGCGCCTCGCCGAGCCGCTTGTTGGCGTAGGCCTGGGCGTCCTGCTTGAACTTGTCCTGGTCCTGCTGGGCGCGCTGCACCTCGCCGAAGGCGTCCTGCACCTCGAGCGGCGGGTCGGCGCGGGTGACGTTGACGGCGGTGATCGACACGCCGGCGTCATAGGCGTCGAGCGTCTGCTGGATGCGCTCGCGCACCGCCGTCTGGGCCGCCTCGCGGCCGGTGGTGCGGAACTCGTCGGCGCGGGTGCGGCCGACCACTTCGCGCATCACCGATTCCGACACCTTGCGGACGATGTCCGGCTGGTCGCCGACGCGGAACAGATACTTGACCGGGTCGGAAATGCGCCAGAGCACCGAGAACTCGACGCTGACGAGGTTCTGGTCGCCCGACAGCATGATCGAGTCGGTGCCGGCCGTCGCCCCGCCGCCGAGCACTTCCTGGTTTTCCTTGAGGAGAGCCGGCGTCTCGACCTGCTCGATCGGCCAGAAGGCGAAATGGATGCCCGGCTCGTTGAGCTCCGGCTTGACCTTGCCGAAGAACAGCTCGACGCCCACCTCGTCCGGCTGGACGACGTAGATGCTCTGGTAGAGCCAGAAGCCGACGGCGGCGATGGCGATCAACGGCAGCGCCGTCATCAGGCCGGTGGGCTCGCCCGGTCCGGGCCGGCCGCCGCCGGGAAGCAGACGCCGGATCTTGTCCTGTCCGCGCCGGAGCAACTCCTCGAGATCGGGGGGCTCGTTACCGCCGCCGCCCTGCGGTCCCCGGGGCGGCTGCCCCCACGGTCCATTGCCGCCGCCTTTCCAGCCGCCGCCACCACTCTGATTGCTCCAGGGCATATGGATACCTTCCTCCGAATATGAAAATCTGGAGCGTTTTCACATCGGTCGGGCGATGCCGCCCAACCGGAAACCGCTCCGGCTTCGTCTGGTGCGGCGATCATAGGAGGCGAGACCCCTGTCATCAATGCGCATACAGATCAAACGCCATTTGGGGTGCGAGGGCCCGCCGATCAACCATCCGTGACCGATTCTTTTGGCGCGGATCAGCGGCGCCGCAGCCAGGTCTCGAACGTGGCGTCGGCGCTGTCGCGCTCGCCGCGCGCCATCGGCTCGGCGGCGTCCAGCACCCAGACCGCCGGATCGATCGGCGGAAAGCGGGTGTCGCCCTCCGGCGAGGCGGCGACGCGGGTGACGTAGAGCCGGTCGGCGCGACCGATGGTGGCCGCGTAGAGCACGCCGCCGCCGGCCACCACGAAGGACGCAACGCCCTTCGCCTCGGCGCTCGCCCCTGCCGTCTCCAGCGCCGCGTCGAGGTCGGAGAGCACGCTGACGCCGTCGGGCGCGAACGCCGGATCGCGCGACACGACGATGGTCTCCCGCCCCGGCAGCGGCCGGCCGATCGCCTCGAAGGTCCTGCGCCCCATCACCATCGGCTTGCCGAGCGTCAGCGCCTTGAAATGCCTGAGATCGGTCGGCAGGCGCCAGGGCATGTCGCCGTCGCGGCCGATGATGCCGTTCTCCGCCATGGCGACGACGATGTCGAGAAGCGGTCGGCTCATGGGCACTCCTTCGCCAGCTTCTCGATCGCCTCGCGCGTCATGCGCACCGGCAGCCAACTGTCGTTGAGCGGCGCGCCCATCGCCGCGTAGAAGCCGATGGCCGACTTGTTCCAGTCGAGCACCGTCCATTCGAAGCGGCCGAGCCCCTCGTCGACGCAGCGCCGGGCGAGCCGGGCCAGCAATGCCTTGCCGACGCCCTGGCCGCGTGCCGTCGGATCGACGAAGATATCCTCGAGATAGAGCCCGTGCCGGCCGAGGAAGGTCGAGAAGGAATAGAACCAGACGGCGATGCCGGCCGGCTTGTCGCCGATGAAGCCGAGCTCGCAGAAGACGCGCGGATTGTCCGAGAAGAAGGCGGCCGCGTAGTCCTCCGGCGTCGCCACCATCTTCTCGGACAGGTTCTCGTAGGCGGCGAGCGAACGCACGAAGCCGACGATGACCTCGACGTCGCCGGGCGTGGCGGCGCGGGTGGTCGGCTTCGGGCGGCGATGGCGGCCGGGACGGTCGGACGGCGGGCTCATGGCGCGGTCTCCGTCACGCCGCCGGGCGGCAGGCCGACGTCGGAGCTCGGCAACTCCTTCAGTTTGGCGCCGGGCCGGGCGGGCGCCGCGCCGTCTTCGAGGATTTTTCCGATGGCGTCGAGCGGATCGGCGGTCTTTTCCGCCCGCGCCTTCTGGGCGGCCAGGAGCGCCGCCGCCTTGGCCTTCTCGGCGAGCGCCGCCGCGGCGGCCCGTTCGCGCGCCTCCAGCATCAGGCGGTTGCGGCGGTCGAGCGCCTCGCGGTCGCGCAGCACCTGGCGCGACAGCAGTTCGCGCTCGAGGATGTCGGCCTGCATGGTCAGCACGCGCTGCGTCTCCTTCTCGAGCGCGCGGATGCCGAGGTATGAGGCGAAGGCGGTGACGTCGATGCGGCGCGACGGATTGGCGACCGGCCCCTTGAACAGCACCGACACCTGCGGCACGCCGCCGGCGGCCGCCGCGTCGCCGGCATCGAGCGAAAGCCGCCATTCGCTGTCGACGGTGGCGCGGGCGATGTCCACCGTCGCCGAGCCGGTGGTGGCGCCGTCCTTGCCCGAGACGACGATGTTCGGCGCCCGGAACGTGCCGCCGGCCAGCGTGAAGGCGGCGTCGAGCCGGTCGAAGGCGAGATCGCCCATGTCGACATTATCGGTGAAGGCCTGGCGGATGCGGTCCTCGCTAAGCTCCTTGCCGGCGTCGGCCAGCCGGATCACCTGGTCGAAGGCCCGCGTCGTCATGTGGGCGAGCCGGCCCTTCTGAACCGAGAAGCTGCCGCCGCCGGTCAGCGACGACATCCAGCCGGCCAGCGTCCGGCCGGTGGCGTTGATCTGGGTGTCGATGCTGAAGGCGCCGGTCACCATCGGCCGGTCGTCGCGCCGCCAGGCGAATTCCTCGGCCGCCGCGCCATCGAGGCGCAAGGTGCCGGAAACGCCTGCCGTGCCGTCGAGATCGCGCTTGATCATCAGGTCGCCGGACAGCTTGCCGCCGGCCAGCGTCGCCGAGATGCCGTCGAGCCCGGTGCCCGAGGCGTTGCTGGCCAGCGACAGCGACACGCCCTTGGCCGGCGGTCCGCCCTCGATGTCGAGCCGGTCGAACTTCAGGGCGAGATCGGTGTCGAAGCCGTCGATCAGCGCCGCGCCGAACGGCGCCTCCGGCCAGGGATTGCGGCTCTGGACGATCGGGAAATCGAACACCGCCGGCCCGAGTATGGCCTCGCCGAGGCCGGCGAGCGAGCCCTCGTCGAACGACAGGCTGCCGGTCACCTTCGGCACGTTGGGGGCGAAATCGATGGCGATGTCGCCGGCCGTCGGCACCTCGTCGAGCTTGCCCTCGATGCGGTTGACCAGGACCTTGCGGTTGCCGATGGAGAGATGGGCGGCGACGTCGGCCGGCGTCGAGCCGATGACGCCCTGGACGATGTTGCCCGTGAGCACCAGGAGCGAGCCGACGTCCGGCGACTTCAGGTCGAGGTCGAGCTCGGCGCTCGGCGCGGCGCCGCGCGTCAGCGTCGCCGAGCCGTTGAGCGTCACCTCGGTCGGCCCCATGGCGCCGCGCAGCACCACGGCGAGGCCGTCCTTCGACTTGCCCATGGCCGACAGCGTCAGGCTGCCGGCGCCCGGCCGGCCGACCTCCGGCACGGCAAGGCCGAACTGGCGCATCAGCTCGGCGCCGTCGGGACCGGTGAGGCTGACGTCGGTGGAGATGTCGGCGGCGTCCCAGGCGTCGATCCGCCCCTTGAAGGCGAGCTCGCCGCGAATGTTGGTGGAGGCGGCCGAGCCGTTCAGGTCCACCCGGATATCGGTGCCCTCGCCCGACGCCCTGGCCTGCACAGTGCCTTCCAGGCTGGCCGGCCCGAGATGGGGGGCGGCGTCGCGCAGGAAGGCGGCGGCCGGCGTGTCGGGGACGAGCGCGCGGGCGAGATCGGCGATGCCGTCCAGCTTTTCCGCCGAGACCCGCATCTGGATCGAGCCGTCGGGCGTCGTCGTCACGTCGCGGATGGTGCCGGCGGCGGTGACGCGGGCGCCGGACAGCGAGCGGACGAACAAGCGGTCGACGTCGAGCGTCGAATCGACCAGCGAAGCCGACACGTCGAACCCTTCGGCGCGGGCGTCGCCGGCGATTAGCGATCCGATCGCCGCCTTGACCACCACGTCGGCGCCGGCGCCCTGCCCCGTGGCGAGGCCGGCGACCGTCTGCACGTCGGAAAGGCGGAGCTGGTCGGCGTCGAGCGACAGCGTCAGTCGCGGCTTGCGGCCGGCGACGCCGGGCGAAAAGTCGAGCGAACCGCTCACCCGGCCTTCGTCGAGGCGGGCGTCGACGTCCTGCAGCGCCAGCCCGTCCGCCGAGGCGGTGACCTTGGCCGACAGGCGGAAGGGATCGAGGCCGAGCTTCGGCCGGTCGGGCGCCCACCAGGCGATCAGCGTCGCCGGCTGGTCGGAGGCGAGCGTGACGTCGCCGTTGAAGCCGACGGTCGGCGCCGTGGCGAGCGCGCCGCGCGCGGTCAGCGACGACTTGCCCGGCAGCGTCGCCTCCAGCGTGTCGATGGTCCAGCCGGAGGCGGCGGTGACGAGGTCGGCCCGGAGATCGGAGACGATGTTGCCGCCGACCACCACGCCGGGAATGTCGAAGCCGATGCGGCCGGGCACGCTCGGCACCGGCAGGCCGGCGATGGTCGCGCCGAAGGCGGCGAGCGCCCCGTCGAAGGACACCGGCTTGTCCGGTCCCTCGCCGAGCGTCCGGTCGAGATCGATCTGGCGGGCCGAGAGCACCGCCTCGAAGCTCGGCACCGCCGCGAGATCCAGCGTCGCGGCGCCGGAGATGGTGAACGGCCGCTCCTCGGCGCCGTAGCGGAACTCCAGCGCCTTGGCGAGCACCGCCCGGTTGGAGACGTCGAGATCGGCGGCGAGCGACCAGGGCAAGGTCGCCTGGTCCTCCTTGGCGATGAGGCGGTCGAGCGTCGCCTTGCCGGCCCAGGTCGGCCGGTGGTTGGCGATCTTGAGCTGGCCGTCGAAATTGGCGACCACCGGATGAACCGCCGAGCGCACGTTGGCCTTGAGCGCGAAGGCGCCGTTGCCGGAGGCGGCGCCGGTCGCCGCCTTGATGGTGAAGGTGTCGCCGCCGGCCCGCGCCGTGCCTTCCACCTTGTAGGGACCGGCCAGCGCCGGCGCGTCGAGGCGGGCCTCGATGCCGTCCACCACCACCGGCCGGCTGTGCCGCGCGTCGGAGACGACGAGACGGCCGTCCTCGATGTCGACGCCCGACAGCATCACCCGGCTCGGGTTGATGCCGATGCCGCCCTCGGCGGCCATCCACTCGAAGGCGCCGTCGTCGTCGATGCGGACGTTGAGCTCGGGCTGGACCACCTGCATCTCGGTAACGTGGATTTCCCCCGACAGCAGTGGGAACAGCTCGATCTCCATGTTGAAGCGGCCGACGGTCATCAGCGGCGCGTTGGGGTCGTCGCCGATCACCACGTCGGAGAAGGACAGCGAGGGATAGGGCAGAAGGCTGGCGTCGGCCGTGCCGCGAACGGACACCTTGTGTCCCAGGACATGCGCCGCTTCCGTCTCGAAAGCGGCCCGATAGGCCGTCCAATCGACAAACAGCGGCCCGACCAGCGCCACGAGGAGCGCCAGGATGACCGTGAATCCGATACCGAAATACAGCGAATTCAGCGCTTTGGCTCCCGTTTACCCGCCCTCGGGCGATGGCGTCGCTCACCGTCCGCCGCGCCACGCCCCGACCGGCCATCGCGCCGCCGTGCAAACATCGCACCATGGCGCCACCGCCCCTTCCGGAAGACTTAGCAAATCGCGACGCCGCTGGGAAACGGGATTAAGACAGAATTGACCATTCCGCGGGCAGCCCCCTGCGGGCGATGGAATCAACCTCGCTGTTTGAGCACCGAAAGGAGGCCAAGCCAAAAGGGCTGTAGGATTAAATCGTGCTTCGTGCTATGAAAGCCGGACAGCAACCGAGGACGTTCCCCATGCGCACGACCCGATCGCTCAGCATCACGCTGCCCCACGACATGGCGGAGATGGTCCGAGCCAAAGTCAGCTCCGGCCAATATGCCACGGAGAGCGAAGTCGTCCGGGATGGCCTGCGGATTCTCGCCACCCGTGATTCCATCGTCGAGAAATGGTTGCGCGAGGAAGTCGCCGCGACATTCGACGCCGTTGAGGCCGATCCGGCCGGAACGACGGCCAGCGCCGCCGAAACATGGCGGCAGCTTCAGGCGCATATGGACGCCAAGGCGGTCGACCCGGCGTCCGGGAAATGAAATATGCCGTGCGGTTCGCGGTCGAAGCTCAGCGCGACTTTGCGGCGCTGTATGATTACCTCCTGCCGAGGGCGGGAGCACGCGTCGCGCGGGACTATGTTGCCACGATCTATGGTTATTGCCTGGGATTCGAGACTTTCCCCGAACGCGGCACGTTGCGCGACGACATCCGGCCTGGCCTCCGCCTAGCTGGATTCCGTCGCAAGGCGACGATCGCCTTCACAGTTTCCGGAGATACAGTCATCATCCTGAGGATGTTCCACGCCGGACGGGACATCGATCTGGAAGAAGCGCCGTAGACCGCCATCGCCGACTTTTGACATCCAGCGCCCGATGAGGCCTTCGGCTCCAACCCAAACCAACGGAACCCATACCGGAGCCGCTTTTTCCCGACCGGAAAATATGGCATTCGGAGTGACCCTTATGGTGATCCCCTCAAGGCCGTCATGCCGCTTGCCGTTCCGCTGTCCGCCGCCCTCCTGCTCCTGCTGCTGCCCGGCCCGACCAACGCGCTGGTCGCCGCCGCCACGGCAACGGGCGGCCTCCGCCGCCTGCCGGGTGCAATCGGCGCCGTTCTTCTCGCCTATGGGCTGGCGCTGACGCTGCTCGGCCTCGGCGCCGGCCTGCTCGCCGAGGCCGCGCCGGCCGCCGCCCCTGTCCTGAAGCTCCTGGCGGCGGCGGCGCTCGTCCTGTCGGCGGTGAAAATCTGGCGCGCCGATCCGGCGGCGGGGACAGTGGTGCCGACGCGCCGGGTGTTCCTGATCACCCTGATCAACCCCAAGGCGCTGGTGCTCGCCTTCGCCGTCCTGCCGCCCGGCCCGCCGTCGCCGGCGCTGGTGGCCGGAACGGCGGCCGCCATCGCCGTAGCGACGGCGGTCTGGGGATTTGCCGGCCTCGTCCTCGGCCGTCTCGGCCGCCGCTATGTCGGCGCCGGCGCCCTCAACCGGGCGACCGCCGGCGTGCTCGCCGCCTTCGCCGGCGCGCTGATGGTGACGACCGCTGTTGCCGCCTTCTGACAGGCTTGCATGCTGCCTAGGCTTACGTTCTAACCGGGCGTCAGAACGAGCCCCAACGGGAGACGCGCGATGTCGGCCGAGACTTCCTCCATTCCTGTCGAAGACCTCACCCAGGAGGAGGCCGCCGCCGAGCTTCAACGCCTCGCCGCCGAGATCGCCCGTCACGACCGGCTCTATCACGGCAACGACGCGCCGGAGATTTCCGACGCCGACTACGACGCGCTGCGCGCCCGCAACCGCGAGATCGAGGCGCGCTTTCCCGAACTCGTCCGCTCCGATTCGCCGTCGCTCAAGGTGGGAGCGCCGGTGTCGGAAGCCTTCTCGGAGGTCCGCCATGTCAGGCCGATGCTGTCGCTCGACAACCTGTTCAGCGAGGCCGACCTCCACGATTTCGTCAAGCAGGTCAGGAACTTCCTCGGCACCACCGAGACGCCGGTGTTCACCGCCGAACCGAAGATCGACGGCCTCTCCATGTCGCTGCGCTACGTGGATCGCCGCCTCGTCACGGCGGCGACGCGCGGCGACGGCACCGTCGGCGAGAACGTGACGGCCAACGTCCGGACGATCGCCGAGATCCCGGACGAGCTGCCACCGGGCGCGCCCGACGTGGTCGAGGTGCGCGGCGAGGTCTACATGCGCAAGGCCGACTTCGCCGCCCTCAACGAGCGGATGATGAACGACAACGGCCGGCTGTTCGCCAACCCGCGCAACGCCGCCGCCGGCTCGCTGCGCCAGCTCGACCCCAAGGTGACGGCCGGCCGGCCGCTCAGCTTCTTCGCCTATGCCTGGGGCGACCTGTCCGAGCCGCTGGCCTTGACGCAATACGACACGGTGATGCGCTTCGCCGACTGGGGATTTACCGTCAACCCGCTGATGATACGCTGCTATTCGGAAGAGGAGCTTTTCGCCCACTACCGGCTGATCGAAAGCCGGCGCGCCGACCTCGGCTACGACATCGACGGCGTGGTCTACAAGGTCGACAGTCTCGCGCTACAAGAGCGGCTCGGCTTCCGCTCGCGCTCGCCGCGCTGGGCCACCGCCCACAAGTTCCCGGCCGAGCGCGCCTCCACCACCGTCAAGGGCATCGAGATCCAGGTCGGCCGCACCGGCGCGCTGACGCCGGTCGCCAAGCTGGAGCCGGTGACGGTGGGCGGCGTCGTCGTCTCCAACGCCACGCTGCACAACGAGGACTACATCAAGGGTATCGGCCAGGACGGCGCGCCGCTGCGCGACGGCCGCGACATCCGCATCGGCGACACCGTGGTGATCCAGCGGGCCGGCGACGTCATCCCGCAGGTGGTCGACGTGCTGATCGAAAAGCGCCCTGATGACGCCGTGCCCTATGCCTTCCCGACCCTCTGCCCGCGCTGCGGCAGCCACGCCACCCGCGAGACCAACGAGAAGACCGGCAAGACCGACGCGGTGCGCCGCTGCACCGGCGGCCTGATCTGCCCGGCGCAGCAGGTGGAAAGCCTCAAGCATTTCGTGTCGCGCCACGCCTTCGACATCGAGGGCCTCGGCGACAAGCAGATCGAGTTCTTCCACGCGCTGGAGGACGAGCACCTTGCCATCCGCACACCGGTCGACATCTTCACGCTCGCCAGGCGCGAAGCCACCGGCCTCAACCGGCTCGCCAACTTCCCCGGCTTCGGCGCCACCTCGGTCAGGAACCTTTTCGAGAGCATCGAGGCGCGGCGGAAAATCGACCTGCACCGGCTGATCTTCGGCCTGGGCATCCGCCACATCGGCGAGGGCAACGCCAAGCTGCTCGCCCGCGCCTACGGCTCGTGGGATCATTTCTACGACGCCATGCGGAAGGCCGCCGCCCGCGACCCGGAGACGCTGGCCGAGCTCGACGCCATCGACGGCGTCGGCGTAGTGGTGGTCGAGGCGCTGACCGATTTCTTCGGCGAGGATCACAACCGCGCCGCCATCGACGCGTTACTCAACGAGATCACGCCGCTCGACGCCGAGGCGCCGGTCACCACCAACAGCCCGGTGGCCGGCAAGACCGTGGTCTTCACCGGCTCGCTGGAGAAGATGACGCGCGACGAGGCCAAGGCCACCGCCGAGCGGCTCGGCGCCAAGGTGGCCGGCTCGGTGTCGAAGAAGACCGACCTGGTGGTCGCCGGCCCCGGCGCCGGTTCCAAGCTGACCAAGGCGGCCGAGCTCGGCATCGAGGTGATCGACGAGGACACCTGGCTTGAACGGATCAGGGGGCTTTAGCGAGCCCCAAGAACACCGGAAGCGCAGAGTTCCAAGCTAACGCATCGTCCGCATGGAGCCCTATAGCCGCCTCGCACCCTTTTCGGCCTGAGGTCCTGTGCCTTCGCCACTGCTGTGCATTGCGGCCGCAGCGGCAAACGGGGTTTGCCTTCCGCTAGGCGTCCGGGAAAAGAATCGGTTCGTAATCCATGGCGCCGTTCAGGACGTGAAGAACGTCGACGGTATTGTCCCGGACGCGGTAAAAGATCAGGTAATTGCTGTAGACCCTCCGCCGGATGCCGGAGGCTTCCCGGCCGGGGATGAGCGGGAAAGCTTGCGGCGCTCGGCCGATCTGCACGCATTTTTCTTCCAGTTCGGCGATGAATGTGACCGCCCGGGCCGGATTGTCTTGCTGGATGTAACGGCCAATGGCGATCAGGTCGCCAAGGGCCTGATCCGTCAAGATCACTTTCACGACGGCGGGCTTTCAGTCGGAGGGCAGACCGAGCGTGGCGCGGATATGCTGAAACGCCTCCTTGAGGGGCAGGCCCCTGCCCGCATCCGCGTCCGCGATCCCGCGCGCCAGGGCGGCATCCAGCGCCTTGAGCTTTTCGTCACGCGCCATCTTTTTCCGGTAGCGCTCGCGGACAAGTTCCCGGATGTACTCGCTGTTGGACGCAAAAGCGCCTTCGTTGACCTCGGAACGGACAAACTGCTCCAGTTCGTCTGTCAGGGTGATGGTCATCTGCCCCGCTGGCTTCATGGCTCGTACTCCTCTTGTTCTACTATGGGCGGCGGCACGAGAAGTGTCAAACACTATAAACCACTATTTTGTGGTGAGCGTGGCGAGGCTCGGTTTTCGGATTCTTCGTCCTAATGTGACGCGTCATCCTGCCTGACCGTATCTCGATGGAGCGGGCGAAGGCCGGTTGTATGTTTGCCGGCAGCGCTTCCGTTGGGCGGCCCCGCCCGCGACCGCGAGATGGCGCGCCAGCGTGGTGAGGTTTCGGACGGCCGCGCAAACTTGGGCCGCAGGAGCGGGAGAAGATTGTCGAAATGGCGGACCAAGGGGGACCGCAAACACGACACTCTCGCAACCGCCGCGCCGTTGCTCTATTGTTCTCGTCATGACCGCTTCCCAGAATCACGACGACAGCGATTTCGACGCCTCCCCCTCGCTGGGCATCGCCGCCCGCGCCATGGCCGCCGCCCGTCCAGGCGCCGCCGGCGGCTACCTGCAGGGCATGAACCCCGAGCAGCGCGAGGCGGTGGAGACGCTGGATGGCCCGGTGCTGGTGCTGGCCGGCGCCGGCACCGGCAAGACGCGCGTCTTGACCACCCGCATCGCCCATATCCTGGCGACGCGCCGCGCCTTTCCCTCGCAGATCCTCGCCGTCACCTTCACCAACAAGGCGGCACGCGAGATGAAGGAGCGCGTCGGCCAGTTGGTCGGCGGCGTCGTCGAGGGCATGCCCTGGCTCGGCACCTTCCACTCGATCGGCGTCCGCATGTTGAGGAAGCACGCCGAGCTGGTCGGCCTCAAGAGCAACTTCACCATCCTCGACACCGACGACCAGATCCGCCTGATCAAGCAGTTGATCCAGGCCGATGGCATCGACGAGAAGCGCTGGCCGGCCCGCCAGTTCGCCTCGGCGCTCGACGGCTGGAAGAACAAGGGCCTGAGGCCCGCCGACATCCCCGAGGGCGAGGCGCGCGCCTATGTCAACGGCCGCGGCCGCGAGCTCTACGCCGCCTACCAGGCGCGGCTGAAGGTACTCAACGCCGTCGACTTCGGCGACCTGCTGCTCGAGGCGGTGACGCTGCTGCGTGAGAACCCGGACGTGCTGGCCGACTACCACAAGCGCTTCCGCTTCATCCTGGTCGACGAGTACCAGGACACCAACGTCGTCCAGTATCTCTGGCTGCGCCTCTTGGCCCAGGGCTCGCACAACATCTGCTGCGTCGGCGACGACGACCAGTCGATCTACGGCTGGCGAGGCGCCGAGGTCGACAACATCCTGCGCTACGAGCGCGATTTCCCCGGCGCCAAGGTGATCCGGCTCGAACGCAACTACCGCTCCACCGCCCATATCCTCGGCGCCGCCTCGCACCTGATCGCCCACAACGAGGCGCGGCTCGGCAAGACGCTGTTCACCGACCTGCCGCAGGCCGACGACGAGGACAAGGTGTTCGTCGCCTCGGCCTGGGATTCGGAGGAGGAGGCCCGCTCGATCGGCGACGAGATCGAGCGCTATCAGCGGGGCGGCACGCCGCTCAACGACATCGCCATCCTCGTGCGCGCCTCCTTCCAGATGCGCGAGTTCGAAGACCGCTTCGTCACCTCCGGCATTCCCTATCGCGTCATCGGCGGCCCGCGCTTCTACGAGCGGGCCGAGATCCGCGACGCCCTCGCCTATTTCCGCATCGTCATGCAGCCGGCCGACGACCTCGCCTTCGAGCGCATCGTCAACACGCCGCGCCGCGGCATCGGCGACACCTCCGTCCGCACGCTGCACGACTACGGCCGGGCCGAGGGGGTGCCGCTCACCGAAGCGACCCACCAGTTGGTCGCCACCGAGGAATTCAAGGGCAAGACGCGCACGGCGCTGCGCGACTTCCTCGACAGCCTCGGCCGCTGGCGCGACCTCGTTCCCGCCATGAAGCACACCGAGCTGGCCGAGCTGATCCTCGACGAGAGCGGCTACACCGCCATGTGGCAGAACGACCGCTCGGCCGATGCGCCGGGTCGCCTCGAAAACCTCAAGGAGCTGATCCGCTCCATGGACGAGTTCGAGAGCATGGAAGGCTTTCTCGAACACATCTCGCTGGTGATGGACCGTGATGCCGGCGAGCAGCTCGACGCCGTCTCGATCATGACGCTGCACTCGGCCAAGGGCCTCGAATTCGACACCGTGTTCCTGCCCGGCTGGGAGGAAGGCCTGTTCCCGCACCAGCGCGCCCTCGACGAGGGCGGTAGAGCCGGCCTCGAGGAGGAGCGCCGCCTCGCCTACGTCGGCCTGACGCGCGCGAAAAGGCATTGCCTGATCTGGTTCACCTCCAACCGCCGCATCCACGGCTCCTGGCAGTCGTCGATCCCCTCGCGCTTCCTCGACGAATTGCCGGCGGGCCACGTCGAGATCAAGGAGACCGGCAGCGCCTACGGCGGCTACGGCTCGTCCTTCGGCCGCCAGAATCCCTACGGCGCCTCGCGCTTCGACAGCGTCGAGCGCTTCCAGTCCAACTACGACACGCCCGGCTGGCAGCGCGCCCAGAAGGCCCAGAAGGCGGCCGGCTCCACCGGCCGTGGCGGCTTCTCCTCGCCGGCGCAACCGTCCTACGGCCGCGGCCAGCCCAAGCTGATCGAGGGCGAGCTGATCGCCAAGTCGGTGGTGGAAGGCGCGCCGAAATTCGCGGCCGGCGACCGGGTGTTCCACGTCAAGTTCGGCCCCGGCTCGGTCGCCGCCGTCGACGGCAACAAGGTCACCGTCGATTTCGACAAGGCCGGCCAGAAGCGGGTGGTCGACAGCTTCCTGGAGCGTGCCGGCAACTAGGGCTACAGCATCGGACCGAAAAGTGGAATCCGGTTTTCGGTAAATCCGATGCGGGAACAAAAGACTAGATCCCCATGCGTCCGCCAGGACGCATGGGGATCTACACCGATTGCGATCGCATCAGTCGGCGATCTGGGGGGCCGGACCGGACTGGCGCAGGGATCCATCGAGATCGAACGTCTTGAGATAGGCGATCAGGTGGTCGATCTCGTTCTGCTTCTTGATGCCGACGAAGGCCATCTTTCCCTTGTCGATGAATTTCATGGGATCGGCGAGGTAGGCCGAAAGCGTGGCCTCGTCCCAGACCTTGCCGCCGGCCCCGAATGCCTGCAGAGCCGGCGAATAGTCGAACCCCTCGACCGAGGCGATGGGACGGCCGACGACGCCGTTGAGCTCGACGCCGACCTTGGCATTGGCATCGGGACCGACGGCGTGGCAGATGGCGCACTTGTTGAAGACCCTCTTGCCCTTGGCGGGGTCGCCATCGGCGAGGGCGGGCGCCGGAATCAGCACGGACAGGATCAGGGCCGGAACTGTGTACTTCACTTGGCTTCCTTTTTGTCGATCAGGACGATGAAAACGGACGGGCGGCCGATGCCGGCGCCCGGCGCGCGGGCCTCGGTCCGTTCGAGCTCATGCCGACCACGGCCGCGGCGGCCACGATGGCCAGCGCTCCGGTGAAACCGAAGAGATCGGGCGGCAGGGCGAACACGACGAGATCGAACAGCACCGCCCAGATCATCGAGGTATATTCGAAAGGGGCGAGCGTCGACGCCGGCGCCCTGGCGATCGCCTCGGTCATGGCGATGTGGGCGAGGCCGCCGAGGAGACCGGAGGCTATCAACGCCAGAAGGCCGCGTGTCGACGGCTCGGCCCAGCCGAAGGCCAGCGTCGCGAGACCGCCGGCCGCGGAGACGACGGCGAAATAGAACGCGATGGCGGCGGGCGTTTCGGTCGCGGTCAGCTTCTTGATCTCGATCTTGGCGAACGCGGTGGCGACGGCGCAGAGCACGCCGGCGCCGACGCCGATCAGCGTGCCGAGGCCCGCGTCCGGGCGGACGAAGGCGGGAGCGAGCATCACAAGGACGCCGATAAAGCCCGCGACCGTGGCCCCGACGACGATGCCGCCCGGGCGCTCCCGCAGGAAGACGATCGCCGCCGGGACGACGATCAGCGGCGCGAGAAACGACAGCGCCGTGGCGAGCGCCAGCGACAGGTGGGCGAGCGACAGGAAGGACAGGAACATCGCCGCCGCGCCGAGCGCGCTGCGCTTGAAATGTCCCCACGGCCGGCGCGTCATCAGCCCTTTCGGCAAGTCGCCGCGCCACCAGAGGTAGATAAGGATAGGCAGGAGCGCCACGCCCGACCGCCAGAAGACGATCTGGCCGACCGGCGCCTCGACGGCGGCGAGGCGGACCGACAGGCTCATGAGGGCGAACAGGAAGGTCGCCCCGAGCCGGAGGAGGATGTCGCCGGTGACGCTGTCCAGGAAGGAGGGCCGCAGCGGCCCGGCCGGCATCACGGTTCCCGTCCCTCCGCCCCGGAAACGGCCTCCCCCATCTCGCCGAGCGGCTGGATGACGGGGCGCCCGCAACTGTCGCGCAGGATTTCCACGCGCGCCCTGTAGGTTTCGGCGATGAGCTCGGCCGTCATGACCTCCTGCGGCGGACCGAAGGCGGAAAGGCCGCCGGGCCTCAGCACCACGATCCGGTCGGCGAACTGGCAGGCCAGGTTGAGGTCGTGCAGCACGACGGCCGTGGTGAGATTGCGCTTGCGGGTTTCCCGGCGCACGAGATCCAGGAGGTGGATCTGATGCCGCAGGTCGAGGGCGCTCACCGGTTCGTCGAGCAGCATGGCCGTGGGCTCGCGCATCAGCACCTGGGCGAACAGGGCCATCTGCCGCTGCCCGCCGCTCAGCGTCGAAATGTAGCGGTCGGCGAGATGCAGGATGCCCGCCTCCCTCAGGCGTTCGGTGGCGAGGGCCAGCGTCGCGTCGTCGACATGCAGCCCCAGCCGGCCGAGACGGCCGAGGACGACCACTTCGAGCACGGTCAGGGCAACGTCGAGATGGGTGTCCTGCGGCATGTAGGCGAAGCGGTCGCGCCAGCGCCGCGGCTCGCGGAAGCGCCGGCCGCCCGCCGCCGTCAGCCTGTCCCTCCCGACGGTGATGGCGCCCGCGCTGAGCGGCAGGTCGCCGAAGATCGCCCGCAGCAGCGAGGTCTTGCCGGCGCCGTTCGGGCCGATCACCGCGTAGACGGAGCCCGGCTGCATCGTGAACGAAACGCCGGTCATCAGGTCCACGCCGCCCCGGCGGATGGCGATGTCGTCGAGGCGGATCATGCGACGCTTCCCCTGCGGAAGATCAGCCAGAGCAGGAAGGGCACGCCGACCAGCGCGGTGACGATGCCGATCGGAAACAGCGCCCCCGGCACGATCGACTTGGAAAGCACCGAGGCGGCCGACAGCATCAGCGCCCCGGCCAGCATCGACATCGGCAGGAAGAAGCGCTGGTCCTCGCCAACGCATATGCGGGCGACATGCGGGGCGACCAGGCCGATAAAGCCGATCACGCCGACAAAGCTCGTCGCCGTCGCCGTCATGATGGCGACGATGGCCAGCACCTTGAAGCGCAGCCGCCGGACGTTGATGCCGAGGCTTGCCGCCCGCATCTCCCCCATCGACAGCGCCGCCAGCTTCCAGGAGTCGGCAAACAGCAGGATGCCGCAGACGACCGTCACCGCCGCCGTGATCGAAAGGGTCGTCCACGTCGCCTTCGTCAGGCTGCCGAACAGCCAGAACAGGATTTGCTGCGACAGCTCCGGCGAGGAGATGAACTGGATGAGCGAGACCAGCGACTGGAACAGGAACAGCACGGCGATGCCGCCGAGGATGATCGTATCGCCGCCGCGCCGGCGCAGGGCGGTCAGCGCCAGCAGGAAGCCGGCCGCCAGCATGGAGAAGATGAAGGCGCCGACCGGCACCGCCACCATGTCGGGCAGTCCGAAGCCGCCGACCGTCAGCGTCAGCGCCGCGCCGAAGCCGGCCGCGGCCGCCATGCCGAGCGTGTAGGGGCTGGCCATCGGGTTGGCGAGCAGGGTCTGCATCTGTGCCCCGCCGGCCCCCATCGCCGCGCCGACGACGAGCGCCATCAGCGCCATCGGCAGCCGCAGGCTGCGCACGATGGCGTCGGTCATCGGCGCCCGCTCGGCCCAGCCGGTGAGCGAGCGCAGCACCTCGGCCGGCGACAGCATGGATGGCCCGGTCGCGATGTCGAGAACGATTGATGCTGAAAGGATGGCCGCGAACAGGCCGGTAACGCGCCACCGGCGGCCTTCGCGGCGGCGATGCTGCAAGATGGTGAGTGTCGCGTCGACGTCGGCAACGATGTCGGCCTTCGAGGTCGGCATGAGAACTGGCTCCGTGTCGGCGGAAGGAAGCGATTTCGGCCGGGGCGAACGGCAGGCCGCCCCGGCCTTCGGAAAGCGCTTGCCGTCAGCCCTCGGCTGCCGAGATGGCGAACGTGCCGGCCGGCTTCACCGGCAGGTATTTCTCGTAGTAGCCGAGGTAGTTGGCGACCGGATCGACGTCGGCGAAGGCTTCCGGGTAGAGCTGCTTGGAGATGAACTGCACCATGGCGAAATCGGAAAGCGTGCGCGAGGCGCCCTGGTAGACGCCGAACAGCTTGCCGTTCTTGATGGCCGGCAGATCGGACCAGCCGGGGCGGCCGGCGAAAGCCGAGAGCTTGGCGCGGGCCTCGGCGGCGTCGACCTGCTGTCCCATCGGCAGCGCCGTCTCGCTCTTGTTGTTCTCGCGGCCGGCGATGAAGATCGCGTCTGGCTTGGCGGACAGCACCTGCTCGGGGTTGATCGGCCCCCACCACTCGACGAAGGGCGCGGCGATGTTGTCGCCGCCGGCAGCCGTCGCCATCGCTCCCCACATGTTCTTGCCGTAGGTGAAGGAGTGCTCGGCCGGTCCCTTGTTGCCGAACTCGACATAGACCTTCGGCTTCGGCCCGCCGGCCTTGGCGACGCGGGCGGCGACGTCGTTCAGAGCGGTCTCGTAGAAGGCGGCGATCTCCTCGGCCCGCTCCGTCTGGCCGGTGATCTCGCCGAACAGGCGGGTCGATGCCAGATGCCGCTCGAGCGTCTGGGCGTTGTAGTCGACGACGATGACCGGAATTCCGGCTTCCTCGATGTGGTCGACGTCGAGGCCGAGCCCCTGATACTGCCAGTCGGCCAGAACCACGAGGTCGGGCTTGAGGCTCAGCACCTTCTCGATCGAGAAATTCTGCGCCTCGACTTCGCCGACGTCGGGAATCTGGTCGAGCGAAGGCCGCGCCGCGACGTGCATCGCCCAGTTGGCCGGGACCCAGCCGGCCCAGACGTCCTTCGAGATACCGACAACGTTGTCATAAGCAGCGGCGGTGCCGACCGCCATGAAGTCCTCGTAATACATACCCAGAACGATGCGCTTGGCGGGCAGGTCGACCTCGACCTCGCGGCCGATGACATCCGTGATGGTCTTCACCTCGGCATTCGCCACGCCGGTGAACAGGGACGCAGCCATCAGAGAAAAGGCCAGGCTCTTGGAGAAATGCATATACGGACCTCTCGAGTTGTCGAGTTCATGTCGCGGAATGGGTGCAAAACTTGGAATATATCCAAGTCTTCCCGAAGGCCGCCGGCCAAAAGACCAGTGCGTCATCCTCCGGCGGCGGGATGGGGCGGGCAAGGTACTTGGACCTATTGCCTAAGAAGATAGAAAATCCCTCCATGGGGAAGGAAAGCATTTTCCAAGATGATATTGCAAGTCATTTTCATTAAGGAAAACCCCGCATAGGAGCGGGGCGGCCCCTCGGGTCGAAGAGGCCGGTTCTCGGCATTGACACTCGGGCCGGATGTTCGACCGACGAGAGGCCACGGCGATGCAGTCCGCCGAACATCTTCCCGCTCGAACCCGCCTGCCCCGGCTCGGTCGCCGCCGTCGACGGCAACAAGGTCACCGTCGATTTCGACAAGGCCGGCCGGAAGCGGGTGGTCGACAGCCTCCTCGACAAGGCCTGACCGCCCGCAAGCCCGAAGCCGGCAAACGACTGAATAAACTCACCAAAACGTGAGTTTTTTGGCTTTGTCCGCTCCTGTATCCGGTGGGACCAATCCTCGATTGTGAACATCTGCCTGAGTGCGCTCAGGTACGGGACTGGATGGCATCGATATGAAGGCTGTGATCTATCACCAACCGGGCGGCGCGGATGTTTTGCGTTACGTGGACATGCCCGACCCCGCCTGCCCGCCCGATGGCGTACTGATCCGCGTCGAGGCGATCTCGATCGAAGGCGGCGACGTCATCACCCGCGCGGCGCTGCCGCTGGAGCCCGGCCACGTCCCCGGCTACGCGGCGGCCGGCGAAGTGCTGGCGGTCGGCGCCAATGTCCGTGACCGTCATGTCGGCCAGAAGGTGACGAGTTTCGACATCGACGGGTCGCACGCCAGCCTCAGGGCAGTCAAGGCGAGCAGAACCTGGCCGGTGCCGGCCGGTCTCGGCATGGCCGCGGCGGCGGCGCTGCCGATCTCGTTCGGAACCGCGCATCACTGCCTGTTCGCCAGGGGAGCCCTGACGGCCGGGGAAATCGTGCTGGTCCAGGCTGGTGCCGGTGGCGTTGGCCTTGCCGCCATCCAGTTGGCTCATAGGGCCGGCGCCAGGGTGGTTGCAACGGTCTCCGGGCCGGAACGCACCGAACGGCTCATCGCTCTCGGTGCCGACCACACCGTGAACTATCGGCAGGTCGATGTCCTCCAGGAGGTGAAGCGGCTGACGGCTGGGGACGGCGTCGACCTCGTCATCGATCCGGTGGGCTCGACGCTCGACGGCTCGCTTGCGGCGCTGAAGCCCGAGGGGCGCCTCGTGTTTGTCGGCAATGCCGGCGGCAGCTCGCTCGCCCCCAATCTCTGGCCGGCGCTTCAGCACAATCAAACGCTGCTGGGCGTCTTCATGGGCACGCAGTTCGAAAAGCCGCCGGTCCACCGCACCGTTAGCGACATGCTGGAAAGAGCCGCGCAGGGCGAACTGGAGATGATCATCGCCGAAACCTTTCCCCTCGCGGAAGCGGCGCGCGCGCATGCCTGCGCCGAGAACCGCACCACGATCGGCCGGGTCATCATGACGCCTTGAGGCCGGGACCGACCAAAGTGTTTCTCTCGTCATAAAAGCCGATCCTCGGCGTGCAAAACTGCGCATTGCCGCTTGAAGCCGGCCGGCCGGACACGCCAAGATTGCCTGGGCGGCCACGGCGCACGGCCGGCGCCGCATGAACGGGGAGACAGGAGCATGACGAAAAGACTGGCCATCGGCATTCTTTCGGCGGGCGCACTGGCGCTTTCGGCCGGCACGGCGCTGGCCGACTTCCAGCTCACCATCCTGCATATCAACGATCTTCATTCCCGCATCGAGCCGATCAACAAGTTCGATTCGACCTGCTCGGCCGAGGAAAGCCAGGCCGGCGAGTGCTTCGGCGGCATCGCCCGCGTCAAGAGCGCCATCGACGGCAAGCGCCAGGAACTCTCCGGCGCCAATCTCCTGGTGCTCGACGCCGGCGACGAGTTCCAGGGCTCGCTCTACTACAGCACCTTCAAGAGCGGGCCGGTCGCCGAGTTCATGAACGGCATCGGCTTCGACGCCATGGCCATCGGCAACCACGAGTTCGACGACGGTCCGGCCGAGCTCGACAAGCTGATCGGCGCGGTGAAGTTCCCGATCATTTCCGGCAACACGGTTCCCGCCAAGGGCTCGCTGCTCGACGGCAAGTACAAGGGCTACGTCGTCAAGGAGATCGGCGGCCAGAAAGTGGCCGTCGTCTCGGTGCTGGCCACCGACACCGCCGAGACCTCCTCGCCGGGCAAGGACATCACCTTCGAGGACGAGGTGACCTATCTGCAGAAGGCGGTGAAGGAGATCGAGGCCGAGGGCGTCGACAAGATCATCGCCCTCACCCACGTCGGCTACCTCAAGGACCAGGAGATCGCCTCCAAGATCGACGGCATCGACGTCATCGTCGGCGGCCACAGCCACACCTACCTGTCGTCCACCGACGACAAGGCGGCCGGCCCCTATCCGACGCTGGTCAACAGCCCGTCGGGCGTGCCGGTGCCGATCGTCACCGCCTACGCCTATTCCAAGTATCTCGGCGACCTCACCGTCACCTTCGACGACAAGGGCGTCGTCACGGCCGCCAAGGGTGCGCCGCTGTTGCTCGACGCCTCGGTCAAGCCGGACGAAGGCTATGTCGCGCGGGTCGAGGAGCTCGGCAAGCCGCTCGAGGAACTGAAGGTCAAGATCGTCGGCTCGTCCGCCGCCATCATCGACGGCGACCGCAAATCCTGCCGCGCCGTCGAATGCTCGATGGGCAACCTCGTCGCCGACGCGACGCTGGAGCGCGTCGCCGGCCAGGGCATCACCATCTCCATCGCCAACGGCGGCGGTCTCCGGGCGTCGATCGACGCCGGCGACGTCTCCATGGGCGAGGTGCTGACGGTGCTGCCGTTCCAGAACACGCTCGCCACCTTCCAGATCACCGGCGACGGCATCAGGGAAGCGCTGGAGAACGGCGTCAGCCAGGTCGACGAGGGCGCCGGCCGCTTCCCGCAGGTGTCCGGCCTGAAATACACCTTCGACCGCTCGAAGCCGGTCGGCAGCCGCATCACCGGCGTCGAGGTCAAGGAAGGCGACGCCTTCGTGCCGCTCGACCCGGCCAAGACCTACGGCGTCGTCACCAACAACTACGTCCGCGCCGGCGGCGACGGCTTCAAGACCTTCGCCGACAAGGCGGTCAACGCCTACGACTACGGCCCCAACCTCGAGGACGTGGTGGCCGAATACCTGACCACCCACAATCCCTACACGCCCTATACCGACGGCCGCATCACCGACGCGACGCCGGCCGGCTACGTGCCGCCGAAGAAGTAAGGCCGGCCACCAAATGCACGAAGCCGGGGCATGCCATGACCGCATGCCCCGGCTTCATTTGTCCTGACACCCGGAGGAAGTGTCAGCCCGCCTTCACGAAGTTCGCCATGGTCTCGACGATGAACACGGCGACGGTGGCGCCGGCGTCCTGCAGGCCGCGCGACTTCTCCTGGAACGCCGCCGCCTTGCCGTGTTGCGCCACCAGGAGCCTGGTGGCTTCGAGCGCCTCCGATGCCGCCTGCGCGGCCTCGGCGAGCGCTTCATCGAGCGGCTTGCCGGCCGCCGCCGACGCCTCCAGGCTGACGGCGATCGGGTCGAGCACGTCGAGCACCGTCTTGTCGCCGACCTTGGCCTTGCCGCGCTCCTGGACGCCGTCGCGATAGGCGCGCCAGAAGGCAGCCATCTCGGCGGTGCCGATCGTCGTCGCCGCTTCGACCGCCTTGCCGCCGCGCATGAAGCCGGTGGCGGTCAGCGTTCCCATGGTCGAGGGAGCCGCCTTGGCGATCGACAGCCCGGCCCTGCCGAACAGCTTGCCGACCGACGCGTCGGCCGCGGCGACAACGGCGGCGTGGGCGGCGGTGAACGACTTGCTCATGGTGATGCCGAGATCGCTGTCGCCGACCTTGCCGTCCAGTGCGATCAGGAACTCGCGCTGGTCGGAGAACGTCTTTTCCAGCGCCGCGAACAGACCGGCCACGTCATTGGCTGTCAGTGCCTGCATCGCCCTATCCTCAGCGCTCGACATGGGTGAAGAACGGCGTGCGCGCCGGCGCCGCCATCAGGCGGGCGAGTTCGCCGTCGAGCTTCAGGACGGAGATCGAGGCGCCGGCCATCTCCATGGCGGTGGCGAACTCGCCGATCCACACGTGCCTGACCTTGACGCTGCGCTCGGCGAACAGCTGCGAGACACGGCGATAGAGAATGTAGAGCTCTTCGCGCGGCGTGCCGCCGAGGCCGTTGACCAGCACGGCCACCTCGCCGCCCGCGCCGTAATCCTGCTCGCCGAAGATGCGCTCCATCATCTCGTCGACCACGGCGTCGGCCGGCGCGAGCTTCTTGCGGCTGATGCCGGGCTCGCCGTGGATGCCCATGCCGATCTCCATCTCGTCGTCGCCGATCGAGAAGGTGGCGTGCCCGACCTCCGGCACGACGCAGCTCGACAGCGCCACGCCGATGGTGCGGGTGTTGAGGCGCGCCTTGTCGGCGAGGCGGACGACCTCGTCGAGGTCGAGGCCTTCGGCCGCCGCCGCGCCGGCCGCCTTGTAGACGAAGAAGATGCCGGCGACGCCGCGCCGCTTGTGCTCCTCGCCGACGATCGACGAGGCGGCATCGTCGTTGCCCACTACCGACCTGACGCGGATGCCGTCGACGTCGGCCATCTCGGCGGCCATGTCGAAGTTGATGATGTCGCCGGTGTAGTTGCCGTAGATGTAGAGCACACCGGCGCCCTGGTCGATGTACTTGGTCACCTCGTACATCTGGTCCGAGCTCGGCGACTGGAACACGCCGCCCACCGCGCAGCCGTCGAGCATGCCGTCGCCGACATAGCCGAGGAACAGCGGCAGGTGGCCGGAGCCGCCGCCGGTGGCGATGCCCACCTTGCCCTTCTTGGGATGGGCGGTGACGTAGCAGCGCTTGTCGTCGTTGGTGTAGGTGACGTCGGGATGGGCGGCGTAGATGCCCTCCAGCATCTCGTCGACGAAATCCGCGGGAGCGTTGAGAAATTTCTTCATGGCGTTTCCTTCTTGAGAGGGTCAGGTCCGGCGCTGGCGAACGACGAAGAAGGCCGCGGCCAGCAGGATGAACGTTCCGACGACGAAGCGCTGCCAGGTGCTGGGAATGCCCACCATCACCAGCACGTTGTTGATGACGGTCACCAGCAGCACGCCGAGCAGCGTGCCGATCACCGTGCCGGTACCGCCGGTGATGCGGGCGCCGCCGAGCACGACGGCCGCGATGACGTTGATCTCGGTGCCGACCAGATCGAACGGGTTGGCCAGGCGGTTGCTGCAGACGTGGATGATGCCGGCGAGCCCCGCCAACGCCCCGGCGAAGCCGAACACGAACAGATGGACGGTCCTGAGGTTGTAGCCGAGCCGCTCGGCGACCCGGGCGCTGCCGCCCATGGCGAAGATCGCCCGGCCCATCAGCGTGCGGTTCAGGATCCACCAGGTCAGCACGGCCGCGGCCGGCAGCACCAGCACGTAGAGCGGCAGCGTGACGACGGCGCCGTTGGAATTGGCGAACTGCACCATCGGCGCCCGGCCGAAGGTGAGCATCTGCTCGGGCAGCGCCATGATCCAGACGGTGCCGACGAAGGCCAGCAGGATGCCGCGGAACAGGTACTGGGTACCGATGGTGACGATCATCGCCGGCACCGCGAAATTATAGACCAAGAGGCCGTTGAACATGCCGAGCAGCATGCCGCCGCCGACGGCGAGCACCAGCACCAGGATCATCGGCAGGCCCGGCGCATAGCGCGTCGTCAGGAGCGTGATCGAATACATGGTCAGCGCGGCGATGGCGGTGAAGGAGACGTCGATGCCGCCGGCGGCCAGGATGACGAACACGCCGAGCGCGAACAGGCCGGTGACGACGCTGGCGCGTACGATGTCGATCAGCGACGAAGGCTGCAGGAAATCGGGGTTGAGGATGGCGACCGCGACGCAGATCGCCACCAGCATCGCCGCCGTCACCGTCTCGGGATGCCTGCGGACGAAGCCGCCAATGCTCAGGCGATCGCCGGCGTCCCGCTCGGCGGCCCCGGTCTTTTCGATCGGAAACAGGGTCATTGGACGGTCTCCGGCGTTGACGCCAGCATGGCGCGATAGATGTCCTCCTCGGTCGCCCGGGAGGCATCGAGGTCGGCGACGAAGCGGCCGCCGTTCATCACGAGGATGCGGTCGCAGTTCTGCAGCAGTTCCGGCAGGTCGTCGCTGATCACGATGAGGCCGATGCCCCGCTCGGCCAGTACCTGGATGGCGCGATAGATGGTGTCCTTGGAGCCGACGTCGACGCCGACCGTCGGGCCGTGCAGCAGCAGGATTTTCGGTTCGATGGTCAGCCAGCGGCCGATCAGCACGCGCTGCTGGTTGCCGCCGGACAGCGAGCCGACGGGCATGTCGATGTCGGTGGTGTTGAGGCGCATGTCCCTCGCCACCCCGGCCGCGATGTCGCGTCCCTTGCCGTCGTCGATGACGCCCCAGGCATTGGCCAGCCTGGCCACCACCAACGCGATCTCGTTGTCGAGGATCGACTTCTCGAGGAACAGGCCCTCGTCGAGGCGGTTTTCCGGCACGTAGCCGATGCCGTGGCGGATGGAGTCGGAGGGATGGCGGATGCGGGCCGCCGCGCCGCCGACGGCGATCGAGCCGGCATCGGCCGGGCGCACGCCGGAAATGGCCAGCGCCAGCTCGTTGCGGCCGGAATCGGCGAGGCCGGTGATGCCGAGGATCTCGCCCTTGCGGAGGCTGAATTCGACGTCGAAGAAATTGGGTGCGGCGGTTAGCCCCTGCACGGCCAGCAGCTTTTCCTCGGCGGGCTTGCCGGCGCGGTAGCGATGCGCGTCGATCTTGCGGCCGGTCATCAACTCGGCGATGTCGGCCTTGCTATAGCTCGAAAGCGGTCCCTGGGCCACGCATTCGCCGTCGCGAAAGACGATGGCATGGCCGCCGATGCGGTAGCATTCGTCGAGCTTGTGGGTGACGAACAGCACGGCGATGTTGTCGGCCCGCAGGCGGGCCACCACCTCGATCAGGTTCTCAACCTCGCGCCGGGTCAGCGAGGTCGTCGGCTCGTCCATGATCACCAGCTTCGCCTTGGTAGCAATGGCACGGGCGATGGCCACGAGCTGCCGCTGGGCGAGCGGCAGGTCGGAGACGGCGGTCGTCAGGAAGGTCCGGGTGGTCGGCAGCCCGACCGAGGCGAGCGCCGTGCTGGCGGTGACCCGCAACTGATTTCTGTCGAGCCGGCGGGCAAGGCGGCCCTCGCCATGCACCAGTTGCTCGCTGAGGGCGACGTTCTCGGCGACCGACAGGTTGGGGATCAGCGACAGGTCCTGGTAGACCGTCTCGATGCCAGCAGCTAGCGACTGAATGGGCGTCAGGGCCGAGAAGCTTTCGCCGTTCAGGACGATTTCACCCTCGGTCGGCGCAATGGCGCCCGACATCACCTTGATGACGGTGCTCTTGCCGCAGCCGTTCTCGCCGAGCAGGTGATAGGCTTGGCCGAGTTCCAGCGCCAGGTCGACGCCGCGCAGCGCGTGGACGCCGCCGAACCGTTTGTGGATCTGCCTCAATTGCAGGAAACAATGGTTGGCCTCAGAGTCTTCCGCCACTCCCAGCATCCTTTCACGACGCACCGGGGCCGCCCGGAACGGCGAACCACCGGGGTTCCCGAAGGACCGGAGTCCTTCGGGTTCTCATTGCGGTTTGGGGCGATCAGAAGAGGTGCGCCTTGTAGCTGTCCTTGTCGTCGAGCACCATGCCGTTGCCGACCACCAGGAGGCCGTCGCCGGCGCCCTTGGTGACGGTGACGTTGTTGTAGCCCTCGACGCCGAGGTCCATGCCGGACTTGAGCTCCTTCTTCTCGAGAAGCAGCTTGGCGACGACGTTCATCGCCATGCCGGCCTTCTGGGGATCCCAGTAGCCGATGGCGGTGATGGCGCCTGAATCGAGATAGGGCGCCGACGGGTTCGGCAGGCCGGTGCCGACCAGGCAGACCTTGCCGGCAAGGCCGGCCTCCTCGATGGCGCGGCCGACGCCGAGCACGTCGTTGCCGGCCGACGTCTGGAAGCCGGCGAGATCCGGATGCTTGCGCAGCAGCTCCTTGGCCTTTTCGTAGACGCCGTTGGCGTCGTCGAACGACTCGTTGTTGGGATCGACCAGCACCATGTCCGGGTATTTCTTGGCATTTTCCTCGCCGGCGCCGACCCACTGCATGTGCGTGCGGCTGCCGAGCGAGCCGACGAAGGTCGTCCACTTGCCCTTCTGACCCATGCACTGGGCAAGGCGCTCGTTGAGCGAGGCGCCGTAGTAGGAATTGTCGAAGGCCTCGACGTCGGCCATGGTATTGACCTGATTGTCCGCCTCGTGGGTGACGACGACGGTGCCGCGTTCCATGGCGCGCTTCAGCGTGCCCTCGAGCACGGCCGGGTCCATCGGCACGACGGCCAGCGCGTCGACGCCCTTGGCGACGAGATCCTGGACGATTTGCAGTTGCTGCGCCGAGTCGGAGGTCGCCGGACCGTACTGGGTGGCCTCGACATCGGGATTGGCGGCCTGGAAAGCCTTGACGCCGGTCTCGAGGCGGTCGAACCAGGGAATGCCCGAGATCTTGACGACGGTGGCGATCACCGGCTTGTCGGCGGCCATCGCGAGACCCGTCGTGCCGGCGACGGCCGTTGCGGCCAGGAGCGCGGCCGCTATCGTCTGAATGCTTCTCTTCATCGTTTTCTCCTCCACCAGTCCCCCTGGATTTTCCGTCCGACGCGTGGGGGTGCGCGATCGGTTGACCTAGCGGCGCCTGTCGGAGAAGACGAAGCCGACGAGGTCGTAGCGGGCGATCGCCAGGAAGGCGAGCAGCAGCGCCCCCCAGGCGAAATCGCGAACGAAGTTGGAAAGTCCGCCGAAGTTCAGCAGGCTGGACATGAGCTGCAGGGCGACGGCCGAGAAGACGACGCAGACGATTCGCCCGTAGCCGCCCTCCGGGCGCACCCCGGCCATCACGGCGATCAGGATGGCGATCAGCAGATAGGACGCGCCGTAATCCCACTTAACGTTTACGTTACGCGCCGCGATGATTACGCCCGAAAGTCCCGAAAGCGTGCCGCTCAGCGCGTAGGTGGCCGTGACCACCGCCGAGCGGGGGAAGCCGGCGTAGAGCGCCGCCTTGGGGTTGGAGCCCGACAGCATCAGCCAGCGGCCGAACGGCGAGACCTTGAGCGCGACGCCGATCAGCGCCGCGACGGCGACGAACAGGATGAAGCTGATCGGCGCGCCGAACCAGAATTCGTTGCCGATCGACGACAGCGGCTCGGGGCTGCCCACGACCACCGCCTTGCCGCCGGAGACGATCACCGCCAGGCCGGTGAACGCCATCTGCGTGCCCAGCGTGCAGAGGATCGGCGTGATTCTGAAGCGCGTGATCAGCGTGCCGTTGACCAAGCCGCCCAGGAAACCAATGACCAACGCGCCCAAAATGAACAGGGCCGAGTAGAGCCCCTCCTGCTCGGCGCTCGACACCAGACCCGCCACGAGCACGGCCGACAGCACGCCCGACAGGTTGGCGAGGGCGATGCCCGAGAGGTCGATGCCGCCGTCACCGGCACACATGGCCAGCATGACGCCGATGGCCAGGAGCCCGATCTCCGGCACCTGCCCGGCCATCGACTGCAGATTGAAGACGGACAGGAAGGATCCGCCCGAAATGGCCGCTCCCAGCGCCAGCAGGACGACGTTGATGGCAGCGAGGACCAGAAACTGGCCGTCCACTCTCCGCACCGCTCCCTCCATTTGTTTATTAAACAATTTATTTATTTACTAAATCATAGGCGACGTTTAATGACGACGCAAGGGCAAGTGCCGGCATTAGCCAAAAGTCGCGTCTGCTCGGGCGGCATTGGCGAGCCAGGTTGGCTTTGGTTCGGCAAGCGCGATAAACTGGTGGCGGCGCGTGGAAAATCGAAGAAGCAAGCGTGGAATGAGCGACAAGAAGACCTTGACTATGAGGGACATCGCCAAGGCGGCCGGCGTCTCTGCGGCCACCGTTTCGCTGGTCCTGAACGGCAAGGGCGAGATATCCGGCGCGACCCGCGCCAAGGTGCTCGACGTCGTCGCCGACCTGAACTACGTGCCGCGTCCGGCGCGGATCCGGGTGCCCGACGACGCCAACGATACCCTGCGCTTCCTGAAGATCGCCAAGCACGGCCACACCGTGAATCGCGACCACAGCCATTTCATCTCCGACTACATCGACGGCATGTCGCAGGAAGCCATACGGCGCGGCTATGCCCTCGAGGTCGTCAGCCACGAGCGCGAGGCTATCCAGGACATCGTCCAGTCGCTGGCCGGCGCCGGCATCAAGGGGGTGGTGGCGCTCGGCACGGAGCTCAGCGAAGCCGACATCCGGCTGCTGCTCGCCACCGGCATACCCACGGTGTTCATCGACACCTTCCATGGGCTGATCGACGCCAATTTCGTCAACATGAACAACGAGGATGCCGTCCACAAGGTCCTGTCGCGCTTCAAGTCGCAGGGCTTCCGGGACATCGGGTTCGTCGCCAGCCCCGTGGAAACGACCAATTTTCGCCTGCGCCGCGACGCCTTCGCCAAGAACATGGAGCGGCTCGACCTGCCGTTGCACGAGGAGAACATCCTCTGGGTGGAATCCACCTTCGACGGCGCCTACGAGGCGACGCTGCGGCATCTCGCCTCGGGCGGCAAGCTTGCCGAATGCTACTTCTGCACCAACGACATCATTGCCTACGGCTTCATCAAGGCGCTCAGGGAACACAACATCCGCATTCCCGCCGACGTGTCGATCATCGGCTTCGACAATCTGCCGATGAGCGGCACCATGGACCCGCCGCTCACCACCATC
This sequence comes from Pleomorphomonas carboxyditropha, assembly GCF_002770725.1. Lineage (GTDB taxonomy): Bacteria > Pseudomonadota > Alphaproteobacteria > Rhizobiales > Pleomorphomonadaceae > Pleomorphomonas > Pleomorphomonas carboxyditropha. Next base: position 80,687 of record NZ_NQVN01000001.1, on the reverse strand, counting down.
GACGTGTCGAAACGCAAGATCGGCTACCTGGCCATCACCATACTCGACGACCTGATCAACGCCTCCGAGCGCCAGCCGTCGGTGAAGATCCTGGTCGGCGCCGAACTGGTGGTGCGTTCGAGCGACCGGCACGCGAAAAGGCGGAAAACCTCCGCATCTCCAGCCGGCAAGAGCCATCCCGATCAGGTTGGAACAGCCTGACCACGCACGGGCCGACTTGGAAAAGAGCGGTTTCGGCGCTATATTCGGAGTGTCGGGCGGAGTTGGCGCTCCGCCCGACGTTTTCTTACCTAAGAGTGATCCGGACGGTGACAGACCAGCCCGTCCGGGTCTTCCTCAAGGTAAGCGCGAAGATCAGCGGTAGTTTCCGCATCTCTTCACCTCCGTTATCGCAGGCAGAGGCTGTCGCCTGTTTCCAGCCGGGGGAGCCGATCTTCCCCGGCGACGCCGCTGGTCCGGCGTCATGCTGCGTTCGCCCGTGACGGCGAGACCATCTCACGGTTGCCGGAGATTGCCCATTCGCGTCAATGCGGTCCTGCTTTGACAAGCACCCGGGCTCCGACTAAACCGGCCGCAACTCCGCCAGCCTCGGAATTCAGTCCAGGAACCGTCATGCGCCAGTACCAGCTTCACATCCCCGCCGCCGACGCGGCGGGCGCCGAGACGATCGCCGACGCCATCGAGGCCGCCTTCGTCGAGGCGGGGCCGGTGTCCTGGTACGAGACGGATGGCGGCTGGGCGGTGGATGGCTTCTTCTTTGCCGACGACGGCGAGGAAATCGCGACGGCCGCCCGCGCCGCCCTCGACGGCCTCGTCGATGCCGAGGTCGTAACGGTCGAGCCGGTACCCGAGGATATTGATTGGGTGGCGCAAAGCCTCGAAGGCTTGAGCCCGGTGGTGGCCGGCCGCTTCGTGGTGCACGGCGCCCACGACCGCGACCGCATCCCCAAGGGGCTGATCGGCCTGCAGATCGAGGCCAACCAGGCCTTCGGCACCGGCCATCATCCGACCACTTGGGGCTGCCTCACGGCGCTGACTCGCCTGCTCGCCGTCTACCGCTTCGACAGCGTGTTCGACCTCGGCACCGGCTCGGGCGTCCTGGCCATCGGCATCGCGCTGGCCACCAGACGGCCGGTGCTCGCCTCGGATATCGATCCGCTGGCGGTGGAGATCGCTCTCGAAAACGCCGGAATCAACGGCGCTGCCAACCTCGTCACCGCCGTGACGGCCGCCGGCTTCGCCCATCCGGCCATCGTCGGCCGCAAGTTCGACCTGATCGTCGCCAATATCCTGGCCGATCCCCTGAAGATGCTGTCGCCGCAATTCCGCGCCCACGCCCTGCCGGGCGCCGCCGTGGTGCTCTCCGGCATCCTGCGGACGCAGGCCGAAAGCGTGCTCGCCGCCTTCCGCGCGCAGGGCTTCGTGCGCGAGCGGCACCTCGTCAAGGACGGATGGAGCACGCTGGTGCTACGTTACGCCGGCTGAGCCGCTAACGCATCGAACCGAAAAGTGGAATCCGGTTTTCGGAGAATCCGATGCGCAAACAAAAACCTAGAGCGCGGCGTCGACCGCCCGCGACCGCATGACGCCGGTCGAGGCGCGACCGAAGCCGTGCTCGCGCGCCGCCTGATCGTCGAGCGATGCGAGATAGGGCGCGACATAGCGCTGCGCCTGCCGCTCGCGCGTGCCGAGGGTGGCCTCATAAGTCCGGCGGAAAAGACCGCTTCGATTGGATGTGGCGGTCGTCGGGGCAAATCGGCTCATCGTAGCACCTCTTGAATGTCATCGGCTTCCGCCGACCGTTCTCAAAAGCGCCGTTATCCTCATGGGACGCGAATCCAGCCCTCCGAACTCCGCATATACTAGCTGACTGCTACTTTAGTATGAACGGACGACCTCGCAGGCCACCCTTGCAGCGGACTCATGGCTGCCGCCTCCCTTTCGCCGCAACCAGCCGTGGCCGCCGGATTTCCGCCGGAAACATGAACGCCGGATGACGCCCGGAACTTGTCCGAAGCCTTCTATCGATTTCCGGTGCCAAACAGGCGGAGCCCTATATATGCCCCGCGCTTTTCCTGCCCGAGGTCCTGCGCCTGCGCGCAGGATGACAATCTATAAGAACCGCCGCAAGCGGCTATATATTTGTTTCTTATATATAAATCTGTCATCCTATGCGAAGGCATAGGACCTCGGGCAGAATGAAGCGATCGGCGGATATCGGTCTCTTGTCAAAGCTTGCCGACAACTGAGGCCAGAATAAAAGGCCCCTCCTTGACGGCAGCCGAAGCCAGGGGCCACAACTCCAGCCTTTCGAGCATGGCGGAGTGACAGAGGTGTTTCAGACATTCGACAACGTCAACGATCCCAGCCACGGCAAGGCGCGGCTCGCCGCCCTGAGGGCCGAGCTCGCGCGCCGCGGCCTCAAGGGCTTCCTGGTGCCGCTCGCCGACGAGCACCAGGGCGAGTATATTCCCGCCTCGGCCCGCCGCCTGCTCTGGCTGACCGGATTCGCCGGCTCGGCCGGCCTCGCCATCGTTCTCGACGACCGCGCCGCCATCTTCGTCGACGGCCGCTATACGCTGCAGGTGCGCGAGCAGGTCGATACCGAGGTCATCGAGCCGCATCATCTGATCGAGGAGCCGCCGCACGACTGGCTGAAGATCGTCGCCCGAAAGGGCGATCGCATCGGCTTCGATCCCTGGCTGATGACCGCCGCCGAAGTCGGCCGCTTCGAGACGGCGCTCGCCGCCGTCGGCGCCGAGTTCGTCGCCACCGACGGCAACCCGGTCGACGCCGTCTGGACCGACCGGCCGGAGCCGCCCAAGGGCCGGGTGTCGCTGTTCCCGGAAAAGCTGGCCGGCGAGAGCGCCGAGGCGAAGCTCGCCCGCCTCGGCGAGGCAATCGGCAAGGCCGGCGCCGAGGCCGCCGTGTTGACCCGCCCCGATTCGATCGCCTGGGCCTTCAACATTCGTGGGCAAGACGTGCCGCATACGCCGGAGGCGCTATCCTTCGCCATCCTGCGCCGTGAAGGCCGCCCCGCCCTGTTCATCGACGGCGCCAAGCTCGACAACGCCGTCCGCGACCGGCTGGAACAGGTAGCCGCCGTCGAGCCGCCGGCCGCCTTCGCGCCGGCGCTTTCCACGCTCGGCGGCGCCGTGCTGGTCGACAAGGCGTCGGCCGCCTTCGAGGTGGTGCGCCGCATCGAGGCCGGCGGCGGCAAGGTGGTGGCCGGCCCCGACCCGGTCCTGCTGCCCAAGGCGCTGAAGAACGCCACCGAGCTTTCCGGCATCCGCGCCGCCCATGTCCGCGACGGCGTCGCCATGGTGCGTTTCCTCGCCTTTATCGACCGCGAGGCGATCAACGGCGGGCTCGACGAGATCGCCGTCACCGAAAGGCTCGAGGAGTTCCGCCGCGCCACCGGCGCGCTGCGCGACATCTCCTTCGACACCATCGCCGGCGCCGGCCCCAATGCCGCCATCCCGCATTACCACGTCAGCACCGCCTCCAACCGCAAGGTGGAGGTGGATGGCATCCTGCTGGTCGATTCGGGCGCCCAGTACGAGGACGGCACCACCGACATCACCCGCACGGTGATCGTCGGCACGCCGACCGAGGAGATGATCGACCGCTTCACCCGCGTGCTGATCGGCCATATCCGCCTGACGCTCGCCCGCTTCCCCAGGGGCACCACCGGCGCCCATCTCGACGTGCTGGCCCGCGAAAAGCTGTGGGAAGCCGGCCTCGACTTCGACCACGGCACCGGTCACGGCGTCGGCCATTATCTCTCCGTCCACGAGGGACCAGCCCGCATCGCCAAGACCGGCCACGTGCCGCTCGAACCGGGCATGCTGCTGTCCAACGAGCCCGGCTTCTACAAGGCCGGCGCCTGGGGCATCCGCATCGAGAATCTCGTCATCGTCACGCCGCCCGAGGCGATCGACGGCGGCGAGCGGCCGATGATGGGCTTCGAGACGGTGACGCTCTGCCCGATCGACCGGCGGCTGATCCGGCCGGCGATGATGACCGAGCGCGAGCGCGCCTGGCTCGACGCCTATCACGCCGAGGTCCGGCAAAAGCTGCTGCCGCTCCTCGACGACGAGGCCGACCGGGCCTGGCTCGTCGCCGCCACGGCGCCTCTTGCGGCCTGACCGCCTGATTCGGCTTTTCACGGGCCTTGCGCGGCTGTCTCGCCGCGCATTTCACCCTTCCCGATAGCCCATTGAAATCGAACGGAAAACAGGGCTTCCGCCAACGTAACACTCGGTAAGAAAGAGTGACTTTCCTGGAGCGCTCGCCTCGTGTTTTATGAAAAATGTGCCGGATCGGCTTGCAGCCGTTCACCGGTCTTTTTTGGAAACATTCGATGCGAACGACCTACGGCAAGCAGACCACCCTCCGCGAAAGCGTCCAGTTCTCCGGCGCCGGCGTGCATTCCGGCAAGCCGGCGACCATCGTGCTGCATCCCGCCGAGGCGGACCGGGGTATCGTCTTCGTTCGCACCGACGGCGAGGAGGTGGAGATCGCCGCCCGCCACGACAACGTGGTCGCCACCGAGCTCTGCACGATGATCGGCGTCGGCGGCCGCACGGTCGCCACCATCGAGCACCTGATGGCCGCCTTGGCCGCCTCCGGCGTCGACAACGTCGTCGTCGAGATCGACGGCCCGGAAATGCCCATCGCCGATGGCTGCTCGGCCGCCTTCATCGAGATGATCGCCGAAGCCGGCCTGCGCCGCCTCGCGGCGCCGCGCAAGCTGCTGCGCGTCTTGAGGCCGGTGCGGCTCGAGGTCGGCGACGCCGTCCTGGAGTTCCTGCCGCACGACGGCACCCGCTACGACGTCACCATCGACTTCGCCAATCCGCTGATCGGCCGCCAGTCCTACGTGCTCGACCTCAGCCCGCAGACCTTTGCCCGCGACATCGCCCGCGCCCGCACCTTCGGCTTCATGGCCGACGTCGAGAAGCTGTGGAAGATGGGTTTCGCGCTCGGCTCGTCGCTGGAAAATTCGGTGGCGATCGGCGACGGCCGCATCCTCAACCCCGAGGGCCTGCGCTGGTCCGACGAATTCGTCCGCCACAAGACGCTCGACGCGGTCGGCGACCTGTCGCTGATCGGCATGCCCTTCCTCGGCCACTTCCGCTCCTACAAGGGCGGCCACAAGCTCAACTGGATGGCCGTCAAGGCGCTCATCGCCGATACCGGCGCCTACGAGATCGTCCACGACACCGCGACGGTCCGCGAGCCGGCCGGCGGCATCCTCCAGGCGGCCGCGCTGGCGCCGTCGCGCGACTGACCTTGCACCGCGACGAGCGGTGGGCGGCGCCCCCTGCCGCCATAATGTGGCCGAACATCACGGGCACGTAGCATCCGCGACGGCTTTACGATAAAAGAGCTTCCTGTCGTCCGGGCGCCTGACTCGCACCGGGGGCGCGGGGCGGCCCGGCATCGGGCGGTGCTCGACGGGCAGTGCGCGTGGGATGGATGGGCGGCCGCGAGCGGTTGCGTACGGTGATGGGGTTTTCATGAGGCAGAGTTTCGTTCGTGTGGCCGCCGTGCTCGTTCTCCTCGGAGGCGCCACCGCTCTCGTCGGCTGTTCTTCCGACGAGCCGCTGGAACCCTTCGTGGAAATCCCGGCGGAACAGTCCTACAACGCCGGCATCGCCTACCTGCAAGAGGGCGACTACAAGAACGCCACCAAGAAATTCGCCGAGGTCGACGAGCAGCACCCCTATTCGGAGTGGGCGCGCAAGTCCCTCATCATGACCACCTACACCAACTATACGCGCGGCAACTTCGACGAGGCCATCACCCAGGCCAAGCGCTACCTGACGCTCTATCCCGGCTCGGAAGACGCCGCCTATGCCCAGTGGATGATCGCGCAGTCCTATTTCAACCAGATGCCCGACATCACCCGCGACCAGAAGCAGACGCAGCAGGCCATGCAGGCCATGCAGGAGCTGGTCGACCGCTACCCCGACAGCCCCTACGCCGCCGAGGGCCGCAAGCGGCTCGACATCGCCAAGGATCAGCTCGCCGGCAAGGAAATGGAAGTCGGCCGCTTCTATCTGAACCGCAACCAGTACATCGGCGCCATCAACCGCTTCAAGACGGTGGTGCAGACCTACCAGACGACGCGCCACGTCGAGGAGGCGCTGGAGCGCCTCACCGAAGCCTATTACGCCATGGGCATCGTCGACGAGGCGCAGACGGCGGCTGCCGTGCTCGGCCACAACTATCCTGACAGCCGCTGGTACAAGGACGCCTATAAGCTCCTGTCCACCAACGGTCTTGAGCCCCGCGAGAACACCCAGTCCTGGATCTCGAAGGCATTCAAGGCCGCCATGCTCTGACGGGATGCCATGCTCCAGACGCTCGCAATCCGCGACATCGTTTTGATCGAGCGGCTTGAGATCGCCTTCTCCGACGGCTTGACGGTGCTGACCGGCGAAACCGGCGGCGGAAAATCCATCCTGCTCGATGCGCTGTCGCTCGCCCTCGGCGGGCGCGGCGACGCCGGCCTCGTCCGGCACGGCGCCGACCAGGGACAGGTGACCGCCGTCTTCGACCTGGCGGCCGGCCACCCGGCCCGCGCCCTTCTCGTGGAAAACGACCTCGACGACGACGGCGACGTCATCGTCCGCCGCGTCCAGACCAGCGACGGCCGCACCCGCGCCTTCGTCAACGACCGCGCCGTCTCCGCCAACCTGTTGCGCCAGCTCGGCGCCGCCCTGGTCGAGATCCACGGCCAGCACGACGATCGGGCGCTGGTCGATCCGGCCATCCATCGCGGCCTGATCGACGCCTTCGGCGGCCTCGAGGCCGAGGCGAAGGCCGTCGCCGCCGCCCACCGCGCCTGGCGCGATGCCGAGAAGGCCTTGGCCGATCTCGAGCGCCGCATCGCCGACGCCCGCCGCGAGGGCGACTATCTGCGCGCCTCCGTCGAGGAATTGCAGAAGCTCGCCCCCAAGCCGGGCGAGGAGACGGCGCTCGCCGAACGCCGGCAGGAGATGATGCGGGCCGAGAAGGTCGCCGTCGACCTGCGCGAGGCCTATGAGCATCTCAACGGCTCCGGCTCGCCGGTGCCGGAGCTGTCCAGCCTGCTGCGCCGGCTGGAACGCAAGGGCGAAGTGGCGGCGCTGGCCGGCCCGGCCCTGCAGTCGATCTCCACCGCCCTCGACGCCCTGGAAGACGCCCGCTCCGTCTTCGAGGCAGCGCTGCGCGCCGCCGACTTCGATCCGGCCGAGCTGGAGCGCACCGAGGAGCGGCTGTTCGCCATCCGCGCCGCCGCCCGCAAGTATTCGGTGCCGCCCGACGAACTGGGCGCGCTGGCCACCCGCATGGCGTCCGACCTCGCCGACCTCGACGCCGGCGAGGACCGGCTCAACGCGCTCGCCCGATCGGCGGCCACGGCGCGGACCGACTACGACCGCCTGGCGCTGAAGCTCTCCGCCGCCCGCGAGAAATCCGCTCGCCATCTGGAGGACGCCGTCGCCGCCGAGCTGCCGGCGCTGAAGCTCGAACGCGCCCGCTTCATCGTCAATCAGCTCGCCGATCCGGAGACGCGCACCGCCGACGGTATCGACACACTGGAATTCTGGGTGCAGACCAACCCCGGCACCCGGCCCGGGCCGATGATGAAGGTCGCCTCCGGCGGCGAGCTCTCCCGCTTCCTCCTGGCGCTCAAGGTGTCGCTCGCCGACAAGGGCTCGGCGTCGACGCTGGTTTTCGACGAGATCGACACCGGCGTCGGCGGCGCGGTGGCCGAGGCGATCGGCACCCGCCTCGCCCGGCTCGCCCGCAAGGTGCAGGTGCTGTCGGTCACCCACGCGCCGCAGGTCGCCGCCCGCGCCGATCATCATTTCCTGATCGCGAAAGACAGCGTCGACGGCGGCGCCCGCGTCGCCACCTCGGTCTCCCAGCTCCCCGACGGCCACCGCCGCGAGGAGATCGCCCGCATGCTGGCCGGCAGCCGCATCACCGAAGAAGCCCGCGCCGCCGCCGAGCAACTGCTCAAGGGGCATTGAGCGCGGCGCACCAGGGAGAAACGCTCCCTTCCCGATCGACGCTGAGAGCGGAAATTGTTGCCGGTCGTCTAGAACATTTTTCCGACGTGGCAATGCTGACCCAGCGCATAGCTGCGCAACTGGTTGTTTTAGCGCGACTTTTTCAACCTTTCGTTGGCCCGGCAATTGCACGCTAGCGTAACAAGCGTTTCTAAGGAGAAACAATCATGACGGCCATTACGATGAACACGATCGGATCGACGTCCTATTTTACCTTTGATAACCGCTATTCTGCTGTGAATCGGCCAGAGTCCCCCACCGATTTTGCCAATCAACTAGGATCGGAAACCGCCTCAACGACAAAGCCCGAAGCTGACAAGCTGACGAGTCTGCTAGCCCAGCTGGAAGAGCTTAAGAAGCATCAGTTGAACATGTCCATTAATGACTATCTTCTGGCGAATTTTACGCTGAAGGAGCAGATATCCACTGAGAGGCTCAACGCAGGAGAAGACCTAGACCATTTTGGCGTAAATTTTGAAGGCCGTACTTTCAAACTTGCGGGTAAGGTATTTGGCCCTGATTCTTTGGGTTTTGCCAAAATCCCCGATAGTGGCACATTGCATCTAGAGCCTGGAAATACGGTTCGCAGCTATTTGGAGCAGGGGGCTGGTGTCGATATTAAGATTTAGACGGCAAGGCGGCTTGACTCAACAAATGACGGGAGCAGACACCTTACCTTGAATTCATTGTACCGCTTGAAAGGTCTGAATGCTGGGGTTGATCCACTCCCCCAGCATTCTGCTTATCATTCAGAAGATCATAGTTAAGCAGCTAAAAGAGTGGTCAGATCATAGGTCGGACCAGCGCCATCTGCGGTAACCAGGTACTCGACCGTATAGTGACCGCCGAGGAAAAAGCCTTCGATGATGACTGCATTGTCAACCCTGTTGTCGTTCGAATAGTCGGCCCACGAAAAGAACCAGAGATCGTTACCGTCCTGGGCATATCCAAGATCGGCGGCAGTGTAGCTGACGATCAGAACGTCACTGGAATCATATGTATTATCCGTACGGGCCGCACCAGTATTCGTTACGCCGTCATTGATGTAGTCGAAGCCTTGGCCATTGTACTGATACTGGTCATTCCCCGAGCCTCCCCAAAGCTGATCACTTCCGGCGCCTCCGTCCAAAATATCGGCGCCAGCGTCACCGAAGAACTGGTCGTTTCCGGCTTGCCCGAACATGAAGTCGCTACCGCCACCACCAACAAGGACGTCGTTACCCGCCCCACCTTCCATGTAGTCGTTGCCCTCCCCACCATCGAGCCAATCGTCCCCGGCCTCACCGTAGAGGTGATCTTCTCCGATATCTCCATAAAGGGAGTCGTTGCCGATCCCCCCATAAATGAGATCATCGCCGCTTCCGCCGTTCAGATAGTCATGCCCGCTGTTTCCAACGAGAACGTCATCGCCGCCTCCGCCATAGATAGCATCGTTATAGACACTGCCGTAGATCGTGTCGTTGCCTTCGAGGCCGTTCAGGATCAGCCATTGCATGTCCGGGGTGTATTCTGGCGGCGGCGGCGTGTTGTAGGCCCTGTAGTCCATGGTATCGTTGCCGCTGGTACCGTTGAAGGTAGGCATTCTTCATCTCCTTCGGCTACCGGCGAACCATTCGCCGGTCTGGGGCGGGCGCGGCGGCGTGGTTTGCTGACCTTGGGCTGCCGCGCCCGTTTCCTGTTCGGGAGAGAGGCACGAAACTGTCTCATTCCTCCCGGAAAGCGCGTCCCGCGTGGTCGCGGATGGGTTTGAGAAGATAGGAGGCGACCGTACGGTTGCCCGTCGTGACGAAGGCTTCCACTGGCATTCCTGGGACCAACGACAGTCCCACGGGAAGCCGCGCGATTTCCTCGTCCGGGATAGACACCCCGACCCGATAGAAGCTGGCGCCGGTCGTCCTGTCCGTCTCAAGGTCCGCCGAGACGCGAATGACCGCTCCGGCTAATTCGGGCGTGGTATTGCGGTTGAACGCCGTCAGGCGAAGCGTTGCCGGTTGGCCAACGGATATCTGGTCGACGTCTTGCGGCGATATGCGCGCGTCGACCGTCAAGTCGTCTTTTCCCGGTACGATCTCCATCATCGTTTCGGCCGCCGTGACCACTCCCCCGACCGTGTGGACGGCAAGCAGATGCACAGTCCCTGCGATCGGTGCCCGCACGTCGGAGTGTTTCAGCCGGTCGCGGGCGGTCACCTCGTCTTCGGCCAGCGTGGCTAGCTGGTTGGTGACATCCCGGAGTTCGGCCGCGACTTCGGTCCGAAGATCCTGGTCGACCTGCACAAGCTGCAAGCCAATCTCGGCGATCTTGCCACGAGCCGCCGCCGTCGTTGCGATGAGCTGGCCACGCTCGCCCTGGAGCCGCGTGGCGCTCCTATCGAGACTGTTGACCTGGCTGAGCGACGTCAGCCCCTTCGCGAACAAACTGCGCTGGCCGTCCAGTTCCTTAGCAATGAGTTCGATTTCCTTCGTCTTCGCCTGCTGCTGGATCTCGACACCACCGATCTGCTCACGAAGTTGCTGGATTTGTTCCCGGAGGCGAGCCTTCTGGCTGTCGCGTGACGCTCGGCGATCCTCGAACAGGCGCCGCTCGCTCGCCAGCGCCACGCTGGCATCTTCACCTTGCAGGCGAGCCAATAACGCATCCGGAGGCGACATATCCGGTCGACCATCCCTTTCGGCTTCGAGGCGGGCCTGGCGGGCAAGAAGCTGGAGGATGTTCTTTTCGACGGCGGATAGGCCGGCCTGGACACTGGTATCATCCATCCTGACCACGATCTCGCCCGCCAGAACCTCCTGTCCCTCCCGGACCAGCAGTTCATCAATGATGCCGCCTTCGGGATGCTGCACTTTTTTGGCGTTGCCCTCCACCACGAGGACACCGGTTGCGATGACTGCACCAGACAGTTCTGTAGTGGCGGCCCAGCCGCCAATGCCGCCGATTAACATCAGGACGCCCGCCACTCCGGCGAGAAGGTTGCGCCTAAGAGACCGGATAAGATGAGACCGTGTATCAGGGCTCATGGGTGCCTCCTCCTTCGCCATTGATGACGGCAAGAGCCGGCGTCGGCGAGACACGTCCTGGACGAGGACGCAGAAGATGCTGTTGTTGGAGCGACTTGAGGACTTCGTCGCGAGGGCCGAACGCCTTGGCGCCTCCCCCCTCCATAACCAGCAGCCTGTCGAGTAGGGACAGCACGCTATTCCGATGCGCGACGATAATCGCAATGCCGCCGCGCGCCTTGATACCGAAGATCGCCTCAGCCAAAGCCCTGTCACCGTCTGCGTCGAGGTTGGCGTTCGGCTCGTCGAGAACAACCAGGAACGGATCTCCATAGAGCGCGCGAGCAAGGGCAATACGCTGGCGCTGACCCGCCGACAGATTGTGGCCGCCATCACCTACCTGGGTCTCGTAGCCGTCTGGCAGAGAGACGATCATATCGTGGACACCAGCGGCCCGCGCGGCCGCGACAATGGTGTCGTCGGCGACATCCCGGTCGAGGCGCGCGATGTTCTGCGCGATCGTGTCAGGAAACAGGTCGGAGCTTTGCGGCATGTAGCCGATATGGCGACCTCGTTCGTTCGGAGGCCAGTGCTCGAGCGAGGCACCATCGAGGCAAACGCGTCCTTTCAGAGCCGGCCAGACGCCGGTTATGGCCCGAACCAGGGAGGATTTACCCGATGCGCTCGGGCCGATGATACCGATCGCCATACCCGCCTCGACGCGAAAGCTGACGTTCTGCACCGTCATGCGCTGCCGATCGCCCGGAGGCGCGGCGAACAGTCCCTCGACAAGTAAAGAGCCTACCGGTGACGGGAGTTTTGTCCTGTCCTGGTCTTCGGGAAAGGCGAGGAAGAGCGCCTGAAGACGCCTCCAGGCGTCTCGCGCCGCGATCATACTGCGCCAGTTAGCAATCACTTGTTCAACCGGCTGAAGTGAACGGGCAATGATGATCGACGCCGCGACAATCGCACCCCCCGTCATATCGCCCTGCAGAACGATCCAGGCTCCCAAAGCCAGAGAAGCTGATTGTACCGTCAAGCGAATTCCACGCGACACCCCGGCGAACAGGCCGGTCACGTCGCTATTGCCGAACTGGAGTTCTACCACTCGCTCGTGTGCCTCTGCCCAGCGCTCTCGAACCCTAGGTAACAATCCCATGGCGGCAATCGCTTCTGCATTGCGTTGCGCCGCCTCCCCAAGCTGGTTCCGCGTAGAGTGGGCATCCGAGATCGACTTCGCCTTACGGCGGCCCAGCAGTTCCGCCGCAAGCGTGAGAGCCATGAGGAAGACCATTGTTACCGTCGCCAACCAGCCGATCATCGGATGCAGAAAGAAGCATATCGCCAGATAGACTGGCATCCACGGAAGATCGAACAGGGCCATCGGGCCGGGACCGGCCAGAAATGCTCTGATCTGATCCGCTTCTTGTGCAGGGCGGAGAACATCGCCCGTTATCCGTGTACGCAATGAAGCTCCGGCGATAGCGGTAATGACCCGGCTGGAAATCTCAGCATCTAGAAGGCCGGCGATACGGCTCATGGCTCGGCCGCGTACAATGTCCAGAACTGCCGAGAAGACGTAGACTCCGACGACGAGTACGAGCAGTGCCACCAGTGTCGGGACGCTGCGGCTCGGAATGACGCGATCGTAAATTTCGAGCATGAATAGAGGTGCAGCAAGGCCGAGGAGATTCACGGCCCCCGAAAATAGGCCACCGCAAATGGCGCCGATTACGAGCCATCTAGCCCCCCGGTGGGTTTTCGGCTTGCCAACACCAGTTGCACGCATTCCTTCCCCCTGAAGGATGCACCCTTAAGGTGCAAGAACGCATGCAGTCTGATGCTGAGTGGAGAAACGCGCAATATGCGCAAACTGATGTATTCTTGGTGCAACTATTTGAAATTTTTCAGATTCATTGTCATTAAAAAATGTTTTTAGAAACGTACTAGACAAGAATTGCCAAAAGATCGCTCCAGAAGTTCGCACACGCCGCTGTTGCTGCAACGACAAGCGAAGTTCTTTTGATGAAGCCTTGAACCAAGGCTATGGCGACGGCTTCCGGTCGTGATGCTGCGCCCAGCCGACGTTGCGACCGACGAAGGTGCATCCTAACTGTATGGATCGAAAGCTTGAGCATATCGGCGATGGCTGCGGCATCATGGCCATCCGCAAACAATTGAAGGCAGTTGTGCTCCTGGCGGCTGAGAGGCCCAGCGTTCGCGCCCACTGGCACAATGAATTTCATGACATATTCATGGAGATAACGCCCGACAACGACAAGTTCCGGTACGCAGCGGCGGATAAACATTTCCCATCGTCCGCAATCAGAGACGTGGGACGTAACCGTAAAAATCGCCCTGTCTCCCTGTGCCCCATTGATTGGAATCCCGATGCCGTTCGAGCCGATGTCAAAGCGGCGCATTTCCGAGAAATAAAACCGGGACTCCTTGGTGCTGTCGACTAGGAGCTGCCAGTCTATGGGGAGCACCGTTTTTCGACTGGTCGACACCATCGGATCAATCCTGACGAACTCGTGGCGCTGATAATGCGAAATCCAGGCTCGGTCCGTTGTCGACAGGATCGGGAGATTGGTTCGTGCCACGTTGTTGATATGGAGGGGGTGATAATCGAGGTGCGCCGCGCAATAAAGATCCCGGATCTCGAAAAGAGCGGCCTGGAGAGCATCGATAGAAGTAGACGAGCTAATGAGATCGACCGCCCGATCGAGTCGTGCCTCATTTGGCTGCATTGTCGTCCCAATCCAATCAAAGCGTGAATTGCGATTTATATTACATCAAATATAACGTATTAGTGTTATAATACAACCAAAGAGTTTGGGCTTTATCCCCCAGGGTCATGTGCCCGACATGCCGAAGCCAGGACATAGGAAGGGGAAACACGGCAACACTCTACCCGGCGTTCGCCGCCCCGATCAGCCGCTTGACCTCCGCCGCGACTTCGGGCGTCGCCGGATTGTAGATCACCATCGACAGATCGGGCCGGCCGTCGACGGCGAAGGCCGAATATTCCAGCGACATCAGTCCGAGCGTCGGGTGGCGCAGCAGCTTGGTGCCTTCGCCGTGGTGGCCGACTTCCTTCTCCCGCCACATCGCCGCGAATTCCGGGCTGGCCCGGCTCAATTCGTTCACCATCGCCTCGACGTTGCCGGCCGCCCCGGCGCGCACCGCGTCGGCGCGGAAGGTGGCGACGACGAAGCGGGCGACGCTCTCCCAGTCGAGCTGGCGCGCCCGCACCGCCGGATCGCAGAACATCATGCGCAACACGTTGCGTTCCCGCGGCGGCCGCGCGCCATAGTCGCCGAGCACCACGGCGGCGGCGCGGTTCCAGGCGATGATGTCCCAGGTCGCCGTCTTGATGATGGCCGGGCTGAGCTCCAGCGCGTCGAGCACGCGCTGCAGGCGCGGCGACACGCCGTCGCTCTCCCGGTAATGCACCTCCGGCAGCCGGCCGAGGCCGAGCAGGAACAGGTGTTCGCGCTCGACGTCGGTCAGCATCAAGGCCCGGGCGATGCGGTCGAGCACGTCGGCCGACGGCGCGCCGCCCCGCCCCTGCTCCAGCCAGGTGTACCAGGTGACCGACACGTTGGCCCGCTGCGCCACCTCCTCTCGCCGGAGGCCGGGCGTCCGCCGCCGCGTCATCGGCAGACCGAAGGCGGCGGCGTCCAGCCGGCAGCGCCGGTCGCGCAGGAAGGCGCCGAGCGCGTTGCCGTCGGTCAGCGGAGCGTCCATCCTGTTAGTCCTTATACCATGATACGATCACTACTTTACCCCGATACGTGGCCGGACGACACTGGCATCGTCATCCTCTCGGGAGATTTTTCATGCGCGTTTTCGTGACCGGAGCCACCGGCTTCGTCGGTTCGGCCGTCGTCTCCGACCTGATCGCCGCCGGCCATTCCGTCCTCGGCCTCAGCCGCTCGCAGGCGGGAGCGGCCGCGCTCAGAGCCGCCGGCGCCGACGTCCATCCGGGTTCGCTCGAAGATATCGCCAGCCTGAAGGCCGGCGCGGCGGCCAGCGACGCCGTCGTCCACACCGCCTTCGTCCACGACTTCTCCAGGTTCGGGGAGAATTGCGACATCGACCGGCAGGCCATCGCGGCGCTCGGCGAGGCGCTCGCCGGCTCCGGCCGGCCGCTGGTCGTCACCTCCGCCCTCGGCATGCTGTCGCCCGGCCGCCTCGCCACCGAGGACATGGTGCCGCCGGCCGACGCGCATGTTCCCCGCGTGTCCGAGCAGGCGGCCCTCGCCTTCGTCTCGCGCGGCGTCCGGGCCATGGCCATTCGCCTGCCTCAGGTGCACGGCGCCGGCGATCACGGCTTCACGCCGCAGCTCGTCGGCATCGCCCGCGACAAAGGCGCGGCGGCCTATGTCGGCGACGGCGCCAACCGCTGGCCGGCCGTCCACCGCTTCGATGCCGCCCGCCTTTATCGGCTCGCCGTCGAGAAGGGCACCGCGGGCGCCCGCTACCACGCCGTCGCCGACGAGGGCGTGCCGCTGAAGACCATCGCCGAAATCATCGGCCGCCGCCTCGGCCTGCCGGTGAAAAGCATCGCCGCCGACGAAGCGGCCGACCATTTCGGCTGGTTCGCCGCCTTCGCCGCCATGGACTGCCCGGCGTCGAGCGACCGGACCCGCCGCGAGCTCGGCTGGCAGCCGACCGGCATCGGCCTTATCGAAGATCTCGACAGCTCCGCCTATTTCCCGAGCTGACCCAGCAGGGGAGCGCTTGCCGCCTCTCCGGACCAATGCAATAAATCGGCTCCGAACATCCTGCCCGGAGTCGCGCCATGCCTTCGCCCGCCACCGCCTTGATCGTCGTCGACGTCCAGAACGATTTCTGCCCCGGCGGCGCGCTGGCGGTCGGCGGCGGCCACGCCGTCGTGCCGGTAATCAACGCGCTGGTGCCGCGCTACCGGCAGGTGGTGGTCACCCAGGACTGGCACCCGAAGGGCCACGCCTCCTTCGCCTCCGCCCATCACGGCCACGAGCCGTTCGACACCATCGAAATGCCCTACGGCACGCAGGTGCTGTGGCCGGACCATTGCGTGCAGGGCACGCCCGGCGCCGAGCTGCATCCCGACCTCGAGGTCACCACCGCCCAGCTGGTCATCCGCAAGGGCTGGCACCAGGGCGTCGACAGCTATTCCGCCTTCCGCGAGGCCGACCGCGAGACCTTGACCGGCCTCGCCGGCTATCTCCGGGAACGCGGCGTCGAGGAGGTGCACGTCGTCGGCCTCGCCACCGACTATTGCGTCGCCTGGACGGCGCTTGACGCCGCCGGCTCCGGCTTCAGGGTCACGGTGATCGAGGACGCCTGCCGCGCCATCGACCTCTCCGGCTCGCTGAAGCGCGCCTGGGCCGACATGGCCGCCGCCGGCGTGGCACGCACGACCAGCGATCGGATCGTTTAGAATTGTTGCGGCATCGCCCGACTGATTTTCCGGATATTGCGATTTTCGGGTGGACAGCCTTCACAAACTAGGTCATAAGAGCTGACCTATAAAAGGTCAATAATATTGACCTAAAGAAAGCTGGACATGACAACACCTCTTGCGGACTTCCGGGCCGGCCTGGTCGCGGTCTTTCCAACCGTCGCTGCCGCCGTGCCCTTCGCCCTCATCCTCGGCCAGCAGGCGACGGCCAAGGGCCTGACGCCGGCCGAGATGCTCGCCATGTCGTCGATCGTCTTCGCCGGCTCGTCGCAACTGATCGCCGTCGGCCTGTGGAGCATGCCGGCGCCGGTCGCCGCCCTGGCGCTGATGGCGCTGCTGGTCAACCTCCGGCATGTGCTGATGGGCGCCTCGCTGTCCGGCAAGATCGCCCATTTCGGCCGCCTGCGGTTCGTGGCGGCCTTCCTGCTCACCGACGAGGCCTGGGCGCTCAGCGAGCGCCGCGCCCTCGACAAGCCGATCAGCCGCACCTTCTACTTCACCGTGGCGCTGACGCTGTTCGTCTGCTGGCAGGTCGCCTCGGTGCTCGGCACGCTGTTCGGCGCCTATCTCGAGCACCCCGAGACCTTCGGCCTCGATTTCGCCTTCCCGGCCATCTTCATCGCCCTTGCCCTCGGCTTCTGGAAGGGCGCCCGCCGCACCGGCCCGGTGCTGGTGGCGAGCGCCGTGGTGGCGGTGGCCGTCCACGCCACCGTGCCCGGCGCCTGGTACGTGATCGCCGGCGCGCTGGCCGGCATCGCCGCCGCCGTCGTCACCGCGCCGCACGAAGTGCCGGCCTCTGCCGGGGAGGCGACGCGATGACCATCGATCCCGTCAATTTCGCCGCCATCCTGGCCATGGGCGTCCTCACCTACATGACGCGCATCCTCGGCTTCCTGATCGCCGACCGGCTGCCGAAGTCCGGCCCGGTCCGCGTCGCCCTCGACGCGCTGCCGCCGGCCGTGCTGGTCGCCGTCATCGCGCCGATCGTCATGTCCGGCCCCATCGAGGCGGCCGCCGGCTTGGTGGTATTGGTCCTCGCGCTGCGGCTGCCGCTGATCGCCACGGTCGCCGTCGGCGTCGCCACCGCCGCGCTGCTGCGGTTGGCTTTCGGCTAGTACTATGGCCTCGCCAGCGCCCGGCAGGATTCGCGGACGATCAGCCGGCCCTGGATGACCAGCCGGCGCGGCGCCTCGTCGGCCTTGCCGGACAGGCGGTCGAGCAGCAGGTTGGCGGCATACTCGCCGATCGCCTGCACCGGCTGGGCGATCGTGGTCAGGTGCGGGCGGAACACGTCGGCCCAGGGAAAGTCGTCGAAGCAGGCGACCGATATGTCGTCGGGGCAGGAAAGCCCGGCGTCGCGGATGGCCCGCATGGCGCCGATGGTCATCAGGTTGTTGGCCGAGAAGATGGCGCTCGGCCGGTCCCGCTGGGTGAGAAGCTGCATGGCGGCGCGGTAGCCGCCCGCCTCGCGGGAATCGCCGTCCTGGACCAGCTCGTCGACATAGGGAACCTCCGCCGCCGCCAGGGCGTCGCGGTAGCCGGCCAGCCGATCGCGGCCGGTCGAGGTGATCAGCGGACCGGCGATGTAGCCGATGCGCCGGTGCCCCAGGCCGATGAGATAGCTCGTCGCATCCAGCACGGCCTTGCGGTTGTCGAGCGTGACGGTATCGACGTCCAGCCCCTCGCACGTGCGGTCGACGATCACCATCGGCCGGCGCACCGAGGCCAGGAAATCCTTCAGCATGACATCCTCGCCGGCCGGCGCGATGATCAGGCCGTCGACGGCGCGGTCGAGCAGCAGCTTGATCTGCATGTCCTGCAACTCGGTATTTTCGTCGCTGCTGCACACCATGACGGCGTAGCCGACCCGGTTGAGGGCATACTGGATGGTCGCCACGATATCGGTGAAGAACGGGTTGCGGATGTCGCTCACCATCAGACCGATCGTGTTGGTGGCGCCGAGCTTCAGGCTGCGGGCGATGGCGTTGCGCTCGTAGCCGATGGCGGAAATGGCCGCTTCGATGCGCTGCGTCAGGGCAGGGCTGACCCGGGTGGTGCCGTTGATCAGCGCCGAGACGGTGGCGACCGACACCTGCGCGGTCCGTGCTACGTCAAGCATGGTCGGCGCCCTCGACTTGCCGTTGGCCCTGCGTGGTGTCGAAGTCATTTCTCTAAACGTTTCATACTATTTTCTCACTTGAGTTTGGCTTCTTCCGGTCAATAATGCAACAAAATTGAGCAAACGGCCGGTATGGCAGACAGATCTATCACAAAGGATGGTAGCGTCTTCTAAACGTTTAGACTAGCATTCGGGACGTTGTGACGAGGCGGAAGGGAGGCCGCCGACATCATGAGCGCCATTCCTGTTCCCATGGGCTGCGGCGAGCAGTCCGGCCGGCGTTTGCCGTCCCGGCTGCTTGGGCGCGGCCGCTTGCGCCGTTCCGGCGATTGGCGGTTCCGTGCGGTCCGGCGCGGCGATTTCGCCTGGCCTGATACCGCCGCCGGCGCCCTCCCCCACAAGAGACCTGGCCGGATATGTCCGGCCGAAGCCTGATCGATAAGGGAGGCAGGATGAGCGATCTGGTCCGGATGACGGGAATCGACAAGCACTTTCCCGGCGTTCATGCGCTGAGGAACGCCCGGTTCGAGCTTCAGCCCGGGGAAGTGCACGCGCTGATGGGAGAAAACGGCGCCGGCAAGTCGACGCTGATGAAGGTGCTGGCCGGCATCTACCAGCCCGACGCCGGCAAGATCGAGGTCGCCGGCGAGGAGGTCACCGTCGCCGGGCCGCGCGCCGCCCAGGCGCTCGGCATCGGCATCATCCATCAGGAACTGTCCCTGATGAAGGATCTGACGGTGGCGCAGAACATCATGATCGGCCGCGAGCCGCGCAAGTCGTTCGGCCGCCTCGACGAGGGCGAACTGAACCGGCGGGCGGCGGCGGCGCTGGCTTCGATCCACATGAACGTCGATCCGCGCACCCCGGTATCCGAATTGACCATCGCCCGCCAGCAGATGATCGAGATCGCCAAGGCGCTCTCCAACCGCTCGCGCATCCTGATCATGGACGAGCCGACCGCCGCGCTGACCGACTCGGAGATCGCCGAGCTGTTCGCCATCATCCGCGTGCTCAAGTCCGAGGGCGTCGGCATCGTCTACATCTCGCACAAGATGGACGAGCTGAAGCGCATCGCCGACCGGGTGACGGTCATGCGCGACGGCGAATTCGTCGGCACCGTCGGCGCCGCCGAGACGCCGGTGTCGACCATCATCTCGATGATGGTGGGCCGGGCGCTGACCGACGAGGCCGTCAGGGTTCCCGACCTCGCCCATGCGCCGACGGCGCTGGAGGTCCGCAACCTGTCGCGCGGCCGCGTCATCAAGAACGTCAGCTTCACCCTGCGGCGCGGCGAGATCCTCGGCTTTGCCGGTCTGATGGGAGCCGGCCGCACGGAAGTGGCGCGCGCCATCTTCGGCGCCGATCCGCGCGACGGCGGCGAGATCATCGTCGACGGCCAGCCGCGCAACATCCGCTCGCCGCGGGAAGCGGTGCAGGCGGGCATCGGCTACCTGTCGGAGGACCGCAAGAACTTCGGCCTGGCGCTCGGCATGGACGTGCGCGCCAACATCGGCATGGCGACGCTGAAGCGCTACTCCGATGGCTTCGGCCGGATCGACGAGAAGGGGCTGGCCGCCGCCGCCCGGAAATACGTCGCCTCGCTGACCATCCGCACGCCGTCGGATCGCCAGGAGGTGCGCCTCTTGTCGGGCGGCAACCAGCAGAAGGTGGTCGTCGCCAAGTGGCTGCTGCGCGATTGCGACGTGCTGATCTTCGACGAGCCGACCCGCGGCATCGACGTCGGCGCCAAGGCGGAAATCTACCGCCTGCTGGCCTCGCTCGCCGAGCAGGGCAAGGCGCTGATCGTCATCAGCTCCGAGCTGCCGGAAATCCTCCGCGTCTCCCACCGCATCGCCGTGATGTGCGAGGGCCGCCTCACCGGCATCCTGCCCGGCGGCGCGGCGACCAGCCAGGAAGACATCATGCACCTTGCCACCCAGCGCGACACGATCTCGAAGGAACACGCAGCATGAGCGCGATCAAACTTGGATGGGATGCGGGACTGAAATCATCGGGCGCCTATCAGAAGCTCCTGGCCTTCGCGAGCCTGGTGGCGCTGATCATCGTCTTCAGCCTGGCCTCGCCCAATTTCCTGCAGACATCCAACATCATCGCCATCCTGCAGGCGACCAGCGTCAACGGCGTGCTGGCGATCGGCGCGACGCTGGTCATCATCACCGGCGGCATCGACCTGTCGGTCGGCACGCTGATGACCTTCTGCGCGGTGATCGCCGGCGTCGTTCTCACCTACTGGGGGCTGCCGCTGCCGTTCGGCATCGTGGCGGCCATCGCCGCCGGCGCGGTCTGCGGGCTGATTTCCGGCACGCTGGTCGCCAAGATGCGCATTCCGCCGTTCATCGCCACGCTCGGCATGATGCTGATCCTCAAGGGGCTGTCGCTGGTCATCTCCGGCACCAAGCCGATCTACTTCAACGGCACGCCGAACTTTCCGATGATCTCCACCAGCTCGCTGATCAGCGCCATCGTGCCGGGGCTGCCGATCCCCAACGGCGTGCTGATCCTGTTCCTGGTGGCCGGGGCGGTGTCCTACGTCCTCGGGCGCACGGTGCTCGGCCGCTACTGCTTCGCGCTGGGCTCCAACGAGGAAGCGGTGCGGCTGTCCGGCGTCAATACCGACGGCTGGAAGATGGCGATCTACGCGCTGACCGGCGCCATCTGCGGCATCGCCGGCCTGCTGATCGCCTCGCGGCTCAATTCCGCCCAGCCGGCGCTCGGCCAGGGCTACGAGCTCGACGCCATCGCCGCCGTGGTCATCGGCGGCACGTCGCTGTCGGGCGGCCGCGGCACCATCCTCGGCACCATCATCGGCGCGCTGATCATGTCGGTGCTGCTCAACGGCCTGCGCATCCTGTCGGTCGCCCAGGAGTGGCAGACCGTGCTCACCGGATCGATCATCATCGTCGCCGTCTACGCCGACATGATGCGCCGCCGCCGGAATTGACCCAATCCGCCCGAGGAGGGGCGCAACGACAAGAGAGTAGCAGAATACTCCGAACCTAAGCTCGGCTGTTCACATGAACAAAGTCCAGGAGGAAGAACATGTTCACCAGACGCAGCGTGCTCGGCGCCATCGGCGCCACGGCTCTTCTTGCCGCCTCGGCGGGCTTCGCCCAGGCCCAGGACAAATTGTATATCCCGCTCATCTCCAAGGGTTTCCAGCACCAGTTCTGGCAGGCGGTCAAGGCCGGCGCCGACAAGGCGGCGGCCGAGCTCAATGTCAACGTCACCTTCGAGGGGCCTGACAACGAGACCATGGTCGACAAGCAGATCGACATGCTCGCCGCGGCGCTCGCCAAGCACCCGGCCGCCCTCGGCTTTGCCGCGCTCGACAGCCAGGCCGCCATCCCACTGCTCAAGCAGGCGCAGGACGCCAAGATTCCGGTGATCGCCTTCGACTCCGGCGTCGACAGCGACATCCCGCTGGCCACCGCCTCGACCGACAACCTCGCCGCCGCGGCGCTCGCCGCCGACAAGATGGCCGGGCTGATCGGCAACAAGGGCAAGGTGGCGCTGGTGGTGCACGACCAGACGTCCCGCACCGGCATCGACCGGCGCGACGGCTTCGTCAACCGCATCAAGGAAGCCTATCCGGACATCGAGATCGTCTCGATCCAGTACGGCGCCGGCGACCAGTTGCAGTCGACCGAAATCACCAAGTCGATCCTGCAGGCCAATCCCGATCTCAAGGGCATCTTCGGCGCCAACGAGGGGTCGGCGATCGGCGTCGTCAACGGCGTGCGGGAATCCGGGCGGTCCGACGTCGTGATCATCGGCTACGATTCCGGCGCCGCCCAGAAGCAGGCGATCCGCGACGGCATCATGGCCGGGGCGATCACCCAGAATCCGATCGGCATCGGCTACGAGACCGTCAAGGCGGCCGTCGCCGCGGTGAAGGGCGAAACGGTGCCCAAGAACATCGACACCGGCTTCTACTATTACGACAAGTCCAACATGGACACGCCGGAAATCTCCGCCGTTCTCTACGACTGAGCATAGTGCATAAAAGCAGCAGGCCCGCGAAGTCGCCTTCGCGGGCCTTTTTTCAAGGAAGCGACCGGATCACTTGCGGCGCAGGAAGGCCGGGATCTCCATGTCGTCGTCGGCGGCGCGCGGCGCCGGCTGCGGCGCCATGCGGCCCTGCTGATCGAGGCGGCCGGCGGCCCCCTGGACCGGCGCGGCCGGACGCTTGACGAACTCGCTCGCCGCCGACGGACGCACCGCCGGCTGCGGGGCGGCGGCGCGCGGCGCCTCGGGCTGGGCCTCGTCCTCGCGGCGGCCGAGGCCGACGGTGGCGAGACGGCGGAGAAGGCCGAGCGGACGGCGCTCGCCGTCATGGTCCTCCGGATGCACCTGCACCGAGGCGGCGGCCTGGCGCTGGGCGATCGGCGGGAACTCGTCGATCGACGGCACGCGGCTGCGCTGGACGGCGCCCGACGGACGCTCGGCGACCGGCGGCACGTAGGGCTGCTGGGCCGGCGCCGGCTCGGCGACGCGCGTCTGCTGCGGCTGGGCGGCCGGAGCGGGCGCGTCGTAGTGGTTCATCGCCGGCTCGTAGGGCTCGATCGACACGCGCGGGTCGTGCGGCGTCGTCACGGTGCGCACCGGTTCGGGCTCGATGTCGGCCTCGGGCAGCGCCAGCGCCGCTTCGAAGGCCTCGACGGAAACCTGCGCGGCAGCGGCGGCGGCCTCGGTGTAGTTCGGAACCGGCGCGGGCGCAGGGGCGATCGCCGTGGCCGAGGCGGCCTCGCGGATCGCCGCCGGGCGCACGGCCGGCTGGCTAAAAGGCTGCCGCACCTCCTGTGCCGCGACGGCGGCGGCAGTCGAGGTGGTCACCTGCACCGGCCGGGTCGGCGCGGCGCGGCCGACGGCGTCGGCGCTGGAATTGCGAACCACCGCTTCCTGGCGGACGAGGTCCGGCTCGATGCCGGTGGCCACCACCGACACGCGGATCATGCCTTCCATGCTGTCGTCGAAGGTGGCGCCGAGGATGATGTTGGCTTCCGAATCCACTTCCTCGCGGATGCGGGTCGCCGCCTCGTCCACCTCGAACAGCGTCAGGTCCTTGCCGCCGGTGATCGAGATGAGCAGGCCCTGCGCGCCCTGCATCGACACTTCGTCGAGCAGCGGATTGGCGATCGCCGCCTCGGCCGCCTGCAGCGCGCGCTTCTCGCCGGACGCCTCGCCGGTGCCCATCATCGCCTTGCCCATGCCGCGCATGATCGAGCGGACGTCGGCGAAGTCGAGGTTGATCAGGCCTTCCTTGACCATCAGGTCGGTGATGCAGGCGACGCCCGAATAGAGCACCTGGTCGGCCATCGCGAAGGCGTCGGCGAAGGTCGTCCGCTCGTTGGCGATGCGGAACAGGTTCTGGTTGGGGATGCAGATCAGCGTGTCGACCGACGACTGCAATTCCTGGATGCCGGCGTCGGCGATCTTCATGCGGCGGGCGCCCTCGAACTGGAAGGGCTTGGTGGTGACGCCGACGGTGAGGATGCCGTGCTCGCGGGCGGCGCGGGCGATGACAGGCGCCGCGCCGGTGCCGGTGCCGCCGCCCATGCCGCAGGTGATGAACACCATGTGGCTACCGGCGAGGTGGTCGTTGATCTCGTCGATCACTTCCTCGGCGGCGGCGCGGCCGACTTCCGGCTGCGAGCCGGCGCCGAGACCCTCGGTGACCGCGACGCCCATCTGGATGATGCGTTCGGCCCGCGAGGAGGCCAGGGCCTGGGCATCCGTGTTCGCCACGACGAACTCGACGCCCTGCAGGCCGGACTGGATCATGTTGTTGACGGCGTTGCCGCCGGCGCCACCCACACCGAAGACGGTGATCCTCGGCTTGAGCTCCGTGAGGTCGGGCATCTTTAGGTTAATCGTCATGGTTGCCTCGTTATTCTGCAAGCGGCTCTCGCCGATACGTCCTTCTGTCCTCAGATCAGCGGCCGCCGCTGCAACCGCACGCTATTTTACGCCTGTTACGCACTGACCCGTTCCGTTGCCGGCGCGGATCAGAAACTCTCCCGGAACCACGCCCCCATGCGGGAGACGAAACCGCCGTTGGCGACCAGTGCCATCGACTTCCGGCGGCCGGAAAACTGTTCGATCTGGGCCACCTGCGGGTAGATCATCAGACCCACCGCCGTGGCGAATGCCGCCCCGCGCGCCGCTTCCGGCAGCCCGGCGACGCCGACCGGCCGTCCCAGCCGGACGTTGCGGCCGAGCACCTTGCGGGCCAGCTCCGGCAGGCCGGTGAGCTGGCTGGCGCCGCCGGTCAGCACGACGCGGCGCCCCACCCGGCCGGCGAAGCCCGAGGCGTGCAGCCGGTCGCGCACCACCTCCAGCGTCTCCTCGACGCGCGGCCGGATGATCTCGACGAGCTGGGCGCGCGTCACCTGATGGGCGACGTCGTCGTCACCCACCGGCTCGACGGTGACCATGTCGCGCTCGTCGCTGTCGGTGGCGATCACCGAGCCGTAGAGCGTCTTGATGCGCTCGGCGTCGACGAGGCGCGCCGACAGCGCCCGCGCCAGATCCATGGTGACGTGATGGCCGCCGAGGCCGAAGGCGTCGACGTGGACGCACTGGCCGTCGGCGAACACGGAAATCTTGGTGGTGCCGCCGCCGATGTCGACGCAGGCGACGCCCATCTGCGTCTCGTCGTCGACCAGCGTGGAGAGGCCGGAGGCGTAGGGCGTCGCCACCATGGTCTCGACTTCGAGATGCGCCCGATTGACCGAGATCTCGAGGTTGCGCAGTGGCACGGCGTCGGCCGACACCAGGTGCGTGTCGACGGCCAGCGACGAGCCGATCATGCCGCGCGGATCGCGGATGCCGCGGTTGTTGTCGAGCGCGTAGCCGATCGGCAGCGCGTGGACGATGGTGCGGCCGTCCTTGACCTTGTAGGAGGCGCCGATCTCCAGCACCCGCTGGATGTCGTTCTCGGACACTTCCGAGCCGGAGAGGTCGTACTTGACCGAGAAGGTTTCCGAGCCGAGCCGGCCGCAGGAGATCGACACGATCAGCGACTCGACGGTCAGCCCGGCCATGCGCTCGGCCGCGTCGACGGCGAGGCGGATCGCCTTCTCGGCCTGGTCGAGATCGACCACGGCGCCGGCCTTGATGCCGCGCGAGCGCTGGTAGCCGAAGCCCAGCACCTCGATGAGATGGGTGCGGCCGGGCAGCACGTCGCCGATCGGCCGCGGCGTCAAGCGGGCGATGACGCAGCAGATCTTGGAGGTGCCGACGTCGAGCACCGACACGATGACCGGCCGCTTGGGCGGCAGCGGCCGCATGCGCTGGACGCGGGCTTCGGATGCGTGCGTCATGCGCCCTGCTCCCGCTTCTTGAGGGCCTTGTTGCGCGCCGCCACCAGCTCGTCGCGGGCCTTGCGCGCGTCGTCGGAAAGGCGGACCACCAGCCGGTCGGCGAGGCGCAGGTCGACGACGGTGATGTCGCGGTCGAGCAGGCCGGACTCCCGGTCGGTCTTTTCCAGTTCGGTTACCGCCTTCTGCGGATCGACCTCCGGCAGCATCACCTGCACGCCGTTGTCGAGGAACAGGTCCCAGCGCCGGTCGGACACCAGCATCGAGGCGCGCACCTTCTTCTGCAATTCCGGCACGTCGTCGAGCAGCGAGGTGATCTCGGCGACCTTGAGCTGGGCGCCTTCGCCGACCACGCGCGGCAGGCGGGCATAGCGGGTCTCCAGCCGGTCGGTGATCACCTTGCCGGCGCTGTCGACCACCACCACCGGCGCGTCGATCGACGGCTGCCACAGGGCGGCGGGAACGCGCTCCTCGATGATCACCCGGAGCGTGCCCGGATAGAGCTTCATCACCGACACGTCCTCGACCCAGGGAATGGTTTGCAGGCGCTCGCGGGCGGCGGCCGCGTCGTAGAAGAACAGCGACTGGCCCGAATGGATCGACAGCGTGTCGAGCACGTCGCCCTCGTCGATCTCGCGCTGGCCGGTGATGCGGACGGCGGAAATGCGGAAGCCGAGCTCGGCGGTGGTATCGTTCAGAACCTCGACGGTGCGGCCCGACAGCACCATGCCGTAGGCGCCCCAGGCGAGGAGATAGGCAACGGACATGGCGACGCCGGCGCCGCGCGGCAGTGCCGCGAGCAGGCCGGCCGGACGCCAGACGGGCTTGCGACGCAGGCGCGAAACACCGCGACGGCCGAAGAGGATGAACCTCTTGCGCCGCGCCGGCTTCGCCATGCCTGTCGTCATCGCCTGCAACTTGCGTCCTCCACCATCCAACTGACCAGCTCGCCGAAGCCGATGCCCGCATGGGCGGCCATCTCCGGCACGAGCGAGGTCGCCGTCATTCCCGGTTGCGTATTCACTTCGAGGCAGATGATCTGCCCGGTCCCGTCGCCCTTGTCGTCGAAGCGGAAATCAGCCCGGCTGACGCCACGGCAACCGAGCGAGCGGTGCGCTTCGAGGGCCAATGTTTGAATATTTTGGTAAATAAACGGTGAAAGATCGGCAGGCAGAACGTGCTTCGATCCACCGGGCCTATACTTTGCGTCGTAGTCGTAGAAGGCTTCGCCCTGCGGCAGGACCTCGATGACGTCGAGGGCGCGGTCCCCCATCACGCCACAGGTAAGTTCCCGTCCCGGAACGTATTTTTCCACCATCACCGTGTCGCCGAACCGCCAGTCCGGGCGGCCGAGTTCCTGCGGCGGATGGGCGGCGCCGGCCGCGACGATGATCACGCCGAAGCTCGATCCCTCGGCCGGCGGCTTGACCACGTAAGGCGGTTCGAGCACGTGGCCGTTAACCACTTCGAGCCTGTGGACCAGCTTGTGCTCGGCCACCGGGATGCCCGCCGCCCGCATCACGTGCTTGGCCTTGGGCTTGTTCATGGCCAGCGCCGAGGCCAGGACGCCCGAATGGGTATAGGGAATATCCATCACCTCCAGGATGCCCTGGACGGTGCCGTCCTCGCCGTAGATGCCGTGCAGCGCGTTGAAGCAGACGTCGGGCCTCAGCTCCTCCAGCACGGCGGCGACGGTACGGTCGACGTCGACGCGGGTGACGCGGTAGCCGCGCGCCTCCAGCGCGTCGGCGCAGGCCTTGCCCGAATTGAGGCTGACCGGCCGCTCCGACGACCATCCCCCCATCAGTACCGCCACATGCTTGGCCATAAGCTCTGTCCCCTTGCTGGCGCTCCAACGCCCGAATTATTTTCCGAGAAACGGCTCGACCCCGGCGCCCGGCACGAAGGCGCCGAGCCGCTTGATCTCCCAGTCGAGGCGGATGCCGTGGGTCTCCAAGACACGCGCCCGCACCGTCTCGCCCAGGAGTTCGACGTCGTGCGCCGTCGCCTCGCCGGTGTTGATCAGGAAATTGCAGTGCATCTCGCTGACCTCTGCGTCGCCGATCCTGAGGCCGCGGCAGCCGGCCTCGTCGATCAGCTTCCAGGCCGAATGCCCCGGCGGGTTCTTGAAGGTGGAGCCGCCGGTGCGCGCCTTGATCGGCTGCGCCGCCTCGCGATGCTCGGCGACCGCCTTCATCGCCTGGGCGATGCTCTCCTTGTCGGCGGGAACGCCTTCCAGCACCGCCGAGGTGAAGATGAAGCCGGGCGGCGGCGCCGAATGGCGATAGGAATAGCCGAGCGCGCCGACCGGCAGCGTGACGATCTCGCCCTGGCGGGTGACGCCGCGCACCTCGACCAGCCGCTCGGCGGTCTCCGAGCCATGGGCGCCGGCGTTCATGGTCAGCGCACCGCCGAGGCCGCCGGGAATGCCGTGATAGAAGGCGAAGCCCGACAGGCCGAGCTCCAGCGCCTTGGCGGCGAGGAACTTGTCGGGTATGGCGGCGCCGGCCCGGATGCGGGTCGGCGACAGCGCCTCGGTGCCGCCGAAGCCGCGCACCGACAGGCGGATCACCACGCCGGAAATGCCGCCGTCGCGGATCAGAAGGTTGGAGCCGAGCCCGATGACGGTGACCGGCACATCTTCCGGCACCAGCTTCAGGAAGGCCTGGAGATCGGCCTCGTCGGCCGGCTGGAACAGGATTTCCGCCGGTCCGCCCACCTTGAACCACACGAGGTCCCGGAGCGGCCGGTTATCCTCGATCGGACCACGGATATGCGAGGTGTCGCCGAGGCGGGCGCGAAGAGTCATCATGCCTCCTCCGCCAGCGCCTTGAGCTGGCCGGGCAGCGCATAGGCCCACTGGGTGATGTTGCCGGCGCCGAGGCAGACCACCATGTCGCCGGGCTTGACGATGGCGGCGATGGCGCCGGCGAGCTTGTCCGGCGCTTCGAGGGCGCGGGCGTCGCGGTGGCCGGCCGCCTTGATGCCGGAGACCAGATGATCCTTGTCGGCGCCCTCGATCGGCTGCTCGCCGGCCGGATAGACGTCGGCGACGATCACCGTGTCGGCGTCGTTGAACGCCTTGCAGAAGTCAGGGAACAGCGAATGCAGGCGGCTGTAGCGGTGCGGCTGCATCACCGCCACCACCTTGCCGGTGGCGCCTTCGCGCGCCGCCCGGAGCACCGCCATGATCTCCACCGGATGGTGGCCGTAGTCGTCGTAGATGGTGACGCCGTTGAAGTCGCCGGTGCGGGTGAAGCGGCGCTTGACGCCGCCGAAGGCGCCGAGCCCCTTGCGGATCGCCTCGGCCGGAATGCCCAGCCGGTGGGCGACGGCGATCGCCGCCGTGGCGTTGGAAACGTTGTGCCGGCCGGGCATCGGCAGCTCCAGCGCCGGGATGACCGTTTCGACGCCGCTCACCCGGTCGCGGATCTCCACCGAGAAGCGCGAATGGCCGCCCTCGATGCGGAGGTCGGTGAAGCGGGCGTCGGCCTGCGGGTTCTGCCCGTAGGTGATGATCCGCCGGTCCTCGATCTTGGACACCAGCGCCTGCACCTCCGGATGGTCGAGGCACATCACCGCGAAGCCGTAGAAGGGCACGTTCTCGATGAACTGCCGGAAGGCGGCGCGGGCGGCGTCGAAGGTGCCGTAATGGTCGAGATGCTCGGGGTCGATGTTGGTGACGATGGCGATGTCGGCCGGCAATTTCACGAAGGTGCCGTCGCTCTCGTCGGCCTCCACCACCATCCAGTCGCCGGCGCCCATGCGGGCGTTGGTGCCGTAGGCGTTGATGATGCCGCCGTTGATGACGGTGGGATCGAAGCCGCCGGCGTCGAGCAGCGCCGCCACCAGCGAGGTGGTGGTCGTCTTGCCGTGGGTGCCGCCGATGGCGATCGCCTGCTTGAAGCGCATCAGCTCGGCCAGCATCTCGGCGCGCCGGACGATCGGCAGATGCCGCTCGCGGGCCGCCACCAGCTCGGGATTGTCGCGCCGGATGGCCGACGACACCACCAGCACCTCGGCGGCGCCGAGGTTTTCCGCCTTGTGGCCGATCATCACCGGAATGCCGGAGGCCCTGAGACGCTCGACGTTGCCGCCCTCGGCCTGATCGGAGCCCTGCACACGGTAGCCGAGATCGGCCAGCACCTCGGCGATGCCGCTCATGCCGATGCCGCCGATGCCGACGAAATGGACCGGCCCGATGTCGCGGGGCATTTTCATGGACGTATTTCCTTGGAAGCGAAATCGGCGGGCTTGCCGCCGGAGGCGATGAATGCGACGAGATCGGCGAGGCGCTCCACCGCGTCGGGGCGGCCTTCGCTCTTGGCGGCGGCGGCCATGGCGGAAAGACGCTCGGGCGCCCGTACCAAGCCGGCGATGAGGTCGGCCAGTCTGTCCGACGTCAGCGACGCCTGCTCGGCCATCACGGCGCCGCCGGCCTTCTCGAGGCCGAGGGCGTTGGTTTTCTGGTCGTTGTCGAGGGCGTGCGGCAGCGGCACCAGGATTGACGGCCGGCCGATGACGGTCAGCTCGGCCACCGACGAGGCGCCCGACCGGCAGATGACGAGATGGGCATTGGCGATGCGGGCCGGCAGGTCGGCGAAGAACGGCGCGATCTCGTGGTCGATGCCGAGACGGGCGTAGATGGCGGCAACGCGGTCGATATCCTCCGGCCGCACCTGCTGCACCAGGCGCAGCCGCGCCGCCACCTCGGCCGGCAGCTTTTCGATCGTCCGCGGCACGAGCTCGCCGAACACCCGGGCGCCCTGGCTGCCGCCGAATACCAGGAGGTCGATCTTGCCGTCGGCTGTCGGCTCCCGATAGGGCGCCACGGCGGCCAGCACCTTCGGTCGCACCGGATTGCCGGTGACCACGGTGCGCGCCGCGCCGGCGCCCATCAGGCCGGTGTCCCTGAAGGTGGTGGCGATGGCGGTGACGCGCGAAGCGAGGAAGCGGTTGGCCCGCCCCATCACCGCGTTGGATTCGTGGACGATGGTCGGACGCCTGGTCAGCCAGGCGGCGACGAGCGGCGGCAGCGTCGGATAGCCGCCGAAGCCGACGGTGACCGCCGGATCGAGCCGGCGCACCAGCGACAGCGACTGCGCCTCGCCGCATGCGAGGTTCGTTGCCGATTTCATCAGGCCGAGCGGCGAGCGGTCGCCGAAGGTGGCCGAGGCGATGATATGGATCTCTTTGGCCGGGAACTCCGAGCCGTAGGTGTTGGCGCGGTGGTCGGTGGCGAGATGCACCTCGAAACCGCGCGGCGCCAGCGCGTAGGCCAGCGATTCGGCCGGGAAGAGATGGCCGCCGGTTCCGCCGGCGGCGATCAGGATGGTGCGGGTCATGGGTCAGCCTCGGCTCGGCAGCGGCGAGAATTCGATCGGCGCCACGAAGCGGGTCTGGTCGGGCCGCTTGCGGGTCAGCGCCAACAGCATGCCCATGGACAGCGCCACCGCCACCAGCGACGAGCCGCCGTAGGAAATGAACGGCAGCGTCATGCCCTTGGCCGGCATCAGGTGCAGGTTCACCGCCATGTTGATGCAGGATTGCAGGCCGAACTGCATGATCAGGCCGGTGGCGGCGAGGCGCACGTAGCCGTCGTTCTCCTTCAGCGCGTGGCTCATGCCGCGCAGCACCACGAAGGCGAACACCAGCGCCAGGAACATGCAGAGGATGAGGCCGAATTCCTCGCCCAGCACGGCGAACACGAAATCGGTATGGCTGTCGGGCAGGATGCGCTTGAAGGTGCCCTCGCCCGGCCCCTGCCCCCACCAGCCGCCGTTGATGAAGGCTTCCTGCGCCGTCTGCACCTGGAAGGTGTCGCCGGCCTCGGGGTTCATGAAGCGCTCGATGCGCGAGCGGACGTGCGGCACCAGCGCGTAGGCGGAGAGGATGCCGCCGGCGCCGGCGCCGGCGAACGCCAGGATCCACATCCAGCTCATGCCGGAGATGAAGAACAGGCCCGCCCAGGTCAGGCAGATCAGCATGGTCTGGCCGAAGTCGGGCTGAGCGACGAACAGCGCCGCCACGATGCCGAGCAGCAGCATCGAGAAGCTGCGGCCCGGCAGGTCGGGCCGCTTCTGGCCCTCGGCCAGCAGGAAGCCGACCAGCACCGCGAACATCGGCTTCATGAATTCCGACGGCTGCACCGACATGCCGAGGATGGTGATCCAGCGGCGCGAGCCCTTCACCTCCGGGCCGATCAGCAGCGTCAGGATGAGCAGGCCGACGCAGACGACGAAGCCGACCAACGCCATCCGCCGGATCTGCTTGGGCGACAGGAAGGAGACGCCGATCAGCGTGATGACGCCGGGGATGGCGAAGATCGCCTGGCGCTTGACGAAATAATAGCTGTCGGCGATGCCGATGCGCTCGGCGACGGCGGGGCTGGCCGCCAGCGACAGCACGATGCCGCCGAAGATCAGCGCCAGGAAGGCGATCAGCAGCAGCTTGTCGACGGTGAACCACCAGTCGGCCACCGGGTTTCGTTCGGCACGCGAGACCATCAGGCGTTCTCCTGGAACGGCTTGACGCGGGGATCGGTCAGCACGAGTTCGCGGAAATGATCGCCGCGCACCTCGAAGTTCTTGAACTGGTCGTAGGAAGCGCAGGCCGGCGACAGCAGCACCACCGCCTCGCCGCCATTTTCCTCGGTGGCCGCCAGCGCGTCGGTCAGCGCCTCCGGGACGGCGCGGTCGAGCGTCTCGACGATGGCGTGCGGCGCCGCGCCGCCGATGGTGGCGGCGAACTCCTCGGCGGCGACGCCGATCAGGTAGGCCTTGGCGATCTTCGGGAAGAAGCCGGCCAGCGGGGCGATGCCGCCGCTCTTCGGCTTGCCGCCGGCGATCCAGTAGATGGTGTCGTAGCTCGAAAGCGCCTTGGCCGCCGCGTCGGCGTTGGTCGCCTTGCTGTCGTTGACCAGGATCACCGGGCCGGCGCGGCCGACCGGCTCCATGCGGTGGGCAAGGCCGGGGAAGGTCTCGATGCCCTTGCGGACCTCGTCGAGCCCGAGGCCGAGCCGCCGCGTCGCCGCCACCGCCGCCGCCACGTTCTGGGCGTTGTGGACGCCCTTCAGGATCGGATGGCCGTGTAGGTCGTAGACCACCGTCTGGGCAAGGCCCATCGGCTCGATGATGCGGCCGGACACCGCCCAGACGCCGCGCGCCACCGCGCCGCGCGTCGAGACGCGCAGCGTCTCGAGGCCCTTGGATTCCCGCCGCGATGCCATGGCGGCGCTGAAGGCGTCGTCGGTGCCGACCACCGCCACCTTGGCGCCGTCCACCAGCTTCTCCTTCACCGCCGCGTAGCCCTCGATCGAGCCGTGGCGGTCGATGTGGTCCTCGGTGAGGTTGAGCTGGATGCCGACCGTGGGGTCGATGCCGGGCGCGAGATCGATCTGGAACGACGAGCACTCGATGACGTAGAAGCGGTCGGACGCGAGGTCATCGAGGCCGAGCACCGCCGGCCCGAAGTTGCCGCCGATCTCGACGTCCTTGCCGGCCGACTTCAGGATGTGGTGGATCAGCGCCGTCGTCGTCGACTTGCCGTTGGTGCCGGTGACGGCGACGAACGGCGCCGTCGGCGCCCGGAACCTGCGCTCGCGGGCGAACAGGCAGATGTCGCCGATCACCTCGACGCCGGCCTCGCGGGCGATCTTCACCGACCAGTGCGGCTCGGGGTGGGTGAGCGGCACGCCGGGCGCCAGCACCAGCGCTGAATAGGCGCCGAACTCGGTGCCCCGCCAGTCGGTGATGGGAATCTCGCGCGCCTCGGCGGCGGCGCGGGCGCTCTCGTTGTCGTCCCAGGCGATGACTTCCGCGCCGCCGGCCACCAGCGCTTCCGCGGTGACAAGGCCGGAGCCGCCGAGGCCGAACACCGCGACGCGCTTGCCTTTCATCGAGGTGATGGGGATCATCGCCGGGCCTCCGTCAGCGCAGCTTGAGGGACGACAGACCGATCAGCGCCAGCACGACGGCGATGATCCAGAAGCGGATCACCACCTGCGATTCGGTCCAGCCGAGCTGCTCGAAATGATGATGGATGGGCGCCATCTTGAAGACGCGCTTGCCGGTGAGCTTGTAGGAGCCGACCTGGATGATCACCGACACCGCCTCCAGCACGAACAGGCCGCCGACGATGGCCAGCACGATCTCGTGCTTGACCGCCACCGCCACCGTGCCGATCAGGCCGCCGAGCGCCAAGGAACCGGTGTCGCCCATGAAGATGGCGGCCGGCGGCGCGTTGAACCACAGGAAGCCGAGGCCGGCGCCGATCACCGCGCCGCAGATGACGGCGAGCTCGCCGGTGCCGACCACGAAATGGATCTGCAGGTAGCCCGAGAACACGTAGTTGCCGGCGAGGTAGGAGATCAGCGCGAAGCTCGACGCGGCGATCATCACCGGCACGATGGCGAGGCCGTCGAGGCCGTCGGTCAGGTTGACCGCGTTGCCGGCCGACACGATGACGAAGGCGCCGAACGGCACGTAGAAGTACCAGAGGTTGATCATCAGGTCTTTGACGAAGGGGAAGGTCAGGGACGTGGCGAGATGCTCCTCGCTGGGCACGGCGGCCGCCTGGCCGGCCGACATGATGACCAGGCAGGCCAGCATGGCGATCACCGCCTCCAGCATCAGCCGGGCGCGGCCGGACAGCCCCTTGTGCGACTGCTTGGTCACCTTGAGATAGTCGTCGTAGAAGCCGATGGTGCCGAAGGCGACGGTGACCAAGAGCACGGTCCACACGTAGGGGCTCTTGAGGTCGGCCCAGAGCAGCGTCGCCACCAGGATGCCGGAGAGGATCATCAGGCCGCCCATGGTCGGCGTGCCCTTCTTGGCGAGGTGGCTCTGCGGGCCGTCGTCGCGGATCGGCTGGCCCTTGCCCTGGCGGATGCGCAGCGAGGAAATGATGGTCGGCCCGAACAGGAAGACGAACAGAAGCGCCGTGATCACCGCCCCGCCCGTGCGGAAGGTGATGTAGCGAAAGACATTCAGGACCGACAACTGCCCCGCCAAATCGGCCAGATAGACCAGCATTTTCCCACGCTCTCCATGATGCGGAATCCGGCCGACCGGGCCGGAGCTCGCATGTCCTGTTTCCGGATATCCGCCCCTGCGCCGCGGATATTCGGAAATCCCCCTCCGGCCCTGCCAGGCAATTGGCCGGAGATCCCATCAAGCGCCGCCGCCGGGGCGTGTTCGCCCTCTTGGCCGGCAACGCGGCCCCGTATTAGTCCCTCCGTCCCGCGTTGCCTACCCGCGCCGGACATGACGGCTCAGCCATTCGCCTCGCTGCCGAAACGGGCGATCAGCGCGTCCACCAGCGGTCCCATGGCGCTGCCGAGCGAGCCCTTGATCATCAGCACGTCGCCGGCCCTGACGTCGTCGAGCAGCGTGTCGGTCAGCGCTCTCGACGTCTCGGCGTAGGCGCCGCGCATGCCGCGCGGCAGCTCCTGCCAGAGGTTGTGCATCAGCGGCCCGGCGCAGAACACCGTGTCGACCCTGGCCGCCGCCAGCGGCTCGATCAGCCCGGCGTGCAGTTTGGCCGCCTCGGGGCCGAGCTCCAGCATGTCGCCCAGCACGGCGACGCGCCGGCCCTGCCCTTCCACCGACGCCGCCCCGAGCAGGGCGATCGCCGCCCGCATCGAGGTGGGGTTGGCGTTGTAGCTCTCGTCGATCAGCCGCGCCGTGCCGCCGAACACCGGCAGCACGTGGCGCCTGCCGCGGCCCTTCGGCTGCTGGTGGCCCTGCAGCGCCAGCGTTGCCCGCAGCAGGTCGCCGCCGACGATCTTCACCGCCGCCAGCACGGCGAGCGAGTTCTGGGCGATGTGCCGGCCCGGCGCCCCGAGCTTGTAGGTGAGGCTGTCGCCGAGGATGTCGGCGGTGACGGTGGTGCAGTCCTCGTGCAGCGAGCACTTGACGAGCCGGGCGTCGGCGTCGGCATGCTCGCCGAAGAACACCACCCTGGCGCCCTGCGCGCGGGCCCGCTCGGCCAGCAGGGGGGCGAACTCGCTGTCGCGGTTGAGGATGGCGGTGCCGCCCGGCTCCAGCCCGGCGAAGATCTCCGCCTTGGCCTCGGCGATCGCCTTGACCGACGGGAAATGCTCGAGATGCACCGGCGCCACCGTGGTGACGATGGCGACGTGCGGCCGCACCATCCGGGCGAGCGGCGTGATCTCGCCGGCGTGGTTCATGCCGATCTCGAACACGCCGTAGCGGCTGCCGGCCGGCATGCGGGCGAGCGTCAGCGGCACGCCCCAGTGATTGTTGAAGGAGGCGGAGGAGGCATGCACGGCGCCCGACGGCGCCAGCGCCTCGCGCAGCGCCTCCTTGGTCGAGGTCTTGCCGACCGAGCCGGTGACGGCGATCACCCTGGCCGCCGTCCGCTCGCGCGCCCGGATGCCGAGCCGGCCGAGGCCGGCCAACACGTCCTCCACCACCACCAGCGGGCCGGCGCCCTCCGGCAGCGCGGCGCGCTTGGCCTCCGACACCACGGCCACCGCCGCGCCCTTGTCGAACGCCGCCACGACGAAATCGTGGCCGTCGAAGCGGTCGCCGGCGATGGCGAAGAAGGCGCCGCCGCGCTCGACGGTGCGGCTGTCGATGGAAATGCTGTCGACCGGCGGCACCGCGCCCTCGGCGCGGCCGCCCATCGCCTTGACGAAATCGTCGGCGAGCCACAGCGACCGGTCGGCCGGCGTCACGCCGGGCGCCGCCAGCACCGCCTCGTGGTCGGAATAATGCACCGTCTCGCGGCCGATGATCTGGCCGGTCTCGTGGCCCTTGCCGGCGATCAGGAAAACGTCGTCCGGGCCGAGCATGGCGACGCCCTCGCGCACCGCCGTCGTCCGGTCGCCGATCTCGACGCCGCCGGGACAGCCGGCCAGCACTTCGGCGCGGATGGTCGCCGCGTCCTCGGTGCGCGGGTTGTCGTCGGTGACGATGGCGACGTCGGCGAGGCGGGCGCAGACCTCGCCCATCTGCGGCCGCTTGCCCTTGTCGCGGTCGCCGCCGGCGCCGAAGGCGACGACGAGGCGGCCGGTGGTGAACGGACGCAGCGACTGCAGCGCCACCTCGAGGGCGGCCGGCGTGTGGGCGAAATCGACGAACACCGGCGCTTCCGACGGCGCGTAGCCGACGAGCTCCAGCCGGCCCTTGGCGCCCTTGATGCCGTCGAGCGCGTCGAGCGCGTCGGACAGCGACACCTCGCCGGGCGCGGCGGCCAAGGCGGCGGCGACCAGCGCGTTCGACACCTGGAAGGCGCCGACCAGCGGGATGCGCACCGGCCGCGGCCCGTCGCCGATGTCGACGGTGGCGACCTGCGCCCAGCCGTCGCGGGCGACGTCGAGGATGCGGATGCGGCTGCCGGCGGCGCCGACCCTCTGGAGATCGAGGCCGGAAATCCGCGCCGCCGAGGCGAAGGCCTCGCCGTAGGCGTCGTCGAGGTTGACGACGGCGGGGGAGCCGGGATGCAGGATGGTGTCGAACAGCCGCATCTTGGCGGCCATGTAGGCTTCCATCGTGCCGTGATAGTCGAGATGGTCGCGCGAGAGGTTGGTGAAGGCGCCGGCCGCCACCTCGACGCCGTCGAGCCGGCGCTGGATCAGGCCGTGTGAGGAGGCTTCCATCGCCACGTGGTCGACGCCGTCGGCGGCGAGATCGTGCAGCGTGCGGTGCAGCGTCACCGCGTCGGGCGTCGTCATGTTGCCGTAGGCGTTGCCGGCCCTGGTCGTCACGCCGACCGTGCCGATCGACGCCGCCTGGTAGCCGGCGGCGAGCCAGATCTGACGGACGAAGGCGGCGACCGAGGTCTTGCCGTTGGTGCCGGTCACCGCCACCACGGTCTTCGGCTGCGGGCCGTAGAAGCGGGCGAGCATGCGGGCGAAGCGGCGGGCGGGATCGTTGTCGCGCAGCACCGGCACGCTGAGGCCGCCCGGCAGCTCGTCCTCGGTGTCGGCGAGCACCACCGCCGCGCCCTTCTCGATGGCTTGCGGAATGAAGTCGACGCCCCTGGCGCGGGTGCCGGGCAAGGCCACGAACAGCGAGCCGGGGACCACCTCGCGGCTATCGGCGGTGACGCCGGTGATCGATATCCGGCGCAGGGCCGGATCGAGCGTGAGGATGTCGGGCGCGAGTTCGGCGAGCTTCATCTGTCGGTCCATAAGTTGATCGCAAGACGCCGCACACTGTCCTCGATTTGCGATCGAAATGAGGACAACTCACTCTTTCCACACCGCCCTGCGCGCCCCTGCCGCGAGGGGCGGCGCCGTCAGTAGGCGGCCATCAGCGGCACGTCGACGTCGTCGAAACGCGGCTCGACGTTGAGCATCGGCGCGATGCGGCCGATGATGTTGCCGGCCGTCGGGCCGGCGTTCATGCCCGCGGTGGCCGGCAGGCCGGGCCGCTCGGGGTTGGGCTCGTCGAGCACCACCAGCACCAGATATTGCGGGTCGTCGATCGGGAAGGTGGCGACGAAGGCGTTGAAGCGCTTGTTGTTGGAATAGCGGCCGTTTTCCACCTTCTCGGCGGTGCCGGTCTTGCCGCCGATGCGGTAGCCGGGGATGTCGGCCGACTTGCCCGAGCCGCCGGGCGCCAGCACGTTGAGGCGCATCAGGTAGCGCATCTGCTCGGAGGTCGACTGCTTCAGCACCCGCTTGCCGATCAGCCGCGCCTCCTCCTCGCTGCGCGGGAAGAAGGTCGGCGGGATCAGGATGCCGCCGTTCATCACCGCGCTCGCCGCCATGGCGGTGGCCAGCGGCGACACCGAGATGCCGTGGCCGAACGACACGGTGACGGTGACGAGGTCCGACCAGCGCTTGGGCAGGATCGGCCGGGCGATCTCCGGCAGCTCGGTCGGCACCCTGTCCATCAGGCCCATGCGCTTCAGGAATTCCTGCTGGCCCTCGGAGCCGACCTTCAGCGCCTCGCGGCCGGTGCCGACGTTGGACGAGTAGATGAAGATCTCCGGCACGCTCAGCACGCGGTGCTTGCCGTGGAAGTCGTGGATGGTGAAGCCGCCGATGGTCAGGCCCTGGGTGGCGTCGAAGCTGTCGGTCAGCTTCACCTTGCCCGAATCGAGCGCCATCGAGGTGGCGAAGATCTTGAAGGTCGAGCCCATCTCGTAGACCGCCGCCGAGGCGCGGTTCATGTTGTTGGGGTCGAGCGCCTCGGCCGGGTTCATCGGGTTGTAGTCGGGCGCCGACGTCATGCCGACGACTTCGCCGGTCTTGACGTTCATCACGATCGCCGCCGACGACTTGGCCGTGTAGCGCTGCATCGCCGCCGTGATCTCGTCGTGCAGCACCTGCTGCACGCGCAGGTCGATGGACAGGCGGATCGGCTCGAGGTTGCTCGAGGCCATGCCCGCCTTCTGCAGGTCGCCGAGCCACTGGTCGTCGATGTATTTCTCGATGCCGGCGATGCCCTGGTTGTCGATGTTGACGTGGCCGGTGACGAAGGCGACCGTGCGGCCCGACGGATAGAAGCGCTTGTTCTCGGTCAGGAAGCCGATGCCGGGAATGCCGAGGGCGTGCACCGCCGCCTGCTGGGCCGGGGTGATCTCGCGCTTCAGCCAGAGAAAGCCCTGCTTGGAGGCGAGACGCTGGCGCACCGCGTCGGTGCCGAGGTCGGGGAACACGGTGGCGAGCTGCTCGGTCGCCTCGTCCGGATCGACGACGCGGCGCGGCTCGGCGTAGAGCGAGGCGAACTTGATGTCGGTGGCGAGGATCTCGCCGTTGCGGTCGAGGATGTCGGGGCGGGCGGCCGACACCGCCGCCTGGGCGTTGCCGAGTGTCACCGATTCCTGCGGCAGGCTGACGCCCATCTGAACGAGGCGGCCGATGATGGCGCCGTAGACCAGGACGAAGCAGGCCGAGGCGAGGATGAGCCGACCGCGCATGGTATCGCCCGCGCCGCGCCGTGCCGGGGCACGGAAATCCCGGCCGGCGGCGGCGGCCGTCGGCTCGGCGGACTTTCGGAACGGACCAAACCAGAAATTCATTGCACCCGTCTCGTGTCGTCTTGAATGTGGGGCAGCACCGCCGAGCCGTCGGCCGACCGCTCGGCCGGCGCGCCGGCCGTCGGCATCACCGGCTTCTCGGGAATGTCGGCGAGCGTGCCGATGTGATCGGAGGACATCGGCGTCAGGTTCAGGATGTCCTGGTGGCGCGCCAGCAGGTCCTGCATGCGGGCCGGCCGCGTCAACAGCGCCCATTCCGCCTTGAGCAGCGAGATGTCCTCGCGCGCCTGGGCGATTTCCGCCTGCTTCTTGCTGATGTTCTCGGCGGCGATCTCCGCCTCGTATTTCATGTCGTAGACGGCGGCGGCGGACAGCACCATCAGGAACACCAGGAGGGCGTTGATATAGCGGGTCATGGCCTCTCCCCCGAAAGGCTGGGAACGCCGAGCGCGGCGCGGTCGAGCGGCCGGGCCGGCGCCTCGGTGCGGATGCCGAACCTGAGCTTGGCCGAGCGGGCGCGCGGATTGACGGCAAGCTCCGCCTCGCCGGCCTCGACCGGCTGCCGGCCTTCGAGACGGCCCGAAAGAGAGAACGTGGCGGGCGGCACCGCCGCCTCCGGCCGGTGGCGCGATCCGCCGGCCCGCTCACGCGAACGGTCGGCGAAAAAGCGCTTGACGATGCGGTCCTCCAGCGAATGGAAGGTGACGACGGCGAGCCGGCCGCCCGGCTTCAGCACGCGCTCGGCGGCGGCCAGCGCATCCGACAGCTCATCGAGTTCGCCGTTGACGTGGATGCGGATCGCCTGGAAGGCGCGCGTCGCCGGGTGCATCTCGCCGAAACGCTTGCCGCCCAGCACGCTTTCGATGGCCGACACCAGCTCCGCCGTGCGGCTGAACGGCTGGCTTTCGCGCCGCGCCGCGATCGCCCGGGCGATGCGCATCGACTGCTTCTCCTCGCCGTAGATCCAGAACAGGCGGGCGAGCTCCTTGACCGGCAGCGTGTTGACCACGTCGGCCGCCGTCGGTCCGGCAAGGCTCATCCGCATGTCGAGCGGGCCGTCGGCGCGGAAGGAAAAGCCGCGCTCGGCCCGGTCGAGCTGCATGGACGAAACGCCAATGTCGAGCACCACGGCGTCGACCGGCGCCGCGCCGGCCTCGGCGGCGAGGCGATCGAGCTCGGAGAAGGTGCCGGGCAGGAGCGTCAGCCGGCCGGCGCTCGCCTCGACCAGGGCGGCGCCCGCCTCGATCGCCGTGGGGTCGCGGTCGATGGCGATGACGCGGCCGGCGCCGGCGGCCAGCATGGCGCGGCTGTAGCCGCCGGCCCCGAAGGTGCCGTCGATCGCTACCGCGCCGTCGAGCGGCGCCAGCGCCGAAAGTACTTCGGCCATCAGCACGGGAATATGCGGCGCGGCGCCGGGCTCGACAGCGGTCATGCGCCGTCCTCCGGCTTCTGGGCCGGCTTCGGCGCGCGCCGCAGCGCCCGCGCCCGCTCGCGCGCCGTCAGCTCGTAGGCGGCAAAGCGCGACGGCTCCCAGATCTGGAACTTGTAGCCCTGGCCGACGAAGGTGACCTCGGTGGTGATGCCGGTGATCTCGAGAAGCGCCGGCGTCAGGCCGATCCGGCCCTCGCTGTCGATAGTCAGGCGATCCGAGGAGCCGTAGAAGGCGGTCGACAACAGATCGTGATCCTCGGAGAACGGCGCGTAGCGGGCGAGGTTGCGCTCGATCTCGGCCAAGAGCTGGTTGCCGCCGCAGTCCACCGCCTCCATGTCGATCGACGGATAGCAGTAGAGACCTTCGAAGCCGTCGCGCGACAGAACCTGACGGAACGGCGCCGGGATGGACACCCGCCCCTTCCGATCGATCCTGTTGGTGACGCGCGATACGAAGCCGTTCATCGATCCCCGCAACCCGCCGCGAGCGGTGCCTGATTTCCCGTTTTGTTGGCCGGAGAACCGCTTCTTCAGAAGCAATCCGACCTGGCGGCTCGCATGACGCGGACACAACCGGCGGCCGGGACGGTCGTTGCATTCTGCAAGAGCCCGTCACGGCGGAGCCCGGCCTCGAATGTCCGCCTGACCCTCGAAATCCGCGAGACGTCGGGCTCGGATCACCAGCTTGCCGGGATGATTTGGGATAGCATGGGATCATGTGGGGCGTCAACGAAAGCCAAGCGGTACGTACTGCCTGATGACAGCTCTCCACATTTATGAGGCGTTAGGCTTAACAAGTCGTTCACCAAGCGGAATCGGCCGCGCCGGGGCGCTTCCCGGCCGGCAATCGGCAATATCCGGACAAAATCAGCACTGAAAAAAGCCGGGCGTCCGCCTTCGGCCGGCCCTTTCGCCCGGACGGACGGGGCCGGCCGGCAGAAATTGCCCGTGCCGAACGCGGCTTCGGCCGCCCTTCCGCCAAAAGAAAAAGCCCCGCCATCCCCAGGGATCGGCGGAGCTCTGTCCTGGAAAGCGGGCCGGGAAAGCCGGCCCGCCCATGTCATCCCATGCCGGCGCCGCCGGCGGCCGCTCAGCGGGCGGCGGCGTTGCCGATGTTGTTGCCGGCGGACTGGGTGGCGTCGACGGCGTTGGCCGTATCCTTGCCGACGCCGCGGATCGTATTGGCGCAACCGCCGAAGGCGACGACCGAAAGGGCGACGATACCGATGCTGAGGATGGACTTTACGGACATGGGGGAGCCTTTCCTGTTAAGACGCGGCCGGGCAGGCCTTTCCATGAGACGCATCGGGAGGGCGATCGGTTCCACGTCCACAAAGAAAAACACTCGGGAGTAGAATTTCCGGTCGAGCTCTTTCAGCCGCTCGGTTCCGGTTTCCGTCGGATCGCCCCGCCCCGTCGGTGAAAAGGCGCCTCAATTGAGCCGATGCCTGAACAACCAGGCGGCGAGCGGCAGCGTAAGAGCGGCGACGATGAGAAGGGGCACGAAGTCGAACGCGACATCGCCAAAGCCGGCGCCTTCCAAATAGACGCGGCGCACAAGATCGATGCCGAAACGCAAAGGATTCACGTAGGTGGCGAGTTGAAGGATAGCCGGCATGTTTCGAACCGGCGTCAGCAGGCCCGACAGCAGCATGAGGGGCATGACCAGTATGAAGGTGTAGAGCATGGCCTGCTGCATGGTCAGCGACACCGCCGAGATCGACAGGCCGATGCCGACGGCCGCCACCGT
Organism: Pleomorphomonas carboxyditropha; assembly: GCF_002770725.1. Taxonomy (GTDB): domain Bacteria; phylum Pseudomonadota; class Alphaproteobacteria; order Rhizobiales; family Pleomorphomonadaceae; genus Pleomorphomonas; species Pleomorphomonas carboxyditropha. The sequence goes on along the minus strand of NZ_NQVN01000001.1, from coordinate 37,583 downwards.
GAACATGAAGAGCCCGAGATAGAGCAGCCAGACCGAGCCGTTCATCGGGATCTGGAACCAGAACAGGATGATCAGGAAAATGATCGTCGACTGGACGAGACCGAGCAGGATGGAGGGCAGCGCCTTGCCGATCAGGATCTGCAGCGGCGTGAACGGCGTCACCAGCAGTTGATCGAAAGTGCCTTGTTCTCGCTCGCGCGCCACCGACAATGCCGCCAGCAAAAGTGTCTGCAACATGCTGAGCGACGCGATGAGAGCCGGCATCATGTTCCAGCGGGATTCGAGGTTGGGATTGAACCAGGCGCGTCGCACGACGGTAATGGATGACGTATTGCCGAGCGACTGGTTGTAACTGGCGACGATCGAGGACACGTACCCCGACGCAGAACCGGCCGTGGAGGAATTGCGGCCGTCGAGGATCACCTGCAGCGGGGCCTGCCGGCCGGAAGCCAGGCGCGCCTCGAAGTCGGAAGGAATGCCGATCACAAGGAGCGCATCGCCGCCATCGATCATCTCCGCAATCTGGCTGGATGTCGTCAGCGTCGCCACGCGCTTGAACACGCCCGTCCCGTCGAGCCGGGCCAGGAGATCCGTGGAAGCGGCACCCCGGCTCTGGTCGAGGACGGCATAGGGTACATGGGTGAGATCGTAGGTCGCGCCATAGCCGAACAGCAGCGCCTGCAATACGGCGGGCGCGAAGAGAAGCGTACGGCTCGACGGATCCTTGAGCAAGGCGAGGAGCTCCTTGCGGATGAGCGCCAGTGTCCTCGCCAGATAGTCGATTGCCCTCTGCATCGCATCAGTCCAGCTTCTTTTTGAGAGAGCGGCGCGTCGCCGCGATCAGCACCACGGCGTAGAGCGCGAGGATGGCGCAGTCGCGCAGGATGTCCGGCCAGTAGTCGCCTGCCATGAAAAGGGTCTTGATCAGCCCCATGAAATGCGTCGCCGGCAGCACCTTGCTGACGACCTGGATCACCACGGGCACGTTGCGCAGGTCGAAGACGAAACCGGACAGCATCATGGCCGGCATGAAGCTGGTGAGCAGCGCCATCTGGCTGGCGGCGAATTGATTGCGCGTCGTGGCGGAGATGAAAAGGCCGAGACCGAGCGAGACCATCAGGTAGAGAAGCGAAGCGAGGATGATCACCCAGAGCGAGCCGCGCATCGGCACGTCGAACAGGTACCGCGCCGCCAGCAGGCACATCGCGAGGTCGATGGCGCCGATGACGATGTAGGGCGCCAGCTTGGCCAGCACCAGCTCCAGTGGCCGGACCGGCGTGACGAACAGCGATTCCAGCGTGCCGCGCTCCCATTCGCGTGCGACCAGCAGCGAGGTCAGGAAGGCGCCGATCAGCGTCATGACCAGCACCACCAGTCCCGGCACCAGATACCAGGTGCTTTCGCCGGCCTCGTTGAACCACATGCGTTGCACGACGACGACACTGGCGACCCCGGAGGGCTTGTTGCCGGCGCGATCGGCCTGCTGCTGCGCCGGAATGGCGAGGGCGCCGCTGACGTAGCCCTCGATGGTCGCGGCGGTATTGGAGTCGACGCCGTTGAGCAGCAGTTGCAATTGGGCATCGCCGGCGGCCAGCCGTCGCGAGAAATCGCCCGGCACGCGCAGGATGGCGTCGGTCTGGCCAGCCCGGATCATCTGCTCTGCCTCGGCCATCGATGTGGCCCAGGCGGGCGCCAGATAGGGTGAGCCCCGCATTCCCGCGACGGCATTGCGCGCGGTCGGAGAGCTGTCCTCCAGCACCACGGTCACGCGGGCGTCCTTCACGTCGAAGGAGAGGCCGTAACCGAACAGCAGAATGAGAACGACCGGCAGCAGAAGCCCGACGATCAGATTGCTGCGGTCGCGCAACATCTGCCGGGTTTCCTTGCGGGTGAGAGCGATCAGCCGGGTGGCGAAGCCGGAAGCGCTCATGCCGCCGCCTCCTTGGCGTCATGCTTGGCACGGCCCTGCTCGACGATGGCGATGAAGGCGCTGTTCATGTCCATGACGCCCGCGTCACCGGCCTGTTGGCGCACATCGCGCGGCGTGCCGAGCGCCAGCACCCGGCCGGCATCCTGGATGGCGATGCGGTCGCAATATTCCGCTTCCTCCATGAAGTGGGTGGTGATGATGATCGTCACCCCGCCTCCGGCAAGCGCCGTGATGGTCCGCCAGAACGCCCGCCGGGCGAGCGGATCGATGCCGCTGGTCGGCTCGTCCAGAAACAGGATGTCCGGCTGATGGATGAGGCCGGTCGCCATGGCGAGGCGCTGCTTGTAGCCAGCGGGCAGAATGCCGCTTTGCGCCGAGGGATCGAGGCCGAATTGCTCCAGGGACGCCGCCACGCGCGTCTTGAGCCTCTTTCCCCGAAGGCCATAGGCGCCGCCGAAGAATTCCAGATTTTCACGGACCGAGAGATTGCCGTAGAGCGCGAATTTCTGGGAGACATAGCCGATGCGCCCGCGCGCTGCCGCCCGCGCGGTGCGCAGGTTGAGACCGGCCACTTCCAGATGGCCGCTGGTGGCCGGCAGGAGGCCGCACAACATGCGGAAGGTCGTCGTCTTGCCTGCTCCGTTCGGGCCGAGCAGTCCGAATATCTCGCCGCGAGCGACGTCGAAGGAAGTACTGGCGACCGCCGTGAAGTCGCCGAACTTGCGCACGAGGTCACGCACGACGATCACCGGCTTGTCCTGATCGGCCTGCGCCGAAGCGGGTTCGGAAGCCGGCTGGTCGGTCAGTGCCGTCGCGACCTCGGCCTCTTCCTGCCGCAGGAGCATCATGAAGGCGTCTTCCAGTTCTTCCGGACGCGGCTCGATCGGCGCGTCGTGCAGCAGGTCCCGCAACCGCGCATCATCCGTCTCGGGCTGGCGGATGAAGCGGACGCTGCCGCCGCTCGGGACGGCATCGATGATGCGGTCCGGCGCGTCGATCAGCCTGGCTTGCAACTCGCGCGCCGGCATCCCCTCGGACGGCGTCGCGGTAAAGGTCAGGCCTTGCGCTCGTGTCCGCAGGGTTTCGGGCGCGCCCTCGGCCAGGAGCCGGCCCCTGTTCATCACGAAGACCTGCGCGCAACGCTCCGCCTCGTCCATGTAGGCGGTGCTGACGATCACGCTGAGATGTTCCTCGTCGACGAGTTGCTGCACGATCTTCCACAGATCGCGTCGCGACAGCGGGTCGACCCCTACGCTCGGCTCGTCGAGCAGCAGCAGATCGGGCGAGCGGACCAGCGTGCAGGCAAGGCCGAGCTTCTGTTTCATGCCGCCCGAAAGCTTACCCGCCGGCCGTTCGGTGAACCGTGCCATGTCGGTCATTTCAAGCATGCGGGCGAAGCGATCGCGCCGTTCCTGCTGCGGTACGCCGTGCAGGTCGGCATAGAGGTCCAGATTTTCCTGCACGCTCAGATCCTCGTAGAGGCCGAAGCGTTGCGGCATGTAGCTGATGCGGTCCTGGACCGACTGCGGATCGGCGGCGACATCCAGGCCGAGCACGCGCAACGATCCGGCGTCGATTTTCAGGAGTCCGGCGATCATCCGCATGAGAGTCGTCTTGCCGGCGCCGTCCGGACCGACCAGCGCGGTCAACTCGCCGGCACGCACCGTCATGGATATGCCGTCAACGGCGGCGACGGCGCCGCCATCGGGCGCCTCGAACGTCTTGCGCAGCGCTTCGACCGAGACGGTGATTTCGGCACCGTTCATGGCGCGGTCCCGGTCGCCAGACGAACGGTGGCCGGCTGGCCGAGGCGCAGGACATCCCCGGCATCCTCGACGACGACGCGCACTTCGTAGACAAGGTTGGTGCGCAGTTCCTCCGTCTGCACCGACTTCGGCGTGAACTCGGCAACCGACGAGATGTAGCCCACCTTGCCGGCGACAGGGCGATCCGGCTCACTGTCGGTGAACACCTCCGCCGCCATGCCCGGCCTGATCCGGCCGAGATCCGGCTCGCCGACGTAGACGCGCACCCACTTCGGCTCGGTGAGCGCCAGGGCAAGCACCGCCGAGGACGAGCTCACCATGTCGCCCGGCTCGTGCAGCCGCGAGCGCACGACGGCATCGACGGGGATGCGCAGCAAACCCTGATCGATCTGGAGACGCAGCAGGTCGAGACCCGCTTCCGAGGCCTTGAGCTCCGCCTCGGCGCCGGCGATCTCCTCGGCGCGGCTGCCGGCCTCCTCCAGTTGCAGGGCGGCGCGCAGCTCGCTGACCTTGGCTCCGGCAGCCCTGGCGTCCGCCTGCGCCTGGTCGTAGCTCTGCTGGCTGATGGTGCCATTGCCGGCCGCCTGCAGGCGGGTGGCGCGGGAAAGGTCCTGCTCGGCATGAGCGGCTGAAGCCTCGGCCGAGGCCAGTTGGGCGCGCACCTGGGCGATCTCTTCCGGACGCGGACCATTGCGGAGTTTCAGCAGGGTTTGCCGCTGGACTTCGACGTTGGCCTCGGTCTGTCGGGCCTGGATCTCCAGGGCGCGCGTATCGAGCCGGCCGGCGATCTGCCCGGCCTTTACCCGGTCGCCTTCCTCGGCTGTCAGCTCGGTGATCCGGCCACCGTTGTCAAACGCGAGGGACACCTGACGGATGTCGACATTGCCATGCAGCACCAGTTCACCGGTCTCATCGGCATCGCGATGGCTCCACCAATACCAGCCGGCGGCAGCAATCGCGGCGAGCAACAGGATGGCAACAAGGCTTCTCTTCATCTGCAAAATCCTAAATCGCCCAATCGATCCGGCGAACCAGATTTTAAATTTAAATTGGATTTAGAATATGACATTGCTATTGTCCAGTCCAAAGCGAGAGGAACGATTTTGGCACCCGACACCTGGCTTCGAGCGAAACGGAATGCCGCCCCTTGCACCTCCGGCGACGGCACGGTGAAGATTTGCCGGCCGGAAGGCGCATCCCTTACCGGCTGCCGGAGCCGGGCCTTGCCTTGCCGACACTCACCGCGCGCTTTCGGCACCCGGCTGGCGGTGCCGGGCTTCTCACTGTCGGCCGTGGTCCTTGCAATGGCGCTGACGGCTTGTGCCGCGCGCCCCGGTCCCGAAACCCTCGACCCCATCCCCAGTTCCCTGAAAGATGCAAAGAGCATCACCATTCTCGCGGCAACCGATCGCGCGCCGGCGCAGGTCACGCCGCCCGTCTACGGCGTCGACCGGGGAATATTGAGCTACGAAGCAATCACGATGCTCGAGAAAGCGCCGAACGGCGGGCCGTACCCCTCCGTACATTCTCCCGACACTGACCCGTCAGGTGACTTCGTCGCCACCGAGCGGCGGGCTCTCGACGAAACGGCATTCGCCCGACACGTCGCGAGCATGCAAAAAAAGGGGGGCGAGACGATCGTGATATTCGTCCATGGCTACAACTACAGCTATCAGGAGGCCGTTTTCCGGCTCGCCCAATTGAGCGCCGAAGCCGGGCAAACGATCATTCCGGTTCTCTTCTCCTGGCCTTCGCAGGCGAGCGTCGCGGGTTATGTCGCGGACCGGGATTCGACTACTTTCGCACGCGACGATCTTGCGCGGTTGCTGGTCATGCTGGGCCGATCGCGACCCGGCGGGCGGATTGCCGTCGTCGGCCACAGCATGGGCGCCTGGCTGGTCATGGAGGCGCTTCGGCAGCTCCGGCTCGAGGGCGAGAACGAAGTCATCGCTCACCTTCAAGTCGGGCTCGCGGCGCCGGATATCGATATCGACGTCTTCCGAAAACAAGCCGCCGCCGTCGGCCGTCTCTCCTCGCCGCTGACCGTGCTGGTATCGGCGGACGACCGCGCGCTCGCCATTTCGAGCCGGCTCGCCGGCGGAAGGCCGCGCCTCGGCTCGATGAGCGTCGACGACCCGCGAATCCTCGACATCGTCCGCTCGGATGGCATGCGTTTCATCGATATCACGACCATGCCCGCCAGCGACGGCTTCAACCACGATCGCTTCATAGCGTTCGCAGCACGCTATTCGGACGCCGCAAGGGACGGCGGATTGCCCGATGGCATCCGACAGGCCGGTGTTTATCTGCTAGATACCACCGGGCGCGTCCTGTCGGCGCCGTTCACGGGGGCGGCGCGGATCGTTGCCGGATCGCAATGATGTCCGGGCCATCGCGCCAAAGGCTTGAGGAAACAGGAAATGGGCTCGTTTGGATCGGCGCCATGAAAAAAGCAGTCCGCACCCAGCGCACCGATGGCGAGGCAACCTATCAACGCATACTCGAGGCGGCGGGAGAGCTGTTCGCATCGAACGGCTTTGCCGAAACGACGAACAAGATGATCGCTGCCCGGGCGGACGTGGACCTGGCCTCGATCAATTATCATTTCGGCAGCCGTGGCGGTCTTTACGAGGCGGTCCTCGTCGCGGCGCACCGTTATCTCATCAACATCGAAGATTTGCGCCGGATCGAGGCGCTCGAAGCGCCGGCACGCGACAAGCTGAGGAAATTGATCGAGGGACTGGTCGGCGCTGTGGTCGGCCATCGGGGCTGGCAGGCCAGGGTCCTGGGCCGGGAGTTGCTGTCTCCCTCATCGCATCTGCAAGTCCTGGAGCAGAAGGAAATTCTGCCGAAATTGCAGATCGTCCTGTCTCTGCTGAGCGAGATCACCACGATTCCCGCCGGTCATCCGGCTCTGAACCGGTGCCTGATCAGCATCGGAGCGCCCTGTGCCATGCTTCTGGTCGCCGGACGGAATCTGCCGATCCTTGCCGATCCCATTTTCGGCTCGCCGCGCCAGGATCTGGCGGATCATCTTTATGATTTTGCCATCGGTGGCCTCGAGGCCGTCGCGCGGAATTGCAGCGCGGCCAATTTCAACGGCAATCAGGGGTAGGCTTTCCGATCGCCCGCGGCCGTTCCGGCGATCGCCAGGATCGCCGGCCCCCCGGTGCTTCGCCGGGATCGTCGCCAAAGGCGGCGACCGGCCTGAAATCAGTCCTTGGCGCGCTCGACGTAGGAGGCGTCCTCGGTCATCACCACGATGCGGGTCCCGATGGTGATGAACGGCGGCACCATGGTGCGCACGCCGTTCGACAGGATGGCCGGCTTGTAGGAGGAAGCGGCCGTCTGGCCCTTGACCGCCGGCTCGGTCTCGGTGACTTCCAGCGTCACCCGCTGCGGCAGCTCGATCGACACCGGCACGTCGTTGTAGACGCCGATATGGCATTCCATGTTCTCGGCCAGGAAGGGCGCGCGGTCGCCGACCACGTCCTTGGACACGGAGATCTGCTCGTAGGTCTCCATCTGCATGAAGGCGAAGCCATGCTCTTCCTCGTAGAGGAAGGTGTAGGGACGCTCGTCGATCTGGGCGCGCTCGACCATTTCGGTGGTCTTGTAGCGCACCGACACCTTCACGCCGTCGTTGATGCGGCGCATGTCGATCTGCGTGGTGGGCGTGCCCTTGCCCGGATGGAAATTCTCGGCCAGCAGGACGACGTGGAGCTTGTCATCCAGCTCGACGACGTTGCCCTTGCGGATTTGGCTAGCGATGACCTTGACCATGACGTATCGGATATCCTGACAAAAGGGTGGCGTGGCCTCGAAGCGGTGGCTCCGGGCGTGCTTCGCGTCTCTCCTGACATTTTTGCAGCGGAAAAGGAAGAGGCGGAATGCACGAAACGGCCGGAGATTCGCCCTGGTGGTCGACCGAGCGCCATCTGGCCCGCCGTCCGTTCCTGGCCGCCCGGGGAGAGATCAAGCGCGCCGTCAGGGCCTGGTTCGAGGAGGCCGGCTTCACCGAGGTCGAATGCCCGGCGCTGCAGGTGTCGCCCGGCAACGAGGCGCACCTCCACGCCTTCGCCACCGAGAAGGTCGGCCCCGACGGCAGCCGGCAGCCGCGCTATCTCCACACCTCGCCGGAGTTCACGGCCAAGAAGCTGCTCGCCGCCGGCGAGAGCCGCATCTTCGATTTCGCCCGCGTCTTCCGCAACCGCGAGAAGGGGGCGCTGCATTCCTCCGAGTTCACGCTGCTCGAATGGTACCGGGCGAACGAGCCCTACGAGCAACTGATGGACGACGCGGTGGCGCTGATGCGGCTCGCCGCCACGACGCTCGGCCGCGACAAGTTCGTCTGGCGCGGCCGCACCGCCGATCCCTTCGCCGCGCCGGAAAAGCTCACCGTCGCCGAGGCCTTTGCCCGCTACGCCGGCATCGATCTGCTCGCAACCCTCACCGACGACCCCGGCGCGCCCGACCGCGACGGCCTGGCGGCGCAGGCAGGGGCGCGCGGCTACCGCGTCGTCGCCGACGACAGTTGGACCGACATCTACTCCCGCGTCCTCGTCGAGAGCATCGAGCCCAACCTCGGCATGGACAGGCCGACCATCTTCTACGAATACCCGACCTGCGAGGCCGCCCTCTCCCGCCCGGTCGCCGGCGACCCGCGCCTTGCCGAGCGCTTCGAGCTCTATGCCTGCGGCGTCGAGCTCGCCAACGCCTTCGGCGAGCTGACCGACCCGGCCGAGCAGCGCCGCCGCTTCGAGGAAGAGATGGACATCAAGGAGCGCATCTACGGCGAGCGCTATCCGCTCGACGAGGACTTCCTCGCCGCCCTCGCCCACATGCCCGAGGCCTCCGGCATAGCCCTCGGCTTCGAACGGCTGGTGGTGCTGGCCAGCGGCGCCCGCTCCATCGAGGACGTCGTCTGGGCCCCGGTTTAGATATAAGTAGATCATATGAGGATAAAATGAGCGATATTGTAAAGTCTTCCCTCATTATCGGGATCGCAATATTTCTCCACGGACTTCTGACCGGCGGAAGCATTTCCAGTTCGGATGGATTCACTTCCGTTAAATTGAGCGCATTCGGCACAGTTTCACTTTGTAATTATGGTCAGGGCTGCAAAAACTATTAGACGAAAATATTTGCAACAAGGCGGCTTCTTTAGCTCGTGATCTCTATGCGCGTGCCGTCCGGCGCGGCGATCACGGCTTCATAGAAGCCATCGCCGGTCCGGCGCGGGCCGGACAGAAGACACCCGTCGTCCCGGCAGCGGGCGGCGAGCGCATCGACCGCTGCGTCGCCGCCCAGCGAGACGGCGACGTGATCCCAGCCGGCCCGCTCGGCCGGCGACGCCGCCTCGACCCACGGCCTGGCCATCAGCTCGATAGCGCCACCGTCCGGCAACCGGATGAAGCGCGAGCGGAAGCCCGGCCGGTTGCGGCTCTCGTAGAGCTCGCCGACCTCGGCGTCGAAATGGCGGCGCCAGAAGGCGACGGCGGCGTCGAGATCGAGCGTCCAGAGGGCGACGTGGGCAAGGCGCATGCGTCTTCTCCTCAATGCTTGCGTCCCGCCACCCGGCCGGCCGTCAGCGTCACCAGCAGCATCAGCGCCGTCAGCATCCACAGCGAGGCGGGAAGGCTGGTCAGCTTGGCGACGAAGCCGATGCCGGCCGGACCCAACAGCACGCCGGCATAGCCGGCGGTGGTGACGGCGGTGACCGCCAGGCCGGACGGCATCACCGACTGGTTGCCGGCCTGCCGGAACAGCACCGGCACGATGTTGGCGAGCCCGACGCCGACCAGCAGGTAGCCGGCCATGGCGATAGCGGCGACCGGCGCCACCAGCACCACGGCGAAGCCGGCGATGCCGATGATGCTGCCCCAGAACAGCGTCGCCCGGTCGCCGAAGCGGCCGACCACCGCGTCGCCGGCGAGCCGCATCACCGTCATGGCGATCGAGAACACCATGTAGCCCATGCCGCCCTGCTCCGCCGCGACCAGACCGGCGCCGGTGAGATAGAGGGCGCCCCAGTCGAGCACCGCGCCCTCGACCAGGAAGACGATGGCCGTCAGCACGGCCAGCAGCAGCACGAAGCCGCGCGGCACGGCGAACAGCGGGCCGCCCCGGGCGCCGACCGCCGTGATCAGGCGCGGCGCGATCGCCAGCGTGGCGACGAGCATCAGCGCGGCGGCGACCAGCATGGTCGGCAGCGGCCCGAGCCGCACCGACAGCAGGAAGATGGCGAATATCGAGCCGATGAACCCGCCGACGCTGTAGAGGCCGTGGAAGCCGGACATCAGCGGCCTTTTCGCCGCCTTCTCCACCTCGACGGCGTGAATGTTCATGGCGACGTCCAGCGAACCCAGCGAGCCGCCGAACAGGAACAGCGCCAGTCCGAGCGTCAGCGGCGTCGACGCCACGGCGAGCAGCGGCAGGAAGACCGCCATGCCGATCGCCCCGCCGATGATGATCGGCTTGCTGCCGTAGCGGGCGCTCAGCATGCCGGTCATCAGCATGGCCACCACCGAGCCGATGCCGAGGCAGAGCAGCAGGAGGCCCAGCACGCCGTCGTCGACGGCCAGCCGCGCCTTGGCATAGGGAATGAGCGGCGCCCAGCAGGCGACGCCGAAGCCGGCCACCAGGAAGGCGAGACGGGTGGCAAGCCGGGTGGCCGGCCGATCTACGGATGTCATGCTGTCAAGCTCCGGAAATTCATGATGGGCCGCCGGCCGTCAGAATCTCGGCGCCGGTTCCCCTGAGGTCGGCGAGAAACGCCTCGGGCGCGCCCTCCTCGACGATAAAATGCGAAAAGGCGCCCGCCGGCGCGACGCGATAGGGCGCGCGGGCATCGAACTTGTCGCTGGTGACGAGCGCGGCGCTTTGCCGGCTCGCCGCCATCACGGCGCGCTTGAAGCCGGCATCGGCATGGTGCAAGGCGCCGACGCCATCGGCGGCCGTGAGGCCGCAGACGCCGATGAAGGAGAGATCGACGGCAAGGCACGACACCGCCTCGACGGCGACGGCATCGACCGCCCCGCCGATGGCGGCATCCACCGCCCCGCCGATCATCAGCAGGTCGATGTCCTGCCGGCCGAGCACGGCGGCGGCGACGTCCACCGAATTGGTCGCCACCGTCAGCCCGAAATCCTCCGGCAGCGCATCGGCCAGCGCCACATGCGTGCTGCCGGCGTCGAGGAAGATCAACTGCCCCTTCCCCACCAGCACCGCCGCCCGCGCCGCCAGCGCCCGCTTGGCGCCGACGCCTTCGCCGAGCCGCGCCGACAGCGGCCTCACCGGCAGCGGCAAGGCGCCGCCATAGACGCGGCGGCAGCGCCCGTCGGCGGCCAGCGCCCGGAGATCGCGACGGATGGCGTCCTCGGACACGCCGAACTCGGCGGCGAGCTGGACCGACGCCACCGACTGCCCCTCGGCGAGACGGGCGGCGATCAGATCACGGCGGGCAAGCGGCAGTTCCTCGGACATGCCGCCTTATAACGTGCACAAACGAGAACAACAACGCGTATAAACAAGTATGAATCGATTTTATGAATCGTTACATAGTGTCATTTTGCGCAGTGAGCAACCATCATATCGTTAGGAGGCAGTCACCGGTGGGCGGATTCAGGAAGGCTTTTTCTTTCCGGGGGAGCCCTATTCCAGCAGAACCCCATATGTGCCGTCCGCCCTTTTATGCCCGAGGTCCTACGCCTTCGCGTAGGATGACAACCTATCCTATTGTTCCATATATATAATTCACTGTCATCCTACGCGAAGGCGTAGGACCTCGGGCAGGAAGAGGCACAGGGCCGATATAGGACGCCCTATCGATCAAATGGGCATTTACCATCCCTCCTGCACCATGGAAGCCGCCCGCCTCTCCGGGGGGAGGCGAGGCGGGCGGCGCGTCGGCGTCGTCAGGGGGAGAGCCTGACGACGGCCGAGGGGGCGGTCTCCAACTGGTCGGCCACGGTTTGCCAGCTCTCGGCAAACGGGCCGTAGGCGGTCTTGATGTCGACGCCCACCGGCAGTTCGGGGCACTCGTTTTCGCCGTTCGAGCCCCAATTGACCCAGCCCGACTGGCGCCGCTGAACGATCTGGAAGGCACCGGAGGGAGCGGAGGTCCACCAGACCATGGCGCGCCCCGAAGCGACGTGAAATTCCGCCGTCTTGCTGGCCGGCCCGGGGAAGATCGTTTCATGCGGCACGGCCGACACGTCCACGGGCCGGTCGGCCAGCGTCCACGCCCGGTCGTTGAGGTCGGCCGCCACGTGGGCCGCCGCCCGCACCCGCGCCAGCCGCTCGGCAATCTCCGCCTCCGGCAACGCCTTTTCCCAGGCCGAGAACAGCCGCCAGTAGAGATCCCAATGCGCCTCGTCCATCCGGCTCAGCTTGTCGCGGAACGCGGCGAACTTGGGATTGTCGGTGGTGGCCTCGGCCAGTGTTTCGTTCACCATGTCGACCAGCAGCCCGGCATAGGGATCGCCGGCGCGGTAGCGCGTGCCGCCGTAGGCGGCGAAGCGATCGAAGACCAGTTGCCCTACCCCGCCCTCGAACTCGTCGCCGACGGTGATCTTGTTGGTGACCGAGCGGCCGTTGATCACCGTCTGGAAATCGTCCACCTGGTAGCGGCGCTGGAAATAGGGCGTGCCGTAGGTAAAGCGCCAGTCGATGGCGAAGCGCTTGCCGCGCAGCTCGGGCAGCAGGCCGTCCGGGATCGCCCCGCGCATGCGGTAGTGGTGAAGGAGCGGTCCGCGCTCGACGATTTCGATGTCGACCCTGGTATGCTCGGGCGGATTGATCAGGCCGTTCTCCGGCGTGAAGAAGGGGCCGTAAAAGCCGCCGATGGCGTTGTTGCCCGATGGCAGCAGCTCGAAACCGTCGGCAAGACCCTTGAAGTGGCGCACCCCCCATTTGGAGGCCCCGGTCCCCTCGGCGGTGCCGGAGCAAAGCTCCAGATCGAAGGCGCCGGTATCGAGGCGGGCGAAGCAGTCGGCCTCCCGCCCCGGCAGGACGCGAATGCCCGGCAGGGCGGCGGCCTCCGCGTCGGCCAGCGGCTCGCCGAGGGTGAGGCGGGCGGTTCCGGTGAAGCTCAGGCAGGCGACGAAGGCGGTATGGCCGTTGCCGGATCCATCGGAGAGGCGCTGGCAGGCGAGGCGCGTGCCGTCGGCGAGCGTTGCCCGGTAGAGCGGAGCGGCGAGATCGACGGGAACGGTGAAAACGACAGGCTCGCTCACGCGCGATCCGGCGAGCGGATCGGCGATATCGACGACGAGGGTCATGGGAACAATCTCCGGGAGGCGAAATGCGGGAAGCGATGCGGCGGCTTCAGGTCCGGGACGAGGTGGAACGGGACAACAGCGGCAGACGGAAGCTGAACCTGCGCTGCTTCAGGCTGTCGATCGCCACGGCCAGGATGATGACGACGCCCTTGATCAGCAGTTGGGTGAAGAAGGGCACGTTCATCAGGATCAGGCCCGTCGACAGCACGCCGAGGATCACCGAGCCGATCAGCGTGCCGACGATGCGGCCCCGTCCGCCGGCCAGTGCCGTGCCGCCGAGCACCACGGCGGCGATGGCATCGAGCTCGTAGCCGGTGCCGGCCGTCGGCTGGGCGGAAACGACGCGGGCGGCGAAGATGACGCCGGCAAGCCCGGCGCAGGCGCCGGCGAACAGGTAGACCGACGTGATGATCCGCTTGACGCGCACGCCGGCCAGCTTGGCCGCCTCCGGGTTGCCGCCGACGGCGTAGACATGCCGGCCGTAGCGCGTGCGTTCGAGCAGGAACCATGCCACCAGGTAGACGATGATCATGACGATCACCGGCACGGGAATGCCGGAAAAATAGCCGTTGCCGATGTCCCGGAAATTGAGGGCGCTCGACACGATCGGCTGGCCGGCGGTGATGGTGTAGGCGAGACCGCGCAGGAAGGTCATGGTGCCGAGCGTCACGATGAACGGAGCGAGCCCCATGTAGGCGCTGAGCGCGCCGTTGGCGAGGCCGCAGGCGGCGCCGACCACCATGCCGAGCATCACGGCCGCCGGCGCCGGCAGGCCGGCGATCGCCGAGATCACCGCGACGACCCCGGAAACGGCGATGATCGAGCCGACCGACAGATCGATGCCGCCCGTCAGGATCACGAAGGTCATGCCGGCGGCCAGGATGGCGTTGACCGATATCGACCGGGCGATATTGAGCAGGTTGTCGACGCGGGCAAAGTTGGGCGCGAACACAGCCATGAACACCACCAGCACGGCCAGCACCACCAGGATGCCGACGCGATCCCACCAGCGGGCGAAATCGAAGGGTTCGCGCTGGACCGGCTCGGCGGCGGGGCGAAGGTTTTCGGTATCTTTGGTCATTGGGTTCCTCCGTGGCCTCGGGCCGTCCGGTCGCCGGCCGTGCCGGTGGCATGGAACATCACGTCCTCCTCCGAAGCGGCGGCGGAGGCGAGTTCGCGAACGATGCGCCCGCCGCGCATCACCAGAAGCCGATCGGACACGCCGATGGCCTCGGGGAGATCGGAGGAAATCATCAGGATGGCCTTGCCGGCGCGGGCCAGCGCGTCGATCATCTCGTAGATTTCCCGCTTGGCGCCGATGTCGACGCCGCGCGTCGGCTCGTCGAGGATCAGCAGGCGGCTGTCGCGCAGCAGCCAGCGGGCCAGCACGGCCTTCTGCTGGTTGCCGCCCGACAGCGACTTCACCGGCAGATCGATGGCGTTGGCCCTGAGACGGAGGCGCGCCATCTCCTCGGCAACCGCGGCGTGGATGGCGCCGCGATGCAGGACGCCGGCCGTGACATAGCGATCGAGCGAACTGATGGCGACATTGTCCTCGACGCTGTGACCGAGGAACAGGCCTTGTTCCTTGCGGTTTTCCGGCACCATGCCGATGCCGTCGGCTATGGCGTCGACGCAATCCGACGGCGTGCTGGTCTTGCCGTCGATGCGGACGATGCCCGCATCCCGAGGATCGGAGCCGAAGATCAGCCGGCCGATCTCCGTGCGGCCGGAGCCGATCAGCCCCGACATGGCCACCACCTCGCCGGCGCGGACATGGAAGCTGACCGGGCCGACGCCGTTGCCGGCGAGACCCTCGACCTCGAGCACGATGTCGCCGGCCGTCCGCGGCGGATGGTCGTAGAGATCGCCCATCGGCCGGCCGACCATCATGCGCACCACGTCGGGCGGCGTGATGTCCTGCATCCTGGCGGTGCCAATATGGCCGCCGTCACGGAACACGGTGACCCGGTCGGCAAGCTGCCAGACCTCCTCCATGCGGTGGGAAATGTAGATCAGGCCGACGCCGGACGCCCGCATCTGGCCGATCAGTCGATAGAGCTGCTGCGCCTCGGCGCGCGACAGCGCCGCCGTCGGCTCGTCGAGCACCAGCACGCGGGCGTTCTCGCTGACGGCGCGGGCAATCTCGACCATCTGCTGCATGCCGATGCTGAGCGAGCCGAGGCGGCGCTGCGGATCGATGTCGGCGCCGATGCGGGCCAGCTTCTCCCGGGCCTGACGGTCGAGCGCCCGGCGGTCCAGCGTGCCGAACCGGGTGACCGGCTCGTGGCCGAGCGCCAGGTTTTCGGCGATGGTCATGTCGGGGACGGTGTTGAGTTCCTGGTGGATGATGGCGATGCCGTAGGCGCCGGCGTCGCGCGGCGAGCGGATCTCTATCTCCCGGTCGTCCATCAGGATGCGACCGGCGTCGCGCGGCTGGTTGCCGGCCAGGATCTTCATCAGCGTCGACTTGCCGGCGCCGTTCTCGCCCATCAGCGCATGCACCTCGCCCGCATGAAGATCGAAGTCGACCTTGTTGAGGGCGAGCGTCGGGCCGAAACGCTTGCTGACCTGCTCAAGTCGGAGCAGGGGTGGAGCGGAGAGGGTCATGTTTGCCTCGCTTCTGGCGACCGGCGCCCAGCCGCCCCGGCGGGCTGCCGGTCGGCATGGGAGGATGCCGGTCGCGCTCCGGCGGATGCTCCGGCGCCGTCAGACCGCCGCCGGAGCAAGGGTTCACCAGCCCGGATACTGCTCGACGTTCTTGCGATCGACGAGGACGCTGGGGATCAGCACCGTTTTCTGCTCCGGATTGTTGCCCTTGGTCATCTCGACGGCGATCTTCACCGCCTCCTCGACCATGACGCCCGGGCTCTGGGTGGCCGTGCCGATGAAGGGCGATCCCTCGCGCTTCAGTTCCTCGACCGCCTCCGGGCTGCCGTCGACGCCGGTCACCTTGATCTGGTCGGCCTTGCCGGCCTGCTCGACGGCGAGCACGGCGCCGAGGGCCGACGGGTCGTTCATGCCGAAGATGCCGGTGACGTCCGGATGGGCGGTCAGCATGTCGGTGGTCACCGCCAGGCCCGACGCCCGGTCGTTCTTGGAGGCCTGCTGGCCGACGATCTTGATGTCCGGATAGTTCTTGGCGACGTTGCGGCAGCCGGTGATGCGATCGATGATCGTCTGGATCGGCGTGCCGTCGACCAGCAGGACCTCGCCCTTGCCGCCCATCTGGGTGAACAGATAGTCGCAGGAGCGCTCGCCGGCCTGCACGGCGTCGGTCATGATCACCACGTCGGCGCCGTGGGCGGGCGTATCGACGGCGATGACGATGATGCCCGCCTCCTTGGCCCGCTGGATGGCCGGCTCGATGCCGGCCTCGTCGACGGCCGAGACGACGATCAGGTCGACGCCCTGCTGGATGAAGGCGTCGATCTGGGTGTTCTGGTTGGCGAGGTCGAGCTGCGCGTCCTGGGTGTTGAGCGTGGCGCCGATCTCGGCCGCCGCCTTCTTGGCGCCCTTGTCCATGGCCGAGAAGAACGGATTGGACATGTCCTGAACCATCAGGCCGATCTGCGCGATCTTTTCCGGCGTCTTGGCGGAGACGTCGGCGACTGTCCACCCAGCCGCCAGCACCACGGTCGAAACCGACATGGCCAGTCGGGCAAAGCGCTTGAGCATCATTATCGTTTCCTCCACTCGGCGGGCCGCCGTGACGTGACGGCCTGCGGGGTCTGCTCTTTTCGCGGGACGCACCCCGCGACATCGCGCTGCCGGACGGCGGCGCCGCCGGCCTCGCAAGTTCGGTATCGGTCGCGCCTTCTCTTCAGCGCGGACGTTCGTTGTCGACGTGACAGCCGCAGGAGCGGCGGACGATCAGCCGTCCCGCCACCTGCCGCCGGTATTCCGGCCGATAGACGGGAGATTGCGACTCTCCGCGCTTGGCGGCCTCGACCTGTTCGTTGATGATCTGGGCGAGCGTCTGGCCGGCCAGCCGGCCAATGGCCTCGCTGTCCTCGTCCAGCACGGTGAGCGGCGGATCGAGCAGCGAAGCCCAGGCGAACTCGTCGTAACCGATGACGGCCATGTCGGCCGGGATGCGGATGCCGCGATCGCGGATGAGGCGCAGCGCGCCGAGCAGCAGCGGATTGTTGCCGGCGATGAGAACGCGCGGAATACGCTCCGAACCGGCAAGATAGGCTTCGAGCGTGCGGAACGCCGAATCCTCGTCGTTTTCGCTCTCGAGCACCTCGACATGGGCGTTGTGCGAGCTCGCGGCGTCGCGGATGCCGCGCTCGCGGTCGATCCGCGTCGTCCACCGCCGTGGATAGACCAGGAACAGCCAGTCGCGGTAGCCGTGCTCGGCCAGATGGTCGCCGACCATCAGGCTGGCGTTGTAGTTGTCGGTGGTGACGCTCGGAAAGTTGGCGGATTCGGGCGGCGCCGAGTCGACGAAGACGATCGGAACGTCCCAGTTGGCGAGGAGCGCCGTGTTTTCGGGGCTGAGCGTCAGCGTGGTGATGACGCCGGCGGTGCGCGACTCGATCAGCCGCTGGACGATGCGATCCTCGAGGCGCGGGTTGTAGACGCCGTCGACGGCGACGTCGGCGATGATGACCGTCCAGTCGAAATGGCGCAGCGCCTGCTGAATGCCGGTCATCAGGTCGAGATAGTAGGAGTTGGCCGTGCTGGCGACGATGACGGCGATCGAGTCGCGGCTGCCGCGGCGCAACCCCTGCGCGGCGCGGTTGGGGATGTAGCCGATCTCCCGCGCGGCGGCCAGCACCTGCTCGCGGCTGTCGGCCGACACGCCGGGGGCGCCGCTGAGCGCCCGCGACACCGTGTAGGTCGACAGCCCGGTGACCCGGCTCACGTCGCGTATGGTGACCTTTCCCAAGCCAACCTCCATCATAAACGTTTATGAAGCCAGTTGAATCAACAGCATCGGGACACGCCACTTCCAGCGACGATCCTGACCCCAGGCTTCGCGTTTATACGGCAAAACCGTTAGCACCCTCGCCAGTCTCGGTCCGGGGCGGCCTATACGGCCACCCGGCTCGCCCTGGCGGACTACAATCTCGTCCTAAACGTTTATTTCCTCGCCCCATGAAATACCAGAACGGCATATGGACGTCAACATATTCTCCAGGCGGAGCTCAAGACTCCGGCGTTTGCGCTGAAAAATGGCATCGGGCCGCTCCGGCCCCATGTCGAACCGGCTGGAGGCTTTTTCCCAGGAGCACCCCTATATGCGCCTTCCGCCCTTTTCTGCCCGAGGTCCCACGCCTTCGCGCAGGAAGACAATCCATGGGGAGGGGGCAAGGATGGAGGGCGATGCGCTATCCGGCTGTTTCCTCTATATAAATCTGTCTTCCTACGCGCAGGCGTAGGACCTCGGGCAGGAAGAGGCACAGGGTCGATATAGCGCTCCAAGGAACAAGGCGCGCCCTATAACCCCCCGTACAAGCGAAGGGCACCTTTACGGCCACTTGGCGACCGGCGGCATGGAGGACAGGATGCTGTCGATGTTGCCGCCGGTCCTGAGGCCGAACACCGTGCCGCGATCGTAGAGCAGATTGAACTCGACATAGCGGCCGCGCCGCACCAGTTGCTCCTCGCGCTCGACCGCCGTCCAGGGCGTCCGCATGTTGGCGCGGACGAGGCGCGGGTAGATGTCTAGGAAGGCCAGCCCGAGGTCGCGGGTGTAGGCGAAATCGGCCGCCCAGCCGGCATCCGAGTGCAAGTAGTCGTAGAAGACGCCGCCGACGCCGCGCATCTCGTCGCGATGCTTCAGGTAGAAATACTCGTCGCACCAGGCCTTGTAGTCGGCGTAGTCGATGTGCGGATGGGCGGCAGTGGCCGCCTTCATCGCCGCGTGAAAGGCGATGGTGTCGGGGTCTTCCTGGGTGCGCCGGGCGTCGAGCATCGGCGTCAGGTCGGCGCCGCCGCCGAACCATTGGCGGCTCGTCACCACCATGCGGGTGTTCATGTGGACGGCCGGCACATGCGGGTTCTGCATGTGGGCGATCAGCGAGATGCCGCTCGCCCAGAAGCGCGGATCTTCCTCGGCGCCGGGCATCTGCGCCCGGAACTCCGGGGCGAATTCGCCGTGAACGGTGGAGACGTGGACGCCCACCTTCTCGAAGACGGCGCCGCGCATCAGGCTCATCACGCCGCCGCCGCCCGGCGCGCCGGTATGGTCGGTGCGCTGCCAGGGCGTGCGCACGAAACGGCCCGGCTCCACCCCGGCCGCCGCCGCGCCCTCGGCCTCGATCTCCTCGAAGACGGCAGAGATACGGTCGCGCAGCTCGGCGAACCAGTCGGCGGCGAGTGCCTTCTTGCCCTCGAGGTCGGGCGGCAGCGCGGTCGGCGCAAGAGAGGCGGCGCTGGTCGGCATAGACGGACACTCCGGTTTCACGGAGCGTGATTTAGGCGCTTTCACCCTTGCTTGCCAAGCGCCGAGGCGAGACGGCGGCGTTTACCGCCGCCCCGCTCTGTCAATTCTCAGCGAGCATAAGGCGACACGCAGGCCTGGCGCGGGCCGTTATAGGGCTGGAAGGTGTTGCTGTAGGCGTCATAGGAGCGATAGCGCGCCTGACACCACTGCACGTGGCTCGCCGGCATGGCGACGCCGAGCTGCGGCCGCGGCGCCTGCTGGGCGGCCAGGCCGCCGACGATCGCCGCGCCGACGCCGAAGGCGGCCAGCGGATACCACCAGCCATCGTTATGGCGGCGATAGCCCGGACGGTAGTCGTGATAGCCGCGATGGCCATGCCAATAACGGTAGCGATCCCGATCCCTGCGGGGCGGCGTAATCCTGACGCCCCCCCCTGTTGCTCCACTGGGCCTTTTCGATCTGGCTCGGCTGGCTGACGGGCGCTATCGGAAATGCCTGCACCGACACGACCGAGGTGATCGCCATGACGGCGGAAAGGGCGGTTGCGGCAAAAATCTTGATCATGATTGGGCCTCCTCGGCTGTTCATGCTCCATAAACGCGGCACGCCTGCGGCCGGTTCCGTCCTGTCGCCCGTTGCTATTCGTCGTGTTCGTATTGGGCGATCGTCCACGGCTCCGCCCGGCCGGCCTCGACCCATTCGGCATAGGCCGGCAGCGTCCGGACGGATTCCATATAGGCTTCCGTCTCCGCATCGACCAGCCAGGAATAGGTGGTGAAGCGGCCGACCACCGGCGCATACATGGCGTCGGCCGCCGAAAACGCCCCGTAGAGGAACGGTCCGCCCTGGCCGAAACGCTGCCGCGCCTCCTTCCACAGGGCGAAGATTCGCCCGGCATCCTCCAGCGCCGAGCCGTCGCCCCTGAGCTTCCAGGGATAGGTGCGGCGCCAGTTGGCCGTATAGTCGCGGCGGAGATTCTGGAAGCCGGCGTGCATCTCGGCCGATGCCGACCGCGCGTGCGCCCGCGCCGCCGGATCGGCCGGCCAGATGCCGCGGTCGGGGAACTTTTCGGCGAGATACTCGATGATGGCGAGGCTTTCCCAGACGGTGATGTCGCCGTCGATGATGCAGGGCACCTTGCCGGTCGGCGACACCTTCAGGATGGCCTCCTTCCAGCCGTCGACATACATCGGCTGCACCGTCTCCTCGAACGGGATGCCGAAATGCCGGAGCACAAGCCAGGCGCGCTGCGACCAGGACGAATAACCCTTGTTGGCGATGAGGAGCTTCATGTCGTCTCTCCGAAACTTGACGCACGGAGAATTGAACAAAGCCGGCCGCCCGTCCAACGCATTTCGATGATGCCGGCGATCAGGCCCAATGAAGTTTGGAGCCTGACCGGAAATTCGCTTCGGTGCGGCAGATGGAAGCCCTATGGCCAACGCGTGCCCTTTTCGGCCCGAGGTCCTGCGCCTTCGCGCAGGATGACACCCGATGGACGGGCCATGGTTACGCTATATATTTGTTTTCTATATATAATTTTGTCTTCCTATGCGAAGGCATAGGACCTCGGGCAGGATGGAGTGAGCGGCCGATATAGGGTTCCCGGAGCGAAGCTGGCGACGAACACGAGCACCGGAAGCGCCGGATTCGATGCTAGATGCCCGCCCCGGTAGAATGTCCGGCCGGGAAGCCACCGACCTGCCTGAGCGCCTCCCCCATGATCATGGCGGCCGACAGCGCCACGTTGATCGACCGGACGCCCGGCCGCATCGGGATGACGATCCGGCCGTCGGCGCGCGCGTGCACCGCCTCGGGAACGCCCGCCGATTCGCGCCCCATCAGCACGATGTCGTCGCCGCGAAAGGCGAAGTCCGCGTAGGGAACCGATCCCCTGGTGGTCGCCAGCACCAGCCGCCGCCCTGCCCCTGTCGCGAAAGCCTCGAAATCCGTCCAGCCGACGTGCCGCACCACCGTCGCCAGCTCGATGTAATCCATGCCGGCCCGCTTGAGGCTGCGGTCGGACAGGTCGAAGCCGGCCGGACCGATGACGTGCAGCGTCGTGCCGAGGCAGGCGGCCAGCCGGATCAGCGTGCCGGTGTTCTGGGCGATGTCCGGCTGATAGAGGGCAAGGTCGATCATCAACGATTCCGATGGATTTCGATCGATGGGCGTGATGGAGAGTGGCATTTCCGCCACCCTTCTTGAATCGTCTTAGGCTGCCGGCCTCCAGCCGGTTGCACTCGGAAGCTCTTCTGCTACCTTGCCGGCGCTCCAGTCACAAGGAGGAGCGTCGAATGGTGGTTCTCTTCTCATAGCTTGACCCGGTCGGGCCGATTTGCCGGCTCCCGAGGTCAGTTTTGGACCGCGCCGCGTCACGCGCGCCGTCCCGAGCCCCTTCGCCCCCGATTCCCACCTCCAGCACTCCGCCGCGGTCATCCGGCCGCCGGCTCACCGCCTTCTTTCGGTGCCATCATGTTCGCCTTCTTTGAACGCCTTATCGACCCCTATGCCAAGGGGCCGGGCGGCCAGCCGCCCGACCGCCTCATTCCCTTCTACTGGCATTATCTCCGGCAGGTCTGGCCGAGCTTCGCCGCCGTCATGGTGGTGGGCTTCTTCGTGGCGCTGATCGAGGTGTCGATCTTCCGCTACATCGGCGCCATCGTCGACTATCTGAGCAACACCCCGCCGGCCGAGGTGATGTCCCGCCACGGCTGGGAATTTCTCGGCATGGGCGCGGTGATCCTGATCGCCCGGCCGGTGTTCCAGACCCTGCACGACCTCCTGATCCACCAGACCATCGCGCCCGGCGTCACCAACCTGATCCGCTGGCAGAACCACCGCTACGTGCTGCGCCAGTCGATCGCCTTCTTCAACAACGACTTCGCCGGCCGCGTCGCCAACAAGATCATCCAGACCGGCCCGTCCTTGCGCGAATCCACCACGCAGGCGGCCGACGCCCTGTGGTTCGTGCTGATCTATACGGTATCGGCGCTGGTGCTGTTCGCCGAGGCGGACATGCGCCTGGCAGTGCCGCTCGTCATCTGGATCGCCGCCTACCTCCTGGTGCTCCGGCGCTTCATTCCGCGCATCGCCCGCAAGTCCGAGGAAATGTCGGAAGCGCGCTCGCTGCTCACCGGCCGCGTCGTCGACAGTTACACCAACGTCCACACGGTGAAGCTGTTCGCCCACGCCGAGCGCGAGGACGACTTCGCCCGCGAGGCGCTGGAAGACCACACCTCGGTGTTCTACGCCCAGCAGCGGCTGATCACCGCCATGACCATGTCGCTGACCACCATCAACAGCCTGTTGATGGTCGTCACCGGCGTCCTGGCGGTCTGGCTGTTCATGCAGGGTGCGGTGACCACCGGCGCCATCGCGCTGATCGGCGGCCTGATCGTCCGCATCATCAACATGTCCGGCTGGATCATGTGGGAGCTGACCGGCATCTTCGAGAACATCGGCACGGTGCAGGACGGCATCACCACCATCTCCAAGCCGCAGACGGTGATCGATCGCAAGGACGCCAGGCCGCTCGCCGTCAGCGGCGGCGGCATCGAGTTCGACCGCGTCGCCTTCCACTACGGCAAGGCGAAGGGCGCGCTCGACGGCATCAGCCTTTCCATCGCGCCGGGCGAGAAGATCGGCCTAGTCGGTCCGTCGGGCGCCGGCAAGTCGACGCTGGTCAACGTGCTGTTGCGCCTCTACGACCTCGAGAGCGGCGCCATCCGCATCGACGGCCAGAACATCGCCGCCGTCACGCAGAACTCGCTGCGCGCGGCGATCGGCGTCGTCACCCAGGACACCTCGCTGCTCCACCGGTCGATCCGCGACAACATCAAGTACGGCCGGCCCGACGCGAGCGACGAGGAGATGCAGGCCGCCGCCCGCATGGCCCATGCCGACGGCTTCATCCCCGATCTCGTCGACAACCGCGGCCGCGCCGGCTTCGACGCCCACGTCGGCGAGCGTGGCGTCAAGCTCTCCGGCGGCCAGCGCCAGCGCATCGCCATCGCCCGCGTGCTCCTCAAGAACGCGCCGATCCTGGTGCTCGACGAGGCGACCTCGGCGCTCGATTCCGACGTCGAGGCGGCCATCCAGGACAGCCTCGGCGCGCTGATGGAAGGCAAGACGGTGATCGCCATCGCCCACCGCCTCTCCACCATCGCCCGCATGGACCGCCTGGTGGTGATGGACGGCGGCCGCATCGTCGAAATGGGCAGCCACGCCGACCTCGTCGCCAGGGGTGGCCTTTATGCTGGGCTGTGGAGCCGGCAGACTGGTGGGTTCCTGGTCGACGAGGGTGAGGCATCCGCCCGAAAAGTCGCGGACTTTTTGGATAAGGCGGATGCGTGAGAGAAAATATCCGCCCGGAAAGTCGGACGACTTTCCGGGCGGATGAGCGATGCAGAGGCCTGTTTTGGCGGGGTTGAGTTAGGCTCCAACCATCTGGAATTCCCCCGTTTCTGCCCTTTTAAGCTCGCCAATTTGGAACGGCGGCGAATCGTCCAAACATCGAAAATGGGGACTGCGCCAGACAGTTTTGGGATCGGAAGCGCTTGGTCCGCTTCTACGGCGATCTCATCGAAGTAATCATTTAGCTCCCACTGCCCTTTCGAAATTCCTACATTCTCAAGACTATATCGATAGTAGCTTACCCGCAACTTGGGGATTCCTATTTATCGTTTAGTAACTGAATAATGTTATTTTTTTACATGGAACATGGGAAAAACGTTAATAAAGAATTAACAATCGCCGATTTTATTGGGCGATGGTCTAACCTTGACGGTGGTCAAGAACGGGCAAACTATTCTCTTTTCTTAACAGAGCTTTGCGATGTGATTGAGGTCAGACGCCCCGATCCTGCATTAGCTGCCCATCACTTCAATGACTACGTGTTTGAACGGCGCGTAGAAAGAAAACGTCCGGACGGAACAATTGAGGCCGGGCGCATCGATCTCTACAAGCGAGGGTGCTTTATCCTCGAAGCAAAGCAGAACCGACTTCACGGCGGCAAGAAAGCGATACCAGAAGGTCAGACGGACCTATTCGCTACTATGGAGAGACAACCCGCCGACACAGTGGTCTCCGGCCTAGATCACGTCATGGTCCAGGCGCGCCGACAGGCCGAGCGATATGCGGCTTCATTACCCCTCGATCATCCATATCCGCCCTTCATCATCGCGTGCGATGTGGGGCGAGCTATAGAACTCTACGCCGACTTTTCCGGTCATGGACGTCATTATTCCCAGTTCCCCGATGCACGACAGTTCCGCATCGAACTTAACCAGTTGGCGAATCCTGATACACGAGAACTGCTACGTGCCGTATGGGAAGAGCCTCAATCCCTGGATCCTGCACGGAAGACAGCCAAGGTAACCAGAGAGATTGCCGGGCAGCTTGCGAAAATTTCGAAAGCCCTTGAAGGACGCGGTTTTGAGGCTCGTAGCGTCGCGGTTTTCCTCATGCGGTGTCTTTTTACGATGTTCGTCGAGGACGTAGGGCTTCTCCGCAAGAAGGGGTTCACGGAGCTTCTGACGAGGTGTCTCGACGATCCCAAGCGGTTTACCTTCGAGATCGAGGATCTCTGGCGGCACATGGATCGAGGGGATTACTCGCCTGGCATCGGCGAGAAATTGCTTCGCTTCAACGGCAAACTCTTCAAGGGCGCCGCGTCGCTTCCCTTGACCAAGGACGAGATACATCTTCTTCGTGATGCGTCGGATGCCGATTGGTGCGATTTGGAGCCGGCAATATTCGGCACCCTGTTCGAACAGGCGCTGGACCCTGTTGAGCGCAAACGTCTTGGCGCGCATTACACGCCACGCGCATATGTCGAACGGGTCGTGGATGCTACGATCATCGAACCCCTTACCGAGGACTGGATCGGTCATCAATCTGCGGCCGAGCGCGCGATGCGGAGCGGCTCGACCGCAGCAGCCATTCGCGAGATTGAAGACTTCCTAAGGCACTTAGCGACCGTGCGGGTACTCGATCCGGCATGTGGTACCGGGAATTTCCTCTACGTCGCCCTCCGCCGGATGAAGCAGCTGGAAGGCGAGGCGCTCAAGCAATTGCAGGATATCGGTGGCGACGAAGTGGTCGCGCGCGTTGCGGACATATCGGTAAAGCCCGAGCAGTTTTTTGGTATGGAGCTTAATAAGCGAGCCGTCGAGATTGCCGAGCTAGTCCTCTGGATTGGCTACATACAATGGCATATACGAACCCGATCCACGGCACCTTCCGAACCAGTGATGAGCAGCAGTGACCATGTTCACGCGAAGGATGCTCTCATCACTTGGTCGGGCTACCCCCATCCGCAACTCAAGCGTGATGCACTGGGCAAACCAGTGGCCGATGGTCAAGGCAATGAAACCTACGTCTACCCGAACGCGATCAACGCCGATTGGCCAGAGGCCGATTTCATTGTTGGGAATCCTCCCTTCATTGGTGGAAAGGACATTCGCGGGCGACTGGGTGCGGGTTACGCCCAGGCCCTATGGGGGGCTAATCCGCAGATGAATCCTGCGGCAGACTTCGTGATGTATTGGTGGGACCGATCAGCCGATTTGCTCGTAAGGAAGGGAACTCGGCTGCGCCGTTTCGGCTTCGTCACGACCAATTCGATAACGCAGGTATTCCAGCGGCGCGTCCTCGAAAGACATCTGGCAGGCACTTCGCCCGTTTCGTTGGTGCTCGCTATCCCGGATCATCCGTGGACCAAAGCATCGAAGGATGCGGCCGCGGTCAGAATTGCCATGACCGTAGCTGAGGCCGGTGAACGAGATGGCGTTTTGCGCCTTGTGACGAAAGAGGGAGGTCTCGACACGGACGAACCCATGATCGAGTTCGTTGAACGTGAAGGAAGGATCAATCCCGATCTCACGATCGGCGTGGATGTCACCAAATCGAAGGCATTGATGGCAAACCATGCGATCTGCTCACCGGGAGTGAAGCTGCATGGTGACGGCTTCATTGTCACACAGGAGAAAGCACTTGAGCTCGGTCTTGGAAAGCGACCGGGCCTTGGTCGGCACATCCGTGAGTATCGAAACGGCAAGGATCTGACATATCGATCACGGGGAGTGATGGTTATCGACCTGTTTGGCAAGACATCTGACGAGGCCCGACGCGACTTTCCCGAAGTCTACCAACACCTTCTTGAGACAGTTCGAAAGCAACGTGTTGATACGTTCGCGAAATCTCCTACTCAGGATGCGCGAGACTACCTTGATCATTGGTGGTTATTCGGAAAGCCCAGAACCGAATTACGTCCCGCTTTGGAAGGGTTGCCCCGCTATATCGCCACCGTGGAGACCATGAAGCACCGCATCTTCCAGTTCATGGAGGCCGAAGTGCTTCCGGACAACATGCTGGTCGCGATTGCGTCGGATAACTCCTTTCATCTCGGCGTATTGTCTTCGAAGGTGCATGTGGCCTGGGCTTTACGCACTGGAGGTCGCCAGGGCGTCGGCAACGATCCAAGATATTCAAAGTCTCGGTGCTTCGATCCCTTCCCGTTTCCTCATGCCAGTGCATCGATCCGCGCCGAAATTAGCGTGATCGCAGAGGAATTGGATATTACGCGCAAGCAAATCCTTGCCGAGCATCCCGAACTGACTCTAACCGCACTTTACAATGTCCTTGAAGCCGTCCGAGCAGGCACCCCACTATCCCGCAAGGATCAGGACATTCGAAGCCGTGGACGTGTCCTTATCCTGCGAGAGCTTCATGATCGGCTGGACGCTGCCGTCGTGAAATCCTACGGATGGCACGCGGATATCGATGTCGAAGAAATCCTCTATAGCCTTGTCCAGTTGAACGAAGTCCGAGCCGCCGAAGAGCGCCAGGGTTTCATCAAATGGCTGCGGCCCGAGTATCAGATCGACAAGGTTGGTCCGCTGGCACATCGCGGCGACCGCGTCCAAGCGATCCTTTCCACCAAGGTACGGGCGAAGAAGATCCCCTTCCCAGCCGCAAGACAGGACCAAGCACAGGTGGTCCTCAGCCTTATGGCCCGTGCAAAAGCACCTCTCACAGCAGAGGAAATCGCCGTTGCATTTACATCGTCGACCGAGACCTTAGCCGACGTGCGAGACGTGCTTCACTCTCTGGAACGGCTCGGTCAAGCGGAAAGCTATGACGAAGGAAAAAGCTTCTTCAGAGCGGCATAGATAGTACTTTCCGCTAATAACCGTTTCGTGGCCAAATCGTACCGGCGGACAGGGCCGAACGAGGAATAGCTGGTACCGGCATGGAGGCGGGGACAGCCACCTTGGATAAGGCGGATGCCGGCGAACTACCGGTCCGCCCGAGGACGTCTACAACGAGACCGAACCCTTCCGCCAAGGCCGGATGTCGAAGCGATCCGAATAGGAGGCATATCATGCCGGGAGATACGAACATTCGGACGGGTCGATGCCATTGCGGTGCAGTACACTTCGAAGTGGCGCTCAGTGACGGCTTCAGCTCGATCCGCCGCTGCAATTGCTCCTACTGCCGGATGCGCGGCGCCGTCGTCGTCATGGCGGAAATGGGCGGGGTCAATATCCTCAAGGGCGAGGACATGCTGACCACCTATCGCTTCAACACCAGAACAGTGAAGCATTTCTTCTGTTCCCGCTGCGGCATATATACCCATCATCAGCGTCGATCCGATCCAAACCTCCATGCCGTGAACGTCGCTTGCCTCGACGGGGTAAGCCCATTCGACTTCTCCGAGGTGCCCGTGATGGACGGCATCAATCATACGAACGACACCGGCAAGCCAACGCGCCGAGCGGGCACGCTCCGTTACGTCCCGTCCGACTGACTGAGGCAAGGAACCACCGGAATCACGCGAAATTTCCCCGCCCCTACCATTTCTCCCTTGCCCTTCCCGCCGTCACAGCCACATTCGCTTCATGCCCTCCCTCCTCTCGCCCATCGCCCGCCTGTTTGCC
The DNA here is from genome assembly GCF_002770725.1 of Pleomorphomonas carboxyditropha. Classification (GTDB taxonomy): domain Bacteria; phylum Pseudomonadota; class Alphaproteobacteria; order Rhizobiales; family Pleomorphomonadaceae; genus Pleomorphomonas; species Pleomorphomonas carboxyditropha. Next base: position 9,270 of record NZ_NQVN01000001.1, on the reverse strand, counting down.
TGGTTCGAGGGTCGGATCGATCCCTTCAAGCCGACGTCGGGCGTGCATCCGCTGACGCCGCCCACCACCAAGTGGCGCATCCTGCGCTTTTTCCTCGGCGAGACCGGCTGGCCGCTGGCAGTGATGGCCGTGCTGACCCTCATGCTGTCGCTGATCGAGGTGCTGCTGCCGATCAGCATCGGCTGGCTGATCGACGCGGTGACCGAGGCCGACCGGGCCGGCGTCCGCGTCATCGACTGGCGCATCGTCGTCCTGTTCATCCTGCTGCTCCTGGCCGCCCGGCCGCTGGTCACCTTCCTCTCCCAGCTCGTCCGCAACCAGGTGCTGTCGCGCAACATCGGCACGCTGGTCCGCTGGCGCACCCACGAATTCGTCGCCCGCGCCGATATCTCCTTCTTCCAGAACGACTTCGTCGGCCGCATCGCCACCAAGGTGACGCAGACCGGCCAGGCGATCCGCTCGCTGATCCGTCTGTTCGCCGACCAGTTGCTGTTCGTCGTGCTCTACATGGCCGGCGTCGTCGGCTACCTGCTCGTCCGCCATCCGCTGTTCGCCGCGCCGCTGATCGTCTGGACGGTGGCCTACGCCATCCTGGTCTATGCCTACGTGCCGAGGAGCCGGGCCGCCGCCCGCGAGGTGGCCGATACCGCCTCGGTGTTCTCCGGCCGCCTGGTCGACGGCTATTCCAACTACCTGACGGTGCGCCTGTTCACCGCCTCGACGCGCGAGGACGCCTACGTGCGCGAGGCGCTGGAAAGCGGCGTCACCGCCACCGGCAAGCAGATGCGGTTGCTCACCGGCCTGTCTAGCCTGCTCACCTTCCTCAACGGCCTGCTGCTCGCCGCCAGCGGCCTCGTCGGCGTGCTGCTGTGGAGCCACGGCCTCGCCACGCCCGGCGACATCGCCTCGGTGATCGCCATGACGCTGCAGATCCAGCAGCTCTCCCGCCTCGCCACCATGAGCCTGTCCGACGTGTTCGAGAGCGTCGGCACGCTCGACGACACGGTGCGCTCGCTGTCGCGGCCGCAGCTGATCACCGACCGTCCCGGCGCCCGGCCGCTCGCCGTCAAGGGTGGCGGCATCGATATCGACCGCGTCAGCTTCGGCTATGGCGGCAGCCGGCCGGCCATCGACGACCTGACGCTGACCATCGCACCGGGCGAGCGCATCGGCCTGGTCGGCCGCTCCGGCGCCGGCAAGTCGACGCTGGTCAGCCTGCTGCTGCGCCTCTACGACCTGACCGACGGCGTGATCCGCATCGACGGCCAGGATATTTCCACCGTCGCGCAGAACTCGCTGAGGGCGGCGATCGGCGTCGTCACCCAGGACACTTCGCTGCTCCACCGGTCGATCCGCGACAACATCAAATACGGCCGGCCCGACGCGAGCGACGAGGAGATGCTGGCCGCCGCCCGCATGGCCCACGCCGACGAATTCATCCCCGAGCTGACCGACAACAGGGGGCGCACCGGCTACGACGCCTATGTCGGCGAGCGCGGCGTCAAGCTCTCGGGCGGCCAGCGCCAGCGCATCGCCATCGCCCGCGTGCTCCTGAAGAACGCCCCCATCCTCGTCCTCGACGAAGCCACTTCGGCGCTCGATTCCGACGTCGAGGCGGCGATCCAGGACAGCCTCGGCCTGTTGATGGAAGGCAAGACGGTGATCGCCATCGCCCACCGCCTCTCCACCATCGCCCGCATGGACCGCCTGGTGGTGATGGAGGGCGGCCGCATCGTCGAAATGGGCAGCCACGCCGAGCTGGTCGCCCGGGGCGGCGTCTATGCGGGCCTGTGGAGCCGCCAGACCGGCGGCTTCCTCGACCTCGACGACGAAGACGCGGACGCCGAAAGGGAACGGATCGCCGGCGAGCTGTAGGGCGCCCGATCTTTTTGGAATAAATCCAAAAATCAGACCAAATTCTCAACCGGACCAACTGGACAACGCTTGGCGTTGATGCATAAAGAGGGCCGGAGAGCCATCCGTAGCAAGGCGTAGTGACGCCCGCCGCGGAGGCCGGGCAAGTTGTTGAAACCTCTTCTTCACGCCCGCACCGACTGCCACGGACGGGGTGGCGGCGGCGGGGCCGTGAGGCGGTCGCCAGCCGGTCGGCGGCGGCCGCTCCCCGCGCGAAAGGAAGCGATCTTGGCTGAGAGTGACACACCGGCAGAACCAACCCGCCGCGATTTCCTCCTGCATGCAGCCGGTGCTTTCGGCGTGGTTGGTGTTGCTGCCGCGGCCTGGCCGTTCATCGACCAGATGAACCCCGATGCCTCCACCCGCGCCCTGGCGTCGGTCGAGGTCGACATCGCCGCCGTCCAGCCCGGTCAGGCGATCACCATCATGTGGCGCGGCAAGCCGGTGGTGATCCGCAACCGTACCGAGAAGGAAGTCGAAGAAGGCAAGACCGTCAAGCTCGAGGAGTTGAAGGATCCGCTGGCCCGCAACGCCAATGCCGACGCCTCCGCCGACGCCTCCGATGCCAACCGCGCCGCCGCCGGCAAGGAGAACATCCTCGTCATGACCAAGGTCTGCACCCATCTCGGCTGCATTCCGCTCGACGAGTCCGGCGAATTCGGCGGCTGGTTCTGCCCCTGCCACGGCTCGGTCTACGACACGGCCGGCCGCATCCGTAAGGGGCCGGCGCCGGAAAACCTGCCGATCCCGCCCTACGCCTTCCTTTCCGACACCAAGATCCGCATCGGCTGATCGCCCTTCCCGACGAGGTATTCCATGTCCGGTCATTCGACCTATGTCCCGAAGACGGCCATCGGGAAGTGGTTCGAGGCGCGCCTTCCCGTCGTCCGCCTCCTGCACGACACCGCCGTTTCCTACCCGACGCCGCGCAACCTCAACGCGCTCTGGACCTTCGGCGGCATCCTCGCCATGATGCTGGTGGTGCAGATCGTCACCGGCGTCGTGCTGGCCATGCACTATGCCGCCGACAGCCGCGTCGCCTTCCACTCGGTGGAAAGCATCATGCGCGACGTCAACTGGGGCTGGCTGATCCGCTATCTCCACGCCAACGGCGCGTCGATGTTCTTCATCGCCGTCTACGTCCACATCTTCCGCGGCCTCTACTACGGCTCCTACAAGCCGCCGCGCGAGATCCTGTGGATCCTCGGCGTCATCATCTACCTCTTGATGATGGCCGCCGCCTTCATGGGCTACGTGCTGCCCTGGGGCCAGATGTCCTTCTGGGGCGCCACCGTCATCACCAACTTCTTCACCGCCCTGCCCTTCGTCGGCCAGCCGATCCAGACGCTGCTGATCGGCGGCTTCTCGGTCGACAACGCCACGCTCAACCGCTTCTTCTCGCTGCACTATCTGTTGCCGTTCCTGATCGCCGGCGTCGTGGTGCTGCACGTCTGGGCGCTGCACGTGGTCGGCCAGAACAATCCGCTCGGCATCGAGGCGAAGAGCGACAAGGACACCGTGCCCTTCACGCCCTACGCCACGTCCAAGGACGTGCTGTGGATCGTGCTGTTCATGATCTTCTACGGCTGGTTCGTCTTCTATCAGCCGAACTTCCTCGGCCACCCGGACAACTACATCGAGGCCAACCCGCTGTCGACGCCGGCCCACATCGTGCCGGAATGGTATTTCCTGCCGTTCTACGCCATCCTCCGGGCCATCGACTTCAACATCGGGCCGATCGACTCCAAGCTCGGCGGCGTGCTCGCCATGTTCGGCGCCATCGCCGTCCTGGCCTTCCTGCCTTGGCTCGACACCTCCAAGGTGCGCTCGGGCCGCTTCCGGCCGATCTTCAAGGTCGCCTTCTGGCTGTTCGGCCTCAACGCGCTTTTCCTCGGCTTCCTCGGCTCGGTGAAGACCGACGACATCATCCTCGGCGCGCAGGCCGTGGTCTGGGCCAAGCTCAGCACCTTCTACTATTTCGCCTATTTCCTGGTCATTCTGCCTGTGCTCGGCTACATCGAGAAGCCGAAGCCGCTGCCGATATCGATCAACGACGCGATCCTGGCGAAATCGGCACACTGACGCCCGACGGAGAGAAATCATGACTGCCAAGATGATCCGTTGGGCCGCCGCCGCTCTCGCCGCCGGCATCGCCCTCACCGCCTCGATCGCCGTCGCCCAGGAGGAGGCGGTCGAGTATCCGCTTCTGAAGCCCGCCCGCCACGAATGGTCGTTCGCCGGCATCTTCGGCCGCTACGATCAGGCGCAGCTCCAGCGCGGCTATCAGGTCTACAAGGATGTCTGCTCCTCCTGCCATGCCATGAAGCTGGTCAATTTCCGCAACCTCGCCGACGAGGGCGGGCCGGGCTTCAGCGAGGACGCGGTCAAGGTGCTGGCCGCCACCTATGCCATCGAGGACGGCCCCAACGACGCCGGCGAAATGTTCGAGCGGCCGCGCCTGCCCTCCGATCCCTTCCCCTCGCCCTTCCCCAACGACAACGCGGCGCGGGCCGCCAACGGCGGCGCCCTGCCGCCCGACCTGTCGCTGATCGCCAAGGCGCGCGCCGTCCATCGCGGCTTCCCCTGGTTCATATTCGACGCGTTCTGGCCCTACCAGGAGCAGGGGCCGGACTACATCACCTCGCTGCTCGCCGGCTACCAGGACCCGCCGGAAGACGTGACGGTGCCCGAAGGCACCTATTACAATCCGCACTTCATCAACGGCATCTCGCTGCGCATGCCGCCGCCGATCGACGACGACGTCGTCGAATATGCCGACGGCACGCCGCAGACCAAGCAGCAGTATGCCGAGGACGTGTCGGCCTTCCTGATGTGGGCGGCCGAGCCGCATCTCGACGCCCGCAAGGAGCTGGGCTTCAAGGTGATGCTCTACCTGATCGTCTTCGCCGGCATCCTCTACTTCGTCAAGCGGCAGGTCTGGCGCGACATCGCCCACTGACCCTCGCACGGCCAACGCAGAAAGGGCCCTCCACAGGGCCCTTTTTTGCGTTTCAACAAACCGGCCGAACGTTTCCGGAACTGGACCCGGAGGAAAATGCATTTCATTATCGCGTTCAGCAAACCTGAGTCCATCGACCGATACCCACAGCCGATAGAGAGAAAAACGTGCGCTTGAATACCATTTCCGCCGGCATCCTTTTCGCCTGCAGCCTCGCGCTTTCCGCATGCAATGATCAGAAATCCTCCGCCGAGCAGCAAACGCAATCCTCCGCCGAACAGCAGGAAATTGCCAAGTACAATGCTTATGTCGAGACCGCGAACAGCCTGAATACGCCCTTTGCCAAGGAGCTGTCGGACTATCGGCAATATCGCGAGCCGGACGTGATATCCGGCAACAAGCTCGACAACTATTCCGTCGCGTCCTCGCTCGCCGTTACCAACATCAAGGAAAAGCTGGGCAAGGCGACGGCCCTGCCCTTCGCCATGCCGGAAATCGATGCGCCGGCCAAAAGCTTCGAGGAGGCGCTGAAGAAGTTCGAGCCGATCGATTCCGAGCTCGGCAACTATGCCGACTCGAAGGGCTACCTGTCCGACGGCGGCAAGAAGGCGCGCGAGCGGAACGCGGCCTATGTCGCCGCCCTGACGGACGTGGCGAATGCCGAGGCGGCCTTCCTGTCCGGCATCGAGAAGCGGGATGAACTCAATACCCGAACGGCTTTCGAAAAGGCTGCCAAGGACTCGCAGGACTATTACCGCGCCGGGTTGATCCTCAATGCCAAGCAGGCCGTCAGGCTCGGCGACGCCGTTTTCGAGACCCAGGGATCGAAGGAGGCGATCGAACCGTTCCGCGCCAGCCTGGATCAGGTCGCGGCCATGGCCGACGGCTGGGACAGGAAGGTCAAGGAAGCGACGCCGAACGGCTGCACCAGCATGATGGGCGCCATCAACGACTTTCTGGCGCTGGGCCGGACGGTCATTCAGCATGCCGAGCATGGCGATTACGTTCCACGGCCCGACGCCCCTGCCTGGAATCTCAACAACGCGCTCCAATATGATCAGGGAACCTTCCAGCTCCGCTTCAACGCCATGATCGGGATCTTCAATTACCCGCGCTGTTGATGATGGACGCGCCCTTCCTGCCTGCCGACCAAGCGGGATACCCGGCCGAAACGGTTGCGGCCGGGGGATGGTTGGCTAGATCGTCGCATCGGACCGAAAACCGGATTCCACTTTTCGGTCCGATGCTCTAGAACGGGCCGTAACTTCTTCGGGAAGCCTCTCCATGAACCTGGCCGACACCATTCGCGCGATCCCCGACTATCCCAAGCCGGGCATCATCTTCCGCGACATCACCACCCTCTTGGGCAATGCCCGCGCCTTCCGCCGCGCCGTCGACGAGCTGGTGCAGCCCTGGGCCGGCGGCAAGATCGACAAGGTGGCCGGCATCGAGGCGCGCGGCTTCATCCTCGGCGGCGCCGTCGCCCACCAGCTCAGCGCCGGCTTCGTGCCGATCCGCAAGAAGGGCAAGCTGCCGCACGAGACGGTGTCGATGGTCTACAGCCTCGAATACGGCGTCGACGAGATCGAGATGCACAAGGACGCCATCCTGCCCGGCGAGCGCGTCCTGCTGGTCGACGACCTGATCGCCACCGGCGGCACGGCGAGCGCCGCCGCCAACCTGATCCGACAGATGGGCGGCGAGCTCGAGGCGGCCTGCTTCATCGTCGACCTGCCGGGGCTCGGCGGCGCCGACAAGCTCCGGGCGCTCAACGTCGCCGTCCGCACGCTGATCGCCTTCGAAGGCGAGTGATACCAAGAGGCATTGAAAATGCCTCTTGGTATTCCGCTTGCCTCAATGAGCGGATGCGGCAGCATCTTCGCGAATGGGTATGAGGAAGCCGTTTCGGCGGCATCGCGGGACAAAGGCAAGTCTCTCATGGCAGAGATCCCGACGATCGAGCTTGCCGGTGCGACCGTCGATCAGGCCGGCCTCGACAGGCTGCTGGCCGCCGGCGCGCCGCGTCGCCTCGTCGGCGCCGAGCTCGGCGGCCTGACGTTCGGCGAGGTCGACCTCGGCGGCTGGCGGTTCGAGAATTGCAACCTCGGCCATTGCCGCCTCGTCCGCACCCGGCTCGCCGACAGCCGCTGGTCGGCCTGCAAGGCCGCCTTCGCCGACTTCGGCCGCGCCGATCTGGTCGACGCCGAGATCGTCGCCTCGGACTTCAACAACGCCCTGTTCCGTCAGGCGATCCTGACCTCCACGACCTTCCGCCGCTCGAAGCTGACCGGCGCCGACTTCACCGACGCCCGCACCGTCGACCTCGGGCTGGAAGAGGTGCTGGCGGTCGACGCGCGCCTGCCGAAAGTGTCCTTCCGCGACCGGACGCTGACGCGGGTCGACCTGTCCGGCGCCCTGCTGGAAGGCGCCGATTTCCGCGGCGTGGTGTTCGAAGACTGCAGCCTGCGCGACGCGCAGCTCATGCGCGCCCGCTTCGAAGGCGCCGACCTGCGCGGCGCCGACCTCGGCGGCATCCGGCTCGGCGACGCGGCGCATTTCCGCGGCGCCGTCATCTCGCGCGCCCAGGCGACGTCGCTCCTGAAGGAGCTGGGCCTCAGGGTGCTGTAGTCAAGCCGTAGGCTTTGCCATTTTCCGGCTCGGTCTCGGGATAGACGCCCTTCAGCACCGTATTGAAATGGCTGCGGATCACATCGTTGCAGTAGCAGGACATAGCCGCCAGACTGTCGTGATCGAGCACCGTGAGGTGTCCCCTGCGCATGTCGACGACGCCCTCCGCCTTGAAGCGGCCGAGGACGCGCGTCGTGTAGCTGCGGCCGACGCCGAGCATTCCGGCGAGTTGTTCCTGGGTCAGCGTCAGCTCGTCGGATCCGGTGCGCTCGCAGGCGGCGACCAGCCAGCGGGCGGCGCGTTGCTGAAGCGTGTGGGAGGCGTTGCAGGCGCTCGCCTGGAATACCTGCGCCAGGAGACAATCGGCGTAGCGATTGAACAGCGACTCGATGGCCGGCTCCTTGGCCTTCAGCGCTTCGAGCTCGGAGAGGGATATCCGGGCGAAGGTGCCGCCGAACAGAACCACGGCCAGGGCGAAGGCGGGCAGGTGGCCGCGGCTGACGATGCCGCCCACGGCGCCTTCCCTGCCGATGAGCGCGGTTTCCACTTCCCGTCCGTCGCTGAAGGTGATCCGATAGGACGCCATCGCCTTGCCGATCGGGAAATAGGCCCATTCCACCGGGCTGCCCGGCGTTTGTATCGTGCGGCCGACGGCGCCGGACCATGTCTGCAGACGTGAGACCAGAAGCTCCCTTTCCCGGGGGCGCAACGCATCGATGAGATTGTTGCCGGTCTTGCCCTCGGACGTCGTTATCGCTGCCATACGTTTTCCTACGGATGTAAAAATCGCATAAGATCAACTTGGTATGTTCAACATTGGACATACACAAAAGACCTTCGCGATTAACATCCTTAATATCAAAGCAAGAACTATTGCAAGTGAACTTGAAGATCGCGAGGTGATACATGGCTGGCGGCAAGCGAATTCTCATCCTCGAGGATGAGCCGCTGATTGCCATGGATCTCGAGGATCTGCTGATCGCCAACGGACATACGGTCATCGGACCGTACGCGACGGCCGACGACGCCATCAACAGCCTCGATCGAACCCAGCCGGAGACGGCGTTGCTCGACGTCTATCTCTTCAACGGACTGTCGTTCGGCGTGGCCCGCGAACTGAAGCAGCGGGGCATCCGCTTCGCCTTCATGACCGGCCTGGTCATGACGGACCTGCTGCCCGCCGATCTCCGGGGATCGCCGATCATCCTCAAGCCCTATAACGAGAAGGAATTGCTGGCCTTCGTGGCGGCCGGAACATCCGAGAAGAGTCCCTGCTGAGGATTGCTACCGGCTTGGGCCGCACCTGAAACAATAAAGAATCCTCCAAGGCGTTTTATATTTGCCTTTTGCGCTTTTCTGGCTGAGGTCCTCCGCCTGAAGCGAAGGATGACAGATTTATATATGCGAACAGAACTATAGATCTGTCCTCCTGCGCGTTCGGCGGCGGCCCTCCTGCGGACTTGGCGAGTGGCGGTTATGGGCCTCTCCGCTTCAATGGATTGGGGATTGCCTGTTTCTGCATAGCAAAAAGCCCTCGGAGATTACTCTCGGAGGGCTTTTGTGTGTTGTGTTGTGTGGTTTTGCGAAGAGGTTGTCGTGTGATGTTGTTTGTTTGGTTTGATCTTGTGTTTAGTGTCTTGCTCTTTGCAGGCCTGGCGGCGACCTACTCTCCCGCGTCTTGAGACGGAGTACCATTGGCGCTGGGGAGTTTCACGGCCGAGTTCGGGATGGGATCGGGTGCATTTCTCCCCGCCATGACCACCAGGCCG
>NZ_NQVN01000019.1 GCF_002770725.1 Pleomorphomonas carboxyditropha | reverse complement strand
GCACGTTGAGCATCAGCTCCGATACCGACGGCTCGGGCGTGGCGATCGGCGCGCTCGACGGCTCGATCGACGGCCAGAGCTTTTCGAGCTTCTTCGGCTTCAACGCCGTGTTCACCGGCAGCTCGGCTTCCAACATCAAGGTGTCGTCGAGCCTGCTGGCGGACAGCGGCACGCTGGCGGTCGGAACGCTTTCCACGAATAAAACCTCGGGAACCGTGCTGACCCCCGGCTCGACGCTGGTCGCCAACGCCCTCAATTCGGCGCTGACCACCTCTTACAGCTACGCGGCCACCGGCAGCATCGGCTCGATGAAGGGAACGCTCACCGCCTATGCGTCCCGGATCGTCGCGGCATTCGCGACGCGCGCCTCTTCGGCCGAGAATGCCCTGACCAGGACGGAAGCGCTGCAGGCCTCGATTGCCAATACCGTCTCCTCGAAGTCGGGCGTCAACATCGACGAGGAAACCGCCAGGCTCCAGGACTACCAGACGCTCTATTCGGCGGCGGCGCAGGTGATCCGGATCGCCAGGGAAATGTTCGAGCGGCTGCTGGCGGCGGTCGGCTAGCGCGGCATCGCTTCCGCGGAAAACCACCTGGGTTCTCCTATTCGCCGCCTTCGCCCGGGAGCCCTATAGCGCCCGCTCGCTTTATCCTGCCCGAGGTCCTCCGCCTTCGCGGAGGATGACAGTTTTATATAGAGGAAACAGCCGGATAGCGCATCGCCCTCCATCCTTACCTCCCCTCCCCATAGATTGTCATCCTCGCGCAGGCGAGGACCTCGGGCAGGATGGAGCGAGCGGCCGATATAGCGCTCCGGCAATGCTGGGGCGCCTGATACATCCCTCATCATCTTCTCGTCCTGAGGTCCTCGCCTGCGCGAGGATGACAATTTATGGGGGGCGATGCGCGCGGCGATGGCGGCGTGATGGGAACGTTCGCGGACCCAGGGCAGATTTCCGGACCAGCTTGGGAGACAGCGTGGCGGGAATCTGCCGGGTGCTCGATGGATAGGCTATGTATTTGTTTTCTAAATATAATTTTGTCATCCTGCGCGCAGGCGCAGGACCTCGGGCAGGAAAGGGCACGGGATTGCCATAGGGCGCCAAAAGGCCCACGGAAATCCGCCTTCGCCGCCCGGTTCAGCCGGCGATTTCTTCCTTGTCCGTCTCGACGATCGCCTTGGCGGTGAACAGGAACTGGCAGCGCACGCCGTCGGGGGCGGCGATCCAGTCGGCGCGGCCCATCGGGTCGTGGGCGAGGCTGTTGCGGATCAGCATCGAGCCGAAGCCCTTGCCGGCGGCGCCGGTCACCGGCGGGCCGCCGACCTCGCGCCAGTCGAGCTTCACCCGCGCCGCGCCGCTGTCGGGGAGGGGGGTGAGGGTCCAGCCGACGATCACCTTGCCGTCGGCCACCGACAGCGCGCCGTATTTCAGGGCGTTGGTGATCAGTTCGTGCAGGGCAAGCGCTACGCCGAGGCCGGTGCGCGGCGCCAGCTCGGCGTCGCCGTCCGCCTCGATGACGATGCGGTCGTCCAACTGGTAGGTGATGGTGAAGGTGTCGCGGACGATGGTGTCGAGGCGGCTGTCCTTGGGGCCGGCCAGGATGCGCACCTGCGCCTGGTTGAGGGCGGCGATGCGGTCGCCGAGGCTCTTGCGGGCGGCCTCCAGCGAGGCGGCGCGGCGCAGCGTGTTCTCGGCGATGATCTGCATGATGGTCAGGATGTTCTTGACGCGATGGGCGCTCTCGCGCGCCACCATGTCGAGCCGCTCCTCGATCTGCTTTCTCTGCGTCAGGTCGTGCACGGCGCCGAGCACGCGCTCGGGCTCGCCGTAGGCGTCGCGGACGATGGTGCCGCGGGCGCCGATCCAGGTGACGCGGTCGTCGATCAGCAGCTTGAACTCGTGCGGCGTCTCGATGTCGTCGCTGACGCCGGCCGCCAGGGCGGCCATGCGCGGCGCGTCGTCGGGGTGGACGCGGCTCAGCACCTCGTCGACCGGCACGCCGTCCGGCGTGTCGGCCAACTGGAACAGGTCGCGGAACAGCCGGGTGCCGTGCACCCGGTTGCTCTGGAGGTCCCAGTCGTAGGTGCCGAAGCCGCCGCCGTCCTGGGCGAGGCGCAACAGGTCGGTCTGCCGCTGCAGGTCGCGCTGGGCGCGCCAGCGCTCGGTCACGTCGTGGCCCTGCACGAAGATGCCCGTCACCTCGCCGGCGGCGTCGCGGATCGGCTGGTAGACGAAGTCGACGTGCCGGAGCTCCGGCTGCGTCTTGCCGTCCCATTGCAGGAACACCGGCACCGCCTGCCCCGAATAGGGCTCGCCGGTCAGCCTGACGCGATCGAGGATGTCGATGAACCCCTGGCCGACGATCTCCGGCAGCGCCTCGGCCAGCGGCCGCCCCATCAGGTTGGTGCGGCCGACCAGTTGGCGATAGGCGTCGTTGGCGAGCTGGAACACGTGGTCCGGGCCGGTCAGCACGGCCATGAAGCCGGGCGCCTGCTCGAACAGGTCGCGCAGCATGGCGATTTCGCCGAGCACCTTTTCGCTGGCCGTCTGCACCGCCTGGGCACGGGCCAGCAGGCCGGATTCGGCCATGTTGGCGCGGGCGTCGCGCTGGCGCAGCGCCTGCAGCTCGGTGACGTCCTCGGTGTGCTGGAGAATGTAGGTCAGCTCGCCCTGCTTGTTCTTGAGCGGCGAGTGGGTGGCGCTCCAGAAGCGGACGACCGGCGGCTCGCCGGGCGGCGACGTGTTGTAGGGCACCAGCGCCACGTGATCGGGCTGGTTGGTGGCCAGCACCCGGTTGAACGACGCCGTCAGGATGCGGTACTCGTCGGAGGCGGGATCGACCGGGAAGGCGTCGAAGACATAGCGGCCGACGATTTCCTCCCGGCTGTTGCGGCCGACGGCCCTGAGATAGGCGTCGTTGCAGCCGGCGATCGTCAGCTCGCGAGTAAAGATGACATAGGCGTTGGCCGAGGCGTTGAAGAGATCTCGAAGATCAAGGTCGTCGACCGCCACTTTGCTGAACATTTCCAACCCGCCAGATCGAGCAGGTCAAGGATGGCAAAAACAACCTTAGTTTTCAATGATAAAAGCGAAGCGCGGCCGCGCCGCCCCCGCCATGAAGTTTTCGAGTAAAGCCGCCGCGCCGGCGCCGCCGGCGAAGTGATGGATTCGCCCCGGCAGGTAGGCGGCGGCCCGAGATGGCACTTGATGGCGGTGGGGCGGGCCGGATCGGCCGGAAAAACGGCGTTTACCTGGATCGTTATCTTTCGCAGCGGCCCCGGCGCCGCGAAACATCCTTGATAAGTATTTCTCCGATGGCGATTGTTCCTTGGATCGCCCGGCAAAGCGAAAGGCCGCCCGGTTCGGGGCGGCCTTTCTGCACTCGCTTGGCGTGTGGCGATCGGTCGGATCAGTTGCCGATCAGGTCGCCATTGTCGGCGTAGGCGACGCTCGGCAGGCGGGCGGCGTCCCTGGCGGCCGCCTCGGCATTGGCGGGGTTCGGGACGACCAGCTTGGTCACGAAGGCCGGATCGCCGGAGGACGCGCCCGGATCGTATTCGGTGACCGCCTGGGCCGGGGCGCCATGGGTGCCGATCACCGCGTCGCCGGCGACGGTGGCGTAACGCTGGGCATCGGCGGCCGCGGCGGCGGCGTTGGCCGGATTGACGTGGGTGGGCAGCTCGATGAACGGCGACGAGCCGCTGTCGACCGACGGGTCGAAATAGACCTGGCCGGCATTGGCGACGGCGGGAACGAGGGCGGCGGCGACGGCGGCGGCGGCGAGGAACCTGGCAATCATGATGGAAACTCCGGTGTTCGATGGTCGTTGGCAAGCAGCGGGGGGAGGGGGTTGTCCGCTGCTGATGACAATGATTTGCACCTTGACCGATCACGCCGAAACCGGCCGCCGCTGACGTGTGCGCGCCGCCGAGTTGAACGGGAATCGCGAAAGCGTGCGCGCGAAGTTGAACGGATCGGCAAAGCCGCCGCCGGCCGCGGAAAACCGCCGCCCGGCCGCTCACGAACGGCCGCCCCAGGCGTGAAGAACCCCCGGCCGGCCTTCACGCACGCCATTCGATGGCCGGCGTATTTTTTCCGGCGGCGGGCGTCACCGCAGGAAAGCCCGGAAGCGACCGAGCGCCAGATAGAACAGGGCCACGCCGATGGCGATCAGCGCCAGGAACTGCGGCCAGACCACGTCGAGGCCGGCGCCGCGGAACAGCACCGACTGGGCCAGGATGACGAAATGGGTGTTGGGCGCCGCCAGCATGACGTCCTGCAGGATCTGCGGCATGCTTTCGCGCGGCGTCAGGCCGCCCGACAGCACCTGCAGCGGCAGCAGCACCAGCATCAGCAACAGGCCGAACTGCGGCATGCTGCCGGCCACGGTGGCGAGGAAGATGCCCATCGAGGTGGTGGCGAACAGTTGCAGGGCGGCGCCGGCCAGGAACAGCGCCATCGAGCCGTTGATCTCCACCTTCAGCACGCCCTGCACGACGAACACCAGCGCCACGGAGGAGGCGAGGAGGACGACGAGGCCCATCGACCACACCTTGCCCAGCATGATCTCCGTCGGCGTGATCGGCATCACCAGCAGGTGCTCGATGGTGCCGTGCTCGCGCTCGCGGATCAGCGCGGCGCCGGTCAGCACGATCGACAGCATGGTGATCGACGAGATGACGTTGGTCACCGCGCCGAACCAGCCCTTGTCGAGCGACTGGTTGAAGCGGGCGCGCAGGGCGAGGTCGACCGGCGGCGCGCTGGTGCCGCGGTAGCGGTCGAGGAATTCGCCGATCTCGCCGGAGACGATCGACTGGACGTAGCCGCTGCCGGTGAAGGCCTGCGACATGCGCGTGGCGTCGACGTTGAGCTGGATCGCCGGCGACCGGCCGGCCAGCAGGTCGCGCTGGAAATCGGGCGGAATGTCCAGCGCGAAGGTGTCGGTGCCGGCGTCCATGCGCCGGTCCATCTCGTAGGGCGAGATGAGCTCGGGCAGCGCGAAATAGGGCGGGTAGAAGGCCGAGACGATGCGCGAGGACACCGGCGACTGGTCCTCGTCGACGATGGCGATGGTGGCGCGGCTCAGCGTCTCCGGCATGGCGGTCGAGGCGGTGTAGACCGACAGCGTGAAGGCGTAGACGATCAGCACCAGCAGCATGGGATCGCGGGCGAGGCCGCGGAGTTCCTTGATGCCGAGCTGGAGGACGTTGGCCATGCGCATGGGTCAGCTCGCCTGCTTGCGGAGGAAGAGGGCGCCGAGGCCGAGCAGGATGGGGCCGGCGGCGACAAGCGGCAGGAAGGCGCCGGCAAGGTCCGGAAAACCCAGAGCCTTGGAGAAGGTGCCGCGGGCGATCGTCACGAAATAGGTGGTCGGGTAGATCCGGCCGATGACGGCGCCGGCCCCTTGCAGCGAGGCGACGGGATCGATGATGCCGGAATATTGCACGGCCGGAATGAGCGTCAGCAGCGCCGTGCCGAAGATGGCGGCGATCTGGCTGCTCATGAAGGTGGAGAGCAGCAGGCCGAGCGCCGTGGCGGCGAACACGTAGAGCAGGGCGGCGGCGGTGAGCGCGGCGAGGCTGCCGGTGAGCGGCACGCCGAAGACGAAGACGGCCAGCGCCACCAGCATGAAGAAGTTCAGCATGGCGAGGCCGAGATAGGGCAGTTGCTTGCCGACCAGGAACTCGAAGCGGGTGACCGGCGTCGTATAGAAATTGATGATCGAGCCGAGTTCCTTTTCCCGGACCACGCTGAGCACGGCGAGCATGGCCGGGATCATCATCAAGAGGAGCGGGATGACGGCCGGCACCATGGCCACCAGGCTTTCGATGCCGGGATTGTAGCGGTAGCGGACGGCGATCTGGAAATCGCCGGCGACGGCGGCGTCGCCGTAGCGCTCGCGCGCCTTCTGCGTCAGCCAGCTCTGGTGCATGCCCTGCACATAGCCGAGCACGGTCTCGGCCCGGGTCGGCATGGCGCCGTCGATCCAGGCGCCGATCTCGACGGTCGCGTGGCCGCGCGCCACGTCGCGCCCGAAGCCGGGCGGGATCTCGATGGCCAGGCTGATCTCGCCGTCGCGCATCCGGCGGTCGAGATCGTCGTAGCCGGTGATCGGCGCCTTCTCGACGAAGTAGCGCGAGCCGGCGATCTGCTGCACGTAGTCGCGGCTCAGCGTGGTGTCGTCGCGGTCGAGCGCCGCGAAGGACAGGTTTTCGACGTCCATGTTGATGCCGTAGCCGATGACGAACATCAGCAGCACGCTGCCGAGCACGGCGAGGGTGGCGCGGATCGGGTCGCGGCGCAGTTCGAGCGATTCCCGCCGCGTATAGGCGAACATGCGGCGGAGATCGAACAGGCGCCGCGGCGCCGACGGCCGGCCGGCCTTCGATGCCTCCTTCACCGGCTGCGGCGGGGCGGCGGCCGGCGCGGCGGTGGCGGCGTTTTCGCCGATGGCGTCCTCGAGATAGGCGATGAACGCCTCTTCGAGCGAGCCGGCCGAGCGGCGGGCGACGATGGCGGCCGGCGTGTCGCTGACCAGCACCTTGCCGGCGTGCATCAGCGAGATGCGGTCGCAGAGCTCGGCCTCGTTCATGAAATGGGTGGAGACGAAGATGGTGACGCCGTCCCGCCGCGACAGGTCGGAGAGGATCTGCCAGAAGGCGTCGCGCGCCACCGGATCGACGCCGGAGGTCGGCTCGTCGAGGATCAGCATGTCCGGCTCGTGGATCATCGCCACGGCCAGCGACAGCCGCTGGCGGATGCCGAGCGGCAGCCCGTCGGGCAGCGCGTCCAGCACGTCGCCGAGGTCGAAGCGCCGCGCCATCTCGGCGATGCGGCCGGCGATCCGCTCGGCCGGCAGGCGGAACAGGCGGGCGTGCAGGTCGAGGTTCTGGCGGACGGTGAGCTCGGAATAGAGCGAGAAGGCCTGGCTCATGTAGCCGACGCGGCGGCGCACCTCGATGTCGTCGGCGTCGACCGGCCGGCCGAACAGGCGGGCCGTGCCCTCGGTCGCCGCCAGCAGGCCGGTCAGCATCTTCATGGTGGTGGTCTTGCCGCAGCCGTTGGAGCCGAGGAAGCCAAAGATCTCGCCGCGCGGAATGCGGAAGCTGACGTCGTCGACGGCCGTGAAGTCGCCGAAGCGCATGGTGAGGTGCTCGGCCTCGATGGCGAAATCGCCGTCGGCGTCCGTGGCGCGCGGCGGGATGACCACGGCGCTGTGCCCCTGGCGCTTGTCGTCCGGCAGCAGGGCGATGAAGGCGGCGTCGAGGGTCGGCGCGCCGGTGCGCTCCAGGAGCTCGGCCGGCGAGCCGGTGGCCAGCACGCGGCCGCCGTCCATGGCGATCAGCCAGTCGAAGCCCTGCGCCTCCTCCATGTAGGCCGTCGCCACGATGACGCTCATCGACGGCCGCTCTTGGCGGATGTCGTCGATCAGTTGCCAGAACTGCCGCCGCGACAAGGGATCGACGCCGGTGGTCGGCTCGTCGAGGATCAACAGGTCGGGATCGTGGATCAGCGCGCAGACCAGGCCGAGCTTCTGCTTCATGCCGCCGGACAGCTTGCCGGCCGGCCGGTCGGGAAACGGGTCGAGCCCGGTGGCCCTGAGCAGCGTGTCGATCCGGCGCCGCCGCTCCTGCCGGCCCTGGCCGAACAGCCGGGCGAAGAAGTCGACGTTCTCGGAGACCGACAGGGTGGGGTAGAGGTTCTTGCCGAGCCCCTGCGGCATGTAGGCGATGCGCGGGCAGGTGCGGCGGCGGTGGTCGGGATCGGCGATGTCGCCGCCCAGCACCTCGACGCGCCCCTCGCGCACCACGTGGGCGCCGGCGATGAGCGACAACAGGCTCGACTTGCCGACGCCGTCCGGGCCGATCAGCCCGACCATCACGCCGGCCGGAATGTCGAGCGTCACCTTGTCGAGCGCCCGCGTCCGGCCGTAGGAGAGGCCGACCCGGTCGAGGCGGACGACCGGCGGCGGGCCGTCGCCGGCCGGGCCGGGCGCGGCGGTCATTGCACCAGCCCGTCGGTCAGCTCGCGCGGCCATTCGGCGGCCGGATCGAGGCGGACATAGGCCATGCCCGGCAGCCCGGTCTTGACCAGTTGGATGTGCTTGCGCAGAAGCTCGGGCGGAATCTGCGCCTTGACGCGGAACATCAGCTTCTGCCGCTCCTCCTCGGTCTCCACCGTCTTCGGCGTGAACTGGGCGACGTCGGCCACGAAGCTCACCTTGGCCGGGATCACGTAGCGCGGCGCCGCGTCGAGGACGAGCCGCACCTCGGTGCCGATGGCGAGCCGCCCGGCCTCGGCGGTCGGCAGGAAGAAGGTCATGTAGACGTCGCCGAGATCGACGAGGTTGAGCACCCGGCCGCCGGCCGACAGCACCTCGCCCGGCTCGGCCACCCGGTACTGGATGCGGCCGTCGCGCGGCGCCAGCAGCGTGCTGTCGTCGATTTCGGCGGCGATGCTCTCGATGGCGGCGCGGGCGGCGTCGGCCGCCGCCTCGGCGTCGACCACCGTGGCGCGGGCGGCGCCGATGGCCGCCTTGGCCGCGGCAAGCTGGGCCTCGGCCGCCGCCAGGGCGGCCCTGGCGCTCCGCTCGCTCGCCTGGTTGTCGTCGTAGGTCTGCTGGGAGACCGAGTTGCTCTGCACCAGTTGGGCGGAGCGGGACAGCCGCTTTTCCGCCGCCTCCAGCTCGGCGCCGCGCTGGGCGACCACCGCCTCGGCGGCCGCCTGCTCGGCCTGCCGCTGCTCGACCAGGCTGCCGGCGGTGTCGATGCCGATCAGCGCCCGCTTGAGCTGGGCCTCGGCCTGCCGGCGCTGCGCCGTCAGCTGGGCGATGTCCATGCGCGCCATGGTCTGGCCGGCGGTGACGAAATCGCCCTCGCCGACCAGGATGTCCCTGACGCGGCCGGGGCTCTTGGTCGAGATGTCGATCTCCGCCGCCTCGATGCGGCCGTTGCCGGCCGCGATGCCGGCCGGCAGGCCGTCCTGCGCATAGCGCAGCCAGGCCCAGTAGCCGCCGGCGACCGCCGCGACGGCGACCGCGCCCCAAAGCAGAACCCTCGACGTTTTCATCCCTCAGCCCCTGAAGCCGCCGGTCAACCGCTGTTGACCGACTTGCAGGCTAACAGTATTTCTCGTGCATGCAATAGGGTTGCAGGGAGGCGAAATGAAACCGGCCGCGGACGCCGCCCTGTCCGGATCGACCCGCGCGCGCATCCTGCAGGCGGCGATGCGGCGCTTTGCGAGGCAGTCCTACGAGGCGACCGGCCTGCGCGACATCGCCGCCGACGTCGGCGTCAACGTCGCCTACGTGCACCGCTGTTTCGGTTCCAAGGAAAGGCTGTTCCGCGCGGCGCTGGAAGCCACGCTGTGGCCGGACGGGCTGTTCGACGGTCCCGGCGATGGGCTCGCCGCCTCCCTGGCGCGGGAGGTGCTGCGCCAGCGCGACGGCGGCGAGATCCGCGCCTTCGACATCGTCATCCACTCGTTTTCCAGCCCGGAGGCGGCGCGGGTGATGGCCGATTTGCTGGCCGAGGAATTCGTGGCGCCGCTGACGGAGCGGCGGGGCGGCCTGTCGGCGCGGCGGGCGACGCTGGTGGCGGCGCTGCTGGCCGGGGTCGGCATCCTGCGCGACGTGGTCGGCGCCGCGCCGCTGCGCGAGGCCGGCGCCGGCGAGCTCGAACCGGCGCTCGCCGGCATCATCGAGGCCATCATGGCCGGCGGAGATGAGGCGGCGGACTGAGGCGGGCCGTTACTTCGGTTGATGTTCGCGCTCGCCGCGCCGGTCGGCGTAGACGACGCAGCCGTCGATCATGCTGACGCAGAGGCCGTTGATCTCGCTCGCCGTGTTGTTGTCGCCGGCGAACTCCACCTCGGTGACCTTGGCGTCCTTCAGGCGAAATTGCGCGTTGCAGTAGCCGCCCGAGCTGACGTTGGCCGAGCCGCTGACCACGGGAATGCTGCCGAACAGGCTGATGGGCGCCGCCAGGTTGATGTTGCCGCGCGGGAAATCCCGCTTGTAGGTCCATATCTCGTCGCCGTCCGAACCGTGGGCGGTGGCGGTGGGAAAGCCGGCGCACATGCGGATGTCCGAATCCGTCAGGCCGACGAGCTTGCTGCGGGCGGCGGCGACCAGCGAATTCTCCCGGGCCAGTCGCGAGGTGTCGGAGGGAAGCGAGCATGACGCCAGCAAGCCGGCGCTGGCAAAAAGGATCATGGCTTTCGTTCGCCTCATTGCGAAATCTCCGTCTTGATCGATCGGCGGGGATCCGAGCCGGATTCTCCTGGGGCAAGTCCGCGCATCACGAACCGTGCCAGGCATGAGAGCGGCCGCGGGAGGTTCCGGCTTATGGCCGTTCTCCGGTGTGGGCGTCGCCCAAGCCTCCGACTTTTCCGCCACCTCGGCAAGGGCGGGGAGCCTTTCCGGGTGAAAGAGGTTCGCCGGAAAAGTCCTATCCATTTGTTTCAATGCAATTTTCGACGCGCAATATGCTTCCGGAACGGTCTCGACAAGCGAAAGGCCGCCCGGTTGAGGGGCGGCCTTTCCTAAACGGTCAGCCTATGGCGATCGGCTCGTCAGTTGCCGATCAGGTCGGCGTTGTCGGCGTAGGGAAGGCTGCGCTGGCTGGCGATCGGAGCACCGGCGCCCGGAACGATCAGCTTGGTCACGAAGGACGACTGGCCATCGCCGGCACCCGGATCGTATTCGACCACGGTCTGCGCCGAGGCGCCATGGGTACCGATCACCGCATCGCCGGCGACGTTGGCGTAGCGCTGGGCATCGGCGGCCGCGGCGGCGGCATTGGCGGGATTGACCTGGGTCGGCAGTTCGACGAAGGGCGACGAGCCGCTGTCGACCGACGGGTCGTAGAAGGTTTCGGCGCTGGCGATGGCCGGCATGAGGGCAACGGCAAAGACGGCGGCGGCGAGGAACTTGGCGTTCATGATCAAATCTCCGGTCTTTTAATGGCGTTGAACTGTTGTTGAACTGTCGTACGGGGGGCAGCGGGACGTTTTGTTCGCTGCCGATGACCGTCATTTGGGTGCCGCTCGATCACGTTCAAACCGGCCGGTCTTGACGTATGCGCGCCGATCAGTTGAACGGGGGTCGCGAAAATGTGTGCGGGAAGTTGAACGCCCGGGCTGGAACTCAGGAAAATCCCGGTGTGCCGCGGAAAACCGACTTTCGTCTAATCCCTGGCGAGGGATGGCAATGTGAACACGGCGCCGCTGCCGTTCACGAAACGCCTTTGCGTTCAGGCGAAAATTTCATGGCAAAGCGCGCGAAGACGCCCCGGCCGCCCTTGAACCTACGGCAAAGGCCGCCCGGCGGGGCGGCCTTTCGGTGGGAAAGCATGGTTTTCCGGCCGGCGCGTCACCAGAACATGGCGTTGGTGGAGCCGCGGCGGTTGCCGATCAGATCGGGGTTGTCGGCGTAGGCGACGGGCGGCCGGCGGGGATCCCGGGCTTCCGGAACGATCAGCCGGGTCAGGACGGCCGTCAGGAAGTTGCCGCCCGACTCATGGTCGGCGACCGCCTCGGGAGCGGCGGTGCCGGCATGGCGCCGGGTCTCGGCGGAGGCGGCGCCGGCCATGGCGGGAACCAGCGCGGCGGCAAGGGCGACGGCGGCGAACAGCCTGCTATGCATATTCAGAACTCCGATCCTCAATCCCCCGCTTGAGCGCAGTCTACCCCGTCCTGGCGAGGATGGGGAGGTTTTGTTCGCATGGCCCGTTCCCCGAAGACCGGTTGCCGCCTTTCGGTCCGATGCCCTAGAATTTATAGCTGACGCCCACCGTCACCCGGTGCTGGTCGGCCTCGAACTCGCCGAGCGCATCGCCGAAGTCGACGTTTCCGAAATCGGAATAGCGATAGTCGGTGCGGAACAGGATGTTGTCGGTGAAGGCGTATTCGACGCCGGCGCCGGCCGTCCAGCCGATGAGAACGTCGTCCTTCTTGCGAAAGCCGGCCACGTCGACGCTGCCGCCGGCCGCGGCGAGGCCGGCCGTGCCGTAAACCAGAATGCGGTCCCAGGCATATCCGACGCGGGCGCGGGCCGAGCCGTCCCAATCCAGCCCGACGACGCTGTCGCCGTCGTTCCAGTTGTAGTTGACGTCGTTCTCGACGCCCAGCACCAGGCCGGCATAGGTGAAGTTGTATCCGCCGTATATGCCGAAGGTTCCGCCGCTCAGGTCGCGATCGGACTCTCCGCGGAAGCCGACCTGGCTCTGGGCGTAGCCGCCCTGCGCGCCGACGTAGAAGCCCGACCAGTCGAAAGCCGGCCGTACTTCCTCTCCGGGCACGTAGACCGGCTCCGGAGCAGGCATGTCGGCGGCCATGGCGGGGGCCGCCATCACGAGGTTCAAAGCCGCAAAAGCCATCACTTTGTTACGCATTGTCATGCCTGTTCTCCAGTTGGCACGCGGACGCTTCCTGCGAAGCGCCAAATTGAATCCGCTCGATGATTTACTCGGGTCGATGTTGCGTACTGTTCTTTGATGTGAAGTTTTGTTGCCGTGGCTTCGCGGATGAGCCGGCATTCATCTGTCCGGATTCCAGTCGTGGCCTCACCCGGAACAGGTGGTTTCGATTTAATTCTTTCGCGAAGCCGCTTTCCGCGCCGGCTCAATACCGGGCGTAGGGACAGCCCGGTCGGTTCCGCAAGACGATCTGCCCACCGTAGCCGCCGACGACAACGCGGTCGGGCGTCACGTCACGGACGGCCGGCGACCGCAATCCGGCCCGCCGTCCCTGCGCCAGGGCATCGGCCGGTTCGCAGGCGCCGCTTCGCCGGTAGCCGTCGGGGTAATAGGGGGCGCGCCGCAACAGGGGATCGCCGTGTTGCCAGCGATCTCCGTAGTAGTCCCGCTCGCTGGTACAGGCCGCGAGCGTGACCAACGCCATGGTCAGGAGCAGAAAGGGCATGCGCATGGGGAGATGTCCCGGATATGGGCGGCGGCTCGTTCAGCGAGGGCGGCCCGTCAATAGCGATCATGGACGACGCCGACGATCTCGCCCCGGCGAGACACGCTCACCAGGAGATCGTCGCCGTCTCGCCAGGCCCTGACCAGATACCGCTCGCCGACGTCGTCCACCCGGTTCACGCGATAGCCGCGCCGCTCCAGGAGACGGATGACGTCCTCCGGCCCGTAGTCATCGCGGTAGACCCTCCGTCCGCCGCGCTCGTCATGGCGGCGGTTCCAGGTTTGCAGGAAATAGGCTTCCGCCTCGCCCGGATTGGGATGGTAGGCCGGGGATCGATCGTCATAGATCACCACCTGGGCCTGGGACGGACCGGCGAGTCCCGCCGCTATCGCGACCGCCATGCCGGCGGCAATGAGATGGCTTTTCATTTCCCTGCCTCGTCATTTGTCGACACCAAAGCCGTGGCTTCGGCAGATCCCGTCCGAAGCCCGCGACAACCATGGCCCTCCGGGCCGTTTTGGTGCGTGTGGTGTTGTTGAGAACCGTTTAGATTTGTTGCCGCCGTTAACACGCCGCCATCGGCACCGGTCACAGCTCGCCGATCCGCTTGTCGTATGCGTCCGCCACGCAGGCGCGGGGATCGTCCGCCTGCGCGCAGGCTTTCAGCATGCGGGCGCGCCAGGCGCGCTGGGCCGCGGAGAGGCCGGCGACCTTGTCGGCGTCGGCGCGGGCCAGCGCCCGGGCGAGGCGTCTGGCAAGGCGCGCATCGAGCGCCGCGAGGGCGTCGTCGCCGCAAATCAGCTTTTCCACTTGCGAGCGGGCGCCGTCGCAGTCGAAGCTCGGCACCGCGGCGTCGGCGGTCCGCGGCGCCATCGCCAGGCAGGCGATGGCCAGGGCTCCCAGTCGTGCAACTCTCGTCATCGTCGGCGTCCGACCCTATTGAAGCGGCGCCTATCGCAACCGCCCGGCCAGCTCCTCGGCGCCCTTGTCGATGCCGACCTTGGCGGCGGCGAGCGCCCCCATGCTGGCGGAGATGTTGTAGGCGTTGGGGTATTGCTTCTCGACGTAGGCGGCGAGCAGCTTGTTGGTCGAGGCGTCATGGATCTCGACGGCGAAGACCACGGCGCCGGTCATGGCGCCTTCGCCGCCGCGCACCGCCTGGACGCCGTTGTAGACGCCGCCGGCCAGGTCGAAGCGGGACAGCGTGCCGAGCACCGGCGTGTTGGTCTTGGCGCCGGTCAGCGTCAGGCGGATGCGCAGCGTGCCGGGCGTCGGCTCGCCGACGAAGGCGAAGCGCCGGCTCAGCTCGGCGGTGAACCTGTCGCGCATGTAGCCGGCGAGGGTCTGCTTGTCGGCTTCGGACATGTCGCCGAACTGCTGATCGGCGCCGCGGTAGATGGCCACCGGCTCGAGGATGGCGCTGTCGTAGGCGCGCCAGTCGACGGGCGTCACGTAGCGATAGGGCATGCGGCCGCCGGCGTCGCCGGGGTTGGGCGCCAGGTAGGACGACGATTCCAGGCCCGAATAGGCAACGGGCGTGATGCTGGCGCAGGCGGCCAGCATCACGGAAAGTGCGGCAAAGGCCAGCTTCGGCAAGGTGTTCGCAGTGTGCACCAATTGTCTCCATGGAGATGTTCGAAGGAGCGGATGAACTTTTCGGGGCGCCTCGGCCGGGGGCGTCGTCGGAATCGCCGGCCGTTTGTTGCTTTCCGGATCGGAATCCTAGCCGCGGCGATTGTTCGGTCGTGTTTTGTCTTGTTAAGAAATCTTGCGTGCCCGGCTAGAGCGCTTCCTCGTTTCATGGAAACGCGAAAGCACTCTATCTTCTTGAATTGACGCATTTTCTTCACGCGAACCGGTGCCCACTTCGCTCGAAAATGCTCTATCCGGCCTTGTTGCTTCGCAGAAGGCCGATCACGAAGACGAAGAACACCGGCACGAAGAAGATGGCGAGCACGGTGGCGG
Source organism: Pleomorphomonas carboxyditropha (assembly GCF_002770725.1). Lineage (GTDB taxonomy): Bacteria > Pseudomonadota > Alphaproteobacteria > Rhizobiales > Pleomorphomonadaceae > Pleomorphomonas > Pleomorphomonas carboxyditropha. Next base: position 93,816 of record NZ_NQVN01000019.1, on the reverse strand, counting down.
TGATCATGCCGCCCATGACGCCGGTGCCGATCGCCTGCTGGCTCTTGGAGCCGGCGCCGCCCGCCATGACCAGCGGCACGACGCCGAGCGTGAAGGCCAGCGAGGTCATCAGGATCGGCCGGAAGCGCAGGCGCCCCGCCTCGACCGCCGCGTCGCGCAGCGACTTGCCGGCCGCCCTGAGATCCTTGGCGAACTCGATGATCAGGATGGCGTTCTTGGCCGACAGGCCGATGATGGTGATCAGGCCGACCTTGAAATAGACGTCGTTGGGCATGTCGCGCAGCATGACGGCGCCGAGCGAGCCGACGACGCCGAGCGGGATCACCAGCATCACCGACAGCGGAATGGCCCAGCTCTCGTAGAGCGCCGCCAGGCACAGGAACACCAGGACGCAGGAGAGGCCGAGCAGCATGGGCACCTGGGCGCCGGACTGGATCTCCTGCAGCGACTGGCCGCTCCACTCGTAGCCGAAGCCGGCCGGCAGGAGCCCGGCGATCCGCTCGACTTCCGCGAGCGCGTCGCCCGACGAATGGCCCTCGGCCGCCTGTCCACCGAGGCGCACCGCCGGAAAGCCGTTGTAGCCGACCATCTGGATCGGTCCCCTGGTCCATTCGTAGGAGGCGAACTCGGAGATCGGCACCACGCCGCCCTCGGCGTTGCGCACGCTCAGCGCCAGGATGTCCATGACGGTGCCGCGCTTGCCGGCTTCGGCCTGCACGGTGACGCGCTGCATGCGGCCGGCGTTCGGGAAGTCGTTGACGTAGGCCGAGCCGATGGCGGTGCTGATCGTCCGGTTGATGTCGGCGAAGGCGACGCCGAAGGCATTGGCCTTTTCCCGGTCGATCGCCAGCACCATCTGCGGCGCGTCGGTGAGGCCCTCGACACGCACGTCGGCGAGAACCGGGCTCCGGCGCGCTTCGGCGAGGAACTGGTCCTGCGCGGCGACGAGGGCCTCGTAGCCCCGATTGGCCCGGTCCTGCAGGCGGAAGGCGAAGCCGTTGGTGCTGCCGAGGCCGGAGATGGCCGGCGGCGCGGTGGCGAAGGCGACGGCGTCCCTGATCGACCGGAAGGCGCCGTTGAGCTTCTGGGCGATGAGCGGCGCGGCCTCTTCGGCGGTGCGCTCGCCCCAGTCCTTCAGCGTCAGGAACACCAGCGCCGCGTTCTCGCCGGCGCCGGCGAAGCTGAAGCCGTTGATGGTGACCACCTTGTCCACGGCGGGGTCGGCCAGCGCGATGTCTTCCATGGCGGCGACCGATTCCAGCGTGCGGGCGGCCGTCGCGTCGGCCGGCCCCTGCACCTGGGCGAGCAGCGCCCCCTGGTCCTCGACCGGCAGGAAGTCGGTCGGCAGGCGCACGAACATGTAGGCCGCCGCCCCGGTCACCACGAGATAGACGACCATCATGCGGCCGCTGCGCCGGAGCAGCCGGCCGACCCAGGCGCCGTAGCCCCGCGCGGTCCGGTCGAACGCCCGGTTGAACCAGCCGAAGAACCCCTTGCGGGCGTGCGACCCGCCCCCGGCGACCGGCTTGAGGAAGCTGGCGCAGAGGGCCGGCGTCAGCGACAGGGCGAGGAAGGCGGACAGCAGGATGGAGGCCACCATGGTCAGCGAGAACTGGCGGTAGATGACGCCGACCGCGCCGGGGAAGAAGGCCATGGGCACGAAGACGGAGGTCAGCACCAGCGTGATGCCGATCACCGCGCCGGTGATCTGGCCCATCGCCTTGCGCGTCGCCTCCCTGGGCGGCAGCCCCTCCTCCATCATGATGCGCTCGACGTTCTCGACCACGACGATGGCGTCGTCGACCAGGATGCCGATCGCCAGCACCATGCCGAACATGGTGAGAACGTTGATCGAGAAGCCAAGCACCAGCATGACGGCGCAGGTGCCGAGGAGGGCGATCGGCACGACGATGGTGGGAATGACCGTGTAGCGGATGTTCTGCAGGAACAGGAACATCACCAGGAACACCAGGACCGCCGCCTCGATCAGCGTGTGCAGGACCTTCTCGATGGAGATCGAGACGAAGGGCGTGGTGTTGTAGGGGATCGAATAGGCGATATCCGCCGGGAAGGAGGCCGAGAGCTCGTCCATCCGCGCCCGGATGGCCTCTTCCACGGCCAGCGCGTTGCCGCCCGGCGCCAGCTCGATCGCCGCGCCGGCGGCCGCCTTGCCGTCGATGCGCACCGACGTGGTATAGCTCTCGGCGCCGATTTCGATGCGGGCGACGTCGGCGAGGCGGACGGTGGAGCCGTCGGGTTCGGCGCGCAGCACGATGGCGCCGAATTCCTCCGGCGTGGTGAGCTGCCCCTTGACCAGCAGGGAGCCGGTGGTGCGGCGTTCCGGCCCGACCGGCGCCGCGCCGACGCGGCCGGCCGCCACCTGGGCGTTCTGGGCGGTTATGGCGTCGGTGACGTCGGCCGGCGACAGGTTGAAGCCGAACAGCTTGTCCGGGTCGATCCAGACGCGCATGGCCCGCTCGCTGCCGAACAACTGGGCGTTGCCGACGCCGGGGACGCGGCGCAGCTCGCCGGCGACGTTGCGGCTCATGTAGTCGCCGAGCGCGATGCCATCGGTGGCGCCGCTTTTGGAAGTCAGGGCGACGACGAGCAGCGTGCCGCCGCCGGCCGTGGTGACGCTGATGCCCTGCTGGACGATCGACGACGGCAGCCGCGCCTCGACGCGCCGGACGCGGTTCTGCACCTCGACGGCCGCCGTGTCGGGATCGGTGCCCGGCTCGAAGGTGACGGTGATGTTGATCGAGCCGGAGGCGTCGGAGGTCGATTCGAAATAGAGGAGGCCGGGGACGCCGTTGAGCTGTTCCTCGATCAGCCGGGTGACGCCCTCGTAGGTGTCCTCGGGCGAGGCGCCCGGATAGACGGCGGCTATCTTGATCTGCGGCGGGGCGACGTTCGGATATTGGGAGATCGGCAGGATGGCGAGCGAGATGGCGCCGGCCAGCATGATGACGATGGCGAGGACCCAGGCGAACACCGGGCGGTCGATGAAGAAGGACGCCATCTGCCGTCAGCCCCGTCCGCCGCCGGTCCGGCCGGGAAGGGCGCCTGTCCATGGCTCGGGCTCGACCTCGGCGCCCGGCGCGATGCGCTGGAAGCCCTCGACGATCACCTTGTCGCCCGGCGCGATGCCGTCCATCACCACCCAGCGGCCGTCGACGATCCAGCCGAGCGCGACCGGCCTCAACTCGGCCTTGCCGTCGGGGGCGACGACATAGAGCTGGGCCTTGCCGGCCGTGTCGCGCTGCACCGCCTGTTCGGGCACGGCGAGCGCGCCGTCGAGCGCCGCCTGCTCGACCCGCCCCCGCACGTACATCCCCGGCAGCAGGTTGCGCTCGGGGTTGGGGAATTCGCCGCGCAGGATGACCTGGCCGGTGGCGGCGCTGACCGACGCCTCGGAGAACAGCAGCCGGCCGTCGTGCGGATAGAGCTCGCCGCCGGTCGACACGAGCTTCAGGATGGCGCTGCCCGAGGCGTCGGCCTGCAACCTGCCGTCGGCCACGGCCGTCTTGAGGGCGATGAGGTTGCCGGCCGGCTGCATGAAGTCGGCATAGACGGGGTCGATCTGGCGGATGACGGCCATCACGTCGGAGGTGGGGCTGACCAGCGCTCCCTCGGTGACCAGCGCCCGGCCGATGCTGCCGGTGATCGGCGCCCTGACCTCGGTATACTGCAAGTCCAGCTCGGCCGCCCGGAGGTCGGCGCGGGCCTTCTCGACGTCGGAATTGCTCTGGGCGAGCGCGGCGACGGCGCTGTCGGCATCCTGGGCGCTGGTCGCCTGCGTCGTCAGGAGCTGCCGCTGGCGGTCGGCCTTCTTGCTGGCCAGCACCTGGGCGGCCAGCGCCGAATCCAGCGTCGCCCTGGCCGATGCGACTTTGGTGCGGAACGGCTCGGAATCGATGACGTAGAGAAGGTCGCCCTCGCGGACCGTCGCGCCCTGCTCGAACACGCGCCTGAGGACGATGCCGGTGATGCGCGGCCGCACCTCGGCCGTCACCATGGGCGAGACGCGTCCCGGCAGTTCCGCGACCACCGGCAGCTTCTCCGGCTTCACCTCGACGACGGCGACCCCGGTCTTGGGAACGGCGGCCTTCCGCGCCGGCTCTTCGTCCGAGCAGCCGGCCAGGGTGAAACAGGCGCAGGCCAACAACCAGGTCCCCGTTCCCTTCGACAAGATCCGCATCAACCCATCCTTGGCAAGTCCGCGCCGCCGCCCCTGCGGGCGGGCATCTCCCGGCCGTCAATCTTCCATCCGGACCGTGGCTCTCCGGTCCCGGGGGAGGATACGGAAGCCGAATGTTGCGTTTTGTGTTTTGATGTTGAGAAACATGCGCCGGCCGGCCGCGAGGGCAGCAGGGCTGCCGTCGCGACGGACGTGCTGAAGCCCGGAAATGGGCGCTGCCGATTTTTGAAAGAAAGGTCTATCGCGAAGGTCTGTCGCAAGACCTCGGCTTTCGCGGTTGAGTTTTGCGATGATCCGCAGGCCGCCTCAGCCGGCCACGGCCTTTCGCGGGCGGCCGCCCTTCGATCCGTTCGCCCGTGCCGCCGCCGCCTTGGCGGGGGATTTGCTCTGGCCCGCTCTCCGCGCCAGCTCCTTCGCCATCCAGTCGCGCGTTCCGAATATGCCGGCGACCAGGGCGGGAACGTAAAGGTCGGCATCCAGCGCCGGCCAGTGCAGATCGAAGCCCAAGCCCTGGACCTCGACATCGGCAAGGTCGTCGTGGCTGGCCCCTTGCAGGTCCTGCACGAGCTTCGCAGGAAAGGCGTAGGTGCAGCCGTTCACCAGATCGATGACGACACGCCCGGTCTTGCGGTCATAGCGCACGGACGTTGCACGAGGTTCGGTTTCGAGCATCTCGCGGCCGCGAGCCTCGGCCGCCTCGAACTCCGCGTCAGTCAAGCTGGCCATGAATATGCTGCCATTCCCGTAGAAAGCGATCGCGGTGTTCGAACCGGAAACGGTGAGCAGGGTGGACGACAACCATGCTTCAAAATAACCCATCCGTTGGGTTTTCCAAGGCCAACGGTAGGCGTGACACCCAGCCTAGCCGGAATACGGAATGCCTGCCGTCATAAACGTCGCGTGCAGAACCCCGCCTTTTGCGGCGAATTTGCCGGAAGACACGACAGCGAAGAAGAAAACGACTGTCGCGTCATTCCTAAAACCCGAGGCGTCTTGGCGGCGCGGGGCGAAAAACTTATGTGTATTGCAGTGAAATACACATGCTGGAGGTGGTGACGTGGCCGCAAGTCGTATGGTGCAAGCCCGTGTGCCGGGTGAGATTCAGGACGTTGCCAACCAGGTCATTCAGGCGTCGGGCCTGACGGTGAGCGACGTGGTGCGGGTGCTCATGACGCGGATCGCGCAGGACAAGGCGATTCCGTCCGCTCTGTTCCAGCCGAACGCCGAGACGCTGGAAGCGTTCGCGGAGATAGAGCGGGGCGGCATGAAGCGCTTCGCCACGGTGGATGAGTTGTTTGACGATCTCCATGCGGACGATTGAACGCACGACCGCTTTCGAGCGGGATTTCAAGCGCGAGGCGAAGGGGCATCACCGGGGCATTCTGGATACAGAATTGCGCCGGGTGATCGTGGCGCTTGCGAGCGGTGAACCGCTGGAGCCGCGCCACCGGGATCATGCCTTGTCGAACGACTGGAAGGATTACCGGGGCTGCCATGTAAAGCCCGATCTGGCGTTGATCTGCCGGCTTGTCGGGGATGACCGGCTTATCCTCGCGCGCCTCGGATCGCATTCAGAAATCGATCTGTAAGCGGCCAGTCGCATGTTTCGGGATTTCCGCGACATTATTGGGTGACAGCCCCCCTTGACTTAGAGTGCGCTCTAACCCGTAACTTCTCATGCGTCGTGACGAAGAAGGGCGTTCATGAAGATTGGCGAACTGGCGAAGCGTTCGGGACTGTCGGCCCACACCATCCGTTACTATGAGCGGATTGGGCTGCTTCCCCTGGCGGACAGGAACCAATCCGGCCAACGTGACTACGACGCATCGATGCTGATCTGGATGGAATTTCTCGATCGCCTCAAAACGACCGGGATGCCTATTCGGGAGATGCTGCGCTATGCAGCCTTGCGGGAGCGCGGCGTCGGCACGGAAGCCGAGCGTCGCGCGTTGCTCGAGCAGCATCGCGAGCGTGTCCGCGCCCACGTAGCCGAACTGCAAGCCTGCCTTCTCGTCCTCGACACCAAGATTGCCGGATATGCCGGCAACCAAAAGAGGATGAAAGACCATGACGCATCAATCCCCGAACGTCGGTGAAAGCCGGCTGGAACGCGGCAAGCGGGCGCTCGCTGAAATCGACGGCGCGGCCGGCCAGAATGTCGTGGCCGCGCTGGCCGACATTGCCCCCGACTTCGCAAACTACCTGTTCGAGTTTCCGTTTGGCGACATTTACAGCCGCCCCGGCCTCGATCTGCGCGGCCGCGAAATCGCGACCATCGCGGCGCTGACGGCGATGGGAACCGCGATCCCGCAATTGAAGGTCCATATAGAGGCCGGTCTGAACGTCGGGCTGACCAAGGCCGAAATCACCGAAACCATCATGCAGATGGCCGTCTATGCGGGCTTCCCTGCGGCGCTCAACGGGCTGTTCGCGGCCAAGGAAATCTTCGCCGCCCGGTTCCCCGTCCAGCGGGAGCAAGCGGCATGATGAACACTCTCCGCTCTTTGGCCGCCGCTCTCGCCTTTGCCGTGGTTCCCGCTTCTCCGATCGTGGGGCCGGCTGCCGCATATGCGCACCCGGCCGCGCCGGAAAAGCTATGGGACGGTTTCAGCGCGCCGGTCGGCATGGCGTTCGACGCCGCGGGCAATCTGTTCGTGGCGGAATGGGGCGCGGGTCGCGTCTCGCGCATCGACCGTGCCGGGAATCGGATCACTTTCGCGGATGGTCTTTCCGGCCCTTCCGGGCTGACGATCGGCCCCGACGGCACGATCTACGTTGCGTCCTATTCCCGCGATGAGGTCTATCGTTTCACGCCGGCCGGCGAGCGTAGCGTGCATGTGACCGGCCTCGCGACACCGGCAGGGTTGAGCTTCGACAGGGCGGGTCGGCTGCTGATCGCCAACCGCCGCACCAACCAGATTCTCACCGTGACCGGGAACGGCGGTCTGGAACCGGTCATTGACGGCCTGCGAACGCCGGTCGGAGCGGTCCAGACGCCGGACAATGGCTATGTCGTCTCCAACATCGGCGGCGGCGTCACGATCCTGCGCCCGGACGGCTCGCGCATCGAGGCCGGCGAGGCGTTCGGCACGCCCGGCCCCGGCGTGGCGATGACGAAGGACGGTCGCGTTTTCGTGGTCGATTATGGTGGAACGACCGTGCGGGAAATCCTTGCCGATGGGCAGTCCCGCGCCGTCGCGGATGGGCTTCGCAGCCCGGTCGGCCTGGTGGTCGCGCCTGACGGGGCTTCGCTGCTTACCGCGGCATGGGGCGATGGGACGATCTACAGGATTCCGATTCCGAACTAGGAAGGCAGTCGTCGCGCAATTCCTAAGTTTCGCGACAGTCAGTTTGAGCCCTTAAAGCATCGGACCGAAAAGTGGAATCCGGTTTTCGGAAAATCCGATGCAATGACAAAGGACTAGATCGTCACTTTGCGTCCGTTAGGACGCACGGCGATCTAGCCGCCGGTCGCGAAGGCGTGGTATCCTTGTTTCCGTAGCCCCTTCACGGCATCATCATTCATCGGGACAATGATCTTTGTCGCCGTTTCTATGCGGGCGATGATCGCCTCGCGCGGCCCCGTCTTCCATGCTTCGCTCGCATAGAATCTGGACTGCTCTTCTTCCAGTGCGGCCATATCTGCAAAGCCCCGGATCAGACCATAGGCATCGGGGTCATGCATGGACTGACCGTTCCAGATCACGTCGATCCCATTGCGCCGGTGCAGCGGGACACTGACATTCTGCATGATTTCGAAGAAATCTCCCCCGGTGCCGGGTTTCAGCTTGTAGAGCAGTATCTCAATGAGTTGGGGCAAGATGTTCTCCTTTTTCCCCAATCGGATACCAGCAATCGTCTCCGCTGCGCAATGGCAGCTTCGTCCGCATAGCTGCCGCTGTGTCGCAAAAGTCTGTCGCACAAGCTCGACTTTCGCATCTGACTTTTGCGACAGATTTTTCTCTGCAAGATCAGCGCCGGCGATTTTGTCGCGAAACTCAGGAGTTGTGCGACAAGATCGACGTGGGCTTGTCCTTCAGGCCGGAACGGGCTGCTTGCCGCCCTGCTGCCGCCGCGCCGGCTCGCTCTGGTGAAGATAAACGGTGAACGTATCCCACGGCGGGGTGATGGAAAGCTGCCAGAGAATGCGGCCGACCTCGCCCCGGTGATAGCCTCCATGCAGGGCCACATGGGTCAACATCTCCTCGCGGGTCATATAGCCCTTGTCGCCATCGGTGAAGGTGAAGGCGACCGGCTCGGACAGGGCAGCGGGAGAGACCGTGCGAAGGTAGTCGAGATACCATTGGTCAGAGGACGTCACGGCAGTTTTAAGTTCGTCCAGCGCCGGCGTTTCTTCGAGATTGTCGGACGTGAATCCGTGCGGGACACCTTGCAGATGGCCAGCGAATATCCGCGAGACCACATAATAATGACTGATCAACCCTAGGGCTGTTTGCAGCTCTATGCCATGTTTTTCAGGGTCAACGCTTTCCAGCTTGTTGAACAAATCGACATTGGCCCAAGCGTGATAGCCGTAGAGCATTTGGAGCAAGGTACTCATTGCCACCGATCCTTTCGAGGGTTAGAAATGTGAGCAAGTATTTCACATTTTCTACGGGGCGGGCATCTTGTCTACTCGCATTACAAAACAGCCGTCCGTGATGCGCAAAGAGCCGCGACAGGCTCGATCCCGCGCAACGGTCGAAACGATTGTTCAGGCCGGTGCTCGCATTCTCAGCGATGAAGGATGGGCGGGATTTACGACGAACAGGATCGCGGAGCTGGCCGGCGTCAGCATCGGCTCACTCTACCAGTATTTCCCCGACAAGCTCTCTCTGGTCGATGCGATTCGCCATCGTCACCTAGACGACAGCATTACGGTGATGCGGGAAGTTCGTGCGGATGGGCTGTCACCGGGGAAATTCGCCGCTGAACTGGTGCGAGCCGTGGTCGCAGCTCATAGCATTTATCCAGGCCTGCATCGCGTTCTGCTGGACGAAGCTCCCAGCTCGGAAGCTTATCGAAATCCCAGCAGCGAATTCGAGATTGAATATCTTTCCTACTATTCGAACGCCGTCGCCACATACAGAAAGCGCCAGCCCAACGAGGCCGACCATGTTGCCGGCCGCGTGCTTTCAGACGCGATAGACGGGGTGATTCACAATGCGGCGCGACGGGGTGCTATTGATGATCCAGCGGTCCAGAAAGAGCTGGTGCGCTTGGTTACATTATACCTCGGAGAGCCGAACTAGCGTCGCGCAAATCCCCGAACCTGCGACCGCATTCCAGTAATGTCATGACACATGCGGCACCGGCCGGACATATCGTTCTCTCGCGTAGGGGCAGGGTAGGGATGGCCCCTTGCCTGTATTTGTGCTAATGTGGGGATGTGGGACCCAACGAGGTAATCGCATGAGCCGCTTAACCATTGATATGACCGACCAGCAGCACCAAAGCCTCAAGGCGCTTGCTGCCGTGCAAGGCAAGACGATCAAGCAATACGTGCTCGAACGGCTGTTCCCCGGCGACACCGATGCCGATCAGGCCTGGCAGGAACTGAAAACCCTGCTTGACGACCGGATCGGAGCCGGGTTGTCGGGCAAGGTCTCGGACAAGAGCATCGACCAGATTCTTGATGAGGAATTGGCCGAGGGTGGCCGCGCTTGAACTACGTCCTAACCGACGACGCGGAAGCCGACTTGCGCGGCATCGTCCGCTACACACGCAAGGAATGGGGCGCGGCGCAGGTGCGCACCTACGTTGCGAAGCTGAAAGCGGGCATTGCCTGCGTAGCGGCCGGGCAGGGCGTATTCAAAGAGTTGGACGCACTCTATCCGGCGCTGCGAACATCACTACATATTTTGCCTGCCGCGTGAGAACGCGCCCGCGCTGATCGTCGCGATCTTCCATGAGCGCATGAACCTAATGGTGCGATTGGCCGACAGGCTCAACGACTGAGCTGCGATTTTGTCGCGTAACTCAGGATTTGTGCGACGACACGTCCACGGCGGAAACCACCTGCCTGCGATCCGTAAGCCTCAAGATGGTGTAGCCCGCCACGCCTGCGATGAGCGAACCGGCCAGAATGCCGAACTTGACGCGATCCTGCATGGCAGGATCGTCAAACGCCAGCAGGCCGATGAACAAGCTCATCGTGAACCCGATCCCGCACAGAAGCGCAACGCCGAGCGTCTGCCCCCAGCTCGCGGCGGCGGGAAGATCGGCGAGCCGCACTTTCACCAGAACGGCGACCGTGCCGAACACGCCTACCAGTTTCCCGACGACAAGACCGGCCGCCACACCAAGCGTGAGCGGCTCGACCAAAACGGCGGGAGTCACGCCCGTAAAAGAAACGCCGGCATTGGCGAAGCCGAAAATCGGAACGATGAGAAAGGCGACGGGCTTTTGCAAGGCGTGTTCGAGTTGATGCAACAGCGACATCGAGGGCGAGGCTTCCGGGGTGCCCGACGTGCGGCGGATAGGAATGATCAATGCCAATATGACGCCGGCCAGCGTGGCATGAACGCCCGAGCGCAGCACCAGAGCCCAGAGCACGACCCCAAGGACGAGATAGGGCCAAAGGCGCGCCACCCCGGACCGGTTCAGGACGACCAGAGCACCGATGATCAGGGCCGCGCCGCCGAGAGCAAGAAGGTTCAGGTCGGCGGTGTAAAACAGCGCTATGACGATGACGGCCCCAAGATCGTCAATGATGGCCAGCGCCGCGAGGAAGATTTTCAGCGATGCCGGCACTCTCGGCCCGAGCAGGGACAGCACGCCGAGCGCGAAGGCGATGTCGGTCGCGGACGGGATCGCCCAACCACGCAGAGCGGCAGGATTGCCGAGATTGAATGCGACATAGATCAACGCCGGAACGGCCATGCCGCCGGCGGCGGCCGCGCCGGGAAGCAGCCGGCGGTTCCAACTGGACAATTGTCCGTCCAGCATCTCCCGCTTGATCTCAAGTCCGACCAGCAGGAAGAACACGGCCATCAGCGCATCGTTTATCCAGTGCTGGACGCTCAGCGGGCCGACATAGGCATGCAACGCCGAAAAGTAGCTGCCGGCGACGGGCGAATTCGCGGTGAGGAGGGCGAGCACCGCGACGGCCATGAGAACGATGCCGCCAGAGGCTTCATTGTCGAGGAATTGCCGGAGCGTGGAATTGATACGGCCCCGATTGGGGCGGACAGGCTGCGTTGAGGCCATAGGGCTGCGTCCTCTGGAACGGGTTGTCTTTTTCTCCGTATCAGGGTGAGCCCCTGGCGCACGCAGCACACGCCATAATTGCTTATTCTACCATGGAATTGGGGCAGGGCTACCGAAACCGGCGCATCGCCTTGAAAATATGAATGTCACGAAAATCCCAAGTTTTGAATCGGGTATGCGCCTGAGTTTCGCTCTTTCGCAGAATATGGATTTCCGCGATGATTGCCTTGAAGGAGCGGTCAGGGCCGCTTGGCGCTGGCCGACGCTAGGGGCAACTGCCGATGGCTGCCCCCTCACCACATCGGTTCGCGGCGGCGACGTTCGGATCGGTCGCCACCTCCGCCTGGAGTTGCCTCACCTGGCGATCCTGCTGCCGGCGGAGCGCTTCCAGTTCGCCGATCGACGGGCCGGCGCTCGTGGCGGTGGTGCCTGTCCGCTTTTCGGCCTCCAGGGAGCTTGCCAGTTCCTGCCGTTCGGCCATCGAGCGGATCGGCGGCCTGTGGTCGCCTTGCGGAGGGGCGGCCATGGTGAGGAAGTCGGATGGCCCGCCGGCGCAGGCTCCGAGACAGAGGAGCACGGGCAGAACCAGCGCGATCAGCAACATGATCTTTCCGAATTTGCGTTTGGGGCCCGGACCCTTCGATTTCGGAACCATCGCATCCATCCGTGACTGTTTCCGCAAGAGGTTCGGCGGCGCCGGGCGCGGCGGCACGCGGTCCGCCCGGCCGGCATGACTAGGGGCGGCGGATGTTTTTCAGTATTTTGAAATGTTTAGATTTATTGCGCGGCGGGCGGCGCGGCCCGTCACCGGTGTCCGGCGGGGCTACGCAACAAAAAATAACAGAACGCGGCGTCGTTTGGTAATAGGTTCCGGGTCGGGCATAGTATCCCCATCCAACAAACCAGAGGCCAGACATGGCGGCCATGCCTGCCAATACGTTGACCGATCTTTCCGCCGCCCCGCACATCGTCATCGTCGAGGACGATGCCGACATCGCGCAGATGCTGGTGGAGCTGATGACGGAGAGCGGCTTCCAGGCGTCCGTCGCCATTTCCGGCGGCGAGATGAACCGGCTGCTCGACCGGCGCGGCGCCGATCTCATCGTGCTCGACGCCATGCTGCCGGGCGAGGACGGCTTCAGCATCTGCCGGCGCCTGCGCGCCGGCGGCAAGACGCCGATCCTGATGCTGACCGCGCTCGGCGAGGACATCGACCGCATCCTCGGCTTGGAGCTCGGGGCGGACGACTACGTCACCAAGCCGTTCAACTCGCGCGAGCTCCTGGCGCGGATCAAGGGCCTGCTGCGGCGGGCCTCCTACGGCAGCGAGGCCGACGAGGCGGCGACGGCGCTGACCTTCGCCGGCTGGCGGCTCGATCCGGTCACGCGCCAGCTCTACGACCCGGACGGCGTGGAGATTTCCATGACGACCGCCGAGTTCGACCTGCTGCTGGCCTTCTGCCAGCACCCCGGGCAGGTGATGACGCGCCAGCAGCTCCTGGGGCTGACGCATGCCGGCGCCGCCGGGCCGATCCTGCGCAGCATCGACGTGCACGTCAGCCGGCTGCGCCAGAAGATCGAGCCTGACGCCAAGGGGCCGGCGCTGATCAAGACGGTGCGCCTCGGCGGCTACCTGTTCACGCCGGCCGTCGAAAGGGCATGATGTTCACGCGCCTCGGCCTCGCCTCGATGCGGACGCAGATCTTCCTGCTGGCCGTGGTGCCGATCTTCCTGCTCGCGGCGTTTGCGTCGGTGCACGGCGCCCTCAGGGAAACCCAATCGAGACAGAAGGCCTGGATCGAGTCCCAGGCCGGCAAGATGCTGCTGGTCGCCAGGCAGAGCGTCGCCGCCGGCTCTCCCGCCGTCGACAAGGCGGTGAGCGAGGCGGCGGAGCGCCTCGGCCTCAGCGTGACGCTGACCGACGACCGGCTTCCCGGCGAGATCGACCTCAGGCCGCCGCGCGCCGTCGACGCCGATCTGTTCGATCTGGTCGTCCGGCGGCTGGCGGCGGTTTCGGGGCACCGGCGGGACGGCGCCGCCGGGGCGGCCGAGCAGCCGCTGGCGATCCGCATCGACGATGCCCGCGCCATCGTCTTCTATCCGGAGATGCCGGCGGGCGTCTCGGACTTTACCGGCATCATCTACGTGCTCGGGCTGACGCTGCCGGTGGTCCTGCCGGTGCTGCTCCTTTCCTATTATCTCAGCCATCGCCTGACGCGGCCGCTGATCGAATTCGCCGAGGACGCCCAGCGGATCAGCGGCCACGAGGATGCGCGGGAGCTGTTCAAGGCGGACGGCGCGTCGGAGGTGCGCAGCCTGCGCGATTCCCTCAACACCATGCAGATGCGCATCCGCAGCATGGCCGAGAAGCGGACGACGATGCTGCGCTCGCTCGGCCACGATCTCCGGACGCCGCTGACCCGGCTGCGCATGCGCGTCGAGCGGTCGCACGAGCCGGAGCTCAGGCAGATGCTGCTGCGCGACATTTCGATGCTGGCGACGATGATCGACGAGACGATGGCCTACCTGAAGACCACCTCGCCCGGCGACGCGGCGCCGCAGAAAAAGGTCGACCTCAGCAGCCTGCTGCAGACCATCGCCTCCGACTATGCCGATGTCGGCGTGCCCGTGGCCTTTTCCGGGCCGTCGCGCCTCGTGGCGATGTGCCGGCCGCGCGACCTGACGCGGGCGGTCTCCAACCTGATCGACAACGCCTCGCGGGTCGCCGGGGAGATCGAGCTGACGCTCGGCGAGGCGGAGGGGGCGATCGTCATCGACGTGCGCGACGACGGCCCCGGCCTGTCCGACGACCTCAAGACGCAGGTGTTCGAGCCGTTCTTCAAGGCGGATACCGCCCGGGCGGCCAGCAGCGGCGGCCTCGGGCTCGGCCTTTCGATCGCCCGCGGCATCGCCTCCACCCACGGCGGCCGCCTCGAGCTGATCGACGGGTCGCCGCGCGGCCTCGTGGCGCGGATCACCCTGCCGAAACAGCGCGGGAGCTGAGGGCGGCCAGCCTGCCCTGCCGGCGCAAATGGATGATCTGGGCCGTCAGGCCGACGACGAGAAGGACGAGGAGACCGGCTTGGGCGCCGAGGAGAAGCGGCGACTTCAGGTCGGTGACCAAGGGATGGCCGTCGGGAACGCGGCGCAGGATTTCGGTGACGGTCGGCAACATCAGCAGAAACGCCGTCAGGCTCAGGAAGATCGTTTCGAGGTAGCGGCCGGCGCGGCCAAGGCCGGAAAGGCGGCCGATGGCGTATCCGGCGATGAGCAGCGCGATCGTCGCCGCGCCGATGACGTAGCTCACCGGCTCGCGGGCGACGAGGAACACCGTCGCCGCGCCGATCAGCATGAAGACGAGATAGGCAACGCCGGCCGCCGATCGCGGCACGATCCGCCCGTGGCGGGCAAACATGTAGACGGCCAGCGGAATGGCCGGCAGGCTGCCGAGCGTATGCACCCAGCCGATCGGTGAAATTCCAAACATTTCGGTCTCCTTGCTGCTCATGGCGCCCGTCTCTGCGGTGGACGGGCGCCATGTCGAAAATTCCGCCGGCCCGAGAAAAGGCCTGCCGGGCCGGCCATGGCCCGGCTCACATCGGCGGGACGACGCCGTTGGTGCCGACGACGACGCGCTCCGCGGTGATGGCGCCGTCAAGCGCCTTCTCGGCGATGATGAACACCACGGCGCCCGGCTTCAGGTCGGCCTCGGTGGCCGGCGCGAAGGTGACGACGGGCGTGCCCTCGGGAATGGCGATCTTCTTTTCCTGGCCGTGGTAGGCGACGGTGACGGAGCGGCCGTTCACGTTGGTGACCGCGTCGGCGACCGTGGCGTTGGTCATGGTGCTGTTGGGCTGGAGATCCCAGCCATGGCTGCCCTCGCCGGTGCCCTTCAGGGCCGGCGGAAAGATCACCACCTCCAGCGCGTCATCGCCGCCGTTGGCGGCGGGCAGCGAGGCGATGCCGACAAAATCGCCGGGCTTGATGTCGGCGACGTCGGCGCGGGCGACGCTGGAGATCTTCCAACCGGGGGCGAGGGCGATATCGACGGTGGCGCCCTCGCGCGTCTTCACCGTCAGCGCCTGACCGTCGAAATCGACGACGGTGCCGCGCACGCGGAGCGGGTCCGTCTTGCCGCCCTCGGCGAAGGCGGGCGAGGCGAGGCCCAGCGCGAGCGGCAGGCCGACGACGGCGGCGGCGAGAAAGGACGGCATAAATTTCCGAAGCATGTCATCTCCTCTCTTACCTACTAGTAGGTAGTCTCTGGTGTGACGGAAACAGCCTGAGCGTCATGCTCCACAAAAGCCAATCAAAATGCAGTTTTCAGGGGACAGGCGGCGTCCGCGAAGGACGCCCGTACCGGTCGGTTCATGGCCGGCCGGCGACCAGCCTTTCGATCAGAGGTTCGGTGACGACCCTGAACACCTGGTCGTCGCCGTAAGCCCGCGCCGACAGCATGGCGCCGTGCACCGCCGCCATGAAGCCCTCCGCCTCGGACCGGGCGGTGCCGGAAAAGGCGAGGCGGCCCCGTTGCGCGCCCTTTTCCAGGACGGCGGTCAGCCAGGCCGACAGCGCGCGGAAGTGCGCCCGCACCTCCAGCACGATCTCCGGCGGCAGCACGGGAATTTGCGTCGCCAGCAGGGCGCATACGCAGAAGGAACTGGTCGGATCGCCGATGCACGCCGCCCAGTAGCCGGTGTAGGCGCGAAGCTGATCCACCGGGTCCGGATGATGGCGCTCCAGCTCGGCGATGCCCGCCTCGGCCTCCTGCCGATATTGCACCAGCAGGGTGCGGACCAGATCGACCTTGCTGGGGAAATGATGGTGAATGCTGGCCTTGCGGATGCCGACGACCTCGGAGATGTCGGCATAGCTGAAGCCGTTGTAGCCCCCGGCGATGATCAGGGAGCGTGCGCAGCGGATGATTTCGTCGGCGGTGCCGGCAATGTTGCCCATGTCCGTCAGCCTACCTTCTAGTAGGATGGCCGTCAAGGGCGAGTTTGAGGCGGCGGCAGGCGGCCCGAACGGCCCTGCCAAGGCGGGGCGGCGGGATGAGGCTTTGCGGCTGGTGGCGTGAAGTAACCCGCAAATCCGATGCTACCGGCGCTCCGGCTCGGTTGGCGACCTATGCGCGCCGCTCGTTCTTTCCTGCCCGAGGTCCTGCGCCTGCGCGCAGGAGGACAATCTATATATATGTTTTTTATATATAATTCTGTCATCCTGCGCGAAGGCGCAGGACCTCGGGCCGAAAGAGGCGGACGGCCAATATGGGGCGTCCTCCCGCTCCTTGTGGAGAGGACCAGGGAGAGAGGCTCACCACACCAGGTCCACCGCCGCGTCGAGCGCCCGTCTCGTGCCGTGAACGACGGCGTGCGAGGCGCCCTCCACCCGATGGAGAAGATGCTTGCCGCCGTCGAGGGCGAGATCGACCACGTCCTTGCGCGGCGGCGGTGGCGGCGCCACGTCGAAGGATTCGAGCGCGGGCGGCGGCGGCACCGGCGCCGGCTGCTCCATGCCCACCACCTGCGGATCGCGGGTTTCGCAGGCGGGCAGGCAGGTCTCGAAGGCGGCCTTGGCCGACGGCGCCTGCGGCTTGGCGACGGCTTTCCCGGGCTTTTCCGGCGGCAGCGCCGTCGCCGGCGGCGGCGTCTCGACGGCGGCCGGCAGCTCGAGCGAGGCGGTGGTCAGCGAGGTGCCGCCGACGCTCGCCGTGCCGGTCGCCTCGACCGGAGGGGTGATGGCGGCGGCCTCGGGGGGCGTGGCGATCGGCGGCGGCACGGCGAGGCTGGCGTCGACGATGATGGCGCCGCCGGCGCAGGCGGCGCCGAGACCGATCACCAGAGCCCATTTCCAGAAGATCGCCCTGGACGTGGAAAGCGGCAACTGACCTGTGTGGAACATCTTGCATCCCTCGGCGCCCGACCCGAAATTCTACCGGGCGGGCATCTGGCTTCGACTTCCGCGCTTCCGGTGCTCACGGGCCTCAAGCCCGCTCCGCTCCGGTTCTCGTGCTTCTCGCCATCTGCCCGACACCCGCGAGTTTCGGCGGCAGGCTGTCAAAAAACGTCCGATGCCCCCTGTCTCACACGGGTTCATGGCGTTTTCTTTCGGGCGGATTGGCGAAAGTGCGGCAATATTTGAAGTTACGTTTCCGCCGCAGGGGGGAGGGGGACCGGGGAGAGGAGTGGCCGGATATCGACCGCGCTTCGGGATGGTGTCGTGGCGCTCGATCGGTTTCATTTGGGTCGGTGCCCGATATTCGCCTTGGCGCCCCATTCGGCCTGAGGTCCTACGCCTTCGCGTAGGATGACACCCTATGGGGAGGGGGCAAGGATGGAGGGCGATGCGCTATCCGGCTGTTTCCTATATATAAATCTGTCATCCTACGCGAAGGCGTAGGACCTCAGGCAGGAAGGGGCGAGTGGCCAATATAGGTCTCCGATCGAACCGGAGCGCTGCCTGGCATCGTCGAGCTTGTGACTTACCCCTCTCCCTGGTCCCTCTCCCACAAGGGGCGAGGGGACGCGGTTTTGGTCTACCCATTCCTGGAAGGCTCGGCTTGCCCGAAAAATGGGTCGGCAACTCCCATCGTCCCCTCGCCCCTTGTGGGAGAGGGAACAGGGAGAGGGGTGGGCCAGATATCGAGGATGCTTCGGGATGGTGTCGTGGCGCTCGAGCGGTTTCATTTGGGTCGGTGCCCGATAGTCGCCATGGCACCCTTTTCGGCCCGAGGTCCCCGCCTTCGCGGGGATGACAGATTTATATAGAGGAAACAGAGCCGTAGCGGCTCGCGCGGGCATCCATCAAGTTGTCGTTCCCCGCCTACGCGGGCATCTATCAAGTTGTCATCCCCGCGCAGGCGGGGACCTCGGGCAGGAAGGGGTGAGCGGCGGATATAGGTCTCCAACCAAGCCGGAGCGCTGCCTTGCATCGTCGAGTTTCAGGACACCCCTCTCCCTGGTCCCTCTCCCACAAGGGGCGAGGGGACGCAGCTTGGGTCTACCCCTCACTGGAAGGCTCGGCTTGCCCCGAAAAATGGGTAGGCAACTCCCATCGTCCCCTCGCCCCTTGTGGGAGAGGGAACAGGGAGAGGGGTGGGCCAGATATCGAGGATGCTTCGGGATGGTGTCGTGGCGCTCGATCGGTTTCCTTCGGATCGGTGCCCGATATTTGCCTTGGCGCCTCATTCGGCCCGAGGTCCTACGCCTGCGCGTAGGATGACACTCTATGGGGAGGGGAGGCAAGGATGGAGGGCGACGCGCTATCCGGCTGTTTCCTATATATAAATCTGTCATCCTACGCGCAGGCGGGGACCTCGGGCAGGAAAGAACGGGCGGCGGATATAGGTCTCCGATCGAACCGAAGCGCTGCCTGGCCGTCGGGTTTGCGGCTCACCTCGCCTACGCAACTCTCCCACTCAACTCAGGCGTTGCGTGGCGGGGGCGTTCGCTATATCCGAGCCGGTGAGGTCTCCTTTCCCCAACACGGTGAACACTGGCCATGACGCTGCGAACCGACGGATGGAGCGAGGTCTGCCTTGCCGGTGCCAGGAGCTTCGAGATGGCGTCGGCGCATACGGGCGAGACCTATCGCATCCTCGTCCGCATCCCCTCGGAACCGCCGCCGGCTAATGGCTATCCGGCCCTCTGGATGCTCGACGGCGACGCCAGCTTTCCGCTGGTGTACGGCCACTCCAGCCATTCGATCGCCAACCTGTCGCCGGCCGGCCGGGACGGCGCCTGCCAGGATCCGGGCGTCGTCGTGGCGGTGGGCTTTCCCGGCGGCGCGCCGTTCGACGTCGACGCGCGGGCGCGCAACTACACGCCGACGCCGGACGGCGCCACCGGCGATGCCGTCTCGCCGGCGTTCGGCGGCGCGGCCGGTTTCCTGCGCTTCCTCGCCGAGGAACTGCGCGAGGCGATCGCCGGGCGGCTGCCGCTCGACCCCGGCCGGCAGACGCTGTTCGGCTTTTCCTACGGCGGCCTGTTCGCCGTTCACGCCGCGCTCGGCCAGCCCGGCGCTTTCCAGCGCTACTGGGCGGCCAGCCCGTCGCTGTGGTTCA
The DNA here is from genome assembly GCF_002770725.1 of Pleomorphomonas carboxyditropha. Classification (GTDB taxonomy): domain Bacteria; phylum Pseudomonadota; class Alphaproteobacteria; order Rhizobiales; family Pleomorphomonadaceae; genus Pleomorphomonas; species Pleomorphomonas carboxyditropha. Next base: position 74,348 of record NZ_NQVN01000019.1, on the reverse strand, counting down.
GCGATTGCCTGCTGCTGCGCCGGATGCGGGCGGCACCGCCGCTGGTGGCCGGCGAGCGGCTGGTGCTGACGGTCGGCCGCGACGAGCAATATCCGTCGCGTTTCCCGGGCGAGGCGCGGCAGCTCCACCTCGACCGGCGCGCCATGGTCGACGCCGTCACCGAGGCGGCCGTGCTGATCGCCGCCGCCAACCCGGCGGTGAGGACGGAGCTGGTCGTCGCCGCCGACCACGACCATTTCGACATGCTGCTGCACGGCGCCCGCCGCGCCCAGCGGCTGGCCTTCGAGGCGCGGTAAAGCAAAAGGGGCGACCCGCAGGCCGCCCCGATTGTCTGCCAATCCCGTCGGTTTTTCAGAATGTCGTGGCGAGCTTGAAGGAGACGCTGCGCGGCTCGCCGTAGAAGTTGAACACCGACGTGCCGCCGACGCGCTCGTAATACGTCTCGTCGAAGACGTTGTTGACCGTCAGCGTGGCCGTGACGTTTTCGCTGAACTTGTAGCCGGCCTGCAGGTCGACCACGGCGTAGCTCGGCGCCTCGATGGTGGTGGCGCCGCCGGCCGCCGTGCGGGAAATGTTCTTGAACGAGCTGAACACTTTCAGGCCGCCGCCGACGAACAGGCCGTCGATCCAGTCGCCGCGACCGTCGAAGGTGTACTTCGTCCAGAGCTGGAGCATGTGCTCGGGCGTGTAGAACTCCGAGCCGGCCGCCCGCTTGGTATTCTTGTACTCGGTGTCGGTATAGGTGTAGCCGAGCCCCACGTCCCAGTTCGGCATCAGCTGGCCGCTCAGCTCGGCCTCGACGCCCCTGAGATGCGCCTTGCCGAGCGCCAGATAGGACGTCGTGTCGTTGGGGTCGGTGACCGCCCGGTTCTCGTCCGTCAGGTCGAACAGGGCCAGCGAGGCGTTGACGCCATCCAGAAGCTCAGCCTTGAGGCCGACCTCGAACTGCTGGCCGGTACGCGGATCGAGCAGGTTGTCGGAGGAATCGGTCTGCGTCTGCGGCTGGAAGACCTCGGTGTAGCTGCCATAGGCGGAGATGCTGTCGGTCAGGTCGTAGACGATGCCGGCATAGGGCGTGAACTCGCCCTTCTCGCTCGACGAACTGCGGGTGCTGCCCGTCGTGGAGGAGGTCTCGTACCAGGAGAAGCGGCCGCCGCCGATCAGCGTCAGCGGATCGATCGGCTTGACGCGCAACTGGCCATAGAGGCCCCACTGCGTCAGGTCGGTGTCGGTGGGGTTGCCGTAGGTGACCGTCGGCTTGGCGACGTTCTCGTTCCAGTTGTAGATATTCTGGCTGCCGGCGATGGTGCCGGTGGCGGTGTAGAGCGTGCTGTCGGTGGTGCGGAAGTCGGCGCCGGCGATGATGTTGTTTTCCAGGCCGAACAGCTCGAACGGCTTGCTGACGTGGGCGTCGAGCGACACCGAATCCTGCGTATAGTCGCGGGCCAGCCAGCGGGTATCCGTTTCGACGATGGTACCGCTGGAATTGCGCACGATCACGTTGCCGGCGGAATCGACCGCACCCGCGGCGTAAGCGTAGAGGAAATCGACGTCGACATGCGAATAGAGCGCCGATAGCTTGGCGTGGCCGCCGTCGTCGAAGCGGTGCTCGATTTCGGCGATATAGTCGGTGACGTTGTTTTCGAATTTGTTCCACGTGGCGCCGGTGTAGGTCGACGTGTCCAGGTCGAGCAAGGTGCCGTCGGACAGCGTCGGCAGGCCGTTGAACGGCGTGATGTCGCGCGAGCGGTGGTTGATGGTCAGCGTGGCGGTGGTGTTGTCCGTCACGTCGGCCGCGATGGTGCCGTAGGCGACGCCCACCTTGTTGTCGACGGTGTCGGTCCAGCTGTCCTTGGACTGCAGCGCGCCGATCAGGCGGCCGCGCACGCTGCCCGACTCGTTCAGCGGGCCGGTGATGTCGCCCTCGACGCGCTTGCCGTTCCACGAATCGAAGATGGTGTTGACCTGCGTCTTGTACTGGTCGGACGCCTGCTTCAGGCGCATGTTGATGGCGCCGCTCGGCTCGGAGGCGCCGCCGAACAGGCCGGCCGGGCCGCGCAGGATCTCGATGTGGTCGACGGTCACCATATCGGGCTGCGTGCCGTAGATGCTGGAGACCGGCGTCGGCAGGCCGTTGAGATAGAGATAGTCGTATTCGAAGCCGCGCGAATAGAGGCTGGAGCGGCCGTCGTCGTTGGTCAGCACCACGACGCCCGGCGTCTTGCGCAGCACGGTGTCGAGCGAGGTGAAGTTGCCGTCGTCGAGGCGCTTGCGCGTCACCACGGTGGTGGACTGCGGCACCTCGCGCTGCGGGCGGGTGTCCTTGTCGCCGACGCTGACCAGCTTCGAGGTGTAGCTGCCGCTGCCCTCGGTCTCGTAGGTCGCCCCCTCGACGACGATCGGCTCGAGCTCGGTGCCGTCGTCGGCTGTGGCCTGGTCGGTCGTGGCGGTGGTCTGCTGCTCGGTCTGCCGCTCGGTCTGTTGCTCCTGGGCCCTGAGGGCCGACACCGTTCCGGCCAGCATGGTCGTCGCCAGCAGGACCCGCGCGAGACCGGCGCCGCCGATCAGGAAAATACCCCTGTTCACATCACCCATCGTATACCCCCAACGCGGCGGAGCCCTCCGCCGCACGCCCCGGCCGGCCCGCCGCGCCGGGGGACCAGTTTGCCGCAGCAAATCTTGACTGTGAGATCGCCCTATTCCTATACGTGGTCCGGACGGCGCCCGCTGTCGTTAACCGGTCAGAAATTTATGCAGGAGGCTCACGTGAGCGCAGTGCCGGTCCCATCGTCCCGCGCCGACGGCAACCAGGTGCTGACCCGGCGGGCCTTGCGCACCAAGGGCGTGCGCCTCTTGGACGGCGGCCGGCAGGGCGACGAGGTGGTCGCCTGCGGTCTGGTGGGCGCGGTGCGCATGGATTGCGGCGTCTACGCCAATTTCGGCCGGCGCATGCAGATCAGCGACCTCGAGATGGAAGTGGCGCTCAAGGAAGAGGTGTCGATCAAGATCTTCCTGGAAGGGCACGTCGAGGCGTCGATCGACGGCGAGCCGATTCCCATGCCGCGCCGCACTGCGCAGGGCCGCTGGCAGCCGTCGGCCATCGTGGTATCGCATCCGCAGGGCGCCCGGCTGCGCCGCAAGGCGCGCAAGGGGCAGTATCTCGACAAGATGGTGATCGGCCTGCCGCGCGACTGGCTCCGGCGCTGGCAGGGCTTCGCCGACACGCCGCAGGGCTTCAAGGCGCTCATCGAGGGCCGGCCGGGCCTGTGGCGCTGGCAGCCGAGCGCCCGCGCCGAATTCCTGATCCGGCAGATGTTCGACATCGCCGCCCGCAAGCCGCCGTTCGCCACCATGCAGCTCGAAAGCAACACGCTGGCCATCATCGCCGAGGCGCTGAGCGACACCTTCGGGTCGGGGGCCGACGCGGTGGCCTCGTCGGGCAACCTGACGGCCACCGAGCAGCAGCGCCTCTACGCACTGGTCAAGTGCATCGACCGGCGGCCCGGCTGCGAATTGTGCGTCACCGACATCGTCGGCGAGCTGGCCACCAGCCCGGCCACCTTGCAGCGGCTGGTGCGCAAGGCGCACAACTGCTCGCTGGCCGAATTCATCCGCAACAAGTATCTCGACGACGCCCGGCAGGCGCTGATGTTCTCCGACCGCTCGATCTCCGACATCGCCTTCGCCGCCGGCTACACGCACCTCTCCAACTTCACCGCCGCCTTCCGCCGCCGCTTCGGCCACCCGCCGTCGCAGCTGCGGCGCCCGGGGAGCTTGACCGGACATTCCACCGAGGCGGGCGTGTAGCTTGCGCTTCTGCGCTTGCGGTGCTCATGCGCGAGCTAAAACTCTGTTTCCTATATATAATTTCCTGTCATCCTCGCGCAGGCGAGGACCTCGGGCAGAACAAAGCTCAACGCCGATATAGCGGCTCCAGCAACGCTGGGGCGCCTGATACATCCCCCATCCCCTTCTCGTCCCGAGGTCCTCGCCTTCGCGGAGGATGACAATTTATGGGGGCGATGCGCGCGGCGATGACGGCGTGACAGGGACTGCGCCAGCGTATCCGGGATTTTGCCCCGGGGCGCCAGCGTGCCGGCCTATCCCTTTGTTCCCCACATATAAAGTTCCCCAATATAAAGCTGTCATCCTCGCTTAGGCGAGGACCTCGGGCAGGATGGAGCAATCGGCCGATATAGCGCTCCGGCAACGCCGGGGCGCCTGATACGCCCCTCCTCACCTTCTCGTCCCGAGGTCCTACGCCTTCGCGTAGGATGACACTCTATGGGAAGGGGAGGCAAGGATGGAGGGCGACGCGCTATCCGGCTATTTATGGGGAGAGGGCAAGGATGGAGGGCGACGCGCTATCCGGCTGTTTATGGGAGGGAGCAAGGATGGAGGGCGATGCGCTATCCGACTGTTTCCTCTATATAAATCTGTCATCCTACGCGAAGGCGTAGGACCTCGGGCAGGAAGGGGCGAGCGGCGGATATAGGTCTCCAACCGAACCGGAGCGCTGCCTTGCATCGTCGAGTTTCAGGACACCCCTCTCCCTGGTCCCTCTCCCACAAGGGGCGAGGGGACGCGGTTTGGGCCTACCCATTCCTGGAAAGCTCGACTTGCCCCGAAAAATGGGTCGGCACCCCCCACCGTCCCCTCGCCCCTTGTGGGAGAGGGATCAGGGAGAGGGGTGGCCCGATATCAACCGCGCTTCGGGATGGTGTCGTGGCGCCCGATCGGTTTCATGTAGGTCGGTGCCCGATATTTGCCTTGGCGCCCTTTTCGGCCCGAGGTCCTACGCCTGCGCGTAGGATGACAGAATTATATATAGGAAACAGCAGGATAGCGCATCACCCTCCATCCTTGCCCCCTCCCCATGGATTGTCATCCTCCACGAAGGCGCAGGGCCTCGGGCCGGAAAGGGCTCGGGGTGGATATAGGGCTCCGCGAGGGCGGACTCGCCGATTGCGGGGCAGGGCGCCGCAGGCTGCCCAAGGGGCGATTGCGGCGGCCGATCGGCGGGTTTGCGGGCCATCCGGATTCGGGCGTACAGGCGGCTCTTTGGCGGCCGGGCGCTACCGTTGATTTAGGGCTCCATGCCAACGCTCGGACGGGTAACGGAAAATACCGTTCCATATCAATCCATTGACGGATGTTCGTCTCGTTATCCCCGATGGCGGCGAGCATGGTTTCCGCCGCCTGCAATTCCTGATATATATCCCAATATATGGACTATCATTTTATAATTTGACACTTTGGCGACGCGGAGCTATCTCAATGCAAGACATAAGTCTCATTATTTGAGACAAAAGATGCGACCGCCCTTGCGTCTCGTCTTGGGATTTCGGATGCGGTTTCGTCTTCGAGGCGAAACACTGGAGAGAGCGCTGATGTTGATTGCCACCCTGGATACCGGCACCACCAACACGCGTGTCGTCGCCTGGCGCGACGGCGCCCCGGTCGCCGAGGCCGGCCGGCCGGTCGGCGTGCGCGATACGGCGATCACCGGCAGCACCGACAAGCTGAAGGCCGCCGTCGGCGAGGCGCTGGCCGAGGCGATCGCCGGCGCCGACGTGGCGCCCGGCGAAGACCGGCTCTATCTCGCCTCGGGCATGATCACCTCCAACGCCGGCCTGCGCGAGATCCCGCATCTCGCCGCGCCGGCCGGCAAGGCCGAACTGGCGGCCGGCATGCAGGCAGTGGAGCTGCCGGGCGTCTGCGACCGGCCGATCTGGCTGATCCCCGGCGTCAAGAGCCACGGCGGCGGCGTCGGCCTCGACGACTGCGACGCCATGGACATCATGCGCGGCGAGGAGACCGAGGCGATGGGCGTGCTGTCCGCCCTCGGCATCGGCGGGCCGGCGGTGCTGGCGCTGCCCGGCTCGCACGCCAAGTTCGTCGGCATCGACGCGGCCGGCCGCATCACCGGCTCGATGACCACCATTTCCGGCGAGCTGCTCGACGCCATCTCCCGCCACACGCTGATCGCCGGCTCGGTCGACCACGGCTTCGCCGACGAGGTCGAGCCCGAGGCGCTCCTGAAGGGCGCGGCGATGGGCGCGAAACTCGGCGTCGCCCGCTCCGCCTTCCTGGTGCGCCTCCTCGACCTGTTCGGCGACCTCGACCGCAACGGCCGGGCCAGCTTCCTGCTGGGTGCCGTGCTGGCCGGCGACCTCGCCGCGCTCAAGAGCGGCGCGTCGCTGAAGGGCACGGCGGAGAGCCGCATCATCGTCGCCGGCAAGGCCGGCCTGCGCGACGCGCTGGTGGCGCTGTTCACCGCCGACCGGCATTTCACCGGCCCGGTCGAGACGGTGCCGGACGGCATCCATTCGGTTTCGGCGCTGGGCGCCATGGAGATCGCCCGCGCGCGCAAACTCATCTGAGGACTCACAGAAGAAGCAAAGGGACGAGACAATGACTACGTACGAAGCTGCGCAGCCGACCAGACGCGTCGGCAGCCGCAGATGGATCATCGTGCTGATCCTGCTGCTGGGCGGCATGGTCAACTTCATCGACCGCACCGCCCTGTCGGTGGCGGCGCCGGAGATGATGAAGGAGCTGCAGCTCACCAACGCCGACATCGGCCTTCTGGGCACGGTATTCTCGCTGATCTACGCCATCTTCCAGTTGCCCGCCGGCTGGCTGATCGACAAGATCGGCGCCAAGCGCGTCTACACGCTGGCGATCATCCTGTGGAGCGGCGCCACGGCGCTGACCGGCGCCTGCTCGTCCAAGCTCGGGCTGATCGCCGCCCGCGGCGTGCTCGGCGTCACCGAGGCGCCCTGCTGGCCGAGCGCCGCCAAGATCACCGCCGCCTGGTTCCCCAAGAAGGAACGGGCGCTGGCCACCGGCATCTGGGACGCCGCCTCCAAGTGGGGTCCGGCGCTGGCGCCGCCGCTGCTGGTGTTCCTGATGGTCACCTTCGGCTGGCGCGAGCTGTTCTACATCGCCGGCGGCTTCGGCATCCTGTTCGGCTTCCTGCTGATCCTCGTCTATCACCAGCCGGAAAAGACCCGCTGGCTGTCGGGCACCGAGCTCGAATACATCAAGGCCGACGGCGGCGGCACCGCCGAGTCGATCGGCAGCGGCAAGAACTCGATCCGCTGGCGCGACCTGTTCCGCTACCGTGCCGTGTGGGGCATGATCCTCGGCTGGTTCTGCTACATCTGGATGTTCAACATCCTCACCTACTTCGTGCCGCTCTATCTTTTGAAGACGCAGAACCTCGACATGAAGTCGATGGGCTTCCTCGCCTCGGTGCCGTTCTTCGGCGGCATCATCGGCGCCTTCCTCGGCGGCTACATCTCCAAGCTCCTGGTCGACAAGGGCATCGCCACGCCGCTCAACGCCAAGCGGGCCACCATCTCGGTCTCCGCCCTGCTCGGCGGCGCCGCGCTGATGATCGCGCCATTCTTCACCGGCCTCGGCGAAACGCTGGTGCTGCTGTTCATCGGCATGGGCATGCTGTCGTCGGTGTCGGCCAACGGTTGGGCGCTGCCCGGCGACGTGGCGCCGAGCTCGATGGTCGGCTCGGTCGGCGGCATCCAGAACTTCGGCGGCTATTTCGCCGGGTCGCTGTCGCCGCTGGTCACCGGCATGATCGCCGACGCCACCGGCTCCTACGCCATGGCCTTCGTCAGCGGCGGTTTCATCGCCGCCTGCTCGGCCATCTGCTACTGGTTCATTGTCCGCACGCCGATCGAGCCGGAGGCCGCGGCCTGAGCCCCACGCGACACGCGGCGCCGGCTTCCTCCCGCCCGGCGCCGCCCTACGGGCACCCCGCCGCCGCCACCCGGACCGGGCCGGCAGGCGAGGGGTGCCCCTCCCATTCGAAAGGTCGATCCAATGCTGAAGCACGAGGTTACCGCCGCCATCCGTGAGAGCGGCATCATCGCCATCGCCCGCGGCCTGGCGCCGGCCGACGTGGTGCCGGCGGCCGAGGCGCTGCTGGCGGGCGGCGTCAGGGTGTTCGAGATCACCTGCAACAGCCCGTCGGTCTACGATGGCATCCGCGCCCTCAAGGCGGCGCTCGGCGACCGCATGCGGATCGGCGCCGGCACGGTCGTCAATCCGGTGTCGGCGACGCTGGCGCTCGATGCCGGCGCCGACTTCGTGCTGGCCCCCAATTTCGAGCCGGAGGTGATCGCCGCCGTCCACGAGCGGCAGCGGCTGATGATCCCCTCGGTGACCACGCCGACCGAGGTGGTGAAGGCGCACCGGCTCGGCTGCGACCTCCTGAAGCTGTTCCCGGCCGGCAGCCTCGGCCCCGGCTACATCAAGGACCTGCGCGGCCCGTTCGGCGAGGCGGCGCTGATCCCGGTGGGCGGCGTCGGCCTCGACAACCTCGAAGCCTTCGCCAAGGCCGGCGCCTTCGCGGCCGGCGTCGGCAGCAACCTCGTGCGCCGCGACCTGATCGCCGCCGGCCGCTGGGCCGAGCTGACCGAGGAGGCCCGCCGCTTCGTCGCCGCCTTCGCCGCCGGCCGCGCCGCCTGAATTCCAACCGAGGCTATCCGCCATGAAGATCACCAAGCTCACCACCTATCGCCTGCCGCCGCGCTGGATGTTCCTGAAGGTCGAGACCGACGAGGGCGTCACCGGCTGGGGCGAGCCGGTCATCGAGGGCCGCGCCCGCAGCGTCGAGGCGGCCGTTCACGAGCTCAGCGAATACGTGGTCGGCAAGGACCCGGCCCGCATCAACGACATCTGGCAGGTGCTCTACCGCGCCGGCTTCTACCGCGGCGGCCCGATCCTGATGAGCGCCATCGCCGGCATCGACCAGGCGCTGTGGGACATCAAGGGCAAGGTGCTGGGCGCGCCGGTGCACGAGCTCCTGGGCGGCCTCGTCCGCGACCGCGTCAAGGCCTATTCCTGGGTGGGCGGCGACCGGCCGGCCGACGTGATCGCCGGCATCCGCAAATTGCAGGCGATCGGCTTCGACACCTTCAAGCTCAACGGCTGCGAGGAGCTGGGCATCATCGACAGCTCGGTGAAGATCGACGCCGCCGTCGCCGTGGTGGCCGAGATCCGCGCGGCCTTCGGCAATTCCATCGAGTTCGGCCTCGATTTCCACGGCCGCGTCGCCGCGCCGATGGCCCGGGTGCTGATCCACGAGCTGGAGCCGTTCCGGCCGCTGTTCATCGAGGAGCCGGTGCTGGCCGAGCAGGCCGAATACTATCCGCGCCTCGCCGCCCAGACGCATATTCCCATCGCCGCCGGCGAGCGGATGTTCTCGCGCTTCGACTTCAAGCGGGTGCTGGAAGGCGGCGGCATCTCCATCCTGCAGCCCGATCTCAGCCATGCCGGCGGCATCTCCGAGTGCTTCCGCATCGCCGCCATGGCCGAGGCCTACGACGTGGCGCTCGCCCCGCACTGCCCGCTGGGGCCGCTGGCGCTCGCCTCCTGCCTCGCCGTCGACTTCGTGTCGCACAACGCCGTGTTCCAGGAGCAGAGCATGGGCATCCACTACAATCAGGGCGCCGAGCTGTTCGACTACGTCGCCAACAAGGACGACTTCCGCATCGAGGGCGGCTGGTTCCATCCGACGACGCGGCCCGGCCTCGGCGTCGAGGTCGACGAGGAGCTGGTGATCGAGCGCTCGAAGACGGCGCTCGACTGGCGCAATCCGGTATGGCGGCTCCCCGACGGCGCCGTGGCCGAATGGTGAAAACTCTACTGGGGCGGGCACCTGGCTTAGAACTCTGCGCTTCCGGTGCTCACGGGCTGTTTTTCTAAGACGCAACTCCGGACGCAAAACCGCAAGGCACTTTTGCTGGAGTTGCTCGAAGCCCGCTCCGCTCCGGTTCTCGAATTCGTCGCCATCTGCCGCACCCCAGCGAGTTTTCGTGCAGGCTCGGAAAGAAACGAGAGAAATCATGACGTTTGACAAGACCAAGGCGACGGTCGTCAAGGCCGCCTTTCTGCCGCCGGCGCTGGTGAAGCGCCTCGATGAGACCTGCTCGATGGTCGAGTGGGACACGCTGAGCGAGGCCGAGCGGGCGGCGGCGGCCGCCAATGCCCGCGTGCTGGCCGTCAACGGCGAATCGGTGGTCACCGCCGAGTTCATAGCCCGCTTTCCGAAGCTGGAGCTGATCGCCGACTTCGGCGTCGGCTACGACGGCATCGACGTCGCCGCCGCCAACGCGCGCGGCATCGCCGTCACCAACACGCCGGGCGTCTTGACCGACGACGTCGCCGACCTCGCCATGGGCCTCTTGCTCGCCACCTCGCGGCGGATCGTCGAGGCGCAGCGCTTCGTCGAGCGCGGCGACTGGGCCAACGGCGGCTTCACCTGGACCAAGAAGGTGTCGGGCGGCAGGATCGGCATCGCCGGCATGGGCCGCATCGGCCAGGCGATCGCCCGCCGCGCCGCCGGCTTCGACATGGCGATCAGCTACACCGACCGGCAGCCGGTGGCCGGCTGTCCGCACGCCTTCGTCGCCGACCTCGCGACGCTGGCCGCCGGGGTGGACTTCCTGGTCATGTGCGTCAACGGCGGCGACAAGACGCGCGGCCTCGTCAATGCCGAGGTGCTGAAGGCGCTCGGCCCGGAGGGCATCCTGATCAACATCGCGCGCGGCACGGTGGTGGACGAGGCGGCGCTGATCGCCGCGCTCGACGCCGGCACCATCGCCGGCGCCGGACTGGACGTGTTCGAGCACGAGCCGGTGGTGCCCGCCGCCCTGCAAGGCCGGCCCAACGTGGTGGTGACGCCGCACATGGCGAGCGCCACCCACGCGACGCGCAAGGCGATGGGCGACCTGGTGTTCGACAACGTCGCCGCGCATTTTTCCGGCGAGCCGCTGAAGACGCCGGTGCTGCCTTACTGAAATCGATGCGGCGCCTCCGGGCGCCGCGCTTCTTTTGGAGGCCACGGCAAATGGACTTTTCCCTGTTCGATCTCACCGGCCGCACGGCGCTGGTCACCGGCTCCAGCCGGGGCATCGGCGAGGTGATGGCCAGGGGGCTGGCCGCCCACGGCGCGGCGGTGGTGATCCACGGCACCGACCGGGCGGCGGCCGAGGCGGTGGCCGAAAGCCTGATCGCCGAGGGTCACCGCGCCCATGTCGCCGTCTTCGACGTCACCGACGCCCAGGCGGTGGCCGAGGCGGTCGCCGCCATCGAGCGGGATGTCGCGCCGATCGACATCCTGATCAACAACGCCGGCATCCAGCACCGGGCGCCGCTGGAGGATTTCCCGGCCGACAAGTGGCAGGCGCTGTTCGACGTCAACGTCACCGGCATCTTCCACGTGTCGCAGGCGGTGGCGCGCGGCATGATCGCCCGCGGCGCCGGCAAGATCATCAACATCGGCTCGGTGCAGAGCGAACTGGCCCGGCCGACCATCGCCCCCTACACGGCGACCAAGGGCGCCATCCGCAACCTGACGCGCGGCATGGCCGCCGACTGGGCGCGCCACGGCCTGCAGATCAACGCCATCGCGCCCGGCTATTTCCGCACCCGCCTCAACGCGGCGCTGGTGGCCGACGCCGATTTCACCGCTTGGCTGGAAAAACGCACCCCGGCCGGCCGCTGGGGCGAAGCGGAAGAACTGATCGGCGCCGCCGTCTTCCTCGCCTCATCCGCCTCGTCCTTCGTCAACGGCCAGACGCTCTATGTGGATGGAGGATTGACGGCGAGCGTGTGAGGGTGTCGCGATCGTGTATTGCATTTTGCGCTACATATCCTATCCTATGTTCGAAAACGAGGATGGTGCCATGTCAGGCGCGACTGAACGCAAGGATTATCCGGTATCGATGCGTCTTCCCGAGGCGGATCTCGCCATCATCGATCGGGCGGCAAGATTGCGCGGCCGGTCGCGGACCGACTTCGTCCGCGAGGCGGCGATGCAGGCGGCCGAGGACGTGGTGCTACAGACGCTGCCGATCCGCATGAGCCAGGAGGGCTTCCAGGCCTTCGTCGACACTCTGTCGGAGCCGGCCCGCCCGGTTCCCGAAATGGTCGAGGTGCTGAAGCGTCCGGCACCCTGGGAGACGCCGGGGAGTGGTGAGCGCTGACCGGTGCCCCTGTCCGCGCCCCAACCGCTGACCGACGAACACGACGTTTCGGCCTTCGCCTGTGGCAAGCCGGCTCTCGATACCTGGCTCAGGACGCGCGCCCTTTCCAATCAACGGAAAGGGTTCACCGCCGTCGTTGTGGTCCATGATGGTGGCCGGGTGGTCGGCTACTATGGCCTGGCGCCGACCGCCGTCATCCCGGCGATCATGCCCCGCTCGATCCGCACGGGCCAGCCGCCCGACCCGGTCCCCTGCCTGCTCCTCGGCCAACTGGCGACGGACACCGCCTATGCCGGCCAGGGCATCGGAACGGGCCTTTTGAAACATGCATTGACCCGATGCGTGGCGGCGGCGAGCCTGATCGGCGGGCGGGCGCTGCTGGTCAATGCCATTGACCAGGAAGCCGCGGCCTTCTGGCGCCGCCGCGGCTTCCTGCCCTCCCGCGACGATGCGCTGCTCTTGGTCCGATCGATGGCCGATATCGCCGTCTCGGTGCAGCCTTGAACGACCGCGCTGCCATAAAGAAGTCGATCAGAAGACAAGCCGCGCGAATTGGCGTTATTCCAGACCTGCCTTCTCCATCGACCACCGGACCCGCTCGGCAAGAAACCGGGCAAAAGGCTTGACATCCATACCGGCGCTCGCGCTTTCGAGGCCTGCGAGATACTCGGCGCGATCGTCGACCCGCACGACCGTCCAGGAATATCCGCCGGACGCCAGCATTGCGTTCATCAGGAAGCGCGCCATACGGCCGTTGCCGTCCGGGTAAGGATGCACATAGCCGACAAGCCAATGTCCCAATACGGCGCGAACGGCAGGCTCGGTCTCTTTCTCAAGCAGATCAAAGAGCGCATCCATGCCATCCGGCACGGCTTCGGCCCGCGGCGGCACATGCCACGATCCACGCAAATAGACGGGATGGTTGCGATAGCCGGCCAAGGCGTCGGTTTTCAGGATGCCTGCGACCACGGACGGGCCAAACATCTCGCGATACCACTGCCGGTGCCGCTCGCGCACAAGTGTCCCGGCAGGCGCGCCATCGAGAATGGCAGCCACGGAGTCCTTCACCTGCTGAAAGGCTTGCCAATATCCGCGCGCGGCAAGAGCATCGCGGCTTTGCCTGTCCTTTTCATCGATCTCGGGATTCCATTTGCCCTGACGTACGCGATCGATAAGGTCCGGCGTGACGCTGTAACCTTCGATCGATAGCGAGTGATAGGCGTCGCTTTGATAGATTTCCTCCACGAACTTCATGTAGCCGCTTTTGTCCGATGGCAGCCCCGGCGCTCTGGGAAACACCTCAAGAACGCGATCCCGCTGGCTTTCCCAGATGGCTTTGAGGCGAACGGCAATCCGTGCCTCTCCGGCAACGATGGACGACACATGAGATTGCTGGGCAAAGGGGTCGCTTTCCCGCACATCATAGCCGGCGCTTTTCATCGTCTTGACGATTTCATCGGCAAAATCGGTGCGGCCGACGCGTCGGAACGCCCCGGCAATGCGCCCTGCCACGACGGAATGCCCGCCATCGAGCAATCTGCCCAGGATGCCCGACACATTGCGCACCGCACCCAATACGATCTGTGCTTCAATCGGTGCGCGCTGAAAGAACGCTTCAGGAACTTTCACGAGAGCGGCATCCGGCGCATAGACCTGCAGACCGTTTTTCTCGGTCAGATCATCTTGTGGCGCCATCTCCCTGACCTTGAGATCATATATCGACGTGCCAAATGGAAGAGGCAGGTTGTTGTTGGTGCCTTTGGGACTATTGACGATGACCTGTGACGGAATGACCGTGGCCTCCGCATGCAGCAAAAGAGACTGTTCAGGCGACAGGAACCAATCTTCTCCAAATCGGTCATGGCAATAGCGATCGCAAAACTCCCAAAAGGACGCGTACCAGGGGGTAGTGTCCCCCGGATGCGCCTGCGGTCCGGCCGACATGAGCCAGCCCTTGATGACATCGCGCAGAAAGCCGTTCTGCAAAAGCCGCTCACGGTGGACGCGACTGAAGGTGCTGGATTTAAATATGCGCTGCCCCCGGCGTTGCAGGCGCTGCAAAACGCTCAGGGAGTCGGCGAGCTTCTCATTCGGGGTAGCCATTGTTTTGCATCAAGTTTTTTGTGATGTATGAATGCAAGTATATAATGCATGTCAATAACAAGTCAATTATGACGCATTAAGGCGAGTTTAAACTGCTATCATTTTGGTTTTTAATATCAATTCATCCCATAGAGCTGGTTCCCAGCAGCCTCAAAGCACCATCGTCGAGGGACGGCCTCTTGCCGGAAGGTTCGACAGATCAACCGCCATTGCAAATCGGTCAAGCTAGCCGAACTAGCGCCTCTCCGGCTCGGCGCCGGCGCCCATGGCCTCGGAGATCGAGCGGGCAGTGGCCGCCACCACCGGCGCCAGTTCCAGCATGCGCTTTTCCGGCATGTGGAAGTTGGCGCTGGCGACGCTGACGGCGGCGATCACCTCGCCGTTGACGTCGTAGATCGGCGCGCCGACGCAGTGGATGCCCACCTCGTTTTCCTCGAAATCCATCACCCAGCCGCGTTGCCGGTAGTCGCGCATGGTGGCGAGGTAGTCCGGCCAGGGCGGCAGGTCCGGCTTGTCGGCGCCGGTGCGCTCCTTGAGCGCCACCGCCTCGTCGTAGAGCTCGCGCCAGCGCGCCTCCGGCATGCCGAGCATCAGGGCACGGCCGACGCCGGTGGAGGCGAGCGGCATGCGCTGGCCGATGCGCGAGCGCATTTCGAGGCCGCGCCCGCCCGAGAGCTTGTCGAGGTAGAGCACCTGGGCGCCTTCGCCCTGGCCGAGATGCACGGTGTCGCCGCAGAATTCGGCCAGCTTTTCCAGGAAGGGCCGGGCCAATTGGGTGAGCGGCCGCTGCTCGCGGGCGCGGGTGCCGAGGTAGATCAGCTTGTAGCCGAGCGTATAGCCCTGGTAGGGCACGTGATGGAGATAGCCCTCGGCGACGAGATTGCTCAGCACCCGGTGCAGCGTGCTGCGCGGCACGCCGAGCCGTTCGGAGAGGCCCTTCACGTCGTGCACGCCGTGGCCGACCAGCTCGAGCAGCGTCAGGCCGCGCAGCAGCGTCTGCACGCCGCTCGGTGACTTGCGGCCGGCTTCCTCCGCGTCGTCGATCTCGAGGGGGCCGGGCTTGGCGGGCTGGCGCGACACGAACACTTCTCCGTCCGGAATGGCTGCCGGGGCTTCGGCAGGCATCGTCTTGTATAGCATCGGCCCGGAAAGGTGCGAGAGTTTTTGGACAGGGCGGGCGCGGGAAAACAACGGGTTAGCGCGAAAGCCCCTGGCTGCCGCCGCAACTGACAGATCCCGGCCGGCCGGTTCCCTAATAGCTGTGCGCGACACTCCGAATTCCGGCGGCTTTGCCGGGCAAGCGCGACGGCCGGCAACCGACATGACCTATGGCGAAAACCTCTGGCTTTTCTTCCTGCTGTTGACCGGCATCATCGTGGTGCCCGGCATGGACATGATGTTCGTGCTGGCCAACGCGCTGACGCGCGGGCGGGCTGCCGGGCTGGCGGCGACGCTGGGCCTGATGGTCGGCGGGGCGTGCCACACGTTGTTCGGCACCGTCGCGGTGGCGGGCCTCAGCCGCCTGATGCCGGCCGTCTACGGCCCGATGCTGATGATCGGCTCGGCCTACATGATGTGGATCGGCATCACGCTGATGAAGAGCTCGATCGTCGTCGACACGGTCGGCGGCGCGGCCGTCTCGCGGGGCGTGCTCGTCCAGGGGATCGTCACCTGCCTGCTCAATCCCAAGGCCTGGCTGTTCATCCTCGCCGTATACCCGCAGTTCATGACGCCGGCCTACGGCCCGCTGGGGCCGCAGGCGCTGGTGATGGGCACGATGACCGTATCGGTGCAGTTCGCCGTCTATGGCGCGCTGGCGGTGGCGGCGGCGCGCGGCCGCGACGCCCTCGTCGCCAATCCCGCCCTGACGATCCGGGTGGGGCGGGTGGCCGGGCTGCTGCTGGTGGCGATCGCCGGCTATACGCTGCTGCGCGGCTTCAACGCGCTATAGGCACCGCGACAAAACGATCGGCAGCGTCGGCACGCTGCAAATAGCAAAAAGGCCGGGACGAACCCGACCTTCTCTCCAACGCCTCTATGATCAGTGCCAGTACATCCGTGGTCAAAGACCAGAAGCGTTATCCGTGTGTTTAAACTCACAGTACGACAGATAGGTGACGTCGCCGGCAATTCAAGGGGCAAATCGTCATTCGGCCGGAGCCGGCCGTGCGGCGAGCGCCGGCCTTGCCGGGCGTTCCTTCGGTTTCGGCATCGGCAGCAGGCCATCGCGCTGCGCCTTCTTGCGGGCGAGCTTGCGCGAGCGTCTGATGGCGTCGGCCTGCTGGCGCTTGCGCTTTTCCGACGGCTTTTCATAGGCGCGATGCGCCTTCAGCTCGCGGAGAATGCCTTCCCGCTGCATCTTTTTCTTGAGGACACGAAGAGCCTGATCGATGTTGTTGTCTCGAACGAGAACCTGCACTGATTTTCCGATCCATTGGGAGAGCAAGGCGCCACTGGCCGGGTGGCGATCGGCTGGTTCCGTCTGCAAGTGCCGGCCGGTCGCAACGCGGGTGATGGGCACTTCAGGAACAGGCAGAGGGCTCCCAGTTCACGCCCTCTGAGCAGCGTCACCCCATTCTTTTAGGCTCTTTCACGTCAAAACGCTACCCCTTGAAAATAAACTTGCACATTGCCTTGTCTTTATTTTGGGCAGGGCGCATATTGGTACGATGTTTTCGCTGGGAGTTGCGTTTTCCGGCACCCGGTCTCCGAATTTTTCTCAAGCTGCCAAAGTAAATGTCATTGGGATGGTCGGAAAAACAAGTCATTCGTTCCGAGATTGTGGCGAATTTCAGTAGCGGCCCTACGTGCCGACGGAGATCTCCAGCGGACATCGGACCAAATCCATCGCCATCCGCGACCGGTGCGGCCGCATACCCAAGGGAGTCGATCCTCATGACAACTGCCGACGTGTTACTCCGGGCGAGCCCCGCCGTCAGGCGCAGCGCCACGGTCCATATCTTCAAGGTGGGTGAACTGGTGCTGCTGAAGCCCAGCTTCCAATATGCCTCGGCCGCCGGCGTCTACCGCATCACCGCGATCCTGCCGTGGTCCGAGGGCCAGCCGCAATATCGCATCCAGAGCGACGAGGAGCGCTATGAACGGGTGGCGCCGCAGGACAGCCTGGAGCGGGCGACCGCATCGGCGTCCGGCGACAACAGCAGGGCCATGCTCGTCAAGAGGACGTTCGGTCACCGGCCGCGATAGCGGGCGTATCTTTCCTCCGCCGTATGCCGCCGGGCGGCCTGCGCCAGTTCCAGGCTGACGACCCGCCGGCCGACCGGCCAGAGGGATATGCCGGCCAGCTTGAAGCACTGGAGGCCGAAGGGAATGCCGATGATGGTGACGCAGTAGATCACGCCGAGCACGAGGTAGGAGAGGCAGAGCGCCAGCCCGAAGGTGAGCAGCCACAGCACGTTGAAGACGAAGCCGACGGTGCCGGTGACGGCCGTGGTGGGCGTCAGGCCCTTGCCGTCGAGCTCGCGGACGTGGACCACGTCCTTGCCGAACGGAAAGGCGCTGAGCTTGGCCATCTCGATCGCCGCCCGCGTCAGCGGCAGGCCGACGATGGAAAGCGCGAAGACCGCCGCGCCGAGCAGCCAGAGGAGGGCGGTGAACGCGCCCCCGAAGACGAACCAGATGACGTTGCCGGCAAGGCGCATGGTGAATCCGTGGGGTGAGGGCGGAAAGTTCCACCAAGGGGGTAGGTAGGGATTGCAGAGGTCGGCAAGTAATCGGGGGAGGCGACCTGAACTCGATTGACGACGGCTCCGTTACTATCCCAAATTCCGCCGATGAGCGAGGATCTCTACCCTCCGATTGAACCCTTTGAGTCCGGGCTTCTTCAGGTCGCCCACGGAAATCGGATCTATTGGGAGGTTTCCGGCAATCCCAAGGGGAAGCCCGCGCTTTATTTGCACGGCGGTCCGGGAAGCGGCCTTGGTTCGGGCAGTTACCGGCAGCGCTTCGACCCGCTGAAATACCTCATCGTCGGGATCGACCAGAGGGGATGCGGGCGCAGTCGTCCTCTTGCTGCCGAGGCCATCGACGAGTTGCACACCAATACGACGCAAGCTTTGATCGAGGATATCGAAGCGGTCAGGACACGCCTCGGCATTGGAGCATGGTTAATATCCGGCGTATCGTGGGGAACGACGCTCGCGCTCGCCTATGCCGAGGAACACCCGGACAAGATTTCGGAACTGGTTCTCGTCGCGGTCACGACCACCAGCCGCGACGAGGTGGACTGGATCACCGACGGCGTCGGGCGAATCTTTCCCGAGGCTTGGCAACGGTTCGAGCGCGATTCCGGTCGGCGTCCCGGCGAGCGCGTCGTCGAGGCCTATGCGCGCAGGCTGGCGACATCGGACGTAGAGGATCGATTGCGGGCGGCTCGCGCCTGGAACGACTGGGAAACGGCCCATATTTCCCTCGATCCGAATTGGGTGCCGATCGATCAGCGGTTCGACGATGAACGGGGATTGGTTTTCGCGACGCTCGTCACCCATTACTGGGCCAACGACGGTTTTCTGCGAGACGGCAAGGAGATATTGAAACGCATGCCGGTGATAGCCCATATCCCGGCCGTCCTGATCCACGGCCGCCGTGATATCAGCGGGCCAGCCATTACGCCTTGGGCGCTTCACAATCACTGGCCGGCAAGCCGCCTTGTGATCGTGGAATCCGAAGGGCATGGCGGTCCGCAATCTTTCAGGGAAATGCGCTTGGCGCTCGATGCGTTTGCAGGTCAGCCAGATGGAGAGTAGGGGCGACGCGTCAAGCACGCTTCAGGATTTCGTTGATGCGGCTCTGCCAGCCCTTGCCGCTCGCCCGGAAGCGCTCGACGACGTCGCTGTCGAGCCGTAGCGTCACCGACACCTTGGTCGGCGCCTTCTGTGGGCCGCGCGTGCGACGCGTCTTTTCCGCAAGTTCGGGGAAAACCTCGGCAAATGGCTTTGCCTGTGCCAGTTGTTCCGCCGTTGCTTCGGGGCTGTCCAAAACCTCGTCCCAGTCGGCCTTGCTGTAGCCGCGTCCGGGCTGGAAGTCCGGCGTCTTCTTCTTGCTTTGCATTCTGGCGGGTTTGTTTCCGTCAGGCCGCGTCTCGAACCTTCACGTCCACCTGATGGCCGGCGGCGGCTACCATATTGACCAAGCTGTCGAGTCCAAACAGGCTGATCTTGCCTCGCAGGAGGTCGGAGATGCGCGGCTGAGTGACTCCAAGCTGCTTTGCAGCTTCGGCTTGCGTCCAACCCTTTGCCTTGATGATTGTCTTCAGCGCGACCATCAGTTCGGAACGCATCTGCATGTTGAGAGCCTCGGCAGGTGTGTCGCTGATCGCATCCCAAACTGAGACATAACGCTCGCTGATCATTTCTTCGTCGCTCATGGCCGTAAGCTCCTAACCAGAGAGTTATATCTTTTCTTGGCTAACTCGACATCCGAAACAGAGGTCTTCTGCGTCTTCTTCTGGAAGCAATGCAGGACATAGACAGCATCCGAGAACTTCGCAACATACATGATCCTGTAAATTCCACTGGAATCCCTGACGCGGATTTCGTTCACGCCACTGCCGATTTCCGAAAACGGCTTCCAATCATCCGGTTCTTTTTCCGTTTGGACTAGGTATAATTGATAGCCCGCCTCCTCGCGCGCTGCAGCCGGGAACGCTCGTAGGTCGTCTTGTGCTGATCCTATGAACGCCAGAGCCTTCATGTCTGCTCCATACAAAATTCTGTATACCAAAAAGGACGTTCTAGCTCAATGTCCTCATGAGCATTGCCACGTTGCGGGCAGTCAGGGGTATTGCCTCTTCCCCTACCTCCCAACCCCCACCTTCACCGCCTCGTCCTTCCTCTTCCTTGCCTTCAGCGGCGTCGTCGATTCTCTGACGATGAGCTGTGTGGGCAGCACGATCTGCTCCGAGGGGGCGTCGAGGCCGGCGACGAGGGCGAGGAGGAGGTTGACCGAGGCGCGGGCCATCTGCTGCAGCGGCTGGCGGACGGTGGTGAGCTGCGGGTGGAGCTGCGAGGCGATGGGGATGTCGTCGAAGCCGACCACCGAGATGTCGCCGGGCACGCTGAGGCCGGCCTCGCGGATGGCGGCGATGGCGCCATAGGCGGAGATGTCGTTGGCGGCGAAGATGGCGGTGGGCCGGTCGGGCAGGGCGAGCAGCTTGTTGGCCGCCTCGAAGCCGCTCTTGCGCGAGAAGTCGCCGGCCACCTCGAGGTCGGGGTCGTAGGGCAGGCGGGCCTGGGCGAGGATGTCGCGATAGGCGCGGCGGCGGTCGCGCGCCGAGGTCAGGCGGTCGTTGCCGGAGATGAAGGCGATGCGGCGGTGGCCGAGCTCGATCAGGTGCTGGAGGGCCGAGATGGCGCCCTGGTAGTTGTCGGCGGTCACCGACGGGAAGGCCGAGACGGCGCCCTGCTCGATGGTCACCACCGGAATGTGGGCCGAGACGACCGATTCCAGATAGTCGGATTCGTAGGGCAGGATGACGATGACGCCGTCGGCGATCTGGTGGAGGAGGTCGAGGATGGAGCCGGGCGGCCGGCGGTCGCAGACCGGCAGCGAATAGACCAGCATCTCGTAGTCGGCGGCGCGCGCCACCGCGCCCATGCCGAGCACCAGGTCGGAGGTGAAGGGCGTGTGCAGCTCGGCCACCACGGCGATGATGCGGGTGCGGGCGCCGGAGAGCTTCTGGGCGGCGCGGTTGACCACATAGCCCATCTCGTCGGCGATGCGCAGGATGTCCTCGCGCTTCTCGGGCGAGACGCCGGGCCGGTTGTTGATCGCCCGCGAAGCCGTCATCAGGGAGACACCGGCAACCTTGGCGACCTCGGCTAAAGTTGGGTATTGTCGCTTCATCATTTGGTCGAATGGTTTCCGGATCAGGTTTCTGTTTGTCCGATGACCCGCGGACTGTCAACTGCGCCGGCGATCGCCGCGCCCCGAAAAGGCGCGGAAAACCGCTGGCGACGGGCGGCACCGAACAGGGTGCACCCTGCCAGCAAGAGCCCTCCGCAGGTTTCCGTCAACAGCCAACTGGTAGAGTTGACGCGATGGAACGTTAGCGCTAACGTTCCGCTGTCACCCGTTGCTAACTCAACGTGATCCTTGGGAGGAGAAGGTGTCTTCTAATTTCGTTCGCAAGATTTCGGCGCTGGCCTGCGGCGCCGCCATGGCCGCCGTCGTTCCGTTCGCCGCGCAGGCCGCCGACAAGGTCATCACCGAGTGGGACCTGCAGACCACGGCCGGCGCCGTCAAGGTGATCCGCGGCGCCGCCGACCGCTTCGAGGCCGCCAACCCCGGCTACAAGGTCGAGGATACCCACATCCTCAACGACGCCTACAAGACCAAGATCAAGATCGCCTTCGGCGCCAACGAGCCGCCGTGCGTGTTCAGCTCCTGGGGCGGCGGACCGTTGCGCGAATATGTGAAGGCCGGCCAGGTGGTCGACCTCACGCCCTATCTCGACAGCGACCCGGCCTTCAAGGACCGCTTCCTGCCGGCCAGCTTCGGCGCCTCCACCATCGACGGCAAGATCTACGCCCTGCCGGCCGAGAACACCGCCATCGCCGTGGTGTTCTACAATAAGGAGCTGTTCGCCAAGTACAACGTGACGCCGCCGACGACCTGGGACGAGCTCCTGAAGGTGATCGACGTGTTCAAGGAGAACGGCATCGCCCCGTTCGCGCTCGCCAACAAGAACAAGTGGACGGGCTCGATGTTCTACGGCTACCTGGTCGACCGCATCGGCGGCCCCGAGGCCTTCGCCAACGCCGTGCAGCGCAAGGACGGCGGCTCGTTCGCCGATCCGGTGTTCGTGGAAGCCGGCAAGCGGCTGCAGGAGCTGGTCAACGCCGGCGCCTTCCAGAAGGGCTACAACGGCCTCGACTACGACGTCGGCGGCTCGCGGCGCCTGCTCTACACCGACAAGGCCGCCATGGAGCTGATGGGCACCTGGGAAGCCTCGACCATCGGCAACGAGAACCCGGAGTTCGCCAAGAAGCTCGGCTTCTTCCAGTTCCCGTCGGTGCCGGACGGCAAGGGCGATCCGAACAACCTCCTGGGCACGCTCGGCGACAACTACATCTCGGTGTCGAACGCCTGTCCGGAGAAGGACAAGGCCGTCGAGCTCCTGAAGTTCCTGACCGACGACACCGCCGCCGCCGGCCGCCTCGCCGACAACCGCATCATGCCGCTCAAGGACGTCAAGACCGACAACCCGTTCCTCACCGAGGTCTACTCGCTGGTCGCCAAGGCGCCGAGCGTGCAGCTCTGGTGGGACCAGGAGCTGCCGCCCGAGCTCGGCGAATTGCACAAGGACACCTCGCAGGCGCTGTTCGGCCTGTCGAAGACGCCCGAGCAGGTGGCCGAGGAGTTCGAGGCTGCCGCCAAGGCCAAGCTGCAATAACCTCTCCTCCGACGAACGGTCCTGCCGACGGTTGACGCCGGCAGGGCAAAATAGCTGACCGGAGGATTTCCGTGACCGATATATCGACGCGTTCCGCCGGCGGCGGAGCGGCAGGGGCGGCTTTGTCCCTCAAGAAACTGGCGCCGGCCGTCTTTCTCGCCCCGGCCGTGCTGCTGCTCGCCGTCTACCTGATCTATCCGCTGATCGACAGCTTCCGCCTGTCGCTCCTCGACTGGAACGGCCTCGGCGCCAATGCCCGCTTCGTCGGGCTCGACAACTGGAAGAAGCTCGCCACCGACGCGCTGTTCTGGGAAGCCGCCTGGAACAACATCCTGCTCGCCGTCTTTTCGGTGCTGATCCAGATGCCGATCGCCCTCATCCTGGCGGTGGTGCTCGACAACGCCGGCAAGGGCTCGCGCATCCTCAAGATCCTGTATTTCCTGCCGCTCCTGATGTCGTCGGTCGCCTTGGGCGTCCTGTTCAAATACTTCTACGACGTCAACTTCGGCCCGCTCAACGCGCTGCTCGACTACGTCGGCCTCGGTTCCCTCGCCCAGGACTGGCTCGGCGACACGCGCTTCGCGCTCGGCGCGGTGATCGCCGTCGTCTGCTGGCAGTTCATTCCCTTCTACATGGTGCTGTTCATGGCCGGCCTCGCCTCCTTCCCGGCCGAGATCTCGGAAGCCGCCAAGCTCGACGGCGCCTCGGAGACCACCATCTTCTGGAAGATGAAGCTGCCGCACCTCAAGGGCACGCTGCGCACCGCCATCGTGCTCAGCGTGATCGGCGCGCTGCGCTACTTCGACCTGATCTACGTGATGACCGGCGGCGGGCCGGAAGGCGCTTCGGAACTGATGGCCACCTACATGTACCGCAACGTCTTTTCCTCGTTCCAGCTCGGCTACGGCAGCACGGTGGCCTCGGCGATGTTCATCATCGTCATCCTGATCGCCTCGGTGCTGCTGCGCTTCTCCAAGCGCTACGAGACGGAGGTCTGATCATGGCGACATCCCCCGTCACCCGCGCCGCCGGCCGCGTCGCCGTGCCCGTGCTCGGCCTCTTCTGGCTCGCCGTCACCACCGTGCCCTTCCTGTTCATGGTGATGACCACCTTCAAGACGCAGCAGGAATCCTACGCGAGCTCTGTCTGGGCGCTGCCGGAGGGCCTCAACTTCGTCAACTACGCCGACGTGCTCTCGGGCCCCTTCCTCGCCTATCTCAAGAACTCGGTGATGGTGGTGGTGATCTCGGTCCTGCTGATCGTGCTCATCTCGGCCATGGCCGCCTATGCCTTCGCCCGCATGCGCTTCCGCTTCAACGAGGCGCTGTTCGGGCTGATCGTCGCCGGCATGATCGTGCCGATCCACATCACGCTGGTGCCCATCTACCTGATGACGCGCGACATGGGCCTCTACGACAGCCCGTTCGCGCTGGTCGGTCCCTATGTGGCGACCTCGCTGCCGATCTCGGTGTTCATCCTCACCGAGTTCATGCGGCAGATCCCCAAGGAGCTGGAAGAGGCGGCGCGGCTCGACGGCTGCGGTCCCTTCGCCATCTTCTTCAAGATCTTCCTGCCGCTGTCCGGGCCGGGCCTTTCCACGGTGGCGATCTACAACGCCATCATGCTGTGGAACGAGTTCATCTTCGCCTACGTGCTGACCTCCTCGACCAGCACCCGCACGCTGCCGCTCGCCATCTGGGACTACCAGGGCCAGTATTCCTCCAACATCCCGGCCATCCTCGCCGTCGTCACCCTCACATCGCTGCCGCTCGTCGTCGCCTACGCCTTCGGGCAGGAGAAGATCGTCAAGGGCATGATGGCCGGCTCCGTCAAGGGCTGAGGCTTCGGAGACATTCCATGACCAGCATCACTCTCTCCGGCGTCAACAAGTCCTTCGGCGCCAATTTCCCCGTCATCAGCGGCGTCGATCTCAAGATCGATGACGGCGAGTTCTGCGTGTTCCTCGGGCCGTCGGGCTGCGGCAAGTCGACGCTCCTCAGGATGGTGGCCGGCCTCGAGACCGCCTATTCGGGCGAGATCCGCATCGGCGACCGGGTGGTCGACAAGGTGGAGCCGGCCGACCGGGAAGTCGCCATGGTGTTCCAGAACTACGCGCTCTACCCGCACATGAGCGTCTACGACAACATGGCCTTCGGCCTCAGGCAGGCGAAGACGCCCAAGGACGAGATCGACCGGCGCGTCAGGGAAGCGGCGCGCATCCTGCAGATCGAGCCGCTGCTCGACCGCATGCCGAAGGCGCTTTCCGGCGGCCAGCGGCAGCGCGTCGCCATCGGCCGGGCCATCGTGCGGCAGCCGAAGGTGTTCCTGTTCGACGAGCCGCTCTCCAACCTCGACGCCGCCCTGCGCGTCCACATGCGCTCGGAGATCGCCACGCTGCACCGCAACTTCCCGGCGGCGTCGATGATCTACGTGACGCACGACCAGACCGAGGCGATGGCGCTCGCCGACAAGATCGTGCTGCTGCATGCCGGCAAGGACATGCTGAAGCACGGCTCGATCGCCCAGGTCGGCAAGCCGCTCGACCTCTACCACCGGCCGCGCAACCTGTTCGTCGCCGGCTTCCTGGGGTCGCCGACCATGAACTTCATCGAGGCGAGCTTCGCCGGCCAGCAGGCGGACGGCGCCCGCGTCGCCCTGAAGAGCGGCGAGGAGATCGTGGTGCCGGTCGACGGCTCGACGCTCGCCGCCGGCGCCGCCGTGACGCTCGGCGTCAGGCCGGAGCATCTCGCGCCGGTCGCCGCGTCAGGCGCCGCGCTTGGCGCCCAGACGCTGACGCGCCGGGTGTCGGCGGTGGAGCATTTCGGCGAATACAGCTTCGTCTACCTCGATGGCGGCACGCCGGCGCCGCTGATCGCCAAGGTGGCGGGCGACGGCGGCTTCAAGGCCGGCGACAGCGCCAGCTTCGCGGCGCCCGCCGACTGCTGCCACCTGTTCGACGCCGACGGCATCGCGCTCAGCCACCTCTGATCCTTCCCAGACCTCCACGCAGGACGGCCGACGGCCGCAAAGAGCCCCCAATGACCTTCGTTTACAAAGACCCCAGCAAGCCGATCGCCGATCGCGTCGCCGACCTCCTGGGACGCATGACCATCGAAGAGAAGATCGCCCAGATGCACGCGATGTGGCTGGTGCTCGACCAGCACGGCCAGCACCGCCCGCGCACCGAGGACGCGTTCATCGGTCAGTCGGACGAGACGACGCTGACCGACATGCTGAAGAAGGGCCTGGGGCAGATCACCCGGCCGCTCGGCACCCGCTCGGTCGATCCGGCCGAGGGCGTCCGGGCGCTCAACAGCCTGCAGAAGTTCCTGGTCGAGGAGACGCGGCTCGGCATTCCGGCGATCAGCCACGAGGAATGCCTCTCCGGCATGATGGCGCGCGGCGGCACGCTGTTCCCGTCGTCGCTCGCCTATGGCGCCACCTTCAATCCCGAGCTGATCGAGGCGGTCGGCCGGATCATCGGCGAGGAGGTGCGCTCGCTCGGCGGCCACCAGGGCCTCGCTCCCGTGCTCGACGTCGCCCGCGACGCCCGCTGGGGCCGCACCGAGGAGACCTTCGGCGAGGATCCCTATTTGGTCGGCGTCATGGCCACCCGCTACGTGCGCGGCATGCAGGGGCCGAAGCGCGACTTCCTGGCGACGCTGAAGCACTACGCCGGCCATTCCTTCTCGGAAGGCGGCCGCAACCACGCGCCGATCCACCTCGGCTGGCGCGAGCTCAACGACATCTTCCTGCTGCCGTTCGAAATGGCGGTGAAGCAGGCCAACGCCGGCTCGGTGATGCCGGCCTATCACGACATCGACAACGAGCCGAGCCATGCGAGCAAGCACCTGCTGACCAAGGTGCTGCGCGAGGACTGGGGCTTCGACGGCCTGGTGGTCGCCGACTATATCGGCGTCAGCCTGCTCTACCAGCACCATGGCCTTGCCAGCAATCAGGCCGAGGCGGCGGCGCTGTCCTTCAACGCCGGCCTCGATCAGGAACTGCCGGGCGAGGACTGCGCGACGCATCTCCGCGAGGCGCTCGACCGCGGCCTGATCACGCTGGAGAAGATCGACGAGATCGTCGTCCGCGTGCTGACCGAGAAGTTCCGCCTCGGCATCTTCGAGAAGCCCTATGCCGACGACACGGCGATCCGGCTGCAAACGCCGGAGGCGGTCAGCCTTGCCCGCAAGGTGGCCGAGCAGTCGGTGACCATCGTCGCCAACGACGGCATCCTGCCGCTCGATCCGGGCAAGAAGATCGCGCTGATCGGCCCGGCCGCCGACGACCCGCTGGCGCTCTTGGGCGACTATTCCTTCCCGGTGCACCTGATCCTCTCCGACGCCAACGAGAGCGCCGGCCCGGTGGTGACGCCGCGCGCCGCCTTCCAGGCCGCCGCCGGCCAAGCCAACCTGATCTATGCCCGCGGCTGCAACATCCTCGACGAGCGCAAGGCCGGCGCGCCGGTGTTCCCCGGCGACGTCGCCGACTCGTCGGTGGTCGAGCAGGCATCGTCGCTGTCGACGCGCACCGACCTGATCGCCGGTGCCGTCGAGGCGGCGAAGGCGGCCGATGTCGCCATCGTCTGCGTCGGCGACCTCTCGGGCATCTTCCAGACCGGCACGGTGGGCGAGGGCTCGGACGCCGACACGCTGGAGCTGCCGGGCGTGCAGCAGAAGCTGCTCGACGCGGTGGTCGCCACCGGCACGCCCGTCGTCGTGGTGCTGTCGTCGGGCCGGCCCTACAATCTCGGCGGCCTGGAAGACAAGATCGCCGCCCAGGTGTGGACCTTCTTCGCCGGCCAGGAAGGCGGCAACGCGCTCTGCGACGTGCTGACCGGCAAGGTCGAGCCGTCCGGCCGGCTGACGCTGTCGGTGCCGAAGAACGTCGGCGCCGCGCCCTATTTCTACAATCACAAGCTCAAGAGCTCGGGCACGCCGATCGCCCGCCACTTCGGCAGCCAGTATCCGTTCGGCCACGGCCTGTCCTATACCAGCTTCGAATTCGAGGATCTGAAGCTCGCCGCCGACACGGTGGACGTGGAAAAGGGCGAGATCGTCGCCAGCTTCACGGTGAGGAACACTGGCTCGCGCAAGGGCGTCGCCGTGCCGCAGCTCTACATCCGCGACGTGCTCGCCTCGGTGGTGCGGCCGGTCAAGGAGCTGAAGGCGTTCGGCCGCGTCGAGCTTCAGCCGGGCGAGGTGAAGCGTGTGACCTTCTCCGTGCCGGTCGACATGCTGTGCTTCACCGGCCCCGAGGGCTACCGCGTCGTCGAGCCGGGCGAGCACGAATTGCAGCTCGGCGCCTCCAGCGCCGACATCCGCCTGAAGGCCAAGGTCGAGGTCACCGGCAAGACGCGCAAACTGCCTAGGGAGTGGCGGATGGAGAGCCGGTTCGCCGTCGCCTAATTGTATGACAAAAAAGCCACTCCGCCGGGGCGGAATACGCCCCGGCGCGAGCGGCGGCTTGCAGATGAATCGTTTCGAGAGGATAAAAGAGGCGGAGGATTTCAAGGTTTGAGGGAGGGGCGCCAGGCCGCGCCGATCCTTTTCGAGTTTCCGGCGGTGATAACTCCCGCACCTCCGGAGAACGCGCGGTCGCTTCCCAACCGCGCATCACGCCCCCCGGCGTCGAGTGCGAGGCGGACCTCCTTCCCGAGGCCGCCTCGCTGGCGTTTTGGGAGGCTATAATATTTTGATTTCTGTATATAATTCGCTTGTCATCCTGCGCGAAGGCGCGGGACCTCGGGCCGAAAAGGGCGAGGGATGGATATAGGGCGACGCGGCATTTGGAGCGCGATATCGACCGATCGCTCCATTCTGCCCGAGGTCCTATGCCTTCGCATAGGATGACAATCTATAGATAGGACAACCCATAGATAGGATGACGACCTATGAAGCTGATTCCTATATATAAATCTGTCATCCTATGCGAAGGCATAGGACCTCGGGCAGGATAGGGCGGCGCGGCTGATATAGGTCCCCCGTGTCCGTCTTGAGGGACACTCCCGGCTTTGCGCAAGGATTCGGATCCCCTGTCCCGGGCCCTGTTGGGATCACCTGGACTTGGTATCCGACGGGCGCCGCTCCTCGGCCTGCGCCTGCGAGACGAACTCCCGGAGCAGGGCGACCCTATGCGGGCGAAAGCTGTGACCGGTCGGACTGAAATCCTTGATGCGATCTATTCTGAAACGTCGGAACGCCTTTCGCCGGCAGCATTTTGCGATCAGTATCAGCGCGTTTTCGAGGTAAAGAATCGAAAGCGGCCAGATCTCCCGATCCGTCGTCTGCCCTTTTTCGTCCGTGTAGCGAATCGCCAGAACGTCTTCCTGCCAGCAGGCCGAACGCAGGGCGGCCATGTCGAGAGACGGGGCGGCGGGCGCGGTCGGCCTGTAGATGCCGTTCACGGCGTGAATGGCATGCAGTTGCAGACGCTCCGGCAGTGTTGCCGTGATCTTGGCGAACACCGCCTCGGCGGCTCTGGCCAATTTCGGATCGCCGACGTGCTTGACCTCCTCGAGCCCCAAGACCAGGGCTTCGATCTCGACCCGGCTGAACGTCTGAGGCGGCAGGGCCATATCCTCGACCAGATGGTAGCCGAGGCCCGTCGCGCCATCGATGGTTGCCCCGGCGGCCCTGAGACCGTCGATATCGCGATAAATGGTGCGAACCGATACCCCGGTCTCTTCCGCCAGCCGAACGGCGGTCACCGGATGGGGCAAGGTGCGGAGAGCCTGGAGCAATCGCAGGAGTCGGTCGCTTCGCGCCATGTCTGGTCCCTTACTGTCGTGTTTTGTCAGTAAGGTTAGGGGATATTGGCCATCGGTTCCATAGGCATTCCGCTTGGCCGGAATTCGGAGACGAGGGAAATATCAGCGATGTTTCGACCCAATAGCCTCATACTTTACGTGGATGACGTCGATCGCAGCACGGCATTCTACAAGGATATACTGAAAGCCGATCCCGTTGAAACATTCCAGGATTTTTGCGTCTTCGCCCTGGCCGACAGTTTTGTTGTCGGCCTGCAGGCGAAGCACGCTATCGACCCCAAGCCCCAGCAGGGCATCGGCGGCTTCGAGCTGTCTTTCAGCAACGCCACGACCGAGGAAGTCGATGCGCTTTGGGCGGAATGGAAGGCGAGGGGCATCGAGATCGTACTCGAACCGACCACGCTGGAATTCGGCTATACATTCGTGGCCGCCGATCCCGACGGACACAGGCTGCGCGTCTGCGCAACCGACACCACGAACATCGCCTGATCGACCGGAATTCGAGCCGGAAACGCCGGCCGCGCGACATGCCCCCGGCGTCGAGTGCGAGGCCGACCTCCCTCCCGAGGCCACCTCGCTGGCGTTTTGGGAGGCTATAATATTGATTTATAGATGTAATTTATCTGTCGCCCTGCGCGAAGGCGGGAGGACCTCAGGCCGAAAAGGGCGAGGGACGGATATAGGATGTCGCGACATTTGGAGCGCGATATCGGCCGATCGCTCCATTCTGCCCGAGGTCCTATGCCTTCGCATAGGATGACAGAATTATATATATTAAACAGTTACATAGTACATCCATAGCGTATCCGTAACCCTATCCATCACCTGTCATCCTGCGCGAAGGCGCAGGACCTCGGGCAGGATAGGGCAGTGAAGCTGATATAGGTCCCGCACGACGACCTTGCCGTTTCGAACCGCGCCCCTAGAACGCCCCCAAGCGGATTGGTTTGACTTGGCCGAATTCATGATTGATGAAGTCGACTGCGTCGGGTAGCCGATCGAAAGGCATCAACACGGGGGCAATGACGTTCTACGGCCATTATTATTCAGCTAAATAACGCGATCGCCATAGTTTCCTTCATGCCACGTGGCGATTGGGTTACAAGCGTCACGTGCCTGTCCAGGGACTACAGCGGCCGCTTGCATCTGGTCGATGGTCGGCCGTGCAGGTTTTCAACTCCGGTCTCCGGAAGCTCAGGTGGTTCCCGCATGACAGAAGCCGTGATCGTCCTTGCCGCAGCCTTGCTCGCCGCCCATCTGCTCACCGTCGGTCTCTACCTCGTTCGCCTGCGCCGCCGGCCGCCGCTCGAAGGCGCGATCGGCCGGCCGAGGGTGACGCTGCTGAGGCCGGTGTGCGGCCGGGAGGCCTTCGACCGGGAGACGCTGGAAAGCTCGTTCGCGCAGGACTATCCCGACTACGAGGTGATCTTCTGCGCGCCGTCGGACGACGACCCGGCCGTGCCGCTGCTCAAGGAGCTGATCGCCGCGCATCCGGAACGCCGCGCCCGCCTGTTCACCGGCGAGCAGCGGATCACCCACAATCCCAAGCTCAACAACCTCTCGCCGGGCTGGCAGGCGGCCGAGGCCGACTGGGTGTGCATGGCCGACAGCAATCTCTACCTCCCGGCCGGCTATCTCGGCACCGTCGTCGCCGCCTGGGACGCGGAGACCGGCCTCGTCTCGTCGCCGCCGATCGGCGAGCGGCCCGACGGCCTCGCCGGCTCGCTGGAATGCGCCTTCCTCAACGGCAACCAGGCGCGCCTGCAATTCGCCTCCGACAGCCTCGGCAACGGCTTCGCCCAGGGCAAGACGCTGTTCTGGAACCGGCGGATGCTGGAGGAAGCCGGCGGCCTCGAGGCGCTCGGCCGCTATCTGGCCGAGGACGTCAACGCCACCAAGCTGGTGCGGGGCGCCGGCCTCAAGGTGCGCCTGACGCCGCTGCCCTTCGCTCAGCCGATCGGCCGGCGGACGTTCCGCGAGGTGTGGAACCGGCAGTTGCGCTGGAGCCGGGTGCGCCGCGACGGCTTCCCCTGGCTGTTCGCCGTCGAGCCGCTCAACGGGCCGCTGGTGCCCTTCGTGCTGACGGTGGTGGCCGCCGACCGGCTCGACATGGCGGCGGTGATGCTGCCGATCACCGCCGGCCTCTGGTACGGCGCCGAACTGGTGCTGATGCGGCGGGCCGGCTGGCCGTCGGGCTGGCGCGACATCGTGGCGCTGCCGCTCCGGGACGCGCTGCTGCCGGTGCTGTGGCTGGCGACCTTCCTGAGGCGCGACATCGAATGGCGCGGCAACGCCATCGCGCCGCTCGACGCCGAGGAGCGGATGACGCCGGTCCTGGTGGACCATGATTGAGCACACCGAGCTCGTGTCGATGATGTCGACCTACGGCCTGTGGGTGCTGACGCCGCTCGCCGTGCTCGAAGGGCCGATCGTCACCGTGATCGCCGGCTATCTCGCCAGCCTGTCGATCCTCAGCCTGTGGCAGGTCATCCCCTGCGTCATCGTCGCCGACGTCCTGGGCGACGGCCTGATGTATTTCGTCGGCCGCATGGCGCTGGGCGGCCTCGGCCCGAAGTGGCGCGAGCGGCTGGGCCTGTCGCGACGGCGGATGTTCGGCCTGATGCGCGGCTTCCGGCGCAACGGCGCCCGCATCCTGGTGGCCGCCAAGCTGACCCATGCCGCCGGCTTCGCCGCCCTGACGGCGGCCGGCGCCGCCCGCATGCCCTTCGCCGACTTCATCATCGCCAATACGCTGGCCGCCATCCCCAAGTCGCTGTTCTTCGTCGCCCTCGGCTATCTGTTCGGCAGCGCCCACGAGGCCATCGCCGGCTGGCTGTCGGGCGAGGCGATGCTGCTGCTGGCCGCCGGCCTCGTGGTGGTCGCCGTCGTCTATTTTCGGCGCAAGGGAGGGGCGAAGCGATGACCGGCCCGCGCTTCACCTGCCTGATCCCCGCCTTCAACGAGGCGGCGCGGCTGCCCGGCGTGCTCAGGGCGGTGGTCGGCCATCGGCGGCTCGACCGCGTGCTGGTGGTCGACGACGGCTCGACCGACGGCACCGGCGATGTCGCGCTGCGGCACGGCGCCGAACTGCTGCGCGCGCCGGACAACCGCGGCAAGACGCAGGCGCTGCGCCTCGGCCTCCAGACGGTGCGGACGAGCCACGTGGTGCTGGTCGACGCCGATCTCCAGGGCCTGACGGCGGAGGCCGTCGACGCGCTGATCGCGCCGGTGGCCGACGGCACGGCCTACGCCTCGGTGTCGCTGCGCGGCAACGCGCCCTGGGTGTGGCGGCGCATCGGCATCGACTATATTTCCGGCGAGCGCGTGTTCCCGATGGCGCTGATCGCCGACCGGCTGGCGGCGCTCGATCAGCTGCGCCGCTTCGGCTTCGAAGTGTTCCTCAACCGGCTGCTGATCGCCGGCGGCCATCGGGTGGCCATCGTCGGCTGGCCCGGGGTGGCGAGCCCGGCCAAGGCCGTCAAGCGCGGCCTGTGGCGCGGCATCTACGCCGACGCCGCCATGCTCTGGGACATCGCCGGCACCATCGGCCCCATGGGCGCCGTCGGCCAGATCCGCGAGCTGACCCGGCTGGCGAAGCGGTGAGGCCGCTCCGTGAGCCAATATAGGTTTCCGTGCCTTCACAGGCGATTGCCTTCGGGCGGATGGCCGGAGGTCTTTTCCGTTTTGGCGTGGCTATACGCCGTTTTCCGGGACCGGCCTGCCCAAACGTCCCCGGAGAACAATCGGCTAGAGGAAAACAGGCCGGCGCCGCGATCCGCGTCCGCCGGGTCCAATCACGCTATATTGAAAACCACACCGATATGACCGTCACCCGACTGTCATGCTACGGGCATAGCCGGACGTTTGTCGAACCAAGCTGGTTCCCTCCGGGCCAGTACACAAGCACCTTGGGAGAGACGACGTGACCCCATTCAAAAAAATCCTTGCGACGACCGCCGCCGGCCTGGCCGGCCTCCTCGTGGCAACCACGGTTCAGGCCGCCGACATTTCCGGCGCCGGCTCGAGCTTCATCTACCCGGTGTTCTCCAAGTGGGGCGCTGCCTACAAGGAACAGACCGGCGTGGCTCTCAACTATCAGTCGATCGGCTCCGGTGGCGGCATCAAGCAGGTCGAAGCCGGCACGGTCACGTTCGGCGCTTCCGACAAGCCGCTTTCGGACGACGAACTCGCCCAGAACAGCATGATCCAGTTCCCGATGGTCATGGGCGGCATCGTCCCGATGTACAATATCGAGGGCGTCAATCCCGGCGAGCTGGTTCTCGACGGTGAGACGCTGGTGCACATCTTCGACGGCACCATCACCAGTTGGGACGACCCGGCGATCAAGGCCCTGAACGCCGACCTCAAGCTGCCGGCCCAGCCGATCGTCGTCGTTTACCGCTCGGACGGATCGGGCACCACCTTCAATTTCACCAACTACCTGTCCAAGGTATCGCCGGAGTGGAAGGACAAGATCGGCTCCGACACCGCCGTCGAGTGGCCCGTCGGCCTCGGCGCGAAGGGCTCCGAAGGCGTTGCCAACACCGTCAAGCAAACCGCCGGCGCCATCGGCTACAACGAGTATGCCTACATCGTCCAGAACAAGCTGGGCTTTGCCAAGATGGTCAACGACGCCGGCAAGGTGGTGACGCCGTCGCTCGACACCTTCGCCTCCGCCGCCTCGAATGCCGATTGGGCCGGCGCCAAGAACTTCAACGTCGTCATCACCGGCCAGCCGGGCGACACGAGCTGGCCGATCGCCGCTTCGACCTGGGTGATCATCCACACCGACGCGAGCAAGGACCCGGACGCCTACAAGGGCGCGCTGACCTTCTTCGACTGGATCTACAGGAACGGCAAGGACGACGCCGCCGCCCTCGACTATGTCGCCATTCCCGACAACGTCTCCAAGCTCGTCGAGACGTCCTGGTCGGCCATCAAGGTCGGCGACCAGCCCGCGTTTACCGCGGTGCAGTGATCTCTTCGTCCGAGGAGAGCATTGCTTCGGCGGGTGGGGGCACGGGCTTCACCCGCCGATTCCATTTGCCGAAATCCGTTTCTTCCCTTCGGGTCAAAGGCGCCAGCATTGAAGACGTCCGACTCCTCCGCCGGCACGGTGGCCGACGGTCCCTCCATGTCCGGCCTCGGGGCGGCGGCCGGCCGGCCGCCTCGCCCGGCCCGAACCAGGTTCGGCGACCGGCTGTTCATCCTCCTGAGCCGGGGCTCCGCATCGCTGGTCGTCGCCGTTCTGGGTGGCGTGCTGGTGGCGCTCGCCCTCGGCGCCCTGCCGGCGCTGAGGGAATTCGGCCCGGAATTCGTCTGGTCGGACCGCTGGAGTCCGGCCAAGGATCTGTTCGGCGCCGCCGCGCCCATTTACGGAACCCTGGTCACCTCGGCCATCGCCATGGTGATCGCCGTTCCCCTGTCCTTCGGCATCGCCATCTTCCTGACCGAGCTTTGCCCGCCGCCGCTGAGAAGGCCGATCGGCATCGCCATCGAGCTGCTCGCCGGCATTCCGAGCATCATCTACGGGCTCTGGGGCTTCTTCGTGCTGGCGCCGATCATGCAGAGCACGATACAGCCGGCGCTCATCGCCACGCTCGGCAATCTGCCCGGCATCGGCGTGCTGTTCAAGGGCGCGCCTTATGGTGTCGGCATGCTGACCGCCGGCGTGGTGCTGGCGATCATGGCGCTGCCCTTCATCACGGCGGTGACGCGGGATGTCTTTGCGACCGTTCCGGCCATGCTGCGCGAAGCGGCCTATGGCGTCGGCATGACCACCTGGGAAGTGATCCGCCACATCGTCATTCCCTATTGCCGCACCGGTCTTGTCGGCGGGATCATGCTCGGTCTCGGCCGGGCGCTCGGCGAGACCATGGCGGTGACCTTCGTCATCGGCAACTCGCACCGGATCGCCGCCTCGCTGATGGCGCCGGCCACGACCATTTCCGCCTCGATCGCCAATGAATTCACCGAAGCCACGTCGCCGCTCTACACCGCGAGCCTGATCGCCCTCGGCCTCATCCTGTCGGTCATCACCTTCTTCGTCCTCGGACTGGCCAAGTGGATGATCCAGCGTTCCACGTTTCATTGACGAGGTTGCCGATGTCCCGCCTTTCCCGTCGACGCTGGACCAGCCGCATCGCCATGCTGCTGTCGATGGTCGCCACGGCCTTCGGCCTCGTCATCCTCGCCGCCATTCTCTGGACGCTGCTCAGCCGTGGCGTCGCGGCCATCAGCCCGGAGCTGTTCTACCTGGACACGCCGCCGCCGGGCGTGGCGGGCGGACTTGCCAACGCGCTTTACGGCTCCGCCGTCATGACGCTGGTGGCGCTGGCGATCGCCGCGCCGCTGGGCGTCATGGCCGGCACGGCGCTGGCCGAATTCTCCGGCCGGTCGCGCGTGGCCGCCGCGGCCGGCTTCCTCAACGACGTGCTGCTCAGCGCGCCGTCCATCGTGATCGGCCTGTTCGTCTACACGGCCATGGTGGTGCCGATGGGGCATTTCTCGGCCTGGGCCGGCGCCGTTTCGCTGGTCATCATCGCCTTGCCGGTCATCGTCCGGACCACTCAGGACATGCTGCAACTGGTGCCCGGCTCGCTGCGCGAGGCGGCGGTGGCGCTCGGCACGCCGCGCTGGCGCGTCGTCGTCTCGGTGGTCTGGCGGGCGGCGAGCAACGGCCTTCTCACCGGCATTCTGCTCGCCTACGCCCGCGTCGCCGGCGAGACCGCGCCGCTCTTGTTCACCGCGCTCAGCAATCAATACTGGAATTCCGACATGAACGCGCCGATGGCGAGCCTGCCGGTCGTCATCTTCCAGTTCGCCATGAGCCCCTACGACGACTGGCAGCGGCTCGCCTGGGCGGGAGCGTTCATCATCACGCTGACCATCCTCGTCATCAACATTGGCGCCCGCGCGCTCGGCACCTCCAAACATTCCTGAAGGACAGCCGCCATGATCAACCTTCGTCCGCCCGAAGCCGGTGTATCGAACGGGCGCCGCGCCATCGGTTCGGCGCTGGAAAAGCCGGCCAAGATCGATGCCAGGGGCTTGCGCTTTTCCTATGACGGGAACCACGAGGTCCTGAAGGGCATCGACGTGACCTTGCGCGACCGGGCCGTCACGGCCTTCATCGGCCCGTCCGGCTGCGGCAAGTCGACGCTGCTCAGGATCTTCAACCGGATGTACGATCTCTATCCCGGACAGACGGCGACGGGAGAGGTTCTGTTCGACGGTCGCAACATCCTGTCGAAATCCGAGGACCTCGAAGAGCTGAGGGGGCGCATCGGCATGGTGTTCCAGAAGCCGACGCCGTTCCCGATGTCGATCTACGAGAACATCGCCTTTGGCGTCCGCCTGCACGAAAAGCTCGGCAAGGCCGAGCTGGACGAGCGCGTGGAGGCGGCGCTGCGCGAAGCCGCGCTGTGGGAGGAGGTCAAGGACAAGCTCGCGCAGAGCGGCCTCGGCCTGTCCGGCGGCCAGCAGCAACGCCTCTGCATCGCCCGCGCCATCGCCATTCGTCCCGAGGTGCTGCTTCTCGACGAGCCGGCGTCGGCCCTCGATCCCATTTCCACCGCCAAGATCGAGGAACTGATCGACGAGCTGCGCGCCGCCTATTGCATCGCCATCGTCACCCACAACATGCAGCAGGCGGTCCGCGTGTCCGAATACACGGCCTTCATGTATCTCGGCGAACTGATCGAGTTCGGCGCCACCGACGACATTTTCACCCACCCGCGGAACCAGCGCACCGAGGCGTATGTGACTGGCCGCTTCGGCTGATAGACCGTTTTGAAATTCTACTCCGGCGGCCGTCTGACGCGACTTTCTGCGCTTCCGGTGCTCACGGACCTCAAAGTCCGCTCCGCTCCGGTTCTCGAAAGCCGTGCCAGCCGACTCACCGGAGCGAATTTCTCAAACGGTCTCCGTCCCGGTGTGGAAAAGGTTAATGCCCGCCGCCACCGCCGCCCTGGGCCGCCGGTTTCTTCACGAAGGGCAGGGCGATGACCAGCACCAGGAACAGCACGGTCAACAGATCGAAGATGTCGTTGAAGGCCATGATGGTGGATTGCTGCTGGGCGAGGCCGGTCAGCCGCGAGATGGCGGCGAGGTGGGCGTTGCTGCCGAGCCCCGACAAGGTGTGCTCCATGCCGCTGATGGTCGACATGGCGGTGGAGCTGGTGATGTTGACCGCGTCGCGCAGCCGGTCGAAATGCAGGTCGCTGCGGTTGGTCATGATCTGGTTGATCAGGGCGAGACCGACGGCGCCGCCGAGGTTGCGGGTCAGGTTGAACAGGCCCGAGGCGTTCTTCATCTCGGCCGGCGGCAGTGTGCCGAGCGCGATGTTGTTGATCGGGATCATGCAGATCATCATGAACACGCCGCGGAAGATCTGCGGCCAGAACAGCTCCCAGAAATCCCAGTCGGCGGTGAATCCGGTCGACAGCCATGTGGCGACGGCGATGCCGGCAAAGCCGATGCCCATCATGACGCGCGGGTCGAGCTTGCTGGACAGGCGGCCGGCGATCGGCGCCGTCAGCAGCATGGCCACGCCGGAGACGAACATCGTCTCGCCGATCTGTAGTGCCGAGAAGCCGCGGACGCGGGCGAGATAGAGCGGGTAGAGGTAGGTGAGGCCGTAGAGGCCGATGCCGAGGCAGAAGGAGAAGGCGCTGCCGAAGGCGAAGTTGCGGTTCTTGAACGCCCAGAGGTCGACGACCGGGTTCTTGCGGGTGAAGGCGCGGACGAAGAACACGATGCCGCCGATCACCATGATGCCGGTCAGCAGCGCGATGCGCTCGTCGTCGAGCCAGTCCTTGCTCGGGCCTTCCTCCAGCACGTATTCCATCGAGCCGAGGAAGGCGGCCATGGCGCCTCGTTCCACTGCCGCTAAAAGAATGCTTCCTCAAAACCCGGATCAAACACCTAGATCCCTCGCAAGAGGCGGGCTATGAAAAATACTAAGGCAGCTAAACCACAAATTGCCGTCAGTAAGAAGAGGCATCGGAACGACTTGCCAAATGTCCAAGGCTGGATAAGCCAATTAGCGTCATTATTTGCCACGGAGCGTCGGACCGGCTCGCTTGTAAAGAGCTTAAGGTCGGCAGTCATTTCGCCTTCGAGCACTTTCAGCGCCTCCTCCGCATGTTTCACAAGAAAGGCTGATCGTTGGTCCAATTTCCAAAATACAAAGGAGACCACGACCAGTATGGCCCCTAAGGCGATTCCGACAACTGCATAATTGAGGGAAGCCTGCCCCACGGCGCCAATTCCGGCTATAATCAAACCAGAGAACGCCGAGAAAAAATTAAATACAGTCAGCCTCTGGCTGGCGTGGATCTCAAAATACTTCCAAACGTGGTTGGCAATGGCCTCATTACTTAGAATTCTGTCGCCCATGCTACTCTTATCTCTCGATATGTTGCCCAAGCCGCTCCTTGCACAACTGTTTCACAAGTGTAATCCCAACGTTCCAAAAAGCAAATTCGGTCCTTATCATTTTTTCCCCGAGCCCTTGCGCCCATAAAAAGCTTTCGATATTCAATTCTATACAATTAATAATTGCAGGCCGTTGAGCATGAGAAAGCGCAGACGTAAGCCGATTGACGCCGCCAAGAATGCAATCAGGGGTACTTTCAATACCCCGAAGAGCCCATATCTTACGCATATTCACAGGTTTGGCGCGCCCAAAAAATCGGGAGTTGATCTTATACTTGGTGGGCTTGCGTCGTTACCGTCGAGTGAGACGCCCGAATTCCT
Organism: Pleomorphomonas carboxyditropha; assembly: GCF_002770725.1. Classification (GTDB taxonomy): domain Bacteria; phylum Pseudomonadota; class Alphaproteobacteria; order Rhizobiales; family Pleomorphomonadaceae; genus Pleomorphomonas; species Pleomorphomonas carboxyditropha. Next base: position 35,287 of record NZ_NQVN01000019.1, on the reverse strand, counting down.
AGCTTGGCTGACAGGTTTCCCGTCCAAGACGGTAAGAATATTTCCTGTATCTCCCGTTCGCGAACCGTCATCTCTTGTATTTTCCGACGTTCAGACCGGGATGTCCTTGACTAATCGTGTCCATCTCCTAATAAAACTTCTAGACGAACAGCGCGAGAAGATTACCCGCTTTTGGAAACTCCAAGAGGGGATCGAAAAGCAGGTTCTTCTTGGTGAATTCGAAGCCGCATTGGTCGCACTTGACCACATAGAGCAAGAGTTTGGACTTTGTCTCTGGGCAATCGAGCTGCGTATCGCGATCTTGCAAACAGGACGTGGCCTTGAGGCTCAGAAGGAGTTTGCTGGTTCATTTGGGCGTGTTGCACCGGGAAGCGCCGCTGCCGTCATTGCGTATTGGGTAAGCCAACGCAACGAAGAGGGAACAATCTATGCCCGATTCCAGTCGCGATTGCGCAATAGCATGGCTAACTGGAAGGTGCCAGTAACGGTACATCTTGCCTACAGCTATTTGCTCGGTATCGAGACTTTTGAATCATTGAGTGACGAACAAGCCTCGGGGGTTCTTGCTTCGATTAGCTCTCTCTCGATCATCGATGCTTACATGACCCTCCGGGACGCTCTAAGTAGTTTGAGTGAGTCTGAACAAATCCCGTCTGCAGAAACGCTATATGCTTTCTCCCGATTGACATCAGGAGGCGATGCGTTGGGAGAACGAATGCAGTTCCTCCAAAGTCCTACTTTACAATCCGTAGCCGAGCTAAATAGGGATGTGAAAGGAAATGGTATATCGCTTGAAGCGTTTTTGTCTAATCCAGAGGAGGTAAATGTAAAGTTTACGGATTTTGCTGCCGATATTGCGCGATTGGTTGCAATTTCAATCGAAAGAAATACGAATTTTGCGCAGACTATCGATGCAGGTCTGAAACGGTTAGCCAATTTTCGGCATCTAGACATTATTCGCGCCATAAGCTCTTTTGTAATGCTGCAGTCTTTTGACTTGCCTGTATTTTCGCTTTCCCGCGCTAGTGGCCTTTTCTTATTTTCAAAAACTCTACATCCTTGGCAAGCCATTACAATCCCGGCCTCTTGCGCGGATGTCCTTCTTGAGATGACGAAAGCCGTGGCGCCAGCGGCTGAGGTGCGACAAGCACTTTCTGGTGACGCTATTGCCTGTGCAGGGTCCCCCATCGCTCGCGAGATTTGCGCTCGAAAAGCCCTCGCTGACGGCTCGCCTCAGCTCGCGCTAGACGTTCTCTGTCATTATCCCGTAGCCGGATCGCGCGACGAGCGAAGGATGGCACCGATTATAGTGGCTGCCTATATCGAACTGGGAAATCTTGAGAATGCGGTGGGTACAGCAGCAAGTCTCTGTGTAAACGGCGAGGGAACTCGCCAACTATTGGCGCTAGAGAGGATAACATCCGAGTTGAGGGCTATCCGCTTTGAAATCGATAATAAGCTTTCCCTCGCGGTGGTTCTCTTCGAATACCTGCAAATTAAGGAAGACAGGGAGATCTTTCAACAGCTGCAGTTTGCGTACGAGGATACGCTTGCTGGGTATGGATTTGAGCGACCTACCCAACTAGCCGAAAGCGGCCTTGCGGCGAACTCAGCGGCTGTTAAAACTTTCCTTCGCAACGTGTGCATACCGGCGGTTATGGACGTCAGCTTCTGGCTTTTCAAAACCTCGCGCGATACGCTCCGAGAGCGAATCTCGGTTTGCTCATCCCTTGCCTTGATCGACAGCGACCGTAGCGCAGAATATCGGAATGAAATCAAAGATATAACGAGAGGCATAGATATTGAAGAGGGGATCGAAGACGTAGATCGCAGCAGAGTATTTGTAGATCTTGTTCGTCTTGGACGTTGGGCATCGAAAGAGTTGGCAGAGAGCTTTGAACGATACAAAGCGCTGACCCGCGCCAAATCCGGCTTCGAAGATCCCGGAGAGTTCGAAAAGCTTGTCAAAGATTTCCTTGGAGGGAAAGATGTTAGCGGTACTGGCTTGGTGCTCTATCCGAAAGATGAACAGGGGCAGTTATTAATTGAGATTATAGATTCGGTCGTTCATCGCTACTTTAATGATGAGGAGTGTGGTCTCGATGCCTATCTCAGCATGCGCGTGCGACATGGCTCGTTGGCGGGGCATCTGCGAGGCCCTCTAGAGGAAGCGGGAGTCCTTGTTGCCCGTGATAAAGCGACCGGAAAATTTGACGTCCCTGACAGGTGGCGTGATTTCAAGGAAGACATCGAGCGCTTTTCTATCGAGTATGAACAGCTTGTATCCGATCTGATAAAGACCCGCCTTCAAATTCGTACACCGAACAAACCAGATGGTCTGTTTGCCTACGAAATGACTCCCTTGTCAGTTTATTATGTTAGGTCGGGTATCGACGAGTCGACCACGCTGGATGATCTGCTTCAAAAAATCTACGAGATGTTGGATGTCTTCCTTCAGCGTAGCCTTCAACAGGTCAAGAACTATCTTATCGGTGATTTTCGTGAAAGGGCGGAAAGCGCCCTAGGAATGCTTAGCGACTCGAAGTCGCTCGCAAGCTCACACCAAGCACGCCTCGAATTGCAAAAAGCGGTGGCTGAAGCCTCAACAGACTGGCAGGCAAGCTTGGACAGGGTCGCAGCCTGGTTTGCGCCAAACGAAAAGAATGAGCGTGCTGCACTCCGAACGATGCATCAAATTGTTGAAATTGCTGTTCAGGCAACGATGAACGCTCATCGCTCGTTTGAACCGAAGCTGGAGATGGAAATCGAGGACCTTGGCCTCCAAGGCCCTGATGTTCTTGTCGAAATTACTGACATCCTCTTCACAGTGTTAGATAATGTTCATCGTCATTGCGGCGTTAACGGCAATACGCCGAATGTCAAAATAAAGATGCGTAGCGAGCCCCTTGAGGACGATAGCGCGATACGAGTCATAATCAATGTTGAGAGTGAAGTTGCTCCTCACGTAATATCAGCGAATAATAAAAATAGGGTTAACAAAATACGAGAACAAATAGTCTCTGGAGACTGGCGATCGAGGGTAAAGCTTGAAGGAGGGTCTGGATTCCTTAAATTGAAACGTATAGTAGCATCTGATAATCGGCAGTCGCTTGACTTTTGTTTCACGGATAACTCATTCGTTGTTAGTGTGAGTGTCGTGATAGCAATTACCCTGCAAAGTGAATCCATAGAGACCGCATGATGCCCCGAGTTTTGCTTGTCGAAGACGATGCATTTAAGGCTAAACGTATATCGGACTTCGTGCGTAGTCGGTACAAAGACGCTACTATGTGCGTAGAGCGATCGGTATCGAGTGGACTAAGTTCCATTGTTGACTCTAAACCCACAATTATGCTGCTAGATATGTCTTTAAGTACCTATGACGTTGGTCCGCATGAGGCTGGAGGGCGCCCACAGAACTTTGGTGGCCTTACCGTGTTTGAACACATGGTTCGCCGAAAAATCTCCATTCCCACAATCGTTATTACTCAATTTCCGGGATTCAAGCGAGACGATGGCGCCGAAGTCAGTCTAGATGCTTTAAGATCTGAGCTGCATCTCAAATTTCCAAATACCTTCAAAGCATTACTTTGGTATAGCTCGGGTGACCGGAAATGGGAAGCGGAACTAGAATACTGGATGAACGACATTCTCTCTTATGGGAGTAAAAGGTGAGAATACTAATTGTTGATGACGATGCGGCTAAACTTCATCTATTAAAGTCACTTGTGGAGAGTAAATGCTCGGATGCCGACTCAGTTGAAACAGAAACGACAAGTCTGGCTGCCCGGGAGCGGCTGTCTCTAATTCGCTACGATTTACTTATTCTTGATATTGCATTGCCTTTTCGTGATGGGGATATTCCTGACGAAAAGGGTGGTCTCAACCTTCTCACCGAGCTAGAGCGAAGTCAGCGGTTCAAAAAGCCGCCAAATGTTCTTGCATTGACAGGGTTCAGAAAGCTGCTGGAAGAATTCTTGGATAAATTTAATAATGGTGTTTGGGTCGCGGACCTCTATGACCCTGCTGATAATGGATGGCGTGAACGTCTTGTGGCGAAGGTAGGCTATCTGAGATCATCATTAGATCAAGTTAAGCCGCTCTATTTTAAAAGGGACGTGTGCATAGTTACTGCACTATCATCGCCGGAACTGGATTTCGTTAGAAGAATCCCATGGGGATTCGGCCCTGCCCAAGCGTTCGACTCGGCGAGCTTTCACTATTCCGGTCGCTTTGAGAGCGGTGGCAAGCAATATTCGGTTGATGCGATCTCTGCGCCTCGTATGGGGATGGTCGCCACCGCAACACTAGTCACTAAGGTTATTTGCAATCTTCGGCCTCGCTTGGTTGTTATGGCTGGAATATGCGCGGGAGTCCGGGGGGAGGCGGAGCTTGGAGAGGTTGTCGTTGCTGATCCCGCGTGGGATTGGCAAATGGGAAAGTACACCAAGGAAACATTCGAGATTAATCCTGATCAGATTTGTCTTTCGCCAGAAATAACAGAGAAGTTTAAAGTTCTGGCGCAGGATAGCCATGCTCTTCTGACGATCTCCGAGAGGTTTGAGGGGGAGAAGCCGATCGCGATACCGCGCATTAAGTGCGGGCCGATGGCCTCTGGCTCTTCGGTGATCGCTGACGAGACAGTTACAGAAGAGGTGCGTAAGCAAAATCGGAAGCTAATAGCTTTTGATATGGAAATGTACGCTGTCTACAGCGCATGCAGGGATGCTGCGTCCCCACGTCCTATAATGTTCGGTTTGAAAGGTGTCTGCGATCACGCTGATCATTATAAGAATGATAGATATCAGAGATACTCTTCTCATCTCTCGGCAGGTACCATCCAGCTCTTTCTGGAACGATATGCCGCCGACTTGCTATAAGTCTATGTGGCGCTTCCGTGAAGAACTTGGCCCACAGCGCCTCCTTCCACCCGGCGAAAAGAATGCACTATCGAAAACCGCGATCAAACACCTAATGCCCGCCGCCACTGCCGCCCTGGGCCGCCGGTTTCTTCACGAAGGGCAGGGCGATGACCAGCACCAGGAACAGCACCGTCAACAGATCGAAGATGTCGTTGAAGGCCATGATGGTGGATTGCTGCTGGGCGAGGCTGGTCAGCCGCGAGATGGCGGCGAGGTGGGCATTGCTGCCGAGCCCCGACAAGGTGTGCTCCATGCCGCTGATGGTCGACATGGCGGTGGAACTGGTGATGTTGACCGCGTCGCGCAGCCGGTCGAAATGCAGGTCGCTGCGGTTGGTCATGATCTGGTTGATCAGGGCGAGACCGACGGCGCCGCCGAGGTTGCGGGTCAGGTTGAACAGGCCCGAGGCGTTCTTCATCTCGGCCGGCGGCAGTGTGCCGAGCGCGATGTTGTTGATCGGGATCATGCAGATCATCATGAACACGCCGCGGAAGATCTGCGGCCAGAACAGCTCCCAGAAATCCCAGTCGGCGGTGAATCCGGTCGACAGCCATGTGGCGACGGCGATGCCGGCAAAGCCGATGCCCATCATGACGCGCGGGTCGAGCTTGCTGGACAGGCGGCCGGCGATCGGCGCCGTCAGCAGCATGGCCACGCCGGAGACGAACATCGTCTCGCCGATCTGTAGTGCCGAGAAGCCGCGGACGCGGGCGAGATAGAGCGGGTAGAGGTAGGTGAGGCCGTAGAGGCCGATGCCGAGGCAGAAGGAGAAGGCGCTGCCGAAGGCGAAGTTGCGGTTCTTGAACGCCCAGAGGTCGACGACCGGGTTCTTGCGGGTGAAGGCGCGGACGAAGAACACGATGCCGCCGATCACCATGATGCCGGTCAGCAGCGCGATGCGCTCGTCGTCGAGCCAGTCCTTGCTCGGGCCTTCCTCCAGCACGTATTCCATCGAGCCGAGGAAGGCGGCCATGGCGGCGAGGCCCCACCAGTCGAACACCTTGAACAGGCTGAAGTCGGGTTCGTCGAAGTCGATCAGGAAATAGCTGGTCACCGTGACGAAGATGCCGGGGATGATGTTGACCAGGAACAGCCAGTGCCAGGAGAACAGCTCGGTGAGATAGCCGCCGGCCGTCGGGCCGATGGTCGGCGCCAGCGTGGCGACCAGGCCGATGATCGGCGTCACCAGCCCCATCTTGCTGCGCGGGAAGATGGTGTAGGCCGAGGCGAACACCGTGGGGATCATGCCGCCGCCGATGAAGCCCTGCACGGCGCGCCACAGGATCATCTCGTTGATCGACGACGAGAAGGCGCACATCATCGAGGCGAAGGTGAAGCCGCCGGCGGCGATGGTGAACATCCAGCGCGTCGAGATCATCCGCGACAGGTAGCCCGACAGCGGGATCATGATCACTTCGGCGATCAGGTAGGAGGTCTGGACCCAGGAGATTTCGTCGTTGGCGGCGCCGAGGCCGGCCTGGATCTCGCTGAGCGACGCCGAGACGATCTGGATGTCCAGGATCGCCATGAACATGCCGAACACCATGCAGATGAAGGTGAACAGCCGGCGGGTGGTGAAGGTGGGGCCGGCACCGGCCGAGGCAATGGCGGACATGGGGTGACCGATGGCTGTCGGCCGAGGGTGCGCGGCGGGAGGCGCCGCGCAAGCCGGTCGGTTCGAAACGAGTGAGGGGCCTCAGCCGGTGGGCGCGGTGCGCGGATCGGCGGCGACCACCACGGAGAGGCCGGGGCGCAGCTTGCCGCTCGCCGCCACGTCGGCCGGCACCGAGATGCGCACCGGCAGGCGCTGCACCACCTTGGTGAAGTTGCCGGTGGCGTTGTTGGCCGGCAGCAGGCTGAACACCGAGCCGGTGGCCGGCGACAGGCTCTCGACCTTGCCGAGGATGGTCTCCTCCTCGCCGAGGGCGTCGACGGTGATGCGCACGGTTTCGCCCGGCACCAGCTCGGCGAGCTGGGTTTCCTTGTAGTTGGCCTCGATATGGGCGCTGCCGGTGGCGACCAGCGAGGCGAGCTGCTGGCCGGGCGTCACGTAGGTGCCGACTTCCAGCGCCTTGTTGCCGACCACGCCGTCGACCGGCGCCCGGATCTCGGTGAACGACAGGTCGCGCCGTGCCTTGTCGACGGCGGTCTGCAGCGTCTTGCCGGTGGCCTCGGATTCGGCCTTCTGGGCCTTGAGAACCTCGATGTTGGCCTCGGCGACGGCGACGGCCGCCTCGGCGGAGGCGACGGCGGCGCGGGCGGCGTCGCGGTCGGTGCGGGCGTCGTCGAGCTGCGACTGGGCCGACACCCTGTTGGTGACCAGCGTCGTCTGGCGGGTGAAGTTGATTTCCTTCGATTCGAGCGTCGCCTGGGCGGAGGCGACGCCGGCCCTCGCCTGCGCCACCTGCGCCTCGCCGGCGGCGATCTGCTTGTCGATGCGGGCGATGGTGGCGAGGTTGCCGGCGAGCGCGTTCTCGGCCTGGGCGACGGCCAGCGTGTAGTCGCCGCTGTCGATGCGGGCGAGGACGTCACCCTTCTTCACCACCTGATTGTCGGCGACCATCACCTCGGTGACGTAGCCGGAGGCCTTGGCGGCCAGCGTGGTGATGTCGGCGGCGACATAGGCGTCGTCGGTGGTGACCAGGAAACGGCCGTCGATCCACCAGGCATAGCCGGCCTTGCCGCCGAACCAGGCGGCGGCGCCGATGAGGGCGACGAGGACGAGGCGGCCCAGGATGCCCTTCTTCTTGGGCGGTTCGGCCGCGGCTTCGGCCGGCTTGCCGCGCTCGACGAGGTGCGGCCCCGGCTTGGCTTCATGGGTGTGCGGCGGGGTCGGCTGGGGAGCGTGCTCGCTCGCCGGGCGGATCGCAGTGACAGTGGCTTCCGAGCCGTCGCTCTCGTGAGCGGCGTTGCCTTCGCGCTTGGCCATGGTGATCTCCATATGTCCGTCGCCGGCTTGCCGGGAGGACCGCGCCGCTCTCTGGTGCCGGGCAAAATATCTGGATCAGTATTGTTGCTGATCGTCGAAAGTGTTATCTCATGACCGAACCGTTCGGTCAATATGCGATGGCGACGGTTGGTTGACGTTTTGCCCCGCGAACGGGCATTCTCAGCAAAACGTGATTGTCGGCATCGCTTCCGTGAGGCCGGATCGCCAAAGGCAGGATAGCCCGGCAGGGCTGGAAGGCCGACAATGCAGCCGGTCCCGCGAGGACCGCGAGGGCAGGGGTGGATGAGCAAGGTATCGGCGCGGCCCGGCGAAACGGTGGCCGGCCCTGAAGGGCAAGACAGCGAGAAACGCAGGCAGATCCTCGACGGAGCCCGCGAGGTGTTCCGAGCCAAGGGCTACGAGGGCGCCGCGATGGACGCCATCGCCAAGGCGGCCGGCGTCTCCAAGGGCACGCTCTACGTCTACTTCACCAACAAGGACGAGCTGTTCGAGGAGCTGATCACCGACGAGAAGCGGGAGCTCGCCGCCGCCCTCGACGCCTTCGAGCCGACGGAGGGCAGCTTCCGCGACAACCTGCGCGCCTTCGCCATCAGCTTCAACGAGCTCCTGACCGGCGAGAACCACATGTCGTCGATCCGCATGGTGGTCGGCGCGGTGGAGAAGTTCCCCGCCGTCGGCGCCATGTTCTTCCGGGCCGGCGCCGAGCGCGGCACCACGCGGCTGACCGAGGCCTTCGCCCGGGCCATCGAGGACGGCCGCCTGAAACCCTGCGACCCGGCCGTCGCCGCCCAGCATTTCATCGCCCTCTGCACCTCGGAGGTGATGAAGAAGTCGCTGTTCGGCTGCGGTCTCCGGCCGACGCCCGAGGGCGTCGAGCGGATCGTCGACAACGGGCTCGACGTGTTCATGGCCTACTACGGCCGGACCTGAGCGGAAATTCTACTGGGGCGGGCATCTGGCTTAGTCTTCTGCGCTTCCGGTGCTCACGGGCCTTAAGCCCGCTCCGCTCCGGTTCTCGAAGCCGTCGTCATCTGCCGCACCCCAGCGAATTTCGGCTCAGGCCCTAGGAGCGCTCCGTTATGGGAGCCCGATATCGGCGTTGCGCCCCATTCTGCCCGAGATTCTACGCCTTCGCGTAGAATGCCAGAGCTATATATAAAACAATAACATATCCCATTCATATGGTGTCTCCCTGCGCGAAGGCGCGGGACCTCTGGCGGATAGAGCGGCAAGGCGGGGGATCCGGCGTAATGCCCCTGACATATTCATCGGCTATCACGATTGCACGCGCGTGCAACGGCCGATGATCCATCGGCGTCTTCTTGTCGAACCACAACGAGAGCCAACCATGTCGTATCGCAAGATTTCCGTCACGCTCGCCGTGGCGAGCGCCATCCTGGCGTCGACGGCCGCCGCAGCGCTGGCCCGGGACGTCACCGTCAAGGTCTGGTCCGGTGGCACCGGGCCGACCGCCAACTATCGCATCGACGCCATCAAGATGGCCGCCGACCTCTATCAGCAGGAAGCCGCCATCCGGGGCGAGGACATCAAGATCACCGTCGAGGGCCAGGCCTGGAGCGGCTGGGACGACTTCAAGCAGGCGGTGACGCTGGCCGGCGAATCGAACACCGCCCCCAACATCATCGTCTCGGGCCACGAGGACATCGGCAGCTGGTCGAAGTCGGGCCTGTTGCGCCCGATCGAGGACTATGTCGATTTCGACGCCTGGCCGCTCAACCAGATCTACCCGAACCTGATCGCCGTCTCGAGCTTCGACGGCAAGATCTGGGGCATTCCGCAGGACGCCGAGGCCCGCCCCTTCTTCTTTTCCAAGACGCATCTGCGCCAGATCGGCTATTCGGACGCCGACATCGAGGCGCTGCCGGCCAAGGTGGAGAGCGGCGAGTACACGCTCTATTCCATGCTCGACGACGTCAAGAAGATGCAGGACGGCGGCTTCGTCGAAAAGGGCAAGGGCTTCCTGCCGCGCCCGGTCAACGGCACCGATTACTGGCAGTTCTACACCAGCTTCGGCGGCGAGATGGTCGACGAGGAGAGCGGCAAGCTGCTGCTCGACACGGCGGCGCTGACCGGCATGTACCAGTTCTTCGTCGACGCGGTCGACAAGGGCGTGGTGCCGGCCACCCATCTCGGCAGCACCTGGGACAGCTGGCACCAGGCGGTGGCCGGCGATCAGGTCGGCGCCTGGCACGCCGGCACCTGGCAGAAGGCCGAATGGGAGACCAAGTGGGGCCTCAAGGACTTCTTCGGCCAGATGCAGTACAGCCTCATTCCGGCCGGCAATGCCGAGGGCCACGCCAACACGCTGACCCACCCCTTGGTCTACCTGTTGTCGAAGGCGGGCAGCGACGAGGACGCGGCGCTGTCGGCCGAGCTGATCACCATCGCCTCCGAGCCGCGCATCAACGCGCTGCATGCGGTGAAGTCGGGCCATCTCGCCATCGGCGAGGCCGAGGCGGCCATTCCCTTCTACGCCAACGACCGCTGGACCGCCACGGCCACCGAGGGCCTGCTGCCGCACGCCAAACCGATCCCCAACGACCCGAATTTCGGCGTCGTCTGGAAGGCCATGTTCAAGGGCCTCGAAGCATCGTGGACCAAGACGTCGTCGGTCGCCGACGCCGTCAAGGCGGTCGAGACCGAGGTGAAGACCTCGCTCGGCGACGCCATCATCATCCGCTGATCGCGGCGGCCGGGTGGGGGCTCCCCGCCCGGCGTGCCGGTTGGCCCGGAGATATCCATGCCCTTCCAACGTTACCTCCTCGGCCTCGGATTCCTGAGCCCGGCGCTCCTGGTGCTCGCCGGCCTGTTCCTGATGCCGGTGGCGCTGACCGGCATCATCGCCTTCACCAACATGAGCATTTCGACCGGCGTCAGCGGCGGCGCCCATGTCATCACCGGCAACCTGCTGACCGGCCTCCGGGACGACGGCGTCGAGCCGGCGGCGCTCGACAGGCTCGCCGAGACGGTGTTCGAGGTCACTCCCGAGGCGCTGGCCCGGGCGCGGGCGGCCGGCGTCGATCCGGCCTTCGTCGCCGACATCGAGGAGCGGCTGGTGGGCCGCCGGTTCACCGACGGGCGCGCCTTCGAGCGCGAGCTCAAGGGCCTGCCGCACCGGCCGCGCGCCATCCGCGATCTCAAGGTCGCCGCCGACCTGTTCGGCGCGTCGATCCTCAACACGCGCTTTGCCGACGCCGCGGCGGCGCGGCAGGCGGTTGTCGGCGTTCTGCCGGACGCGCCCGAGGCGACGGTGGACCGCATCGTCGCGGCGAGCTACACCGGCTGGCAGTGGACGACGGGCAATTTCGCCCGCCTGCTGTCGAGCCCCGACACGCTGCGGCTGATCGTCAACACGGTGTTCTACGTCGCGGCAACGCTGTCGTTCACCGTCTTCGTCGGCCTGTTCCTGGCCATCGGCACCTTCTACCTGCCGCCGGCCACCGCCGGCGTGTTCAGCGTGCTGTGGCTGCTGCCGCGCCTGACGCCGGTGGTGCTCTATGCCGTGATGTGGAAGTGGTTCACCTGGGAGGGCGGCTTCGTCTACACGGCGGCCGAAGCGCTGGGCCTGCCGGCCTTCAACTACATGAAGGGCTCGGTGCCGACCGCCTGGACCATCGTCATCCTGGTCAACGGCTTCATCGGCGCCTCCTTCTCGATGATCCTGTTCTCCAGCGCGCTGAAGGCCATCCCCATCCAGCAGTTGTGGGCGAGCGAGGTGGACGGCGCCAGCCGCTGGCAGCAGGTGCGCTACATCGTCCTGCCGCAGCTGCGCTGGCCGATCCTGTTCGTCGTCAGCTACCAGACGCTGTCGCTCTTGTCCTCCTACCAGGAGATCTGGCTGACCACCAACGGCGGGCCGGGCCGGACGACCTCGGTCTGGGCGCTGGAGTCCTTCAACACGGCGCTCAACAACTACACCGGCGACCTGCAATACGGGCTCGGCGCGGCCATGGCCGTCATGCTGGTCGTCGTCGGGGTGACGCTGTCGGTGATCTACCTGCGGCTGTTCCGCTTCGACGACCTCGTCGGCCGGCCGAAGATCGAATTCTGAGGAGGACGGCGTGAGACGGACCCTCTCCCTGTGGCCGCTGGCGCTGCTGCTTGCGCTGGCCAGCGCGCCGATCGCCATCATGTACCTGTTCCTGCTGGTCGACACGGTGACCAACGCGCCGCCCGGCTCGGCCATTCCCAATGCCCTGACGCTGGCCCATTGGCGTTTCCTGGTCGATCCCAGGGTGACCGGCGACGTCTGGCGGCCGACGGTCACGACGCTGCTGTTCACCGCCAGCATCGTGGCCATCGTCCTCGTCGTCTCCTCGACCGGCGGCTATGCGCTGTCGCGCCTCAACGTGCCGTTCCGCCGCTTCCTGCTGGCCGGGGTGCTGGTGATGCACGCCTTTCCGCTGGTGACGCTGATCATCGGCGTGTTCCTGGTGCTGCAGTTCGTCGGTCTCTACAACACGCTGACCGGCGTCATCCTGGTGAAGGCGGCGCTGATGCTGCCCTTCGGCATCTGGATCATGAAGGGTTTCTACGACACGGTGCCCTGGGAGATCGAGATGGCCGGCGTGCAGGACGGCGCCAGCCGCTTCACCGTCTGGCGGCGCCTGGTGCTGCCGCAGGTGAAGCCCGGCCTGTTCGCGCTGGCGCTGTTCGCCGCCATCGACGCCTGGGGCGAATACATGCTGCCGCGCATCCTGGCGCCGTCCAGCGATTTCCAGGTGCTGTCGACCTATCTCAACGCGGTCTCCGACCCGGATTCCACCACCTACAACTTCAACCTCTTCAAGTCGGTCGGGCTGTTCTACATGCTGCCGATCCTGGCGCTCTACGCCATCTTCCGCGAGCGGCTGACCAACATCTTCGGCGGAGGCACCAAAGGCTGATGCGGCTCACCATCTGCGACTTCACCAAGACCTTCGACCGCACCACGGTCATCAAGGACATGAACCTCGTGGTCGAGGACGGCGAGATGCTGGCGCTGCTCGGCCCGTCCGGCTGCGGCAAGTCGACGACGCTGTTCGCCGTCGCCGGCATCCACCGCGTCGACGGCGGCGCCATCCTGTTCGGGAAACGCGACGTCAGCCACCTGCCGAGCCAGAAGCGCAACGTCGGCGTGGTGTTCCAGAACTACGCCCTCTATCCGCACATGACGGTGTTCGACAACATCGCCTTCCCGCTGACCATCCGCCGGGAGGGCAAGGCGGACATCGACCGCAAGGTGCGCGCCATCGCCGAGCTGGCCCATATCGGCGACCTCTTGGCGCGCCGCCCGTCGCAGCTGTCGGGTGGCCAGCAGCAGCGCGTGGCGCTGGCCCGGGCGCTGGTCCGCCAGCCGGACGTGCTGCTGCTCGACGAGCCGCTCGCCAATCTCGACGCCCGGCTGCGCCTCGAGATGCGCTCGGAGATCCGCCGCATCCAGATGGAGACCGGCATCACCTCGATCCTGGTCACCCACGACCAGGTGGAGGCGATGTCGATGTGCGACCGCATCGCCATCATGGACCAGGGCGCCATCCGGCAGGTGGCGACGCCCTCGGAGATGTATCGCCAGCCGGCGAGCCGCTTCGTCGCCGGCTTCCTCGGCAATCCGCCCATCGTCTTCCTCGACGGCGAGGTAACGGGCGATGGCGGTTTCGCCAGCCGCGGCGTCAGCCTGCCGCTGCCGGGCCGGCTCCGCCATCTCGAAGCCGGCCGGCCGATCAGCCTGGGCATCCGGCCCGAGCATGTCGGCACATCCGGCGGCGCCCGCGTTTCCGGTCAGGTGGTGTTCGTCGAGCCGCAAGGGCGCGAGACGCTGTTCGACATCGAGCTGGAAGGCGGGGCCATCCTGCGCTCGATCCAGCCGGCCGGCGACGATGCCCGTGTCGGCGATCGGGTCGACTGGGCGGTCGACAGCGACAGGCTGCTGGTGTTCGACCGGCACGGCAACGCGGTTTGAGGCGATCATCATGCGCAATTCCATTCCCTGGCCCCACCGTGCCGACCATCGGCCGCTCGCCATTGCCCATCGCGGCGCCAGCGCCCACGCGCCCGAGAACACGCTTGCCGCCTTCCGGCTCGCCGCCGAGCTCGGCGCCGACATGTGGGAGATCGACGTGCAGCTCACCGCCGACGCCGTTGCGGTGATCTCCCACGATGCCGGGCTCGCGCGCATGTTCGGCGCCGAGGGGGAGATCGCCGATCTCGCCTTTGCCGAATTGCGCGCCCGTGCACCCGCCCTGCCGAGCCTTGCCGAGGTGATCGACCTCGCCGCCGCCCTCGACCAGGCGCTCTATGTCGAGCTGAAGGCGGATGGTTCCGGCCCGGTCGCCAGCCGCCTCCTCTCCGAAAAGGGCTTCCGCCGCGCCGGTCTCGGCAGCTTCAAGGTCGACGAGGTGGCGCGGCTCGCCGCCGCTGGCTGTCCCTATCCGCTCGCCGTGCTGGTGCCGCTCGGCGCCGATCCCTTCGCTCTCTCCGAACGGTCGGGCGCCGACATTATCCATCTCTGCTGGGAGCGCGGCGGCGAGCGGCCGCAGGATCTCGTCACCGACGATCTTCTTGCCGAAGCGCGGCGTCGCAAGCTCGGCGTCGTGCTGTGGCACGAGGAGCGCAAGACGGTGCTCGACGACCTCATCCGCTTGCCGGTGCTCGGCATATGCTCCAACACTCCCGAGCTGGTGGCCGACGCCGGGAGACCCATGTGAAGCAGGACAGACAGCATCGCGTGCCGACGGCCGACGACGTCGCCCTGCTCGCCGGGGTGTCGCGCTCGGCCGTGTCGCGCACGTTCACCGAAGGGGCGAGCGTGGCGCCGGCCACCCGCGAGAAGGTGGTGGCGGCGGCGCGCAGCCTCGGCTACCGCGTCAATTTCCTGGCCCGCAGCCTGTCGCGGCAGCGCACCAACTTGATCGGCCTCGTCGTCTCCGACCTCGACAATCCGTTTCGGGCGGCGATGATGGACCAGATCGCCCGGCGGCTGATCGAGGAGCACTATCGCCCGTTCGTCCTGCCGACGGCGACCGGCGGCGACACGCGGCATCTCATCGACATGATGGTTCACTACAACGTCTGCGGCGCCATCGTCACCGGCGATGCCTCGCCCGGCGAGATCGCCGAGGCCTGCGCCGCCTATGGCGTGCCGCTGACGCTGATCAACAAGCCCGAGGTGGGGCCGACGGTGGCCAACGTGTCGATGGACATGGACAAGGCCGGGCGGCTGATGGCCGAAGAACTCTATGCAGCCGGCTGCCGGCGGATCGCGCTGGCCGGCCAGGAGCGGCAGTCCTATTCGATCGGCCGGCGGCGCGACAGCTTCCTGCGCCACGCCCGGCGGCTGGGCCTCGACATCGTCGGCGACTTCCGCGGCCCGGTCCAGAACTATGCCGGCGGCGTGGCGGCCGCCGAGGCCTTCCTCGCCGCCGGGGTGACCGTCGACGGCGTTCACTGCGGCAACGACTATCTGGCGCTGGGCTTTCTCGACCATCTGCGCCGCCGCGCCGGGCTGCGCGTTCCCGAGGACCTCAAGGTGATCGGCTGTGACGACATCGCCGAGGCCGGCTGGCTCAGCTACGACTTGACCACCATCCGGCAGGACCCCGTCGAGGTCGCCCGCTCGGCCGTCGACTGCCTGATCGGCCAGATCGACGCGCCGGATCGGCCATCCCCATCCATGCCCGCCGCCAAAATTGTCGACGTGACGCTGGTGCGTCGCGGCTCGACCGGCGCGGCGCCGTCTTCCCGAGGAAAATGACGAGATGCAGACCGCCGAAACCACGCCCGGCGTCGCCGGGCGACTTGCCGCCGCGCGCCGGATCATCGGCCTCGCCGGCGACTGGGCCAAAGGCTATTTCGACCGCTACGACAGTCTCTCCGTCGAGACCAAGTCGAGCCGGCAGGACGTGGTGAGCATCGCCGATCGCGACGTGGAGGACCTGATCCGCGCCGAGATCCGGGCCGCCTTCCCGCTCGACGGCCTCTTCGGCGAGGAACGCGGCGGCGAGGGAGAGACTTCGGGCTATACTTGGGTGGTCGATCCGATCGACGGCACCGCCTGCTTCCTGCACGGCCTTGCCAGCTGGTGCGTGGTGATCGCGCTGGTCGGCGACGGCCGCACGCTCATCGGCCTCATCCTCGATCCGATGTCCGGCCGGCTCTATCAGGCGATCGCCGGCGGCGGCGCCTGGTGCGACGGCCGGCGCCTGTCGGTCGACCGGACGACGCCGATCAACGGCGGCCTGTTCGCCCTCGGCGCCAGCACGGTGGCGCAGGGGGCACAGATGGGGCGGATCGTCGAAGGGCTGCTCAATGCCGGCGGCGTCTTCATGCGCAACGGATCGGCGGCGCTGTCGCTCGCCCATGTCGCCGCCGGTCACTATCTCGGCTTCTACGAGCCCCGGCTGTCGTCCTGGGACTGCCTCGCCGGCCTGCTGCTGGTCGAGGAAGCCGGCGGGGTGGCGGACGATTTTCTCGCCGGGCCGGGCCTCTCCGGCAAGGGGCCGGTGTTCGCCGCCGCGCCGCAGGTGGCCGGGGCGTTTCGGGCGTTGACGGGGGAATAGCGCGGCCGTTGCCCGGCGGGAGTTCCGCCGGGAGCCGTCTCTGCGCGATTATCCTCGACGCATCACGTGCTTGGCCAGATCCAGACACCGGCTGGCGTAGCCCCATTCGTTGTCGTACCAGGCGATCAGCTTGGTCAGGCCGTCGGCGGTCTGCATGCCGGCCTTGACGTCGAAGATCGAGCTGTGCGGATTGCCCTGGAGGTCGGTGGAGACCACCGGTTCGTCGCAATATTGCAGGATGCCGCGATAGGCGCCGGCCGCCGCGTCGCGGATCGCCTCGGAGATCTCGGCGTAGGACGCCTTGGTCCTGAGCCGGCAGGTGAGGTCGGCCATCGACACGTCGGCCACCGGCACGCGCACCGCCATGCCGTTGATCCGGCCGTTCAGCTCGGGAATGACCCGGCCGACCATGCGCGCCGCGCCGGTGGTGGCCGGAATGATGTTGTTGAAGACGCCGCGCCCGAAGCGCCAGTCCTTGCGCGCCACGCCGTCGACGGTGTTCTGGCTGGACGTCGCCGCGTGCACCGTCAGCATCAGCGCCTCCTCGAGGCCGAAGACATCGTTGATCAGCTTGGCGAGCGGCGCCACGCAGTTGGTGGTGCACGAGGCGTTGGAGACGATAGCCTGCCCGGCATAGGCGGTCGCGTTGACGCCCATGACGAACACCGGCGTGTCGTCGTTCGGCGGCGACGACAGCACCACCTTCCGGGCGCCGGCCCTGACGTGGCCCTCGGCCGTTTCGGTGGTGAGAAAGCGCCCGGTCGACTCGATCACCAGATCGACGCCGACGTCGCCCCAGCGGATGGCGGCCGGGTCCTTTTCCTCGAAGGCGGCGACCGCGCGGCCATCGACGCGCAAGGCGCCGGCCTCCGCCGCCACCTCGCCGGCAAAGGCGCCGTGCACGCTGTCGTATTTCAGGAGATAGGCCAGATGGTCGATGGGCAGCAGGTCGTTCACCGCCACCACCTCGAGGTCGTCGCGCGCCCGCGCGGCGCGAAAAACCATGCGGCCGATGCGGCCGAAGCCATTGATGCCGATGCGGATCTTGTCAGCCATTTCAGAACTCCATTTTTCCTCTCACATTTTCATACTAGGTCGCATAAAATGGCGGAGCAATTAATTTCTTGCGAATCGGTACAAAATGAAAGCTAAACCCTCCCGCGGCCGGCCCCGGGAATACGACCCGGAACAGGCGCTGGCGGCGGCGCTCGGCGAATTCCGGCGGCGCGGCTACACCGCCACCTCGCTCGACCATCTGTCGGACGCCACCCAAATGGCGCGGCCGAGCCTCTACGCCGCCTTCGGCAACAAGCTGGAGATCTACCGCAAGGCCGTCCGGCAATATTCCGAGCAATCGGCCGAGCGGCGGCGGCATGCGCTGTTCGAGGAGCCGTCGCTGCAAAAGGGGCTGGAGGATTATTTCGAGGAGATCGTCGGCGCCTACGTGTCGAAGGACGGCCAGCCGCTCGGCTGCCCGATCCTCAGCGTCATCTCCGGCGAGGCGGCCGCCGACCCCGAGATCGGCGCCGAGCTTTCCGCCGCCGTCGGCAAGACCGACAGCCTGTTCCGGCAGCGGATGGCGATCGCCGCCGAAGCCGGCGAGATCGCGGCGGATGCGGATGTCGGCGGTATCGCGGCGATGCTGGCGGCGCTGCAGCACTCGCTGGCGCTCAGGGCGCGGGCCGGAACGCGCCGGGAGGAGCTGTCGTCCGTCGCCGCCGCCCACGTGGCGCTGACGCTGAAGGCGGCGAACTATGCCGAGAGTGGCGCGGCGCGCGGTTGATGATGCCGTCGCGAGCTGTGCCTGGCAGGGCCGTCGGCGTGAGCGAGTTTTCGTCCAGAAAGCCTCTCAGGTCGGCCAGAGGTGGGGTTCGTTTCACTTTCAAGTTGCATAGTAACTTTACTTACTATATCTTGTGCCCGGTTTGGGCGCGTTGATCCGAGGTCAATGTAGTCCTGAGGCATTTGTCAAAATCTATATTCAATGCAGCTCAGATTCATTTATTTGGGGCTTAATTTCGCATGCTCAAGCGTTGTCTTGTTTTGCGTCAAGTATGCCGAACTCATGACGACTTAGGGGGTATGAATGCGTGCAGCAATGTCTTTGCCAATCTTGTTTGCATTGATGTATTCGGCGAATGCTGAAGATATCGTTCTTTTTCAGGCACGGCCCGGTATTCTCATCAAAGACAGCAAATACGGTCCAGTCGCCGAGTTTCAGAAGGGCCTGTTTGGCGCGGCGGCTGAAAAATGCGATCTCGACACGAGTAAATTCGGCCGACCCGACCATATCATCGGAAGAAACGTAACCCGGCTTGTGCAGGCGGTCGCTGCCTGTGGTCGCTTTCCAAGCCTCCGCAACACTAGGGCCGAGACGACAGGCGCTGTGACGGCTACGCTATGGCAGCTTGTGGCGCCAAGCGTCCCGCCGCCCACCGTTGTTCAGCGCGCCTACATCATGTCGTTGGGAAACGAGGCCACGGACTACACCGACATTGAGTTCAACCTTGGAACCACCGATCCCGGCATCATGACCTGGGGACCGCAGGGCGCCACCTCTGGCCAAGCTTTCCAGGTCCAGCGAATTCTTAAGATCATTGATCGGGACAACAAGCCGTTGATCGACGCCGCCTTCGGATCGGAAGCGTCCGAAGCGCGCAGATTTATGGCGACAAGAACGGAAAAGGCTACCACCAAGGTTATCGCGGCGGTCATGGCCGATCCGGCGCGTCGGCGGATTTGGAAGGAAGGGTTCGTCAAGCTGGGAGATGATCGCGCCGTCCGCTCGGCCTACGATGACCTTATGGGGGCGAGCGGCACTGCTGGCATACCAGAAGCGATCGCGGATTTTTATCGTTCCTACTGGGCTCATTGTTGGCAGCCGACGGAAGTCGACTACGCTTTTTTCCTAGATCGGGCGGTACAGATGGATGTGCGCCAAGCGAAAACGGACGCCGCCCTCAATGCTGTCGCCGAAATCCAACGCCGCCTGGAGCGCTCTTTGAGTGCCGCTGAAAGGCGGCGCGCCATCGCGGCCAACTTTCAGGGCGGCAATACTCAGATGATAGGTGACCGTCTCGCCCGGGATGTCGCATTTTATATCGATGGCATCGGTGAAAATGAACTGACCGACCAGAAGCTTATCGAGTTGAAAGTGAACCAGTCCGAAATTCCGACCCAACTGAAAGGCGAGCTTTCAGGCTGGAGAAGACGGACGGGACAGAAGGCGTCGGATTTTGGGTTCAGTGATGCGCGCCTTGCTCCCGTACCGGCAAAGCTGAGCGGCAGGGAACCGGCGTGTGTCCGATAGTGTGAGCGATCGGACGTTCTTTCCCATCGTGTACGGTCGTTTCCGCAAGGGCTTTGCCAGCATCCGACAGTCGTTCGCGAGATGCATACGTGCCTCCACATGCCAGTATCCCGACCGGTGGCCGCATTCAGCACCGCGGCAAGGAAGCGTCCTGATGAATAAATGAGCTTTAGCGTCATGTTGAGGTTTTGTTTACCATGTTTTGCGACCGTTCACTGTCTCGGGCCGAAATCGGGCGCGCCGTTCCGGTCCGAGCGGTCTCCGGTTCACGAGGGAGCTTTCAGGCTTTTCGTGGCCGGTCCTTTTTTCCTCGCCGAACCACCCCTTCGTTCCGACATTCGAGCCAGGAGGCTCATATGGCCTACGCCGTCGCGCTCATCCACGAAGAAGAAAACAGCAGTTTTGGCGTGTCCTTCCCGGACTTCCCCGGTTGCGTCTCGGCCGCGAGCAACCTCAACGACGCGATCGCCCGGGCGGCCGTCGCGCTGGCCGCGCACGTGAAGACCCTCGGCGAGAACAGCCAGACCCTTCCGGCGTTGCGGACGATCGACGACATTCGCCGGACGCTGGAAATTCGCGAAGCGATCATCGTCGCGGTGCCGGTGGACATGCCGGGAAAGTCCATCCCGGTGCAGATCAGCCTCAACGAGCACCTGCTCGCCGCGCTCGACCGCTCCGCCAAGGCGAGCGGCACCACCCGATCGGACAAGATCGCCGAAGCCATCCGCGCCAGCCTGAGGGTATAGCCCGCCGAGGTGGCCGGCGTTGACCAACGCGTCGCTCCTCTTATATTGACGGACGTACAACTTTCTTGTACGTTTGGCCATGATCAAGAGCTTTCGGGATCGCCGAACCGCCAGCCTCAATCAGGGCGTGGCCGTCAAGGGCGTACCCGCCGATGTGCTTCGGCGGGCGGTCTCCAAGCTCTTTCTGATCGACACCGTGACGCGGCTCGATGATCTCCGAGTGCCGCCGGGCAACCGTCTTGAAGCTCTGTCCGGCGACCGGAAGGGCCAGCATTCGATCCGCGTCAACGACCAGTGGCGCATCTGTTTCGTCTGGAAGGATGGCGATGCCCACGACGTCGAATTCTGCGACTACCATTGAGGAGGCCCCGATCATGGCCCGCGAAATTCCGCTGCCGCACCCCGGCATCGTCCTCAGGCACGAATTCCTGGAGCCGATGGGGATTTCCGTCTATGCGCTGGCGAAGGCGATCGATGTTCCGCGCAGCCGCATCAATGAAATCTGCCGCGGCCGGCAGGGTATCACCGCCAGCATCGCCCTGCGGCTCGGCCGCTTCTTCGGTGTCGATCCGCAGTGGTTCATGAACATGCAGGCCAAATACGATCTGAGCACCGCCGCCGAGGAAATGGCCGACGTGCTGGACCGCATCCAGCCGCGCGCGGCGGCCTGATCGCGGTTGCCAAATCACGTCCGGTTGGGATAGCGCATTCCGCGTGTCGGGGCGCAGGGCGCGCCGGTGAAACCGGCTCGATGAAGGGTTTGCCTGTGACAAGATTGCGTTCGGCCGCGTTCCTTCTCGGCGCCATGCTGGCCCTGTCCGGCTGCGCGCTGTTCGGCTACGACCTCAAGCGGTCGGAGCGGCCGATACCGGCAAAATTGCTGTCCGAGATGAACAGCCGCGGCCTCGGCGCCGCCGCGCCGATCCTGATCCGCGTCTTCAAGCAGGAAAGCGAGCTCGAGCTCTGGAAGATGGGCCGCGACGGCCGCTACGCGCTGCTCAAGACCTATCCGATCTGCCGCTGGTCGGGAAAGCTGGGGCCGAAGACGGTGGAGGGCGACCGCCAGACGCCGGAGGGCTTCTATGCCATCGCGCCGGCGCAGATGAACCCGGACAGCCGCTACTACCTCTCCTTCAACCTCGGCTTCCCCAACCGTCTGGAGGCGGCGCTCGGCTACCAGGGCTCGGCCCTGATGATCCACGGCGCCTGCTCGTCGCGCGGCTGCTACGCGGTGACCGACGACGCGGCGTTCGAGATCTACGCCGTGGCGCGCGAGGCGTTCAAGGGCGGCCAGGCAGCCTTCCAGGTGGAGGCGCTGCCCTTCCGCATGACGCCGGCCAACCTCGCCCTGCACCGGAGCGACCCGAACATGCCGTTCTGGCGCAACCTCAAGGAGGGCAGCGACGCCTTCGAGCTGACGCGGCAGGAGCCGAAGGTCGGCTATTGCGGCCGCCGCTACGTGTTCAACGCCAAGGGCCTCGACCCCCAGGCCGATCCGCTCGCCGCCTGTCCGCCGCTGGAGGTGGACCCGGCGCTCACCGCCGCCGTCGCCGCCAAGGCGGCGAGGGACGATGCCGCCGCCAAGGCGATCGCCGATGCCAACCCCAACCTGCCGGCCATGTCCTATGTCGACGGCGGCATGCACCCGGCCTTCCGGGCGATCCTCCAGGACAAGGGCGCGGCCAGGCTCTCCAAGATGACGTCGGAAAAGACACCGGTCAGCCGCCCCGACGCGGCGCTGGCCGATCCCTTCACGCCGGACGTGCTGACGCGGATGGTCGGCGGCAATAGCTGATCTGTGGTTTCCGATCGGGATGCTCGCGTCCCTGCATCTTGATCTCGGACAGTCATGTGTATAAATACACCACATCGGCGAGGCGAACGATGGGACGCAGCGAGCACAGCAACAGGCGACGGGATGTCGAGAAGCGGCTCGCCGCCGAAGGCTGGATTATCGTTCGCAAGGGGCCGGGTGATCACGTGCAATACAAGCACCCGGCACGCTCCGGCCGGGTGACCATCGACACCGGCACGCGGGACATACCGACCGGCACCCTGAAGTCGATCTACACGCAGGCTGGCTGGGAGTGGTGATCCTCTCCCGCTTGCCATGGGCATCGGAACAAGGAGGTTCACATGGCCCACGTCATCGCGCTCGTTCATGAAGAAGATGGCGTTTTCGGCATTTCCTTCCCGGATTTTCCCGGCTGCATCTCGACGGCGAACAGCCTCGACGAGGTCATCGTCCGGGGCGCAATGGCCCTGACTTTTCATGTCGAGGGCATGGTCGAGGATGGCGAGGCGCTTCCCGTCGTTCGCTCGGCCGACGATATCCGACGGGCGGAGGATGCCGAGGGAGCCATTATCGTGGCGGTGCCGGTGGATTTGCCGGGAAAGTCGGTGCGGGTGCAGATCACCATGGACGAGCACCTGCTCGCCGCTCTCGATCGATCGGCCCAGGCAAGCGGCGCCACCCGATCGGGCAAAATCGCCGAGGCCGTCCGCGCCAGCCTGAGGGCGTGAAGGCGCGATATCGGCGCCTTGCCTCGTCTCATTTGAGCCTACGTCGCCGGCCCGAAACGCGCTTCCAGGAGGTCGATTTCCCTGACCAGCTTGCGGGCCGCCTCGTCGGAGATCTTGCGGGCGCGGGCGTTGCGGTAGATTTCGTCGCGCTCGGCGCGTAGGCCGGCGAGGCGGAGCTTGCGCTCGATTTCGTCGATCTTGCGGGCGAGGTCGCGTTCGTCGCCGGTCTTGGCGCGGCCGTCGATGCGCTGGCGGTAGAGCTCCATGATGCGGGCGCCGGCGTCGATGTAGAGGTCGGCGTCGGCGCGGCCTTCGCCCATCCGGTGCTGCGCCTCTTCGATGGCGCGGATCGCCGCCTGGGCCGCCGCCGTGCGGGCGCCGTCCTCCTCCTCCTGGTTCGACGGCTCGGGCGGCAGCTCGAGGTTCCCAAGCAGATGCGGCAGCCCGATGCTGGCCGCCACCAGCGACACGATGATCACGCCGGCGGCGAGCAGGATGGCGAGGTCGCGGGCCGGGAAGGGCGAGCCGTCGTTCATCGCCAGCGGCAGCGTCAGCACGCCGGCCAGCGTGATGGCGCCGCGCACGCCGGCCAGCGAGGTGGCCACCACCAGGCGCCAGCTCGGCTTGGCCAAGGTCTTGCCGCGGCGCGCCGCTTTGAACAGGATGAAGCGCAGCGAGGTCCACACCCACAGGAGTCGCAGGGCGGCCAGCGCCAGGTTGATCGCCACGATGTAGATCACCAGCCACGCCGGATCGTGGTGGCCGGTTTCCTCGACGACCCGCGCCGCGCCGGCGACGATCTGGGGCAGTTGCTCGCCGAGCAGCACGAAGATGATGCCGTTGGCCGTGAACTGCACGGTGTCCCAGACGGCGCTGCGGCGGACGCGGGTGACGGCGAGCGCCTGGCCGGACTGCTCGGCGTAGCTCATGGTGATGCCGGCGGCGACGGCGGCGAGAATGCCCGAGCAGTGCAGGTGCTCGGCCAGCAGGTAGCTGGCGAAGGGAATGAGCAGGCTGACCAGGATCTGCGAGCCGCTGTCCTCGCCGAAGTGCCGCGACAGCCAGTTCTTGGCCTTCATCGCTCCCCAGGTGACGGCGGTGCCGATGGCGATGCCGCCGATGGCCAGCCAGAGGAACGTCACGAAGGCCTCGGGCAGCGAGAAGGCGCCGGTCAGCGCCGCCGCCACGGCAAAGCGCATGCAGACGAGGCCCGAGGCGTCGTTGAGCAGGGATTCGCCTTCGAGGATGTGCATCAGCCGCTTGGGGATCGGCGCCCGGGCGGCGATGGCGGAAACGGCGATCGGGTCGGTGGGCGAGACGATGGCGGCGAGCGCGA
Source organism: Pleomorphomonas carboxyditropha (assembly GCF_002770725.1). GTDB lineage: Bacteria > Pseudomonadota > Alphaproteobacteria > Rhizobiales > Pleomorphomonadaceae > Pleomorphomonas > Pleomorphomonas carboxyditropha. Next base: position 10,942 of record NZ_NQVN01000019.1, on the reverse strand, counting down.
AGGCCACCGCCAAGGGCATCGACGGGATCAGCCAGTTGATGAACAGGCCGACGCCGACCACCGTGAAGACGACGAGGCCGAGGGCGAGCTCCAGGATCATGCCCTTGTCGCGGAACAGCCCCTCCTTGGGGATGCGCCAGCCGTCGAGGAACAGCAGCGGCGGCAGGAACAGCAGGAAGAACAGGTCCGGCTGCAATTCGACGCCGAGATTGGCCACCGAGGCGATGGCGGCGCCGAGGGCGATCTGGAACAAGGGAAGCGGCAGGGCGATGGGCGACATGCGCGCCAGCGTGCCGCTGACCACGACGGCCAGCAGGAGAACCAGTGCGATCGAGACCGTTTCCATGCGCTATCCCGGTTTGTGCTGGCCGACACACGATTTGTCATGGTCCGCGCAGGCGGACCATCTCGGGCAGGAAGGGGCGCGAGGGAAATATCCGGCTCCCCCGATCGGAGGAGAGCTATATCAGCCGCTTGCCTTATTCTGCCCGAAGTCCTCCGCCTTCGCGGAGGATGACAGTTTATATATATGTTTTTATTATATAATTCCTCTTTTCGCCGCTCAGGCGGGGCGCCCCTTCACTCCGCCGCCTCGAACAGCGGCACCTGGGTCATTTCCGGCACCAGCACCATCCCCTTGTCGGTGATGCGGATTTCCGGGATGACCGACAGCGGGATCAGGTTGAAGCCCATGTAGGGCAGGGTGCAGCCGGCCTTCTCCCACTCCACCTTCAGCGCCTGCACCTCGCCGGCGACCAGATGCACCCGCTTGTCGGACATCAGGCCGGCCACCGGCAGCGGCACCATGGCCGTCACCGCGCCGTCGCGGACGACGCAGATGCCGCCGCGCTCGGCCTCAATGGCGTCGAGCGCCACGCGCATGTCGGCCTCGTTGGTGCCGGCGACGATGACGTTGTGGCTGTCGTGGCCGACCGAGGAGGCGACGGCGCCGTGCTTCAGGCCGAAGTTCTGCAAAAGGCCGCGGGCGACGTTGCCGTCCGACTTGCCGTGCCGCTCGACGACGGTGACGAAGGCGAGGTCATGGCGGTCGAACAGCGTCTGCCAGTCGTTGGCCGGCTCGAGCGTCAGCCTGACGTGCTTCAGCACGATGCCCGGCAGCTCGGTGCGGATGACGTTGGCGGTCACCGGCGCGGTCGGCAGCTCCGGCGTCAGCTTCAGCGCCTTCGGCAAGTGGATGGTGGCGTAGGCAGCGTCCGGATAGCGGTAGCGGGTTTCCAGCGTCGCCTCCAGCGCCGGGGTGATCGAGCGGCGGTCGACCATCAGCTCGCCGCCGTACCAGGTCGACTGCGGCACCAGGTCGTCGTCGAGCAGCACCAGGTCGGCGCGCCGGCCGCCGCCGAGGCCGCCGATCTCGCCGTCCATGGCGTAGCGGGTGGCCGGCGAGATCGAGCCCATCGCCCAAGCGGTGGTGCGCGGCACGCCGATCTTGTAGGCCTGCCGCACCACCCAGTCGAGGCCGAAGGCCAGCAGGTCCTCGGCGTCGCGGTCGTCGGTGCAGACGGCGATGCGGCGCGGCGAGGCGCCGAGCTCGGTCATGGTCTTGATCGCCTCGGGCAGCGAGTGCCAGGGCGTGGTCGGCGGGCCGCCGCGCAGGAAGATCCAGACGCCGGCTTCCAGCAGGTCGTCGGCGATGTCGCGGTCGACCGCCTCGTGGGTGTCGGTGACGCCGGCTGCCGCATAGGCGGCGACGAACTCGCGGCCGTAGACGTGGCCGGAGACCGGCCGGCCGCGACTGAGGGCGGCGGCGATGATGGCGTGGCTGCGTTCGTCGCCCATGGTGACCGGCACGAAGTCCATCTTTTCGCCCAGCGCCACGGCTTCGGGCCACTTGTCGAACAGGGCGGCGATCTTGTCGGCCGTCAGGTCGCCGCCGGCCGTCTCCAGCTCCGGCGAGGTGGCCGGCACGGTGGAGGCCAGCGTGTGGAAGATGGAGAGCGGCGCCTCGCGGGCGTCCTCCATCATCGCCTCGATGCCGGCGACATCCATGACGTTGCCGATCTCGTGGCTGTCGCAGAAGATGGTGGTGGTGCCGTTGAGGAGCGCCGCCTCGGCATAGGCGCAGGCCGTCACCATCGAGCTTTCGATGTGGATGTGCGGGTCGACGAGGCCGGGGCCGACGATGCCGCCGTGGGCGTCGTAGATCACGGCAGAGCCGCCCCGGTAGCTGCCGGCCGGCTTGACGGCGGCGATGCGGCCGCCGGCCACCCAGACCTCGCGGTCGGTCAGGATGCGGTCGGAATAGGTGGAGAGGACGCGGGCGCCGGCGATGACGAGGTCGGGTTCGGCGCGGCCGGACGCCACGTCGGCGAGGCGGCGGGTCAGGCGGTGCAGGGGCTCTACGGAAAAACGCGTCGGCTTGGCAATGCTGGACATCCGGACCTCGGGCTCGTTTCAAAAAGCCCCGACCGGTCGGCCCGATCGGGGCCGAGCCATGGTAGCGGCAGGGGGAAGGGTTTCAAGCCAAAAGTCGCGGGAGCCGATGTTGAAGCCGGAACGCTCGCCGATTCCTCTATGAATTGATGGGCAGGCCGACTTCGCCCGATCCGCGCTGGATCAGCCGGGTGCCGAGCTTGATCGTCTGGGGCGGAGAAGTGTCGCCGGCAATCCTGCGGAACAGGAGCTGGGTGGCGACGCGCCCGATATCGAACGGGTTCTGCTCAATAACGGAGATGCCCGGCTCCAGGAGATCGGCCAGCGGGAAATCGTCGAAGCCGATCAGCGGCAGGTGCCGGCCGACCGCCTTGAAGGCCCTGAGCAAGGCATAGGTGCAAAGGGAATCGCCGGTAATCGCCGCGGTGACCGGCTCGGCGAGGGCGAGCATCTTTTGCAGGGAGGCCAGCGTGGCGCCGGGGTTGCCGGAGGCCGAGCAGACCAGGGCCTCGTCGAAAGGGGCGCCCTCGGCCGAGAGAGCTTGCCGGTAACCGTCGATGCGCTCCACCTGCGTGAACAGCTGATCGGCATTGCTGAAGAAGGCGATGCGGCGATGGCCATATTGCAGGAGCTGGCGTGTTGCCATCTGGGCGCCGGCGTGGTTGTCGGTCAACACGGCGTCCACCTGATGATGCAGCGACGGCCGATCGACGAACACCACCGGCAGTCCATTGCCCAGTTCGCGGCCGAGATAGGGTTGCTCGTGGGCGGTCGGCGCGATGATCAGGCCGTCGACCTGCCGGGACGCCAACGCCCGCACCGCCTCCTGCTCCCGTTCCAGATCGCCGCCAGTCGCCGCGACGATCAGCATGGAGCTGTTTTCGATGCTGACGCTCTCGATGGCCCGGATCAGTTGCGACACGAAGGGCTCGCCGAGGTCCTCGCAGATGAAGCCTATGCTGTGGGTCGTGCCTATGCGCAGCACCCGGGCATTGTCGTTGCGCCGGTAGCCGAGTTCGGCGATGACAGCCTTGACCTTCTTGCGCACGGGAGGGCTGACGCCGGGCTCATCGTTGACCACTCGCGACACCGTCTTCAGTGCGACGCCGGCCACGCGTGCCACGTCCTTCATCGTCGCCGGCTGCGGCCTGCCGCCCGAATGGCTGGAGCTTCGATTCATGGCTTGTGTCCTCGCCGGGCGATATGCCGGCGCCGCCTTTCTCACCCTCTAATAGCAAAGAAGTGGATACCCGTCATAGCATAGACAACGTTGTACACACAGAAATGTCTCCTTCCTGATATTTCGCCATATATGCGCCGAGAAATGCCTATTGACGGCCGAAATTTCGGAGTTTAAAACGTACAACGTTGTCAGCGAATGGAGCGTTGGCACTGGTTTTGGGAGGGTTAAAAGTGAAGCATTCATTGCTGCTGGCTCTGGCTGCCTCAGTGGCGTCAGTGTCCCTGGCGGTCGCCCAGGATTCACCGGTCACGCTGCGGTGGGCGATGTCCGCCGATTCGCAGGCGGAAATCGCCGTCTGGAACCATCTTGCCGACATGGTCCATGAGAAATATCCGGCGATCACCGTGAAGTTCGAAAGCACGGCCTTCCGCGACTACTACAACAAGCTGGCGACGCAGGCGGCCGCCAACGATCTCGCCTGCATCGCCGGCCTGCAGGCCCAGCGGGCGCCGGATTATGGACAGCTGTTCGTCGACCTGACGCCGTTCTTCGAGGACGCCGGCTTCGACATCTCGGCCTACGAGCCGTCGATCGTCGACGGTCTCAAGCAAGACGGCAAGCAGCTCGCCGTGCCCTACGACCTCGGTCCCTATGTCCTCTACTACAACAAGACGCGCTTCGCCGAGGCCGGCATCCCCGAGCCGAAGCCGGGCTGGAGCGTCGACGAATTCGTGGCCGCCGCCAAGGCGCTGACCAAGGACGGCAAATACGGCTTCGTCGCCGACGGCACGCCCGACATGTGGCTGCCCTTCGTGCTCAGCATCGGCGGCGACTACATCGCCGACAACCGTCCGGACCTGACCAACGACAAGGTCGTCGAGGGCTTCTCCTGGGTAACGGCGCTGGCCAGCAAGGACCACGTGGCGCCGCCGCTGCCGGCGACCGGCGCGTCCAACTACCCGGCCGACCAGTTCCGCTCGGGCAACGCGGCGATGTATATCGACGGTCCGTGGCAGCTGATCAATGCCAAGGCCAACGTCCAGTTCGACATTGGCATCGGCACCACGCCGGCCTTCGGCGGCACGTCGATCACCACCATGTCCGGCACCGGCTTCGGGGTGACCAGGTCCTGCGAGCATCCGGCCGAGGCCTTCAAGGCGATTTCGGTGATCATCGGGCCCGAGGCCCAGCAGTATATCGCCGAATCCGGCCGCGGCTTCCCGGCCTACAAGGAGGCGCAGGCCTACTGGTACAAGGTGGCCGGCGTCGAAGGCGCCCGCGAGACCATCGACACGGCGCTGAAGACGGTCAACGTCTATCGCACCACGCCGCGCTGGAACCGCATCGCCCAGTTGTTGCAGCAATATGCGGTGGAGGCCTTCAATGGCACCAAGGCTCCGGCCGACGTCCTGAAAGAGGTGCAGGCGCAGATCAACTGAGCCGCACCGACGACGTGGCCCGTCCGTCTCCTCCCGAAACCCGGCGATGACATCGGCACCCCCCGCCGCATTGCCCGGTCCGACGGACGGGCCGCACCATCCTCCGAAACAGGAGCTAAAGTCGGTAAGCTGCGCAGGCACGACAGGCGTCCGCGCATTTCCGAGGCGCTTCGTCTTTCATCGAAGGATATGACTCCATGGGCAAAGTGCAGGCGCCAAAGCGCAATCAGACGATTGCCGCCCGCCGCAGGCGATGGGCCGTGCTCGGCTTTCTCGGCCCCAACCTGATCGGTTTTCTCGTCTTCACCATTTTCCCCATCAGCGCCTCGCTGGTCATCAGCTTCTACGAGTGGCCGCTGCTCGGGGACGCGGTCGCCGTCGGGTTCAAGAACTTCTTGCGGATGTTCACCCAGGACCCGGTGTTCTGGCAGATCAGCTTCAACACGATCTACTTCGTGGTCGGCTACATCATCCTCAATCTGGTGGTGTCCATCGGTCTCGCCGTCTGGCTGACATCGGGCATCCGCTTCGCCGGCCTGTTCCGGTTCGTCTTCTTCCTGCCGGTGGTGGCGCCGATGGTCGCCAATTCGGTGGTCTGGCGCCTGCTGTTCGTGCCGGATACCGGACTTTTCGCGGCGGCGCTGGCGACGATCGGCATAGAGGCGCCCAACTGGCTGGGCTCGCCCAACTGGGCCATGCCCTCGGTGATCCTGATGTCGGTGTGGGCCGGCTTCGGCTACAACATGATCATCTTCATCGCCGGCATCCAGGCCATTCCCGCCTCGATCTACGAAGCGGCGGAAATCGACGGCGTCAACGCCTGGACGCGCTTCCGGCACATCACCTTTCCGATGATCAGCCCGAGCATCTTCTTCGCGACGGTGATGACGCTGATCTCCGCCCTCAAGGTGTTCGAGCAACCCTACATCCTGACCGGCGGCGGCCCGGGATCGTCGACGACCACCATCGTCTTCTATCTCTACCAGCAGGGTTTCCAGAACTACGACCTCGGATATGCCTCGTCCATCGCCTGGATGCTGTTCCTGGTCATCATGTTCGTGACCGCCATCCAATTCTGGGGACAAAAGAAATGGGTTCATTACGCATGAACCGGGGCAAGACTCTGAAGGCGGCGCTGTCGCAAACGCTGCTCACCCTCGTGGCCGTGGTGATGATCTTCCCTTTCTTCTGGATGATCACCACGGCGCTGAAGCCGGCGGCGGAGGTCTTTTCGGTGCCGCCGCGCATCGTCGGCAGCGAGTTGCGCTGGCATAACTTCATCGACGCCTGGAACTACCTGCCGTTCAGCCGTTTCATCGTCAACGGTCTCGTGGTGTCGGGTATCGGCACGGCGATCGTGCTGATCAGTTCGTCGCTGGCCGCCTTCGCCTTCTCCCGCCTGCACTGGCGCGGCCGCGACGGCGTGTTCCTGATCTACCTCGGCACGCTGATGATCCCGCAGGAGGTACTGGTCGTGCCGATGTTCATGATCATGCGCGAGCTCGGCTGGATCAACAGCTACGCCGGCCTGATCATGCCCTGGGCCTTCACCGCCTTCGGCACCTTCCTGCTGCGCCAGTTCTTCATGACGCTGCCGCGCGAGCTGGAAGAGGCGGCCACCATCGACGGCGCCGGCATCTGGACGGTCTACTGGCGCATCCTGCTGCCGCTGACCCGGCCGGCCATGGGCACGCTCGCCGTGTTTACCTTCATCGGCTACTGGAACAGCTTCCTCTGGCCGCTGCTGATCGTCAGCGACGTCAACATGGCCACCGTGCCGCTCGGCCTCAACATGTTTCTCGGCCAGACCGGCAACCAGTGGAACCTGTTGATGGCGGCGGCGACCATCTCCGTCATCCCGAGCGCCCTGCTGGTCATCGCGCTGCAGAAATACCTCGTCAAGGGAATCGCGCTTTCCGGCCTCGGCGGCCGCTAGTCACCACCCGTCATCCCCCGAACTCACGTCCAGCACTTACCCAAGGAGGAGCACGCATGCTCAGCCATATCGGACACTTGCGCCAAATTCACCTCGACTTCCACACCGCCGAGCAGGTCGGCTCGGTCGGTCACGCCTTCGACGGCGAGCAATTCGCGGCGAGACTGAAGAAGGCGCACGTCAACTCGATCATCCTGTTCGCCCGCTGCCACCACGGCTTCCTCTACTATCACGGCGACGAGACGATCCTCGGTCCGGTCCATCCCGGCCTGAAGCGCGACCTTCTGGCCGAGCAGGTCGCCGCCTGCCAGGCGGCCGGCATCAACGTCGAGATCTATACCACCGTCCAGTGGGACGTGCTGACCGTCTATCGCCATCCCGAATGGCGGGTGATGCATGCCGACGGCAGCTTCGAGGGCACGCCGCCCTTCGAAGCCGGCTTCTATCGCAAGCTCAGCCTGTCGACGCCCTATGCCGACGTGTTCAAGGACCATGTCCGCGACATTCTCAAGCGCTTCACGCCCGACGGCATCTACTTCGACTTCATCCGGCCGGACGTTTGCGTCAATCCCTACAGCATGGCGATGATGGAGCGGCGCGGCCTCGACCCGGCCAACCCGCGCGACCGCGAGGAATTCGGCTTCTGGAACGCCAACCGCTATGAAATCGAGCTGTCGGAGCTCGTTCACAGCTACGATCCGAAGATGACCGTCACCTTCAACGGCGGCCATGTCGGCATGCGGCACCGGCAGGCGGCGAAGGCCTATACCCATTTCGAGCTGGAAACCCTGCCGAGCGGCGGCTGGGGCTACATGTATTTCCCGGTCACCGGCCGCTTCGCGCGCACCCTCGGTCCCGACGTCGTCGGCACGACGGGCAAGTTCCACTCGACCTGGGGCGACTTTCATACGCTGAAGAACCTGGCAGCGCTGGAATACGAGGTGTTCAGGATGGTGGCGCAGGGCGCCGGCTGCTCGATCGGCGACCAGTTGCATCCGAGCGGCGAACTCGACCGCGAAACCTACGAACTGGTCGGCAAGGTCTACGGTGAACTCGAAGCCTGCGAGCCCTGGCTGGACGGCTGCAAGCCGGCCGTCGACATCGGCGTGCTGCATCCGGAGGAATTCCTCGGCGGCGGCGTCATGGATCTGCCGCGTGCCATCCAGGGCATCACCCGCATGTTGATGGAGGGCGGCCACCAGTTCGACATCATCGACACCACCCAGTCGCTCGACAAGTACAAGCTGCTGATCCTGCCCGACTTCATCCGCGTCGACGACCAGTTCGCCCGGAAGCTGGCCGACTATCAGGCCAAGGGCGGCGCCATCATCATGAGCTACCAGTCCGGCCTCAAGCCGGGCAGCGACGTGTTCGCCCGGCCCGAGTGGGGCCTCAGCGTGCTGTCGGAGGGGCCGATCGACGACACGGGCTTGCTGGCGCGCGGCCGCCGCTACGAGCGGCACGACTTCGCCCAGTATGTCCGCGCCGGCTCGGCGTTGCAGCGCAACTACGGCCCGTGCGAGCATCCGGTCTATCTTCACGGCATGGACGTCGGCTCCGAGGAAGGCGTCGAGCGCCTCGCCGATTTCATCCAGCCCTTCTTCGATCGCAGGTACAAGCACTACATGTCGCACCTGCAGGCTCCGTCGTCCGGCAAGGTCGGCGGCGGCGCGGTGTTCCGCAAGGGCTCGCTGATCTATTTCGCCAGCCCGATCGCCTGCCAGTACGAGGAATGCGCGCCGCTCTGGGTCAAGCATCTCCTGCTCAACGCGATCGACCTGCTGCTGCCGCAGCCGCTGTTCCGACACAACGGCCCCAGCACCATCGAGAGCGGCTACATGCTGCAGCCCGACAAGAACCGCGCCGTGCTGCACCTTCTCCACTACATCCCCGAACGGCGCGGCAGCGAGTTCGACGTCGTGGAGGACGTCATCCCGGTCTACGACATCGACGTGTCGCTCAGGGCCGACAAGCCGGTCAAGTCCGTCTCGGCCGCTCCGCAGGGGGCGCCGCTCGCCTTCACCGAGGCTGCCGGCCGGATCGATATCCGGGTTCCCGAGGTGAACGGTCACCAGATGATCGTGGTCGAGTTCGCATAGGGAGCATCGTGCGGAAAAGTGGGAACCGGTTTTCCGCGAGAAACGATGCGGCAACAAGCAAGTAGAGCAACGCCTTCGTTCGTCGGAACACGCGTTGCTCGAGAAAGGAGGCCCCGATGGCCAGCTTGAATCTCAACGGAATCGAAAAGAGCTATGGCAGCCTGAAGGTCGTCCATGGGATCGACCTCGAGATTGCCGACGGCGAGTTCATCGTGCTCGTCGGGCCATCGGGCTGCGGCAAATCGACCTTGCTCAGGATGATCGCCGGCCTCGAGGCGATCACCGAAGGCGAGGTCCGGATCGGAGGCAGCGTCGTCAACTGGGAAGCGCCGAAAGACCGCGGCATCGCTATGGTGTTTCAGAACTACGCCCTCTACCCGCACATGACGGTGGAGGACAACATGGCCTTCGCGTTGCAGCTTGCCCATCGCACCCCGGCCGACATCCATGAGCGGGTGGACAGGGCCGCCGCCATGCTGGGGCTGGAAGCCTATCTCAAGCGCTACCCGCGCGAGCTGTCGGGCGGCCAGCGCCAGCGCGTTGCCATGGGCCGCGCCCTGGTGCGCGATCCGAAGGTGTTCCTGTTCGACGAGCCGCTCAGCAATCTCGACGCCAAGCTGCGCGTCCAGATGCGGACGGAAATCCGCGAGCTGCAGCAGCGCCTGAAGACCACCACCGTCTACGTCACCCACGATCAGGTCGAAGCCATGACCATGGCCGACCGCATCGTCGTCATGAACGCCGGCCGCATCGAGCAGGTCGGCACGCCGCTCGAACTCTACGATCGGCCGGCCAACCGCTTCGTCGGCGGCTTCATCGGCTCGCCGGCGATGAACATGCTCGAAGGCGCCTTCGAAAAGACGGAAACGGGTACCTCCTTCCGCTCGGCGCAAGGCGCGGTGTTCGCGGTGCCGCCACAGGTGGCCGGCGGGGTCGTGCCCGGCGCCGGCGCCTTCGGCATCCGGCCTGAAGACCTCACGCTGGCGCCCGGCTCCGGCTTGCGGGCAAAGGTGGTGGTCATCGAGCCGACCGGCGCCGAGACCATGCTGCGCTGCGTCTCCGACGGCGAGGCGTTGACGGTCGTCCTGAGGGAGCGGCCGGGCGTGCTGCCGGGCGACGAGGTCGAACTCGCCGTTCGTCCCGGTGCCGGCGTGTGGTTCGATGCGGCCGGCCGCAACTGCGCGGTTCTGAAAAACTGAGGCTCATCGACCGGGCCGAATCGTCCCGACGGAGGAAAACATGGAAGTCTCGCTCATCGCCCATCTCGAAGCGAAGGACGGTCTGGCCGACGCGCTCGCCGACCGTCTTACCCTTCACACGGTCAAGGTGCGGCAGGAACCCGGAAACCGGCAGTTCCAGGTATTCCGCCATCGCGACGAGCCCAATCGCTTCGAGGTGGTGGAGACCTATGCCGACCAGGCGGCTTTCGAAAGCCATATCGCCGCGCCGCACAGCGTGAGCTTCAACGCCTGGCTGGCCGACGTGGCGGTCGGCGGGCAGTCGACCCTGACCTTCGTCCGGGCGATCTGACCGGGCGGCCGACAATTTAGTGCAATTTCAGCAAAAGTGGGAACCGGTTTTGCGTCCGAAATTGCGCCTAATCAAAGAGATAGAGCATTTTTGGCGACCCTGTTTTCGCCGGAAATGCTCTAAGACCAAGCGTCCGGGAACATGGCGATGCTTCTATCCTGCGGCGACGCACTGATCGATTTCGTGCCTGTGAAGTCGGCCGGTGGCCGGGACGCCTACGTGCCGGCGGTCGGCGGCTCCTGCCTCAACATCGCCGTCGCCATGTCGCGCCTCGGCGCGCTGACCGGCTTCGTCGGCGGCATCGCCAACGACATGTTCGGCGCGATGATCGCCGACCACCTGGCCGCCTCCGGCGTGTCGCTGC
>NZ_NQVN01000018.1 GCF_002770725.1 Pleomorphomonas carboxyditropha | reverse complement strand
CGCTTCGGACGGGCTTCACCTCCTTACGCTTCCAAACATGCAGGGTGTACAGGAAAAATATCTATTCGAAGCGGGAAGTTTAAACGGGCTGTGGCAAATGTAATTTTTCGGGGGTGGGGGAGGGCGCTGCGCGTTCGGGAGCGGTTGGGGCGAGGGGGGACCGCTCGATCGAAGACGCGATGGAGCGGGACACAAGAAGGAGAGAGCCGCAGCGGTGCCGAAGCGCGACCCGGGGCCAAGCCTGTCGTGGAAATTCTGGATCGCGGTGCGTCCCGACGGGCGCGGGTTGACGATCTAGTCTTTTGTTGCCGCATCGGATGTTCTGAAAACCGGATTCCACTTTTCGGTCCGATGCTCTAGATCTGTTACTTTGCAGCGCTCTACGTTCACTATGCGTCCGGAGGCTGAATTGCGAGTTGGCTTTGTCGAGTGGCCTGAAGGGCTTGAACCATATGGCCCGGAATGGCTCGAGATCGCGAACCGCCTTGCCGATGCGCAGGTGGAAATGCTGATCACCAACGAACTTCCTTTCGGTCCGTGGATTGCGGATCGCAGGCCGTTCGACCGTGAAACAGCTCAGGCAAGCGCGGACGCTCACGTAAGAGGCTTCGACGCTCTCGCGAAGCTTGCGATTCCGGCCATCCTGTCATCCCGCCCGGTTTGGGCGGCAGATCGGCTTCTGAACCAGGCTGTCGTCATCGAAAGCGGTCGGACGCGAGCGATCCACACGAAACAGTACTTCCCCGAGGAGCCCGGCTGGTATGAAGCAAGCTGGTATGAATCGGACCGGGCTGGTTTCAATCCGTTCGAAATATCGGGCCTGCGTATGGGCGTCATGCTGTGTACGGATGCGATGTTCAATGAACACGCTCGACACTACGGTCGGCAAGGCACCGTGCTGATCGCAATCCCGCGCGCGGCGGGCACGTCAACGGAAAACTGGCTGACCGCCGGTCGGATGGCGGCCATCGTGTCGGGCAACTATGTCGTCAGTTCCAATCGGTACGGACGCTCCAGGTGTGGCGCGGTCTTTGGAGGAGCGGGCTTCGCATTCAGCCCCGATGGAACCCTGTTGTCCATCACCGATTCAACGAACCCATTGCTCGTTGTTGATGTAAATCCGGATTTCGCGGATCGTCGGCGGAACGAATATCCCTGCTACGTCGTCGAACGCGGCGCCGGAGAAAGAGAGTCCTCTTGAGGGCCGAAGATTTCCCGTATGTCGCAAGTCTCCAATATTCGCGGCAGATCGGTCGGCGATGAATTCCAAGGGGGATTTTTGTCGCGAAAGTCGCTCGCAGAAGCCAGCCATGGAGGGCCGGCATGTCGCGTTCCAAGCAAAACAATGACGGGCAGCCGCGCCGGGGCATGAGGCAACTGCGTCTTTGGATGACAGACCCTAATCGCCCGGAATTTGTCACCGAGGCCAGGCGTCAGGGGCTCTCCCTGCGTGGCCGGCCCGAGGAGGCGGAGGCGCTGGCGTTCATTGCCGCCGCCGTCGAGTGGCTGGACCGACGATGCTGAACAACATGCTGCTGGTGCTGGAAAGCCTATAGGCCCAGGTATTCCCGGATTTCGTCGGCGACCTTCGACATGATCGATGCCGTCACATGCCCAAGCTTTTCGGCACTCGAAGCTTCGATGGTGGCGATCTTCACGGGGCGGATGACGCTTGGGGCGGGCAACCCGACATCCCGATAGGCGGCGCCGACCTCGACATCGCCGGGCCAGGGGCGGTTCTCGGCCGAGGTGATCATGGCGACCCAGAGGAGCTTCCCCTCTTCACCGATGCCGCCATTGCTGACGACGAGGGCCGGCCGGTGTTGCCGGACGGGGCGATCCGTATAGGGAGAAACGGCACGCGAACGACGTCGCCTTGCTCAAAGGTCACGATAGGCTTTCCGGTCGGCGTCGCTGTCCCATTCGTTGAATGTGCCGAACGGATCCTCGGCGGGCTGGGCCTTGCGCATCGTCACCACATCGCCCTCGATGCTGTAGGCAATTTCGTCGCCCTCACGCAGACGCAAGGCGTGCCTGATGGGCAACGGTATCGTCGTCTGAGCCTTGGTCGTCAGCTTGCTCGTGATCATCGAAGCCCTCGGTAAGGAGTTTCCTTACATACGCTGAACAGCCGATAATTTCAAGAAATCCGGCAATCGGCTTGTCGCCGCTTGTGGTGATCTGCCTTGCCGACGGACGGCGGTGCGGTCATCCTGTCGGTTCCGTGCTGATCCATAAATAGCCCATAAGGGCGCCTCATGATCCGTTTATGGATCAATGTGCCGGACAATGGCCGGAGCGCTTCCGTCCGGCGTGCTGTGGCACTTTTGAAGGTGGAATCCAGACATGCCATCCCCTCTCCAAGCCATCCTGATTTCCGGCACGTCGCATGTCGGCAAGTCGACGCTGGCCGAAAAGCTGACGGGGCGGCTCGGATGGAGCGGCCTGTCGACGGACGGGCTCGGGCGGCATCCCGGCCGGCCGTGGCTGGCGGTGCCGCCGCCGGTCGCCGAGTTCTACGAGCGGCTGTCGCCGGAGACGATCCACTGGTTCCTGAAGGTGCACCACGAGAACATGTGGCGCCAGATCCGGCCGATGATCGAGGCGGAGAGAAGCGCCGGGCGACCGTTCGTGCTGGAGGGCGCGGCGCTCCGGCCGGAATATGTCGCGCCGCTGCTCACCGGGGAGATGTTCGGCGTGCTGCTACATGCCGACGATGCGTTCCTTGCCGGCCGGATGCGGTCGGCCGCCGGCTACGAGCGGCGCGATGCCGGCGAACGCCACCTGATCGACGCCTTCGTCGAGCGCTCGCTGCGCGAGAACGCCGCTCTACAGGCTTCGGCGCGGGAGGTCGGGCTCGGGATCGTCGACGCCGCCGACGCGCGGGCGATGGCCGATCTGTTCGACGAGCTGGTGGCGCGCGCCTCGGCCTGACCACCGGCCTTCCGGCAGGCGCCCTATCTGCCGAACCGCCGGAGCGCGAGACCCATGCCCGACAGCGCGATGGCGGCGAGGAACAGGGCGACCGGCGGGTAGCGGACGGCGTCGAGGGCGGCCGGCGCCACCACCGAGCCGGTGTAGAAAGGCTCGACGCTATATTGGCACAAGAGCTCGGCCTCCGGGTCGGCGCGGATCGCCGTGTCGATGCGGTCGGCGAGTTGCCGCGCCGCCTCGGGCTGGCCCGGCATGTCGGCCATGCGGGCGAGAACGGCCCGGTAGGCGGAGAGATAGGCGTGGGCGCATTCGTTGAACGGGCTCGCCTCGTCGGCGATCGAATTGGGCACCAGGCCCCAAGCGCAGTAGGCGAGCTGGATGTTGGCGTGGTTGAGGAGGCGGCGGAACGTCGCGTCGGTGGGATATTGCCGGCCGGCGAGGCGGCGGATCTCCGACCGGTATTGCTCCACCGACCGCATCTCGCCGTGGGTGAGGCCGGGGATCTCCAGGCCGACCGCCTCCTCCGCCGTCAGCGGCGTCTGGCGATGCGCTTCGGCGGGCGGGGCGGCCATGGCGGCGATGAGGAAAAGCGCGGCCGCGAGGCCACGCCCTTCCGGTTTCGATCGAGGCATCGGCCGGTCACGCCGGGCTGAGGCGCCGCGCGGCCGGGGCGGCGCCGGCCAGCAGGCGCTCGGCCAGGAAGCCGAACACCAGGCCCTGGGCGCTCCAGATGATCGCCTGCATGCCGAGCGAGGCGACGCGGAAGCGCCAGAGGATCGCGGCGGAGAAGTTCTCCGGCACCTCGTTGATGTCGGGCAGCAGCAGCATGACGGCGGCGATCACCACCAGGAACGCCAGGCCGCCGACGATGGCGGCGTTCCAGGCGCCGAGGCGTCCCCAGTAGTGGCGGGCGAGCGCGAAGGCGGCCACCATGACGAGGACCGACACCAGCAGCATGGCGAAGTAGAGCTCGGTGCGGATGACGATGGTCTCCGGGCTGCCGACGGCCGGCGGATTGGCCGGATACTTGATCGCCGGCACCAGGATCACCGCCACGAAGCCGGCGAGCGCCAGCAGGCCGGCCAGCGAGCGGGCGCCGAGGGCGCTGAAGCGGCCGTAGACGAGCGCGAACGCCAGCGACAGGATGCCGCCCAGCGCGGCGCTGTAGACGATGGCGCCGGTCAGAAGGCCGAGGCCGGCCTGCGTCGCCCGGCTGACCAGCTCGGGTTCGGCGGCCTCGCCGGCCGCGGCGCCGGCCTGTTCCTCGAAGGCGATGGCGAAATCGACGAGCGGCTCGCCGTAGATGCGGGCGAACAGGAAGGCCAGCAGCCCTCCGACCACGCCGGCGATCATGCCGCGCAGCAAAAGCTTTCCGGTCATGGCATGA
The DNA here is from genome assembly GCF_002770725.1 of Pleomorphomonas carboxyditropha. GTDB lineage: Bacteria > Pseudomonadota > Alphaproteobacteria > Rhizobiales > Pleomorphomonadaceae > Pleomorphomonas > Pleomorphomonas carboxyditropha. The sequence goes on along the minus strand of NZ_NQVN01000018.1, from coordinate 108,602 downwards.
TCCTCAATGGCAGGGGAAACCGAGCAGGTGGCGGCCGTCGTGCACGAACTCGTGCACGTACATGCCGCTGAAAATCGACAGCGCGCCCTCTTCGGCGCCGACGAAATAGACGGCGAGCACCAGGATCAGCCCGGCGAAGATGGCCCAGGGCAGAACCTCGCCGAGCGGAATCGGCACCGGCTGCGACAGGGGGATGGACGTCGGAGAAAGGGTCGACAAGAAAGCCTCCTGGGATTACGCGTCCCTAGACGTGAGTGCTGGCAAGCAGGTCTGGCTTTCGGGCCGATTTCCGGCCCGATTACAGTGGCGCGACCGCTCCGGACTTTCACCGGCTTCCGCTCGACATCGCCGCCACCTTCGGCCAAGCGGCGATGCCTGTCAATCGCAAAGGAGGGAAGGCGGCGGCGGTCTCTTTACTTGGGCGCGGGTCCGGGGGCAAAACCGCGATATACGCTTGCTGGAATTGATCTCATGGCCCTTCGCCTGACGCTGATCCCGGTTCCGACCGGCAACGACGCCCGCGCGCCGCTGTTCCCCGGCCGCGGCCGGCTGGAGCTGTCGCCCGAAAGTCCTGGCGAAAGCCTCGCCGAGGGCGTCCGGCGGCGCCTTGCCGACGCCGATCACATCGTTCATGCGTCGGAGATGGTGCTCGGCGGCGGTGTCGGGGGCGAGGCGGCGGCGCTCGCCGAGGTGGATTACGGCGGCTGGGCGGGCCGGGCGATGGCCGAGGTTGCCGGCGCCGATCCCGAGGCTTTCGAACTGTGGCGAACGGATATGGCCGCCGCGCCGCACGGCGGGGAATCCTTCATGGCCGTCCGGGCCAGGGTCGGCCGCTGGCTGGCTTCCATCGAGGGGCGAAAGGGGCATTGCGTGGCGCTGTGTTCGCCGGTGATCGCCAGGGTCGCGCTGACGGCGGCGCTCGACATCCCCCTGCCGACGATCTGGCGCCTCGATCCGACGCCCTGGTCGGCGATCGAACTGACGTTCCATCGCGGGCGGTGGGCGCTGAGGCTCGGCTAGGGAATGTTTGGGACTCCGGCGCCCGATATCTGCCTCGCGCCCCTTTCGGCCCGAGGTCCTGCGCCTGCGCGCAGGATGACAATCTATGGATAGGCTATGTACTTGTTCCCCAAATATAAATCTGTCATCCTGCGCGCAGGCGCAGGACCTCGGGCAGGAAAAAGCGAGCGGCGGATATAGGTCTCCGATCGAACCTGATCGCGGGTAATTTCATCGCGTTTTGCGGGTGAACCTCTCTCCCTGGTCCCTCTCCCACAAGAGGCGAGGGGACGCGGCTTGGGCCTACCCATCACTGGAAAGATCGAATTGCCGGGAACAATGGGGCGGCACATCCCTTCGTTCTGTGCTCTTGCGAGAAAGGGAATGTGGTTGGGGCTACCCATCATTGGAAAGCGCGACATGTCCAGAACCATGGGTCGGCAACTCCCGTCGTCCCCTCGCCCCTTGTGGGAGAGGGACCAGGGAGAGGGGTGCGGCCGCAGGCCTCGGAGCATGGGGGTGTTTCTGGAAATCGCTTTGCGATTTTTATCCCTGGTGACCGATATTTGCCTCGCGCCCTTTTCGGCCTGAGGTCCTGCGCCTTCGCGCAGGATGACAATCTATCCATATGTTTCTTTTATATAAATCTGTCATCCTGGCGCAGGCGCAGGGCCTCGGGCAGGAAAAAGCGAGCGGCGGATATAGGGCTTCGACCGGGGCGGAGCGTGAGGCAAATCGGAGTGCTGCCTAAGGTCGCTTAGGCCGGGGGCAGGCGGTGGCCGGTTTCGGCGTCGAACAGGTGGGCCTCTGCCGGTTCGGGGCGGAGGTGGACCAGGGCGCCGGGGGCGAGGTGGACGCGGCGGCGCAGGGCGGCGAGCAGGGGGACGCCGGCGGCGTCCAGCGTCAGGTGGGTTTCCGAGCCCATCGGCTCGACCAGCCTGACCCGCGCCGGCAGGCCGTCGTCGGCGAGGTCGAGGTGCTCCGGCCGGACGCCGTAGAGCGCCGCGCCGGCAAAGGCGGGCGCCGCGCCGGGCGGCAGCGGCAGGGCGGCGCCGGCGTCGCTGACGAAGCCCGCCGCCGCCAGCCGGCCGGGGATGAAGTTCATGGCCGGCGAGCCGATGAAGCCGGCGACGAAGCGGTTGGCGGGCTGGTCGTAGAGGTCGAGCGGCGCGCCGATCTGCTCGATGTTGCCCTTGTTGAGCACGACGATGCGGTCGGCCATGGTCATGGCTTCCACCTGGTCGTGGGTGACGTAGATCATCGTCGTCCCGAGCCGCTGGTGCAGCGCCTTGATCTCGCCGCGCATCTGCACCCGCAATTGGGCGTCGAGGTTGCTGAGCGGCTCGTCGAACAGGAACACCTGCGGGCTGCGCACGATCGCCCGGCCCATGGCGACGCGCTGGCGCTGGCCGCCGGACAGTTGCCGCGGGTAGCGGTCGAGCAGCGGCGCGAGGCCGAGGATGTCGGCGGCCCAGCGCACCCGCTCGGCGATCTCGGCCTTCGAGCCGCCGCGGTGCTCCAGCGAGAAGCCCATGTTGGTGGCCACCGTCATGTGCGGGTAGAGGGCGTAGTTCTGGAACACCATGGCGATGTCGCGGTCCTTCGGCTCGACGTCGTTGACGACGCGGCCGCCGATGGAGACGGTGCCGCCGGAGATCGGCTCCAGGCCGGCGATCATCCGGAGCAGGGTGGACTTGCCGCAGCCGGAGGGGCCGACGAGGACGACGAACTCGCCGTCGGCGATGGCGATGTCGGCGCCCTTGATGACGGTGAGCTCGCCGTAGCGCTTCTGGACCTGGCGGAGGGTGACGGGCGCCATGGGGATCAGCCTTTCAGTCCGGTGTGCGCCAGCCCTTCGACGAAGTGCTTCTGGGCGACGATGAAGACGAGGAGGACGGGCAGCGCCGTCAGCGTGGCGGCGGCGAGCTGGATGTTCCACATCGGGCCGCCGTAGGCGTCGACATACTGGGTCAGCGCCTGCGGCAGGGTGAAGACGCTGGGGTTGGACAGGTAGACGACCGGCTCGAGGTAGAGGTTCCACGAGTGCAGGAAGGTGAAGATGGCCACCGCCGCCAGCGCCGGCCTGGCGAGCGGCAGGGCGATGGTCCAGAAGATCTTCAGCCGCGACAGGCCGTCGACGCGGGCCGCCTCCTCCAGCTCGCCGGGCAGGGCGATGAAGAACTGCCGCATGACGAAGGTGGCGAACACCGACGGCGCGCCGAAGATCGGCACCAGGATCAGCGGCCAGTGGGTGTTGATCATCCCCCATTTCAGGAACATGCGGAACAGCGGCACGATGGTGACCTCGGAGGGGATCAGCAGGCCGGTGAGCACCACCAGGAACAGCGCGTTGTGGCCGGGGAAGCGGATGCGGGCGAAGGCGTAGCCGGAGAAGGAGGCGACCAGCATGGTGCCGGCGGTGACGACGGCGGCGATGTAGGCCGAGTTGAAATATTGCCGGGCGAAGGGTTGCAGGCGGAACACGTCGGCGTAGGAGGAGAAGTCGTAGGTGGTCGGGATCAGCGCCGGCGGAAAGGCGAAGATGTCGGAGACCGGCTTCATGGAGGAGGTGACCATCCACCAGGTCGGGAAGACGAAGGGGACGGCCAGCACGCAGAGCAGCCCGTAGAGGACGAGCTTCAGGCGGGGCGACAGCTCAGTTTTCATAGAACACCAGCCTCCGGCGCATCTGCCATTGCAGGACGGTCAGCGTCAGCACGATGACGAACAGCAGGATGGCCAGCGTCGAGCCGTAGCCGAACAGGTGGAACTGGAACGCCTGCTGGTAGAGGTAGTAGACGAGCACCGTCGTCGACACGCCGGGGCCGCCCTGGGTCAGCACGGCGATCTGGGCGAACACCTGCAACGAGCCGACCACGGTGATGATCGAGGTGAGCAGGATGGTCGGCGAGATCAGCGGCAGGGTGATGCGGCGGAACTGCTTGAAGCGCGGGGCGCCGTCGACGCGGGCGGCCTCGTAGAGCTCGTTGGGCACGCCCTGCAGGGCGGCCAGGAACAGCACCATGTTGAGGCCGACGTTCTTGAACACCTGGACGACGACGACCGAGATCATGGCGGTGGTCGGGTGGCGCAGCCAGTTCGGCCCCTCGATGCCGAGGGCGCCGAGGAAGCCGTTGATGGTGCCGTTGGCCTGCAGCAGGAAGCCCCAGACGATGGTCCAGGCGACCAGCGAGACGACCACCGGCGAGAAGAACAGGGTGCGGAAGACGACGATGCCCCTGAGCTTCTGGTTGACGAGCAGGGCGAGGGCGAGCGCCAGGCCGAGGTTGAGGACGACGAGGCCGGCGGAGAACAGGGCGGTCGCCCCCAGCACCTCGGGCAGGGTGGGGTCCTCCAGGAGCTTCCGGTAGTTGGCCGCGCCCTTGAAGGTGAAGGTGTTGGCCAGCACGTTCCATTCGTGCAGCGAGTACCAGAAGACCAGCGCCAGCGGCACCAGCACGAACAGGACGATGCCGACGAGCTGCGGGGCGACGAACAGCAGTCCCACGACGCCGTCGCGGCGTTCGATGGTCCAGAAGGGCCGGCGGTAGGAGCCGTCATCGGCGGTCATCGCGGGGCCTGCCTTTCGTCTGTGGTATTTCCGGGTTGCCGGGCTCAGCGGGCGAGCAGCGGCTCGATGCGGCGGCAGATGGCGGCGAGCGTCGCCGGCACGTCGGCGTCGGGCACCCAGGCGGCGTCGAGGCCGGCGCGCACCGCCTGGTGGATCTCGGCGAGGCCGGTGTGGCCGGGCTTCACCTTGCCGGTGGCGATGCCGTCGATGACCACCGTGTCGATCTGCTCGGCCGTCAGCAGCGGGTTGGCCTTGGCCAGGATGTCGGTGGTGAGCTGGCTCTTGCGCGGCGGCGGGAAGTAGGCGGCGAGCTTGGCGGCGTTGTCCGGGTTGGTCATGAAGGCGAGGAATTCGGCGGCGAGCGCCGCGTTCTTCGACGAGGCGAAGACGCCGATGCCGGCCTGGCCGATGACGGCGTATTTGCCGGCCGGGCCGGCGGGCAGCGGCACCAGGTCCCAGTCGAAGGGGTTCTCCTTGGGCAACAGCGAGGCGCGGCTGATCTGGGTGATGGTCATTGCCGCGTCGCCGGCGAAGAAGTCGGCCGAGACGCCGGGCGCCGGCATCGCCTTCTTCTCGAAGATGGCGTCGTGGATGAAGGCCATGGCGTCGGCCATCGGCTGGTCGGCCATGGTGCAGGTGCGGCCGTCGGCGCTCCAGGGCGCGGCGCCCCAGCCGTTCCAGATGGTGGCGAGGTTGTCCCAGAGCTTGTAGTCGAAGTCGCGGACGATCAGGCCGGCCTTGCCGTTGGCGGCGACGGCGGCGGCGAGATCGACGGCGCTGTCCCAGGTCCACTTGCCCTCTGCGATCAGCTCGGCCGGCGTCGGCTTGCCGGCGGCCTTGATCAGGTCGTTGTTGACGAAGACGCCGAAGGGCGAGGTGGAGAAGGGATAGGCGTAGATCTCGCCGCCGGTGGACCACAGCTCCAGCGTGGCCGGGTTGACGTCGTCGAGGTCGTAGCCGGGCGCCGCCTTCAGCGTCTCGGTGAGCGGCGCCAGTGCGCCGGAGGCGACGAAGTCGGGCGCGCTGGTCTCGAAGATCCAGGCGAGGTCGGGGGCGTTGCCGCCGGCGATCTGGGTGGTCAGCGTCGTGGTGTAGCTGTCGAAGGCCAGGCTGTCGAAGGTGACGCCGACGCCGGGATGCGTCTTTTCGAAGTCGGCGGCGATGGCGTTGAACAGGTCGAGATGGCTCTTGTTGGCGCTCCAGATCGTCATGCGCAGGTTGACGTCGGCGGCGCCGGCAAGGCCCGCCGAGGCCAAAAGCGTGGCGGCGGCAAGAAGATGCGTCAGTCGCTTCATTGGTGGTTCCTCCTGGTTTTCTGTCGTTATGCGTTCCCCTCGGGCGGCGCGCGGACGCGCCACCGATGCGGCTCAGTAGCCGCGCACGTCCGGCCAGCGGATCTCGATGCCCTCGGCGTGAAGCCGTGCCTGGAAGTCGGCGGTCAGCGCGTCGTCGGCCTGGACGGCGTGCGGCGACAGGCGGTGGCCCAGGCAATGGGCGGCCAGCAGGCCGGCGGCCTCGCCGATGTTCCATTCGACCGGGTGCAGCCGGTAGCAGCCGTTGGTGATGTGGGTGGTGCCGATGGACTTGCCGGCCGGGATGAGGTTGCGCACGCGGCGCGGCAGCAGGGCGCCGAGCGGGATCTCGAACGGGCAGGAGCCGACGTCGATGTAGTTGTCGCCGCCGGTCGAGGGGTGCAGGTCGATGCGGTACATGCCGATGCCGACGGAATCGCGATAGTGGACGGCGCCCCGCTCGCCGCGCACGGCCAGCGACAGGTCCTGCTCGACCACGGTGGTTACGGCGCGGATGCGGCGGCTCTCGCGGATATAGGGCGCCATGGCGAGGCCTGTTCGCGTGCCGGTGACGTCGCCGCGCAGCCGGAGGCCGGGGAAGCCCTCTCCGCCGTCCTCACGCGGCGCCTCGGTCTGCAGCCAGTAGAAGACCGAATGGGCGAGGCCGGCGGCCGCCTTCAGCCGCTCGGCCTTGACCGCCTCGGGCACGTCGATGATCGGCGCCTCGAAATAGTCGAGCATCGGCCAGTTGACGAGGCAGATGTCGCTTTTGTAGGCGCCGGGCACGAAGTGGCGGCGGGCGGCGATGCGGCGGAAGGTCCAGAGGTTGCCGTCGCCGGGATTGACGCGCTGGTCGGCGTCGACCAGCAGCGGGTCGTCGTCCGGGTTGGGGGTGAACGAGCGGGTGACGAGCTCCAGCGTGCGCGGATGCGGCGAGCGGAAGCCGAGGAGCGGCCCGCCCCAGAAGGACGGCGCGTAGGCGCGCCAGAAGTCGTAATCGTCGGGCTTGTCGCCGACGTGGTTGCCGTCGACGTGGTCGATGGCGAAGCAGAAGGACACGGCCTGCTGGTTGCCGGGCTGGGCCTCGTCGGGGGCGGAGGGCTCGCCGGTCTCCCGGCGGCTCTCGAAGCCGGTGACGTATTCGGTGCCGGTGAGCGGCAGGAGGTCGCCGAGCTCGGTGGCGTCGATGACGTAGGGCGCGCTGCAGACGACGCGCTCGCCGCTCAGGCAATGGGCCAGCGTCACGGCGCGCACCGTGTCGCCGTCGACCTCGGCGGCGACCGGCCGGAAGGGTTGCAGCACGGTCAGTGCGCCGCCGCCGCGATGGGGCGCCAGCATCGCCTCGATCACCGCCAGGATGACGCGCGGCTCGGCGCACAGCCGGCTGACCCAGCCGGCGCCCGGGTTGAGGTCGGCGGCGGCGCGCGAGCGCTCGGTCAGGGGATAGTGGTCGCGGTAATACTGGCGGACGCCGTCGCGCAGGGCGCGATAGCTGCGGGTGATGCCGAAGCGCTCGACCCAGGAATGCTCGTCCGACGGCACCGCCTGGCTGGTGAGCTGGCCGCCGAGCCAGTCGTATTCCTCGGTCAGGATGACGGTGAGGCCGCTGCGCAGCGCCGCATGGGCGGCAGCCACGCCGCCGAGGCCGCCGCCGACCACCAGGATATCGGCCGAATACTCTTTCACGTGGTGATTTCCTTCTTGTCGGACATGCGGGAAGCGGGTGCCGCGCGCGGCGGCCCGAGGGTGGCGCCCTCGACGAACTCGCAGGGCACCAGCACCTGCCGGCCGGGCCGGGCGCCGGCGGCCAGCGCGGCGGCGAGCATGGCGGTGGCCTGGCGGCCCATCTCCTCGCGCGGGATGCCGAAGGAGGTGAAGGCGACGCCGGGCGGCCGGCGGGTGCGCTCGTGGCTGCCGGTGACGACGATGGAGAGATCGCCCGGCACGGCGAGGCCGCGGCGGCGGGCCGCCGCGTCGACCTCGATGGCGTCGGCCAGCTCCAGGAAGAAGGCGACGGTGGCGCCGCTTGCGAGAACCGCGTCGAGCGTCTCGTCGGCGGGGCGGTGCTCGACCGGGACGTGCAGCGCCAGCTCGCCGCCGGCGGCGGCCAGTCCGGCGAGGAAGCCCTGCCAGCGGTCGCGCATCGATTCGGCCCGCTCGGCGTTGCCGACATAGGCGAAGCGGCGATGGCCGAGGCCGACGGCGCGCTCGACCATCACGGCGGCGGCGGCGGCGTAGTCGGCGCCGACGTAGGGGACGGGGCCGCCGGCGTCGTCGCGGCGGCCGATGGCGACGAAGGGGTAGTCGCCGGCCATCAGCCGGGCCAGCTCGTCGCGGTCGAAGGAGCGGCCGATGATCAGGCAGCCGTCGGCGAGCCGCAGGCGGGTGTGCTCGTCGAACAGGCGGCGCCGGCCGCCGGAGCCGGCGGTGAACAGCAGGAGGTCGTAGCCGAGCGCCTGCGCCGCCTCCTCGATGCCGAGCATGAACGGGGCGAAGAAGTCGGCCTGGTCGGAGGGAAAGGCCGGCTCGTAGGTGAAGACGCCGAGGATGCGGTTGAGGCCCTTGGCCATGCGGCGGGCGACGGGATCGGCGACGTAGCCGGTGTCGCGGATGACCTTCTCGACCCGCTCGCGCGTCTCCTCGGGAATGCGGGCGTCGCCGGCGGCGGCGCCGTTGAGGACGAGCGACACGGTGGCCTGGCTGACGCCGGCAAGGCGGGCGATATCCTTCTGCGTCAGGCGCCTGACCCCGGCCACGGACGTCCTCCTCCGTTCGCCGGCTTTGGTGCCGGCGGCGTGTTTTTATGCTGGATAGTGGCTGCTAATGCGTATTAGCAAGTGGCGGCATTAAGCGCAGCCCGATGGGCGTTTGTCAAGCGGGCCATCGGGTGCGGGGGAGGCGGCGGCGGTGCGGCGATGGGATCGCGCGGGTATCCATCAAGTTGTCATCCCCGCGCAGGCGGGGACCTCAGACCGGAAGGGGTGAGCGGCGGATATAGGGCTCTCCGAAAGAGAGGCGCGATCGATATGTGCCTAGCGCCTCTTTCGGCCCGAGGTCCTACGCCTTCGCGTAGGATGACACTCTATGGGGAGACAAGGCAAGGATGGAGGGTGATGCGCTATCCGGCTGTTTCCTCTATATAAATCTGTCATCCTACGCGCAGGCGTAGGACCTCGGGCAGGAAGATGCGAGCGGCGGATATAGGTCTCCAACCGAACCGGAGCGCTGTCTGGCATCGTCGGATTTTGCAGCGGCAAGCCCCAAAGCATCAGGCGCTGAGGAAGGCCGTCCGGTTGCCGTAAATGTATCGGTTTGTTGCTAACGGCGCGGCTAAGACGGCTTACGACAATTCGCCACGCCTGCACCATTGAATTTGCCAAATCGGGGCGTTCCCTCGCGTCGTTCAGGTCAATGGGGTGCCGTCATGAGTTGCGTTCCGAAAATCAACGGTGTCTATTGGCTGTGCCTGGCGCTTGCCAGCCTGTTCGGCGCCAACGCGGGCGATTTTCTGGCGGATGGGCTCGGCCTCGGCCCTCTCGGCGGCCTTGCGTTTCTCGCCGCCGGTCTCGCCGGCGTCTTCCTCGCCGAACGTTTGCTGAAACAGACCGGCGCGCTTTCCTTCTGGGCGGCGATCGCCCTCATCGGCGCCGCGGCCGCCAATGTCGCCGACGCTTTCCACGAGGCCGGCGTCAGGTTCGCCACCTCGGTGCCGGTCGCCTGCCTGCTGCTCGCCTTCATGGTGATCGCCTGGCGTACGCGTGCGCCGTCCACCCAGGAGCAGGGGTTCATCCCGGTCACCGGCTATTACTGGCTCACCATGCTGGTGGCCGGCGTGCTCGGCACCGTGGCCGGCGACGCGGCGTCCTATCCCCTTGGCTTCGGCAATTTCGGGGCGATGGTCGCCTTCGCCATCCCCCTGACCTTCCTGCTGGCCATCGGGCGGCACGGGCTCTACACCGACCTCGGCTTCTACTGGCTGGCCGTGGTGTTCATCCGCGCCGCCGGCACGGCCGCCGGCGATCTCCTGACGCACGGCCTCCACGGCATCGCGCTCAGCACGGCGCTCAGCGGCATCGCCTTCGCCGCGTTCGCCGTCGTCGCCTACGAGCTGCGGAAAGGCAACAAGCGCCGGCAGGTGCGGGCGGTGGGCGAGGGGATGCCGTGAGTCCGCGTGGATGCGCATGGGCGTGCATGGACTCGCATGGCGGCGGCGCCTGGTCTCATGACAACCATTAATTGTACATCAGGCCGGCCGTTCGCTCCCTCCCGTCGCGGCTGTGGGCGCCCGGGCGGGGCGGCGACAGGTGGTGGACGGGGCAGGGAAAACCAAGCGAAGCGCAGCGAGCCGTATCGGTTTGCCGGCGTCCGGACCATGCCGGGGGTCAAGAAAATCAGACCCCTTCCGCGCCAGCCCGCACACGTGTAGCGTGCCATCTGGTCTGATTCGCCCGTTCTCCCGTCCGGAGCCGCCCATCATGCAGCTTGGCCGCAGCCGCCATCGTGACTTTGTTGCCCTCGTGATCGTTGTTGCCGCCCTCGGCGGTTCGCTGCCGGCCCGGGCCGGCGATGCCACCGGCGCTCCGGATTTCACCGGCTGGTCGATTTATGGCGGCGTCGGCGCCAGCAATGCCGGCCTGTTCACCAGCGGCGACGTCGACGGCGCGCTGATCAACGCCGAGGTGCGCGCCCCGGCGCTGGACGCGCCCTGGTGGCTGTTCTCGCCGCGGCCGACGCTCGGCGTCGACATCGCCACCGAGGACAAGCTGATCAGCGACGCCTATGCCGGCCTGACCTTCACCTTCCTGAAATATGGCGATCTCAGCTTCGAGGGGCAGCTCGGCGGCTCCGTTCACGACGCCAAGCTGAAGAACGATCCCTCCGGCCGCGATCTCGGCTGCCACGCGCTGTTCCACCTCGGCCTCGACGTCGACTGGCGGGTGACCGAGAACTGGTCGGCGCAGCTCTACGCCAGCCACATGTCGAACGCCGACCTCTGCGACGACAACAACGGCTACGAGAGCGCCGGCCTGCGGGTGGGCTATCATTTCTGAGCTTCAAGCGGAGCGCTAGGGGGCCGTTCAGGCTGAGCGCTATAGCGGCCGCTTGCTCCGTTCTGCCCGAGGTCCTGCGCCTTCGCGCAGGATGACAGAATTATATATATAAAACAAATATATGGCGCGTCCATAACCTGTCCATCAGGGGTCATCCTGCGCGCAGGCGCAGGACCTCGGGCAGAAAAGGGCGCGGGGGAACTATCGTGCGCCCGCTAATGCCTGACCCTATCTCACCGCTCGGCCACCATGGCCGGGGCGACGTTGCTGTCGGCGAGGAATTTCCGGAAGGCGGCTTCCGAGCCGTAGAACACGTTGCGGTCGGCGTTGCCCCGGACGCCGGCGACGCGGCCGGTCGAGGTGTATTGCCAGAAGTGCCAGTGGCGGTCGCCGTATTTCTCGTGCGGCTTGGCGGCGGTGGAGCGCACCCACAAGGGATAGCTCTCGAAGGCGCCGTCCATGCGGTCGCGGTAGAAATCGAGCGTGGTGTAGATCACCGGCCGCTTGCCGTAGTAGGCCTCGACGGCGTCGAGGAAGGCCTGCATGTCGGCGTGCAGCTCGGCGGCCGGCGGGCGCTTGGTGCAGGTGGGCGAGGTGGGCGTCCACTCGATGTCGAGCACCGGCGGCAGGGCGTCGGGGTCGCGCGGCACGTTGCGGATATACCAGGCGGCCTGCTCGATGCCGGGGCGGCAGTGATACCAGAAATGATAGGCGCCGCGCAGCACGCCGGCCCGCGCCGCGCCGGCGAAATTCTCGGCGAAGCGCTGGTCCAGCCGGTCGCCGCCTTCGGTGGCCTTGATCCAGGCGAAGCGGATGTCGTCGCCGGCCACCGCCTGCCAGTCCACCGCCTCCTGGAAATAGGAGACGTCGATGCCCTCGATGCTGTCCTTGGACGGCTGGCGGATCTCGAAGGTCGGCCCCTTGTGGGCGGTGGCGCGCACCGGCTCGTCGTCGAAGCTGAGCGCCGAGCAGCCGACGAGCAGCGCCGACAGCGCCAGCGCCGCCGAGCGGACAATGAGGGAACGGGACTTCACCATCGACAAGCCTCTTGCGCGGGATCCGGCCGCGGCGGCGCGCCATCCCTCGGCGCCGAGCATCCCAGCACAAGGATAAGGATTTGTTAACCACGACGAGAGGGGCGGTTGACCGCCTCATCCCCTATACCGCAGCGCTTCGGCCAGCACGCCGAGGGCCGGCGAGGCCTGGCGGCGGCTCGGGTAATAGAGGTGATAGCCGGAAAACGGCGGGCACCAGTCGCCGAGCACTTCAACGAGGCGGCCGGCGTCGAGCCATGGCCGGGCGGAATCCTCCATGACGAAGGCGAGGCCGAAACCGTCGAGCGCCGCCCGCAGGGCCTGCGACGACGAATTGAACACCAGTTGCCCCTCGCCGCGCACCTTCAGCGCCTGGCCGTCCTTCTCGAACTCCCAGGCGTAGAGGCCGCCGTAGGTGGGCAGGCGCAGGTTGATGCAGCGGTGGGCGACGAGGTCGTGCGGCGTCAGCGGCGCCGGGTGGCCGGCGAAATAGGCGGGCGAGCCGACGACGACGAGGCGCAGCTCCGGCCCGATGCGTACGGCGATCATGTCTTTCGCCAGGTGCTCGCCGAGGCGGATGCCGGCGTCGTAGCGCTCGGCGACGATGTCGGTGAGGCCGTAGTCGACGATCACCTCGACGCCGATGTCCGGATAGCCGGGCAGCAGCTCGCGGAGCTTCGGCCACAGGATGGTGGTGGCCGCGTGCTCGCCGGTGGTGATGCGGATGGTGCCGGCCGGCTTGCCGCTGAGGGCGGTGACGGCGGCGAGCTCGCTGTCGATCTCGTCGAGCCGCGGGCCGATGCTGTTGAGCAGCCGCTCGCCGGCCTCGGTGGGCGCCACGGCGCGGGTGGTGCGGGTCAGGAGGCGGATGCCGAGCCGCTCCTCGAGGCCGCGGATGGTGTGGCTCAGCGCCGATTGCGACACGCCGAGCCGGGCGGCGGCGCGGGTGAAGCTGCGCTCGCGGGCGACGGCGAGAAAGGCGACGAGGTCGGAGAGGATCGGCTGGCGCGGCATTCATGAGGTCTCCTCATGTGTCTATGCGCCTTTGCCCGGGCGCCGGCAAGCCGGCGGCGGCGGGCGATTGGCGATGCGGCGCTTTTCGGGCGCTCCGGCGGCGTTATATTCATGAACCGCGTTCATGACGACATGCCATCGCGCGCGGCTAATCGGCAGCGGCGGCGCCTGATAGGGTCTCCCCGCCATGCCGACAGCCGGCCGCCGCCGCTCGCGTATCGCCCCGCGATCGACATGGCGGCGCGAAACCCGCCGCGCCCCGGCGGGTTTCAAATCGGAGACTCGAATCGACACCGACGCTCTCCGCCTCGAAGGAAACGACACATGCAGATCACCCGCACCGGCACGCGCCCCTCGATGAAAGGCCCGCCCGACTGGTTCACCGGCAGCGTGCGCATCGACCCGCTCTATGCGGCCGCCGGGCCGGCCCGGGCGGCCGGCAATACCGTCACCTTCGAGCCGGGCGCCCGCACCGCCTGGCACACCCACCCCTTGGGACAGGTGCTGATCGTCACCGCCGGCCTCGGCCGCGTCCAGCGCCTCGGCGGTGCCATCGAGGAGATCCACCCCGGCGACGTCGTCTGGTTCGAGCCGGGCGAGAAGCACTGGCACGGCGCGGCGCCGGACACCGCCATGACCCACATCGCCATCCAGGAAGAGCAGGGCGGCAAGGCCGTCGACTGGCTGGAGCAGGTGAGCGACGCGCAATACCTCGGCAAGGACTGACGGGAGATATCGATGCAAAAACGCATTCTCGGCAACGGGCTGGAGGTTTCGGTCCTCGGCCTCGGCTGCATGGGCCTCAGCTACGGCTACGGCCCGGCCACCGACCGCGGCGAGGCGATCCGCCTGATCCGCGCCGCCCATGAGCGGGGCGTCACCCTGTTCGACACCGCCGAGGCCTATGGCCCGTTCGTCAACGAGGAGGTGGTGGGCGAGGCGGTGGCGCCGTTCCGCGACGAAGTGGCGATCGCCACCAAGTTCGGCTTCATCGGCGGCGAGGTGGCCAGGGGCATGGACAGCCGGCCGGCCAACATCCGCGCCGTGGCCGAGGCGGCGCTGAAGCGCCTCAGGACCGACCGGATCGACCTCTACTACCAGCACCGCGTCGATCCGGCCGTGCCGATCGAGGAGGTGGCCGGCACGGTGAAGGACCTGATCGCCGAGGGCAAGGTGAAGCATTTCGGCCTGTCGGAAGCCGGCGCCGCCAGCATCCGCCGGGCGCACGCCGTGCAGCCGGTGACGGCGCTGCAGAGCGAATATTCGCTATGGTGGCGCGAGCCGGAGGCCGAGATCATCCCGACGCTGGAAGAACTCGGCATCGGCCTGGTGCCGTTCAGCCCGCTCGGCAAGGGCTTTTTGACCGGCGCCATCGACGACAGGACCAGCTTCGCCAGGGACGACTTCCGCAACCTGGTGCCGCGCTTCTCGCCGGAAGCGCGCAAGGCCAACCAGGCGCTGGTCGACGCCGTCGGCGCCATCGCCGACGCCAAGGGGGCGACGAAAGCGCAGATCGCGCTCGCCTGGCTCCTGGCGCAGAAGCCGTGGATCGTCCCCATTCCCGGCACCACCAAGCTCACTCGCCTCGAGGAAAACCTCGGCGCGGCGACGTTGGCGCTTTCGGCCGACGACCTCCGGGCGATCGGCACGGCGCTCGACGCGATTCCCGTCGAAGGCGCTCGCTACCCGGCACATCTCCAGGCGCGGGTGAGGAAGTAGAACCTGCCAGGTTATTTGTGTCGCCCTGCCGCCCGGGAGGCGATGGGGCAGGCTTTGGTTCGATGTAGGTTTCTGACGGCGAACCGATCGATCTCCTATCCTGGTTTGTAATCTATAGTTCACGGATATTGACAGCCTCCGGCCTGTGAACTACTGGCCATCGACATGGCCAGGGAGCTCCGAATGGCAATCGAGACGACCAAGTGGGACGCCGCCGAGTTCCTGACCAGCGACGAGGCGATCGCCGCCACCCTCGAAGCCGCCTTCGAGGATGGCGACCCGAAGATGATCGCCGTTGCCCTGGGCGACATCGCCAAGGCCAAGGGCATGTCGGCCATCGCCAGGGAGGCCGGCGTGACGCGCGAGGCGCTCTACAAATCGCTCAGCGACAAAGGCGATCCCAAGCTGTCGACGCTGATCGGCGTGATGAAGGCGCTGGGGCTGCGGTTCACGGTGACCAAGGCGGACGAGGCGGCGTGAGTTTGCCCCTTGTCCGGAGGCCTGCCTCGCGGCGTCGTGCGCTGTGTTGCCGTCGGGCGTCCATGTGCTTGTTCCATAAACATAAACTGTCATGGTCCGCGCAGGCGGACCATCTCGGGCAGGAAAGGCACCGAGGGACCTATCCCATGCCGTCTCGTGCTTGAGACCTATATTCGCCGCGTGCCAAATTCTGCCTGAGGTCCTCCGCCTTCGCGGAGGATGACAATCTATGGGAGGTACATTGTGCCGACCTATCCCTTGGTTCCCCCTATATAAAGCTGTCATCCTCGCGCAGGCGGAGGACCTCGGGCAGAACAAAGCTCGACGCGGATATAGCGCTCCGGCAACGCTGGGGCGTCTGATACACTCCTCATCGCCTTCTCGTCCCGAGGTCCTCGCCTTCGCGAGGATGACAATCTATGGGAGGTACCCGTATGCCGACCTATCCCTTTGTTCTCCCTATATAAATCTGTCATCCTCGCGCAGGCGAGGACCTCAGGCAGAATAAAGCTCGACGCAGATATAGCGCTCCAGCAACGCTGGGCGCCTGATACATCCCTCGTCACCTTCTCGTCCTGAGGTCCTCGCCTTCGCGAGGATGACAATCTATGGGAGGTACCAGTGTGCCGACCTATCCCTTTGTTCCCCCTATATAAAGCTGTCATCCTCGCGCAGGCGAGGACCTCGGGCAGAACAAAGCTCGACGCGGATATAGCGCTCCGGCAACGTTGGGGCGCCTGATACGCCCCTCATCGCCTTCTCGTCCCGAGGTCCTCGCCTTCGCGAGGATGACAGCTTTATATGATTGATTTGTAAGATAAAATTTCTCTGGTCGGACGGGAAAGGGCACCGAGGGAATTATCGGGCATCCTCCCGTTTTCGAACCCGCATACGACAAAGCGCCCGAACCGGTCAGGTGTCGAGCGCTCAACGTCGTCGTGTTTGTTTTGCCGGCCGGATGCCGTCGGGTCCTCAGAAGCCGAGGCCCCGGTTGGCGCTGCGGCGGCTGAGGTTCCGCTCGCGGGCTTCGAGGTCGTAGCGGTCGCCGGCTTCGTTGAGGTAGGCCAGATCGCGCTCGGCCTGGGTGGGGGCGCGGAGGAGCTTGGCGGTACGCTCGAGGGTGGCGAACATTTCTTCTTTTCCTTTCCTGACCGGAGGTTTCCGGCTTCTTTCTCTGATCTCTCTTGACGCCCTCAATATAGGCCCGGAAGCCGTCGCGACCTAATCGCAACTTCTGAAAGCCGCTTTCAGATTTCCTATAGGTAGAATCCCGTTGGCGAGGCGGCCCTGCTTCACATCGCCGCCTTCTGCATCGCCAGCCAGCGGCCGGGCGGCATGCCGAAGGCGCCGCGGAAATGGCGAGTGAAGTGGGCCTGGTCGGCAAAGCCGGCGTCGAGGGCGGCGTCGGCGAGGCGGGTGCCGGAGGCGATCAGGCGCTTGGCGCGATCGAGCCGGCGCATGATGAGGAAGCGGTGCGGGCTGGTGCCGGTGAGGCGGCGGAACTGGCGCGCCAGCTCGTAGCGGTCGAGGCCGGTCACCGCCTCCAGCGTCTCCGAGCGGACGGCCTCCAGGGCGTGGCTTTCGAGATAGTCGCGGGCGCGCCGCACGGCGGCCTCGGCGGTGGCCGATGCTCTCGCCTGCCCGAGGCCGGCCTGCCGGACGAGGCCGGCGGCGACGCGCATCAACACGTCGTCCATCTCAAGATCGCCCGGTTCGCCATCGAGGTCGGCGAGGATGTCGGCCAGCGCCTGCCGCAGGCCGGCGTCGCGCACCACGGGGTCGGCGACGAAGGGCAGGGCGCCGCGCGTGGCATGGGTGGCGGCGATCATCTCCGGCGGCAGGTAGATCATGCGGTAGATCAGGCCCGCCTCGTCGCCGGCCGCGCCGTCGTGCAGCTCGTCGGGGTGCAGCACGATGACGTTGCCGGGCCGGCTGAAGCGCAGGGCGCCGCGATAGCGGAAGGTCTGCACGCCGTGGAGCGTCAGCCCGAGCGCGTAGGTGTCGTGGCGGTGCGGCGAAAAGCCGTTGCCGTGAAAGCGCGCCTCCAGCCGCTCGACGCCGCCGTCGTCGATGGCGACACGCAGGCCGTCGCTGAAGCGGCCGCACGAACGTTCAAGACCGGCGGCGCTGGCCGGCGCTAAAGCATTCGCCGACTGGGTGGAAACATCCGGTCGAGCTGCGAATGCTTTAGCTTTTTCTTGAGCAGCCGCTTTTCGATCAGGTTTGGTCAACCTGATCGGCGGGTGCTTTAAAGCGTCAGCTTTTTCGATCCCCCGAACGGAGTTTGCCGGCATGTTCGACACCAAGATCGCCATCGTCGTCCGCGATGACCTCGCCCCCTGGCAGAAGCTCAACGTCACCGCCTTCCTGACGAGCGGCATCGTCGCGCAAACGCCAACGATCATCGGCGAAGCCTACCGGGATGCGGCCGGTCATGTCTACAACCCGATGACCATCCAGCCGATGGTGGTGCTGGTGGCCGACCAGGACACGCTGCGCAGTATCCACAAGCGGTCGCTGGAGCGCGGCGTGGTGACCTCGGCCTATGTCGAGGAAATGTTCTCGACCGGCCATGACGGCGCCAACCGCGAGGTGTTCGCCAAGTTCTCGCCGGAGGATGCCAAGCTGGTTGGGCTGGCGATGCGGGCGGAGAAAAAGGTGGTCGACAAGATCACCAAGGGGGCGAAGATGCACCCATGAGAAATTCTACTCCGGCGGCCGTCTAGCGAGGCTTTCAGTGCTTCCGGCGCTTACGGGCTGTTTTCTAGGGCGCAACGCCGAACGCAAAACCGCAAGGCACTTTTGCTGGCGTTGCTCAAGTTCGCTCCGCTCCGGCTCTCGAACTCGTCGTTATCTGCCGCGCCTCAGCGAATTTCGAGGCAGGCTCTGACGGCGTCGCCTCGTCAATAAGTTGTAGACACGACTCGCCTACGTTCAGTCCGGCGCTCATATGGGGACGGCGACAACCGACGAGTTCCGAGGCATAGATGGACCATAGCGACCCCCTCGGGCTTTATCGGGTGCTGGGGCTGACGCCATCCGCAACGATGGACGAAATCAGAACGGCCTTCAGGAAGCGGTCGAAGGAGACACACCCGGACAGCACGGGGCGGGCGTCCGCCGACGCGTTCCGCGAGGTTTCCGACGCCTACGACATTTTAGGCGACCCGATACGCCGCGGAGAATATGACAAAGCCGCTCGTGAGCTTGATGAGCAGCAGAGGGCCGCCGCTGAGTCTGCGTGGAAGTCGTCGCAAGGGGCTACTCAGCCCCCTCCACGCCCTGCGCCTTTCTCGCCGATGTTCCAGGCAATTGTAATGGGCGCGGTAATGCTGCTCGGTAGCGTGTTACTGCTATTAACTCTGGATGGCGATGCCGGGCTGCCGGCCAAGATGCATCGTGCCCATCCGGACGTCGCTGATCAGCCAGGTGTCGAGAGACTGATTGCATCTGAAATCCGACCTCGGATGACGATCGATGCAGTTCTCCAACCTCAGAGGTGGTTGCCGCTTAATTTCACCGCGTCCGAAATCCGACAGTGGTGGTTGGCGCCGCCTTCGCCTGTTTGCCAGCACATGCCGTTTGGCGGGTTGCTGGATGGAGAGGTGGCGTCGGAGAGTGAGAAGCATGGCGCATGGTTCAAAAACACAAGCGAACATGATGTTTTCGTCAAGATAAGAGACGTTAGTTCTGCTCACGTTGTCGCATCGCTATTTTTAAAAAGTGACCGACATTTCTATATTGATGAGCTGCCGGCGGGAGAATATATATACCAATACTCTGTCGGTGATTCTTTGGATATAACTTGAATTCATATGGAATTTTTGAACTTCCGCTGCCTCGCGTGAAGACAAAGAGATCTATATTGGGAGATGAATTAATTATCCCATATATCCAGGTTGGGGCTATTCTAAAGGACGGGTTCTTTAACCACCTTGACCTTTCTCTAAAGGACGGGTCCTTTAAACGTCATGCCTATTCTGCTCCGCGGGTATCACTCCGTGAGTTTCTGCGGCCTTAGGGCACTCCTCGCTGGTCGCCTGCGCTATTCCGGTTCTCAAGCGTTCCAGTCGACTGATCTCGGCAAGATGTTGGAACGATATGACGCTTTCGCGAATGACTTTTCCCTCGTCACACGTCCCAACAACGCCAACGTGAATCCCAACTTAGCATATGTCTTGCCATTTGGCGTAATGCGCCTATATTCACGACAAATGACAGGGCGAGCCATGATGCTGCAACCCATCGAAGCTACCCCGATCGAGCGTACGGACAGCGCCGCCATCACCGACGAGGAAGCGGCGGCGCTGGCGCGGGCGACGGTCAACCTCAGCAAGGCGTGGAAGCTCAGCGATGCCGAGGCGACGGTGCTCTTGGGTGGCATGTCGGCGCGCACCTGGGCGCGCTGGAAGGAGGGCAGCATCGGCCGGATCGACCGCGATCTCCGCATGCGCATGGCGCACCTGATGGGCATCCACAAGGGCCTGCGCTACCTCTTCAAGGAGCCGGCGCGCGGCTACGAGTGGATCAGGAAGCCCAACGACACCTTCGACGGGCAATCGGCGCTCGACCTGATGCTGCGCGGCGAGATGTCGGACCTTGCCGACATGCGCGCCTATCTCGACGCCGAGCGGGGCGCGTGGTGACGGAAGGAGTGGTCCGGCGCCGGGTTGCCTGGCCGAGAACCTTCCGGATCATCCGCTCGATCCATCCGCCGATCGACCTGTTCGAGGATATCGCCGACCCGCACGACTGGGAGGCGCTGGCCAGCGTCGAGGCGAAGACCAATCCGCGCGTGCGCGGCCTGATCGGCGATCTCGGCAAGGTGCCCAAGGGCCGGCGCGTCGGCGGCCCCAACGCCAGCTTCCTGATGGCGCCCTTCGTCCATTGCTCGCCGCTCAGGCCGGGCCGCTTCACCGACGGTGGCCATGGCCTTTACTATGCCGGCGACGGCGAGGACGTGGCGATCGCCGAGACGATCCACCACCACCAGCGCTTCATGGCGGCGACGCGGGAGGCGCCGGGCTGGACCTCGGATTTCCGGATGCTGGTGGGGGCGGTCGACAGCGAACTCGACGACGTCGGCGCCGTGCCGGGGGCGCTCGATCCCGACGACTATGCCGCCTCGCAGGCGCTGGGGCGTCGCCTGCGCGCCGCCGGCAGCGACGGCGTGGTCTATCCGAGCGTGCGGAAACCCGGCGGCTGGTGCATCGGCATCTTCTGGCCCGACGTGATCCCCATTCCCGTGCAGGGCGCGCACTACTGCTACCACTGGAACGGAACCCGGGTGGATTTCGTCAAGCGCTACGAGGCGGACGGGACGAACGCGGTGTTCGAGGTGATCTGAGAAGGGGGGGCGGACGGACGCAAGCCGGCGTGACCTTTCGTCATGGCCCCGGCTCTCCGGAAGTCGGATTCCGGATTTCGGTCCGCCATTCTAAACCTGTTCTTTGCAACTTCCGCCATATGATCGGCAGCCTTTCGCAAATGGAGAGCCGTGGCGGCCACCGGCCGCCTGTTCCAGCGCGGTCGGTGTTGAAATCCAGGTCCCTCGGCGGGTGCGATATGGCTGTGTCCTCGATGTCTGTCTTGAGCCGCCGTGCCTGGCTCGTCGCGTTCCTGGTGGCGCTGCCCGGTCCCGCCCACGCGCTGAGCCAGGATTATTTCCTGATCGACGACGTCTATGCCGACGCGGAAAAATGGACGATCGGAGTCAATGTCGCCCGTAAGTCCTGCTTCATGGTCATGGAATTCGCGGGGGGAACAGCTATCGAGGTGGGCAAGGACGCCAGCAACGGCGAGAGCGACTATTACATGATGTTCGCAAATGCCGCCTGGAAATACGAGGAAGACGAGGGATACGGCGTCGTCGTCAAATACAACCGGATAAGTACCTGGGAGGGCGACGCCGTCGGCATGAAGCTGAACAAGATGCGGGGGGTGTCGCTCGAGGGCATCAAGAAGGGCGTCGTCGACGAGTTCGGCTCGATGAGCTTCATGAGCCTCAGGATCGGCGGCAACAACCACGGCAATTTCAATCTGGCCACGACCGGCAAGGGGCTGGCCAAGATGGAAGAATGCGCCGATGCGGTGGCCGATGGCAGCATATCGCTGGAGGCGATCGCCGGCCGGATCGCCCAGAATGGCGCAGGCGGCGGGGAGCCGTCGCCGAAAGAGCAAGGCCACCGGGGGGAAGACACGATCGGCGGGCCGAAGAACAGGGATCCGGGCAAGGACCGGAAGGAAGAGGGGACGACCTATTCCACCGGCACCGGCTTCTTCGTCAACGGCGACGGCTATCTCCTGACCAACGCCCATGTGGTCGACGGCTGCGACGACGCCTTCGTAAGGCGGGGCAACACCGACGTTCAGCCGGCCGCCATCGTCGCGCGCGAGAAGGCCAACGACCTCGCCATCCTCAAGGTGGAGCGGAAGAACGCGACCTTCGGCAAGTTCCGCGGCACGCCGCAGATCCGCCTCGGCGATACCATCGTGGTGTTCGGCTATCCGCTGACCGGCTTCCTGTCGAGCACCGGCAACCTTTCGACGGGCCTCGTGGCGTCGCTGGCCGGCACGGGCGACGACGTGACGCAGTTGCAGATCTCGGCGCCGGTTCAGAGCGGCAACAGCGGCGGCGCGGTGGTCGACCAGTCGGGGCATGTGGTCGGCATCGTCGTCGCCAAGTCGAACCTGCAGGCGCACGGAACCGGCGAGGATACCGACATCGAGGTGATCCAGAACGTCAACTTCGCCATCAAGGCCGGCATGGCGCAGTTCTTCCTGGACGCCAACCAGGTCCGCTACGATGTCGAGCCGCCGGGCGACGACCTGAAGACGCCGGACGTGGCGGACATCGCCCGAGGCTTCACCGTGCAGGTGGCGTGCGAGATCAAGAGGTAACGGGCTAGAATACCCGCCGTGTCGCGATGTTTTTCTGCCGGAGGACTTCGTCTCGGCGGAGCGCGTTATGTAGCTGCTTTCATTATATAATTGTCATGGTCCGCGCAGGCGGACCATCTCGGGCCGGCAAGGGTGGTGAGGGGAATATCAGGCGCCCTTGCCCCGGGGAGACCGATATCCGCCGGGCGTTTCATCCTGCCCGAGGTCCTGCGCCTTCGCGCAGGATGACAGAATTATATAGGGGGAACAAATGGATAGCGCGCCTTCCGCGAAAGGCGGGAGGCTCGGGCGGGGGGAGGCAGCGGGACCGAGCCGCTTCCGACGCAAAACCGTAACATGTTCCTGCTGGTATGGCTGCTTGCGCCCGCCTGCCGCCCCTTGCCAAGCCGCCCCCTCCATGCCGTTCCGCTCGCCCACAGTCCGTGCCGTCGCCGCCCTGTCGGCGACCCAGTTGATCGGCTGGGGCGCCACGTTCTGGCTGCCCGCCGTCACCGGGCCGGCGATGGCCGGCGAGCTCGGCATGGCCTTGCCGATGGTCATGGCCGGGCCGACGGTGATGCTGGTGGTCATGGCCCTGGCGTCCTGGCCGCTGGGCGCCGTCTTCGAGCGCCACGGCGCCCGTCCGGTGATGGTGGCGGCATCGCCGCTCGGCGCCGCCGGCCTGGCGCTCCTGGGCCTTGCCGGCGGTCCGGCGCTCTACATGCTGGCCTGGGTGGTGCTCGGGCTGGCCGGCGCCGGCATGCTGACGACGCCGGCCCAGATCGCGGTGACCGAGATCGCCGGCGACAAGGCGCGGCCGGCGCTCGGCGTGCTGATCCTGGCCGGCGGGCTGACCTCGACCATCGTCTGGCCGCTCAGCGGGCTGTTGCAGGCCGCCTGGGGCTGGCGGACGACGACGCTTTTCTATGCCGGGCTGATGCTGCTGGTCTCGATGCCGCTGCACTGGGTGGCGCTGGCCCGCCGGCCGCCGGCACGGCCGGGGGAAAGATCCGCCGCGGCGGCGCCGGCCGAGCCCACCGCCATCGATCGGCCGCGCTTTGTGCTGCTGGCCGTCGGCTTTGCCGCCAACGGCTTCTTCACCTGGGGTTTCGCGCTGACCATCATCATCCTGTTCGAGGCCGGCGGCCTCGATCACGCCCACGCGCTGACGGCCGCCGCCTTGATCGGCATCGCGCAATGGGCCGGGCGGATGGTCGACGTGCTGGGCGGCCGGCGCTGGCCAGGCCTCGCCACCGGCCTTGCCGCCGCCGCGCTGTTTCCGCTGAGCTTCGTGGTGCTGCTGCTGAGCGGGAGCTTTGCCGGCGCCCTGCTGTTCGCCGCGCTCTACGGCATGGCCAGCGGCATCACCGCCGTCGTCCGCGCCACGCTGCCGCTGCAGATTTTCCCGGCCGCCGCCTATGCCCGCGCGTCGGCGCGACTGGCGGTGCCGCTCAACCTGTCGTTCGCCGCCGCGCCGCCGGCCTTCGCCGCCATCATGACGTCGTCGGGACCGCACGCCGCGCTGTGGCTGGCCTTCGCGATGTCGATTCTGGCCTTCGCGGCGCTGTCCGGCCTGTGGCTGCTGCGGCAGCGGACGGGCGGCGCGACGCAGCCGCTGGAGACGTGCTAGGAAGGGGCATGCCTTCGATACCGCTGCCGTTCGTCGTATCGCTCGTCCTCTGCCTCATCCTGACGCGGATGATCCGGCATGGCGCGGGAAAATTCGGGCTGTTTCCGCTGCTGGTCGCCGCCTTCGCGGTGCAGGCCACCCTGGCGGGATTGAGCTGGAACGTCGGCTGGCATCCGGCGCGGCTCGTCCAGCCGGTGATCGCCGCCCTGCTGCCGGCGTTGTCGTTTGTCGCCTTCGACCGGCTGCGCCACCACGAACGGGCAAAGACCCTGTGGCCGCACCTGATGCCGGCGGTCCTGGTGGCGGCGCTGGTCGCCTTCTGGCGCGCGCCGATCGATGTCGTGCTGTTTGCGATCGATCTCGGATATGGCGTCGCGCTGCTTGCCATGGCGCGGCTCGGGCCGGATATGCTCGCCGCCGTGCGGTTCAGCGACGAGCGGACGGCCCACCGGGCGCTCGTCGCCATTGCCGTTCTGCTCATCGTCTCCGCCTTCGTCGATGCGGCGGTGTCGGTCGATCTCTTTCTGGGTGACGGGCAGCGGGTGAGGTTGCTGCTGACCGCCGCGAGCGTGCTTTGGCTCGCCGTCGCCGGCTATGCCGCGACGGTGGCCGACGACAGCCGGCCCGACGCGGATGCAAGGCCGCTCGACGAAGGGCCGCCCGCTGCCGCGCCGCCGGCCGTCGATGAGGATGCCGCCGTCGTCGGCCGCATTCGGGAGCTGATGACGGAGCGGCACCTCTACCGCGATCCCGACCTGACGCTGGAGCGGCTGGCGCGCCGCGCCGGCATTCCCGCCCGGCGGATCTCCGCGGCGCTCAACCGCGTGCATGGCCGCAACGTGTCGCAGATCGTCAACGAATATCGCGTGCGCGACGCGCAACGGCGGCTGACCGCCACCGACGATCCGGTGACCATGATCGTGCTGGACTCCGGCTTCGGCACCAAGTCGAACTTCAATCGCGAGTTCCGGCGGGTGACGGGCATGACGCCGAGCGCCTATCGCCGGGCCGGCGGAACGGCGGACGGAATGTCCGTCGGCCCTTAGAGCCGCATTTCAGCGCGGAGACGACCTCGATCGCGATGTTGGACGTCCGAAATCGCGTTCGGAGGCGATGTCCATGGCCGCGCATTCCATCTTGCCGAGGGCGCGTCTTAATGCCGAGGCGCAATCCGACAAGACGAGGACTGCAATGAGCATTTTCCTGAAAGCCTTGGCCATGCTGGGCGCTTTTTCCGCCTTGATGCAAGCCGCGGGCGCGGCCGGCATCGTCGGCGTACGGCAGGTGTCGGCCCACTCTGGGGAGCGCCGCGCCGATCTCGAGGTGACCGTCTGGTACCCGGCGCTGCCGGGCGGCACGCCGGTCGTCCTCGGCGAGAGCGTGTTCTTCGCCGGGACGCCGGCCATGGGCGGCGCGCCGATCGCCGGCGGCCGGTTCCCGCTGGTGCTGCTGTCGCACGGCGCCGGCCTCGGCGGCAGTCCCGCCGCCATGAGCTGGATGGCGGCCGGGCTCGCCAGCCGGGGCTTCGTCGTCGCCGCGCCCACGCACCCCGGCAACGGCGGCGCCCATCGGTCGGCCGAGGAAACCATGAAGCTGTGGCTGCGGCCGCGCGATATCGGCGCGACGCTCGACGCGATGATCGGGGCGCCCGACTTCAAGGACCATCTCGACGCGGGGAAGGTGGGCGTTCTCGGGCTTTCCATGGGCGGCAGCACGGCGCTTGCGCTCTCCGGCGGCCGCATCGACCCCGACCGCCTTGCCGGCTATTGCGACGACGCGGCGCGCAACCCGTCGCTCTGCGAGTGGGTACGGCTGAGCGGCCTCGACCTGCACGCCCTGGATATGCGGGAGGCCGGCCGCGACAATCGGGACAGGCGGCTCGGCTTTGCCATGGCGATTGATCCGGCGCCGGTGGACGTGTTCGCCGCCGACAGCTTCGCCGGGGTTTCCGTCCCGGTGGAGATCGTCAACCTGGGACCGCCCGATAAAATTCCTCAGACGGCGAAGGCCGGCGGCATTGCCGCGGCCATGCCGCATGGCCGCTATCTGAATGTCGAGGACGCCAGCCACTTCAGCCTGTTCGGCCTGTGCAAGCCCGGTGCGGCCGAGATGGCCGAGCAGGAAAAGATCGGCGATCCGATCTGCCGGGACGGCGGCGGGCGCTCGCGGCAGGACATCCACGCCCAACTGGTCGGTCTGGCGGCCGCAGCTTTCGCCCGCGAGCTTGGGGTGGGGCGGTGAGCCTGGGTAGCTTGGTTTGGGCACGCGGTGCGGCGGGCCGCATGAGAGGAGCTTGGCAAATCGTCCATTTGTGATAGGTTACATGTAACCCTTGACGAAGGAGGAAGGCATGTCTTCTGCGTCCAGCCCCAAGTCGTCGCGCCTGAAGGTCAGCGCGCATCGTGCCCGTCTGCGCGCCCAGGGCCTGCGTCCGATCCAGATTTGGGTTCCGGACGTGCGCGCGCCGTCGTTCAGGGCGGAGGCGCACCGCCAGTCGCGGGCGGTCGCCGCGAGCGCGCAGGCGGCGGAGGACCAGGCGTTCATCGACGCGGTGAGCGACTGGGGCGAGGAATGAGGCGCGGCGATATCTGGACCGTTTCGGGTGGCAAGGATTATGCGGGTAAACCGCGCCCCGTGGTGATCGTTCAGGACGACAGCTTCGACGCAACGGATTCGATCACCGTCTGCGCCTTCACGTCGGATGCCACGGAGGCGCCGCTGTTCCGGCTTCCGGTCGAGGCGAGCGAGCACAACGGCTTGCGTCTCAAGTCCCGTCTGATGGTCGACAAGATCACCACCGTTCCGAAATCCAAGCTGGGCCAGCGGATCGGGCGGCTCGATGACGAGGACACCGTAAGCCTCAATCAGGCGATGCTGGTGTTTCTCGGTCTGGCGGTGTCGCCGAGGGTAAAGGCCGACGGCTAATACGCGCGTGCCGCCGGCCCGCGTCCGTTGTCAATGAGGGCAGCGGCAGCCGTCGGGGCCTGCCCTCGACCCGGCCATCTTGTTGAGGGCGCCGGATTCCTTCAGCGGGCAGGGGTGGGCCGGATCGCCGATCGCCGCGAACAGCGCGGCATCCTCGCCGATGTCGGCGTTGGGCGTGGTGAGCAGCTTGTCGCCGTAGAACAGCGAGTTGGCGCCGGCCACCAGGCAGAGGATCTGCGCTTCGCGGTTGAGCGCCGAGCGCCCCGCCGACAGGCGCACGGTGGACGCCGGCATGACGAGGCGGGCGGTCGCCACCATGCGCACCAGGTCCAGCGGGTCGATGGGCGGCCGTCCGGCCAGCGGCGTGCCGGCGACCGGCACCAGCGCGTTGATCGGCACGCTTTCGGGGTGCGGCTCCATCGCCGCGAGGACGCGCAGCATCGAGGCGCGGTCGCGGACGGTCTCGCCCATGCCGATGATGCCGCCGCAGCAGAGGTCGATGCCGAAGGCGCGCACGGTGGCCAGCGTGTCCAGCCGGTCCCGATAGGTGCGGGTGGTGACGATCCGGCCGTAGAATTCCGGGCTGGTGTCGAGGTTGTGGTTGTAGGCGGTGAGGCCGGCCGCCGCCAGACGTCCGGCCTGATGCGGCTTCAGCATGCCGAGCGTGACGCAGGCTTCCATGCCGAGGGCGCGGACGCCCTCGACCATCTCGACGACGGCGTCGAATTCCGCGCCGTCGCGCACCTCGCGCCAGGCCGCGCCCATGCAGAAGCGCTCGGCGCCCGCCGCCTGGGCCGTCGCCGCCAGGGCGATCACCCTCGTCGGATCCATCAGCCGGTCCTTCGTCAGCTCCACCTCGCGGTGATGGGCCGATTGCGGGCAATAGGCGCAGTTCTCCGGACAGCCGCCGGTCTTGATGGACAGCAGGCTCGCCCTTTGCACCCTGTTGGCATCGTGATGGGCCCGGTGAACGGCATTGGCCCGGCCGATCAGCTCGAGAAGCGGCAGGTCGTGCAGGGTGGCGATCTCGTCCACCGTCCAGTCGTGGCGGATCGTTCCGTCGGCCGGGGTCATCGGCCGAGGCCCCCGAGGCGGGCCAGGGCGGCCGGCACCGCCGCCGAGCCCGCCGCCACGACGCCGATCTTGACGATATCGCCGATGAGGAAGGGCGCGAGGCCGGCGGCGAGCAGCCGGTCGGCCGGCACATGAACGGCAAGCCAGGCGAGCCCGAAGGCGTAGACCGGCACCAGTCCGGCCAGCATGGCCAGGAAGCGTCCGAGCGTTGCCTTGCCGGCGGCCAGCGTGCCGACCAGCCAGGCGGCGACGAGATAGCCGAAGAGATAGCCGCCGGTCGGCCCGGCCATGTAGGCGAGGCCGATGCCGCGCTCCGGGGTGCCGGAGAACACCGGCAGGCCGGCGGCGCCGGCCGCGAGGTAGGCGAGCATGGCCGACACGGCGACGCGCGGGCCGAAGGCCACGGCAATCGCCATGGCGGCCATGGTGTGCAGCGTCATCGGCACGGGCCAGAAGGGAATCTGAACCTTGGCGGCCAGGGTCATCAGGGCGGCGCCGGCGATGACGGCAAGCGCCGTCCG
Source organism: Pleomorphomonas carboxyditropha (assembly GCF_002770725.1). Taxonomy (GTDB): domain Bacteria; phylum Pseudomonadota; class Alphaproteobacteria; order Rhizobiales; family Pleomorphomonadaceae; genus Pleomorphomonas; species Pleomorphomonas carboxyditropha. The sequence goes on along the minus strand of NZ_NQVN01000018.1, from coordinate 80,413 downwards.
GGCCGTGGGCATCCAGCGGTTTTCGAGGGGGCGTACGGGCGCGTGGCTCATCCTGTCTCTCCTTCGGCAAAATTATAGATAATTTTGAGAATCTATCGCTAAAGGAGTCCACAGAACGATGCCCCTGGCAAGAGCCAAGTGCGTCCGTTTCGCCGATTCGAGGACAAGGTACTGATCCGGCTTGCTATTTTGGCCGCTTCTGGCCGATCGTCTGGACGTGCCGGGCGAGCACGGACACCGCCAGTTCGGACTGGCCGGCCCTGAGCGCGTCGAGGATGGCGCGGTGATCCCGGTCGGTCGGAGCTTCCCATTCGGCCCGCCAGCCGGAGAACAGGAAGCGGGCGCTGGCCGTCTGCAGGTCGTCGATCGCCTTCAGCAGGCGCGGCATGCCGCAGGGCGCCAGGATGATGCCGTGGAACTTGCGGTTCGCCGCTTCCCAGGCGTGAACGTCGCGCGCCCGGTCGCCGGCCCGGTTGGCTTCCTCCGCTTGGTCGAGGATGGCCCTGGTCATGTGCGGAACGGCATGGCGCAGCGCCAGCGCTTCGAGCGCCGCCCGCATTTCCGCCACTTCCCGCACTTCCTCGCGCGTGAAGCCGGCGACGCGCACGCCCCGGCGCGGCTCGCTCACCACCAGCCCCTGCGATTCCAGCAGGCGGAACGCCTCGCGCACCGGTACGTGGCTGGCGCCGAACTCCTCGGCGACGTGGTCCTGCCTCAGCCGAGCGCCGGCTTCGATGGCGCCGGATATGATGCGGTCGGCCAGCGTCTTGCCGATCCGGCTGGCGAGGGTGTCTGATTTGGCCGTGGTCATGAATTATAGATAATTGACGGGAGGCGCGGCGTCGAGAGGATCGGGGGCGTCGTGACAGGTCTTGGCATTGCCGGGGGCCGACCAAAGATCATAACGAAAACATCTGATTGACCAACTACATAGCCGGTTCTACCGTCCGGGCGGAACCACAATTGCGGAGCGCGCGGCCCGACGGACAAGAGGCCGGGTGGGCCGGCGCTCTCATTTCATCCAGGCGAAGACATCATCGGGAGGGGCGTCGAACGGAACGCCCGCCGCCGGTCAGGCCGGCATTGGTGCATGCGGATGGGGGGGACGGCATGGACGCGCAAGGCAAAGTCGAAGAGAACGCAAGACTGGACCGGGTGGCTTTCCTGGACAATCTGAAATGGTTCGTCATCATCCTTGTCGTCCTGATGCATCTGAACGTCACCTATAGCGGCAATGGTCTCTGGTATTACAGGGAACAGGCCAGCTACGGCCCGCTCTCCGGCCTGCTGTTCGGTCTCTACGGTTCGCTCACCCAAGCTTACTTCATGGGGCTGCTTTTCTTCATATCGGGCTATTTCAGCCCCGATTCCCTTGAAAGGAAAGGGCCGGCCCGGTTCATCCGGAGCAGGCTGATCCGTCTCGGCGTTCCCATGCTGGCCTATGTGGCGATCGTTCACCCGCTGACCATATGGATCGCCGGCCTGGCCGACAGCGCCGCGCCGGACATGGCCGGCTGGTATGTCGACTACGTCGTGTCGCTCGATTTCCTGTTGAGCCTCGGTCCGCTCTGGTTCCTGCTGCTACTACTGGTTCTGTCGATTGCCTATGCCGTGTGGCAGGGGGCGGTCGGCGAGCCGGCGCCGGCGATCGGTCAGCGCAAGCCCTTCCAGGTCGGTCACCGGTCGGTGGCGGCGGTTGCCGTCCTGATCGCCGTGCTGGCCTTTCTGGTGCGTCTGGTGCAGCCGGGTGGCGTTCCGCTGTTCAAGGCAGTGCCCGGCAATTTCATGCAGGTCGGTTTCTTCGCCTCCTATGTCTTGATGTTCGCCGTCGGCATCCTGTGCCGGACGCACGACGTTCTGGACGGCATCAGCTACCGGTTCGGCATGCGCTGGTTCAAGTGGACGCTGATCCTCGGCATTCCCGTCTGGTTCCTGGGCATTCCGGCGAGCGCCATCGTCGCGGAATCCCACGGCGCCGTTCCGGATATCGGGGCGTTCTTCGGCGGCTTCCGCTGGCAGTCGGCCTTCTATGCGACGTGGGAGGCGTTCTTCTGCGTCGGCGTGTCGCTGGGGCTCGTCGTTCTGTTCCGCGAGAAATTCAACGGCCTGGGCAAACTGACGCACTTCCTGACGCAGAACTCGTTCGGCGTCTACGTCTTCCATCCGCCGATCATCGTCGCCGGCGCCCTTCTCGTGCGGAACGTTCAGGCGCCACCGCTCCTCAAGATGTACGTCATGGCTGCCGTGTTGGTGCCGCTCTGCTTCGCCGTCAGCCATGTCTTGCGCAAGGTTCCGGTCGTGAGGCGATATTTTTCGTGACGGCGGAATTGATCGTCATCGGCCGGCCCGGCGACGGCCGCGCGGGCGACAGGCGCGCCGTTGCCGCAACCTCACCCCATCCCCGCGATCACCGTTTCGATCGGCAGGAACAGCGTGCGGCTTCCCTCCGGATATTCGAGGAATTCGGCGGCGTGGAGATAGAAGCGTCTGGCTGCCTCGTCCTTGGCATGGACCAGCACGGCGGCGATGCCGATGCTTTGGGAGGCCAGGGCGATGCGGCGGAGGGCGTCGGTCAGGAGGTCGGTCCCGAGGCCTTTCCCCGCATAGGCCCGGTCGACCGCAAGGCGACCGATCACCGAGACGGGGATGGCGTCGGGGGCATTGCGCCTGAGCTTGCCGGGTGCGGCCGTTCGCTCCACCGACCCGGCCGAAATGCAATAGTAGGCGACGACGCGAAGCTCCTCGCAGACGACATAGGTACGCGAGAAGCGGCTTTCGTTCCTGAGCGCCCGCTGGCGCAGCCAGTCGTTCAACTGGGGTTCGCCGCAGTCGAAGGCCGTGAGATCGTGGTCGGAGGATAGCGGGGCGGGTGCCGAAAGGCCGGCTACTTCTGCCATGCCGGCACTCGGCGGAGCAGCGCCTTGAGCTTCGGCCCCGGCGCCGGCGGGTTGTCGAGAGCGGCCATGAAGGCGTCGTAGCGCTCGGGCTCCAGCGCGAACAGCCGCTGGTCGAGCAATACGTCGATCGCCTGCCGGCGGGCGCTTTCCACCATGAATTCGGTGCGCGTCTTGCCCAGTACCGCCGCCGCGTCGTCGATCAGCCGGCGGGTGCCGGCCTCGATGCGGAGGTTGACGCTGCCCTTGGCGTCGGGGGCGGGAGGGGAGGCGCGAAGTTTCGACATGCCGGCATTATGCGGGGGCGTATCCACAACGTCAATACGCGGGCAGGATATCGGCCGCTTGCTCCATCCTGCCCGAGGTCCTGCGCCTTCGCGCAGGATGACAATTTATATATATGATTTAATTATATAATTTTCCGAATATCTGCGAAGGCGGACCACCTGGGGCAGGAAAGGGCGCGCGATCCCAGCGTCTCGCTTTCTCGTCCTGAGGTCCTACGCCTTCGCGTAGGATGACAACTTATAGATAGGTTATGACAACCCGCTTCGTGTCGTGGAACTGCAGCGAAGGCGCGCGCCTGGCTTGGCGCAGGATGACAACCTATAGATAGGTTATGACAACCCGCTTCGTGTCGTGGAACTGCAGCGAAGGCGCGCGCCTGACCTGGGGTAGGATGACAACCTATAGATAGGTCATGACAACCTCCGGATAGGCTATGTATTTGTTTCATATATAATTCTGTCATCCTGCGCGAAGGTGCAGGACCTCGGGCAGAAGAGGGCGGGGGGCGGATATAGGTGAGTTCAGAGCAGCGCCTCTTTTGCCGCGTCCAGCACGGCGCGCGTCAGTTCCGGGAACCGGCTGGAGACGAGGCGGCTCACCTGCCAGTGGAGCGTTACGTCCAGCGTGGCGCCGGGCACCAGTTCGACGAGGCGGCCGGTGGCGAGGTGGTCGGCGATGAGCCTTGTCGGGTTGAGGCCCCAGCCCATGCCGAGCAGGGCCGCCTCGACGAAGCCCTGCGTCGACGGCAGCCAGTGGGTGGGGCCGGGTTCCGTGGCGCCGAGCGTTTTCATCGCCCAGTCCTGTTGCAGGCCGTCCTTCTGGTTGAAGGTGATGGCCGGGGCGCGGGAGAGCGCCGCGGCGGTGACGCCGTCCGGGAAGTGGCGGGCGATGAAGTCCGGGCTGGCGGTGGCGTGGTAGCGCAGGCGGCCGAGCGGGCTGACCTTGCAGCCGGCCACCGGCTTTTCCAGCGAGGTGACGGCGGCCACCACGTGGCCGCGGCGCAGCCAGTCGGCGGTGTGGTCCTGGTCGTCGACGGCGATGCGGAGGAGGGCTTTCGACGTCCGCGTGAAGGCGGCGGCGGCCGGCAGGAACCAGGTGCCGAGGCTGTCGGCGTTGACGGCGATATCGAGGGTGACGGGGCCGGCGAGCGGATCGCCGAGGCCGGGCAGGCGTTCCAGGAGGTCGGTTTCCAGCATGCCGACCAGCTCGACGTGGCGGCAGAGCCAGGCGCCCTTTTCGGTGGCCGTGCAGGGATTGCCGCGCTCGATCAGCACGGCGCCGAGCCGCTCTTCCAGAAGGCGCACCCGCTGGGAGATCGCCGACGGGGTGACGCCGAGCGTCCGCGCCGCCTTGTCGAAGCTGCCGGTGCGGACGATGGCGGCGACGGCGAGGGCGGCGGAATAGTCGATCATCGTTCAGCCCGGCTGAATGGGAGGGACGGGGATCGATTTTCCTAATGCCATCCGGCCGGCGGGCGCAAGCTTGCCGCCCCGGCTTTTGCTTGCGCATCGGATTTGGCCGAAAAGCGGATCCACTTTTCGGTCCGATGCTTCCTCCCTTCGCTCATTCTCCCATCACGGCGGCGAACAGCTCGCGGCCGAAGCTGGTGTCCAGCGGTTCGGCGCGCTCCAGGGGGAAGACGCGGCCGTCGTCGGCCGGCCTTTCGGCCCTCAGGAACAGGCCGTCGTCGCCGTGCTCGGCCAGCATCGCGTGGGCGAAGGTGTAGAGGTGGGTCACGAAGGCGACCCGGACGCCGCGCTCGATCAGCGCGCCGGTGATCTCGCCGGCGATCTTCGAGCCCTCGCGCTCGTTGGTGGCGGCGAAGGATTCGTTGAACAGGAACAGCGAGCGATGGGTTGCCGCCTTGACGAGGCCGTCCATGCGGGCGAGCTCCTCGTCGAGCTTGCCGGAGCGCATGGTGGCGTCCTCCTCCTTGCGGAAGTGGCTGAGCAGCCGGTCGGCGAGGCTGGCCGAGAAGGCGGCGGCCGGCGCCATCAGCCCGGCCTGCATCAGCAGGAAGGCGAGGCCGAGGCCGCGCAGGAAGGTGGTCTTGCCGCCGCGGTTGGCGCCGGTGACGACGATGAAGCGGCGGCCGTCGGCGTCGATGTCGCTCATGACCACCCGGCCGTCGGTCTTGAGGCCGAGGCCGACGTCGTAGAGGCCGGTGGCGGCCAGGCGCAATGCGTCGTCGGCGGCGGGCGCCGGCAGGCAGAAGGGCAGGCCGCGCTCGGCCAGGGCGTCGCGGAGGTTGAGGCCGCCGAGATAGAAGGCGAGCTCGGTTCTCAGCATGGAGAAGAAGCTCGCAACGTGATCGGCCGACTGCGCCACGGCGTTGGCGACGAGGTTCAACCCGCGCGCTTCCAGTTGCTCGCGGGCCTTCCAGCCGGCTTCGTCGCGCGGCGCGATCTCGAAGTGCAGCGACGGCGCTTGGCGCCCGGTGAGATATTCCAGGAAAGATTTCTCCTTCGGCCAGCGCCGCAGCACGTGGCCGACGCCGTGGTTGCCGGCGCCCAGCGAGGCGCTGATCAGCACGCCCTCGTTGAACTGCAAACGGGAAAGCTCGGCCTCGACCTCGGCGAAATAGGCGGCGTCGAGCTCGCGGTCCAGCATGGCGAACAGGCCGCGGAAGCCGGCCGAGTGGAAGCGCTCGCCATGCCTGTCGGCCAGGGCCTTGATGCGGCCGAGCAGCTCCATGAAGGTCGACAGCAGGCTTCTCGACCGGCCGAGGATCGACGACGGTGAATCGGCCCAGTGCCAGCCCTGCTTGCGCTCGGCGTCCAGCGCCTCGCCGGCCAGCGCGTAGATGTCCTTGACGACGCGCGGATTGTCGAGGCAGTCGGCGAGAACGCCCTGGCGGAAGCGGACGAGGCCGACGTCCGCCTCGGTCGAGCCGAGCAGCACGGCGCGCACCACCTCGGCGATCAGCCTGTCGCCGGCCGCCATGGCGGCGACAGGCGTTTCCAGGCCGAGGTCGGCGGCCAGCGTCTCCGCTTCCGGCGGCAGCGGGGCGGCGGCATCGAAATCGCGGTCGGGAAACAGCAGGTGCACTTTCATGGGATGCGCTCCCTGAGGCGGCGATAGGTGAGCCCGTGCCGGCCGGCCAGCGCCATGGCGTAGGCGAGCCCGTCGGCCGGGCGGCGGGTCAGGCGGAAGGTGCGGCTGTCGTCGTCGTCCGGATCGACGCCGCCGACCATGCTGACGGTGGCCGGCGAGACGGCGGCGAGTTCGTCGATGAAGGTGACCCAGACGCCCAGAAGGTCGAGTTCGGCAAGGCGCGTCATCACCTCGCGGCTCAGCCAGACGGCGTCGGCAAGCGTGGTCGAGGTGAAGATCTCGTTGAGGATGACGAGGCTGTCGGCCGTCGCGGCGGCGAGGATGTCGCGCATGCGCATGAGGTCGTCCTCGAGCTTGCTGCGCTCCGAGCCCGCCACCTCCGGCCGCTCGAAATGGGTGAAGACGCGATCGGGGAGGTGGAGCCTGGCGGCGACGCCCGGCACCGGGCAGCCGAGCGCGGCGAGGTAGTGGAGTTGGCCGAACAGGCGGGCGAAGGTGGTCTTGCCGCCCTGGTTGGGGCCGGTGACGACGAGGATGCGCTCGGCGCCGCTCAATTGGAAATCGTTGGCGACGACGGTCCGGCCGTCCTTGACCAGCTTGGCCGCCAGCGCCAGGTCGAACGTCCCCTCGGCGCCGATCGCCTTGCCTTGCGTGACCTCGGGATAGCAGAACGCCAGGCCGTGGGCCTCGAGCGGCGCGATATGGTCGAGCCAGGCGAGATAGAACTGCGCCTCGCGGTCGAAGGCGGCGATGGTGGCGTCGATGAAGGCGGCGTTGGCGGCGACGAAGGCGTCGAGGCGGCCGAACAGGTCGGCGTGGAGCGCGGCGACGAGATCGAGGATGCCGGCCTCGATATGGTTCATCTCTCCGGCGTCGGAGAGCTTGACGCGGTGGTCGCGGGCGTCCGCCTCCTTGAACTTTGCGAAGACGCCGAGGATTTCCTCGGTGAAGTCGGGCTCGTCCGTAAGCGGGCCGACATGCACGTGGCCGCCGATCAGGTAGACGCAATAGGAAACGGCGGCGAGCTCCCGCTTGAGGCCGGCGGCGGCGCCGGCCAGCCGCGTGAAGCGGTCCGCCCCGGCGTAGGCGGCGAGATAGTCGCGGAAGGCGATAAGACCGGGCGAAGCGAGCTCGGTGGCGGCGAAGGCGGCGGCAAAGCCGCGGACGGCCGCGTCGTAGAGCAACACGCCGTCGAGAAACCAGGCCTGCCGCTCGCGCTCGTAACGGATCGCCTCGATCCGCCGCCGGTTGGCGTGGAGCGCCCGCATGCCGCCGGCGAAGGCGTCGAGCGTGGCGCGCACCTCGGGCCGTTCGAGGTCGCGGAAGATCGCCTGCCGGTAGAGGACGCCGTCGATGTCGAGGAGCGGCGCCCGGAAGATCGGGCTCAGATTATACTCGGCCTTCGGCGCCGTGGCGGCGGCGACGATCTGGTCGAGGTTGAGGTCGCGGAAACAGGACGGCTCGGCCGGCTCGCCATCGAAGGCGGTGGCCGGACCGGCCGCGAGGATGCTCACCGCGACAGGCGGTGCGGCAGCCGGGGGAGGGGCGGGAAAGCGGGCTTGCATGGCAGGATCAGATCTCCGCCGGAACCGCCAGCAGGCGCACCAGCGCCAGGCCGGCGAACAGCGCGCCGATGGAGAGGACGACCGACGCGGCGGCATAGGCGAAGGCCGTCGCTCCCTCGCCGCGTTCCCAGAGCACGGCGGTGTCGAGCGAGAAGGTCGAGAAGGTGGTGAAGCCGCCGAGCACGCCGGTGGTGAGGAACAGGCGCAGCGGCTGCGGCAGGCCGCTCTTCTGCGCCCAGTATTCGGTAAGCACGCCCATGACGAAGCTGCCGACCACGTTGACCGCGAGGGTTCCGTAGGGAAGGCCGGTACCGATGAGGCGGGCGGCGCCGAGATTGACGCCGTGGCGCAGGGCGCCGCCGACGCCGGCGCCGATGAACACCAGCAGGTAGCCGAGATAACCCATTGTTCAAGACTCTCCGGAAAGGCGGGCGGCGCCGGAATACGCCCGGCGCCGGCCGCAGGTCAGATGAAGGGCGAGCGGAACTCGGCGGCGGCGCCCAGCTCCGCCTCGATCTCCAGGAGGCGGTTGTACTTGGCGATGCGCTCGGAGCGGCAGGCCGAGCCGGTCTTGATCTGGCCGCCGCCCATGGCGACGGCGAAGTCGGCCATGAAGGCGTCCTCGGTCTCGCCGGAGCGGTGCGACACGACATAGGCCCAGCCGGCGGCGCGGCAGAGGGCGATGGTCTTCACCGTTTCCGAGACGGTGCCGATCTGGTTGAGCTTGATCAGCACGGCGTTGGCCGATTTCTCGGCGATGCCGCGCCTGACGAAATCGACGTTGGTGACGAACAGGTCGTCGCCGACGATCTGGATGCGGCCGCCCTGCCGGGCCGTCTGGTGGGCAAAGCCCGCCCAGTCGTTCTCGGCGAGGCCGTCCTCGATCGAGGCGATCGGATAGGCGGCGATCCACTTGTCGTAGATGGCGATCATCTCCTCGGCGGTCCGCGTGCCGAGGCCGGACTTCCCGAGCTCGTAGGCGCCGTTCTCGAAGAAGGAGCTGGCGGCCGGGTCGAGGGCGATGACGGCGTCCTTGCCGGGCGCGTAGCCGGCCGCCTCGATGGCGGCGACGATCAGCTCGCAGGCTTCCTCGTTGGACTTGAGGTTGGGGGCGAAGCCGCCCTCGTCGCCGACCGCCGTCGAATAGCCCTTCTTTGCCAGGATCTTGGCCAGCGCGTGGAACACCTCGGCGCCGCAGCGCAGCGCCTCGGCGAAGCTGGGGCGGCCGGCCGGCATCACCATGAATTCCTGGAAATCGACGGAATTGTCGGCGTGCTTGCCGCCGTTGAGGATATTCATCATCGGCACCGGCAGGCGGGTGGCGCCGACGCCGCCGAGATAGGCGTAGAGCGGCAGGCGGCTGACGGCGGCGCCGGCCCGCGCCACGGCCATGGAGACGCCGAGGATGGCGTTGGCGCCGAGCTTGCCCTTGTTACGGGTGCCGTCGAGCTCGATCATCCGGGCGTCGATCGCCGCCTGGGCCGTCGGGTCGCAGCCCCGGAGGGCGGGGCCGATGACGTCGGTCACATTGGCGACGGCCTTCAGGACGCCCTTGCCGCCGTAGCGCGCCTTGTCGCCGTCGCGCAGCTCGACCGCCTCGTTCTCGCCGGTCGAGGCGCCCGACGGCACGGAGGCGGACACGCACGTGCCGTCGTCGAGCGCCACGTAGACGCGGATGGTGGGATTGCCGCGGGAATCGAGGATTTCGCGGGCGGTTACCTTGTCGATCAGGGCCATGGAGGATCTCCTTTGTCGGCCGGTTTCAGCACATCATGAAGACGGGGATGCGGGCGGCGGCCAGCACGTCGCGGGTGACGCCGCCGAGGATCGCCTCCCACAGCGCGCCGTGCTTGAAGGCGCCGATCAGCAGGCTGTCGCCGCCCAGCCGGTCGCTTGACGCGAGCAGTTGCAGGCCGACGCTGCCGGCCTCGCGCCTCAGCTCGACGCAGTCGACGGCGACGCCGAGCTCGGCGAAGAAGGCGCGGGCGGAGGTCTGGTAGGACGCGGCGCCGGGCTTTTCGACGGAGACCACCGTCACCTTGTCGGCCCGGGCGAGCCAGGGCAGCGCCTTCCGCGCCGCCCGCTTCACCGGCTCGCCGGGCTTCCAGCCGACGACGATGTGGCGGCCGACGGTGCGGGCCGGCGGCGGGCCGGCTGTTGGGTCTGTCCGGGGATCGGGCGGCGCCACCAGCAAGAGCCGCTTCGACCAGAACAGCGTGGCGTGGAAGGCGTCGCGGCCGTCGAGGCGCACCGGGTTGCCCATCACCACAAGGTCGGCGTCGGCCGTCTCGGCGGCGACCAGCGCGCCGACGTCGCCCTCGTCGTGCTTCCAGGTGACCGGCGCGCCGGCCCGGCCGGCGATCCAGGCATCGAAGACCGCCTTGGTGCGGGCGAGGCGGGCGGCGATGGTGCCCTCCCGCAGCTCGCGCAACTGCTGGATGGCGATCTCCTCCGGCGGCACGAAGGCGAACCGCGGGTTGAAGCCGACGTGGATGGCCGAGATGGCGGCGTCGAACCCGTCGGCGGCGGCCAGCGCGCAGTCGAGGCAGGGCATCACCGTTTCCGGCTCGGGCAGCAGCGCCACGATGATCTTGGGTTCGGCCGCACCGTTCATCGTCACCCTCCATCACGAGCGGCGACGGGATTTCCCGCGCCGGTCACAGGTCGGGCAACAAAAAACCCGCCGGCGGCGGGTTTCGGAAACGCCCCTGCCGCGACGGACCATTGGCCCGTTTCAAGCAGGAGCTATCAGCGCTGAGGCGGTTGTCGGGAAGCTCCATTCCCATCGGATGGCGGGAACGATAGCGCCGTCCTCGCCAACTGTCAAAGCGGCGTTGCGCGGCGAGGGCGGCGGCGGTTAGTTCGGCTAAATCAGAGTAAGAAGGATTAATTTGCCTAATCCGAGCGGGCCGGCTAGGGCAACCGGATGGAACCGGGGGCAGCTTTGGATTTTTCGGCTTATCTTTCCGGATTAGGCATGGGACTGAGCCTGATCGTCGCCATCGGCGCGCAGAACGCCTTCGTGCTCCGGCAGGGGCTGAGGGGCGGCCACGTGTTCGCCGTCTGCCTGACCTGCGCGCTGTCGGACGTGGCGCTGATCGTGCTCGGCGTCACCAGCTTTTCCCGCATCGCCGCGGTGCTGCCCTGGCTCGACCCGGTGATGCGCTTCGGCGGCGCCGCCTTCCTCGGCTTCTATGGCCTGAAGAGCCTGATGTCGGCGGTGCGGTCGCGCGCGGCGCTGGATGTCGGCGCGGCGAACGGCGCGACGCCGCTGATGCCGACGCTGGTCGCCTGCCTCGCCATCACCTGGCTCAACCCGCACGTCTACCTCGACACGGTGGTGCTGCTCGGCACCATCTCCACCCAGTTTCCGGGGCGGGAGATGGCGTTCGCCTTGGGCGCCATGACGTCGTCCTTCGGCTTCTTCTTCTCGCTCGGCTACGGCGCGGCCTGGCTGAGGCCGGTGTTCGCCCAGCCGACGGCCTGGCGGATATTGGAGGGCGCTATTGCCGCGGTGATGTGGGTCATTGCGGGGAGTTTGGTGGTGGGCGGATAGGGGATACGGGTGCCCTATATCGACGGCCCGCCCCTTCCGGCCCGAGGTCCCCGCCTGCGCGGGGATGACAGTTTTATATATAGGAAACAGCGCTGTAGCGGCTCGTTCGGGTATCCATCAAGCTGTCATTCTCCGCCTGCGCGCGCATCTATCAAACTGTCATCCTATGCGAAGGCATAGGACCTCGGGCCGGAAGGGGCGCGAGGCCCGTATCGGCCGCGCTTCTCTCTTGGAGAGCCCTATATCCGCCGCTCGCTCTTTCCTGCCCGAGGTCCTATGCCTTCGCATAGGATGACAGTTTTATATAAAAGAAACATATGGATAGGCTGTGCCCTCGCGCAGGCGGAGGATCGCGGGGCCAACAGGCGCCCGATAGCGCTCTCATCACCCTTTCAGTTTATATGTTTGTTTTTGTTATATAAAACTGTCATCCCCGCGCAGGCGGGGACCTCGGGCAGGATAGGGCGAGGGGCGGATATCAGGCACTCCCTTATCTGCCCGAGAGGGTCGTTTGCGCGGACCGTGCCGCCCCGATCCGGTAAATCTGCCCAAGGAACGGGCGTGCCCAAGATTATCACATTTGCGAGAGGAGGGGCGATCCCCGGGATTTCCGGTTGGCAGGCGGGCCGGTTTTCTTTAAATTAGGTTAACTACTTATCAAGGCGCATTCAGGTCACCCGGCTTCAGAGCCCCATCAGGGGGACCAGACCATGAAGAAGCGGCCCATTTACAGCAGGTCCGGCAAGCCGCGCGGCGCGGGCGATGCCCCGTGGCTGGCGCCCGATGGCGGCGAGCCGGTGTTCGTCGCGCCTGACGAATCCGACGGCCCGCCGCTGCGGCGGCGTTTCGGCGCCTGGTGGGGCGGGCTTTACGGACGGCATCAGGGCAAGCTCCTGGTGGCGATCAGCGTGGCGACGACGCTGGCCGTGGTCGGCCTCTACCACTCCCTGCAGCCGGCGGCGCAGCGCCTCACCCAGCCGCAGCTCAATGCGGCGGTCAACTACGCGCTCGACGAGCGGCCGCGGCCGCCGTCGGTGACGTCGGTGGCCTATGCCAAGATCATCGGCTCGGTGGTGCGGGTGAACGGCTTCGATCCGGACGCCGACAAGGCCGGGAACGACAAGGCCGGTAAAAAGTCCGAGGACAGGCTCGGCGACGCCAAGAAGCCCGAGGACGGCCAAAAGCCCGGCGATGACAAGCAGGCCGAGGCCCCGATACCCGATGCCAAGCCGATACCCGACGCCAAGCCGGCGCCCGATGCCGAGGCCGGCGTCGACGGCGACTTCCACAAGAAATATTCCGCCGTCGGCACCGGCGTGGTGATCGACGACCGGGGCACCATCCTGACCAACCTGCACGTCGCCGGCGCCGCGCCTCGCCTCCGGGTGGTGTTCGCCGACGGCAGCGAGTCGGACGCGTCGCTGGTCGGCGCCCAGCCGGAAAACGACCTGGCGATCATCCGGCCGGCCATCCTGCCCGACGACCTCGAGCCGGCGACGCTGGCCTCGACGGCCAATCTCCGGCCCGGCGACGACGTGGTGGCCGTCGGCTTCCCGTTCGGCATCGGTCCCTCGGCCTCGGCCGGCGTGGTGTCCGGCCTGAAGCGGCAGTTCGGCGAGGAGGACGGCGGCCGGACGATCGGCAATCTCATCCAGTTCGACGCGGCGGCCAACCCCGGCAATTCCGGCGGGCCGCTGGTCAACGCCGACGGCGAGGTGGTGGGCATCGTCACCGCCATCCTCAACCCGTCCGGCGTGCGCACCTTCGCCGGCATCGGCTTCGCGGTGCCGATCGAGAACGCCATGGGCGGGCTCGGGGAGTCCCCGCTTTAGAACCCTGACTTTTCGAAAGGATCGGCCGGAGCCATGACCCAACCCGCTTCCCTTTCCGCCCCGGAAGCCGCCGCCGAGATGGAGCAGATCCTCTACGAGGTGAAGAAGGTCGTCGTCGGCCAGGACCACTTCCTCGAACGCGTGCTGATCGCCCTGCTGGCCGGCGGCCACCTCTTGGTCGAGGGCGTGCCGGGCCTTGCCAAGACGCTGACCGTCAACACGCTGGCCGAGGTGATCCAGGGCACGTTCAAGCGCATCCAGTTCACGCCCGACCTGGTGCCGTCGGACCTGATCGGCACCCGCATCTACAACCAGAAGACCGGCGAATTCGCCACCTCGCTCGGCCCGGCCTTCGCCAACCTGCTGCTCGCCGACGAGATCAACCGGGCGCCGGCCAAGGTGCAGAGCGCGCTGCTGGAAGTGATGCAGGAGCGGCAGGTGACGATCGCCGGCGAGACCCACAAGGTGCCCTCGCCCTTCGTGGTGATGGCGACGCAGAACCCGATCGAGACCGAGGGCACCTATCCGCTGCCCGAGGCGCAGGTCGACCGCTTCATGATGAAGGTGCTGGTCGGCTACCCCGGCGAGGAGGAGGAATTCGTCATCGTGTCGCGGGCCATCGGGCCGGCGCAGGCGGTGGCGCGGGTGACCGACGCGGCGCGGTTGCAGGCGCTGCAGGCCCGCTGCCGACAGCTCTACGTCGATCCGTCGCTGATCCAGTTCGCGGTGCGCCTGGTGGCGGCGACGCGGGCGCCGGATGAGGCCGGCCTCCGGGATGTCGGCCGGTTGATCCTCTACGGCGCCTCGCCGCGCGCCACCATCGGCCTGATCGCCGCCGGACGGGCGCTCGCCCTGCTGCGCGGCCGCGACTACGTGCTGCCCGAGGACGTGACCGACGTGGCGGCCGACGTGCTGCGCCACCGCGTCGTGCTGTCCTACGAGGCGCTGTCCGAATCCGTCTCCGCCGACGAGATCGTCTCGGCGATCCTGAAGGCGGTCCCCGCTCCCGACAAGCCGCTGGAGGCCCATGTCCGTGTCGCCGCATCAGGCTGAATCGGTGTTGCGCCGATTGGAATGGACGGTGGTCCGCCGGCTCGACGGACTGCTGCAGGGCGACTATCGCACGCTGTTCCGCGGCTTCGGGCTGGATCTCGCGGACCTGCGCGACTACCAGGCCTATGACGACGTGCGCCACATCGACTGGAACGTCACGGCCCGCACCGGCGTGCCGCACGTGCGCGTCTACAACGAGGACCGCGAGGTCACCGTCTGGTTCCTGCTCGACCTCAGCCCGTCGGTGGACTTCGGCTCGGGCGAGGTCAGCAAGCGGCGGGTGCTCGGCGAATTCGCGGCGGTGCTGGCGCGCCTTTTGACCCGGCAGGGCAACCGGGCCGGCGCCATCCTGCACAACGGCCGCGACGACTTCGTGGTGCCGCCGCGCAACGGCCGCCGGCACGTGTTGCACATGCTCGACAAGATCCTGGCCCACCCGCGCCTGCTGCGGGCGCCGGAGACCGACCTCGGCGCCTTCCTGAACCGGTCGCTGCTGGCGATCAGGCGGCGGTCGCTGGTGTTCGTGGTGTCCGACTTCATCTCCCGGCCCGGCTGGCAAAAGGCGCTCAGCCAGTTGAGCCGGCGCCACGAGGTGGTGGCGGTGCGGCTCTTCGATCCCCTGGAGGCGGCGCTGCCCGACCTCGGCCTGATGGTGTTCGAGGACGCCGAAAGCGGCGAGCAGCTTTTCGTCGACACCGCCGACCGCGGCTTCCGCCGGCGCTTCCTGGCCGAGGCGGAGCGGCGGGAGGCGGCGCTCTACGCCGCCTTCGCCGAGGCCGGAACCGACGTGCTGGAGCTTTCCACCGCCGACGACCTGATGGACGCCATCCTGCGCTTCGCCGACCTGCGCAAGGTGGGGGCGGGGGTGAGCGGCGGCCTGCCGGCGCATCTGACCGCCGGCTTCGGCAAGGAGGAGACGGGGAGGGCAACGGACAGGGTGACGCCATGACGTTCATCTGGATGCACATGCTTTGGCTGCTGCTGCTCGTTCCGCTGTTGATCGGGCTCTATGTGCTGCTGCTCAGGCGGCGCAAGCGGACGGCCGTCCGCTATGCCAACCTCGCCATGATCCGGCAGGCGATGGGCCGGGGGCCGGGCTGGCGCCGCCACGTGCCGCCCGCCCTGCTCTTGATCGCCATCACCGTGCTGATCCTCGCCGTCGCCCGGCCGGCGGCGGTGATGACGCTGGCCTCCTCGCGCGCCACCATCATCCTGGCCATGGACGTCTCCGGCTCGATGCGGGCCGGCGACGTGCCGCCGTCGCGCATCGAGGCCGCCCAGACCGCCGCCAAGCAGTTCATCGACGACCAGCCGGCCGGCGTGCAGGTCGGCATCGTCGCCTTCGCGGCGGCCGCCTACCTGGTGCAGGCGCCGACCATCGACCGCGAGGCGCTGTTCCAGGCGATCGACCGCTTCCAGACGCGGCGCGGCACGGCGGTGGGCGCCGGCGTGCTGACCTCGCTGGCCACCATCTTCCCGGAGGAGAATTTCGAGGCGCTGCAAAGCGATTTCGGGCCGGATGCGCCGATCGTGCCGAAGCCGCCGAGCCGGTCGCTGGACGACCAGCCCGCCGCCGGGGACAAGCCGCCGCACGTCGCGGTGGCGCCGGGCTCCTACCAGAACGCCGTGGTCATCCTGCTCACCGACGGCGGCACCACCACCGGCCCCGATCCGGTGCAGGCCGGCCAGACCGCCGCCGACTACGGCGTCAGGGTGTTCACCGTCGGCTTCGGCTCGCCGAGCGGCGACGTGGTGGCCGTCGAAGGCAGCGCCTGGCGTACCCAGCCCGACCTCGAGACGCTGAGGACCATCGCCACCACCACCAACGCCCAGTTCTTCGAGGCGAAATCGTCCGACGATTTGAAGCAGGTCTATCAGTCGCTGTCGGCCAAGCTGATCAGCGAGAAGAAGCTGACCGAGATCTCGTTCATCTTCGCCGGCATCGGCGCCCTGTTTGCGATATTGGCCGGGTGCCTGTCGATGCTGTGGTTCGGGCGGGTGGCGTGAAACTCTACTGGGGCGGGCATCTAGCTTAGAGCTCTGCGCTTCCGGTACTCACGGGCTGTTTTCTAGGACGCAACTCCGGACGCAAAACCGCAAGGCACTTTTGCTGGAGTTGCTCGAAGCCCGCTCCGCTCCGGTTCTCGACCTCGTCGCTATCTGCCTGATACCAGCGAGTTTCGGGTCGAGCTCTGGAGCGAGCTTGTAAGCGCGCCCTATATCGGCCCCTCGCTCCTTTCGGCCCGAGGTCCCCGCCTTCGCGGGGATGACAATCTATGGGAGCCGTTGCGAGCGGCTACGTATTTGTTTCCTATATATAATTCTGTCATCCCCGCGAAGGCGGGGACCTCGGGACGAGAATGCGATACGCCGGGATCAGGCGCTCTTCCTGTTGGGGATGGCTCGCCTTCGCGTAGGTGACAGGATTATATAGAGGGAACAGATACATAGGTTGTACCCTCCGTGCTCTGTTGCGCGCTATGGCTCGCTCTTGTGCGCGCCCTATATTGGCCCCTTGCCCTTTTCTGCCTGAGGTCCTGCGCCTTCGCGCAGGATGACAATCCATGGGAGCCGCCGCGGGAGCCGCCGTGAGCGGCTACGTATTTGTTTTGTATATATAATTTTGTCATCCTGCGCGCAGGCGCAGGACCTCGGGCAGGATGGAACGCTACGCAGCCATCAGGCGACCTTTCCCTGCCCCGGATAGCCCGCCTCCGCGGGGTGTGCTAAGCTGTGTAGCTGTTTCCTATATATAAATCTGTCATCCTATGCGAAGGCATAGGACCTCGGGCAGGATGGGGCGAGCGGTCGATATAGATGTTCCGTGCCCTGACGAGCAGACGGAAGCCTCAAAACGCGAAAACCGGCGGGGGCGCCGCCGGCTTTCGATTTCCATGATCTGCCATCTCACGCCGCCGCGAACTTCTCGACGAAGGTCTCCACCACCGATTTCAGGTTCTGGGCCTTGGCCGACAGGCCGCCGGAGAGGTTCATCAACTGCGTCGAGGCCGAGCCGGTCATTTCGGCGGCCTGGCCGACGCCGGCGATGTTCTCGGTGACCTGGTGGGTGCCGATCGCCGCCTGCTGGCAGTTGCCGGCGATTTCCGTGGTCGCGGCGCCTTGCTCCTCCACGGCGCTGGCGATGGCCGAGGCGACCTCCTTGATGCTGGTGATGGTCTTGACGATCGCCGTCATGGAATGGACCGTGTTGCCGGTCGACGCCTGGATCTCGCCGACCTTGGCCTCGATGTCGCCGGTGGCGCGCGACGTCTGGTCGGCGAGCTGCTTGACCTCGGCGGCCACCACGGCGAAGCCCTTGCCGGCCTCGCCGGCCCGCGCCGCCTCGATGGTGGCGTTGAGGGCCAGCAGGTTGGTCTGGTCGGCGATGCCGCGGATGATGTTGACGACGTCGCCGATGGCCGCCGCCGACGCGGCGAGGCTCGATATGCGGCTGTTGGAGGTCTGGGCCTCGCCGAAGGCCAGCTCGGCGACCTCGGCCGAGTGGGCGACCTGGGCGCCGATCTCGTGCACCGAGGCGGCCATCTCCTCCGACGAGGCGGCCACCGTCTGCACGTTGCTGGCCGCCTGCTCGGCCGCCGCGGCGACCGCCTGGGCCTGGCGGGCCGTTTCCTCGGCGGTGGCGGCGAGGCCGCGCGCGCTGTCGGCGATCTCGCCGGACGACTGGGCGAAATTGGCGGCGAGGTCGCGCATCTCGGCGATGAAGGCGTCGGCCAGCGTCTGACGGCGGCCGAGTTGCTCGCGCTCGGCCCGCTCGCGGGCCTCCTGGTCGGCGCGGGCCTGCTCCTCCTTGATCAGGCTCTGCCGCCACTGCTCCAGCGCGCCGCCGAGCAGGCCGAACTCGTCGCGCCGCGTGGCGGTGGCCACCGCCGTCGCCTTTTCGCCCCGGCCGAGCGCCTGCACCGAGCCGATGGCGCTGCCGAGCGGCCGCGTCACCGACAGCGAGCTGACGACGGCGATGGCGATGCCCAGCACGGCGGCGACGATGCCGACGACGATCTCGATGGCGACGCCGCGTTCGGCGCCGGCGGCGCTGTCCCGGCCCATCTGCGCGGCGGCGGCGCCGTAGTTGTCCGACAGCTCGGCGCCGAGCGACTCGATGGTGGCGAAGGAGGCGGCGAGCTGGCTGCGCAGGTTGGCGTCGATCGCCTCGCCCTTCAATAGCTGGCCGGCCAGCGACTTGACGCCGGCGTGGTAGGCTTTCAGCGCCGAGGCCAGGCCGGTCACCTTGGTCTTTCGCCCGCCGTCGAGGGTGGAGGCGGCGAGGGCGTCGAGCGTGGTCTCGGCCTCGGAGAAAACGGCGGACATCTGGTCGAACAGCGCCGCCTGCCTGTCGGACTGGGTCAGCGCCTCGTAGAAGAACGCCCGGCCGGTGGAGATGTACTTGAGGGAACTTTCCAGGGCGACGTTCTGGGAATAGATGCGGGTGGATTCCCTGGTATAGGTCGATGATGCGGTGAGATACATATATCCAACCACGCCAACGGCGATTAGCATCGTTACGGCAAATCCGAAGCCCGCATAAAGCCGGGAGGAAATCTTCAAGCGACCCATCGTCATCACCCCGCCAGTAACCCGTCCATCATTGCAATAGACGATGCGGCATTCCGGGTTAACGATCTGTCTATCTCGAAATCTAAATCGGTTTTCGACATAGGTTCTGAGCGCGTTATTGCCTTGTTGCGAACTAGACTCAAGATCGACTGTGTAGTATTACTTTGAATGAGGCAAGTTTATCTCGGTTCGTGGCTTTGGTGAATTGTTGATGGTTTCCTTCCGAATTTTCGCTAAGCTTTGTCGGCTCGGAAAAAGTTTTCATCGATCGATGTTTGCAGATGAGCGCGGTAGTAATGACTTGCATGTCGCCTCCGTATTCAGGATCGGATTTTGAATTTCTCTTGCCGTTGGCGGGCGGGTACGGATGAAGGCGTGGCGCGCCGCGCTCATGTATTCGCGGGTGGGGCAAAGTATTTTCGGCGTATAATTTCGCGGCGTAACGCTGCGTTCGCGCTACAAACGGTTGTAGGTATCCGCGTGTTGCACACGGATCGGACTAGCCGGTGGTTGTTGCTGGGCTGTCGTCGATCGATGGCCGGAAATCCTGGATCGGGGCGATGGTCCGGAGCTCCGATATTCGCGGCGGCGGCCTTTGGTCTCGGTTTTACTGCCGGAGGTTGCCGGCGCTTCGCCACTGCCTGCATCGCCGCTCGCGCTTTCGGATCAAAGCATAACCGATACGCCCGCAAGAGTTGTTGCGAGTGAAGCGCCTGTGCGAGGCGAATGAAATTTTTTGGTGTGTCGGCGCATTTTGTTTGGGCTTAGATCTCGTCTGGACCGGTACCGTGCTTGCGGGGCAGGATGTCCGGGGCGAGGCCGGGCCGCAATCCAGGGAGAACACCATGCCGCATGTCGTCATCAAGATGATCGAGGGACGGGGCGAAGCGCAGAAGCAGCGGATCGCCGAGCTGGTCACCCGGGCGATCATGGAGGGCGCCGGCTGCAAGGAAAGCTCCGTCTCCATCGCCATCGACGACGTGCCGGCCGCCGACTGGACCAGCGCCGTCTACCGGCCGGAGATCGAGCCGGCGATCGACAGGCTCTACAAGAAGCCGGGGTATAAGCCGGAGTAAGGGCCTTATCCGAAACTATCCTGGGGCGGGCATCCGGAGCATTTCCGGCGAAAACAGGTTCGCCGGGCCACCCATAACTTGTCATCCTCCGCGCAAGCGGAGGATCTCGGGCCGAAAGGGGCGAGGGGGAAATATCCGGCTCCCCGGGTTTCTGGAGCGCTATATCGGCCGATCGTTTCATCCTGCCCGAGGTCCTATGCCTTCGCATAGGATGACAGATTTATATAGGGGGAACAGAGGGATAGATTGGTTCAGCCGCCCATCAAGGGGGCGGGCCGCTATAATTCTGTCATCCTCGCGCAGGCGAGGACCTCAGGACGAGAAGGCGCCGAGGGGTGTATCGGGCGGCCCTTATCCTTGGAGCGCTATATCGGCCGATCGCCTCGTTCTGCCTGAGGTCCTATGCCTTCGCATAGGATGACAGATTTATATAGGAGGAACAGAGGGATAGGTTGATTCAGCCGCCCATCAAGGGGCAGGGCCGCTATAATTCTGTCATCCTCGCGCAGGCGAGGACCTCAGGACGAGAAGGCGCCCGGGGGGTGTATCGGGCGGCCCTTGTCCTTGGAGCGCTATATCGGCCGATCGCCTCGTTCTGCCCGAGGTCCTATGCCTTCGCATAGGATGACAGCTTTATATAGGGGGAACAGAGGGATAGGTTGGTTCAGCCGCCCATCAGGGGCAGGGCCGCTATAATTCTGTCATCCTCGGCAGGCGAGGACCTCAGGACGAGAAGGCGCCGGGGGGTGTATAGGGCGGCCCTTATCCTTGGAGCGCTATATCGGCCGATCGTCTCGTTCTGCCTGAGGTCCTCGCCTGCGCGAGGATGACAGTTTTATATATGGGGAACAAAGGGATAGGTCGGATAATGCTCCGGCCTCACGGCAGATTGTCCCTCAGGTAGATCTCGATGCGGATGGTTTCCTGTCCGGCCACCAGGGGCGTGCCGTCGATCTGGGCGCGCAGCACGCGGATGGCGCTGCGGATTTCGTGGCCGATGTCCTGGTTGATGACGGCGTGGATCAGGCCGCTTTCCAGCGCGGCGCGGGTGACGTCGTTGAGCTCGTGCGCCACCACCACCGGGCGGGCCTCGGCCGGCAGGGCGGAGAGCACGTCGAGGATGCCCTCGAGGCCGGCGCCGATGTTGTAGAGGCCGACGATGTCGCCCTCGCGTTCCAGGCACTCCCGCAGCGCCTGCCGCGTCGCCGCGCGCTCGTCGCGGCCCTCCAGCGTGACCGACGCCTGAAGGCGCGGGTACTGACCGCTGATCACCTGATCGAAGCCCATGCGGCGCTCGACGTGGTCGCGCACCAGCATCGAGCCGGCGACGACGACGATCCTGCCCGCCCGGCCGCCGAGGAACTGGCCGATCAGGCTGGCGGCGGTGCGGCCGGCGGCGACGTTGTCGATGCCGACATAGCGATGGCGGGGAAAGCGCGGCGCGTCCGACACCAGGGTGACGACGGGCACGCCGGCGGCGTTGAGGCGGCAGAGCTCGGCCCGCACCGCCGCCGCCTCGGTGGCGACCAGCGCGACGCCGGCCACCTTCCCGGTATCGAGCCGGCGCAGCGCCGCGGCCAGCGCCTCGCCGTCGAACGGCGGCACGCTGCGGATGTCGATGTTGACGCGCCGGCCGGCCAGCCGCTGGCCCGCCGCGCGCACCTCCGCCTCCAGGCGATGCATGAAATCGCTGGGGCCGTTGGGGATCAGGAACGCCAGCGTGTCGACGCGTTTCCTCGCCAGCGCCGCCGCCGACGCGTCGCGCACGAAGCCCAGCCGGTCGACGGCGGCCTTCACCCGCTCGGCCGTCGCCTGGCGCACGCCCGGCCGGTCGTTGAGGACGCGATCGACGGTGGCCAGGCCGACGCCGGCGGCGCGCGCGACATCGTGGACGGTGGGACGCATCAAGTCCTCTCGGTGGGCAAGTGCATAAACTGGAGAATCACATTCCGCATTATACCCGGCCGCTGTCAACTCCGGGCGAGAACATATCAACCAAACCAAGGGGATGGCGTTTCCGATGACATGCACCACCGGAAACGCCGATGTCGGTTGAGACGCTGAGCGAGGCTCACTCGTGCCAGTGCATGTCCCAGCCGAGATATTTCGCAGCGGCCTCCTGCACGGCCCGGCCGGAGTTGGAGAAATTCGCCGCCACGTGGTGCTCGAAGCCGTTCTCGCAGATGTAGCGCAAGAGCTTCTGCAGGTTGGGAATCTCCACCACGCCGGCGCCGCCGAAGGTGTTGAGCGGGTCGTCGGTGAACGAGCCCTCGCCGGTGTAGCCCTTGATCTTGCCGGTGAGATCGTCGGTGGAGAGGCGCAGGAAGGTCATGGCGCCGGCCTTCACCTTGCCGTCCAGCGTGCCGTAGGTGTTCTCGGCGCCCACCGTGCCGGCGATGATCTGCTGGTAGTCCATCTTCACCCCTTCGTTGAAGAAGTGCTTGGGCAGGTTGGAGCAGTGGAAGCAGACGGCCTTGTCCGGGTCGCCGCCGTAGTTGTTGTTCCAGTCCAAGAGGGCCGACGGCGTCTCGCTGGCCAGCGCCAGGGCATACATGGACAGCGAACCGAGCGTATCGACCTCGCAGGCCGACGGCAGCAGCTTCTGGCTCATCATGCTCATGACGGTGCAGGGCACGATGCCGAAGAATTCCTCGAGGCTGGTCCAGCACTGGAGGCTGGTGATGGTGAGGCGGTTGGTCTCCACCCAGTTGTCGAGCACGGCGCCGAGCTTGGCCATCTTGATCAGCGCGTCCTGCGGCGTATGGCCGGTGGGCACGTAGGCGCGGATCTCGGCGATCTTCTTCTCGACGGCCGGATCGGTGTCCTTCAGGCGGCCGATGCGGCCCAGCACCTCGGAAAGGTCGAGCGTATCGACGGTGATGCCCGAGCGCTCCAGCAGCTTTTCCGAGTAGCGCACGGTGTTGAAGGCGGCCGGGCGGGCGCCGACGGCGCCGATGCGCAGGTTCTTGAAGCCGCGCACCACGCGGCAGACGGCGGCGAACCACCGGAGGTCGGCCTCGAACTCGGGCGAATCCGGCGCCTCGGTGTGCAGCGTGGTCAGCGAATACTTGATGCCATATTGCTGGAGGTTGTTGCAGATCGACATCTTGCCGCAGAAGCTGTCGCGGCGGTGGGTGATGGCCATCTTGCCGGGCTCGTCGGGCGTCGCCTGGATGAGGACGGGCACGTCGAGGTTGGCAAGGCGCAAGGCGTCGGCCAGGCCGCGCTCCTCGCCGAAATTGGGCAGCGTGACGATGATGCCGTCGATCTCCCCGGCGTGCGCCTTGAACAGGGCGGCGCAGATCTCCGCTTCCCTGTAGGTTTCCACCGCGCCGTGGGCCGTCTCCTCGGGCGTGACGACGATCGCCTTGTAGCCCTGCTTCTCCAGGGCGGCGATCATCTCCAGCCGGCCGCTGGCGGCGAGATGGCTCGGGAAGAATCCACGGTTTCCGACGATCACACCGAATGTCATCTGCTTGGGCATCAGTTCGCTCCTCCGCTGTCGCTTGAATTTCTGAGGTACGCTACCGGAAAGGGATAAGGGGAGTTTTTCGGTAGAGAATTGCGGGAGATTTGGGGGGATCAAGCGAGGTTTGAGGAGCGTACATCAGGAGAGGGGGAGAGGCAAGGGTGGGGGAGTGGCACGACGTGACGGATTCCCGCATACGCGCTTCGGTTGATAAGCAATAGCTTCCGATTGCCGGCCGCTTTTGGGCACGCCATAGTCCGCCATAGCGGGCGTTCTATCGGGGAAGGGCGCTGCTGGGGCGGGGGCGCGTTGTGTTTTTCCTGAATGGCTTATCGAAGGGTGCGGCTGCGGCGGCGCTGCTTCTCGTCGGTTTGCATCAGCCGGTATCGGCCATGGGGCTGTTTTGCACCCGGCCGACGGCGCCGTCGTGCCCCATGATGGGCAAGTTCGACAGCGATTGGGAGTTCAGCTCCTGCAAGTCCGAGATGGAATCCTACCAAGACAGCATCGAACGATATTTCGATTGTCTGAACGACGAGAAGACGGCCACCATTCGGGAATACAACGAGGCGGTCGAACGCTTCAATTGCTACGCGCGCGGGGGCTCGTTCTGCTGATGGTCTGCACCGTTTTCGGAAAAGTCCTGTTCTTCTGCGCCGCTTGCTTGGCTTATTTGGCGGCCCCTGCGACGCAGGCCCTCGCGGCCGAGCATGGCCACCATGATTTTGCAAGACTAAAGACAACTGATATGGGGGAGCCGGGCATGGCGCTGGCGATGGCATCTGGGCACGACGCTCAGGCGGACAAGCAAACCACGGTCATCCTGAAGCGGCAGGTACCTATTCGCTTCGGCGAGGCGCCGCGATCTTGGCTAGGCGGGTTGCCGATGATGCCTGAGAGCGTCGCATGGCCTCGCGCAGGCGACGGAGCGCCGCTGCATTTCATTGCGCAGATCGACTGCGCCGACCTTCCCATCAACCTCTGGAACGGGCTCGGTCCGCACAACGGGTGGCTGCTGTTGTTCGTCGAGGTGCTGCAACTCGAAGACCTGTCGGCAGATGGCGCTGTCCAGGTTCTGCATATCGATCAGCTCGGTGCGGAGCGGCAGCCACCGGAGGACATGTCCACGGTACGTCATTCGATGTCGGACTTGATCGGTTATAAGGCCGAGTTCCGGCCCGGCGTGCCAAAGATGTGGCGCAGGTGGCCGGTTGATCTGGTGGCGCAGGAATACACGCCCTCCGACGAGGAAGAAGGGCCTCCACCAGTGTCGGGAGAGGAGCTTTACGAGGTGCCGGTGTCCAAGTGGGGCATGGGTTCCTACGAACCCGACGGCAAGCATCCGCTCACGTGGCGCGGAGCGCTCTATTTCGTCGAAGGCATTATTCGGGACTACAAGCGCGAAAACTTCGTGCAACGGCACAATGCCGAAGAATGGAGGACATACACCATCCCGAAGCACGATCTTGATGCGCCGCTGGGGGATAGCGACCAGAACTGGTTCGAGCATACCTTTCACGTAGACTCGCCAGAGGAAAAACGGCCCCACACCGACCAGCATTTGACGTGGCGCGAAGTCCGGCATTTTATCGAGAGCATGCTACGCGACCTCGATCGGCAGGGCTCCCCGAAGTGGAATTTTGCGGAGGAGACTATGAAGCGCATTCTCGCGCAGGATCTCGACGCACCGCTGATAGATGCCGATTGGCAGGCGATTGAGGCAACCTGTCGAGCCAAAATCACCGAGGCAGGAGCGCCTCGCATTTTTATTAAGCCGCATTTGAAAATGGCGGTTCGGGAGGATCTGATCGACGCCTACGTGCGAGCCAGCGGCACCGGTCCTGCTGTTCCAAAGGCGTTGCTTCCCGACGTGGAAGCGCGGCTAAGGTCGATCTACGAAAATCGCCCGCACCGCATGGGCGGCCAGCCCGGTCGGATTCAGCCTGATAGTGGCCCGGTGCCGCATGGAGCGCTGTTGTTCCAGATGGGTTCCGACGACGCTATGGGCTGGTCATGGGGCGATGCAGGCGCGCTTTATGTGTCTGTTTCGCCTGATGATTTGCGGCAGGACCGTTTCGACCGAGTGCGCGGGTGGCTCGAAGGGTATTGAGGAGGCTTCGATGATCTCGTTTCGAATTGTGGCGCCAATTGTCGGTCAAGGAGTATGAGCGATGGTCGGGCTAGTTGAAGAAATACAGCGCGAAGCTCTTGATGCTCAAACGCCGGTTTCAACCCTGTTGCGAAAAGTGAAGCTGGCCGCTGTCAAGCTTCAATTGCCTGTGGTCGAGGAATGGGTGGATAACGAACTAAATGGCTATTCCACTAACCCCGTTCCCCCATATCGACAAATCAAAGGTGTGCCTAAAGCATTCAATCCCTTCAATGGCTGGATCCCAATTATGGGGACGCCAAAGTTAATAGAATCAATATCAAAAGCTAGTAATGGGCAGCCCATCGCTGCGATTGAGGATCTTCTTAAAGAAGATAGTGGTGGATTTTTTCAGCAGCGCTTGTCGGCACAATTGATTGACGCCCTGAACAAAAATAGCGGAGTTGAATTTGCGGAAATGGTCAATTTTATCGACCGTGGGGTTCTTGTTGGTATTGTCAATAAGGTGCGGAATATGGTCCTTGATTGGGCAATCGAGCTTGAGAGATCCGGAGTGAAAGGCGAGGGGATGTCTTTTAAAGCGGAAGAGAAGATTGCAGCACAAAACAATCCTGCCATTACGATTGGTTCTGTCGGAAGTTTTGTGGGTGTCCTGGGAAGCCACAATCATGTCCGCGATATTGTTGGTGGTAGTATAAGCATTATACGGGTCAAAGACTTGGCTCAGCAGCTTCGCTCGGGTCATGACACTTTGGTTGCCGCTGGCGCTGACGGGAAGGTGCTTTCTTCCGCCGTTGAAAGTTTGCTTATTGAGGCTGAGAAACCTGAGCCGGATAACGGAAGGCTTCGAGGGCTCCTCGTTGACGTCCGTTCAGCCTTAGCTGGGGCCGCCGGGAATCTTATGGCAAGTGGCGCTTTGGCCTTAATCGGAAATATTTTGGGTAGCTGATCGAGATCTCTGGAAACCCTTCTTCCAGATTGCATCATCTGAGATGTCCAAAA
Organism: Pleomorphomonas carboxyditropha; assembly: GCF_002770725.1. Classification (GTDB taxonomy): domain Bacteria; phylum Pseudomonadota; class Alphaproteobacteria; order Rhizobiales; family Pleomorphomonadaceae; genus Pleomorphomonas; species Pleomorphomonas carboxyditropha. Next base: position 53,942 of record NZ_NQVN01000018.1, on the reverse strand, counting down.
CCTCCCGCACGTTCTGTACAATCTTCCGCCCCTAACCCCTGCTACCTTCCCAGCTCCCACGACAGCGGGTAAAATGCGTCAGCATGGCTGTCCTTCCGTCAGTGCATTGGTTTGTCGATTGAATTCGGTTCTTAGCCCTACCACGTTTCTCTCTTGCCGCATTTCGCGTGTTTTGTGGCTTTAGGCCGGGGTGAATGTGCGGCGGATCGGTGGTTTCATCGGGTCTCCGCCGCCGCTGGCAGGTTTCGCAGGAAAGATTCTCTCATGACCGAATCCATCGCCCATTACATCGCCCGGTTCCTCGGCGAGGCCGGGGTGAAACGCATCTGGGGCGTGACGGGCGACAGCCTCAACGGGCTCAGCGACAGCCTGCACCGGCTGGGCGAGATCCGCTGGATGGGAACGCGGCATGAGGAGGCGGCGGCGTTCGCGGCCGGCGCCGAGGCGCATATCACCGGCGAGCTGGCGGTGTGCGCCGGGTCGTGCGGGCCGGGCAACCTGCACCTGATCAACGGGTTGTTCGACTGCCAGCGCAGCCATGTGCCGGTGCTGGCGATCGCCGCCCATATTCCGTCGTCGGAGATCGGCTCCGGCTATTTCCAGGAGACGCATCCGCAGGAGCTGTTCCGGGAGTGCTCGGTCTATTGCGAGCTGGTGACCAACCCCGACCAGATGCCGCGCGTCCTTGAAATCGCCGTGCGCACGGCCATCGCCAAGCGCGGCGTCGCCGTCATCGTGCTGCCGGGCGACGTGGCGCTGAAGCCGATGCCCGATGATGTCGACATCCGTTGGCGCGAGCCGGAGCTCGGCCGGCTTGTTCCGTCCGATGGGCAGGTGGATGCCCTCGCCGACATGCTGAGCGGCAGCTCGAAGGTGACGCTGCTCTGCGGCGCCGGCTGCGCCGAGGCGCATGACGAGGTGGTGGCGCTGGCCGAGCGACTGAAGGCGCCGATCGTCCATGCCCTGCGCGGCAAGGAATTCGTGGAATACGACAACCCCTACGACGTCGGCATGACCGGCCTGATCGGCTTTTCCTCCGGCTATCACGCCATGGGCGCCGCCGACACGCTGCTGATCCTCGGCTCATCCTTCCCTTATCGCGCCTTCTACCCCACCGGCGCCAGGATCGCCCAGGTGGACAGCCGGCCGGAAAGCCTCGGCGCCCACACGCAGATCGATCTGGGGATCGTCGGCGACGTCAAGGCGACGGTGAGCGCGCTGCTGAAAAAGCTGCCGGAGAAGAGCGACGACGGCTTCCTCAAGACGGCGCTGGAGCATTATGCCAAGGCGCGCAAGGGGCTCGATGACCTTGCCACGCCGGACGGCGAGAAGGGGCAGATCCATCCGCAGTATCTCGCCCGCCTCGTCAGCGAGAAGGCGGCCGACGATGCGATCTTCACCTGCGACGTCGGCACGCCCACCGTCTGGGCGGCGCGCTATGTGACGATGAACGGCAAGCGGCGGCTGGTCGGCTCGTTCAACCACGGCTCGATGGCCAACGCCCTGTCGCAGGGTATCGGGGCGCAGGGCATCGACCGGAACCGCCAGGTGGTGGCGCTGTGCGGCGACGGCGGCTTTGCCATGCTGATGGGCGACATCCTCTCGGTCCGCCAGCTCGACCTGCCGCTCAAGATCATCATCTTCCACAATCGCTCGCTCGGCTTCGTCGCCATGGAAATGAAGGCCGGCGGCTACATCTCCGACGACACCGACCTCAACAGCCCCGATTTCGTCAAGGTGGCCGAGGCGATCGGCATCAAGGGCATCCGCGTCGACGACGCCAAGGCGCTGCCGGCGGCGCTGGACGAGGCCTTCGCCACGCCCGGGCCGGTGCTGGTCGACGTGATGACCGCCAAGCAGGAACTGGCCATGCCGCCGCAGATCACCCTCGAACAGGCCAAGGGCTTCTCGCTCTACATGATGCGGGCGATCCTGAGCGGCCGCGGCGACGAGCTGATCGAGCTGGCCAAGACGAACTGGCGGTAGGTGGCCGGAAATTGGCCGATGATCTCGCGGGAGGTGGCGTTGTCCGCCCCCGCGAACTCCCGTGCTGCCAAACCGGCAGCATCCTCCATATCCTCCCCTCTACCTGTCACTACTCATCGACAGGCGTCCTGCGCTATGGTGAGGTCAACAATCATACCCGGCGGCCCGCTGCGCGGACGCCGGACAAGGGAGTTGAAAGCCGATGAGTGAGCAGGGCAGCAGCATTGCCGGGGAGATCGCCGGGGGGCGCACGTCGCTGGGGATCGAACTCGGGTCCACCAACATCAAGGCCTGCCTGATCGGGGCGGACCATCAGGTGCTGGCCACCGGCACGCACGGCTGGGAGAACCAGTTCGTCGATCGCCTGTGGACCTATTCGGAAGAGGCGATCTGGGCCGGGTTGCAGGCGGCCTTCGCGGCGCTCCGGGCCGATGTCGAGAAGCGGCACGGCGTGGCGCTGACCAAGGTCGGCGCGCTGGGCTTCTCGGCGATGATGCACGGCTATCTGGCGTTCGACGCGGCCGGCAAGCTCCTGGTGCCGTTCCGCACCTGGCGCAACACCAACACCGAGCGCGCCGCCGCCGAGCTGACCGGGACGCTGGGCTTCAACTTCCCGCTCCGCTGGTCGGCCAGCCATCTCTACCAGGCGGTGATCGACGGCGAGCCGCACGTCGCCGACGTCGCCTTCATCACCACGCTCTCGGGCTTCGTGCACTGGCGCCTGACCGGCAAGAAGGTGATCGGCGTCGGCGATGCCTCGGGCATGTTCCCGATCGACGCCGCCACCCACGACTACGACGCGCCGATGCTGAAGCGCTTCGGCGAGATGGTGGCCGCCCACAAGCCGGGGCTCGACGCGCCCTCGCTGTTCCCTAGGGTGTTGGTGGCCGGCGAGGACGCCGGATCGCTGACCGCCGAGGGCGCCAAGCTGCTCGACCCCACCGGCAAGCTTCAGGCCGGCGCGCCGGTTTGCCCGCCGGAGGGCGACGCCGGCACCGGCATGGTGGCGACCAACGCCGTGGCGCCGCGCACCGGCAACATCAGCGCCGGCACGTCGATCTTCGCCATGGTGGTGCTGGAAAAGCCGCTGACCACGGTGCATGAGGAGCTCGACATCGTCACCACGCCGGGCGGCGACCTCGTGGCCATGGTGCACTGCAACAACGGCGCCAGCGAGCTCGGCACCTGGGCCGGCGTGTTCACCGAATTCGCCAAGGCGATCGGCGGCAAGTCGGACGCCAACGCGGTGTTCGGCGCGCTGTTCTCGGCGGCGCTGGAGGGCGAGGCGGACGGCGGCGGGCTTCTCGCCTACAACTATCTGGCCGGCGAGCCGATCACCGGCCTCACCGAGGGCCGGCCGCTGGTGGTGCGCACCCCCGGCAGCCGCCTGACGCTCGCCAACTTCATGCGCACCCAGCTCTACGCCGCCTTCGGCACGCTCAGCCTCGGCATGAACGTGCTGCACGGTGAGGGCGTGAAGCTCGATTCGATGTTCGCCCACGGCGGCATGTTCAAGACGGCCGGCGTCGCCCAGCGCCTCCTGGCGGCGGCCATCGGCGCGCCGGTGACGGTGGGCGACACGGCCAGCGAGGGCGGCGCCTGGGGCATCGCCGTGCTGGCCGAATACCTGAGGAGCGGCAAGGGCCAGGGGCTGGGCGATTATCTCAACGAGCGGGTGTTCGCGGCGGCCAAGCTCGACGTGGCCAAGCCCGATCCGGCCGATGTCGCCGGCTATGGCGCCTGGCTGAAGCAGTATGAGGCGGGATTGGCGATCCAGAAAGCGGCGGTGGACGCCATCAGCTGATCCGGTCGCTTCGATAGAAATCGAGCATCCCCGGTGACCGCGTGTCGCCGGGGATGTTTTCTTTTGGGGGAGCCCGATATCGGCGTTGCACTTCATTCTGCCCGAGGTCCCCGCCTTCGCGGGGATGACAGAATTATATAAACAAAACAATCGCATAGATTGTCATCCCCGCGAAGGCGGGGACCTCGAGAAGGTAGAGCAAGGGGTTGGTATCGCGCATTGCTTCCTGTCCAGCGGCCATCTCAGACCTTCTCTCCCTGTGCTGCGGGGGCGCGCTCGTGTAGGGTGGCCGCCGATTTCCACTGTCGGGTATTCTGAATGCTTCCCTGGGTCCGGCTGGGCGCCGTTGAAACCGAAGATGGCGTCGAGCTCAGGCTGATGCGGCGCGGAACCGAGTTTTCCATCATGCTCGGCGCCAACGAGCTGATGAACAGCCGCCTTTCCGGCTCGGAGGAGGCGCTGGCGACGCTCGCCACAGCGGCGCTTGCGGGGCGGCCGCAGGTGAAGATGCTGATCGGCGGCCTCGGCATGGGCTTCACGCTGAGGGCGGCGCTGAAGGCGCTCGACGACGGCGCGCGCGTCACCGTCGCCGAGCTGATGCCGGCGGTGGTGGAATGGGCGCGCGGGCCGATGGCCGAGGTGTTCGGCGGCTGCCTCGATGATCCGCGCGTCACGGTGCGCCAGGAGGATGTCGGCATGGTGATCCGCGCCGCCGCCAGAAGCTGGGACGCCATCCTGCTCGACGTCGACAACGGCCCGGAAGGGCTGACGCGCCAGGGCAACGACGCCCTCTACTCCGCCGCCGGCCTCGGCGCGACGTGGCAGGCGCTCCGCCCCGGCGGCGTCTTCACGGTCTGGTCGTCAACGCCCGACCCGGCCTTCACGCGGCGACTGAAAAAGGCCGGCTTCACGGTGACGGAGGTGCCGACGCGGGCGAACGGGAAGAAGCGGGGCGCGCGGCATATGATCTGGGTGGCGCGGAAGTAGGGGGAGGGAGCGGCGCCTCGTACGAGCGGGGCAGCTCCCAGGGATATTGGGCTGTTGAGATCTGAAGTCCGACATGGGCCGATTGCCGCCGGTCCCGTTCAAGCGCAGCGAATGAGAAAGCCGCCGTTTGCGCGCCTATGGACGAGGCCCGCAGGCGGCCGCCGACATTCATGAGCGCCAGCGGCGGCTCCAAGGCGGAGGTGGTGACGGCGGAGGGGGATCGCGTTATCCTGCAACCTCTGGGCGGGCGACTGCTCGGCTTCTATAAATCCTAGAGGAGTTGGCCTGATCGCCATGCGTCTCCTACTCGCCTTGATCCTTGCGGTCTCAGCGTCCGCGCCTCTCGCCGCAGCGGACAACAGCGTCTTCGCCTATGCCATGCGTCCGCCGGCAAGGTTCGAAGCCTATGTCGGACGTGTATTGTCACCAATGCGCTATTTCATCCGCAATCTGCCCACGGAGAGCAAAGCCTTCGTTATATCGGAAATTGCCCAATATCATCGCTCGTCGGAGCGCCGGTGGGTCAGGGCCGTCAACGCGGCCATGCGCGCGGATACCGATGGCAATGACCGATTGGACAGATCCGAACTCAGCCGGGCCGGCGTGCAAGCCCAAAAGATCGACGAACTGTTCCGCCTGTTCGGCAAGAGTGACGACGCGGCCGTGAGCCGGCACGAGCTCAACACCGTCTCCGAACCGCTCGTTGTGGCCGCGCGCACTCTCCTTGAGGTCGACGATGGCGACGAGGTGCGCCTCCCGGACCTTCTGGATCGCGCCATCCGCGTCTTCAGGGAGGTCGACACCGACGACGACCTTGAGATTTCCGCTTCGGAATATCAATCGGCCTTCGGCGACGTCGAAACGAACGCCAACGAGCCGTCGCTGACGCGCGACACCGTGACCAGACTGCTTGTCAACCTTTTGCGGGACACCTCCGACATGACGCTGCCGCCCGGCAGTCTGGATTGTTCGCTGCCTCGTCCCTCGTCAGAGGCGGACATCGTTCTCCTCGGCGTGTATGAAGGCGCCGCCATCTCGGACGTCTACATTGGCTCGCCCGAGAAGCAGACAACCACGGCCGAGATCAACATCAAGGCCGGCCGCGAGCCGCTCTACATCATCCTCACCGCCATCGAGCCGATGATCTGGCGCCTCACCGGCGCGACCGGTCGAGTTGAAAGGGTCGTCCTGAGCGGTCCCAAACGGGCGCGCAGCGGAGCTGTCGGCATATCGGTGGACAAGCTGTCACTGGCGGATGGCGATGATCGGGACGTCTGCGTGCCGCTGTTCCACGACATTGCCCCGCAGCAGGCAAAGTCGATCGGGGACAGGATCGCCGCGACGATAGGCCGGGCGCCGGACCGGATGGCGGCGACTTACTCGGTCGCCAGACTATTGGTAACCTCGATGGACTTCGAAGATGCGCCCGTGAGCCAGCCATTGGCGCCGCCGGGCTTCGATCCGGAAGAATGGCGCGCCGCCATGCAGCTCGCGCCCGCTGGTCTCGTAAGCATTGATCCCAGCAAGGTGGCGGCTTTCGCGCCGGCAGCCAGATACAAGGTGCTGCCGCACAGGTTCGGCTTCGCCAAACCGATCCCCTCTCTCCCGAAGGGCGTGCGGTCCGGCAAGTTCGGTCTGGACCTCGGCGTCGCGATACCGGAAGGGTCGCCAGCGCGCTCCAGCGTGGTGCCCGAAGAAGCAGGCCGGTAATTTCCCCCACCGCCAGCGCCGACTGCCGGCTTCCGAGAGTCGATAATGAATGAGCAAACGACCGAAATGAAGGCGCAAAGCTGCCGTTCCAGTTCCCACTCACCCGCAGTCCCTCCCCAACACCTCCACCAGATAATCGATGAACACCCTTACCTTCGCCGATAGCTGCCGCCTGCTGAGGTAGACCGCGTAGAGGCCGAAGGTGCCGAGCGTCCAGTCGGGGAGGATTTGGACGAGGCGGCCGGTGGCGAGGTCGTCCGAGACGATGAAGTCGGGCTGGACGATGATGCCGGCGTCTTCCACGGCCATGCGGCGGAGGAGGTCGCCGTTGGTGGCGTGGACGTTGGGGCGGATGCGGACGGCGGCGGTGTCGCCGGCGGCGTTGCGGAAGGTCCAGGTGTCGCCGCTCGAAAGGTAGGAATAGCTCAGCGTTTCGTGGGCCGAGAGATCGCTCGGGTGGGCGGGGTGGCCGCGCGCCTTGAGGTAGCCGGGCGAGGCGCAGGTGAGGATGGGGATCGGCGCGATGCGCCGGGCGATCAGGTTGGGGCTCGGCGCCCGGGCGATGCGGATCGCCACGTCGACGCCGTCGTGGGCGAGGTCGGCGACGCGGTCGCTGAGGTCGATGTCGAGCCGGAGGCCGGGAAAGCGGCGGCGGAATTCCGGCAGCAGCGCGCCGAGCACGGTGATGCCGAAGGACAGCGGCGCGCTGACGCGCAACAGGCCGACCGGATTGGCCGCCTGGCGGCCGACCACCGCCTCGGCCTCGCGGAGGTCGGCGAGGATCTGCTCGGCGCGCTCCAGGAACTGACCGCCGGCCTCGGTGAGCGACAGGCGGCGCGTGGTGCGGTGCAGCAGGCGGACGCCGAGGTGGGCTTCCAGCGCGGCGATCTGCCGCGACACCGCCGCCGTGGAGGTGCCCTGCTTGTCGGCCACCGCCACGAAGCTGCCGGCGGCGGCGAGGGCCACGAAGGCCTCCATGCTCCTGACGATGTCCATGGCCGCTCCAGAGCTTTTCGAGGGCGCAATTCCGGACGCAAAATCGCGAGGCACTTTTGCCGGAATTGCCCCATTATTGCGAAATCCGCAACAATATCTTTCAGGATGGCTGGTTTTTCAAGATGAACCCGTGGGGTACGTATCAATCCAAGCCGTTCGCGGCGATGAGTTCAGACACACACCCCAAAGGAGATCATCATGAAAGTATCCGTCATCGGCACCGGCAGCATGGGCCGGGGTTTCGCCGCCCGTCTGGTCAAGGCCGGCCACAGCGTCGGCCTCATGGGGCGCGACGCCGCCAAGGCGGCCGAGGTGGCGAAGGCGGTCGGCGCGGCGGCCGTCGGCGCCAGGGACGCGGGCAAGGCCGACGCGATCGTCCTGGCCGTGCCCTACGACAACGCCGTTGCCGCGCTGAAGGCGCTGGGCGATCTCGACGGCGTGCCGGTGATCGACATCACCAACCCGCTGACGGCCGACTACATGGGCCTGACCATCGGCCACACCACCTCGGCCGCCGAGGAGATCGCCGGGGCGGTGCCGGGCGCCTTGCTGGTGAAGGGCTTCAACACGGTGTTCGCCGAGGTGCTGGCCAGCGGCCGGAAGGCCGAGGGCGGCCGAGACGTGCCGGCCTTCCTCGCCTCCGACAGCGCCGACGCCAAGGCGGTGGCGGCCGATCTGGCGCGCTCGATGGGCTTCGCGGTGGTCGATGCCGGCGGGCTCGGGAACGCCCGCTATCTGGAGGCGCTGGCCGGCCTCAACATCTACCTCGGCTATGGCGCCGGCTTGGGTACGGCGATCACGCCGGTCTGGCTGCCGCTCGCCGCTTGATTTTTCTCTTTCCCGTTCAGGACGTTTCATCATGACCAAGCTGTTTGCCGCCGCCGTTTCCGCCCTGTCGATCGTTGCCGGCGCCTCGGCCGCCGCCGCCGCCGATGCGGGCAAGCCGGTGCCGGCGCTCCTCGAGGAGCTGTCCAGGTATCAGCAGGACGAGGCCACCGTCGCCAGGAACCTCGACACCTTCGACACGCTGGATTTCGACGTCTACACCCACCAGAAGTGGGATCGCCTCGGCGAGAGCCACGCCAGGGACATCCTGGTGCACTACCCGGACGGCACGACGACGAAGGGGCTGCACGACCACATCGAGGCGCTGAAGCCGATGTTCGTGTTCGCGCCGGATACGCGCATCGAGCAGCATCCGGTGAAGTTCGGCAAGGGCGAGTGGACCGGGGTGATCGGCCTCCTGGAGGGCACGTTCACCAAGCCGATGCCGATCGGCGGCGGCAAGACCATTCCGCCGACGGGCAAGCCCTTCAAGCTCTCCATGGCGACGATCGGCCATTGGACCGGGGACGGCGTGATGGACGAGGAATACCTGTTCTGGGACAACCAGGACTTCATGAAGCAGATCGGCCTCGGGCAGTAATTTAGTAATTTGCGTCTTTGGAAAAGCAGGGCGGGGCGAGGGATCGCCCCGCTTTTGCGTTTGGGGGGAGCGCGATATGAACGTCGCGCCCCTTTCGGCCCGAGGTCCCCGCCTTCGCGGGGATGACAGTTTGATGGAAAGGGGTTCCAACATATCATATTGTTTTATATATATAATTTACCTGTCATCCCCGCGCAGGCGGGGACCTCGGGCAGGATGGGCGAGCGGCCGATATAGATGGGGAAGCGCGCCGCCGGCTGCGATCGGCGGGGCGATGGCCGTCATGCGGGCGGCGCGTCGGGCGTGGCGCGGTCGTCCAGCTTCAGTTGCAGGAAGGCGAGGTCGAGCCATTTGCCGAACTTCATGCCGACCTCGGGCAGCAGGCCGACCTCGGCAAAGCCGAGCTTGCCGTGCAGCCGGATGGAGGCGGCCCTGACCGTGGCGGGGCTGATGGTCATGCGCCGGCGATCCGGCAAGCGGGGTGCTGCCTGATATGGTGTGGGCAGAGGTGGGGGCGCCCTATATCGGCCCCTTGCCCCTTCCTGCCCGAGGTCCTACGCCTTCGCGTAGGATGACAGAATTATATATAGGAATCAGCCGGATAGATTGTTGATCTCCGCGAGGGCGGAAGTCTTCGGGCCGGAAAGGGCATGCTGCCGATATAGGGATGGATCACGGTTCACCACAGCGGCGGTCTGCCGCAGGATGCGCGTTTCCACCTTGGGCTACAACCTATGTATTTGTTTTTTATACATAAATCTGTCATCCTGCGCGTGAGGCGCAGGGCCTCGGGCCGGAAAGGGCGGCGCGCGCATATAGGGCTTTGCGTCCGAAAGCGAGGGGGACGAATGATCTAAAGCGCCTGCATTCCTCCTGTCCCCCTCACATGATCGATGAACCGCAGCAGCAGCGGGTTGGTGTCGGTTGTGCGCCAGCAAAGCCCGATCGGCCAGCTGGCGCCCTTGCCGGAAAGCCGCGTGTGCTGCGTGCGGCCGCCCAGCGCCTCGACGCCGTGCCAGGGCAGCAGCGCCGCGCCGAGCCCCGCCGCGACCACGGCGTGCACGGTGAGGATGTCGTCGGCCTGCTGGACGACGCGCGGCCGGAAGCCGGCTGCCTCGCACCATGTCCCGATCTGGGCGTCGAGCCCGGGACCGCGGCGGGGCGACAGCGCCACGAAGCCGAGATCGTTGAGATCGCCGAGGCGGTCGGGCGCCGGCAGCGCGACGCCGTGCGGCGTGATCAGCGCCAGGTGCTCGGTGAGGATGGGCGCGAAGGACAATTCGCCGTCGGCTTCCGGCGCCCGGCAGAAGCCGACGTCGAGCCGGCCGGCCGACAGGCGCTCGTGCTGCCGGCGCGAGGCCATGTCGTCGAGCGTGATGCGGCAATCGGGCACCCGCTGGCGGAAGCCGGCGATCAGCGCCGGCGCGGCGATCAGCGTCGAGATGCCGAAGCCGATGTCGAGCCGGCCGGTCAGGCCGGCGCTGGCGCGCCTCAGCCGGGCGTCGGCCTCCTCGCTCGATTTGATGAGCGGCCGCGCCTCGGCCAGCAGCAGTTCGCCGAGCGCCGTCGGCCGGGCGCCATGCCGGCCGCGCTCGACGAGCACACCGCCGACGGCGGCTTCCAGCGCCTGGATCTGCTTGGTCAGCGTCGACTGGGTGACGCAGAGCCTTGCCGCCGCCTTGCCGTAGTGGCCGGCTTCGACGAGCTCGACGAAAGAGCGGAGAAGCTTCAGGTCCATTCCATGACCGAATAATTGCAGGATAATTTGTCATTTTACAGATGGAAGGCAAGGGGAGCAAGCTCGTGTCCAGCAACAGGAGGGACGGCCATGACGCTCAAGGTTTCCACCGTGCAGTTCCAGCATCGCGCTGGCGACAAGGCCTATAATCTCCAGCGCATCGCCGAGTTCACGCGGCAGGCGCTGCGGGAAGGCAGCCAGCTCGTCGTCTTTCCGGAAATGTGCATCACCGGCTACTGGCACGTGCCGAAGCTCGACGCGGCGGGCCTTCAGGCGCTGGCCGAGCCGCTTTCGGGGCCATCCATCACCGCCGTCGCGGCGCTCGCCCGGCAGCTCGGCATCGCCATCGGCGCCGGTTTCCTGGAGCGCGGCGCCGACGGCGCGCTCTACAACGCCTATGCGGTGTGCCTGCCGGATGGGGCGGTGCACCGCCATCGCAAGCTGCACGCCTTCGAGCACGGGCTGATCGCCAGCGGCGACCGCTACACGGTGTTCGACACGCCCTGGGGCATCCGGGCCGGCATCCTGATCTGCTGGGACAACAACCTCGTCGAAAACGCCCGGGCGACGGCGCTCTTGGGCGCCGAGCTGCTGATCGCGCCGCACCAGACGGGCGGCTGCAACTCGGTCAGCCCGCACGGCATGAAGCCCATTCCGGTCGAAAAATGGACGCGCCGGCACGACGACCCCACCGCCATTGAAGCGGAAATCCTCGGCTCCAACGGCCGGGAATGGCTGATGCGCTGGCTGCCGGCCCGCGCCCACGACAACGGAATGTTCCTCGTCTTCAGCAACGGCATCGGCCAGGACGAGGACGAAGTGCGCACCGGCAACGCCATGATCCTCGACCCCTACGGCCGGATCGTCGCCGAAACCTCGGCGGCCGCCGACGCCCTGGTCAGCGCCGACCTCGACCTTTCGCTGCTCGACAGATGCACCGGCCAGCGCTGGCTGCGCGGCCGCCGGCCCGAGCTCTACGGCCTCCTGACCGAGCGGCGGGAGGGGAATCTCGGGCCGCTGGAGGCGCGGTTTTCGGACGCGTCGACGCGGGGAGGGTGAGGGGCGGCGGTGGCCGTTGGCGGTTACGTCCTCCTGTCCTGGAACCGCGCTTCGCCGTCATGCAGGAACAGGGCCTTGGTGAACAGGCCGAGGTCGACGGGGTTGGGCAGACGGATGTCGCCGATGTCGGGCAGGCGCTTGGTGGACGGATCGAAGGATCGGTCGATCTGCGAGATGAAGCCGAGGATGAGGCCGGTCTGTTTCGCGCAGGCGCCGAGGGCCCGGATCTGCTCGGACAGCGCCGGCTTGCTGCGCTGCTGGTCGAGGATCTGCAGGTAGTCGATCACCGCCAGCGATCCCGGCGCGGCACCCGTGAGATATCGCATGATGTAGTCGGCGCCGAGGGCCTCGGAGGTGACGATTTCCACCTTGCCGGCCAGACCGAGCGGCGGCATTTCCAGAGCCGTCAGGTGGGCTTTCGTCTGCTCCTCGGTGAACTCCAGCGTGAAGAACACGGCCCGGCGGCCGGCGCGCGCCGCCTCGAGCAGCAGTTGGAGCCCGAACGCCGTCTTGCCATGGCCGGGACGGCCGGCCATCAACAGCAGGTCGCCCTCCTCGAGCCGGGACAGCACCGTTTCGGACGGCGACCCGGCGGCGACGCGGGAGGACAGGAGGCTCCAGCGGGCTAAGCCCTCCTGGCGGGCGATCCGGTCGAGCGCTTCGTGGAGCGGCAGATCGCCGGCGCGGGCCATCAGTCTGGCGCGGCGTTTCAGTTGAAATATGGGGGCAGACAGCTTCATCGCGACCTCCGTAGCGGGCCGAAACGCAACCCCTCCTCATGCGATGCCCGAACAGACGGCTCGACGATGCTGGATCACCCTGCATGTCCGATGCTTCCCCAAAAGGAGGGAGGAGGCGCGGGCCACGCCTGTGGGCGGAGGCTAGCGGGCGGCGCGATTCGCGGCAAGCGGCGGGCCGGCGGGATAGCGGCGCCGGGCAGGGCTCATTTGCCGGCCGCCCTGGCAAAGGGCAGGGTCGGCAGCAGGGCGTCGATCGCCTCGCGCACGTTGTCGAACAGGGGGAGGTGGTTTTTCTCCCTGTTCCAGATCGCCCCGAAGTCGGCGGCCGTTTCGCGGGCGGTGTCGATCAGCCTTTTCTGCGGCAGCGCGGCCCTGGCGGCGAGATGGGCGAGCTCGTCCTCGTCGTAGCCCGAGAAGTCCTTCGTCCGGCTGTAGTTGAGCGCGAACCGGTCGCCCGGGACATAGGCGATGGTGGACACGAAATCATAGGCCGGCGCCAGGGACGCGGTGCGGCCGTCGCGATAGATCAGCGACCAGTTCTTGAGGTGCATGTCGCCGTTGCCGATCAGGGTGTTGAACGTCAGGCGGCGGATGAACTCCCTTGTATCCTCGTCCGTTCCTTCCGCCGCGACGACCCTGGCGACGGAGCGCATGCTGGCTTTCTTGTATTTATCATCACCGTGGACGCCGAACACTTGCGCGAAATCCTCGATGTGAACCCGCCCGCCACCCGGCGAACGATCGAAGCGCTCGATGACGAAGGCCTTGCCGCCCAGGCGCCGCGTGCCGTCCGGCAAGCCGGAAATGCCGTCGATGTCGACGAGATCGATCTTCGGCACGTCCATGCCGAGCAGGCCGGCGAGGCGCATCATCGAGTATTCGTTCTCGGGAATGCCCGCGTGTTCGGGCGAGGGCAGCTTGACGATCCAGTCGCCGCCGACGCCGGAGGCCGGGACGGTCAGGCCGCCGCGGGCGCCTTGAACGGCGGAGAATTTGAGCTGCACGCCGGCCAGCGAGAAGCGCAGCATGTCGTCCCCGGCGGCGGCCTTGTCGTCGCCGCGCCGGCCGATGGCGTCGGGCGGCCATGCCTCGCCGTCGGCGGGGCCGACGGTGACGGCGCCGGGCAGGTCTCGCCCGAGGGCCCACAGCAGGAAGAATTCGCGCTCCGGATGGACGCCCGCCTGTTCGGCGAGATAGCGGCGCAAATGCCCTTCCGGCAGCAGGTTGGAAAAGAACGGCAGGATTTTCGTCTGGACGGGTGGGAAGTCGGTGCGCAGGGCGCCGAAGGCATCCTTGAAGAACAATCCCAGGGTCGGACGTCCGGGATCGCCGATATAGTCCTCGTTGAAGGCAAAGAGGCTGCGGTCGCCGGCAAACCGGGTCAGCGTGCCGATGGTTTTGCCATGCAGGTCGACGTTCAGGACGGAGACGTCAGCCATCGCCGTCCTCCTCGTCATCGAGGTTGTAGGCCGGCCCGCTGCCTTTTCCGGCCGCCTGCGCGGTCAGGCCGCGCACGATCGAATGCACGGCCGGCGCCGCCTTGCGCGGGATGAGGAGAAGCTCCAGGTCGAGGGCGTGAGCAAGGGCGGCGAGACTGGACAGCCGCAAATCGACGGCATTGGCCTCGATCTTCGAGATGTGCGACTGGGGCACGCCGGATCGCGCCGCCAGCTCCCTTTGGCTCAGGCCCTTGTCTTGCCGTGCCTCTTTCAGCCGGCTGGCGATATGCTCGGTTTCGTAGGGCAAGGCGTGATCTGCTTTTCTATATCCGTTGTTGGTGGTGATATAGATAAATATATCGCGTTGAACGCATTAGCTCAAGATCGATCTATAAAAACATATCATAGGGGCAACGCGATATGTTTTTATATATCATAGGCTTGTCGATAGCCGACCGAACCGCCGACGCTCCATCAAGCTCGGTGCCCTATATGAACCCCTCGCCCCTTTCGGCCCGAGGTCCTGCGCCTTCGCGCGGGATGACAGTTTTATATTGCAGTTTTATGTATATAAAACAGACGGATAGCCTATCCATCGGTTGTCATCCTACGTGTGAGGCGCAGGACCTCGGGCAGGATGGGACGGGAGGCGCATATAGGGCTTCAGGCGGGGAGCGCTGCACATAAATCAACAGCCGGACTTGCAAGTTTTCCTGTCGAGATGTATGTCTCGGCCATGAGCATGTCTTCAGATATGCCGCTCGAGGCGGCCGTTACCGAGCTGACGCTGGCGGTCGGCCAGTTGTTGCGGCGTCTGCGCAGCGAGACCAATGCCGATGGTCTTTCCTGGTCGCAGACCGCGGCGCTGGCGCGGCTGACGCGCGGCGGACCGATGACCACGGCCGATCTGGCGCGGGCCGAGGCGGTGAAGCCGCAATCGATGGGCGCCACGCTGGCCGAGCTGGAGCGCGAGGGGCTGGTGGTGCGCCAGCCGCATCCGACCGACGGCCGGCAGGTGCTGTTCGCGCCGACCGAGGCCGGTCTCGCGGCGCGGCGCCAGCGCAGCGCCGCCAAGCAGAAGTGGCTGATGGCCGCCATGGCCGGGCTCGACGCCGACGAGCGGCGGCTGCTGGTGGCCGCCATCCCCCTGATCAAGCGGCTGAGCGAGGCCGAGTGAGCCGTTGGCCGCAATGCGGAGGGCCCGACATGGTCTGGCTTCACGATCTCTCCTATCTTGTCGGCGGTGCCGCGCTCGCCAACGGCGTGCCGCATTTCGTCTCAGGCGTGATGGGCCGGCCGTTCCAGAGCCCGTTCGCCAGGCCGCCGGGCGAGGGGCTGTCGTCGTCGACGGTCAACGTGGCCTGGGGCTTTCTCAATTTCGTCGTCGGCTATCTGCTGATCGCCCGGGTCGGCAGCTTCGACATCCGCGCCAGCGATCAGGCGGGCGCCGCCGGCCTCGGCCTGCTCGCCATGGGGCTTTTGACGGCGCGGCTGTTCGGCCGCTTCCACGGCGGCAACGCCCCGACCGATGGCTGAGCCGATGGCCGCGCCGGACAGGCTGAGCCCCGAGGTGTGGAAGATTTCCGGCGTGGCGCTGTTCGGCTCGCTGCTGTCGCAGCTCGACGCCACCATCGTCAACGTGTCGCTGACCAGCCTCGCCGCCGATCTCCGGAGCACGCTTACGGTCATCCAGTGGGTGACCAGCGGCTACCTGCTGGCGCTCACCCTGGTGCTGCCGCTGAGCGGCTGGCTGGTCGACCGGATCGGCGCCAAGGCGCTCTATCTCTGGTGCTTTTCCGCCTTTACCCTGTCGTCGGCGCTGTGCGGCTTCGCCTGGTCGGCGGAGTCGCTGATCGCCTTTCGCCTGTTGCAGGGGCTGAGCGGCGGCCTGCTGGCGCCGATGGCCCAGATGATGATCGCCCGGGCGGCCGGCCGGCAGATGGCGCGCGTCGTCGGGATCATGGCGCTGCCGGTGCTGCTGGCGCCGGTGCTCGGGCCGATCATCGCCGGCGCCATCCTGCAATACGCCTCCTGGCGCTGGCTGTTCCTGGTCAACCTGCCGGTCGGCGGGCTGGCGCTGGTGCTGGCGGCGCTGCTGCTGCCGGCCGACCGCGACGAGGCGGCGCGGCGCAAGCTCGACTGGGTCGGGCTGATGCTGCTGTCGCCCGGCCTGGCGCTGTTCCTCTACGGCTCCGACAAGATCGGCGAGACCGTGGGGCGGGTGTGCCTGGCGCTCGGCGTTGCCATGATGGCGGCGTTCCTATGGACGGCGCGCCGGAAGGGCGGCGAGGCGCTGGTCGACCTGCGGCTCTTCCGGGGCAAGGTGTTTTCCACCGCCGCCGTGACGCAGTTCCTGTCGAACGGCGGCATGTTCGCCGGGCAGATGCTGATCCCGGCCTTCCTGATCGCCGCCTGCGGCCGCACGCCCGGCGAAATGGGCTGGATGCTGGCGCCGCAGGGCATCGGCATGATGGTGGTCTACCCGCTGATGGGCCGGCTGACGAAAAGCTTCGGCATCCGCCTGACATCGGCGGGCGGCGCGCTCCTGGCGTTCCTGGCGACGCTGGCCTTTCCCTATCTCGCGAGGGAGGGGTTCTCCCTTGGCGTGCTCGTGCCGGCGCTGTTCCTGCGCGGCATGGGCATGAGCGCGGTGGGCCTGCCGTCGATGACCGCCGCCTACGCCTCGGTGGAGCGCCGGCGGCTGCCGATGGCGACGACGTCGATCAACATCGTGCAGCGGCTCGGCGGCCCGACCATGACGACGCTCGCCGCCACCTTCCTGGCCTGGCGATTGGCGGCGGGCGCCGGCGGCGTGGCGGTTCCGGTGGCCTATGCGGCGGCGTTTTTCCTGCTGGCGGCGCTGCATTTGGGCACGTTCGTCGTCGCGGCGAGGTTGCCGCGGCGGCTGAACGACGTGGCGGCGCCGGGGGAATGATTGCAGCCCTATATGGGCCGCTTGTTCCATTCTGCCCGAGGTCCCCGCCTGCGCGGGGATGACAGAATTATATATAGGAAACAGAGCCATAGCCGCTCGCGCGGGCATCCGTCAAGTTGTCATCCCCGCGCAGGCGGGGACCTCGGGCAGGAAAAGGCGAGCGGCGGATATAGGGCGGTCCGAAAGAGAAGTGCGATCGATATGGGCCGATCATCCCATCCTGCCCGAGGTCCTGCGCCTGCGCGCAGGATGACAGAATTATATATAGGAAACAGAGTGGTAGTGGCTCGTACGGGCATCTATCAAGTTGTCATCCCCGCGAAGGCGGGGACCTCGGGCAGGAAAAGGCGAGCGGCGGATATAGATCGACAGAGTTTGCACCGCGCTGGATCCCCATGCCGCCGGCCGCTTCGATCCCCAGCCGGTTAATGCGTCGGTTTCGAACGTTTCTTGCAAGACATTCGTAACGCTAAACTCATGCATTTGTGGCTTTCGGCCCTGCGTTAAGGGTTGTCTTTGAAGTTTCTCGTATTGGTAATTACGTAGATTGCGTATGGTTCGCCGGAAAAGCTTCCATCTTTGAAGTTGGGACGGCGGTGCCAGGAGGACGTCGGAGCAGTCACCTGTCGGCCAGATCGGATGTGGCCGGCGCGTGCTCCCGAAAGAGCGGTGAGACCATGATGTTCGACAGATTGATTGCTCTCAGCCAGGAAAAATCCAGCGACAGCCGCCGCGACCTGCTGGTGTTGATCTCCGAGCTGTTCACCGACGGCGCGGAAAACCACACCGACGCGGAAACCAAGCTGTTCGGCGATATCCTCTGCCGGCTGGTCGATCAGGTGTCGGTCGACGTGCGGGCGCGGGTTTCCGCCGAGATGGCGCCGCTCGGCTATACGCCGCGCGCGCTGGCGCTGCGGCTTGCCTCGGACGAGGCGCTCGTCGTCTCCGGCGTGATGCTGGAGCAATCCGAAGCGCTGACCGACGGCGATCTGCGCGACTTGGCCGGCTCGCTGAGCCAGGGGCATCTTCTGGCGATCACCCGGCGCAAGGGCCTCGGCGAAACGGTGACCGAGGTGCTGGCCGACCGCGGCGACGGCGAGGTTCTGGAAGGGGTGACCAACAACGCCACGGCGCGCTTTTCCGACGTCGGCCTCGAGCGGCTGGCGACGCGCGGCCTCGATTATCCCAAGGTGCTGATCGCCCTGTCGCGGCGGGCCGACATGCCGCCCGACCGGCTGGTGCGGGCCGTCGCCTCGTTCGACGCCGAGGCGCGCGCCAAGCTGGAAAACCTCGCCGCCCTGTCGCCGGACTTCGCGGCACTCTTGGTGACCGAGGCGGCCGACGTGGCGCGCCAGCGCAAGCAGGAGCTCGAGCAGGAGATCTCCTGCCTGCTGCGGCGGATCCGGCAGCGGCTCGTCACGCTCGACGAGGCCATCGCCGGCTTTGCCCAGGAGGGCCGGATGGAGGCGGTGGCCGAACTCCTCACCCAGGTGAGCGGGCTCGAGGAGGCGCACATCGCCAATGTCCTCAACCACGACAACGACTTCGGCCTCGCCGTGGTCTGCCGCAGCCTGAACATCGGCGACGAGGCTTACCTGAAGCTGTCGCGGCTGCGGGCGGAGCATCTCGGACAGGCGCCCTCGGCCGCCGAGGCCTGGGCCGGCAACTACGCCGAAATCGACCGCGCCTCGGCCGACCGCGCCCTCTACTTCCATCGCATGCGCATGGCCGCCCTGAAGAGCGAGAAGAGGGCGTAACGGCAAGTACGCCGATAGGCGGGGGCGCCGCTGGCGGCGATGGGCCTCAAGCGCCGGGGCTTACCCTTGCCCTGCGCATCCGGCCGGCCGGCGCCGCGCTCCATGCTTGGGCGATCCGGTATGCGCCGTATTCTCCAAAGATCGATATCGGCCGCCAGCTCCTTTCGGCCCGAGGTCCCCGCCTTCGCGGGGATGACAATCTATATATTTGTTCCCATTATATAATTCTGTCATCCCCGCGAAGGCGGGGACCTCAGGCAGGATTGAACGGGCGGTGGATATGGGGCTCCGAAGTGCCTCAGTCGCCCTTGGCATCCGGCTTGCCGTCATGCGGGCCGAGCGGGCGTTCGGGCGCGCCGTCCCACCAGTCGGGGTGCAGCGGCCGCCTTTCGGGATGCCTGGGATAGACCACGCGGTTCTCCGGCTTGGTGCGCTCGCCGACCACCAGGAGGCGCACCTCGGCGCCGGTGTTGTTGAGGAAGGTGTGGGCAAGGCCGGTGCCGGCCGGAAAGCCCACCGCGTCGCCCGGCCTCAGCCGGTAGAGATGGCCATCGAGCCAGACATCGGGCTCGCCCTCGATCACGTAGACGAACTCCTCGTCGGCGCTCTCGGCATGCGGAAACGAACTGCGCCGGCCGGGCGCCAGCCGCACATGGTGGATGCCGAGCCTTGAAAGGCCGAAGAGCTCGCTGAACGGCGCGTCGAGACCCATCATCTCCTCGTCCCCGTCATAGTGCCACTCGGGCTGCTCGATGTCGCTCCAGTGGGCAATGGCAGAGGGGCGGTTGGGCATGGAGAGTGGCTCCGGGGTGGAGAGGTCGGAAAGGAATAGTGCGGAAGGGGCGCGCAACAGGCAATGGCGTAACCGGTTTAGGTGGCGTGCGGCTGCTCACCGCCATGGCCCGCGATTGCCGACCGGCCATTCCATGATCGCTGTCGGCAGGCTGGGACCGAGGCACGCTCTATGTTTCCGCGTTTCGCCATGCTACGGATCGGTAGCAAGCGGTTCTGACCGAATTGAGGAAGAATGGTCAGGAGCTTGGCAGATACTGGGGCCTTGAGGAGCATAGCCAATGGCTGGCAGAAAGCGCGAGGGCAATCGCCCGGACAGGCGCGTCTGGGAGGCAGCTGCGACCAGCCTTCAGCAGCGCCGGGCGCTGTTGGAAAAGGTCCGCTATGTAGGCTCCGCGAACCATAAGCTCCACCCCGGCGACTACGGCTTCACTCCAAGCCACAATCCAAGGCCGACGAAATCAGCGTGCGATGCGCTTCGCTCCATCCTGATCACGGAAGCGTCGCAGCTTTTCCGCGATGGGATTCTGCGTGGTATGGTAAGTCGCTTTGAGCCTGGCGGCTTGCCCAAGTATGTCTGGGCCGTCGACGGTGACGGTGAAGTCTACGAGGCAAAAGCCAAGCCCGACCAGGAGTCCGACTATCACGGATATCGCATCGGTGAAGACGAGATGGCTGTTCGGCAGTATGTTTTGGCGGAATGGAAAAAGCGATGACCGCGGGGCTAGAATTCAGTCTCACGCCTGAGGTCCTTGACGAGGGGACGCCGGAAGAGCGGGCGGCCTTCGGCATGCTTTCGATCAAGGCAAATGGCCAGTCGCTCACCGAGGGGTTCGACTATTATCTCGATGGTTTCAGAACCGGACCGCTCGTTTCCACTTATTATTTCGCCGAATGGCTGGCCTGGAATTGGTGGCGCCTGAGATGGGAGCCGCGTCCCGGCGCGTCTGACTGGAATATGGTCCATCAGATGAATACGATCGGTGAAGGCTACGTCTGGCCGAACATCGAAATTTGGTCGGATGGACAGCGAACTTTTCTGTTATCACGCGCCTCGTCCAAGCCGGATGCCAGGCCATTTCGTTATGTCGGAGCCACACCGGTCATTGTTCCCTCGACCCTGTTCGAGCGGGCGGTCGACGAATTCATGCCACGTGTGACCGGCAGGCTGCGTGAAGGCAAGATTGCCGAAACCAATCTCGACCGTCTCTGGAAAGACATTCTCGAAGAGCGCAAGGATCCCGACCTCGCGATCAGGAGGCGGCTTGAGGCGTTGATGGGGCGGGACCCGGACGCCATTGACGACAACGCCATTGACGACTTGCTGGCGGGACGCGAGCGGCTGGGCAAGGATGCCGTTGATGAGGTGGCGGCTGCCATGGCTCGCCTCGGCAGCAAGATGCGAAAGGCCGAGGACTTCGAAGCGGCGGCGGCATCCATCGGTTTCAATGCTGCGCCACGGAGCGCCCTGACATTGCAGTCGAGAGAGCAGTTGCCTAGACCGACCGAAGTTCCGGCGTGGAAGCTTGGCGTGGTTGCCGCTGCCCTTGTCCGGGAACAGGAGTGCCTCAAAGACGGAAAGCTCTCCGATCACAAGCTCGTGGATATGGCGGGAGCGAAGGCAAGCCTTCTTTCCACCGAACCGCAAGGAATGTCTGAACTCTCCTTTGCGCTGGATGATCCGAACGGGATAAATTCGAGTATTGTGCTGTCTCAACGCTATAAGGTTGGCCGCCGCTTCGCGCTGGCTCGAATTGTCGGTGATCAGCTTATCAACTGCTCCGGCGCTCTACATCCGGTGACTCCTGTCTATACCTACCGCCAAAAGGCGCAGCGATCCTTTGCCGCAGAGCTGCTTGCACCGTTTGATGCGGTCGAGGACTTCATGCGCGGTGATTATTCCGAAGATAGACAGCAGGATGCAGCCGAATATTTCGATGTTTCTACCTGGGTAATCAATTCCCTGTTGAAGAACCACGGTAAAATCGAGCGAGATGAATCCGATATCGACCGCTCTATCGCGGCCTGAAGCTGCAATTGAGTCAGGCCCGTCGCCTGCTCGTGTTGGCGAACGAGCCGGGCGGGACCGGTCGCCGTCGGAGCGCATATGGCCCTCCCCCCGGTTCGCTTGCCTTCTGGAGCCTCCACCTTCCCCGACAAAAACCGCCCCTATCCGCCCTCATTTGAAACCTTCACCCCTCTCGCGCGTCTTCCCATGAGTTGGCCGGGCCGTCCCGTCCGCCGCAGCCCCGCGCGAGAGGAGAACGACCATGACCTTGTCCCGTGGCGCGCTCGTCGCCGCCGTGCTCGCGTCGCTTTTGGCGGCCGCCGATCTTGCCGCCGCCGCCGGTCCGTCGCCGTTCGGGTTGTGGGCGCGCGGCGATGGCAAGACCAGGGTGCGCGTCGAGCGATGCGGGGCGCAGATCTGCGCCGTCAACACCTGGGTGCGCGCCGGGACCCGCGGCGAACGGGCTGGCGACAGGCTGGTGATGAACGTCAAGGCGGTCGATGCCGGCCGCTGGTCGGGCACCGCCTTCGACATCCGGCGCAACCGCACCTATCGGCTGACCGTCACCGTCCGCGACCGGTCGATGACGACGCACGGCTGCGTGCTGGCCGGCGTCGTCTGCCGGAACATGGGCTGGACCCGCCTCACCGGCGAGTGACCGGCTACTGCCGGGTGGCGCCCAACGCCTTCAGTTCCTCGTTCTCGTGCACGTGGCGGCCGCCGCCCTCGCGGCCGATCAGCGCGACGATGGCGTCGGCCACGGTTTCGGCAGCGATGGCCGAATAGCGCGCCAGCGGCCCGCTCATCACCGGGGTGAGGACGGCAAACACGCGCTGGCCGATGGCTTCGAGCGGCCGCGGCTCGGCGCGGTGGCCGGTGAGGAAGCCGGGGCGGATCAGGTCCACCCGTTCGAAGCCAAGGTCGACGACGGACTGCTCGATGGCGCCCTTGGTCTTCAGGTAGAAGCCGGGGCCGCCGGCGCCGACCGAGCTGACCAGGATGAACTGGCGGGCGCCGAGCGCCCGCGCGCCCTGCGCCACGGCGAGCACATAGTCGTGGTCGACGCGGAACATCGCCGCCTCGGAGCCGGCGGCGCGGATGGTGGTGCCGAGGCAGGAGACGCCGACGTCGAGGCCGTCGGGGGCGAGCGGGCTCAGCAGGGCGCCGGGCGTGGCGCAGAGCTGCTCGAAATCCACCTGGTGTCCGGCCGCGGGCGAGCCGCGCCGCGTCAGGCCGACGAGGTCGACGTCGCGCCGCGTGTCGAGCCGGCTGCGCACGAGGCCGCCGATCAGCCCGCTGCCGCCGGCGAGAAGAACGTGCTGGGTCATCCGAAGATCTCCCTGATATTGTCTTCAGGTGCTGGACAATATACCGCACAGGTTGCGCAAACCTGACTTATGATTGTATCTGCCACTCCGGCAGCGGAAACAATCGGTCGTAGCCCCAGTTGAAGACGAAGGCATAGGCCATGTAGAAAAGCGCGAAGGATATATCCATCATCAGCGCCTGCCACAGCGATATGCCGAGATAGGCGGCGATGAGCGGCATCAGCACGGCGAGCAGGCCGACCTCGAACAGGACGGCGTGGAAGACGCGCATCGCCGTGTCCCGGGCGGTGTGGCCGCGGGCATATTTCAGCATCAGGTCGAACAGGTAGTTGTAGGCGAGGTTCCACAGCGTGGCGACCACGGCGATGATGGCGCTGAGCACGCCGATGTCCAGCATCGGCTGGCCGAAGGCCAGGGCGCCGAGCGGCGTGACCAGCGCCAGCCCGATGATCTCGAACAGGATGACGTGGCGGATACGGTCGGGAAGGGAACGCATGAAAATAAACCCTCCGGAGAGCCGGGTCGTCCCGAGATGGCCCGATGAAGGGGAAGGCCGTCTTCGCTATGGATGAGGAAAGATACAGAGGGCGAGGGGGAGGCGCAACGAGGGCGGGATGTGCCTGGAGATTTATACCGGCCGCTCGTTTCATCCTGCCCGAGGTCCTGCGCCTGCGCGCAGGATGACAGATTTATGGGAAAGGGAGGCAGGATGGAGTGCGATGCGCTATCCATCTGTTTTCTATATATAAAACTGTCCTCCTATGCGAAGGCATAGGACCTCGGGCCGAAAGGGGTGATGAGGGATCTATAGGGCGCCCCTGGTTCGTGGAGCGCTATATCGGCCGATCGCTTCATCCTGCCCGAGGTCCTACGCCTGCGCGTAGGATGACACCCTATGGGGAGGGGAGGCAGGATGGAGGGCAATGCGCTATCCGGCTGTTTCCCCTATCCGGCTATTTCCCCTATCCATTTGTTTCTTATATATAAATTTGTCATCCTACGCGCAGGCGTAGGACCTCAGGCCGAAAAGGGCTATGAGGGTTCTATAGGGCGCCCTTCGTTCTTGGAGCGCGATATCAGCCGCTCGTTTCATCCTGCCCGAGGTCCTGCGCCTGCGCGTAGGATGACAGAATTATATATAGGAAACATATACATAGCTATCTATCAGATTTCATCCTCCGCCTAAGCAGAGGGTGCCAGCCTTATATCACTGATTTTATTCCATAAATTTCGGAATGGATCATTTCCCTGCCGTTGCGGGCCGGCATTGCCTTGACAGGCGTGCGTGGCGGGTTCAGCTAGCGGCGGATTGTCCGGGGGAATGCCGCCGATGCCGACCTTGCCGACGCTTTTGACCTTCCTCGCCGCGCTGTTCCTCTTGGAGATCACGCCGGGGCCGGACATGATGCTGGTGCTGGCGCGCGGTGTCGGCCAGGGGCGGCGCGTGGCGCTGCTGACGGTCGCCGGCATGATCTTCGTGGCCGGCGCCATCCAGGTGGGGCTTCTGGTGCTCGGCCTCGCGTCGCTGATGCAGGCCTATCCGGCCAGTCTCGCCGTGCTGCAATGGGCGGGCGCGCTCTACCTCATCTACCTCGGAAGCCGGATGCTGTGGTCGAGCCGCCGGCCGGCGGAGAGGCGGCAGGGCGTGCGCCGCCGCGTGTCGGACTGGGCGGCCGTGCGCGAGGGCTGCCTCAACAACCTGACCAATCCCAAGTCGCTGCTGTTCATGTTCGCTTTCCTGCCGCAGTTCATCGATCCCGCCGCCGGCCCGGTGTGGAGCCAGCTGCTGATCCTCGGGGCGATCCAGAAGCTGTCCGGCGTGCTGTCGCTGGGGTCGGTGGCCGTGGCGTCCGGCACGGTCGGGCACTGGCTGACCCGCTGGCCGGCGCTGCTCGTCTGGCAGGAGCGCTTCACCGGCTGCGTGATGGTCGCCCTCGGCCTGCGCCTGATGGTGACGGGCACCGCCTCGCGGCATTGAGACCGGCGGCTCGCTTCACTCAGGGATTCAGCCCCCGGACATCCCCCGCCAGGATCCTGTCGACAATGGCGGCCAGCTTTTCGTCGATGACGTGGAGGTATTCGGTCCAGTCGCCGATGTGGCTGAGCTCGGCCTTGCCGTCGGAGATGCCGCGCAGGCCGAGCATCGGCACGGCGAATTTCCGGCAGGCGCGCCAGACGGCGAAGGTTTCCATGTCCACCATGTCGGCATCGATCAGGTCGTAGGCGGCGCCGGAGACGACGTTGCCGCCCGTCGACAGGCTGGCCTCCGGCACGCCGGGGATGCGCAGCGGCAGCGGCACGACGGCCGGCAGGTCGGTGAGCGGCGTGGTGCCCCTGGCAAAGCCGAGGGGGGAGGCGTCGATGTCGCGATAGGCGATCGACGTCACCTGATAGATCTCGCAATGCCTGAGCTTGCGCGAGCCGGCCGAGCCGAGGCTGACCACCAGCCTGGGCAATTCGCCCCGCTGGGCGCGGGCGGCCAGCTCGGCGGTGAGGTTGACGGCGGCCTCGACCGGGCCGACGCCGATCATCACCGGCGTGATGCGCGCCTTGAGGCCGGGGCCGTATTCGGCATCGGCGGCCATGGCGAACAGCGTGGACGATCGGCTCATCGGCGTTCTCCGGATCCTGTTTGAACGGCAGGCAGTCATAGCCGAAGTCGGGCCGGCTCGTCGCGCCTTTTGAGTGGCGACCGGACAACGGCATGGACGCGGGCGTTTCGGGCGCCGCCATTGCAGGTTACGTCTCGCTCCCTTGCAGAAAAAGCCAACCCGCATGCGAAAACGGCATTCGTATTTGGTTTGATATACTATTGGCACCCTTCAGTTCGTCGAAAAAGAGAACATATTAAAATTCGTAAAATTATTGTCCGAACAGAATGTATTCCGTCGCGGACTGTTTTAGAGCTTTTCCAGTGAAGGCCAGATCATCGGAAAAGCTCTATCTCTCTGATAAAACGCAATTCCGGACGCAAAGCCGCGATCCGCTTTTGCCGGAATTGTTCCAACCGAAGCGGGAAAACCCATGACGACTTTTACCCAACTCCAATTGGAGGCCATCGCCGGCGCGCTCGGCGATACGCCGGGCGGCCTGACCGACGACGAGATTTCGTCGCTGCTCGAAGGGGCGAGCCTCGCGGCGCCCGACGCCGGCCTGGCGATGCGGCAGCGCCTCATCAACGCCTTCGCCGACGTCCAGACGACGCGCAACGACCGGACGCACATCCTGGCGTTCATCTGCACGGTGATGAAGCCCGAGCGCTTCGCCCAGGAGCCGGAGCGCTTCGAGCTGATGCGGCTCAGCGTCAACCGGGCGCTGGCGCTGGCCGGGCTGATGGTCAGCGAGGAGGGCAAGCTGGAGGCGATGAGGGCGGCGACCAAGCTCAGCGAAGCCAGCAAGCGGGCGCGGGAACTGCGCGCCGACCTGACCTATCGCGGCGGCCATCCCGAGGTGATGCGGTTCTGCCAGCAGGAGCTGCTGGCCGACAATTACTTTCCCGTGGTGCTGGAGGCGGCGAAAGGCATCGCCGACAAGATCCGCCACCGCGCCGGCCTGACGGACGGGGAGCCCGACCTCGTCGAGCGCGCCTTCGGCGGCAACCCGCCGCTGCTGGCGGTCAACGGCCTCGCCAACGAGAGCCAGGCGAGCGAGCAGAAGGGCTTCGCCAGCCTCATCCGCGGCGTGCTCGGCATGTTCCGCGACCCGGCCGCCAACGAGGCGGCGGCGCACTGGCACATGACCAAGCAGGACGCCGAAGACCTCCTGGGCCTCATCTCGCTGATCCACCGGCGGATCGACACGGCGACCGTGCCGCATCGGATGTAGGGGGTGGGGCGGGAGGACGGCTTTTATGGGTGCGCGTTCTGCGGGCCAGCTATATCGGCCGCTCGCTCCATCCTGCCCGAGGTCCTACGCCTGCGCGTAGGATGACAGATTTATATATAGGGAACAGATGGATAGCTCCAAATGGCTCGCGAGGGCGGGCCATCTCGGGCCGGAAGGGCGCGAGGTAAACATGGGGGCACCCATGAGATCGGGAGCGCTATATCGGCGTTGCGCCCCATCCTGCCCGAGGTCCTCGCCTGCGCGAGGATGACAGATTTATATATAGGGAACAGATGCATAGCGCCGAATGGCTCGCGAGGGCGGGCTATCTCGGGACGGAAGGGCGCGAGGTAAACAGGGGGCACCCATGAGATCGGGAGCGCTATGTCGGCATTGCGCTCGAGCCTGCCCGAGGTCCTACGCCTGCGCGTAGGATGACAACCTATGGGAAGGGGGCAGGGTGGAGGGCGATGCACTATCCATCTGTTTCCTATATATAAATCTGTCATCCTATGCGAAGGCATAGGACCTCGGGCCGAAAGGGGCGAGGGGGAACTATAAGGCATCCCTGGAGCGGGAAGCGCTATGTGGGCGGGGCATTTCATCCTGCCCGAGGTTGTCGCCAAAACGAAAGCTGCTCTGATCAGGCTCGCGGCAGGTGGTTGATTGCCTTGAAGCTGAATCGGCTCCAGGTGTTGTCGACACGGATATCAGCAGGGCACCGTTCGATGGTTGGGATGTTTTCGCCAAGCCAAGTGAGCCGAGATCCAGCTGATATTGCGCTCGTCAAAGAGATCACGCTGCAACAGATTTCAGACTGGTTGGTCTATCATTCTGAAGGACTGCCAGACCATCTCATGCAATACGTTCGAGACTTGGCAAAGCTCAAAAAGGGGCTTTCTCCACTTTACGACGAGATGCGCGACGGCGATCGTTTGTGGCTATGCCGGAGCCGTGAGATCGGGCCGCTTCAGGCCATGAAGGTATCGCCCTCGTCCGCGATGGGCGGCCGATCGTCTATATCCGCGTGGTCCAGTACTGATGGGCGCCGGTTTTACGCCTCCCCCCTCGCATACCTCCCCGGCGGCATCCCGACATGCCGGGAGAAGGCGATGGTGAAGGTGCTGGGGGAGCGGTAGCCGGTGCGTTCGGCGATGGCGGCGATGCTGCCGTCCTTTCGCCGCAGCATGTCCTTGGCGAGCGCCATGCGCCAGGCGAGCAGGTAGTCCATCGGCGTGAGGCCGACGACGCGGCGGAAGCGGTCGAAGAACACCGAGCGGGAGAGGCCGGCTTCGCGGGCCAGCTCGGGCACCGTCCAGGCGCGCGTCGGGTTCTCGTGCAGGCGGCGGAGCGCCGTGGCGAGACGCTCGTCGGCAAGGCCGTGGATCAGGCCGGGCGAGGCGCTCGTCCGGCCCGTGGCGCGGAAGGCCTCGATCAGCAGCACTTCCAGGAGATGCGCCAGCACGACGTCGCGGGCCGGGCGGGCGGCGCGGGCCTCCTCGTCGACCAGCTCGACCAGGGTGGCAAGCCGCGGTTCGCCGCGCACCTGGACGAGGCGCGGCAGCAGCGACAGCAGGAGCGCGGTGTCGGCCGAGCCGAAGGCGCAGTAGCCGACCACCAGGCGCACCTCGGCCGGGCCGTCCCGCCGGCCGAGGCGGAACCGGCGCGGGCCGATCTCCACCGGCGGCGTCACGACGTTTTCGGGTGGCGGATCGAGGCTGGAGGTGGCGAAATCGTCGAGCGAGGGGAGGAGCACGAAGTCGCCCTTTTCGACGATCATCGGCGGGTGGTCGTCGACCGTCAGGCGGCAGGCGCCCTTGAGCACGGCGGCGTAGAAGGGCCGGCCGGCCTCGACCCGCCGCACGCGCCAGGCGCCCGCCGCCTCGATCAGCTTGGAGAAGGAGGCGCTGGGCTGCAGCAGCGTGACGACCTCGGCGAGCGGATCGGTCATTTCCGGACTTCCGTAAAAGGATTCTGGACTATGCATCGTAGCACGTCCCGGAGAGGCGATCTATGATCGGCTCATCGGCAAAACGAGAGGATATGTCATGAAGACGGTCTTGATCACCGGCTGCTCGTCCGGCTTTGGCCTGGAGACGGCCCGCACTTTTCTGGAGCGCGACTGGTCGGTCGTTGCCACCATGCGCCGGCCGCGCGAGGGAGTGTTGCCGGCCTCCGAGCGGCTCAGGATCTTGCCGCTCGACGTGACGGACGAGGAGAGCATCGCCGCCTGCGTCGCGGCGGCCGGGCCGGTCGACGTGCTGGTCAACAATGCCGGCGTCGGCTTCCTCAACGCGCTGGAAGGCACGCCGCCGGAGACGGTGCGCAGGCTGTTCGAGACCAACACCTTCGGCACCATCGCCATGGTGCGGGCGGTGCTGCCGCAATTCCGAGCGCGCAAGGCGGGCGTCATCGTCAACGTGTCGTCGACGGTGACGGCGCGGCCGCTGCACCTCCTTTCGGTCTACACGGCCAGCAAGGCGGCGGTGAACGCCTTCTCGGAGAGCGTGGCGCTGGAGCTTAAGCCATTCGGCGTCCGGGTGCGCATCGTGCTGCCGGGCCGGGCGCCGGACACCGCCTTCGCGGAGAACGCCGGGGCGCTGATGAAGCAGGGGATTCCCGAGGCTTACGGCGAGATCGCCGAGGGCGTGTTCGCCGCCTGGGCCGGGCAGTCGGCCGACGAGGTGACGCACGCGGCCGACGTCGCCGAGGCGGTGTGGCGGGCGGCCACCGATCCGGCCTGCCCGATGCGCCTGCCGGCCGGCGTGGATGCGGTGGCGGCTATGGCGGCGGCGAGGGGATCGGGGTTGGCGTGAGGTGGTGGGGCGATATCGGCTGGTGTTCGTGCCTGGAGATCGATATCGGCCGGTCGCCCCTTCCTGCCCGAGGTCCTACGCCTTCGCGTAGGATGACAGAATTATATAGAGGTATCAGCGGGATAGTGTTGGCGTTCTAGGCGAAAGCGTCGGATCATGGGACGCAGGAGGGGCGGGATGGGGTGCTCGTGTTTTCGGAGCGCTATATCGGCCGCTCGCTCCATCCTGCCTGAGGTCCTCGCCTTCGCGAGGATGACAGCTTTATATAGAGGATGACAGGTTTATATATGGGGAACAAGGGGATAGGTTGGCACACTGGTAGTCGGCCCACTGGCGCCCCCGGGGCAAATTCCCGGGTACGCTGGCGTAATATTTTTGGTCTCGCATGGGCGAGATTAGGTCATTTCAATTGCTTGACGAACGTTGCCGCCGCTTTCCAGGAGGCGTTTCTCACGCTGGCCCGGGAACTTGCCCCGGGTACGTGACGACCTATCCGTATGTTTCCTAAATATAAATTGTCATCCTACGCGTAGGCGTAGGACCTCGGGCCGGAAGGGGTGCAGGGGCAAATATAGGGCACCCTCACCCTCCACCCCCCCCCCCGCAAGCGTGGGCCGGCCTTGCGGCGGCGGAGGGAGATATGCCATCGGCCTCCGTCCCAATGGCCGGCCCTGTCCGTGCCGACTTGCCGGCCTCGACAATGGACGGCCGGGGGCATCGGCGGACGGCTATGGCGGTCCGGTTATCCGGTCTGGCTGTGCGCTCCGCCCGGGCGGGAGATGCCCATCAGCGCTTCGCCCGCCACGCCGTCGCCGGTGGTCACCGCGACGTCGCCGAGCGAGAGAATGCCGACCAGTTGCTTGTCGCGGTCGACGACCGGCAGGCGCCGCACCTGGACGTCGCCCATGTTGCGGGTCACCTCCTCGATCTCCTGGTCCACGAAGCAATATTTGACGTCGTCGGTCATGACGTCGCGCACCCGCGTTTCGGGGCCCTTGCCGCGGGCCACGGCGCGGATCGCGATATCCCGGTCGGTGATCATGCCGACGAGGCGGCTGTCGTCGCTCACCGGCAGCGCGCCGGCGTCGAGCCCGGCCATCAGCTGGGCGGCCTGTTCGATGGTTTGTTCGACATTGGCGACGCGCACATCGCGCGTCATCGCTTCGCTCACTTGCATGGCGGCCTCCTTTGTTTCGCAATCGGGCCGCGCGCCCTTCCAGGCCGTTCGTCGCGACGCCGACCGGAGGGTAACAATCGTATTTGGCAAATGTTCCCGGTGGGACGGGATGCGGGAGGGCAATGTCGGCGGCGGGTTCGTTTTTGGAGCGCTATATCGGCCGGGTGCTTCATCCTGCCCGAGGTCCTACGCCTTCGCGTAGGATGACAGATTTATATAGAAGAAACATATGGATAGGGTGTCATCCTGCGCGAGAGGCGCGAGGACCTCGGGCCGGAAGGGGCGCGGGGCGGATATCGGGCTCCGCCCCGCCGTGCGTGTCATATGCCGGGCGGGCTGCCGCCTCACCTCACCGAGACGAACCGGCCGTTGCCGTCGAACGAGCAGCGGAAGAAGGCGGTGCGGCCGCGATCGCGGAACTTGCCTTCCACCGAGTAGCCGGCGCCCCGGCGGACGATGTTGTCGGTGGTGATGTCCGACGGCCGCAGGCGGAAGCGCTGCGCCGCCTGGTCGCGGCAGACGGCGGCCAACTGGCCCGGGGGCGTGTTGCCGGGGCGGCGCGGCGCGTCGGCGCGGATGTCCTTCACCTGGCAGATGCCGTTGCCGGGGCCCCTCGCGGCGGAGGACACGGTGAGCCGGCCGCCGGGGCCGACGGCGACGGAAACGGTGACGTTGCCGGCCCGGGCCTCGTAGGAGCGGTCGTTGAAGCTCTTCAGCCTGGCCGGCTGGCCGTTGATGAACACCCGTCCGCCGTTGTCGGCCCGGACATCGACGCGTCCCGGACAGGCGGCGCTGAAGGACGGCACCTTGGCCTCGGCCGGCGCGGCCAGCCAGAAGGCGGCCAGCGCCAGCGAGGCGGCGGCGTAGATGGCCCTCCGGCCGGCCTTGTTGGGGGAAATCCGGGTTTCGCTGTCGTTCGTCATGGCAGAGCCTCGTTGGTCCATGGTGGGGCGCCTGTTGTTTCCCGGCATTCGGGCAATACCGAGGCATGGGGGATAGTGGCGCGCGATATCGGCCGGGTGCCCTTTCCGGCCCGAGGTCCTGCGCCTTCGCGCAGGATGACAATCTATGAATAGGTTATGTATTTGTTTCCTATATATAATTCTGTCATCCTCGCGCAGGCGAGGACCTCAGGCAGAACAAAGCTCAATGCCAATATAGCGCTCCAGCAACGCAAGGAGCCTGAGAGGCTGATCCTCAAGTTCGCTCCGCTCCGGTTCTCGTGCCTCTCGCTATCTGCCTGATGCCAGCGAGTTTCGGGTCGGGCGCTGACACCCCCCTCATCACCTTCTCGTCCCGAGGTCCTCGCCTGCGCGAGGATGACAATCCATGGAAGACGATGCGCTCGGCGACGACGGCGTGACAGGAACGTTCGCGTACCCGGGCAAATTCCCAGGCCAGCTTGAGAAACAGCGTGCCGGGGAATTTCCCGGGGGTACATAGCTCCGGCATCGCACCCCTCTCTCCAACTCCCCCTTGTGGGAGGAGAGGAGTGAACCGAGCGCGGCGGGCTTGGTGTCTCATTCGCCGTGATGGGCGTCGTCGGCGAGGCGGCTTGGCAGCAGTTCGCCGGTGCGCTGGAGGACCGGGTAGGCGGCGGCGGCGACGATGTAGCTGTTGACGAGCTTCAGGTCGCGCAACAGGTCGAGATGCAGGGCGCTGGCCTGCGCCACGTCGGGCCGGCCGCTGCGCAGGCGGTCGAAGTGGACGGCGGTGGCGCGGGTTTCCGCCTCGCGCAGGGCGACCTTTTCCTCGGCCAGCAGGCGGGCGGCGCGGACGTCCTCGGTCATGAACAGCGAGGCGGCGGTGCGCACGTTGGCCGACAGGCGGTCGATCAGGGCGATCAGCTCGGCGCGGTCCCTGTCCTCGAACACCAGGCCGCGCTCCAGCCGCTTGGCGGCGTGCGGCAACAGGTTGAGGTCGACGACGTCGCCGGCCTGCTCGAGGTTCATGGTGAATTGCAGGATCTCGTTGAGGCGCCGCTCGTCGTCACCGGAGAGGTCGTCCGGGTCGAGCCGCGTCAGGTAGGCCTTGATGGCGGTGTTGAGGCTGTCGAGGATGTCGTCGCGCCCCCGCGTCTCGGCCATCAGGCGGCGGTCGCCGCTCCGCAAGGCCTCGCGGGCGCCGTCGAGCATGCCGGCCAGCACGTCGGCGAGGCGCAGGGCCTCGCGCGCCGCGGCGCCGAGCGCCACGATCGGCACCTCGCGGGCCGCCGGGTCGAGGTAGCGCGGCCGCGTGGGGTCGGCGGGGTCGGCCCGGTCGGGCAACAGGCGTTCGAGCAGGCGGGCGTAGGGCGACAGCAGCGGCAGGAAGACCGCGGCGACCACCAGGTTGAACAGGGTGTGGAAGTTGGCGACGGCGCGGGTGGCGTCCGGCTCGACGGCGGCCATCAGGCCCTCGGCCGGCTCCAGGAGGGCCAGCGCGGCGGCGACGCCGGCGAGGCGGGTGACGAGGTTGCCGATCGACAGCCGGCGATGCGCCGGATCGCCGCCGCCCGGCCCCTCGACGACCGGCGTCACCGCCGAGCCGAGGTTGGCGCCGAGCACCAGGGCGAAGGCGGCGGCCGGCGGCACCGCGCCGTTGGCGGCGAGCGACATGGTGAGCAGCACCACGGCGACGGAGGAATGGGTCGCCCAGGCGGCGACGGCACCGATCAGCACGTTGGCGAAGGGCACGGTCGACACGCTGCCGAGCAGCAGCCGGAAGCCGGGGGCGTCCTCGAAGCTTTCGAGGAGGTGCAGGAGCTGGTGCAGCGCCAAGAGCATCAGGCCGAGGCCGATGAACACTCGCCCGAGATCGTGGACGCGCGTCGACGAGTTGCGGCGGAACATTATGACGCCCAGAAGGATGAGGCCGGGCGCCACGGCGCTGACGTCGAACGACAGCACCTGGACGATCAAGGTGGTGCCGACGTTGGCGCCGAGCATGACGGCCAGCGCCGGGATCAGCGCGACCAGGCCGTCGGCGACGAAGCCGGACATCATCAGCCCGGTGGCCGTGCTGCTTTGCAACACGGCGGTGACGCCGAGGCCGGCGAGGAAGGCGCGGCCGCGATCCTGCAGCGCCTTGCCGAGCACGGCGCGCAGGCCGGCGCCGAAGGCGCGCTGCACCCCCGTCTGCACCATGTGCGTGCCCCAGAGCAGCAGGGCGATATAGCCGGCAAGGTCGACGAGCGAGATCGCAAAAGCCATTCCGCGGTGCCTCCTTCGCCTCTCCCTCCCGATGATGATCGACGATTACAATACGAGATGATTTGCCGGCAAAGCAATGAACTATGATAGATGATTGATATCGTTCATATATTCAAGAGATTCGGCGGTTCTAGATGCTGGCGATAGCTTTCGGCCGCTCAGTATCGAGAGCCTGATATCGGCCGCTCACCTCTTTCTGCCCGAGGTCCCCGCCTGCGCGGGGATGACAGAATTATATATAGGAAACAGGTGCATAACCTATCCATCAGGTGTCATCCCCGCGCAGGCGGGGACCTCGGGCAGGAAGGGGTGGGAGGGGGATATAGGGCGCCTTCCCCCTCAGCGGTAGCGGAACAGGTTGGCGTCCGGATCCGCTCGGCCGGCGATGGCCGCCGCGACGATTTCGGCGGCGATCATCGAATAGGTGATGCCGTTGCCGCCGAAGCCCATGATGGCGAAAATCCGCTCGTGGCCCGGCACGCGGTCGATGATCGGCAGGCCGTCGCGGGTGACGCCGAACGGCGCGCCCCAGGCGTAGGCCGGCCGGCCGAGCTCGATGCCGGTCAGCGCCGCGAACTTGCCGGCGATCGCCCTGGCCTTCCTGGCGATCTTGTCCGGATCGCTGTTGCTCTCCGACGATTCCTCGTCCTCGCCGCCGACGATGACCCGCCCCGCCGCGTCGGTGCGGAAATAGAGGTAGGGATCGGAGGCTTCCCAGACGATCGTCTCCTTCAGCCAGCCGGGCAGGCGCTTGAGCGGCCGCGACGCCAGCGCCCAGGTGGAGACGACGCGATGGGCGGCGGTGTCCATCTGAGGCAGATGCTCGTAGCCGGTCGAGAACACCACGTGTTCGGCGGCCAGCACGGCGCCGCTGCGCGTGGCGAGCGCCACCCCGCCCGGCAGTTCGGCCATGTCGGAGATCTCCACCGGCGAGACGAGCCGCGCCTTGCGGGCGAGCGCCGCTTTCAGGAGGCCGGCGGCCAGTTGCGCCGGATTGGCCGAGGCGGAGGTGGAGGAGAGGATGGCGGCCGGCCGGTCGAGGCCGAAGCGGTCCCTGAGCGCCTGATGGGCGAGGTAGTCGGCATCGAGGCCGATCGCCGTGCGCGCCTCCGCCTCGCGCTTCAGAGCCCGGGCGCCCATTTCGTCGCCGGCCAGATAGAGCGCCGGCTTGCGCTCAATGTCGCAGTCGATCTTCAGGCGGCGGGCGAGGTCGATCAGGGCGCCGACGGAGCGGGCGGAGCGTCGCCAGGCCGCGTTGGCGCGCGCCTCGCCGATCTGGCGGCCGAGCCGGGTCAGCGGCACGTCGATCTCGTGCAGGATCATGGCGGTGGAGGCGGGGGTGGAGCCGCGCACCGGCGGGCGGCGATCGACGATCAGCACCGACTTGCCGGCCCGGGTCAGCGCCTCGGCGACCAGCGCGCCGCTGATGCCGGCGCCGACGACGATCACGTCGAAGCGCTCGCGGGGCAGCGTCCGCTCGGCCGCGACGGTGGAATGCGGCGTCCGGGTCCAGAGGGGTGTTCCCGTCCTGAGGTCGTCGGTGCGCGTGGCGGCGTGGCGATCCGGCATGCGGGGTCCTCCCAGGGGCGGGCGTCGTTGCAGATAAAACAAATATATAGCGCTGTTCTCCTCACGCCGAAAAGGGCGATGAGAGTATATGGGGGCCTTCCGTTTCCGGAGGCCGATATCGGCTGGGTGCTTTATTCTGCCCGAGGTCCCCGCCTTCGCGGGGATGACAGGATTATATATAGGAAACAAGTATAT
The DNA here is from genome assembly GCF_002770725.1 of Pleomorphomonas carboxyditropha. Taxonomy (GTDB): domain Bacteria; phylum Pseudomonadota; class Alphaproteobacteria; order Rhizobiales; family Pleomorphomonadaceae; genus Pleomorphomonas; species Pleomorphomonas carboxyditropha. The sequence continues at coordinate 18,464 of NZ_NQVN01000018.1, read as the reverse complement.
GGCGTTAGCGTCCTACGTGGAACGCAGGATATCGGGACGAGAAGGGCGAGGGGTGGATATAGGGCGCCTTCCCTCCTCGGAGACCTATATCGGCTGGGTGCTCTATTCTGCCCGAGGTCCTGCGCCTGCGCGCAGGATGACAATCTATAAATAGGGTATGACATCCTCCAGCTATAAATAGGGTATGACACCCTCCATATAAGTTATGTATCTGTTTCCTATATATAATTCTGTCATCCTGCGCGCAGGCGCAGGACCTCGGGCCGGAAAGGGCGAGGGGCGGATATAGGGCGCCGGCGAGGCGGTCCGCTTGGAGCCTTTACGGCCCTCGCGCCTTTCCGTAGGGTTTCTTCCTGTTGGTCGCCAAGGGAGGTATCGATGAAAAACGTCGTGCGCTGGTGCGACTGGGAGGGCAAGGGGCTCGAGCATTGCGTCTGCCTCGAGGACAACGACGGGCTGACGCTGGAGGGCGTGGTGGTGACGACGCAGGACGGGCTGCACGGCGGCCATTACCGGGTGCGCACCGATGCCGCCTTCCGGACGCGCGAGGTGCGCGTCGACCATGTCGGCGGACCGTCGCTCTATGTCGCGGCCGATGGCGAGGGCCACTGGCGCGACCTGATCGGCGACCGCGCCCTGCCGGAGCTCAACGGCTGCCTCGACGTCGACATCCGGATGACGCCGGCCACCAACACCCTGCCGATCAGGCGGCTGAAGCTGAAGGCGGAGGAGATCTCGGATATCGCCGTCGCCTATGTGCCGCTGCCCGGCCAGATGGCCGGCGACTTCCTGCCGCGGCGCGTCGAGCAGCGCTACACGCATCTGACGCCGGACAGCCGCTACCGCTACGAGGGCCTTGCCACCGGCTTCACCGCCGAGCTGGAGGTGGACGCGGCCGGCCTGGTGCTGGATTATCCCGGCGTGTTCCGGCGGGTGAGGACCAGCGGCAAATGAGCCAGGCGATTTCCTTTCTCGGCCTGCCGGACCATCTCGCCGAGGGGCGCCCGCGCGCGGTAATCTTCGGGGCCGGCCACGGCAGCGCCTATCCCGGCCGCGACAGCCTCTCGGCCGCGGCTGCTGCGGCCATCCGCGCGGCGAGCCAAGTGGACGCGCCGCTGATCGGGCACTGGGATTTCGACCTCGGCGGGCCGCTGTTCGGCGACGGGCCGGTTTGCTGCGTCGATATCGGCGATGTCGAGACCGCCGCCGGCGACGGCGCCGGCAACCGGGCGCGCATCGCGGCCAGGACGGCCGAGGTGCTGGGGGCCGGGGCAGCACCGATCCTGCTGGGTGGCGACGATTCGGTGGTGATCCCCTTCCTCGCCGGCTTTGCCGGGCACGGGCCGGTGTGGGTGTTGCAGATCGACGCCCATATCGACTGGCGCGACGAGCTGCATGGCGAGCGCCACGGCTATTCGAGCCCGATGCGCCGGGCGAGCGAGATGGCGCATGTGGCGGGTATCGTGCAGGTCGGCATGCGCGGCGTCGGCAGCGCGCGGGCCGAGGAGATCGCGGCGGCGCGGCGCTACGGCAGCCATCTGGTGACGGCGCGCGAGGTGCACGCGCAGGGGGTGGAGGCGGCGCTCCGGCACATTCCCGAGGGCGCGCGGCTGGTGATCACGCTCGACTGCGACGGCCTCGACCCCGGCGTGATGCCCGGCGTGGCGGCGCCGACGCCCGGCGGGCTCAGCTACACAGAGGCCATCGACCTGATCGCCGGCGCCGGCCGGCGGGCGACGATCGCCGGCTTCGATTTGGTGGAGCTGTACCCGGAAGCCGACGCCGGCGGCCTCACGGCGCTGACCGCGGCGCGGCTCGTCATCAACGCCATCGGCGCGATCGTCAGGCGGGCGTGAGGCGGCCCAGCGGCTGCCGGTCAACGCTGGAACGGGATGGTTCGTCCGGGCTGGCGGGCCTCGTCGGCGGTGTAGGAGACGCCATGGACCTTGACGCCGTCCTGATTGACGAGCGTGATGAGCCCGCCCTTGTTCGACAGCCGGACGGCATCGGCAGCGCCGCCGTCGAGCGCGATCTTGCGTGTCTCGCCGGCCGCTATGCCGCCCTCGAGCAACTGCCGATGCTTGAGCCTGTCGACAATGGCCCAGCCCGTGAGATCGACGTCGTTGTCGGAGGTGTTGAGCAAGGTGACCGTCTCCCGTTCGGGCGAATGGACGTCGTTGACCAGCGCGCCGATGATCCTGACGAGGCCGTCGGGGACGGTCAGCGCCGGAATGACGTCGCGCTCGATCGGCGCGTGCGGCCGGCCGGGCGCGGCGGGATCGGCGGCGATGATCGGCGCCCCCGCATCGTCGCTCGAGTGCCACGCCTGGCTCTTGAACTTGAGGAAAACGCCGACCCAGAGGCTCGGTCCGCCGTCCGCCGGGAACTCGAACAGCAAGGCGCCGTCCTGGAAGGTCCCGTTGTCCTGATCGTGTTTGCCGGGGGGATTGCCCTGGTTGAAATGGATGTCGTGGATGCCCTGGCCGGGCTTGAAGCCGAAATAGGGATCGGCCTTGGGCTCGGGGCCCCAGACGTCGCCATAGGCGTAGAGCATGGCGTGCTCGTCGGCCATGGCCCGCTGGACGTAGCTGTCGATCTTTTCGTTCAGGTCGTTGTCGGGGCCGGAGGCGCTCATCGGCAGCGGGACGAATTCCCAGGGCTGGGCGACGTTGGAGCGGATGAAGTCGAGCGCCAGCCCGCCGGGCGAGGATTCCAGCCCGTGGCAGCCTTCATCGAGCGCGGCGAGGCCGGCGGTGACGGGGTGCTCGAACTTCGAGCGGACCAGGAACTCGACCTCGGAGCCGTCGTCGGAACGGACGTTGACGGCGACACGATAGGTTTCGTCGCCGGTCGAGACTTGCACCTGATAGTGCGGCGAGGAAGTCGTGCCGAGGCGGTTGTGGATCGGACGGCCCTTGAGCACCGAATAGCGATGAAGGGGCATGGCTTTTCTCCGCTCAATGAGGCCAGTCGGGGAAGAACAGGCGCTGGCGGTTGGTCTTGAGCCGGCCGGGCGTGACGTAGCCCTTCAGCCAGCTGTCGTCCTCGCGCAGGAACTTGGCGTCCACCAGCGGGCCGCCTTCCCCGGCGATCCGATTGATCTGCTGGCGGGCCTGGAAGTGGCGGAAGATCCGGTCGAATTCGGTCAGATAGATGTCGGCGACCCGGGTGTCGCCACGGATCAGCAGCATGTTCTCGTCGTTGCCGGTGAGCGATGACGAGGAGAAGTTGGCCGAGCCGGTGCACAGTAGGGGGGTCGGGCCGAGCGGGTCGATCATCAGGAACTTGGTGTGGATGAAGAAGACGAAGCCGTCATCGCGGTAGAGGTCTTCCTTCAGGAACCAGCGGTCGAGATCGTTGAGGGGGAACGGCTTTTTGCTTTTGGCATGTTTGGCAAGGATAGAGCCGTAGGCCGCCGAGACATTGGGGTCGGCGGCCATCGCCTCCTCGAGATTGGCGTCGGGCTCATCCTCGAGCAATACGAACCGCACGAAGGGCTTGGGCTTGCCGAACTCGTCGGCCAGCGTCTGGTTGACGCCGAAGGCGGCGGTGAACATCACCGTGTCGGATGCGCCGGCGATCCTGGCCGCATACCACTTGAGCATGTCGGCATTCTTGCGCGGCGAGAAGAAGGTGGTGATGCCCGGGCCGGCGGTCAGCGTGTCGAGCGCGGCCAGTGGGGTCTTCCTCTGGGTCCAGGTCGAGAGCTTGGGCGTGGTCGGATCGGCCGCCAGCTGCTCCCAATAGTCGAGATAGTTCTGGGCGACGCCACCATCGCGGACGATGTGGACGACGTTGGTCTGGCCGAGAAAACCCGACGGGGTGAAGTTGGCCGAACCGGCCAGCACTTCCTTCGCCTCGCCGCCGCTGATCCAGACAATGAACTTGTTGTGCGGGATCTTGCGGCGCCGGGTGCGCCTGATCAGCATCAGGTTGGCCTCGGTGTCGAGTCCCAGCGCCTTGATCTTGGCCGCCGCCGATTTGGTCGCCGAGGTGAGCACCTGCTTCTTGGTTTTCTTGTCCTGCTCGGTGCCCGCCTCGTAGACGATCCGCACGTCGACGCCACGGGCGGCCGCCGCCTTGAGCGCCTTGAGGATGACGTCGTAGGTGAATTCGTAGGCGGCGACGCGCAGCGCATCGCCGCTGCTCGCGCGGGCGATATAGTCGAGCGCCGCGTCGAGCGCGCCGCGCGCCAGCCAGACCACCTCTCCGTCCGAGGGGTCGTTCTCGTCCTCGGGCGGCTGGTTGTGGAAATGGTCCGCGAAAGCCTGCGAGGCGATGGCGCCGCGATTGAAATAGACGCCATGGGTTCCCGTCGCCGGGTCCTCGGTGGTGGCGGCCACATCGACGCCGGCGCCAAGCTCGGGCGCGGCCGGCGACCCGTACATCGGCTGGACCCTGTAGGCCGCGGTGGTGCCCGGACGCGCCGTGAGATCGGACCAGATCAGACTCTGGATCGGGTGAACATTGCTCGGAAAGCTGTCCTCGGGCGCCGGGTCGGGCACCACCGAGCCGAAGACCTTGCGGCCCTCCAGCCAGGTACAATGGCCCGTGGCATCGACCCGGCCGATGGCAAAACCGAGGAGGCCCGCCCGGCCGGCCGGCGCGATATCGATGGCGAGAAAGACGGCACGCGTGCCGGTGATGACGCGGACGCTCAGAGATCCCTGGCTGTTATGGTTGCGCACGACATCGCCTCCGCTCCGCCTGAGCACCACCGGACGAGTGTCGCGGCTCCGCCCCCAATCCCCTATATCACTTATGGGTGTGACGTGCACGTGACGGTTGTTTTGGTGCCTGCGTTAAATAGCGTATGCCCTTACCGGCGTGCGGCCCATTGCATGTCATGGCTCGCCTCGATCGCCGCGCGGGCGATGTCCAGCCCGATCCTGTCGGGGCGCCTCATCAAGCGTTGGGAAGACGCGATCAGAAGCCCATGCCGGTGTAGTGCTCGGATAGATGCCACAGGCGGGCAGCAGCGGCGGCATCCTGCGCTCGCGGCGGGATTTTGGCCTCGGCGGGAAAGCCGCGCGTTTCGCCGAGCCTGTCGGGACCATAGTAGGCTCCGCCCTTGGCGCCCGGCGAGGTGGCGGCGAAAAGGGTGGGCAGCGCGCCCTGCGCGGCCGGCTGGAACAGGAACCAGAGCAGGGATCGCGTCAGGCCGGTGGCGCTCCAGCGGCCGGGCGCATTGTGCAGGAGATCGGTGCGGGATACGCCGGGGTGGGCGGCGATGCCGGCGATGCCCCAGCCGGAGGCCTCGCTGCGGCGTTGCAGTTCGAGAGCGAACATCAGGCAGGCGAGTTTCGACTGGCTGTAGACCGCCATGGGCCGGTAGCTCTTTTCGGCGTTCAGATCGTCGAAGGCGATGGCGCCGTTGCGGGCGGCGATGCTCGACAGCATGACCACCCGCGCCTCTCCGCTCTCTCGCAGAAGCGGCAGGAGATGACCGGTGAGGGCGAAATGCCCGAGGTAGTTGGTGCCGAGCTGCAACTCGAAGCCGTCGGCCGTTGTCCGCCGCTGCGGCGGCACCATCACGCCGGCATTGTTGACTAGCAGATCGAGGCTGCTCCGCTGGCTTCGGAGCCGCGCCGCGAAATCGGCGACCGAGGCGAGGCTGGCAAGATCGAGCTGTTCGAACCGGACATCGGCACCGGGAGCCTTGTTGCGGACTGTCGCGACGGCGGCCGCGCCCTTGCCGGGGTTGCGGCCGGCGACGATCACCTCGCAACCCGCCTTTGCCAGGGCGATGGCCGTCTCAAGCCCCAGCCCGCCGGTGCCGGTGACAACGGCCGAGCGGCCGGATTGGGAAGGGATGTCCGATGCTGTCCACTTTGCCATGACGCCACCTTTGCAAAATTCCGCACTCGGTGTAGAATATTATCGCACCGAGTGTAATTTTCAAGGGTCGCGGGATGACGACGAGGGGCAGGCCGGACGACGCCGGTGAAGGCGTACGGCAGCGCAAGCGCCGCGAAACCTTGCAGCGCATCCGGGATCGCGGAATCTGCCTGTTCATCGAGAAGGGCTACGCGGCGACGACGCTCGACGACATCGCGGCGGCGGCGGGGATCTCCCGGCGGACGTTCTTCTACTATTTCAAATCCAAGGACGAGATTCTGCTGTCGTTGCAAAACGATGTGGGCGACATGCTGGTGGATGCCCTCGGTCGGGTGCCGCAGGACAGGCGGCCTCTCGACGCCATCCGCGACGCGGCCGTGGATGTCTGCGCCCTCATTCCCGCCGACGACATGATCGCCATCGACCGCCTGATGCGCGAGAGCGATGCCGTGCAGGCGCGCAAGCAGGCCAGCTACGTCGAGCAGGAGAAGGCGCTGTTCGCCGCTTTGCGCGAACGGTGGCCGGACCCCAGCCGCGAAACCGGCCTGAGGCTGGTTGCCATGTTGGCGATCGGGGCGATGCGCCTCGCAACCGATGCCTTCAACCGGCAAGGCGGCAAGCGTCCCATGCCAGAGCTGCTCAACGAGGCGTTCGATGCGCTGGAGGCTGAAATCTGACCGGATCGTCCGAAGTCCGCCGCATGAACCGGTCAATTCACGTCATGCCGCCATCGCATATCGGCGTTTCACTCCTCCGGCTGGAAGCGAGCCTCGATCTCGGCCCAGGCGGGCAGGTCGACTAGGTTCTCGAACGCCTCCATATCCAGGCTGGTGGCGCCGTCGAGGGGGCGGCCGCCGCGTAGGTTGGCGAGCGTGCGCTCGATCGCCCTGGCGGCGCTGAACAGCACGGTGGTCGGATAAAGGATCATCGTGTAGCCGAGCGCCCGGAAATCGTCCGGGGCGAGCCAGGGCGTCACGCCGCCGTTCTCGAGCACGCTGGTGGCCAGCGGCACGCCCCGGAAGGCCTGAGCGACCCGCTCGATCTCCTGTTCGTTGCGCGGCCCCTCGACGTAGATGCCGTCGGCACCGGCCTTCAGATAGGCCTCGCCGCGCCGCAGCGCGCTGTCGAGCCCCTCGGGCTGGATGGCGTCGGTGCGGGCGATGAGGAAGGTGTCGCCGTCCTGCCGGGCAGCCACCGCCGCGCGCACCTTGGCCACCATCTGCTCGACGGGCACCACCTTCTTGCCGGCCATATGGCCGCAGCGCTTGGGTGCCGCCTGGTCCTCGAAGAAAATCGCCGCGGCGCCGAGCGCTTCATAGCCGCGGATCGTCCGCGTCATGTTCTTGACGTCGCCATATCCGTCGTCGGCATCGACCAGCACGGGCAGGGCGCAGCCGTCGATCACGTCCTGCACCGCGCGGTTCTTCTCGCCGAAATGCTCGAGATCGACGTCCGGGCGGCCGTAGCGCGCGCCGACCAGCGCGAAGCCGCCGACCTGATAGGCGGGAAAGCCGGCCCGCTCGATCAGCCTGGCCGTCAGCGCATCGTGCGCGGCGGGGAGCTGCAGGAATGTCTCGCGTTCGAGCAATGCCTTCCATTTGATCCCGGCGCGGCGGACCGCGGGAATGTCGAGTTCGAGCTCGCTCATGTCGTCCTGCTCCTTTTCTGGCCAGCCCGGAAGGAAACGCGCGGGACGCCGCCTGGTTCGGCGGTTGTTGGGGGGCGGAAAACCCCACGCCGGACGGGATCGCTTCATCGGCCGGCGGTTTCGTTTCGCTGCGGATGGTTGGCGTTGCCAATTATACGGAAATCCCGTATAGTCGCGTCTCATGACGCCGACCAGGTTCGACCCCGCCAAGGATGCGGCCAACCGCCAGAAGCACCAGTTGTCGCTGGCCTTTGGCGACCGGATTTTCGAGGACGACGACCACCTGATCATTCCCTCCATCCGCGAGATCGACGGCGAGGAGCGGTTCAAGGTGGTCGGGATGGTCGGGGAGAAGCTGTTCACCGGCGTCTTCGTCTGGCGGGGCGACTTGCCTCGCTTCATCTCGGTGAGAAGGAGCAACAAGGGTGAAGAAAGAGCCTATCACGCTGCCTGCTGATCCTGCCGATGCCGAGGACTTCGACGTGACGATCGAAGCGCTGGACCGGGGACAGCGCGCCCGCCTGATCCGCAAGACGCGGACCGGGCTCGGCCTCACGCAAGCCGAGTTTGCCAGCCGCTTCCGGGTGCCCGTCGGCACGCTGCGCGACTGGGAACAGGCGCGGGCGACCGCGCCGGATTTCGCCGTCGCCTATGTGCGGGTGATCGGCCTGCATCCGGATATGGTGGCCAAGGCCGTGGCGTAGCGATCGGGGCTTATTGCGTCCGGTCGCTCCATCCCATAATCTCGTACATGCGAGACCAGAAATATTACGCCTGAATGGCTCGGGAATTTGGCTCGGGTAGCAGTGCGCCGACTTATCCTTTTGTTCCCATATATAAAGCTGTCATCCTCGCGCAGGCGAGGACCTCGGGCAGGATGGAGCAATCGGCCGATATAGCGCTCCAGCAACGCAAGGCGCCTGATACACCCCTCGTCACCTTCTCGTCCCGAGGTCCTCGCCTTCGCGAGGATGACAATCTATGGGAGGCGATGCGCTTGGCGATGACGGTGTGATCGGAACGTTCGCGTATCTGGGGCACCGTTCGGTCCGATGCTCTTGAAGGAGTCCAGTGATGACTGAGGCCGGGGAAGACCATGCTGATGGCGCGGGGCGCGCTTCGATCGTGACGGGCAGCCGGGTGACGTTGCAGATCGAGGATTCGGTCCTGCGCATGGTGGCGAAGCCGGTTCCCGAGGAGATGTTCGGATCGGACGTGCTTCGCCGTCTCGTCGAGGAAATGTGGATGTGCATGATCGAGGCGGGCGGCGTCGGCATAGCGGCGCCGCAGGTCGGCATATCGTGGCGCCTGTTCATCGCCTCGGCGAGGGACCACCTGCCGTCGACGGTTTTCGTCAATCCGGAGGTCGAGTTTTTCGGCGCCGCCGACGTTGCCGGCGAGGAAGGCTGCCTCAGCATTCCCGGCTGGCGGTCCGGCAAGGTGCCGCGGCACGAAAAGGTGAGGGTGCGCTACCGCGACATGGACGGCGCCGCCCGGACGGCGAGCTACGAGGGGATCGCGGCGCGGATCGTGCAGCACGAATTCGATCATCTCAACGGGCGGCTGTTCATCGACCTCGACGACAGCCCCGATGCCGACGATCCGCCGCGCCGACGAGCGCGCATGGCCATCGCCGAGATGGAGGCCAGGATCAGGGGCGGAGCGCCATCGGAGGCCTAGCGTTTGAAGGATTCGCGTCGGCAAGGTGTGGGCTTCGGTGCGGGAGACCTATATCGGCCGGTCGCTCCATTCTGCCCGAGGTCCTGCGCCTGCGCGCAGGATGACAGAATTATATATAGGAAACATATAGATAGCTATTATATGGAGGAAGCATATACATAGCTGCCGTCCTCCGCGAAGGCGGAGCATCGGCGGGGCTAAGGGAAATATCAGGCGGCGCGCTTGATGGCCTGCTCGAAGGGTTCGCCGGCGGCCTTGAACGCCGCTTCGAGCTGGTCGATGCGCGAATTGTGGTCGATGCGGAACAGCCGGTCGACCTGCTCGCGGTGCCAGCCGAGCCGGCGCGCCAGCTCGGCGCGCGTGACGCCCCGGCTGCGGCAGACCCAGAAAAGAAGCACCTTCATGCCGGCGGCGAGCGGCAGGCGTACGCCCTCTGCGACCTCCGCCGGATCGGCGGCCGGAATGTCCTCCCAGCGCGACAGGCGTGCGGCGACGGCTTCCTCGATGGCTTCCGCCGCGTGGCGGAGCGCGTCGCTACGGTCGGTGCCGAAGGTGGTGACTTCGGGCAGCAGCGGGCAGGTGGCCAGCAGGGTGTCGTTGTCGTCGGGCGTCAGCTCCACGGGGTAGAAGAGCATGGGTTGCTTCCTTCCGGCCGGCCTTACTTGAGGCCGAGGTCCTTCTTGATCTTGCTCACGAGACCGGAACCCAGCTCCTTGTTCGCCCCGTGCATGGGCAATTGCGAGGTTCTGTCGCCGAGCCGAACCGTGACATGGCTGCTGCCGCCGCGATGCGTCTCGAAGGTGCAGCCCTGCCGGGCCAGCCAGCGCTTGAGTTCCTGAGCGTTCATGACGAATATAGACTGCTCCACAGATCTGTGGAAGTCAACAGATATGTTGAGCAGCCTTGTAGCCGGCTTGGTCTCCGAATGCAATCTGAGGTGATGTCCTTGTAGGGTGGTGCGATGCGGCACCTCTGTAACTTCAGAAAAATACAGAAACAAAACAGATGCTTAGCGTTCATGCGCCGTTCATGTTGCGCCCCATAGCTGCTTGGGGAGCAGCATGAAGGAGACCCAGGGCATGAAGCTTTCAATCGCCACGCTCGTCATCGGCGCGATGCTCGTTTGCACGGCCAACGCCGCCCCGCCCGCCTCGCAGCCCGCCCCCAAGCAGCGGGTGGTGACCTGCGATCAGGCCAGGCCCGGCACCAAGCTCTGGAAAGAGTGCAGCAGGAAGAAGGTCGTCAAGCAGCCGAAGGCGGCCAAGAAGGCGCCGGTGAAAAAGGCGGTGCCGGCGCAGGGTAATGGCGCAGTCAGCCCTCGTCCATGAGATCCCGGCGGGCTGGCGGGATTGAATAATGCGCCACCCCTGGCTATGTCGTATACCCCGGTACCGTCTCTGCCCTAGGCATGCGGCCGGGGTAATTCATTTGTTGGGTATGTCCTCCCCCAGGCGCCTTATGGTCAAAGCCTCTGGGCATGGGTAAGTAGGGCACTCCAGTTCCCTCGGCCCATCCCTCGCCCGTCAGATACCGGTGTTGCGACTGGCTTCGTCGAACCGGCAACTTGCGCTTTTTGCAAATTGCTCTCTTCGTCGAGCTCTCCGTCCTCGATCATCTTTGCAATGTGTCGGGAGATGGACACGTCATGATCCAAAGGTTGACCGATCTGTGCCAACCAACCCATCCCCTCCGCCTATCCTTCGCTTAGCGCGACGTGATCCCTCCGATCGAACTTGTGCAATTTTTGTAATGGTTGCCTCGGCCTCCAGTTCGCCCTCCGCATACACGTTGGACAGGTGCTTGGCGCCCTCTCGATCCGAGCAGGAGTTCGGGCTGTGGTGGGGAGCCCTATATCGGCCGCGCGTTCCATTCCGCCTGAGGTCCCCGCCTTCGCGGGGATGACAGTTTTATATATGGGAAACAATGGTGTAGCTACTCGCGGTCGCTGCCATCATGCTGTCCTCCTCCGCGAAGGCGGAGGACCTCGGGCCGAAAAGGGCGCGAGGAGAATATAGGGCGCCGACCGCCCCTCACCCTTCCCCCATCAGCTCCCGCCGCGACTTGTCGAGTTCCTCGGCGTAGCGGCGCATCAGGTATTGCTCGGTGAGGAGGCCGATGACGCGGCGGGTCTTCAGGCCATCGACCACGGCGAGTTCCTCGGCCTTGGCGGCGTCGAACAGTCGGGCGGCTTCCGAGACGTTCATCGAGGGGAGGAGCATGGCGTCGCGGTGGCGCAGGAGCGGGGCGATGTCGGCGCGGCCGTCGGCGGCGCCGGCGGCGTAGGCGTCGGCCACCACCATGACGCCGGCATAGCCGCCGTCCGCGTCGACGGCGATGGCGCGCTGCGTCGAGCCGAGCGGGAAGATCGCCCGGAAGGCGTCGAGGCTGAGCGTCGCCGACACGGTGCGGACATCCGAGCGCATCATCCTGGAGACGGTGAGGGAGCGCATGCGGCCGACGTCGTGGGCGCTGCGGATGGTCTCGCCCCTGAGGTGCAGGCGCCAGGTGGAGAAGGAGTAGCCGAAGGTTTCGCGCACCACCACGGCCGAGACGACGGAGGCGGCGAGCACGGCGCCGGTGATGGAGACGTCGCCGGTGGTCTCGAGCGCCAGGAAGGCCATGGTCATCGGGCCGCCGACGATGCCGACGGCCAGCGCCGCCATGCCGACCACCGAGGAGAGGAGCGGCGACAGGGCGGGCAGGATGCCCCAGGCGACGATGATCAGCGCATAGGCCTTGCCGATCAGCGCGCCGAGGTAAAGCGAGGCGAAGAACAGGCCGCCGCGAAAGCCGGAGCCGAGCGACAGCGCCGAGGCCAGCGCCTTCAGCCCGAACAGCAGGAGCAGCATCTGCCAGGTGGCGGTCGAGGCGAGGTCGACGTGCAGCGCGCCGTGGCCGGAGGACAGGACGTGCGGCGTCATCAGCGCCAGGCCGCCGACCAGCGCGCCGCCGACGACCGGCCGAGCCCAGGCGGGGATGTTCGCCCAGCGGAAGGCGCGCTCGACGCCGGTGACCAGTTGCATGATGGCGACGGCGAGCAGGCCGCCGATCAGCCCCAGGAGCATGAACGGCGCCAGGTCGGAGGCGGTGAGGACGGGCACCGGGCCGACCTCGATGGTGGTCTGCACGGCGCCGAGCCAGCCGGCGGTCAGGCTGGCGGCCAGCGAGGCGGCCAGCACCGGCGCGACGAGGGCCACCGAATAGCTGCCGATGATCAGCTCGAAGCCATAGAAGGCGCCGGTGATCGGCGCGTCGAAGGCGGCGGAGATGGCGCCGGCGGCGGCGCAGCCGACCAGGGTGCGGATGTCGCGGCGGCGCAGGCGGATGGCCTCGGCGAGGCGCGAGGCGAAGCCGGCGCTCGCCTGGGTGTAGCCGGCCTCCAGGCCGACCGAGGCGCCGAAGCCGGAGGAAATCATCGTCTGCACCGCCACCAGCAGGCTTTCGGGCACCGACATGCGGCCGCCGTGCAGGGCGTTGGCCTCGATGGGGTCGACCGGCGGGCGGGTGAAGCGGCGGCGCGTCAGGTAGGCGAGGACGGCGAGGACGACGCCGCCGAGCACGGGGACGAGCGCCAGCGCCGAATGGCCGAGGCTCGCCTGCTCGCTGAGCCGCTCGCCGGACGGCAGCAGGAACAGCAGACGGTGGGCGAGGTTGGTGACCCAGCTCATGAAGGTGACGACGACGCCGGCAAGGCAGCCGACCAGCGTGGCGATGGCGAGCAGGCCGAGCTCGCGATAGCGGCGCAGCCGGACGAGGGCGCGGAAGCCGGCGACGGTGAGGCTGGAGACGATGGTGCGCAAGGGCGGACCGGCGGTTGGTGGGCGGCGATAAGCGGTTGACGCCCTTTATCCTTGCTTTCGGATCGGATTGAAAGCCGTGGCGGCGATGGCGATGGCGACTTCGCCCGGTCGTCGGTGCGGCGTCGGATCGGGGGGCGAGGGAGAGCCTGCGGTGAAACCCGGTTCGCCGGAGGCTCTCCATTTTTGCGCGTGATGGGCTAGGCCGGATTCAGGGCGGCGAAAAGGCTGTCGTAGGTGCCGTCGCGTTCGGCCCAGCGGCGCGGCCGGTCGCGTTCGAGCAGCAATTCGCCGCGCGGATGATTGCCCTCGTCGAGCATCGCCATCACCTCCGAAATGTAGGCGGTGAGAGGCATGGCGCGCGGATCGGCCGCCTGGGCGGCGCCGGTCAGCCCGGTCCGGACATAGGGCGGCGACAGTTCGAGAACCTCCACCGGCAGGGCGCGAAGCTGGTGGCGCAGCGACACCAGCCACGAATGCAGGAAGGCCTTGCTGGCGCAATAGGTGGCGAAATCGGCGCGCGGCACGAAGGCGAGCGCCGAGCTGGTGGCCATGATGGCGGCGCGGGGCTGCCGCCGTACGATCGGCAGGAAAGCGGCGGTGACGCGCAGCACCCCGAGGATGTTGGTCTCGACGATCGCCTCGGCGGCGGCGATATCCCAATCGCCGGACGCCATGTCCTCGGACCGGGAAATGCCGGCGTTGGCGATCAGCACGTTGAGGTCGGGGAAGCGGGCGCGGACATCCTGCGTCAGGCGGGCCAGGGAATCCGGATCGTTGAGATCGAGGTGCATGCCGACGATGCCGGGGCGCTCGCCGGCAATGCCTTCGAGCAGATCCCGCCGCCGCCCGGTGACGATGACGCGGTTGCCGCGATCGTGAAACGCCTCGGCCAGCGCGCGGCCGATGCCGCTGGTGCCGCCGGTGACGAGGATGGTGTTGCCGGTCGTTTTCATAGGTGTAACCTTTCCAAAGGTGGTTCCAGGAAAGGCTGCGGCGTGATCGTCGGGAGCGCGCAAAAGGCGGCTCCAGGTGACGAGGAAAATGCAGACCGCGCGCCTTCAGAATCGAGATTTTCCGGCCGGAACCTTCTCGACAAAGGACGCGTTGGATGACGGTAACGCCTACGACAGCGCGGTTTGCATCGCTGCAACCGAACAGCTAGTCGAACCGGGGGATATGGTCAACCGCCTCGTCGGGGGGGGGGCTTCAGCGCCGCGCTGATGCGCGAGTGCCAGCCCTCGCCGCCGGCACGGAATTCGGCGCCCTCGGATATCTGCCGGTCATCGATATCGGCCGATCGCCCATCCTGCCCGAGGTCCTGCGCCTGCGCGCAGGATGACAGGTAAATTATATATATGAAACAGATGGATAGCCTATCCATAGGATCTCGGGCCGAAAGGGGCGGGAGGGATGTATGGGGCGCGCTTGCCCTAGGGTGTCGCCCATTGCCGAAATCGGCGTCTGCGGTTACCTTGGATCCGTGTCGGCCATCCGCCCCCCGTGAATTGACGGCGGCGGCCGGCGCACTCTCCCCTTCAAAGCAAATTCGAGGATGGCACATGTGTGACCATTTGTTCGTCGTGACCGGCGGTCCGGGCACGGGCAAGAGCACGTTGATCGAGGAACTGGCGCGGCGTGGCCTGCACAGCATGCCGGAGGCCGGGCGGGCGATCATCCGCGACCAGGTGAGGATCGGCGGGGCGGCCGTGCCGTGGGGCGACCGCGCCCTCTATGCCGAGCTGATGCTCGGCTGGGAGCTGCGGTCGTATCACGAGGCCGCGGCTCTCGAACGGCCGGTGATGATGGATCGCGGCATTCCCGACGTCGTCGGCTACCTGACGCTGATCGGCCTGCCGGTTGCCGCCCATATCGAGGCGGCGGCGCGGCTTCATCCCTACAACCGGCTGGTGTTCCTGGCGCCCTATTGGCCGGCGATCTTCACCCAGGATGACGAGCGCAAGCAGGACCGGCGGGAAGCCGAGGCGACGGGCCGGGTGCTGGGCGAGACCTATGCCCGGCTCGGCTACCGGGTCGTCGAGCTGCCGTTCCGCGGGGTGGAGGAGCGGGCCGATTTCGTGCTGGCGCGGGTCGAGGGGGAGAGATAGGGGGCGGCCGGGCTTTCGGAGCGCGATATCGGCCGGGTGCCTTATCCTGCCCGAGGTCCTGCGCCTTCGCGCAGGATGACAACCTATGGATAGGCTATCCATCTGTTTCATATATATAATTTAACTGTCATCCTGCGCGAAGGCGCAGGACCTCGGGCCGAAAGAGGCGCTGGGGAAATATCGGGCACCGAGAGCACAGCGCCAACCACACGAGCGCGCTGCATCACATCCCGCTTGCCGAATGTGCCGCGTTGGCGTATCTGGCGGCTATCGCGAAAAGCGATCGCTTCCCTTGATCCGCCGGTCGGCGGAGTAAACAGGTGGACGAATTGTCGTCCAGGCGGTCAAGCGCAAGCGATCCGCGCCGCGCGGATCGACCAGCGATTTTCCAGACTAACCATCCGTCGGCCGTGCGCTTTCGCGTCCGGCTCACGCCCCTTGTGCCTGGCAGCCGGCCGATCGCCGTCAACCGCGATCGGCGGCGCCAATGGAACTTCGCCATGACCAGACCGCTGATCGTCATCTTCTCGGCCATCGTGCTCGACGCCGTCGGCATCGGCCTCATCTTTCCCATCCTGCCGGCGCTCCTGGAAGACGTCACCCACGCCGGCAACGTGGCGCCCTATATCGGCATCATGACCGCGCTCTACGCGGCGGTGCAGTTCGTGTTCGCGCCGGTGCTCGGCTCGCTCTCCGACCGGATCGGCCGGCGGCCGGTGCTGCTGATCTCGCTGCTGGGCGCCGCCATCAACTACCTGTTCCTCGCCTTCGCCGGCAGCTTGTGGATGTTGCTGATCGGCCGGGCGATCGCCGGGCTGACCTCCGCCAACCTGTCGGTGGCCACCGCCTACATCACCGACATCTCCGGCGAGGACCAGCGCGCCCGCCGCTTCGGCCTCCTGAACGCCATGTTCGGCATCGGCTTCATCGTCGGGCCGGTGCTGGGAGGTACGCTGGGCGATTATTGGCTGCGCCTGCCGTTCATCGCCGCGGCGGTGCTGAACGGCTGCAACCTGTTGATCGCGCTCATCATGCTGCCGGAGCCGCGCACACCTTCTCGTCAACCGATAAATCTGGCGGCGCTCAACCCGTTGAAGCCGCTCGGCTGGCTGTTCGAGGTGAGGAGCCTCTGGCCGATCATCGCGGTCTTCTTCCTGCTGAGCGCCACCGGCGAGGCCTACGGCACCTGCTGGGCGCTGTGGGGCGGCGACGTGTTCCATTGGAACGGCCTCTGGATCGGCCTGTCGCTCGGCGCCTTCGGCGTCTGCCAGACGCTGGCGCAGGCCTTCCTGCCGGGACCGGCGGTGAAGCTCCTGGGCGAGCGCGCCGCCATCCTGACCGGCGTCGCCGGCACGTGCCTGGCGCTGACTTTCATGGCTTTTGCGACGGAGGGTTGGATCGTGTTCGCCATCATGCCGGTGTTCGCGCTGGGCGGCCTCGGCGTGCCGGCCTTGCAGGCCATGGCGACGCGGCAGGTCGACGACAGCCGGCAGGGCCAGTTCCAGGGCGTGCTCGCCTCGGCGCTGAGCCTGGCATCGATCGTCGCGCCGCTGGGGTTCTCGGGCTTTTACTTCGCGGTGCGGGAGAGCTGGCCGGGGGCGGTGTGGCTGTCCGTGGTGGCGGTGTATGCGGTGGCGGCGGGGATGGTGTGGAGGCTGGGGCGGGGGTGACGCGGCCGTGCCGATAAATCCGGATGCGACTGTTAATTGTCTTGACTACCAGTATAAGATGCAAGACGGCCCTTCAAGCTGCGGCGCATTCGGAGGAGCGAGCCCTCGTGATGACGATGGCAGCACGACCACCAAAAATGAGAAAAGCCCGTCAGAGACGGGCTTTTCCCTTGGATCGTATGACGATGAGGGTGGTGTTACCCCGCGACCTCACGCGCCTTTCGATCATCTTTTTAAGGCATTTGCGCCTTCTCTGTCAACGTACGCATCGGCAGGCTTGAAGAGGGAATAGCACGTTGCCGTTCACGCCCGACGAGATTCAAAGCCTGCCCAAGGTACTGTCCGCTCCGCGCTTCGCCACCTATCTCGCCGAGAAGGCGAGCGATAAAGAGGCCGCGCTGGAACTCTACCGCTGGAACATGGAAGTGTCGGCGGCGTTTTTCGTTCCTTTGCAAATATGCGAAGTGAGCGTGCGCAATTCAATAGTGGCGGCCATCGAGAATACCTACGGTCCGAATTGGCCATGGGAGAAGGGTTTCGAGATCAGTCTTCGCAATCCTTTCCCTGGCTATAGCCCTCGTCGTGACCTGACCGAACTTGCCAGAAAGCTGCCGACCGCCGGCAAGATCGTTGCCGAGCTGAAGTTCGTCTTCTGGGAGCGCATGTTCACCCGAAGCCACGACGCGGTGATCTGGAACTCCCAGTTCGGGCACGTATTCCCAAATGCCGACCCGGCGAAGACCGTCCAGCAACTGCGCAAGGAGGGTTTCGACGAGCTTCAGAAGATCCGCGACCTCAGAAATCGCATCGCGCATCACGAGCCGATTTTCCGGCGAAACGTGCGAGAGGAATACGCCCGCATTCGTGGAATTGTAGCTTGGACCGACGAGGTCGCGGCTCGGTGGCTCGACAAGGTCGAGACGGTGAGAGGGATGATTGCGCTGAAGCCGTAAGGTTCTTGGGCTGATTGGGATGCGCGGTGTGGAATTGATGGCGGTTGTCATTGAGAGTCGAGCGGTTATAGCCCGCATCCGGGCATAGAACCTTGGTCTCGAACATAGACCTCTCTTTCGGCATCATTCCTATTTCCAATCACCCGCTTTCACCCCTCGTTCCGTCCATCTCCTCACACAGCGAGAGAGAGGCAAAAGCGAGGGAAAGAGACCTATCGTTTATTTCATATCTAATTGAGATTAATCGTATTTCCGTATGATGTCATCGGATTGAACGTTCCGTACCGGAAATATGCGGGTGGGTGTCGAATTGGGGAATTTGAGATATTTTATTGCGCGGCGGAGAAATGAATCTCCGAAAAAATGGCTGGATGGGGTATATTCACGCGTAAAGCGGACGGTTTGCGTGTGGGGTGTTGTGGTGCGCGATTTTGCGCCGTGCCCCTTCCTGCCCGAGGTCGTCGCCTTGGCGTGGATGACGGCCCGATGGGAGCGGGAGGCCCGCCCCAAAGGCGGCCGTGGGCGTTAATGCCCTGGCGTCGTGCCCCCTGCCTGAGGGCCGGAGAAGCCGGGGAGTCCGGCGGCTTTCTCGTCTGCTTTCACCATTAACTTTTCGCCGGCAGGATCGGTTTTGCCCCACGATGCGCCGCGTCGGCTCCAATCACGGAGAGCCGGCATGGCAGACCAGATGACAGCGGAATTGCGCCGGAACGGGCGCGCGGACGAGTTCGAGCGGGACGGCGGGGTTGCGTCCGGCGGCGGGCGGGTGG
>NZ_NQVN01000017.1 GCF_002770725.1 Pleomorphomonas carboxyditropha | reverse complement strand
TGCCGGCGATGGCGATGCCGACGGCGACCGGCAGGCCGTGGCCGAGCGGTCCGGTGTTGGTCTCGATGCCCGGCAGGTAGTTGCGGTTGGGGTGGCCGTTCAGCATGGACAGCGGCTGCATGTAGGTGCTGAGCTGGGCTTCGGGGAAGAAGCCGGCCTGGGCGAGCACCGAATAGAAGGCGCCGGTGCAGTGGCCCTTGCTCATGATGAAGCGGTCGCGGTCGGGGTGGCGCGGCTGGCCTGGATCGTAGCGCATGACACCGAAATAGAGGCTCGCCAGGATGTCGGCCGCCGAGAAGTCGCCGCCGGGATGGCCGAGCCCGGCGTCGTGGACCATGGTGAAGGCGCTGCGCCGGATGGCAAGCGCCCGCCCACGAACCAGAGCGATCCTGTCGGCGTTGGCCAAAAAGCGCGGCGAATTGCCCCCGGACATGCAGTGGCTCCAGCTACATTGGCGCGTCGGAAACAGCGAACCGATCGATATTTCCGAATTCGATCTTACACCTTTTCCGAGTAAACCTTACTCAAGGACACTCGTTTGATTTCGATTTTTAGTGATTGTTGTCGGATTCTGAGTGATCGTCAACAGGATTTTACCGATTATATGGACATTCCTGCCACCCAACGATAAGGACGGCGCACCGGAACGCGGGAAAATTGAATAACACGCCTGCCTTCCAACACGAGAAAGGCGCAATTTCAACTATGCGGCTTGGTACCTGCGATGCTTATACAATTTTTACGGGCATTAATTGAACTTACGATGCGCGGCGCCGAATCAAAAATTATCGAAATAAATTGCATGTCAAAAGTTTTGGAAATGGTGCTTTGGTTCCGATTCTCGCGGATTCGATAGATATGCACCGGATGGACACGCCTTCGTCAGCGTTCGAATTGATCGCCTCTCGATCGGCTGCATCACCGGAGATGTCGTGAAATGACGAGCGCTTTGAACCGGTCGCAGGCGGCGCCCGGCATTTGTCAGATATCCCGGCCATGGCTGCCGGCGACGATCGCTTCGATCGCCGCGTCGAGGCCCTCGAAATTGGGATCGATGCCTTGCAGGCGCCTCAGCACCTCGAGCGCCCGGTCGTGCTGGTCGATATCCTCCAGCAGGACGGCGAGGTCCTTCATGGCGAGGAAATGCCGCGGCTCGATGCGCAGCACCGTCTGGAAGTCGCCGAGCGCCGGCGACAGCCGGCCGGCCAGAAGGTGCAGGGTGCCGCGCCGATAGTAGGCCTCGGCAAAGGCCGGCTGCCGCACCGTCAGCTCGTCGAGGATGTCGAGCGCCCCGGCGGCGTCGCCGGCCGCCACCGCCTTTTCGGTCCACGACAACATCAGATCGCCGGTGGCGCTGCCGCTCGCCGCCCAGCGGCGGCGGATGTCGGCCTCGATGCCGGCCGCTTCGGCGCGGTCTTTGGCAACGGCGAGGCGGGCGAACAGGCCGTCGAGCTCGGCGGCCTTGTCGGCCGGCACGACGGTCACCAGCCGCTCGCGCCCGCTGGCGACGGGCGGCGGCAGGCCGTCGTCGGCAGCGGCCGGTCCGACGGCGATCGACAGCAGCAATGCGAAGAGCACAAAAACACGCATACCCGGAAAGGTACCTTCCCGGGCAGCGATCGTCGAGTGCATCCTGGCGCCGAGGCAGGCCAAGGGCCCGCCGGTCCTCAGCCCTGACGGGCCTTGTAGCGCGGATTCTTCTTGTTGATGATGTAGATGCGGCCCTTGCGACGGACCATGCGATTGTTGCGGTCGCGGGTCATCAGGGCCCGGAGAGAGTTCTTGATCTTCATTTGGTCCATCCTTGCCGGCATGCCCGCCATGGCGTCAGCGCCTCGCGACGCGCCGCCGACGGGGCGATGCCCGACGTCGTCAATCCCGATGCCAGAAGGGCTGAAGCCCCCTTGCCCGAATTCGGGCGGACCATACGGACCGACCTTGAAGATGTCAATTGCGCGATGACCGACTTTTCGGGGAGAGTCGGCTGATTTCGCGATAGCGGGGAAGGCTCCGGCCGGACGGCGTGCCGGCTAGCCGGACTCCGGCTTTTTGCCGGCCGCCTCGTCCAGCGCCTCGGCCCTGTCGGCCACCTCCTCCAGTTCCTCGGCCTTTTCGGCCAGCGTCTGGCTGACCTCGCGGATCTCCTCCTCGTCGAGCTTTTCGATGCCGATGAACTTGTTCTGCGCCCCCGAGGTGAGGATCAGTTCGTCGATCTTCGCCTGCAGGGCCTTGCCGTCGCGATTCTGGGAGTTCTGGAGGACGAACACCATCAGGAAGGTGACGATGGTGGTCGACGTGTTGATGACGAGCTGCCAGGTTTCGGAAAAGCCGAAGAACGGCCCGGAAATCGCCCAGACCACGACCAGCGTCACGGCAAGGGCGAAAGTCACGGGCCGGCCCGACAGCTCGGACATGGTGGAGGCAAATTTCGAGAAGAGACGCGACGCAGCGGAACCGTTCATGGTCACCTCGTATTGCCAGCGGGTATCGTCCGGCTCGCCGGGCTTCGCTCCGGACGGAACGGATATGGCGCTCCGGCGGGGCGACACGCGATGACAACCATCTCGGCAAGCGGCGGTTCCGCGCCCCGGTCGGCCGGGTTATCGTCGTTCCCGCCCTTTTCTCGCCGCCATTCCGCTGTTATCGCATGAGGGCCGGGATCGATGCCCGGAAACTTCGACGTCGATTCCCGAAGTCGGCCAGAAGTCGGATGACGAGGCTCGAACATCATGCCCGGGCAGTTTGCCAGCCTTTCCCGCCTGCTTGATGGCGTCGGCCGCTTCGTACGGCTCGGCCAGGCGCCGGATACCGCCGTCGTCGCGCCGGCCTGCGACGGCTGCGACCTCGTTCGCGTCGCCAGCTACAATATCCATAAGGCCATCGGCAACGACGGCACCTACGACCCGGCCCGCACCATCTCGGTGATCGCCGAGATCGACGCCGACATCATCGCCCTGCAGGAGGCCGACCGCCGGCTGGGCGACCGCAAGGGCCGGCTCAACCTCGTCACGCTGGAAAAGGAAACCGGCCTTTCGCTGGTGCCGCTGGCCGCCCGGCCGATGAGCCACGGCTGGCACGGCAACGCCCTGCTCTACCGGCGCGGCACCGTGCTGCGCGCCGAGCGCCTCCACCTGCCGCATGCCGAGCCGCGCGGCGCGGTGCTGGCCGAGTTCGACATCGGCGGCCGCCGCCTGCGCGTCGTCGCCGCCCACCTCGGCCTGTTGAGCCGCACCCGCCGTTTGCAGATGGAGCGCCTGCGCACCCATCTCGAGGCGCGCGAGCCGATGCCGACGCTGCTCTGCGGCGACTTCAACGAATGGCGGCCGGGCCGGGTGAATTCGCCGCTCGAGCGGCTGTCGCCGCTGTTCCAGACGGCCGACGCCGTGCCGAGCTTCCCCTCGCGCCGGCCGGTGTTTCCGCTCGACCGCATATTCGGCTGGCCCGAGGGACTGGTCGCCGGCTTCGGCGTGCACGACAGCCCGGTCGCCCGCCGCGCCTCCGACCACCTGCCGGTCAAGGCGGTGATCGACCTGAAGTCGGCCGGCGGGCTGTTCGACGAACTGTCAATCCTGCCGCCGCGCCGCGAGCGCGACGCGGGCGGCGGCGAGATCCTCGACGGCGAGGCCGACCGACTTGAACATCGTTACATCGGCCGCTGACCGCCGTCCCTCGACCCGGCCGCCGCAGAGATCGTAGAGGGTGCCGGCGATCTCCTTCAGCGCCCCCGAGGCCATCGGCCCCTTGATGTCGCCCGATTCGATGGCCGCCGCCGGCCCGTCGATGAACACCCGGCTGCGCGTCACCGCCCGGTCGTCGGCCTCGCGCATCTCCGGCGTGAACGAGCCGACGAGATCAAGATGCTGGCCGGGCTTCAGCCAGTCGCCCCGGACCAGCGGCGCGGTGGAAAGCGTGGCGCAGGATATGACGTCCGCCTCGCCGACCGCCGCCTCGAGATCGCTGCGCGCCTCGGCGTCGATGCCCCGGCCCCTGAGATCGTCGACCAGGCGCCCGGCGCGCGTCGGCGTCGGATTCCAGACGAGTACCCTGTCGATCGGCAGCACGGCCCGATAGGCGTCCGGCATCTCCGAGCCGATATGGCCGGCCCCGACCACCAGGAGCGTGCGGGCGTCGGCGCGGGCCAGGTAGGAGGCGGCGAGCGCCGAGGCGGCCGCCGTGCGCCGGCCGGTCAGCGCGGCGCCGTCGAACAGCGCCACGTGGGCGCCGGTCGTCTCGTCGAACAGCAGATAGCTGGCCGTCACCGCCGCGAGGCCGCGCGCCGCGTTGCCCGGCACGACATTGACGATCTTGACGCCGCCGTGGCTGCCGTCGCCCATCCAGGCCGGCATCATCAGCAGCGTGGCGTCCGGCTCGCCGGTGCGCGACAGGCCGTGGGCGTGGCGGAGCGGCGCCGTGACGCCGGCGGCGAACATCTCGCGCAGGCCGGCGATCAGCGCCGGATAGTCGAGGGCGGACGCGGTGGCGGCGGCGTCGAGTACCAGCATGATCGGCTCCCAGAAGCGGAAACGAAGCGGCAATGAAGCGGAAGCGCCGGAAGCATAGCGTCCCGGCGGACGATTGAAAGCCTTCTCTCGCCTCCCTTTCGGCGCCACGTCTTCGCCCGGCCCGCCGCGTCGATCGCTGCCGCCATCGATAGTGATCCTGGCAAGCCACCGAAACGAGCCATCCATTTTTCGTATATGTGCCATGCGCCGGCGGTTTTCATGGCTATTTCGCCGAATGGATAACTTCAGATGCATTGCGGAGCGACTATTATCGAAGCCGTGATCTTTGCCGGTCGAGCGAAAAGTCTCAAAAGACGTTCGATATGAATGATTTTATTTAGGGCACAAACCAACAGCAGACGCCTGTTTTCTGTTCATCGCGATATTGAAGACGATCGAGCGAGGCGACCGGCCGTCCCCTGCCAACAGGAGAGAACATGACCTATCGACGCATCACCCTGCCGCTCTTCCTGGTGCAGGAGCAGCGCCGCCTCGGCGGCAGCGGCGTCTTCACGGCGCTGATGACCGACATCTGCACCACCTGCAAGACCATCTCCAACGAGGTCAACCGCGGCGCCATGGCCGGCACCATGGGCTACGCCGGCTCGCGCAACGTGCAGGGCGAGGAGCAGAAGGAGCTGGACGTTCTCGCCAACGACATCTTCCTCTACATGATCGACCAGAGCGGCAACTGGGCCGGCGTCGCCTCCGAGGAGCTGGAGGACGCCTATATCTCGCGCGGCTCCGACGGCCGCTACCTGCTGCTGTTCGACCCGCTCGACGGCTCGTCCAACATCGGCGTCAACACCGCGGTCGGCAGCATCTTCTCCATTCTGCGGCTGCCCGACGGCACCGACCCTTCCGACGAGCGCGTCTACCTGCAGCCGGGCGTCAGGCAGGTGGCGGCCGGCTACACCATCTACGGCTCGTCGACCATGATGGTGCTGACCTCCGGCAACGGCGTCAACGGCTTCACGCTCGACCACAACATCGGCGTCTTCGTCCTCACCCACCCCGACATGCGTATTGCCGAGGATACCGCCGAATACGCCATCAACGCCTCGCGCGAGCGCCACTGGCCGGCGCCGATCCGGCGTTATGTCAAGGAATGCGTCGCTGGCGCGGAGGGCCCGCGCGGCAAGAACTTCAACACCCGCTGGAACGCAGCGATGGCAGCCGAGGTGCACCGCATCCTGATGCGCGGCGGCGTGTTCATGTATCCGGTGGACAGCGAGAACGCCCCGCGGGGCGGCCATCTGCGCCTGCTCTACGAAGCCAATCCGATGGCCTTCATCATCGAGCAGGCCGGCGGCCTCGCCATCTCCGGCCGCGAGCGCATCCTCGACATCATGCCGGAGCGGCTGCACCAGCGCACCGGGGTGATCCTCGGCTCGAAGAACGAGGTCGAGCGCATCGGCCGCTACTATGCGGAAGCCGAGCGCGAAGAGACATCCGCCGCCTGATGTCAGGCAGGCGAGCCAAGCCCAAACGCCCTCACGCCATGGGAGCAAAGGGCTGGGAACCGAATCTGCGGTTGGAGGATTTAGCTAAGTTGGAAACCTCGGATTCGTTCCCGGCGAAAGGTGACGAGTGTGCCCGACCTGTCCTGCCCTGGAATCCGCGGCGGATTGCCAACTGCCCTTGTTGCAGGGAAAGTCGTAATGGTGGCTGCGGGCAGCGCCGTCGCCGTTGCCAGAGCATCGGACCGAAAAGTGGAAACCGGTCTTCGGAAAATCCGATGCGGCGACAAAAAACCAGATCGTCACCCCGCGTCTGTCGGGACGCGCGGCGATCCAGGGCGTTTCCGAGCGAAGTGGATACCGGCTCGCGTGAGGAAAATGCGTCGATTCAATAAGATAGAGCATTTCCATGCAACACGGGAATGCCCCGGCCCGAGCCATATGTCAGCCGCGTCTCGCAACAGCGGCGGCCGGCTGCCGCGCCGTTGCGAGCGGCAGGGTTGCACCACTGCCAACTTTCGGCCTCCGCCTCGCTATTTTTGACCAGGTCCGAGACCGCCGCGTTTCCCCCTGGAGCCGGCAAGAATTGAAACAACGAATTCCGCCACCAGCCAGGAGAACAGTGATGACCCATCTGAAATACGCCACCGCTGTGCTTGCCCTCGGCCTGCTCGCCGGCACCGCCGACGCCAAGGTCGTGGTATCCTCGAAGATCGACACCGAAGGCGGCGTCATCGGCAATATCATTCTGCTCGCCCTTCAGAATTCCGGCATCGAGGTCGAGGACCGCATCCAGCTCGGCGGCACGCCGGTGGTGCGCCAGGCGATCACCGCCGGCGAGATCGACATCTATCCCGAATACACCGGCAACGCCGCCTTCTTCTTCAACAAGGCCGACGATCCCCTCTGGAAGGACGCCGCCAAGGCCTACGAGGAAGCCAAGAAGCTCGACTACGACGCCAACAAGATCGTCTGGCTGACGCCGTCGCCGGCCAACAACACCTGGGCCATCGCGCTCAGGAAGGACGTCGCCGACGAGGCCGGCGTCAAGTCGCTCAGCGATTTCGGCGCCTGGGTGACCAAGGGCGGCAAGGTCAAGCTGGCCGGCTCGGCCGAGTTCGTCAATTCGGCGTCGGCGCTGCCCTCCTTCCAGGAGACCTACGGCTTCAAGCTGACGCCCGACCAGTTGATCGTGCTGTCCGGCGGCGACACGGCGGCGACCATCAAGGCGGCGGCCGACCAGACCAACGGCGCCAACGCCGCCATGGTCTACGGCACCGACGGCGCCATCGCCCCCTCGGGCCTGGTGGTGCTCGACGACGACAAGGCGGTGCAGCCGGTCTACCAGCCGACCGCCATCGTCCGCGAGGAGGTGCTGAAGGCCAATCCGGCGATCGCCGACACGCTGAAGCCGATCTTCGAGAGCCTCGATCTGACGACGCTGCAGACCCTCAACGCCCGCGTCCAGATCGGCGGCGAGCCGGCCAAGGCGGTCGCCGAGGACTACCTGAAGTCCAAGGGCTTCCTGAAGTAAGAGCCTGTCGCGGGGGAGTTTCCGCTCCTCCGCTCCTTCCTGAGGATTGCCCAGAGGATGGCGATGACGACGCTTTCGGACGCCGCAACGGACCGGGCCGCCACGCCGCGGGTCGACCGTCTCGGCGTCGTCATCGCCATCCTCGTCGTCGTGGCGCTGGCGCTGCCGTTCGCCACCTTCCGGGCCACCCGCATCGCCTCCGGAACCGGACTGCGGCTGTTCGACGCGCTGCCGGCGGGCACGGCGGCGGCGGTCGCCGCCGTGCTGGTCGCCGCCCTGGTGACGGCGGTGGCGAGCCGCCGGCCGACCTTCCGCCTCGCCCTCGGCGCGCTGGCGCTCGCCGCCCTGGCGCTCGGGGCCGGCGCCGCCGGCGCCCACCTGACGCCGGCCGACAACCCCTACGCCCGTATCGCCCCGGCCAGCGGCTTCTGGGTCGGCGTGTTCGCCGCCGCCATGCTGGTCACCGACGCCATGGTGCGTCTGAAGCTCGGCCCGGTCGGCCGGCTGGTCGCCCTCGCCGTCACGGCGGCGCTCGTCGTCGCCCTGCTCGCCTCCGGCGCCTGGAGCCACCTGTCGCTGATCGCCGAATACCGCAACCGCGCCGACGTGTTCTGGCGCGAGGCGGGAACCCATCTGGTGCTCGCCGCCGGCTCGCTCGCCGCCGCCGTCGTCATCGGTCTGCCGCTCGGCGTCCTCGCCTATCGCCTCCGCAAGCTGCGCGATCCGCTGATCAACGTGCTCAACATCATCCAGACCATCCCGTCGATGGCGCTGTTCGGCATCCTGATCGCCCCGCTCGGCTGGATCGCCGCCAACGTGCCGGGCGCCCACGCCATCGGCATTCGCGGCATCGGCATGGCGCCGGCCTTCCTGGCGCTGTTTCTCTATTCGCTGCTGCCGATGGTCGCCAACACCGTGGTCGGCCTCAACGGCGTCTCCCGCGCCGTGGTCGACGCAGCGCGCGGCATGGGCCTCACCGACCGCCAGCGGCTCATCCAGGTGGAGATGCCGCTCGCCCTGCCGGTGATCCTCACCGGCATCCGCATCGTCCTCGTCCAGAACATCGGCCTCGCCACGGTGGCGGCGCTGATCGGCGGCGGCGGCTTCGGCGTCTTCCTGTTCCAGGGGCTCGGCCAGACGGCCACCGACCTCATCCTGCTCGGCGCGCTGCCGCCGGTGGCGCTGGCATTCGCCGCCGCCGTCGTGCTCGACGCCGTCATCGAGATTTCCGGCAAGGGCAAGGCATGATCGAACTCAGCCATCTCACCAAGGTCTATGGCGACATCGCCGTCGTCAACGACGTCGACATGCACGTCGAAGCGGGCACGATCACGGTCATCGTCGGCACCTCCGGTTCCGGCAAATCGACGCTGCTGCGCATGGTCAACCGGCTGGTCGAGCCGACCGAGGGTCGCATCCTGGTTCAGGGCAACGATGTATCGAAGATGCCGGCCCATGAGCTCCGCCGGTCGATCGGCTACGCCATTCAGAACCACGGCCTTTTTCCGCACTGGACCGTCGCCCGCAACATCGCCACCGTGCCGATGCTGCTCGGCTGGGACCGGAGGAAGGTGGCCGCCCGCGTCGAGGAACTGATGGAGCTGTTCCAGCTCGATCACGCCCAGTTCGCCGGCCGCTACCCGCATGAGCTCTCCGGCGGCCAGCAGCAGCGCGTCGGCGTCGCCCGGGCGATGGCGGCCAAACCCGCCCTGCTCTTGATGGACGAGCCGTTCGGCGCCCTCGACCCGATCATTCGCGGCAAGGCGCAAGCCGACCTCAAGGCGATCCAGCGGCGCACCGGCACCACCATTCTGCTGGTGACCCACGACATGGACGAGGCCATCCACCTCGGCGACCGCATCGCCGTGATGGACGGCGGCAACCTCAAGCAATATGCGCCGGCCGCCGACATCCTGGCGCGGCCGGCCGACGCCTTCGTCGACGACCTGATCGGCGCCGTCGACCGTCCCTTCCATTACCTGACGCTCGGGTCGGTCGGCGCGGCGGTCGAGCCGGGCGAAGCCGGCGGCGCGCCGCTCGCCGCCGACGCCAGCCTTTACGAGGGTCTCGGCGCGCTCCTGTGGTCCGGCCGCAAGGCGGCGCCGGTGGTCGACGCCGCCGGCACGCCGCTCGGCCGCGTCACCCTCGACAGCATCGCCGACCGGGCGGCGCGGCCCAGATGATCCGCGACTTGATCCGTCCCGGCACCATCCTGCGGCTCGTGGTCTTCGCGGCGCTCATCGCCTTTCTGCTGGCGCCGGACCGTTTCGCCGGCCTGCTGGCGCCGCTGACCAGCAACGGCGCGCCGCCCATCTACCATCAGAGCAGCCTCGTCGATCTCACGCTGTCGCATCTGTTCACCGTGGCGGTGTCGACGCTGGCCGCCGCCATCGTCGCCGTCGGCCTTGCCATCTTCGTCACGCGGCCGGCCGGTGCCGAGTTCCTCGCGCTGTCGCGCGCCGTCGTCAATATCGGCCAGACCTTCCCGCCGGTGGCCGTGCTGGCCTTGTCGGTACCGATCATGGGCTTCGGCGAGGGGTCGACCCGCTTGGCGCTGTTCCTTTACGGCCTGCTGCCGATCTTCGAGAACACCCTCGTCGGCCTGTCGACGCTGCCGCCCGCCGTCGTTGAGACCGCCTCGGCCATGGGCATGACCGGCCGCCAGCGTCTTCTCAAGGTCGAGCTGCCGCTCGCCATGCCGCTGATCGTCGAGGGCATCAGGCTGTCGGCGGTCATCGGCCTCGCCACGGCGACCATCGGCTCGACGGTGGCCGCCAAGGGGCTCGGCGAGGTGATCGTCGCCGGCCTCCTGTCCAACAATCTCGCCTTCATCGTCCAGGGCGGCGTCGTCACCGGCGTCCTGGCGGTGCTGATTTCCGACGGCTTTCAGGCCGTGGCGCGCCACGCGGCGAAACGGCGCGGCGTCTCTTCCGGGGCACCGCCGGCCGAACCGGACGAGCAGCAGGCGGCAGCGTGAGCCATCATACGAGCGGAACGGTCAACGCCAGCCGCGATTGCGCTCGCGCGTATGGGCGACGGCCGCCAGCACGCGCTGGCGGGAAAGATCGAGCAGCCGGCGCATCGCCTTCTCGGCGCGCTCGCCGTCGCGCGCCAGGATGGCCGACAGCACTTCCTCGTAGGGCGCGAGATCGATCGGCGTGCCGCTGGCGTCCTTCTGCGTGACGCTGAACGACGCCTTCAGCGCCGTCTTGACGGCGCCGCCGATGGTCACGAACAGGCCGTTGTGCGTCGCCGCGATGATGGCGAGGTGGAACTCGCTCTCGGCGCCGGCGGCGAGCGGCGCCTGGTCCAGCATCGACACCATGTCGGCATAGCGCCGGCAGATGCGGTCGTGGTCGTCGGAGGTGCCGGAGCGGGCGGCGAGATAGCAGGCGCGCGGCTCGAAGCACTGGCGCACCTCGTAGAGATCCTCGATGATCCGCTCGTCGAACTGGGCGCTGAGCCGCCAGGACAGCACGTCGGGATCGAGCAGGTTCCAGTCGGCGAACGGCAGCACCCGCGTGCCGAGCTTGGGCGCCACCTCGATCAGCCGCTTGGCGGCGAGATTCTTCACCGCCTCGCGCACCGTCGATCGGCTGACGCCGTATTCCAGGCAAAGCTCGGCTTCGATCGGCAGCGAGTCGCCGGGGCCGAATTCGCCGGAGACGATGCGGGTGCCGATGATACGCGCGACCTGGGCGCTCATGGTGCCAATGGTGGAATCTCTTTCGAACATACTTTTCTTTCCTGAGGCAGCCGCCGATCGGGCCGAACCGGCCAGGTCGAACGGCGGCTGCCCAGCCAAACCAATTGACGGCATTCCGCCGGCCCGAGAGTGCCCTCGAGCCGGCGAATGCCCGGGCCGTCCGGCGGGCGCGCCACCGCTTCCGGCGGCATGCCCGATCAAGGCCCCGGCAGAGATCGGCACCCGGCGAATCCCGCTCTTTCCCCGGAAAGCGCCGACTAGCTGTACCGTTCTCGGCAAAAATGTCCAAGGCGAGGATTGACAAGGCCCCTGCTCGCCGTACAATCTTATCATCATACCATAAGAAGAAAACTGGTTTTGTGGAGGAGAATGCAGGTGAGCAGCATCGAACTGGATTCGGTGTCCAAGCGGTTCGGCTCCGTCGAGGTGATCTCGGAGCTGTCGCTGACCATCCACTCCGGCGAGTTCATCGCCTTCCTCGGACCGTCGGGCTGCGGCAAATCCACGCTTCTGCGCATGATCGCCGGGCTGGAGACGGTCAACGGCGGCGAAATCCGCATCGGCGGGGAAAGGGTGGACCATCTTCCTCCCGGGGCGCGCGGCGTCGCCATGGTGTTCCAGCACTACGCACTCTATCCGCATATGACCGTATTCGATAACCTGGCTTTTGGTCTCAAGAACATCGGCACGCCCAAGGAGGAAATCGCCCGCCGCATCGAGGAAGCCGCCCGCATTCTTGAAATCAGCCATCTCCTGCAGCGCAAGCCCGGCCAGCTCTCCGGTGGCCAGCGCCAGCGCGTCGCCATCGGCCGCGCCCTGGTCAAGGACCCCAAGGCCTATCTGTTCGACGAGCCGCTTTCCAATCTCGACGCCGCGCTGCGCGTGCGCACCCGCGTCGAACTGGCCCGCCTGCACCAGCAGACGCGCGCCACCACCATCTTCGTCACCCATGACCAGGTCGAGGCGATGACGTTGGCGAGCCGCATCGTGGTGATGAACGCCCGCAAGGTCGAGCAGGTCGGCACGCCGATGGACATCTACGGCCGCCCGGCCACCGAATTCGTCGCCCGCTTCGTCGGCTCGCCGGCCATGAATTTCCTGCCCGTTCAGGTGCGCGATCGCGGCGGCCTTGCCTCCGCCATGCTCGGCGACGGCTCGGTCATCGACACCGACGTGCCCGCCGACGCCCTGCCGGCCGGCGCCGAGCTGCGCGTCGGCGTCCGTGCCGAGGCGATCCGCGTCCGGCAGGACGGCGCCATTCCCGGCAAGGTGGAAGTGGCCGAGCGCCTCGGCGACCGTACCCATCTGCACGTCCGCCTGATGGACGGCAGCACGCTGGTGGCCGAGGACACGGGCATCAGCCAGGTCCAGCCGGGCGATGCCGTCCGCCTGGCGGTCGAGGGCGCCACCGCGCACCTGTTCGACGCCGCCGGCCTCGCCTACCACGCACGCCAGTGACGGAGGATGAGATGACGGACGTCACGCTCTCTCCCGGCAAGGCGACCGCGGCGGTCAAGCGCCCGACCGGCGCCTCGATCGGGCCGCGCTGGTCCAACGCGCTGTTCGTAGCGCCCTATCTGGCATTCTACCTCGCGCTCCTGGTCTATCCGCTGTTCAAGGGCATCTGGATGTCGATGCTCCAGTCCGACATGTTCGACGACACGTCGAAATTTGCCGGATTGGCCAACTACTATCGCCTGTTCAACGACAAGGTTTTCATCGGCTCCGTCTGGAACACGATCTGGTTCGTGGTGATGACGGTGCCGGCCTTCGTGGCGATCGGCCTGTTGCTGGCGCTCGCCCTCAACCGCAGCGACCGAACGTCGGCAACGCTGCGCGCCATCTTCTTCGGCACGTCGGTTCTGTCGGTCACCATCGTCACCATCATCTGGAAGATGATGTACATGCCCGGCAACGGTGCCATCGCCGGCATCATGCGCTTCTTCGGCATGGAGCCTCTGGCCTTCACCACAACGGCGTCGCTGGCGCTGCCGGCCATCGCCATCACCACGGTCTGGTGGATCATCGGCCTGCCGATGATGCTGTTCCTCGCCGCCTTGCAGCAGATCCCCGGCGAGCTCTACGAGGCCGCCGCCCTCGACAATGCCAGCCGCTGGCGCTCGTTCTGGTCGATCACCATGCCGTCGATCCGCCGGACCCTGCTGGTCGTCGTGATCTACGAAATCGTCGCCCAGTTCCAGCTGTTCGGCCAGGCGCTGCTGCTCACCCAGGGCGGTCCGAACAACGCCTCGCGCCCCATCGTGCTGTTCATCTACGAGCAGGGCTTCCGCTCCTGGAACCTCGGCTACGCCGCCGCCGCCTCGGAGATCCTGTTCATTATCATGGCGGTCGCCGCGCTCGCCCAGTTCTTCGCATCCCGCAAGCGCGTGGAGGAATAAGCCATGGCTGCCAGTGAACGTATCGTCGGTCGCGGTATCGGCAACAAGGTGATCCTCGCCTCCGTCGTCCTCGTCGCGATTGTCTGGATGCTGCCCATCGCCTGGGTGCTCATCCTGTCGTTCAAGCCGAACTCGGAGCTGATGATCTCGACGGCCTCGGCCTTCCACCCGCCCTACACGCTCAAGAACTACACCGACATCTTCCAGACGTCGGGCGTGTTCCGCTGGCTGTGGAACAGCGCGGTGGTGTCGGTCGGCGTCACCGTCGGCATCCTCATCCTATCCTCGCTCGCCGGCTACGGCTTCGCCCGCGCCGAGTTCAAGGGCCGCGACGTCATCTTCATCCTGGTGCTGCTCGGCCTCGCCGTGCCGGAGCAGGCGGTGATCATCGCCCGCCATCAGATCTTTTCCGATCTGAAGATGCACAACACCTACCCGGCGATCATCCTGCCGGGCCTGTCGAGCGCCTTCGGCGTCTTCCTGATGACCCAGTATTTCAAGGCGATTCCCAAGGATATCGACGAGGCGGCGATGCTCGACAACGCCTCGCGCTTCAAGATCTTCTGGAAGGTGCTGCTGCCGCTGACCATCCCTGCCCAGGCGACGCTCGGCATCTTCTCCTTCCTCGGCGCCTGGAACGACTACCTGTGGCCGCTGATCTCGGCGACCAAGCCGGAGATGTTCACCATCACCGTCGGCATCGCCTCGACTCAGACCAATTTCGCCCAGTCGGAAGGCCTCGGCTTCCTGATGGCGCAGGCGATCTTCGCCGGCCTGCCGGTGTTCGTCGTCTACCTGTTCTTCCAGAAATACATCGTCCGTGCCGTGGCCGGCGCGGCGATCACCTGATCCCCGGAGGAGGGGATCGGCAAGGCGGAATCCAGCGCATGACCGGCCGAGCGCGAAGGATTGTCAGAGAGATCGGCCGTATTGGAGGAGGTCCAATGAGAAAGCTATCCACCGTTCTGCTGGCGGGTCTGGTCGTCACGGCCGGCGCCGGTGCCGCGCTTGCGGCCGACAAGACCGAGATCTCCGTCTCGCGCTTCTTCGGCGCCTGCGAGGCCGACTACGGCTCCGTCACCGACGTGACCAAGGCCAACGGCGAGTGCGGCATCATCACCGCGCTGATCAACAAGTTCAACGCCGAGAGCACCACCACCACCGTCAAGCCGGAGATCGTCGAGTGGCCGGGCTACGACCAGCTCACCGCCCGCATCCGGTCGGGCGAGCCGCCGGTCATCTCGGTCATGCACGAGGCGGTCATCTCCGACTATTCGTCGCGCGGCCTGCTCGAGCCCCTGGATGAAGACTTCGCCAAGGCCGGCATCGACGTCAATGACATGACCGACGCCGCCCGCCAGGGCGTCACCAAGGACGGCAAGATCTACGCCATGCCGTTCGACACCCACACCTGGCTGTGGCACATCAACCTCAACCTGTTCAAGCAGGCCGGCCTCGTCGACGAGGCGGGCAAGCCGATCCTGCCCAAGAGCACCGACGAGCTGTTCGCCCAGGCCGCCCAGTTCAAGGAGAAGACGGGCAAGCCCTACTTCATCTCGACGCTGGCCAACGAGACGGCCTTCTACACCCGCACCTTCGACACGCTGCTCTACCAGCAGAACGCCGACTTCTTCGCCGATCCCAACAAGGTGAACTTCTCCTCGCCGGAAGCGAAGGGTGCCCTGCAACTCTTGGCCGACATCTACTCCAAGGATCTGACCACCAAGAACCAGGACTACGCGGCCTCCGTGTCGAGCTTCGCGGCCGGCGACGGCGGCGTGTTCATCTGCGGCACCTGGCTGATCGACACCTACGACCAGGAAGCCAAGAAGGACGGCGCGCTCGCCAACGGCTACGCGGTGACCGCCTTCCCGCAGATCTACCCCGGCAGCCCGCGCGTCTGGGCCGACGGCCATAGCTGGGTGCTTCTGAAGCAGGATCTTTCCGACGCGCAGCGCGCCTCGGCGATCGAGTTCATGAAGTTCCTCTGGGACAACAACTACGAATGGTCGCGCACCGGCCATCTGCCGATCCGCAAGTCGATCATCGACAGCGATCAGTTCAAGAACCTGCCGCATCGTGCCGACATCGCCTCGCTGGCCGTCAACGGCACCGCCCTGCCGTCGGCCGTCAAGCGTCAGTTCTCGATCCAGGACATCGAGGGCGAGGAAGTCGGTTCGGCCATGCGCGGCGACAAGTCGGTCGATCAGGCGCTGACCGACGCCGAGACCCGCATCAACGAGCTGCTCGCCAACGCGAAGTAAGCCACGAAACCCTGCCCGGCCGGATCTTCACGGCCGGCCGGGCAGGACACCACGACCGTCCGGCCGGCTCCTCCCGCCAGTTGGATACGGACGACGACAGGCGCCTTCCGACCCGTGCCGGACGCCGCGCCGGGGAACGCTGTACCCTTCCGAGACCATCCAAACCCGAAAGCTGAAGCTCATGACGTCCGCTCGTCTTATCGTCGACGCCGATTTTGCCATTTCCGATCTCGACCGCCGCGTGTTCGGCACCTTCGTCGAGCATATGGGGCGCTGCGTCTATACCGGCATCTTCGAGCCGGGCCACTCCACCGCCGACGAGAACGGCTTCCGCCAGGACGTCGCCGAGCTCACCAGGGAACTCGGCGTCACCATCGTCCGCTATCCCGGCGGCAACTTCCTGTCCGGCTACAATTGGGAGGACGGCGTCGGCCCGAAGGAACAGCGGCCGCGCCGGCTCGACCTCGCCTGGTTCTCGACCGAGACCAACGCTTTCGGCACCAACGAATTCATCGACTGGTGCCGCCAGGTCGGCGTCGAGCCGATGTTCGGCGTCAACCTCGGCACGCGCGGCATCGACGACGCCCGCCGCTTCATCGAATATTGCAACCACCCCGGCGGCACCGAGCTCAGCGAGCTCCGCAAGAGCCACGGCTACGACAAGCCGCACGACATCAAGTTCTGGTGCCTCGGCAACGAGATGGACGGCCCCTGGCAGATCGGCGCCAAGACGGCGGTCGAATACGGCCGCGCCGCCCACGAGACGGCCAAGGTGATGCGCTGGGTCGATCCGTCGATCGAGCTGTCAGCCTGCGGTTCATCGAACCGCGACATGGCCACCTACGCCCGCTGGGAATACGAGGTGCTCGACCACTGCTTCGACCACGTCGACTTCATCTCGCTGCACACCTATTTCATGAACCCGCATGACTCGACCGAGGAGTTCCTCGGCAACATCGAGCTGCTGGACTATTTCATCAAGGAAGTGGCGGCGATCGCCGACGCCGTGGCGGCCAACCGCCGCTCGCAGAAGCGCATCATGCTGTCGCTCGACGAGTGGAACGTCTGGTACAAGGCGCGGGGCCACGACGATCTCAGGAAGCCCGGTTGGCCCGAGCATCCGCCGCTGATCGAGGAGGTCTACAACACCGAGGACGCGCTCTTGATCGGCGGCGCGCTGATCACGCTGCTCAACAACGCCGACCGCGTCAAGTGCGCCTGCCTCGCCCAGCTCGTCAACATCATCGGCCCGATCATGACCGAGCCGGGCGGCCCGGCCTGGCGGCAGACCATCTTCCATCCGTTCGCGCTGACGGCGAAATACGCCCGCGGCCGCGTGCTCAGGACGCTCGCCACCTCCGGCAGCTTCGCCGGCAAGACCGCCGAGGAGATGCCCTACCTGATCTCGGCCGTCACCGAGGACGAGAGCACCGGCGAAGTGGTGATCTTCGCGCTCAACCGCAATCTCGCCGAGCCGATGGACCTCAAGGTCGAGCTGCGCGGCTTCGGCGGCACGCGCGAGGTGACCGAGGCGCTGCAGGTTTCTCACCCCAACATGAAGGCGGTGAACACCAAGGACGCCCCCAACACGGTGGCGCCGGCGCCGATCAAGTCGGTCGGCATCGAAAACGACGCGCTCAACGCCAGGCTGATGCCCGGCAGTTGGAACGTCATCGTCACCAAGCCGAAGGCCTGACGACGGACGTGCGGCGGCCGCTTCCCCGGTCGCCGCACCCTTCCGGCCGGGCCACGCTCGCCCGCCGGCCCGCATGAACGCCGCGACTCCCCCAGGTCGCGGCGTTCGTCGTCGGAGAAAGGCGTGCGAACACGAACCGGGGACAGCCCCCGGAATTGAAAGCCTCGCTCAAAACCGGGCCGACATCCTCAAACCAGATCGTCGATGGCAACGCCGAGGGCGGCGGCGAGCTTCTTCATGGTACCGATGCCCCCCTCCTTCTTGCCGGCCTCGATCTCGGACAGGTAGGGCTGGCCGATGCCCGCCTTGGCCGCCAGGGCGGACACCGACAGCCCGCGATGCTCGCGCCAGACCCGGACGGGATTGTCACCGGCAAGCAGGCGCCCGACGATCTCATCGGACACGAGTTCTTCCTCGCCGACCGCCAGCCGACGGCGGAAATCCGCGACGACGGCCCGGTCCGCCGCGTCTTCGGCGGTGGCAACAAGACGCTCGTATTCCGCCTCGGGAATGACGACCATACGTTCGCCGGACGGAGTGGTCAGATACTGCGCGTTCATATCGAACCTCATTCGTAGACGCCGCCGCGAGGGGCGATCCTGATGATGGCGATCACCTCGCCGTCCTCGGAAAACAGCACGCGCCAGTCGCCGACGCGCAGCCGAAGGATGCTGGGCATACCGGCCAGCGATTTGACATTGTTGGCAAGAGAGGCCGGGTCGGCGGCGTATTGGGCGACCTTGGCGAGGATGGTCGACGCCGTGTTGGCAGGCATTCGCCGCAACGTTTTCAGCGCATCCTTGCTGTAGGCGATCACCTTCATGGAGAGAATATCTCTTATAGCGATAGAACTGTCAATCTCTGCCAGCGATACCCCTCGCGGGGAACGCCTCCACCGGATCAACAGCGACAGCGCTCGGACGCCCTTGCTTCAGGCATGCGGATTTGTGTCTTCGCGCATGCCAGCGGCCAACGGACGCAAATCTCCGCTCGCCCATGTCCAGACAATGGACAGCGAATTACAATCTCAACTCAGATTATTGATAATTTGTCACTCCCGATGAGTACGGCACCGACGAGTTCTGGCGAGCCTATAACGCCGCCCTTCAGGCCAGCGCATCACCAAGCCGGGCAAGCGGCCTGAAGCATCAGCCGGCACGCTCCGCTGGCTGATCCAGCAGTACGAGAAGTCCGCGACCTTCGCGCCGCTTGCCCAATCCACCAGGGAAACAGAGATCGCCTGTTCGCCAGCATCGACGATACCGGCGGAAATCTCCGCATCGAAGAAATCGACCGCCGAATGCTCATGGCCGGCCGTGATCGACGCGCCGCCACGCCTTCGGCAGCTAACAACTTCCTCAAGGCAATGTCGGTTTTGATGGAGTTCGCCCTTGAGGCGGGCCTGATCGATCATAACCCGGTCAGGGATGTGAAAAAGATCAGCTCCAAGTCGGAGGGCTTCCACACCTGGACCGTCGCCGAGGTCGCCGCCTTCGAAGCACGACACCCCATTGGCACCATGGCGCGGCTTGCCATGGATCTGTTCCTTTACACTGGCCTTAGACGCTCCAGCCCCAGCTATTGACCTGAGGGCGGAGCCAAGGAGGCAAGCAGACCGTCACGGAACTTGTCAACCGGCACAAACGTCTTTTCAAGGACAGAAAAGAGCCCCTTTCGTCGAAGGTCGCGACGAGGCTGATCAAAGCCGTTCACACGTTGGAATGTGTCCCCGTGCGATGGCAGATCAGCTTTTGCGGTATCATAGATGCAATAAACTGGATCTTCTTCATCATCGGGGAAGTAGTCACGAGCATCGCCACACCGAAAGCGTAGAACGCCAAATAAGCCTGCTTTTGCGTTCCCATTGCTACGAGCGCCGTTGACAAGTTTTTCCGCTACGGCTTTTAACTCTTCATTTGAAGCGCTATCGCGGAAGATAGACATTCCGCTAGACTCAGCCTGCGACAATACCCCGTCCTTAGGCGTGGTCGCGGTTTTTTTAATCCTAACATGTTGGGGAGAAATCACTAAACGAATTAAGTACTCATCATCACCGATGGGTCCAATGGAGTATTCGCTAACAGTATTATGCTGACATGCGCATTTGGGCGAGCAAGCATCGATCGCAGAGGCTAACTCTTTTCCCTTATTCGTTGCAAATACAGCCGCAAAAGCACCCTTGCAATCCTGCGTGGACATGTTGCAACGACCTACTTATGCGCTAAGAGCTTCAGATATTTCCGGCGGAATACTCATTCCATCAAAACTGAGCATTCCGGCAAAGCCCGGCAGAATTGCACTTATGTGCCTGGCGCCCACAAAATGAATCGCCGAGCCGTCATCCGTTTCGAGAATGACGCTACCGTCAGCATGTAGAGTAGGCTCAAGTGCCATTGCAGACCGACCCAACAAGCGGACGAGGTTGGATGCACCCTCAATCGAATCCGCGTCAGGCTTCGAAGCGAACTCTCCGTCCCAACCTTCCTGCAGTTCTAGAAACTCGCGAATTTGCGCAACGACAGCTTCCTCAGGCCGCTCCGTCGAGGGGAAGGTATAAATCTCTTTTCGAGACGTCGTAGGCCCAATGACAACATAGTCGGGAACGACCTGGAACGAACCGTCCGCCGATGCAATGCAACGTTCACGAACTATCGTAGGACGACTGTTGCTGGACGTCGCACCGATGATCTCCGATGCCTGAAGATGCCAGGAGAAGAGTGTAGCAGCTGCAGTGCCGTCCATCTCACCCCTCCTTTGGATTCAAGGAAATCGAATCTACCAATGGTGGAGAAATAACCTCAGCGAGCGTCTGTTTCAAGGCGAGATGCATCTCGTCAGCAAAAGTCAATATCTCACGCATTGAACTCGGCTGCACCGGCGGAATTTCCGACCAAAACCGGTCTTCGGCCATCGTGTAGATACCGACAGAACGGCGCGAATTTTTTGGATCCGTGGGTTCAGCTCCCTTTGGAACGACATCAAGGGCATCAACATTGATGTTAATGAGCCTTTTGTAGCCTCCCTTAGCAGGAACAAAATATCCGACATGAGAATGCCAAAGGTCTTTCATGTCGCGATAAAACTCTGGCAAATACTTCGAGCCAGCACTCAAAGCCCCACCAAAATCTGCCAGACCGGGCTCACCTTCAAATACAAATCTATCATAATATTCAAGCTTCAACGACATAACATTTGAAATGGAAATATATTTCTCTGCGACAGGACTAATAAGATCAGCAATTCGGCCGATAACGTCCTTCCACCGCGTATAACGAGTCGTCGAGTAGGCTATAAAGCCTTTTTGAAAAATCAGTTCTTCAATTAACTCGCCGGAGCGATTGAGCTGGAACCCACGCCCTTCCACCTGAGGCTGAACGACCGCAGACCCGATGTTCACCACAAAAACATTGTTCGGCGGCGGCGGTACAACTGGGGCGAATCCAAGCGACAGAACTTTTTCGGTGATACTATCGACAGCGCCATTGAGCGCTTTTGCAGGAATCTCTTCCTGAAAAAACAGCGAGAAATTCGCCCGCTCAATCGCGTGGGCTTCATGCGCTGGGCGCCAGTTCATTTCCCGATCTCCCTTGTATGATACTACCATAAATTGGTCATCCTAACCGATAGCTAACTTGGTCTAGGAAAGTGAGACACACCGCGTTTTGGCAGAGCCGAATCCTGTGAGTGATCTCATTTCCCAAACAGTAGGACGAACCATAGCTGCACAGGGTTTCCCTGGAGCCAGCCTCAGACCAATTCGAGGATCAAGTCGTGCGCGCCATCATCCAACATTCGTTAAGCATAGGAGATCCAGAACGCATTCAACAATGACGAAGTTCCCTCACCATGTTCGGCATGAGGGATATAGAGCCAATAATCTAACAATTTCAATGATGTTTGGAATGTTTGGCACTCCCAACCGGACTCGAACCGGTGTTTTCGCCGTGAGAGGGCGACGTCCTGGACCGCTAGACGATGGGAGCGCGGACGCTTTGGAAAGCGTGGGGCGGATATAGCGAAGGGCCCTTGAGAGCGCAAGGGGGTATTTCATTTTCCGGCTCGGCTTTTGAGGGACGCTGCCAGAAGCCGCAGGAATCCCTGACAGGCAAGGCGATTGCCTCTGTCGCTACGCTGTTCCCGGGCGCCCGCCGCCGGATCGAGCATCGGTCGAGGGCGAAAGCGCCGGCTTCCTTCCTCCGGACAGCCGCTTTCTCTCTGGTTATGCCCGCATGATCGGCCGCCGCTCTGGACATCCGTCCCGCGGGCGATCATAACTATCCTCGTTCCGAGGGGTGTCCTCCATACGGGAGGGCTGAGATGATCCGCGAGGCGGGTCGAACCCTTCGAACCTGATCCGGGTCATACCGGCGAAGGGACGGAACCTCATGGCCTCGCCGCATGATTTGCGGCCCATCCGGCCATGCTTTCCCCCGACGCTCTTGGCCCATCCGCCCTTTCGAGGGCTGCGCGAACGATGGGACCCGCGATGCGCCCGAAGACGATGCTTGCCGCCGGCCGAGGCGTCGCCATCCAGGCGTTCATCTCCTTCGCCGCCGTGCTGGTCCTCTGGCAGGCGGCGGCGACCGGCCTTGCGCTGCCCGCCTTCCTGCTGCCGTCGCCGGCCGACGTGGTCGCCGCCTATGGCGCCTACGGCCCGCGCCTTCTCGCCGAAGCCGGCGTGACGCTGCTGGAAACCATGCTCGGCCTTGCCGCCGGCATCGCCTTCGGCCTTGCCGCCGGATTTGCCGTTTCCGCCTCGCCGCTCGCCGGCCGGCTGCTGTCACCGCTCCTCGTGGTCAGCCAGGCGCTGCCGGTGTTCGCGCTGGCGCCGCTCCTGGTGCTGTGGTTCGGCTTCGGCCTCGCCTCCAAGGTGGTGATGACCACGCTGGTGATCTTCTTCCCCGTCGCCTCGGCCTTC
The DNA here is from genome assembly GCF_002770725.1 of Pleomorphomonas carboxyditropha. Lineage (GTDB taxonomy): Bacteria > Pseudomonadota > Alphaproteobacteria > Rhizobiales > Pleomorphomonadaceae > Pleomorphomonas > Pleomorphomonas carboxyditropha. Next base: position 92,430 of record NZ_NQVN01000017.1, on the reverse strand, counting down.
GCCGACGGCCTACGCCGCACGCCGCCGCATTTTCTCGACCTCGCCCGCCTCAACGGCGCCGGCCGCTTCCGCACGCTCAGGCTGATCCGCGTGCCGGCCGCCCTGCCGGCGCTGGTCACCGGCATTCGCGTCGCCGCCGTCTACGCGCCGATCGGCGCGGTGATCGGCGAATGGGTCGGCGCCTCGCGCGGCCTCGGCCTGCTGATGGTGCAGGCCAACGCCCGCATGCAGACGCCGCTGTTGTTCGCCGCCCTCGGCGTGCTGGCCGCCGCAACGCTGCTCCTCAAGATCGCCGTCGACCGGCTGACGCTCCGCCTCATTCCCTGGGTCGAAAAAGACTGAACCTTCGAAAGGACCTCCAATGCGCCGTCTTCCCGCCCTTGCCGCCGCCTTCATGCTTGCCGTTGCCCCGGCCAGCGCCGCCGACAAGCTCTCCGTGCTGCTCGAATGGTTCGTCAACCCCGACCACGCGCCGCTGGTGGTCGCCAAGGAAAAGGGCCTGTTCGCCGCCCATGGCCTCGACGTCGACCTCGTCGCCCCGGCCGACCCGTCGGCGCCGCCGCGCCTCGTCGCCGCCGGCCAGGCCGACGTGGCGCTGCACTACCAGCCGAGCCTCGACCTCGACGTCGACGCCGGCCTGCCGCTCGTCCGCTTCGGCACGCTGATCGAGACGCCGCTCAACACGCTGATCGTCCTGAAGGACGGCCCCATCAAGTCGCTTTCCGACCTCAAGGGCCGCAAGATCGGCTATTCCGTGTCCGGCTTCGAGGATGCCATGCTCGGCCAGTTCCTGAAGACCGCCGGCCTCGGCATCGACGACGTCGAGCTCATCAACGTCAATTTCGCGCTGTCGGCGTCGCTCTTGGCCGGCCAGGTCGACGCAGTGGTCGGCGGCTACCGCAATTTCGAGCTCAACCAGATGAAGATCGAGGGCCACGAGGGCGTCGCCTTCTATCCGGAAGAGAACGGCATGCCGGCCTACGACGAGCTGATCTACGTGACGCGTAAGGACCTCGTCGCCGACAAGCGGCTGCCGGAATTCCTCGCCGCCGTCGAGGAGGCGACCATCTACCTCACCAACCACCCGGACGACGCCTGGGCGCTGTTCGTCAAGGCCTATCCCGACCTCGACGACGAGCTGAACCGCCGCGCCTGGGCCGACACGCTGCCGCGCTTCGCCAAGCGCCCGGCGGCGCTCGACGCCGGCCGCTACCAGCGCTTCTCTCAGTTCATGAAGGACGCCGGCCTCATCAAGACGGTGAAGCCGGTCGAGGACTACGCGGTGGAGCTGCGCTGACAGGTATAATTTCGGCGGGGAAGCCTGCGCTTTCCCGCCGGATACAGATCGTCGGATAGGAAGAGGCCGGCTCGGCCGCTCAACACTTGCCGACGGCGTGCAGCTTGACCGGCTCGGCACAGCCGCAGTCGTCGCCCCGGCAGGCTTCCTCGTCGGCGCCGCCCGGCGGTTCGGCCGCCGTCTCGATGGCGAAGCGGATGCCGGCGATGACGTCGTCGATGCGGGGCTGGGCCACCGGCACCGTCTGGACGAAGCCGGCATAGAGGCGGCCATCGGGCTTGATGAAGAACATGCCCGGCTCGACGAACCAGCTCGGCTCCTCGACGCCGTCGATCGCCTTGCCGCGGCCCTCGCTGAGATAGAGGCCCCAATCGCGCGCCTGATCGATCGTCAGGCCCCAGCACACCGTCAGCTCGTCGAGATGCCAGTCGCGCACCGTCCGCTCGGCCCGCTCGCGGTCGTCGGCGGAAACGGCGAGCACCCGGACGCCGAGCTTGCGGAATTCCTCGTAGCGCGCCTCGTAGGCCTGGAGCTGCGCCTTGCAGAAGCCGCAATGCAGGCCGCGATAGAACAGCACCAGCGTGAAGTGCTTGGGCTTCTGGTCGCACAGCCGCCAGCACGGACCACCGACGGTCTTCACCCTGAGCGGGGGAACCGGCTGGTTCGGTATGAGGCGGGTGGACATGGTCATCGGAACGCGGAACTCGCAGGGCTCGTCGCTAGACTATACGACAGGAATGGCGGGTATCGCCACTCTTCTGAACGATCCTAATCTGCTTATTGTGCGTTCACAGGTTAAGAAGTCCCCCATCACGATTCGCGGAGGTAGCCCAAAGAGTCGGGAATAGGTGTTTTTGAATCGTTTTCCGAGATCGTTTGGAAATGCGCCGCGCGGAATCGGCCGGCACGCCACTCGGGAAGCAGAGCGCAACGGGCACGGGCAACGCCGGCAAAAGTGCCTCGCGGCGCTGCGCCCGGAGGTGCGGTCCGGAAAGAGGGATCCGTGCGCACCGGGCGGAATTTATAACGATATCAACCGGCGACGCCCGGGATTTCCATCCCAAGGACGCCGGCCACCAGGATGGCGTTGAGCGACAGCACCGCGACGGTGGCGGCGATCGCCAGGCCGTCGGTCAGCCGGCCGTTGGCATAGGCGCCCATGATGTCGGCCCGGCGGGTCAGAAGCACCAGGGCGATCATCGGCACCGGCAGCGACAGCGACAGCACCACCTGGCTGATGACCAGCGCGTCGGTGGCGTTGACGCCGGCGGCGACCACCGCGAAGGCCGGCACCATGGTGACGAGGCGGCGCACGAACACCGGGATCTCCATGCGGACGAAGCCCTGCATGATCATCTGGCCGGCCATGGTGCCGACCACCGACGAGGAGATGCCGGAGGCGATCAGCGACACCAGGAACACGCCGGCGGCGGCGGCGCCGAGCAGCGGGGTCAGGGTGTGGTAGGCGGTCTCGATCTCGGCGACGTCGCTGTGGCCGGCGTGGAAGGCCGAGGCGGCCATCATCACCATGGCGATGTTGACGAGGCCGGCGACGGCCAGCGCCGCCACCACTTCGATGTTGGAGAACTTCAGCACCTTGCGGCGCTCGCCCTCGTTGCGTACCGGCGCCCGGTGCTGGGTGAGGCCGGAGTGGAGATAGACGGCATGCGGCATGACGGTGGCGCCGATGATGCCGACGGCCAGGGTCAGCGCGCCGGCGTCCGGCAGGACCGGGGTAACGGCACCGCTGGCGGCGGCCGCCCAGTCGATCGGGGCGATCAGCATCTCGATCAGGTAGCTGACGCCGATGACGCCGACCAGGCCGCCGATGATCAGCTCCATCGGCCGGTAGCCGCCGCGATCGAACATCAGGAGCGCGTAGGTGACGAGAGCGGTGATGACCATGCCGGTGATCAGCGAGGTGCCGAACAACAGCGACAGGCCGATCGCCCCGCCCAGGAACTCGGCGAGATCGGTGGCCATGGCGGCGATCTCGGAGACGATCCACATGCCGATCACCACCGGGAAGGGGAAGTGATCGCGGCTCATTTCGGCGAGGTTGCGGCCGGTGACGATGCCGAGCTTGGCCGACAGCGCCTGGAACAGCATGGCGACGAGGTTGGCCACCACCACCACCCAGATCAGCGCGTAGCCATAGCCGGCGCCCGCCCCGATGTTGGTGGCGTAGTTGCCGGGGTCCATGTAGGCGATTGAGGCGATCACCGCCGGGCCGACGAAGGCCAGCATGGCCCTGGGTCCCTTGAGCCGCCCGGCCAGCGCTTCGGAGATGGCGACCGACGTGCGGCTGGTCATTCCGGAGGGGGTTGCGCTGAGAATGGACTGGGAGACTGCGGACATTCGGATCACCAGGAGGTTTCCTATGCTTGGAAATATAGCACGGGCTACATTTCCGTCAAGCCAGTTGCGATTAACTTGCAATAAAATCTGCGCAACCGTAATGAGTTTCGGCCCGGGACGAGGCCTGGGGTCCCCGATTAAAGTCCGCAGCCCCCCGATCGGTTCCACAGGGATGAGACTTGTGCGGCGGTTGCAAATCTTAGCCGGAGCTGCATAATGTTCCGTCTCACCAACACGGAGGTGCGGCGGATCGATCCGTTGCCGCGCAAGGCCGCAAAGGACGGGATCCATGTCGAGGGACGACCTGCCGCCCGAGGCCGGGGACGGCACCCTGCCGGAGGCGACCGACGCCGACCGCTTCACCAATGCCCGCGCCATCCGCTCGACGGCTCTCTTCGAGGACTACACCGAGCTGATCGCCGACCTCACCGAGGAGTTCGGCGAGGCGCGCATCACCGACATCGCCCGCCGCCTCGGCGTCACCCACCCGACCGCCAACAAGGCGGTGCTGCGGCTGAAGCGCGAGGGCCTCGTCATATCCAGGCCCTACCGCGGCGTGTTCCTCACCGAGGCCGGCGCCGCCATGGCGCGTCAGGTGAAGGCCCGCCATCGCCTGGTGGTGCGCCTGCTGATCGCCGTCGGCGTGCCGCCGGAGGCCGCCGAAATGGACGCCGAGGGCATCGAGCACTACGTCTCCGAGACGACGCTCAAGGCCTTCGAGACCTATCTCGACGGCCGGCAATGAGCCGCCCGTTCCGGCATCGGCTGCCGCTGGATCATCGCCGGGGCGCGCGTTCATGACCGGGCGGGACCAGGCGCCCAATCCCTATCTTCACGGCTCGCTGGCACGGGTGTTCGCGCGCACCGCCGCGCCGATCGTGCTGTTCATGACGGTGAACGGCCTTTACGCCGTCGTCGACGCCCTGCTGCTCGGCCGCCTCGCCGGGCCGAAGGCGCTGACCGCCGTGACGCTGATGTTCCCGGTGTCGCTGCTGATCATCGCCTTGCAGACCATGGTGTCCTCGGGCATGGCGTCGCTGATCGCCCGCCGGATCGGCGCCGGCGACATCCGCGCCGCCGAGGGCACCGTCACCGCCGCCAACCTTCTGGCCCTCTCGGTCGCCGGCCTGCTGATCGCCACCCTCGCCGTCGGCGGCGGACCGCTGGCCCGGGCGCTGTCGAACGGCGACCCCGAGCTTGCCCGCATGGGGCTTCTGTTCGTTTCCATCATGGTGACGGGCACACCGCTGAGCTTCCTGCTGTCGATCCAGGGCAACGCATTGCGGTCGGAAGGCAGGGTCGGCGCCACGGCGACGATCTCCGTGGCGATGACGTTTCTCAACATCGCCCTGAGCTCCCTGCTGATCGGATGGTTCGGCCTCGGCGTCGCCGGCTCGGCGGCCGGCACCCTGCTGGCCCAAGCGGCGGCGCTCGCCGCCGTCGCCGTCTACCGCCTCGCCGGCCGCACGCCGCTGCCGCTTTATGCCCGCGGCACCGGTTCGATCCTCGCAAACTGGAAGGAGATCGTCGTTCTCGGCGCGCCGGCGTCGCTCGGCCTGCTCGGCTTCAGCCTGTCGAGCGGCCTGATCATCGCCGACATCCAGCTCTGGTCGACCGCCGACCCGGCCGCCACCGTCGCCGCCTATGGCGTCGTCACCCGCATCCTGACCTTCGCCTTCCTGCCGCTGCTCGGCATGTCCATGGCCTGCCAGTCGATCGTCGGCAACAACTTCGGCGCCGGCCTCGGCGAGCGGGTGCGCACGACGCTGAAGATCGCCTTCATCGTCGCCGTCGTCTACGCGGCGATCTTCGAGGGCGCCTTCGTCTTCCTGGCCCGGCCGCTCGGCGCCCTGTTCGTCGACGCCCCCCTGGTGATCGCCGAGGTGGCGCGCGTCATGCCGCTGATATCCATCACCTACGTGCTGTCGGCGCCGCTGATGATCCTTGCCGGCTATTATCAGGCGCTCGGCATGGCCGGCAGCGCGGCCGTCCTCAACCTCGTCCGCACCTATGTCATCGGCCTGCCGCTGTTCGCCCTCCTGCCGCTGGCGGCCGGCGAGATCGGCATCTGGATCGCCTATCCGGTCGGCGACGTGGCGATGCTCGGCGTCGTCGCCGGCCTGCTCGCCTGGAACGCCCGCCGCCGCCGTCTCGCCTGGGGTCTGTTCCACGGTCATGCGGCCTGACGCACAGCGCCGCCGCCTAGCCCGAGTGGCGAAGACGACCATCGGCATGTCGGCACGGCCGATCGGATGAGGATACGCCGGCCGCGGGATCAGACCGCGGCCGGCAGGAGGAACGCGGTCAGTCGCGGGCCACACAGACGGCGACGCCCATGCCGCCGCCGATGCACAAGGTGGCAAGGCCCTTCTTCGCGTCGCGCCGTACCATTTCGGAGAGGAGCGTCACCAGGATGCGGGCTCCCGAGGCACCGATCGGGTGGCCGAGCGCAATGGCGCCACCATTGACGTTCAGCTTATCAGTGTCGAACTCCAACTCGCGGCTGACCGCCAGCGCCTGAGCGGCAAAGGCTTCGTTGGCGAAGGCGACGCCTTCCGCACCGAGGATGGTGTCCGAAACTTCGCCGTCGGCGACCAAATCGTGTTCCTGCGAAACGAGCGCGCGCTTGGCGTCAAGAACGGCATGATCGGCCATATCTTCGAGGCGCGACCGGACTGGTTTGCGGCTAAAGCGACCGATGGGGAAACGCCTACACGCCCCACTGCATCTGCTCCGCATTGGTTCGCGCCACTGTCAATCGAAAAGCTCAAACGTGACCAAACGCAGCGGATCAGTAACGTTCCACGCAGAGCGAAACGTCCGATCGCTCGTTCGATGCTCTATTGAAGTCTACCGAGACGATGCTCCGGGCTGTCATCGCCGAAAGGTTCAAAAACTGCTGTCTTCCGTGACCTGGCGGTAAAGTACCGGCAGGAGATCGGCGAGATAGCCCATTTCCTCAATGCTGTGCTGGAGAAGGTGGGCGCAGAACGCATCGTTGACGGCCACCGCGCGCACTTCTGCGGCCACCGTGTCCGGCACAAGTTCCTTTGTCGCTGCATCCTTGATGTCGCCTAGCCAGAATCGGGTCCGCATTTCGCAACCGTAATCGGTGTTGCGCACGAAGTGGCACATGTGACCGATCGTGAATGGCACACCCTTGGCACCTGGCCGGCCGCAAATCGCGACGCCATCGAAGGCATCGTAGCCAACAGGATCAAAGAATTCATGCGGATCGTCGAAATTCACCTGCAGGCTATGGACCACCGGATCCACATCGCGGCCGAGATACTCCTCCACAAGATGAACTGCACCGATATAGTTACCATTCACCCGATTTTTCCAAGCGCTGGCGACGTGGTCGCGCGGATGCCAGAGCTTATACTGGTCGTCGCCACCAAGCCAACCAAACCACCAATGCACCATCTTGGCGCGACAATGCGGCATACGCGTTAGCGCGGCGACTGTTTTGCAGCCGTCGGGGTAGCTTGCTACACCTGTTTCGAAAGAAAGATAGCCCGGCTTTAGGAGATCATTGGCTTCGCTGAACTTCATGGAAGTGCCCTCCTTGATGGGTTGATTCTTGAGGTCGGAAGCCTTTCGGTACTCCCGGCTACGGGTCGTGTAGCGTTAGAATCTGGTAGGCATCGGATGCATCGAATAGTCGGCGTATGGTGAGGCGCAACACGCCGAAAGTCAGACACGCTCCACGCAGAGTGAGACGCCCATGCCGCCACCGACGCAGAGGGTGGCGAGACCTCTACGAGTATCGCGACGACGCAATTCGTGGAGGAGTGTGACGAGGATCCGGGCGCCGGAGGCGCCGATCGGATGCCCGAGGGCGATGGCGCCGCCGTTGACGTTCACCTTTTCCGGATCAAGGTCGAGGTCGCGGCGCACAGCGAGCGCCTGGGCGGCAAAGGCCTCATTGGCTTCGATAAGGTCGAGATCGCCGACCTGCCAGCCGGCCTTGCCGAGCGCCTTGCGTGAGGCCGGCACCGGGCCGATACCCATGATCGCCGGATCAACGCCCGCCGTGGCCCCTGCCACAACTCGGGCGAGCGGCGCAAGACCACAATCGTTGGCGAGCTCTGCTGTCATCAGCACTAGTGCGGCCGCACCGTCGTTGAGGCCGGAGGCGTTGCCGGCCGTCACCTTGCCGTCCTTAGCGAAGGCGGGCTTCAGCTTGCTAAGCCCCTCGGCGGTGGTGTCCGGCCGGATGAATTCGTCCTCGGCGAAAATCACGTCGCCCTTCCGCCCCGGCACCGTCACTGGAACGATCTCGTCGGTAAAACGCCCGGCGGCCCGGGCGGCGGCGGCGCGCTGCTGCGACGTTGCGGCGAAGGCATCAAGTTCGGCACGGGTCAGATTCCACCGTTCCGCAACGTTCTCCGCTGTCTGCCCCATGTGGTAGTCGCCGAAGGCATCCCAGAGACCATCGACGATCATCGAATCGGTCAATTGCGCGGTCCCCATCTTGACGCCACCGCGCATGTGAATGACGTGGCGGGCCTGGCTCATGCTTTCCTGTCCACCAGCGATAACGATGCGCGCGTCGCCGGCGCGGATCATCTGAGCGGCAAGGAGAACGGCCCGCAATCCAGAACCGCACACCTGGCTGAGGCCGAAGGCGGTCGACGAGACCGGCAGACCGGCAGCGAGCGCGGCGCGGCGTACCGGGTTCTGGCCATGACCGGCAACCAGCACCTGGCCGAACACCACATCATCGACGTCTTGCGGGGGGACCGACGCCCTTTCGAGAGCCGCGCGGATAACCGCCGCTCCAAGTTCATGAGCGGGCAACGGTGCCAGCGAACCGTTGAACGAGCCGATGGCGGTCCGAACCGCCGATACGATAACGACCTCAGTCATGGATCAAGCCTTTCAGTTTTCGCAATTTTCGTTGAGCTGGAAGGGCGGCTATCTCACTGGACAAAAGGCAGCGCCCAGCGGTCGAACCACCGCTGTTCCAAGCAGCTGTCGGCGCCGCCACCTTAATTTTGCCGACGAATTCCAGCCGTCAGACCGCCATCGTCGCTATGTTGTCCGGTACGATGAGCCGCGCCGTGGTGGCAGCGACGACGTCGGCGGGGGTGACGCCCGGCGCCACCTCGCGCAGCACCAGCCCGGCGTCGGTCGGCTCGATTACCGCCAGCTCGGTGACGATGAGGTCGACGCGCCGCGCCGAGGTCAGCGGCAGCGTGCAGGCCGGCACGATCTTCGCCGCGCCCTTGGCGGTATGCATCATGGCGACGATCACCTTCTTGGCGCCGGTCACCAGATCCATCGCCCCGCCCATGCCCGGCACCATCTTGCCCGGCACCATCCAGTTGGCGAGCAGCCCGGCTTCGTCGACCTCCAGGCCGCCGAGCACGGTGACGTCGAGATGGCCGCCGCGGATCAGGCCGAAGGAGAAGGCGCTGTCGAACGCCGCCGCGCCAGGCACGGCCGAGATCGGGTTGCCGCCGGCGTCGGAAAGATCGTCCTCGGCCAGCCCGTGCTCGTTGAGGCTGTCCATGCCGACGATGCCGTTCTCCGACTGGAAATGCACCCGGATGTCGGCCGGCACGTGCCGGGCGACCAGCGTCGGCAGGCCGATGCCGAGATTGACCAGCATGCCGTCGGAGAGTTCGCATGCCACGCGCTTGGCGATCAGATTCTTGTCATCCACGGCGGGCCTCCACGGCGATCAGCATGTCCACGACGACGCACGGCGTGCCAACCGCGTCGGGGGGCAGTACCCCGGTCGGCACGATGGAGCGCGCCTCGGCCAGCACGCGGTCGGCGGCCATGGCCATCAGCGGGTTGAAGTTGCGGGCGGTCAGCGCGTAGCCGAGATTGCCGAGGTGGTCGGCCTGCCGCGCCGCCACCAGCGCGAAATCGGCCCGGAGCGGCCGCTCGACCAGGAAGATGCGGCCGTCGATTTCCAGTGTCGGCTTGCCTGCCGCGGCGACGGTGCCGACGCCGGTGGCTGTCAGCACGCCGCCGAGCCCGTGACCGCCGGAACGGATGCGCTCGGCCAGCGTACCCTGCGGGATCAGCTCGACCTCAATATCGCCGGCGATCATCTGGCGCTGCGTCTCGGCATTGGTGCCGATGTGGCTGGCGACGACCCGCTTCACCAGACGCGCGTCGATCAGCTTGCCGATGCCGACGCCTGGCCGCGCCGTGTCGTTGGCGATGACGATCAGCTCGCCGGTCCCCTGACGGACGATCTCGTCGATCATCCGCTCGGGCGTACCGACGCCCATGAAGCCGCCGATCATCAGCGTCGCGCCGATGGGAATGCCCGCGATCGCCTCCGCGAGCCGTGTGAGTTTGCACATGTATTCCTCCCGGTTTCCCGGCCGGTTGATCCGTCGGCTGTCGCGACGACAGCCGCCCGGGCCGTTTTGCCCAAGTCTGCCTTCAATCGTATCATGACCGCATCGCGAAACAAGTATCTCATGATACGGTCGATCACGCATTGTCGCGAATAACCGTATCGTGGTACATAGATTCCGTAATGCGATCATAAACACAGAAACGGCAAAGGGAGGCCCAACCATGAGCGGCGTGAAGAAGCTCGCTGAAATCTGAAGAATTCGGTCATTCGACGGCCGAGGTGACCAGGCCCGCATCTGCCGGCGGACGAGCGCGAGCGATTCGCCGCCCGCCGCGGACGGGCCTCGCCCGCCTCACCGAGTTACGCGTCCTCGCCGGCCGGCCGTTCACCCTGCGCCGGGCCCGCCACGGGTCGGCGGGAGGCGCATCCTTTCCTCAGCGTTCGCCCGCGAGCGCGCCAATGATGGAGTTTGAAATGGGGAAGAAAGTCTTTGTGGACCTGAGCCATCCGTTCTTCGGAGACATGCCGCTGTGGCCATATTTCTCCAAGCCGGAGATTGCCCCGATGCACAGCATGGCCAAGGCCGGCGTGCTCACCCAGTCGATCAAATGCACGATGCACACCGGCACCCACTGCGACGCGCCGCGCCATGTCATGGAGAAGATGTTCGACGGCAGCCGCGCGCTCTATACGCACGAACTGCCGGTCGACGCCTATTGCGGCGACGCCGTCTGTCTCGACGTGCGCGTCGACCGCTGGAAGCTGATCATGCCGGCCGACCTGGAGGCCGCCGTCGAGCGCGCGGGCATGAAGCCGGCTGACCTCAAGGGCATGGTTGTCTGCCTCAACACCGGCATGCACCGACAGTTCGACGACAGCAAGGAATACTACCACTATTCGCTCGGCACCGGCATCGACGCCGGCAAATGGTTCGTCAAGCACCAGGTCAAGGTCGTGGCCCTCGACCAGCAGGCCCTCGACCACCCGCTGCACACCTCCATGGGCAACAATGGAACGTGCATGAAGCTGCCCGGCTACACCGGCAGGACGATCTGCGAGGAATATATCGAGCAGTTCGGCGAGGAGGCTTACGCCGAGTTCGACCGCGAGGTCTACATCAAGGTCCACGGCCGGGAGAGGTACCAGGAGAAGTTCGGCGAGCTCGAGGCGACGGGCAATCCCGGCACGTGGGAGCCCTGCCACAAGTACCTTCTGGGCAACGGCATCGTCGGCGTCGAGAACCTCGGCGGCGACCTCGACAAGGTGAAGAACAAGCGCTTCCGTTTCTTCGCCCTGCCCATTCGCTGGCACATGGGCGACGGCTCCATGGTGCGCTGCGTCGCCGAGATCGACGAGGACGAATTGGTTCCCGCCGAGCCGCGTCTCTACAAGTACGGCGCCATGTGAACGCCCCGGCCCGGCGTGTCTGCCTGCGCGGACGCGCCGGCGCCGGCCGCCGCGCCCGCCGTCCGGCGTCGGCCGCACGTCTTAGGGGCGGCTCCTCAAGCAAGGACAATCAAGATGTTCGTCAAACGCTTCGCCGAGGCGAAGCCCTATGAGGCGCCCAACCATTGGGGCGTCGTCGGCCTGCGCCTGCAGGGCTTCGAGCCCGGCGGCCCCACAAACCAATGGCTCGGCCTGTCGCAGTTCCTGCCCGGCGGCGGCGCCGGCCCGGACGCCACGCCGGTGGAGAAGGTCTATTTCATCCTCGACGGCGAGATGACCGTCATCGTCGACGGCGTCGAGACGGTGCTGAAGAAATTCGACAGTTGCACCATCCCGGCCGGCGAGATCCGCAAGATCGAGAACCGCACCAACGGCATCGTCACCATGCTGGTCGTGATCCCTTATCCGCCGGGAGTGAAGCCATGAGCGATTATCTCAGCAATCCGCTGGAGCTGTTCTCCGTCGCCGGCAAGGTCGCCGTCGTCACCGGCGCCTCGGGCGCCTTCGGCGAAGTGGCGGCGGAAGTGCTCGCCGCCGCCGGCGCCAAGCTGGTGCTGGCCGCCGGCAAGAAGGCCGAACTCGCCGCCATCGCCGAGAAGTGCCGCGCCCGCGGCGCCGAGGTGGCCGAGGTCAACGTGCGCCCGACCTCGGAAGCCGTTTGCGACGAGCTGGTCAGGACCGCCGTCGCCACCTTCGGCCGCGTCGACATCCTCGTCGTCGCCTCGGGCAAGAACGACGTCGCCAAGATCGTCGACATGGCGCCCGAGCGCTTCCTCGACGTTATGGACGCCAACGTCACCCAGTCTTGGCTGGTGGCGCGCGCCTTCACCAAGCAACTGCTCGCCCAGGGCGGCGGCGGCAAGATCGTGCTGATGTCGTCGGCGCGGGGGCTGCTCGGCCATCCCGCCGGCTACACCGCCTACTGCGCCTCCAAGTCCGCGGTGGACGGCATCACCAAGGCGCTCGGCTGCGAATTGGGCACCCAGGGCATCACCGTCAATGCCATCGCGCCGACGGTGTTCCGCTCGCCGCTGACGGCTTGGATGTTTGAGGAAAACGACAACGCCACCGCCGTGCGCAAGGGCTTCCTCGGCCGCGTGCCGGTCGGCCGGCTCGGCGAGCCGCAGGACCTCGCCGGTCCGCTGCTGTTCCTCGCCTCGGCAGCGTCGGACTTCTACACCGGCCACGTGCTCTACGCCGACGGCGGCTACACCGCCGGCTAAGGCCGATCCCGGCGGACGGGATGCCCGGCGTTCCGTCCGCCATCGTCAACGACGCATTTATTTCGAAGGGACCTTTCTCATGCTGACGAGACCTGGCGTCGTCGGGGGCGGCACTATGGGGCACGGCATCGCCGCCGCCTTCGCGCTCGCCGGCTGCGACGTCGCGCTCTACGAGCCGGCCGAGGCGCAGCGCGAGCGCGTGCGTCCGGCCATCGAAGCCGCCTATGCCCTGCTGGCCGAGGAGGAAGTCATTACCTCCATCGACGCGACTTCGGCATTGGCGCGCATCCGCCTGACCGATAACCCGGCCGCCGCCGTCCATGATCGCGATTTCGTGGTCGAGGCCATCCCCGAGCGGATGGACCTGAAGCAGAAGCTGTTCGCCGAACTCGACCGCCTCTGCCCGCCGGAGACGATCTTCGCCAGCAACACCTCCAGCCTGCCGCTCGCCGAGATGATGGCCGGCCTCCCTGGCCGCCGCCGGGCGCGTATGATGGTAACGCACTGGTACAATCCGCCGCTGCTGATGCCGATCGTCGAGCTCTCCTTCTTCGGCAACATGGCGGAAGCGCTCTACGCCGAGGCGGCGGCCCTGCACGAGGCCGCCGGCAAGCAGGTGGTGAAGGTGCTGAAGGACGTGCCCGGCCTCGTCGCCAACCGCATCCAGCAAGGCGTGGCGCGCGAGGTGTTCTCGCTGATCGAGCAGGGCGTTGCCACGCCCGAGGACATCGACAAGGCGCTGAAATTCGGCCCGGCCTTCCGCTATGCCACCACCGGCCAGCTCGAGGTGGCGGATTTCGGCGGTCTCGATGTCTGGTGCACGGTCGGCGACAACCTCCTCGCCGTCATGGATGATCGCCGCGACGCCAATCCCCTGCTGCGCCGGCGCGTCGCCGAGGGCAAGCTCGGCGTGAAATCGGGCGAGGGCTTTTACCGCTGGGACGCCGACACGGTGCCCGAGCGTCAGCGCGCCTTCATGAAGCGCCTCATCCATCAACTGAAGGCGTCGCGCGCCTACGCCTGAGGCGTCTTCCTTCCCTTCCGCCTGCCCGAGGACCAGAGACATGGCCAAGACCATCATCACCGTCGCCCCGACCGGCGCCTTCCCGACCAAGGAGCACAATCCGGCCGTTCCCATGACGCCGCGCGAGATCGCCGACGACGTTTACGAGTGCTGGCAGGCCGGCGCCGCCATCGCCCACCTGCACATGCGCGACGACGCGGGCCGCGGCACCATGGATATCGGCCGCTTCACCGAGACGGTCGGGCTGATCCGCGAGCGCTGCGACATCGCGCTCAACCTCACCACGTCCGGCGACCTCAACGCCACCGACGAAACGCGCATGATCCACGTGGCGGCGCTGAAGCCGGAGCTCGCCTCCTACGACGCCGGGTCGATGAACTGGATGCATTCGACGCTGTTCATCAACCACCCGGCCTTCCTTGAGAAGCTGGCGGCGGTGATGAACGACAACGGCGTCAAGCCGGAGATCGAGGTGTTCGACGCCGGCATGTTCTACACCTCGGCCTATTACATCAAGAAGGGCATCCTGAAGGCGCCGGCCTACTACCAGTTCGTGCTCGGCGCCGCCGGCGGGACCGCCGCCACCGTCGACAACCTCGTCTACCTGAAGAACCTGCTGCCCGAGGGCACTCCCTGGTCGGCGCTCGGCATCGGCGCCGGCCACTTGCCGGTGCTGATGACCGCCATCGCGCTCGGCGGTCATGTGCGCGTCGGCATGGAGGACAACGTCTATATCGGCAAGGGGCGGCTGGCGAAGAACAACGCCGAGTTCGTTGCCCGCGCCGCGCGCCTCGTCCGCGAGGCCGACCGCGAGGTCGCCGGCCCCGCCGACGCCAGGGAGATTCTCGACCTGCGCCGCCCTGCCACCTGAGGACAGGCGCAGCCTGAAGAAAAGAATTATTACGAACAGACGCTCGCGACACTTCGTGCCGCGAGATGTTTGCTTTATCTCTATTATCTGAACTGCATTTCATTTCAGCATATACCAATGTCTAGTCTGTATTTCTTCCATCGGGATGCGGCGGCGATTGACGATGCCGCCGCAAGAGTTAATCTCGTATCGCAAATCGAATGTACCGCAATGTGGTCAGACAACACGCGAACCGCCGGCGTGAGCGGGCGAGATAGAGCCTGGAAAAGGCCACAGCGAACCAGGAGGAAACGATGCCCACAGATGCTTACGCCGCGCAGCCCGCGGCCCGGCCGGCCCACGCCGGCGTCAACAGCAATTTCGGCGCGCGCGGCTGGTCGATGGTCGGCTTCGCGCTCATCATGTACTATAACTTCGCCGCCTGGACCGCCGACGGCCTCAATGTCATCGTGCAGAGCTTCGTCGACCTGCACGGCTGGGACTTTGCTACGCTCCTGGCGTTCTCCACTCCCGCCGGCTGGCTCGGCGTCATCGGCTCGCTGGCCATCGCCGAGCTGATCAGCCGCAGGGGCGCCAAGCTGGTCGCCGTCGTCGGACTCATCCTGCTCGGCGTGACGCTAATCTGGTTCGGCCGCGTCACCACCTACATCGAGTACGCCATTGGCCTGACGCTGCTCAACTTCCTGGCTACCGGCGTCTGCTTCAACGTGCCAGGCACGCTGCTCAATACATGGTTCCCGCGCAAGAAGGGTCTGGCGCTCGGCTGGGCGACCATGGGCATGTCGTTGTGCACGGCGACGCTGGTGCCGATCATGGTGTTCCTGTTCCGCGGCCTCGGTACGCAGAACGGCTACGCCGCCTGCGGCCTGGCGCTGATCGCTGTCGGACTGGCCGCCATCGTCTGGGTGCGCAACACGCCGGAGGAACTCGGCCTTTACCCCGACAACGAGCCGGTGTCGCGTGAGCAGCTCGCCGCCAACCTGGCCGAACTGGAGAACTACAAGAGCCCGTTCACCATCCCGGTCCTGCTGCGCGACAAGGACATGTGGCTGATCTCGCTCGGCTACGGCGTGCTGTGGTTGGTCGACATCGGCGTCGTCTCCCAGCTCGTGCCGCGGCTGATATCGGTCGGCTACGACCAGTCGACGGCGATCTGGATGTTCACCACCGCCGCCTTCTTCTGCGCCCTGTTCTCGTATGTCTGGGGCTGGTTCGACGTCCGCTTCGGCACCCGGCGCACGTCCATCGTCTACGCCTTCTTCTTCGCCGTCACCCATGCCTGCCTCCTGGTGCGCGGCAGCGACCTCTTCACCTACTTCACCCTGCTGCTCGTCGGCATGAGCATCGCCGGCATCAAGGAGCTGGCGACATCGCAGGTCGGCTCGGTTTACGGCCGCTACGACTTCGCCGCCGCCAACCGGGTGATCTCCACCATCGCCTGCCTGTTCCGGGTGTGCTGCTTCGCCGTCATCGCCGCCAGTCTGAAATGGACCGGGGAATACGACGCCGCCTACATTTTCTTCATCTTCCTGGATTTCGTCGGCGCTGCGATGATCTTCTTCATCACCGATACCTGCAAGGGCAAGCTCGACGCGTCGGTGCCCGCCGGCCACCATTGACCCCGGCGACCGGGAGCTTGTCTCGTCCCAGGACGTGAACGGAAATCCGAACGAGGACGGGCGCGGCCTTGCCGCGCCCGTCCTTTCCTTTGTCGACCCGTGCCTCTGCATTCCACGCGCGTCGCCTTTGCCTACATAGTGCTTGTCAACGTCGCTGCGCCGCGTTAGCCAAGAGCGCAGCCACGAAGCGGGCAGTAATCTCGAAAGGCGAAGCAGAAATGACCGACGTGCCTATGGCCGCCGATAGAGGCGGCATTCAGGTGATTGCGCGGGCGGCGGCCATCCTGCGGGCGCTGGAGGGCGTGCAGGACGGCCTCAGCCTGGCCGAGATCGCCAAGGACGTGTCGCTGCCGCGCTCGACCGTCTACCGCATCGTCACCGCGCTCGCCGAGGAGGGGTTGCTGATGGCGGCGACGCCGAACGGCAAGGTGCGCCTCGGCCCGGCCATTCTGCAGCTCGCCGCCGCCGCCGACTACGACATCAAGCGCATCCTTAGGCCGTTCCTGGTCGACATCAACCGCGACATCGAGGACACCGTCGACCTTGCCATCCTGCGCGGCGGCAGCGCCGTGTTCATCGACCAGGTTCCGGGCAAGCGCCGGCTCACGGTGGTCACGGTGATCGGCGAGCGCTTCCCGTTGCATTGCACCGCCAACGGTAAGGCGTTGCTGGCGCTGATGACGCCGGAGGAGGCGCGGCGGTCTATCGAGCGCAGCCTCCGCGAGCATCCCGACCGCCCGCTCACCGACGAGCCGCGGCTGTGGCGCGAGATCGAGGAGGCCCGCGCCGGCGGGTTCGGCTTCGACCGCGAGGAGAACTCGCCCGGCATCGGCGCAATAGGATTTGCTCTGCGCGATGGAACCGGCAATTCGTTCGCCATTTCCGTGCCGATGCCGATCCAGCGCTTCAAGCGCACCGAAAAGACGCTGGTGGCAAAAGTCGCCCAGCATAGGGAACGGATCGCCGCCCGCATCGGGACCTGAATCTCGCCTTCTTCAAGCCGGAGAGATTGATCCGGCCTTCCACGCCTGTGGCAAACGGGTGCGTCTCGCCCGGGGCATTTTCCATGGCCATGCGGCCCGAAGCAAAAGGGCCGCCGCGTATGCCGCGACGGCCCCTTTCTTTTTCAACCCGTCCCGATCCTCATTCGAGGTTCTTGACGATGGTTTCGACCATCTTCTTGGCGTCGGCGAACAGCATCATGGTGTTGTCGCGGAAGAACAGCTCGTTCTCGACGCCGGCGTAGCCCGAGCCCATGCCGCGCTTGACGAACAGCACCGTGCCCGCCTTCTCGACGTCGAGGATCGGCATGCCATAGATCGGCGACGCCTTGTCGGTCTTGGCGGCAGGGTTGGTGACGTCGTTGGCACCGATGACGAAGGCGACGTCGGCCTGCGCGAACTCCGAGTTGATGTCCTCGAGCTCGAACACCTCGTCGTAGGGCACCGACGCCTCGGCCAAGAGCACGTTCATGTGGCCGGGCATGCGGCCGGCCACCGGATGGATGGCGTATTTCACCTCGACGCCCTCCGCCTTCAGCTTGTCGGCCATCTCCCTCAGCGCGTGCTGCGCCTGGGCCACCGCCATGCCGTAGCCCGGCACGATGATCACCTTGGAGGCGTTCTTCATGATGAAGGCGGCGTCCTCGGCCGAGCCCTGCTTGACCGGCCGCTGCTCCACCTCGCCGCCGGCCGCCGCGGTCTCGCCGCCGAAGCCGCCGAGGATCACCGAGATGAACGACCGGTTCATGCCCTTGCACATGATGTAGGAGAGGATGGCGCCCGACGAGCCGACCAGCGCGCCGGTGACGATCAGCGCCGTGTTGCCCAAGGTGAAGCCGATGCCGGCCGCCGCCCAGCCCGAGTAGCTGTTCAGCATCGAGACGACCACCGGCATGTCGGCGCCGCCGATCGGGATGATGATCAGGCCGCCGAAGGCCAGCGACACCAGCACGATCAGCCAGAACACGAAGTGGCTTTCCGTGTTGACCAGGAGCACGATCAATACCACCAACAGCACGGCCAGCGCCGCGTTGACGAGGTGCCGGAACGGCAGGATGATCGGCTTGCCGCTCATCCGGCCATCGAGCTTCAGGAAGGCGATCACCGAGCCGGTAAAGGTGACGGCACCGATGGCGACGCCGAGGCTCATCTCGATCAGCGCCTGGCCGTGGATCGAGCCGGGCAGGCCGATGCCGAAGGCTTCCGGCGCGTAGAGCGCGGCGGCGGCCACCAGCACGGCGGCGAGGCCGACGAGGCTGTGGAAGGCGGCGACCAGTTGCGGCATGGCCGTCATGGCGATCTTGCGGGCGATGAAGGCGCCGACGCCGCCACCGATGGCGAGGCCGACGACGATCAGCGCGTAGGCGCCGAACGACGGCTTGATCGAGGCCAGCGTCGTGACGATGGCGATCGCCATGCCGAGCATGCCCAGGAGGTTGCCGCGCCGGGCCGTCACCGGGCTGGAGAGCCCCCGGAGCGCCAGGATGAACAGCGCCCCCGAGACGAGATAGAGGACGGCGGAGATATTGGCGGTCATGTCCGTCCCCTCAATGCTTCTTCTTGTACATGGCGAGCATGCGGCTGGTGACCAGGAAGCCACCGAAGATGTTCACCGACGCCAGGACGACGGCGACGAAGCCGAAGCCGCGCGACACGCCGGTGCCGGGCGCCAGGAACTCGACGCCGACGGCGAGCAAGGCGCCGACGATGATCACCGAGGAGATGGCGTTGGTCACCGCCATCAGCGGCGTATGCAGGGCCGGCGTCACCGACCACACCACGTAGTAGCCGACGAAGATCGCCAGCACGAAGATGGAGAGGCGGAACACGAAGGGATCGATCACCCCGCCGGACAGAGCGTGGGCGGCGGCGCCCAGCCCGTCGGCGGCGGCGCCCGCCTGGCCGGAAGCGACGGCATCGGCGGCGGCGTTGGCGGCGGCTTCGGCGGCGCGGGCCGCCTCGGCGGCGGCGCGGGCGGCCTGGCGCGCCTGTTCAAGGGCCTGATCGGCCGTGAGCATAGAGGACATCGGATAGTCTCCGCGTCAGTTCAGGAAAGCGGGATGGATGACGGCGCCGTCGCGCGTCAGCGCGGTCGCCTTGACGAGCTCGTCGTCCCAGTTGACGGCGAGAACCTTCTCCTTCTTGTCGACCAGCGTCTCGACGAAGGTGAAAAGGTTCTTGGCATAGAGCTGGGAGGCGGTGGCGGCGATGCGGCCGGGCACGTTCTTGTGGCCGACGATGCGGATGCCTTCCGGCGTCGTCACCACCTCGCCGAGCTTGGCCCCCGCGACGTTGCCGCCGCGCTCGACCGCGAGGTCGACGATCACCGAGCCGGGCTTCATCGACTTCACCATGTCGGCGGAGACCAGGCGCGGCGCCGGCCGGCCGGGAATCAGCGCCGTGGTGATGACGATGTCCTGCTTCTTGATGTGCTCGGCGACCAGCGCCGCCTGCTTGGCCTGGTATTCGGCCGACATCGGCTTGGCGTAGCCCGCCGCCGTCTCGGCCTGCTTGAACTCCTCGTCCTCGACGGCGACGAACTTGGCGCCGAGGCTTTCCACCTGCTCCTTGGCGGCCGGCCGCACGTCGGTCGCCGTCACCACGGCGCCGAGGCGGCGGGCGGTGGCGATGGCCTGCAGGCCGGCGACGCCGGCGCCCATCACGAAGACGCGCGCCGCCGGCACCGTGCCGGCCGCCGTCATCATCATCGGAATGGCGCGGCCATATTCGTAGGAGGCGTCGATCACCGCCTGGTAGCCGGCGAGGTTGGCCTGGCTCGACAGCACGTCCATCACCTGGGCGCGGGTGATGCGCGGCATGAACTCCATGGCGAAGGCGGTGACGCCGGTGTCGGCCATGGCCTTGATGGCGGCATCGTCGCCGTAAGGATCCATCATGGCGATGGCGAGCGCGCCCTTCTTGAGATGGCTGAGGATATCCTGCGACGGACGCCGCACCGTCAGCACGACGTCGGCATCGCCGACCGCATCGGCGGCCGTTTCCGCCACCACGGCGCCGACCATCGAATAGTCGAAGTCCAGGATGAGCGACCGCACCCCCGCGCCGGCTTCCACCAGCACCGTGGCGCCAAGGCCGATGAAACGCTTGGCCGTCTCGGGCGTGATGGCAACGCGCCCCTCCTCGGGATCGGGTTCTTTCAACACCGCAATCTTCATTGAGCTTCTCCAGGGTGTCTCTCTCGTGCGCCAGCATCGGGAGAGCCGCCCCTGGGACTCCCTTCCCGCCTTCCCTCCCCGGAACGCAGGCCGAGGCCGGCAGGACCTCCGGAAAAACTCCTAGAGCCTTTTGCTTGCGTAATGCAACGTAACCTTCGGGCGCCGAACGACGGCAATCCACAACCGGTCCGAGCGCTCCCGGTCATAGGTAGTTGACCCAAAAGGGAAAACCCGCCGACGGACCGGCGGGTTTATTGTGTTTGCGCGCAAATACTTATCAACGATGGGTGGTCGACGCCGACATTTCTACCGGCCGGTGCCCGCGTCGAGCACCTCGAGCTCGCCGATCATCCGCTCGATCACCGAAAGGCCCATCTGCCAGAAGGCCGGATCGGTGGCGTCGAGGCCGAACGGCGCCAGGAGCTCCTTGTGGTGCTTGGTGCCGCCGGCCTCCAGCATGGCGAAATACTTGTCCTGGAAACCGGCCCCGGCCGTCTCGAACACGGCGTAGAGCGAGTTCACCAGGCAGTCGCCGAAGGCATAGGCGTAGACGTAGAACGGCGAGTGGATGAAGTGCGGGATATAGGCCCAGAAGGTCTCGTAGCCCGGCCCGAAGGTGATGGCCGGCCCCAGGCTCTCGCCCTGCACGGATAGCCAGGCCTCGTTGATGCGGTCGGCGGTCAGCTCGCCCTCGCGGCGGGCGGCGTGCACCTTGCGCTCGAAGGAATAGAAGGCGATCTGCCGCACCACCGTGTTGAGCATGTCCTCGACCTTGGAGGCGAGCAGCGTCCGCTTCTCGGCCGGCGTCGCCGCCTTGTCGAGCAGCGAGCGGAAGGTCAGCATCTCGCCGAACACCGAGGCGGTCTCGGCCAGCGTCAGCGGCGTCGGCGCCATCAGCGCCCCCTGCCGGCCGGCCAGCACCTGGTGCACGCCGTGGCCGAGCTCGTGGGCGAGCGTCATCACGTCGCGCGTCCGGCCGAGATAGTTGAGCAGCACGTAGGGATGCGCCGACGGCACCGTCGGATGGGCGAAGGCGCCCGGCGACTTGCCCGGCCGCACCGGCGCGTCGATCCACCGCTCGTCGAAGAAGCGGCGGGCGATATCGGCCATCCTCGGCGAGAAGCGGGCATAGGCGTCGAGCACCGTCGCCCTGGCCTCCGGCCACGGCACCTGCCGGGTGACGGCGCCGGGCAGCGGCGCGTTGCGGTCCCAGTAGGGCATGGTCGGGCCGCCCATCCAGCGCGCCTTGAGCTGGTAGTAGCGATGGCTGAGCCGCGGATAGGCCGCCCGCACCGCCTCGACCAGCGCATCGACCACCTCCCGCTCGACGCGGTTGGCGAGATGGCGCGAATCGGCGATGTCCTTGAAGCCGCGCCAGCGGTCGGAGATTTCCTTGTCCTTCGCCAGCGTGTTGGTGATGCGGGCGAAGATGCCGATGTTGTCGCCGAACACCTTGCCGAGCGCCTCGGCCGCCGCCTTGCGCTTGGCCGGGTCGGCCTCCTGCAACAGGTGCAGCGTCGGCTCGATGGCGAGCTCCTCGCCGTCCACCGGGAAGCGCAGGCCGGCGATGGTCTCGTCGAACAGCCGGTTCCAGGCCGAATAGGCGGTGATCGACTTCTCGTGGAACAGCTCCTCCACCCGGTCCTCGAGCTGGTAGGGCTTGTCGAGGCGGATGTCGGTCAGCCACGGCCGGTAATGGGCGAGCGCCGGTTCGGCGAAGCCGGCTTCGATCAGGCCGTCGTCGATGCGGTTGATCTCCAGCTCGAAGAACAGCAGGCCCGAGGAGATGGCGGTGATCTTCTCCTGCACGTCGCCGTAGAACTTCATGCGCCGCGGATCGGTGGTGTCGCCCGAATAGAGCAGGCCGGCATAGGACATCACCTTGCCCAGAAGATCCTGCAGCTTCTCGTAGTCGGCGATCAGCGCGGCGAAGGCGGCGGCGCCGTCCGGCGCCTTCAGAAGCGCCTCGATCCGGCCCTTGGCGCGGCCGGCCAGGTCGGCGGCGGCATCGGCCGCCGCCTGGATGTCGCGTTCGATGGCCGGATCGTCCGGAGACGCATAGAGCGCCGACAGGTCCCACTCCGGCAGCGGCTCGGCAATGGCGCCGGCGTCGGAGGGATGGAAAACGGCACGGGGCAGACGGAAACGGCTCATCGAACGGCAACTCCAGATAAGGCGCAGGACGCCATGCGCAAGACTACGTGCTCCAACCACCGACGATCAACGGAAATGTCGGTGAAAAAGAGGTGATCGGCGGCCGTGGCCTAACCTTCTCTTAACCCTTGGCCCGGCACAGTGCCCCGAATTGGCACAGACGCGGAAGGACGGACTAACGCATGGCCGCTCGTATCCTGATCGTCGACGACGATCCGATCCAGCGCCGCCTCCTCGAAGAGGCCGTCAAGCGCTTCGGCCACCAGGCGGTCACCGCCGACGGCGGCGAGGCGGCCCTGGCGCTGCTGGCGGCCGCCCGGGGCGATTTCCAATTGATGATCCTCGACCTCGTCATGCCCGACCTCGACGGCATGGCGGTGCTCGAACGCCTCGCCAAGGCCGGCGAGAGCCTGCCGGTGATCGTCCAGACCTCGCGCGGCTCCATCGACACGGTGGTCGGCGCCATGCGGGCCGGCGCCTTCGACTTCATCGTCAAGCCGGTCAACCACGAGCGGCTCGCCGTCTCCATCCAGAACGCGCTGAAGGTCACCGCCCTCGAGGGCGAGATCCGCCGCAGCAGGCGGTCGGCGCCGGCCGGCCTCGGTTTCCGCGACATCATCACCAAGAGCCCGGAAATGGCCCGCGTGCTTCGCCTCGGCGAACGCGCCGCCACCTCCGGCATCCCCATCCTGATCGAGGGCGAGAGCGGCGTCGGCAAGGAGCTGGTCGCCCGCGCCATCCAGGGCGGCTCCGACCGGCGCACCAAGCCCTTCGTCACCGTCAACTGCGGCGCCATCCCCGAGAACCTCGTCCAGAGCACGCTGTTCGGCCACGAGAAGGGCGCCTTCACCGGCGCCGTCGACCGCCACACCGGCAAGTTCCAGGAGGCGCACACCGGCACGCTGTTCCTCGACGAGGTCGGCGAGCTGCCGCTCGACGTGCAGGTGCAGCTTCTCAGGGCCATCCAGGAAGGCGAGATCGAGCCGGTCGGCGCCCGCCGGTCGCAGAAGGTGGATTTCCGCCTGATCTCGGCAACCAACCGGCGCCTGCTCGACATGGTCAAGGAAGGCCGCTTCCGCGAGGACCTCTACTACCGGCTCAACGTCTATCCGATCTTCGTGCCGCCGCTCCGCGATCGCCGCGAGGACATCCCGCTGCTCGTCGAGCATTTCGTCTCGCGCTTCGCCGCCGAAGAGGGCAAGCGCCGCATCACCGGCATCCGGCCGGACGCCGTCGCCATGCTCGGCGCCTTCAACTGGCCGGGCAACATCCGCCAACTGGAGAATGCCGTCTTCCGCGCCGTCATCCTGTGCGACGGCGGCGACCTCACCGTCGACGAGTTCCCGCAGATCGCCGCCCAGACCGGTCACGTCTCGGCCATCCGCCGCGTCGAGGGCGCCGACGCGCCGCCGCCGGCCGAGCCGGTGGTCGTCGAAAGCGCTCCCTCCCCGGCGGTGCCGGAGGACGGCCTGATCGGCGTCGCCGTCAACTCCGGCGCGGGCAACGATCCGGCGCCCTTCGGCTTCCTGCGCTCGCTGGCCGACGACGGCCACGTCCGCCCGCTCATCGCCATCGAGGAGGAGATGATCCGCCTCGCCATCGACCATTACGGCGGCCGCATGGCCGAGGTGGCGCGCCGGCTCGGCATCGGCCGCTCGACGCTCTATCGCAAGCTCAAGGAATACGGCCTCGCCGACGGCGACGACGACGCGGGTGTGGCCGCCGAGTAACAAGAAACCAGTAATCGACTTTTGGCGGTGTGCCGGC
Source organism: Pleomorphomonas carboxyditropha (assembly GCF_002770725.1). Taxonomy (GTDB): domain Bacteria; phylum Pseudomonadota; class Alphaproteobacteria; order Rhizobiales; family Pleomorphomonadaceae; genus Pleomorphomonas; species Pleomorphomonas carboxyditropha. The sequence goes on along the minus strand of NZ_NQVN01000017.1, from coordinate 68,169 downwards.
CTTGTCGGCGCGCTGCCGAAACGCCAAGACAAACCCTATGACGTTTCCCGTCCGGCTCGGTTGCCCGCGGGAATGGCCGTGGTGAACGTGATGATCTCCTCGCTGTCCAAGCTTCTCATTTCCACCGCCGTGATCGGTCTCGGCCTTTCGGCCGTGCCGGCCCTGGCCGAGACCGGCTTCGATCCGCTCGGCGCCAAGACCACCGACACCGCCACGCCGGCAGCCGTCGAGAGCAAACCGCTGCCGCCGGCCACCGAGGCCGCCGCGCCGCCTGCCGAGCCCACCGCGCCGCCCGCCGAGGCCACCGCGCCCGGCGTCGAGCCCGCCACGCCGGCGACCGAAACCGCCGCGCCCGCCGTGACGCCGGCCGCCGATGCCGCCCCGGCGCCCGTCGTCGCCGCCGGCGTCCCCGGCATGCCGGTCGATCAGGCGATCGTCGCCGAGATCGGCAAGGTGGTCGCCTCGGCGACCGGCGACGCCCGCCGCCGGGCCGACGCCGTCGCCAAGGTCTACGCCGCCCGCGGCAACCAGCCGCTCTGGGTCGAGGGCGATCATTATTCCGACAAGGCCAAGGCGGTGATCGCCCGCCTTGCCGACGCCGTGGAAGACGGCCTCAACCCGCTCGACTATGCCCTGCCCGAGGCCGACCTCTCCGCCCCCGACACCGAACTGGTCGCCAACGCCGATCTCCGCGTTTCCATGGCGGTGGCGACCTTCGCCGAGCAGGCGTCCGGCGGCCGCGTCGCGCCGCTGTCCATCTCCAAGGACATCACGCGCACGCCCGAGCGCATCCCCGCCGACAGGGCGCTCGCCACGGTCGCCGAGGCCGGCGACGCCGCCGCGGCGCTCGACGGCTTCAATCCGCCGACCGAGGGCTTCCGCCGCCTGAAAGCCATGCTGGCCGAGGTGCGGGCCGCCAAGAGCAACGCCGAAGCGGCGCCCGAACCGGTCGCCCTTGCCAAATCGCTGAAGCCCGGCATGAGCGACGCCGGCGTGCCCGCCCTGCGCAAGCGGCTCGGCGTCGCCGCGCCCGGGGACGATCTGTTCGATCCCGAGCTCTACGACGAGGCGCTGATCTCCGCCGTCGAGGCCTTCCAGAAGGAGAACGGCCTTAACGCCGACGGCGTGGTCGGCAGCCGCACGCTGGCGCTCCTCAACGGCGCCCATCGCGATGTCGAGGGCGAGATCATCGCCAACATGGAAATGTGGCGCTGGATGCCGCGCGACCTCAGCCAGGACTACGTCCTCGTCAACATTCCCGAGTTCAAGGTGCGCGTCTTCCGCCACGGCCAGCAGGTGCACGAGGCGCGCGTCGTGGTCGGCAAGGCCACCAACCAGACGCCGGTGTTTTCCGGCGAGATGCAGTATCTGGTGGTCAACCCCTACTGGCACATTCCGGAATCGATCAAGGTCAAGGAGATGCTGCCGGAGATCCAGGCCGACCCGGCCGGCTACTTCTCCCGCCACGGCTACGAAGTGACCTGGGACGGCCAGTTGATCGACCCGACCCGCATCATCTGGGACGAGAACGCGGTGAAGGCGGTCGGCATCCGCCAGGTGCCCGGCGAGGCCAACGCCCTCGGCAACATCAAGTTCATGTTCCCCAACAAGCACGCCGTCTACCTGCACGACACGCCGCTCAGGAGCCTGTTCAACCGCGACGTCCGCGCCTTCAGCCACGGCTGCGTGCGCGTCGACGACCCGATGGCCTTCGCCGACGCCGTGCTGCAGGGCGACCCGCAATGGACGGTGCCGAAGCTGCAGGCGATGTTCGGCGGCGACGAGAAGCGCGTCGACATCGCCACCCACCTCAAAGTGCATCTCGCCTACTTCACCGCCTTCGTCGACGACGGCGGCAAGCTGCAGATCCGCGACGACATCTACGGCCATACCCAGGCCATCAAGAAGGCATTGGGCATGTCGCAGGTCTGACCGGCCACGTAAGCATTTTCCCCAGGAAAATACCTGCTTTGCCCTTGGCGGAGCAGGTTTTTTGGCGTTTCTGCCATGCCATGAACTACCCACTTGGCCTTTCGGCCGGTGGCGGGTATTGTACGCGCCGTGAAATCCAGGGGAAGTTTCCGACCATCGGAGCCTAAGCCGGTCTTCAAGGGCTTACGGTAAACCGTTGCTTAATTCTCTCCGCCAATAATCCACGTTGGCTGGAGACGAGAGCAAGCGGACAAAGACGCGTGAAAACCCGGACAACGAACACACCATCGGCAAGAGGAATCGCTTCAATGAAAGCAGCCCAGGCGTTCGGCGCAACGGCGACCTCTTCCCGCCTCGCCCTTGCCGCCGGTCGCGCGGCGCTCGGCGCCTTCGTGGGGACGGCCGCGGCGCTGTCGCTGTTCGCCTCGGCGGCGAAAGCGGCCGACGCCCGCACCCTCGACCTCTACAACCTGCATACCAAGGAGCGGCTGACCATCACCTTCAAGAAGGATGGCCGCTACATTCCCTCGGCGCTGTCCGAGCTCAACCGCTTCCTGCGCGACTGGCGCCGCAACGAGGCGACGCGCATGGATCCGCGCCTGTTCGACACGGTGTGGGAGCTCTACCAGAAGTCCGGGTCGCGCCAGCCGATCCAGGTGGTTTGCGGCTACCGGTCGCTCGCCACCAACAACATGCTGCGCTCCCGTTCGTCGGCCGTCGCCAAGCACAGCCAGCACTCGCTGGGCAAGGCGATGGACATGAACATTCCCGACGTGTCCGTCGACAAGCTGCGCATGATCGCCGTGCAGATGCAGAACGGCGGCGTCGGCTGGTATCCGTCGGCCAACAGCCCCTTCGTGCATATCGACGTCGGCTCGGTTCGCGCCTGGCCGCGCCTCAGCCGCACCCAGCTCGTCGGCCTGTTCCCCGACGGCAAGACCGCCCATATCCCGACCGACGGCAAGCCCCTGCCCGGCTATCAACAGGCCCTCGCCGAGCTGCAGCGCGAGAAGGGCGCCGCCGCCCCGGTGGCCATGGCTTCGGCCTCTTCCTCCTCCAAGAGCTCCGGCAAGGGCCTGCTCGCCATGCTGTTCTCTAACGACGAGGAAGACAGCGCCGAGGAGATCGGCTCGGCCGATGGCGATGCGCCGGCCGTTGCCGCCAAGCCGGCTCCGGTGGCGCCGAAGATCGCCCCGCCGGCCGCGGCTCCCGCCGCGCCGGTGCTGACCGCCGCCTTCACGTCGCCGCCGCCCGCCGCGCCGGTCGCGCCCGAACGCCGGGTGACCAGCCTCGCCGAGGCGACGCTGCCGGCCGGGCTCGAGCCGGCCGCCGTGCCGACGCTGACCGGCGCCGACCGGCTGGCCATGGACAATGTGCCGCTGCCGCAGGCCAAGCCTTCGGAGATCGCCGACACCGCCGTGGAGCTCGCCATGGCCGACGCGCCGATGATAATGCTGCCGCCGACAAAGCCGCCGGCGCCCGTCGCGGTGCCGCTGCCGGTGGCCGCCAGCCGCGAGGACGCCATCGCCGCCCAGCTGGCGCTGGCCGAAGTCGCCCAGGATCCGGCGCCGCAGCCGGCCAGCGCGCTTTCCTTCGCGCCGCCCGCCTCCGAGCTGCCGCCGGCCCCGGCCGCCCGTCAGCCGGTGCAGACCGCCGCCCTCTCGCCGGCGCCCCGCAAGCCGGCGCCGCCGGCACCGGCGGCCGAACTGGCCCGGCCGGTGATCGACGGCGGCAAGAGCGACATGTTCGGCAATCTCGAACTGCCGGAAATCGCCTCCGAGGACGGCCCTCTGCTGCTCGATGGCGGCCAGTCCGTCTACTGGGGCCGCTTCCGGACGCTGGTTCACCCGGACCAGTTGCATCTCGCCACCATGTTCGAGGCGCCGGCCCAGGTGGTGAACACCACCTTCTCGGCCAGTCCCTATGGCGCGCTGGTGTCGACCCGCTTCGCCGGCCCGGTGGCGGCGCCGACGGAAGTCCTCGACTTCACACGGCGCCAATTGGCCATGCGCTGAAGCCGGCACGGCAACAAGAAAGGGAATGCCTGACTGCGGCAGTTGGGCATTCCCTAATTTTTTGAGTTCCGGCTGTAGGAACGCCAATTCATTCTTCAACCAAGATATATGAATACAAACCTGCCAACGACGGACAACGCGTTGAAATTGGCCGGATCCGTTGTCTCGAAGAAATTCTTCCTCGCGGAATACTGCCCCTTTACCAAATCCAGCCCGGTGAGCCGGAACAAGCCGTCGTTCCCGGCATGTTCCGTTCTTGCTTGCGAGCATCTCCATTCGGTGCGATAAACTGGTCAGAACGACTAGATCGTCGCGCGTCCTAACGGACGCAAAGTGACGATCTAGTCCTTTGTTATTGCATCGGATTTTCTGAAAACCGGATTCCACTTTTCAGTCCGATGCTCTAGAAAGACCAGTCATGGCCACTCGCTCCTCCCGCAAGACACCTGGCTCCCCTCCTACCTCCTGGCGCCTTCAGGACGCCAAGGTACGCCTCAGCGAGGTCGTGCGCCATGCCCAGACCAGCGGGCCGCAGCGCGTCACCCTGCACGGGCAGGATGCGGCCGTCATTGTTTCCGCAGCAGATTTTGACCGCATCCAAAAGCCGGTCAGCGGGCTCGACCTGGTCACGGCCCTTGCGGAATCGCCGTTGCAGGACGTTTCCTTCGACCGCGAGCCCTTCAAGGCGCCGGTTCGGGACGTTCCCCTATGAGGGGATGGCTCCTCGATACCAACGTGATTTCGGAACTCCGCAAGCCGAGACCCGACGCAAACGTCAAGGCGTTCATTGCCGACCAGCCGGGCGACACGCTGTTCCTGTCGGACATAACCTTTGCCGAAATCCGCTTCGGCATCGAACGGCTGGACGACGCGAGCCGCCGGGCCGACCTGAACCTGTGGCTTGACCGGACGATGCGCCCCCTGTTTGCAGGCCGCGTCCTGTCGATCGGCGAGGACATCATCCTTCGCTGGAAGATGCTGCATGTCGCCGGGCAAAAGCGCGGCCACACGTTCAGCCAGCCGGACCTCTTCATAGCGGCGATGGCGGTCGTGGAAGACCTCGTCGTCGTCAGCCGGGATACCAGCGAATTCATCGCCGCCGACGTTCCGGTGTTCGATCCCTGGTCGCTTGCGCTGCACGCCCGCGGGAAATCGTTCCGAGTTGCCGCGCCCGTGACCCTCGAAACGCTGCCGTCCGGCATCCGCCGACGCACTGCAAAACCTTAGGCCTGGCCTTGCCGCGAGGGGCCGCAGCGTTCACCCGACGATAGCCGCCCGGCCCTCGAACACCCGCAATGCGGTAAGGCGGCCGGTCGCGAAGGCGCCGGTGTCGATGCCGATGCGCCCCGGCGCAAACACCGGTTCGTTGGCCGGCGTGTGGCCGTGCACCACGGTGAGCCCCAGCCCGTTCGGCTGGCTGACGAAAGGCTCGCGGATCCACATCAGGTCGTCGTCGTCCTGCGCATCGAGCGGCACGCCGGGACGGACGCCGGCGTGAACGAACAGCACGTCGCCGAACCGCACCGCCACCGGCAGGCTCCTGAGGAATTCGACATGCGCCTCCGGCACCGTCGCCCGGGCGATCTCGCCGAGCCCGCCCGTGCCGCCGCGATGCCGCGCCAGGCGCAGGAGGTCGATGCCGTAGGACTCCAGCGTCTGCTCGCCGCCGAAATCCAGCCACCCCATGTTGGCGTGCGGATCGTCGATGAAGGCGAGGAAGGTCTCGTCATGGTTGCCGCACAGCGACAGGCGCTCGAAGCCGCGCGGCGGCGGGCCGGCCAGGTGGTCGAGCACGTCGGCCGATTGCGGCCCCCGGTCGACGAGATCGCCGAGGCAGAGAATGATCCGGCGCTCGGCGGCAATGTCGGCGGCATCGGCGACGATCCGCTGCTCGGCCGCCTTCAATTCGGCGAAGCAGCCGTGCACGTCGCCGATGGCGTAGATGACGGTGTCCTTCGGGTCGATCTCGATGCGTTCGCGACGGCTCGCCGGCGGAGCCGGTTCGGATTTTGTTCCAAGACCGAAAAGCGATCGAACCGCGGTGAGCAATAGGGAGCTCCAAACTGGGGCGGCGGCGAATGGTTGCGCCACCGTCGGCAGGCCTGCCGGCGATGAAGGCCGCCGACGCCTCTTGTCTTTACGTATTTATCCGGTTTACGCTCGAAAACGTCCAGCGATTTCTCCCGGTATCCGTTGAATTTTATCGAGACGGTTAAGGCAGTCCGGGATAGAGAGAACGGCAGCCGCGCCTTTCGGTTCCGTACCGCGGCATTCGCCTTGGGGTTGCCGGCCGTTGGCGCTGGCGGGCGTCCAAATTTGGGGAAGGTTAGTCATGCTGTCGCTGAAGCTGTCCGCGCCCTTGATCGGCCTGTTCTCGGCCGGATTGCTCTGCCTCGGCCTTTACGGGATGAGCGTGGAGTCCGCTCCCTTCCTCAGCACCGCCGGCACCGTCGCCGACCGGCTGCAATCGGTGGCCGCCGATCCGGACGTGCCGTTCCTCTCCAGCAAGCGGGCGCTCGGCGTTTTTGACCTCGATTGCCGCCGGCTTGCCTTCGACCAGACCGCCGAGACGATCCCCTTCGAGGACCGTCCGCGCCTCAACGACGCCTGCTACGAGCGCGCCAAGTCCATGGTGGCGGCGGCGCCGGGCAATGCCATCCTGTGGCTGACGCTGGCAAGGTTCGCGGCCACCGACGCCGACCGGCGCGACACCACGTTCCGCGCCCTGGAGCTCAGCCGCGCCTACGGTCCCTGGCAATATGCCCTCGCCACCGACCGGATGCAGTTGATAGCCCTGATTCCCGATACGCCGCCGGCGGTCAAGGCGATCGTCGACGCCGACATCGCGACGCTGGCCGCCAGCTACCGCGGCCGCGAGGATCTGGCCAAGCTCTACATCGCCATGCCCGACAGGCGCGACCAGATCACGGCGGCTATCGAGAAACGCCCCGCCGGCCAGCAGAACCAGTTCCTGAGCCGCATCCGGCGCAACATGCAGTGAGCGCCGACGCTCCGCCGCGTTGCGATCATGCATGTGGTAGGCCGTTCTGCAAAACACCCGCCGATCGGGTTGAATAACCCTGTCGGCGGGTGCTCCAGCAAACTTCCGGGAATTCGCCTGGCGGCCGGAGATGCGCTTAGCGGACGGAACGCCGCACGTCGGCGAGCACGGCCGGCAACAGCGTGCCGACTTCGGTGCGCGTCATGCCGGGACGGATGCGCCGGTCGTAGAGCATCGACACCACCGCCCGGTCGAACGGCATGAAGCGATCGTGGCGCGAACGGTCGTTGAACACCGAGGCATAGAGCGCGGCATTGTCGTTCATCGGGCCGAGGCCCTGCAGGATCTCTTCCACCATGCAGCGGCGGAACAGGCTGTCGCCCTCGTCGGAGACGATCACCGCCGTCGAACGGACGATGCCGAGCGAGCTCGGATAGACGCGCACCAGGCATTGCCCCGGCGCGGCGCCGTGCGTCGAGCCGAGCACGTCGGCCCGCACGGTGTCGACGTAATCGGCACGATCGACCACGTAGACGGTGAAGTTGGGGTTTTCGCCCGGCGCCGCCATGCGGATGTCGAGCCCCCTGACGAGGCGCGGCAGGCGGGAAACGAACCCGGCGATCTCGCGCTGCCGGTCCTTGTCGGCCAGATTGACGACGCGGATGCGCACGGCGCCGTCGAACTTCTTGACGCTGCCGCCGGCCACCGCGCTGCCGTATTCGACGCCGAACACCGTTTTCTGGAAACCGTCCATCAATTCGTCGTCGGAAAATCCGACGATGCTTTCGGCCCGTACCGGGCTGGAGAAAAGGTCGCCGACCGTCGCCAGCGCGACCGCGAGCAGCATCAACCCGAATACCGTCCTGAAAGCCACCATGACCACCTCGCCGCAGGGGGATGGAAACGCCCTCGAGCCCAGGAAAGAATTAACCAGACCTTACGTGACGTCAATGCGACTGATCACGGAGGCGTGATGCAATTGTGATCATTGACAGCCAACAATTGGGCACATTGGCCGGAACCTGTGGCGTCGGGGTGCTGCCGCTTTGGCGACTGCTTGGCAACCGTGCCCCTTTCGTGCAAAACGAAAGGCGAACAGCCGGCGCCGCGCGCCGATTCGGCTGGACGGTCCGGCGCCTCCGGCCCAGCCGCTTCGCCGGAAATGTCCTGGACCGCCGGAGACGATCGAACCGCCATGAGTGAACAGAGCCGCCTCGTTTCGGGCGAGAAGCGCGCCGAGGACTTCGAGCAGTCGATCCGGCCGGGCGCGCTGTCCGAATTCGTCGGCCAGGCGTCGGCGCGCGCCAACCTCCAGGTGTTCATCGACGCCGCCAAGGCGCGCAAGGAAGCCCTCGATCACGTGCTGTTCGTCGGCCCGCCCGGCCTCGGCAAGACGACGCTGGCCCAGATCGTCTCCCGCGAGCTCGGCGTCAACTTCCGCGCCACCTCCGGCCCGGTGATCGCCAAGGCCGGCGACCTCGCCGCCCTCCTCACCAATCTCGAGGAGCGCGACGTTCTGTTCATCGACGAGATCCACCGCATGAGCCCGGCGGTGGAGGAGATCCTCTATCCGGCCATGGAGGACTACCAGCTCGACCTGATCATCGGCGAGGGACCGGCCGCCCGGTCCGTCCGCATCGATCTCGCCAAGTTCACGCTGGTCGGCGCCACCACCCGCCTCGGCCTGTTGACGACGCCGCTCCGCGACCGCTTCGGCATCCCCATCCGGCTCGAATTCTACACCACCGAGGAACTGGAAAGGATCGTCCGGCGCGGTGCCCGCATTTTCGGCATCGGCATCGCCGACGATGGCGCCACCGAGATCGCCAAGCGCTCGCGCGGCACGCCGCGCATCGCCGGCCGCCTGCTGCGCCGCGTCCGCGACTTCGCCATCGTCGACGGCGCCGAGACGATCACCGCCGAGATCGCCGACCGGGCGCTGATCCGGCTCGACGTCGATCCCATCGGCCTCGACGCCCTCGACCTCCGCTACCTCAACACCATCGCCCTCAGCTTCAACGGCGGCCCGGTCGGCATCGAGACCATCGCGGCGGCCATCGCCGAGCCGCGCGACGCCATCGAGGACATCGTCGAGCCCTACCTGATCCAGAAGGGCTTCGTGCAGCGCACGCCGCGCGGCCGCCTCCTGACGCCGCACGCCTTCCGCCACCTCGGCTTCGCCGTGCCGAAGGCCGCCGAGGAAGCCCAGTTCACGCTGTTTTCCAACGGCGAGGAGGAATGACCATTAATGAGATATGGTCAGCCGTCATGCGAGATGCTAAAATTGAACGCTATTCGCTTTTAAAGAGGTCAGACAATGGATACGATGATCCGCCAAGCAATCGAGAAGATTAAAGATTCGGGAATGTCTATCGAGGAACGGGAAGCTCAACGGCGTAGCTTTGCTTTTGGTTCAGCAAACATCGAAAACTCTAGAATTACGAGAGATACGGTAAAAAAGGCGGAAAATCTTCTGAAGGAAGAAGCCAAGAGCTCTAAAAAATGACCGATAGGCATAGTGTCTCAGACGAGCCCGAACTCATCAGCGATCCGGCGGAGCTAGCTCTAGCTGAAGCCAGAAATGCGCTTCGTCAATTCGATGTCGGGATGGCTTTTCTGGGACACTGGCTAGATGGCAGTCGCGATCACATCCCAGCCTTGCGGCCGTCTGATCTTCTTACCTTGAATAGATTCGCGCTTGAAGGAATCAATAAATTCGCCGGCACTTTTCGCAACACAGATGTCAGAATCGAAGGAAGCCGTCACTCCCCTCCACCAGCTCATTATGTTCCAGAGTTGGTCGAGGATTTTTGCAACTACATAAATTCGAATTGGAAGACCCGATCTGCCGAACATTTGGCGGCCTATGCTCTTTGGCGAATCAACTGGATACACCCATTTACTGATGGAAATGGACGAACGGCTCGTATTATTTCTTATATTCTCCTTTCCGCTCATCTTGGGCTTCGTCTACCTGGCGAAAATACAATACCAGAGCAGATTTCGCACGACAAAAGACCCTACTATGCCGCTCTTGAGGCAGCCGATCGAAATTTTTTGCGCGGCACAGTGGACGTTTCCGATGTTGAAAAGCTAATAGCAGGGCTCTTATTGAAGCAGATCGACTCCGTGAAGAGACCGTCTTCTTCGCCGGCGCCTAAAAATGTTATTCTCGAAAAAGAAATAATCAGTCCAGATATCTACACTCGTGCCGACCGGAAGATGCTAACCCACACGGAAAGGGAGCCGAATCTGATCGAACAAAATCCCGTGGCATCGGCCGGCATATTCTCACTATTGGCGGTAATCTTGACATGGGCATTAACCTATTTTTCGAGATGACGAATTGATCCATCGCCTCGCCGTCCGCGTCTACTTCGAGGATACCGACGCCGGCGGCATCCTCTACCACGGCAGCCACATGCGCTTCTTCGAGCGCGGCCGCACCGAATTCCTGCGCGACCTCGGCATCAGCCAGAGCGCCACGGCCGACCGCACGAATCCCGATGCCCTGCTGTTCGTCGTCCGCCGGTTCGCCATCGAATACAAGAAGCCCGGCTTTCTCGACGATCTCCTGACGGTGGAGACGGCGATCGCCTCCATCTCCGGCCCCCGCTTCACTGTCGCCCAGCGCCTCCTGCGCGGCGACGACCTCATCGCCGCGGCCGAGGTCGAGGTGGTGGCGACCGGCGGCAACGGCCGGCCGCGCCGCCTGCCGCCCGCCATGGCCGCGCTGATCGAGGATGCGCGGCGAAATTCGTGACCGTTCAACCACCAGATGCGTTGACGTCCTCGCCGGCCGCCACAACATCTGCCGCTCCGGTAAACCTTCCTTAACCATACCATAGGATGACAGGAACGGGACCCCGGCGCCGTCGGCGGCGGAATCCGTCCCGGCGGCGGAGGGGCGAAATCCCTCGGCTTTCCTGATCGTCAAGTCCCGTTTTCGCCAAATTTCGGCGGCATGTGGAGACCCAGGCATCGACACATGCCGCCATAGCCTGCCCCGGCCGACGCGACCTGGCGCCAAGAGATCGCCGCCCCATCCTGAGGACAACGGAAGACACCCATGAATCCGGTCGAACTGACCCAGAACGCGCTCGCAGCACCGGCCGTCGAGGTGTCCATCTGGGCATTGTTCTGGCAGGCGAGTTTCGTCGTGAAGGCCGTGATGCTCGGCCTTCTGGCCGCATCGGTATGGTGCTGGGCGATCATCGTCGACAAGATCGTCGCCTATAACCGTGCGCGCCGCTCGATGGACCGCTTCGAGAAGGTGTTCTGGTCCGGGCAGTCGCTGGAGGAGCTTTACCGCTCGCTCACCGCCCGCTCCAACGAGGGGCTCGCCGCCATCTTCGTCGCCGCCATGCGCGAATGGAAACGCAGCCATGAAGCCGGCCGCGTCTCCTTCCAGGGCATCACCGACCGTATCGGCAAGGTGATCGACGTCACCATTTCCCGCGAGATGGAGCGCCTCGAGGCCCGTCTCATCTTCCTGGCCACCGTCGGCTCGGCCGGCCCGTTCATCGGCCTGTTCGGCACCGTCTGGGGCATCATGAGTTCGTTCCAGGCCATCGCCACCTCCAAGAACACCAGCCTCGTGGTGGTGGCGCCGGCCATCTCCGAGGCGCTGCTCGCCACCGCCATGGGCCTTGCCGCCGCCATTCCGGCGGTGCTCGCCTACAACAAACTTTCCGCCGACGCCGCCAAGCTCGGCTCGCGCATGGATGGCTTCGCCGACGAGTTCGCCGCCATCCTGTCGCGCCAGATCGACGACAGGAGCTGAGCCATGGGCATGGGTGTCGCAGGGGGAGGTTCGCCGGCCGGTAGCCGCCGCCGCAGGCGTCGTCATGCCCGGGGCGTGATGAGCGAGATCAACGTGACGCCGATGGTCGACGTCATGCTGGTGCTGCTCATCATCTTCATGGTGGCCGCGCCGCTGCTCACCGTCGGCGTGCCGATCGACCTGCCCGAGACCGCCGCCAGGCCGATGGAGGGCCAGACCGACCCGATCAACATCTCGGTCGACGCCGCCGGCAAGGTGTTCATCCAGGACAGCGAGATCTCCTACGAGGAACTGGTCCCCAAGCTGATGGCCGTCGCCAAGAACGGCGTCGAGGACCGCATCTACGTGCGCGGCGACAAGGCCGCCGACTACGGCATGGTGATGCGCGTCATGGCCCGCATTTCGGCGGCCGGCTTCAAGAAGATCGGTCTTATCACGCAAGAGGAACAGGGGACGGCCGCGGCGCCGTCCGGCTGATACATGCGCATAGGTCTTACGACATCCGTCATCGGTCACGTCCTGCTGTTCGCCTGGGGATTCGCATCCTTTTCCGGCGCGAAGCCGTTCGACGCCACGCCGGTGGACGCGCTGCCGGTCGACCTCGTGCCGATCTCCGACGTGTCGAAGATCGCCGAAGGCAGCAAGACCGCGCCGAAATCCGACAATGCCTCGCAGGCCAAGGTGAAGACGCCGACGCCGCGGCCCGATTCGCAGCGGGCCGGCGCCGCCAGGAACGACCAGTCGACGCCGATCACCGAGAAGGCGACCGACACCGCCGCCGCCAAGACGGCCGACGCGCCGCCACCGCCGCCGCCCAAGGCCGCGCCGCCCAAGCCGGCCGAAACGCCGCCGCCGGCCGAAAAGCCGGACGAGCCCAAGATGGCGGCGCTCGAGGAGGCGCCCAAGGCCGATACCGGCGAGATCGCCGAGAAGATCAAGGAAGTCGACAAGCCGGCGCCGGTGCCGCCCAAGCTGCCGCCGGTCAAGCCGAAGCCGCCGGCCCCGAAGCCGACCGAGGACGCGGCCGACCAGCCGGACAAGGCCGACGCCAAGCCGGTAAAGGAAAAGCCCAGGCAGACGCAGAAGGACTCCAAGAGCGAGAACTTCGACCCCAACGAGATGGCGGCGCTGCTCAACAAGGTCGACCCATCCGGCGGCGGCGGCCGCGAATCCGACAGGGAGGCCTCGCTCGGCTCGGAGAACCGCACCGGCCCGGTGGCCGAGATGAGCCAGAGCGAGCTCGACGCGCTGACCGCCGCGGTCACCGCCTGCTTCAATCCGCCGGTCGGCGCCGAGGGCGTCGACCAAATGGTCGTGCCGCTGCGCGTGACCTTCACCATCGATGGCGACCTCGCCGCGCCGCCCGAGATCAAGTCGGTTCCCGCCGGCCCCGCCGGCCAGGCGGTGGCCGAGGCGGCCGTGCGCGCCGTCCAGCGCTGCGCGCCTTACCCGTTCCTGCCGAAGGACAAGTTCGACAACTGGCAGGTCGTGAACATGAATTTCACCCCGCCGCCGTCCTATTGACGAGGCGAGCCAAGAAAATCGAGCCGGACCGCGCCGCATCGCTCGATCGGAGCACGTCCGGAACATCCGTTTGGGAGCACCTCAGGATGCGAAAACTGGTCCGAACTCTGTTTGCCGCGCTGACGGCCCTCGCCGCCCTCGCCGCGGCGGCGCCGTCGAGCGCCGAAATCACCATCAACATCAACGGCGGCAACATCCAGCCGCTGCCGATCGCCATCCCGAACTTCGTCGGCGGCGCCGACACCGCCGCCGTCGGCCAGCAGATGGCCGGCGTCATCGCCGGCGATCTGCAGCGCTCCGGCCTGTTCCAGGTGCTCGACCAGGCCTCCTTCGTCGACCGCATCACCGATCCCAACGCCGTGCCCAACTTCCAAAACTGGCGGGCGATCAACGCCCAGGCGCTGGTGTCCGGCGGCATCGTCCGCGCCGCCGACGGCCGGCTGCAGGCCGACTTCCGCCTGTGGGACGTGTTCGGCGGCACCCAGCTCGCCGGCCAGCAGTATTTCACCACGCCGGAGAACTGGCGCCGCATCGCTCACATCATCGCCGACGCCATCTACGAGCGGCTGACCGGCGAGAAGGGCTATTTCGACACCCGCATCGTCTTCGTCGACGAGAGCGGCCCCAAGGGCAACCGCGTCAAGCGCCTCGCCCTGATGGATCAGGACGGCGCCAACGTCCGCTTCCTCACCAACGGCCGCGACCTCGTGCTGACGCCGCGCTTCTCGCCGACCTCCCAGCAGGTCACCTACATGTCCTTCGGCACCAGCGAGCCGCGCGTCTACCTGCTCAACATCGAGAGCGGCCAGCGCACGCTGGTCGGCAACTTCCCCAACATGACCTTCTCGCCGCGCTTCTCGCCGGACGGCAATTCGGTGGTGATGAGCCTCGAGCAGGACGGCAACGCCAACATCTACGCCATGCCGATCGGCGGCGCCCCGGCGCGGCTGACCAACACGGCGGCGATCGACACCTCGCCCTCCTATTCGCCCGACGGCTCGCGCATCGTCTTCGAGAGCGACCGCGGCGGCAACCAGCAGCTCTACGTGATGAGCGCCGGCGGCGGCAATGCCAACCGCATTTCCTTCGGCAACGGCCGCTACGGCACGCCGGTGTGGAGCCCGCGCGGCGACCTGATCGCCTTCACCCGCCAGTCCGGCAGCGGCTTTGCCATCGGCGTCATGAAGCCGGACGGCTCGGGCGAGCGCATTCTCACCGAGGGCTTCCACAACGAAGGCCCGACCTGGGCGCCCAACGGCCGCGTCATCATGTTCTTCCGCGACTCGGGCGGCCCGAACGGCGGCCCGCAGCTCTGGTCGGTCGACCTGACCGGCCGCAACGAGCAGCGCGTGCCGACGCCGAACTTCGCCTCCGACCCCGCCTGGTCGCCGTTGCTCAAGTGACGAAATCGCCGCGCCGGACGCGAGTTCGGCGCGCGTTTACCATCAAAAGGCCGGGAACCCGAGATTTCATGCTTCGTTAACCATGTCTTTGAACGTGAGCTTAACCAAAGCCGTTTACCAAGACTCTCGAAACATCCGGTCAGCACGTATTCGAGGATTACCGGTATCATGACGACAACGACCAGAATTTTCAGCCGCCGCGCAGCGCTTGCTCTCGGCCTTGCCCTCCTCGCCGCGGCCTGCGCCAAGAGCCCCAGCGAGCTCGACGGTCAGCTTGCCGGCGGAGCCGGTGGCGCCGGCGCCGCCACGCCGGGCAGCGCCCAGGACTTCGTGGTCAACGTCGGCGACCGCGTGTTCTTCGACACCGACTCGACCTCGCTCAACACCGAGGCCCAGACCACGCTCGGCCGCCAGGCCCAGTGGCTGGCGCTCTATCCGCGCTACACGGTCACCGTCGAAGGCCACGCCGACGAGCGCGGCACGCGCGAATACAACCTCGCCCTCGGCGCCCGCCGCGCCAAGGCGGCGCAGGACTTCCTGGTGGCCCGCGGCGTCGCCAGCACCCGCATCCGCACCATCTCCTACGGCAAGGAGCGCCCGGTCGCCCTCTGCGATCAGGATAGCTGCTGGGCGCAGAACCGCCGCGCCGTCACCGTGCTGAACGCCGGCGGCTGACCTCCCGGCCGTCGCCGCCGCCACACCCCAGGCACGATCGTCCCGGAATCCTGCACGGAGGCCGGGATTTTCGTGTTGCGGCCGCAATACCGCCGAAGTCCGGCGCTTAATTCCCGCCGGAGGGACCGAGGCGACCGCCGCGCCGTCCGGAAGTCCGTCCGCCGCCGTCCTCCGGGTTGCGCCGCGATTTGCCATGAAGATGGCAGCGCGCGGATGCAAATGTCGGAATTGAACCACTGGATTTGCCTGGGATGCCCGCGCTGATGACCAGCCGCCTCTTCCGCCCACCGAGCCGTTTCCGTTTCGCCGCGCTGGCCATCGCCACGCTCGGCGCCGGCCTGCTCGCCGCCGCGCCCGCCTCGGCGGGCCTGTTCGGCTCCGACCCGACGCCGCCGGCCGCCATTCCCGGCCAGCAGGACGCCGCCCAGCAGGCGGTCCGCATGGACAACATGGAACAGCAGATGCGCTCGCTCAACGGCCGCATCGACGAGCTGACGCACCAGCTCGAGCAGTTGCAGAACCTATTGAAGCGCGCCCAGGAGGACAACGAGTTCCGCCTGCAGCAACTGGAAGGCGGCAAGGGCCAGAAGCGCTCGGAAGCCGCGCCGCCGGCGGCGCCTCCGGCCGCCGGCAGCACGGCCGCCGCCGACGCGCCGATGGATTCGGTCGGCGAGGACGGCACGATGCCGGCCGGCTTTGCCATCGACGCGCCCGGCGCGGTGGCCGCCACCCAGCCGGCGCCCGGCACGACGCTCGGCACGCCGCCCGCCCCGCTCGGCACGCTGCCCGGCAGCATGGCCGACGCCGCCGCCCCCTCGGCGAGCGCCGTCGGCGGGCCGCTCGACCTGTCGGCGATCGCCCGCGGCGAACTGGCGCCGACCGATACGGCCATCACCACCTCCGGCGGCCTCGCGGCCGCCGCCAGCCAGGATCTTGGCGCAGCCGGCGCGCTCGCCCCGCCCCCCGTCGGCGGCGTGGCCGCGCCGCAGCAGCAGATGGCCTCGGTGGCGCCCGCCACCGTCGATCCCGGCGCCGACTACGACCGCGCCTATTCCTCCATCGTCAGCGGCGACTACGCGTCGGCGGAAACCGGCTTCAAGAAATTCCTCACCGACTTCCCCGGCGACCCGCGCGCCGCCGACGCCCAATACTGGCTCGGCGAGAGCTATTTCTCGCGCCATGAGTATCGCGACGCCGCCACCTCCTACCTCGCCACCTACAAGAACCATCCGACCAGCCAGAAGGCACCCGACAGCCTGTTCAAGCTCGGCCTGTCGCTCGAGGGCCTCGGCGAGACCAGCGCCGCCTGCGCCACCTATGGCGAGCTGACCAAGAAATTCCCCAAGGCCCAGTCCGGCCTCGTCTCGCGCGTCACCACGCAGAAGCAGAAGCTCGGCTGCGACTGACATGAACGACCGCCCCGCCTCGCCCGATCTTCCGGCGGCGAAGCTGCGCGACCGTCTGTTCTCTCCGCTCGCCGAGCTTGGCCGCGTCGGCATCGCCGTCTCCGGCGGCCCCGATTCGACGGCCCTGCTCGTTCTGCTCGATCTCTGGAAGCGCCAGAGCCCCGCCGCGCCCGCCCTTTACGTGCTGACCGTCGATCACGGTCTCCGGCCGGAAGCCGCCCGCGAGGCCGACACCGTCCTGGATCTCGCCGCCCGCCTCGGCCACCCGGCCGAAAAGCTCGTCTGGCATCACGACGGCCCGCCGCCGATGAGCGACATCCAGGCCGAAGCGCGCGCCGCCCGCTACCGCCTGCTCGTCGAGGCGGCCCGCCGGCACCGGCTCGACGCCGTGCTCCTCGCCCACACCCGCGACGATCAGGCCGAAACGCTGCTGATGCACCTGGCGCGCGGCTCCGGCGTCGCCGGTCTCGCCGGCATGCCGCCCGAGCGGCAGATCGACGGCGTCCGCTTCCTGCGCCCACTCCTCGACGTCGCCAAGGCCGACCTTCTCGCCGTCCTCGGGGAGGCCGGCGTTCCCTATCTCACCGACCCCTCCAACGCTTCCGACCGCTACACCCGCGTCCGCTTTCGCAAGACGCTGCCGGCCCTCGCCGACCTCGGCCTCACCGCCGACCGCCTGGCCGGCACCGCCCGGCGCATGGCCCGCGCCGAGGCGGCGCTGCGCTCGGTCACCGACGATCTCCACCGCCGGGCGGCCACCGACCACGGCGGCGTCTGGTCGGTCGACCGGGAAATCTTCGTCGCCGCGCCCGACGAGATCGGCCTCCGCCTCCTGGTCCGGCTGATCCGCGCCGTCCGTCCCTCGGATTATCCGCCGCGCGCCGACGCCCCGGAGACCTGGCACGCCGCCTTCCGCGCCGGCGCCGCCCCCCGGCGCGCCACCATGGCCGGCGTCGTGCTGCACCTGCGCCAGGATCGCCTCTGGCTCTATGCCGAGGCCGGGCGGGCCGGCTTTCCCGAGCTGGTCGTCGAGACCGACGGCGATCATGTCTGGGATGGCCGGTTCAACGTGTCGATCGCCGGCGGCGGCGGCCACCGCCTGATCATCGGCCCGCGCGGTCCGGAGACCCGCGACGGCGACATGCCTGCCGCCGCCATCGCCAGCCTCCCCAGGGTCGGCGCGGCGGACGGCGGCGACCTGCCGGCCGGCCTGACGACGGTAATTCGCCCGATCGGCGCGCAATCGCCCCCCGAGTCGCTCACTGCAAACGAGGATTGCCGGCCCGTGGCTTGGCAAGGCAGCGCCGACAACCTATCTTAACCCGACATGGGCTAGGGTGATGGGGGCCAGGATGACGCGCCGCCCCGCTTGCCCGCCCCTTCCGCATCGCGCGATGCGCCTCAAAGGTCGACGATGAACGCAAACTTCCGCAATTTCGCACTCTGGGTGATCATTCTGCTGCTGCTGGTCGCTCTGTTCCAGCTCTTCCAGGGCTCGGACACGCGCCAACCCGGCAATGACGTGGCCTTCTCGGAGTTCCTCAAGAACGTCGATCAGGGCGCCGTGCGCGACGTGACCATCGTCAACCAGACGATCACCGGCCACCTGCAGAACGGTTCGACCTTCCAGACCTATGCGCCCTACAACGCCGATTATATCGGCGAGCTGACCAAGGCCGGCGTCACCATCGTCGCCCGCCCGCCCACCGAGAGCATCTCGCTGATCGGCACGCTGCTCAACTGGCTGCCGATGCTGATTCTGCTCGGCTTGTGGATCTTCTTCATGCGGCAGATGCAGGGCGGCGCCGGCGGCAAGGCCATGGGCTTCGGCAAGTCCAAGGCCAAGCTTTTGACCGAGGCGCACGGCCGCGTCACCTTCGACGACGTCGCCGGCATCGACGAGGCCAAGGAGGACCTGCAGGAAGTCGTCGAGTTCCTGCGCGACCCGCAGAAGTTCCAGCGGCTCGGCGGCCGCATCCCGCGCGGCGTGCTGCTGGTCGGCCCGCCGGGCACCGGCAAGACGCTGACCGCCCGCGCCGTCGCCGGCGAGGCCAACGTGCCCTTCTTCACCATTTCCGGCTCGGACTTCGTCGAGATGTTCGTCGGCGTCGGCGCCTCGCGCGTCCGCGACATGTTCGAGCAGGCCAAGAAGAACGCCCCCTGCATCATCTTCATCGACGAGATCGACGCGGTCGGCCGCCATCGCGGCGCCGGCCTCGGCGGCGGCAACGACGAACGCGAGCAGACGCTGAACCAGTTGCTGGTCGAGATGGACGGCTTCGAGCAGAACGAGGGCGTCATCATCATCGCCGCCACCAACCGCCCGGACGTGCTCGACCCGGCGCTCCTGCGCCCCGGCCGCTTCGACCGCCAGATCACCGTGCCCAACCCGGACGTCAACGGCCGCGAGAAGATCCTGAAGGTGCACGTGCGCAAGGTGCCGATGGCGCCGGACGTCGACCTCAAGGTGCTGGCCCGCGGCACGCCCGGCTTCTCGGGCGCCGACCTGATGAACCTCGTCAACGAGGCCGCCCTGCTCGCTGCCCGCCGCAACAAGCGCATCGTCACCATGACCGAGTTCGAGGACGCCAAGGACAAGGTGATGATGGGCGCCGAGCGCAAGTCGCTGGCCATGACGCCCGAGGAGAAGCGCAACACCGCCTATCACGAGGCCGGCCACGCCATCATCGCGCTGATGCTCGACAAGACCATCGACCCGATCCACAAGGCGACCATCATCCCGCGCGGCCGCGCGCTGGGCATGGTGATGACGCTGCCCGAAAGCGACCGCTACAACTGGACCTACGAGAAGGCGGTGGCCCGCCTGACCATGCTGTTCGGCGGCCGCGAGGCGGAGATCCAGACCTTCGGCCCGGAAAAGGTCACCACCGGCGCCGCCGGCGACATCCAGATGGCCACCAGCCTCGCCCGCTCGATGGTGATGGAATGGGGCATGAGCGAGAAGCTCGGCCGCGTCCGCTACCGGCCCAACGAGCAGGAGGTGTTCCTCGGCCACTCGGTCAGCCAGTCGACCAACATGGCCGACGAGACGGCCAAGCTGATCGACGAGGAAGTGCGGCGCTACATCGAGGAGGGCGAGCAGAACGCCCGCCGCATCATCACCGAGAACCACGACAAGTTCGTCGCCATCGCCGAGGCGCTCCTGGAGTTCGAGACGCTGACCGGCGAGGAGCTGCGCGGCATCATGAACGGCCGGCCGCCGGTGCGCGACGCCTTCGACGACACGACGCCGCCGCGTGGCTCGGCTGTGCCGACCACCAAGCCCCGCCCCAAGGGCGAGGAGCCCGACGGCGCCACGCCGCAGCCGACGGCATAAAGCGGGTCGCGGCACCAACGATGGCAATAAGCAAGGCGCCGGAACGCATCGTTCCGGCGCCTTCTTCTTTGCCGGATCCCAAAACGACACGGCCGCCGAAACCGGCGGCCGAGCAGAATCTCCGCGGAAGGAAGAAAGGCGTCAGCCTTGCGCCGTCGCCGTCTGCAACGCTTCGCGGGCCGGGCCGTAGCCCGGCTTCAGCACCAGGGCCCGGTTGATCGAATCGCGGCCGCGCTGGACGTCGCCGGTGCGGATCTGGGCGATGCCGAGGTTGGTCCAGAATTCGGCCGACTGCTTGTTGCGGTTGACGGCCGCCGCGAAGTCCTGCAGCGCGTCCTTGTTCTTGCCGAGCTGGAGGTGGCTGAGACCGCGCGCGTTGTAGGGCTCCGACGCGTTGGCGTCGAGGGCGATGGCGGCGTCGAGGTCGGCGACGGCGCGAATGTGGTTGCCGCGCGTCTGGTAGATCAGCGCCCTGTTGTAATAGGCCTTGGCGTCCGACGTATTGAGCGTCACCGCCTGGTCGAAATCGGCCATGGCGAGGTCCAGTTGGCCGGACTGGCGGTAGAGGGTGCCGCGGCCGAGATAGGCCGGCTGGTAGGTGGCGTTGAGGGTTATCGCCTGATTGTAGTCGGCGAGCGCCGCCTGCGGCTGGTTGAGCTGGCGATAGATCAGGGCGCGGTTGTTGTAGGCCTGCGAGAAGCCGGGATTGAGCTGGATCGCCATGCTGAAGTCGGCGAGCGCCGCCTGGAACTGGCCGGCCTGGCCGTAGGCCGAGCCGCGCACGTTGTAGTTCACCGGGTTCTGGGGATCGCGCTGGATGGCGGCGGTCAGCGAGCCAATGTTGGCCGTCGAACCGGCATTGGGGTCGACCACCCAGCTCGGCTCGCGAGACGGCCCGGACGTCGTGCAGGCGGACGCCAGAAGGCCGAGAGCGAGAGCGCCCGTAAGACCGCGAAGAGCCGAAGACGTCGCAATGAACCGCATCAAACCATCCCTTTCAGGCAAGACCGGACGAAAGCCGGACCGGCGGGCACCCTTGCTCGGCGCTGTCGTCCGCGCGGCAAACCGCCCGGCGGATGGCCTCGGGCCGCCAAAACCGGGCACGACGGCCGGACATAACAAAAGAGACGGTCGACTCGCGTGACCGTCCCTCGACTTCGACAAACACCATCGGGCGACGGAGCCCGTATATCAGTGAGTGCGGCCCTTGACCGACACCAGACCCTCGCGCTGAGCCCGCTTGCGAGCCAGCTTGCGCGAACGGCGCACCGCCTCGGCCTTTTCGCGGGCCTTCTTCTCCGACGGCTTCTCGTAGTGACCGCGCAGCTTCATCTCGCGGAAAATGCCTTCGCGCTGCATCTTCTTCTTCAGCGCCTTGAGAGCCTGGTCGACGTTGTTGTCGCGAACGAGTACCTGCACGCCTGTTCTTCCCGTGGTCGGTCACCGTGAAACCCATATGGCCGGGGCGGACCCACCCGCGGCTTCGCGTCTCAGGCGACATGATGAAACCAATCTCGCGGGAATGACGAATTCCCGCCGCAGCGCGCCAAGGCGCCGCAAGAGTGGTGGTTCTCTAGCAAATCGCCGGCAGCCTGTCCACTAGAGATCGGCGGGACAGGCCGGAAAATCCGCCCGCCGGCCGGCCGGCCGCCATCGGCGCAACCCCAAAGCCACACCCGGGCCGCCTTGTGAGGCCGGCAGATCATGGTCAACGCATTTTCGCCAAGATGGTCGGCATGAGATTTGCGAAGGTGGATATCGGGTCAGGACCGCTGACCCGCCTTCTGTTGCAGCGTCCGCCTCGGGGTCGCCCTTACCATGTGCCGTTGGCTCGCCTATTCCGGTCGTCCGATCTTCCTGGATACCCTGGTGTCCAAACCCTGCCACTCGCTGATCCATCAGAGCCAGTCGGCCACCGAATGCCTCGCCGCCACCAACGGCGACGGTTTCGGCCTCGGCTGGTATGGCGCCTGGCAGGAGCCCGGCCTGTTCCGCGACGCCATGCCTGCCTGGAACGACGACAATCTGAAGAGCCTGACGCATCAGATTTCATCACCGCTGTTCTTCGCCCACGTCCGCGCCTCCACCGGCACGCCGACCACCCGCGTCAACTGCCACCCCTTCGTCAGCGGCCGCTGGATGTTCATGCACAACGGCCAGGTCGGCGGCTGGGACCGCATCCGCCGCCGCCTCGAGGCGCGCCTTTCCGACGCCCGCTACCACGAGCGCTGCGGCTCCACCGATTCCGAGGTGCTGTTCCTGCTGCTCGACGCCGACGACCTCGACGCCGATCCGATCGCCGCCATGCGCGCCGTGCTCGCCGACACGCGGCGGGCGATGATCGATGCCGGCGTCGACGAGCCGCTGCGCCTCACCGCCGCGCTGTCCGACGGCACGCACCTGCATGCCTTCCGCTATTCGTCCGACGACAGGCCGCCCAGCCTCTACTGGCGGCACGGCGACGACGGCATCACCGTGGTGTCCGAGCCGATCGACGCGGCGCACGACCAGTGGACCGCCGTCGCGCCCAACACGGTGCTGACGGTGGAGCCGGGCGGCCGCGTCAGCCTCGCCGGCTTCGAGGTGGAGCTCGACCGCCGGGTCGCCGCCCGCGTCGCCGTCGCCTGACGATTTTCTCAGACGCCCACCCGATTGACATGACCCATCTTGCGGCCGGGGCGGCTTTCGGCCTTGCCGTAGAGGTGCAGCCGCGCCTTGGGATCGGCGGCGATCGCCGCCCAGGCGTCGGCCTCGGCGCCGATCAGGTTCTCCATCACCGTCGGCGCGATGGTCGCCACCGAGCCGATCGGCCAGCCGGCGATCACCCGCACGTGATTCTCGAACTGCGAGGTCACCGCGCCGTCTTCCGTCCAGTGGCCGGAGTTGTGGACGCGCGGCGCCATCTCGTTGACCACCAGCCGCTCGCCCTGGTCGTCGCGCACCACGAACAGCTCGACGCCGAGCACGCCGACATAGTCGAGCGCATCGGCGATGCGGCGGCCGAGCGCCGCCGCGGCAGCGGCCGTCTCGGCGCCGATCCGCGCCGGCACCCGCGTTTGCTTCAGGATGTGATCGGCGTGCGAATTCTCGCCGATGTCGTAGACGGCGGCCGCGCCGTCGGCGCCGCGCACCACGATGGCCGACACTTCCAGTTCGAAGGGCACCAGCGCCTCGAGAATGAGGTCGGCGCCGCCGAGTTCGGTCACCGCCGCGGCGAGCGCCTCACGGCTCTCCACCTTGCGCTGACCCTTGCCGTCGTAGCCGAAGCGGCGGGTCTTGACGATGGCCGGCAGGCCGGTGACGGCGATCGCCGCGTCGATGTCGGCCGCCCGGTCGATCGACGCGAAGGCCGCCACCTCGGCGCCGGCCTTGCGCAGGAAGGTCTTCTCGACGAGCCGGTCCTGCGAGGTGGCGAGCGCCAGCGCGCCGGGCCGCAGCAGGGTCCGCTGGGCGATCACCTCGGCGGCGCGGGCCGGCACGTTCTCGAACTCGTAGGTAACGACGTCGCATCGGTCGGCGAAGGCGGCGAGCGCCGCCTCGTCGTCGTAGCCGGCGACGGTATGCGCCCTGGCGACATCGAAGGCCGGGCTGTCGGGATCGGGGCAATAGACGTGCACGGAAAGGCCGAGCCGGGCGGCGGCGAGCGCCATCATGCGGCCGAGCTGGCCGCCGCCGAGCATGCCGACCACCGAGCCGGGAGGAAGCATCTCAGGCGCCATCGACCGGCTCCTCGGCAACGGCGGCCGTCTGGCGGGCGCGGAAATGATCGAGCCGGGCGGCCAGCGCCGCGTCCGACAGCGCCAGAACGGCGGCGGCGAGCAGCGCCGCGTTGACGGCGCCGGCCTTGCCGATGGCCAGCGTGCCCACCGGCACGCCCCCCGGCATCTGCACGATGGACAGCAGGCTGTCCTGCCCCTTGAGGGCGTGGCTTTCGACGGGAACGCCGAGCACCGGCAGCGGCGTCAGCGCCGCCACCATGCCCGGCAGGTGCGCCGCGCCGCCGGCGCCGGCGATGATCACCTTGAAGCCGTCGGCGCGGGCGCCCTTGGCGAAGGCGACCATGCGATCGGGCGTGCGGTGGGCGGAAACGATCATCGCCTTGTGCGGCACGTCCAGCGCGTCCAGCGTGTCGGCGGCGTGCTTCATGGTCGCCCAGTCGGACTGGCTGCCCATGATGATGGCGACGGGCGGCTTATCGGTCATCTCGGCAAATCCCCGGCTCGCGGCGTGGTGCCCATGGCGGTAGGGGAAATAACCGGCGCTGGCAAGCCTCAGACGCCAATCCCGTGCCGGAAAGCCGAGCGTCCGGCAGCCGCAACCGATTCCCCATGCCCGTCGGGATCAGGCGATGATGTCGGGAACCGTCTGGTCCTCGAGCTGCTTGATTCGGTCCTTCAGCACCAGCTTGCGCTTCTTGAGGCGCTGGATCTGGATGGAATCGGCGGTACCGAGCGACACCATCGCGTCGATGGCCGCGTCGAGATCCCGGTGCTCCTGGCGGAGCCGCGCCAGCTCCAGTTGCACCTGTTCGTTGCCTTCTTCCTGCCCGGTCATCCAGCAAACCCTTCGCCTCGTCCCCACCGGCGGCCGCGCCCCGGCATTTATGCCAGTCTAGCAGATCCGCGCCGCCTTTTCATGGCCTTCGGCGGGAAAGCCCCCGTCTTTCGCGCCCCCGGCCGCCCACGCCCCTTGCGTGTCCGGCGGCGTTTTCCGGCCCTGTGGCGCCACCTTCGCGGCCGTTTTCCGCCCGGATCACCCGATCGAAAAACCGGCCGTCCGGAATGGGCGGAGAACACCGATCAGGAGCGCCCCGCCCCTTGCAATACGCCCGGAAACTTAGCCGACTCACGGCGATTGTCTCGCGTTTTCCGACGACCGGATGCCCGCCCAGCGCTTTCTCCATCTTGCCGGCCCCGCCGAATGTGTCTAGACAACGATGGCTCCGCGCCTGCCCTGAGGGCACGCGCGGACGACATGATCCTCCTCGGAGACCATCCGCGGCCTGCCGGCACCCGGCGATCCGCCCCACGCGCAGCATGGTCCGCCTGGGCTCCGAATCGATACAAGCCGGCCTTGGCCGCACGAGCCCGCCGCTCTCCCCCGCAGGGACAGGTGACGATGTAATGACCGACGCTCCGCTTTTTTGCCTCGCCATGCATCCCTTTGACCTCTGACGCGTTAAAGCCCCGGGGCCATAGTTCCGCCGCGTCTTCGCCGAGGTCGGCGCTTACAATTCTTGCGGGAGACGTTTTGCAGAAAGCCCGGAAGGGCGCACCGAGACGGGAGAATACCGATGAATATCAAGCCTCTCGGCAAACGCGACCACCGGATCGACATTCTGCGCGCCCTGGCGCTCCTGTCGATCTTCATCAACCACATTCCGGGTAACGTTCTCGAGCCCTACACGCACAAGAATTTCGGCCTGTCCGATTCGGCGGAGGCGTTCGTGCTGCTCGCCGGCGTCGCCTCGGCCTTCGCCTATTTTCCCCGCTTCTACGCCGGGGCCATCGCCCTGCCGCTGGCCAAGATCGCCAAGCGCGTGGTGGTGCTTTACGTCGCCCACATCGCCTCGCTGATGGTCGGCCTCGGCATCTTCTGCTTCGCCCTCCAGCGGTGGGGCATGCCCATTCTCAACACCCCCCTCAACATCGACACCATCTATGCCGAGCCGACCAAGGCCTTCATCGGCATACCCTTGATGACGCAGCAGATCGGCTACCACAACATTCTGCCGCTCTATGTCTGCCTGTTGGTTTTCCTGCCGGTGCTGATGGTGGTGGCCCGCTTCTTCGGCCTCGGCGCCATGCTGGCCACTTCGGTCGCCACCTACGCCGCCGCCCATGTCTTCGGGCTCAATATGCCGGCCTATCCGGGCAACGGCGGCTGGTTCTTCAACCCGTTCACCTGGCAGTTGATCTTCGGCGTCGGCTTCTTCACCGGCGTAAGGGTGCTGCGCGGCGAAACGCCGGTGCCCTTCTTCCGGCCGCTCTGGTGGCTGGCGCTCGCCTACCTGATCGCCGCCTGCGTCTATCACCGCTACAATCTCTACGGCAGCATCCCCGAGGTGAGCTGGCTGCCGCACAATTTCCAGATCAACGAGAAGCCCTGGGTGGCGCTGCCGCGCCTCCTGCACATCCTGTCGCTCGCCTACGTCATCGGCCACAGCCGGCTGATCATGGGCTGGCTGGGGCGTCTGTCGCCGGAAGGCGTGCTGTCGCGCATCGGCCGCAATTCGCTGCCGGTGTTCTGGCTGGGAACCGCGCTGTCGGTGGTCGGCCAGGTGGTGCTGTTCGCCGATCAGCCCGGCCCGGTCGAGCAGATCGCCTTCATCGCCGTCGGCATCACCGCCCAGGCGGCGCTCGCCTACTTCCTCGATTACCTCGGCAAGGCGAGCAAGGCCAAGGCCGCTCCCAAGGCGGTTCCCGAACCGACCGCCGCCGGCAAGGACGCGATGGCGGCCTAAAGGATCGGACCGAAAAGTGGACTCCGGTTTTCGGTCCGATGCGACAACAGGAAACTAGATCGCCTTGCGTCCGTCAGGACGCAAGGCGATCTAACCGCCCGTGCCAAAACAAAACGCCACGGACCAGAGGCCGTGGCGTTTGCCGAATTAAGATGACGTTCCGAACCGCGGCGGCCTTAATGCAGGACCTTGGCTTCGGAGGACAGCTTGACGATTTCGTCTTTCAGGGCCAGCTTCTGCCGCTTCAATTCGCGCAGTGTCGTGCCGTCGACGCTCGGGTGCTGATTAGCCTCGTCGAGTTCACGCTCGAGAGCGGCGTGACGGCGTTCAAGTTCTGCAATATGCGACTGAACAGACATTCGGGCCTCCTTGCTGTGGGCTAAGCCTCAACACGGTCATCGTGTCACAATTTTGATATGAAGTCGATGGCCGCGGAGTTCAAGGCGCGGCCCGCCGTTTATAAATTGCGTCTATCGTTGTAATTATTGTGTATAATTGCGCGGATAACCAGCCCGTGATCGCGTTTGTTGCGCCATCGACCAAGGTCTGAACAAACCCTAAAAATGTCCTTCGCCGGCGGTCGACGCCCTGCGGGTCTTCACGGATAGCGAAAATACCAAGACGCACCCCGGAAACGACAACGGCCGCCTCCGGAAGGGGCGGCCGTCGAAAAAATCGTTCCGGTGCGATGACGGCTCAGCGGTCGTCGTCGTCCTCGTCGGACTTCGGAGCGGACAGCGCGTTGAGCTTGGCGAACACCGCCTCGGCGTCGAGCTCCTCCTCCTCGTCGCGCGACGGGGCGCGGAAGCCGGTGAGCGCGTCGGGCGAGGTGGTCTCCTCGACCGGCAGCAGCGTCTGCGTCAGCACCTTCTCCGGCGACGCCTTGCCCGCCTTCTCGACCTCCATGTCCAGTTCGATCTGCGAGCACAGGCCGAGCGTCACCGGATCGGCCGGCGTCAGGTTGGCGGAGTTCCAGTGGGTGCGGTCGCGGATCTGGGCGATCGTCGTCTTGGTGGTGCCGACGAGGCGCATGATCTGCGCATCCTTGAGTTCGGGATGGTTGCGCACCAGCCACAGGATGGCGTTCGGCCGGTCCTGGCGGCGCGACACCGGCGTATAGCGCGGCCCGCGGCGCTTGGCCTCCGGCACCCGCACCTTGGGATCGAGCAGCTTCAGGCGGATCGACGGATCCTTCTCGGCCTTCTCGATATCCTCGCGGCCGAGCTGGCCGGTCAGGATCGGATCGAGACCCTTGATCCCCTGGGCCGCCTCGCCGTCGGCGATGGCCTTCACCTCGAGAGCGTGCAGCTTGCAGAAAGCGGCGATCTGGTCGAACGACAG
This sequence comes from Pleomorphomonas carboxyditropha, assembly GCF_002770725.1. GTDB lineage: Bacteria > Pseudomonadota > Alphaproteobacteria > Rhizobiales > Pleomorphomonadaceae > Pleomorphomonas > Pleomorphomonas carboxyditropha. The sequence continues at coordinate 40,289 of NZ_NQVN01000017.1, read as the reverse complement.
GGCCGTATTCTCGACCAGCCAGACGGCGGTAGCCTTGGGCATCAAGGGGGTCGACATCGATAAATCCTCTTCGCTGGTCCACCGGCTTTCGCCGGCGGCCCTCCGTCTCGTATCACGATGAGCGGGGAATGACCCCTATATACAGATGGCGCCGCCGTTCCGCAATTGACGAAGGGCAGTTTTCTCAGGCGCCCTCCAGCGTCAGCACGATCTTGCCGACGTGGTCGGCCTCGAGGCGGGCATGCGCCTCCGCCGCCCGGTCGAACGGCAGCACCCGGTCGATCACCGGCGCAACGGTGCCGGCGGAAAGAAGCGGCCACACCTTGTCGCGGAGCGAGGCGGCAACCCCCGCCTTGAAGGCCGCCTCGCGCGGCCTCAGCGTCGAGCCGGTATGGACGAGCCGCTTCTGCATCAGCCTGGCGAAGTTGGCCGAGGCCTTCGCGCCGCCGAGAAAGGCGATCTGCACGATGCGGCCGTCGACGGCGGCGAGCTCGTAGTTGCGGTCGACGTAGTCGCCGCCCACCATGTCCAGGATGACGTCGACGCCCCGCCCCGCCGTCGCCGCCTGGAGCACGGCGACGAAATCCTCCGCGCGGTAGTTGACGGCGATCTCGGCGCCGAGCCGCCGGCAGGCGTCGCACTTGTCGGCGCTGCCGGCCGTGGCGAAGACGCGCGCGCCGAAAGCGCGGGCAAGCTGGATCGCCGTGGTGCCGATGCCCGACGTGCCGCCATGGACGAGGAAGCTCTCGCCGGCCCGCAGCCGTCCCCGGTCGAACACGTTGGACCAGACGGTGAAGAAGGTTTCCGGCAAGGCGGCCGCCCGCACGGCGTCGTAGCCCTCCGGCCAGGGCAGGCAACTGCCGGCCGGCGCCGCGCAATACTGGGCGTAGCCGCCGCCGGCCACCAGCGCCGTCACCCTGTCGCCGACCGCCAGCCCCCGCGCCTCGGCGCCGACCGCCGCGATGCGGCCGGCCACCTCGAGGCCGGGGATGTCGGAGGCGCCGGGCGGCGGCGGGTAGGCGCCCTGGCGCTGCAGCGCGTCCGGCCGGTTGATGCCGGCCGCCTCGACGGCGATCAATACGCCGTCGGCGGAGAGGACCGGCAGCGGCCGCCGCGCCGGCTTCAGCACCTCCGGCCCGCCGGGACGGGAAATTTCGATCGCCAGCATATCGGAGGGCAACGCGGCCATGGTGAGCTCCTTCGCAACGAATCGCCGATCCTGAAAGCCCCGGGAGGTTAGCTCATTCCGTCTTCGCCGGCTTGACATGCCGGGCGAGCCGGCCTTCACTTTCCTGTGCCAGAATGAGGAGGACGTTCGATGACCATCGATGACGATCGCCCCCAGCCGCCGCCCCCGGCGCATGTCGTCGGCCAGGATCTGTCGCGCCTCTCGGTGGCCGAACTCCGCGCCCGCATCGACCTGCTGCAGGCCGAGATCGGCCGGGTCGAGGAAGCGCTCCGCCTGAAGGACGACGTCCGCAGCGCCGCCGACTCCCTGTTCAAGTTCTGAGCCGGCCGGCCAGCCTCCGTCGAAAAATATTCATTGTTAAGGGCGCATTTACCAGTTTCGTTTATCAAGACGGTGATCCGCACGGTTGGATCACGAGTGGCTCTCGTCACTCTTTTGACGCCTCCCTGTTTAACTTATGAAGGGCCGCCCCTGGCGGCCTTCTTTTTTGGGCATCGGGCCGCGATGCAGCCGCTCGGATTTGCCGAGACTCCCTTTCCGCTTTGCGTTAACCTTTCATTCATGTCCGGGCCGGCTCCGACCGTCCCTGGCATGCCTGTTGCGACCTTGATCGCAAAGTCGGACGACTGTTCCGGAAGGGGATGTCATTTCGTCCCGTTCTGGGGATTGCGGGGAAGAGCGGCGATCCGCGCCAGCTTTTTCTTTGCGATGGCGCTTCCGCGGTCCAACTCATGGGCGGCGGAACCGGCCGGGCCGATCGTCCGAGCGTCTGGTGCAGAGGTGGCGTGATGAGTGATCTATTCGGCAAGTCCCATTCCGGCACGGAGGCCATCGCCTTCGGTGCCCGCGCGCTCAATTCGGAGCTGTTCCGCGAGCTGTTCCGCGAGGGCATGGCGCTGGTCGAGGAGACGGCGAGCTATCTCGACGGCGACGGCCGCAGCGAAAGCCGGGCGCTCGGCCGCGCCGCCACGCTCGCCTATTCCACCGAGTCGATGCGCCTCACCACCCGGCTGATGCAGATCGCCTCCTGGCTTCTCATGCAGCGCGCCGTCAACGAGGGCGAGATGTCGCCCGAGCAGGCGCGCAGCGAGAAGAACAAGGTTCGCCTCGACTTCCAGGCGCCGGTGATGTCCGGCCCGCTGTGGAGCGAGCTGCCGGCGGCGCTCCGCTCGATCATCGAGCGCACCGACCGGCTGCACGAGCGCATCGTCCACATGGACAAGGCGATCTACGAAACCGCCGCCGAACCGGCCGCCAATCTCGTCGCCCGCGACATCGACCGCCTCGCCAATGCTTTCGGCGCCCGCCGCGTCGAAAGCTGACTCCCACTTTCGATCGACCCGTTACGCCCAAAACAAAACCCCGGCGAGCAGCGCGCGCCGGGGTTTTTCATGTTCGGGCTGTCGGCTCGCCTTACTTCTTGGTGAACAGGCCGCCGAACTTGGAATTGAAGCGCGACAGACGGCCGCCGCGGTCCATCAACTGCTGCTGGCCGCCGGTCCAGGCCGGGTGCACCTTCGGATCGATGTCGAGGTTCAGCGTCGCGTCCTTGGCGCCGTAGCACGAGCGGGTGACGAACTCGCTGCCGTCGGTCATGACGACCTTGATGTCGTGATAGTCGGGATGAATGCCCTGCTTCATCTTTTCGGTCCTTTCCGGCGCCGCGGGGGCGCATCAGTGACGCCGGCCTGTCGGGGCGCCCGGTGTGGGGTATCGGCCGCGCGGCGGCTCATCAGAGGAACGAGCCGCCCCGAGGAACACCTCGGGCGGCTCGTCTCCGGTCCACCGCATGGCCCGGTCGGGCGCCTCTATAGCGCAAAGCCTCGGCGCGGACAAGCGCGATAGTGCCGGCGGCGCGCCACCGGCCGCGCATTCGGCCGGCGAACGTCAGCCGGCCTCGACGACGGCCGGCACCTGCTCGCGGGCCTGGGCCTTGACGGCCTCCTGCACCTTCTCGAAGGCGCGCACCTCGATCTGGCGGACGCGCTCGCGGCTGACGCCGAACTCGGTGGAAAGATCTTCCAGCGTCATCGGATCCTCGGCGAGCCGCCGCGCCTCGAAGATGCGGCGCTCGCGCTCGTTGAGCACGCCGAGCGCCCGCTTCAGCATGGCGCGCCGCTGATCGAGCTCCTCGGAATCGGCCAGGACCGTTTCCTGGTCGTCGCGGTCGTCGACCAGCCAGTCCTGCCACTCGCCGCTCTCGCTGTCCGAGCGCAACGGCGAATTGAGCGAGGCGTCGCCGCTGAGGCGCCGGTTCATCGACACGACGTCTTCCTCGGTCACGCCGAGCTTGGTGGCGATCGCCTCCACCTGATCGGGCTTGAGGTCGCCGTCGCCGAGCGCCTGGAGCTGGCTCTTGGCCTTGCGGAGATTGAAGAACAGCCGCTTCTGGTTGGCCGTCGTGCCCATCTTGACCAGCGACCACGAGCGCAGGATGTATTCTTGAATCGCCGCCTTGATCCACCACATGGCATAGGTGGCGAGGCGGAAGCCCTTGTCCGGCTCGAAGCGCTTGACCGCCTGCATCAGGCCGACGTTGCCTTCGGAAATGACCTCGCCGATCGGCAGGCCGTAGCCGCGATAGCCCATGGCGATCTTGGCGACGAGGCGCAGGTGCGAGGTGACGAGCTTCTGGGCAGCATCGCGGTCGTCATAGTCGGCATAGCGCTTGGCCAGCATGTATTCTTCCTGCGGCTCAAGCATCGGAAAGCGACGGATTTCGTCGAGATAGCGGCTGAGGCCGCCCTCTCCCGCGGCGATCATCGGCAATGTGGTACGGGCCATCAAGCACCCCCCTTACGTTCGCGGGACCGCTCCCGGACGGACACGGCATCCCCTTCGGTGCCTTGCCACGCAAGCGCACTGAAAGTCGAATATAGGGACGATCCCGGCAATTTCATGGGAAACTTGTGAAAAAGCCTAAAGTTCCCGGAAAGCCGCCACGAGATCGGCCATGTCCGGCGGCAGTCCGCTCTCGAAGCGCAGGAGCTCGCCGCTCGCCGGATGCTCGAAGGCAATCAGGAAGGCGTGCAGCGCCTGGCGGGAAAAGGCGCGCACCGCCGATGCCGCCGCCTCCGGCAGGCGATTGGCCTTGGTCAGGAAATGCGCGCCGTAGACCGCGTCGCCGACCAGCGGATGGCCGGCGGCCGAAAGATGCACGCGGATCTGATGCGTCCGCCCCGTCTCGAGATGGCATTCGACCAGCGAGGCGACGGCGCCGCGCCCCGCCTCGGCCGGGAAGCGCTCCGCCACCTCGTAATGGGTGATCGCCTCCTTGCCGCCGCCGCCCCGGATGATCGCCATCTTGGTGCGGTCGGACGACGAGCGGCCGAGCGGCGCCTCGATCACGCCGCGAAACGGCTCCGGGCTGCCCCAGACCAGCGCCAGGTAGCCGCGCTCGAGCGGGCCGGTGCGGCCGTGGTCGGCGAACTGGGCGGCGAGGCCGGCGTGCGCCCGGTCGTTCTTCGCCACCACCATCAGGCCGGTGGTGTCCTTGTCGAGCCGGTGGACGATGCCCGGCCGGCGGACGCCGCCGATGCCCGACAGGCTGTCGCCGCAATGGGCAATCAGCGCGTTGACCAAGGTGCCGGTCCAGTTGCCGGCCGCCGGATGCACCACGAGGCCGGCCGGCTTGTCGATGACGATCAGGTCGTCGTCCTCGTAGACGACGTCGAGCGGGATATCCTCGCCCTGCGGCTCCGCGTCCTCGGCCGGCGGCACCAGAACGGCGAGCGCCAGGCTGCCGGCGAGCTTTTTCGCCGCGTCGGTGACGACCGCCCCGTCGACGGAGACCGCGCCCGCCTCGATCAGCGCCTTCAGGCGCGAACGGCTGACGTCGGGGAAGGCCTCGGCGACCAGCTTGTCGAACCGCGTCTTGGCCGCCGCCTCGACGGTGGCCGTCCGCGTCTCGCCGGACTCGTCTTCCAGGCCGATATCGTCATCATCAGCCATATCGGCCTCTGCTCCGGGGGCGCGCGTCGACAAACCGCGCCCGATGCTCTAAATGCCGCCTATCGCAGAAATTCGCGCTGAAGGAAAGCATCATGGCAGGGCCGACCGACGACGAACGCGAGGCGCCGCTCGATCCGGCCATCGCCCGGGTACAGGCCCGCCTGCGCACCATGATGCTGATCGCCGCCGGCACGCTCGGCGTCGGCCTGATCGCCGTGTTCGTCGCCATCGCCTTCCGCGTGGCGAGGAGCGGCGACGATGCGCCGCCGGCCGGCACGCCGTTCCAGACGCTGATCGAGGTGGTGACGCCGGGCACCATCGTCGGCACGGACGTCGACGCCGACCGCCTGTCGCTGACCATCGACGGCCCCGAGGGCAAGGTGATCGAGATCCATCACCTGCCGTCCGGCAAGCTCGTCGGCCGCGCCGTGCTGTTGGCGAAGTGACGCCGGCCTCCACTTGACGCCGAGGGCCGGCTGTCCCATCTCCTCCCCCGAGGCAACGCCCTCCCTCGCCTTCCGCGGCGGGTTCCAAGTCCGGGACGGCCCGGCCCGACGATAAGGAGGGCCGCCATGGCCTGGATGTATCTTGTGATCGCCGGACTTCTGGAAGTCGTCTGGGCCTACGGCATGAAGCTGTCGGCCGGCTTCACGCAAGTCGGCGCCAGCATCGTCACCCTCGTCGCCATGCTGATGAGCTTCGGCCTGCTCGCCGTCGCCATGAAGTCGCTGCCGCTCGGCACCGCCTATACGGTCTGGACCGGCATCGGCGCCGTCGGCAGCTTCGCGGTCGGCATCGCCGTGCTCGGCGAGGCGGTCACCGCGACGAGGCTCGTCGCCGCGGCGCTGATCCTCGCCGGTCTCGTGCTGATGAAGCTGTCGAGCCCCGCCTGAAGCAAGGCCGGCGCCGCTCAGGGGCGGCGCCGGTCTCGCGAGGTTACTCTCCCCAGGCGGCGAAGGCGTCGGTGAACGCCTTCTCGCCGGGCGTGCCCTTCTCGAAGGTGAGAATGGCCCGGCGGCGGTTGCCGTAGCGGATCGGGATATCGATCCAGGGCCGCTCCTTGAGCAACTGGATGTTGCGCGTCACGTCCTGCTCGAGGCCCGACAGCGCCAGCCAGAACAGGCTGTCCGACACCTTGGCGACGGCGCCGGTGATCGTGTCGCCGCGCGCTTCCTCGGTCTGCTTGGCGATCATGCCGGGCGCCGCGTCGATGAACTTGCCGGCGAACGACGGCGGCACGTCGAAGGAGAATTCGACGATGTGGCTGGCCGGCAGCGCCTGATCGTCATTCTTGTGAATGGAAAGGCGCATCTTGAGGCCGAGTTCGGGGATCTCGATATTGCCGCGGATCTGCGGCACCGGCTTGTCGCCGGGCAGCGCCGGCTCGTTGACGAAGGCCCAGACCACCGTGCCGTCGAGCTTGGTGCCCGGCGCGCCGGGGATGGGCTCCTCGTAGAGGATGGCTTTCTGGGCGACGCCGATCGTCTCGCCGGTCCCGGCGGCAGCCGACGGGCTCGCCGGCGCCGCCAAGGTCGGCCCGAGGGCGGGCTCCTCGGCGGCGGGCGGCGTCTGGGCCGGGGTCGCCGGAGCCAGGGCCATCGCGCCGCCGGGCGCCGGCGGCAGGTCGGGATCGACGGCGGCCGGCGCGGTGACCGGCTCGGTCTGCACCGCCACGGCATCGGGAGCGACCGGCGCCGCCGGCGCCTCGCCCTCGGCCGGCAGCCGATCGAGGATCTTGGGGGCGAGACCGTCGTCGCCGGTCGTCGCCGCGTTGCCTTCGACCTGCGGCGCCCCGGCGAACAGCCCGGACAGCGTATCCCGGAATGCGTAGACGGCGCCGCCGAGCGCCAGCACCAGGATCGCCACGAGGCCGATGAGCAGCAGGCGGCCGCGCCGGCCGGTGCCGGCGTTCTCTTCCGGCCATGGCAGCGTCGCCGTCTCGCGCTGCGGCGGCAGCCGTTCGGCGTCGAGCTTATCGGAGGTGCCGAGCAGAACCGCCTCGGGGCGCGAACCGGCGGCGCGGCCGTTGCCGAGGTCCGGCTCGACCCTTTCCGCCGATATCGGCTCGTCGACCTCCTCGACCTCGTTCATGGCGTGGCGCGCGGCGCGCACGGCGGTGGACGACGCCTCGCCCAGCGAATCGGCCTGCTTCAGCGTGCGCGACAGCGCGCTGACGCCGACGCCGATGCGCGGCTCGCCACGCTCGTCGGGCAGCCGGGCGGTCGGCAGCCGCGGCCGTTCGGTCGGCAGGCTGGCCGGCGGCCGGGGCGCATCCCGGTCGGACGGCTCGTCGCGGACGGGCGGCTCGGTGCGGACGGGCGCGCCGCCGCGCGCCGGCAGCGGCTCGATGTGCCGGAACGGGTTCATGTCCGGCGTGGCGAGCGGCTCGATATGGCGGAACGGATTCATCTCCGGCGCCGAGAGCGAGGCCAGCCCGCCCTTGCGCGCCGGCGCCTCTTCCCGCCGCGGCTCCAGCTCGACGCGGGGAGCGGGCTCTTCCGGCGCCGGCGGCGGCGCCTTGACGGCGGGCGGCGCGGCCGGGGCCTGCTCCGCGCCGGTCCCGGCTTCCTCGGCAACACCCGCCACCTCGGCCTCGACCCGGCGGATGCAATCCTCGAGCGCCACGCGCTGGTCGGCGATCTCGGTCGGCGACAGCGGCGGATTATACGAGCTGAGCTGGCGGAGAAGCGCGACCCGAGCCTTCTCGTAGACGGCGCGCCGCGCCTCGCCCGACCCTGATGGCAGCGAGGAAATGGCACGCTTCAATACGGGATAGTAGTCGGCCATGTACCGCATCTCTCGGCTTGGCGCCCCGCCTTGCGGCGGAACGCTGTTTCGATAGGACACCCGACGGCGAGCCTTGCGATGGCGGCCGGGCTTTTTTGCGGCGGGAACGCCGGCAAAACGTGGTGAATCACTTAATCCTGAAACGGATCACGCACAAGAATCGTGTCGAGCCGATCCGGACTGGTCGACAACATGGCCACCGGCGCGCCGATCAACTCCTCGATATGGCGCACGTACTTGATCGCCTGCGCCGGCAGCTCGGCCCAGGAGCGGGCGCCGGCCGTCGATTCCTTCCAGCCTTCCATGGTCTCGTAGATCGGCTTCACCCGCGCCTGGTCTTCCTGGTTGGCGGGCAGGTAATCGAGGGTGCGGCCGTCGATCTCGTAGCCGATGCACACCTTGATCTCGTCGAGGCCGTCGAGCACGTCGAGCTTGGTGAGCGCGATGCCGTTGATGCCCGAGGCGACCACCGTCTGCCGCACCAGCACGGCGTCGAACCAGCCGCAACGCCGCTTGCGGCCGGTGACCGTGCCGAACTCGTGGCCGCGCTGGCCGAGGAAGTCGCCGACCTCGTCGAACAGCTCGGTCGGGAACGGCCCGGAGCCGACGCGCGTCGTGTAGGCCTTGGTGATGCCGAGCACGTAGTCGAGCGCGCCCGGCCCCATGCCGGAGCCGGCGGCCGCCTGGCCGGCCATAGTGTTGGAGCCGGTGACGAAGGGATAGGTGCCGTGGTCGTTGTCGAGCAGCGCGCCCTGGGCGCCCTCGAACAGGATGCGGGAGCCGGACTTACGCTTCTCGTCGAGCAGCCGCCAAGTGACGTCCATGTAGGGCAGGATGAAGTCGGCCACCGCCATCAGCTCGTCGCGGATGGTCTCGGGCGCGATCTCCGGCTGGCCGAGGCCGCGGCGCAGCGGATTGTGGTGGGCGAGCAGCCGCTCGATGCGGTTGTTCAGCGTCTCGGGATGGGCGAGGTCGACGAGGCGGATGGCGCGGCGGCCGACCTTGTCCTCGTAGGCGGGGCCGATGCCGCGCTTGGTGGTGCCGATGCGGGTGGTCGGCGACGCGGCGTTCTCGCGCAGCTCGTCAAGCTCCTGGTGGATGGACAGGATGAGCGTGGCGTTCTCGGCGATGCGCAGGTTGTCCGGGCTGATCTTGACGCCCTGCTCGCGGATGCGCGTCACCTCGTTGACGAAGGCGCGCGGATCGACGACGACGCCGTTGCCGATGACCGAAAGCTTGCCCGGGCGGGCGACGCCGGACGGCAGCAGCGACAGCTTGTAGGAAACACCGTCGATCACCAGCGTGTGGCCGGCATTGTGGCCGCCCTGGAAGCGGACGACCACATCGGCCCGTTCGGACAGCCAGTCGACGATCTTGCCCTTGCCTTCGTCTCCCCACTGGGAGCCGACCACCACTACGTTCGCCATTGAAAAAGGTCCCGTCGTTTCATGTGTCAGACCTTTCCGCGCCGCGCCGCCGCCGGCAGCCCGCACACGGAAAGCCCCGATACCTTGGGTACCGGGGCTTGACCGACTATAACGCCCCCCGCCCCCCAATGAAAGCCGCGATGTCGGAAATCTGCCGTTTATCCGGAACCCGGCGTACCGGATTACGTCAAAGAGACGTGCGGAACGCGGCGGAAGGCTCTAGGAAAGAGACGGTTAGCAAGTCGGCTAGAGGTGTTCCGTGGCTGATGACGGTTTCTGGTCGCGCCTCTACGGCCGGCCCTATCTGCTCCTCACGCTGTCGCCGCTGTTCTGGGCCGGCAACACCGTGGCGAGCCGCCTCGCCGTCGGCGAGGTGTCGCCGATGGCGCTCACCACCTACCGCTGGTCGGGCGTGCTGCTGCTGCTCGTCCTCATCGCCCGCAGGCCCATCGTTGCCGACTGGGCGGTGATGAAGGGCCGCCTGCCCTACATGCTGGCCATGGGCGCGCTCGGCTTCACCTCGTTCAACGCCTTCTTCTACATCGCCGCCCATTTCACCTCGGCGGTCAACATCGGCATCATCCAGGGCGCCCTGCCCGGCCTCGTCTTCGTCTTCGCCTATCTGATCGCCGGCACGCGGGCCGGCTCCGGCCAGTTGGCCGGCATGACGACGACGCTCCTCGGCGTCGGCGTCATCGCCGTCAAGGGCGACGCGAGCACCCTCGCCTCGCTCGATCTCAACGCCGGCGACCTGATGATGCTCGGCGCCTGCGTCGTCTATGCCCTCTACACCGTGCTGCTGCCGCGCCGGCCGAAGATTGCCGGCATCTCCTTCTTCGCCGGCCTGTCGGTCGCCGCTTTCCTGACCTCGCTGCCCTTCCTCGCCGCCGAGATCGCCATCGGCCAATATGTCACCCCGACGCCGTTCGGCTGGCTGGTGGTCGCCTACTGCGCCGTCTTCCCCTCGGTGATCTCGCAGATCTTCTTCGTGCGCGGCGTCGAGCTGGTCGGACCGGGCCGGGCCGGCGTGTTCATCAACCTCATCCCGGTGTTCGCCTCGATCCTCGCCGTGCTGGTGCTCGGCGAGAGCTTCCGCGCCTATCACGCCCTGGCGCTGGCGCTGGTGCTCGGCGGCATCTTCTGGGCGGAGTGGAGCAAGCGCCGCGAGGCCGTCGCCTGATGGCGGCCTTCATTTGTGGAAGGTCAGCGTCGCGGTGATGCTGCTGTCGGTATAGTCGCCGCTCACCGCGTCGGAGCTGACGAGCTTGTGCTCGCCGTCGAGGCCGACCTCCACCGTCCGGTTGAACTTGTAGCCGACGCCGGCCTTCAGCGTCATGGTCGTTACCCGGTGATCGATGCCGGCGTAGTCCTCCAGCATCAGCTCGCCGCCGCCCACCACGAAGGCGTTCGGCGCCAGCGCATAGGTGACCGTCAGCTCGCCGATCCGCTTGAGCACGCCGGAGGCGCCGGCCGTCGACGTCGGCGCGAAGCTGGTCGAGGCGCTCCCCGTCAGGCGCAGCAACTCGCTGGCGTCCCAGGTCAGCGAGGCCGATCCGACCACGCCGGAGATGTCGGCAAGCCTGTCCTCGTCGAGCCACTCGTAGCCGTAGCCGAGGGCAATCTCGCCGGCGAGGTCGTCGCGCGCCGCCGTCAGGCCGACCTTCGCCTCGCCGCCGGCGCCGTTGCGCCTGAGGCCGTCGCCGGCCGCCGGCCGGTCGAAGTCGCGACCGAAGGCGCCGATCTCCACGAAGGGCTGCAGGATGGCGCCACTGTCGAGCGACAGGCGCAGCGACGAGGACAGCGCGGTATTGTCGAGCGTCGGGTCGGTCTCGTTCACCGTCCGGTCGATGCCGATGCCGGTCTTGAGGCCGATAATGCCGCCGAACCGCTCGTAGCCGAGCGTGCCGGAGAAGGTGTTTTCCTTGCCGTCCCCCGCTTCGTCGTCGCGCAGCGTCCAGCCGGCCGATGCCGTCAGGCGGTCAGCGTCGGTGAGGTCGAAGCGGCCGGCGAGGTATGCGTCGCCTTCCGGCAGCTTTTCCTCGATGCCGGTCAGCGAGCGGCGGTAGCCGCCGGCAAGGCGCATCTCCAGGCTGTTGCGCTCCCAATCGGAACGGGCCGTGACTTCGCCGGTCGAGCGGATGAAGCTTTCATCGCCCTCGCTCGAATGATAGCGAAGCCCGAGCCCGGTCGAGGTGGCGGCGTTCATCACGAAACTGCCGAGGCGGAGACCGAGCGGCTCGTATTCGGCGCGGGCGTCGGCCTCGCGCGTGACGGCCGGCAGGCTCGGCGCCACTGACGGCAGCCTGGCCGACTGGCTCGGCGGCACCGGCCGGATCACCGTCCGGAGATCGGTCGCCGGAAGGCTGGAGCGCAGGGGCGGCACGACGAATTCGGCCGGCTCCGGCTTGGCCGCCGTGGCCTCATCCGTCTCGCCGGCCGTCGGGTCGGCGGTCGTGTTGGCCGGTTTGGCCGGCAGCGAGCTTCTGAGCGCCGGCGCGGCGTCCGCGTCCTCGGCGTCCTGCGCATAGGACGGCGCGGCGAGGAGGACGGACGCCATCGTCAGCACCTGAAAGGTCTGCCGCCGATGCACGCCTTGCCTCCGTCGCCGCGCTCACCGCCCCGAGCGGTGTCCAGTATTGACGAAGAGTAAAGGGAGATGGTTAACGAGGCGTTAGGACATCCGCCGCGTCCCATCTGTCCGACGGGACGCAGCCGGCGATATCGGAGCGCCGTGCGTCAGCCGCCGGTCTCGGGCTCGATCAGGAAGCGGCCGTCGCGATGGCCGATGATCCGCACCCGCGCGCCGGCCGGCAGGTCCGGCCCGTCGGCCCGCCAGATGGTGTCGTCGAGGCGGATATGGCCGGAGCCGCCCTCGATCGCCCGGTCGACCACGGCAAGGCGGCCGACCTGCCGGCCGAGCCGGTCGTTGGCCAGGCCGTCGCTCTCCTTGGCCGCCCGGCCGTAGACGCGCCGGCCGATCAGCACCGCCGCCGCCGACAGCAGGACGAACAGCACCAGCTCCACCTGCCAGCTCATGGCGACGGCCAGCGCCAGCAGCCCGACGACCAGCGCCGCCGCGCCGAACCAGATGAAGAAGGTGCCGGGCACCACCACCTCGACGCCGGCGAGCAGCAGCGCCAGCAGCAGCCACGACCACGGCCCGAGATAAACGATCAACCCTTCGAGCAAACCCATGATGGCCCTTCCCCTCAGCCGCCGACCGGCGGCACGACGCCGCGCCGGCGCGGCGAAGCGTCGGTCGGGCCGCCCCGCGAACCGTCATCGGCGAAGGCGGAGCGGGCCAGTTCGGCGATGCCGCCCAGCGAGCCGATCAGCGCCGACGCCTCGACCGGCAGCATCAGGATCTTCTGGTTGGGCGAATGGGCGAACTGACCGAGCGCCTGCGTATACTTGTCGGCGATGAAGTAGTTGAGCGCCTGCACGTCGCCGTTCGACACCGCCTCGGACACCAGCGCCGTCGCCTTGGCCTCGGCCTCGGCGAGGCGTTCGCGCGCCTCGGCGTCGCGGAAGGCGGCCTCGCGCCGGCCCTCGGCCTGCAGCACCTGCGCCTGCTTCTCGCCCTCGGCCTTCAGGATGGCCGACTGGCGCAGGCCCTCGGCCTCGAGGATCTGGGCGCGCTTCTCGCGCTCCGCCTTCATCTGCCGGGCCATCGAGGCGACGAGGTCGGCCGGCGGATTGATGTCCTTGATCTCGACGCGGGTGATCTTGACGCCCCAGGCCTCGGTCGCCGCGTCGACCACGTGCAGCAGGCGGGCATTGATCTCGTCGCGGTTGGAGAGGAGGTTGTCGAGGTCCATCGAGCCCATCACCGTGCGGATGTTGGTCATGGTGATGTTGAGGATGGCGCTCTTGAGGTTGGACACTTCATAGGCGGCGCGCGCCGCGTCGAGCACCTGGTAGAAGGCGACGCCGTCGACGGTGCAGGTGGCGTTGTCGCGGGTGATCACCTCTTGGCTCGGCACGTCCAGCACCTGCTCCATGCGGTTGAGCTTGGCGCCGACGCGGTCGAAGAACGGAACGATCAGGTTGAGGCCGGGCTGGAGCGTGCGCGTGTAGCGGCCGAAGCGCTCGACGGTCCAGTTATAGCCCTGCGGCACCTGCTTGATGCCGGCGAACACGACGATGATGGCGAACAGCACCAGCGCGATGATGGCGATGTCGCCGCCACTCAAAAACACATCCATCTGAGCCTCCCCGGAAATGCCCATGAAATCTAAGCACTTCCGGAGAGGATTTCAAATGCCGCGCCGGCCCCACCGTCACATGCGCGAAGCCGCGGAGCGGCTTCCGGCGCCAAGCGGCGCCGCGCGAAGCGAGTCTTTCGGGACGAAGCCCCGAAAGACGTAAAGCGGAGCGGAAGCCAGGGGCCGGAGGCCCGCCGGCGCCCGAGGCAGAAAAAAAGCAATCGCCATTGGCGACCGCCGAATCAGGCGGCGACGGTCGCGGGCTCCGCCGGAACGAGGCGGCCGGCCGGCCGGAGCACGCCCTCGGCGCCGCCGAGCGCACCGGCGACGAGCTCCAGCCCCAGGAAACGGGCCGGCTCGAAGGGACCGGGCATGGCAAGCCGCTCCATGCCGTCGGTCGAGAAGCCGAAGCGCCGGTAGTAGGGCTCGTCGCCCACCAGCACGACGGCGCCGTGGCCGAGTGCCCGCGCCCGCTCGACGGCGAGCCGCATCAGCGCGGCGCCGATGCCGGCGCCGCGGCAGTCGTCCTCGACGGCGAGCGGACCGAGCAGCAACAGCGGCGTGCCGCTGCCGTCGGCCGCCGCGTCCCACAGGCGCACGCTGCCGACGAGACGGTCGCCGTCCCGGGCAACGAGCGCCAGCCCCTCGGCGGGAAGACGCCCCGAGCGGATCTTCTCCGAGGATTTGCGGAAGCGGGCCGGCCCGAAGGCGCGGTCGAGCAGCATCTCGCGGGCGAAAACGTCACCCGTCTGTTCGTTCATGTAGGCGATCATCGAGGCAACCCCGTCCCCCGCCGCTGCCGGCGGGGCGATGAAGTCACAAAGGAACCGGTCGGAGGCTGGCCGCCCGGAGCGGGATCAGATCACGTAGGACTTGAGCGGCGAGAAGCCGTTGAAGGCCACCGCCGAATAGGTCGTGGTGTAGGCGCCGGTGCCTTCGATCAGCACCTCGTCGCCGATCTCCAGGCTGATCGGCAGCTCGTAGGGCGTCTTCTCGTAGAGCACGTCGGCGCTGTCGCAGGTCGGGCCGGCCAGCACGCAGGGCGCCGTGGCGCCGCCGTCGTGGCGGGTGCGGATCGGATAGCGGATCGCCTCTTCCATCGTCTCGGCGAGGCCGCCGAACTTGCCGATGTCGAGGTAGACCCAGCGCTGCGCGTCGTCGCGATGCTTCTTGGAGATCAGCACCACTTCCGCCTTGATCATGCCGGCGCCGCCGACCATGCCGCGGCCCGGCTCGATGATCGTCTCCGGCACGTGGTTGCCGAAGTGGCGGCGCACCGCCTCGTCGATCGAGCGGCCGTAGGCCTCCGTCGCCGGCACGTCCTTCAGATAACGGGTCGGGAAGCCGCCGCCGAGGTTGACCATCCTGAGCTGGATGCCGCGCTCGGCCAGCTCGCCGAAGATGGCGGCGGCCGACGACAGCGCGCCGTCCCAGGCCTCGACATTGCCCTGCTGCGAACCGACGTGGAAGGAGATGCCGTAGGCGGTGAGGCCGGCGCGATGGGCGTGCTCCAGCACCTCGGCGGCCATCGACGGGTCGCAACCGAACTTGCGGCTGAGCGGCCACTCGGCGCCGGCGCCGTCGCAGAGGATGCGGCAGAACACCTTGGCGCGGCGCTGGCCGGTCGCCTCGGCCTGGTGGGCCACCTTGTCCACCTCGGCCTCGCAGTCGACGGCGAACAGGTTGACGCCCAGCTCCAGGGCGCGGGCGATGTCGCGCTCCTTCTTGATGGTGTTGCCGAAGGAGATGCGGTCGGCGGTGGCGCCGGTGGCCAGCACCATCTCGATCTCCGGGATCGAGGCGCAGTCGAAGGACGAGCCGAGGTCGGCGAGCAGCTGCAGCACCTCCGGCGCCGGATTGGCCTTCACCGCGTAGTAGATGCGGGTGTCGGGCAAGGCGTGGCGGAAGGCGTTGAAGTTGTCGCGGACGACATCGAGGTCGACCACGAGGCAGGGGCCTTCGGGTCGTCGGCTGGCAAGGAAATCGAGGATGCGCGCGGTCATGGCCCAGGGAACTCCGTCGTCCAAACACTGTATTCTGAGGATGAGCAGCCTCTCTCCGCGACCGGTGTGGACCCGGCACGCGCGAGCGAATGCATCCTCGTCGCCTGCCGTTGCCGGCGGGCGGTGGATGTCGGTTACGACCTGAGACTCAGAGCGCCCGGCGAAGATGCGCCGTGCGAGCGGAACCTTTGGTCGTGCAGCCTTTGATTGGACGGATGACTCCAGTCCGCACGTCCGGCAAGGAAGTAGTGCCTCTTCAGTAACGTCGGCGTTTGGAGCGCCGGCAGAGACCAAAAAAGCCCTCTACGTCGTTGCTTTAAGTCGCGTCCGCCGCTTGAGAAGCGGCTTAGACCCGGTTTAACTCCGGTCACCGGTTTGCCCTCGCCGGAACCGCCGTTAGCGGCCCTAGCGAAACCGGCACGCAACCACAGGCACGTGCGAAATTGGGCAAGGACGCATGTACTCTGCGTCGCCCCCTTCCGCAAGACCTTCCAGCCCGAAAATCCGTTTGTGACGACAATTTCATGCGGTGTGCCCCCGCTGCGACACCTCCGCCGGAGGGAGGCGCGGCGCTCCTCGCCTCGCCCGATGCCAAGTCCAAACGACGCTGCCGAAGCGGCAGTAGTTCAACGGGAAGAATTCGATTGTCCACTCACGGGAAACTATACGTAAATCAGCAGAAAATCGCATGATTCTGCGATGGAGACCTTATTTTTCATATTGACGGAACTGATTGGATTCAGGTCATTAGAGTTAATGGGCGCGACTGCCGGTAGGCCGATTGCAGGGCTGCCACATGGTCGGTCCTAAAGCGCTTTCGCCATCTTGCGGGCGTTCCGGAGGCCACGGAATCGCTTGCAGGATATCGCCGAAAGACCGGAGCGTCCTCAAACTGGCGGCGGACAATGGATACATTCACTCGCATGCGTACTTTCGTGGAGGTCGTCGAAGCGGGCGGATTCTCCGCGGCCGCACGAAAGCTCGGCCGGTCGAAGGCCCTGATCTCCAAATACGTCAAGGAACTCGAGGACGAGTTGGGCGCCCGCCTGATGAATCGCACGACGCGGCGCCTGGCGCTCACCGAACTGGGACAGGCCTATTTCCGCGATGCCGGTGAAATCCTTCAAAGGGTCGACGATCTTCAGGACATGGTGCGCGAACGCCACGGCGAGCCCACCGGCCTGTTGCGCGTCGCCGCCCCGCGCACTTTCGGCGATTCGATGCTCGGCAAGGCGATCATGGATTTCGTGGCGGCCAATCCCGCCATCCGCCTCGACCTCCGGCTCGACGACCGCTTCGTCGACCTGATCGACGAGGGCTTCGACTGCGCCATCCGCGTCAGCGAGCTCTCCGATTCGAGCCTGATCGCCCGCAAGCTTGCCGACTATCGTTTCGCCACCGTCGTCCGCCCCGACGTCGCCGCCGTGCACGGCCTGCCGGACACGCCCGACGACCTGACGCGGCTTCCCTGCATCATCGATTCCAATCTCCGCAACCGCTTCAACTGGCGCTACCTGGTCAACGGCACCCGGCAGACGGTGCCGGTGTCCGGCCGCGTCGAGGTGAACTCGCCGTCGGCGGTGCGCCTCGCCGTGCTGGCCGGCCTCGGCTTCGGCTCGGTGCCCTACAAGATGGTGGAGGACGATGTCGCCGCCGGCCGGCTCAGGATCGTGCTGCCCGACTTCGAGCTGGGCGCGGCCAGCATCTACGTCGTCTACCCGCACCGCCGGCACCTCTCCGCCAAGATCCGCGCCTTCGTCGACTTCATGGCCGACTGGTTCCAGAAGAACGGCGACGAATGCGGCACCGGCCCGACCAGCCCGGCGGCGGAGACGGCCGAGCCGCATTGACATCGTGCCGCCTTGTTTGGCAGCGATGTGTCGCCGGAGGCGCTGACCGCCGCCGCCACGGGGTGACGCTGTTGACCAAGAGGACGATCTTTTTCGCCGCCATGCTCGTCGGCGCCTTCGGTGCGGCCGCGCCCGTCCTTGCCCACCCGCATGTCTGGGTGGACGCCAAGGCCGAGTTGGTGTTCGACGGCAAGGGCGAAATCACCGCCGTCCGCAACATCTGGCGCTTCGACGACGCCTATTCGGCCTTTGCCAGCCAGGGCCTCGACACCAACGGCGACGGCAAGCTCAGCACCGACGAACTGAAGCCGCTCGCCGACATCAACGTCGAATCGCTGAAGGACTACGCCTACTTCACGTTCATCACCGGGGCCGGCGGCGAGGACATCGACTTCGACAAGCCCACCGAATACTGGCTGCAGGACGACGGCGGCCACCTCATCCTGTTCTTCACCCTGCCGACCAAGGCGCCGGTGAAGGCCGCCGGCAAGATCCGGCTGGAGATCTACGATCCGACCTTCTTCGTCGCCTTCCGCATGATCGACGACAAGGATGGCCCGATCGTGCTCGACGGCGCCCCCGCCGCCTGCGCCGCCAAGGCGTTCCGGCCGCCCGACATGGACCCGGCCGCCGCCGCCGCGCTGGCCGCCGTGCCGGCCGACCAGCGCAACCTGCCGCCCGCGTTGCAGCTTCTGGCCGACGATCAGACCAACGGGGCCGATATCGCATGTCCCTGAACGCCCGCCGTCTCGGCCTCGCCGCCGTGCTCCTTCTCGCCGCCATGCCGGCCCTCGCCGGGACGGGCCCGTTCGGCGTCGGCCTGCCGGAGCCGGCCGCCACCGGCGGCGGCTTCCTTCCCGGGCTCTTTCGGCTGATCGCCGGCTGGCAGGCCGGGTTCTATCGCGACCTCACGGCAACGCTGTCGGCCATGAAGGCGAACGGCAGCGCCGGCCTGTGGCTGATGGCGCTCTCCTTCCTCTATGGCGTGCTGCACGCCGTCGGCCCCGGCCACGGCAAGGCCGTCATCTCCACCTATGTGCTGGCCAATCGCGAGACGGCCCGCAACGGCGCCCTCCTCGCCCTCGTCTCGGCGCTGGCCCAGGCGGTGACGGCCGTCGTCATGGTGGTGGTCGCCGCCGTGCTGCTCGGCGCCACCTCCATCGCCATGACGCGGGCGGCGGCGGCGCTGGAGACCGGATCCTTCGCGCTGATCGTCCTGCTCGGCCTCTGGCTGGTCTGGCGCAAGATCGTCCGTCCGGTCGGCGACTGGCTCGCCGAGCGCTATGCCCCCGTCGCCGTGACCGTGGGCGGCGCTCCGGCGGTGATGACGGCGAGCTTTTCCACCGCCCTCTCCCACGACGATTGCGGCCACGACCATCAGCGGCTCGGGCTGAAGCCGGCCCGCCATATCCATGACGACGGCTGCGGCCATCTGCACGCGCCGTCGCCGGAGGTCGCCGCCGGCCGCCTCGACTGGAAGAAGGCGTGGTCGGCGGTGGTCGCCGTCGGCCTCCGCCCCTGCACCGGCGCGCTGATCGTGCTGGTATTCGCCCTGAGCCAGGGCCTGTTCGCCGCCGGCATCGCCTCGGCCTTCGCCATGGCGCTCGGCACCGGCCTCACCGTCGCCGTGCTGACGCTCGCCGCCGTCACCACGCGCGGCCTCGCCGTCCGCCTCGCCGCCACCGGCGGCGGCGACACCGCCTACCGCCTGCACGCCGTCATCGAGGCGGGCGCGGCGGTCGTCGTGCTGCTGTTCGGCCTGTTGATGCTCGGCGCCTCGCTCTGGGGCTGAGGATTAGCGGCGGGCCGCCTCGGCGGCGATCGCCGCGCCGAACGCCTCGAGAATGGCCTTCGACGGACCGTCGGCCGCTCCCCAATATTCGGGATGCCACTGGACGCCCAGCGTGAAGCCCGGCGCCCCCTTCACCGACACCGCCTCGATGGTGCCGTCCGGCGCCGTCGCCTCGACGGCCAGACGGTCGGACAGGCGGGCCACCGCCTGCCGGTGCAGCGAGTTGACCTGAATTTCGCCCTCGACGATGCGTCCGAGGCAGCCGCCGGCGGCGATCGTCACGCCGTGGCGGATGGCGAACTTGCCGTCCATGTCGGCGACGTCGGGATGGCGGTGGTCCATGCGGCCGGGCAGCTCCTGCACGTCGGAGGCGAGCGAGCCGCCCAGCGCCACGTTGAGCTCCTGCAGGCCGCGGCAGATGCAGAGCAGCGGGATGCCGCGCTCGATGGTCCGCCGGATCAGCGGCAGGCTGGTGGCGTCGCGCACCTCGTCGTAAGGCCCCATCGCCTCGGTCGCCGCCACGCCGTAGTGCGACGGGTGGACGTTGGTCTTCGAGCCCGTCGCCACGACGCCGTCGACCCGGTCGAGAACGGCGTCGAGATCGAGGCGCGGCCCGAAGGCCGAGAGAATCACCGGCAGGCCGCCGGACACGTCGAGCACCGCCTCGAGATAGGTGGTGGGGGCTGAGTGCCAGGTGTAGCCGTCGAAGTCGCGGGCGTCGGAAGTGAAGAGGACGACGGGAGTGGTCATGAACGGATCCGAAGCGTTGGGAACCTGTCCTTGTTAACCGATCGGCCGGCCGAACGGGAGAGCAATCTTTGAGCCCGGAGGACGGCTGTCGCCGCCGGTGACGATTTCACGCAACTTTCGGAAAAGTTTGCAGGATTGAAGCATGAACTAATTGCGCCATGCCGAAATTTCCGTTTCTAATGCTGCCCGTGCCGCTTCCGCCTTCCGTCGGAAGCGAGCGCCGCTTTCGCGTTTCAACGATGCCGCCGCGCCATGCGGCGGCCAGGACATAAGGGGCAAGGGAGGATCGCATGGATCGTCGTCAGTTCATCAGGAAAGCCGGGCTCGTCTCCACCGGCGCCGCGGCGAGCGTGGGGACGCTCGCCATGCCGGCCATCGCGCAATCGCAGCCGGAGATCAAATGGCGCCTCGCCTCGAGCTTCCCGAAATCGACCGACGCCATCTTCGGCTCTTCCGAGCTGTTCGCCAAGACCGTCTCCGAGGCGACCGACGGCAAGTTCCAGATCCAGGTGTTCCCGGCCGGCGAGCTGGTGCCGGCGCTGCAGGTGCTCGACGCCGTGCAGAACGACACCGTCGAGATCACCCACACCGCCTCCTACTATTTCATCGGCAAGGACCTGACGTTTGCCATCGCCACCTCGCTGCCCTTCGGCCTCAACACCCGCCAGCAGCAGGCCTGGATCTACCAGGGCGGCGGCCTCGACCTGATGAACGACTTCCTCGCCAACTACAACGCGGTGATGCTGCTCGGCGGCAACACCGGCACGCAGATGGGCGGCTGGTTCCGCAACGAGATCAACACCGTCGCCGATCTTCAGGGCCTGAAGTTCCGCGTCGGCGGCGTCGGCGGCAGGGTGCTGTCCATGCTCGGCGTGGTGCCGCAGCAGATCCCGGCGCCCGACATCTACCCGGCGCTGGAGAAGGGCACCATCGACGCCACCGAGTGGGTCGGCCCCTATGACGACGAGCGGCTCGGCCTCTACCAGGTGGCGAAATACTACTATTACCCGAGCTTCTGGGAAGGCTCGTCGGCGCTGCAGTACATGATCAACAAGAAGAAGTGGGAAGAGCTGCCGACGGCCTACAAGGCCGTGCTGAGGGCGGCCGCCGCGCTCGCCAACGACGACATGACCGCCGCCTACGACGCCCGCAACTTCGCCGCCCTGAAGCGGCTGGTGGCGCAGGGCGTGCAGCTCCGGCCGTTCAGCCGCGAGATCCTCGACGCCGCCTACGACGCCACCTTCAAGCTCTACGAGGACGAAGCGGCGAAGAATCCGGCCTTCAAGAAGATCTACGAGCCGTGGATGCAGTTCCGCGCCGAAAGCTACCAGTGGTTCCGCGTCGCCGAATACAACTTCGACAGCTACGTCTACTCGCAGCAGGCCGCCGGCAAGTAATCGCCCGCCGTCTCATACGCCGCCCGGCCCCGACGGACCGGGCGGCTTTTCATGAGCCGAGCCCGTCCGCGGCGGCGTGGCGGGCAAGCGCCTGCCGCACGAGACGATCGACGACGTCGCGCATGGGCACGCCGCTCGCCGCCATGGCCAGCGGATACATGCTGATGTCGGTACAGCCGGGTATGGTGTTGAGCTCGTTGACGAGAAAGCGGCCATCGGCGGCCACGAAGAAATCCACCCGGGTCCAGCCATCGCAGCCGGTTGCCCGGAACGCGGCGCCGGCGGTATCGCGAAGCGTCCGTTCGAGGTCGGCCGGCAGGTCGGCCGGAACCTTCAGCTCGGCGCCGCCGGCATCGATATACTTGGCGTCGTAGCTGTAGAACCCATGCCGCGCCGCCGGCACGATCTCGCCCGGCCGGGAGACCGACAGCACGCCGTCGGCATCCTCCAGCACGGCGCATTCTATCTCGCGCCCGCCGACGAACTCTTCGGCCAGAAGCTTGCGGTCGTACTTGAACCCTTCGGCCAGCGCCGCCTGGAATTCCGCTTCGGTCGACACCTTGCTGACGCCGACCGAAGAGCCTTGCGACGCCGGCTTGACGAACAGCGGCAATCCCAGATGGCGCGCGAGCCCGTCGAAGGCGGGAACGGCATCGCGGCGGATCGCCACCCAGCGGGCGACCGGCAGCCCCGCTTCCCTGAGAAGGCGCTTGGCGACGTCCTTGTCGAGCGTGGTCGCCGACCCGAGAATGTCGCAGCCGACGAGCGGCAGCCGCGCCGCGCGGGCCACCCCCTGCAGCGAGCCGTCCTCGCCGTTCTGGCCGTGCAGCACCGGGAACATCAGGTCGACGGACGGCAGATCGTAGGCGGCCCCGGCGTCGGGCAGAGCGACCAGCCGGCCGCCGCCGCCCGGAACCAGCGTCAGCCGCGCGCCGGCCTCCGGCCGGGCGAGTCTGCCGCCGTCGAAGGAGCTCAGCCGCCAGGCGCCCTGCCGGTCGATATAGATCGGAACGGCTTCGTAGCGCACGGGGTCGATCGCCCGCATGACGTTTTCGGCCGACATCACCGACACCTCGTGCTCGGCGGATCGGCCGCCGAACAGCACGGCAATGCGGGGCTTGATGGTTTCGGAAACGGTCACGGCGACCTCTCGGAACGGCGGCACGCGGGGCGTGGCGCACTACAGGCTGACGGCGATGCCGCGGTTGGCGAAGAATCCGTCGAACACGCCGGGCAGCAGCTCGACGTCGGCCTGGGTGGCCGGCGCGTGGCCCGACGGATTGTTGAAGCGGATGGTCTCGGCCGTCGCGGCGGTGACCAGCACGAGATGTCCGCCCTTCGACGACGGTTCGCGTTCCGGCCACCGGATGCCCGGATTGACCGAGGCGATGAAGAAATCCCACTCGTCGAGGACCGATGGCAGCGCCGCCGTCGCCACTCCGGTCTTGACCTCGGCCCGGAGGCCGAACCGCTGCTCGACGAAGCTGACGAACGGCGCATAGATGAGGCCCCTGATGGATGCCTCGGCCTCGTTGACGACATAGCCGCCGTAGGCGGCGCAGGCCTTGGCGAGATCGAGCGTCGGATGATCCTCGCCGCGCGCGCCGAGAATCATCTTGAGGCAGGCCATGCCGCAGAGATTGTTGGCCCAGCGGGCGTATTCCCCGACGCTGGCGGCGCCCGATCGCTGCCAGAGCGGATCGCCGAGCAGCGCCCTCTCGCCCTCGGCGACGACGGCCGACGTCAACCCGGCGCTTTCCCACTGACTGAAATAGGGAACCCTGATCCGGCGGCTGTTCGGCATGTCTGATCGATCCCAGGGGCAGCCGCGCAAAAGAAGGACGGCACTGCAACCGTGGCGAGGCATTGTGGCGGAATTGCATGGCGGCGCGGCAACTTGCGGAAGCAACGCTGCCGGGTCGCCATCAGGGCGCCGCGCCGAAATCCGGCGCCGGTGCGCCGAAGGACGGAGCGGCCGGCGTGCCGAACGGACTGGCCCCGGCACCGCCCGGCGCGCCGAAGGACGGAGCGGCCGGCGTCGGCGCCATGATCTCGATCTTGACCTTGTCGAGATCCACCACCGGACGATCCGACTTGTAGTGCGTCACCATTCCCGGAAACAGGATGATGAAGGCCACCATCAAGACCTGGATGACGACGAAGGGAATGGCGCCCAGATAGATCTGCGACGAGGTGACCGGCGCCGTCTTCTGGCCGGAGATCTTGTCGACATACGGATGATTCGGCGCCACCGAGCGCAGGAAGAACAGCGCGAAGCCGAACGGCGGGTGCATGAAGGACGTCTGCATGTTGACGCCCAGGAGCACGCCGAACCACACCAGGTCGATGCCGAGCTTGTCGGCGACCGGCGCCAGCAGCGGGATGATGATGAAGGCCAGCTCGAAATAATCGAGGAAGAAG
The DNA here is from genome assembly GCF_002770725.1 of Pleomorphomonas carboxyditropha. Lineage (GTDB taxonomy): Bacteria > Pseudomonadota > Alphaproteobacteria > Rhizobiales > Pleomorphomonadaceae > Pleomorphomonas > Pleomorphomonas carboxyditropha. The sequence goes on along the minus strand of NZ_NQVN01000017.1, from coordinate 16,517 downwards.
GCGAGGAAGAACACCAGGATGTTGACGACGATGAGGAAGCCGACCTCGCCGCCCGGCAGGCCGGCCAACAGGCTCTCCACCCAGAGATGGCCGTTGATGCCGTAGAAGGTCAGCGAGAAGACGCGGGCGCCCAACAGCACGAACATGCAGAAGGCCGAGAGCTTGGCCGTCTGCTCCAGCGCCTGCACCACCATACGGAACGTCAGGCGGCGGTTGAAGATGGCCAGCAGCAGCGCCCCCACCGCGCCCATGGCGCCGCCCTCGGTCGGCGTGGCGACGCCGATGAAGATGGTGCCGAGCACCAGGAACACCAGCACCAGCGGCGGCACCAGCGACGTCAGCACCTTGGCGAGGAGACGCCAGCCGCGCAGCGTCCGCGCCTCCGGCGGCAGGGCCGGCACCCATTGGGGCCGCACCATGGAGACGACGAACACGAACAGCGCGTAGAGGGCGGTCAGGAGCAGGCTCGGGTAGAGCGCGCCCGCGTACATGTCGCCCACCGACCGGCCGAGCTGGTCGGCCAGCACGATCAGCACCAGGCTCGGCGGGATGATCTGGGCGAGCGTGCCGGAGGCGGCGATGACGCCCGAGGCGACGCGCCGGTCGTAGCCGTAGCGCAGCATGATCGGCAGCGAGATCAGCCCCATGGCGATCACCGACGCCGCCACGACGCCGGTGGTGGCGGCGAGCAGCGCGCCGACGAAGATCACCGCGTAGGCGAGACCGCCGCGGATCGGGCCGAACAGCTGGCCGATGGTGTCGAGCAGGTCCTCGGCCATGCCGGAGCGCTCCAGCACCAGGCCCATGAAGGTGAAGAACGGAATGGCGAGCAGCGTGTCGTTGCTCATCACCGACCAGACGCGGTCGGGAATCGCCTGGAACAGGTTGGGCGACAGCAGACCGAGCTCGATGCCGATCAGGCCGAAGCCGAAACCGCAGGCGGCGAGCGCGAAGGCGACGGGGTAGCCGACCAGCAGGAACAGCAGCATCGAGCCGAACATGATCGGCGCGAGATTGGCGACGAGGAAGGCGGTCATGGCAGGCGATCCTCGTCCGATCAGTTATGGGAAGCGTGAGCCGGCGACGGGTCCGGTCCGTCGCCCGTCAGGAAGGCGATGCGCTTGACGATCTCGCTCACCCCCTGCAGGCCGAGCAGCGAGAAGCCCACGGGGATCAGCACCCAGGCCGGCCACAGCGGCAGGCCGCCGGCGCTCGACGACACTTCGCCGGAAAGGACCTTGGACACCACCTGCGGCCAGCTCAGCCAGATGGCGGCGACGGTGAACGGCATCAGGAACAACAGCGTGCCGAGGATGTCGATGATGACCTGCGTCCGGCGGCTCAAATGCGAGGCGACGATGTCGATCCGCACATGCTCGCCCTTGAGCAGCGTATAGCCGGCGCACAGCAGGAACACCGCCGAGAACAGATACCACTGCCCCTCGAGCAGCGAATTGGCGGAGTAGTTGAAGAGCTTGCGGACGATGGCATTGCCCGCCGACAGCAGGATGGCCGCCAGCACCAGCCAGCGGGCGAAATAATTGACGCCGACGTTCAGCGCGTCGATCGCCGCGCATACCCTGAGCAAGCCTCGCATCGTCTTCCCCCGGCGGGATGGCCGCCTCCTCCCCCGGGCGGCGATCGTCATCCTGCCGACCCGACCCGCTTTTCCCGCGGAGGCCGGGCTTCAATAGCTCATTTTCGGCAAGAAACACAAGCAAACCGCAGGGAATACGCAATACCCATATGGTCTTGGCGGATTTTCTCCGCTTCCCTTCGTCTGTTGCCTGCTTTGGCCGGAGGTCTCGCGCGCCGCGCCGCTTTCGGCTAGAAATCCTCTAAACTCTTGGATTGAATCGAGCCGAAATGCCGCTGCTGCCCCATCATCCCGCCGTTCCCCATGGCAAGGTCGGCGTCCTCCTCGTCAACCTCGGCACGCCCGACGGCACCGATCGCCGCTCGATGCGCCGCTATCTCGAGGAGTTCCTGACCGACCGGCGGGTGATCGAGACGCCGCGCCTCAAGTGGTATCCCGTCCTCTACGGCATCATCCTCAACACGCGGCCGCAGAAGAAGGGCCGCGACTACGCCACCATCTGGAACCGCGAACGCGACGAAAGCCCGCTGCGCACCTACACGCGCTCGCAGGCGGAAAAGCTCTCGGCCCACCTCGGGGACGGCGTCGTCGTCGACTGGGCGATGCGCTACGGCAATCCGTCGATCGCCAGCCGCCTCGACGCGCTGCAGGCGGCGGGCTGCGAGCGCATCCTTGTCTACCCGCTCTATCCGCAATATGCCGCCGCCACGACCGCCACCGTCAACGACAAGGCCTTCGAGCATCTTCTCACCAGACGCTGGCAGCCGGCGCTGCGCACCGTGCCGCCCTATCACGACGATCCCGTCTATATCGACGCCCTCGCCCGCTCGGCCGAGGCGCATCTCGCGACGCTGTCCTTCGAGCCGGAGGTGGTGCTCGCCTCCTTCCACGGCATACCCAAAAGCTATTTCGAGAAGGGCGATCCCTATTACTGCCATTGCCAGAAGACGGCGCGGCTGTTGCGCCAGCGGCTCGGCTGGGACGAGGAGCGCCTGCGCGTCACCTTCCAGTCGCGCTTCGGGCCGGAGGAATGGCTCCAGCCCTACACCGACAAGACCGTCGAGGCGCTGGCACGTTCGGGCGTCAAGTCGCTGGCCGTCATGACGCCGGGCTTCGTCGCCGACTGCCTGGAGACCATCGAGGAGATCGGCGTCGAGAACGCCGACATCTTCCGCCACAACGGCGGCGTCGACTTCGCCCGCATACCCTGCCTCAACGACGGCGACGACGGCATGGCGGTCATCGAGCACGTGGTGCGCCGCGAGCTTCAGGGCTGGATTTGATTATCGGCGGCACGGTTTTTCGAGCCTTGCCCAAGTCCACCGCGCCGCGTCGCCATCCCGCTCTCGTCTATTACCCGGCTTTTCCCGTAGGCCGGAGGTCGAACCTCGGCATTTCCCACAGGGCTGCGACTGGAAAACTTCCCGCCGGCATGCTCTAATGTCTGAAGGGTTCGGCATGGAAGGCACAGGCGCCGCCGTTTTACCCGGTATTTGTATTCCCGTTGACCTGCAAGACGCGGAGATCTTCCGGCACCAGGGGTGCCGCCACAGGAGAGGTTTGAATGAATTCATGGCCCGTGCATGGCACGATCACCGGTCCCATCGTCATGATCGGTTTTGGCTCCATTGGACGCGGTACGCTGCCGCTCATCGAACGGCACCTTGAATTCGACCGATCGCGCTTCGTCGTCATCGACCCCAGCGATGCCGGAAGAGACATCCTCGCCTATCATGGCATCCGCTACATCCAGGCAAAGATCACCCCCGACAACTATCGCGACATCCTGACGCCGCTGCTCACCGCCGGTGGCGGCCAGGGCTTCTGCGTCAATCTGTCGGTCGACACCGGCTCGCTCGACATCCTGAAGCTCTGCCGCGAGATCGGGGCGCTCTATATCGACACCGTCGCCGAACCCTGGGAAGGCTTCTACTTCGACAAGGACATCGATCCGGCCCATCGCACCAATTACTGGCTGCGCGAGGCGGTGCGGGCCGAAAAGCGCAACAATCCCGGCGGCACCACCGCCGTCTCCTGCTGCGGCGCCAATCCCGGCATGGTCTCCTGGTTCGTCAAGGTGGCGCTCGAGAACCTCGCCCACGACATGGAGATCGCCTACGCGCCGCCCAAAAGCCGCCAGGACTGGGCGCGGCTGATGCAGGCCGTCGGCGTCAAGGGCATCCACATCGCCGAGCGCGACACCCAGCGCACGCTGATTCCCCACTCGATGGACGTCTTCCGCAACACCTGGTCGGTGGACGGCTTCGTGTCGGAAGGCCTGCAGCCGGCCGAGCTCGGCTGGGGCACCAGCGAGACCTGGGAGCCCGACACCGCCCGCCATCACGACGGCGGCTGCCAGGCGGCGATCTATCTGCTCCAGCCCGGCGCCAACACCCGCGTCCGCACCTGGTGCCCGACGCCGGGGCCGCAGTTCGGCTTCCTGGTCACCCACAACGAGGCGATCTCGATCGCCGACTACTACACGGTCGGCGAAGGCGCCCATCCCGAATACCGGCCGACCTGCCACTACGCCTACCACCCGGCCAACATCGCCGTGCTCTCGCTGCACGAGATGTTCGGCCAGGGCGGCCAGGTGCAGCCGGCGACCGAGGTGCTGTCCGAGGACAAGATCATCGACGGCGCCGACGAGCTCGGCGTGCTGCTCTACGGCCACGGCAGGAACGCCTACTGGTACGGCTCGCAACTGACCATCGAGGAAGCGCGCAAGCTCGCGCCCTACCAGAACGCCACCGGCCTCCAGGTCACCTCGGCGGTGCTGGCCGGCATGGTCTGGGCGCTGGAAAATCCCCAGGCCGGCATCGTCGAGACCGACGAGATGGACCACGCCCGCTGCCTCGAGGTGCAGATGCCCTATCTCGGACCGGTGAAAGGCTACTACACCGACTGGACGCCGCTCGCCGGCCGTCCCGGCTTCTTCCCCGAGGATATCGACGAGGACAACCCCTGGAGCTTCCGCAACATCCTGGTGCGCTGATCGCCCCGGCTGTATTTCTACGTATAATATAGTATGGTCAACCTGACCGGCGTTTCGCCGGCAGGGAGACCATTGTGAGCAATTCCATTTCGCTTCTGTTCTTTCGCACCGCCGCCGTCCTGCTGATCGTCGGCATGTTCTTCGGCATCTACATGTCGGCGAGCGGCAACCACGCCGCGGCGGGCGCCCACGCCCATCTCAACCTGATCGGCTTCGTGGTGATGTCGGTCTACGGCATCTTCTTTGCGCTCAACCCGCGCAAAAGCACCGGCCGCCTGCCGAAGATCCTCTGGGGACTCAACACCATCGCCGCCGTGGTGATGTTCCCCTCGCTGGTGTTTCTGCTCAACGGCCACCCCAGCTTCGAGCCGCTCGTCGCCGCCGCGTCCTTCCTGGCACTGGGCGGCGCCATCCTGTTCGCGGTGCTGCTGTTCCTGCCCGTGGTGGCGTGATCACCCCTTCCAGAGCAGCGTGTCCCGATCGCCGGGAATGTCGAGTTCGGCGGGGAAGTCGGGGAAGACGAAGCGCTTGCCCGCCTTCTCGAAGGTGACGAGGCCGGCGGTTCGGTCGCGCGCCACGATATGCTCGCGCCGGACCTTGCCGACCGGGCTGTCGAGGGTGAAGCGGACGGCGTTGATCCAGCTCGGCGTCGTGGCGGTCAGCTCGTCCTGCAAGGCGAAAAAGCGGTCGAGCGTCACCCGGAACGGCGCCGAGTGGCGGATCGGCTCCGGCACGTAGACGGACAGCGTGCGCACCCGGCGATCGTCGAGCGCCTCGATCAGCCGCGCCAGCACGTCGCGATGATCGTTGACGCCCCTGAGCAGCGGAAAATGGTTGTAGAGGCGGATGCGGTGGCGATCGAGCCGGTCGAGCACCGCGGCCACCTCGCCGCAGACCTCGTAAGGGTGGGCGAAGTGCAGCACCAGCCGCACGCCCGCTTCGGCCAGGAGATCGAGCTTCCGGTCGTCGCCGAACACCTTCGGCGCAAAGGCCGGCGTGCGCGTATGCAGGCGGATCGACCGGATGGTCGGCACGGCACGGATGCCGGCGAGCACCAGCGCAAGATCGCGCGTCGACAGCGTCAGCGGATCGCCGCCCGACAGCACCACTTCGGACACCTCCGGTCGCGCGCCGAGATAGCCGGTCAGCCTCGCCACCTCAGCGGCAAGCCCCGTGAGGTCGCCGCCCTCGGCGTGGGCGTCGGTCAGCACGTCCTGCCGGAAGCAATACTGGCAATGGCCGGCGCAGATCGAGGTCGGCATGAACAACACGCGGTCGGCGTATTTGTGGATGATCGCCTGCGAGCCGGGCACCGGCATGTTGGAACGGTCGTCGACCCAGTCCGGCACCTCGCCGCCGGCCGGCGCGCCGAAGCGCTCGCGCGTCGGCCGCACCATGCGGTGAAGCGGCCCCTCGGTGTGGCCGAGCGCCGCCGCTTCCTCGTCGAGCTTGCGCTGGTAGAAGGCCGGCACCTTGATCGGCAGCAGACGCTCGCGGGCGGCGAGCGCCGCGTAGGCGGCGTCGAGGTCACGCTGTTCGCCGGGCGTGGTGCGGACGGGATGATGAAGGGATCGAAGGGCGGTCATCAGCGCGTCAGGTCGATCAGGCCGGCGGCGCCGCTTTCGCAGCCGAAGGCCAGCTCCAGGCCGTTGCCGCTCCAGGCGAGCGCCGATATCGGCGAGCCGTTCGGCTTGGCGAGCAGCACCTCCTCGCGGTCGGCGAAGCGGCTGAGCAGGATCATGCCGTCGTCATGGCCGAGCGCGGCGATCTCCTCGGCGGGATGGCAGGCGACGCGGGTCACCAGTTCCTGGCGGCCGCCGAGTTCCAGCGGCCGCTGGCCCATCGGCCCGTCCTTGTGGAAGAACGGCCACAGCACCGAGACGCCGGCGCCGGAGGTGGCGAGGTAGCGCCCCTTCGCCGACCAGGACATCGACTTCACCTTGGCCGGATAGCCGGACATGCGCATGTGCTGGCCGTCGCGCAGGCGCCAGCCGTGCAGCGCCATCTCCTGCATGGAGGTGACGACGTTGGCGCCGTCCGGCGACAGCGTCACCGCGATGTGCGAGCCCTTCCATTCGAGCTCCTGCACCGGCGCGGCGGTGCCGGGGAACCACAGGCCGACGCCGTTGTAGCCGGAGATGGCGAGCCGCAGCCCCTTGGGGAAGAAGGCGAGGCCGAGGGCGGCGCGCGGCCGTTCCAGCTCGTGCGTCTTGCCGGTGCCGTCGACCACCACCACCGTGCGGCCGGAGGCGAAGGCAACGGCGCCGCCCGGCCCGGCGGCGATCACGTCGATCCACTTGCGGCCCCGCTCGGCGACCAGCGCGCTCGTGCCGTCGGCGGTGGTGCGCATCACCTTGCCGTCGTCGCCACCGGTAATGATCGACTTGCCGTCGGCGGCCAGCGCGGATGCCAGTATGCCGCCGGCATGCGGCTTCACCACCCGGCCGGCCGTACCGAGCGCGACGGCGCCGTCGCCGGTGACGAAGACCGGCACGCCGGCGACGTAATGGACGTCGACGACATAGCCGGAAAGCGGAAGCGGGGTGACCTCGGGCACGATGGCGGCTCCGGAGCGATGTTAGGAATGGTACGACGGGAGTGCGTCATCCGGCCGGCAAATGCAAGAGCGGCGGTCGCTATGAAGCCGCAAAGCGGCTTCCGGCGCCAAGCGGCGCCCGCGCGGAGCGCGAAAGCCAAGGGCCGGAGGCCCGCCGGCGATTGAGGCAGAACAAACCAGAAGCCGCAAAGCGGCTTCCTGCGCCAAGCGGCGCTGCGCGAAGCGAGTCCTTCGAGACACGAAGCGTCTCGAAGGACGGAAGCGGAGCGGAAGCCAAGGGCCGGAGGGCCCGCCGGCGACTGAGGCTGAATTCAAACAACCGCCGCCTTGAAGGCGGCTTCCAGCTCGGCGCGGTCGAGCTTGCGGCCGATGAAGACGAGGCGGCTCTCGCGCGGCTCGCCCGGTTTCCAGTCGCGCTGCAGATCGCCCTCGACGATCATGTGCACGCCCTGCACCACATAGCGCTTCGGCTCGTTGGGGAAGGCGAGGATACCCTTGAGGCGCAGGATGTTCGGCCCCTGCGTCTGGGTGATCTCCGAGATCCAGCCGAGGATCTTGTCGGGATTGAGCTCGCCGCCCTTGAGCGACACCGACGCCACCTCGGTGTCGTGGTGCGTCTCGTGGCCGTGGTGGTGGTGATCGTGGTCGTGATGGTGATGGTCGTGGTCGCAATCCGGACCGCAGACGTGATCATGGTCGTGGTCGTGCTCGTCGGCGTCGAGGAAGCTCGGGTCGAGCTCCAGCACCCGGTCGAGGTCGAAGGCGCCGCGATCGAGAATGGCGTCGAGCGCCACGCCCGAGCGGGTGGCGCGGTGGATCTTGGCGTAGGGGTTGAGCTGGTGGAGCGTCGTCTCCACCTCGCGCAGCTCTTCCGGCGTGACGAGGTCGGTCTTGTTGAGGACGATGACGTCGGCGAACGCCACCTGGTCCTCCGCCTCCGGCGCGTCGCCGAGCCGGTCGAGGAAGAACTTGGCGTCGACCAGTGTCACCACGGCGTCGAGGCGGGCGAACTTCCTCACTTCCTCGTCCATGAAGAAGGTCTGGGCGACAGGCACCGGATCGGCGATGCCGGTGGTCTCCACCAGGATGGCATCGAAGCTGCCGCGCCGCTTGGCGAGATTCTCGACGACGCGGATCAGGTCGCCGCGCACGGTGCAGCAGATGCAGCCGTTGTTCATCTCGAACACTTCCTCGTCGGTGTCCACCACGAGGTCGTTGTCGATGCCGATCTCGCCGAACTCGTTGACGATGACCGCATAACGCTTGCCGTGATCCTCGGTCAGGATGCGGTTGAGCAGCGTCGTCTTGCCGGCGCCGAGGTAGCCGGTGAGGACGGTGACGGGAATGGACAGGGCGGCGGCCGGAGCGGACATGCGCATCTCCACGGATGAGAGGACCGCTGTCCTAGCACGCCCTTCTGACGGACGCACGACAAAGGCGGACGGCGGCTCACGGAAAAATCTTCGGCCCCTAAATAAGTGTCATAGTTCCATGTGAAAAGGGGATCACTCAAAGGTGTAGAGCGGCGACCGGTGAGACCGGCGCCGGCAAGGGAGACGAAGCGGCATGAGCTTCAACCATCGCAAGAGCGTCACCCACCGTCTGGTGCAGGCGGCCCGCGTCCATCGCACGCGCGCCGCGGTCCACCTCGGCCGCATCGGCCTGCATCCGGGCCAGGAGGCGGTGCTGAAGGCGCTGGCCGATCGCGACGGCCAGTCGATGTCGGAGCTGGCCGCCGAGCTGGCCGTGCAGCCGCCGACCGTCACCAAGATGATCTCCCGCCTCGGCGCGCAGGGGTTGCTCACCCGCCAGACCTCCAGCGCCGACGGACGTCTCGCCCGCGTCTTCCTGACCGACGCCGGCCGCGAGCGGGCCGGCGCCGTCGATGCCGTCTGGAAGCGCGTCGAGAAGGAAGCGCTGGCCGGCCTCGACGAGAAGGACCGCAAGCGCCTCAAGAAGCTGCTGCGCCAGATCGAAAAGAACCTCATGCCGGCCGGCGTCGCCGCCAATGCCGACGATGACGACGAGGAGACGCCCGACGCCGTCGCCAAGCCCGTCGTCCCGATACCGCACGACGAGGCCGAAGAGGGCGCCACGGACTGAGTCGCCGGCGGCGCGGATTTGCCATTTAGGTCGCCGCGGCGATGCCAGATGGATGCAAATGTCGGAGTCGGGCTGCCGGCGTCGCGAACCGGCTTACATCCGCCGCGGCAATACTTTAGTATGACTTTGAATCGATCCGGCGGCGGAATCCGCGCCGGTGCCCGTCCTGTCATGCGTCAGCGAAACCCCGAATGTCCTCTTCCGGGCCAATCCCGCCCCCGTCCCAGCCGTCCGCCTCGCCTGCCCGCGTACCCCTCAAGGCACTGATCCTGCTGTTCGGCGCGACGATCGTCTTCGCCTGCCTCGACACGACGGCCAAGGCGGCGAGCTACTATTTGCCGGTGATCGAGGTTTCCTGGTTCCGCTACGTCATCAATCTCCTGATGGCGATGGCCGTGCTGAACCCATTGTCCTCGCCCGGTGCCTGGCGATTCGAATGCCCGGGCCTGCAGATCGTGCGGGCGCTGCTCCTGACGGTGATGACGCTCGCCAACTTCAGCGCCCTCCACTACCTGCAGGTGGCCGAGACGACGGCGATCGGCTTCCTGTCGCCGATGGTGATCACGCTGCTGTCGGTGGTCTTCCTCCACGAGAAGATCGGCATCCGCCGCGTCGTCGCCATCATCGTCAGCTTCCTCGGCGTCCTGCTGATCACCCAGCCGGGCCTCGGCACCTTTCATCCGGCCATGCTGCTGGCGCTCGCCTCGATGCTGTCCGGCGCCGTCTACTATCTGGTCACCCGCCATCTCGCCACGCGGGTCGATCCGGGCTCGCTGGTCATCTCGCTCGCCGCCGTGCCGAGCCTGCTGCTGATCCCGCCGCTCCTGGTGGTCTGGCAGACGCCGTCGTCGCCGCTCGTCTGGGGCCTCTTGATCTTCATGGGCGCCGCCGGCGGCTTCGGCCACTTCCTGATGATGAGCGCCCATCGCTTCGCGACGGCCGCCAGCCTCGCCCCCTACACCTACGTCCAGCTCATCTGGACCATCATCACCGGCTATCTCGTCTTCGCCGACCTGCCGTCGATCTGGACGCTCGTCGGCGCCGGCGTCGTCATCGCCTCGGGCCTCTACCTCCTGCACAGGGAGCGCGTCGTGCGGGCGCGCGAAACGGCCGCCGCGCGCACCTGACGGCGCAGACCGCCGGCGACCGGCTGCGTACGTAGGCAATTCAGTTGACGCCGCCCGCCCTTATGCTTCATGTGATCGATTGAGAAGGCAGAAAACAGGACCGTCGATGACCACCAGCAAACGGGAAGACCTCCGCCGATTCCGCCGCCGCCGCGTGACGCTGAGCCAGCTCGCCGCGCAGCTCGAGGTGTCGACCGCGACGGTCTCCCTGGCGCTGCGCGACAACCCGGCGGTGTCGGCCGAGACGCGCAAGCGCGTGCAGGCGCTGGCCCTCGAGATGGGCTACATCTACAACCGGCAGGCCGCCTCGCTCAGGACCGCCCGCACCGACATCGTCGGCGTGGTGGTGCACGACGTGCTCAATCCCTATTTCGCCGAGGTGTTCCGCGCCGTCGAGAGCGAGCTCGAGACATACGGGCTGACCATCCTCATCTGCAATCACCGCGACAGCATCGAGCGCCAGCGCAATTTCGTCCAGGTGCTGCAGCAGCAGAACGCCGACGGCCTGGTGCTCTGCCCCTCGGTCGGCACCACCGTCGCCGACATCGACGCCATCATGCGTACCGGCACGCCGGTGACGCTGGTCTGCCGCGACATCGACGGCGCCAATGCCCCGAGCGTGCGCGGCGACGACCGTCACGGCATGTACGAGATCACCCGCCTGCTGATCGGCAAGGGGCACAAGGACATCGCCTTCGTCGGCGGGCTGCGCTCCACCTCGTCGGGCCGCGACCGCTACGCCGGCTTCCGCGAGGCGATGACCGAGGCCGGCCTGACGCCGGTGCTCGACGTTCCCGAGCTGATGACGCAGGGCGACGGCCGCAAGGCGGCCGAGATCATCGCCGGCCATTCGCCGCGCCCCTCCGCCGTCGTCTGCTTCAACGACGTGCTGGCCTTCGGCCTGATGAGCAGCTTCGCCCGCCTCGGCATCCGCCCTGGCGTCGATATCGCCGTCACCGGCTATGACGACGTCGACGGCTCCGAAACCTGGGCGCCGGCGCTCACCACCGTCGAGAACGGCTCCGAGGAAATCGGCCGGGAAGCGGCGCGCGCCATCTACGCGCTGATCGTCGGCGAGGAACCGCCGTTCGAGCATAAACTCATAGCTCCGCATCTGGTCATTCGGGAATCGAGTGGCTGAGCCGATGGTTTTCTGCCATACCACCCCGGAATGGCAGGACGCACGCGGGCGCTTTCTCCGGTGATCCTGCCGCCGTCTTCCGGCTGGCGCACAAACGCATTCATCTGCAATGTCAATGCGCTGGCGATCGCCGACGAAAAAGGATCCGCCATGTTCGACACAGCCGCCCTTCTCGCCGTTCTCCGCCGCGCGCCGGTGGTCCCGGTGCTGATCATCGACCGCCTCGAGGACGCCGTGCCGCTCGGCACCGCGCTGGTCAAGGGCGGCCTGCCGGCGCTGGAAGTGACGTTGCGCACGCCGGCGGCGCTCGAAGCCATCCGGGCGATGAGCGCCATCCCCGGCGGCGTGGTCGGCGCCGGCACCGTGCTCGACCGCGCCCAGGCCAAGGCCGCCGTCGAGGCCGGCGCCAAGTTCCTGGTCAGCCCCGGCGCCACGCCCGACCTGCTCGACGCGGCGGTCGAGCTCGGCGTGCCGCTGCTGCCGGGCGTCGCCACGGCGTCGGAGGCGATGGTCGCCCGCGACAAGGGCTACCGCATCGTCAAGTTCTTCCCGGCCGGCCCGGCCGGCGGCCCGAAATACCTGCAGGCGCTGGCCTCGCCGCTCGGCGAGATGGTGTTCTGCCCGACCGGCGGCGTCAGCCTCGACAACGCGCCCGACTATCTGAAGCTGAAGAACGTCGTCTGCGTCGGCGGTTCCTGGGTGGCGCCGGCCGATGCCGTCAGGAACGGCGACTGGGCGCGCATCGAGCAACTGGCGAGGGAAGCGGCGGCGCTCGCCGCCTGAACGTTCGCAAGGCTGAGCATTTCCATCGCCGATCGGGCCGAACCGGCCCGATCGGCGAAATTGTTCTTGCTCAGGCGCGGGCCTGCACGGGGAGCATGTTGACCAGCCCCGACGACTCGATCTGCGCCGGCAGCATGGCGCGGGAGAACAGGTAGCCCTGGCCGAAATCGACGCCGAAATGCCGGAGCATGTCGCGCTGGGCCGTCGTCTCGACGCCCTCGGCGATCACCGGAATGCCGAGGTCGTGGGCGAGCGCGGTGATGCCGCGCACGATGGAGCGGCTCTCGCGCTCCTCGGTCAGCGTCGCCACGAAGGAGCGGTCGATCTTCAGGAGGTCGACCGGGAAATCCTTGAGGTGGCTCAACGAGGCATAGCCGGTGCCGAAGTCGTCGAGGGCGATCTTGATGCCCTTGTCGGCCAGTTGCGACAGCGTCGTCTGCACCTCGTCGGCCACCTTGGACAGCAGCACGTTCTCGGTCACCTCGACCATCAGCGCCGCCGGCGGCACGCCGAATTCGTCGAGCGCGGCGGTCAGGCAGTCGCAGAGGTCGCCGCGCCGGAACTGCGGCGTGGCGACGTTGATCGCCACATGGTCGAAGACGATGCCCCTGGCGCGCCAGTCGGCCGCCTGCCGCACCGCTTCGCGGATGACCATGTCGCCGATGGCGAGGCCGAGCTGCGGATCGTCGAGCGCGATGCCGAAGAAACCGGGGCTGGCGATGAAGCCGTCCGGCCGGTGCCAGCGCAATAGCGCCTCGAAGCCGGCCAGCACGCCGGTGCGCAGCGAATACTTGGGCTGGTAATGCAGGCGCAGGTCGCCGCGGTCGATGGCCTGGCGGATCGCCCTCAGGATGGAATGGCGCAGCTCGATCGCCTCGCGCATCGCCCGGTCGAACAGCACGAAGCGGTTTCGCCCCTCGCCCTTGGCCTCGTAGAGGGCGATGTCGGCGTCCTTGAACAACTGGTCGGCCGGCGTGCCCGACGGCGCGCGGGCGATGCCGACCGAGATGGTCACCGGAATGGCCTCGGCGTCGTAGGCGATCGGCTCCTGCAGGCCGCGCATCATCTGCTCGCCGATGGCGGTCAGCTCGTCCTCGCCGCCGCAATCGGGCATCAAAAGCGCGAACTCGTCGCCGCCGAGCCGGGCGACGATGCCGAGCTCGCCGACCGCCTCGCGCAGCCGCCGTCCCACTTCGGCCAGCAGCACGTCGCCGGCGTGATGGCCGAGCGTGTCGTTGACCGACTTGAAGTGGTCGACATCGATCAGATAGAGGCCGATGGTGCGGGCCTGCGTGCGGAAGGTCAGCGCCCTGTCGAGCCGCTCCTGGAACACGGCCCGGTTGAGAAGACCGGTCACCATGTCATGAGTGGCGATGAAGTTGACTTCCTCCTCGGTGGCGCGCTGCAGCGTGGTGTCCTGCACCGTTCCGAGCAGGCGGACCACCTTGCCCCGCTGGACCTCCGCCTCGCAGACGCAGCGCGCCCAGCGCCGCCGTCCCGACGTGGTCGTCAGCGGAATTTCCGTCTCGAAGGATTCGCCGCGCGTCAGCACCCGGACGATCAGCCGCTTGACCTCGCCGGCCGCCTCCTCGCGGCAATAGTCGAGCAGCGTCGTCAGGTTGGGCGGCGCGACCGTCTCGTCGAGCTCCAGCAGGCGATAGATCTCGGCCGACCAGATCATCCGGTCGGCGACGACGTCATATTCCCAGCCGCCGATGCGGGCGAGGCGGGCGGTCTGCTCGAGGAGGCGCCGCTGCTTGCCGATCTCCCACTTCTGGGCGGCGATCTCGGCGTCCTTCTTGGCGCGGGTGATCTGATCGAGCTCGCGCTCGATGCGGATGCGGCGGAGATGCAGCCGGTCGATGATGGCGTGCGTCAGGCGCAGGAGATTGTCGATATCGGCGGCCGAGACCGTCCGCGGCTCGCCGAACATCAGCACCACGGCGCCGATGGAAAGGCCCTTCTTCACCTCGATGGGCACGCCGACGGCCGAGCGAAAGCCGTTGTCCCCCTGGACGAGCGGATGGTCGCGGAACAGCGGCTCGTTGGCCATATCCTCGAACACCACCACCTCGCCGGCGAGCACCGCCTGCTCGCTGACCGAGCTCGATCGCGGCAGGGTATCGACATGCCGGCCGGCCGACGCCTTGCACCACGAACGATCGGTATCCTGAAAGGTGATGACCGCGACATCGGCGCCGAGCAGGCTGCGCGCGAGCTCGCAGAGGCCGTCGAACTCGGGCTCGGACGGCGTATCCAGAATGCGGTAGCGATAGAGCTCGCGCAGCCGCTTCTTCTCGATTGCGCCCGATCTGTTCATCGCCCTCGTCACTCCCCGGCCCAGCAGAATCGCCGCAGCCGTCCCCGCGGGCGGAGAGTTTGGAAGGTGATCGTTTCCAAAACCTGAAGGACAACCAACTAAAAACGAATCATCCGCACAAAACGACGGCCGCCGGGAAAACCGGCGGCCGCACAACTAATCATTTGTAAAGATCGGGATCAGAGCGCGCCCGGCAGCGACAGCCGCCCGACGCCGCGCGCGACCGCCACGGCCAGCACGATCTTCAGCGCATCGCCCAGAACGAACGGCAGGAAGCCGTAGGCGACGGCGTTGTCGGCGCCGATCAGCCAGGCGAGGAAGGCAACGCCGAGGGCCATCAGCACCGCTTCGCCGGCGACGGCGGCCGCGAAGGTGCCCCAGAGCCGGCCGGCCGTACGCTCGGCGATCAGGCCAGCGACGAAGGCGGCGCCGACGAAGCCGACGAGATAGCCGGCGGTGGACGGCTTGACGAGCAGCGTCGCGATATTGCCGGCACCGGACAGCACCGGCAGGCCGATCGCCGCTTCCCCGAGATAGACGAGAACGGCCGCGGCGCCGAGGCGGGCACCGAACAGCAGGCCGACCAGCAGCACGGCGAAGGTCTGCATGGTCATCGGCACCGGGAAGAACGGCACCTCGATCTGCGACGCAGCGGCGATCAGCAGCGAGCCGAACACGACGGCCGTCACCTTGACGGCGCGATTCGAGCTGGCAAGCGAGCGGGTGAAGGCGGTGGACGGCTGGTTCAGAGTGCTCAAGTCTCGGTCCTTTCCGGCGTGCGGCGCAGCCTTGCCGATCGCGACATCGCGGCCGGCAGGGCGCAGCGGCTTTCCTGCGGACAAAAACATCTGGCCGGCGCCGCGTCAAGATGAACAGGCCGCGATCGCTAGGCGATATTGCGTAGAAGGCGAGAGCTGCCGCGGCAGCGTTTCCTTCGTTCCGGTGGCGTCCGGCGACCGCCCGGACCATTCCCGGTGAAACGGGCTCACGGGACATGGTCCGGCTCCCTGCTTCGGCGCAATTCCCCGCGCGAAGCCGCGATACACTTTTGTCGGAATGGCCCTAGTTGTCTGTTGCGAACGCCTCGCATAGTCTCGGCTCCGTCGGCGTCGCGACGCTCTCGCCGGCTGCGGCGGGACGGTTCGGGCATGCGACAGGCCTACATGATCATCGGCTGCCTGATGGTGGCCATCGGAGCGATCGGCGTCGTCCTGCCGCTGTTGCCGACGACGCCCTTCCTGCTGATCGCCGCCGGCTGCTTCGCCCGTTCCTCGCCGCGCCTCGAAGCCTGGCTTCTGTCGCATCGGCGGTTCGGTCCGCTTCTCGCCGCCTGGCGCGAGCGCGGCGCCATTCCGCGCTCCGGCAAGCTCCTGTCGACGGCCGGCATGACGCTCGGCTTCTACGCCTTCTACAAGGGCAGCCATCCCGGCCCGCTCCTGATGCTGGTCGTGGCCGCGGTCTTCGTGCTGATCGGGTTTTATGTCTGGTCACGGCCGGAGTGAGCGGCGGGTAGGCAGCACTTAAGCCGGGGCAAGGCGTTTTATATTTGCCTTTTGCGCTTTTCTGGCTGAGGTCCCACGCCTTCGCGTAGGATGACAGATCTATAGTTCTGTCCGCATATATCGGTCGCCTCGTCCTCGACGTCAGGGGAAGGACGACCACCTATGGTTCTATTCGCATATATCGATCTGTCATCCTATGCGCAGGCATAGGACCTCGGGCAGGATGCGGCGAGTGGCGGTTATAGGTCTTTCCGCTTCAATGGGATGGGGATTGCCTGTTTCTGCATAGCAAAAAGCCCTCGGAGATTACTCTCGGAGGGCTTTTGTGTGTTGTGTTGTGTGGTTTTGCGAAGAGGTTGTCGTGTGATGTTGTTTGTTTGGTTTGATCTTGT
>NZ_NQVN01000016.1 GCF_002770725.1 Pleomorphomonas carboxyditropha | reverse complement strand
AACAATCCAATCCAAAAAGGTCGCACAACACCGTTGTGTCGGATCTGTAGTCGTAATCCCCACGCATTGAGCCATTGCAGCTCACTCACTCATCCAGCTTCACAACCGAAATTACACTCTTTGGAACTAACTGATGGATTTGTGGTCCGACACGGCAGCTTGAGACTTGCCGCAGCCAGCTCTCTGGAACATGAAGCAGCCGGTTTGGATTCAGTCTACGAGTTTCCCATTATCGCTACGGCCTTCACCTGTGCCCAAACGAGTGCCTGCGGCCTGAGACCGAGCCTTTCGACGGAACGCTTGGTCACTCGTGCGATGAATTGAGTCTGTTCCGCAATTCTCAGTTCGACGAGCGCATGCCCTGGTTCGGCAGCATCTGCAATTTGCAATACTTTCGCCATCAGGATGTTCTGAATGCTCATGTCCGCATGATGTGTCAGAGAGATACTCACGTCGCTCGCCTGGATGCGAACACGAACTCTTTGCCCCACGATCTCTTGCCGCTTCCCCACCAGAAGGTGGCCACCTGCGAAGTCGAGGCGCGTCAATCCATCGCTTTCATGCTCCCCAACGACCATTGGGATGACAACGGCGGCGTCCTCTGAGAAGAAGGGCACGAGGTCGAGACGCCCCATCGTTTCCCACACCGGCCCCTGTGCGACGATCCTCCCGTTTTGCAGAAGGACGACGGTATCAGCGAGCCGCGCCACTTCGTCGGGCGAATGGCTGACATAGAGAATGGGGATATCCAGCTCGTCATGAAGGCGTTCGAGATAGGGCAGAATCTCGGACTTGCGCTTGAGATCGAGGGCGGCCAGCGGCTCGTCCATCAGGAGAAGCCGCGGCCGCCGGAGCAGCGCCCGGGCGATCGCCACGCGCTGCCGCTCGCCGCCGGATAGCTTGGCTGGACTTCGGAGAAGAAGGCTCTCGATGCCGAGCAACCCGACGGTTGCGTCGAAATCCGCGTCGGCGGCCTTGAGACCGGCCCGCTTCATGCCATAACACAGGTTGCCCAGAACCGATAAGTGAGGAAAAAGGCTCGCCTCTTGGAACACGACGCCGATGGGCCGCCGATGGGTGGGAACGAACAGGCCGCGCTCCTCGTCCTGCCAAACACTGTCGCCGAAGCGCAGAAAAGCGGTCGGTGCCCGCGTCAGGCCGGCGACGCAGCGCAGAATGGTCGTCTTGCCGGAACCAGAATGTCCGAAGAAGGCCGTGACGCCGCGTGCCGGGAGTTCGAAACGCACATCAAGATCGAACGACGACAATCCCAGCTTGAAGTTTGCCGTGATCCCCGTCCCGGAATCAGCCATCGAAGCGCCCCTTGCGACGAGAGTAGAGCGCTAGAAGAATAAGGAAGCTGAAGACAAGCATGCCTCCAGCCAGCCAATGAGCCCGCGCATACTCCATCGCCTCGACATGGTCGTAGATCTGGACGGAGATCAGTCTGGTCTTGCCGGGAATGTTGCCGCCGATCATCAGGACGACGCCAAATTCTCCGATCGTATGGGCGAACCCCAGGATCGCAGCGGTTATGAAGCCGGGCTTGGCAATCGGCACCGCCACGGTGAAGAACGCGAACAGGGGATGGGCGCCGAGCGTTTGGGCTACTTCCATGGGCCGCTCGCCCATGGCTTCGAAGGCGTTCTGGATGGGCTGGACGACAAAGGGCATGGAGTAGACGACCGAGGCCAGCACGACACCGGAAAAGGTGAACGGCAATGGCCCCCAACCCAGCGCGTCCGTCAACTTGCCGATGGGCCCCCAAGGTCCCATGGCGAGCAGCATGTAGAAGCCGATCACGGTGGGCGGCAGAACGAGTGGTAGCGATACGATCGCCCCGACAGGGCCTTTCAACCACGATTTGGTACGCGCCAGCCACCATGCGATTGGGGTCCCGATCAGCAAAAGAAGCGCCGTGACGGTGACAGCCAACCGCAGAGTGAGCAGGGCGGCGCGCAGATCTTCCGCGTTCGGCATGTCGGCCTCAGTTTTGCGCGGTTTCACCGGGAAGCACGAACCCATACTGGGTCATGATGTGTCGGGCCGCTTCGGTCGTCATGTAGGACGCAAAGGCAAAGGCCAGTTCGTTGTCCTCCCCATGCTTGGTGACCACATAGGCCTGTTCGAGCGGCGAATGCAGGTCGGTAGGGACAGGAGAATAGCCACCCTTGCTGGCCAGTTCCTGGTTGACGGCAAGAGACAGGGCAACGATTCCGATGTCGGCTGCGCCGCTTTGGGCATATTGGGCGGTCTGGGCAATGTTCTCGCCGAAAACCAGCTTGTCCTGCACTTTGTCCCACATTCCCGTCGCCTTCAGTGCTTCCTCCGCCCGCTTGCCGTAAGGCGCATGTTCGGGGTTGGCGATGGCAATCTTCTTGATGGCAGGGTCGGCAAGATCGGTCAGCGCCAATTTGCTGGCATCGCGGGTTGCGCTCCAGAGGACGATGCGGCCGATGGCGTAGAGCTTGGGCTCGGTAACAGCCTGTCCGGCCGCCTTCAGCTCACGGGCGAAATTCACGTCGGCAGAGAAGAAGATATCGAACGGCGCCCCCTGCTGTATCTGGGTGTGGAATTTGCCGGACGATCCGTAGACCACTTCGACTTGGTCGTCGGCGTGCGCCTTCCGGAACTCGGCCGCGATCTCATCCATGGCGAATTTCAGGTCGGCAGCGGCGGCGATCGTCACTTTGCCGCCGGCGTTCGCGGGAGCCACGAGAGCAAGGAATGTAAGGAGGCAGGCGACAAGAGTCCGCATTGAAAGCATCGGGTTTACCTTTCCGGTCAAGAAGACACTACTGAGGTCAACGAGGGGCTCGAAATGTCGCGATAGGAAAACGATGGGTGGCGATCTAGTTGTGTCGCCAAACCTTCCACGACGAGATGAGCAGGATGACTGAAAGAATCGGCAGCAGCACAGCGTCGGGCACCAACCCCAGCAGATGCCCGCCGATAAAGGTGCCAGCGATCGACCCTGCCGCCATGACCAGCACAAACGCCCGATTGCGAGCTATGACGGAAAAGGAACTGTCACGGCTGTAACGAGCAAACCCGACGATCATGGTTGGCAGACTGACGGCAAGCGACAGGCTGCCGGCGAGTTTGATGTCGACGCCGAACAGCAGCACCAGCGTGGGGATGAGCAGTTCACCACCGGCCACCCCCATCAATGCTGCGACGATGCCAATGCCAAAGCCGACCACGACACCGGCGGCGATCAGTAACGACCCCGACAAGGCGGCTGAAGCGGCCACTGTGCCATGCCCATACAATAGGGCACAGGCGATCATCACCAGCAGAGCTGCCAGAACGCGGTAAAGGTTGCGCGAGGAAAGGTGCATCGCCCATCCTGCCCCGAACCAAGCGCCGGCGAGACTGCCAGCCAGGAGATTGGCGATGATCGTCCAGTTCGTTGCGACGGCGCCCAGTGGCACCGTCGTCGCCCGAAACGGCAAAGCCGTGGCGACGACGATCAGGCTCATAGCCTTGTTCAGGATCACCGCCTCCAGCGCCTTGAAGCGGAACGGCCCGATCAGGAGCGGCAGGCGGAACTCCGCGCCGCCCAGCCCGATCAACCCGCCGAGCATGCCGATCACCGCCCCGCCGGCAAACCCTTGCGTCTGCCGCGCGTCGCCGGAACTGGCTGACGCGGCGCACGCGGAGGCATCGGCGTGGTGAGTGACTCGGCTCGAAGACATGACGCCTCCTTTTGAAAAGGCGGCGCGCGCCAATTCAAATGAAATTGAACGAAAGAGAACGAACAGTTATAATTAGTCGGCGACCTACGACTTTCGTCTCGAATATTCATGCCGATTGGCGCTATCCGTAAAGATGAAAAGATGGGCATCGGCCCAATTGCACAAAAAAATGTACGGAATAAAATGAATTGATACGAAAGGATATTTGCTGATGACCGATCAGACCGCACTGACCGTCGAGGATGTGGCCGAGCGGCTACATGTCAGCCGCAGCGGTGTCTACGCGCTGATCAAGAGTGACAGCATCGGCTTCTACAAGGTCGGTCGCAAGATCCGCTTCACCGAGGAACAACTGCGCGACTATATCGAGCACGCTGGCCGCTCCGCCCGCCGTCCTGCCGAGGACAAGCTGTTGGCACTGGAAGAAGGACGGTATTTCGACCTCAGCGAGCCGCGCCGCGCCGAGGGCGGCTTCGTCATCTGCGGCCAGGACCTCATCCTCGACATCCTCTCGAACTTCCTCAGGATGCGGGGGGTGATGGCGCTGAGGGCCTACATCGGCAGCTACGACAGTCTGGTGTCGCTCTATCACGACAAGGTGGCGGTCGCGACCGCCCACCTTTGGGACAGCACTTCGGGCGAATACAACATATCGCATGTGCGGGCGCTCCTGCCGGGCATCCGCTGCGTCGTTGTCAACGTCACCTATCGCACTCAGGGACTTTACGTCGCCCGCGGAAACCCCAAGGGCATCGGCGACTGGAGTGACCTGGCTCGCGAGGATGTGACGCTGATCAACCGCGAAAAGGGCGCCGGGTCACGTGTGCTGCTCGACGAGAACCTGAAGCTGCTCGGCCTCTACGGCAGCGCCATCAACGGCTATGGCAACGAAAACCAGTCCCATCTGGCCGTCGCGAGCGCCGTCGGCCGGGGCGAGGCCGATGTCGCCGTCGGCACGGAAAAGATCGCCCGACAGGTCGATAACATCGAGTTCATTCCGATGAAGAAGGAGCGCTACGATCTCGTCGTCAAGAAGGAGCACTTCGAGCGGCCTGAGGTCGCCACCATGATGCACATCCTGCGTTCGGAAAAATTCCGAAACGAGTTCAGGGGCATCGGCGGCTATGACACGACTGAGATGGGCAATATCGTCGCGGAGACGTGATATACGCGCCGCCTAACTGCAAGCTACGGTCTCACACGGCATTGGCTAGTCGCGCCGATCTGGCCAGAGACGATATCTCATGCCATCGTCGCTCCGTTCTGTGATCCACAACGCCATGCAAGCAGGCCGCTATCGTCGTGCACCAAAGGAACCATAGAAAGCGTGGCGCTGGAAGATCCGATCGATGTATATCCTCGGTCTAACAGCTTCACCTGGAAAGCACTTCCTGCGCTCATCGTGGATCTACACTTGCCTGGAAGGTTCGGTTCATTGCGTATTGAGGAATGAACGGTAAAAAGACCACGCGGATTCCTATTGCCCGATCAAGCGCTCTCGTCCCCCAACCGCTGAGAGATCTATCCGAATTCCCGCTTCATTTGGCGGCGCAGGCGGCGTCCCGGGAGAACGCTCCGAAGGTTCTTCCGCCGTCTCAGCGGCCCCACTATTGTTCACCTTTCTGACGATAGACGGACCTGGATCGGCGGCATTGAACACGGCTGCCCCTTCGAAGACCCCTGTCCGCCAAGCTTCGATTGCATCGTCGAACACCTGGGGCATAACGCCCTCATCCGTCGGATTGCCATACCATTTCAGCACGATCCGCCAGACCTTGCCGAAGAGCGCCGTTCCCAGCCGTAAGTTCGAACAAGCATCGAGCAGGTCGGGTGAAATTCCCGACGGATCCTTGATGCCGATCCCGACCGGGTACTGCGTGATACCAACCCGGACAACAGCTTGTCCGACATGAGCCCGGATGGTTGCCAGTGCCTCATCCGGCGTTTTCGCTGCGGGCACCAAGACGATGCGGTTTCCACTCCTGACCGTGATGCTGAGTGGATCGGTCGATCCGACGGTCTTGACGAAGGTCTCGACAATGGCGGGTGTCAGGGAGGGATCGGCGCAACGGTGGATGAGGTCGGCATCAATGGGCATGGCAGGAACTCCTCTTCAGCCTCAACGGTTGAAAGCGATAACAAGTGGCAAATCGAAGAGCCGCGCCCAGGCCTCGACACTCGCCCGCTGGATCGCGGGAATGGAAGTGTCTTTCGCCCACCAGCCATTGGCGATGGCAACGACCCGGTTGGGACGATGGAAGGCCGATTGCAGGACCGGCCAGACGAGAAGCTGCTCGTAGCAGATGAGCGGCGCGATCCGCTGATTGGCAACGTCCACGACGGGATCGTTGAAAAGCGTTGCCCGTGCACCGCCAGTGAGACCGAACCACGATCGCCAAGGCTGCCACATGGCGATCGGAACCGGTATCCGCTGACGGTAGAGGACCTTTGCGCCCGTTCTTCGGTCGAGCGCGACCATGACGGTATCGTAGCCCTGAGTGTCGATGACGGCGGCTCCGCCAATCACCGTGATGTCGAGATTGGCCAGAGCCTCACCCCACAGATGCTCCACGGTCGGGGTCAGGATGCCAAAGGCACTTTCCGGGAGAACGATGACCCGCGAGCCGCCCTCGGCTTCTTTCCGGACTTGGGCGATCAACGATTGCTGCTGGTGGAGTGTGTCGGCCCGCCCAAAGGCCGCTCCGGCTGCGGTATCGATACCCCGCCACTCTCCTGACGCTGGAGAGCCATTTCCTGATACGACGGCTATGCAGGTAAGAACTCCGGCCGACAGGGCAATCGCGGGGGCCAATCGTGTGGTCATCAGGCAAAGGCCAAGCGCTGTTGCCATCAGCCCCCACCACCCCAAGCCTGAAAACAGCACACCGGCGGAGGTGAGCGGATGGGCCCAACCGGTAATGCCGAATGGCGGAACAGCCGTCAGCGCCATGGCGATGCCATAGCGCCCTGCCCTTCTCCAGCCCCTGCGCACCGTCCAAGCCAACGCAAGGAGCATGACAAAGGGCAGCGAGGCCGAGAACCAGAGCAGGAGGCCGATCGAGACGGATGAGCTGAAAAACTCCGTCGCGCCCTGCGGAAGCCCCCGCGACGCCGCCAGGAAATATCCCGCCGAGACGGTCGCGGCGACCATCCGGCTTGGCGCCGCCGCCCAGAGCGCCGGAAACAGAGCGGCGACGGGCAATGCCAGCATCTGGCCACTCCAGGCTGTTCCACCGACAAGGCAGGCAGCAGACACCAGAACGGCCGACCGGCTGTGAATCCAGCGTCGGCAGAGCCTGAGATCAGAGCGTGCCGATGGAGGCAAAGGTGAGGAGCGGCCGCGCAAACCCGAGGAGACCGGTGTCGGGAACCGGCCCGAAATAGCGGGAGTCATAGGAGCCTCTGAATTGCGAGTGCAGAAAGAACTGGCCGGGCGGGACGACGCCACCGGCCCAAGGCGCGAGAGCCCGACCTTGGCCGTCCCTTGAGCTGAGCCACGAGTGCGGCAGCGGAACACCGTCGATCCTGACGTTGGCACCAACGGCTATGTTCGCGCCGGCAGTTGCCGCGACGGTCTTGATGAGCGGGGCCGCGCCACTGGGACAGGGTCCCCGCAGAAAATACCCCCGCGCCAGTCCGAAGTCCGACAACACGCCCGGTGGCGGACATATGAAGACCAGATCGCCGGCGACGGCAGGCCGATCGGGCGTCACAACCTGCCAGAGGCCAAGCGGCTCGCTCGGGGTCAGATTGACGCGCAGACGGGTCGAAATCCCCACGCCGACGAACGTGGTCATGAGCGCCACGCCAACGGCTAAGATAATGAAGACGCATCGCCGGGTTTGTCGCCGAGGCCTCTCTTCATTCGGCCTCTCCGCTTCAATATGTTGCTTGGCGATCGGACGGTATGGCTGCGCTGGCAGGTCGTCGGAGACTCGCACTGCCCCGCTTTCCGGAAGGGCCGTCATTGTGGTCTCATCCCTCGCGATTGCAAAAGGGTCTGACGCTGGGCCTCGCGGAGCCCCTCGGCCTCCTTTGTCCGCTGCGCGCCGGCAAGCTGTTGAATGGCTCTGAGGTCGGCCCAAGCACCTTTGAGGTCTTGCCGTTGATCCGGGCTTAGGCCGTTCAACAGTTCCCTGGCTGTCTCGCCATCACTGTCTCTTGCTGCGAGCGGCAGGAAGGTCCGTTCTCCGAAGCGTTCGGCAACAGCCTTGGCAAACCCCTCCAGTTCGGCCGCGATCATCCTGTCCTCAAGGGCGAACCCGAGCGCGGCGGGAAGGTCGTTGCGGTCGACGGCATCGCGAATGCGCTCGAGCGTCTGGCGCGCTCCCTCCGAGAGTGCCGGGATATCGACGGCGGCTTTCAGCCTGGTGGCGCGTTCTTCAGCCTCGTAGCGATGTTCCGCCTCGGCCCGAAGCCGCAACCAGGTCTCAAGCTCACGAATGAGCGCGGGGATATTGAGCGCGGCGTGCTCGCGTGCCTCCCGCTCTGACCGTCCGGCAAACAGCCCCGTCCCGCCCTTCAAGGCCCCAAAGCTGTTGGGTTGGTCCTGAAGCTTTGCCAGGGTAGCCGCGGCCGTCTCGCGGTTCGCCATCATGGCGTCGACATCGACCTTGGCGAAGACCGTTTCCGGATCGGCGAAGACGAAGTGGAAACGGGAAGAGACCTGCTCCCATTGCCGCGAGAGGACCGGGTCGGCGATGAGCCGATCATCGACCACCTCGTGAACCGATTTGGGATGCGCAGATGTGCCGGCGACCATGGGCCTTGCCTCCTTGGGAGTCCCCGTTGGGGTTTGCTTTTGGGGGGCGACAAGACCGAGGCGCTGGCCCGCAGCGACGAGTCGGGCGCCGAGATCGACGAGCCGATCCTTTTGCCGGACGGTCCAGCGGAGCTTGTCGGCAATGAGCGTGCGGGCTACACGAAGAAGGTCGAAGCCGCGCGCCTCGGCAAAGCGGAGGCTCGCGCGATAGAACCGCGAGCCCGCGTAATCGAGGGTCGTTTCCTTTGATCGTGCTTGCGACAGGATCTTCGTCAGCCCGCCGGCCTTCCGGAAGGAGAGCGCGCCATAGTAGAGGCCGACATCCTCGCGATGGCGGGTCAGCGCCACATAGGTCAGATGCCGATCCAGCGAGAGCGTGGCCAGCACCTTGACCCGGTCGACAGTCGCACCCTGGGACTTGTGGATCGTCGTCGCATAGCCATGGTCGACGTTGGCGTAGAAACGCTGGTCAACCTCGACACGGCGACGGTGTTCGCCCTCCCCCACCATGGCAGCAAACCAGCAGGGACGGGCTTCTACCACGTGGCCGATCATGCCGTTCTTGACGCCGAGCGATCCCTCGTTCCTCAGGAAGACGATCTGGTCACCGGCGGCGAACTTGCGAACGCCGTCTTCAGTCTGGAAGGCATGGCCTTCTGCTACCAATCCACGTTCGATCAGCCTGGTGCGCGCCATGTCGTTGAGCGCGCGGACATCACGGCGCAGATGCGCCAGGATCAGCGTGGACTTCGCGGGATCGTAATCGCGGTTCCAGTCCTCGATCAGCGCGGCGACAGCCTCGGCCTTGAACCGGCTCGGGCAGAGCTTGCCATTCGTCTCGTAGGCCCTCAAAGCTTCTGCCATCCGTCCTCTCGCGAGATCGAACGAGGCGTCGCGCATCCACGGCTCGCGCTGGCGATAGATGGTCTGAAGCTCGGCATAGCCGGTGCGCTCGGCGATGGCACGGAAGGCCGCCCCCGCCTCGATCGGCTGGAGCTGATCGGGATCGCCGACCAGTACCAGCTTGGCACCTGATGTGACGACGCTTTCCACGATGAGCGCCATCTGTCGGGATGACACCATGCCCGCTTCGTCGAGCACGAAGATCGTCCTATCGTCGAGCCTGTCACGGCCCCTGCCCCAGGCGAGCTCCCATGAGGCGAGGGTGCGTGACGCAATGCCGGCCTCTTTCTCCAAGCCTTCGGCAGCCTTGCCGGCTAGGGCGGCACCGACCACGCGATAGCCCGCCGCTTCCCAGGCCTCGCGGGCAGCTTTCATCATGGTGGTCTTGCCGGCACCGGCTCGGCCGACCACAGCGGCAAGCCGCCCTTCAGTCGCGACATGGGCGATCGCTGCGCGCTGCTCGTCCGACAAACGGTCGTGGCGATCGAAGACGGAGTGGAGCATCTTGTCCGGAACGCCGTGCGACGAACGACCGGATAGCCATTGGGCGCGGCTCACCATACCCGCTTCGATCCGGATCAGCTCACGCGTCGAATACCTGGCAGGCTCGCGTTGGCCGGAACCGAGCCCGATGCGCTCGTCCTCGAGCTTGACGACGTCCGGGCTCTGGAGGATCCGTACCATCAGCTGCTGGAACGTGCCGGCATCGTCCACATAGCGATGCAACACCTTCGCCACATCGCGTGCCGTGAAGACGCTCATCTCGCGGGAGACGAGATCCAGCACGATCTCGGGGCGGCGCAGAATGCGGGCCATATTATCGGCGCGACGCTCTGCATGAAGCGCAACGCGTTCGAGCTTGGGCGACCAGCCCGCCACCTTTTCTTTCCGGTCGATCGCCTTGGCGCCGACACCGATATGGGCGGTCGGCACGAGGTCGATACCGCGCTCGGCATATGACCGGCCATCGACGCGGATGTCGAGACCAGCAAGAGCCAAATGCTTGTTCTGGAGAGCGAGCCAACTCTCGCGTTGGTCGACGAACTCCGCCTTCTCGCCCGACCACAGGCGATAGACGATCTTGCCCGCTTCATTGCGCAGGGGCTCGCCGGTCTCTCCGACGACAGGAACTTTCTTCGATCCGAACCCTTTCTCCGTCAGGGACCGCAAGGTGGTCATCAGATGGACATGGGGGTTGCCCGGTTCGTCGTGATAGACCCAATCAGCCACCTGTCCACGCGTCAGCACCTGGGTTCCGACGAATTCTCGCATCAGGGCAATGTTCTGATCGCGCGTCAGCTCCACCGGCAGGGCGATGATGAATTCCTTGGCGAGCTGGGCGTCGGAGCGCTTCTCGAAGGCCTCGACCGCGTTCCAGAAGGCTTCCGCGCTGCCGGCCACCGAACGATCGGCAATTAGCGCGCGGCACCACCCCGGAGCATCAGGCGGCAACAGGAATTCCTCATGGGCAAGACCGCGCTTTGCCGAATAGTCGACCACCCGTCCCTCCGCCTCGTGTTCCATGCGAGCACAATGGCGATAAGCCGCCGACAGCACGGCGCTGCGGCCCTGGCTGCGCGAGATCAGTTGCGGAGTGAAGTGGGTGATAGCCAAGGCGACAACCATTTCCGGGCGACGTTGGAACACAAGACGTTCCTCGAAAGCGGCGGGTGCGGCCCCGCCGGGCTGAGAGCCATCGGCCTAGGCGGGGAAGCAGGGCGTCGTGACAGCGACGTATTACTGCGCCCTTGGACCATTCCTTCGGAACGGCCGGGATGATTGTCCAAAGCGTCGGCGCTGCCGACTAGCTTTTTTATGAGTGGCCGCAAGCGGCCTTCTCCGAAATGCTCCGCCTCAGCCAGACAGGCTGGCGACAAGCGGAGGCTCAACCGGAATGAAAAAGCCCTCATCGAAAATCCGTGAGGAAATTGCCCGGCTTCAAGAGCAGCTGAAGGCGGCGGAGACACGCGAGGCCGAGCGCATCGGCCGCATCGCCCTCAAGGCCGGTCTCGGCGACATCGAGATCGACGAGGAGGCACTGCTCGCTGCCCTCACGGATGTGGCGGGGACGTTTCGGCGCGGGAGCAATGGAGGTTCAACCGGGAAGAAGAGGACCGCACACGACCCCTCGTCGGAGAGCCCTTCGTCCCCGGCACTCACCTCTCAAGCGGCTCAACCAGCAGCTGGCGAGGTTGAAGCGCATGGCTGAGGCACAAACTTCCGAGGACCGTAAAAAGGATACGCGCGAGAAGATCGCGCTGGGTGGCCTCATCGTCAAAGCCGGTCTGCGCTACGAAAGCCGCGCCCTCCTCCTCGGTCTTCTGATCGACGCAAAGAACCGCCTCAGCGGTAACGAGGCCGAACGCGCGCGACTGATGGGAATCGGGACGGAAGCCTTCGGTCGTGACTCCTGATACCTCGGCCCG
This sequence comes from Pleomorphomonas carboxyditropha, assembly GCF_002770725.1. Lineage (GTDB taxonomy): Bacteria > Pseudomonadota > Alphaproteobacteria > Rhizobiales > Pleomorphomonadaceae > Pleomorphomonas > Pleomorphomonas carboxyditropha. Next base: position 104,382 of record NZ_NQVN01000016.1, on the reverse strand, counting down.
GCGACTTGTGCTGTTCCTGCTGCCACTTGGTGTGATGACCGGTGCGCTCGTCGGGCTGACGGGCCTGTCGCCCGGGCTGGATCAGACCTTTGTAGCGTTGGGCAAGACAGCGGCGCAGCAACAACTCCTTGTTCGGATTTGTTCGGCGCTTCCCTATGGTGTCGTCGCCGTCATCGGCATCACCACTCTCTTCGCAGCCGCGGGATCGGTGAACATCAGAACGGTGGCTGTGAGCGTTTCCATCGGCAATCTGATGGGCTTGGGATGGGCCGTCGCACGCGAAGCGCTGCGGCTTCATTCGGCTCTTCCGCTCGACACGCGCGCACTGTTGTCCAGCATCGATCCCGCAGTCGCGATCAGCGTCTTGCTCCTGACCATCGCGCTGATCTTTTCCATTCGGATCACGGTGAACGGCAATGCTGCCTTCGCCTCGACCGCACCGAGGCGCATTCGCGGGCGGCGGGCACTGCACGGCGACGCCGACTGGATGACGCTTCCCGATGCCGTCCGCCTCTTTCCCCAAACAGGCGGCATCGTCATCGGCGAGCGCTTCCGCGTCGACAAGGACAGCGTTGCCGCACTGCCCTTTCGCTCGAAGGACCGCGCCAGCTGGGGAGCCGGCGGACGCATGCCGCTTCTCTGCTTTGATGCCTCCTTCGGCTCGTCGCACGGCATCGTCTTTGCCGGGTCCGGCGGCTTCAAGACGACCTCGGTGACAATCCCGACCGCGCTCAAATGGGGCGGCACGCTCGTGGTGCTCGATCCGTCCGCCGAAGTCGCGCCCATGGTGGTCGATCACCGACGTCGGGCTGGAAGAGCCGTTCATATCCTCGATCCGAAATCGCCAGATACCGGCTTCAACGTGCTCGATTGGATTGGCCAGTTCGGCGGTTCGCGCGAGGAAGACATCGCCGCCGTCGCCTCCTGGATCATGAGCGACAGCGGACGGCAGACCGGCATTCGCGATGATTTCTTCCGCTCCTCGGCGTTGCAGTTGCTCACGGCCCTCATCGCCGACGTCTGCCTGTCCGGCCACACCGATCCGGAGCATCAGACGCTGCGCCAGGTGCGCGCCAATCTCTCCGAGCCCGAGCCCAAACTGCGCGAGCGGCTTCAGAGGATTTACGACCTCTCCGGCTCCACCTTCGTAAAGGAAAACGTCGCCGCCTTCGTCAACATGACGCCCGAGACGTTTTCCGGCGTCTACGCCAACGCGGTCAAGGAAACCCATTGGCTGTCCTACCCCAACTATGCCGCGCTGGTGTCCGGATCGAGTTTTCGGACAGACGACCTCGCCGATGGACACACCGACGTCTTCATCAACCTCGACCTCAAGACGCTGGAGACCCATGCGGGGCTCGCCCGAGTCATCATCGGCGCCTTCATGAACGCGATCTACAATCGCAACGGCGCCATCGAAGGGCGCGCGCTGTTCCTGCTCGACGAAGTGGCGCGTCTCGGGTTCATGCGCATCCTCGAGACCGCCCGCGACGCCGGCCGCAAGTATGGCGTCACGCTCACCCTGCTCTTCCAGTCCATCGGCCAGATGCGCGAGACCTATGGCGGCCATGACGCCGCCAGCAAATGGTTCGAAAGCGTCAGCTGGATCTCATTCGCCGCCGTCAACGATCCCGAGACCGCCGACTATATCTCCCGGCGCTGTGGCACCACGACCGTCGAAATCGAACAAGTCAGCCGGTCGTCGCAGACGTCCGGTTCGTCCCGCACGAGGTCGAAACTGCTTGGCTCCCGTCCGCTGATCCAGCCGCACGAAGTCCTGCGGATGAGAGCTGACGAACAGATCGTCTTCACCGCCGGCAATCCGCCGCTTCGGTGCGGCCGTGCCATCTGGTTCCGGCGCGGTGAAATGCTGGCTTGTGTAAGAGAGAACAGGTTCGAGAAGGAAAGACAGTGAGCCCGACCGAATGGCCTTTTATGCTTCCTGGTCGAGCACCGCCTGATGGAACTCGCGACCCATCACGGCCATGAATCGACGTCACCCCATCGATTCAAAACTGTCGTTGGACGCGATGGCATCGATTGGCGATCCTTGCTGTATGACTGCAACCTCTCGCCATCTCTATATCGAACACCGAGATGCCACCCGCAACATGGCGCGCTTCTACGCGCTGTCGATCGAGCCGACGCTGTTCGGCGATGTCTGCCTGACACGGCGCTGGGGCCGCATCGGCACGCGCGGCCAGATGAGGGCGATGAGCTTCTCGCAAGAGGAAGAGGCGCTGGCGTACTTTGCGAAGATCCAGCGTCAGAAGGCGAGCCGCGGATATCGCGAGTGCCTCACCTGAACCTGTTGACTTCGGTCGTCGTCTTGCGCCGCGCCACGAGAGCACGCAGCAATGGCAGAAAGAATGCCTTGCTGAAGCTGCCGAGCGGCGGCGCCGGCTCAAGATAGAAGGATTGGCCGACGATGTCGGTGTTGTACTCGTCGAGGATAAGCCAGAGGCGCATGTCGGCATCGAGGCCCGCCCGGCGCTTTTCGATGGGCGGAATCTCGGCGGCGAACCGGGACGCTTCCGGCTCCTTGGACGTGATGGGAAAGAACAGGATCAGATCACCGCTCTTGCGTGCGAGTCGAACGCCGACCGCGACGGGTCGGTCTTTGCGTCCCTCCTTTTCACCCGCCTTGGATTGGCGCGCCCAGAGATAGGCGTAGCGAAGGACGACACCGGTCTGGAGCTGTTCGAAGCTCATGACCGCGAGGGTTCATCTTCGCGCGTGTAGACTTCGACCGCCGATTCGAACTCGCTCAAGAGATCATCCGGCATGGTCTCGATCGTTCCGACCGACCGGGTGTCGGAGCGCTTCAGAAGCTTCTCGTAATCCTCGATATTGAGGATCACGAGGCGCGGCTTGTTGCGCTGGGTGATGGTCACCGGCCGGCGCAAGGCCTCGGCGATGATGTCGCCTGATTTCCGCGAAAGATCGCTCGTCGTGTAGGATGCGTCAACGGGCATGGCGGCCTCCTTGATCTTGTATTCCCATCATATACAGCATTTCTGTATTTTCTGAAAGAGACCGGTGCGGAGGCTCGAGAGCCGCACGTCGGCTACCGTCTTGAGTCTCCGCCAGAGCGCCGCGCAGGAATCAACTATTTGTTGATTTTCCCGGCCACTGGCCGTACATAATGCACGAATAGGAGACCGAGAAAATGGCTGAAGCGGCTAAGAAATCCTCTTCCGGTCGGGTCCGGGGAGAGCGCCTGGAAACGCGCGTCACCTCTGACCAGAAGCGCCTCATCGAGCACGCGGCGGCACTGCAGGGGCGCACGGTCACGGATTTCGTTCTGACGAGCGTCCAGGACGCGGCGCGGCGTGCCATCGAGGAACATCAGCATCTATCGCTCTCCGTGCGGGATAGCGAGGCCTTCGTGAAGGCGTTGACTGAACCGCGGCCGGTCAACGAACGGCTGCGCGAAACGATCCGCCTCTACCGCGAAAAGACGGGCGTCTGACAAGTGGAAGGGGAAGCGGCGGACATTCCGCGCATCGAGGCTCTCAGCGCCATTCACGATCGCACGGAGTTTGCGTGCGGCGTGGAGCCGCTCGACCGTTATTTTCGGACGCAGGCCGGACAAGAGGCGCGCAAGAGGGTCGCCGCGCCCTTCGTGCTGGTTCTGGCCGATGGCAACATTGCAGGCTTCTACACGCTGTCGGCGACGGCGATCCGCTTGCCAGAATTGCCGAACGCCCTCACCCGCAAGCTACCGCGCTATCCACTCATCCCGGCGACGTTGCTCGGCCGGCTCGCCGTCGATCAACGGCACCAAGGCAAGGGCTACGGCCGATTTCTTCTGGCAGACGCGCTCTATCGGGCAGTATGTAGCGAGATCGCCTCGTTCGCGGTCATCGTCGATGCCAAGGATCAAGCCGCCAAGCGCTTCTATGAGCGCGAGAGCTTCCAGCCATTTCCGGACCAGCCTCTGAAGCTGTTTCGTGCAATGACCGATATAGAAATGCTGTTCAGGTGAAAGGCCGGACAATGGGCCGCCGCCCATTCGGGCTTGCATTAAGGCCGCCCACCGGAAGATCACTCGTCCCGGTCCGCCTAGAGCTTGGGATCAGGCCATTCGTAGCCCTCCCAGGCGGCCAGATCCTCTGGTGTCACCTGCTCGTTGGGACCAAAAGGATAGGCGCCAGCGCCAACCCCGAAAAGTGGGTGGAAGCTCCACAGAAGGCTCGGCAAGAGCTGGCGCCGTTGGCTCTTCGTCCAGGAACAAAACAGAGCGCCGCGTGTATGCAACCTTTCGAAAAAGCCGAGATGCGCTGGATCGAGCCGTTGCCAAGCCTCGGTCACAGCTGGCTCTCTCGAGCCGAAGTCTTCCCTTAGCGCCTCTTCAATGACGGCTTCGAGGGCATAGGTGATCGCTTGGTGCTTCTTTCCGTGGTCGATCCAGGCAAGAGATTCCCGGAGCATCCGCTGCTGCGGGAGAAGAACTGGCCAGAGGATCGCCACGCCGTAGCGGACGCCGATTTCTTCGAAATGCTCCGGCGGTTGAATAATCTCACGCTGCTGCTCGTAGGCTTTCCGGGCGTCATGGGCGAGTACAAGAAAAGCACCCTCTTTGTCCCGAACGAGCGGTGAACGCTCATTAACGTCTCGAACAACCTCGTTCAGCAGCCGGAGAGTGCCATAGTCCCCTATGAGCACGATGCCCGCGTGGTTGCGAAGCAGCTGATGGGAGAGCATGGAAACACCGGTGAAGTTGTTATCGTTCGGCGGCCGCAATGACCGCGTCGAACATGTGTTTTCACTCTACACAGGTTCTCCGGGCTTCCAAAGAGAGGCATCCAGCGGCGGCGCCAATTGCGCCCCTTTCGATGCGGCGGCACAGTTGGCTTGGCCCGTCGCACCGGCCCCGCCGCGATGGGCGGGGCCGCCTGCGCCCGAGGTGTCAGTCCCTGTTGGGACGAGACCAGATGAGCTGGAAGCCGGTCTCGCCCTCGACCTCGGAAAGCGTCGCGTAGATCGGAGCCGGGAAGCTCGGATCGTCGAGCTTGACCGAGAGGTAGTCCCGGTCGGTCTGTTCCGAGCGCTTCTGCCAGGCTGCGCCCAGTTCAACATTGCCGGCCGCGTAGATGCGGTAGTGCGGCCCCTTGTCCGAAGGGTTGTCGACGCGCTGGAAGCGAGCCTTGACGTTAAGCGTCAGCGTGCGGATCGAACCGGTGAAAGATGTCGGAGGCGGTGAAAGAACCGATGGTCGCCATGATGATGTTCCTTTTCGCTCGTTTCGGACCGCGCCCTTCGCGGCCTCGATGGCAGTCGAAAAGATCGGGGACGATCGGACCGCACTCGTCAGAGCCGAAACGCATGTGGAGGACGTTCGGACAAAGCTTTGTTGTTTCGCGAGGAATGCGAGCCTGTGAGCAGGGGAAGAAAGTTTTGAACGAAAGTTGCGGGAAGACGATCGAGGCGAAGCCGTGCTCCGGTCAGACATGCCACATCGAGCCCGCAGAAGGGTCGGCCAGCAGACGGGAAAGGAATGTGAAGCCTCATTGGTCCAGTCGGCATTGCGTCTGTCGGCGAGACTCACATCGAAGCGCGGCTACCCAAGCGAACAAACGCCCGATAGCCCGACCGCGTGGGTATTCATATGGGCGCGCGCGATCAAACGTCGCAGCAGCCGGCAGAGAGATGACATCCGCCAGTTTTAGGATGTCACGCTCCGCCTTCAGCTTCGCGACTTCCTTACGCAGCCAGTCAATCTCCTGTTGCTCCGGCTTTATCTGCCCATGACCGCGAAAGGGATGCCGTCGCCGTCGCGATCAAAAAAGCAGCAGAAAAGCCAACCCGAGGGTGCCTCCGAAACTCGGAGCTATTCAGTAATCGGTTAAGGCAAGGACTCCCTGCGAGACGCAGAAAAGGGGAACTTCCGCACTTCTGAATGCCTCTGCTCTGCTTCTGGGTTCGCCTTTACATTCTGTAATTCTGCAATTATAGAAATACAGAAGGAGATACCATGACGACTGACCCCGATCAGGAACTTGCCCGCTTCGCCGACATGATGGCGGCGCTGGGCACCGAAACCCGCTTGCGGATCGTTCGCCTGCTCTTGGCGGCCCATCCTCATGGGCTCGTCGTCGGCGAATTGGGTAGCGAGCTGGGCATCGCCCCGTCCACACTCTCCCATCATCTCGACAAGTTGAAGAACGAGGGTTTGGTGAACGTGAAGCGGGAAAGCAATTTCCTCCGCTACTCGGCCAATGCCGAGGCGCTGGAGAGCATTCTCGCGTTCCTGTTCGCCGAGTGCTGCACCCGGAACAAGGCCGTCTCCCCCGAAAAGGTTACCTGTTGCGAGGAGAACATCATGTCGGAAAGCTCGATCAAGGAAGTCGTGCGCGAGAAGTACGCCGAGGCGGCGCTCAAGGCCGGAAGCGGCGGCAGTTGCGGCTGCGGAACGAGCTGCTGCTCGACCGAGGGCACGGCCAAGAACCCGGTGACCTCCGATCTCTATTCCGCGATCGAGGCGGGCAGCCTGCCTGAGAAGGTCGTATTGGCCTCGCTCGGCTGCGGTAACCCGACCGCACTCGCCGAGCTGAAGGCCGGTGAGGTGGTGCTTGATCTAGGCTCGGGCGGAGGCATTGACGTTCTGCTGTCGGCCAAGCGCGTTGGTCCGACCGGCAAGGCCTACGGTCTCGACATGACGGACGAGATGCTGGCGCTGGCGCGGGACAATCAACGCCAAGCCGGCGCTGAGAACGTCGAGTTCCTGAAAGGCGAGATCGAGGCGATTCCGCTGCCTGACGGCTCCGTGGATGTCATCATCTCGAACTGTGTCATCAACCTGTCGGCCGACAAGAGCCAGGTTCTGCGGGAAGCCTTCCGGGTACTTAGGCCCGGCGGCCGCTTTGCGGTGTCCGATGTGGTGACGCGGGGCGACATCCCCGCGCCGATCCGCAAGGACGTTCTGGCCTGGGCAGGCTGCATTGCCGGCGCGCTCGATGAAGACGACTATCGCGGTAAGCTGGCAGCGGCCGGCTTCGTCAACATCGATGTTGAGCCGACCCGCATCTATCGGGCCGAGGATGCGCGCGGATTCCTGGTCAACAAGGACCTCGATGTTGACGCTTTGGCGGCGCAGGTCGATGGCAAGATCTTCAGCGCCTTCGTGCGGGCAACCAAACCCGGCACCGTCTAGTCGGTGCCGGCGCCGCGCCTGTCCCCGGCTGTCGTCGTCAGCCTGCTCGGTCTGACCCAGATCATCGGCTATGGTACGACCTACTACAGCTTTGCCATCGTCGCTGATCGCGTTGGCGCAAGCTTCGGCCTGCCGACATCCTGGCTGTTCGGGCTCTTTTCCGGAACGCTCCTGATCGGCGGGGCCGTGTCGCCATGGAGCGGCCGACAGATGGACCGGCGCGGTGCCGGCCGGTTGATGGCGGCGGGATCGACGATTGCCGCCGCCGCGCTCGCCGGCATGGCCCTGGCGCCAGGGCCGATAACCTTTGCGGCGGCGCTCCTAGCCTTGCAGGTCGGGGCGCCGCTCATACTCTACGAGGCTGCCTTTACAGCTTTGGTTCAGACTGGCGGCCAGGCGGCGCGGACGCATATCACCTATCTCACACTGATCGCCGGATTTGCCTCGACGATCTTCTGGCCGCTGACCTCGGAATTGGTCACCGTGCTAGATTGGCGCCTCGTTCTAGGATTCTATGCCGGGCTCAATGTCTTCGTGGCGCTGCCAATCCATATCGTGCTAGCTCGGCGACGCCCCGCGCACGACCCGACGCGTGCGACTCCTAAGGGGGACTCGGGTGCGCCATCAGCAACGCCGACCGCGCGCCTATTCCTGCTGGCAACGAGCGGATTCGCGCTGTCAAGCGTAGTCCTGTCGGCGCTCCTGGCGCAGATGGTGCCGGTGTTGCAGGGGCTTGGCCTCGGTGCGGCGGCGCTTCTGGTTTCAACCCTGTTTGGCCCGGCGCAGGTCGGCGTGCGCTTCGTCAACATGGTGTTTGGCGCCGGCCGTCATCCGCTTTCGATTACGCTCATCGCCGCCGTCGCGGCGCCGCTTGCCGTGCTGATGCTGGCCCTGTCCGCGCCTGCCGTCGCTGGCGCGGTCGTGTTCGCCGTGCTTCTGGGCTTCGGCTCGGGTCTCAAGAGCATCGTGCAGGGGACGCTACCGCTGGCGCTGTTCGGCAGCGAGGGTTACGGCGCACTGATGGGCAGGATGGCGCAGGCCCGACAGTTCGCAGGGGCCATCGCACCCTTTCTGTTCGCCTTCATGGTCGACCATATCGGCGCCGAAGGGGCTCTCGCCGTGCTTGTGGGCATCGGATGTCTTGGCGTTGCCGCCTTCCTGGAAATCGCCCGGATGCGCCGTAGCGTCCCATGGGACGCCACGGTCTCTACAGATAAATCGGCCGCGTGAGCACGGCAGCCAACGACGGGCAGAGCCCTTGGGCCTGCCGCGTTGCCAGAATACTGGCCGGGGCGTCCGCCCGATCGACGTGTTTGAACTTGATCGTCTCGAAGAACGGTACCGCCGTTGTGGTCAGAAGCCACAGGCGCCGGCCACCGAGATCAAAGGCCCGCCGAGCCAGGCGGGCGACAATCGCCTTGCCGACGCCGGCACCCCGCCGTTCGGGCAGAACGACCAGGGAGCGCAGGAAGACTTCCTCGCCATACAGCTCGAATCCGCCGTAGCCGAGAAGCTCGCCGAAAAGGCTCCGGAAGGCGAAGAAGGCCCGGCCGGGCTCCGATAGATCATAGGTCGGCAGGTCCGCTACGGCGAGCGCGGCCAAGAGGCCAGCATCGTCACCGGTCACGGCTGTGTCACGCAACGCCGGCTCGCCGTCATCCTTGATGAAATCGGGCAGAGGCTCCTCCGGAAGGAGATCAAGCACCATGTCGGAGGGGCGGCAGAGCTTCACACCCTTCGGCGTCACCACAAGCGGCCGGTTGATCAGGATCGGGTGCGCCATCATGGCATCGAGCAGGATATCCTCCGGCATATCGGGACCAAGCCCCAGCTCAGCATAGGGCGTACCCTTCTGCCGCAGCGCGTCGTGGACTTTCATCCCTGCCCGGGAGATCAGGCCCCGAAGCGTCGCCCGATCGGGCGGCGCCTTCAGATACTCGATCACCGTTGGCTCGATGCCGGCGTGGCGGATGAGGGCCAGCGTGTTCGTCGACGTGCCGCAGGCAGGGTTGTGGTAGATGGTCACATCCATGCGGAGAGCCCTCTATTCAGGTGCGAAGCGACAGCTTCTCGGCTGGGAAGAAGCGGCGCGTCCACAGCGCCACGTTGACGAGACCGATCATCACCGGCACTTCGACCAGAGGACCGATGACGGCGGCGAACGCCGCGCCAGAGTTGATGCCGAAGACCGCGACGGCCACTGCAATCGCCAGCTCGAAGTTGTTGCTGGCCGCCGTGAAGCACAGCGTCGTGCAGCGCTTGTAGTCCGTGCCGGCCTTGAGCGAGAGCACGAAGCTCAGCGCGAACATCACCACGAAGTAGATGAGCAAGGGAATGGCGATCCGCACCACATCGCCGGGGATGGTCAGGATCAGGTTCCCCTTCAGCGAGAACATGACGACGATGGTGAACAGCAGCGCAATCAGCGTGATGGGGCCGATCTTCGGCACGAAATGGCTGTGATACCAGTCCTTGGAGACGAAGCGGAGCATGATCACCCTCGTCAGCACGCCGGCGATGGCGGGGATGCCGAGGTAGATGAAGACGCTTTTCGCGATCTCGCCAATGGAGATCGCCACCACGGAGCCCGTCAGCCCAAAGACCGGCGGCAGGACGGTGACGAAGAACCAGGCGAAGACACTGTAGAACAGCACCTGGAAGATCGAGTTGAAGGCGACGAGACCGGCCGCGTATTCCGTCGATCCCTTGGCCAGTTCATTCCAGACCACCACCATGGCGATGCAGCGGGCAAGGCCAATCAGGATCAGGCCGACCATGTACTCGGGCTTGTCCGGCAGGAAGATGATGGCCAGCGCGAACATCAGTACCGGTCCGATCAACCAGTTCTGGACCAGCGACAGGACGAGAACCTTCACATCGGCGAACACCTCCGGCAGGTCCTCGTAACGCACCTTGGCGAACGGCGGATACATCATGAGGATAAGGCCGATGGCGATCGGCACGTTGGTGGTGCCGACCTGGAAGGAGTTGATCAGCGCCTCGACGCCCGGCAGGACGTAGCCGATGCCGACGCCGATCGCCATGGCGGCAAAGATCCAGACGGTCAGATAGCGATCAAGAAAAGACAGGCGGCGGGCAACGGAACTCATTTGGTCTCTCCTGCCTTGGCCGTGGCGCCATCGAGCCGACCGATATCGCGCAGCTGGCTGGTGAGGGCCAAACGATCGAGGCTCCGGACCGGGAGCGCCAGGAAGTTGGTGATCCGGTTCTTGAGATAGCGCGCAGCGGTGACGAAGGCTGTTTTCTGCTGAATATGGGTCCCGACGACTCGGGCCGGGTCCTCAATGCCCCAGTGGGCAGTCATCGGGTGCCCCGGCCAGACCGGGCAGGTTTCGCCGGCCGCGTTGTCACAGACGGTGAACACGAAATCCATCTCCGGCGCGCCGGGCTCGGCGAATTCATCCCAGCTCTTGGAGCGCAATCCCTCGGTCGAGAATCCGTCCTCGGTCAACAGTTCGAGGGCGATCGGATTGACCTTGCCGGTTGGATGACTGCCGGCGGAGAAAGCGCGAAAGCGGCCGGCACCGTCATGGTTGAGAATGGCTTCGGCCATGATGGAGCGGGCGGAATTGCCGGTGCAGAGGAACAGTACGTTGTACGGGCGATCAGGCATGATGTCGTCCTTTGACAGCGAGGATTGAGGAAGAGGGTGCGGAATCCGGCACAGTTCAGGGTTACCGCCGCAGCAGTCCTTGACTAGGAAATCCACCAGACGGCTGACGTGGGTCGTTCTCGCCCGGTAGACGATGGAACGGCTTCGCCGCTCCGCTGTGGTCAGTCCGGCCCGGGTCAGGATGGCGAGATGGGCTGAGAGGGTATTGGGCGGCACACCAAGCGCGGCGGCAATATCCCCGGCCGCCAAGCCGTCCGGCTCATGGCGCAAAAGCAGCTGAAAGACCTCCAACCGCGTGATTTGGGAAAGGGCCGCGAACGCGTCCATGGCTTCTGATAATTCCATAATTCGACAATAAACGAAATATGGAAGACATCAATAGGCTTGCAATGCTCCTCTTTACATTATAATTTGCTGATACACGCATAACCGGAAAAGCACATGAAAGATCCGATCACCCTTCTGTCCGCTCTGGCCGACCCGACCCGGCTCGCCGCCATCAGGCTTATTTGGGATGGCGATGAGCACTGTGTCTGCGAACTGATGCGCAAGATCGACGCGTCCCAATCCCGGATGTCGCGCCATATGGCGGCACTCAAGGTCGCCGGACTGGTCGTCGATCGCCGGGATGCCCAATGGGTTCGCTATCGGCGCAACCCGAGCCTGCAGGCGGCCGTTGTGGCGCTTGTCGATGCCGCCTTGGCCCTGCCAGAGGATCGGCAGGAGGAAGCGGCATGAGCACCTGTTGTCCCTCTCCCACCCCCAGACCTTCCGTGGGTCCACGGCCGACCATTTGGCTCGCCACAACCGTGCTCGGGCTGGTCGCCTGGTTTGCGGTCTACTGGGTCCTTGAACCCGTCTCCGCCTGGGCAGTCGCCCAGCTTCCGATCGCGCCTGAAAGTCACCTCGAAGAGGCCCTTGCGTTCTTCTTCTACGACACGCCAAAGGTCCTCATGCTTCTCACCCTGGTCGTCTTCGCCATGGGTGTCGTCAGAAGCTTCTTCTCGGCCGAGAACACCCGTCGTCTCCTTTCCGGCAAACGGGAGGGCGTCGGCAACGTCGCCGCTGCCTCGCTCGGCATCGTCACACCCTTCTGCTCCTGCTCGGCGGTGCCGCTATTCATCGGCTTCGTGTCGGCCGGCGTGCCGCTCGGCGTCACCTTCTCCTTCCTGATCGCCTCTCCCATGGTCAACGAAGTCGCCCTAGGCCTGTTGTTCGGCCTCGTCGGCTGGAAAGTGGCCGTGACCTATCTCGCCTCCGGTCTCGGGTTGGCCATCCTCGCCGGCTTCGTCATCGGCCGCTTCCATCTCGATGGATGGCTGCAGCCCTGGGTGCGTGACGTTCGGATGGGCAATGCCGAACTCCCCGACCAGCGGCTGACAGTCGTCGCCCGCCTTCGTGCCGGACTAGACGCGGTGGCGGATATCGTCGGCAAAGTCTGGCTGTGGGTGATCGCCGGTATCGCGATCGGCGCCCTGATCCACGGCTACGCGCCGGCCGAACTGTTGGCCTCGATCATGGGCAAGGATGCTTGGTGGTCAGTACCTGCCGCTGTCGTGGTTGGCATCCCCATGTATTCCAACGCCGCCGGCATCATCCCCATCGTCGAGGCTCTGATCGGCAAGGGTGCGGCGCTCGGTACCGTGCTCGCCTTCATGATGGCGGTGATCGCCCTGTCGCTGCCGGAAATGATCATCCTGAGGAAGGTGCTGACCGTGAAGCTGATCGCCGTCTTCATCGGCGTCGTCGGGCTCGGCATCGTCACCGTCGGCTATCTCTTCAACGCCTTGTTCGTCGCCTGAGGCGACAGAAGAGCCAAACATGAAAACCATCGGGTTCATCGGCGCCGGGCGCATTGCGTGCATCATGCTCGAAGGCTGGGATCAAGCCGGCGTCCTTCCCGACGCCGTCGTCGCCTTCGACGCCAACTCGGACGCAGCGGAGAAACTCGCCGCCGCCTATCCGACCGTCAAGAGCGGCAGTCTTGCCGAGGCAGCCTCTGCCGACCTCGTCATCGTCGGTCTGCATCCGCCGGTTTTGGCCGATGTGCTGCCCGAAATCGGTCGCCATCTCAAGCCCTCGGCGATCCTGCTTTCGCTGGCACCGAAGGTCAGGTTCGCCGATCTCTCCCGACTGCTCGGCGGCTTTGCTCGCATTGCCCGGCAGAACCCCAACGCGCCCTCGATCGTCGGCCAAGGCTACAATCCCATTGCGTTCGCCCCAGCGCTTTCCGATGCGGAGCGAGAAGCGCTCATTGCCCTGATGGTGCCGCTCGGCGACTGTCCGGTGGTCGACGAAGGAACGATCGAGGCCTATGCGCTGATCTCAGCCATGGGGCCGACCTATCTGTGGTTCCAGTTCAGGGAACTGGAACGACTGGCCGTCGAATTCGGCCTGACGGTGGCCGCGGCCCGGGAAGCGGTCGCGGCCATGGCCCGAGGCGCCGCCGCGACCATGTACGAATCCGACCTGTCCGCCAACGGCGTGATGGACCTCGTGCCCGTCAAGCCACTGGCAGGCGACGAGGCCGCCATCGTTGCCATCTATCACGAGCGCCTGAAGCCGTTGTTCCAAAAGCTGACGACGTGAGCGTGAGGAAGTTCGCAAGGCGAAAGCCCGCGCAAAACGAAGGATTTCAATAATGATCAATGCATCCGACTATCTCGAACCGGGACTAATCCTGCACGGCCACAAATGCCCGGCCATGCCGATGGGCTTGCGCGGCGGCGCGGCGGCGCTCAATGCCCTCGGCGTCGAGCGGGCCAAGGACGGCCAATTGCTGGCACTGGTCGAACTCGGCGAGGACCATTGCGCCACCTGCTTCGTCGATGGCGTCCAAATGATCACCGGCTGTACCTATGGCAAAGGCAACATCAAAAAACTGCACTACGGAAAATGGGGCGTCACCCTGGTGGACGTCGCTTCGGGGCGTGCCGTTCGGGTAACCCCCAAAGGCGAAGCGATGCTCGCCAACAAGCAGACGTCGTTCTTCAAGGACTATCGCGAGAAGGGAATTCCGGCTTCGAAAGTTCCCCCCGAAGTCGTCCAGCCGCTGCTCGACCGCGTCCTCGGTGCCCCGGACGACATGTTGCTAACCGTTGGTGAAATCTTCGACTACAAAGTCGACCAGCATAAGCACTCATTCGCCAGTTTCATTTGCGAAGGCTGCGGCGAAATGGTTGTCGAAGGCTATGCGCGCATAGCGGACGGCAAACGCGTCTGTATCCCCTGCCATGAGCGTTTGACCGGCATCGCCGAGCCCAAACGCGCGTAAGGGGTTGGCAACATGCTGATAGCCATCGCAACGGCGTCTACGCTCGTTTTGACCGCGATCATGGCCATGGCCGGTGTCGGCGCGGCTTTTATCCTGGTTCCCATCTTCCTGGCTCTGGGCGTGGAAATTCACGCGGCGATGGCTGTCGCTCTCCTGTTGAACGCCATCTCGACCAGTGTTTCGACAGCAACCTTCATTCGCAAGAAGCTGGTGGTCTGGAAACTGGCAATCCCCATCACCGTGGTTGCCGTCATCCTGTCCCCGCTCGGTGTCCATGTCAGCCAGGGACTTGATCGCCACGTGTTGCTTTGGCTGTTTTCCGGCTTTCTGGTCTTCGCCAGCTTGATGATGCTCCTTTACTCGCCCAAGCCAACCGGTCGGAAAAGCAGCGTCCGGACACAGATGGTGCAAGGCTCCACCATCGGGGGTATTGCCGGTTTCGTCGGAGGTCTCCTTGGTGTCGGTGGCGGGAGCATCATCGTTCCAGCTCTCGTTGGAACCGGACTCGATCCAAAGAACGCGTCCGCCACGGCTTCCTTCGCCATCGTGTTCGCTTCGCTGACCGGCTTTCTGGCCCACGCAACACTGTCGGGTGTCGACTACGTTCTCGTGGGATCGACGGCGGCGGCCTCGATAGCCGGGGCGGCGTTGGGTGCCTGGCTCATGAGCGAAAAGCTGAAGAGCCATCAACTCAAGTATGTCATTGGCGTCGTTCTTCTGGCGACGGCGGCAAAGATGGTGTGGGGTTTGTTATGACGAAGCCTTTCCGCGTCTCTCATACGCAGACGTCATAACGTTGATCGTCAGTAAAACTTGAACGAGGTGAAGAAAATGGAAATCAAGATTCTGGGTCCGGGGTGCGCGAGATGCAAGGCAACAAGCGAAGCCTTGGAGAAGGTCATTCAGTCCAGGGGCATACAGGCTCAACTCACGAAGGTTGAAGACATGCGCGAGATCGTGAGCTACGGCGTTTTGTCCACGCCGGGCGTCGTGATCGACGGAAAGGTCGTTCACACGGGGTCGGTTCCGACGCGCGAAATGATCGAAGGTTGGTTGGCCGCAAAGCACTGACGAAATGTTTTTCGACGGATCGGCGACCTCCGCCCCAGGCAGGAAAGAAAGCAAGATGACCGAAACGACTAAAAAAGAACTCGCCGAAGCACGTGAGGTCTGCCCGACCACGTCGCGCGGGCTGCTCAAGGATGGCGCGCTGTTGGTGGATGTCCGCGAGGCCGATGAACTGGCCAGGGTCAGTTTTGCCGATTGCGAAGTCATCAACGTGCCAATGTCGGAATTTGAGGCTCGTTGGAATGAGATCCCGCGCGACCGAGATGTTATTTTGGCCTGCCAGGTCGGTGCGCGCAGTCTGAAGGCGACCTATTTCCTGATGTATCAAGGATACGAGCGCGTTGCCAACATGAAGCACGGCATGCAACGCTGGATAGAGCGTGGTTTTCCCGTGCACGGCGATGCGTCAATCGCACCGTCTGGCCAGGCGTCCTCCTGTTGCTGCGGCGAGGAAGATGCATCCAGCGAGGCTTCGTGCGGCTGCGATAGTTCGTCCAAATCCAAGGTCACCGCTGGAACCTGCTGCTGACACGCTCACACGCAAAGACCCGACAAATGGCCCATGATCATGCACCGCCCTCCGATCTCGGCCCCGCCTTTCGGTGGGCCGTAGGGCTCAACGTCACCTATGTGGCGGTAGAGGCTGCCGCCGCCTCGCTGACCGGCTCGCTGGCCTTGTTCGCAGATGCCGCGCACAACCTAACGGATGTCGCGGGTTTGCTGATCGCCTGGTTCGCCGCCTCGCTGGCCAACCGTTCGGGAACGATGAGCTTCACCTGGGGCCTGGGACGCGCCACGATCCTGGCGGCCATGCTCAACGCCACGGCCATTCTGATCGGCGTCGGCATTGTGATCTGGGAAGCGGCATCCCGTCTTACCACGCCGGTCGAGATACCGGGCCTGACGGTGATGATCGTCGCGCTGCTGGGCATTGGTGTGAATGCCGGATCGGCTCTTCTTTTCATGAAATCTCGAAAAGGCGATCTGAACGCGAAAGGTGCCTTCCTGCACATGGCCACCGACGCCGGTGTTTCGGGCGCGGTCGTGCTCGCCGCCGGCGGCATCATGCTGACGAACTGGCAGTGGCTCGATTCCGCGACGGCCATTGCCGTCAGCGTAGTGATTGCCTTTTCCGCCTGGGGTCTGATGCGAGAGTCTCTGGAGCTGTTTCTGGATGGAGTGCCATCCGGGGTGGACCGGCATGCAGTCGCTGCGTGGATTGGCGCCCAGAATGGCGTCACCGGTGTTCACGATCTCCACATCTGGGCACTTTCCACCACCCGCACGGCCCTCGCGGCGCATGTGGTCCGGACCGGAGCGGACCAAGATGACTTCATCGATTTTGTCGCGGACGAACTCGAGCATGAGTTCGGGATCAGCCACGTAACGCTCCAGATAGAATCCTATCCCTGCGAGCGCGCCCAACAGTGTCTTGTCGAGTGATTAGGGAATAGGGCGAAGCTTCGCCCCCCAGCAGCCCCTCACGTGCCTGGAGCCGGCTACGATTGAATAGCCCAGGGATTGATGACCTTGAGCCCCGCCGCTTCAAATGGGCTCACATCCCTGGTGGAAACCGAGAAACCGCGGGCGAGAGCCGTCGCGGCGATATAGCCGTCGGTCGCGGCGACCGCCTTGCCGGAGGCGCGTGCCGCTGCCATCAACGTCGCGTAAGCCCTCGAGGCTTCGAGATCGAAGGGCAGGATACGGCCGGAAAAAAGCGGCAGCACTTCGTCTTCGAGGCGAGTATGCAGGACCGTCCGACGCTTGCCCTCTGGCATCGCTGCGATACCGAACCGCAGTTCGGCGACGGTAACGGCTGACAGAAACAGGGTTTCGATGGCCTGGACATCGAGCCAGGCGAGAACACGGGCATCCGGCGCCGGCTTCCAGGGCTCCGAGACCACATTGGTGTCGATCAGGATCATTCGAAGCTCGCGGGCTCGGCCGGAGTCTTGTCGCGCAAACTATTGAGCGCCTCGACATCCGCGTTGGAGAGACCCGCTTCGCTGCCGATCGAAGCAAGCAGAGAACCGAGCATCACGCGACCTTCGGGCTTTGCCGCCTTTGCGAGGATGTCACGGATTTCCGCCTCGGCGCTGCGCCCATTTTGTGCTGCGCGGACGCGAAGGGCCCGATGAACGTCGTCCGGCACGTTCCTGATGGTGATGGAAGGCATATAAAGCACCTCTTTCCCACTGCTAGCAATGCAATCATTCTACAGAAGTGCATTCGGACTAACAATCCGTTTGGAACAGGAAGCCACCGAGGCCGATCGTCCATTCAGTGGCCCGTTCAACTCCATCCGATGAGATGAACCGAAAGGCACGGTCAACCAGACGTGTGTGCTCGCGGGTGGCGCTCCCGGCTGTACTTCAGGGGGACGGCTCCGCCACGCCGGACCGCCTTCCTCCGCGAAAATCCTACGAAGTAGGCATCAGTTTCTTGCACCCAATTGCAGCGCTCTCCGTCTCTACCTGTGAACACAGGATTATTCGGAGGGGTTCAATGACCGACAGTTCCGCCGTCACTCGATCCAGGCGCTCTCTAAGCGTCTGGCTGGTGTGGCTCGCCGTCGCAGCGCTCATTTGGTGGTTTCTCTTCAATCATCTGTCGGACGTCGCCGATGGCGTCATCGCGCTCGCGCAACTGAGTCGTGATACGCGCCTCGGCGAAGCCGTACACTTCTTTGTCCTTGATACCCCCCATATCCTCCTGTTGCTGGTCGCCATTGTCTTCGCAATGGGCATCATTCAGACCTTTTTCTCGCCAGCACGTACGCGCGCCTTGCTTCACGGAAGGCGGACGGGCGTTGGCAATGCTCTGGCGGCGTCGCTTGGCATCGTAACGCCGTTCTGCTCGTGCTCGGCGGTCCCATTATTCATTGGGTTCCTCTCAGCGGGCGTACCGCTGGGGGTGACGTTCTCCTTCCTGATTTCGGCACCCATGGTGAACGAGGTCGCGCTCGTGCTGCTTTTCGGGCTGTTCGGCTGGAAGATTGCCGCTCTTTACCTCGGGATGGGGCTGGCGGTCGCCATCGTGTCAGGCTTGATCATCGGTCATCTGGGCATGGAACGTCATCTGGAAGACTGGGTGCAGAAGATACAGGCAACACAGGGGCTTGAGGAGATCGCTGCAACCAAGACCTGGCCTGAGCGATTTGAATTTGGGTGGTCTCACGTCCGGCAAATCCTGGGCCGAGTATGGCTCTACGTCGTGCTTGGCATCGCGCTGGGTGCCATCATCCACGGTTACGTCCCCGAGAATGTCATGGCCTCGGTGATGGGCAAGGATGCCTGGTGGTCCGTGCCGGTCGCCGTAATACTGGGCGTCCCCATGTACACGAACGCCGCAGGGATAATCCCGGTGGTGCAGGCGCTGATCGACAAGGGAGCGGCGCTTGGAACCGTGCTGGCTTTCATGATGGCGGTGATTGCCCTCTCCGCGCCGGAAATCCTCATTCTGCGCAAGGTGCTCAAGCCTACCCTGATCGCAGTATTCGTCGGCGTCGTATCGGTCGGTATCATGATCGTCGGCTATGTATTCAATCTTGTTACATAGCACATCCAACACGACGGACCCTATACGAGCTTGATCGGGACGTACTCTCAGCCCCCATCGCAACGCGTTCTTTCCATCAGCTTATCAGCTGAAGATCTAGCCCCCTAACTTAAGCGAGGACCAAAATGAAAATTGAGCTCTATGATCGCCCGACCTGCTGCTCACGCACGGTCGACCCTGCCCTGTTCCGAGTCGCCGAAGACCTGCGTTTGATTGCCAAATGCGGCGTTGAGGTCAGTCGCTACAGTCTGGCGCGCACGCCTCAGGCTTTTACCGCCAATGCCGAAGTGCTCAAGGAGATGGGTACGACGATGGAACGACTGCCGATCACCGTCGTCGACGGACGCATTGTCGCCATCGGGCGTTACCTCTCGCGAGAGGAACTCGCGCAAGCCATTGACATCAAGCTGGAATGCTGAGGACGACTGATAGCTTCATCCTTATGACGCGGCAAACCGACGACACGGGCTGGCAGGCAACGCTGCTCACGACATCTGCCGCACCTTTGGCCGAGATCCGATCTGAAGCGCATCCCCGCGCTCACGTCGCGTTGCCTGCCGCCTCCGGAACGACATCAAATGTCAGATAACAACACCAAATCCTCAAAGTCATCCCTACCGTATGTTCTCGGGTTCCTGGCATTCTGGGCAAACGGCGAGAATTACGCAGCGGCCTCTCTACTTCCAAGTATTGCCTCCGACCTCAATCTATCCATATCGGAAGCAGGACTTTCCGTTACCGCCTATATGCTGAGCTTTGGCCTTTTCACTATCATCTTTGGGCCGTTGTCCGACAAATTCGGAAAAGGCCGAGTGATAAAAGTGGCCGCACTCGGGACCTCCTTTTTCAGCATTCTTGTCGGTTTCAGTTTCAACCTGGAATCCTTGATGTTTTTCAGGGTCATGAGCGGCCTGCTCGGAGCCGGAATATTTCCTGTCACGATGGCGTTGATCGGGGCCGAGTTCAATGATCGCGAGCGTCAGGGGGCGATGGCGAAAGTCCTCGGTCTCGGCTTTTTGGGTGGCGCTTTGGCAACGGTCATCGGCGGTGTTCTGGCGCAGTTCGGATCCTGGCGCGGCGTCTACATTCTGTACGGCTTGGCCGAACTCGCTTTGTCGCTACTGGTGTTGCGCCTCGTGCCGAACGGGAACGTCGCGCGCGAGCCGTTCAACATCTTCAAGTTTTACGCGGCTGCATTCCGAAACCCTCTTCTACTCAGCATGATAACGGTCGTTCTGGCCATCGGATTCTCTGTATTTGGGAGTTTCTCCTTCTCAGGGTACTACGTTCAGACCCTGACCGGCTTTCCAATAATAACGGTTGGGCTGGTCGTCGCGGCTTTCGGTGTTGGGTCGATCACGAGCAGCAAGCTCCTGCCGGTATTGCAGCCATTGCTCAAAACCAGGCTCGTGCCGGTTGCCGGCATAGCCGGATCAGCTTCCGTGCTGATGTTGCTGATACCGCTGGCGTCAGGTCATCTCTCCACCCTTTTCCTTGTCCTTGGCTACTTCGGATTTGGCCTGGCCTTTGTTCTGTTGCAGTCGACGCTCGTCATGAACGCACAGGCCCTACTGCCGATGATGCGCGGTACCGTCATGTCTCTGGTCAGCTTCGGCATGTTCGTTGGCGGGGGGCTGGGCTCCTTGGCCAACGGCTCGCTGATTGCCTCGGGTCACATCGAGTGGATGTATATCCTCGCCGGCGCCTTGACGCTGTTCGCGTCGCTTTCGCTCTGGACAATACTTTCGCTCATCGCGCCGAAGAAACAACATTCCCCCGCCTGACTGAACATTACCCCCTAAATTCACCATCCATGACAGCCAACAGAAGGACTCTGTGAGATGCCTACTATCGAATACATGGCGAGCAACACGCCCAGCCCGTACGTTTTCCCTGCCGTTGGCAACCTTTATGAAGTTGATTACGGCGGAGATTTGCTTGTGAGACTTGAATTTCATTCGATATCGTCATTGACGATCTATGGAATGAAAGGAAAATACAAAGACTTCGTCGAAACGGTGAAGATCGAGGTCACGCCGCTCCGACAGGACGTTTTCATGGTGGCCTGGCAGGAAGAAAACCAGACCACCGTCGTCCATGTCGAGGATTTCGGAAAGGGCGTCATCTACGCCAACATAACAAAACCAGGGAACGAATTCATGCGTATTGAAGGTCCGTTCCGGCGGGTTGAGTAAGGACCGCGACAGCGACACCATGCCTGGCGAGTGGCCGTCGACGAGGGGTAGGGTTCACCCGACCGCGCACGGCCGTTCGCCGACGCAAAAGACGATGATCTTCTGCCGTTCGGTCCTCGGTGTTGCTTTGGGGGAGACTCCGAAACGGCACCGAGCCGCTTTAGGCAAGACAGTTAGTGGGGAACGGGGAACCAACCCAGTCGTCTCACGAGCCACGAGCGACGCAAGGTGCCTTCGGCTCGCACTCGATGAGTTTGCCGCCCGGCGTGATGCCCAAGCGACAACACGCTTCCAGCGAATCCTTCAGCATCAACCGGCCGCGCCGAACTCGCGTTTTCATCGCCGACAGCGATACGCCGACGCGCTCGCAGGCCGCCTTGTGGGTCAATCCCTCCAACTCGGTAAGAACCAACGCGGTGCGGTATGGCTCGGGAAGGCGGCGGATGAGGAGATGCAGGTGGGAAGCCACGCCTTGCAGCACGGCGTCTTCGTTCTCCGCTTCCGGGGCGTCGCAATCTTCCGAAAGAGGATACGTTGTCCACCCGGCTGTTCGGCGCCAGTGATCGACGATGGCGTTGCGGGCGATCCGGTAAATCCATGGCCCGGGATTCTCGGGCGTCCGCAGATCACTTAAGTTGGCAAGAACACGTAACAAGACATCCTGCACCACATCGTCGCGGTCGGACGGGTCGCGGATCCGTCGGCCGATGAAGTCCTTGAGCTTGGCGGTCACATCGGACCAGGATTCACGTTCGAGCGCCCCGATCATGGCTGGCCCATTGGTTTGCCGGCTTCATTCAGAGTAGAGGGAACGCAACTTGCGGGCTCGCCACACGGCGCCCGGTCGCGGGTGGACGGGCGGCAATCCTCATTGCCGATGGTCCCCGGCCACGGATAGGCAAGTGCCGGTCGGGTTCTCATTCCATCGTTTGGTCGCACACCGGCCGGTGCCTGAACCTGATCCACAACTCTTCTCCTAATGATGTTGACGGTCACTTATTGGTAAGGACGGAAAGCGCCGGAAAAGGATGCACCATTCAGGGCTGAGCACCATCATATCTCCTTTAATTCTATGATGTTAGCAAACCTCGGCAAAATACCGGAAGCGCCAAGCGTTCCGGCTCAAGTGCAAGAATGGAAAAGCTGAGACGGGGCCTTTCGGCCCCGCCCTGATGTCAGAGGCGATTAGCCGAAGGCGGCAATCTGGAGTTCGGCCGCCTTGCGGTCCAGCGTCGGCGCCGCCGGATCGGCCGGGCGCTCGAAGGGCTTCCAGCGCTCGCCGACCACTTGCTCATAGGCGGCAACCGCGCCCTCGGCCGCCATGCGGAGCGCGTGGGCCTGAAGACCCATGTCGGCGGCGAACTCCCGCTTACGTTGAGCAGGACCGTCGAAGCCGACAGGACCGTCCACATCTTCGTCGCGGGCGTCGCAGGCCGCCTTGGCGGTTGCATCGCGCGCCTCGGTGACGGCGCGGGAGTAGAACTGACCGGCACCGTGGGCCGAGCCGACATAGGCGCCGACGATCCGCTGCAGATGGATCTGCATGGCGCGCTCCTTGAGGCCCTCGGAGAGCGCCGACGCCGTTTCGGCGATCAGTTGCAAGTGGGTGGCGCGGATGCCGTCGCTGTCGAGAAGGGGGAGGCCGAAGCTCGCGGAGATGCGCTCGGCTTGGTTGTTGTCGGGACAGGCGAGGCGGACCATTTCGAGGGTGGTTCCCTTGTGGAGCGGGACGACTTTGGAAGCGGGGCGAGAGGCGGTTGCGGGCTTGGCCATTTCTGAAAACTCCTGTCTTTGAGGCACCTCGGGGTCTTGACCGGCCCCTGCCGGCTGCCCCTCGGTGCGGTCAAAAAGAACCGTCATGAGGACGGTCGCTTTCACAGGTTCCGGGCCTGCGAGACGAGCGAAGCGGGCTTGCGAAGGGCGAGGTTGGCCAAAGACAGCCTCAGGCGCCTGAGCGGGCCCACTTTGCGAGCGAGCCGGACTGGACCGCAACGCGGCGCAAAGCGACCTTGAAACGACCGGCCGACGGTTCAAGACCGCCCGAAACCGAGGGGTGACCGGCAGGGGCGCTCAATGCCTGGATGCCCAAACAGGAGACTGGGAAAAGCTCAAGATCGCCCGCCCGGACGCACGGCCGGTGAAGTCTAGGGCCATGGAACCAACCCGAGTACGCTCGCCCTCAGCATTCGACACGAGCGCCCGCCAGGTCCAGCCCTCATGCCGCCCTCCCCTACTCCGCGCCCAAGACCGGCACCTCAAACGGATACGCCGCCAGAAACCTTCCGGCGGCGCGGGTTCGTTCTGAGAAATGGGGCCGGAACGGACGGATTATTCCGCAGCGATCGGCCAAGGCTCGTCAGCCAACTCGTCCGTCAATTCGTCATCAGCGAAACCAACGTCTCCGCCGATGCTCTCCGGGGAACCGAGTGCCCCATCCGAGGGAACGACATCGCTCTCGTCCTCGCGGGCCACGTCGTGGGAACTGCCGTTGGACGGTCCACGCCAACCGGCGATCTCCGCCGTGTCAACCGCGAACAAGGCCAACGGGTGAACGAAGCGAGCGCTCTTGAAATGGTCGACCAGCGCGGCACGCGTCTCCCGGACTTTGGCGCGCGGCATAACCGGCGTCTCCCGGCAGCACCGTTCCAGCGCGGGACGCGACAGGCAGGCGAGGAAGTCCTCGGTCCCCATGTTGGGCAAAAAGTGGTCAGCGCCGATGGCCTGACCGGCAAGACGGGCCACAAGGCCGCTGTTGGTGCGGTTCTCACGCGCCGAGAACACGTCGATCAGCGCCGAACGGGCAGCGACACGCAAGATATCCGGTTCAGGATCGAGCCCACCGTCCTCCCCCACCAATCGGGCCGCATGCCGCCTCATGCGGGCAAAGCCATAGACATCGTCGGAGGCGCCCGACTGCACCGACACATTGGTGCCGGCGAGCGCCAGCACCAGGAGAGCCATCAGCGTGTCGTCCTCGATGGGAGCGCGGGCAAGCGCTTCGTGCAGCGCATCGGTGCGCAGATCGCCGATCATCTCGACGCCTTTGCGCGTCACGTCGGGACGCGACCTAGTGGCAACAAGCCCGTCGGCCCCGATCCCCGAATCGGTGTCCCCGTTTGGCTGGCTCTTGGCCTTCTTCGGCTCCGCCATCCGGAAATATGTTGTTTGCACCTTGCCGTCGCGGTCGATGTAGAGAGCGGCACGGTCGCCCTTGCCGGGCTTGCCATAAACGCGCTCGGCCTTGGGCGGCAGCGATGCCTGACCGTAATTGTTCACCTCGGCGACCATACCGCCTTTCGGCAGGTTGGCCGTCATCCACTCCTGCTGCGCGCCGAGAAAGGCCTCGACATTGGTAGTGTAGCGGCTGTCCTCGTCGGCGGGGGCGAACAGGTCCTCCAGCCATTCGATGCCATAGGCCCGGGCAAGCTCGTCATCGAAGCTCGCATCCCGCGCGTACATGCGCTTCTTCGTCAGCGCGTTGGCGACAGCCCACCAGGAGACCTGCGGGTCGCCCTTTTTCGGCTTGTGCGCCTTCCAGACCTCGCGCTGTTCTTCGAGCGAGGCCGCCGCAATGGTGCGCAGCTGCTGCTCGTTCGGCATGTCGCCCTTGGCCATCTGCTCAAGCATCGCCGGCAGCACATTGGCAAGCAGCCGCAGCTTGCGGATCTGGCGCACAGGCAGCGCCAGCGCGACGCCGATCGCCTCCTCGGTCCAGCCGAGCGCGACGAGACGCTCGACGGCCCGCCACTGATCGACCGGGTTCAGCGCCTCGCGCGCGATGTTCTCCACCATCGACCGCATGGCGCCGTTGTCATTGGCCGCCTCGTCCACCAACACGGTGATTTCCGTGAGGCCGGCGACGATCGCCTGGGCGACGCGCCGGTGACCGGAGTTGATGATATAGCCATTACCACCCTCCCCTTGAGAGGCAATGACCGGCGGCTGGACGATGCCAACCTGTCGGATGGTCGCCAGAAGCAAGGCGTCGGCCTGCGGGCTGGATTTGGTCTGGCGCGTACGATCGGGATTTTCCTTGAGCGCGCGCGGATCGACAGTCATGAGGCGCATGGGTTCATTCCTTTTGCCGGAGGTTTGCGAACCGGTTTCCTTTCCCGGTCCTCTTCCGTCTTCTTCTCGAAGACACCTCCAGCACCCGCGGAACGGGCGGGCCGGTACAAATGCGGCCGAGCATCCCTGCCCGGCCGGACAAGCAGGGCTCACAGCCCTTGCGCAGGACGACGGGCCGGGATCGCGTCAGGCCGCGTTTGAGCGACAGAGTTGCCGGGGCGGCCGTTCTGCGAGAGGGAATTTCTCTCGGCTTTCTTCCCCTTCCCGTCTTTCTTCAATGACGTTGCATTTGGGAGCGAAAGCCGCTTGAGGCGCCAAATCCGGCGCTTTGGGTTATCAGGAAACGACGCAAGGGACCGGGCATCACTGTGCAGCCTGACGAACGACCAAGATTGGGCCGGATGCTGAACGACAGCAGTTGGGCATGGCCGACCGATAGCTGACAATCGAAGTGGCGAGCGCCCTGTGTCGAACGACTGAGAAAAGTGATGACATCCTACCCAAAGACATCCTGTCGGCCCCAGGGTCGAGCGACCGCCTTATCGCGGCGACCGTTCCCCTTCATCCGCAAGGTCTTCGTCGACACAGGATATCAAGGCCTGCGCGTCGCCAAAGTCACTTCCATCACCGCCGAGATCGCAAAGCGAGAGCCCGAGCAGACTGGCTCCGCAGTCCAGTCGAGCCGCTGGGTCGTCGAACCGTTCTTCGCCTGGATCAGTCGCAACCGGCGCCTCTGGAAGGACGCCGAGGCAACAATCGAATCCGCCACCGCATTCCTCTACGCGGCCGCCGTCATGATCCTCGTCAGACGCGTCGCACGGCTTTCATGACCCGTTTCGGCATGGACTCTAGGGCAGGGAAAAATCAGCTTGACACCTATTCTTGTTAACTCGTCCCAGATATTGTGAGTGGTATCGCGTCTCGAATAATCAATGCTAAAATGTACAATGCGGTAGATCTGTTTTGCGGCTCGGGAGGGGTGAGCCAAGGCCTGAGGTCGGCTGGTTGGCGGGTCGTCGCCGCGTGCGACAGTGATCCGGCGGCGGCGGCTACTTATCGGGCCAATCATCCTGAAACTCACCTGGTCGAAGGCGATATTCAGCTTAATGCAACGATTGACGCCATTGCCGCAGCGGCCAACGGGATGGTCGACCTGGTGGTGATCTGCGCACCTTGCCAGCCCTTCAGCAGCCAAAATCGGCATCGCGGCAACGATACGCGCGAACAGCTTATCGTGCGCGCCCTAGCCGTGGTCGCAAAGTTGCGCCCGTCCCTAATCTTCTTCGAGAATGTTCCGGGCCTGGCGTCATCTGCCTACAGGGAAATAGTTACCGCAGTGCATGCCGGACTCAGGGAGCTCGGTTATGCCGTGTCCGAGCCGATGGTTCGCGATGCTGCCGATTTTGGAGTCCCCCAGCGTCGACGCAGGTGCATAATGCTGGCGGCCAAATCCGAAGCCGCCGTCGCCGCCTTTTCTAGTGCCGACGTGCGCCAGGATCCTCGAACGGTGTACTCGGCCATTGCCGACTTGCCGCCACTGGCGTCCGGCGACGCAAGCGAAACCGATCCGCTTCATCGTGCCCGGACCCACCTGCCGATAGCGGTGGAGCGCCTCAAGCACATTCCCCGTAACGGCGGCAGCCGTAGCAGCTTGCCCGCCCACCTCGTATTGCAATGCCATAAGGGCAAGCCGACGTCGTTTTCCGATGTCTACGGAAGAATGGCCTGGAAGTCGGTCGCGCCCACCCTCACCACGGGCTGCACGGACCTTACGCGCGGGCGCTTCGGACATCCCGATCAGGACCGCGCGATCACCATGCGCGAAGCTGCTAGGCTTCAGACTTTCCCCGATGACTACCAGTTCGTCGGACAGCCCGCACAGATTTCCAGACAAATAGGCAATGCCGTGCCACCAGCCATGATCGAGGCATTCGTTCCGGCCTTCGAGGCAGCACTCGCCATCGGCGTCGATTGATGCTTGAAAAGCCGACAGCAAGCAATGCCGGCGTTGCCAAACGTATGAGCCGCCAACGCGTAACCGACACGGGACCTGAGTTGCGCGTGCGCCGCCTCCTATTTGCCGCCGGCATACGATACCGCAAGCACTACCCCGTACCGGGATATTCCCGTCGGTCGATCGACATCGCCTTTCCCCGTCACCTCTTGGCGATATTTCTCGATGGCTGCTTTTGGCATGGCTGCGCCAAACACATGTCGATGCCAAGAGCGAACGGTGGCTGGTGGTTGAATAAGATCGAAGAGAACAAGCGACGCGACAGCGAAACCACGACCGAGTTGGAAGCTAGGGGTTGGCGCGTCATGCGTTTTTGGGAGCATGAGGAGCCAGACACGGTCATGATGGCGATTACCCGGGAGCTGAAGAAGACAAACGGGGAGCAGGTCGATGGCCAGGATTAAGGTCCGCGCTCGAGCGGTCGACATGCTGGGTCGCCAGCAGATTGCCGGTATTCCCACGGCGATTCACGAACTGTTCAAAAATGCTCATGACGCTTACGCGAACCGTGTTCGCGTGGACTACATTCATGCTTACGACCTTTTCATGCTGAGGGACAATGGCTTGGGCATGACCCGTGCCGACCTAGAGAGTAAATGGCTCACCTTAGGTACTGAAAGTAAGGTTGGGCAGAACGACCCCAATGCGTCGATCTGGACCGGGCCGGACGGACTCCCGCGAAGGGCTTCGCTGGGGGAAAAGGGTATTGGCCGGCTGGCAATCGCGGTGATCGGCCCCCAAGTTTTGGTTTTCTCTCGCGCCGCCCGGCCGGAGGGCCTTCACCGTCCTGTCTGCGCTCTTGTTAACTGGTCGCTGTTCGAACAGCCAGGACTCGATCTCGATCGCATCGACGTGCCGGTCGTGGAGTTGGATGAATTCGCCCCACCAACGCCAATGCACATCCAGTCCCTAATTGATGCGAGCCTCGCCAATCTCCAGGCCATCGACGACGCGATAGAGCCGCATGAGCAGCTTAGGATCAAGCGTGAACTCGAACAATTTCAGTTCGACCCGGGGCCGGTATATGCTGCGCTCGGAGACCCCATGTTGGGCAAGGAATACGGTACCCATTTCCTGATCAAGCCGACATCCGTCGAACTCGGACTGGACCTTGCATTGACCCAGTTGGGAGGCAAGGGTGCCTCCGCACTCCAGCGGTACCTTCTCGGCTTCGGCAACACGATGCACGGCGAAGACATGTCGCCGCCGATCGTCGCCGAATTCGTCGAGCATCGAAAGGACGGCTCCAGCGAGGATCTCATCGGGCCGTTGGCCTTCTTCACCCCCGACGAGTTCGCTTCAGCTGACCATCACATCCGGGGCAGCTTCGACGACTACGGAACTTTCCGCGGCACGGTCAGGATCTACGATCAGGTCGAACACGACTATACTCTGGCGCCACCGGATGATGTTTCCGGCCGAGTAGACTGCGGCCCCTTCGACATCAGCTTCGCATACGTACAGGGGCAGGCCAAGGACACACGCATGCCCCTCGACGAGTGGAAGATGCTCGGGGACAAGCTGGACAACATCGGGGGACTGTATGTCTATCGTGACGGCATTCGCATCCTTCCCTATGGCAATTCGGACGTGGACTGGCTGAACATCGAGCGTCGGCGCACGCTTTCGGCACAGGACTGGTTCTTTTCCTACCGGCGCCTGATCGGCGACGTCCGGCTGACGCACCGCCACAACGCCAATCTCGTTGAAAAGGCCGGACGGGAAGGCTTCAGACAGAACAGGGCCTATCGACAGATGGTGTCGTTGCTGGAGCGCCTCTTCGAACGCCTCGCTTTCGACTTCTTCCGCGAAAGGGCGCGTGTCTCCACCGACTTTGACGCCATTCGGAAGAACAAACAACGCGACTACGAGATACTGCAGAAGCGCGCGAAAAGCGTCAAAGCAGCCAAGGACACGTTTAATGATGCCCTTTCGCGTTTTTTCGAGAGTACCAGGAGCGGGGAGTTCGAGCTGGCGTGTGAAGAAGTACGATCGATCTTCGTGGCTAGGCTGGACGGGTTGGCCACCCTCGCCAATCCCATCGCGGCCGGCGACCGGCTGCTGACGATAGAAGCCGAATTCAACGTTGCCAACAAAGCCCTGAGGGATCGCCTATCCATCCCGCGGCCCCGGCAATTCGGCATGAACAAACGACAGCAACAGGACTTCCAGGCTTACTTACGTGAGCGCGAGCGACTTCTAACCGGCCACTACCACCCAATGGTGGCCGAGATCACCGACCGTATTCACGGGTTACTCACCGACGGCACCACTGAGGTGGATCCCCGCCGTCGGTTGGACGAACCTGTAAGGAGGGAATCCGAATTTGCCCTGTCCAGTGCCGGCGATGCCCGCAAGAAGGTAAGCACCACGCTCGATAAGCTCGACAGCGAGATCCGTGCCACGATTAACCGCACCTGGACCGACCTGAGCAATCAAGTGGAGACGGTCAAATCCGATTTGGCCAAAACGGAAGTGGCCACCCTGACGCCACAGGAAATTGAGTACCGGCGCGACAGGTTGATCGACCAAGTGCGAGGATTGGCCGAGCGTTCTACCCAGTTGATGGATGCTTTGGGGGAACAGTTGCGTTCGGTAATGGAAGGAATGGCAAACCAACACGATTTGCTGGACGTCACAGCCGCGCTTGAGAGCGAGAACGACGAACTTAAGGAGCGGGTCGATCAATATGCCGACCTTGCACAGATCGGCCTGGCACTCGGTCTTGTGCAGCACGAGTTCTCCGGGCAGGTCCGCAACATCAATAGAGGGCTTGATGCCCTCAAGCCATGGGCGAGCCGTAATCGCGGCCTCGATGATCTCTACAGTAGCCTGCGGGTTAGTTTCGAACATCTCGAATCCTACCTGCAGCTCTTCGTGCCCTTGAACCGGCGCTTGCAGCGGCGCCGCGTGCCGGTGTCCGGTACTGAGATCGAAGAGTTCCTACGGACCGTTTTCGGACCGAGATTCGAACGCCACGGTATCGAACTGGTCGTGTCCGGTGAGTTCCGTGTCACGACGGTGACCACATTCCCGTCAACGCTCCTACCAGTGTTCGCCAACGTAGTGGACAACGCCATCTACTGGCTGGGCGAGATGCGTGATCAGCCCAAGACTATCGCTTTGGGTGTCTCGTCGGCTGGCATGACGATTTCCAACTCAGGCCCTGGCATTGATCCACGTAACGCCGAAGCCATGTTCGAGTTCGGTGCGAGCAACAAACCAGGAGGCAGGGGCATGGGACTGTACCTGTCGCGTGATGCGTTGCGCAAAGAGCGGATGGACATCATTCTCGAACGCGCCGCCGAAGACGTCTCGCCGACGTTCGTGGTGACCGTTCCCGATGACATGATCCTGCGAGCAGGGGGACTTTGAGTGAGCTCGGAAGACACATCGGTGAAACTCACCTTCAAAGATTACGGGCTAAAGGCGACTGAACGATTTCTGAAGACTGCCATAGTCATTGACGACGAAATCATCGCCGAACAGCCTGTGAAGATTCCGGAAGGGGAACTGGAGCAGCCGCCCTTCGCGGCAGGCATGCCAGAACAGGCCCAAGCTGGTGTTACCGTGCCCGATTCTACGCAGCAAGCGACGGAACGGGATGCCGAAGTACAAATCAAACCACTTGCAGACGCCTTTCTCGACAAGAGAATCGTATGCGGCGTTCTCAAGCCGGAGGTATCGGATAACGACGATCAGGTCGTCGACCGAGCAGTACGCGCTGCAACCGTTGCTGATATAATTATTATCGACTGGTATCTGCGCCCTAATCAGGACAATCTGGCACGGTCGATCCTGGGAAAAATCCTGACGGAGGACCGCGAACTTAATGGTCGCCTTCGCCTGGTCATTGTTTACACAAGCGCCGACCCGCTGGCAGAACGGCGCACGGCATTGGCCAAATATCTTCGCAAAGCCAAGTTTGACGCAGTGGAAGATCCCAATGACGATACCCTTCTGATGATTGGGGCTTGCCGAGTACGCTTCGTCCGAAAGAAGTCGTTGAACGTGGGTATGACGGTAGAGGATCTGCCGGACTTTGCGGTCGCCGAATTTGCTAAGCACAGCAACGGCCTTCTGGCGAACTTCGCGCTGCTCGGTATTGCGGCGTTACGGGATGCCACCCATCATATTCTAGCCAACCTGGATAGCGGCCTCGATACCGCCTTCGTCGGCCACCGCATGCTACTCGGACACGACACCGAGGCTCGCGGGTTCGCTATGAACCTGTTCCTCCTCCAGATAAAGGGGGTGTTATCATTACCCAAGCACCTGGGCGGCGCACTCGGCGATGAAGAGTTAACGGCTTGGTTCGACGAGCGCTTCGGCTATCCGGATGCGGACGCTCATCTGGAGGCCGCAGGGACCACTAAGGACCAGCTTAGGGATAGTGTTCTTAAGGGATCCGGTAAATTGGACAGTGCCCACAAGTCACTATTCTTGCCGGCCAGCAAAGATGACCCCACGAAAGTTGGCAACGTCGAAAAAGAACTCAGTCAGAACTTCGCTCGTTTCGCCACATTCGTCAGGGAACCCGACGGCTTTAACTCGCTACCAAAGGAATGGCTACCGACCCTGACATTGGGCAGCGTTGTCAAGTTGGTTGGCAGGAAAACCCGGTATTTTCTGTGTGTCCAGCCTGCTTGTGACACGGTTCGCATCACGGAAGATCGCTATTTCCCCTTTATCGAGTTGGTCACGAAGAACCCCGCAAAGTTGACGGAGAACCTAGTTATCCGGGATGGAGAGAAGAGGGTGATAGTCCGCGTCAGTACTTCAGCTGGCTCGCGGCTATACGACAAGTTCAAGCCGGACGCCTCGCAGACAGTACATGCCGAATCCGAAGACGGAAAGTTCTGCTTCCCCAGCACCATAGACCATGTTTATTGGTGGCTGGGCGACATCGATCCGCTGAAGGCACAGCGAATAGCTACCGATGTTTCCGGATCGCTCGCTCGTGTCGGCATAGATGAATATGAGTGGTTGCGTTTGGGAGGTTCTGCGAGAAAATAAAGAGGTAGGCAGACGCTGTAGTCGAACCTCGAATTTTGGTGAAGCCGAATAGCTGATTGGAGGGCCCGCGAAGCGGGAACCAACTCTCCAAAGCGGCTCGGTGGCATTTACCCTCAAGCCTGCCACCAACTGGCGAGCGGCGGCGGCGCGCCGCTAGCTCCTTGAACGTATTGGCCTTCCGGTGCGGGTGTTAGGAATGCAAGCCTGGGTGATTGACAGCAACATGCTACAATCGGATGAGCTGCGCCAATATCTTCGATCAAGAGCTGATAACCTAGCCGTTCTGCCCGATTTTGCTTGGTACGAGATCTACAAGCAGGAGTCCCTCGACGGCGTTCGGCACGGCCTTTCTGTTGTGGGCGATCATCCGGATCAGACCATTCTGCTCCGGGCCGGCAACCATATTGCGCGGCTCGATCCAGAAGTTGCCGAAGATCGGAGCCGTCTGATATGGGACGGGCCACCTGGAGACATCCGCCATTTCGTCTCGCTGGTTCGATCGGATGCTCCGCTGGACGCAGACGCCCAGGCCCAATTGGATGCTCTTTGGGTCTGGGCCCGAACTATGAAGCCATTGTTGATTGAGGGCGCCGTCGATTTCGTCGAATCCTTCCCAGAGATGCAGGCGCAGTTGTTCGACCGCGACGAGATCAGGATCATCAGAACGGGCGGCAAATACACCGAGCGGATGATCGTCACTATTTTTAACGCCGCAATCCAGATCTGGGAGATATTGGCAAAGGAATACGAGTTGCTCAGGGTAGGTTTGAGCGAGGAGGAAATTTCGCGAACCTATCTCTTCCGCTTTGGGCTTGGGCTCATCATGTACTTGCTCTGGTGGATACGAGGCGGCAGCCAGACCGTCATTCGGATTGATCGCGCGAGCAACGACTTCATCGACCTGAGTTTTGCGGTCTACGCTACCTACTTCGATGGCCTCCTGACCAGAGACGACAAGGCATTGTGGGCCCATCATAACCTGGTTGCCGCGATAGTCAGCTTTCGAAACTATTTCTCGGCTGCCTGAACGGTACACTGGACAGTTGGCGTATCGCAGGGACATCGTCTGTCCTGAGCGGAACGGCAGCTTTAGGGAAACCGCCGAGGCGGCCTGAATGTCGGCCATTGGCGCAAAGCAGCCATTTCGCCCCTGTCACGCCACCTGTTTCAACCCTGTTACGGCTTCCTCCATCAGCTCCCTCTCCACCTCCTCCAACCGCCTGTACTTCTCCTCCAGCTCCCCGGCGAACGCGAACACTCCACCTTCGCGTGAGCGGTAGGACGCGAGGCGGGCGGTTGCTTCATCGCGCTTGTTGCGTTGCGCCATGTGCTCTCCTTCGAACCCATTGAGGACATGTTCGAGGCGGGCGATGGCGCCGAGTGGTGTGACGGTCAGCGGCAAGTCGATCTCGTGGTCGGCACCGGTGCGGGCGAGATGTGTGCTGTACTGGTAATCCCCGGAGCGCCGGGTGTCGTCGGCGAGCCCCGTGAAGACGAGATCGAAGCCGACGATCGAGGCGATCGCCGTCTCGCCAGCGTGCTGAAGCTGGACGAGGGTGATAATCTCCTTCATGAGCGCACGTCCGGCGAGTTTGCGTTCGGCGTGAGGCTCGCCCGCGACCACCATCTGGAAGGCATCACCCGTCGTCGGAACGCGGCGGGCGATATCCTCGCCGACGTTCGCGATGCACCGCGTAGCGTGTTCGATGTCGCGCTCGGCATCGCGCATCTGGCGACGGATGGCGAACTGGTCATCGCGGTGCGCGGCCTGTAGGCGTTCCAGCCGGGCGATGTCGGCCTCGAGCCCCGCCTTCTGCATCAGGCGCTGATCGCCTGAGGCTATCGCCTTGGCCATGGCGAACTGGTTGGCCTGCCCCCCGTCTAGATCTTCCAGCCGGCGGATGGAGGTGTCGCCGGAAAGAGCGGCGGCGATGAAGCGGGCCTTGCGCTCGTTGTTCTGCCACATGGTGGCGTCGAGCGAACCTTCCGTCGCGTAGGCGAAGATGTCGACCTCGTCATTCTGATTGCCCTGCCGGACAATGCGCCCTTCCCGCTGCTCGATCTGCGAGGGCAGCCAGGGCACGTCGAGGTGGTGGAGGGCTTTCAGCCGGAGCTGCGCGTTGACGCCGGTGCCCATGGTGTCGGACGAGCCGATCAGGAAGCGCACCTTGCCGGCGCGGACGTCTGCGAACAGACGCTGTTTCGCTTCGGCTTTCTTGTAATCCTGCATGAAGGCGATCTCGGAGTCGGGAACACCCTGCCGGACGAGTTCGCCACGGATCCAGCGATAGGCGGAGAACCCTCTGCTCTTCTCCACACTGATCGTGCCGAGATCGGAAAAGATCATCTGCGCGGCGCCGGGAAGGTCAAAACCCCGCCCGTCGGCCTGTCGATAGGTATTCTCGGCGGTCTCCCGCCAGATGCGATGCGCGGTCTCGATCAAGAGATTGAGCTTGTTCTCCGGCTCATTGTCATTGTCCGCGTCGACGAGCCTGAGATCGATGGCGGCATGACGGCCGTCGGTGATGACGGAGAGCAGGATGTCGTCACCGGGCTCGGCCGGCCGATCCCGCTCCTCAATCGCCTTGATGCGGGCATCGAGCACCGTCTGATATCGCTTGAAGGCAGCAGTCGGCTTGGCGGTGATAATCTGTCGCCGCCCGGTGGAAATGTTCGGCACCCTCACCAAGCGCCTGAGATCTTCCGGCAGCACCACATCGGCGAAGCTGCGGAACAGGGCGATCAGTTCGGGGACGTTGACGAAGCTCGCAAAACGGCTGACCGGCTTGTATTTGCCAGAGGGCTGAAGCTCCAGTTCCGTCGTCGTGTCGCCGAAGGTCGAGGCCCAGGCGTCGAACTCATGCAGGCCGCGCGCCTCAAGTGCCGCATGGTCCATCAGACGCTGGACCGAGAACATTTCTCCAAGCGTGTTGGTGATCGGCGTGCCGGAGGCGAGCACCAGGGCACGACCGGGGTTCTTCACCTCCAGGAACCGGGATTTGACATAGAGATCCCAGGCGCGCTGCGATCCATTGGGATCGACGCCCTTCAAGGTCGCCATATTCGTCGCAAAGGAGAGCTTTCTGAATTCCTGCGCCTCGTCGACGATGATCTGGTCGATACCGAGCTCGGAGATCGTCAGGAGATCGTCCTTCCGGGTGGCGAGCGCCTCCAGCCGTTCTTTCAGGCCCTCTTTCAAACGTTCGAGGCGCTTGCGCGAGACGCGATCATCCCGCTCCACCCGGCCCATCAGGTCCTCATAGAGCGAGAGTTCGTCCTCGATCATCTGCTTCTCAAAGGCGGCGGGGACCGAGATGAAGCGGAACGCCGAATGCGTGATGATGATCGCGTCCCATGTGGCGGTCGCGGCCCGCGATAGGAACCGCTGGCGCTTGTCCTTGGAGAAATTCGTTTCGTCGGCAACGAGAATGCGGGCATTGGGATAGAGCGCGAGGAACTCGCGCGCGGCCTGCGCCAGGCAATGGCCGGGAACGACCAGCATGGCCTTGGCGACCAACCCGAGACGGCGTTGCTCCATGATGGCCGCTGCCATGGTCATGGTCTTGCCGGCGCCGACGGCATGGGCAAGGTAGGTGGAACCGCTCGCGATGATGCGCCAGACGCCGCGCTTCTGGTGCGGATAGAGCGTGAACGCCGTGCTGGCGCCGGGAAGCTTCAGGTGGTCGCCATTGAAGGCGCGCGGCGCGATGTTGTTGAAGCGGTCATTGTAGATCCGCGCCAGCCGGTCGGTCCGATCTGGGTCAGTCCATACCCATTTCTGGAAGGCAGCCTTGATTTTCTGGAGCTTTTCCTTGGCCGCCTCGGTATCGATGACGTTGAGCACCCGCCGTTCCGTGTCGCCGTCCCTGACAGTGTCGAAAATCTGCGGCACCCGGCTGTTGAGCGCATCGTCAAGCAGCTCCCCGGCATGGCGCCGCTCGGTGCCCCATTCTGACGTGCCGGAGGCCAGGTACCCGAGCTGTCGCGCGTCCACCGTCCATGAGGCGAGTTCCGGCACATGGTGGATACGGATATCGGCATCCATGGTTTCCTTGACGAAGCGGACCACATCGTCGGCCGGAATCCACGGGGCACCCAGCCGCGCGGTAATGTCGGCGGGGCCGAGATCGGCGGGCTGAACATCGCGGAGGGCAAGAACATTGCGCCGGAAGGACGGGTCGAGCTCGGCAACGGCCTCGGCCAGTTTCAGCTTGTCGCGCACCGGGCCCGAGAGATAGGAGTCCGCCGTCAGCCAATTGCCATTCGCCGGATCGCGGAAGACGGATGCTCCGAGGTCGGCGAGCACATCGTCCACATCCCTGTTCAGGAGTTCGGCGATATGGTCGAGATCAACATGGCCGCGCTCGTTGAGCACGACGGCAAGGGCGTCAGCCGCGGAGGTGATTGTCGGTGCCGCGGGCGGCGCGATCACCCGTTCGGAAAAGATCGGACCGGGACGCGCGGTGTCGGTCTCAAGATCATAGTCCTCGATCGACGCGACCAGCCAGCAATCGGGATCGTCCAGGAAGGGCTGGATATTGGGACGACGATGGCTCTCGCGAACCTCGCCGCTCGCTTCGTGCTCGGCGATGGAAACCGTCGTGTGATTGATAGGCCCGAACTCCCGCACGAAGGAAGACCAGGCGATGCGCAGGCGGACCTGCGCGTCTTTCCAGGGGCGGTCGGTTTCCTGGCACTTCAGGATGTCGCGTAGGGCATCGCGGACAGGAATGAGCCGGGCGATGATACGGACGTATTTCTCGGGCATGCCATCGCCGCTCTTGCCCTTGCGCACCTTCACCGGAACGGGCGCACCGTCGGTGGTCTGCATCAGGCCGTGGCGGGTATCCATGACATAGCTGCCCTCGCGGACATGGGAGGTATCGCCGGGAATGGTCGCCAACGGCATTTCCGCGAACTCGGCCTCGAGGTCGATGACGTCGGGTGCGCCGTCGTAGAGTCTCTCCGGCAAACGTGTGATGGCGGCATCAAGCGCGGCTTCCAGATTTTCGCCCGCCCTGGGCAGGCAAGTGTAGGTCTCCCCGAATGGCCCGGTCACGAGCGCATGAGTGCCGAGCACCATCTCCGGGTGGCGGGCGAACCAACCATTGACGGAGACCACTCCCCTCCCCTCCCCGTCGGTGCCGGCATCGAAGCAAACATCGGTAAGATCGAGCCAGGACCGATCTCCCTCGATGTCACCGCCCCGGCGCTTGCGAAAGAACAGGATATCGACGACCACATCGGTTCCAGCCCCCTGCCGGAAGCTTCCCTCCGGCAGGCGGATCGCCGCGACCAGATCGGCTCTGTTCTCCATCTGTTCCCTCGCCGTCTTGTCCGCCTTGTCGAGCGTACCGTGCGAGGTGACGAAAGCGGCGAGCGCGCCGGGCTTGAGAAGATCAATCGCCCGCGCGAGAAAATAGTCGTGAAGGCGCAGCCCCAATGACCGATAAGCGCGATCCGAGCGCACTATGCGGTCCGAGAACGGCGGATTGCCGATGGCAAGATCGAAGTGTTCCGTGAGATTGGTCCTCGCAAAATCCCCTTCCAAGATCCGCGCCCTCGGCTGCAACAGCCGGACAATGCGAGCGGTCGTAGGGTCCAGTTCGACGCCGGTAACAAGGGAGCAGTCACGAAAGCTGTCCGGCATCAGTGCCGGAAAGAGCCCCGTGCCGATGCCTGGTTCCAGCACCCGCCCTCCCCGCCAGCCGAGGCGCTGCAAGCCCTTCCAGATCGCCCGGATGATGAATTCCGGCGTGAAGTGCGCATATTGGGTCGAGCGGGCCAGCGAGGCGTAGTCACCGGCCGAGACCGCGCTTTCGAGCGAACTGCCGAGTCCGTCCCAGCCATCGCGAAATCTCTCTTCGCCGGGGCGGCGGAACATGCCGTTGGCGAGCTCTGAGGCTCCAAAGCCGGTGAAGCGGATCAGCTTGGCTTGTTCCCCACGTGTCGCCGGGCGACCATCACGGGCGATCTCATTGGCAAGTTCGATTATGGCGACATTGGCCCCTGCCCTCTCCCTCCAGCCGGAAGCGAGACCCCGGTCTCCCTCGTCGAGATGGAAATTGGCCGGCGCGCCCTGCGTGCGAGGTTCAGTCGTTGGCACCCCGACCGGACGGCAGGCGCCCGGAGCGGGCGGAACGGGATCGGGATCGTCGTCATTGTCCGGTTGGACAACGACGCTGCCGGCGAGCACGGTAACGCCAAGACCAAAGCCCGCTGACAAGTCGTCCTGCCCGAAACCGGAGAGATTGCCAAAGTGGTCAAGGGTGAAGGAGGCATCCTGGGTCATGCCGAAAGGCTCCTGATAGCTCGAGGAATGAGAAAGCGGAGGGTGAGATGTGAAGACGCGCGCCATCGCCACGCCGAATACTCGGGCAATGGCGAATGTCAGGACTGTCCGATCGGAGGGCCGTGATTTTCACGCCCGCATCACGCCGTGATTTTCACGCCGCGAGGGCCTGGTTCACAGGCCGGTAGTGTATGGGCAGCTTGGCAACAATCTCCGCCTCGGTGAGATCGGTCAGGAGCTTGGCATCGCCCTGTGGTTTGCTGGAATAGACCATCACCCAGCGCTCGCCTCGAACCGCTAAGGGCCAAGTCTCATCGGCATAGCCCCGATAGGCGTCCCTGGTATCGCTCCAGATGTGTTCGAGCCGCTCGACCTCGCTCATTGCCCGTTCCGGACGAGACTCCCTTGTCACGATGGCCTGCCGCATTCGCTCAGCTTCCTGGCGCTGGGAGAGATCGCAATACCCGTGAAAATGCCTGACACGGTCGTTGATCGAGATGGTGAAGAAGACGCTGGAGACGGCCCCGATCATGAACTCGCGCAGGGCGAACATGCCTCCTCTCATCCAGAGCGGCGGCAGGAGGTCGAGCATGTAGTCGCATTCGCTCTGGCCAAGCTCGAACCACTCGCCGGCATAGAGCGGGGTTGCGTCTGCCGCGAGCCGCCTTGGTTGCTTGGCATGGCGATCGAACAGGCGGAACATCTGCGGCCGGTCGGCGCATCCGAACCAGATTTTACGGAAGTTGTCGGACGGGATCATGGGGGAACTCCTTCGCTCAAGGTGGTTGACCGAGCCCGGCGGATTGCTCATTCGATCCCTTTTTCTCCGGGTCTTCGTGACCCCTTCCCCGTCGCCGCCTCTCCGTCCGGGCGGGTCAAGGGCCGGCGCCAGCCGGGCGAAGCTTCACCCTTGACGCGACCGGCGGACATGCGGCAGGCCTGACGTTCCTCTCCATTCCCATCTCCTTGCTTTTCCCTATTTCTCACCCATAATGATAGCATTGCTAGCAATGGGGTGATCCATGGCCGGAAGCCTGCACGTCCGTAACCTCGACGAAGATCTGATTTCGAAATTGAAGCTGCGCGCAGCGCGCCACGGCCGCTCGGCTGAGGCTGAACACCGGGCCATCTTGCGTCAGGTTCTCGATAGCGAGCCGGAACCCTCTTTCGATGACCTGGCTGCCGAACTGCGGCAGCTCACTGCCTCGCGCAAACAGACCCCGTCCGAGCTTCTCCAGCGCGAAGGGCGGGATGAACGGTGAGAGAAACACTGGTTATCGACGCAAGCGTCGCCGTGAAATGGGTCATTTCCGAAGACGGGGGCGACGATGCCGTCCGGTTGCGTTCGGCCTTCACTTTTGTCGCGCCGGAACTCCTGCTGCCGGAGTGCGCCAATATTCTTTGGAAGAAGGTCCAGCGGAAGGAATTGGAGCCAAACGAGGCCGCCCTTGCTATCGCCCTCATCGAGCGTTCCGGCATCTCGTTTCAGTCCATGCAGGGCCTCGGCGAGGCGGCGACGCGCCTTGCCATCGAGCTTGGCCATCCCGCCTATGACTGCGTCTACCTGGCCCTCGCGTTGCGGCAAAAGCTCCGCTTCGTCACCGCGGACAAACACTTGCTGGCGACGGTCGCGCAAAGGGGTTCGTCGGAGCTTGCAGGATTGTGCTTTGCCCTTGAGGATGCCGATCGGCCCATCCGCTGAGCGCACCAAGACCGGAGCCGTGCCGGTCGTCATCTTCGGCGGTGGAGACCATGCATCCGTAGAGTATCATTCCAGTCTTCTGCGGGAGGCTTGAGCCGGAGCCAGTCACAACCCGCGGCGACGGCAATTTCCCTCAACCTAACGGCAAAGGCTTCCCCTTGCGCATTGGCATCTGTCGTCGCGACAAGCTGGGTGCCCGGCCGACTGGCCAGTGAGTGTATGGACGCCGCCGTTGCGGGGGACCAGCCGCCGCCAGTGCTGAGATAAAGGCTTTCCTCACGGAAGCCTTCGAGACTAGCGAGGCTCATGGCATCAATCGCCGCCTCGGTGACCAGCAGCCGAAGGCCGTCAAGCGCCCCGAGTCTGAACAGGGTCTTGGCCCCGCCGTTGGCGAAGCCCCGCCAGTCCGGTCCGCGCTCCTCCCAGCCGGTCACGGTCCCTTTCTCGTCGACATGGGCCGCCCACATGCTGCCGTGTGGCCCCTCTCGCAGCACATTCTGATCCATCGCCACACGGAGAACTTGCTCGGAGATTCCCCTGATGTCCCGGAGGTAGCTCCATGTCGCCGAGCCGCGCCAGGGCGGCCGACGCACCCGCCATCGCTCCGCCAAGGACATCGTGTTTTCCCGCGACCGTAACGGCCGCGCCCATCGCGGCTCCTGAGGTGTAAACCCGACAAGATCGGCGGCTAGGGCGAGCGCGCCTTTGAACGAAATACCTGCAAGATGCTGGATCAGGGAGAGCACATCGCCCTTGGCGTCCGATAACGGGTCAAACCAACCTTTGCCATCATGGATGACGATGATGATGTCGTCGCCTCGGCGGAACTTGATCGCCCGGAGGGTGCTCTCCCTGATGTCGATGGCAAAGCCTGCTTTCTCCAGCACGGCAGAGCATTCCACCCTCCCCTTGAGATCCTCGATTTCTCCTGCTTCCATGGTCTTCCCAGACGCACCCCGCCTGCCCTTTTCGAGTTCATGGATCTTCGCGCGTTTCGCGCGACACGGCCGTCAGTCCGCGAAGGGCGAGCCTTGCCAAGGGCGCGAGTGATGCAACTAACGAAATAGGGAGTGAAATCGCGCGCGGCGGCAGCCTCCCTTGGCCAGCGCCGCCCGCAAGCGGCACCAGGCAGACCAATGCCGGCTCAATGAGCCGGCCGGAACATGTGCGGATCGAACTCATTGATGACATCCAAGTCGTCATCGGCATCGAGTTCGGTGGACGGCAGAACACCGTATTCCGAGCCTGACTTGAACAGTGTGACCGGGACCATCAAGATGCGGGCGAGCTGAAAGGCGTGTTGTTGAGCAACAGCGAGGTCGTGTGACATTTTGAAGGGCTCCACCGGGAGCGGGCCAATTCCCGCTCGATGGCTCCCCGAAAGAACTGAGATCGGTCGCGGTCATCGCGAAAGCAAAGCGGCAGCGACGGCACGCTGGCGTAGCCGACCCCGAAGCGGGTTGATCGGAGAAGATCCGGATCAGTTCAGGACGCCATCGCATGAAGAGCGGGATTGGGCGGGTCTCGCAGGACGCTCCTTGAACAGCAAGACAACAAGAACTGAACTGGAAACAAGCTGGCGCTTGCCAGCATCATCTCACTGGCGGAATAAACTTGAAGTCCGGCGGCGACACGCCGCTCGTCCGACCTGCTGCCGTTGGCGCCAGTCCGCAACAGAAGCCTGCCTTTCCGAACGCCCTACTCATCCTGAGACAGCCGAAGTCCAGCGCCGTTTGAATGAATTAGTGTCTCAGTTGAGACACCTCTTGCAGAGATGCTGCCTTGTTTAGCCCGACACCGAGTTAGGTGTCTCAACTGAGACACCCCGGAAGCGGAACCATTTACGCATGATACCCGTCATACGCCATCTGCGCTTTCGCCCTCTGCCGTAGCAGTGACACCACGATAGGGCCAGGCGAGAACTGCCCACTTCGAGCCTTTGATGAAAGGCTTCGCAAGTAGCCACCCGGCGAAGCGATGGATTCCGCCCGCTGCAGAATGGTCACCACCGTCACGGCCGCTCCGCTTTCGCCCATGCTTCCGACTGCTTCCTCCCAGGCATCCGGCGAGATGCCGAGGGCAGGGCGGACGGCTTCGGCCGCTCGCACCAAGTCTTCCCACGACCGAACCTTGCCTGTGGTCCAATCACGCAAATTCGGACATGCCGCAAGCACGGCGGGAAGATCGATCCTCGGCGGTGCGTTGGGATGCGAGCTTTGCCCTGCGGTGAGCGAAGGCTCATTCATCTCAGGCTTGGTCTCTGGCCCAGTCGCCTGCACCTTTTCCTGGGGCAGTTCAGATTCAAGAAATTGTGGATTTGAATCCTGTATGTGACGCTCACTATGAGTCTCATTGCCGCTCGGATTCTTGGAATTAACAAGAACGGCCAGTGCCTTATCAGCTTCCGCCTTCAACATGCCGAGATCGAAGGCCAAATCTTCAAGCTCCGCGAGTGAGGCCGTTCGTGAGGGGGCGGAAGGAACAGGCTGCAGGGTCACCGCAGCGCCCTCGTTGACAAGGCACTCGATCGTCCCAACAATATCTCTCCGCAGCAACGTAACCTTTTCTCTCGTCTCCTTGAGAAGCCTGCGGTCACGGGCCATTTCGGCAGCCATGCGCTCGAGTTCGGTCGCTCTGACGACAAGCGGCGTGAGTTCAAACCCGAAGGCGAGGGCAATCGTGCCGTCATCACCCTTTCGGGCATACCGCTTCCCGTTTGGACTGTCGCGCCGGATGATGAGCCCTCTCTCGACGAG
This sequence comes from Pleomorphomonas carboxyditropha, assembly GCF_002770725.1. Lineage (GTDB taxonomy): Bacteria > Pseudomonadota > Alphaproteobacteria > Rhizobiales > Pleomorphomonadaceae > Pleomorphomonas > Pleomorphomonas carboxyditropha. The sequence continues at coordinate 61,649 of NZ_NQVN01000016.1, read as the reverse complement.
CTGGGCGATATGCCTCCGGAGCGTCGGCGCGGCCATCCCATGCGCACGGGCAGAAAGCGTGGCATTCGATGGGAACACGACCTCTCCAACCTTGAGCTCATCGCCTTGAACAAATGACAGCATGGCATGAAGCACCGCCACAGCACGGTCAGAGACACCTAGCCGCGTGCGGGCATCGGAAATCGACCGCAGGACGGCCCATTTTGAGGCTTTCGCTTCTTGCGGACACGCCACAGCCGTTGCCTGTACGACCGCTTGCGCGACCGTCAGGCGTCCCCCGAAGGGGGCGCTAGAGATATGATTCACCGTTCCTTGTCCTCTCGTGCGAAGACAAAGTTAGAGGGATCACCCATTTGGGCGTTCCGAGGTCTTGACGACTATGTCCGGGAGCAGTTATCTCTGTCGTTGCTACACATCAGAGACGGGGCTTCCGGCGGAAACGTTGGTGGCCCCTTTTCCTTTGTCCGTATCACTCCTCTGGGGTATTGCCGACCGATGTGCCGGAAACACTAGCTGATTCTGGGTTCCACGTTGGGGCCCCGGTTTGAGCTGAGAACTCGGCATGTAGCGCGGGTACGCGCTCGGCAAGCCAAGTTCCGAAATCCACGTCCTCAAGTTTTAGCGTCGCCGCCTTAGCGCCGCGAACGAACGACCCCACCGTACGGCCGCCCGGTAGGGACAGCGTGGCTGCGGACAACCGCGGCACATGCGCCGGCCGGGATACCTCGGTATCTGGCGTGGCGGCCATCAGGAGGGCCTCGAAGCGCTCGTCCGAAGGGAGCGAGGAAAAAGCCGGAGCGGAGAGGACAGAGCGAACAGAGGGCGAAACACCATTCGCCAGCCGGTCAGCCAGTTCCAGCCATCTCGGTCGGCCGACCTTGGGCGCACGCCCGATAGCGTGAATGATGTCAGCCGGGATCTTCCGCGCCGCCGAGATCATTTGGTTCGCGTTCTGACGCTGAATGGAAAGAGCCGCTGCAATTGCCCGCTGCGGGAAACCACGCTCACCCAGCTTCAACGCAAAGACAGCTTGCTCGATCCAGGAAAGGTCCTGCCGAGCCGAGTTTTCGATGCCCTGGGCGAGTACCAGTTGTTCGTCTGTCAGGGGCTTAACAACGGCACGAACCGTTAGCCCGAGATCAGCCGCAGCTCGAAGCCGCCGATGGCCGTAGGCAGCTTCGTAGCGGTCCGGATCAGTCGGGTGGGGTCGAACCAGGATCGGTACCTGTTGCCCATTCTCGGCAATCGACGCCTTTAGTGTGTCGAACGCCTCGGCACTGTCATCTTCCATGCGGTCAGCATGGGGAGAAGGCTGCACGAGGCTCACATCGAGCTCGATGACCTGCGCACCGGACGCGACCAGCCTGCGAAGCTCTTCGGCTTCGCGTTCAGCCCTCGTCAGCGTACTCTCCAGCGTTTTGATGCTGCCGGAGGGCATGTGCTTTAGCGCCCGCGTTGATGCGTCGGCCTTATCGGCCGGCGAGGGGGCACCAGAGACATCTTCATCGTCGTCAATCAGCCCGAGAATCCCCCGGCTGCGATCACGCTGCTTGCTCATGTGCGACCCCAGGACTTAGTGAGCAGGCTCTCGATTTCCTCGCAAACTCCGTTCATCGACTCTAGGGCGCGGTCGTAGGTGCCACGGCCGACATCGCCGCGATCGATTTCATAGATCGTCCGACGAAAGAGACCAGCGCTCGAAATGGCTGCCGACTGGACGGCCGGGCGCGTCAGTACTTGCTGCTTGAAGAGCGAACGGAGCAAGGAGACAATATCGACCTCCGTTGCGTCATTCGGGTTGTGCCTGGTGATCAGGAAGTTGATCCAATCGCGTTGGAACGCACCTCCGCGCTTCTCTACAACGTTGAGCAGGTCCGAAGCCATTAGAAGGAAGGCCGACAAACTCATTACGTCCAGCATGTGGGGGAATACCGGGATCAGAACCCCCGTGGCGGCCGTCAAAGCGGAGAGCGTCAGAAAGCCGAGCTGAGGAGGGCAATCGAGCACGACGACGTCGTAGTCGTCCTCGACCTCGGCTAGCACTTCGGCGATCCGGCGGAAAAACGGAGACGTTCCGCGCTGCTGCATGGCAACGGGAACTTCATGCTCCCACTCCTGGAGCTCAATGGCACCCGGAATGAGATCAATGCCTTCGAAATAGGTCTCGCGGATTACGTCTCGGATATCGCGGCGATCGTCATCGTAACGGATCGCGCCGTAGAGGCTCTCGTTGTCACCAAGATCTGTCTCGGGCTGAATGCCGAAAATGGCCGTCATGGATCCTTGCGGGTCGAGGTCGATAGCCAGCACCCGGTAGCCGCGCAGCGCCAAGTAATGCGCCGCCGTCGCACTCGTCGTCGTTTTGCCGGAACCGCCCTTAAACGAGGCGCAGGCGATCACCTGCAACTTCTCTCCCGGCCGGCGACGTGGGAACACCTGAAGCGCGTTCTTAGGACGCGTTCCAGCGAAATGCTGCCGAAGAACGTTTATATCCGCAAGCGAGTACAGCCTCTTGCCGCCAGCACCAAGCTCTGGCTGGGGACCAATGCCATCTATGCTAAGCTGCCTGAGATGAGAGTCGCTGATCCCCAGAAGCTTCGAAGCCTCACCGGAACTGAATTTGCGAAGCTGCTTCCGCGCATCGGGCGCATAAATCTTCTGCCGCATCTTGGAGATGCGTGACGAAAGCACCTCGGCAAGGCGGTCGAAACCCATTTGCTGGGGCACTTCATTCGAAGTGGGGAGCGGGGCGGCTTTCGACGCCATTCCGTGGCCTCCAACGGTATTTACGCCCTCAAGCGCTTCATTGCCGTCAGAATGAACACGATTCCCCGATTCCGTAAAGGAATATTGGGTTAACGAAATCCTAATGACCCCTTGGATGGCATCAGCCTCTCAGAACCGAGTGTGCATAATGGCTTTCCCTGCTGGCTCATGGCCCGCAGCCGCCCCGTATCTCCGACTCGGGACCTAGTCTAGTCCACAGCCAAGCCCCCAAGCACTCATACTTTCATTAGTCGTCACGCCACCCCAGACATGGCTTCTTGCGCTCCTCAATTGCTAGATTCGGAGCCAGAAACATGCGAGCGATCGCGATTTCTCCTGAGCATTATCGGTCCCAGGCGGCCATTCTCGACCGGATGCATCAGTTGCGAGCACGGGTCTTTCATGACCGCCTGAACTGGGACGTGAAGGTTCGCGACGGGCGCGAGCACGACGAGTTCGACCTCTGCCAGCCGACCTACATTCTTGTCGTCGATGCGCGGGAAACGGTGGTTGGTACAGTTCGTCTCCTGCCAGCGACGGGACCGACGCTCCTGTCCGTGCTCTTCCCGGAGTTGAGAGGGCAGGGACTGTTCCGGCCGCATGCCGGCATGATCGAGAGTTCGCGCTTTTGCGTCGACACCTCGGTCACCACTGCATACGAGCCTGGCGAGCAGGGCCAAGCATTGCACAGCGCGACCTGGACCCTGTTTGCCGCCATCATCGAATGGTCGATGGCCAATGGCTACGGCGAGCTGATCACGGCGACGGACCTTCGGATCGAGCGGATCCTGCGGCGGGCCGGTTGGCCGATGGCGCGGATTGGCGAACCCAAACCCATCGGCAATACAAAGGCCGTGGTGGGCTTGCTGCCGACCGACAGGACTAGCTTTGCGGTCGTTAGGCCAGCGGACTATTCGCCGATCGTCCGGCCGGCGCGGCAAGCAGCTTAAACGGGACAGAGTCCATGACCCAGCTCCGCTCCCACCCCCGTCTGGTGCGCAAGCTCCAGGACGCGCTCGGCGACCAGCTCTGTATCGCTCTCGACGATCCGACCGTCGTCGAAATTATGCTCAACCCCGATGGTAAGCTCTTCATCGAACGGCTCGGCCACGGCATTGCTCCAGCCGGCGAGATGACGGCGGCCACCGCCGAAATCGTCATCGGCAGTGTTGCCCACGCTCTGAACTCGGAGGCAGATGACGAGCAGCCGATCATCTCGGGCGAGTTGCCAATCGGCGGTCATCGATTTGAAGGACTATTGCCGCCCGTCGTGGGTGGGCCAACCTTCACCATCCGTCGCAGGGCATCAAGGCTGATACCGCTCGCCGATTATGTGAGCGGCAGAGTAATGACCGCCGCTCAGGCCGACATTATCCGCAATGCGGTGGCATCGAAACTCAACATCGTCATCTCCGGGGGGACGGGATCAGGCAAGACGACGCTGGCCAATGCCGTGATCGCCGAGATCGCGGACACAGCACCCGAAGATCGCCTGCTTGTCCTTGAGGACACCGCCGAGATCCAGTGCGGCGGCGACAATGTTGTGGCGCTGCACACCTCGGACACCGTGGACATGGCGCGCCTCCTCAAAAGCACCATGCGATTGAGACCCGACCGGATCATCGTCGGTGAAGTCCGCGACGGCGCGGCACTCACCCTCCTCAAGGCCTGGAACACCGGACACCCGGGCGGTGTCGCCACTATCCATGCCAACTCAGCGGAATCAGCACTACGCCGGCTCGAACAGCTGACGGCCGAAGCAAGCCAGCAGCCAATGCAGGACGTCATTGGCGAAGCCGTCGACCTGATCGTCTCCATCGAGCGAACGCCGAAGGGCCGCATCGTCAGGGACGTCCTTCACGTCGAGAGTTTCTCCAGCGGCCGCTACCAGATCGAATCCTACGCACAAAAGGACCGCGCCCATGTCGCGTAAAGCCCTCCTTGCCCGCATGGTCCTTGCTTCCGTCGTCGGGGCAGCACTCAGCCACCCGGCCTTCGCCTCGTCTGGCGGCAGTCTACCTTGGGAGGGACCGCTCCAGCAGATCCAGCAATCGATCACCGGACCAGTCGCCGGCTTCATTGCGCTCGCCGCTGTCGCGGTCGCTGGCGGCATGCTTATCTTCGGCGGCGAACTCAACGATTTCGCGCGACGGCTCATGTATGTCGTGCTTGTCGCCGGCATCCTGCTCGGTGCCACCCAGATCGTCGCGCTGTTCGGTGCCACGGGAGCCTCGATCGGCATCGCAGGGGACGAGAGCACGCCGGCGTCCGACAGGGCAGGGGTTGAGCGCTGATGGCTGACCTTGGCTCATCCCTCCAACGCACCCGCATCCATCGAGCCCTGTCGCGGCCAAATCTCCTGATGGGGGCCGACCGCGAACTGGTGCTCGTCACGGGTCTTGCCTCGATCATCCTGATCTTCGTCGTGCTGACCTGGATCTCGGCTCTCTTCGGTCTCGCCGTCTGGACGGTGATCGTCGGCCTTCTGCGCATGATGGCCAAGGCAGATCCGCTGATGCGGCGCGTCTATCTGCGCCACATCACCTACCGCTCGCACTATCGCACGACATCGTCGCCCTGGCGGCGCGCTTGAGGGATCCGTCATGGCCGCGCTTTCCCCCTTCCGCCACCGCGATCCTTCCTTCTCGGATCTCGTGCCCTATGCCGGGCTCGTCGCAAATGGCGTTATTCTCCTGAAGGACGGCTCGCTGATGGCAGGCTGGTATTTCGCGGGGCCGGATTCGGAGAGTTCCACCGACGTCGAGCGCAATGAGGTCTCGCGCCAGATCAATGCGATCCTCGCACGCCTCGGCTCCGGCTGGATGATCCAGGTCGAGGCGCTGCGCATTCCGGCAACCGATTATCCGTCAGAAGACGTCGGCCATTTCCCCGATGCCGTTACCCGCGCGATTGACTCGGAACGGCGGGCGCACTTCGAGCGGGAGCGGGGGCATTTTGAAAGCCGGCACGCCCTGATTCTGACTTGGCGCCCGCCGGAGCGGCGCAGGTCCGGTCTTGCCCGTTATGTCTATTCAGACGAAGCGAGCCGGACGGCTACCTTTGCCGAAACCGCGCTGCAGTCCTTCGAGACCTCGGTCCGCGAGGTCGAGCAATATCTCGCAAATGTCATTTCCATTGAGCGCATGCGCACGCGGGAGATCCACCAGCGGGAAGGGGAGGGCCGTTCCCGCATTGCCCGGTTCGACGATCTCTTCCAGTTCATCCGATATTGCGTCACTGCCGAGAACCACCCGGTGCGCCTGCCGGAGGTACCCATGTATCTCGACTGGCTGGTGACGGCGGAATATCAGCATGGCCTGACGCCCATGGTCGAGGGTCGCTTTGTCGGCATCGTCGCCATCGACGGCCTGCCGGCCGAGAGTTGGCCGGGCATTCTCAACAGCCTCGATCGGATGCCGCTCACCTATCGTTGGTCGAGCCGCTTCATGTTCCTCGATGCGTTGGAGGCACGCGACCGGCTCGAGCGCACACGCAAGAAATGGCAGCAGAAGGTCCGGCCTTTCTTCGACCAGCTATTTCAAACCCAATCGCGCTCCGTCGACCAGGACGCCATGGCCATGGTCGCGGAGACAGAGGACGCGATCGCGGAAGCTGCCTCCCAGTTGGTGGCTTATGGCTATTACACCCCGGTCATCGTGCTGCATGACAGTGATGCCGAGCGCTTGCGAGAGAACTGTGAAAGCATCCGCCGCATTGTCCAGGCCGAGGGGTTCGGGGCACGCGTCGAGACGCTGAACGCCACCGAGGCCTTTCTCGGCAGCCTCCCCGGCAACTGGTACGCCAATATCCGCGAACCGCTGATCAACACCCGCAATCTCTCGGATCTCCTACCGCTCAACTCCGTCTGGTCGGGGAGCCCTGTAGCACCATGCCCGTTCTATCCGCCGGGCTCGCCGCCACTCTGCCAAGTCGCCTCCGGCTCGACCCCATTCCGGCTGAATCTTCACGTCGATGACGTCGGCCACACGCTGATCTTCGGGCCAACGGGCTCGGGCAAATCAACCCTGTTGGCGCTGATCGCAGCGCAATTCCGTCGCTATGACGACGCGCAGATATTTGCCTTCGATAAGGGCCGCTCGCTCATGCCGCTGACGCTCGCCGCGGGCGGCGATCACTATCAAATCGGAGGAGACAGCGACGGCGAACTGAGAGCTTCACTCTCGTTCTGCCCACTCGGCGAGCTTTCAACCGATGGCGACAAAGCCTGGGCGACGGACTGGCTGGAGATGCTGGTTGCCCTGCAGGGTGTCACCATCACACCGGATCATCGCAACGCCATTGCCCGCCAGGTCGACCTAATGGCCAACGCGCCGGGCCGCTCGCTCTCCGATTTCGTGTCAGGGGTGCAAATGCGCGAGATCAAGGAGGCACTCCACGCCTACACCGTCGATGGGCCCATGGGCCATCTTATGGATGCCGAACAGGACGGGTTGACGCTTCAGTCCCTCCAAACCTTCGAGATCGAAGAATTGATGAACATGGGGACACGCCACCTCGTCGCCGTGCTCACCTATCTCTTCCGGCGGATTGAGAAGCGCCTGACCGGTGCGCCGAGCCTGATCCTGCTCGACGAGGCCTGGCTTATGCTTGGCCATCCGCTGTTCCGCGACAAGATCCGCGAGTGGCTGAAGGTGCTGCGCAAGGCCAACTGTGCCGTCGTACTCGCCACCCAGTCGATCTCCGACGCGGACCGTTCCGGCATCATCGATGTCCTGAAGGAATCCTGCCCGACCAAGATTTGTCTGCCAAATGGCTCGGCGCGCGAACCCGGCACCCGCGAGTTCTACGAGAAGCTCGGCTTCAACGAGCGGCAGATCGAGATCATCGCCTCAGCCATTCCGAAGCAGGACTACTACATTTCCTCTACCGACGGCCGTCGCCTGTTCGATATGGCGCTCGGTCCCGTAGCGCTCGCCTTTGTCGGCGCCTCAGGCCGCGACCATCTCAAACGCATCCTAGAACTCAAGGCAGCCCACGGCGCCGACTGGCCGGCGCACTGGCTCGAAGCGCGAGGCATTGCCCATGCGCATCAGCTGCTTGAGGCCAAGTTGATCGAACCAAACGCGCAGAGGGCACGATGAAGAGACCCCATGAGGTTCCGCGCTCGATGGCGAGCCACCGCATCCTTTCGGCCGCGCTCATCTTGTCGATATCCTGCGCGCAGGGCCACGCTGGCGGTGGGCTCACCGGCGGAGCGACAGAATGGACACAGATCCTCAACAACGGCGAACTCGTCCACCTCGTCGGCCAATCCTCGCAGCAGATCAACAATCAGATCACCCAGATCTCGCAGCTCGCCGAGCAGATCCAGAACCAACTTCACATCTACCAGAACATGCTGCAGAACACCGCGCAGCAGCCGGCCCACGTGTGGGGCGAGGTCCAGGGCGACCTCAACCAGTTGCGCTCGATCGTCAATCAGGGGCAGGGCATCGCCTTCTCCATGGGCAATGTCGATGATGTCCTCAAATCACGATTCCAGAGCTACGCCGACTTCAAGACCAACCTGCCAAGCGGGTCGAGTTTCTCGTCATCCTATCAGACCTGGTCGGCCACCAATCGCGACACGATCTCTGGAACCCTGAAGGCCGCAAACCTCACCGCCGATCAGTTCGGCAGTGAGGAGGCGACCATGTCGCAGTTGCGCTCGATGTCGGAAGGCGCCGACGGCCAGATGAAGGCGCTGCAGGTTGGCCATGACATCGCCGCCCAAGAGGTCGCGCAGATGCAGAAGCTGCGGGGTCTTGTCTCCCAGCAGATGACCATGATGGCGACTTGGTACCAATCCGAGCAGTCCGAAAAGGACCTGTCTCAGGCTCGCCGCGAGGAGTTCTTCAAGTCGGCCGCGCCATCGATCTCCGGTGGACAGGAGATGCGCCCGAGATGGTGAACCGCACTCTCCTCTTCGCCGCCGTGATCGCGAGCTTGATCTCGGCCGCGATCGCCGGGGCGATCAGTTGGCAGATTGCAAGTTCGCGGACCTGCATCGCGGGCAACGCTCCGGCGCAACCAACGGCATCGACCGACAAGCGGCAAAGCGACTTCTTCAAATCGACGGCCCCACCCCTTACCGGTGGCCAGGAAATGAGGCCACGATGGTAGCAGTCAATAGGCCCGCGGCCCTGAACCCGGCTTTCGCTGCGGCGGCCTGTGCCGCCGTTGCCATTCTCATCGCTTCTTCCCCCGCCCTTGCCGCCGACGGCAGCGTGCTCACCACCCTGGAAAACCAGGTAGTGACAGCGGCCAAGGGTTGGGAGACCACCATCATGGATGCGGCGCGGTCGCTGTTCTGGATCCTCGCCGGGATCGAGATCGGGGTTGCCGCCGTCTGGCTCGCCCTTCAGGCTGCTTCGCTCGAGGCCTGGTTCGCCGAACTCGTCCGCCGCATCATGTTCGTCGGCTTCTTCGCCTTCGTCCTCGATCGGGGGCCGGCGCTGGCCAAGGCAATCGTCGACAGTCTGTTCCAGATCGGCGCCGGGGGAGGATCAGCCTCACCCGCCAATGTCTTCAATGCCGGGCTCACCGTCGCCGCGAAGATGTCGGAGAAAATCTCCTTCGGCGTGTTCCAGGACAATGCGCTGGCACTGTCGGCCTCGCTCGCCATGATCGTCAGCGTGATCGCCTTTTCGCTCGTTGCTGCGATCTTCCTCTCGGTCCTCGTTGAAATGTATGTCGGGCTCCTCGCGGCCATGATCCTGCTCGGCCTCGGCGGCTCGTCCTACACAAAGGACTTCGCGATCCGCTATCTCATCTATGCCTTCTCGGTCGGCATGAAGCTGATGGCGCTGGTTATGATCGCCAAGATCGGCTCGGACGTGCTGATCGGGCTGGCGAGTGATGCGACCATCGGAGACCAGTATCAGACCGCGCTGGCGATCGCCGGCATCGCCGTCGTCGTCTTCGTCATCGCCATGTACGTGCCGACCATCATCCAGGGCGTTGTGCAAGGCGTGTCCGTCACCGGCGGCATGGAGTCGATCCGCCATGGCGGTCAAGCCGCGAGTTTCGCGGCAGGCGGAGCCGCGCTTGCCTGGGGCGGGGCGAAGGCGGGAGCGTCCGCCTACACATCGGCGCGCGCAGGCGGCTCTTCCTTCGGCAGCGCCGCCCTTTCCGGATTGAGGGGGGCGGCTTCCACCGGCGGTGCCATGGCCTCAGCCGCGAGGGACAAAGCCATTGGCTCGCCGGGCGCCTATTCCGGTTCCCTCCTCGGGCTGGCCAATGCCAAGCTGGATCAGGGGCAATCGGCCGGGCAGGGGCGTCCGACTTCGCCACCGCCGCCACCAAAGCATCAAGATTGACTTCATGAAGGAGCCCCGCCGTGGCCGAGCATACTCCCGACAATCCCTATCTCGCCGCCCGGCAGGAATGGACCGAACGCTATGGCTCCTATGTTCGCGCCGCCTCTGCCTGGCGCCTCGTTGGCATCGTGAGCCTGTCACTGGCGACCCTCAGCACCGGCTATGCTCTCTACCAGAGCACCGAGGTCAAGCTCGTTCCCTACATCGTCGAGGTCGACAAGCTCGGCTCCGCCGTCAATGCCGGGTTTCCCGCGCAAATCGAATATGCCGATCCACGCGTCGTGCGGGCAAGCCTGGCTGCCTTTGTGACGAACTTCCGGTCGGTCACACCTGATGCGGTCGTCCAGAAGCAATATATCGACCGCACCTACGCTCTCTTGCGCACCTCGGATCCGGCGACCGAAAAGGTCAACAACTGGTTCCGCTCATCCTCCCCCTTCGACAAGGCAAAGACCGCGACGGTCGCCATCGAAGTCAACAATGTGGTCCCACTCTCCGGTCAGTCGTTCCAGATCGACTGGACCGAGTATGAGCGCGATCGCAAGGGCAAGGAGGTCGCCACGCGCCGCTTTCGCGGCATCGCCAATGTCGTGCTGATCCCGCCCCAGGATGAAAGCGTCATCCGCCTCAACCCAATCGGTCTGTACCTCAAGGACTTTGACTGGACCGCCCAGATCTGAAAGGCCGCGCTCCCATGAAGCCGAATTCCCCCATATCCAGCGCGGTGCGGATGCGCTCCTTGCTGGCTCTCACGCTCGTCTACCCGTTCCTCTTTCAATCGCGCGCCGATGCGCAATCGATGACCCTCAAGGAGACAAAGGGCGTGGAGATCTCCGGACAATGGCGCGGCCAGACCGGACTGGTCACCAAAGGTCCGGACGGCAAGGTCATCTTTCTCTATGGCGAGGTTCAGCCCTCGGTTATCTGTTCGCCGCTCCAGGTCTGCGACATCGAGCTCCAGGGTGGAGAAATCGTCCGCGACGTGCTGGTCGGCGATACCGTGCGCTGGAAGGTTGAGCCAGCAACCTCTGGTGCGCCAGGCGGACAGGCCATCCACCTGATCGTCAAGCCGACCGAGCCGGGCCTCGTCACCTCCATGGTGGTGACGACCTCGCGCCGCACCTATCATATCCAGCTCAAATCCCATCCGACCCAATACATGGCCCGCAGCGGCTTCGACTACCCGGAAGACGTCTCGACGCGGATGGCAGACATCAACGCCCGCATTGAGGCGAGCACTATTCCCGGCGCCGGCATTCCCGCCGATCAGCTGAACTTCGGCTACTCGATTTCAGGCAGCGCCCGCTTCCGTCCGACACGCGTCTACACCGACGGCACCAAGACCTACATCCAGTTCCCCGAGTCCGTCGCCGCCCGTGAGGCCCCAGTCCTCTTCGTCGTCTCGGGAGGACAGAACCGCATCGTCAACTATCGCATGAAGAGCAACATGATGATCGTCGATTTCGCGGTCGACAAAGCGATCCTGATCTCCGGCGTTGGCTGGAGCCAGGAAAAGATCACCATCAAGAGGGGAGGGTGATCAGATGACGAAATCTATCCTCGTCCACCCCATGCTCGCCAGGACGGCCATGGTCGTTATGGTCGTGACGCTTGTCTCGGGCTGCGCCGGGCTCGGGCTCGACGGGTTTGGAACCAGCGGCCTTGTTGCCAGCACGGCTCCGACCGAGATGACGACATTGGCGGCATCCGCTGTCGCAGGCGATCTCGTGCCGCGCCTTGCCGAACAGCTCGGACAGGGCAAAGCCACCATCGTCCTGAAGCCAGACAGCTCAGCCTTCGGCGCCGCGCTCGAGGCCGCGCTGCGCACCTGGGGATTTGCCGTCACCACGGACAGCGAGGTGAAGGATCAGAACGCGATCCGCCTCGCCTATGTGCTGGCACCTGTTGACGGCCAGATCCTTGCTCGTCTCACGACGGGCTCGCTGGAAATCGGCCGGATCTACACCACCTCGGGCACGGGGGCGCTCCCGGCCAGTCCCGTCTCTGTCATGCAGCGCGGGTAGGAGAGGGTATCCATGGTTCAATCGCTGAAGCTTGGCGGCTCTGGACAAGGGCACGCCGGCAATCAGAAGCCCGGCGCCGGCATCCGCCGGCTCAACCGTCTGCCCGTCATCATCGCGATCGCGCTCGCCGTCGCCTTCTTCGCTGTGATCCTTTTCGGTCTGACGTCGCGCGGCCTCGTCTTCCGTGATCGTAGCGACCAAAACGCGAGCGGAGGCCTGCCCGCGTCAACCTTTGCCGACCAGATGAAGCGTGGTGTCACCGACGGGATCATCGGCGAGCCTCAGCCGCCGGCGGTCATTGTCGCTGCTCCCGCCAATGATTCGCATGAAGCAAGGCCGAACCCGTTCAATTCCGAGACAAAGCGGACAGAAGACCCAACCCGGCAGAACGAGATGGAATCCGAGGCAGCTTGGCGGGCGCGGCTTATGCGGGAGCAGCAGGAACAGGTCTTCCGCGAGCAGCAGCGCCAACGAATGGCCCGTCTCCAGGCCGCCAATGTGGCGCTCGACTCCCCGCTTGCCGTCAGAACCGACAAGCTGAAGGCTGCAGTCACGGATCCAGGGCAGACCAACGCAGGCGGTCAGGCCGCTCTTTCCGGGAGAACAGCGGCTTCGCCCGCCGCCGACCTTTACAGCGCCGCCCTTCAAGCCGGCTTCAACGGCCAGAATGCGGATCCGAACGGGCAGAGCAAGAAGGAAGCCTTCTTCAACTCCGATCTGGCGAAACTCGGCTATCTGCCGAACCAGGTGGTAGCCCAGCAATCACCTTATGAGCTCAAGCGGGGATCAGTCATCCCTGCAACGCTCATCACCGGCATCAACTCCGATCTGCCAGGAAGGATCACGGCCCAGGTCAGCCAGAATGTCTACGACAGTGCGACCGGCTATCGGCTACTCATCCCGCAGGGCACCCGACTAATGGGCCGCTATGACAGCAAAGTCGCTTTCGGCCAATCGCGCGTCCTCGTCGTCTGGACCGACATCATCTTTCCGAACGGTTCAACCCTGCAGATCGGTGGCATGGCCGGAACCGACGCCGAAGGCTATGGCGGCTTCAACGATCAGGTCGACAACCATTACTTCAAGACGTTTGGATCGGCGGTCCTTCTGGCGCTGATCGGCACCGGCATGGATATGGCCATCCCGGAGAACTCGACGCTGGCAAATCAGACCACTGCTTCGGACGCAGCCCGGCGCAACTTTGCCGAGACCTTTGGCCGCGTCGCGGAGCGGACGATCACCAAGAATCTCGATGTCCAGCCGATGCTGGAAATCCGACCCGGTTACCAGTTCAATGTTCTTGTCGATCAAGATATGGTGTTTCCATCAGATTACAGGGATAAACATTGAATTTTCCGAACTATACTGACCCGTCATTCTTATTCCGTACGCCCTAACCGGCGAGAACGCCTAGCAATTTTGTAGACAAGAAAGCTTATTAGAAGATTTCTATCCTTTACCGATTGGTAAAATGAATTTCAGTACCTTCGGGTATTCATATTTTTGACATATTTTGACACGTTCTATCACTGGTAGCAGTTTCGCCGTGGCCGCCACTTGAGGGAGGAGACTGCAGCAGCAGCATAGCGAGCGAGACGACACGGGACCCGCACCTTCATCCCCGAAGAAGATTCAGTGTCCGATGTGCCCGCGCAAGTCGCGTGATAGAGAGGTCGTGCATTGAGAACATGGTTTCAGCGATTGGTGGACACCCTCGCGGTGACGCAGACAGAAGAAACACTCCGGAAGGCGGTCGCGGACCTCGTCCAGGATCTCGGCTTCGGTGGTTTCGCCTTCCTGCATGTTGAACCGGCACGTACCATTGCCGTGTCGAACTATCCAGAGGAGTGGCAGGAGCGCTACCTTGATGGCAACTATCCCGCGATCGACCCCATCGTGAAAATCGCCAGGTCGCGAATGCGACCTTTCAACTGGGTCACCGGAAATCCTCGATCCGCTGAAAACCAGGAAATCAGAAATTTCTATGAAGAAGCCAACGATTTTGGGATCAGATCCGGAATCAGCATTCCCGTGAGAACCGCCTTTCAGTATGTGTCGATGCTAACGCTCGCTTCCGACAAGTCCATGCTGAGGTTAGAGAGTGACATCGACCAAACCGCCGCTGTCACGGCGGTCGGCTATCTTCATGCCAAGATTGAGCAACAGGATAGGGGCGTTGTCAGGAGCGGCGTTTGCGAACTCACGCCGAAGCAGGCACTTTGCCTGAAATGGTCTGCAGAGGGCAAAACAATGCGGGATATCGCTGTCCTCGAAGACATGTCGTTCGCGACGGTGAATTTCCACCTGAACAATGCACGCAAGGCACTCGACGCCGGCAGTCTGGCACAGGCGACCGCCATTGCCACCAGACTGCGGCTCATCTGAAGCCTACTCCTGCTCGGTTGGCATATCAGGGACATAGCCAAGCACGTCGAGCAATGCGGACAGACACGCCTGCTGTGCGTGGCAGTCGATCATTGTCCGAATGTAAGCGAGTCGGCCGTCGGCGCGGTAACCAGTTTCGTCGTCTATGGCCGCGACGAGGACGGCCGGCTGGCCGCGCTGGAGCTGGAATATTATTCCGGCATGGCCGAGGCGGAGATCGGCCGCGTGGTCAAGGAAGCCGTCGCCCGTTGGCCGCTGATGGCCGTTACCGTCGTTCATCGCGGTGGTCGCATCAAGGGGTCGTCTCAGAAAAGGGAAAATAAAGCACGCTAAGAAAGTTACGAGTTTCAGTACATCATTCGCTGCCCCAAGTACCACGGATACAAAAAGAGAGACCGAAAAACAATTGCTTTTCGGTCTCTCCGAAGAGTGTTTAGCAGGTTGTCCTGCCATCCAACCTAGTGCAGATCAAAACGATCCGCATTCATGACTTTCGTCCAGGCCGACACAAAGTCCTGCACGAATTTGGCCTTGTTGTCATCCTGCGCGTAGACCTCCGCATAAGCACGCAACACTGAATTTGAACCGAACACCAGATCAACGCGTGTCGCTGTCCACTTGGTTGCTCCCGTCTTGCGGTCAACGATGGCGTAAGTGCTGCGCCCCGTCGGTTTCCAGCTATAAGCCATGTCGGTCAGGTTGACGAAAAAATCATTCGTCAGCGTGCCAACACGATCTGTGAACACACCATGTGCGGTGCCGCCGAAGTTGGTGCCGAGCACCCGCATGCCTCCTACCAAGGCGGTCATCTCGCACGCTGTCAAACGCATCAGTTGGGCACGATCAAGCAGCAGTTCCTCAGCACTGACGACATAGTCCTTCTTCAGCCAGTTGCGGAAACCATCGGCCAAGGGCTCAAGCACCTCGAAGGACTCAACATCGGTTTGTTCTTGCTTGGCATCCCCACGGCCGGGGGCGAACGGAACCGTCACGTCAACGCCGGCAGCCTTGGCTGCTTGTTCGACGCCGACGTTGCCGGCGAGCACGATCACGTCAGCGACGCTGGCGCCGGTGTCGGCGGCGATCTTGTCATAGACCGCGAGCACCTTGGCGAGTCGGGCCGGTTCGTTGCCCTCCCAGTCCTTCTGCGGGGCGAGGCGGATGCGCGCGCCGTTGGCGCCGCCGCGCTTGTCCGAGCCGCGGAAGGTGCGGGCGCTGTCCCAGGCGGTGGCGACCATTTCGCTGATCGGCAGACCTGCAGCAACGATCTTCGCCTTGACGGCGGCGACGTCGTAATCCTTGCGGCCGGCCGGCACCGGGTCTTGCCAGATGAGGTCTTCGGCCGGAACATCCGGGCCGATGTAGCGGGCCTTCGGTCCCATGTCGCGGTGGGTCAGCTTGAACCAGGCGCGGGCGAAGACTTTTTCGAAGTAAGCCGGATCGTCACGGAAACGCTCGGCGATCTTGCGGTACTCGGGATCGAACTTCATCGCCATGTCGGCGTCGGTCATGATCGGCTTGCAACGGATTGAAGGGTCTTCGACGTCGACCGGCATGTCTTCTTCGGCGATGTTGACCGGTTCCCACTGGTGCGCGCCGGCCGGCGACTTTTGCAGCCACCAGTCGTAGCGGAGCAGCAGGTCGAAGTAGCCGCCCTTGCCGGTGTTCCATTTCATCGGATGCGTCGTCCAGGCGCCTTCGATGCCGCTCGTCACCGTGTCGCGACCGAAGCCGCGCGTGGTGTGGTTCTGCCAGCCGAGCCCTTGTTCTTCGAGCTCGGCGCCTTCGGGGGCGGGACCGAGGTTGGCGGCGCTGCCGTTGCCGTGCGTCTTGCCAACGGTGTGGCCGCCTCCGGTCAGGGCGACGGTCTCTTCGTCATCCATCGCCATGCGGGCGAAGGTGATGCGCACGTCGTGCGCAGTCTTGATCGGGTCGGGCTTGCCGTCGACGCCTTCGGGGTTGACGTAAATGAGGCCCATCATGACGGCGGCCAGCGGGTTTTCCAGATCCCGTTCACCGGAATAACGGCTACCGGCGCTGCCGCTGGGGGCGAGCCATTCCTTTTCGGATCCCCAGTAGGTGTCCTTTTCGGGATCCCAGATGTCTTCGCGACCAAAGGCGAAGCCGAAAGTCTTCAGACCCATCGATTCGTAGGCCATCGTGCCGGCCAGAATGATGAGGTCGGCCCAGGAGAGCTTGTTGCCGTATTTTTTCTTGATCGGCCAGAGCAGGCGGCGCGCCTTGTCGAGATTGGCGTTGTCCGGCCACGAGTTGAGCGGTGCGAAGCGCTGGTTGCCGGTGCCGCCGCCACCCCGTCCGTCGGCGACGCGGTAGGTGCCGGCCGAGTGCCAGGCCATGCGGATCATCAGTCCGCCGTAGTGCCCCCAGTCGGCCGGCCACCAGGACTGGCTGTCGGTCATCAGCGCCTTGAGATCCTTCTTCAGCGCCTCGACGTCGAGTTTCTTGACCTCCTCACGATAGTTGAAACCCGCGCCCAGCGGGTTGGTCTTGCTGTCGTGCTGATGCAGGATGTCGAGATTCAGCGCCTTCGGCCACCACTGCCGCATCGTTTCAGCCGAGGTCGCGCCGCCGTGCATTACCGGGCATTTTCCAGAAGAACTTGCGTCTTTGTTTTCCATGTCTCACTCCTATGTTGCGTTGTGATCAGAAATCGTTGGCCCAATCCAGGCTGACTGGCGACTTGCGTCAGTCTTCGAGCAAGCTACGCAGCATCCAAGCCGTTTTTTCATGAACATCGATGCGCTGGGTCAGCACATCTGCCGTAGATTGGTCGTTGGCTTCATCAACTACCGGGAAGAGTTTGCGGGCAGTTCTGGCGGTAGCTTCTTGCGCTGCGACCAGATGGGCGATCATCTCGTTGGCTTTGGGTACCCCCTCGACCTCCTGGATTGAGGCGAGCTTGACGAATTCCTTGTAGGTGCCCGGAGCCGGAAAACCCAAGGCACGAATGCGCTCGGCGATGACGTCCAACGCATCTCATTGTTCGGTGTACTGATCCATGAACATCATGTGCAGACTGTTGAACTGCGGACCGGTGACATTCCAATGGAAGTTGTGCGTCATCAAGTACAGCGTGTAACTATCGGCCAGCATCGCGGACAATCCGTCGGAAATTTTCTTCCGGTCAGCCTCCGAAATCCCAGTATTCATAGGCATTGATTTGACTTTCTTTTCTTTCATGGCACTTTCCTTTCGTTGAGAGTAATTGAATTGGCATACCGACGCAGTCATCAAACCTGATTGAGAAGCTTGATTCCATCTGGACGTAGCTCGCCTTTTGGTGAAATGCATCGATACAAGGTCTGACGTGTAATACCGAGTTCGGCACACAAATCGCCGACCTTGGTTTCTGGCTGCCCCATTGCCGCCATTGCCAAGCGCAACTTGGCGGGCGTCATCTTGAACGGTCGGCCACCCTTTCGACCGCGTGCCCGTGCTGAAGCCAGGCCCGCCACGGTGCGTTCGGCGATTAGCTCTCGCTCGAACTCGGCCAGTGCAGCGAAGATGCCAAAGACTAGCTTCCCGGCAGCAGTCGTCGTATCAATGGCTGCGCCGTGGCCCGTTAACACCTTGAGGCCGATGTTGCGCCCGGTCAGATCATGCACTGTGTTGATGAGATGACGCAGGTAGCGTCCAAGACGGTCGAGTTTCCATACGATCAGCGTATCACCTGGCCGTAGCGCCTTCAGGCAATTTGCCAAGCCTGGGCGGTCCTCTCGCTTGCCGGATGCCTGATCTTCATAGAGCTGTGCGGAATCACCGATCACGTCTTCGCACTGATGCACCTCTTGGGCTTCCGCTTCGCGCCGCGCATCCGCGACCTGGGCGACACCAAGCTCTACATCCCGAAGGGCGATGCTGCCTACGAGGCATTGAAACCAATGATCGGCGGCACGCTCAACATCAAGCATGTCCGCGCCCATTGGGACGAAATCCTGCGGCTGGCCACGTCGATCAAGCAGGGTACGGTGACTGCATCCCTCATGCTCAGGAAGCTCGGCAGCTACCCACGCCAGAACGGCCTGGCCGTGGCGCTGCGCGAGCTGGGCCGCATCGAACGCACGCTGTTCATCCTTGACTGGCTGCAAAGCGTCGAGCTGCGCCGCCGCGTACATGCCGGGTTGAACAAGGGGGAGGCGCGCAACGCGCTGGCCCGTGCCGTGTTCTTCAACCGCCTGGGCGAAATCCGCGACCGCAGTTTTGAGCAGCAGCGCTACCGGGCCAGCGGCCTCAATCTGGTGACGGCGGCCATCGTGCTGTGGAACACGGTCTATCTGGAACGGGCGGCACACGGACTGCGCAGCAATGGCCATGCCGTTGATAACGCGCTGTTGCAGTACCTGTCGCCGCTCGGCTGGGAGCACATCAACCTGACCGACGATTACCTCTGGCGCAGCAGCGCCAAGATCGGCGCGGGCAAGTCCAGGCCGCTACGACCCCTGCAACCGGCTTAGCGTGCTTTATTTTCCGTTTTCTGAGACGACCCCAACATCCGGCCAGCAATCTGGCGATGCCTTATCTCAATCGACATGCCGCATGACCTCATTGAAGTGGTTTGATGTTTTTTGTGATGCATGTTGAGGTGAGTAAAGGCTGCGTGCGTGGCGTGCCTCCTCTGAGGCCGCTTGCACCAACGGTTTCGGTCGAAGCTTCATCGAAAAATGCAGAAATCTCGGTCTTTCTAGGGGCTCTTCTTTGGCCGCCTCGCCGTTTCTTGCGCCCTGATTCCACGTCAATAGCCGTCCTGATGTGCAATATGATGGATTAAGCAGGCATGATGACGTACTATCTGATATTTATTGAGTTCTAAGACTGACGTTTTTTGTTGCGCTTTTTGCGGTGCGGTGATACGCCTCCTTATGCACGGACGGCCGCCGTGATGTTGGTGCCACGCAGATATGACGACCGAGAACGGTCGCAGGAGGATGCAGTGACTAAAAATGCGCGAAGCGACGAGCGCATCGTCGCGGGAGATCACCAGTTCCGCATCGGAGGCAAGGTCGAGGAGCTCTATGCCGGTGCCGTGCACTATTGGCGGCTGGAACGCGACAAATGGAGCGACATTCTCGATAAGGTCCGCTCCCTGGGCTTCACCGCCATCTCCATCTACATGCCGTGGGAAATCCACGAGATCGAGCGCGGCAAGTTCGATTTCGGCAGCATCGATCCGCGCAAGGATCTCGATGCCTTCCTGACGCTCGCCGAGTCCAAGGGCCTCAAGATCGTTGCCCGACCGGGGCCGCAGATCAACTCGGAGCTGACCTGGTTCGGCTATCCGCTGCGCATCCTGGCCGATCCGGAGCTGCAAGCCCAGAACGCCCAGGGCGGACGCACGGTTCTGACCCAGGTGCCGCGGCCCATTCCGGCCGTCAGCTATGCCGTCGACAAATTCTTCGACGAGACGGCGCTCTGGTATGACGCCATCATGCCAATCCTCAGCCGGCATCAGTATCCGGCCGGCGGCCTCATCTCGGCGCAGGTCGACAACGAGATGGCGTTCTTCTTCAACATCAACGCCTACGCCTCGGATTTCTGCCCCGCGTCGATCAAGCGCTTCCGCGCTTTCCTTGAGGGCAAGTACGGCTCGATCGCCGGCCTCAACGTCGTCTACGGCAAGAAATACGCGAGCTTTGCCGACGTCGATGCGCCGCGTTCCTTCTCGGCGACCGCCCGCACCGACCTGCCGGCCTACGTCGACTGGATCGAGTATCGCGAGCGCTACCTGATCGACAGCATGAAGCGGCTTGCCGACATGATGCGCGCACGCGGTCTCGACCGCATCCCGCTGTTCCACAACTATCCGCATCCGCTCGGGCCGGGTGGCGCGGCCAGCGGCATCACGGCGCCCTACAACCTCATGGGGCTCGAGGAGGTCCTCGATTTCGTCGGTTTCGACATCTACTCGCGCAAGGAGCTCTACGAGCACGTCAAGACGGTGACGTCCTATGTCGTCGGCTCGAGCCGCTTCCCCTACATCCCGGAGTTCATCGCCGGTGTCTGGCCCTGGTATCTGCATCCGGGCGACGACAAGGACGAGGCCTTCGTGACCCGGGCGGCCATGATGCACGGCATCAAGGGCTTCAGTCGCTACATGCTGGTCGAGCGCGATCGATGGCTTGCCTCGCCAATCCGTCGCGACGGCCGCGTCCGTCCGGAAAACGCCGCGGTGTTCTCGTCCACCAACAAGGTGCTGAAGGAACTCGACTTCAAGTCGCTGCGCCGCCAGGCCGACGTGCTGCTCCTTGCCAATCGCGATTATGATCGCCTCGAGGCCGCGAGCGTGCTGATCTCCTACCCAGGCGACTTCCTCGAGTCGCAGATCAGTCTTTCCGAGTATCCGAACTTCATGACCACCTCGGAAGAGACCTTCGGCTTCGAAGAGCCGGTACAGGCGGTCAAGAACGACTGGTTTGCCGCTTTCTACGAGTCGTTGTCGAAGGGAGGGCAGACGTTCCTGCTGTCCGACACGGCTCTGCCCGCCGAGCGCCTTCCGCGATACAAGGCGGTGCTGCTGTCGTCCTTCGAGTTCCTCGGCGCGGCGGTGCAGAAAAAGCTCCTCGATTACGTCGAGGCGGGCGGTACCGTGGTCGTCGGGCCGAAACTGCCCAGCCTCAACGAGCGGTTCGCCTCCGACACGACGCTTCTCGATGCGGCCAATGCGGCCAAGTCGTCGGCGGTCAGCGTCGTGAACCGCAAGGCGGCGACGCGTTACGCGGTCGGCAAGGGAGCGCTGGTCGTGGTGCATGACATCGCCGATGTGGAGGCCGTCCTCGGCGTCGCTCTCGCCGGCACTGGTATCGTGCCGGTGCGGAAGAACCACCCCAAGCTCGACGTCACCATCCACCGCGATCCGGCCGTGAATGGCAAGGCCGTCGTCTTTGTCGCCAACCCGACCGCCCAGCCGATCGCCGCCGACATCGGCATCGGGGCGCCGGTTTCAAAGGTGAGCGAGGTCTGGGACGCCAAGCCGGTCGTCGTCACCGAAACAGGCTGGAAAGACGATTTCGCGCCCTACACCATCAAAACCTACTTCGTCGAAGCCTGAACGGGAGGACGACATCATGCTTCATGAAAACCCATTGATGGCCGACATCGACGTCGACCACTGGCGCAACCTGCAGTCCCTCCTCCTCGAGTCGGCCAAAGAGAAGCGTCGCATCATCGTCATCCACGAGAGAGGCAAGATCCTGAAGTTCGCCCACTCGGCGAAGGCGGCCATCGTCCGTCCGATCTCCGAGGTGACGGACGCCCACAAGGATGCCGAGGCCATCTACGACGCCAATGTCGCTACCACGGACATGGTGGTGGTGATCGAGCGTTCCGCCTCGGACGCCTACTTCAAGGCGGTCCAGGACGCGTGGACGCCCGCCGACGATATCGACGTCTACGTCCATCGCGCCTTCACGCTGATGGGGCAGTACCACGACGGCATCGTCGTCTTCCCGGGACCGGCCAACTATCGGCTCGGCCTGCAGTGGCGCCTCGGGGCGAGCTATGCCGAAGTCGAGGCGGCGGTCCAGATCTTCGCCAAGCCGGAAACCTCGGTGGTGTTCGGCGTCTTCGAGGGCGATACGCTCTGGACGACGCTGGTGCTGCACTTCGATGCCGCCCGCAAGATCGACGTGGTCACCACCGTCGACCCGACCGAACTCAAGGCCGTCGGGAGCCGCGAGGCGGTGGTCGCCGAGGTCACCGAATGGGTCGGCAAGCAGTACGGAGCCGTGTCGCTGGGGCTTTACAGCGACAGGGTCGGCGCCGAACGCTTCCTGAAGGCGATCGACAAGCCCAAGGCTCTTGCCGAGTTGCGCCGCACCGATGCCCTGATCGCCAAGCCGCTGCCGGCATCGCTCGCCGCGGTGATTAAACTGGCGTAAGCCCAAGCGGTGTTTGGCCTTTCACAATAACCGTCCGGGACCGCGACGGCCCCGGGGGGGAGAAGCAATCAATCACCAATGGCAGTGGAGGAACATGCCATGTTTTTGAACCGCAGAACCGTAATGACGGCGGCCTTTGCCGCCCTGCTCTCGTCGACCGCTGCGTTGCCGGCATTCGCCGCCGACGCCGATGCCCTGCTTGCCGACTTGGCCGTCAAGGTGCTGAGTCTCGGTCCGAACGGCGAGCAGCCGCAGCCGGCCAGCAGCGTCTCCTTGTCGGACGAGGAACTGGCTCAGGTCAAGGCCAAGCACGCAACCGCTGCCATCGTCATGCACTACGCGGGCAATGACTTTTCGCGCGCACAGATCGACGGCCTCAAGACCCAGTTCGCGACGATGGGCATCGAGGTGCTGGGCGTGACCGACGCCGGCTTCAAGCCTGAAAAGCAGGTGGCCGACATCGAGACCATGCTGGCCAAGAAGCCCGATATCATCGTCTCCCTTCCTACCGATCCCATCGCCACCGCCGGCGCCTACAAGAAGGCCGCAGCCCAGGGCGTCAAGCTCGTGTTCATGGACAATGTTCCGACGGGCCTCGAAGCCGGCAAAGACTACATATCGGTGGTTTCGGCCGATAACTACGGCAACGGCGTCGCCTCGGCCCTGCTGCTCGCCAAGGCGCTCAATGGCAAGGGCAATGTTGGCGTCGTCTATCACGCCGCCGACTTCTTCGTGACCAAGCAGCGCTATGATGGTTTCAAGAAGACGCTCACCGAGAACTTCCCGGACATCAAGATCGTCGCCGAGCAGGGTATTGGCGGCCCGAACTTCTCCGGCGACGCCGAGCGGGTGGCCGGCGCCATGATCGCCGCCAACCGCAAGCTCAACGGCATCTGGGCAGTGTGGGACGTGCCGGCCGAGGGCGTGGTTTCTGCTATTCGCTCGGTGGGAGCCGACAAGATCGTCATTGCTACTTGCGATCTTGGCGAGAACGTTGCCATCAACATGGCCCAGAACTCCTACGTCAAGGGCCTCGGCGCCCAGCGGCCGTTCGATCAGGGCGTGACGGAAGCGCTGCTGGCCGGTTACGGCCTCATCGGCAAGGCCGCGCCGAACTACGTCGCCTGGTCGGCGCTGCCGGTGTCGAAGGCCAACCTGGAGGAGGCCTGGCAGCAGGTCTACCACAAGCCGCTGCCCGACGACGTCAAGGGCGTCATGGAGTAATTGGATCGCGGGCTACCTCCTGGCCCGTGTTCAGTCCCGCGCCGGTTGGCTCCCCCCGGTCGGCGCGGGATCACCCATGACCCTTACGTTCGATACGCGGAGTTCAGCTCATCATGTCAGCCGGTCCACTGGCTGCCGGATCGCCCCCTTCCCGGCAAGAAAGCGACAGCGCGAACGACCTCGCCATCGCGATGAAGGGCATCACCAAGACGTTTGGCGGCGTGAAAGCTCTGTCCAACGTCAAACTGGAGGTTCGGCGCGGCGAGATCCACGCCTTGCTCGGCGGCAACGGAGCCGGCAAGTCGACGCTGCTCAAAATCCTGCGCGGTGTCCAGGCGCCGGACGCGGGGACCATCGACGTCAATGGCGTGCGGCTGAGCGAGCATTCGACCGAGGCGTCCCGCCGGGCCGGCATCGCGATGATCTTCCAGGAGATGAGCCTCATCCCGACGCTGACGGCGGCGCAGAACATCTTCCTCAACCGGGAGCCGCGCGGTGTCGCCGGCCTGATCGATGACCGGCA
This sequence comes from Pleomorphomonas carboxyditropha, assembly GCF_002770725.1. Taxonomy (GTDB): domain Bacteria; phylum Pseudomonadota; class Alphaproteobacteria; order Rhizobiales; family Pleomorphomonadaceae; genus Pleomorphomonas; species Pleomorphomonas carboxyditropha. Next base: position 37,513 of record NZ_NQVN01000016.1, on the reverse strand, counting down.
ATGCCGCGAACGAGCGAGGCAACTGTTCGAGGAGTTCCATGTCTCCATCGATCCGGATGAGCTCGTCGCCAGCATGAGCGCCGGACAGCGCCAGTTGACGGAGATCGTCAAGGCGATCTCCCAGCGCAGCAAGGTGCTGGTCCTCGACGAGCCGTCATCGGCGCTGACGGAAAGCGAAGTCGACCTGCTGTTCGACATTCTGCGAAAGCTGAAGGCCGACGGCGTCGCCATCATCTACGTGTCGCATCGCATGGAAGAGATCATGCGCATCGCCGACCGCGCCACCATCCTACGGGATGGACAGTACGTGCTGACGGCGCCGCTCAGCGAGCTCACCCTCGATGCCATCATCTCCCACATTGTCGGCCAGGAAGGTCGCAACCTGTCGATGAGACAGGAGGGGACGGCGGCGGCTGGCGAGGTCATCCTCGAACTGCGCCATGCCTCGGGCTCGAGCAAGCCCATCGACGTCTCGCTCGAAGTGCGGCGCGGCGAGGTCGTCGGCGTCGCCGGCCTGCTCGGCAGCGGCCGCAGCTCGCTCGCCCGTCTCGTCTATGGCGTGACGCCGCTCGTCTCCGGCGAGATGCTGGTCAAGGGCAAACCGGTGCATTTGCGCAAGCCATCGGAAGCCATCGACGCGGGCATTGCCCTCATTCCCGAGAACCGGCTCACCGAGGGACTGGTTGTCACCCATTCGGTGGCCAGCAACATGTGCCTGCCGGTGCTCGACCGGCTCAGCCGCTGGTCCCTGGTATCCAGCGCCAAGGTGGCCGAGCTTGTCGACAGGCATATCGAATGGCTGCGGGTGAAGACCGACTCGCGTGAAGCCTCGATGCTGTCGCTGTCGGGCGGCAACCAGCAGAAGGTCGTGTTGGCCAAGGGACTGGCCACGCTGCCCGATGTGCTGGTGCTTGATGAGCCGACCGCCGGTATCGACATCGGCAGCAAGACCGAGATCGTGTCGCTGATCCGCGACATGGCGGCGGCCGGCAAGGCCGTTCTCCTGATTTCATCCGAACCGTCGGAACTGATTGCCGCCTCGGACCGCATCGTGGTCATGGCCGACGGTCGCCTCGCCGCGGAAGTCGGAATTGCCGACATCGTCTCCAGCGATGACACCCCTGTGGAACGCCTTCAGCACGCCCAGCAACGACTGCAGCTGCTGATCCAGAAGGTGAATGCAAATGACTGAGCTTTCCTCCCCCTCGAAATCGAAGCCCTCGGTGCCCATGACGACTTATCTGCTTCGGTCCTGGCGGCGCGGCATCATCTATATCGGCTTCGTGGCCATCTTCATCGTCTTCTCGGTCACTCTATCGGATCAGGGTTTCCTCGATCCGGACAACCTGCTCAACATCATCCGTCAGACGGCGATGATCGCGCTCATGGCCGTGGCCATGACCTTCGTGCTGGCAGCGGGCGAAATCGATCTTTCCGTCGGTGCCGTCGCCGGTCTCGCTTCGGTCGTCACCGCCATCGTCATTCACGACTATGGGTTTCTCGGAGGCATGCTGGCCGGGCTGGCCTCAGGCGTGTTGATCGGTCTCGTCAACGGTCTGCTGACGACGCGTATCGGCATCCCATCCTTCCTGACGACGCTCGCCACCATGGGTGTGGCCACGGGAACCGCCATGTGGATCTCGCAGACCGCCGCCATCCCGATCCTCAACCGCGCCTATTCGTTCATCTTCGGAGGCGGCAACATCGGCCCGATTCCCGTCCTGTTCGTCTGGGTGCTGGTCATTGGGGTCGCCGGTCATATCGGTCTCAAGAAATGCTCGTTCGGTCGCCGCGTCCTTGCCACCGGCGGTAATGAAACGGCTGCCCATTACAGCGGCGTCGATACCCTCAAGATCAAGCTCAGCGTGCTGCTCATGTCGTCGACCATGGCGGCACTGGCCGGCATGCTGTATGCCGGGCGCCTTCAATCAGGGCGTTATCAGTTCGGCGAAGGCGACGAGATGTCGGTGATCGCAGCGGCGGTGCTCGGCGGCACCAGCCTGATGGGCGGCACGGGCACCATCATCGGCTCCATCGTTGGTGCGCTGATGATCGGGCTTATCAACAACGGCCTCGTCCTGTTCGGCCTCGACTACAGTCAGCAATTGATCGCCCGCGGCGGCATCATCATCCTGGCCGTGGCCCTCAGCCAGCGCAGCCCACGCCGTTGACGAGAAGGCCGTCGGTACCTGATAAGGCGCCGAGGGCCAATTACAGCCAGAGGTAGGGATTCCAAATGGCACGATTTGCTGCCTTGTGGATCACTTGCCGACGCGACATCAAGAAGATTGCCGGGAGCGCCCTTTGTGGCCGGCAACGAGGAGTGTGGTCGGGTGAAGCGGGTAACTTTGCGTGACATCGCCGCCGAGGCACAGGTCTCCCTGGCCACGGTTGACCGCGTCCTGAACGGGCGTTCCGGCGTCAGCGAGGACGCCGAGGCCCGGGTGCGCAAGGCCATGGAGGTACTGCGCTTCAAGAGCCAGACGGTGGAAGCCAGTGCGGCCGGCGAGCGGGAATACCGCCTGTCCTTCATCATACCGCGTGGTCCCAAGAACACCTTCATGGTGGAGATGCGTAACTACGTCGAGATGCTCGGCGGCAACATGGCGGCGCAGGGCACCCTGCTGTCCGTTTCGGACTACGGCGAACTCGACGAGAAGGAACTGACGGACGTCCTGGCGGCCATCAACCCGGAGAGCTGCATGGGCGTCGCCGTGGTGGCGATCGACTCGGTGCCCGTCCGCGAAGCCATCGACAGCCTGGTACAGAAGGGCGTCGGGGTGGTGACGCTGGTGTCCGATGTCACGCCGTCGAGGCGCTTCCACAGCGTCGGCCCCAACAACGTGGGCGCGGGCCGGCTGGCCGGTTCGCTGGTCGGCAAGTTCGCCCGGCGTCAGCCTGGGTCGATCGGACTGATCGGCTCCATGACGTTGCGCGATCAGGCCGACCGCCGCCTCGGTTTCGAGCAGGTGATCTCCCGCGAATACGGCTACCTGAAGATATTGCCCGTTATCGATGGGCGCGACGACAGCACGGTCACCATCGAGGTGGTGCGCAAGCTGCTGCGCGAGCACAGCGATCTCATCGGCCTCTACAATATCGGCGCCGGCAATCGAGGCGTCATCGAGGCGCTGGAGGAAAGCCAGCGCAAGGACGATATCGCGGTGGTGGTGCACGAACTGACGCGCCATGCGCGCCGGGCGCTGGTGTCCGGCACGTTCGATGCGGTGATCAACCAGAACTACAAGATCGAGGTCGATTACGCGATCCAGGCGCTCAAGGCCTACGTCGACAGTGACGTTACTGCCTTGCCGCCGCCGGTCCAGCTCGACATCTACATGCGCGACAACCTGCCATGACGAAGGCCGGGCCGAGGCCGATGATCGCCTCGGTCTTCAAGGACATTCCGCCATCTGCTGGAAGGGACGCTCAGGCCCCCGCCCGGATCAGCTTGGCCGGGTCGCCGAACTTGGGGCTCCGTGGGAATCTCTGAAATACTACCCGCTAAGGGATTTTCGGTTGTGACGGAAAACAAGTGATTTCCGCCAAGCGGTTCGGCGGATCGAAATCGATGGGGGTGATAGGGCAATTTTTTACGCGACAAGGTCCGGCATCAGCATTCCTGTAAGGACAGCTTTTCAGCACATCTCGATGCTGACGCTCGCCTCCGACAAGCCTTCCCTCGACCTGGAAGCAGATATCGATCAGGTCGCCGCTGCTACGGCGGTGGGATATCTCCATGCAAAGATTGAGCAACAAAACAGCGGTGTTGTTAGGGGTAACATTTGCGAACTCACCCCAAAGCAGGCACTTTGCCCGAAATGGTCGGCGGAGGGCAAAACAATGCGGGATATCGCAGTCCTCGAAGACATGTCGTTCGCGACGGTGAATTTTCACCTGAACAATGCGCGCAAGGCACTCGACGCCGGCAGTCTGGCTCAGGCGACCGCCATTGCCACCAGGCTTGGGCTCATCTGAAATCTATTCCGGCTCCGCAGGCATATCAGGCACATAGCCAAGCACGTCGAGCAGCGTGGAAAGGCATGCCTGTTGGGTATGACATTCGATCATCGCCCTGATGAAGGCGAGGCGCGCGGAACCAACCGCTTCACAGCTGGGCAACTCGTCGTGGACTTCTGTCAGGCGGAGTTCTGCAACGTCACGAAGGAAGCGATGACGCAGCATCGCTTCCATGACGATCGGTTCAAGCACCTTTTTCGGCAGCGTCTCGGTCAGACTGACAATCGGCCGAAGTACCAATTTTGCCTCAGAATTCGAACAACCATCAGAAAAGGACATTGTTCCGCCAAGGATAGGGTCTGCGGTACGCCCCCGCAGACGTCATCCTGAACCCAAGCCGGGGGTTGGAAACCGTCTCTACAACGGTCCTGAGACCTTTAGCACCGAGGTACCTGGACATACGTCACAGGCCCCCGGCCACTGGCCAGAGGATCTCGGTGCCCTCACGTTAGGCACCCATCGGTAGAGAGGGGTTTCCACACCCCGGGGCAGCGCGTACTGCCCTGAGAGGGTTATAAACACAGGAGCCATGTTCGACAATCATCACCTGAGTGGGCGAGACTTGTTAGCGCGACCAGCCGATGTCATTCATGGATTCGGATTGGACGGATTATCATTTTGATTTGGACGGAACTTGATTTAAGTTCGGACGCATGGAATCGCCTCTTTCGCCGCCCCCCGCCCTCATTCCCCGTGCCATCGCGCCAGCGGTGCGTGAAGCGCTTGACGACACGCGAGTTGTCCTTGTCGCGGGGCCCCGTCAGGCCGGCAAAACCACTTTGGTTCGTCAACTGGCCGGCAATGATCGGTCCTATTTCACCTTGGATGACTTGACCACACTCGCAGCGGTGCGCGCCGACCCGGTCGGCTTCGTGCGGGGGCTCGGCTTTGCGATCATCGACGAGATTCAACGCGCGCCGGATCTGATCCTGGCAATCAAGGAAAGCGTCGACAGAGACCAGACACCCGGTCGCTTTCTGCTGACCGGTTCAGCCAACCTCTCCACCTTGCCAATGGTCGCCGATTCCCTGGCTGGACGCATGGAGGTAATTACCTTGCTTCCGCTGTCCCAAGCGGAAATCGAGGGAAGGGCGGGGCGGTTCATCGAGCGCGCCTTTGCTGGCGACATTCCTCTTCAGGCGATCCACCCCGTCATCGACGGCGAACTCATCGAAAGAGTGCTCGCTGGCGGCTATGCCGAGGCGCTTCGCCGCAAGTCCACAGGGCGGCGCCAGAAATGGCTCGAGGACTATGCGCGGCTGATCCTTGACCGCGATGCCCGCGACATCGCCGCGATCGACCAACTCGAGCGCTTGCCGAGACTTCTTGCCGTTCTTGCCGAGCAGGCGGGGCAGCTCACCAACCATTCGAGCTACGGCTCCGCGCTCGGACTCTCGGACGTCACAGCCAGAAAATATGTCGGTATCCTGGAGCGATTGTTTCTCGTCACCACCTTGCAGCCCTGGTCCGGCAATCACCTAAGCAGACTGGTCAAGACGCCGAAAATCCACTTCCTGGATAGCGGGCTTCTGGCCATGCTCCGAGGGATGAGCCCCGACAGCGTTGCGCGTGACCGGACGCGCTTCGGCGCTTTGCTTGAGAGTTTCGTGGTGTCCGAGGTCATGAAGCTCTCGACATGGTCGGCTATCCGGCCAGCCTTTTATCATTATCGAACGAAGGATCAGGACGAGGTGGATCTCGTCCTTGAGGACCGGCGGGGACGCATCGTCGGCATCGAGGTCAAGGCCTCCGCCACCGTGACACAATCCGATTTCAGAGGATTGCGACAAATGAAAGAGGCGCTCGGCGAGCGATTTGCCTGTGGCCTCGTCCTGCACGACAGCGATAGGGCAATTCCATTTGGCGAGAATTTGTTCGCTGCGCCAGTATCTTACCTGTGGCAGGTGTAACTCACATCCGGCTGCGCATTTGTCGGAATTGAGCTTCTCGAGTAACGGGCCGGTTCCTCTCCATGTCGCTTCGATGGCTCTCTCATTAGCTTTGGAGACGAGAGTTTTGAGTTTGGGGGCACCGCAAGGTTTGCGCGCTGAACAACGCTAAACCATAAGACATGGACATCGTCAGGCGTGACGTTGCCCCCACTATCCAGTTCTGAGCTCGCTTCCGGGGTTGGTTCTTCGGCATCGGCGAGGGATTCCAGTTGTCCCGGCTCTCATCTTCGCGACCGGCATCTGCCATTTATCTGACTATTTTCCGCCGCGTCGATCTGATCATATGTTGCCGGCGCCGAACCGGTGACCTCCGGACCATTATCATGTCGTTGTCTAGCCAGGTTGCGCCTATCTTTCTGCTCATTGCTATCGGCTTTGCCAGCCAACGCTTTGGCTGGCTCAGCGATGCCGCCATGGACGGACTGCGGCAGATCGTGGTCCGTATGGTGCTACCGTCAGTGCTATTTCTTTCCTTCCTGGATATGAACCTCTCGCCGAGTTACCTGCCGCTGGTGGCGATAGTGTTTGTCGCTTGCACTGCCGGTTTGGCGATCGGCTGGCCGTTGCTGAGGCGGGCCTATCCCGCCGACCGCTTCACTCCGTTCATGATGGGCGGGTACGAATTTGGCATGCTTGGCGTCAGCCTGTTCGTTGGCGCCTATGGCGCCGGAGCGCTATCGTCGATCGCTGTCGTCGCGCTGGGCCATGAACTCTTCATCTGGTTCGTGTTCTTCGCGCTGCTGATCGCCGCTCGCGACGGCTCGGCAAGGCCGGCCGATTTGCTCCTTGGCTTCGTGAAAAACCCAGTGACGGCAGCCATCTTTCTAGGTTTGCTTGGCAATATCTTGGGTCTTAGAACCGCATCGCTCGATGCCATTCGAGGTATCGACGCGGTGATAACGACGCTGCATCACTTTTCATCAATGATCGTGCCAGCCGTGCTCATCGTCGTTGGGCATGGTCTGCGCTTCGAAACGGCCGACGTCGGCAAGATTGCTAAGGTGATCGGCCTGCGTCTGCTGGTTCAGCTCCCTCTCACCGTACTGGTGTCCTTCCTGGTACTTGGCGCCATGCTCGGCTTCGACCTTCGCTTCCAAGTCGCGCTCTTCACCCTGATGATACTGCCACCACCATTTATCGTGCCGCTCTTCATGCCGAATGATGCCGGCGCGACTGCCGAGAGGCCGCTGATCTTGCAGGTACTGACGATCCACACGCTAGCATCGCTGATCGTCTTTGCCGGCATCGTCGCTGCTTTTCCGCGGTTCTAGCTGCGTGAGGCTACGCTGCTTCGGTGAGATCCCGGCGGATCTTGTTGGGTTGTTCGGTGGAGCGGCGGAGTATGTTGTGCTCAGTCGCAGGCCGCCACGTTGAGCGTCCTCAGGCGCTCGACGAACACCGGCTTTCCGCTACTGGTTGCCTCGAACCCATTGGCGACCCTCGGCGGTCCAGTTCATCGCGCTGGCGACACTTCCCGGCACACCGTCGACCATCGCTCCCCGCAGGAAAAGGCCGCTCTCCCGGCAGCGTCGAAGCGACATCATCAGGCGCGGGGTGCATTTCTGATGAACCGGAGTTCGGTGTAATCCTGAATGTGCCGGAGAAAGACATGAGGAAGTGTCTTTCATACGCCATCATCCCAGCATCACTCAATGCCGGCCGTCTGGTCGACCGGGTCAGCCGAAGATGGAGATTGTAGTCAGCCGACACGTACCCATTGGTTGTAACCGCGTGTCGACTGCTGGTACAAGCGGTTACAACTTGGCGCGGGGGCTGCTGGTCAGGTCAGTGGTCGTGGCCGCAGCCGGCCGCGTCCTCGGCGTGATGGGCACAGGTGTGATCGGACGAGAAGGCGGCAAGCCGGCCGGTGACGAACGCGTCGACCACATCGCCGACCCTACGCAGCTCGCCAGCATGATAGGGCTGAATTCCGGATGCGACGAAGCCGTCGAGAGGCCGGGCGCCCATTCCATAGGCGGCGATGGCGGTCACGCCGCGCAAGGCCAGCAGACGCACCGGTGCCAGACAGTTATCATGCGGCTCGGCCGGGATGATCGTTGTCTCGACGACGCGGCCATTGTCGATGCGGAACAGCGAGAAGGCATCGCAGTGGCCGAAGTGTCCGGAGATATCGGCATCGACGCCGCCGGGCGCGTCGGAGGGAACGGCGAACAGGATAGTCATGGTTGCTATGATCCTTCGGTCTTTTTGCCTGACGCATTCCCTTCCGCACCGATCCTTTCGGTGGCTTTCGGACGCTGTCCGCAGTCGGCGCCGCGCGGGCGCGTTACCGAACCACCTTCGATACGGAGCGCCAGTCCGCGCGTAATGGCTATCGCCACAGTCCGGCGCGCCTCGGCAAGAATCCGCGACAGTGTCGAACGGGAAACGCCCATACGGCCTGCCGCTTCCTGCTGGTCGAGGCTCTCGACGTCGACCAGGCGAAGCGCCTCGCAGCCATCGAGCGTCAGGATCACCTCGCTCAGCGATACAAGCGGAATGCCTTGAGGCTTGAAATAGCTGACTGGCGCGTCGTCGGACACGAAGCGTGGCTTTCTCGGTCTCGCCATCCCATCTCCATTTTGGGAATGCACCCATAACATGATCCGAACGGGATCGAGCCGATAGTCGGTGATGCACGTATACCCGAAACCGGTGGAGGCGTGAATTGCAGGCCTGGCGGAAGAACAAATTGCCAAGGGGAGATGCAGGAACGGCGCGGTGCTCCAATGGCGAACAAAACCGGGCGAAGGATCGACCGTTGGCGCTGGGAGCTAAGGCTCATCTCGTGAAGAGTGTGCTGCCTGCACGGTAGAGGACATAAGTGGCGACGATGAAGACGACTGCCGCGAAAACGCGGTTGAGGGCGTCCTTGTTTGCCGAAAGGCGGCTCGCGAGGCCAAGCCCGACGAGACCGCCCAAAAGACCTCCAGCCAGGAACTCGGCGGCGACCACCCAGTCGATCAGGTCGGAGGCGGCGTAGTTGATCGCCGTCGTCAGGCCGAAGACGCCAACCGCCATCAGCGAGCTGCCCACCGCATTGATGGTGGCCATGCCGGTGGCCAGGATCAGGGCGGGCACGATGAGAAAGCCGCCACCGATGCCGAAGAATCCGGAAGCGGCGCCGGTCAGCACCGCCATGCCGGCGGCGCGGACGCAGCTTTTGCGGGTGATCGCCGGCCGCTCGCCCGGCTGCAGCCGGCGAGGGCGCAGCATGGACAGACCAACGGCGACCATGGCGAGGCCGAACAGGAACAGCAGCATGTCGCCGTCGATCAGCTTGCCGAGCGTCGACCCCAGAAAGGCGCCGGCCATGCCGAAGGCGGAGAACACGATGGCGCAGCGCCAGAGCACGTGGCCCTTGCGGGCATGCCCAGCGAGATTGGCAAAAGCGTTGAGCGAGACGGCGAGTGCGCCGGTGCCCAGCGCAATATGCGGCGAAGCAACGCCGACGAAGTAGAGTAGAAGCGGTGTCGCCAGCACCGAGCCGCCGCCGCCGATCAGGCCGAGCACGAAACCGGACAACGCGCCGGACAATACGGCGGCAAAGGCTTCAAACAGCACGTCGTTCACTCCGTCGGTTTGCTCGCGTCACGGCCTGTCCGGAGCGTCTTCGCCGAGCCGGCGTTTCCGCCGGCTCGGCAATTGCTTCGGGCGGGGCGCGCCTTATCAGGCCAGCTTCTTCTTCGAGAAGTACCAGTCGGTGGTCTCGAGGCCGGCAGCGAGGCGGGTCTTGACGTCCTCGACGGTGACCGGCGCGCCGACCAGAACCTTGTCGCCCGGCTGCCAGCCCTCGGGGGTGGCGACGCCGTTCTTCAGGCTGGTCTGCAAGCCCTTGACGAGGCGCATGATCTCGGCGACCGAACGGCCGTTGGTCATCGGATAGTAGACCATGGCCCTGAGGATTCCCTCGGGATCGATGATGAAGGTGGCGCGCACCGCCGAGGTATCGCCGGCCCCCGGATGGATCATGCCATAAGCCTTGGCGACATCCATCTTGAGGTCTTCGATGATCGGGAAGGGGATGGCGACGCCGAACTTCTCTTCGATGTTCCGCACCCAGGCGATATGCGAGAAGATGCTGTCGATGGACAGGCCGAGCAGCTCGGTGCCGATCGACTTGAACTCATCGGCCGCCTTGGCGAAGGCGATGAACTCGGTGGTGCAGACCGGCGTGAAGTCGGCCGGGTGGGAGAACAGCACCAGCCACTTGCCCTTGTAGTCGGCAAGCGAGCGGGGGCCGAAGGTCGTCTTGGCGGCAAAGGCCGGCGCCTGTTCGTTGATGCGCGGCAGGCTGACGACCGGGGCGATCGGTGCCGCCGCGGCGGCCACCGGCAGGGGAGCGACGACGACGGCCGGCGCTTCGACGGTCTTGGGGGCGGATTCGGTGCAGCTCATGATTTATCCTCGTTGGGGTTGGGGGTGGACACAAAAACCTCAAAGGCCGTCGATCGGCACCTTGAGAAAGCGTTTGCCGGTGTCGTCCGGTTCGGGCAGCCGTCCGGCTTTCATGTTGACCTGCAGCGACGGCAGGATCAGGCGCGGCATGTCGAGCGTGGCGTCGCGGGCCGTGCGGCGAGCGACGAAGCTGTCCTCGTCGATGCCGTCGCCGACATGGGTGTTGTTGGCCCGCTCGTCGGCAACCGTCGTTTCCCAGGCCATGCCGCGCTCTTCGGTGCCATAGTCGTGGCACATGAACAGCCGCGTCTCGGGCGGCAACGCGAGAATGCGTCGGGCCGAGCGATACAGGGCGCGGGCGTCGCCGCCGGGAAAGTCGGCGCGGGCCGTTCCGGCGTCGGGCATGAACAGGGTGTCGCCGACGAAGGCGGCATCGCCGACCACATGCGTCATGCAGGCCGGCGTGTGGCCGGGCGTCGAGAGCGCCACCGCCTGAAGCATGCCGATGGCATACCGGTCGCCATCGGCAAACAGCCGGTCGAACTGGCTGCCGTCGCGGGCAAATTCGGTGCCCTCGTTGAACACTTTGCCGAAGGTATCCTGAACGACGGTGATCTTGTCGCCGATGCCAATCTTGCCGCCGAGCGCCTGCTGGATATAGGGCGCGGCCGACAGGTGGTCGGCATGGACGTGCGTTTCAATCAGCCACTCGACGGACAGGCCACGCGTCCGGACGAAATCGATGATCGCGTCGGCGGAGTGGTAGCCGAGGCGGCCGGCAGCATAGTCGATGTCGAGCACGGCATCGACGATGGCCGCCGCCCCCGTCGCCGTGTCGGCGACCACGTAGCTGATGGTGTTGGTATCCAGATCGGGAAAGGCGGTCACGTCGGGCCGGCCGATCGGGTTGCTGGCTGCCTCGCTCATGGCTTTCAACCCCGGTTGTGTTTTTCGTTGCTCTTTACATAAGCAATCTCTAAATCACATGGAAACGAATAAAACTTGTCACTATGATCGAAGATGGCAATTACGATGCGCGCCTACCCCAACCTCAGACATCTCGCCTATCTCGTCGCGCTTGCCGAACATCGGCATTTCGGCAAGGCGGCCGAGGCATCGGCGGTCACCCAGTCGACGCTCAGCGCCGGCATCCGGGAACTCGAGACGATGCTCGGCATACAGGTGGCGGAGCGGACCAAGCGCTCGGTGATCCTGACGCCGATCGGCCATGTTCTGGCTGAGAAGGCGCAGGCGCTGCTGCGCTCCGTCGATGACATGCTCGATATCGCCACCGAAGCGGCCGCACCTTTTTCGGGCACCATCGCGCTCGGCACGATCCCGACCATCGGCCCCTACCTACTGCCACGGATCATTCCGGCACTGCGCAAGCGCTTTCCCGAACTGCGCTTTGCCCTGCGCGAGGACAAAACCGGTGCGCTGCTCGATCGGCTCGCCCATGGCCGGCTCGACCTGGTGCTGATCGCCTTTCCCTATGAGACGGAGGGGCTCGAGACCATGATGCTGTTCGACGACGCCTATCGCTTCGCCTGTGCCGCCAGCCATCCTCTCGCCAGGGCGCCACGCATCGGACTGGACCAGCTCATCGGCGAGCCGCTGATGCTGCTCGAACGCGACCACTGCCTGCACAGCCACGCGCTGCCGCTGCTCGAAGCGGCAGCGGTTGCCGAAGCGGCCTTTTCGGCGACGAGTCTGCCAACGCTGATCGCCATGGTGGCCGAAGGTATGGGGGCGACGCTGTTGCCCGATCTGGCGATCACCGGCGGCATGGCCGGCGGAAGCGACATCGCCATCCGCCCGATCTCGGGGGAAGCCAACAGGCGTAGCGTCGGCCTTGCCTGGCGGCGCCAGTCGGGACGGGCGCAGACCTTCATGGACATCGGCGATTTTCTGCACAGCTGGGCCAAGGCCGAAATACAGCCGTGGCGCAGCAACGGCGAAGTCAGATCCTGACGCCGACGAAGCGAACGATCGCGCTGCGGCCGATATGGCCGCGCCCCTCGTCGAGGTCGATATCGCCTTCGAAGCTATGGACGGCGCGAATGTCCGGTCCGAAATCCTCGGCGAGATGCGCTAGGTCGAACAGCATGGCGACATCCTTCGGGCCGCCGCTCGTGCGGCCGAACTGATCGCGATGAAAGGCCTCGAGGATGATCAGTCCGCCGGGCTTCAGGGTGCGCACCAGATTGCGGTGGGCAGCGCGCCGAACCGCCGGAGGCATGTGGACGTAGATCAGCACCACCGCGTCGGCACTGGCCACCTCGGGCTGGTAGGTCGAAAGGTCGACGACGGCGGTCTCGATGGTCACGCCGCGCTCATCGGCCAGCGCCAGCGCCTTGGCAAGGCCGACCGCCGAGGCGTCGAGCGCCAGAACGTGGTGCCCCTCGGTCGCCAGCCACACACCGTTGCGCCCCTCGCCATCGCCGGCGGCGATCACCCGCGCGCCCGCTGGCAGACGCCCGGCCATCTCGACGAGAAAACTGTTTGGCTCCGTGCCGTAGCGGTAACCCGGTTTGGAGAATTCCTCGTCCCATGACGGCATGACGGTCTGTCCTTGCGATAACGCCCAGCGATCGGCGCACAACATGCCGATCAACGCGCCGGCTGTCCATCGGCAGCCGCCGAAATGCTGGCCGGGCCGGCTCCCCGAATTGTGGGGGGAGTGCCAAATCGGTGTTGCTCCCGGCCCAGGCGGCCTGTTTATGGGCATATGCTCAAGAACACGAATAATCCGGAGGGGTGCGAGCAGGCGGATTTCGTATCAGCCTTGCTCGCCCTCGTCTTCACGCTCGACGGACCGGATGGCGTGAGGTCCAGCTTTGAAACCTCGGCCCGATTCCAGGGCTACGAAGGGACCCTGCACGGTGGCATGATCTCGGCGCTTCTCGACGCGGCGATGGGAGAGTGCCTGTTCTCCAAGGGGATCTTGGCCGTGACGGCGGAGATGACGGTGCGCTTCCTGCGACCAGTCCCACTCGACAGGACGGTCGATCTCCGGGCAGTGCTGGTTTCGGCGCGCCACGGCCTTTTCCTGCTGTCGGCCGGCCTGTCCCTGGATGACAGGCCGTTGGCCAGGGCGACCGGCAAGTTTCGCCGCCGCGCCTGACCAGTGGGTGGCCGGTCAGTGCTCGGGCACGCAGATTTCGCCGCGCACCATGGCGACGACGGTGCGGACGGCGAGCGCGGCGATCAGCACGGCCAGCAGGCCGTAAAGGCCGAAGCCGATCCAGCGGTAGAATGCCACACCGCCTTTTTCCGCCATGGCGAACTGGGCGATGGTGAGCGCGGCCAGCGGGAAGGAATAAGCCCACCAGGACAGGGTGAAGGGCAGGCGGGCGAACTTGCCAAGCTGCGGCAGCATCATCAGGAAGAAGAAGATCGCCGAGAAGAATAGGATGCGGCCGAAGGAATCGATGCCGCCGCTCAGCGCCGTCCAGGAAATGAAACCCACGGCCGGAGGGGCAATCAGGATGAACAGCGTCGGCATCAGTCGCGCCGGCAGCGGGCTGTGGAAAATCAGGCGGTTGACGACCACGGTGAGCAGCACCAGCCAGAACAGCAGCCCCACCGAGAAGAACAGCCATGAAACGTCGGCGGGCGCATGCCGGATGCCGGCGATCGGGACCAGGATGTTGCCGACGACCGGGATGAACCAGGCAGGGTTGAGGTGGATCACCTCGTAGCGCGAGTGATCGATCCAGGCCGTGATCACCATGATGGTGAACGCGAAATGCAGAGCGGAGCCGGCAAGCCATAGCCAGAAGGACAGCCCGGGCGCCACGCCAAGGGCGGCGATCGACAGCAGAATGAGCCCGATGGAACTGGCCGGAAAGAAGGCGATGCGGACCGGATGCCGCCATTCGGCGGCCACGGCGGCCGGCTTCAGCAGCATCTTGACGAGATAGACGCAAACGATCGCCGCGTAGACGGCGCCCGCCGTCCAGAACAGGACGGAGCCGGCGGTTCCACCCAGGCCGGCTGCCCCTTCGAGCTTGTGCGTGGCGATGGCAAGGCCGGCAAGGCCCATGACAACGGAGAAGAAAGAAACGGGAAAATGCGCAAGCCGGTCGGTCCGATCTGTCGCGAGGGAAACTGCCGTCATTGCCTTACCACCCATGTTGATCTTCGTGTTTTTCCGAATAGGGCATTGCCTGTAGTCTGAAAAGCAAATTAAAGTGGACACGGTAATCGTAAAATCCGATCAGAAGCCATGCTGTCCTATCCCAATATCCGCCATCTCGCCTTTCTGGTCGCGCTCGCCGAGCAGCGGCATTTCCGAAAGGCTGCAGAAGTCTGCAACGTTTCGCAGTCGACGCTCAGCGCCGGCATCGCCGAGCTGGAATCCCTTCTGGGCGTGCGCATAGCGGAAAGAGACCGGCGCTCGGTGATGGTGACGCCGGACGGCCTGCGCATCGTCGAGCAGGCGCGCCGCGTGCTGCACGAGACCGAACAGCTGCTCGGACTCGGCGAAGCGGCCGGCAATCCGTTGAGCGGCAGGATCGAACTGGGCTGCATTCCTTCCGTGGGCCCGTTTCTGCTGCCGCGGTTCTTGCCGTTTGTCCGCCAACACCTTCCCGACCTGGTGTTCGGCCTCCGGGAGGACAAGACGCCGGCGCTGATCGAGCGCCTTGCCGACGGGCGTCTCGATCTGGTTCTGATGGCCTTTCCCTATGACATCGGTCCCTTTGAAACCGAAATGCTGTTCGACGACCCGTTCCGCTTCGTTTGCCCGGTCGATCATCCGCTCGCTTCTCTCGACGCGGTCGAGCCCCGCCAACTGGTCGGCGAGGAGATGATGTTCATGGAGCGCGAGAATTGCCTGCACCGGCATGCCCTGCCGGTGTTCGCCACCTGGCCCACGCTGGCCGACGCCGCCTATTCGGCGACCAGCCTGCATATGCTGACAGCCATGGTCGGCGAGGGCCTGGGCTCGACCTTGTTGCCGGAACTCGCGGTGCTCGGCGGCCTCTTGTCCGACCACAAGGTGGCGGCCGTCCGGTTGGCCGACGGCGTCAACAGGCGGACCATTGGCCTTGTCTGGCGGCGGCAGTCGCCGCGCGCCGCCGGGTTCCGGGCGGTCGCCGACCTGATCCGGCGCTGGGTCGCCGGTCAGAAGGGCAACGACAGCCGGGGCCTTCGGGCCATAGGCGCCCGGGACGCCGAGGCGCCGCATCGAATTACCTGATAGGCGTCCTCGGAATGAGAATGTAGCTTGCACCCGATGACGGAGGCCTGCCGGCGGCGTCAACCTGGGATCGACGATGCTGGAGACACCGAACAGACGCGACATGCCGACGACATCCCGGAGTGACAGTCGCTGCGAGGCCTGTCCAGTGCGCCAACGCTCCCTGTTCGGCGTCTTGTCTGCCGATCGTCTCGATGGCATCCTTCGTCAGGTGGACGAGGTCGAATACGCCGCAGGCGTGTCGATCTACACGACCGGCGAACGCCGTTCCACCGTCTTCACGCTGCGGTCGGGCTACGTCAAACTTCTCCGCTTCCTGCCGGACGGCCAGCAGCGGATTGTCCGCCTCGTGAAGCCATCCTGCACCTTCGGTCTCGAAGCTCTGGTGGGCGACACTTACGGCCACGCCGCCGTCGTTCTGGAGCGGGCAGTGGTGTGCATGATCCCCACAACCGCCATAGACGGGTTGCGGCGAACGACCCCCGCGCTGCACGATCAGCTGATGCGACGTTGGCAAATCGCCCTCGAAGAGGCCGACGTCTGGCTGACCGAGCTTTCCACCGGCAAGGCGCCGCAGCGCTTTGCCCGACTTCTCCGCCGCCTCGTCGACGCCAACGGCGTGGCCCCTCTTTTCTCACGCGAGAACCTCGGCGCCATGCTGGCGATGACGCCGGAGCACGCAAGCCGCGTGGTGACCGATTTCCGCCGGAACGGGGCGATATCTGACGTCACGGCCGGACGCTGCCGTTGCAACCTCGCCCAGTTGAGCCGCCTGGCGGCCGGCGGCGACTGATCGATCACCGCATCTCCGCCGACTTGGTCTCCTCGATATAGGCTTCCTCGACTTCGCTCAGCTCGATGCTGTCGTAGCCGGTGATCATCGTCCTGACGTAATGCAGCGGCGTCTTGCCGGTGGTCGTCATGTAGACGTGGATGACGACGAAGGCGCCCATCGCGAAGGCGGCAGCCGTGTGCAGCAGCGCCACGATCCAAAGCCCGGTGGTGGACCAAGCGTAGTGACTCCAGGAATTGTAGAGCAGGTAGGCAATGCCGGTCGACCACAGGGCAGGGCCGATCAGCGTCATGAAGGTCATGTAGGCCAGCGACTGCAGGGCATTCTGCTTGCGTTGCAGGGATTTCTTGTAAGGGTGCGGTTCGCCGAAGAGGATTCCCCAGGCATAGAAGCGGATGACCTTGAACACCCCCTTCTTGAAAAGATACTGGCGCCACTGTCCGGTGGTGAAGTTCCAGAAGGTCGTGAACACCCAGAGCGCGATCAGTGCCAGCGCGGCGTTGGTGTGGATCTTGACCGCGAGGCCGAAGGGAACAAGATGGTGGGTGCCATGAATGGCAAGCCCGGTGAAGAACAGGGTGAAGATGAGAAACGCCTGCGACCAGTGCCAGAAGCGCTCGTAGCGGCTGTAGATCATCACGTCGCGTTTGTGGCTCATGGCCGGTGTCCTCCGCGCAAGACGATCCTGAGGGCGCCGTGGATGACGACGCCGAACAGGGCGCCGAACAGGGCGAGATAGCCGAGGGCGTCGAGCAGGCGCGATCCGTCGCGGCCGGGCATGTAGAAGCCGCCAAGTCCCGCGAGGCGTCCGTCGACGTCGCGCGTGTGGCAGTCCGAGCAGGGAACGGCCTTCTCCTTGGGCGCGACCATGTGGGTGATCGGCCAGTACATGCGCGTCTCGATGAAGCCGATCTTGCCGCTCCACGGCAGGCCGGCGTAATTCATGCCGAAGGCGATCGCCTTGGGATAGTCGAAATTGGTCCAGAAGGCGCTGTCGTCCTTGCCGAACACGTGGTTGACGACCAGCGTGTTGAGTTCCGGATCGTAGGGCTGCTTGCCCTTCATCTCCTTGAACGGCCAGATGCGAGACTTGCCATCTGCCGGACCGCCGCTGATGCGATTGAGCGTCAGGACGTCGTCCTTGATCTTATCGTCAAGCTTGTCGGTGATCGCCGTCTGTTCGATCGTGCCATTGTACCAAAGGTAAGTTGGGCGGACGTTCTCGCCATAGGCGAAGTCGCCCTTCTCGGCCGAGTAGATCAGGTGGCCATGCTCGTCCTTGATGTAGACGGGCTTGCCGTCGGCGTCCTTGCGGCCGGCGGTCGACCAGTCCCACAGCGTCTTGGTGGCAACGCCACCGCGCGCAAATTCGGGAATGTGGCAGCTCTGACAGGCGACGCGGTCGGTGTGATCGTTGATCTTGGCCTCGGCATGCGGCGCTGCGCCGTGGCAGGACTCGCAGGTAGCGCGGTTTTTGTCGTCGTGCGGCAGGTCGAGGCCGTGCGGGTCGACCGCCGTCGTCATGTAGCGCGAACCGGAGGGAATGTGGGCGTTGAAGGTGTGGCAGGTCGAACAGGTCATGTTGGCGCCGTCGACGGCCATGTGGACGTCGAGATCGCGCGGCGGGTCGGTCAGCGAGCTGTCGAGGTCGCCATGTTTGACTCCATCACCTCCGCCGCCGTTGAAATGACATGCGCCGCAGTTTTCCCGTTGCGACGGGCCGACGCTCATCGCCGCCTTGGCGAGATCGGGGGGCTCGACTGTGACGCCGCCGATGACGCGCGGCGAATAGAGCGGATGACCGGCGTCCGTCGCCGTCTTCTTGTAGGTGCCGGAGCCGTCATGACAGGCCAGACAGTCGACGGTCGCGCCGTTTTCCTCCGGCGTCTTGCGCAGATCGGTCCAGCCGTAGCCGGCATGACAGGAGGTGCAACGAGGTTCGTTGGAAATCGGCGAGCCGCAGAAGCTGTTCATGATGCGCGGCTTGCCGAGCCGCTGGCCGGTGAAAGAGTTCGTCCCGTCCCAGGTCCAGTGGATCGTTTTCTTGACCTCGCCGGCCGCCTCGGTGTGGCAGGTCGAGCAAGCCTCGGTGACGTCCTCGGCCGTCGTGAACGGCCCCTTGAGGACGTCGAATTTCGAGTGATCGGCAGTGCCGGCCGAGGCGGCGATCGCCGAATGGACAACGAGGAACGCGACAACCCGCCAAAGCGCTCTTGGGAACATGACGATGCCGCCGCATCTTGCCGCCGCGATGGCGGCGGTTCCAGATGTTTCCCAGCATGGCGAGCCGCGCCCGACCCGTCATTGACAATTGTTGTCCGACGACCGGTCTGGCGGACGTCAGGCGGCAGCGACCTCGCTGAGGAAGCGCTCGATTTCCTCCTTGAGGCTGGAGCTGCTGCGCAGCGCCTCGGTCGTGGCGACCAGCACCGAGGTCGCCGAGCTGTTGGTGGCGTTGACCGACTGTTCCAGACGGCCGATGCTGTCGACCATGGATCCGGTCTTGGTGGCGACGGTCTGGATGTTGGAGCTTATTTCGGCGGTGGCGGCACCCTGCTCGGTCACCGCCGAGGCAATGGCCTCGGTATACTGGTTGGCTTCGCCCATTGTCGTCGCGATCGCCGAAATGGCTTCCACGGCTTCGCCAGTCGACATCTGGATGGCCTGAACGTGAGCGGCGATTTCCTCGGTGGCCTTGGAGGTCTGGTCGGCCAGTTGCTTCACTTCGGTAGCAACGACCGCAAAGCCCTTGCCGGCCTCGCCGGCCCGCGCCGCCTCGATGGTCGCATTGAGGGCAAGCAGATTGGTCTGGGAGGCGATGGTCTGGATGAGGGTGACGACCTGACCGATCTTGTTGGCGGCCTCGGCCAGCGCGGCGATCTGGCTGTTGCTGCGCTCCGTATCGTGCGTCGCCCTGGTGACGACCTCGGTCGCCCGGACAGCCTGGGAGCTGATCTCTTCGATGGAAGACGACAGTTCCTCCGAACTGCTGGCCACCGAGGCGATGCCGTTCGACGTCTGGCGTGAGGCTTCGATCACCGATTCCGCCTGCTCCAGACTGGCGCCGGCGATCCGCTCCATGGAATGGGCGGCGGCCATCAGCGTCGTGTGCTCGCGGTCCATGGTGGCCAGCAGATTGCCGGCAATGCCGTGGAACGCGCCGATCAGGCGATCGACGCGCTGTTGCCGCAGCAGCTTTTCCTCGCTCTCGGCCTGTTGCTGCGACTTCAGTTGTTCCTGTTCGATGCGATTGTCGCGGAACACCAGGAGCGCCCGCAGAATGCCGCCAATCTCGTCGGACCGGTCGGCGTTGCGCACCTCGAAGTCGGTTTCGCCGCCGGCAAGGCGGGCGATGTGTTGCGTGGCGCAGCGCAGCGGGCGCAGAAGGCCGCGATTGACGTAGAAGAGGGCGCCGCCGGCGATCACCAGCAAGAGGAGGCCGATCGCCAGGCCGACATTGCGCGCCTTGTCGGCGATCGCCTGGTACATGCTGCGGTCGACGGCGATGACCGCCGTGGCAATGGGCTTGCCGGAATAGTCGGGCACCATGGTTTGCGATAGGAAGTAGCGACCGTCGGCCGAGTTGACGCCGCTCGCCTGGGTCTCGGTCAGAACGGCTTCCGGGTCCATGCCAGCCGGCAACCGGTTTCCGATGACGCCCTTCTTGCCGTCCTTGCCTTGCTGGAGCAATACGACGGCGAGGGGGTAACCGGTCTTGCGCGAGAACTCGGTGACGAACAGTTCCTCGAAGCCAAGGCCGAATTCCACCGATCCAACGTGCTTGCTGCCGTTGAACACGGGCACCACGCCGCGAATGCCGATGCCACCGACGCCGCCCTCAAGCCCGACCACCGGCTTCAAGGTGGTGTTGGTTTCCACCACGGTCTTGCGGAAGGAGGAAAGGTCGTCGTCGAACTTGGCGGGCTGGTGAACGCGGAAAAAGGCAGTGGCCGGCGCCAGATGGAACTGGAACTGCTGAATTCCATATTCCTTCTTCAGTTCGGCGAACTCGGGAACGAACTGGGCGGCTAGTCCGTCGCGATTCCGATCGGCCAGCATGGCCTGCACGTCGGTCTGTCCGGCGACCACCTTGGCCAGCAGCAACGCCTGGCGGCTGTGGGCCTCGATTTCCGCCTGAAGCTGAAATTGAGCGTTCTTGACCTCACGGTCGAGTGCCAGACCCGTCAGGTCGCCGGACATCCAGCCTGCGCCGAGCACGATGGAAAGGGCACCCAGAAGAGCCAGCGACAGGATCGTCGTCAGAAGGCGCGCGCGAATACTGCTCATGGTGGACCTCTTAACCGTCGGATCGCCCAGCGAGCCGCAGTTCAAACCTGCGCACTCTGTATTTATATTCAAAAAACCGAATATACGCACCATGCAGCCCGGTTGCCACCAAGAGTGCAAGGATTTTTCCATGATCTTCCTAGGTGCGCGTATTCAAGCCTCCAGTATTGGATATGCTTTTGATTGTTAAGTTCGACTTAAAATACTGATACTTCAATATTGTTGTATTCTTAGGTAAGCTTATTCGGCCTCATTGCATTTGGTTGGGGCTGGCGGGAGGCGTTCTGGCCTTTGATTCACGCAAGCTCGGGACCGGCTCCCGCGCTCGCTGCCGGCCAATGGCCGGAACGGTTCAGCCGTTCACGGATTCGACCGCCAGACGCTCGGCCATTCTGCCCCAGACCGCACGAATGTCCGCGGCGGAGGGGACGCCGGCCTCGACCGCCGTCTCGGCGCGCATCTGGGCCTCGGTGACGCCACGATCATAGCGGATGCGGCCGGCAAAATAGGCCCCGGCGGCGCGGGCGTTCCGCTCAATGGCCACGCTTTTTGCCGCGTCGATGTCCCATTTGTTGACGCAGACCGAGGTCGGCACTGAAAAATGGCCGGTGAGGGCGAGAACGCGGTCGAGGTCGTGCAGGCCGGACATCGTAGGCTCGATGACGATCAGCGCATGGGCGCAGCCGGTCAGTGCCGCCATGGTCGGGCAGGCAAGGCCGGGCGGACCGTCGATCAGCACCAAGGTGCAGGCCCGCTGTTCGGCGAGACGCCGCGCTGCCTGACGCACATGGGCGACCAGCTTGCCGGAATTGTCGGAACCGGGAACGAGGCGGGCATGGGCCATGGGGCCACGGCGTGTGTCCGAGATCATGACGTCTCCCGCCATGCGATCGCTGAAGCCGATGGCACCGGTCGGGCAGACGAAGGCGCAGACGCCGCAGCCTTCGCAACCGAGCGGGTCGACCTCGGCGGTCTCGTTGGGGCCGGTCATGCTCATGGCATCGAAACGGCAGGCCGCCGCGCATCGCCCGCAGCCACAACAGACTGCGGATTTGACGTGCGCCTCCCGGCCGGCGTGGAACGCCTCGCGGCTTTGCACGTCCGGGCGGAGCAGAAGGTGAAGGTTGGCGGCATCGACGTCGCAGTCGGCCAGTACGGCGTCAGGCGCCAGAGAGGCAAAAGAAGCGGTCAGGCTGGTCTTGCCGGTGCCGCCCTTGCCCGAGAGGATAACCAGTTCCTTCATGCCGTCACCCTCTCCAGGCAGGCTTCCAAAATCGATCGGAACAGCGGCCGATAGCCGGGCAGGGCCTCGACGATCAGCCGTCCGGCGGCGTAAGCCTCGGCGATCCGCCGGTCGTCGGGGATCTCGCCCAGAATGTCGATCGCCTCGTGATGGCAATAGTCGTGGATCAGGCTCTCGGACCTCACCGTGCGATTGATGACGACGCCGAAATCCATGCCCATCTGGCGAAGGACTTCCACGGTTAGGCGAAGGTCGGACAGGCCGAAAGGGGTCGGCTCGGTAACCAGCAGCACATAGTCGGCGCCGCGGACCGTGGCGACCAGCGGGCAGGAGGTTCCCGGCGGCGCGTCGTAGATGACGAAATCGCCCTTGGCGGCGGCCTTGGCCGCCTTGATGACCGGCACCGGCGACGATACGCCGACCTCCAGACGGCCTTCCACCAGGGTGCACTGAGCGGCATCGATCCGCCTGACCTCGCCGAGAGGGCGGGCAATTTCGCTGATGGCCCGGGCACGGCAAACGAGGCGGCAGCCGCCGCAACCGTGGCATAGGTCGGCGAAAAACAGCGGTGGCCCGCCGAAGGAGATCAGGGCATTGGAAGCGCAAAACTCGACACACGCCCGGCATCCGGTGCAGCGGCTCTCGTCGATGGCCGGGACCCTCATTGAAACCGTCTCGGTGGCGACGACGTCACCCTTCAGGAAGATGTGGGCGTTGGGCTCCTCCACGTCGCAGTCGACCAGCGTGACGGAGCGGCCGGCGGTGGCCGCCAGATTGACCGCCACCGAGGTTTTGCCGGTACCGCCCTTACCCGAGGCGATGGCGATCCTCATGCCGGCTGCGCCTCGCGGAGGCTTCCCTGCCGCAACTCTTCGAGGGCGTCTTCAAACGTCGCGCTGTCGGTGGAGTAGACCTTGACGCCGGCCCGATGGAGGGCGTGCAGCGCCTTGACGCCGCATTCCCCGGTGACCAGTGCGACGGCGCCGAGGGCGACGATGTTTTCCGCCGCCTTGAGACCGGCGCCCATGGCGGCGTCGACGGCGGCGTTGGCGACGAGCTGCCGTTCGTCCGTCTCGCTGTTGTAGATCAGGAATGTGTCGGCGCGCCCGAAGCGGCGGTCGACGAGGCCGTCGCGGCCATCGCCTTGCAGGGTGAATACGATCTTCATGGGAACGCTCCGACTGGATGGAAGGTGACCTTCGTCCGATGAGCCCCGCGTGGGACGCTCGGATGAATTATGAGCATACACCCATAATAGGCGTTGACAGGAGGACAGGCAATCAGTTTATGCACATACACCCATAATGAAAGGCGCGAGAATGTATGACACCGAGGGTCTGTCGATCACCGGGACGCCCTGTCCGGACGACGCGCCCTGCGCCGTGAAGTCCTATGAAGAGACCAGGAAGGCCCACCTCGGCTGCATGGTGTGCGGCGAGGGCGGGCCGGACGCGCCGGCCTTCGGGCTCCGCTTCATCCCCGATCCGGCGGGAGGCGTCCTTGCCACCTTCAGGACGGCCCGCCGCTACCAGGGCTACGCGGGGATCCTGCATGGCGGCGTCATCTCGACGCTGCTCGACGCGGCAATGGTCCACTGCCTGTTCGCCCGGGGCGTGACGGCCGTCACCGCCGAGATGACGGTGCGCTTCCTGCGCGAGGTACCTGTCGATTGCGACGTCTGTGTCGGCGCAACGCTGATCGGCGAACGCCACGGCGTCTTTCAGGCGGTTGCCAGCCTGTCGCGGGGCGGAACGCGATTTGCCGTGGCCAAGGGCAAGTTTTGTCGCTCTGTCCGGTAAGGGCCAGGGAAAGGCGCGGGAGGCGCTCACCCCTTTTCAAAGTTGCGAAACCGGCCTGGGCCGGGGGAGGTACCCCCCGGCCAGTGCCCGGCCCAAGGTCAGAAACCCGAGAACGCCCACTCGATCCGATGAGCATAACGCCCGCTTGGCCGCAATACTGAAGACGGGAAAGCCGGTTCGTTGATGGCATTGGGGTAGGTCTGAGGTTCAAGCGCTATGCCGCCGTGCTTCACGACCTTGGAGAAGGGTGAAATCAGCGCTTCGGAAAAATGGGTCGCCGTATAGAGCTGAACGCCGGGTTCGGTGGTCGACAGCGTCATGCTCCTGCCCGTGTCCGGTTCGACCAGACGCGCGGCCAGATGCGAGGGGCCACGGCCGGCATCCAGGCAGAAGTTGATGTCGTAATCCTCCGCGACGGGTCTGGGACGCCGGAAGTCGAAGCGCGTTCCGGTCACGTCGGCGATTTTCCCCGTCGGAATGAGCGCCTCGTTGACAGGCGTGTAGTGCGACGCCGGGATTTCGACCTGATGGGCCAATGCCGAGCCAGCCCCGCTGAGGTTGAGATAAACGTGGTTGGTGAGGTTTATGGGCGTCGGCCGATCCGTTTCGGCGGTCATGTCGAGATAAAGCGAGCTGCCCTCGATACCATAGGTGGCCCTGACATCGAGCTTCCCGGGGAATCCCATGTCACCATCCGCCGAGAGCAATCCGAACTCGACAAGGGACTCCTCGGCCTTGGCCACCGTCCACTCGCGGCGCGAAAAGCCGACCGGTCCACCATGCAGGGTGTTCGGCGCCTTGTTGATGGGGAGGTCAAAACGCTGTCCATCGAGCTCGAACGTGCCGCCGGCAATGCGATTGGCGACACGACCGCAGATGGCGCCACCCGAGGCATCCGCGCCGACATCGTCGGGATGGGCCGACGATCCGATGACCACCTGGACCTCGCCGCCATCCCTGGTCGGAACGTAAAGAGCCACGAGCTTTGCCCCGACCGGACTGAGAATTGCTCTCAGACCGCTCTCGCCCTTGATCGTTACGAGCTTGTGCTGGCCAGCCATATCGTTTCACTCCCAAGCCGCCACGGACATGTCTGGCGGATATTTCCATCGACCGATGTCGTGTCCGGTTCTCGGGCCATCCTTATGGTGATAAACAGCCTTCTCTCGGGCAGCCGACACGCCCAAGCTCTGCCCGGACACCCCATTCTACCCCCAAGGCCGGAATTGCGCGAACCGCGATCAAGAGCGGAAAGGCACGGTCGGGCCGGTGTCGTCCTCATCTATCTCCAGGTCATTGTGGCGCGCGCTGAACGCGCCGCCATCGACCAAGTAAGAACAGGGCTTTCCCGATCTTGCTCTCGGCGTTTTGGGAGGATACCCATAACGCGACATTGACAGGCCGTTGTCCATTCCCCGTTGACCGCCCGAGGCCGCGGAGCGGGGAGCCGGGAACTTATCCATTCGCGCGGATGCGATCTTGGATGACATCCGCTTTCGATTTTAACATGAGAACATACGAATATAAAAAAGAAGGAGTCGGGCATGAAGATCATCATCATCGGCGGCGTGGCCGGCGGAGCCACGGCGGCGGCGCGTCTTCGCCGCAGCGACGAGCAGGCCGAGATCGTCCTCATCGAGCGCGGGCCGTATATCAGCTTTGCCAACTGCGGGCTACCCTACCACATCTCCGGTGCGATCGCCGAGCGCGGCAAGCTACTAGTCACCACCGAGGCGGGGTTCACGGCGCGCTACGCCATCGACGTTCGCTCGCGCACCGAGGCGCTGTCGATCGATCGCGCCCACAAGACGGTGACGCTACGCAACCTCGACAGCGGCGAGGAAACGGTCGAGAGCTATGATCGCCTGCTGCTGTCGCCCGGCGCCGAAGTCCTGAAGCCGCCGATCCCCGGCATTGGCTCGCCGCGCATTTTCACGCTGCGCAACATCCCCGATCTCGATCGCATCATGGCCTCGCTCGGCGAGAACAAGCCGCGCCGGGCGGTGGTGATCGGCGGTGGCTTCATCGGCCTTGAAGTGGCCGAGAACTTCCACGATCGCGGGCTGTTCACCACGGTGGTGGAAGGCGCCTCGCACATCCTGCCGCCGTTCGACGACGAAATGGCCGCCATCGCCCATGCCCACATGCGCGAGAAGCAGGTCGAGCTCTATCTCGGCGACAAGGTGGACCATTTCGAGGACCGCGCCGACCACACCATCGTCTTCCTGGCATCCGGCAAGCGCATCCAGGCCGATATCATCATCCTGTCCATCGGCGTGCGGCCGGAGGTGAAGCTCGCCCGTGACGCCGGCCTCGAACTCGGCGCCATCGGCGGTATCAAGGTCGACGAGCACCTGCGGACCTCCGATCCCGCCATCTTCGCGGTGGGCGACGCCATCGAGGTGGTCAACAAGGTGTCCGGCAAGACGGCGCTGATCCCGCTGGCCGGCCCGGCCAACCGGCAGGCGCGCATCGTCGCCGACAACATGCTGGCCGCCGATCCTTCCGCCTGCAAGAAATACCGTGGCGCCATGGGAACGGCCATTCTCAAGGTGTTCGATCTCGCCGCCGCCTGCACTGGCCTCAACGAAGCCGCGGTGCAGGCGCTGGGCATTCCCTACCGTGCCAGCATCACCCATTCCGGCTCGCATGCCTCCTATTATCCGGGCAGCCAGCAGATCAGCCTGAAGCTGGTCTACGGCCTCGACGGGCGGGTGTTCGGGGCGCAGGCGATCGGCATCGACGGCGCCGACAAGCGGATCGACGTGATCGCCACCGCCATCAAGGCCGGCATGACGGTCGACGACCTCGCCGATCTGGAGCTTGCCTATGCGCCGCCGTTCGGATCGGCCAAGGACCCGGTGAATGTCGCCGGCTACGTGGCGAGCAACGTGCTCGACGGCAGCCATGACATCATCGGCTGGAGCGAACTCAGGGACATCCTGCGCGATGCCCCCGACACGATCGAGCTGATCGACGTGCGGACGCCGGAGGAATATGCGATCGCCAGCCTGCCGGGCGCCCGGAACATCGAGCTCAACCAGTTGAGGAAACGGCTGGGCGAAATCGGTCGCGGCAAGCCGCTGGTCGTCTTCTGCCAGGTCGGTCTTCGCGGCTACGTCGCCTATCGCATTTTGAAGCAGTCCGGGTTCGATGAGGTCAGCAACCTGACCGGCGGCTTCAAGACCTATGCCTGGGCGACGGAGAAGCAGTCCAACCCCGATCTGTTCGACTACGAGAACATCCGTCAGCTCGACCCCGCCGAGATCGCAAGCAGGTTACACGGCTGAGGCAGGACGGAAAACCCCGATTGGTCCGGTGGCGACTTCAGACGCTGCCGGACCTTCTCCCTAAGGGCAACGGAACGGCGCTTCGCCAAGGCGCCGGCGCTGGCAAGCTTGGCCCCGTTCGGCACAGCCAACGCCTTCCGCCGCCCTTTGCCCGGAGCCGCCGCCGAGCCGGTTGAGACAAGCCGATCGGCGGCGGTTCCGGAATGAACCGCACAGCAGGCGCGAACTCGCTCCGCGCCACGCCAGGAGGCAATGGCCCTTCGTGATCCTGCTTTATGTTGCAACCCTTGCCCTGTTCCTGCTCAGTCTGGCGGCGGACCGAGGCAAGACCGTCAAGGCCCTGCGGGCCGGCACGAGAATGTTCCTCAACCTGCTGCCGTCGTTGCTGGCCATCCTCATTCTCGTCGCGGCGGTGCTGACGCCGCTCGGGCCGGAAACCATTCGGGGCTGGCTGGGCGCGGAGTCCGGTCCGATCGCCTATGTCATCGCCGCCGCTGTCGGCTCGGTCGCCCTGATCCCCGGACCGGCCGCCTATCCCATGGCCGGCATGCTGATCGACAGCGGCGTGGGCTATCCGGTGATTGCCGTCTTCATCACCACGCTGATGATGGTGGGGATCGTCACGTTGCCTCTGGAGCGCAGGTTCTTCGGAACGAGGGTCGCCGTGGCTCGCAATGCGCTGAGCTTGATCGGCGCCCTGGTGATCGGACTGACCATGGCAAGCGTCTGGAGTCTTCTGTGAGCAGCTATCTCGCCAGGCACCGGATCGACCTGATGATCATCGTCCTGTTCGGGCTGGTCTTCGTCCTGTCCTTCGTCTTCGGCTGGGAGGGAGGCCAGCGCGCCGCTGCCAGCTTCAGGGACTTTGCCCTGGAGATGATCGTCGTCCTGCCGGTCATCTTCCTTCTGATCGGGTTGGTCGACGCCTGGATGCCCAACGAGGTGGTGGCCCGGCACACCGGTGACGGGTCGGGCTGGAAGTCGTCGTTATGGATGATCCTGTTTGCGATGCTGCAGGTCGGCCCGCTCTATGGCGCGTTTCCCGTTGCCGGCCTGATGTGGCGGAAGGGCACCAGCCCCCGCAACATCTTCATCTATCTCGGGGCGTTCAGCACGCTGAAGCTGCCCATGATCGGCTTCGAAGTCGGTTTTCTGGGGCTCAAGTTCACCCTGCTGCGAGCGGCGCTGGCCGTGCCGGTCTTCCTTGTCATGGCGATCGTGATGGACAAGGCCTTCGGCAAGACGTTCGTCGTCAACGACATGGCAGCAAGCCGGCCCCGGGACTCTGCCCCGGCTACACATCGCCCGCCCAACCCGACCGCCGGATGAATATGGCGGCTCGTCTTGTGGGGTGGGACTCTCATAATTGCGAGCACGAATGGAGGACCCTCGTTATGTCAAGCTTCGCTATCCGGGAATACGCGCGGCTCGTTTGGAGTTTCATCAACTCCAAGCCGTTGGCGACGATCACGGCGGTAGCCGGGATACTCACCGTGAGCGCTTTCGTGCTCGAGAACGGGTTCGGAATTCGCCCTTGTCCAATGTGCTGGTGGCAGCGCTACGTGCACTGGGCGATCACCGCCATCGGGCTTGCCTGTCTCTCTCCCGTCGCCGCTCGGTTGAGACCGGGCGCGCTCGGGATTGTCGGGATGATCGCACTCATCGGCGCGATCATTGGTGCGTGGCAGTCGAGCGCACAGTGGGGGTTGCTAGGCTATCCGGATGGTTGCACGAGTGACGGAATGCAGGCCCGGTTTTCGACGGAAGACATCATGCAATCACTGAGCCAGCAGGGTACGATCCCCTGTGACCTGGAGACCTTCAGGCTGTTCGGGCTCAGTCTGGCGAACTGGAATATCCTGGCGATGGGGGCAATCATCCTGCTGGTGCTCCGCTATCTCCTGCTGTCGGGCAGGCGCCTCAGAGCTTGAACGGCGCCAGGATTTCCGACGGTGCCGAATTGCTTCAGGTCACAAGGGAGACGGGCAAAAGGGCTCTACCTGGGCCATGCAAGGTCTCCATGACCATTGACGGCAGGCAAGCGGAGTTGCTACCAGTGTAATGTTATACTATTACGCCGAGCCGAGATGACCCACCACCAAAGCGCCGACAATCGCCTCCCCGTCACCGTGCTGTCCGGCTTTCTGGGCTCTGGCAAGACAACCCTCCTCAATCACATCCTGAACAATCGCGAAGGCCGACGCGTCGCCGTGATCGTGAACGACATGAGCGAGGTCAACATCGACGCCGATCTGGTGCGTGGGGAAACGTCGCTGAGCCGCGGCGAGGAAGAGCTCGTCGAGCTGACCAACGGCTGCATCTGCTGTACGCTTCGCGAGGATCTGCTGAAGAGGGTGCGCCAAGTCGCCGAGGAGGGGCGTTTCGACTACCTGCTGATCGAGAGCACCGGCGTTTCCGAGCCTCTGCCCGTCGCGGCCACCTTCGAGTTCCGCGACGAGGCCGGCCGCGGCCTGTCCGATCTCACCCGCCTCGACGCCATGGTGACGGTGATCGACACCATTCACCTGCTCAAGGATTACTCCTCCACCGATTTCCTGGCCGATCGCGGCGAGATGGTCGGCGAAGACGACCAGCGGACGCTGGTCAATCTCCTGGTCGAGCAGATCGAGTTTGCCGACCTCATCGTCATGAATAAGGTGTCGGACGCCAGCGAGGCGCAACGCAATGCAGCCCGCGCCATCATCCGCGCCCTCAACCCGGATGCTCGGCTGATTGAAACCGACTGGGGCAGAGTGGCGGCGGGCGAGCTGTTCGACACCGGCCTGTTCGATTTCGACCGCGCCCACCGGCACCCGCGCTGGTACAAGGAACTCCACGGCTATGCCGAGCACGTTCCCGAGGATGCCGAGTATGGCGTCACCAGCTTCGTCTGGAAGGCGCGCCGTCCGCTCGTTCCCGAACGTTTCGCCGAGTTCGTCGAGACGCCGCTGCCCGGCGTCATCCGGGCCAAGGGACATTTCTGGCTGGCAACGCGGCCAGATTGGGTCGGCGAGTTCTCGCTTGCCGGAGCGGCGGCGGCCGTCAAACCGCTCGGCATCTGGTGGGCCGCCGTGCCGCCGGAGCGTTGGCCCGGCGATCCGGAGATCGTGGCGCGAGCGAGGGCCTCCTTCGACCCCGTATACGGCGACCGCCGCCAGGAGATCGTTTTCATCGGCATGTTCAAGGAGATGAAACGAGGGCGGATCACCTCGATGCTCGACCGCTGCCTGATCCCGGAAACGTCCGCCCCCTTCAAGTCGCAAGCCTATCGCGACCTGCCGGACCCGTTTCCTGTCTGGGCGTAGGCAACGCGCTACAGGCTGATTTTCCCGTCACGCAACCGGACGACGCGGTCAAGGCGCCCCAGGATCTTTTCGTCATGCGTCACTGCGATGATGGCGGCCTGCTGCTCGACGGCCAACTTGTGAAGCAGGTCCATGACGATGCCGGCGCGCTCGGAGTCGAGCGCGGCTGTCGGCTCGTCGGCGAGAATGATGCGGGGACGGTTGGCGAGCGCCCGGGCAATCGCCACGCGTTGAGCCTCACCGCCTGACAACTGCGCCGGCATGGCGTTCTTTCTGTGTCCGACCTGAAGATACTCCAGCAGTTCGACGGCGCGCTGCCGCGCTTCCGATCGCGGAACGCGGGCGAGATGGAGCACGAGCGCGACGTTGTCGATGCAATTCAGGAACGGCAGAAGATTATGGGTTTGAAAGATGAAGCCAATCTTCTCGAGGCGCAGGTGGCGCAGGTCCTTGCGGAGCCAACGGTGGTCGTAGACAACCTCGCCGTCCAGCGCCACATATCCTTCGTTGGGCTCGACGATACAGCCGATGACGTTGAGCAACGTGCTCTTGCCGGAGCCGCTCGGCCCCAATAACCCGACGACCTCGCCGGCCCGCACGCGGAAGGCGACGTCGCGCAGGGCATCGACGCGTGCCTCTCCTTCGCCGAAGTGCTTGGACACCCCGCGGATTTCGACCAAGGCGGCGGCGGGTGCCGTCGGCTGGGGGGACATATCGACATCGACGGTGGACATGCGGGCACTCGTCCTGAAAGGAGGCTTGGCGGATATCAGCCGACCAGGGCCTTGGCTGGGTCGACACGCACGGCAATACGCACGCCGACCGCGCTGGCCAGGATGCAGACGCAGACGACGACAATGAACAGACCAACGAGGTCGCCGGACTCCATCACGATCCGGCGGGGAAATCTGTCCTTGGCCAGCGCGACCAGGGTTGTCCCAAAGCCGAAGCCGACCACCCCCATCATCAGGGCTTGTTGCACGATGAGCCCGATGATGGTGCGATCGGGCGCACCGATGAGCTTCAGCGTGGCGATCTCTTTCAGCTTTTCCATGGTGAGCGTGTAGACGATCAGGGCGATGATCACCGCCGAGACCAGCGTCAGCACCGACATGAACAAGCCAAGCTGACGGCTGGCGCGCTCGATGACGGTACGGGTCAGGATTTCCGCCTGCTGCGCTTCGGTCAGAACGGAAAGGTGCTTCCACCGTCGAACCGTTTCGGCCACCTCCTGCACGTCGAAACCGGCCGAGACCCGCGCCACGACGGCGTTGACGATGTTGGTGTTGACGCGCAAGGCCCCACGGGAGACCTCCCTCCGGCCTTCCGCGGGGGTGACGTCGAACTGCAGTTGCTGGGCATCCAGCAGCGTCATGTAGAGGACCGAGTCGCCCGATAGGGTGACGTTGCCCTCAGTGAGGCCGACCACCGTGTAGACGTTGCGGCCCATCGTCAGTTTTTCCCCGAGCCCGACGCCGGCCTGGCGGTCGGCGATCACCTCGAAGTGGCTGCGATGGATGTCCCGGCCGGCAATCAGGTTGGCGGGCTCGCCAGGGCGGCCCGGCTCGAAACCGATGATCTGCACCCTCAGTCGGCGGCTGCCTTGCTTGACCTGAACCGTCTGAAAGGTCAGCGACCCGGCCGCCGTGACGCCGCCCATGCGGGCCACCATCTCGCGGGTGTCTCCCGGAATCCGCGACGCCTCGGCGAAGGGACCGTTGGTGTCGCCCTGAACCACCCAGATGTCGGCCTGAATGGCGCGGCTGAGCGCCAGCGCATCCGCCGTCTGTCCTCGGTAGATCCCCGCCATCGTCACCACGACGCCCAGCAGAAGGCTCAGCCCCAGGCAGGTGAGGATGAAGCGCCCGAGCTTGTGGCGAATATCGCGAAAGGCGAGGTTCATGGCGCCTCTCCGTCCTTCACCGAAACCGGTCGCCCGACCCGGAAGCCACTTTCCACCTTCGCAACGATCCGAGCTTCCGGCGTCAGGCCGCCGGTGATGACCATACGCCCGTCCAAAGTCGTCTGGCCCAGCGAAACCAGCCGCCGGGCAAGTCGGCCGTCCTCCACCGTCCAGATGACGCCTTCTGAGCCCTTGCGATCCAGCACGGCCGCTTGCGGCACAAGCCGGGCCTCCGCGAGCGCGTCCACGTCGATCAGCACTTCGGCCTGCTCGCCGAGGTGAATCTCGGTGGGGCAGCGAACGCACCGCACGTAGACGCGGCGCTCTTCGTTGACACGGTCGCTTTCGATGTCGATCCGGGCGACCTCGCCGGCAAAGCGTTGGTCGGCCATCGAGCGCAGCATCACTTCGGCGGGCTGGCCGACCTTCAACTGTCCGGCCTTGCTCTCGTCGACATAGGCGAGAACCCAGACGGAGGTCGGGTCGACGAGGGTGAACAACTGTTCGCCGGCCGTCAGCATCGACCCCAGTTCGAGGTTGCGTGCCACCACGATGGCGTCATATGGGGCGTAAAGCGCATGTTTGGATAGCCTCGTCTCCTCGAGCAACAGGAGGGCTTCGGCCTGTTCCCGGTTGGCACGGGCGACCTCGACCGTGCTCCGGGCCTGCGACAGATCGGCTTGTGCGATATCGACGGCCGCCTGGGCGTCTTCGGCCACTTCCGTGGAGACACCTCCACTGGCAACGAGCTGTTGCCGGCGCTTGTTGATCTGTTCCTTTTGCCTGGCCGTAGCGTCCGCGCGTTCCAAGGCCGCGGAAGACTGACGGATGGAACTCTCCGCCTGCTTGAGGGCCGCTCTTGCCTGGGCCGCCTTGGCCGCTTGCTCGCGACTGTCGAGGTGGGCCAGCAGTGTCCCCTTGGCAACCCGATCGCCGCTGTCGGCGTGAAGCTCGGTCAAGGTGCCGGGCATCTCAAAGCCGACCCTAGACAGCACCCGCGCCTCTACCGTCCCCAGTCCGAACACCTGGATGGGCACGTTTCGCTCGGTTCTAACGACGGTCACATCGATCGGGCGAAGAAAGGCCGTCCAGACGACGCCCGCCAGGGCCGCTGCCAGGGCAAGCAGGGCTAGGCCAAACAAGACGCGATTGCGGCGCATGACGGTAACTCCTGAAGGCTTCTCGTGGGCTGTTGCTGCCTCGGAGAACGGGCGGCGGCAAGGCTTGGCCATGACGCTCCCGGTTGCGATTTTTAGCCCGATAGGCCTCTCACTCGCCGGTCAGGTTGGTCTTGCGCCGCAGGAAGTCCTCATGGTCAATCTTGCCGCTAGCATATTGTCGGCGCAATTCCTCCAAAGCCGTATCTCGGACGGAGGGGCGACCTCGGTTGGTCCGCGCCTGGACGAGCCAGAAAATACCGATCGCCAGCAGCACGATCCATAGGATGCTGGGGCCGCCATGCTGCCAGAAGGTGCCGGGCCCATAGCCTGCGGGGCCATGGCCAAGCCCGAACGCGTGGGCCGCGCCAGCCGTGCCCATGGCGCCGGCCAAGACGGCCGCGACGACAAGATGTTTCCTGCAGAACATTTTCGACTCCGCTTCTTCAGATCGAAGCCCCTTGGGCCAGCCAACTATTCAGTAAAGTCAAAATGTTGCGCCGCAACCTCGCGGAGGCCACTTTGTTGTAACAGGTTGTCGCAGATAAACGGCCCTGGTTGGAATGTTACATTTCCTCTGACCCAATGAGCTGCATTTGCGGAAATCGTGACGCGGGGTAGGTCGCGGCGGTAATGGGGGAGGGGGACTCACCGCCTTCACCAAGAAGGTCGCGGCGCCTGTTTGGGTTTGAACGCAATCCTCTCCATGGGCATGGCTCATGCGGAAGCGAAGAGGCGGTCGGCGACCGACCGGAGGGTGCGGGCATGATTATGGTCTCTCTTCCTGAGCGCATCGTACTTAGCCCGGCTGACAGGATCGTGCTGGGTGCCAATAGGTGCCCAATGGTAGATTCAGTTGCCGAGCCGGTTGCGGAGGGTATCAAAACCGCCCAAACGCATGAGGTCCTTGGCAATCTCGGAGAGTGCTCAGTCCCTCGACATAAGCCCGAACTCGTGGCCGTCGATCAGCGGGTCGGGAACGCACTCCTTCGCCAACTGTTTCGCGTCGTCAATCCAGATGGTCTGGCCGTCGATGCGAATGCCGTGCTTCTCAAGGCTCGCCAGAACGCGTGAGAAAGACTCGCGTGTGATGCCGAGTTCCGAGGCGATAAGGTTCTTCTCGTAGGGCAGCACTGCCTTTTCCGGGGTGCCCTGCCGCTCCGACAGCGTCAGCAAATAGCAGCCGATACGCTGGGCAGCGGAGCGCAGCTTGAGGCTCTTGATCTGCCTCACCATGCGACGAAACTGGGTGGCCAGGCTGCCGATCACCGAATTGGCCAGTGCCAGATCGGATGCGACCAAATCGCGGAAGGCGCGCGCGGGAATGAGCAGGAATGTGGACGGTTCGGGCACTCGCGCACGCATCAGGTAGGGCGCGCCGGTAACGACGGCAGCCGGTATGATCAGATCGGGCGGCGACACAACTTCGACAAGCACCTCACGCCCGCTGGTCGAGCGACCGAACAACTGAACCGATCCCGACATGACGACGATCTGGAAGTTCGGAGTATCACCCTGCTCGAACAACACGCTGCCGGCCGGAACCGTATGCAGCAACGTGTTTTCCATGATCTGACGACGACGGCCGTCGGCGAGGCCGCGTAGGATTGGCAGTTCCTCGGGTGTCATCACGGCAGGCGACGAACTTTCCATTCTCTGTGCTCTAATCCCAAAGATTGACGGTGGTTACGCCAATATGTGATGTATATCACGCTTGAAGTTGCTCTGCATCAATGTCTGACGCTGATGCTTCGGCAAAGGTCGTGATGGGATGGAGGCCCCACTCCCGCTATCGTATTAGCGCCTAGGTTGTCGGAGAACTATGATGAAAGTCGCAGGGCAGGAAGGTGCGGCACGCGCGCTCGGCATGAGCACCGTCGCATTCACGGTGTGCTTCGCCGTCTGGACAATCTTCGCCATCATCGGCATCCAGCTGCGCGAGGATTTGCAGCTGTCCGAAGCCCAGTTCGGACTTCTGGTCGGTACGCCGATCCTCACCGGATCGCTGATCCGCATCGTGCTCGGAATATGGACCGACCTTTACGGCGGTCGGCTGGTGTTCACGCTCAACATGCTGGCGGCGGCGGCGGCCACGTTCCTGCTCGCCTACGCCGACACCTTCCCGATGGTTCTTCTGGCGGCTCTCGGCGTCGGCATCGCAGGTGGCTCCTTCTCGATCGGTGTCGCCTACGTGTCCCGCTTCTTCCCACCCGAACGGCAGGGTATCGCTCTCGGCGTGTTTGGGGCGGGCAATGTCGGCGCGGCAGTCACCAAGCTTCTTGCGCCCTTCGTTCTCGTTGCTTTCGGTTGGCAGACGGTAGCCCAGGTGTGGGCTGTGGCGCTGACTCTGATGGCCGTTCTTTTCTGGGTTGCGACCAAGGATGACCCGGTCATCCGGCAGCGTCGCTTGACCGGCGATCGGCCGAGGAGCGCTCTGCTGGAGCTGGAACCGCTGAAGAACGTTCAGGTCTGGCGTTTCTCGCTCTACTATTTCTTCGTCTTCGGCGCCTTCGTGGCCTTGTCCCTCTGGCTGCCGCAGTATCTGGTTCGCGTCTATGATCTCGATATCGAGACGGCGGGCATCATTGCGGCCTGCTTCTCGATTCCCGCCAGCCTGTTCCGTGTCTACGGAGGGCACCTCTCCGATACCTACGGCGCTCGGCGCGTCCTTTACTGGACTTTCCTTGTCTCGATCGTCGCCACCTTCATCCTCTCCTATCCGACCGCCGACTATGTCATCCAAGGCGCCCACGGCGAAATCCGGTTCCATCTCGGAATGGGGCTCGTCGGCTTCACCGTGACCGTCTTCATCCTCGGCTTCTTCATGGCCCTCGGCAAGGCGGCGGTCTACAAGCACATCCCCGTCTACTACCCCAATCACGTCGGCGCGGTCGGCGGCCTTGTCGGCATGATCGGCGGGCTCGGCGGCTTCGTGCTGCCGGTCCTGTTCGGCGTGCTGCTCGACCTGACGGGTCTCTGGACATCCTGCTTCATGGCGCTGTTCGTCGTCGTCGCCGTGTCGCTGACCTGGATGCACGTGACCGTTCGCCAGATGGAGCGGGCCGCCGCCGGTCCGGCGCTCGCCGCGCTGCCACCATTCCCCGAAATGCTGGACATGCCGAAGCCCGTCGCGGCGATCGCCCCCAGCAAGGCCGTGCTCACCGATTGGCAGCCGGAGGACAAGACCTTCTGGAACGCGACCGGTCGTCGCATCGCCCAGCGGAACCTCTGGCTGTCGATTCCCTCGCTCCTGCTCAGCTTCGCAATCTGGCAGGTCTGGTCGGTGGTCGTCAGCAAGCTGCCTCTGGTCGGGTTCGATCTCACCACCGATGAACTGTTCTGGCTGGCGGCTCTGCCCGGCCTGTCGGGCGCAACCCTGCGTATCTTCTACTCGTTCATGGTCCCGGTTTTCGGCGGCCGTCTCTGGACGACGCTGACCACCTGGTCGCTGGTCATCCCGGCGCTGGGCATTGGCTATGCCGTCCAGAACCCTGAGACGCCCTATGTGGCGCTGCTCATCCTAGCGTTGTGCTGCGGCTTCGGCGGCGGCAACTTCGCGTCCTCCATGGCCAACATCTCCTTCTTCTTCCCCAGGTCGGAGAAGGGCAACGCGCTGGCGCTCAACGCCGGTCTCGGCAATCTCGGCGTCTCGGTCGTTCAGTTCGTCGTGCCGTTGGTCATTACGATGGGGATGTTCGGCAAGCTCGGTGGCGAGCCGATCATGGTTGCCGCCGCGTCCGGACCGGCGCCGCTGTGGCTGCAGAACGCCGGCTTCTTCTTCGTGCCCTTCATCGTTCTGGCAGCCTTTGCCGCGTGGTTCGGGATGAACGACATTGCGTCGGCCAAGGCATCCTTCTCCGAGCAGGCGGTGATTTTCGAGCGCCGGCACAACTGGATCATGTGCTGGCTCTACACCGGCACCTTCGGCTCGTTCATCGGCTATTCCGCCGGTTTCCCGCTGCTCTCCAAGATGCTGTTCCCCGACGTCAACGCGTTGGCCTATGCCTTCCTTGGCCCGCTCGTCGGTGCACTCGCTCGTTCGGGGACTGGCTGGCTGGCCGACCGGCAGGGCGGCGCCCGCGTCACCGTCTGGGTGTTCGCGCTGATGATGGCCGGAACGGCCGGCGTCCTCTGGTTCATCGGCATCAAGGATCAGCCGGGGG
>NZ_NQVN01000015.1 GCF_002770725.1 Pleomorphomonas carboxyditropha | reverse complement strand
TGGTCTCGACCGGGCCGAGGTCGTTGATGCCGACAACCTCGATGTCATTGCGGCCGGACTCGACGATCGCGCGCAGAACGTTACGACCGATACGACCAAAGCCGTTGATGGCGACCTTTACTGCCATGTTCATCTCCCAATGATGCTGGTTATATTTCGTGGCGTCTGGGTCTCTTCGCAAAGAGACTTGCGTTCCTCACGAGAACCGCCCCGGAAACCGGACGGCATCGGTGTACGCCGGTGGTTTTCGGTTGTCACTTCAGAAGGTGTGAAGGCGTCCGAAAGCAAAACGGAGGCGGGTCGCCCCGCCTCCGTTCGCCGGTTTTCGCTATTTATTCGGCCGCCTTGCGACCCTTGGCGGGCTTGACCGCCTCGACGGGCTGAGCCGCCTCCACCGTCTCGGTGCGCTCGGTCGGCTCGACATAGGCCCGGCCGTAGTAGCTGTCGACCAGAATGGCCTTCAGCTCGGAGATCAGCGGGAAGCGCGGGTTGGCGCCGGTGCACTGATCGTCGAACGCCTCGACGGCGATCTTGTCGACCTTGGCGAGGAACTCCGCCTCCGGCACGCCCGCCGCCTGGATCGACGCCGGGATGTCGAGCTGCTTCTTCAGCTCTTCGACCCAGGCGATCAGGTTGTCGACCCGCTGCTGGGTGCGCTCGGCATGCAGGCCGAGGTGCGTGGCGATCTCGCCGTAACGGGCCCGGGCCTTCGGACGGTCATACTGCGAGAAGGCCGTCTGCTTGGTCGGGTTGTTGGTGGCGTTGTAGCGGATCACGTTGGCGATCAAGAGCGCGTTCGACAGGCCGTGCGGCAGGTGGAAGGCCGCGCCGAGCTTGTGGGCCATGGAGTGGCAGACGCCGAGGAAGGCATTGGCGAAGGCGATGCCGGCGATGGTGGCGCCGTTATGCACCTTCTCGCGGGCGATCGGATCGTTGGCGCCTTCCTTGTAGGCGGCCGGCAGGTATTCCTTGAGCAGCTTCAGCGCCTGCAGCGCCTGGCCGTCGGAATACTCGTTGGCCAGCACCGAGGCATAGGCCTCCAGGGCATGGGTGACGGCGTCGATACCGCCGAAGGCGGTCAGCGACTTCGGCATGTTCATGACGAAGTTGGCGTCGACGATGGCCATGTTGGGCGTCAGCTCGTAGTCGGCGAGCGGATACTTCATGCCCGTCGAGTCGTCGGTGACGACGGCGAACGGCGTCACTTCCGAACCGGTGCCGGAGGTGGTCGGAATGGCCACCAGCTCGGCCTTGATGCCCAGCTTCGGGAACTTGTAGATGCGCTTGCGGATGTCCATGAAGCGCAGCGCCAGGTCCTCGAAGTGTACTTCCGGATGCTCGTACATCACCCACATGATCTTGGCCGCGTCCATGGCCGAGCCGCCGCCGAAGGCAATGATCACGTCCGGCTTGAAGGAAACGGCGCGCTCGGTGCCCTTGCGGACGGCGGAGAGCGTCGGATCGGCCTCGACGTCATAATAGGTCTCGACGTCCATGCCGTGGGACTTCAAGAGCTCGATGACGCCGTCGGCATAGCCGTTGAGGAACAGGAAGCGGTCGGTGACCACCAGCGCGCGCTTCTTGCCCTCGAGGTCCTTGAACGCTTCGGCGATGGCGCCGCGGCGGAAGTAGATGGACTTGGGGAGCTTGTGCCAGAGCATGTTTTCGGCTCGCTTCGCGACGGTCTTGCGGTTGATGAGGTGCTTCGGACCGACGTTGTCGGAGATCGAGTTGCCACCCCAGCTGCCGCAACCGAGCGTCAGAGACGGCGCCAGGTTGAAGTTGTAGAGGTCACCGATGCCGCCGAGGGCGGACGGCGAGTTGATGAGGATACGGGCCGTCTTCATCTTGTCGCCGAAAGCGGCGACGCGGTCCTGGTGACGGTCCTGGTCGGTGTAGAGCACCGAGGTATGGCCGATACCGCCGAGGGCGACCAGCGCGGCGGCGGCGTCGACGGCGGCCTCGAAGTCCGGACGACGGTAGAGGGCGAGCGTCGGCGACAGCTTCTCGTGGGCGAAGGGCTCGCTCTCCTCGACGCTGTCGACCTCGCCGATCAGGATCTTGGTGTCGGCGGGAACGGCGATGCCGGCGGAGGCGGCGATCTTGACGGCCGACTGGCCGACGACGTCCGGAGACAGATGGCCGCCGGGGAACACGACGTTGCGCACCGCGCCGAGCTCGTTGCCCGAGAGGATGTAGCCGCCGTGGCTCTGGAAGCGCTCGCGGACCGCGTCGTAGACGCTGTCGACGGCGATCACCGCCTGCTCGGAGGCGCAGATCATGCCGTTGTCGAAGGTCTTGGACATCAGGATCGAGGCGACGGCGCGCTTGATGTCGCCGAACTCGTCGATGACCACCGGCGCATTGCCGGCGCCGACGCCGATGGCGGGCTTGCCGGAGGAGTAGGCCGCCTTCACCATGGCCGGACCACCGGTGGCCAGGATCAGGTTGACGTCGGGGTGACGCATCAGGGCGTTGGAGAGCTCGACGGACGGCGTGTCGATCCAGCCGATGATGTCGGCCGGGGCGCCGGCGGCGACGGCGGCGTCAAGCACCAGCTTGGCGGCGGCGCAGGTCGACTTCTTGGCGCGCGGATGGGGGGAGAAGACGATGCCGTTGCGGGTCTTCAGGCTGATCAGCGCCTTGAAGATGGCGGTCGACGTCGGGTTGGTGGTCGGCACGATGCCGCAGATCAGGCCGATCGGCTCGGCGATGGTGATGGTGCCGCCGAGGTCGTCGACCTCCAGCACGCCGCAGGTCTTCTCTTCCTTGTACTTGTTGTAGATGTACTCGGAAGCGAAGTGGTTCTTGATGACCTTGTCTTCCACCACGCCCATGCCGGTCTCTTCGGCCGCCTGCATGGCGAGCGGAATGCGGGCGGCGGCGGCGGCGAAGGCGGCCTGGCGGAAGATCAGATCGACCTGCTCCTGGGAGAACGTCGCATAGATCTGCTGGGCGCGCTTGACGCGGGATACCAGCGCGTCGAGATCAGCCGGGCTATTGATTGGCATGTTCTTCTCCTGTCTTCCAAGCATTCGTCCCGAAGGCGAGGCGGTTGTGGAGGACCTTTTCGAGGGTCCGCTTTATTGTGTCCCGATGCATATGGGATCGTTTTCAGTCCAATGGTCAAGCCTTGAACCGATTAAGTTTCCAATGCGTAGTGGTACTACAGACTGACCAAAATTCTTCTTAAGGGCGTTGATAGAAAAGGTGAAATCCGCCAGCTTCAGGGAATTGGCCCGCTTGCCTCCCGGGGGTCGCCAACGCACCGGTGAATTTTATCAGAAAAACTACTGATTTCAAATTGGTGCGGCTGAGCAAGCCTCATGTAATCCTTTTCAGTGGTTTCGGAGGGCGAGGAGGACGCCATCGGGAAATCGGCGCGAGGTCATGGGGCCTTTGAAAAATGGCGGTTAGTATCAAGGACGTGGCCCAGAGGGCCGGTGTGTCGGTGGCTACCGTGTCGCGGGTGTTCGGCAACGGCCCGGTCAGCCCGGAGCTGCGCGAGCGGGTGGAGAAAGCTATCGCCGCCACCGGCTATCGGCCCAATCTTTCGGCCCGCCGGCTGCGCTCGCAGCACTCCCAGACCATCGGCCTCATGGTGGCCGACATCCGCAGCCCGTTCTTCACCGCATTGAGCCGGGTGGTCGAGGACGAGGCCTATCGTTCCGGCCTGCGCGTCATTCTCTGCAACACCGACGAGAGCGCCGAGCGCGAGGCGATGTACCTGCGCCTGATGGAAGAGGAGCGCGTCACCGGCCTCATCTGGTCGCCGACTCGCGGCAGCCTCGAACGGCTGGCCGACGAGGATCCGCCGTTTCCGGTGGTGCTGGTCGACCGCGGCGGGCCGGTCGGCCGACACGACAGCGTCGTTCTCGACAATCAGCAGGCGACGGCGACGCTGGTCCGTCACCTTCATACCATCGGCCGCGGCCGTATCGTCGGCCTGTTCGGCAACACCTCGTCGACGGCGGTCGACCGCCACCTCGGCTACCTCACGGCCACCGCCGCGCTCGGCCTGTCGTCCGAGGCCTTCTTCGTGCCGCCCAACGCCGAGGCGGCCGAGCGCGAGATCGTCAAGGTGTTTTCCCGTCCCGACCGGCCGGACGGCGTCATCGCTTCGAGCAGCGCGATACTGCTCGGCGTGGTCAAGGCGATGCGGCGGCTTGGGCTCAGGACGCCCGACGACGTCGCCATCGCCGGCTTCGACAACGAGACATGGTCGGAACTGGTCGGGCCGGGCCTCACGGTCATCGAGCAGCCGGTCGGCGACATCGGCCGCATGGCGATGACGCTGCTGTTCGACCGGCTCAGGGCGCCGAAGGCGCCGGCCCGCAAGGTGATGCTGTCCGGCCGGCTGATCGTGCGCGGCTCGACGGCGCCGGTGACCGGCCTCGTCGACGAGCCGGTGGACTAGATCATGCGGTCCTGACGGACGCATGATGATCTAGTATCTTGTTACTGCATCGGATTTCCCGAAAACCGGATTCCACTTTTCGGTCCGATGCTCTAGTCTTCATCGATCGGATGGAAATGCACGTGGTCGTGGCGGTGCTGGTGCCGGTGCGCCACCGCCGGCTTCAGGTGTCCGTCTTCCAGCAGCACCGCCCGCGTCGACAGCGTGGCGAGGAAATGCGCGTCGTGCGACACCAGGATCATCGCCACGGGCAGTTCGGCGAGGATGGCGGTGAGGCGGGCGAGATGCGCCTCGTCGAGCGCGTTGGTCGGCTCGTCGAGCAGCAGCACGTCCGGATCCATGGCCAGCACGCCGGCCAGCGCCACCAGCCGTTTTTCGCCGCCGGAAAGGTGGTGGGTGACCCGCTGATTAAGAGTCAGCAGGTCGAGATCGGCCAGCACCGCCTGCGCCCGCTCGATCGCCTGCGCCGGCGTGAAGCCGAGGTTGAGCGGGCCGAAGGCGACGTCCTCGATCACCGTCGGCGCGAACAGCTGGTCGTCGGAATCCTGAAACAGGAAGCCGATCCGCTGGCGCAGATCGCGGAAGTCGGTCTCCTCGCGCCGGGCGCGGCCGAAGGCGACGATTTCGCCGGCATCCGGCATTTCCAGCCCGACGATGGCGCGCAGCAGCGTGGTCTTGCCGGCGCCGTTGGCGCCCGCCAGCGCCAGCCGCTCGCCGCTTTCGAGCCGAAGATCGACCCCGTCGAGCACCAGCCGGCCGCCGCGCCGGACGCTCAGGCCGCAAAGATCGAGAAGGGCGGTCATCAAAGGCGATCCATCAGGAGAAGCCCGCCGGCGAGGAGAGCGGTCAGCCCGGCGGCGGCGATGTCGGCGGCGCCGAACCGCTCCAGCGTAACAAGCGGGAATCGTCCGGCAAAGCCCCGGCAGCGCATCGCCTCGTTCACCCGCTCGGCGCGCTCGACGGCCCGCACCAGCAACTGGCCGATGAAGTGGCCGTAGCTCCTGAGGGTATGCAGGTCGGTGGCGGGCACAAAGCCGCGCAGGCGCATGGCGTCATGGAGGCGCCGCGCCTCGGCGCGCAGCAATTCGATATAGCGGATCGAAAACAGGAAGACCTGGACGAGACGCGACGGCAGGCCCAGCCGGCCGAGCGCGTGGCCGAGCCGGATGGGCGTCAGGCCGGAAATCAGCGGCAGGACGACGAGCGCCGCCGCGGTGATGCGGAGGGCCAGCGTCGCCGCCCGTTCGAGGCCAGGCACCGACAGGCCGACCGGCCCGATCGCGATGAACGGCGGCAGCCGTGTCGTCAGCGGCAGCGCGACGAACAGGATCAGCAGGAAGCCCTCGACATGCAGCAGCCGCCGGATCGTCTGCCGCGCCGGTATGCCGGCCAGCGTCGTGAGCAGGATGCCGAGAAGGATCGCCGCGCCGAGCAGCATCCAGGAGCGAAGGCTGACCAGCGCCAGAACCAGCGCCACGGCGGCGATGACGCGGGTACGCGTGTCGAGCCGGTCGAGCGGCGAGACGCGGGCGGCGGCGTCGATCGTGTCAGTTGCCATGGCCGCTCCGCCGCGAGCGGAGCCAGGCCCAGAGGCCGGCCATGCCGGCGATCCAGCCGACACCGCCGACGAGGTCGTTGAAGCGAACCCGGCCTTCGGCGGCGTCGTAGGCTTCGAGCAGCGGCCGGATCTGCCGCGCCACCGCCGCATCGACCGATTGGGCGATGCGGGCATCGAGATCGGCCGGGAGGGCGTTCGCCGGCGAGGCGTCCGCTGCCGCCGCTGCCGTGACGGGCATGCCGTCCGTCGAGATGTCGATGTCGGCGAAATGGCCGTCCCCAGCGGCGAGGGTCAGGTGGTAGCGGCCGGGCGCCGGAGGCGTGAAGCTGAAGCCGCCGTCATCGCCGGTCTTGAGGCGGCTTAATTCCTCGCCGTCCGGGGTGGCGATCACCAGGTCGGCGCCCTGCGGACGGCCGCCGCCGATGTAGAATCCATAGCCGGCAATGGTTCCGACGGTCACCTGGGCGAACAGCTTCAGGCGATGCGCCTCGGCGGGCAGGGCCAGAAGGAGGAAGGCGGCGAGCGCGGCGGCGAGGCGACGGGTCACGGGGACGTTCCAGTGAAGGCGGACGCTCCGATCATCTCCGGTTTCACCTTGAGAAGATAGAGCGTCACGAAGGCGGACACCACGGCCTCGATGGCGGCGAGCGGCAGGTAGGCCGCCGCCATCACGCCGACGGCCGGCGCGAAGGCCGGCTCCGACAGGGCGATCTCCAGACCGACCAGACCGGCGGTGACGATCACCGACAATGCGGCCGCCATGCCGACGAGCGCCGCCGACCGGCTGGGATGGCCGGCGTCGACGAACCGGCGGACGGCCGCGGCCAGGGCCACGCCCGGCAAGGCCATATTGACCAGGTCGACGCCGAGCGTCGTCAGTCCGCCGAAGCCGAACAGCAGCGCCTGCAGCAGCAGGCCGACGAAGATGGCCGGAAACGCCTTCCAGCCGAGCATGAGGCCGATCAGCCCGCCGAGCAGCAGGTGGACGGAGGTCGGGCCGAGCGGAAAGGCCAGCGACGAGGCGATGAAGAACACGGCGGCGAGCAGGGCCGTTCGCGGGATATCCCGGTCGCCGAGCCGGCGAATGCCGAGCATGAGGCCGCCGGCGCCGGCCAGCGTACCGGCCGCGAGGACCGGCAGCGACAGGATGCCGTCCGGAATATGCGCCATGTCAGGCCTCCCGCCGGGTCGTCATTTGGCGCCGCCCATGTCGGTCGCCTTCACCCACATCAGCGCGCCGAGCTCGGTCGCCGCCGGCTTGCCGTCCGGCGATTGGGCCTCCGGGCCGTCGATCAGCGCCGCGAAACCCCACCAGCCCGCCTTCGGCATGGCGTAGGAGAACA
The DNA here is from genome assembly GCF_002770725.1 of Pleomorphomonas carboxyditropha. GTDB lineage: Bacteria > Pseudomonadota > Alphaproteobacteria > Rhizobiales > Pleomorphomonadaceae > Pleomorphomonas > Pleomorphomonas carboxyditropha. The sequence goes on along the minus strand of NZ_NQVN01000015.1, from coordinate 112,301 downwards.
CGCCCATGTCGTCGGCCTTGATCACCTGGGTGATGAAGGCCTCGTTGGGCGGCATCACCGAGCCGTCGTTGACCCACTCGACCTCGATCTCGGCGCCGGGCACCGGCTGGCCGTCCTTGAGCACGACGCCGCGGAACAGGTTGCCGGTCCACAGGCCGGTCGGCCGGACGAGCGGCGCGATCTCCACCGGCAGGCCGACGAGACGATCCCAGCCTTCTCCGGAGGCGTAGCCGTCCACCACCACCTTGGCGTAGTGGACGATGTACTTGTTCTCGGCCGGCTCCCAATAGGGCTTGGGCTCGACGAACAATATCTCGGCGCCGGGCTCGGCGACGTCGCGTTCGAAGCGCCAGGCTTGCTTGCCGTCGACAGGAACCTCGGTCAGCGTGCTCGTGATGTCCTCGACGCCCTTTTCGCTGGCGACGCCGACCCGCGCCGGCCTGGCCATGTCCATGGTCGGGCCGCGCTCCATCGGATGGGTGAACACCAGGTCGACGGTGACCTTGCCGCCCTCGGGCAGCACGTCCGCCGACGGCAGGATCTCCTGGAAATGGGCGAAGGCGGGCGAGGCGAGAGCGATCAGGGCGGCGGTGGCAATGAGCGTGCGCATCGGTCTTTCCGTTTTGCGTTGGTATGAGGAAAATACAAAATCATCATACCGATGCAATACGGTAAAAGGCTAGGGTCGCTCTTGCCGGCGGGTCGTCCGCCCTAATTGTCGCTCGTTTCGGCCTCGTGGCTGTGAGAATGGTCGTGTGGCCGGTCGCCTTTTCCTTCGATCGGCACCACCACCAGACGGCCGTAGCGGACGCCGCGTTCGGCGGTCAGATGCTCGGCGAAATGGCTGATCTCGCCGGCCCGGCCCTTCAGCAGCGTCACTTCCAGGCAGTTGGCCTCGTCGAGATGGACGTGCGTCGTGGCGAGCGACAGGTCGTGATGGTGGTGATGCACCGCCGCGAGGCGCCGGGCCAGCTCGCGCTTCTCGTGATCGAAGGTGTAGACGACTGCGGCGACGCAATCCCGCTCGGGATCGGCGGCGGTGGCCAGTTCCCCGAGGCCGGCGCGGGCGAGGTCGCGGATCGCCTCGGAGCGGTTCTGGTAGCCGCGCCGGGCGATGAAGGCATCGATCTCCTCGACGAGGTCGTCATCCAGTGTGATGGTCACCCGCTGCAAGGCATTCTCCCTGGGTTCCGGTCCGGCCGACGGCCGCCGGCGGGCAGGTTAGCAGGGTCCGGCCGGGGAAGGATAGGGCGTGCGCTTCCCTACACCCTTCCAAGCTCGCTGGCGAACGACGAGTAGCTTGCCGAGGAGAGCGGCAGGTAGGTCTTGTTCATGCGGCCGCAGATCGTCTTCAGCTTCTCGACGGCGGTGTGGCTGACGCAATCGACCGGAAACATCACCACGTCGGCGCGGACCAGCACGCCGTCCAGCGTCTCGGCCGACTGTTCGGCGCCGCCGTCATGGTAGATCAGCGAACCGCGGCAGCGCTCGACGAGGTCGCGCATGCGCGACACCGTGCGCGGCCGGCCGCCGATATAGGCGATGCAGCGCCCTTCGAGGTTGAACGGGCAATCGTCGGCGCAGGCGCGGGGCGTGCCGGGCGAAGCGTCGGCCAACTGGTCGGAAAGATCGGCCACGCGCGCCTCGGCGGCGGCGAGCCGGTCGGTCAATGCGTCGATTTCGGCGGCGAGCCGGTCATTGCGGCGCAGCGCGAGGTCGAGCCGGCGGCCGAGGTCGTCGGCCCTGTCGGCGAGGCGCGTGGTCTCCTCGCCGCCTTCCAGCTCGGCGACGCGGGCGCGCAGCGTCGCCGCCTCCCGCACGAAAGGCTCGATGCCGGACACCAGGCGGCCGAGCCGATCGATCTCGCGGTCGCGGGCGGCCAGCGCTTCCAGATGGCCGGCATTGGCCTGTTCCAGCCGGCGGGCGAGGGCGGCGCACTGCTGTTCGGCCAACGAGCGCGCCCGGGCATCGCCGCGGTGCGAGGCGCCGCACAGGTGCGACATCATGTGCACCTCGCCGAAGACGCGGACCTCCAGCGCGCCGCCGAGATGCACGTGGCTCATCACCGCCCAGAAGGCGCCGGCGATCTGTCCCTCGGCCACCTCGCGATCCCAGAACGCCGACAGTTCCTCCTCCGAACGGCAGCGCGACGCCTTGCGCACCGCACCGGCGTGGTTGGCGTCGAGCAGCTTCTGGACGGCGCTGGAGGCGCGGTTGCGGCTCGACATGGCGTGCACGAAGGCGCCGTGCAGTTCGTAGTCGGTCATCAGCTCGATGCCGTGGAACAGGCCCAGCCGCTTCGCCGTCTTGCGCAGATCGGCCAGCGTCAGGCAGGTGCCGAGCGTCACGCAGTGGCAACTCTTCGGCAGGTCCCAGATTCTCGGCCGCTCATGACGGACGGGACGGAGCAGCGGCCGGTCGGGGGCGAAAGAGGATAGCGATGTGGCCGCCTCGACCGGCCCGGGCAGCGAGAAGACGGTCTTGCCGAGCATGTCAGTTCCCTTTGGGCAGCAGCGCGCAGAGGGCGCGATCGACGGCATCGGCCGACACCTCCAGCTCGAACGGGCAGCCGCGCCCGGCGCAGAGATCGGCGTGGGCACAACGGAAGATGCCGGCCCGCATTTCCACCAGTTCGGCGCACATACGCGCCTCCACCTCGCCGCGATCGGGCGGATTGAGGGCCTCCAGCACGGTGCGCCGGACTTCCACCTCGCGGTCGACGGGCATTTCCGGCGCGACGCCGACCGGCGCGTGAATGAAGCGGTAGAGCCGCGACATGCCGACGAGGCTCGCCGTGTAGCCGCCGGGCGCCCGCGGGCGGGGCACCAGCGCGCACCGTTCGGTGAGTCGCCGGCAGGCGAGGGCGTCGGGCCGGCTGGAAGCCGGCTCCTCGCCGCGGGCTTTGCGGCGTTTCTCCTCGCTTACGAAGCGCACGAGGACCAGGAGGTCCTCGACGTCCTGGGCGGGCCAGCTTTCGGGCGGAAGATGAGGCGCGTTCATGGTCGGCTTCCGGCGATGGGATTCACCGATAGGGAGCATAACTTGAATCTATGAGTCAAGTATAAGTGAAAGTGACTACGCCGGGTCTGTTTGCCCTTGCCCTCCGGGCGGCGAACCGCCAATCTGCGGCCATCCGCGCATCCGTTCGGAGTTGCGATTGTCCAGTTCGTCTTCCGCTGTTTTCGAAGTCCGTCTCCATCACTCGGGTGGCAACGGCGCGCCCCTCCTGCTCGCCCACGGTTTCGGCGCCGACCGACGCACCTTCACCGCCAACCAGCCGGCCCTGTCGGAAGTGGCCGACGTCTGGTCGCTCGACCTGCCGGGCCATGGGGCTTCGCCCTGGGCGGACGGGGCGACGCCGACGGCGGCCGCTTTTGCCGATGCCATCCTCCGGGCGCTGGACGACGTGGGAATTGGCCGTGTCGATATCGTCGGGCATTCGCTGGGCGGCGCCGTGTCGGGCGTCTTCGCGGCGCGCCATCCCGATCGCGTCCGGTCGCTGACGGCGCTCGCCGCCTCCGGTCTCGGCCGGCCGGTGCCGCGCGTCTTCGTGGAGACGCTGCCGACGCTGACCGACATCGAGGCTACCGAGCATCTGCTCCAGCGCCTGTTCGTCAGGAAGAGCCTCGCCAGCCGCCGCCTGGCGCTCTACATGCTCGACGAACTGGAAAAGCCGGGCCGGCGGGCGGCGTTGTCGCGCATCGCTTCCGAGATGACCGCGATTTCCGCCGAGGCCGATGCCGCCTTCCGCGCCGTCGCCGGGGCCGGCCTGCCGCGTCTCGTCGTCTGGGGCGCCGGCGACGCCGTCAATCCGCTCGACGAGGAGCGCCTTGCCGCCGTCGGCGGCGAGCGCTTCGTCATCCCGGAAGTCGGCCACCTGCCGCACGTCGAGGCGGCGGTCGCCGTCAATCGCCGGCTCCCCGCCTTCCTGGCCGGGCTTCCCGCCTGATCGTCCTGTCTCTTGTCGCAAACAAGGCCTTTCCGATGTCCCGCACCACCCGTGCCACCCAGTTTCTCGACAAGGCGCGCGTCGCCTACGAGACGGTGACCTACGACTACGATCCCGATGCCGATCGCATCGGCATGCAGGCGGCCGAGGCGATCGGCGCCGAGCCGTCTCGCGTCCTCAAGACGCTGATGGCCGAGGTGGACGGCAAGCCGGTCTGCGTCGTCATGCCGTCCGATCACGAAGTCAGCATGAAGAAGCTGGCGGCGGCCTTCGGCGGCAAGTCGGCCCATATGATGAAGCCGGCCGACGCCGAGCGCGCCACCGGCTATCATGTCGGCGGCATTTCGCCCTTCGGCCAGAAGAAGCGCGTGCCGACCGCCTTCGAACAGGCGGCGCTCGCCCACGCAACCGTCTACATGAACGGCGGCCAGCGCGGCCTGCAGGTCCACCTGAAGCCGGCCGACGCGGTGAAGGCGCTCGATGCCAAGGCGGTATCGCTGGTGGCGGATTGACCACTAATCCGGGGACAAAGCCGGCCCGTTGGCGGTTGACCGCTTGCCTTTCTGTTGCACTTGGACGGGGGTGATTCTACCCATCGTGCCATGGGCAAGGAACTGATTCCCTCCGACGGCATCGAGCCGATCAATCTGCGGGAGGCGCTCGAGGAGCGCTATCTCGCCTACGCTTTGTCGACCATCATGCACCGGGCGCTGCCCGACGTGCGCGACGGCCTGAAGCCGGTGCACCGGCGCATTCTCTATGCCATGCGCCTCCTGCGCCTCGACCCCGGCAACGCCTTCAAGAAGTGCGCCCGCGTCGTCGGCGACGTCATCGGCAAGTATCATCCGCATGGCGACGGCGCCGTCTACGAGGCGATGGTGCGCCTCGCCCAGGATTTCTCCCAGCGCTATCCGCTGGTCGACGGGCAGGGCAATTTCGGCAACATCGACGGCGACAGCGCCGCCGCCCAGCGCTACACCGAGGCGCGCATGACCGAGGTCGCCCGCCTGCTGCTGGACGGGCTCGACGAGGACGCGGTCGACTTTCGCGAGACCTACGACCAGGCCGACAAGGAGCCGGTGGTGCTGCCGGGCGCCTTCCCCAACCTGCTCGCCAACGGCTCGGCCGGCATCGCCGTCGGCATGGCGACCAACATTCCGACCCACAACGTCGCCGAGATCTGCGACGCGGCGATCAAGCTGATCGACGCGCCGGACACCGAGGTGGAAGGCCTCGTCGACCGCGATCAGGGACCGATCCGGGGACCGGACTTCCCCACCGGCGGCATCATCGTCGAAAGCGCGGAGGCCATTCTCGAAACCTATCGCACCGGCCGCGGCGGCTTCCGGGTGCGCGCCCGCTGGCATCGCGAGGATCTCGACCGCGGCACCTGGCAGGCGGTGGTCACCGAGATCCCCTATCAGGTGCAGAAGGCCAAGCTGATCGAGAAGATCGCCGAGCTGATCACCGACCGCAAGGTACCGCTGGTCGAGGACGTGCGCGACGAATCGACCACCGACGTCCGCATCGTCATCGTGCCGAAGTCGCGCAACGTCGACGACAAGCTGATGATGGAGGCGCTGTTCCGCCTGTCGGAGCTCGAAAGCCGCATCCCGATGAACATGAACGTTCTGTCGCGCGGCCAGGTGCCCAACGTGCTGGGCGTCCGACAGGTTCTGGTCGAATGGCTCGCCCATCGCCGCGAGGTGCTGATCCGCCGCTCGCAGCACCGGCTCGACCAGATCAACGCCCGCCTGGAGCTGCTCGAAGGCTTCATCATCGCCTATCTCAACCTCGACGAGGTGATCCGCATCATCCGCGAGGAGGACGAGCCCAAGGCCGAATTGATCCGCGCCTTCGGTCTCACAGAGACGCAAGCCGACGCCGTGCTCAACATGCGCCTCAGGAACCTGCGCAAGCTCGAGGAAATGGAAATCCGCAAGGAGCACGCCGAGCTTTCCAAGGAAAAGGCGGAGATCGAGGACCTGCTGGGGTCCGAGAGGAAGCAGTGGAAGACGGTGCGCTGGCAGATCGGCGAGGTGAAGAAGGAATTCGGCGCCGACAGCAAGATCGGCAAGCGCCGCACCAGCTTCGGCGACGGCCCGGCCCATGACGCCGACGACGTGATGGAGGCGCTGATCGAGCGCGAGCCGATCACCGTCGTCGTCTCCGAGAAGGGCTGGATCCGCGCGCTGAAGGGGCACATCTCCGACGTTTCCGGCCTGCAGTTCAAGGCCGGCGACGGGCTGAAGCTGTTCTTCAAGGCCGAGACCACCGACAAGCTGATCGTCTTCGCCGACAACGGCAAGGTGTTCACGCTCGGCGCCGACAAGCTGCCGGGCGGCCGCTCGGCCGGCGAGCCGATCCGCCTGATGGTCGACATGGAGGACGGCGCCGACGTGGTCGACGTCTTCGTCCACAAGCCGGAGCGCAAGCTCCTGGTGGTGTCGTCGGACGGCTACGGCTTCGTCACCGCCGAAGCCGATCTCGTGGCCACCACGCGCAAGGGCAAGCAATTGCTCAACGTGTCGGCCGGCCAGAAGGCGAAGCTGATGGTTCCGGCCGAGGGCGACCACGTCGCCATCATCGGCGAGAATCGCAAGTTCCTGGTCTTCCCGCTGGTCCAGGTGGCGGAGATGGGGCGCGGCAAGGGCGTGCGGCTCCAGAAGTTCAAGGACGGCGGCGTCTCCGACGTCAGGGTGTTTGCCGCCGACAGCGGCCTCGTCTGGACCGACACGTCGGGCCGCGTGTTCCAGAGGTCGATGGCCGATCTCGCCGACTGGATCGGCGACCGCGCTGCCGCCGGCCGGCTGCCGCCGCTGGGATTCCCGAAATCGAACAGCTTCGGGCCGCGCGGGCTTTGACGAGTCGCTCCCGCTTCGGCCGGCGAATACCGCATTTGGTGTGTACGGAACCTGCCGGACACAGCTTTTGCTGTCTTTACGGACCTGCCGAACGAATGTACAACGTCCACGCTGCTGATTTCCTTCGCGGAGGTCGGGCGCTAGGGATTGACCAGGGGATTCATCGTCCAACGGCCATTTCATCTTTAACAGAAGGTTAGGGATGGCCTCCTAGACTAGGCGAACGCACCAGGGTGCGGCGCTTCGTTGTGGATAAGCTCCGGAAGGCTGCCGGCCCGACGGAACAGCGATGATGAGTGCTCAAACGGCAAGGCGTACGGAATGACTGCAGGGCGAAACGGCACGCGCTCGACGACGAAAACGCTCCTGACCGTGATGTCCACATCACTGGTTCTGGCGATCGGCGTGGCGGGCTGCGGAACAACCGAACAGGCCCCCCTCAAATCCGCCAAGGCAAAGATCGATCCCAAATATGGCGTCGCGCCCAGCCCGCGCGTCGTCGCCATGGGGCAGCCGGTACCGAAGGGCGGCGGCCGCGCCATGGTCGGCAAGCCCTATCAGATCGCCGGCAAGACCTACGTGCCGAAGATCGATCCCGACTACAAGGTCGTCGGTCTCGCCAGCTGGTACGGCACCGATTTCCACGGCCGCCGCACGGCCAATGGCGAAGTCTTCGACAGCGCGTCGATTTCCGCCGCCCATCCCACCATGCCGCTGCCGTCTTACGCCAGGCTGACCAGCCTGGCCACCGGCCGCTCGGTCATCGTCCGCGTCAACGATCGCGGGCCGTTCCATTCCAACCGCGTCCTCGACATGTCGCAGCGCGCCGCCGACATGCTCGGCGTCAAGCGCGCCGGCGTCGCCAAGATTCGCGTCGAATACGTCGGCCCGGCGTCGACCGAAGGCGATGATACCGCCTTCCTGCTCGCCTCCTATCGTGGCCCGTCGCTTGTCGAGCCGCAGGCGGACAAGCCGAACGTCATGCTCGCCGCCGTCGAATCGCTGCCCGGCGTCAAGAGCATGATGAACGTCTTCGGCAGCTCGGATGCGCCGAAGGCGGTGCCCGCTCCGGTGGCGCCCGTCGCCCCGGCCGTGGTGGCCGCCGCCGCGCCGGCCGACATCGCCGGCACCCCGGCGCCGGCCATCGACGTGGTGCCGCTGCCCCGTCCGGCCGAGACCTTCGATTACGTCACCATCGCTTCGGCCGATCCTGCCGATTTCGTGGCCCAGCCGCAGTTCGCCGCCCTGGCGCCCAACGCGGCCGTGCCCGTGCCGCAGCCGCGCATGAGCTTCGCCGATCCGGCCGCCAATACCTACCAGCCCACCGTCATGTTCGGCGACGTCATGTTGCCGCCGCTGCCGCCCAACGCCTCCGGCTACGCCGCCGATCGCGTGTCGCAGGCCTACCAGGCCGTCGATGGCATCGAGGCGGGAACGGGCCTGTCGGAGCTGGTCGACAAGCTCGAAGGCATGGCCGGCTCGAAGCCGGCGGCCGCCCGCGAGTCGTCAGGCCCGGTGGTCCAGCTCGGCGTGTTCGGCAATCCGGACAATGTCGCCAAGGTGAGCGCCGTGCTTTCGGCCTATGGCACGCCCGTCGTCACCGACATCACGGTTGGCGGGCGCGGCATGAAGCTGATGCGCCTCACCGCTCTGACCGCGACGCCGGACCAGGTGATTGCCGCTGCCGAGGCGGCCGGCATCGACGGAGCCCGTCTCCTGCGCTGACCGGCGTTCCGCGCGGCGAGGGCATGTCCGGCGTCCAAGGGCGCCGGCAGCGGGAGGTCCGGTTTCGTCGTCATGCGTGGGTTCCTTCTGCCGCTCCTTCTGTTCGCCGCCCTGATGTCCGGCCCGTCCGTCGCGCTCGAGAGCATCGCACCGCGCGTGGTGCTGCACGACGAAACCACCGGCTCGCTGCTGATCGCCAAGGACGAAGACAAGCCGTTCGCGCCGGCCAATTTCACCAAGCTGGTGACCGCCGCCGTGGTCTTCGAGGCGCTGAAGGCCGGCGAAGTCACCGACGCCACGCTCTATCCGGTCAGCGAGCACGCCTGGCGCACCGGCGGCGCGCCGGCCCGCGTCACCACCATGTTCGCGGCGGTGAAATCGTTCGTGCCGGTGGGCGATCTCTTGCGCGGCCTCGTCGTCGACTACGCCAACGACGCGGCGATCGCGCTGGCCGAGGGGCTGACGGGATCGGAAGCCGCCTTCACCGAGCGCATGAACGCCTACGCGGCGCGGATCGGCCTCAAGGACAGCCGCTTTGCCAATCCGACCGGCTATCCCGACCCCCGGGCGAAGACCACCCTGGCCGACATGCTGGCGCTGGCCGCCCATATCCGGACGAGCTATCCCGACCGCTACGCGCTCTACAGCCAGCCGGAATTTCTCTGGAACAAGATCAACCAGACCAACAAGACGCGCTTCGTGAAGGAGCTGCCGGGCGTCGACGGCATGATGCTGGCCTTCGACGAGGCCGACGGCTTCGGGGCCTTGTTGTCGGCCGGCCGCGGCGATCGCCGCGTCACCGTGGCGGCCAGCGGCTACACCTCGCTCGCCGACCGCGACAAGGACCTCAAGGCACTGATCGAGGGGGCGTTCTCGGAATACGGCCGGTTCGAGATCTTTCCGTCCGGGGCCGAGATCGGCCGGGTGAAGGCGTTCGGCGGCAATGCGCCGGACGTGCCGGTCATTGCGGCCGGCGGCGCCCCGGTGAATCTGACGCTGCCGACCGGCGACCGCTCGCAGTTCCGCCTCGCCGTGGTCTACGACGGCCCCGTGCCGGCGCCGATACGGCGCGGCGCCCCGGTGGCCCGCCTGGAGGTCCGGGTCGACGATCGCCTCTATCAATCGGTACCGCTCGAGGCCGCCGTCGACGTCGAGCGCGGCGAGATCCGCGACCGGGCGCTCGACGGTTTCGCCGAGATGTTCGCCGGCTGGTGGTACAGGACGATCGGGTCTATATCGATCGAGGATATCGTGAACTTGGGAGCATTGCGTGGCCGGCACCAGGGGTAGGTTCATCACCTTCGAGGGCGGCGAGGGCACCGGCAAGTCGACGCAGTCGAAGCGCCTTGCGGCGGCTCTCGAGGGCCGCGGCCTCGACGTGGTGCTGACGCGCGAGCCCGGCGGCTCGCCGGCTGCCGAGGCGATCCGTGGTGTTCTCCTGTCCGGCCGGGCAAGGCCGCTCGGCGTGCTCGGCGAGGCCTACCTGTTCGCCGCCGCCCGTATCGACCACGTCGCCGAGCTGATCGAGCCGTCGCTGGTACGCGGCGCCTACGTGATTTGCGACCGTTTCGCCGATTCGAGCCGGGTCTACCAGGGAACGGCCGGCGGGCTGCCGGCCGATGTCGTCGACAGCCTCGTCGACGCCGCCATCGGCTCCACGGTTCCCGATCTCACCGTCATCATCGACGTGCCCGTCGCGGTCGGGCTCGCCCGTGTCGGCCATCGTTCGGAGGGCGCCGACCGGTTCGAGAGCGATGCCGTCGCGGTGCATGAGGAACGGCGGCGCGGCTTCCTGGCGCTGGCCGACCGCTTTCCGGAGCGCTGCGTCGTCGTCGACGGCAGCCGGGACAAGGACGTGGTGTCCGCCGACATCCTGGCGCTGGTGACCGACCGTTTCGGGCTCGATCGGGAGAGCGCCCGTGGCGATTGAGGACGATCGCGCCACCGAGGCCGACTGGCTGGAAGGGCTGCCGCTGCCGCGCGAGCAGACGGAGCTGATCGGCCATGCGGTCGCCGCCGCCGAATTGCACGAAGGCTATGCCGGCGGCCGGCTGCATCACGCCATCCTGCTGACCGGTCCGAAGGGCATCGGCAAGGCGACGCTGGCCTTCCGCTTCGCCCGCTTCGTGCTGAGCCATGCCGATCCGACGAAGGCGCCGCCGCCCGCCGCCGGCCTGCTGCCGGCCAGCGACCGCGTCGCCGCCATGGTGGCGACCGGCGCCCACCCCAATCTGCTGCATCTTCGCCGCCCCTGGGACGACAAGGCCAAGAAGGTCAAGACGCAGCTCACTGTCGACGAGATCCGCAAGACGGTGACCTTCTTCGGCAACGCCGCCGGCGTCGACGGCTATCGCATCGCCATCGTCGACGCCGCCGACGACATGAACGTCTCGGCGGCCAACGCGCTCTTGAAGATGCTGGAGGAGCCGCCGAAGCGGTCGCTGTTCCTGGTGCTCTCCCACGCGCCGGGGCGGCTGCTGCCGACCATCCGCTCGCGCTGCCGCCGCCTGTCCCTCGATCCGCTCGGTCCCGACGATCTCGATGCGGCGCTGACCTCGCTCGGCCTGACGGTCGCCGAAGGCGACAAGCCGGCCTTGGCGGCGCTCTCCGAAGGCTCGGTGCGCCGGGCGATCGAATGCATCGAGAACGACGGCCTCGAGGTCTATCGCCAGTTCCGGGCGCTGGCCGACGGGTTTCCCCGCCTCGACCGGCCGCGCCTCTATCGCTTTGCCGACGCGGTCGCCGGCCGCAAGGGCGCCGACAGCTTCGACCTCTGCGCCGATCTCGCCCGCGGCTGGCTCTCCGAGCACATGCGCCTGACGCTGAGGGGCGGCGTCGATCGCGTCAACGGCTACGCGGTCGCCTGGGAGACGGTCAATCGCATCGTCGCCGAGACCGACGGCATCAACCTCGATCGCCGGCAGGCGGTAATTTCGCTGATGCAAAGCCTTGCGGGATGCGTCGCTAAGTAGCTATTCACAAGATGTGCCGCCGGCGTTCCTTTTGGACGCGTCTTGCGACCTTCCGTCCGGCACCATCGAAACCCTGAAGCGAACTCATGAAACCGACGTTCTACATCACGACCGCGATCAGCTACCCCAACGGGGCTCCTCACATCGGCCATGCCTACGAGGCGATGGCGACCGACGTGATGGCGCGGTTCATGCGGCTCGACGGCTACGACGTCCGCTTCCTGACCGGCACCGACGAGCACGGCATCAAGATGCTGCAGACGGCGCGCAAGGAGGGCATCACCGCCCGCGAGCTCGCCGACCGCAACTCGGCCCGCTTCCAGGAGATGGCCACCCTCCTGAACCTCTCCAACGACGATTTCATCCGCACCAGCGAGGAGCGTCACCGTGTCGCCTGCCAGGCCATCTGGAAGGCGATGGAGGCGAACGGCGACATCTATCTCAACAAGTACGCCGGCTGGTATTCGGTGCGCGACGAGGCCTACTACGGCGAGGAGGAAACCATCGTCTCCGACGACGGCATCCGCTTCGGCCCGCAGGGCACGCCCGTCGAATGGGTGGAGGAGGAGAGCTACTTCTTCCGCCTCAGCGCCTATCAGGAGAAGCTCCTGAAGCTCTACGAGGAGCAGCCGGACTTCATCGGCCCCGACGAGCGCCGCAACGAGGTGGTGAGCTTCGTCAAGGGCGGGCTCAAGGATCTTTCCATCTCCCGCACCACCTTCGACTGGGGCATCCCGGTGCCGGGCAACGACAAGCACGTCATGTATGTCTGGGTCGACGCGCTGACCAACTACATCACGGCGCTCGGCTACCCGGACACCGACAGCGAGCTGTTCCGGAAATTCTGGCCGGCGCTGCATATCATCGGCAAGGACATCGTCCGCTTCCATACCGTCTACTGGCCGGCCTTCCTGATGAGCGCCGGCGTGCCGCTGCCGAAGCGCGTCTACGCCCACGGCTTCCTGTTCAACCGCGGCGAGAAGATGTCGAAGTCGGTCGGCAACGTCGTCGGGCCGCAGGAGATGGTCGACGCCTACGGCCTCGACCCGGTGCGCTACTTCTTCCTGCGCGAGGTCTCCTTCGGCCAGGACGGCAACTACAGCCACGAGGCGATCGTCGGCCGCATGAACGCCGACCTCGCCAACAATCTCGGCAACCTGGCGCAGCGCTCGCTGTCGATGATCGCCAAGAACCTCGGCGGCGTGCTGCCGACGCCGGGCGCGCTCACCGAAGCCGACAGGGCGATCCTCGAGAGCGTCTACGGCCTGTTGCCGGTCTGCCGCGAGGCGATCGGAACGCAGCAGATCCATCAGGCGCTCAACGCCATCTGGGCGGTGCTCGGCGAAGCCAACCGCTATTTCGACGCCGAGGCGCCGTGGACGGTGCGCAAGACCGACGAGGCGCGCTTTGCCACCATCATGTGGGTGACGGCGGAGCTGCTCCGGAACGTCGCCATCCTGATCCAGCCGGTGATGCCGGCCTCGATGGAGAAGCTGCTCGACCTCCTGGCGGTGCCGGCCGACAGGCGCGCCTTCGACAGCCTGGGCGAGGGCGGGGCGCTTGCCGGTGGCAACGCGTTGCCGGCGCCGGTCGGCATCTTCCCGCGCTACGTGGAGAAGGCGGCCGACTGAGGCGGCGAGCGGACGAAGGCTCCGGGCGACAGCCGTCGTCCGGAAGCCGAACTGCTCGCCGAGGCATCAGCGCAATGTTTGTGCAGCGCCTGCCGGCGCGTTGAGCTGCCGTCCGCTTGACAGTATCGGGAGCTGAATTTCTGATGGCCGCATCGGGCGCCTCGCGCGCCCATGGGGCAATCAGGTTCTCAAATGGCTCACTATGATGTCGTGATCGTCGGCGGCGCCGTGACGGGGTCGTCGGCTGCCTATCATCTTGCCGCCAATCCCGATTTTTCCGGCAAGGTATTGGTGCTGGAGAAGGATCTTTCCTACCGCAAATGCGCATCGGCGCTGTCGGCCGCCTCCATCCGCCAGCAATTCTCCACGGCGGTGAACATTAAGATATCGCTATATGGAATTGAATTCATTCGGAATATAGGCGACGTACTGGAGGTGGACGGCGACAGGCCGGACATCGGCTTCCATGAGGACGGCTATCTTTTCCTCGCCACCGATGCCGGGCGGCAAACGCTTGCCGAGAACCACAGGCTGCAGGTCGAGCTCGGCGCCGACATCGCCTTCCTGGAGCCGGCCGCGCTGGCGGCGACCTTCCCCTGGCTCAGCGTCGACGATCTCTCGGCCGGCTGCTTCGGCCGCAGCGGCGAGGGCTGGTTCGACGGCTACGGCATGATGCAGGCCTTTCGCAGGAAGGCGCGGTCGCTCGGCATCGAATACCGGCCATCCCGTGCTGTCGCCGTCGAAATCGACAACGGCAAGGCGACCGGCGTTCGTCTCGAAGACGGCGAGGTGATCGGCGCCGGCACGGTGATCAATGCCGCGGGCGCCGACGGCCGCAAGCTCGCCGCCACGGCCGGCATCGACATTCCCATCGAGGTGAAGAAGCGGATGATCTTCACCTTCAAGTCGGAAGACAAAATCGAGCATTGCCCGCTGCTGATCGATCCCAACGGCACCTATGTGCGCGGCGACAGCGATGGCTTCATCTGCGGCTGGGCGCCGTCGGGCGAGGCCGATCCCGAGGTCGAGGACGATTTCGACGTCGACTGGAACCTGTTCGAGGACCACATCTGGCCGACCCTCGCCACGCGGGTCCCGGCTTTCGAGCGCATCAAGCCGGGCGCCGCCTGGGCCGGCTATTACGACATGTGCGCCTACGACGACAACGTGCTGCTCGGCGCCCTGCCGGAGCTGCCGAACTTCCTGCTCGCCAACGGCTTTTCCGGCCATGGCCTGCAACAGGCGCCGGCCGTCGGCCGCGGCCTTGCCGAACTCGTCGTCCATGGCGGCTACCGGAGCCTCGATCTTTCCGAGCTGTCGCCCGCCCGGGTTCGCGAGGGCCGCCAGGTCAGGGAAAAGAACATCGTTTGAAGGCCGGCGGAACCAGGCCGCCGGCCTTCCGATCAAATGCCGGTCGTCTCCTGACGGGGCAGGCGGTGACGCCAGCGGGCGAGCCGCCGCCGGGCGGCGCGCACCTTGCCGGCCAGCGGCGCCGCCGTGTCGTAGAAGCGCTGGTCGGCCTCGGCGGTGTGCGTCGGCAATGACCGTCGGAAGCTCTCGCGGGTGATGAAAAAGGTCAGGATGTCTTGCATGATCGCCTCCGGAATTGGCTGCCGGAGATCGATATAGGCGCCCGAAAAAACGATTCATACTGCCCGTTTTCGCACACTGTCTTTCAAAATTGAACAACGGCGGAGACCGGCCGTCGGCGATGCCTCGGGCCGCTCCGAAAGGGCGGAGATCAGGCGGTGCCGCCGTTGACCGCCGGTTTCACCTTGTTGCCGAGCAGTTCGATGGAGTGCAGCGCCGCCGCGTGCGGCAGCTCCGGCCCCTGCAGCAGCAGGGTGAGGCGGTCGATGCCGCCGAGCGACTCGTCGATATGGCGCACCTTGGCGATGACCTCGTTCGGACCGCCGATCACCAGAGCGCCGGTCGGTCCGCGCAGCGCGTCGTACTGGGCGCGCGTCGTCGGTCCCCAGCCGCGCTCGCGGCCGATCTTCGAGAAGGTGCGCTCGTAGCCGGGCCAGTAGATGTCGGCCGCCTCTTCGGCCGTGTCGGCGAGGAAGCCGACGGCGTGCACGCCGACGCTGAGCCTTTCCGGCGGATGGCCGGCCTCGGCGCCCGCCTTGCGGTAGAGGTCGATCAGCGGCCGGAAGCGGTGCGGCTCGCCGCCGATGATGGCGACCACCAGCGGCAGGCCCATCAGTCCGGCGCGGGCGAACGAGGCCGGCGTGCCGCCGACGCCGATGCGGACCGGCAGCGGCTTCTGCACCGGTCTCGGATAGACGCCCTGGCCGGTCAACGGCGCGCGATGCTCGCCCGACCACGTCACCTTGACGTTGTCGCGGATGGTCAGCAGCAGGTCGAGCTTTTCGGTGAACAATTCGTCGTAGTTCCTGAGGTCGAAGCCGAACAGCGGATAGGATTCGATGAACGAGCCACGTCCGACGATGATTTCCGCCCGGCCGTTGGAAATCAGATCCAGCGTGGCGAACTGCTGGAACACCCGCACCGGGTCGTCGGAGCTCAGCACCGTCACGGCGCTGGCAAGGCGGATGGCCTTGGTCCGCGCCGCGGCGGCGGCCAGGATGACCGCCGGCGCCGACGCCAGATATTCCTCGCGGTGGTGCTCGCCGATGGCGAACACGTCGAGCCCGGCCGCCTCCGCCGTTTCGATTTCTTCCAGGAGCCGCGCCATGCGCTCGGCATCGCCGGTCTTGCTGGCCGGGGTCCAGGTGGTCGAGACGAAGCTGTCGATGCCGAATTCCATGATCGATTTCCCGATTGAGAGCGTTGGAAGCGCGCCGCGAAGCCGCCGGCGGCGATTTCCGATCAATTTGGATGCCAGAATGCGACCGCGAAAGGGGTGGATCGTTCACCCTGGGTGAAAGATGTGTCGCCCATTACGTGACTTTGCGTAGCCGCTCGGACGGATAAGTTCAAGCCATAGCTTTCGCCGGCGGAGCCGGCCCTGATCGAGGAATATCCGAAATGGCCAAGGTTCTCGTACTCTACTATTCCGCCTACGGTCACATCGAGACGATGGCCAACGCCGTCGCCGAGGGGGCTCGCTCGACGGGTGCCACGGTCGATGTGAAGCGCGTGCCGGAACTGGTGCCCGAGGAGCTCGCCAGGGCATCCTATTACAAGGTCGATCAGGCCGCGCCGATCGCCAGACCGGACGAGCTGGCCGACTACGACGCCATCATCGTCGGCGCCGGCACGCGCTACGGCACCGTGGCCTCGCAGATGCGCAACTTCCTCGACCAGACCGGCGCTCTCTGGGCCCAGGGCAAGCTGGTCGGCAAGGTCGCTTCGGCCTTCACGTCGTCGGCCACCCAGCACGGCGGCCAGGAATCGACCATCCTCGGCCTGATCCCCACCTTCCTGCACCACGGCATGGCCTACGTCGGTCTGCCCTACGCCTTCCAGGGCCAGATGGGCGTCGAGGCCGTCAAGGGCGGCTCGCCCTACGGCGCCTCCACCATCACCGACGGCGACGGTTCGCGCCAGCCCTCGGAAATCGAGCTGGAGGCGGCGCGCTATCAGGGCGCCCACGTCGCCAAGATCGCCGCCAAGCTGTTCGGCTGATCGCGACGTACCCGCATCATCGAGCCTCGGAATCCCAGGGATTCCGGGGCTTATTTATTTTTCGGCCGGGTGCGCTCATATAGGCCGACCGGCGCGCCGTCGGTGCCGGCGATGGTGGCGGCCCGGGCGTAGCCGGCCCGTTCGGCCAACCGGATCGACGGAGCGTTGTCCGGCTCGATGATGCAGGTGGTCAGCGGGAAGCGCGCCACCCGGTCGGCCCAGGCGAGGCAGGCGGCGAGTGCTTCGCCGGCGTATCCCTGGCCGTGAACCGAGCGCACGAAGGCCCAGCCGGCCTCCGGCAGCCCCCGGACCGGCAGGTCGATCGGCCGCTTGAAATCGGAAAAGCCGATTTCGCCGATGAATGCCCCGGTATCCCGCCGCATCACCGCCCAGAAGCCGTAGCCCATGACGATCCAGTGGCCGGCGTAACGCAGGTAGCGCATCCAGCTTTCATGCTCGGTGGCCGGTCGGTCGGAGATGAAGCGCGTCACCTCGGGATCGGCCCACATGGCGGCCAGCGCCGGGAAGTCGTCGCGCCGGTGCCCTCTCAGGATCAGCCGGTCGGTCTCGATCTCCGGCGCCCGTGTCCTTCGGCTCTGTGGCATCGCCCACCCCGCATCGGTATAGTGCCGCTTTAGCAGATTCGACGGAGAGTGAGCCCCATGCGGTGTCCTTATTGCGGCAATGACGACAGCCAGGTGAAGGACAGCCGCCCCACCGAAGACGGCACCGCCATCCGTCGCCGCCGCGTCTGCATCGCCTGCGGCGGCCGGTTCACCACGTTCGAGCGCGTGCAGCTCCGCGAGCTGACGGTCATCAAGCGCTCGGGCCGGCGCGTGCCCTTCGACCGCGACAAGCTGATGCGTTCGGTGCAGATCGCGCTCCGCAAGCGTCCGGTCGAGAGCGAGCGGGTCGAGCGGATGGTCAATGGCATCGTCCGCCAGCTCGAAAGCATGGGCGAGAGCGAGATCGAGGCCGGGCTGATCGGCCGGCTGGTCATGGAGGGGCTGAAGACGCTCGACGACGTCGCCTACGTGCGCTTCGCCTCCGTCTATCGCGATTTCCGCGAGGCCAAGGATTTCGAGAGCGTGCTCGGCGAGCTCAACGCCGACAGCGAGTGAGGCGGTGATGACGGTGGCCCGCGGCCAGCCGACCGAACTCGATCGCCGTTTCATGGCCGCCGCCATCGCCCTGGGCTGGCGCAATGCCGGTGTCGCCCGGCCGCATCCTTCGGTCGGCGCCATCCTGGTGCGCAAGGGGCCGGAGAGCTTCGAGGTGATCGCCCGCGCCGTGTCGGCGCCCGGCGGCCGGCCGCACGCCGAGGCGCTGGTGCTGGCCGCCGCCGGCGACCGGGCGCGCGGCGCCACGCTTTACGTCACGCTCGAGCCGTGCCTCAACGGCGGTTCGGCGCCGTCCTGCGTCACCGCGCTGGTCAATGCCGGCGTCGCCCACGTGGTGGTCGGCATCGAGGATCCCGACCCCCGCTATTCCGGCCGCAGCCTCGCCATCCTCGAGCGCAACGGCATCAGGGTGACGAGCGGCGTCCACGCCGGCGAGGCGGCGCTGCTGCACGCCGGACATATCGCCCGCTCGCGCCTCGACCGGCCGCATGTCCATCTGCGCCTGATGCTCAGCGCCGACGGCTGCGTCGAGCGCACCGGCGAGGGCACGCGACCGATCGCTTCCGCCGCCGCCCGCGCCCATGGTTTCGGCCTGCGCCTGCTGCATGACGCGGTGATGGTCGGCAGCGGCACCATCATCGCCGACGATCCCCGTCTCACCGCCCGCCTGCCGGGCTGCGAGACCCGCTCGCCGGTGCGGGTGGTCGTCGACGCCGAGGCGCGCACGCCGGTGGAGTCCAACGTCGTGGCTTTGGCCCGCACCTCGCCGACCTGGATCTTCGTGGCGCCCGACGCGCCGGAAGACCGGGTGAGGGCCCTGTTCCAGCGCGGCGTGCTGGTGCTGACGGCCGAACGCGAGGCGTCCGGTCGCATCGACCTCGCCGATGTCCTGTTCCAGATGGGCGGACTGGGGATCGGCTCGGTGCTGGCCGAGGGCGGGGCGCGCCTGTCGCGGTCGCTGCTCGAGGCGGGCATGGTCGACGAGGCGACGGTGATCGTCTCCGGCGAGACGGCCGGCGGCGAGGCGCCGGACCTGCCGCTCACCGAATTGTCCGACGCCGGCGCCTTCCGCATCGTCGCCGGCCGGTCGTTCGGCGAGGATCGATTGCTGCACCTCGCCCGCATCGACGGCCGCACCTCGATCCATGACATTCGTCTACCCGTAAGGCCTATCCGGAGGCCTATTGCGGAACCCCTGTGATTTTGCCAACCTCGTGCGGTAAATGATTTGCAAGTTCGAACGGGGACCGCGATGACCCTTCCGATGACCGTCCAGGACGTGAACGGCCTGGGTGCCAAGGCCTTCATGGCCACTTTCGGCGACGTTGCCGAGTATTCTCCCTGGGTGGCCGAGACCGCCGAGGAAATGCGCCCCTTCTCCGACCGCGACGCCATCGTCGCCGCCTTCGAGCAGGCGTTGCGCGGCGCCGGCCGTGCCGCCAAGCTGGCGCTGATCCGCGCCCATCCCGATCTAGCCACCAAGGCGCAATCCATCGCCGACGACTCGCGCCGCGAGCAGGCCGGCGCCGGGCTCGATGCGCTGTCGCCCGAGGAATTCGCCCGCTTCGAGACGCTCAACCGGACGTATCGCGAACGCTTCGATTTCCCGTTCATTTTCGCCGTACGCGGGGCGACCAAGGCGCAGATTCTCGACGCCTTCGAGGAACGGCTCGGCAACAGCCCGGAAGCGGAATTCGAGCGCGCGCTCGACGAGATCGCTCGCATCTTCCGCTTCCGGATCGAGGACCGGGTCGCACCTTGAGAACGCCGACGAAACTCGGCATCCGCGCCGAAGCGATGCTCGCCGAACTGGCCGCCTTCTCCGATGGCGACGGCAATCTCACCCGTCTCTATCTGTCGCCGGCCCATCGCGCGGCGGCCGATCGGGTCGCCGCGTGGATGCGCGACGCCGGCCTCGACGTCGGGCTCGACGCGCTCGGCACGGTGCGCGGCCGCCTGAAGCCGACGGCGCCGGGGAGGGCGGGCAACCGACGCCTGCTGATCGGCTCGCACATCGACACGGTGGTGAACGCCGGCCGCTATGACGGCATGCTCGGCGTGGTCGCCGGCATCCTCGCCGTCGAGGAGATCCGGGCCCGCGGCATCGAGCTGCCGTTCGGGGTCGACGTGCTGGCCTTCGGCGACGAGGAGGGCGTCCGCTTTCCGACGACGCTGGTTTCCAGCTCGGCGGTGGCCGGCTGCCTTGTGCCCTCCGACCTCGACGCCCGCGACGCCGACGGCATCGCTTTGCGCGACGCGCTCGTCGCCTTCGGGGGCGACCCCGATGCCGCCTCATCCGCCGCCTATGCACGCGACGAAGCGCTCGCCTATATCGAGGTGCATATCGAGCAGGGGCCGGTGCTGGAAGCCGAAGGTCTGCCGCTCGGCGTGGTCACCTCCATCGCCGGCCAGTCGCGTTTTTCCGTCACCGTCGCCGGCGAGGCGGGCCACGCCGGCACCGTGCCGATGGCGTTGCGCCGCGATGCCCTGGCCGCCGGCGCCGCGATGATGCTGGCCATCGAGGAGGTGGCGCGCGCCGGCGGCGCTCACCAGATGGTCGCCACCGTCGGCCGTCTCGCCGCAAGGCCCGGCGCCGTCAACGTCATTCCGGCCGAGGTGGTGTTCACGCTCGACATCCGCGCCGACGCCGACGCGCCGCGCCTGGCCGCCATCGCCGAACTGCAAACGCGCCTTCAGGCGATCGCAAACGATCGCGGCGTCTCGGTGACCATGGAAAAATTCTATGAGAGCCCGACGACGCCTTGCGCCCCACGTTTGCAGGAGGCTTTCGCAGAGGCCGCGCGCGATCTCGGCCTTGCCGAGCGGCGGCTCGCCTCCGGCGCCGGTCACGACGGCCACGCCCTGCATCATCTCACCGACGTCGGCATGCTGTTCGTGCGCTGCCGCGGCGGCATCAGCCACAACCCGGCCGAATTCGCCGCCATTGACGACATGGGCCTCGCCGTGGAAGCCTTGATCAAGGCCGTCGAGCGGCTGGCGGCCGACGCCGCATCTTCGGGGGACCGGACATGAAAGCCATTATCGAAGCCGCCTTCGCCGCCGAGGTCGACTTCCTGAAAGCCCTGGTGAGGGTGCCGAGCGACAACCCGCCCGGCGATTGCGCGCCGATCGCCGAGGCGGCGGCCGGCCAGCTCGAAGCCCTCGGCTTCCAGGTCGAGCGGCATCCGGTGCCGGAGCCCTTCGTCCGCCAGAACGGCATGCGCTCGGTGACCAACCTGATCGTCCGCCACGTGTTCGGATCGGGAAACGGGCCGGTGATCGCCCTCAACGCCCATGGCGACGTGGTGCCGCCCGGTTCCGGCTGGACGACGCAGCCCTACGGCGCCGAGGAAAAGGCCGGCGCGGTCTATGGCCGTGGCGCCGCCGTGTCGAAGTCCGACTTCGCCACCTACGCCTTTGCCTTGAAGGCGCTGATCGACTCCGGGCTGCCGCTCGATGGTACGGTGGAACTGCACCTCACCTTCGACGAGGAGGCGGGTGGCTTCGTCGGTCCGGCCTTCCTGATCGAGCAGGGCCTGTCGAAGCCCGACTATGCCATTTCCGCCGGCTTCTCCTATGCCATCACCACCGCCCACAACGGCGTGCTGCACATGGAGATCGTCGTGCGCGGCCGGCAGGCGCACGCGGCCATGCCCGAGACCGGCGTCGACGCGCTGGAGCACGCCGTCCCCATCCTGAAGGCGCTCTACGACGAGCGGCACCGCCTCGGCGGCACCGTGTCGGCGCAAAAGGGCATCGGCTCGCCCAAGCTCACCGTCGGCCTGATTTCCGGCGGCATCAACACCAACGTCGTGCCCGACCGCGTCGCCCTGCGTCTCGATCGCCGGCTGATTCCCGAAGAGGTCGGCACCGAGGTCGAGGAGAAGCTGGTGGCGCTGATCGAGGCGGCCACCCCCAAGGTCGAGGGGCTGGAAGTCGAGTGCCGGCGCATCATGCTGGCCGAGCCGCTCCGCGAACTGCCGGGCGCCGACCGGCTGGTGGCGGCCATATCGGGCCACGCCAGGGACGTGCTCGGCGTTGCCGTCGAGCCGACCGGCGTGCCGCTCTACACCGACGCCCGCCACTATTCGGCGGCCGGCATTCCGACGGTTCTCTACGGCGCCGGCCCGCGCTCCATCCTCGAAGCCAATGCCCACGCCGCCGACGAGCACGTCCAGCTATCCGATCTCAAGGCGGCGACCGAGGTGATCGCGCTGACGCTGAGGGATCTGCTGGCGGCTTGACGGTACGCCGCTCCGGTCGGCGTACCTCAGTTTCTCAAGCGATCCGGGAGACCGGCTCACGCCGCGACGTCGAGGCTTGCGCTGGTTTCAGCGCCGGCCGATTGCATCGACTGGTAGGCCGAGATGGCCGGTCCGGCAACATTGCCTTGCCCGGACTGCGCCGTCTCGCCGTCACGATTCTGCTGGGCCGCGGCGGCGGGCGACGCCGGCGTGGTCGTCGTGGTGCTGGTGCCGTCCGTGTAAGTGATGGTCGTCGTCGTGCTGCCGTCCGGATTGGTGACGGTCGTCTCGCTCTCGATCTCCTTGGTCGAAGAGGCGCCGCCGGCCGCGGACGAACCGCCCGCCGCCGCTCCGCCCGAAGAGCTCGTGCTTTGCGTCGAAGACGTGTCGGCCGACGCGGCGCTCGTCGCCGAAGACCCGCCGCCGACGAAGGCGGTGAATTCGTCCTGGCTCACCGAGCCGTCGCCGTCGCTGTCGATCGACGTATAGAGTTGCTGAAGCGCCTCGGTGTCGGACGTGAGCTCCTCGGGCGCGCCGGCCGAGAACTCGTCGAAGCTCAGGCTGTCCGAGCCGTCGGTGTCGAGGTCGGCAAAGGAGGGGGCGCCGCCGGCGCCCTCCTGGATCGACATCAGCGCCGACTGCATGTCACTCGACAACTGGTTGAAGGCGCTTTCGAATTCCGGCCCCGCCAGGGCGCCGTCGCCGTCCGCGTCGGCGGTCGAAAGGAGATCCGACAGGGAGGACAGGGCGTCCGATGCGGTGGAATTGTCGCTGGCGGCCGCCGATAGTTCTTCGGCGCTCACGGTGCCGCTCTTGTCGGTGTCGATCTTGGCGAACAGCGACTGCAACTGCGACAGGGAAGAGGAGGACGAGGTCAGGGAGGAAACGCTCATGGCTTCGATAGGCTCCCGCGTTGGGAGGCGCGCATGATCGCGCGTCAGCCTTTTGACGCGTTCGCCCGTAAAGTCAGGCAGGGATTATTGTATCCGGATTTGCCTGGCTTTTCCGGATGGTAACCGGTTGTGCCGGACCCGTCCGGCGTTCAGCCCACCGTGCCCCAGAGGTCGTAGGCATCGGCCCGCTCGATCCTGGCGGTGACGATGTCGCCGACGCGCATCGGACGGCGGCTTTGCAGGTGAACGGCGCCGTCGATCTCCGGCGCGTCCCACTTGGAGCGGCCCTTGGCGACCGTGCCGCTCGCCTCGTCGATGATCACCGGGATGCGCTTTCCCACCCGGCGCTGCAGGAGCTTTGCCGAGATGCCCTGCTGGTGCGCCATGAAGCGATGCCAGCGGCGCTCCTGTTCTTCCGGCGGCACCGGCGGCAGGCCGAGATCGTTGGCGCCCGCGCCCTTCACCGGCTCGTATTTAAAGCAGCCGACGCGCTCGAGCTTCGCCTCGGTGAGCCAGTCGAGCAACATCTGGAAATCCTCTTCCGTCTCGCCCGGGAAGCCGACGATGAACGTCGAGCGGATGGCGAGGTCGGGACAGATCTCCCGCCATCTGGCGATGCGCTCGGCCGTCTTCTCCTGGTGCGCCGGCCGCCGCATGGCCCGGAGAACGTTCGGGGAGGCGTGCTGGAAGGGAATGTCGAGATAGGGCAATACCTTGCCCTCGGCCATCAGGGAAATGACCTCGTCGACGTGCGGGTAGGGGTAGACGTAGTGGAGGCGCACCCAGATGCCGAATTCCGAAAGGGCCGCGGCGAGGTCGTAAAAGCGCGCCCGGATCTCGCGGTCCTTCCAGATGCCGGTCTGGTATTTGATGTCGACGCCGTAGGCCGAAGTGTCCTGCGAGATGACCAGCAGTTCCTTGACGCCGGCGTTGGCCAGCTTCTCCGCCTCGCGCAGCACGTCGGTCACCGGCCGCGATACGAGATCGCCTCGAAGCTTGGGGATGATGCAGAAGCTGCAGCGGTTGTGGCAGCCCTCGGATATCTTGAGATAGGCATAGTGGCGCGGCGTCAGCTTGACGCCCTGCGGCGGCACCAGGTCGACGAACGGATCGTGGGCCGGCGGCACGGCCTCGTGCACGGCGCCCATCACGCTTTCGTAGGCCTGCGGGCCGGTGATGGCGAGGACGCCGGGAAAGGCATCGCGGATCTGCTCGGGTTCGGCGCCCATGCAGCCGGTGACGATGACCTTGCCGTTCTCGGCCATCGCCTTGCCGATGGCGTCGAGGCTCTCGGCCTTGGCGCTGTCGAGGAAACCGCAGGTATTGACGATCACCACGTCGGCGCCGTCATGGCGGCGGGCGATCTCGTAGCCCTCCGATCTCAGGTGCGTGACGATGCGCTCGCTGTCGACCAGCGCCTTGGGGCAGCCGAGGCTGACGAAGGAAATCTTCGGAGCGGTATCGGAGCGGGCGTCGATGGTCATTTAAGGCGAAATCCCGAGTTTTTGAGGTCGAGATGCATGGAGAGCTTTTCCGGCGCCGTCAAGATGGCCGGCATGAATTCGCCGGAATGTCGCGGTTCAATCGGCAACCTGGCACTTCACGCAGCGATCACCTTTTGCGGCGCGCTGAAAAGGAAATCGCAAAGACTTGGGTGCTAGTGTATGATCGGATTAGTAACAGAGTGCCGAGGCTTCATGCGTTTTCCGACCTCCCGTTCTTCCAGATTCCTCGCGGCCGTGGCTGCCGTCGTCGCAACTCTTTCCCTTGGAGGATGCGCCAGCGGCCCGTCCGATTTCCTGTCCATGGCCAGCGAGCCGAAGGCGGAGAAGCCGATTGTCCGTGACGCCAATCAGCAGGCGACGCTCGCCGCGGCGCTGGCCGCCCAGAGCCATGGATACCGGATGCCGTCGGACGACACCTCGACGGTGATGGCGCTGTCGGCGGCGCGTCAGCAGCAGAACGAAGAGGCGCAGGCGCTGATTCAGGAAACCGAAGCGGCCTTCAAGCCGGCTCCGGCGCCGGTTTGCGATCCCTATTCGGTCGATCCGGCGACGGCCTGTCCGGCCAAGGCCCCCTGACAGGGACAGTCCTCTTTCTCAGTGCATCGACAACTGCTGGCCCAGATAAAAGGCCGGCAGGCACTTGAGGCCGGATGCTTCGGCTTTGCCGCACCGTTCGGCCGCCTCGGCGGCGTTGCGGAACGGCCCGGCGATCAGCAGCAATTCGGTGCGGCCGCCGCGATCGCGGATCGTGGCGAGCCCGTCGAGCCCTTCGAACAGGGCCGGATGTTGCCTTACCAGATCCGACCAGGCCGTTTTGAGCGTGGTGAGATCGCCGTAGGCGCCGAGTTCCATGCCGAACTGGGTATAGGCCGCTTCGCCTTGCGAGCCGCTGTCCGGCGGCACGAGATCGTCGAAGTTGGGCATCGCCGACCGCAGGGCATTGGCCTCCGACGTCAGCGCCGAGGGCGAGCCGATGCTGCCGGTCATTTCCGAGAAATGGCTCTCGATCTTGCCGACCCGTTCCGACAGTGCGTCGATCTGCCCGCGCAGCAGCTCGGTCGATTGCCGCAGCGCCGCGTTCTCGATCCGCACTTTCGCCAATTCGGTGGCCAGGTCGACGTCGCGGGCCGCAGCCCCCACCATGTCGCTGCGGCCGCTCGATGTCGTCGCGGCGGAGGCGGCCTCGGGCGCCGGCGTTCCGCGCAATAGCGTGGCCCCGCCGCCATAGGCGGCCGGACGCGGCGGCTGGACGGCGGCGGCCTCGCGGACCGGATTGCCGTAGACCAGGGCGACCACGGCAAACAGCAGCGCCAACGCCGCAATGGTGAGCCAGACCGACAACGCAAAGGAGCCGGACACACCGCCTCCACCGCCGTATCTGTCGTCACGCTCGCCGTTCACGAGAGCACCCCAAACGCCGAAAGGCCGCATTTCGGCCAGTCTCTTTCATAAAGGATGAGGAAGCCGATTCACTCAAGGACAATGAGTCGCCGCCGGCCTTCGTTGGCGCGCTTACCCACGAGTGTTTGGTGGGGTAAGCCATTGGCGACCGGGAAAGACGGCCCGATCGAATGGAAAACTTCACTTGTTCCCCATGCGCGGGCAATATGGGACTCAATCGGGCGATGAATCGGAAGGACCGGCGGCGTGGCGAGACTTAGGAACTACTTCCTCACCGGTCTTCTGGTGGCCGGTCCGGCCGGCATCACCCTCTACATCACCTGGTCGATGGTGTCGTGGATCGACAGTTGGGTGAAGCCCTACCTGCCCGCCGCCTACAATCCCGACACCTATCTGCCCTTCCGCATTCCCGGCTACGGCCTGGTGGTCGCCGTCTTCGTCATCACGCTGATCGGCTTTCTGACGGCCAATATCGTCGGCGCCTCGATCTTTTCCTTCTCCGAGGAACTGGTCGAGCGCATGCCGCTGGTGCGCAACCTCTACAAGGGGCTGAAGCAGATCTTCTCGTCGGTGCTGGCCGACAAGGGCAACGCCTTCAAGCAGGCGGCCCTGGTGCGCTTTCCCCATGCCGGCATCTGGACCATCGGCTTCGTCGCCGGCACGACGCGCGGCGAGGTGGCGGAGCGGCTGGAAGGCGGCGACGACATGCTCACCGTCTACGTGCCGACCACGCCCAACCCGACCGGCGGCTATCTGGTGTTCATCCGCCGCGAGGATGTCGTCATCCTCGACATGACGGTCGAGGATGCCGCCAAGTTCGTCATCTCCTTCGGGCTCGTCACCGCGCAGTCGGCCGATGCCGCCGAAAGCCTTATCCGGACGCTGTCGAAGGGCAATTCCCGTCAGGCGGTGACCACCGGCGCGTCGGAGCGGCCGCCCCATTCGGTCCAGGAGCCGTCGTAGATGGCGACATCGCGCGCGCCGACCACGTCGAGGGCGAGCGCGATGACCGCGGCCGACACGCCCGAGCCGCAGCTGGCGATCACCGGTTTGTCCGGATCGACGCCGCGCGCCGCGAAAAGCGCCTGGAGATCGGCGGCCGACTTGAGCCGTCCGCCCTCGATCGTCTCTCCGAACGGCAGGCTGACGGCTCCCGGCATATGCCCGGACCGAAGGCCGGCGCGGGGTTCCGGCTCGCGGCCGTAGAAGCGGGCGGCCGACCGGGCGTCGACGATTTGGGTTCCGCCGCCGAGCGCCGCCTTCACCTCTTCGAAGCTGCGGACGGCCGTGGGGTCGAAACGCGGCGCGAACACCGCCGGCGCGCGGGATGGCTCGCCGGCCTCGAGCGGCAGCCCTTCGGCGATCCAGGCGGGCAGGCCGCCGTCGAGCAGCACCACGTCGCGCGCGCCCATGATCCGGAAGCTCCACCAGACGCGCGCCGCCGAGAACAGGCCGACGCTGTCGTAGACGACGATGGTCTGGGTTTCGCGGATGCCGAGCGCGCCAACGGCGGCGGCGAACGCCTCCGGCGCCGGCAGCATGTGCGGCAACGGCGAAGCGGTGTCGGCGATGGCGTCGAGGTCGAAGAACACGGCGCCGGGAATGTGACCGGCGACATAGTCGGCCCGGCCGCTGCGACCGGCCGCCGGCATGTGCCAGGAACCGTCGACGGCGATCACATCGGGATCGTCGATATGGCGCAGGAGCCAGTCGGCGGTGACGAAATGGCTGTCGGGGTGCACGGGCATGGGGATCTCCGGAAGAATTGGCTTACGCGGCTTCGGCCGACGGGCCGAAACGCAGGCGAACGCGGCGGTTGATGCGGCCTTTGTTCTCGATCTTGGCGATATGCATCTCGCCGATCTCGCCCGTCGACTTGACGTGCGTGCCGCCGCAGGGCTGCAGGTCGATGTCGGCGCCGATGCGGACGAGGCGCACCCGGCCGGCTCCCGTCGGCGGCTTCACCTTCATCGTCTTGACGAGGGCGGGATTGGCGGCCAACTCGTCGTCGGTGATCCACTCGGTGGTGACGGCGTGATCGGCGCGGATCAGCGCGTTGAGAGCGGCCGTCGCCGACACCTTCTCCACCGTCTCGCCGTCGGGAAGGTCGAAGTCGAGCCGGCCCTCCTCGACGCCCACCTGGCCGCCGGTGACCGGATAGGGCAGCACCACGGACAGAAGGTGCATGGCCGTGTGCATGCGCATCAGGTCGTAGCGGCGCGGCCAATCGACGTGCTGGATGATGGTCTGGCCGAATTGCGGCAGGTCCTGCCCCTCTTCCGGAATGAGAATAATGGATGATCTGTCAGGGCTGTAGACGGCATTCTTGATGTTCGTCCTGAACCCAGTCCCCCATTCGATCGACCCGCTGTCGCCGGGCTGGCCGCCGCCTTGCGGGTAGAAGATCGACCGGTCGACATAGAGGTTTCCGTCGGTGCAGACGGCGGTCACCGTCGCCTCGACGAGTTCAAGGTAGGGGTTCTCGAGGTACAAAGCCTCGGTCATCGCTTTTCCTCCGTCACGCCGCCTCGAACGGCGGCCTGAATTTCCTCGGAGCATCGAGCCAGTCGGGCACCGGCAGGTTCTTGCTCCTCAGGAATGCCGGGCTGTAGAGCTTCGACGCGTAGCGTGCGCCACCGTCGCAAAGCACGGTGACGATGGTGTGTCCCGGGCCGAGTTCCCGGGCGAGGGCCATGGCGCCGGCGACATTGATGCCCGAGGAGCCGCCGAGGCAGAGCCCCTCGTGCTCCACGAGATCGAACAGCACGGCGAGCGCTTCCTCGTCCGAAATGCGCCAGGAGAAATCGACCGGCGCGCCTTCGAGATTGGCGGTGATCCGGCCCTGTCCGATACCCTCGGTGATCGAGGAGCCCTCGGCCTTCAGCTCGCCGGCCGTGTACCAGGCATGGAGGGCGGCGCCGTGCGGGTCGGCGAGGCCGATCTTGACGGCCGGCTTCAGGTCCTTGAGGCCGATGCCGACGCCGGCCAGCGTACCGCCGGAGCCGACGGCGCAGATGAAGCCGTCGACCTTGCCGTCGGTCTGCTCGAAGATCTCGCGCGCCGTCGTCTCGATGTGGGCCTGCCGGTTGACGACGTTGTCGAACTGATTGGCCCAGATGGCGCCGTGCGGCTCGGTCCTGGCAAGCTGGTCGGCAAGGCGGCCAGACAGTTTCACGTAGTTGTCGGGGTTGCGGTAGGGGACGGCCGGCACTTCCACCAGCTCAGCGCCGACCATGCGGAGGTAGTCCTTCTTCTCCTGCGACTGCGTTTCGGGAATGACGATCACCGTCTTGAGGCCGAGGGCGCCGCCGACCAGCGCCAGGCCGATGCCGGTGTTGCCAGCGGTCCCCTCGACGACGGTGCCGCCCGGCTGCAGGCGCCCGGTCGCCAGCGCATCGCGGATGATATAGAGGGCGGCCCGATCCTTCACCGACTGGCCGGGGTTCATGAACTCCGCCTTGCCGAGGATCTCGCAACCCGTCGCTTCCGATGCGCGGCGAAGGCGGATCAGCGGGGTGTTGCCGATGGTATCGAGGATGCTGTTGGTCATTGGGACGCGCCTCCGTGGGTGCTGCCGGCCGAACTCGGGCCGGAAAAGCTTGAGCACCCACCCGAAAATGCCGGCTTTCTGGTGAAGGCGGATGCGAAAAACAACGAACGAGGCCGCCGCATCGACCCGACCGATTCCTTGCTTCGGACCTCGGGATGGTCCTTTACGCGAACTCGGCCTCGTCCGGTTCTTCGGGCAGGATCGCCCAGCCGGTGGAGGTCAGGTATTCCAGGGGTTTGTAGCGGCGCTTGTAGTCCATCTTGCGCGAGCCCTGTACCCAGTAACCAAGGTAAAGATAGGGCAGGCCGCGCCGCCGCGTCCGCTCGATGTGGTCGAGGATCATGAACGTTCCGAGCCCGTCGCTCTGCATGTCGGGCTCGTAGAACGAATAGACCATGGACAGGCCGTCGATCAGCACGTCGGTCAGGGCGGCGCCGATCAGCGGGCCGTCGCCCATGCCGTTCAGGAAGGTGTTGATGCCGCGCCGCCGGTACTCGACCATCATGGTCGACACGTGCGTCTCCTCCACCATGGCGGCGTAGTCACCCACCGTCATGTCCACCATGCCGCCATCGGCGTGGCGCGCGTCGAGATAGGAGCGGAAGAGCGAATATTGCTCGCCGCTCGCCGCCGGCGGCAGCTCGGCGCCGATCAGGTGGCTGTTGCGCGCATAGTTGCGCCGCTGGCTCTTGTCGGGCCGGAAATCGTCGACGCGCACGCGCACCGACACGCAGGAGCGGCAATCCTCGCAGGCCGGCCGGTAGGCGATGTTCTGGCTGCGGCGGAACCCGCCGTGGCTCAGGATGGAGTTCATCGCGGCGGCGCGTTCGCCCACCATATGCGTAAACACCTTGCGCTCCGTCTTTCCCGGCAGGTAGGGACAGGCGGACGGCGCGGTCAGGAAGAATTGAGGCGCGTCGGTCGGATGTTGCGTCATGGCTTCATGCGTCGGTCTGTTCGGCCGATCTTGGCATCTTTCGCCGGCTCTGGCGAGATACCAAGATCAACGGAAGCGGTGTGCCCGAGCACACCGAGGCCGAAAGTCAGTACCGGTTGACGAAGATGACGCCGAGCACGATGTCGTGCAGCAGGCGCTTGTTCTCGGTGAACAGCGACACCAGCAGCACCAGCGGCGTCAGGACCGACATGGAGAAATAGAACAGCACGGCGTGGATGGCGGCGATGCCCGGGTTGAGGCGGCTGCCGTCCATGAAGCGCGCCTCGATGCCCTGGGTGCGCATGCCCACCGTCGCGGAATGCGGACCGCCGAGGGAGAAGGCGCAATAGACGAGCGCCACCGCCGGCCAGAGGATCGGATAGAGCATCCAGCCGAGGCCGAGCGTCACGATGCCGAGGAAGAACACCACCACGCCGACCGCGAAGGTAAGCAGGGCGATGATGACGGCGTCGATCAGGAAAGCCAGCACGCGGCGCGTGCGGATGCCGCTGACGGCGCCCGGGCCGGGCCGGCCTTCGTCGATGATGTAGTCGGCGGCGTCATAGGTCCGGTTGGACATGCAAGTCTCCTCGGGAACGATGAGCCGCATATGGGAATGCGGCCGGCGACTTCAATGCGCCGCGGGTCCGGATGCCGTCTATTCGGCGGATTTCCGCTCGACGCCGTAGCCTTTTGCCCTGAGCGCCGCGATGATTTCCTCGGCGTGGTGGCCGTCGCGCGCCTCGAGCGTGATGTCGAGCGAGGCGCCCTTGGCCGGGATTTCCAGCACGGTGCGGCGGTGCGACACCTCGAGGATGTTGCCGCCGGCATCGCCGATCAGCGTGGTGATGGCGCCCAGCGTGCCCGGCCGGTCGGGAATGGCGAGGCGGATGGCGACGATCTTCTCCTCGCGGGCGAGCTCGCGCATCATGATCGAGGCGAGAATGCGCGGGTCGATGTTGCCGCCCGACAGCACGAGGCCGACCTTCCGGCCGCGGAAGAGATCGGGTTCGGCGAACATCGCCGCGAGACCGGCGGCGCCGGCGCCTTCCGCCATGGTCTTCTGCAGCGTGAGATAGGCGTTGACCGCCCGTTCGAGGTGGCTCTCGTCGACCAGCACGATGGTGTCGACGAGCTCGCGCACCACCGGCAGAGTCTGCCGCCCGGCCACCTTGACGGCGATGCCCTCGGCCAGCGTCGCGCCGCCGGCCATGGCGTCGATGCCCTTCACCGCCGCCCACATCGACGGATACATGCGCGTCTCGACGCCGATCACGCGGATGTCCGGCTTCAGCGCCTTGGCGGCGGTCGCCATGCCGGCGATCAGGCCGCCGCCGCCCACCGGCACGGCGATGACGTCGAGGTCCGGCCGTTCTTCCAGCATTTCCAGCGCCAGCGTGCCCTGGCCGGCGATCACGTCGCCGTCGTCATAGGGATGAATGAAGACGAGATTCTCCTCGGCGCCGATCCGCTCGGCCGCCAGGGCCGCCTCGGCCACCGTCTCTCCCTCGAGGACGACGCGGGCGCCGTAGCCGGCCGTCGCCGACACTTTCACGTGCGGCGTCGTCACCGGCATGACGATGGTCGGCGCGATGCCGAGCCGCACCGCGTGATAGGCGACCGCCTGGGCGTGGTTGCCGGCCGACATGGCGATGACGCCGCGTCGCCGCTCGTCGGCCGTAAGAGTCAGAAGCCGGTTCAGCGCGCCGCGCTCCTTGAAGGCGGATGTCACCTGAAGGTTCTCGTATTTGACGAACACCTCCGCCCCGGTCAGCCGGTCGAGCCGCGGCGCCGGCAGGAACGGGGTATGCATCACCTGACTGGAAATCGCTTGCCGGGCGGCCCGGATGCGGTCGAGAGTGACCGGTTTATCGACGTCGTTCATTTGTTTTTCCACGTCTTTTGCCATCGCATCCACCGGCAGGGGCGGAGAGGGCGCCTCCCTTGTGAAAACATGCCTTTTTAAGTCAAGATTCTGTGATTGTCTCTGGGATACCCCTGAGCGTAATAAACCTTAGCAAGGGACCTTCGACGCCCTTGCGAAGTGAAGGTCTATCCGCTAACCGTGCCACAAGCAATTCGGCGACCCCGCGCGACTCCTCACGAAATTGTTGCGATGCGCAAACGGGTTGCGTCCGAACCAACGAGGTCACAATGGATGAACTCCTTCGGGACTACCTGCCGGTGATCATTTTCCTCGGCGTGGCGCTGGTCATCGGTCTGGCGCTCCTGGTGTCGCCCTTCCTGCTGGCGTTCAAGAATCCCGATCCGGAAAAGTTGTCGGCCTACGAGTGCGGCTTCAACGCCTTCGACGACGCCCGCATGAAGTTCGACGTGCGCTTCTATCTGGTGTCGATCCTGTTCGTCATCTTCGACCTGGAAGTCGCCTTCCTGTTCCCCTGGGCCGTGGCCTTCAAGGAGGTCGGGCTGTTCGGCTTCTGGTCGATGATGGTCTTCCTCGGCGTGCTGACCATCGGTTTCGCCTATGAGTGGAAGAAGGGGGCGCTGGAATGGGACTGAGCCCGAGAGAAACCCTGGTGTCGCCCGCTCCCAAGGGCATCGTCGATCCCCGTACCGGCAAGCCGCTCGGCGCCGACGACGGCTTCTTCACCGGCATCAACGACGAGCTGGCCGACAAGGGCTGGCTTGTCACGTCGACCGAAGAGCTGATCCACTGGGCGCGCACCGGCTCGCTGATGTGGATGCAGTTCGGTCTCGCCTGCTGCGCCGTCGAGATGATGCAGGCGTCGATGCCACGCTACGACATGGAGCGCTTCGGCTTCGCGCCGCGCGCGTCGCCGCGCCAGTCCGACGTGATGATCGTCGCCGGCACGCTGACCAACAAGATGGCGCCGGCGCTCCGCAAGGTCTACGACCAGATGCCGGAGCCGCGTTACGTCATCTCCATGGGGTCCTGCGCCAACGGCGGCGGGTATTATCACTATTCCTATGCGGTGGTGCGCGGCTGCGACCGGGTGGTGCCGGTCGACGTCTACGTGCCGGGCTGTCCGCCGACCGCCGAGGCGCTGCTCTATGGCGTGCTGCTTCTTCAGAAGAAGATCCGCCGCACCGGCACCATCGAGCGCTGAGGGACAACGAGGCTGGGTGAAACATGAGCGAAGCCCCGAATGAACTGGCCCTGGCCGTCGCCGGCACCCTCGGTGCCGACGCGGTGTCGGTGAACGTCGCCTATGGCGAAGTGACGGCCGTCGTGGCGCGCGACCGCATCGTCGACGTGGTGACGCGGCTGCGCGACGCGCCGGAGCTCGCCTTCATCAGCATCATCGATGTCTGCGGCGTCGACTATCCCGAGCGGCCCGAGCGCTTCGACGTCGTCTACCACCTGCTGTCGCCGAGCCGGAATGCCCGCCTTCGCCTCAAGGTGACCACCGGCGAGGAGACGCCGGTGCCGTCGATCTCCGGCGTGTTTCCGGGCGCGCAGTGGTTCGAGCGCGAGGCCTACGACCTGTTCGGCATCCTGTTCACCGGCCATCCCGAGCTTCGCCGCCTGCTCACCGACTACGGCTTCGACGGCCATCCGCTCCGCAAGGATTTCCCGATGACCGGCTATGTCGAGGTCCGTTACGACGACATACAGAAGCGCGTCGTCTACGAGCCGGTGCGGCTCAACCAGGAATTCCGCAATTTCGACTTCCTGTCGCCCTGGGAAGGCACGACCTACGTGCTGCCGGGCGACGAGAAGGTCAAGACGAACTGAGGCGCGTTGATCGATGGCTGAAGCCCAGGTCAGAAACTTCAACATCAACTTCGGCCCGGAGCATCCGTCGGCGCACGGCGTGTTGCGCCTGGTGCTCGAGCTGGATGGCGAGGTGATCGAGCGCGTCGACCCGCATATCGGCCTGCTGCATCGCGGCACCGAGAAGCTGATCGAGGCCCGCACCTACCTGCAGGGCCTGCCGTATTTCGACCGCCTCGACTACGTCGCGCCGATGAACCAGGAGCACGCCTACTGCCTGGCGGTGGAGCGGCTCGCCGGCATCGTCGTGCCGCGACGGGCGCAGATCATCCGCGTGCTCTATTCCGAGATCGGCCGCATCCTGTCGCACATGCTCAACGTGACGACCCAGGCGATGGACGTCGGTGCCCTGACGCCGCCGCTCTGGGGCTTCGAAGAGCGCGAAAAGCTGATGATCTTCTACGAGCGCGCCTCCGGCTCGCGCATGCACGCCGCCTATTTCCGTCCCGGCGGCGTCCATCAGGACCTGCCGGACCAGCTCGTCGCCGACATCGAGGCGTGGTGTGATCCCTTCCTGAAGACCGTCGACGACCTCGACGCGCTCCTCAGCGAAAACCGCATCTTCAAGCAGCGCAACGTCGACATCGGCATCGTCAGCCTGGAAGACGCCTGGAAGTGGGGCTTCTCGGGCGTGATGGTGCGTGGTTCCGGCGCCGCCTGGGACCTTCGGAAATCGCAGCCCTACGAGATCTACGGCGAGCTCGACTTCGACATCCCGGTCGGCAAGAACGGCGACTGCTACGATCGCTACCATATCCGCATGGAGGAAATGCGGCAGTCGGTGCGCATCATGAGGCAGTGCATCGCGCTTCTGAAGGTCGAGAAGGGGCCGGTGGTGACCCTCCAGGGCAAGTTCGCCCCGCCGCGCCGCGCCGAGATGAAGCGCTCGATGGAAGCGCTGATCCATCACTTCAAGCTCTATACCGAAGGCTTCCGCGTGCCCGAGGGCGAAGCCTACGCCGCCGTCGAGGCGCCCAAGGGCGAGTTCGGCGTCTATCTGGTGTCGGACGGCACCAACAAGCCCTATCGCGTCAAGATCCGCGCCCCCGGCTTCGCCCATCTTCAGGCCATGGATTTTCTGTGTCGCGGCCATCTCCTGGCCGACGTGTCGGCCGTGCTCGGCTCGATCGACATCGTGTTTGGTGAGGTGGATCGCTGATGTCCGTCCGTCGTCTTCATCCAGAGCAGCCGGAGAGCTTCGCCTTCACCGAGGAGAACGCCACCTACCTTCGGAAGGTGATCGCCCGCTATCCCGAGGGGCGCCAGGCCTCGGCGGTGATCCCGGCGCTGATGGTCGCCCAGGATCAGGAGGGCTGGGTCAGCCAGCCGGCGATCGAGGCGGTGGCCAAGCTCCTCGACATGCCCGACATCCGGGTTCTGGAAGTTGCCACCTTCTACACCCAGTTCCAGTTGTCGCCGGTCGGCCGCAAGGCGCATATCCAGGTGTGCGGCACCACGCCCTGCCGCCTGCGGGGCGCCGACGACATCATCGCCATCTGCAAGAACCGGCTGGCCGCCCATCCCTTCGAGCTTTCCGCCGACGGAGATTTCTCCTGGGAGGAAGTCGAGTGCGCCGGCGCCTGCGTCAACGCACCGATGGTCACCGTGGGCAAGGATACCTACGAGGACCTGACCGCCGAGACCTTCAACGCGCTGATCGACGGCCTCGCCGCCGGCACTCCGCCGGCCCCGGGTCCGCAGAACGGCCGCTTCTTCTCGGCGCCGGCCAACGGCGACACCTCGCTGACCGATCCGGCGCTCCATGACGGATCGGTGGTCGGCAAATACCGCGCCTTCGACCGCGAAGAACTGACCCCGACGCCGCCGGCAGCGCCCGCCGCCGCTCCGGCGCCTGCTGTCGCACCCGCCGCGAGCGCAAAGCCGGCCGCCGAAAAGCCCATCCCGAAGGTGGTCGAGGCGCAGGGGCAGGCCGACAGCGAGAAGGTGCCGGACCAGTACAAGCCGGCGCTGCTCGAGGCGGCGCGCGACGGCAAGCCCGACGATCTCCGACTGATCTGGGGCGTCGGCTCGAGGCTGGAGGAACTTCTGCACAAGCTCGGCGTCTACCATTACGACCAGATCGCCGGCTGGAACGAGATGAATCTCAGGTGGGTCGACCAGCATCTCGGCAGCTTCCGCGGCCGTGCTCTCCGCGACAAGTGGATCGAGCAGTCCGCCAAGCTGGCGACCGGCTGGCGGCCGTCCGACAAGGACGGCGACAAGCCCGCCTGAGACCGAACCGAAGACCCTGGGAACCTCAGTCATGCTGCAGGACAAGGACCGCATCTTCACCAATATCTACGGGCGCCACGACTGGAGCCTCGAGGGCGCGTTGAAGCGCGGCCAGTGGGACGGCACCAAGGATATTCTGGCCAAGGGGCGGGATTTCATCATCAAGGAAATCCAGGCGTCCGGTCTGCGCGGGCGCGGCGGCGCGGGCTTCCCGACCGGCCTCAAGTGGTCGTTCATGCCCAAGCAGTCGGACGGGCGGCCGCATTATCTGGTGGTCAACGCCGACGAGTCCGAGCCCGGCACCTGCAAGGATCGCGAGATCCTGCGCCATGATCCGCATACGCTGGTGGAAGGCTGCCTTGTCGCCGGCTTCGCCATGGGCGCGCACGCCGCCTACATCTACGTGCGCGGCGAGTTCGTCCGCGAGCGCGAGCGGCTGCAGGCCGCCGTCGACCAGGCCTATGACGCCGGCCTGCTCGGCAAGAACGCCTGCGGCTCGGGCTGGGACATGGACGTGTTCGTCCACCACGGCGCCGGCGCCTATATCTGCGGCGAGGAGACGGCGCTGCTGGAAAGCCTCGAGGGCAAGAAGGGCCAGCCGCGCATGAAGCCGCCGTTCCCGGCCAACGTCGGCCTCTACGGCTGCCCGACGACGGTGAACAACGTCGAATCGATCGCCGTGACGCCGACCATCATGCGGCGCGGCGCCGCCTGGTTCTCCAGCTTCGGCCGCGACAACAACAAGGGCACCAAGCTGTTCATGATCTCCGGCCACGTCAACACGCCGTGCGTGGTGGAGGAGGAGCTGGGCATTCCCTTCCGCGACCTGATCGAGAAGCATGCCGGCGGCGTGCGCGGCGGCTGGGACAATCTCCTGGCGGTGATCCCCGGCGGCGCCTCCTGCCCGATTGTCCGCGCCGACCAGATCATGGACGCGCAGATGGACTTCGACGGCATGCGCGGCATCGGTTCCAGCTTCGGCACCGGCGGCCTCAT
Source organism: Pleomorphomonas carboxyditropha (assembly GCF_002770725.1). GTDB lineage: Bacteria > Pseudomonadota > Alphaproteobacteria > Rhizobiales > Pleomorphomonadaceae > Pleomorphomonas > Pleomorphomonas carboxyditropha. The sequence continues at coordinate 74,933 of NZ_NQVN01000015.1, read as the reverse complement.
CGTCATGGACAAGTCCACCGACGTGATCGCCGCCATTGCCCGCATTTCCTATTTCTTCCGCCACGAGAGCTGCGGCCAGTGCACGCCGTGCCGCGAGGGCACCGGCTGGATGTGGCGGGTGATGGAGCGCATGCGCCAGGGCAACGCCGCGCGCGAGGAAATCGACATGCTGTTCCAGGTGAGCAAGCAGATCGAGGGCCACACCATCTGCGCCCTCGGCGACGCCGCCGCCTGGCCGGTGCAGGCGCTGATCCGCAACTTCCGCCCGGTGATCGAGGCGCGGATCGACGACTACGTGTCGCAGCACGGCATGGCCGCCGAGTGAGCGGACGGGTTTGAGCGAGTTTGACGGGCGGCCGCCGGCTATGGGCGGCGCGGTTCCAGCAAGGGTTGGGTCGACATGGCAAAACTGATCGTCGACGGGATCGAGATCGATGTGGCTCCGGAGCTGACGCTGCTGCAGGCATGCGAGGCGGCCGGTGCCGAGATCCCGCGCTTCTGTTACCACGAGCGCCTGTCGGTCGCCGGCAACTGCCGCATGTGCCTCGTCGAGGTGAAGGGCGGCCCGCCGAAGCCCACCGCGTCCTGCGGCATGAACGTGCGCGATCTCCGGCCCGGCCCCAACGGCGAGCCGCCGGTGGTGCTGACCAATTCGCCCATGGTCAAGAAGGCCCGCGAGGGCGTGATGGAGTTCCTGCTGATCAACCATCCGCTCGACTGCCCGATCTGCGACCAGGGCGGCGAATGCGACCTGCAGGACCAGGCGATGGCCTACGGCGTCTCCGGCTCGCGCTTCATCGAGAACAAGCGCGCCGTCGAGGACAAGTATCTCGGCCCGCTGGTCAAGACGTCGATGAACCGCTGCATCCATTGCACCCGTTGCGTCCGCTTCACCACGGAAGTGGCCGGCATCGCCGAGATGGGCCTCATCTCGCGCGGCGAGGATGCCGAGATCACCAGCTATCTAGAAAAGGCGCTCAGTTCGGAACTGCAGGGCAACGTCATCGACCTCTGCCCGGTCGGCGCGCTGACCTCCAAGCCCTATGCCTTCCATGCCCGTCCCTGGGAGCTCACCAAGACCGAATCCGTCGACGTGATGGATGCCGTCGGCTCGGCCATCCGGGTCGACGTGCGCGGCCGCGAGGTGATGCGCGTGCTGCCCCGCCTCAACGAGGCGGTCAACGAGGAATGGATCTCCGACAAGACGCGCTTCATCTGGGACGGCCTCAGGACCCAGCGGCTCGACCGGCCCTATATCAAGGTCGACGGCCGTTTCCGCGCCGCCTCCTGGGGCGACGCCTTCACGACGATCGCCACCCGCGTCACCTCGACGGCGCCCGAGCGCATGGGCGCCATCGCCGGCGACCTCGCGTCCGTCGAGGAAATGTTCGCGCTCGGCGAGCTGATGGCCGCGCTCGGCGTCGCCTCGATCGACGGCCGGCAGGACGGCACGGCGCTGCACCCGAAATTCGGCCGCGCCACCTACGTGTTCAACGCCAGCATCGCCGGCATCGAGGAGGCGGACGCCATCCTGATGATCGGCGCCAATCCGCGCCTCGAGGCGTCGGTGATGAATGCCCGCATCCGCAAGCGCTGGCGGGCGAGCGGCGGCAAGCTGCCGGTCTATACCATCGGCGCGCCGGTCGATCTCACCTATCCGCACGTCCATCTCGGCAATGACCCGGCGGCGCTCCAGCATCTCGACGCCGGCGCGCTCGAGACGCTGAAGGCGGCCGAAAAGCCGCTGATCATCGTCGGGCAGGGCGCGCTCGTCCGTCACGACGGCCTGGCGCTGCTGTCGCTCGCCGCCAAGCTGGCGACCGAGGTCGGCGCCGTCGCCGAGGGCTGGAACGGCTTCTCGGTGCTGCATACCGCCGCCTCGCGCGTCGGCGCGCTCGACCTCGGCCTCGTGCCGGGCGAGGGCGGCCGCGACGTCGCCGGCATGATCGACGCGTCGGCCAGGGGCGAGCTCGACGTGCTGTTCCTGCTCGGCGCCGACGAGTTCGGCGCGCAGCACCTCGGCCCCAATACCTTCGTCGTCTACATCGGCAGCCACGGCGACACCGGCGCCCACCGCGCCGACATCATCCTGCCGGGCGCCACCTACGCCGAGAAGTCGGGCACCTACGTCAACACCGAAGGCCGCGTCCAACTGGCCAACCGCGCCGCCTTCCCGCCGGGCGAGGCCCGCGAGGACTGGGCGATCCTGAGGGCGCTGTCGGAAGCGCTCGGCCGCAAGCTGCCGTTCGACAGCCTGGCGCAACTGCGGGCCAAGCTCTACGCCGTCCATCCCGAGTTCGCCGCGATCGACACCATCCCGGCGGCCGATCCCCAGGCGATCGCCACGCTCGCCACGCTCGGCGGCATCGTGCGGCCGGAACCCTTCGTGCCGGTGATCGCCGACTTCTACCTCACCAACCCGATCGCTCGCGCCTCCAAGATCATGGCCGAGTGTTCGGCGCTCGCCCGCTCCGGGCACTCCATCGCAGCGGAATGAGAGACGCCCCATGAGCTTCTGGTCCGATATCGTCTGGCCCGTCGTGGTGATCGCCGCTCAGAGCGTGCTGCTCCTGGTGCTGCTGCTCGTCATCGTCGCCTTCATCCTGCTGGCCGACCGCAAGATCTGGGCGGCGGTGCAGATACGCCGCGGCCCCAACGTGGTCGGCCCGTTCGGCCTGTTCCAGTCGTTCGCCGACCTCCTGAAATTCGTGCTGAAGGAGCCGGTCATTCCCTCGGGATCGGCCAAGGGGCTGTTCCTGGTGGCGCCGCTGGTGACCGCCACGCTCGCCATGCTGTCCTGGGCGGTGGTGCCGGTCGCCGACGGCTGGGTGATCGCCGACGTCAACCTCGGCATATTGTTCATCCTCGCCATATCCTCGCTGTCGGTCTACGGCACCATCATGGCCGGCTGGGCGTCCAACTCGAAGTATCCCTTCCTGTCGTCGCTGCGCGCGGCGGCGCAGATGGTGTCCTACGAGGTGTCGATCGGCCTCGTCATCATCACGGTGCTGCTCTGCGCCGGCTCGCTCAACATCTCGGCCATCGTCCGCTCGCAGGAGACGGGTTTGGCCGACATGATCGGCCTGCCGTGGCTCTCCTTCCTCAACTGGTACTGGCTGCCGCTGCTGCCGATGTTCGTGGTGTTCTTCATCTCGGCGCTGGCGGAGACCAACCGTCCGCCCTTCGACCTGGCGGAAGCCGAATCCGAGCTGGTGGCCGGCTACATGGTCGAATACGGCTCGACGCCGTACATGATGTTCATGCTCGGCGAATACATCGCCATCTGCACCATGTGCGCCATGATGGCGCTGATGTTCATGGGCGGCTGGATGCCGCCGATCGCCATCGCGCCCTTCACCTGGGTTCCGGGTATCGTCTGGTTCCTGCTGAAGGCCGTGCTGATGTTCTTCTTCTTCGCCATGGCCAAGGCCATGGTGCCCCGCTACCGCTACGACCAGTTGATGCGCCTCGGCTGGAAAGTGTTCCTGCCGCTGTCGCTCGTCTACGTCGTGCTGGTGGCCGGCGTGCTGCAGCTGACCGGCTGGGCGGCCTGAGGGGAGGCAAGGATGGAGCTGTCGCTCGCGGGCGTGGTTGGAGCGGCAGTTGGCGTCGGTGTCGGTCTCGTCGATTACGGCGTGATCGCATCGGTGGTGCGGCGGGCGCTGGAGCGCCGGCCGGGATGGATCGAACCGCGGCGGGCGGACCTTCTGATGAAGGTGCTGTTCGTCGTCAACGCCATCGTCTTCGCCGCCCTCGGCTGGTGGCTGGGCGTGTCGGTGGCGGGAACGGGTCTTCCGGCGCCGGGCTGACGGGCGACGGAATATGGATTTCGGCCGGCACCGCCCTGAGCGGCGTTCGGCCGGGAATGAAGGAAGCGGGTGCGATGAAACTCAGCCAGGTGGCAAAGTCCTTCCTCCTCAAGGAGTTCGTATCGGGGTTCTTCCTCGCCATGCGCTATTTCTTCAGGGCGAAGCCGACCATCAACTACCCCTTCGAGAAAGGGGCCGTGAGCCCGCGCTTCCGCGGCGAGCACGCGTTGCGTCGCTATCCCTCCGGCGAGGAGCGCTGCATCGCCTGCAAGCTCTGCGAGGCGATCTGCCCGGCGCAGGCGATCACCATCGAGGCCGGCCCGCGCGGCAACGACGGCACCCGCCGCACCACGCGCTACGACATCGACATGGTGAAGTGCATCTACTGCGGCTTCTGCCAGGAAGCCTGCCCGGTGGACGCCATCGTCGAGGGGCCGAACTTCGAGTTCGCCACCGAGACGCGCGAGGAGCTCTACTTCTCCAAGGAGCGGCTCTTGGAGAACGGCGACCGTTGGGAGCGCGAGATCGCCCGCAATATCGCGGCGGACGCGCCCTACCGCTGAGCCGGGCTGGAAACTGACGGGATTGGACGCGCCGAAAGGCGCATCGGGGACGAAGCGAGATGATACAGGCCTTGTTCTTCTATCTGTTTGCGGCGGTCACCATCGCTTCGGCGGTGATGGTGATTTCCTCGCGCAACCCGGTGCATTCGGTGCTGTTCCTGATCCTCGCCTTCGTCAACGCGGCCGGCCTGTTCATGCTGGCCGGTGCCGAATTCCTCGCCCTGCTGCTTATCGTCGTCTACGTCGGCGCCGTGGCGGTGCTGTTCCTGTTCGTGGTGATGATGCTCGACGTCGACTTCGTCGAACTCCGCCAAGGGTTCATGCAATACCTGCCGATCGGCGTGCTGGTCGGGCTGATCTTCCTCGCCGAGCTGCTGATGGTGGCCGGCGCCTGGGTGTTCGCCCCCGAGGCGACCGCCACCGCCTCGGCGCCGATCCCCGACCCGGCGCAGGTGTCCAACACCCTGGCGCTCGGCCAGGTCCTCTACACGCGCTACGTCTACTTCTTCCAGGTCGCCGGCCTGGTGCTGTTGGTCGCCATGATCGGCGCCATCACGCTGACGCTGCGCCACCGCGCCGCCGTCCGGCGCCAGAACATCTCCGTTCAGGTGGCGCGCACCCGCGCCACGGCCATCGAAGTCAAGCACGTCGAGCCGGGGAGGGGACTGTGACCAACCGTTCGCATCGCTCCACGCCGCACAAGGAAGGTTGACCCCATGACGCTCGGTCTTGCGCACTATCTGTCGGTCGCGGCGATCCTGTTCACGCTCGGGGTGCTCGGCATCTTCCTCAACCGGAAGAACGTCATCGTCATCCTGATGAGCGTCGAGCTGATCCTGCTTGCGGTCAACCTCAACCTCGTCGCCTTCTCGCATTTCCTCGGCGATCTCGTCGGACAGGTGTTCGCGCTGTTCGTGCTGACGGTCGCCGCCGCCGAGGCCGCCATCGGCCTTGCCATTCTGGTCGCATTCTTCCGCAACCGCGGCTCCATCGCGGTGGAAGACATCAACGTGATGAAGGGCTGACGCAAGAGATGTATTCCCTCATCGTCTTCCTTCCGCTCATCGGCTTCCTGGTTGCCGGCGCCATCGCGCTCTGGGGCGCGGCGGCCACCGTGCCGGCGCCCGAGGGCGACCTCCACGGCGGGCACGACGCCCACGGCCATCACGACGATCACGCGGCGACTGCCGAGCACGACGATCCTGCCGGCCATGACGATCACCATCACGCCGTCGAGCCGGCGGCGCCGGGTTCGCGCGTCGCCGAGCTGACGACCACCGGCCTGCTGTTCGTCTCGGCGATCCTCTCCTGGGTGGCCTTCATCTCGGTCGGCTTCGGCGAGCACGAGACGCAGTCGATCAAGGTGCTGACCTGGTTCGCCTCCGGCGCAATGCAGATCGACTGGGCCTTCCGCGTCGACACGCTGACCGTCGTCATGCTGGTGGTGGTGACCACCGTGTCGTCGCTGGTCCACCTCTATTCGATCGGCTACATGGCCGAGGATCCCGACCGGCCGCGCTTCTTCGCCTATCTCAGCCTGTTCACCTTCGCCATGCTGATGCTAGTGACCGCCGACAACCTCGTGCAGATGTTCTTCGGCTGGGAAGGCGTCGGCCTCGCCTCCTATCTCCTGATCGGCTTCTGGTACAAGAAGCCGTCGGCCTCGGCGGCGGCGATCAAGGCCTTCGTCGTCAACCGCGTCGGCGACTTCGGCTTCATGCTGGGCATCTTCGGCATCTTCGTGATGTTCGGCACTATTCAGTTCGCCGACATCTTCGCCAACGTCGCCACCGTCGAAGGCAAGACCATCCATTTCCTGTGGGGCGACTGGGACGCCATCACGGTGATCTGCCTGCTGCTGTTCATGGGCGCGTGTGGAAAGAGCGCGCAGTTCCTGCTGCACACCTGGCTGCCCGACGCCATGGAAGGCCCGACGCCGGTCTCCGCCCTCATCCACGCGGCGACCATGGTGACGGCCGGCGTGTTCATGGTGGCGCGGCTGTCGCCTCTCTTCGACCTCAGCCCGACGGCGCTTACCGTCGTCACGCTGGTCGGCGCCGTCACCGCCTTCTTCGCCGCCACCGTCGGCCTCGTCCAGAACGACATCAAGCGCGTCATCGCCTACTCGACCTGCTCGCAGCTCGGCTACATGTTCGTGGCGCTAGGCGTCGGCGCCTATGGCGCCGGCGTGTTCCACCTGTTCACCCACGCCTTCTTCAAGGCCCTGCTGTTCCTCGGCGCCGGCTCGGTGATCATGGCCAGCCACCACGAGCAGGACATGCGCGCCATGGGCGGGCTCAGGACCAAGATCCCGCTCACCTTCTGGGCGATGACGCTCGGCACGCTGGCCATCACCGGCGTCGGCATTCCCGGCACCGAGATCGGCTTTGCCGGCTTCCTGTCCAAGGACGCCATCATCGAGAGCGCGTTTGCCGGCCACAATCCGGTGTCGGGGCTCGCCGCCGTGCTGCTGGTGATCGCCGCCGGCTTCACCAGCTTCTATTCCTGGCGTCTGGTGTTCCTCACCTTCTTCGGCGCCAGCCGCGCGCCCAAGGACGTCTACGACCACGCCCACGAAAGCCCGCTCGTCGTGCTGATTCCGCTCGGCGTTCTGTCGCTCGGCGCGGTGCTGGCCGGCATGGTGTTCTATGGCTCCTACGTCGGCGAAGCCGAGGCCGAGTTCTGGAAGGGCGCGCTGTTCTACGGGCCGGACAACCACATCCTGCACGCCATGCACGAGGTGTCGTTCCTGGTGAAGGCGTCGCCGTTCCTCGCCATGCTGGTCGGTCTCGCCATCGCCTTCTGGTTCTACATCCTGAACCCGGCGCTGCCGAAGAAGCTCGCCGCCGCGCTGCCGTGGCTCTACCGGTTCCTGCTCAACAAGTGGTACTTCGACGAGCTCTACGACCTGATCTTCGTGCGGCCGGCCTTCGCCATCGGCCGGCTGTTCTGGAAGACCGGCGACGGCGCCATCATCGACGGCCTCGGTCCCAACGGCGTCGCCGCCCGGGTGCAGGACGTCACCGCCCGCGTCGTGCGGCTGCAGACCGGATATGTCTACCATTATGCCTTTGCCATGGTGATCGGCGTCGCCGCCCTGATCACCTGGGCCATGTTCGCCGGGGGGCAATGAGTATGAGCGGAATGCCGCTTCTGACGCTGACCACGTTCCTGCCGCTGGCGGGCGCCCTGTTCATCCTGATGATCCGGGCGCAGGACGAGGCCGCGATCCTCAATATCCGCCGGGTGGCGCTGATCACCACGGTCGTCACCTTCCTGGTGTCGATCGGCATCTGGACCGGCTTCGATCCAAGGAACCCCGGCTTCCAGCTCACCGAGACGGCGGGCTGGTCGGGCAGCTTCTTCGCCTACCGCATGGGCGTCGACGGCATCTCGATCCTGTTCGTGCTGCTCACCACCTTCCTGATGCCCTTCTGCATCCTGGCGAGCTGGGAGTCGGTTCAGGTCCGCGTCAAGGAATACATGATCGCCTTCCTGGTGCTCGAGACGCTGATGGTCGGCGTGTTCTGCGCCACCGACCTCGTGCTGTTCTACGTGTTCTTCGAGGGCGGCCTGATCCCGATGTTCCTGATCATCGGCATCTGGGGCGGCCAGCGGCGCGTCTACGCCTCCTACAAGTTCTTCCTCTACACGCTGGCCGGCTCGGTGCTGATGATGCTGGCGGTGATGGCGATGTACTGGGAGAGCGGCACCACCGACATCACCGAGCTGGTCAACCATCCGTTCCCCGCCACCATGCAGTGGTGGCTGTGGTTCGCCTTCTTCGCCAGCTTCGCCGTGAAGATGCCGATGTGGCCGGTGCACACCTGGCTGCCGGACGCCCACGTCGAGGCGCCGACCGCCGGTTCGGTGCTGCTCGCCGCCATCCTGCTGAAGATGGGCGGCTACGGCTTCCTGCGCTTCTCGCTGCCGATGTTCCCGCTGGCCTCGGCCGACCTCGCGCCCTTCATCTTCACGCTCTCCGTCGTCGCCATCGTCTATACCTCGCTGGTGGCGCTGGTGCAGGAGGACATGAAGAAGCTGATCGCCTATTCGTCGGTCGCCCACATGGGCTACGTGACCATGGGCATCTTCACGCTGAACACGCAAGGGTTGCAGGGCGCCGTGTTCCAGATGTTCAGCCACGGCCTCGTCTCTGGCGCGCTGTTCCTCTGCGTCGGCGTCGTCTACGACCGCCTGCACACCCGCGAGATCGCCGCCTACGGCGGCCTCGTCAACCGCATGCCGGCCTACGCCACGGTGTTCATGGTGATGACCATGGCCAACGTCGGCCTGCCCGGCACCTCCGGCTTCATCGGCGAGTTCCTGACCCTGTCGGCCGCCTTCCAGGTCAACACCTGGGTGGCCGCCTTCGCGGCGCTCGGCGTCATCCTGTCGGCGGCCTACGCCCTCTGGCTGTTCCGCCGCGTCGTCTGGGGCGCGCTGACCAAGGCGAACCTCAAGGCGATGCTCGACCTATCCCCACGCGAGGTCGCCATCCTGGCGCCGCTCGTCGTGCTGGTGATCCTGTTCGGCGTCTATCCGCTGCCGGTGCTCGACGCCACGGCCGCCTCACTCGAGGCGCTTCTCCGCTCCGTTCACGCGGCGATCGACGCCGCCGGCCAGACCGCCGCGGCCGGGCCGCTGCCGCTGATCCGCTGAGGGCACAGACATGACCGCACTTCCCGACTTCGCCCTCGCCGGACCGGAACTTCTGCTGGCCGTCGGTGCCCTCCTTCTGCTGCTGCTCGGCGCCTACGGCGGCGAGAGGCGGGCCGGTCTCGTCTCCGACCTGTCGGCGCTGCTGCTGCTCGTCGCGGCGGTCGCCGTGATCGTCGGCCGCGACGGCACCACCTTCGACGGCGCCTTCGTGGTCGACGGCTTCGGCCGCTTCCTGAAGGTTCTGGTGCTGATCGGCTCGGCGCTGGCGGTGGTGATGACGCGGCGCTTCGCCGTCGCCGAGAAATTCTTCCACTTCGAACTGCCGGTGCTGATCGTGCTCGCCACCATCGGCATGCTGCTGATGGTCTCGGCCGGCGACCTCATCGCCGTCTACCTCGGCCTGGAGCTTCAGTCGCTGGCGCTCTACGTCGTCGCCGCCTTCCACCGCGACGATGGCCGTTCGACCGAGGCCGGCCTCAAGTATTTCGTGCTGGGCGCGCTGTCCTCGGGCATGCTGCTCTACGGCGCCTCGCTGATCTACGGCTTCACCGGTCACGTCGACTTCGCCGGCATCGCCGCCGCAGCAAGCGCCGGCGGCAAGGCATCGCTCGGCCTGACCTTCGGCATCGTTTTCGTCGCCGCCGGCATTGCCTTCAAGGTGTCGGCCGTGCCGTTCCACATGTGGACGCCCGACGTCTACGAGGGCGCGCCGACGCCGGTCACCGCCTTCTTCGCCGCCGCCCCGAAAATCGCCGCCATGGCGCTGTTCGTCCGCGTTGCGATGGAGGCGCTGGAGCCGGTCAAGGCCGAGTGGCAGCAGATCGTCGCCTTCATGTCGCTGGCCTCGATGATCCTCGGCGCCTTCGCCGCCATCGGCCAGCGCAACATCAAGCGGCTGATGGCCTATTCGTCGATCGGCCACATGGGCTTCGCGCTGGTCGGCCTCGCCGCCGGTTCCGAGGCGGGCGTCTACGGCATCCTGATCTATCTCGCCACCTATCTCGCCATGACGGCCGGCGCCTTCGCCGTGATCCTGTCGATGCGCCGCGATGGCGTGATGACCGAGGATATCGACAGCCTCGCCGGCCTGTCGCGCACCAATCCGCTGGTGGCTTACCTCCTGGGCATCATCATGTTCTCGCTGGCCGGCATCCCGCCGTTCGCCGGCTTCTTCGGCAAGTATTTCGTGTTCGCCGCCGCCATCAACGCCGGCCTCTACTGGCTGGCGGTGATCGGCATCCTGAGCTCGGTGGTCGGCGCCTACTACTATCTCCGCATCGTCAAGATCATGTTCCTCGACGAGCCGAAGGGCGCCTTCGAGCCGATGGGCGGCGAGCTGAAGGCGGTGCTGGGCATCTCCGGCTTGTTCGTCGCGGCCTTCGCCTTGGTGCTTGGGCCGCTCGGCGACGCGGCGCTCGCCGCCGCCCGCACGCTGTTCTGAGGCGACCGGGGCGATGACCGAAGGTCCGGGGCTCGTCTGTCCCGCCGGCTATGCGGCCGTCCGTCTCGACGCGGTCGGCTCGACCAATGCCGAGGCGCTCGAGCGGGCGCGCCAGGGCGCGGCATCCGGCCTCTGGGTCGTCGCCCGGCGCCAGACGGCCGGACGCGGCCGGCGCGGTCGGGTCTGGACCTCGGAGCCGGGCAACCTCTATTCGTCGCTGATGCTGCGCGATCCCATCGAGGATGCGCGGCTCGGCGAGTTGCCGCTTGTGGTAGCGCTCGCCGTTCACGACGCGGTCGCGGCGGCGCTGCCGCCTTTTGCCCGGGCCGATCTCGCCATCAAGTGGCCGAACGACGTCCTCTACGCCGGCGCCAAGCTCTGCGGCATCCTGATCGAGGCCGCGGCTACGCCGGCGGGCAGGGTGGTGGTGGCCGGCATCGGCATCAACTGCACCCATCATCCCGATGTGGCGCTCTACAGCGCCACCGATCTCGCCGAGGCCGGCTATCCCACCGAGCCGGAGGCGATGTTCGCGCTTCTGGCGGCGGCGATGGCGCGCCGGCTCGCCGAGTGGCGAACCGGCGATTTCGCCGACCTCCGCGAGGCCTGGCTCGGCCGCGCCCGGGGAATTGGCGAGGCGATCACCGTCCGCCTGCCGGCCCGCGAGCTCACCGGCGTTTTCTCCGGTCTCGACAATGAGGGACGGCTGCTGCTCCGCCACGACGGCGGCCTGGAGGCGATCTCGGCCGGCGACGTGTTCTTCGGCCGATCCTGACGCCGTTTGCCGGCCCTGCGTGCAATTCCGTTTTGAGGCGAGCGCCTTCCGAGAGTTTTCTTGACGCGGCGGCCTTTCGCGTCCACGTAGAGCCGACAGACGAAAGAACGATTGCGCGCCGGCAGGGGCCGGCGAACTGGAGATATTCTGTGACGAAAAAGAAGAGCGGGGCCGACGAGCTCATTTTCCTGCCGCTGGGCGGCGTTGGCGAAATCGGCATGAATCTCGCCCTTTACGGCCTCGGACCCGAGGCCGACCGCAAATGGCTGATGGTCGACTGCGGCGTATCGTTCGCCGGCCCGGAACTGCCGGGCGTCGACCTGCTGCTGCCCGACATTTCCTTCATCGAGGCCTACAAGGACGACCTCGTCGGCATCCTGATCACCCACGCCCACGAAGACCACTACGGGGCCATCTACGATCTCTGGCCGCGGCTCGGTGCCCCGGTCTACATGACGCCCTTCGCCGCCGCCCTGCACGCCGCCAAGCGCGAGATGGAGCCGAACGCGCCGCGCGTGCCGACCAGCGTCGTCGAGCAGGGCCAGCGCTTTTCCATCGGCCCGTTCGACCTCGAGCTGATCGCCATGTCGCACTCGCTGCCCGAGCCGACGGCCGTGCTGATCCGCACGCCCATGGGCAACGTGCTGCACACCGGCGACTGGAAGATCGACCACGACCCGCGCGTCGGCCGGCCGATCGACATGAAGCGCCTCGCCGAGATCGGCGCCGAGGGCGTCGATGCCATGATCTGCGACTCCACCAATGCCGTCCGCGCCGGGCGCAGCCCGTCGGAAGGCGAGGTCGCCCACGGGCTCGCCGAGGTGGTTGCCCGGGCGAAAAAGCGCGTCGCGGTCACCATCTTCGCCTCCAACCTCGGCCGCATCCGCTCGATCGCCGAGGCGGCCGCCAGGAGCGACCGCGAGATCGTCGTGGTCGGCCGCGCCATCAAGCGCGTGCTCGACGTGGCCGGCGAGCTCGGCATGCTCGAGGGCCTGCCGCCCTTTCGCGACGAGGACGCCTACGGCTACCTGCCGCCCGACAAGGTGATGGCCATCGTCACCGGCAGCCAGGGCGAGGGGCGCGCCGCGCTGGCCAAGATCGCCGCCGGCGATCACCGCAACATCACCCTCGACCGTGGCGACATGGTGATCTTCTCCTCGCGCACCATTCCGGGCAACGAGAAGGCGGTCGGCGCCATCAAGAACAAGCTGGTCGAGCAGGGCATCGAGATCGTCTCCGACGGCGACGCCCTGGTCCACACCTCGGGCCATCCGCGCCGCGACGAGATGATGGAGCTCTATCGCCTCGTCAAACCGAAGGCGGCGGTGCCGGTGCACGGCGAGGCCGTTCATCTCGCCGCCCACGAAACGCTGGCCCGCGAGGCGGGCGTGCCGAACGTGACGCGCACCAGGAACGGCGAGATGTTGCGCCTTCTGCCCGGTGACGAGCCGAAGGCGGTCGCCCATGTGCCGTTCGGCATCCTGGTCAAGGACGGCAGCCTGGTCCGCGACCCCGAGGGGTCGGGAGTCGTCGAGCGCCGCAAGATGAGCTTCGCCGGCGTCGTCGTCTGCACGCTCCTGATGAACGGGCGCGGCGACATCCTCGGCGAATATGGTCTCAACTGTTTCGGCCTGCCCGAGATCGACAACAAGGGCCAGGACCTCGAAGATGTGCTGGCCGCCGCCGTCGACGGCTGCCTGCTGTCCATCCCCAAGAACCGGCGCAAGGACGAGGACTTGGTCGCCGAGGCGGTGCGCCGGTCGATCCGCGCCGCCGCCAACGAGCGCTGGGGCAAGAAGCCGATCACCGAGGTTACGGTGCTCAGGGTGGAGTGATTTCCCGACGGCCGCTGCCTGCCATCCAAAACGAAAAATCGGCAGATTGACGTAAATTCCGGGTATCCTGGCAATCTGTTGTTAGGCCAGCCGGCGATATCCTGTGGTCCAGGAGGGACCATGGGCTTTCGTCGTTTTCTGGTCTGCCGTGATGGCAACGTGGCGATGATCTTCGTCTGGTGTCTTATACCCCTGCTGGTCGGCATCGGGGCAGCGGTCGACTACGCGCGCTTGGCTGACGCGCGTGAACTGATGCAGCACTCGCTTGACGCTACGGTGCTGGCTCTTTCCTCGGAAGCGCCCAAACTGACCGCCGATGCACTCAACAAACGAGCGAAGAAGGTCTTCGACGTCAATTTCCCGTCCGGCAAAGCCGACGACGTCAGCGTATCCGCCACCTTCACCCAGACAAACGGAGCCGTCATCGCCGCTACCGCCAGCGGAACGGTTCCCATGACCTTTCTCAATATCGTCGGCATTTCTTCCAAGACACTGGCGGTCGAGTCCAAATCCGCCTGGTCGTCGAAGCGGCTGCGCGTGGCTCTCGCGCTCGACAACACCGGATCGATGGCCTATTCGGGCAAGATGACGGCGCTCAAGACGGCGACGAACAATTTGCTCGATCAACTGCAATCACAGTCGACAACCACAGGCGACATCTACGTTTCGATCATTCCCTTCAACCGGGACGTCAATGTCGGCAAGGAAAACAGGGAGGCTACCTGGCTTTACTGGAACGGAACCTGTGTCAACAGGAGTTCCAGCACCTGCAATTACGGCGACAAGCTCTATCCATACGGCACGGACAAGTCAAAGTGGAATGGTTGTGTAGGGGACCGCGAGAAGGACTCTAATCTTAACCTCGACATCTCGGTTTCAGTGCCGGATGTAAACAACAACAAAACAAAATTCTTTGTCGATCAGTATTCATCTTGCCTCTCTGCCCTGACGCCGATGACTAATAGCTGGACTACCCTCAAGGCCGCGGTAACGGCCATGACCTCGAAAGGTTCGACCAACCAGACGATCGGCTTGGTCTGGGCCTGGCAGTCGCTGCAGCTGACTTCCCCGATTCCCGCACCGGCCAAGGATGCCGACTACGAGTATCAGGATGCGATTATCCTGCTATCGGATGGCGATAATACCGAGAACCGCTTTACCGGTAATGGCAGCAGTAGCTCCAAGGCTGTCGATGATCGAATGTCAAAGGTCTGCGAGGCAGCCAAGGCGGCCGGGGTGACGATCTATACGGTGCTGGTCATCCAGGGTAACGAGTCGGTGCTGAGGGACTGCGCGAGCTCGACCGACAATTACTACAATGCCTCGACCGCCAACGACATCATCACGGCCTTCGGCGCCATCGGCGACAAGCTGTCGGCGCTCCGCATCGCCCAGTGAAGCGATGATCGGCTAAGGACCGAAGACCGGCACCAAACCGTGCGTCACCAGGTAGAGCGTCGCGGTCACGGTCACCACCGAGGCGGCGGTGCCGATCAGGATGCCGCTGGCCGTTTGCTCGACGTAGAGACGATACTGCTGGGCGGCGGCATAGCAGGTCGCCGCCGGCGGCAGGCAGGCCATCAGCACCGCTGCCTGCACCCATATCGGCGGGAATCCACCCACCAGCGTCACCATCGTCCACGCCATCAGCGGATGCACGAGGAGCTTGACGGCCACCAGCGCCGGCAGCTCGCGATGCGGCTGGTCGACCGGTTGCAGCGCCACGGTCACGCCGATCGAGAACAATGCGGCCGGCGCGGCTGAGGCGCGCAGCATGGTGATGGTGGTGGCGATCGCTTCCGGCATATCGACGCCCGACGCCGCACCCAGCACGCCGGCGATGCTGCCCAGGATGAAGGGATGCGTGATGATCCGGCGCAGGATCAGCCTCACGGTGGCGCCGATCGGTCGCCGCTCTTCCCCGAACACCGCCATCATCGTCGGCAGCAGCGAAAAGATCAGCACCACGTCGAAGCAGAAGATCAGCGCGGTCGGCGCGGCGGCCGCGCTGCCGAGGGCCGACAGCGTCAGCGCCGGTCCCATGTAGCCGACGTTGGCGTAGGAGCCGATCAGCCCCTGCAAGGCGGCGACGCGCATGCCGGCGCCGGTCAGCGCCCGGCCGACGACAACGGCGATCACGAAGGTGAGGAAAGTCGACGTGGTCGTGGCCAGCGCGAAGGAGCCGCGCATCAGCTCTTCGAGCGGCGTCCGGGACAGGATGTCGAAGAACAGCGCCGGCAGGGCGACGTAAATCAGATAGAAGTCGAGCCACGCGAGGCCGGCGCGGGGCAGGCGTGCGAGCTTCCCCGCCAGAAAGCCGATGAAGATGATGCCGAAAAACGGCATCGCTAGCGCCAGAACCTTGGTCATAAGTGAGTGATCGCCGGTGCATCCGGCCCTGAGGGCGGCTACGGGGTGGAGGGAAGGCACGAAATGGGATAACAGCTCAATCGCACGATTCCGGCGGCAAGCGTAGAGACCGCCGTCCTTTTTCTTGGCATTGTCCGTAGAGAGGCTTAGGCGCGTTGGATTATCGGAAGGCGAGAACGCAAGCCGGCTTTTGGCTCGAATACGCGGCATTGCGCGCCGTCGTGGCTTTGCTGGGCCTCCTCGGCGTGGACCTGGCGTCGGCGCTGATGGGACGGCTCTGGCGGTGGTTTGCGCGCTTCAACCCGCGTCATCTTCGGGCCAAGCGAAATCTCGCTTTCGCCCTGCCGCACCTGACGGCGGCCGAGCGAGCCGCCATTCTCTCGGAAATGTGGGAAAACCTTGGCCGTACCTTTGCCGAGGGGCTGCTCCTGCCGGAGATCGTCCGACACCCCCAGCGCCTCACGATGAGCGACCGGCTGGTCGCCGACATCAGGGCGACCGGGGCAGGGGGCATCGTATTCTGCTCGTTGCATCAAGGGAACTGGGAGCTCTTGACCGTCTGTTGCGCCATGGTCGGAAAGCCCGTCGCCGGTGTCTATCGTCAGCTCAAGAACCCGCTTGCGGAGGCCTATTTCCGGTCGCGACGGCAGACGGCCTATCCGGCCGGGCTGATCGCCGCCGGGGCAACGTCGGTGTTGCGCCTCCGCTCGCTTGCCCGTAGCGGCGCGGCGATCGCCATGATGGCGGATCTTCCCGACAGTACCGGCATCCGGGCCCCATTCTTCGGCGGTCCCTCTTCCCTGTCGAAGCTGCCCGTCACCTTGGCCCGCCATCTGGGGCTGCCGCTGGTCGTGGCGCATTGCCAGCGGACGGGAGGCGCGCATTTCCTGGTCGATGGAGAAAGGCTCGATCTGCCTCGCACCGACGACCCCGAGGCCGACGTTGCCGAGGGAGCGCGCAGGCTGCACGCGATATTCGAGACGTGGATCCGCGACGACCCGGGCCAATGGATGTGGGCGACGCGCAAATGGTCGGAGGCGGTTCTTCGCGGCTCGGCCACGGATTGACGCCCGTTCATCCCGCATTCATGTCAAATCTTTGAATTGACAAGCTTTTGCCTCCTTTTTTCCGATTGATGCCCCATTGGCTGGGCAAACTCCGGAACCGAAGGTCGCCGCTGCCGGTTTCTACGGCGAACCTCGCCCGAAGAGCGGTGGCCACGAGGCGCTGCCGGGTGGCACAAAGGAAGGCTGGAGGATTTCTATGAACCGACTGAGAAAGCTGTTGCTGGCTTGCGCGATCGTGCCGTTGTCGCAGGTTGCGTTGCAGGCCGCCGCCAGGGCCGAGGAGGGCGGGTTCGTCCTGGCCCAGGCCGAGACGCCGGCCTGCCAACCGGGTGATCCCAATTGCGCGCCGCCCGAGAAGGTCGCGCCGCCGCGAGAAAAACAGCCCGAAGCTCGGCCCGAATCTCCAGCCCCTCGGCAACAGGCGGAACCGGAACCTCCCGCGCGGGAACCCGAAGCTCGCCCCGAAACGCCGGCTCCCCGCCCGGAAGCCCAGCCCGAGCCGTCTGCTCCCAGGCAGGAGACAAGGCCAGAGCGCCCGGCACCTGAACCGGAGGCTCGTCCCGAGGCACCGGCTCCCCGCCCGGAAGCCCAGCCCGAGCCGTCTGCTCCCAGGCAGGAGACAAGGCCCGAGCGCCCGGCGCCTGAACCCGAAGCGAGCCCCGAGGCGCCGGCTCCCCGTCCCGAAGCTCAGCCCCAGCGTCGGGAGCCGCAGGCCGAACGTCCGGCGCGGGAACCCCAGGCCAGCCCGGAGCCCGCGGCGCCGGCCTCCGAGCCGAAAGCCCGTCCCGAGCGCCCCGCTCCCAAGCCCGACGCGCGGCCGGACCGCCCTGCGCCGCCGGCCGAAACGACCGCTCCGCAGCCCGATTCCAAGCCGGCGGCTCCCGCTCCCGAGCCGGCGGCCCCGCCGCCGCCTCCGGCTCCCACAGGCGCACCGGACAACAACGCTCCCCAGCCGCCGCCGGCATCCGGTGAGGCGACGCCGGGCACGCCGCCCCCGCCGCCGGCCCAGCCCGGGACCCAGTCCGGCGATCAGCCGCCTCCGCCGCCGGATGCCGCTGAAAAGCAGGCGCCGCCGCCGGCGCTGATCGAGAAACTCGGCAACCCCGGCGCGGCCGCGGCCGAGGCTATCGATCAAAGCGTCGACCAGAAGGCCGGCAACATCCGCGACATCCAGCGCGAGCGCCGGGTGATCAGCAACGAAGACGGCGTCCGCGTCACGGTGGAGCCGGGCGGCCGCGTCATCGTTCAGAGCGGCGAGCAGGCGGTGATCCGCCATGACGATCGCGGCCGCTTCGACCGCGAAGGCCGCGACGTCCGCGAACGCCAGACGCGCGACGGCGGCCGCGAGGTCACCGTTGCGACGCGCGATGGCGGCGAAGTGCGCACCATTTACGATCCCAACGGCATGATGATCCAGCGCGAGCGCCGTGATCGCGATGGCCGCGCCTACGTGCTGTTCGACAACCGGAGCTTCGGCCCCGGTCCGGTCGACGGGGCGGACTGGCAGCCGGTGGTCCGCCTGCCGCCGCCGGTCTACGACCTGCCGCGCGAACGCTATCGCGTCGAAATGCGCTCGGCGCCGCCGCGCTACGTCGAAGAAGCGCTGACCGCGCCGCCGCTGGTCGATGTCCAGCCGCGCTACACGCTTGACCAGGTGATCTACAGCCCCGACCTGCGGGAGCGGGTCAGGTCGGTAGACCTCGATACCGTCACCTTCTCGAGCGGCGCCTGGATCGTCGAGGACAGCCAGGTGGCCAGCATCGAGGCCGTGGCGCGCGGCATCGACGCTGCCCTTCGCCGCAACCCCAACGAGGTGTTCCTGGTCGAGGGCTATACCGACGCGGTCGGCTCGGTGGTGGACAATCTTTCGCTGTCCGACCGCCGTGCCGAAGCCGTGGCCAACGTCCTGACCGACCACTACGGCATCCCGCCCGAAAACCTCGTGACGCAGGGCTACGGCGAGAGCTACCTGAAGGTACAGACCGAAGGACCGGAGCGCG
This sequence comes from Pleomorphomonas carboxyditropha, assembly GCF_002770725.1. Classification (GTDB taxonomy): domain Bacteria; phylum Pseudomonadota; class Alphaproteobacteria; order Rhizobiales; family Pleomorphomonadaceae; genus Pleomorphomonas; species Pleomorphomonas carboxyditropha. The sequence continues at coordinate 56,411 of NZ_NQVN01000015.1, read as the reverse complement.
CCAACCGCCGCGTTACGGTGCGCCGCATCACGCCGCTGCTGGCGACCGACAGCCGGCAGTGAGGCAATTGCCTCGCCGCATGCTTCTCCGCTAAAAGAAAGCCCCGTCCCGATTGCGGACGGGGCTTTCATTTTGGGCCGCAGGCTCCTCCGCTCGGAATCGCGCCGTGCCGAATCGCTTCGCTGCCGTCCTCGGCAGCCACCCGCGCCGCTTGACGGTCGCCGCCATCATTGTGATGGCCGCCATCGGCTGGCTGTGGCTGGTCGCGGCCGTCTGGCACGGCGATATGTCGGACGCCTTGATGCCGGCGATGGGGGAGGGCCTTGGCGTCGGCGGCGTGGCGCTGGTCCTCGCCATGTGGGTGGCCATGGTCTTTGCCATGATGCTGCCGACGGCGGCGCCGACCTTTCGCGCCTACGCCGATGACGCTGGGATGGGAACGATCGCGCTGATCGCCGGCTATACGGCGGTCTGGCTGGTGGTCTCCGTGCTGGCGACGGCCGGTCAGGCCTCCCTCGTTCATCTCGGCGCGCTCGCCCCGCATATGGCGCCGGCCGGGGTCGCGCTGTCGGCGTCGATTCTCGTTGCCGCCGGCATCTATCAGTTCACGCCGCTGAAATGGGCTTGCCTCGTTCGCTGCCGCAATCCCCGCGTTGCCGACGTCTACGGCGGAACGGCGAAAGTTTTCCGGATCGGCGTCGAGGAAGGGCTCGCCTGCCTGGGCTGCTGCTGGGCGATGATGGCGGTGATGTTCGCCGCCGGGCTGATGAATCTTGCCGCCATGGCCCTGCTCGGCGTGCTGATGGGGCTGGAAAAGCTCGTTGGCGGCGTCAGGGCCACGTATTTCCTCGGGGTTTTGCTCATTCTTGCCGGTGTCATCTTGGCGAGCGGCCTCGTCATCGGGTAGATTGTCTCAAGATGTAACCATCCGGCAGGATCGGTAAGGTTTTGGGCGATGATCTTTTGGGCTCCGTCGGACGACGCGTATCGTCCGTTCATGATGGCTCGCAGCCCGGCCGTCGGTTCGGACGAGAGGAACGGCGCGCAATGACGGAACTGACACTTGTGAGCAGACATCAGAATGCGTTGATCGCTCTTGCCGTGCATGCCTTCACGGCGAGCGGCATCGTTCTTGCCATGCTCGCGGCCTTTGCCGCCTATAGTCTCGACTGGCCGGCTTTCTTCATGTGGCTGGGCTTGGCGCTGGTGGTCGACGGCGTCGACGGGCCGATCGCCCGCAAGGTCGGCGTCGAAAGCCGCCTGCCGACCTTTTCGGGCGCCGCCCTCGACTTCGTGGTCGACTACGTGACCTACGTCTTCCTGCCGGCGCTGGCGGTGGCGACGGCCGGGTTCACGTCCATCCCCATCGCCCTGGCGCTCGCCGGCATCATCGTCTTCACGTCGGCGATGTATTACGGCGACACCCGCATGAAGATGAAGAACAACGCTTTCCGGGGCTTTCCCGTGGTCTGGAACGGCGTCGTCTTTCTTTATTTCGTATTCGACCTCAATCAGTTCGCCGTCATCGGCATCACGCTTGCCCTGTCGGTCCTGACCTTTGCCCCCATCGCCTTCGTGCACCCGGTCCGCGTCGAGAAATGGCGGCCGGTGACGCTGGCCGTGACGCTCGCCTGGTTCCTGTTTGCCGGCGCGGCGCTTGCCTGGGGGCTCAATCCGCCTGTCGGCATCGAGATCGGCCTGGCGCTTTCCACCGCTTATCTCACCCTCGTCGCGGCGGTCCAGCAGCTCATCGAGAAATTCTTCGGCGCAAAAGCCGCCTGAGTTCTTGAAATGCCGACGGCGCGCGCCAGATAGGGTCTTGTTCCGACGGCCATATCTGGGGAATGACCGCCTCCATGCTCGATCTTGTTTTCAACGCCAATGCCTGGGCCAGCCTCCTCACCCTGACGGTGATGGAGATTGTCCTCGGCATCGATAATCTCGTCTTCATCTCGGTGCTGACCAGCCGCCTGCCGACCAATGCGGCCCGCAAGGCGCGCGCCCTCGGCCTTTCCATGGCGCTGATCTTCCGCGTCCTGCTGCTGATCACCCTGTCCTGGCTGATCGGCCTGACGGCGCCGGTGTTCAGCCTGTTCGGGCACGGCTTCTCCTGGCGCGATCTGATCCTGCTCGCCGGCGGCCTGTTCCTGCTCTACAAGGCGACGCACGAGATCCACGCCGGCATCGAGGGCGAGGAGGACGAGAGCGGCAATGTCGTGCATGCCGCCTTCGGCGCCACCGTGGCGCAGATCATCGCCATCGACATCGTCTTTTCGATCGACAGCATCATCACGGCGATCGGCATGGCCGAGCACGTGCCGGTGATGATTCTCGCCGTCGTCATCGCCATGATCATCATGTTCATCGCCTCCGAGCCGATCTCGAAGTTCATTCACGACCATCCCACCACCAAGATGCTGGCGCTGTCCTTCCTGCTGCTGATCGGCGTGTCGCTGGTGGCCGATGGCGTCGGCTTCCATGTGCCGCGCGCCTATATCTACTTCGCCATGGCCTTCTCGGCCGGCGTCGAGATGATCAATATCCTGGCGGGCCGCAAGCGGCGCAAGGCCAAGGCCGGCGCCTGAGCACGGCGGAACCGGCGAAATGCGATGGGCGGCGGAGCGATCCGTCGCCCTTTTGCCATCCGGAAGGGCAGCGTGACGGTCCCGAAATCGTGACCTTCGCACTCGGCGTTTATACGGATTTCGCTTGGGTTCTAGATCGTTTCAGGCTACCCCTCTGTCAGGTGGCGCCTCGTCGGCGTTTTTTCGACGTTCGTGGGTCGCCTCGCTTCATCACGGGTATTGACCGATGAGCACCACCGATATCGCCAAACGGGTACACGACCACAACTGGAAGCTCGACCCGATCATTCGCAGCCTGCTCGATACGGACATCTACAAGTTCCTGATGCAGCAGCTGATCTGGAAGCGCTACCGGAATGTCGACGTCACCTTCTCGCTGATCAACCGGGCGAGCAGCATCCGCCTCGCCGACGATATCGACGAGGGCGAGCTCAGGGCGCAGCTCGACTATGCCCGGTCGCTAAGGCTCGGCAAGAAGGAGTGGATCTGGCTCGCCGGCAACACCTTCTACGGCAAGCGGCAGATCTTTGCGCCCGAGTATCTGGAATTCCTGCGCGACTTCCAGCTACCGCCTTACGACCTCAGCAAGGCCGACGGCCAGTATCAGCTCGAGTTCCACGGCCCGTGGACCCACACCACCATGTGGGAAATCCCGGCGCTCGCCATCATCAACGAGTTGCGCTCGCGCTCGGTGATGAAGACCATGCGCCGCTTCGAGCTCGACGTGCTCTATGCCCGGGCCAAGGCCAAGCTGTGGAGCAAGGTGGAGCGGCTGCGCGCCTTTCCCGACATCAAGATCGCCGATTTCGGCACCCGCCGCCGCCACTCGCACCTCTGGCAGGACTGGTGCGTCAACGCGCTGAAGGAAGGACTCGGCCCGGCCTTCATCGGCACCTCCAACGTGCTGATGGCCATGCGGAGCGACCTCGAGGCGATCGGCACCAACGCGCACGAACTGCCGATGGCCATGGCCGCCCTCGCCAACACCGAGGACGAGATGCGCCACGCCCCCTATCGGGTGTTGCGCGACTGGCAGCAGCTCTACGACGGCAATCTGCTGGTCGTTCTGCCGGATGCCTTCGGCACCGCCTCGTTCCTGCGCGACGCGCCGGACTGGGTGGCCGATTGGAAGGGCTTCCGCCCCGACAGCGCCGATCCGGTCGACGGCGGCGAGGAGATCATCGCCTGGTGGAAGGCGAAGGGAGAGGACCCGCGCGACAAGCTGATCGTCTTCTCCGACGGCCTCGACGTCGAGGAGATCGAGCGGGTCTACACCCACTTCCGCGGCCGCGTGCACATGAGCTTCGGCTGGGGCACCAACCTGACCAACGACTTCCAGGATTGCGCGCCGCAGCCCACCGACGACTTCGACGCCATTTCGCTCGTCTGCAAGGTGACGCAGGTCAACGGCCGGCCGGCGGTGAAGCTTTCCGACAACCCGGAGAAGGCGACCGGCGACCCGGCCGAGATCGCCCGCTACCTGCGCGTCTTCGGCGAGGCGGGGCGCGTCAAGCGGCCGGTGCTGGTGTAGGCGCAGCATCCACCCAAACGGCGACGCCGCCCATGAGGGCGGCACCGTTGTAAGCAAGCGCTGACTTACGTTTTGGATCAAGCCTCGAACGGCTTGGTGGCCAGCCACTTCTCCAGCCAGTGGATGTCGTAGGCGCCGTCGATGATGTCGGCGTTCTTCAGCATGTTGTTGAACAGCGGGATCGTCGAATCGATGCCGTCGACCACGAACTCGTCGAGGCAGCGGCGCAGGCGCATCAGGCACTCGACGCGGTTGCGGCCGTGGACGATCAGCTTGCCGATCATGCTGTCGTAGTAGGGCGGGATGGTGTAGCCCTGATAGACGCCGCTGTCGACGCGCACCCCCAATCCTCCGGGGGGATGCCAGTAAGTGATCTTGCCGGGCGACGGCGCGAAGGTGGCGGCGTTCTCGGCGTTGATGCGGCACTCGATGGCGTGGCCGTTGAAATGGACGTCCGACTGGCGGAAGCTCAGCGCCTGGCCCGAGGCCACCTTGATCTGCTCGTTGACCAGGTCGATGCCGGTGATCATCTCGGTCACCGGATGCTCCACCTGCAGACGGGTGTTCATCTCGATGAAATAGAACTCGCCGTTCTCGTAGAGGAACTCGATGGTGCCGGCGCCCGAATAGTTGAGCTCGGACATGGCGTTGGCGACGATATCGCCGATCCTGGCCCGCTCGTCGTCGTTGAGGGCCGGCGAGCGGGCCTCCTCCATGACTTTCTGGTGGCGGCGCTGCAGCGAGCAATCGCGCTCGCCGAGGTGGACGGCGTTGCCCTGGCCGTCGCCCAGCACCTGCAATTCGATGTGGCGCGGCTTCAGGAGATATTTCTCGATGTAGACGGCGTCGTCGCCGAAGGCGTTCTTCGCCTCGGTCTTGGCCGCCGACAGGGCGCCGGGCATCTCCGCCTCGGTCATGGCGACGCGCATGCCGCGGCCGCCGCCACCCGCCGACGCCTTGACCAGCACCGGATAGCCGATCTCGGCGGCGATCCGCAGCGCTTCCTCCTCGGATTCGACGGCGCCGTCCGAGCCGGGCACCACCGGGATGCCGAGGCGCTTGGCGGTCGCCTTGGCCTCGATCTTGTCGCCCATGATGCGGATATGGTCGGCCGACGGGCCGATGAAGGCGATGTTGTGGGCGGCCAGGATGTCGGCGAAGCGGGCGTTCTCGGAAAGGAAGCCGTAGCCCGGATGCACCGCCTCGGCGCCGGTGATCTCGCAGGCGGCGACGATGTTGGGGATGTTGAGGTAGCTTTCGCGCACCGGCGCCGGGCCGATGCACACGCTCTCGTCGGCGAGGCGGACGTGCATGGCGTTGGCGTCCGCCGTCGAATGCACGGCGACGGTACCGATGCCGAGCTCCTTGCAGGCGCGCAGCACCCGGAGGGCGATTTCGCCGCGGTTGGCGATGAGGATCTTCTCGAACATGGGGCCGGTCACTCGATGATCAGCAGCGGTTCGCCGAACTCGACCGGCTGGCCGTTCTCGACGAGCACCGCAGTGACGCGACCGGCGCGCGGCGCCGGAATGTGGTTGAGGTGCTTCATCGCCTCGATGATCATCACCGTCTGGCCTTCCTTCACCACGTCGCCGACCTCGACGAAGGCGCGCGAACCGGGCTCGGGCGCCACGTAGGCGGTGCCGACCATGGGGGAGGGCACGGCGCCGGGATTGGCGGCGGGGTCGGCGGCCTTCGGCGCCTCGGCGGCGACTGCCACAGGGGCGGGCGCCGCCATCGCCGGCACAGCCGCCGGCGCGGCCCAACCGCCGCCCTGAGTGATGGTGACCGGCGCCGCCGTCCGAGCCACGCGGATCTTCAGCTTTTCCTGCTCCACCTCGATCTCGGTGAGATTGGTCTCGTCGAGGATGTTGGCAAGCTGGCGGATCAGTTCGTAGTCAAAGATCTGGGGCATCGGTTCTCACCGGATTGGGACGGCGGTCACCTTTTCAGGAGACCGGCGAGGGCTTCGAGCGCGAGCGTGTAGCCGAGGGGGCCGAGGCCGACGATCACTCCGGCCGCCGCGGGCGACACGAAGGACCGATGCCGGAAACTCTCGCGGGCATGGACGTTGGAAATGTGGACCTCGATCACGGGAACGCCTGTCCCCTTGATCGCGTCGTGGAGGGCGATCGACGTGTGCGTATAGGCGCCGGGGTTCATCACCACGCCGGCACTGCGCCGCCCGGCCTCCTGGATCCAGTCGACGAGCACGCCTTCGTGGTTGGACTGGCGGAACTCGACGGCCGAAAAGCCCAGCGCGGCAGCCTTTTCGCGGCAATTCGCCTCGATGTCGGCAAGGGTGGCCGATCCGTAGACGCCCGGTTCCCGTGTCCCGAGAAGATTGAGGTTCGGTCCGTTGAGGATGAACGCTTCAATGGGCAATCGGTCGGTTCCCTTTCAGGCCGGAGCTGAGCGGCCGCCCCCGGTGCGGGCGGCGGCCGGCTTCCTTATAGGCATATGCCGCGCCGAAAAAAAGAGGCCGCGCCAATTCATCCCCGTCCGGAAGGACCGCCTTCCCCGCGTTCCGACCAAAGATCAGCAGACCGTCTTGCCGCAGGCGCGCATCGCTTCGATCCGGCGGTCGAGCTCGGCAAAGCCGACGGCGCCGTAGACCAGCTCGTCGCCGATCACATAGGCCGGCGTGCCGTTGATGCCGAGCTTGCGGGCGAGATCGTAGGAGTGGTTGATCGCCTCGGCCACTTCCGGCTTGGCGGCCGTCTCCTTCACCTTCGCCTCGTCGAGGCCGGCCTTGGCCGCCGCCGCCAGCGCGCGGTCGCCGTCGGCCTGGCCGCGAATGCCCATCAGCTCGAAATGGAAGGCCTCGTAGGCCTTGGGATCGAGGATATTGACGGCCGCCGCCACCTTGGCCGCCTCGACCGACCCCTCGCTCAGAATCGGGAATTCCTTGAGGACGATCTTGACGTCCTTCTCCTTGTCGAGAATGGCGCGGGTGTCGGAAAGGGCCTTCTTGCAGTAACCGCAGTTGTAGTCGAAGAACTCGACAAGCGCGATCTTGGCATTGGGATCGCCGAGCACCGCCTGGTAGGGCGAAGAGAAGATGGCCTGCCGGTTGGCCTGGATGGCATCGGTCCGCCCCTGTTCCTCGGCCGCCTTGTTGCGGGCGTCGAGCGCCTGCAGCGCCTCGGTGATCACCTCGGGATGATCCATCAGATAGGCCCTGACGACATCGCCGATCGCCGCCTTTTGGCCGTCGGTGAACTCTTCGGCGAGAGCGGCGGAGGGAAGGAGAGCCGCAACGACGAGCGTGGCCGACAGAACTTTCCGAAGGTGGGCGAACATGCGACTGCTCCTTGTCCCGGACTGAAGGCACCCGGTCATTTCGGTGCCTTGTAGGTGATGATGTCGTCGGCGCGCAGCCAGGCCGGTGAGCCGGTCTTCAGCTTTTCCTGGGCGCGCATGGCGTATTTCTTGGCCGTGTCGATGTCGCCCGAGGCGAAGCTGCCCTGGGCCGAGGCGAGGTCGGCCAGCGGGATGTTGTCCTTGCGGGCATAGGCGATGGCGAGCTGGCGATAGCCGACCGGCTGGTCCGGGTCGTCGCCGATGCCCTTGGTGAGGGTGGCGATCGCCTCGTCGGTCAGCTTGGCGTCGCCGGTGCCCACCAGCGCCTGCCCGAGCATGACGCGGATGAGGCCGGCATTCGGGGCCAGCGCCACCGCCTTCCGGAGAGGCGCTATGGCGTCTCGCGGCTTGCCGGTCTCCAGGAGGATCTGTCCCTTCAGCTCCCAGAAATAAGGATTATTCGGCGACCGCTTGATCAGGGCGTCCATGCGGGCGAGGGCCGACTTCGGATCGGCGAAGCGATAGGCGACGATGGCGCGGGCGTAATCGGCGGCAAGGCTGGTATCGGATGGCGGATAGAGCCGCAGCACGCTCTGGCCGTTGCGGGTGAAGGCGGCGAACTTGGCGCGGACGAGATCGTGCCGCGCCTTGAGCGCGGCATCGTCGGGCTTGTCGAAGAACTTCGATTTGCGGGCCAGTTCATCGATCATGGCGATCCGGTCGGCGGCCAGCGGATGGGTCTGGACGTAAGGGTCGATGTGCGCCGACATGAACATCTGCTGCTCGGAGAAGCGCTGGAAGGTTTCCAGCATGCCTTTGGCCGACTGGCCGGTCTGGGCGAGATATTTCAGCGCCAGTTGATCGGCGGCCGTCTCGTTCTCGCGGGCATACATCAAGAGGCCGCGCTGGCCGAACTGCATGCCGCCGGTGGCGACCGCGCCGGCCGCCGCGCCGCCGCCGCCCGCCGCGCCCGCCGCCACGCCGCCGAGCAGGGCCAGCGCCGACAGGATCTGCATGCGGCGGATTTCCGAGCGGAGCTGGGCGAGGTGGTTGGCCGCGAGGTGACCGATCTCGTGCGCCAGGACGCCGATCAACTGGTTGGGCGTCGTGGAATCGATGATGGCGCCGGCATTGACGAAGATATGCCGGCTGTCGGCGACGAAGGCGTTGAAGGTATCGTCGTTGACCAGCTTGACCTGAACGGTGGCCGAGCCGAGACCGGCCGCCTTCAACAATGGCCGCGTATAATCGGCGATCAGCGCTTCCGCTTCGGCGTCCCGCAGCAGCGAAATGCTGCGTCCTCCACGCTCGGCGGCGAATGAAGGCATGCAGGACGAGACGGCGATCGCCGCCGCCGTGATGACGGCAACGGAGGCGTGGCGGAAACTGGTCGTCATGGCGCGATTCACCATCGGAAGTCTCGTCAGTGTGTCCGGAGCCTGATAAAGGGCAGAACATATGCCCGGCGCAACGGAAAAAATCCCGGGCCGGCCTTGCCTGCGGCAGATTGCCGGGCATCTCGGGCAAAATCGTGGAGAGGGACATGCTGGTTTCGCGGCGGAGTGATGTGGCGCCCTTCCTGGCCATGGACGTGCTGTCGGACGCCAACCGCCTCGCCCGCGACGGGCGGGACATCATTCACATGGAGCTCGGCGAGCCGGGCGCGCCCGTGCCCGCCGCGGTGCGCACCGCCGCCGAGGCCGCGCTCGCCCGCGGCCGCGTCGGCTACACCGAGGCGCTGGGCATTCCGGAATTGCGCGCTCGCATCGCCCGCCTCTATGCCGATCGCTACGGCGTCGACGTGCCGGCCGGGCGGGTTGCCGTCACCGGCGGCTCGTCGGGCGCGTTCAACCTTGCCTTCCTTGCCATGTTCGACGTCGGCGACCGCGTCGGCCTGCCGACGCCGGGCTATCCGGCCTATCGCAACATCCTGACGGCGCTCGGCCTCGAGGTGGTGGAGATCCCGACCACCGCCGAGGCGCGCTGGCAGGCGAGCGCCGCCGCCATCGAGAAAGCGCATTCCGAGCGGCCGCTCGCCGGCGTCGTCGTGGCCAGCCCCAACAATCCCTCGGGAACCACCATGACGCGCGACAGTTTGAAGTCGCTGGTCGCCGCCTGCCGCGACATGAAGGTCGCCCTGGTCATGGACGAGATCTATCACGGCCTTATCTATGACGGCGACGAAGTGACTGCGCTGGAATTCTCCGACGACGCCGTGGTCGTCAACTCCTTCTCCAAATACTTCTGCATGACCGGCTGGCGCGTCGGCTGGATGGTGCTGCCGGACCGGCTGGTGCGGCCGGTCGAGCGGCTCGCCCAGAACCTCTTCATCTCGCCGTCCGAACTGTCGCAGCGCGCCGCCCTGGGCGCCTTCGAGGCGGACGAGGAGCTGGAAGCGGTGAAGGCCGGCTACGCGGCGAGCCGCCGGCTGCTGCTGGAGCATATGCCGAAGATCGGTCTCGGCCGCTTCCTGCCGGTCGACGGCGCTTTCTATGTCTACGCCGACGTCAGCCGCTACACCAACGACAGTCTCGATTTCTGCCGCCGCATGCTGCATGAGGCGGGCATCGCCGCAACGCCCGGCCTCGACTTCGATACCGGGCGCGGGTCGTCCTATGTGCGCTTTTCCTTCGCCGGACGCACGGAAGCGATCGCCGCGGCCTGCGAACGACTTGGCGGCTGGCTGAGGTAGGCGCCGGACTTCAATCTCAAGACGACATGCGCCCGCCGCTTCGGCAAAAATCAAGGCCGCCCGATATCATCGGACGGCCTCGATCGGTTCGTTTCAGTCCGTTCTCAGAAGAAGGAGCGGCGCTGCCACCAGCCGGTCTTCTTCGGATGGTTGCTGTCGGGTTCCGGCTCCGGCTCGGGTTCCGGCTGCTGCGCCGGCTCGTTGGCTTCCACCGACTTCTCGACCAGCTCGGCGACGCTTTCGAGCGGCGCATGGACGGGCGCGGCCGCTTCCGCAGTCTCCTCGGGCGCCTCTTCGGCTTCCTCGGCTTCCTCCGCCAGCGTCTCGATCGGCTTGTCGTCCGCTACGCTTGGCGCGGCCACCGCCGCCCCCGCATCGCCGGCGTCGGCGGCGGGCTCTTCATCGACCGGCGCGGCTTCGCTGTCGTCTTCGGAAACAGGCTCGTTGTCCTGCGCCACGACAATCGATTCGGAGCCGATATCCTCTTCGAGCTGATGCCGGCGGCGGCCGCCGCGACGGCCGCGACGACGCGACCGGCGGCGCTGCTCGCTGTCGCCTTCACTCTCGGCGCGCTCTTCGCCGTCTTCGTCGGAACCCTCTTCGTCGCCTTCGTCGCCCTCGGCCGCCGGCTGCTCGCCACCCTCGGCAGCAGCATCCTGGCCTTCGCCGTTGGCGACGGCCTCGCCGCCCTCGGTCCGCCGGCGACGACGCCGGCGGCGCTTGCGCCGGTTGTCTCCGTCACCGCGCTCCTCGCGCGACGACTGCGCCTTCTCGGCCTCTTCCTCCTCGTCGTCCTCTTCCTCGACGTCCTCGTCGATCTCCTCGTCGTAGGGCTGGACGCTTTCGGGCGTCAGCGTCGGCGCGGGCGGCGGCGGGGCGGGATTGAGGATGATCTCGCCGCGCTCGACGGCGAAGTGCTGGGAGCCGAGATGCTCGTCGGCGGCGATGGTGATGGTCAGGCCGAAGCGCGCCTCGAGATCGGAAAGGTGCTTGCGCTTCTGGTTGAGGATGTAGAGCGCCACCGCCGACCGGGTGCGCACGGTGAGATGGTGCGTCACGCCCTTGATCAGCAGGTCTTCCAGCGAACGCAGCACATGCAGCGCCACGCTTTCGGTGGAGCGGACGATGCCGGCGCCGAGGCAGTGCGGGCAGAGCTCGGTGGAGCCTTCCAGCACGCCGGTGCGGATGCGCTGGCGGCTCATTTCCATCAGGCCGAAGTGCGAGATGCGGCCGACCTGGATGCGGGCGCGGTCGTTCTTCAGGCAATCCTTGAGCTTGCGCTCCACCGCCTTGTTGTTCTTGGCCTCCTCCATGTCGATGAAATCGATCACGATGAGGCCGGCGAGGTCGCGCAGGCGGAGCTGGCGGGCCACCTCCTCGGCGGCTTCGAGGTTGGTGGCGAGCGCCGTGTCCTCGATGTTGTGCTCGCGCGTCGACCGGCCGGAGTTGACGTCGATGGCGACCAGCGCTTCCGTCTGGTTGATGACCAGATAGCCACCCGACTTCAGCGTCACCTGCGGCGAGAACATCGCATCGAGCTGCGGCTCGACGCCGAAGCGGCCGAACACCGGGATCGGATCGCGATAGGGCTGGACGTTCTTGGCATGGCTTGGCATGAGCATGCGCATGAAGTCCTTGGCCTCGCGATAGGAATCCTCGCCAGCCACCAGGACCTCGTCGATGTCCTTGTTGTAGAGGTCGCGGATCGAGCGCTTGACCAGCGAGCCTTCCTCGTAGACGAGGCTCGGCGCGCTAGACCGCAGCGTCAGCTCGCGCACGTTTTCCCACAGGCGCAGGAGATACTCGAAGTCGCGCTTGATCTCGGTCTTGGTGCGGGCGGCGCCGGCCGTCCTGAGGATGACGCCCATGCCTTCCGGCACGTCGAGCTCGTGGGCGATCTCCTTGAGGCGCTTGCGATCCTGAACGTTGGTGATCTTGCGGGAAATGCCGCCGCCCCGGCCGGAGTTGGGCATCAGCACCGAATAGCGACCGGCCAGCGACAGATAGGTGGTCAGCGCCGCGCCCTTGGTGCCGCGCTCTTCCTTGACCACCTGGACCAGCAGCACCTGCCGGCGCTTGATCACTTCCTGGATGCGATACTGGCGGGCACGGCGAACCCGGCGCTCGGGCACTTCCTCGAGCGCGTCCTCCGCGCCGACGCTTTCGACGTGCTCTTCCTCGTCGTCGCCGGAGCGTTCCTCGCCGTCGTCGTTGATGGTCTCGACCGTCTGGTCGTCGTGAATGTCGATGATGCCGCCGGTCTCGGGCACCGGCACTTCGTCGTCGCCGGATTCGATGATGGGCGTCGCCTCGACGAGCGACGCGTCATCGGCCGGCCGCGGCTCGCCGTCATCGACGGGCGCTTCGCTGACCGTCTCGGCGGGCCGGGCGGCCGCCTTGGCCGCCTGGGCGCGGGCCTGCCGCTCGCGGTGCACGCGGGTCCGCCGTTCGGCCTCCTCGCGCTCCTCCGCCTCTTCGGCTTCGATCAGCGCCTGACGGTCGGCCTGGGGGATCTGGTAATAGTCGGGGTGGATTTCGGAAAAGGCGAGGAAGCCGTGGCGGTTGCCGCCATACTCGACGAAGGCCGCCTGCAGCGACGGCTCGACACGCGTCACCTTGGCCAGATAAATGTTGCCTCTGAGCTGCTTCCTTGTCGCCGACTCGAAATCGAACTCCTCAACGCGGTGTCCACGCACCACAACCACCCGGGTCTCCTCCGGGTGGGTGGCATCGATCAGCATCTTGTTGGCCATAAAGACTGACTCCCGGCCGCATGCGATCTCGGCACCGCCGCGACCCCGATGGGAAGCTCCTGAGAGCTCTCCCTGGGATCGCCGCGCGCTGGAAGGATCGGCATCGGCCGTCGATAAGGGGGAAGGGAATGGGGAAGGGCGCCGGACCAACCGAGGCCGCAAATCGGGAAAAGGCCGATGCTTGACGCCATCCTGCCCCTTCGACAATCTGCTGTGGCCTCACGACTTTCACGTCCGGCACATTCTTTCTTTTCAACACCGTCGTTCCTGAAAAAGACCCGCTCGGCAAAAGCCAATACGGGGGAACGGCGACGAATGCCTGTCGGGTGGCCTCATCGGCCACGCGCCGGAGCGCCGATCTTTCCGGTGGATCCATGGGCGTCCTCATATGCTTCCCGCAACGCGGCGCACGGCCGGTCGGGACGCAACAAGCGAAGGTCCGGGTTCCGCGCATCGGCCGGAAAACCATACCGGCGGTCGCGCTGACCTCTCGGACCCCCGGCTACCGGTCTCGTTCCGCCGCTTTTTCAAGCAGACGGCGAACCGGCTGGACGCTCTCAAGTACCGAGAGCAAGGATTCGGGCTCCGATCCCTTATTACTTGCGTGAAGTCCCATATGCAAGGCGATCAAATAGGCCGCCGATCAATTCCTCGCAATGTGAAGCGTCCGCCATTCCGGGCGGGGTGACGCAGGAATGCTTAACCAAATTGCCTTAGTTACTGATATGTGAATGGCCGCCGATCCGCGGAAAACGTCTCCGTCCGGAAAGGGAGTTGCCATCTTGTCCGTCTGTGGCAGTTTGGGCCGCCCAAGGGATCGTGGGAGCGATCATTGTCGACCGTCGCAAACCGCTTCGCAGTCTTTCTCCGCTTCGCCGTCGTGGCGACGATGGCGCTCGTCTGCCTTGCGGCCGGCGCGCTTGCCGAAGGTGCGCCCGTGGCAACCGACGGCCGCGTGGTCGGCGACGACAACCGCACCCGCTTCGTGCTCGATCTTTCCGGCGAGGTCGACCTCAGCGCCTTCACGCTCGCCGAACCCTACCGCGTGGTGATCGATCTGCCCGAGATCGACTTTCGCCTGCCATCGGGCACCGGTTCCACCGGCCGGGGCCTGGTCAGCGATTGGCGCTATGGCCAGTTTGCCGCCGGGCGGTCGCGCATCGTGCTCGACGTCACCGGTCCGGTGAAGATCGACAAGGCCTTCGTGTTGCCGGCCGTCGAGGACCAGCCGGCCCGCATGGTGCTCGACCTCCTCAAGACGACGGCGGCGGCTTTCGAGGAGGACCTCAGAAAAAACCAGTTGGCGCGCGACAGCGCCAACGAAGCGCCGGTGCAGAAGGCCGATCAGTTGCCGCCGCCCGACCGCAGCAAGCGGGAGAAGCCGTTGATCGTCATCGACGCCGGCCATGGCGGCGTCGATTCCGGCACGATCTCGGCGTCGGGCATCCTTGAAAAGGACATCGTCCTGGCGTTCGCCAAGAAACTGCAGGAGCGCCTGGAGCAGACCGGCAAAGTGGCGGTGCTGCTCACCCGCACCGACGACACCTTCCTGCCGCTCGGCGCGCGGGTGCAGTTCGGACGCGACCACGCGGCCGACCTGTTCCTGTCGATCCATGCCGATTCCGAGCACGAGGGGTCGGTGCGCGGCGCCACCGTCTACACCCTGTCCGACAAGGCGTCCGACCGCGAGGCGGCGGCGCTCGCCGCCAAGGAGAACGCCTCCGACCTCATCGCCGGCCTCGACCTGCAGCAGGACGCCGACGGCGTGACCGACATCCTGGTCGATCTGACCCGGCGGGAGACGCGCAACTTCTCCGCCGCCTTCGCCAACGGTCTGGTCGGCGACCTTGCCTCGGCGACGCGGATGATCAAGAATCCGCGGCGTTCCGCCGGCTTCCAGGTGCTGCGCGCCCATGACGTGCCGTCGGTGCTGGTGGAGATCGGCTACCTCTCCAACGACCAGGACGAGAAGCTGCTGACCTCCGACGAATGGCGCTCCCGCGTTGCCGACGCGGTCACGCAGGCGGTGTTGCGCTTCTTCGGCCAGAAATACGCCTACCTCGGCAAATGAGCGCAACCGGCCGACTGTTGCGGTCCGGCAACGCCACGGCCCCGCCTTCGCCACAAAGAGCGACGAACGTCCGCATCACGGAAACATTCGCATTCTGCGGCGTTTTGCGGTATCGGCTGCCCCAGGCCGACGCATGAGCATTCGGACGCGCCGGGCCTTGCCACACCGCGGCGGCGGACGGGCATGAAGGCGCGGCCGGTGTCGACGGGAATGATGGACGGGATATGGTCTTCGTAAGATTCTTCGGCTGGGTTTTCTCGATCGCGGCGCTGCTGCTGCTGGTGGCGGCCGGCGGCGTCGCCGTCTACATCCACTCGCTCAGCAGTGATCTGCCCGATACCAACCAGTTGCGCAACTATCAGCCGCCGGTGGTGACGCGCGTCCATGCCGCCGACGGCGAGCTCGCGTCCGAATATGCCCACGAGCGCCGCCTGTTCCTGCCGATCCAGATGATTCCCGACCGGGTCAAGCAGGCCTTCATTTCCGCCGAGGACAAGGTCTTCTACACCCATCCCGGCATCGACCTGATCAGCCTTGCCGGCGCGGCGGTCAAGAACCTCGACACGATCGTTTCCGGCTCCAACAAGCGCATGGTCGGCGCCTCGACCATCACCCAGCAGGTGGCCAAGGTGTTCCTGCTCACCAACGAGCGCACCATCGATCGCAAGATCCGCGAAGCCATGCTGACGCTGAAGATCGAGCAGACCTACACCAAGGACCAGATCCTCGAGCTCTATCTCAACGAGATCTATCTCGGCTTCCGCTCCTACGGCGTCGCCGCCGCCTCGCTCGCCTATTTCGACAAGCCGCTGTCCGACCTGAAGCTCGAGGAGGTGGCCTACCTGGCCGCGCTGCCCAAGGCGCCGGAGAACTACAACCCCTATCGCAGCCGGCAGGCCGCCGTCGAACGCCGCAACTACGTCATCGAGCAGATGGTGCAGAACGGCTATGTGACGCGCGAGGAAGGCGACGCGGCCCTGAAGGCGCCGCTGGTCGTCGCCGAGCGCAACCAGTCGTCCAAGGTGTTCGCCTCCGACTATTTCGTCGAGGAGGTCCGCCGCTCGCTGCTCGCCATGTATGGCGAGAAGGGGCTCTATGAGGGCGGCCTGTCGGTCCGCACGACGCTCGATCCGAAGATGCAGGTGGTCGCCCGCAGCGTGCTTCAGCGGGCGCTGCTGCGCTACGACGAGGCGCATGGCTGGCGCGGCGCCAACAAGCAGATCGAGGTTTCCGGCGACTGGGGCATTCCGCTCGCCGCCGAGCCGGCGCTGTCCGACGTGCCGGAATGGAATCTTGCCGTCGTGCTCGGCTTTGACGGCGATGCCGCCCGCGTCGGCCTGCAGCCCTCCAAGGGGCCGACCGGCAAGGTGAACGACGAGCGCGTCGAAGGCGTCATTCCGCTCGATCAGCTCAAATGGGCAAGGTGGCAGAGCGGCCCCAAGCGCGGAGCGCCGGTGAAAGCCGCCTCGGACGTGCTGTCGGTCGGAGACGTCATCTACGTCGAGAAGACCGGCAACGCCATCGGCACGCTCGAGGCCTATCGCCTGCGCCAGTTCCCCGGCATCTCCGGCGCGCTGGTGGCCATGGACTCGACCACCGGCCGCGTGCGCGCCATGGTCGGCGGCTTCTCCTTCGCCGAAAGCGAGTTCAACCGGGCGACGCAGGCGATGCGCCAGCCGGGCTCGTCCTTCAAGCCCTTCGTCTACTCGGCCGCCCTCGACAACGGCTATACGCCGGCCTCGGTGATCATGGATGCGCCGGTCGAGATCGACCAGGGGGCGGGCCTTGGCATCTGGCGGCCGCAGAATTACGGCGGCGGCTATATCGGCCCGGCGACGCTGCGGACCGGCATCGAGCAGTCGCGCAACCTGATGACGGTGCGCCTCGCCCAGGACATGGGCATGCCGCTGGTCGCCGAATATGCCCGCCGCTTCGGCATCTACGACAACATGCAGCCGGTGCTCGCCATGTCGCTCGGCGCCGGCGAGACCACCGTGATGCGCCTCGTCAACGCCTACGCCATCATCGCCAACGGCGGCCGCCGCGTGCAGCCGACGCTGATCGACCGCGTGCAGGATCGCTTCGGCCGCACCATCTACAAGCACGACCAGCGCGTCTGCGAGGGCTGCAACGCCGACGACTGGAAGGGGCAGGACGAGCCGCAGCTGATCGACGAACGCGAGCAGGTGCTCGACCCGATGACCGCCTACCAGATCACCTCGATGATGGAAGGCGTCGTCCAGCGCGGCACGGCCACCGTGATCAGGAGCCTCAATCGGCCGATCGCCGGCAAGACCGGCACGACCAACGACGAGAAGGACGCCTGGTTCGTCGGCTTCACGCCCGAGCTGACCGTCGGCATCTTCCTCGGTTTCGACACGCCGAAGCCGATGGGCCACGGTTCGACCGGCGGCACCATGGCCGCCCCGGTGTTCCGCGACTTCATGGAGCAGGCCCTGGCCGGCCAGCCGCCGCAGGAATTCAAGGTGCCCGAGGGCATGACGCTCATCCCAATCAACCGCAAGACCGGCATGCGTGCCTATGAGGGCGAGAGCGCCATCATCGAGGCGTTCAAGCCGGGGACCGGCCCGTCCGACATCTACTCGGTGATCGGCGGCGACGGCGTCGCCTGGGGCGTGCCGACCCAGGTCAACCCCGAGGCCGACAAGGCGGCGGTGAGCGGCACCGGCGGCCTCTATTGACCGGGACCTCAAGGCTCCACCTGCGAGGGTAGTCGCTCGAAGCCGCCCCCGCGGCCGCCGGCGCTCGAGGCGGAAAAGGCAGTTTACATCGGCGGCATCCATTCCTATGGTCCGCCGCGCCCGTGATCGACGACGGGCACCCGCCGACGGTGACCGCCGCGGCGATACCTCAACCTCCTGACCGGAGCTCACACCCATGCGAGCCGAAATCGAGGCCATCGTCGACGAGATCAAGCAGGGTATGGCCCTGCTGAGGAGGCATCTTTGACTGGGATGCCTCTCAGCAGCGCCTGGCCGAACTGAACGGTTTCGTCGAAGACCCGACCCTCTGGAACGATCCCGAGCGCGCGCAGAAGATCATGCGCGAGCGGACCGATCTGGAAAACCGAATCAACGGCTATCTCAAGCTCGACCGCGACCTCAAGGACAGCGTCGAACTGATCGAGCTCGGCGAGATGGAGGACGACGCCACCGTCGTCGCCGACGCCGAGAACACCCTGCGCGGCCTCAAGGACGAGATCGCCCGCCAGCAAGTGGAATCGATGCTGTCCGGCGAGGCCGACGCCAATGACACCTACATCGAGGTGAACTCCGGCGCCGGCGGCACCGAGAGCCAGGACTGGACCAACATGCTCCTGCGCATGTACACGCGCTGGGCGGAGAAGCGCGGCTACAAGGTCGAGGTGCTCGAGGTCCACGACGGCGAGGAGGCCGGCATCAAGAGCGCGACGGTGCTGGTCAAGGGCCACAACGCCTACGGCTGGATGAAGACGGAGTCGGGCGTTCACCGGCTGGTCCGCATTTCGCCCTTCGATAGCCAGGCAAGGCGCCACACGTCGTTTTCGTCGGTTTGGGTCTACCCGGTGATCGACGACAAGATCGAGATCGAAATCAACGAGAGCGACTGCCGCATCGACACCTACCGCGCTCAGGGCGCCGGCGGCCAGCACATCAACACCACCGATTCGGCGGTGCGCATCACCCACTATCCCTCCGGCATCGTGGTGTCGTGCCAGGCCGAACGCTCGCAGCACAAGAACCGGGCCACGGCCTGGAACATGCTGCGCGCCCGGCTCTACGAAGCCGAGCTGAAGAAGCGCGAGGAGAAGGCCAACGCCGAGCAGGCCGGCAAGACCGACATCGGCTGGGGCCATCAGATCCGCTCCTACGTCCTGCAGCCCTACCAGTTGGTCAAGGATCTCCGGACCGGCGTCGAGAGCACCTCGCCGTCCGACGTGCTGAACGGCGACCTCGACGGCTTCATGGAAGCGGCATTGGCCCAGCGCGCCTTCGGCAAGCAGCCGGCCGAGATCTCGGACATCGACTGACCGGCCGCTACGGATTGAAAATTGAAAAGGCGGGGTGCCGTGGCACTCCGCCTTTTTTGCTATCACGATGCGTATCGGCCGGCCGTCAGGGCAGGAGGCTCGCCAGCCGGTTTCCCGCGTTGATGTAGTTGATCGGATTGAGCGGCGTGCCGTTGATGCGCGTTTCGTAGTGAAGATGCGGGCCGGTGGAACGGCCGGTGGAACCGACCTCGCCGATGACGGTGTCCCGCGTCACGCGATCGCCGACGTGGGTGATGATGCGCGACATGTGGCCGTAGCGTGTCGTGACGCCGTTGCCGTGGTCGACCTCCACCATGTTGCCGTACCCTCCCGACCAGCCGGCCACCGTGACGACGCCCGGCGCCGTCGGCCGAATATCGGTGCCCGTGGGGGAGCGGAAGTCGATGCCGGCGTGGAAGGCCAGCGAGCCGAGAAAGGGATCGCGACGCGATCCGAAATTGGACGTCATGTCGCCGCCGGGCATGGGGCGGACAAGCGGCAGGCGGGCCGCCGCGGCCTTGACCAGCGCGATACGGCCGAACGCCTGGTCCGCCTCCTGCATGGCGGCGGCAAGCGCCTGGGCGCCTGCCATCGGAATATAGGGGCCGCCGACGGCGTCCTGCGAATCCGCCGGCGCTTCCGGCACGTTGACCCGCAGGCCGGCGTCGGCAATGATTTCCACGGCGGCATCGACGCGCGAGTTGGCGGCGTCGGCAATGGCTTCCACCGCCTTGGCCTGCTCGGCATCGACGGCGGCGAGATGGCTGGCGATCGCCTTGAAATCCGGCTTGCCGTCGGTGGTGCGCAAATCGACCTTGGCTGCGGCCGCTTTCGGCGCCGTCGACGTCAGCGCGTCGAACTGACGATCGATCAGGTTGGCGCCGCCGGCATCGGCATAGGCGTTGACCGAGCCGGTCACGTCGGCCGGATCGAGGGCGGCGCGTTTGTCGGCGGTGATCGCCGCATTGCGGCCGTCGATGAGGCCGATGCTGCGCGCCTTGTCGATCAGGTCGCCGACCGCCCGCTGGCGATCGGCGATGCCTTGCTGGGCGGACATGATCTTCTCGACCTTTTCGTCCATCGCCACGCTGTCGAGAATCTGCCGGCTGGAGATACGATCGATTTCCGAGCGCAGCCGGGCGATGCGGTCCTCGTAGGCCTGCTGCATGTCGGCGTTGCGCTCGCGAACCAGGTCGAACAGGTCGTCGCGAAACACCAGATAGGTGGTGGCGGCGAGGAAGCCGAGCGACACAGTCAGGAACAGGGTGAGGCCGCCGAACAAGGCCAGCGGGCTGAAGGTGTAGGTGCGCGTATTGTCCCTGCTGATGATGACGATACGTCTCGCCGAATTCTGGCTGCGATATCGGTCTGCGGCTTGCGGTCTCATCATCAACGCGACGCTCCAAGAGGATGCTGGCCGCCTCGCCGGCATGCGGCAAGGCGGGGCCTCGTTGGCAGCGATTAGAAACCGTTAGGGTTAATGAAGGCTTGAAGCCCGGTCGCGCAAGGGCGGCGGCGTCCGCTCAGAGCGCCTTGACGGCGGCCAGCACCTCTTCGGCGTGGCCTTCCACCTTAACCTTCGGCCAGACTCTCGCCACCGTTCCGTCGCGGGCGATCAGCACGGTGGAGCGGATGATGCCGAGATACTTCTTGCCGTAGAGCGACTTTTCGCCCCATGCGCCGTAGCTTTCCGCCACCTTGTGCTCCGGATCGGAACCGAGCGCCACGGTCAGCTTGTGCTTGACGCGGAATTTGCCGTGCTTCTCGACCGTGTCGGGCGAGATGCCGATCACCGTCGCGCCTGCTTTCTCGAATTCGTCGGCCAGACAGGAAAAGCCGATCGCTTCTCGGGTGCAGCCCGACGTGTCGTCCTTGGGATAAAAGTAAACGACCACCGGCCGGCCCCGCAGGGCGGCGAGCGAAACCTCGCCCTCGTCGGTCGGCAGGGTAAAATCGGGGGCAGGGGATCCAACGGCAACGGCGGTCATGGAGCGGTCTCCGGCTTCGACGTCGCCTTTATCCTCCCGCCCCGGCGCGAGGGCAAGAGGAACACCGGGCAGGCCGGCGAAGGATATCCCCGCCGATCCGTTTTGCGGGGCCATCCTCCCGACGGGCCATGGCCGGGCCGGACATCCGGCCCAACAGAAACAAATAGATACGCCAGGGCAGAATATTCCCACCAAAAATTGTACTTTTCAAATGCCGGGATATAAGCAAATATACCTGTGTTGTAAAATAAGTCCCGGTTTTGAGCCATTTTTTTGCATGAGCGTTAGCCGTCGTGCCGTCCATCCCCTTGAAGGAGGAATGAGCCGTGGTTGTATCGTCGAAACAAGGATTTACCACCCATCTGGAATTCGAGGGCCTGCCGCCCATTCCAGTCGTCTGCCGCGTCAGGGCCGGCTTCCGGAGCGACGGCAGCCTGTCGGTCGAAGGCGAAGCCGACGTCGAGCAGGATTTCACCTGCCTGATCGGCGTCTGCGGACGCATCAGCCTTGGCGCCGGCCGTCGCAAAATCGGTGTCCGGATCGCCGCCGCGGATGCCGAGCACGGCATCATCCGCTTCCTGATTCGGGAGCCGGCAGTCGATGCGGTCGCCTAGATCGTCGTTCATCCGATATTGATCGGTGATGGTCTTTGACTGACAGTCAGCTGGATCGGCAGCACCGTTGATCCATCGACCGCGCCCAAGTGCCAATGTCATCGCTGGCGATTCCATTATGGTTCTGCTCGTTATCGTCGAAGAGAGCTCAATTATATTTCTTCTTCAGCCCCACCGGGCATTTCGCGCTGCATCGGTCTGTCTGGACTTCCGTCCCCTGCTTCACGAATGAGAACGAGGATATCGGTGCAAAGACAGGGGAGCCGCCTTCGGACGTGCAAGCTCTCGACCGATATCGCCGGAAGCGATCCGAGCCTGATGATCTCGCCCATCAGCTCGATGGTTCTCTGTCTGAAAATCGGCCTATCGTCCCAAATGAACTCTTGGCTGATCTCCTCGATGAAAGTTCCGAGAAGTCCCATCAGATCGCGATCGTACTGTTGCAGAAGCCGCGCAGCCCGATCAGGGTCCAGAGCCAGTTGAACAACGGTCATCATGTCATCTCCTGTCGCGATTTCGGAGCAAGTCCATCGAGCGATCGACAATCGGTTCAATATCGAGGTCGGCGACGGCTCGGACGAAAGCTGGATCGAGCTTGCCACTGTCCGCCATCGCCCGCATGATTTCCAACGCCTCGCGCCGCGGCAGCGGCGGCCGATAGGGGCGTCGCTCGAGCAAGGCGCCGAGCACATCCGAAACGGTCAGCATCCGCACCATCGGGCTGATCCGGTCGCCGGGAAGGCCATCCGGATAACCGCCCCCGTCGAGTTGCTCGTGATGATGCAGCACCAGATCGAGGATGGCTGGATCCAGGGATGGGATGGTCGAGAGCAACGCGGCCCATCCGTCACGCGGATGCCGGCGCAGCACAGCCAATTCCTCGGACGAGAGCTGGCCGGGCTTGTCGAGGATCGTTTGCGGCACCTCGAATTTGCCCACATCGTGCAGTAGGCCGCCGAGTGCCAGTTGCTCGACATTCGACTCCATGAGGCCAAGTACGCGGCCCAATTCGGCGGCAATTCCCATTACCAAAAGCGAGTGCTGATAGGTGCCGACGTGGTGTTCCCTGACTCGGTCGAGCCACAGCCTCAGTCCCTTCTCGGATATCATGTCGATGATCACCGGTACGGCGGCGTGCCAATCGTCCGAGGCGATCCGCTGTTTCCCGTCGAACGACCGGAAAACCAGATCGAGGATGGTCGCGGCGTCATGGATCGCTTCTCCGATCAAAGAATGCGCCGAGGGTGGGAGAGGCTTCGAAAGAGCTGGCGGAACGCCGGGTGGACGGTCGGAAGAGAGTGTCGACGGCTCGCGGCGCGCCGGAACGTCCTGCTCGGGACGGCAGAGGCCGGCCAGCCGGAGTACCGTCGTTGCTTCGATGGGACGGGGAACGGCGATTGTCGGTCCCCACCATCCTGCCGTGCGATCCGACAAGGCCGGCTGATCACCGTCGACGGCAACCAGCCGGAAGCCGAGCAGGGGAGGGATGGTGAACGGCCTGAGTGCTTCCGCCGCCTCGGCGTTGAGGCGCTTCACGTCGATCAACCATGGCATCGCAACGCGGTGGGCGAGCTTTTCCCGCTCGCGCCAATGGCATTGAACGACGGGGCAGTGGATGGAGAGCGCAAAGAGATAGGGGCGCTCCTGTTCGGAAACGTCGTCGTGAACGAGACAGATCCTGGCTGGCATGCTAGCGCCCCTTTCCGGCTTCGAGCTGCCGTTGCGGATGTCAGGCCGCCGCGAAGTCCTTGACGAAGGTTTCGACGACGGTGCGCAGATCGGAGGCCTGAGCCGACAGCCCATCCGACAGGGTCATCAGCTGCGTCGATGCCGAACCGGTCATCTCGGCGGCCTGACCCACGCCGGAGATGTTCTGCGTCACCTGCTGCGTGCCCGTCGCCGCCTGCTGGCAGTTGCTGGCGATCTCGGTGGTCGCCGCCCCCTGCTGCTCGACTGCGCCGGCGATCGCCGAGGCGATCTCCTTGATGTTGGCGATGACCCGGACGATCTCGGTCATCGACTTCACCGTTCCGTCGGTCGCCTGCTGGATCTCGGCCACCTTGGCGCCGATCTCCCCGGTGGCCCTGGCCGTCTGGTCGGCCAATTGCTTGACCTCGGCGGCGACGACTGCGAAGCCCTTGCCCGCCTCGCCGGCGCGCGCCGCCTCGATGGTGGCGTTGAGGGCGAGAAGGTTGGTCTGGTCGGCGATGCCCTTGATCAGGTTGATGACGTCGCCGATCGCCGCGGCGGCGGCGGCAAGGGCGGTGATGCGGACGTTGGAGGCCTCGGCTTCGTTGAAGGCGGTATCGGCGACGGCTGCCGAGTGGGCCACCTGGCCGTTGATCTCCTTGACCGAGGCGGCCATCTCTTCCGATGACGAAGCCACGGTCTGGACGTTGCTGGCGGCCTCCTCGGCGGCGGAGGCGACGGCCTGGGCCTGACGCGAGGTCTCTTCCGCCGTGGCGGAGAGATTGCGCGCGGCGTCGGCCACTTCGCCGGAGGATTGGGCGAAACCGTTGGCAAGATCCTGCATGCGGCCGACAAAGGCGTTGGCGAGCGTCTCGCGGCGAGCCAGAAGCTGGCGTTCCGCTTCCTCGCGGGCCTTCTGCTCCTGGCGTGCCGTCTCGGCCGTCCGGAGCTGGCCGCGCAACACTTCGAGCGCCTTGGCGATGGTGCCCACTTCGTCACGCCGATCGGCGCCGGCGATCGCGACAGCCAATTCGCCCTTCCCGAGCGCGTCCATTACGTCGAGCGAGCCGTTCAGCGGACGCACGACACCAGCGCGAAGGCTCCAGACCGAGATCCCCAAGACGACAAGCGTCGCGATCACAAGAATCGCCATGGAAAACTCGGCGGTCCACCAGGAGCTGGCCGTGAGCGCATCGCTCTGCCGGTCGCGCTCCGCCATGAGCTTGTCCGACAACTTCACCATGCTATCAATGATCATTTGCAGCTGAGGCTTGCACTTGGCTTCCATTTCCTCGCCGGCCTTCGCGATACCCGCGGCGCTACTGTCCGCGTTGGCGAGCTGGATCGTTTGGGCACAGGCCCCCGTCAAAGCGCCGTGCATATTTCCCGACATCACGTCGAGGTCACTCTTCACATCGGGATAGGCTGCCTCGATATGATCGATCTGCTTGTCAAACCCCGCGACGGCCTCCTGAAAGCGCTGCCGTGCGAGGCTGTTCTGCTCGTCGGTCACGGCGACGATGTTGGAATAGATGACCCCCACGATCTGCTCGGCGAACCGCCCGGCGCGCACGTTTGAGGTCGCCGCCTCGCTGATTCCGGTCAACATATCGGAATACTGCGTGTCGACCTGAATAATCCTGGAGCTAATATAAAGACCGGTCAGAATGGCCGATGCCGCGAGAAGCAGCAACAGCGTCACAACCTTCACTATCAGCGGCAGATTCTTGTATGACATGGTCTCTCTCCTGTCGATGGTGGCATGGGCGGAGCATCCGCCGCCTTTGGATGTCGTCACTTCCTGCGCATGTGCGCTGGGAGACTCGCATTTGAAAAGGCGAGGACGACCTGGGTCGAATAGGATTCTTCAGGACTCCCCACTCTCGGGAGAAGTACGGGCCGCCGCCCCGGATAATCGTTATCCCGACGATTTCGGAAACGCTTTGGGCAGGAACGGCGGATTCTGGCGGAAAACGCCGCAAGGGCTATCTCTGCTTTTCGTGGAACAGCACCCCGCGTCCGCAGGTGTTGGTAAGTCAACGAAGTTCGATGATCCATCATCATGCTGCCCTCCATGCTTTCACGAAGTTTTCGGCTTGCGTTTGTGCTGCGGCGAAGTCCTTGACAGAGCGGTACGCAGGCCGTCCGCCTGGATCATTGCCCCCCGACCGCGACAATCTGGGTCAAGGCGGAGCCGGTGCTCTGTCGGCGTATCCGGCACCGGAGAAGTTCTGCATCACCCGATGTGCATCCGTCAGCCGATCTCTGCAGCAGACTCAAGTTTTTCCAGATCAGGGCCACTTCTTGAACGACATATTCCCTGCTCCGATGAGGAAAATCAGGGCGACTGACACGGGAGCGTACTTCCATCAAGCACCGTGCTTGGGAAAGATTGTGTTGTGAGTGCGCATATTCATACGAAATATGTATAATAATAGGATTAATTAATGAAAAAACCTTTTTCAGAGATCAGATCAAATAATTGCCCGAATCGGAAGCAATCATTATTTCTGCTTGTGTGCTTTCGACAAATTATGAATACTACTTTTGATTGATTAACGGGGAGTATGCACTTGTTTTTGAGTCAATATAAAGCGTTCGATTCGACCACGATAGACGCCATCTCCGGGCTATACGAAAGCGTTGCGCGTGGACATATCGATATCGTTAAGCGTATATCTCAAAAATCGAGCTTTCGGATGCACACCGTCCAAGGTTCGTCAGTATCAATATTCTATCTTTTAAACCAGTTCTCAACAAAGGTTTCATTCGAACCTGTCGATTACATCCGTTTTGTCTTCCTGATCCGAGGCGGTTGCCATCTCATTCTTGGGGCGACGAAACAGGAGCTAGTCGATACCGGGTCAGCCTATATCATGCCGAATGATGAATGCGCCGTTGAGCATCATCCCGACGGCTATAGCAGTCTCGCTTTGCGCGTCAGCCCGGAGGCGCTTGCCCGACGGCTGCAAAATCTGACGGATCACGCAGTAGATCAGCCCATACGCTTCGATCAGCCGCTCGGCGGAAATGAACGGTTTTTGGAATTCGTACGCCGTCCTTTGTTTCAGGCGGCGCGGGAACTCAAATTCGTGTCGCCTCAATGCGTTGGGGCCTATATGGAAGCACTCGAAACTCTGCTGCTGACAAGAATCGTTTTACATGCGCCCCACAATTATCGTGGTCTCGTCGACCGTCCGCCGGAACCGGCAGGCTCAAGCCGCCTCCGCAAGGCCGAGGATTATATCCAGGCAAACTGGAACAGGCACATGACTACCGATGAGATCGCGGAAACGGTTCAAATCAGTGGCCGGACTCTCTATGAGATGTTTCTAAAGAAGCATAGAACGACGCCCAGCCAGTATCTCCGAAAACTGCGGCTGGAAAAGGCCCGCGACATGCTGACCTCCGGCGGCGAGACCTCGACAATGTCCGCGGCCATCAAATGCGGTTTCTCGAGCTTCGCCCATTTCGCCAGATCGTATCGAGCGGCTTTCGGCGAGCTGCCTTCCGAGACGTTGAAGCAGGCCGTGGGCGTTACGCCCCGAGGCTGAACGCAGATGTTGTTGATGGGCCGACTTGAGTACCTAGATCGTCGTGCGTCCTGGCGGACGCAAGATGACGATCTAGCTCTTTGTCGTCGCATCGGATTTTCCGAAAACCGGAGTCCACTTTTCGGTCCGATGCTCTAGAGCAATTTCAGCAAAAGTGGGAACCGGTTTTGCGTCCGAAATTGCGCCTAATCAAAGAGCTAGAGCATTTCCGGTGAACCTGTTTTCACCGGAAATGCTCTAGATGCCGATCCCGACGGACCAATTCCTTCGAAAGCAAACGGGGCGCCGAAGCGCCCCGTTTTCGTGATCGGTGGTGAGCCTGTCAGGCGATCTTGGGATCGAGTTCGCCCGAAGCGTAGCGCTTGGCCATGTCGGCGAGCGGGATCGGCTTGATCTTCGAGCCGTGACCGGCGGCGCCGAAGGCCTCGTAACGCGCCTTGCAGACCTTCTGCATTTCGGCCATCGCCGGCTTCATGAACGAACGCGGATCGAATTCGGCCGGCTTCTCGGCAAAGAACCGGCGAATTGCGGCGGTGATGGCCATGCGGCAATCGGTGTCGATGTTGACCTTGCGGACGCCGTGCTTGATGCCGTTGACGATTTCCTCGACCGGCACGCCATAGGTCTCGCGCATCTCGCCGCCATAGCGGTTGATGAGCTCACGCAGCTCTTCGGGAACCGACGACGAGCCGTGCATGACGAGGTGCACGTTCGGCATACGCTCGTGGATTTCCTTGATGCGGTAGATGGCGAGCACTTCGCCGTCCGGCTTGCGCGTGAACTTGTAGGCGCCGTGGCTGGTGCCCATGGCGATGGCCAGGGCGTCGACCTTGGTGCGCTTGACGAACTTCACGGCCTCGTCGGGATCGGTCAGGAGCTGCTCCTTGGAGAGGACGCCCTCGGCGCCGTGGCCGTCTTCCTTGTCGCCCATGCCGGTCTCCAGCGAGCCGAGCACGCCGAGTTCGCCCTCGGTGGAGGCGCCGACCATGTGGCTGAGCTCGGCAACGCGGCCGGTGACGCCGGCGTTGTATTCGAAGTCGGCCGGGGTCTTGCCGTCGCCCTTGAGCGAGCCGTCCATCATCACCGACGAGAAGCCGTTGGTGATGGCCGAAAGGCAGGTGGCCTCGGAGTTGCCGTGGTCCTGGTGCATGCAGACCGGGATGTCGGGATAGAGCTCGATGGCCGCCTTGATCAGGTGGCTGAGCACGATGTCGTTGGCGAACGCGCGGGCACCGCGGCTGGCCTGCATGATCACCGGGCTGTCGGTCTCCTTGGCCGCGGCCATGACGGACAGCATCTGCTCCATGTTGTTGATGTTGAAGGCCGGCATGCCGTAGCCGTGTTCGGCGGCATGATCGAGCAGCTGCCGCAGTGAAACCAGCGCCATAAGGGAACTCCTTCGCGAATTCTTCTGTGGTCCCGAGCCCTTCCCGCCTATCGCATGCGACCGGCGAAACAGACTGGCTCATATCTACGACTTTAGCACAATTTACCAGAGCCGAGTTCGGTCAAGGCCGTGCGTTGCGCCAAAAAAACGTGAACGCAATTGATAGTTCGGCTGAATCTTCGTGTTTTCCTCAATAGGCAAAATACCGTCCCGAAGATCAGCTTGCAAGCACGGCGACGTCGACCCGCCGAGCCAGTTGGCGCACGTCGTCGGGCGAGGGCAGGTTCGGTCCGATTCGACCGAGCTTGGCCGTGGCGAAGGCCACCGCCCGGCGGGCCAGCGCCTCGAGGCCGAGGTTGTCGGCCAGCGCGGAGGCGATGCCGGCCACCATGGCGTCGCCGGCCCCCACCGTCGACAGGGCGTTGACCACCGGCAGCCGGGCCGACAGGGCCGTGGTGCCGCGCAGGAAAATGGCGCCCTGCTCGCCGCGCGACACGGCGACCAGCTCGATGCCGAGCGCCTGGACGTCGCGGGCGGCGGCCACGATGTCCGCCACCTCCTTGAGCGGCCGGCCGGCCCAGGCCTCCAGTTCCACCCGGTTGGGCTTGACGGCAAACGGCAGGCTTTCGCGGGGCGCCGCCAGCGAGGCGGCCAGCGGCGCGCCGGAGGTGTCGAGCATGACGCGGCATTTGAGGAAGCAGAGATCGGCGGTCAGCCGCGCCCAGACGCTGGCCGGCTGGCCGAGCGGCAGCGAGCCGGCCAGCACCACCAGCGCGCTTTCCACCACCTCGCTCCGCAACACGTCGAGCACCATGTCGTAGGTCTCGTCGTCGAAGGTGAGGCCGGGCAGGTTGATGTCCGTCGTGGTGCCGGTGACGACATCGGCGATCTTGATGTTGGTGCGGGTATCGCCGGCCGTGCGGACGAAGCGGTCCTGGATGCCCTTGTCCTTGAAGAAGTCGGTGAAGGTGGCGTCGTTGCCGCGGCCGAGCACGCCGGTCGCCACCACCGGTATGCCCCAGTCGGCGATGCAGCCGGCGACGTTGATGCCTTTGCCGCCGACGTTCGACTGCGCCGCGCGGGCGCGGTGGACCTTGCCGGGCGTCAGATCATCGAGCGTGACGGTAAGGTCGATCGCCGGATTGAGCGTAACGGTGATGATGGGCGAGGTCATTGTCGGCTCCAAGCGAAAACGTCTCTAGCGTCGCCGGCGGAGCGGATTTGGCATTGGGAAACCTGGCGGACGTCGGGCGCAGATCGCATGCCAAATTCAAAAGCTCCACCGAAACAAGAATGTCGGCGGTTCATTATGCTCCAACATTTGCCCGCTGGCTTGGGGCGAGCGAAAACAAATGTCGGGGCCGAACGACCCGTATAGCGGTTTCGCAGGATGGCAGCGTTTCGGCAAGCCCTTCCGCCGGGAAAGAGCCGGCTGCCGGCTCATCCCGGGAAGCATTGAAAATGCCTCCCGGTATTCCGCTTGCCGATTTCTCATGCCCTTGCTGCAGATGAGAAATCGGCAAGGACCTCAACGAGCGGATGCGGCGGCATCTTGGCGAATGGGTATCAGTGCTCGGCGTGCAGGCATTTGTGGTGATCGGCCAGCACCTCGATCACCCGGCATTCGCCGACGCAGCGATGCCCGCAGCCGCCGACCATCGCTTCCAGTTCTTCCTTGAGCGCCATCAGGCTCTCGATGCGGGCGTCGACCTCGGCGAGCTTGTCGCGGGCGATGCCGTCGGCTTCCGCGCAAGGCTGGTTCGGGTTGTCCTGAAGCGTCAACAGCGTGCGGATCGCATCGATTTCGAAGCCGAGATCGCGGGCGTGGCGGATGAACGAAAGGCGCCTGAGGTCGCGCGCGCCGTAAAGCCGGCGGTTGCCCTCGCTGCGCGGCGGCGCCGGCAGCAGGCCGATCTGCTCGTAATAGCGGATGGTCGGCACCTTCACGCGGCTCTGCCGGGAGATTTCACCGATCGACAAATCCGTCATTTTTCATACTTGCTCCTCTAGTGACTAGAGGATGCAGCTTCGACACGGCAAAGGCAAGAAGACCGCAAATCAAGGATTCGCGATGGCCGACACAGCTTTGAGAACCCGCTTCAAGGTCGATGGCATGGATTGCGCCGCCTGTGCCGCCCGCGTCGAGGGAGCCGTCGCCAGGATCGGCGGCGTCGAGGACGTCTCGGTTTCGGTGATGACCGGTTCGATGGTGGTCCATCACGACGACTCGACCGACCTCGCGGCGCTGGAAAGCGCCGTGAGCCGCCTCGGCTACGGCATCAGCGCCGATCGCCCCGAGCCCCCCGCCACCCGGCATGACGAAGACGGGCATTCCTGCGACTGCTGCGGACATGGCGATGCCGGACACGAAGGGCACGACCATCGCGATCATGACCACGGCCATGCCGCGCATGAAGAAGACGGCCGTGCCGGCCATGATCACGCGGCCCACGAGCACGCCGGTCATGATCACGCCGGCCACGTTCATGCCGAGATCGAGGGGGCTTGGTGGCAGTCGGCGGCCGGCTTGCAGGCGATCGGCGTCGGTATCGGCATCGTCGTCGCCTATGCGGTCGGCCAGTTGGTGCCGCAAGCGGAGCGCTGGCTGTTCCTCGCGGTCATGCTGGCCGGGCTGGCGCCGATCGCCCGGCGCGCCTTTCGCCTGCTGCAGGCCGGAGAGCCGTTCAGCATCGAAAGCCTGATGACCATCGCCGCCGTCGGCGCCGTGTTCCTCGATGCCGCCGCCGAAGCGGCGGCCGTGGTTTTCTTCTTCCTGGTCGGCGAACTGCTGGAGGGCCTCGCGGCGCGCAAGGCGCGGTCGTCGATCAAGGCGCTGGCAGGCCTCGTGCCGGAGACCGCCCATCTCCTCACCGGCGGCGCCACGCGCGAGGTCGCCGCCTCGGCGCTGGCCATCGGCGACGAGGTGCTCGTCCGCCCGGGCGACCGCGTGCCGGGCGACGGCGTCGTCGTCGCCGGCATGAGTTCCATCGACGAATCCATGGTGACCGGCGAGAGCGTGCCGGTGACGCGCGGCGAAGGTGCCTCGGTCTACGCCGGCACCATCAACGGCGACGGCGTGCTCACGGTGCGCGTCACGGCGCCGGCCGCCGACAACACCATCGCCCGCATCGTTCGTCTGGTCACCGAGGCCCAGGAGACCCGCGCGCCGGTGGAGCGGTTCGTCAACCGCTTCGCGAAATACTACACGCCGGCCGTGGTGGCCGTCGCCGTTGCCGTGGCGGTGCTGCCGCCGCTCATCGACGGCAACTGGGCCGGCTGGATCTACAAGGGCCTCGCCGTTCTGCTGATCGGCTGCCCCTGCGCGCTGGTCATCTCGACGCCGGCCGCCATTGCCGCCTCGCTGGCCAGTGGCGCCCGCACCGGCCTGCTGATCAAGGGCGGCTCGGTGCTCGAGCGCCTGCGCGACGTGACGGCCGTGGCGTTCGACAAGACCGGCACGCTGACCGAGGGCGCGCCGCAGGTCACCGACGTAGAGGCCTACGGCGCCGACCGCGACACGGTGTTGCGCCTTTCCGCCTCGCTCGAAGCCTCGTCCAGCCATCCGCTGGCCAAAGCCGTGCTCGCCGCCGCCGGCGGCACGGGTCTGCCACGGATCGAGGACGGCAGGGCCGTTCCCGGCAAGGGCGTCACCGGTCGCGTCGATGGCCAAGACCTGTTCTTCGGCTCGGCCGACGCGGCGGCCGAACGGACGGCGGTGCCGGCCGAGGTGAGCGCCGCCGTCGAGCGCCATTCTTCCGAGGGCAAGACCATCTGCCTGCTGCTGGCGGACGGCGCGGTGCTCGGCCTTGTCGCCCTGCGCGACGCGCCGCGTCCGGACGCGGTGGCCGCCGTCGCCGATCTGCGCCGCCGCGGCATTACCACCGTGATGCTGACCGGCGACAATCCGCGCGCCGCCACCGCCGTCGGCCGCGAGCTCGGCATCGACGACGTGCGGGCCGGTCTGCTGCCGGCCGACAAGCAGGACGCCGTCAAGGCGCTGCAGGACAAGGGGCTCGTCGTCGCCAAGATCGGCGACGGCATCAACGACGCGCCGGCGCTCGCCACCGCCGATATCGGCATCGCCATGGGCGGCGGCACCGACGTCGCGCTGGAGGCGGCCGACGCGGCCTTGCTCTACGGCCGGGTCGGCGACGTCGCGGCGCTGGTCGACCTTTCCCGCCGGACGATGGCCAACATCCGGCAGAACATCACCATCGCCCTGGGGTTGAAGGCTTTCTTCCTGGTGACGACGGTGCTCGGCATCACCGGGCTCTGGCCGGCCATCCTCGCCGACACCGGCGCCACGGTGCTGGTGACCGCCAACGCGCTCCGCCTCTTGCGCAGCGGCCGGTAGCGGACGGCGCGCAGCGGCTGGAACGGAGCTTGCTCGGTGGACGACATGTCTGTCTGCCGGAGGCGTCGATGAACCGCCGCGCGTTCCTGTTCGGGACGATCACCAGCCTCGCCCTGCCGGCGGTGGCTCGTTCCGGCACGCTCGGCCTGCCCGAACTGCGTGGCAGCCTTACCGCGCCCGAAGCCCGGGCCGCCATCGCCCGGCCGAAGGGCGACCGCAGCATCGAGCTGCAGGCGGCCGTCAACCGCGCCGCCGCCGCCGGTCGGCCGCTCTATATTCGCGCCGGCCGCTACGACGTCTCCAACATCCGCCTGCCGGATCGCGCCCGCCTCGTCGGGGTACCCGGCGAAACGCGGCTGGTCTATTCGGGCGGCGGCCGGCTTCTCTATTCGGAAGACGCGCGCCGGCTGTCGCTCGACGGACTGGTGCTCGACGGCGCCAACCGGGTGCTGTCCGACGGGGACGACGGCCTCCTGTCGCTGGCCTTCGTCGAGGATCTCGATATTTCCCGCCTCGTCGTGCAGGGCAGCGCCGGCCACGGCATCGCCCTGACGCGGTCGGCGGGCAGCCTTCGCGACTGTCGCGTTTCCGGCGCCGCCGGTGCCGGCATCGTGTCGACCGAGGGCAGGGCGCTCGCCATCACCGGCAACGCGGTGAGCGACTGCCTCGGCGGCGGCATTCATTTGCGGCGCTGGACGGCGGGCGACGACGGCTCCACGTTGCGCGACAACCGCCTTGACCACGTGACGGGCGCCGCAATCCGCCTGTCGTCGGCTGGCGACGTTCGCATCTCCGGCAATCATTTGCAGGCGATCGACGGCGCGGCCATCGTTGCCGACGCGCTGTCGGCGGGCGCATCGGTCAGCGGCAACACGATCGATGGTGCGAGCCTCGGCATCGCGCTGCTCGGCGGGGCCGGCGACCGCCTGTCGCTCGTCGAAGGCAACGTCGTCCGCAACATCGCCGGTGACGGGCCGCTGCCGGCAGCCGGCGGCCGGGCGAGCGGCGTCGGCATCCACGTCGAGACGCACGGCTCGGTGACCGGCAACGTCGTGGAGGCCGCGCCGCATCTCGGCCTGTCGCTCGGCTGGGGCACGACCCTGGGCAATGTCGTCGCCTCCGGCAATGTCGTCCGCCGGGCCGGAACGGGCATCGGCGTGTCGGTGCTGGCGCCGGAGCAGGCGACCGTCGTCACCGGCAATCTTCTGGTCGACGTGCCGGGCGGCGCGGTGCGCGGCATGCGCTTTGCCGAATTCGCGACGGACGACCTCACGCGGGTCGGCGCCGCTGCCTGGCCCGGCCTGACGGTTGGGGAAAACCGCGTGGCCTGAACGGGGATGGCCTGTGGAGCGCCTGTGCGGTGGCAACGGAAAAGCTGTGCGCCGCGCCGTGGCAAACCCTTGCAGGGACCAGGGGCGTCCCGCTGCAAGACCTGTGGATATCCTGTGCCCTCAGGAGGAAGGGTTTCGCCCCACCCGTGACAGCACGATCACCGGCAGGATGCCGATCAGAACGATGGCCAGCGCGGCCAGCGAGGCTTCCTCGTAGGTGCCGCGCGCCGCTTCGCCGTAGAGATGGGTGGCGAAGGTTTCCATGTTGAGCGGCCTCAGGAGCAACGTCGCCGGCAGTTCCTTGATGCAGTCGACGAACACCAGCAGCGCGCCTGCCGCCAGCGAGGCACGCGTCAGCGGCAGATGCACGGCGCACAGCGTGCCGCCCGCCGAGCGGCCGAGCGTGCGAGCGGCATCGTCGAGCGATTTCGGCACCCGGGCGAGGCCGGCGTCGGCGCTGCCGGCCGTGATCGCCAGGAAGCGCACGACATAGGCGTAGATCAGCGCCGTTCCGGAACCGATCAGGAGAAGACCGGTCGAGACGCCGAACCAGTCGCGCGCCGCGCCGTCGACGAGACGATCGAACGGCGCCACCACCAGCAGCACGCCGATGGCGACCACGGTGCCCGGCATGGCGTAGCCCGTCGTCGCGAGGCGGTAGATCAGCGGACCGGTCCAACCCGGCGACAGGCGCAACGCGAAGGCGGCGACGACGCCCAGCACCAGGGTCAGCAGCGTGGCGCCGCCCGCGTAGAGCAGGGTGTCGACCGCCTCCCCGACGAGGCGGTCGGACAGTCCGGCGAAGCGCCACCGCTTCCACGCCTCGGCGGCGAGATAGACGGCAGGAACCACGAAGCCGAACACCACCGGCAGGACACCCAGCGCGCAGAGGCCGATTCCCTTGAGGCCGTCGTGGCGTTCCGGCTGCATGGTCCGGCCGCGCGAGCCCGAGACGTAACCCTGCCGGCGCCGGGCCCAGCGCTCGAAGGAGACCAGCGCCACGACGATCGCCAGCAGCAGCAGTGCGATCTGGGTGGCGCCGGCGAGATCGTTCTTCGTCACCCAGGTGGTGTAGATCGACACCGTCAGCGTGCGGACGCCGAGAAATTCCGAGGCGCCGATGTCGTTGAGCGCCTCCATCAGCGTCAGGCTGACGCCGACGGCGATCGCCGGTCGGGCGAGCGGTAACGCCACCCGCCGGAACAGCCGCCGGCGCGGCGTGCCGAGCGTACGCGCCGCATCGAGGAGGTTCGCCGACTGGCTGAGGAACATCGCCCGCGTCGTGAGGTAGACGTAAGGATAGAGGACCAGGGAGAGCAGCAGCACGCAGCCGGCAAGCGAGCGGATATCCGGCAGGCGGAACTCGCGCGGGCTCGAATAGCCGAGAATCCAGCGGACCGCGCCCTGGAAGGCGCCGATCGGATGCAGGATGTCCAGATAGGCGTAGGCGACGATATAGGTGGGCACGGCCAGCGGCAGCAGCAGCGCCCATTCGAGGATGCCGCGTCCGGGAAAGTCGTGGGCGGTCACCAGCCAGGCCAGCGTCACGCCGAGGAAGCCGGCGATCAGCCCGACGCCGAGGAGCAGGAGCAGCGTGTCGGCGAGCGCCGCCGGCAGGATGGTGCCGGCGAGGTGCGACCACAGGCCGAGCGAACCGCCGATCGCTTCGGAGCCGAGCGCCAGTACCGGCAGGACCACGAGCCCGGCGACGATGCCGGCGGCGAGGCACCAGATCGGCCGGCGCCCGCGCGGCGCCGTCTGTGCGGAGGGAGCAGTCCCGGCGACTAAAGCCATCGAGCAGGAGAACGCGGGACGCCGGAACGTCCCGCCCTTTTGTGGGATCAGCCGTCGAAGCCGACCTTGTCGACCAGTTCGCTCGCCGCCTTGCGGTGCTTGACGATCTCGCCGAGCGGAGTCTTGTCGACGGTGAGCTCGCCGAACGAGGCGATGATCGGGTCGAGGGCGACGCCGGCCTTCACCGGATACTCGTAGTTGGCCTTGGCGTAGATCTCCTGCGCCTCGCCCGAGGCCAGATACTCGAGGAACTTCACCGCCTCGTCCTTGTTGGGCGAGTGCTTGGCTACCGCCGCGCCGGAGATGTTCACCTGCGTGCCGCCGTCCTCGAAGGTCGGCAGGATCACCTTGATCGCCTCGCCCCAGGCCACCTGCTCCTCGCCGCCGGCGCCCGAGCGCATCAGGCCGACGTAGTAGGAATTGGCGACGGCGATGTCGCAGATACCGCCGAGGATGTCGCGGGCAACGTCGCGGTCGCCGCCGGCCGCCTTGCGGGCGAGGTTGGCCTTGAGACCGGCGAGCCAGGTTTCGGTAGCTTCCGCGCCGTGGTGGGCGATGTAGTCGGCGAACAGCGCCGTGTTGTAGGGATGCTGGCCCGAGCGGATGCACACCTTGCCTTTCCACTTGGGATCGGCGAGATCCTCGTAGGTGATGGCGGCGAGGTCGAGATCCTTGGCCGCGTAGACGACGCGGGCGCGGTAGGAGAGGCCGAACCAGTGGTCGTTTTCGTCGCGCAACTGCGCCGGGATAGCCTCCTTGAGCACCGCGGAATCGATCGGCTGCGTCACGCCCTTGTCGACGAGGTCGACGAGATTGCCGGCGTCGACGGCCATCAGGATGTCGGCCGGCGAGCTTTCGCCTTCTGTGACGACCCGCTCGGCGAGGCCGTCCTTCAGGAACACGGTGTTGACGGCGACCCCCGTCGCCTTGGCGAAGCTGTCGATCAGCGGCTGGATCAGTCCCGGTTCGCGCGTCGTGTAGATGTTGACGTCGGCGGCGGCGGTGCCTGCGGTGGCGAGGAGCGTGGTCAGTCCCAACAGCATCTGGCGCATGAATGTTTCTCCTGTGTTTCTGAGCGGGACGATCAACAACATAGTCGAGTATGATAGTCAACTTAACATGGGCGAACAGGGAAGATCATTGCGGCGCCGGGGGCTATGCTGACGCCGACGCGGCGGATGCCGGCCGGCAGGCGGCGGGTCGACCTGATCGTCAGCGGCTCGGCAAGGCCCGGCAGGCGGACGCGGATGGTCTCGATTTCGCCCATCAGCTCACGCGCCATCACCTCGCCGTCGCCGCCGTCGGCGACGACGTCGATCCCGGTCGGACGGATCAGGGCCAGGGCATCGTCGCCGTCGTCGAGCCCGTGCGGCGCCGGGAACGCACCGAGCGCCGTGTCGACATGGGCATTCCTGACACGACCTGGAACGCGATTGCAGGCGGCAAAGAATTCGGCGGCATAGGGGCTGCTCGGCCGGTCGTAGAGGTCATAGGCGCTGCCGGCCTGCACGATTTCGCCGGCCTGCATCAGGACCACGCGATCGCCCGAGGACAGCGCCTCTTCCGGATCGTGGCTGACGATGATCGCCGTGATGCCGAACTGACGGATCAGGGACAGGGTTTTCCTGCGGACGCCTTCCCGAAGAGCGCGGTCGAGGTTGGAGAACGGCTCGTCCATCAGCAGAAGGCGAGGGGCGGGCGCCAGCGCCCTGGCCAATGCCACGCGCTGCTGCTCGCCGCCGGAAAGCTCGTGCGGATAGCGGTCGGCGTGGGCGGCAAGGCCAACGCGTTCGAGCATGTCCCGAACTCTCTTGCCCGCCTCGGACTTCGGCACGGTCTTGAGCCCGAAGCGGATATTGCTCCCCACGGTCAAATGCGGAAACAGCGCATAATCCTGGAACACGAAGCCGATCCGCCGTCTTTCGGGTTCGACGAAGCGGTTGGGGCCGGCGACCTCTTCGCCGTCGATGCGGATACAACCGGCGTCGGGCGTGTCGACACCGGCGATCAGCCTCAGGAGCGAGGATTTGCCGCAACCGGAGTGCCCGACCAGGCTGACGATTTCGCCGCTCCCCACGGCGAGATCGAGGTTTCGCACCGCCGCCGTATCCCCGAAACGGCGGGCCAGCGACAAAACCTCCAGTGCGGGAAGGGCAGGCATGCCGTCTCCATTTGTTGGATGTAGATCTCAACAATAGAAAGTCGGGTGGATATCGGCAAGCTGGTGTCCTCCTTGCCGGGCAATCCCTCCGATATCCGCGAGTTTTCGCTTGCCCGGCGGGCGGATTCGGCTTAGCGGAACCGCTTGATCCTTCTGGCCCCTTACCGGAAAGAGTCCTCCCCATGGAAAAGCCCGCCCACGACAGCCTGCTGATCATCGATTTCGGCAGCCAGGTGACGCAGCTCATCGCCCGCCGGGTGCGGGAAGCCGGCGTCTACTGCGAAATCCATCCCTATCAGTCGGCGGCGGCGGCCTTCGAAAGATTGCAGCCGAAGGGCGTGATCTTCTCCGGCGGTCCGGATTCAGTGACCCGCGACGGCAGCCCACGGGCGCCTGAGGCGGTGTTCGACAGCGGCGTTCCGATCCTCGCCATCTGCTACGGGCAGCAGACCATGGCCGTGCAGCTC
Source organism: Pleomorphomonas carboxyditropha (assembly GCF_002770725.1). Lineage (GTDB taxonomy): Bacteria > Pseudomonadota > Alphaproteobacteria > Rhizobiales > Pleomorphomonadaceae > Pleomorphomonas > Pleomorphomonas carboxyditropha. The sequence continues at coordinate 18,107 of NZ_NQVN01000015.1, read as the reverse complement.
GGCGGCAGCGTCGAGGGCGGCCACGCCGCCGAATTCGGCCGCGCCGACGTGGAAATCCTGAAAGCGTCGCCGCTGTTCGAGGGGCTGTGGGAAGTCGGCAAGCGCTATCCGGTGTGGATGAGCCACGGCGACCGGGTGACGCGGGCGCCGGAGGGCTTCGAGGTGATCGGCATCTCCGAGAACGCGCCCTTCGCCATCGCCGTCGACGAGCGGCGGCGCTACTACACCACCATGTTCCACCCCGAGGTGGTGCACACGCCGGACGGCGCCAAGCTCCTGTCCAATTTCGTGCACCGCATCGTCGGCCTGAAGTCCGACTGGACGATGTCGGCCTATCGCGCCGAGATGATCGCCAAGATTCGTCAGCAAGTCGGCAAGGAGCGCGTGCTCTGCGCGCTGTCCGGCGGCGTCGATTCATCGGTGGCCGCCGTGCTGATCCACGAGGCGATCGGCGATCAGCTCACCTGCGTCTACGTCGACCATGGCCTGATGCGCCTGGGCGAGAGCGAGCAGGTGGTCGGCATGTTCAGGGATCACTATAACATTCCGCTCGTCCACGTTGATGCGTCTGATCTTTTCATCGGCCAGCTCGAAGGCGAAGCCGACCCGGAGACCAAGCGCAAGACCATCGGCCGGCTGTTCATCGAGGTGTTCGAGGCCGAGGCCGGGAAGATCGCCGCCGACGGTCGCGGCGCGCCGACCTTCCTCGCCCAGGGCACGCTCTATCCGGACGTCATCGAGAGCGTCAGCTTCTCCGGCGGCCCCAGCGTCACCATCAAGAGCCACCACAACGTCGGCGGCCTGCCGGCGCGCATGAACATGAAGCTGGTAGAACCCTTACGCGAACTGTTCAAGGACGAGGTCAGGGCGCTCGGCCGCGAGCTTGGCCTGCCCGACAGCTTCATCGGCCGCCACCCGTTCCCGGGGCCGGGCCTCGCCATCCGCCTGCCGGGCGGCGTGACGCGCGAGAAGCTGGACATCCTCAGGAAGGCCGACGCCATCTACCTCGAGGAGATCCGCAAGGCCGGCCTCTACGACAAGATCTGGCAGGCCTTCTCGGTGCTCCTGCCGGTGCAGACGGTGGGCGTCATGGGCGACGGCCGCACCTACGACCGTGTGCTGGCGCTCAGGGCCGTCACCTCGGTCGACGGCATGACGGCCGACTTTTATCCCTTCGACATGGGCTTCCTCGGCCGCGCCGCCACCCGCATCATCAACGAGGTGAAGGGCGTCAACCGCGTCGTCTACGACGTGACCAGCAAGCCGCCGGGAACCATCGAGTGGGAATGATCTGACTCGGCGCAAGCCGGCAATTGCGTGGATTGCGCGCTCGACATAAGGGCGCATGATAATCTTGGCCAAGTTGCCGGCTGCAATTCTCGATGCAATTAACGACCGAACGCCATCGGCCTCTACGACGCTCAGGCTCGCGGCGGACGTTTGACGTCGATCATGGCTGATCGCGGCTGCCCGTGCCGGCGGTCGGTTTCAATCCGAACCAGCCGTGCATCAGAAGGCCCACGCCCCAGCTCGGGGCGACCCACAGCACCCAATATGGCCGCCCCGTCAACAGATTGACGACGACGAGCACCGCCAGGGTGAGCACGAAGACGACCGCATGGATTTGAAAGCCGAGCTTCCGCTCGGCAAGGCTGGCGTGTTTCATGGCGTTCTTCCGGGTTGGATCAGGCTAAAGGCGCGACCATGGGGGCACCGACGAACTGCGTTTCGCGCTCATTGCGCTGCGCGCTCGATCACCTTGGCGACGTCGTCGGCCCGCGAGATCAGGCCGGCATGGCTGGCCGGAATCTCGGTGATATCGGCCTTCATTCGGCTGGCGAAGAAGCGCTGGGCATCGGGCGGAATGACCAGGTCCTGCGTCGTCACCACGTAGAAATTCGGCTTGTCATGCCACGCCGCCACCTCGGTCACCGCGTCGAAATTGGCCGGATTGGACGGGAGCTGTTTCGCGGCCAGGGCTTCGCCTTCGCTTTTGGGCAGGTCGCCGGCGAAGATGGCGGGGAAGGCGGCGGCATCGAAGATCAGGCCGCCTTGCTCGTTCGGCCGAATGGCCTTGGTGCCCTCGCTGGGCTCTCCGCCCTCCAACAGCTTGGTGAGCGATTCGCCTCTGTCCGGTCCGAAGGCCGAAACGTAGACCAGCGCCTTGACCTTCCGGTCGTTGCCGGCCTCGCCGATGACGACACCGCCCCAGGAATGGGCGACCAGCACGGTCGGTCCGGTCTGCGCGTCGAGCGCGGCCTTTGTCGCAGCGACATCGTCTTGCAGAGAGGTCAGCGGATTTCCAACCTGCGTAACCTCAAAGCCTTTTGCCTTCAGAATGGCGGCAACCTTGTCCCAGCTCGATTCATCGGCAAAGGCGCCGTGGACAAGCACGATGTTCCTTGCCTTTTCCTGGGCGAAAGCCGAGGTGGCGCCAAGGGTGGCCGCGGCGAGCATCAGGGTTCCGAGCACAGTTTGCATTCTGGTCTCCATCGATTTGGAAAGGGCCGGATAGCCGGTGTCGGATGGCATCCGCTCAGGAGCCGAGTTCGGGAACCGGCACGTCGAAGCAATTCAGCGCCATGGCGATGAGGCAGTAGGCGCCGATCAGGAACACGAGCTCTCCGACTCCGTCCCTTCCGAGAAGGTCGGTCGCACGCTCATAGGTCGAAGCCGGCAGAATTCGACCGTCGAGCAACGCCCGCGCGAGATCATGCGCGGCCGCGGTCTCGTCCCCGAGGTCGGATGGTCGCCCGCCGGCCGCCAGCGTCGCGATCTGACCGGCCGTGAGGCCCGCCACCTTTCCCATGATCTCATGGGCATAGAGTTCGTAACGGGCATTGAAACGCGCGCCGACCGTCAGGATCACCGTCTCGCGCACGCCGGCGGGAAGCCGGGCCTCGGTGCCGATCGCCGCCAGCAGCCGAAGCGCCGGAATACCGAACCGAGGGAAATGCAGCATTGCCGGGAAGGGGCCTACGAGTGCCCCTTGCGCATCCTGCGCGATGATCTCGGGCTGTCTGCGCACCATCAGATCGACAATCGTGTCGTGAACGCTGCGCAGATCCGGGGCGAGACCATCCGGCGGCAGAGGCGGCAGGCGCATGCTGGACCTCCGTCACAAGCCGTCGGCAAAACGGCCGTCGATCAGCACGAATGCCATGCGGCAATTGCTGCCCGAACGGTTGGCCCAGGCGTGGTTGGTGCCTCGCTGCACGACGACGTCGCCGGCGTGAAGCAGCGTCTCGCCACGGTCGACGACAAGCGTCATCTCGCCCTCGATCACGATGCCGTAGTCGATCGTTTCCGTGCGATGCATGAGGGGATGTGGCGCGCCCGCCTTGAACTGCGACGCCGTTGCGCTCCCCATGGCGCCGAACTTCTCATGGGCGCCCGCCTCGTCCAGCCGGCGAATTTCCTCGCCTTCCGGCGGGAAGTCGATGATCCGGATGCGGGTTCCGTTTGTCGGCGGAGCCAGGACCAACCCGCTTTCGGCGGGCTCCTCGGCCTGCCGGGCGATCTCGGCGGGGGCCGCGCCGGTGCTCCATATCTCGAAGAAGGTCGGTCCGCCCGGGCCGCCGACCTCAACCACCCGCGTGGGTGGCGCGTCGGACAGGATCACGGCTTCGCCGGCCTCGTCATGGCCGGTCACGATGCGCCTGAAGATGCCGCCCATCATCGATATCCCCCGTGACGCTGCGGCCGCTCGGAAAACGCACGTGCTGAGGCTTGAGGTGCATTTTGCCGGGCGGTCAGTACGTGGAAATCCTAGCAATGGGCGCGCGGCGTTTATTTCAGAATCTTGCGATTCTCCCGTCGGCGACGACACGCCGTTCTGGTATTGTCTCGGTCGCGACTGCAGATGCGAATGTTCTCATCCCTCCGGATTTTGCGACAGGTCACTGCATGCCCCAGTCCGCCCCCTCGAATCTGGAAGATCCGCGCGCGGCACGTGGCCTTGCGATTTGCGATGCCGCCGCGTCCGAGGCGATCCCGAGCAATTATCGCGAGAATGTCGAACGGTTTCGCATGGCGCCGGTTCGGAGCATCGGCATCGGCGCGAAGTCTTCCCTGAAGGCGTCGTTCTGGCGGACCGACCTCGAGGATACCGAGGTCTGCGGCGACCCCGACTACGGCGCCGTCATGATCCATCTCGGCGGCGGTCGCGTCTGGCGCAACGCCGATCCGATTCCGGGAGAGATGGGATCGATGACGATGCAGCCGTTCGAGACGACGCGATGGCGGCTCGAGGGCATGGTCAGTTTCGCGCACATCTTCGTGCCGCTGGTGCTGCTTGGCGATGTCAGCGAAAGTTTGTTCAGCCGCGATTTTGGCCGCGAGAACCTCTGGGTTCCGATGGCGACGCGCGATGAGCGCCTGTTCGCCGCGGTCAGTGCCGTCCAGGCCGGGCTTCTGATAACCGAGCCGACCAGCCTGCTTCTCGACAGTTGGGCGCTGATCCTTTCCGAGATCCTGGTACGGCGCTTTTCGAGCCATACCGGACGCCACGCAAGACCGACGAAGGGCAAGATCCCGTCCAGGGGCACCGCGCTTGTCGTCGATTATATCGAGGCCAATATCGAGCGCGATCTCGATCTTGCCGAATTGGCGGGCGTTGCGTCGATGAGCGTCTATCACTTCGCCCACCGCTTCAAGGAAACCGTGGGCATGAGCCCGCACGCCTACGTCCTGTCACGCCGCGTTTGCCGGGCGCAATGGCTTCTGGATCGCGGCGCCAACGGTCTGGCCCAAGTGGCAATGGCCTGCGGCTTCTCCAGTCAGGCCCATCTGACGACGGCATTCCGACGTCATCTCGGCCTGACCCCCGGCAACTACCGCCGCGCGAGGGCCTGACGCGCCGAATGGTCAAGAAGTTTCAGTTGGATACCACATATCGTGGTGCGCCTTGTCGGGCGGTCAAGATGACGACGCTGCATCCTTCAATGTCCGAAGCAATTGAAAGCGTCATTCGAGCAGCCATAAATGGGGGCTGAATCTTCGCAATCGCGCGCTATTGATGAGGGCTGGTCAAGCATGAAGCGCCATGACTTCGACGATCTCGCGGCCTTCGTAATGGTAGCGGAAGAGCACAGCTTCACCCGCGCTGCGGCCCGGCTTGGCATGTCGCCGTCAGGTCTCAGCCACATGATGAGGCTTCTGGAGGAACGGCTCGGGGTGAGGCTGCTCGCGCGCACCACCCGCAGCGTGGCGACGACCGAAGCCGGCGAGCGACTGCTTTTGACCTTGCGGCCGGCCTTCGAGGACATCGACCGGGGTCTGCAATCGCTCGGCGCATTGCGGGAAAAGCCTTCGGGCACGGTTCGCATAACCGCAGGCAAGCATGCGGCCGTTTCCCTGCTGGCTCCGATGCTGCCGCGCTTCCACCAGGACTATCCCGATATCAGGATCGAACTGATCGTCGACGACCGGCTCGACGACATCGTCGCCTCGCGCTTCGACGCGGGCATCCGCTTTGGCGAACGGATCGACCGGGACATGATCAGCGTCCGGATCGGCCCAGACCTGCGCGCCGCCGTCGTCGCCGCGCCCTCCTATCTCGCCCGCCGCCCGCCGCCGCTGAGCTTGAAGGATCTCGCGAGCCACGATTGCGTCAACTACTACATGAGGACGGCCGGCGCCTCGTACTCCTGGGAGTTCGAGGAAGATGGCCGCGACGTCGAGGTCAAGGTCAGCGGCAGCTTCGTGGTCAACGATCTCGAAATGATGCTGTCGGCGGCGCTTGCCGGTGCGGGCCTGGTCTACACATTCGAGGACGTCGTCGAAGAGCATTTACTGAGCGGCCGGCTGGTCAGGGTGCTGGACGCCTACTGCAAGCCATTCCCAGGCTATTACATCTATTACCCGAGCCGGCGGCAAATGCCGCCGGCGCTTGCCGTCTTTGTCGAGGCGCTGCGATCGAATTCGCGTCAATCTTCGGTTCAGGCCGCCTGATCGGCCGGCAGCGATGCCATGTCGATCACGAACCGATAGCGCACGTCGCCGCGTTCGAGCCGTTCGAACGCCTTGCCGATATCGCCGATCGCGATCATCTCGCACTCCGGCAGGATGGCCTTGCGGGCGCAGAAGTCCAGCATCTCCTGGGTCTGCCTGATGCCGCCGCTCGGCGTCCCTGCGATACGGCGACGCGCTCCGATCAGGCGCAGGTTGCTGAACGCCGGCGTGTCGACCAGCGAGCCGGCGATGACGAGCGTGCCGTCGGCATCCAGGAGGTCGAGGTAGGGGCCGAGATCGTGCTCGTAGGGCACGGTGTCGATGATGACGTCGAAGGCAAAGGCGGCCGACGCCATCTGCTCGGCCGAGGTCGACAGCAGCACGTCGTCCGCCCCCAGTTGGCGCGCGGTATCCGCCTTCCCCTCGGAGCGGGTCAGCACGGTGACATGCGCGCCAAGGGCGGACGCGAATTTGACGGCCAGATGCCCGAGGCCGCCCAGACCGACCACACCCACCCGGCTGCCGGGACCGACATTCCAGTTGCGCAGCGGTGAATAGGTGGTGATGCCGGCGCAGAGCAGCGGCGCGGCGCGGGCCAGATCGAGGCCATCGGGCACGCGCAGAACGAATTCCTCCCGGACGACGATGTGGCTGGAGTAGCCGCCATATGTGATGTCGCCGGTCACCCGGTCTTGTCCGTTGTAGGTCAGGGTGACGCCCTTGCGGCACATCTGCTCCTCGTTCCGGCGGCATTGGTCGCACTGCATGCAGCTGTCGATGATGGTGCCGACCGCGACAGGATCGCCGACCTTGAAGCGCGAGACGGCGCTGCCGATGGCGGAAACCCGGCCGACGATCTCATGGCCGGGGACCATTGGATAGATCGACCCGCCCCAGTCGTTGCGGGTCATGTGCAGGTCGGTATGGCAGACCCCGCAATAGAGGATGTCGATCGCGACGTCGTTGGCGCGCGGTTCGCGGCGCTCGAAGGAAAAGGGTTGCAACGGCATGTTTGCATCGGTTGCGGCAAATCCGGACGTTTTCAATGGTGCATCCTCGCCTGGCTGACGGAATTCGGCGGCGCGCAAACGAACGCGCTCAAGCAGATATAACCGCCATGGTCCTTCGGCATTAGCGGTCCGTTGCGGGATGGGTTTGTGAGCGCAGCTCAGCAATCGAGGTCTTGGCCGCTATGCCTTGCGAGGGTTTAGGCCAGAGCGCTTTGGGGCGGGCCGCCGTCGAGGCGTCGTCCGCTGGCGGCATCGAAGAAATGCGCCAGCGTCATATCGGGCCTCAGCCGAACCTGCTGGCCGACCTTCACGGCGATCCGCGCCGAGAAGGTGCCGACGATATCTCGGCTGCCGAATTTGAACAGAACCTGCGTCTGCCCACCCATCGGCTCGATCACCGCTACGCGGGCGGGAATGCCCTCGGTATCGTCGATGGCGAGCGTCTCCGAACGGAACCCGAAGACGATATTCTCCATCGGCAGCCATGTCGCTGCAGGGCACGGCAGCGCGGTGCCGTCGTCGATCAGGATCGTTCCGCTCTCGGCCAAAACGATGCCGGGCAGCAGATTCATCGACGGCAGGCCGATGAATCGGGCGACGAAGGTGTTGACCGGGCGGTCGTAGAGGTCGAGCGGCGTGCCGATCTGCTCGATGACGCCGTCGCGCATCACCACCACCCGGTCGGCCATGGTCATCGCCTCGACCTGATCGTGGGTGACGTAGAGGGCGGTGGTTCCCAATGTCTGGAGCAGTTCCTTCAACTCGGTGCGCATCTGCGCCCGAAGCTGGGCATCGAGGTTGGACAGCGGCTCGTCGAACAGGAAGGCGGCCGGCTGGCGCACGATCGCCCGCCCCATGGCGACGCGCTGGCGCTGGCCGCCGGAGAGGTGGCGCGGGTGGCGATCGAGCAGTGGCTTAAGCCCCAGCGTGTCGGCTGCCCGCTCGACCCGGCGGGCGACCTCCTCCGGCGCCGTCCCGGCCATCCGCAGCGGAAACCCGATGTTCTCGCGCACCGTCATATGAGGATAGAGCGCATAGTTCTGGAACACCATGGCGATGTTGCGGTCCTTGGGCGGGAGATCGTTGATCGGATGCCCTTCGATGGCGACCTCGCCGGCGGTGATCTTCTCCAGGCCCGCCACCATGCGCAGCAGGGTCGATTTGCCGCAGCCGGACGGCCCGACGAGCACGACGAATTCCCCGTCCGCGATGTCGACGGACACGCCATGCAGCACCTCGATGGCGCCGAAGGATTTGCGGACGTTGCGTATTGCGACCTCAGCCATGACGACGGCTCCTTTGGACGATGGATGGACGGCCTCAGCCTTTGACCGCGCCGGAGGCGATGCCGCTGACGATGTGCCTCTGGACGAAGAAGGTGAGCAGAATGACCGGCACGATCATGATGGTGGACACGGCTCCGAGCTGGCCCCACAACACCCCCTCCTCGACGCGCATCCGCGCCGCGATCACCGGCATCGTCACCGCGCGGGTCGTCGTCAGCGGCAGGGAGAACACCAGATCGTTCCAGGCGAGGAGGCCGGTAAAGATCGATGTCGCCGCCATGCCCGGTGCCGCCAGCGGCAGGATGACATGCCAGAACGCGCCGAGACGGCCACACCCATCGATCATCGCCGCCTCTTCCAGCTCGCGCGGCAGGTTTTGGAAGAAGCCGATCAACATCCATACCGCCAGCGGGATGGAGAGCCCGACATAGGGCACCAGCAACGCCAGATAGGTGTCGTTGAGGCCTAGCGGCTGCAGGAAGCGGAACAGCGGCACCACGAGCACGATCGGCGGCAGCATGCGCACACCGATGATGAAGACGGTGAGCGACGCCGTGCCTGCCGGCCGCAGACGCGACAGCGCGTAGGCCGCCGGGCAGGCGATGGCGATGGTCAGCAGCATCGACACCGCCGTCACCACGATCGAATTGACGAAGGCGAGTCCCAATGTCGAGCCCGCGTCGCCGCCCGAGAACAGCGCGATATAATGCTCGAGCGTCGGCGTGAACAGGATTTGCGGCGGGCTCGCCACCGCGATCAGCGACGGCTTCAAACTGGTGAGCATCATCCAGGCAAGCGGCGTCACGGCAACGGCGACCACCACGACGATGCAGACCGCGAGCAGCACCTTTTCCAGGCGTTGAAGAAGGATCATGACAGGGCCTCCCGCCTGAGCAGGCGCATGTAGGCGAGCGTGATGATCAGCGTGACGACGAGCAGGATGATCGACAGCGCCGCCGCCGCGCCGAGGTCGTAGTAGCGGAAGGCGGTGCGGTAGATGTCGATACCGATCACCAGCGTGCTGTCGGCCGGGCCGCCGCTCGTCAGCACCCAGACCGGCGTGAAGACGCGCAGCGTGAACATGGTGCGGAACACCAGCGCCAGCAGGATGATCGGCACGAGCAGCGGCAGCACGACAAAGCGGAAGCGCTGCCAGCGCGATGCGCCGTCGACCCGTGACGCCTCGATCAGTTCGTTCGGGATGGTCTGCAGCCCGGCGAGAATGATCAGCATGACGAACGGCGTGTGCTGCCAGATCTCCACCACCAATACCGAGACGAAGGAAAGATCCTCGCCGAGCCACACTTTCGGGCCGATGCCGACGACGCCGAGCAGAGCGTTCAGCAGGCCGAATTCGGTGTGGAAGATCAGCCGCCAGGACAGCGCTGCCACGACCTCCGAGATCAGCATCGGCATCAGCACCAGCGTGCGCACCAGATGGTTGCCGGGGAAATCGATGTTGAGCAGCAGCGCCAGCGCCGTGCCGATCAGCGTCTGGGCCAGCACGGCAAACGCGGTGAACGCCACCGTGATCCACAGCGCGTTGAGATGCGCCGGGTTGGTCAGGATATCGATGTAGTTGCCGAGCCCGGTAAAGGCGGTCTGGCGCGGGCGCAGCAGGTTGTACTGATACGTGCTGAGCCAGAGATTGTAGGCAAGGGGCACCAGAAGGATGACCAGAAGCGTCAGGATCGCCGGCGCCAGCAGCGTGTAGGCGAGGCTGCGGTCGCTGCGCGGGATCAGCCGCTGCAGGCCCGCCGCGGCGGTCGGCGGTCGGAACGTCGTAGGGCTGTGCATGTCGGGGTCCCTGGAGAATTTTCGAGCGGAGCGGATATCGGTTCGCGTGAAGAAAATGCTTTAATTCAATAGGATAGAGCGTTTCTGCGTTGCCATGAAACACGGAGACGCTCTAGGGAAACTGGAGGATGCGGGGAGGGCCGCATGGCGCTCCCCGCTCGCTGGCGGACGGTCGAGCCGTCAGAGCGCGGCATTCACTGCCTTTTCCGCGTCGGACAGCGCCTGCTGCGGCGTCTTTAGGCCCGATATGGCGGCGGACAGTTCCCGCGCCAGGATGTCCTCGACCTCCGTCCAGTTTTCGATCAGAGGCCGGTCCTCGGCGCTCTCCAGCGCGGTCAGCACGCTGGCGGCGGCGGGAAAGGCCTTCAGGTAGTCCGGATCGCGGTAGACCGCGGCCGAGGTCGGCGCATTGTTGTTGTCGACGGCGATCCGCTTCTGTTCGCTATCGCCGGCGATGAACTGGATGAATTGCTTCGCCTCGTCCGGATGGCGCGAGCTGTCGGCGACGCCGAACCCCCAGCCGGAAATCAACGTGCGGCCGGTCTTCAGGCCCGCGTCGGGATCGTAAGGCAGGAAGGGAGCGATATCGAGCTTGCCCGCCACCTTCGATTCCTTGGCGCTGTTCATGTTGAGGTAGTAGGGCGAATAGGTGATCGCCATGGCACCGATGCCCTGCGACATCGCCGTGATGATGTCCGACTGCTCATAGGCCTTGGCGCCGGGCGGGACCAGGCCGTCCTTGACCAGGCCGACGAAGTATTCCGTCGCCTTGAGGCCGGCCGGCGTATTGAAAGCGGCGTGTTTCTTGTCCGGCGTCAGAATGGCGCCGCCATGGCCGAACAGGAACGGGATCCATTGCACGACGAGGTAGTTGCCCTGCTTCAAGGCGGGAACAAAGCCGTAAACACCATCCTTGGTCAGCGTTGTGGCGGCGGCGCGGAACTCCGCCCAGGTCTTGGGTGGTGTCAGTCCCGCCTGGTCGAGCAGGTCCTTGCGATAGATGAGCACCCAGCCGGCGATGCGCACCGGCAGCGCCAGAAGCTTGCCGTCGCTGCGGAACAGGTCGACCATCGATGGAATCAGGTTCGATGTGTTCACGTCGTCAAGCGGCTTCAGAAACGGCGTCAGCTCCGGCAGCCAGATCGAACCGTCGATGCTGACGATGTCGATGTTGCCGGTCTGGCCGACCAGTTCCAGAAGCTGTTTTTCGCGGACTTCCGCGTAAGGGTACTGGATTACCCGCACATTGATGCCGGTCTGTTCGCGAAATTGGTTGGCCGACGACTCGAACGTCCGGCCGGACCCGCCAGCCGATACGAGAAGGTTGAGCGTCTGGGCGGCGAGGGGGCCGGCCGTCAGCGCGAGAAGCGCCGCCGCGGCGACGAGGGCTCTTGCAAACATTGGTGTCCTCCCTGGTTTCGGTGGCGGTTGGTCCGCCCACCCGTCATTTCTGTCGGTCGCGGCGGGCCGCTCTTCGGGCCCGCCGCGTGTCATGCCTTCCTTTCGTCCGTCACCATTTCTCGACGGCGAAGACCTGGGCGGGGAAGCCGCCCTGGTGGCTGGCGGGTAGCGCGCAGATGGCGAGCACGAAGCGCTTCTGGCGCAGCAGTTTCATGTTCACGCACCACTCGACGACCGGAATGTCGTTCTTGTGCAGGAAGTAGTGGATCTTGTTGGGGGTGTACTTCACCAGCGGGCTCGACGGCATCGGGTCGCTCTTCTCGACGGCGAAGTCGAGCACGAGCGCGCGGATCTTATGCTTCACCAGCCACATGGCGGCGTCGGGCGACAGGCCGGGAGTGTTGCCCGGCGTGCTGCCGTAGAAGCTCCAGTCGGTGATGTCGGCGCGCATGACGCAGATGTCGCCCGGTCTGATGCCGGGATTGTTGCGTTCCAGATGACGGCTGTCGATCTGCTGCAGCGGCCCGACTTGGTCGGCGAGGTCGATCAGCACCGCCTCGCCGACCAGCCGATCGCGCGGAATGCGGATGTAGCGCTTCAGCACTTCCTCCGGCACGCCATGCCGACCCCACGGGTCGAAGAATGCCGCCTCGATGTGGGTGCCGGTGCCGTGTGCGTATTCGATATACATGTCCGGCCCGACTTCCCGTCCGGCGTCGACCATGCGGAACGGCGTCAGGCGGGTGGCGCGCTGGGTCTTGCCTTGTTCCTCGCGCGGCTCGATGCGGCCCGGCCACGGGTTGGGGTAGTCGCCGATCTCATCGAGGGCGACCTCGCTGACCGGTAGTGTGAAGGGCAGGGGATCGTTCTTGTGGGTGTTCGGAAAGAAGTCGACCTCGTGCGACAGATCGACGAAATCGGTCGGGTTGTCGAGATCGACCGCGAAGGCGCGCACCGGCCCTCCGACCGCCCAACGGATCGGCAGCGGAATGCCGATGAAGGCGGTGCCGTGACGTGGCTCGATGTCCGAGAGGTTGGCGAGGTCGTCGACGACGACGATGCCGGCGCGATTGAGCTGTTCGTAGATCGCCGCGTCGCCCTTGCCGGCATAGCGGGGATCGATGCTGCGGGAATCCGTTCCGAAGACGCGAATGCCGAGGCCGGCGAGGAACGCCGCCGCGTCTGCGTCGAGAACCGGCGAGCCGGCGAGATAGTCGGCCGACGGCTCCACCGGCCGGCCGCGCGAATAGTCCGTGCGGGCGAAAAGAATCCGCTCCGGCTTGCGTTCGCCGAGCGCGGCGCGCAGGGCATCCGCGGTGATCACGCCACCGGCGACGTCGCCGAGGTCGATCAGCGTGAACGACCCGACCAGATCGCGCGCCGGTAGTTCGGCCAGATACTTGCCCGCCCACCCGTCGGTTTCGCTGGGATTGTGGAAAGTGGCGTAGGTGGTCCAGGGCTTGGTGGTCAGAATCTGCTTCTGGAAGATCTCGCCCGGCTGCACGCCCGACATGGCATACGTGGAGCGGTAGAAGCTCAGGATGTCGACCTTGTCGCGTTCCGCCCCGACCGGTTCGTAATGAATCGGTGCCTCCGGCCGGTAGCCGAGATTGGGCCGGATGACTCCGTCGCCGTCGCCCACGGGGGCCGGATAGGGTTTGAATGTAAGGTCGACATGTCTATACATGGCTATCGCTCGTGATCCGATACCGGGACAATGATCGTCATGCAGTGGTTGAGCCTATGCATGACGCGCCTGATAGTTGATGCGCCGGGCATCCCGAGTGCTTTGCGCCGGAAATACATTCCATTGACTGATATCGGGTTCAAACGATAAAACTTCCTCGTTCGCATTCCTTCTGCTCATGTCGACGGAGTGATGTGTTGGTCCGTTGGCATCTTCCCCCAATGAATGCCCTGAGGGCTTTCGAGTCCGCCGCGCGTCTGGAATCGATGTCGGAAGCGGCGGACGAATTGCACGTGACGCAGTCCGCGGTGAGCAAGCAGGTCAGGACGCTGGAGGATTGGCTTGGCGAGCCACTGTTCGAGCGGCTCCATCGCGAGATTCGACTGACCGCGAAAGGGCGGAGCTATTTCGAGAAGATCACCGAGCTGCTGTCGCAACTCGACGAGGTAACGCGGGCGCTGGCCAAGCCTCAGGAGCGCGTCACGGTCCGTTTCCTCGGCTACCAGAGCTTCAACATGCGCTGGCTGATCCCCCGCCTTGCAAGCTTCTACGCCGAGCATCCCCACATCCAGGTAGAAATTTCGGCCGACAACGGGCCGGTCGATCTGCGCCGCAGCCAGGCCGACTGCGCGATCCGTACCGGCACCCGCGATGACTGGCCGGGATTTCACGCCACGCACGTAGCGCCGATCGTCTTTCGCCCGGTCTCGCGTCCGCTTCGCACCGGCGACCCAGCGCTCGACACGGTAGCCGACCTCGGCCGCCATGTTCTCATCGTGTCGCGGACGCGCTCCGATATCTGGCCGAAATGGCTTCAGGCCGCCGGCCGCGCCCAACTGGAACCGGCCGGCTGGCTGGTCTTCGATCACGGCTCATACTGCTATCAGGCCGCGCTCGAAGGCGTCGGCGTCGCGCTCGCCGAGACGATCCTCGTCGAGGAGGACGTCCGCCTCGGTCGCTTGTTTTATCCGTTTCTTCTCAACTACCAGGACGATCTGTCCTATTATTTCCTGTACCCGAACTCCGGCGCCAAGCCCGGCGTGCGCGAATTCGGCGAATGGCTCGTCCGCCAGGCCACGGCCCCGCGCGCGTCGTCGTGAGCCAGGTACAGGCAACTCTGTCGCCGGATTCATGCGGCACGATGACGACGTACGGATCCGAGAGTACCGGCCCCCGAGGGAGCAGTCGGCCCGACATCCAACGGGAATCCGGGCTATTCTTCGTGCTCGGCGATCACGGCGAGAAAGGCATCGCCGTAGCGATCGAGCTTGACCTCTCCGACGCCGGGGATCTTCGCCATCTGGGACCGCGAGCCGGGGCGCGCGGCGGCCAGTTCGATGAGCGTCCTGTCGTGGAAGATCACATAGGGCGGCACGCTCTGCGCGCGGGCGATTTCGGTGCGTTTCTCGCGCAGCGCCTGGAACAGCGTCCGGTCGGTCTCCGGCAGGGCGGTCGGCGTCCGGGAGGCGGCGCCCTTGACCCGGGTGGCTCGCGGTTTTGTCGGCACCCGCAGCATGAGGGACGGTCTTTCGCGCAGAAACCGGCGGCCGGCCTCCGAGATCGACAGCCCGCCGTGGCCGGCCAGGTCGACGTCGACAAGCCGAAGCGCGATCAACTGGCGCAGGATCGCCCGCCAGGTCCGGCTGTCGTGCTCCTTGCCGATGCCGTAGGTCGAGATACGGTCGTGGCCGAACTGGGCGATGCGCTCGTCCGATCCGCCCAGCAGCACCTCGACGATGTAGGCCTGGCCGAAGCGTTCGCCGGTCCTGTGGATGCAGGACAGGGCCTTCAGCGTGGCGACCGTCCCGTCGAACAGGTCCGGCGGCTCGGCGCAGGTGTCGCAATTGCCGCAAGGCCCGGAATGGTCGCCGAAATAGGCCAGCAGCGCCTGTCTCCGACAGCCTGCCGTCTCGGCGAGGCCCAGGAGCGCGTCAAGCTTCTGCCGCTCCGTGTGCTTGCGCGGCTCCGGCGCGTCGGACTCCTCGATGAAACGCCTGCGCAGGACGATGTCTTCGTGGCCGTAGAGCATCAGCGTGTCCGACGGCAGTCCGTCGCGGCCGGCGCGCCCGGTCTCCTGGTAATAGGCCTCGATGCTGCCGGGCAGGTCGAGATGCGCGACGAAGCGCACGTCGGGCTTGTCGATGCCCATGCCGAAGGCGATGGTGGCCACCATGATGACGGCCTCCTCGCGATGGAAACGCGTCTGGTTCGTCTGGCGCTCCGCCTTGTCCATGCCGCCATGGTAGGGCAGCGCGGTATAGCCCTGGTCGCGGAGCCAGGCCGCCATCTCCTCCGTCTTTCGCTTCGACAGGCAGTAGACGATGCCGCTTTCGCCCTCGTGCTCCTTCAGGAAGTGCTTCAGTTGCGCCCGCGGATTGTCCTTCTCCGCGATGGCATAGCGAATATTGGGGCGGTCGAAGCCGGCAATGAAGGCATCGCTTTCGGCGATCCGGAGATGCGACAGGATTTCCGCGCGCGTCGGCGCATCGGCGGTCGCCGTCAGCGCCATGCGCGGCGTGTCGGGGAATTGCGCGACGAGCGCGTCGAGCTGACGGTAGGAGGGACGGAAATCGTGCCCCCACTGCGACAGGCAATGCGCCTCGTCGATGGCGATCAGCGACAGCGGCGTGCGGTGCAGCAGGTCCAGAATGTCGGGTCTCAGCAGCGTCTCGGGCGCGACGTAGAGGAGATCCAGCGCCCCGCTCGATATCTCGCGCCACAGCATATGCCGCTCGTCGCCCTGCAGGTCGGAATTGAGCGCGGCGGCCTTGACGCCCGCCTGCCGCAGCGCCGCCACCTGATCGGCCATCAGGGCGATCAGCGGCGAGACGACGAGGCCCATGCCGGGCCGGGCCATCGCCGGTATCTGATAGCAGAGGGATTTGCCGCCGCCCGTCGGCATCAGCACGAAGGCGTTGTTGCCGGCCATGACGTGGTCGACGATGTCAGCCTGGAGTCCGCGGAAGGCATCGTAGCCGTAGACGGTTTTCAGGATATGCAGGGGATCGGCGATCACGACGGCTCGGAAAAGAATCGGAGGGACGAGATGTCATAACAGGTTCGTCGCCGGCCCGCCCGCATGGAGAAGCGCGATGATGCTTCATTGGTATGGCATCAAGCGGTGGGAACCGTGCCGCCGTCGATGGTGAATTCGGTTCCCGTGATCGCAGCGGCTCGCGGCGATACGAGAAAGGCGATGAGGTCGGCGACCTCCTGCGGCTTGGCCGGCCGGCCGAGCGGAATGCCGCCGAGCGCATCCATGATGATCCGCTTGCCGCCCTCGTAGTCGGTTCCGGCGCCGGCCGCCAGACGTTCGGCCAGCGCGACCGCGGCCTCGGTCTCGATCCAGCCCGGCGAGACGCGAACGACACGGATGCCCTGGGGCGTGACCTCCTTGGAGAGACTCTTGCTGTAGGTCGACAGCGCGGCCTTGGCGGCGGCGTAAGCCGTCGTCGAGTCCGGCAGCGGCAACACGTGCTGGATCGACGTCACGTGGATGACGACGCCGGACCCCTGCGCGATCATCGACGGCAGCAGCGCCCGGTCGAGGCGCACCGCCGGCATGAGGTTGAGATCGAGTTCCCTCGACCACTGCTCGTCGGTCAGCGCCGCGAAGCCGCCGGCAGGCGCCGACGAGCCGCCCAGCACATCGACGAGGATGTCGATGCCGCCCAGACGGTCGAGGACGGCTTCGGCGACCCTGCCGCAACCGTCGGCCTTCGTAATATTGGCGGCGACATAGTGGACGTTTTCCGGGGAACCGTCCGGCACGGTGCGTGCCGTGGCGATCACTTCGACGCCGGCGGCGGCGAGGGTGGCGACCACGGCCGCGCCGACGCCCTTCGTGCCGGCCGTGACCAGCGCGCGGCGGCCGGCAAGTTCGAGGTCGAAGCTCATGGAGTGATCTCCAGCGCGGCGATCCTGTCGCCGTCGAGGCGGAAAAGGAAACGCAGATCCACCGGGCTTCCCGGGAAGTTGCCGGTCAGCCGGCTGGTGACCACGGTCCTGTCGCCCTCGACGGCGATTGCCCTGGGCTCGCTGACGTAGCTGTATCTGGCGGAAACATCGGTCTTCCATGCCTGGATGGCTTCGCGCCCCGTGTAGGTTTGGCCTTCGTCCTTGACGACGGCGGCATCCGTGAAGCATTGCGCCACGGCGTCGCCGTCTTTCAGATCGGCTGTGAAGTAGGCGGCTATCGGCGCCGGCAGATTGATCATGTGGTTCTTCCTTTGGTGAGCGCTTGCATCCGGCCATCGGATTGCGTGAGGCGGAAAATGGCTGTAGCCTTACCAAATGACAAGAACGCACGAAAAAGTTAGGTACTCACCTGAAAGTAAGTCTCATGCCTATACGCGCGAGACGGCCGCCGAAGGTGTCGAACAGGCTTTGAAACTGCTGGAAGGCCGATGGAAGCTGGTGATCCTGTTCCATCTCTTCGGCGGCCGGATCATGCGCTTCTCCGATCTCGAACGCGCCATTCCCGGCATTTCCCAGAAGATGCTGATCCAGCAGCTCCGGCAGATGGAAGGCGACGGCATCGTCCGCCGCATCGTCCATCATCAGGTTCCGCCGAAGGTGGAATATGCCCTGACGGACTGGGGGCAGGATTTGTGCCCGGCTTTGGATGCCCTGCTCACGTGGGCGGCCAATCGCCCGGCGCCCGATGACGCCGCCGACACGGCGGACCCGGGAGCGCCGGCGAAGATGGCCGAGACTTGACAGGGGCGAGGGCCATCCGTCTGGTCCCGCGCCCGCGGCTCTAGAGCAATTTCAGCAAAAGTGGGAACCGGTTTTGTGTCCGAAATTGCGCCTAATCAAAGAGATAGAGCATTTTTGGCGAACCTGTTCACCGTACACGACAGTTTAAGTGAGAGCGGGATGAAGGGGTAAGATTGAAGATTCTTCGCCAAAAGGATCTTCAGAGATGACCGCCGTTCAAACCGCCCTCATGCTGACGCTATCGACGCATTTTGC
>NZ_NQVN01000014.1 GCF_002770725.1 Pleomorphomonas carboxyditropha | reverse complement strand
CCCGACATCTGTGTAGCTACGCTCGCCACCCCCATAAAACGCAACGACGCGTTCTTTGAAAGAAACGCTGTACTTGGACATAGAAAACCCCCGAACGTTGGTGTCCAACTTTCGGGGGTCAGTTCAGAGCGCCAGCCGGCCTTGACTGTCCCGGGATGGGCGGAGAGCTCAGTGCTCTTCCTCGTCGCCGACATCGCCGATCAGGTCGGACATGTCGCCGCCGTCCTCGTCTTCCTCCTCGAGGAAGACGTCGTCCTCCGGCGTCTCGTCCTCGATGTCGGAATCCTCGATATCGGGCACGTCGTCGCCGTCGGCGTCCTCGGCATCCTCGAGGCTGACGAACTCTGGAGTGAGCGTGCCCACCTCGGTGATCTCCTCCTCGTTGTCCTCTTCGTCGTCGATGGCGGTCGCCGGCCGGGCCCGCGCCGCCAGTCCGGCGTCGAACTGGGCACCGCATTTCGGGCAGAGAATGGGGGAACGGTTGAGATCGTAATACTTCGCGCCACAGCTGGGGCAAAGACGCTTCAGCCCAAGTTCAGGTTTCGCCACGGTCGGCCTCGCGTTGTCAGGTAAATCGGGCAGGCACATATAGGCAAACCGGGGGGTCTGTCAAAGGTGAATTGGTGGCGATGGCCGGGCAATCCGGCCGGCTCGCCCTCTCCGGCGGCCGCTTCGGGCAAGTGACGCGGCCGTCCGGCTATGCTAGAGCGGCCGCAACACCTACGGAACCCCGCCGGGGCGAGAGGTGCCACGGCGGGCGCCATTGAAAAATGCGCCCCGGTATTCCGTTCGTGAATTTCTCATGCCATTGAGGGCGGTGAGCAATTCACGACCAGTTCAACGAGCGGGTGCGTCAGCATCTTCGCAAGTTCGTATCAGGTGTTCCGCTCCATGGCTTCCCAGGCGATCGCCCGTCCGCTGACCTCCCTGACATCCGCCCCGCTCCGGGGCCGTGTCCGCGTTCCCGGCGACAAGTCGATCTCGCATCGCGCGCTGATGCTCGGTGCGCTCGCCGTCGGCGAGACCGTCATCACCGGCCTTCTGGAGGCCGAGGACGTGATGAATACGGCGGCCGCCATGCGCGCCTTCGGCGCCACGGTGATCCGCGACGACGCCGGCGTCTGGCGGGTGAACGGCCTCGGCGTCGGCGGCCTGCTGGAGCCGGCCGGTATCGTCGACTTCGGCAATGCCGGCACCGGCGTGCGCCTCACCATGGGCCTTGCCGCCGCCCAGCCGATCGCCGTCACCTTCACCGGCGACGCCTCCCTCATCAAGCGGCCGATGGGCCGGGTATTGGAGCCGCTGTCCGAGATGGGCGTCGAGGTGATCGCCCGCTCCGGCGGCCGCCTGCCGCTCACCATGCGCGGACCGCGCCTGCCGCTGCCGATCACCTACCGGCTGCCGGTGTCCTCGGCGCAGGTGAAGTCGGCGGTGCTGCTCGCCGGCCTCGGCACGCCCGGCGTCACCACGGTGATCGAGCCGGTGTTCACCCGCGACCATACCGAGCGCATGCTGAAGGGCTTCGGAGCCGACATCGAAATTTCCGACGAGCCGGGCGGCGGCCGCCGCATCGCCCTGGCCGGCCGGCCCGAGCTGAAGCCGCAGGCGATCGACGTGCCGGCCGACCCGTCGTCGGCCGCCTTCCCGATCGTCGCGGCGACGCTGGTGGAAGGTTCCGACGTCACCGTCGAGGGCGTGCTGATGAATCCGGCCCGCATCGGCCTCATCGACACGCTTCTCGAAATGGGCGCCGACATCGAGGTGACGGCCGAGCGGACGACCGGCGGCGAGCGCCTCGCCGACCTCCGGGTGCGCCATGCCGAGCTCAAGGGCGTCACGGTGCCGGCCGAGCGGGCGCCGTCGATGATCGACGAGTATCCCATCCTCGCCGTTGCCGCGGCGGCGGCCAGCGGCGAAACGCGCATGCCCGGCATCGGCGAGATGCGGGTCAAGGAATCCGATCGCCTCGCCGCCGTCGCCGCCGGCCTCCGGGTCAACGGCGTCGCCTGTTCCGAAGGCCCCGACTGGCTGTCGGTGCGCGGCGGCCGCATCGCCGGCGGCGGCAGGGTCGTCACCCATCTCGATCACCGCATCGCCATGAGCTTCCTGGTGCTCGGCATGGTGGCCGGCAACCCGGTGAGCGTCGACGACGCGTCGATGATCGCCACGTCCTTCCCGACCTTCGAGGCGCTGATGACCGGCCTCGGCGCCTCCTTCGAGGCCGCGGAGGCGGCCGATGCCTGAGATGTCCGACGTCTCGGCGAACAAGCCGCTTCTCATCGCCATCGACGGACCGGCGGCGGCCGGCAAGGGCACGCTGGCCCAGAGCCTCGCCGGCCGGCTCGACCTGCCCTATCTCGATACCGGACTTCTCTACCGGGCGATCGGCAAGCTGATGCAGCTCGCCGGCCTCGACCTCGACGACGCGGCGGCGGCCACCGTCGTTGCCGGGAAGCTGACGCCGGCCGACCTTCGGCGCCCCGACCTCAGGGGCCGCGAGGCCGGCGAGCTCGCCTCGCGCGTGGCCGTCCATCCGGGCGTCCGCGCCGCTCTCGTCGCTTTCCAGCGCGATTTCGCCCACGGACCGCGCGGCGCCGTGCTCGACGGCCGCGATATCGGCACGGTGATCTGCCCCGACGCCGACGTGAAGCTCTACGTCACCGCGAGCGCCGAGGTGCGCGCCCGCCGCCGCACCGACGAGCTCCTCGCCAAGGGCCGGGCCGTCGATTACCAGGCGATTCTCGCCGAGGTGAAGGCCCGCGACGCTCGCGACAGCGGCCGTGCCGAGGCGCCTCTCCGGCCGGCCGACGACGCCATCGTCATCGACACGTCGGCGCTGGGGCCGGCCGAGGTGCTGGCGACGGCGCTGTCCTTCGTCGAAAATTGGCGGCAGAGGGACTAAATCCTCGCCGTGCGGCGCGAAAAGGCGCGAAATTCCGCCTTTTTGTGCCTTGATACCGCCGGCATCCTCCGCTATAGAAGCCCGACTTTCGGGCGGAGCCCCTGGCCCCGCCCGTGAAGCTGTTCATCCTCGTCCGTCCGGTCGAAGTCGCGTCGGCACCCTGCCTTTGGGCGTGGGTCAGGTGGTTCACCGGATCGGAGGGACGGGGCAACTCTTACCCGCCGACGCCGCCGGCCTTGCCGGCACCCCAGGAGTTTCAATGTCTCAACTCAATCCCACCCGCGAGGACTTCGCCGCCCTGCTCGCCGAGAGCCTCACCGCTTCGGACGTGGCCGAGGGCACCGTCGTCAAGGGCACCATCGTCGCCATCGAGAAGGACCTCGCCGTCATCGACGTCGGCCTGAAGGTCGAGGGCCGCGTGCCGCTCAAGGAGTTCGGCGCCAAGGCCCGTGACGGCGAGCTGAAGGTCGGCGACACGGTGGAAGTCTACCTTGAGCGCGTCGAGAACGCGCTCGGTGAAGCGGTCCTGTCACGCGACAAGGCTCGCCGCGAAGAGAGCTGGGTCCGTCTCGAAGTCGCCTTCGAGAAGGGCGAGAAGGTGGTCGGCCAGATCTCCAACCAGGTCAAGGGCGGCTTCACCGTCGATCTCGACGGCGCCATGGCCTTCCTGCCGCGCTCGCAGGTCGACATCCGCCCGGTGCGCGACGTCGCCCCGCTGATGCACACGCCGCAGCCCTTCCAGATCCTGAAGATGGACAAGCGCCGCGGCAACATCGTCGTGTCGCGCCGCGTCGTCCTCGAAGAGACCCGCGCCGAGCAGCGCTCCGAGCTGGTGTCGAGCCTCGAGGAAGGCCAGATCGTCGACGGCGTCGTCAAGAACATCACCGATTACGGTGCGTTCGTCGACCTCGGCGGCATCGACGGCCTGCTGCACGTCACCGACATCGCCTGGCGCCGCATCAACCACCCGTCCGAGGTGCTGTCGATCGGCCAGCAGGTCAAGGTGCAGATCGTCCGCGTCAATCAGGAGACGCACCGCATCAGCCTCGGCATGAAGCAGCTCGAGAACGATCCCTGGGATGCCATCGAGGCCAAGTACCCGGTCGGCGCCAAGTTCACCGGCCGCGTCACCAACATCACCGACTACGGTGCCTTCGTGGAGCTGGAGCCGGGCATCGAAGGCCTGATCCACGTCTCCGAGATGAGCTGGACCAAGAAGAACGTCCATCCCGGCAAGATCGTCTCGACCAGCCAGGAAGTGGAGGTCATGGTCCTCGAGGTGGATTCGGTCAAGCGCCGCATCTCCCTCGGCCTCAAGCAGACGCTGCAGAACCCCTGGGAAGCCTTCCTCGAGAAGTATCCCGTCGGTTCGGTGGTCGAAGGCGAGGTCAAGAACAAGACCGAGTTCGGCCTGTTCATCGGCCTCGACGGCGATGTGGACGGCATGGTCCACCTCTCCGACCTCGACTGGAACCGTCCGGGCGAGCAGGTCATCGAGGAATTCGGCAAGGGTGACGTCGTCAAGGCGGTCGTCCTCGACGTCGACGTCGAGAAGGAGCGCATCAGCCTCGGCATGAAGCAGCTCGGCGGCGACCCGATGGAATCGGCCGGCGAGATCCGCCGCAACTCCGTGGTCACCTGCGAGGTGGTCGAGGTCAAGGAAGCCGGGCTCGAGGTGCGGATCGTCGACACCGACATCACCGCCTTCATCCGCCGTGGCGACCTCGCCCGCGACCGCAACGATCAGCGCGCCGAACGCTTCGCCGTCGGCGAGAAGTTCGATGCCCGCGTCACCCAGTTCGACAAGAAGACCCGCAAGGTCGGCCTGTCGATCAAGGCCCTGGAGATCGCCGAGGAGAAGGAAGCCGTCGCTCAGTTCGGCTCCTCCGACTCGGGCGCCTCGCTCGGCGACATCCTCGGTGCCGCCCTCAAGGCCCGCCAGGAAGGCGAATAAGCCGGCGCAAAACGCCGCTTCCGGACAGCGAGAAAGGCCCGCCCCGCGCGGGCCTTTTTTCTTTCTACGAATTATTACCACTGCGCCCAAGGTATCCTTGACGAGAGCAAGCATCGGGACAATATTAATAACTGTCCACTCGATCCGAGTCCGGACGTCAAGACGGGCCTCAACCTTCGAGGCTTGCCGACCTCAAACGATGCTTGGCATCGCAAGGTCAGAAACGAGGGCGTCGCCGAACACGACGCCCTTTTCTTTTTTTCAACTATGATTGAAGTCGTTTAGACTTGGCACCAACTCCCGATGGTGTCGTCCGGGCCGGAGGGCCCGCCCGGAGCATCGGACCGAGAAGTGGAATCCGGTTTTCGGAACATCCGATGCGATAACAAAAACTAGATCGTTGCGCGTTCGTCAGGACGCACGACGATCTGGCGGTTTGTCTTGCCGGCCGGCCGCCGTGCTGCTACCTCAGGTCCATCGCAACCGGCAAGCGGGGAGGCGCCTCATGACCCTTGAAGCGGATGCCATCGTCGAGCGGCGGCGGTTGAAGCGCCGGCTCTATTTCTGGCGCGGCATCACTCTCCTGCTCGCCGTCGGTGTCGCCGTCGCCTTCGGGCTTTATGCCGGCGGCGGCATGTCGAGCAAGAGCGCGCCCCACATCGCCCGCGTCACCGTCTCCGGCATGATTCTCTCCGACGCCGGACAGCGGAAGATGCTGAAGGACATCGCCTCCTCCGATGCCGTCAAGGCGGTGATCGTCGCCATCGACAGTCCTGGCGGCACCACGGTCGGCGGCGAGGAGCTCTACGACGGTCTGCGCGACATCGCCGCGAAGAAGCCGGTGGTCGCCACCATGGGGACGCTCGCCACCTCGGCCGGCTACATGACGGCGATCGCCACCGACCGCATCTTCGCCGAGCGGACGTCCATCACCGGCTCGATCGGCGTGTTGTTCCAGTACGGCAACGTCGGCGCGCTGATGCAGAATATCGGCGTCGAGGTGAAGACCATCAAATCGGCGCCGCTCAAGGCCGAGCCGTCGCCCTTCACCTATCCCGAGCAGCCGGGCGCCGCCGCCATGATCCAGCGGCTCGTCGACGACACCTACGCCTGGTTCATCGACATCGTCGCCGAACGGCGCAGCCTGGCCAGGCCCGATGCGCTGAAGCTCGCCGACGGTTCCGTCTATTCCGGTCGGCAGGCGCTCGATCTTCGGCTGGTCGACGAGATCGGCGGCGAGGATGAGGCGGTCACCTGGCTTGAAGGCGCCAAGGGCATCGGCAAGGATCTCAAGGTGGTCGACTGGGCGCCCGAGCGGCCCTATGCCGGCTTCGGGATCGCCGACCGGGCCATGGCGGCGGCCGGCCGCCTGATCGGCATCGATCTTTCGGCATGGAATAGCGAAGGTCGGCTTGACGGCCTCGTGTCAGTTTGGCACCCTTAAGGCTCGAACCTTCAATGACTTTTTTCTTTCGCTCGGCCGGCAGGGAGCTTTTCGCCCATGATCAAGTCTGAACTGGTTGCGCGTATCGCGGCGCAGAATCCGCACCTCTACCAGCGCGACATCGAGAACATCGTCAACACGATCCTCGGCACTGTCGTCGACGCCATGAAGAGCGGCGATCGCGTGGAACTCAGAGGCTTCGGTGCTTTCTCGGTGAAGAGCCGGCCGGCCCGCACCGGGCGCAATCCGCGCACCGGCGAGAAGGTGCCGGTTTCCGAGAAGTTCGTGCCCTTCTTCAAGACCGGCAAGGAAATGCGCGAGCGCCTCAACGACGGCAAGGTGAGCTGACGTCCGGTCGGCAGGAGAGACGCCCCCGTGAAGACCTTTCTGCGGATCGTCATCCTCGGCCCGCTCGCCATCGTGGTCGTGGCGCTCGCCGTCGTCAACAACCAGATCGTGACCCTGGTGCTCGACCCGTTCAACCCGTCGGCGCCGTTCTTCTCGCTCGCGGTGCCGCTCTACGTGGTGTTCTTCGCCACGCTGGCGGTCGGCGTGCTGATCGGCGGCGTCGGTTCCTGGTTCGGCCAGGGGCACGTCCGCCGCGCCGCCCGGCAGAGCCGGCGCGAGGCCGCCCGCCTCAAGGCGGAGATGGAGCGGCAGCGCCCGCCGGAAGGACCGGAGACGCTGGCGCTGCGCGGCCCGGGCGCCTGAGGCGCCTCGGGGTTCCGGGGGGTTATTCCGTCTCGAATTCCTGCGGGTCGAAGTCGTAGTGCGTCGAGCAGAACTCGCAGGTGACGCCGATGCGGCCGTTCTCCACCATGTCCAGACGTTCGGCCGGCGAGAAGGAGGCGATCATCGCCTTGACGCTGTCGCGCGAGCAGCGGCAGCGCTCGACGAGCGGCTGCGGCTCGAACACGCGGACGCCGCGTTCATGGAACAGCCGGTAGAGCAGGGTCTCGGCGCCGACCGCCGGATCGATCAGTTCGTCGTCCTCGATGGTGCCGGCAAGGCTCTGCGCCTCCACCCAGGCGTCGTCCTCTTCGACGCTTGCCGCCGTCCCTGCCGGGGCGTCGCCGGGATGCAGGTCCCGGTGGCCGGTGCGCTCGGAGGAGTCCGGCAGGAATTGCAGGAACAGGCCGCCGGCCCGCCAGCCCCGCTGCGGCTCGTGTCCGGGATCGCGGGTCAGCACCTCGGCGACCGCGAGACGAACGCGCGTCGGGATCTGCTCCGACTGCAGGAAATAGCCGTGGGCGGCTTCTTCCAGCGAGCGGCCGTCGAGTTCGACGATGCCCTGGTAGCGGCTCATGTGGGCGCCCTGGTCGACCGTCATGGCGAGATGCCCGCGGCCGAGCAGGTCCTCCGGCCGGTCGCGCCCGGCGGCGACAGCCTCCGCCACGGCGCCGGCATCGAAGCGGGCGCAGGCGCGCACGGCGTCGGGCGCGTCGAAGTCGACCACCAGCATGCTCACCGGGCCGTCCGACTGCGTTTGCAGGATGAACCGGCCCTCGAATTTCATCGAGGTGCCGATCAGCGCCGTCAGCGCCACCGCCTCGGCCAGCAGGCGCGAGACGGCGGGCGGATAGTGGTGCCGGCCGAGGATGGTGTCGATCGCCGGTCCGAGCCGCACGACGCGGCCGCGCAGGTCGAGGGCCTCGACGGCGAACGGCAGCACGGCGTCATCGCCGGCGGGGGCGAAGGGGCGATCGACGGCGCTCATCAGTCCTCCATCGCGCCGAAGCACCAGGCCAGGATGCCCTTGTGGGCGTGCAGGCGGTTCTCGGCCTCGTCGAAGACGATCGAACGCGGCCCGTCCATCACCGACGAGGTCACCTCGTCGCCGCGATGGGCCGGCAGGCAATGCATGAACACGGCGTCCTTGTCGGCGGCGGCCATCAGGCGGTCGTTGACCTGGTAGGGCGTCAGCAGGTTGTGGCGGCGGCGCTCGCCCTCCTCGTCGCCCATCGACACCCAGGTGTCGGTGAAGATGGCGTCGGCGCCGTCGACGGCCTCGAACGGGTCGTTGGTCACCTCGATACGGCCGCCGTTGGCGCGCGCCCAGTCGATCGGCCCTTGCGCCGGGGCGAGCTCCTTCGGCGTGGCGATGCGCATGGTGTAGCCGAAGCGGGCCGCCGCGTGCACCAGCGAATTCAGCACGTTGTTGCCGTCGCCGGTCCAGGCGAAGGTCTTGCCCGCCACCGAGCCGCGGTGCTCCTCGTAGGTCATGATGTCGGCCATCACCTGCGTCGGATGGCTGACCTTGGTGAGGCCGTTGATCACCGGCACGGTGGCGTATTCGGCCAGCTCGTGCAGGGCGTTGACGTCGAGGATGCGGATCATCATGGCGTCGACATAGCGCGACATGACGCGGGCGGTGTCGGCTATGGTTTCGCCGCGGCCGATCTGCATCTCGGCGCCGGTCAGCATGACGGTCTCGCCGCCGAGCTGACGCATGCCGACGTCGAAGGAAACGCGGGTGCGGGTCGACGGCCGCTCGAAGATCATCGCCAGCACCTTGCCGGCCAGCGGGCCGACGCCGGGGCGGCAGCCGTTCACCTTCGACTTGAGGTCGCGGGCGCGGGCGAGAATGGCGCGCAGCTCGTCGCCGGAGAGATCGGTGAGGTCGAGGAAGTGATTGGGATTGTTGTCGGTCATTTCTGTGGTCTCGCTCAGGCCGACTTGGCGGCGGCCGCCTCGGGGGCGGCGGAGGGCGCGGCGGAAAGGGCGATGGCGGCGTCGTCGATGCGCTTGACCGCCTCGAGGATCTCGTCGTCACCGACGATCAGCGGCGGCAGCAGGCGAACGACGCCGTCGCCGGCGGCCATGGTGAGAAGATGCTGGTCGCGGAAAGCGGCGTTCATCTCGGCCACCGGCCGCCTGCACTTGAGGCCGATCAGCAGCCCCTCGCCGCGCACCTCTTCGAAAAGATCGGGATAGCGGTCGACGATGCCGGCAAGCGCCTGCTTGAAGCGCAGGCTGGCGGCGCGCACCCGCTCGAGGAAGCCGTCCGCCAGCACGACGTCGAGAACGGCGTTGCCCACCGCCATGGCCAGCGGATTGCCGCCGTAGGTGGTGCCATGCACGCCGGCCGTCATCGCCGCCGCCGCCGCGTCCGTGGCGAGGCAGGCGCCGAGCGGAAAGCCGCCGCCGATGCCCTTGGCCACCGCCATCACGTCCGGCGTCACGCCGGCCCATTCATGGGCGAAGAAGCGGCCGCTGCGCCCATAGCCGCACTGGACCTCGTCGAAGATCAGCAGCAGGCCGTGGTCGTCGCAGATCTGCCGCAGCGCCCTGAGGCTCTCGGGCGGGATGACGCGCACGCCGCCCTCGCCCTGGATCGGCTCGACCAGGATGCCGGCGGTTTCCGCCGTCACCGCCGCCCTGACCGCCGCGATGTCGTTGAACGGCACCTGGTCGAAGCCGTCGACCTTCGGCCCGAAGCCCTCGAGATACTTCTCCTGCCCGCCGGCGGCGATGGTCGCCAGCGTCCGGCCATGGAAGGCGCCTTCCATGGTGATGATGCGGAAGCGCTCGGGATGGCCGTTCGCCCAGTGGTAGCGGCGCACCGTCTTGAAGGCGCATTCCAGCGCTTCGGCGCCCGAATTGGTGAAGAAGCAGCGGTCGGCGAAGGTGCTGGCGACGAGCCGCTCGGCCAGCCGCTCCTGATCGGGGATGCGGAACGCATTGGAGACGTGCCAGACCTTTTCGGCCTGCGCCTTCAGCGTCGCGACGAGATGCGGATGGGCGTGCCCGAGGGCATTGACGGCAATGCCGGAACCGAAATCGAGCCAGCGCTCGCCTCGGCTGTCGATGAGCCAGGCCCCCTCACCTCGTTCGAAGGCCACGTCCGCGCGCGAGAACGTCGCATAGAGCGGAGAGGTGGAACCGGGGGCGGTCATGACAGTTTCCTTTTCAGTGATAGAAGTTTCCTGCGGATGCCGGTGCCGCTGCCGCGAGGCCGGCGGGATGAAAAAAGTAAGCCGCGCCCCCGGCTTCTCGGCGGCGCGGCCCCTCGCAAGGCGGCTCTATACCATGGGAAAAGCCGGAACTGTCAAGGTTTTTGCGCTGGGGCCGCTCGAAATTACGGCAGCCGGACAAGTACTTCCATTCCCGGCGAATCAGATTTGCCAACGGCGGTTGAAGCGATGCGGCGGCGCCACGATATTTGTTGAAAAGTCGTAAAGCGCCGCGGGGCGTGACTCGGCGGTCATTGCGCCGGAGAGAACGCCCATTGTAGCCTAGATGTCGTCGCCACGAGATATCGTGGCGGGACGCTCCAGCGATACAATCGCATGTGTTTTGCGTTGCCGGACCGAAAGATGGACCGGGCGTGTCCTGAGGGATTCCCCGGGTGATGCGGCGAAGAGAGGGTGACAAGATGTCCTGGACCGACGAACGCGTCGAGCGCCTCAAGACGCTCTGGTCTGAAGGGTTGAGCGCCAGCCAGATTGCGGCTGAGCTCGGCGCCGTGACCCGTAACGCGGTGATCGGCAAAGTGCACCGGCTCGGACTGTCCGGCCGGTCGAAGCCGCAGGTGCAGCCGGCGCGGCCGACGGTCGCCGCTCCACCGCGCGTCAAGACCGCCAGCCGTCCGGTGGCGCAGACCCAGTCGACCAGCCGTCCGGCAGCGCCGGCCCGGCCGATCACCATCGGCGCCACGGCCCTCAAGGCCGACGCCCAGGCCGAAGAGGCGCTGGCCGTGGCCACCGTCGCCGAGATCGAGCCGCCGGTGTTCGAGAAGGTGACCATCCTCTCCCTGACGGAGAGCACCTGCAAGTGGCCGGTCGGCGATCCCGGCAAGCCGGATTTCTTCTTCTGCGGCCGCAAGTCGGAAGTCGGCATTCCCTATTGCGCCTTCCACGCCCGCATCGCCTACCAGCCGTCGGCCGAACGCCGCCGCGAGCGCGACCGCAAGGCGGCCGGTTGACCGACAGCGAAACGGTGAGGCTGAGGGGACACCATCTCCTCTGCCTCCTCACCTACAAGGGGCTCGGCTACTCGCCGGAATTCGTGGCCGGCATGACGGCGACAGCCGGCCGGCTCGTCTCTGGCGCAACGGCGGAGATCGTCGACGGCCCCGACGACATCTGCGCGCCCCTTTGCCGCGTCGAGGAACATCCCCACTGCCATGAAGCGACCGTGCCCGAACGCGACCGACGGGCGCTTGCCCTGGTCGCCGCCGCGCTCGGCCGGCCGGTCGGGACGGGCGACCGTTTCGTTCTCGATGGCATGATCAGGGCGCGTCTGCGCGCCGCCTACCGGGATGGCGCTTTCGAGCCCGCCTGCGCCCTCTGCGAATGGCAGCCGCTCTGCCGCGACATTGCCGCCGGCGGCTACGCCGGCACGCTTTTTCGCGCGGCTGACGAGCCCGCTTAGGCGTCGGCGACCACGCCGCCGACGCTTTCCAGGCGGAAGGCCGCCGCCATCAGCGCCCGCGTATAGGGCTCTTTCGGCGCCGCGAACACTTGGGCGGCGGGTCCGGCTTCCACCACCTTGCCCGCCTTCATGACGATCAGCTCGTTGGCCAGCGCCCGCACCACCTTGAGGTCGTGGGAAATGAACATGTAGGCAAGGCCGTGCCGGGCCTGCAGGTCGCGCAGCAGATCGACCACCTGCGCCTGCACGCTCATGTCGAGGGCCGAGGTCGGCTCGTCGAGCATGACGAACTTCGGCTTCAGCACCATGGCCCGGGCGATGGCGATGCGCTGGCGCTGGCCGCCCGAGAATTCGTGCGGATAGCGGTGGCGCGTCTCCGGATCGAGGCCCACCTCGGCAAGCGCTTCGACCACGCGGGCGTCGCGGGCCTCGGCCGTGAGGCCGGGCTCGTGCACGGCGAGGCCCTCGCCGACGATGTCGGCCACCGTCATGCGCGGTGACAGCGAGCCGTAGGGGTCCTGGAAGACGGCCTGCACGTCGCGCCTCAGTGGCCGCATGGCGCGGGACTCCAGCCCGTCGATGCGGCGGCCGAGCACGACGATCGGCCCCTCCGAGGAAATCAGGCGCAGGAGGGCGAGGCCGAGCGTCGTCTTGCCCGAGCCGCTTTCGCCGACCACGCCCAGCGTCTGGCCGGCCCTGAGCCTGAGGTCGACGCCGTCCACCGCCTTGACGTGGCCGACGGTGCGGCGAAGAAATCCGGCCTTGATCGGGAACCACACCCGCAACTGTTCGGCTTCGACGACGACCGGCGCGCCGGGCGCGGCGGCTGGCGGCTCGCCCTTGGGCGCCGCCGCCATCAGATGGCGGGTATAGGCATGCTTCGGCGCCGCGAACACTTCGGCCGTCGGGCCGGCTTCCACCACCTCGCCCTTGGTCATCACCACCACGTCGTCGGCGAAGCGCTCGACGATGCCGAGGTCGTGGGTGATGAACAGGATGGCCATGCCGTGCCGCGCCTGCAGCGCCTTCAGGAGCGTCAGGATCTGCGCCTGCACGGTCACGTCGAGGGCGGTGGTCGGCTCGTCGGCGATCAGCAGGTCGGGCGCGTTGGCGAGCGCCATGGCGATCATCACCCGCTGCCGCTGGCCGCCGGAGAGCTGGTGCGGATAGGCCGAGAGCCGGCTTTCTGGATCGGGAATGCCGACCTCGGTCAGAAGCTCGATCACCTTCCGGCGAACGGCCGCGTCGCCGCTCGCCCCGTGCAGCTTCAGGATCTCGCCGATCTGCCGCTCGATCGAATGCAGCGGGTTGAGCGAGGTCATCGGCTCCTGGAACACCATGGTGATCTCGGCGCCGCGGATTTTCCTGAGCTCCGCCTCATCCGCCTTCAGAAGGTCCTGGCCCTTGAACAGGATCTCGCCGGAAGGATGGCGGGCGGCCGGATAGGGCAGCAGGCGGACGACCGACAGCGCCGTCACCGACTTGCCCGACCCGCTCTCGCCGACCACCGCCAGCGTGCGGCCTTTCTCGAGATCGAAGGAAACGCCCGAGGCGGCAAGCGTCTCGCCCGCCTCATGACGGAAGGCGACGGAGAGATTGCGAACGGAGAGGAGGGGGGCGGTCATCAGGTGTTCGTTCCGCCGAGTTCGTCGGGATGCAGCCAGGCAAGGTCGGCGCCGAGCTTGCGACCGAGCCGCACGTCGGCCGAAAGGAAATGCCGGCAGCCGGCCCGGACGGCACTTGCCACCAGGAGAGCGTCGGCGAGCTTCAGCCCGGTCGTTGCCTGCAATTGCGCCGATTCCCGGATGACCGGCCGGTCGACCGGAATGATCTCCAGCGGGCTGTCGGAATCGAACAGCCGTTCGTAGAGCTCGACGTGCGACTGGGCGCCTTCGGCGAGCGGCTTGACGAGAATTTCCGCAAGGCTGAGCTCCGAGACGACGCCGCGCATCCGTCCTGCCTCTATCTTGGCCAACAGTGCGCCTAGCGCCGCTGACCAGCGGCTGCCGGCCTCGAAGGCGAAGATCAGCGCGTTGCTGTCGAAGAAAACCGAGTCGTTGGGGACGAGGGGGTCGCTCATTCGTCCTCGCGCAACGAGCGGAAATGGGCGATGACCGCCCCCTCCTCGCCATGGAGATTGGGCAGCGTGCCGGCGAGCCGGCTGAGTGGCAGCCGGTCGCTGCTATCCTCGACGTCGATCCTGACGGATACCGTAGCGTCGGGTGGCAGCCCCTCGCGCAGATCGGCCGGCAGCTTGCCGACCGGATAGTGGCTGCGCACGATTTTGTTCATGCTCGCCTCCTCACTGGAACGTCTTGCGCGGGTCGAAGGCGTCGCGCACCGCCTCGCCGATGAAGATCAGCAAGCTTAGCATGACGGCGACCACCATAAAGCCGGTAATGCCGAGCCAGGGCGCGAAGACGTTGGTCTTGCCCTGCCTCAGCAATTCGCCGAGCGACGGATAGCCGGCCGGCAGGCCGAAGCCGAGATAGTCGAGCGAGGTCAGCGTGGTGATCGAGCCGTTGAGGATGAAGGGCAGGAACGTCAGCGTCGCCACCATGGCGTTGGGCAGGAGGTGCCGGCGCATGATGGTGAGGTTGCCGACGCCGAGCGCCCGCGCCGCCCGCACGAATTCGAAGTTGCGCGCCCTGAGGAATTCGGCGCGCACCACGCCGACCAGGTTCGTCCACGAGAAGGCGAGCAGGATGAACAGCAGCACCATGAAGGAAGGCGCGATCACCGACGACACGATGATCAGGAGATAGAGCGTCGGCACGGCGTTCCAGATCTCGATGAAGCGCTGCATCAACAGGTCGGTCAGGCCGCCGTAGTAGCCCTGCACGGCGCCGACGGCGACGCCGACGATCGACGAGACGACGGCGAGCGTCAGGCCGAACAGCACGGAGATGCGGAAGCCGTAAAGCGCCCGGGCGACGACGTCGCGGCCCTGGTCGTCGGTGCCGAGCCAGTTCATGTTGCCGAAGACGCAGTCCTTGTCGTTCACTCCGTCGGCATAGGCGGCGCAGCGCTCGGCCGGCGTCAGCAGGAAGGCGGGCGGCGAGGGCGCCGGCGTCGGCGCCTCGGTGTTGGGCGTATCGAAGGAATAGCGGATCGGCGGCCAGATCATCCAGCCGTTGTTCTCGATCTCGTCCCGATTGTAGGGATCGCGGTAGTTGGTGATGGCGAGGAAGCCGCCGAACTTTTCCTCCGGGTAGTCGACCAGCACCGGAAACAGGATCTCGCCCTTGTAGGAGACGATCAATGGCCGGTCGTTGGCGATGACGTCGGACAGCAGCGTCGCCACGAACAGCACCAGGAAGATCCAGAACGACCACCAGCCGCGCCGGTTGGCCTTGAAGTTCTGCCAGCGGCGGCGGTTGACGGGCGACAGCCAGGGGCGTCTTGCGGCGGGAAGGGCGGCCATGGTCGTCACACCTCCCGGCTCTCGAAGTCGATGCGCGGATCGATCCACATGTAGGTGAGGTCGGACAGGATGTTGATGACGAGGCCCATCAGCGAGAAGACATAGAGGGTGGCAAACACCACGGCATAGTCGCGGTTGATCACCGACTCGAAGGACAAGAGCCCGAGACCGTCGAGCGAGAAGATGGTCTCGATCAAGAGCGAGCCGGCGAAGAACGAGGCGATGAAGGCGCCGGGAAAGCCGGCGATGACGATCAGCATGGCGTTGCGGAACACGTGGCCGTAGAGCACCTTGCGCTCGGAAAGCCCCTTCATGCGGGCGGTCAGCACATACTGCTTGCGGATCTCGTCGAGGAAGGAATTCTTGACGAGCAGCGTCGTGGTGGCGAAGGCGTGCGTCGCCATGGCGGCGAGCGGCAGCGCCATGTGCCAGAAATAGTCGGCGATGCGCTCGGGCCAGCCCATGGCCGCCCAGCCGTCGGAGGTGAGGCCGCGCAACGGGAAGATCGACCAGAAGGAGCCGCCGGCGAACAGCACGATCAACAGGATGCCGAACAGGAAGCTCGGCACGGCATAGCCGACGGCAATGACGAACGAGGTCCAGACGTCGAAGCGGCTACCGTCGCGCACCGCCTTGGCGATGCCGAGCGGAATGGAGATGCCGTAGGAGAGCAGCGTCATCCACAGGCCGAGCGAGATGGAGACCGGCAGCTTTTCCTTGATCAGGTCGATCACCGAAATGGAGCGGAAATAGCTCTCTCCGAAGTCGAAGCGGGCGTAGTTCCACAGCATCAGGCCGAAGCGCTCGAGCGGCGGCTTGTCGAAGCCGAATTCCTTCTCGAGCTTCTTGATGAACTCGGGATCGAGCCCCTGGGCGCCGCGATACTTGGAGGTGACGGCCTCGCCGGCCATCTGGTCGGGCGCCTGCCCACCGAGATCGGCGCCGGCGCCGGTGAAGCGGTCGGTGGCGCCGATGTCGGTGCCCTGCAGCTTGGCGATCACCTTCTCCACCGGTCCGCCGGGCGCGAACTGCACCACGGCGAAATTGATGGCCATGATGCCGATCAGCGTCGGGATCATCAGAAGGAGGCGGCGGAGGATGTAGCCTGCCATGAACCGGAAACCCTCGTCTCGACGCGGTCAGCGGGAAAGGCCGGCCGCCGCCGCGCCGGCCGCGTCGTACCACCAGACGTCGGGGAAGCCGACGGAGTATTTCGGCAGCGCCTCCGGATGGCCGAAGCGGTTCCAGTAGGCGTAGAAGCTGTCCTTCGAATAGAACAGCGGAATGAGATAGTTGCCGGCCAGGAGCGCCCGGTCGAGCGCGCGCGTCGCGGTGACGAGCGCCGCCCGGTCGCCGGCATAGACGACCTTGTCGATCAGGGCGTCGATGGCGGCATCCTTAATGCCGGCCGAGTTGCGCGAGCCGGGCCGGTCGGCGGCCTTCGATCCCCAGTATTCGCGCTGCTCGTTGCCCGGCGACAGCGATTCGCCCCATACATCGACCGTCATGTCGAAATCGAAGCTGCGCAGGCGGTTCTGGTATTGCGCGTCGTCGACGAGGCGATAGTCGAAGTCGATGCCGATGCGGCCGAGCGATTTGGCGTAGGGGGCGATGTAGCGCTCGTCGAGCTGGCTGAAGGTGAGGTATTCGATGCGGAAAGGCTCTCCCCTGGCGTTCCGCATCTTGCCGCCCTGGATGGTCCAGCCGGCCTCGGCGAACAGCGCGACGGCCTGGCGGAGATTGTCGCGCACCGCCTCGGGCCTGCCGCCGACCGGGTTGGCATAGGGCGCGGTGAACACGGCGGGCGGCAGCTTGTCCCGCAGCGGCTCGAGCAGCGCGAGCTCATCCGGACCCGGCAGATTCCTGGCGGCCAGCTCGGTGCCGAAGAAAAAGCTGTCGATGCGGTCGTAGAGATCGAAGAACACCGTCCGTTTCAGCGTCTCGTAGTCGAAGGCGAGGTTGAGCGCCCGCCGGACACGCGCGTCCTGGTATTTCGGCAGGCGGAGGTTGGGCACCAGGGCCTGCATGACGCCGGAGGCGTTGCGCGGGAAGGTCATGGTCACCACCTTGCCCTCCTTCCTGGCCGGGAAGTCGTAGCCGGTCGCCCACATCTTGGCCGAACGCTCGGCCCGGAAATCGTATTTGTCGGCCTTGAAGGCCTCCATCATCACGGTGGGATCGAGATAGTAGTCGTAGGTCAGCCGGTCGAAATTGTTGGTGCCGATGGACACCGGCAGCTTGTCGCCCCAGTAATCGGGGTCGCGCGTGAGCGTAACCCGCCGGCCGGGATCGACCGCCGTCACCTTGTAGGGACCGGAGCCGAGCGGTGCTTCCAGCGTCGTCTCGCGGATGTTGCGCGGCTTGCCCGAGGCGTTCTTGCCCTGCCACCAATGCTTCGGCAGCACGTAGAGCTGGCCGAGGATGCTCGGCAGCTCCCGGTTGCCGGGCGCGTCGAAGGTAAAGCGGACAACGCGATCGCCGGCCGGCTCCGCCTTGATCACATGGGCATAATAGCTGGTGAAGGTGGGATAGATTTCTTTCAGCGTATCGAAGGACCAGACGACGTCGTCCACCGTCACCGGTTCGCCGTCCTGCCAGCGGGCGGCCGGATTGAGCCGGAACTCGGCCCAGGCGAAGTCGCTCGGATAGCGCATCGCCTCGGCCAGCAGCGGATAGGCAGCGGAGATGTCGAGCTCGTCGAGCGAGGGAGTGAACAGCGTCTCGTAGGCGGGCGCCACGGCGGCGGCCGGCGTTCCCTTGATGCCGAGAAACACGTTGGTGCTGTCGAAGCTGCCCTCGGCGCCGAAGCGGGCCTCGCCGCCCTTGGGGGCGTCGGGATTGACGTAGTCGAAATGGGCAAATCCGGCCGCATAGCGCGGCTCGCCATTGAGCGCGGTCGCCGCCCGCCACGCCGGTTCCTCGGCTTTGGCTGGCGCGCCAGCCACAAGCGGCAGCAGGGTGACGAAGGCGGCGATGAGGAGCCGGCCTGGAAGCCTCTGGATGATGGGTCGAATCATCGGACGTCCCCGCACGTTGGTTTTCTTCTCGAAATTTCCATCATTGCGGCGCGAAGGCAATGGTTTCACGTCAATACGATCTCCTAAAGCTTCCCGACGCGCTCGGTACCAAAAAAACCGCCTCTTGCATTTTGCCGGCAACACCGCGATATGTGGCTCGGGAGGTTGGCGGTGGACGAACCACTCGCCAACCGGGTCAGGTCCGGAAGGAAGCAGCCCCAACGAGCTTCGGCTCGGGTCACTCGTCGGCCTCCCACCCTCCATTTCTCAGGTTGCGAGCATGCCGGACACTCTGACGCCCGCCGATCAGACGGCCGCCTCGCCCTATCGGGTCCTAGCCCGCAAGTATCGTCCGCAGAGCTTCGCCGACCTGATCGGCCATGGCGCCATGGTGCGCACGCTCGAGAACGCCTTCGACACCGGCCGCATCGCGCAAGGGTGGATGCTGACCGGCGTGCGCGGCGTCGGCAAGACCACCACCGCCCGCATTCTCGCCCGCGCCCTCAACTACGAGATTCCCGGCGAGATCGACCGTCCCACCGTGCACATGGATCGCGAGGGCACCCATTGCCGCACCATCATGGAGGGCCGGCACGTCGACGTCATCGAGATGGACGCCGCCTCGCACACCGGCGTCGACGACGTGCGCGACATCATCGAGGCGGCCCGCTACAAGCCGGTGTCGGCCCGCTACAAGGTCTACATCATCGACGAAGTGCACATGCTGTCGACGCAGGCCTTCAATGCGCTCCTGAAGACGCTGGAAGAGCCGCCCGAGCACGTCAAGTTCGTCTTCGCCACCACCGAGATCCGCAAGGTGCCGATCACGGTGCTGTCGCGCTGCCAGCGCTTCGACCTGCGCCGGGTGCCGACCGGCGAGCTCGCCGCCCATATCGAGCGCATTATCGCCGCCGAGAAGGTCACCGCCGACCCCGAGGCGGTGGCCTTGATCGCCCGCGCCGCCGAGGGCTCGGTGCGCGACAGCCTCACCATCCTCGATCAGGCGATCGCCCATGGCGGCGGCCATGTGTCGGCCGATGCGGTGCGCGGCATGCTCGGCCTCGCCGACCGGGTGCGCGTCGTCGACCTGTTCGAGGCGGTGATGAAGGGCGACGTCGCCGGTGCGCTGGCGATTCTTGCCGACCAGTATGACACCGGTGCCGATCCGGCGGCCGTGCTGTCCGATCTCGCCGCCTTCGTCCACCTGGTGACGCGGCTCAAGCACCTGCCGGAAGGGGCGGCCGACCTGTCGCTCACCGAGGCCGAGTGGACGCGCGGCCGCGACTTTGCCGAAAAACTGTCGGTGCGCGTGCTTTCCCGCACCTGGCAGTTGCTGCTCAAGGGCATCCAGGAGGTGCAGACCGCTCCACGGCCGTTGCCGGCCGCCGAGATGGTGCTCGTCCGCCTCGCCTATGCCGCCGATCTGCCGACGCCCGACGAGGCGCTCAGAATGCTGAAGGACGGCAGCTTTCCGGGGCTGACCCCGCCGGCCGGCGGCTCCTCGGGCGGGGGCGACGGGCCGCGCGCCCGCGCCGCCAACGGCTTTGCCGGCGTCGCCGCTCGCCGCGCCGAGCCGGAGGCCGCGGCAGGCCCGCGCCTCGACAGTTTCGAGGCGGTGGTGGCGCTTGCCGAAAGTAACCGCGACATCGGCCTCAAGTTCGCGCTGGAGCGGCACGTCCGCCTCGTGCGCTTCGAGGACGGGCGCATCGAGTTCTCTCCCGTCGAGGGCGCCAACCCCGGCCTTGCCGGCGAGATCGGCCGCAAGCTGTCCGGCTGGACCGGCCGCCGCTGGATCGTCGCCATCTCGCGGGAAGAGGGCCGGCCGACCATTGCCGAAACACGCGAGGCGCGCCGCCGCGAAGCCGTCGACGACGCGCTCGCCGATCCGGTGGTCGCCGCCATCTTCCGCCTGTTTCCCGGCGCCGAGATCGTCGATGTCAAGTTCGCCGACGAGCCGGAGGCGCCGCCGTCGGCCGGTCCGGCGCCCGGCGGCCCCACCTTCGAGGACACCGGCGACTGGACCGAGGGCTTCATCGACGAGATGCCCGATCCCGGCCTCGGCGACTTCGACGATTGAGACGCCGTTGACAAGGAAGGCCGGAAGCGGAGATGAAGCCGCGTGAAGCGGCTTCCGGCGCCAAGCGGCGCCGCGCGGAGCGGGTCTTTCGGGACGAAGCCCCGAAAGACGAAAAGCGGAGCGTAAAGCCAAGGGCCGGAGGCCCGCCGGCGACTGAGGCAAAGAACAACAAGCCGCGTGAAGCGGCTTCCGGCGCCAAGCGGCGCCGCGCGGAGCGGGTCTTTCGGGACGAAGCCCCGAAAGACGAAAAGCGGAGCGTAAAGCCAAGGGCCGGCAGGCCCGCCGGCGCCTGAGGCGAGAAAAACCACCCGCCGGCGACTGAGGCCAGAAATAAAAGGAGAAAATCCATGTTCGGCGACATCGGCAAGATGATGAAGGAAGCGCAGGCGCTTCAGGCTCGCATGGCCGAGGCGCAGGAAGAGATTGCCCGGATCGAAGCGACCGGCACGTCCGGCGGCGGCCTCGTCTCGGTCACCGTTACCGGCAAAGGCGAGATCAAGGCGCTTCGCATCGATCCCTCGCTCCTGAAGCCCGAGGAGGCCGAGATCGTCGAGGATCTGATCGTCGCCGCCTTCACGGACGCCCGGGCGCATGTCGATGGTCTGGTCGCCGAGCGCATGCAGGCGGTAACCGGCAACCTGCCGCTGCCGCCGGGCTTCAAGCTGCCCTTCTGAGCCCCTCTTAGCGCTTCCGGAGACGACCTTGGCCCGTCGCGTGACAGGACCGGAAATCGAGCGGCTGATCCAGCTTCTCGCCCGCTTGCCCGGCCTCGGTCCGCGCTCGGCCCGCCGGGCGGCGTTGCAGCTCGTCAAAAAGAAGGATCAGTTGCTGGCTCCGCTCACCGACGCCATGCGGACGGTTCACGACCGCGTGCGCGTCTGTTCGGTGTGCGGCAACGTCGATACCGCCGATCCCTGCGCCGTCTGCACCGACCCGACGCGCGACGGCTCGGTGATCGTCGTGGTGGAAGACGTTGCCGACCTCTGGGCGCTGGAGCGGGCCGGCGCCGTCAATGCCCGCTATCACGTGCTCGGCGGCGTGCTGTCGCCGCTCTCCGGCATCGGGCCCGACGATCTCGACATTGCCGGCCTCGTCGAGCGGGCGTCCGACCCGGCGGTCAAGGAGGTTATCCTCGCCGTCAACGCCACCGTCGACGGCCAGACCACCGCCCATTACGTCACCGACCGCCTCGACGGGCTCGGCGTCAAGGTAACCCGTCTCGCCCATGGCGTGCCGGTGGGCGGCGAGCTCGACTATCTCGACGAGGGCACGCTCACCGCCGCCATCCGCTCGCGCACGCCGTTCTGAGGGACCACAGGAGGCCGCCGCTGACGGCTTCCGGCGCCAGGCGATGCCCGCGCAAAAAACCTGGGCGGAGGAAAGCAGCCTGCCCGGCATCGACGCCGGTAACTGATCGGCGCCGTACGGACGGAGCCCTATATATGCCCCTTGCCTAGCATCGGAGCGGATCGGTCTCTCGGATGGGACACGGGGCGGAAGGCGCCCCGCCCCGTGACGCGCTGATCTTATCTCATTTGCAAAACGCAAGGGCCAAAGGCCCGCCGGCGCCTGAGGCGAGCAGGAAACCACCCACCGGCGGCTGAGGCGGAAAACAACCTCGGCTTGACTTTGGCGGAACAAATGCCGATCTTTCCGATCATGGAACCGCGCCTCAACCTTCTCCGAGTGCTTTGCAGGATCTATCCCCTCGCGGGATATTGATCTCACGGTTCCGCCTCGTCGCGCGCTGGCCGTGAGGCCCTAACGCCGGATCTTTCGAGACGACCGGCGCCGCGCGACATCCCTTCCAGCTTTCCGGAAATTCGTCCCGCCAGACGGCGGGCGACTACCATTTTAAGGATACGACCATGGCTCTCGCCAACCGCCGGCGGCATTCGCCCGTCATCACACTCGCCCGCTCCGACCACGAGCGTCTCGCCAATCTCGCCGATGCCCTCGCTGCGCGCGATCCTGCCGCTGCCGAGCAACTGGCCGCGGAACTCGACCGGGCACGCGTCGTCGCCGACAACCGCCTGCCGCCGGGCACGGTGCGCATGGGCGCCGTCGTCCGCTTCAGCCTGGAGGGCGCCGAGCCGCGCATCGTCCGCCTGGTCTATCCGGGCGAGGCGGACATCGAGAAGGGGCGCATTTCCGTGCTGACGCCGGTCGGCGCCGCCCTGATCGGCCTTTCCGCCGGCCAAAGCATCGACTGGACCGGCCGCGACGGCCGGCCGCGTCGCCTGGAGGTCATCGAGGTCGACACGACCGAGCTCGCCGAGGCGTCCTGAGGGCGGCGCAGCCGCCGCCCCCGGGCGCCGGCCTCAGATCACGCCATGGGCGCGCATGGCTTCGGCGACGCGGATGAAGCCGGCGATATTGGCGCCCAGCACGTAGTTGTTGGCGACGCCATATTCGCGGGCCATCTCGGCGCAGCGGTCGTGGATGCCGCTCATGATGCCGGCCAGCCGCTCGCGCGTCGCCTCGAAGGTCCAGCTGTCGCGGCTGGCGTTCTGCTGCATCTCCAGCGCCGAAGTGGCGACGCCGCCGGCATTGGCCGCCTTGCCCGGGCCGAACAGCACGCCGGCCTCCTGGAAGGCGCGCACCGCCTCCGGCGTCGACGGCATGTTGGCGCCCTCGGCCACCGCGATGACGCCGTTGCCGATCAGCGTCGCGGCATCCCGGCCCGACAGCTCGTTCTGGGTGGCGCAGGGCAGCGCCACGTCGCAGGCCACGTCCCAGATGCTGCCCTTGCCGGTCGGCACGAAGTGCGTGCCCTTCGGCTTCAGCTCGACATAGTCGGAAATCCGGCTGCGCCGCACTTCCTTGATCTCCTTGACGAGATCGAGGTCGATGCCGGCCTCGTCGACGATGTAGCCGGCGCTGTCGGAGCAGGCGACCACCTTGCCGCCGCGCTTGATGGCCTTCTCCATGGCGTAGATGGCGACGTTGCCCGAGCCGGAGATGGTCACCCGCCGGCCCTCGAAGTCGGCGCCTTTGGTGGCCAGCATGGCGGAGGTGAAATAGACGGTGCCGTAGCCGGTCGCCTCTTTCCGTACCAGCGAACCGCCGTAGCTGAGGCCCTTGCCGGTGAACACGCCGGCCTCGAAGCGGTTGGTCAGCCGCTTGTACTGGCCGAACATCCAGCCGATCTCGCGGCCGCCGACGCCGATGTCGCCGGCCGGCACGTCGGTGTGCTCGCCAAGGTGCCGGCTGAGCTCGATCATGAAGGACTGGCAGAAGCGCATGATCTCGCCGTCCGACTTGCCCTTGGGGTCGAAGTCGGAGCCGCCCTTGCCGCCGCCGATCGGCAGGCCGGTCAGGGCGTTCTTGAAGATCTGCTCGAAGCCGAGGAACTTGATGATGCCGAGATTGACCGACGGATGAAAGCGCAGGCCGCCCTTGTAGGGGCCGAGGGCCGAGTTGAACTGTACGCGGAAGCCGCGATTGATGCGCACCTGGCCCTGGTCGTCGACCCACGGCACGCGGAAGATGATCTGCCGCTCCGGCTCGCAGATGCGTTCGATCAGCGCGTCGGCGAGATAGTCGGGGTGCTTGGCCACCACATGGCCGAGGCTTTCCAGCACCTCCCGTACCGCCTGGTGGAATTCCGCCTCGGCCGGGTTGCGCCGCAGCACCTCCGACAGGATGGGAACCAGCTTTTCATCGATCGACACCACCTGCGACTTCCTTTCCATGCTTCCGGTCCGCGTACCCCCGCCAAGGGGGCCGAACTCCATGCCGATGCGATCGGAGCACTCCCGCGCCATGGCGGGCAGAGTGGCCGCAACAGGAAGGAGCGACACCCGGCAGGACCGGATGCCGCAACCATAACGGGAGCTCAAGGAAAGCTTGGCGATGCCCCAGTCCCGGCTGCGATGGGACTCTGCATCTGAGAGATGACGGAAACGCCCAATCTTAGGGCATCGTGATAAAGGAAACATCACGATGCAAGCCCATAGCTGGGCATTTTAGGAGCATTAGCTAAAAAAATCGCCAAACGCTTCCCGGTCGGGCATAACTCTCCCACCGCCGGTTTACCGACGGCTGGATAT
The DNA here is from genome assembly GCF_002770725.1 of Pleomorphomonas carboxyditropha. Lineage (GTDB taxonomy): Bacteria > Pseudomonadota > Alphaproteobacteria > Rhizobiales > Pleomorphomonadaceae > Pleomorphomonas > Pleomorphomonas carboxyditropha. The sequence goes on along the minus strand of NZ_NQVN01000014.1, from coordinate 112,641 downwards.
AAAACAATAATGACAACCTATGGGCTAGGGAGTCTCAGATCGGGTGGGAGAGACGCAGCGGCACGGCCAGGACATGGCCGTCGTCGGCGGAAAAGGCCAGCGTGCCACCGCAGGCCCGCGCCAGGCCCTCGATCAGCAGGCGCCGTTCGGCCGCTGCCGCCCGTGCCTCGCCATCGCCGGCAATTGTCTCGCCCCCCAACGGACGGACCGTTGCGACGAGCCGGCCGGACGCCGCCCTGAGCGACACGGTCGCCACGCCGCCGGCCGCCGCGGCGTCGCCCGCTTCGGCGAGAAAGCCCTCGACGAGATCGGCGTAGAGCGTCGGGCTGGTTTCGATGGGCAGCGGCAGCGACGGGGCGAGGAAATTGACGGCGCCCCTCGCCTCGGCCCTGAGGTTCTGCTTCTTGACGGCGTCGACGAAGAAGGGAATGGCGTCGAAGCGCTGGACGCTGGCGCCAAACCGGCTCGCCGCTTCGAGATCGGCGATCGAGCGGACGAGCGCCGCTCGCCCGGCCTTCCGATCCGCCGCGGGCTCGCCGTCCCGCTCGGGACGGAGCGCAAGGCCGGCGGCATAGAGATTGGCCATCAGCGCCCTGAGCATCGACGCCGCATCGTGGCGCGGCGCCGGGCGGCGTTGCAACAGCGTGGAAAACACCCTGTCGAGGGGCGCCACCGCCAGGTCGCTCTTGGTGAGCAGGCCGTCGGTGCCGGCCCGGCGGCCGATCAGTTCGATATCGTCATTGTCGAGCGCCGAGATGAGGATCACCGGCACGTCGGCAACCGCCTTGATCTCATCGATCAGCGCCATGGTGGTCCGGCCGGCCATCCAGAATTCGCACAGCACGACGTCGCAGGGTTGCCGCGACAGCGCCGACAGCGCCGCTTCGCGGGTGCCGGCGGCGATGAAGGTGGCGGAAAAGCTCGGCAGCGCGCCGACGAGCCGGCCGATCAGGAACGTATCCTCCGGCGTGTCGCCAACGTGGAGAACGGTGATCGTCGGCCGTGCCATGGCCGCGTCGGCGGCGCCGACGACGCGAAGGCGTCGCGCCGCGGTGTCTTCGATGGCTGGAATGAACGGCCCCGACAGTCGAGCCATGAACGATCCTCTTTCCCCTCCGGCCCCGGCTATCGAATCGCATCTTCGCCGCGGGCATTGAAAAATATGCAGGAAACTGCGAAAAAAGTAGTTAACGAGCCGTTAATTTCCCCTGCCGGCTGAAAATGTGCACATGAATTTCGTGCCGCGGTTGCCGACGGACAATTGCGCCGCACGGCATCCTCCCACTGGAAAAGCGCCGCCAAACGGGCGATAGAGAAGTCTCGCTTCTGGAGCATCCGCCCGAAAGGTTGCGAGACTTTTCGGACCCGGCGGATGCTTGCAAAGACATGGAACAACGCCGGCATCGCCTGCCGGCTTTTGTTCCCGGCGTCCGGGTCGGGCGCTGACAGGATCCGAGGAGTTTTCTATGTCCATTCTGGTGACCGGTGGCGCCGGTTATATCGGCAGCCACATGGTGCATGCCCTCGTCGATCGCGGCGAGAGCGTTGTCGTGCTCGACAACCTTTCGACCGGCTACGACGCCGTCCTTCCCGGCGCCGCGACACTGGTCGTCGGCGACATCGGCGACGGCGAACTGGTCGACAAGCTGATCGCCGATCACGGCATCACCGCCATCGCCCATTTCGCCGGCTCGATCGTGGTGCCGGATTCGGTCACCGATCCGCTCTCCTACTACGAGAACAACACGGTGAAGTCGCGCTCGCTGATCGCGGCGGCGGTGCGCGGCAAGGTCAAGGCCTTCCTGTTCTCCTCGACGGCCGCCGTCTACGGCGAACCGGGCGTCGACCTGATCGACGAGACGGTGCCGCTCGGGCCGGTGTCGCCCTACGGCTCGTCCAAGTGGATGACCGAGATCATGCTGCGCGACAGCGCCTATGCCTACGGCTTCCGCTATGCGGCGCTGCGCTATTTCAACGTCGCCGGCGCCGATCCGAAGGGCCGCACGGGCCAGTCGAGCAAGCGGGCCACCCATCTCATCAAGATCGCCGCCCAGGCCGCCCTCGGCCAGCGCGACGGCATGGATGTGTTCGGCACCGATTACCCGACCCCGGACGGCACCTGCCTCAGGGACTACATCCACGTTTCCGATCTCATCGAGGCGCACGTGCTGGCGCTGAAGCACCTGATGGCCGGCGGCGACACCTTCGTCGCCAACGCCGGCTACGGCCACGGCTTCTCGGTGCTCGAGGTGATCGACGCGGTGAAGCGCGTGTCCGGCGTCGATTTCCCGGTCCGCATGGCGCCGCGCCGCGCCGGCGACCCGCCGTCGCTGGTCGCCGATTCGAGCCGCCTGCGCGCCATCACCGGCTGGCAGCCGAAGCTCGACGATCTCGACACCATCGTCGGCCACGCGCTGGCCTGGGAGAAGTCGCTGGCCAGCCGTAATTTCCAGCGCTGAACAGCAGAGCGCCCGGCCGATTCGGCCGGGCATCCCCTTCCGAAAGGTCTAGCCCATGGCCGTCGCCACGCCGCAGAAAGCCGTTACCGTCGGCTCCGTCACCTTCGACAATACCGCCCCCTTCGTGCTGATCGCCGGGCCTTGCCAGATCGAAAGCCGCGAGCACGCGCTGAAGATCGCCACCTTCCTGGCGGAAACCGCCGGGGCGGCCGGCGTACCCTTTGTCTTCAAGGCCTCCTACGACAAGGCCAACCGCACCTCGCTCAAGGGCACGCGCGGCGTCGGCATCGAGGCGGGCCTTGCGATTCTGGCCGAGGTCCGCGATCGCCTGGGCTGCCCCGTGCTGACCGATGTCCACGACATCGAACAGGCGCGCCGGGCGGGCGAAGTGGTCGACATCCTGCAGATCCCCGCCTTCCTCTGCCGCCAGACCGACCTATTGATCGCCGCCGGCGAGACCGGCAAGGCCGTCAACGTCAAGAAGGGGCAGTTCCTCGCCCCCTGGGACATGCAGAACGTCGCCGACAAGGTGGCGTCGACCGGCAACGGGCGCATCCTCCTGACAGACCGCGGCACCTCCTTCGGCTACGGCGCGCTGATCACCGATTTTCGCGGCCTGCCGACCATGGCCGAGACCGGCTACCCGGTGGTGTTCGACGCCACGCATTCGGTGCAGGAGCCCGGTGGCCGCGGCTCGTCGTCGGGTGGAAAGCGCGTCTTTGCGCCGGCTCTCGCCCGGGCGGCGATGGCGGTCGGCTGCGCGGCCGTGTTCATCGAGGCGCACGACGACCCCGACCGGGCGCCGTCGGACGGGCCGAACATGCTGCCGCTCCCCTGGATCGCGCCGCTTCTCGCCGATCTCAAGGCGCTCGACGCCGTCAGCAAGGGCCGGGCGCTTACCGACGCCTATTGAGCAGCCGGCGCCCGGCTGGCCTCGGCAGTCGCCGCGAATTCGGCCTTGAGGCCGGCGACGACGCTGCCGGCGCCGGCGATGGTCATCATCAGCTTGCCGAGTGCGCCGACGTCCGGGTCGGGCAGCGCCGCCATCAGCGCCGCCGCCTGATGCGATAGATCGTCGAAGCCGACGTTGGCCGATGCGCCCTTCAGCGTATGCAGGGTGCGCTTGGCGACCTCGGCGTCGCCGCGCTCGAGCGCCGCCGACAGGTCGGCGAGCAGGCTCGCCACGTCGGTGGCGAACGAGTCCATCAGGAAGGCCGTATCTTCCGGGCCGAGCTCGCGCAGCAGCGCGTCGATCCGTCGACGATTGACCGGTTCGCCGTGCGCCGCGTCACCGGCGGGAGCAGGCCGCGTTGCCGGCACCCTGCCCCTGGGCAGGTCGGCGAGAATCGACAGGAGGTCGTCCCGTTCGACGGGCTTGGGCAGGAAGGCGTTCATGCCGGCCTTGCGGCAGGCCTCGCGATCGGCGGCAAAGGCATTGGCGGTCATGGCGACGATCGGCACGTTGCGGCCGGGTCCGCTCGACCGGCGGATGGCGCGCGTCGCCTCGAGGCCGTCCATCACCGGCATCTGCATGTCCATGAACACGACGTCGAAGTCGCGGGCATTGACCATGGCCAGCGCCTCGGCGCCGTTCTCGGCCAGCGCCGCCTCGATGCCGAGGCGGGCGAGCAGGCGGAGCGCCACTTGCTGGTTGATGCGGTTGTCCTCGACCACCAGCACCTTCAATCCCTTCGGCACCGAGGTCTCTTCGCCGGATGGACGGGGCTTGTCCTCGCTTTGGAGGCTGCCGGCGATCGAGGCGGCGACGATGGCGGGCGTCAGGGTATTGGCGGGGCGGGCGATCCTGCCGGCGGCGCGCGGTGCCGCCTGCGAAAAGATGATGTCGAGCCGCGCCCGCTGATGGTCGGGGGGCAGCATCGCGACGGTAACGGCGATGTCGGCCTCGTCCCTGGTTCCGGCAACCCCGGCGCCGAAATAGGCGAAGGTCGCGGCAATCGCCGCCGTCTCGGCGGGGAAGCGGCCGGTCACCGAGACGCGGGCGCCGTGGAGCGGGGCGGGATCGAGATCGGCGGCGGCGGCTCGCTCCAGCGGCAATTCGAAGAAAAACAGCGAACCGCGCCCCTCGCGGCTGGTGACGCCGATGGTCCCGCCCAGCCCCTCGACGATGCGCCGGCTGATGGCGAGCCCCAGGCCGGTGCCGCCGAAGCGGCGGGTGATCGAGGCGTCGACTTGCGAGAATTCCTTGAACAGCCGCTTCTGGCCTTCCTCGGAAATGCCGGTGCCGGTGTCTTCCACCTCGAATCGCAGAACCGGCCGGTCGCCGCCGCCCGCCTCGCGGATGCGCACGGCGATCAGGCCGCTCTCGGTGAACTTGACGGCATTGGAGAGGAAATTGATCAGCACCTGGCGGACGCGCGTCGGATCGCCCGAATAGCGGGCGCTCATGGCGATTTCCGGCGCCAGCACGGCGACGAGACCCTTCTCGCGCACCGAGGCTTCCACCATGGAGATCGCCGCCTCGGCGGTGGCCACCGGGTCGAACGCCACGCGATCGACGTCGAAGGAGCCGGCCTCCAGCTTGGAGAAGTCGAGGATGTCGTTGACCAGGGCAATCAGGCTGCGGCCGCAGGTCTCGATATTGCTGGCGAAGCCGCGCTGCTCGGCGTCGAGCGACGTATCCTTGAGGAGATGGGCCATGCCGAGTACGCCGTTGATCGGCGTGCGAATCTCGTGGCTCATGGTGGCGAGGAAAGCCGATTTCGCCTGATTGGCCGATTCCGCCGCCGCCACCGCCTCCTTGAGCTCGACGGCCATGGCTTCGAGGCGCACGCGCGAACTCCAGATTTCCCGGATCTGCCGGATCAGGCTGACGATGAAGATGCCCATGGAGAGCGTCAGGGCGCCGACCAGCACGGCGAGCACGCGATAGAGCTTCTCGCGCAGCATGCGCGCGTCGGAACGCGCCGCCGCCTCCGTCGCCTCGGCGAGGGTGGCGAGCCTCGAGGTGACGACGGGCAGATCGCCCAGGTGGCTTCCGAGGGCGTCGAGGGCTTGCCTGTCGATTTCCGGCGCGTCCGGCAGACGGTCGACGATCGGCCGCGCTTCGGCAACCGTCCGCATGACGGTCCCGAGGTCGGGGCTGCTCGGCGCCGTCGCGGCAAGGTCGCGCGCGGTGGCGTCGAACAGGACGAAACGGGCGGCGACGGTCTGTCCGGCGGCTTCCGAGGGGAGCCGTCGGGCGGTCTCGACCGATCGCAGCAGCTTCTCCGCCGCCCTGTCGAGCCGATAGGCGGCGGCAAGCGTGCGCGTCTCGTCAAGATCCGCGGTATCCGCCTGCTGGCGGATCAGGATGGTGAAGACCGCGACGGCGGCGACGAGAAACAGGAAGCCGACGACGACATAGAGCAGCGTGCCCCTGAGCGGGCGATCTTGTCCCATGGTCTTGCCGGCGCGCATTCCCGTGCCGTATCCGTTCGAAAGGGGGGTGGTGATGGTCACGGCGGGGTCCGGTCCGGCAAGTCGGCGAGGGCGTATCAGGCGGCAAAGCCGATGGGTGTTCCGGCCTGCTCCCTGATCTTCAGGATGCGGAAGTAGCGGAGCGAGAACGCCCGGGCGACCTCCGGATCGAATTGCCGGCCGGCGTTGTCGGCAATGTAGCGAGCGGCCTCTTCGGCGGTCCAGGCGGCTTTGTAGGGCCGCTCCGAGGTCAGCGCATCGAACACGTCGGCGACCGAGACGATGCGCCCGGCGAGCGGAATCGTCGCCTCCTTGAGGCCGCGCGGATAGCCGGTGCCGTTCCAGAATTCGTGGTGCGTCTCGGCGATCTCGGCGGCGAGGCGGATGACGCGCGACCGCGATCCCTCGAGGATCTCGCCGCCGATCAGCGTATGCGCCTGCATCCGGCGGCGTTCCTCGGCCGTATAGGGCCCGGCCTTGTAAAGCAGGTCGTCGGACAGGCCGAGCTTGCCGATGTCATGCATCAGCGAGGCGATGTAGAGATCCTGGCAATAGGGCTCGGCCTGTCCGAGCTCCTCGGCGATCTCGCGGGCGGTGCGGGCGACGCGGACCAAATGGCTGCCGATCGACGGATCGCGGCGCTCGACGGCGCGCGCCAGGCGCAGGATGATTTCCTCTTCGAGGCCCAGCCGGTCGTGGGTCGCCTTCTGCACCTCGGTTTGCAGCCAATCGGCGCGATCCCTGAGCTTGTTCTGCATCTCGCGCAGCATGGCGAGGTTGCGGAGCCGCGCCTTGGCCTCGGCCATATCGACCGGCTTGGTCAGGAAGTCGGTGGCGCCGGCCTCCAGCGCGGCGTAGCAGATCTCCCGTTGATCGACGGTGGTGACCATGACGATCGGCACGTCGATATAGTCGGGAAGGCTGCGCACCTCGCGAATGAGGGTCAGCCCATCCATCCCCGGCATCATGTAGTCGACGATGATCAGGTCGAAGCGGGTGCGGCGGGCTTCGTCGAGCGCCTGCAGCGGGTCACGGAACGACTGCACGTCGGCGATGCCGGAACTCTGCGCCAGCTTGCCGAGCATGAAGAGATTGCTCGGATTATCGTCGACCAGAAGGAGTTTCATGACAGTTTCCCGTGGAGAGTTCCTGGCGAAAACGTATCCGGGAAACATGAAACTTCAGAAAATGAGCATGAGAAACGCGGTGTGAACCGGGCCACATCCTATTTGAATGAAAATATAAGGAGAATGGTAACCAAGACACCGCCTTGAGGCTGGAATTTAGGCAAATTGGCCGCAGTAAGATTGATGATTCCTGAGGGGCATCGTCAGAAATTACAAGGGTCTGCGGGTCTCGTTCACGACTTGTCAAGACTTGGCGCCGAGGGGACGATTGGCGCTGGCGCACCGTCGGGGACCCGGGCATAACGTCAGCATCGAGCCGACGGAAACCCAGCTCACTTTCCGAAAGCACGCCTCTCGGTCGCTGCAGCCGCAAGGTTGCAGACTTGCCAGCCCGGACATGGCCAAGCCACGTCCGGGTTTTCTTTTGCCGGTTTTTCCGGCCTCAGCGGACGAAGCGGGCGCGCACCGCTTCGACCACCTCGCGCGTGAGGTCGATGTCGACGCTGCCGCGCGGCATTGCCGACGACGCGGCGGCTATCAGCCGGTAACGTCCCTTCTCGGCGACGAAGGCGTTGCGCGCTGCGTCGAAATAGGAGAAGGCGCGGGCGGCAAGCGTCATCGTGGCTTCCGCGCTCTCGCCCGGCGCCAGATGGAGCTTGGCAAAGGCCCGGAGCTCCTGGACCGGCCGATCGACGCCCGAGGCCGGAGGCGCCACGTAGAGCTGGACGACCTCCGAGCCGGGCCGTAGGCCGCTGTTGGTCACCCGGACGCGAACGGTGACGAGACCGTCGCCATCGAAGGCCGGCCGGTCCACCGTCGGCACGCCCCAGTCGAAGGTGGTGTAGCTGAGGCCGTGGCCGAACGGGAACAGCGGTTCGATGCCGGCCTTTTCGTAGTGCCGGTAGCCGACGAACACGCCTTCGCGATAGGCGACATGGCCGTCCCGGCCGGGATAGGTCAGCGGGTCGCCGGTTTCGACCGGCGTATCCTCGATGCGCCGCGGGAAGGTCTGGGCGAGGCGTCCCCCCGGCTCGGCGGTGCCGGTCAGCACGTCGGCGATGGCATTGCCCGCTTCCTGTCCCGGGTACCAGGCCTCGATCACCGCCCGGACCTTGTCGAGCCAGGGCATGGCCACCGGGCCGCCGGTTTGCAGCACGACGACCGTGTTGGGGTTGGCGGCGGCGACGGCGGCAATCAGTTCGTCCTGCCGGCCGGGCAGCTCGATGCCCGGGAGATCGTTGCCCTCGGTGTCCCATTCGCCGGAGCGGCCGGCATGGACGATGGCGACGTCCGAGGCGCGGGCAAGCTCGACGGCTTCCGCGAAAGCCCTGTCGCCGAGCGGCACGGCGACGCCGACGCGGATGGCCTTGAGATTCAGGGCGATGGCCTGCACGAAGCGATACTCGACGACGACGTCGACCGGCCGCCCGGCCTCCAGCGCGATGGTTCCGCGCGCTTCGCGGTTGCCGCATTCGAAATAATTGTCGCCCGGCGCCCAGGTCTCGCTGATGTCGACCACCGTCCGGCCGTCGACGACAAGGCGGCTCGGCCCGATGCTGACGAGGCCGAACACGTGCTCGGCGGTTTCCGACGGCGTGAAGCGGGTGGTCGCCCGGAGCGAGAAGTCGGCGTCGGCGACGCCGGGCGCCACGGCGTTGAACCACATCACCTCGCCGAGCGGGTGGCTCTGGTGCGCGACGACGGGACCGCTGAGGTCGGGCCGGCCGTAGACGTCCACCTCGAACGGTCCGGGGATCAGCGGCATCAGCCGGTTGGCGGTGACGCCGGCGGCGCTCCGAAGCTGGTTTTCCGAGGTGAGGGCGCGGAGGCCGTCGGCCGGAGACACGGCGTAATGCGGGTTGAGCTGGGCGCTGCCGCCGCCCATGATCTGCGCCGCCTCGGCATTGGGACCGATGGCCGCGATGGTCTTGCCGGCAAGATCGAGCGGCAGGATGCCGTCGTTCTTCAGAAGCACGATGGCTTCCGCGCCGGCCCGGCGGATCAGCGCCCGGTGCGCCGGCTTGTCGATCGCCTCTTCGGCCGGAATGTCCGGCGCCTCGAAGCCGCCGACCCGTTCGATCAGCGTCAGCAGGCGCCGGGCGGCGTCGCGCACCGTCTCCGCCTCGACCTCGCCGGCCCGCACCGCCGCCACCAGCTTGTCGCCGCGGTCGCGCGTCGGGCCGGGCATTTCGAGGTCGAGGCCGGCCTCGATGGTCGGCGCCGTCGAATGCGAGCCGAACCAGTCGGACATGACGATGCCGGAAAAGCCCCACTCCTCCTTGAGGAGGTCGGTGAGGAGCGCCTTGTGCTCGGAGGTGAAGGTGCCGTTCAGGCGATTGTAGGAGCTCATCACCGCGAAGGTGCCCGCCGTCTTCACCGCCGCCTCGAAGGGCGGCAGGTAGATCTCGCGCAGCGCCCGGTCGTCGATGTCCGAGCTCATGGTGGTGCGTTGGATTTCCGATTCGTTGCCGACGAAATGCTTGACGGTGGCGCCGACACCGCCTTTCTGCAGGCCGGTCACATAGGCGGCGGCCAGCGTCGCCGTCACGTGAGGATCTTCCGAATAGCACTCGAAATTGCGGCCGTTGACGGCGGAACGCTGGATGTTGACGGTGGGGGCGAGCAGCACCGAAGCCCCTTTGGAGCGCGCCTCCTCGGCCAGCGCCCCGCCGATTTCCTCGACCAGCGCCGGATTCCAGCTGGCGCCGAGGGCGATGCCGACCGGGAAGCTCGCCGCCTTGACGCCGCCGACGAGCGAACCGCCGCCGCGCGCGCCGTTCGGCCCGTCCGACACCTTGATCGACGGGATGCCGAGCCGCGGTATCGGCACCGTCGTCCAGAAATCGGCGCCCGCCAGCAGGGATGCCTGCTCCTCCAGCGTCATCGCATCGAGGAGCGCCTCGATATCCCGTTTCGCCATCTGAACCTCCCGTCGCATGAAACGATACAATCGGGCTGTTCTTAGCATGACTCACACGGCGTCGCGAGCCGTGTGGCGCGAGACGATAGTCGCCTCGACCAATGGTGGTGCGGAAAGTCAGCTCCGGAGGAAAGCCTCGATCTCGGCCGCCGTCGGCATCGAGGCGGCGGCGCCGCGCCGCGTCACCGAAATGCCGGCCGTCGCCGAGCCGTAGCGCGCCGCCTCGACCGGGTCGAGCCCCTTGGCAAGCGCCGCCGAGAAGCCGCCGAGAAAGGCATCGCCGGCGCCCGTCGTGTCGATCACCTCGCCGGCCGCCCGCGCCGGCAGGTGCACCGACTGCGTGCCGTTGTGCAGGAGAACGCCGTTGCTGCCGAGCGTGATCAGCGCGTTCTTCGCGCCCTTGGCAAGCAGCGCGTCGCCAGCCTTGCGGGCGTCGTCCACCGTTCCCGGCGCGATGCCGGTCAGCATGGCCGCTTCCGTCTCGTTGGGAGCGATGTAGTCGGAGAGACGGTAGATCTCGTCCGGGAAGGCGGTGGCCGGCGCCGGGTTGAAGACGGTGATCGTGCCGGCGGCGCGGGCGATCTGCAGGCCGCGCAGGGCGGCGTCGACCGGCTGCTCGAGCTGCGTCACGAACACCTTCGACGCGGCGATGGTTTCCTGTTCAAGGTCGAGGTCGGCCGGGGACAGGGTGCCGGACGCGCCGGCATAGACGATGATGGCGTTCTGGCCGTTGGCGTCGTTGACGAAGATGAAGGCCGAGCCGGTCGGGTGGCTGTCGATCCGCTGCACGCGGGCGGTGGCGCCGGCGTCATGCCAGGTCTTGAGGCCGATGTCGCCGAAGGCGTCCTTGCCGATCTTGGTGATGAAGCGGACGTCGCCGCCGGCCCGCGCCGCTGCGACGGCCTGATTGGAGCCCTTGCCGCCCGGCCCCATGATGAAGCCGGAGCCGGCCAGCGTTTCGCCGATGGCCGGCAGGCGCGGGGCGAGGAAGGTCACGTCGACGGCGAAGATGCCGAGGATGGCGACGCCGGATTTCTGAATGTCGGTCATATCGTTTGTCTCTTGTCGGCGGACGAGGATGCTGACGCCCTGGCGCCGCGACGCTCGGGCATGTCCCGCCCGTATCGGAAGGGCGGGAAAAGCCCGAAGAGCGCCGCGGTTCGTGTTCGGCGCCTTCGATCAGGCCTTCGGCGGGATGACGCCCTTGGTGAGCAGGAAGCAGCCGTAAAGGCGCCCCTCGCCGGTCTGCAGCACGGCGAACGACTTCTTGGCCGCTTCGTAGAAGGCGAAGCGCTCGATGCCGCCCAGCTTGAAGGCCGGGCCCTCGGCATCGAAGACTTCCTTCTGGAATTCGTGCTGCACGTCGGTCCATTTTTCCGGCTCGCCGACCACTTCCATGCGGAAGGCGGCGGTGGGGATGAAGGTGTCGAGCGGCAGCACTGACAGCACGGCCCGTGCCGCGCGCGGGGCCGACACGCCGTCGAGGCGCAGCGGATGGCCGTAGACGGTTTCCTGGGCGACCGAATGAATGGGGAAATTGCTGTCGACGATGGCGATCGTATCGCCGTGGCCCATGGAAGCCAGCACATAGAGAAGATCGGGGTTGAGCAGCGGATCGATGGCCTTGAGCATGATTCCTCCTGATGCACCCAAAGCACCGACTTTCCGGATCGAACGGGTGCGTGGCAACAAATTGATGGCGGTCCTCTTTTGACTGCGGGGCGCGCCGTTCGGGACCTGTTGGCGGGTGCCGTCGGCACCCCGTCTTCCATAGGCCGTTGGCGACGTTTTGTCAGGTCCGCAAGGGTACCGTGGGAAGGAAACTCCAAATGGCCGCTGGTTTCGTTCGCAAGTTAACCGCTCGGAAGAGAATTCACGCAATAGTTAAGCAAGCCCGCCATTGGTCCCTGCCGATTTGTTGTTCCGATCCGTTTTTTCTACCTTCCGCTCGCTGACGACGCCGGTTGTCATCGGCCTCGTGGCCGGTGGTGTCCTGCTCGTCGCCCTGTCCTTCCTCGCAACCGCCGACTGGCTGCGACTGTCGGCCACCCGGCACCTCGCGGCCGACGCCGCCGCGGCCGCCGCGCTGGCGGCGGCAAAGAGTCCGGAGGCCGCGGATGCCGCCGCCATCGCCGCCGCCGAGGCGGTGATGGCCGGCGCCGACATCGTTGTCACGACCGAACGGGGCAGCGCGCGGTCAGGCCCGTCCGGCCTTGCCTTTGCGGCCGGCCCGGGCGAGGTAACGCGCGCCGTCGTTTCGACGAGTGCCCGCAGCCTGCTTGGCACGCCGATCGGCCTGGGCCAACGCGCCGTCACCGCCTCGGCGATGGCGACGCGTGCCGGGGTCGCTTCCCTCACCGAACGGACGACGGCCGTACCGGAACTGCCGGCCGTGCCGGCCGCCATCGAGGCCCGCCTGTTCGGCCCGGCCGGAGCGCTTACCGCCGACGAGCGGGCCCTGCTCGGCCGGGCGGTATTCCGCGTCGCCGATCTCGTGGCGGAGCTCGGCCGCACGCTTTCCACTCGCGACGGCAGGGCCGATGGAGGCGTGGCCGCCGTGGCCGGCGCCTCCTTCAAGCCGAGCGAACTCCTGGCGGCGCTCGGCGCGCTTTACCGCGACGACGCCAAAAGCTCGAGCGAGGCGGCCGGCGTACTGGCGGCCATCGACCGGCTCGCCGGCGCCGGCGCAGCCGAGGAGACGGCTCTGCCGCTGGCTGGCGTGATCAGCCTTGGCGGATCGGCCGCCGATCTGACGCTCGCCGCGCCGATCAGGCCGCTGGAGTTCGTCCAGGCGGTGATGCGCGCCCGCCTGGCGCAGAGCGCCGCTGCCATCGAGTTGAAGTCGCCGGTCACCGGCATCGATGCCGTCGCGCTGACGCTGAAATCGGAGAGCACCGCTGCGGCGGTGCTGATCGGCGGCGAGGATGGCCTCGTCGGCATTCCCGCCATTCGTATCGACGCGCGCTTCACCATCAGTGGTCTGGCCATTCCCGGTATCGAGGTCCTCGAACTGCCGCTTCAGGTGACGCTGAATTCGGGTGACGCCCGCATCCGGCGTATCTCCTGCAACGCGTCGGGCCCGGAAATCACCGTCGTCGGCCGGCCGGTACGCGCCAGCGTGGCGTTGGCTGCCGAAACGGCGGCCTCGCCGGCCGGCGCCTCGGACTACGTTCGGCTGCTCGCCGCCGACGGCCTGACGGCCTGGGCCAAGGGGCGATCGTCCTTTGCCGACGATCCGCCGGTCGAGCTGGTGTTCCGGCCGGGCAGCGGCGATACCGTCGCCAGCCTTCGGACGCCGATCGATTTCGGCAATCGGCTGGAACGCCTGGCCGCCGAGACGCAGGTGCTGGTGTCGCTCGAAGGCGCGGCGCGGGACGTCATGTCGGAAGGCGGGGTTCGTGACGAGGTCGCCCGGCTGATCGCCGGCAGCATCAGGCCCATCGGCGCGGTGTTGTCCAGCGTATTTGCCACTTTCGGCATCGTGCCGGGCAAGATGGACGTGGTGGCCGCCGGCGCCGCCTGCAACACGGCGACCTTGCTCGGCGAGGCGAAATGACTTCGCTTCGGCCTTCCTTCGGGCTATGAGAAACCGGCAGCGGCGGGTCGCGCCGCCAATCCGGGACGTGTCATGACCGACGACGAGTTGATCGCCCGCATTCTCTATCGTGACGGCTCCCTCCTCATCGTCGACAAGCCGGCCGGCATTCCCGTGCATGCCGGCTTCGGCGGCGGCGAGACGCTCGATCAGCATTTTCCGGCGTTGCAGTTCGGCCTGCCCAATCCGCCGCAGCTCGGCCACCGTCTCGACAAGGATACGTCCGGCTGCCTGGCGCTCGGCCGCCACCGGCGCGCCATCCGGGAGCTCGGCGAGATCTTTGCCGGCCAGAAGGCGCGGAAGACCTACCTGGCCGTGGTCCTGGGCCGCCTGCCGGAGGACGAGGGCCGCGTCGACGTGGCCCTCGCCAAGGTCGCTCACGAGAAACGCTCCTGGTGGATGAAGGTCGATCCCGCCGGTCAGCCGTCGGTCACCGACTACCGGGTCGTCGCGCGGGGAGATCGCCTGACGGTGGTCGACCTGATGCCGCGCACCGGCCGCACCCATCAGTTGCGCGTCCACATGGCGCATCTCGGCTGCCCCATCGTCGGCGACGGCGTCTATGGCGGCGACGCGGCGCGCGCCGTCGACCGCAACCTGCATCTCCATGCCCGCGAGCTGGAGCTTCCCTTCTACCGCAAGAAGCCGCCGATCCTGGCGCGGGCGCCGGTGCCGCCCCATATGTTACGCCTGCTCGGTCGTCTCGGCGCCGTCGACGACGATGGCGCCCTTGTTCATCTTTCGCCCGCCGTTGCCGGCGGGGTCGCTTCCTGACACCGCGCCCCCCGGGCCGGGCAATGACCGGGCCCCACGGTGTCCAGCACGAAAGGCCGCTATCATGACGCTCAAGCTCAAGGACCCGTCGCTTCTCGTGGAGGCCTGCCTGATCGACGGCGAATTCGTCGGCACGCCCGCCCTCGACGTCACCGATCCATCGACCGGCGCCATCGTCGGCCGTGTGCCGCTGGCGGGCACGGACGATACGACGCGGGCCGTCGAGGCGGCCGAGCGCGCCCTGCCGGCCTGGAAGCGGCTGCTCGCCAAGGAGCGGTCGCGCCTGCTGCGCCGCTGGTACGAACTGATGATCGAAAATCGGGATGATCTCGCCCTCATCATGACCGCCGAGCAGGGCAAGCCGCTCGCCGAGGCGGCGGGCGAGATCGACTACGCCGCCGGCTACGTCGAATTCTACGCCGAGGAGGCCAAGCGCATCGCCGGCGAGACGCTGCCCTCGCCGAGGGACGGCGCCCGCGTGCTGGTGATCCGCGAGGCGTCCGGTGTGGTCGCCGCCATCACGCCATGGAATTTCCCGGCCGCGATGATCACCCGCAAGGTGGCGCCGGCCCTTGCCGCCGGCTGCACGGCGGTGGTGAAGCCCGCTTCGGAAACGCCGCTCACCGCGCTGGCGCTCGCCCGTCTGGCGGTGCGCGCCGGTCTGCCGAACGGCGTCCTCAACGTCGTCACCGGCAAGTCGTCGGTGATCGGCGAGGTGCTGACCGGCCATCCGGCGGTGCGGGTCGTCTCCTTCACCGGCTCGACCGACGTCGGCAAGAAGCTGATCGTCCAGTGCGCCGGCACGGTGAAGAAGGTCTATACCGAACTCGGTGGCAACGCGCCGTTCATCGTCTTCGACGACGCCGACCTCGACGCCGCCGTCGAAGGGGCGATGGCTTCGAAATTCCGCAACATGGGCCAGACCTGCGTCTGCGCCAACCGCATCTACGCCCAGGCCGGCATTCACGACGCCTTCGTGGAAAAGCTCACGGCGGCGGTGAGGGCGCTGAAGCTCGGCGACGGTCGCTCGGAGGGCGTGACGCAAGGCCCGCTTGTCAACCCCAAGGCGGTGGAGAAGGTCGAAGCGCACGTCGCCGACGCGCTCGCCAGGGGCGCGAAGGTGGTGACCGGCGGCGCCCGGTCGCCGCTTGGCGGCAGCTTCTTCGAACCGACGGTGCTGACCGGCGTCACCGCCGACATGGCCGTCGCCCGCGAGGAAACCTTCGGGCCGCTCGCTCCGGTATTCCGCTTCGAGACCGAGGATGAAGCGATTCGGCTCGCCAACGACACCGAGTTCGGCCTCGCCTCCTATTTTTACGCCCAGGACGTCGGCCGCATCTTCCGCGTCGCCGAAGGGCTCCAGGCCGGCATGGTCGGCATCAATTCCGGCGCCATCTCCTCCGAACTGGTGCCGTTCGGCGGCGTCAAGGAAAGCGGCAACGGTCGCGAGGGCTCACATCACGGCATCGACGAATATGTCGAGAAGAAATACTTGCTGATCGCCGGTCTCGACCGCTGAGCCGCCAACGGACAGTCGCCATCCGGACTCCCGTTGCCGAGCCCAATCACCAATGCGGGCTTCCGTCCGGACTCCGTTTCGGACTCTCTTCCGGACTCGCGATCCGGACTCAGAGCCCGGCCGGACCGGCCTGAACCTCCAGTAAACCCCTGGAAATTTCGGTTCGTCCGGGCGGCCCGCCGAGATAGTCGTTGATACCGGCGCGATGCCGGTTGCCAGGAAGCCGGCGGCGCGCTTTGCTCACATTCAGGCGTGAGAGCGCCTTGGGCGAGGCAGTGGCTAACACCATGGGACGGTTTCTTCTCGGCATGGACGGGGGTGGCAGCAGCGCCCGCGCCCGTCTCGCCGATCGCGCCGGCCGCCGGCTCGGCGAGGGCGTCGGCGGTCCGGCCAATGCCGGCAACGACCTGCCGGGAGCCGTCGCCGCGCTCGAGGCCGTGGCGAGCATGGCATTGTCCGCCGCCGGCCTGTCCGGGCACGACCGGGCCGACGTCGTGGCGGTGATCGGCGCTGCCGGCGCAGGCAATCCTGAAGTGGCGACGCGGCTTGCCGCCGCGTCTTTCGGCTTCCGCAGCCTGCGGGTAGTCACCGATGCGGAGATCGCTCTCGAGGGCGCCTTTGCCGGCGGCGACGGCGGCATCCTGATCGTCGGCACCGGCAGCCAGGGCTACGGCCGGCTCGGCGAGCGCCGCCTGCGCTTCGGAGGCTGGGGACCGTCCCTTTCCGACGGTGGCTCGGGCGCGGTGATCGGTTGCCGGGCGGCGCGCCGGGCGCTCGAAGCGCACGAGGGTCTCGCGGGCTCTTCGCCGATGACCGCCGCCGTCTTCGACCGGCTCGGCGGTTCGGCGGCGACGCTGTCGGCCTTCGGCAAGACGGCCCGGCCGGCCGACTGGGCGGCGCTGGCGCCGCTCGTTTTCCACTATGCTGAAGCCGGCGACCCGGTGGCCGGCGCGATCGTCGCGGCCGCCACGGCCGAGATCGAGGCGCTGATCGGCCGTCTTGTCGCCGGGGGAATGGAGCGGGTTGCCTTGATGGGCGGCCTCGCGGCGAGCTATCGGCCGCGGCTGGCGCCCCGCTTTTCTGGCTTTCTCGCCGATCCCCTCGGCGACGCCCTCGATGGCGCGCTCGGCCTTGCAAGCAAGGACGTCGGCCGATGATGGAGCCCTTCACCCGGGTGGTCGGCCAGGATTGGCGGGAGCGGGGCGTGGACGCGCCGCTCTGCCGGCGTCTCGAAGCCGCGCTCAGGACCGCCATCGCCGACGGACGGCTCGCCGCCGGTGCGCCGCTGCCTTCGGAACGGGCGATCGCCGCCGGTCTTTCCATCTCGCGCATCACGGTAAGGCAGGCGCTGGCGCCGCTGATCGCCGAAGGCCGCGTCACCACCCGGCCGGGCGGTGGCTCCACCGTGGCCGGAGCGGGGCCTGCCCATCGGGACGAGAACCGGCCGTCCGGATCGGCCGGCCCGCGGCGAACCATGTTGCGGTCGCACGCCGACGAACTGGCTGAAAAGGGCGAGCCGGTGGAGACCCGCCTCGTCGACCGGCTGACCGGACCGCCGTCGGCGCCGGAAGCGATGACGCTCGGCCTGGGCCCCGGCGAGCGGGTGCTGCGGCTCTATCGCCTGCATTGCGTGGGGGATCGTCCACGCATACTGGAGCTGACCACGCTGCCGGCCGCCGCGATCGATGCCGACGCGGCCATAGTGTCGCCGTCAGCGGCCCTGGCCGCGGCCGGGCTGCCGGCAACGCGCGGCGTCGAGCGCTTCCGGGCGGTGGCGCTCGGCGCGGTCGAGGCCGGTCTTCTGGAGCTGCCGGAGGGAACGCCGGCCATGCGCATCGAACGGGTGAGCTACACGGCCGGCGGTCGCGCCGTCGAGATCAGCCGCGCCTTCTGCCGCGGCGACGGCTACGAGGTGGTGGCCGAGCTGTCGGGAGAGTAACAAGCCCGAAGCCGCGGAGCGGCTTGCGGCGCCCGCGAGGAGCGCGAAAGCCAAGAACCGAAGGCTCGCCGGCCACTGAGGCCGAAGTAAAAACCACTTCCGGCGCCAAGCGGCGCCGCGCGAAGCGAGTCTTTCGTGGCGAAGCCCCGAAAGATGGAAAGCGGAGCGAAAGCCAAGAGCCGGAGGCCCGCCGGCGACTGAGGCTAAATAAAAAACCCCCTCAGCGCTTGGTGCGCAGGCGGACGACCACGTCGACGCGGACGATCTCCATGCCGGCCGGCGCCGGCGGCAGGTTGCCGATCTCGACGTGCGGGCCGGGAATGTCGAACACCCGGTTTTCGTCCTCGACGTAGAAATGGTGATGATCGTCGGTATTGGTGTCGAAATAGGTACGCGTGCCTTCGACCGCCACCTCGCGCAACAGGCCGGCTTCGGTGAACTGGTTCAGCGTGTTGTAGACGGTGGCGAGCGACACCGGCACCTTGGCGGTCAGCGCCTCGGCGTGCAGGTCCTCGGCGGAGAGATGGCGATGGCCGTGCGAGAACAGGATCTCGGCGAGCGCTACGCGCTGGCGGGTGGGCCTGAGGCCGGCGTCCCTGAGACGGGTCCGCACGGGAATCTTGCCGATCATGGACGCGACAGGCGCCGGCTGGGCGCCGGTACGGCGTACCATGTCCGTCGGAGCGATCGACGGGCTGAGAGGGAGCGGGCGGTCCATGGTCTCGTTATCCTGGGTGGCCGGGGGGAACCGGACGGCTTTTTCGATTGCGACATATTAGCAAAGTGGGTGCAGACTGCAAGAACGCGCCAAAAAGGCCGGCGCCGCCTTTGCGGCAAGGCTTTCGAGGACGGCTTGCCTGTGTTAGACATCGACCCATCACGTGAACACCGTCCTGACGGACGGCGATTGGCGCTGCCTTGAGCGCGCCCGAAGGGACAAGGTACGGACAGCAGCATGAGTTTTCGCAAGAACAGCTACGAGTATGAGGATCTCCTTTCCTGCGGACGCGGGGAGTTGTTCGGGCCCGGCAATGCCCAGCTGCCGATGCCACCGATGCTGATGTTCGATCGCATCGCCGAGATTGCCGAGGTTGGCGGCGAATTTGGCAAGGGCCTCATCCGCGCCACGCTGGCGATCCGGCCCGACCTGTGGTTTTTTCCCTGCCATTTCAAGGGCGATCCGGTGATGCCCGGCTGCCTGGGCCTCGACGCTCTCTGGCAGATGCTCGGCTTCTTCCTCGGCTGGTCGGGTTCGCCGGGCAAGGGACGGGCGCTGTCGGTCGGCGAGGTGAAGTTCAGCGGCATGGTCACCCCCGCCGTCAAGCTGGTCGAGTATGGCGTTGACCTCAAGCGCGTGCTGCGCGGCAAGCTGGTGCTCGGCATCGGCGACGGCTGGCTAAAGGCCGACGGCGAGACCATTTACAAGGCGACGGATCTTCGCGTCGGCCTGTTCCAGGCCACTTGAGCGCCGCTCGCCCCACAAACGAGGCCGGAAACCAAGGCCAGAAACCCAAGGAAAGACAGCCATGAGACGCGTCGTCGTCACCGGCATGGGCATCGTGTCCTCGATCGGCAACAATACGCAGGAGGTGCTGGCGTCGCTGCATGACGCCCGCTCCGGCATTACTTTTGCCCCGACCTTTGCCGAGCACGGCTTCCGCTGCCAGGTTCACGGCGCGCCGACCCTCGACCCCTCGACGGTGGTCGACCGGCGGGCGATGCGCTTCCACGGCGGCGGCACCGCCTGGAACCACGTGGCCATGGATCAGGCGATTCTCGACGCCGGCCTCGAGGCCGACGACATCAGCAACGAGCGCACCGGCATCATCATGGGTTCGGGCGGCGCTTCGACCCGCGCCATCGTCGAATCGGCGCTGAAGACCATCGACAGCGGCTCGTCCAAGAAGGTCGGCCCCTTCGCGGTTCCCAAGGCGATGAGTTCCACCGCCTCGGCCACGCTCGCCACCTGGTTCAAGGTCAAGGGCGTCAACTATTCGATCTCCTCGGCCTGCGCCACGTCGAACCACTGCATCGGCAACGCCTACGAGATGATCCAGTACGGCAAGCAGGACATGATGTTCGCCGGCGGCTGCGAGGAGCTCGACTGGACGCTTTCCGTGCTGTTCGACGCCATGGGCGCCATGGCGTCCAAGTATAACGACACGCCGGCCACCGCCTCGCGCGCCTACGACAAGAACCGCGACGGCTTCGTCATCGCCGGCGGCGCCGGGGTGCTCGTCCTCGAGGAGCTGGAGCATGCCAAGGCGCGCGGCGCCAGGATCTACGGCGAGATCGTCGGCTACGGCGCCACCTCCGACGGCTACGACATGGTCGCCCCGTCGGGCGAGGGCGCCATCCGCTGCATGCGCCAGGCGCTCGCCACGGTGAAGGCGCCGGTCGACTATATCAACCCGCACGCCACCGCCACCCCGGTCGGCGACGACAAGGAGATCGAGGCGATCCGCGCCGTGTTCGGCGACCGCATCCCGCCGATCTCGGCCACCAAATCCTTGACCGGCCACTCGCTCGGCGCCACCGGCGTCCAGGAGGCGATCTATTCGCTCTTGATGATGAACAACCGTTTCATCGTCAAGAGCGCGCATATCGAGGAGCTGGACCCGGCCTTTGCCGACATGCCGATCGTGCGCGACCGCATCGACGACGCCAGGATCGACACGGTTCTCTCCAACAGCTTCGGCTTCGGCGGCACCAACGCCACGCTGGTTTTCCAGCGCTACGCCGCCTGATCCACCCGCCCGGCTCCGACCGGGCGGTTTCTTCCTCTCGGGACGTCAGATTATGAATGGACTTATGGCCGGCAAGCGCGGCCTCATTATGGGCGTCGCCAACGACCATTCCATCGCCTGGGGTATCGCCAAAGCTCTTTCCGCCGCCGGTGCCGAACTGGCCTTCACCTATCAGGGCGAGGCCTTCGGCCGGCGCGTCAGGCCGCTGGCCGAAGAAGTCGGGGCGAAGCTGCTTCTGCCTTGCGACGTCGAGGACGAAGCGTCGGTCGATGCCGTGTTCGATGCCCTGAAGGCCGAGTGGGGGCGGCTCGATTTCCTGGTGCATGCCATCGGCTTTTCCGACAAGAACGAGCTCAGGGGCCGCTACGCCGACACCACGCGCGCCAACTTCTCGCGCACCATGGTCATTTCGGTATTCTCCTTCACCGAGGTGGCGCGCAAGGCCGCTGCGCTGATGACCGGCGGCGGCACGCTGCTCACCCTGACCTACGGCGGCTCGACGCGCGTCATGCCCAACTACAACGTCATGGGCGTTGCCAAGGCGGCGCTCGAGAGTTCGGTGCGCTATCTCGCCGCCGACTTCGGCAGCGACGGCATCCGCATTAATGCCATCTCGGCCGGCCCGGTGCGGACGCTGGCCGGCTCCGGCGTCACCGACGCCCGGCTGATGTTCAATTACCAGAAGAAGAACGCGCCGCTGAAGCGCACCGTCACGATCGACGAGGTCGGCCGCTCGGCCCTCTATCTGCTGTCGGACCTGTCGTCGGGCGTCACCGGCGAGATCCATTTCGTCGATTCCGGCTATTCGATCATGTCGATGCCGCGCATCGACGAGCTGAAGGAGCAGGATCGCCGCGAGTCCGAGGAAATGCCGGCCGGCTGAACGCGGCATCGGTTCGGACGATCGAAGCCGGCGGCTCTGTCTGCCGGCTTTTTTTGTAGGGTCAGTCGTCGCTGTCCGGGGCCGGATCGGAAAGATCGCCGGCCGGCGGCACCTGGCAGGCCTGGACGGCGGTCGCGAGCAGGGGCTCGAAGGCGGGATCGCTGTCGCGGCTCGCCCAGATGCCGGTGTCGTCGACCGATGTGGCGACGCAACCGCAGAAGCGGTCCGACATCTCGGGCGTGGCGCCATGGCGTTCGTATTCGGCGCGGCAGTCGGCGACGAAGCTCGCCCGCTGCACCGCCGGATCGACCGGAATCAGCGCGGCGAGGCCGACGGCAAGGCCATAGAGGATCGGCTGGTGCAGCAGATAGAAGGCGAGCGAATGGCGGCCGAGCCAGGCGAGCCAGCGCGAGCCGCGCGGCAACGGCCTCGCCCCGCCCCATCCTGTTTCCCGGCGCGCCAGCGGGCCGCCGGCGACGAGGCCGACGATGTAGGGCGCGATCCATGGAAACAGCGGCACTAGGTCGTTGGAGACCGGTGGCGTCTCGGCGAGGCCAAGGAAGCCCCAGCCGATGCCGTCGAAGGCGGGCGACCGCCAGACATGCGGCAAAGTCAGCGCCGCCGCGGCGAGAAGGACCAGCAGGACGTCCGGCAGGCGGACGAGCAGCGGTGCCAGAAGGCTGGCCAGCAGCATCATGTGCAGGATGCCGAAGAACACCCAGGCATCGGGGAAGACGAGATAGGTGCCGATCGATACGGCTGCCGCGGCGAGCGCCAGGCGAACAAGGCGGACGCCGTAGCGCAGCGGATCGAACCCGCCCCGTTCGGCGAGGCGGAAGGAAAGGCCGGACATCAGCAGGAAGCCGCCGGCGATCGCCGCCGCATAGGCGCGCCAGGCCGGATCGACGGCGACGCCCCAGCTGACCAGCCGCACGTTGGCGAGGTCCCAGGAAAAATGATAGGAGGCCATGGCGAGGAGCAGCAGGCCGCGAACGGCGTCGATCAGCGGCAGGCGCTGCGGACGACCTTCGGCGTACTCTCTCTGAGGTAACGAATCAGCCATGTCCCGTCTCTCCACCATCGCCAACGGGTGTGCGGCAGTGGCGCGGCCATGGCAACCGGCGGCTTTCCGAAAATGACAGCTTCCTTGACCGAGGTGACGGCGGATGGTCTCGCCCATCGTTTCCGGCTGGCGAGCGATACGCTGGTGGTCGTCTTCAGTCAGGTAAGGGTGCCGGCCGGAAAGTTCGGTCTCGAACGCCTGTTCGCCGGCACCACCCACAGCCTGCTGCTTGTCAACGAGCCGGTCAACGGCTGGTATCGCGGGCGCGAGGCGGCGATCGACGCGCTGATCGGCGAAGTGGCTTCGGCGGCCGGGGCGGCCCGCCTTGTCTTCTATGGCAGTTCGATGGGGGCCTTCGCCGCCGCCGCTACGGCGGTCCGGCATCCGAAGGCCGAGCTTTACGCCTTCGCGCCGGACTTCCGGATCGGCGAGCCGGGCAGCCAGTCGGCGGCGACAGGCCTGGTCGCAAGGCCGGACGAAGCCGATCTCGGGCGGCTCTTCGCGACGCCGCGCCGGGGCAAGGCTCGGGTGATCGTTCCCCTTTATGATCCCTATGACGCCGGCGTCGGCGCCCGCCTTGCCGCCCGGCCGCTCGCCGAGGCGGTGGAGCTGGTGCCGCTCCGCTCGAGCCATGAGGTGCACGACCACCTCTACAGCCTCAACATCATCCGCAAGGTGGTCGCCACCTTCCGCCGCGACATCGCCGCCGAGGCGGCGGCACGCGGCCTTCTGGTGCGCCCGGTCGATTGGCCGGCCCACGCGCGCCTTGCCGCCGCCCGCGTCGCCTTCGACGCCGGCGCCACCATCGACCCGGATGCTCTGCTGGGGCTTTTGCCGGAGGTCAATCCCGGCCTGACGCTGCTGGCGGCGGAAGCCGCCGAACGCGCGGGCACTATCGGCCGGGCGGCGGCGCTGCTCGCCGGGCTCGACGCGGCGATCGCCGCCGACCGCGTCCTGTCGGGCCTTGCCAAGCGCTATCTCAAGGACGTGCCGCGCCGCCGCATCCGGCTGTTGAACGACATGGGGGAGGTTGCCGAAGCGCGGCGCATCGCGGCGGAGGCAGCCGCGCGTTTTCCGACCGACGAGGGCTTCGCCGCCCTCGCCAAGGGTTCGATCTAGATCAGTGCACCATCATCGGCGTCAGATCGGCCTCGGCGGCGTTGGCGATCGCCGCCTCACGGCTGTCGGTCAGCATGATCGGCTGGCCATCGGCCGAATGCAGCGCCCACAGCTTCATGCCGGGCCTGAGGTCGAGATAGCCGGGATGGGCGGCTATCACGTCGTCAGAGGAGACGCGGCGCAGATAGGCGACCCTGCCATCGCCGAGCTGCCGGAAGGCGGCGTCGGGCATGATCTTCCGGTCGTCGGCGGAAGTGTTCTTGGTGAAAGAGGCCATCGCATCACTCCTTTCCCCCGCGCCGGCCTTGGCCGGACAGGGGGAAGACACCGACCACCGGCGACGGCAGGCGGGTCTGAAACTCAGTCTATCGGGAAAAGGTGACCGGCGCGTTTATCGTCAGTCCTCGGCGTTGATCTCGATCCGGCGGACCACCCGCTCGAGCGGCGGACGCACCAGGTCGATCGACAGCAGGCCATTGCGAAGGTCGGCACCGAGGATCTCGATGCCCTCGGCCAACACGAACGTGCGCTGGAATTGCCGCGCCGCGATGCCGCGGTGAAGGTAGAGGCGCGATTTGTCGTCCGCCTGCCGACCGCGGATCACCAACTGGTTCTCCTCGACGGAGACGTCGAGCTGCTCGCGCGTGAAACCGGCAACGGCCAGGGTGATGCGCAGCACGTCCCCTTCCGGGGAGTCACGCTCGATACGTTCGATGTTGTAGGGAGGATAACCGTCGTTCGCCGCCTTCGACACCCGGTCCAGCGCACGCTCGATCTCGTCGAAGCCCAGAAGGAACGGGCTCGAGAAGCCTGCCAATCTCGTCATCTTTCAAAGTCCTCGCAAGGAAGCGACCTTGACCGGGCCCCTGAGGCACCCGGTGATCAACGCACTATATGGCCTTGCCGGCATTGCCGTTCAAGACCGTCCGGCCTCGGCCAGCCGGCGGCGCGCCTCGCGGCCGAGCTGGGCGGCCAGCGGATGGGTCTCGGTGCCCAGCCGTCGGTCGAGGTGGCCGGCGGCCGCTTCGTCGAGCCTGGCGAGTTGATGCATGAAATAGAGGCCCTCGCGATTGAGCCGGGCGACGAATGCCGGGGTGAGGCCCGAAAGCGTCAGGAGATCCTCGGTTGGGGCAGGGCGTGACGGCTTCGGCGGTCCGGCATGGTTGGCGATGAAGTCGGCGACGCGCGGAAACACCGAGGCGCGCCAGCGGGCGCCGTTGAACAGGGCGAAACGGCCGGCTCGATCTTCCGTATGGCGGCAGCCTGCCGACGGCGCCCCGGTCATCATGTGGGCGGCATGGGTCTGGCCGCCGCCGCCGAACGCATCGATCTCCGCCTCCACCGTCATCAGCGGGGTACCGGCGAGCGGCGGCGTCGCCTGTGAAAGGATCGTCTGGCCGGGCTCGGCGGCAAAGGGGCGGTCGATCAGCACCGCCTCGATCCATTGCAGCATGAATTCCGCCGGCACGTCCATCACCGCCAGGAACTCGTCGAAGAATTCCCGATGGCCGCCGGCGCTGTCGCCGTCGCCGGCGACGAGACCGACAAAAAGCTCCTTCGGGTCGGCGATCGAACGATCGAAACCGCGTGTCAGGAGCCCGGTGAGGGTGAAGAAGCCGGGAAATACCTCGCGGTAGACCCCCTCGAAGGGCGGCGGCACCGGCGCGATCACCGCCCGCATGAACCAGTCGAGCCCGCGCGTGGCGGCGCCGGTAGCCAGCCCCGCGTGGTCGGCGCGGCAGTCGACCGGGCCGCCGATCAGCGTCAGCGTGGCGGGCGGCTGGCCGCGTCTGCCCAGCAGGGCGGCGGCGGCGATGCCTATGACGCCCGCCTCCATGACCGCGACCACATGCACGGCGCCGCCGATCTCGGTCACCATGTCGGCGACCGCTTCGATCGCCTCGCCGAGCCCGAAGGCGCCGGCCGCGAGCGGCACATCCCGGGCGTCGGCCCAGCCGGCGACATGCACGGCATGGCCGGGGAGGAAGGCGGCCACGGTATCGCGGACAAGCGTCGGGCAATGCCCCGCATAGGGCGGAAGCACCAGCACGGAAGGGACATCGGCGTCGGGGGTTGGCGGCACGCGATCGAAGGTGGTCAGCCTCCAGAAGGGCGTGGCGTGCACCACCCGTTCGAAGACCGGCCCGCGCACCCCCGACACGAAGGTGGTGCCGAGATTGAACGCCGGATGGCAATAGCGGCGCGCGACGCGCGCGTAGAGTTCGGCAGAGAGGCCCGACGCCGCCGGCGGCGGCCGACGATCGGGCGGCGGCTGTCTGGCGGACCCGGATCCGGAATAGCTGTGATAATAGGGCACGCCGTCCTCCAAGCGGTCAATATCGCCCCCTGCCGGTTTCCTTGGCCGCTTCGTTGTAGTCATGGAAAGGATAGCGCCCGCCCCTGCGGCGGCAAGCGGCGACACCCCCGCTCTTAGTCGCGACGGAGCGGTAAAAGTGGCCTTTTCGGCATAGACTTCCGTCTGTCCGCCTTTCGAACGAGGCGTTCAGAAAGCTCCCATGTCGGGCAACTGGGGATCGATCAGTTGCTGGATGCGTCTTGCGGCCACCTGGGCGAAGCGCAACGTCATCGCCCGGCGCGTCGCCGCGGCCAGCCGATGGCTGGGAGCATCCCTGAGAACGGCGCCGCCATAGCCGTCGGCGACGATCAGGCCGGCATCTTCGGGAAAGATCTCGGCGGGCACGCCGGCATGCGTGGCGAAGAACAACTGGTCGCAATGGAACCGGTAGTCGGGCCACTTGCGGTCGGTGCGGAAATCTTCGACCGACGATTTGATCTCGACGATGAAGATATCGCCATTGCCGCCGAGAGCGGCGATGTCGGCCCGCCGGCCGGAAGCGAGCGGCAGCTCGTAGAGGACCGAGAAGCCGTGGCCTGCCAGCAGCCGGCCGACGCCTCGTTGCACGAGACGGGCGTTTTCCGACTGGCGGCCATCGTTGACCAAGTTGGCGATCGGTGAGGAAAAGGCGGCGGTCGGCACGGGCATCATCTGTCTCCGCCGCCATTGTTCATGATTTGTTTCGGAAAATCAACCGTCCCCATACCTAGGTGCGGCTAACGAGCAATGCCGGCATTGGCAACCGTGACAGGATAACTTGAAGCCGCCCCGGGGCGGCTTCCGGCGCCGACTGGCGCCGCGCGGAGCGGGTCTTTCGGGACGAAGCCCCGAAAGACGGAAAGCGGAGCGGAAGCCTAAGGGCCGGAGGCCCGCCGGCGCCTGAGGCGGGAAAAAAGTCTGAAGCCGCTCTGCGGCTTCAGGCGGCGTCGGAGCGGACGTTCTCGGTGAGCAGCGCGTACATCGCCGCCGCGTCGTCGGCTGCCCTGAGCTTGGCCGCCGTCTCGTCGTCGCGCAGGACGCGGGCGATGCGGGCCAGCGCCTTCAGGTGATCGGCGCCGGCGCTTTCCGGCGCCAGCAACAGGAACATCACGTCGACAGGCTCGCCGTCGAGCGAATCGAAATCGATCGGTCGTTCCAGGAGCGCGAAGACGCCGACCAGCCGGTCGAGACCGGCCAGCTTGCCGTGCGGGATGGCGACACCGTGGCCCACGCCGGTCGAACCGAGCTTCTCGCGCTGCATCAGCGTCTCGAAGATGTCGCGTTCGTCGCGTCCGGTGAGAGCCGCGGCCTTGGCGGCCATCTCCTGCAATGCCTGCTTCTTGTTGGCGGACTTGAGCCGCGGCAGGATTGCGTCGATCACCAGGAGGTCGCTCAGATCCATTGTCTTGTTCCAGGTTTGGCGGAGGGCCGGTAGCCCGACCCCCGCCTTCATATAGGTCTAGATGACGAAAAGACAGATGGGATGGTTCCCTCAGCCGGCGATTTCGGTGAGCGAGGGGTCTATCCAGCCGATATTTCCGTCATTGCGCCGGTAGACGACGTTGACGCCGCCGTTGCCGGCATTGCGGAACATCACCAGCGGCGCGCCGGTGAAGTCGAGCTCGCTGACCGCCGACCCGACGCTCATGGTGCGGATTTTCTGGGTGGTTTCCGCCACGACGGCCGGGGCGAAGTCCTCGCCGAGCTCCTCGTCGTCGAAGGCTGCGAATACCGTCGCCTGGGCATTGATGTCGCTCCAGGACGGCCCGCCCGGCGTCTGGTCGCCGGCCGCCGATTCGCCGCCCTTGAAGTTCTTCAGCTTGCGCTTGTGGCGCCGCATCCGTTTTCCGATTCGCTCTATCGCCTTTTCGGCTGCCGGATAGGCCTCGAAATCCTCGCCCCGCGATTGCAGCGTCGTGCCGGAAGCGAGCTGGATCGAGCAGTCGACAATATAGGCCTTGCCCTCCTTCTGCACCACGACATGGCCGGTGAAGGCCTCGTCGTAATATTTGCCGAGTTCCTCGGCGGTGCGGGTGGTGATGTGTTCGCGAAGCGCCTGGCCGATGTCGACGTTCTTTCCGGTAATGCGAAGCGGCATCAGAGTCCTCGTTTCTCGCGCCTTTTGAACCGATCGGGGCGCCGGTGGAAAACTCCGCCCGGTGCCCGCGTTTCCGGCCAGCCGCCTGGAGCGGGCCTCTGGCCGGCAGCGGCGAGCGGGGGCGCGGCTTTCCGTCTCGCCGGTGGATGGTGTGTCGCCTCACCCCTCGCCCCGTCAGTGTCGACTGGGGCTGCGCCGATCGGATCGTGAAGCGGAAAAGCGGAAGGATCCTCCCCTGAGCTGGCGTTGCCGGGCGACGCACCCGCCTGCTCGAGATGTGGCGTTGACCGGAAGCGATATCAATCCGCCTTCCGGATGAGCCCCGGTTGAGGAAAGGTTACAGTGATTTTACGCACCGGCAAGCTGCTTTAGGCGCCGGCGCTGCACCGACGAGGGAATGCGCAGTGCTTCCCGATACTTGGCCACCGTGCGGCGGGCGATATCGATGCCGTCGTCGCGCAGCATCTTGACGAGCGTGTCGTCCGAAAGCACGTCGTCGGCGGTTTCTCCGTCGATCAGTTGCCGGATGCGGTGGCGGACCGCCTCGGCCGAGTGGGCGTCGCCGCCCTCCGACGAAGCGATCGACGAGGTGAAGAAATACTTGAGCTCGAAGATGCCGCGCGTCGTCGCCATGTACTTGTTGGACGTGACCCGCGACACCGTCGATTCGTGCATGCCGATGGCGTCGGCGATCATCCGGAGATTGAGCGGCCTCAGGTGGGCGACGCCGTAGGTCAGGAAGCCGTCCTGCTGGCGGACGATTTCGGTCGCCACCTTCAGGATGGTCTTGGCCCGCTGGTCGAGGCTCTTGGTCAGCCAGTTGGCCGACTGGAAGCATTCTCCGAGATAGCTCTTCTCCTCGTCGCGGGCGGTCTTCGACACCTCCGCGTAGTAGGTCTGGTTGACCAGCACCTTCGGCAGCGTGTCGGTGTTGAGCTCCACCGTCCAGCCGCCGTCGGCGGCGGGCTGCACCATCACGTCGGGCACCACCGTCTGCACCTGCGTCGAGCCGAAGGCGTGGCCCGGCTTGGGATCGAGCGCCAGGATCTCCTTGATCATGTCGCCGAGATCCTCGTCGTCGACGCCGCAGAGGCGCTTGAGAGCCGGAAGATCGCGCCGGGCAAGAAGATCGAGATGGTCGACCAGCATCCGCATCGCCGGATCGAGCCGGTCCTTCTCGGCAAGCTGCAACGCCAGGCATTCGGCGAGGTTACGGGCGCAGATGCCGGTCGGCTCGAAGGTCTGCAGCACGCCGAGCACCTTCTCGACATCGGAAAGGGAAGCGCCCAGCCGCTCGGCGGTGGCCGCGAGATCGGCCCTGAGATAGCCCGCCTCGTCCACCTGGTCGATGAGGTCGTGGCCGATCAGGCGCAAGGCCGGATCGGCGACGGAAACGGCCAGCTGCTCGGCGAGGTGGTCGGCAAGGCTGACCTCGCCGGCGACGAAGCTCTCCAGGCTGTAGTCCTCGCCCGCGCCGCCCCGGCCGATCGACGACCAGTCGCCGCCGGCGAGCGCTCCGACGTCGAGCGCCGGCCGCTCCGGCTGGCCGGTGTCGTCCGGATAGACGTTGCCGATATCGGTATCGAGCACGCTGGCCACCCGCTCGGAACTGGGCGCGCCCTCGGTCTCGAACCAGTCCGGCGCGTCGGCCCGTGCCGGCAGGTCGCCGTCGGCCGCCGGTTCGATGGCCGGCCCTTCCCCCTCGCCGTCGTCGGCGCGCTCGAGCAGCGGATTGCGTTCGAGTTCCTGCTCGATGTAGGTGACCAGATCCATGTTGGAGAGCTGAAGCAGCTTGATGGCCTGCATCAGCTGCGGCGTCATCACCAGCGACTGGCTTTGCCTGAGTTCGAGCCGCGCCGACAGCGCCATCGAGCAACCCCCGTCCGCCCCGCATCGAAGCGGCAGCCATGAATGTCAATAAGGCGGCCGAAGGTGGTCCGCTTCTTGCTTCATAACCTAGGCAGGGGGCGGCATCAAAGGGTAAATTGCTCGCCGAGGTAAACGCGGCGCGCGTCGGCATCGGAGATGATGTCGTCGGGCGTACCTTCCACCAGCAGCATGCCGGAATGCAGGATATAGGCGCGATCGATCAGGCCGAGCGTCTCGCGCACGTTGTGGTCGGTGATCAGCACGCCGATGCCGCGGCCGGTGAGATGGCGCACCAGCGCCTGGATGTCGCCGACGGCGATCGGATCGACGCCGGCGAAAGGCTCGTCGAGCAGCATGAACACCGGCCGGCTGGCCAGCGCCCGGGCGATCTCGGCGCGCCGCCGCTCGCCGCCGGACAGGGCGATGGCCGGCTGGCGGCGCAGGTGGGCGAGGTGGAACTCGTCGAGCAGCGCGTCGAGCTCGGCCTCGCGGGCGTCGCGGTTCGGCTCGACCAGTTCGAGCACGGCGCGGATGTTGTTCTCGACCGTCAGGCCGCGGAAGATCGAGGCTTCCTGCGGCAGGTAGCCGATGCCGAGCCGGGCTCGGCGGAACATCGGATAGCCGGTGATGTCGTGGCCATCGAGGAAGATGCTGCCGCCGTTGGCCGGGATCAGGCCGGTGATCATGTAGAACAGCGTGGTCTTGCCGGCGCCGTTGGGACCCAGGAGGCCGACGGCCTCGCCGCGCCGCACCTGCATGGAAACGCCGCGCACCACCGGCCGCTGGCCGAAGGTCTTGACGAGGTTGAAAACGGCGAGGTCGGACGTATCGGCCGCCTCGGGAAGAGGCAGGCTCTCGGATTGGGCGAAATGCTTCAGCAAGGCTCTGGTATCCGGCGGAAAGGGGGCGTCAGCCCTTGGCGTCGAGCGACTTCGGCGCGATCAGCATCTGCACCCGGCCGCCGAGCATCTTGGCCTGGCTGGTGTTGATGTCGATCAGCAGCTTCGAGCCGCGAATGACATTGTCGCCCTGAGTGAGCACAACGTTGTCGGTGAGCAGGATCGTGTTGGCGGCGGTGTCGAAGGTGCCGGCGTCGCCGCTCGCCGTCTGGTTGGGCGACGTGACGAGCACGTTGCCCTTCGCCTCGAGGCGGCTGACCTGTTGCGGTCCCTCGCCGGTCGGCGAACCCTGGTAGAACACCGTGAGGCGGTCGGTCTTCAGCACGGTCGTCCCCTGGCGGACGATGACGTGGCCGGTGAACACCGCCGTCTTGTCCTGGTCGTGCACCTCGAGCTGCTCCGATTCGAATTGGATCGGCTGGTCGGAGGACATGCCGAGACCCTGATAGGTCGTCGGCGGCAGCTTGGCCGTTTGCTCGGCGGCGGAGGCCGGCGCAAGGGCCAGGGCGAGCAGCAGGCTGGCCATGGCGGCCCGGCGGAGGAGGCTGGAGCGAGGCATGCGGACCGTCATCTTCGTTGCCTTCTGCCTCGTCGAGGCGGCTGGAACTGTCTGGCTCGGGCCGAAGCTCCCCGAACCATTCGAGTGTCATCAAGGGGACGAACTGGGAGTGTCTTCTTTTCGGTCGGATTGCTCCGGCTGACCGTCGGCCGCCTTGCCCGGGCGGGCGGTCGGATCGACGGTCATGCGGACGCCGCCGGAGAAGGTCACCGTTCCCGCCTTCTTCTCGACGCCCATCTTCTCGGCATTGATTTCGCCGAGGCGGGATGAAAACGCGACGGGGCTGTCCGACGTCAGCGAGCCGGTGCCGAGGTTGATCTCGGCGCGGCTCAGCGCGCCGCCCGACCCGTCGGAATTGCTCAGCCGGATGTTTTCCTTGAGCACCAGCGTCTGCGCCGCGGAATCGTAGACGCCGGTATCGGCGAGCAGCTTGGCGCGACTGCCATCGGTCTGGATGACATTCGCCTCGATGTTCTTGAGGCGGATTATCCGGGTATCCCTCAGGTCCTGCACGGCGCTTTCGGCGCTCACCGTGTAGGTGCGCCCCTTGCCGTCGCTGCCCGACAGATGCGGCGCGTCCATGGCGAGGCCGTCGGTGGTGATCTTCAGGTCGCCGATGCTGAGGCTGATGGAGATGCGCGTGATGACCGTCGCGCCGATCACCACCGCGAAAAGCAGCGCGCCGAGCGTCGGCAGCAAAATGCGCAGACGGCGGACCCGCCGGCTCTCCCGTGCCGCCGTTGCAAACAGCGTCGCGCGCACGGCGGATCCGTCAAACGGTTCCATGCCGCCGCCACCAAAAGCGCCGTTCGCCGCGATGCCTGTCATCCTTCATGCCCGTTTTGCGGACGGGACCTCCGTCTTCAGCCTCAAGTGACGCCCGCCGGTCGCTATCCCGCGGGCAAGGGCCGGTTTCCTATTCTATCCGGCGAATTCTAGACACAAAAGATAAACCAACGTTTGCCGCGCCGCGAGGGGGCTGCGATCACATTCAAGCAATCGCTCGAAACGATTGCGCTTCTTGTCTTTTGCTGCGATTGCCGGCGGCGCCGAGCCGTCAGCTATGCGCGAAGATGTCCTCTTCGCCCCAGCCGGCGAGGTCGAGATCGGCGCGGGTCGGCAGGAAGCGGAAGCAGGCCTCGGCCATTTCCAGGCGCCCTTCGCGCTCCAGCATGGCCAAGAGCCGCTGGCGCAGGGCGTGCAGGTTGAGCACGTCGGAGGCGGCGTATTCGAGCTGCGCCTGGCTGAGCATCGCCGCGCCCCAGTCCGACGACTGCTGCGCCTTGGAGATATCGATGCCGAGGAGCTCCTTGGTGACGTCCTTCAGGCCGTGCCGGTCGGTGTAGGTGCGGGTGAGCCGCGAGGCGATCTTGGTGCAGAACAAGGGTGTGACGGTTATGCCGAAGGTCTGCTTCAGGATGGCGATGTCGAAGCGGGCGAAGTGGAACACCTTGATCCGCCTGGGATCGGTGAGCAGCCGGACGAGATTGGGCGCCGCGGTCTGGCCCTTGGCGATCTGCACGACGTCGGCCGAGCCGTCGCCCGGCGACAGCTGCACGACGCAGAGCCGGTCGCGATGCGGATTGAGGCCGAGGGTTTCGGTATCGATGGCAATGACCTCGCCGTAGGCGTCGAGGTCGGGAAGGTCGCCGGTATGGAGGCGGATGGTCATGGCGGAACTCTGCAAGCTGGCACATCCGCCTGAAAAGCCGTCGGCCTTCCGAACGGACGGATGCATGAAAAGCGACCGGCGGCATGGCCGCCGGTCCCGGGAAACGATCCGCCGTATATGCGGACGCCGAACGGCCGAGCGCAAGAAAATTATGCCGCCGCCGTCCGACGTCCGGGAGATCAGGCCGCCGCCGCGTCGGTGATCCTGAGGCCGGCGATGTCGTCGGCGAGGCGGGCGATGTCCTCGATCGTCTCCTCGCGCGGCAGGCCCTTGGTCATGACCGGCTCCAGGACCTCGGCCTTGAGGCGCGGCAGCAGGGCGATCACCTGGTCGGGCAGGCTGCCCTCCCAGCCGAAGGAGCCCATCACCGCCACCTTGCGCGTCTTGGGTGCCAGGGCGTTGATCAGGATCGCCGCGGCGGCAAGGCTCGGATGCGGGCCGGACAGCACCGTCGGGGAGGCGAAGACGATGGTCGAGGCGTCGACGATGCTCATGGCGAGCGCGCCGCTGTCGAGGTCCACCACGTTGACCGGCTGGGCGGCGACGCCGCGCTCGGTGAGGCGGTCGACCAGGAGGGCGACCATCTTCGCCGTGCTCTCGTACATCGACACATAGGGGATGACCACCAGCGGCCTGACCTCGTCGGACGTCCAGCCGCGATAGAGGTCGAAGATCAAGGCCGGACGGTCGTGCACCGGGCCGTGGCTCGGCGCCACGAACAGCGGATCGAACGCCTCGACCTTTTGGAGCGCTTCGGCCGAGAAGCCGCGATAGGGCATCATGATCTCGGCGTAGTAGCGCTTGGCGGAGATGGCGACCTGCGCTTCGTCGCGGGCGAACAGCCCGGTGGTGGCGAGATGGGCGCCGAGAAAGTCGCAGGTGAAGGCGATTCGGTCCTCGACCGCAAAGGTAACCATGGTGTCCGGCCAGTGCACCCAGGGCGTCAGATGGAAGGAAAGCGTCTTGCCGCCGAGATCCAGGCTGTCGCCGTCGCGTATGGTGACGAAGGCGTCGCGATCGACCGGCAGCGTGTCGAGGATGAAGCGCTTGCACTTGGCATTCGTCACCACCTTCGCTTCGGGAAACAGGGCGAGCAGCGCCGGGATCGAGCCGGAGTGATCCTGCTCGGCGTGGTTGGCGACGATGTAGTCGAGCCGGTCGATGCCGGCTGCCTTCAACGCGGCGATCAGTTCCTCGGCCTTGGGCGGATAGACGGTATCGATCAGTGCGGTCTTGTCCCGGCCGCGGACAAGATAGGAATTGTAGGTCGTCCCCTCGGGCAGCGGTACCAATTCGTCGAACAGCTTGCGATCCCAATCGATGGCACGAAACGAAAGGATGTCGTCGGTAATGCGCTGGGCGATCATTGCAGGTATTCCTCGGGGTGGCGGGCTCTCGTCGCGGCTCCAGGCCGCGTCGGCGCGTGTCTTCGTTTACCCGCAAGGGATTAGGCGCGTTGACGATTTCCGACAAGCATGGAACGGTTCTAAAACGATCCGGCGCAAGGCTGCCCCGCGATGAGCGCAGATATCAAAAAACCCGCCCCGGGGGGCAGGCTATTCAACGAACATCGATCACGTGAAACGGACAGCCCGTCGATCTCCGGAGATCGACGATGGTGCCCAGGAAAGGACTCGAACCTTCACGCCTCGCGGCACACGGACCTGAACCGTGCGCGTCTACCAATTCCGCCACCTGGGCACAGGGGTCGTCGGCTGGCGGGGTG
Source organism: Pleomorphomonas carboxyditropha (assembly GCF_002770725.1). Classification (GTDB taxonomy): domain Bacteria; phylum Pseudomonadota; class Alphaproteobacteria; order Rhizobiales; family Pleomorphomonadaceae; genus Pleomorphomonas; species Pleomorphomonas carboxyditropha. The sequence goes on along the minus strand of NZ_NQVN01000014.1, from coordinate 77,921 downwards.
AATACGGGGTCGGCGCGGCGTTGTCAACCGCCATTTCCGTTCTCTCCGACAAATTGCCGCCGGCTACGGAATGCTACGCTGTCCGGTCTGTACAGGGCGCGGCATCCTGCCGTAATAACTTGGTTTTGCTGGTTCGGCCCACCGTTGGCAACGGGCGGCGGCCGGGATTGTTCGCCGCAACATGCGCAGGAAGGGATCGTCATGCCCCTCGTTCGTGAAGAACAGCCGATCGTCACCATCTTCGGCGCCTCCGGCTTCCTCGGCCGCCACGTCGTGCGGGCGCTGGCCAGGCGCGGCTGGCGCATCCGCGCCGCCTGCCGCCGGCCCGATCTCGCCACCCACCTGCAGCCGCTCGGCGGCGTCGGCCAGATCATGCCGATGCAGGCCAACCTGCGCTACCGCGCCTCGGTGGACCGGGCGGTGAGCGGCGCCGACGCCGTCGTCAATCTCGTCGGCATCCTCTCCGCTTCCGGCCGTCAGACCCACGCCGCCGTGCAGGCCTTCGGGGCCCGCGCCGTCGCCGAGGCGACCGCCGCCGCCGGCATCTCCCGCCTCGTGCATGTCTCGGCCATCGGCGCCGACGCCGCCTCCGGCTCGGTCTATGCCCGCACCAAGGCGGCCGGCGAGGCGGCCGTGCTCGACGTCGTGCCGGACGCGGTGGTGCTGAGGCCGTCCGTGGTGTTCGGTCCCGAGGACCATTTCATCAACCTGTTCGGCGAGCTTGCCGCGCGGAGCCCGGTGCTGCCGCTGATCGGCGGCGGCTTGACGCTCCTGCAGCCGGTATTCGTCAGCGATGTCGCCGAGGCGATTGCCCGCGCCGTCGAGGGCCGCATCACGGGCGGTCGCGTCTACGAGCTGGGCGGGCCGGAAGTTCTGACCTTCCGCGCCGTCATCGAGCGCTTGCTCGCCGAGACCGGCCGCCGCCGGCGCCTTCTGACGGTTCCCTTCGGTCTCGCCGCGCTTGTCGCGCGGCTGACCGCCTGGTTGCCCGGCGCGCCCCTGACGCCGGACCAGGTCGAGCTGCTGAAGGCGGGAAGCGTGGTTTCGGCCGCCGCCATCGGCGAGGGCCGCACGTTCGAAGCCCTAGGCATCGCGCCGACGTCGCTCGGCGTCGTGTTGCCCGAATATGCCGTCCGCTTCCGTCCGCATGGCCAATACGACCGGGACGGCGCGACGGCCTGAAGCCGGTGGGTCAGTGGACCCAGCCGGTCAGGATCAGGGCGAACAGCAGCCCGCCGAACAGCACGCGGTAGACGGCGAAGGCGGTGAAGCGGTTGGTCTGGATGTAACCCAGCAGCCATTTGACCGAGACGAAGGCGGTGATCGCCGAAGCGATGAAGGCGACGGTGAGGGCCAGCCAGTCCTCGCCGGCTGCCGCGGCGCCGTCCCTCAGCGTGGCGACGATCTCGAAGGCGCTCGCCGCGTACATGGTGGGAATGCCCACCAGGAAGGCGAACTCGGTGGCCGCCGCCCGGTTGCCGGTGCCGAGCAGCATGGCCACGAAGATGGTCGAGGCCGAGCGCGACGTTCCGGGGAACACGCCCGCCACCACCTGCGCTATGCCGACCATCACCGCAACCGTCCAGCTGATATGGCTGCTTTCCGGTCGTTTGGCGGCGAAATATTCGGCGAGAATCATCCAGAAGCCGCCGATCACCAGGGCCCAGGCGATCGGCACCACGGTTTCCGGCAACTTGAAGCCGAGTTTCTTGGCAATAAGGCCGAGCACGGACGTGACGAGGAAGGCGACGACCAGCTTGCCGATGTAAAGCCGCGTCTCCGGATCGCGCCAGCCGGTCAGGAACCCGACGAGCCGCTGCCAGTAGATCACCGTCACCGCCAGTATGGCGCCGGCCTGGATGACGATGTTGAACATGTCGGACCGCGCGCCGAGCCACTGTTCGGCGATGATGAGATGGCCAGTGCTGGAAATCGGCAGGAACTCGGTGATACCTTCGATAATGCCAAGGAGAAGCGCTTGAATGAGGCCCGTCAGATCCATGTCGCGATGCTTTCGGTAAAAATGGGTGAAGCGAAAGGGGTAAACTGGTAACCGGTTGTTCATACATGGCGTCGGCTCTATAGGCCAGCCTCGCGGCTCCGCCGCCGTTGCGAATCGGACGGGCGCGGGGCGGCGCTGGACATTCCTGGCGATCCATCACCACCCTCTTGTCTTGACGTCGGCCAAGCCGGCGATCCGGGTTCACGATGCTCAAGCTTTATCATCATCCATTTTCCACCACGTCGCGCTTCGTCCGGCTGATGCTGGCCGAGCATGACGCCAAGGTGGAGCTCGTCGTCGAGAAGACCTGGGAACGGCGGCCGGAATTCCTTGAGCTCAATCCGGCCGGCAGCGTGCCCGTCCTCGTCGAGAACGACGGCCCGCCGATCGTCGGCGCCGGCCCGATCATGGAATATGTCGACGAGACGCGCGGCTACGCGCTCGGCGACCGGCGCCTGATGCCCAACCATCCGGAAGCGCGCGCCGAGATGCGCCGCCTCGTCGACTGGTTCCTGCACAAGACGCACGACGAGGCGGTGCAGTATTTCCAGCACGAGAAGATCATGAAGCTGGAGCTGCCGCGCGAGCTGGGCGGCGGCTCGCCCGACAATCAGGTGCTGCGGGTTGCCCGCGTCAACATCAAGCATCATCTTCACTACATCGGCTGGCTGTCTGGCTCGCGCAACTGGCTGTCCGGCGAGCAGCTCACCTTCGCCGACCTCGCCGCCGCCGCCGAGCTGTCGGTGGTCGACTATGTCGGCGACGTGCCTTGGGACGAGGATCTCAATGCCAAATATTGGTATGCCAGGATCAAGTCGCGCCCGACCTTCCGCACCTTGCTTGCCGACCGCTTGGCCGGCCTGCCGGCAGCGCCGATCTACACTGATCTCGACTTCTGAGCCGGCCTTGGGGAGAGCGTTTTGAACTGGCGGGCCCGCGCCCGCGATCTCGGTTTCTCGGCGATCGGCGTCGCGCCGGTCGATCGGCTCGGTGAGGCCGCGCGCCGGTTGCGCACCTTCGTCGATCTCGGCCGCCACGGCTCGATGGCCTGGATGGAGGAGACGCTCGAACGGCGCGCCGACCCGCGCGTGCTGTGGCCGGAGGCGCGGTCGGCCGTGGTGCTGGCCATGAACTACGGCCCGGACAGCGACCCGCTCGCCAATCTCGCAAGGCCCGCCGTCGGCAACATTTCCGTCTACGCCCGCCACCGCGACTATCACGACGTGCTGAAGGGCCGCCTCAAGGAGGTGGCCGGCCTGATCGCCCGCGACACCGGCGCCGACGTCAAGGTGTTCGTCGATACCGCCCCGCTGATGGAAAAGCCGCTTGCCGCGCTGGCCGGCGTCGGCTGGCAGGGCAAGCACACCAACCTCGTCTCGCGCGACTTCGGCTCCTGGCTGCTGCTCGGCGTCATCCTGTCGGCCGCCGACCTGCCGCCGGACGAGCCGGCCAACGACCGTTGCGGTGCCTGCCGCCGCTGCCTCGACGCCTGCCCGACCGGCGCCCTGCCGGCGCCCTACCAGATCGACGCGCGGCTTTGCATCTCCTATCTCACCATCGAGCACGCCGGTCCCATTCCCGAGGACCTGAGGCCGCTGATCGGCAATCGCATCTACGGCTGCGACGACTGTCTTGCCGTCTGTCCCTGGAACAAGTTCGCGAGCGAAGCGGCCGAGATGAAGCTGAGGCCGCGGCCCGAGCTGACGGCGCCGTCGCTCACAGCGCTCGCGGCATTGGACGATGCCGCCTTCCGGGCGCTGTTTTCCGGATCGCCGGTGAAGCGCATCGGCCGGAATCGCTTTGTCCGCAACGTGGCGATCGCCATCGGTAATTCCGGCGATCCGGCGTTGGCCCCGGCGCTGACGCCGCTGCTCGACGATCCCGATCCGGTCGTGGCCGAGGCGGCAAGATGGGCTATCGATCGCCTGCCGCCGTAGAAGAGGTTAGCGGCCGCCGGCTCCGCTGACCTCGCGGCCGAAGGCATCGGGCACGCGGAGCGCTGCGATGGCGCCGGCCAGCGCCAGCACCGCCATGATCCAGAACGTGCCCTGCAGCTCGGGAAGGCCGATGTCGTCGCGACCCATGGCGATTTGCAGCGCCGACAGGCTGAAGGCGGCGACGGCCACGCCGGCGGCCTGGGTCGCCTGCTGCATCATGGCGATCAGGTTGGAGGCGTTGCCGCGCTCGGCGCCCGGCACGTCGGCGAAGGCCAGCGTCGTCAGGGTGGTCAGTTGCACCGAGCGGACGCTGCCGGCGAACAGCAGGATCACCACCACCACGAAAGGCCGGTCGAGCGAGCCGACCAGGGCGCAGGCCACCATCGACAGCGCCACCAGCACGCCATCGCCGACCAGCACGCTGCGGAAGCCGAACCGCCGCATCAGCGGTGTGGTGATGAACTTGATGCCGAGATTGCCGACGAAGTAGACGAGCACCCACAGGCCGGCCGCCGCCGGCGACAGGCCGAAGCCGAGCTGGAACCACAGCGGCAGCAGGAAAGGCGCCGCCGAGAACAGCACGCGGTAGAGGCCGCCCGGATGAAAGGCGTAGCCGAGGCTGGGCCGCGACAGCGCGGCGAGCGACAGCAGCGGCTCGGGATGCCGCCTCAGATGACGGACGGCGGCGACGCCGAGAAGGCCGCCGAGGCCGATCATCGCCAGCGCGACGATGCGTTCGCCGCCGGCTTCGGCGGAGCGCTGGAAACCGGCGAGCAGCGCCGTCAGGCTGGCGGCGCACAGCAGGAAGCCGACGACGTCGAGCCGCCGCACGTCGTCGCCGCGTTCGTTCGGCACCAGCTTGAGGATGGCCAGCAGGCCGCAGATGCCGAGCGGCAGGTTGAGCCAGAAGTTCCAGCGCCAACTGAGATGTTCGGTGATGAAGCCGCCCAGCACCGGTCCGACGATCGGCGCCATCAGCGCCGGCCAGACCATCAGCGCCGTGGCTCGCACGAAATCCGCCCTGGCGGCCCGGCGCATCACCACGGCGGTGCCGACCGGCAGCAGCAGGGCGCCGCCGACCCCCTGCACCACCCGGGCTACGATCAGTTCCGGCAGCGTCTGGCAAAGCGCGCACCACACCGACGACAGCGTGAAGGCGGCGAGCGCCGCCACCAGCACGTCGCGGGCGCCGAACCGGTCCGACAGCCAGTTGGCCAGCGGCGAAGCGGCGGCGGCCGCCAGCACATAGGCGGTGACGGCCAGCGACAGGTCGATCGGCGCGACGCCGAAAGCGCGCGCCATGGTCGGCAGCGACGTGTTGATGATGGCGCTGTCGAGGATCTGCATAAAGCCGATCGCCGCCATGGTCAGCGCGACGGCGGGCGAATAGCGGGTGAGGACGGCGGCGGGAAGGACGGGCGTGTCGGTCATCGGCGGGATAGGCGGAGGGCAGGAACGGAAACCACCGGGCACGGATATCTGCGGTTCGGGGAGGTGCGGCGCGGTGGCGTCGGAGCCCGTCATGCGGCATCGGAGACGAAAAGAACAGGCCGGATGCGGCTTGAAACGTTCAAAGTTCGGTGAAGGCAAGCCGGCTTTGCTTGGCGGCCGCGGTCCGGCCGGCGGCATTTCCCGTTTCCATTTCCCCCTCCCCCTGATAGAAGCCGGTTATTCCCGCCGCAGGAGTGACAGCGAGCCATGCGCACGGCCAGCCTCAGCCGCTCGACCCGCGAAACCGAGATCTCCGTCCGCCTCGACCTCGACGGTCGCGGCGAGGCCGACATCTCCACCGGTGTCGGCTTCTTCGACCACATGCTGACGCAGATCGCCCGCCATGGCCTGATCGATCTCGAGGTCAAGGCGAAGGGCGACCTCCATATCGACGACCACCACACCGTCGAGGACGTCGGCATCGCGCTCGGCCAGTGCTTTCGCAAGGCGCTCGGCGACAAGGCCGGCATCACCCGCTATGCCGACGTGACCTTGCCGCTCGACGAGGCGCTGTCCCGCGTCGTCGTCGACATCTCCGGCCGGCCCTGTCTGGTCTTTCGCACCAGCTTCCACGCGCCGAAGATCGGCAGCTTCGATACCCAGCTCGTCGAGGAATGGTTTCGCGCCTTCGCCATGCAGGCCGGCCTGACGCTGCACGTCGAGACCTTCTACGGATCGAACGATCACCATATCGCCGAGAGCTGCTTTAAGGCGCTGGCCCGCGCCCTGCGTTTCGCCGTTGCCGTCGATCCGGCCCAGGGCGGCCGCGTGCCGTCGACCAAGGGTGTTCTCGAAGCCTGACGGAGGCATGAATGGCCATCTTCAGCGTTCATCTGCTTGGCGACGCCCCGCCGCAAGTCGCGGCCGACCGCGCGGTCTTCGTGCGCGACGGTTTCGCTTTCTGGGCCTTCCTGCTCGGGCCGCTGTGGTTCCTCTGGCATCGCGAATGGTTGGGCCTTGTCGGCTGGCTGGTGATCGCCGCGCTGATCGCCGTCTCGGAGCGCTGGCTCGGCTCGGTGACCGGCGGCGGTTTCGAGCTGATCCTGGCGCTGGCCACCGGCATCGTCGCCAACGATATCCGCCGCCTGACATTGGCGCTACGCGGCTTCCGGGAAAGCGGCGTCGTCGAAGCCCAAAGCCATGAGGCGGCCGAGCGGCGCTTCTTCGATAGCTGGCTCGCCCAGCCCCGCCCGGCCTCGCCGTCGGCGCCGCCGGTCGTTCATCCCGCCAGAAGCGTCCCGCCGGGCGTCCTCGGCCTCTTCCCGGAAAGCGGAGCCCGGCCATGACCGTCGCCATCATCGATTATGGCTCCGGCAATTTGCGGTCGGCGGCCAAGGCCTTCGAGCGGGCCGCCCGCGACAGCGGTGGCGATGCCATCCTGGTGACCGCCGATCCGGATGCCGTGCGCGCCGCCGACCGCGTCGTGCTGCCGGGCGTCGGCGCCTTTGCCGACTGCAAGGCCGGCCTTGCCGCCGTTCCCGGCATGATCGAGGCGCTGACCGAGACGGTCATCGACAAGGGGCGCCCCTTCCTCGGCATCTGCGTCGGCATGCAACTGATGGCGCGGCGCGGCCTCGAGAAGACGGTGACCGACGGCCTCGGCTGGATCGATGGCGACGTCGAGCCCATCAAGCCCGGGGATCCCGCCCTCAAGGTGCCGCACATGGGCTGGAACACCATCGACCTCGTCCGGCCCCATGCGCTGCTGCAAGGGCTGGCCACCGGCGACAACGGCCTCCACGCCTATTTCGTCCACAGCTACCACATGACGCTGCGCGAGACCGGCGCGCTGATCGCCGTCGCCGACTACGGCGGTCCGGTCACCGCCATGATCGGCCGCGACAACATCGCCGGCACCCAGTTCCACCCCGAGAAGAGCCAGACGCTCGGCCTCGGGCTCATTGCCAACTTCCTGAGGTGGCGCCCGTGATTCTCTACCCCGCCATCGATCTCAAGGACGGCGCCTGCGTTCGGCTGAAGCTCGGCGACATGAATGCCGCCACCGTCTACAACGCCGATCCGGCCGCGCAGGCCCGCGCCTTCCGGGACATCGGCTTTGACTGGCTGCACGTCGTCGACCTCAACGGCGCCTTCGCCGGCCGTTCGGTCAACGGCGCGGCGGTCGACGCCATCGTCGCGGCCGTGGCGCCGGGCATGCGCGTCCAGCTCGGCGGCGGCATCCGCGACATGGCGGCCATCGAAGCCTGGCTCGGCAAGGGTATTTCCCGCGTCATCCTCGGCACGGTGGCCCTGCGCGATCCGGAGCTGGTGAAAGCGGCGGCAAAGGCCTTTCCCGGCCGCATCGTGGTCGGCATCGACGCCCGCGGCGGCAAGGTGGCCGTCGAGGGCTGGGCGGAAAGCGCCGAGCTGACCGCCGTCGAGCTGGCCGGCCGCTTCGAGGATGCCGGCGTCGCCGCCATCGTCTATACCGACATCGATCGCGACGGCGTGCTGAAGGGGCTCAACCTTCCGGCGACGCTGGCGCTTGCCCGTGCCGTATCGATCCCGGTGATCGCCTCCGGTGGCCTCGCCTCGATGGACGATATCGAGGCGCTCTGCCAGCCGGAGGCGGCGGTGCTCGACGGCGCCATCTCCGGCCGGGCGCTCTATGACGGCCGCCTCGACCCGCGCGCCGCCCTTGCCCGCCTGGCCGCGGTTCGACCCGCTCCGGCAGGCCCGGTTTCGTGATCGGGACTCGCGGCGAATTCAATCAAAATTGAGCTATTTTTGTAAGCGGGTCCTAAGCGCGGCCTGCCATAGTCTGGATATCAGGATTTGTCCGGAGTATGGCCATGCTGTTCATTGTCGCGATGTCGGGTCTCACGGGGTTCGTCGCCGGCGTGCGGCTGCGCCTGGTCCCGCTCATCCTTCTGGCGGCGATCGTGGCCTGCGCTGCCGGCGTCGGCGCAATTGCACTGGCCTTGCCCGGCTGGCAGATCGCCCTTTCGGTCGTCCTCGCCGTCACCGCCTTCGAGCTCGCCGCCTTCGCCGCCTTGACGGTGCGGGCCGGCCTGTCGCGCCCGGTCGCCGAGCCGCAAAAGGCCGGCGCCAAGTCGGCCCGGCCATCCCGGGCCGGTGCCACCGCCCTCCGCTGAGCGGAACGCAAAGCTAAGGGCCCGCGTTGCCCGCACGTCGCTTTTCCGGTTCCGGCCGCTCGCCGCGCAATCCTGCCATGCAGCTTTTCCGGCGGTTTTTTCCCTGGAATGACTGGAATTTGCAACTCATTTGCTTCATCTAGGGAAGGAGCGGGTGCTATCACCCCGCACGCGGCCGTGTGCCCGCCGACGCGGATCCGTGTCGGTCGCGGCCGGATGTGCACTGGCGGAGGAAGCCGATCTTGAACGCCTATACCTCGAACGTCGCGACCGGCGCCGAAGGCGCCCAGGCCTTCCCGATCCCCGACAACGTCTATGCCGAGACGGTAACCGAGGTCCGCCACTACACCGACCGGCTGTTCCGCTTCCGCACCACGCGCCCGGCCAGTTTCCGCTTCCGCTCCGGCGAATTCGTGATGATCGGCCTGCCCAATGCCGAACGACCGGTATTCCGCGCCTATTCCGTGGCGAGCCCCGCCTGGGACGACGAGCTCGAGTTCTTCTCCATCAAGGTGCCGGGCGGCCCGCTCACCGAATACCTGCAGAAGGTCAAGGTCGGCGACACCATCCTGATGCGCAAGAAGCCGACGGGAACGCTGGTGATCGACGCGCTGCTGCCCGGCAAGCGCCTCTATTTGTTGTCGACCGGCACCGGCGTCGCCCCCTTCGCCAGCCTTATCCGCGATCCCGAGGTCTACGAGAAGTTCGAAGAGGTGATCCTCGTCCAGACCTGCCGCGAGGTGGCCGAGCTCGCCTATGCCCGCGAGCTCTACGACGACGTGGTCAATCACGAATTCCTCGGCGAACTCGCCGCCGGCAAGCTCCGCCTCTACGATTCGGCGACGCGCGAGCCGCATCCGCGCCAGGGCCGCATCACCGATCTCATCGATTCCGGCAAGCTGTTTGTCGATCTCGGCGTTCCGCCCTTCGATCCGTCCGTCGACCGGGCGATGATCTGCGGCTCGATGGCGATGATCAAGGACACCAAGGACCGGCTCGAGCGGTTCGGCCTCGTCGAAGGCGCCAACAACGCTCCCAACACTTTCGTCGTCGAGCGCGCCTTCGTCGGCTAGGCTCCTGTTCGGACGACAGGCCCGATCAAGAAAGGCGTCCTTCGCGGGCGCCTTTTCTTTTCCGTTTGCCGCGCCGGATAACCTATTCCGGCCTCGGCGCCGTCGTCGATTCCCGGACGACGAGCTGCGTGGCGAGCTGGATGTGGTGCGAGTCCGGGCGTTCGCCGCGCGCCTGCTGCAGGAGCGTTCTCAGGGCCACGCGCCCCATGTCCTCGATGGGCTGGCGTACCGTCGTCAGCGGCGGCGCGGTCGTGAAGGCCGAATAGGTGTCGTCGAAGCCGACGACGGACAGATCGTCGGGAATCCGAAGGCCCTGACGACGCGCCGCTTCCAGGACACCCAGCGCGCTCGCGTCGCTGCCGGCGAAGATCGCCGTCGGTGGCCGTTCCCTGGCGAACAGCGTGGCGGCCATCTCCCGTCCGGCGCGGAAGGAGAAGCCCTGCTCGAGAACGAGCCCGGGGTCCGCCGCCACGCCCGCGTCGGACAGCGCGCTGAGGTAGCCCTGCAGCCGCTCGCGGGACGGCGCCGAGACGGACACGCCTCCGGCATAGGCGATCCGGCGGTGGCCGAGATCGAGCAGGTGCCTGGTCGCCTGCAGGCCGCCGGCGAAGTTGGTCGATCCGACGGAGACGACCTCGTCGTCGAGGGGATTGAGGGGATCGATCACCACGACGCTCAGCCCGGCCGCGCGCATCTGCGCGCGCTGCCCGGCGGTGAGCTCGGCCGTCACCACGATGACGCCGGCCCGGCCGTGCGTCGCCAGGCGCCTGATCCAGCTCGCCGACAGCGGCCCGCCGGCGTCGCCGGCCGCCGGGTCGAGCGCATCGACCAGCACTTCCACATCCTGGGCACGCGCGGCGCCGACGATGCCGCTCAGAACCTGCGCCGAATAGACGTTGGCCAGCGTATCGAACACGACGTTGACCGCCCGCAGGGATGCCGCGTCTCGCGGTCCCGTGGTCGGCACGTAGCCGAGCCGGCCGATCGCCTCCTCGACGCGCCGCCGGGTGTCCTCGGAAACATAGCGGCGATGGTTGAGAACCTTGGATGCGGTCGCCTTGGACACCCCGGCCAGCCGGGCCACCTCGTCGAGCGTCGGCCGCTCCATATCCGCATCCATGAAACGGCTCCTTTGCAGTGTGGTCTCAAATATCAGAAACTTTTTCGGAAATAAGAATTATAAAACTATCGTTCTTCTGATTGACTCGCGAAATAATCCATATATAGCCTGCGTATAGTAACGAAAAAAATAGGAAACTTTTTCCTATCCATAGGAAAATGCATCGGCCGAGGCGGGGCGAGCGGCCCGCTGGGATGGACTGCGGCCGGCATAGCCGCGAACGGAGGATCTGCAACGATGACACACGTCTATCACGTCGCCATCACCGGCTCGGACGCCGCCGACGGTTCGGCCGGCACGCCGTTGCGCACCATCAACCGCGCCGCGGCGCTGGCGCAGCCGGGCGATACCATTGTCGTTCACGAAGGCGAATACCGCGAGTGGGTCAAGCCGGCGCGCGGCGGGCTGAGCGACCGCCGGCGCATCACCTACGAGGCGGCCAGGGGCGAGCGGGTGGTGATCAAGGGCTCCGAGCGCATCGCCGACTGGACTCGCGAGGAGGGCGACGTCTGGCGGGCGGTCGTCCCCAACGCCCTGTTCGGCGGGTTCAATCCGTTCGCGGAGGAGGTCGGTGGCGACTGGCTCGTGCCGGCCGCAAACGGCCTGCCCAAGCACCTCGGCGAGGTCTATCTCGACGGACGCGGCTTCTACGAGGCGCCGGACCTTGCCGCCGTGCTTGAGCCGCCGACGCGCCGCGAGGAGGTGGACGGCTGGACCGGCACCGCCGAGCCGATCGAGGATCCCGACCGGACGCGTTCCGTCTGGTACGCCGAGGTCGGCGCGGATGCGACGACCATCTGGGCCAATTTCCAGGGTGCGGACCCGAATGCCGAGCTGGTCGAGATCAACGTGCGCCGCTCGGTCTTCTACCCCGTCGAGCATCACCTCGACTACATCACCGTTCGCGGCTTCGAGCTGGCGCATGCCGCCACGCCGTGGGCGCCGCCGACCGCCGACCAGCCCGGACTGATCGGCCCCAACTGGGCGAAGGGCTGGATCATCGAGGACAACGTCATCCACGACGCCAAGTGTTCGGCGGTGTCGCTCGGCAAGGAAGCGTCGACCGGCAACAACTATTCCACCTCACGCGGCGACAAGCCGGGCTACCAGTATCAGTTGGAGTCGGTCTTCGCCGCCCGGCAGATCGGCTGGGATCGCGAGCATATCGGCTCGCACATCGTGCGTCGCAACACGATCTTCGACTGCGGCCAGAACGGCGTCGTCGGCCACCTGGGCGCGATCTTCTCGACGATCGAGGACAATCACATCCACCACATCGGCACCAAGCGCGAGTTCTACGGTTACGAGATCGGCGGCATCAAGCTCCACGCCGCCATCGACGTCCGGATCCTGCACAACCGGATCCACCACTGCACGCTCGGCACCTGGCTCGACTGGCAGACCCAGGGCACGCGCGTGTCGCGAAATCTCTACTATGCCAACACCCGCGACCTGTTCGTCGAGGTCAGTCACGGCCCCTATGTGGTCGACCACAATATCCTCGCCTCGCCGGTGGCGCTGGAAATCTTCAGCCAGGGCGGGGCCTTCGTCAACAATTTCATCTGCGGCGCGCTGCGCCTCGAGCCCGTCCTGGACCGCGCCACGCCCTACCATCGCCCGCACAGCACCGAGGTCGCCGGCTATGCCGTGATCTACGGCGGCGACGACCGCTACATCGGCAATCTGTTCCTCGGCGGCGACGCCGACCGCGCCTTCAAGCCCGGCAGCGAGGGGCACGCCCTGGCCACCTACGGCACGTGCGGTTACGACGGCTTGCCCGCCACCTTCGCCGACTACCTCAAGCGGATCAACCAGCGCCTGGGCGACCACCAGCGGTTCCACGGCGTCAAACAGCCCGCCTACATCCATCACAACGCCTATGCGGCGGGGGCGCGGGCCTTCGAGCTCGAGCGCGACCCCCTCGCCGTCGAGGCTCCCGTCTCGTTTAGCGTCGTCGACGAGGGCGACCAAGTCTACCTCGACGCCGATATTCCCGACGCCCTCGGCGCCGGCGTTCTGTCCGTGGTCACCCAGGACGACTTGCCGCGCGTCCGCTTCCCGGATGCGGACTTCGAGGAGCCGGACGGTTCGCCGCTGACGCTGCACTGCGACCTGCTCGGTCATCGCAAGGAGATCGGCCGGACCTATCCGGTCGGGCCGCTGGCCACGCTCGCCGCCGGCGCGAGCCGCATCCGCCTCTGGTGAAGAGGCTGTCATTCCGCGAGACGCGGGCATGAAGCCCGCGCCTCGCGTGAAATCGCCGCCCCGGCCGGCACTCAGGCCCGCCGCAGCGACAGCCCGGTCAACCGCTCCGAAAGCATCCAGAGACGTTCGGCCGCGTCCGGGTCCATGGCCCAAGCCGCCACTCCCTTGTTGCCTTCCGCCTCGTTCTGCGACAGGGCCACCTCGCAGTCCTCGCAATAGACGCCGCCGAGGCCGTCGAGTTGCCGGCTCGTCGCCGCCCAGGCGCTGGTCGCCGCTCCCTGCTCCGGGCTCTTGAGGTCCCGCGACGGATCGACGCGGCGGTTGCCGTTCTCGTCGTAGACGTCGAAGGAATTGATCTCCGCCTCGCTCAGGTGGCGGGCCAGGTCGGTCAGGATCACGCCTGGATGCAGCGAGAAGGCGCGCACGCCGTACGCCGCTCCCCGCCGGTCGAGCCCGAGCGCGAACAGGGCGTTCGCCGTCTTGGATTGGCCGTAAGCCTGCCATTTGTCATAGGCACGGGCGCGGAAGTCATGGTCGTCGAAATCGACCGGCCCGATCTGGTGCCCGCGCGAGGAAACCGACACGACGCGTGCCCCGTCCGCCTTGACGAGCGCCGGCCAGAGGCTCGCCACCAGCCGGAAATGACCGAGATGGTTGGTCGAAAACTGGCTCTCGTGGCCGTCGGCGTCGCGCGCGAGCGGCGTCGCCATGATGCCGGCGCTGTTGACGAGGATGGAGACCAGCGCGCCCGAGGCGACGATCCGTTCCGCGAAGGCGGCGATCGAGGCCGGGTCCGTCAGGTCCATCGCCTCGATGCGCACATTGTCGATGCCGGCCAGCATGCGCTCCGCCTTGGCCCGGTCGCGCGCCGGCACGATGACCGCGGCGCCGGCGCCGGCAAGCGCCCGCGTCGTCTCGAGGCCGAGGCCGGAATAGCCGCCGGTCACGATGGCCGATCTGCCGGAAAGGTCGATTCCCGCCACCACCTCCTGCGCCGTGCTCGCGCCGTTGAAGCGGGACCCGATGGGTTTCTGTTCGGACATGTCGTCACTCCTTGGTTCTCTCGTGCTGGTGTCCGCGCTTCATATCGGTTAGGTTCTCGGCGTTCCCAGCTTCGAAACTCCGGGTTTTCGTCGTGATCGTCCAGAATACGCAGGATGCGCTGTCTGACGTGCTGAGCGCCATCGACGCGCACGCCCTCTTCTCGGTCCGTTTCGCCGCCGGCGGCCCCTGGTCGGTCGCCTTCCCGCCGCCGTCCTACGTCAAGTTCAACGCGATCCGCCATGGCGGCGCCTGGCTGATTCAGGACGGCGAGGCGCCGCTGCGGGTCGGGGAGGGAGATTGCCTGGTGGTCAGCGGCAAGGCCTTCACGCTTTGCAGCGATCCGAAGCTACGGCCGATCCCGGCGCGAGACGTTTTCGCCGGCGGCAGCCTCGACGTCGCGGTCGGCGACGGTCGGGATTTCGTCCTCCTCGGCGGCAGCGTCAACCTCGATACGGTGGACGGCGCGTTGCTGACCGATGCCCTGCCGCCGATCGTCGTCATCCGCCGCGAGGAAGCCGGTCCCATCGCCTGGCTGCTGGAGCAGCTCGATGCCGAATGGAACGGCGGAGCGCCAGGGTCGCGCATCGCCTGCAACGACCTTCTGCGCCTGATCTTCATCCACGTGCTGCGTGCCTATCTCGCCCGCGGAACGGCGCATCATCCGGGCTGGCTCGCAGGGCTCGGCGACCGGCGTCTCGCCCCGGCGCTGCGCGCCATCCATGCCGAGCCGGCCCGCCGCTGGACGGTGGACGAACTCGCCCGCATCGCCGGCCAATCGCGCTCGGCCTTCGCCGAGCGGTTCCGCGCCACTGTCGGCGCCCCGCCGATCGACTATCTCGCGGCATGGCGCATGCGGCTCGCGGCTGCCCGGCTTCGGCGTGGCGACGAGCCCTTGCCGCGCATCGCCCAGTCCCTCGGCTATGCCTCCGACAGCGCCTTCGCCGCCACCTTCCGCCGCATTCTCGGCCAGTCGCCCGCCCGCTACCGCAGTCTGCACCGCGGCCTGCCGGCTTGACGCAGGCTTTCCGCCGGAGCTTGCCATTCCGACGGCGTGCAAAAACAAAAGGGCCGCCGGTTTCCCGGCGGCCCGATCATCTTGGTATTGAGGCCGATTACTCGGCGGCGCTGGTCGTAGCGCCCTTCAGCGTATCGATCTCCGCCAGAGCCTCGTCGTAGCGGCTCTGCAGGGCGTCGAGTTCGGCCTGATGGGCTTCGTCGAGCTTGGCGGCGTCGATGCCGGCGAGGTTCTGCAGCGTGCGCCAGAAGCGGCGGCGCTCCTCGACCAGGCGAACGATCTGGGCCGGCACCGGGAAGCGGATCAGCTTGCCCTTCTTGACTTCCCAGATGAACGGGATCTTGCCGACCCGGTCCTCTTCGCTGAGGTCGATGAACTCGTCGATCGACACGGCGTTGTTGACGTCATCGGCAAGCGGCTTGCCGGTGAACTGCTTCTTGAAGCGGCCTTCCTGGTGAGCGAAGTGGGCCGGGGTGAGCGGCACTTCCTTGGTCTGCTCGTTGCCATCGGCGTCCTTGTAGGTCAGGACGAGGGTCGTCCAGTCCTGCTCGACGTCGGGGTTGCCGTCCAGCGAGAAGCGCTCCTTCAGCACCGAGCCGCCGTCCGGATTGTGGACGTAGACCGGGCTGGTGCGGCTCTCGACGGCGAGGCGGGCATGCTCGCTCGACACGTCGTCACCGATGCCCTGCTCGCCCTGGCAGGGCGTGTAGACGTCGATGATGGCCGGCGACGTCGTCCGCGACAGGGCGGAGAGGACGTTCTTCAGGAAGTGGCCCTGGATGGCGGTGGCGGTCTGCACCACCATCACCGCCGGGTGGAAGGCGGCGATCAGGCCGAGTTCCTTGCGGTTGTCGGTCTTGCCGGCATGCGCCGCGCCATAGCGGGCGAGGTCGGAGTCCTGGCCGATCAGCGAGGAGGTCGAGGCCTGGCCGCCGGTGTTGGAGTACACGCCGGTGTTGACCACGATCACCTTGATCGGCGTCTTGGTCGACAGCAACCGCGACAGCGCGCCGAAGCCGATGTCGTAGGTGGCGCCGTCGCCGCCGATCGAGAACACGGTCGGCAGGCGGCCGAGCTCGGTCTCGCTGAACTGCTCCCAGCCGAAGGTGCGGAACATCTTGTCGTGCACCGACGGATCATACTTGTCGTCGAGCTCCAGCTCGGCGATGCGCATGGCCCGGAAGTTGACGAGCACATCCGCCGCGATGCCTTCGTAGATGCCCTTGGCGAGCGCGGGGGCATCCTGGAACAGGCTGTTCACCCACGGATCGCGGTAGGGGTTGTAGGGGAAGGTCGACGAGTAGACGCTCGAGCAGCCGGTCGAGTTGGCGATCACCGCCGCCGCCGGGCCTTCGCCCGTCGGGCCGCTCTCCAGGAGGAAGAGATGGTGGTTGATCGTCTCGAGCGACGACTTGATGCGCGCGGCGCGCGCCTCGTCGGTCACCGTGGCGAGCTTGGCTTCCAGCTTGGCGACCAGCGCTTCGACGTCGGCGATGTGCTCCTTGCGGGCGCGGCCCTGGAGAGCATTGTTCGCCGCCATGATCAGGCGCAGCGCCGTCACCTCGCCACAGCCGCGGCAGCCGCCGTGACCACCGGTCATGGCATAGTAGTTGTCGCGGTCGAGGATGAGGCGCTTGGCGTTGGCGCCGGTGAGCTGCTCGGTGAAGCGGGACGGCGTGTTGGCCGTCTTGGTCAGGAACTCGAAGCGAGCCTGCAGCGTCTCGAGCAGCGCGTCGTCCTGCTCGGTCTGGATCAGGGCGTCGGAGCCGCAGACGGTGGTGCACTCGAGGCAGCCCGAGCACTTCCACGGGTCGAGGCCGACCGAGTAGAGGGCGCCAGAGCCCGGCGTCTTCTTCTCGGTCTGATCGAAGAACAGGCGGGTACGCGCCACCGGGAAGTTGGCGAGGACCGTCGTCATCTTGTCGAAGTCGAGGGCGAGCGACGCATCGCCGGCCGCAACGCCCGGCGCCACCTGGGCGAAGATCTCATGGAAGGCGCGGGCCTTCGGCTGAGCCCTGTAGACTTCGCGGATGGCGGTGGCGATCGCCGGCACCTTGTCGGCGATCTCGGCGCGGCGGTCTTCCGGAACGTCGATCTGGCGCGCGGCGGTGGCGACGAGGTCATCGATCTCGTGCACCGTCGACGGCATGGCGGCGTCGGGGCAGACCAGCGTGCACTCGAGGCAGGCCGTGCACTTCTCGGCGTCGAACACCGGCACCTGCCGGCGGAACAGGCCCTTGTCCTTCATGGCGGCGGAACCGGCCGGCATGAACATGCCGGTGCCCGGCAGGACCGGCGATTCGCCGATGGTGCCGTCCCGGAACGGACCGGCCAGCATGTCCTCGTAGTAGTCGGCGTCGAAGATGCCGGCCGGCGAGTTGGTGTCGAGGCTGCAGATCGAAGCGGAGATCGCCACCGAGCGAGCGTGGACCACCGGAGCGTTGGCCTCGGCGGCCTTGAAGGCCTCGTCGTTATAGGCGACTTCGTGGGTCGCTTCGGCACCCTCGGCGATCACCGCCATGTTGCCGGCGACGACGG
Organism: Pleomorphomonas carboxyditropha; assembly: GCF_002770725.1. GTDB lineage: Bacteria > Pseudomonadota > Alphaproteobacteria > Rhizobiales > Pleomorphomonadaceae > Pleomorphomonas > Pleomorphomonas carboxyditropha. Next base: position 60,401 of record NZ_NQVN01000014.1, on the reverse strand, counting down.
CGTCGCCCTTGGCGCCGAACTTCTTGGAGATCTGCTGGCGCACCTTCTCGAGGATGGCGGCGCGATCGGCACCGGCGGTGATCCGCTTCTCGTGACCGCAGAGCGCGCCGATGAAGGCGATGCCCATCATGCGGGTGGCGAGTTCCGGCGACGGCGCGTTCTTGCTGGCGACGGCGAAGGCGTCGACCACCAGGAACTTGATCTCGCGGTCGCGGATCGCCTTGCGGGCCGAAGCCGGCATGTCGAGCCACGCCTCAAGCGGCGTCTTCGAGGTCTGCAGGATGAAGGTGCCACCCTTGGCGAGACCGCGCAGCGGGTTGGAGTGCGCGAAGACCTTGTGGTCCGGCGAGATGACGATCTCGACGTCCTCGATCTCGGCGTTGGTGATCTTCACCGGCTCCGGCGACAGGGTGATGTAGTAGTTGGTCGGAGCGCCGGACTTTTCCGAGCCGTACTTGGGAGCGGCCTTGGAGTAGAGGCCGAGGGCGCCGGCCAGGATGTCGGTCAGGAGCTTGCCGGTGGCGATGGTGCCGTAGCCGCCCACCGAGTGGAAGCGGACGCGGAAGGCATCTTCCGGCAGAAGGCGGGGGTTCTCGCCCGTCTCGAGCGCCATGAACTCGGTCTGCGGATAGGCCGCCTTGAGCTTGGCCTGAACCTCGCTCATGCGGGCATTCGGGTTCTTCGAGAAGAACTGCGAGCCGAGGTAGACGAACGGGTTGTTGCGGGCCGCTTCCATGTTGTCGAAGGCGGCGACGATATGGCGCGACTGCAGGTCATGGCCGCCGAGGCCGAAGATGGCCGTGGTGACCTTGGGCAGCTTGTCGATGGCCGGGATGCCCTCGTGGCGGCCGCCGTCGGCATTCTCGCGCGCCTTGAACAGGGCCTGCGTCACGAAGCCGGTGAGCGCGGTGTCGTCCGAGCGCTCGAGCACCGTGACGGCCTTCTTGCCGGCGATGGCGGCGATCAGCTCGGCTTCCGGGAACGGCTGCAGCAGCTTGATGGCGATCGAACCGACCTTGCGTCCCTTCGAACGCAGATAGTCAACGACGGCTTCGACGTCGTCGGTGACCGAGCCGAGGCCGATCATCACGTAGTCGGCGTCCTCGGTCTTGTAGGTCATGACCGGCGAATACTGACGGCCGGTCAGCGCGCCGTACTCGTCCATGGCCTGCTTGACGAACTTCGGCACGTCCACCACGAAGTGGGTGCGATGGTCGGCGGCGCCGGACTGGAAGTCGGGCTGGTTCTGCACGCCGCCGGTCAGGCCGGGGTTGTGGATGTCGACCAGCGCCGGGACGAGCTGGCGGGTGCCCTTCTCCCAGGCGTTCAGCCACTGGCGCTTGAACTGGCCCTGGAGATCGGCCGGAACCCACTTGCCAACGGCCTCGATCAGCTTGCCTTCGTTGTCGGCCTCGATGGCCTCCTCGTTGGCGTCGATGTAGGCCTTGAGCGCGGCCGTGTTGGCGACGGTGAAGGCGTCCTTCTTGCGCACCAGCCACTGGCGGAGCTGGTAGGCGCGGCCCTTGGCGCCGAACAGGATTTCCTGGGCGACGGTCGGGCACTTGATGCGGCCGGTGGGGTCGCCGAGGAATTCCTTCAGCAGCGCCGGCTCCGGCATCTTGGCTTCCGACAGCATGTGCGAGGTGGCGAAGCCGTCCATGGCGTTGGCGACCGGCACCAGCGACAGCGCCGACACCTTGTAGGAGATGGCAGCGAGGTCGGCCGCTTCCTGCGGGTTGGCGCCGAACAGGATGGTGTAGCCGGTGGGCAGCAGCGAGTAGACGTCGTCATGGCCGGCCATGACGTTGAGCGAGTGCTTGGACACCACGCGGGCGGCCACCTGCAGCACGAAGCCGCCGGCCTTCTTGCCGACCGTCACGTAGTGCGACTCGAGGCCGTAGAGGATGCCCTGCGACGACGAGGCGTTGGAGATGAACTTGCCGCCGGTCAGCGCGGCGCCGAGGGCGCCCGACTGGGCCGAATGCTCGCCTTCCGGCTCGTAGAAGAAGGGGTGGCGGCCCCAGACGTTGCAGCCGCCGCCGGCGCGGAAGCTCTCGTAGATTTCGGAAATTTCGGTCGAGGGCGTGATCGGGTAGCCGATGACACCGCCGCATACTTGGCCCATGACGTGGGCAACGGCGCCGTTGCCGTTGATGACCGTGGGAAGACCTGGATATTTCGCGCTCATTTGCTGCATCCGTCCTGCTGCATCTGGTGTTCCTGTCCGCCCCGTCCGATCAGTCACTGGCCGAGGTTCGGGCATCGATACGCCAATGTTCAGCTGCCGATGGAGTTCTGACCTTGATTTCAGTCAAAACTATACGAAACTTACTTGGGTTTCGGTGTTGTTACCGATGGACCCTTCTGCCGTTATAGAAGCGCGGCAGAAGTTTGTCGTAAGTACTCAACCGGGGACTACGTGGAACTGCGAAGGTTTTACTGCTATGCGTTTTTTGCAGGGCACCATCCTCGCAGCGCCTTCATTCCACGCGGTTGCCGTTTCAAGCAACCTGCTGCTCCTAAAGTAGGAATTCGGGCAGGCCAATCGTCCGGCCGACTCCTTCCGGACGATCGAGGCTGGCGGGCCGGCGATTTTTGCCGTCAGGAACCGGACAGTATTCGTCGACGGATTAATCGGTTTATCTATCCGGTATAGTCCGGCTGCCGTGCGTTCCGCGGCGCCGGAATTCAAAGTTCACCTTTCCATGAAAGTTTAATCCGCATGGTTTGCGTTTTCCAGTGCGGATTTGGGATTACCCCGCCGGCCTTCAGCGATATCGGACAGTCTCGCCGTTTATCGCGAGCGGTTTGTACTGCTGCGTTTTTAAGCGCTTACCAGCGGAATTCACCGCGGATGCCCGGCAATCTCCGTAACATTCGCTAAGCCTAAGGTCGAATACGAATTGAGAGGCGTCGACGGCCGGACATATACAGTTGAGACTGATTTGCAGTGTCGATGCTGCCGGCCCGACCGTCTGGCGGACCGGATCGCTTGCCGGAGTGCGCGGGGATGGGTCTTTCGATCGAGGCGATGAAACCGGGAGACAGCGCTCGCGTCACTGGCCTGATGGCCGGCGATCGCGGCTACCGCCAGCGCCTTCTCGCCATGGGGCTGACCCCTGGCGCGGTGTTTCAAGTGCGCCGCAAGGCGCCGCTCGGCGATCCGATCGAGATCTCCATTCGCAACTTCACGCTGACGCTGCGCAAGTCCGAAGCGGCCATTCTCGAGCTGGAGGCGGTGTGATGGCCGCCGAGCCTCTTGTCGTCGCCGTCGTCGGCAATCCCAACTGTGGCAAATCCACCCTGTTCAATGCATTGACCGGCGCGACGCAAAGGGTCGGCAACTGGCCGGGCGTCACCGTCGAAAAGCGCGTCGGCCGCTTCGTCCACGCCGGCCGGACGGTCGATCTGGTCGACCTGCCGGGCGTCTACCTGGTCGGCAGCGCCGACGCCGGCTCGCAGGACGAGCGCGTCGCCCGCGACTTCACGCTGTCCGGCGAGGCCGATCTCGTTCTCAACATCGTCGACGCCTCCAACCTCGAGCGCAACCTCTACCTTACCACCCAACTCATCGAGCTGGGCGTGCCGATGCTGATCGTCCTCAACATGATGGACATGGCGAAGGCGGCCGGCATGGAGATCGACGTGACGGCGCTGTCCGAGCGCCTCGGCTGCCCGGTGGTGCCGACGGTTGCCAGCCGCGCCGCCGGCCGCGAGGCGGTCAAGGCGGCGATCCTCGAGGCGGCCGCCCTGAAGCGGGCGCCGGTCGCCCGTCCGGCGCAGCACGAGGCGGTGGCGACCGCCGTGGCCGAGCTGGCTCCTCGCCTGACCGACGCCGCCCGAGCCGCCAGGGCCGATGCCGACTGGCTGGCGCTGAAGCTGATCGAGGGCGATACGCTGGCCGAGAGCCTCGCCGGCCCGGCGCTCACCGCCGACGTCGTTTCCGCCCGCCGGGCGATCGAGGACGCGGCCGGCGAGGAGGCCGACATCGTCATCGCCGACGGCCGCTACACCTTCGTCGGCGAGCTGATGGCCGGCGTCTGCCGCCGGACCACGCGGCTGTCCGCTCCGCTGTCGCAGATGATCGACCGCGTCGTGCTCAACCGCGTGCTCGGCGTGCCGATCTTCCTGTTCGCCATGTACCTGATGTTCCTGTTCACCATCTCGGTGGGCGGGGCCTTCATCGATTTCTTCGACCAGGCGTTCGGCGCCATCTTCGTCGACGGCTTCGGCGAACTGCTCTCCGCCCTCGGCACGCCGCCGATCGTCGAGGCGGCGCTGGTCGGCTTCGGCTCGGGCATCCAGACGGTGTCGACCTTCGTGCCAATCATCGCCTGCCTGTTCCTGTTCCTGTCCTTCCTGGAGGACTCCGGCTACATGGCCCGCGCCGCCTTCGTCATGGACCGCGCCATGCGGGCGATCGGCCTGCCGGGCAAGTCCTTCGTGCCGCTGATCGTCGGCTTCGGCTGCAACGTGCCGGCCATCATGGCGACGCGCACCCTCGAAAGCCGCCGCGACCGCATCATGACCTCGCTGATGGCGCCCTTCATGTCCTGCGGCGCCCGCCTGCCGGTGTTCGCGCTGTTCGCGGCCGCCTTCTTCCCGGCGAGCGGCCAGAACATCGTGTTCGGCCTCTACATCGTCGGCCTCGCCTTCGCCGTGCTGACCGGCCTCGTCCTGAAGTCGACGCTGCTCGACGGCGAGCCGACCCGTTTCGTCATGGAGCTGCCGCCCTACCACATTCCGACCGTCCGCTCGGTGGTCGTCCAGGCCTGGCAGCGCCTGCGCGAGTTCATCGTCCGCGCCGGCCAGGTGATCGTGCCGATCGTCATGGTGCTGTCCTTCCTGTCGGCGATCGGCACCGACGGCAGCGTCGGCCGCGACAACACCCGCGACAGCGTGCTGGCGGTGGTGAGCCAGCAACTGGTGCCGGTGTTCGAGCCGCTGGGCGTCACCCGCGACAACTGGCCGGCCGCCGTCGGCCTGTTCACCGGCATCTTCGCCAAGGAGGCGGTGATCGGCACGCTCAACGCCCTCTACGAGCAGGTGGGCGAGGAAGCGGCGGCGCCCGCCGCCGATGCCGTCGCGCCCGCCGAGGAGCAAGTCGGCCTCGGCGGCAAGCTTCTCGGCGCACTCGCCACCATTCCCGAGAACCTCGGGGCGCTCGGCGGCAGCCTTGCCGATCCGCTCGGACTCAACGTCGGCTATGTCGACGACAGCGCCGCCGCCGCCGAGGAGCTGGAGGTCGACGGCTCGGTGTTCGGCGCCATGCAATCGCATTTCGGCGGCACCTCCGCCGCCTTTGCCTACATGCTGCTGATCCTGCTCTACACGCCTTGCGTCGCCGCGCTCGGCGCCATGCGCCACGAGATCGGCGGCGGATGGACGGCCTTCGCGGCCATATGGACGACGGCCGTTGGCTATCTCGCCGCCGTCTCGTTCTATCAAGCGGCCACTTTCGCTGACCATCCGGCCAGCTCCAGCCGCTGGCTGATGACGGCCGCCGTCATTTTCGCCGCCGGCATCGCCGCCATGTGGATGGCCGGCCGGGCGCGGGGCCGCTCGCTCGCCGCGCAGCCGGCCGAGTGACGGCCATGATGACGCCGTCCGCCGTTCGCGATTATCTGAGGGAACGGGGCAGCGCGCCCCTTTCCGACGTCGCGCTGCACTTCGACGCCGGCGAGGACGCCGTCCGCGCCGTCCTCGACCTCTGGGTCGCCAAGGGCAGGGTGCGCGCCTTGACGGACGGCGCCGGCTGTTCCAAGGCCGGCACCTGCGGCTGCACATGCAAGGCCGAAGAGATCTTCGAGTGGATCGGGGAAAGACGATTGGCGGGCTGATACCAAGAGGCATTGAAAATGCCTCTTGGTATTCCGCTTGCCGATTTCTCATGCCCTCGATGCACATGAGAAATCGGCAATGGCCTCAATGAGCGGATGCGTCAGCATCTTCGCGAATTGGCAGGAAACGTCGCCCGGAAAAATAAAAACCCCGGCTCCGCATGGCGAACCGGGGTTTCTCAGCCAAAGGGCGGAACCGTCAGATGGCGGCCTTGATCCAGGCGGCAAGATCGCTCTTCGGAGCGGCGCCCACCTTCATGGCGGCCGGCTCGCCATCCTTGAAGATGATCAGCGTCGGGATCGAGCGGACGCCGTATTTCATCGCCGTGTTGCCGTTTTCGTCGACGTTGAGCTTGGCGATGGTGATCTTGCCGTCGAGCTCGCCGGCGATTTCGTCGAGCGCCGGGGCGATCATGCGGCAGGGGCCGCACCACTCGGCCCAGAAATCGACGAGGACGGGCGTCGACGAGGCAAGCACATCGGTGGGAAACGACTGATCGGTGACTTTCTTGGTCGACATGGCGGACCTCGCGAGCTGGACGACGCGGCGCCGACTCATGGCCGGGTCGCGCCTGTTGCCCGAAAGCTAAGGAGCGGACCCGGCAGCGTCAAGCGCGGCTGAAGCATGGGTCCAAACCCTGCTGGCTCTCCGCCATAAGCTGCGGTCGATAAAACAAGGGATTAAGTAAAAACCCTAACGGACTTTTGCTTCAGGACGGATCGTCGATTTCGTTTTCGTGATCGCCAGTCAGGATGCCGGCGTCCACCGCCTCGAGATAAGCGGCCAGCGTCGCGTCCAGATCGGCCGGCGCCACCTCGTCGAATCGCGCCGCCGCGGTCCACAGGATGGCCGCGCGCACCGGACGGTCCGGCCAGAGGCGGCCGAGGACCGCCCGGTAGAGCGCGAGTTGCAAAATATACCTCGGCGGCACCGAGCGCGGCGGACGCGCCGCCGTCTTGTAGTCGACGACCGTCACCGCCTCCGGCTCGACCAGCAGCCGGTCGACGCTGCCGCTGACGGCGACGGTCCGTCCGGCCGGCGTCGCGACGCTGCCGGAAACCGCCGCTTCGGCCCGGGCGGCGGGGGAGAACAGCAGCGAAAGGTCCGGCCGCGCCATGAGGGCGACGATGTTCTCGGCGAGCGCCGCCCTGTCGCCGTCCGGCAGGCCGGCAAGCAGGCGGCCGAGATAGCTATCGGTCGCGGCGGCGCGGGCCGCCGGCTCGATGTCCGGCAGCAGCTCGAAGAGGCGGTGCAGCACGCTGCCCCGCGCCGCGGCCGCCGGATCGAAGGGGATTGCCGTGGCGCCGGTGGCGGCGCGCGACGGGGCGACGCTAGCGGGCTCCGGAACGGCATCGGCCACCTTGCGGGTGAGCCAGTCGGGCAGCGGCGCCGGCTCTCCGGCAACGGCGCGGGCCGGCTGCGGCGGCGCCGGCGGATCTTCGTTCCTGGCATGCCAGCGCAAGGCGACGACGGTGCCCGCCGCGTCCTTCACCGTCTCGGCATCGATGCCGAGCGCCGCCTCGACGAGGCCGTGCCAGCGGCGGTCGGCGCCTTCGTCGGCGCCCTTGAGGCCGGCGACGACCAGCCGGTCGCGGGCGCGCGTCAGCCCGACGTAGAGCAGGCGCCGGTATTCCTCCTCCTGCGCGGCGATGAAGGCCGCCGCCGCCGCCTCGACCGGCGCCGGACGGAAGGCGCCGCCCTGCCGCCAGATGATCGGCGGGTTGGGACCGTCGCTGACCGCCAGCACGTCGGGCAGGTTCTTCTCGCTGGCCGGCTTGTCGCCGGGGTCGATCAGGAACACGATCGGCGCCTCGAGGCCCTTCGAACCGTGCACCGTCATGACGCGCACCTCGTCGCGCTCGGCGTCGAGTTCGCGGCGGATCAACTCGCCGCCCCTGGACAGCCGGTCGACGAAGCCGTTCAGCCCGGCCGTCTCCTCACCTTCATAGTCGAGCGCCAGCGTCAGCAGCTCGTCGATCACCTCGTCGGCCTCGCGGCCGAACCGGGCGCGATAGGCGGCCCGCCCGCCGTCGGGCCCGACGAGGCGCGACAGGAAGACGAAGGGTTCGCCCCGGTCGGCGCGGCTCATCCACAGGGCGACGGTGGCGCGCAGCGTCTCGGCATCGGCGTCTCCCTCGGCCGCCCGCTGCCGGACGGCATCCCAGAGGAGGCCCGGCCGGCCATGGGCGAGGCGGAACAGCGCCTCCTCGGAGAGGCCGACGAGCGGTGACTTCGCCACGGTGGCGAGCGTCAGGTCGTCCTCGGGCAGCAGCGCGACGCGGGCGGCGGCCAACAGATCCTGGGTGACGATGTGGCCGACCACGTCGAGCCGGTCGGCGCCGGCCACCGCCACGCCGCGTTGCTTCAGCGCCCGGTTGACCGCCTCGACGAAGGCGCCGCGCTTGCGGACCAGCACCAGCACGTCGCCGGGCCGGATCGGCGCGCCGGTGGCGGCGAGGCGGGCGCCCGAGCGCAGCCAGCCGGCGACCTTGTCGGCGACGCGGCCGGCAAGTCGCACGGCCGGACTGGCGGCGGCGGTGGCGTCGACCGGGTCCTCCCAGTTGCCGGGCGGTGGCGCCGGCAGCTTTTCGACCGCCGGCCACAGCTCGACGAGGCCGGGCTCGCGGCCGCGCACCGTCTCGTGCACCGTAGGGCCGGCATCGGTGGAAAGGCCGGCGTGCGCCCCCGGGTTTCGGAACACGGCGTCGACGGCGCCGACCACCGCCGCCGTCGAGCGGAAGGACAGGGTGAGGCGGAGGTCATGGACCGGCAGGCCGGCCTCGGCGAGGCGCCGCCCGAGCGTCTGGCGCGTCAGGCCGAACAGGTGCGGCGCCGCCCCCTGGAAGGAATAGATCGACTGCTTTTCGTCGCCGACCGCGAAGACGGTGCGTCGGCGCCCGGAACGGGCTCCTTCGCCGGCTGAGAATTCGCCGGTCAGCGCCTCGACGATCTGCCACTGACGCGGCGAAGTGTCCTGCGCCTCGTCGACCAGCACGTGGTCGAGCCCTTCGTCGAGCTTGTACTGCACCCAGCCGGTGGCGTCGGAGTGCGACAGGAGAGCGGCCGCCCGTCCGATCAGGTCGTCGAAGTCCAGAAGGCCGCGCCGCGCCTTCTTCGCCTCGATGAGGCCGATCAGCCGGTCGGCGAGGCGAAGCAGGGCGGCGCTGCGCGTGCCCCAGAGCGTCGCCGACAGCGCCCTTTCGAGATCGAGCAGCCGCTGCGCCTCCCGCTCGAAGTGCTCGTTGGCCTCCGGCAGCGCGTCGGCGACGTCCTTGGTGAACGGGCGCTTGCGCGGCTCGCCCTTGGCAGTCAGGAACAGGCCGCGCCAGAGCGGCCGCCGCGCCTCGGCGTCTGAAGCGGCGAGCGCCGCGCGAAAGCCGTCGGCGAGCGCCGGCATCGACTTGGATTTCGAGGCGTCGAGCGCATCGATGAGCCGGCTCAGGAAAGGCCCGGAAAAGTCGGGCGAGGTCGCCATCTCCTCGAGAAGGCTTTGCCGGCTCGCCCCGGCGGGCGCGCCGAGCGCCTGCGGCAGCGCCGCGAGCGCCTGGTCGGTCGACAGGTCGCCGCCGAAGAAGGCCGCGAGGTCGTCGCGGGCGGCGGCGACGGCGCGAAGCGCCCGGTCCAGGGCCTCGTCGCCGGCGATCGCCACCAGCTCCGCAAGCGCTTGCCCCTCGGGGCTGTCGGGATGGGCGGCGCAGGCGGACAGAAGCTCGGCCCGCGCCTCGGCATAGAGGTCGGCGGCGCGGGTATCGTCGAGCACCCGGAAGCGGCCGTCGAGGCCGGCCTCCAGCGGAAAGCGCTGCAGGAGCGCTTCGGCGAAGGCGTGGATGGTCTGGATCTTCAGGCCGCCCGGCGTCTCGATGGCCCGGGCGAACAGCCGCCGGGCCGGCGCCAGGCGGTCGGCTGGCACCGGCTTGCCCTCGAGCTCGGAGAGAACGCGGGTCAGCTCGTCGTCGGAGAGGCCGGCCCAGCGGCCGAGTTCGTCGAAGATGCGGCCGGACATCTCGGCCGCCGCCGCCTTGGTGAAGGTGAGGCAGAGGATGCGGCCGGGGTCGACGCCGTCGAGCAACAGGCGGATCACCCGCCGCGTCAGCACCCAGGTCTTGCCCGAGCCGGCGTTGGCCGACACGAAGGCGGAGGCGCCGGGATCGGTGGCCAGAAGCTGGACCTGGCGGGTGGCGGCCGGAATCTTCATTCCTCGCCTCCGTCGTCCTCGATGCTCCACTCGCTCACCCGGGCGAGGTGGTCGTAGTCGCCGCTGTCGGTCTTGCGGAAGGGGCGGGCGCGCGAAAGGTAGCCGCGGTTCGGATCGGCATAGGCGCGGACGAGGCCGCGCAGGCGGGCTTCCGCCTCGGCGATCGTCTGCTCCAGCGTCACCGCGTCGCCGCCGCGCGGCGCATGGCCGGTATAGCTTTCGATCTCGTCGCGGCCTTCGAGGCCGCGCAGCACCACGTGCACCAGTTCGGCCGCCTCGCGCGGGCCCGACAGGCGCGAAAAGCCGCCGTGACGGGCGATCACCGCTTCGAGTGGCAGTTGCGGCGTCAGTTGGGCGGCGATCTGCGCCGCCGTCGGCGCCCGGCCGGTCTTGAAGTCGATGATGGTGACGCGGCCGTCTTCCTCGACGTCGATGCGGTCGGCACGGCCGGTCAGCGTGAAGCGATCCGTCACCGCAAGGCTGCCCTCGATTTCCGGATGGCGGGCCAGCGGCGCGCGCCTCGCCTCGAATTCCAGCACGATGAACCGGGCAAGCGCCTTGAACCGCGGCCACCAGAGCGCATGCACCTCCGGATGGCTGGCGAGCGCCTCGGAAAACCGCCCGCGGCCGAATTCGATCAGCGCGGCGACGGCCGTCTCGTCCCAGGGGCCGGCCCAGGTCGCCGCGAAGTCGGCGAGAACGTCGTGAACCAGCGTGCCGCGCGTGCCGAAGTCGGGCGTCTCGCCGAAGCCGTCGAGCGGCCTGAGCTTCAGGATGCGCTTGGCGTAGATGGCATAGGGATCGCGGATCAGCGTTTCGATGTCGGTGACCGGCAGCATGCGCGGCCGCGCCGCCGCCGGCGGCGCCGGGTTGGGACGGGCGGCGCGCGGCACGGCCGGCCGGTCGTCGAGCCGGCGCGCCCAGTCGAGGAAGCGGCCGCCGCGCGCCTCCATCGCTTCCGTTCGCGCCGGACCGATGAGGCTCGTCAGCCGCTGCAGGAAGCGGGTCGGCACGGTCGGCGCGCCGCCGCGCCGCGCCGAGCGGATCAGCACGCTGTCCGGCGCGCCGAGGGCGGCGGAAAAGTCGTGGGCCGACAGGCCGATGCGCACCTCCGGCGGACTGAGGCCGAGGCCGGCGCGCATCGGTCGCGACAGCCAGGCGCCGGTGTCGGTGACCGGCGGGAAGACGCCTTCGTCGAGGCCGACCAGCACCAGCCGGTCGGTCGGCAGAAGGCGCGCCTCGATCGGGCCGGTGGCCATGACGCGAACTCGGCGGCTCGGCGTCAGCACCAGCACGTTGCCGATCAGCGCTCTCAGCACCGGCGCGAAATCGGCGCCGGCAAGCGCGAGGCCGGCATCGGGCGCGCCGATGTGATCGTCGAGGATCGACAGGAGTTGCCGCTCCGCCCGCGTCGGCTCGTCAATGTCCTCCTCGGAGCGGCGGGTGACATGGCCCAGCGTCTCGCGCAGCGCGCCGAGGAAATCGGCGAGCGTCGGCGCCGGCGAAGCCGCCGCCGCGACGAGCGGCGCCATCGCGGCATCGAAGGCGGCGGCAAGGGCCAGCGCGTCGGAAAGGACGGCGTCCGTATCGTCCTGTCCTTCCAGCGCCTGCAAGGCCCGCGAGATCGCCGCGGCGCCGCCGGCAAGCCGCGGTCCGCGCAGCACCTTGCGGGAAATCAGCCGGCCGGCCGGCCGGATGCGCGCCGGCGCCCAGCCGAAGCGCGCCTCGGGATGGCCGAGGATCGCCGCAACCTTCACCGGCGGGAAATCCTCGGTCGCCGCCTCGGCGAGGAGCAGGGCCAGCGCGCCATAGGGGGTCTGCGGCAGCGGCAGGCCGGCGGTATCCTCCACCTCGATGCCGAAGCGGTCGAGCTCGGCGACGACGCGGCGGATGATGGTACGGTCGGGCGTGACGAGGATCGCCCGCGCCTTAGGATTTTCCAGACACTGGCGGAGGGCGACGGCGGCGGCGAGCGCCTCCTCGGCCTCGTTGGCGGCGACCACCAGGGAAACGCCGTTAAGCGCCGCCTCGGTCGCTTCGGCCTCGGCGTCGAGCGCGGCGGCATGCGCCGGCCAGCGGTCGGTGACGGCGGCCGGCACCAGCGCCCGCCGGACGATGTCGGCGCGGGCGGCCAGCGCCGGTAGCGGCGCGCCCAGCTCGCCGATCTCCGCCCGTTCGACGCCGAGCCGCTCGACGAGCCGGTTCATGGTGTGCTCGGGGTGGGCGCAATCGAAAAGGCTGGCGGCGACCGTGTCGGCCGGCGCCGCGGTGTCGAGGCCCGGCAGCACCAGCGCGCCCTCGGGAAGCGACAGCACGGCCGCCATCAGGTCGGCGGTGCTCGGCACCGAGCCGGTCGAGCCGGCGATGATCACCGGGCCGGGTGGCGGGCGGCTCTGCCAGCGGCGGACGGTGGCCTCGACCATCGCCCGGTGGAAGGCGCCGGCGCCGATCCGGCCACGCTCGGCGATGGCCGCCGGCAGCGCCTCGGTGGCGATCTTGAGGAAGGTGAGCGACAGTTGCCACCAGGCGGCGTAGTCGTCGGGCACCAGGGTGTCGAGCTTGTCCCAGTCGACGCCCTCGAGTTCGGCCTGGTCTAGGAGAGCGAGGAGGTCGGCGGCAAGATTGAGCGCCTCGGCCGGCGAGCCCGGCACGGCCACCGGCTGGCCGGATGGCGTCAGCAGCCGGTCGCTCGTCACCCGCTCGCGCCAGCGGGCGACGAGGCGCGCCAGCATCAGCCGCCGCTCGGCGGCGCCGATGACCGGCGGCAGGTCGAGCGCCTCCGGCGCCAGCAGGTCGTCCTCGGCTTCCAGCACGTCGGATATGGCAAGGATGCGCGGCAGCATCGCCGAGCCGCCATCGAAGGCGTCGCGGAAGGCCTGCCTCAGCGCGGCGCCGGCCCGGCGGGTCGGCAGGTAGATGCTGACGTCGGCCAGCTCGAACGGCTGGCGGCGATAGGCGCGGCCGGCAATCAGGCGGCCGTCGAGCAGCGCTTCGGCCAGCGTGGCGAGGAAGGGCGCACCGGGAGGAATGGTGAAGACGCGCCCGGTCATTGGCTACTCCGCCGATAGCCGGATGGTCCGCTCCGCCTGCCCGATCGCCTCGGGCGTGCCGACGTGCAGCCAGGTGCCTTCGAGCCGCACGCCATGCAGGCGGCCCTGGCCGATCAGCTCGTCGAAGATGCGGTTGAGCGAGAAGGGAGCGAGAGGCAGCTCGGTGAAGATGCCCGGATCGAGAATGGCGGCGCCGGCATAGACGAAGGGGGCGACGGTGCGCTCGCGCCGCCGCGTCAGGCGGCCATCGCCGGCCATGTCGAAGTCGCCGACGCCCGAATAGCCAACCGATCCGACGGTCGGGGCGAGCAGCAGCAGGCCGTCCATGCGCGCGCCGTCCCAGGCCCGGGCCAATGCCGGCAGGTTGGCGGAAACGCCCTCGATCCAGATGGAATCGGAGTTGAGATGGTAGAACGGGTCGCTGCCGAGATGGGGCAGCGCCTTGACGACGCCGCCGCCGGTATCGAGCAGCAGGTCGCGTTCGTCGGAGACGATGACCGAAAGGTCGCGCCGCTTGCCGACGTGTACCTCGATGAGATCGGCGAGGTAATGGACGTTGACGACCGCCGTCTCGACGCTGGCCTCGGTCAGCCGGTCGAACACCCGGTCGATCAGGCTGCGCCCGAGCACTTCCACCAGCGGCTTCGGCGTGGTTGCCGTGATCGGGCGCATACGCTTGCCGCGGCCGGCGGCGAGCACCATGGCCTTGCGAGGGCGGACGGCGGAGAGAAAAGCAGCATCAGTCATCTTGGAACGATCGGGATCTCGGCGGTCGGAGGAGACTCACGGCCGGACGGCCGGCGGGGCGAGCCGTTCATACCAGAGCTTGACACCGGCGAGAACCTTGTCGTCGAGCGCTTTTTCGAAGTTGCGGCGAATGCGCGGCAGGAAACGCAGGTGATGGCTGCGGCCGGTGCGGGCGGCATATTCGACGAAGCGGCCAAGGATCTTGGCGTTGCGCTGCGCGCCGAGGATTACCGCGCGCTCGGCAAAGTCGGCAGCGTCGAAGCCTGCGTCAAAGGCCCGGCGACGGTCGACATAAGCGGCGGTCATCGCTGCGGCGAGCTCGTCGGGAATGTCAACACGGGCGTCGGTGACGAGGGCGGCGAAATCGTAGGCCGGCGAGCCCAGCAGCCCGTCCTGGAAGTCGATCATCCCGATAGGGTCACCCGAAGCCTGCCACAAGATGTTGGGCGAATGGTAGTCGCGCAGCACCAGCCGCCGCTGGTCGTCGTCGAAGCGAGCGAGAAGGTCGTCCCAAAGACCGTCCCACTCGGCTCGTGCATCGGCTGCCATTGGCGCGCCGGTAAGCCGCGGCATGTACCAGGCAGCGAACAGACCGGCCTCGGTTGCGAGCGCTCGCCGGTCGTAGCGCGGCATCGGCCAGCGGCCACCGGCGTCGTCGACGGCAATTTCGGGCCAAGCTACGGCCGCGAGGTCGGCGAGCCGCTGTGCGGCCACAAGGTAGCGCTCGGCGATCGGCGCATCGTCGCGCACGATGCCGTCCGAGCCGAGGTCTTCGACCAGCATCAGCCGCCGCTTAATATCGCAATCGAGAACGCGCGGACTGCGGAAGCCATGACGGCGTAGCGTATCGGCAATGGCGGAAAAGGCGGTGAGGTTGTCGGCGAGGTGGACGATCTCCTCGTAACGGTCGTCGTCGGCCCGCTTCATGTAGGCGCGCCAGGCCGGCCAACGCATCACCACCGCCGCGTCGCCGCCAGCCGTCGCCCGCTCGAAACTACGCGTCGAGGCGTCGCCGTGCAGATGCCGCCGTTCGGCACCCTGAAAACCGGCCCGGCCCAACAGGTCGCGGACGGCAAAGGTCTCGTCGAGCCGATCGGCCCAGCCGCCGTCCCGCGCCTCCAGCGAGAAGCGGCGGCCGTCGAGGCCCTCACCCTCGGAGATGACGATGTTGAGCCGCTCGGCCGGCAGCTCGTCGCCCGCCCGGTCGGGCCATTCGATCAGCGACAGGCCCTCGCCGACGGCCTCGGCGAAGCCGATCTCGATGAGCTCGTCGGGATCGGCGAGGCGATAGAGGTCGAAGTGATGAACCGGGAACCGGGCGGTTTCGTAGCTTTGCAGCAGCGTGAAGGTGGGGCTCGGCACCTCGAGGCCGGGATCGCCGGCAAGGCGCCGGACGACCGCCCGCGCGAAGGCGCTCTTGCCCATGCCGAGGTCGCCGTGAAGGGCGATCACGTCGCCCGGCCGGGCAATGGCCGCAATGTCGTCGGCGAGGCGGCGCGTGCCGGCCTCGTCGGCGACGCTGATGGTTTTCCGGTAGGACGGGCTCATCGCAGGGCCGCTCACTCGGCCGCTTCGGCGATGCTGGGGTTGAGCGGCAGCCTGCAGACGACCCGCGTGCCGACGCCGATCTTGGAGGTGATTTCCACGCTGCCCTTGTGCAGCTCGACGAAGCTCTTGACGATGGAAAGGCCAAGGCCCGGACCGCGTCGGCGGGCACCGTTGGTGCGGCTCTCGAAGCGCTCGAACACTGCCTGGAGATATTCGTCGGGGATGCCGCGGCCATGATCCTCGACGATGAACGAGATCGCCTCGTCGGTGCGCCGGCAAGAAAGCGACACCACGCCGCCGTCGTCGGAAAAGGCGATGGCGTTGGACAGGAGGTTGAACAGTACCTGGCGAACGCGCTTCTCGTCGGCGACGAAGGAGCCGATGTCGCCGGGCACGTCGAGCTTCAGGTCGATATGCGCCTCGGCGATGCGATCGCGAAGGCCGGCGGTCGCCGCGCCGACGGTCGAGGGAATGTCCACCTCGCCGAGATCGAGCTCTATGATGCCGGCATCGACGGTCGCGAGATCGAGAATGTCGTTGATGATGGCGAGGAGCGCCGTCGACGAATCCATGATGTAGCCGGTGTATTCCCGCTGCTTGATGTTGAGCGGGCCGGCATTGTCATCGGCGAGCAGTTGCGCGAAGCCGATGATGTTGGTGAGCGGCGAGCGCAGCTCGTAGGAAACGTGCTGGATGAAGGCGTTCTTCAGCTGGTCGGCTTCCTCGAGCGCCTCGTTCTTCTCGGTGAGCGCCCGCTCGACATTGACGGAGTCGGTGACGTTGACGAAGGTGATCAGCGTCGCGCCGTCCGGCAAGGGCACGGTGGTGAAGTCGATGACGCCGCCGTCGCGGCGGTCGAGCCGGCCGGTCAGGCGGTTGCGGCTGTCGGCGAGGCCGGCGACGGCGAGGCGGACCTCATCCCAGGCTTCGCGGTTGCCGTGGGCCGCCATGCAGTGGCCGACCACCTCGTTGATGTGCGGCCGGCCGGCCAGCATCTCTTCGGAGAGCTTCCAGAGGCTGCCGAAGGCCGGATTGGACAGGCGCAGCCGGCCGTCGGACCCGAACACCGCGACGCCCTCCGAGAGGTGGTCGAGCGTCTCGCCCTGCACGCGCGTCAGCGCGTTGTAGCGACTCTTGAGCTCGATCTGCTCGGTGACGTTCTCATAGACGTAGGTCACGCCGCCCTGCGGATGCGGGTTGGCGATGACGCGCAGCGTCTGTCCGGTCGGCAGGTGCCACCAGCTTTCGCGGGCCTCCATCGCCTGATAGGCGGCAAGCTGCTCGTGCTTCCAGCTGCGGAAGTCGGCCTGTTCGGGCAGCTTGCGGGAAGCGCGCAACTGGTCGAGGATGGCGGCGTCGTCCGGACCGCTTTCCAGGAAGGCGGTGTCGAGGTCGAACAGCGCCCGATAGGCGGCGTTGTAGAACTTGAGCCGCTTGTCGGCGCTGAAAATGGCCACGGCGGTGGCCAGCTGGTCGAGCGTGCGGGCGTGGCTGTCGATGGTGCGGCGCAGTTCCACCTGCGCCTGCTCGAGCTCGGAGACGTCGGTGGCGATGCCGGCGCTGCCGGACGCCGTCTCGACATCGACGATGTCGAAGACCCGGCGGGCGCCGCCCACCACCAGCGACAGGCGCTTTTCGAACACCGGCGCTCCCTGCCGGCTGTCGGCGATCGCCTTGCGGGCGGCCGTGTCGAGAAACTCGACGCCGACGGCCACCGCCTGCGTCGCGCTGGCCACCTCGACGGCACGGGCATAGGCGGCGTTGACCCAGACGAGCCGGCCCGCCTTGTCGCGCGTCCAGGCTGGCATCGGCACCTTGTCGATCAGGCTTTCGAAGGTCTCGACCAGCGTCCGCTGCCGCTCGAAACGCTCGGCCAGTTCGGCATATTGCTGCCGCTCGCGCGTGAGGTTGCGGAAGCGGATGAAGCAGCGCGATCCGTTGACCCGGCCGGCCGCCTCGATGTGGACGCCGCTGGTGGTGGTCAGCACGTCGAGGAAGGCTTCGCCCTCGGCGCGCAAGGAGCGGGTGCGGGCTTCCAGAAGCTGGGCCGACGCCGGCTCCAGCCATTGGCCGAAGGCGAGGAAGCCGACCTGGCTGCGCGGCACGCCCGAGGCTTCCGGCAGTGAGCCCATCACCTTCGGCGCCTCGTCGCGGGCGCCCCAGATCACGGTGCGCTGGTCGTCGGCGTTGAGGGCGGCTTCGGTGCGATCGGCGGCGAGCTTCAGGTCGGCGTTCTCGCGCAGCAGGCGCTCGCGATCCTCCTCGGCCATGCGGCGCGCCCGGATCAGGGCGGCGGCCGACACCACGGCGATGCAGATGGCCGACACGAAGGCCGACAGGGCGGCCACCTGGAGCGGCTCGAAATAGACCGAGCCGTCGGAGCCGAACTTGATGGCCTGGGCGAACGCCGAGCCGGTGGCGACCGGCGACAGGACCGTCGAGAGCAGGGCGATCTTCCCGACATGCCCGGCAAACGGCAATCGTGTCCGGTTCAGCCCCGGCATGTATCTGTCCCCTTTTCGGCCGCATGCAAAAAGGCGCCCGCTCCCTCGGGAGAGATCCGCCCCCGGACGGCGCGTGCCCCACCGCCGATCCGAATCACCTCAAAATACCGCCTTTCAGGGGGGGCAAAAAGAGTCGAGGGCGCCTCCGCCGGTTCCTCCGGGACGAGCAAGTCCAGCTCGTCAATATGTTCATGGAACGTTCAGTGATCATGATCGCTCGGCGCATTGTAGGCCCGGAGTCGACAACTGCCGGCAGGGGGTGGCCAGAGGATTGACCGGACTCGCCTTATGCGCTTCGGCCGTCATCCTTTTCCCGATCCCTCGCGGCCGGCCGCGGTATCCCCCGGAAAAATCCGCATGTGTGGAACAGCTGTGGATAAGGCTTTGCCGGCAACAAAAACCCGCCCGCGCCTTGAAGGGCACGGGCGGGCGTCGATGCGATCGGAACGCAGGCCAGGAGTTGGAGCCCCCGGGCGGCCGAGGCCGATAACTCAGTAGCGGTACATCGCCGACTTGAACGGGCCGGTCGACTTGACGCCGATATAGTCGGCCTGCTCCGGCGTCAGCTTGGACAGCTTGGCGCCGAGCTTGGCGAGGTGCAGTTGGGCCACCTTCTCGTCGAGATGCTTGGGCAGCACGTGCACCTTCTTCTCGTACTTGTCGCCGCGGGTCCACAGCTCGATCTGGGCCAGCGTCTGGTTGGAGAAGGAGGCGCTCATCACGAAGCTCGGGTGGCCCGTGGCGTTGCCGAGGTTGACGAGCCGGCCCTCGGAAAGAAGAATGATCTTCTTGCCGTCGGGGAACTCGACGAGGTCGACCTGCGGCTTGACGTTCTTCCACTTGAAGTTCCTGAGACCGGCGACATCGATCTCGTTGTCGAAATGGCCGATGTTGCAGACGATGGCCATGTTCTTGAGCTTGCGCATGTCGTCGACGGTGACGACGTGAAGGTTGCCGGTGCAGGTGACGATGATGTCCGCCCGATGGATGTCGTCTTCGAGCGTGACCACCTCGAAACCGTCCATGGCCGCCTGCAGGGCGCAGATAGGATCGACCTCGGTGACCAGCACGCGGGCGCCGGCACCGTGCAGCGACTGGGCCGAGCCCTTGCCGACGTCGCCATAGCCGCAGACGATCGCCACCTTGCCGGCCATCATCACGTCGGTGCCGCGGCGGATGGCGTCGACCAGGCTTTCCCGGCAGCCGTACTTGTTGTCGAACTTCGACTTGGTGACGCTGTCGTTGACGTTGAAGGCCGGCCAGGGTAGCTCGCCGCGCGCTTCCATCTGGTAGAGGCGCATGACGCCGGTGGTCGTCTCCTCGGAAACGCCGCGGATGCTGGCCTTGGCGCGCGAATAGAAAGTCGGATCCTTGGCGAGGCGCGCCTTGATGGTGGCGAAGAGCTCTTCCTCTTCCTCGGACTTGGGATCGGCGAGCACGGAGGGGTCGCTCTCGGCCTTGGCGCCGAGCGTCACCAGCAGCGTCGCGTCGCCGCCGTCGTCGAGGATCATGTTGGCCGTCTCGCCGTTACCCCAGTCGAGGATGCGGTCGGTGTAGGTCCAATAGTCCTTGAGGCTCTCGCCCTTCACGGCGAACACCGGGATGCCGGCGGCGGCGATGGCGGCGGCGGCGTGGTCCTGCGTCGAGAAGATATTGCAGGAGGCCCAGCGCACGTCGGCGCCGAGCGCCTTCAGCGTCTCGATCAGCACGGCGGTCTGGATGGTCATGTGCAGCGAGCCGGCGATGCGGGCGCCCTTGAGCGGCTGGGCGGCGGCATATTCGGCGCGCACTGCCATCAGGCCGGGCATCTCGATCTCGGCCATGTCGAGTTCGGTGCGGCCCCAGGCGGCGAGCGAGATGTCCTTGACGACGTATTCCTTGGCAACCATCGGCGGATCTCCGGGTGCGGGGGTGAGGATAGGCTGGTCGAGAGCCAACGGGAGGGCGGCAAACGGCCACCGGTCAGCGCCTTATAGGAGAAGTCGGCCGCCGGCGCAATCTCGATATAAAGAGATCCTTATATCATGATGAAGGCGCCATGCTCACCTGAAGACGGGAGAGAGTGCCATATCGGCGCTGCCACGACGGTTCGAATGTAAAATAATGCAATAATATTGGGCGCTGACGCTTTGTCCCTGTCGGCGGAAGCGGGCATGCTTCCTCTATTGCCGGGCATGGATCCGGCCGACCCGCGCCGGGCCGGTGCTGAGGAGGAAAGAACATGAAAATCAAAGCGGTCGTTCTGGAAAGCGTCGACAACATTGCGCTGCGCGACATCGAGGTTCCCGGCACGCTGGAACCGGCGGCCGGCGAGGTTCGGGTCGCCATCAAGGCGGTCGGCATCTGCGGCAGCGATGTCCACTATTACAAGCACGGCCGCATCGGCGACTTCATCGTCAACGAGCCGATGGTGCTTGGCCACGAGGCGTCGGGCGTGGTGACGGCGGTCGGCGCCAGGGTCTCCCACCTCAAGGTCGGCGACCGCGTCTGCATGGAGCCGGGCATTCCCGACTTCGGCTCGCGCCAGACCCTGGAAGGCCACTACAACCTCGACCCGGCAGTGCGCTTCTGGGCGACGCCGCCGATCCACGGCTGCCTGACGCCGGAGGTGGTGCATCCGGCGGCGCTGACCTACAAGCTGCCCGACAGCGTGTCGTTTGCCGAGGGCGCCATGGTCGAACCGCTGGCGATCGGCGTCTACGCCGCCGCCAAGGGGGCGATCCGTCCCGGCGACATCGCCGTGGTGGCCGGCGCCGGCACCATCGGCATGATGGTGGCCTTCGCCGCCTTGGCTTCCGGCTGCGCCGAGGTGATCGTCAGCGACGTCGCCAGGGCCAAGCTCGACATCATCGCCAAGGTTCCCGGCGTCGTCGCCGTCGATCTCACCAAGGAGAAGCTCGCCGACGTGGTGGCGGCGCGGACGGCCGGCAAGGGCGCCGACCTGTTCTTCGAGGCGAGCGGCAGCCCGAAGGCGTTCGACGACATGCTGGAGGTGGTCACCCAGGGCGGCCGGGTGGTTCTGGTCGGCATGCCGCAGGACCGGGTGCCGCTCGACGTGGTGGCGCTGGAGGTCAAGGAGATCAGCCTGACCGGCATCTTCCGCTACGCCAACGTCTGGGATCGCACGCTGGCGCTCCTGGGCTCGGGCAAGATCGACCTGAAGCCGCTGATCTCGGCGAGCTATCCGTTCGACAGGTCGGTCGAGGCCTTCGAGCGCGCCGCCCGGCAGAATCCATCGGACGTCAAGGTCCAGATCACGTTCTGAGAAAACGGGGACAAAGCCGGAAGCCGCTCTCTGGCTGCCTCCGGTGCCCGCGGCCGGCGAAAACCGGTCTCGGCGTCGTCGGCCAAGTCTGTTAATGTCGACGGCTACGGACGGTCCCGTTATCCACCAAAGGGAGGAAAAAGGTGGGTCAGACAAAGCCCGTTTTGGAGGTGATCGAGGCGCCGCTCGAGCGGACGTTCAGGATCTATTCGCACGACTATCCCTTTGCCTATTCCGGCTGGCATCATCATCCGGAATATGAGCTGCATCTCATTCGCCGCAGTTCCGGCCAGTTTTACGTCGGCACCTATGCCGGCGAGTTCGGTCCCGGCAATCTCGTCATGACCGGCCCCAACCTGCCGCACATGTGGGTGTCCGACGGCGCCGACCGCGGCGCAGACGGCTGCATTCGCGACCGCGACGTGGTGCTGCAGATGGGCGGCGGCTTTGCCGAGCGCTGCATGGCCGAATTCTCCGATTGCGCCCGCCTTTCCGCCCTCCTGGAGGCCACGCGGGCGGGCATCGAGTTTTCGCCGGCCGCCGCCGCCGAAGCCGCCGGCCTGATGGAGGCGCTGCTCGCCGCCGAGGGATTCGAGCGGATGGCGCTGTTCTTCAAGCTGATGCGGGTTCTGGAACAGGATGCCGATCGCCGGTCGCTGTCGCTGAAGGGCACGGAGCATCAGTGCGCCCAGCCGCGCCGGCTGGAGCGGATGCTGGCCTACATCGCCGGCAACTTCAACCGGCCGGGCCTTACCTGCCGCGAGGTGGCCGCGACGGAAGGCATGGGACTACCCGCCTTCTCGCGCCTGTTCGAGCGGCACCTGCGCTGCTCCTGCGCCGAGTACATCAACCATCTCAGGATCTACAAGGCCTGCCAGCTCCTGTCGGAAACCGAGGACATGGTCACCTCGATCGCCATGGACGTCGGCTATGAGACGCTGTCGACCTTCAACCGCAACTTCCTGCGGCTGATCGGCCGCACGCCTTCGGCCTTCCGCGCCGAGCGGCGGGCGGGCGGACGCGGCAAGACCCGCGCCGCCGCCTGAGAGCCTCGGGCATCAAAGCCGTCGACCGTCCTCGCCGAACAGATGGACGGCCGCAAGATTGGGCTTGAGGCCGATGCTGTCGCCGGGATTGAGCTCGACGCGCTCGCGCAGCACGGCGACCAGCGTCTGCCCCCCGCAACGGGCAAGCACCTGCGTTTCGGCGCCGGTCGGCTCGATCACCACGACTTCGGCGCGGAAGCCGGCGTCGTCGAGCGTCAGGTGCTCGGGGCGGATGCCGTAGGTGACGGCGCCGGCGGCGGCCCCGGCGGGCAGCGGCAGCACCACGCCGCCCTCGGTGACGAAGCCGCCGTTTCCAGCCGCACCTTTGACGAGGTTCATGGCCGGCGAGCCGATGAAGGTGGCGACGAACAGGTTGGCGGGTCGGTCGTAGAGCTCGAGCGGCCGGCCGACCTGCTCGACCACGCCGCCTTTCATCACCACGATGCGGTCGGCCATGGTCATCGCTTCGATCTGGTCGTGGGTGACGTAGACCGTGGTGGTGCCGAGGCGCTGGTGCAGGTCCTTGATCTCGGCGCGCATCTGCACCCGCAGCTTGGCGTCGAGGTTGCTGAGCGGTTCGTCGAACAGGAACACCTGCGGGCTGCGCACGATCGCCCGGCCCATGGCGACGCGCTGGCGCTGGCCGCCGGAAAGCTGCTTGGGCAACCGGTCGAGATAGGGATCGAGCGCCAGGATGGCCGCCGCCTCCTTGACGCGGGCGTCGATGGCGGCGCGGCTCTCGCCCTTCAGCTTCAGCGCGAAACCCATGTTCTGCGCCACCGTCATGTGCGGATAGAGCGCGTAGTTCTGGAACACCATGGCGATGTCCCGTTCCTTCGGCGGCACGTCGTTGACGACGCGGTCGCCGATGCGGATGTCGCCGTCGGAGATTTCCTCGAGCCCGGCGATCATCCTGAGCAGCGTCGACTTGCCGCAGCCGGACGGACCGACCAGCGTCACGAACTCGCCGTCGGCGATGTCGATGTCGATGCCGTGGATGACCTGGTGGCTGCCGTAGAACTTGGCGACGTTGTCGATGGAAACGCTGGCCATGGTGTTCCTCCCTTGATCGTATTCAGAGGCCGAGCCGCCAGACGCGCGCCGCGGTGACGCGTCCCCGGGGGGCTTCGAGGCGGATGGCGGTGACGGGGGCGGGATCGGCGAGCCGCTTGCTGCCGGCGTGGCGGCCGTCGTCGGCGAACACTTCGATCGATCCCAGGTCGAGGAAGACGCGGACCGAACGCACCCGCGCGCCGGCGGCGAGATAGTGCGGCGAGGGCGGACCGTCCTCTGCGCTCTCGTGAACGATGGCGAGGCCTTCGGCATCGGCGATGACGGCGAGCTTCAGCGTCGGGTGGGCCAGCGCGAGCTCGAAGGGCAGGCCCGTCTCGCCGAATTCGATGACGATCTCGGCGGCGCCGTCTTCGAGGGTAACCATCTCCCCGGCAGCGAGCCGGCGGTCGTCGATAAGCGCCTGCCGCAGCGTGGCGACCGCTTCGATCGGCGGCGTCAGCAGCACGCCGTCGCGGAGCAGCAGCCGGCGCGGCAGCGTCATGGCGGTCGGCCAATCGGCGGTCTTGACGATGTCCGTCCAGTTGGCGAGCCAGGCGATGCCCACCGGGCCGTCCCGGTCGACGAAGGCCTGGAAGCCGTAGGCGTCGGCGCCGAAGTCGAGCTCCTGCCGGAATTCCGGCGCGAACGTCCGGCCGTCGAAGCGGCCGACGATGCCGAAGGTGAGATTGCGCCGCCGCGTCGCCGGATCGCGGCTCATCAGCAGGCCGACGATCAGCAGCCAGCGCGTCGCGGGATCTTCCGCCGGTCCGTCGAGCGGCAGCATGGCCGGGCATTCGCCGACCGTACGGCCATAGTCCAGCTCACGATGGACGAGGCCGACGAAGCGCCAGCCCGAAACACCGCTCGGGTCGTCGGTCTCGTAGAGCAGCACGACGCCGCACGTGGCGTCGCGGCCGCCGAGCAGCATCTTCAGCCGGCCGTCCGGCCCGGTGAAGACGTAAGGGTCGCGATTGTCCTCGCCGAGGCCGAGCCCCTCGGGCCGCCCGGCCAGCACCACCTGCGGCGCATCGGCCGTGAGGCCATCGGCGCTGCGCGCGGTGCACTGCACTTCCATTTCCGGCTCACGGCCGTCGAGGTGGTCGGTGAAGAAGGCACGGAAGCCGTCTTCGCCGGGGACGGTGATCGCCGTGCCGGAGAACACGCCGCCGGCGCCGCCTGCCGCCCACACCGCTTCGTCCGGCTCCAGGAAGATCGGCAGGTGGCGCCAGTGCAGGAGGTCGTCGGAGACCGCATGGCCCCAGTGCATGGCGTGCCAGCGCGCCCGGTGCGGATAGTGCTGGTAGAAGAGGTGGGCGCGGCCATCGAAGCGGCCGAAGCCGTTGGGGTCGTTCATCCAGCCATAGGGCGGGCGGAAGTGATAGCCGCGGAGGGCTTCCGGCGTCGCTGCCGGCCCGCCATGCAGGATGCGGATGCCGGTGTCGAGCACGCTCGCCGGATCGTAGGCGTAGACGACGGACAGCGCGGTGGTCGCCGGGTCGTAGCTGAGGCGGTCGACCGGCGCGGCGGCGACGATCCGCTGCCTTTCGAAGCGGTCGCTGCGCCGCGTCTCGGCCTTTCCGACGACGCCGTCGGCGTCGTGCAGCGCGACGGCGGCCGGCTGCGGCCCCTTGGCCATCAGGAACAGCTCCAGGGTCGCGCCGGCAGCCACCGGGGCAAAGGATATCGTTTCCCGGCCCGACTGGCCGGCTTCGGGAAATGCTTGGGGCATGGTCAACCTTTCACCGCCGAACCGACAAACGAGCTGATGAACCAGCGCTGGAAGGCGAGATAGAACACGAGGATCGGGATCATCATCAGCACCGAGGCGGCCATCGCCCGGTCCCAGAAGATGCTGTCCTGGCCGAAGAAGGTGGCGATGGCGACCGAGATCGGCCGGGCATAGTCGGTCTGGGTGATCAGGATCGGCCACAGATACTGGTTCCACGTCTCGATACCCATCAGGATGGAGACGGTGGCGAGCGCCGGCAGGCTCAGCGGCATGAAGATCGACCACCAGGTGCGGAAGATCGAGGCGCCGTCGATCGAGGCGGCCTCGTAGAGCTCCTTCGGCAATTGCGCGAAGAACTGGTAGAACAGGAAGGTGTAGAGGGGGCTCGCCACGAAGGGCAGGATCTGGGCGGTGAAGGTGTCGGAGAGGCCGGCGCGCGACACGATGATCAAGAGCGGCATGATGATGCTCTCCTGCGGGATCACGTAGAGCGCGATGATCACCGACAGGATCAGCGCCCGCCCCGGCAGGCTGCCCCAGGCGAGGATGAAGCCGGCCATCGAATTGATGACGAGGCCGAGGCTCACCGTCGAGCCCAGGATCAGCAGCGAATTGCCGAGATAGCGGCCGAAGGCCAGCTCGCCGGCGAAGTTGCCGACCTCGCGGAAGTTGTTGAAGGTGGGATTGTCCACCCAGAAGGCCCGGAACGAGCCCATGTCGGCGAGGATCTGGAAGCGGTCGTCCTTCAGCGAGGCGATGAACAGCATGAACAGCGGCGAGATCACCACCAGCGCGATGACGAACACCGAGATCGACTGGACGATGCGGTAGCCGTTCAGCGTTGCCGCCGGCTTGCGGGAGGAAAGGGCGAGGTCAGACATCGAAACGCCTCATGAGCCTGCGCTGGACGAGCGCGATGACCAGGACGATCAGGAACAGGATCACCGACACCGCCGAGGCGTAGCCGAGCTTCTGCTCCTCGAAGCCGGCGCGCACCATGTAGTGGACGACGGTCTCGGTCGACGACTTCGGTCCGCCCTGCGTCAGGATGGCCACCTGCGTGTAGAGCTTGAAGGCCTGGATGGTGGTAATGACCAGCACGAAGACGTGGGTCGGCCTGAGGCCGGGCATGGTGACGTGCCAGAAGCGGCCCCAGCGGCCGGCGCCGTCGATGCGCGCCGCGTCGTAGAGCTCGTCGGGGATGCCCTGCATGCCGGCGAGATAGATGATCATCTGGAAGCCGTAGGCCTGCCAGGCCGACAGCAGCACGAGCGAGAACATCGCCCAGTTCGGATCGCCCAGCCAGTCGATCGGCTGGATGGTGCCGCCCGACAGCGCCACCACGATGTGGTTGAGCGGGCCGGTCGGATATTGGAACAGCGTGCCCCAGATGACGCAGACCACCACCATCGAGGTGATGGCCGGCAGGAAGAACATGCCGCGGAACACGTTCCGGAACGGTATTTTCTGGTTGAGGATCAGGGCCGTCAGGAAGGCCAGTCCGCACTGCACCGGCAATATCCACAGTGTGAAGCGGGTGACGTTCCAGAGCGAGGTCCAGAACAGGTCGTCGTTGAGGATGCGCAGGAAATTGTTGAGCCCGACGAAGCGCACCGGCGTCGGCCTGGGCACCAGCGGCTGGTTGGTCATCGCCGTCCAGAACGACAGGAGGAAGGGCGTGATCAGGAAGGCGGTCATCAGCAGGACCGCCGGCGCCAGCATGCCGATTTCCTGCAGGAAGCGTGGCCAGCCGACGCGGGCGATGATGGAGCGGCGGCGCCGCTTCGGCTTCGGAACGGTCGTAAGTGCGGACATGGGCCCCTCGCCGGGCGATGGGTGGCAGGAGGATGGCGCGCACCCGAAGGGAGGACGGATGCGCGCCGGCGGGCCGTGTCGGGCGGTGCGAATTCAGCGCCGCCCGGCGTTTCGGCCGGAAGTTTCCCGTCTCCGGCGGAAACGGGAAATGGACGTCAGTTGCCGTCGAACGGCGGATAGCCGTCGTTGTCGGCGATGTCCTCGTCGATCTTCCTGGCGGCGGCCGTCAGCGTCTTCTGGGCGTCCTCGCCGTTGAAGATCTGGTCGACGGCCTGCATGAAGGCCGAGGTGATGGTCGGGTAGGCCGGATGCGGCGGACGCGGCACGGCCGCCTTCGACGCCTGCTCGAAGGCGACGGCCATCGGCCCGCCTTCGGCATAGAGCGGCGACTGGGCGGCGAAGCTCTTGAGGCCCGGATAGGCGCTCTGGCTCACCGCGTAGTCGCGATAGTCCTTGTCCTTCAAGAGGAAGCTCAGGAACTTGCCGGCGACGTCGGGATGCTCTGACTGGCTGGTGATCGCCCAGATCCAGGTGCCGTCGGGGCTGGCGCTCTTGTCGCCGAACTTCGGCAGCGGCATCACCACCACGTCGTCCTTCAGCTTGGCGGCGGCCTCGGCGTAGAACCAGTGGCCGCCCCAGGCGAGCGCGGCCGGCTCGCCGTCGGCGTAGAACTGGTTGGTGCCCGACGACATCGGCACCACCCAGCCGTTCTTCACCCAAGTCTGCATCATGCCGAGCGCGTCGACGCAGGGCTGGCTGTCGAGCGTGCCCTCGGCCTTCCAGGTCGTGCGGTCGATCAGGTCGCAGCCGAAGGAATTGAGGATCGGCTGGTAGGCGTAGGTCACCCACTCGGTCTTGATGCCATAGCCGCGGAAGGTGTCGATCGGCCACTTGACGCCGTCCACCTTGGCGAGCTTGCCGAGATAGTCCTCGAATTCGGCGCGCGTCCAGGCGTCGTCCACCGACGTCGGGATGCGGGCGCCGATCTGCTCGAGGTACTTCTTGTTGCCGTAGAGCACCACCGAGCTGTCGGTGAGGCCGATGGCATAGAGTTCCTTGTCGATCGGATAGGTCCCCTGGGCGACGTTGGACGCCGTCATGTCGTCGAGGAGGTCCTGGTCGATGTAGCTCTTGATCGGCTTGAGGTAACCCGACCAGACGTAGTTGGCGAGGAAGGGCGCGTCGAGCTCCATGATGTCGGGCAACTGCCTGGACATCACCGCCGACGAGAACTTCTCGTTATAGGCATCGTGCGGCGCATAGATCAGCTCGATGTCGACGTCCGGATTGGCCGCCTCGAAGCGTTCGGCGACCTTGCCGTAGAGCGCCACCCAGCCGGGATCGCCCTGGTGCATCATGCGCACGACGGTCTTGGCGTCGGCGGCGGTGGCGAGCGCCATCAGCGCGGTGGTGGCGGCGAGAGCCTTAAGTAAACGATTACCCATGCCGAAATATCTCCTCCACTCGTTGGTTGTCCTGACCAGCTCAGACGGAAGCTCGCTCCACGAGCTGGAACGGGAGCAGTTTCAGCCCCCCCTCCGGCGGCTCGGCCGCCTGAAGTATCTCCGCCGCCATCCGGCCCATCGCCCGGTGCGGCAGGGCCATGGTGGTGAGCGGCGGATCGAGTCGCGTGACGATGTCGACCTGGTTGTCGAAGCCCGCCACGGCGACATCGTCGGGAATGCCGGCGCCGACCTTGCGCAGCGCGGCATAGACCTCCATGGCAACGCGGTCGTTGCCGCAGAGGATGGCATCCGGCCGGTGGGGACCGGCCATCAGATCGCCGACGTGCTGCGCCACCAGGCTGCGGGCGCGGTCGGCATAGGTGGCGCGCTTCACCGCAGGCAGCACGGCGACCGGTTCGAGGCCGGCGTCATCGAGCGCGGCGCGGAAGCCGCGTTCGCGCAGCTCGCCGGCCAGAAGGCCCGGCAGGTTGATGAAGGCGATGCTGCGCCGGCCGGCGTCGACGAGGTGACTGGCGATGGTATGGCCCGCCGCCTCCTCGTCGGGCACCAGCGACGTCACCCGTCCGGCGGCGTCGCGGCAATTGATCATCACGCCGATGCGGTCGGCGACCTCCAGCGGCAGCACGACTTCCTTGTGGTACATCGCCGCATAGCCGATGGCGCGCGGCCGGAAGCGGCTGACGTCGTCGTAGACCTTGGCGATGTCATGGTCGCCGCCGATGGTGGTGAAGAACACCGAGAGATCGGCCTTGCGGGCGGAGTTGTCGAGGCCGCGGATGATCTCGGTGGCAAACGGCGAGGTGAGCAGCTCGTCGCCGATGATGGCGATCAGCGGCATCCAGCCCTGCCGCATGCTGCGGGCGGCGAAATTGGTGACGTAGCCGAGTTCCTCGGCGATCTTGCGGATCCGGTCGCGCGTTTCCTCGGCCATGCGGGCCGAGCCGCCATGCAGCGCGCCGGAGACGGTCTTCACCGACACCCCGGCGATGCTGGCGATATCCTGCAGCGAAACGGCCACGAGCAACTCCCTTCCCAAGGCGCCGACAGGTTTCCTCGTCCCGTCCTCCGCTGCCGCCCTTGAGTTATCGTTTACCCAATGCCACCGCCGCCGATCTTTGTCAAGCCGTCGATGACCGCAGCGGCGGCCGGATCGCCGGTCCGCTTCGGCTCGGTCATCGCCGCCTCGATCGCGGGATCAGAGCGCCTGGCCGTCGCCGTCGAAGCGATGCAGGTAGCCGGCCATCGGCGTCAGCACGACGTCGTCGCCTGCCGCCACCGGCATGTCGCCCACCGTGCGGGCCGTCAGGCGGCCGGCTTCCGGCACCTCGACGTGGACGAAGGTGTCGCTGCCGAGATGTTCGGCCGAGATCACCCGGCCGCGCCAGCCGTCACCGTCGCGGCCGACCGAGAGATGCTCCGGGCGGACGCCGATGGTGTCGGCATTCGCCTTGCGGGCCAGATCGCCGGCGACGAAGTTCATCTGCGGCGAGCCGATGAAGCCGGCGACGAACAGGTTGGCCGGCGTGCGATAGAGTTCGAGCGGCGCGCCGACCTGTTCGAGGCGGCCGCCGTTCAGCACGGCGATCTTGTCGGCCATGGTCATGGCCTCGGTCTGGTCGTGCGTCACGTAAATGGTCGTCGTGCCGAGCCGCTGCTGCAGCTCGCGGATCTCGGCGCGCATGGCGACGCGCAGCTTGGCGTCGAGGTTGGAAAGCGGCTCGTCGAACAGGAACACCTTGGGATCGCGGACGATGGCGCGGCCCATGGCGACGCGCTGGCGCTGGCCGCCGCTGAGCGCCACCGGCTTGCGGCCGAGCTGGCGCGCCAGATCGAGGATGGCGGCTGCCTTGCCGACGCGCTCCTCGATTTCCGCCTTCGGCCGGCCGGACAGCTTCAGCGCGAAGCCCATGTTGGCGGCCACGTTCATGTGCGGATAGAGCGCGTAGTTCTGGAACACCATGGCGATGTCCCGATCCTTGGGAGCGAGATCGTTGACCACCCGGCCGTCGATGCGGATCTCGCCGCTCCTGATGGTTTCGAGGCCGGCGATGCACCGCAGCAGCGTCGACTTGCCGCAGCCCGACGGCCCGACCAGAGCGACGAACTCGCCGTCGGCGATGTCGATCGAGATGTCGTGCAGCACTTCCAGCGCGCCGTAGGCCTTGCGCAGATTCCTGATTTCGACGGTGGCCATGCGAACCTCCCAGACGCTGGCTTGACAACAAAACAAAGTGATTTAATCTAATTGGCGTTGGTTTGGGAAGCCGTATTTTCAACGGCCGGCTTCCGTCCACCTGGGAGGAAAAAGCAATGAGGAAATCCCTGTTGGTGGCGCTCGCCGCCGCGACGGCGCTCGGCTGCCTGCCCGCGATCGCCGAGGACCTGATCACCAGCGACCGCGTCGGCCCCTCCGACGCGCCGAAGAAGATGGTGTTCCGGATGACCGGCGACGGTCCGTCGAGCACCGACCCGACCTGGGCGGCCGGCTACACCAAGCTCTACACGGATTTCATCAACAACCATCCCGGCTGGCAGCTCGAGCTGCAGATGATGACCGGCGACATCAGCCAGGAGCAGGCGCGCATGTTGGAGCAGGCCAAGGCCGGCCACGCGCCCGACTGCGCCGCCGTCGACAGCTTCGTGCTGCCGCTGTTCAAACAGGCCGGCGTGCTGAAGTCGCTGTCGCCCTATTTCACCAAGGAAGAGATCGACCAGCTCTTCCCGTTCGTGCGCGACGGCATCACCGGCAAGGACGGCGAGATCTATGCCTGGTGGTGGTCGACCGACCTCCGCGTGCTCTACCGCAACAAGGAGATCGTGCCCAACGCGCCGGAAACCTGGGCCGACACCAAGGCGGCCGCGCTCCAGTCGGTCGAGGCCGGCATGGAAGGCATGCTGTTCAACGGCAGCCGCTACGAGGGCACCGCCTTCGACTGGCTCGGCAACTTCTGGGGCCAAGGCGGCAAGCTGGTCGACGACGCCGGCAAGCCGGTGTTCGCCGATGCCGACAACCGCGACAAGTTCGTCAAGGCCGTCGATTACTACCGCGACCTCGTGGAATCCGGCGCCGCTCCCAGGCGCGTCGCCACCATCGGCAGCTATGATGACCTCAACGCCGCCGCCGCGGCAAGCACCACGGCGCTGTTCGTCGGCGGCAACTGGCAGTATCGCCAGTTGGAGAACTCGATGGATCCCGAAGAGTTCGCCAAGTGGACCTTCTCGATGCTGCCGGGCATCACCGCCGACCAGCGATCGACCGGCACCGGCGGCTGGACGGTGGCCGCCTTCTCGTCGGATCCGGAAAAGGTCGAGATGTGCGCCACGCTCGCCCGCGAGATCTACATGGGGCCGGCCAACGCGCTGCAGGAGCAGTTGCCGACCCGCGCCGACCTCTACGACAAGTACGACGTCTTCAAGAGCGAGGCCAACCAGACCTTCGCCAAGGCGCTGAAGGTCGGCCAGGCCCGGCCCGGTGTGCTGATCTATCCGGAAATTTCCAACCAGATCCAGATCATGATGGGCAAGGTGCTGACCGGCGCCGCCGCCACCGATGCCGCCGTCGACGACGCCTACAAGGCGGCGCTCGACGCCTACGCCCGGCTCTGAGGCCATCGCCGTCCGCCATTCCTCCAGGCGGGCGGCTTCCGGCAGGATGGCGGCTCCGGTAAGTGTTCCGGAGCCGCCCCGCCGCGGGCGGCCGCCCATAATGGCGGCCGCTTTCGCTTCACCGATACCGAGGTGCCCATGTCCGCAAGCGCCATGAGGTCGAAACTGCCCTTCCTCGGGGCGGCAGTCCGGCACAACCGCGTTCCCTCCCCCTATCCCTGGCTGATGCCGGTGATCCTGGTGATGGGGCTGTTCTACCTCTATCCGGTGATCGACGTCTTCCGTTACGCCTTCACCGACCTGACGCTGCTCGGTGGCGAAGGTCGCTACACGCTCTCGACCTTTGCCAACGTGCTGACGCGCCCCGAGCTTCCGCAGATCCTCTGGGTGACCTTCGTCTTCACCGCCGGTTCGGTGATCGGTCAGCAACTGATCGGTCTCGCCATGGCGCTGGTCGTGGTGCGCTCGGAGAAGCGCAACCTGTTCGGCACGACCATTTTGCGGACCACGGCGCTGATCGCCTGGGTGGTGCCGGGCATCGCCGGCGGCATCATCTGGAAGATGCTGTTCAACGAGGCGCCGTTCGGCGGCCTCAACTCTTTGCTGCGCCTCATGGGCATGGCGCCGGTGCAGTGGCTGTCCGACCCCGACGTCGTCATGTGGTCGGTGGTGCTGTCCAACGTCTGGCGCGGCACCGCCTTCTCGATGGTGGTAATGTACGCGGCGCTGAAGGCGATCGACCCGTCGCTCTACGAGGCGGCCGAGGTGGACGGCGCCAGCGGCCGGCAGAAGCTGTTCTTCGTGACGCTGCCGCAGCTTCGCCCGGCCATCCTGGTCAACATGATCCTGATCACCATCCAGACGCTCAACACCTTCGACGCCATCATCTCGCTGACCGGCGGTGGTCCCGGCCGGGCTACCGAGGTGCTGTCGCTCTATACCTTCAACGTGGTGTTCCGGAACTACGACCTCGCCGCCGGCAGCGTGCTGTCGATCCTGATGCTGGTCATCAGCCTCGGTCTGGCGCTCGTCTACGCCGCCTTCCTGCCGAAGGACGAAAAGGCATGAAACTCAGCACCCGCGACCGTCTCGGCGACATCCTGAGCTATGCCTTCATGGCGGTGATGTTCGTCTTCTTCTCCTGGCCGCTGATCTGGCTGCTGTCCATGGCCCTCCGTACCCGCAAGGAGGTGTTCCTCGGCGTTTCCAGACTGATCCCCAAGTTCCCGACGCTCGACAATTTCACGATGGTGCTGACCTCCAGCCAGTTCCCGGTCTACCTTCTCAACGCACTGAAGCTGTCCTGTCTTTCCGCCGTCGGCTGCCTGATCATCGCCGCGCCGGCCGCCTACGCCTTCTCCCGCTTCGAGTTCAAGAGCAAGGGCGCCTGGATGCTCGGCATCCTGGCTTTCCAGATGATCTCGCCGCTGGTCATCATGGTGCCGCTCTACCGCTACATGGCCCGGCTGGGGCTGATCGACAGTCACTTCGGCACCATCATGGTCTACATCGCCCTCGGCGTGCCCATGGTCACCTGGCTGCTCAAGGGCTACATGGACGGCATTCCCAAAAGCCTCGATGAGGCGGCACTGATCGACGGCTGCAACCGTCTCTCGGTGTTCATCCGCATCATCCTGCCGCTATCGACGCCCGGTGTCGCCTCGGCCTTCATCATCACGGTGATCGCCGGCTGGTCGCAGTTCCTGGTGCCCTTCCTGTTGATCACCAAGGACTCGCTGGTCCCGATCGGTGTCGGCATCTTTCAATACGCCGGCACGCAGAATGCCAGCACCATTCAGGTGCTGGCCGCTGCCTGTCTGATTTCGGTGGTACCGGCCATCATCGCCTTTCTCGCCCTGCAGCGGCTCATCCTGAGCGCCATGACGGCCGGCGCCGTCAAAGGATGACGCTCGAAAGCTTCTCTCCCTTTTGGTTCGAATTGGATGTTTGCCATGTCCCTGACCCTTGCCCAACGTCTTGATCGCCTGAAAGTCCGCGTCGCCGAACTGGAAGCCTGGAAGGTGCGCGAGACGGCGCCGCTTTCCGCCATCGCCTTCGAGGGCGAACCCATCGGGATCGGTGCGCCCTGGCCACGCAAAGACGGGTTGGTTCGTTTCGCGCTGGAGGGTCTCGTTCCCGCCGACTGGCCGCTCGCCGAGACATGCCTCAGCCTCGATCTTGGCGGCGAAAGCCTGATCGCCATCACTTGCGATGGCGGTGAGGCGGTGTCCTACGGCCTCGACCCCTACCATCAGAGCTTCCCTCTCACCGGGCGCAGCTTCAAGGTGACCACCGAAACCGTCGCCCGTCTGCCGTTCGGCGAGCCGGTACGGCGGCCGCACGTCAATCGCGCCGAGCTCCGGCTGTCCGAGCCGTCCGTCGAGGCGCTGTGGCTGCTCGTCACCCAGGTCATCGAGGCGGTGAGCGTGCTCGAAGGCCACGACGTGGCGCCGCACCTGATCGCCGCCGCCGAGGATACGCTGCGCGGCCTCGACTGGCCGTCGTCGACCGCCGACTACATCGCCCGCACCGCCGGCAGCGAGGGTCAGCAGAAGATCTGGCAACTGCCCGAACTGATCGAGGCGCCGGCCGCCCTCAATCAAGCCGAACAGGCGGCCGTCGCCGCCGCCTACGACGCGCTGCTGGCCCGGCTCGCAGCGTTGCAGCAGCGTTTTCCCCCGGAAGGCGAGATCGGCCTGACCGGCCACGCCCACATCGACCTCGCCTGGCTGTGGCCTTATGGCGAGACGCGCCGCAAGACCCGCCGCACCTTCTCGACCGCCGTGTCGCTGATGGAGACGTCGAAGGACTTCCGCTTCAACCAGTCGACGGCCCACTATTACGCCCAGGTCGCCGAGGACGATCCGGCGCTGTTTCAGAAGATCGCCGCGTGCGTCCGCTCCGGCGAGTGGGAGACGCTCGGCGGCAGTTGGGTCGAGCCGGACACCAACATGCCCACCGGCGAGAGCCTGACGCGCCAGTATCTCTACGGCCAGCGCTTCTTTCGGAACACCTTCGGCATCCGCCACGACATCTGCTGGCAGCCGGACTGCTTCGGCTTCACCGGCGCCCTGCCGCAGCTCCTGACGCAGGCCGGCATCCGCAGCTTCTTCACCATCAAGGTCAACTGGTCGGAGACCAACCACATCCCGTCCGACCTGTTCTGGTGGGAAGGCCTCGACGGCAGCCGCGTGCTCGCCCATACCTTCGACAATCCCATGCAGGGCTACAACGGCTTCGTCCGCCCCGATTGCCACGTGCCGACCTGGCGCAATTTCCGCGAAAAGGCGCTGCACCCGGAAACGCTGCTCTGCGTCGGCTACGGCGACGGCGGCGGCGGCCCGACGCCGGAGATGGTGGCGCGCGAAAAGCAGTTGCGCGTCTTCCCGACGCTGCCCAAGGCCCGCTGGACGCGCGTCAAGGAGTTCTTCGACCGCGCCCACCAGACGGCGAAGGACAAGAAGCTGTCGGTCTGGCAGGGCGAGATCTATCTCGAACTGCATCGCGGCACGCTGACCAGCCAGAGCGTCGTCAAGCGCCTGCACCGCAAGGCCGAGCGCGCGCTGATCACCGCCGAGACGGCCGCCTCGCTCGCCCATCTTCTCGGCGCGGCCAAGCCCGAAAGCCTGGAGCCCGCCTGGCGCGCCGTGCTGAAGAACGAGTTCCACGACATCCTGCCGGGCTCTTCGATCCACGAGGTCTACGAGGATGCTGCCGAAGAGCTTGGCGGCGTGATCGATGCGGGCCTCAAGGCGCAGGCGGCGGCCCTCGACGCCATCGCCGAAGCGCTGCCCAAGGCGCCCGGCGAGCGTCTCCTCGTCGTCAATCCGTCGCTCGACCCCCGGCCGGTCCGCCTGGCGCTTGAGGACGGTTCGGTCGTCGCTTCGGCGGAAACCCTGCCGCCGCTCGCCGTTGCCGTGATCGACGCCGGCAGCCTGAAGCCGGCCGGCGCCGTGTCGGTCGGCCACACGCATCTCGAGAATGACGTCTTGCGCGTGACGCTCGCCGCCGACGGCTCCATCGCCTCGATCCTGCACAAGCCGACCGGCCGCGAGGCGCTCGACGGCTACGGCAACCGCCTGATGGCCTACCCGGTCGACAAGCCGCGCAACTGGGACGCCTGGGACATCGAGGGCGACTATGCCGAGCGCGGCGAGGAGATCACCGATCTCCAGAGTCTGGAGGTGGTCGAGGAAGGGCCGCATCGCGTCGCCGTCAGGCTCGTCCGCAAGTTCCGGTCTTCGACCATTACCCAGGTGCTGAGCCTTGCAGCCGGCGCCCGCCGCCTCGACATCCGCACCATGCTCGACTGGCACGACCGCCGCGTCTTCCTGAGGACGCTCACCGCCGTCAATGCCAAGAGCCGCAATGCCACGGCCGAATGCGCCTATGGCGTGGTCACCCGGCCGACCCACGCCAACACCTCCTGGGACGCGGCGATGTTCGAGGCGGCGGCCCATCGCTTCCTCGACCTCTCCGAGCCGGACTTCGGCGTCGCGCTCCTCAACGACGCCAAATACGGCCATAGCGTCCGCGACAACGTGCTCGGCCTCAGCCTGCTGCGCTCGCCTGTCTATCCCGATCCGCTGGCCGACGAGGGCGAGCAGACCTTCACCTACGCGCTGATGCCGCACGCCGGCCCCTGGCACGACGGCGGCGTCCGCGAGGAAGCCGACGATCTCAACCAGCCGCTGCTCGCCCGGCCGGTGGCCGGCGTTGCGGCCGGCGTCTTCCAGCCGGTCAAGGCCGAGGGCATCCCGGCGGCGCTGTCCGGTCTCAAGCCGGCGGAGGAGGGCGACGGCCTGATCCTGCGCGTCTGGGAGCCGGCCGGCCGGCGCGGCGACTTCGGACTGTCGCTCGACGGCGGCTGGGCCGTCGGCGAGCCGGTTACCATTCTCGAGGAGCCGATGGATGTGCCGGCGCGCGGCCTGAGGCCGTTCGAGGTGAAGAGCTGGCGGCTTTGCAAGGCGTGAGGCGCCGGGCTAATCTCCTGCTGCCCGCCGGCTTTCCGGCGGGCGGGGAGGAAGCGCCGGTGAACTTTCTCGGGTCGAACGCCGAACAGGCGGCCGCCAGGAACCGCCAACTGGTGCTGGCGGCCATCCATCGCGGCGCGCCGCTTTCGCGCACCGAGCTGGCCGAGCGTTGCGGTCTCACCAAGCAGGCCATCGCCCGCATCGTCGATCGTCTGGTCGACGACGGGCTGGTCATCGAGGCGCGCCGCCGGCACGGTCTCAGGGGACAGCCGGCCATCGAGCTGGAGATCGACCCCGAAGGCATGTTCTCGGTCGGCGCCAACATCGACCGCGACCACCTGACCGTGGTGGTGGTCGACGCCACCGGCACGGTGCGCGGCCGCGTCCATCACGAGAAGAGCTTCTTCCTGCCGGACGAGTTCATCGCGCTGTTCTCCGACGCGCTGTCGACCTTCCGCCGCCGCAAGCTGGTGGACGAAGGGCGCCTTGCCGGCGTCGGGCTCGCCGTGCCCGATTGGCTGGGCGAGATCGACGTCATCGGCCGGCCCGACGCTTATGCCGCCTGGACCGACTTCGATCTGCGCGGCGCCGTCGAGGCGGTGACGCCGCATCCGGTGTTCATCGACAACGACGCCAACGCCGCCGCGCTCGGCGAGATTGACTACGGCCTCGGCACCGAGATCGGCAGCTTCTTCTACATTCTCGCCAACGCCTGCGTCGGCGGCGCCCTGGTGATCGACGGCGTTCGCCACAAGGGGGCGGGCGGCATCAACGGCGAGATCGGCTGCCTGCCGGTGCGGGAAATCGACGCCAACGGCGTCGGGCATATCCGTCAGATCGGCGAGCTGTTCTCGATGTTCCTGCTCTACGACCATCTCCGCGCTCATGGCATCGTGGTTCAAACCCCGGCCGAGCTCGCCGCCCTGGACGGCCGCGGTCGGGCGCTGGTGTCGGAATGGCTCGCTCGCGCCGCCGGCTGGCTGGCCGAGGCGGTGTCGCACATCGCCCTGATCGCCGATCCCGAGGCGGTGCTGATCGGCGGCCGCATGCCGGTGCGCCTGATCGACCAACTGATCGTGGAAACGCAGAAGGAGAGCCTGCGTGCCGGCCTGCCGCCGGTGACGCTGCATCGCGCCGTCTGTTCGGAGGATGCGGCTGCCCTCGGGGCGGCGGCCATGCCGCTTGCCCACCGGCTGGGCCTGCCGTCGGCCGACGCCGGGCAGCTCAAGCGCGTGCCCCTGAGGGTCGATCACGCCCGCGCCGCCCCTCCCTCGGCCTGAGCCGGCGTTTCCCTGAGCCGCCTGGGATCCGGCAGCAGGAATTCGACGATCGGCAACAGCGCCGCGCCGAGGGCGACGCCGGCCGCCGGCAATGGCGAGCGGCAGAGCGGCGGCATCCACGAGGTGGTTGTCGGCCGGCCGCCGATCGCCATCGGCGCCGCCTCGATCTCGGCCACCACCGCGTCGATCGCCGCGTCCGGCAGGTCGCCGCCGATGACGATGAGGCCGGGCACCACCACGCCGGAAATCGCCACCACCGCGTCGAGCAGGTGATCGGCCGCCTCGCGCGCCCACGCGGCGATGGCCGCCTCGCGGTCGCCGCCGGCGGCGATCGCCGCGTCGAGCCGGTCCGGCGACAGGCCCTCGGCCAGCGGCGCGCGATCCTGGCCGGTGCGCATGGCGCCGATGCCGCCGGCAAATCCGTGCATGCCGTGGAAAGGCCGGCCGCCGATCGACAATCCGGCCCGGACGCCGGAACGGGTGACCAGGATGCTGACGAAGCCGCCGTCGCGGTCGCCGGCGCCGATCAGCCGCTCGGCGGTGGCCGCCGTGGCGCTGTCGGCGTTGGCCAGCACGGTAAGCGGCGCGAAGGTGGCCCGCACCTCATCGATGCTGATACCGTCGTCGGGCGACAGGGCGGCGCCGACGCCCAGCACCTCCGCCTCGGCCGGCTTCAGGGCGAGGAGTTCCTTGCCGGCGGCGATCAACCCCTCCGGCGGCACGTCGCGTCGCTCGGCGATGACGTCGCCGGCGGCGTCGACCAGCACGGCCGTCGCCGCCCGCCGGGCGAGCCTCAGGCCGAGCGCCACGCAACCCTGCGGCCGCATCATGAATTCGGTGACGGGATAGCGGCTCGCGCCGGCCTGCCGCCGCGACGTGACGAGGCCGCGCCCCTCGAGCCGCCTGAGTATGCCGGTGATCGCCGGCTCGGTCAGCCCGAGGCGCTGGGAGAGATCGCGGCGCGTGAGCGCTCCGAACACCCGCAGGAGTTCGAGTACGATGCGGGAATTGTGATCGGCGATATCGCCGTGGTTGATGCCCGGACCGTCCTTGATCGATGGCGGCGTTCGCCCGAGGCGCGTCGTCGTCGACCGAACAGTTCCCGTCATCGTCCTGACCTCGGCATCCGCTTCCGCCCGTCCGAAATGCGGCTTTCCGGGGGAATATCCTAGCGATACAACGATGCCGCCCGAAAGCAAAGTTCCGCCGGCCTTCCATGGCGAAGTGTCCTCCGGCGCTTGCGGTCCGGCCTCTTTTTCTTGCTCCGGCTGGAGGCTGTCGTGTCCGTCAAAGTTGATGAAAAACAGCCGCGCGTCCTGACGGGCGCGCGGCATGTCTGCTTTGGATATCGGACGGAAAAAGCCGGTCAGCCGGCGCCTTCGCGCGTCTCGATCTCGCCGATCATGTCGACGCGAGGGGCATGGCGGCCGCCCTCGAATTCGGCGGCGAAGAATTCGTCGACGATCATCAAGGCCAGATCCTGGCCGACCACCCGGGCGCCGAAGGCCAGCATGTTGGCGTTGTTGTGCTGGCGCGACAGGCGGGCGGTGTAGGGTTCCGAGCAGACGACGCAGCGGATGCCCTTCAGCTTGTTGGCGGCGAGCGAGATGCCGAAGCCGGTGCCGCAGATGACGACGCCGAAGTCGGCGCCGCCGGCCTGGACGATGCGGGCGGCCTTCTCGCCCCATTTCGGATAGTCGGTCCGCTCCGCGGTGACCGGGCCGACGTCCTCGACCGTGTGGCCGAGCGCCGTGAGATGGGCGGCGACGGTCTTCCTCAGGTCGACGCCGACATGGTCGGAGGAGATGACGATTCTATGCTTGCCGGTCATTGGACGGTTCCGAATTTGCCGGCGACATAGAGGCAGGCGCCGCGCGCGCCGCTGTCGCCGAGGTTGGAGGCGAGCCGCACCTCGAGCACGTCGCGCGGGAAGGGCGCGCGGGCATGGGCGAGGAGCCGCGTTTTCAGCGTCTCGAACGGGAAGGCGGGCATCTCGAGCACGCCGCCGCCCAGGAACACCAGCTCCGGGTCGATGATGTTGACGGCGGTGGCGACGCTCATCGCCGCCGTCTCGACGAAGTTCCGAATGTCCGGATGGTCGCCATGGCGCGCGAAGATGTCGGCGATCGGCGTGTCCGGCGCGTTCCGCTCCTGCCAGCCCTTCAGCCAGCGGCCGCAGCACACCGTTTCGAGGCAGCCGACCTTGCCGCAGCCGCAGACGCCGGTGGCGCCGGGCACCGGGATGTGGCCGAGCTCGGCGGCCGAGCCGTGGGCGCCGGTATAGAAGCCGTTGATCCACACGGCGTTGCCGACACCGGTGCCGATGTAGACGCCGAGCGCCACCCTGGGCGTCCTCCCGCTGGCCTTCATGTCGTGGAAGAACTGGAAATTGACGTCCCGTTCGGCCACCACCGGCACCCCGAAGGCGCCTTCGAGAAGCGACACCACGTCGAGGCCGTCGAGGCCGTCGACGTTGGGCGCCGACAGCACGACGCGGCGATCGGCGTCGAGCGTCGCCGGCAGGCCGATGCCCACCGCCTGCGGCTTGCGGCCGGCCCGGTCCGCGACCTCCCGGTAGCGGGCGATGACGCCGGCGAGCTTCGGTCCGGCCGCCATCAGGTCGGTGGTCACGTATTTCTCGGACAGCACAAAGGCGCCGTCCGCCATCACGGCGAAGCGGGTATGGGTGCCGCCGAGGTCGATGCCGGCGAAAATGCTCATGCCGCGGCTCCGAGC
The DNA here is from genome assembly GCF_002770725.1 of Pleomorphomonas carboxyditropha. Lineage (GTDB taxonomy): Bacteria > Pseudomonadota > Alphaproteobacteria > Rhizobiales > Pleomorphomonadaceae > Pleomorphomonas > Pleomorphomonas carboxyditropha. The sequence continues at coordinate 19,547 of NZ_NQVN01000014.1, read as the reverse complement.
GCCGCCTCGATGTCGGCGGTCATGATCTTCCAGGCCTCGGCGATGTCCTCGTGATTGTGGAACAGGCCCGAGGTGCCGACGATGAACACTTCGGCGCCGGCGGCGGCAAGGCGCGCGTAGGTGCGCTTGTTGCAGGAGCCGTCGACCTCGATCAGGAAGTTCAGGCCGCGCTCCTCGCGCAGGCGCTTGGCCTCGGTGATCTTGTCCAGCATCTCCGCGATGAACGGCTGGCCGGCGTAGCCCGGATCGACCGTCATGATGGTGATCTTGTCGATGAGGTGGATATAGTGCCTGAGGCTGTCGAGCGGCGTCGCCGGATTGACGACGATGCCGGGCTTGCAGCCGAGCTCGCGGATCCTGGCGATGATGCGGAAGGCGATGGCGTTGATGGTCTCGGCCTGCGGCGAGATGAAGCCGGCGCCCGCCTTGGCCATGATCGGCACCCACATCCACGGATCGGTGGTCATCAGGTGGCAGTCCATCGGCAGCTTCGAGACCTTGGCGACGCTCTCCATGAAGAACGGGGACAGCGTGAGGTTCGGCACGTAGTGGCCGTCCATGATGTCGATGTGCAGGAAGTCGGCATGGCTGTCGAGGAAGGTAAGCTGTTCCTTGAAGCGCAGGAGGTCCATGCACATCAGGGAGGGGGAGATCTTGATCTTCATCGGGTCGTCCTGGTCTGGGCCGGTCTGTCCGGCAGGCCCCCCGCCGTGGGGAGGAACGGCGGGGGCGGGCCGTCCCGCCGGGGAGGAAGGCGGGGCGGAACTGTTCATATGGTAGGCGCGCCGCCGTGTGTCAGCGCATGCGGGCGATCAGCCGGTCGAGCGCCACGGCCGAGATGATCAGGCCGCCCATCACCACCAGTTGGTAGAAGGTGGGGACGCGCAGGATGTTGAGGCCGTTGTTGATGGTGCCGATGATCAGGCCGCCGATCACCACCGAGGGGATGCGCCCCTTGCCGCCGAAGAAGCTGGTGCCGCCGATGATCACTGCCGCGATGGCGTAGGTCTCGAAGCCGGTGCCGGCCGCCGGCTCGGCGGCGCCGAGGCGGGCGATGGACAGCACGCCGGCAAGGCCGGCGCAGAGGCCGGAGATCATGAAGACGATCAGCGTATGCAGCTTGACGTCGATGCCGGAATAGAAGGCCGATTCCTTGTTGCCGCCGACGGCGTAGATATTGCGGCCGAGGCGCGTCTTGGCGGTGAAGAACCACAGCACGGCGGCGAACGACAGCGCGAAGATCACCGGCACCGGCACGAAGCCGACGAAGCCGGTCACCGTGTCGACGAAGTCGTAGGAGAAGCCGAACACCGGGCTGGCGCCGGAGATGATCATCGTCACGCCGCGGAAGATGGCGTTGGTGCCGAGCGTGATGATGAAGGGATGCAGGCCGGTGAAGTTGACCAAAAGGCCGTTGACCGCGCCGAGCGCCAGGCCGCCGCCGACGCCGCCGATCAGCACGGCGAGCGTCGGGTCGAAGCCGGCCACCATCAGTTGGGCGGTGATCATGCCGGTCAGCGCCAGGACGGAACCGACCGAGAGGTCGATGCCGGCGATCAGGATCGGGAAGAACTCGCCGAGCGCGATCATGATGGTGATCGAGCTCTGCAGGAAGATCTGCACGATGTTCTCGGGGCGGGTGAAATAGGTGGGCGACAGGGCGCTGAACAGCACCACGATCACCAGCAGGATGCAGAGCGTCCCGTAGATGTCCCAGAGTTTGCCGAGTTTCACGCGCTGGCTCATTTGCCGTCCCTCATTGCGACGCTCAGGATGGATTCCTCGGTTGCCGTTGCGCCGTCGAGGGTGTCCATGATTCGGCCGTTGCGGAACACCGCGACGCGGTCGCAGACGGCCAGGATTTCGGGGAGTTCGGACGACACCATGATCACCGCCTTGCCGGCATTGGCGAGCGCCCGGATGATTTCGTGGATCTGCGACTTGGCGCCGACGTCGATGCCGCGCGTCGGCTCGTCGAAGATGATGACCGAGGGAGCGATCGACATCCATTTGCCGACCAGCACCTTCTGCTGGTTGCCGCCGGACAGCTCGAGGATGCTCTGGTCGATGCCGGCGCAGCGGATGGAGAGCTGGCGCCGCTGCTCCTCGGCGACGGCGCGCTCGGCCTTGCGGTCGACGAGGCCCCAGGTGCCGCGCAAGGGCGCGTCCTTCACCGACTTGGTGACGGCGATGTTGCCCTCGATGGTGAAGTTGGGCGTGAAGCCGGTCTGGCGGCGGTTCTCGGTGAGATAGGCCATGCCCGATTTCACCGCCTCGACCGGATTGTTCGGCGTGATGTCGGCGCCGTTGAGGATGATCCTGCCGCCGGCCCGCCGCTCGGCGCCGAACAGGCAGTTCATCAGGTCGGTACGGCCGGAGCCGACGAGGCCGGCAAAGCCCAGCACCTCGCCGTGGTGCACCTCGAAGCTGACGTCGCGCACGCGCTTGCGGTCGGCGCTGGTGACGTTCTCCACCTTGAGGACCGGCATCGACGTCCGGTCGATCGATCCTTCGGCGAGGAAGCGCTGCTTGACGACGCGGCCGACCATCATGCGCACGAGGTCGTCGTTGGTATAGTCGGCGATGCGGCCGTGGCCGGTGGAGACGCCGTCCTTTAGCACCGAGAAGGTGTCGCCGATCTCGCGCACCTCGTCGAGCTTGTGGGAGATGAACAGGACGGCGGTGCCCTCGGCCTTGAGCTGGCGCACGAGGGCGAACAGCCGCTCGGTTTCCACCGAGGTCAGCGAAGACGTCGGCTCGTCCATGACGAGCACGCGGACGTTCTTCATCAGCGACTTGGCGATCTCGATGATCTGGCGATGGGCGATCGGCATTTCGCCGACCGGCTTGTGGAGATCCAGGCCGCCGAGGCCGAGCCGTCCGATGATCGACCGCGCTTCCGTCTCCATCAGCTTCCAGTCGACCACCGGCACGCCGAGCCGGCGCTTCACCGGCAGGCGGCCGACGAACAGGTTCTCCAGCGCCGACAGCTCGTTGATGACGGAAAGTTCCTGGTAGATGATCGAGATGCCGGCCTCGCTCGCCTCGCGCGGCGTCACCAGCGGGTGCGACACGCCGTCGAGCACGATCTCGCCGCCGGTCGGCTCGTGGATGCCGGTCAGGATCTTCATCAGCGTCGACTTGCCGGCGCCGTTCTCGCCGAGCAGGACGTGCACCTCGCCGGGACGGATGTCGAGGTTGACGCCCTTCAGCACCGCGACGTTGTTGAAATGCTTTTCGATGCCGACCATGCGGACGATCGGGGCGACCTCTTCGATGCCGGCCGGACCGGCGGTGTTCGGAGCCAGGTTTGACATGTCGATCTCGTTTGGGTCGTCCGGTCGGATGGCCATTCAGAAAGCGTCCGGCGCGCCGGGGGATTGACGCGCCGGACGGAGGGGAGGAAGGCGGCCGCCTGCGCGGCGACCGCCTCGTCCCGGTCAAGTCATCACTTGGTGACGAGAACCGAATCCACGGCCACCTGCTTGGGCTCGCTGCCGACCGGCGTCAGCTTGCCGGCCTTGACGGCTTCGACCAGGATCTCGAGGCTGGTGGCGCCGATCTGGCCCGGGTCCTGGGCGACGGTGGCGGTCAGGCGGCCGGCGGCCACCATCTCGCGGGCTTCCGGCGCGCCGTCGGTGCCGACCACCAGCACCTTGCCGGCCTTGCCGGCGTTCTGCACCGCCTGCATGACGCCGAGCGCCATGGTGTCGTTGGCGCAGTAGAAGGCCTTGAGGTCGGGCGAGCCCTGCAGGATGTTGGTGGCGACGTCGAGCGCCTTCAGGCGGTCCCAGTCGGCCGGCTGGCTGGCCACCAGCTTGACGTTGGAGGTCGCCTCGAAGGCGGCCTTGGCGCCGTCATGGCGGGCCTGGCCCGAGGCGTTGCCCGCCTTGCCCTCGACGATGGCGACTTCGCCGCCGTCGGCGCCGAGCTGGTCGATGATGAACTGGGCGCCCTTCTCGCCGACCTTGACGTTGTCGGTGGTGACGAAGGCTTCGACGTTGGCGCCGGCCGCTTCGAGGGCCTTCATGTCGACCTTCTCGTCGATGTTGACGATCGGCTTGCCCTTCTTGTAGGCGGCAGCGGCCGGATTGACCAGGTTGACCGGCGACAGCGGCGCGAAGCCGAAGCCCTTGTAGTCGCGGTTCAGCATGTCTTCGAACAGCTGCAGCTGGGCCTGGAAGTCTTCTTCCGACGGCGAGGCGACGATATCGACCTCGACGCCGAGCTCCTTGGCCTTGGCCTCGATGCCCTCCTTCATCTGCACCCAGAACGGGTTGGACAGCGTCTTGAGGACGATGGCGTAGTCGGCGGCCATGGCGCCGGCGGAAAAGCCCAGCATGCCGGCGGCGGCGACGGTAGCGATGAGCAGACCTCTGATTTTCATAACTCCACCCTTTTCCTTGCGGTTTCCTTCGCCGGCTGGACGCCGTCCGGCGAATTTTTGTCAGCGCGGGGCGTGCCGCGTCTTTCTGTCCGGCCACGGTCGTTCGTCGAATAGACGGCGACCGAGGTCAGCACCTTGTTCAGGTTCCGCTCGGCGGTCTCGTAGTCCTCGCGCGCCAGGCAGATGAACATCGTGTCGAGGATGGCGAGCTGGGCGATGCGGGCGGCGGCGTTCTGCCCCATCAGCGGCGCTTCCTTGGCCGGCGCGCACAGCACGACATCCGAATTGCGGGCCAGCGTCGAGGCGATCGAGTTGGTGATGGTGATCACCTTGGCGCCGGAGGCGCGGGCGACTTCCGCGCCGAGGATCACGTCCTTGGATTCGCCCGAGTGCGACACCACCAGCGCCGCGTCGCCCTCTTCCAGAAGGCTCGCCGACATGGCGATCAGGTGGGCGTCGGAGAACACGCTCGACCGGATGCCGATCCTCAGGAATTTGTGGGAGGCATCGGCGCAGACGGTGGCCGAGCCGCCGACGCCGTAGAGGTCGCGGTGACGCGCCCTGATGAAGATGCGTGCCGCCTCGGCGATGGCGTCGATGTCGAGGATGCTTTCCACTTCCTCGAGCGCCGATCGCTCGGTGGCGAACACCTTGCGGACGATCTGCGGGATCGAATCTTCCCGGCGAAGCTCTTCGTCGATCTCCACCCGCAGGTTGGCGTAATAGGCCAGGAGGTCGGCGCGCAACTCCTTGAAGCCGCCGTAACCCAACCGGCGCGCCACCTTGACGACCATGGCTTCCGAAATCCCGAGAGCGGCGGCGACTTCACCGATCTTCGGGCTATTCGTCAAATTTCCACGCTCCAGCAACCAGAGGGCAACATTCTGTTCCCCTTGTGATAGCGCAGGTAGCAACATGCGGATATGCGCCGCGGCCGCCATAGGGTCGCGAATTCCGCTATCTTTAGGGTGACCGGCTCGCTCCCTGTTTGTCATGCTGTCGCAACCTCGCCCGCTTGCCGTCACCGTGCGTGATAGGCGAAACTTTACGAAAGTGATGTCAGAATGTAAAGTGCAAACCACCAACTCCTTTTGAGTTGGTATTTATACGGATCAAGGATCGAGGCATGCGTCGGCGCCCCGGCGCCGGCCGGTCCAAGGCCTGCATCCGTGACGGGTTGGCGGTTCGATTTTTCGTGGGGTGATCGGCCGGCCGGGGCGGCTCTCTTCGGTGTCCGGCCGCCGGCATGGGCCCGGTCCGGCGACGCCGGTAGCCCGGGCGTGTTTTGGTCATCGGCCGGCCCCGGGGATATCCGGGGCCGGCCGCTTGTCGTCAGCGCAGATCGAAGCGATCGGCGTTCATCACCTTGGTCCAGGCCCTGGCGAAATCGCGCGCGAACTTCTCGCCGGCGTCGTCCTGGGCGTAGACCTCGGCCAGCGCCCTGAGCTGCGAATTGGCGCCGAACACCAGATCGACGCGGGTGGCCGTCCATTTCACCGCGCCGGTCGCGCGGTCCCGCCCCTCGAACAGCGTTTCCTCTCCCTCGGAGACCGGCCGCCATTCGGTGCCCATGTCGACGAGTTGGACGAAGAAGTCGTTGCTGAGCACGCCCGGCCGGTCGGTGAACACGCCATGCGGCGTCCCGCCCCAGTTGGCGCCGAGCACGCGCAGCCCGCCGACGAGGACGGTCATTTCGGGCGCGGTCAGGGTTAGAAGCTGCGCCCGGTCGATCATCAGCTCCTCGGTCGCCACCGGACGCCCGGCCCGCGCGTAGTTGCGGAAAGCGTCGGCATTCGGCTCCATCACGACGAAGGACGCCACGTCCGTCTGCTCCTGCGTCGCGTCGGTGCGCCCGGGCGAGAAGGGCACGTCGATCGTATAGCCGGCTTTCCTGGCCGCCTCCTCGACGGCGGCCGAGCCGGCGAGGACGATCAGGTCGGCCAGCGATATCGGCCGGGGCGCCGAGGCATTGAACGCCAGCCGGATGCCTTCCAGCACCGACAGCACGCGGGCGAGCCGCGCCGGCTCGTTCACCTCCCAGTCCTTCTGGGGCGCCAGGCGAATGCGGGCCCCGTTGGCGCCGCCCCGCTTGTCGGAGCCGCGGAACGTCGAGGCCGATGCCCAGGCGGTCGAGATCAGCTCGGCGACGGTGAGGCCCGACGCCAGCACCTTGGCCTTGAGCGCGGCGATATCGCCGGCGTCGACCAGCTCGTGGTCGACCGGCGGCACCGGATCCTGCCAGATCAGGTCCTCGGCCGGCACCTCCGGCCCGAGATAGCGCACCTTCGGCCCCATGTCGCGGTGGGTCAGCTTGAACCAGGCGCGGGCGAAGGCGTCGGCGAAGGCGGCCGGATCGTCGCGGAAGCGGCGGGCGATTGGCCCGTAGATCGGGTCGAAGCGCAGCGACAGGTCGGCGGTGGTCATCATCGGCCGGTGCTTGCGCGCGGGATCGTGGGCATCCGGGATCAGGTCTTCCTCGGCGACATCCTTGGCGAGCCACTGGTGGGCGCCGGCGGGGCTTTTCACCAGTTCCCATTCGTAGCCGAACAGGGTGTTGAGGTAGCCCATGTCCCAACGGGTCGGGTTCTTCTTCCAGGCGCCCTCGATGCCGCTGCCGGTGGTGTGCACGCCCTTGCCGGAGCCGAAGGCGTTGTTCCAGCCGAGCCCCATCGCCTCGAGCGGCGCCGCCTCCGGTTCGGGGCCGACCAGCGTCGGATCGCCGGCGCCGTGGCACTTGCCGAAGGTATGGCCACCGGCGACCAGCGCCACCGTCTCCTCGTCGTTCATCGCCATGCGGGCGAAGGTCTCGCGCACGTCGCGGCCCGAGGCGATCGGATCGGGATTGCCGTTGGGTCCCTCGGGATTGACGTAGATAAGGCCCATCTGCACGGCGGCCAGCGGGTTTTCGAGGTCGCGCTCGCCGCTGTAGCGCTTGTCGCCCAGCCACTCGGTCTCGGCGCCCCAATAGACGTCCTCCTCCGGCTCCCAGATGTCGGCGCGGCCGCCACCGAAGCCGAAGGTCTTGAAGCCCATCGATTCGAGGGCGCAGTTGCCGGTCAGAATCAACAGGTCGGCCCAGGACAGGCTGTTGCCGTATTTGCGCTTGATCGGCCAGAGCAGCCGCCGGGCCTTGTCGAGGTTGACGTTGTCCGGCCAGCTGTTGAGCGGCGCGAAGCGCTGGTTGCCCGTGCCGCCGCCGCCGCGGCCGTCCATCAGGCGGTAGGTGCCGGCGCTGTGCCAGGCCATGCGGATGAACAGCGGGCCGTAGTGGCCCCAGTCGGCCGGCCACCAGTCCTGGCTGTCGGTCATCAGCGCGTAAAGGTCGGCCTTCACCGCCGCGAGGTCCAGCTTCTTGAACGCCTCGGCGTAGTCGAAGTCCGGTCCCATTGGATCCGACAGGGTCGAATGCTGGTGAAGAATGCGTAGATTCAGTTGGTTCGGCCACCAGTCCCGATTGGACCGGCCGGCGGAAATCGCGTTGGGGCTAACCCCGTGCATGATCGGGCACTTGCCGGTGCCGTGATGATCAATCTTATCCATGTCGCGCTCCCCTTTCTGCTGCAGCGCCGGCGCCCCATGGGCCTGCCGCCCCCGGGGCGCCTTCGCAACCACCCCGATCATAGGCGGTCGACGGCCGTCCACAATCCGTATTGGGGGGCAGGGGGTGGCAGAATTCCGTCGTCATCGGCCCTTTTTCGGCGGTTGCAACGCCGCCGCCCGCCTCTGGATAAGCGCCCCGGTTTCGGCCATAGAAAAGGACCGGGCCGGCATTTCGTCGGTTTCCGGATCGGCGGAGGGCGTGCGGTTGGTCTGGAGCGAGCATCTGGCGCTCATCTACTTGCTGGTCGAATGGTCGATCCGCCTCGTCATGGTGGTGGTCGTGCCGTTGCGCCGCCCGCCCGAAGCGGCCCGCAGTTGGCTGCTGCTGGTGTTCTTCCTGCCGGTGCCGGCGCTGGTGCTCTATAGGCTGATCGGCCGGCCGCGCTTTCCCGCCTGGCGGCAGCAGCGCTTCGCCGAAGCCGCCACTCTCCGGCGGCGCGTGGCCACCTCCCTGCCGCGGCCCGAGCGGCCGGTGCCCGGCATCTCCGAGCTCGCCGAACGGCTCGGCGAGTTTCCCGTGACCGGCGCTTCCGATCTCTCGCTGATGTCCGACTACGACCAGTCGATCAACAGCCTCGCGGCCGACATCGACGCGGCCGAGGCGAGCGTTCATCTCCTGACCTATATCTTCGCCGACGACGCTACCGGCCGGAAGGTCGCGGCGGCGCTCGGCCGGGCCGTCCATCGTGGCGTCGACGTCCGGGTCTTGATCGATGCCGTCGGCTCGCGCCCATGGTTGCGGCGGACGCGCGCCCTTCTTGCCGCCGAAGGCGTGCCGTATCGGCTTGCGCTGCCGGTGCGCTGGTGGACGACGGTGCGGCGGGCGCGGGCCGACCTGCGCAACCATCGCAAGATCGCGGTGATCGACGGCCGCCTCGCCTATGTCGGCTCGCAGAACATCGTCGACCGGAATTTCCGCCGCGGCGTCGTCAACGACGAGCTGGTCGCCCGCATCGAGGGCCCGGTGGCGGTCGCGGTGGCTGCCGTCTTTGCCAGCGATTGGTATCTCGAGACCCGCGAGGTGCTCCCCTTGCCGCCGATGCCGGCTGCCGCCGCCGCCCCGGCGCAGGTGATGCCGAGCGGCCCGGACTACGGCGTACCCGGCTTCGAGCGCCTGCTGGTCGCCCTGATCCACGCCGCCGAGACGCAGGTGACGCTGGTCAGCCCCTATCTGATCCCCGACGAGGCGTTGCTCGCCGCTCTCCAGACGGCGGCCTATCGCGGTGTCGCCATCGACCTTGTCGTTTCGCGGGTGGTCGACCAGCGGCTCGTCCGCCTCGCCCAGCGCTCCTTCTACGACGAGCTGATGTCGATGGGCGTGCGCATCCACCGCTATCGCGGCCATCTGCTGCACGCCAAGCATGTTTCCGTCGATGGCCGGATCGGCGTCGTTGGCTCCGGCAACGCCGATCTCAGGTCCTTCATGCTCAACGCCGAGATCAGCCTGCTGCTCTACGATCCGGCCGAGGTCGCCCAACTGGTCGCCCAGCAGGCCCAGTGCATGGCGCTGAGCGACCGCCTGGACCTGCTGGAATGGCGCCGCCGGCCGATGGCGATGAGCCTTGCCGAGAATCTCGCCCGATTGGTCGGCCCGCTGCTTTAAGGCATCGGACCGAAAAGTGGAATCCGATTTTCGGAAATTCCGATGCGCAAACAAAAGCGTGGAGCGGCGTCCGGATATATCCGGGACGCCGATCCAGCTATTTCGCCAAAGCGCGGGCCGTCCTTCAAAGTACTTCGTTGAGGAAGCGCTGGAGGCGCGGGCTCCGCGGCCGTTCGAAGATGTCGTCGGGCGTGCCGGCCTCGACGATCCGCCCCTCGTCCATGAAGACGACCTGGTCGGCCACCTTGCGGGCAAAGCCCATCTCGTGGGTGACCACCACCATGGTCATGCCGCGGCGGCCGAGGTCGGACATCAGGTTGAGCACGCCCTTGACCAGCTCCGGGTCGAGGGCGCTGGTCACCTCGTCGAACAGGATCACCTCCGGCGCCATGGCCAGCGCCCTGGCGATGGCGACGCGCTGCTGCTGGCCACCGGAAAGGCTGCTCGGCCGGTGATCCATGCGGCTGGCCAGCCCGACGTCGGCAAGCCGCGTCTCGGCGATGCGCCGGGCTTCGGCCTGCGGCATCTTCTTCACCTTGGTGAGCGCCAGCATGACGTTCTCGAGCGCCGTGTGGTCGGGGAACAGGTTGAACTGCTGGAACACCATGCCGACGCGCCGGCGCAGCGTCTCGGGCTTCATGGTGAGGATCGATGCGCCGTCGATGGTCACGTCGCCGGCCTTCGGCTCCACCAGACGGTTGAGGCAGCGCAGCAGCGTCGACTTGCCCGACCCCGACGGGCCGATGACGCAGGTCACCGTGCCGGCCTTCACGTCGAGATCGATGTCCTTGAGCACCTCGAGATCGCCGTAGGCCATGCCGAGGCCGCGCACGGTGAGGCTGCCGCCCTTGAAGGTCGGCAGCTTCTCGGCGGCTTCGGTGGCCGTCGCGACGCTGCCTTGCAGCTCGCCGACCTCCTCGAGGCCGGAGACCAGCGCCGTCGGCCGCCGGCCGGTGCGAAGCCGGTTGTCGACGTAGTTGACGAGATGGGTGAGCGGCACGGTGATGACGAGATAGAAGATGCCGGCGAGCAGCAGCGGCGACAGGTTGCCCGTCACCACCGCCTGATCCTGGCCGACGCGGAAGATCTCGCGCTCCGAGGCCAACAGGCCGAGGAAGTAGACGAGGCTCGAATCCTTGACGTTGCCGATGAACTGGTTGACCATCGCCGGCAGCACGCGGCGGATGCCCTGGGGTATGACGATCAGCCGCATGCCCTGGCCGTAGCTCATCGACAGCGCCCGGCAGGCCTCCATCTGGCCGCGCTCGACGCTCTGGATGCCGGAGCGGAAGATCTCGCCGATGTAGGCGCCGGCGATCAGGCTGAGCGCGATGATGCCGAGCGGATAGGGGGAGGGGCCGAAGAGCTGGCGGCCGATGCGGGCGAAGCCCTGGCCGATGATCAGGATGGTCAGGATGGCCGGCAGGCCGCGGAAGATGTCGGTGTAGATGCGGGCCGGCAGCCGTACCCAGGCCGATCGCGAGATGCCCATCACGGCGAGAACGATGCCGACGAGCACGCCGAGAATCGTCGAGGCGAAGGCGAGGATGAGCGTATTCTTGAGGCCGATGAACAGCATGTTCGGCAACACGGCGGCCATCGCATCGAAATCCAGAAAGCTGCGACGAACGTTCTCGAACCATTCCATTGTGGAAGACTTTCCAAGTCGGCTGCTGACCGAGACAAAAAGAAACCGGGCACGCGATCAGGCGTCCCGGCCGAGTGGGCCGTCCGGCGGGGGGAGCGTCGCGGACGGCTTTCGCCAGACCGGTCGCCGCGCCCGGAACGATGTCCGGGCGCGGCGGGCAGCCTTACTTCTTCGACGGCAGGTACTGGTCGGGCATCGGCGAGCCCGGGAACCACTTCTGGTAAAGATCCCGCCACGTGCCGTCTTCCATGGCGGCGTGCAGGTTGTCGTTGAGCGCCTTGCGGAAGGCGTCGTTGCCCTTGCGGACGACGAAGCCGGCCGGCGCGTCGAAGGACGGAATGTTGACCGCGAGCTTCAGCGCCGGATAGGTCTCGCCATACTGCTTGGCCGCCTCGTAATCGAGGAAGTGAGCATCGACCGTGCCGTTGTTGAGGCCCGAGACCGCTGAGTTGTTGTCCGGGAACTTGACGATGTCCGTGCCGGTGAAGTTCTTCTCGGCATAGATCTCCTGCAAGGTGCCCTGTACGACGCCGAGACGCTTGCCCTTGAGACCTTCCGGCGTGGTGATCGAGGCATCGGAGGTCAGCACCGTCAGGTAGCCGGCGAGATAGCCGTCCGAGAAGTCGACCGTCTTCTTGCGGGCCTCGGTGGTGCCGATGGCCGCCACCGCCACGTCGAAGCGACCGTTGGCCACCGACGGCATCAGGGCCGAGAAGTCCTGGCCAGTGAAGGTGACGTGGTCCTTGTCGAAGCCCATGCGGGAGGCGATGTTGAGGAAGAATTCGATGTCGAAGCCGCTGAACTGGCCATTGGCGTCGACGAAGGCATAGGGCTTGGCGTCGCCCATGGTGCCGACGCTGATGCTGGTGGGATCGATCAGGTCGTAGGGATTGTCGCCGGCGGCCAGGGCCGCCGAGGCGCCGCTGCCGGCTAGAACGGCCATAAGGCCAAAGGCCCGGACGTGACGGCCCAACCCCTTCATGGCGCTGCTGATCATGTGCTGTTCTCCTTGTTGTTTGGACTGCTGGTCTCTGTCTCCGTCGCGCCTTTCCGCAGCGGAAACCGTCTGTTCCGGACGGACGCGTTGCCGAGCTCCCGGCCGGATTTCTTTGGAAAGCGAAGTAAAAATCTTTCGACTTCGCCCATATAAGGTTCTACCCCACGTCGTATCCCTGTAACGCGGTGGCAGAACCTGCGATTGTCCAACTATGCCGGTTGATGTTGGCGCAAAGCGGCCCGGCACACTTATTTTCAACGCCCGATCCAACTTGTATGTAGTGTGAGACCGGTCTCAGTTCGGAGGTTATTGCGACATTGACGTGACGTCAATCGCTATGTAGTGCTACAGCCCATGGATAGGAAAACTTCTCCCCCTCGCCCGGTGACGGTGGCCGACGTGGCGCGGCGCGCCGAGGTCTCCAAGGCCACCGCGGCCCGCGTGCTCGGCGGCTACGGCCCGGTCAGCGAGGAGGTGAAGCTGCGCGTCCAGGCGGCCGCCAAGGCGCTCGATTACCGGCCCAACGAACTGGCGCGCTCGGTGAGCACCGGCAAGTCCGGCACCATCGGCATCGTGGTCGGCGATATCGAGAACGCCTTCTTCGGCATTGCCGTGCGCAGCATTTCCGACACCGCCCACCGGCACGGCTTCAACGTCATCCTGGCCAATTCCGGCGAGGAGGTGGAAGCGGAGAAGGCGGCGCTCAAGGTGCTGGTCGGCAAGCGGGTCGACGGATTGATCGTCACGCCGGCCGACAACCGCACCATCGCCCATCTCAGGGACATCGTCCGGTCGCGGCGGCCGCTGGTGCTGTTCGACCGGCCGATCGAAGGCCTCGCCGCCGACGTTGTGGCCACCGACGATCGCGACGCGGCTTTCGCCGCCACGATGCGCCTGGTGGCGGCCGGTCACCGGCGTCTCGCCTACGTCACCGCGCTCAATGCCGAGCCGCCGGTCTTTACCGGCATGGAGCAGCTCTATACCTCGTCGGTCAAGGCGCGCGTCGACGGGTTCCTCGCCGCCTGCCGCGCCGCCGGCATCGACGGGCCCGAGCGCGGCATCTGCCTTGCCGGCAGCGCCCCGGCCGGCCAGCAGCGGGCGTCGATCGAACGGCTGTTGTCCGGCGAGACGCCGCCGACGGCCATCCTGGCCTCGGACAGCCTGGTGGCTTTCGAGATCTTCAAGGCGGCGCGAACGCTGGGCCGCGGCATTCCCGACGATCTGTCGCTGGTTTCCTTCTACGACGCCGAGTGGACGTCGGTGACGACGCCGCCGATCAGCGTCATCGACCAGCCGGTCTACGACATGGGCACGCAGGCGGCCGAGCTGCTGATCGCCCGCATCAACGGCGCATCGCCGCCCGCCCGCCACTGCGTTCTGCCCACCCGCTTCATCGAAAGAGGCTCGATCGGCGCGCCGCGCCGGATGATGGCGGCCATCTGACCGCCACCGGGCCACGGCCGGAAGGGGGTGGAGCATCCCGACGGGCACGGCGGTCTCAGCCGCCGGCGGGATGGGGGTAGCCGAAAGCGCCGAAATAGCTGCAGGTGGCAGCGGCGCATTCGGCGGCGAAATCGAGCGCGGCCTCGATCGGCCGGCCGGTCAGAATGCCGGTGAGATAGCCGGCCAGGAACGAATCGCCGGCTCCCAGCGTATCCACTACGTCCGCCGGCTTGATGCCCTGGCGGTAGCGCCGGCCGTCGGCCAGCCAGAAAGCGCCATCGCTGCCGCGCGTCACGCCGACCGTGGCGACGCCGAAGCCGGCGACGTAGCCGATGAGGTCGTCGATGTCGTTGTCGGCAAGGCCGGAGCCGGACAGGAAGGCGCCGGTGATATGCGGGGCGACCGACGCGATATAGGCGGGGTCGCGATGGGTCGAAAAGTCGAAGGTCAGCGTTTGCGCGTGCGCCCGGATCTTCGGCAGCTCGGGCTCGATATAGCTGAACACCGAGGTGTGGACATTGCCGAAGCTCTCGATGGCTTCGATGTCCTCGGCGTCCATGCGCAGGGCGAGCGCCCGCTGGATGCCGCCCTTGTTGGAGCCCAGGAAGACGCGGTCGCCCTTGTCGTCGAGCGACACGACCGCCTTGCCGTTCGGGCCGATCGCCTGCCGGAGCCGGTCGATCCAGATGCCCTCCCGCGTCAGGCTGTCGCGGACGTGGGCGCCCTCGGCGTCGTTGCCGATCAGGCCGATGTAGCCGGCTCGGGCAAGGCCGTAGCGCCTGGCCAGCACCGGCACGTTGACGGCGTTGCCGCCGGGAAAGAACTCGCCGCGATCCCTGTAGAAATCCACCACATTGTCGCCGATGCCGAGCAGGGCCGGCGAGGACACCGAAGCAGCCATCACTCATCCTTTCGGCCGTCGCGGCACGGCCAACCTCACGCGGGACGCGGGCGGGGCGGTGGTCCGCCCGGCCCCTAAGCTATCAGTATTCCATGCGCCACATGTAGCGGCGAACGGTCAACGGATGGCCGCGGCTGTCGGCCAGCGCCACGGCATAGGCGCGCAGCAGCGCCGTGAACAGCATCGGCGTCAGATATTCGGCGGCGTCGCCGGCCAGCGCCTCGAGGCCGAACTCGGCGGCGTCGAGCACCAGCAGGCGCTTGGAGTATTTCTCGGCGAAGGCCAGTGCCCGCTCGTCCATCTTGCGGGCGTTGCCGAGGCCCTTCAGGATGATGAACGGCACGTCGAAGTCGGTCACCTCGAAGGGGCCGTGGAAATATTCGCCGGCGTGGATGGCCGCCGAATGCACCCACTGCATCTCCTGCAGGATGCAGATGGCGAAGGAATAGGCCGAGCCCCAGTTGGCGCCCGAGCCCATGGTGTAGATGACCGGCTCGCGCTTGGAACTTTCGGCCCAGGCGGCGATCGACGGCTTGTGGCGGGCGATGACGGCCTCGATGGTCTTGCCCATGCCGGCGAGCGCCGTCTCGACCTTCCCGAGCTTGCCGTTGCCCTCGCGGGCGGCGAGAATGCCGAACACCAGGCGCATCAGCATCGGCGCCGCGTGATCCTCGGAGACGGCCAGCGGATTGTACTGGTAGAGGATGGTCGCCTCGGCCGCCTGATCGAGCGGCGAATTCTCGAGGTTGGTGAAGGCGATGGTCAGGGCGCCGGCCTCGCGGGCATATTTGGCGGCGGCCACCGTTTCCGGCGTGTTGCCCGAGTGCGAGCACAGGATGACGACCGAACCCTTGCCGAGGCGCTTCGGCGCCCGCGCCAGGAACTCGGCGGAGCTGTAGGAGAAGCTGGCGATTTTCTCGGCCTCGCGCTCGACCGCGTAATGGCCGGACATGAGCAGCGCGTTGGAGCCGCCGCAGGCCACGAAGAACATGTCCGTCACCGCCTCGCGGGCGGCCGCCGCCTTCACCGCCGCCTCGACGTTCTTCACCACTTCCGTCATGATTGAATCCTTGATAACGTCCTATGACGTCATATAGGCTAATATGGCGCGCCGAGGTCTGTCAACGCCGTTCTGAGGGCAAGGCCGGCCGACCCGGCGCCGGCGACAGGCAGCGCCCGCGGCAACGGTGACTCGGCGGACGTTATGTGGCACGGTCGCCGTCACGTCGACCGGCGCCTGCATCCCGAACCGAGGAGAAAAGCCGTCTTGTCCCAGCCCGCCGACAGCCTCGCGAGGCAGGACGCTTCGCCGCTGTATCTCCAGCTCAAGAACAGCCTGACGGAGGCGATCCGCAGCGGACGCTATGCGCCCGGCGAGCCGGTGCCGACCGAGACGCAGCTCTGCGAGCAATATGCGGTGAGCCGCATCACGGTGCGGCGGGCGATCAGCGAGTTGCAGGAGGAAGGCCTCCTGGAGAAGCGGCACGGCAAGGGCACCTTCGTGTCCTTCCGCCGCATGGAAACCAGCCTGGTCGACCTCGCCGGCTTCTCGGAAACCTATTCGCTGCAGGGCTACAAGGTCAGCAAGGTGCTGCTCGGGGTCGCCGAAGGCGCCGCCGACGGCGCCCTCGCCCAGAAGCTGGCGATCCAGAGGGGCGCGCCTATCCTGACCATCCGCCGCCTGATCATGGCCGCCGACGCGCCGATGACCATCGAGATCTCCGACTTTCCGCTGGCGCTGTTTCCCGATCTCGCCACCGAGATCGTCGGCGCCAGCTCGATCTACCGGCTGCTGAAGACCCGCTACGGCCGTGAGGTCCGTCACGCCCGCCGGGTGATCAACGTCCGCCTCGCCGGCGCCGAGGAGCGCGAACGCCTCAACTGCCGCAGCGGCGAGCCGCTGTTCGAGGTGGAGAAGACGGTGTTCGACGCGGCGGGCACGCCGCTGCAGCGCTCGCTGCTGCTGACACCCAGCAACCGCGTCAACCTCGTCATCCAGGTATAGGCGCCGGCGCGGATTCACCATCGGGTGGATTTGAATCCGCCTTCCTGCAAGGCGGATGTTGACAGCGTCACTCAATCGAAAGTACCGTTGACTAACGGATTTTCCGGATGGCCAGGGTTGGGTGGACCGTTCGGAAGCCACATTGGATTTCGGTTTTTCACGGCCTTCGGGCCTGGTCGATTTGTAGATAAGCAATTGTTTTGAAAGGGGGCGCCTGTAATTCTGCCATTATGATGCGATGCCGATGAGGCGTCACGTTTCCGTCGCCGGAGCCGCTTAGGCTGGTTGTGTTGTGGAAGCAAATAAACTGGCAGGATAATTGCAATTCGGTGGCAAGAGTTGCCATGGCTCCCGGCGGTGTCCGTCGCGGGTCGCTTGCAGTCCGGGGCGTCGGCGTGTGTGGGCGTAAGAAGGGGCCTTATGGAAAGTTCATTGTCCCAAAAGGCTGCTGGCGTGTCCGAGGCCGCTTTCGAT
This sequence comes from Pleomorphomonas carboxyditropha, assembly GCF_002770725.1. GTDB lineage: Bacteria > Pseudomonadota > Alphaproteobacteria > Rhizobiales > Pleomorphomonadaceae > Pleomorphomonas > Pleomorphomonas carboxyditropha. Next base: position 2,489 of record NZ_NQVN01000014.1, on the reverse strand, counting down.
GGGCCTCCGGATGGCGAACGCTGGTTTGCCGCCATGACACAGCCGCAGCGGGAAGGCGTCGCGGTCGACAATCTCCGCCGCCAGGGTTTCTGCACTTTTTCCCCGCTTGAAAGGGTGACGCGCCGCCACGCCCGCAAGACGATCGCCACCACGGCGCCCGTCTTTCGCGGCTATGTCTTCGTGCGCATGGATCCGCTGCGGGCGCGCTGGCGGTCGATCAACGGAACGCTGGGCGTGCGGTCGCTGGTGACCAACGGCGATTCTCCCCTGGCGATCAGGCCGGGTATCGTCGAGACGCTGGTGGCCTCGACCGATGCCGACGGCATTCTCGAATTCGTCGATCCGCTGCAGCCCGGCATGACGGTGCGCCTCAGGGCCGGCCCGTTCGCCGAGCAGCTCGGCGTCATCGAGCGGCTCGACGGGCGCAACCGGCTGGTATTGCTGATGAGCTTGATGGGAAGCCAGGTCCGGACGGGCGTTTCCCGGGACATGATCCTGAAAGTGGCCTGACCGCCACCTGGCTGGGTATCGATGCGTTGATAGCCTCCGGTCGAGGCGTGGGAGAACGGTCTTTGGGCTGTTCATTCGCGACGGTGGTGCGATTGGTCCGCGGTGAGGCGATTTCACCCGGAGTGCGGTAGCTTTTGTCTGGTGAGTGCAGCGTTCGGGATATGATTTATCGAACGTTGGAAGTGTGCTTACGCCGTATTGGAGGCCCTTCGGAAGACAGTAAGGCTGAAGCGGCAAGGAGATTTCATTGAGCGATAAAGTCATTGTTTTCGGCGGTTCCGGATTTATCGGAACCCATCTCACACGGCGTCTGGTTGCCGAGGGCATTGAGGTTGTCTCGGTCGATATCAAGCCGCAGCGCGAAACGCTGCCCGGCGTCGACTATCGGATTGCAGACGTCCGCGATCTGTCGGCCTTCTGGGTCGATGGCGCGGTCAGCCGAATTTACAATTTCGCGGCTGTTCACACGACGCCGGGTCATCCGACCCATGAATACTACGAAACCAACATCCTTGGCGCGCTGTCGGTTACGGATTTTGCCGCTCGGAATGGCGTTAACGAAATCATTTTCACGAGCTCGATTTCGGTATATGGCCCGAGTGAGGAGATGAAGACCGAGCAAACACCGCCGGCGCCGGAGTCGGCTTATGGATATTCGAAACTGATATCCGAGCGTGTCCACAGACAGTGGCTCGAATCCGTTTCAGGCAGAAAGCTGACCATCGTACGCCCGGCGGTCGTATTTGGCGGCGGTGAAGGCGGCAACTTCACGAGGCTGGCGACGCTCCTCAAGAAGGGCTTCTTCATTTATCCGGGCCGCAAAGACACGATCAAAGCCTGCATATACGTCGAGGATCTTCTTGACGCGATCGAGTTTGCGCGGAGCAAGGCGGAGCCGTTTATCCTGTTTAACGGTGCCTATCCCCAGCGCTACACACTCGAGCAGATCATCACGGCCATGATTGATGGTCATTTCCCGAAGGCTCGCACGTTCCTGGTTCCCAAGGCACTGGTACTTGCCGGGGCTCGGCTGCTCAAATTGCTGGATGCCTTTCACATCGGAATTCATCCCGACCGCGTCATGAAGCTCGTGCGATCGACCGACATCTATCCAGGATGGTTGACCTCCCAGGGTCGGGAATATCCAAACGCTATCGAGACGGCTCTGACGCGTTGGGGCACTGAAAGTGGCGGCAAGTTCAACTGATATTTTCGAGAGAGCATATTCATGAAGATCGTGATGATAGGATCCGGCTACGTTGGTTTGGTATCTGGGACGTGCTTTGCCGACTTCGGCCATGACGTTGTGTGCATGGACAAGGCGGTGGAGAAGATCGCGGCGCTGGAGCGCGGCGAGATCCCCATCTACGAGCCCGGCCTCGAGGCGCTGGTCGACGGCAACGTCAAGGCCGGGCGGCTGACGTTCTCCACCGAGCTCGCCGGCCCGGTGGCCGAGGCCGACGTGGTGTTCATCGCCGTCGGCACGCCGTCCAGGCGCGGCGACGGCCACGCCGACCTCTCCTACGTCTATGCGGCGGCCCGCGAGATCGCCGCCGCCGTGACCGGCTTCACCGTGGTGGTCACCAAGTCGACCGTGCCGGTCGGCACCGGCGACGAGGTCGAGCGCATCATCCGCGAGACCAATCCGGCCGCCGACGTCGCCGTCGTCTCCAACCCCGAGTTCCTGCGCGAGGGCGCCGCCATCGACGACTTCAAGCGGCCCGACCGCATCGTCATCGGCTACGAGGACGAGCGGGCCCGCGAGGTGATGACCGAGGTCTACCGGCCGCTCTACCTCAACCAGGCGCCGCTCTTGTTCACCAAGCGCCGCACCTCGGAACTGATCAAGTATGCCGGCAACGCCTTCCTGGCCATGAAGATCACCTTCATCAACGAGATCGCCGACCTCTGCGAGAAGGTGGGCGCCGACGTGCAGCAGGTGGCGCGCGGCATCGGCCTCGACGGCCGCATCGGCGCCA
>NZ_NQVN01000013.1 GCF_002770725.1 Pleomorphomonas carboxyditropha | reverse complement strand
GCAGAAAGAGGGACAGCCGATCCCAGCGGTCCCGTCCGTAGCGGGCCAGCGCCTCGGCATCGAGAGCGTCGGTCTTGGCCAGGGTGCCGAAGGAGCGGATGAAAGCCTTGACCTTCAAGGCATCCACTCGATGACAGGCAATGCCGGCTGCCATCAGTTCGACCAGAAGGACATGCTCATGCCCGCCGGTTGGCTCGCAGACGGCGAGGTCGATCCGACCGAGGCTTTTGAGAAAGCGGCGGATGGCGGCGGCGGTATTGTCGATGACGCAAGGCTTCGGACTGGGTGAGGAGGAGCGAGCCTCAAAGACCGTCAGCGTGTCCTTGGAGACGTCGAAGCCCAGAACGATCTCGGGTGCCCTCTGCAAAAACGTCATGGTGTGCTATCCTTCCCAAGTTGGACCACCATGAGCTTCGGATTGTTCTCGGGCGTGGGTCTGGTCGGCAAGGGTCAGGCCCCGGAGGCCCCATCAACTCTCCAAGCGAATGATGGAAGATGGCAGGGAGCCTTGATGACAACGGGTGAAAATCCGATCCTCGCCCGGTCGCCTGCCACCGGCCTCTCCGGGGTCGTCAAACCAGCCGGAGAGGCCGCCTTCACCTTACCCCACCGCAAACGAACAATCCTCGCGCAGGCGAGGACCTCAGGCAGAACGAAGCTCGACGCGGATATAACGCTCCAGCAACGCTGGGGCGCCTGATACGGCCCTCATCGCCTTCTCGTCCCGAGGTCCTCGCCTTCGCGAGGATGACAATCTATGGGAAGCGATGCGCGCGGCGGCGACGGCGTGACAGGAACCGCGCCAGTGTGCCCGGGAATTTACCTCAGGCACCAGTGTGCCGACCTATCCGTTTGTTCCCCAATATAAAGCTGTCATCCTCGCGCAGGCGAGGACCTCGGGCAGAACAAAGCTCGACGCCGATATAGCGCTCCAGCAACGCTGGGGCGCCTGATACGCCCCTCATCCCCTTCTCGTCCCGAGGTCCTCGCCTTCGCGAGGATGACAATCCATGGGAGGCGAGGTGCTCGGCGATCACGGCGTGACGGGGACTGCGCCAGCGTGTCCGGGAGCTTGCCCCGGGTGCCCTGACCATCGGTTATCTGTCCTTTCGCACGTGAAAAAACCCTCCCCGCGGGGCGGCGCGGAGAGGGCATTGCGGCTAGCGGTCTTGTTGTTTTTTCAGGCTTTGGTCCGGCTGCGCAGAACCGGCTCGCCGTGGACGGCGACTTCGACGCCCTTTTTGAGCCTGTCGATGCGGGCGGCGCAGGCGTCGACGGCGGACTTGTCGGTCAGGAGATCGAAGTGCAGGCGGAAGCGGGCTTCGGCGCCCGGCTCCAGGGTCTTGAGCCGGCCGGCGGCCCGCTCGACCGGCAGCGGGTAGGGATAGTTGGAGCCCGGCTCGAGACCGGTGACATAGCCCTGCCTGTCGGTGTCGGTGTTCTTCCAGAGCGTGAAAGCCGGCATTTCCCCGACGTGATAGGCGACGGAAAAGCCGAGCGTTCCCGAGGCGTTGACCAGCGCCACCTCGGTGCGGCCGTCGGCGCCGGCCTTGAGCTCGCAGGCGTAGAGCATCTCGTCGAAGTCGCGCGTCGGTCCCCGGTAGCGGTCCCAGGTGGCGAGGTCCGGCTTGGCGGCGTCGTTGAACGGCGCCACCTGGGTGAACGGCCCGATGACGCGGGCGCCTTCCTCCAGCACCGGACGGCCGACGTTGGTGTGGTAGATCACCTCATAGGTGTGGGCATAGTCGGCGCGGTTGACCAGCCGGTCGTCGAGCGAGAAGCCGGTGTCGCCGGGCACGACGGTCAGCTCCGTCCAGGTCTCGAACTCGACGTTCTTGAACGCCTTCTCCTTGATCAGGCCGCTGAGGGTGATGCGATGCGGCGCCTCGCGCTCGATGCGCACCTCCACCTTGGAGGCCGGCGTGTTGCCGGCCCGGCCGTGCAGCGTATAGACCTTGTCGCCGTCGACCGTCGGATGGCCGCTCCACTCGTAGCCGCAGCGTACCATCAGCTCGTTGAAGCCTTCGAGCCAGCCGAGGCCGTTGCGCTCGCCGAGGCGGATGAACGAGGGATGCACCACCTCGTCGACCGGCGACGCCCAGCCGAAGCCGATGCCGTCGAGGCTCGCCCTCAGGATGCCCATGCCACGCGTCGGGATCACCGTCACCGCCAGCCGGCCGGACCGGATGGTGACGAGCGTGCTGCCTTCCTGCCGGCCGCCGTGCAGCGTCCTTTTCACGATTTCGAACGGCGCGCCGCTGTGGATTCCGAGCTCGCCGGAGGTGACCGACCAATCGGCGACCTCGAGCCCGCCGGCCGTATCGGTCAGCGTGAAGATGATGTCATCCTGCATGTTGCATGTCCCGTATTGCCGCCCAGAGCCTGACGCGAAACTCTACTGGGGCGGGCATCTAGCTTCGATTTCTGCGCTTCCGGTGCTCACGAACCTCAAGTTCGCTCCGCTCCGGTTCTCGAACTCATCGCTAACTGCCGCACCCCAGCGAGTTTCGCGCCAGGCTCTCAGAGGCAGGCCTTGAAATAGTCTTCGAGGACGAGGTCGACCATGGCGAGCGACAGCCCATGGGCTGTGGGCTCGACCCGGCCGCGCCGGACGCCCTCGTAGACACCGCGAACATACTGGCTGATCAGCGTCTCGGGTATTGTGGCGGTCCCGAACAGGGCGAGCAACTCGTCGGCCGCCCTGGCGATCTCCGGCTCCGGCCAGTAGTAGCGGATGCGGTCCGAATAGCTGAAGTGGCGCTGCAGTCGCTGCTCGTCCTCCGTGCCGAAGTAATATTTGGCCCAGTTGTCGGGGTGGGCGAGCATCACCCGCTCGAAGGTGGCCCTCAGCGTCTCCTTGCGGCGGCCGGCGTAGAGCACCTCGGCGATGTGGTCGAGGCCGTAGAGCGCCTCCCTGAGCGCGAACGTCAGGGCCGGGCCGACCTTCAGGATGGAGAAGCCGTTGTCGACCAGCGCCTTCAGCGCCTCCGGCGTCTGATAGTCGGTGGAATGCGCCTCGAACACGAAGCCCTTGAGGTCGGCGAGCACGGCGGAGAGAGAAGCGGCCTTCTCCGCATCGAAGGCGACGACGTTGTGATTGCCGAACTCGACGCCCGGCTGCACCACGGCGCCGACCGCCCGCTCGAAGGCATCGGCGATGCCGGCCTTGGCGAACGCCTCCCGGTGGACGCGGATGGTCTCGCGCGCCGCCTCGGGCTTCGTCACCTCCAGCTCCTCGATCTCCTCCATGGCGCCGCCGGGGATCGGCACCTCGGTGCCGACGATGTAGACCGGCTTGACGGCGGCGTCCCTGGTCGCCGCCTCGGCGACGGCGGCCAGCGACGCCGCCCGCTCGGCGGTCAGCGCATCGGCCAGCGCCACCGGCTCGCCGGCGCAACCCATCGAGGTGTCGAGGTGGAGCTTGGTGAAGCCGGCCCTGGCGAAGGCGTCGATCATCACCCTGGCCTTGTCCATGGCCTCGCTGGCGGAGAGCTTCTTCCATGGGTTGGGGCCGAGGTGGTCGCCGCCGAGGATGACGCGATCGAACGGGAAGCCGACTTTCCTGGCGATGGTCTCGACGAAGTCGCGGAAATCGCCCGGCGTCATGCCGGTGTAGCCGCCGTCCTGGTTGACCTGGTTGCAGGTGGCTTCGATCAGCACCGGCAGGTCGAGCTTGGCGGCGTGCCGCATGGCCGCCTCGATCACCACCGGGTGGGCCGAGCAGATCGACGGGATGCCGCGCAAGCCGGACGTGCGGAAGCGCCAGGTGGAAATGTCGCTGAGCGGATTGATGGACATGTCTTCAGCTCCTTTGTTCGGCGATCAGCGCGTCGAGCTCGGCGCGCGTCGAGGCGCCCTCCATCGGGCCGGAGCGGGTGACGGCCCTGGCGCCGGCGGCGTTGGCATAGCGGAGCGCCGTTTCGGGGTCGGCGCCGCCCAGCCAGAAGGTGACGAAGGTGGCGCCGAAGCAGTCGCCGGCGCCGGTGGGATCGACTTCCGTCACCCGGAAGCCCGGCAGGCTGATCTCGCGGGTGGCGTCGACATAGCTGGCGCCGGCCGCGCCGCGCTTCAGCACCACCGCCTTGACGCCGCTCTTCAGGAGGTTGGCGATGGCTTCCGCCTCGCTGTCGGCCGGCGAGAACAGGAACAGCTCCTCGCCGCTCGGCAGGAACAGGTCGGTCTCGGCCAGCACGGTGGCGAGCGCCTCGCGCATGCCGGGGCTGTTGAGGATCTCGGCGCGGAGGTTGGGGTCGAACGACACCGTGCCGCCGTTCTCCTTGATGGTCCGCGTCGCCTTGAGCACGGCGTCGACCACGCTCGGCGCGTAGAGCGACGAGCCCATGACGTGCATGTGGGTGCAGCTCTCGACAAGGTCGGCGGCAGGGCCCTTCAGCTCGATCGTGCCGCAGGCGCTGTGGCGGATGTTGAAGACGAAGTTGCGGCCGCCGTCCTCGCGGTAGCGCACGAAGGCGCTGCCGGTGGTGCCGAGCGGATCGACCTCGATGCCGGAGACGTCGACGCCGTCGCGCTTCAGCCGGTCGAGATTGACGTGGCCGAAGTCGTCGTCGCCGACCCGCGAGATGATCGCCGCCGCCTGTCCGAGCTTGCCGACCTGGTCGATGAAGATGGCCGGCGCGCCCGAGGGGAACGGGCCGATCAGCTTGACCGGCTCGCGAAAGCCGTCGCCGCGCTCGGTGGCGACGATTTCCACCAGCACCTCGCCGATGGTGAGAACCTTGCTCTGACGCATTATCGCTTGGCCCGCTTGGAACGAACGTCGAGCCAGACGGCCAGCAGAATGACCAAGCCCTTGACGATCAACTGATAGAAGTAGGGAACGGACAGCATGTTCATGCCGTTGTTCATGATGCCGATGATCAGCGCGCCGATCAGCGTGCCGATCATGGTGCCGACGCCGCCGGCGAGGCTGGTGCCGCCGAGCACCGCCGCCGCGATGGCGTCGAGCTCGTAGCTGGTGCCGGCGTTGGTCTGCGCCGAGTAGAGGCGCGACGACAGGAGGATGCCGGAGATCGCCGCCATGATGCCGGAGATCATGAAGATGGTGATCTTGACCCGGTCGACCTTGATGCCGGAGTAGACGGCCGCCTCGCGGTTGCCGCCGGTCAGATAGGCCCGGCGGCCGAAGGTGGTCTTCGACAAGAGCACGTGGTTGAAGACGAACAGAACGACCACGATCCAGATGATGATCGGCAGGCCGACGAAGCTCTCGGCGCCGATAGCGATCCAGGTCGGGTTCTCGATCATCGCCGGCGCGCCGTTGGTCGGCAGGCTGACGAGGCCGCGGAAGATGCCCATGGTCGCCACCGTCACGATGAACGACGGCAGTCCGAGCTTGGCGGTGAGCACGCCGTTGGCAAGGCCCATCGCTGCGCCGGCCAAGAGCGTCAGGACCAGCGTCGGCATGAAGCCGAAGCCGGCGAGGAAGGCCTGCGCGGCGGCCATGCCGGCGACGGCGATGATCGAGCCGATGGAGAGGTCGATCTCGCCGAGCAGGATCACCCAGGTCATGCCGAAGGCGGCGATGGCGATCACCGCGATCTGCTGCAAGACGTTCATGAAGTTGGCGACCGTCATGAAGCGCGGGTTCATCACCGAGAAGATGATGCAGAGGACGACCAGGGAGACCAGGATGCCGCCATACTGCCGGAGCAGCTTGGCATAGGGCTTCTGGGCGGCGGTTACGTGTTTCTCATCGCTCATGACGTGATACCTGTCGCGTGGGCCATGACCGCTTCGGGGGTGGCGCCGCCGGAGAGCGTGGCGCTGAGCCGGCCCTCGTGCATGACGACGAGGCGATCGCTCATCCCGAGGACTTCCGGCAGCTCGGAGGACACCAGCAGGATCGCCGTGCCCTCGGCCGCCAGCTGGCGGATGATCTTGTAGATTTCGAACTTGGCGCCGACGTCGACGCCGCGCGTCGGTTCGTCGAGGATCAGGATGCGCGGCTGGGTCAACAGCCACTTGGCGAGCACCGCCTTCTGCTGGTTGCCGCCCGACAGCGAGCCGACCGGCGTGTCGACCGACGCCGTCTTGATGGTCAGCCGGCTTACTTCTTCCCTCGCCGCCCTGCGCTCCGCGCGGTTGCGCATGAAGCCGAGCGCCGCGGCGAAGCGGCCGAGCGCCGCCATCGAGATGTTCCACTCGACGCTGTGGGCGAGGACGAGGCCCTCTTCCTTGCGGTTCTCGGTGACGAAGGCGATCCGGCGGCCGATGGCGTCGACCGGCGAGGCGATGGTCGCCGGCTCACCGTCGATGCGGATGCTGCCGGAGGCGGCCTTCATGCCGAACAGCGCGTTCATCACCTCCGAGCGGCCGGAGCCGATCAGGCCGAAGAAGCCGAGGATCTCGCCCTTCCTGACCTCGAAGGACACGCCCTCGAACTCGCCGTCGCGGCTGAGCCCTTCGACGGACAGGATCGGCGCCTCGCTGTCGGCCGGCGCGGCGCCGAGCCGCGGCGGATAGATCTCGTCCATCTTGCGCCCGACCATCATGGCGATCAGCTCGTCGATGGTGACGTTCTCGCGCTGGCGGGTGGCGATGTATTCGCCGTCGCGGACGACGGTGATGTCGTCGGAAAGCCGCATGATCTCTTCCATGCGGTGCGAGATGTAGATGACGGCGACGCCCTTGGCCTTGAGGCGGCCGATGATCGAGAACAGGATTTCCGTCTCGGCGTCGGTCAGCGACGAGGTCGGCTCGTCGAGGATGACGAGGCGCGGGTCGGGGATCGACAGCCCCTTGGCGATCTCGACCAGCTGGCGCTGGGCCATGGAGAGATGGCCGACCTTCTCGGAGACGTCGATCGGCAGGCCGAGGTCGCGGACGATCTCGGCGGCGCGGCGTTCGAGCGCCTGGTCGTTGATGAAGCCGTAGACCGACGGCTCGCGCGTCGCCAGGATGTTCTCGGCCACCGTCATGTTGTTGCAGAGGCTGAGTTCCTGGAAGACGATGGTGAGGCCGCGGGCGGCCGCCTGCTGCGGGTTCTCCGGCTTGTAGGGAGCGCCGCAGAACTCCACCTCGCCGGTCGTGGCGTGATAGACGCCGGCCAGGATCTTCATCAGCGTCGACTTGCCGGCGCCGTTCTCGCCGAGCAGCGTATGGACGCGGCCGGCGCGCACCTCAAGGTGCATGTTCTTCAGCGCGGCGACCGGGCCGAACAGCTTGGATACGTTGTTGATCTTGAGAATGACGTCGCTGGTCGCGGCCGACATGCCCGCCTCCTTTCCGACGCGAATGCCCTCGGCCGCGACGGACGCCGGACCGGCCGTGGAGAAAAGACGCGGGGCCGCCGCAAGACCGCCCCGCGCTCCTTCAGCTTATATCACTTGCCGGTGTAGACGCCCGGCTCGATCGGCTGTTCGGCCGGCACGTCCTTGCCGGCGATCACGTCGATGGCCGTGTCGACGGCCCGCTTGCCCATCTCGCCGGGGAACTGCTGGATGACGCCGACCATCACCGGGTTGGTGTCGACCGCGTTGCGGGCCTCTTCCATGCCGTCGAAGCCGATCACCTTGACCTGGTTCTCGAGGCCGGCCGACTTCACCGCCACGGCGGCGGCCAGCGCGGCGTCGTCGCCGAAGCCGAAGATGCCCTGGATGTCGGGATTGGCCTGCAGCATGTTCTGCGCGGCGGCCAGCGCCTCGGCGCGGGTGATGCCGGTCTGCTGGGCGACGATCTCGATGTCCTTGTGCTCGCCGATGGCCTTCTTGAAGCCGTCGATGCGGTTCACCACCGACTGCACGGTCGGATAGTCGATGATCGCCACCTTGCCCTTGTCGCCGAGCTCCTTGGCCATCAGCTCGCCGGCCTTGACGCCGCCGGCATAGTTGTCGGTGCCGATATAGGAGGTGACCTCGACGCCGCTGGCCGGCACGTCGACGGTGATCACCTTGATGCCGGCCTTCTGGGCCTTCTCGATCACCGCCTTGACGCCCTTGCTGTCGACCGGCGACAGCACGATGACGTCGACGCCCTTGACGATGAAGTCCTCGACGTCGGCGAGCTGCTTGTTGAGGTCCTGGTTGGCGATCGCCACCTCGAGCGGCACGCTCTTGGCGGTGGCCTCGGCCTTCATGGCGTCGGCGAGCTCGATGTAGAACGGATGCTGCTGGGTGAGCAGCGAGGCGCCGATGCCGTCGGCCATGGCCGACGTGGCCAGGAAGGCGAAGGCGGAGCCGGCGAGAGCCAGGCGAGCAAGCGAACGAATGGTCATCTTGTCCTCCCATATGGCCGCCGCTCCGATCCATCCTCGGGATCAGGAGACATGTCGGCCGTTGTTGAACTGTCGGGCGAGCCGGTCCCGCCTCCGGCGGAACCTCGCCCGTCGAGGCCCCGGGAATGGGCCTTGCGGCGAACACGCCTCGACGGAGGTGGCCCTCCGTCTCAGCGAGGCCAACACATCATGGAATGTTGTCGCATGTCAACATAGAAATTTTACGCGCGTAATAATTTTGAGCGTCGTATGAAATAATATGTCGCCGGTCCGATGGCGGTCGCCTTCCGGAGATGCGACGAAATGGAACGGCCCGGAAAGGCGCCAAAACGCCTGTCCGGCACGGCCGATATTGCGCATGGAAATCGCCGAGACCGCTTACCCGATGCGGTTCGTCGTCTCGCGATCGAAGACGTGCAGCCGGTCGCCGTCGAGGGCGATGTGCAGCGGCTCCCCGACCTCGGCGGCGCCGCGCTCCAGCGTGTAGATCTTGAGATCCTGGCCGAGCAGGCGCACGTGCACGATGGTGCCGAAGCCGGTCGGCTCCACCAGGTCGACGCGCGCCGTGTAGCTGCCGGCCCCGGAACCGGCGACGATGCGCACGTGCTCGGGGCGGATGCCGACGGTGACCGCCTGTCCCTCGGCAAGATCAATGCCGCCGGGAACGGCGATCCTGCTGCCGTCGTCGGTCTCGATGGCGCCGGAACGGCAATGGCCGTCGACGAAATTCATCGCCGGCGAGCCGATGAAGCCGGCGACGAACAGGTTGGCCGGCCGGTCGTAGAGGTCGAGCGGGTTGCCGACCTGCTGGATGATGCCGCCGTGCATGGCGACGATGCGGTCGGCCAGCGTCATCGCCTCGATCTGGTCGTGGGTGACGTAGACCGAGGTGGCGCCGATCGCCTTGTGCAGCCGCTTGATCTCCGCCCGCATCTGCTCGCGCAGGCGGGCGTCGAGGTTACTGAGCGGCTCGTCGAACAGGAAGGCCTTGGGATGGCGGACGATCGCCCGGCCCATGGCGACGCGCTGGCGCTGGCCGCCGCTGAGCGCCTTGGGCCGCCGTTCCAGGAGAGGATCGAGGCCGAGCTTGCCGGCCGCCGCGCCGACCGCCTCGGCGATCCTCTCCCGCGCCGTCTTCCGGAGCTTCAGGCTGTAGCTCATGTTGTCGGCCACCGTCATGTGCGGATAGAGCGCGTAGGACTGGAACACCATGGCGATGTCGCGGTCCTTGGGCGCCACTTCGTTGATGCGCCGGCCGTCGATGCGGATCTCGCCGCCGGTGATGTCCTCGAGCCCGGCGATCATCCGGAGCAGCGTCGACTTGCCGCAGCCGGACGGGCCGACCAGCACGACGAATTCGCCGTCGGCGATGGAAAGGTCGATGTCGTGCAGCACCGGCACGGTGCCGAAGGTCTTGGTGATCGACTGGATGGTGATGGAAGCCATGGCAACGCTCCTCAGCCCTTCACCGCGCCGGCCGTCAGGCCCTGCACGAGATAGCGCTGGATCAAAAGGAAGAACAGGCAGGCCGGGATCAGCGCCAGCACGCCGGCCGCCATCATCTGCCCGAAGTCGACGGAGAACTTGGAGACGAAGGACAACAGGCCGACCGGGAAGGTAGTGGCCTGGTTGCCGGAGATCAGCATCAGCGCGAACAGCAGCTCGCTCCACGCCGCCGTGAACACGAAGCCGAGCGTCGCGGCGATGCCGGGCAGCGTCAGCGGCAGGATGATCTGCCGGAACGCCGTGAAGCGCGTGGCGCCGTCGATCATCGCCGCGTCCTCGAGGTCCTTCGGAATGCCGTCGAAGAACGACTGCATCAGGAAGGTGGCGAACGGCACGTTGAAGGCGACGTAGACGATGACGAGGCCGGTCAGGCTGTTGGTCAGCCCGAGCGGCGACAGCATCTTGAACATCGGCGCGATCAGCATCACCAGCGGGAACATCTGGGTCAGCAAGAGCAGGCCGACGATCCAGTATTTGCCCCGGAACACGAAGCGCGACATGGCGTAGCCGGCCAGCGCGGCGACGATGGTGACGATCACCGCCGTCGACGCCGACACGATGGTCGAGTTGAGGAAGAAGGTCGGAAAGCTCGAGTGGGTCAGCACGAACGCATAGTGTTCGAGGCTGGCCCGCGACGGCCACAGCCGGATGCCCTCGGTGTAGAGCAGGCTGGTCGGCGTCACCGACACCTTGAGCAGCCAGAACAAGGGAAACAGGGCGAAGGCCACATAGGCGAGGATGGCCAGCCGATGCAGCACGGTCAGGACGATGCGCTTTCTGGTCATGTCAGTGCCTCGTCAGCATGGTTTGGCGCAACACGACGATCAGCATCGAATAGGCGAGCAGCAGCACCAGGAGCACCAGCGCGATCGCCGAGGCGTAGCCGAAGTCGAGCCGGCGGAAGGCCTGGGTGAAGATGTAGCTCGCGACGATCTGCGTCCGGTCGGCCGGCCCGCCGTTGGTCATGACGATGATCAGGTCGGCGAAATTGGCGATCCACACGGTGCGCAGCAGGATGGAGATGGCCATGGTCGGCGCCAGGAAGGGCACGGTGATCGACCGGAAGCGCTCGATCGGCCCGGCGCCGTCGATCTCGGCCGCCTCGTAGAGATCCTTGGGGATGGCCTGCAGCGCCGCCAGCATGGTGATGGCGAAGAAGGGGATTCCCCACCAGACGTTGGCGACGATCGGTCCCCACATGGCGGTTTCCGGATCGGACAGGATGTTGCTCGGCTCCGACAGGATGCCCAGCGCGTAGAGCCAGTGGGGAATGGGGCCAACCACCGGGTTGAACATCCAGGCCCAGTCGAGGCCCGACAGGAAGCTCGGCACCGCCCAGGGCAGGAAGCACAGCGCCTGCGCCAGCGCCCGCCCCCTGAACGGCCGGTTGAGCAGCAGGGCCAGGATCAGGCCGAACAGGAATTGCAGGATCACCGAGCTGAACGTCCACCACAGCGTGTTGACGAGCGCGCCGCGAAAGGCGCCGTCGCCGGCGAGCTCGCGGAAATGCTTGAGGCCGACGAAGGCGCCGCTGAACGGGTTGAGCAGCCGGATGTCGCGGAAGGCGTAGGAGATGCCGAGCGCCAGCGGCACCAGCATGATGGCGACGATCAAAATCAGCACCGGAGCCGAGTAGAGCCAGGGCTCCAGATAGGCGGCGATCTTCTGTTTCGCCGTCCGGCGATCGCCGTCGGGCGGTGCGGCCGCAGGATAGAAAGTCATCGGACAGGAACTCGCAGATGTATTCGGAAGGACGCTGGGGGAGTCCGGGCACGACAGCTCGATCGCCGGCACAACCAAGGCACCGGCGGTCCCATCGGCGCCCGGCGGCGCTGAGGCCGCCGAGCGCCAAGGCCGAGCTCCCGTTACTTGGCGGCGAGGAACTTCTGCTGGGCGGCCGTCAGGTAGTCGGCCCACTGTTTGGCGAGGTCCTCGGGCGTGATCTCGCCGAGCAGCGCCTTCTGGCTGGTGTTGATCACCAGCGAGTCCTTGAAGAAGGCGAACTCCTCGAGATGCGTCGGCATCACCGTCGGCACCACGTCGGGATCGGCCAGTTCCTCGAACCAGCCCTTGAACTGCTCGCTGGCGTAGAACGGATCCTTCTCGGCCGCCGTGTGGATCGGCAGCGCGCCGATCCGCTTGTTCCAGGCGATGTTGCCGTCCGGCGCCTCCAGCGTGGCGATCAGGTTCCAGGCGAGGTCCTTGTGCTCGCTGTTGGCGAACATCGACCAGCCGCCGTAGCCGATCGTCGGGAAGGCCTTGCCGGCCGGGCCCTTCGGGAACGGCGCGACGCCGTAGTCTTCCGGCTTCATGCGCTCGGCGATCGAGATCAGGGCGTCCGGATCCTGGTCGAGGAAGGCGCAGGTGCCCGAATAGAAGCCGCCGACGATCTCGTTGAAGCCCCAGTTGACGCTGTCCTTGGGGGCGAGGCCGGACTTGTAGAGATCGATCAGGTAGCTGATGCCCTTGACCCATCCCTCGTCGGCGAAGGTCGAGGTGCCGTCCTCCTTGAAGAAGGCGTTGTCGCCGGCCATGGTGGCGCCGAACATCACCCAGCCGTTGAGGCCGCCGGGGCCGCCGCGCATGCAGTAGCCCGACTTGCCGGGCAGCTTCGACACCTTCTCGGACGCGGCCTTGAACTCGTCGAGCGTCTTCGGCGGCTCGGCGACGCCGGCCTCGGACAGCAGCTTCTTGTTGTAGAACATGGCGCGGAGATAGAAGCCGTAGGGCAGCATGTAGGCCGTGTTCTTCACCGAGCGGCCCATTTCGAGGGCGCGCGCCGTCAGGCCGGAGGTGTACTCCCACTTGGCGAGATAGGGCTCGAGGCTTTCGAGCGCGCCGTTGTTGGCATAGAGCGCCAGCCAGGTGTCGGGCATCTCGACGACGTCGGGCGTCTCGCCGGCCGAAACCATGGTGGCGAACTTCTCGAAGGCTTGGTTCCACGGCAGCGAGATGATCTCCACCTTGGTGCCGGGGTTGGCGTCCTCGAACGTCTTGACGATGCCCTTCAGCGTCTCGGTGCGCTCGGGGCTGGTGATCACCTCCACGAGCTTCAGCGTCGTGTCGGCAAGGGCGGTGCCGGCCATGAGCAGCGTCGACAGCGATGCGATAGCCAATATCCTGTTCATGAAGTTCCCCTTTCCTTGGTTGCCGCATGAGGGCGGGGTGCTGGAGGCCCCGCCGGGCGGTCTTTCCGTTGTCCGGCCGGTCATGCCGGCCGATCGGGCATCGGCGCCCCTGATGTTTGTTGATTTGCACCGATGCCTTTGCCGGCCCCTCCAAGCCGGAGAGTCGTCGAGGAGGCAGGTCTCCTAGATGCGCGCCGCGTCGATGGCCCCGCCGAGGTCGGCCCACAGCGCCTCGGCGCCTTCGAGGCCGACATGCAGGCGCACCACGCGCGGACTGATGCCGAAGTCGACCGCCGAATTCGGCCCGGCGGCCTGGTTGTGCACGACCGTCGCCGGAACGACGAGGCTCTCGTGGCCGCCCCAACTGACGCCGAGCTTGAACAGCTTCAACTGGTCGGCGAATTTCGGGATGTCGACGCCGTCGGTGAAGGTGAACGAGAACAGGCCCGAGGTGCCGGAAAGGCCGGGCGGCAGCGTATTGCCGAGGCCAGGGTGCAGCACGTTCTCGACGAGCGGATGGCCGGCGAGCTTGCGGGCGACGTGGAGCGCCGCCGCCTCGTGCGCCTTCATGCGGGCCGGCAGCGTCCGGAGGCCGCGGATCAGCAGCCAGGCGTCGAACGGCGACAGCTTGCCGCCGAGATAGGGATAGGTGGTCGAGCGGATCTTGCCGATCAGCGCCGCCGATCCGGTGACCACGCCGGCGACGACGTCCGAATGGCCGCCGATATACTTGGACGCCGAGTGGAGCACCAGGTCGACGCCGAGCGACAGCGGCTGCTGGAACACCGGCGACGCCCAACTGTTGTCGATCGCCGTGACGACGCCGTGCTTGCGGGCCAGCGCGGCGAGGGAGGCGACGTCGAGCGCGTCCATCGACCAGCTGGTCGGGCTTTCGAGGTAGAGCAGGGCGGCGCCGGGCAGCTCGCGGGCCACCGCCGCCTCGTCGCGGCCGTCGACATAGACGGTGTGGACGCCGTATTGCTTCAGGAGGATCTCGAACAGCCGGTAGGCGTCGGGATAGACGTGGCGGACGCAGAGCAGCTTGTCGCCGGGCCGGACGAAGGTCATCACCGTCGAGGAGATTGCCGCCATGCCGGAGGCGAAGCCGATGGCATCCTCGCCGCCTTCCAGCCGGGCGAGCATCTCCTCGAAATGGCGGACGGTCGGGTTGAGGCCGCGGCTGTAGGTCGGCCGCGTCTTCTTGCCCATGTAGGTCTGGTTCATCTCGTCATAGGACGGGAAGGTGAACAGCGACGTCTGGGCGATCGGCGGCACCACGGCGTCGTAGGCATTCGCCTCGTCATGGGCGACGATCAGGCTGGCGCGGCTGATCGGGTCGGCTTCCTCACTCATCTGGACATGTCCTTGATGTCTTCCTCGACGATTTCGAGGATCGCGTAGGTCTTCTCGCGCGCCAGCGCGACATCGCGGGCGACGATCGCCTCGAACAGCTCGCGGTGGAACGGGAAGGACCGCCGGGCGAAATCCGGCCGGTCGAAGGGCTGGTCGAAGAAGCCTTCGAAGGTCTCGCGCATCTGTTCGAGCAGGCGGGAGAACAGCGGGTTGTGGGTGGCGTCGTAGATCGACAGGTGAAAGGCGAGGTCTTCCCGGCCGGCGGTACCCTTGTCGATGTGGACGCGCTCCATCTCGACCAACGCCGCCTCCATATGGGGCACGTCGTCGGCCGTATGCCGCAGGGCCGCCACCGCCGACGCCTCCACCTCGATGCCGCGCCGCACTTCCAGCGTCTGCAGCAGCGCGTCCCTCAGGTGCGACATGTCCAGCGACAGCGGCATGTGGATGGTGCCGGGGGTGATCGTCCGGATCAGGAAGGTGCCGGAGCCGACGCGCGGCTCGGCGACGCCGAGCGCCTGCAACTGCCGGATCACCTCGCGCACCGTCGACCGCCCGACGCCGAGCGCCAGCGACAGCTCGCGTTCGGTCGGCAGCTTGTCGCCCGGCTTCATGCCCGAGCGGTCGATGTGGTCGGCGAGCGCGTTCATGACGCTGCGGACCCGGTCGACGCGCGGAATTCGTTCGAAGGAAAAGGTGCCGTCGGCCATCTGCCCGCCACTCGGTCATCGGGCCGACGCCCGTTGAATTGGTCTGACATCTGACATTAAGGAGGCGGTGGCGAAGGCTGTCAAGTGGCCCCGCGTGCAGGCTGGGCCTCGCGCCGGCGCATGAATCTCGTCGCCCGGCTTCATCGGCGTGTTTTTTCAATTTTTGCGTGAGAAAAACCAGCCGCAACCTTGAAAGCACCAAAGAAGTGACTTATAGTTTCCTGTATGATCGAAAAACCACAATTTGCGATGGGCCTCGCCTTGTCGCCGCCGCAGGAAAGCCGCGAAGCGCTCTGCGAGACGCTCGAGGCCTATCGGCAGGCGATGGAAATCCTCGACGGAACCCGGGGCGCCAATCTGGTGGCGCTGCACGAGGAGGCCTACGAGGAGATCCGTGCCAGGACCGGCCTGCCGTCGCGCATGGCGACCTTGGCGTTGCGCGATCGCAGCAGGCGCGCCGCCGGCGGCCCCGTCAACGATATTCCTCTCGATTCCAAGCTGTTTTCGCTGAAAGGCCCGGACACCTTAAGCATATCTACCGTCAAGGGGCGGTTCACGGTCCCCTATTCCGTGGAAGGCTATCGTCATGGTTGGGATGACTTCGCGGAAGCTCGCCTCTTCTTTGACGGAGCACTGTTTAGAATCCTCGTCGGAGTGCAAACCAGCCCTCAGTTCCAGAAAGAGATCACAATGTCCAATGAAGGTATTCTGGCCCGTCTCGGGCGTGTCATCGCCGGCGTGCTCAACACCGCGGTCGACACGGCGGAGAATTCCAATCCGATCGCCGTGGCGCAGCAGGCCTTGCGGGAGATCGACAAGATCACCGACGAGGCGCGCGCCGTGCTGGGCGTGGCGATCGCCTCGGGCCACCGCCTGAAGGCCAAGGCGGAGGATTTGGACGCCGAGATTCGCGATCTCGATGAGAAGATCAAGACCGGTCTTGCCAAGGGGCGCGAGGATCTGGCCCGCGTGGCGACCGGCCTGCAGATCGATCTGGAAGCGCAGTGCAACGCCATCGACAAGGCGATCGCCGACAACGCCGGCGAGATCGCCGAAGCCGAGGCGACGCTGCGCAGCATCGCCTCGGCCCGTGCCGACGCGACCAAGCGCCTCGAGGACGCCCAGCGGGCCGAGCGGACGGCATTTTCCGCCGCCACGCCCTCGCAACGCAACGACCAGCGCCTGGCCGCCGCGCTCGCGGCGGTGGAGCGGGTGACCGGCGTTCCGGCCAAGCCGGTCCACGGCGCGGCGGAAATCGAGGAGCTGGGCAAGATGCAGCGCGAAGACGCCATCGAGGCGCGCCTCAGGGTGTTCCGCGAAGGGCAGCGTTGATGGAGTCCATCGTTCAGCCGGGCACCGAACTGTTCTGGGAAGCGCTCCTGGTGGTGGCCGGCCTCGGGCTCATCGAGCTTGTGTCCGTGCTGTTTGGGGTGTCGGCCTCCGGGCTGCTGGACGACGGCTTCGGCTATCATGGACCGGGCGACCATGACGCCGGGCTGCTGGGCGGCTGGATGTCCTGGCTCAATGCGGGCGGCGTGCCGATCCTGGTGCTCGCCGTGCTCCTGCTCTCGGCCTTCGCGGTATTCGGCTTTTCCGTCCAGATGCTGGCGGCGCGCGTCGCCGCGCCTCTCCCCATGTTCGCAGCCGGGCCGCTGGCGCTGATGTTGGCCGTTCCGGCGACGCGCTGGCTGAGCCGCGGCCTCGCCCGCATCATGCCGCGCGACGAGACCAGCGCCGTCAGCCAGGCCGGCTTCATCGGTCTCGCCGGCGTGGTCACGATCGGACCGCTCGACCAGGGGCAGCCCGGGGTGGTGCGCGTCAAGGACCAGCACGACAACATTCACAACCTGCGCGCACAGGCGGCGCCGGGTCATCTGATCGAGACCGGCGCGCTCGTCATCATCGTCGATGGTGCGGACGGTCTTTTCCAAGCTATTCCGGCGCCTGAGGAATTCAGTCGCGTTGACATCAAGAGGGGCTGATTATGGAGTTCTTGTCTCTGGGCATCATCGCCGGCGTCATCGTCATGGCGATCGTTGTCATCGGCACTATCATCTCATCGCTCTACATCAGGGCGACGCGGGATAAGGCCTATGTTCGGACCGGCTTTGGCGGCAAGAAGGTGGTGCTCGACGGCGGCTCCGTCATCCTGCCGGTGTTCCACTCCTATTCCTGGGTGTCGCTCAGCACGCTGCGGCTGGAGGTGAAGCGCGCCGAGAACGAGTCGCTGATCACCAAGGACCGCATGCGGGCCGACATAACCGCTGAGTTCTATGTCCGCGTGAAGCCGGATTCCGAGAATATCGCGCTGGCGGCGCAGACGCTGGGCGATCGCACCAACGATGCCGACGCGCTCAAGGCCCTGGTCGAGGCCAAGTTCGTCGACGGTCTGCGCTCGGTGGCCGCCACCATGACGCTGCGCGATCTGCAGGAGCAGCGCGCCGAGTTCGTGAAGTCGGTTCAGGCGGCCGTCGCCCACGACCTTCAGTCGAACGGCCTGGAACTGGAATCGGTGTCGCTGACCAGGCTCGACCAGACCGACATCAAGCATTTCAATCCCAACAACAGCTTCGACGCCGAGGGCCTCACCGCCCTCACCAAGATCACCGAAGAGCGCAAGCGCGAGCGCAACCAGATCGTTCGCGACAACGAGGTCGAGATCGCCACCAAGGATCGGGAAGCCGCGCTGCGGCGCCTGACGATCGAGCGCGAGCAGCGCGACGCCGAGCTGACGCAGGAACGGGACATCGCCAACAAGACCGCCGAGACGCGGGCCGAGGCGGCCAAGGCCGAGCAACTCGCCCGCCTGGCCGAGGAAACGGCGCGGCTGGATACCGAGCGCGGCATCGCCGAGCGGGACGCCGAGGCGCGCCAGGCCAAGGAGTCCGCCCGCATCGTGGCCGAGCGCGGCATCGCCGAACGCGAGGCGGAGGCGCGGAAAGTTACCGAGACGGCGCGTATCGAGGCCGCCATCGCCGTCGCTCAGAAGACCGAGGAGGAGCAGGCCGCCCGCGCCAAGGCGGACGAGGCCAAGGCGGGCGCCATCACGGCGGAAGAGCAGGTGATCACGGCTCAGGAAGTGGAGATCGCCGAGCGCGCCAAGCGCATCGCGGTGATCGCCGCCCGCAAGGAAGCCGAGCAGGCAGCGACCGCCATCACGGTCAAGGCCGAGGCCGAGCGGCAGGCCGCCGAGAACCTGGCCGCCGCGTTGCAGATCCAGGCCAACGCGGAAGCCGAGGCCGCCAAGATCCGGGCCGCCGGCGTCATCGAGCTCGGCGAGGCGGAGGCGCGGGCCGAGCGGGCCAAGAACGAGGCGCGCAACGCGCTGGCCGCGAGCATCATCGACTTCGAACTAGCCAAGGCGCGCGTCGAGATCGTGCCGCAGGCCCTTGCCGAGGCGATGAAGCCGATCGAGAAGATCTCCGATATCCGGATCTTCAGCACCGGCGGACTGCCGGGCTCCCTGGGCGGCAGATCGGGCGAGCCGGGCGGCAGCCCAATGAACGACCTGTCCAGCCAGTTGCTGAACTTCACGGCCCAGAAGCCGATTCTGGACGAGATTCTCGCCCAGGCCGGCTTCAAGGGAGCCGACCCGACCCAGGCTCTTCTCGCCGCTTCACTGGAAGCTTCGGTCGAAAAGGCGCTGCGGCCGGCCGACGGCAGCGTGAATCCGAATACGAGATCGTGACCACGGGCGGTTGGATTTTTTGACCGATGGCGCGGGGGTCTGGCGGCTGCCGGATCCCGGCCTCCTCGATATGACCCGAAATTGTGCGGCGAACGGCCTTCTCCCTGCGGTGGCGGCCGCCCACATTGACGAATGCCGCGAGTTGAGTCTCAATCCGAACGATCTTGCCCGCGCGGCGCGGTCCGGCGGCTGCCGGCTGCCGGCGGGCTCGGACGGCGCGGACCGGTTCGTCGCGTCCGGAGTGGCTCCGCGGAGCTTTCCATCGGAGCGAAAGGGCGGCCGGCCAGGAAAGTGTTTTGATGAAGACGGACGATATGGTCCTCGCTGATTCCCCCGGTGCCCGATCCGAGGACCTCCGCCATGGCATGCCGGTCGGCCTCGGCACGCGCCTCAAGCTGGCGCGCCAGACGCGCGGCATGACGCTGAAGGCGCTGGCGCAGGCCGCCAACTGCTCGGAAAGCCTGCTGTCGAAGATCGAGAACGGCAAGGCGTCGCCGTCGCTGCCCATGCTGCACCGGATCATCAAGGTGCTCGACAAGAATATCGGCTGGTTTTTCGAGGAATCGCACGGCGAGGAGGGCATGATCTTCCGGGCCGGCACGCGGCCGGTGCTGACGCTCGATCCGTTGCGCCGCGGCAAGGGCATCGCGCTGGAGCGGATCATCCCCTATTCGCCCGGCCATCTTCTCCAGTGCAACATCCACCACGTCGAAGTGGGCGGCGAGAGCGCCGGCCCCATCCAGCACGTCGGCGAGGAAGTCGGCTACGTCATCGCCGGCGAGGTTGAATTGATCGTCGGCGAGCGGCGATTCCATTTGCTGGAGGGTGACGCCTTCGCCTTCAACTCCGACCTGCCGCACCACTATCGCAATGCCGGCGACCGCCGGGCCAGCATTTTTTGGGTCAATACGCCGGCGACTTTTTGAGGTCGGGCAAGGACGCGGGCCGAGGCTTTCGCACTGCGGCCGCGGGGCTGAAATCGGCTCCCTTTCGGCGGCACGGCATGACCGGCAGTGCCACGCGCGGGCGCCTGCCGATTGGCCGAATTGCCGCAGAAACCGGCATTCAAGTTACTTGACATAAAATCAACGATCTTGAATCATCGCGTCGTGTCATCCGACGCCAACAAGCCCCAAAGGGGCAAATAAACCAAAGGGGATTCCGAAATGCGTCTTTCCAGGATTCTCGCGGGCTGCGCCATCGCGTCCGCCCTTGCCGCCAGTCTGTCGCCGGCTTCCGCCGAAACCTTCGCGCTCGTCAATATCAATCAGCAGGCGCTGTTCTTCAACCAGATCAACGACGGCGCCACCGCCGCCGCCAAGGCAGCCGGCGTCGACCTCGTCATCTTCAACGCCAACAACGTTCCGGCCGCCCAGAACGACGCCATCGAAAACTACATCACCCAGAAGGTCGACGGCATCATCCTCGTCGCCATCGACGTCAACGGCGTCAAGCCGGCCATCACCGCCGCCAAGGCGGCCGGCATTCCGGTGATCGCCATCGACGCCCAGATTCCCGACGGCGACAACGTCGCCTTCGTCGGCGTCGACAACACCAAGGCCGGCGAGGACATCGGCAAATTCTACGCCGACTACGTCAAGGCCGAGATGGGCGGCAAGGCGACGGTGGGCATCGTCGGCGCGCTCAACTCGTTCATCCAGAACCAGCGGCTCGACGGCTTCAAGACGGCCGTTCAGGCGAGCGGCGCCGACGTCACCTTCCTCGACACCGTCGACGGCCAGAACGTCCAGGACGTGGCGCTGTCGGCCGCCGAGAACCTGATGACCGCCAATCCCTCGATGTCGACGCTCTATGCCACCGGCGAGCCGGCGCTGATCGGCGCGGTGTCCGCCGTCACCGCCCAGGGCCACACCGACAGCGTCAAGGTGTTCGGCTGGGACCTGACCAAGCAGGCCGTACAGGGCATCGAGGAAGGCTGGGTCGTCGCCGTCGTCCAGCAGGATCCGGCCGGCGAGGGCAAGGCCGCCGTCGAGGCGCTGACGACGCTGAAGAAGGGCGGCAGCGTCGAGCCGATCATCAACGTGCCCGTGACCATCGTCACCAAGGACAACGTGGCCGACTTCAAGGCGATGTTCCAGTGATCTGAAACCGTGAACGGTCGGGGCGCCGGGATCACTCGCGGCGTCCCGGTTCATCGTTGTCTCCCGCCGGCCGCCCCTATCGGCCGGCCGGCGGGATGCCATGCTCAACGGAGTGCGCCGTCGCCGGCCATTCCCCGGTGGATTTCAGCATGACGGAAAATTCGCCCTATCGCGTCCGGATGACCGGCATCTCCAAGCGCTACCATCCCATCCAGGTGCTCGACGACGTGTCGCTGACGCTGAAGCCCGGCGAAGTGCTCGGCCTGGTCGGCGACAACGGCGCCGGCAAGTCGACGCTCAGCAAGGTGCTGTCCGGCGCCATCATTCCCGACGCCGGCAGCATCGAGATCGACGGCGAGGTCGTCAGCTTCGCCTCGCCGGCCGACGCCCGCGCCGCTCGCGTCGAGATGGTCTACCAGGACCTGTCGCTCTGCGACACGGTGGACGTCGCCGGCAACCTGTTCCTCGGCCGCGAACCGCGCCGCCGGCTCGCCGGCCTGTCGTTCCTCGACGAGGCGCGCATGCATGCCGAGGCGCGCGCCATGCTCGACCGGCTCGGCATCGTCATCGCCGACACCCGCCTCAAGGTCGAGAACCTCTCCGGCGGCCAGCGGCAGTCGATCGCCATCGGCCGCGCCGCCTCCTTCGACCCGCGCGTGCTGATCATGGACGAGCCGACGGCGGCGCTGGCCGTCGCCGAGGTGGAAGCCGTGCTCGACCTGATCCGCGCCGTCAGCGCCCGCGGCGTATCGGTGATCCTGATCACCCACCGTTTGCAGGACCTGTTCCTGGTCTGCGACCGCATCCAGGTGATGTACGAGGGCCGCAACGTCGCCGAGCGGCACGTTTCCGAAACCAGCATCGAGGAGGTGGTCAACCTGATCGTCGGGCGCAAGTTCACCGCCCGATCGGCCGGGGCGACCGACAGCGCGGGAGTTACGGCATGAGCGACGGCGCCATCAAGCAGCAGGTGCCCTCGCGCCTCGTCAGGGCGAGCTGGCACGAAAAGGCCGTCGCCCGGGGCGGCGTCGTCTCCATCGCCCTGTTCTTCGCCGTGGTCTGCATCGTCTTCTCGCTGGCGACCGACGCCTTCCTGACCACGCCCAACCTTCTCAACATCGTGCGCCAGTCGGCGCCGCTCCTCATCGTCGCCTCGGCCATGACCTTCGTCATCACCACCGGCGGCATCGACCTCTCCGTCGGCTCGGTGCTGGCGCTGACCGCCACGCTGTCGGCGGTGCTGCTGCAATGGGGCGTGCCCTGGCCGCTGGTGGTGCTGGGTCTTCTCTGCCTCGGCGCCGTCGTCGGCGCGGCGCAGGGCTTCTTCATCGCCTATGAGGGCATCCCCGCCTTCATCGTCACGCTGGCCGGCCTGTCGGTGATCCGCGGCATCGCGCTTTTGATCACCGGCGGCTACTCGATCCCGGTCGATCCGGCCAGCGGCTTCAACTTCATCGGCCGCGCCTGGTTCATCGGCGTGCCGGTGCCGGCCCTCATTGCCGTCGTCGTGCTGGCCGTCGCCTATCTCGTCTTCAACGAGACGGCTTTCGGCCGCTACGTCACCGGCGTCGGCGCCAACGCCGAGGCGGTGCGGCGGGCCGGCGTCAACACCCGCCTGGTGACGCTGATGGTCTACGTGCTGACCGGCACGGCGGCGGCGCTCGCCGGCATCATCCTTGCCTCGCGGCTCGGTTCCGGCTCGTCCAATTCCGGCCAGGGCTTCGAGCTCGACGTCATCGCCGCCGTGGTGCTGGGCGGCACGTCGCTGTTCGGCGGCCGTGGCTCGGTGGTCGGCACCATCCTGGGCGCGCTGACCGTGGCGGTGATCGCCAATGGCCTGATCCTCGCCCATCTGTCGCCGTTCCTGACGCCGATCGTCACCGGCCTGATCATCCTCGTCGCCATCTGGCTGAACTTCCGCCTGTTCAAGGGCGGATCCAGGAGCCGCTGATCATGGAGCATCTGTTCGCGGGCAAGCCGGCCGAACGGTCGCCGATCGGCATCCGCTCCGGCACGGTGATGACGGTGACCGGCCCGGTACCGGTCGACGAGATGGGCGTCACGCTGATGCACGAGCACATCCTGCTCGACGGCGCCAAGGCGTGGCGCTGCCCCTGCGACATCGACGACGAGGGGCGCCGCGTGTCCGAGCAGCCGGTGAACATCGAGATCATCGGCGAACTCAGGATGAACCCCTATCTCAACCGCGACAACGTGTCGCTCGACGACGCCGACCTCGCCCTGCGCGAGCTCGAACGCTACAAGCGCTTCGGCGGCAACACGGTGATCGACGCCACCACCATCGGCATCGGCCGCGACCCCGCGGCGCTCGCCCGCATCGCCCGCCTGTCCGGCCTCCGGATCGTCATGGGCACCGGCTTCTATCTCGAATTCAGCCATCCCGACTGGCTGAAGGCGATGGACGCCGAGGCCATCGCCCGGTTCATCGTCGACGACGTCGGCGGCGGCGAGACGCAGCCGCCGGTGATGGCCGGCATCATCGGCGAGATCGGCGTTTCCAAGGATTTCACCGAGGCCGAGCGGCGCTCGCTCACGGGCGCGGCGCGGGCGTCGGCGCGCACCGGCGTGCCCCTGACCATCCACCTGCCGGGCTGGGAACGGCTCGCCCACGCGGTTCTCGACGTCGTGGAAGGGGAGGGCGCCGACCTCCGCCATACCGTGCTCTGCCACATGAACCCGAGCTGGGACGACACGGCCTATCAGACCTCGCTCGCCGCCCGCGGCGCCTTCATCGAATACGACATGATCGGCATGGACTATTACTACGCCGACCAGGATGCCCAGTCGCCGTCCGACGAGGACAACGCCCGCGGCATTCTGAGCCTCGTCGACAAGGGCTACGCCGATCGCGTGCTGATGTCGCAGGACGTGTTTCTCAAGATGATGCTGACCCGCTACGGCGGCTTCGGCTACGCCCACGTGCTGCGCCACTTCGTGCCGCGCCTCAAGCGCCACGGCCTCGACGCCGCGGTGATCGACCGCATGCTCATCGACAATCCGAAATCGGTGTTCTCCGCCTGACGGAGCGCCCCGGACATACTGCCGAGGAAAGCAAAAATGACCAAGAAGATCCTGCTGGCCGGCGAATCCTGGGTTTCGACGGCCACCCACATCAAGGGCTTCGACCAGTTCGCCACCGTCACCTACCACACCGGCGCCGACGAACTCCTGACGGCGCTGAAGGGCGGGCCGTTCGACGTCGCCTTCATGCCCTCGCACGAGGCGCAGCGCGACTTTCCGCAGACCATGGAGGCGCTGACGGCCTACGACGCGGTGGTGCTGTCCGACATCGGCGCCAACACGCTGCTGCTGCACCCCGACACCTGGATCAAGTCGCAGACGACGCCCAACCGGCTGAAGCTGATCCGCGATTACGTCCGGAACGGCGGCGGCCTCTTGATGTTCGGCGGCTACTACTCGTTCCAGGGCATCAACGGCGGCGCCCGCTACCGCAAGACCGCCGTCGAGGAGGTGCTGCCGGTCGCCTGCCTGCCCTACGACGACCGCGTCGAGGTGCCGGAAGGCTTCACCGCCGAGATCACCGGCAAGGCCGATCATCCGATACTCAGGGGCCTCGGCGGCGAATGGCCGGTGCTGCTCGGCTTCAACGAGGTCGAGGTCAAGCCGGGCGCCGAGGTGCTGGCCACCGTATCGTCCGAATATGGCGCGCTGCCGCTGCTGGTCACCGGAACCTACGGCAAGGGCCGCACGGTCGCCTGGACCTCCGACGTCGGCCCGCACTGGCTGTCGCCCGATTTCGTCGCTTGGAAGGGCTACAAGACGCTGTTCGAGCAGATGCTGGCCTGGGCGACCGGGCGGGACTGAGCCATGGCGCTCCACGTGGTCGGCAACGTCTGCGTCGACGACACCTTCTATGTCGACCGGCTGCCGCGGCCCGGCGAGACGGTCAATGCCGTCGCGTCGGCGCGCGGCGTCGGCGGCAAGGGCGCCAACCAGGCGGTGGCGGCGGCGCGCAGCGGCGCCGAGGTGGTGTTTCGCGCCGCGCTGGGCGCCGATGCCGACGCAGGTTTCGTCCGGGCGGCGCTCGCCGGGGAACTGCCGCTCGACGGCCTCGCCGTGCTCGACACGCCGACCGACCGCTCGACCATCCTGGTCGACCGGACGGGCGAGAATATCGTCGTCACCGCCGCCGCGTCGGCCATGGCTTTCGATCCGGCCGGGTTTCCGGTCCGGCCGGGGCGGGGCGACTACCTGCTGATGCAGGGCAACCTTCGCGCCGACGTCACCGGGGCCTGCCTCAAGAGAGCGAAGGACCGGGGCGCCGTCACCCTCCTCAACCCCAGTCCGCTTGGCTCCACCGCGCTACCGACGGCCGACGTCGTGATCGTCAATGCCGTCGAGGCCGAGGCGCTGGCCGGTTGCACCGATCCGGCCGAGGCGGCGCACCGCCTGTCGCGCGACGGCGCCGCGAGCGTGGTCGTCACGCTCGGCGCCGAAGGCGCGCTCCTTCTTGAGCGGGGCGAGCCGAGGTTGCTGCCGGCGCCACGGGTCGTTGCCGTCGACACCAGCGGCGCCGGCGACGTCTTCGCCGGCGTGCTGTCCGGCTGCCTCGCCCGTGGCCTGCCGCTTTTCGACGCCGTGGCGATCGGCGTTCGGGCGGCGGCCGTCGCCGTCACCCGGCGCGGAACGCTCGCCGCCTGTCCGAGCCGTCCGGAAATCGCCGGCCTGATCAACGGCACATCGAGGGATCTTTCATGACCGAAGCCGCAAAACCGGTCGGCCAGACGGCCGGCGACGCCCTGCAGCATCTGTTCGGCCGGACCAAGGTGGTGATCGGCGTCGTCCACCTGGCGCCGCTGCCCGGCGCGCCGCGCCACGACGGCGAGCCCGTCGAAGAGATCTATCGGCGCGGCCTCGCCGACGCCCGCGCCTATCTCGACGGCGGCTGCGACGGCGTCATCGTCGAGAACCACGGCGACGTGCCGTTCTCCAAGCCCGACGACATCGGCCCCGAGACGGCCGCCCACATGGCGGTGGTCGCCGACCGCATCCGCCGCGAGCTCGGCCGGCCGATCGGTATCAACGTGCTGGCCAACGCCGCCATCCCGGCGCTCGCCGTGGCCAGCGCCTCCGGCGCCGGCTTCGTTCGCGTCAACCAGTGGGCCAACGCCTATGTCGCCAACGAGGGCTTCGTCGAGGGCGAGGCGGCGCGCGCCCTGCGCTACCGCGCCCGCCTCCGGGCGAACGGCGTCCGCATCTTCGCCGACGCCCACGTCAAGCATGGCGCGCATGCCATCGTCGCCGACCGGCCGGTCGAGGAGCTGGTGCGCGATCTCGCCTTCTTCGACGCCGACGCGGTGATCGCCACCGGCCAGCGCACCGGCCACGCCGCCGATCTCGGCTATATCCGGATGATCAAGGAGGCCTCGCACCTGCCGACGCTGGTCGGCAGCGGCGTCACCCCCGACAATGCCCGCGACATCCTCGGCATCGTCGACGGCGTCATCGTCGCCAGCGCCCTGAAATACGACGGCGTCTGGTGGAACATGGTCGATCCAGACCGCGTCAGGACCTTCATGGCCGGGCTGCGCCCATGACCGGCGGTCCCGTCATCGACGGCCGCCGCCTGCTCGCCCGGCTCGATGCCTTCGCGGCGATCGGCGCCACGCCGGCCGGCGGCGTCAACCGGCCGGCGCTCGGCCCCGAGGACCGGGCGGCGCGGGCCTTGCTGGCCGGCCTCGGCGCGGCGCGCGGTTTTTCGCCGTTCCAGGACGCCGCCGCCAACCTGTTCCTGCGGCGGGCCGGCGCCGACGACGGCCGGCCTCCCTTGTTGATCGGCAGCCACCTCGACAGCCAGCCGACCGGCGGCCGTTTCGACGGCGCGCTCGGCACGCTCGCCGCGCTCGAAGTGCTGGAAACGCTGGAGGACCACGGCGTCGTCACGGCCGGTCCCGTCGAGCTGGTGGCCTGGACCAACGAGGAGGGCAGCCGCTTTGCGCCCGGCGCCTTCGGCTCACAGGTCTATGCCGCCGGGGCCTTCCCGCGAGGCTGGCAGGACACGCTGGACAACGACGGCGCCCGCCTCCCCGACGAACTGGCGGCGACGCTGGCGGCCTTGCCGCAGGCGGCCGAACGGCCGCTCGGCCGCCCGGTGGCCGGCTATTTCGAGCTGCACATCGAGCAGGGGCCGCTGCTCGAACGCGAGGGCGCGCTGATCGGCGTCGTCGAGGGCATCCAGGGCACGCGCTGGCTGGAGGTGGTGATCGAGGGGCAGGTGGCGCATGCCGGCACGACGCCGCTCGCCGATCGCCGCGACGCCATGGCGGTGGCCGCCGCCGTCATCGCCCGGTTGCAGGCGACGGTGATGCCGGCCGACGTCGATGCGCGCCTTACCGTCGGCCGCCTGACGCTGGCGCCGGGCGCCGTCAACGTCATTCCCGGCGAAGTGACCTTCTCCATCGACCTGCGCCATCCGAGCGGCGCCGAGATCGACCGGCTGGAGGCCGAGATCGTCGCTCTGGCCGGCGAGGTGGCCGCGGACGGCGGCTGCCGCGCCTCGGTGCGGCGCAGCATGGATGTGGCGCCGGCCCGCTTCGACGCGCGGCTGGTCGGCATCGTCGAGGGCGCGGCGAAGCGGCGCGGCTTTCCCAGCCGGCGCCTGTTCTCCGGCGCCTTCCACGATGCGCTGTTCATGGCCCGCCTCGGTCCGGCGGCGATGATCTTCGTGCCCTGCCGCGGCGGCCTCAGCCACAACGAGGCGGAATATGTCGAGCCGCATCAGGCGATCGCCGGCGCGCAGGTGCTGTGCGACGCCACGCTGGAAGCGATGGCCGGGTTGGCCGCGACATAACGTTCAGGCGCTCGCCAGGCCGGTTAGCTTCCGGTTGAACGGGCGCCCGGGGAACAGCGTGCGCATGGTCTTTTCCGGATCCAGCCCGAGGCTTTCCGCCGCGACGACGGCGATCAACGCATCGAGGTCGAGCGTCGGGGCGAGGTCCCGGTTCTCGTAGAGCTGCCGCGACGACAGGCCCGGCCAGTCGGCGATCACCCGCCCGCCGTCGATCGCGCCGCCGGCCAGCATGGCGGCCGAGGCGGTGCCGTGATCGGTTCCGTCGGTGCCGTTGACCGCCGCCGTGCGGCCGAACTCCGTCGCCACCAGCACGGTGGTGTTGCTCCACACGTCGCCGAGGCCGTCGCGCAGCGCCCCGATCAACTGGTCGAGCCCGCGCAACTGATTGGTGAGACGCTGCTTCTGGGCGTCGTGGGTGTCCCAGCCGGCGGTCTCGATCATGGCGATGCGCGGCCCGTTCTCGCGGCCGAGAAACATCGCCGCCGTCTTGCCGACCGTGGCGGAGTCCTGCCGCGCGCCCACCGCCTCGGCGAGCCCACGGTTTTCCATCGCCCGGTTCCAGAGCGTATGCAATTCGGGATCGGCGTCGTAGAGCGCGCTGACCCGCGTCAGGAGATCGTCGGGCGCTTCCGGCAGGTTCGACGGCGCATAGGAATTGACCGGCGCCGCCCCGCGCAGGGCAAGCGGAATGGTCGGGGCGAGGGCGATCGCCTCGTCGCGGGTTTTCGGCAACAGCGTCGACAGCCGGTTCAGCCAGCCGTCGCGCAACTGGTAGGGGCTCGATCCGCCGCTTTCCAGCACGTTCTGCCCGTCGAAATGCGAGCGCTCGCGATAGGGCGAGGCAACGGCCTGCACGAACAGCGACTGCTTTTGCTTGTAGAAGCCGGCCAGCCGCTCGAGCGACGGATGCAGCGCGAACATGCCGTCGAGCTTGTGCATGTCGGCCGGATCGATCGCCAGCGAGCCGCGCAGGCCGGCCAGCGCCGGATCGCCGTAGGGAATGACGGTATCGAGCCCGTCGGCGGCGCCGCGCTGGATCACGAAGACGAAGCGGCGGTCCGTCTCGACGTGGGCGAACACCATGCGCGGCGAGATCATCAGCGCGCCCGCGCCGAGCGCGGCTCCGCGCAGAAAGTTTCGGCGGTCCATCATGGCCCTATCTCCTCTGGAATTCCGGCGAAACGAGCAGAAGCGCCACTGCCGTGGCAGGCGATTCCGCCCGGGCGATCTCGGTCGCCGTCGTCTTCGACAGCGCCGGGCCGATCAGCGCGCCGGCGGCCGCCCGCGCGTCGAGTGTCGGGTCGGCCTTGCGGGCCAGCCTTTGCGCCACCTCGACGCGCCGGATCAGCGCGTCGGGGGCCGCCCAACTGGCGGCGATGTCGTCATAGCCGGCCGGCGACTGCGGCCGCCACACCGGCTGGCCGAGCTGCCTCGCCATCTGGGCGGCGGTCGCCGTCATCTCCGGGGAGGCGTCGAGCGCCCGCAGCGCCGAAACGCTCCATTCCCACGGCGTCTTGAACTTGCTGGCTTCCTCCTCCCACGCCTCGGGGGCATCGACGAGCGCCCGATAGACCGTCGGCAGGTCGCCTTGCGATTTGACAAAGGCCGATTGCAGCCGCTGCACCAGGGAGGACGGCGGAGAATCCGCCACGAAGTGACGGGCGAGCTTGGTTGCCAGATGGCTTGCCGTCGCCTCGCTGCGGGCGACGTCGCGCAACACGGCCTCCGCCTGGTCCATCCCCTGCTGGTCGTAGGTCTTGCCGAGGATGGTGCGCGGACCGGGCTCGTGAAACTGCGGCTTGAACGCGAACGTGCCGGCCCCGGTCTCGTCGTTTCCGCCTTGCCCGGCGATGGTCCACCCGGTCATCGCGAAAGCGAACTGGGTCACGTCCTGCTGGCTGTATCCCGTCCGCACCCCGAGCGTATGAAGCTCCAGGATTTCGCGGGCCAGGTTCTCGTTGATGCCGGGCTTGCGCGATGCGTCCTGTTCGGCGGCGCGTCTGGCGCGGACACTGTTGGGGCCGATGGAGCGGTCCTGGTTGAGGTAGAGCAGCATGGCCGGATGCGTCTCGACGGCCAGCAGCATGTCCTCGAAACGGCCGAGCACATGCGGCCGGATCGCCTCGCGCTCGAACGAGCCGGCGAGCGCCGTCACCAGCGGCTCGTCGCCCGAGATGGCGAAATGGTTGGCCCAGAAATGCACGAGCCGCTCGACGAACGGCGTCTGGCTCGCCAGCGCCGCGCGCATCCGGGCTTCGACCTCCGCCTCGTAGAGCTTCTGGCCGCGCTGGCGCAGCTCCTGTCGCGCCTGCCGGCGCTCCGCCTCCGGCAGGTCGCGGATGTCGGCGCTGTCTTCGCGATAGGTGGTGAATATGTCGGCCGACGACGGCAGGTCGCTCATCGCCGCCGGCTTGGGCTCATAGGCCTGGAATTGCCCGAGCAACCAACCTTTCGGATTGTCGGGGCTCTCGTCGCCCAGGTGGGCGCCGAGGCCGAAGCGGTTCAGCGCGATAAAGGCGCGCTCGCCACGAGAGGGAGTGCTCACGCAAACCTCCTGCCTGTTAACGATGGCCGTTGAACGGGGAAAAATCGGCGATCCGTCGGACGGGATCTATTTTTTTGCGCTGTGCGGCAGGATCTGTCCGCGCGAGGAAAGCCCGTCGATGAGCAGGGCGCGGCTTTGGGAATCCAGGCCTTCGGCGAAATCCATCACCGCCGCTTCGACGCGGGCGCGCACCCTGATGTCGGCGGCCCGGGTCGTTTCGAGCGTCGCATCGATGGCGTCGCGGTCGAGATCCGCCTCCTTCAGCAGGCGGGCGAGCTTGTCGCGTGCGTCGCGCGCCGCCTGTGAATCGGGCTGCGCGTCGCTCCTGGCCTTGGCCAACGCCTGGCGGAAGGCCTGGCGCTGGTCCGGCGCCATGGCCTGCGCCGCCGATGCAAGTCCCTGGTCGGCCGGCTGGGCGGCGGGCATTGGGGCCAGCCGCCAGATCCACGCGCCGACCGCCGCGCCCAGAATGAAGACATTGAGGGCCAGCGACAAGGCCAGGGCGATTTTCATGGTGTGTCCGCTCATTGGATTTCACCCAGATCGAAATCCCCGGCGTCGAAGCTGGTGAGGATCGGCCGGTCGTCGTCGTCGATGAGGTTTGGCACCGAGGGGGCGTAGATCGCCATCAGGAAGGCGCCGGCGACCGCTCCGGCGAGGCCGGCGCCGACGATGCCGAGGCCCTGGAGGACCGAAGTCCACGACGACCGGCGGGACGGAGCGGCGGCGACGACGGCTCCCGTCAGCGCGCTGCCGGGCGGGGCGATCCGATAGGCGCCGAGCCGGCGGTCGAGGTCGGCTTCCCGGGCAAGCATGTGCCGCGCCTCGGCGTTGCCGCGCGCGAAGGCCTCGGCCGCCGCGCGTTCCGTCTCCGGCCAGCGCCGCGGCGCGGCGCCATAGGCCTCGACGATCTCACGGAATCTCTCGGGCGTCATGGCTGGCCTCCGGTCAGGCTGGTCCGCAGGTTGCGGCGGGCCCGCGCCAGCAGGCTTTCGAGCGCCTCGACGCTGATCCCCATGACGGCGGCCGCTTCGACGTTGCCGAGGTCCTGGTAATACTGCAGCACGATCGCCTCCCTCTGGCGATCCGGCAGCGCATCGATCGCCGCCTTGATCGCATCCCGCTCTTCCCTCATGGCAATCCCGGCGTCGGGGCCCGGCCCCGGATCGGGACGGTCCGGCGGCTGGGCGACATAGGTGTCGCGCCGCTTGCGCAGACAGTCCAGGCAGAGGTTGACCGCCACCCGGTGCAGCCAGGTGTCGAACAAGGCCTCGCCGGGGCGCCATGCGCCGGCCCGACGCCAGACGCGCAGGAACACCTCCTGGGCCACGTCTTCGGCATCGCCGCGATCTCCGAGCAGACGATTGGCGAGGCCGAGCACGCGC
The DNA here is from genome assembly GCF_002770725.1 of Pleomorphomonas carboxyditropha. GTDB lineage: Bacteria > Pseudomonadota > Alphaproteobacteria > Rhizobiales > Pleomorphomonadaceae > Pleomorphomonas > Pleomorphomonas carboxyditropha. The sequence continues at coordinate 105,523 of NZ_NQVN01000013.1, read as the reverse complement.
GGAAGCTTGCGCGCGACCATCTCCCGGACGGCGCCCTTGTCGCCGCTGGCCACGCGCTCGAGCAGCGCCTCGTCCGGATCATCGTTGTTCAATGCTCCCGCTTCTCGCTAGGGTATTTATTGCCATCGTTCTGATTATCGCTTCGGGTTGCGCCCTTTGTAAGACCGGCCTCCCCGTTGAACGGCCGCAACGCGCCGATCCGTCGGCGAACACGGAAAAATGTGCCGGACCGCATCGGACCGGCGGATATGAGACAAAATCGAACGTTTTTGTCCGTTTATGTTACGGCCCAGACTTGAGAGTCGGCAGAAGCGCGTAGCCGCAAACGCTCCACTACCTCGTATCACCCGATTGTCATCACCGTTCTCGCCTTGGTGAGCCTTCGGCACGTTGACAAACGGACGTTTTTGTCCGATTTGGAAGCCATGTCAAAACTCAGAAGAGACGCCGAGGAAAACCGTTCGGTTATCCTCGAGGCCGCCGATCTCGTCTTCGCCAACCACGGCATCACCGTGCCGCTCGATCTCGTCTGCCGGCAGGCGGGCGTCGGGCGGGCGACGCTTTACCGCCACTTCCCGGACCGCCACCACCTGATCGTCGCTCTCCTCGAACGGGGTCTCGAGGAAACCGCCGCCAAGGCGGTCGAGCTCGGCGACCGCGACGACGCCTTCTTCGTGCTGCTGCGCTTCCATGCCGAGCGTATCCATTCCCGCTCGTCGCTGGTCGACTACTGGCGCGTGCTCGACCGACATGCGCCGGAGGTCCGGCGGGTGCGCGAGCGCTTCCATCAGATATTCTCGCCGCTGATCTTTCGCGCCGTCGAGGCCGGCACCTGCCGTTCCGACATCCAGGTCGAGGACGTCACGCTGCTGGTCAGCATGCTCGGCTCGGCCTTGCGCGGCCGCTCGGCCGACGAGCAGGCCAGGCTCAGCCTGCGCATCTTCGAGCTGATGGTCGAAGGCCTGCGGCCGCGTACGGCCGTCGGCCCCGCGGTGCCGGCATGACCCAGCAGCCGCTCGATCCGCTGCCCGACTGGGACCCCGAGGAACGCCCCCGCATTCCCGGCTCGCCCGCCTTCGTCAAGCACTCTCCCGGGCGCCGCCTCGCCTATGGCCTGGTCGGGCTGCTGGTCATTCCGACCAGCGGCCTCGGCACCGGCCTGGTCGCCGCCAACCTGCAGAACATCCAGGGGCATCTCGGCCTGACCCAGTCGGAGGCGGCGTGGCTGTCGGCCGTCTACGTCATGTTCAACGCCTCGGCCAACCTGGTGCTCTTCAAGTGCCGGCAGAGGTTCGGCATCCGCCACTTCGCCGAGGCCGGCATCGCCGCCTACGTCGTCATCTGCGTCCTGCACCTCGTCATCGCCGATTATCCGACGGCGCTGCTGCTGCGCGCCGTCGCCGGCTTCGCCGCCGCGCCGATGAGCGCGCTCGGCATGTTCTATCTGATGCAGGCCTTTCCGCTGAAGCATCTCGGCCGCGCCCTCTGCCTCGCCCTGGGGCTGATGCAGGCGATGACGCCGCTCGCCTGGGTGCTGTCGCCGTGGCTGGCCAGCACCGGCGATTTCCGGGAGATCTACCGGCTCGAGCTCGGCATGGCGCTCCTCAGCCTCGCGGCGATCGTCATCGTCAAATTGCCGCAGGGCATCCGCATCCGGGTCTTCGAGCCGCTCGACTTTCTCGCCTTCGCCCTGCTGGCGCCGGCCATCGCCCTCATCGGCGCCGTGTTCGCCCAGATGCGCTACGAGTGGTGGGAGGACAATCCGTGGATGGCCTACGCGGTGATTGCCGCCATGGCGATGGCGACGGTGGCCGTGCTGATCGAGCACCACCGGGCCCACCCCCTGGTGATGACGCGCTGGCTCGGCACCAGCGACGCCTTCCGCTTCGGCATGGGGGCGATCGGCATGCGCTTCCTGCTGTCCGAGCAGAGCTATACGGCGCCGGGCCTGCTCCGGACGCTCGGCATGGGACCGGACCAGTTGCAGCCGCTCTATGCCGTCATCTTCGCCGCCACCATCGCCGGCGCGGTGATCTCGGCGCTGATGTTCGGCCCCAAGCGGATACTGGCGATCCTCGGCGTGTCGATCGCCCTGGTGATCGCCGGCAGCTACCTCGAGCACAGCGCCACCAATCTCACCCGGCCGCATGACGTCTACCTCAGCCAGTTGATGATCTCGCTCGCCACCGGCATGTTCATGGGGCCGCTGTTGCTGATGGGAATTACCAAGGCGCTGGCGCGCGGCACCGATCACATCGTCACCTTCTCGGTGCTGTTCAGCCTGTCGCAGGGCATCGGCGGCCTTGCCGGGCCGGCGGTGCTCGGCACCTATCAGCTCTACCGCGAGCACGAGTATTCGGCGGTCATCACCGCCGGGCTCGATCCGGCCGATCCCCAGGTGACGCAACGGATCAAGCTCTACCAGGGCGCTTACGCCAAGACGATCGTCGATCCGGCGCGGCGCGACATCCAGGCGCGGGCGCTGCTCGCCCAGGTCGCCACGCGCGAGGCCAACGTCCGCGCCTACAACGACGCCTCGCTGCTCAATAGCCTGATCGCCTTCGGCTTCCTGTTCTGGACCTTCGCCAGCGACATCTTCCGCGTGCTGACGGGCGGCGTCGAAAGGGCCGGCCGGCTGACCCGCCGCCGCCTGTCCGTCGCCCGTTACAGGCGGTCACGCAAACTCAGGACCCATCCGCAATGAACCAGACCGTCCGTCCGCCCTCGCCGGAATCGACCACCACGGTCGCCGCCCACGCCCGCCGCAGCATGGACACCGAAACCACCGACGCGGCGCCTCCACAGCGGCCCGCGCCGCCGCCCAAGGTGGCCACGGCCGGCACCGTCACCGTCGTCGCCATGCTGCTGGTGGCGCTCGCCGGCGCGGCGGCCGTCCTGTGGGCCTGGCACCTCTGGCCGTTCGCCGGCACCGTCGAGGTGACGGAAAACAGCTACGTGCGCGGCCAGGTGACGACGCTGTCCTCCCAGGTCAGCGGCTACGTGACGGAGGTGCCGGTGCGCGACTTCCAGTTCGTCAAGGCCGGGGAGCCGCTGGTCAAGGTCGACGACCGCATCTACCGCCAGCAACTGGAGCAGGCCGAAGCGCAGCTCGATATCGCCAGGGCCTCGCTCGCCAACGTTGACCAGACGATGGCGCAGACCGTCGCCACCGTCGCCGTCCGCAAGGCCGCCCTCGATCAGGCGACGGCCCAGCTCGCCCAGGTGAAGGCCACCTACGAGCGCGTCAGTTCCCTGACCCAGAAAGGCATCCGGGCCGAGACCGACCTCGATGGCGCCGTGGCCAACCTCAAGGTCGCCCAGGCGGGCGTCGCGGCCGCCGAGGCCAACGTCAGCCTGGCCGACGCCCAGGTGCGGGCCGCCGACGTGTCGCGCTCGGGACTGGCGGCGCAGGTGCGCGCCGCCGAGGCGGCCGTCGATCTGGCGCGCATCAATCTCGGCAACACGGTGATCACCGCGCCGACCGACGGCCAGATCAGCGAAAGCTCGGTCAGGATGGGGCAATACGTCACGGCCGGCACCCAGTTGATGTTCCTGGTGCCGCCGGCCCGCTGGATCGTCGCCAACTACAAGGAAACGCAGACCGCCCGTATGCGGGTGGGACAGCCGGCGACCATCGAGGTCGACGGTCTCGACGGCGCCGCCCTGCGCGGCACCGTCGAGGAGCTGGCCCCCGCCGCCGGCTCGGAATTCAGCGTGCTCAAGGCCGACAACGCCAGCGGCAACTTCACCAAGGTGGTGCAGCGCATCCCCGTCCGCATCCGCCTGCTGGAAGGGCAGCCGCTGGCCGAGCGGCTGCGGCCGGGCATGTCGGTCATCGCCAGGGTCGACACGGCGTCGGCCGAGCCACCCGCCCCGGCGCCCTAAGGTCCGGGCATCGGACCATACTGTCGTCGGCTGTGGGCGCCGCCGATATCGCCTGCAATGCCTTTTGTCACCGGCTTGTCATACGCCGCCACCATGACACTCTGCGGGAATGGGCAGCGCGGGGTGGCGGCCGATGGCAAATCAGGGTGTTGGCTCCGGCGAACAAGGGATGCGCGGAAATGCCGTCGAGGTGTTTGCCGCCTTCCTCAAGCTGGGCCTGACCTCCTTCGGCGGTCCCATCGCCCATCTGGGCTATTTCCGCGAGGAACTGGTGGTTCGCCGGCGCTGGCTGGACGACCATGCCTATGTCGATCTCGTGGCGCTCTGCCAGTTCCTGCCGGGGCCGACCTCCAGCCAGGTCGGTTTCGCCCTGGGCATGATGCGGGCCGGCTGGCTGGGCGCCTTCGCCGCCTTCCTGGCGTTCACCCTGCCGTCGGCGCTGATCCTGCTGGCTTTCGCGCTGGCCGCGCCGGCGATCGGCGGGCCGGTTGGAACCGGCGCCCTGCATGGCCTGAAGATCGTCGCCGTCGCCATCGTGGCGCAGGCGGTCTGGGGCATGGCAGGAAACCTGTGCCCCGACCGTGAGCGCGCGGCGATCGCCGTTGCCGCCGTTATCCTGCTGGCCTTTGCGCCGGGCGGCCTCGGCATGTTGGCGGCGATTGCCTTGGGCGCAATGGCCGGGCTGGCCCTCGGCCGAGGGGAGGCCAGGCCGACCGGCGGTCACGTCGCCGTTCCGGTCTCCCGATGGATGGCCGTCGGCGTCCTCGTCGTCTTTTTCGCTCTGCTGGTCTTGTTGCCGCTTTTGGCCGGACAGTCGCCGGCGCTCGCCGTCGTCGATCGCTTTTATCGGGCGGGAGCGCTCGTCTTTGGCGGCGGCCATGTCGTGCTGCCGCTGCTCGATGCCGAAGTGGTGCAAGGCGGCTGGGTGACGCACGACGCTTTTCTCGCCGGCTACGGCGCGGCCCAGGCCGTGCCGGGACCGCTTTTCACCTTCGCCGCCTATCTCGGGGCGATACTGGCGCCCGGGCCGAACGGCGTCACCGGCGCCGGACTTGCCCTGCTGGCGATCTTTCTTCCGGGCTTTCTGGTGCTCGTCGGCGTTCTGCCGTTCTGGGACCGGTTCCGTAGCGGGGCCGCCGCCCGATCCTTGATGCGGGGCGCAAATGCCGCCGTCGTCGGTGTGCTGGGCGCCGCCCTCTATTCCCCGGTCTTCACCAGCGCGGTCGCCGGTCCGCGCGACTTCGCCCTGGCGCTCGCCGGTTTCGTGGCGCTCACGGTGGGAAAGGCGCCGCCATGGCTCGTCGTCGTTCTGTCGGCGGCGGGCGGCGTCGGCCTGATGCTGCTTGGCTGAGCGTCAGAGATGGCCGATCGCGTCGACGAGCAGCTTGGCAAAGACGCTCCATCCCGCGCCGGTGAGCCAGACCAGGGTGAAGGCGCCGACCACGCCGCCCACCGTGCCCGAGACGATGCCGATGACGACGGCGCGCCAGAAGCCGCCCCATGCCGTCAGCAGGGCGGAGCCGGATGGCGCTGCCGCAACGCTGTCCCGCCGCGAGGGTTTATCGGCGGGCAAGGGGCTCTCCGGGCCGATCCGGTCCATCGGGCCGAACGCCAGGCCGGGCTTTTTCCGGTCGTCGGCCTCGAGGCGAGGTTCGGTCTTGCCGTATCCCGAGGCATCCTGATCCGGCAGGTCGTCGGTCAGGTCGAGCAGCGGGCCGAGGTCCGGCTCGATGTTGCGCGCATGCAGATTCATCGTATGGCCCTTGTCATCGTCGACAAGGTCGATACGCGGCGTTTGCGGCATTTCTGCGGGAGGTACGGCGTTCCGGCGCCTTGCGGCCGGCCCGCAAGGAAAGCCGGAGGCCGTGCCGGATCGGGAGAGCTTCCGGCACGGCTCCGATCGGGCGGGAGGAGGCCGCCCGTTGATCGGAGGCGCCGGAGCGGTCGAGGACCCAAAACCTACGCCGGCTAACCTCCGCTATCGAGGACCGCCGTCAGGCGCGCCCCGCCAGGGCCTTCGCCTTGGCGACGATGGCCTCGCGGGTGATGCCGAACTCGGCGTAGAGCCGCTCGGCCGGCGCCGACGCCCCGAAGTCGTCGAGGCCGACGACGTCGTCCTCGCTCTCGACGTAGCGCGTCCAGCCGAACTTGCCGGCGGCCTCCACGGCAAGGCGCGGCGCCGCGCCGAGCACCTGCTGCCGATAGGCCTTCGGCTGCTCCTCGAACAGCTCCCAGCACGGCATCGACACCACGGCCACCGCCAGGCCGTCCTTTGCCAGCGCTTCCGCCGCCTCGACCGCCAGCGACACCTCGGTGCCGGTGGCGAGCAGCGTCACGTCCCGCTTGTCGCCGCCGAAGCTGCGGATGACATAGGCGCCGAGGCCGGCGCGATTCCCGGCGGGGTCTTCTCCTTCGCCGCCGCGCAGTTGCGGCACCGCCTGCCGCGACAGGGCGAGCAGCGACGGCCGATGGCGGTTGCGCACGGCGACGTCCCAGCATTCGAGCGTCTCGACCACGTCGGCCGGCCGGAATACCAGGAGGCGCGGCAGGGCGCGCAGCGAGGCCAGATGTTCCACCGGCTGGTGCGTGGGGCCATCCTCGCCGAGGCCGATCGAATCGTGGGTCATCACGTAGATGGTGCCGACGCGCATCAGCGCCGACAGGCGGATGGCGCCGCGCGCATAATCGGAGAACACCAGGAAGGTGCCGCCATAGGGAATGAGGCCGCCGTGGGCGGCCATGCCGTTCATGACGGCGCCCATGGCGAACTCGCGCACGCCGTAGCCGACATAGCGGCCGGACTGCGAGCGGGTGAACTGGCTGTCCACCGCCTTGACGCGGGTGAGGTTGGAGCCGGTGAGATCGGCCGAGCCGCCGATCATTTCCGGCACCGCGGCGGTGATCGCCTCGAGGGCGATCTGGCTGGCGCGGCGCGTCGCCACCTTCTGCGGCTTGGCGAACAGGTCGCGCTTGAGCGCCTCGACGGCGTCCGGATAACCGGCGGGCAGCGCGCCGCCCATCCGCCGCTCGAACTCCGCCCGAACATCGGCCGGCCGGGCCGCCAGGCGCTCCTGCCAGGCCTTGCGCGCCGTCATGCCGCGGCCGCCGATCTCGCGCCAGCGGGCGAGCAGCTCGCCGGGAATCTCGAACGGGGCGGCGGTCCAGCCGAGCGCCGCCTTGGTGGCGGCCGCCTCGACGGCGCCGAGCGGCGCGCCGTGCGAGGATTCCTTGCCCGCCTTGTTGGGCGAGCCGAAGCCGATCACCGTGCGCATGGCGATCAGCGACGGACGGGTGGTGGCGGCCTTGGCGGCGGCGATCGCCTGGTCGAGGGCAGCCACGTTGTGCCCGTCGCAGGCCTGGACGTGCCAGCCGCAGGCGCGGAAGCGGGCGGGAACGTCTTCGGAGAAGCTGATCGTCGTGGAGCCGTCGATGGTGATGCCGTTGTCGTCGTAAAGGACGATCAGCTTGCCGAGGCCGAGATGGCCGGCCAGCGAGGCGGCCTCCTGGCTGATGCCTTCCTCGAGGCAGCCGTCGCCGCACAGCGCGAAGATGTGGTGATCGACGAGGTCGGCGCCGAATTCGTCGGCCAGGCGCCGTTCCGCCAATGCCATGCCGACCGCCCCGGCGATGCCCTGGCCGAGCGGGCCGGTGGTGGTCTCGATGCCCCTGGCATGGCCGTATTCCGGATGGCCGGCCGCCCTGGATCCCCATTGGCGGAAGGCCTTGATATGATCGATGGTCATATCCTCATAGCCGGTGAGATAGAGCATCGCGTAAAGCAGCGCCGAGGCATGGCCGTTGGACAGCACGAACCGGTCGCGGTCGGGCCAGTCGGGATGGGCGGCGTCGAACTTCAAATGGCGTGCGAACAGCACCGTGGCGGCGTCCGCCATGCCGAGCGGCGCGCCGGGATGCCCGGAATTGGCCGCTTCGACGGCGTCGATGGCGAGCGCCCGGATGCAATTGGCGAGCTGGAAATCGATCGGGGCACGCGTGGCCTTTTCCATGATCCATTGAGACGTGGTCGACATGATGCCTCTCCTGTTTGAGACAGTTCCTAGCGCAAAGGCACAAAAATATCAACATAAGTTATCAAACCAACACAAATAGGTTGATTTTGCCTGTTACGGTGTTATGTTCCGCCCAGAAAGCCCCGAGACGCACAGAATGATGAGACTCTGATCGTCCCCGCCGGGAGACGCGCCGGGTGAGTTCACATCCACGCGGCAGAGGCCATAAGGCCCGACCGGCGCAGACGGGTGCCAACACGCGGAGAGGAAAGCATGATCAAGGTGGCGGTGGCCGGTGACAGTGCCGGGGAAGGGCTGGCCCATGTGCTGGCCGAGCATCTCAAGACGCGCTTCGACGTGTTCGAAGTGTCGCGTACCGGCAATGTCGCTGACCCCTTCTACGCCAATCTTGCCGACCGCGTCGCGACGGGCGTGCTGGACGGCACCTACGACCGGGCCATCCTCATCTGCGGAACCGGCATCGGCGTCTGCATCAGCGCCAACAAGGTGCGCGGCATTCGGGCCGCCCTGACGCACGACGTCTATTCCGCCCAGCGGGCCGCGCTTTCCAACGACGCCCAGATCATCACCATGGGCGCCCGCGTCGTCGGCGTCGAGCACGCCAAGCTGATCGCCGAGACCTTCCTCGACCTCACCGGAAAGTTTGATCCGAACGGGCCATCGGGAGGGAATGTGAAAGCCATCGAGGACGTCGACCGGAAATACGCGGCGAGCCTTGGCGCGTGCGACCGCTGACAGCGCCGAAGGTGGCGCAACATCCCGGCTGGGGGACCCCGTCCCGCCATGTCGGCCGGACGGAAGCGGGCGGCTGAAAGCCGTCCCAAGACCGGTCTACAGGCGAAAAACGGAATGATTGATCCATCGTAACGTTTCGATTTGCATGTTTATATTGCCGTATATGGAACTCTACTTCTTGATGACGGCGCGATGATGTGAAAGCCTATCGAAGTGTTGGGCGGACGCACGGACCGTAACGCCTGGTGGACTCCGAAAACATGACAATAAACATCTAAATATTCGGGGCCGACCGGACGGCGGGTTGGTTGGAGGGATTCCTCATTAACTGACGGACTTGGATAGGCAGAACTGTTCGCCTGGCAATTAAATCGATTGAAATAACAACAAAGGCTGCACGGACAAAAAAGATGAGTGAAGACAGCGTGGTGGAGGACATCGAATCCGAAGTCGAAGAGGCTCCGGAGGACGAAATCATCGTCCTGGCGCAAAAATGGAAGAGGAAGCGGGGCAGCCTCATCATGGCGCTGCACGAACTTCAGGGGCGGCTCGGCTATGTGCCGCGCGAATCCGCCATGAAGCTCGGGCGCGAGATGGGGGTTCCGCTGGCCAACATCTACGAGGTGCTGACCTTCTACAATTACTTCAAGCTGGAAAGTCCCGGAAAATACATCATCTCGGTGTGCACCGGCACGGCCTGCCATATCAAGGGCTCGCCGAAGCTGCTGCACGGCATCGAGGACGAGCTCGGCATCAAGGAAGGCGAAAGCACGCCGGACGGCGAATACCACCTCCAGGGGGTGCGCTGCCTCGGCTGTTGCGGTCTCGCGCCGCTCGCCTCGGTCAACGGCAAGGTCTACGGCAAGCAGGACGTCACCAACGCCCACGGGCTGCTCGAGCAGGTCGGGCACGACCAGCCGATGCACGTTGCCGCCGAGGCCGCCGACGCCGAATAGGCCGCCGAAATCCGAACAATTCCAGACATGAAGTAGGACTGTTATGAAGCCGGAAGAGCTTGAAGTGAAAGCTGCCGCCGAGCTTGCCAAACAGCAAGCGATGGAAGTGCGCCTGGTCTGCTGCTCGAGCACGGGCTGCCAGTCGTCCGGCGCGGCGGACATCGTCGCGCGCCTCAAGGCCGATCTCGCGGCGAAGGGGCTGGAGGGCAAGGTTCAGGTCGGCGGCACGGGCTGCATGGGCCTGTGCAGCAAGGGGCCGCTGGTGCGCATGACCTCCAAGGCGCACGAGGACATCCTGTTCAGCGAGATGACCCCCGACCTCGCGACGCGTCTCGTCGACGAGGTGATCGCGCCGATCGCCGGCGGCGAAAAGCTCGACGACCCGGTCGGCGCGCTCGGCGCCCACGTCGTCGACCTGCACGCCGCCTTCTTCGCCATGCAGGAGCGCGTCGTGCTCTCCAACAACGGCCACGCCGATCCGGAGAAGCTCGCCGACTACCTGGTGCACGGCGGCTATCAGGGCCTCAGGAAGGCGCTGAGCATGTCGGCCGAGGAAATCTGCCAGGAAGTGCTGGCCTCCGGCCTGCGCGGCCGCGGCGGCGCCGGCTACCCGACGGGCCTCAAGTGGGATTTCGCCCGCCGCATGCAGTCCGACGTCAAATACGTCATCTGCAACGGCGACGAGGGCGATCCCGGCGCCTTCATGGACCGCTCGGTGCTCGAAGGCGACCCGCATGCGGTGCTCGAGGGCATGATGATCGCCGCGCGCGCCATGAACGCCACCAACGGCGTGTTCTACATCCGCGCCGAATATCCGCTGGCCGTCGACCGCATCGAGAAGGCCATCCGCCAGGCGCGCCAGGCCGGCCTCGTCGGCCGCAACATCCTGAACTCCGGCTGGAGCTTCGACTTCGACGTCCGCCTCGGCGCCGGCGCCTTCGTCTGCGGCGAGGAAACCGCCCTGATCGCCTCGGTGGAGGGCAAGCGCGGCACGCCGCGTCCGCGTCCGCCGTTCCCCTCGGTCAAGGGCCTGTGGGACAAGCCGAGCTGCGTCAACAACGTCGAGACGCTGGCCAACGTGCCGCGCATCCTGCTGAAGGGCGCCGAGTGGTTCGCCGCCAAGGGCACCGAAAAGTCCAAGGGCACCAAGGTGTTCGCGCTGACCGGCAAGATCGCCCACAACGGCCTCGTCGAGGTTCCCATGGGCATCACCATCCGCGAGATCGTCGAGACGATCGGCGGCGGCACCGGCACGGACCGCAAGGTGAAGGGCGTGCAGACCGGCGGTCCGTCGGGCGGCATGATCCCGGAAAGCCAGTTCGACACGCCGATCTCCTACGAGCACCTGCAGCAGCTCGGCTCGATGATGGGGTCCGGCGGCCTCATCGTCATCGACGACCACGACAGCGTCGTCGAGCTCGCCCGCTTCTATCTCGACTTCTGCGTCGACGAATCCTGCGGCAAGTGCGCGCCCTGCCGCATCGGCGGCACGCAGATGCTGCATCTTCTCGACAAGATCGTGGCCGGCGACGGCACCGAAGAGGACATCGCCAACATCAGGATGATCGCCCAGGCCATGCAGAAGGGCTCGCTGTGCGCGCTCGGACAGACGGCTCCCAACCCGGTGCTGTCGGCGCTGAAGCATTTCAGCTCGGAGTTCACCGAGCGCCTGAAGAAGCCCGTGGCTGCCGAAGCCTGATTTCCCGAGATCGAGAAGTGGTCGAAATGACAGACATGATCAACGCAACGATTAACGGCGTGCCCGTGGAGGTTGCTCCGGGAACCACCATCCTGGACGCGGCGCGCAAGGCTCACGTGAAGATTCCGACGCTCTGCAAGCATCCGGATCTCGAGGCGACCGGCGCCTGCGGCATCTGCATCGTCAAGGTGAACAACACCGGCAAGATGCTGCGCTCGTGCTGCACGCCCATCGACGACGGCATGGACATCCTGACGGAAACGCCGGAAATCGTCGAAGTGCGGCGCGGCGTCCTGGAACTGACGCTGTCGCGGCACCCCAACGAATGCCTGACCTGCCTCCGCAACCAGAACTGCGAATTGCAGGCGCTCGCCGCCGACTTCGGCATGACCGGCTCCGAGCTGCCGAGCGTCGTCCCCGACCTGCCGCTCGACACCTCCACCCGCAGCATCGTGCTCGATCCGCGCAAATGCGTGCTGTGCGGCCGCTGCATCACCGTCTGCCAGCAGCACCAGAACGTCTGGGCGCTGAGTTTCCTCAACCGCGGCTTCAAGACGCGCATCGCGGCGGCCGGCGACATTCCTCTGGCCGATTCGCCCTGCGTGCGCTGCGGCCAGTGCTCGGCCCATTGCCCGACCGGCGCCATCGTCGAGTATGACGAGACCGTCGACGTCTGGAACAGGCTGCAGGATCCCGATGCCTATTGCGTGGTGCAGATCGCGCCGGCCGTCCGCGTCGCCGTCGGCGAGGCCTTCGGCTTCCCGATGGGCGCCAACCTGACCGGCAAGATCTACGCCTCGCTGCGCCGGATGGGCTTCAAGGCGGTGTTCGACACCAATTTCGGTGCCGACCTGACGATCATCGAGGAAGCGGCCGAGTTCAAGAGCCGGCTGCTCGAAGGAACGGGCGCGCTGCCGCTGATCACCAGCTGCTGTCCGGGCTGGGTCGACTTCATGGAGAAGTTCCATGGCGACATGATCGACCATTTCTCGAGCTGCAAGTCGCCGCACGAGATGGTCGGCGTCCTGTCCAAGACCTATTACGCCGAGAAGATGGGCATCGATCCGGCCAGGATCTTCGTCGTGTCGGTCATGCCCTGCACGGCCAAGAAGTCCGAGATCATCCGCTCCAAGGAGATGAGCTCGTCGGGCTATCAGGACGTCGACGTGTCGCTGACCACGCGTGAGTTCGCCCGCATGATCAAGCAGTCCGGCATCGATTTCGTCGGCATCCCCGAGGAGCAGCCGGACCATATGCTCGGCGCCTATACCGGCGCCGGCACCATCTTCGGCGCCACCGGCGGCGTCATGGAAGCGGCGCTGCGCACGGCGCACTACTACGTCACCGGCGAGGACGCGCCGCGCGTCGACTTCGAGATGACCCGCGGCCTCAAGGGCGTCAAGGAAGGCAAGCTCACCGTCGCCGGCAAGGAGATCCGCGTCGCCGTGGCGCACGGTCTCGCCAACGTCGAGCAGGTGCTCGAAAAGGTGCGGACCGCCCGCGAGGCCGGCGAGGAGCTGCCCTATCACTTCATCGAGGTGATGGCCTGCGCCGGCGGCTGCGTCGGCGGCGGCGGCCAGCCCTACGGCGCCACCAACGAGCTCAGGACCAAGCGGGCGGCCGGGCTGTATCAGGAAGACCAGGCGGGCCTGTGGCGCTGCTCGCACCACAATCCCTACATCAAGGAGCTCTACGCCGACTTCCTCGGCGACATCGGCAGCCACAAGGCCCACGATCTCCTGCACACCGGCTATCAGGTGCTGCCGGAATACAAGCGCTGATGGCGTCGCGTCGGCATCGGACCGAAAAGTGGATTCCGGTTTTCGGCCCGATGCGACAACAAAGAACTGGTTCGTCGTGTGCGTACCCGGGGCAAATTCCCGGGTACGCGCACGTTCCGATCACGCCGTGATCCTGAGCGCATCGCTTCCCATAGATTGTCATCCTCGCGAAGGCGAGGACCTCGGGACGAGAAGGGGATGAGGGGCGTATCAGGCGCCTTGCGTTGCTGGAGCGCCATATCGGCGTCGAGCTTTGTTCTGCCTGAGGTCCTCGCCTGCGCGAGGATGACAGCTTTATATTGGGGAACAAAGGAATAGACCGGCGCACTGGGACCCGAGGCAAATTCCCCGGACACGCTATCTCTCAAGCTTGCCCGGAAATTTGCCCGGTTACGGAACGTCCCTGTCACGCCGTCGCCGCCGAGCGCATCGCTTCCCATAGATTGTCATCCTCGCGAAGGCGAGGACCTCAGGACGAGAAGGTGATGAAGGGCGTATCAGGCGCCTTGCGTCCTGGAGCGCTATATCTGCGCTGGAGCTTTGTTCTGCCTGAGGTCCTCGCCTGCGCGAGGATGACAGCTTTATATATGAAGAACAAAGGGATAGGTCGGCACACTGGTGCCCAGGGCAAATTCCCGGGCACGCTGTTTCTCATATCCTGACGTTCGGGCCTTCCAGGCCGTGGCCCGGCGAGGATCGGAGCGCGCACGCCGCTGATTGGCCGATGGCGCAACCGTTACAAGGCTATGTAGCGACTGTTCGCGTACGGCTTCACCGACAATTCCATGCCGAGCCAGATGAAACACCGCATATCGCCATAAGATATCCCTGTCCTCCGCCTCGCCAGGATTGTTCTTTGATATTTCGTTGTATCGAATTCAAGAACAGTTTAAATATATTCGGATATTTGATGATTTCAAATATATATGTCTTTGATGAATCGCACATATTATTGAAATATTTGAAATTTAAGTTTCGATTTTTGAAGGCAACTTCCATCGAGAGCCGCAAGCGCTGAAATGACCGATGCGCAAATGTCCAGGCGATGATCGAGCGCTCACATCCACCGGGAGACGCCCTTATCCGGCTTTGAGCATGATCTCAGCCCGAAGGGGCGGAATGATCCGAAATACCCACAAAACAGGCGTGCACCTGTGATATTTGGGATATTTGTATCATAACTAATGTCATTTTCGCCCGTAAGAACGCGAACAAACGCTCATTCGTGTTGACATCCGGTCGGGCCGGGCGTAGCGTTTCCTAAAGAAACAACGCAGCATTGAAGACTGCGCTAGGGAAGGAATTGGGTCGCCGGGCCGCGTCTGCAGACGTGCCGGCGAGCGGCTTGCCAAGTTTTGAAGGACAGTGACTGCTTTCGTCCATGGCGTCGGCAGTAACGGGCAAGGTGCGTCCGGCGGTGACTGCCGGATGGATAACGATAACTGGCTTAGGGTGGAGACGACCGATGAATAGAATATTCAATGACCCTGATCTGATGGTCGAGGATGCCGTCAGCGGCTATCTCAAGGCGCATGACGATCTGGTGTCGGCGACGACGAACCCGCGCGTGATCAAGGTCAAGTCGGCGCCCAAGGCCGGCAAGGTCGGCGTGGTGACCGGCGGCGGCTCCGGCCACGAGCCGGCCTTTCTCGGCTATGTCGGCGAGGACATGGTCGATGCGGTGGCCGTCGGCGAAATCTTTTCCTCCCCCACGGCGCAGGCCTTCTTCGACGCCTTCAAGGCCAGCAATGGCGGCGCCGGCGTCGCCTGCCTCTACGGCAACTATGCCGGCGACAACATGAACGTGAAGATGGCCGTCAAGATGGCCGCCAAGGAGGGCATCGCCGTCAAGACCGTGGTGGCCAACGACGACGTCGCCTCGGCGCCCAAGGACGAGTTGGCCAAGCGCCGCGGCGTCGCCGGCGAGATCCTGATGTGGAAGGTCGGCGCGGCGCGCGCCGCCGAGGGCGGCAGCCTCGACGAAGTGATCGCGGCGGCGCAGAAGGCCATCGACAACACCCGCTCGATCGGCATCGGCCTCAGCCCCTGCACGATCGTCGCCGTCGGGCATCCCAACTTCCAGATCAAGGACGGGGAGATGGAGGTCGGCATCGGCCATCACGGCGAGCCCGGCGTGTCGGTGATGAAGACCAAGCCGGCGGCCGAGATGGCCGACATGATGCTGGACTACGTGCTGCCCGATCTGCCGTTCGCCGCCGGCGACAAGGTGGCGGTCCTGCTGTCCGGCCTCGGCGCCACGCCGATCATGGAGCTCTATATTCTCTACAATCGGATCGCCGAGGTGCTCGGGCAGAAGAAGATCGCCATCAAGCATAACTTCGTCGGCAACTACTTCACCTCCCTCGAGATGATGGGGGCCACCCTCACCGTCATGCGCCTCGACGACGAGCTCGACCGGCTGCTCGCCCGGCCGGCCCGTTCGATCGGTCTCGTGAAATGAGCGGGGAGCTTGTCATGACCCTTCCCGTCAGCGCGGCCGGCTTCCTGGTGACCGATCTGGTCAAGGCGATCGTTGCCGAGCGCGACCACCTCAGCGACATCGACGGCGCCATCGGCGACGGCGACCACGGCATCAACATGGCCAAGGGCTTCAACCTGTGCGCCCAGGCGCTCGGCTCGCCGACGCCCGGCCTGAAGGAGAGCCTCGGCATCCTCGGCAACACGCTGATGGCCGGCATCGGCGGTTCGATGGGGCCGCTCTACGGCACCTTCTTCAACGAGATGGCCGATTCCCTCGACGGCGCCGCCGAGCTCGACGCCGCCGCCTTCGGCCGGATGATCCGCGCCGGCCTCGACGGCGTGCTCGACATCGGCGGCGCCAAGCCGGGCGACAAGACGCTGCTCGACACCCTGGTGCCGGCGGTCGAAGCCTTCGAGGCGGCCACCGCGGCCGGCAAGCCCTATCGGGTCGCCCTCGACGACATGACGGAGGCTGCGCGCAAGGGGCGCGATTCCACCGTTGCGATGATCGCCAAAGTGGGGCGGGCGAGCCGTCTCGGCGAGCGGTCGCGCGGCGTCATGGACGCCGGCTCGGCGTCCTGCTGCGTCATTCTGGAGACGCTTGCCGCCAGCGTCGCCTCGAAGATCGACTGACCGGAGGCCCCTTTCAGGAGGACGGCCGTGAGCGACCCGTCACGGTCAGGGGCTGACGATTGCACCAAAAGCTGGCGGGCGTTTTCGGCCGGGAGGCCGTGCCGCCGAACCCTCAGGGAGGAAGACATGAATTTCGTGAAACAACCCAAGTCGGTGTCGCTCGGCGAGCTGCCGGCCAAGATGGACGCCGTCGTCGCCTACGCCCCCGGCGATTTTCGCTTCGCCCAGGTCGACGTGCCGCGCGCCGGTCCGGACGAGATCATCATCAAGGTCGAGGGCTGCGGCATCTGCGCCGGCGACATCAAGAGCTATGACGGCGCGCCGTCCTTCTGGGGCGACAAGGACCAGCCGGCCTACATCAAGGCGCCGATGATCCCCGGCCACGAATTCGTCGGCATCGCCGTCGAGCTCGGCGAGAACGTCGCCGCCGAGGGCAAGTACAAGCTCGGCGAGCGGCTGATCTCGGAGCAGATCGTGCCGTGCGGCCATTGCCGCTTCTGCCAGCGCGGCGAATATTGGATGTGCGAGAGGCACGACGTCTACGGCTTCCAGACCAACGTCAACGGCGCCATGGCCGCCTACATGCGCTTCCCCAAGGAATCGCGCACCCATAAGGTTCCCAACGACCTGCCGCTCGAGAAGGCGATTCTCGTCGAGCCCTATGCCTGCTCGGCGCACGCGGTCAACCGCGGCAACGTCCAGTTCGACGACGTGGTGGTGCTGTCCGGCGCCGGCACGCTCGGCCTCGGCATGGTCGGCGCCCTAAGGCTGAGGAATCCCAAGAAGCTGATCGTCCTCGACGGCAAGGAAGACCGTCTCGAGCTCGCCAGGAAGTTCGGCGCCGACATGGTCCTCAACCCGTTCAAGGAGGACGTCGACAAGATCGTCAAGGACCTGACCGACGGCTATGGCTGCGACGTCTACATCGAGGCCACCGGCCATCCGTCCAGCGTGCTGCAGGGCCTGAAGATGATCCGCAAGCTCGGCCGCTTCGTCGAGTTCAGCGTGTTCAGCCACGACGTCACTTGCGACTGGTCGATCATCTCCGACCGCAAGGAGCTCGATGTGCTCGGCGCCCATCTCAGCCCCTACGTCTATCCCTTCGTCATCGACGCCATCGCCGATGGCCGTCTGCCGACCGAGGGCGTGGTGACCCACACGCTGCCGCTCAAGGACTATGACGAGGGCTTCAAGATGATGAAGAAGGGCGACAAGTCCCTCAAGATCATGCTGGTTCCCTGATGAAGGACGCGGGCGGGCGGCAGTGCCGCCCGCTCTTCAACCCTGCCGGTCACTCCGCCGGCGTCGTCTCGACGATGCGCAGTTGCACGTTGCTCTTGCGCAAGAGTTCGGCCTCGGCCGGCGGGATGCCGGAGTCGGTGATCACGATGTCGAACTCGTTGAGGCCGGCCAGGCGGATAAGCGCCGTGATGCCGAACTTGGAGCTGTCGACCAGCAGGACCCGGCGGTCGACCGCCTCCATCAGCGCCCGCTTGGTGCGCACCACGTCTTCCTGTTGGTGGTAGGCGACGGCGCCGAGGATGGTCGAGGTCGACATGAACAGCGTGTTGGCCCTCAGCGTCGACACGGTCTTCTCGCAGAGGTAGCCGAAAAAGGCGTTGAAGCGGGAGTTGTAGTGGCCGCCGAGGCAGATGGTCTCGATGCCGTGCGCCTCCTTCAACATGTCGATCACCGTCAGGCTGTTGGTGATCACCGTCAGCGGCTTGCAGCCGACGATCAGCGGCGCCATGCGCGACACGGTGGTGGAATCGTCGAGGATGATGGCCTGTCCCGGCTCGACCATCTCGATGGCGGCGCGGGCGATCGCCTCCTTCTCGGCGTCGGCGAGGCGCGACCGGTAGAGGATGGTGCTTTCGACCAGGCTGGAGGAATGCACGGTGACGCCGCCGTGGACGCGACGAACGATGCCTTGCTCCTCCAGGACCTTCAGGTCGCGGTGAACGGTCATGCGGCTGACGCCGAAATGCGTCGCCAGCTCGTCCACCTGGGCGGAGCCGACAGGCAGGAGATACTCGAGAAGCGCCTTGCGCCGTCCTTCCGGTCCGGAAGACGGCTTCACGCCTCGGCGTCGATCATGTTCGATATCCACGGTCGTAACGTTCCTCCTAGGGAATCCGTACCGGTGTTAGCACAATTCGGCGAAAATTATAGCACCTTGTCGTTACATCTCGCGCTGCTTTAGGCGGATATCGGCAGGTCGGTGCCGCACCGATGAGGCCGGGTCGTCCGGCCGCTCGCGGTCCATGGACGACCATGCTGGTCGTCGCTCGCGAGAGATCGCCGGTTTTGCGCCCCTGCCGGGCGAGACACATCGGCGATGCCCAGTTTGTATCAATATAACTACATATATGATACATTAATAACATAATGACGTTATATTTTCTTGACTCGGATCGATGGCGTGCTACGTTCGGATCATCCCATTTCCAACGAAGCCTGCGCGGGCGGCGCGGTTGCCGCCGGACGCCGGAAGGAAGGTAAACCGTCATGACCGACAAACTGGCCGGACTTGCCCGTCACACGGTGATCGTCGCCGACACCGGCGACATCGCCCAGATCAAGGCGGTGCGGGCCGAGGACTGCACCACCAATCCCAGCCTCATCCTCAAGGCGGCGAGCAAGCCCGAATATGCCGCGCTGATGGATGACGCCGTCGCCTACGCCGTTGCCCGCGAGCGCGGCGGGGAGGCCCGCCTCGAGCTGGCGCTCGACAAGCTGGCGGTCAATTTCGGCGCCGAGCTGTCCCGCATCGTGCCGGGCTACGTGTCGACCGAAGTGGACGCCCGGCTGTCGTTCGACACGGCCCGCACGGTGAAGCGCGCCGAACGGCTGATCGCCATCTATCGGGAGGCCGGCGTCGATCCGTCGCGCATCCTGATCAAGATCGCCGCCACCTGGGAGGGCGTCAGGGCGGCGGCCGAGCTCAAGGAAAAGGGCATCGCCTGCAACCTGACGCTGATCTTCGCCAAGGCCCAGGCCGCCCTGTGCGGCGCCGCCGGCGTCTTCCTGATCTCGCCCTTCGTCGGGCGCATCACCGACTGGCACAAGGCCCACGGCACCGTCGTCACCTCCGCCGAGGATGATCCGGGCGTCCGTTCGGTCCGGGAGATTTACGACTACTTCCGGGCCTTCGGCTACAAGACGGTGGTGATGGGCGCCTCCTTCCGCAACACAGACCAGATCCTCGGTCTTGCCGGCTGCGATCGCCTGACCATCAGTCCCAACCTCCTGGAGGAATTGCGCGCCGCCGAAGGACCGGTGGAGCGTCATCTCGGCGCCAATCCGCCGTCGCGCGACATCCGGCCGCTCGATCTCGACGAGACCAACTTCCGCTGGCAGCTCAACGAGGATGCCATGGCCACCGAAAAGCTGGCCGAGGGTATCCGCCAGTTCGGCAAGGACACCGAAACCCTGTGCGGGCTGCTGCGCGCCAGGCTGCCGGCCTGAGCCGGTTCCGGGTCGTCCCGCGCCGGTCGCCGATCGCGCGCGGGATCCACGGTCCCGTCTCCCTCGCCGATGTTGTTACGTTTGGGATGGGGCGATGGCTCCATCCCGCCGGCGGCTGCGCATTGGCGGGTAAACCTTCGACCGATGTGAATCCGGAAGAACATATTGTTTTCGCAATCGAAATTATCTTCCTCCTTCTCGGATTCATGCCGCGACGGGTGACCAACACGTCTTGGCCGGATGTGCTCCATCCATCAAATGCAACAATTTCACACTCATTTGGTAGGATAAAAACAGCTACTATTGACATATGTGTTACGGTCGTCATATGATTTGAGCAAAATAACAATAGATCACAGCCCCCGGTGGTGAGGACAGTCCGGGGCTGATGATGGAGGAATGCCGTCGATAAGCCACGTCGCGGCTGCGGCGGCTCGAAGATGCGTCCCGGAGCAAGGGGACGCATGCGGGAGGAGAGCACGTGGAACGTCTTCTTGAGGTCGAGGGGCTGAAGAAGTCCTTCGGCGGCGTGGCAGCTTTGTCCGATGGGCGGCTCGAATTGCGCGCCGGGTCGGTTCACGCGCTGTGCGGCGGCAACGGCGCCGGCAAGTCGACGTTCCTCAAGATCCTGATGGGCATCTACAAGCGCGACGGCGGCGTCATCCGGCGCCGGGGCGTCGAGGTGGATTACGCCAGCCCCGCCGAGGCGCTGGCCGCCGGTATCGCCATCATCGAGCAGGAGCTCAGCCCGGTTCCCCACATGACGGTGGCCGAGAACATCTACCTCGGCCGGGAGCCGTCGCGGCGGTTCGGCGGCATCGACTTCAATTCGATGAACCGGGCGGCGCAGGCCCTCCTCGACGAGCTCGAATTCAACATCCGCGCCACCCGGCGGATGAACGACCTGACGGTGGCCGAGATGCAGCTCGTCGAGATCGCCAAGGCGCTCAGCCACGACGCCGAGGTGATCTTCATGGACGAGCCGACCTCGGCGATCGGCGAGCGGGAGGCGCAGCGGCTGTTCGCCGCCATCCGCCGCCTGCAGGCGCTCGGCCGCGGCGTCGTCTACGTCTCGCACCGCCTGTCGGAAATCTTCGAGATCGCCGACAGCTACACCGCCTTCCGCGACGGCGCCTATGTCGGCAGCGGCCTGCTCGCCGAGGTCAGGCGCCAGGACCTGATCCGCATGATCGTCGGCCGCGAGCTGTCGGAAGAATACGTCAAGACCAACACGCCGAGCGACGCGGTGGGAATCAGGGTCGAGGATCTTTGCCGGCCGGACGCCTTCGAGGCGATTTCCTTCTCCGCCCATAAGGGCGAGATCTTCGCGATCTACGGCCTGATGGGATCGGGGCGCACCGAGATCTTCGAGTGCCTGTTCGGCCTGGAGAAGGCGTCGGCCGGCGCCATCCTCATCGACGACCAACAGGTGACCATCCGCAGGCCGGCCGACGCCATGGCGCTCGGCGTGGCGCTGGTCACCGAGGACCGCAAGTCCACCGGCCTCAACCTGCTCGATTCCGTCCGGGCCAACATCTGCATGGCCAGCCTGCCGACGCTCAGCCCGCTGTTCGTCATGAACCGCGCCGGCGAGGCCGACGCCAGCCGCCGCATGCGCGCCGATTTCCAGATCAAGGCGGCCCGCGACACCATGCCGGTATCCGGCCTGTCGGGCGGCAACCAGCAGAAGGTCGTGCTCGGCAAGTGGTTTCTGCGCAACCCCCGGATTCTGCTGCTGGACGAGCCGACGCGCGGCGTCGACGTCGGCGCCAAGCGCGAGATCTACCGCATCATGTGCGACTTCGCCAATTCCGGCGGCACGGTGGTGATGGTGTCGTCGGAGATCGACGAGGTCCTGGGCATGGCCGACCGGATCATGGTGATGAGGAACGGCAGGAGCGTCGGCACCTTCGATCGCGGCGAGACGGACGCGCAGGCGCTCGTCAACCTGTCGACCTGAGCGGTTCGCACGGCCTCGGCCGCAAGAGGAGAGAATGGTGTCAATGAGCGAGACCCGGTCCAGATGGTTCACCGCCGAGCAGCGGCGGGCCCTCATCCAGGAATACGGCATCTTTCTGGCCTTCCTGATCCTGGCTGTCATTCTCTCGGTGTCCAACGAGTTCTTCCTGACGCCCGGCAACATTTCCAACGTGCTGCTCCAGACGTCGATCAACGGCGTGCTGGCCGTCGGCATGACCTTCGTCATCCTGACCGGCGGCATCGACCTGTCGGTCGGCTCGGTGGTGGCGCTCGCCGGCATCGTCAGCGCCAGCTTCGCCACCACCTCGTCGACCGCCGCCGTCTACGGCGCGCCCTATCCGGTGGTCATTCCGCTCGCGATCGGCGTCCTGGTCGGCGTCGCCTGCGGCGCGCTGTCGGGCCTCATCGTCTCCTATTTCGCGGTTCCCGCCTTCGTCACCACGCTCGGCATGCTGTCGGCGGCGCGCGGCCTGACGCTGATCTACGGCGGCGGCCGTCCCGTGCCGGCGCTGACGCCCGAATTCCGCTGGATCGGCACCGGCCACGTGTTCGGCATTCCCGCCCCGGTGATCATCCTGGCCGTCATCTTCGGGCTGGCCTGGTGGACGCTGACCCGAACCCGTTTCGGCCGCTACATCTACGCCGTCGGCGGCAACGCCCACGCCGCCAAGACCTCGGGCATCGACGTCGTGCGCATCCGCTTCGCCGTCTACGTCATCTCGGCGGGCCTCGCCGGCATCGCCGGCATGCTGCTCAGCGCCCGCACCGGCTCGGCGCTGCCGCAGGCCGGCATCGCCTACGAGCTCGACGCCATCGCCGCGGTGGTCATCGGCGGCACCAGTCTCTCCGGCGGCGTCGGCCGCATCACCGGAACGCTGATCGGCGCCCTGATCATCGGCGTCATGAACAACGGCCTCGATCTGATGGGGATCCAATCCTACTACCAGCAGGTGCTGAAGGGAGCCCTGATCGTCGGCGCCGTCATGCTGGACCAGAAGAGAAGCTACGGCGCCTAGCTCTTTCAGGAGGAGGACGGGGCCGCTCCGGCCGTCCGTCATGTGGTGTGTCGATTGGCGTCATAAGAAAAGGTGGAGGAAACGTCATGAAAAAACTGGCACTTGCTCTCGTCGCCGCTACCGCCCTTCTGGCCGTGCCGGCCACGGCGCAGACGGCGAAGCTCAAGATCGGCGCCGCGCCCTACGGCCTCAACGCCGAGTTCATGCAGATCTGGTCGGCGGCGCTGCAGCAGCACCCGGCCGTCAAGAACGGCGACGTCGAGCTGACGGTGTTCGACGGCCGCTACGACGCCCTGGTCCAGAACGACCAGTTCAAGTCCATGGTGACGCAGAAGTTCGACGCCATCATCTTCGTGCCGATCGACATCGACGCCGGCGCGACCGGCGTACAGACCGCCCATGACGCCGGGATTCCGGTCATCGGCTCCAACACCCGCGTCAATTCCGACCTGCTGTCCGCCTATGTCGGCTCCGACGACACGGTTTCCGGCTACATGGAAGCCAAGATCGTCCTCGACAAGATCGGCTGCAAGGGCAACGTGGTGATCATCGAGGGCCCGATCGGCCAGTCGGCCCAGATCCAGCGCCTCGAGGGCAACAAGAAGGCGCTCGCCGAGTGCCCCGACGTCAAGGTGCTTGAGGACCAGACCGCCAACTGGTCGCGCGCCGAGGCGCAGAAGCTGATGGAGAACTGGCTCACCGCCCATCCGGGCCAGATCCAGGGCGTCATCGGCCAGAACGACGAGATGGCGCTCGGCGCCATCGAGGCGATCAAGGCGGCCGGCAACGACGTCAAGTCCTTCGCCATTGCCGGCATCGACGGCATCACCGACGGCCTGCGCGCCGCCAAGGCCGGCGAGATGACCTCCATCCTGCAGGACGCCACCGCCCAGGCCCAGGGCGCCATGGACCTCGCCATCTTCTACGCCAAGAAGGGCGACTACAAGCCCGAGTCCGACATCTGGGCCAAGTACGGCAAGGACATGCCGTGGAACGACGGCAAGGACAAGGAATACAACGTGCCGTGGACGCCGGTCACCGCCGAGAACGTCGACGCGCTGCTTGCCACGCGCCAGTAATCGGCACGTCCGATCCCTAACCTACCAGCGAGGCGAGGGGCGGACCGCCGCCCCTCGCCTGGAAATCGAGGACAGTCATGACCGAGTCCAGCACCATCGATCTCAGCTTCTCCCTGACCGGCAAGGTCGCGCTCGTCACCGGCGGCGGCTCCGGCATCGGCAGCGCCATCGCCTCCGCCTTCGCCGCCAAGGGAGCGACGGTCGGCGTCATCGACATCGACGAAAAGATCGCCCGGGCCAGGGCCGACACGCTCGGCAGGGACGCGCGGTCCTTCGGCTGCGATGTCTCCAATCCCGACGCCGCCGAACAGGTGATCGCCGATGCCGTGAACGCATTCGGCCGCCTCGACATCATGGTCAACAGCGCTGGAATCGTGCAGCTCGCCCCGGCCGAGGAACTGCCGCGTGACTACTGGCAGCAGACGATTGCCGTCAACCTGTCCGGCACCTTCTACATGTCGCAGGCCGCCGGCAAGGCGATGATCAGGGCCGGCCGGGGCGGCAAGATCATCAACATGGCCTCGCAGGCCGGCACCGTGGCCATCGACCAGCACGTCTCCTACTGCGCGTCGAAGTTCGGCGTCATCGGCCTCAGCAAGGTGCTGGCCGCCGAGTGGGGTAAATACGGCATCAACGTCAACACCCTCTCTCCCACCGTCGTCCTCACCGACCTCGGCAGGAAGGCCTGGGACAATCCCAAGGGCGAGGCGCTGAAGACGCGCATTCCCGTGGGCCGCTTCGCGCTGCCCGAGGAAATCGCCGCCGCCGCCGTGTTCCTGGCGTCGAGCGCCGCCGACATGATCACCGGCGCCGACCTGCTGATCGACGGCGGCTACACCATCGTCTGAGCCCGGCGGCCGCCATTCCGTTGGGCGGGACGTTCGTTTCATCAGGGGCCGGGCGGCCCGCGACGCCCGGCCGTCCAGGCAATCGATACTCGTTTGCCTATGTTGGAACTGCTCACGCGCACCGCGGAGCTTCCGGGGGATTTCGCTGACCTGGATGCCCTGATCAACCGGATGGTCGCATCGAAGGGCTCGTAGACTTCGTGCAGTCGTTGTCCGGCTCGCCATCAAGAAGGCTGGCGATCACGTTTGTGATGATGCGCTCCAGTTCTCCGCCTTCCTCCTCCTGGAGAGCCGCGGCGCCGATCACGTCCCTGAGCACGCCGACACCGCCCAGAAGCGCGGCGATCACCGCCGCCCTTTTTTCGGACACCCCATCATGCTTGCGCATGAGCGGCCCGACAAAGTCCTCCATCATCAGTTCGCGGAGCACGCGCGACGCGTCGGGGCTGGAAAGGGAGCGGATGGCGATATCGAGAGAGCGGATCTCGTCCTTGCCTCTGTCCGTCAGAACGTCTTTCGCCAAGATGGAAGGCAGGTCGCGAGTTTCTCCGACGAACACGCGTTCCGGCTGGAATGTCGCCTTGACGGCTTCGTAGAACAGCTTTTCCTTCGAACCAAAGCAACGGTGAACGTAGGCCATGTCGACTTTGGCGTCCGCCGCGATGTCGCGCAATCCCGTTTCCTCGTAGGAATGCGCGGAAAACCGTAGCATCGCCGCTTTCAGGATTCGCTCCCGCGTCGTGTCATCGGCTTCCGAACGGATGACTCGTTTCGACATTTTCTTCCCTAAACCTATTGACGTCGGCGTGGGTCTATCGGCACATCGCCAGGCAGTCAACGAGTGATGACCGACATTCAGGCCCCAAGGCGCCCGGACATGTCAAAGGCGTAAACTATCCATGCACGACGGGTGAACGCAAATGGCAGCAGCGATGATCGAACCCGTCCCGGAATGGAGCGGACATCATCGAGCAACACCAGCTTGAATGGATTCCACACCGTTTGACCGCTTCGCGGCATTCCCATCCCTTCCACGACAGCGACGACGGGTTCACATGCAGGTAGACGCCTTCCTTTCCTTCACGATCGCCGTGATTCTCCTGATCATCGGCAAGATTCTCTCCATGAATGTCGCGTTCCTTCGCAAATACTCGGTACCGGAGCCGGTGGTGGGCGGTCTCGTCTGCGCGGCGCTCGTCGCCGGAGTTTACGCCATCCTGGGCGAGAAAATCACCTTCGAGCTCGGCATGCGCGACTTCCTGCTTCTGATCTTTTTTGCCGGCATAGGCCTCAAGGCCGATGTCGGCAGCCTGTTGTCGGGCGGCAAGCCGTTGCTGATTCTTCTCCTTCTCGCCATCGTGTTCATGCTGCTCCAGAATGCCATGGGCATGGTCATGGCGTCCTGGTTCGGGCTGGAGGCGAAGGCGGGACTCATGACCGGCTCCATCTCCCTGACGGGCGGTATCGGCACGACGCTCGCCTGGGCCCCGCTATTCACCGATCGCCTCGGCATCGAAAACGCCATGGAACTCGGTGTCGCGAGCAACACCGTGGGATTGATCGCCGCATGCGTGATCGGCGGGCCGATCGCCGCCTTTCTCATGAGCAGGCACCGGATCGCGCCGGCCCATGGCAGCGATCTCGACATCGGCGTCTCGAACGACCGCCCGCAATCCAGGCTGGACTATTTCTGCGTCCTCTGGGCTATTCTAGCCCTGAATATCGCCATTATCCTGGGCTTTGGGATCAGCCAGTTGATCGCGCTCAGCGGCTTTACGGTTCCAACCTTCGTCAGTTGCCTGTTTGCCGGGATTCTGATCAGGAACGTCGTTCCCTATACCCTCAGCGCTGCGATCCAACGCATCTGGCTAGGTGTCGACGACGGACTTGCCCTGGTGTCGGACCTCTCGCTGGGCCTTTTCCTGACGATGGCGCTGATGGGACTGCAGTTGTGGCAGCTCAATGGCGTCTTCACTTTCATCGCCTGCACGTTGGCGATCCAGATCGCCCTGACCGTGATCTATACCGTCACCATCGTTTTCCGCCTCATGGGGCGCGATTACGAGGCGGTGGTGATGTCGGCCGGCTTCGGCGGCATCACGCTGGGCTCGACTGCGACCGCGATCGCCAACATGACGGCGGTCACGCAGCAATACGGAGCGGCGCACCGGGCCTTCATAGTCGTTCCCCTCGTCTGCGGCTTCTTCATCGATATCGTCAACGCTTTCATCATTTCCGCTTTCGTCGGCTGAAGTCGTAACAAGGGCGGCGTTGCCCAGGTTCGATGCTCCGGCAAGCCACGCCACACCCCCCCGCTGGCGAAGGTTCATATCACCGGGTTCCCGGCCGCTATCAATCTTGAAAAAGTTGTCATCAGGTGATGATTCTTGTTGTCATCTACTGATGATTAATCTAGCTTGCCCTCGGAATGAGGAGGAAGGCAGTTTTCTTGGAGCGTCCTCTCCAGTAACATTTCGGTGAAGTGCTGAATTGGACTCCAATGAAGTAGCCGTTGCTTGGAAGAATCCAGTGGGGAATCCCTAATTAGCTCAGAAGTTGGGCTTAGGACATTATCTGTCTTTTGTTCTTGGCTCCGGCTCGAAGGCCATGATGTCATGATCGATTTCTTTGGTCGCCTGCTCGGCCAAGATTGGCAGGAACGACAGCGCCGCATCGATGACTTGCTCGAACGGGCGGGTCTTCCTCCGAAATCGTCGAGACGAACTCTACCACCCCTCTCGAGGAAGCCTTCATCGGTTATCTGCAAGACACGATCGGAGAGCGGCCCCCGTCGGCCTGAAGAACCCCCTCAGGCTGAAAGGACGGATGGAGCGATCACTGCCCAGTCCCCCGCTCCATCCGTCCGCCTTTCCTTTGGCTTCCGGCCCATGTTCGCCTAAGCGCAGCGAGCGGCGCCGGTTCGGGACATTCCTGCGTCAGGCCGGAGCCGGGATGGCGGCTTGGACAAAACGCAAAAGGAGACGTCGGATGAATCGCGTCGGTGGAAAGGTTGCATTCGTGACGGGAGCGGCACGCGGTCTCGGCCGGGCCATCGCCCTGCGGTTGGCCGAGGAGGGGGCCGACCTGCTACTTTCGGACATCCCGGCTGTGGAGCTGGATCTGATTGCGACCTGCCACGCTGTTCGCAAACGCGGCCGGCGCGCGACGCATGCCTTTGCCGACGTTCGGGATCTTGATGCCCTGGAACAATTCGTTCGACAAGGCGTGAATGAGTCCGGCCGTCTCGACGTCGTCGTCGCAAATGCCGGAATCATTACCTGGGGACGGTTCTGGGAAATCGATCCGCAGCGCTGGCGGGACATGATCGATATCAACCTGACCGGAGTCTTCAACACCTTCCGGGCCGCCGCGCCGGCGATGATCGCGGCGGGCAATGGCGGTTCGGTCATCGCGGTCAGCTCGGTGGCCGGCATCAAATCGCTCCCCGGTCAGGCGCATTACAGCGCTGCCAAGCACGGGGTCGTCGGACTGGTCAAATCCGCTGCGATCGAACTCGCCCCCTATCGCATCCGCGTCAATTCCGTTCATCCCTGGGGCATGCGGACGGCGATGAGCGAAGACGATCCCGAGATGCGCAGGCTGTTCGAGGAAAATCCGACTTATGCGACCGCGATGGGGCAGATTCTCCTCGATCCGCCGATTTCGGAGCCGGAAGACGTTGCAAACGCCATCCTGTTCCTCGCCAGCGACGAAGCGCGCACCATCACCGCCGCCCAGATCCCCGTCGATCACGGTGCAACGAAAATCTAGAGCAATTTCAGCAAAGGTGGGAACCGGTTTTGCGTCCGAAATTGCGCCTGATCAAAGAAATGGAGCATTCCCGGCGAACCTGTTTTCGCCGGAAATGCTCTAGCCGAGTTGGCGAGTGTCCGGTTCGCGTTTCCGCGACATGGAGGGTGGACGGATAGGCCCGGCGTAGCGACAGCCCCCAAGGAGAACGGTGTTGATTGAAAGAGCGGAAGATCTTGCGGGATATCTGGCCCTCAATGAAATCGCGCTGGATTTGCGGTGGTCCTGGAACCATCTCTCCGACGCCCTCTGGCAGGAAATCGACGCGGAAACCTGGCAGGCGACCCGCAACCCGGTCGCCGTTCTTCACACGGTGTCCCGCGACAGGCTGAGATGGCTACTGCGGACGACGGATTTCCTGAGCCGGATAACGAAGGTGCAGGAGGAGACGCGGCAGGCCGATGCCGCATCCAGTTGGTACGAGCAGGCATGCGAGGCGAGCCGGCCCAAGGCCATCGCCTATTTCAGCATGGAATTCATGCTGACGGAGGCATTGCCGATCTACTCGGGCGGCTTGGGCAACGTCGCCGGCGATCAGTTGAAAGCGGCGGCCGATCTGGGCGTTCCCGTGATCGGTGTCGGGCTTCTCTACGGGCAGGGTTACTTTCGCCAGGCCATCGATCCGGATGGCAACCAGGAAGCTCTGTACCCCGCAAACGAGCCCGACCAGTTGCCGATCCAGCCGATCCGCACCGACGACGGGGAGTTGCTGCGCCTGCAGATCGATCTCCCCGGCGCTTCCATCTGGATAAGGGCCTGGGAGGTCAGGGTTGGCAGAAACAAGCTCTATCTTCTCGACACCAACGATCCGGCCAATCCCGTGACGTTCAGGAGCGTCACGAGCCAACTCTACGGAGGCGGATCGGAAACCCGCCTCCAACAGGAAATCGTTCTGGGCATCTGCGGTTGGCAGCTTCTCAAAAAACTCGGGATCGAACCTGAAGTCTGCCATCTCAACGAAGGACATGCCGCCTTCGCCGCCATCGAGCGCGCGCGCTGCTTCCAGGTCGAGAGAGGTATACCTTTCGACGAGGCTCTCGCGGTCACCCGCGCCGGCAACATCTTCACCACGCATACCGCGGTCGAGGCCGGTTTCGATCTTTTCCAGCCGAGCCTGATACGGAAGTATTTCCGCACTTATGTGGAAAAATTCCTCGGAACGACGATGGAGAAATTTCTGGCGCTCGGCCGGCAGAGCGCCGAAAATCCCCTCGAACCGTTCAACATGGCCTACCTGGCGGTACGTGCGAGCGGGGCCGTCAACGGCGTGAGCGCCTTGCATGGAGCGGTCAGCCGCAAACTCTTCCAGCCCCTTTTTCCCCGGTGGCCCCAACGCGAGGTACCGGTCGGCCACGTTACGAACGGAATCCACGCCCCCACCTGGGATTCACCCGGCTCGGACGAGCTCTGGACCGAGCTTTGCGGGAAGGACCGATGGCGGGGAAATCTCGATCGGTTGGGAGAAAACATCCGGAAGGCCGGCGTGTCCCGCCTCTGGCAGGTGCGCTGCGAGGCCCGGAAAACCTTGTGCGAGGAAGTCCGCAAGCACTATCTCGTCCAAAGGGTTCAGGACGGCGATATCGAGATCGACCCGGAGGAAATCCGGGATGTCTTCGATCCGAACGCACTGACGCTCGGCTTCGCGCGGCGCTTCGCCACCTACAAGCGTCCCGCGCTTCTCCTGAGTGATCCCGAGCGGCTGGCCCGCATTCTGACCAGCAGGGAGCGGCCGGTTCAACTGGTCCTGGCGGGCAAGGCGCATCCGCAGGATCGGGGCGGCCAGGATCTCATCCGGCTGTGGCACGGTTTCGCCAGGAAACCCGAATTACGAACGCGGCTCATTTTCCTGCGCGACTACAACATGCGGCAGGCCGAATGGCTCGTGCAGGGAGTCGATGTGTGGATCAACACGCCGAGGCGTCCGTGGGAGGCAAGCGGCACGAGCGGCATGAAGATTCTCGTCAATGGCGGGTTGAATCTGTCCGAGCTGGACGGTTGGTGGCAGGAGGCGTTCGGCCCGGAAGTCGGGTGGGCGCTCGGCGACGGCCAGGAGCACGGCGACGACCCGGCGATCGACGCCGCGGAGGCGGCGGAACTCTATCGGCTTCTCGAAGAGGAGATCATCCCGGAGTTCTATGACCGGCAAGCGGATGGCGTGCCGGGCAGATGGATCGGAAGGGTCCGGGAAAGCATGGCGCGCCTGACGCCGCGCTTCTCGGCCAATCGAAACGTGCGCGACTATACTCAAGGATTTTATCTTCCCGCCGCCCAAGCCTACGAAGAACGGGTGACGGCGCTGAACGACCCTGCCACGGACATGAACATGTGGAGAAAGCGCTGGCGCGATCATGGCGCGTCGATCCACTTCGGGGCCGTCCAGGTCGAGCAGCGGGACCAATCGCATCTCTTTTCGATCGAGGTCTACCTCGGTCAGCTTTCCCCGGCCGATCTCGCGGTGGAGATCTATGCGGACGGCATCGGCGAGGAAGCGCCATTCGTCGGGAAAGCCCGGCGGCAAGGTGCCGATTCCAATCCGGACGGCTATTGCCGATACGCATGCACGGTGCCGGCGGACAGACCCGCGACGGACTACACGCCGCGTCTGGTTCCCCATCATCCGCTAGCCCGGGTCCCGCTGGATCTGGCGACCATCGTCTGGCCGGGGTGAACCGGAACAACGGCGTGGCCGTGTCGGTTTCCGGGAGGACGGTTGCCAACCGCGTCGCCACCCAAGGAGAGGAGGAGGCAATGAACAGGCCCAGGACAAGACCGGACGACACCGGCGAGGAGGACCCGTCACCGAGGCTAACCTCGAAGGACATGGCGCGTATTTCCCAAATGACGGGAAAGGTTGGGAGATCGCATCGTGGCGGACATCGGGGAGATGAAGACGCCGCTACGGCCTTTCGCCCTTGGGCGATGCCCACGGACGAGCGAAACCGGCGGTGACGCCGATAGCCGGTGAGAGCGGAGGCGCCGGCTATTGACCCGACTGATCCGCGACAGCCGCAACGACGATCCACACACTTGAGGAAGAAGATCAAATGCCGAACATCGATGAGACCTGGGTTCGCAATCGCGCACATGAACTATGGGAAAAAGAAGGTTGCCCGGAGGGAAAAGAACTCGACCACTGGTTTCAGGCCATGGACGAATATCTGTCGCTGGTCGAGAGAGACGAGGAGAGCCCGCCCGGTGATCCTATCGTGGCGCAGAATACCGATAATGGAGAGGCGCCCGTAAAGAGACGGCCCAGATCGTCGGGAAAAGCAACGGAATAGCAAAACGGCGTTTCCAGGCGTGAGGGGAGGGCCGTTGCGCAAACAAAAGGACTGGAGCGGCGGCCCGGGCCATGTCCGGGCGCCCGACGCTCGAGGAGATGCGGCGATTCGAAGCACGTCCCCGACGAGGAAGCGTAGGTAGATCCGCGGGAATGTCGAAATTCCATAACGGCTACCCAGGGGAGAATTGTGCCGCCATTGATCACGCTGAACACCGGCTAGGAAGATCTTGATCTCCTGCGCGCGAAATGGGGCGGCTGTTGGTAGCCGGCCTCGCCCTTTTCGTCCTCGGGCTGGCCGCGCTGGGCAATTCTCTCCTGACCACCGTCGCGACCATCTGTCTCGTCGGCGCCGCGGTACTCGGCGGCGGCGGCTTGATAGGAACGTTCGCGCACTCGGGAATTTGCCTGGGTACCAGTGTGCCGGCCTATCCCTTTGTTCCCCATGTATAAAGCTATCATCCTCATATAAAGCTGTCATCCTCGCGCAGGCGAGGACCTCAGGCAGGACAAAGCTCGACGCCGATATGGCGCTCCAGCAACGCTGAGGCGCCTGATACATCCCTCGTCACCTTCTCGTCCCGAGGTCCTCGCCTGCGCGAGGATGACAATTTATGGGATCGATGTGCTCGGCGGCGACGGCGTGACAGGGACGTTCACGGACCCGGGCAAATTCCCGGGCAAGCTTGAGAGATAGCGTATCCGGGGAATTTGCCTCGGGTACCAGTGTGCCGGCCTATCCATTTGTTCCCTATATATAATTCTGTCATCCTCGCGCAGGCGAGGACCTCAGGCAGAACAAAGCTCGACACCGATATAGCGCTCCAGCAACGCTGGGGCGCCTGATACATCCCTCGTCATCTTCTCGTCCCGAGGTCCTCGCCTTCGCGAGGATGACGATCTATGGAGGCGATGCGCTCGGCGATGACGGCGTGACAGGAACGTTCGCGTGCCCGGGAACTTGCCCTAGGTACACACGACGAACTAGAGCATTTCCGGCGAAGACAGGTTCACCGGAAATGCTCTATCTCTTTGATTGGGCGCAATTTCGAGCGCCGCCGGAGATCGCGTCTGCCCCAGGCGGAGCCCGTCACGGTCCATCCACGAGGGCCTCGGGCAGCCCTGTCCGAATGACGCGGGAATAAGGAAGCGATGGATCGGCTTGTTGCGCGCGCCGGCTGATGGCCGCCCGCCGCTTGATCTCCGACAGCGGAAGCGTCGCAAGCATCCCGCCATGTTCATGAACATAGTCCGGCAGGTAGCCCGAGAGCAGGATGCGCCAGTCGGTGGGGATGCCGGGCTCGATCAGACGTGCGAGCTGAAAGATCACCGTCGTGCAGTTGGCGGTAACCGTATGATAGAATTGAGGGGTGTCCGCCAGAGCATTGCCTTTGGCGAGATAGGACAGGAACAGCGCCCGCGCCTCCGCCGGCCTCAGGCGCAGGGGAAACAGCGAAACCTCCTCCCGCCGGATATTGGTGCGCAGCCGGAGGATGTCGCTTTCATCCGCGGCGATCATCACCAGCTCGAATTCCTTGAAGAAGCCGCCGAGCTCGGAAAAGACTTCATGCCGCTCTTTCCGGATCTCGGCCGAAAAGACGAGGTGCTCGCCGGTCGCAAAGCCGAAGCTGACCAGGGTGTGCGCGATCGCCGGGTGGCCCCACACCGAACTGACGAGATCGACGGAGGCGATGTCGTCGAGCCGATAGCGCCGGCTTTCCCAGCGCGGAACAAAATCTTCCTCGCTTCGCCAGTCGAAGGCACGAACATTGTGGACCACGACCTCGGACCCGCCGATCTCGGCGGTCACCCCGCGTGCGACATCCTCGGCCCAGTCGCGATCGTTCGACGGGCGGATCGAGGTCCACCACAGACCGGTCAGAACAGCCGCCAGGCCAAGGGCCAACCAGGCCCGCCCCGGCCGGCGCCGCGCGGCAAGGAGAATGCCGCCGGCGACCATGGCCACCACCGCGAGCCAGAGCCATCCGAGCGGCGGCTCCGTCTGGAACCATACGGCTGCTGCCGTCCATGCCGCCCCTGGGACAATGAGAAGGGCGAGCGCCCCCTTCGCCAGGACGCGACGCCGGGAGCGGAGCCGCTGCCCCGTCTCCGTCTCGGGTCCAGGCGTCCTGTCTGTCGCGGCCTCATTCACTGCCGATCACCTTTCCGGCCAGCACGAACGGGCTCGACACGGCCGTTCCGACCGTGTTGAGGACGAAGGCGCCGGTCTGCCGCAAGCTGGCGCCGGCCCCGCTCTGCTCCATCGTCGCGAACTGGGGGTATCGGGCGGCCAGCGCGACAAACCTGTTGTGCCTGAAGCTGTCCGACGTCTCCAGTCCCGAGATGTCGACGACCTGAATCCCGGCGGCACGGGTCGCCTCCTGGATTGCCGGATCGTTGACGTCGAGCCTGCCCGTCCGCCGCCGGTCGGCCGAAAGAAACTCCGACAGGCCGAGGGCCGAATCGTCCGGCGAGACCAGGATGACCATCGGCGGGTCAAGCGGGCCGATCACCGCCAGTTGGGAGCGGAAGACATCCACATCGATGTCCGGAGCCGCGAGAATGACGTGCAGGCGACGGACGACGGCATCCTGTCCCGTCAGGCGAAGCTGGCGCACCGTCTCGGCCGTCAGCCACCCGCCCATGCTGTGGCCGACGAGCGTGATCGGGCCGGTCGTCCGCCTGCGGGCCAGCATGGTCAGCAGCTCCGTGAGCTGGTCACGGGAATAGGTGACGGCATCCTTGTCGGCCACGTAGCCGGTGACGCTGCCTTCGGACGGCCAGGCAAAAAGGATCGGGACGCCATCCACTCCGGCATCGGCGGACATTTGCGCCATCCGGAACACGGCTTCGGTGAAGTTGGTGTTGTAGCCGTGCACAAAGACGCCGACGGACGGCGGCCGTCCGCCCCGCCGGCGCGACACCTCCTGTTCGAATGCGGCCCGGTCGAGAAGCCGTCGCTCGACGGTGACGAAGTCCTTGCCCGGATCGGGTGTCCGCCCCGGCCATTCGATCTCGCCGGCCTTGTGCCCGGGCGGGACCGATATGGTGAACCTGGCATAGCTCACCTGATCGGCGCGGCTGGCGGTGAACAGGTCGTCCTGGCCCTCGGCGCGCTGTCTGGTCGTCGCGACGTAGACCGTCACCGTCCTGGCGCCCGGCGCCGAAACGGCCGTGGCGCGCAGAGCATCGGGACCGGGGCGGTCGGCACAGGCGGCGAGCAGGGTCAGGAGGGCGAAAAGCACAAGGCTGGAACAGAGCTTCAATCAAGCCTCCGAGGTCGACCGGGCGGCTGCCGAAGGGGAAGAAACGCCCATCGACATCATGAGGGATCGCACCGCGTCCCCTCCGTCGACGGCGAGACGAAATTCCGCGTCCTGAAGCCAGTTGTGAATCAAACCGGCCAGCAGGGCACGCAGCGCTGTTACCGCCGTCTCCGGTCGCCACGGCGGAGCAAGCAGGCCCGCCGTGGCCGCAAGTCGGGAAATCCTGCCGAGCTCGGCCCGCAGCGCCTCGTTGGAACGCTGTTGCCGCTCCCTCATCGGCGCCATCTCGCTGGTATATTCGCACCGCAGCAGCAGCACCGTCAGCATGGGCCGAAGATGCGGGTCGGATTCGATGATTTCGAAGGCGGCGATCAGCGCCCGGCCCAACTCCCCCAGCGGATCCGGCCCGCTATAGGAGCCGACCTTGGCCAGCACCTCCTCGCCGAACAGGCGGACTCGTTCGTCGATCGCGATCAGTAGATTGATCTTGCTGTGGAAATGCCAATAGACGGCGCCTCGCGTCGTCCCCGCTACCCGGCCGATATCTTCCAAGGTAGCCCTTGCAACGCCTTGGTCCAGAAACACCTGGATGGCGGCGTCCAGCACCGTTTCTCGCGTATGCTCGGCTTCGGGCTTGGTTCTGCGCGGCATGTCGATGCACATCCTTTGCGGACGTTTACATACATGCATGAATGTATATGATCAAGACAGTATGGAATTGGTCCGCCAAGGCTATCCCGCCATTGTCGCGCGGATCATATCGCGCAGCCCTAGCGCCGTGGCCCCGCACCGGATCTGGGTGCCTCGCTCGGGCGGGGTGGGTGAGGGAATGTTGTTACGTTCCATGATGCATGGTTGCGGACGGAGGCGGAGGCCGGCCGGCCTCGCGCCACCGCAGGAGCCATGTCCCTTCAAATAATTGTTTAGATTATATAAATCATCTCGTCTCCAAACCGGGCCAACTCTCCCGGTACGCGAGCGGCTTGCGATTTTCCCGCGCGGGTTCGCCGAAAAAGAACATATTTGTGGTATAAAGAAAACATAAGTCATTGACATCCGTGTTACGGTTGCCGTATGGTTTGATCAAAATAACAACAGATCACACGCTCGGTGGCGAGGAGAGTCCGAGGCGCGTCGACTGGGAGGAAATCCGGACATTTTCACTGGCGATGCCGGCGTTGGCATCGTTGTCGGGGGAGTATGCCTCGGCTGCCGGCAGGGTGCCGGCAAAGTGCGCCGCTTCCAACCGGCCTCGCTGTGATCGTCGTGCCAGGGGGCATCGAAAATGCCTCTTGGCAGTCCGCTTGCCGATTTCTCATGCCCTTGATGCAGATGAGAAACCGGCAATGGCGCTCAATGAGCGGATGCGTCGGCATCCTCGCGAATGGGTATCAATGGTCGAGGTTCCTGGGCGATGATCAACAAGGCAAAGGCGTCAACTGTGGAAATGAAGGCGGGCGGGCTGTCGTCCGGACGGCCGAAGTGGCGCCGCTTCGCGTTGCTTGGCGGCGTGATCGTCGTTGTCCTCGCCATCGCGCTGGACACCAAGGTGGTGCGGATCGGCTCGTCCGAGGACCTCCGGCAGGCCGGCTTCTCGGCCGCCGTCTACGGCGCCAAGGCCTTTCCCGACATCAAGGCGGCGATCGAGGCGCGCGCCGTCGAGGCGGCGACCCTGCAGCAGGCGATCGCCGCCAACAAGGACGAGGCCGTCGCCAAATACGGCATCGCCGGTGGCTCGGGGCCGGTCTTCTCGGTGAAATTCACCGGCGTCGCCGGCGAGCGGCTGGCCTCCGGGCTGTGCGAGATCACGGTCGCCGACGTGCCGGACGTCAAGATCCGCGTCCAGACCGGGCCGGCCATCAACGGCACCGAGCTGCGGGATGCCACCGGCACCGTCTCCTTCGGCCAGTTCACCAACCAGATCGAATATCAGAACGCCGGCTCGGCGCTGAACAACGAGATGAAGAAGACCGTTCTCGCCGAGGTCGACACCTCCGCGCTGGCCGGCAAGACGGTCAGCATCGTCGGCGCCTTCCGGCTGATCAATCCCAAGAGCTGGCTGGTGACGCCGGTGCGCCTGGAGGTCCAATAAAGTGGACACGTCCGTCATCCCCGTCGCCGCGCCCGAAACCTCCGAGATCGTGCTGAGCGCGCGCAACGTCGCCAAGGTGTTCGGCAGCATCCAGGCGCTCAAGGGCGTGAACTTCGACGTCCGGCGCGGCCAGGTGACCGCGCTGTTCGGCGAGAACGGCGCCGGCAAGTCGACCCTGATGAAGATCCTGTCGGGCGTCTACAAGCCGACCTCCGGCACCATCATCCTCGACGGCGAGCCGATCGAGTTCGACTCGTCGACCGACGCGCGCAACCACGGCATTTCCATCATCCATCAGGAGCTCAGCCTCGCGCCGAACATGACGGTGCGCGACAACATCTTCATGGGCCGCGAGATCCGCACCATGAAGGGGGTGGACTTCGCCGAGGAGGAGCGGCAGTGCCGCCTGCTGCTCGCCGAGCTCGAGGAGAACATCGATCCGCGCACCAAGGTCGAGGATCTGCGCCTCGGCCAGCAGCAGATCGTCGAGATCGCCCGCGCCCTGTCGGTCAACAGCCGCATCCTGATCATGGACGAGCCGACGTCCGCGCTGTCCGCCTCCGAGGTCGAGGTGCTGTTCAAGGTGATCCGCGACCTGAAGAGCCGGGGCGTGTCGATCGTCTATATTTCCCATCACCTCGAGGAAGCGCTGCAGATCACCGATCACGCCGTCGTCCTGCGCGACGGCAACATGACGGCCTACGCGCCGCGCGGCGACATCGACCTCGAATGGATCGTCCGCCACATGGTCGGCGAGCACTTCAACCTCGGCTCTCCGCCCACCGGCTATCCGTTCGGCAACGTCGTGCTGCAGGTCGAGGAAGTCACGGTGGTCGATGCCACCGGCAACCAGAAGCTGGTCGACGAGCTGTCGCTCGACGTGCGCGCCGGAGAAATCGTCTGCATCTACGGGCTGATGGGCGCCGGACGCACCGAACTGCTCGAATGCCTGGCCGGACGGCTCGCCGCCCGGCACGGCAAGGTCGCGCTCAACGACCGCGACATCACCCGTGCCAGCATCGCCGAGCGGATCGCCGAGGGCCTGGTGCTGGTCCCCGAGGACCGCCAGCGCGACGGCCTGGTGCAGACCATGACCATCGGCCAGAACCTGTCGCTTGCCAATCTGCGCCGTCTGGTGCGCGGCCTGTTCACCTCCAGGCGGCTCGAACGCGAGCATATCGACAACGCCATCCGCCGCACCACCGTCAAGGCCGGCTCGCCCGATCACCTGATCGGCTCGCTGTCCGGCGGCAACCAGCAGAAGGTGGTGATCGGCAAGATGTGGTCGACCAACCCCAAGGCGATCCTGCTCGACGAGCCGAGCCGCGGCATCGACATCGGCGCCAAGGCGGAGGTCTTCCGCCTGCTCGCCGAGGGCGCCCGCGAGGGGCTGGCCGTTCTCTACACCACTTCGGAAGTCGGCGAATGCCTGAGCGTCGCTCACCGCATCATCGTCATGCACAAGGGCAAGATCTCTGCCGAGTTCGGCTCGGACGTGACCAAGGCACGAATTATGGCGGCTTCGGGTGAAGCCGTTGTCCACTAAAGTCGAATGAGCAGGACAACGTCGATGTCTAGCACAGATGTTTCAAAAATGAACCCGACCGCTGCAAAGCAGAAGATCAACCTTGCCGACCTTCTCATCGAAGGCCGCGCTTTCGGGGCGCTTCTGGTCATCATCGTCTTCTTTTCGCTGATGTCGCCGAACTACCTGACGGTCAGCAATCTTCTCATCATGTCGTCGCATGTGGCGATCTACGGCATCCTGGCGATCGGCATGCTCCTGGTGATCCTGACCGGCGGCATCGATCTGTCGGTCGGCTCGTTGCTCGGGCTTGCCGGCATCATCGCCGGCTTCCTGATGCAGGGCGTCAGCTTCAACTCGCTTGGCGTCATCGTCTATCCGC
The DNA here is from genome assembly GCF_002770725.1 of Pleomorphomonas carboxyditropha. Classification (GTDB taxonomy): domain Bacteria; phylum Pseudomonadota; class Alphaproteobacteria; order Rhizobiales; family Pleomorphomonadaceae; genus Pleomorphomonas; species Pleomorphomonas carboxyditropha. The sequence goes on along the minus strand of NZ_NQVN01000013.1, from coordinate 66,576 downwards.
CGGTGTGGGCGGTGACGGTGATGACGCTGGCCTTCGGCGCCTTTCTCGGCTCGATCACCGGCGTTCTCGTCGCCTATCTGCGCGTCCCGTCCTTCGTGGCGACGCTGGGCATCATGTACGTCGCGCGCGGCATCGCTCTGCTCATCACCAACGGCCTCACCTACAACAACCTCGGCGGCAACGAGGCCTATGGCAACACCGGTTTCGACTGGCTGGGCTTCAACCGTCTGTTCGGCATCCCGGTCAGCGTCATCATCCTTGCCTTGCTGGCCGCCATCTTCGGCATCGTGCTGGCCCGCAGCGCCTTCGGCCGCTGGATCTACGCCACCGGCGGCAATCAGCGCGCCGCCGAGCTGTCGGGCGTGCCGGTGCCCTTCGTTCACATCTGCGTCTACGCGCTGTCCGGCATGCTGGCGTCGGTCGCCGGTCTGGTGCTGTCCTCGCAGCTCACCTCGGCCGGTCCGACCGCCGGCTTCACCTACGAGATGATCGCCATCGCCGCCGTGGTGATCGGTGGCGCGTCGCTCAGCGGCGGTCGCGGCACGGTGCGCGGCACCATGCTGGGCGCCTTCGTCATCGGCTTCCTGTCGGACGGCCTGGTGATCATCGGCGTCTCCGCCTACTGGCAGACCGTATTCACCGGCGCGGTCATCGTTCTCGCCGTGTTGCTCAACAGCCTTCAGTACGGTGGCAAGCGCTTCTGAGCCGCCGTCCTTCCGCTCTTCTCTGCTCCAGGCCGGAGGAAAATGCCTGGGCGGAAAGCTTCGCTGCCTGTTCGGCGCGAAAACAACCTAGGGAGAGAGAAATATGCCTAACGCCTTCCGCCGCGTGCTTCTGGCCGCCGCCGCCGTGGCTCCTATGATGAGCGGCTACGCCTATGCCGACGGCCTCATCTCCATCATCGTCACCGATCCGGCCAACCCCTACTGGTTCACCGAAGGTGAAGTGGCCAAGGCGACCGCCGAGAAGCTCGGCTATACGGCCAACGTCGCCGCCCACAAGGGCGACACCAACACCGAAAGCACGCTGATCGACACGGCGATCACCAACAAGTCGGTGGCGATCATCCTCGATCCGGCCAATGCCGATGGTTCGGTGGGCGCCGTCAAGAAGGCGATCGCCGCCAATATCCCGGTGTTCCTGGTCAACGCCGAGATCAACCAGGAAGGCCTCGCCAAGGCGCAGCTGGTTTCCAACAACGCCCAGGGAGCGGCGGCCGGCGCCCAGCAGTGGGTGCAGATGGTCGGCGAGACGGGTAACTACGTCGAGCTGTTCGGCAACCCGGCCGACAACAACGCCGCCACCCGTTCCAACGGCTTCGAGACCGTGCTGACCCAGTATCCCGATCTGGTCAAGGTCGGCCGCGAAGTCGCCAACTGGGACCGCGCCCAGGGCCACCAGAAGATGCAGTCGCTGCTGCAGGCTCATCCCGACATCATCGGCGTGATCTCCGGCAACGACGAGATGGCGCTCGGCGCGATCGCCGCTCTCAAGGAAGCCGGCAAGCTCGATCAGGTGAAGGTGGGCGGCTTCGACGGTTCGCCCGACGCGGTCGCCGCCATCAAGGCCGGCGAACTGCAGTACACCGTCCTCCAACCGGTGGCGATCTTCTCGCAGAAGGCCGTCGAGCAGGCGGACAGCTTCATCAAGACCGGCAAGACCGGCGTCGACACCGAGAAGCAGCTCTACGACTGCATCCTGATCACCAAGGACAACGTCGACAAGATGACCTCGCCCTTCGTGCTGGCCGAGTAACGACAGGGTAGCGACCCTCCGGACGAAGCCGTGCTTGCCGGGCCGTCCGGCTCCGTCGGCCTTTGGTCCCCCGAAAGGAACGAACGGAGCCGGAGACGGTCGAATCGACGCCGGTCGCACTGCCGAGGTGTGCGGTGCGCACCGCCGGAGCATCCGGACCGAAAAGTGGCTCCGCTTTTCGGTCCGATGCGCCAACAAAAGACCGGAGCGGCGGCCCGATATATCCGGGCGTCCGCCGCTCCGGCCCGGAAGCAGGGCTTTTGCCCGCATCGCCAACGCGATGCGGGCCTTTTGTCGTCCGGACCGCTTGCATCGGCCTATCGGCGGCCATGCCGGCCGTCTCGGATCCGATGATTGCATATGACGCTCTCGCGTTAGAATAATATCAACAATCATGATGATATTATCGGCGATGAAGTGACAATCGCCGGCCGCCGCCTCCAGGAGGGCGGGGAAATCCCGGCACTTTGTCGTGTCGCTTCTTGTGATCCGTCACGGAAGAGAGCCGAACAACGGTTGTGGATCACAGGAGGAGGAGTGGCCGCCGAATGACGGCTTGCTGTGAACCGGCGGCGAGGCAGGTCCTCAGGGAGCACAAGTCTGGTTCTGGAAGGGAGAGGTCATGCGAATCGTCAATGCTTCACTGATGGTCAAGACCAATTTGCTGGTCGGCATGCTGGGCGTGATGGCGCTGCTCGGCAGCGGCTACTCGTCGGTCAACATGCTGATGGTCGACCAGCGCTATTCGGATCTGCTCAACGGTTCGGTGGCGGCGGCCGATTACGTCGGCCGAGCCAATCGCGCGATCTCCGACATCGTAACATCGATGTATCAGAACGCGGCGGCGTCCAGCCCGGAGCAGATCCAGGAAGCGGCGATGCTGCGCACCACCAGCCGCTCCAATTTCAACAAATACATCGACGCCGCCGCCAAGGCGCTGCCGGCCAAGGACGCGGAGCTGAAGGCGATCCGCGCCAGCATTGACAAGGTCTTCCTGGAGACCTGCGGCAGCGTCATGGAGCGGCTGGCCTCCTCCGATCGCGGACAGATCGCCGCCGCCGTCGACGACATGCAGAAGTCCTGCACGCCGGTCATCGAAAAGACCCAGGCCACCGCCGTCCGCTTCAACGATCTGCTGCTGAAGGATGTGCGGACGGAGTCGCAGGCCAACAACGCCTATTCCTGGCTGTCGATCGGATTCGCCGCCGGCGGAACGCTGCTCGCCGTCATCGTCGTGATGGCCGTCGGCATCGGCTTCATGAGCCGGACGGTTTCGCGGCCGCTGCGCCGGCTGCTCGGCCTGATGGCCGAGATCGAGGGCGGCAACTACGATCTTGCCATTCCCCACGACCGCCGCAAGGACGAGGTCGGCGCGCTGGCCGAGAGCCTCGAGGCCCTGCGCCGCGCCCTGGCGGCCGGCGTTGCCGAGCGCGCCGCCCAGAAGGAGATCGATGCCCGTCAGCAGGCGGTGATCGCCGAGCGCGCCAGGCTGGCCGAGCGCTTCGTCGAGCGGACGCAGGAGATGGTGTCCGGCTTCGGAGCGTCGTCGATGGCGCTCGCCGATTCGGCCAACAATCTGACCGAGACGGCCAGCGACACGGCGCGGCAGGGGCAGGAGGGCTCGTCGTCCGCCGATCACGCCTCGCAGAACGTGCATGCCGTCGCCGCCAGCGCCGAGGAGCTCGCCGCCTCCATCCAGGAAATCGCCTCGCTGGTCGAACGCTCGTCGCTGACCGCCAGCCAGGCGGCCGAGGAAGCCCGCGACAGCGTTTCCAGCGTAAGGGTGCTGTCGACGGCGGTGCACGAGATCGGCGAGGTGGTCAGCATGATCAGCGACATCGCCTCCCAGACCAACCTCCTGGCGCTCAACGCCGCCATCGAGGCGGCGAGGGCCGGCGAGGCCGGCCGGGGCTTTGCCATCGTCGCCGCCGAGGTCAAGGAACTGGCCAACCAGACCACCGGGGCGACCGAGAAGATCGGCGGCAAGATCGGCGAGATCAAGGCGGCGACCGACGCGGCGGAGCGGGCGATGGACGGCATCGTCGAAACGCTTTCCAGCATCGAGCTGTCCTCGCAGTCGATCGCCTCGGCCGTCGAGGAGCAGGGCTCGGCGACCTCCGAGATCGCCCGCAACACCCAGCGCGCCGCCGAGGCGGCCTCGGAGGTGACGGCGATCATGGAAAAGGTCGGCGCCTCCTCGCAACTGACCGACACGACGGCGCGGCACGTGCTCACCGTCTCCGAGGAGCTGAAGCGGCAGTCGGCCCAGCTCGGCGAGGAAGTGTGCGCCTTCGTCGAGGAGATCCGGGCGGCCTGATCTCATCCTACGCCGGTCGGCGGGGCTGATCATGCCCCGCCTCCCGTGTTAAATCACCGTTCGGGCGAGCCGTCGGCGCGGCGGGATGGGATGCCAGAGACCATGAACGATCCAGAGCTGACCATCCTCACCGAGATTGCCGCGGCCTACTATCTCGAGCAGGAGACGCAGGAGGCGCTCTCCCGCAAATATCACATGTCGCGCGCCAAGATCGGCCGGCTGCTCCGCCAGGCGCGCGAGGAGGGCATCGTCGAGATCGCCGTCCGGACCCATCCGACGCTGAGCCTCAGGCTGGAGCAGGAGTTCGTGAAGCGCTTCGGGGTCGACCGGGTGTTGATCGCCGCCGACAATCGCGATCCCGACGCCCAGCGGTCGGCGCTCGCCAACCTCGTGGCCAACTATCTCGACAAGACGCTGCTCGACGGCATGATCGTCGCCGTCGGCATGGGGCGCAACGTCGGTGCCGTGGCCGACAACATCTTCGCGCCCACCCAGAAGGCGGTCACCTTCGTGTCGGCGATCGGCGGCTCGCTCCGGGCCGGCGAGTTCATGAACCCGGACCACATCTGCCGCCGCCTCGCCTCCCGCTTCGGCGGCGAGAGCGAGACGCTCTACGCGCCGGCCTTGGTCGCCAATCCGGACATCCGCGCCGCCCTTCTGAAGAACGACACCATCAAGCAGACGCTCGACCGGGCGCGCCGCGCCGACCTGGCGCTGATCGGCGTCGGCGATCTCAGCGAGGACAGCAACATGGTCCGCATGGGCTGGTTCTCGCCGCAGGAGATCGTCGAGGCGCGCCTGTCGGGAACCATCGGCGATCTGATGGGCTACGATTTCATCGACATCGAGGGCCATCAGTCGCGGACGCCGATGCAGGGGCGCATCATCGGGCTGACCATCGGCGAGCTCGAGCGGATCCCCAACGTCATCGCCATCGCCAGCGAGAACACCAAGGCGGCCGGCATCCTGGGCGCGCTCAGGACCGGCGTGGTCAACACGCTGGCCACCAGCGCGGCCAACGCCCACACGGTCCTCGCCCTCGACGACGCCACCAGCAAGCGGCGGCAACGGGCGCAGCGGCTGGCGACCGGCCAGTAGCGAAAAGAATGATGCCGCCGAATCCGTTAGATCGTCATGCGTCCTGACAGACGCATGACGATCCAGTTTTTTGTTATCGCATCGGACCGAAAACCGGTTCCCACTTTTCGGTCCGATGCTCTAGGCCCGGCGGCGTCGGTATCAGGCGAAGACGATCTGCGTCTTGATGACGTTGGCCGGCGCCTTGGCCGCGAACTCGAAGGCCTCGACCGCCTGCTCGAACGAATAATACTTCGAGATCAGCGGCTTGACGTCGATCTTGCCGGAGGCCAACAGGTTGATGGCCCGGTCGTAGATGTTGGCGTAGCGGAAGACGTGCTCGACGCGCAATTCCTTGGCCTGTCCGGCCACCACGTCGTAGGCCACCGGCTTGGCCGGCATGCCGACCAGCACCGCGCAGCCGCCGGGGCAGGCGTAGTCGAACAGCGTGTCGTAGGCCTTCATGCTGCCGCTCGCCTCGAAGACGGCGTCGACGCCCCAGCCGCCGGTAGCGGCCCGCACCCGGGCGACGGCGTCCTCCTTGGCGAGGTTGACCGGCGTCAGCGCCGGATACTGGGCGGCGACATCGAGCTTTTCCTGCTGCAGGTCGATGACGAACACGTCCGAGCAGCCGGCGGCCACCGCCGACAGGGCGGTCATGATGCCGATCGTCCCCGAGCCGATGACCGCGGCCGTGGCGCCGGGCTGGACGCGGGCCTTGGTGGCGGCCTGCATGCCGACGGCCAGCGGCTCGACCATCGCGCCCTCGGCGAGGCTGACGTTGTCCGGCAGCTTGAAGGTCAGGTTGGCCGGATGCACCACCTCCGGCGCCAGGCAGCCGTGCACCGGCGGCGTCGCCCAGAAGCGGACGGCCGGGTCGAGATTGTAAAGGCCCATGCGCGCGGCCCGCGACGTCCAGTCGGGAATGCCGGGCTCCATGCAGACCTTGTCGCCGACCTTCAGCGACGTGACGTTGGCGCCGACCGCCACCACGACGCCCGAGCCCTCGTGGCCGAGCACCATCGGCTCCCTGACGACGAACGGGCCGATGTTGCCGTATTCGTAGAAGTGGACGTCGCTGCCGCAGATGCCGACGTTCTTCATGGCGATCTTGACGTCGTCCGGTCCGGGCACGGTCGGTAGATCGATGTCCCGCAGACGGATCTTGCCGATCTCTTCGAGAACAAGCGCCTTCATGTCTTTTTCCTCCGCCTTCTTCCTGCGCGGCGCCAGGCGCCGTGCGGCTCGATCTGTGTCCGCCCGGCGGCCGTCGTCCCGTTGGCGGAACCGGCTCGCCCCATGGCGTCACGATCTATGATCATTTGATAACATTGATGTGCGCCAGGGGCAAGCCGATCGCTGAGACGTTGCTTCCTGGGATGTTTCGCTTGATCCTGAATGAAAATATCGGTCAGAAATCAAAAAATACATCAAAAACAATTATATGAGGCGATATCGCCAGCGTTCTTGGCTGCCTTGCCGGTGCCGATCCGGAGTTCGTATGCAACGTCAATCGTGGCATGTGGCCTAAAAAACAACAGTTTTAGGATACTAAAATAACAAAATTCTGAAATTGTCATTGACATGTGCTCATTCGGATGGCCCTATTGCCCCAACTGGACGGGATGCCCGCGCGCAATCCCGGCCGCATAAACGAAAATGGGAGGTTCGGCATGGGCAAGCCGAAGAAACTGCTCAACAATCCGGTCGATGTCGTCACCGAGCTGATCGACGGTTTGACCGCCGCCTGCGGCGGTGATCTTCGCCGTCTCGACGGTCGCAATGCCGTGGTGCGGACGGAGATCGCCGACGGCAAGGTGGCCTTGCTGATCGGCGGCGGCAGCGGCCACGAGCCGATGTTCCCGGGCTTCGTCGGCCCCAATCTCGCCGACGGCGCGCCCTGCGGCGAGGTGTTCGCCGCGCCGACGCCCGATCTCATTCTCGACACGTTGTCGGCGGTCGATCGCGGCCGGGGCGTGTTGATGGTCTACGGCAATTATGCCGGCGACAACATGAACTTCGACATCGCCGCCGAGCTGGCCGAGGAGGTGGGCATCGTCACCCGCACCGTGCGGGTGTGGGACGACGTCGCCGCCGCGCCGCTTGACCGCATCACGGACCGGCGCGGCATCGCCGGCGATTTCTTCGTCATCAAGGTGGCCGGCGGGGCCGCCGCCGAGCTGTCCGATCTCGACGAGGTGTATCGCGTCGCCGTCAAGGCGCGCGACAACACCCGCTCGATGGGCGTCGCGCTGGCCGCCGGCTCGATTCCCGAGACCGGCGAGCGCACCTTCGAGCTGCCGGAGGACGAGATCGAGATCGGCATGGGCGCCCATGGCGAACCCGGCATCGCCCGCCGCAAGATCACCGATGCCGACGCCATCGCCGAGGAGATGACCGACCGCATCCTCGCCGACCTGCCGTTTTCGGCCGGCGACGAGGTCGCGCTCCTGGTCAATAACCTCGGCGCGACGACCTGCATGGAAATGCTGATCGTCGCTCGCAAGGTGCATCACGTCCTGAAGGCGCGGGGGATTGCCGTCCACCGCACCGACGTCGGCTCCTTCCTGACCTGCCAGGAGATGGCCGGCCTGTCGATCACGCTGATGAAGCTCGACGGCGAGCTCAAGCGCTATCTCGACATGCCCGCCCGTTCCTTTGCCTATTCGAGGGCCTGACCGATGTACGACACGCTCACTCCGTCCCAGGCGCGCGACATGCTGACGGCCGTCGCCCGGCATCTCGTCGCCAGCGTCGACATGCTCACCGAGGTCGACCAGGCGATCGGCGACGGCGATCACGGCATCGGCATGCGGCGCGGCTTCTCCGCCGTCGAGGAAACCATGGCCGCCATCGATCCCGAGTCGGTGGCCAAGGTGTTCAAGGCCGCCGGCACGGCGATCATGGCCAAGACCGGCGGTGCCGCCGGCGCCGTTTTCGGCACGCTGTTCCGGGCCGGCAGCGCCGCCTTCGAGGAGCGTCCGGTGCTGGATGCCGCGGGCTTCGCCGCCTTTCTCCGCCAAGGCCTCGAAGGCGTGGAAAAGCGCGGCGGCGCCCAGCCCGGCCAGAAGACGATGATCGATGCCTTGGCGCCGGCCGCCGCCGCCGCCGAGGCGGCCATCGCCGGCGGTCTCGCCGAGGCGGTGCGGCAGGCCACCGACGCCGCCAAGGGCGGGGTCGAGGCGACCAAGGGCATGATCGCCACCACCGGCAAGGCACGGACGCTGGGCGAGCGGTCGCTCGGCCATCCGGACCCGGGCGCCGTCTCGATGTCGCTGATCCTCGAGGCGATGCGCGACTATATTGCCGCCTGACGCTCGACGGCGATAATGGCAGGGACGGGCGAGGGCCGGAGAGCCTTCGCGTCCGTCAGGCGGAGGCAGAGGTGAGCACATTCTGGATCGGCACCGGCTGGAAGATGAACAAGACGGTTGCCGAAACCCGGCGCTATATCGCCGACCTGAAGGCGCGGTTGCCGGACGAGGCCGGCGCCGATTGCGCGCTGTTCATCATTCCGCCCTTCACGGCGCTCGCCGCGGCGCGCGAAGCGATCGGCGCGGCGCCGGTGCTGCTCGGGGCGCAAAACATGCACTGGGCCGAGGCCGGCGCCTATACCGGCGAAATCTCCGCCTCGATGCTGGAGGAGTTCCGCATCGATCTGGTCGAGCTCGGCCATTCCGAGCGCCGGGAATATTTCGGCGAGACCGACGCGACGATCAATCTGAAGGTGAAGGCCGCCCTGCGGCATGGCCTGAGGCCGCTGGTCTGCGTCGGCGACAGCGCCGAGGAGCGGGCGGCCGGCGCGTCGGCCGCGGCCGTGGTGCGCCAGGTAAGGCTGGCTTTCGCCGGATTGACCAGGGCCGAGATCGGCCGCTCTCTGGTTGCCTATGAACCGGTCTGGGCGATCGGCGAGAGCGGCATGCCGGCGACGCCCGACGAGGCGGGCGCCGTCCATGTCGCCCTGCACGACGCCCTGAAGGAGCTTGGGGCTCCGTCGGTGCCGGTGCTTTACGGCGGCAGCGTCAATCTCGAAAACGCCGCGGCGCTTGCCGCCGAGCCGGCCATCGACGGCCTGTTCGTCGGCCGTGCCGCCTGGTCGGCGGAGGGACTTGTCTCGCTGGTCTCGCGGGCCATGGCGGCGCGCAAACGGCTGAGGCCGGTCCCAACCGAAGCAATAACCGCCGGGTAGGTGGGCTTCACGCTCGCCCGTAACCTCCCGCATTGATGATCGCCGTGTTCGGCCGCCGCCTTGCCGCCGTCGCCGTCAGGCGTCGACGATGCTGAGCTTGACGCCGTCCTTCAGCAGGGTGTCGGCGTCGGCCCGGGCAAGGCCGCTGTCGGTGATCACCAGATCGAATTCGGTGAGCATGGCGAGCTTGATCAGCGACGTCTTGCCGAACTTGGAGCTGTCGATCAGCAGGATCTTGCGGTCGGCGGCTTCCATCAGCGCCCGCTTGGTCTTCACCACTTCTTCCTGCTGGTGAAAGGCGATGAGCCCGAGGATGGTCGATGTCGACATGAACAGCGTGTTGGCGCGCAGGGAGCCGACCGCCTGTTCGCACAGATAGCCGAAGAAGGCGTTGAAGCGCGCGTTGTAGTGGCCGCCGAGGCAGATGGTCTCGATGCCCGGCGCGTCCTTGAGCGTGTCGATGATGGTCAGGCTGCTGGTGATCACCGTCAGCGGCTTGCAGTCGACGAGGTGGGCGGCGAGATGGCCGACGGTCGTCGAGTCGTCCAGGATCACCGCCTGACCCGGCTCGACCAGCTCGGCGGCGGCGCGGGCGAGGGCGTCCTTCTCGGCGTCGGCGAGGCGGGCGCGGTAGAGGATGGTGCTGTCGGCGAGGCTCGACGAGCGGACCGTCACGCCGCCATGGACGCGGCGGACGATGCCCTGTTCTTCCAGCAGCCTGAGGTCGCGATGCACGGTCATCCGGCTGACGCCGAAATGGTCGGCCAGCTCCTCGACCTGCGCCGAGCCGGCCGGCAGCAGGTAGTCGAGAAGGGCCTTGCGTCGTCCGGTCGGCCCGGCCGACGCTTTCACCTGCTGGAAGTCATCGTTTTGCTGCACGGTATGGACCCGTCGCTGGAGATTTAGGCAGACGGTTCCGTCGTGGTGTCGCTCAGAAAGCCGGAAGCGCCATCCGCACAATCGGAAAGCTTCCTGCAGCCAACGGCCATCGGGGCACTGGTGACCTGTTCCCTGATCCGCTGGGCTAAGGATGACATTATAGCTCTCCTGTTTGAGACAGTTCCTAGCGCAAAGTCACAAAAATATCAACATAACTTATCAAACAAACACGGATCGGTTGATTTGGATGTTATGCTGTGATCTCGCGCGTCAAGCCGAAAGCGCGCCGGGACATGGCGTCCAGCCCAGTGACCGGATGGTCGACCGCCCCGAGGCGAACGCCGCCCCGCTGCGTCGCGTCCGGGCCGGCGGCGTTCGGAAGGTTGGCGGGTTGACCCTCTGATCGAGAGCGGACCTATCTCTCCACGCCGGAAAAGATCACGGCGATCTCCTTGCCGGCGTCGGGCCTGGCGATCACGCCGGCAAGCCCGGCGGTGCCGGTTGCCGATGCCGGGATATCGGTATGCGCACGGCCGGCCCGATGAGCCGCCGCGACCTGGGCCTCGTCGACCACCACCATTCCGCCGCCGCTGGCGCGCAGGCCCTCGGCGATCGCCCACCAGTCATAGGTCTCGTCGTCGAGAATGCCGTGGGCAAGGCTCGCCGGCGTCGTTTCCCACGGCCACATGAACGCGGATCGCGTCCTGGCCGCCGTTTCGAGATCCAGCCCGTCGAGGCGCTGCCAGGCGCGCGCCAGCGGCGCGCAGCCGGCCGTCTGGACGGCGATCAACCGGGGCAGCGCGGGCAGCAGCCCGTTGGCGCGGGCGATCGCCAGTCCCTGCGCCAGCGCGCTGGCCAGCGCGCCGCCGCCGACCTGCACGAACAGCGCATCCGGCGCCGCGCCGATCCGGCGGAAGTCTTCCGCCATCTCGAAGGCGAGGGTGCGGCCGCCCTCGATCGCCAGCCCGTTGTCGGTGCCCTGCACGCCGAACGGAATGGCGCCGGCGGCGACGGCCTCGCGGAAGCGCAGGTAGCAGGGATCGCCGGCCTCGCCCGGGCGCCGGTCGCAGATGGCGATCTCGGCGCCGAGCTCGCTGAGCCGCGCCTTCACCGACGCATCGGCGTCGGGCGGAATGAACACGTCGAGCGGCCAGTCGGCCGCCCGCGCCACCACGGCGGCGGCGAGCGCCGCGTTGCCGCAGGAGGCGATCGCCAGCCGCCGGCTCCGGAGGTTGTCGCCGGCCGGCAATCCGGCCGCCTCCAGGACGCGCAGGTAGAGCATCACCCCCATCAGGTGGCGCGCCTTGTGGGAGCCCGACACGTTATGGGTCTCGTCCTTGACAAGGAGCGCGCCGGAAAGGCCGAGCGCCTCGGCGAGCGGGCGCCGGTCGGCCATCGGCGTGACGCGGAATCCGCTTCCGTCGATGGCGATCAGGGCCTGGTCGAGGCTGCCGACGAGATCGCCCCAGGCCGCGTCCGGCAGCCCCGACGACCGCGCCAGGCGGTAGGGCGAAAGCCAGGCGCGGTAGCGCAGGAACGGATCGGTTTCGCTGCCGATCGGCGGCGCCACCGCCTCGGTCGCGACCGTGAGCACGTGATCGACGTCATCGCCGGCCCCGGCGTTCGGGCAGCGGAACGCCAGCCGGACGCCGGCATCGACTTCGGCGCCGCAGCCGTGGCAGCGAAACCTCACCATGGCCTAGAGGCCCAGCTTCTTGGCGGCGCCGCTTCTGGCGTTGACGTCGGCGATCATCTCGTCCCAGGCGGGCACCAGATCGAGCAGGCCGTCCCAGTACGACTGCTTGGCGCGCGCCTTGAAGTCCTCGAGCTCGACGCCCTGCTGCTCCACCCAGGTGAAGTAGCCGAGGTTGAACACCCGCTTGCGGTCGACATGGGTCATTTCCAGGAGGTCGCTGGTCGACGCCGCCGCCAGCGAGCGGCCCCAGGTCTCGCCGGCCGCCACCGCGTCGAAGCGGTTGCCGAAGTCGCGCTTGACCACCTTGTCGATCTCGCTGCCGTACATGGCGGCGCCGTCGGTCGCCAGCGTGACGATGACGTCGTCGGGACCGAGGTCGTAATACTTGGCGGTCTTGATCGCCGCCAGCATGTTGCAGAGCGACGACAGCCCGAGGTTGGACAAATCGGCGACCAGCTTGGGATCGACGCCGCGCCGCTCGACAAGATAGTTGCGGCCGACCTCGGTGTTGAACAGCACGATCAGCCGGTCGGTGTCGCTGTCGCTGACGCCGGCCACCAGGTCGGTGTTCATGACGTTGTGGATGTAGGGCACGTGCTTGTCGCCGATGCCCTGGATGTTGTGCTCGCCGAAGCCGTTCTCCAGCAATGTCGGGCACTCGGTCGCCTCGACCACGACGATCTTGGCGCCGTGCCGCTCCTTGAGGTGGTCGCCGGCCGCCAGCGTGCCGCTCGACCCCGATGCCGACACGAAGGCGGCGAGCTTGGAGCCGGGACGATCCCTGGTGATCGCCTCGAACAGCGTCTCCAGCGCCGCGCCGGTGCAGGTGCGGTGGACGAGATAGTTTCCGAACTCGCAGAACTGGTTGAAGATGATGTTGTCGGCGTCGCTGTCGAGCCGGGCGCATTCGTCGTAGATTTCCTTGACGTTGCTTTCCGAGCCCGGCGTCTTGATGACGTCGGCGCCGTCGACCACCCACTTGTCCAGCCAGTCGAAGCGCTCGCGGCTCATGTTCTCCGGCAGCACGGCCACGCCGTGGCAGCCGAGGATGCGCGAGATGGCGACGCCGCCGCGGCAGTAGTTGCCGGTGGACGGCCAGACCGCCTTGTGATGGCCGGGGTCGAACTGCCCGGTGACCAGCCGCGGCACCAGGCAGCCGTAGGCGGCGAGCACCTTGTGGGCCTGGATCATCGGGAAGCGGTTGCCGAGCGCCAGCACGATGCGCGCCTTGACGCCGGTGAGCTCGCTCGGCAGCTCGACGTGGACCGGCACGTCGGTCAGCCCGCTGCGGGCCGCGTCGTTGAACCAGTGGACGCGGAACAGGTTGAGGGGATCGGCGACATCAGGGTCGACACCGGCGAGCCGCTTGCGCACGCCGTCGGGAATCCGCGTCGGATCGGCGAGCTGCCCCAGCGTGGGCAGCAGCACGCCCTCTTGCGCGAGACGCGCGATGGTCCGGTCGAGAACCTCCTGATCGACGACGTTACGCTCCAAACCCAGCCGCGCCATATTCGATATCCCCTCGTTGATTTTTGGCGCCCGCCCATCCGCTTTCGCGGGCGCGCAGCCGATTGTTCGATCCGTGCGGTGACCGGTGGCCGGCCACCGGCGAGCACGGAAACGCGAAAACCGGCCGCCACGGCACCGAACTGGAATAGGATGGAACCACCGCTGGCGCAACGGCCTACGCTGTGTTCCGTATGGGCCCGGCCGGTGCGGGGCGCGGCGATGCGACAAGCGGTTGCCGCCGCCGGGCCGCGGTGGTAATTGCCATGCATGCATCAAGAGTCGGGGAGACGCCCGACACCAACCTGCTCCCGGGCAAGGTGGTGCCCTTCGCAAGAAGGGGATGTGGCCGACCGGCAAACAACGGGATTGAAGCCACGCGCGTCGCTCCGCCTTTCAAGGAAGAGAGGACGCTGACGTGACCCATCCCGCCCAGCAATTCGCAAGCGACAACTACGCCGGCATCTGCCCCGAGGCCTGGGCCGAGATGGAGCGGGCCAACGGCGGCTCGGCCGTTGCCTATGGCGACGACGCCTGGACCGAGCGCGCCGCCGATGCCTTCCGGCGGCTGTTCGAAAAGGACTGCGAGGTGTTTTTCGTGTTCAACGGCACGGCCGCCAATTCGCTGGCGCTCGCCGCCCTCTGCCAGTCGTTCCACAGCGTCATCTGCGCGTCGTCGGCGCACGTGGAAACCGACGAATGCGGCGCGCCCGAGTTCTTTTCCAACGGCTCGAAGCTGCTGGTCGCGCCCTCGGCGTCGCCCAAGCTGACGCCGGCGATCATCAGGACGCTGGCCGGCAGCCGGTCCGACATCCACTTTCCCAAGCCGAGGGTGGTGACCATCACCCAGCCGACCGAAACCGGCCTCGTCTACAGCCTCGACGAGGTGCGGGCCATCGCGGCGGTCTGCCGCGAGCTGGGGCTCAAGCTGCACATGGACGGCGCCCGCTTCGCCCACGCCTGCGCGGCGCTCGGCTGCTCGCCCGCCGAACTGTCCTGGCAGGCCGGCGTCGACGTGCTCTGTTTCGGCGGCACCAAGAACGGCATGGCGGCCGGCGAGGCCGTCATCTTCTTCGACAGGGCCCTCGCCGAGGATTTCGACTATCGCTGCAAGCAGGCCGGCCAGCTCGCCTCGAAGATGCGCTTCCTGTCGGCGCCGTGGATCGGCATGCTGGAAAGCGGCGCCTGGCTGCGCAATGCCCGCCACGGCAATGCCTGCGCGGCGCGGCTGGCGGCGGCGATTGCCGGCGCGCCCGGCATCGCGTTCCTTTTTCCCGTGGAGGCGAACTCGGTGTTCCTGAGCGCCCCGGACGGCGTGCTGGACGAGTTGCGCCGTCGCGGCTGGCGCTTCTACACCTTCATCGGCGGCGGCGCCCGCTTCATGTTCGCCTGGGACGCCGATCCGGCGCGTGTCGACGAGCTGGCGGCCGACATTCGCGCGGCGGCGGCGGCCGCCGCCGAGCCACTGCGGTCCAGCGTGGCTTGAGGGCCGGCGTCGGCGACGCGGGATCGACGTTTCGCAGGCCTCGGGCGAGCCACATGGAAATAAGGACTGCAAATCATAGGCATGAGCAATCTCGGCAAAGTCGTTCTTAAGTAAAACATCGTAAGTATGATGTACTAAGCGGCCTCCTTGAAAACGAGTTCCCGGCGCTTCGCCGTTTGCGGGCAAAAACTGCTCACGCCCGAGCTCTTTTAAAATACTAAATCTATCGTCTAATGTTCACCCGTGATCTCCTGAAAGCCAGGGGTCGCCGGGATGGTCGCATTCATCCTTCGGCGACCGGTCCGTTCGAGCGGCCAGCCGACAGGGATACCACCATATGCCGATCAATCTTCGCACCCCGCAGGCCGAGACGCGCGAGCAGCGCCTCGGCACCATCACCCAATGGGACGGCAGCGCCGCGCAGCTCGCCAGGGACAGCGCCTTCACCTTCGGCTGCGGCCGCGACTGCGGTCCCGGCGGCCGGCGGCTCTGCGAGCTGTCGAGCCCCTATTCGCAGGCGTCGATGTGCGCCGAGCAGATCGCGGTCACCAACGCCACCATCATCCGCGACACGGTGGTGATCCAGCATGCGCCGATCGGCTGCGCCTCCAGCCAGTCGTTCACCTCGCGCTATTCGCGCGATCTCGCCGCCCGGCGCGGCTGGAAGCCGGAGGACCCGCGCTCCATCTGTACCAATCTCGGCGAGCAGGACATGGTGTTCGGCGGCGTCGAGCGCCTCGCCGATACCATCCGCGACGCCTACGAGCGCCACCATCCGCGCGTCATCTTCGTCGCCACCTCCTGCGCCACCGGCATCATCGGCGACGACGTCGACGGCACCGCCCGCCAGTTGGAGGAGGAGATCGGCATTCCCGTGGTGCCGCTCCACTGCGAGGGCTTCAAGTCGCGCCACTGGTCGTCGGGCTGGGACGTCATCGAGCACGGCATCCTGCGCCGCCTGGTGCCGCACCGGCCGGACGACAAGAATCCCGACCTGATCAACGTCATCCACCTCGGCGGCCCCGACGTGTTCTCGCCGCTGCTCAACCCGCTCGGCCTCGAGGTCAACCTCGTCATGGGCGGCAACCCGCTCGAACGGCTGGCGGCGCTGTCGACGGCGGCGGCGACGGTGACCATGTGCTTCGTGCTCAGCTACCTCGCCACCGGCCTCGAGCAGGAATACGGCGTGCCGGAGATCCGCGCGCCCTTGCCCTACGGCCTCGACGCCAGCGACAACTGGCTGCGCGACATCGCCCGCGTCACCGGCCGGACGCATCTCGTCGAGGCGGTGATCGCCTCCGAGCGCGCCCGCATCGCGCCGGAGCTCGACCGCCTCAGACGGCTCCTCAAGGGCAAGAAGGGCTTCGTCGCCGCCGGCGCCGCCTTCGCCCACGGCCTGATCGCCGACCTGCGCGAGCTCGGCGTCACCGTCGACGACGCCTATTCCTTCCACCACGATCCTTCCACCGACAGCGGCGATCCGGAGCAGGATTCGCTCGGCCACCTGGTGCAGACCACCGGCGACGTGCGCAACTTCACCGTCAGCCCCGACCAGCATTTCCAGGCGCACGCGGCGCTGAAGCGGGCAAGGCCCGACTTCGTCATCTGCCGCCATTCCGGCACCATGGCCGTCCTCGCCGCCCGCATGGGCATCCCGGTGCTGCCGATCTTCTATTCCAACGACGGCATCGGCTACGACGGCCTCCTGACCATCGGCCGCGCCATCCTGCGCGTGCTGCCGCGCCGCCGCTTCTACGAGGACGTCGAGGCCCATTCCGCCTTCCCCTACCGGCGGGAGTGGCTGGAGGAGACCGATCCCTTCGCCCTAGAA
This sequence comes from Pleomorphomonas carboxyditropha, assembly GCF_002770725.1. Classification (GTDB taxonomy): domain Bacteria; phylum Pseudomonadota; class Alphaproteobacteria; order Rhizobiales; family Pleomorphomonadaceae; genus Pleomorphomonas; species Pleomorphomonas carboxyditropha. Next base: position 49,840 of record NZ_NQVN01000013.1, on the reverse strand, counting down.
GCCGCCGAATGAGCCGGAGCATCCGATGAACGTCCTCACTCCCATTGCCGCCGTGCCCTCGGCCTCGTTTATCGCGCCGCCCGGCCCGATCGAGCAGGTGCGCTACGCCTGCGCCCTCGGCGCGCTCACCTCGGTGATCGCCATCGAGGGGGCGATCCCGATCACCCATTGCGGCCCCGGCTGCGCATCGAAGCAGTTCCACGCGCTGTCCGGCATCTCCGGCTACCAGGGCGGCGAGTTCCACGTTCCCTCCACCAACATCGGCAACAAGGAAGTGATCTTCGGCGGCGCCGACCGCCTCGACGAGCTGATCGCCTCGACGCTGAAGATCATGGAGGCCGAGCTCTACGTCGTGCAGTCCGGCTGCATTCCCGGCCTGGTCGGCGACGACGTCGACAACGTGGTGCGCAGCTATCAGCGCCGCGGCGTTCCCATCGTCTTCGCCGAGACGCTCGGCTATCGCGGCAACAACTTCACCGGCCACGAGACGGTGGTGAAGGCCATCCTCGAACAATACGTGGCGAAACAGCCGGCCGCGCCGAAGCGGGCCGGCCTCGTCAACGTCTGGTCGCTGTTGCCCTACCAGAACCCGTTCTGGCGCGGCGACCTCACCGAGATCCGCCGCCTGCTGGAGGGCATCGGCCTCGAGGTGAACATCCTGTTCGGTCCGGCCTCGGCCGGCCTTGCCGAATGGCGCGCCGTCCCCTCGGCCGAATTCAACCTGGTGCTGTCGCCCTGGCTGGGCTTGTCCACCGCCCGCGACCTCGAAGCGGCCTACGGCCAGCCGACGCTGCACATTCCGGCCCTGCCGGTCGGCGCGCGGCAGACGGCGGCCTTCCTGCGCGCCGTCGGCGACCATGCCGGCATCGCCCGGAGCAAGGTGGACACCTTCGTCGCCGCCGAGGAGCGGACCTATTACCGCTACCTCCGCGACTTCGCCCATTTCTATTCCGGCTGCACCAGCCAGTACCGGCTGCCGTCGGAGGTGAACGTCGTCGCCGACAGCGCCTATGCGCTCGCCGTCTCGAAGTTCCTGGTCGGCGACCTCGGGCTCAATCCCGGCGTCATCGTCGTCACCGAGAACCCGCCGGACAGCGAACGCGACGGCATCGTCGCCGCCTTCCGCGACCTCGCGCCCGGCATCGACGGCGAGCCGCTGTTCGAGACCGACGGCCACCGGGCGCACGCCGTCATCCGGGCGCATGACCGGATCGGCGAGCTGCCGATCGTCTTCGGCTCGACCTGGGAGGCGAACATCGCCGCCGAGATCGGCGCGCCGCTCGTCGAGGTGAGCTATCCGGTCACCGACGAGGTGGTGCTGAACCGCGCCTACGTCGGCTATCGCGGCGCCCTGCAGCTCATCGAGCGCACCTACACCACCGTGGTGCGCCAGTCGACCGAGGAGAACCCGGAGGCGGCCGCGTCATGACCCTTTCCAGCCCCGTCCGCGTCGCCATCGGCACCGCCAGCGGCGCCCGCGTCAGCGAGCACTTCGGCCATGCCACCCGCTTCGAGATCTGGGAGGTGGGCCCGGCCGGCACGCGCTTCCTTGAAACCCGCAACAACCGCCCCGCCTGCGGATCGGGGTGCGGCGATCGCGCCGATGAAGTAATGGACGCCTCCGTCGCCCTCGTCGCCGACTGCCGGGCGGTGGTGGTGTCGCGGCTCGGCGAATGCGCCATCAATCGCCTGTCCAGGCTCGGCATTCTCGCCTTCGAGACCGACGATCGGGTGGACGACGCGCTGCGCGAGCTTGCCGCCTTCGACGGCCTGTTCACCGCGGAGACGGCGGCATGAGCGCGCCCTCCACCGCCTGCGCGGCCCACGCCCTGCGCCAGGCGTCGATGCAGCCGGCCTTCCCCGATCTCGAAGGCCATCATCCCTGCTTCTCGACGACGGCGGAGGGCCACGCCAAGGCGGCGCGGCTGCATCTGCCGGTCTCGCCGGCCTGCAACATCGCCTGCGCCTTCTGCCGGCGCGACTTCAACCGCGTCGAGCAGCGGCCCGGCGTGGCGGCGCGGCTGCTCAAGCCCGGCGAGGCGGTCGCCGTGGTCGAGCGGGCGCTGCGGCTGATCCCCAACCTCACGGTGGTCGGCATCGCCGGCCCCGGCGATCCGCTCGCCTCCGACCATGCCATCGACACCTTCGCCCGCATCCACGCCCGCTGGCCGGAGCTGACGCTCTGCGTCTCCACCAACGGCCTGATGTTGCCGGCCCGCGTCGACGATCTCCACGCCGCCGGCGTGACGACGCTGACGGTGACCGTCAACGCCGTCGACCCGGCGATCCAGGCGGCGATCACCCCCAAGCTCGCCTGGCAGCGGAAGCGGCTCGACGGTCTCGCGGCGACCGAGCGTCTGATCGCCAACCAGCTCGACGGCATCGCCCGCGCCGCCGGGCTCGGCCTGACGATCAAGATCAACACCGTGCTGATCCCCACCCTCAACGACCATCACATCGGCGCCGTGGCCGAAAGGGTGGCGGCCGCCGGCGCTCGGATGATCAACGTCATCCCGCTGATCCCCGAGCACCAGCTCGCCCACCTCAGGGAGCCGACGTTCATCGAGCGCCACAAGGCGCGCGCCGCCGCCGCGCGGCATCTCAAGGTGTTCACCCACTGCCAGCGCTGCCGCGCCGACGCCGCCGGCGTGCCAGGCCTCACCGACTACACCCGCGACCTCTACGGCGACGATCTCGTCGCCGAGCCGACCTTTTCGCACGGCTGACCGCCCTTTCCTCTTTTCAAGGAGTTCCTCATGTCCCGCAAACCCAAGCAGATCGCCATCTACGGCAAGGGCGGCATCGGCAAGTCGACGACCACCTCCAACATCTCCGCCGCCCTCGCCGAGGCCGGCTACAAGGTGATGCAGTTCGGCTGCGACCCGAAGGCCGACTCCACGACGACGCTGCGCGGCGGCGAATACATCCCGTCGGTGCTCGATCTCCTGGCCGAAAAGCGCCGGGTCGATGCCCGCGAGGCGGTGTTCAAGGGCTTTGCCGGCATCTACTGCGTCGAGGCCGGCGGCCCGGCGCCCGGCGTCGGCTGCGCCGGCCGCGGCATCATCACCGCCGTCGAGCTCCTGAAGCAGCAGCGCGTCTTCGAGGACCTCGACCTCGATTTCGTCATCTACGACGTGCTCGGCGACGTGGTGTGCGGCGGCTTCGCCGTGCCGGTGCGCGAGGGCATCGCCGAGCACGTGTTCACCGTGTCGTCGGCCGACTTCATGGCCATCTACGCCGCCAACAACCTGTTCCGCGGCATCGAGAAATTCTCCAATTCCGGCGGCGCGCTGCTCGGCGGCATCATCGCCAACTCGATCAACACCGATTTCCAGCGCGAGATCATCGAGGACTTCGCCGCCAAGACCTCGACGCCGATCGTCCAGTTCGTGCCGCGCTCGCTCACCGTCACCCAGGCCGAACTGTCCGGCAAGACCACCATCGAGGCGGCGCCGCAATCCGAGCAGGCCGACGTCTACCGGGCGCTCGCCCGCCACATCGCCGGCCACGAGCAGTCGAAGGTGCCGACGCCGCTCAGCCAGACCGAGCTGCGCGACTGGTCGGCAAGCTGGGCCGAGCATATCGTCCAAATGGAACGGGCCGAGCGGGCGCGGGCGGTGGCGTGACTATAGATTGCCATCCCCGCCTTCGCGGAGGATGGCAATTTATAATATTGATTTGTTTATATAATTCACTGTCTTCCTATGCGAAGGCATAGGACCTCAGGCAGGATGGAGCGATCGGCCGATATGGCGCTCCAGCAACGCAAGGAGCCTGATACGCCCTTCGTCACCTTCGCGTCCCGAGGTCCTCGCCTTCGCGAGGATAACAATCTATGGAAGCGATGCGCTCGGCGGCGACGGCGTAATAGGAACGTTCGCGTACCCGGGAACTTGCCCCGGGTACGAGGATGACATTTTATATATTTGATTTCACTATATAATCGGCGTCATCCTCGGGCCGGGTGGCCTCCTCACGCGTCGAGGGCGGCCTTGAGGTCTTCGATCAGGTCGTTGCCGTCCTCGATGCCGGCGGACAGCCGCACCAAACCGTCGGAGATGCCGAGGGCGGCGCGCTGCTCGGGCGGGATCGAGGCGTGCGTCATGATCGCCGGATGTTCGATCAGGCTCTCGACGCCGCCGAGGCTTTCGGCCAGCGTGAACAGCCGGGTGTTTTCCAGAAAGCGCTTGGTGCCCTCGAGGTCGCGGTCGAGCTCGACGCTGACGATGCCGCCGAAGGCCGACATCTGCGACTTGGCCAGCGCGTGCTGCGGATGGCTGTCGAGGCCGGGATAGATCACCCGCCTGACGTCCTTGCGGCCTTCGAGATAGCGGGCGATGGAAAGCGCGTTGGCCGAATGCCGCTCGATCCGGAGCGCCAGCGTCTTGAGGCCGCGCAGGGCGAGAAAGCTGTCGAACGGCCCGGACACGGCGCCGACGGCGTTCTGCAGGAAGGTCAGCCGCTCGCGCAGCTCGGCGTTGTCGCCGACCACCACCGTGCCGCCGATCATGTCGGAATGGCCGTTGAGATACTTGGTCGTCGAGTGGACGACGAGGTCGATGCCGTGCTCGAGCGGCCGCTGGATGGCCGGGCTGGCGAAGGTGTTGTCGGCGACGGTGACGATGTCGCGCTTGCGGCCGATGGCGGCGATCGCCTGGAGATCGGCGATCTTCAGCATCGGGTTGGTCGGCGTCTCCACCCAGATCAGCTTGGTCTCCGGCCGGATGGCCGCCTCGATGGCCGCGGGGTCGCGGAAGTCGGCGAACGACACGTCGAGGCCGGCCGACCGCCGCCGCACCTTGTCGATCAGCCGGAAGGTGCCGCCGTAGAGGTCGTCGGAGGCGACGATATGGTCGCCGTGGTCGAGCGTTTCCAGGATGTTGGCGATGGCGGCGAGGCCCGAGGCGAAGGCGAAGCCGGCGGTGCCGCTTTCGAGGTCGGCGATCGCCCGCTCGAAGGCCTGGCGGGTCGGATTGTGGGTGCGGCCGTATTCCCAACCCTTGTGCACGCCGGGGCTCGACTGGGCGAAGGTGGAGGTGGCGTAGATCGGCACCATGACGGCGCCGGTGGTGGGATCGTGGCTCTGGCCGCCGTGGATGGTGCGGGTCGAGAAGGCGAGCCGGTGATTGATGCGCGGGGGCTGGTAGGTCACGAATGGAGCCTCAGGTGATTGATGAGATCGACGCGGGTGACCACGCCGAGGAAGTCGCTGCCGTCGAGCACCAGGGCGACTTCGCCGCGCTCGAACAGCGGCAGGGCGGCGCTGACCGGGTCGACGGATTGCAGCGTGTGCAGGTCGGTGATCATGTGCTCGCCCACCGTCTCGCCGAAGCGGGCCTGGCCGGCGGCGGCGCCACGCCCCAGCGCCACATAGAGGTCGCCCTCGTCGATGATGCCGACGAGGCGGCCGCCGGCGACGACCGGCAGCTGCGACACGTCGGCCTGCCGCATCCGCTTGTAGGCGGTGGCCAGCGTGTCGTCGGGGGCGACGGTGACCGTCGAGCCGTCCTGCTGGCGGCGGATCACCAGGTCGGACAGGTTGCCGTGCAGCGGCCGGTCGGCCAGCCCCTGCTCGGCCAGCCAGCCGTCGTCGTAGACCTTGGAGAGGTATTTGGCGCCGGTGTCGCAGACCAGCGTGACGACGCGCTTCGGCACCGTCTGCGCCCGGCAGTACTTGAGCGCGGCGGCGAGCAGCGTGCCCGACGACGAGCCGGCGAGGATGCCTTCCTTGGACAGCAGCTCGCGGGCGGCGGCAAAGCTCTCGGCGTCGGTGACGGTGTAGGCCGACGATACCAGCGACAGGTCGCAATTGGGCGGCACGAAGTCCTCGCCGATGCCCTCGACGGCCCAGGAGCCGGCCTCGATCAGCTTGCCGGTGTTGACGAGCGGCGCCAGCACCGAGCCCTCGGGGTCGGCGAGCACCATCTCGGTCTTCGGCGACACCCGCTTGAAATAGCGGCCGATGCCGGAAAGCGTGCCGCCCGAGCCGACGCCGACCACCACGGCATCGACGTCGCCGTCGAGCTGGGCGTGGATCTCCGGCGCCGTGGTCGTCTCGTGGGCGGCCGGATTGGCCGGGTTGGCGAACTGGTTGACGTAGAAGGCGCCGAGTTCGTCGGCCAGCCGCTCGGCCATGTCCTGGTAATAGGCGGGGTGGCCCTTGCCGACATCCGAGCGGGTGAGGCGCACGTCGGTGCCGAGGGCGCGCAGGTGGGCGATCTTCTCGCGCGACATCTTGTCGGGCACGACGAGGATCACCTTGTAGCCCTTGGGCAGGCCGACCTGGGCGAGGCCGAGGCCGGTGTTGCCGGCGGTCGCCTCGATGAGGATGCCGCCCGGCTTCAGCCGGCCGTCGGCCTCGGCGGCCGAGATCATCGACAGGGCGACGCGATCCTTGATCGAGCCGCCGGGGTTGGCGCTTTCCAGCTTGACGAACAGGCGGCAGGGGCCGGTGTCGAAGCGGGTCAGTTCGACCACCGGCGTGGCGCCGATCAGGTCGAGCGCCGAGCGGGCGGGTTTCCTGAGAGCGGACATGGACTTCTCCTGGGAGAACGCGGCCGGTTTCATGCTGCCTTGGCGAACCGGCGGGGATGAAGGGGGCCGCGCCCGGCACCGAGCGTCGGCAGGAGGTTGGCGATGTCGGAGAGGTCGCGCACGGACAGGTCGATCTCCGGCGCCGGGGCGACGGCGGCGACGTGCTCGGGACATCGGGCGCCGACGGCGACGCCGGCCACCCCCGGCCAGGTCAGGCTCCAGGCGGCGGCGACGGCCGGCGGCGTCGCGTGCCGGCGGCCGGCGATCGTCTGGATGAGATGCCGGAGCGGCCCGAGGGCGGGCTCGCCGGCCGGATCGTCCGGCGCCACCAGCCCGCCGCCGCCCAGCGCGCGATAGGCGATGACGGTCGGCGTCGGCGTCCGCCGCCACAAAAGCTCGCTGTCGCCGACGCGGCGGTCGATCAGCGACAGCTCGACGTAGACGGCGTCGCAGGCGCCGATCCGCTCGGCGCGTTCGAGGCGGGCGCTGTCGGGCGCGATCAGGCCGACCGCCCGCACCAGGCCGCCCTGCTTGAGGTCGAGCAGCGTCGACCAGGCATCCTCGAACAGCGCGTCGGAGCCGGCGTCGAGGTTGAGCTTGACGAGGTCGACCGCCTCGACGCCGAGCCGGCCGAGCGACCGTTCGAGCTGCTGGCGCAGGCGGCGCGGCTCCATGGCCGGCTGCGGCGTCGCCCGCCGCGACCGGCCGTCCCAGTCGAAGCCGACCGCGGTGGCGATGAACGGACGGTCGCCGGCGGGCAGCTCGGCCAGGGTGCGGCCGACGAGCCGTTCGGCGCCGCCGAAGCCGAATATGGCGTCGGTGTCGATCCAGTTGATGCCGAGGTCGATGGCATGCCGGAAGGTGGCGTCGGCGAGGTCGTCGCCGGTGCCGCCCATGCCGAAGGCCGCCGTGCCGAGCCCGACCCGCGACAGCGGCGCGCCGCCGACGGTGGTGAGGGCGCTCGGCATGCGGCCTTCTGGCATTGTCCTCGCTCCGGATGGGTTACGGGTGCCGGCCCTCGCCGGTAATCCTGAGAAGGCTAGCCAATATTCCGCCGGACCATCAGGCTTGGGTTTTCCTTTTGGCGGGAAATGCCGGAACGATATGCCGCGACAGGCCGGTTTTGCCGCAAGCGATTTGCCCAAAGTCGTCATGGCGTCCTGAGATGCCGCTCCAGCCACAGGCTGTAGCGGGCGGCCGCGAAGCAGAAGACGAAGTAGACGGCGGCCACGAAGACGTAGGCCTCGGCGTAGAAGCCGATCCACTGCGGATCGGTCGCCGCCGCCCGCGCCGCGTTGAGCAGGTCGAACATGCCGATGATCGCCACCAGCGTCGTATCCTGGAAGATGCCGACGGCCAGGTTGACGATCGGCGCGATCACCTCCTTCAGCGCCTGCGGCAGCACGATAAGGCGCAGCGTCTGCCAGTGGGTGAGGCCGAGCGAGGCCGCCGCCTCCGACTGGCCGCGCGGCACCGCCTGCAGGCCGGCGCGCACGATCTCGGCCAGATAGGCGGCGACGAAGATGGAGAGCGCCACGGCGGCGCGGGCGAACTTGTCGATGGCGGCGCCGGCCGGCAGCATCAGCGGGAACAATAGCGTCGAGGCGTAGAGGATGGCGATGAACGGCACGCCGCGCACCGTCTCGATCAACAGGACCGCGTAGAGCCTGACGCCGCCGAGCTTCGAGCGGCGGGCCAGCGCCAGCAGGATGGCGAGCGGAAAGGCGAGGATGAAGCTGCCGAGCGACAGGAGCAGCGTCACCGGCAGGCCGCCCCATTTGTCGGTCGGCACCGGGGCGAGCGGACCGCCGCCGCCGAGCAGCCAGAGGACGGCGACGAGGCCGGCCACCCAGGCGGCCGCCAGCCAGCGGCTCCAGAGGCGGGGGATGGCGGAGAGGCCGACCAGCCCGATCAGCAGGCCGATCGCCGCGTAGGCGCGCGGCGCCTGGTCCTGCGGGTAGAAGCCGAGGACGACGAACTTCAGCTTCTCGCCGATGAAGGCCCAGCAGGCGCCGGAGGCCGCCTTGCAGCTTTCGGCGGTGCCGATGAACGTGGCGTCGAGCAAGAGCCAGCGAAGCATCGGCGGCAGCGCCAGCGCGGCGAGGAGCAGCACGGCGACCGACAGCGTGAGGTTGCCCCGGCTGCCGACGGTGGCCTTCAGCAGAGGCGACCGGTCGAGGAGGGCGGGCGGACGCAGCGCGCTCATCGCCGCTCTCCCCGGAGGACGCTGCGGCGATTGTAGACGTTCATGACGGCGGAGGTGGCGAGGCTGAGCGTGAGATAGGCGCCCAGCATCAGCGCGATCACCTCCAGCGCCTGTCCGGTGACGTTGGCGGTGGTGTTGAGGATGCTGACGAGGTCCGGGAAGCCGATGGCGACGGCCAGCGACGAGTTCTTGGTGAGGCTCAGATAGCTCGACGTCATCACCGGGATGATGATCCTGAGCGCCTGCGGCAGCACCACGAGGCGCAGCACGGCGAACGGCCTGAGGCCGAGCGCCCGCGCCGCCTCCCACTGTCCGCCGGGCACGGCGAGAATGCCGGCCCGCACCGTCTCGGCGATCGAGGCGGAGGCGTTGACGGCAAGGCCCAGCATCAACGCCGCGAATTCCGGCGTCATCGAGACGCCGCCGCGGATGTTGAAGCCCCCGAGCGTCGGAATGTCGGGTGCGAAGGCGACGCCGAAGCCGGCGGCGATGCCGACCGGCAGCAGGACGGCGGCGGCATAGGCCAGCACGACGACGCGGCGCGGCGCCGGGCCGGCGAGGCGGCGGCGCCGCTTCAGGACCAGCCATGTCGCGACGATGGCGGCGACGATCGCCGCCGCCACCACCGCCCCGTGGCCGCCGGCATCGACCGCCGGCAGGAACAGGCCGCGATTGGTGAGCAGCACGCCGGGCAGCGGCGACAGCGCCTGGCGCGGCACCGGCAGCAGGTGGATCACCGTGTTCCAGGCAAAGAGCTGCAGCAGCAGCGGCGTGTTGCGCAGCACCTCGACATAGGCCTGCACCAGGCGGGAGACCAACGGATTGATCGACAGGCGGGCGATGCCCAAGGCCACGCCGAGCACCGTCGCGACGAGGCAGCCGAGCGCCGAGACGACGATGGTGTTGAGAAGGCCGGCCAGCGCCGCCCGGGCGTAGCTGTCGCCGGCGGCGTAGGCGATGAAGCTCTCGCCGATCTCGTAGTTGGCGGCGTGTTCGAGGAATTCGAAGCCGGGCGTCAGGCCGAGCCGCGCCATGTTGGCGACGAGGTTGCGGCCGAGCCAGACGAACAGCAGCAGCGTGCCGAGGTAGAGGGCGATCTGGGCGAGCGGCCAGCCGCCCAGCCACAGGCGGATGAACGCGGGAATACCGGGCCGCGCGCGGCCCGGTTCCTCATTTCCGGCAGAGGCGTTCATGACGCCGTCGACCATGGCCGGCGGCTCAGCGGAACGGCGGGGAATAGAGCAGGCCGCCCTTGGTCCAGAGCTGGTTGTAGCCGCGCTCGAAGCCGACCGGCGTCTTCGGGCCGATGTTGCGGTCGAAGATCTCGCCGTAGTTGCCCACCGCCTTGATGATGTTGTAGGCGAACTTCGGATCGAGGCCGATGGCTTCGCCGAGCGAGGCGTCGACGCCGAGGAAGCGCTTGATCGACGGATCCTCGCTCTTCAGGAACTCGTCGACGTTGGCCTGGGTGATGCCGAATTCCTCGGCCTGGATGGTGGCGTAGACCGTCCAGTTGACGATCTCCAGCCAGCGGTCGTCGCCGGCGCGGACGGCCGGCACCAGCGGCTCCTTGGACAGGCGCTCGGGCAGCACCACGTAGTCGTCGGGCTTGGCGAGCAGGCCGCGGCGAATGGCGAGGTCGGAGCTGTCCTGCGTCAGCGCGTCGACGCGGCCCGATTCGAGGGCGGCGAGGAACTCCTTGGAATCCTCGATCACCACCGGCGTGTATTTCTTGCCCGTCTTGCGGAAGAAGTCGGCGATGTTGAGCTCGCCGGTGGTGCCCGACTGCACGCCGATGGTGGCGCCGTCGAGGTCGGCGGCCTTCTCGACGCCGAGCGACTTGCTCACCAGGATGCCCTGGCCGTCGTAGAAGATCACCGGGCCGAAGTGGAAGCCGAGCTTGAAGGCGCGGGTGATGGTCTGCGTCACGCCGGACAGCAGGATGTCGAACTCGCCGGCCTGCAACGCCGGCAGGCGCTGCTGCGGCGACGACGAGGTGAACTCGACCTTGTCGGGGTCGTTGAACACGGTCACCGCCAGCGCCCGGCCGAAGTCGACGAAGAAGCCCTGCCACTTGCCGTTGGAATCGGGGGCGAAGAAGCCCGGCGAGGTGCCGACGCCGACCTTGATGAGGCCGCGCTGCTGAATGGCGTCGAGGGTGGGGCCTGCCTTGGCCGCGCCGAGGAAGGCGCCGCTGACGGCGACGGCGACGGCCGCCGCCCGGAGGCCCTGGCCGAGCCCGAAATGAAAGGACATGAGAGCACCTATCGAAAAAGGACGAGCCCGCCGAAAGGCTGAAGACCGGGAGAGGAGAGAAGCCCCCGGTCGGGGCGGGCTCTGACGCCGAATTGAGCAGGTCCGGCCCAAGGTTCCAAAATATAAACTATCAATTTTATAGCATTATGGCGAATTTCGTTCCATTCCGGTCCGGCCGCCCTCGAAAACGCCGATTTTCGCGGCGAGGACAGGTCGAAGCGCGTTCGGTCGATTGACGTTACCGGCGCGCGCGGCTATCTCGGCCTGAAGGTGTCCGGAGACGATCGATGCTGACCAAGAAGGGCAAATACGGGCTTAAGGCGCTGGTCCATCTTGCCCGATCGGAGCCGGGCAAGGCAGTCCAGGTGGCGGAAATCGCCGCGCGCGAGAATATTTCCAAGAAATTCCTCGACGCCATCATGCGCGACCTGAAGAACGCCGGCTTCGTCCGCTCGTGGAAGGGGCCGGGCGGCGGCTTCGCGCTGAGCCGGCCGGCCGCCGATATCGTCATCGGGCCGGTGGTGCGGGCGCTCGACGGACCGCTGGCGCCGATCGCCTGCGCCAGCCGCACCGCCTTCCAGCCCTGCGACGACTGCGGCGACCTGTCGACCTGCTCGGTGCGCATCGTCATGACCGAGGTGCGGGACGCCATCGCCGAGGTGCTCGACCGCACCACGCTGGCCGACATGCTGAACAAGTCCAACACCGCCGCCATGGTGCTCGCCGGCTGATCTTGCCTGGGGACCGGTGCAAGTCCGGCTAGGCTTCGTCTGCCCCGGGGGCACGCGAACGTCCCTGTCACGCCGTCATCGCCGAGCGCATCGTCTCCCATGGTCCCATAGATTGTCATCCTCGCGAAGGCGAGGACCTCGGGACGAGAAGGCGATGAGGGGCGTATCAGGCGCCCCAGCGTTGCCGGAGCGCTATATCTGCGTCGAGCTTTGTCCTGCCCGAGGTCCTCGCCTGCGCGAGGATGACAGCTTTATATATATATATATAAAACAATTACATAGGTTGCCGTCATCGCCGAGCGCATCGTCTCCCATGGTCCCATAGGTTGTCATCCTCGCGCAGGCGAGGACCTCAGGACGAGAAGGTGATGAGGGGCGTATCAGGCGCCCCAGCGTTGCTGGAGCGCTATATCCGCGTCGAGCTTTGTTCTGCCTGAGGTCCTCGCCTGCGCGAGGATGACAGCTTTATATTGGGGAACAAACGGATAGGTCGGCACGCTGGTGCCCGAGGCAAATTCCCGCGCGTGCTGTTTCTCAAGCTGGCCCGGAAGTTTGCCCCGGGCACGCGAACGTTCCTGTCACGCCGTCGTCGCCGCGCGCATCGCTTCCCATAGATTGTCATCCTCGCGAAGGCGAGGACCTCGGGACGAAGGAGGCGCGACAGGGATATGCGGCGCCTCTTCGCAAGGCCCTTTCAGTAGGCCGAGCCGGGGCCGCTCGCCGCCCGCTCCTCGGCCGTCAGCAGGTCGGCGTGATGCCGGCGGGCGACGTCCGGATGCGAGCGCAGCCGGCTTTTCAGCACGTTGCGTCCGACGTCCTGGAAGATCGGATTGAGCGCGTCGACGGTGACGCCGCGCCGCTTGTCCTTGATCTCCTCGGGCAGCTCGATCACCGGCACCACCGAGTCGACGCGGGCGCCGAGGAAGAAGGCGACCGAGAAGCGCTCGCTGCCGGCCGGCGGCGTCACCACGTCGTGCACGTCGGCGCGGACGTAGCCCTGCGTCGCCAGCTCCAGCACCTCGCCGGTGTTGATGACGAAGGTGCCGGGCACCGGCGGCGCCTCGATCCATTCGCCTTCCTCGGTGCGGACGCGCAGGCCGCCCACCTTGTCCTGCAACAGCACCGTGACGAAGCCGCCGTCCTTGTGGGCGCCGACGCCCTGCGAGCTTTCGGCGACGTCGCGGCCGGGATAGCGGATCAGTTTCAGAAGCTGGGTCGGCAGCGGCGTATAGATGTCGGCGAACGCCTCCTCGTCCTGGCCGAGCGCCACCGAGACCGCCTTCAGCACCTCAAGGCCGACGCGCGTCACCTCCGCCTGATAGCGGAGGATGAGCGGCTTGAAGTCGGGCAGCGCCTCCGGCCACTGGTTGGGGCCGGTCAGCCGGTTCCACGGCTTTTCCGGATCCTCGGGCAGCCGTTCGGCCTCGGTGGCGATGTCGATCTGCTCGCGCCAGTCCTTCTCGCCACGCGTCAGTTCCCAGCCGGGCCGGTTGTAGCCGCGGAAATGCGGCGAGTTGATCATCTCCACCTTGAGCTTTTCCTCGACCGGCAGGGCGAAGAAGCGGCGGGCGGCGGCCAGCACGTCGTCGATCAGCGGCTGCGGCACGCCGTGACCGGTCAGGTAGAAGAAGCCGTGGTCGTAAAGGATGCGGCGCAGCTCGTCGATGAAGCGCGTCCGCTCCTCGGCCGGGCCGCGGAAGCGGGAAATGTCGACGAAGGGCAGGGTGACGGAGGCGGGCTGATAGGTCATGGACATGCTCCTCGAAGGTCGGCCGCCGCACCGGCGTCCGGCGGCCATTCGAGCATGTCGACGGGATAGGCGACAGATTTGGTATTCTTTAGATCGCCTCCACCTCGCATTTTCAGTTCGCGGCGGCGGCCGGCGGGAAAATCGCCTTGCGCACCGCGCCGCCGCAGAAACCGCTGCCGAGCGCCAGCGACCGGTGCCGTGCCACGCTCGTCAGGCGGGCGAGCAGCCTCTGGCCTTCCGGCCAGGCGCCGAGGTCGGTGGCGGCGTTGATATGGCCGGCGCGGCCGGCATCGACATATTCGGCTTCCCACATGCGGGCGAGGATGCGGGCGCGGGCGGACGGCATCCAGGGATCGTTGCGGCTGCCGACGACGATGGCCGGGAAGCCGAACGGTCCGGTCGGAATGGGGGCGAAGGAGGCGAGGGCGGGCAGGCCGTCCGCCTGGTTGTCGACGTCGGCCGGCGCCACCAGCAGCGCGCCGGCGATCGGCAGCTCGGGATAGCGGCTGGCCAGGTGGGCGATCAGGATGGCGCCGAGGCTATGCCCGACCAGGATGGGATTGGGATGCCGTTCGATCGCCTTGACGGCCGCGTCGAGCCAGTCGCCGAGGTCCGGACGGTTCCAGTCGCGCTGGCGCACCAGCACGGTCCTGTCCATCAGGTCGAGCCAATGCGCCTGCCAGTGTTCGGGCCCCGAGCCTTGCCAGCCCGGAAGAATGAGCGTCGCCATCGCGTGTCTCCCTTTGCCAGAACGGCGGCCGGGAGCCCGAGGGGGCGCCTCTGCCGCATAGGGGAAAGGTTAGGCGCTGCGTCGGCGCTTGTAGTGGTCTGATTTTTCCTTTTCGACCGCCAAGGCGGATGGCTGTTGCCGGGACGGATCGGTGAAGAGACGAAGTGACTCGCCCGTCCGGCCGGCCGGGCGAATGATTGCGTCGACCGGCCGGCGCCGCGGGAGAACAAAGTTTCCGGCGCTCGCCGACATTTCGAATAATATACTTAGTCTATTATAGCGGTATTCTTATCATCGCGTCCCAATAGCCGGCGACACGCGCCGCGCGATAAGGGAACGACGCCATGGTCAGCTCGGTTTTCGGCGCCATCGGGACTTCCATCTTCGAGGCCATGTCGCGTCTCGCGGTCGAGACCGACGCCATCAATCTCGGACAGGGCTTTCCCGAGGGGCTGGAACCCCAAGAGGTCGTCGAGGCGGCCATCGAGGCGTTGCGCGCCGGGCCGCACCAATATCCGCCGATGCTCGGCCTGCCGGCGCTGCGCCAGGCGGTGGCCGCCAACACCCGCCGCTTCCTCGACATCGAGGTCGACTGGGAGCAGGAGGTGCTCGTCACCTCCGGGGCGACGGAAGCGCTGAGCGACGCCTTCTTCGGCCTCATCGAGCCCGGCGACGAGGTGATCCTGTTCGAGCCGGTCTACGACAGCTACGCCACCATCATCCGCCGCGCCGGCGGCGTGCCGGTGCCGGTGCGCCTCGATCCGCCCCGCTGGGAGCTGCCGGCCGACCGGATAGAGAAGGCGGTCACCCGGCGCACCCGGGCGATCGTCCTCAACACGCCGTGGAACCCGACCGGCCGCATCGTCGGCGACGAGGAACTGCGCTTCCTCGCCGACCTCCTCCTGAAGCACGACCTCGTCGCCATCTCCGACGAAGTCTACGAGCATCTGGTCTTCGACGGCCGCCGCCACCGGACGCTGTTCGCCCTGCCGGAGGTGCGGAACCGGGTGGTGCGCATCGGCTCGGCCGGCAAGACCTTCTCGGTCACCGGCTGGAAGGTCGGCTACGTCACCGCCGACCGGCGGCTGCTGGCGCCGATCGCCCGGGCGCACCAGTTCATCACCTTCACCACGCCGCCGGCCTTGCAGGCGGCGGTCGCCTTCGGGCTCAACCAGCCGGACCGCTATTTCGACGGCCTGCGTGCTACGCTGGCCGAGCGGCGCGACCTTCTGGTCGGCGGCCTCCGGGCGGCCGGCTTCAAGGTGGCCGGCGTCGAGGCCACCTATTTCGCGCTCGTCGAACTCGGCGACCTCGATCCCAACGGCGACGACTTCGCCTTCTGCCAGCGCATCACCCGCGAGGCCGGCGTCGCCGCCGTGCCGATCTCCTCCTTCTACGGCAATCGCGACGTCCGCAGCCATGTCCGCTTCTGCTTCGCCAAGCGCCGCGAGACGCTCGAAGAGGCGGTGCGCCGCCTCGCCGCCTGGCGTGCCGGCGCCGGTTTCCGGGCGGCCGCCGAATGAACAGCCCCTTTCGCCTGAAGCCGGATGTCGCGGCCGCCGTCGCCGAGCTCAAGGCGCGGTTCGGCGCCCGGGCGCGCGATGCCGAGGCGGTGCGCCGCCATCACGGCGCCGACGAGAGCCATCATGCCGTCGGCCTGCCCGACGTGGTCGTCGAGCCCGAGACCACCGAGGAGGTGGCGGAGATCGTCCGCATCGCCGGCCGCCACAGGGTGCCGCTGGTGCCGTTCGGCGCCGGCTCGGGCCTCGAAGGCGCGGCGATCCCGGTGCATGGCGGCATCAGCCTCGACACCATCCGCCTCAACCGCATCCTGGAGATCCGCGAGGCCGACATGATCGCCCGCGTCGAGGCGGGCGTCCGCCGGCAGACGCTCAACGCCTTCCTGCGCGACACCGGCCTGTTCTTTCCGGTCGATCCCGGCGCCGACGCGTCGATCGGCGGCATGGTCGGCACCGGCGCCTCCGGCACCAACGCCGTCCGCTTCGGCGTCATGCGCGAGAACGTGCTCGGCCTGACGGTAGTGCTGGCCGACGGCCGCGTCGTCCGCACCGGCTCGCTGGCCCGCAAGTCGTCGGCCGGCTACGACCTGACGCGCCTCGTCGTCGGCTCCGAGGGCACGCTCGGCATCGTCACCGAAGTGACGCTGCGCCTGCATCCGCTGCCGGATTCGGTGTCGGCCGTCGCCGGCTTCGCCACCCTGGAAGGCGCCGTCCGGGCGGTGGTCGACATCAGGCGGATGGGGCTGGAGATCGGCCGCGTCGAGCTTCTCGACGCCCGCCTGATCGGCGTCATCGGCCGCCATTCTACCGTTCGCCTGCCGGAAAAGCCGACGCTCTATTTCGAATTCCACGGCAGCCGGCCGCAGATCGACGCCGTCGCCGGCACGGTGGCGGAGATCGTCGCCGAGCACGGCGGCGACGCCATCGCCTGGATGAGGACGGCCGACGAGGCGCGGGCGCTCTGGGAAACGCGGCGGCTCGGCCTCGGCTGGGCCGGCAGCGAGCGGCCGGGCTCCCGCTCCTGGCCGTCCGACGTCTGCGTGCCGGTGTCGCGCCTCGCCGAGGTGATCGTCGAGACCGAGGCCGACGTCGCCGCCTCCCATGTGCCGGCCTATATCGTCGGCCACGTCGGCGACGGCAATTTCCATTGCGTCTTCAAATTGAAAGCCGACGACCCGGCCGAGGTGGCCGAGGTCGCCCGCCTCAACGCCCGCATCGTCGGGCGGGCGATCGCCGCCGGCGGCACGTCGACCGGCGAGCACGGCGTCGGCCTCGGCAAGCGCGCCTATCTCGAGGCCGAGCACGGCCGCGACGCCGTGGCGGTGATGGCGCTTTTGAAGAAGGCGCTCGATCCCGACAACATCCTCAACCCCGGCAAGGTGCTGCCGGACGACATCGCGGCGGCCGCCGGCCTGCCGCTGCCCTTCGCTTGACCTTCCGGAGACAACGATGCCCGTCAGGAATTTACTTGCCGCTTCCGCCTTCGGCCTGCTGCTGGCCCTTGCCGGCGGCGCCGCCGCCGAAACCATCAAGCTCGGCGTCACCGCCGGCCCGCACGCTGAGATCGCCGAGGCGCTGAAGCCGGTGGCCGCCGCCAGGGGGCTCGACGTCGAGATCGTCGAGTTTTCCGACGGCGCGCTGATCGATCCGGCCACCGAGGACGGCGACCTCGACGCCAACGCCTTCCAGCACACGCCCTATCTCGAGCAGCAGAATGCCGACCGCGGCCTTCATCTCGTCTCGGTGGCCAAGACGGTGCTGCTGCCGATGGCCGCCTATTCGCGTAAGGTCAAGTCGATCGCCGACCTGCCGGACGGCGCCGAGATCACTATCCCCAACGACCCCTCCAACGGCGGCCGCGCCCTGAAGCTGCTCGACCAGGGCGGCATCATCAAGCTGACGCCGGGCGTCACCTCCAAGGCGACCGAGCTCGACATCGTCGACAACCCCAGGCACGTCAGGATCCTGTCGCTGGAGACGGCGCAACTGCCGCGCTCGCTGGAGGACGTCGACTTCTCGGTGATCACCTCGCATTTCGCCATCAGCGCCGGCCTGTTGCCCAGCCGCGACGCGCTGCTGATCGAGAGCCAGCAGTCGGAGTATTTCTGCCTGATCGCCGTCAAGCCGGAGAACGCCGACAAGCCCTGGGTGAAGACGCTGGTCGAGGCCTATCGCTCGCCCGAGGTGAAGGCCTTCATCGACAAGGAGTTCCAGGGCAACATCATCGTCAGTTGGTGAGGGTCGGATGAACGCCTTGCCCCAGTCGGCCGATTTCGCACCGCCCGAGGCCGCGGCGAAAGCCCCGGCGATCCGCCTCGAACGGCTCGGCAAGACCTTCGACCCGGCCGTCGGGCCGGTTCTCGACGACATCTCGCTGACCGTCGGGCAGGGCGACATCTACGGCATCATCGGCCGCTCCGGCGCCGGCAAGTCGACGCTGGTGCGCTGCATCAACCGCCTGGAGCGGCCGACCACCGGCCGGGTGCTGGTGGCGGACCGCGACATCACCGCGCTCGCCGGCGCCGAGCTCCGGTCGGCGCGGCGCGACATCGGCATGATCTTCCAGCATTTCAACCTGCTGTCGTCGCGCACGGTGGCCGGCAACGTAGCGCTGCCGCTCGAGGTGGCCGGCCTGTCGCGCGCCGAGATCGCCGGGCGCATCCCGCCGCTCCTCGACCTGGTCGGCCTCGCCGACAAGGCGGCGAGCTATCCGTCCGAGCTGTCCGGCGGCCAGAAGCAGCGCGTCGGCATCGCCCGGGCGCTGGCCACCAACCCGTCGGTGCTGCTCTGCGACGAGGCGACCTCGGCGCTCGATCCCGAGACCACCGAGCAGATCCTGTCGCTGCTGAGGGACATCAACCGCCGGCTCGGCCTCACCATCGTGCTGATCACCCACGAGATGCAGGTGGTGCGCGACATCGCCAGCCACGTGGCGGTGCTCGAACGCGGCCGGCTGATCGAGGAGGGCGTCACCTTCGACGTCCTGGCCTTCCCGAAGTCGGCGGTGGCGCGCTCGTTCCTCTCGGGCCTCGTCGCCCACGAGCTGCCGCCGCCGGTCGAGCGCCGGCTGCGCGCCGCGCCCGGGCCGGACACCGATCCGGTGCTGCGCATCGTCTTCTCCGGCGACTACGCCCACCAGCCGGTGATCGCCGATCTCATCCACCGCTTCCCGGTGGAGCCGAACATCCTGTTCGGCCGCATCGATTATGTCGGCGACCGGCCGCTCGGCGTGCTGACGCTGGCGCTCGGCAACGGCGAGGCGCACCTTTCGGCCATCGTCGGCCATCTCGCCGCGCTCGGTCTTCACGCGGAGGTCATCGGCCATGTTTCTCGGCTTCCTTAGTCCGGCGCTGGCCAGCCTTCTTCTCGATTCGCTGACCCAGACGGCGGTGATGGTGTCGGTGTCGGCGGTGCTGGCCCTGGTGCTGGGGCTGCCGCTCGGCGTGCTGCTGGTGGTGACGACGCCCGGCCACATCTTCGCCCGGCCGCTGCTCAACCGGGTGGTCGGCACCTTCGTCAACCTGATCCGCTCGACGCCCTTCATCATCATGATGGTGGCGATCATTCCGCTGACCCGGCTGCTGGTCGGCACCTCGGTCGGCACCTCGGCGGCCATCGTGCCGCTGACCGTGGCTATCACGCCGCTGTTCGCCCGCCTCGCCGAGACGGCGATGCGCGAGGTCGACCGGGGACTGATCGAGGCGGCCGAGGCGATCGGCGCCACGCCGTTCCAGATCATCGTCAAGGTGATCATCCCCGAAGCGCTGCCGGGCATCGTCGCCGGCGTGACGGTGACGCTGGTCAGCCTGGTCGGCTACTCGACCATGGCCGGCACGGTGGGCGGCGGCGGCCTCGGCGACCTCGGCATCCGCTACGGCTACCAGCGCTTCATGCCGGAGGTGATGCTGGTGGTCGTCGCCATCCTGGTGGTGCTGGTGCAGGTGATCCAGCTCGCCGGCGACCGCGCCGCCTTCGCCGTCAACCATCGCCTGGCGCGGCGGCGCAACAGTCGCTGAGGCCGGCTCCTACAGCCCCGACAGCGCCTGGTCGATGTCGGCGATGATGTCGGCGGGGTTCTCGATGCCGATGGAGAGCCGGACGAAGGCCGGCGTCACCCCGGCGGCCAGCTTCTCCTCCGGCGACAACTGGCCGTGCGTCGTCGAATAGGGGTGGATGGCCAGCGTGCGGGCGTCGCCGATGTTGGCGAGGTGGTAGATCAGCTTCAGCCGGTCGATGAAGGCGAGCGCCGCCTCTTCGCCGCCCTTCGGCTCGAAGCCGATCAAGGCGCCGTAGCCGCCCTTGAGATAGGCGTCGGCGCGCCGACGCTGCTCGCCGGCCTGAAGGCCCGGATAGACGGTGCGCTCGACCTTCGGATGCCGGGCGAGGAACTCGGCCACCTTGGCGGCATTGCTGAAATGCCGTTCGAGGCGCAGCGGCAGCGTTTCCAGGCCCTGGATGAGCTGGAAGGCATTCTGCGGCGACAGCGACGGCCCGAGGTCGCGGACGATGGCGGCGCGGGCGCGGACGATGAAGGCGATCGGCCCGCCGAGGGCGGCGGCGAGATCGATGTAGGAGCGATTGTCGTAGGCCGGGTCGGGGCTGTTGATCAGCGGCTGCCGCTCCGGGAAATCGGCCCAGGGGAAGCCGCCGTCGACGATGGCGCCGCCGATCGTGGTGCCGTGGCCGCCGATATACTTGGTCGCCGAGTAGACGACGATGGCGGCGCCGTGGTCGAGCGGCCGGGCGGCCAGCGGCGCGGCGGTGTTGTCGATGATCAACGGTATGCCGAGCGGCCGGCCGATGTCGGCCACCTCGCGGATCGGGAACACCGTGAGCCTCGGATTGGGCAGCGTCTCGCCGAAATAGAGGCGGGTGCGGTCGTCGGTCGCCCGGCGGAAATCCTCGGGGGCGTCGCCGTCGACGAAGCGCGCCTCGATGCCGAACTGCTTCAGCCGCTCGCGGAAGAAATTGACGGTGCCGCCATAAAGGCCGCGCGAGGCGACGATGTTGTCGCCGGCCTGCACCAGCGACAGCACGGCGACGGCGGTGGCCGCCTGTCCCGAGGCGACGCCGAGCGCCGCGACGCCGCCGTCGAGCTCGGCAAGGCGCTGCTCGAAGGCGTCGACCGTCGGGTTGCCGACGCGCGAATAGGTGTAGGCGATCTCCTCGAAGGCGGAGATGCGCTTGGCCTTCTCGGTGCTCTCGAAGGCGAAGGACGTCGTCTGGTAGATCGGCACGGCGACGGCCGAGGTGGCCGGATCGACGCGGAAGCTGCCGCCGTGCAGCACCAGCGTATCGATTGCCAGCGGCGGTTTGATCGGGGTCGGCGCGTTCATGGCAAGCTCTCCGGAGGAAGGGACCGCCGGCCGAGCAGGACGAGGCCGGCGGCGAGCAGGGCGGCGGACAGCCAAAAGGCGGCCGGCGCATAATGGGTGATGCCGAGAACATGGCTTTGGGCGCAGAGCGCCTCGGCCAGCGAGCAGATGTCGGTCTTGCGGGTGAGGCAGGAGAGGGCGTTGGCGAGCGGCAGGCTGCCGCTATCGACCTGCCGGCCGTAGACGACCCACCACCAGAGGCCGGTGACGAGGCCGGCGGCGGCGCCGGCGCCGATCAGCGTGATGGGAAGGCGGCTAGACACTTTGCACCCCCAGTTCATGCAGGATGTCGCGGCGCAGCCGCACGAAGTCGGGATCGTCGCGGTGGCGCGGATAGTCGGCGGTGATCCTGAATTCGGCGAGGACGCGGGCCGGCCGGTCGGACAGCACGACGATGCGGCCGGCGAGCAGCAGCGCCTCCTCGACGTCGTGGGTGACGAGCAGCGCCGTGAAGCCCGCCGTCTGCCACAGCCTCAGGAACTCTGTCTGCAAGGACAGGCGGGTGAGGGAATCGAGCTTGCCGAACGGCTCGTCGAGCAGCAGCAGGCCGGGGTCGTTGACGAGCGCCCGGGCCAGCGCCACGCGCTGCGCCATGCCGCCCGACAACTGGCGCGGATAGGCGTCGGCGAAATCCTCGAGGCGGACCAGCGACAGCGCCTCGTCGATGCGGTGCGCCCTCTGCGGCAGCAGGCCGCGCGCCTCGAGGCCGGTGGCGACGTTCCTGCGGACGGTGCGCCAGGGAAACAGCGTCGGGTCCTGGAAGACCAGGAGGCGCGACGGATCGGGCGCCTCGATCTGGTTGCCGTCTTCGAGGAGCGTCCCCTGCCGGGGATGCTCGAGGCCGGCGGCGAGACGCAAGAGCGTCGACTTGCCGCAGCCCGACGGACCGAGCAGGGCGACGAACTCGCCCGGCGTGAGCGACAGGCTGATGTCGTCGAGCACGTCGAACCGCGTGCCGGCGATGTCGTAGTGGTGGGAGACGGAGCGGATGTCCAGCGACAGGGCGCGGGCCGGGCCGTCGGTTTGGGCGAGCGCCGACATCAGATCAGCCCCCTTTCCTGCCAGACGAGCAGCCGGTCGCGCGCCACGAACAGCAGCTTGACGAGGCCGGAGCACAGGATCGCCATGATGACGATGGTGGCGTAGACGTTGGCGTAGGCCGAATAGGCGCTCTGGAAGGCGATGTACCAGCCGAGGCCGTATTTGGCGCCCAGCATCTCGGCCACCACCAGCACGGCGAACGAATAGTAGAGGCCCATGAACAGGCCGACGAACACGTGGTTGAGGGCGGCCGGTACGGCGACCTTCAGCACCAGGAAACGGTCGTTGGCGCCGAGCGTCCGCGCCACGTCGTAGTAGGCGCGGTTGACCTGCGACACGCCGGCGGCGGTGAGAATGGCCACCGGGATGCCGCAGGACAGCGCCACCAGAAAGACCGAGGCGTGGAAGGTGGTGGGGAAGAAGTAGAAGGTGGCCGGGATCCAGGCGGTGGCGGGCACCGGACCGATCAGCTTCAGGATCGGCATGCCCCAGTAGTTGAAGCGGGCCGACCAGCCGAGCGCCACGCCGATCGTAAAGCCGACGGTGATGCCCGAGAAGAAGCCGAGGCCCCAGAGGCGCAGCGAATAGCCGATGCAGAGCAGGAGGCGCGACCAGTCGGTGACGTAGACCTGCAGCAGGCCGTGCGGCGGCGAGAAGAACGGCTTCGGCAGCCAGCCGGTCTTGGCGGTGGTGTATTCCCAGACCAGGAACCACACGCCGACGGCGATCAGCCACGGCCCCCAGAAGGCGATGCGGCGGCCGAAGGCGCCGAGGCGGTGAAGGGTCAGCGCCAGCGCCAGCAGCAGCACGCCGCCCGTCGCCGTGATCGCCGCGAACAGCCCGGCGCTGCCCCAGGGAAGCACGTCCGGCAGGCCCCAGGTGACGGCGGCCGTCAGCAGCCAGAAGACGGCCGCCACCAGGCCCTGGTGCCAGATGGAAAAGGACGGCACCGACGTCGAGACGACGCCGTCACCAGCGGTTTGAGCCAGATCGCTCACGACAATACTCCCGGCAAAAAAAGAGGAAGGCGGCTCTCGGGCCGCCGTCCGTCGTCAGGCGAGGATGTTGACCGTCACCCGTTCGGCCAGTTCCCTGGGATCGGTGGTCGGATCGAGCACGTTGACGAACTTCAGGTCGTCGGCGCCGCGCCGCACCTGCTCGACGAGATCGGCGCCGACCGGATGGTTGTGGGTGACGAGATGGCCGATGATCTCGGTGAGGCTCTGAAGGTCGAGCCCGGCCGGCTTGAGGTTTTCGAGATACCAGGCCGCCACTTCGTCGGGATGGGCGGCGGTGTATTCGTGCAGCTCGATGTTGCCCTCGGCCAGCCGGCGGATGGCGTCCTTGTTGTCGTTGAGGAACGGGCCGTTGGCGCCGAGCACGCAGCAGACGCGGCCGTCGAAATAGCCGGTCTGGCTGTCGGCGATCAGGTTGAAGCCGTGCTGTTTCTGGATCGAGTAGGCCCAGGGGTCGAGGTGGGCGACGGCGTCGGCCTCGCCCTTCACCACGGCGTCGCCCACCAGCTCGAAGGGCACCACCTTCCAGGTGATGTCGTTCTGCACGTCGACGCCCGCCTTGGCGAGCGCCACCTGGAACTGCAGGTGCGGCGAGGTGCCGAGGCCGGCGACCGAGATGGTCTTGCCCTTGACGTCGGCCAGCGTTTTGATGCCGGACGCCTCCGGCGCGAGCAGGCGCAGGCAGCCGCCGTGCGAGCCGACGAACAGCTTGACGTCGAAGCCCTGCTCCAGCGGCTTCAGCCAGTCGCCGACCAGGCCGGCGCCGGCGTCGGCCTTGCCGGTGGCCAGCGCCTGGATCAGCGTCTGGCCGCTCTGCCCCTGGTAGAACAGCTCGACGTCGACGTTGTGCTTGGCGTAGATGCCCTTGGCGACGCCGAAGCCGAGCGGCGAGTGGCAGGCCGCCACTTCCGTCCAGGCGAGGCGGATCTTGGTCGGCGGCGCCGCGATGGCCGGCGTGAACAGCCGGCCGCCGGCCGCCGCGCCGAGGGCGACGACGCCGGCGCCGACCGCCGTCCGCTTCAGGAGGTCGCGCCGCGAAGGTCGCGCCGCCGCCAGATTGGTCGAAATATCCGCCATGCCCCGTACTCCCGTTTGCCGCCGTGTCACGCCACGGCCCGTCAACCGGAAGGATAATCCGGGGGTGTCGGTTGTCCATATAATCTACAAAAAAACTATTCTAATTACCTTGGCGCAACCGTCAGGCTGTGCTGCGAATCCCGCCGATCGGGAAATCGGCCGGATTTGGCGGCAAGCCGCACCATTTCGTGTCCGCGGCTGTCCCCCCTCGTTTGTAGCCAACCGGGCATTATCCGGCCGTTGCCGTCGAGCGGCGAGTTGGTAAGTGTAAGAACCTACTGGCTCGCGCTGGCACAGAAGCCGCACGCCCAGCGCCTCCAGGAGGTGTTGGCACGCCGCGCCGACACATTCGTTTGCCACTCTGACGCCGGGGCAAAGTCGTGTGCTTCCTGTCTGTGCGCGGCCTAGCTGGCTCATTGATCAGGTCATATCCGCGTGAACATGCATCGGCTTGCAAGAGTGCGCTTTCTTGACACGGCAACTAGACTGAACCGATCGGTACAGTTCGTCGGTGATCGGAATATCGAGCTAATAGATAGGGCTCAAAAATTTCTTTCAAAAGCAGCAAATTGTGCTAGTATCATTCACAATCTCGCCGGCATGAGGCGAGGTGAACCGATCGGTTTTCTTATGACCCAATCCTCGCCGGATCCAGCATCACGCAGCCTCGAGGCGCATCCGCTGTCCAGCAAGGCGGATGCGGTGCTGCAAGCCGCAAACAAGATATTTCTGACTTACGGCTTCAGTGCCGCAACGACCGACATGATCCAGCGAGAGGCCGGCGTCTCCAAGGCTACGGTCTATGCGCATTACCCAAACAAAGAGGCGCTCTTTGTCGCGGTGATTGAGTCGAGATGCGAATGGTTTGCGAACGGACTCGATGACATCGCGTTTGTTCCGGGCAATTTCCGCCAGACGCTCACGGAGTTCGGCCGCGCCTATCTCAAGACCGTCATATCTTCCGATGGGCTGGCGCTTTTCCGGATCGTGGTGGCAGAGGCGCCGCGATTTCCTCAATTGGCGCATGCTTTTTATCGGGGTGGGCCACGTGTCGTTATAGATCGAGCGTCGGAACATCTCGCCAGAGCCGCCGCGACGGGAGATGTGGAGCTGACCACGATCGGTATCGAAGCGGCAGCGCAGGTTTTTGCAGGACTGGTCCGTAGCGAGCCGCAAATGCACTACCTGATGCATCCCGAGGCCCGTCCATCGCCGGAGCAGATCGACCAATGGGTCTCCTCTGCCGTGACAACGTTTCTCCGCGCTTATGGTTGTAAAGCCCTCGTGAAAACGTCTCCTGCTCTGGGTTGAGCAGGCAAGAGAACCCGGGACAAGCGGGATGTAACTGGATGGTTTTCCATGGATAGCGGGTGACTGGCGCCTGAATTTGGGGAGGGCTGGATATATGTACAATATAGCTCCTCTGCCCCTCGATGTAAGGTCCACCGGCTGCTATCCAGATTGCCTTAGAGTTGGAGTAGACATCGGTTCCACAACCACCAAGCTTGTTGTGATCGGCAATAATGAAAACATTCTGTATAAAACATATACAAGACATTATTCGGATATCGCTCAATCTATTGTGTACTGTCTTTCTTGTTTGCAGGGCAGCAATACGGTTCCCGGCAATCTGCCATTGGCGCTGATGATTACCGGCTCCGGTGGCATGGGAGTCGCGGAAACCATCGGCTTCCCCTTCGTGCAGGAAGTCATCGCCTGCGCCAAGGCGGTTGAGACCTTCGCGCCGGAGACCGACGTGTCGATCGAACTCGGCGGTGAGGACGCTAAGATCACCTTTTTTACCGACGGCATCGAACAGCGAATGAACGGTTCTTGCGCCGGCGGCACCGGCGCCTTCATCGACCAAATGGCCAGTCTGCTGCAGACCGATGCCCGCGGCCTCAACGACTTGGCCGGAAATGCCGTGAGCCTCTACCCGATCGCCGCCCGTTGCGGCGTCTTTGCCAAGACGGACGTGCAGTCGCTGCTCAACGAGGGGGCTTCCCGGCAGGATATCGCCCTGTCGGTGCTGCAGGCCGTTGCGCACCAGTCGATCAGCGGTCTGGCCTGCGGCCGCAAGATCCGCGGCAAGGTGGCCTTTCTCGGCGGTCCGCTGACATTCCTCCCCGAGCTGAAGCAGCGCTTCGTCGAGACGCTTCATCTGACGCCGGAGGATATCGTCTCTCCCCCGGACAGCGAGCTGTTCGTCGCGATGGGGGCGGCGCTGCATGGCGATCGTAAGCGGCAAGTGACGCTGGATGCGCTCCTGCGCGCTTTCGGCAAGCTGACGGGGATGGGTCCGCGGCAGCAACGCTCCGCTCTGCCCGCTCTGTTCTCCAGTGAGGAAGAGCGGCAAACCTTTGAAGAACGTCATCGGCGCGCCTGTGTCGCACGCGCCGACCTGACAGGATATCGCGGTGCGGCGTTCCTCGGCATCGACGGCGGCTCGACCACGACCAAGGCCGTGCTGATCGGCGAAGACGGCCAGTTGCTCTACAGCTATTACCGCGGCAACGAAGGCGATCCGCTGAAGATCGTCGGTCATATCCTCGGTGAAATTTATGCCGTATTGCCGGAAGGCGCGGAAATCGCCGCCTCGTCGGTGACGGGTTACGGCGAGGCCTTGATCCGCGAAGCCTACAGGATGGACTTCTCGGAAGTCGAAACCATCGCCCATTACAAGGCGGCCAACCACTTCCTCCCCGGCGTCGACTTCATTCTCGACATCGGCGGCCAGGACATGAAGTGCCTGCGCATCAGGAACGGCGTCATCGACAGCATCCTGCTCAACGAAGCCTGCTCTTCGGGCTGCGGCTCGTTCATCGAAACCTTTGCCCGGTCGCTGAAGATGTCGGTCACGGATTTCGCCAGGGCGGCCTTGGAGGCGAGGGCCCCGCCCGACCTCGGGTCGCGCTGCACGGTCTTCATGAATTCCAGCGTCAAGCAGGCACAAAAGGAAGGCGCCTCGATCGGCGACATCGCCGCCGGCCTGTCCTACGCGGTCATCAAGAACGCGCTGATCAAGGTCATCAAGGTCAGGAAACCGGAAGATCTGGGCCGGAAGATCATTGTCCAGGGAGGGACGTTCTGCAACGACGCGGTGCTGCGCGCCTTCGAACTGGTCGCCGGGCGGGAGGCGGTCCGTCCGGACATTGCCGGACTGATGGGCGCCTTCGGCTCGGCGCTCATCGCCAAGGAGCGTTGGCAAGGCGGCCGGAAAAGCGCGATGCTGGATGCGAAGGCCGTCGAGCAGTTCTCGGTCCGGCACTCGATGACGCGCTGCCGGGCCTGTCCCAACACCTGCCCGATGACCATAAACCGCTTCTCCGATGGGCGCCGTTTCGTCACCGGCAATCGCTGCGAGCGCGGGCTGGGCGGCAAACGGGCCGGCAACGACGTCATCGATCTCTATGCCTACAAGTACCAGCGCGTCTTCGACTATGCGCCGCTCGGTGAAGCGCAGGCGCCCCGCGGCGCCATCGGCGTGCCGCGGGCGCTCAATCTCTTCGAGAACTACCCGCTCTGGTTCACGTTCCTGACCGGACTGGGCTTCCGCGTCATCCTGTCGTCGCCATCATCGAAAGCGCTGCTGGAACAGGGCCTGGACACCCTGCCGTCGGATTCGATCTGCTATCCGGCCAAGCTCGCCAACGGTCACGTCATCGACCTGGTCCGGCAGGGCCTGACGACCATTTTCTATCCGTGCGTGCCTTACGAGCGCCGAGAATTCGCCGACAGCCACAATCACTTCAATTGCCCGATCGTCACGTCCTATCCCGAGTTGATCCGCAACAACATCGATCTGCTTGCCGAGCGGGACGTAACGCTGGTCCAGCCGTTCCTGTCGCTGGAGAACCGTGACAGGCTCGGCCGGCGCCTGACCGAGGAATTTGCACCGCTGGGCGTCGCGCCGGAAGACGTCCGCCGGGCCCTGGATGCCGGCTGGGCAGAGCAGGAGCGGTTCAAGCGGGACATCCGGCAGAAGGGCCAGGAGACGCTCGAGGCGCTGCGCCTCAACGGCGGGCACGGCATCGTCCTCGCCGGGCGGCCCTACCATGTCGATCCGGAAATCCATCACGGCATTCCGCAGATCGTCACCTCGCTCGGCATGGCGGTCCTGACCGAGGATTCCGTTGCCCACCTGGGCAAGATCGAGCCGCCCCTGCGCGTCGTCGACCAATGGACCTACCACAGCCGGCTCTATCGCGCCGCCGCCTATGCCGCCGCCAACGGGAACCTCGACGTCGTCCATATGAATTCATTCGGCTGCGGCCTGGACTCGATCACCACGGACCAGGTCCAGGAAATCCTGGAGGCGCACGGCAGGATCTACACCGGCATCAAGATCGACGAGGGCAACAATCTCGGCGCGGCGCGCATCCGCATCCGCTCGCTGCGGGCCTCCCTGGCGGAACGGGGCCGTCACGATCCTCCTTCCCCGCATCCCGGCGCGCACCCTCGCGCGTATGGGCGCGTCGCCTTCACCAGGGAAATGCGCAAGGACTACACCATCATCGCGCCGCAGATGTCGCCGGTGCATTTCCAGTTCTTCGAACCGGCCCTTCAGGCGATCGGGTACAATCTGAAAATCCTGGGCGATGTCACCGCTGGTACGGTCGACGAGGGCCTGCGCTACGTCAACAACGATGCCTGCTATCCGGCGATCATCGTCGTCGGCCAGATCATCGCGGCGCTGCGCTCCGGCGAATACGACCCGGACAGAACCGCGGTGATGATTTCCCAGACCGGAGGGTGCTGTCGGGCGACCAACTACATCAGCTACCTGCGCAAGGCGTTGCATGACAGCGGCTTTCCGAATGTGCCGGTGATCTCGCTGAACGCGCTCGGCATGGAAAAGGCCAGCGGCTTTCACCTGACCCTGCCGATGCTCAGCCGTCTCCTCATGGGCGTCGTCTATGGCGACTTGTTGTTGCAGACGCTGCTGCGGACCCGCCCCTACGAAAAAGCGCCGGGCGCAGCGGAAGCCCTGTACCAAAGCTGGGTCGGACGCTGCAAAAGCGCGGTTTGCCAAGGTGATTTCGCAGGCTTCAGGAAGAACGTCCATGCCATCGTTGATGATTTCGACACTCTCGAACTGACCGGCGTGCACAAACCCCGGATTGGGTTGGTTGGGGAGATTCTGGTCAAGTTCCATCCTGGCGCCAACAACGACATCATCAAGCTGATCGAGCAGGAAGGCGGCGAAGCCGTGATGTTGGGCTTGATGGATTTCCTCCAATACTGTGCCTATGACTATAGCTACAACCATGCCTGCCTCTCCAAGGGCAGACTGGCCGCCGTGGCAGGCAACGCCATGATCAGACTGCTGGAATTCTACCGCAAAGACATGCGCAAGGCATTGTTGCGGAGCCGGCGTTTTGATGCGCCAAGCTCGGTCGACCAGTTGGCACTTGGCGCGGAGCCGCTCCTGGCGCGCGGCAACCAGGCCGGCGAAGGCTGGCTCCTCCCGGCCGAAATGGTCGAGTTGATCGGGCATGGCGTGCCAAACATCATTTGCATGCAACCATTCGCCTGCCTGCCCAACCATGTCGTTGGCAAGGGCGTCATGAAAGCGCTGAAGGCGCGGTATCCGAACACCAACATTGCCGCAATCGACTATGATGCTGGTTCGTCCGCCGTCAATCAGCTCAATAGGATCAAGCTGATGCTTTCAGTGGCGTTCCGCAATTTAGGGGAAGTCAATATTGGACAGCGGCCGCGCTGACTTTTTCCTGCGATCGCGACGAGAGGCCAAACTTGTCAATGGCCGGAATCGAGGGCAGCCGGGCTCCAACACTTTCTGGCGGCAGATGGTCAACGAAAGCGCCGTCGTAGCGGCCGTCGTCTGCCCGGACATGGTTGTTTAATCCCCGGTTTTGAGGGTGTACCGTTTTCTCCGACCCGTGCGTGGTCCGCATTCGATAGCTGCGCAGGCTTCCCGCAGCGGCGTGCCGGTGCCGTCACATCCCTGTCATGGGCAGGCAATAGTCAGGCTCGGATCTCGCTCTGTCGAAAATCGTTTCGATGCTCCACGACCCATCCGCAGCCGAGGCCGTCTCGACGTCCGCGCTCAAGCTCCATTTCGGCGAGACCGTCGTGCTCGACGGCATCGACCTGACGCTTGCCCGCGGCCGGACGCTGGCGCTGCTGGGGCCGTCGGGTTGCGGCAAGACGACGCTGCTGCGTCTCATCGCCGGCCTGCTCGGGCCGACGCGGGGCAGGGTGGCGATCGCCGGCCGCACGGTGGCCGACGCCGCCTCCGGCGCCTTTGTGCCGCCGGAAAAGCGCAACCTCGGCATGGTCTTCCAGGATTACGCGCTGTGGCCGCACATGACGGTGGCCGGCAACGTCGCCTTCCCGCTCCAGATGCGCGGTGTCCCTCGCGCCGGGCGGCGGCAGCGCACGCTCCAGGCGCTCGACCGCGTCGGCCTCGCCGGCTTTGCCGACCGGCGGCCGGGCGAATTGTCGGGCGGCCAGCAGCAGCGGGTCGCCATCGCCCGCGCCATCGTCGCCGAACCGCAGCTCATCCTGTTCGACGAGCCGCTCAGCAACCTCGACCGCGAGCTGCGCGAGACCATGGTGGGCGAGCTCGCTGCGCTCATCGCCGCGCTGGCGCTCACCGCCGTCTACGTCACCCACGATCACGCCGAGGCGCTGACGCTCGCCGACGAGGTGGCGGTGATGCGCGGCGGCCGCATCGTCCAGCTGGCCTCGCCCGACAGGCTGGTCGCGACGCCCGCCGCGCCGGAAGTCGCCGACTTCCTGCGTCTCGGAGGCACCGCCGAGGTCGAGCCTTGGGATGACCGGTGGCGCTTTGCTGGCAGCCCGGTCGAGCTGCCGTTGCGCCGGCCGGCCGGTAGCGGCCCGGCCCGCGTGCTGATCCCGACGGCAGCGGTTTCGCTCGCCGGGACGGGCATTGCCGCCACGGTGCTGCGCACGCAGTTCCGCGGCGACGGACATCTGGCGGCGGTGGCCCCCGAAGGGCTCGCCGGCGTCGAGCTTCAGGTGCTGAGCCAGGTCCGGCTGAAGCCGGGCGACAGCATCCGTCTTTCCATCGACCCGGACCGTATCCACGTCTTTCCGCCGGCCGGGCGCGTTTCATAGAGGAGAGGACCAGACATGCTTAAATCATTGAAAAGCGTCGCCTTCGGCGCTCTTGCCACCATCCTTGGCGCCGGCGTCGCCCATGCCGACATCACCGTCTACACCGCCGGCCCCCAGAGCCTGATCGACAAGCTGGCCGAGGGCTTCACCGCCGAGAGCGGCATCAAGGTCAACGTCTTCCAGGCGACCACCGGCAAGATCATGGCCCGCATCGAGGCGGAGGCCGCCAATCCGGTGGTCGACGTGCTGATCTCGGCCTCCTGGGACACCGCCACCGACTTTGCCAAGCGCGGCTGGCTCGTGCCCTACAGCAGCCCCAACGCCGAGAAGGTGCCCGCCTTCCTGAAGAACGACACGACCGTGGCGCAGGGCGTCTCGGCGCTCGGCATCGCCTGGAACACCAACTCCGGCACGCCGAAGCCGGCCGAGTGGGCCGATCTCGCCAAGCCCGAGTACAAGGGCCTCGTCAACCTGCCGGATCCGGCGCAGTCCGGCTCGGCCTTCGAGCTCGACGCCGCCCTCGGTGCCGCCGACGACTACAAGCTGTTCAAGGACCTCAAGGCCAACGACGCGGCGATCGCCGGCGCCAACGCCGAAGCGCTGAACCCGGTGCTGCAGGGCGCCAAGGCTGCCGTGTTCGGCGCCGTCGACTACATCACCTTCGGCTCCAAGGCCAAGGGCGAGAGCATCGACATGATCTTCCCGGCCTCGGGCACCGTCGTCGCGCCGCGTCCGGCCATGATCCTCAACTGGTCGAAGAACCAGGACGAGGCCAAGAAGTTCGTCGACTACATGCTGTCCGACGCCGGACAGAAGCTGGTTGCCGACACCTTCCTGATGCCGGCCCGCACCGACGTTCCCGCCGCCCGGCCGCTGATCTCCGACCTCGAACTGATGGACTACGACACCGCCGCCATCTACGGCAAGCGCAAGGAAATCCTCGACGAGATCGCCAAGATCTTCGCCGCCAACTGAGGCGCGGCCGATGCGCGCCAAGGAGATCGGCGGCGCGGCGCCGGCCGCCTGGCTGGCCGGCATCGGGCTCGCCGTCATCGTCGTCGTTCCCTTCGCCGCGGTCGTGCTGCAGGCGATTTTCCCCAACCTCGGGCGGGGCTCCTTCGCGGAGCCCTTCTCGCTCCTGTTGGCGACGCTGTCCGACATCCGCCTCGTCGGCATGGCCGGAAACACCGTGCTGCTCGGCCTCGCGGTCGTCGCCGCCTCGGCCTGCCTCGCGGTGCCGCTCGGCATGGTCCGGGCGCTCTACCGGGTGCCGCTCGCGCCGCTCTGGGACGTGCTGCTGCTCGTCCCCTTCATGATCCCGCCCTATATCGCCACGCTCGGCTGGATCATGACGCTGCAGCCGCGCGGCTATCTCGAACAGATCGCTGGCTTCAACCTGGCGCCGATATTGTTCTCGTTGACCGGCATGACGCTGGTGATGACCTTCAACACCTTTCCGGTGGTTTATTTCGCCGTCTCGCGCACCGTCGAGGCGGTCGGCTCGCGCTATGCCGGCGTCGGACGGGTGTTCGGCGCCTCGCCGCTGCGGGCCTTCTTCCACATCACGCTGCCGCTGTCGGCGCCGGGGCTCGCCGCCAGCCTGCTGCTGGTGTTCGCCGCCGCCATCGAGGAATACGGCACGCCGGCCGCCCTCGGGCGCCGCGCCGGCTTCGAGGTACTGGTGACCGGCATCGATTCGCGCGTCTCCGACTGGCCGATCGACCTGCCCGGCGCCGCCGCCCTGTCGCTGGTGCTGGTGCTGCTGTCGCTCGCCGCCTTCCTGGTCCAGCGCTGGATCCTCAACCGCCGCTCCTACCAGACGGTGGGCGGCAAGCCGCAAGCGGCCGAAAAGCAGCCGCTCGGCCGGCTCGCCGCGCCGGTGCTGGCCGCCTTCGCCGCGGTCTCCTTCCTCGCGACCGGCGTGCCGATGCTGGCGGTGCTGGCCACGGCGCTGACGCGGACGATCTCCGGCGGCCTCAGGCTCGACAACCTCGGCGGCGGCAATTTCGCCGCCGTCTTCGGCGGCGCCTCCGGCGCGCTCGCCGCCCTCGGCAACAGCCTCTTGCTCGGCGTTCTCACCGCCGCCGTCACCGGCGTCATCGGCGCCGTCGCCGCCTATGCGGTGGTCAAGACGCGCATCCGCGGCCGCACCGCCATCGACGTGTTGACCGTGCTGCCCAACGCGCTGCCCGGCATCGTGGTGGCCGTCGGCCTGATCCTCGCCTGGAACATGCCGGCGCTGCCCTTCACCCCCTACAACACGCCGCTCATCCTGCTGTTCGCCTATTGCTGCATCCTGCTGCCGCAGACGGCCCGCTACGCCACCGCCGCCTTCCTGCAGATCGGCGACAACCTCGAGGCGGCCGCCCGGGTCTGCGGCGCCAGCGCGCCCACCGCCTTCCGCCGCATCCTGCTGCCGCTGATCTTCCCGAGCCTCGCCTCGGCGATGCTGCTCGTCTTCGCCCTGGCCTCGCGCGAACTCGTCGCCTCCGTCGTCGTGGCGCCGGTCGGCATGCAGACCATCGCGCTGTTCATCTGGCGGCAGTTCGAGCAGGGCTCGGTCGGCCTCGGCATGGCGATGGCCTTCGTCACCATCGTCGTCACCACGCTGCTGCCGCTCGCCTTCCTGGCGCTGCTGCGGCGGACCGGCCTCGTCGCGGCGTGAGTCTTCTCCTTCCCGGCGGCGAATAGATCATCACGCGGGTTTCCGATGTCACGCGCTGGCATCGTCTGCCGTTTCCAGGGAATGACCACCTGTCATGCGCCCTCGTTCCGTCTTTGAAAACAGACGGTAGAAGGCAGGCGAAAGCGGCAGAAAGAGACGTGCCGTTCGTAGCGTATAACATTGAAAATAAAAGCTTTTATATGTAGTGACGGGGGTTGCGCGTTGCGTCCCGGAAAAGGGCGGGTGGGTCCGGATCTATAAAATCTGTGTCATATTATTGCGCGACGACGCAATGAATCTCCGAAATTCGCCGGGATCGCCGTACTCTCGCGCGAAAAGCCGACGGTTGGTTTCCTGGCGGCCCGGCCGCCCCGACGAGCGGGCTCGCGTCAGCGTCTAAACCGCTTCCACCTCATGAAGAAAACCGTCGATGGCCTGCCGCAGTCCCGCCGAGCTCCGGATGACGCTGCGGGAGGCCGACAGCAGGCCGTCGGCCGATTGGGAGGTTTCCGTCGCCTTGTTGAGAAGCTCCATCATCTCGTCGTGCGAAACCAGCGAGCTCTGCGTCGCCGCCCGGACGCTGCGGGAGATTTCGGCCGTGGCGGCTTGCTGCTCGAGCACCGAGGTGGCGATGGCATTGGCCGCCTGGCTGGCGGTGTTCATCTGGTCGACGATGCCGAGCACGCCGTCCGTCGTCGCATGGGTGACGCCTTGAATGGCGGCCACCTGCTGGCCGATGTCCTCGGTCGCCTTCGTCGTCTGGTTGGCCAGGGCCTTCACCTCGTTGGCCACCACCGCGAAGCCCTTGCCGGCCTCGCCGCCTCTCGCCGCCTCGATCGTCGCGTTGAGCGCCAACAGATCGGTCTGCGCGGCGATGCCCTTGATCAGGTCGACGATCATGCCGATTTGCTCGGCGCAGCGGTGGAGATCGCCGACATGCGTCCGGACATGGCCCGCCGACTGGCTCGTGGTGGAAACCAGGGACGACGCGGCGCTGGCCTGGCGGCTGATCTCCTCGATCGACGCCGAAAGCTCCTCGCTGGAGCTGGCCACCACGGTGATTTCCTTCAGGCTCTGGCCGGCGGCCGCCTGGGCCGCGGAGGCCCGCTCGGCGGTGGCGGCGGCAATCGACGCCAGGTGATCGCTCGTCGCCTGCATCTCCCTGGCGGCATTGTCGACCGAGACGACCAGGTTTTCGGTCTGCCGGCGGAAGCCGTCGATCAGGGTGCGAATCCGGTCGGCGCGTTGCTGGCGACCGAGGTCCTCGAGCCGCTTCCCGGCTTCGAGACGCTGCCGCTCCACGGCGTTGTCGCGGAAGGTGACGACGGCCGACTGCATCTTGCCGATCTCGTCCTGGCGCGGCCGGAAAGCGAGTTCGCTGCCGGTGTCGCCGGCGGCGAGCGCCAGCATGGTCCTGGTCATCTGCACGATCGGCCGGCCGATGGCGCGGGCGAGGAACAGGCCGACGATCAGCGCGGCGACGATGGCGAGGGCGAACACCAGGATGGAAAGGCCGAGGAAGGTCTGCCTGGACGCGAGGGCAAAGGCGGTCTGGGCCGCCATCAGCTTGCCGATCTCCGCCGTCGAGCGCTCGGCGAGATCGCGGGTGTTGGCGACGGCTTCGCCGAAGGCGGCGAGCGAGCGCGACAGGTTTTCGAAGCTCTGGCGATAGCTGGCGAAATCCGCCGCGATCGCCTGCGAGCCCGAGCCGAAACGACCGGTCAGCGCATCGGCCTTGTCGAGATACTCGACGATGGCCTTGGCCGAGGCGTCCGATCTGGCGAGTTGGAACAAGGCGATCCGTTCCCTGAGGGTGACGGCCGTTTCGTTGAGGTCGCGTCCGAGATTGGCCTGCCCGGTCGCCTGCTCGGCGGCGAAGCTGGCGCGTTTGGCCACGACATTCGCCTCGGCCTCGGCGCTCTTCAAGGCAAAGCCGATCTTCAGGGTATGCGCCGACAGGCTGTTGAGCCGGGCGGCGATGCCGTTCAGAACGGCGACGGGCGCCGCGCCGCCATCGCCGGCCGGCAGCGCCGCCAGGCCGTCGAGCGCCGTCGCGAGATCCCGCTGCATGGCGGCGACGTCGTCCTTGATGGTCGCCGGCCCGTTCTGCCCGAGGGCGGCGACCGACGCGCCGATCATGTTGGAGGTGGCCTTGGCCTGCTTCAGGAGTTCGGCGCGGCCGTCCCCGGCGTCGCGCAGCAGCAACTGGGCCCGGGCGCTCGCCGTGGCGATGCTGCCGTTGGCGACAATCAGCTCCTGCAGGCGATCGGCGCCGGCCTTGGCGTCGCCGGCCGCCGTCAGCGCCTCTTTGTAGGCGGCATCGGCGGCGGCGCGCAGCGCCTCGGCGGTGGTGACGAGCCGGGCGTTGAGGCTGCCCTGCAGGTCCTCGGCCTCGCGAATGCGCGCCGTCGCCTGGTCGAGGCGGCCGATGGCCTCCGTGTAGGCCGCGAAGATGTCGCCGAGATTGCGGCTGGCCTCGGCGGTGTCGGCCAGTCGGACGGCCGCCGCCGAATCCCTGGCATCCGCCAGCGCTTTCGCCGCTTCCTCCAGCGCCGCCCTGTCGCCGCCGGCGATGAACCGGTTGACCTCCTGCGTGGCTCTGTTCACCTCGATCAGCGCGCGCGCCGCCCCGTCGGAGGCCTGGACCAGGGCCGCCAGCCTGTCGACGCCGCCGACGCCGATCAGGCCCGGCAGCGACGACAGCACGAGAATGACGGCAACCCCCGACCACGCCTTGGCGACGATCGGCAGATCCAGCACGGCGGACATGAGTTTCATGATCGTTCCCGAACCGCCCGACGAATATTCCGTTGACCCGGACGGGCGGTCCTGCCCCGTCCGGGTCTTGCGTGGCGGAGGTCGTCAGACCTTTTTCTTCTTCTTGTTCTGCCGGTAGACGTCGGTGATGACGGCGCCGACGATGATCACGCCCTTGATGATCTCCTGGTAGTAGGCGTCGATCCTCAGGAAGGTGAAGCCGGACAGCATGACGCCGAGGATCAGCGTGCCGATCACCGTGCCGGTGATGCGGCCGACGCCGCCGGCCAGCGAGGTGCCGCCGATCACCGCGGCTGTGATGGCGTCGAATTCGTAGCCGACGCCCATGCCGGCCTGGGCGGTCTGGGCGCGGGCGGCGGTCAGCACGCCGGCGAGACCGGCCAAGAGGCCGGCGACGGCGTAGACCTTGATCAGGTGCGCCTGGATGTTGATGCCGGAAACGCGGGCCGCCTGCATGTTGGAGCCGATGGCATAGGTGAACTTGCCGTAGCGCGTGTAGCGCAGGAGGATGTGGAAGATCACCGCCACCACCAGGAAGATCACCACCGGCACCAGACCGGAGCCGAAGAAGGTGAAGCCGTCGGACAGGAAGGATACCGGCTGGCCCTTGGTGTACCATTTGGCGATGCCGCGCGCCGACACGAACATGCCGAGCGTGGCGATGAACGGCGGGATGCCGGTCTTGGCGATCAGCGTGCCGTTGACGACGCCGGCCAGCAGGCCGGCGGCAAGGCCGACCACGACCGGCACGACGAACGGCAAGTCAACCAGCGACGGATAGACGGCGCGGTCGACGAACTGCGACGTCTGCGCGAGGCTCGCCGCCAGCATGGCGGTCATGCCGACCAGCGAGCCCGACGACAGGTCGATGCCGCTGGTGATGATCACCTGCGTCACGCCGACCGAGATGATGCCGATCACCGACACCTGCAGGATCATGATCTTCAGGCGGGCGGTGTTGAGCAGGAAGCTCTGGCCGATCGCCAGCCAGCCGACCAGCTCGAACAGCAGTGCGATGCCGATCAGCACGATGAAGATGCTGAGCTCGGGCGGAAGCCGGCGTTTGCCGATGCCGGCGACAGGCGCGGTGACCGCCTGCTTGTCTAGCATGTCCGTATTCATTGAAATTTCTCCCTGAAGCCTGTGGGGCGCGTCAGCGCGCGGCGAGATCCATGACGCTCACCTGATCGGCCTCGGCCCGATCGAGGAAGCCGGTGACGCGGCCCTCGTGCATCACCATGATGCGGTCGCTCATGCCGAGCACTTCCGGCAGCTCCGACGAGATCATGATCACCGCCACGCCGGTGCGGGCGAGGTCGGTGACCAGACGGTGGATTTCCGCCTTGGCGCCGACGTCGATGCCGCGCGTCGGTTCGTCGAGGATCAGGATGCGCGGATTGGTCAAGAGCCAGCGGCCGATCAGCACCTTCTGCTGGTTGCCGCCCGACAGGTTCTCGACCCGCTCGTAGAGGTTCGGCGTCTTGATCCTGAGCTTGCCGGCCATGTCCCTGCAGACCCTGGCCACCGCCTTCTCGTCGACGAAGCCGCCGCGCACGAACTGGTCGTGCAGCGAGGCGACCTGCATGTTGTCCATCACGTCGAGGATCAGCAGGCAGCCGGTGTCGCGGCGGTCCTCGGTCAGGAAGGCCATGTGGTGGCGGATCGCCTCGACCGGCCTGTCGATCTTCACCTGCTTGCCGTCGATGGCGATGCTGCCGGAACTGGCCGGCGTCACGCCGAACAGCGTCTCGGCGACGTTCGACCGGCCCGAGCCGACCAGCCCGGCGACGCCGAGGATCTCGCCGGCCCGCACGTCGAAGCTGACGTCCCGGAACACGCCGTCGAGGGTCAGGTTCCTGACCGACAGCACCACGTCGCCGATCGGCACCTCCTCCTTGGGGAACATCTGGGTGATCTCGCGGCCGACCATCATGCGGATGATGTCGTCGCGCGTCACCTCGCTCGAGGCGTGGGTGCCGACGTAGCGGCCGTCGCGGAACACCGACACCTCGTCGGCCACCTCGAACAATTCGCTCATCTTGTGGGTGATGTAGACGATGCCGAGGCCCTGCGCCTTGAGGTCGCGGATGATATGGAACAGGTGCTCGACCTCGCGCTCGGTGATGGCCGAGGTCGGCTCGTCCATGATCAGCACGTCGGATTCGTAGGAGATGGCCTTGGCGATCTCGACCATCTGGCGGTTGGCCACCGACAGGTCGCGCACCTCGGCTCTCGGATCGATCGGAATGTTGAGCCGCTCGAACAGCTCCGCCGTCTTGCGGTTCATCTCGGCGTGGTCGACCAGGCCGTAGCGGCTTTTCGGCTCGCGGCGGATCCAGATGTTCTCGGCCACCGTCATGAACGGCATCAGGTTGAGCTCCTGATGGATCATGGCGATGCCGTTCTCCAGCGCGTCGAGCGGCGATTCCAGGCGGATGTCGACGCCCTTCATGCGGATCTCGCCCTGGTCGGGATGGTAGATGCCGGCCAGGATCTTCATCAGCGTCGACTTGCCGGCGCCGTTCTCGCCCATCAGCGCATGCACAGTGCCGCGTTTGAGGTGGAACTGCACGTCGTCGAGGGCGAGCACCCCGGGGAATTCCTTGCGGATGCCCTCGGCTGTCAAAAGAAATTCCGCATTGGGTATCGCGCCACTCTTGCGGACAGCGGCCATTGTCGATGGACTGAGTACCATGACCTTTTCCTTGCGGGCTTGATGCAATTGTCATTGGAGCGCAGGCCCGAAGGCCTGCACTCTCTGGTCCGTTTGCCGAAGCCGTTCAGTTCTTCTTGAGGTAGTTGTCGAGGTTGGCCGGCGTCACCAGCTCGAAGGGCACGTAGACCTTCGTTTCCACCGGCTCGCCCTTGACGAGCTTCAGCGCCGCGTCGACGGCGCCCTGGCCCTGGCCGGCGGCATTCTGGAACACGGTGACGTCGAGGTCGCCGGCCTTCATCGCCTCCAGCGCATCGGCGGTGGCGTCGATGCCGCCGACCACGATGTCCTTCATGTCCAGGCCGGCCGCCTTCATGGACTGGATGGCGCCGATCGCCATCTCGTCGTTGTTGGCGACGACGGCGTTGAACTCGATGCCGGCCGACAGCCAGTTCGACATCAGGTCGGCGCCCTGCACCCGCATGTAGTTGGCGGTCTGCTTGTCGACGATCTCGATGCCCGAGCATTCCGGCGTGCTGAAGACGTCCTCGATGTCCTGGGTCCGCTGGCGCGCA
Source organism: Pleomorphomonas carboxyditropha (assembly GCF_002770725.1). Lineage (GTDB taxonomy): Bacteria > Pseudomonadota > Alphaproteobacteria > Rhizobiales > Pleomorphomonadaceae > Pleomorphomonas > Pleomorphomonas carboxyditropha. The sequence goes on along the minus strand of NZ_NQVN01000013.1, from coordinate 9,829 downwards.
TGGAACGTCGACAGTTCGCCCATCATCACCAGGGCCTTGCCCTTGCCGTTGAGCAGCCGGCAGACCTCCTGGGCCTCCAGCGTGCCCGACTCGCGTTCGTCGGAGGCGACGAAGGCCTGCTTGGGCGGCAGGCTGTCGACGTTCACCGGCATGCGGTTGACGAAGACCAGCGGAATGCCGGCGTTGGCGGCCAGTTCCGACATGGCGACGGTGGCGTTGGTGTCGACGGCGTTGACGATCAGCGCATCGACCTTGGATGCGATGAAGTTCTGGATCTGGTTCTGCTGCCTGGAAATGTCGTTCTGCGCGTCCTCGATCTGCAACTGCACGTCATCGAGCGTCCCGGCATAGGAGATCATGCCGTTGCGCAGCACCGTCAGGAAGTTGTCGTCGAACCACGCCATCGAGATGCCGATGGTCGTCGCCTGCGAGGACGAAGCCATGATCAGGGTCATGGCCGTGGCTATAAGAAACTTCTTCATGAATACCTCCGCTTGCTGGTGTCCGGTCCACCCGATTTACCGGATCCCCTCCTCCAGGGGCGTTCCGTCTCTTTTGGCGGCCGATTCCTCAATCGACCGCCAAAACGGAATTCAACGACTGGCCAGCAACCCGTCCAACTCGGTCTTATTCGATTTAGACAGCACTAACTCCAAGCTCGGATCGATGCCTGAAATAGGAATGGAGCTGTCTTTTGCTTCGCTCGTTGCTCGAAAGGGCCGATTTTGATGGCGGAATGCTGGCCAGGAACTTCTAAACCTTGCGGTACTTGTCGATGTACCGTCTGATCTCCTGGCACATGAAGCGCGACGATTCCTCGGCCCTATCCTCCCAGGCGAAGACGCAGGAGGAATAGATGCCGTCGAACTTCACCTCGCCGAGCGTCTTGAAGAAGGTCTCCCAGTCGATCTCGCCCTGGCCGATGTCGAGGTGCTGGTGCACCCGGATCGACGCGTCCGGCGGGTTGGCGATATAGCGATTGCCCGACGACACGAAGGGATTGAACGTGTCGGCCACCCGAACGTGATGCAGGATCGGCGCCGCCTCGTGCAGCGTCGTCGCCATCTTGCTGGCGTCGCCGCTGCAATAGTAGAAGGTGTGCGGCGCGATGTAGCTCATCCTGACGTTCTTCGAGCCGACCATGCGGATGATGTCGAAGGCCGGATGGAAGGTCTCCACCCAGTCCTCCGGGTGCGGCTCGACCGACAGGATGACGCCCTCCTTCTCGAAGATCGGCGTCAGCTCCTCGATCGACCGCCACCAGGCCGCCTCCTTGGTCTCGCGGGTGTCGGTGCCGAGCGGCAATGTCCTGGAGCGCTCCGGCGAGGTGCCGCGACCGAACTCGGACACCATGGTGTCGCAGCCCATGTCGACGGCCACCTCGATGGCCCGCTTCCAGTAGCGCACCGCCATCTGGCGTTCTTCCTCGACCGGGCTGGCCCAGCGGTACATCGGCTGCAGGGTGATCAGCGACAGCCCGTGGTCCTTCAGCGCCTTTTTGAATTCGGCGCGGCGCTCCGGCGTGGCGCGCGGCATCACCCACCAGTCGAGGAAGTCGGCGCGCGGCGACAGCTCGACGCCGTCGTAGCCGAGCTCGGCGGTCAGCCGGCAGATCTCCGGCAGCGACAGGTGGCGGTGCATGTAGGGATCGAGCGCGAGTTTCATGGACTTCATCCTGTTTTGCTATGTGCTCAGGGCCGCCCGGGCCGGCGGAACATGCGGGCCCTGCTGCCGCCGGCCGATCGTCGCCGGCAAGCGAGCCGATGCCCGGGACATGCCGATGGGAGATGGCGGCCCGCCGGAAGGCAGCATCAGGAGAACGGACTTCCGAACGGGCCGCCGGACCACGCCGGATTTCGCGCCTCTTGCGAGTGGTCGCACGCGAAATGCCGGCACGGTGCACGCCCTGACGCGGTCGATGGGAGTGAGGAGGTGACCGGACGTTCGGGCGCGATTGCGTCGGCGAGGGGCGCCGTGAAATTGGGGAGCGGCAGCCCTCACCGACGCGCGACACGACGGCCCATAGTACCGTGGGAGATAAATACCGGCCGTCGTGAAGATGTTGACCACCCCGTGCCGCCCCGCCGTTTCGGCAGGGCGGGCGAGGGCCGGCCTAGACGCCGAGTTGCTGGCGTACATAGTCCATGCTTCTCCGGATCGCCCCGATGGGATCGGGACTGTCGTGGACCTCCTTGGCGAACGGCTCGAAGGAGACGATGCCGTCGTAGCCGTCGTCGAGGAGCACCTGCAGTTGCTCGATGTTGCCGAGCCGGTCCTTGGGGCCGACGAGCACGCGGTGGCCGTCGAGCATGTCGTCGAAGCCGATCGACGGATCCTCGAGGCCGGAGATGTGGACAAGCCCCGTCCGCTTGGCGAAGATCTCCTTCTCGCCGGCCCCGGCGTGATGGAACGTGTCGTGCACCAGCGAGAAGGTGTCGGCGGCGCCGATGGCGTCGATGGCGGCCAGGGCCTCGCGCTTGAAGCGCAGCGACGAAACCGGGAAGCCGAGCGGCTCGACGAACCCCTTGATGCCGTATTCGCCGAGGATGTCGCGGAGCGCCGTCAGCGCGGCGCGCAGGCCCGCCGCCTTCTCCGGCGTGTCCTCCAGCAGCTTGCCCTCGTTGAGCGGGCAGACCACCAGCCCCTCGGCCCGCGACGCCCTGGCGAGCTTGGCCAGCGCCTCGGCCTGCCGGGCCCGCTCGTCGTTCCAGACGTTGAAGGGATAGAGCGCGTTGATGCTGCGAATGCTCAGGCCGAGGTCGGCCGCCTTGGCGCCGATGTCGCGGGCGGCGTCGACATCCTTCACGCTGTTGTCGCCGACGTCGTTGCGCAGCTCGACGGCGACGGCGCCGACCTTGACCGCCGTGGTCAGCAGGGCGCCCGGCGTCAGCGACGGGCTGACCATGTGGTTGAAGCCGAATTTGATTGTCTTGCTGGACATGTCCTGTCCTCCCAGCATTTGCTTGGTGGGTACCGATGGCCGGCGGTCAGCCCTTGTCGTAGAAAACCGGCCGAGGGGTGGTGACGATCGGAACGACCGCGCCGGTGCGCTGCGCTTCGAGGCAGGCGTCGGCGGTCACCGCGGCGAAATAGCCGTCCCAGGCGTTGGGGCCGTCGACCTTGCCGAGCTTGGTCGCGTCGATCCAGTCCTGCAGCTCCACGTCGTAGGAATCGATGAAGCGGAGCTTCCAGTCCTGCAGGATGGCGGTGCTGAACCTGCCTTCGCGGCGCAGCGGCACGCTCTGCGGTTCGGGCAGGTCGGCGACGCCGTCCTCGCCGACGACCTGGCAGCGGATGTCGTAGCCGTACTGGCAATTGACGAAGACCTCGCCGTCGATGCGGATGCCGCCCTTGGTGGCCAGCATGACGATGATCGGGTCGTCGAGCTTGGAATGCGTCAGGCGGGTGTTGCGCGGCACGATCACCTGGGCGGAGGCGTAGTCGTCGCCGATCAGCCAGCGCAGGACGTCGATCTCGTGGATGAACGTGTCGACGATCGCCATGGAGCTGACGTAGGCCTCGGGCACCGACGGGTTGCGGTGCGCGCAGTGGACCATCAGCGGCGCGCCGATCGCACCGTCGTCGATCGCCTTCTTGAGGGCGCGATAGCCGCTGTCGTAGCGGCGCATGAAGCCCACCTGCACCAGGTGCCGGCCGGCGGCGATCTCGGCGTTGACGATCTTCAGGCAGGCGTCGGCCGTCGTCGCCAGCGGCTTCTCGCAGAACACCGGCTTGCCGGCGGCGATGGCGGCGAGCACGAACTCCTCGTGCGTCGGCCCCCACGAGGTGACCACCACGGCATCGACGTTCGGATCGGCGATGACCGCCCGGCCGTCGGCATGCACCTTGGCGCCGGGGGCGAGCTTGGCGACGGCGGCCCTGGCGGCGGCGGCGTCGATGTCGCTCGCGGCGACGACCTGCGCGCCCGCCAGCTTGTTGTTGAGGCGATTGATGTGTTCCTGACCGATAGCCCCGGTACCGATCACGCCAACTTTCAGCGTCATGTCAAATCCACCTTGTCTCAAGTCCCAGAAGTCCGGAAAGCCGGACGTCATCGAAATACTGACGGTCCCGTCCATCTGGCTGGCGATAGCCAATAATTGTTGCCTTCCGGACCGCGTCCAACGGTCCGGAACTGTCCCGGGCACGGTCGTGCGCACGGGAAAAGCTGTCTCAAATCACAACAATCCCACCCGTAAAGCCGAGCAAAACCCGTCTTCGGCCAAAAACGACCACGCCGGCTTGCAAAGAAGCTGCGGGTGATCATTGGTTATTTCGAGATAGCTCCCTCTCCTCGACGGGAAAGCTAACCCGACAGGCCGGGCTTGACCGAGCTGGCTTTTGACGAATTATCGTCAATCGACTAAAGTCGAAAAACTTGAGGATTCCGCTCCATGGCCGACGCGCCGCGCCGCAAACGTACGCCCCGCTTCCTGGAAATCGCCGCGGAAGCCGGCGTCAGCCCGTCGACGGTCGACCGCGTCCTCAACGAGCGCGGCAGCGTCTCCGACAAGGCGCGCGCCAAGGTGATCGCCGCCGCCTCCAAGCTCGGCGTGCCCCGGATATTGCCCAGCCGGACCCACAAGCTCATCCATTTCGACCTGCTGCTGCCCGACGACCGCACGCCCTTCTTTCAGCGGCTGCGCAAGTCCTTCGAGGAATCGGCGCGCTTTCTTGACAAGCGTTTCGTCATTCACCGCCGCATCGTCCGCGAGGACAGGGAGGACCTGTTGACCCGGGCGATGCTGGAGCCGGGCTATCCGCGTCAGGGCCTCGTCGTCGCCGCCCCGGATACGCTGCCGATCCGGCAGGCGCTGCGCGAGGTCATCGGCCGCGGGGAAGCGGTGGTGGCGGTGGTCAACGTGGTCGGTGCCGACGGCCTGGCCTATGTCGGCATCGACAACTACCGCGCCGGCCGCACCGCCGGCCTCATCCTGGGCCGCTTCGCCCGCAAGCCGGGCCGCGTGATGTTTCTCAGCAATCGCGACATCTGGAAGGCGCATTTCGACCGCACGGCGGGCTGCCGCGACGTCCTCACGGCGTCGTTCCAGCACCTCACCTGCGACAGGACGTCGCAGGAAACCCACGACGACGACACCCGCTGCTACGAAGCGGTCACCTCCGCCCTCAGGACGACGGGCCTCGCCGGCCTCTACAACAGCGGCGCCGGCTCGGCCGGCATCGTCAAGGCGTTGAACGAGTACGACCCGGGCCACGAGGTCGTCTGGATCACCCACGAATTGTCCGACGATCACCGGCAGTACCTGAAGTCCGGCACGCTGACCATGGTCATCGACCAGGACCCCGACATGCAGGCCATTTCGGCGCTCCGCTATCTCGTCCGCTCGGCGGACACCGAGGACGAACGACCGGCCCCCGGCGAACAGGGGTGCGAGTTCCGGGTCTATTTTTCCGAGAATTTCGCCGAAGGCGCCTACATCAAATAGCTGCTGCTACCGGCAGCGCCGATGGAATGTGAAAGAGACCGCGGGACCGGCAAACAGCCGACCCCGCCGCTCGTCTCCCAGGCGATGCTCCCTCACGCGGCGGCGCCGGCCCTGGCGTATTTCTCGACGTACCGTCTGATTTCCTTGCACATGAAGCGCGACGATTCCTCGGCCCTATCCTCCCAGGCGAACACGCAGGACGAATAGATGCCGTCGAACTTCACCTCGCCGAGCGTCTTGAAGAACGTCTCCCAGTCGATCTCGCCCTGGCCGATGTCGAGGTGCTGGTGCACCCGGATCGACGCATCCGGCGGGTTGGCGATGTAGCGGTTGCCCGACGACACGAAGGGATTGAACGTGTCGGCCACCCGAACGTGGTGCAGAATGGGCGCCGCCTCCCTGAGCGTCGTCGCCATCTTGCTGGCGTCGCCGCTGCAATAGTAGAAGGTGTGCGGCGCGATGTAGCTCATCCTGACGTTCTTCGAGCCGACCATGCGGATGATGTCGAAGGCCGGATGGAAGGTCTCCACCCAGTCCTCCGGATGCGGCTCGACCGACAGGATGACGCCTTCCTTCTCGAAGATCGGCGTCAACTCCTCGATCGACCGCCACCAGGCCGCTTCCTTGGTCTCGCGGGTATCGGTGCCGAGCGGCAGCGTCCTGGAGCGTTCCGGCGAGGTGCCGCGGCCGAACTCGGAGACCATGGTGTCGCAGCCCATGTCGACGGCCACCTCGATGGCCCGCTTCCAGTAGCGCACCGCCATCTGGCGCTCTTCCTCGACCGGGCTGGCCCAGCGATACATCGGCTGCAGGGTGATCAGTTCGAGGCCGTGGTCCTTCAGCGCCTTCTTGAACTCGGCGCGGCGTTCGGGGGTGGCGCGCGGCATCACCCACCAGTCGAGGAAGTCGGCGCGCGGCGACAGCTCGACGCCGTCGTAGCCGAGTTCGGCGGTCAGCCGGCAGATCTCCGGCAGCGACAGGTGACGGTGCATGTAGGGATCGAGCGCGAGTTTCATCGTTTCCTCCTGGGCATCGGAAAAGAAAGACAGGCGACCCGCCGGAAGACAGCGTCAGGACAACGGGCTTCCGAACGGGCCGCCGAACCACGCCGGATTTCACGTCTCTTGCGAGTGGTCTCACGTGAAACACCGGCACGGGTCCACGGGAGCGCCTCGGTCACAGTGGGAGATGGACTTCGGCGGCTCCGGTGAGTTGCATCGGCGGGGCACGGGTAAAGGGGGAGCTCGCCCCGAGGAGAGTGCCGATGCGTGCCGCGGCAAAGGGCATGCTCTGGGAGATGCTGGAGCATTCGTCCCCCTCCGCCGCGGTCGGGTCGCATGCATGCCAAACCCGGCATGCATGCAATTGGCTTGCCTTCCGGATTCATCCGGAGGCGGCGACAATGGCCCAATGTCTCAGCGCCGCGCGTAGAAGGCTGGCGTGTCGTCGATGGAGATCGGCACGATGGCCCGCGTCCGCTTGGCCTCGACGCAGGCGTCGGCGGTGACGGAGGCGAAATAGCCGTCCCAGGAGGTCGGGCCGTGCACCTCGCCGTCGCGCGTCGAGTTGATCCACTCCTGCAACTCGACATCGTAGGAGGCGATGAAGCGCTGCTTCCAGTCGGTGAGGATGGCCTGCGACAGGCTGGCGTCCTTGCGCAGCAGCAGGCTCATCGGCTCCGGCAGGTTGGCGATGCCGGTCTCGCCCACCACCTGGCACTGGATGTCGTAGCCGTACTGGCAGTTGACGTAGATCTCGACGTCGATGCGGATGCCCTTGCGCGTTTCCAGCAGGACGAAATGCGGATCGCGGAGGCCGCCCTCGGCCCGGCGGGTGTCGCGGCCGTTGACGACCTGCGCCGTCACGTAGTCGTCGTCGAGCAGCCAGCGCAGCACGTCGATCTCGTGCACGAAGGAGTCGGTCAGCGCCATGTCGCCGGTATAGGTGTCGGGCACCGACGGATTGCGGTGGGCGCAGTGCACCATCAGCGCCTCGCCGATGGTGCCGGCCTGCAATGCGGCCTTCAGCATGCGATAGCCGGCGTCGTAGCGGCGCATGAAGCCGACCTGCACCAGCTTGCGGCCGTGCCGGATCTCGGCATCGACGATGCTGCGGGCGTCCTTCGCCGTGGTGGCCAGCGGCTTCTCGCAGAACACCGGCTTGCCGGCGGCGATCGAGCCGAGCACGAACTCGGCGTGCGACGGCCCCCAGGAGGTGACGACCAGCGCGTCGACATCGGAAGCCCGGATCAGCTCCTGGCCGTTGTCGTAGACCTTGGCGCCGAGCTTTTCCCGGGCGACGAAGGCCTTGGTCTCATCGAGGTTGATGTCGTTGACGGCGACGACCTCGGCGCCGGTCAGCGTGTTGGTGAGCCGACGGATATGGTCCTGGCCGATGGCGCCGGTTCCGATGACACCGATCTTGAGAGTCATTTCTTTTCAATCCTCTACTCTTGGTCTCAAAGATCCCGCGGCAGCGCCTGCCGCAGCACGTCGAGCGACTTCTTGACGCCGACGATCGGCGGCATGCTGAGGTCTTCCATTTCCAGGCTGACCGGGCCGTCGTAGCCGAGGTAGACGAGCACCGAGAAGAATTCCTTCCACCAGGCGACGTCGTGCGCATGGCCGAGGGCGACGTAGTTCCACTGGCGCTTCGGCACGTCGGCGATCCAGTGGGTGTCGATCAGGCCGTCGGCGTCGGCCAGCACGCGCTCGATGCGCACGTCCTTGGCGTGGACGTGCAGGATGGCGTCGCCGAGCTTGCGCGCCATGGCGATCGGATCGCCGCCCATCCACATCTGATGGCTGGGATCGAGGTTCATGCCGACGCGCGGGCCGACCGCCGCCCGGAGGCGCAGCAGCGTATCGGCGTTGTAGACGAGGTTCATGCCGAGGTTCTCGATGGCCAGCCGCTCGACGCCGTGGTTCTCGGCGAGCCTCGACATCTCCTGCCAGAAGGGGATCAGCATCTCGTCCCACTGCCAGTCGAGCGATTCCTGGTGCTCGGGCAGGATCGGATGGGTGATCCAGTTGACGGTGCTGTCCCCGGGGGCGCCGCCGGGGCAGCCGGACATGCCGACCACGGTCTTGACGTCGAACAGCTCGGCAAGGCGCAGCGTCTTCACCATCACCGCCTTGTGCGCCTCGCCGTCCGGGCCGGGCTTCAGCGGATTGCCCGAGCAGTTGAAGGCGGCGATCTCCAGGCCGTGGCGCTTCAGCGTCTCCTTGTACTTGTCGCGCTCGGCGGCGCTGTCGATCAGCGCATCCAGTTTCAGGTGATCGTTGGCGGACCAGTTGCCGGTGCCCAGCTCGAGCGCCTCGATCCCGAGCCCCGCCGCCGTCGCCGTCAGTTGGTCGAACGGCATGCGGGCAAAGATGTTGGTAACCAGGCTGATCTTCATCATGGGGAGTCTCCAGGCTTGTCGGGCGCGTCCGGTCTCGGGAGGTCTGAGTTCGCTTGCCCGCGGGGTCGGCCGTCTCGGGGCGCCGGGGCCCGTTCGAGGACCGGCGCTTGCCTGCGGCTATCTTTTGCGGGGCGACGCGGGTTCGTTTGCCGCGTCGCCCCAAGGCGGTTACTGCATGTACTGATCGACGTTGTCGGCGGTGATCGACTCGAAGGCGACGAGCTTCTCCTTGGGCGCCGGCTGGCCGGCCTTGAGGCCCTCGATCACCTCGAAGGTGGCGGCGCCCTGGCCCTTGGCGTTCTGGAAGATCGTCTGCGCGATCTCGCCGGCCTTGATGGCGGCAAGCGCATCGGCGGTGCCGTCGACGCCGGAGATCATCACGCCCTGGAGGCGGCCGGCGGTCTTCAGCGCTTCGAGGGCGCCGAGCGCCATCTGGTCGTTGGCGGCGATGATGGCGTCGAACTGCGGGAAGGACTGGATCCAGTCCTCGGTCACCTTCATGCCCTCGGCACGGTCGTAGTTGCCGGTCAGGCTGGCCAGCAGGGTGACGTCGGGCCGTTCCTTCAGGCAGGCGTCGGTGAAGCCCTGCAGGCGTTCCACCGAGTGATAGAGGCCGGGCGTGCCTTGGAGATAGAGGATCTTGGCGTCCTTGGGCAGCTTCTCCTTCATGAACTCGCCCTGCAGCCTGCCGGCGTCGTAGTTCTTCGAGCCGACGAAGGTGTATTCGCCGCCGGCGGCGGCGATGCCCAGCGTGATCACCGGCACGCCGGCCGCGTTGGCCTTCTCGATGCCCGGCACGATGCCGTCGTAATCGACCGGCACGGCGATGATCGCGTTGACCTTCTGGGTGATGAAGTTGTCGATCTGGTCGAGCTGCTTGGAGATGTCGAGATTGGCGTCGGTGAAGCGGACCTCGACGTCCGGATCGGCCTTGACCGCCTCGATGAAGGCGTTCTTGCGGCTCATGGTGAACACGTCG
>NZ_NQVN01000012.1 GCF_002770725.1 Pleomorphomonas carboxyditropha | reverse complement strand
CATGCACCAATACAACCACTGTCCACGAAAGATCCTTGGCTACAGGACCCCAGCCGAGGTATTCGAAGACTTCCTCACTGTTGCGCTTCAAACGTGAATCCATCCTCCGCCTTCGCGCAGGATGACAGAATTATATTTAGGAAACAGTCACATAGGGCGTTACCCCACGCGCTCTGGCGCACACGCTATAGCGCGCTCACGCTATAGCTCCCACTCTTGTACGCGTGTCATATATCGACCTCTCGCCCTTTCGGCCCGAGGCCCTTCGATTGGCGAATTATATAAATAAAACAATCATATAGATTGTCATCCTCCGCGCAGGCGGAAGACCTCGGGCCGAAAGGGGCGCTAGGCACATATCGATCGCGCCTCTCTCTCGGAGAACCCTATATCCGCCGCTCGCCCCTTCCTGCCTGAGGTCCCCGCCTTCGCGGGGATGACAACTTGATAGATGCCCGCGCAGGCGGAGGATGGCAACTTGATGGATACCCGAGCGAGCCGCTACCGCTCTGTTTCCTATATATAAATCTGTCATCCCCGCGCAGGCGGGGACCTCAGGCCGAAAAGGGCGCCAAGGCGAATATCGGGCACCGGTCAGAAGGAAACCGCTCGATCGCCACGACGCCATCCCGAAACGCGGTTGATATCGGGCCACCCCTCTCCCTGGTCCCTCTCCCACAAGGGGCGAGGGGACGCGGTTTAGGTCTACCCATTACTGGAAAACGCGCCCGTTCAGACCAATGGGTCGGCAAATCCCATCGTCCCCTCGCCCCTTGTGGGAGAGGGACCAGGGAGAGGGGTAAGTCGTAAGCTCGACGATGCCAGATAGTGCTCCGGTTTGGTTGGAGGCCTATATTCGCCGCTCGTTCTTTCCTGCATGAGGTCCTCCGCCTTCGCGGAGAATGACAATCTATGGATGGGTTATCTATCTGTTTCCCATATATAATTCTGTCATCCTCCGCGAAGGCGGAGGACCTTGGGCCGAAAAGGGCACCCGGTGGCCATAGGGCTCCAAAAAGGACAACGGGGCCCGAGCCTGATGGGAGATGCACCTTTTGCGCCGCTTCGGTGCCCGTGCTTCCCGTGCTCTGACGATCAGGCTCCGGAGCCGAAAACGGCGGTTTGGCGTTGCCGGGAATCCTCAGCCGTCGTTCCATCCACTATCGTAATCTCCCGATAAGTCTTTCCACTCATGCGCAAGTCTGAGCGGCTCGCCATGATGCCGGCCGCCCGGTCCGCGTGGCCGCCGCCACGCCGGGCGATCGCGGATCCGTCGTGCCTTGGAGCGGAGGGAACATTCGCGCGCCGGCCCGGTTTTTCGAGTGGAGGGAGCCATGACACCGACGGTCCTGATCACGGGCGCGAGCCGCGGCGTCGGCCTGGAGCTCGTCCGCCAGTATCTCGCGCGCGGGGCGCGCGTGCTGGCCATCCACCGGCCGGGGCCGACGGTGCCGGAGGCGCTGGCCGCGCTCTACGCGGCCCATGCCGACCGGATGCGGCTGATCGCCCTCGACGTCCGCTCCACCAGCGCCGTCGTCAACCTGGCGGCGCGGCTGTCCGAGCGAATCGACATCCTCGTCAACAACACCGGCATGCTGATGGGAACCGGCTTCGCGCCGGCCGGCAACATGATCGGCGGCGGCCTGCGCGCCACGCTGCAGGTCAACGCCACCGGACCGCTGTTCGTGGCGCAGGCGGCGCTGTCCAACATGACGCGCGGCGGCAAGATCGCCACCATCCTGCCGATCGGCGACGTCCGCAGCCTCGACCTGCTCGACCCCGATGCCCGCCAGGCGGCCAAGGCGGCGGTGGTCAAGGTGATGCAGTCGCTGGCCAGCGACCTCAAGCCGGCCGGCGTCGCCGTGGCGCTGGTCCATCCCGGCGCGGTCGGCCCGGCGCCGGACGGCGGCGAAGCCGCGCTCAGCCTCGCCGACAGCGCCCGCGGCATCATCGAGGTGATCGACGGACTGACGCTCGAAACATCCGGCCAGTTCTTCGGCTACGACGGCGGTTCGGCCGAGGACTGAGCCCTCCGAGGGCGCGCCCGGGAAATCTGCGGCCGGCGCCGGCATTTCGGCCGGCCGGTAGATGAAGGTCACCCATCCGGTCGATTTTCACGCTTGACGTTCGGACGGCTTCCGCTCTATCAAATTTAACGAACGTTCAGTAATTACGGTTATCCATGCACATCGTCGACTATCGAGCCGCGTTCAGGGGGCTGGCTGCCGAACGGGATGCCGCGTCCGAACGCCGCGCGGTCTCCGGCGCGGCATGTGACCGCGGATGTTGGCGTCGCCGGCTTTTCCCGTCGTTGCGCCTCCCGCCGTGCCGCGCCGGTCGCGGGGAGCAGGATTGCGCATCGATCGGGACAATCAAACGAGGGATATGCGAGATGGGAAGGTTTCTCCGCATCGCTTTAATTCTGGCCGTTATTCTCATGCTGGTCTCGACGACTGTGGGCATGGCGGAAAATACCGGAGGAAAACCACCCGTATATGCAACGCTGAAGGTGGAGGCGACGTCCACTCCCATCACCTACACGGTGGCCGGTTCCGTCATTTCGGACGGCCGGATCGAGCTGTCGTCGCGGGTCGTCGGCTTCATCCAGCAGCTCGACGTGCGCGAGGGACAGAAGGTGGCGCGGGGCGATCTTCTCGTGCGCATCGATCCTACCGACATCGACCAGGCGATCCGCCAGGCCAGGGCCGGCGTGCAGGCGAGCGAGGAGGATTTGCAGGACGCCGAGCACGAGGTCGAGATGTACGGCACTCTGGTCGGCACCAATTCGGTGTCGAAGGAAACGTTCCGCAAGGCCAAGGTCCGCAGGGACATAGCCCGGGTGACGCTCGACAAGGCACAGTCCGCCCTTGCCGCCGCCGAGGCGCAGAAAAACTATGCCAGCATCACCAGCCCGGTGGACGGCGTGGTGGTTTCCGTTGCCCGGCGGACCGGCGAGATGGCGACGACGGGCGCCACCCTTCTCACGGTGGAATCGCGCGAGGTGCTGCTGTTCAAGGCCTACGTGTCCGAAAGCAATCTCTCGGCGATCGATCCGGAAAAGCCGGTGTCCGTGCGGATCGACACGCTGAAGGACGCCGCGTTCCGGGGGCGCATCCGCGGCATCGTCCCGTCGGGCGACGACGTCACGCGGCGCTATGAAATCAATGTCGTCCTGCCGGCCGATCCGCGTCTGGTGCCGGGCATGTTCGGCCGGGCGGACATCGTCTTCGGCATGCGGCAGGCGCTGATGGTGCCGCGGGCGGCGATCGTGACGCGCGGCGGCCTCCAGGGCGCCTTCGTGCTCGACGGCACGGTGGCGCGGTTCCGCTGGCTGCGGACCGGCCGGACGATCGAGGACAGGGTCGAGGTCGTGGCGGGACTGTCGGACGGCGAGCGCATCGTTTCCGCCGCCAACGACACGCTTTGGGACGGCTCGGAAATCCGGGTCGCGGAGAGCGCCCGATGACCGATCCCCGCCTGAATTTCGCCGGCCGCCTCGCTCAGACCTTCATAACGTCCAAGCTGACCATCGTGTTCATCGTCGCGGTCGCCCTTCTGGGCGTGATGGCGATCCTTCAGACGCCGCGCGAGGAAAATCCGCAAATCACCATGCCGGCCGCCGTCGTCACGGTGACGCTGCCGGGCGCCTCGTCGGCGGAAGTCGAGGAACTCGTGGTGATGCCGCTCGAGGCCATCGTGAACGAGATTCCCGGCGTCGATCACGTGGAAAGCACGGCGCTGAATTCCGTCGGCCTGGTGCAGGTGCAGTTCAAGGTCGGCCAGGAAAAGGAGGCGTCGCTCATCAAGCTCTACGACCGGGTGCTGGCGAGCCGGAGCAGCCTGCCGGCCGACGCCGGAACGCCCGCCGTGCAGAGCGTCGACGCCGACGACGTGCCGATCGTGACCTTCACGCTGGCCTCGGACCGGTACGACGACTACGCCCTTGCCCGGGTGGCCGAGCGCATGGCGGACCGGCTGCGCAGCACGGAGAACATATCGGTGGTCAGCGTCAAGGGCGGCCGCGACCGGCAGATCGCCATCGAGCTCGATCCCGACCGCCTTCAGGCCTTCGGCGTCACCCTCGGCCAGGCCTATGCCGCCTTTTCGGCCAGCAACCTGTCCCTGCCGCTGCAATCCACCGTGCGGGACGGCAAGGTCGAGGCGATCAAGCTGTCGGCCTCGTTCACCTCGGCGGACGACGTCCGCAACCAGATCATCGCCGTTTCCGAGGGACGACCGGTGTATGTCCGCGACGTGGCGACGGTCACCGACGGGCCGGACGCCGAGGTCACGACATTGAGCCGCTTTTCCTTCGGGCGCGGCGATGCCCGCTTCGGCAAGGCGCATTCGGCGGATCTGCCGGCGGTCACCATCGCCATCGCCAAGAAGAAGGGGACCAACGCCGTCGTCGTCGCCAACGCGGCGATCGACCGCGTCGAGCGCATGCAGGCCGCCTTCGTGCCGAAGGATATCCAGGTGGTCGTCACCCGCAACGACGGCCAGAAAGCCGACGACGCCGTCAATCAGTTGCTGGAGCACCTGCTGATCGCGCTCGCCACGGTGGGCCTGGTGCTGGTCCTGTTCCTCGGCTGGCGCGAGGCGACCATCGTCATGGTGACGGTGCCGCTCATCCTGTCGCTGACGCTCCTCACCAACTACCTGGGCGGCGTGACGATCAATCGCGTGACGCTCTACGCTCTGATCCTGGCCCTCGGCCTCTTGGTGGACGCCGCCATCGTCGTCATCGAGAACATTCATCGCCACTACCGGTCGAAGCGGGCGATGAAGAACAAGATCGCCGCGACGGTCAACGCGACCAACGAGATCGGCAATGCCACCAACCTCGCCACCTTCGCGGTGATGCTGGTGTTCATCTCGCTGCTGCTGGCGCTGACCGGCATGCCGCGCCTCTATTTCTTCCCGGTGGCGGTGACGGTGCCGACGGCCATGGCCGCCTCGATCCTGGTGGCCTATATCGTCGTCCCCTGGGCGGCCAACCGCTGGCTGAGCCATCATGCGGTGCGCGATATCGACGAGCACGACGCCGCGCATCACGGCGCGCCGGGCCGGGTGGAGAAGCTCTATCTCCGCCTGTTCGCGCCGCTACAGCAGCGCCGCTGCGTGCGGATCGGCTTCGCGCTGGCGATCGCCGTTCTGATGATCGGCTCGGTCCTGCAGGGGGCGTGGCAGTTCGTCCGCCCGGAGGGCGTCGGCGGCGCCGTGTCGTCCCTGGGGGTTCCCATCGGCTTCCTGCCCAAGGACAACAAGAACACCTTCAACATCGTCGTTTCCATGCCCGAGACGACGCCGGTCGAGGTGACGGACGGGCTGGTCCGCAAGATCGCCGTGCTGCTGTCGCAGGACCGGAACATCGTCAATTACCAGACGTGGATCGGCGAAGCCGGCGTCGCCGATTTCAACGGCCTGTTCAAGGGAACGGCCGGGCGCAGCGGCAGCCATGTGGCCGAAATCCGCGTCAATCTCACCGACAAGCATGCGCGCAGCGCCAGCTCGATCGACATCGTGCGCGACTTGAGGCCGAGGATCGATGGCCTTCTTACCGCCTATCCGGGCGCCGAGGTGTCGCTGGTCGAGGACCCGCCGGGGCCGCCGTTGCGCGCCACGGTGTCGGCCGAACTCTACGGACCGGACCCCGAGGGGTTGCGCCGTCTGTCCGGCGAGGTGCGCGAGGCGTTTTCGGCGACATATGACGTCGTCGACCTCACCGATACCGAGCCGGTCGACGTGCCGGAGCATCGGCTGATTCCCGACAAGGAAAAGGCGGCGCTCTCCAAGGTTTCGACGGCGCAGGTCGCACAGGCGCTTTCCCTGGTCTACGGCGGCGCCGATCTCAGCCGGGCCCATCCCGCCGACGAGCGGAACCCGGTGACCGTCCGGGCGTTCGTGCCGCGGCGCTTCGCCGTCGATCCGACGCGTCTCGACCGGATATTCGTCGACAACACCGACGGCAAGGCCGTTCCGCTGTCCGAGCTGGTCTCCAGCGTGCCGGCCTTCGCCGACCGGCCCATCCTGCATCGCGACAACGAGAAGGTCACCTTCGTCGGCGCGGAACTGGCCGATTCCGTGCCGCTTTATGCCGTGCTCGACATCAAGAAGCGGCTCGACGGCATGACGGCGCCGGACGGGCGGCCGCTCGGGATGGGCAATCTGGGCTTCGCCGAGCGCAAGCCGGATACGATCGACGGCTACCAGCTCCTGTGGGGCGGCGAAATGCGCATGACCCTCAACGCCTACCGCGACCTGACCGTTGCGCTCAGCGGCGCGCTGCTCACGGTGTATTTCCTGCTGGTCGCCTACTACCGCTCGTTCCTCATCCCGATGATCGTCATGTCGGCCGTGCCGCTCGGCATCATCGGCATCTTTCCCGGTCACTGGCTGCTCGGCGCCGATTTCTCCGCCACCTCGATGATCGGCATCATCGCGCTGTCGGGCGTCGTCGTGCGCAATTCGCTGCTGATCATCGACTTCATCCAGGACAACCTCAAGCAGGGGCTGCCTCTGGAGGTCGCCGTGCGGCAGGCCGGCGCGGTGCGCCTCCGGCCGATCCTGCTGACGACGTTCGCCATCATCCTCGGGTCTGCCATCATGGTGACGGACCCGGTGTTCGGCGGCCTGGCCATATCGCTGATCTTCGGAACCGCCGTCTCGACGGTCCTCACCGTCTTCGTCGTGCCGATCCTCTACGATCTCAACGCCAGGCGGAAGCGGCGGCCGGCTGGAGGGGAAGCCCCGGAATGTGCTAAGGCCTGATCGGCGGCGGATCTTCGCGGATGGTGGAGGACAAAAGGTGCAACGATCGCTTTTGCCTCGGTCCAGCCTTCGTTTCCTCCTGCTCCTCGTCCTCGCCCTTGCCGCCGGCTGCGCCGGGCGGCCGGGGCCGGACCTGCTCGATACGCCTGCGACGGTTGCCCCGGATGCCCGGACCGTCAGCGTCTACGTGGCGAGCACGCGGCAGCGCGACGAGGCAAACGCGCGGGCATTCACGTCCGGGCGGGCCGAGGAGGTGGGCTATGCCGAGTACACCATATCGATCCCGCCGCATCACAAGCCGGGCAACATCGAATGGCCCGACCGGCACGTCGATCCGGCGACGGACTTTGCCGTCGTCGGCTATCGCGAACTAAAGCGGGAGGCCTTCGCCCGGGAGGTGTCGAGACCGCGCAACGGCAGCCCGCCCGACGTCGGCGTGTTCGTGCATGGCTTCAACACCAACTTTCAGGAAGCGCTGTTCCGCCTGGCGCAGATGACGGCCGACGCCGACATCGAGGGCGGATCGCCCATCCTGTTCGCCTGGCCGTCCGAGGGGCAGGTGAGGGGCTACATTTCCGACAAGGACGCCGCCACCTATTCGCGCGACCAGTTGGTCGGGCTGTTGACGACGCTTGCCGGCATGAAGACCCGGAGCGACATCACGGTCATCGGACACAGCATGGGCGGATGGCTGACCGCCGAGGCGATACGACAGCTCCGCCTGACCGGAAGGAACGCCGTCATCGACCGTCTGCAGGTGATCCTCGCCGCGCCCGACATCGACGTCGACGTGTTCAGGGCGCAGACGGCGGTGATCGGCCCGCTGTCGCCGCCGATGACGATCCTCGTTTCGCGCGACGATCTCGCCCTCAGGGTTTCGGAGTTCCTGACCGGCGAGCGGCCGCGCGTCGGCAAGCTCGACGTCAACGATCCCCGCGTCGAGGAGGCCACGCTGAAGGCCGGCGTGCAGGTCGTCGACATCTCGGAGCTGGAGGCGCCCGACGACTTCAAGCACGGGCGTTTTGCCCAGCTGGCGACGCTTTACCCCAAGCTTGCCGGCACGAACCAGCCGGGCCCCGGCCTGCGGCAGGCCGGCGCCTTCGTGTTCAACGCCGTCGGCGCCACCCTATCCAGCCCCTTCGTCCTGGCGGGGAAGGTCGTCGGCGGGCAGTGAGGGGCGCCGAAGGGCGGTATGCGGCGGAGCGGGTTTCAAGCGGGCGGCTGAAGGACGCGCTCGATCAGCGAAGCGATATGCCGGCCGACGGTTTCGGGGTCGACATGGCCGGGTTCGCTGCCTTGCAGGTAGGGGAGAGCCACCGCGATCTGGACGTGGCCGAGGATCAGCGCGACGATCGAGGCGGCGGTCAGCCGGGCATCGAGCCGGCGCTCGCCGGCGGTGGCGTCGATCAGTTGCAGGAACGGCCGCTCGAAGATCGTCGTGGCCAGATAGGCGATCCGCCCCTCGTCCCCGTCGAGAAGTTCCCGGAACACGAGCCGGGCGAACACCTCGTCCTCGAAGAGCAGATGCGTCAGCCAGGTGACGAAGGCTCCGATCCGTTCGGCCGGCTGCCTGGCTTCGCTGAAGATGGTGTCGAGCGCGCCGGCCCGCTCGGAGAGGGCATGCACCAGCGTCTCCCGGACCAGCGTGTCCTTGTCGGTAAAATGATAATAGAGATTGGCCGGCGTAACGCCGACCTTGTTGGCGACGTCGCGCATGGATACCGCCGAATAGCCCTCGGAGGCGAAAAGCTTGGCGGCTTCCACCAGGATCGTGTTGTGCGTCTGCGCGCCGTCGGCCATGGGTGCTATCTTATTGAATCGTCGTGGTTGTCGGTAGCAAGTTCGATCGGGCTTGTCGAGCGGGCCGGCCTATCGCGTGCTTCGAGCGCCGCCGACCGCGCGGCGGCGGATCCGGCCGGCTTCTTCGGCCGGAAGGGCCCGGCGCGCCGGGAAAGGCGTATGGCCAGCTTCCGGTGCGCCCGACGGGAAGACAGCCGGAAGAAGATGTCCGAACGGTTTGCCAGGGAGGCCAGGAACTGCGTCAGGCGCTTGGTGGTGGTCCCGGCCCGCGCCAGGCGGATCACGGAATCGACGCCGAGTTCATGGGCCAGCATGCCGTCGTAGAGCCGGCGCAGCCGTTCGGCCCAGGCGCTGCCGAGCGGAGCCAGGGCATGGCGCGCCGAGGCCGCAAGGCCCGAGACACGGCGTTTCGGCTCCCGGGTCGCCTCAAAAAACAGGGCGCGAAGATCGGCAAGCATCGCCCGCTCGACCGACCGGGCGTCCTGCTCCCCGCCGGATCGCGCCCCGGCCGGCCTATCCAACGCCTCGACGACAAGCCGCCGGCTGCCGTGAAGCAGGATCAGTTGCGCGCGGACATGGCCTTCCAGCGGGTCGGCGCCGTCGCGGCGCAGCGTGTTGGACAGCGAGCGGAGCGGCTGATAGGGCGACAGCGGAAAACGGCTGAACCGATAGTCGGCGTGACTCCCCGGCACCTGCCGGTAGGCCACGAGCCGCACGGCAAGCGCGGCATCGGCGCGCAGGGCGGCATCGGCGGCGTCGAAGCAGTCGAGCGGCATCGACGGCAGGCCGAGGCCGGCATTGGGCGCGTCCACCTGCCAGCCTCCGGCCGCGAGAATCCGGCCGACGAGATCGGCGCAGTTTTCGGTGCGGCGATCCCAGACGAGCCGGCCGCGGCGATAGTCGCCTTCGATCGCCGCGACTTCCGCCAGCATCGCCGCCCGGCGCGCCGGGGCGACGCCTCTTACCCGCAGCGACAGGGTCTCGCGGCCGTAGGCGATGCCATAGGTGTTGGCATGCACCTGCGAGGGAGAGGGCGGGTGGACGCCGTAAAGATATTCGCCGAGGGCGAGATGCTGCAGGATGGTCGGGTCGCGGCCGGGCCTTGCCAGGTGATTGGCGCTGAACACCCTGTCGCCGATGCGGAGGGCGATGTGGCCGAACGGATTCTCCATGACGATCCGTTGCGGCGTGCGGGCCGTGGAATAGGAGAGCAGCACCTCGATGTCCGCCGGCACGCTGGCGTCGATCGCGGCCAGCGCCGCGTCTATCCCCTCGACCGGCGTGCCGTTCTCCTGGCCGAAGTCGGGCGGCAAGGCGTGGATCGGCGACGGTTCCCCGAGGGCGAAGTCGAGGATCGGCCCGAGATCGCAGTCCTGCCGATAGGCGGCCTGCGCCGCCCGCATGTCGGCGAGGGCTTGCCTGTCGCCAATGAGCCTCCTGACGGTCTCGCCCAGCCGAGCCGTTTCCGGCGACACCCACGCCAGGCGGCAGCGGGCGAACATCTCGGCATTTTCCCGTTCGTGCCCGCCGATCACGTCGAGGACGACGGTCGGCGTCGCCAAGCGGAAGGCTTCCGACGGCGTGACGCCGCCGGCCTTGGTGACCACCACGTCGGCCGCCCCGATCAGGCGCGTGGCGGCGGCGTGCGGCACGAGGCCGAGGGGCGCCAGCTTCACCGTGGCGGGGAGCGTCGCCGCGTGGGCCGAAAGCTGGCTTCGCTGCGACGCGTTGGTGCCGCAGACGGCGACGATCTGCAGGGGGCGGTCGAGGGCCGAGACTAGGCTGTCGATCATCCGCCGCTGGTCGCCGACGCCGTTGCGCCCGGTCATGATCAGCACGGTGAAGGTATCCGGCGACAGGCCGTAGCCGGAGAGATCGGCGCGGCACTCCGTTCGCCCGGCCGTGGGGACGTCGACCGGCATGCCGGTCGCCACGACGCGGCTTTCCGGAACGCCGGCCTCCAGCCACCTTCGCGCCAGTTCGGGATGGGCGACGAAGGTCCGGTCGATCCGCCTGGAGATGCGCGGGAAATAGCTCACGAAATAATCGGTGTGGACCCATCCTATCGGCGTGCCGCCGAGCAGGCCGTGTTCGCGGAGGCCGCCGAGAAGCTGGGCCGCGCCATAATGAGTGGCGAGGATGCTGTCCGGCGCCTCGGCCTCGATGAAGGCGAGGACGGCGTCCGCATCGTAAGTCTGCGAAATGCTGGCGAGAGAGCAGGCACGGGCGCCGCTGTCGCTGAAGGACGCGAACAGCGCATCGAAGCTCTGGGGCAGATTGTTGGCGACCAGCCAATAGAGCCTCTCGTCGACGGCCCTCCAGGCGGGGTTCATGAAGGCCCTGATATCCTTGAAGACGACGCTTGCCGCCGGTTGCCGCTCGACGATCCTCGCGGCGATCGCCCGGGCCACGCTGATATGGCCGTTGCCGATCGTCGAATAGAAAACAACCACCTTGGACATCGCTGTGCTCCGCGACGGGTCTCGCCATGCCCGTGATGTAGGGCTCGTCGACGCCTTGGGAATGGCTGACCTAACGTTCGTCAAGTATATTTAGGGTAACGATTTCCGCGTGTCGAGAGCGCCTCCCGGCGCAATTTCCCGGGGCGTCGGCCCTTCCGGACGCTCACGCGCGGCCTGGTGGCCCATGAGTGGGAAGATCGCGGCCGCGTTTCACCGCCGGCCGCGCGCCGTCGCATCGCCGCCATCGTCTGGAAGCGGATGGTTTCGGACCGGAATTTCCATAAAATCCTAAGAATTTCGTGAAACCCATATCCACTTGTAGGCGCTAGCGTGGCCGTCACGCTTTCTGTGGGTGGTGCCGGAATGCTCGAAACCAATTTGGTCGATTTCAAGAGTCTTGCGCTCGATCCGTCTCCCGATCGCAAGAACGAACTGCTGAAGGGCGTCTCCTCGCTGTTCGCCTTCACGTCCGAGCGCTGCACGCTCGAACAGATCGAGATCTACGACGACGTCATCACCCGCCTGTCGGAGATGGTGGAGATCGAGGCGCGCATCTTCGCCGCCGAGAAGATCGCCCCGCTGCGCCGGGCGCCGGAGCGGGCCGTCCGCAAGTTCGCCCAGGACGACGAGGCGGCCGTCGCCTCGCCGGTGCTCAGGCAGTCGCCGCTGCTCAACGACCGCGACCTAGTCGCCATCGCCGAGGAGAAGGGCCCCGACCATCTCAAGGCGATCGCCCAGCGGTCGGTGCTGAGCGAGCGGGTGGCCGATATCGTGGTCAGCCGCGGCAACGTCGAGGTCCGCCGCCTGGTCGCCGGCAACTACGGCGCCCGCCTCAGCGAGATCGCGCTCGCCTGCATCGTGCAGCAGGCGCTTTCCGACCCCCGCACCGCCGAGATCCTCGGCCGCCGCCCCGACACGCCGGACGCCATCATCTCGCAGGTGATCGGCAAGGCCGTCGACCAGGTGCGCTCGACGGTGATGGACAAGGCGGACGACGACCTCGAGGCCAATCTCGCCGAAGCGGCGCGGCTGGCCGAGGCGCGGCTTTCCAACTCCTACTGGCTC
This sequence comes from Pleomorphomonas carboxyditropha, assembly GCF_002770725.1. Lineage (GTDB taxonomy): Bacteria > Pseudomonadota > Alphaproteobacteria > Rhizobiales > Pleomorphomonadaceae > Pleomorphomonas > Pleomorphomonas carboxyditropha. The sequence continues at coordinate 147,468 of NZ_NQVN01000012.1, read as the reverse complement.
GGCCTCTACGACTTCGAGTCGGCCTGGGAGCGCATCGGCCAGCAGGGCGGCCGGCGCATCGTCTCCGAGGAACTGCTCTGCCAATATGCCGTCGAGGACCGCTTCGCCGACGTGGTGGCGACCTTCTCGCTTCTGGCCGATCTCGACATCGAGGAAGCCAAGCACTGGCTGGTCAGGGTCGACACCGAGCCCTTCGTGGTGATGGCGCGGGCGCTCGGCCTGAGGTTCGCCACCGTGCAGGAAATGCTGAAGTGCGGCCCGTGGAAGCACCGGCTCGACAACTGGCAGCGCAACGACGCGCTCGCCCAGTTCCAGCAGATCGACCCGCGCGTCGCCCGCGCCCGCGTCACCGCCTCGCGCGGCGTGCGCACGGTGGGGTGAGGGAAGCGGCTGATCGTTATCGAACGCGGCGGCCCACCGGGCCGCCGATCGCTTTTTGGGGTGGTGGAGACCGATATCAGCCTTCCGCCTTGTCCTGCCCGAGGTCCTGCGCCTGCGCGCAGGATGACAGTTTTATATATAAGAAACATATAGATGGATTGGCATCCTGCGCGCAGGCGCAGGTCCTCGGGCAGAAAAGGGCACGGGGTTGATATAGGGCGCACCGCCGTCTTTCAGAGCGCGAAGCCGCCGTCGATGGTCAGGCTGGCGCCGGTCACGAAGCCGGCCTCGTCGCGGGCGATGTAGGAGACCATGCCGGCGATTTCCTCCGGCTCGGCCATGCGCTTCAGCGGCACCATGCCCAGCACCATATCCATTCCCTCGTTGCCGAGGCCGCTGATCATGTCGGTGCGGGTGGGGCCTGGCTGCACGTTGTTGACGGTGATGCCGCGCGGCGCCAGGTCGAGGGCGAGCGCCTTGACCATGCCGGCCACCGCCGCCTTGGTCGTCTGGTAGACGCTGGCGCCCGGAAAGCCGCTGCGCAGCGCGATGTTGCTGCCGATGGTGATGATGCGGCCGCCTTCCTTGAGGTGCGGCACGGCCGCCTGGATGGCGAGGAAGACGCCGCGCACGTTGACGTCGAGCTGCAGATCGAGATCTTCCAGCGGCACTGTATCGACCAAGCCCATGCGGGCGACGCCGGCATTGACCACCACGACATCCAGCCGGCCGAAGCGGTCGATGGTGGTGGCGACGGCGGCGTTGAGGTCGTCCCGGCTGGCGCTGTCGGCCTTGATGGCCAGCGCCTCGCCGCCGGCCTCGCGCAGCTTGGCCGAGAGGTCGTTGGCGGCGTCCGGGCGCGACACGTAGGTGAAGGACACGGCATAGCCGTCCTCGGCGAGCCGCGTCACGATGGCGGCGCCGATGCCGCGCGAACCGCCGAACACCAGCGCCACTTTCCTGCTGTCATCACTCATAACGTCTTCTCCTTTTTTGACTGATCAGTCCATAATTGGCTAGATCAAGGGCATGCTTCTGTTTTCAAATCCTATTTTGCCTTGAGGCGTTCCACGGCGAAGGCGGCGAGAGCGTGAAGTTCCTGGGCCCCGGCCCCGCCTCTCGCCGCGAGCTGGAGGCCGGTCATGGTGATCTGGACGAAGGCCGCCGCCTGTTTCGGGTCGAGATCGGCGTCGATCTCCCCGAGCGACTGTCCCTCTTCGATCCTCTCGGCGATCTTGGCCGAAACGACCGCGATCATCCTCTCGCGCATCTCCACCAGTTCGGGGTCGGTGGTGCCGAACTCGCCGACCGATCCCGTTCCCATGCAGCCCTTGCAGCGCAGGCTGTCGTCGTCGGGGATGAGGCCGACCAGCAGGTCGAGGAGGCCGGCCAGCGGCGAGACCGGCGAGGTCAGCCGGCCGAGATGACAGCTCGTGGCGTTTTGCTGATAGGCCTGCAACGCCTCGAGATAGAGCCGGCGCTTGTCGCCGAAGGTGTTGTAGAAACTCTGCCGGCCAATTCCCATCGCCCGGACCAGGTCCTCCGTCGACGTGGCGGCGAAGCCCTTGGACCAGAACACGTTGATCGCGGCCGCCAGCGCGGCATCCCTGTCGAACTCCCTTGGTCTTGCCATGGCCAAGGGTGTAGCGGTTATGGACTGATCGGTCAAGAATGGGGCGATCACGTTCGCGTGGGGATGGGGAGGTGAAGGGGAGCGGGTGGTTGATCGGTTGAGGATGCGTTGGGGTAGGGGCGCCCTATACTTTTAGAGCGCCCTTTTCGGCCCGAGGTCCTGCGCCTGCGCGCAGGATGACAACCTATCCATATGTTTTTTATATATAAAACTGTCATCCTGCGCGCAGGCGCGGGACCTCGGGCAGGATGGGGCGAGGGGCCGATATAGGGCCGCTCCATCCAGCAAGAACCCATATGCGACATGTCCGCCGCTTTCGCGCCATCAAGGCGGCGGGCTGCTCATATGTCTTCGTCGATGTCGCACAGGGTGACCTGCAGCCCGGCGGCGCGGTAGGCGGCGATTTCCGCCGGATCGGCGTCCGCGTCGGTAATCAACCGCTGCACGCTGGTGATCGGCAGGCTCGAGAACTGGGCCGTCAGTCCGATCTTGGAGGCGTCGGCCACGACCACGACGCGGTTTTCGCACTGCTTGGCCATCAGCCGGTTGACGATCGCGGCGGCATAGATCGTCGAGGTCACGCCCGCCTTCTGGCTCATCGCATTGGTGCCGAGGAAGCAGATCGTGCCGTTGATCTCGTTGAGCGTCAGGTTGGTCAGGTCGCCGTTGAGCGCGCGCGTATGACGGTTGTATTCCCCGCCGAGGACGAACAGCTCCGCGCGCATGTGCTCGTTTATTTCGCCGACGATCTTCGCGTTGTTGGTCACGATGCGCACATCCATGGACGCGATCTCGCGAAACACGGCGAGCGTCGTCGTTCCGCCGCTGAGCATCACCGTGTCGCCGGGGCGGACGAACGTCGCAGCCTGCTCCGCGATGCGCTTCTTCCTGGCGTCCAGGCCGTCGCGAAGCTTCGACGGTTCGGCCTGCTCCGTCCGGGCCAGAAGCCGGGCTCCACCATGAAACCGCTCCACGACGCCCTGCGCCGCCAGATCGTCGAGATCGCGCCGGACCGTGACTTCGGCAACGTTGAGCGCGCTGGCGAGGTCCGGCACGCGCACGAGGTCGGCCTTTTGCAATGCGTCGAGCACCCGCGCCCGCCTTGCCATCGTCGTTCGACCAAATCCGGACATCGTTCTCCTCGTGCTTCCGGCGAATTGCGCTCCGCTCACCCGCGAGGCCACAAGATCATTTCCGATGGGCGGCGACAATAGAAACCGCCGCCAGCCTTCCGGCGATCACGCAATATCTGATCGTTTTATGCACATTTCTCCGAGGGCAGAGCTCGGGCGAGCGAAAATACGCCGGCAGGGGTCATGCCGCGCGCTCCCGTGGAATCCATTGACCTGGACGAGAGGCCGGCCCGTTGGCTATCGAAAGAGGATTTTGGGCCTAACTGCGCACTGCAAAACTACGTAATCAATCATATTTCGATCAAAAATACGCCAATAAGCAGTGATAATTGTCCTTTTATGTTTCTTTTTTGCCTCGTTTGGGCTTGCTTTCGGATTCGGTGTGTATGATTATCGTGCGTGTTCGGGTGAAGAGAGGAAACCCGAGAACGCCTATCGAACGGTACCCGAGCAAAACGATCAGCACGAGCGTGTGTCCTCGGAGTTTGGGGCGCATGCAATCATATCGTCCTGACTCGAGTGGTCATTTTTGACCGTTATGTTTCGATTCATGTTTGAAAAGCGTCGCCGTCGGCAACTTCCAAACGAAAATCGCAAACTTCGGTCTGACCATGTCCGTCGCAGCCGTCCATCTTGGTCTTTACGAAAAGGCTTTGCCGCCCTCTCTGGGTTGGCATGAACGCCTCTCGATGGCGCGCGAGCTCGGCTACGCATTCATGGAAATGTCGATCGACGAGACGGACCAGCGGCTGGCCAGGCTTGATTGGACGCGTGACGAGCGGCGGGCGCTGCGTCTCCTCGTCGAAGACAGCGGCCTCGCCATCCCCTCGATCTGCCTGTCCGCCCATCGCCGCTTTCCTTTCGGCAGCGCCGACCCGGCGCAAAGGGAGCGGGCGGGCGAAATCATGCTCAAGGCGATCGATCTTGCGCAGGCGCTCGGCGTGCGCACGCTGCAACTGGCCGGCTACGACGTCTATTACGAACCGTCGACGCCGGACTCGCTGGCTCGTTTTCGCGACGGGCTGGCCCGGGCCGCCGACCTGGCCAGCGCCGCGCAGGTGATGCTCGCCGTCGAGATCATGGACAGGCCGCTGATGGGCTCGATCACCAAGTGGCTCGCCTGGAAACGCGACATCCCGACGCCGTGGTTCCAGGTCTATCCCGATCTCGGCAACCTGTCGGCCTGGGGCGCGAACGTCCCCGACGAACTCGCGCGCGGCATCGGGCACATCGTGGCCGTGCACGTCAAGGATACGCGGCCGCCCGCCGGCTCGGATCCCGGACAGTTCAAATGCGTGCCGTTCGGCGAGGGCTGCGTCGATTTCGCCGCCGCCTTCGCCGCGCTCAAGCGGCTGGGCTACCGCGGCGCCTTCCTCGTCGAGATGTGGGCGGAGGCCTCCGCCGACCCGTGCGGCGCCGCCGCCGCGGCGCGCCGGTTCGTGCTCGGCAAATTGCAGGAGGCCGACTGGTGAACGACTTCGCGGCCCCGGCGATCCGTTGGCCGGCGCAGCCTATTTCAATCAAGGAGGAAGACACATGAACACCGTCCATCCGTCACCACGATGCCGCGCCGCCGGCCGCCCGGAAAGCGGGGCCAGGACATGACGCCGCCCCGGCTGCAGATTGCGCTCGACAAGACCGACCTGCCGGGCGCGCTCGCGCCGCTGCAGCGCGCCGCGTCGCGGATCGACATCATCGAGTGCGGCACCGTCCTCATCCTCGCCGAGGGGCTGCGCGCCGTGCGCGAAATCCGCGCGCTGTTTCCGGACAAGGACATATTGGCCGACATACGGATCGCCGAGGCCGGAAAACTGCTTTCGGAGATGGCCTTCGAGGCCGGGGCGTCGCTCGTCTCGGTCGTGGCCGGCGCCTCGATGACCACCGTGAAGCAGGTCTGCGCCGTGGCCGCCGCCCATCGCGGCGAGGTCCAGGTCGAGCTGTCCGACGAATGGTACGACGCGGCCAGGGCGCGTCAGTGGCGGGAGGCGGGCGTGCAGCACGTCATCGTCAAGCGCTCGCGCGATCGCGAGGCGGCGGGCGACCTTTCGTGGGGGCCCGGCGACGTTGCGCGCGTCGACGAGCTGGCCGGCATGGGATTCACCGTCACCATCACCGGCGGGGTGACGCCGGCCGACCTCGAAACATTCGCAGGCCATCCGGTCGGCATCGTCATCGCCGGCCGCTCGATCATCGCCGCCGAGGACCCGCTGGCAGCCGCCACCGGGCTGAAGCAGGCCATCGCTCGCGTGTGGCCGTAAAGGCCGCGCTTCGTCGAAATCGGCCGGGTGTGCGGAGGAACCGGGAGCGCGCCCCGGCCATGGGAGGGAAAAGCCAATGACAACCTATGATCTGACGACCTTGGGAGAAGCGCAGATCCGGCTGACGGTTCCGAGAGGCGACCGTCTGGCCACCTGCCGGGAATTGCGGCTGACCCCCGCCGGCTCGGAGGCCAACGTGGCGGGCCTCCTGGCCCAGCTTGACCGGCGAACGGCGTTCGCCTCGGTGATCCCCCACGGCGATCTGGCCCAGCGGTTCATCGACGAGTATCGCGCGGTCGGCGTCGACCTGTCGTACTGCGTCCGCTGCGAGGGCCGGATGGCGCTCTATTTCATGGAGCCCGGCGACCCGCCGCTGCCGGCGAAAGTCGTGTACGACCGCCTCTACACCAGGTTCCGGGAGATCAGGCCCGAGACGTTCGACTGGGATGGGCTGCTCGATACGCGGGTCCTGTTCGTCACCGGCATCACGGCCGCGCTCACCGACAACACCGGCGACACCGTCGCCTGGGCGGTGCGCGAGGCGGCCCGGCGGGGCGTCAAGGTGGCGCTCGACGTCAACTACAGGTCGCTGCTGTGGACGGCGGACAAGGCCCGCTCGGTCCTCGAGCCGCTGCTCGAGCACGTGGCCATCCTGTTCTGCTCGCGCCCCGACGGCATCAAGGTCTTCGGCCTGGAGGGAGACGGCCCGGCCGTCAACGCGGCCCTGCGCGGCAGGTACGGCCTCGACCATGTGGTTTCGACCGATGCGATCCATGGTTGCTACTACTGCGGCATCGAGGGCGAGCGGGTCTACGGCATCGAGCCGGTCCGCGTCACCGACCGCCCCGGCGCCGGCGACGCCCTGGTCGGCGGCGCCCTGCACGGATACCTCAACGGCAACGTCATGGAGGGCGTCAACTACGGTCTGCGCACCTCGAAGCTCGCCCTGACCCACTACGGCGACCTGACCCATCTCACGCCGAGCGAACTCGAAATCCCGACCACCGCCGACATCCTTCGATAACCAGCTAGGGACCTCAGGGAGGAACTCATGTCCACAGCATCCAGCATACCGGCCGGTATGACTGCCCTCGAGCAGATCGATTCCCGGCCGCTTACCAAGAACCAGAAGAACCTGATCGCGCTCGTCGTCGCGGGCAACATATCGGAGTTCTTCGACATGTTTCTCATCGGCTTCGCCGTGAGCAGCCTGCTCAAGGACCCGGCCTGGCATCTGCAAGGCTTCGAGGCCGGATGGATTCTCGCCATGTCCGGGCTCGGCACCGTGGTCGGCGCCATCCTCTGGGGGCGCCTTGCCGACCGCATCGGCCGCAAGGCGTCGTTCTCCTGGTGCGTGCTTCTGTTCACGCTGTTCACCTTCGCCTCGGTGTTCACGCCGACCGACGGGTGGATCATGCTGGCCATCCTGCGCATCTTCGTCGGTATCGGCGTCGGCGGCCTGAACATCACCTCGATCCCCTACGTGCAGGAATTCGTGCCCGCCAAGCAGCGCGGCCTGCTGTCCGGCCTGGCCTCGGTCTTCATCCCCTTCGGCCTGTTTCTCGGGTCGGTGGCGCAGATGATCGTCGGCTCGAACTGGCGCCTGCTGATCGCGCTGGGCGTGATCCCGATCCTGCTGCTGTTCTGGCTGCGCAAGGTGCCGGAATCGCCGCGCTTCCTGCAATCGCGCGGCCGGACCGCCGAGGCCCGCGAGGCGCTCGCCTGGGCGCTGGAAGTCCCGGCCGACCGGCTCGGGGCCCTGCCGGAAGTCCGTTCCGTCCAGTCCGCGTCCTACTCGCTGATCTTCAGCAAGTATCTGAAGTCGCTCATCATCATCACCATCGGCTCGTTCTGCTTCATCCTCGGTGCGTCGGTCATCCAGAGCTGGGGCCAGTCGATCCTCGGCTCGGGCTACCAGTTCAGCGCCGGCATGGTCGGCGCCCTGTTCATGCTGGTGTCGCTGGGCGATCTGCTCGGCCGTCTTTCCTCGGCCTGGCTGGCCGACCGGATCGGCCGCCGCTGGACGATGTTCTCCTACGGCCTGATCGGCGCCCTCGGCCTGATGCTGGCCGCGGCGTCGGTGATCATCGCCCGAAGCGCCGAGTGGGACGTCACCACCGCCGGCTGGATCTTCTTCGTCGGCATCCTGATCGCCATGACCTTCGGCGACGGCGCCTTCGGCATCCTCAATGCCTTCGGGGCCGAGCAGTTCCCGAACGAGGCGCGCCCCACCGGCCTGGGTCTCGGCTACGGTCTCGGCGCCACCGCGAAGATCTTCGGGCCGGCGCTTCTCGGCTCGCTGTTCGGCAAGCAGGTGACGCTCGACTCCATCCCGCCCGCCTTTGGCCTGTTCGCGGCGCTGCTCATCCTCGGCGGCATCGTCTACCTGTTCGCCAAGGAAACCCGGGGCATGTCGCTCGACTCCATCTAGCGGTTCGGTCCCGGCATTCGCGCGGAGCGCCATAGCGGGCGAGCGCCAATGCCGGGGCCGGCGACCCGCCGGCCACTGTTTATTTCCCTAGCAAAAGGACGAGTCCGACCATGAGCATGATCGACGAAATCACCCGGGAGAAATGGATACTCGGGGCGTTCCCCGAATGGGGCACCTGGCTCAACGAGGAAATAGACGCGACCGAGGTGGCGCCGGGAACGTTCAGCATGTGGTGGATCGGCTGCACGGGCATCTGGCTCAAGACGCAGAACGGCACCGGCATCGCCACCGACCTGTGGTTCGGCAACGGCAAGCGAACCCAGAAGACCAAGGAAATGGCGGCCTTCCATCAGATGCGAAACATGACCGGCGGACGGGCGACGCAGCCGAACTTGCGCGCCGCTCCCATCGTCTTCGATCCGTTCGCGGTGACCGAGGTCGACGCCGTGCTGGCGACCCACATCCACCAGGACCATATCGACCCCTATTTCGCGGCGGCCGTCCTCAGGAACTGCGCGGCCGGCGTTCCGTTCATCGGGCCGCAGGGCTGCGCGGATCTGTGGAAGAAATGGGGCGTTCCCGACAGCCGGATCAAGGTGGTCCGTCCCGGCGACACGGTCGCCATCAAGGACGTGGAGATCGTCGTGCTCGAATCGTTCGACCGCACCGTGCTGGTCACGTCGAACGAAACGCTCGAAGGCACGCTGCCGACCATGGACGACAAGGCCGTGAACTACCTGTTCAAGACGCCCGGCGGCAACCTCTACCATAGCGGCGACTCTCACCACTCCATCCGCTTCGCCAAGCATGGCAAGGAGCACAAGGTCGACGTTGCGCTCGGCTCCTTCGGCGAGAATCCGGTCGGCAATCAGGACAAGATGACGTCCATCGACATCCTGCGCATGGCGGAGGCGCTCGGGACGAAGGTGGTCATTCCCGTCCATCACGACGTGTGGACCAACTTCAAGGCCGATCCGCTCGAGATTCTCCTGCTGTGGAACTACAAGAAGAACGTCCTGCAGTACCGGTTCAAGCCGTTCATCTGGGAGGTTGGCGGCAAATTCACCTATCCGGACGACGCCGACAAGCTGCAGTACCACTACCGGCGAGGCTTCGAGGACGCGTTCACGGACGAACAGAACGTGCCGTTCCCGTCCATCTTGTAGGACCGTTGCCGCTTCGCCGGCCACCATGACCCCTTGCATCACCCGGCCATTCGACATAAACATATCTTTATGTCTAGTGTTCGTATGGCCGGGCCGCCGGCGGCTTCCTTCGATGATGTGGTGTCGGTGCTCAGGAGTGCCGGCGAGCCGACGCGGCTGCGCCTGTTGGCGCTGTTGTCGCTCGGCGAGGCGACGGTGAAGGATCTCACCGAAGTGCTGGCGCAGAGCCAGCCGCGGGTGTCGCGCCACCTCAAATTGCTCACCGAGGCCGGCCTCGTCGAACGGCTGCCGGAGGGCGCCTGGGCCTATTACCGGCTGGTCGACGAGGGGCCGGCCGCCGCGCTGACGCGGACGCTGATCGCCGGCATCGATGCGGCCGATCCGGCCGTCGAATCCGACCGGCGGCGGCTCGATGCGATCAAGGCGGCGCATGCCGCCGAGGCGCAGCGCTATTTCGCCAGGAACGCCGCGAGCTGGGACCGCCTCAGGACGCTGCACGTCGCCGAGCACGACGTCGAGGCGGCGATCCGCGCCGCCGTCGGCGACCGTCCCATCTACAACATGCTGGACGTCGGCACCGGCACCGGCCGCATGCTGACGCTGCTCGCCGACCGCTACGGCCGCGCCGTCGGCATCGACATGAGCCACGACATGTTGTCCGTCGCCCGCGCCAACCTCGCGGCGGCCGGCATCGACAACGCCCATGTCCGCCAGGGCGACGTGACGGCGCTCTCCGTCGGCGCCGGCTTCGACCTGGTGGTGATCCACCAGGTGCTGCACTATCTCGACGATCCGGCGCGGGCGCTGCGCGAGGCGGCGGCGGCGCTGGCTCCCGGCGGCCGGCTGCTGATCGTCGATTTCGCGCCGCACGACCACGAGTTCCTGCGCGCCGACCACGCCCACCGCCGGCTCGGCTTCAGCCACGAGCAGATGCGCGGCTGGATCGAGGCGGCCGGCCTCGCCTTCGACACGGTGCGCGACCTGCCGCCGGAGACGGCCGACGGCCTGACGGTGTCGCTGTTCCTCGCCGCCGACCGCCGGATCGAGATGGCCAGGGATCTTCAGCGCATCGCCTGACACGACACGACTTTTCGGGATTTCATCATGCGGTTCAGTCACAACATCGGCGCCCTCGACCTCGGCGTTTCCTTCGAGTTCTTCCCGCCCAAGACGGAGAAGATGGAGGAGACGCTGTGGGCGTCGATCACCCGCCTGGCGCCGCTCGGGCCGCGCTTCGTGTCGGTGACCTACGGCGCCGGCGGCTCGACGCGCGAGCGCACGCATGCCACCGTCGCCCGCATCGTCCGCGAGACCGACCTGAAGCCGGCCGCCCATCTCACCTGCGTCGGCGCCAGCCGCGCCGAGATCGACGACGTGGTGCGCGGCTATCACGACGCCGGCGTCCGCCACATCGTGGCGCTGAGGGGCGACCCGGTGGGCGGCCTCGGCGCCCGCTACCAGCCGCACCCCGACGGCTACGCCTCGACCACCGACCTGATCGCCGGCATCCGGGCGATCGGCGACTTCGAGATCTCCGTTTCGGCCTATCCGGAAAAGCATCCCGAGAGCCCCGACGTCGCCGCCGACATCGCCATGCTCAAGCGCAAGGTGGAGGCCGGGGCGACCCGCGCCATCAGCCAGTTCTTCTTCGACAACGACAAGTTCGAGCGCTACGTCGACCGGGTGCGCGCCGCCGGCATCGACGTGCCGATCGTGCCGGGCATCGTGCCGGTGGTCAATTTCGAGCAGTCGGCCGCCTTCGCCCAAAAGGCCGGCGCCTCGGTGCCCGGCTGGCTGGCCCAGCGCTTCGAGGGGCTGGAGAACGACCCGGCGACGCGGCAACTGGTGGCCGCCGCCGTCTGCGCCGAGCAGGTGATGGATCTCATTGATCGCGGCTTCCGCAACTTCCATTTCTACACCATGAACCGCGCCGACCTCGTCTATGCCATCTGCCATATGATGGGCCTCAGGGCGAAGACCGAGCCGGCCGCCGATGCCATCGCCGTTTCCGCTTGAAATGAGGGATAACGCCATGACCGAGATCTCTCCGACCGAACACCGCCTGCGCGCGCTGGCGTCCGAGCGCATCCTGGTGATCGACGGCGCCATGGGCACGATGATCCAGCGGTTCAAGCTGAGCGAAGCGGACTTCCGCGGCGAGCGGTTCAAGGACTGGGCGAAAGACCTCAAGGGCAACAACGACCTGTTGTCGATCACCCGGCCCGACGTGATCTTCGACATCCACAGCCAGTATCTCGAGGCCGGCGCCGACATCCTGGAGACCAACACCTTCTCCTCGACCTTCGTCGCCCAGGCCGACTACGGCATGGAAGAGCTGGCCTACGAGCTGAATTTGGAGTCGGCGAAGATCGCCCGCCGGGCCGCCGATGCCTATACGGCCAAGGATCCGGCCAAGCCGCGCTTCGTGGCCGGCGCGTTGGGGCCGACCAACCGCACCGCGTCGATCTCGCCGGACGTCAACAACCCCGGCTTCCGGGCGATCACCTTCGACGAGTTGCGCCGCGCCTATGCCGAGGCGGTGCGCGGCCAGATCGACGGCGGCGCCGACATCATCATGATCGAGACGGTGTTCGACACGCTCAATGCCAAGGCGGCGCTGTTCGCCACCGAGGAAGTGTTCGAGGAAAAGGGCGTGCGGCTGCCGATCTCGGTGTCCGGCACCATCACCGACCTCTCCGGGCGCACGCTGTCCGGCCAGACGGCCGAGGCCTTCTGGTATTCGGTGCGGCACGCTGGCCTCCTCTCCATCGGCCTCAACTGCGCCCTCGGCGCCCGCGAGATGCGCGCCCACATCGCCGATCTCGCCCGCGTCTCCGACACGCTGATCTGCGCCTATCCCAACGCCGGCCTGCCCAACGAGTTCGGCGAATACGACGAGAGCCCGGAGGCGATGGCCGCGCTGATCGGCGAGTTCGCCCGCTCCGGCCTCGTCAACATCGTCGGCGGCTGCTGCGGCACCACGCCGCCGCACATCCGGGCGATCGCCGAGGCGGTGAACGGCCTGCCGCCGCGCGTGCCGCCGACGATCGAGCCGCGCATGCGCCTCTCCGGCCTCGAGCCGACGGTGATCGGGGCGTGAGGGTGTGGTATGATGTCGTCCAGGATATGCGAGGTTCGGTCATGTCGACGCAAATGAAGAGAAAGTCCGAAGGCGGTTACGGTCGCAACCTCGAATATCCCGAGATGAGCGAGGAAGAGCGGCGGCAAAGCTGGGAAGCAATCCAAAAGCTTTGGGCGCAGGGCGGCTTTCGCTCCGATGGCCCCTATCCCAAGCGCGATGAGCTTTACGACGAAATGACGTCCGAACACGTTCGCTGATGCTCACCGTCGACACGAACGTCCTCGTCTATAGCTTCGACGATCGCGAGGCCGGCCGGCAGGCGGCGGCGCGCGAGATCATCCGCGCCTTGCGTGACCGAAACGCGCCGATCGGCTTGCAGGTGATCGGCGAGAGCTATCGCGTCCTGACCGGAAAGCTGCGGTTGCCCCGGCCGGATGTCGCGGCGGCGCTCGGTGGCTTAGCGCGGACGTGGCCGGTATTCGCGAGCGACGTCGCCACGACGTGCCGGGCGCTGGCGGAAGCCGCCGCCGGACATCTCTCCTTCTGGGATGCCAGCCTGGTCGCCGCCGCCGAGGCGGCCGGCTGCACGCATATCTTCTCCGAGGACATGGGCGACGGCTTCCGGCTCGGCCGCCTCGAAGTGGTCCATCCGTTTTCCGGCGAGGGCCTCAGCCCACGCGCCCGCGCCCTTCTCGATCTCTGAAAAAGGTCCCCTGAATGTCAGCCACCGCCTCCTCCGCCAGCTTCGTCATGGTCGGCGAACGGACCAACGTCACGGGCTCGGCGCGCTTCCGCAAGCTGATCCGCGAGGGCGACTACGCGGCGGCGCTGGCGGTGGCGCGCGACCAGGTGGAAGGCGGGGCGACGGTCATCGACGTCAACATGGACGAAGGTCTGCTCGACAGCGAAGCGGCCATGGTGACCTTCCTCAACCTCGTCGCCGCCGAGCCGGACATTGCCCGCGTGCCGGTGATGGTCGATTCATCCAAGTGGACGGTGATCGAGGCCGGCCTCAAGTGCCTGCAGGGCAAGGGCATCGTCAACTCCATCTCGCTGAAGGAAGGCGAGGAGGCGTTCATCCATCACGCCCGTCTGGTGCGCCGCTACGGCGCCGCCATGGTGGTGATGGCCTTCGACGAGACCGGCCAGGCCGACACCTACAAGCGCAAGATCGACATCTGCGCCCGCAGCTACAAGATTTTGACCGAGAAGGTCGGCGTGCTGGCCGAGGACATCATCTTCGACCCCAACATCTTCGCGGTGGCCACCGGCATCGAGGAGCACAACAACTACGGCGTCGACTTCATCGAGGCGACGCGCTGGATCAGGCAGAACCTGCCCGGCGCCCACGTGTCGGGCGGCGTCTCCAACCTTTCCTTCTCGTTCCGCGGCAACGAGCCGGTGCGCGAGGCGATGCACACCGTGTTCCTCTATCACGCCATCGCCGCCGGCATGGACTTCGGCATCGTCAATGCCGGCCAGCTCGGCGTCTACGACGAGCTCGACCCGGAACTCAGGCAGCTCTGCGAGGACGTGGTGCTCAATCGCCGGCCGGATGCCACCGAGCGCCTCGTCGACGCGGCGGGGCGTTATGCCGGCAACGGCGCCAAGGAGAAGACCGTCGACCTCGCCTGGCGCGCGCTGCCGGTGGAGAAGCGGCTGGAGCACGCGCTGGTGCACGGCATCACCGAGTTCATCGTCGAGGATACCGAGGAGGCGCGGCTTGCCGTGGCACGGCCGCTCCACGTCATCGAGGGGCCGCTGATGGCCGGCATGAACGTGGTCGGCGACCTGTTCGGCGCCGGCAAGATGTTCCTGCCGCAGGTGGTGAAATCGGCCCGCGTCATGAAGCAGGCGGTGGCCTGGCTGATGCCGTTCATGGAGAAGGAAAAGGAGGAGCTCGGCATCACCGAGGATTCCTCGGCCGGCACCGTGCTGATGGCGACGGTGAAGGGCGACGTGCACGACATCGGCAAGAACATCGTCGGCGTGGTGCTCGCCTGCAACAATTTCAAGGTGGTCGACCTCGGCGTGATGGTGCCGGCGCAGAAGATCCTCGACGCGGCGCGCGAGGTGAAGGCCGACATCATCGGCCTCAGCGGCCTGATCACCCCGTCGCTCGACGAGATGTGCCATGTGGCCGCCGAGATGGAGCGGCAGGGCTTCGAGCTGCCGCTGCTGATCGGCGGCGCCACCACCAGCCGCGTCCACACCGCCGTCAAGATCCATCCCAACTACGCGCGCGGGCAGGCGGTCTACGTGACCGACGCCAGCCGCGCCGTCGGCGTGGCGTCGTCGCTCTTGTCCGACCGCAAGGTGGTCTACATCGACGAGGTGAGGAGCGAATACGCCCGCATCGCCGAGGAGCATGCGCGCGGCCGCGAGGAGAAGCGGCGCCTTTCCATCGCCGACGCCCGCCGCAACCGCTTTGCGCCCGACTGGAAGGGCTACGCGCCGCCGAGGCCGAGCTTCCTCGGCACCCGGGTATTCGAAAGCTACGACCTCGCCGAGCTGGTGCCCTATATCGACTGGACGCCGTTCTTCTCCACCTGGGAGATGCGCGGCCGCTTCCCGCAGATCCTCGACGACGCCGTCTACGGCAAGGCGGCGCGGCCGCTCTATGAAGACGCGAGAAGCATGCTCAGGCAGATGGTCGACGAGAAGTGGCTGACGGCGCGCGCCGTGATCGGCTTCTGGCCGGCCAACAGCGTCGGCGACGACATCGAGCTTTATACCGGCGAGGACCGCAAAGAGCGGCTGGCGGTGTTCCACGGCATCCGCCAGCAGATGGCGCGCGGCACGGCGCGGGCCAATTTCTCGATCACCGACTTCGTGGCGCCCAGGGAAACCGGCCTTGCCGACTATGTCGGCGGCTTCGCCGTCAGCACCGGCTTCGGCGAGGAGGCGGTGGCCGAGCGCTTCGCCCGCGCCAATGACGACTATTCGAAGATCCTCAGCCAGTCGCTGGCCGACCGGCTCGCCGAGGCCTTCGCCGAGCGCATGCACGCCCGGGTGCGCCGCGAGTTCTGGGGCTATGCGCCGGACGAGGCGCTGACGCCGGAGGAGATCATCGGCGAACAGTATCGCGGCATCCGCCCGGCGCCCGGCTATCCGGCCCAGCCCGACCATACCGAGAAGGGCACGCTGTTCTCGCTCTTGAACGCCACCGAGGCGGTGGGCATCGAGCTCACCGAGAGCTACGCCATGTGGCCGGGCGCCGCCGTCTCCGGCCTCTATTTCAGCCACCCCGACAGCCAGTATTTCGGCGTCGGCAAGATCGACGCCGACCAGGTGGCCGACTACGCCGCCCGCAAGGGCTGGGACATGGCGACGGCCGAGAAATGGCTGGCGCCTATCCTCAACTACGAGCCGAGGCGGGCGGCGGGCTGAGGGCAACTCACGCGCCAGGGATCGAACCTGCGACCGCTTCGGTGTGAAGCGAAGGGCTCGGCTGGTTTCTTCGCAGTCGGTTTGGCTGTCCGGTCGAACTTCCGCGACGACGGCCGCTCGCCGCGCCAATGCCTTGCAAAGCCGCTCGCTTTGCTGTCATTGGCGAACTTCACGATTTTACATGATTAGTGAAGTTATTCCGATATCCAGAAATGCCGGCGAGGCCTGAGACCAGTCTGGCCGCAGCCTGTGCGCAGGCGCCATCCGGATTCGCCCGGACCGCAACCCATCCATGAAAAATCCATTTGTTAGAACGAGATCATTGATTTCGTCCGTTCCGGTTGCGCGACGCGTGCCCGTTGCTACCGACGCGCGTTCACTTTTCGAAACCGCTACGACTAAAGGCCTATGCCGTAGGTGATCATTCTGACTTCACTAATTAATGTTTTTTTGTGATGTTGAATTGCTTTTCCAGAAGGGGTGCCTCCGTGTCCGACCTGCGCTTCGCTACTCGCCTGAATTCATTCGCCTGTCGTCCGGAACTGGAGTGGCCGGGCCTCGGCGGCAAACCGTCCGTCATCCAGATAGCGAGGCGGGCGGCCAAGGTGAGCGGCCTCACGGATGTCGATCTCAACTATCCCGACCACGTGAAGGGCGAGCCGGCGGCTCTGGCGCGGCAGATTCGCGATCTCGGTCTCGAGATCAACGGCCTCGCCATGCGCTACTATTCCAACCCGGCCTTCAAGATCGGCGCCTTCACCAACCCCGATCCCGCCGTCCGCCGCGAGGCGATCGAGCTCACCAAGCGCGGCATCGACGCGGCGCGCGAGATGGGCACGTCGCTGATGACGCTGTGGCTCGGGCAGGACGGTTTCGACTACGCGTTCCAGGCCGACTATCGGCAGCTTTGGCAGGACGAGGTCGAGGGCATCCGCGAGGTCTGCGACCACGATCCGGACTGCCTCGTCAGCATCGAGTACAAGCCGAACGAGCCGCGCTCCTTCGCCGTGATGCCCGATTGCGCCACCACGCTGCTGGCCATCAGGGATGTCGACCGGCCGAACCTCGGCATCACGCTCGACCTCGCGCATGTGCTCTACGCCGACGAGCAGCCGGCCTTTGCCGCGGCGCTGGCCGCCGGCCACAGCCGCATTCTCGGCATCCACCTCAACGACGGCTACGCCAAGCGGGACGACGGCCTGATGGTGGGGGCGGTGCATCCGCTGCAAACCATCGAGCTGTTGCGCCAGATGCGCGCCGACGGCTATGGCGGCGCCATCTACTTCGACACCTTCCCCGACACCACCGGCCTCGATCCCGTTCACGAATGCGAAGTGAACATCGCCACGGTGCGGCGGATGTTCGCCGTCATGGATCGTCTCGACGGCGACGAGCGTCTCGGCAAGGCGATTGCCCGCCAGGACGCCGTTTCGGCCCTCGCCATTGTCAACGAACTCACCTTTGGCGGCGCCTGAACCCGTCGGCGCCGAGGACGGCGCCGGCTGCCCTTTTACCCGATGGGAGGATGAAGACTATGAGGACCATTTTCAGATCGACGGTCTGCGCCACGGTCGCCCTGGCGTTCATGGCCGGAGCGGCCTGGGCGGCCGAGCTTGCCCCGCTCAATTCCGACACCGAGAAGGACCGTATCGTCTGGTCCGATCTCGACGCCAAGTTCGGCCCGCTGCCGGCGCTGAAGTCCGGTCTGCGCGTCGGCGGCGTCTCCAAGACGCTGACCAACGAATACTGGCGGTCGCTCGGCGAGGGCTATCAGAAATATGCCGACAAGACCGGCGTGTCGGTGGTCTATCAGGCCGCCCAGAGCGAAGGCGATCAGCTCGGCCAGCTGACCATCGCCGAGGGCCTGATCACGCAGGGCTACGACGTGCTGCTGGTGTCGCCGCAGACCGACGCCAACCTGCAGCCGATGATGGAGCAGGCCAAGGCCGCCAACATTCCCGTCGTCAACGTCAACGACGCGGTGATACCCAGCGCCGAGCACTATGTCGGCAACGTCCAGCGCGACAACGGCGTGCGCGTCGCCCACTGGTTCATCCAGAACCGGCCGGACGGCGGCAAGGTAGCGGTGATCGAGGGCCAGGCCGGCGTTTATGCCGCCGTGCAGCGCACCGACGGCTTCAAGGCGACGATCACCGGCGAATCCGACAAGTTCGAAGTGGTCGCCTCGGTTCCCGGCAACTGGGATCGCCAGACTTCCTATGACGCGGCCACCAACATCCTGCAGCAGCATCCCGACCTCGTCGGCTTCTACTGCAACAACGACGGCATGGCCCTCGGCGTCGTCGAGGCGGTCAAGGCCGCCGGCCTTGCCGACAAGGTGGCGGTGTTCGGCACCGACGGCATCTCTGACGCCTACGCCTCGATCAAGGCCGGCGAGCTGACCGGCACCGTCGACAGCTTCCCGGTGCTGACCGGCGAGGTGGCCATGGAGACGGCGCTGCGCCTCGTTTCCGGCCAGGCCCTGCCGCGCGTCGTGTCGACGCCGCAGGCGCTGATCACCAAGGACAACGTCGCCCGCTATCAGGAGGCCGGCGACGACCTGCGCGCCGTGCTGATCGAAGACGAGAAGAAGTAAGTCTCTAAAGATGGACGCCGGCCGGCCATCCGGCCGGTGTCCACCGGAGGAAAGTATTGATGAGCCAGTCCGTGCCCCGTCTGCGCTTCGAAGGGGTGACCAAGGAATTTCCCGGCGTGCGCGCCCTTTCCGACGTCACCTTCGAGGTCGCCGCCGGCGAAATCCACGCGCTGCTCGGCGAAAACGGCGCCGGCAAGTCGACGTTGCTGCGCATCCTGTCGGGCGGGCTGCGTCCGACCGCCGGCAAGGTGCTGGTCGACGGCCGCGAACTCGTCCTGCGCAAGCCGATCCAGGCGCGTGCCGCCGGCATCGCCATGATTCACCAGGAATTGCAGCAGGTGCAGCACCTGACGGTGGCGCAGAACATGTTCCTCGGCCATCAACTGACGCGGCTCGGCGGCCTCGTCGTCGATCGCGCTGGGCAGGAGAGGCGGGCCGCCGCCGCGCTCGCCCGCATCGACCCGTCGATCGATCCGGCCGCGCCGATCCGCACGCTGAAGGTGGCGCAGCGCCAGATCGTCGAGATCGCCCGCGCGCTGCTCGACGAGGCGCGCATCATCGCCATGGACGAGCCGACGTCCAGCCTGACGCCGAGCGAGTTCGATCGCCTGGCCGAAATCGTCGCCGATCTCGCGGCCGGTGGCGTTTCCATCATCTATGTCTCGCACAAGATGGACGAGGTGTTCCGCATCGGTCACCGCGCCACCATCATGCGCGACGGCGCCGTGGTCGGAATGCGCGCCCTTGCCGGCGTCGACCAGAAGGAAATCGTCTCGCTGATGGTTGGGCGCGAACTCAGCCAGGAGCCCCACCGGTCGTTCGCGACCGACGAGGTCAAGCTGGAGGCGAACGGCCTCGGCTCGGCGGTGTCGCGGGTGCGCAACATCTCCTTCCGCCTGCACAAGGGCGAGGTGCTGGGCATCGCCGGCCTGGTCGGCTCGGGCCGCTCGGAACTGCTGCGCCTGATCGCCGGCGCCGACCGCCGCTCCGCCGGCACGCTCGCCATCGACGGCAAGCCGGTCACCTTCCGCAGCCCGCGCGAGGCGATCGCCGCCGGTGTCGGCCTCTGCCCGGAGGAGCGCAAGCGCGAGGGCATCATTCCGCTCCGCTCGATGACCAGCAACCTCGGCCTGCCGTCGCTCAAGCGCTACACGTCCGGCGGCCTGATCGCCCGGCGCAAACTCGACAAGGTGGCCGAACGGCATCTCAAGGGCGTCAACCTCCGGCCGTTCCTGCCGGACCGCCCGATCCGCCTGTTCAGCGGCGGCAACCAGCAGAAGGGCATCATCGCCCGCTGGCTGGCCGCCGACAGCCAGATCCTGCTGTTCGACGAGCCGACGCGCGGCATCGACGTCGGTGCCAAGTCGGAGATCCACGCCCTGATCGAGCGGCTGGCCTCCGAGGGGCATTCGATCATCGTCGTCTCCTCGGAGTTGCCCGAGGTGATCCGCCTGTCCGACCGCGTGCTGGTGATGCGCGAGGGCGAGCTGGCCGCCGAGCTTTCGAGCGACGGCCTCACCGAGCAGGCAATCGTCGCCCATGCCATTCCCGGCTACGCCGGCCGGTCCACCTCCCAGTCCTGACGGGTGCCCCTCATGTCGTCTCTCTCCCATGGCAATGGTGCCGAAGGTTCATCGCGGTTTGGTCTGCGCACGCTTGCCCTGCGCGATGCCGGCACGCTGATCGGCCTCGTCGTCATCCTCGCGGTCTTCGCGCTGCTCGCCCCCGGCTTCATTTCCGAGCGCAACCTTCTCAACATCCTGCAGCAGTCGAGCCTCAACGCCTGCCTCGCCCTGGGCATGACGCTGGTGATCGTGTCGGGCGGCATCGACCTCTCCGTCGGACCGACGGCGGCGCTGTCGGCCGTCATCTCCGGCTCGCTGCTGCTCTCCGGCGTGCCGGTGCCGCTGGCCATCCTGGCCGGCCTGGCGCTCGGCGCCCTCTGCGGCCTGATCAACGGCGTCTTCGTGGCGGTGGTCGGTCTGCAGCCGTTCATCGTCACGCTCGGCACGCTTTCCACCTACCGGGCGCTGGCGCTGATCTACACCGGCGGCAACCCGGTGCTCGGCATTCCCGCCGGCTATCGCGCCATCTTCAACGGCGCCGTGCTCGGCGTTCCCTCGCCGATCATCATCGTCGCCGTCGTCGCCGTGATCGCCTGGATCATCCTCAAGAAGACGCCGCTCGGCGAGTATCTCCTGGCGGTCGGCGGCAACGAGGAAGCGGCCTATATCGCCGGCGTGCCGATCGCCCTGACCAAGATCGCCGCCTACGTCATCTCCGGCTTCCTGGCGGCGCTGACCGCGTCGATCCTGATCGGCCGCCTCGGCGCCGCCGAGCCGATCCTCGGCAACCTCTGGGAGCTCGACGCCATCGCCGCCTCGGCCATCGGCGGCGCCTCGCTGATGGGCGGCAAGGGCTCGATCGTCGGCACGCTGCTCGGCGCCATCATCCTCGGCGCCATGCGCAACGGACTGACGTTGATGAACGTTCAGGCGTTCTATCAACTGCTCGCCACCGGCCTTATTATCCTCGTCGCAATGATCATCGATCGCATGACCAGGGGTAGAGGATGAACACCGGCAGTCTTGACCTGAAGTCCGTGGGTCCGCGCATCCGCATGATGATGCCGCTGTTGACGCCGCTCGAAGCCAAGGTGGTCGATACGGTGTTCGGGCTGAGGGATTTCAACGAAGACACGACGCTGAAGGAGATCGCCGGCGAGGCCGGCGTCTCCGAGGCCATGGTGGTCAAGATCACCAAGAAGCTGGGCTTCGCCGGCTTCAGGGAATTCCGCAACGCCGTCGCCCTCTACAACCAGCTTCCCACCTCGGAAATGCACCAGGAGCTGTCCCCGGACGACACCTCGGAAGAGATCATCCAGAAGGTGTTCCATACGTCGATCCACGCGCTCCAGGAAACGCTGGCCATCCTCGATGTCGCGGCCTTCGACCGGGCCGCCGACCTCATCCACCGGGCGCGGCAGCGCGACTTCTACGGCGTCGGCGGCTCGGCGCAGATCGCCCGCGACGTCGCGCACAAGTTCCTCAGGATCGGCATTCGCAGCGCCGTCTACGACGACGCCAACATGATGCTGATGTCGGCGTCGCTCCTGGGAGGCGACGACGTCGTGGTGGCCTTCTCGCACTCGGGCAACACCACCGCCGTGATCGAGGCCGTCCAGCTCGCCCGCAAGAACGGCGCCCGCTCGATCGCCGTCACCAACTACGACACCTCGCCGCTGGCCCAGATCGCCGATGTCGTCTTGTGCTCGACGGCCCAGGGCTCGCCGCTGATGGGCGAGAACGCCGCCGCCCGCATCGCCCAGCTCAACATCATGGACGCGGTGTTCGTCGCCGTCGCCCAGCGCAACTATCGCGCCGCCGAACAGAACCTCCAGCGGACCATGTCGGCCGTGAACTCCAAACGCAAAGACAGGATGCCATGACCGCCAGGCCGCTCGTGACCGTCTTCGGAAGCCTTCACTACGACATCATGGTCGACAGCCCCGACCGCCCGCGCAAGGGCGAGACGCTGGCCGGCTCGGCCTGGTTTCCGAAATGCGGCGGCAAGGGCGGCAACCAGGCGGTGGCGGCGGCCCGGGCCGGTGTTCCCGCCGCGATGATCGGCGCGGTCGGCGACGACGACTTCGGCCGGGCGCTTGTCGCCAATCTCGACAGGCGCGGCGTCGACCGGAGCCGCGTGCGCACCCTCGGCTCGGCCGGCAGCGGCATGTCGGTGGCGATCTTCGACGCCGACGGCGACTATGGCGCGGTGATCGTCTCCGGCGCCAATCTGTCGCTCGGCGAGGCCGATGTCGCCGCCGCGGCCGATCTTCTCGCCCGGACCGGCGTGCTGGTGCTGCAGAACGAGGTTCCGGACGCTGCCAACGCCGCCATCGCCGCCGCGGCGCGGGCGGCCGGCGGCCGCGTCCTGCTCAACGCCGCGCCGGCCCGGCCGCTGTCCGACGCCCTGCAGCGCCAGATCGACATATTGGTGGTCAACGC
The DNA here is from genome assembly GCF_002770725.1 of Pleomorphomonas carboxyditropha. Taxonomy (GTDB): domain Bacteria; phylum Pseudomonadota; class Alphaproteobacteria; order Rhizobiales; family Pleomorphomonadaceae; genus Pleomorphomonas; species Pleomorphomonas carboxyditropha. Next base: position 125,391 of record NZ_NQVN01000012.1, on the reverse strand, counting down.
CGTCGAGGCCGCCGACGTGTCGGGCCGGGCGGTCGCCGGCCCGTCCGACGCGCTGGCGGTTGCCGCCGAACTCGCCGGACGGTTCCCCCACGTCGTGGTGACGCTCGGCGGCGACGGACTGGTCTATGCGGGCGCCGGCGAAGCGCCCTACGCCCTGCCGGCAATACCGGTCAGGCTGGTCAGCACCCACGGCGCCGGCGACGAGTTCATCGGCGTCCTGGCGGCCGGGCTGGCGCAGGGCAAAGGCATACGCGTGGCACTCGAAGCGGCAAACGCCGCCGCCGCCAAACTGGTGGCGACCCCCGAGAACGAACGCTGACGGGCCAGGCATGTCCGGGAAGAGCGTGCGGTTCTCGGGGGGGCGAGCGGACCCGCGGCTATGCCATATCACCGGCCGGCTCGGCGCGGATCATCTCGAGGCCGGTGCTGTCCAGCCCCCGGTTCTGGGCGCGGGCGAGGCGGAAGTTGTGGCCGATGCGCTCGGCGGTGGCGATGACGCCGTTGGCATCGCGCTCGTCGAACACCCGACGCGCCGTTTCGGCGAACAGCGTCAGCCAGCGCTGAAAATGCCGGTCCTCGATGTCGGGGATCATGAGGTGCGGCCGCATCGGCCGGCCGTCGTAGCGGCCCGAGCGCAGCAGCACCGACGACCAGAAGGCGCACATTTTCTCCAAGTGGGCAGGCCACTGGTTTTTCTCGATCTCGCGGCCGAAGATGGCGGCAAGGTCCGGATCGGCCATCACCTTGCCGTAGAAGCCATGGACCAGCGCGCGGATGTTGTCCTCGTCGATCGATCCCATGGGAATGCCGCGTCGCGGCGCGTCGGTTGCGGTCATGCTGTCTCCGGCTGCCGATAGAAGCTGCCGCTGATGTAATCACGCGGCTGCGTCGAGGCAAACGGGGAAGAGGCTCCTTGAAAAGAACGATCCGGCCGGGTGGAGCCGGTCGGATCGCGTTGGTCTTGTTTCACGCATCCGCTTGGTCCGAAAAGTCTGCAACTTTTCGGGCGGATGCGTCAGGTTTTTGTTTCACGCATCCGCTTGGTCCGAAAAGCCTGCAACTTTTCGGGCGGATGCTTCAGGCGGAGAGAATGTCGAGCTCGATGCCGAGCATGGCGCAGACCTTCGAGATATCCTCGATGTGGCTGCCGTAGACCGCGTGGCAGTGGTTGGCGTCGAACTTGTCGATGAACTTCCGATAGTCGAACGGCAGCTTGGCGAAGACGTGCGGCCACTCCTCGGTGGTCTCCTTCATCACCTCGTCCGGCAGCTCGACGAATTCGGCGTCGAACATGGTCATGCGATAGGCGCCGTTCTTGCGGCAGAGGCGGGCGATGGTGGCCTTGCCGGCGTGCGTCATCAGATTGACGTGGCAACCGCCGCCCGAATAGATGCCGAGGGCGGGGTAGAGCGTCGTCTTCCCGAGGTTGGCCTTGTAGTCGTCGCTGCCGGTCGCGTAGTAGGTCGATTCCGAGCCGCAGTTGCAGAACACCATGACGCCGCGCTCGGCGTCCCAGTGACGGACGTCCATGAACAGCACCGGACTGTCGGTCAAAAGCTTCAGGATCTGCATGGTCAGGCCGGCGTCGGAGTCGGCTTCGCAGGCGAAGGCCATCGGCTCCTTGGGGCCGTCCCAGTCGTAGGGATCGTTCATGAAGGCGGCGCTGATGCACTGGGTGCAATGGTGCCGGCTGAGCTCGTAGTGGCATTTGACGCCGACGAAATCGAGGCTCTTCTCGGCGGCCAGCCGCTTGGTCGCCTCGTAGTGGCGGATCTGGCGCTTGAGCTTGTCGGGCGTCAACTGGACGCCGTCGTACCTGATCTCCTTGACGTTCTCGGTGAGCCAGGCGAAAGCCTTCTCGACCTTGTCGGCCGGCACTTCCTCGGCCAGCCGGACGATTTCCGACTGGTCGACGTGCTCGACGTCGATGCCGAACTTCTGCTGCCAGTCCTGCATGCTGACGGTGGCGCTGTACATGCCGAGGCTGCGGCCGCCGACCAGTCCGTAGGTCGAGCCGCGCAGCTTGCCGACGACATGGGCAGAGCGGGCGAAGCTGACGACCTTGTCGCGCACTTCCGGGTCGTGGATGTCGCCGGCCGCCCGGAAATGCTGGATGCCGAGCTGGTTGAGCGCGCCGCCGCTCGCCAGCATCGACACCATGCCCGGCCAGTCCGGATTGAGATTGGCCATCAGCAGGCAGGGCATCTTCAGGAACTGCGCGGCGATCGCCGAGAAGTTCGGGAAGGAAAAGACGCCGTAGGAGAAGATGACGCCGTCGACGCCCTGGGCGATCATTTCGAGGGCGGTGGTCTTCGCCGTCGCCGGCGAATTGACCAGCGTCGAAGCCGTGACGAGATCCATCACGTCTAGGGCGTTCACCTCGGCGACGATGGAATCCACCTGCTTCTGCACGATCGCCTTGAGCTGTTCGTGAACCGCCGGCTCTCCGTCGGAGAAGCCGATGATGCCGATTTTCGGCCTGCTAACCATTGTTTCCTCCTGGTTCTTGCTTTTCGCTAATGAAAAAGATATTTCACATATGAATATGAAATCGGAATAGACTCCATCGACGTTCATCGGTATCGGCTTCGCCGGTGAAGTCCGGCGGATGCTGCGCGAGAGGGTTGCGATCCGGCCGCTGCCGGATAGCCGGCAAAGGCCCCGCCGCCGCGGTCGATTGACGGTGCATCGCAGGCAAGTGGCTGGTATCTGTGATTGAATCGCGCCGGGCGGGAGCGTCGGGTAGTCGCCCTTCCAGGGCGCAGAGGGAACAACGTCAAATGAACGCCAATCCGGAAGTCACCTCGGACGCCCCCGCCCTCGATCGGGGACTGAGCGTGCTGGAATACGTCGTGGAAGCCAGCCAGCCGGTCAGCATGAAGGAGCTTTCCAAGGCGCTGTCGATTCCCTCGGCCTCGGCCTTCCGCCTGATCAAGACGCTGGTGCAGCGCGGCTATCTCGACGAGATCAACCTGTCGCAGCAGTTCTACCAGCCGGGCAACAAGCTCTTCCAACTGGTCCAGTTCTACCAGCTCAACCACTCGCTCCATTCGGTGGCGCGCATGCCCTTGCTCGACCTTGCCGAGCGCACGGGGCAGACGGCGCAGCTCGCCATCCTCAAGGCCGGCTCGGTGATGTACATCGAGCAGGCGCTGCCGAAGGAGCCGGTGTCGATCGTCGCGCCGCTGCACAGCTACATCCCGATCAACGTCAGCGCCGCCGGCAAGATCATCTGTTCCTACCTGACGCCCGGCGAGCTCGAGGACGTGCTGGTTCCCGAAAATCTCCAGCGGAAGACCAGGAACACCATCTGCGACGCCAAGGCGCTGACCGAAGCCATCGGCCAGTCGCGCCAGCAGGGCTACGCCACCGACATCGAGGAGTTCGCCCGCGGCATCGGCTGCGTCGCCGGTGCCATCTGGGACAGCCACGATCGCTGCGTCGGCGCCCTCGGCGTCACCGGCCATGTCGAGCAGTACCAGGACAAGGCCAGGCGCGACCACATCGTCGCATCGGTGCTGGCCATCGCCCGGGAGGTTTCGACGCTGATGGGCTACGCCGGCAGCTATCCGCGCCCGTGAGCGACGGCCGGACGCGCCGGCGCAGCCTCTGCCGATGACGGCGGCGCGTGCCCGGACGCGATCGCCGCCTGCCGTTTGCCGATGGGTCACGACGCTTCCCCTTACTTGATGATGCCGATCTTCTTGCGGTCGATGGTGACGAACACCGAGAGGATCAGCACCAGTCCCTTGATGATGTTCTGGAAATAGGGGTCGAGGCCGATGATGTTCATGCCGTTGGACAGGATGGTGATGATCAGGGCGCCGAGAATGGTGCCCTGAATGGAGCCGACGCCGCCGGTGAGCGGCGTGCCGCCGACCACCACGGCGGCGATGGCGTCGAGTTCCAGCCCTTCGCCCAACTGAGCGGTGGCGGCCATCGATCGCGCCGCCTGCAACAGGCCGGCCAGACCGCAGAGCAGACCGACCAGGCCGAACACGGCGATCTTCACCCGCTCCACCTTGATGCCGGTCAGAAAGGCGATGCGCTCGCCGCCGCCGATGGCCCGCACCTCGCGGCCGAACACCGTCAGGTTGAGCACCACGGCCGTGACGGCGATGACGCCGATGGCGATCAGAACCGAATGGGGAACCGACAGGCTGCGGCCCGAATAGACCGTCAGGAAGGACTCGTCCTCGATGGAGATCGGCGCGCCGCGGGTGAAGTAGAGCACGACGCCGCGGTAGACCACCATGGTGCCGAGCGTGACGATGAACGAGGGCACCTTGCCCCTGGCGACGACCACCCCGTTGATGAGGCCGCTCAGAAGGCCGACGATGCAGGCCGGCACGACGGCGAACACGCCGATGCTGCCCGCCGTCACGGCGGCCACCAGCGCCGACAGCGCCACGATGGCGCCGACCGACAGGTCGATCGAGCCGGCGATGATGACGAAGGTCATGCCGAGTGCGGCGACCAGCAGCACCACCGCCTGCTGGGCGACGATCATCAGGTTGTTGAATTGCAGGAACCTCGACGAGGTGAGCGCGAAGGCCGCGCACAGCACGATCAGCAACATGATGGGGAACAGCCGCCGGACGTCGTCCGTCGTCAGCGACCGGGTCTGCGAGAGTTTCATTCTGGGGTCCTCATGTCATGTGCCGGATGAGAGCGTCCTCGGTGGCTCTCGACGGGTCTTCGATCTCGGCGGTCACGGTCCCCGCCCGCATCACCAGGATGCGGTCGCTGAGGCCGATCAGCTCGTTCAGGTCCTCGCTGACCAGGAGAATGGCCAGGCCTTTGGCCGCCGACTCGCGCAGCGACCGGTAGATTTCCAGGCGGGCGCCGACGTCGACGCCGCGGGTCGGATTGTTGAGCAGCAGGAGGCGCGGTTCGGCGGCGAGGCATTTGCCGAGCACCACCTTCTGAAGGTTGCCGCCGCTCAGCGAGGTCATCGGCGCCCGGACCGACGCCGTCTTGATGCGCAGCCTGGCGATCATGTTCGACGCCAGCTCGCCGGCCCGCCGCCGGTCGAACCAGGGGCCGCGCCGCGGCGGCCGGGCCATCACCAGATTGTCGAGCACGCTGGCGCCGACGATGGCGCCCTCGGCGGTGCGGTCGCCCGGCAGGTAGGCGACGCCTTTCTGCCAGCCCTCGGCCGGCGAGCGGGCGGCGCCGGTGTGGCTGCCGATGCGAATCTCGCCGCTGCGGATCCGCTCGACGCCGGCCACGACCTCCAGCAGCCGTTCGCCGCCGGCACCCTTGAGGCCGGCGACGCCGACGATCTCGCCCTGGCGCACGGTGAGCGACAGCGGCGCGAGGCGCGGCCCGGCGCCGACCCCGTGGAGGCTGAGGACCGCCGGACCGTCGGCCCGTTCGCCGCGCGGCGGATAGATGCCCTTGGACATGTCGCGGCCGACCATGCGGCTCTGGATTTCCTCGCGGTCGAGTTCGCCGGCCTCGAAGTCGCCGACCTTGTGCCCGTCCTTCAGGATGGTCAGCCGGTCGGCGATGGCGCCGACTTCGGCGAGGTGGTGCGACACGAAGGCGACGGCGAGGCCCTGCGACTTCAGGGCGCGCATGGCGGTCAGCACCACGTCGACCTCGCGATGGTTGAGGAAGGCGGTGGATTCGTCGAAGAAGATCGCCCGCGGTCGGGTCGACAGGGCGCGGGCGATCTCGATGCACTTCCACTGACCGAGATCGAGCGAGGCGAGCGGCCGGTTGACGGAAATGTCGGCCGAAAAGCTGTCGAGCAGCTCCTGGGCGCGCCGGGCCATGGCCCGTTCGGTCAGGAGGCCGCCGCGCCGGAAGCGGCGCAACTGGCCGACCAGGATGTTTTCGGCCACCGTCAGCGACGTGTTGATGGTGATTTCCTGGAAGACCAGCCCGACGCCGTGGGCCACCGCTTCGCCGAGCGAGGCCGGGGCGTAGGGCGCGCCGTCGATGGTCATGACGCCGGCATCCGGCCGTTCGGCGCCGCCCAGTATCTTGAGCAGGGTCGACTTGCCGGCGCCGTTCTCGCCGACCAGCGCGTGAATGGCGCCGCCGTCGAGCGTGACGGACACGTCGACCAGCGCCCGCGTGCTGCCGAAGGTGCGCGAAATGGTGTTGGCGACTATCTGCACGGCATTCGTCCGCAATGGGTGGGCGCGCCCGCGGGCGGACCGCGGGCGCGGCTGAGACGCTTACTTGCTGTAGGTCAGCTCGAAGGCGGCGGCCGGGGCATCCGGCGTGTAGGCGCGCGAATGGGCCTTGAAGTCGTAGGGCGGCACGCCCTCGGGGAAGTCGGCCTTGAACTGCGCCACCGTGTCCTTGGTGACGGGCAGCAGCTTCAGCTTGACGCTGTCCTGCTCCTTCGGCAGGTCGATGCCCTTGATCTCATCGTAGAGCATGACCAGCGCGAAGCCGCCCTGCAGCCAGTGACCGCCGATGTCGAACAACAGGTCGCCGCTCTCGACGGCGTCGACATTCTCGGGGTTGAGGTCCATGGCGACGACGAAAATGTCCTTGCCCGGCTGCTTGCCGGCATTCTTCAGCGCCGTCATCACGCCGGTAGCGGTGCCGCCGTTGGCCGCCCAGACGCCCTTGATGTCGGGGTGGCCCTGGTAGAGCGATTCGAACACGGTCTGCGACGTGTCGCGGACGAAGTTGCCGTCGACCTCGCCGGCCACCACCACCTCGGGATGGTCCTTCAGGGCATCCTCCAGGCCCTTGCGGCGGTCGATGGCGACCGACGTGCCGGCGGTGCCGTTGACGACGCCGATCACCTTCTTGCCGTTGGCGTCCGGGCTCATGGCGGCGAACAGCGCCTCGGCCATCTGGCGGCCGGCGTCCTGGTCGCTCGGGCCGACGAAGGCGAGATAGTTCGGGAAGCGATCGGTCTGCGGCGGATAGTCCGGATAGGTGTCGGTGAGGATCACCGGGATGCCGGCGTCCTTGGCGAGGGTCAGGCCGCGCGTGGCGGTGGCCCAGTAGGGGGTGAAGATGATGCCGTCGGCCGGACGGGCGACGAGATCCTCCAGCGACTTCACCATCTGGTCCGGCTTGTTGTCGGCGTTGAGCACGACGAGCTCGACGCCGAGGTCGGCGGCGCCCTTCTTCATGAAGTCGACGTAGTTGTTCCAGAACTGCGCGGCCAGCGTCGGCACGACGACGCCGATCACCGGCTTGTCCTTGGACGCCATGGCGGGCGCCGCGCCGAACAGGAGCGGGATTGCCAGGGCGGCAATCGTGTTGCGAAGGCACTTGGTCAACATGGGTTTCCTCCATTGCCGGTCTTGTTGTGCGCGTCGATCGGCCCGGCATTCGCCGATCGGCTTTGTTTCCATGGTCCGCCGCTCCTCGGCGGCGGCGGCTCGACGCCACCGCGGCGATGGCGCCTCGATGATTTCCCGGATGACGAGCGATGCCGGCCGGCGACGCGGTCATGCCGCGTGCATCACCAGACCGGCCGTGTCGTTGCCGTTCTTGAGCCTGCCGATCATATTTTGTGTGAATTTGAACACGCCCGGTGATGCGGCCTGCGGGATCAGCTCGGTCGATTCCGATGGAATCTTGTCCGGCCACTTATAGTCCTGCGCCAGCAACGCCGACGAAATCAGCGTCGATGGCACGAACAGGCATAAGCCAGGGGAGAGACGCGACGGTTTCATGGGTAGTCTCCTCCACTTATTTTTGTTCCGAATTGCGCATGGATCCGCAATCAGCACGATGGACCTCCGGCCATCGCTGTCATTCAACCGCCCGTATGTGCCTTGTACTTGGTTTCGAGAGGGAAGTGGTTACTGCCCTCCTCGACGGCAACCGCTGCTCTCTATTTCATATGTGAGAATGTTTTTTCATATGTGAAGCTACAAAGAGTTTGGGCGCTTGTCAACCGTCACTAAGTGTTGAAATGCACAGAGACGGCGGCAGACGTCGCCGTGCCTGTGACGATGCGCCGCTTTTCCGCGCAACGCGGAGTCAAGAATGGTCGGTTCGGATCATCAGGATGATAAAGTCGGGTATCCTGCGAAGGACGCGGAGGCCGGTCAGGATCTGCCGTAAATCCGCATGAAGGCGGCGACGGCCGTGTCGACCGCCTCGCGCTTGTCCCTGATGTCGGTGAGGCCGAAGAGGCGTGGTTCGGTGACGCCGGCTTCCAGGAGGCCCTTGAAGTGCTGGGCGGCGACTTCCGGCGAGGCGAGGTCGATTTCGCCGGCGGCGGCGCGCGCCTTCAGGAATTCGGTGAGGCCGGTGATGCCGCGCTGGGGGCCGAGCGCGTAGACCTCGCGGCCGAGGGTGGAGTTCTGGCCCTCGCTGAGCACGGTGCGCAGGATGGCGAGGATTTCCGGCCGGGTGACGAGATCCAGATAGAGCCGGCCGTAGCGGCGGAGAACCGAGGCGATGTCGCCTTCGGAGGCGAGCGCCGCCATGGTCTCGTCGCCGGCCTCCTCCAGCGCCGAGGTCACCGCGGTGGCGAACAACAGCTCCTTGGACTGGAAGTAGCCGTAGAGCGTCGCCTTGGAGCCGCCGAGCCGGGCCGAGATCATCGCCATGCTGGCGCGCTGGTAGCCCACCTCCTCGAACACGGCCAATGCGGCTTCGATGATGGCGTTGCGCTTCTCATCGGTCTTGGCGCGCATGCGGAATCTCCCATTCGTGATCGGAAGACTAGATTTTGGCCTTGACCGCCGCAAGTCGCCTTTATAACAAAACCGTACTGTACGGTTATATGGGTGCCGCATGCGTTCGAGGCTCGGTCAAAATGGATGTTCCGCCGGCGTTCTGCTTTTTCTGTCAGCGCTTTATGGCGGATGCGCCATGCTTCCGGAAAATGCGGCCGTCTCCGAGGTGAAGCCGATCTCCGACTATGCGTCCGGCAAGAGCCTTGCCCCCGCCGCCGACGCGGCCTGGCCGGCCGACGCCTGGTGGCAGGCCTATGGCGACCCGCAACTGGCGACGCTGATCGACGAGGGGCTCGCCGGCGCGTCGGACATGCGGATCGCCGCGGCGCGCGTCGCCCTGGCTTACGCCGGCGTCGGCGCGTCGCGGGCGTCGCTGCTGCCTACCGTCGGCGCCTCGGCCAAGGCCGATAGCGAGCGCCAGTCCTACAACTACCTGATCGGCGAGGACTTCGTGCCCAAGGGCTGGAACGACGCCGGCACCGGCACGCTGTCGCTCGACTGGGAGATCGACTTCTGGGGCAAGAACCGGGCGGCGTTGGCCGCCGCCAAGGGCAAGGCCGCCGCCGCCGAGGCGGAAGCCGCCGCCACCCGGCTCGCCCTGTCCACCGGCATCGCCGACGTCTACGGCCGGCTCGCCGCGCTCTATGCCGACCGCGATTCTGCCGTCAGCGCCATCAACGTGCGCAAGCAGACGCTGTCGCTGATGAGCGACCGCACCGGCAAGGGCCTCGAAAACGAGGGGGCGCTGGAGCGGTCGCGCGCCGCCGAGGCCGGCGCCGAGGCCGAGCTCGCCCGGATCGACGAAGAGATCGGTCTTGCCCGGAACCAGCTCGCCGCGCTGATCGGCGCCGGGCCGGACCGCGGCCTCGCCGTCAGCCGGCCGAAGGTGCGGGGCGGCCGTTACACCGGCGTTCCCCGGAGCCTGCCCATCGAATTCCTGGGCCGGCGGCCGGATATCCTGGCGGCCCGCTACACCGCCGAGGCGTCTTCCAAGGAGATCGACGCCGCCAAGGCCGCCTACTATCCCAACGTCAACCTGGCGGCGATGATCGGCAAGCAGGCGCTCGGCCTCAACATGCTCACCGATACCGGCTCGACGTTCGGCTCGGTCGGCCCGGCCGTCTCGCTGCCGATCTTCGACGGCGGCCGCCTCAGGGCCGGCGAGCGCAGCGCCGTGTCGCAATACGAGATCGCCGTCGCCAGCTACGACAGGACGCTGACCGAGGCGCTGCGCCAGGTGGCCGACGCCGTGGTCAGCAAGCGCCAGCTCGCCAGCCAGCTCGCCAACACCAGGCGGTCGGCCGTCGCCGCCGAGAAGGCCTGGCGCGTCGTCAGCGACCGCTACAACGGCGGCCTTGCCACCTATCTCGAAGTGCTGACCGCCGAAGACGCGCTGATCACCGCTCGCCGGGCGACCGCCGCGCTGCAGGCCCGCGCCTTCACCCTGGATATCGCAATGGTCCGCGCCCTCGGCGGCGGGTTCCGCAGCACGGAGAAGCAGTCGTGAACGACATGAGCAAGATCGACGCCGACGCCGAAGAAACCGCCCGGGCCGCCACGGCGGCCGTCAATCCCAAGAAGCGCGGCCCGCTGTTCCTGGGGTTGTTTCTCGCCGTGGCGGCCGCGGGCGGCGCCTACTATGCCTATGACACGCTCTATGCGTCCAAGCATGCCGTCACCGACAACGCCTATGTCGGCGCCGACGTGGCGCAGATCACACCGCTGGTGGCGGCGCCCGTCCTGGAGGTGCTGGTCAGCGATACCGAGATGGTGAAGAAGGGCGACGTGCTGGTCCGCCTCGACGACACCGACGCCGAGCTGGCGCTCGCCATGGCCGAGGCGACCTACCAGAGCGCCATCCGCCGGGTGACGGCTCTCGTCGCCAACGACAAGGCGCTCGCCGCCCAGATCGCCGGCCGCGAGGCCGACCAGGTGCAGGCGGCCGCCCAGCTCGCCTCGGCCGAGGCGGGGTTCGAGAAGGCCAGGATCGACCTCGACCGCCGCCAGACGCTGGCCGGCAATGGCTCGGTGTCCGGCGACGAGATCACCGCCGTCGAGACCGTGCTGAAGACCGCCGAGGCCAGCCTTTCGGCCGCCCGGGCCGGCGCGGCCGGCGCCCTTGCTGCCCACGACGCCGCCGTGGCCGCCAAGGAGGCCAACGCCGCCATGATCTCCGGCGTCGGCATCGACGACAATCCGGAAGTGCTGGCCGCCCGCTCGGCCCGCGACCAGGCCAGGGTCAACCTCGAACGCACGGTGATGCGGGCGCCGGTCGACGGCGTCATCTCGCGCCGGCAGGTGCAGGTCGGCCAGCGCGTCCAGCCGGGCATGACGCTGATGGTGGTGGTGCCGCTCGGCGAGGCCTATGTCGACGCCAACTACAAGGAAGTGCAGCTCGCCCACGTCAAGGCCGGCCAGAAGGTGACGCTCACCTCCGACCTCTACGGCGGCGACGTGCCGTTCACCGGCACGGTGGTCGGCTTTTCCGGCGGCACCGGCGCCGCCTTCTCGGTGGTGCCGGCCCAGAACGCCACCGGCAACTGGATCAAGGTGGTGCAGCGCCTGCCGGTGCGCATCGCGCTCGATCCGGCCGAGCTCAGGGCGTATCCGTTGCAGGTCGGCCTGTCGATGACCGCCGACATCTCGCTCGTCGAGTGACCGAATGACCGCGCCCGCCCTGCCGCACGCCGGCCCGCTGGCCGGACCGCGCCTCCTGGTCGCCGCTCTCGCCATCGGCGCCGGCAACTTCCTGGTGGTGCTCGACAGCACCATCGCCAACGTGTCGGTGCCGACGATCGCCGGCTCGGTTGGCGTGTCGGTGTCGCAGGGCTCGTGGGTGATCACCTCCTACGCGGTGGCCGAGGCGATCACCGTGCCGCTCACCGGCTGGCTCAGCCGGCGGTTCGGGGCGATGCGCGTCTTCCTCGCCTGCTATTTCGCCTTCGCCGCCATCTCGCTCTTGTGCGGCCTGTCGCAATCGCTCGGCATGCTGATCGCCGGCCGCGTGCTGCTCGGCCTGGTCGGCGGCCCGATCATGCCGTTGTCGCAGATGCTGCTGATGCGCATCTTCCCGCCCAGGCAGGCGACCGTCGCCTCGGTGATCTGGGCGATGACGACGCTGATCGGTCCGATCGCCGGCCCCATCCTCGGTGGCATCATCTGCGACGGCATCGGCTGGCCGTGGATCTTCCACATCAAGGTGCCGATCGCGCTGATCGGCGGCGCCCTGGTGTTCCTGACCACACGGGGGCTGCCCGACCCGACCGGCAAGGCGCGCATCGACGCGATCGGCCTGGCGCTCTTGGTGCTGTGGGTCGGCGCCTTGCAGATCATGCTCGACGAGGGACGCAACCACGACTGGTTCGCCGCCACCGAAATCAAGCTGCTCGCCGTCGTCGCCGTGGTGGGCTTCCTCGCCTTCGTCATCTACGAGCTGACCGAGGCGCAGCCGATCGTCGATCTGCGCATCTTCCGCCATCGCGGCTTCACGGCGGCGGCCGTCACCTTCGCCGGCGGCTTCGGCGCCTTCTTCGCGGCCATCGTCATCCTGCCGCTGTGGCTGCAGCAGAACATGGGCTACACGGCCACCTGGGCCGGATACGCCACCGGCATCATGGGCATTCTCGCCATGATCTCGGCGCCGATCGTCGGCAAGGCGACGGAGAAGTTCGATCCGCGCGCCATCCTGTCGATCGGCATCCTCGGCCTCGGCGCCATGACGGCCTGGCGCATGGGCTTCAATTCCGACGTCACCTTCGCGCAGATGGCCTGGCCGACGCTGTTCACCGGCCCGTTCATGGTGATGTTCTTCGTGCCGGTGACCGGCCTCGCCATCGCCAGCGTGACGCCGGAGGAGCAGGCCAACGCCGCCGGCCTCTCCAACTTCATGCGCACGCTGGCCGGCGCCTTCGCCACCTCGCTGGTGCAGACCGGCTGGGCCAATTCGGCGCGCGTCAACCAGACCGAGCTGGTCGGCGCCATGCACAACAACGCCGAGGTGATCGCCGGCATGGTGGCGGGCGGCGCCTCGCCCGAGGTGGCGGTCGCCAATCTCACCCGCATCGTCGAGCACCAGAGCGTGCTGCTCGCCACGCTCGACATGTTCGCGGTGATCACCGTGGTCTTCGTGCTGGCGGCCCTGCTGCCCTGGCTGGCGCCCAAGCCGAAGGGACCGATCGACACCAGCGGAGCGCATTGATGGACCGGCCCGACAAATCTCCCGACGAGCGGAAGTACCGCTACAGGCTGCACCTGACGGTCGAGCAGACCGAGGTGGCGCGGCCGAGCCTCCTCGTCAACCGGCTGAAGCTGTTCGAGGCGGATTCCCTGCAATCGCCGGAGATCGGCGCGCTCGCCGACTATTCGCGCGCCCACGCGCAGATGGCCGAGAAGGACCGCTATATCCTGGCCTTCTCGCTGATGACGGTGCGGCAGCTGCTCGGCCGGGCCACCAGGCTATCGCCCCGCTTCAACGAGCTGAGGGCCTGGCTCGACGATATCGATCGCGACGTGATGGCCTGATCGGCAACGGCCCGGGTTGGGCAACCCGAGCCGTGAATTCCGTTGCATGCAGCCGGCTTTCCGCGGCCCGGCAGGTCATTTCTTCCGGTTGATCTGCGGGCGCTCCTCGAGCGGCGGCGGGGTCGGATCGACCGGCTTGCCGGCGGCGGCCCGCTGGCCGGCCGCGTCGTCCTGGCGCTTCAGCTCGCGATCGACGATCTCGCGCGAACCCTCCACCGGGTCCTGCTCGCGATGTTCGTTGTTCTTGGCGTTGTCGTTCATGACGGCCTCCTTGCGATCCCGGGGCATCCGGGGCTCGGCCGGCGGTACCGACCAACCGGGACAACCGGTCATCGGGTCGATTGTTCCCGGCGGGAACATCGACGTCTCCCGCGGGTTTCGTCCATCCTGCGGCCGGCTTCGCCGGCCGCGCAACGAACCCGAGGAGAACACCATGGGCCAGATCTATCCCGACCGCGGCATCGCCGTCGTCACCGGCGCCTCGACCGGCATCGGCTTCGAGCTCGCCCGCTGCGCCGCCGGAGACGGCTATGACCTCGTCGTCGCCGCCGACGAACCGGGGATCCACGACGTCGCCGACCTGCTCGGCGAGCACGGCGTTTCCATCCGCGCCGTCGAGGCCGACCTGTCGACGCCCGAGGGCATCGCCCGGCTGATCGACGTCATCGCCTCCGACGGCCGGCCGGTGGAGCTCCTGATGGCCAACGCCGGCCGCGGCCTCGGCCACGGCTTCCTCGACCAGTCCTTCGACGACATCCGCCGGGTGGTCGACACCAACATCATGGGCACGCTCGACCTGGTGCACCGGATCGGCCGGCAGATGCGCGAGCAGCAGTTCGGCCGCATCCTGTTCACCGGCTCGATCGCCGGCTACATCCCGGGCGCCTTCCAGGCGGTCTACAACGGCACCAAGGCCTTCGTCGACAGCTTCGCCTACGCGCTGAGGGAGGAGATGACCGACACCAACATCACCGTGACGGTGCTGATGCCCGGCCCGACCGAGACCGAGTTCTTCGAACGCGCCGACCTGATGGACACCGAGATGGGCCAGGCCGACAAGGACGACGCCGGCTATGTGGCGCGGGCCGGCTATCGGGCGATGATGAACGGCGAGGCGGATATCGTCACCGGCTGGAGCAACAAGCTGCAGACGACGATGGCCGGCTTCATGTCGCCGGAAACCCTGGCCCGCCGCCACCGCAGGATCGCCGAGCCGGGGAGCGGCCTTAGATAGGCGAGGCACGCCGGGCGCCGGCTTTGGCATTCCAAACGGGCATTCCAACGGGCAGCGACGGCGGCCCGGCGATATCGGTTGTCGCCGGGCCGTTGATCCGAGCGGCGCGCCCGAACGTATGAGGGTCAACAAGGGAGACCGTCATGCCCCAAGCCATCGCCATCTACGCCGCCGGACTAATCAGCTTTCTCGCCCTCGACGCCCTCTGGCTCGGCACCATGGTGCCGCGCCTCTACAAGCCGGCGATGGGCGATCTCGTCGCCGATCCCTTCCAGCCGCTGCCGGCGGTGGCCTTCTATCTGATTTACGCCGGAGGGCTCGGCTATTTCGCCATCCAGCCGGCGCTCGCCTCGGGCAGATGGTCGACGGCGGCGATATCGGGCGCCGCGCTGGGCTTCGTCGCCTACGCCACCTACGACCTCACCAATCAGGCGACCGTCCGGGCCTGGCCGGTGGTGATCACCGTCGTCGATCTCGCCTGGGGAACGATTGCCAGCGGCCTTGCCGCGACGATCAGCTATTGGCTGCTGTCGCGGTGGCTTCCGGCTTGATCCTTTGCGGGCGGCAGCGGAAAGAACGGCGACACGCGGGCCTGATAGGCGCGGAAGGCTTCGCCCCGGCTTTCCAGCATGTGCCGTTCGAGCGGCGGAATGCCGGAGACGTGGACGAGCAGCCAATAGATCGAGACGGGCGCGACCAGGACGAGGGCGGTACGCCATTCGGCGCCGCCGACCCCGACGACGGCGATCCCCACCCAGAACAGCCATTCGAAGAAGTAGTTGGGGTGGCGCGACCATCCCCACAGGCCGCGATCGCAGACCTCGCCCGGCCGGTCGCGCCGGAAGGCGGCGAGAGTGCGGTCGGCCCGCCATTCGCCGGCGAGCGCGATCAGGACGATGGCGATCCCCAGGCCATCCTGTGCGCCGAGCGGGCCGGCACGGGCGGCGGCCGCCGCCGCCGAGAGCGCCAGCAGCCAGCCGGCGATGGCCTGCGTTTCGAGGAACAGCAACAGCCGGCGCGGCGCCGCTTCTCCCCATTCGCGGCGGAGAGCGGCGTAGCGCGGATCGTCGCCGTCGCCCCGAAGCGTGCGGCCGATGAGATGGCGGCCGAGGCGGACCGCCCAGATGGCGACCAGCGCCGATACCAGGAGCGGGCGTTCAACGGGGACGGAGAGACCAAGGATCAGCACCAGCGCGGCGACGCCGGTCGACAGCGCCCAGATGCCGTCGATGAAGCCCGACCGGCGCGTCCGTTCGGCAAGGATCGCCGCGGCGCCCATCGCCATCGCCAGGATTGCCAGTGACGGAATGGCATTCGTCGGCATGGCTAGAGACCGATCAGCGGGCCGACGAGGCGGCCGATCAGGCCATGCGGCCGAAGCCGGCCCTCGATGGAGGCGAGGCAGACGCAGGTCTCCCCACCGACGACGACCGGCGTGTGGTGGCTGTCGTCGTCCTCCTCGGCGAGATCGCCGGCGGCGCAACGCCCATGCTCGTCCTCGAAGGCGCCATGCAGGACCAGCGTCAGTTCCTCGCCCGAGTGACCATGCGTCGGCATGCGGCGGCCGGCGCCGATCCGGAACAGGACGAGGCTGGTGCGCGGATCCTCCGGCACGTCGAGGCGGGCGAAGGCCATGCCCGGCCCCATCCAGCGCCAGCCGGACGTCGCCCGTTCGGCGATCGGGGCGGGCAGCTCGATGCCGAGGTCGCGGGCCGGGCGCGCCGCCGGACGGGCGGCGGCGGGGCGCTTCTCGTCGAGGCGGGCCAGCGTGCGTTCGAACAGGCGGGCGTCGAGCTCGGAGGGGGACAGGCGTTCGAGGAGCAGGCCGCCGAGTGCCAGCGTTTCGCGGTGAGCGGCGGCGCAGCCGTCGCAGAGCGCCAGATGGCATTCCACCACCAGCGCGGCGGCCGGCGACAGCGATCCGGCCGCGTGGCGGGCGAGCAATTCGGGACTTGGGTGGCGGCTGGCGGTCATGACGGCTCGTCGAGCAGTTGGCGCAGGCGATTCATGGCGAGGCGGACGCGCGACTTGACGGTGCCGAGCGGTATGCCGAGCGATTTCGCGATCTCGGTCTGCGGCGATTGGGAAAAGAAGGAGAGGGCGATGACCTCGGCCTGTTCGGCCGGCAGCCGGTCGAAGGCGCGGCGCACCCGCGTCTCCTCCTCGCGGCTGATGATCTCGCCTTCGGCCGACGGGCCGGGATCGACGTCGCTCTCCGGCGGCAGGTCGGCATCCCCCAGGCGGCGGGCCAGCCGGCGGCGCCGGTCGATGCCGAGATTGCGGCAGATGGTGAAGATCCAGGTGGACACGGCGCCGATCTCGGGGTCGAACCGCCCGGCCTTGCGCCAGACGGCCAGCATGGTGTCCTGGATCAGGTCGTCGCAGTCGCTGGCGCCGAAGCCCTGCCGGGCGAGATAGGTCCTGAGACGCGGCGCATAGAAGGCGAACAGCCGGGCAAAGGCCTGCCGGTCGCCGGCCCGCGCGATGGCGGCGACGAGACGGGCGTTTTCCGCGCCGTCGATCGGCTCAACCGAGGCATCGACCGGTCTCATGGAACTGACCGCCGTCCCGAAGGTTGCCTTGCCGAAAAAGGAACTCGTCCGTCCACGTCTCATGCCTCTTCTACGCGTCAGCCGCCGCAATGGATCACAGATGCCGCCCTGAGAGCAAATTCGTGACCGCGCCGGTGATCCTGCGCAATGAGCTCAACGTAGAATGGTTCATAGCGTAACCGAGAGGCCAGCGGAGTTCACATGAACGACGACAAGGGAGCTACCGGCGAACGGCTGGAGATCGCCGTGATCGGATCGGGCATTTCCGGTCTGTCGGCTGCCTGGCTGCTCGCCAAACGTCATGACGTGACGCTCTACGAGATCGACCGGCGGCTCGGCGGCCACAGCAACACCGTGCTGGCGCCGACCAAGGGCGCCTCCATTCCGGTCGACACCGGCTTCATCGTCTATAACTACGCCACCTATCCCAACCTGATCGCCCTGTTCGCACATCTCGGCGTCGAGACGGAACCGACCGACATGTCGTTCTCCGTGTCGATCGACGGCGGCCGCCTCGAATATGCCGGCTCCGATCTCGCCGGCCTCATTGCCCAGCCGGCCAACATGGCGCGGCCGCGCTTCTACGCCATGATCTTCGACCTCCTGCGCTTCTACCGCCAGGCGCCGCGCGACCTCGGCCGGCTCGGCGGCATGACTCTCGCCGCTTATCTCGACGCCAACCGCTACGGCCGCGCCTTCCGCGAGGACCATCTCTACCCGATGGCGGCAGCCATCTGGTCGACGCCGGCCGCCGAGGTGGGCGCCTATCCGGCTGAGGCGTTCATCCGCTTCTGCGACAACCACGGCCTCATGAGGCTTCGCAACCGGCCGCAGTGGCGGACGGTGAAAGGCGGCAGCCGCGCCTATGTCGCCCGGCTGGCCGAACCGCTGGCCGGACGCGTCATGATCGGCCGCGACGTCAGGATCGTCGAGCGGTCGGCGGCCGGCGTGGCGATCGAGGACGGGGCGAGCCGGCGCCGCTTCGACAAGGTGCTGGTGGCCTGCCATGCCGATCAGGCACTCGGGGTGATCGAGGCGCCGACCGAGGCGGAACTGCGGCTGCTGGGCGCCTTCCGCTACAGCCGCAACCAGGCCGTTCTGCACGGCGACGACCGCCTGATGCCACGGCGGCGGGCGGCGTGGTCGGCCTGGAACTATCTCGCGGCCAGCGACCGCGCGGCCGGTCCGTCGGTCACCTACTGGATGAACCGCCTGCAGCACATCGATCCCTCGGTGCCGCTGTTCGTGACGCTCAACCCGCTGATCGAGCCGCGTATCGACAGCGTCTACGGCTCCTTCACCTACGAGCATCCGCTGTTCGATCAGGCGGCGATCGAGGCGCAGCGGCAGCTCTGGACGCTGCAGGGCTTCGGCAACGTCTGGTTCGCCGGCGCCTATTTCGGGGCCGGCTTCCATGAGGATGGCTTGCAGGCCGGGCTTGCCGCCGCCGAGGCGATGGGCGGCGTTCGCCGCCCCTGGTCGATCCGGGACGAGTCCGGCCGCATCCATCTCGGCCCCGGGCTTTGGAACGAGGCGGCGGAATGACGCCCGCCCTCTATGTCGGCGAGGTGCTGCACCGGCGCCTGCGCCCGGCGGTCCACAGCCTCAGATACGGCATCTACATGTTCCATGCCGATCTCGACCGGCTGGACCGGCTTCACCGCGCGAGCCGCCTCATGTCGGTCAATGGCCGGAACGTCCTGTCCTTCCACGAGGCCGACCATGGGCCGGCCGGCGAGGGGACGCTGGCCGAGCGCATGCGGCGCCTCGCCCGCGAACGCGGGCTGGCCTGGGATGGCGCCGAGATCGCGCTGATCGCCATGCCGCGCCTTCTCGGCTTCGTCTTCAACCCGCTCAGCATCTATTTCTGCCGCGACGCCGACGGGCGTCTCTCGTCGATCGTCTACGAGGTGCGCAATACCTTCGGCGGCATGCACCACTACGCCCGGGATGTCGCGCCGGAGACGGCCGGCACCATCCATCAGGCGGCGGAGAAGGCGTTCTACGTCTCGCCCTTCCTGCCGATGGAGATGCGCTACCGCTTTCACGTCAAGCCGCCGTCGGACCGCTTCACCATCGCCATCGAGGACCACGACGGCGACGGGCTGATGCTGACCGCCTCGATGTCGCTGACGCGCCGGGCGCTCGACGACCGCGCCATCGCCCGCCTCCTCGTCCGCTTCCCGCTGATGACGCTGAAGGTGGTGGCGGCCATCCATTGGGAGGCGCTGAAGCTCTGGCTGAAGCGCATCCCCTTCCACGCCCGCCCCGGCGGCGGTCCCAAAGGCTTCAATCCAACGGAAAGGTCTTCCGGATGACGTCAGTGTCGACCTCCCTGATCCTCCCCTCGATCGTCGGCCTGGCCTTGCCGGCCCGGCTGCGCGTCGCTTTCATCAAGCGCCTGCTCGGCCACGTCCGCCGTGGGCGCCTCTCCGTCGTGCTGCCGGACGGCGCGCGACTGGCCGCCGCCGGCGAGTTGCCCGGCGCGGTGGCCGAACTCCACATCGTGCGCTGGCGGGCGGTCAGCCGGCTGCTGAGCGGCGGCGACATCGGCTTTGCCGAGTCCTACGTCGATGGCGATTGGGAGACGCCCGATCTCGTCGCCCTGATCGCGCTCTGCGCCGACAACCTCGACACGCTGGTCACGGCGGCCGAGGCTTTCCTGCCGGTGCGCCTCGCGCGGCGCCTCCTGATGCTGGCGCGCCGCAACTCGAAGGCCGGCAGCCGGCGCAACATCATGGCCCATTACGACCTTGGCAACGCCTTCTATGCTCAGTGGCTCGATCCGGAGATGGTCTATTCATCGGCGCTTTACGAGGAGGGCGATGATCTCGAAGCCGCGCAAAGGCGCAAGCTCCAGCGCATCGCCGACATGCTCCACCTCGACGGCGGCCAGTCGGTGCTGGAGATCGGCTGCGGCTGGGGCGGGCTCGCCGCCCATCTCGCCGGCGCCGGCTCCGGGTCGGTAACCGGCATCACGCTGTCGCCGGCCCAGCTGTCGGCCGGCGAGGAGACGATGCGGACGCGCGGTCTCGACGGGAAGGTTTCGCTGGAGCTTCGCGACTATCGCGACATCGAGGGGCAATACGACCGCGTCGTGTCGATCGAGATGTTCGAGGCGGTGGGCGAGGCTTATTGGCGCGGCTATTTTGACAAGCTCAGGCAGGCGCTGAAGCCGGACGGCCGGGCCGTGGTGCAGGTGATCACCATCGCCGACGACCGCTTCGATCATTACCGCACCCACCCGGACGTGATCCAGACCCTGGTGTTCCCCGGCGGCATGCTGCCGAGCAAGGCCCGGTTCGCCAAAGTGGCCGCCGGGGCCGGCTTTGCGCTGCCCGAGCGCCTCGACTTCGGTCTCTCCTACGCCAGGACGCTCTGCGACTGGCGGCAGCGCTTCGAGGTGGCCTGGCCGCGGATTGCCGACCTCGGCTATTCCGCCGCCTTCAAGCGCCTCTGGACCTACTACCTCGCCTATTGCGAAGCAGGCTTCCGCACCGGCCGCATCGACGTCAGCCTCTACGCGCTGGAGCCGGCGCGGCCCTCGTGAACAGGCTCCTCGACACGCCGGCCGATCGGACCCGGCGATCTGCCGATCGCCGGCGGGTCCTCTCGCGCCGAAGGGCTTAGGGTGGAGAACCGGCTGGGGGTAGCGGCAAGCCGGCAGATGGGCTTGTATAGATATCGACCGGTATCGGATCGAATAAGGGGAGCGGGTGGGGAGATGACGGAAGAAGCGGACAGCGTGAGGGATCTCGGGGAGCGGATCCTGGGGATGCACGGCGGAAAGCGCCTGATCGTCGGCGTCGCCGGGGCGCCCGGCTCCGGCAAGTCGACGCTCGCCGAGGCGCTCAAGGCGGAGATCGACCGGGCGCGGCCGGGCCTTGCCGCGGTGTTGCCGATGGACGGCTATCACTACGACGACGCGGTGCTGAGCGAGCTCGGCCGTCTCGCCCGCAAGGGCGCGCCGGATACCTTCGACGTCGGCGGCCTGGCGCAGATGCTGCGCCGGCTCGCCGCCAACGACGAGGAGACCGTCGCCGTGCCGGTGTTCGACAGGCAGATCGAAACGGCGCGGGCCGGCGCCCGGCTGATCCCGCGATCGGTGGGGATCGTCATCGCCGAGGGCAACTACCTGCTGCTGAAGCGGCCGCCGTGGAGCCTGCTCGACGGCCTGTTCGACTTCACGGTGATGATCGACGTGCCGACCGACGTGCTGCGCCGGCGCCTCGAGGCGCGCTGGCAGCATTTCGGCCTGTCGGAGGCGGAGATCCGCCGCAAGGTCGACACCAACGACCTGCCGAACGGCATCACCGTGATCGAAGAGAGCCGCCCGGCCGACTGTCGCATCGCCTTCGACGGCTGAGGCGGGTGATATCGATCCTTACGGATAGCCGAGGCCGGCGGTGGCCACGAGCGTCGGCCGGAGGGCGATCGAGCAGACGGGCGGCGTGCCGGCCTGCTGCAGCAGGATGCGCTCGCCGGCGATGCGGCCGATCTCGTGGGGATCCTGGTTGATGGAGGCGATGCAGGCGCCGCTCAAGAGCGGGATCTCGTCGAGATCGAAGCCGACGACGGGAATGTCGTTCCTGCGTTCGGGCAGCATGTCGCCCAGCGCCTTGATGATGCCGACGGCCATCAGGTTGTTGGTGACGAAGACCGCGTCGAACCGGGCCTCCGACTGGATGATGCGCTGCATCGCCCGGTAGCCGCCGTCGAGGCGGTTGTTGCCGCGCTCGATCCGGACGATGTCGATCGCCGGGCTTGCCTTGGCGGCGCTCAGAAAGCCTTCCAGGCGGGCCTGGCTGGTCGGATTTTCGGGGCCGACCACGCAGGCAACCGTCCGGAGGTTCTGGCCGAGCAGGTGTTCGGCCCCGAGCCGCCCGCCCGCCATGTTGTCGGTCAGGATGGTGTCGTAGGCGCCGTTCGGCACGGCCCGGTCGACCACCACCACCGGGATGCCCGCCGAGACGATCCGCGTCAGATCGGTGGTGTCGGAGGAGGGGGTGATGACGACGCCGCCGACGCGTTCGGCCAGCGCCACTTCCAGGTAGCGCCGTTCCTTCTCCGGGTCGTCGTCGGAACTGCCGATGAACACGCAGGTGTCGCGCGGCTGGCAGATTTCCTCGACGCCGCGGGCAACGCGGGTGAAGAAGGCGTTCTCGAAATCCGGGACGATCAGCGCCCAAAGATGCGAGGTCGATTTCCGCATGCGCTGCGCGGTGCGGCTCGGCGTGTAGTTGAGCCGTAAAACCGTTTCCCGTACGCGCTCCACCAGGTCCTCGCGGACCTTGAGACCGTTGAGAACGCGCGACACCGTTGCAACCGACACGCCGGCGTGGCGGGCTACGTCGTAGATTGTGGCGGTCACGCCCTCACCCCAACGATCGAGAATGGTCAACGATCGGCCGGCCCCCCATGGGGTCGGCCGATTCTATTTCTACAAGAACATGCGCTAAATTTCACGCGCCGCCCATTTGGACATCCGCTCCCACAGCAGCCCGTAATTCTCCCATTCGTGGAGGTTGCCGCACCAGTGATAGACGGGGTCGGTGGTGTAGGCGACCGACCGGCCCTTGCCATACTCGGCGACCGCCATGAACACGTCGCCGCGCACCCTCATCAGCACCTCGGCCTCCGGCTTGGCCTCGACCTGGTTGTAGCCGAGGATGATGCGCTCGGGATCGAACGCGACGCCCTTCAGGATCGGGTGGTCGGCGGCGAGCACGTCGAGCCTGGCGCCGTCGGGCGTTTCGATGCGATCGTCGATGCCGCGCTGGATGAGCACCGGCAGGACCTTCTCGATCGGCGTGCCGCCCCAGATGCCCTTGCCCTCGATGCCGGAGAAGGTGGTGTAGCCGCCGGCCATGATCAGGCCGCCGCCGTTCTCCACCCATTTGCGGAAGTTGCCGACCCGGTCGGGACCCATGGGGACGATACGCTCCCGGTTGCCGGGCAGCAGCGCCAGGTTGTTGTAGCCGACGTCGCTCAGGATGATGACGTCCCATTCGGCGAACTGCTCGGGCGTCATCGGGAATTCCGCCCGCACCTTGTCGGCCGGCATGTGGGTGAGCGCTATGCCCGGGCGCGGCTTCAGCGCCTCGCGCAGGACGCTCGCCGAGTCCCGGTAGTAGTTGTTGATGAAGGTATCCATGCCTTTTGCGGAGATCAGCGTTTCCGCCTGGGTATCTCCGCAGTATAGCACCCGAACTGCCATTCTATCGTCTCCTCTTGGTGAAGGTGATGCCCGGTCAGTTGCTCGGCTGGTTGAAGCGCAAGCCGTCGTTGACCGTGAACGTGTCGAGGCCGTTGGCCTCCATTCCCCAGGCAGTCAGGATCTTGCCGTAGCTGCCGTCGGCCTTCAGTTCGGTGAGCGCGGCCTGGACCGCGTCGCGAAGCGCCGTGGAGGTTTTCTTGAACGGCATGGCGTTGTAGCCGCTGCCGTATTGCTCGAAGGCCAGCACCTCGAGGTTGGCGGCATCCGGCGAGGTCTTGATGATGTAGGCGGCGACGCCGTACTGGTACATGGTGGCGTCGGCGCGCTGGGTGCGCACCTGCAACAGGGCCTGGTTGATATCCGGGAAGACCTGGATGTTGATCGGGTTGCCGGCGCACTTCTCGTTCTGCTTCTCGACCAGCCCCTGCATGACCGAGCCCTGGAGCACGGCGGTGCTCTTGCCGCAGAGGTCGGCGATGGTCTTGATGCCGAGCGGATTGCCCTTCAGAACGACGATGGCGTTGCCGTCGGTGGAATAGTCGACGAAGTCGACCTTCTGCTCGCGGGCCGGCGTGTCGCCCATCGAGGTGATCGCCATGTCGAAGCGGCCCGCCTCGATGGCGGCGATGATGCCGGGGAACTTGACGGTCGACCATTCGACCTTCACCCCCAGCTTGGCGGCGATGGCGTTGCCGAGGTCGACGTCCGATCCGGTCAGCGTCGAGCCGTCGGCCTGATAGAAGGTGTAGGGCGGCACGCTCGGATCGGTGACGATCTTCAGCGTCCCGCCCTTCAAGTCGGCCGGCAGTTTCTCGGTGAGGGCCGGCGAGGCCTCGACCGACAAGGCTTCGCCGTTCGGGCCGATCTTCAGGTCTTCGGCCGACGCCGCATAGGTGCCGGTCATCAGGACGACGAAGGACGCAAGTGCGGCGACTGAATATTTGGACGTTAGCATTCTCGTTCTCCTCTGGTTTTGTTGGACCCTGCGTAATCAGGCCTGTTGGCGGCCTTTTTTATTTATTCCTGCTGGCGACAAGTCTTCGGATGGCGGTCAGGCCGACACGGCCGGGCGGCCGGCGGAAAAATGCGCGCGGATGTAGGCGGTGTCGCCGCCGTCGATGAGATCGGCGATGGCGACGCCGACGGCGGGCGCCATCTTGTAGCCGTGGCCGGAGAAGCCGGCGGCGATGACGATGCGCTCGCTTGCCGGGTGATGGTCGATGATCGGATGGTCGTCGGCGGTGAAGCCGTCGAGATAGACGCCGGATCGGGCCGGTTCCGGATCGACGCCTTCCAGCAGCGTTTGGGCGACGCGCCGCATGATCGCCGTGTCGGCGTGGCTGACGGTGCGGATCACCTCGTCGGGGTCGATGTCGCTCTGAAAATTGACCGGCGGCATGATCTTGATCGTCCAGCCGTCCATCGACGGGAAGCCCGAGTAATCGATTTCTGAAGTGCGCCGGATACAGACCGGGAAGCGGTCCGGCAGGTAGGCTCCGACGTCGTCGACGCCGAACCAGGTTCCGACCAGCCGCCGGGCGATGAAGCGCGGCGACGGCACCGAGATCGCCCGGGTTCCCCAGGCGCCGCAGGTGACCACCGCCGCGTCGAAGCGGCGGGTCGTTCCGTCCGCGGTGACGTCGACGCCGTCGGCGACGGGCTCGATGCGCTCGACCTCGCAGCCCTCGTTGACGGTGGCCCCGAGGGCTTTTGCCGCCCGGACCGCGGCGCGCACGCCGAGCTCGGGCCGGAGCAGCGCCCCGTCGACGTCGAACAGGGCGAATTCGCCGCCGGACAGCCGGTGCTGCGGGAAGCGGCGCCGCAGCTCCGTCTCGTCGAGCACCTCGTGGCGGACGTCGTGCTCGCGGGCGCCCTCGATGGTGCCGAGCAGCCAGTCGGCGCCGCGATCGCCGATGTAGAGGCAGCCGGTGGGGTAGTGGAACTTGCGGTCGGAGCCGGCCTGCAGCTCCTTCCAGAGTTCCAGCGAGCGCTTGAGCAGGGGGATGTATTGCTTTCCCTCGCGGTAGGCGAGGCGGAAGATCCGGGATTCCGCCCCGTGGGCGCCCATGTCGTGCGGAACGCCCATGCGGTCGAAGCCGGTCACCCGGTATCCTCGCCCGGCGAGTTGCCACAGCGCCATGCTGCCCATGGCGCCGACGCCGACCACTGCGATGCTTTTGGAAGCCATGGTTCTCTACTCCGAACAGGAGAGGTTCACTTGATTTTCGACAGAAAGGCCTTGGTGCGCGGCTCGGACGGGTTGGCGAGCACCTCGCCGGAAACGCCCTGTTCGACGATGCCGCCGCCATCCATGAACACGACGCGGTCGCTGACTTCCCGGGCGAAGCCGATCTCGTGGGTGACCACCACCATGGTCATGCCGGTCCCGGCGAGGCCGGTCATCACGGAGAGCACCTCGTGGACGAGCTCGGGATCGAGCGCCGAGGTCGGCTCGTCGAACAGCAGCACCTTGGGTTCCATCGCCACGGCACGGGCGATCGCCACGCGCTGCTGCTGCCCGCCGGAAAGCTGGGAGGGACGATGATGGATGAAGCGTTCGAGACCGACGGAGGCCAGCACGGCGCGCGCGATGTCGCGGGCCTCGGACCGCGGCAGCCTTTTCACCAGCCGCAGCGCCAGCGAGACGTTTTCCTCGGCGGTGAGGTTGGAGAACAGGTTGAAGCGCTGGAACACCATGCCGATGCTGGCGCGCTGCCGGGCGAACACGCGGGCCGGCAGCTCCCAGAGCACGCCGTCGATCTCCTGGCAGGCGACGCGCTCGCCATCGACCCAGACGCCGCCGGCATCCGGCACCTCGAGGAAATTGAGGCAGCGCAGGAAGGTGCTCTTGCCCGAGCCGGACGGACCGATGATGCAGACGACCTCGCCTCGCTTGACGTCGAGGGAGACGCCGCTCAGCACCAGGTGCGGACCGAAGGACTTGGTGATGTCGCGGGCTCGCAGCATCACGCGGGCGGCGGCCGTATCGAGGGCGACGGAGGGGGCGAGCGCGTTCATGCCTGCTCTCCCACCATGCGACGGATGGCCCGGTCGTCGCCGAAGCGGCGCTCCAGCCAGAACTGGATGCCGGAGGCGATGGTCGTCATCAGCAGGTACCAGAGCGAGGCGACGATCAAGAGCTCGATGACCTGGAAATTGCGGGCGTAGATGTCCTCGCTCTTGGTCAAGAGTTCCTGCGCCCCGATGACCGACACCAGCGAGGTGTTCTTCAGCATGCCGATGGTCTGGTTGGCGGTCGGCGGGATGATCACCTTCAAGGCCTGGGGCAGGATGATGTGGGCCATCACCTGGCCGCCGCCCAGCCCGATGCTCTGGGCGGCCTCGCGCTGTCCCTTGTCGACCGAGCCGATGCCGGCGCGGACGATTTCCGACATGTAGGCGCCCTCGTTGAGGCCCAGTCCGAGGAGGGCGGCCATGAAGGGCGTCACCAGGGCGTTGACGGAGACCGACCAGCCGCCGAAGCCAACGGTCGGGAACACCAGCGCGATGTTGAACCAGAAGATCAACTGCACCAGGAGCGGCGTGCCGCGGAACATCCAGACATAGAGCGCCGAGGCCGCCGAGACGGCCGGATAGCGCGAGACGGCCATCACGGCCAGGCAGACGCCGAGCAGGACGCCGACGATCATCGACAGGGCGGTCAGCTCCAGCGTCATCGCCAGCCCGGACAGGATGGCCGGATGGAAGAAGAAGGCCCAGATGACGGTCCAGTTGAAGGCGCCGCTGGTCAGGATGTAGGCGGCGAGCGCGGCGGCCGCGAAAATCACGAGGGAGGTGACGGCCATCCGCTTGCCGCGGCCGAGCACGCGAGGCTTTCCGGAGAGATAATCCTGGGCGCCGCTGACGGCGGAGGGAGACGCGTTTGCCATGTGTACCCCGCTCAGATATCGATTTCAGAGTATGTGAAATCGATATCTTGTCAACTCCAAATCATTCGCATTTTCACGTAAGACGCGTTTAGCCGCCTTATGCCCCCAGCGCGCGTCAAGGTCGATATTTCCCCAAGCACTGAAAAATCAGGACACTTTCCGGGCGCGCGCGCTTGGCGTTCTCAGCCGGCCTTGCCGGGCGACCGGACGGGTTGTCTATCAAAAATGTCTCTTTTTGATAGACAAAACCCTTTGCCTTTCATGGATGCCGCTCAAGATGGTTTGAGTGTCAGAAAGGGCGCTTTTTGAAAGCCAACGGACTTTGTCTCTCATCGCTAAACGGCATACGGGCTTGCTTCTCAAGCGCTGCCCAATTTGAGAGGCACGTCTTGCTGGATCAGCGGCTACGCCTTGCCCGAGGACACCAGCAGGTAGAGCGAGCCGCGATAGGCGGGCTCGCGGCGCAGGGCGCCGTATCTGGCGTCCCAGGCGCCGGATGCGAGGTCGGCGGCGAGGCGGGCGACGGCGGCGTCGGCCTCTTCGGGGGTGATGAAGCTCCAGGCCGAGCAGGACAGGCGCGCCGCCGGTTCCAGCAGCTTTTCCGGCCGGCCGTAATAGGCCTCGTTGAAGCCGTCGCGGCAGTCGAAGGGGATCGGCACGGCGATGCGGGTGATCGGCGTGCCGAGCCCTTCGGCCACCTTGTCGAAGGACGGATAGCGCCGCACCTCGGTGGCCAGCACCTTCGGCGCGTAGTCGGAGAGCCAGAAGGCCTCCACCTCCCGGGGATCGCAGGTGAGGATCACCACCGGGCCGCGGGTGACGCGGCGCATCTCGCGGAGGCCGGCGGCAAGGTCGGTCCACTGGTGGATGGTGAAGCTCGCCATGGCGGCGTCGAAGCTGTCGTCGGCGAACGGCAGGCGCTCGGCGGTGGCGTCGATGGCCGGCGCGAGCTCCGGCGGCCGCTGCGCCCGCATCGAGGCCGACGGCTCGACGGCGGTGACGTGGCGATCGGCCGGCTCGTAGGAACCGGCGCCGGCGCCGACGTTGAGCACCGTCCCGGCCGGGCCGAGCGCCTCGGCGATCATGGCGGCGATGCGCGGATCGGGCTGGCGATAGGCGCTGTAAGTGTGTCCGATCCGGCCGTAATCGGCATCGCCGGCGCTGCCGTCCCGATGGCGCATGGCTTCCCCCTTCCACGTCGGTCCCATCATAGGGACACAATGCGGCAAACGGATGGGCGGCGTTTGCCTTTATGCCTTCTGCCGCCGCCGCGCCCAGGCCTGCCGCGCCTGTTCGCGGGCGTCCTCGAAGCTGCCGCGATCGCCCATAAGGCACAGCAGGGCCACCGCCGCCGTGTTGACGATGGTCGCCTCGGCGAAGGCGTCGCGCGCCGCGCCGGTCCACACGGCCCGCCAGTATTCGTGCTGCGTGAACCCGATCGGGACGCGCTCCCGCTTGGCCGGCATGGCGGGCAGGTTGCTGTCCAGCGGCTTGCCGGCGACCAGGCGAAACAGCGTCGTCATGCGATCCGGCGTTATCTGGGCGAGGTCGCGGCTGGCGCCGATGATCGCCAGTTCGTCGACGCCGAGCAACTGGGCGACGCTGCGGTAAAGATCGCGGTTCGCTCCCTCGGCGGCGCCCAGCAAGACGGCCGGCGCCCTGAGCGGGTTGACGAGGGACACCGCATTGTTGAGCGGATTGCGCATCTCGAACAGCGGATAGGTGGCGAGCAGGGCGTGAACCTGCGGCGAGAAGCCGCCGACGGGGACGTAGGCGATCCCCCGCTCGTTCATGGCGGACGCCGCGTCGGGCAGGGTCAGGCAGACCGGGATGGACGATTCCTCGGCCGCGGCCTCCAGCTTTCCGCTCTCTGGCCCGCCGCCGAAATGCCCGTGCATCAGAACGCGATAGCCCGACATGGCGACCAGCCGCGCCGCGTGGATGAACCATGGCGGGTTTCGCCAGCGCGGCGAAAGGTAGGCCGGCCAATCGAGGTCGGGACGCACGTCCTCGCCGACGGCGGCCGGCCGGCAGGCCTGCTGGATGGCCTCGACGAAGCCGGCCAGCTCCGGCGCCGTCACGCCGCGATACTGGATGACCATCAGGAGGCCCCCGATCTGAAGCGGGTCGGCCTCGCCCCGCAGGATGATGCCGAGGGCGTCCCTGGCTTCCTCCCGGGTCAGCGGCCGGCTGCGCCCCGGTCCCGGCGAAACATGCGAGATGTATTTGGCAAGGCGCCGGTGCGGCGGGGCGCTGGCGCCGATCATCGCGCTTCGGCGCGCGATGTGCTCGGGCGACGGCGTGCCGTCAAGGGAATCGCTGCGCGTCACCGACAGCGGCGGCGGCGCCAGGCGCGCGCGCCTGTGCCAGCCGATGTCGCCGTCCCATGCCTCGTCTCCGGCCTCGCCATGCAGCAGGGCCTCGCTGTCCACCACGAAGCGTCTGACGCCCTGGCGCAGCGATTCCGCCAAAGGCGTCGGCCGCATGCCCCGGCCCGTCCGTACCATGATCGGGTCGCCGTAGTGGTCGCGAATTTCCGACAGCATCCGGCTGACGGCCGACAGTTGCAAGCCGAGGCTGTCGGCCGCCGCGCCGACGCTGCCTTCCCGGAGCAGGGCGTCCAGCACCATCAGCAGCTTCAGCCGACCGACCGGCGAAGACTTGCCGTCGTCCCCGACGGCGGCGGTGCTCTTCCTCGGCGGCATCATAAGGCTAGCCCTCTCGCGTTGGTCGGCCGACTATCCAAGGCGCCGGAGCCGCTGGCCCATCGGATGGCCCGCGGCTTGTTCCCCCGTGCTTCGGTCCGTAAAGCTGACTATAATATTCATCTTTTATGGGCACCAGCCGATTTTGAGAATCGGGCGCATTTCCAATTTCGCAATACGTAGAAGCGCTGCGGCCGCGTCCCTCCGCATGGCGAAAATGCAAATTGGAATGGTTCGAAATCGTGAGGATTGACCCGTTTGCGCCCGCCTCGCTAAGCACGGACCACTGCCGCACGGCTCGTCATCCGGACGGACCCGGGCCCGAAAGAGGTCTTCGAAATGAGATTATCGCTGAAGCTCGCGACGCTCCTGCTGGCCGCCATCGCCTGCACCGGCCAGCCGGGCGCCGCCGGCGCCGAGACGCTCGTCAAGCACGCCAAGGGCGAAACCGTTCTGCCATCGGTGCCGGAGCGGGTGTTCGTCTACGACCTCGCCAGCCTCGACACGCTGTCGGCGCTCGGCGTCGAGGTGGCCGGCGTTCCCGGCGGGGTCAAGCCGGACTATCTTCAGAAATACAACGCCCCCGAGGTCGCCAAGATCGGCTCGGTGTTCGAGCCGGATTTCGAGAAGGTGAGCGCCGCCGCGCCCGACCTGATCATCGTCGGCGGCCGCTCGTCCGCCAAATACGCCGATCTCGCCAAGATCGCCCCGACCATCGACCTGACGCCGGATTTCACGAACTTCGTCGGCAGCGCCAAGACCAACATCGAGACCCTCGGCTCGATCTTCGGCAAGGACGCCGAGGCCAGGGGGCTGATTGACAAGCTCGACGCCTCGATCGCCGACCTCAAGGGCAAGGCGGGGAAGGCCGGCAAGGGCATGCTGCTCTTGACCACCGGCGGCAAGCTCAGCACCTTCGGGCCGGGCTCGCGCTTCGGCATCCTGTTCTCCGAATACGGCGTCGAGCCGGTCGACACCGGCCTCAAGGTCGGCATGCACGGCCAGCCGGCGTCCTTCGAATATATCCTCGACAAGAATCCGGACTGGATCTTCATCATCGATCGCGACGCGGCCATCGGCCATCAGGGCGGCGGCGCCCTCAAGCTCCTGGACAACGAGATCGTCGGCAAGACCACCGCCTGGCAGAAGGGCCATGTCGTGGCGCTCGATCCGGTCAGTTGGTATCTGATCGGCGGCGGCGTCACTTCGCTGCAGCGGGAAGTCGACCAGTTGATCGCCGCCTTCGACAAGGGCTGACGGGCTCCGCCCTTTCCTATGGCGGGCGATCGTCCGGTCGCCCGCCAATAACTTTTGCGAACGACAGTGAAGCCTTTCCTCGCCGCCTTGCTGCTGGTGCTGCTGCTGTTCCTGGCCAGCCTGCTCGTCGGGGCGAGCGACAGCCTGTCCTGGCACAACGTCCGGGCGCTTCTGTCGGGCGACAGCGACGAGGCGGCCCTGCTGCTGATGGCGAGCCGGCTGCCGCGCGCCATTGCCCTCGTGCTCGCCGGCGCCGGCATGGCGGTGGCCGGCGCCATCATGCAGATGCTGGTCCAGAACCGCTTCGTCGAGCCGTCGACGGCGGGAACGGTGGAATCGGCCGCCCTCGGCATGCTGCTGGTGCTGCTGCTCGCCCCCGACCTGCCGGTGGTCGGCAAGATGCTGGTGGCCATGCTGTTCGCCTTCCTCGGCACCTTGCTGTTCCTCGCCATTCTCCGGCGCATTCCGCTGCGCTCGCCGGTCATCGTGCCGCTGGTCGGCATCATGCTCGGCGGCGTCATCAGCTCGGTCACCTCCTTCATCGCCTATCGCTACGAGATGATGCAGTCGCTCGGCGCCTGGATGAGCGGCGACTTCTCCACCATCCTGCGCGGCCGCTACGAGCTGCTCTGGCTGGCCGGCGGTCTGACGATCGCCGCCTACGCGGCGGCGGACCGCCTGACGGTGGCCGGCATGGGCGAGGAGCGGGCGGTGAACCTCGGCCTCAACTACCGCAGCGTCATGTTCTTCGGCCTGATGCTGGTCGCCGCCGTCACGGCGGCGGTCCTGGTCACCGCCGGCGTCGTTCCCTTCCTCGGCCTGGTCGTTCCCAACTTGGTCCGCCTGTGGCGGGGCGACCGGCTCCGTTCCTCGCTGCCGCTGATCGCCCTGATCGGCGCCGGCCTGGTGATCGCCTGCGACATCCTGGGGCGCACCCTCAACGCGCCCTTCGAGATCCCGGTCGGCACCGTGCTCGGCGTCGTCGGCAGCGTCGCCTTCCTGTTCCTGCTGACCGGGAGAAGAACCTATGCGGCGTGAGGCCAGGGACCGCCGCGGCCGCGGCGTCATCGGCCTGCTGGCGCTCGTCGCGCTGCTCGCCATGGTCGCCTTCATGGTGGTCGGGGCGCACGGCAACTGGGGCTTCGTGCTGCCCTTCCGGGCCGGCAAGCTCGCCGCCCTGCTGCTGGTCGCCTACGCGGTGGCGGTTTCGACCGTGCTGTTCCAGACGATCACCGGCAACCGCATCCTGACGCCGTCGATCATCGGTTTCGACGCCCTCTACATCCTGCTGCAATCGGCGCTGGTGCTGGCGATCGGCAGCGCCGCCACGACCGCCCTCGATCCGCGCGTGATGTTCGTCGTCGAGATGGCGGCGATGGTCGGTTTTTCGCTCGTCCTCTACCGCCTGCTTTTCTCCGGCGCCATCCGCAACCTGTTTCACCTCATGCTGGTCGGCATCGTCCTCGGCGTGCTGTTCCGCTCGCTGTCCACCGTGTTCCAGCGCGTCATCGATCCCACCGAGTTCGTGGTGCTGCAGGATCGGCTGTTCGCCAACTTCAACTCGGTGGATACGGCGCTGCTCGGCGTCGCGGCGCTGGTGGTCGGCCTGGTCACCGCTGCCGGCGCCACCATGTTCCATGCCTTCGACGTGATGGCCCTCGGCCGCGACCAGGCGATCGCCCTCGGCGTCGACCACCGGCGCGTCACGGTCCGCATCCTGGTGCTGGTGACGCTGCTGGTCTCGGTGTCCACCGCGCTCGTCGGTCCGGTGACCTTCTTCGGCCTCTTGGTCGCCAATCTCGCCTACATGCTGGTGCCCGACGCCCGCCACACCCGCACCCTGCCGGCCGCCGTGCTCGTCGCCGTCATCTGCCTGGTCGGCGGGCAGATGCTGCTGGAGCGCGTCCTCGACTATTCGACGGCGCTGTCCATCGTCATCGAGTTCGCCGGGGGGCTGTTCTTCATCCTGTTCCTGCTGCGGGAGGCCGTCCGATGATCGAAATCGCCAACGTCAGCAAGAGCTATGGAAAGAGCCTGGTCGTCGACGGCCTTTCGCTGACGCTTCCCAAGGGCGGAATCACCTCGATCATCGGCCCCAACGGCGCGGGCAAGTCCACGCTTTTGTCGATGATCGCCCGTCTCGTCGATCCGGACGGCGGACGCATCGCGGTCGGTGGCCTCGACGTGGCGACGACGCGCGGCGATCTGCTCGCCCGCCATCTCGCCGTGCTCCGGCAGGACAATCACCTGGCGATGCGGCTGACGGTGCGCGACCTCGTCACCTTCGGCCGCTACCCCTACGGCAAGGGGCGGCTCGGCCCGGAGGACGTGGCGCAGATCGGCCGGGCTCTCTCCTATCTCGGGCTGACCGAGCTTGCCGATCGTTTCCTCGACGAGCTGTCGGGCGGCCAGCGCCAGCGCGCCTTCGTCGCCATGGTGATCTGCCAGGACACCGACTACATGCTGTTCGACGAGCCGCTCAACAATCTCGACATCGGTAACGCCGTGGCCATGATGAAGCTGTTGACCCGCGCCACCCGCGAACTGGGCAAGACGGCGGTCGTCGTGCTGCACGACATCAACTTCGCCTCGCGATACTCCGACCATATCGTCGCCATGCGCGACGGCCGCCTGCACAGCCAGGGCACGCCGGCCGAGATGATCACGCCGGAGGTGCTGCGCGATCTCTACGGCACCGCGTTCGAGGTTCGCGACATCGGCGGCCATCGCGTCGCCGTCTACTACGGCTGAACCGGTACGGCGGCCCGCGGCAGCGCTTTCCATGGCGGCTGGAATGTAAGTATTCCGACCGGGTCCGCCGCGTCTTGTTGCCGCATATGCAAATTAAATTTGTTCTAAAAGAGGCGAATTGCCGACCTGAATGCGGCCGATAATATGCAGCCCATCCTCATAAATTATCAAGGGCTGGGTTATTCAATGAGTCCATCTGTCGTTTCGCGATCCGGTGCGGGGAAGTCTGCAAGCGCGGCGCTTCTTCTTGTGGGATGTTCGGTATTCTGCCTGGCCCTGGCGGCGCAGATGCAACCGTCCGCTGCCCAGTCGGCAGCGGACTCCGGCGCGTCCGGCCACGCGTCGGAGACCGGTGACGAGGCGTCCGCCGGCGACGATTCGGTCCTGCTCGATCCGATCGTCGTCACCGCCGAGGAGCAGCTCAAGCAGATGCTCGGCGTCTCGACCATCACCGCCGGCGACCTGAAGAAGCTGCCGGTCACCAACGATATTTCCGAGCTGGTCCGCAAGATGCCCGGCGTCAACCTGACCGGCACGTCGTCGACCGGCCAGCGCGGCAACCAGCGGCAGATCGACCTCAGAGGCATGGGACCCGACAACACGCTGATCCTGATCGACGGCAAGCCGGTGATGTCGCGCAACGCGGTGAAGATGTCGCGCGGTGGCGACCGCGACTCGCGCGGCGACAGCAACTGGGTGCCGGTCGACGCCATCGAGCGGATCGAGGTGTTCCGCGGCCCGGCGGCCGCCCGCTACGGCTCGGGCGCCGCCGGCGGCGTCGTCAACATCATCACCAAGCGCCCGCAAAAGCTGACGGTCACCGCCTCGACGCTGTTCGAGCTGCCGCAGCACGGCGAGGAGGGCAAGTCCTTCCGCACGTCGCTGACGGTCGGCGGGCCGGTCAACGATATCGTGTCGTTCAACCTGACCGGCAGCTTCAATCGCACTTCGCCGGATGGCCTCGACATCAACTCGGACGCGGCGGGCGGCACCAGCGTGGTCGCCGGCCGCGAGGGCGTCCGGAACTACGACGTGCGCGGCAGCGTCAAGATCGCGCCCGACGAGACCAACAAGCTGACCATCGACGGCGCGCTCAGCCGGCAGGGCAATCTCTATGCCGGCGACAGCCTGCTCAGCAACCTGACCGACGCCAACGCCTACCTGAAAGAGAATTACGGGAATGAAACCAACCGCATGACGCGCGGCGCGCTGTCGCTGCAGCACGACGGCAAATACGATTTCGGAACGTCGATGAGCTATCTCCAGTGGGAGCGGACGATCAACTCCCGCCTCGGCGAGGGCTCGACCGGCGCCATCGACGGACAGATCAACTCCGACGCCTGGAAGACGGTCCGCCTCGACAACCTCTCCGCCAAGAGCGAATGGAACCTGCCGTTCGAGCTCGGCTTCGAGCAGACCGCGACACTCGGCGCCGAGTTCCGCGGCGAGTTCATGTACGATCCGGTGTCGATCACCACGGCCACCGCCAACCCGATTCCCGGAACGCCGGCCAGCGCCGCCGACCGCGACAAGCGGACCGAGCAACTGATGCTCGGCCTCTATGGCGAGGACAACATCCGCGTCACCGACGACTGGACGCTGACGCCGGGATTGCGCTTCGACCAGTCCGACACCTTCGGCTCCAACCTGAGCCCCAGCCTCAATTCCTCCTACGAGCTGACGCCGGAAATCTCCATCAAGGCCGGTATCGCCCGGGCCTTCAAGGCGCCGAACCTCTATCAGCTCAACCCCAACTACGTTTACAAGACCCGCGGCAACGGCTGCCCGCCGGGCTATTCGGTCACCGACGGCTGCT
The DNA here is from genome assembly GCF_002770725.1 of Pleomorphomonas carboxyditropha. Classification (GTDB taxonomy): domain Bacteria; phylum Pseudomonadota; class Alphaproteobacteria; order Rhizobiales; family Pleomorphomonadaceae; genus Pleomorphomonas; species Pleomorphomonas carboxyditropha. The sequence continues at coordinate 89,779 of NZ_NQVN01000012.1, read as the reverse complement.
ACGTGGTCGGCAATCCCGACCTCGATGCGGAGACCAGCATCAACAAGGAAATCGGCATCAGCTACAACAAGGAGGATTTCCTCAACGTCGGCCTGACCTATTTCCACAACGACTACAAGAACCGTATCGCCGCCTCGACGGTGGCGGTCGGCGGCACGTCGGGGACCTACTATTACTTCCAGTGGGACAATACGCCGGAAGCGGTCATCCAGGGCCTCGAAGGCAACCTGTCCTTCCCGATCACCGACACGCTGAGCTGGTCGACCAACGCCACCTACATGATCGAATCCAAGGACAAGACCTACAATCAGCCGCTGTCGCTGGTGCCGAAATATACCATCAACGCCTCGCTGGACTGGCAGGTCCGCGAGGACCTCAGGCTGTCGCTGTCCGGCACCTACTACGGCGAGATCGCCGGCGCCGCCACCAACGTCGGCACCGGCAAGGCGCAGGACGATACGACCCGCGAGGCCTACGGCATCCTCAACTTCGGGCTGACCTACGACGTCACCGAACATCTCGAGCTGTCGGCCGGCGTGAAGAACATCCTCGACGAGCGGCTGTTCCGCACCGACGAGGGCGCCAACAGCTACAACGAGCCCGGCCGGTCGTTCTATCTCGGCATGAACGCCACCTTCTGAGAAAAAAGGCGTCAGCCAGGGAAAGCGGGGAGCGGCATGCCGCTCCCCGTCGGCGTTTGGCGCCTTTGTCCGCATCGATCGGTCTTCGTCGATCCGGACCGGCCCGCGAGGGGGCGCCCGGGCTCCGGCAGCGGCGGCGCCGGCCTGTCCGGGACGCTTCATCCGCGGCGGGCGGACAGGACGGGTCGGGGCGCCGGGAGATGGAAATCCCTGACCTTGCGACAGCTTTTACCGGGGAGAAGAGTGGTAGCAGCGGGTGGAATCGAACCACCGACCTACGGGTTATGAGTCCGTCGCTCTAACCAACTGAGCTACGCTGCCACGATCCGCCGGGCGGCGGAAAGTGCGCCGATATAAGGGCGGGTGAGGGGGGCTGTCAAGCGCCATTCCCCCCCGTGACGACCCTTTGCCGGCGGCGTTTGCCGGGCGGCAAAAAGCCGGCGCGCCGCGGTCCGCGCCGGCCGGCCTTGACCCGAGGCCCGCGGCGCGATTCCATCCGCTGATGAAGCGAATCGTCCTCTTCCTCGCCGCCGCGCTGGCGCTCTCCACCGAGGGCGCCATGGCCGCCGACGCCGCCTTTTCCCGCTGGCTGGAGACCGAGGTCTGGCCGGCGGCCCAGGCGTCCGGCGTCAAGCGCGCCACCTTCGAGGCGGCGGTCACCGGCCTCGAGCCCGATCTCCGCCTGCCGGACCTCAAGCCGACCGGCGGCGGCAACGCCTTCCAGGCCGAGTTCCAGAGCCCGGCCGCCTATCTCGCCGACAACAAGCTCGACGGTCTGGCGGCCGGCGGCCGCAAGCGGCTCGCCGCCAACCGGGCGGTGCTCGACAGGACGGCGCGGGCGACCGGCGTGCCGGCCGGCATCCTGCTGGCCGTCTGGGGCAAGGAATCGGCCTTCGGCGCCGCCAAGATCGAGAAGGACGCCGTCCGCACGCTGGCGACGCAGGCCTACATGGGCTCGCGCCGCGCCGAGTTCTTCCCCGAGCTGGTGGCGGCGCTCCGCATCCTGGAAGAGGAGCACATCTCCCGCGCCGCCATGAAGAGTTCCTGGGCCGGCGCGCTCGGCCAGCCGCAGTTCATGCCGTCGAAGTTCCTCGCCGACGCGGTGGATGGCGACGGCGACGGCCGGCGCGACATCTGGAACTCGGTGCCCGACGTCATCGCCTCGATCGGCCATTTCCTCAGGTCGCGCGGCTGGAAGGCCGGCGTGCCCTGGGGCGTCGAGGTGCGGCTGCCGGCCGCGGTGCCGTGCAGCCTGGAGGGTCCCGACCAGGGCCAGCCGCTGTCGGCCTGGATCAAGGCCGGGGTGACGCGCGCCGACGGCCGCCCGCTCGCGGCCGCCGATGTCGGGCCGGTCGGCCACCTGCTGATGCCGGCCGGGCGGATGGGGCCGGCCTTCCTGGTGTCGGACAATTTCTATGTGCTGAAGGCCTATAACGAATCCGACGTCTACGCGCTGACCATCGGCCTGGTCGGCGACCGGCTGGCCAAAGCCGGCACGATCCGGGGCGGCTGGGGCAAGGTGGGCGGTTTCAGCCGCAGCGACGTGCGCGCCGTGCAGCGGCGGCTCGAAGGCATGGGCCACGACGTCGGCACCGCCGACGGCCTGGTCGGCTTCCGCACCCGCGTCGCCATCGGCCGCTGGCAGGCGAAAAACGGCCTCGCCGTCACCTGCTATCCCGACAAGGCGGTGATCTCCGCCCTGAAATGAAAGGGGGCGCCGAAGCGCCCCCGCCATTGTTGCCGCCGGCTGCTCAGGCGGCCGGGCGGATATCGATCCGCTTGGTCGCCTTGGGCTGATCGGGCGAACGCGGCACCGTCACCTTCAGGACGCCCTTGTCGAACTCGGCCGTGATCTTGTCGCGGTCGGGCGTGAACGGCAGGGTGAAGGCGCGCATGTAGGTGCCGGTCGACCGCTCGGTCAGGTGATAGCGGCGCTTGTCGTCCTTCTCCTCCCGGTCGGACTTGCGTTCCGCCTTGAGGGTGAGCATGTCGTCCTCGAGCTCCAGCTCGATCGCCTTGGGATCGATGCCCGGCAATTCGGCGGTCATCTCCAGGCCGGTTTCGGTCTCGGCGATGTCGACGCGCGGGCTCAGGAAGCCGTCGCCGCCGGAGGCGAGCGTCGGCAGGCCCCAGCCGCGGGTGAAGCTGTCGAAAAGCTGGTCCATCTCGTGGCGCAACGACAGGAACGGGTCCTCGCGCGAGCGGGAGGGAGTCGAACCGCGCCCGAAGGGCATCAGGGATTTCTTGTCCATGGCTAACTCCTTTGTCTCGCGGAGTCCCAGGACGAGAGTTTGTTAATTGCTCCAACGTCTCACGAACGCCTTCTCGGCGTCCGCCAGGGACCCCGTAACGTGGCTCCTCATATATGGGGAGCGGGCGTTGCGGAGTGAAGAGCCGGAAACGCCGCCGGGGCGGGCATTTCTGCCGCGCCCCGGCGATTTTTCCGTCATGCGTGGCCGTTGTCCGGCGCTACTCGGCGCCGGCCGGCACGATGCCCTGGTGGTGCGGCTGGAACAGCCGGCCGCGCTCGGTCCAGTAGACGATCAAGAGCGTCACGGCCGAGAGGGCGAAGAAGCCGGCGGACAGCGGCGCCACCGTGCCGTCGAACGCCTGGCCGATCAGCGCGCCGCCGATGGTGCCTACAATCGTGGTGAAGGCGCCGATCAGCGAGGAGGCGGTGCCGGCCACCTCGCCGAGCGGGTCGAGGGCCAGCGCGTTGTAGTTGGAGATGGCGATCGAGAAGAAGAATTGCATCGCTATCATCAGCGCGATGAACAGCCAGAGCGGCGGCAGGCCGCCGAAGAGATGGGCGGCGACGAAGAAGGCGGCCGTCAGCCCGACGTGGACCAAGTGGCTGCCGTGCGACAGGCGGTGCATGCCCCAGGTGCGCACCAGGCGGCTGTTGACGAAGGCGGCGATGCCGCCGGTGATCGCCACCGAGGCGAAGGCCAGCGGGAACAGCACGCCGAGATGATAGCCGTCGGAGCCGAGGATCTGCTCGGCCGAGCCGATGAAGCCCATCAGCATGGCGAACAGCAGGCCGATGGCCAGCGAATAGCCGACCGCCTCGCGGTTGGTGACGCAGATGCGCGCCGCGTCGAGGATCGACCGCACCGACAGGGCGCGGCGGAACTCGGGATGCAGCGTCTCGGGCATGCGGACGTAGAACCACAGGCCGACGACGATGGACAGCGCCGCCATGGTGGCGAAGATCGACCGCCAGCCGGCCAGCGCCAGCAGCAGGCCGCCGAAGGTGGGCGCCAGCACCGGCACGATCATGAACACCATCATGGTGAAGCTCATGACGCGGGCCATCTCGCGGCCGGCATAGCGGTCGCGGACGATGGAGACGGCGATGACGCGCGCCGCGGCGGCGCCGACGCCCTGCAGCACGCGGGCGACCAGCAGGTGGTCGAAGTCGGAGGCGAGCGCCGAGACGATGGCGCCGGCGATCAGGATGATCAGGCCGGCGATCACCAGCGGCCGGCGGCCGTAGACGTCGGACAGCGGCCCGTAGACGACCTGGGCGACGCCGAAGCCGATCATGTAGGCGTAGACGACGAGCTGCAGCTCGTTGGCCTCGGCCAAGGCGTAGCTGGCGCCGATGGCCGGCAGGGCCGGCAGCATGGTGTCGATGGCGAGCGCCGTCAGGCCCATCAGGGCGGCGACGAGGGCGACGGTCTCGGCAAAGCCGGGACCCTGGCGAACCGGCTGGCCGGTCGTGGTGATCATGACGAAACCTAAAATGCGGGGAGCAGGGCCCGGAGAATGCCGGGACGCGCAAACAAAAACGCTGCGGCCTGCCTGGAGCTGCCTTGTAGCGGTTCAGAGACGTTTTTTCCAGCCCGATCGAGCCAAGTCAGAAAAAATTGATCGGGAAACTGCTTAAGACGAAGGGATAGGTCGGCGCGAATGCGCTTCCGAAGCCGTAAAGGCCGGGCAGCCGGATGCCGCGCAAAACGGCCGAAGAGCCGATCAGCCGGCCAGCTTCCTGTAGAGCGGGGCGAATTCCCGGTGGCTGGTCCGATAGGCGGCCATGACGCCGGCGCGTGGCTTGCGATGTTTGCGCTTCTCGATCAGATCGGCCAGAGCTTCGTCGACGAGCGCCTGAATCTCGCGGCCTTCGCGCTTTGCAAGATCGCGCAGGGCCGCCAGACTCTCGGAATCGACCACGGTGGCGAGCTTTTCGCGGGATTGGGACGCCATGGCGCATCTCCACCAGGAGTGGCATCGTATCGCGACGGGCTTTGATGCTTCAAGACATATGGAGGGCCGCGATGTCCTGCACCGTTCCGGCGTCCGAGGTGGAGAAGAATTTCGGCGCCTATCATGATCGCGCCCTGAGCGAACCGGTCAGGGTCACGAAAGACGGCCGGGAGACGGTGTATATCGTCTCGGCCGGAACCTATCGAAAGATGCGGCGGGCATGGCGCGAGGCGCTCGCTTCGGCCGATCTCACCGATGCCGGACTGGCACGGATCGAGGCGGCCGAGATTCCCGGCGAACATCGCTATTGAGCTGACGGCGCGGTCACTTCGTCCGTTCGTAGGCGAGCTGCTGTTCGGAAAACAGGTTCGATCGCTCGGGAATGAAGCGGACGCCGACCGGATCGCCGCGCGTGGCGGTGGCGGTTCCCGCGACCTTGGCGACGAAGGGGTCCGCCGCGCCGACGTCGACATGCAGGATGGTCAGCTCGCCGAGCTTTTCGGCAAACAGGACGCGGCCGGCCATCACGCCTCCGCCGGCGTCGACGATTTCCGCGTGCTCCGGCCGGACGCCGAGCCAGGCCGACCTGCCGATGTCGTCGGCCGCGAGGGCGAAGGCGTCGGCGGGGATCGTTCCCTGGCCGTGGCGCAGCACCGGGCCATCGGCCGGGCCTTCGATGACGACCGGCAGGACGTTCATGGCCGGCGAGCCGATGAACCGGGCGACGAACATGTTGCGCGGCCTCTCGTAGAGCTCGAGCGGCGTGCCGACCTGTTCGATGCGGCCATCGTTGAACACCACGATGCGGTCGGCCAGCGTCATCGCCTCCACCTGGTCGTGCGTCACGTAGATCATGGTGGTGCCGGGCATCGCCGTGCTGAGATTGGCGATCTCGATGCGCGTCGCCACGCGGAGGGCGGCGTCGAGGTTGCTGAGCGGCTCGTCGAACAGGAAGACCAGCGGGTCGCGCGTCACCGCCCGGCCGATCGCCACGCGCTGCCGCTGGCCGCCCGACAGGCTGCGTGGGCGGCGGTCGAGATAGGGCGAAAGCTGGAGCATGTCGGCGGCGCGCCGGACCCGCCGGTCGATCTCGCCCTTGTCCATGCCCTTCAGCTTCAGGCCGAAGGCCATGTTGTCGTAGACGCTCATATGCGGATAGAGCGCGTAGGACTGGAAGACCATGGCGATGCCGCGCTCGCCCGGCGGGATGCGGTTGGCGAGCTCGCCGCCGATCCGCAGTTCGCCGCTGGTGATCTCCTCGAGGCCGGCGATGACGCGCAGCATGGTCGACTTGCCGCAGCCGGACGGGCCGACGAAGACCACGAACTCGCCCGCCGCGATCTCGAGGTCGATGCCGTGCAGCACCTCATGGGCGCCGAACGACTTGGTGACCCTGGAAAGTGAGACGCTTGCCACCGCTTCCTCCACCCGTCGTCTATGGCTGCTTGGCCGCTCCGCCCTCGGCGCGGCGCCAGGCGAGGTATTCGTCCTGGGCGGCCGGGCTCAGCGGGTAGTACGTCCTGAGATCGCCGCCCTGCGACAGCCGCAGCCGGGAGAAGTCCTCCCATTCGGCGTGCCGGGTGGCGCGCTCGATCGTCTGCTCGGCGAGGCTGACCGGCACCACCACGGCGCCGTCGTCGTCGGCGACGACGATGTCGCCCGGCATGACGAGGATGCCGCCGCAGGCGATCGGCACGTTGACGGCATGGGGGAAGATGCCGGTCTGGGTGTGGTAGTTGGGGGTGACGCCGCGCAGCCAGATCGGGAAGTCGAGGGCCTCGGCCTTGCGGCAATCGCGGATGCAGCCGTCGATCACCGTGCCGGCGCCGCCGCGTCCCTTGAGATAGGTCAGCATCATCTCGCCGAACACGCCGCTCAGCATGTCGCCGCGGGCGTCGACCACCACGACGTCTCCCTCCTCGACCTGATAGAGCACCTGCCGGTGCATCTGGGCCTCGGGGTCCTGGTATTCGTCGATGTCGTAGACATCCTCGCGCTTGGGCAGGAATTGCAGCGTCAGCGCCGGCCCGGCGATGGTCTTGCCGCGGATGAAGGGCACCGGACCGCAGATGAACGGGTTGCGAATGCCGATTTTGCTGATCTCGCCGGCGATCGTGGCGGTGCCGATTTCGGCCAGCGCCTTGACCAGGGCTTTGGGAGGTCTCTGAATGGTTGGAATTTGCATGTCCTGAGGGTCCTGAAGGCCGACGATGGTCGGCGGTCGCGGTGCGTGCCGTTCGGGACGAGGTGACGCCCCGCGGGGGCTTCCGCCGACCGGCCGGCCGGCGGAAGGGGTGTCGCGGTCGAGGATTACCGGGCCTGCCTGGCCTTGATCCCCTCGATCTCCTTGGTGGCCCAGGCGACGGCGTCCGCCGGGCTGTAGCCGTCGACCAGCATGTGCTGGACCGAGGTCGAGACGACCTTGGCGTTGTAGATCTCCGAGGCGAGCGGCGTCGGCGGACCCTGGAAGCCGATGGCGAGGCCGTTCCTCGCGAGATCGTCGAAGCTGGCGAAGGCCGGATTGTCCTTGAACAGCGGCATGGTCTGCATCAGCTTCGGGAAGATCGGCACCCAGCGGCCGCCGGTCACCTCGATCAGCTTTTCGTAGTTGTCCGGCTGGAAGAAGTAGCGGATCCAGTCCTTGGCCAGGGCGTCCTGCCGGGTCTCGCTGCTCAGCATCCAGGCGAACGAGCTGATCATCGTGGCGCTGCGGCCCTTCGGGCCCGGTCCCTTGGGAATGGCGATCATGGCGCTGTTCGACAGCAGCGTCTGGTCGTTCTGGACCATCCAGGAATAGACGCTGGCCGGGTTCATGATGAAGGCGGCGCGGCCGGTCTGGTAGGCCGTGTTGTTGCCGGCGTCGTCCCAGGTCAGGGCGCTGCGCGGAATGGCGCCGGCCTTGAACAGGTCCTCGATATAGGCGTAGGCGGCCGTCGTCTCCGGCGAGCTCCAGGTCACGGTCGAGCCGTCCTCGGCGAACATGGCGCCGCCGAACGACCAGACCAGCATCAGGATGTCGGACTCGGCGTCGTTGGCTGTGCTCACCGGCAGGCCGAGGCCGGTATACTGCGGGTTGGCCTTGACGATCGCCTTGGCGGCCGCGCCGAGCTCCTCCCAGGTCTTGGGCAGCTCCATGCCGGCCGCTTTCAGCAGGTCGGTTCGGGCGAACATCGGGACGACGTCCACCTCGAGGGGGATCGAATGGGCGACGCCCTTGTAGGTCGATTGCAGGGCGAGGCTCTCGTAGATGCCGCCGTCGACGGCGCGCATCTCGGCGAGGAGGTCGTCGACCGGCTTGGTCAGCCCCCGGTCCGCGTAGTAGGGGGTGCTCTGGCCGATCTGCATGTAGACGTCGGGCGCGGCGTGCCCCTCGAAGGCGGCCGCCAGGCGCTGCGTCAGCACGTTGGCGGGCACGACGACGTATTCGACGTCGACGCCGCGCGATTTGCCGAAGTCCTGGGCCATCCGGCCGATCAGGGCGTCGGCGTCCTTGTTGAAGGCCTGGAGCCCCCAGACCGTCAGCTTTTCGGCCTGCGCGGCCGTTGCCATCAGCGCGATCGCCGACGCGGCAAGCAATGTTCTCGTGTTCATGAAGCCTTCCTCCCAGTTCAGGCGGCTCTTCAACCCTTGACGCTGCCGGCCGCCAGTCCTTCCACGATGTATTTCTGGGCAGCGATGTAGATGATGAGGATCGGGGCGATGGCGATGACCGAACTGGCCATCAGTTCGCCCCAGATGAACGTGTCCCCCATCACCAATCCGGAAAGTCCGGCGGTGAACGTCTTGCTCGTGTTCGAGTAGACGTAGACCAGAGCGTAGAGAAATTCGTTCCAGGCATGGGTGAAGGCGAACAGGGCCACCACCGCGATGCCGGGCGTGGCGATCGGCAGCACCACCCGGGTGAGCGTCTGCAGGCGGCTGGCGCCGTCCATCAGCGCCGCTTCGTCGAGCTCCTTGGGGATGGTGCGGAAATAGCCGATCAGCATCCAGGTGCAGAAGGGCACGGTGAAGGTCAGATAGGCGAGGACGAGGCCGATCCTGGTGTCGATCAGCCCGAGCCGTTGCAGCACGATGAAAAGCGGGATGAACAGCAGCGAGGGCGGCAGCAGGTAGGCCGCGACGATCAGCCGCGCCGAGGTCGCCCGGCCGGGAAAGCTCATGCGCGAGATCGGGTAGGCGGTCAGCGCGCCGATGACGGCGGAGACGGCGGTGACGCCGAGCGCCACGACGAAGCTGTTGAGCACGAAGCGGGCGAATTGCGAGCCGAACAGGGCGTCGCGATAGTTGTCGAGCGTCGGCGCGCGCGGCAGCAGCGTCGGCGGGATGCTGTAGATCTCCTGCGAGGTCTTGAGCGAGGTGACGACCACCCAGTAGACCGGCGCCAGCGACCAGGCCAGGATGCACAGGATGCCGACGGCGGTGACGATCCGCCGGACGACGATGGTGCGGGTGCGTTCGACCATCTCTTCACCTCTCAATCGAGATCCTGCCGCAGCATTCTGCGGGTCAGCAGGAAGATCAGGACGACGAACACCGGGATCACCGAAACGATGACGGCCGAGCCGAGGCCGAGATGGCTTTCGCCGATGGCATACTGGTAGGCGAGCGTCGGCAGGATGTGGGTGCGGTTGGCCGGTCCGCCGCCGGTCAGCACGAACACCATCTCGAAGGAGTTGAAGGTCCAGATCGTCGACAGCATCACGGTGACGGCGATCACGCCGCGCATCTGCGGCAGCGTCACCGACAGGAAGCGCCGGATGCCGCCGGCGCCGTCGATGGCGGCCGCCTCGTGCAGATCGGCGGGAATCGAGGCGAGCGCGGCGAGGAACATCATGGTGAAGAAGGGCAGGCCCTGCCAGACCATGGCGGCGGCAACGGAGAACAGCGCGATCGCCGGATCCGACAGGAAATAGACCGGCCGGTCGACGAGGCCGAGGCTGAGCACCAGATATTGCAGGACGCCGCTCTGCTCGTCGAATATCCACTTCCAGGCCAGGCTGGCGATCATGCCGGGGACGGCCCAGGGCAGAAAGGCCAGCGCCCGCACCAGGCCCCGCATCGGGATGGCCTGGGAGAGGACGAGCGCCGACGCCAGCCCGAGGACCAGCTTGAGCGCCACGGTTCCCGCCGTCAGCAGCAGCGAGTTCCAGGCCGAGTGCAGAAAGACCGGATCGGCGAACAGGCCGGCGAAGTTGGCAAAGCCGACCGCCTTGCCGGGCTGGGCGATCGCCCGGTCGGTGAAGGCGGTGGCGATGCCGTCGATGAGCGGGTAGGTGATCAGGGCGGCGAAGATCGCCGCCGCCGGCGCCATGAACATGTAGGCGACCAGCCAGTCCGGCCGGTGGGTCCGGCGGGGACGCTCGGGCGGCGGCGGGCTGGAGAAGCCCGCGGGCACGGCGCGCGCGTTCATGGCGTCAGCGCCCCGCGTCCGCTGCGACGGCCTCCATCAGGCCGCGCATGTAGCCGATGGCGTAGATGTGGCCGAGCGACTTGTAGCCGGGCTTGCCGTTGTCCTCCCCCCACATCACCGGCGCATGGTCGGTGCGCATGACGCCGGAAAAGCCGATGTCGCGATAGGCGCGCATGGCGGCCAGCATGTCGGTCTTGCCGGCGTCATGGAAGGTTTCCGTCATCCGGTAGGCGTCGCCGACGATGTCGCGGAAGTGGGCGAAGTGGATGCGGCCGTCGCGTCCGAGATGGCGGATGGCGGCCGGCACGTCGGCGTTCATCGCCGCGAAGTTGCCCTGGCAGAAGGTGATGCCGTTGGCTGGGCTGTCGACGAGCTTCAGCGCCGTGTCGAACGCCTCGACCGAGCGCATGATGCGGCCGACGCCGAACAGCGGCGACAGGGGTGGATCGTCCGGATGGATGGCGAGCTTGACGCCGGCCTTCTCGGCGACCGGAACGATGGCCTTGAGGAATTGCTCCAGCGTCTCCCACAACAGGTCCTCGCTGACGACAATGCCCTGCCGGGAGCGCGGATCGCGTTCGGAAACCGCGTGGTCGTAGCTGCTGGTCAGCGCCCCGCCGCGCGTCGGCGTCGCCGTCGAGGTGCGCGTCCAGTTGTTGACCGCCATCCAGCTGTAGCAGAGGACGCCGATGCCGAGCTTACCCATGTTCTCGATGACGGCGATCATGCGCTTGAGGTCGAGATCGGCGTCGGGCTTGCGCAGGCGGAAGCTGTCGAACGGAACCCAGCCTTCCAGGACGGCGACCCTGAAGCCGAAATCCTCGTAGGTCTTCTTGACGCGTTCGAGGACCGGCAAGTCCCAGATCGGCACCTCGTCGGTCTGGTCGCGGATGGCGACGATGTCGGTGATGCCGAGCTCGGCTGCGTAATGCCAGTTTGGGCCGACGACCGGCTCGAGACTAAGCGATGGTTTCACCTTTTCCTCCCGCCGGCGCCTCCCAGCACCGGTACGATAAGTTCATATTTGAACTTATCGAGTTCATATGATAAACATACGCCGTTCAGCGGAAAGGGTCAAGCTGATGGACACCGAGGCGGGCGAGGCGAACGGCAATCCGGCCATAGAGCGGATGATGAAGATTTTCGCGACGATCGAACGGCAGCCGGAAGGCGCGCCGTTCCGGGACATCGTCGAGCGGACGGGGATCGCCCGGTCGACCGTCTATCGGCTCCTCAACTCGCTCGAGAGCCACAGGATGGTCCAGCAGTTGCCGGACGGCTCCTATTGCCTCGGCGCACGGCTGCTCGAGCTCGCCGACAACGTCACCGTGGCGTCGCGCTTCTTCAAGTTCACGCGCTTCATCCAGCCGGCGCTCGACCGGCTGGCGACCATCACCGGCGAAACCTGCAAGGTGTCGGTGATCGAGCGCGACGCGATCATCCTGGTCGCCGGCTCCACCGGGCGCAGCCTGCACGCCTTCAGCTACACGCTCGGCGAGCTCCTGCCGCCGCATGCCGGCGGTGCCAGCAAGGTGCTGATGGCCAATCTTTCGGAAGACCAGCGCGACCGGATGCTGCCGAAGCAACTGGTCGCCTTCACGCCCCGCACGTTGACGACGCGGCAGGAGCTGGAAGCCGAGTATGCCAGGGTGCGGGCGCAGGGATGGAGCCACGATCCCGGCGAATACAGCCTCAACGTCCTGTCCTATGCGGCGCCGATCGGCGGACCGAACGGCGAGGTCGCCGCCGCCCTCAGCATCACCTTCATGGCGGGCGCCGACGATGCCTACAAGGAACGGATCCGCCAGGCGGCAATTTCCGGCGCCGCCGACATATCCACGACGATCGCCGGCAAGCTGCCGTGATCCGTGGGGCGGTTCCGCGAGGGAGCCTGCGTTGCTCAGTCGTCCGAATAGGGCGCGATGGAGCCGGTGATGTCGGTCGGCGAATAGCCCTGGACGGGCTGGGCGCCGACGCTCCAGCCGATGTTGCCGGCGCCGGTGGGCGGCGGCACGTAGGTGCCTTGTCCCACCGGCGTGCAGATGTAGCCGGCCGGGCAGCCGGGCGGCTGGGCGGCCGGCGTGTCGGCGTAGGTCGGCTGGGCCGCGGGGTAGGCCGGCTGCGGCGCCGGATAGGCGGGCTGGGCGGTCTGGTAGGCCGGCTGGGCGCCGTTGCCGATCGGGGCGGGCGGCAGCGGCGCGTCGAAGGACGGGTTGCCGCTCGTATAGGTCGGGGCGGCGGGCGCCGGCTGGGCGGCGGCCGGCCACACCGGGTTGGCCGGCGGCAGGCTCGCCATCGGCACGTTCTGGTCGGGCGTGAACATCGGCGCGGTGCGCGGCGGCACCTCCGGGTGCGGCTTGCAGTAGCGGTAGGTGCCGGCGTTGTTGTGGCGGGCGAGGTCGAGGTGCAGGTGGTCGTCGTGCGAGCGGTCGGCGCCGGGGCCCAGCACGGTGGTGAAGGCGCCGCAGGCGCCGCGCGTCACTTCGCGCAGGAAGGCGCGGTCGGTGGCGTTGCCGTACCAGCCCTTCTTGACGGTGACGGTGTAGCCGTTGGACAGCACGATGCCGGCGAAGTCGAAGGCGTTGGCGAAGGCGTGCTCGGACAGGCGGGCGCCGGAGACGTTGTTGCGCGGCCGGCAGTTGTAGGTGCCGAAGTTCTTGATCTCGACCACCGGCAGGCCGTAGCGGGCGAGCGCCGCCGGCATGACGCTTTCGGCCACCCAGCGTTCGAGCGCCGCCGTCATCGGGCAGGAGAGAACCAGCGATCGCGAGCCGAGGCTGACGGTGCCGTCCTCCAGCGCCTTCACCTTGAGCGGCCGGTCGATGCCGCAGATGCCCTTGCCCTTGATGGCATTGGCCGGCTGGATCAGCGGCGACAGCTTGACGAGGTTGCGGGCGTAGCAGGCGGCCTCCGCCTGGGCGCGCCAGGGCTCGCGCTCCTCGGATTCGAAGAAGCCGCAGCCCGCCAGCGCGGCGGACAGGATGAACGACAGCAGACCGGACGCGATACGAGAGGGTCTCATGCCCCCAGTTTGGCGGGAATGGCTTAAGGTCCGGTTTACGTTAACCGGGGGTGGGGAGCGCCATATCGGCCGATCGCTTCGTCCTGCCCGAGGTCCTATGCCTTCGCATAGGATGAAAGTTTTATATTGGGGAACAAAGGGATAGGTCGGCACACTGGCACCTGGGGGTAAATTCCCGGGCACGCTGGCGCAGTTCCCATCACGCCGCCCCCGCCGCGCGCATCGCTTCCCATGGATTGTCATCCTCACGAAGGCGAGGACCTCAGGACGAGAAGGGGATGAGGGGTGTATCAGGCGCCCCAGCGTTGCTGGAGCGCTATATCGGCCGATCGCTCCGTCCTGCCTGAGGTCCTATGCCTTCGCATAGGATGACAGTGAATTATATAAATAAATCAATATCATAATTCGTCAACCTCCGCGAAGGCGGGGGCTCGGGCAGAAAAGGGCGACAGGAATCCCGCCGCCCATCGTGGTGATGTTACTTGGTCATGCCGGCGACCAGCAGGTCGACGTTGTGCTTGAACATCGTGAGGTAGGTCGGGGCGGGGCCGTCGGCCGGCGACAGCGCTTCGACGTAGAGCTCGCCGCCCGGCTCGGCGCCGGTGGCGTCGGCGATCTGGCGGACGAGGCGCGAATCGTTGGAGCTTTCGAAGAAATAGACCTTCACCTGCTCGGCCTTGATCTGGTCGATCAGTTGCGCGACGTCGCCGGCCGAGGCTTCCGCCTCGGTGGAGATGCCGACCGGCGACAGGAAGGTGACGCCGTATTCGCGGCCGAAATAGCCGAGCGCGTCGTGGCTGGTCAGCACCTTGCGCCGGTCCTCGGGAACGGCGGCGACGGCCTTCTTGGCATAGGCGTCGAGGTCGGCGACCTCCTTGCCGTAGCGTTCGGCGTTGGCGCGGAAGGCGGCGCTGTCCTCGGGATCGGCCTCGGCGAGCGCCTTCTCGATGTTGGCGATCCAGATGCCGACGTTGGCCGCCGAGTTCCAGACGTGCGGATCGGTGACGGTCTCGCCGTCCTCCTCCATCTGGCGGGCGGCAATGCCGTCGGAAACGACGACCGGTTCGCCCTTGTAGCCGGAGGCGCCGACCAGGCGGTCGATCCAGCCTTCGAAACCGAAGCCGCTGACGAACACGAGGTCGGCGCCGGAGAGGTTCCTGGCGTCGGCCGGCGTCGGCTCGAACTCGTGCGGATCGCCGCCGGTGGGCACCAGGCTGACGACGTTGACGTTGTCGCCGCCGACGTTCTTCACCACGTCGGCGAGGACGCCGAAGCTCGCCACGACGTTGAGCGTCCTGGCCTCGGCGAGGCTGGCGGCGCCGAGGAGCGCCGATACGGCGACGAGGCTGCCGAAAAGCTGCTTGATCATGCGGAAGGTCCTTCTGGGTTCAGCCCGCGAGATGCGGGCGGCGAAAGAGCCGGCTCAGGGCGCCGGTGGGACCGGCGATCAGCGAGCCGACGTAGATCAGGGCGGCCACCAGAACGATGGTCGGTCCCGAGGCAAAGCCGAGGTGATAGGAGGCGATCAGGCCGACGAAGCCGGAGACGACGGCGGTCAGCACCGACACGGCCATCATGGCCGGCAGGGTCCGCGTCCAGAGCTGGGCGACGGCGGCCGGCAGCATCATCATGCCCACCGCCATCAGGGTGCCGAGCGCCTGGAAGGCGGCGATCAGGTTGAGGACGATGAGCAGCAGGAATAGGAAGTGATAGAGGCCGCCGCGGCCGCCGACCGAGCGCAGGAAGCCGGGGTCGAAGCATTCGACCACCAGCGGCCGGTAGATGAAGGCCAGCGTTGCGAGGCTGAGCGAAGTGATGAGGGCGATCAGTTCGAGCGACGCGGCGTCGATGGCGAGGATGCTGCCGAACAGCACGTGCAGCAGGTCGCGGCTGGAGCCGGCCGCCGAGACGATCAGCACGCCGAGGGCGAGCGAGGCCAGGTAGAAGGCGGCAAAGCTGGCGTCCTCGCGCAGCACGGTGGTGCGGGTGACCAGGCCGGAGAGCAGGGAGACCGTCAGCCCCGCCACGAGGCCGCCGGCGCCCATGGCGAACAGCGAATAGCCGCCGGCCGCCAGGAAGCCGATCGCCGCGCCCGGCAGCACCGCGTGGCTCATGGCGTCGCCGACCAGGCTCATCCGCCGCAGCATCAGCAGCACGCCGATCGGCCCCGAGCCGACGCCGAGCAGCAGGCAGGCGACGAGGGCGCGCCGCATGAAGCCGTAGTCGGAAAACGGCACGATGAGAAGGTCGTATAGGCTCATGCCGCATCCTCCACGGCTGGCCGGCAGACCGGGGCGTCCTCGAGCCAGCGCTCGGCCAGGGCGTTGGCCCGGTCGAGATTGGCCGGCGACATCGCCTCGCCGGTGGCGCCCCAGGCGACGCACTGGCGGGCGAGCAGCAGCGTCTCGGGGAAATGCCGGCGGATCTGGCCGTGGTCGTGCAGCACGGCGATCACCGTGCGCCCCTCCGCGTGCCAGCGGGCGACGATGGCGAGGAGATCGGCGGTGGTGCGGGCGTCGACGGCGGTGAAGGGTTCGTCGAGCAGGATGACCGGCGCGTCCTGCAGCATCAGGCGGGCGAACAGCACGCGCTGGAACTGGCCGGCCGACAGGTCGCCGATCGGCCGCTTGCCGAAGCCGTCGAGGCGCACGGCGGCGAGCGCCCGTTCGGCCGCCGCCCGCAGCGCCCGCGACACGCCGCCGAAGGCGCCGCAGCGGCGCCAGGCGCCGAGCAGCACGGTGTCCAGCACGTCGATGGGAAAGCGCCGCTCGATTTCGGCCGCCTGCGGCAGATAGCCGATGGCCGAGCGGTCGAGGTCGTCGAACAGCACCGCGCCGCCAGCCGGCCTGAGGTCGCCGACGATGGCCTTGACCAGCGTCGACTTGCCGGCGCCGTTGGCGCCGGCGATGGCGGTCAGGCTGCCGGGCCGGAAGCTGCCCGACAGGTGGTGGACGGCCGGATGGCCGCCATAGGCGACGGTGAGGTCATCGAGGCGAATGGCGGGTCCGGTCATGGCAGCGCCACCGCCCAGGCGACCAGCAGCCAGAGGAGGGCGAGCACCGCCATCGCGGCAAGCAGCCGCGCCATGGCGGCGACCGACAGCCAGGTGGCCGGCGGCTTCGGGGGTTCGGCGGCGAGGCCGGCGGCGCCGGACAGGGTATCCGGATGGTTCATTCAGGAAACCTTCCTTGCGGGCTGTTGCCGGAGCGCGGCGTCGATGGCGGCCCGGACGTCGTCCTCCGTCACGTCGGCCAGCGGCTTGGCAAAACGCAGGACGCGCAAATCGGCATTGCTGACGTCGATCATCACCAGCGTTTCGGCGCCGCCGCAGGTGGAGTGCCGGCAGGCGATCTGGCTGACGGCGACGGTGACGGCGTCGCCGAAGCCGATGGCGGCGCGAACCCAGTCCTTGACGAGCCCGACCCGGCCGGAGGCGCCGCCGGGACGCCGGGGCGCGAAAGGGTTGAGAAAGCTCAATGAACTTCGACCTTCATGACGGCGCGCTCGAAGCCGTCCCGCAGCACGTCGCGCGGCAGGTTGCGGCCGATGAAGACGAGCCGCGACAGGCGCGCCTCGCCCTTCTTCCAGCGGCGGCCGTGGTCGCCCTCGATCAGCATGTGGATGCTCTGGATGACGTAGCGGTCGGGATCGTCGGCGAAGGCGAGGATGCCCTTCATGCGCAGGATGTCGCCGCCGAGCTTCTGGACGACGTCGCTGATCCACGGCAGGAAGCGGGCCGGGTCGAGCGGCTCCCGCGACACCAGGGACAGGCTGGATACCTCGGTGTCGTGATCGTGGTCGTGGCTGCCGTCCAGGAACTCGGGCTCGGCCTCCAGCACGCGGTCGAGACTGAAGGCGTCGCGGCCGAGGATGCGGTCGAGGGCGATGTCGCAGCGGTTGCAGTCGAGGATTTCCGCCGTCGGGTTGAGGGCGCGAAGCTGCCGCCTGAGGGCGTCGAGATCCCGGGGCGACACCAGATCGGTCTTGTTGATCAGGAGGATGTCGGCGAAGGCGGCCTGCTCGTCGACTTCCGGCGCCTTGTCCCGCTCGCCGAGGAAATGGCGGGCGTCGACGACGGTGACCACGGCGTCGAGCCTCGTCTGGCGGCGGACGTCCGGATCGACGAAGAAGGTCTGGGCGACGGGCGCCGGATCGGCGAGGCCGGTGGTCTCGATCAGGATGCCGTCGAAATTCCCCTTGCGCTTCATCAGCCCGTCGATGATGCGGATGAGATCGCCGCGCACGGTGCAGCAGATGCAGCCGTTGTTCATCTCGAAGATTTCCTCGTCGGCATCGATCACCAGGTCGTTGTCGATGCCGATCTCGCCGAATTCGTTGACGATGACGGCGTAGCGCTTGCCGTGCTTCTCGCTCAGGATGCGGTTGAGCAGCGTGGTCTTGCCGGCGCCGAGAAAGCCGGTCAGCACCGTGACGGGAATGGCGGCCATTCCTTGCCTCATGTGTTTGTTGGGTGGATTGCGAGAGAGCCGGTCAGCCGGGCGGCGGCCGGCAATTGCCGCAGAAGCCGTGCAGTTCCAGCGTCAGCGAGCGGACGTCGAACAGGCTGACGTCCCTGGCCGCGACGCTGGCGAGCGCCTCGTCCCAGAAGGGGGAGACGGTGCCGCAGCGGTCGCAGATGGCCACGCCGAGGGTCTTCTCGGGGGAGGCGGTTTCCTTGCCGGCGGGAACGGCGAGAAAGGCGTTGAGGCTCTCGATCCTGCGCACGCGGCCCGCCGCCCGCAGCCGGCCGAGGGCCCGGTAGACCGTCATGGCCGAGTTGACGCCGCGGGGACGGATGGCGGCGAGGATTTCATAGGCCTTGAGCGGCCGGCGCGACGCGTCGAGACATTCGAGCACCAAGCCGGCCGTTCGGGCTCCATTGATTTGCATCGACCTTGACCTCGCGTCCCCAAACCGTCGTCTCTATATGTACGTTACGTTATAACATAACGCCTGACAAGAGGCTTGAGGGCATCGGTCGGGCGCATCGCGGCCGGCGCGCGGGAAACGGGTTCAGGCGTAGGCGACCCAGCCGCGCCAGGTGAAGGCGGCGTAGAACAGGGCGACATCCGAGAAGCCGGCCGCGCGCAGGATGGCCTCGTCCTGCCGTGGGTCGAGCAGCGGCACGTTGGCGTCCACGCTGGCGCGCATCTTCTCCGCCTGTTCGGGATCGGCGCCGGCGGCGACGGCGAAGGCGGCGTAGCGCGACAGCCAGAGGCCGCGCTCGCCTTGCGGAAAGCTGGAATGCGCCGCCACGAAGGGCGCGCCGGACTTGAGGCGGCGGCGGAGCTCGCGGAGCGTTCGCGTGCGCTCCTCCGCGTCGAGGAAGTGCAGCGTCAGGAGGCAGGTGGCGGCGTCGAACGGGCCCTCCGGCGCGTCGTCGATATAGCCTTCGCAGAAGCTGGCGCGTGCCGCTGCGGGGCCGAGCACGCGCCTTGCCTCGTCCAGCATGGCGGCGGCCGGATCGACGCCGACGAAGCTCCAGCCCGGCTCGGCGTCGGCCAGCGCCCGCAGTTCGCGGCCGCCGCCGGCGCCGAGCACCAGAACGCGGGCATCCGCCGGCGCGCGCTCGGCCAGCAGGATCGCCGTCATGCGGTGTAGGTCGTCGGCGCCGGGCACGAAGCGCTGCGGGCCGTCGCCATAGCGTCTGGCGGCTTCCGGATCGTTGAAGGCGGCAAGCAGCGACCGCATGGCGTCGTCAGTCGGCATGAACGGTCTCCAGATCGCTGGGCTGCCGGTGCGCGGCGAGCCGACGGTGGAAATCGGCGCTGAGGTCGGCGAGCGTCACCGCGCCGAAGCGGGCCAGCAGCATCGCCTCCGCCTCGTCGAGGGCACGCCCCAGCGCGGCATTGACCACCTGCTCGACCAGGCAGCCCGGCGCCTCGGTCCGGTTGCCGATGGCCAAAAGCGACGGCTCGCCCAGCGCCTCGTGGACATCGCGCAGCGTCAGCTTCGCCAGATCGCAGGCGAGCGTCCAGCCGCCGCCGTGGCCCTTTTCCGAGCGCACGTATCCGCGCTCGCGCAGGCCCGCCATGATCCGGCGGATCACCACCGGATTGGTATGCATCGCTTTCGCCAGCGCTTCGGACGTCGCCGGCCCGCCCCGCTCGGCCATGTGCAGCAGCACGTGCAGCACGCCCGACAATCGACTATCCCGTTTCATGTAACATTCGATATTACATGAAACGGGATCCGTCAATGCAAGGGCACGGTGCCGGGCCGCCGGCCGGGTTCAGCCGCCGCTCGGGCCGCCGGCGATGGTCGACGGGGCGCCGCCGACGTCGAAGCTGAGGCCCTGTTTGCCGGTCGCCAGGTAGAATTCGTGGATCTTGCCGCCGGCCGGATCGGTGACGAAGGCGCTGGTGCCGGACAGGGCGAGGCGCGGCGTCGGCGTCGGCGCGCCGAAGGCGCAGTCGAACGGCGCCACGGCGTCGAAGCGGGCCACTTCCTTCCAGGCCGGCGTCACCTCGTAGAGCCTGAGCTTGCCGTCGCCGGCAAGGTGTACCAGGGTGCGGCCGTCGGAGGCCAGCGCGAACTGGCAGACCTGCTGGCCGTCGGCGATGTCGAACACGTCGTCGCCCTTCAGCGCCGGGGCCGCCGGGTCGATGCGCAGGAAGGCGGTGTAGGGGCTGCCGCTCCTGCCGTAGTTGGCGACCATGACGTCGCCCGAGGCGGTGATGGCGCTCGAGGCGCGGTCGTCGGGGTAGGCGAGCCGCCCGGCCTTCCAGGCGCCGGCCGCCTCGGCCTTCAGTAGGGCGATGCCGTCGGCGCAGCCGAAGGCGTGGGCGCCGCCGAGCTCGGCGTGGCCGTGCATCAGCGGGCAATCATAGCTTTCGAGCGCCTTCCAGCCGTCCTTGGCGTCGACGAGGTCGAAGCTATTGGGCCGCGACGAGGCCGACTTGTCGTCGCCCTTGGCATAGGCCGGATTGGGCGTCGAGAGGAACCAGCGGTCGTCGCCGAGCGGCACGGCGACGCCGTGCTGCGGCGCCGGGCTCATCCAGCTCAGCCGCTCCGGCTTGCCCGCCTCCAGGCTGGCGATCGGGATCAGGTCGGCGCGCGCCTCGCTCGGCCGCAGCCACGGCCGCTGGCCGTCGAAGAACACCGACAGCCAGCCGTGGCCGGACAGCACGTGCGCCGGCTTGTCGCCGGTCAGCGTCAGGTCGATGAAGCCGGGATCGATCTTGTCGATGTCGACGTGGTCGCCGTGCGGCTCGCGCAACAGGCCGCTGTCGAACAGGCGCACCGTGCCGGCCTCGTCGCCGACCTTGACGACGACGAAGCGGCCGTCCGCCGTGGTGTCGAGCGACGGGTTGGGCTGCGGCAGGTCGAAGCTGTGCGTCACCTTGCCGCTGTCGAGGTCGAGGATGCGCAGCGTGGCGTCCTGGTGGTCGCCGAACACCAGCCGGCCGCGCAGCACGACCTCGTGGGAGAGAGCCGGGGCGGCGAGCGTGGCGACAAGCGCGGTGGCGGCGAGCAGGCGGAAAGACAAGGTCATCGAAAACTCCTGTTGCGGACGAAAAAAGCGTTCAAGACGCCAGGCCCCATTGCGGGAACGGGTCGGGCAGGTGGCGATAGCGGTCGGGGTTGAAGCGGGTCGTCGTCAGGGCATCGCCGACCAGGCAGGCGTCGAGGCCGCTGCGGATCGCCGCCTCGTCCATGCTGGCGCCGATGAACACCAGCTCCTGCCGGCGATCGCCCCAGACCGAGTGCCAGTTCCGCTGCACCGCCTGACGCCACTCGGCATGGTCGGGCCAGCGCGCCTGCGGCACCGCCGCCCACCAGCGGCCGAGCGCGCCGGTGCGGCAGACGGCGCCGGCGATCGACAGCTCGCCGCACCAGTCGGGCCGGGTGGCAAGCCAGAAATGGCCCTTGGCGCGGATGACGCCGGGCAGGGGCTGGCGGAGAAAGGCGTTGAAGGCGCAGGGGTGAAAGGGCCGGCGGGTGCGGTAGACGAAGGAGCCGATGCCGTATTCCTCGGTCTCCGGCACGTGGTCGCGGAAGCCGTAGAGCTCCCGCGCCCACAGCGGGTGGCGCTGGGCCCGGTCGCGGTCGTAGAGGCCGGTGTCGAGCACGGCGTCGAGCGGCACGCGGCCGAAATCCGCCTCGATCACCCTGGCGTCGGCGTTGAGCGCCCGGACGATCTTGCGGGCGAGCTCCCGCCGCTCGGCGCCGGCATCGGACACCTTGTTGAGCACCACGACGTCGGCGAACTCGATCTGGTCGGTCAGAAGGTCGGCGAGCGTGCGCTCGTCGTCGGCGCCGGCCGTCTCGCCGCGGTCGCCGAGCAGGTCGTGCGAGCCGAAATTGGCGGTGAGGTTGATGGCATCGACCACCGTCACCATGGTGTCGATGCGGGCGATGTCGGCCAGCGAGAAGCCGGTCTCGTCGCGGAAATCGAAGGTGGCGGCGATCGGCAGCGGCTCGGCGATGCCGGTCGCCTCGATCAGCAGGTAGTCGAAGCGGCCGGCGCGGGCGAGGTGGGCGACCTCGGCCAACAGGTCGTCGCGCAGGGTGCAGCAGATGCAGCCGTTGGACAGCTCCACCAGCTTCTCGTCGACGCGGGACAGGCCGCCGCCCTCGCGCACCAGGTCGGCGTCGATGTTCACCTCGCTCATGTCGTTGACGATGACGGCGACGCGGCGGCCGGCGCGGTTGTTGAGGATGTGGTTGAGCAGCGTCGTCTTGCCGGCGCCGAGAAAGCCCGACAGCACGGTCACGGGCAGGAGGGCAGGGGTCATGAGGCATCCATCCGAAGTGTTACGTTATAACATAACATTTGCCTACCAAGCGGCCGGTGTCCTGTCAACGCCCCTGCGCTTGGCCTGTGCGGGATCCCCGCCGGCGTGGATGACGTGAATTATATAATAAAAACAATATGATAACCTGCCGCCCTCCGCTAAGGCGGAGAACCTTGGGCCGAAAGCGGCGAGGAATGGATATCGGGCGCCATCGTTTTCGGAGCGCTATATCGGCCGATTGCTTCATTCTTCCCGAGGTCCTCCGCCGGCGCGGAGGATGACAATTCATCTATAAAACAAATACATAGATCGAAACATCCGTGCCCGAGGCAAATTCCCGGGCAAGCTCGAAAAACTCCGCTTGAAAGACGGTGGCAATGTCCATCAAGTAATTGAAATTTCTCAATCTCGCATATGCGAGATCGGAATATTGCACCTGCGTGCCCGGGAATTGCCCCGGGTACGAAACGTCCGGCCGCCTAGATGGCGCTCACCGTCTTGAGGCGCACCTTGGGGTGGACCTCGGCCTGGCTCATCACCGTGGTGTGGGCGCGGAAGCGCTCGACGATGGAGCGGACGAACGGCCGGTTCATCGGGCTGGTCATCAGCACCGGCAGCTCGCCCTTCTTGGCGGCTTCCTCGAACTGGTCGCGGACGGCGCCGACGAATTCCTGCAGCTTGCTGGGCGCCATGGCGAGGCGGCGGTCGTCGCCCTCGCCGACGATGCTCTCGATGAACGCCTGCTCCCAGGCCGCCGACAGGCTGATCAGCGGCAGGTAGCCGCCGGGCGCCATGTTGGCGGCGCAGATCTGGCGGGCGAGGCGGGCGCGGACGTGTTCGGCGATGGTCTGCGTCGCATGCGAGATGGAAAGGCCCTCGGCGATGCCTTCGAGGATGGTGCCGAGGTCGCGGATCGACACCCGCTCGGCCAGCAAGAGCTGCAGGATGCGCTGGATGCCGGAGACGGTGATCTGGCTCGGCACGATCTCGTCGATCAGCTTGGCCTGGTCGGTCGGCACCTCGGACAAGAGCTTCTTGACGTCGGCGTAGGACAAGAGCTCGGAGACGTTGGTCTTCAGCGTTTCCGAGAGGTGGGTGGAGAGCACGGTGGCCGGGTCGACGACGGTGTAGCCACGGATCGCCGCCTCCTCGCGCAGCCGGCCGTCCACCCAGGTGGCCGGCAGGCCGAAGGTGGGTTCGGTGGTCTGGGTGCCGGGGATGGTCACCTTGCCGCCCATCGGGTCCATGACCATGAACTGGCCGGGGAACAGCGTGCCCTTGCCGGCGTCCACCTCCTTGATCTTGATGACGTATTCGTTGGCGCCGAGCTGCACGTTATCGAGGAGCCGCACCGGCGGCATGATGTAGCCGAGGTCGGCGGCGATCTGCCGGCGCAGCGCCTTGATCTGGTCGGACAGCTTCTCGCCGCCCTTGCCGTTGTCGTTGATCAGCGGCAGCAGGCCATAGCCGAGCTCGACGCGCAGGTCGTCCATCTTGAGGGCGGTGGTGATCGGCTCCTCGGCCGGCGGCGGCGGCGGCGCCTCGGCCTCCGCCTTGGCGGCGACGGCGGCGAGCCGGCGCTTGGCGTTCTCGCGCTTGGCCCAGAAGGCAAGGCCGCCGGCACCGGCGCCGAGGACGGCGAACGGCAGGAAGGGCAGGCCGGGCAGCAGCGACAACATGCCCATGACGGCGCCCGAAAGGCCGAGGGCGGCCGGATAGCCGGTGAGCTGGCCGGAGAGCGCCTTGTCGGCCGAGCCGGAGACGCCGGCCTTGGACACCAGGAGGCCGGCGGCGGTGGAGACGATCAGCGCCGGGATCTGGCTGACCAGGCCGTCGCCGACGGTCAGCACGGTGTAGGAATGGCCGGCCTCGGCGAGCGTAACGCCCATCTGCATGGTGCCGATGATGATGCCGCCGACGACGTTGATGAAGGTGATCAGCAGGCCGGCGATGGCGTCGCCGCGCACGAACTTGGAGGCGCCGTCCATGGCGCCGAAGAAGGAGCTTTCCGCCTCGAGGTCCTTGCGGCGCTTCCTCGCCTCGTCTTCCTTGATCAGGCCGGACGACAGGTCGGCGTCGATGGCCATCTGCTTGCCGGGCATGGCGTCGAGGGTGAAGCGGGCGGCCACTTCGGCGATACGGCCCGAACCCTTGGTGATGACCACGAAGTTGACGATGATCAGGATGGCGAAGACGATGATGCCGATGACGAAGTTGCCGCCCATCACGAAGCCGCCGAACGCCTCGATGACGTGGCCGGCGGCGTCGGTGCCCTCGTGACCGTGGCTTAGGATGAGGCGCGTCGACGCGAGGTTGAGCGACAGGCGCAGCATCGTCGAGATCAAGAGGATGGTCGGAAAAGCGGTGAATTCCAGCGGCGTCTGGATGAACAGCGCCGTCATCATGATCAGCACGGCGAAGATGATCGACACCGCCAGCATGAAGTCGAGCATCATGGCCGGCATCGGCAGGATCAGGATGACCATGATCAGCATGATGCCGACGGCGAGGCCGATGTCGCCGCGGAAGATCGTCGAGCGAAGGTCGGCGCCCGTCGGCACGCTGAGGCCGAAAGGCATCCTGGACGGCGCCGCCTCGGGGGCTGAAGTGATGTCGCTCAAGTCGATCGTTCCCGAATTGCCGGTCGCGACGCACACCGCGCCACCCGGCAGAATTTGCCGAGCGTATGGTTAACGGGTGGTTAACGGACGGGCGGCGTCCCCCGTTGAATGTCCTCCTGCCAACCGCTGCCACCCCTTGTAGATTATGTCGATGGCACGGCGAGTCGGTGGCGAAAATGGGAAGAACAATGCGCTCCGAATATTTGACTCGCCCACAGGATGTGTTTTGAATTTTCTTCAATTTATGGACGCGCGAACCGGAAAGCCGCCTATTTCCGAACAGGTTGGCGGCGGCCAAAAACCGGAGTCTGAAAAGGGAAAAAGAGAAAGTCCAACTTTAGCCATTTGGACTACCCGAAATCAAAATATACGTGAATCCCTCTACATTTTGCGTATTTTTTATAATGAATTTCGTATAAATTGATGTCGTGAAATAAAAATATGGAGTTGTCTCGTATTATTTCGAAGTAACAACGAGGTTGCCTCAGGGACTTCGGTCTATATACTGCCGGCGCGTGCTCGGCAGTGGCGGGCACGTCGACGAATGACTGAACGCTCAGTTCCAAATGCAAGGCGCCCCGCTGTCAGGAGGTTCGGGGTCGTGGGCTGTTTCATCATTCGCAACGACCAGAACGCGAAGCCCGGAGATCAAGATGAAACAGCTTCTCGCGACCACGTTTTTCGTAGCGGCGTCGGCCTCCCTCGTCCCGGCGCTCGCGGCGGACGGCACCTGCGGACGCGTCACGATTGCGAACATGAACTGGCAGTCCGCCGAACTCATCGCCTGGGTCGACAAGGCCGTCCTGGAAAACGGCTACGGCTGTAGCGTCGACCTGGTGCCCGGCGACACCCAGCCCACCCTGACCTCGATGGCCGAGAAGGGCGAGCCCGATATCGCCCCCGAGGCCTGGATCAACGCCATGCGCGAGCCGCTCGACAAGGCGGTCGCCGAAGGCAAGCTGGTCTATGCCGTCGAGGAACTCGGCGAGGGCGGCGTCGAAGGCTGGTGGGTGCCCGACTATTTCGCCGCGGCCCATCCCGACATCAAGACGATCGACGATGCGCTGAAGCATCCCGAATTGTTCCCCGATCCCGAGGACCCGTCGAAGGGCGCCGTCCACAACTGCCCGTCGGGCTGGAACTGCCAGATCACCACCGGCAACTTCTTCAAGGCCTATGACGCGGAGAGCCGGGGCTTCAATCTGCTCGACACCGGATCGGCCGCCGGCCTCGACGGCTCGATCGCCAAGGCCTTCGAGCGCCAGCAGCCCTGGCTCGGCTACTACTGGGCGCCGACCGCCATTCTCGGCAAGTATCACCTCGTCAGGCTCGACTTCGACGTGCCCTATGACGAGGCGGAATGGAATGCCTGCACCTCGGTGGCCGACTGCGCGGCGCCCAAGAAGAACGCCTGGGCCAAGTCCGAGGTGTTCACGGTGGTGACCACGCGCTTCGCCGAACAGGCCGGCCCGGCCTACGACTACATCAAGGCCCGCTCCTTCCCGACCAACGAGCCGGTCAACGAGATGCTGGCCTGGATGACCGACAACCAGGCGACCGGCGAGGAAGGGGCGCGCTACTTCCTCAAGGAAAAGGCCGACATCTGGACCAAGTGGGTCCCGGCCGAGGTGGCCGACAAGGTCAAGGCGGCGCTTTAGCATCGGACCGGAAACTGGACTCCGGTTTCCGGAAAATCCGATGCGACAACAAAGAACTAGATCGTCATCTTGCGTCCGTGGGCGCGCGCGACGATCTAGGCGCCTGCCTTCGCAGCACGGTCCGAATCCCGGTGACGCACCGGTCCGGCGGGGTACCTCGAAGGGCCCCGCCATTCCCGCACATCAAGTGACGCGGCCGGCATTCGACGACACGAGGAGATATGCGACGCATGTCATTTTTCGACGGTTTTCCGGTGATGGATGCCGACACCCTCACCGCTCTCAAGAAAGCCATCGACGGTGGCTTCCGCGCCTTCACGCGCGAATTCGGCGCCACCGTCGAGGACTTTTTCCTGCCGCTCCGGTCGTTCCTGATCTTCGTCGAGCGCCTCCTGGTCACCACGCCGTGGCCGGTGGTGCTGGTGGTGATCGCCGGCCTCGTCTATCTCGCCAGCCGCAGTTGGCGCCTCGTCGCCGGCGCCGTCGTCGCCCTGCTGGCGATCGGCTATTTCGGCATGTGGGAAGACACCATGCGCACGCTCGCCATGATCGTCGTGGCGACGCTGATGTCGGTGGCGATCGGCATTCCGCTCGGCATCCTTATGGCCTGGTCGGCAAAGGCGCGCGCCGTCATGCTGCCGGTGCTCGACGTGATGCAGACCATGCCGAGCTTCGTCTACCTCATTCCGGTGGTGATGCTGCTCGGCATCGGCAAGGTGCCCGGCCTGATCGCCGTGGTGATCTACGCCGCGCCGCCGATCATCCGCCTCACCAACCTCGGCATCCGGCTGGTCGACAAGGACGTGCTGGAGGCGGCCGACGCCTTCGGCGCCTCGACCTGGCAGAAGCTCGGCAAGGTGCAGTTGCCGCTGGCGCTGCCGACCATCATGGCCGGCATCAACCAGACGATCATGGCGGCGCTCTCGATGGTGGTGGTGGCGTCGATGATCGGCGTGCAGGGCCTCGGCCAGCCGGTGCTGAAGGCGATCGCCAACCAGTATTTCACGCTCGGCGTGTTCAACGGCTTCGCCATCGTCGGCATCGCCATCATCTTCGACCGCACCAGCCAGGCCTTCGGCCGCCGGCTCCAGAAGCATCGCGAGGCCGAGCATGCCTGAGTCCCAGACCTCCATCGAAATCCGCAACGTCTACAAGCTGTTCGGGCCGCATCCCGAGCGCTACGTCGGGGCCGTCCGCGACGGCGGCATGAACAAGGCCGAGCTCCTCGACAAGCACAACCACGTGCTCGGGCTCAGCAACGTGTCGCTCGACATCGAGGCCGGGCACATCCAGGTGATCATGGGCCTGTCAGGCTCGGGCAAGTCGACGCTGATCCGCCACATCAACCGGCTGATCGAGCCGACCGCCGGCGAGGTGATCGTCGGCGGCACCGACGTGCGGGCGCTGAAGCCCCGGGAGCTGCGCGACTTCCGCCGGACCAGCGCGGCCATGGTGTTCCAGAAGTTCGCCCTGCTGCCGCACCGGACGGTGCTCGGCAACGTGGTGTTCGGCCTGGAGATCCGCGGCCTGCCCCGCGACGCGCAACTGGAGAGGGCGCGGCAGTGGATCGACCGCGTCGGCCTCACCTGCTTCGAGGACAAGTATCCGAGCCAGCTTTCGGGCGGCATGCAGCAGCGGGTCGGCCTTGCCCGGGCGCTCGCCAACGACGCGCCGATCCTTTTGATGGACGAGGCCTTCTCGGCGCTCGATCCGCTGATCCGCGTCGACATGCAGACCATCCTGCTCGACCTGCAGGCCGAGGTCAGGAAGACGGTCGTCTTCATCACCCACGACCTCGACGAGGCGCTGAGGATCGGCGACCGCGTCGCCATCATGCAGGACGGCGAGCTGGTGCAGCAGGGCCGGCCGGAGGAGATCGTGCTGTCGCCGGCCACCAGCTATGTCGAGGACTTTGTGCGGCAGGTCAATCGCGGCCGCGTCGTCAAGGTGGCGGCGCTGGCACGGCCGCTTGCCGGCCCGCCGGCCGCCCTCAGGATGCCCTCGGCGCTGTCGCTGGCCGACGCGGCGCTGCGCCTCGTCGAGGCCAGGCTGTCGTTCGCCGACGTCACCGACGGCAAGGGCGCCGTCGTCGGGCGGGTGCATCTCGACGAGGTGGTGAGGACGCTCGCCCGCTCGGCCGGCGAGGCGGAGGCCAGCGACGATCCGCCGGCCCGGCTGGCCGGCTGACGGCGATGACGAACGTTTGATCGGCATCGCCGTGGCACCGCGGTTACATTGGCAGGCCCTGGGCATTCAACGAAACGGGCCTTGCCGATGCTGCGACGTTTCCTCGGGGTCATCTGTCTGCTGCTCGCGGCCGCCGCGCCGGCGCTCGCCGTGCCGAAGTGGCAGCGCTTTCCCGTGCCGCCGCCGATGCCGCCGGCCGACGAGAGCGGCTTTGCCGACATCCGCGGCATCAGCATGTTCTATTCCGTCTACGGCAAGGGCAAGGGATCGCCCATCCTGCTGATCCACGGCGGCCTGTCGAGCGGCGACGTCTGGAGCTTCGAGGTGCCGACGCTGGCCAGGAGCCACGAGGTGATCGTCGCCGACAGCCGGGGGCAGGGGCGCTCGAAGCACGGCCTTGCCTGGCTGACCTATCACCGGATGGCCGAGGACTATGTGGCGCTGCTTGCCGAGCTCAAGGTCGACAAGGTGACGCTGGTCGGCTGGAGCGACGGCGGCATCATCGGCCTCGATATCGCCATGCATCATCCGAAGCTGCTCGACCGGCTGTTCGCCCAGGCGCCCAACGTCACGCCGGACGGGCTGACCTCGATCCCGGAGATCGACCCGCCGCCGCTGTCCGAAAGCCTGTCGTCGGACGAGGCGGACCAGCCCGACCCGGCGGCACGGGCGCGCAGCCGCCAGATGGCGCGCGAGCGGATATTCCGGCGGCTGTGGGCGACCGAGCCGAACTATTCGGACGGCGATCTCGCCAGGATCCGCGTGCCGACCGAAATCGTCATCGGCGACCACGATCCGGTCATCCGGCCCGAGCACGCCGCCCATATCGCCAAGGCCATCCCGGGCGCCAGGCTGGTGGTGCTGAAGGATGTCGGCCATCCCGCCCATTCGCAGGACCCCAAGCAGTACCTGAAGGCGATCGAGGATTTCATGGCAGCCGGAAAGCCCGCTGCCGCCCGGCCGCCGGCGATCGCCGCCCGGAAACCGCCTGCAAGCCCGAATTCCCAGACGGCGGGGCTTGCCAGCCAGGGATCGGTCCAGTGATCCTCGAAACCTTCATCCGCGTCTTCGTCGACGCCGACGCGCTCGATCCGACCGTCGCCTTCTATACCGAACTGCTCTCGGGCCGGGAGACGCTGCGCTTCGCCTATCCGGAGGCCGGCCTCGAACTGGCCGCCGTCTCCTCGGCGAAGCTCTCGGTGCTGATCATCGCCGGCCCGCCCGAGCGCCGCGCTCCGTTCGAGGCGACGCGGCTGACCATCCAGGTCGACCGGCTGGAGTCCTATGCCGATGTGCTGAACGCGGCCGGCGGGCAGCAACTGGAGCCGGTCCGGAGGACGCCGGTGGGCCGCAAGACCCGCTTCCGGCATGCCGACGGCATGATCGTCGAATATGTCGACCACGACGAGGCCCATGGGTGAGGGCTGAGCGGCTGGAACATCCGCGCGACGGGACGGTTCCTTTAAACTCAAGCTCGATTGCAATCGGAGGTCCGCATGTCGCTGATTTCAGAAAATCCCGTCCTGTTCGTCAAGCATGGCTGCCCGTTCTGTCTGAAGGTGCGCCTTTATCTTCTGGAGGCCGGTCTCATCGATACGGTCACCCTGCGCGAAAGCCGCTCGCCCGAGGAGGAGGACGCGATGAAGGCGGAGCTGTCGCCCCACCTTGCCAAGGTCAGCTATCCGACGCTGCGCCTGGGCGACACCTACATGACGGAGTCGGACGACATCATCGCCCACTTCGTCAAGGAGGGCGGGCCGGCGCCGGCGCAGTTGCCGACGTTTCAGGCCTACGTCGACGGGCCGTTCAAGCAGCTTCTGGCGCTCTACAAGGAAAATGCCGAGCTCAAGCAGGGGGCCTGAGGCGGCTTGTCAGCCCGCCCGATCCTGCCCGAGGTCGATCAGGCCGGCGGCGGTCGGGCGGAAGCCGCAGCCGCGATAGAAGTCCGCGAGGTGGGGCTCGAAATCGACGTGCAGCCAATGCGCGCCGCGCTGGCGGGCGAGTTTCTCGGCCTCGCTGACGAGGCGCGTGGCGACGCCTCGCCTGCGAAAATCCGGATGGACGCAGGTGTCGAGGAGGAAGGCGTGCAGGCCGCCGTCCCATGCGACATTGACGAAGCCGACGATCGTCTCGCCGTCATAGGCCCCGACATGCCCGAGGCTGCGGGACAGGATATCCGCAAAGCGGGGCGGCATGGGGCCGCTTCAGGCGGCGCGCCAAAGCGCCCCGAGGTCGGTCTCGGCCGGAAACGGGTCTATCCTGAACTCCAGAGACGCCTCCTCATGCCGTGGCGATGCGGCTGGTGCCGGGGTCGGGAGAGGATAACCAGCCTTTCGTTTGAAGGGTGTCGTAGGCGATGCCGATCTGACGCGGCGAAAAGCGTCTCTTGCGCCCATTCCAGGCATGAACATGCGCAGTCGCTTCTTCAGCGTTCGTTGCGTTCTCGTGCATTGCCACCCAATGCACAGTGGCAAGAAGTTCAAGGCCAAAGGGAGTCTCGAAGCCTTCCACGAGTTCGCCCACCCGGTCAAAGCGATCTCGCGTATCGCTGTCGTTGCCCAGGAATGCCTCGGCGTCTTTGACCGCACCAGGAACCAATTCCAGTTGCTTATCTGGCGCGTCCCCGCCATCATGATAACCTGAGACAAGGTGGCCTTCGATCTTGGTCAATACATGACGCAGATTTTCGGCATAGGGGCCATAGTGATGCTTGACGTAGTTGAGTCGAAGCGGCTCGCCGGCCTCCTGCATGAAGTACATAAGCTTTTGCACTTCGATCAAAGTCACGAAGGGGTCCATCAGCCCGCTCAGATAGCGATGGATCAGCACCACGAGGGCAGCCCGTCCCGCTGTCATGTCCGGCACGTCTCTCGACTTCGTCGCGACGGGCGCGCTGTTCGGTTCAAATACGAGGACCTGCGTATCGTTGAAGCCACGCAGCGCGTCGACGATACGCGGGCGCACGTCGGCCCAGTCAAGTCCACCGAGGCCGCTGCCAAGTGGCGGGATGGCAATCGAGCGAATGTTACGGCGGCGGATCTCCTCCGCCAGCGCCGCCAAGCCGGAATCGATGTCCTCGATGCGGCTCTTGCCGCGCCAATGGCGTTTGGTCGGAAAATTGATGATGAACTTCGGGTTGCTCAGGCGATGTGTTTCAAATACGAACATCCGGCCCGGCTGCACTTCTTCGCGTGCACAGGCGGCTGCATAAGCCTTGAAATTGTCGGGAAAAGTGTTTTTGAATTGTAAAGCGATGCCGCGCCCCATGACGCCAACGCAATTCACCGTGTTGACGAACGCTTCCGCATCCGCTTGCAGGATGTCGCCTGTCGTGAATTCGATCATCGCCACCCTCCCTCAATAATACCAATCTCGCCGAATTTCGATCGTCGGTCGGTACATGGCGCCTTGCATCGCAGTAGATGTCGGTGCCACATAGGCTTGGGAAAAAACACCAATTCGCTCGAAAAGATGCCAAGGAAAAGAGTTTTCGATCAAGAACTCAGCCTGCTTGCCTTCCTTTACCGAGCGTGAAATGCCATTGCCGCTCCACTTGAGAGCTTGCACCGCGGCCCAATTGATGTCACCGAGCTGTTTAGTATCTGATCGATCCTCGAAGTAATAAGCTCCAGCGTTGGACAGGGTAAAAGCCCAACGACGGTTGTTCGCTTGTGCCCATTCGATCGAGGCATGCAGGTCCGCTTCGAGGTGAACAATCGGTTCCTGCCCGCCTTTGTAGGAAAGTTCCTCATTCCGACAGTAGATCAGATACAACATAACCGATCTGGGACAAAAATAGAACGGAGCACATTGTCCTACACGCAAATCGGGATGACAGCTCAGATTGAGCTCATTGAGGCGACGGGCCTTGATGCGGTGCATTCCGATCGTTGTTCCAGCGCCCTGTCGCTGCGCCATTGTCGCATCCGACCACAGAAAGCCATCCGCCACGATCGAGGCAAGCCGATCGATGTGGATGATATGGTAGATCTTTGGGCGATCAGGCACAGGCATTCTTTGGGTAAAGTTCCCTCAGATTCAATCTTTAAACACCTTCTCCGAAGTCGAGGTGCCGGGCAAGACGGGCAATTAGTGCCTCCTCATGCCGTGGCGATCCGGCTGGTGCCGGGGTCGGGCACGTCGATGCCTTCGGCTTCGTATTCGTTGAGCTTGTTGCGGAGCGTGCGGATGGAGATGCCGAGGATGCGGGCGGCGTGGGTGCGGTTGCCGAGGCAGTGGTCGAGCGTGTCGAGGATGAGGTCGCGCTCCACCTCGGCGACGGTGCGGCCGACCAGGGCGCGCGTCACCGCCTCGGCCGTCTGGGCGGCGCGGGCGGCCGGGTCGGTGGCGCGCGGCACGGCGGCGGTGCCTTCCATGCGGGCGCCGTCGGGCGAGCGGATGGCCTCGACGCCGATCTCGGTGCCGCTCGCCAAGAGCACGGCGCGGTGGATGGTGTTCTCGAGCTCGCGGACGTTGCCCGGCCAGCGGGCGGCGATCAGCTCGCGCTTGGCGTCGGCGGCGAGCGGCCGCTCCGGCATGCCGTTGATCTCGGCGTATTTGCGGCCGAAATGCTCGGCGAGCGCCAGGATGTCGGCGGGCCGGTCGCGCAGCGAGGGGATCTTCAGGTTGACGACGTTGAGGCGGTAGAGCAGGTCTTCGCGGAAGCGGCCCTCTTTCACGGCGTCGGAGAGGTTGCGGTTGGAGGTGGCGATGATGCGGATGTCCACCGGCACCGGCTTGCCGCCGCCGACCCGGTCGATCACCCGCTCCTGGATGGCGCGCAACAGCTTGGCCTGCAGGCGGACGTCCATCTCGGAGATTTCGTCGAGCAGCAGCGTGCCGCCGGAGGCTTCCTCGAACTTGCCGACGCGGCGGGCGACGGCACCGGTGAACGCGCCCTTCTCGTGGCCGAACAGCTCGGATTCCAGCAGGTTCTCCGGAATGGCGGCGCAGTTGACGGAGACGAAGGGCCTGTCGACGCGCGCCGACTTGCGGTGGACGTAGCGGGCGAGCACCTCCTTGCCGGTGCCGCTCTCGCCGGTGATCAGGATCGACGCCTCGCTCCCGGCCACCTGGTCGGCCAGCTTCAAGACCGCCTGCATCGCCTCGTCGCGCACCACCAGGTCGCGGCTGTCGGCGGTGACGGCGGCGAGCACGGCGGCGATCAGCTCGGCGTCGGGCGGCAGGGGGATGTATTCCTTGGCGCCGGCGCGGATGGCGGCGACCGCCGCCTTGGCGTCGGTGGCGATGCCGCAGGCGACGACGGGAACGTGGATGCGTTCCTCTTCCAGCGAGGTGATCAGCCGCTGGATCGGCAGCGACACGTCGATCATGACGAGGTCGGCGCCGCGCCCCGAGCGCAGCGTCCGCAGCGCGGTGTCGATGGTATCGGCCTGCAGCACCGACGCGCCCTTGTCCATGGCGATGCGGGTGGCGGCGGTGAGCTGGCCGTTGAGCGAGCCGACGATCAGAAGGCGCATGGGTCTGTCTCCGGTCAGCGCTCGGCCTTGACGATTTCGGTCATCGTCACGCCGAGCTTGTCTTCGACCAGCACCACTTCGCCACGGGCGACGAGGCGGTCGTTGACGTAGATGTCGATGGCTTCGCCGACCTTGCGGTCGAGCTCCAGCACGGAGCCGGGGGCGAGCTGCAGGAGGTCGCTGACGCCGAGGCGGGCGCGGCCGAGGATGGCCGACACGCGCACCGGAACGTCGAACACCGCCTCGAGCTCGGCGGCCGAGCGGGTGACGGCGTGATCGTCGCCGTCGTCGCCGGCCCGGCGGCGCTCGGCGACGTGTGATTCGAGGTCGATGCCCGAGGGTTCGTCGGCGGGGGTCATGCGGCGGCTCCGCTGTTGGACGTGAGGTCGGTCGGGTCCGGGGCCGGCAGGTAGCGGGCGATCGCCGCCTCGATGCCGGCGACGACGGCGGCGTGGTCGAGAACTATACCACCATCGGCCCACTCGATGCGGCAGTCGCCGCGCGTCATGCCGGGCTCTCCGAGCACCACGAGGCGGCCCTCGAAGCCGCGCTCGGCGACGAGGCGCTTCAGTTCGCCCTGGATCGGCCCGGCGTCGACGTCCGACAGGCGGATGACCAGGTGGGGCGCGGCGCGCAACGGCGCGAAGCAGTCTTCCAAGAGCCCGAGGATGCGCTCGCGCGGCTGCCGCTCGACCAGCGAGCCGGCGATCTTGATGGCCACCGTCTCGGCAAGGCGCATGGCGTCGGCCTCGATGCGGGCGCGCTCGGTGTCGAGCACGGCGAGGATCGACTGGGCGGCGCTGGCGAGGCGCTGCGCCTCGTCGGACAGGCGCATGGCTTCGCGGGCGGTGCGGTCGGCGGCCTGAGCCTCGGCGCTGTCGCGGCCGGCGGCAAGGCCCCGCTCGTAGGCAGCGGCCTCGGCTTCGGCGAGACGCGAAAGATGCTCCGGCTCGGGAACCATCACGGTCGCCGGCGCGGCGTCGGCGCGCGCCGCCGGGGCCGAGAAGTCGTTGTCGAACAGGAAGCGGGCCGGTGCCGCCATCAGCGGATACTCCTTTGCGAGGGGCCCGTCACATGACGAGCTCGTCCTCGCCCTTGTTCTTGGAAATCATGATCTCGCCCTTGGCGGCGAGGTCCTTGGCGAGATTGATCAGGGCGGCCTGGGCATCGTCGACGTCGCGCAGGCGGACGGCGCCCATGGCTTCCATGTCCTCCTTCAGCATGGCCGAGGCGCGGGCCGACATGTTGGCGAAGAAGAAGTCGCGCACGCCTTCCTTGGCGCCCTTCAGCGCCAGCGCCAGCTTGTCCCTCTCGACCTGGCGCAGCACCGTCTGGATGGCGCCGGCGTCGAGCTTGGCGAGGTCGTCGAAGGTGAACATCAGCGCCTTGATGCGGTCGGCGGCGTCGCGGTTGTGCTCCTCGAGGGCGGCGATGAACTTCGCCTCGGTGTTGCGGTCGAAGGAGTTGAAGATCTCGGCCATCAGCTCGTGGGCGTCGCGGCGCTGGGTGTTGGTGAGGTTGGACATGAACTCGACGCGCAGCGTCTGCTCGACCTTCTCGAGGATGTCCTTCTGCACCGCCTCCATCTTCAGCATGCGGTCGACCACCTCCAGCGCGAATTCGTCGGGCAGCTTGGAGAGGACACGGGCCGCGTGGTCGGAGTTGATCTTGGAGAGGACGACGGCGACGGTCTGCGGATATTCGTTCTTGAGATAGTTGGCGAGCACGTTCTCCTGCACGTTGGAGAGCTTCTCCCACATGTTGCGGCCAGCCGGCCCCCGGATCTCGTCCATGATGGCGTTGACCTTGTCGGGCGGCAGCACGGCGAGCAGCAGGCGCTCGGTGGTGTCGTAGTTGCCCATCAGCGCGCCGGAAGACGAGACGCGGGTGACGAACTCGACCAGCAGGTCGTCGAGCATGGCGGGGGTGATCGGCCCGAGCTTGGACATGGCGACGGAAAGCTGCTTGATCTCGATCTCGTCGAGCAGCTTCCAGATCGGGCCGCCGTAGCGGTCGCCGAGCGCCAGCATCATCACGGCGGCCTTCTCGGCGCCGTTCAGCGCGCGGCTCTCGCCTTCGGAGGAGATGGTGAGCGCGTTGCCTTTGGCGACCAGCGCGGTGGGAGACAGGGCCATTTACGCCGGCACCTCCGACAGCCAGTTGCGGATGATGATCGCCGCCTCGTTGGGATTGTCGCCCACGAGGTCGCCGACCTTGCGCACCTGGTCGAGCTGCATGGCGCCCTGCGCCTTGGCGCTCTCGATGCGGGTGTCGTTGGGCAGGGCGGGGATGTCCGGCGCTTCGCCGGCCACCTCCACGCCGTCGGCGCCCATCACCACCGGCTTGCCGTCGGGGTTGAGCACCACCGTCACCGCGTTGCGGCCGGCGGCCGCCGCCTCGCTCAGGGCGGAGGTGATGGCCGGCAGCGTCTCGGCGTCGATGTCCGAGCCGAGGATGCGGCGGATCAGCGGCCGGACGGCGAACAAGAGCACCAGCAGCGTCACCAGGATCAACACGCCCATCTCGGCGAAGCGCATGATGTCCTCGCGCGAGAAGTCGAACATCGAGGCCGGCGCGGCGGCAAGGTCGGCCGGGCCGGGCGGGCTGTCGGCGAACTGCAGGTTGACCACCTGCAACTGGTCGCCGCGCTTGTCGTCATAGCCCATGGCGGTGCGCACCAGCGAGGTGATCTGGTCGAGCTCGGGCTGCGGCCGCGGCGCGTAGGTCATGACGCCGTTGGCGTCCGGCGTATAGCGGCCGTCCACCAGCACGGCCACCGACAGGCGCTTGACGCCGCCGACCTCGGTCACCTGGGTGCGGGTGGTCTTGGAAATCTCGTAGTTGACCGTTTCCTCGGTGGTCTGGGCGTTGTCGGAGGTCTGCGACGCGCCCTGGGCGCCCTGCGTCTGGTTGGCGTTGGGGATCTGGTTGCCGGCCGAGACGGGCGGATTGCCCTGGTTGTCCTGGCTCAGCGACTTCTCCTCGCGCGTCTGGGTGGAGCGGACGACCTGGCCGTTGGGGTCGAAGGTGTCCTGCGTCTCCTGGACGCGGTTGAAGTCGAGCTCGGCGGCGACGCGGACGCGGGCCCGGCCGGCGCCGACCACGCTTTCGACGATGTCGCGGACGCGGGCTTCCACCTGGTTCTGGTAGGCGGTGGTGCGCTCGTCGGCGTTGGTGGCGAGGTAGGAGGCGCTGCTCTCGTCGCCGTTGCCCTGGGCGAGCAGGCGGCCGGTCTCGTCGATCACCGAGATGCGCGCGGGATCGAGGCCGGACACCGCCGAGGCGACGAGGTGCTGGATGGCGCGGATCTGGCCGGGATCGAGCGTGCCGCGCGTCTTCAGCACGATGGAGGCGGTGGGCTTCTGCTCGTCCTTGCGGAACAGTTGCCGCTCGGGCAGCACCAGGTGGACGCGCGCCTGATCGACCTGGCGGATGGTGCGGATGGTGCGCGACAGCTCGCCTTCGAGGGCGCGCAGCGCGTTGACCGACTGCACGAAGGAGGTGGTGCCCAGGGCGTCGGTCTTGTCGAAGATCTCGTAGCCGACGCTGTCGCCGGCCGGCAGGCCCTGCTGGGCCAGCGCCATGCGCGTCTGGTCGAGCTTGGTCTCGTCGACGAGGATGGTGGTGCCGCCCTCCTTCAGCGTGAAGGCGGTGCCGGCCGAGGTGAGCTGCTGGGCGATGGCCGCCGAATCGTCGAGGCTGAGGCCGGTATAGAGCGGGACCTGCTGAATGGCCGAGAAACGCAGCACGATGAACACGAAGAAGCCCATCAGGCCGAGCGCCACGGCGCCCATTGCCGCCAGCCGGCTTGGCCCCAGGCTCTTCAGGAACTCTCCAAATCCACCCACGCCGATTCCCCACTGTTCGACACGGCGTGAATCGTCGACGCCGCCGCGGACCAAGGCGGCAATTATTTCCACACGCTTATGGTAAACAAGTTATTAACGCCAGACGGCCGGTCCGGCGCGATCGGCGGAAATCCGCCAAAACCGGTTTATGAAGATTTGCATAATTCACGGCATTTTTTGCCGGGTGCAGCGGCGGGGCCACAAAAAGGCAAGGGCGGTCGATCCGTCCGGACCGGCCGCCCCCTTGAAAAGGACGCTTGTTGGGGTCCCGTCAGGGACGATATTGCTGGACGCGCGTCGCCCTGAGGCCGGCAAGCCCGTGCTTGTCGATCGACTGCTGCCAGGACAGGAATTCCTCGACGGTGAGGGTGTAGCGCTTGCAGGCTTCCTCCAGGGACAGGAGGCCGCCGCGAACGGCGGCGACAACCTCGGCCTTGCGGCGGATTACCCAGCGCTGGGTGCCTTCAGGCGGCAAATCGGCAATGGTCAATGGGCTTCCATCCGGCCCAATGACGTATTTTACGCGCGGACGCATCTGTTCGGTCATTCTACTCTCACACAAATCTGACCTTCAGAAGAGCACCCTAAATCAAGCCGTTTAAAAAACGCCTAACTGCTTCGCAAGAATTCGGTAAGATTTTGAACGACTTGCCGAAAGCCTGCCGTTTGCCGCGTTTTAGGAATTGGGCCGCCCGGCCGCGGAAATGAGGCGCTTTTCCGTTTCAAAGATTAACGGGGCCACGCGAAAGGCGTCCTCGGCGGCCCGCTCCATAGCGTGCCGGCCGATTTTGCAACGATGCCGAATGATGCGAATAACTACCTAGAGCCTCGGATCGGACGGTGGACGCCGGCTTTCGGAAAGTCCGATGCATGTTCGCAGGCCGGCCCAAAACATCCGGTTGGCAGGCGGATGAAGGAAAAAGCGGCGACCTTCCTGGAGACTTACATCGGCCGCCTGCTTCATCCTGCCCGAGGTCCTGCGCCTGCGCGCAGGATGACACCTTGTGGGGAGGTTATATATTTGTTTTCTATATATAATTCTATCATCCCGCGCGGAGGCGCAGGACCTCGGGCCGGAAAGGGCGGAAGGCGGATATAAGGCGTCGCGTCCGTTTTGCCGTTTGCATCAGGGGCGTGAGAAATCGGCAGGCGGCCGGGAGGCATCGTCAGCGCATCTCGGCGTCAGGCGGAGACCTCGGTCAGCGCCGACAGCGGCAGCAGGCGGCCGTTGACCTTGATGAACGGCTGCTGGGAGGAGGTGTCGACCGCCTGCACCTTGCCGGTGATCTCGGTGGTGATGGTGACCGCCTTGCCGTTGGCATCGGTGCCGTTGACCGAGATGGTGTAGGCGCCGGTGGACGAGCTGTAGTCGGAGCCGTAGGTGCCCTGGCCGTCCCAGCTGAAGGTGTTGTTGCCGGCCTTGAGGTCGGTGGTGCCCTGGTAGACCACGCCGCCGTTCTCGTCGGTGATGGTCACCTTGGCGCCCGGCGCGTCGGCCGAGGAATTCACCGTCCAGTCGGCCTTGCCGTCCTGGAACTTGGTGGTGTCGGAATAGGCGGTGACCGACTTGCCGACGTAGTTGACGAGCTGGAGCGCGGCGCTGGAGGTTAGCGTGTCCATCATCGCCTGGAGGTTCTGGTTGGTCTGGATCTGCTGCTCGACCGTCGAATACTGGACGAGCTGCTGGGTGAAGTTGTTGACGTCCATCGGCGACAGCGGGCTCTGCGTCTTGAGCTGGGTGGTGAGCAGCGTCAGGAAGGTCGCATAGTTGGAGGTCAGCGCGTTGGTCGCCGCCGAGGACGTGTTGCCGTTCGAGGAGGAACCGATGCCGGATACGCTCATGATGGTCTCCTGAAACTGCCGAAGCTCTCACTCAGACGCGGATATCGATGCGGCCGTCGCCGCGCGGGCGGTAGGCGCCGGGGGCGATCGCCGTCTGGACCTCATCCTCGGCCTTGCTCCTGAGAGAGCCCTCGGGCGGGGTCTGGCGGCCCTGCTGCTGTTGCTGCTGCTGGTCCTGGCGGGCGAAGGCGGCGGACCGGTCCTGCTGCTGGCCGCCGTCCTGGCGCATCGACATCGACACCGAGCCGTCCTTCACCTCGAAGCCGGCGTCGCGCAGCGTCTGCTCGATGTGCCGCTGGTCGCGCGACAGCGCCTCGAAGGTGTCGCGGCGCTCGACGACGAGATGGGCACGGGCGCTGCCATCGGCCGAGAAGTCGACCTTGACGTCGACCTTGCCGAGATCGGCCGGGTCGAGCCGCACCGAGAAGCTGGTTTCGCCGGCCTTGACGTGGCGAACGATGGTGGCGCCGACATCGTCGAGCTTGACGGCGGCGCCGGCGGTCGCGGCAGCGGCGGCCTGGGGTGCGGCCGTGGTGCCTGCGGTCTGGCCGGCCGGCAGGGCCTGGGTGCCCGGGGCGGCGTCGGCTTGCGTCGCGCCGGCGCCAACGTCGCGCAGGCGGTCGGCGAAGGCGCGGGCGGCGCTGGAAACGCCGCTCACCGTCTTCGGTTTGGCGAGGCCGTTGTCGGCGGCCTGGTTGGGAGCGGCGCCGGCGCTGCTGGCCGACGTGCGCTCGCCTGGGGCATCGGTGGCGGTCGAGGGCTTCTCGGCGGTAGCGGCCTTGGTATCGGCCGGCTTGACGCTGGCGGCGGCAGCCACGGCACCGGCGGTGGCGATCGCATCGGTGGTGGCGACATCCGTGGCGGCGGTGGCGGCGGCCGAAAGCCGACCACTGGAGGGCAGCGGCGACTGGGAGACGCGCGCCGTGGTCGCCGGCTGGGTGGCGTCGTCGGCGGCCGCCGCGCTGTCATCGGCGGATGCGGCGGTCGTCGCGGTCGCCGCCGGCTTGCCGGTGGAAGCCGCCGGCTTCGGGGGAATGCCGGCCGGGGCGGCGGCGCTCGTCTGCGACGGGGCGGCGGTATCGGCATCGACGACCGGCAGGGCGGTGGTCGTGGTGGCGGCGTCATTGGCGGCGGCCGGGATCGGTGCCGGCGGCGCGACCGTCACCTTCGGCGCGTCGGTGGCCGGCGCATCGGTGGTTTTGGTCGAGGCGGTGGCCGAAGCCGCGGTGGTGGACGCCTGCGGCGCATCGTCCGAGGATGCAGCGGGCGGCGTGGGCGCCGCCTCGGCGGGCGGCTGGAGCGTCGCGGCGGTGTCGAGCGCCGGCGTCGCCGGCTTGTTGTCGGACTGCGAGGTCGCGGCGGCCGGCGTGGCCTGCGGCGCGACCGGCGGCTCCGGCAGGTCGGCGGTGTCCGGCGTGGCGGCGGGAACGGTCACGGTGGCGGTCGTGTCGTCGGCCGGCGTGGCGGCCGGCTTCTGGGTCGCCGCCGCGGCAGCGGCCAAAGCGGCTTGATCGACTGTTGCCGCCGCCGCCGTCTGGACCGTCGCGGACTGCGTTGTGGCAGCCGGTGTCGTGGCGGGCTGCGACACCGGAGAGGGCTGCGGGGCGGACGGCTGCCGAGTGGCCGCGTCGAGCGCTGCCGCCGCCGCGTCGTCGCTCGCCGCGGCGGTGGCGTCGGCAATCGAGGCGGCGGTGGCCGCAGCGGTCGCCGCGGCAGTGCCGGCGTTCTGTCGGGACGGTTCGGGCGTCGTGGCGCCGGCATCGGCGAGCGCCTGCTGGAAGCCTTCGGCGGCGGCGGGTGTCTGGGGCGCCGGGGCCGCGGCCGGGGTGGTCGTGCCGAGCGCGGCGACGGCGTCGCCTTCGCCATCGGACTGCAAGCCGGCGTAGGCGGACCAGAAATTGGCGAGGTCGAGCGGCACGGCGGCGAGCTCGGCGGCGGCGGCCGGGTCGGCCTCGGCGACCGCATCGACGGCGACGTCGTCGAGGTCGGCGTCGTCCATCTCGGCGCCGGTATCCGCCGGGGCATCGGTGGCCGCGGCGGCGTCCCGCCGGTCGCCGCGACGCGACGGCGCGGCGTCGCCACGGTCGGCCCGGCGTCCGGGCGCATCGTCCGTGCGGTCGGCGCGGCGTCCGGAGGCCCGATCGGCCCGGTCGGCGCGACGCCCGGAAGCGCCGTCGGCGCGATCGGCGCGGTCGGCCCGTTGCGGCGCGGGCGTGTCGCGCGGCGATGCCGGCTGGGCGGTCGGCTCGTAGTCGGTCGCGTCGGCCACCATGTCGCGGAAATCGTTGCCGGCGCCCTTGACGGCGGCGACGCTCAAGGTCGCCGCCGGCGTCGGCGCGGCGGACTGGGGAAGCGGCAGAACGGGAGCGACAGTGGCCATGGACGGATCCGTTACACGCGGGACAAACTCGGTCACCCCTTTGGACTGCAAGGAAAAGGCCAACGATCGGCCGTGACCGGCCCGGGAACAAGCCATTCGCGCAACACGGTTTTTCCGCGGCGCGTCGCCAGCGCCCGCCGCCGGCGCGGCCCGGCCGGCCGGCAAGCTTTGCCGTTACCCGGCAGAAATGACCCAGCCATGCCGGCGTGGCTCTGGAGCTTGGCGGCCAAAGCAGCTATTAGGAACGAGTTGTGAGCGGAGCGGGCCGGCGGCACCGGACCCAGCGTTCCGCCGGAAAGACGCCATGCTGAATTCGCTCGATCTCGAAGGCCGCCCAGAGGACACCCGTGTCGTCGTCGCCATGTCCGGCGGCGTCGATTCTTCCGTCGTCGCCGGTCTTTTGAAACGCGAGGGCTACGACGTCGTCGGCGTGACGCTGCAGCTCTACGACCACGGCGAGGCGATCCACCGCAAGGGCGCCTGCTGCGCCGGCCAGGACATCCACGACGCCCGCGACGTGGCGGCCCGGCTCGGCATTCCCCATTACGTGCTCGACTACGAGAGCCGGTTCCGCGAGGCGGTGATCGACCGCTTCGCCGAGAGCTACATCGCCGGCGAGACGCCGGTGCCCTGCGTCGCCTGCAACCAGACGGTCAAGTTCTCCGACCTGCTCGACACGGCGCGGAACCTCGGCGCCGAGGCGCTGGCCACCGGCCATTACGTGCGCTCGCGCCTGGTGGACGGCCATCGCGCCATGTACCGGCCGGTCGATCTCGACCGCGACCAGAGCTATTTCCTGTTCGCCACCACCCAGGAGCAGCTCGATTTCCTGCGCTTCCCGCTCGGCGGCCTGACCAAGCCGGAGACGCGAGCGGTGGCCCGCGACCTCGGCCTGGAAGTGGCCGACAAGCACGACAGCCAGGACATCTGCTTCGTGCCGCAGGGCAAGTATGCCGACGTCATCGAGAAGCTGAAGCCGGAAGCGGCGGCGGCCGGCGACATCGTCCACGTCGACGGCCGGGTGCTCGGCCGCCACGGCGGCATCATCCATTTCACGGTCGGCCAGCGGAAGGGCCTCGGCGTCGCCACCGGCGAGCCGCTGTTCGTCATCCGGCTCGACGCGGCGAGCCGCCAGGTGGTGGTGGGGCCGCGCGAGGCGCTGATCACCCATCGCCTGACGCTGCGCGACCTCAACTGGATCGGCGGCGCATCGCTCGACGCCGAGGTCGACAGCGGCCGCACGGTGTTCGCCAAGGTGCGCTCGTCGCGGCCGCCGCAGGCGGCGATGATCGTCCGGCAGGACGGCCGGATCGGCGTCGAGCTC
This sequence comes from Pleomorphomonas carboxyditropha, assembly GCF_002770725.1. GTDB lineage: Bacteria > Pseudomonadota > Alphaproteobacteria > Rhizobiales > Pleomorphomonadaceae > Pleomorphomonas > Pleomorphomonas carboxyditropha. The sequence goes on along the minus strand of NZ_NQVN01000012.1, from coordinate 46,422 downwards.
CTGGACGGCGAGCAGGGCATCGCGCCCGGCCAGGCCTGCGTGCTCTACGACGCGCCCGGCGACGAAGCGCGGGTGCTGGGCGGCGGCTTCATCGAGGCCACCGCGTCGATGCACAGGTCGCTGGCGGCGGAGTGAGGTCGGGGCGATGGGAACCGGCGAAGCGGGGATCGTCCCCGCTGGATACAAGGGTGTCTTATATTGGCCCCTTGCTCCATTCTGCCCGAGGTCCTGCGCCTGCGCGTAGGATGACAACCTATCCATATGTTTCTTATATATAATTCTGTCATCCTACGCGCAGGCGCAGGACCTCGGGCAGGCGCGGGCGAGGGGCTGGTATAGGTCTCCCGTTGCCGCTTTCATTCGGCAAAGGCGCGCGCAAGCGCTGCTGATTGCGGGCGCATGGAAGCGGCGACGCGCGCGCTTTCGTCGCGCGGTCTGCCGGTCCGCAAAAGCGAACTATCCTTCCGTTTTGTTATATGGCCGTCACATCCGCCTGCCAGAGATGCCGCACACGGACGCTGTCGTCCGGTGGCGTCGAGTCCTGTCGGGAAACGGCTTCGCTCGCCCCGTCTTGAACGGGCGCAAACGCCGAATCCGCTCCAAAAGCATCAGCACGATACTACATAGATTTTTCAGCTTGACAGACGTTATCGAGGTTGCGAATCTCGATCACGTCTTCGTGATATTTTGGCTTTATGTTGGCTTATAAATGTATTGATGTGGAATAAACATCAATTATTCACTGAATATCCGTCTAAATGGTGTGTAATATTCTAAAATATATTACATATGTAAAACCACATAGAACGCAGAGTGTTTATGAAATAGCCTTATAGAGGTGCGGTTGCGCGGGTTTGGAATCCATTCTGTTTTATATTTTCTCGGCTAAACATTTATAGTTGCCTTTTTGCAACATGGATTATTTGACTCGAATTGTGACGCGACATCGTGAATTATGACATTGAACGTCATCTCCCGATAGGTAATCAAGCGGTCGTGAGCTTGGCGAACGCGAAGCTCGCCGCCGCTTTCGGATGGGTCGGGCTGGGGAGCCGGACGGCCGGGGTGCGGTCGTAAACGGGGCCATTCCGCGATGGTTGCGGCCACGCTGCTGCCGGCGGGGAAGGGGTCCGCTCACGGTTTTGGAGATATCAATGAACCTGAAAAGCATCCTGTTTGGTACCGCTGCCAGCCTGATGGCCGCTTCCGGCGCCTTGGCGGCCGACCTGCCGGGCGAAGCCGCTCCGGCCGCCATCGATTACGTGAAGGTCTGCGACGCCTACGGCGCCGGCTTCTTCTACATTCCCGGCACCGAGACCTGCCTGAAGTTCTCGGGCCGCGTCCGTGCCAGCGTGACCTACACCAACAACGGCGGCGACCTGAATACGGGTGCCGACAACGTTCGCATGCGCACCGATGGCCGCGTGCAGTTCGACGCCCGCACGGCTTCTGACATCGGCACGGTCCGTTCGTTCTTCGAAATCGGTATCGACGACCAGACGCGCAACATTTTGGCCAACCAGGCGTTCATCCAGGTCGGCTACGTGACGGTCGGCCGTCAGGACGAAGTCGCCGACGGCGACGGCCTCTATGGCATCAACGACTCGACCTGGGCTCCCGGCGACTACACCGCCACCGGCGCCAGCGTGCTGGTTGACAAGCTCGGCGGCGGTTTCTACGTCGGCGCCGGTCTCTATGGCAATAACGACACGGAGAGCGCGACGCTCAACCGGCCCTATATCTGGCAGTCGAGCGAGTCGGCAGAGTATCAGGCCTCGGTGATCATCGGTGTCACCGGTCAGTCCTGGGGTAGCTTCGACGTGTCGGGCATCTATCGCTCCTACAACGACACTCTGGGTGCGGATGGCGACATCTTCGGTGCCAAGGCGACTGTCAACCTGAAGCTGGTCGACAAGCTGAAGCTGCGCGCCTGGGCCGCCTACCAGGATGGTGGCGACGGCATCAACCTGAAGAACATCGCCGGCTACAAGGCGGAGAACATCACCGACCTGGCCCTCGCCGCTTCGTATCAGGTCAGCGATCCGCTGGCCGTCTACGCCGGCGTTCGCTACCAGATCGTCGATGCCGCTGTTTCCAGCAACGCCGACGATTTCGTGTACGGTAACCTCGGCGTCGACTATCAGCTCGCCCCGGGCCTCAACCTGCAGGGTGAAGTCGACTACGGTGCCCAGGACGACTGGAACCAGCTCGCCGTTGTCACCCGCCTCGTCCGCGTGTGGTAATATCGATCCCCTAGGAGCGAGGGAAAGGCCCGGTTCGTCCGGGCCTTTTTCTATTGGGCGGATGGTCGGTGCGATGGGTGGGGAATATTCGGATGGTGTCGTGGCGATCGAGCGGTTTCATTTGGGTCGGTGTCCGATATCCGCCTAGGCGCCCTTTTCTGCCCGAGGTCCTACGCCTGCGCGTAGGATGACAACCTATGGATAGGTTATCTATCTGTTTCATAAATATAATTCTGTCATCCTCCGCGAAGGCGGAGGACCTCAGGCAGGAAAAAGCGAGCAGCTAATATAAGTCTCCAACCAAACCGAAGCACTGTCTGGCATCGTCGAGTTTGCGGCTTACCCCTCTCCCTGGTCCCTCTCCCACAAGGGGCGAGGGAACAGGGAGAGGGGTGACTCGGGCTGCTTATCTTGAAGGCCCCTGGCGCTCCGCCGAGGCGGCCCAGATGTTGACGTTGAGGTCGGGGGCGCGGGCGTCGATCTCGGCGAGTTCGGCGGCGGAGAACTCGAGGTTCTTCAGGGCGCCGACGCAATCGGCCACCTGCTCTGGCCGGCTGGCGCCGATCAGCGCCGAGGCGACGCGGCCGCCCCTCAGCACCCAGGCAATCGCCATCTGGGCCAGCGTCTGACCGCGCGTTTTCGCCAGGTCGTCGAGGGCGCGGATGCGGGCGAGGTTGTCCTCGGAGAGGAAGGTCGGCTTCAGCGGTCCCTTGCGGGCGCCGCGGCTGCCCTCGGGCACCTCGCCCTTCAGGTATTTGTCGGTCAGCATGCCCTGGGCGAGCGGCGAGAAGGCGATGGCGCCGACGCCGAGCTCCTCGATGGTGTCGAGCAGGCCGTCGTCCTCCACCCAGCGGTTGATCATCGAATAGCTCGGCTGGTGGATGAGGCAGGGCGTGCCGAGCGCCTTCAGGATGGCGACGGCCTCGCGGGTGCGCCGCGAATTGTAGGAGGAAATGCCGACGTAGAGCGCGCGCCCCGAGCGGACGATATGGTCTAGCGCGCCCATGGTCTCCTCGAGCGGCGTCTCGGGATCGAAGCGGTGGGAATAGAAGACGTCGACGTAGTCGAGGCCGAGCCGCTTCAGGCTTTGGTCGAGCGAGGCGATCAGGTACTTGCGGCTGCCCCACTCGCCATAGGGGCCGGGCCACATGCCGTAGCCGGCCTTGGTCGAGACGATCATCTCGTCGCGATAGGGCCGGAAATCGCTGGCGATCAGCTTGCCGAAGGCTTCCTCGGCGGTGCCGGGCGGCGGGCCGTAGTTGTTGGCGAGGTCGAAGTGGGTGATGCCCAGGTCGAAGGCGGCGCGGCAGATGGCGCGGCCGCGCTCGATCGGCGCGTTCTCGCCGAAATTCTGCCAGAGGCCGAGCGAGATGGCCGGCAGCTTCAGGCCGGACCGCCCGACGCGGCGGTAGATCATGTCGTCGTAGCGGTTGGCCCGCGCCTCATAAGCCATTGCATTGCTCCCTCGCTTGTCCGGACCTTATAGGACCGCAGCCAAGCGAGGGGCAACAGGAAGGCTTAGCGGCCGTCGCGGTGGCCGCGGCCCTGGCCGTCCGGCCGGCGCTTCAGGCCGTCGCGGCCGCCGGCCAGGAAGCCGACGCGGCCGAGGCTCTCCTCGGCGGCGCCGGTATCGCGATGGACGGGACGCTGCGAGGCCTTGGCCTGGCCCGGCTTGCCGTGGGCGGCGTGCGAGGGCTTGGCGGCTCCCGGCTGGCGCGCCTTGGCGGCGGGCATGGCGTCGCGCCGCTGCTGCTCGGCCGACACCGCCGGCGGGGCAGGGCGGCGGCTGCCGCGCCGGTCGCCCGGCTGGGGCCGCTTGCCGGCCGGGCGCTCGCCGCGCTCGGAGGTCTCCGACCGCTCGGCAAGCGCGATGGTGCCGCGCCGGTCCTCGGCCGGGATCTTCTGGCGGGTGACCTTCTCGATGTCCTTGAGATAGGGCCGCTCGTCCTCGGCGCAGAAGGAGATGGCGACGCCGGAGGCGCCGGCGCGCGCCGTGCGGCCGATGCGGTGGACGTAGCTTTCCGGGATGTTCGGCAGGTCGAAGTTGATGACGTGGCTGACGCCGGTGACGTCGATGCCGCGGGCGGCGATGTCGGTGGCGACGAGGATCGGCGTCGAACCGGCCTTGAAGGCGGCGAGCGCCTTCTCGCGCTGGGCCTGGCTCTTGTTGCCGTGGATCGCCGCCGCGTCGACGCCGTCCTGGCCGAGCTGGCGGACGACGCGGTCGGCGCCGTGCTTGGTGCGGGTGAAGATCAGGGCGCGCTCGGGCTTCTCGGCGACGATCACGTCGAGCAGCAGCCGGCGCTTGGCGGCGGCTTCCACATGGATCACCCGCTGATCGACGCGCTCGACGGTGGTGGCGGCCGGCGCGACGGAGACGGTGACCGGATTGAACAGCAATTCACCGGCGAGCTGGCCGATCTCCTTCGGCATGGTGGCCGAGAAGAACAGGCTGTGGCGCGCCTTGGGCAGATGCTTGACGATGCGGCGCACCGGCTGGACGAAGCCCATGTCGAGCATCTGGTCGGCCTCGTCGAGCACGAAGATCTCGGTCGATTCGAGGGAGACCATGCCGGCGGCCATGTGGTCCATCAGCCGGCCGGGGGTGGCGACCAGGATGTCGACGCCGCGCTTCAGGCGGTCTTCCTGGGGCCGGTGGCCGACGCCGCCGAACACCACGGCGATCGACATGTGGTTCATGTAGCGCGAGTAGGTCTTGAAGCTCTCGGCGATCTGGGTGGCCAGCTCGCGGGTCGGTGACAGGATCAGGGCGCGGACGCGGCGCGGCTGCGCCGGACGGCCGGCGGACAGGCGCTGCAGGATGGGCAGCGCGAAGGCGGCGGTCTTGCCGGTGCCGGTCTGGGCGATGCCGAGGAGGTCGCGACCCTTCAGAAGGTCGGGGATCGCCTGGGTCTGGATGGGGGTGGGGGTCTCGTATCCCGCGTCGACGAGCGCGCGGGTCAGGCTGTCGGCAAGGCCGAAGTCGGAAAAGGACGTCAAAGGGAAATCTGCTTTCAAAACCATGCGTCATCGCCGGCAGAAAGCCGGTGACGTTCGCGGGGAGCAACCGGCCCCGCGTGATCGGGCCAATTATCGGGAGGAGGAACGGCCAAGGATCGAAACCGATCCGCTCACGCGGCCGTAATAAGGGGCGGCTTGCCACCCGTTGCGCTCTCACATGACGTTTTGCGCCGCATAAGTCAAGGCAAAGAGGAACATGAGAGCTATGCAGAGGGGATGGAAGGCTTGGGGGAGCGGGCACTTTCGGATAAGTGCGCCCTATATCCGCCTTCCAGACCCGGCACCGCCGCTTGGTCAATCGCTAACCGGCGCTTGAAACGGGCTACCCTCCGCGTTATGTTGGACAAAATGATGGAATTGTCGAACGTGGAGACGGCGATGAAGGCGCTTGAGAAGCACGGCGGCGAGAAAAGCGCGAAGCGTCCTCGTTCCAAGCGCGAGCTCGCATCGGGAAACGAACCGGATATCGCGCTGCGCGTCCGTTCCGTCATGCGGGCGGCCGATCGGGCGGGAATGTTGGGCGAAAAGAGCCACCGTATCGGGGGACGGATCAGCCCGGCCCTGGTCGAGCAGGCCAAGAAGCAAACGGGGATCGAGGCCGACTCCGATCTGATCGAGTTCGCCTTGGCAAATATCGCCCTCGACGACGACTTCGGCCGTGTCCTCCGCGAAGTCAACGATACGGTGTCGCCGGATCTGAAGCTGGGTTTCTGAAGTGGCCGACTTCGATTTCGATGACGCCGTACGCTGGGGGCGTTTCGATCCTCAGCGTACCCTGGCGCGGCGAAGCGACGCGGAACTGCCTTTTATTTCGGAAGAGCCGCAGGCCGGATCGGAAGTCCTTCTGGATACCTGCGTCTACATCGACAGTCTTCAGGGCCGGGCGCCGGAGGCGCTGCTGGCCCTGCTCGACATACGCAAAGCCAATCATTCCACGGTGGCGATCCAGGAGCTGATGCATACGGTCGGCGTTCTCGATCCGAAGCACCCGCAAACAAAAACGGCAATCCGCCAGATAAGGACCGTTCTCCGGGCCATGCGGCCTCACCGGGTGTTCGCGCCCGATGCCGATCTGCTGGGGCGGGCGGCGCTTCTGTCGGGCATGCTGTGCCGCCTTCAGGGATACGACAGGGACGCCCGCTTGCGCGCCCTTCAGGACTGCGTCCTGTTCCTGCAAGCGAGCAAGCTCGGCCTCACCCTGGTGACGGGAAACGTCAAGGATTTCGATTACCTGCTCCAGCTCATTCCGTCCGGGCGGGTGCTGTTCTACAGGAAAAGCGGCTGATCGCCTTCCGAAAGCCGGCCGTTCACGGCGCACGCCCTACGGACTGACGTTCGACGATGTGGCAGGCGAGTTCCAGCCGGCGCGCCGGGGTGCCGAAGCCGTCGACCGCATCGAGCAGCAGGTCGAGCGCGGTGGCGCCGATTTCGCGCATCGGGATGTGCACGGTGGTCAGCGGCGGGTTGACGAAGGCGGTCTGCGGCAGGTCGTCCATGCCGACCACCGAGACGTCTTGCGGCACCCGCACTCCCGCCCGCGCCAGGCCGGCCATCGCGCCGATCGCCAGGCTGTCGCCGGCGGTCAAGACGGCGGTGAAGTCGAGGCCGCGTTGGGCGATCCGGGCGGCGATCGCGTCGGCGGCGAGTTCGGGAAGCCAGTCGTCGACCTCGACCGCCAGGTCGGCGTCGCAGTCGAGGCCGTGGTGGACCAGGGCGTCCCGCCAGCCCTCGAAACGCCGCTCGATGGTCCGCCGGCCGCGCCGCATCAGGAACAGGATGCGGCGATGGCCGAATTCGATCAGGTGCTCGGCGCCGGCGCGGGCGCCCGAGCGGTTGCAGGGCGTCACGCTCGACAGCCGCATCAGCGGGTCGTCGCCGTTGACCAGCACCACCGGCTTGGCGAAGCCGCGCGTCAGGGACAGCATGTCCTCGTCGTCGAGCGTCAGGAACAGGAAGCCGGCGATGTCGTCGTCGGCCAGCGCCGCTTCGAGCGAGCCGATGTCGTGGCGGGGATCGGCGATCGGCCGGGTGACGATCTCGACGCCGAGCGCCTGGGCGCGGGCGTTCAGCCCCTCCAGCACGTGGTAGGTGAACTGGTTGCGCACATAGTCGAGCATGGCGACGCCGGAGGCGGCGAGCACGATCTTGCGCCCGGCGATCGACGTGGGCACCGCGTAATTCAGGCTCTTGGCCATCTCGGCCACCCGGGCGCGGATCTCGGCGCGGACCCCCTTTTCGCCGGCCAGCGCCCGCGACGCCGTGCTGAGCGACACGCCGCACCGCTCGGCGATGTCCTCGAGGCGCACCTTGCGGCTGGGCTTTCCCCGTTTTCCGATCCTGTTCACCCGGACGCTCCCCCCTGTCCGGCGCAAATTGCAAAAAATTTTCAGATTGCGCAACTATTTTTCCTGTGAGACGCTTTTCCCCAAGCCGCACGGCAGGCCCTCGGGCAAGGAGGCGGCGGAGGAACGACGGGAGGCTGGACATGACCCTCGACGGGCACGCTCTGCGTGAACGACTGACCTTGCTCGTCGACGGCATGACGAAGCTGCGCCATGACGGACGCTTCAACGAGCCCAATCTCGACGGAACGGCGGGCGACTATATCAGCTTCAATTCCTGGGAATGGCCGCAGGGCATCGGGCTCTACGGACTGGTCCGCCTGTGGCAGCACGGCGGCGACGCCGCCCTGCGCACTGTGATCGAGACGTGGTACGACGGCCGCCTCGCCGCCGGCCTGCCGCCCCTCAACGTCAACACCACCGCCCCGATGCTGGCGCTGTCGCTCTTATGGCGCGATACCCGCGATCCCCGCTGGCAGCCGGTGATGGACGACTGGGCGAACCGGGTGCTGGCCATGCCGCGCACGCCGGAGCGGGGCCTGCCGCATATCGTGTCCGACAAGATCAACGACCGGGAACTCTGGGACGACACGCTGGTGATGGTCGGCCTGTTCCTCGCCTCCTACGGCGAGGCCAGCGGCCGGCGGGATCTCGTCGACGAGGCCTGCCAGCAGTTCCTGCTGCATGCCCGCTATCTCGCCGATCCCCGGTCCGGCCTGTGGTTCCACGGCTGGACCTTCGACGGCCGGCACAATTTCGCCCGCGCCCTCTGGGGCCGCGGCAACGGCTGGATCACCGTCGGCATCCTCGATCTCGTCGAGCTGGCGGACATCCCGGCGCCGGTGCGCACCTTCCTGCTCGGCGTGCTGGAGACGCAGATTTCCGCCCTGCTGCCGCTGCAGGCCGCGTCCGGCGCCTGGCATACCCTGCTCGATGATCCCGCCTCCTACGAGGAAACGTCGGCGACGGCCGCCATCGGCTACGGCCTGATGAAGGCGGCGCGCCTCGGGCTCGGCCCCGCCGGCTGCCGCGAGGCCGGCCTCCGGGCGCTCGCCCGCGTGATGGCCGATATCGGTGCCGACGGAACCGTGGCCAACGTGTCCTACGGCACGCGCATGGGCCACGACCTGCAATTCTACCGGGACATTCCCATCCAGCCCACCGGCTACGGGCAGGCGCTCGCCATTCTCTGCCTTGCCGAAGGGCTGCATCACGTCGGCGTTTGAGGAGTTGAGACGATGAGCATGCGCGTGATCTACGGCGCCTCGCCGGCCGACATCGCCGGCTTCGACACCAAGCGCCTCAGGGCGGAGTTCCTGGTGGAGGGCCTGTTCCGGCCGGGCGACATGGACTTCGCCTATACCCATATCGACCGGATGATCGTCGGGGCCGCCATGCCGACCGGCGCGCCGCTGACCTTCGGCGACGGCGCCGAGGTGGGCACGCCGCTATTCTTCACCGCCCGCGAGATGGGCATCGCCAACCTCGGCGGTCCCGGCCGCGCCACGGTGGACGGCGCGGCCTTCGCGCTCGGCAATCGCGACATCCTCTATGTCGGGCGCGGGGCGCGCGAGGTGACGCTGGAAAGCGCCGACGCCGCCCGGCCGGCCCGCTTCTACATGAATTCGGTGCCGGCCGGCCGCGACATCCCGCACCGCCTGATCAGCCGCGAGGAGGCCAAGCCGGTCGACCTCGGCGAGACGGCGCGCTCCAATCAGCGGCGCCTCAGGATGTACATCCACCCGGAAGTCGCCCCCTCCTGCCTGCTGCTGATGGGCATCACCGACCTGGCGCCCGGCAGCGTCTGGAACACCATGCCGCCTCACCTGCACGAACGGCGCATGGAGGCCTATTGCTATTTCGACCTCGCCCCCGAGGACCGGGTGATCCACCTGATGGGCCGGCCGGACGAGACGCGCAGCCTGATCGCCGCCGGCGGCGACGTCGTGCTGTCGCCGGCCTGGTCCATCCACATGGGCGCCGGCACCGGCCCCTATGCTTTCGTCTGGGGCATGACCGGCGAAAATCAGGCCTATACCGACGTCAACCCCGTTGCCGTGGCGGATCTCAAATGAGCGCAGTCGTGTCGTCCCCGTCCGATGTCGATCACCTTCGCCGCCCGCTGCCAGCAGGCGCGCCGATCACCTACTGGCAGCTCGGCGCCACGCAGGAGGCGCGCTACGACGTGCCGGATCAGCCGATGCACGGCGAGATGGATCCGTTCTTCTTCCTGACCAAGCATAAGAATTTCATTCCGCACGAATATCCCTGCCGCACCGCCTTCGGCCTCGAGCGGCGGGCGCGGCGGCCGGCGGTCACGGCCGATTTCGCGCTCGACCGCTTCTGGCTGCCCTTCGGCTCGCCGCGCGTCGATCTCTCCGGCTTCTGGTTCCGGCCGACGGTGATCGGCACCTGGGCGCGCACGGTGATCGTGGCGGAGGCCGCCGGCGACGCGCTGCTGCGCCTCGGCACCTGCGGCGGGGCCATTCTCCACGTCAACGGCGCGGAAGCGGGCTTCATGGCCGACTATGTCCGCAACCTCGAGGTCAAGAAGGACTTCCCGGTCGCCCTGAAGGCCGGGTTCAACGACATCGCCATCTGGTTCGACGACCTGGCCGAACGCGACGCCCGCTATTTCTTCGAGCTCGACTATGTCGCCGGCCCGGCCGCCGAGCAGGCGCTGCCCCTGCCGGTGACGGCCGGCGCGGCGGCCGAGCTGGAAGCGGCGCTCGACGGCATGCATTTCGAGCGGCCGGTCTACAAGAACGAGGAGATCGCGCTCATCACCCCCAAGCCGCTGTCGTTTGCGGCGGACGCGGCGATCGTCATCGAAGGCGATTTCATGTCGCGCGAGGAAAAGCCGCGTCTTCGCACCCGGCTCGAGGCCGGCGCCGGCCGCCTGGTGCTCGCCGGGGCCGAAGCGCTGCCGGCCGATTTCCGGCATTTCCACGTCGCGCTCAGCGCCGGCGCCTTCACGGCCACGCGGGTGTTCGGCGTCGAGATCTGCCACACGGCCCGCCAGGGGGCGGCGCCGGCCGGGCTTCAGGCGCGCATCGCCGAGGCGCTCGACGAAGTTTCCCTGCACGGCGAGGCCGACACGGTGACCGCGCTGGCGCGCCTCGCCTCGGGACGGCCGGGCACTGATACCGACGCCATGATCCTGTCCTTCCTGCCGACCATCGAGGACTGTCACGACTGCGCCGACTTCGCGCTGGTGCCGCTTCTGTGGAGCCGGATCGCCTATGGAAAGGACATGGCGCCAGAGGTCCGGGCGCGGGTCGACCGGGCCATCCTCGCCTATCGCTACTGGATGGACGAGCCGGGCAACGACGTGCAGTGGTATTTCTCGGAAAACCACGCTCTGCTGTTCCACACCGCCGCCTATCTGGCCGGCGCTCTCTTGCCGGACGACCGCTTCGTCCGCTCGGGCCGTCCCGGGCGGCAGCAGGGCGCGGTGGGCCTTGGCCGGGTGCGGGCCTGGCTCGATCATTTCGAGGAATGGGAGATGGCCGAGTTCAATTCGGCCCCCTATTTCCCGATCGACCTCAAGGGCCTCACCGCGCTCTTTGCGCTGGCGCCCGACGCCGACGTGCGCCGCCGGGCCGGCAAGGCGATCGTCCGCCTCGTCACCATCATCGCCCGCTCGGCCCATCACGGCGTGCTGACCGGCGCCCAGGGGCGTTCCTACGAGCACACGCTGCGGGCGTCGTCGTCGCTGGAGCTGTCGGGCGTCGCCCGCCTGCTGTGGGGCAGGGGCCATTACGGCCGCCGCGTGCATGCACTGCCGCAACTGGCGCTCTGCCTGCGCGATCACGGCCTCGACTTGCCCGACCTTGCCGCCGTCGCCGATTTCACCGGCGAGGGCGCCCAGGAATGGGTGTTCGCGCAAGGCCAGAACCGCATGGCCAAGCTCTACCACTACAAGACGGCCGCCTTCGCCGCCGGCAGCGCCGCCCATTATCGCTGGGGCGAGTGGGGCTATCAGGAAACGGTGCTGCACCTCAGGCTCGGCGCCGATCCCGATGCGCAGATCTGGATCAACCACCCGGGCGAAGTGATCCACAGCGGCTACGGCCGCCCGTCCTACTGGGGCGGCTCCGGCGCTCTGCCCCGCCTGCATCACTATCGCGGCCTGGCCGTGATGATCTTCAGTTGCGCCGACGAACAGCCCGGCTTCACCCATTGCTGGTTCCCGCGCCTCGCCTTCGACCGCTCGGAGGTGACGGGCGACGTGGCGCTCGCCGCCTGCGGCGACGGCCTCGTTCTCCTGAAGGGGCACGCGCCCTTCGAACCGGTGGAGGAGGGGCCGACGGCCGGCAACGAGTTGCGGCTGCCCGGCCGCCAGGCGGTGTGGATCGTGCGGCTCGGCGAGGCGTCGCGTCACGCTTCGCCGGACGCATTCGCCCGGACTTTCGCCGGACTGACGCTGGTGGAGGAGGCCGGCGGCACGCTCTCGATCACCGATCCGGAATACGGCCGCGTGCGGATGCATGCCGACGGCCGCGTCGAGGCGGAGGGCCGCTCCATCGATCCCGCCGCCTGGACCGTGGCCGGCGAGGCCACGCGCCTGCCGTCGGGGCCGCTGGCTCGGACAAGCTGAAAGCAAAAGGCGGGTCCGGCCGGAACCGCCGATGGACGGCATGGAGACCCGTCCATATCCAAGGGGAGGAGAGACCATGAGGAAAGTCATACTTGCCGCGGCGGCCATGGGGCTGCTGTCGTCCACCGCCTGGGCCGGCGACGTCCGGATCATGTGGTATTCCGACGGCGTGGAAGGCCAGGTGTTCCACGACCTGATCGACCGCTTCATGAAGGACAATCCCGACATCCGCGTCACCATCGACGACGTGGCCTACGGCACCATCAAGGATCAACTGCCGGTGCAGCTCGCCGCCGGCAACGGCCCGGACATCGCCCGCGTCACGGCGCTGAAGGCGCTGTCGCAATACTGGCTCGACATGACGCCCTATCTCAAGGACGCCGATTTCTGGGTCAGGAATTATGGCGACCAGGCGGACTGGATGCGGCCGGACGGCTCGCAGGCCATCACCGGCTTCATGACGCAGATCACCCTGACCGGCGGCTTCGCCAACCAGACGCTGTTCGAGCAGGCCGGCGTGCCGCTGCCGGACGCCAAGGCGACCTGGAGCGACTGGGCGGCGGCGGCCAGGAAGGTGGCCGACAACCAGAAGGTTCCCTATGCCATCGCCCTCGACCGTTCGGGCCATCGCCTGACCGGGCCGGCGCTGTCCTACGGCGGCAACTATATCGGCGCCGACGGCAAGCCGGCGCCGGTCGACGCGGGAACCAAGGCCTTCATCACCGACTTCGTGGCCTGGAACAACGACGGCACCGCATCGAAGGACGTCTACGTGTCGGCCGCCGGCACCACCTATCGCGCCGCCGCCGAGGACTTCATCAACGGCCAGCTGGTCTATTATTATTCGGGATCCTGGCAGGTTCCGAACTTCGCCGCCAAGATCGGCAACGCCTTCGACTGGGTGGCGACCGGCAATCCCTGCGGTCCGGCCGCCTGCACCGGCATGCCGGGCGGCGCCGGCCTCGTCGCCATCAAGGCCACCAAGAACCCCGAGGAGGTGGCCAAGGTGATGGACTATCTCGCCTCGACCCCGGTGGCCAAGGAATTCGCCGAGCGCACGCTGTTCCTGCCGGCCAACAAGGAAGTGATCGCCGGCGGCCTCGACTTCAAGACCGACGACCCGCAGGTCAAGGCGGCGCTCGACGCCTTCGTCGCCGCCACCACGACCACCTCGCCGGAGGCCCTCAAGCTGCCGGGCTGGAAGTGGTCGGACACCCTCTACGGCGCGCTGGTGACGCGGGTGAGCCAGGCGGTCGCCGGCGAGATCAGCCTCGAGGACGCCTTTGCGCGCATCGATTCCGATGTCGCCGCCAAGGTCGCCGAGGCCCAGTAGCCACGAGAGCTAAAGGCCGGTGGTCCGGCCGCGACAACCGGACCACCCGCTTGCCAACCGGCGGATGAACGGCCCCGGCCTTCCGGCCTTGGTGGCGGTTCCTCCCGCCGGCTTCCCCGCAGCACCTTCCGGGCGGACACACCATGAGCAACCGACACGAGGGCCAAGAAGCCCGGCCGGCGCGCCGGTCCGACGGCCTGCTGCTGATCCCGGTCAAGGCCGTCATGCAGGTGATCGACGTGCCGCTGCGCGCTTGGCAGCGGCTCGCCGGCCTCACCGGCATGGCCTCCTTCTTCCTGCTGCCGAACATGGCGGTGTTCGCCATCTTCGTGCTGGTGCCCTTCGTCATCAACTTCGTCTATTCGGTGACCGGCGGCACGGAGATCTTCCTCGACCAGCGCTTCTACGTCGGGGCGGCGCAGTATCGCGACATCTTCGACTGCCGCAGCTATCTCGATCCGAGCACCTGCGTGGAGGACGGCTTCTGGGTGTCGACGCGCAACACCGCGCTGTTCGTCGTGGTCCAGGTGGCGCTGATGATCCTGGTGGCGCTGGTCACCGCCCTGGTGCTCAACCGCGAGATCGCCGGCCGCAGCTTCTGGCGCGCCGTCTTCTTCTTCCCGGTGCTGCTGTCGCCGGTGGTCGTCGGGCTGATCTGGCGCTGGATCCTGCAGCGCCAGGGCCTGCTCAACCTGGTGCTCTACGAGCTGTTCGGCTTCGAGCCCTATAGCTGGCTGACCGACCGCAACGCCGCCTTCGCCGCCGCCGTCGGCGTGACCATCTGGGCGCGCGTCGGCTTCTTCGCCCTGATCCTGCTGGCCGGCCTGCAGGCCATTCCCAAGGAACTCTACGAGGCCGCCGAGATGGACGGCACGCGGCGGACGCGGGTGTTCTTCCGCATCACCCTGCCGCTCTTGATGCCCAATCTCCTGGTGGTGCTGGTGCTCGGGCTGATCCGCTCGGTGCAGGTGTTCGACGAGGCCTATGTGCTGACCGGCGGCGGCCCCGGCACCAGCACCATGTATCTCACGCAATATATCTACGAGAAGGGCTTCGCCTCCGACCTGCGCGATCCTGGCCTCGCCGCCGCCGCCTCGATCCTGATGGGCGCCGTGCTGGTGGTGCTGACGCTGGTGCAGATGGCGGCCTCCCGCCGCAACGAGAAGAAGGGAGAGCGGTGATGGGCAATGTTCTCCGTTTCCTCACCCGCCGGCGCGGCGGCGACCGCTGGCACTGGACCGACGTCGTCACCTGGGTCTGGCTGATCGGCGGCCTCCTGGTGATGTTCGGCCCGGCGGTCTGGCTGGTCCTGTCGTCCTTCAAGACGCCGGCGGCGCTCGCCGCCTTCCCGCCGACGCTGATGCCTTACGTGATCGAGGAGGCGATCGTCGCCGGCTACGACCGCCCGCTGCCCCTCTATGAGGTCCGGCAGGCGGACGGGCGGACCGTCGTCCTCGCCGAGGTGCGCCGCATCGGCATCGTCGCCCAGATGGTCGACCCCAGGGCGCCGGAGACCATCGTCAAGGTCAACATCGCCGACCGCCAGCCGGTGGAGAAGGTGTCCTTCGCCACCTCCAACTATACCGAGCCCTTCGTGCATTTCGACTTCCTGCGCTATCTGTGGAACTCGGTGTTCGTGACGGTGATGGCCACCGCCGTCACCCTGCTCATCAACTCGATGGCCGCCTTCGCGCTCGCCAAATACAAGTTCCGCGGCCAGTCGCTGATCCTGATCGTCATCGTCGGCACGCTGATGGTGCCGCTCGGCGTGATCATGGTGCCGCTCTATTCGATGATCTCGGCGCTCGGCCTGTTCAACTCGCTGTGGGGCGTGATCTGGCCGACGGTGGCGACGCCGACCGGCGTGTTCCTGCTGCGCCAGTACATGCTGACCATCCCCGACGAGCTGATCGACGCGGCGCGCATGGACAAGGCGTCGGAATGGCAGATCTACTGGCGCATCGTGCTGCCGCTGGCCACCCCGGCGCTGGCGGTGCTGGCGATCTTCTCGGTGGTCTGGCGCTGGAACGATTTCCTGTGGCCGCTGATCGTGCTCAGTCAATCGCAGCTCTACACGCTGCAGGTCGGCCTCAACGTCTACGCCGGCCAGCTCAACGTCCAGTGGCACTACATCCTGGCGATGACGGTGGTCACCATGATCCCGGTGGTGCTGGTCTTCGTCTTCCTGCAAAGGTTCATCGCGCGCGGCATCGCCACATCCGGACTGAAATGAGGAAACACGCCAAATGAGCCGGATCACGCTCGAAAAAGTCTGCAAGTCCTTCGGCGCTCTCGGCGTGCTGCACGACATCGACCTCGATATCCGCGACGGCGAGTTCGTCGTGTTCGTCGGCCCGTCCGGCTGCGGCAAGTCGACGCTGCTGCGCCAGATCGCCGGGCTCGACCGGCCGACCAGCGGCGAGATCCACATCGACGGCAAGCTGGTCAACACGGTGCCGGCGGCCGATCGGGGCCTTGCCATGGTGTTCCAGTCCTACGCGCTCTATCCGCACATGAGCGTCAGGCAGAACCTCGCCTTCGGCCTCGAAAACGCCCGCATGCCGCGCGCCGAGATCGACAAGCGGATCGCCGAGGCGGCGCGCATGCTGGAGATCGGCGACTATCTCGAACGGCGTCCCGGCCAGTTGTCCGGCGGCCAGCGCCAGCGCGTCGCCATCGGCCGCGCCATCGTGCGCAATCCCACCGCCTTCCTGCTCGACGAGCCGCTCAGCAACCTCGACGCCGAACTGCGCATCTCCATGCGCGCCGAGCTGTCGGCCCTGCACGACCGTCTCCGGACCACCATGATCTACGTGACGCACGACCAGATCGAGGCGATGACGCTGGCGAGCCGCATCGTCGTGTTGCGCAAGGGCCGTGTCGAGCAGGTGGGCACGCCGCTCGATCTTTATAACCGCCCGGCCAATCGCTTCGTCGCCGGCTTCATCGGCGCGCCGAGCATGAATTTCGTCAAGGGAACGGTGGTCGAGGCCGGCGATACGGCGACGTCGGTGTCGCTGATGGGGCTGAGCGTGGCGGTGCCGCGGCCGGCCGCCGGCGTCGCGCCGGGCCAGGCCGTCAGCGTCGGGCTGCGTCCGCAGCATATCTCGCTGGCCGGCGACGGCGGCGACGGCGTGCCGGTGGAGGTGACGCTGGTCGAGGCCCTGGGCTCCGAGACGGTCATCCACGGCCGGACGGGCGGCGGTGAACGCCTGCAGGCGGTGCTCGCCGGCCAGCATGCCCTGCGGGCCGGCGAAAGCGTGCGCCTCGCGTTCGCTCCGGCCGACCTGCACCTGTTCGACGACGCGGGGCTGCGGCTCGCCTAAGGGCGATGATCGGGGGCGAACCGGGCGGCCACCGACCGGCACGTCGCGCCACCGGCCACCGCTGCGACAACGCGCTCACGCAAATCATTCGAGAGAACAGACCGCATCCTGAATCATGGTCTGCAAAGCGAAGGAATCCCCCCGATTCCGAAAAAAGCAGGACATGCTCCAGTTACGTTTTGCATCACTTTCCATGATGCGGAACATAATCGATTTGGTTTTCTCTCACAATTCCTCGCTATAAATCACAACCATATGTGACAATGTCGCAATCGCCACTTTTTTGCAGCAAGCGCATGCAACTTCTATATCCCATAGGACGCTTGTATATATCTGTTATATAAATATTTTTCCAACAAATCATTTAGAGGAATCCCATGCGATGCTCCGAAGCATCGGCGCGCGCGCTTGACACTGGCATGGTAGATGTTATCAATAATTGTGGTAACAATAACAAAACGCATGGTATGCGGCATCGAGGGAGAAGAGACGCGGCCGCGGCTTGAACGGGGAAACGGTGCGCTTGCGCGCCTCGCGTCCGTAACAAGGGAGGCTACATGTCCGGTGCCCGCGTAATCGGCCGGAGATAGCCGATCGGCGCCTGAGCGGACCGCATAGGGACAGATCGTCTCCCCGAGCTTCGCTTCGCCGCCAAAGCGAAACCAGAGCTTGAACGATCGCCCGGCAGCCGGTGCGAAGTGGCTTTTTATTGTCGAAATGATTTGTAGTATAAATAAAGTATTATCTTGCCATTTTATAAATAAATTTGAGTGGAAATTGAAGTTGATGCAATTGTAATCTTCTTAAGTGTGGAGGATTCGATATAGACGCTAAAGAAAAAAAGAAAGGACCTGGAGGGAAAGTCCATACTTCATGCCGAAGTCGTTTGTCGTCTTTTCTCGGCCCTGCCGACAACGTTCGACACCAACGCAGGCGCCAAAACCAAGGAGGAGTACCCATGAAAAAGCTTACCGTAGCTCTGCTGACCGCTTCCGCCCTTCTGTTCACCGGCGCGGCCTTCGCCGACGAGCTGCCGGGTCTGACCAAGAAGGACAGCTTCCGCTTCGTCATCGTTCCGAAGGTCGTCCATCCCTGGTTCGACCTGGTGAATGACGGTGCCAAGCATGCCGCCGCGGTGATCGAGGCCCAGACCGGCGCCAAGGTGGCCATCGAGTACAGCGCGCCGCAGCAGGCTGACGTCGTCCAGCAGAACCAGATCCTCGAATCGACGATCGCCACCCATCCGGACGGCATCGCCATCGACCTGCTCGACCCCTCCGGCAACCGCGCCCCGCTCGAGGAGGCCATCGAGCAAGGCATCCAGGTGTCGGTGTTCGACTCCGTGCCGCCCGAGGGCATGGAGCTGACGGCGATCGGCAACGACTTCTGCGAGCAGGCGGAGATCGCGTCCGAACGTCTGGTCAAGCTGCTCAACGAAGAGGGCGAAGTCGCCATCATGATGGGCGTGCCGAGCGCGCCGAACCACGCGATCCGCGCCGACTGCCACAAGAAGGTGTTCGAGAAGTATCCGAACATCAAGCTGGTCGCCACCGGCATCGACAACGACGACATCGAGACGGCCCAGAAGCAGGCGGCCGCCATCATGCAGGCCAACCCGAACCTCAAGGGCTGGGTCGCCTGCGACGCGGCCGGCCCGATCGGCATCGCCCAGGCCATCACCGAAGCCGGCAAGGCCGGCCAGGTCACGCTGGTCGGTCTCGACAACCTGCCGGAGATGCTTCAGGCCATCCGCGACGGCATCGCCGACAGCTCGTCGTCGACCAAGCCGCAGATGCAGGGCTACTGGGCCGTCATGACCATGTGGCAGAAGGCCCTCGGCGTCGAAACGCCGAAGACCATCGATACCGGCATCGCCGTGCTGACCAAGGACAATATCGGCGAGTGATCCAGGCCCAGCGGCATCCGCCGCCGCGGGAGGGACCGGCCCGATCCCTCCCGCGAGTGCAACGGGGCGGCGATCCCGCCCGGAACGGTCGGCCGCCTCGCGAGCGGAGGCCGGCCGCCTCGGCCCCCAGGACACGAACCATGGCATTTCTCGAAGTTGAAGGTTTGGGACGCGACTTTCCGGGCGTCCGCGCGCTGGACAACGTCAGTCTCAAGCTGGAGCTTGGTCGCGTCCACGTCCTGGCCGGCGAAAACGGCGCCGGCAAGTCGACCCTGGTCAAGCTGATCACCGGCTCCGATCCGGCGCCGACCCGCGGACGTATCATCATCGACGGCAAGGACGTCGCCGAGGATCCGGCGAAGTTCCGCTTCATTGCCTACGTACCGCAGGAACTCAGTTTGTTCCCGCATTTGTCGGTGGCGGAAAACCTGTTCATTCCCTACGACCGCGCCGACTTCACCGGCCGCCTGATCAGCCAGCGCGCCCTCGAGCGCGAGGCGAAGGCCTATCTCGACCGCTTCGCCATCACCGCCAGGCCGTCGGACCTGGTGCGCAACATCTCGGTGCCGGACCAGCAGTTGCTGCAGATCGCCCGCGCCTCGACCAACAAGCACATGAAGGTGCTGATCCTCGACGAACCGACGTCGTCGCTGACGACGACGGAGATCGAGCGCGTCTTCAACGTCGTCAGGTCGTTCCGCGACACCGGCCACGCCATCATCTTCATCTCGCACAAGATGGGCGAGGTGCTGGAGATCGGCGACGACTTCACCGTGCTGCGCAACGGCGAAAAAGTGGCCGACGGCCGGATCGCCGACATCACCGAGCGCGATCTCATCCGCGCCATGAGCGGTTCCGAGCTTTCCTTCGAGGAGCATTTCCGTCCGACGCCGCCGGCCGAGCCGCCATCGGGTCCGCCGATCCTCGAAGTCCGGGGCCTCGCCGGCCGCCGTTTCCACGACATAAGCTTCGAGCTTCGCCACGGGGAGATCCTGGGCTTCGCCGGCCTGCTCGGCGCCGGCCGCTCGGAGGTGATGCAGACAATCTTCGGCTACCTGAAGGCCAGGGCCGGCACGGTCAGGCTGCGCGGCCACCCCCATACGCTCGGCGACACCAGCCATTCGGTCAACCACGGCCTGCTTTACCTGTCGGAGGAGCGCAAGCTGCACGGAATCCTGCCGCAGCTTTCGCTGCGCGAGAACATCGGCATCTCGATCCTGAAGCAGACGCTGGCCCGGTTCGGCATCTCCTCGCGCCGGGAACGGACCCTGGTCGAAGCGATCATCGCCGCCTACGACATCAAGACCGCCAGCATGGACAAGAAGATCTCGTTCCTGTCGGGCGGCAACCAGCAGAAGGCGATCATCGGCCGGGCCATGGCCACCTCGCCGTCGGTGCTGATCTTCGACGAGCCGACCAAGGGCATCGACGTCCGGACCAAGGCGGAAATCTACAAGATCATGAAGCGCCTCGCCGAATCCGGGGTCGGCATCATCCTGATCTCCTCCGAGATGGACGAGCTGCGCAAGTGCGCGAGCCGCATCGTCACCATGTACGCGGGCCGCCAGACGGGCAGCTTCGACAACGCCACCACCAGCAACGAGACGCTTATCGGCGCCATCTTCGGCTCCGGGAGTCATTCCAATGCAGCGTAAAACCCTTTCCTTCCTCCTGGCGAACTCGCTTGCCGGCGTATTCGTTGCCCTCTTGATCATCTTCGTGCTGTCGGCCCTGCTGTCCCCCTATTTCCTGACGTCCTACAACATATCGGTGATCGCCCGGTCGCTGGCCTTCGTCGGCCTGGTGACGGTCGGCCAGTCGATGCTGCTGATCCTCGGCGAGCTCGACCTGTCGCTCGGCGTGATCGGCGGCCTGTGCGGCGTCGTCGCGGGCATTCTGATGATGAGCTTCGGCATCAATCCCTGGATCGCCATCTTCCTCAGCCTCGCCCTCGGCGCCGGCCTCGGCTTCTTCAACGGCATCATGGTCACCCAGCTCGGGCTGCACTCGCTGGTGCTGACCATCGGCACGGCCGGCATCTACGGCGGCATCAACCTGGTGCTGACCAAGGGCGTGGCCATCACCAACATCCCCAAGGAGATCCAGTTCCTCGGGCGCGGCGACGTGCTCGGCGTGCCGGTGCCGTTCGTCGTCATGATCGTGGTGCTGGCGATCGCCGCCTTCGTCACCCTGAAGACGCCGCTCGGCCGCTATATCTATGCCATCGGCAACAACGCCGCCGCCGCCGCCATGCTCGGCATCAAGGTCAACCGGGTGCGCGTCCTGGTGTTCACGGCCGCCGGCACGCTGGCGGCTCTCGCCGGCCTGCTGATGGTCGCCCGCCTCGGCACGGCCCAGCCGTCGATCGGCGCCACCTGGGTGCTGCCGCCGATCGCCGCCTCGGTCATCGGCGGCGTCGCCACCACCGGCGGCGTCGGCACGCCGGTCGGCGCCATCCTGGGCGCGGCCATCATCGCCATCATCGAGAACATCATCGTCCTGTTCGGCGTGTCGCCCTATTGGCAGGGCGTCGTCAGCGGCGTCATCGTGGTGCTGGCCATCTCGTTCGACGCCATCTCCCGCCGCTACATGCGTCGCGACATCTGAACCGGAGACCAAGCGAGGATCCCCATGAAACTCGGACTCAACCTCTCCTTCGCCGTCAAACGCTGGCTGGAAGCCGAGCGCCTGGCCGCTCTGGTCGCCGACGATCTCGACACCCGCTACGTCCAGTTCACCTGGGATCTCGTCGATCCCTGGTGGCCGGAAGCCCAGCGCGACGCGCTTGCCAGCGCCTATGCCCAGGCCTTCGCCCGGGCCGGTGTCACCGTCGAGAGCAGCTTCGGCGGCCTCGCCAGCTACAGCTACAACCACATCCTGGCGCCGACGCCGGAACTGCGCGACCTCGGCCGCCAGCATCTGGTCCGGGCGATCGACATGACCGCCGCCATGGAGGTGCCGGTCGCCGGCATGCCGTTCGGCTCGTTCAGCGCCGACGATGCCGTCGATCCGGGAAAACGCCGGGAAATCTACAAGACGGCGCTCGACATCTACGTGGGGATTTCCCGCCACGCCAAGGCGCGCGGCCTCGAGATGCTCATGGTCGAGCCGGTGCCGCTGTCGACCGAATTTCCCTCGACGGCCGCCGACGCGCTGCGCCTGATGCACGACCTCGAGGGAGCGACGGATGTGCCCGTGCGCCTCAACGTCGATTGGGGGCACGCCATGTTCAAGCCACTGTTCGGCGACGACGCCACCATGGAGCACTGGATGACCGTCTGCGGCGAGTACATCGCCGCCTACCACATCCAGCAGACCGACGGCCTCTACGATCGGCACTGGAACTTCACGCATGACGGACTGATAAGTCCGGCCGATCTGTCGGCCTTCTGGAACCGGCACAAGCTGAAGGACCAAACGTTCTTCCTCGAGGTCGTCTATGCCTTCGAGGAACCGGACGCGACCGTCCTTTCCGACATGCAGGCGGCGATGGCTCTGCTCAGGTCGGCCTGAGCCGGTCCCGCTCCGCCGTGCGGAGGCCCAACAGGAGGATGGAAAATGGTGTCGATCTATCGGCGGGCGCTCGACGATCTGGCCGCCGTCTTCACCCGCATCGACGAATCCGAGGTCGATCGGGCCGTGGCGGCGATCGCCGCCGCCAGGCGGATAGCGCTTTATGGCGTCGGGCGCGAGGGGCTGCAAATCAAGGGGCTCGCCATGCGGCTCCATCATCTGGGGCGTTCGGCGTCGGTGGTCGGCGACATGAACGCGCCGCCGCTCGGCCGGGGGGATCTGCTCATCGTTTCGGCCGGGCCGGGATATTTTTCGACCGTCGCCGCGCTGATGAAGACGGCCTCCGAAGCCGGCGCCCAAACGCTCTGCGTGACGGCGCAGCCCGGCGGGGCCTGTCCCCTGGCCGCCGACGTCGTGCTGACCATCCCGGCGCAGACGATGGCCAACGATTCCGGCCCGTCGACCTCGGTGCTGCCGATGGGATCGCTGTTCGAGGGCGCCCAGTATGTGCTGTTCGAATGCCTCATCCTCAAGCTGCGCGAGGCGCTGAAGGTCGGCCCGGAAGCGATGCGCGCCAATCACACCAATCTGGAGTGACGGCGGCGGGCCGTCGTGATTCCGAAAGGCAGGAAACGCCCTATCTTATTGGGCTGACGCATTTTTCTCGCGCGGATCGGTATCCCCTCGGCTCGAAAATCGTCTGGATGAGAGCCCGATCGGTCGTCATTTCGAGGCATCGTTCGCCGGTCACCCCTGGCTCGCCTCCGGCTCGCCGACGGCACAGCCGGCTTCGCCTAACCGGTCGCGCAGGGCAGTGAGGCGCTCGCGCAGCTCGGCGATCTCTCCCAATCCGGCGCCCATGGCGCAGCCGAGCTCGACCGGCACTTGCGCCGCCTTCTCCGATAGGGCCCGTCCCTCGTCGCTGAGGCGGACGATCACCTGCCGCTCGTCCTCTCGCCCGCGCCGGCGCGTCACGTAGCCGCCCGCCTCGAGCCGCTTCAGCAGCGGCGTCAGCGTGCCGGAATCGAGCTTCAGGCGGTCGCCGATCTCCTTCACCGTCTGCCCGTCGTCCTCCCACAACACCAGCATGACCAGATACTGCGGGTAGGTGAGGCCGAGCGGCTCGAGCAGCGGCCGGTAGGCGCGGTTGAGGGCGTGCGTGAAGGAATAGGCGGCAAAGCAGAGCTGGTCGGAGAGCTTGGGCGCGCTGGTCATGTCGATCCGAAGTTGGAACCTTTCGTGGCCTTCGGCGTTTTTTCGCCGAATACGGGGATCAATATACGGTGCAGGCCACAATTCCCCAGCGGAAATCGCCGGTGATCACGGAATTGTGAATTGCTCGAAATTGAATTGCGCGCAATTAATATGGGCATCGGAACACCAACAGGCGAGGAAGCCATGACCATTCTCTATACCGCCCATGCCCACACGACCGGCGGCCGCACCGGCCACTCGGAGACCTCCGACGGCCGGCTGAAGGTCGATCTGTCGACCCCGAAGGAGATGGGCGGCGACAACGGTCAGGGCACCAATCCGGAGCAACTGTTCGCGGCCGGCTATTCGGCCTGCTTCATGGGCGCGCTGAAGTTCGTGGCGTCCAAGGAAAAGGTATCCATTCCGGCCGAGGCGTCGATCGACGCGCATATCGGCATCGGTCCGCGCGACGACGGCACCGGCTTCGGCATCACTGCCAAGCTGGAGATCAAGGTGCCGGGCGTCGAGCGCGCCGTGGTCGAGGACCTCGTCAAGAAGGCCGACGTGGTCTGCCCCTACAGCCATGCGACGCGCGGCAATATCGAGAAAACGCTGGTCGTGCTCTGAGGCGGGTTGCCCCTCCCCCCCGTCCCGCCTAATGCCGACCATCGACGCGCCGGGTGCCCCGCCCGGCGCGTCGTCGTTTGCGGGCAACAGCCCGGCACGACTCTTGGGCAGATGCCCGCGAAATGGGCAGCCGGTACGGCGGCTGCGTTTTGTCCGCCCCGCTTGGCTCATGAGACCTATATCGGCCGATTGTTCCGTTCTACCCGAGGTCCTGCGCCTTCGCGCAGGATGACAGAATTATATAGAGAAAACAGTTATATAAACTACCGCCCTCCGTGTGGGCGGAGAACCTCGGGCACGGTGCCGCCAGCCGCCGCCGCGTCCTCCATGGAACGCTCCGGGGACTGGCACGCTTTCTGCTTTTTCTCAATCCGAGTGGGCCGAGAACGGCGCACCTTCCAAGGGAACCGGCCCGACAATAGGGCCCAGCGCATCGCCGCCGGACATTGCCGCCTCCCGAGGGCGTCGATGCCGGCGGCGAACTCTTTCGGCGACCTTCGATTGTCGGACCGGGAAAAACCTGACTGCCTTTCGCAGTATTCGGGCAATGAAAATCCGGCTATGGACGGAGTTTGGCACGGCGGTTCTTCTGTCGCGCCGCCGCCTTTGAGATACTGACGCCTCACTGAACCCTGACCAGGATGCCCGAGATGACCGAGCGCGACGGACGCGCCCCGCTCCGCACCTTTCCGGCCCGCATGCAGCCGCTGGCCCGGCTGCCGCTGTTCGTCGACCTCACGGGCCGGCGGGTGGTGGTGGCCGGCAGCTCGGAAGCGGTGGCCTGGAAGGCCGAGCTGTTTTCGGCGGCCGGCGGCGACGTCCAGGTGTTCGCCGAGGCGCCGGATGTCGAGCTCGTCGCCGTCGTCGAGCGCGGCACGCCGCCGGGCCGGCTGACGCTCTTTAGGCGCGGCTGGGCGGACGCCGATCTCGCCGGCAGCGCGCTCGCCGTGCTCGACAGCGACGAGCCCGAGGAGATCGCCGCCTTCCAGGCGGCCGGCCACGCGGCCGGGGCGCTCGTCAACATCGTCGACAAGCCGGACGCCTGCGACGTGCTGTTCGGCTCGATCGTCAACCGCTCGCCGGTGGTGATCGGCATCTCCACCGACGGCGCGGCGCCGGTGATGGGGCAGGCGATCCGCCGCCGCATCGAGACGCTGCTGCCGCCGGCGATCTCCGCCTGGGGCGCGCTGGCCGGCCGCATCCGCGACGCCGTCACCTCACGCCTGGCGCCCGGCGCGCCACGGCGCAATTTCTGGGAACGCTTCGCCGAGCGCGCCTTCGGACCGGCGCCGGACGAGGGCGAGGCGGCGCGGCTGGTCGCCGAGGTGGAAGGCGCCGCCCGGTCGGCCGAACAGCCGGGCCGGGTGATCCTGGTCGGCGCCGGGCCGGGCGAGCCGGAGCTCCTGACGCTGAAGGCGGTGCGGGCGCTGCAATCGGCCGACGTGGTGCTCTACGACGATCTCGTCTCGCCGGACGTGCTGGAGCTGGCCCGCCGCGAGGCGCGGCGCGTCATGGTTGGGAAGCGCGGCGGCCGGGCGTCCTGCCGGCAGGAAGACATCAACGAGCTGATGGTCGAACTGGCGCGGGCCGGCGAGCGCGTCGTTCGCCTGAAGGCCGGCGATCCCATGGTGTTCGGCCGGGCCGGTGAGGAAATCGAGCGGCTCGTCGCCGAGGGCGTCACCGTGGAGGTGGTGCCGGGCATCTCGGCCGGCATCGCTCTCGCCGCGGCGCTCGGCGCCTCGCTGACCCATCGCGATGCCGCCCACTCGCTGCGCTTCGTCACCGGCCACGCCAAGAGCGGCGAGCTCGACGAGGGGCTCGACTGGCGCGGCCTCGCCGATCCCGACACGACGCTGATCGTCTACATGGGCGGCCGCACCGCCGGCCGGCTGGCCGCTCGGCTGATCGCCGAGGGTTTGCCGCCGGAAACGCCGGTGGCGTTCGGCTTCGGCGTCGGCCAGCGCGGGCAGCGGCTGGAGCGCCATCGCCTCGGGGATCTGGTGGCGCTCGGCTCGGTGCCGACCGACCAGCCGCTGGTGATCGGCATCGGCAAGGTGTTCGCGGCGGGAACGCCGGCGGTCAGCGTGCCGGCCGAGACGGCTACGGTTTTCTGAGCCCGTTGTTTTTCATCGCCTTGCCGCCGTCCCGGATGCTAGGACTCCGTCGCATTCTCTATGGACGGACGGCATGGACAAGACGATTCTGACCCTTCCCGGCGACATGCCGGGCCTCTGCTATTCCCTGACGGTGCTGCGCTTTCAGGGCTCCGATCCCAAGGCGCCCAAAGCCTATTTGCAGGCGGCGCTGCACGGCAACGAGTTGCCTGGCGTCGCGGCGCTGCACGTGCTGATCCCCAGGCTGCAGGCCGCCGAGGCGGAGGGACGGCTCAGGGGCTCGGTCACCGTCGTGCCCTTCGCCAATCCGATCGGCCTCAACCAGTTCCAGTGGGACGACCATCAGGGCCGTTTCTTCTACGGCAGCCGCACCAACTTCAACCGCGCCTTCGCGTTGATCGACCGGCCCGATCCGGCGCTATTGACCGACGACGCCGACGGCGTCTCCTGCGACCGCCGGCTGAAGGCGACGCTGCAGAAGCTGGCGCTCGACGCCGATCTGGTGCTCGACCTTCACTGCGACAACGAGGGGCCGAACTATCTCTACATGCCGGCCGAACTTTGGCCGCACAGCGCCGACCTCGCCGCCGTCCTCGATTGCGGCGCCGTGCTGACCTTCGAGGGCGGCACCGACGCTTCCTTCGACGAGGCGGCTTTCCGGCCGCATCTGGCGGCGGGCGGTTTCGAGCGCCGCGTCGTGGCGACGGTGGAGCTGAAGGGCATTCACGACGTCGGGCCGGACACGGCCGAGAAGGACGGCGAGGGCCTCTACCGCTTCCTGGTCGGACGCGGGGTGATCACCGATGCGGCGGCGACGCCGGTCGGGCCGTTCACCGGCAAGGGCGTGCCGCAGTCCTATGTCGAGATGATCAGGGCGCCGGTCGGCGGCATGGCCTTCTTCCACGTCAAGCCGGGCGATGTGGTCAGGGCCGGGCAGCTCGTCGCCGAACTGATTCCGGTGCCGGGCGATCCTGCGTCGGTGGTGCCGGTCCATGCCGTGGCGCCCGGCCTGGTGCTGACCCGCGTGCTCGCCCGCGCCATCCGGGTGGGCGATGACCTCGTGAAGATCGTCGGCGACGAGCGTTCGGCGACGGCCAAGGATGGCGGCGCGCTGGAGAGCTGAGGGCACCCGATATTTGCCTTGGCGCCCTTTTCGGCCAGAGGTCCTACGCCTTCGCGTAGGATGACACCCTATGGGGAGGGGAGGCTAAGGATGGAGGGCGATGCCCTATCCGGCTGTTTCCTATATATAAATCTGTCATCCTACGCGAAGGCGTAGGACCTCGGGCAGGAGAGGGCGGGCGGCTAATATAGGTCTCCGATCGGACCGGTGCGCTGTCTGGCATCGTCGAGTCTCAGGACACCCCTCTCCCTGGTCCCTCTCCCACAAGGGGCGAGGGGACGCGGTTTGGGTCTACCCATTGCTGGAAAACGCGCCCGTTCAGACCAATGGGTCGGCAAATCCCATCGTCCCCTCGCCCCTTGTGGGAGAGGGACCAGGGAGAGGGGTGGCCCGATATCAACCGCGCTTCGGGATGGTGTCGTGGCGTCCGATCGGTTTCGTGTAGGTCGGTGCCCGATATTTGCCTTGGCGCCCTTTTCGGCCTGAGGTCCTCCGCCTGCGCGTAGGATGACAGATTTATATATGGGAAACAGCCGGATAGCGCATCGCTCTCCATCCTTGCCTCCCCTCCCCATAGAGTGTCATCCTCCGCGCAGGCGGAGGACCTCGGGCAGAAAGAGGCGAGGGGCGAATATGGGATACCCAGACTGACATAAGCAGCGTGGAAAGGACCCTCTCGGATTGGACGGGGCCACCTCCATCCCGTCACCTTAGTCGATTGATTTCACCCGGCCGCTTGCAATCGCCGGGCTTATCTGGTTAGGCCCGGTTTCCAGCCACGAGGGGATACCGCCATGGTCGCACAGATTATCGATGGCTTTGCCATCGCCGCCGAGCTCCGCCGGGACATCGCCGTCCGCGCCGCCGAGATGAAGGACAAGCACGGCGTCGTCCCCGGTCTGGCGGTGGTGCTGGTCGGCGACGATCCGGCGAGCGGCGTCTACGTGAGGAACAAGCTGAAGGCGACGGCCGAATGCGGCCTCAGGAGCTTCGAGCACATCCTGCCGGCCGACACCTCGGAAGCCGACCTCTTGGCGCTCGTCGGCAAGCTCAACGCCGATCCGGCGGTGCACGGCATCCTGGTGCAGTTGCCGCTGCCGAAGCAGATCGACGCCGACAAGGTGCTCGGGCTGATCGATCCCGACAAGGATGTCGACGGCTTCCATCCGGTCAACGCCGGCCGCCTGTCCATCGGCCTGCCGGGCTTCGTGCCCTGCACGCCGCGCGGCGCCCAGATCCTGATCGACCGCCTATTGCCCAGCCTTGCCGGCAAGCATGCGGTGGTGATCGGCCGTTCCAACATCGTCGGCAAGCCGATGGCGCAGCTTCTCCTGCAGAAGAACGCCACCGTCACCATCGCCCATTCCAGGACCGCCGACCTGCCGGACCTCTGCCGCACCGCCGACGTGTTGGTCGCCGCCGTCGGTCGGCCGCTGATGGTCAAGGGCGACTGGGTGAAGCCGGGCGCCGTGGTGATCGACGTCGGCATCAACCGCATCGAGGTGGACGGCAAGGGCAAGCTGGTCGGCGACGTCGATTTCGCCTCGGCGGCCGAGGTGGCCGGCTTCATCACGCCGGTGCCGAAGGGCGTCGGCCCGATGACCATCGCCTGCCTGATGCTGAACACGCTGGATTCGGCGGCGCGGCGGATCGCCGGCTAGCCGAGCCACTCCATCAGTCCCCGCGCCGCGGCGCGGCCGGTGGCGAAGCAGCCGGTGAGGAGGTAGCCGCCGGTCGGCGCCTCCCAGTCGAGCATTTCGCCGGCGACGAAGACGCCCGGCCGCGCCGTCAGCATGAAGCGGCTGTCGATACTGGAAAAGCGGATGCCGCCGGCCGAGGAGATCGCCTCCTCGATCGGCCGGATGCGGCTAAGCGGGATCGGCAGCGCCTTGAGGCGGGCGGCGAGCCAGTCGGGATCGCGGCGCTCTTCCTCCGAGGAAAACAGCCGAGCGAGCGCCGCCTTGACGCCGTCGAGGCCGGCGCCCTTCCTCAGGCGGTTGCTGAACGACGCCTTGGCGCCCTGCCGGCCGAGGTCGCGGGCGAGGCGCTCAGCGGTGCGGCCGGGCGCCAGATCGATGACGAAATCGGCCTTGCCCTCGGCGCCGAGCCGGTCGCGCAGGGCGGCCGCATGGGCGTAGACGAGGCTGCCCTCGATGCCGTGGCGACTGATGACGAATTCGCCCGGCGTCGTGCCGGCGTCCGACGTCGCCGTCACCGATTTGACCGGCGCGCCGGCGAAACGCTCGACGAAGGCGGCGTCCCAAGCGACGTCGAAGCCGGCGTTGGCCGGTTTCAGCTCGGCGACATCGACGCCGATCGCCCTGAAGGGCGCGACCCAGCCGGCATCCGAGCCGAGGCGTGGCCAGGAGGCGCCGCCGAGCGCGAACAGCACGGCATCGGCGGTTCTTTCGAGATTGCCGTCCGGCGTGTCGAACGTGAGGCCCTTTTCGCAAAAGCCGGTCCAGCGGTGGCGCGTCCTCACCGTCACGCCGAGGCCGGCGAGGCGCTTGAGCCAGGCGCGCAGCAGCGGCGACGCCTTCATCGCCTTGGGAAATACCCGGCCGGACGAGCCGGTGAAGGTCTCGGCGCCGAGGCCGTCGGCCCATTGGGCGACATCGTCCGGCCGGAAGGCGTCGAGCGCGGCGATCAGCGCCGGCGCGGCGGGCCGGTAGCGGCCGACGAAGCGCTCGTAGGGCTCGGCATGGGTGAGGTTGAGGCCGCTCTTGCCGGCGAGCAGCAGCTTGCGGGCCGGGCTCGGCAGGCCGTCGTAGACGGTGACATGGCGGCCCGCCGCCGCCAAAACCTCCGCCGCCATCAGGCCGGCCGGCCCGCCGCCGACGATCGCCACCTCCGCCATCACCATCTCCGCTTCGGCTCCGACATTTTCATCCGCCCGATATCATGGCGAGATCAAATGTCGAAGTCACGGGAACCACTTTATTATTCTGTTGTTTCTAGTGGGGCTTTCGAATTTGTCATTTGTTTAGGCGCCTTATGCCAGCCGGAATTCAAATGTCGAATTCGTTTCGCTTGTCCCGATGCCGGCCTGCGCGGCGGCGGCTCCTCGGGCGCAAGCGGAATTTGTCGGCACGGATAGCTGCCGCGTCGCCGGGCAACTGCCGCCCAGCTGTGCTTTGAAAAAGATGACCGCTGGGATATAGTATAAATACTGAGGCCGTTGAGTGGAGTGGCCATGGGGTTTGCGGACGCAAGGGCCATCTACATCGAGAGGGCGAGCGCCCTCTATCGGAATACCGGCCTCCTCAACAAGGCCGTCAACACATTGCCGCGCCACCTCATCTTCGGCTGTGCGCTGCACGTCCATGCCCGACATGCGTTCGACCCCGCCGCGCCGGCGCTGACGCTCACCCGCCTGCAGAAACTGTCGGCGGAGCACGGCGGCGTCAGCCCGGGGCGGGTGGCGGCGCAGGTGCTGCTGTTGCGCAAGCTCGGCTTCCTCGACACGCGGCCGGCCGACGACCGCCGCCAGCGCCTGCTCGAGCCGACCGGCAAGATGGTGAGCGAGGACCATCGCTGGCTGATGGCGCAGCTCACGCCGCTCGAGCCGCTGGGGCTGTTCCGGCTGACCGAGGCCGAGCGCTCGACGCCGGAATTCGCCCTGGCCTTCCGCCTTACCCGGGCGGCGACGCCCGACGAGGTGACGGCGTTCGTGCAGCGCCATCCTACCATCGCCTTCTTCATCACGCGCGACGGCGGCTATTCGATGCTGCTGGAACTGCTGTGGGAATGGCAGAAAAGCGGCTCGACGTCCGTCGCCTTCGACGTGATGGCGACGGCCGGCGCCTTTTGCGTGTCGAAAAGCCAGATCTGGAACCTGCTGCACGCGGCTGAGGCGCAGGGGCTCATCAGGACCGAGGCGCCGGCTTGGCGGCTGATCAGCCTCAACGAGCAGTTGCTGGTCGATTTCGACGCCTGGTTCGCCGACAAGGCGAACGAAATCGCCGCCATCGCCACGCAGGCCCGGGATCTCTGGAGCGAATATCGGCCAAAATAAAAGCCGGAACAAAATTGTTCCGGCTTTTTTGAGAAATATTGCCTAAACTAGGACTGCTCGCTCGGGGCGTTTAGCTTCACGTCATGAAAATCGAACTTCCGGATCGTTCTTTTCTGTTTCGCTCGGCCCAAGGCGTTTCCTGAACGGCTTGTTATTTTATAAGTCGATATAGGCGCCTACAAATTCATCATGTCTTAATAATAGCAAAGAGCGGCGGTGGACTCAAAGGGTTTCAACCCCACCGGGCGTTATTTTTTGTATGTTTCTCCTATCGGGAGTTTTACGGCCAAGTTTTCTCTCGCGATAACCGCCTGTTTTTCAAGGGCTTGCCGCCGCGGCCGACGGCGCCGCACCGCCGGGCGGGGCCGTCGCCGGCGTTCCCTCGCCGAAGCAAATCTGTTAACGGCAGGGCCATGATGGACGCCGTCAAGCCGATCTTCTCCTACCGGAAACACTGGGCCGCCCGCTTCGGCACGGCACCGTTCCTGCCGCGGAGCCGCGCCGAGATGGAGGCGCTCGGCTGGGACAGTTGCGACGTGATCGTCGTCACCGGCGACGCCTATGTCGATCATCCGTCGTTCGGCATGGCGGTGATCGGCCGCCTGCTGGAGGCGCAGGGCTTCCGCGTCGGCATCATCGCCCAGCCGGACTGGCGCAACGCCGAGGCCTTCAAGGCGCTCGGCAAGCCCAACCTGTTCTGGGGGGTGACCTCCGGCAACATGGATTCGATGGTCAACCGCTACACCTCCGACCGCCGCATCCGCCACAACGACAGCTACACGCCGGGCGGCGAGGGCGACCGGCGGCCCGACCGCGCCGTGATCGTCTATTCGCAGCGCTGCCGCGAGGCTTTCCGCGACGTGCCGATCGTGCTCGGCGGCATCGAGGCGTCGCTGAGGCGCATCGCCCATTACGACTACTGGTCGGACAAGGTGCGGCGGTCGATCCTGGTCGATGCCAAGGCGGACATCCTGCTCTACGGCAATGCCGAGCGGGCGATCGTCGAGGTGGCGCATCGCATCGCCAGGGGTGGCGACCCGCAGAGTTTCGACGACGTGCGCGGCGTGGCGCTGATGAAGTCCGCCGTTCCCGACGGCTGGACCGAGGCGCATGCCGACGACATCGACAGCGCCGACGAGGGCGCCCGCCAGCTCGGCGCCGGCACGGTGCTGCGCCTGCCGGCCTTCGAGCAGGTGGAGGCCGACGCCGAGACCTACGCCCGGGCGAGCCGCGTGCTCCATCGCGAGAGCAACCCGGGCAACGCCCGGCCGCTCGTCCAGCGGCACGGCGACCGCGAGCTGTGGGTGACGCCGCCGCCGGTGCCGCTCACCACCGGGGAAATGGACGCCGTCTACGAGCTGCCCTACGCGCGGGCGCCGCATCCCGGCTACGGCGAGGCGAAGATTCCCGCCTGGGAGATGATCCGCTTCTCCGTCACCATCATGCGCGGCTGCTTCGGCGGCTGCTCGTTCTGTTCGATCACCGAGCACGAGGGGCGGGTGATCCAGAACCGGTCGGAAGGCTCGATCCTTGAGGAGATCGAGAAGATCCGCGACCGCACCGAAGGGTTCACCGGCATCATTTCCGACATCGGCGGCCCCACCGCCAACATGTACCGCATCGCCTGCCGCGACGGGCGCATCCAGAACGCCTGCCGCAAGCCATCCTGCGTCTATCCCGACATCTGTCCCAACCTCGACACCAGCCACGAGGCACTGATCCAGCTCTACCGTAAGGTCAGGGCGGTGCCGGGCATCAAGAAGGTGATGGTCGCCTCCGGCGTCCGCTACGACCTCGCCGTCAAGAGCCCGACCTATATCAAGGAACTGGTGCGCCACCACGTCGGCGGCTACCTGAAGATCGCGCCCGAGCATACCGAGGAGGGGCCGCTCTCCAAGATGATGAAGCCGGGCATCGGCGCCTACGACCGCTTCAAGCAGCTGTTCGACGCGGCGGCGGCCGAGGCCGGCAAGAAGTATTTCCTGATCCCCTATTTCATCGCCGCCCACCCCGGCACGTCGGACGCGGACATGATGAACCTCGCCATCTGGCTGAAGAGGAACGGCTATCGTGCCGACCAGGTGCAGACGTTCCTGCCGTCGCCGATGGCGCTGTCCACCGCCATGTATCATTCCGGGGTCAACCCGCTGAAGGCGGTGAGGCGCGGCGCGTCGGAGCGGGTGGAGACGGTGAAGGGGCTCAAGCAGCGGCGCCTGCACAAGGCCTTCCTGCGCTACCACGACCCGGAGAACTGGCCGCTGTTGCGCGACGCGCTGAAGGCGATGGGCCGCGCCGACCTGATCGGCAACGGCAAGCACCACCTGATCCCCAATTTCCAGCCGGCCGGCACCGGCCTCGGCGGCGGCGAGGGCCGCCGCACCGGCAGCAAGAATGGCACCCAGAGGTTCGTGACCAAGGGGACTTTCGGAGGTGCGCCGGGCGGCGGGCCGGCCCGGAAGCCGCGTGCCCGATAGATTTCAGGGCGACTGATATGTGACGAAGTGCCCCATTCTGCCCGAGGTCCCTGCCTGCGCGGGGATGACACCTTATGGATGGGTTATGTATGTTTCCTATATATAATTCTGTCATCCTGCGCGCAGGCGCAGGACCTCGGGCAGGATGGAGCAAGCGGCCGATATAGGTCTCCAACAAGCTGGAGCGCCCATAGCATTGTTGGGTTCCGGTGGCACCTCTCCATCACGCCGCGCGGGCATCCTGGGCGAAGGATTCGATCAGGCCGCGCATGCGGACGATCTCGGCGTGGATGGTGCCGGCGGTGGTGGTGACGGCTCCGGCCACCGTGCGGGTGCGGTCGGCGGCGCCGGCCAGTTCCAGCGTGCCGGCGGCCATGTCGTCGGTCGAGGAAGCGGCCATGGCGGCGCTGCCGGAGATCTCGGCCGTGGCGTCGCCCTGGCCCATCACCGATTCCGACAGGGCGCCGGCGGCGGCGTCGATATCGGCCATCGAGGCGGCGATGTCGCGGATCAGCTCGACCGCCGAGCGGGTGGCGTTGCCGATGCCGTCGATCAGCGTGCGGATGTCGTCGGTGGCACGCGTCGTCTGGTTGGCGAGGCTCTTCACCTCGCCGGCCACCACGGCGAAGCCCTTGCCGGCCTCGCCGGCCCGCGCCGCCTCGATGGTGGCGTTGAGGGCCAGAAGGTTGGTCTGGGCGGCGATGGAGCCGATCAGGTCCACCACCTCGCCGACCCGGGCGGTGGTCTCAGACAGGCTGGCGATGACGCCGCTGGCCGTCCGGGCATGGCCGGCGCCGGCGCCGGCGACCGAGACGGCGGCGTCGGCCTGATCGCGGGCGACGGTCTGCGAGCGGGCGAGCTCGGTCGCGGCGGCGGCCATGGTGCGGACGCTTTCGGCGGCGCTGCCGGCGGCCAGCGACGTGCGCCCGGCGAGCTCGGCCGCGTGGGAGGCGGCGCCCGACAGGTCGGCGGTGCCGCGGCCGAGCTGGTCGGCGAGGCCCTCCACCGTGGCGATGACGCCGGCGGCGGCGCTGTCGAAGGCGGCGATCGCCGTTTCCAGCGCCGCCCGGCGTTGCTCGCGCTGGGCCTGGTCGCGCTCGGCGGCGCGGCGCAGGTCCTCGCGCTCGCGGCCGCTTGCCTGGAACACCAAGAGCGCCTCGCCCATGGCGGCGATCTCGTCGCGTCCCTTGCGGACGGGAACGGCGACGTCGAGATCGCCGTGGGCCAGCGCGCGCATCGCCGTGGTGAGGGTGCGCAGCGGCCGGGCGATGCGGCGGTCGAGCAGCAGCGTCACCACGACGGCGACGCCGACGATGCCGGCGATGACGGCCAGCACGGTCAGGCTGACGCGGTCGCGGTCGGCGCGGGCCGCGGCGGCGACGCCGTCGGCGGTCCGGCGCAGGCCGTCGGCGGCGGCGGCCGACAGCCCGGTCGCGTCGGCGCGGGCGGCTTCCAGTGCCTCGGTGGCCCGGCGCAGGCCGGCGGCCGCCTTGCCGTAGTCGGCGAAGGGGGCGGCGACCTCCTTGGCGGCGTCGGCGCCGAGCTTGCTGATGGCGCCGTTCACCCGGTCGAGGGCGGCGTCGATCGCCGTGCCGTGGGCGGCGTCGGGCTTGAGCCGGTAGTCCTCGGTGGCGAGCAGCAGCTCGTAGGCGGCGGTGCGGAAATCGCGGACCGCCGCGCCGAAGGCGGCGGCGCGGTCGCGGCGGATCGACAGGCCGGCCGCCCGGTTGAACGCCTTGTCGGCGCTGGCGCGCGCCTCGGTGTTCACTGCGTCGATGCGCTGGTCGATGGTGTTGAGGCGCGGCGACAGGCGCGACCACTCGGCGGCGAGGTCGATGGTCTGGCTGTTGTCGCCCTTGCGGGCGACGGCCTGGTAGAGATCGCCGGTGAGGCTGGAAATGGCCTTCAGCGCCTCGGCAAAGGCCGGGTCCTCGCTCTCGACACGGGTGTCCTCGGCGAGGCGGGCGGCGGTGGAGAGGGCGTTCTGGCCGGCCGTCAACTGGAAGAAGTCGCCGGTGCGCAGGTAGGCCTCGAAGGCGGCCCGCCCGCGGGTGAGCCGCAGTTCGGCGTCGGTCAGGCCGGACACGATGGCCCGCGTGCCGTCCAGCGCGGCGTTGACCTCCTCGAGATCGTCCTCGGACTTGCCGAGATCCTCGACGGCGCGCGCCTCCAGCCTGGCGGCGGCGGCGGCGAGCGCCGCGAAGGCGCGGTCGATGTCGGCGCTGACGGCGTCGATGTCCCGCCAGCCGGTGGAGAGGCCGTGAACCGCCGCGGCGAGGCCGGAGGTGACGCCGGTCAGCGCCGGCGTGCCGGCGGTGCCCCGCTCGACGGCGGCGATGCCGGCCAGCGCCGCCTCGGCGTCCTCGGACCGGCCGGAGGCGTAGAGCGACTGGATGGCGGCGGTGGCGGTGTTGATGTTGGTGAGCGCCGTCGACACGCCGGTGACCGCGTCGATGGCGGCGCCGGTGCGCATCAGGCCGAAAAAGCCGGCGCCGCCGGCGGCGCCGGCCAGCAGAACCAGCAGGAGCGCGAAAAAGAAAAGCTGCGCGGTGATGCTTTGGCCTGACCGCATCGTATTCCCTCAGTGCTGTCGATTTTCGCCATGAATAAGCCGGCCGCAGCTTAATGAGGAATAAACACCTGCAAGTAATCGCATGAATTTTATATGACACACAAAGAGAACAATTTCCTTATACGTAATTATTACTATCTACCGGCGGTGGCAGACTTTGCCGACCGCGAGGGTCAGAAGCATTCCTCCTCCAGGCGGCGCAGGGCGGCGAGGGCGTCGTCGTCGTCGTTGTCCTCGAACAGCTCGGCCATGTAGTAGACGTGGGCGTGCATCAGCAGCAGCCGGTCGGCCACCGGCCGCTCCGATTGCTCGGCGAGCGCGAGGCGCCGGCGGAAGCGCTCCCAGAAGGGATTGGCGAAGGCGGGATCGTCGATATAATGGCGGAGGTGGACGAGCACCGCCTGCATGTTGCCCTCGAAGTCGATGCCCTCGAAGGTGACGTATCGGTCTTTGACGGTGCGGCCTGGGGGCGACAAGATCGATCTCCGTTGCGTGTCGAGTTGCCGTCTTCAGGTGCAATCACCTTGCCAGGTCGTGAAAAGTCCTGGATATCCGGGGTTTTCCTGAAGAAAGACGCCCCGCCGGCTGAAAAGTTTCCGCCAGATCGATGTCGCGTTTGTGACAAGGATTGCCAACTACATCGATATAGTAGTCGTTCGGGTGCCGATTTACGCGTTTAAGCTCCCTCGGGCAAAGACGACGTCGTGTTTCTACGGAAGATTTTCTGACGAAAAAGGGTCAGTAAGTGGCCCGAAAAAGCGGGACTGGCGACCGCGCCGGACCCGGGGCGTTCCGCCAAGATGGCGGGCCCGGTTCGACAGTGAGAAGGATGGAACAGCAGATGAACGACGTGACCCTCAAGGACGGCGCCGCCGTCAAGGCGATCCCCACGAGCCAGGCCCTCATCGAAGACCCGTTGCTGAACAAGGGCACGGCTTTCACCCAGGCCGAGCGCGACGCCTTCAAGCTCAACGGCTATTTCGGCGACGCCGTCGAGACGCTCGACACCCAGGTTGCCCGCAGCCTTGAGACCATCCGCGCGCTGCCGACCAACCTCGACCGCTACGTCTACCTGCGCGACCTGCAGGACGCCAACGAGACGCTTTACTTCGCGGTGATCACCCGCAATCTCGACGAACTGCTGCCGATGATCTACACGCCGACCGTCGGCGCCGGCTGCCAGCAGTATCACCACATCATCCGCCGTCCGCGCGGCCTGTTCATCTCCTATCCGAACCGCGCCAAGATGGACGAGATCCTGGCCAACCCGCGCTACGACAACGTCGAGTGCATCGTCGTCACCGACGGCGAGCGCATCCTCGGCCTGGGCGACCAGGGCGTCGGCGGCATGGGCATCCCGGTCGGCAAGCTGGCCATCTACACCGGCTGCGGCGGCATCGCCCCCGACACCGTGCTGCCGATCACGCTCGACACCGGCACCAACAACGCCGAGCGCATCGCCGATCCGCTGTACTTCGGCTGGAAGCACGAGCGCATCCGCGGCGAGGAATACGACAGCTTCATCGACCAGTTCGTCGAAGCCGTGAAGAAGCGTTGGCCGAACGTGCTGCTGCAGTGGGAAGACTTCCACAAGAACAACGCCAACCGCCTCCTGGACAAGTATCGCGACGCGCTCTGCACGTTCAACGACGACATCCAGGGCACGGCGTCGGTCGCCACCGGCACGCTGCTGTCGGCCATCCAGATCACCGGCAAGCCGCTCAAGGACCAGCGCGTCGCCATCCTCGGCGGCGGTTCGGCCGGCGTCGGCATCGCCGACCTGATCCGCATGGCCATGGTCTCCGAGGGCCTCAGCGACGAGGAAGCCCGCAAGCGCTTCTTCATCGTCGGCCGCTACGGCCTGGTCACCGAGAAGACCCCCAACCTCGACACCTTCCAGCTCGGCTTCCGCCAGGACAGCAAGATCATCGACGGCTGGGACGTCGCCGAGGCCGGCAAGGCTTCGCTCTACGAAGTGATCAAGAACGCCAAGCCGACCGTTCTCGTCGGCGTGGCCGGCCAGCCGGGCATGTTCACGGAAGAAATCATCCGCGAGATCGGCAAGCACACCGAGCGGCCGATCGTCTTCCCGCTCAGCAACCCGACCTCCTGCGTCGAGGCCCAGCCGTCGGACATCATCAAGTGGACCGAAGGCCGCGCCATCATCGGCACCGGCTCGCCGTTCCTGCCCTTCGAATACGAGGGCAAGACCTACCACTTCGCTCAGACCAACAACTCCTACATCTTCCCGGGCGTCGGCCTCGGCACGCTGGCCGTTGGCGCCAAGCGCGTGACGGACGCCATGTTCCTGGCCGCCGCCCGCGCGCTCGCCGAGCTGTCGCCGGCCAAGACCAACCCCGGCGACAAGCTGCTGCCGACGCTGGACCGCATGCGCGAGGTCTCCTCGCACATCGCCGTCGCCGTCGCCAAGCAGGCGATGGCCGAGGGCCTTGCGCCCAAGCTGGACGACGCCGCCATCAAGGCCGCCATCAAGGCCAAGGTGTGGGAGCCGGTCTACAAGCCGCTCGCCTGATCGGCGACACGCCCTTAGCGAATGAAGGAACCGGGTGGCCGAAAGGCCGCCCGGTTTCGCTTTTGGGGAAGCCGGTTCGCTTTTGGGGATGCGATCACCCCTCTCTCCAACTCTCCCCCACAAGGGGGGAGAGGGCACGGCTCGGTTCCCAACAGAACCTATTGGCTCGAAAGTTTGTGCCTTTCGGCTCGACGAACCCTCTCCCCCCTTGTGGGGGAGAGTTGGAGAGAGGGGTGAATCCTCTCAGCAGGGCAGGAGTCGCAGTGGTTGTGTGCGCCGGCCCTGCGCGTTCGGATCACGGCGCCCTATATCGGCCCCTTGTTTTATCCTGCCCGAGGTCCTACGCCTTCGCGTAAGATGACAGATTTATATATATATGAAACAGCCGGATAGCGCGTCGCCCTCCATCCTTGCCCCCTCCCCATAGAGTGTCATCCTACGCGAAGGCGTAGGACCTCGGGCAGAATGGGGCGGGAGGCGGATATAGGTCTCGTTTGCATGCCGATGCAGCTCGGCGTGATAAAATGCGGGGGCGGCAGCGGCTGGAAATCGGGTGGCTCCGTCTCGCATGGAGCGGCAGGGTAGGGCGAACCACCGGAGCCTGCCGATGTCCGCCCTCATGTCCCCCGAATTCCTGCTCACGTCGCTGATCGTCGTCGCCTCGCCGGGTACCGGCGTCATCTATACCCTCGGCGCCGGCCTCGGGCGCGGCGGCCGGGCGGCGGCGATCGCCGCCTTCGGCTGCACCTTGGGCATCCTGCCGCATCTTCTCGCCGCCGTGCTCGGCCTCTCGGCGATGATCGCGACCAGCGTTCTCGCCTTCGAGATCCTGCGGGTGGCCGGCGTCGCCTATCTCCTCTACATGGCCTGGATGACGCTGAAGGAGACCGGCGCGCTGGCCGTGGCGGCCGACGGCCGCGACGCTTCGGCGCTCGACATCACCGTCCGGGCGGTCCTTCTCAACCTTCTGAATCCCAAGCTCACCGTGTTCTTCCTCGCCTTCCTGCCGCAGTTCGTCGGGCATGGCGAGGCGCAACCGACGCTGCGCCTGATCGAGCTCGGCGGCGTGTTCATGGCGATGACCTTCGTGGTGTTCGCGCTCTATGGCGTCGCCGCCGCCACGGCGCGCGACCGGGTGATGGCGCGCCCCTCGGTGCTCGCCATGCTGCGGCGCCTGTTCGCAGGCGCCTTCGTGCTGCTCGGCCTCAGACTGGCGCTGACGGAGCAGCGTTGACCGGTTATCGGAAATCGACGGCCATCAGCACGCAGAGCGCCAGAAGACAGCCGAGCGAAGCGAGGAAGATACGCTTGGCCCAGCCGCGCTCGTCCATGGCGGCCGGGCCGGTGGCGGCGACATGCAGCCAGTAGCCGCCGCAAGCGACGGCCGTGCAGAGGTAGGCGAGGCCGGTAAAGCCGGCGAAGGGCAGGGCCACCGAGGCGACGCCGAAGGCGCCGATGGAAACGAGGATGCGCTGCTTGGTGGCGGCGATGCCGTGGCGGACCGGATAGGTCGGCACGCCGGCGGCGGCATAATCGTCGCGGCGCACGATGGCGATGGCATCGGAATGCGGGATCTGCCACAGCGCGAACATCAGGAACAGGATGACGGCCGCGCCATCCAGCCGGCCGGTGACGGCGCAATAGCCGATGACCGGCGGCGTCGCGCCGGCGAGGCTGCCGACCAGCACGCTGACCGGCGAACGCCGCTTGAACCACAGGCTGTAGGGGCCGACGTAGATGACGAGGCCGAAGGCGGCGACGGTTGCCGCGAGCGGACCGGCGATCAGGGCGAGCAGCAGCAACCCGCCGCCGGCCAGCACGCCACCGTAAGCGGTGGCCGTGGGGACGCCGACCGCGCCGGTGACCATGGGACGGTTGGCCGTGCGGGCCATGCGGGCGTCGATGTCGCGATCGATGACGTTGTTGACGACACAGCCGCCAGCCACCACCAGCGCCACGCCGACGAGCGTGGCGACAAACAGCCGCATATCGACGGCGCCACGCGCACCCAGCAGGAAGCCGCCGGCCGTCGAGACGAGATTGCCCCCGACGATACCGGGTTTCACAAGGCGCACATAAGGGTTGCGGCTGAGCGCTGTCACCTCAAAAGGCCTCGGGCGTCATGGTCATGCCGGGCATCGGCGTGCCGATGTTCATGTTGGCGTGGGCGCTGAACATGATCCAGATGCTGCCGCCCACGAGAATGCCGACCACAAGCAGCGCGAACAGCGCGGCGTAGACGTTCCAGCGTTGTTCGAGCGAGCCGTCGATATGCAGGAAGTCGACGAGGTGGACGAAGATCTGAATGGCGGCGAGGGCGAGGATGACGAATATGGTGGCATTGCGCGGCAGCGCATGGGTCATCACCAGCGCGAAAGCGGCGCCGGTGAGCAGCACCGACAGGACGAGGCCGCGGACATAATGGTGGAGCGAGGCGCCGGCGCCGGGGAGATGCTCGGTTCTGCGGTCGGCCATGTCAGAGCACTCCGATCAGGTAGACTTCGGTGAACACGACGATCCAGATCACGTCGAGGAAATGCCAGAACAAGCCGAGCAGCCCCAGGCGGCGGTGGACCGTGGCGGTAAGCCCGTCGCGGGCAAGCTGGAATCCGGTGACGATCATCCAGAGAAGGCCGCTGGCGACGTGCAGGCCGTGGGTGCCGACCAGCGTGAAATAGGCCGACAGGAAGGCGCTGCGGCTGGGACCGGCGCCCTCTTCGATCAGGTGGTGGAACTCGTAGACTTCCATGACGATGAACACGGCGCCGATGGCGAAGGTCACCGCCATCCACAGAAGCGTCGCCTGCCGGCGGTCGTCCTGGGCGGCGAGCGTGACGAAGCCGAAGGCGACGGAGCTTGCGAGCAGGACGGCCGTCTCGACCAGCACGTAAGGAAGATCGAACAACTCCTGGCCGGTCGGGCCGCCGGCATAGCTGCGGCCGACCACGGCGAACACGGCGAACAGCGTCGCGAACAGCACCACGTCGCTCATCAGGTAGAGCCAGAAGCCGAAGACGGTCTTCTCGGTGAGCTCGGCGTCGTCGGCGGCGGCGGACGGATGCTGCGGGGCGTGAACCGAATGGGCTTCGGGAAGGTCGAGTATGGTCATGACCGGCCGGCTCCTTCGAGGCGCTGCATTTCCATGTCCTTCACCTCGGCGGCCGGGATGATGAAGGCGATCTCGTCCTGGAACAGGCGATGGAGCAGCGCCGCCAGCATGGCCAGCGCGCTCAAGCCGACCATCCACCAGATATGCCAGACGAGGCCGAAGCCGAGGCCGATGCTGAACAGGCCGATCAGCAGGCCGGCGGCGGTGTTCTTCGGCAGGTGGATGTCATAGTAAGGCGTCGACCGCACGAACATGCCGCCGCCGTCCGCCTTCATGTTGGCCCAGGCGTCGATCTCGGTGACGCGCGGCGTCTCGGCGAAATTGTAGATCGGCGGCGGCGACGAGGTGGCCCATTCGAGGGTGCGGCCGTCCCAGGGATCGCCCGAGAGGTCGCGCAGCTCGTCGCGCTTCCAGATGCTCCAGGCGATCTGCAGGATCGAGAACAGGATGCCGAGGGCGATGATCGCCACGCCGAAGCCGGCCAGCACCAGCCAGGGCTGCCAGTCCGGGTTGTCGTAGTGGTTGAGCCGGCGCGTCATGCCCATGAAGCCGAGCACGTAGAGCGGCATGAAGGCGACGTAGAAGCCGACCAGCCAGCACCAGAAGGAGGCGCGGCCGAGCGGCTCGGACAGGCGGATGCCGGTCGCCTTGGGGAACCAGTAGTTGAGGCCGGCGAACATGCCGAACACCACGCCGCCGATGATGGTGTTGTGGAAGTGGGCGACCAGGAACAGGCTGTTGTGCAGCACGAAATCGGCGCCCGGCATGGCCAGGAGCACGCCGGTCATGCCGCCGATGGTGAAGGTGATCATGAAGCCGATGGTCCACAGCATGGGCACCGAGAAGCGCACCCGGCCGCGGAACATGGTGAACAGCCAGTTGAACATCTTCACGCCGGTCGGCACGGCGATGATCATGGTGGCGATGCCGAAGAAGGCGTTGACGTTGGCGCCGGCGCCCATGGTGAAGAAATGGTGCAGCCAGACGACGAAGGAGAAGAAGGTGATGGCGATGGTCGCCCAGACCATCGACTTGTAGCCGAACAAAGGCTTGCCGGAGAAGGTGGCGACGACTTCGGAAAACACGCCGAAGGCGGGCAGCACCAGGATGTAGACTTCCGGATGGCCCCAGGCCCAGAACAGATTGACGTACATCATCTGCTCGCCGCCGCCGTCGTTGGTGAAGAAATGCATGCCGGCGTAGCGGTCGAGGCCGAGCAGCGCCAGCGTGACGGTGAGGATGGGGAAGGCGGCGACGATCAGCACGTTGGTGCAGAAGGCCGTCCAGGTGAAGATCGGCATGCGCATCATCTTCATGCCGGGCGCCCGCATGCGCAGGATGGTGGTGAGGAAGTTGACGCCGGTGAGCAGCGTGCCGATGCCGCTGATCTGCAGGCTCCAGATATAGTAGTCGACGCCGACGTCGGGACTGAAGGACAGCTCGGACAGCGGCGGATAGGCGGCCCAGCCGGTCTTGGCGAATTCGCCGAAGATCAGCGAGGCGTTGACCAGTATGGCGCCGGAAAAGGTCAGCCAGAAGCTCAGCGAATTGAGGAAGGGGAAGGCGACGTCGCGCGCGCCGATCTGCAGGGGCACGGCGATGTTCATCAGGCCGACCACCAGCGGCATGGCCACGAAGAAGATCATGATGACGCCGTGGGCCGAGAAGATCTGGTCGTAGTGGTGCGGCGGCAGGTAGCCCGGGTTGGGGCTGAGGGCCATAGCCTGCTGGATGCGCATCATGATGGCGTCGGCGAAGCCGCGCAGCAGCATGACGAGGCCGAGCAGGATGTACATGATGCCGATCTTCTTGTGATCGACCGAGGTGAGATATTCCGACCACAGCCAGTGCCAGCGGCCGTACCAAGTGATGACCGCGACGACGGCCAGGACCAGCAGTGCGGCACCGCCGACGGCGCCCATGATGATGGGCTCGTTGTAGGGGATCTGCTCGAGGGTGAGCTTTCCGAAGATGAGGTTCACGTCGCGCTCTCCACGGCTGCCGTCAATGGCCCGCGTGCGCCGGCGGCGGCGCATGGCGATATTTGTTGATGAGGCCCTGCAACAGGCCGGGATTGCCCGGCGCGTAATAGACGACCGGGCTGTTGCT
Organism: Pleomorphomonas carboxyditropha; assembly: GCF_002770725.1. GTDB lineage: Bacteria > Pseudomonadota > Alphaproteobacteria > Rhizobiales > Pleomorphomonadaceae > Pleomorphomonas > Pleomorphomonas carboxyditropha. Next base: position 2,268 of record NZ_NQVN01000012.1, on the reverse strand, counting down.
CTTGTCCTTGGCGAGATCGTCGAAGGCGGCGGTGTCGAGCGGTCGGCCGCTCGCCGCCACCTTGCGCGTCCAGGCGTCGAAATCGCCCGGCGACATCGCCAGCGCCTTGAATCGCATGCCCGAGAAGCCGGCGCCGCTGTAGTTGGCCGACAGGCCGCCGAAGGTGCCCGGCTTGTTGGCGATCAGGCTGAGCTCGGTGCGCATGCCGGCCATGGCGTAGATTTGGCCGGCGAGGCCGGGGATGAAGAAGGAGTTCATCACCGTGTCGGAGGTGATCTGGAAGCGCACCGGCGTGTCGACGGGGAAGGCCACCTCGTTGACGGTGGCGATGTTCTCTCCGGGGTAGACGAACAGCCACTTCCAGTCGAGCGCCACCACGTCGATCTCCAGCGTCGGCGTGCCGTTGCCTTCCAGGGGCCGATAGGGATCGAGGGCGTGGGTGGTGGTCCAGGCGAGCCAGCCGAGGGTGATGACGATCAGGAGCGGCACGGTCCACACCACCACCTCGATGGCGTTGGAGTGCGCCCAGGTGGGCATGGCGTTGGCGCGAGTGTTGGAGGCGCGGTACCAGAAGGCGAAGATCAGCGTCAGGATGATCACCGGCAGCACGACGAGCAGCATCAGCGCGGTGGAAATGAGGATGAGCTGCTTCTCCTTGGCGGCGATCGGGCCGCTCGGATCCAGCACCACGAAGCGGCAACCGGCCAGAAGAAGCGCAAAACCCAGGACGACCGACGCCGAACGCAAGCGGGCAAGGCGGGATTTTCCGGGTGTGAAACGCCTGAAAACAGAGGCGACACTCTTTCCGGGACGATGCTTCAAATAAGACATGCGAACGTTCCACGGTGCGCGGTAACCCGCGGCCGGACATAGTTTCCCCCTCCGTAATAACACGGAAGGAGGCGGTTGGCTCCGAGCATCGTCATTTATTTTCGGCCGGCGGCGGCTGGGCGTCGGCGGCGGCCATCGGCGGCTCGGCGTTGGGCGACATGACGGTGGTGCGGCGGATGACGCGCTCGAGCGTGAGGCCCTGGACGATCGACGAGAACAGGATCACCGCGTAGGTGGCGGCGAGGATCAGCTCGCGTTCGCCGCCGTAGGGCACCGACAGGGCGAGGGCGGCCGAGATGGCGCCGCGCACCGCCGACCAGGTGAGGACGACGCCGGCGCCCCGGTCGAAGCGCAGCCAGCCGCCCAGGGTGGCCAGCGTGGCGGCGACGGTGGCCGAGCGGGCGATCAGCACCACCGGCACGGCGATCAGGCCGAACAGGAGGGGTGCCGGTTGGAGGTGCAGCACCAGCACCTCGAGGCCGAGCAGCACGAACAGCGAGGCGTTGAGCAGGTCGTCGATCAGGCGCCAGAAGCCGTAGAAATAGGCGCGTGTCCGCTCGCTCATGGCGCGCGGCGCGCCGAGGTTGCCGATCAGCACGCCGGAGGCGACGACGGTGATCGGCCCGCTGACGCCGATGGCGTCGGCCAGCGCGTAGCCGCCCATGGCGAGGGCGAGCGAGATCAGCACCTCCACCGAATAGTCGTCGATCTTGCGGAAGGCGTAGGTGGCGGCAAAGCCGGCGGCGATGCCGAGCGCCAGGGCGCCGGCGATCTCGACCAGCACGTCCAGCGCGGCGACGGCGATGCCGGTGTCGCCGTCGCCGGTTGCCATCGACAGCGCCAGTCCAAACAGCACCACGCCGACGCCGTCGTTGAACAGCGACTCGCCCATGACGTCGACGCGCAGCCGGTCGGGCAGCGGCACGTGCTCGAGGGCCGCCGACACGGCGATCGGGTCGGTGGGGGCGATCAGCGCGCCGAACACCAGGCACCAGGCGAACGATAGCGGCAGGCCGGCGGCCCCGGCCACCGCGTAGAGCATGCCGGCCACCAGCACCGCCGACAGCGCCACGCCGATGGTGGCGAGCAGCGCGATGGCGAGGCTGCGCCGCTTGAGCTCGTGCCAGTCGATGGTGATGGCGGCGGCGAACAGCAGGAAGGCGAGCACGCCCTGCATCAGCGTCGCCTCGAAGTCGATGCGCCGCAGCATCGCCTCGACGGCGGCCACCGGCCACAGCCATGGCACCATCCACTCCACCAGCACCAGCGCGACCGCCGCGCCGAGGCCCATCAGCAACAGCGCGATGTGATCGGGCAGGCGGATGAAGCGCTGGTTCAGCCAACTGAAGCCGGCGGTGGTGACGACCAGCAGCGCGAAGACCTGGAACAGCGACAGTTTGGCCTCCGTCGGGCTGGGGGCGCGGGCTGGGGGTGCGA
>NZ_NQVN01000011.1 GCF_002770725.1 Pleomorphomonas carboxyditropha | reverse complement strand
TATATCCGCTACTACAACAATGACCGCATCAGGATGAAACTCAAAGGGCTGAGCCCCGTACAATACAGGACCCAGCCCTTAAATCGACCCAGCCTATGAAACCGTCCAACTTAATGGGGTCAGTTCAGTTCAAGGTGCCCGGCCTTTTGCGTTCTCTTACCGCCCTAGGCCTTACGCTTCCAAAGCTCGCGCCTGCGTTTCCTTGATGTCGGTGAAGCGGATCTTCGGCCACTTCTCCTTGATGTAGTTGAAGGCATAGCCGGAGGTGGCGAGCAGCACCGGGTCGCCGTCGACGTCCTCGGCCATGGCCGAGCGGTTGCCGTTCTGGAAGTCGATGACGTCCTGGCGCTCGCCGGCCAGCCAGCGGGCCATGTTGTACTGGCTGATCTCGAAGCCGACCTCGAGGCCGTATTCCTGGTCGAGCCGGCCTTGCAGCACGTCGAGCTGCAGGGCGCCGACGAAGCCGACCAGCGCCGGCGAACCGTCGATCGGCCGGAACACCTGCACGACGCCTTCCTCGGCGAGCTCCTGCAGGGCCTGCTTCAGCTTCTTGGCCTTCATGGCGTCCTCGAGGCGGACGCGGCGCAGGATTTCCGGCGCGAAGCTCGGCACGCCGACGAAGGTGAGGTTCTCGCCCTCGGTCAGGGTGTCGCCGATCCGGAGCGTGCCGTGGTTGGGGATGCCGACCACGTCGCCGGCCCAGGCCTCGTCGGCGATCTGCCGTTCCTGGGCGAAGAAGAACTGCGGCGCGGTGAGGCCGATGGTCTTCTGGGTCCGGACGTGCTTGACCTTCATGCCGCGATTGAGCTTGCCCGAGCACAGGCGGACGAAGGCGATGCGGTCGCGGTGGTTGGGATCCATGTTGGCCTGGATCTTGAAGACGAAGGCGCTCATCTTCGGCTCCTCCGCCTTGACCACCCGCGTGCTGGCCGCCTGGTCGCGCGGCGGCGGGGCGTAGGCGGCGAGGCCGTCGAGGATATCCTTGATGCCGAAGTTGCGCAGCGCCGAGCCCCAGAACACCGGCGTCAGGTGCCCCTCGCGGAAGGACTGCAGGTCGAAGGCGTTGGTGCCCTCGGCGGCGAGATCGATGCCTTCCCGGAGGTCGGTCAGGTAGCGCTGGTCGAGCAGCTCGTCCAGCTTGTCGTCGCCGATCTCGTCGCGGTGGTCGTCGCCCTTTTCGTTCATCAGGCGGGTCTGGCGGCGCTTGAGGTCGTAGGTGCCGATGAAGTCCTTGCCCGAGCCGACCGGCCAGGTGATCGGTGCCGTGTCGAGGGCCAGCGTCTTCTCGATCTCGTCCAGCGTCTCGAACGGGTCGCGCGCCTCGCGGTCGAGCTTGTTGACGAAGGTGACGATCGGGATGTCGCGCATGCGGCAGACTTCGAACAGCTTGCGCGTGCGGTCCTCGATGCCCTTGGCGGCGTCGATCACCATGATGGCGCTGTCGACGGCGGTCAGCGTGCGGTAGGTGTCCTCGGAAAAGTCCTCGTGGCCCGGCGTGTCGAGCAGGTTGAAGACGTTGCCGCCATATTCGAAGGTCATCACCGAGGTGACGACGGAGATGCCGCGGTCGCGCTCGATCTTCATCCAGTCGGAGCGGGTGCGGCGGTTCTCGCCGCGGGCGCGCACCTGGCCGGCGAGCTGGATGGCGCCGCCGAACAGCAGCAGCTTTTCCGTCAGCGTCGTCTTGCCGGCGTCGGGATGCGAGATGATGGCGAAGGTACGCCGCCGCTCGATCTCGCGGTGAAGCCGCGCTTCGGCGGAGGAGGATTCAAGGCTGCTCATTTATGATCTCGCGGCGGTCCCGGAAAGGCCGCCAAACCACAACGCGGCGGGTCGTTTGTCAACCGTCGCCGGCGATTTCTTCGCCATCTTCCGCCGCGCGGGGCGCCACCAGAGCCGTTTTCAGGAAAGCATGGATGTCGGTCGTGTCGAGCAGGGCCTCGACCTCCTGGCGGCCGCGGTCGCCGACCTTGTCGATGAGCAGGCCGCGCGCCGTGTCGACGCGCCAGACGAGGTCGCGCAGCGCCATGGTGGCGGTGCGGCTCGCCGCCGTCCAGTCGGTCGCCTCGCCGACCAGCGCCCGGGCGACGCTGACGATCGCCGAATCGCGGGTGAGATGGCAGCCCTCGCTTCCCGATGCGTCGACGCCGGCCAGCACGAGCTGCATCAGACGCAGCAGGGCACCGCTGTCATCGGGCATTCCCGCCTCTTCCGGCGGGAGATCATGGGCAAAGTTCGTCCACGGCATCAGGGTGCAGCGTAGTCCATCATCGGGCGACCGGGCGCGTCGCTATGGTTGTTCTGGGGGCGGCATGCCTTGCGGCGGCCGACATCTTGGCGCGATCGCGTAACCGCCATATTGGCACGGAAAGGCCGGATGCGTCAGGTCGCAGCGCGACTTTTGGACGCGGCTTTCTTAATATACCCTGAAACTCCCCGTCAGAACTGACATGGGCAATAAAGGCAATTCCCGGCCATCCGCCTGGACGCTGCCGGGAAAATCGCTCCGCTGGCGCCGAGCCGCCTGCCGGCTGCGGGATGCTCCCGACGCTTTGCCGGCGCCTTGACATGGCGATTCCGATCGGGTACCAGAACGCCGCAGCCGACGAAGCGCCGCTTCGCCGCCGCCTCCGAACCGTCGGGGTCCCGCTGGGGGATAATTTAACGGTAGAATGACGGACTCTGACTCCGTTCGTCTTGGTTCGAATCCAGGTCCCCCAGCCAAACTTCTCCACTAACGCATTGATTATAAAAGCGTTTTTCGCTCGCCAAATCTGGATGGATTGGCAGAAATGGCGCTTGCGCTCCCACAATGCTCCCACATCACCCGCAAACGGGGCGTCTACTATTTCCGCCGAAGGCTCCCGCATCCGTGGCGAGGCGAGGTTGCGCTGTCTCTTCGGACCCGCCATTACCGCGAGGCCGAGTTTCTCTCGGATGCTCTCACGAATCGATGGAATCAGGCGGTAGGCGAGGCGATGCTCGATCAGTCCAGGCTCTCGGAAATTCTCCGAAAGGAGCTCGAAAAGCTTCTTCGCAATTGGCGCGAGAAAATCATCGAGGCGCCCTACGGCAAGCCGGTCTTTATGGGCAAGTTTGAGGGAAGCGAGCGCGATGCGACTCGGGCAGACCTTGAGGGCACGGATTGGGCCATCAAACAATTTTCTGCTGACCTCGCCCGACGGGATCTACGCGGACCTGAGTCGGCTATCCGCGAGGTCATGGCCGAACACGGAGTTCCGGAGGAAGACTTCCAGCGCTTCGGCTTGGCGTGGTTCCGTGTCTACATTGAAGCGCTCAAGAAGCAGCGCAGTTGGCTGGAGAACGGCCCTTTCGATTTCGACGAGCTAGTTCCACCCGCCGTCGCAACGCCCGTCCCGGCGCCTCTGGAGCCAATGCAAGCGGTATCGTCTGCAGAGCAATCGGCATCCAACTCACCCAAGCTTTCCGAGGTCCTACCCAACTTCGTTGACCTCATGGTCTCAACCGGTGAGTGGACGAGGCAGACCGAGAAACAGAACACTGCCACTTACCGGATGTTCATGTCGGTCTGTGGTGACAAGCCGATCGCCAGCTACTCTCGTAAGAATTGCGCGGCCTTCTTTGACGTGTTGAGGGGGCTTCCCTCCCTCTATTCCAAGAAGCCGGAATGGTCGGCTCTTCCGCTTGCAGAGGTCGTCCAGAAAACGAAAGGGCTGGAGATTGAACGGTTGGCGATGAAGACGATCAAGCGGCATTTCGCAGCCCTTGGCCGCCTGTTCGATCACCTGAGAAAGCGCGGCGAAATCACTGGTGAGAACCCGGCGCACGGCTTCGATTTCCCTGCCGGTAAGGCGCGGGCAAATGAAGGGCGCCAAATGTGGGAAGGCGAAAAGCTCAAGGCTCTTTTCTCCTCGCCAGTGTGGACTGGGTGCGCCTCGGAAGGCAGGAGATCAACCCCTGGGAAGACTATAGTTCGCGACGAAAAGTTCTGGCTGCCGTTGCTCGGGCTTTACCACGGCAACCGTTTGGAAGAGTTTGCGCAGCTTCTGCGGTCTGACATCCGCGAGGAGGGCGGAATCTGGTTCCTCGACATCAACGACGAGGAGGCAAAGCAGGTCAAGAATGCCCAATCCAGGCGTCGCGTCCCCCTTCACCCGCGCCTTCGTGAGTTGGGCTTCCTGGATTATGTGGAGCGGGTTGCGAAAGCGCCCGGAGACAACGTCTTTCCTCAGCTGAAGCCCGGCGGACCGGACAACAAACTGGGCTACTACTTCTCCAAATGGTTCTCCCGGTACCGACAATCGGTCGGCATATATGAGGACGGCCTTGATTATCATTCCCTGCGCCACAGCGTGACGACCAAGCTATTCGGCGCTGGTGTGGACAAAGTGGTGGTCGATGCCTTGACGGGCCATGAAGGGCAGGGCGTGAGCGAGAAGATCTATCTGAAGGGACTGCCGCTCGCTAAGCTATACGATGCCATCTGCAAGATCGAGTGGACGGAGCTCGAAGAAATTATTCGAGCTTTGAAAGTGCCGACGCAAAGTTAATGATCAGGCAATTTCGAGGGGTGTCTGATAAAATCCGCGCATGTTCGGCGACGTAAAGAACAGGATCACTAAATATCCAACCCCAGCTCCCTGAGGAACTGCTCGGCTTCCACTCGCATGGCCTCATTGATGGCGAATCTTGTGTCAGGTCTTTCCGGGAAAGATCTCAGCCGGAAGGTGTTCGGTTCTACTCGTTGAAAAAGATCGGGGCGAGTGCGTTTGTAGTCTTTTGCATCGGAGCAATATGTGTTCAGCGTTCGTACGATCGTGTTTTTGGGGTCGCTGATATTCCAGCGATTGAGTGCGTCGGCGATCTTATCAACATGAGCCGTCCCTCTTGGCTGCTTAAGAAGGAAGTTAATCGAAGCATCGAGCCATGGAAGGTCGGGATACGTCTTGGGCATTTTCTGCTTTCCTCTGTTAGCATTGAAGAGTGACCGCCGGCTTACAATTGTTCCCTTGACTCGATGCTATATATAAGCGGCTACACTCATTTTTTCGCGTTCCGAGAGTAATACTTCTCTGTCGTCGTAAAACGGTAAAGATATTGTGTCGACGCTAACCAGCATCGACGCGAAGAGAGCCTGTTTTGCCTGGATATTGTGCCTTCGGGTTCTGTCGCCATATGAACTGAACACTAACAGGGATACGCCATTTTTTGGCGAGGAGCTCCACTTGCTTCCAGGCATCAGCCGCTGATTGGCCCTGCACCGAGATGCCAAGGCTCGGGTGATACCGATATCCTTCCTCTTCGTACTGCGAAACTTTGGCCGGGATCGATAGTTCTCTGACTAGCTTTTCACCTTCCACTCCTGCTGACTTCACCTGCGCTATCGTTTCCAGTAAGAGGGACGACCATGTAGCTCGGCTAAGCGACTTGCCGTTAACCGATGCGGCGATCGGCTTGGTAAAGGTAAGGCCTGGCGCACTATCGAACTTGATAGCTTCATGTTCGGGCTGAAGCGTCACTTCGTTTGACACAGCATCCCGCTCAATCCCTAGCTGTTCCATCGCCTCTCGCACGATGTGGTCAATGGTTTCCCCTGGAGTCTTGGTGCCATACCAGGTTTTGAGCGTCACAAGATCGGCGAACGTCGCATCACTAACTCTTAGCACAGGCATCAGACCTACCTCCCAGTATGTGATATGTAACATAGTGTCTCAGACGTCTCAATCGGATATGTAACATATCCGGCCGTCTATATGATCCTTGGGGGCGGTAATCCGGGCTGGCGGAAGACGCCGTATCGCGCATCGACACGCGGTAAAAATGGGTCTCGTTTTCCTGAAGCCCCATGACAGATCGACGCCCGCCCGAATCCCCCGTGCCGGCCCCTGCGCGCGCCTATGCCGGGCGGGTGCGGTGCGTTCCGTGGCGTGCTGTTCCCCGACGCTGAAGGCCGCGCAACGCCGGCTTGCTGTCGTGCCGTAGAGCGGCGAGGGCAGGGCGCCATATAAGCGACATCGGTTACCCACTCACATAGGTTCAAACGACAGATGCACGAGGCATTGAGCAGCGCGCTCGCGGAGCTGCTGTGCCAAACATCCCACAAGGATGCGGTGCGCAGTGTGGAGGTCGGTGATTTACCTACTCACCAAGGTCTCAATCAAAGAAACCCATGCTCTGCCGTTCTGTCCACATGGGCATACCCTAGTGGTCATTGCGTAGACGGCGCAAAAGACGTCCACATGGATTGACGTGCTCCATACGGACATGTTTCATATGGCCAGAACCCAAATGGACAGTGAGTGGCCACCATGCGCACAGTGCTTTACGCCCGCGTTTCGACTGCCGAACAGACTCTCGCTCACCAGCGCGCCCAAGCCGAAGCGGCGGGGTACGTGCTCGATGAAGTCCTCTCCGACCACGGCGTCTCGGGCGTCAATACACGGCTCAAGGACCGACCGGAGGGAAGACGGCTGTTCGACATCCTTCGGGAAGGTGACACGCTGCTGGTCCGCTGGATCGATCGGCTTGGCCGCAACTATCAGGACGTGACCGACAGCATTCGGGAGTTCATCCGGCGCGGTGTCATCGTCAAGACGCTGATCAACGGTGGCGTGACCTTCGATGGCGCGACCAAGGACCCCATGCAAATGGCAGTCAGGGACGCACTGATTGGCTTCCTTGCCGCCACCGCCCAAGCGCAAGCCGAAGCAACGAAGGAAGCCCAGCGGGCCGGGATCGACCACGCCAAAGCAAACAGCCGTGAGGACGCCTATCGAGGCCGCAAGCCCAGCTTCACGCCCGCTCAGGTGGTCGCGGTGCGGGACATGCTTTCGACTGGCACGGCTTCGATTGTCGAGATCGCCAAGGCTTCCGGCCTTTCGCGCGGTACTGTCTACCGGATCAAGGAAGACCCAGCCGGGACGGATGCCCTGTTGGCGAAATGGTACTGAGGGGCGAACCATGCACGTATTCACGACCACGGCGCTGTGCGTGCTGTTCGTCCTGCCTTGGCTGGTCTGCCACGTCATATTCAACGGCGGCCACCTGACCGACGCCCATGCTCGGAGAAAGCGCGCCGCATCGTGCAAGGAAGGCGATTGGTTCACTCTTTCGCCCGAGCACCGGAAGAGGTGCCGGTAAGTCGCGCACCGGAAGATGGGCGTACGGGCGGTACACGCAATTTTTAGATTTCCATTTGAAATCAGGCGTTTCCGTTACCCACCCTCTTAGGTTTAGACGAAATTTCTCGTCATAGCTGAAACATCCCCGCCTTTCCGGCGCGGTGCCGACTGACTTGCCCGCTCTGAGGGCGCCCATTCCCTTCCATCGCAACAGACGACGCCGTGCGCCGCCACCATCCTGACCGTTCGTGCTGGTCCGGCTGGGGTGAGCGTGCGCGCGTGCGTTCCTGTTCGCTGTGAAGGGTCGTGGGCGGCTTTGCGAGTGGCGGCAAGGAGTCGGCACCGTCCCCGAGATGCGGCCTTACGCCCGCCTATAGAGGCACAGGCGACCACTCCCGATTCCCACTCAATCTTCTGAAAGATCAGCACATGTCTGAAGATACGAAAGCGACGAGCAACCGAGGACACCACGATAGGCGCGCCATCTCCTATCACGAGGCCGCACATGCGGTCATGTGCATATGGCGGAACGTTCCGGTCTCGATGGTCGAGATTCTCGACGAGCCGACCGAAGACGGAGCGATAGGGCTTTGTTACCACTACAAGCCTGGAGATTGGCTTGACACGGTTCGCATTTGCCTTGCCGGCCCGGTGATGGACGCTCTCAAGAGCCGGCGCCCATTCTATCTGAATGATGCGCCAGGCGGCGGTTCCGATATCGACCAGGCATGGCAAGCCTACGTGTCCGCTCTTGCACCACGTCCACCTGTCGCATTGCAGGAGTGGCTTCCGGCCGAAGCGGGCGCCGACCTGACCTCTCTCGTGGATGCCTACACGATAGAGGGCTGGCGGCCGGAAGGTTTGTCAGGGCAGCTGAAGCGGAAAATGACCCTCTTCTGCAATAAGTATGAGGACGCATTGGAATTTATCCATGTACTGATCGGCCAAGAGACTACGTCCTTAATCAGGTTCATGAACGAAACCCCTGCCTTCATGACCTGCGTGACAGTTGTTGCGGACCAGCTGCTGGAAAAGTCCAGACTGACCAGCACAGAAATCTACGAGGCGTGCCGTCTCGCGACAGCCTAATCTCTTCAAACATCCCAAAAGACCAGACTGACTTGGGACCGGCCAGGATCGGAGCCGGAGCACGTCGTCGTGCCTTTTCCTCATCGAAACGAACGGACCAGCACAATGCCCAACACCAACCACTACCCCGCCATCGACATCACGGCAGACTCACTCAATGATGCTCTTCACCTTCTCCCCGAAGGGGCTGCCGTCAGCGTCTTCACGGACGGCGCCGCCGAACCATCCAATCCCGGCCCGGCCGGTTCCGCCTTCGTCATCGTCCATGAAGGCACCGAGATCGCCACGTGGTCGGAGCATATCGGATTCACGACGAACAACATTGCGGAACTAACGCCCGCGATACGCGCGCTAGAGTTACTCTCGGAACGCACCGACCTCACCATCTCCATCTTCTCGGACAGCCAGTACCTCGTGAACGGCATGAACCAATGGCTGCGCACGTGGAAGGCGACTGGCTGGCGCAATGCTGCCCGAAAGCCGGTCAAGAACCGAGAGCTTTGGGAGCGTCTGGACGAGTTAGCGAACCGGTTCCCGACGCTCGAATGGCGCTGGATCAAGGGTCATATCGGGCACCGCTGGAACGAGCGGGCCGATGGTCTGGCCAACGCGGCCACCTGGAAGACGACCAAAGCGGCGGTCGCCTGATGGGTGCTCAAGCCTCAGCCATACAGGTTCATTCAGCGGCCGATCTGCTCCGCCTGGACATCCCCAAGCGCGAGCCGATGCTTGGATCCTGGCTAGCCGATCGGCAAACCGGCATGATTTACGCCGAGGCCGGTCTGGGGAAGTCGATGCTCGCTCTTGCCATGGCGCTTGCTGTGGCTGGAGGCGGGACGCTGTTCGGTCTCTGGGAGGCTCCGAGGCCGCGCCGCGTGCTCATCGTGGACGGCGAGATGGACCTCATCGACCTTCGGGAGCGGCTGGAAGTGTTGATGCCGACAATCCCCGGTATCGACCGCGAGGCGGCTCTGCGCAATATCCAGTTCGTTGCGCGGCTTGGACAGACCGGCGGCGACTTCATCGATATAGCGAGCCCAGAAGGGCGGGAGACGGTGTTGCAGCTCGCCGCCGACCAAGACGCGGCTTTGGTGTTCTTCGACAATCTCTCGACATTGGCGACTGTCGGGGATGAGAACGCGGCATCATCCTTCGACCCCGTTCTCTCGCTTCTGGTCGCTCTCAAGGCGGAAGGGCGGACCTCGATCCTTATCCACCACGCCAACAAGAAAGGTGGCTATCGGGGAACCTCGAAGATGACGGTGCCGCTCAACATCGTCATCCATCTGACCAGACCACAGGGACTATGTGAAAATGGTGGCGCCGCATTCGAGGTCAGTTTTGAGAAGGTCCGGTCTCTCCGAGGAGACGACACAAAGAGGTTCACGACCAAGCTCGAAGACGGCCGGTGGACAACACCGGGGTCCGGCTCCGATCAGATAGACCAACTCGTGGCTATGGTTCGATCCGGTCATTACCGATCCGACTCGGCTTTGGCCAAGGCTCTCAACGTCGATCGATCGACCGTGAGCCGAAGGAAGAGCGCGGCGATTGCTGCCGGGAAAATCGACAAGGCCGAATGGGATCGGTGCTTATCCGAGACCAGACCCAACTAGACGAGGTCAGCTTTCCGAGACATCGGAGAACATGGTCTCACATTGAAGGATCGGGTGCGGGATAATCCCCGCATCCACCCATCCTCATCTGTTTGCTTTCAGCCAAACCTGATACCCGACCTCAAGCCAGTCCCTACGCCCAGCCCAGAGCCAAGCCTTAAGCCAGCCCTGACAGCCGGAGGACTTTAGTCCGGAGGCATACAGCAGCACGTTGTTGCACAGTCTCCTCCTTGGTGCACGCAACAGCGCAACAAGCCGTTCTGGGGTCCAGCAACTCAGCGTCATGAGTGGTTATCGCCGGTCCTGTAGGTCGGTGAGGAACTCGGACGCTGGGTCAACTCCAGACAAAAGCAGCCGCTCTCGCGCCCGTGTAGCCGCGACGTACAGCAGATGCCGCTCGGTCGTGTAGACCTCTTCCAGATCCGCCTCGTCAGTAACCGTCTCGATGCGTTCCTGAAGAGGAAGCACCTCATCGTCACAGGCCATCACCGCAACGGCGCGGAACTCCAGTCCTTTGGCGAAGTGCATGATGCCGATTGCCAGACTGTCTGGCTGGAAACCGACCTTGTCGGATAACTCAACGATGCCTACACCCGCTGCTTTCGCCGCGTCACGGGCCCGGCGCAACTGCTGCTCTGCCCGTACGATGACGGCGATCTCATGCGGCAAGTAACTGTCGTTGAGCAACTCCTTGATCCATGCAGCAACGGCGCCCACCTCCTCCGCCTCGGTTCCAAACGTGGCAATTGACGGCTCGGGCCCCTCGAACACCGATACCGTACTCTTGCGCTCTTCGACCAAGCCGTCGACATCGGAAACGGTCGTCGGCAGAAGCCGGTCTGCGGCTGCCCGGATCTGGTGCGATGTGCGGTAGTTGAGCCGCAACGTATAGGAGCGGCCGCGTACATCCAGCCCCGCAGCCTTCCAAGAAAATGGCTGTTGGAAGATACGCTGCCCCAAGTCTCCCGCGAAGAACAGCCCGTCCGGCTGCTTGCCGCAAAGCGCACCAAGGAAACGTGCTTCCGCCGGGCCAAGGTCCTGAGCTTCGTCCACGACCGCATAGTCCACAATGGGCTTTGCAGCTGCGGAAATATGGTTGGATAGGCGATCGAAGACACCTGCCCATGTCATCAGCTTGCGTTCAGCCAGGCCTTTCCGGCATTCATCGAGCACAGACCAGAGCGTTTCTCGCTGCTTGGCGCCGAGCCGCGTCTTTCGTCCGAGACGTGGAACCGCAAGATAGGCCTCGAGACTCTGGATCTGCCAGGCATCGACTACCTCGTTCCACTCGTTGACTAAGAAGGCTGCCGGGTAGGTCAGATCCGCATTTGCAGCAGCCTTGGTGAGCAAGGATCGGATGACAGATATCGGCGCGATGTTGGGCTGCTCAAATAGCCGTGTATGCAGGTCGTAGGCAAATCCGCTCAAGGACTGCACGGCAATCCGCTTCGTGAGGTCGGGTTCGAATGACGTCAGGATGTCCAGCCGCGTCTTGAGTGCGTTTGCCAAAGCCTTCGAGAAAGTGGTGAGCAGTACAGTTGCTTGCGGGTGCGCCCGCGCAAGATGGACGGCGCGATGTAGCGCGACAATGGTCTTGCCAGTTCCCGCCGAGCCGGAGACTCGTGCCGGTCCCTTGAAGGCGCGTTCGACCAGCGTTCGCTGGGCTGGGTGCAAGAAGACGGTCCATTTCTCCCAAGGGTATTCCAGCGCCAGCGCGAGGTCTTCCTGGCTGTTGATCAGTCGGAAACGGCGCTGTGCGTCCGGGTGGGCGTACCCGTCAGCAACAGGCTCCTGCGATGCCGGAGCAGCCGCCGCCGGTTCCGGCTTCTCGCCGACTGCAAGCTTCAACAGCGTCTCCTGCGCCTCCTGCGGCAGGTGGGCGATGACGTCAAATAGTGTGTCCTCTGTCGCCTCGCGCACCACATCGACCCATTCGCCAGGAACCCCGAAGGCCATCAGCTCGAACTTGCGCAAATTGTCGAACAGTCGTTCGGGTGTCTTCGGCGATGCCGCTCTTGCAGGAGTCTCTCTTTTCGACGCATCCACCAGTTCGACGCGCTCGCGGATCTCCACCAACTGCATGGCGCCGGTAGTTGGATGTAGTTCCAGTCGCCGCCGTTCGGCCCAACGATAGGCGTCGTCGTGATGGTCGACATAGGCCAGAAGGACACTGTCGCCGGTCTTGTGCAGGATAAGGCGGATGTCTCCACTGACACGCACTGACCAGAAGTTTGGATCTTTAGCATTGTCGATCCGGTGCATTGAAAGCCCCGGCGACGATGGATCCATCTGGAGATCGAAAGCGGTGGTCTTGACTGCCTTCTGCTCTTGCGCGGTGAGTCGCCCAAGCGAAGAGGTGAAGGTGTCCGAGATGAGGAAGCTCATGTAAGACGATCCTTCTTGGAGTTCTCGGCAAATGCACTTTCGGAAATCAATGTTGCCCCTAATCTCTGGGGTTGCAGCGTATCGACGCAGATGATGGAGATGGCCCCTTCGCTGAAGCTGAAATAGTCACCTTCGGCAGGAGCTATTTTCTCGGACGTGAACAATAAATATATTGGTTCGTCGATTGGGGGAGATATATATCTCGCTTTTATATAATTCTCAAACCCAATTCTCCTAACTTCAATTACCATCGCAAGGTCCGGTGGCGTATGCCCATATCTCTCCCGGAACAATGCTGTCGGATCGAAGTCTGCCGCTATCGCTGCCTCAAGTATCTCTTTGACCAGTCCGCGTTTTCTTGCGAGCGGAAATGATGCGACGCCCTGATACGGGCTGCTTTGGGGACTCGCATTGCTGGTGCAAGCGTGCTTCGGCCATGGCCATCCGAGTTCGTCAAAAAATACGCGACTTCCGAAGCTGTTCTGATAATAAAACACTTTTGAAAGGCATACTGGACATGACGCGTTTGGGTTTACAAAACATGCCGAATACCTTTTGTCGGCACTGTACTCTTTCAAAATTCTTTTGGCATACGATTTATCGAAATCACTAAAAACACGCTCAGCCGCATAACCACCGGTGCGGGCTTTGTAACACCACCCACACATGCACCAAGTATAGTGGTTGTGTCCCGGCATATTCGTCACCCCACCGCAAACACTTTCATCACCTCGTCGCCGAGATGGTTAATGACCTTTACCGCGATGCGGCCAGACTTTGGCTTTGGGAATGGGCGCGAAATGTCTGAGTAGAGGCTATCCCAGGCCTCCTGGTCGATCTCCGCCTTGAGCATCGTCTTCAGTGCCTTGTAGGGATCGTTGGCCCCGAGGAAGTAGGCGTGACGGACGAAGAAGCTCTCCTCGTTGTAGTCGGTGTCGAGCATCCACAAGGCGATGCCGTCGGTGCCCTCCGACACTACCTCGCCGGTCTGCGGCTTGAACACGTCGACGCCTGATACCTTCACGGTGATTTTGCCACCGCCGACTTCAGAGATCTCCACGTCCGGTTCACCGAACACGACGAAGAGGTTGCCCGCGCCGGTCGCTTTGAGATCCTTCGCCATATGCAGGTCGGGGTTCATGCGCGCCTTCAACACAGGCACACGGCCGAGCTTGTCGAACTCAGCGGAGTGGGCGTCATAGTTAAAGGCGCACGCGATTAGGATATCAAAACCAGCATCTCCGGCCTCGCGGGCGGCGGCGACGAGATCGGGGCGCGACACCGTGCCGAATTCCGGGCCGATGAAGACACCCGCGCGGCGCTCGCGTTCGCCCTCCATGAACCGTCCCTCGGCACAGATGAACTCGCCCGGCCAACCGGTCAGGCTGGTGAAGGAAATGCGGTCTTCCTTGTGGGCTTGCTGCACCCCCGCCGTGCGCAGGTTTTCGAGGATCATATGGGCGAATTCGGTCACCGCGTCGTCGCGGCCGATGCCCTCCGGCTTCGTCCGCTTGCCTTCCGACGCCTCCAGGATGTCGATCAACTCGTCGTCCCAGTCGACGGCCAGCGTCCGGTGAGGGCTGAGGCTCTCAACAGTGAACGGCCCGGCGACGCGAACCTTGGAGTTGTCGACATAGGGTTTATCGTAGAGGTACTCGAACTCGGCCTTGGCAGCGATGGAAGCGTCTATCTCCTTCTGCCTGGTGACGCGCGCTTCCCAGAAGCGGTAGAGTGAGGCCTTCGCCTCCTCGGGCCAATCCTGCGGCGCCTCGCGCGGCACCTCCCAGTCGAGGAGCGCGTTGGTAGGAGCGTCCTCGCCGGAGGGCAGTTTTATCGTGCCTGGCTTGCGGAAATCGACGACTTTACCCTCGCGCCCGCCGGTCGTGACCATGAACGGCGTGGCATGGTCCTTTAGTGCGTTATTGAGGGCAGTCAGCGCAGCCTCGACCTTGGGCAACCACTTGTCCCAGATCGTGTCGATTTCTGTGTTATTGGCGACTAAGCTGGATGTGATCTGTGGGGCGCGCCGATATACGAATCCTAGACGGATATCGTTGTGCGTGGCAGCCGTTCGCGGAGCCGTCTGTTTCACTTCCGCTTCCTTGCGTTGCCCATCTTGGCTGTCCGCAAGCAGATAGAATGGGTACCGCGCGCCCATCAGGCGAGAGCGTGCCAGAGCAATTGCGACACGCGATGTGTCTATAGTGATCCAACGCCGCCCCCACTGTTCAGCTACAAATGCTGTGGCGCCTGAACCACATGTTGGGTCAATAACAAGATCGCCCGGATCTGTGGACATAAGAATGCAGCGTTCAATGACTTTGGTGTTTGTCTGCACAACGTAAATTTTGTCCGACGCAAATCCCGCAATTCCCGTGTCGTCCCACCAATTCGACCAGCGCGTAACTCCTGAGTCGTCGAGGAATACCCTGCGACGCATTCCACCAGCACCAGTTAATAGTATGCGACCTGCAAAACGCATACGATCCAGGCCGCAGTATTTTTCATTCCCAAGTGGACGCGCTGTGTGCATCCAGCATCGGTTCTTGTCTATCCCTGGATCGCGGATAGAACCCTGGAAATTATACCCGAGACTTTGGTTAGTCCGAGTGCCACCCACCGTAAGGTCACTTGATGTATACAGGCGAGCATCAGGGAACCGGCTAGAAATTTCCGCAGCACTTAGAGGCTCTGTCTCGCCGACTCGCCTTGAGAAACTCGCAAGGTCAAGGTCCTCACATTCGAACACTACTCTCTTGAAATCTCTCTCAAGCTGTTCCGTCTCGCTGCTTTGTTTAAACAGTATACGGCTCTTGAGCTTGCTGCGATTTTTCGCGAACCAGAGAATGTAGTCGTTAATCGACTCTATTGAGTTACCTTTCTGGTTGCCCTTTTTCACGAATGGAATCGTGATCACGAAATTCTCGTCACCGAACACCTCGTCCATCACCGCCCTAACGCGGTGCACGTTCTCGTCGCCGATCTGGACGAAGATGCTGCCGCTTTCGCTCAGCAACTCCCGCGCCACGGTGAGCCGGTCGCGGAGATAGCCGAGATAGGAGTGGATGCCGTCCTTCCAGGTGTCGCGGAAGGCGCGCACCTGTTCCGGCTCGCGCGAGAAATGGTCCTTCGCCCCGTCCTTCACGTCTCGCGACGTTGTGCTCCACTGGAAATTGCTGTTGAACTTGATGCCATAGGGCGGATCGAAATAGATGCACTGCACCTTGCCGCGTAAGCCTTCGCGCTCGGCGAGGCTGGCCATGACGGAGAGGCTGTCGCCCGCGATCATGCGGTTCGACCAATGCTGGTCGTGCTGGTAGAACTCGGTCTTCGCCTCAAGGTCGGGCAGACCGTTGAAATCACCGAAAAGATCAGCCACCGGCGGCGCCGCCTCGCGCCGTCGCTCCGCCGTCTCGCGCCGAAGGTCGTCGATGATGACTTTGGGATGCACCTTCTCCTGGATGTAGAGCGGTGGCGCCTGGACAATGAGATCGGACCAGTCGGTCATGTCCTTGCCGCGCCACACGAGCTGCGGATCAAGATCGCGATTGCGCCGCTCGTAGGCGATTTCGATCGGCGTCTTGTCCCTGGGGTCCATGACGCTTTCAAACTCGGCGGTCGGAATGTTCTTGCGCGTGTCGCCGTGCTTAAGCGCGTCCACGTCTAGCGGCTTCTTGGCCATCAAATAGCTCCCCCGGCACGCCGTAGCGTCACACGATAGCTGTATGGTGCGAGCTCCTCGACAACGACTTGATCGCCAGGTCGGGCGCCGCTTCGCTCGAAGAATGAACGCTGCCAAGAACGATCTCGGAAAAACTTCTTCTGTCCGTCTATGTCAGTCTTGATGGGGCTTCCCCCACCCCAGTCAAGCAAGGCCTTTCTCGGCGCTTCCTCGTCCCCAGTACCGATCAGATCTTTCGGGAAGGCGTCGAAGAACTTGGTAAACCTAACGTAGTTGTTTTTCAGCGCCCCGGCTGTCACCGGAGCGAGGCCGATAACGCGGGCGGCGTGTTCTATGTGGGCCATAGCGTCTTTCCGTGATCTTGTTATTCGGCTGCGGCAGCTAGGCCAGCATCGCGGGCAATGTCTTCGGGAAGGTCGATCTGCGGCTCCTCGGGCGGCGCGACGAGGATCTCGTGTTGAGTGGCGGCTGCGATCAACGTTAGCAGCCGCTTCTCGCGATCGGCGAGGAATGCATCGAAGCTGTCGGAGCGCAGCAACGTCGCGTCGATGCAGTGACTTGCCAGATGCTGGTCGAGCTTGCCGCGAGCGAGCGGCGGATCATCGCCGATGCCGCGCTCAAGACGGTCGAGATAGGCGGACGGCGCGGCGCCACCAATCTTGCGATTGGTGCGATAGGCGATCGGCGTCTTGTTGATGATGCTATCGTAGATGGACGCCGGGATCTTGGCGTCCGAGCACCACTTGTCCGGAAAGATGTGATGAATGTCGACGCCTTCGTCAAAAAACAGCGCCGCATCGTAGGGCTGACCGGTGCGGAAGTCCTTCGCGCCTTCTCGCAGGAGGAGTGCGTTGACGCCTTTGTAGGCGGCGGACAGGCGGCTGTACATGGAACGTAGGCGGTCGGGCCGGAAGCGACCATCCTTCACCGTCGTCGGTTCGGGGCCGCCGTCGATCCACAAGGGCACTTCGACAACGTCCTTAGCAAAGCGGGAATCCGTCGCGGAGCCGTAGAGTTCGCCGAAAATGCCACACCAGAACCAGCGGGCAATCTTCTCCTGCACGGCGGCATGTTCGGCGCGGTCGCCAATCGCTGCAAAGATGGCGGCGAGCGGCACGATTTGGCTCTGATAGGGTAGGTCGAAGACCCGGTAGATGCCCTGCTGCCGCAGAAACTTTGCCGCCGTCTTGAATCCAGCTTCGACCGCATCACGCCAGCGTTTGTATCCATCCAAAGGAAGGTCGAGCAGCGACTGACGCCCTGACCGGACGGCGGGCAGATCGCTTTCCTTCACCCCGTTGACAACGGCTTGCTCCCGCAGGGTCTTGGTATGGAGAAGCGCGATGGCTTGCAGCACCTCCGTCGGCTGGGTCTTTTCGAGGACGCCAAACTTCTGGTCGGCGGCGCGGCCGAACGTGGCAAGGCGCGTTTGAAGGCCGGTCTGGCCGTCGGCACCGAACCAATCGTCGCGCAGCCGATGCCCCCGCGCGGCATACATCGCCGTCACCAGCTCGAAGGCGTCCAGCGGCTTGCCGCCCGTGTTGACCTTCTCGAACACGAGGCACACAGCCTCGTGCGACGTGTCGGCGCCGAGCGCAATCACCGGCACCTGGTAGCTCTTGAAGTTCTCCAGCACCTCGTTCTTGAAGCGTGTGAAGGTCGCCTTGTGTTCCTTATAGGCGTTCATGTCTCCGTCGGACACGCTGAGCCAGAACGTGTCGTAGCCGTCTTGCCAGGCGTCCCAGTCGAAGACGTGGACGAGAGGAAACATGAGCGCTGCGTATTCCCTCTCTGGCGTCGTCAGATCCTGGACGACGTCCTTGTCGAAGTTCTCCTTGACCCGCTTGTCCTCGGGAATGCCGACGATTGCGTCCTCCCGATCGGCGTCCGGCGCCAGCGCCTTCAGGATATCGATGTAGAACCAGCGCTTTACCAGCTTCTGGCGAGGCGTGATGGTGGTCACGACCTCGTTGCGGACACAGGTCTGGTAGAGCGAGGTCATGCGCTGCTGCCCGTCGAGCAGCAACTGGTCAGGCTGCACCGCCTCTGCCCCCGGCTTCGCGCCTTGCACGGGGCGGCGAGCGAAGGTGTCGGCCACTCCCGGCTTCATCTCCAGCGTCATCAGAGCGCCGACCGGGAAAGCCTGGGAGACCGAAGCGATAAGGCTCTTGATCCGTTCCTCGTCCCAGACCCAACTCCGCTGGAAGTCTGGCAGCTGAATCTTGCCCGCGCCGCAGTCGCGTAGCAGTTCGTGAAGGTGGACCGGATTGGTCTTGAAATTCATGCGCGACATCTGTTCCTCACGCCAACTCAGCAGCACTAGCGAAGCCGTCAATCAGCTTGCCAAACGCCTTCTCGATCTCGAACACGGCTGTGAACTCTGCGAAAGTCCAGCGTCCGAACTTGCCCAGGTTGCTCACGCCCGGCACCCAATAGGCCCTCATGGTGTTGGCCTTCTCTTTGGCGTCCTCGCCGCGATAGCCCTTGATTTCGACAATCAGGTTGAGCGGGTCGTCGTGGCCATCGTCGATCTGAACGATGAAGTCGGGCACGTAACGCCGTGCCGTCGATCCCATCAGATATGGCACTTCCAGCCCAAGATTGTGGTTCTTGACGTAGGCTCGCACCTTTGGATGTGCTTCTGCGACGCGGCAGAACTCAGCTTCCCAGTCGCTATCGCAAATCACCCAATTGATGTGACATTTTGCCGGAGGTCCCTTTGTATCCCAACGCGTTTCCTTCGATGTTGTGAAGTTGACGAAACGGGTTGAGCCGGTGGGATTGTAGGAGTCGAGAATTGCTTTGACCGGACGGTCGCCCGACAGCGTCTCGGTAATCGCCGCCTTGATGCGTTCGGCCGCCATGTCGGCGATCTCGTTGTAAATTACCTGCGCGGGGTAGGTGTTGCCCGAGCATTTCAGGAAGCCACCATCGAGCCATGCCCGCGTGATCCGCTTCAATTGGCCGAAAAGATGTAACTTGGGCTCTTCGCCGGGGTCACGGAACTTGTTGTAGAGCAGGTGGCGTGTGAGTTCGTAGATGATTTGGGATTGGCGGACCTGGTTGAGATAGGCGATCGTCAGGTCGACGCCTTCGCCGACAATGCCTTGATTCTTGGTGACGGACGGGCCCACCAGTTCCGGTGTCAGGTTAAGGATATGATCGGGGCCGAACTTCGCCTCCAGCCGTTCCTCCGGCAATTCAACGCGATAGCCCTCGACACGTGGAAAAACGATCTCCAACGCGTCCCGCTCAGGACGAAGAGCATGAACGCGGACGGTCTCGCGTGGCCTGACCGGCCCCACGACGACCGGTTTGCCGGTAAAGTCGAAAGGAATGCCGAGGACGTCGGCGTACTCGACGTTAAACTTCCCCTCCTCGTTAAGATCATAGGACTGACGCCTGAGTCCGCGCCCGACGACCTGTTCGCAAAGCAACTGAGTGCCGAAAGCACGAACGCCTAGAACGTGAGTGACGGTGTTTGCGTCCCATCCCTCGGTCAGCATCGAGACCGACACAACGCAGCGCACCTGCTCGCCAAGCTTGCCGCGTTTGCCGACCGTATTGAGCACTTCCCGCAGCAGAGCGGCCTCATCAAGGTCGCCGCCGTTCCTAAGTTCCTCCGCTGCCGCTCCGCCGCGCTCAAGGATGTCGCGCTTTAGTTGCTCGATCTCGTCGACGGCTGCGGCTCTAAAATCCTTATCGAGTGCTTCGCCGCTCTCAAGCTGCGCGCTGTCGACGAGAATGGTGTTGGGTCGAGAAAGCCGGTTGCCATACTCATCGTAGTTCTGAAACAGCGGCTGATGGCCGTTGAAGAACTGCTCTTTGCCGTCCGCATCAGTGCGCGTGAAGCCGGACAGGTATTTGTAGACTAGCTCTGATGTCGCGGTGTTGTTGCAGACCACAATGAAGACAGGCGGGACGGAGATGCCCGCTTCGAGCCAAGCGTCGAATGTCTTCTGATAATGCCCGTAGAGTGCATCGATAGCAGAGACCAGAAGCGTCGGAAGATCGAGCGGATCCAGCGTTTTGCCGGAGGCGCCTCGTCCCTTCTTGGGTAGCTGGCGAGGCCCCTTTTTCAACTCGTCCCAGAGATTGCGGAATTTCGGGGTGTCCCCGCCGGGAACGTTGTCGGCGACCGGAACGCGAGGCAGCTTCACAATCCCGCATTCGATAGCGTCCATGAGTGAGAAGTCACTCATCGTCCAGCCAAACAAGGTGCCCTCGCGGTAGCCGGAGCCGCGCAGGAAGAACGGTGTCGCGGAGAGGTCGTAGACGTGGCTGATTCCAAGCTGACGGCCAACTGCTTCAAGGCCTGAAATCCACAGCCGAGCCGCCTCGTTGTTCTCCTTTGCCTCGTCCTTCTCTTCGCCAGAGAGATCCTCCTCAGTTTCCCCCTCGGCGTCTTTGACCTTGGCGCGGTAACAGTGATGCGCCTCGTCGTTGAGAACGGTGATGTTCTTCAGGCCGAGCAGATCGCCCATGACGCGCTGGAGCATTTGCCCTTCGCTTTCGAGCGTTTGCAGCGTCTCGCCGCGCCAGCCTTCCAATGCGCTTCGCGTGCCCTTGGCGATGTCGATCCGCTCACGCAGCTTGAACGCGTGGTAGTTGGTGATGACGATTTTCGCCCGATCGATATCCGCCAGCATATCCGGCGGCACCATCTCGCGAGTGCGATAATAGCTCTCGGGATCGTTCGGCAGGAGAACGCGCAGCCGATCGCGGATCGTGATGCCTGGCGCGACGATCAGGAAGCCACGCGAGAACAGCTTCGAGTTGGGATGGCGCACCGCATTGATTGTTTGCCAAGCGATGAGCATCGCCATGACGGTCGTTTTGCCAGCGCCGGTCGCGAGCTTAAGAGCGATACGCATCAGGCCCGGATTTGAGGCGGCGTTTGCGCCTTCGAGCCATGCCCGGAAACGCTCGGTTCTCTTGCCAAGCTTCGGGGCGACCTCGGCAAGCCAAATGGCTGTCTCTACGGCCTCGATCTGGCAGAAGAACGGCTTGATGCCTTGGAAATTGTGGTGTCGCCAGTGCTTTAGAAGCCGAGCAGTCTCAGGCGTGACTAGCCATTGGTCAGGATTCGGAAGCTGGCGCCAACTATCAACCTCGGCCCGAACATCGTTGATAATTGGGGTGGGGTTGTACTCTTGATCGTCGGTGGACACGTCGTCCGCATCGGCGAGCAGAAAGCTGCTCTGCTTGGAGTTTTGACGGCGCTTCTTTGGCTTAGGAACCGGCGTGACAAGCGACGAACGGCGCCGAGCCTGGACGATAACGTTTGTCGGTTGCCCGTCTTCATCCAACTCCCAATGTCGCCCAGGGTAGCCATAGGGGGAGTTCAGGATCGGACGTTCGAAGAAAGACTCGGACACAATACCCCCTATTGTCGGTGGCGTGCATCCCCCGACGCACCATACTCAAGCGGCAAACAGAGATGCAGCGCTGGCGTGTCGCCCTCGACTTTAGCGAGCAAAATAGGTCGGATTCATTTGTCGGTCCATAAGGGAATCCCAAGACGCACGCCTTGCCGCCTTTCGCCAAGCCTATGGGCTCGGAAATCTTAATGCCCTAACCGACACCTATGCATGGCGCGGGGTCAAGCAGACTTGCGGGCGACTGTTGGATGCAGACAAGGCAGCGCAAGACCCACCGAGTGAGCGCGGCCGAAGGCCCCTGAACTCTCCTATTGACTGTCGTGCTTCTCGCTCCCACAATGCTCCCACACGCTTCTTCAGCGGGCAAAAAATGCTTGGAATCAGCGGGTTGTAGGGAGGGGCGGGGCGTATCCAGGTCCCCCAGCCAATCTCTCTCCAGAGACGATATCCGCTTGTAATTGCTCGTAAGCCGGCTTGGCTGAGAATCCTTTCGGTCGCTAGCCAGCAACCCGGAAGCTGCGAAATCGCGCCAAGCTCAGGAGGGAGGCGACGAGCGCGAAGGCGGCGCCGAGGAACAGGGACGTGTTGGCGCCGGCCATGCCGAGGCGGGCGAGCAGCAGGGCGACCAGAGCCGTTCCTATCGACTGTCCGGTCAGGCGCGACACGCCGAGCATGCCCGAGGCGGCGCCGCTGCGCGGCCTCGGCGCGGACATGATCAGCGTCCGGTTGTTCGGCGATTGGAACAGGCCGAAACCGATGCCGCAGAGCATCATGCGCCAGACGATATCCGTCGTCTCGGGGCGTACCGGCAGCAGCGCCATCAGAAGCAATCCGGCGGCGAGACACAGGAGGCCGACGCCACCGAGCACGGCCGGCGAGAACCGGTCCGACAGCCGGCCCGAGACCACGGCCGCCGCGGCGACCGCCAACGGCCACGGCATGAGGAGCAGACCGACTTCGAGCGGCGGAAAGCCGAAATTGGACTGCAATTCGAAGGGCAGGGCCGTCATCGCCAGCATCTGGGCGGCAAAGGAGGCGACCGACGTGGCCACCGACATCGAAAATACCGGCCGGGCGAGAAGGTCCAGCGGCAGCATCGGGTGGCTTGCTTTCAGTTCGCGCCGGACCAGCAGCGTGGTGGCGACCATGCAGACGGCGAACTGGCCGGCGATCACCGGCATGGCGGCCTGATGGCCGATGCTGTCGATGGTTATGACGACGCTGCCGAACATCAGAGCCGTGAGAAGGGCGCTGAACAGATCGAAAGGCCGCCTGACCCGGTCACTGTCCGGCAGGCTGCACCAGCCGGCGATGGCGGCGAACAGGCCAAGCGGCAGATTGATGGCGAACAGCCAGGGCCAGCTCAGTTGGGAGAGGATCAGGCCCGCCAGCGTCGGGCCGACGGTGGCGGCGCCCGCGACGACGACGGCGTTGAGCCCGATGGCCGAGCCCAACCGCTTCTCCGGAACGATGTAGCGCAGCAGCGCCGCGTTGACGCTCATCATGCCGGCGGCGCCGATACCCTGGACGACGCGCGCGGCGGTCAGGACCGTCAGCGAAGTCGACAGGCAGCAGACCAGCGATGCCAGCGTGAACAGGGTGACGCCGCCGAGATAGATGTGTCGGAAGCCGTGGATCTCGCCGAGCGCCGCCAGGGGCAGCATGGTCATGACGATGGCGAGCTGATAGCCGTTGACGATCCAGACGGAAAACGCCGGCTCGGCCTTGAACACTTCGGCGATGGTCGGCAGGGCGACGTTGGCGATGGTGCCGTCGAGAACGGATAACCCGATGCCGACGATGATCGTCGTCCATGCCCAGTAGAATCGTGCGCCCGACAAACTTTCCGGACGCGGCGATTTGGCTGTTTGGTCGGAGGACACGGTTCACCTTGACGGCAATGGGAGAAGCGCCGGAAGCACAGGCAGCCTGCAGGCTCGTGCTGTGCGCTGACTAATCAAGGAAAAGCCGGACGACAAGTACAAAGCAGCCGGTCGGCATCACGATCGGGAGAGCGCGGCGGGGCGTCTATTTGTTTCCGGCCATGCGGCGCCGGAGGGCCGGCCGTGTTGGCCAATGCGAAACGGGCAAATCCGCTAGTCCGCCCTTTGCACAGGATGCCCGAAGGTAGTGTACGGCCCTATCTTGAATGCGTTTCGCCCCTGAACGATAGGTTTGTTCAAACGAATAAGTTGGCAGGGGGCGAAGCGTAAATGTCTCAAGGTCGCGACGGGTTTACCAGCACGTTCGGCGCATTGATGGCCACTCTCGGGTCGGCCGTGGGGCTCGGCAATATCTGGAAGTTTCCATCGCTGACCGGCACCAATGGCGGTGCCGGTTTTCTTCTGGTCTATCTCGCCGCCACCATCATCGTCGGTCTGCCGGTGATGATTTCCGAAATCATGCTCGGCCGGACGGCGCGGGCGGACGCCATCACCACCTTCGACAAGCTCGCCCCGAGAAACCAGTGGTGGTGGAAGGCGATCGGCTGGATGGGGTTCGCCGCCGCGCTGCTTATCATGGCCTTCTATTCCGAGGTGGCCGGCTGGGTTTACGCCTATATCTTCAAGTCGTTGACCGGCGAGATCGCCACCACCGATCCCAAGGCGGCCGAGGTGGTGTTCGGCCAACTCGTCGCCAATCCGTGGTCGTCGCTCGTCTGGCAGTGGGTGGTGCTCGGCATTACCGGCTTCATCATCGCCTTCGGCGTTTCCAAGGGGATCGAGGCGGTGACGCGCCGCCTGATGCCGCTGCTCTTCATCCTGCTGTTGGTGCTGTGCGTCCGCAGCCTGACGCTGTCGGGGGCGGGGCAGGGGCTGGCTTTCCTGTTCGATCCCGATTTTGCCAAGATCACTCCGGCGGTGATGCTGACGGCGCTCGGTCTCGCCTTCTTCAAGCTGTCGCTCGGCATGGGCACCATGCTGACCTACGGCAGCTATTTCCGTGAGGACCAGAATATCGCCGCCACGGCGACGCGCGTGGTGTTCGCCGATCTGTCGGTGTCGCTGCTAGCCGGCATCGCCATCTTTCCGGCGGTGTTCGCCTTCGGCTTCGAGCCGGCCGCCGGCCCGTCGCTGGTGTTCATGACCATTCCGGCGGTATTCACCTCGATGCCGGGCGGCGTCGTGTTCATGACGCTATTC
Organism: Pleomorphomonas carboxyditropha; assembly: GCF_002770725.1. Classification (GTDB taxonomy): domain Bacteria; phylum Pseudomonadota; class Alphaproteobacteria; order Rhizobiales; family Pleomorphomonadaceae; genus Pleomorphomonas; species Pleomorphomonas carboxyditropha. Next base: position 147,271 of record NZ_NQVN01000011.1, on the reverse strand, counting down.
TTCGTGCTGACGGCGATCGCCAGCGTCGGCGCCATCCTGTCGCTGCTCGAAGTGCCGGTGGCCATCCTGTCGGAGCGCTTCCGCCTGCCGAGAAAGGCCGCGGCGGTCTGCACCATCGCCATGATCGCCGCGCTTGGCCTGCCGGCGGCGCTGTCGCAGAGCGTGACGGCCGATCTCAAGATCTTCGGCCTCAATCCGTTCGACCTGTTCGACTTCCTGAGCTCGAACATCCTGCTGCCGGTCGGCGGCATCCTGATCTGCCTGTTCGTCGGCTGGGTCTATGGCCTGGCGGCGCCGGAGAAGCGGCTGGCCGAAGCTGGTTCGCCGGTGCAGCGCGTCGTGATCCGGAGCGTGTTCTTCCTGGTCCGCTTCGTGGCGCCGATCGCCATCGCCATCGTTCTCTTGAATGGGCTCAAGGTGTTCTGACGTTTGATGTACCTTGATTGCGGAACGGGAACGCTTTGCCCATTCAATAAGCTTGTCGATCCGCTTCCCCGGGAGTAGGAGCACAGCGTTCCCGTTGAGGCGCCAACGGCTGGGAGACGGGGCGTCCGAACACGCAACCCGTCATCTCCAGGAAGCGAAATCGTGCATATCAACAAGCTGGTTGTCGTCGGCGTCGGGCACGTCGGTTCCTATGTTCTCGCCGACGCGATGAAGACCGGCTTGTTCGGCAGGATCGGCGTCATCGATCTTCTGAAGAATGTCGCCTACGGGGAAGCGCTCGACCAGGCGCAGGCGACCGCGCTCACCTACATGAACAACGTCGACGTCAGGAACGGCGGATACGAGCAGTGCGCGGACGCCGACGTGATCGTCGTCGCGGCGGGGTCCAGCGTCACGCCCGATCCGAACAACCCGAAGGCCGAGCCCGATCGCGCCCAACTGACCAAGGCCAACTGCGGCGTCATCCGCGAGGTGATGGCGGGCATCACTCGCCATACCAGGGACGCCATCGTCATCCTGATCACCAACCCGCTCGATACGATGGTCTATATCGCCGAGAACGAGTTCGATTATCCGCGGGCGCGCGTGTTCGGCACGGGCACCATGCTCGACTCGGCCCGGCTGCGCAAACTGATCGCCGACACCTATGGCATCGATCCGAAGTCGGTGACCGGCTTCATGATGGGCGAGCACGGACGGACGGCGTTCCCGGTCCTCAGCCACGTCAACGTCGGCGGAATACCGTTCGGGGAGCTCGACCGGTATTTCGAGGCGCGCGAGGACATCGGCGATCCGGACGTGGTCAAGGCAAGGATCGTCAGCGCCGCCTACGAGGTGCTGAACGGCAAGGGCTGGACCAACGCCGGCGTCGCCCAGGCGGCGATAACCATGGCCAAGGCGGTTCTCCTCGACGAACGCAGCGTCTATCCGGCGTCCACCACGCTGCGCGGACAATATGGATACGACGGCGACGTTGCCCTGAGCATGCCCTGCCTGATCGGCCGCGAGGGAATTCTGAGGCAACTGCCGGTCAGGCTGAACGACTGGGAGACGCGGAAGCTGGCCGAGTCGGCCGCGTTCATCCAGGCGACCATGAGGGATGCCGGTACCGGACCGGCCTTCAACCCGTGCTGAGCTTGCGTCCCAGCCTGTCCTCGACCGAGGCGATCTTGCTGGCGAGGCGGCTCGCCTGGCCCTCGCGATAATCGACCTTGAGGGCCACTTCGACGCGCGGGCAGTCGGCGCGCATCGCCTCGAAACAGGCGGTCACCACGGCCATCACCTCGTTCCACTCGCCCTCGAGGATGGTGCCCATGGGCGTGAGCTGGTAGGCGAGGCCGCTCTTGTCGATGATGTCGAGCGAACGGGCGACGTAGGGGCTGAGGCTTTCGCCCTTGCCGACCGGGTACATGGCAAATTCCAACAGGACCATCGGGGGCTCCTTTCACCGCCGGACCGCCGGCGACACGAGATGCATGAGCATATCGCCCCGGACGGCCGGCGTGCAGGTGCAAGAACCGGTGGGCTGATGAGCGGCAAGAAACAAGCGATCGCTAAGCCTGCCGGGCACCCTCGCCTCCCGGTCGGTCCGGGAGGCGAGGGTGCCCCGGTCCGGCGCGTCAGCTCAGTCTGACGACGGCGCAGCCGTAGGCTTCGAGCGGCAGGGCGCCTTCGACCGGCCGTCCGGTCAGAAGCTCGGTGCCGGCCGGCACGTCCGGTACGGTCACCGGCTCGGCGTCGGTGTTGAGCAGGAACAGCAGCTTGCGATCCTCCGCCTCGCGCAGCGCCACTTCCACATGGGGCGGCAGGTCCGGGACGAGCGGCGCGACGCCCGCGGTTGGAAACAGTTGATCGGCAAGGCCCTCGACCAGCGTATCGGTGAGGTAGGTGCCGACGTAGACCGCCCGTCCGGCGCCGACCTCGCGGCTGGTGACGGCGGCGCGGCCGCTCGCGAAGCGATTGCTCCAATGGCCGATCGCCTCGACGTCCGGTTCCGTCTCCAGGAGCTCGTAGAGGTGGGCCGTCTCGTGCTCGCGGTTGCCGAGCGTGAAGCGATAGCGTCGCTTCGTCGATCCGGCCGGCGGCCGTTCGGCCGGCTTGTTCTGGCCCAATTCGGCGGCCTGAATCGGGAACAGGCCATCGGAGCCCGGCTCGGCCACCCGGCCGAATTCCTCGACCCGGACGCCGCACAGCCCGGCGAGGCCGGGCCCCGGCGCTTGCGTCCGGATGATATGGTTGTCGGCATCGCGCGTGCCGGTCATGGCGCCGACCACCAGCGTGCCGCCGGCCCTGACGAAAGCCTCGACGCGCTCGTCCCACTCCGGCTTCCACATCAGCCAATGGGGGATATAGAGCAGCTTGAGGCGCGACAGATCGTCCTCCGGGTGGATGAAGCCGCAGGCGATGCCGTGCTCGTAGCAATAGCGGTGCAGGCGCGTTGCGTCCTCCAGCGGGCTCGGCAGACCGATCGGATAGGTCTTGTAGGCCTCCTGGTTGTCGAAGTCGGCGCCGGCGATGCCGACGTCCATGCGCACCGAGGTGCCGAGCAGCTCGCGCTTGATGCGGGCGATGTCGGAGGCGAAGCGGGCCGCTTCCTCGTAGCGCCGGCGGGGCACGTCGTCATGGTCGATGATGCCCATCCAGTAGATCTCGGCGCCGAAATGCGCCGGCCGCCAGCGGAAGAACATCAGGCCGTCGGCGCCGCGCGCCACCGAGCTCATGGCCATGCGGCGCATCTCGCCCGGCTCGGGCGTCATGGTCGAGAAGGCGGGCTGGCTGCCGAAGCCGGACGCCTGCTCGGGGACGATGAAGTTGCCCGAGAAGCCGCGGCAGACGTCGAGATGCAGCGCCTGCGTCGCCGCGTGGCCGCCGGTGCGCTGCATCTCGTCGTAGAGCATCGGGTAGATGTCGAAGCCGAGAAAGTCGAGGTCGTGGCCGAACTCACCCCGGAAGTCGATGTCGACCAGCCGGCCGAGGTTGTGGAAGACGAACCAGTCCGGGTTGGCGGCGCGCAGGATCTCCACCTGATCGTGCTGGAAGGCGGCCGTGGCGGCGGCCAGGAAGCGGTGGAAATCCTGGACATGACCGGGCGAGGGATGGCCGGGCGCGCCGGTGAGCGGCAGCACCACCTGATCGAAGCTGTCATAGGCCAGCGCCCAGAAATCGCCGCCCCAGGCGTAGTTGAGATCGGCGATGGTGGCGTAGCGGCCGCGCAGATAGCGGCGGAACTCGCGTAGCGTCGCCTCCGAATAGGAAGTGGAGACGGTGGTGTTGAGTTCGTTGTCGGTCTGCCAGCCGACGACATGCGGGTTGTCGCGATAATGCTCGGCCAGCGCCGTGGTGATGCGGCGGCTGTGCAGGCGGTAGACGGGGCTCGCCGTGTCGGCGTGCTGGCGCGAGCCGTGGCTGGCGGTGCGGCCATGCTCGTCGACGCGCAGCACCTCCGGATAGGTGGCGGTCAGCCAGCGCGGCGGCGTCGCCGTCGGCGTGCAGAAGATGGTGTTGACGCCGTGCTGGCCGAGAATGGCGATCGCCCGGTCGAACAGCGAAAAGTCGAACACGCCCTCGCGCGGCTCGAGGATGTGCCAGGCGAATTCGCCCATGCGCACGACGTTGAAGCCGGCGGCCGCCATCCGCTCGGCGTCGCGCTGCCAGTAGCCGTCGTCGACATGCTCGGGATAATGCGGCGCGCCGACAAGGAAATCGTCGAGGGCGAGCGGACGCCACACCGACAGCGGCGCCGGAGATGCAAGTTTCATTGGCTTGGATTCCTTGTCAGATTTGGGTGACGGGCTTGGCTGCGGACAGCGTTCTCCCATCCGGGGCGAAGAGATAGGCGGCGTTGGCGTCGAAGCCGACCGAAACGGGCGCGTCGGGCGCGAAAGGCTGGATGTCGCCGATCTGGATGGTGAACACGCCGGTGCCGCTGTCCGATCCGGAGGTGGCGAGGTCGCCGGCGTCGGCATAGACGATGGTCTCGCGGCCGAGGTACTCGGTCAGCCGGACGCGGGCCGGAAAGCTGGTGCCGGCGTCGGGATCGCCGATGCGCAGCTTCTCCGGCCGGATGCCGATGGTCACCGCCGCGCCGACCGCCGGCGTCTCGGCGAGATCGTCGAAATCGACCTTGAGGTCGCCGCCACAGGTTACCGAGGCGCTTCCGCCGTTGGTCGAGGTCACCCTGCCGGCGACGAAGTTCATGCGCGGCGCGCCGAGGAAGCCGGCGACGAACAGGTTGATGGGGTTGGCGTAGAGCTCCAGCGGCGCGCCGACCTGCTCGATGCGGCCGCCGTTGAGCACGACGATGCGGCTCGCCATGGTCATGGCCTCCACCTGGTCGTGCGTCACGTAGATCATGGTGGAGCCGAGCCGGTCGTGCAGCGTCGACAGTTCCACCCGCATCTGGGTGCGCAAGGCCGCGTCGAGGTTGCTGAGCGGTTCGTCGAACAGGAAGACGTCGGGCGAGCGGGTGATGGCGCGGCCGATGGCGACGCGCTGGCGCTGGCCGCCGGAGAGCTGCTTGGGATATTTCCTAAGCTGCTCCTCGAGCCGCAGGATCTGGGCGGCGCGCGCCACGGCGGTGTCGATCTCCGCCCTGGGGCGCTTGGCCATCCTGAGGCCGAAGCCCATGTTCTCCTCCACCGTCATGTGCGGATAGAGCGCGTAGGACTGGAAGACCATGGCGATGCCGCGATCGCCCGGTTCCAGGCGGGTGACGTCGCGGCCCTTGATCCGCAATCGGCCGGAAGTGACGGTTTCCAGCCCGGCGATGGTTTTCAGAAGGGTGGACTTGCCGCAGCCGGACGGGCCGACCATGACGATGAACTCGCCTTCGTCGATGGTGAGGCTGATGTCTTTCAGGGCGTGGAAGCCGCCGTAGTGTTTTTCAACGTTGTGAATTTCGACGCTCGCCATGGGGAGGCATCCTTCGGATCGTGTTGTCAGCCCTTCACCGCGCCCATGGTCAGGCCGGCGATGAAGTGGCGCTGCATCAGGAAGAACATCGCGACGGGCGGGATCGCCACCATGATCGTCGCGGCGGCGACCAGGTTCCAGGCGGAAACCCACTCGCCGCGCAGGTTGTTGAGGCCGGCGGTCACCGGCTTCACGGCATCGCTCTGGGTCAGCACGATCGCCCAGAAATAGTCGTTCCAGACGAAGGTGAAGGTGAGGATGGCGAGTGCCGCGAGAGCCGGGCGGATCAGCGGCACCACGACGTGCCAGAGCGTCTGCCAGGGCGAGGCGCCCTCGGCGCGCGCCGCCTGGAACAGCTCGTCCGGCAGGGCGGCGATGAAGTTGCGCATGAACAGCGTGGCGAAGCCGGTCTGGAAGGCGGTGTGGAAGATGATCAGCGCCAGATAGGTATCGTAGAGGCCGAGGCCGACCATCAGGTCGCGCACCGGGATCATCATGATCTGGGCCGGCAGGAAGTTGCCGCCGACGAACAGCGCGAACAGCAGGCGATTGCCGGGGAAGCGATGGCGCGACAGCACGTAGCCGGTCAGCGTCGACAATACCAGCACGCCGATAACCGAGGGCAGCGTGACGATCAGGCTGTTGACGAAATAGCGGGCCAGCGCCGTCTGCTTGAAGACGGCCGTGTAGTTCTCGATGAAGTTGAACGACTTCGGCCATCCCCAGTAGTTGCCGGCCATCACCTCCTCGAAGGAGCGCAGCGAGGTCAGCATCACGGTGACGAGCGGCAACAGCCAGAGGACGAGCACGGCGGCGACCAGGGCGACATAGGCGGCGCGGGCCGGGCGGGCGGTTTCCGGAATGGGACGGGGATACATCAGGCGGTCTCCTGTTCCGGCCGCAGCAGCGTGCGCAGGTACCAGGCGATGAACACGGCCATGACGGCGAACAGGACCGTGGCGATGGCGGCGCCGTAGCCGAAGCGGTAGGAGAAGATCGACTGCTCGTACATCTGGTAGGCGAGCACGGTGGACGAGCCAAACGGTCCGCCCGAGGTCATGACGGCCACCATGTCGAACGAGCGCAGGGCGCCGATGATGGTGACGGCGAGCGCGATGAAGCTCACCTCGCGCAGTTGCGGCAGCACGACGTGCAGCAGCATGGCGAAGCCGCGCGCGCCGTCGACCCGGCCGGCGCCGATCAGGTCCTCGTTGAGATTGTTGAGGCCGGCCAGGAACAGCACCAGGCAGAAGGCGACCTGCGGCCAGAGCGCGGCGATCACCACGGCGAAGCTGACCAGATGCTCGTCGGAAAGGAGGGCCGGGGCGGTGGCGCCGAACCAGCCGTAGATCAGCGACAGCAGGCCGAAGGTCGGGTCGTAGACCCAGGTGAAGACGACGCCGACGGTGACCGAGGCCAGCACCAGCGGCACGAAGAACAGCGATTTCAGGAACTTCATGCCGGCGATCGCCTGGTTGAGCAGCAGGGCGAGCGCCAGGCCCAGGGGCGGCGCCAGCATGAACATGGCGAGCCAGATGACGTTGTTCTTCAGCGAGACATAGAACTGCGGATCGGCGAACAGCTGCTCGTAGTTGGCAAGGCCGACCCACTGCATGGGGCCGACGCCATCCCAGTCGAAGAAGGAGACCCAGATCGTCTCGATCGACGCCAGGATGATCACCACGCCGAACAGCAGCGCGCCGGGCAGGATGAAGAGGGTGGGCGCCAGCCAGTGGCGATGGCGCCGCCAGAGATGGCTCATCTGGTCATTCCCGTGGAGTTGTGCGGCCGACGGAGGAAGGCCTCGGACGAGGCGGCCTCTCCGGGGGGAGGGGAGGCCTGTCCTCGCCCGAGGCGGGCGATCGGGAGGAAAGGCTCGATCGCCTGGAGGAACGTCACTCCTTGAAGATCCGCTTGCGCGTGCCTTCGAGCCGCTCGAGGATCTGGTCGCGGCGCTCGGGCTTGACCATGAATTCCTGGAAGCCCTTCAGGCCTTCCTGCGCCATGTCCGGATCGGTGTCGCGATCGTAGTACTGGGCGGTGCCGACGACGGTTTTCATCGATTCGACCGCCGCGTTGATCAGCGGATCCTTGCTGGGCGGGCAGTCGTTGCGCGGCGGCACCGCGCTCTCGGCTTCGAGGAAGGCGGCGAGATTTTCCGGCTTGTAGAAATAGGCAAGGAAATCGCGGGCGTCCTGCTTGTTCTTGCCGTTCTTCGGGATGTGGATCGAATTGAGCGAGAAGTCCTCGTAGCGGGCGATGCTCGGATCGATCACCGGGAAGGGGACGTAGGCGAGCTGGTCGACCTCGTCCGGCGGGAAGCCGTATTTGATGAAGCCGGCGAGATCCATCATGGCCGCCTTCTTCTGGGCCAGCGCGGCGGCCGCCTGCTCCCAGCCCGACGAGGTATGGTTGGGCGTGAAGAGGTCGGCGCGGATCAACTCTTCCCATTTGTCGAACACCGGCTTCAGCGAGGCGTCGGTATAGGGAAGCTTGCCGTCCATCAGCGCCAGATGCTTTTCGAGGCCGCCGATCCTGAGGTTCATGTGATCGAACCAGCCGGCGGCCGGCCACATCTCCTTGGTGCCCATGCTGACCGGCACCATGCCGGCCGACCTGGCCTGCTCGCCGAGCTTCAGGAGGTCCTCGATGGTGGCCGGCGCGGTCCAGCCCTTCTCCTCGAACACGTCCTTGCGGTAGAACATGCCCCAGAGCAGGCCGCCGAGCGGCAGGCCGTATTGCCGGTCGTCGACCGTCAGCGCGCCGGTGGTGGCGCCGAGCACGTCCTTGTAGCCCTCGCGCTCGTAGAGATCGGAAATGTCGTCGAACAGGCCGCGCTTGACGAAGGCCTTCATGCGGTTGCCGGAGAACCAGAAGCAGATGTCGGGGGCGCCGACCACCAGATAGCTGCGGATGGCCGTCTTGTGGGCCTCGTGATCCATGTTGTTGATGGTGACGGCGACGCCCGACGCCTTGGCGTATTCGTCGGCGAGGCGTTGCAGCACGGTGCGCTGGTCGGCATTGCCGATGTTGGAAATGATGGTCAGTTCCCTGGCCTGGGCGATGGCCGGCCGGGCGAGCAGACCGCCCGCCAGCACGGCGCCGGTGCCGATCATGAACCGCCGGCGCGTCGTGGCGAGCGCCACGCCGGCCATGGAATCCGTGTTTCTCTGCATTTCAATCTCCTCCCGAGACATGACGAGGCGTTTCCGAACGGGCATCCGTTCGAAGCTCAAGAACTGCTGGACTGATGTTCCGACCTCCTGGCGCGGCAAATCGCCGCGCCGGCAACCTCTCCCCGGTTGCCTTATGAAATCTGATAGCCTAGTTTTGGCGGAGCGCCAAGAGTTAATTTAAGAAATAAACTAAGGGGATATCGTGCGGGGCAATTCCAGTACATCGCGGGCGCTGAACCGCCGGCTCATCCTCAATCTCTTGCGCCGCCACGGCCCGGTCTCGCGCGCCGAGATCGCCACCATCACCGGCCTCAGCCCGGCGGCGGTGACCTTCGTGGTCGCCGAACTGGTGGAGGAGAGCCTGATTGTCGAGCGGGAGGCGGTGACCGGCGCCACCGGCCGGCGGCCGGTGCCGATCGACATCAACTACGAGGCGCATCTCGCCTTCGGCTTCAAGCTCAACGCCGACGGCATCGACTGCGTGCTGACCGACCTTGCGACCAATCCCCTGGCAACGTGGCACGCTCCGATATCCGACACGAGCCCCGATGGCATGATCAAGGCGATCGCGGACGCCATGCCCCAGATGCTCGCCGACAGCGGACGTTCGCAGACCGAAGTCATGGGCATCGGCGTGTCGATCCCCGGCGAGGTCGACGTCCGCAACGGCATCTGTCGCCGCAGCCCTCGCTTTGGCTGGACCGACCTGCCTTTCGGCCAGTTGCTGGGGGAGCGCGTGCATGTGCCGACCTGGATCGACGACGATATCAGCGCCTTCGCCGTCGCTCAAAAGCTGTTCGGGGCGGGGCGCGATCGCCGCAACTTCGTCGCGCTGGCCGTAGGCACCGGAATCGGTACCTCCTTGATCATCAATGCCGAGATCTATCGCGGCGCGCGGAACGTCGCCGGCCGATTCGGCCACATCACCTCGGTTCCGGGCGGGCGTCTCTGCGAATGCGGGCGGCGCGGCTGCCTGATGGCCCACGCCGCGGAACCGTTCATGCTGGAAACGTGGCGGACGAGGCGCCGGGCGGCATCGGCGTCGGCGTCGGCGTCGCGGTCCGACTTTGTCGCGGCCGTCGAGGCTGGCGAGGCGGATGCGCTGTCCGTTCTCGAGGAGTCAGGGTTGAGGATCGGCCGCCATCTCGCCGATCTGGTCAACCTGTTCGATCCGGAAGTCATCGTGGTCGGCGGCGAGGCGGTTCAGTTCGGCGAGGCGCTGATCGGTCCCATCCGCCGCGCCATGGAGGCGAACGTGTTCTTCTCCAAGCCCGAACTGCTGCCGGACTGGGTGCCGGGCTCCTGGGCGCGCGGTGCAGCGGCGCTGGCGACGCAGGGCATATTCGACTTCGAACGCTCGCCGAGCGGCTGAAACCGATCCGGAGCTTCCCCCAAAAAGAAAACCCCGCGCGCCCGGCAGCACCGGAACGCGCGGGGAAAGTTGGCCGAGGCGAATGCCCGCGGGCGGGCCTCGGCGGGGCGTCAGGCCTGATAGCCGATCAGCGCGGCCATTTCCGTGATGCGGGGATCGCAGCGTTCGCCGCCGAGGCGACCCTCGGGCGCGGCGAGGTCCTCGTTGCGGCTGACGAAATCCTGTGCGGTGAGACGCAGGATGTCCGGCGGGGCATCGCCGCTTTCGATGAGATAGTCGCGATACTCGTCTTCGAGCTCCTGCAGACGGGTGGTCATGGCTTTCTCTCCGTTTTGGCGGGGCAACGTTCCGAGGTCCAACCCGCAAGTGAGCCCGCGGTTCCCGCTGGCGGCGCGATTGGTTTTCCGGCTATCGCCAGGTCTCCAGCACCTCCTCGGCGGTGGCGACTTCGAGCTGTTCGGTGAAGCGGGTGAGATAGAGTTCCATCAGCGCGTCGTGCGTCTCGTCGACGAAGCTGCACAGCGCATCGCCGACCAGCACGACGCGAAAGCCGCGGTCGATGCCGCCGAGCGCCGAGGCCAGCACGCAAACGTCGGTTTCGCCGCCGGTGATGACCAGCGTATCGATGTCCGAGCCGGCGAGCATCGCGTCGAGGCGTCCCTCGGTCCAGGGCGAGTAGACGTGCTTGTCCAGTACCCGCGCCGGCGGCACGAACCGCTCGAAGGCCGGGACGAGGCGTATCGCGTCGGCCCCCACCTTCTCGAGCGTCACCTCCGCCCAGCGCCGATAGTACCGTTTCCAGGTGCCGCTGCCCTCGCCGGGGCGGGCGGCCGGAATGAAGCGGGTGAACAGCGTATGCGCGGCGTGATGCGCGCATATCGTCTCGATCACCGGCGTGACCCGCTCCATCCAGGGCATCACCCAGGGATAGCCGGGGCCGAACACGCGCTGCATGTCGACGCAGAGATGCAGCGTGCCCGGTCCCAGCGGCCCATGCGTCAAGCCTTGAGCGGCCATGGGAGTTCCTAGAGCTTCACCGCCGCTTCGCGCGCCCACAGGCGAAGCTTGCGGCAGCTCTCGATGAAGCCGGTCACCGACGCGGTGCCATCGAGAGGAACGAGCCCCTCGTCGGCATCGGGTGCGACGCCGGCCTTCTCGAACAGCGGGGCGGCCTCGGCGCTGAAGGCGATGAACTTGCAGTGGGCAAAGGCGTCGGCCACGAAGTCGCGCGCCGCCGCTTCCTTGGCCAGCATTTCGGCGCCTTCCGCCGACAGCACGAGCGCGACGGCATCGAACAGCACCGAAGGGCCGCCGTCGATCATGTGCTGCGCCGGCAGGTGCTTGCCGTCGGCGCTGGTGACGCCGCCGACCTTGGGCGCCACCAGTTCCACTATCGCGCCTTCCTTGTCGGCCGCTGCCTGCAGCGCCTTGAGGAGCCTGCCGTCGCAGCCGTTGGACACCAGCACGCCGATCTTGCGCCCCGCGAAACTCTCGGGGCCGTTCTCGATGATGCTGAGGGCCGGCGAGGCGGGCAGGTCGCCGCGCGGCGGAACGGCCGCGTCGGCCGGCTTCGGCAGCTTCTCGATGCCGAGCTTGTCGGCGACCGCGGCGCCGAGCGCCTCGTCGATGTTGAGGAGATGGGCGACCATGCGCTCGCGGATCACCGGGTTCTCGCATTTGCTGAGCTCGAAGGTCAGCGCCATGGCGATATGCTTCTGCTCGGTCACGGTCTGGCTCAGGAAGAACTGCCGCGCCTGGCTGTAATGGTCGGCGAAGCTCTCCGGCCGCAGCCTGGCCTTGGGGGCGTCGATCGGTTCGCGGAAGGAACGCGTGCCGCGCACCGGGTCCTCGCGCGGGCCTTCGCCGTGGGAATTCGGCTGGTAGTTGGTGCGCCCCACCGGGTTGCGCATCGCCATGTGCCCGTCCTGCTGGAAGTGGGCGAACGGACATTTGGGCGCATTGATCGGGATATGCGTGAAGTTGGGGCTGCCGAGCCGTTTCAACTGGGTGTCGAGGTAGGAGAAGTTGCGCCCCTGCAGCAGCGGGTCGTTGGAGAAGTCGATGCCCGGGGGCACGTTCTGCGTCATGAAGGCGACCTGCTCGGTCTCGGCGAAGAAGTTGTCCGGCATGCGGTCGAGCACCAGCCGGCCGACGGGGCGCGGCTTGATGATTTCCTCCGGAATGAGCTTGGTGGGGTCGAGCACGTCGAAATCGAAGCTGTCGGCGAAATCCTGGTCGAAGAGCTGGACGCAAAGCTCCCATTCCGGGAAGTTGCCCGACTGAATGGCGTTCCAGAGGTCGCGCCGGTGGAAGTCGGGATCGGCGCCGTTGATCTTCACCGCCTCGTTCCACACCACCGACTGCAAGCCGAGCTTCGGCTTCCACAGGAACTTGACGAAGGTGGATTCGTCGCGCGCATCGAGGAAGCGGAAGGTATGGACGCCGAAGCCTTCCATGAAGCGGAAGGAGCGGGGGATCGCCCGGTCCGACATGACCCACATGATCATGTGCATCGATTCCGGCGTCAGCGAGATGAAGTCCCAGAAGTTGTCGTGGGCCGACTGGGCCTGCGGGAAGCCGCGGTCGGGTTCCGGTTTCACCGAATGGATGACGTCGGGGAACTTGATGGCGTCCTGGATGAAGAACACCGGGATGTTGTTGCCGACGATGTCCCAGTTGCCTTCCCTGGTATAGAGCTTGACGGCGAAGCCGCGCACGTCGCGGGCAAGATCGGCCGAGCCCTCGGAGCCGGCCACCGTCGAGAAGCGCACGAAGGCCGGCGTCTTCTCGCCGGCGCGCTGGAAGATGTCGGCGCGGGTGACGTCGGCCAAAGATTCGTAAGTCTCGAAATAGCCGTGCGCGCCGTAGCCGCGCGCGTGCACGACGCGCTCGGGGATGCGCTCGTGGTCGAAATGAAAGATCTTCTCGCGGAAGTGGAAGTCCTCGATCAGGCTGGGTCCCGGCGCGCCGACCCTCAGCGTGTTCTGATCGTCGGCAACCGGAGCGCCCTGCGCCGTCGTCAGGACAGCAACATCGCCCGCCCGGGTCTGGTGCAGCTCGCCGCCGTCGCCGCGCAGCAAGGTCTGGTCATGGATTTTCGCCGTAGTGCGTTTGGTCTCGGTCGCCTGTCTGGCCATGTTCGTCACTCCCTCAAATGCACGATTGCAATGTCTGGTCCGGCTTCGAGGCCGGCACGATCGATGATGATGAAACCTGGATCGGGCGCAAAAACCGCATGGTGCCGGCCTTTGTTCCCGCAAAAGGAAAACTATCGAGGGCAAAAAAGCAGCCGCCGCAGCTTCCGAGGGTGACGGCGGACAAATCGGCGCGAGGGGATCCCCCGCGCCGCATCGTTCAGGGCAGGGCGTAGGCGATCACGTAGTCGCCGGCCTTGGTGCCGATCGATCCGTGGCCACCCGCCACGATCACCACCATCTGGCGGCCGTCGGCGAGGGCGTAGGTCATCGGCGTCGCCTGTCCGCCGGCCGGCAGACGGCCCTTCCAGAGCTCCTTGCCCGTCGTCAGGTCGTAGGCGCGGAGGTAGTTGTCGACCGCCGCCGCCAGGAAGGCGACGCCGCCCCTGGTGATCATCGGGCCGCCGATGCCGGGCACGCCCAGCTTGATCGGCAAGGGCAGGGCGGTCATGTCGTAGACCGTGCCGTTGCGGTGCTTGTAGGCGATCTTGCCGCTGGAGAGATCGGCGCCGGCGACGTAGCCCCACGGCGGCGCCTGGCAGGGGATGCCGAGCGGTCCGAGGAACGGTCCCATCACCACGCCGTAGGGCGCGCCCTCGTTGCGGTTGAGCCCCTGCTCGCTGCCCTTCTCGCCCTGGCCGGGCGCCGGAATGTCCGCCCGCGGCACCAGGCGCGAGGTGAAGGCGAGGTAGGTGGGCATGCCGAACATCACCTGCCGATCGGGATCGACGGCGACGCTGCCCCAGTTGAAGACGCCGAAATTGCCGGGATAGACCAGCGTGCCGTTGAGCGACGGCGGGGTATAGCGGCCCTCGTAGTTGAGCTGGTGGAAGCGGATGCGGCAGGCGAGCTGATCGAACATGGTGACGCCCCACATGTCGCTTTCCCGGAGCGGCGGCGGCGTGAAGGTGAGGGCGGAAATCGGCTGGGTCGGGGCCGAGAAGTCCTCGGGAATGGCGCCGCCGGGGGCCGGCTCTTCGGTGACCGGCAGGATCGGTTCGCCGGTCCGCCGGTCGAGCACGTAGATGTCGCCCTGCTTGGTCGGTCCGACGAGCGCCGGCACGGTGGTTCCGTCGGCCTTGGTCAGGTCGACGAGGACCGGCTGCGCCGGCACGTCCATGTCCCAGAGGTCGTGATGGACGGTCTGGCGCACCCAGCGATCCTGTCCGGTCTCCACGTCCAGCGCGACGATCGAGGAAGAGTATTTCTCGACGTTGGCGCTGCGGCCCATGCCGAGCTGGTCGGGCACCTGGTTGCCGAGCGGGATGTAGACGAGCCCCAGCGCCTCGTCGACGCTGAACACCGACCAACTGTTCGGCGAATTGGTGGTATAGGTCCGGCCCGGCGGCAGCGGCGCAGTCTCGGTGGGATTGCCGGAATCCCAGTTCCAGATCAGCGCGCCGGTATCGACGTCGAAGGCGCGGATGACGCCGGACTGCTCCTCGGTGGAATAGTTGTCGTTGACGGCGCCGCCGATGATGATTTTCCGCCCGACGACGACCGGCGGCGACGTGGAGTAATAGTAGCCTTCCGGCTTGTACTTCATGCCGGTTTCGAGATGCAGGGCGCCCTGGTCGGCGAAAGAGGTGCAGACGGCGCCGCTCCGGGCATCGAGGGCGATCAGGCGCGCGTCCGAAGTGGGCAGATAGATGCGTTCGGCGCAGGGCGCGCCGGCCGCCGCCGCCGTGTCGCTATAATAGGTGACGCCCCGGCAGGTCTGGTGCTGGCGATTGGGGTTGAGGCCGGCTTGCGGGTCGTACTTCCACTTTTCCTTGCCGGTGGCCGCGTCGAGGGCGATCGCCCAGTTGTGGGGCGTGCAGAGATAGAGCGTGTCGCCGACCTTGAGCGGCGTCACCTGGTATGTGGTCTCGCCGACGTCTTCCGGCCGCTTCACGTCGCCCGTCCGGTAGCGCCACGCCTCCTTGAGATCGTCGACGTTGTCGACCGTGATCTGGGTGAGCGGCGAATAGCGCTGGCCGAGCGGCGTCCGGCCATATTGCCACCAATCGCCGTCCGGCACGCCGCGCTGGTCGGCGGCCGCCTGGTTCGTCTTGTCGGGCAGGCGGCCGTCGATGTCGTGAGGATCGACGAACATCGACCACCCGGCGACGATGGCCGACAGGACGCAGACGGCGGCCAGCGCCAGCGCGGGAGGGCTGCCGAGGCCCGGAGACGCCGGAGCCCGGTCGAGCCGCCGCCGGACGAAGGGCAGCAGCAGCCAGAGGCCGAGCAGGACGGGCAGGCCGCCGCGCGGGCCGAGCTGCCACCAGTCGAAGCCGACCTCCCAGAGCGCCCACACCAGCGTGCCGAACAGCACCGCGGCGTAGACGGTGAGGGCATGGGCGCTTCGCCGGTAGAGCAGCAGGGCGGCGATCAGCATGCCGCCGCCGGCGAGGAGGTAGTAGGCGCTGCCGCCGAGAACGATGAGATAGATCCCGCCACCCAGGAGGATCAGGCCGAAAAAACCGGTTACCAGGACACTGAAGATTACCATCGTCCGCCGTCTCCTGCGCCAAACGTCCGCCCACCGAAGCGCTCACTATTGAAGCGCCAACGAGGACTTTGGTTCCCTCGCAACGTTATTTTTGCGCGACGAAGCGGAACAAGTCGTTCGACAAGGGGTTTGGTCGGAGGTACCGAAACCGAGGGGTCGGAAGATGCGCGCCAATCCGCTGTTGCTTGCCCTGGGCCTGCTGCTCGTTGTCGTGGTGGTGATCGGGGCGATCCGCCTGGGTGGAAATCTTGGTCGCGGCGAGGACCAGAAGGAGTTTCCACCCCACGCGGTTCAGCAGTAGGATGGGGTATATTCGGCGGAGCAGGGCTTGCCGGCCGCTATCGGAACCTTTTCCGGTAACGGGCGTTGCGCGTGTGGACACGCGTTCCGAAGGCGAGGCGAAACGCTCGGTCCGGGCTGTGGCGGGTCGGTTCTTTTCGTCCGCCGCATTTTCCGGCCGGCCGTCGATCGACCGGACCAATCGGCAGGGAAGGGACCGCGCCCGATGCTTGAAAACCTGGATGCCCTGCTGCTCGCCCGATTGCAGTTCGCCTTCACCATTTCCTTCCATATCGTCCTGCCGGCCTTCACCATCGGCCTGGCGAGCTATCTCTTCGTGCTCAACGCGTTGTGGCTGATCACCAAGCGGCAGGTCTACGAGGAGCTGTTCGAGTTCTGGAAGACGATCTTCGCCGTCGCCTTCGGCATGGGCGTCGTGTCGGGCATCGTCATGTCCTACCAGTTCGGCACCAACTGGAGCCAGTTCTCCGACAAGGTCGGGCCGGTGATCGGCCCGTTGATGGGCTACGAGGTGTTGACGGCCTTTTTCCTCGAAGCGGGCTTTCTCGGCGTCATGCTGTTCGGCTTCCATCGCGTCGGCCACGGCCTGCACCTGTTTGCCACCGGCATGGTGGCCCTCGGCACGCTTTTGTCGGCGACCTGGATTCTCGCCGCCAATTCCTGGATGCAGACGCCGGCCGGTTTCGGCGTGAACGAAGCCGGCCAGTTCGTGCCGCTCGACTGGTGGGCGATCATCTTCACGCCGTCCTTTCCCTATCGCTTCGTCCACATGGTGCTGGCCGCCTATCTCACCACGGCCCTGGTGGTCGGCGCCTGCGGCGCCTGGCATCTGCTGAGGGGAGGCGCGCCGCGGCGCAGCTCGACGATGTTCGTCATGGCGATGGGCATGGTGGCGGTGGTCACGCCGCTGCAAATATTGGCGGGCGATCAGCACGGGCTCAACACGCTCGAACACCAGCCGGCCAAGGTCATGGCAATGGAGGGACATTTCGACAGCCACCCCGATGGCGCACCGCTCATCCTGTTTGGCCTGCCCGACCAGAAGAACAAGCGCGTCGACTACGCGATCTCGATCCCCGGCCTCTCCAGCCTTATCCTGAAGCACGGCTGGAAGGAGCCTCTCGCCGGCCTCGATACCATTCCCGACGAGCTCGAACCGCCGGTCGCGGTGGTCTTCTGGTCGTTTCGCATCATGGTCGGCCTCGGCATGGCGATGCTGCTGCTCGGTCTGTGGTCGGCCGTCGCCTGGTGGCGCGGCCGGCTAACGACCGATCGCTGGCTGCACCGGGCCGCCGTCGTCATGGGCCCCAGCGGATTCCTGGCCATCCTGGCGGGCTGGATCACCACCGAGGTGGGGCGCCAGCCTTACACGGTCTACGGCCATCTGCTGACCGCCGAATCCGTATCGCCGATCGCAGCCCCCGCCGTCGCCGTCTCGCTGCTGGCCTTCATCGCCGTCTACTTTTTCGTGTTCGGAGCGGGCATCTTCTACATCGTCCGCCTGATGGCGCGCCTGCCGGCCGAGCCCGAGGAGGAGGTGCTGGACAAGGGGCCGGTCAGGACGGCCGGCATCACCCCGGGTCCGGCGCAGGGCACACCGCAGGGAGACACCCATGGGCATTGATCTGGCTTTCATCTGGGCCTTCCTGATCGCCTTCGCCGTCCTGGCCTATGTGGTGATGGACGGTTTCGATCTCGGCATCGGCATCCTGTTCCCGTTTTTCCGGGAAAAACGCGACCGCGACACCATGATGAACACCGTCGCCCCGGTGTGGGACGGCAACGAGACCTGGCTGGTGATGGGCGGCGGCGGTCTGATGGCCGTTTTCCCGCTTGCCTACGCAACGGTTCTCACGGCGCTCTACGTGCCGCTGATCGCCATGCTGCTGGGGCTGATCTTTCGCGGCGTCGCCTTCGAATTCCGCTGGCGCACCAAGCGCTGGCTGCCGGTGTGGGACTGGGGCTTCTGCGTCGGCTCGACGGTGGCCGCCTTCTCGCAGGGCATCGCGCTCGGCGCGCTGATCGAAGGCATTCCGGTGGCCGACCGCGCCTATGCCGGCGGCTGGTGGAACTGGCTGACGCCCTTCTCGGTGGCGACCGGCATTTCCCTGGTGATCGGCTACGCGCTGCTCGGCGCGACGTGGCTGGTGCTGAAAACCACCGACGATCTCGCCGCCCGGGCGCGCGAGATCGCCCGCCCGGCCACCTATCTCACCCTTCTCGGCATGGGCGTGTTCAGCCTGTGGACGCCGCTGATCGGGCCGCACTATCTCGGCCGCTGGCTGAGCTTTCCGGCGGTGATCTTCAGCGTCCTGGTGCCGTTGCTGGTGCTGGCCTGCGTCGCCGTCATCATCTCCGGCCTCAACCGCCAGAAGGATGCGCCGCCGTTTCTCGCCGCGCTGGGGCTGTTCGTGCTGGGCTTCGCCGGCATCGGCATCAGCTTCTACCCCTATATCGTTCCCCCCTCGCTCACCATCCAGCAGGCGGCGGCGCCGCATGCCAGCCTGGCCTTCCTGCTGGTCGGCGCGCTGGTGCTGATCCCCATCATCCTCGCCTATACCGCCTACGCCTACTGGGTGTTCCGCGGCAAGGTGCGGCCCGGGGAGGGCTATCATTGACCATGGTCCGGCTGACCCTGCGTGACCCGAGGGCGCCGGATCATCCGTCCCTTTGCGCGGCTTCGGCGCGGCCGCGGACGAGCTGCCGGTAGAGCCGCGCATAGCGGTCGGCGCTGCGGCCCCAGCCGAAACCGGTCCGCATGGCCCGGGTCTGCAACCGGCGCCAGGATTGGGAATTGTCGAAGGCGGTCAGCGCCCGGTCGATGGCGTGGTAAAGGTCCTCGATCGAGCCGGGGTGAAACTGGAAGCCGGTCGCCACGCCCGCCGCGATCGCCGCCTCGTTGGCGTCGATCACTGTCTCCGCCAGTCCGCCGGTCCGGGCGACGATCGGAATGGCGCCGTATCTCAGAGCGTAGAGCTGGGTGAGGCCGCAGGGCTCGAAGCGGGACGGCTGCACGACGATGTCGCTGCCCGCATGGAGCCGGTGCGCGGACTCCTCGCTGAACCCGAGGTGGACGACGACGCGGCCGGAATGCTGCCGGGCCTGTTCGGCAAGGCCGTAGACGATGGCCGGATCTCCCTCGCCGATGACGATCAGGCGTGCGCCGCGATCGATGAGGCCGGGCACCACCGGCGCCAGCAGGTCGATGCCCTTCTGCCAGGTCAGGCGGCTGATCACGCTGAGGATGGCGCCGTCACCCGGCGTCAGGCCGAAGAAACGCTCGACCGCGTCGCGGTTGGCTCGCCGCCGCTCGATGCTCTGAAGGTCGTAATTCTCGGGAATATACGGGTCGGTGAGCGGATTCCAGATGTCCTCGTCGATGCCGTTGACGATGCCGGACAGCACCGACCGCCGGCTCTGCAGGACGCCGGCCATGCCCATGCCCTGCTCCTCGGTCAGGATCTCGCGGGCATAGGTCGGGGACACCGTGGTCACCGCGTCGCTCAGCCTGATACCGGCCTTCAGGAAGCTGATGTCGCCGTAATATTCGAGGCTGTCGACGTGGAAAAAATGGCTGGGCAGCCCGAGCGCCGGAAACACGCTGGCCGGAAACTGGCCCTGGAAGGCGAGGTTGTGGATGGTGAGCACGGTCGGAACGTCGAGGCTGGCCGCCCGGATGTAGGCGGCGGCGAGCCCCGCCTGCCAGTCGTGAAGGTGGACGACGTCGGGACGCCAGCCCTCGACGCCCTCGGCGGCGATCCGCGCCGCGGCCGCCGACAGCAGGGCAAAGCGCCGCCAGTTGTCCTGGTAGTTGTTGCCCTGCTCGTCGAGATAGGGACCGCCGCGCCGGTCGAACAGCGCCGGGCAGTCGACGAGCAGCAGCTCCAGCTCGTTGCAATGGCCGGCCCAGATCGTGACGTCCTCGCCGAGCAGCGACATCTGCCCGACCGCCTCCCTGTCCCGGCAGCCGGCGAGCACGACCGGGTAGGCGGGAATGAGCGTCCGGGTGGCGATGCCTTGCGACAGCAGGGCTTTCGGCAACGATCCGATGACGTCGGCGAGCCCGCCGGTCTTGACGACCGGGAAGGCTTCCGAGGCGACGGCCAGGACCGCGAGCGGCTCGAAGCGCCGGACGACGTGAGCCTGGGGACCCGCCTCCGGCTCCATCCTGGCTGCCATTTGTTCGCCGTCGCCACCGGAGAGCGGAATTTCGAGTTTTCGGGTCACTTGCGTCACCTTTTCTGCCGGATGGCAACCGGACGTCCCAGATGCTTTTGGAACCAAACCGTCATGCATTGGTTCCCCCCGCAACGGAGAAAACGGACGCAAAGGAACAATCGTCCGGCATGGCAGTTCGATCGGTCGAAAAGACGCGCCACTCGGGCTCGACGATCGAAAATGCCGGGAAATCGGAACAGGCCGGGGGCGGCGCCGGATACTACACCACCGACCGAAAAAACGGTCCGATAGCCACCATACTCCACCGGGTTCCCGATCGAAAGACGGAAGCCGAAACGAGAAAAGGTCGCGCCATCAAGACTCGGTGACCGAACAAACGGGATTCGGGCGCAAGCGAAACCGCAACCGCCGCAGGAGAGACGGATGTCCAAAACGAAGGTGGCCCTGGTGACGGGAGCGGGCTCGGGGATCGGGCGGGCGACGGCCATCGAGCTGGCCGGGAACGGCTTTGCCGTCGGGCTGCTCGGCCATACGCCGTCCGAGCTCGAGGAGGTGGCGGAGCTGCTGCGCAATTCCGGCGCCGAGGTGGAACGGCTCGACGCCGATATTTCCAATGAAGGCGAAATGAGCGCGGCGGTCGCCCGTCTCGTCGAGCGCTTCGGCCGGCTGGACGCCGTGGTGGCCAACGCCAGCATCAACGGCACCTGGGCGCCGATCGAGGACATCACGACCGAGGAATGGGACAAGACGATCGCCGTCAACCTGCGCGGCACCTATCTGACGCTGCGCTTCGCCGTGCCCCATCTCAAGCGCGGCGAGGGCGGCTCCATCGTCATCGTCTCGTCCATCAACGGCACGCGGACCTTCACCACGCCCGGCGCCACCGCCTATTCGGCCACCAAGGCCGCCCAGCTCGCCATGACGCAGCAACTGGCGCTGGAGCTCGGGCGCCACCGCATCCGGGTCAACGCCGTCTGCCCGGGGGCGATCGAGACCAACATCAACGACAACACGACGGTACGGGACAAGGACGCGACGGCCATTCCGGTGGTGTGGCCGGAAGGAGAGGTGCCGATCACCGGCGGCAAACCCGGCCGGGCGGAAGACGTCGCCGAGTTGATCGCCTTCCTGGTCGGGGACGCCTCGTCGCATATCACCGGCACGCCGATCTGGATCGACGGCGGCCAGGGACTGCTGCGCTGACCCACCGGGCGTCATTCGGCGGCGCGAAGGCGGTATCCGACCCCGGTCTCGGTGAGGATGTACTGGGGCTGGTCGGGGCTCTTCTCGATCTTCTGCCGGAGTTGCCGGACGTAGACCCTCAGGTACTGCACGTCGGCCGAGCCGCCCCAGACCTGCCGGAGAATGTGCTGATGCGTCAGCACTTTGCCGGCATGCTGAACCATCAGGCGGAGAATGTCGTATTCCTTTGGGGAGAGGCTCACCTCCCGCCCGGCCAGCTTGACGATGCGCTTGACGAGATCGACGGACAGATCCCCGACCTGGAAGACCGGCCGCTCGCCCTGCTGCTGCAAACGGTGGCGCAGGGCGACGCGTATGCGCGCCGCCAGTTCGGCGACGCCGAACGGCTTGGTCACGTAGTCGTCGGCGCCGAGTTCGAGCGCCCTGACGATGCCGGCCTCGTCGGTGCGGCTCGACAGCACGAGGATCGGCAGCTCCAGCCCGGAGGCCCGCCAGCCGGCGAGCAGGTCGTGCCCCTGGATGTCGGGCAGCCCGAGGTCGAGGATGATGACGTCCGGCTTCTGCCGCGCCAGTTCGGCGTTGGCCTCGCCGGCGTCGGCGGCCTCGATGACGACATAGCCCTCCGTCGAGAGGCCGACCCGCAGAAGCCGGCGGATCGGCGCCTCGTCGTCCACCACCAGTATCCTGACCGCCGGCGCTGTCATGTTGGCTCTCCCAGTGTATCGGTTTGCGGGGGAATGGGCAGGCGGATGGTGAAGATCGCGCCCGGGCGGTCGGTGCGGTTGGCCGCGGTGATGGTGCCGCCCATCGCCTCGACGAAGCCGCGGCAGATGGCGAGGCCGAGGCCGGTGCCGGCCGGCACGTGGTCGGTCTTGCGGACGCGATAGAAGCTGTCGAAGACGCGTTCGAGATCGTCCGGCGGGATGCCGGGGCCCTCGTCGACGAGGCGCAGCACCACGTGGCCGCCGTCGCGCCACCCCTCTATGGCGACGGTCGAGGCCGGCGGCGCGTATTTCGCGGCGTTGTCGAGCAGGTTGAAGACGACCTGTTCGAGGAGCACGGCGTCGACCCTCAGCATCGGCAGATCGGCGGGCAACGCCACGTCGAGCCTGTGGCGGGCGAGCAGGCGGCCGGCGCGCCGGAGGGCGCTGCCGACGATGTCGCCGGGGAAATGCAGCGAGCTGTTGGGTTGCGTGGCGCCCGATTCCAGCCGCGTCATGTCGAGCAGGTTGCCGATGAAGCGATTGAGGCGCTCCGCCTCCTCGATGATGGTCGAGACGAGCTCGGCCCGGTCGGCATCCGGCAGCGAGGCGGCATAGTCGCTGAGCGTGCCGGCGGCGCCGAGAATGCCGGCGAGCGGCGTCTTGAGGTCGTGGGAAATCGACGACAGCAGCGCCGTCCGCAAGCGGTCGGCCTCGGCCGCCAATCTGGCGGCCTCGACGTCGGCGACGAGCTGGATGCGCTCGATGGCGACGGCGGCCTGGTCGGCGAGGGCGTCGAACAGACGCTGCTCCTCGGGCGTCAGCAGCGGACCCGCTTTGTCGCCGTCGAGACCGATGACGCCGATCGGCGTCCGGCCCGTCTTGAGCGGCAGGTAAAGCCGCCTGGCGCCCGGCAGCGTATAGGCGCCGCGCCCGGCCGCCTGTTCGTGCTCCCAGGCCCAGCGGGCGGCGGCGATGTCGGCGTCGACCAACGTGTCGTCCGGCGGATAGCCGACCTTGACGGCGAGCGTTGCGGCCTCGGGCATCAGGATCACCACCCGCACCCGCAGCATGGCGGCGATCTGGTAGGCCGTCGCCCACAGCACGTCGTCGAGCGTGGCCGTGCCGGCCAGCTTGCGCGAGAACTGGTAGAGATCCTCGGTCATCCTCGCCCGCTGCCGGGCGGCGACGGCCTGCCGGTGCAGCCGGGCGGCGAGGTTGCTGGCCGTCACGGCGACGATGACGAAGACGATCAGGGCGACCACGCTTTCGGGATCGCTGATGGTCAGCGTGTGGCGCGGTTCGAGGAAGAAGAAATTGAACGCCAGCGCGCTGGCGAGACAGGCGTAGAGCGCCGGCCAAAGGCCGGAGGTGACCGCCGACGCCAGCACCGCCATCAACAGGACGAGGGCGAGGTTGCGGACGTCGAGGAAGCGGTTGAGCGCGCCGCCGACGACGAGCGCGCCGGCCACGTAAAGCGTCGAGACGACATACGGCTTGACGCTGAATGTCCTGACGGGCGCTGCCGCGCGGACGCCCTTCGCCGGCGCGGCCGCCGGCTCGGCGCCCGAAATGACGTGGATGCTGATGTCGCCGGACCGGCGGATCAGGTCGTGCGACACCGATCCCTCGATCATCTCGCGCCAGCGCTCCTTGTGAGGCTTGCCGACGACGATGTGGGTGAAGTTGTTGGCCTTGGCGTAGCGGAGGATGTCGTGCGCCACGTCCTGACCGGGGATGGTGACGGCCTCGCCGCCGAGCTGCGCGGCGAGGCGAAGATGGTCGGCCAGCCGGTCCTTGTCGGCTTCCGCCGCCGCCACCGAGCGGGCGGTCTCCACATGGATTGCCGCCCAGGGCGCCCTCAGGCGGTCGGCCTGCCGGCGCGCGTAGCGCACCAGGGCGGCCGAGCGCGGCTGTTCGTCGATGCAGACCAGCACTCGCTCACCGGCCTCCCACGGTCCGGGAATCGCGTGGGCCTGCATGTGGCTGACGAGCTGATCGTCGACGCGCTGGGCCGTGCGCCTGAGCGCCAGCTCGCGCAAGGCGGTGAGGTTGCCGGGCGAGAAATAGTTGGCCGTGGCGCGCGCCGCCGTCTTCGGCAGGTAGACCTTGCCCTCCTGCAGCCGCTTGATCAGGTCGTCCGGCGTCAGGTCGATGATCTCGATGTCGTCGGCGCGGTCGATGATCGAATCCGGCACCGTCTCGCGGACCCTGATGCGGGTGATGCGGGCGACCACGTCGTTGAGGCTCTCGACGTGCTGGATGTTCAGCGTCGTGTAGACGTCGATGCCGCGTTCGAGCAGTTCCTCGACATCGAGATAGCGCTTGGGGTGGCGGCTGCCCTCGACGTTGCTGTGGGCGAGCTCGTCGACGAGCACCAGTTCGGGCCGGCGGGCGATGATGGCGTCGAGGTCCATCTCGTCGAGCCGGCGGCCCTTGTAGCCGAGCCCGAGGCGGGGAACGATCTCGAAGCCGTCGAGCAGCGCCTCGGTTTCCGGCCGCCCGTGGGTTTCGACCACGCCGACGACGACGTCCGTTCCGTCGGCCCGGCGGGCCCGGCCGGCCGTCAGCATTTCATAGGTCTTGCCGACGCCGGGCGCCGCGCCGAGGAAGATCTTCAGGCGGCCGCGGGTCTCCCGTTCGGCGCTTTCGAGCAGCGCGTCCGGAGAGGGCCTGTTGTCGGCGTTCCGATCGTCCCGGGGCGGCATGACGTCCTCGCGTGGCGGATCGGGGCCGCGGAACGGCCCCGACCGGATTCGATCACTTCTTTGGCAGGGCGTCGAGAGCGAGGTTGAGTTTCAACACGTTGACGGCCGGCTCTCCCAGGAAACCCAGCTCGCGCCCGTCGATCTGGGCATCCACCAGCCTCTTGAGCGAGGCTTGATCCAGCCCGCGTGCCCTGGCCACGCGCGGGATCTGGAAATAGGCCGCTTCGGGCGAGATCTGAGGATCGAGGCCGCTGCCGGAGGTGGTGACGAGATCGATCGGCAGGGGCGTGTCGGGATTCTCGCTTCTCAGCTTTTCCGCGTCGGCACGGATGCGGTCGATCAGCTTCGGGTTGGCCGGGCCGAGGTTGGAGCCGCTGGAGCTCGAGGCGTCATATCCGGCGCCGGCCGCCGAGGGGCGGCCGTGGAAATAGGCCTCGCCCGTAAAATTCTGTCCGATCAGCTCCGAGCCGATGACGGTGCCGTTCCTCTCGATCAGGCTGCCGGCCGCCTGATGGGGAAAGACCGCCTGAGCGATGCCGGTCATGGCGAGCGGGTAGGCGAGGCCGGTCAGGGCGGCCATGGCGAGGAGGATGACCGCTGACGGCCTCAGTTGCTTCAACATGGAAATGGTCCTTCAGGCAAGGCCGAGGGCGGTGACGGCGAGATCGATCGCCTTGATGCCGACGAAGGGCACGATGATGCCGCCGAGGCCGTAAATCAGAAGATTGCGGGTAAGAAGCGCGCCGGCGCCGACCGGCCGGTAGCGCACGCCCTTGAGCGCCAGCGGGATCAGCGCCACGATGATCAGGGCGTTGAAGATGATCGCCGAGAGGATGGCGCTTTGCGGCGTGGCGAGGCCCATCACGTTGAGCGCGCCGAGCTGCGGATAAAAGGCCAGGAACATGGCCGGGATAATGGCGAAATACTTGGCGACGTCATTGGCGATCGAAAAGGTGGTGAGAGCGCCGCGCGTCATCAGCAGCTGCTTGCCGATCTCGACGATCTCGATCAGCTTGGTCGGATCGCTGTCGAGATCCACCATGTTGCCGGCCTCGCGGGCGGCGACGGTGCCGGTGTTCATGGCGACGCCGACGTCCGACTGGGCAAGGGCTGGTGCGTCGTTGGTGCCGTCGCCGCACATGGCCACCAGCTTGCCCTTGGCCTGCTCGGCGCGGATCAGCTTCAGCTTGTCCTCGGGAGTCGCCTGGGCGAGGAAGTCGTCGACGCCGGCCTCGGCGGCGATGGCGGCGGCGGTCATCGGATTGTCGCCGGTGATCATCACCGTGCGGATGCCCATGCGCCGGAGCTCGGCGAAGCGCTCGCGGATACCGCCCTTGACGATGTCCTTGAGCTCGATGACGCCGAGAACACGGCCGTTTCGCATCACCGCCAACGGCGTGCCGCCCGTCTTGGCGATACCGTCGGCGATCGTCCGGACCTCGCGCAGCGACGCGGCGGCGGCTGGATCGGCCTCGGCGAGGATGGCGTCGACGGCGCCCTTGCGGATGCTGAGGCCGTCGTAGTCGACGCCGCTCATCCGCGTCTGGGCGGTGAAGGGAACGAACGTGGCGTGCAGGCTCTCCATCTCCCGGCCGCGCAGACCGTATTTCTCCTTGGCGAGCACGACGACCGACCGGCCCTCGGGCGTCTCGTCGGCCAGCGAGGCGAGCTGCGTCGCGTCGGCCAGCTCCTCGGCGGCGATGCCCGCCACCGGGTGGAACTCGGTGGCCTGGCGGTTGCCGAGGGTGATGGTGCCGGTCTTGTCGAGCAGCAGCGTATCGACGTCGCCGGCCGCCTCGACGGCGCGGCCCGACATGGCCAGCACGTTGAAGCGGACGAGGCGGTCCATGCCGGCGATGCCGATGGCCGAGAGCAGCGCGCCGATGGTGGTCGGGATCAGCGTCACGAACAGGGCGACCAGCACGACCACCGGGATGGAGCCGCCGGCGTAGCTGGCAAAGCTCGGGATGGTGACGGTCGCCAGCACGAAGATCAGCGTCATGCCGGCCAGGAGGATATTGAGGGCGATCTCGTTGGGCGTCTTCTGCCGCTCGGCGCCTTCCACCAGCGCGATCATGCGGTCGATGAAGGTGGAGCCGGCGGCCGCCGTGATGCGCACGCGGATCCAGTCGGACAGCACCTCGGTGCCGCCGGTCACCGCCGAACGGTCGCCGCCGGATTCGCGGATCACCGGGGCGGATTCGCCGGTGATCGCCGCCTCGTTGACCGAGGCGACGCCCTCGATCACCTCGCCGTCGGAAGGGATGATGTCGCCCGCCTCGACCAGCAAAACATCGCCGACCTTGAGGCTGTGGCCGGGAACCATGCGATAGGCGTTGTCGTCGCCGGTGACGAGCTTGGCCTGCGTTTCGGTGCGGGTGCGGCGCAGGGCGTCGGCCTGCGCCTTGCCGCGTCCTTCCGCCACCGCCTCGGCGAAGTTGGCGAACAGCAGGGTGAACCACAGCCAGAGGACGATCTGGAAGGAAAAGCCGAGCTGGCCGCTGCCGGCGACGAGATCCCTGATGAGCAGCACGGTGGTCAGCGCCGAGACGACGGCGACGACGAACATCACCGGATTGCGGATCAGGCTGCGCGGATCGAGCTTGCGGAAGGCGCCGCCGATCGCCGGCAGCAGGATGCCGGCGTCGACAAGGCTGGCGGATCTGGACTTCGACATGAAAAACTCCTTGTCCGTCCGGTGGCTCAGAAGGTCTGCCCGGCGGCGATCGCCAGGTGTTCGACCACCGGCCCGAGCGCCAGCGCCGGGAAGAAGGTGAGGCCGCCGACGATGACGATCACGCCCGTCAGGAGGCCGACGAACAATGTGCCATCGGTGGGGAAGGTGCCGGCCGACGCCGGAACCGTCTTCTTGGCGGCGACCGAGCCGGCGATCGCCAGCGCCGGAACGATCACCAGGAAGCGGCCCATCAGCATGGCGACGCCGAGGGTGACGTTGTACCAGGGCGTGTTGCCGGTGAGGCCGCCGAAGGCCGAGCCGTTGTTGGCCGCCGCCGAGGTGTAGGCGTAGAGGATTTCCGAAAAGCCGTGCGGCCCGGCGTTGGCGACCGAGGCGACGCCGGTCGGCAGCACCACCGCCACTGCCGCGAAGCCGAGCATGGCGAGCGGCAGGCAGAGCACGGCCAGCATGGCCATCTTCACTTCCTTGGCCTCGATCTTCTTGCCGAGATACTCGGGGGTGCGGCCGACCATCAGGCCGGCGACGAAGATGGCGATCACCACGAACATCAGGATGCCGTAGAAGCCGGCGCCCACGCCGCCGACGATGATCTCGCCGAGCATCATGTTGATCAGCGGGATCATGCCGCCGAGCGCCATGAAGCTGTCGTGCATGGCATTGACCGCGCCGCAGGAGGCGGCGGTGGTGACGACGGCGAACAGCGCCGACAGCGCCGTGCCGAAGCGGGCTTCCTTGCCTTCCATGTTGCCGCCGTCGATGCCGAGGGCATGGACCAGCGGATTGCCGGCCGCCTCGGCCCAGTAGCAGACCGCGACGCCGGCGAGGAACAGGGCGCCCATGGCGGCGAAGATGGCCCAGCCCTGCTTCTCGTTGCCGACCATGCGGCCGAAGACGTTGGTCAGCGCCGCGCCGATGGCGAAGATCGCCACCATCTGGATCAGGTTGGAAATGGCGTCGGGATTCTCGAAGGGATGGGCGGCGTTGGCGTTGAAGAAGCCGCCGCCGTTGGTGCCGAGCATCTTGATGGCGATCTGCGAGGCGACCGGTCCGACGGCGATGGTCTGCCTCGCACCCTCCAGCGTCGTCGCATCGACCGAACCGCCCAGCGTCTGCGGCATGCCGAGCCAGACGAAAACCAGTGTCATGACGATCGACAGCGGCAGCAGCAGGTAGAGCGTGCCGCGCGTCAGGTCGACCCAGAAGTTGCCCACCGTCCGCACCGACTTGCGGGCAAAGGCGCGGATCAGCGCCATGGCCAGCGCGATGCCGGTGGCCGCCGACAGGAAGTTCTGCACGGTCAGCCCCAGCATCTGGGCGAGATAGGACATGGTGGTTTCGCCGCCGTAGTTCTGCCAGTTGGTGTTGGTCACGAAGCTGACGGCGGTGTTGAAGGCGAGCTCCGGCGGCACATTGGTCATGCCGGCCGGGTTGAGCGGCAGGGAGCCCTGAAGGCGCAGCACCAGATAGAGCAGCAGGAAGCCGAGAAGGTTGAACAGCAGCATGGCCACCGCGTAGGCGGTCCAGTGCTGCTCCTCCCGCTCGCTGGTACCGGCGAGGCGGTAGAGACCGCGTTCGACCGGGCCGAGGAGCAGCGACAGCGGCGTTCGCTCGCCGGCGAAGACGGCGGTCATGTAGCCGCCCAGCGGCCGGGCGAGCAGAACGACGATCCCGCAGAAGACGAGGATCTGTATCCATCCGTTGATGGTCATGGGAAAATTCCTGGCCGGGTGCTGTCTAGATCGTCACGCGTCCTGACGGACGCGGAGTGACGATCTAGTTTCTTGTTATCGCGTCGGATTTTCCGAAAACCGGAGTCCACTTTTCGGTCCGATGCTCTAGAAGCGTTCGGGGCGGACTAGGGCGTAAATCAGATAGCCGCAGAGGAACGCCGCGGTGGCGGCGCCCAGGATGTATTCGAACAGCATGGCCGATACTCCGAGGGTCAAAGTCGTTCGCAGGCTCGGACGTAGCCGAGCATCAGTGCGAAAAAGGCGATGCCTGAAAGCGACAGGACGATATCCATCTTTGGAACTCCCAGGTCGATCCGGGGCGGTGGTTCGCCTTTGACCGTCCGAAGGCTTCACCGCGCACGAATTCATCTCCCGTCTCGCCGCGACGGCCGGCGGGCGGATCACGAAGTCTGGTCATAAGGTAGGGTCGAACCGCATAGGGGTTCGAGACGGAGCGGAGAGCGAGGATATTAAAATGTCATAGGGATCGCGGGTGCCGAGCTCATCCGGCAATTGCCTCTTGTCGCGCGAAGTGATCTAGATTCAGCTCTCGATCATGCGTCAGGGGGCAGCGGTGAAGATCACGGTCATCGGCATGGGAGCGGTCGGCACCGAGGTGGTCGGCCATCTTCTCAACAGCGGCGTCGCCTCGGAAATCGTGGTGATCGATCAGGCCGGCGCCAAGGCGCAGGCCGAGATCTGGGACTTCTCGCACACCACGTCCTTCATCTACGCCCAGAACCCCCGCCTCATCGCCGGCGATTACGCGGATTCCGCCGGCAGCGACATCGTAGTGATCACCGCCGGCGCCCAGATCAAGCCCGGGCAGACGCGCGACGCGCTGGCCCAGATCAACAGCGCCATCATGAAGTCGGTCATCGCCGAGGTGGAGCGGACGTCGCCGGGCGCCATCGTGCTGATGGTCACCAACCCCGTCGACATCCTGGTGCAGGTGGTGCTGCGCCACTCGTCCTTCCCGAAGGAGCGGGTGATCAGCCTCGGCACCATCGTCGACACCGCCCGCTTCATGCGCATCGTCAGCGAGCACGTGGCGATCGACCCCAAGAACATCTTCGGCTGGGTGCTCGGCGACCACAGCGACACCGGCTTCATTCCCTGGAGCCTCTGCAACGTCTGCGGCCTCGACGTCGACAGCTATTGCGAGCTGAACGGCCTGCCGCCGATCGATCGCACCGAGGTCAGGCGGCGGGTGCTGCAGATCGGCCTCGACATCTTCGCCGGCAAGGGCAACACCAACCACGGCATCGCTGCCTCGGTGTTCCGCATCATCCGGGCGATTGCCGGCAACGAACGCTCGGTGCTGCCGGTCGGCACGCTGTTGCAGGGCGAATACGGCGTCTCCGACGTGGTGATGAGCGTGCCCTGCGTCATCGGCCGCGCCGGCCGCGAGGCCATCGTCGCCTGCCGCTTCACCGATGAGGAGCAGGCGGCCTTCGAGGCCTCGCACGCCCACGTGCTGGCGCTGCTGGCACAGGCCGAGGCGCAGACGGCCGGGTAGATCGTCTACGCCCAGACCGTCAGATATCGAGCCGCGTCAGCCTCAGCGCCCGGCCGTCGGTGGCGACGAGATCGTCCATCGCTCTTTCCAGCGCGTCGCGATCCTCGACGCCGCGCAGCATGCGCCCGGCCAGCTTATCGAAGCGGCCGGCGGCGATGTCGGCGATCAGGGCGGCGGCCCGGTCCGGCGGGATGTCGACGCCCTCGTCGAACAGCCGCTCGATGCCGGGCAGGTGCTTCCTGCCCTCGTCCGAATAGAGCTGGAGCTCGGTCATGGCGGTGCGTACCAGCCCCGGATCGACGGCGAAGGCATGGACGCCGGCGTCCTTCACGGTGTCGTCGAGGCACTCGGTGAAGCGCATGATCGCCGCCTTGCTCGCGGCATAGCCGGAGCCGTTGGGAAAGCTGGTGCCGGTGCCGCCGCCGACCAGATTGACGATGCGGCCGCGACCGCGGGCGCGCAGGAGCGGCGCCACGGCGCGGCAGGTGTGGAAGGTGCCGCGCAGGTTGATCTCGATATCGCTCCACCAGGTATCGGGATCGCAGTCCCAGATCGGGCCGAACGCCCGGAAGGAGCCATGGTTGTTGACCAGCGTGTCGATCGGCCCGAGTTCGGCACTGACGCGGGCGACGGCCGCCTCGACGGCGGTCCGATCGACGAGATCGACCGGAACGGCGATCGCCTTGCCGCCTTCGGCGGCGATCAGGGCGGCGGTCTCCTCGATCTCGCGAGCAGTGCGGGCAAGGGCCGCGACCCTGGCGCCGGCACGCGCCTGATGAAGGGCGATTTCCCGCCCGATGCCTCGGCCGGCGCCGGTGACGACTGCGACCGTTCCTTCGAGATTGGCCATGGCGTTTCCTCCGCAAGGACAGGCTACGTCGCGGAGCCGTCCGCATCAAGCGGGCGCGGCAGAACAGCGACCTCGGCAAACTTGTTCAGGCTGTAGCCCGGTCGGTCCGCAACACCATGAGGCCGGCGACGACGATGATCGCCGCGCCGATCCAGGTGAACAGCTCCACCGAGGCGCCGAACACCAGCCAGCCGTTGAGCGCGCCCCAGAAGATCAGGCAATATTGGAAGGGGGCGACGAAGGAGGCGGCGCCGACGCGGTAGGCCCGGACGATCAGGAAATTGCCGGCAAACAGGCAGAAGCCGCCGATGAGGATGAGCGCCGCCTCGCCGGCGGTGACGGCCGGAAAGCCGGTGGTCGACAGCGTCACGAGGCCGCTGCAGATCGCCAGGATGACCATCGGGCTGATGACCAGCGCGAGATCGGATTCGCGCGGCGCGGCGACGCGGATCATCACCAAGGTCACCGCGAAGATCAGCGCCGATCCGGCGGCGGCGAAATGACCGAGGCCGAAGCCCATGGCGCCGGGGCGGAAGGCGACGAGCACGCCGACGAAGCCGAGCACGATGCCGGCCGCCACCAGCGGCGACGGCCGTTCGCCGAGCGTGGCGATGGCGATCACCGACACGAAGATCGGCGCGAGGAAGGTGAGAACATAGACGTCGGCGAGCGGGATGGCCGAGAAGGCGTAGTAGACGATCGCCGTTTCGCTGGCGAGCAGGGCGCCGCGGCCGAGCGTGAAGGCCGGGGTCGCCGGCACGAGCGCGCGCCCCTGGCCTTTCAGGACGGCGTAAAGCGCGATGAACAATGTCGCCGCGCCGGTGATCATCGCCGTCACGGCCGGAACGGGCAGGAACTGGGTCTCGTATTTGACGATGGTGTCGGCGATCGAGAAGATGCCGAAGGCGCAGACCGCCAGCACGGCGCCCTTGACGTTATCGCTGAGGATCAAGACGGCTCTCCAAGCATGGCGGCCGCCTTGAGCGTCCGGATGCGGTCGGGATCGGCGATGCGCCGCTCGGCCGGCCCGAAGCCGAAGCGACGGATATCCTTATCATTTGTCTCGGCACGGGCGCAGGACGAATGCAGCCAGCCTGCGCGCGTGGCGCGACGGATGGCGGCGGCATTCTCCGGCCGGACGCCGCTGCCGGCCATGATGTCGATGCGGCCGGCGGCGCGCTCCACCATGGCGGCGACGACGGCGGCGCCGGCTTCGGCGATGAGGGCTCCGCCGGAGGTCAGGATGCAGTCGAAGCCGAGCTCGACGGCGAGGTCGACGGAAGCGACGGGATCGGGCAGCAGGTCGACGACGCGGTGCAGCGTCCTGCCGAGGCCGCCGGCCGCCGCGACGAGGCGGGCCAGGACCGGTTTGTCGAGTTCGCTGTCCGCCGTCGTCGCGCCGAGCACGACGCCGGCAAGGCCGGCCGCCCGCACCGCCGCAATGTCGGCCAACATGGCATCGACCTCCGCCTCGGTGAAACGGAAGTCGCCGGCACGCGGCCGGATCATGGCGCGGGCCGGCACGGCGGATTGCGCGGCGGCGGCGATCAGGCCGGGCGACGGGGTGAGGCCGCCGAGATCGAGCGCCGAGCAGAGCTCGATGCGATCGGCGCCGCCGGCGGCGCAGGCGTCGAGGCCGAGAACGTCGTCGATGCAGACTTCGAGGCGGACGGTCATGACGGGGCGGTTTCCGATACGTGCAGCGCGGCGCCGACGAGGCCCTTTTCTGGTCCGGCCTCGGTGGGCACGCAGAGCGCCGTCGCCCGGCGGCCGAGCGTGCGCGCCCGGACTTCGGCGTCGATGGCGGCGATCAGCGCCGGGTTGCGGGCCAGGCCGCCGCCGATCGGCACGATGTCGGGATCGAGGATATTGACCGTGTTGGCAAGCGCGCCGCCGACCACGTCGAGATAGACGTCGAGCGTCCGCACGGCATCCGGCTCGCCCTGCTGCCAGGCGGCGAGAATGGCGGGGCTGTCCGCCTCGATGTCCGAGAGATGGCGATGCAGGCGTTCGAGGCCGCGCGCCCCGCCCAGGGTGTCGACGCAGCCGGGCTGGCCGCAGCCGCAGCGGACGATCGGCAGGGCGGCGCCGGTGCGGGTCGCCGCCGCCGGGCCATGGCCCCATTCGCCGGCGCTGCCGGTCGCGCCCATGACGAGCCGGCCGTTCAACACGAAGGCGCCGCCGACGCCGGTGCC
The DNA here is from genome assembly GCF_002770725.1 of Pleomorphomonas carboxyditropha. Classification (GTDB taxonomy): domain Bacteria; phylum Pseudomonadota; class Alphaproteobacteria; order Rhizobiales; family Pleomorphomonadaceae; genus Pleomorphomonas; species Pleomorphomonas carboxyditropha. The sequence continues at coordinate 113,594 of NZ_NQVN01000011.1, read as the reverse complement.
GACGATCACCGCGAACACCGACGCGTGCCCCTTGCCGAGGCCGGTGGTGGCTTCGGCCAGCGCGAAGGCCTTGGCGTCGTTGAGCACGCGCACGCGCCGGCCGAGACGCGCCTCGAGGTCGCCGGCAAGCGGCCTTCCATCGGCGCAGGGAATGTTGGCGACGGTGAGCCGGCCGTCGCGCGGATCGACCACGCCGGCGATGGAAATGCCGATCGGCTCATCGCCAGGCCCGGCGAGATCGGCGATGGCGGCGCAGAAGGCGTCGTAGTCGCGGATGGGCGTCGGCACGCGGCCGATTTCGCTGGCCGTCATGTCGGCGCCGACCCGCGCCGCCGCGATTTTCGTGCCGCCGATGTCGAAGGCTATGACCATGCGTTCCTCTCCGAGATTCGGAGGCGGAGGCTATCACCAAAGCGGATCGGAAAGCGACGGGCGCGGGTGTGACGCAATCACGTAGCACGGCTCCTTGTTTGTTTCATTATATGAGTATATTATAATATACAATCTAAACGGAGATGCCTGATGACCCTCGATCGCGCCGTTCTCGTCTTCGCCGGCAGCGTGCTGCTCGTCTCGCTGCTGCTCACCTATTTCGTCTCGCCGTACTTCATGTGGCTGACGGCTTTCGTCGGTTGCAACCTCATCCGGTCGGCGTTCACCGGGTTCTGTCCGGCGGCGATCGTCTTCCGCAAGCTTGGCGTCAAGCCTGGCACCGCCTTCTGATCGGGAACTCGCGATGCGCCTCTTCCTTGCCGGGTTCGTTTCGCTTTGTCTTGTCTCGCCGGCCGAGGCGGGAACGCTGGTCGTCCAGCCGGTTGCCGTTCCGGAATGGAAGGCGGTCTACGGCCGTGTCGAGGCGCGCGACAGCCTCGCCGCACGGGCTCGGGTCGGCGGCACGCTGGTGTCGCTCGACGTATCGGAAGGTGACCCGGTGAAGGCCGGGCAGCGCATCGCGGTCGTGCGCGACGACAAGATCGACTTCCAGATTTCGGCGCTCGATGCGCAGCTGAAGGCGCTCGGGGCGCAATTGCAGAACGCGGAAGCCGAGCTGGCGCGCGGCCAGACGCTGGTCGACAAGGGCGTCAGTACCAGCCAGCGGCTGGATCAGCTTCGAACGCAGGTCGAGGTGTTCCGCGGCCAGATCGCCGCCGCCGAGGCGCAGCGGCAAGTGGTCGTCCAGCAGGGCGCCGAGGGCGACGTTCTTGCTCCTGCCGACGGCAAGGTTTTGACCGTGCCGGTCACCAGGGGATCGGTGGTGATGGCCGGCGAGACTGTCGTCACCCTGGGCGGCGGCGGTTTCTTCCTGCGGCTTTCCATTCCCGAGCGTCACGCCGCTCTCCTCGAACAGGGGGCTTCGCTGGCCGTCGAAGCGACGGGCGGCACCCTGGAGGGGCGGCTTGCCAAGCTCTACCCGCAGATCGAGGGCGGGCGCGTCACCGCCGATGTCGAGGTGCCGAACCTGCCGACCGATTTCGTCGACGCCCGCCTTCTGGTGCGCGTCCCCGTCGGCACGCGGCAGGCCATCTCGGTGCCGGCCGATGCCATTACCAGCCGGTCTGGCATCGACACGCTGCGCGTCGTTTCGGACAGCGGAGAGGCCGACCGAACCGTGGTGCTCGGCGAACGGCATGATGGGCAGGTGGAAATCCTGTCCGGCCTCGCCGCCGGCGACACGGTGGTGCTGCCATGAGGCTCGGTATCGCCGGCCGTCTCACCCATGCCTTCATCGGCTCGGCGCTGACGCCGCTGTTCCTGCTGGCCGCCTTCGCGGTGGGCCTCGTCGCCTTGGTGACGCTGCCGCGCGAGGAGGAGCCGCAGATCTCGGTGCCGATGGTCGATATCCACGTCTCGGCCCCCGGGCTCAGGGCGGAGGATGCCGAAAAGCTGGTCACCGAGCCGCTCGAGACCATCGTCAAGGCCATCGACGGCGTCGAGCACGTCTACTCGCAGACCTACGACGAGCGGGTGCTGGTCACCGCCCGCTTCCTGGTCGGCACCTCGGCGGACGCGGCGGTGCTGCGCGTTCACGACCGGATTCGCGCCAATCTCGACCGCATTCCGGTCGGTATCGCCGAGCCGAGAATCGTTGGCCGCGGCATCGATGATGTCGCCATCGTCACGCTGACGCTGTCGCCGAAGCCGGAGACGGCCGCTTCGGTCAGCGCTGCCGACCTTACGCGCATCGCCAGGGAACTTCGCGGCGAGATCGCCAAGGTCGACGACGTCGGTCTTACCTATCTGGTGGGGGAAACCGGCGACGCTATCCGCATCGCGCCGGATCCTGCCCGGCTTGCCCTCTACGGCGTGACGCTGCAGCAGTTGTCGGCCAAGGTCACCGCCGCCAACAGGTCGTTTCCGGCCGGCATGGTGCGCGACGGCGGCGAGGGGATCCAGGTGGTCGCGGGTGAGACGCTGCAATCGCCGGCGGAGATCGCCAACCTCCTGCTGACGGCCCGCGACGGCCGTCCGGTCTATGCGCGCGACGTCGCCGACGTCTCTTTCGCTCAGGATACCGCCGATCTCTATGTGTCCACCGTTCGGAAGGCTGTCGGCGGTTCGATCGAGCGGTTGCCGGCCGTGACGCTGGCCGTTGCCAAGCGGGCCGGCGCCAACGCCGTGACGGTCGCCCATGACGTCCTCGCCCGCGTCGATAGCCTCGAAGGCAACCTCATTCCGGACAGCCTCACCGTCGAGGTGACGCGCGACTACGGCGAGACGGCCAACGAGAAGGCCAACGAACTGCTGTTTCATCTCGGCCTGGCGACACTGTCGATCATCGCCCTCGTGTGGGTGACGATCGGTTTCCGCGAGGCGGTGGTGGTGGCAGTGGTCATTCCGGTCACCATCCTGCTCACGCTGTTCGCCGCCAAGGTGATGGGCTACACCCTCAACCGCGTCTCCTTGTTCGCGCTGATCTTCTCGATCGGCATCCTGGTCGACGATGCCATCGTCGTCATCGAGAACATTGCCCGCCACACAGCGATGCGTGACGGTCGCAGCCGTCGGGAGGCGGCCGTCGATGCCGTTGCCGAGGTGGGTAATCCGACCATCGTCGCGACGCTGACCGTCGTGGCGGCGCTCTTACCGATGCTGTTCGTTTCCGGCATGATGGGGCCATATATGAGCCCCATCCCGGCCAATGCCTCGGCGGCGATGATCTTTTCGTTCTTCGTCGCGGTGATCGTCACGCCCTGGCTGATGCTGAAGGTGGCTGGGAACGGTCCGGTGCATCATCATCACGGCGATGGCGCAGGGGGCGCTCTGGGGCGGACTTATGCCGCCGTGGCGCGGCCGATCCTGGCGAGCAGGCGGAGGAGCCTTGCGTTTCTCTTGGCCGTCGGTGTGCTGACGCTCGGCTCTCTGACGCTGTTCTACACCAAGCACGTCACCGTCAAGCTCTTGCCCTTCGACAACAAGGCGGAACTCGCCGTCACCATCGATCTGCCGGAAGGTTCCGCAGTGGAAGCGACCGACGCGGTAGCCCAGGCGGTGGCGAAAGTGGCACTCGATTTGCCGGAGGTGGTGTCCGTTCAGACGCACGCCGGCGCGGCGGCGCCCTTCAACTTCAACGGACTCGTCCGTCATTCCTATCTGCGTGCCGAACCGCAGCTCGGCGACGTGCAGGTCAACCTGACGGCCAAGGGCAAACGCGACAGGGCCTCGCACGACATCGCCCTCGATCTCAGGCAGCGGGTCATGGCATTGACGGTGCCGGCCGGCACGTCGCTGAAGGTGGTCGAGCCGCCGCCGGGGCCGCCGGTGATGGCCACGTTGCTCGCCGAAATCTACGGCCCGGACGCCGATACGCGCCGTCGGACGACCGAGAAGGTCGAGGCCGCCTTCCGCGAGGTGCCCTTCATCGTCGATGTCGACAATTCCTTCGGCGTGCCGGCCCGGCGGCTCCGGGTGACGATTTCCACCGACGATCTCGACTTCTTCCATGTCGAGGAGAGCGACGTGTTCGATACGCTGGCCATCCTGGGCGGCGCGTCGACGGTCGGCTATTCGCACCGGGGCGGTGGCCGTGCGGCCATTCCCATCGTCGTCGAGCGGCCGAAGGGCGAGAAGGTGCTTGATGAAACGGCCCTGACTACGCCCATTCCGGCCAATGTGCTGCCGGGCGACCGTGGTGTCGTCGAACTCGGCGACGTGGTGCGGGTGAGCGAGGAGAGGGCGTCCTTCCCGATCTTCCGCCACAATGGCCGCTTCGCCGAGATGGTAACGGCCGAACTGGCCGGTACTTTTGAGGCTCCCCTTTACGGCATGCTGGCGGTGCAGGAGGCCCTCGACCGGCAGGACTGGACGGGCCTCGCAAAGCCGGCGATCGCCTTGCACGGCCAACCGGCCGACGAGAGCCGATCGACGCTGCTTTGGGATGGCGAGTGGGAAGTGACCTGGGTGACCTTCCGCGATATGGGAGCCGCCTTCGCCATTGCCATTCTCGGCATCTACATTTTGGTGGTGGCGCAGTTCGGCTCTTTCAAGCTGCCGCTGGTCATCCTGACGCCGATCCCGCTCACCTTCATCGGCATCCTCGGCGGGCATTGGCTGTTCCATGCGCCGTTCACGGCCACGTCGATGATCGGCTTCATCGCGCTCGCCGGCATTATCGTGCGCAACTCGATCCTGCTCGTCGACTTCATCCGCCACGCGCCGCGCGAGGTCACAGTGACGGACGAGGAGGGCGGATCCCGTGTGGCGCGGCGATCACTTGCCGATATCCTGATCGAAGCCGGTTCGATCCGCTTCAAGCCGATCCTTTTGACGGCGCTCGCCGCCATGATCGGCGCGGCGGTGATCCTGACGGATCCGATCTTTCAGGGGCTCGCCATATCGCTGTTGTTCGGCCTTGCGTCGTCGACGCTGCTCACCGTGCTGGTCATTCCGGCCATCTACCGGCTGCTTCGAAGCTGACAGCCGTTGTTGCCGGCGGTATTTTTCGTTATTGGCGGGCGGAACGAAACCCCTCTCTCCAACTCTCCCCCACAAGGGGGGAGAGGGCTCGTTGAGCCAACCAGTGCATGCTTCCCGGCAAATAGGTTCTGACGGGAACCAAGCGGTGCCCTCTCCCCCCTTGTGGGGGAGAGTTGGAGAGAGGGGTGGGAAACAAGGCGCATCAGAAAAAGGCGCCCGGAGAGCAAAGCCCAGCCGATGACCCAGCCCTTCTCCTTCCGCCTTCTTGCCACCGACGGCCGGGCGCGCCGTGGCGAGATCTTGACGCCGCACGGCGTCGTCCGCACGCCGGCCTTCATGCCGGTCGGCACGCTCGGCACGGTGAAGGCGATGTTCATGGACGACGTCAAGGCGACCGGCGCCGACGTCATCCTCGGCAATACCTACCATCTGATGCTGCGGCCCGGCGCCGAGCGGGTGGCGGCGCTCGGCGGCCTGCATAAATTCTCCACCTGGGACAAGACCATCCTGACCGACAGCGGCGGCTTCCAGGTGATGTCGCTCGCCAAGCTCCGGCGGATGGACGAGCAGGGCGTCACCTTCCAGAGCCACATCGACGGCAGCCGCCATGAGCTGACGCCGGAGCGTTCCATCGAGATCCAGGGTCTTCTCGGCTCCGACATCCAGATGCAGCTCGACGAGTGCGTCCGCCTGCCGGCCGAGCCGAAGGAGGTCGAGCGCGGCATGCGCCTCTCCCTCCGCTGGGCCGAGCGGTCGCGCCGGCAGTTCGAGGCGATGGGCGGACCCCAGAAAGGGCAGGGGCTCTACGGCATCGTGCAGGGCGGCGACGTGTCGTCGCTGCGCGGAATAAGCGCCCGCGAACTGTCCGCCATGCCCTTCGAGGGCTATTCGGTGGGCGGGCTCGCGGTCGGCGAGCCGCAGGCGGTGATGCTTGAGATGATCGACGTCGTCGATCCCATCCTGCCGCAGGGCAAGCCGCGCTACCTGATGGGCGTCGGCACGCCCGACGACATCATCGAGAGCGTGGCGCGCGGCATCGACCAGTTCGACTGCGTCATGCCGACGCGGGCCGGCCGCCACGGCCTAGCCTACACCCGCTTCGGCAAGCTCAACTTCAAGAACGCCCGCCACATGGACGATCCCCGGCCGATCGACCCGACCTCGGACTGTCCGGCGGCCCGCGACTATTCGCGCGCCTATATCCATCACCTCGTGCGCACCGGCGAGTCGCTCGGCGCCATGCTGCTCACCTGGGTCAATGTCGCCTATTATCAGTCACTGATGGCCGGCATCCGCGACGCCATCGAGGCCGGCCGCTTCGAGGCGTTCAAGGCCGAGACCAAGGCCGCCTGGGCGCGGGGAGAAAACGGATGACCCTTTACGACCGTCTCGTCGAAGCCAGCGCCGACGACTGGCGCGCCTATGTCGAGCATCCCTTCGTGGAGATGATGGCGGCCGGCACGCTGCCCGAGGCGGCTTTCCGCCACTATCTCGTCCAGGACTACCTGTTCCTGATCCAGTTCGCCCGCGCCTATGCGCTCGCCGCCTACAAGGGACGGACGATGGAGGAGATGCGCTACGGCCTCGACGGCCTCCGCGCCATCCTCGACGGCGAGATGGCGCTGCATGTGAAATACTGCGCCGGCTGGGGCCTGACGCCCGCCGATCTCCAGGCGGCCGACGAGGACATGCCGACCACCGCCTATACCCGCTTCGTGCTCGACTGGGGCGTTCGCGGCGATCTCCTCGACCTGCACGTGGCGCTCGCGCCCTGCATGATCGGCTACGCGGTGATCGCCCGCCGGCTCGCCGCCGTGCCCGGCGCGCTCGCCGGGAGCAATCCTTACGCGCCGTGGATCGCCGAGTATGCCGGCGACGGCTACCAGCAACTGGCTGCTTCCACCGTCGCCCATCTCGACGCGCTTTCCGGCGGCGCGGTGGGCGAGGCGCGCTTCCGCCAGCTCGCCGGCATCTTCGCGCAAGCGAGCCGGCTCGAGACCGCCTTCTGGCAGATGGGACTCGACAGGGCGTGATGTTCGCTTTATGTTCTCGCCGTTCGATGGTGGGGGCAAGCATGGCGGACGACGGCTTTCGGGAATTTCTGCGCGATCTGATGGAGCCGCTCGGCGGCGTTGCCTTCCGCAAGATGTTCGGCGGCCTTTCGATCTATCAGGACGGCATGGTGTTCGCGCTGGAGATCGACGGCAGCCTCTATTTCAAGGTCGACGACGAGACGCGCGGCCGCTTCGTCGCCGAGGATTGCCCGCAGTTCGAATATACCACCAAGGACGGCCGGACGGCGCAGATGCCCTATTGGCGGGCGCCGGAACGGCTCTACGACGAGCCGGACGAGTTCCTCGACTGGTGCCGCGCGGCGGTCGGCGTCGCCCGGCGCAGTGAGGCGGCGAAAGCCGAGGAAAAGGCGCGCAAGGCGAGCCGGAAACGCAAGGCGGCGGCCGATACCCATTGATACACTTCGGCACCGTCGCGATAAGATCATGACGCGGCGGAGTGGTAGGAGGAAGGGAGCCCAAGGGGCTGGTTTTCCCTGATTTTTTCCTATCGAGTCTCCCGCCATGTCCGCCAAAGAAACCCTGTTTCGCTATGCCACGCCGCTGACCACCTGGCTGTTCCTGATCTCGCTGGTGTCCGGCGTCGCGCTGTTCTTCCACGTCGGCAACCGGTATTTCCATGCCATGCACGAGATCCTGTCGATGGCGCTGATCGTGCCGTTCGGGCTGCACGTCTGGCGCAACTGGCGAACGCTGATGGGCTATTTCCGCCGCTCGGCCATGTGGATCTCGACCGCCGTCTGCCTCGCGGCGGCCGTCGCCTTCGCCTATGCGGGCGCCGGCGAGGGGCGTGGCGGCGGCAATCCCCGCATGGCCGCCTTCGGCGCGCTCAACAACGCCTCGGTGACGGCGCTGGCCGCGCTGGCCCGCACCGACGAGGCGACGGTGACCGGGCGGCTCAAGGCGATCGGCGTCGAGGTGACGTCGGCGGAAGACACGGTGGCCGGGCTCGCCAGGGCGTCCGGCCGCGACGGCTTCGAGCTGCTGAACGCGGCACTGGCGCCGGCTCAAGCCGGCGGCCGGCCGGCGCCCTGAGCCCGGCAAAGCCGGCAAACTCGACCAAAGGGGAGGTTCATCACGAATCCTCCCCTTTTTGCTTTGTGCCTGCGGGGAAGTTTGCTATGGAGACCCCGCTTCGAGCATCGGAGGCGATGGTCGGTGCGGTTTCGATCGCGGGCGTGGTGGAATTGGTAGACACGCTGGATTTAGGTTCCAGTGGCGAAAGCCGTGGGGGTTCAAGTCCCTTCGCCCGCACCAGATCGGCCCGCCGTGATCGAGGGTGATGCGGTCGGTGTCAGGTACGCCTCCGTGGCGTCCCGCCGGTGGTGAAGACAGAATTGAACCGCTTCTTCGGACCGGGCCGGCTGGGAAGACCGCCGGCATGGTCCCGCGAGGCGTTCTCGGGATCAGAGACGAAAGAACACATCCATGCAGGTGACTGAAACCTCGACCGAAGGCCTGAAGCGCGAGCTCAAGATCGTCGTCACGGCCTCCGAACTCGCCGAAAAGCTCGATGCCTATCTCGAGGATCTGAAGGGGCGCGCCCAGATTCGCGGCTTCCGCCCGGGCAAGGTTCCCAAGGCTCACCTCAAGAAGCTCTATGGCAAGTCGGCCATGGCCGAGATCGTCAACACCGTGATCGGCGAGACGTCGAACAAGGCCCTGGAGGAGCGTTCCGAGAAGGCGGCCATGCAGCCGCAGATCACGCTCTCCGACGAGGACGCCGAGAAGATCCTGTCGGGCGACCTCGACCTCGCCTATGACCTCGCCTACGAGATCGTGCCGGAATTCGAGCTGGCGCCGGTCGACGACATCGCCATCGAGCGGCCGGTGGTCGAGGTGCCCGATTCGGAAGTCGAGGAGCGCCTGACCCAGATCGCCGAGGGCGCCCGCTCCTACGTCGCCCGCGAGGAAGGCGCCGCCGCCGAGAACGGCGACCGGCTGACCATCTCCTACCTCGGCAAGATCGACGGCGAGCCCTTCGACGGCGGCGCCGACGACCGCGCCGCCATCTTCCTCGGCCAGGGCCGCTTCATCCCCGGCTTCGAGGAGCAGTTGATCGGCCTCAAGGTCGGCGACAAGAAGGTCATCGAAGTGACCTTCCCCGAGGACTACCAGGCCAAGCATCTGGCCGGCAAGCCGGCCACCTTCGACATCGAGGTGTTCGAGGTCGCCGCCCCGGGCGAGCTGAAGCTCGACGACGACTGGGCCAAGACGCTCGGCATGGACAACCTCGACGCGCTGAAGGACATCGTCAAGCAGCAGATCGAGTCCCAGAACGGCGCCCAGACCCGCCAGAAGGTGAAGCGCCAGCTGCTCGACGCCCTCGACGCGCAGTATTCCTTCGAGCTGCCGGCGACGCTGGTGGAGCAGGAATTCAACGCCATCTGGAATCAGGTCGAGGCCGAGATGAAGTCGGCCGGCAAGACCTTCGAGGACGAGGACACCACCGAGGAGAAGGCCCGCGCCGACTATCGCAAGATCGCCGAGCGCCGCGTCCGTCTCGGCCTCGTGCTGTCGAAGTTCGGCGAGCGCGAGAAGGTGCAGGTCAACGAGCAGGAGCTGCAGCGCGCCCTGATCGAGCGCGCCCGCCAGTTCCCCGGCCAGGAGAAGGCGGTGTTCGACTTCTACCGTCGCGACGCCAACGCGCTCGCCTCGCTGCAGGCGCCGGTGTTCGAGGAGAAGGTGGTCGACGTCCTTCTCGGCCTGATCAAGGTCACCGACAAGACGGTAAGCAAGGAAGAGCTGTTCAAGGACGACGAGGAGCCGGCCGTCTGACCGGCCTCTCCGCATCTCCTGCGGCGAATTCCGCGGCCGGGGCGTCACCGCCCCGGCCCGTTGCGTTTTGTGGCGATCAGCCCTGCATGTGGTTCCGGCCGCTTGCAGAGTTTGCCGGCGATGCATAAGTGGCCTTCATGGGGAGGTTCCCCGGAGATGTGCGGAGCGTGGAAAGGCCATACACCATGCATCGAAAATTCAGAGGCTTTGGTGTAGCCAATTGCCGGGTTGGGATGTAACGATCACGGCAAGAGTGATTTGCAGGCGACGCCACCGCTGCTCCACAAAGCCCCTTCAGGGGTCTGGAAGAGCGGTTCGTCCGTCGAACGCCGAGGGAACGTATGAAGGATCCTGTCGATTTCACCATGAGCACGCTGGTCCCGATGGTCGTCGAGCAGACGAACCGCGGCGAGCGCGCCTATGATATTTTCTCGCGCCTCCTCAAGGAGCGGATCATCTTCATCACCGGCGGCATCGATGACGGTGTGGCGACGCTGGTCAGCGCCCAGCTTCTGTTCCTCGAGTCGGAGAATCCCAACAAGGAGATCTCCCTCTACATCAATTCTCCCGGCGGTTATGTGACGGCGGGCCTCGCCATCTACGACACCATGCAGTTCATCCGCCCGAAGGTGGCGACGCTCTGCATCGGCCAGGCGGCGTCCATGGGCTCGCTGCTGCTGACGGCGGGCGAGGCGGGCATGCGCTTCTCGCTGCCCAACGCGCGCATCATGGTGCACCAGCCGTCGGGCGGCTTCCGCGGCCAGGCGGCGGACATCATGCTGCACGCCCAGGAGATCCTGAAGCTGAAGCGCCGTCTCAACGAGATCTATGTCCGTCATACTGGCCGGGATCTTGCAGCGGTCGAAGAGGCGCTGGAGCGCGACAATTTCATGGATGCCGAGGCGGCCAAGGCGTTCGGCCTTGTCGACGACGTCATCACCAAGCGGGCGACTCCAGAGCTGCCCTGAGAAAGAGGTTTGCCGGCGCCGTTGGCGGCGGCGCACTGAGATCGGTATGTTAAAGCTATCTTGAGTTCTTGCGGCGCAGCATGCGCAGGTGGCGGTTCCGGCGGATTCGGTCACGCGGCAAGGGTTCGAGAGGGAAGGTTCGGTCCGGCAATCCGCCCTCGGGCGGGGCGGTGGACCGTCCGTCAACCGAGCGGGAATGATTGGATGACCAAGGTTAGCGGCGAGTCGAAGAACACCCTCTACTGTTCGTTCTGCGGCAAGAGCCAGCATGAAGTCCGCAAGCTCATCGCGGGACCGACGGTGTTCATCTGCGATGAATGCGTCGAGCTCTGCATGGACATCATCCGCGAGGAGTCGAAGTCCAATCTCGTGAAGTCGCGCGACGGCGTGCCGACGCCTTCGGAAATCCGCAAGGTGCTCGATGACTACGTCATCGGCCAGGACAAGGCCAAGAAGGTGCTGGCGGTGGCCGTCCACAACCACTACAAGCGCCTCAACCACGCGACGAAGAACAACGACGTCGAGCTGGCCAAGTCGAACATCATGCTGATCGGCCCGACCGGTTCGGGCAAGACGCTGCTGGCCCAGACGCTGGCCCGTATCATCGACGTGCCGTTCACCATGTCCGACGCGACGACGCTGACCGAGGCCGGTTACGTCGGCGAGGACGTCGAGAACATCATCCTGAAGCTGCTTCAGGCCGCCGACTACAACGTCGAGCGCGCCCAGCGCGGCATCGTCTATATCGACGAGGTCGACAAGATCTCCCGCAAGTCCGACAATCCGTCGATCACCCGCGACGTGTCGGGCGAGGGCGTGCAGCAGGCGCTCCTGAAGATCATGGAAGGCACGGTCGCCTCGGTGCCGCCGCAGGGCGGCCGCAAGCATCCGCAGCAGGAGTTCCTGCAGGTCGACACCACCAACATCCTGTTCATCTGCGGCGGCGCTTTCGCCGGCCTCGAGAAGATCATCTCGGCGCGCGGCAAGTCGACGTCGATCGGCTTCCAGGCGCAGGTGACGGCCCCCGAGGACCGGCGCACCGGCGAGCTGTTCGCCCAGGTGGAGCCGGAAGACCTGCTGAAGTTCGGCCTGATCCCGGAATTCGTCGGCCGCCTGCCGGTGCTCGCCACGCTCGAAGACCTCGACGAGGCGGCGCTGGTGATCATCCTGACCGAGCCGAAGAACGCCCTGGTCAAGCAGTACCAGCGCCTGTTCGAGATGGAGAACGTCAAGCTGTCCTTCCAGGACGACGCGCTCTCGGCGATCGCCCGCAAGGCGATCGACCGCAAGACCGGCGCCCGCGGCCTGCGCTCGATCATGGAGGGCATCCTGCTCGAGACCATGTACGAGCTGCCGAACCTCGAGGACGTGACGGAAGTGGTGATTTCCGCCGACGTCATCGCCGGCAAGGCCAAGCCGATCTACGTCTATGGCGAGCGGCTCGACGATACGGGCACGGGTGCCTGACAGCTTTCTCCGGGCGGCGACCGACCGTTTGCCGCCCGCTTTCCCGGCTCACCGGGCCGGGAGCGTCGTGCGTCGGGCCATGGACGCTGTCGTGTCAAGGCCTTGAAAGCACAGTCGCCGCGATCCATGTATCCGCTTACGCGGCGGCAACGGAAACGGGAAAGGCGCCCGGCTTCGCGCCCATGATGGGGCGGACCGGACGGCCACGCAGCGGATCACCTCGACCGATCCTCTCGCCCGTTGCCGAATTCGAGCCTTCCGGTCGTCCGGCCGGCGGCCCTTGCCGTAAACCGCGTGCGACGGACGCCGGCGCCGAAAGGCCGAGCCGGCGGGCCACCAGAAAGGAAACCACCCCATGGCCGTATCCATTTCAACGACCGGCGCCGAACGGGACGTCTTCCCAGTCCTGCCGCTTCGCGACATCGTCGTTTTCCCGCACATGATCGTGCCGCTGTTTGTCGGCCGCGAGAAGTCCATCCGCGCCCTCGAAGAAGTGATGACGGCCGACAAGCAGATCCTGCTGGCGACCCAGAGGAACGCCTCCGACGACGATCCCGCCTCCGCCGACATCTACACGGTCGGCACGCTGGCAACGGTGCTGCAGCTCCTCAAGCTGCCCGACGGCACGGTGAAGGTGCTGGTGGAAGGCGCCCGGCGGGCCGAGGTGATCAATTTCATCGACCGCTCCGACTACTTCGAGGCCGAGGTGCGCCCGATCGAGGAAGTGGAGAGCGACCGCGTCGAGGTCGAGGCGCTGGCCCGCTCGGTGCTGGTCGAGTTCGACAACTACGTCAAGCTGAACAAGAAGGTGTCTCCCGAGGTGCTCGGCACCATCAAGGAGATCGACGACTATGCCAAACTCGCCGACACCATCGCCAGCCACCTCGCCGTCAAGATCTCCGAGAAGCAGGAAGTCCTCTCCCTGAAGTCGGTGGTCGAGCGGCTCGAGCGCGTGCTCGGCCTGATGGAGAGCGAGATTTCCGTCCTGCAGGTGGAAAAGCGCATCCGCAGCCGCGTCAAGCGGCAGATGGAGAAGACGCAGCGCGAGTACTATCTCAACGAGCAGATGAAGGCGATCCAGAAGGAGCTCGGCGACGGCGAGGAAGGCAAGGACGAGCTGGCCGAGCTCGAGGAGCGCATCAAGCGGACCAAGCTCTCCAAGGAGGCGCGCGAGAAGGCGACGACCGAGCTGAAGAAGCTCAGGCAGATGTCGCCGATGTCGGCCGAAGCCACCGTGGTGCGCAACTATCTCGACTGGATTCTCGGCATTCCCTGGAAGAGCCGTTCCAAGACCCGCGACGACCTCGCTTACGCCGAGGCGGTGCTGAACGAGGACCACTTCGGCCTCGACAAGGTCAAGGAGCGCATCATCGAGTATCTGGCGGTGCAGAGCCGCGCCAACAAGCTGAAGGGGCCGATCATCTGCCTCGTCGGCCCGCCGGGCGTCGGCAAGACCTCGCTCGCCAAGTCGATCGCCAAGGCGACCGGCCGCGAATACGTGCGCATGTCGCTGGGCGGCGTGCGTGACGAGGCGGAAATCCGCGGCCACCGCCGCACCTACATCGGCTCGATGCCCGGCAAGGTCATCCAGTCGATGAAGAAGGCGAAGAAGTCCAACCCGCTGTTCCTGCTCGACGAGATCGACAAGATGGGCATGGACTTCCGCGGCGACCCGTCGTCGGCCCTGCTGGAGGTCCTGGACCCCGAGCAGAACCACACCTTCATGGACCACTATCTGGAGGTGGAATACGACCTCTCCGACGTGATGTTCGTGACGACGGCCAACACGCTGAACATCCCCGGCCCGCTGATGGACCGCATGGAGATCATCCGCATCGCCGGCTACACCGAGGACGAGAAGGTCGAGATCGCCAAAAGGCACCTGCTGCCGAAGTCGATCGCCGACCATGGCCTCAGGGCGGGCGAGTACGAGATCACCGACGACGCCATCCGGGCGGTGATCCGCCAGTACACCCGTGAGGCGGGCGTCCGTAACCTCGACCGCGAGATGATGTCGCTCGCCCGCAAGGCGGTGACCGAGCTCCAGAAGTCGAAGGGCCTGTTGAAGTCGGTCACGGTGACGCCGGAGAAGGTGGAACAGTATCTCGGCGTGCCGCGCTTCCGGCACGGCGAGGCCGAGGGCACCGATCAGGTCGGCGTCGTCACCGGTCTTGCCTGGACCGAGGTCGGCGGCGAGCTGCTCACCATCGAAAGCGTGCGCCTGCCCGGCAAGGGCCGCATGACGGTGACCGGCAACCTCAAGGACGTGATGAAGGAATCGATCTCGGCGGCGGCGTCCTACGTCCGCTCGCGGGCCATCGATTTCGGCATCGAGCCGCCGCTGTTCGACAAGCGCGACATCCACGTGCACGTGCCGGAGGGCGCGACGCCGAAGGACGGCCCGTCGGCCGGCATCGCCATGGTCACCTCGATCGTGTCGGTGATGACCGGCGTGCCGGTGCGCCACGACGTCGCCATGACCGGCGAAATCACCCTGCGCGGCCGCGTGCTGCCGATCGGCGGCCTCAAGGAAAAGCTGCTCGCCGCTCACCGCGGCGGCATCAAGACGGTGCTGATCCCCGACGAGAACGCCAAGGATCTCGCCGACATTCCCGAGAACGTCCGGAACGGCATGGAAGTCATCCCGGTCGCCCATATGGACGACGTGCTGAAGGTGGCGCTGGTGCGGCCGCTGGAGCCGATCACCTGGGACGAATCGAAGGAAGTGACCTCCGCGCCGGTCGCCGATGGCGAAGCGGGCGATTTGGCGGCGATCACCGCGCACTGAACCAACACGGGACACTTGTCCAGAAAATTCGCGACCCGGGCCTCCAAAGCCCGGGTCTTTTTTGTCTCTGGTCAAAAAATCGCGCATAAGCGGTCTTTCCGCACTTGATTTTCCCCGGAAATCCGGGAAACGTGCCGCCGGGGTGACGGACAAGTCCGCTGCCGACAGAGTCAGACAAAGGGACACGACATGAACAAGAACGATCTGGTCACGCAGGTCGCCGAGAAGGCGTCGCTCAACAAGGCGCAGGCCGGTGCCGCCGTCGACGCGGTCTTCGCGACGATCACCGAGGCGTTGAAGGCGGGCGACGAAGTCCGCATCGTCGGCTTCGGCAACTTCGTTGTGACCGAGCGCGCCGCTTCCGAGGGCCGCAATCCGCAGACCGGCGAGCCGCTGAAGATCGCTGCGTCCAAGCAGCCGAAGTTCCGCGTCGGCAAGGGCCTCAAGGACGCGGTCAACGGCTGACATGCCGGATCGGCCCGGTGGCCCGCAATCGGGCCCGGGCCGGCGGGAATTTGAACGGCGCGGCCGGCGACGGTCGCGCCCTTTTTGCACTGCTCCCCGCCGTTTCGGCGGTCGAGCCGCCGGTCTTGCAATCGGTGGACCGAATCGTTAGAGCAGGGCCGTTCGCCGTTGCCGGCGATCGCGTCGGGCGGTTAGCTCAGTTGGTAGAGCGCCAGTTTTACACACTGGATGTCGGCGGTTCGAGACCGTCACCGCCCACCATCGATTTTCCGTCCGTCTGCCGACCGGTTTACCCGACCAAAACCGCGCCGTCGCAACGGGTGCCGTGCACCCAGACATCGGCGTTGCCGAGTCCCACGCCGAGCAGGCCGAGCGTCCGATAGAGAAGGGTGTCGATCGGCGCCGTCACCTTGACGAGGATCTTGGAAAGAAGGGTGCCGAGGACTTCGGCGGGCAGGAGGCTGAAGTTGTCGACATAAAGCTTGAGGTCGCCGATGAGGGAGGCGGTCAGGCTGGTCAGGAAATCCCTGGTCTTGGCGACTTTCGGCTGGCCGTCGGCGATATCCTTGGCGCTGAATCCGAGCCTGACGTCATCCATGTTGGAAATGGCGACATGCGCGCGGCCGCTGATCCTGGCAAGCAGCGGAATGTTGACCAGCGTTGCCGGCTTGGGAGCTGGGCGCACCTGCATGTTGGTCATCTCGGCATCGCCGACGCTGCCGATCCAGATATCGATGACCGCCGGTCTGACGGCGACCTGCACCGAACCATCCGAGCAACTCATCCGCTGGACAGTGGCCGTGGCGGACGCAACTTCGAGATAGAGCGACAGATTGACCAACGCAAACGTGGAGTCGCCCACCAGCGACAGGTCCAGCAGGACACGCGTTTGCGCCGTATGCACCGATACCGTCTCCATGCCTACGGCGAACCAGGAGCCGCCGACCGGTCTTTCGCCAACGGCAATGGTCAACGAGACCGAAGCGATGCCCGGCAGCCCGAGATTGGCCGAGGCTTTCACGAGCCGCCCGCCGCCCATCAGCTCGGCAACGGCCCTTACGAGGTCCAGCGCGTTAACGCGCGCGCCGATAAGCGGCCGGTCGTCGATCGGCAGATTGGAAAAAGGCCCGAGATCGATGAGCCGGGACAGGCTGACGACGCCGGAAGCCGTCGCCGTGGCGTTGGTGAGCGTGACCAGAGCGGCAACCGCAGCGGAATTGCTGCCGGAAGCCCGCGCCGCCGACGTCGCGGCGTCGAGCAGTCGGCCGGCCGTGACATTGGCGGCCAGCACGTCCTTGTAGGAAACGGCGTTCAAATTGAGCTGGCTGGCAAGAGCCTTCGAGAAACTGAACAGATCGATGTTCGCCGTAGCGAGCGCCTCGTAATCCATTGCCGACAGCGAGAGTTTCGCACCGAGCAGTGCGCCCAGGAATGCGTTCGGCAGGCCTCCGTCCAGATCGGCGAGACGGGAGCCGATCGATAAGCTGACGAACCGGCTGCTGGTCGCCGTGGCCTTGACCGCTATCTCGACCCCGTCTCGCAGGCCATCCGTCGACTGGCCGGTCAGAAACAGCAGGGCGTTGCCGAAAATCAGCGGAGTTCGCCACCGCAGCTCGATCCGCACGGCATTGCCCGGCTGGCCGCCGGGGCTCGCGAACCGCCGATCGATCGGTATGGCCTTGTCGGCGGAATAGGTTCCGGTTTCCAGTCCGGTCAGCGTTTCGGTCGGATAGCCGGCGGCGGTTATCGCCGAAAGGGCCGCCGCGCGCGCACGGCTTACGTCGTTGGCGGCCGCGATCGCGGCAAGGTCCGCGGTGGTCTGCAAGGTGCGTCGGGCGAGATAGAAACTGCCTACATCAACGCTGATCGCTGCAAAGCCGATCATCACCGTGAAGACGATGGCTGCCAGGGGGGCTATCGCGCCCCGACGTTGCCGCAGGAAAACCAGGGCGATGGCGGGCACCATGATTTCCTCCGCTAATAGCCGCCCTGGCGGACGACCGCGCTGCGCCGGATCATGGGATCCGGAAGCGGGATCAGGCCGGCGAACGAATAGACGTAGGAGGTGGAGGCGTCGTAGGTCACCGTCACCGTGTAGGATCGCGTGGCGCTATCGGTCGTCCTGCTCTCAGCAATGACCCGTTTCGGATCGAGAAGCGGATAGCTTCCGATATTGCCGACGACGAAGCTCTGGACGATCGACTGCCGTTCGGCGTCGGTCAGGCCGGAAACGGCCGCTCGCGCCGCTTCCGAGGTCAATTCCTGCACGCTGAAATAGATACCGAACAAACCGCCGAAGCAGACGATTCCCACCATCAGCAGCATGAAGAGAGGGCCGACGAAGGCGAACTCGACGGCGGTGGTTCCCTGTTTCTCAATCCAGAAGCCACGCATGGTGGAAGCCTGCATTGGATGGTGGTCTCTTCGGTGCGGACTCTCCTTTTGATAGATATGACGCCAATGGTAAGTGAGCTATTAAAGAGCGTGAAATTCGATCCATCTATTTAAGGATGTGTCCGGCTCCTTGGGAAATATATGCTGCCGATTGACGAAAGGTCCGGTTACCTGCCGCTCCCGTTGTTCCCGGAGGAATCCCGGCCCGATCGTGATCGCTGCCATTGCCCGCAATCCGTGGGTTTATGGGTTCGACTTTGTCGAATTCGTTCGATTGCGGCGGGGCAGGGGACAGGCCGGATGGCAGGCGTCCTCAGGCGGCCGAGATGGCGCCTGCGGCGAACATGCGCGCGACGTCGTCCGCCGGCACGGGCATTCCCAAGAGGAAGCCCTGCACCGTGTCGCAGCCCTCGGCGCGCAGGCGCTCGAACTGCTGCTCGTTCTCGACCCCCTCGGCGGTGGTGGCGATGTTGAGGCTGGACGACAGGCTGGCGACGGCCCGGACGATGGCCAGCGATTCCT
This sequence comes from Pleomorphomonas carboxyditropha, assembly GCF_002770725.1. Classification (GTDB taxonomy): domain Bacteria; phylum Pseudomonadota; class Alphaproteobacteria; order Rhizobiales; family Pleomorphomonadaceae; genus Pleomorphomonas; species Pleomorphomonas carboxyditropha. The sequence continues at coordinate 95,226 of NZ_NQVN01000011.1, read as the reverse complement.
GGTCGCCCGCGCCGAGGTCGGCGACGAAGGAGCGATCGATCTTGATGCGGTCGAAGTGGAACTGGCGCAGGTAGCCGAGGCTCGAGTAGCCGGTGCCGAAGTCGTCCATGGCGATGCGGACGCCGATCTCGTGCAGGCGTTGCAAGACGGCCAGCGTCACGGCGGTGTCGGCGATCAGCACGCGCTCGGTGATCTCGATCTCCAGGCGGTGCGCTTCGAGGCCGGAGGCGGCGAGCGCCGCCACCACCTGGTCGGCGAAGGTTCTCTCGCGAAACTGCACCGGCGAGACGTTGACCGCGATATTGATGTAGCCGGGCCAGCTCGCCGCGTCGCGGCAGGCCTGTTCCATGACCCATTGGCCGATCGGCACGATCAGTCCCACTTCCTCGGCCAGCCAGATGAATTCGTTGGGCGGCACGATGCCGCGGGTCGGATGATTCCAGCGGAGAAGTGCCTCGAAGCCGATGACCTCGCGGTTTTCCATGTTGAACATCGGCTGGTAATGGAGGCAAAGCTCGCCCTCGACCAGCGCTCGGCGCAGTTCCAGTTCGAGCAGGCGCCGCGTGTTGGAACGCAGGCTCATCTCGCCGCGGAAGAAGCGGTGGACGCCGCGGCCGTCGGCCTTGGCGGCATAGAGGGCCATGTCGGCGTTCTTGAGCAGGGTATCGGCGTCCTTGCCGTCGAGGGGGGCGATGGCGATGCCGACGCTGGCGCCGATGATGATCTGCTGGCCGTCGATCTCGTAGGGCTCCCCGACGATCCGCACGATGCGGCAGGCGAGATCGCTGGCGGCCTGCGGCTGCTGGACGGGCCCGAGCTGAATGATGGCGAACTCGTCGCCGCCAAAGCGCGCCGCGATGTCGTTCTGGCTGATGCACGACCTCAGGCGGTCGGCGACCGCCTGCAGAAGCGCATCGCCGACCGGATGGCCGAGCGTGTCGTTGACGTTCTTGAAGCGGTCGAGGTCGATGCAGAGAACGGCGACGCTCGCCTTGTCGGCCAGCCCGGATAGCGCCTCCTCGAGGCTGTCGCGGAACAGCAGGCGGTTGCCGAGGTCGGTGAGCGCGTCGTGGCGGGCCATATGGCGGATTTTTTCCTCGACGCGGCGGCGGGCCGTGATGTCCTCGTGGATGGCGATCCAGCCGCCGCCGGCGATGCTCTGGATGCCCAGGGCCAGGATGCGCTCGTCGCTGGTCTCGCAGACCAGATGGGTGGTGGCGCCGGGATCGGAGCGGGCCTCGGCCAGCACTTCGGCAATGGACGCGTAGATGCCGCTGTGCCGCCGGGCGCCGGCGAAAATCTCCTGGCACGTCCGGCCGCGCAGGGTGTCCTCGGGCGGCAGGCCGTACATGTCGCAGTAGATACGGTTGCAGATGATGAGCCGATCGGAAGCATCGAACATCGACAGACCGACCGGCATGTTGGCGACGGCGGCCCTCAGGCGTTCCCATTCCTGCTCGGCGTTGCGGGCGAATTCCCGGCTGTGGATCAGCGCGTCGCGATAGCCGGCGAGGGCGAGCACCAGCACGCCGATTTCGTCGCGGCGCGGCGTCGGTTCGGGAACGGGCGTCGTATGGTCGCCCACCGTCAGCCGCCGCATGGCGTGGGCGATGCCGCGGAGCGGGCCCGACACATTGCGCTGGACCCAGAAGATCGTCCCGAGCGCCGCCAGGCTGGCGATCGCCAGCACGATCAACGACTGGCTGACGGCGCGCGAGACGGCGTTCGAGGCCCGCTCGGCGGCGTCCTTCGATTGCGCCTTGGCGTAGGCGATGAGGTTTTCGAGCTCGTCCACCGCCGCCTGGTACTGGAGGCGCGTCGTGCCGTTGGCAAATTCGGTGGCCTCTTCCAGTTCGCCGCTTTCGACCGCGTCGTTTACCTGGTCGAGCGAAGCGACATAGATTTTCCAGGCATGGGAGAAGATGGCGAACAGCCGCCGTTCTTCCGGCGAGCCGATCGTCGCCTCGAAGTTGGCCGATGCCTCCTGCAGCTCCTGGCGGGTCTCGTCGAGGCTGGCGTCGATCTCGGCGAGGTTGCGGTAGTCGATCACCTGCAGGCGCCGCATGACCACGAGATGGTGCTGCAGGGCAAGGCGGCGCAGCTTCTCCAGCAGTTCCACCTGCGGCAGCCTGACCTCGCGGATCTCCGTCGTCACCCTGTTGACCGAGATGACCTGCGCAACGCCCAGTGCGCTGACGGCGGCGACCAGCAACAGGACGAAAACGAGCGCCCCGGACAACTTGGTCCGGATGCTCGCATCCCTCACGCCGCTGGTCAGATCGTCACGCCAGTTCATCGGTCTCGGCTTCTCCAATCCTGCTCAATGCAGATAGCTAAAACGCTTCCAGAACCCGTAGTTGTCGTGAAATCGCTCGTAGGATCTATAAATCTCCCTGAACCTCGGGCTGGTCGCCATCTCCTCCTCGGCCACGGCGCCCCAGGCGGCCTCGAAGGTGAGCAGGAGGTCGGGCGACCATCGGCGGAGCTTGACGCCGCGCTTCTTGACGTCTTCAAGGGCGCCCATCTGCATCGCCTCGGCCCGGCCGATGCTGTCGCGCATGACGGCGGCGCAGACGGTTTCGATGGTTTCCCGCTGCCTGGCGGTCAGTCCGCGCCAGGTCGCGTCGCTGAAGTAGAGCTCGTAGAGGGTGGACGGCTGATGCCACCCTGGAAAGTAGTAATATCTTGCGACGTTCTGAAGGCCGAGCGTCAGGTCCATCGACGGCAGCGAATATTCGGCCGCTTCGATCTCGCCGCTCCTGATGGCGTCGACGATTTCACCGGGCGGCTTCTGCACCACCTTGGCGCCGAGCCGGGCGAGCACGCGGCCACCGAGGCCGAAGAAACGGATACGCAGGCCCTTCAGGTCGTCGACGCTGCGGATTTCCTTTGAAAACCAGCCGGCGCCCTCCGCCGGCAGCACCATGCAGGGTACGTTGCGGATGCCGTAGCTTGCGAATAGCTCGTGCGACAGGGTGAGCCCGCCGCCCTCGAACAGCCAAGCCATGTATTCGATGGTGTCCGGCCCAAAGGGAATGGCGCTCAGCAGCTCGAAAGCGCTGTCGCGTCCGGAGAACTGGCCGGCCGTCGACCAGGCGGCGGCGATCTCGCCTGCACTCAGCCGGTCCATGGTGTCGGACGCCGGCGCCAGGTCGCCCGGCACGTGGAACACCAGCTTGACCTCGCCGTCGGTCAGGCTGTCCACCTGCTCGCTCAGGCGGCCCGTCGCCTCGGAAAACAGCGGCAGCGACAGGGGAAAAGTGCTGGCGACATGGATCACCGTCGCGTCGCCTGCAAATGCAAACGTCGCAAGGCCGGCATTGATTGCCAGTCCAGCGATCGCCAACAGCCTGATCATTCGCTTCCCCGAATGCACGCAACCAACTGCAATCCCGCTGACCAATATATGCGAAGATTGCTAGACAACAGTTAACCCGGCGCCATGCAGTAATGGATCGTCGCCAATATGATGAAAAAACGCTGCTTGGCGCAGCAAAGCAACTCCGCTGCCACTTCTCCGCCGGCGGGTGGTTATATCAGCGGTTGTCGGGACGGATAACCTGGGAAATATCCGCGAGTTCAATCGAAAGTGTATGATTTCCACCTGTGGAACCTTCGCGATCTAGGCGGAGCAGCGGGCACGACAGACGGGGCGAGTTGGTGATCGGTCGATCTTCCCTTCGAGCGGCATCCGGCAGGACGGCTCGGCGCTCGACTCAGGATGACCCATGTCGTGGCGTGGGAAAGGGGGGAAGACCTTTCGCGGTGAATTGATGGTGGGAAAGAAAACCTGCCTCGCATGCCCCACGGAAATCGAGTATCAGTCGTGGCCTTGCCTTGTTGAGGCCATATGGACGCGAACGTAACCCTGATCGCAGCCTTCGGCGCCGGATTGCTCTCCTTCGTGAGCCCCTGCGTGCTGCCGCTCGTTCCGCCCTATCTCGGCTTCCTGACCGGCGCGTCGATCGAGGAACTGACCGGCGAGGAGATGAGCCGTCTCGCCGCCAAGCGGCGCGCCGCCGAGGTGGCGCTGTCCTTCATCCTCGGCTTCACCTGCGTCTTCGTGGCGCTCGGCGCCACGGCGTCGGTGTTCGGCCAGCTTCTGCGGCAGTGGTCGGAAATTCTCGGAATGGTGGCCGGTGCCTTCATCATCGTGATGGGGCTGCATTTTCTCGGGCTGTTCCGCGTGGCGCTGTTCTATCGCGAGGCCCGCTTCCACGACTTCCGCGTCAAGGCGGGCCTCAGCGGCGCCTTCCTGCTCGGCCTCGCCTTTGCCTTCGGCTGGACGCCCTGCATCGGTCCGGTGCTCGCCACCATCCTGTCGGTGGCCGGCAGCCGCGACACCGTCGGCGACGGCGCGCTGCTCCTCGCCGTCTATTCCCTGGGACTGGGCGTTCCCTTCCTGATCGCCGCGCTTTTCGCGGCCCGTTTCGTGCTGTTCATGCGCCGTTTCCGCCGCCATTTTCCCCTGGTCGAGCGAGCTATGGGTGGCGTGCTGGTGATTACCGGCGCGCTGTTCCTGTCAGGCGGCATGCAGCGCGCGTCGTTCTGGCTTCTGGAAAACTTCCCGGCTCTCTCCACCATCGGCTGAAACCGTGGCGGGCCGGGCAGGGCGGCCACAGCGGCGGCTTTTTGGCGAGATCGGTCGGTGACCGGCCAAAAGCCACTTTCCCCTCCGCCCGGAATTGATCTAGAAGCACAGACCCGCCTGCCGGCGCGGGGCGAAAACCGCCGGCTTCCACGACCATACCGAGGTCAACCCCATGAGCAACAACGAGTTCCACAAGATCAAGCGCCTCCCGCCGTATGTCTTCGAGCAGGTCAACCGGCTCAAGGCTGCCGCGCGAGCTTCGGGCGCCGATATTGTCGACCTCGGCATGGGCAATCCCGATCTGCCCACGGCGCGCCACGTTGTCGACAAGCTGATCGAAACGGTGCAGCGGCCCGATACGCACGGCTATTCGGCCTCGCGCGGCATCAACGGCCTGCGCAAGGCGCAGGCCGGCTATTACGCCCGCCGCTTCGGCGTGAAGCTCAACCCCGACACGCAGATCGTGGCGACGCTGGGCTCCAAGGAAGGCTTCGCCAACATGGCGCAGGCGATCACCGCGCCCGGCGACGTCATCCTCTGCCCCAATCCGTCCTATCCGATCCACGCCTTCGGCTTCCTGATGGTCGGCGGCGTCATCCGCTCGGTGCCGGTGACGCCGGGGCCGGAGTTCTTCCATTCGCTCGAGCGAGCGGTGATGCACTCCATCCCGAAGCCGCTCGCCCTGGTGCTCTGCTACCCGTCCAACCCGACGGCCGAGGTGGTCGAGCTCGACTTCTACAAGGACGTGGTGGCCTTCGCCCGCAAGCACGAGGTATTCGTGCTCTCCGACCTCGCCTACTCGGAAATCTATTTCGACGGCGTGCCGCCGCCGTCGGTGCTGCAGGCGCCGGGCGCCATGGACGTCTGCGTCGAGTTCACCTCGATGTCCAAGACCTTCTCCATGGCCGGCTGGCGCATGGGCTTCGCCGTGGGCAACGAGCGGCTGATCGCCGCGCTGTCGCGCGTCAAATCCTACCTCGACTACGGCGCCTTCACGCCGATCCAGGTGGCGGCGACGGCCGCCCTCAACGATCCGGATGCCGATGCGCATATCGAGGAGGTGCGGCAGACCTACAAGCGCCGCCGCGACGTCATGGTGGAGAGCTTCGGCCGGGCCGGCTGGGAGATTCCGGTGCCGCGCGCCTCGATGTTCGCCTGGGCGCCCCTGCCGGAGCGGTTCAAGTCGCTCGGCAGCCTGGAATTCTCCAAGCTCTTGATCGAGAAGGCGGAAGTGGCGATCGCGCCCGGCGTCGGCTTCGGCGAGCAGGGCGACGACTATGTCCGCATCGCCTTGGTGGAGAACGAGCAGCGCATCCGGCAGGCGGCACGCGGGCTGCGTCGATTCTTCGACACGGCCGACGAAACCATGCATAACTACGCGCCGGCCGGCCGGAGCCGCTGAGCCGCGCATCGTTGTGCCACCAGACAGAGGGTTTCGAAAAGTACCATGGGTAAGCCGCTTCGCCTTGGCATCGCCGGTCTCGGGACCGTCGGCGCGTCCGTCGTTCGCATCGTCCAGTCCAATCTCAGCTCGCTGACGCTGAGGGCAGGGCGGCCGGTGACGATTACGGCCGTATCGGCGCGGAACCGCAACCGCGATCGGGGCATCAACGTCGGCGGGTTTGCCTGGTACGACGATCCGGCGGCCATGGTCGCCGATCCGAACGTCGACGTGGTGATCGAACTGATCGGCGGCGCGTCCGGCGCCGCCGAGAATGTGGTGCGCGCGGCGATTGCCGCCGGCAAGCCGGTGATCACCGCCAACAAGGCGCTGCTCGCCCGGCATGGCGTCGAGCTCGCCCGGCTCGCCGAGGAGGCCGGTCTCTCGATCGGCTTCGAGGCGGCGGTGGCCGGCGGCATTCCCGTCATCAAGACGCTGAAGGAAAGCCTGGCCGGCAATACTGTCAACGGCATCGTCGGCATCCTCAACGGCACGTGCAACTACATCCTGACCCGGATGGAGAAGGAGCACCTGTCCTTCGAGACCTGTCTCGCCGAGGCGCAGCGGCTCGGTTACGCCGAGGCCGACCCGACCTTCGACGTCGGCGGCTTCGACACGGCCCACAAGCTCGCCATCCTGACCAGCCTTGCCTTCGGCACCGAAATCGACGCCGACGCCATCTACGTCGAAGGCATCACGTCGATCTCGCTCGACGACATCAAGGCGGCCGAGGAGCTGGGCTATCGCATCAAGCTGCTGGGCGTCGCCCGCCGCACCGACAGCGGCATCGAGGCGCGGGTCAATCCGGCCATGGTGCCGAAGAAGTCGGTGGTGGCGCAGACCTCCGGCGTGCTCAACGCCGTCGCCTTCGACGGCGATGCGCTCGGCGAGGTGGTGCTGGTCGGCCCCGGCGCCGGCGGCAGCGCCACGGCCTCGTCGGTGATCGCCGACATCGTCGACGCGGCGCGCGGCCACCGGACACCGGTGTTCGGCCTGCCGGTCAACGAGCTCATGCCCTACCAGAAGGCCGAGATCCAGGCGCACAAGGGCGGCTACTACGTGCGCCTTTCCGTCTACGACCGGCCCGGCGCCTTCGCCGGCATCGCCAAGAGCATGGCCGATCGCGACATCTCGCTCGAGTCCATCGTCCAGCATCGCCGCTCGGCCGACGACGATGGGGCCGGTCACACCGGCGCGCCGCAGCCGGTGGTGCTCATCACCTACGCCACGCGCGAGACGGAAATTCGCGCGGCGCTCGCGGCCATCGAGGCGGCCGGCCACATCGCCGAGAAGCCGACGCTGATCCGCATCGAAAGCCTGTAGAAATAGCCCTGTCGGGCCTGGTTTCATTTCCAGGCCCTGCTACCGGAATGCTGCTATCGACTTTTTGCATGTCTGGTGGCCGGAAGGTTGGTTAATGCCGATAAATGGCGGTATTTCGCCAAGTATCGTGGCCCTGCGATGGGGCGGTATGGTTAATCCGCCGACGGAACATCCGTATTGCGTCCTATGGCGCATTGACCTCTATCGTCGGTTCTTCCTACCTCGCTAAAGTACCGACCGGGTTTCCCTCCCCGTTCGCAAGCGGCCCCAAGACCTCCACCAGCCGCGGCGACGAATTCGGTCGGCTGTCCGAACCGCGGGTTGCTTCATGTCGCAAAAATTCTCCAATTCTCTCGATCGTATTCTAACCCTGGAGGTTGTTCGGGTTACCGAACGCACGGCCATGGCCGCCGCCCGTCAGCGGGGCCATGGCGACGAGCACGCCGCCGATCAGGCGGCGGTGGACGCCATGCGCTCCGAACTCAACCAGTTGCCGGTTCACGGCACGATCATGATCGGCGAGGGCGAGCGCGACGAGGCGCCGATGCTCTACATCGGCGAGGAAGTCGGCACCGGCAAAGGCCCGCGCGTCGACATCGCCGTCGATCCGCTCGAAGGCACCACGATGTGCGCCAAGAACCAGACCAATTCGCTGGCCTGCATCGCCATCGCCGAGCAGGGCGGCCTTCTGAACGCGCCGGACGTCTACATGGACAAGATCGCCATCGGCCCGGGCTTTCCCGCCGGCCTGGTCGATCTCGACGCGACGCCGACCGACAACATCCGCGCGCTGGCCAAGGCCAAGGGCGTGCCGGTGTCGGCGATCACCGCCTGCATCCTCGACCGGCCGCGCCACGCCCGGCTGATCGACGAGGTGCGCGGGCTCGGCGCCTCCATTCGCCTGATCGGCGACGGCGATATCGCCGGCGTCATCCAGACCACCGATCCCGACGAGACCAGCATCGACATCTATCTCGGCGTCGGCGGCGCGCCGGAGGGCGTGCTGGCGGCGGCGGCATTGCGCTGCCTCGGCGGCCAGATGCAGGGCCGGCTGATGATCAACCGGCCGGAGCAGATCGAGCGCGCCCGCCGCATGGGCATCGCCGACGTTACCAAGAAGTACACCATGGAAGAGATGGCGCAGGGCGACGTGCTGTTCGCCGCCACCGGCGTCACCAAGGGCAACCTGCTCGACGGCGTGCGCTTCAAGGGCGGCAAGATCATCACCGACACGGTGGTGATGCGCTCGTGGACCGGCACGGTCCGCCGCATCAAGGCCGAGCATATCGACCGCGCCAAGCTCGATGCGATCTGAAAACGCTGCGATCGCAGGAAAGGGGCGCTCTGGCCGGGGCGCCCCTTCGCCGTTTCAGCCTTCCGTCGCGTCGAGTTCCGCGGCGATCCGGCGCAGGGCGTCGACCAGCACCTCCGACGTCTGGGCGCCGGAGATGGCGAACCTGTTCTCGACGATCACCGTCGGCACGCCGGTGATGCCGATGCGGCCGGCATGGGCGATGTCGGCCTTCACCGCGTCGAGGTCCACGCCGTCCTCGAGCTTCACGGTCACCTCGTCGCCGTCGAGGCCGACCTCCTCGGCGGCGGCGACCAGCGTCTCGGCATTCGTGAGGTCGGCGCCTTCTTCGAAGAACAGCGAGAACAGGCGCTCCAGCATGGGGTCGCCCAGGCCTTCCGCCGCCGCCCAGCGGACGAGGCGATGGGCGTCGAGCGTGTTGGGCGTCTTCTCGATGAGATCGAAGGCATAGGTGATGCCGACGTCGGCGCCCAGGCCGAACAGGCGGGCGTGCGCCTCGTCCAGCGCATCGGCGCTGCCGAACTTGCCGATGATATACTCCTCGCGATCGATGCCCTCCTCGGGGATGGTCGGATCGAGCTGGAACGGCCGGTAGCGGACCTCGATGTCGAGATCGTCGAGGTCGGCGATCGCCGCGTCGAGCCGGCGCTTGCCGAGGAAGCACCAGGGGCAGACGACATCGACGATGACGTCGAGGTGGAGCTTGGGTTTCTGCATGGGGACTCCTCGGATGATGGCCTCGGTTGGCAGTTCGGCCATCCTACCACCAATTACGGACGCGGGCGGACACGGACTCGACCAATGTGTCATGGCGGGGGAGGGGTGAGCCTCGTTACATAACGGCCGGTTATAGAGGGCCCGACGTGATCGAGAACCGCATCAAACATAGGCATCTGAGTTCCTTCGTGGAAGTCGCCCGCCTGAAAAGCATCGGCAAGGCGGCGGTGTCGCTGTCCATCAGCCAGCCGGCGGTGTCCAAGACCATCCGGGAACTCGAGGAAATTCTCGGCGTCGAGCTGTTCGACCGCAGCCACCGGTCCGTGGTTCTGTCCTATTACGGCGAGGTGTTTCTCCGCTTTGCCGGCGCCTCGATCGCCGCGTTGCGCCAGGGGGTGGAATCGGTCGAGCTGGCGCTGAAGCAGGGCGCGTCGATCGTCCGGGTGGGGGCGTTGGCCTCGGCGTCGTCGCGTGTCCTGCCGGAGGCGGTCACGCGTTTCCTCGGCAGCAGCGTCGGAACGACGCCGCAAATCATAACCGCCGACAACGTCGCCATTCTCAATCAACTGCGGGCCGGCGAGCTCGACTTCGCGCTGGGACGCATGGGCTCGCCCGCCAGCATGGTCGGCCTTGCCTTCGAGCATCTCTACAGCGAGCGGGTGGCGGTGGTGGCCCGGCGGGAGCATCCGCTGTTTGCCCAGGGAGCGGGGCTCGGGCGCCTGTCCGACTATGTCGTGCTGGTGCCGCCGTCCGGCTCGATCATCCACGACCATGCCGTCGAGCTGTTGATCCGCCTCGCGGTGGGGCCGCAGCTCCGGCGCATCGACACGGTGTCGACCGTGTTCGGCCGGGCGTTTGCCACCACGACCGACGCCATCTGGATCGCCCACTACGGCGAGGTGGTCGGCGATATCGCCGCCGGCACGCTGCGCGAGCTGCCGGTCGACACCTCCGATACCTTCGGGCCGCTGGGGTTGATCGTCCGGTCCGGCGCGCCCCTGACGCTGGGCGCCGAGCTGATGATGGCGGCCATCCGCGAGGTGGCGGGCGAGGTGCGGGCCGAGGGCGAGCGTTGATCCTGCTCGATCAGCCGGCCCGGATCAGCCGCACCGCCTCGTCGCGGCCGAACAGATAGAGCAGCAGCCTTAACGCTTCGCCGCGCGGGCCGGCGAGGCCGGCGTCGCGGGCGAGCAGCAATGCGGCGTCGTCGCGCGCCGTTTCCATCAGGGCGCCGTGATGCTCGGCGCGCACGAAGCGGAAGCCGGGCAGGCCGCTCTGGCGGGTGCCGAGCAGCTCGCCGCCGCCCCGGAGCTTCAGGTCCTCCTCGGCGATGCGGAAGCCGTCCTCGGTGTCGCGCATCACGTTCAATCGCGCCTTGGCCGTCTCGCCGAGCGGCCCCTTGTAGAGCAGCACGCAGGCCGACGACTTGTCGCCGCGCCCGACCCGGCCGCGCAACTGGTGCAACTGGGCAAGGCCGAAGCGCTCGGCATGCTCGATGACCATGATGGTGGCGTCCGGCACGTCGACGCCGACCTCGATCACCGTGGTGGCCACCAGGATATGCGCCTCGCCGGCCTTGAAGCGGGCCATGGCGGCGTCCTTCTCGGCCGCCCTCATGCGGCCGTGGACGAGCGCCACGTCGTCGCCGAAATGCTGGCGGAGGTCGGCGTGGCGCTCCTCGGCGGCGGCGAGGTCGACGCTTTCGCTTTCCTCGACCAGCGGGCACACCCAGTAGACCTTGGCGCCTTCCAGGCGGATGGCCGAGCCGATGCGGCCGACGATCTCGCCGATGCGCTCCTGCGGCACGGTGACGGTGGCGATCGGCTTGCGGCCGGCCGGCTTCTCGGTGAGGCGGGAGACGTCCATGTCGCCGAAATAGGCCAGCATCAGCGTGCGCGGGATCGGCGTCGCCGTCATGACCAGCAGGTCGGTGGTCGCGCCCTTGGCCGACAGCGCCAGCCGCTGGTGAACGCCGAAGCGGTGCTGCTCGTCGACGACCGCCAGCGTCAGGTTGCGGAATTCGACGCTCGACTGAAACAGCGCATGGGTGCCGACGACGATATCCACCTCGCCGGCGGCGATGCGGTCCAGCGTTTCGCGCTTGCCCTTTGTTTTGTCGGCGCCGGTCAGCAGGGCGAGCCGCAGGCCCGACGCCTCGGCGAGAGTCGCCATGGAACGGGCGTGCTGGCGGGCGAGCAGTTCGGTGGGCGCCATCACCGCCACCTGGCCGCCGGCCTCGACGGCCGCCGCCGCCGCGAACAGGGCCACCATGGTCTTTCCCGAGCCGACATCGCCCTGGATGAGCCGCACCATGCGCGAGGGCGCCGAGAGGTCGGCGACGGCGTCGGCGATCGCCGCCTCCTGAGATGCCGTGAGGCGGAAGGGCAGGGCGGCGCTGAGGCGGCGGGCGATATCGCCGGTCGGCAGGCGCGGCCGGCTCGCCACGCCCTTGAGCTGCCGCCTGACGAGGGCGAGCGCCAACTGGTTGGCGAGCAGCTCGTCATAGGCGAGGCGGGTGAGCGCCGGGCCCGGCTGGTCGGGTGCCTCCGGCTCCTCCGGCTTGTGAAGGTGCCACAAGGCCTCGGCGAAGGACGGCCAGTTCTCGCGGCGGCGATGCGCGTCGTCGAGCCACTCCGGCAGCGCCGGCAGGCGGGCGAGCGCCGCCTCGGCGAGCCGGGCGATCAGCCGGCCATTGACGCCCTCGGTCATCGGATAGACCGGCTCGAGGCGCGGCAGCTTGTCGGCCTCGGCCTCCGGCACCACGTGATCGGGGTGGCTCATCTGCGGCGCGCCGTTGAACCGCTCGATGCGGCCGGAGATCAGCACCGTTTCCCCTGGCGGGTAGAGCTTTTCGAGCCAGCCCTTGTCGGCGCGGAAATAGGTGACGGCGAGCTCGCCGCTGTCGTCGTGAACGATGATGCGATAGGGCGCCCGCGACTGCGGCGGCGTCGGGCGGTGACGGTCGACGTGGACGCGCAGCGTGACGATCGCCCCCTCCGGGGCCGCTTCGATCAGCGCCTCATGGCTCCGGTCGACGAGGCCGGTCGGAATGTGGAACAGGAGGTCGAGCACCACCGCGCCGCGGGCCGTCTCGCCGCCGGGGCCGACCAGCTTTTCGAGCTTGGGCGCCGTGCGCGGGCCGACGCCGGGAAGCGAGGTGAGCGGCTGGAACAGCGGATTGAGAAGATCGGGACGCATGGCGCGGGATGTTATGGCATCCGCCCGAAAAGTTGCAGACTTTTCGGATAATCTACCGGCTCGCTGGCGCCAAAAAAACGGACGCCCGAGGGCGTCCGGAAAATCGGGCCGGCGAAATAGCCGACGGCTCTGAAACGTCATGGGGTCAAATGGACGGTTGAGCGGCGGAATGGGTGCCGCGACCGCAGGTTTTATAGTTGCCGCAGGTGAGAGTTTTGTGACGACCGGCGCGTCGCGCGCACCAGCCCGCCGGTCACCGCTGCTCGACAGCAGGGACGCGAGCGGCTATGTCGGAATGTTCCCTCGTCTTTTTGCGTTCAGATACAATGATCGTCGATAGCCACTGCCACCTCGATTTTCCCGATTTCGCCGGCGAGACGGATGCGCTGATCGCCCGGGCGGCGGCGGCCGACGTGCGGTTGATGGTGACGATCGGCACGCGCGTCCGCGATTTCGGCAAGGTGCGGGCGATTGCCGAGGCGCACAGCCAGGTCTACTGCACGGTCGGCACCCATCCACACGAAGCGGAGAAGGAGGCGGACGTTGCCGTTGAGGAGCTGGTGGACCTCGCCGCCCATCCCAAGGTGATCGGCATCGGCGAGGCGGGACTCGACTATTTCTACGATTCGTCGCCGCGCGACGTGCAGGCCGAGGTTTTCCGCCGGCATATCGCCGCGGCGCGGATGACCGGCCTGCCGGTCTGCATCCATTCGCGCGACGCCGACGCCGACATGATCGCCATCCTGGAAGAGGAAACCGGCAAGGGTGCCTTTCCGATCCTGCTGCATTGCTTTTCGTCGGGCCGCGAATTGATGGAGCGGGCGACGGCGCTCGGCGCCTTCGTCTCCTTCTCCGGCATCCTGACCTTCAAGCGCTCGGACGAACTCAGGGCCATTGCCCGCGACGTGCCGATGGATCGCCTGCTGGTCGAGACCGACGCGCCCTATCTGGCGCCGCTGCCCTGGCGGGGAAAGCGCAACGAGCCGGCGTATGTGGCGCATACGGCGAAGGTGCTGGCCGAGGTGAAGGGCGTCGCCCCGGAGGAGATGGCGGCGACGACGACGGCCAATTTCGCCCGGCTGTTCGCCAAGGTGCCGCGCGAGGCGGTGACGCCATGACCGGACGGATGCGCTTCACCATCCTCGGCTGCGGCGCCTCGCCCGGCGTGCCGCGCATCGGCAACGACTGGGGCGCCTGCGATCCCAACGAGCCGCGCAACCGCCGCCTCAGGTCGTCGCTGATGGTCGAGCGGATCGGCGAGGATGGCGGCATCACCCGCATCATCGTCGACTCCGGCCCGGATTTCCGCGAGCAGGTGCTGCGGGCGGGCGTCGGCGAGGCCGACGCGGTGCTCTACACCCACTCGCATGCCGACCATATTCACGGCATCGACGAACTGCGGCAATTTTTCCACAACAGCGGTCACCGCGTGCCGGTCTATGCCGACGAGGAGACGGCCGCCCGGCTCAAGGAAGCCTTCGGCTACTGCTTCGAGACGCCGCTGGGATCCGGCTATCCGCCGATCGTCGCCGAACACCGGGTCGACGCCGGCGTGGCCTTCACCATCGAGGGCAAGGGCGGGCCGATCGAGGTCGTTCCCTATGTGCAGATGCACGGGGATATCCATAGCCTCGGCTATCGCTTCGGCGGGCTCGCCTATTCCTCCGACGTCAGCGCCGTTCCGGCGGAAAGCTGGCCGCTGATCGAGGGGGTCGACGTGTTCGTCGTCGACGCGCTGCGCTACCGGCCGCATGTCAGCCATTTCTCGGTCGACCAGGCGATCGAGGCCGGCCACCGGGCCGGCGCCCGGCTCATCGTCCTCACCCATATGCATCACGACCTCGATTATCGCACGCTGGCCGCCGACCTGCCGGCCGGGGTGGTGCCGTCCTTCGACGGCATGGTGATCGAGGACGGCGCGGTGGTCGAACCGGCCGGCTGAGGCAAATATGGCGACGTTGCGGAAACTTGGCTTTTTCGCCATGCTTTTGCCGCGCGTTTAAATTTGCCTGAAAAGCTCATGAAGAAATAATGTCGCGATTCCGGGCTTTTCGCATGGCTGGCTTGCGCGGCTGACCTTGGTGCCACTGCGACGAAAGTATATATGAGTGGCAAGGCAATGAGGTCGGTAACTCTTTCGGGAACGCCAGATCCTAGCCGATCCGTATCGTTGAAAGAAGTGAAGCCATGTTTGGTCCGCTGAAGAAGGTCGCCCGCGCTCTGCATGTTCCCACCACCGAGGAGCGTGAGCTGCAGTACCTGAGCGCTGCCGGCGACCGCATCGAGCTCGAATACCGCCAGCGCGAAATCGACCGCGGCCTGTTCCGGCGCGGCCCCTTCGGCCTTTGAGCCGAGGCCGGCCGGCCCCGACAGGCCGGCTGAAACCGGGATGGCGTGACAGGCAAGCGCTCCATGGTCCGAAAGGCCGGGGCGCTTTTTTCATATCTTGATCGTCCGGATTCATTGCTTGCGATATCGAAAGTTTATCTGAAGATCGGCTATAGTTATTCTTCAAGTCGGTTCTCGTATGGCGCATGGCGGCCTTGCGGTATATGCGCTGGTACGATCAGCATAAATAGCTATGTTTAGGCTCGTAAGAGCAAGAAACGAACGCCGGAACAATGATGATCCCGGCGGCACCCAGAGAAAGGATGCAGCTATGTTTGCCAACCTGAAGAAGGCCTTCCGTTCCGTCAGCGCCTCCGAACGCGAGGCGGCCTATCTGAACGAGGCTGGTGACCGCATCGACCTCGAGCTTCGCCAGCGGGAAGTCGACCGTGGCCTGTTCCGCCGCAACCGGAACCTCGGTCTCTGATCCAACACCCTGACGAGAAACGAGAAAGTCGCTGGCGCGCTTGGTGCCGGCGAGGATGGAAGAACGGAATCCGGCGAACCCCAGGGCCGGGCTGTTCCGAAATCGGATTTCCTGACCTGCCGACGAGCGCCCGACTGGCTTGACCGCCCGGGCGCTTTTGTCGTCTCCGGCGCCGGCTGTCGCCAAGTGTCGCTCCGCGCAGGGCGCTCGTGGAAATAGGCCGCTCTGGCATCGCGCGGCCCGCGTTAACCACTCCTTAAGTTGTTTTCGGGGCGGCGAAGTGGAGCGAAGTTTCTCTGAAAGCCACCAAAAGAAAATCTGTTGAGACCAATTCGCAGGATGCATGCGCGTCATGCAACATTCGATCTGGTCCAAAGAACAGAATGCATTATCTTCATGAGCGTCAGGACAGAGGAACGGATCGCTGGGTCCTGAAGAAAAACCGGCGGTTCGTGGATCGAAAGGAAGATAAAATGTTCACCCAGCTTCGCAAGGCCGCTCGCGCCCTTCGCCCCGCCACCGCCGCCGAACGTGAGCTCGCCTACCTCAACGAGGCCACCGATCGTATCGACCTCGAGTACCGCCAGCGCGCCGTCGACCGTGGGATGTTCCGCAATGCCGGCTTCTGACCGTCGCCACATCGATCCCGTCATCGGGATCTCGCGCCAGCTACCCCGGACCACGAGCCGCAGGCTCGAAGACGGTCCGGCCCCGAGAGGACTGTGAAACCCGGCCATCGCGCCGGGTTTCTCTTTTGAAGATCGCCGGACCGTCAGCCTTCGGTCTTGGCTTGCTGCCAGAGCGCTTCCATCTCCTCCAGCGTGGCGTCTTGCGGCCGGCGCCCGGTCTCCCCGAGCTTCCGCTCGATATAGGAAAAGCGCTTCCTGAATTTCTCGTTGGTCGCCCGCACCGCCGCCTCCGGATCGATGTCGAGATGGCGGCCGAGATTGGCGAGAGCGAACAGCACGTCGCCGAGTTCGGCCTCGATGGCGGCCCGCGCCTCGGCCCTCTCCAGCTTCCCGCTATCGGCGCGGTCCATCTCCGCCTCCAGTTCGTCGAGCTCCTCGCGGATCTTGGCGAGCACGGCGCGCGGATCGTTCCAATCGAAGCCGACCGTTCCGGCCTTCTGCTGCAGCTTCACCGCCCTCAGCATCGGCGGCATGGCCACCGACACGGCGTCCAGCAGGCCCGGCGGGATTTCTTCGCCGCCGTGGCGCGCCGCCTTCTCGGCCTTCTCCTCGGCCTTGATCTTCTCCCACAGCCCTTTCACGAGATGCGGCGTGCGCGCCTCCGCCGGCCCGAACACGTGCGGGTGCCGGCGAATCATCTTGCGCGTTACCGCTTCCACCACGTCGGGGAAGGCGAAGGCGCCTTCCTCCTCGGCCATGCGGGCGTGGAACACCACCTGCAGCAACAGGTCGCCCAGTTCGTCGCAGATATCGTGCCGGTCGCCACGGGCGATCGCCTCGGCCACCTCGTAGGCTTCCTCGATGGTGTAGGGGGCGATGGTCTCGAAGGTTTGCTGAACGTCCCAGGCGCAGCCGCTCTCGGGATCGCGCAGCCGGGCCATGATGTCGATCAGGACGGATATGTCGCGGCCGGGCTGCATGGCGGAAGACTCCACAGCGATCAGGGAAGGGCGGGGCGAGACTTGGCGCGGGCGGCCGCCCGAGTCAACGCCAAACTCGAGGCAACATTGCCGATCAGCCAGCGAGATAAGGCGCCAGGAAAGCCGGGAGTTCGCCGATGTCGGCGAGGCAGGCGTCGGCAATCGGCGCCAGCGTCGCCGCGTCGCCGGTGCCGCTCAGCACGCCGATGACCAGGCCGGCGCCGGCGCTGCGGCCCATGTCGATGTCGTGGCTGTTGTCGCCGACGACGGCGATTTCCGACGGCCGGAGGCCGAGCGCCGCGGCGAAGGCGAGGGCCATGCCGGGGCCGGGCTTCACGCCGTGGCCGCTGTCATAGCCGGTGACGAAACTCATGTGATGGGCGAGGCCGAGGTGATCCAGCATCAGGCGGATGGATGCCTCGTTGTCCGACGAGGCGATGCCGAGCGTCAGGCCCGCCGCCCGCAGGGCCGAGAAGCAGGCGTCGAGGTCGCCGATCGGCACCGAGCCGGTGGCCGAGGCGGTGAACAGGGCATCGAGCCGGCAGGAAAGGTCGTCGAGGGGGAGCGGGCTGCCGGCCTTGACCCAGGCGGCGGCGATCTCGATGGTATGGGCGGCCGCCAGCAGGCTGCCGGGCCGGGTGATCATGCTCGTCCGGTCCATGCCGCCGAGGGCCAGCAGGCGGTCGGCCAGCACGCGGTCGCCGGCCGCGGCGATGTCGGCGGCGGCGACGTTGATCGGTCCCCAGGTGAGGTGATAGTCAAGAAGGGTCCCGTCCTTGTCGAACAGGACAGCTCGAATCGGCATATCGGGTCCTTACGGATAATCGCGGACGGTTTTCCCATAATCGGGGCGCTGCGCTTCGGCAATCGGGACCCGTCGGAGAGCGGACACATGGTGCAGGCGAAAGTCACGGCCCTCGGCTTCGACGCCGACGACACGCTTTGGCAGAATGAGCAGTTCTTTCGCGATACGGAAGGACGCTTCCTTGATCTCCTGACCGATTTCGGCGACCGGGCGACGTTGTCGGGCCGGCTGTTCGCCGTCGAGAAGCGCAACATTCCCGTCTACGGCTTCGGCATCAAGGGCTTCGTGCTGTCGATGATGGAGACGGCGCTGGAGGTGAGCGCCGGCCGGCTGGCTCCGTCGGTGATGGCCGGCGTGCTGGCCATGGGGCGGGAGATGCTGAACCATCCGGTGGAGCTGCTGCCGGAGGTGCGCGAGACGCTGGAAGCGCTGTCCGGACGCTATCCGCTGATCCTGATCACCAAGGGCGATCTGTTCGACCAGGAACGCAAGCTCGCCGCGTCCGGCCTCGGCGAGCTGTTCCACGCCGTCGAGATCGTCTCCGACAAGTCGTCCGCCACCTATGCCCGCGTGTTCGCCGCTCGCGGCGATGGGCCGGAGAAGGGGCTGATGGTCGGCAATTCGCTGCGCTCCGACATCCTGCCGGCGCTCGCGGCCGGCGCCTTCGCCGTCCATATTCCGCACGACCTGACCTGGAGCTACGAGCACGTCGACGAGCCGGTCGACCATCCGCGCCTGTTCATCGAGCAGCATATCCGGAAGGTCGCGGAAATCATTGAAAGGATTAACGGAAGCGACGACGGCCTCGAGCGGTGAGGCTGATGGCGGCACGTCATTTCCGTTGCCTTTCACGGCCGGTCCTTTGCGAGCCGGTCCTCAGCGGTTTCGCGTAAGTATACCAAAGTCGCGCTTTTGCCTTTGCCAAACGGCGCGCTCGTGGTAGAGACCACCGCCAACTTCATTCGGTGATGAGTGCTTGCCCCGAGTCGCGGAACGCGATGTCGGACAGGCGTATTTTCATTTCGTCGCCCGCGAGCCCAAGGAGTTGGTCATGGCCTCATTCTTCGTTCCTTCCGCCGGTGGCGATCTCGCGCTGACCTTCGACGACGTGCTGCTGATGCCCGGCCATTCGGAAGTGCTGCCGGCCGATACCGACGTCCGCACCCGTCTTACCCGTTCGATCGAACTGAACATCCCGCTGCTGTCGTCGGCCATGGACACGGTGACCGAGTCCCGTCTCGCCATCGCCATGGCGCAGGCCGGCGGCATCGGCGTCATCCATCGCAACCTCGACGTCGAGACGCAGGCCGAGCACGTGCGGCAGGTGAAGAAGTTCGAAAGCGGCATGGTGGTCAACCCGGTGGTGATCGGCCCCGAGGCGACGCTGAAGGACGCGCTCGACCTGATGAAGGCGCACAACATCTCCGGCATTCCGGTGGTGGAGAACGCCGGCGACGGCGGCCGCACCCACGGGCGTCTCGTCGGCATCCTGACCAACCGCGACGTCCGCTTCGCCTCCGACCCCGCCCAGCGGGTCTACGAACTGATGACGCGGGAAAACCTCGTCACGGTGCGCGAGGGCGTCAGCCAGGACGAGGCCAAGCGCCTCTTGCACCAGCACCGCATCGAGAAGCTCCTGGTGGTGGATTCGGCCTATCAGTGCGTCGGCCTGATCACCGTCAAGGACATCGAGAAGGCGCAGCTCAACCCCAACGCCGCCAAGGACGACCAGGGGCGCCTGCGCGTCGCCGCCGCCACCACCGTTGGCGACAAGGGACACGAGCGCTCGCAGGCGCTGATCGACGCTGGCGTCGACGTGCTGGTGGTCGACACCGCTCACGGCCATTCCGAGTATGTGCTGCAGGCCGTCACCAAGGTGAAGAAGCTGTCCAACCACGTGCAGGTCATCGCCGGCAACGTGGCGACCGCCGACGGCACCAAGGCGCTGATCGATGCCGGCGCCGACGCCGTCAAGGTCGGTATCGGCCCGGGCTCGATCTGCACCACCCGTATCGTCGCCGGTGTCGGCGTGCCGCAGCTCACCGCCATCATGGAGGGCGTCTCCGCCGCCCGCGACGCCGGCGTGCCGGTGATCGCCGACGGCGGCATCCGCTTCTCCGGCGACTGCGCCAAGGCGCTGGCGGCCGGCGCCACCGCCTGCATGATCGGCTCGCTCTTGGCCGGCACCGACGAGAGCCCCGGCGAGGTCTATCTCTACCAGGGCCGCAGCTACAAGAGCTACCGCGGCATGGGCTCGGTGGGCGCCATGTCGCGCGGTTCGGCCGACCGCTATTTCCAGGCGGAAGTGCGCGACCAGTTGAAGCTGGTGCCCGAGGGTATCGAGGGGCAGGTGCCCTACAAGGGGCCGCTCGGCTCGGTCGTCCACCAGTTGGTGGGCGGCATCCGCGCCGCCATGGGCTACGTCGGGGCGAAGACCATCCCCGACCTGCAGGAGAACGGCCGGTTCGTGCGCATCTCCTCGGCCGGCATGCGCGAGAGCCACGCCCACGACGTGACCATCACCCGCGAGAGCCCGAACTATCCCGGCGCGGCGTAAAGGTCGTTCGGTCGATAGAGGCCTTCGGCCTCACCCCTCTCTCCAACTCTCCCCCACAAGGGGGGAGAGGGCTCGTCGAGCTGAACGGAGCGAACCTCAGGCCGATAGGTTCTGACAGGAAACCCCTCGGTGCCCTCTCCCCCCTTGTGGGGGAGAGTTGGAGAGAGGGGTAAAATCGCATCTTCGGATGGAGACGGTTTCTGTTCTGCGTCGGCCGTCGGGCTTGCTCCCGGCGGCCGACTGTTTCATATGTCGGCGACACGACTGGACGGGCAACCGAAGGATATCGTCATGAGAGACGGCGGCAGGATCGCGGCGGCGATCGAAGTGCTGGGAGATGTCGAGCGCACGCGGCGCCCGGTGCAGGACGCGCTGAAGGACTGGGGGCTGACCCACCGCTTCGCCGGCTCGAAAGACCGTAGCGCCATCGGCAACCTGGTGTTCGACGTGCTGCGCCGCAAGGCGTCGCTCGCCGCCGTCATGGGCTCGGACAGCCCGCGCGCGCTGGCGCTCGCCGCCGCCGTGCGGCTGTGGGGGCGCAGCGTGCCATCGCTCGATGCGTTGTTTGCCGAGGACAAGTTCGCCCCGTCGCCGCTCACCGACGACGAGCGCGCGGCGCTTGCGGCTGGCGCCGTTCCGGCCGACGCGCCCGACTGGGTGAAGGGCGACTATCCCGAATGGCTGGCCGCCTCGCTGGCCCGCGCCTTCGGCGACCGCGTGGTGGAGGAGGGCGAGGCGCTGGCCGGCCGCGCCGACGTCGACCTGCGCGTCAACACGCTGAAGAGCGGGCGCGAGCAGGTGCTCGGCGGTCTTACCCATCTCAAGGCCGAGCCCTGCCGCTGGTCGCCGGTCGGCATCCGTATTCCGGCCGTCGACGGCGACCTCCGGCCCGGCCACGTTTCCTCCGATCTCGCCTACAAGAAGGGCTGGTTCGAAGTGCAGGACGAGGGCAGCCAGCTCGCCGCGCTGATCGCCTCCTGCGGCGGCGGCCGGCAGGTGGTCGATCTCTGCGCCGGGGCGGGCGGCAAGACGCTGGCTCTCTCCGCCGCGCTCGGCAACCACGGCCAGATCTACGCCTACGACAGCGACAAGCGCCGCTTCGGCGACATCCTCGACCGCATCGATCGCTCCGGCAGCCGCAACATCCAGATCCGCGAGCCGCGCCGCGACCAGGACGTGCTGGCCGATCTCGCCGGCAAGAGCGACCTGGTGCTGGTCGACGCGCCCTGCACCGGTTCCGGCACCTGGCGCCGCCGGCCGGACGCCAAGTGGCGCCTGGCGCCCGGCGCGCTGGAGATCCGCCTCAAGGAACAGGCGGCGGTGCTCGACAACGCGGTGCGGCTGGTGAAGGCCGGCGGCCGCATCGTCTACATCACCTGCTCGGTGCTGCCGGAAGAGAACGAGGAGCAGATCGCCGCCTTCCTCGCCCGCACGCCGGATTTCTCGCTCGGCGACGCGGCTGCCGCCTTCGCGGCGGTGACCGGCGCGGCAGCGCCGGATCTCACGCGCCTCGGCCTCGACGGCCACGCGGGATCGATGCTCCGGCTGACGCCGGCGCTGACCGGCACGGACGGCTTCTTCGTCGCCGTCCTGAACCGGACGGGCTGATCGCCGTCAGGCCTTGGCCGGCTCGGCCGCCGCCGCGACGTTGCGATCGCCGGGGCGGAGCGAGCCGCTGAGCAGCAGGCTGAGGAGCAGAACCGGGATTAGGAACATCAGTCCGGCGCGGATGCCGAGGAATTCGGCGAGGCCGCCGATCACTAGCGGGCCGGCCAGGAAGCCGAGAACGTAGATCGCCGAGAGGATGGCGACGTTGCCGGCCGGCGTGCCGGGGATCGCCGTGACGGCGGTGACCGCCATCGGGAAGGCGACGGAAATGCCGAGCCCGATCATGCCGAAGGCGACGGCGCCCATCCAGAAATCGGTGGCGACGGAAATCACCAGGGCGCCGCCGAGGGCGATCGACACGAAGAGCCGGCCCAACACCACCATGCCCAGGCGTTTGCGCAGCGTGTCGCCCATGAAGCGGCCGGCCGACAGCAGGGCGGCGAAGGTGGCGTATCCGTAGCCGAGCATGGCGGTCGGCGTGCCCGTCTCGTCTCTCAGGAAGATGCCGGACCAGTCGCCCATCGCTCCCTCCGTGACGGCGAAGCCGACGCTGAACAGGCAGACGAGCAGCAGGCCCTTCGGCGGAATGGCGAAGAAGGACGGCGACGGGGTATCGTGGGCCGCCTTGGCCGGCCCGACCACCGGCAGGCGCAGGCCGGCCCAGACGGCGACCGGCAGCACGACCACCACCGACAGGACCAGCGCCTCGGTGACCGTCAGCCCGAGGGTGGCGAGCGTGGCGCCGAGGAAGCTGCCGACGCCGATGCCGACGCTCCAGCAGCCGTGGCAGGTGCTCATGATCAGCCGGCCGGCTTCCTTCTCGATGCGCGCCGCCTCGACGTTCATGGCGAGCTCGGCCAGCGCCAGCAGCGCGCCGCAGAAGAAGAGGATCAAGAACAGCGAGGGGATGTCGAAGGCGAGCCCCGGCAGCGACAGGATCAGCAGCATGCCGGCGAAGGTGTAGATCAGCAGGTTGCGCGCGCCGACGGCATCGCAGATCCGGCCGGCAAACGGCAGGATCAGGAGATTGGACACCGGCATGCCCAGGAGCGCGAGCGCCAGTTCCGCCGGGCTGAGGCCGAGGCCGGCCTGCACCTCGGGAATGCGCGACAGCCAGTTGCCGAAGACGAGCGGATCCAGGAAGAAGATCAGCATGATCAGGCGGACTTGGGTCATCGGGTCACCAATCTCAGAATCGATTCAAGCGAACATCTATCGCCAATATCGATCATTCGCCAGACGGTGAAAGCGCGCTGACCGGCGATTTCGCCATGTTCGCCCGGAGCGTGGGCCGGATATGTCAGGAGGGTGACCGCGGCGCGATTGGCGTTGCTCAGTCGATGGCGATGATGACGTGTCCGGCGTCGAACAGGGCGACGGCGGGCGCGCCTTCCCTGAGCGCCAGCGTTTCGGCCGAGCGGGCGGTGATCGAGGCGGTGAGCGACTTGCCGCCGCCGACGTCGAGCACCACTTCGGCGTTGACCGCTCCCATCTCGATGCGGGCGATGCGGCCGGCGACGCGGTTGGCGACTGAGACGGCCGGCGGTTCGGTGCCGGGGGCGATCATCACGAAGGGCGCCTTGATGAGCACGATCGCCTCGCGCCCGACGACGAGGCCGAGATCCCTGAGGCTGCCGGCGGTGACGGTGGCATGGATGACGGTCTCGTTCGACACGGCCACCGCGACGTCGGCGTTCAGGGTGTCGGCGTCGATGGAGACGATGGTGCCGCGAAGGACGTTGCGCGCCGAGGTTCGCATGAAATAGCCCGAGAAGAGGTTGAGGGGGGAAATGCCGCTGCCGACGAGGTCCGGCTCGATCAGGCGGACCACGCGGGCCATCTCCGCTTCCATGCGGCGATAGGCCTCGATCACCTTGGCGCCGGCCGGCGTCAGCGTCGCGCCGCCGCCGGCCCGGCCGCCGGTCCGCGTATCGAGCATCGGCTGGCCGAACAGGTTGGCGAGGGCGTCGAGCCAGTCCCAGGCCGCCTTGTAGGTGATGCCGACCGCCTTGGCGCCGGCCGAGATGCTGCCCTCGCGGGCCACCGCCTCGAGGAGGCGGATGCGGTCGCCGTTGACCGACGACGGGCCGTCGCTCCTGAGGGTGATCGAGGCATTGATCGGCATCGCGGGCCCTTCCATCATTGCGGCCGGCTGACGTGCGTGGCGGTCGGCCGGCCGCCACGTTCTAGCCCGGCGGGGCGGCGAGGGGAATTCCCGAGCCTATCCGGCGGCGAGCGCGTTTCTCAGCCGGCGGATGACCTTGCCGCGCGCCTTCTCGTCGGCTGCCTTGCCGATTTCCGCCTGGATGTCGAGCAGCAGGCTCTGGAAATCGTTGTGCCAGTCGGTATGGCCGGCCTGCCTCGGATCGATGCGCGGCACCCTCGCGGTGTCGACGATCTCCACGGCGGCGGCATGGCCGAGCCGGTAGGAGGCGTCGAGGCGCGGATCGACGAGGCGCTCGCGGGGCACGCTGTCGGCAAGCCGCGCCCTGAGTCCGTCGATGGCCATCTCCTCGCCGTGCACCATGAACACGGTGCCGCCGACCGGCAGGCGCTTCCTGAGCCAGGCGGCGAGCTCCGGTCCGTCGGCGTGGCCGCTGTAGAGGTCGAGCTTGCGGATGCGGGCGCGCACCTCGATCTGCTCGCCCTTCATGCGGACCACCGGAGCGCCGTCGGCGAGCAGCCGACCGAGCGTGCCGGCCGCCTGGTAGCCGACCAGCAGCACCGTCGCCTCCGACCGCCACAACCAGTTGCGCAGCCGGTGGCGGATACGGCCGGCCTCGCACATGCCGGACGCCGAGATGACGATGTGGAAGCCATGCATCTGGTCGAGCGCCATCGACTGCTCGACGCTTTCGGTGAAGCGGACGTGCGGCGAGGCGAAGGCCCGCAGCAACAGGTCGCCGTTGTCGAGCGTGCGGGCGTAGGCGCGGAAGATCTGGCTCGCCCGGTTGGCGAGCGGCGAATCGATGATGACGGGGCAGGGCGGCAACTGGCCGGTCTCGAACAGATGGACGAGGTCGGCGAGCAGTTCCTGGGTCCGCTCGACGGCGAAGGAAGGGATCAAAAGGACGCCGTCGGGATTGATCGCCGCCTGCACCTCGGCCCGCAATTCCGCCCGGCGGCGGGCCTCCGTCACTTCCAGGCGGTCGGTATCGCCGTAGGTGGATTCCATCACCACGTGGTCCCAGCCGGCCGGCGCCTCGGGATTCGGCTGCAGCAGCTTGTTGTCCGGCCCGAGGTCGCCGGAGAACAGGATGCGCACCGGCCGGTCGCCGCCGGCCGTCTCCATCTCGATCGACGTCGAGCCGAGCAGGTGGCCGGCGTTCCACAGGCGGAAGCGGATGCCCGGCGCCGCCTCCCGCCAGTCGGCGAGCCGCGTCGGCCGCATCAGCTTCACCGCCTCCATGGCGTCGAGCAGCGTGTAGATCGGCGTCACTTCCTGCCGGCCGCGCCGCTTGTTGCGGCGGTTGAGCTGCTCTACTTCCATTTCCTGGATGTGGGCCGAATCGGGCAGCATCACCTTGCAGAGGTCGATGGTCGGCGCCGACGCGAAGATCGGGCCGGTGAAGCCGTCTCTCACCAGCTTCGGGACGAGGCCGGAATGGTCGATGTGGGCGTGCGTCAGGATCAGCGCGTCGATGGCGCGCGGATCGAATGGAAAGGCGCGATAGTTGAGCTCCTTCTCGGTCTTCGATCCCTGGAACATGCCGCAGTCGATCAAGACCCGGTGCCCGCCGGCTTCGATCATGTGACAGGAGCCGGTGACGGTTTCGGCGGCGCCGTGGAAGGTGATGACGGGCTGATCGGACATTGTGAAGCACCTCGGAAGGAACGGCCGGCCAGCGTGCCGACGCTTCCATACTGGGGTCTTCGGCCGGGTTGGCAAGGGCGGCCGGCTGCGTCTTATGACCAATTCCGGCCGATCAGGCTTTACGGAGCCTTAGCCTCCGTGTGGAAAAATGGGAGACTGTGGCGGAAGTTTCCGCCCGCACGAGGATGACGACATGGCGACCGCCACCCGAATCGACCGCGACGAAGCGGAGCCGAAGGCCGCGCCCGTGCGGCCGAGCCGCATCGCCCATCTGCCTTTCCCGCTGTTCTCGGCGCCGATGGGAATCGGCGGTCTCGGTCTCGCCTGGCGCGAGGCGACCGCCCATTTCGGGGTGCCGTCCTTCCCGGGCGAGGCGCTGCTGTCGGTGGCGGCGCTGGTCTGGGCGTTGCTCACTCTTCTCCATATCTGGCGGGAGATCCGCCATCCGCGGGCGCTCATCGCCGATCTCGGCCATCCGGCGCGCGCCGCCTTCGCCGGAGCCTTCACCATCGGCCTGATGATGATCGCGGCCATGCTGATTCCGACGCAGCCCGGCGCCGCCTTCTGGGCGTGGACGGTGGCGGTGGCGCTGCATCTTTTCGTGGCGCTGTTCACCGTGCGCGGCCTGATGCTGACGCCGCGCAACGACCCGATGTCGCTGATGCCGCCGACGCTGATCCCGCTGGTCGGCATGCTGCTGGCGCCGGTGTTCGGCGTCCGGCTGGGCCTCGTCATGCCGTCGTGGCTGCTGTTCGGCATCGGCATGATCTTCTGGCTGACCGTGCAGCCGCTGCTGTTCCAGCGCATCGCGGCCGGGCCGGCCTTTCCCGAGAAGCTGAAGCCGACGCTGGTGATCTTCCTGGCGCCGCCCTCGGTCGCCTTCCTGTCGCTGGTGGCGCTCGAAGGCAAGGTCGACTGGCCGGCGCTGGCGCTGTTCGGCTATGCCTCGTTCCTCGCCGTGGTGTTCCTCACCATCCTGCCGCGCTTCCTGAAGGCGCCGCTGGCGCTGTCCTGGTGGAGCTATACCTTCCCGGCGGCGGCCTTCACCGTGGCGCTGTTCACGCTGGTGCGCGCCTATCCTTTCCCCTTCGCCGACTGGCTCCTGTGGGCGCAGCTCTCCATCGCCTCGCTCCTAGTGCTGGTGGTGGTGCTGGCGACGCTGCTCGGGCTCGCCAACGGCAAGCTGCTCGTTTCCGACTGAGCCGCTATGTCGAGGCGATTGGCCGTTGCCTCTAGGTAATTGAACGGATAAGGCTGCGGTGGCCGACAGGCCTTTCCGGAGCCCTTCATGGTCAAGTCCATCATCATCGATACCGATCCGTCGCCCGACGATGCCGTCGCCTTCCTGATGGCGCTCGGATCGCCCGGGGAACTCGAGCTTCTGGCGATCACCACGGTCGGCGGCAACGTGCCGCTCCACCACACCACCCGCAACGCCCTGAAGGCGCTGGAACTGGTGGGGCGGACCGCCGACGCGCCGGTCTACGCCGGCGCCGCCGGGCCGATGGTGCGGGCGCTCGAGACGGCGGAATACGTGCATGGCGCGACCGGCTTCGAGGGTTACGACCTGCCCGATCCGGTGGCGACGGCGGCGGACGGCTTCGCGCCCGACAAGATCGTCGAGCTGGTGATGTCGCGGCCCGAGAAGTCGGTGACGCTCTGCTGTCTGGCGCCGCTCACCAACATCGCGCTCGCCATGGCGCGGGAGCCGCGGCTCGCCGGGCGCCTCGAGGGCATCGTGCTGATGGGCGGCGCCCGCTCGGAGGGCGGCAACGTCACGCCGGCCGCCGAATACAATATCTACGTCGATCCCGAAGCGGCGAAGAAGGTGTTCGAGTGCGGCGCGCCGATCGTCATGATCCCGCTCGACTGCACCCACACGGCGCTGACCAAGAAACACCGCCTCGACAAGCTGCGCGCCATGGGCGGGCCGCACATGGAGGCGTTCTACCACCTGCTCGAGTGGAACAAGCGCTTCGACGAGAAAGCCTGGGGCATGGACGGCGGTCCGCTGCACGATCCGACCGTCACCGCCTATCTCCTGAGGCCGGAGCTGTTCAGGGGGCGCCTCGTCAACGTCGAGATCTCCTGCGACGAGCTGACGCGCGGCATGACCGTGGTCGACTGGCATTCGGTGACCGGCCGGCCGAAGAACGCGCTGGTGCTGACCGAGATCGACGCCGACGGCTATTTCGACCTGGTGATCGAGCGGCTCCACGCGGCCCGCAAGGGCTGAGGCGGAAGCATCCCGCCGCCTTGGCGGGTTCGGTACTGACGAGCTCTAGCTCCGATCGCCCCGGGAGACGAGCAGCCCATCCGGGTCGTCCGGGGCCAGATCGCGCTCCTGGAGCATCAGCTTGGCCAGCGCGTCGGCGTCCATCGGCCGACCGAGGGCGTAGCCTTGCAGCGTCTGGCAGCCGAGTTCGGCCAGCACGTCGGCCTGTTCCAGTGTTTCGACGCCCTCGGCGACGATGCCGATGCCTTGCGTCCGTCCGATCTCGACGATCGAGCGGATGAGCTGGCGCTGGGCGAACGAAGTGGAGACGGCGGCCGTGAGCTGGTGGGCGATCTTGAGGCGGTTCGGCTGCAGCCGCATCAGGCTGACGATCGAGGCGTAGCCGGTGCCGAAATCGTCGATCTCGATTTCGATGCCGAGCGCCTTGAGGCGCTGGATGTTTTCCGAGACGACCTCGTCGCTGTCGTCGAGGTAGATCGCCTCGGTGAGCTCGAAGGACAGCGCGCCCGGTCCGATCGCCATTGTCGAAAGCGTGTCGACGAGGCGCTCATCCCTGAGCCGGCCCATCGACACGTTGACGGCGATCCGCGGCACCCTTATGCCCGCGGCGATCCAGCGCAGACGGTCGGCGAGGGCGGTCTCGAGAACCAGATGATCGAGGACCGGCAGCGCATTGATATCCTCGGCCACCTTGAGGAAGCGGGCGGGCGGGACCACCCCGTCCGCCGGATGGTTCCAGCGCGCCAGCGCCTCGATGCCGACCATCGCGCGCGTCCGGGCGTCGAATTGCGGCTGGTAGTGGGCGGTGAACTGCTCCTCCTCCATGCCGGTGAGGATTTCGTCGGCAAGGCATTTGGCGCTGACCACCTCGGCTTCCAGCGCCGGCGTGAAGAACTCGAAGCGATTGCGCCCGAGTTTCTTGGCCCGGTAGAGGGCGATGTCGGCGTCGATCAGCAGCTTGGCCGGCTGGTTGTCGCCGGGGCCGGAGCAGGCGATGCCGATCGACAGGCCGCTGCGGCAGCGAAGCTCGCCGAGGTCGATCGGGTGGCGGAAGCCGGCGATCAGGGCCTCGGCAAGCGCGCGGGCGAGCCCTTCCGGCTCCTCGCTGATGCAGACGGCCACGAACTCGTCGCCGCCGATGCGAGCCACGATGTCGCCGGGCCGGAACACGGCGCGCATCAGGCCGGCGACGTGCCGGAGCAGGCGATCGCCCACCGCATGCCCGTAGGCATCGTTGACCTGCTTGAAGCGGTCGAGGTCGATATGGAGGACGGCGATCCGGCCGGCAATCTCCGGCGCGCCGGACTTCAGGTCGCCGAGATGGTCCATGAGATAGCGGCGGTTGGGCAGGCCGGTCAGCTCGTCATGCAGCGAGGTGTGCCGGACACGGCGGTTGGCCTCCTCGAGCTGATGGTTGCGGGCCTCGGCCAGCCTCTTGGCTTCCCGCAGCTCGTCGAGATTGCGCCGCCGTTCGGCGTAGAGATGGCTGGTGACGAGGATCGGCAGCACGACCATGGCGCCGATGAGCACGATCATCAGGCGGAAGACGGCGTTGTTGGGCGGTGCCGGCCAGCCGCCCCTCGGCGTGGCGGCGAGCTGCCAGGTGCCGCCGGGAATGTTGACCGTCGTGCTGAGCGGATTGCGGGCCAGCACGTCCTCCGATCCGAAGAAGATCTCGCCGGCCGCGCCCTTGCCGTCGCGTCCGCGCATGGTCAGGTCGAGATCGAAGTCGGTGGTGGTAATGCCGCTGTTGGCGTAGAGGCGATCGATGTCGATCACCGCCGACACGATGCCCCAGAAGACGGGACGCCCTGCGGGTTGATCGATCAGCACCGGAAAGCGGCCGACGATGCCGATCCCCCCTTGCACCAGCTCGAGGGGGCCGGCCATGACGAGCTGGCCGGTTTGCCTCGCCCGGAAGGCGGCGTCGCGCTGGTTGGGGGTCCGGGCATAGTCGAGGCCCATCACCTTCTCGTTGCCGGCGAGCGGGTGGACCATGCGGACCACCATGTCCGGCGCGGCGGCCATCAGGCGAAGATCGGAGCCGGTTGCCAGCAGGTGCTCGACGAGCGTGTTGAACTCGGCCTCGCCCAGGGTCGGGCGGGTGGCGAAGGCCGCCACGACGCCGCGGCCGATCTGGATGTCGCGGCTGATGTTGCCCTCGAGGCGGGCCCGGATGACCGACAGGCGATCGGCGACGGCCGCCCGGGCATGCTGTTCGAATATCTGGTGGTTTTGATGGTCGGCGAGCAGGCCGAACAGACCGACCGCGACGAGCGTGATCAATGCCGGCAGGCTGGCAGGCCGAAGAACCCACCCGTTCACGCGCCGCAGAACCCGAAGCAGCCGGCCAGGCGCCATCACTTGCTTCCCAGAAGGAGTCGTTATTGCCGTATAAGCCAGATTTTCCTTGTGTAATTGTTACTTCCGAAACAAATACGTCTTCCGGTTGGTGGCGTCGGACTCCTGCCCGGGCCCGTTGCCGTCAGCCGAGCCAGCCGGCGAGATCGGCGAGCGCCCGGCGGCAGATCGCCTGCCGCTTGGCGATGGTCTTCTCGTTGCCGCGCAGCCGCCGGCCGGGCTCCTTCGGAATTTCCACCGGCGGGAAAAGTCCGAAGTTGACGTTCATCGGCTGGAAGGAGCGAGGGGCTCCCTCGGTTTCCGCCGAGATGTGGCCGCCGGTGATGTGACCGAGCAGGGCGCCGAGGGCGGTGGTCGGCGGCGGCGGAGCCGCGGTCGAGCCAAGCCGTTCGGCGGCGGCGAAGCGGCCGGCCAGCAGGCCGATCGAGGCCGATTCGACATAGCCCTCGCAGCCGGTCACCTGGCCGGCGAATCTGAGATGTGGCGCCGCCTTGAGGCGGAGCACCGGGTCGAGGAGGCGCGGGCTGTCGAGATAGGTATTGCGGTGGAGGCCGCCGAGCCGGGCGAACTCGGCCTTTTCGAGCCCCGGAATCATGCGGAAGATATCGCCCTGGGCGCCGTATTTCAGCTTCGTCTGGAAGCCGACCATGTTGTAGAGCGTGCCGAGCGCATTGTCCTGACGGAGCTGGACGATGGCATAGGACTTGACGGTGGGATTGCGCGGGTTGGTCAGGCCGACCGGCTTCATCGGTCCGTGGCGCAAGGTCTCGCGGCCGCGCTCGGCCATTACCTCGATCGGCAGGCAGCCGTCGAAATACGGCGTCTTCTCGAAATCCTTGAATTCGGTCTTGTCGCCGGCGATGAGCGCGTCGACGAAGGCCTCGTACTCATCGCGGTCCAGCGGGCAATTGATGTAGTCGGCGCCGGTGCCGCCGGGACCGGGCTTGTCGTAGCGCGACTGGAACCAGGCCTTGTCCATGTCGATGCTGTCGAAATGGACGATCGGCGCGATGGCGTCGAAGAAGGCGAGCGACGCGGCGCCGGTCCTGGAGCGGATGGCCTCGGCGAGCGCCGGCGAGGTCAGCGGGCCGGTGGCGACGATCACGCTGCCCCATTCCTCGGGCGGCAGGCCGTCGACCTCGTCCTCGACGACGGTGACCAGCGGATGGGCGCGCAGCGTCTGGGTGACGTTGTCCGAGAAGCCGTCGCGGTCGACGGCCAGCGCGCCGCCGGCCGGCACCTTGTTGGCGTCCGCCGAGCTCATGACCAGCGAACCGGCGCGGCGCATCTCCTCGTGCAGCAAGCCGACGGCGTTGTTCTCATGGTCGTCGGAGCGGAAGGAGTTGGAGCAGACCAGCTCGGCGAAGCCGCCGGTCTTGTGCGCTTCGGTGCCGCGACGCGGCCGCATCTCGTGAAGCACGACCGGAATGCCGCGGGAGACGATCTGCCAGGCGGCTTCCGAACCGGCGAGGCCGGCGCCGACGACGTGAATGGGGGCGGGGGTCTGTTGGCTCATGGCGGGGGGGATAGCACGTCCCGCCGCCGCGTGCAGCGCTTTTCCCGATGCTCGGCGGGAGAGGCGGGCGACCGATCGGCATATCCCGAAAATGCAAACGCCCACCGGGGGAGGAGATCCGGTGGGCGCTGCAATTTTCTGTAGACGGCATGGGAGGAGGTATGCCGCTACAGCTAACCTGCGATGCGGGAGGAGGAGCATCGCAGGACGGTCACAGCAAGGGAGGAGGATTGCTGCGACCAAACCGACGTTGCCCAGGGAGGAGGAAGGGCAGGTCGGTACTCACAAAAGCGGCGAAATGGTCCAGGGAGGAGGAGAGGACCATCATCGCCTAAGGGAAAGATGGGGGAGGAGGACCATCTTTCCAAGACACCGGCCGGAGGGAGGAGGAACCGGCAGGGTGTCTATCAGGGTCGCCGCGGAACTGGGAGGAGGAAAGTTCGGCGGGCGAGCCTAATCTCGTGGGTTCAGAGCGTGGCCTTGCGGGCGACGTTCGAGATTTCACCGCGGGAGATGCCCAGGTCGGCAAGCTCGCGGGTGCTCAGACGGGAGAGCTCGCGATAGGTCTCCTGGTACTTGCGGTAGGAGCGGAGCTTGTTGACAACGGTATCCAGCATTTCGTTCATCCATTCGGGTTGTGAGGCGCTGCGCTCTTCAGTCTTTCGTCTGCTGCGCTTCGCTCTCGACACCCAGACATTTAGGCGAACGAGCCATGCGGGGCTAGAGGGGGTCCTGCATGTCAGGAATGCAGTTTTCGCGCGGCAGCATTTGTGCCCTGGAGAGCCATCCCCTTCGACGTCGAAATGCGGCTAAAATACGACTTTAGACGATGGGTCGGTCGCCGATTTGCCGCTATTTGGGGTAGATGAGGGATTTTTTGAGGTGATATAATCATAAATCAGCCAATGATGCATTGCAGCATAAACCTGCGCTAAAACCCACCGAAAGAAATTTTGAATGCCATGGGATGGTTATGCGGGGAGGGTTTGAGTTTGGAAGGTCTCAAAAATCTCTACGTAGATGCCCCAATGGTCCTGAATCGGTTTTGCCCGGGGCGTCCTTGGTCGGCGGATCGCGCTTGAATCGTTTTCCGCGTCGGCCCGCGCCGCCATGGACGATCGCCCGGTTTTGACAGCGATGTCATGGATGATGCCGTTGACGACAAGGAGGGCGGGAGCAGGGCCGGCGCGCTTGGCCGATGCCGGCGCCGCCCGTGTTCCTTCCAGGTCGGGGCGCTGCCTGAAATCGGCGGCTTATTTCTCGACGGAGACGCGTACCGCCGACGGGCCGTATTGCCGGACCAGGGCGAACAGCAGCTTGGCGTTGTCGGGGTGCAGGCGGACGCAGCCATGCGAGGCCGGCTTGCCGAGCCGCGCCACATAGGGCGTCGCATGGATGGCGTAGCCCTCGTAGAAGAAGATGGAGTGCGGCATCGGCGCGTTGTCGTATTTCCGCGAGTGCCACATGACGTGCATGCGATAGGGCGTCCAGAAGCCGGTCGGCGTCTTGTAGCCGCTCCTGGCGGTCGAGACCTTCCAGACATGGGCGACCTTGCCACGCACCAGCACGGTCATCCTTTGCCTGGAGAGATTGACCCGCACCATGACTTTGGGGCCGAGGGCCTGGCGCGTCGCGGGACCGCTGCCGAGGGCTTCGGCAATGTCGGCGGCCGGCGGCAGCGTCATCGCCAATTCGCCGGCGTGCCCGCCCGCCGGCAGCGATGGCCGCATCGGGACGTTGTCGAAACTCGGGTCGCCGCTGGTGGCCGCTTGGGCCGGCAAGGCGGCGGCCAGGCACAGGGACAGTCCCAACAGGGTGAAGACGCGATACATGACATCCCCCGTAAAGATGCCGCCCACTATTGCACGCAAGCGTTAATTGATTATGGTTATCATCGTTTTCGCGGATTTCAGGGCTTTTTAGCAAAGTTATCGAGGGCCGGATGCCGGCATGGCCTCGTCGGCTCTCCGATCCGCCACTGCTCGTCTCCAGCGTCGGCATTCGGCCGCCACCGGTCATCCAGGGAGCCGGGAATGTCCATTTTTCTCGCAGGTCTCGTCCTGTTCATCGGCATGCATTCGATCTACATCCTGCTTCCCGGCGTGCGGAGCGCGGCGATCGCCCGTATCGGCCACAACCCCTGGCGCGGCCTCTACTCGCTGGTCTCGCTCACCGGGCTCGTCCTGACGATCTACGGGTATGGTCTCGCCCGGCAGGATCCGGTGCCGCTGTTTGCGCCGCCGCCCTGGGCGCGCGATTTCGCCTTCGTGCTGATGGCGGTGGCTCTGCCGTTGCTCGTCGCCTCCTTCTTTCCGGTGCCGACGCGCATCGGCCGTTTCGTCCGCCACCCGATGCTGATGTCGGTGACGCTCTGGTCGCTCGCCCATGCGCTGGCCGTCGGGACGCTCGCCGGCGTGCTGCTCAGCGCCGTATTCTTCGTATGGACGCTGGCGGCCCGTTTTTCGCTGATCGCCCGGCCGATGACGGCGGCGACGGCGGCTCCGCCCGAACCGACGAGCGACTGGATCGCCGTGGCGATCGGTCTCGCCATCTGGGCGGCGTTGCTGTTCGGGCTGCACGACTGGCTGATTGGCACGCCGCTTCTGTGAAGGGGCTCGCGGCGCCTGCATGAAGAGGTGGCGCCGTGGCAAAAAAGGCTGTAAACGGCGTCAATGAAATGCGCCGGCCCGGGTTGGCGCAAGCCGTGCCCATGGGCTGCGATCGACGCGATCGCCGGCCGATAGTTGGATGGAAGATGCCTGATATTTTCGACGAAGTCGGCGATGATCTGCGCCGCGACCGGTTGACGGGCCTGTGGAAGCGCTATGGCTGGGTCCTGTATGTGGCGGCGGGTCTCATCGTCGCCGGCACGGCCGCCTGGCGCGGGTATGACTATTGGGCGACCAGCCGCGCCAACGCGGCGGGCGACGCCTATTCGCAGGTGCTGGCCTCGGCCAAGGCCGGCGACCACAAGGCGCTGGCCGAGTCGCTCGCCGTCTACGCCGGCGGCGCGCCGTCGCAGTATCAGGTGCTCGCCCGCTTCCGCGCCGCCTCCGAGCACGCGGCGATGGGCGAGACCGACAACGCGCTCGCCGCCTTCGAGGATCTCTCCAAGGCGTCGGGCGTCGACCGGGCCTTCCGCGATCTCGCCGCCGTCCGCGCCGCGCTGATCGCCGTCGACCGGGAGAATCTCGATCAGATCAAGGCGCGCGTTTCCGGCTACAACAACGACATTTCGCCCTGGCGCCACGCGGCGCGCGAGATTATCGCGCTCGCGTCCGTCCGCGCCGAGGACTGGAAAGGCGTCAGCGAGGAGGCCCGCAAGCTGACCGACGATCCGGCGACGCCGTCGGACGTGCGCGCCCGGGCGCGCATCCTGCGCGACCTCGCGATCTCCGAGGCCGGCGACCTCGACAATGGAGCGGCCGGATGACCGCTCTCCTGCGTCTTTCCTCGGCGGCATTCGCGCTGGCCGTCGCCGCGGCGCTCAGCGGCTGCGGCTCGGATTCGGCGATGGATTCGCTGTCGTCGCTCAATCCCTTCAAGAAGGACCAGCCGGTGGCCGAGGGCAACCGCACCTCGATTCTGGCGGTCTCCGATCCGACGCGCGGCATCACCAACGGCCGGGCGACCATCGGTGCGGCCACCGCACTGGCCGCCTGGTCGCAGCCCGGCGGCACGGCGACCAACGATCCCGGCAACGTCGCCGGCGCCCTGCAGGGCGTGCACTACTGGTCGATGAAGGGCGGACAATCGGGCTTCGGCAGCGGCATGATGGGCCTTTCCACCAGCAAGGGACGCGGCATCTCGGCGCGGCCGGTGGCGGCCGACGGCGTGGTCTACGTCTATGATGCCGCCGGTGTCGTTTCCGGCTTCAAGGTGGCCAACAGCGGCGCCACCTGGCACGTCGGCGTCTATCCGGCCGGTGCGCGCGCTTCGGTGGGCGGCGGCGGCCTCGCGGTGACGGGCGGCCGCGTCTACGCGGCGACCGGTTACGGTGAACTGCTCGCCATCGATGTCGCCACCAGTTCGATCGCCTGGCGGGTAAAACTCGACGCGCCGGCCCGCTCGGCGCCCGCCGTCGGCGGCGGCAAGGTTGTCGTCACCGCCCAGTCGGGCGTCGTGCAGGCCTTCGACGCCGCAACGGGCGCCGCCGGCTGGCGGGCCTCGACCGAGGTCTCGGGGGCGGCGCTGCTCGGCGCCGGCAGCGCGGCGATCTCCGGCGACACGGTGGTGGTCGCCGGTTCGGCCGGCCAGATCCAGGCCTTCGACATGGCGACCGGCAGCCAGAAATGGCAGGCGTCGATCACCGGCGGCAGCTCGATCTCGGCGATCACCGGTCTGCGCGACGCCTCGGCAAGCCCGGTGATCCATGGCGACGCCGTCTATGCCACCGGCATCGGCGGCGCGCTGGTCGCTCTCGACCTCAAGACCGGCGACGTCCGCTGGCAGCAGCCGATCGGCAGTGCCGAGACGCCCATCGTCTCCGGCGGCAGCCTGTTCCTGATCGACCTCGAGAACCGGATGATCGCCGTCGACCTCAAGACCGGCAAGGTGATCTGGGCGCAGACGCTGCCGCTCAAGCCGTCGTCGAGCCGCAAGGGGTCGTGGGCCGGGCCGGTGATGGCCGCCGGCACGCTGTGGGCGACGTCCAACGACGGCCGCATCGCCTCGGTGGACGCGGTGACCGGCGCGCTCGGCGTCAATACGGAAATCGGCTTCAGCGGCGCCATCGCGCCGATCCTGAGCTCCGGCAAGATGATGGTTCTGGCCGGAGACGGTACGCTCATCGCCGTGAACTGAACACGGCGCCATAAGAAAACGGACGGGCGGCGGCGGATCGGCTGATCCGGCGCCGCAACGTCTATTGAAGGAAGTCTCGACCATGTCCGCGCAACCGACCGTCGCCCTCGTCGGCCGCCCGAATGTCGGCAAGTCCACGCTGTTCAATCGCCTCGTCGGCAAGAAACTGGCGCTGGTCGACGACACGCCCGGCGTGACGCGCGACCGCCGCGTCGGCAACGGCCGCCTCGGCGATCTCACCTTCCAGGTGATCGATACCGCCGGCCTTGAGGAGGCCGATCCGGATTCGCTGGCGGGCCGCATGCGCGCCCAGACGGAAACGGCGATCCGCGACGCCGACGCCATCCTGTTCCTTTACGATGCTCGGGCCGGCATCACGCCGCTCGACAAGCATTTCTCCGACATGATCCGTCGCATGGACCGCGAGGTGATTCTGGTCGCCAACAAGGCCGAGGGGCGTGGCGTCGAACCGGGTCTGATGGAGGCCTACGAGCTCGGCCTCGGCGAGGCGATCGCGGTCTCGGCCGAGCACGGCGAGGGCATGGCCGACCTCTACGACGCGTTGCGCGAGGCGCTGGAGGGGCGTCTAGGCTTCGCCGAGCCGGAGAGCGAGGAGGCGGTGGTCAACCTCGACGTCGACGAGGAGGGCAATCTCGTCCGGCCGCAGGAGCAGCGGCCCTTGCGCGTCGCCGTCACCGGCCGGCCCAACGCCGGCAAGTCGACGCTGATCAACCGCATGATCGGCGAGGACCGGCTGCTCACCGGCCCCGAGGCCGGCATCACCCGCGACTCCATCTCGGTCGACTGGGTGTGGCGCGACCGGGAGGTGAAGCTGTTCGACACGGCCGGCCTCCGCCGCAAAGCACGCGTGCAGGAAAAGCTCGAAAAGCTGTCGGTGGCCGATGCGCTCAGGGCCATCAAGTTCGCCGAGGTGGTGGTGGTGCTGCTCGACGCCACCATTCCCTTCGAGAAGCAGGACCTGCACATCGTCGACCTGATCGTCCGCGAGGGCAGGGCGCTGGTGATCGGCCTCAACAAGTGGGATCTGGTCGAGGATCGCGCCGCCAAGCTCAGGGAGCTGCGCGAGGAATGCGAGCGGCTGTTGCCGCAGGTGCGCGGCGTCGAGCTGGTGACGCTGTCCGGCCTCAACGGCCAGGGCATCGACAAGCTGATGCAGGCGGTGGCGCGCGCCTACGACGTCTGGAACACCCGCATCTCCACCGGCCGGCTCAACCGCTGGCTGACCGGCCTCATCGAGCATCACCCGCCGCCGGCCGTCGCCGGCCGCCGCCTGAAGATCCGCTACATCACCCAGGCCAAGACGCGGCCGCCGATGTTCGTCATCTTCGGCTCGCGCCCCGAGGCGATGCCGGAGAGCTACATCCGTTATCTCGCCAACGGCCTCCGGCAGACCTTCGACATGCCGGGCACGCCGATCCGCGTGCAGATGCGCTCGGGCGGCGACAACCCCTATGACAAGAAGGATTAGCCGGGCGGTCACTTCTCGGTGACATCGATGCGAGACCGTTGAAATCCCTATCGATGCCGAGCGAGTGTCGTGGCTCGTCCCGGGCGTTTCCGACACTTGCGAGTGCCGGCTTCGCCGCGGGTGTTGCTTCTCCCCGGGGATTCCCATCATGCTGCTTGAAAAGCTCAACTGGCGCTACGCCACCAAGAAGTTCGATCCGGCGCGCGCCGTGCCGCAGGACAAGGTCGACCTGATCGTCGAGGCGGCCCGCCTCGCTCCCACGTCGAGCGGCCTGCAGCCCTACGAGCTGTTCGTCATCACCAATCCGGACGTCAAGGCGAAGATCCTGCCGATCGCCAGCGGCCAGGCGCAGGTGGTCGACGCCTCGCATCTCCTGGTCTTCGCCGCCTGGGACACCTACACGGCCGACCGCATCAACGACGCGTTCGACTTCGTGATCGCCGAGCGGAAGCTCGACGGCGAACCGCTCGCCAACTGGAACGCCTACCGGCAGCGCCTGCTGACGGCCTATGTGCCGCGCGACGCCCGCACCAACTTCGAGCACGCCGCCCGCCAGGCCTACATCGGCTTCGGCCTCGCCATCGCCGAGGCGGCCATGCTGGACGTGGATGCGACGCCGATGGAAGGCTTCGACGCCGAGGCGCTCGACGCGTTGCTGGGCCTCGGGGCGCGCGGTCTCAGGTCGGTCACCA
This sequence comes from Pleomorphomonas carboxyditropha, assembly GCF_002770725.1. Taxonomy (GTDB): domain Bacteria; phylum Pseudomonadota; class Alphaproteobacteria; order Rhizobiales; family Pleomorphomonadaceae; genus Pleomorphomonas; species Pleomorphomonas carboxyditropha. The sequence goes on along the minus strand of NZ_NQVN01000011.1, from coordinate 56,339 downwards.
TCCTGCCGCTCGGCTATCGTCAGGCCGACAAGGACTGGCTGGTGAACCTCAAGAAGGTGCGCCGGCCGAAGGAAAAGTTCGTGACCGAGATTCGCTGACGCGATCGTAAATGGCGGCGCCCGTCCCTCTTTCGGAGGGCGGGCGCTTCGTTTTCGGGCGAAGTTTTGCAAAGCTTTCCGGACGGCCGGGGAACGCCCACAAAAAGCCCGAATAATCTGTTGATGGAAAAAGATAAATTTGTTCCGGGCGATGCCTGTTGACGGGCGTTCCATTGCATGGCTTCCGCCGCCAGAATCGGCTAGAACGAAGCATATCTGGAAGACCCGGTCGCATAGGACCGCGCGTTGTCCGATCGGACGACGCGGCCTTGAAGACAATCCCCGCCACCTTCAGGTCATTCGGCCGGACGGCGGAGTAGTTCAGGAAGTTGAAGCCATTGGCTGACGAGACGAAGACACCAGACGGCCCCGAGCCGACCGACATCAAGCCGGTATCGCTCATCGAAGAAATGAAGCGCAGCTATCTCGATTACGCCATGAGCGTGATCGTCGCTCGCGCGTTGCCGGATGTGCGCGACGGCCTGAAGCCGGTGCACCGCCGCATTCTCTATTCGATGAGCGAGAACGGCTACGACTGGAACAAGCCGTATCGCAAGTCGGCGCGCGTGGTCGGCGACGTCATCGGTAAATACCATCCGCATGGCGACAGCTCGATCTATGATGCGCTGGTGCGTCTGGCCCAGCCGTTCTCGATGCGGTTGCCGCTGGTCGACGGGCAGGGCAACTTCGGCTCCATCGACGGCGACAGCGCCGCGGCCATGCGATACACCGAGGTGCGCCTCGAAAAGGTGGCGCAGGCGCTGACCGACGATCTCGACAAGGATACCGTCGACTTCAATCCCAACTACGACGGCTCCGAGCGGGAGCCGTCGGTGCTGCCGGCGCGCTTCCCCAATCTGCTGGTCAACGGCTCCGGCGGCATCGCCGTGGGCATGGCGACCAATATTCCCTCGCATAACCTCGGCGAGGTGGTCGACGCCACCATCCGCCTGATGGACAACCCGGACATCGACATCGAAGAGCTGATGGAGGTCATTCCCGGTCCGGACTTCCCGACCGGCGCCATGATCCTCGGCCGCTCCGGCATCCGTCAGGCCTTCATGACTGGCCGCGGCTCCGTCATCATGCGCAGCCGCGTCGCCATCGAGCAGATCCGCAAGGATCGCGAGGCGCTGATCGTCACCGAGATTCCCTATCAGGTGAACAAGTCGGTGATGGTCGAGAAGATCGCCGAGCTGGTGCGCGAGAAGCGCGTCGAGGGCATCGCCGACCTCCGGGACGAAAGCTCGCGCGACGGCATCCGCGTCGTCATCGAGCTGAAGCGCGACGCCGTCGCCGACGTGGTGCTCAACCAGCTCTACCGCTTCTCGCAGTTGCAGACGTCGTTCGGCGTCAACATGGTGGCGCTGAACGGCGGCCGGCCGCAGCTGATGAACCTCAAGGACGTGCTCTCCGCCTTCATCGCCTTCCGCGAGGTGGTGGTGACGCGGCGCACCCGCTTCCTGCTCGGCAAGGCGCGCGACCGGGCGCATGTTCTGGTCGGTCTCGCCATCGCCGTGGCCAACATCGACGAGGTGATCTCGGTCATCCGCAACGCGCCCGATCCGGGCGCCGCCCGCGAACAGCTGATGACCCGCCGCTGGGCGGCCGCCGACGTCGAGGCGCTGATCCGTCTCATCGACGATCCGCGCCACGAGATGAACGAGGACGGCACCTACAACCTCTCCGAGGAGCAGGCGCGCGCCATCCTCGACCTTCGTCTACAGCGCCTCACCGCGCTCGGCCGGGACGAGATTTCCGAAGAGCTCAACCAGCTCGCCGAGGAGATCAAGGGCTACCTCGCGATTCTCGCTTCGCGCGACCGGGTGCTGGAAATCATCCGCAACGAGCTGATCGAGATCAAGACGGCCTACGCCACGCCGCGCCGCACCGAGATCGTCGAATCCGACGCCGACATGGAGGACGAGGACCTGATCGCCCGCGAGGAGATGGTGGTCACCGTTTCCCACGAGGGCTACATCAAGCGGGTGCCGCTGTCGCAGTATCGGGCGCAGAACCGCGGCGGCAAGGGGCGTTCCGGCATGGCGACGAAGGAGGAGGACTTCGTCACCCGCCTGTTCATCGCCTCGACGCACGCGCCGGTGCTGTTCTTCTCCTCGCGCGGCATCGCCTACAAGCTGAAGGTCTGGCGCCTGCCGCTCGGCACGCCGCAATCGCGCGGCAAGTTCATCAAGAACATCCTGCCGCTGCAGGACGGCGAGCGCATCACCTCCATCCTGGCGCTGCCGGAGGACGAGGCAAGCTGGGCCGACCTCGACGTGGTCTTCGCCACCCGCCTCGGCACCGTTCGCCGCAACAAGCTTAGCGACTTCGCGCAGGTCAACCGCAACGGCAAGATCGCCATGAAGTTCGACGACGAGGCCGACGGCATCATCGGCGTCGAGACCTGCACGGAGGACGACGACTTCCTGCTGGTGTCGGCGCTCGGGCAGTGCATCCGCTTCCCGGTCGGCGACGTGCGCGTCTTCAAGGGACGCGATTCCACCGGCGTGCGCGGCATCTCGCTGGCCGATGGTGACGAGCTGATCTCCATGACCATCCTCCGCCACTTCAATGCCAGCCCGGCCGAGCGCAGCGCTTTCCAGAAGCAATGGGCGGCCGAGCAGCGACTGGCCGGCGACGAGGAGGCGGATGTCGCCGACGAGGCGGTGGTCGATGACGCGGAGGAGGAGGGTAACGGCAACGGCATCGACGCGCTGCCGCCCGAGCGCTTTGCCGAGATGATGCTGGCCCAGCAGTTCGTGCTGACGGTCAACGAGCAGGGCTATGGCAAGCGCTCGTCGTCCTACGAGTTCCGCACCTCCGGCCGCGGCGGCAAGGGCATCAAGGCCACCGATCAGTCGAAGCTCGACGAGATCGGCAAGCTCGTCGCCGCCTTCCCGGTGGAGGCGACCGACCAGATCATGCTGGTGTCCGATGGCGGCCAGTTGATCCGCGTGCCGGTCGATCAGATCCGCATCGTCTCGCGCGCCTCGAAGGGCGTCCGCATCTTCAATACGGCTGAAGACGAGAAGGTGGTGTCGGTCGAGCACATCTCCGACATCGGCGAGGAAGAGAACGGCGCCGAGGAGTGATCCCGGCGCCGGCACGGCTCTATTCGAAAAAGTTAGGGCGCAAGACGTTGGCCAAACGTCTTGCGCCCTTGCCGCATCTTGAGCGAGGCGCGCGGGAGCCTCGTTTGTCCGCCGCTTTCGGCGTCAGTCGACGATGGTGAGACCGGCCGCCACGGTGGTAACCGTGACGACGGCGCCGGTCTGCGCCTCCCGGGCGCACACCTTGAGGCCGTCGAGCGTTTCGACGGCGCAGTGGCCGATGTCCGACACCTGGTCGCCCCGTCCGACGTCCGGATAGATGGGCTCCGTGGCGCCGATCGACAGAACGGCAGCCGAAAGCCCGGCCATGACGAGGGCCATCTTCCTCAAACGCAGTACACGATGCTTCGTCATGTCAGTCCGCCTTCCTGTGCGAGACCTGCTGTGAGGAACAAGTTTCGGGCGGGATCGTTACGCAGCAGTTAACGTGATCCTGATGATTGGACGCATCGGGGTTAATGCTTAATGACCGGTTAATGCAACCAAATGCCCGGGGTTGCCGGACATTGCCATATCGCGATCGCTCCGGCGCGGCGCGGTTGTTAACGGCGGGCGAAACGGCTATTCAGGTGGCCATGACGACAGCCCTTTATGCCGGCTCCTTCGACCCGGCCACCTATGGCCATCTCGACGTGATCGAGCGCGCCTCGCGCCTGTTCGACAGGCTGGTGGTGGCCGTTGGCGTCCACCATGAGAAGAAGGGAGAGTTCGACGCCGCCGAGCGCGAGGCCATGCTGCGCGAGCTGGTGGTGCCGATCGCCGCCCGCACCGGCGGCCAGATCGAGGTGGTCACCTTCACCTGTCTCGTCGTCGACATCGCCCGCCAGCATGGCGCGCGCGTCATCGTGCGCGGCATCCGCAACAGCTCCGACCTCGACGTCGAGGTGGGCATGGCCGGCATGAACGCGGCGCTAGCGCCGGAGATCGATACCATCTACTTCGGCGCCTCGTCGGGCGTCCGTCACGTGGCGTCGAGCCTCGTCAAGCAGATCGCCCGGCTGGGCGGCGACGTCGCTGCCTTTGTTCCGCCGCAGGTGGCGGAGAAACTCCGCGCCCGCTACCCGATCCGCTGAGCGGTTACGACAACAATAGACAGGGAGATCGATGTGATCCGCAGAACCTTTCTCGCGGCGCTTGCCGCCACCGGCCTCGTATTGGCCAGCGGCGGTCTGTCCACTCGTGTCTGGGCGGCCTCGCCGGACAACACGCTGATCCTCGAGACCAGCAAGGGCAAGGTGACCATCGAGCTCAGGCCCGATCTCGCGCCCAAGCACGTGGCGCAGATCAAGACGCTGGTCGGCAAGCACTTCTACGACGGCATCATCTTCCACCGGGTGATCGACGGCTTCATGGCCCAGACGGGCGACCCCACCGGCACCGGCATGGGCGGCTCCGACCTGCCCGACATTCCCGCCGAGTTCTCCAAGACGCATTTCGGGCGCGGCACCGTCGGCATGGCGCGCGCCCAGGATCCCAACAGCGCCAACTCGCAGTTCTTCATCATGTTCGACGACGGCAGCTTCCTCGACGGCCAGTACACCGTCTGGGGCGAGGTCACCGACGGCATGGAGGTGGTCGACAAGATCAACCGCGGCGAGCCGCCGGCCAATCCGGACAAGATCGTCAAGGCGCGCCTCGCTTCCGATCCGAACTGACCGGTCGAACTTCCCGGCCGGCCGTGATAAGAGCACTGCCGGCAAACAGACCCGAAAGGAGGCCCGCGTGGCCGATATCAAGGATCCCGAGAACACCCTCGTCATGGAAACCACCAAGGGAACCGTCGTCATCGAGATGCGGCCCGACCTGGCGCCCAACCATGTGGCCCACATCAAGAAGCTGGTGCGCGAGAAGTTCTACGACGGCATCGTCTTCCACCGGGTGATCGACGGCTTCATGGCCCAGACCGGCTGCCCGCACGGCACCGGCACCGGCGGCTCGCAGTATCCGGATCTCAAGCAGGAGTTCAACGCCGAGCCGCATGTGCGCGGTACGGTGTCCATGGCCCGCGCCATGAATCCCAATTCGGCCAACTCGCAGTTCTTCATCTGCTTCGACGACGCCCGCTTCCTGGACAAGCAGTACACGGTGTGGGGCAAGGTCATCGAGGGCATGGACAACGTCGACAAGATCAAGCGCGGCGAGCCGGTGCGCGATCCCGACAAGATCGTCTCGATCGTCGTGGCGGCCGACGCGGCCTGATCCTCGCCTTTTTCGAACAGGAAAGCCCGCGCCGGTAAGTCGGCGCGGGCTTTTTCATGCGCGAAGCGGTGTTTCCGGTCAGACGAACAGGTCGACCAGCCAGTAGGCGCAGGCGGCGATGGCGGCGCCGGCCGGCATGGTGATGATCCAGGCGATGACGATGTTGCCGGCGATGCCCCAGCGCACCGCCGACACGCGCCGCGCCGCGCCGACGCCGACGATGGCGCCGGTGATCGTATGGGTGGTCGACACCGGTATGCCGAAGTGCGTGGCGATGAACAGGGTGATGGCGCCGCCGGTCTCGGCGCAGAAGCCCTGCATCGGGTTGAGGCGGGTGATCTTCGAGCCCATGGTGTGGACGATGCGCCAGCCGCCCATCAGCGTGCCGAGCGCCATGGCCGACTGGCAGGCGATCACCACCCAGAAGGGCACGTGGAATTCGCCGCCGAGATAGCCCTGCGAATAGAGCAGCACGGCGATGATGCCCATGGTCTTCTGCGCGTCGTTGCCGCCGTGGCCCAGCGAGTAGAGCGACGCGGAGACGAACTGCAGGTGCCGGAAGGTCTTGTCGACGGCAAAGGGCGTGCGCTTGACGAAGGTCCAGGACACCGCCAGCACCAGCATCAGCGCCAGGAAGAAGCCGAAGGCCGGCGACAGGAAGATGGCGCCCGCCGTCTTGATCAGGCCCGACCAGACGACGGCGCTGAAGCCGGTCTTGGCGAGGCCGGCGCCGACCAGGCCGCCGACGAGGGCGTGCGAGGACGACGAGGGAATGCCGGCCAGCCAGGTGACGACGTTCCAGACGATGGCGCCCATCAAGGCCGCGAACACCACGTGCGGCGTGACGATGGACGGGTCGATGATGCCCTTGCCGAGCGTCGTCGCCACGTGGAGGCCGAAGAACAGGAAGGCGATGAAGTTGAAGAAGGCCGCCCAGAACACCGCGTATTGCGGTCTCAACACGCGCGTCGACACGATGGTGGCGATCGAATTGGCCGCGTCATGCAGGCCGTTCAGGAAATCGAACAGCAACGCGATGCCGACCAGGCCGACGAGCAACGGAAAGGCGAGCGTCTCCATCAGACGTTCTCGATCACGATGCCGCTGATTTCCTTGGCGACATCCTCGAAGCGGTCGAGCACCTTCTCGAGTTCGCCATAGATCTGGCTGCCGATGATGTAGCCCATGGCGTTGCCGGTGCCATGGCGGCGGTAGAGGTCTTTCAGGCCGTTCTCATGCAGGAAGTCGGAATGGCCTTCGACGCGGGTCACTTCTTCGGACAGCGTCGTCAGGCGGGGGGCATTGTTGCCGACGTTCTTCAGCAGCGGTATCGCCTCGGCGACCAGCTTGGCCGCCTGGATGATGTCGAGCCCCATGTCGCGCATGCCGGGATCGAAGGCGCGCTGCTCGAACAGCAGGATGGTCTTCACCACGCGGTTCATGGTGTCGATGGTGTCGTCCATCGACTGGATGAGATCCTTGATGTCGTTGCGGTCGAAGGGCGTGATGAAGCTCCGCCGGACGGCCAGCAGCACTTCGCGGGTGATGCCGTCGGCCTTGTCCTCGAGGGCGACGATCTCGGCGATGCGCGCGTCGCGGTCGTCGCCGGACAGAAGGGCGTTCAGCGAGTGGGCGGCGGCGACCACGGTTTCGGAATGCTGGGCAAACAAATCGAAGAACTGCTCTTCGTGCGGAAGGAGCTTGCGGAACCACTCGAGCATGGTTGGTCCTTGTTTTTGGACTTTTCGGCTCGCGGTTTATCCGATGAGTCCCGCAGGCGCTAGTCGCAGTTCCCGTGGGGGACGAGTTTTTAGCCGGTTATCCTTCGAGTTCTGCGCGCCGGGGCGGGCTGATCTGCATTTTGCGACCGATTGGACGGGCAATCTTCGGCGGCCCTCGCAAAAGCCGACAGCGGCGTTACGCCCGGCCTGTCGTCCGTCAACCGCGCCAGGTTCGGGCTTCTCCGGCAATCGCCGTTGCCTTTCCCGCCTTGTCGTGCCTAAGGGAGGGGCATGCAAGTTTCAGCTTTCGATTTCGATCTGCCGCCCGAGCGGATCGCCCTGCGTCCCGCCGTTCCGCGCGATGCGTCGCGCCTGTTGGTGGTAAAGCCCGGCCAGCCTTTCGAGGACAGGCAGGCGCTCGATCTCGCCGACCTGCTGTCGCCGGGCGACGCGCTGGTGTTCAACGACACCAAGGTGATCCCCGCCCAGCTCGAGGGGCGGCGCGACCGTTACGGCGCCGAACCGGTGCGCTTTTCGGCGACGCTGCACATGCGCGAGGCGCCGGATCGCTGGCGGGCTTTCGTCAAGGGCGCCCGCAAGCTGCGCGCCGGCGACCGCGTGCGGTTTTCCGGTGCCGATCCGGCCGCTGCTGCCCTCGGTGCCGTGGTGGCGGAAAAGGGCGAGGATGGCGAGATTGTGCTGGCCTTCGACCGCGCCGGCCCCGATCTCGACGTGGCCTTGATGACGGTTGGCCACATCCCGCTGCCGCCCTATATCGCGGCCCGCCGGGCCGAGGACGAACACGACCGCGCCGATTACCAGACGGTCTATGCCCGCGAGAGCGGCGCGGTCGCCGCGCCGACCGCCGGGCTCCACTTCACGCCGGAGCTCTTCGAACGCCTCGATGCGCGCGGCATCGGTCGGCATTTCGTGACGCTGCACGTCGGCGCCGGCACCTTCCTGCCGATGAAGGTGGACGATACCGAGGCGCACAAGATGCACGCCGAGATCGGCCATGTGTCGCCGGAGACGGCCGAAGCGCTCAACGCGGTCCGGGCGCGCGGGGGCAGGGTGGTGGCCGTCGGCACGACGTCGCTGCGCCTTCTGGAAAGCGCGGCCGGCGAAGACGGCCTCGTTCGGCCGTTCGCCGGGGCGACCGACATCTTCATCACGCCGGGCTACCGCTTCCGCGCCGTCGACCTGTTGATGACCAACTTCCATCTGCCGAAGTCGACGCTGTTCATGCTGGTGTCGGCCTTTTCCGGCCTCGACACCATGCGCGCCGCCTACGCCCATGCGATTGCCGGCGGCTATCGCTTCTACTCCTATGGCGATACGTCGCTGCTTCACCCGTCGGAGGAAAGCCGGCTGACGAAGAATAGCTGACGCAGCCGGCCGGAAAGATCAGTAGCGGCGCATCAACGCCACCAGGCGGCCCTGGATGCGCACCCGGTCGGGGCCGAAGATGCGCGTCTCGTAGGCCGGATTGGCCGCCTCGAGGGCGACCGAGGCGCCCTTGCGGCGCAGGCGCTTCAGCGTCGCCTCCTCGTCGTCCACCAGCGCCACGATGATGTCGCCGGAATCGGCGGTGTCGGACTTCTTGATGACGACGGTATCGCCGTCGAGGATGCCCGCCTCGATCATCGAGTCGCCGCGCACTTCGAGCGCGTAATGCTCGCCGCCGGCCACGAGGTCGATCGGCACATGCAGGATATGCGACTGGTTCTGGATGGCGGCGATCGGCACGCCGGCGGCGATGCGGCCCATCACCGGCACCGGCACGGTGTCGCGGCTGTCGAGCGACGGCGCGGACACGTTGGCCGGCGGCGCCTTGCGGCCGCCGTCGCCTTCGATGACCGCCGGCGCGAAGCCCTTGCGGCCGCGACCGATGCCCGGCTGCATGGTTTCCGGCAGCTTGATCACTTCGAGCGCCCGCGCCCGGTTGGGCAGGCGGCGGATGAAGCCACGTTCCTCGAGCGCGGTGATCAGGCGGTGGATGCCGGATTTGGACTTGAGATCCAGCGCGTCCTTCATTTCGTCGAAGGACGGTGGCACGCCCGATTCCTTCAGACGCTCATGAATGAACATCAGGAGTTCGAGCTGTTTGCGCGTGAGCATCGTCTGGTCCCCGCTGGTCGGCCGGCGCGTCGGTGGCGCCCAAACGCGATTCGGTACAAATCACGAACAGAGTTAACATGTTCCGTGTGTGTTCCGCAATGGGGGATTGCCGGATCGGATCCCGGATCGGCCGGGAAAGCGCGGAAATCGTAGGGATACTGGGCCGGCAACACCAAAAAGGGTGTCACCGGCGAGGCGCCGGCCGGACAAGCGGAAAACAATGCCGCTGCGGCGGTGGTCAGGCGAGCGTCTTCTTCACCGCGTCGACGACGTCGGTCGCGTAGAGCTTGCAGACGCCACGCTTGGCGACCGGCTCGATCTTCAGCGCCTCGATCGCCTTTTTCACCTTGGCATCGGAAACGCCGAGCTCCTTGGCGATGACGCCGACGGTGACGGTTGCCTGTTCGGTCAAGATGGGTTCTCCGGGCTGCAAGTCCTTGCCGGCGAAGGGTAGGCAGTTGCGCCGGCCCGGTCAACGGCGGCGAGGCTCGAGACGCTCCGGTGAACTGCGTAGGAGGGCGATGTCGCCGTCCTCGCAATCGCCCGTCCGGAAGGGCCGGCGGTTTCGTCCGCCGTGCCGTCAGCCGAAGGTAGAATCCGTCGATGTCTTAAGAGTTTCGTCCATGGAATTCGTGGATGCAGCCATTCCCGCGAGGACATCCGCCACCTAGGCTGTTTTTCGCCGCACACGATCGTCCCTGCTTGTCGGGCGAAAGGCGCGGCGCGACCGGTCCGGCCGGCGGTAGGATGGCCGCCGGAAGGAAGCGTGCCAGCCGAAAAGGCGGCGGGACGGGAGAAGGACGGTATCTGGAGGAGGCTTTCGGCCGGTTCGTCCGGGATCGTCGGACGCGTCCGGCCGCGATCTTTATCCGATTCATCGCCGTTTTCCGAGGCGCATGGCCGCCGTGCGTCCCGCCGGCATGGAAAGTCCAGGCCAGCCCGCGATGGCAAAGGCCGGGAATCGTCCATGGCGGATGTCGGCCGGTTCCGCCGGAAGGTCGCCTAGGGCATCGGACCGAAAAGTGGAATCCGGTTTTCGGAAAAATCCGATGCGATAACAAAAACTAGATCGTCACTCTGCGTCCGCCAGGACGCACGACGATCTAGGTAGCGAAAGGCGCGCCGCATCGGCGAGCGATCGTTGAAGAGAAAATGGAGGAAACGCCATGCTTCGCATTCTGAAGAGCTTCGCCGCCGTCGGCATCGCCGTCGGTGCGCTGACGGCGGCGGCCCACGCGGCCGACGTCAAGATCGGCTTCGTGGTCAAGCAGCCGGAGGAACCCTGGTTCCAGGACGAGTGGAAGTTCGCCGACATCGCCGCCAAGGAGAAGGGCTTCACGCTGGTGAAGATCGGCGCCGAGGACGGCGAGAAGGTTCAGTCGGCCATCGACAACCTCGGCGCCCAGGGCGCGCAGGGCTTCATCATCTGCACGCCGGACGTCAAGCTCGGACCGGGCATCGTCGCCAAGGCGGAAGCCAACGGTCTCAAGCTGATGACCGTCGACGACCGCCTGGTCAACGCCGACGGCTCGCCGATCGACAGCGTGCCGCACATGGGCATCTCGGCGCTGAAGATCGGCGAGGCCGTGGGCACCGCCATCGCCGACGAGATCAAGAAGCGCGGCTGGGACATCGCCACGGTCGGCGCCGTCCGCGTCTCCTACGACCAGCTTCCGACGGCCGTCGACCGCGTCGAGGGCGCCATCACCTCGCTGAAGGCGGCCGGTTTCCCGGAGGCCAACATCTTCGACGCGCCGCAGGCCAAGACCGACACCGAGGCGGCGCTGAACGCCGCCACCGTGGTGCTCAACAAGCATCCGGACGTGAAGCATTGGGTGGCCTTCGGCCTCAACGACGAGGCGGTGCTCGGCGCGGTCCGCGCCTCCGAGACCGTCGGCATCACGCCGGACAACTTCATCGGCGTCGGCATCGGCGGCGCGGATTCGGCGATCAACGAGTTCAAGAAGCCCGCCGCCACCGGCTTCTTCGGCACCGTGATCATCTCGCCGAAGCGCCATGGCTACGAGACGGCGCTCAACATGTACGACTGGGTCGCCAACGGCAAGGAACCGCCGGCGCTGACGCTGACCGCCGGCGAGCTGGCGCTGCGCGACACCTATGTCGACGTCCGCAAGAGCCTCGGCATCGAATAAGCTGCCGAACTAGCTGATGGACCGCTCGACAACCGGCCGGCGGCGGCGAGCCGCCGGTCACCCAAGACGAGGCGCGCGCACTTATGGCCGACTTTCTGAGCTTCTCCCACATGTCCAAGACCTATCCCGGCGTCAAGGCGCTGTCGGATGTCTCCTTCGGGGTGGGAAAGGGCTCCGTGCACGGGCTGATCGGCGAAAACGGCGCCGGCAAGTCGACGCTGATCCGCATCCTCTCCGGCGACACCGCCGCCGACACGGGCGAGATCGCCATCGACGGCGTGACGCAGCATTTTTCCTCCACCCGCGACGCCTTCGCGGCCGGCGTGGTGGTGGTGCACCAGGAACTCCAGCTCGTTCCCGGTCTGACGGTGGCCGAGAACCTGCGCCTCGGCCGCTTTCCCAACCGGGCCGGCATCATCGATTTCCGGTCGCTCAAGGCCGAGGTGAACCGGCGCCTCCAGGAGATCGGCCTTTCCATCGACGCCGACACCAAGGTAGCGAGGCTGTCGCTCGGCGAGCGGCAGATGATCGAGATCGCCAAGGCGATCATGCTCGACGCCCGTATTATTGCTCTCGACGAGCCGACGTCGTCGCTGTCGTCGCAGGAGAGCGAGGTGCTGTTCCGGATCATCGGCGAGCTCAGCGCCGCCGGCAAGGTGATCATCTACATCTCGCATCGCCTCGACGAGATCTTCCGCCTGTGTGACGGCTGCACCGTGCTGCGCGACGGCAAGCTCGCCGCCCACCATCCGTCGATGGCCGAGGTGACGCGCGACAGCCTGGTCGCCGAGATGGTCGGCCGCGAGATCTCGGACATCTGGGGCTGGCGCGGCCGGCCGGCCGGCGAGGTGCGCCTCAAGGTCGAAGGCATCACCGGCGCCAAGCTGCCGCGCCCCATCGATTTCGAGGCGCGGGCCGGCGAGATCGTCGGTTTCTTCGGGCTGGTCGGCTCCGGCCGTTCCGAGCTGATGCGCCTCGTCTACGGCGCCGATCCCCGCCATTCCGGCAAGGTCGCCATCGACGGCGCCGACAGCTCGGGCGCCAGCCCGCGCCGCTCCATCCGCGAGGGGCTGGTGCTCTGCTCGGAGGATCGCAAGTTCGACGGCATCGTCCAGGGCCTTTCGGTGGGCGAGAACATCGTCATCTCGGCCCGCCGGCATTTCTCGCCCTTCGGCGTGCTGAGCCTCAGGCGCGAGGCGGACACCGCCGCCGAGTTCATCAGGCAGTTGAGGATCCGCACGCCGTCGGCCAGGCAGAATATCGTCAACCTCTCCGGCGGCAACCAGCAGAAGGTGCTGCTGGCCCGCTGGCTGGCCGAGACCGGCGTCAAGGTGCTGATCGTCGACGAGCCGACGCGCGGCATCGACGTCGGCGCCAAGGCCGAGATCTACGAGTTGCTCTACCACCTCGCCGAGAAGGGGCTGGCCATCGTCGTGGTCTCCAGCGAATTGCCGGAGGTGATGGGCATTTCCGACCGCATCCTCGTCATGTGCGAGGGGCGGATCGCCGCCCGCTACGACCGCGCCCAATTCAACGAACACGCCATTCTCGCCTCGGCCCTGCCGGACCGGACCGCCGGCGAGCCGAACAAGAAAGCATCGTGATGGCCTTCCTGAAACGTCTCCTGCTCGGCGAGCAGGGTCTCCTCGTCATCTTCGTCGTCGCCTTCGCAGCCGTGTCGATCTTCGTGCCGAGCTTCCTCACCGAGCGCAACATGCTCGGCCTGTTCCAGTCGGTGGTGACCATCGGCATCGTCGCCTGCACGATGATGTTCTGCCTCGCATCGCGCGACTTCGACCTGTCCGTCGGTTCCATCGTCGCCTTTACCGGCATGGTGGCGGTGATGGCCTCCAACGCCTCCGGCTCGATCGTCATCGGCCTGATCACGGCGCTCGCCTGCGGCACGTTCGTCGGCTTCGTCAACGGCGTGATCATCGCCAAGCTCAGGATCAACGCGCTGATCACCACGCTCGCCACCATGCAGATCGTGCGCGGCCTGGCGCTGATCTCGTCGGACGGCCGGGCGGTGGGCATCAACGATCCCGGCTTCTACCAGTTGGCCCTGTCGCGCTTTCTCGGCATACCCACGCCGATCTGGATCATGGTCGCCCTGTTCTGCGTGTTCGGCTTCGTGCTCAACCGCTCGGTGTTCGGCCGCAACACGCTGGCCATCGGCGGCAACCCGGAGGCGTCGCGCCTCGCCGGCGTCAATGTCGACGGCATGCGCATCTGGATCTTCACCATCCAGGGCCTCGTCTGCGCCGTGGCCGGCATCCTGCTCGCCTCGCGCATCACCTCCGGCCAGCCCAACGCGGCGACCGGCCTCGAGCTTTCCGCCATCTCGGCCTGCGTGCTCGGCGGCGTGTCGCTGGCCGGCGGCCGGGCGGCGATGACCGGCGTCATCGTCGGCGTGCTGATCCTCGGCATCGCCGAGAACGCCATGAATCTCCTCAACATCCAGGCCTTCTACCAGTATCTGGTGCGCGGCCTGATCCTGCTGCTCGCCGTGCTGCTCGACAACGTCAGGAGCACCGGGTTGGGCAGGAAGTAAGGACCGCTCAGCGATCCTCCGGCGTCAGGCCGGCGAGGCGCCGCAGCTCATCGGTTTCGGCCGGCACGCCTTCCGCCAGGCGGGCGGCGGCGGTCGGCGGCAGCCAGGCCAGGATGTCGGCGGCCGAAAGGCCGGTCAGCCGGGCATAGGCGTCGACATAGTCGGTGGCGGTGACGGGATCGACGTGGCGGATCAGCACGTAGCTGCGGCAGATGTCGGCCGCCGGAGGGCCGGCGCAGGCGTCGAGCCAGTCGAGGATCATCACCTCGCCGGCCTCGCCGTGGATGTTCCAGGGGTGAAAGTCGCCGTGGCACAGCCGGTCACCGTCCGGCAGCGCGGCGAGCTGCGAGAGAAGCCGGCGGCGGGATAGTTCGTCCAGGTGGTCGGTGCGGCGGATATTGGCGGCGAGCCGCGCCTTCAGCGACGGCAGGCCGCCGACGGACCGTTGGTGAAGGTCGCGGTGCAGCCGCACCATTTCCTCGAGGCAGGCCATGCGGGCGCCGGCCGCCATCCGGTCGGCGAAGCTTGGACCTCGCGCCCGGTCCATCAGCAGGCCCCAGCGGCCGTCGTAGTCGCCGGCGGCGTGGACGCGCGGCGTCGGCAGGGCGAACTGCTCGATGAGGGCGAGATTGGCGGCCTCCCGGAAGACGGCGGCCTTCGATGCCGGCGACGGGTAGAGCTTCAGCGCCAGCTCGCCGTATTCGTAGACCTCGGCCTCCTTGCCGGCGCCGAGCCGGCGGCCGATCTTCTGCATGGCGGATTCCAATCGATCGTTTTCGGGCCGGCGTCTTTGGCGATTACTCGAACAGCGTCGCCATCCGGGCCAGCACCTCGTCCATGATGGCCGCCGGCAGGCTTTCCACCTTGCGGCCGTTGCGGGCGGCGAGGTCGAGCACGCGGGGCTGATCGCAGCGCACCACACCGGTTGTCCTGGTTCCGGCAAGCGGCACGGCGAAGCCGATGCGGCGGGCGAAATCGCCGCCGTTGGTGATCGGCGCGATGACCGGCAGATTGGTCGCCCGATTGAACTCGTCGGGCGAGACGATGACCACCGGGCGATGGCCGCGCTGTTCCCGGCCCTGGGTCGGCTCCAGGTCGACCATATAGACGTCGCCGCGATTCATAGCGGCTCCTTGCCGACGGCCGGCGTGTCCACCCATTCGCGTTCTTCCGGCGGCTGCGGCTCGGAATAGTCGGAGGCGGCCAGCAACTCGGCCATCGTGTAGCGCGGCCGCGCCTGCGGCTCCACCACCAGCCGGCCGTTGTCGACGACCAGCCCGACCTTGGAGCCGGCTGCTAGCTGAAGGACATCGAGCAGCGCCGGCGGAACGGCCAGCATGACCGAGCCGCCGACCTTGCGGAGATTGGTTGTGTGCATGGGGCAAACTCCGAATATTATACAGGAATATAACATCGGGCTGGCTTATCCTCAAGGGACAATCGGTCTCGCCGGCAAACCCTTACTTCACCACCGCCGTCAGCCGCACCGTTCCTTCGATCCTATCCCCCGGGGCGAGAGGCCTCAATCCGCCGAGGTTGTTCCGATGGAAGGCGTCGATGGCGTGCGTCATCGGTTCGAGGCAAAACCATTCGCCGGCGTAGGAAGGATCACGGGCGGTGTCGGGGCGGTAGAGGACGTAGCGGGAAAAGATCGGGTCGGCGTCGATCAGCAGCGTCAGGCCGCGCTCCGGCCAGTCGATGCGGGCGCAGCCGTTCCAGCCTTCGAAGCCGTTGTTGATCCAGCGGTTGGGCAGCGGCGCAGCTTTTCGGAAATCGAGATCGGCGGGCAGCGGCACTTCCTCGGTGGGGAGATGGTCGGGGCCTTCCAGCCAGACGGAGGAGGCCGGCGCCGTCAGCCGTGTGCGCCGGGTCAACGGGAAATAGGGATGCCAGCCGAGACCGAAGGGCAGGGTGTCGCGGCCGGTGTTCTCGACCGATAGCGTCAGCGTCAGTTCGCGACCGTCGAGGGTTATGGTTTGCCGGGCGAGATAGTCCCAGGGGGCGGCTGTGTCGGCCCGATGGCGCAGGACGAGCGTTGCGCTGCTGCCGGTCGCCGCTTCGACGGTCCAGTCGGACAGCCAGCCGTCGCCGTGCAGGCGATAGCGGTCGACGGCGTTGGGCGCGACGCGATACGGATGGCCGGCGAAGGAGAAGGCGTTGCCGCCGATGCGGTTGCCGTAGGGCACCAGCGGGAAGGCGGCCGTCTCGTCGGGCGCGCCGTCGCCGCCATGGCGGGCCGGCCGCAGCAGCGGCACGCCGCCGACGCTGGCCTTGAGGCTCCAGCCGAGGACGGCGGCGCCCCAGGTGGAGAGCGTCAGCTCGGCAAGGTCGGTCCCGAGGCGCAGGACGGTCATTGGGCCCTCCTCAGCGATTGGGAAGATCGCCGAGGAGGTCGGCGGCGAGCGCGTGGTTGGGGTCCAGTTTCAGGGCTGCCTGAAGATGCTCGCGGCCGGTTGCGGGGTCGCCCAGGCCGATGGCCGCCTCGGCGAGCATGACGTGGGCGGAGACGCGCCGGCGCAGTTGCAGGTCGTCGTCGAACAGCAGCATGGTCGGCAGCGAGGTGGCGAAATAGTCGATCTTCGCCGGGCTCGTCATCGTCTCCTCGGCATAGGCGCGGAGTTCGCCGAGCAGCTTCTCCGCCTCCGCCTTGCGGCCGAGCGCAAGGAGCGACAGGGCCGAGAAGAAGGTCTTTTCCGAATAGGCGCGCACTTCCATGCCGAGGAAGTCGCCGGCGAATTCGGCGGCCAGCGTGAACCAGCGCTTGGCCTCGTCGTCCCGGCCGGCCGCCTTGAGCGCCTTGCCGAGCCAGTAATGCACGTCGCTCTGGTTGGCGAGGAGATGGCGCGCCTCGCCAAGGGACTGCGGCGGGTTGAGCGCGGCCTCGAATTCGGCCACCGCCGCGGCGGCGTTGCCGGCGGCGAGCGCCCGGCGGCCGAGGCCGAGATGGCTGCGCACCCACTGGTCGAGGGCAAGCCCCTCGCCGCCTTCCCAGGGCTGGAAGGCGCGGCCGGCGATCAGCGGCGCCGATTTTTCCGGCTGGCCGAGCTGATTGTAGAGGGCGGACAGCTCGACGCTGAGGTCGTCGCGGCTCGCGACGAGGTCGAGCCGGCTTTCCAACTCGGCGAGCCGCTCGGCCGGCGACCGGCCGATGCGCTTCCAGAGCTGGTCGCGCTCGTAGACGAGGCGGGCGTCCTGTGGAGCGGCGGCGAGCGCCTTGTCATAGGCGGCGACGGCCTTTTCCGGCGAGCCCTCGACGTTGAAAGAACCGATGCCGAGGTTGCGCCAGGGGATCGACCACGAGGGATCGACGGCGACCGCCTTTTCCCACAGGACGATCGCCTCGGCATGGCGACGGCGGTCGTAGAGGAGGTTGCCGAGGTAGCAGGGCGCGCGGCCGTCGGCCGGGTTGGCGGCGATCGCCGCTTCCAGCACGGCGATGTCTTCGAGGCGCGATGGGAAGCAGTAATCCGGTAGCGCTTTGGCGGCGGCATCGAGATGCGGCGCGACCGGCTTGCCGAGGCGACCCGCAAGCGCGGCGGCATGGTAGTGGAGGAGCGGCGAGGCGGCGGCGCCGACCGTGGCAATGCGCGTTTCGAGGAGGGCGAGGGCATCCTCGACGAAGCCGCCCCGCGCCGCCTCGATGGCGACGTCGAGGAAAAGCTGGTCGTCGCCGTCGAGCGGCAGGCCCTTCAGCGCGCGGGCGCGGGCGTCGAGCGGGTCGCGGGCCAGCGTCTCGGCGAGGAGGGCATCGGCCTCGGCTTTGCGGCCGAGCCTGATCAGCAGCGCTGCCTTGAGATTGCGGGCGAGCGCGTTCTCGACGTCGTGGCGGAGCGACTCCTCGACATGATCAAGGGCTTCGGCGAAGGCGCCGCGTGTGCCGTCGATCTCGGCCAGCGCCAGGTGTGCCGGGCCACGCCAGGCGGCGTTCCAGGTCGCCTTGTAAAGCGCGTCATAGGCGGCGGCCGGCCGGCCGAGGTAGCGCAGCGCGAGGCCGAGGTGGTAATGCGCCTCGCCGGTCGGCGGATTGGGATTGCGGCGGGTCAGCCGCTCGATCGCCTGGCGGAAGCAGGCTTCGGCCATCGCGAATTCGCCGCGCCGGAGGTGCCAGATGCCGAGGGCGGTGTTGCAGCGGCTGTCGCCCGGATCGCGGCGGATCGCCTCGCGCCAGTAGATATCGGCCGGCCGGGTGGCGTGGCGGTACTGGTCGAGATGGACGCCGGTCATCCAGAGTTCGTCGGCGCTGTCGATCTCCTCGGGCGGCGGCGGCTCGGTGGCCGGCGGCGGGATGGTCATCTCGCCCCGGTCGGCCGGCCGGCGCTCGACCAGCACGGCGCCGTCCTGTTCGACGACGACGCGGACATCGTCGCTTTCGATGCCTTGGGCGAGATCGACGGGGATGAAGAACGGCCTGGCCGGATCGAGATCCGTCCCGGCGTCGGCCAGCAGCCTGCCGCCGGCCGAGACGATGACGCGGGCGCCGGCGACGGCCTCGGTCGCCTGCACGCCGACCGTCAGCCGGGTACCCGCGAGCTTCAGGCCGATGGCCGCCTTGAGGGTGGCCGCGGCGGCGGCGCCGATCTCGCGGATCGGGTACCAGTACTGCGAGAAGGTCTTGGTCTCGCCGGGCGCGAGAAAGGAGAAGTCCGGCTGGTTGTCGGTGTAGACGCCGGCCATGATCTCGACATAGGGCCAATAGACGCCGTTCTCGTCCGGCTCGGTCAGATTGCGGTCCCAGGCGTAACCGAAATCGTGGTTGCCCCAGGTCCACTGCTTCTTGCCGGGGGATATGTGATGGTTGGCGACATGGACGATTCCCGCCTCCACGGCGTGGTCGTAGCCGCCGAAGAAATCGTCGCGCGAGCCGAGGCACATGTAGCTGGTCGGCACGGGAATGTTGGCGTACCAGCGGAGGTCGTTAGGCGCATAGCCGCGCTTCGGCACGAACTGCGCCGGCGCCTCCTCGGGCGGCACGCCGTCCCTGGCGCGAGCGGCATAGTCGACGCCGTAATAGCGGCCCTCGCAGCCGGGAAAGGCGGAGGTGGCGCGCTTGGCATGGTCGGCGATGAAGTGGACATCCTCGGGGAAGAAACTCTGGTAGTCCTCGTGCACCTCGGTGGCGACGTTGGCCCACCAGAGGAACGTCTGGGTCAGCTCGGTGCGGTTGTGCAGGCGCACGGCGAGCTCCAGGCAGGCCTTGCCGGGGCTGAGGCGCACGCCGTGCATGCCCTTCATGCGGTTCATCGGCTCGTGCTCGGAAAGCCAGATGACGCGCGAACCATCTGATTCCCCGACGATTTCCCAGGCCGAGGGCATGTAGGTGCTGGGGCGGTGGTGCTGCGGCCAGTTGAACTCGATGCCGCCGGACAGCCAGGGGCCGGCGAGGCCGACCAGCGCCGGCTTGATGACGCGGTTGCGGTAGACGAGGTCGTAGCCGTTGATCTTGTCGACGACGGCATAGATGCGGCCGCCGAGCTCCGGCAGCACGGTGACGCGCAGGTATTCGTTCTCGATGTGCAGCGCCGCCCAGCTCTTGTCGCGGAGCTCCGGGCCGATGCGGTCGACGACCGGTAGCGGATAGACGCGGCCGCTCGATCCCTGGAAGACGCGCTTTTCCAGGAACATCGGGTTGCGCTCGGCCGGCGCCGGCTCGTAGGTGGGAATGACGAGCGGCGCCGACCATGCCTTGACCGGTCCGGCCAGCGTCGCCGGCGCTGCGGGGAGTTCGACTTGTTTCATGGCGCGTTCCTTCCCATCCCGGAGCCGGGGATTTGTCGTTATCGGAACGCTAGGCGCCGGCCTCTCCGGGGTGAATAGCGGGAACGATGGACATCATGGAGGATCCTCTGATAGCATCGGTGCATGACGGAGGAGGGCGAACAGCGGATCAGGGAGGGCTTTCCGGGGCAGCGGTCGATCGTATTGCCGCGCCCGGTGGTGTCCGGCTGGCTGGATGGCCAGCCGCTGATCGAACTGTTGCCGAGCGACGTCGGCCACTATCCGCGCGCCCAATGGCACTTCGTCGAGCGGCCGGAGGGCATTTCGCAGTCGGTGCTGATCTATTGCACCGACGGCTGCGGCTGGGCGCGGGTGGGCGATGCGACCTTGCGCATCCGGCCCGGCCAGGCGCTGGTGACGCCGGCCGGCGCGCCGCATGCCTATGGCGCCGATCCCGACGACCCATGGACGATCTACTGGGTGCACCTCGACGGCGCCAAGGTGGCGCTGCTGCCGGAACTGCTGGAGCTCGATCCGGAGGAACCGCTGTTGCATCCGGGCCGCGACCCGGCCATCCCGACGCTGTTCGAGAAGATGCTGTCGATCCTCGGCCGCGGCTACACGCCGGATAACCTGCTGTCGGCGTCGATGGCGCTCGGCCAGCTCGTCACCCATCTGGTGGTGCTGCGCCACCGCTCGCCCAACCGCGACGACAATCTCGACCAGCGGATCCGCCGGGTGATCGACGTGATGCAGGGCAACCTCGGCCGGTCGCTGAAAGTCGACGAGCTGGCGCGCGAGGCCAACCTGTCGTCGTCGCATCTCGCCGCGGTGTTCAAGAAGCGCACCGGCTTCACGGTGCTCGACTTCTTCATCCGCCTGAAGATCCAGCGCGCCTGTTTCCTGCTCGATACCACCGACCAGTCGGTGAAGGCGATCGCCGCCGATCTCGGCTTCGACGATCCCCTGTATTTCTCCCGCTGCTTCCGGCGGGTGCACGATAGTTCGCCGACGCAATACCGGGCGCTGCGCAAGGGGTGATGGGGACCGGCATGGCGCTCTCACGCCGGAAGGTTTTCCCGCAGGTAGGCGGACAGTTCGCCGACGAACAGCGACAGCAGGCGAGACTGAGTCCGGCTGACCGGGTGGATGGCGAAGAAGGACGCCGGGTCGGGCTCGAAGGCGTCGAGCACGGTGACAAGCCTGCCGTCGTCAAGCTGGGGCTGCACCTCCCACAGTGATTTCTGCGTCAGCCCCAGCCCGGCTGCCGCCCAGACCACCGGCAATTCGGAATTGGTGGTCGCCAGCCGCGCCGATACCCGCACCATCTGTTCGGCCTCACCGCGGCCGAACCGCCAGTCGGCGTGGAAATGGCCGCCGCCGTTGAACACCAGGCAGGTATGTGCCGCAAGATCCTCGGGCCGCGTGGGCGCGCCATGCCTTGCGACATAGTCCGGGCTGGCGACGACGACGCGGCGGGTCGAGAACAGGTAGCGGCCGGAGAATTCCGATTCCACGGCGGGGCCGCCGCGGATGGCAACGTCGAATCCCTCGCCGACGATGTCGACGTAGCGATCCTCGAGCAGAAGCTGGAGGCGAATGTCCGGGTAGCGCGTGGCGAACTGCCCCACGAACGGGGCGATCCAGCGGCGGCCGACCGGCAGCGGCGCGGAGATCCTGAGGGTGCCCTGCGGCACCGACGACAGGTCGCGGACGCGCGCTTCCACCGCGTTGATGGCCGCGAGGATCGGCTCCATCTCCGCAAGGTAGAGCTTGCCGGCTTCGGTCAGCGATTGGCGGCGAGTGGTGCGGGCGATCAGCCGCACGCCGAGGCGTTTTTCAAGGCCGGCCAGGCGGTCGGCCACAACCGAGACCGACAGGCCGAGATGCCGAGCCGCCGCCGATAGGCCACCATGTCGCACGATGGCGGAAAGCATCGCCGTTTCCTGATCCGTTCGCATCTATCTTCCGCCTTTTCCGAAAGCTCCTTCCGAAACCATATGTTTATCGGCGACGCAATCAAATCTAGGCTGCGGTCGATTTATCGATCCGCGCCGTCGCCCGGATCGCCCCGACGATCGGAGCGCCATGAGCATCGCCGCCAAGCCCTTTCCCTTCAGCGCCGCCACGATCGCCGAATTCGCGCTGGCGATCGGCAGTTTCGCCATCGGCACCGGCGAATTCGCCGCCATGGGCTTCCTTCCCGACGTCGCCTCCGCCTGGCAGGTCACCATGCCCGAGGCCGGCCGGATCATCAGCGCCTACGCCCTCGGCGTGGTGGTCGGGGCGCCGTTGATCGCCGTCGTCGGCGCCCGGCTGTCGCGGCTTCGGCTGTTGCTGGTGCTGATGGGGCTTTTCGCGGCGGGAAACCTTGCCAGTGCAATGGCACCCAGTTTTACCGGTTTGGTGGTGTTGCGTTTCATCACCGCCCTGCCGCACGGTGCTTACTTCGGCGTCGCGGCGCTGGTGGCCGCCGGCATGGCGCCACCGGATGGCCGCGCCCGCGCCATCGGCCGCGTCATGCTGGGCCTGACGGTGGCGACGCTGGTCGGAACGCCGGTCGCCACCTGGGCGGGACAGACGCTTGGCTGGCGCACCGCTTTTGGCGTAGTCGGCTCGCTGGGCCTGTTGACCGTGGCGCTGGTCTTCGTCTGCGTGCCGCGCGATCAGCCGAGGCCCGGCGCCAGCCCGCTCAGGGAACTGGGCGCGTTGCGCGAGCCGCAGGTCTGGCTGACGCTGGCCATCGGCGCCACCGGGTTCGGCGGCATGTTCGCCGTTTTCAGCTATATCACGCCGACGCTGATCGAGGTGTCGGGCATTCCGCAAGGCGGCGTGCCTTTCGTCCTCTGCGTCTTCGGCGCCGGCATGATCGCCGGCAACATCGTCGGGCCGAAGCTGGCCGACCGCGCGCTGCTGCCGACCATTGCCGGCCTGCTCGCCTGGAACGTTGTGGTGTTGGCGCTGTTCACCGTGGCGGCGCGGCACCCCGCCACGTCGGTGGTGGGAGTGTTCCTGATCGGCACCGGCTTTGCCGTGGTGCCGACGCTGCAGACCCGCCTGATGGACGTCGGCAAGGACGCGCAGACGCTGGCCGCCGCCCTCAATCACTCCGCCTTCAACATCGCCAATGCGCTTGGCGCCTGGCTGGGCGGCGTGGCGATCGCCGCCGGCTTCGGCTGGACGTCCACCGGCTGGGTCGGCGTGCTGCTTGGGTTGGTCGGCTCCTGCATGTTCGTCATCTCGCTGCTTCTCGACAGGAAGGGGCGGACCGGCGACGACGACATGCGACCGTGTCAGCCGACGGTCTGAACGGGCTTCCCGCCTTATCTCTTTGTTTTAGTGCGTTCACCCGCCCGCCATTTAGAATGGCTGGCGGCGGGTTGACGCAGTGACTCGCTGAAGGCGGTCGTCGACGCAATACGGGGCGTTGTGCAAGGGGTGAGGTTCCGGGGGAGGGTTTTCGATGACCGACCGATATGCGACCGTTCCCGAGGCAACCCGGTTTCACCTCGATTGCCGCTGGCAACCGGCCGATGCCGATCCGGCAGGCCGCCTGCTGTTCGAGCTCTGGAACCTCGGCGCCACGCCGGTTGAGAGCTTTCGTCTTGCCTTCACGACGCTGCGCTTCGCCGGCCACGATCCGGCCGCCGACAACGCGCGCCTCCTCGACCGGCGCGGCTATTTCCACGAGGTGGCGCCGCCGGACGGCTTGCGGCTGGCGCCCGGCGACGTCTGGCGCTTCTCGCTCGGCGATATCGCCGGCGCGCCGCAGCATCGCGGGGAGGGGATCGTCTCGGCCTATATGACGCTGGCCGACGGGGCGCGGTGGCCGGTGACGGTTGGTGACCTGCGGCACGAAGCGTCCGGGCAAGGCGCGGCGGCAGGGCCGGCCGTCTACGCGCTGACGCCCTGGCCGGCCGAGGCGGAGCTTACGCCGTCCGACCGGCTTCCCGGCTATCTCGTGCCGGCCGACGGCGCGACCGCCGACGAATTGTCCGCCGTCTCGACGATGACGGCGCTGTTTCGGCGGTTGTTTCCGCTGGAGCCGGTCCCCTTTTCGCTGATGGCATTGCCCGGCGACCGTTTGTTGCGCTTTGCCAGCGATGCCGCGCTCGGGCGGGAGGCGTATCGCCTCGATTTCCGCGACGACGATGTCCTGCTCACCGCTGCTGGCCCTGCCGGTCGGCAATACGGGTTGACGGCGCTCGGCCAACTCTCGCGCGGCGCCCGCGCCGGCTGCCGCTTTCCGGCGCACGGCCATATCGCCGACGCCGCGCGCTTTGCCTGGCGCGGCTGCCATCTCGACACCGCCCGCCGCTTCTTTTCCGTGGCCGATGTCGCCCGCTTCCTCGACATCCTCGCCTATCTCCGGCTCAATATTTTCCACTGGCACCTCAGCGACGACGAGGCCTGGCGGCTGGAAATTCGCGGCTATCCGGAACTGACGTCCATCGGCTCGCAGCGCGGGCCTGAGGCGGCGCTGCCGCCGCAGCTCGGCGACGGCCACCATTCGAGCGGCGGCTTCTACAGTCATGCCGACGTCCGAGCATTGGTCGCCCAAGCCGCGCGTCTCAATATCGGGATCGTGCCGGAGATCGACATTCCCGGTCACGGCACTGCCGCGCTGGCCGCCCTGCCGGCGCTCGCCGACCCCGACGAGCCGGCCGGCGCCTATGCCTCGGTGCAGGGCTTCGCCAACAATGCCCTCAACCCGGCCGTCGGCCTTACCTGGACGGTGCTCGGCGCGGTGTTCGACGACCTCGCCGAGCTGTTCCCGTCGCCTTACCTGCACGTCGGCGGCGACGAGGTGGCCGAGGGAGCCTGGCTGTTCTCGCCGCTGGCGCGCCGGCTGATGGCCGATCTCGGCGTCGACGGCGCCGAGGCGCTGCAGTCGCATTTCATGCGCAAGGTGCAGGCGATGCTTGGGCAACGCGGCCGCAAGCTCGCCGGCTGGAACGAGGTGGGCAACGGCGATGGCGTCGAGACGGAGGGCACGCTCCTCACCGTCTGGCAGAAGGCGGCGATCGGCGCCGGCCTTGCCCGGCGCGGCTACGACATCGTCATGGCGCCGGCCGAAGCCTACTATCTCGACATGGCCCGCTCATCCGATTGGGACGAGGCCGGCATGAGCTGGGCTGGGGCCACCTCGCTGGAAGCGGCCTACGCCTACGAGGTGGGCGACGACATTCCGGCCGACCTGCTGCCGAAGCTGAAGGGCATCCAGGCCTGCATCTGGACCGAGCTGATCGCCAGCCGCGCCCACTTCAATCATCTGGTATTCCCTCGGCTCGCCGCCGTCGCCGAGGCGGGCTGGACGCCAACCGCGCGCAAGGATTGGTCACGGTTTCAAGGGCTGGTCCGATTCTGCCCGACCTTGTGACGTTCTATCCGGTCGGCACGTGTACCAGCGGATCGAGCAGGCCGGCGTAGACGCTTTTCTCCGAACCGGGGATCGGCATGGCGCCGACGGCGCGGGCGTAGAACTCCACCGGGCCGGCCCAGCCGATGGCGGCGTAGCCGTAGCCGCGCTCGCGCATGGCGAGCAGCGTGCGGATGAGCAGCGCCTTGCCGATGCCGAGGCCGCGCGCCGCCTCGTCGACGCCGGTCGGCCCGAAGAAGCCGAGGGCGACGGCGTCGTAGCAGGCAAAGCCCAGCAGCTTGCCGTCCCTGACGGCAATCAGGCAGGCGTTGGGATCGCGCGAAAAGGCGACCTGCGCCTCGCTCACCCAGCCGGCGCTGAAGCGGGTCGCGATGAAGGCGCGGATGGTGTCGAGCTCGGGCGCCAGCGCCCGGCGGATGACGACGCCGCTTTCCTTCAGCCGGCGATCGAGATCGGCATCGGGCTCGACGTCGTAAAGCTTCACCAGAAGGTCCATTGGGAAAACCCGTCTCGCTGGCCGCCTGCTCTTTGCATGACACACTAAACTCAAAGCTGCGCTTCGGATAGGCTGCGGCGGCATCTTCAGAATCGCCCCGATGTCCGAGAGTCCGTTCATGGTCACCAGCCAAGCGTTCACCATCCGCCACGCCGTTCTCGCGGCGGTTCTGCTGCTTGCCGCTATCATCGCCTTGTGGTCGCCGGCGGCGCTCGGTCCGTCCGGCGGCATCACGCTCGCCATCGTGCTCGTCACGCTCGGGCTGTGGGCGACGGCTCTGGTGCCGGGATATTTCGCCAGCCTGCTCTTGTTTGCATCGGTGCTGATCGCCGGCCTGCAGCCGGCGCCGCTGGTGTTCTCCGGCTTTGCCTCGGCGGCGGTGTGGCTGATCATCTCCGGCTTCGTGATCGGCGCGGCGGTCAGCGCCACCGGTCTCGATGGCCGTCTCGCCGGTTTCATCGCGCCGCTTTTGACGCGAAGCTATCCGCGCCTGATCGGCGGGCTGATGCTCGCCTGCATGATCCTCGGCTTCCTGATGCCGTCGTCGGTGGGGCGTGCCGTGGTGATGGTGCCGATCGGCATGGCGCTCGCCGACCGCTGCGGCTTCGGCAAGGGCTCGAACGGCCGCATCGGCATCGCCGCCATCCTGGCCATCGGCTGCAACATGCCGAGCTTCGCCATCCTGCCGGCCAACATCCCGAACATGGTGCTGGCCGGCTCGGCCGAAACCATCCTCGGCATCCATTTCACCTATACCGACTATCTCCTCCTGCACTATCCGGTGCTCGGCATCGTCAAGTCGGTCCTTACCGTGGCGCTGGTGCTCGCGCTGTTTCCGGCCAAGGTCGGCGAGCCGCTCGGCACGACGGCGGCGGCCGCCGCGACCGGCAAGGCGGGGCAGGGCAAGGTGATCGCCATCCTGCTGTTGACGCTGGCGTTCTGGATGACCGACAGCCTGCACGGCATCAACGCCGCCTGGGTCGGCCTCGGCGCCGCCGTGCTGCTGCTGGCTCCCCGCATCGGCGTGGTGAGCCCGCCGGCCTTCCGGCAATCGGTCGATTTCGGCCTGTTGCTGTTCGTTGCCGGCGCGCTGGCGCTCGGCGCGGTGGTGGGCGCCTCCGGCCTCGGTAGCAAGCTCGGCGCCTTTCTCACCTCGGTGCTGCCGCTGGCGCCGGGGCATGACGCCGCCAACTTCTTCTCGCTGACCTTCCTGTCCTTCGTCACCGGCATGTTCACGACGGTGCCGAGCGCGCCGGCCGTATTGACGCCGATGACCGGCGACCTCGCGGCGCTCACCGGCTACGGCGCCATGACCGTGCTGATGACCCAGGTGGTCGGCTTCTCGACGGTGCTGTTTCCCTACCAGGTCGGGCCGCTGGTGGTGGCGATGCAGCTTTCCGGCGAAAAGCTCGACCATCTCGTCAGGGTGACGGTGCCGCTGGCGCTGATCACGCTCGTCCTGCTGGTGCCGATCGACTTCCTGTGGTGGAAGCTGCTCGGCTGGTTGTAGGCCTTCGCCCCTTGAGAACAGGTGACGGCTTCCCAAATCTTCCAGAGGTGCCGGCATGCCGGCTCAGCCGGAGGAGACACGGACATGCCCGCCTTTTTCCGACAGACCATGCTCGCGGCGGCCGCTATCGCCGCCGTTGCCGCAACGCCGGCCGCCGCCGCGCCGGAAAACGCCGGCCCCAACAAGGCGACGACCAAGCTGCCTTTCCAGGCCCAGACGGTGGCGCGCTTCGATTTGCCGTGGGCGATCGCCGTCATCGATGCCGACCGACTGATCGTCACCACCAAGCCCGGCGAGATATTCCTCGTCAATCGCCAGGGCGGCGATCCGGTCGAAGTGTCGGGCGTGCCGAAAGTCGAGCATGCCGGCCAGAACGGCCTGCTCGACGTGGCGCTCGCCCCGGATTTCGCCGACAGCCGGCGCATCTACTTCACCTATGTCGAGCCGGGCGACGGCGGCAGCTCGCTGGCGCTCGCCCGCGCGACGCTGGCCGAACAGCAGGGCGCGGCGCGGCTCGACGGCCTCGAGGTGATCTGGCGGCAGATGCCGAAGGGCAAGGGCGGCCAGCCGGGCGGCATCATCGCCTTCGCGCCGGACGGCAAGTCGCTGTTCCTCACCTCCGGCGACCGCATGCGGCCGAATACGGCGCAGGATCCCGATCTCGCGCTCGGCAAGGTGCTGCACCTGACGCTCGACGGCAAGCCGGCGCCGGGCAATCCGGAGGCGGGCGCCGGCGGTGTGCGCGCCGAGACCTGGACCACCGGCCACCGCAACCCCTACGGCCTGGCGTTTGCCCCCGACGGTCGCCTCTGGCTGCACGAGATGGGGCCGAAGGGCGGCGACGAACTGAACCTGATCGAGCCGGGCGTCAACTACGGCTGGCCGGAGGTGTCCTACGGCGACAATTACAACGGAACGCCGATCCCCAAGCCGCCGACCCGGCCGGAATTCCGCGAGCCGGCGCTTTACTGGAACCCGGTGATCGCGCCGGCCGGCCTTGCCTTCTACGAGGGCGACCTGTTCCCCGCCTGGAAGGGATCGCTGCTGATCGGCGGCCTCAAGACCCAGTCGCTGTCGCGGGTGACCGTTCATGGCGACAGCGCGCACGAGGACGAGCGCTTTTCCATGGAAGGACGCATCCGCGACGTGGCGGTGGCGCCCGACGGCGCGGTGTGGGTCATCGAGGACGCGAGCCCGGGGCGGCTGCTGCGGCTCAGCCCGCGTTGAGGCTTGTCGCCTCGCGCAGGTAGCGCCCCGGCGTCGCGCCGGTCATGCGCTTGAACATGGTCGAAAAGGCCGACGAGCTGTCGTAGCCGAGGTCGAGCGCGACGCTGGTGACGCTTTCGCCGCCGGCAAGGCGCGGCAATGCGGCGAACAGGCAGGCCTGCTGGCGCCATTCGGACAGGCTGAGCCCGGTCTCGCGGCGGAAGGCCCGAGTGAAGGTGCGGCGGCTCATGGCCAGGCCGTCCGCCCAATCGTCGATGTTCGCCCGGGGCGTCGGCGCTTCCAGGAAACGGTGGCACAGGGCGGCCATGCGGGGATCGGCGGGAAACGGCAGGCCGAGCGGACGCACCGGCAGGCGAGGAATTTCCTCCAGAATCAGCGCCATCACCAGGCCCGCCCGGCTGGTCGGCTCGTAGCACTGCGGCAGGGTCACCGCTTCCAGCATCAGGCTGCGCATCAGGCCGGTCAGCTCCACAACCCGGCCGCGGGTCGGCAGGTCGGCGACGGCGCCGGGCTTCACGTAGATCGAGCGCATACTGACGTGGCCGCTGGCGGTGACCGAATGCTGGGTGCCGGCCGGCACCCAGAGGGCGTGGTCGGGCGGCACCATCCAGCGCTCGCCGGGCATCGCCACCGTCACCACGCCGGACAGCGCGTAGATCATCTGGGCGCGGCTGTGCCGATGGGGTGGAACGACGTGCCCGTCGGCATATTCGCTGGCCTTGGCGACGATCGGTCCGACCGCCCGCTCCAGCCATTCGACGCATTTTGCCTGCGGCTCCTCCGACCACGGGGCGACCGAGCGGTTCGCCTGCTCGGCTATGGCTGGAGAGAAGTTGAGATCCATGGTGAAGTTGGCCCAGTCGAAGAAGAATTGGACCATATCACGAAGGCAGGAAGCGCCGAAACCGGTATTGTCGCAGCCTGCCGGCGTCCGAGCACACCGCCGGCTGCGCCATGGAGTGCCAGTTGACCGATACCACAGCACCGGCCGCCGTTCCGTCCGCGACGACAACCGCCTTTTCCGTGATCTTCGCCATCAGCTTCTGCCACATGCTCAACGACATGATGCAGTCGCTGCTGACCGGCCTCTATCCGATGCTGAAAGAGAATTATGCGCTCGATTTCGGCCAGATCGGCCTGATGACGCTGACCTTCCAGTTCACCGCCTCGCTGCTTCAGCCCTTGGTCGGCAGCTACACCGACCGGCATCCGCAGCCCTATTCGCTGGCGATCGGCATGGGCTTCACCCTTCTCGGCCTGCTGCTGCTCGCCAACGTCCACAGCTACCATCTGCTGCTCGTCGCCTGCGCGCTGATCGGCATGGGCTCGTCGGTGTTCCATCCGGAATCGTCGCGCGTCGCCCGCATGGCGTCGGGCGGCCGCTATGGCTTGGCACAGTCGCTGTTCCAGGTCGGCGGCAATTTCGGCTCGGCGCTGGGGCCGCTGCTCGCCGCCTTCATCGTGCTGCCGCACGGGCAGAAGAGCGTCGCCTGGTTCTCGGCCGCCGCGCTGCTGGCGATGATCGTGCTATGGCAGGTCGGCAACTGGTATGGCCGCCACCGCAAGACGGCCGCCAGGCGCGCGATCGCGACGCCCCATGTCTCGCTGCCGCGCTGGCGCGTCATCACCGCGCTGGCCGTGCTCGGCTGTCTGGTGTTCTCGAAATATATCTATCTCGCCAGCCTTTCGAGCTACTACACCTTCTATCTGATGCACAAATTCGGCGTCAGCGTCCAACAGTCGCAGATGCTGCTGTTCGTGTTCCTCGGCGCGGTGGCGGCCGGCACGGTCATCGGCGGGCCGATCGGCGATCGCATCGGTCGCAAGCCGGTCATCTGGGTGTCGATCCTCGGCGTGCTGCCCTTTTCGCTGGCGCTGCCCTATGTCGGCCTGGTCTGGACCGTGGTGCTCACCGTGATCATCGGCCTGGTGCTCGCCTCGGCCTTCTCGGCGATCATCGTGTTCGCCCAGGAGCTGGTGCCCGGCAAGGTCGGCATGATCGCCGGCTTTTTCTTCGGATTTTCCTTCGGCATCGGCGGCATCGGCGCCGCCGTGCTCGGCCAGGTCGCCGACGTCAAGGGCATCGACTTCGTCTATCACGTCTGCGCGTTCCTGCCGGCTTTCGGCCTGCTGACGGTATTCCTGCCGAATATCGAACGGTCGCGGCTGAAGTAGCCGAAAGGCCGTCAGACGGTCTCGATGCGCTTGCCGGTCTCGCCGTCGAAAACGTGCAGCGCCTCGACGTCGAGCGACAGCGTCACGTCGCTGCCGACGGCGGCGCGGATGCGCGGCGGCAGGGTGGCGACGAGGCGCTGGCCGCCGATGCTGCCGGAGAGGATCAGCTCGGGGCCGGTGAGTTCGGTCACGTCGCAGCGAAGCGTCAGCGGCAGGCCGCCGGCCTCGGCACGGAAAGATTCGGGCCGGATGCCGAGCTTGAGGCCGCCGGCCGGCAGACCGGCCAGAAGCGAGGCGGGAGCCGGGATCACCGTGTCGCTGCCGGCGATCAGCAGGCCATGGCCGGTGGCGACTACGTCGAGCAGGTTCATCGGCGGCGCGCCGACGAAGGTGGCGACGTAGAGCGTGGCCGGCCGGTTGTAGATTTCCTCCGGCGTGCCGAACTGCTCGATCTGGCCGTTGCGCATCACGGCGATGCGGGTGGCCAGCGTCATCGCCTCGATCTGATCGTGGGTGACGTGGACCACGGTGGTCTTCATCATCTGGTGCAGCCGCTTCAGCTCGGTGCGCATCTCCATGCGGAGCTTGGCGTCGAGGTTGGATAGCGGCTCGTCGAACAGGAACAGCTTGGGATGGCGCACCAGCGCCCGGCCGATGGCGACGCGCTGGCGCTGGCCGCCGGAGAGCTGGCTCGGCCGGCGGTCGAGCAGCGGCTCGATCTGCAACAGCCGCGCCGCCTCGGCGACGGCCTTTTCCCGCTCGGCAACCGGAACTTTTCGCATTTCCAGGCCGAAGCCGATGTTCCGCCGCACCGAAAGGTTGGGATAGAGCGCATAGGACTGGAACACCATGGCGATGTCGCGGTCCTTGGGATGGACGCCGATCAGCGAGCGGCCATCGAGCCGGACATCGCCGCCCGAGGGCTCGGCGAGGCCGGCGATGATGTTGAGCAGCGTCGACTTGCCGCAGCCGGAGGCGCCCAGCAGCACCAGGAATTCGCCGCTTTCCAGGGAGATGTCGATGCCCTTCAGCGTCTCGACGTCGCCGAAGGACTTGCGGATGTTGTCGACGACGAGGGCGCTCATGAACGGGACTCCGGCGGGGCGTAGCGGCGCGGATAGGTGGAGACGGCGAGCGAGGCGGTGGCCGTGCCGGCCGCGAGGCTTGCCTCGAGCGGCTTGCCGGCGGCCAGCGCCGCCAGGAAGCCGGCATTGAACACGTCGCCGGCGCCGATGGTGTCGATCACCTCGACCTTCGGGGCCGCCACCTCGACGAGGCCGCCGCCCGACGCCGCCAGGGCGCCGTGCGGGCCGCGCTTGACGACGGCGACGGCGCCCTCGGGCATAAAATCGAGCATGGTGCGGGCGGCGTCGCGCACGTCGGCCCGGCCGGTGATCGAGGTGGTTTCCACCTCGTTGAACAGGGCGACGGCGGAGCGGGCGAGCCAGCCCCTGGCCGCCGCGACGACATCCGGCGTCCAGCCGGCCGGCGGCCAGCCGGTGTCGAGGGCGACGCGGATGCCGAACCTGTCGGCCCAGTCGTAGAGCTGGCCGTATTCGCTCGACAGCCGCGGCATCAGGAACGGGCCGGCGAACAGCGCGTAACCGCCGCGATGCGCCTCGCCGTCGAGGGCCGCCAGCACGTCGGCGGCGCCATAATGCGGCAGGTGGCCGAGCGTGGTGAAGAAGGTGCGTTCGCCGTCGGGATGGGTGATGCCGACGGAAATGGTGGTGTTCTCCTCATGAACCCGCCAATGCCCGGACTGTTCGCCGAATTCGCTCGCCAGCCAGGCGCCGAAGCGATCGTTGCCGATGCTGGCGGCCAGCGCGAAAGGCACGCCGAGCGCCTTCAACGTCAGCGCCGAATTGCCGGCGCAGCCGCCGACCCGCAGTTCGTCGTGGTCGACGATGATCTCGGTGCCCGGCTGCGGCCAGGGCGCGGCCGGACCGAGGATCAGGTCGACGTTGACGTTTCCAATGACGGCGATCGGCTTCACTTATTCGCTCCGGGTGATCTTGTTCGAACGGACGGGCGTGCCGGCGTTCTCGACACGCTCGGCGGCGAAGGCGACCATCAGCGTCTGGGCGGCCGGCAGCAACGCGAAGACGGCGGCCATGCCGGCGGCCGGCCTGACGGCGATGGTGACGGCGCCATTGATCGGCGCCTCGCCGGAGGCGTCGAAGATCACCACCGGCGCGCCGGCGGCGAGGATCTCGCCGGCCATGCCGGCGATCAGCGGCGACGTCGGGTCCTTGGCGCGGAACAGTACGGCGCCGATCTCCGGCGACAGCATCTCCATCGGTCCATGCCTAAGCTGGCCGCCCTCGTGCGAGAAGCA
Source organism: Pleomorphomonas carboxyditropha (assembly GCF_002770725.1). Classification (GTDB taxonomy): domain Bacteria; phylum Pseudomonadota; class Alphaproteobacteria; order Rhizobiales; family Pleomorphomonadaceae; genus Pleomorphomonas; species Pleomorphomonas carboxyditropha. The sequence continues at coordinate 23,545 of NZ_NQVN01000011.1, read as the reverse complement.
GGGCCGGCGCGACAGCTCGGTGAAGCCGAGGGCGATGGCCTCGGCGACGCCCTGCAGGCTGCGGCCGGAGGTGACGACGTTGCGGACGCCCTTCAGGGCGGCCAGCGCGGCGGATACGTCGGGCGCCTCCGGCGCCTGCAGCACGGCCAGCGCCGGTTCGGGATCGGCGCCGAGCGCGGCGAGGATGGCGAGATGCAGGGCAAAGGTCAGCGTCAGGCTGCGCGTCGCGGCGAAGGCCAGTTCCGAGCCGCCGGCGGCGACCAGCGCCGGGGCGGCCTTGCCGAGGAAGGAGCCGCCTTCCAGCGTCAGGGCGAAGGTGTCGGCATTGCCGCCGGTCTCCTTGAACCAGCGGACCACCTCGACGCTTTCTCCCGACTGGGAGGTGACGAAGACGGTGCGGCCGGCGAGCGGCAGCGGCGCGGCCAACTGCTCGGACACCGGCAGCGACACCGCGTCGATGCCGAGGGCGCGGTAATAGGGCTCGACGGCGCGGGCGACGGCGTGGCTGCCGCCCATGCCGAGCATCAACAGGCGGCCGGTCTTCTTCAGAGAGGCGGCGGCGCGGGCGGCCACCTCGCGGTTGGCCGTAAAGGAGGCGAGGGCGTCGGCGTGCTGGCGGGCCATCTCGCGGTCGATGGCGAGCAGGCTTTCGGGGCGGGAAGCGGTCATGTCGTTATCCTTTCGGGTTCAGCCCTTGACGCCGCCGGCGGTGAGGCCGGAGATCAGCGCCCGCTGCATGACGAGGCCGATGAGCACCGGCGGCAGCGCGGCGAGCACGCCGGCCGTGGCGATCAGGCCGTAGTCGGAGACGCGGCCGCCGGCGAGGTCGGCGATGGCGACGGTCAGCGTCTTGGCCCGCTGGTCGGAGGTGAACAGCAGGGCGTAGAAGAATTCGTCCCAGCCCAGCAGGAAGGCGAACAGCGCCGACGTCGCCACCACCGGCATGGCAAGCGGCAGCGTGATGATCCTCAGCGTCTGCCACAGGCTGGCGCCGTCGATGACCGCCGCCTGCTCGATCTCGCGCGGAATGCCGTCGAAGCCGGATTTCATCAGCCAGGTGGTGAACGGGGCGAGAATGGTGAGGTAGACGAGCGCCAGGCCGAACACGTTGTTGAGCAGGCCGAATTTGGCGAGCGCCATGTAGAGCGGCACGGCCAGCGCCACCGGCGGCAGCATGTAGGTGGCGATGACTAGCGACAGCGACCAGCCGACGGACGGCGTGCGCGATACCGCCCAGCCGGCCGGCACGGCGAGCGCCACGGCGGCGACCGTGGCCATGCCCGCCACCATCAGCGAGTTCCGGAGGCTGGCCGTGAAGGCGGCGCCGGCGCTGTTCTCCAGCGTGGAGAGGAGGGTGGCGTAGCGGGAGAAGTCCATTGTGGCCGGCCACCAGCGGAGCGGCTTGGCGGCGAGGTCGGCGGCCGGCGAGATGCTCATGACGAACAGCCAGAGAAGCGGCGCCAGGATGACGGCGGCCAGCAGCAGCGCTGCGACGTGCAGGAACAGGCGGAACAGGGGATTCTGACGTTCCATCAGGCAGCGCTCCCGGCAACCTTCTTCACCATGGTGCCGTAGGCGACGGCGAGCACCGTGATGATCAACGTGACGATCAGGGCAAGCGAGGCGCCCGAGCCGGCCCGCTGGAAGGAAAAGGCTTCCTGGTAGACGAGGATCGACATGGTGCGCGTCGAGTTGGCGGGGCCGCCGCGCGTCATCACCCAGATGATGTCGAACACCTTGAAGGCCTCGATGGTGCGCAGCACCAGCGCCACCATCAAGGGGCCGGCGAGATAGGGCAGCGTCACGAAGCGGAAGCGGGCGAAGGCGCCGGCGCCGTCGACGAAGGAGGCGGCGACGACGTCGCGCGGCACCGCCTGCAGGGCGGCCAGCGCGATCAGCGCAACCAGCGGGAAATTCTTCCAGCAGTCGGCGACGATCAGCGCCGCCAGGGCGGTGCCGGGCTCACCGAGCCAGGAGCGATAGCCGGAGATGAGGCCGAGCTGGGTCAGGGCGGCGTTGAGCGCGCCGTATTCGGGATTGTAGATCAGCCGCCACAGCGTGGCGTTGACGACGGTCGGCAGCGCCCAGGGCAGGATCATCAAGGCCCTGAGCAGGGTGCGGCCGCGGAACTGCTGGTTCAGGAGCAGGGCGGCGAGCACGCCGAACACCATTTCCGTCGTTACCACCACCAGGGCGAAAAAGGTGGTCGTGAACAGCGTGCGGCCGAAGGCATTGCCGGAGACGAGGCGGACGTAGTTGTCGAAGCCGACGTAGCTGCCGGAGGTGCCGACCAGCCTGGCGTCGGTGAAGGAGAGCTGCACGGTGTCGGCCAGAGGCCAGCCGATGACGGCCACCATGACGATGAGGAGCGGCAGCATGAGCAGCCACGCCCGGGTGGTGATCCAGGTGCCGGACATGCGGTGTCCTCGTCGGATGATCACGAAGCGGGGGACCGGGCGCCGCAGGGCGCCCGGCATGGTCGGGCGCTCAGAGGCCGCTGTTGTCGGCGGCGGTCTTCAGCGCGTCCTCGGGGCTCGACTGGCCGAGCAGGGCTTCCTGGATCGCCTGCTGCAGGGCGACCGAGATCTCCTGATACTTCGGCGTGGTCGGGCGCGGATACATGGCGGCGAGACCGACCTTGGCGGCGGCGATCAGCTCTTCCTGGCCGGTGGTGACGGCCGGATCCTCGTAGGACGACGCCCAGATCGGCAGGCTGAGCTTGGCATAGGCGTTCTGCGTCGCCTGCGACGTCATGAACACGATGTACTTCCACGCCTCGTCCTGGTGCTTGCTGGCGGTGGTGATGCCGAGGCCCATCGAGCCGTTGACGGCCGACGCCTCGCTCTTGCCGGCAACGCCCGGCGCCGGCACCACGCCGACCTTGCCGGCGACCTTCGAATCCTTCGGGTCGTTGGCCATGTTGTACATGTAGGTCCAGTTGAGGGCGAAGGCGGCGTCGCCGTTCTCGAACACCTTGCGGACGTCTTCCTCCAGGAATTCCTTGGAATTCGGGTTGGTGACGCCGGAGGTGTAGGTGTCGACCATGTACTTCAGCGCGTCGAGGCCGCCGCCCTCCTGGAAGGCCGGCTTGCCGTCCTTCAGGAAGTCGCCGCCGAAGGCGCTGACCAGCGTGGTGTAGTCGCAGATGGCGGCCTCCGCCTGCGCCCAGCTCCAGGCGATCGGCGAGGCGAGGATGCCCTTGTCCTTGATGATCTTGGCGTCGGCGGCCAGTTCCTCCCAGGTCCTGGGCGGATTGGCGATGCCGGCCTTCTCCAGGATTTCCTTGTTGTAGAACAGGTACTTGGTGTCGAGAATCCACGGCATGCCGTAGAACTTGTCGTCATACTTGACGGTGGTCCAGGCGCCGGGCAGCACGCCGGCCTTCATCTCGTCGGTGATCTTGGAGGTGACGTCGACCAGCACGTTGTTGGCGGCGAATTCGGCCGGCCAGATCACGTCGAACAGCACGACGTCATAGGCGTTGCCGGCGCCCTGCGCGAGCACGGTCTTGTCGTGCAGGCCCTCGTAGGGAACGAACTCCAGATTGACCTTGATGTCCGGATTGGCCTTGGTGAAGGCCTCGGTCATGGCGCGAACGTCGGCTTCGCTATAGGCGGCCTGGGCCATGAACAGCGCATTGATCTGGGTTTCGGCGAAGGCCGGAACGGCGAGCGGTGCCGTCAGCAGCGTCGCCGAGAGAAGTGTCCTGCTGAAAAACCTGTTCATCGTGGGCTCCCTTTGGTCGGTGACTACGCGGAAGGGATCGCGGCGGCAGACTGCCGCCACGACCGGTCATTTGGTGGCCCGGAAGGGCCGCTGGATGGAGCGTCGTCACACCTTTGGGGCGGACTAGCGTTCCCCGGAACTCTGTCGGTTCCTTATTAAGTCAAATTGCTTGACTTATTCGTGGGGGAAATATCAAGTGCTGTCAAGATGGATTTGGGCATGAACGAACAGCGGCCGATCCGCGCCAAGAGCGGCGCCAACCAGGAGGGGACCAGCGCCCACAACCGGCGCGTCATCATCGACGCGCTGCGGGTGAACGGCGCCCTGTCGCGTGCCGATCTCGCCCGCGCCACCGGCCTCACCAAGCAGGCGGTGTCCAATCTTATCGAAACGCTGGAGAGCGAGGGCCTGGTCGCGTCCGAAGACCTGGTGCGCAAGGGCAGGGGGCAGCCGTCCACGCCCTATCGCCTGGTGGCGAACGGCGCCTATGCCATCGGCTTGCAGATCGACCGCCACGTCAGCCGCGTCATCGTGGTGGACCTCGTCGGCAATATCCTGGCCCGCGCCACCGCCAGGGTGCCGCCGCGTTCCCCGGAGGAAGGCGCCGAGGTGGTGCTCGACCTTCTGGCCGGCGTCAGGACGGAATTTTCCGCCAGGCGACCGGACGCCGAGGCGCGCATCGCCGGCATCGGCGTCGCCATGCCCGGCCCGTTCGGCGTCGAGATCGCCGACGACAGCCTCTGGCTGATGCAGGCCTGGCAGAGCTTTCCCCTGCTCGACCGGCTGGCCGCCGGCACCGGCCTTGCCGTCAGCCTGCAGAACGACGCCGCCGCCTGCGCCACCGCCGAGCGCATGGTCGGCGCCGCCCATGGCCTCGATCACGTCGTCTGCATCTACGTCGGCTACGGCATCGGCGCCGGGCTGATCCTCGGCGGCGAACTCTATGGCGGCGCCAATGGCAACGCCGGCGAGATCGGCATGGTGTTGCTCGGCGGGCCGGACGATCCGACGCCGCTCGAGCATCGCGCATCCATCGCCTCGCTCTATGCCATGGTCGATATCGACCCGGCCGATCCCGGGCAGTTCGCCAAGCTGGAAACCCTCGTCCAGACCGGCGACCGGCGCGTCGCCGCCTGGATCGACCGGGCGGCGCACGATCTCAGGCTGGCCGTTCACACGGCGGAGACGCTGTTCGATCCGCAGACCGTCATCCTGTCGAGCAGCGTGCCCGGTTCGCTGATGCCCAGGCTGATGGCGGCCATCGAGCCGCTGCGCCCCTCCCTGTCGCCGACGGCCGGCCGCGCCATTCCCCGCCTCCGGCTCGGCATGACCGACCCCTGGGCGGTGGCGATCGGCGCCGCCGCCGATCCCATCCGGCGTGCCTTCGATCCCAGCTTCTCGGCGATCCTGAAGCGGCAGGGAGAATGATGGGGCGTCGGGCCAACAAATTTCCTGACAGAGAATTGTCATCCCCTGTTGTTTGCCGCTAATCTTTCAGCGTTACGGGCATAGAGAAAAACCGGCCCATCGCACTTCCAGGGGAACCAAGCACCATGACCAACCGCATCCTCCGCGGCCTTGCCGCCGCCGCGCTTCTCGCTGCCTCGGCTGTCGCCGTCCATGCCGAGGAGACGCTGAAGATCGGCACCGAGGGCGCCTATCCGCCCTTCAACTACGTGGACACCGACGGCTCCATCAAGGGCTTCGACGTCGAGATCGGCCTTGCCCTCTGCGAGAAGATGAAGGTCAAGTGCGAGGTGGTGGCCCAGGACTGGGACGGCATCATCCCGGCGCTGCTCGCCAAGAAATACGACATGATCATCGCCTCGATGTTCATCACCGAGGAGCGCAAGAAGGTCGTCGACTTCACCAAGCCCTACTACAAGGCGGCGATGACTCACGTCATCCCGAAGGACAGCGACATCACCGAGTTCTCCGACGCGGCGCTGTCCGGCAAGATTATCGGCGCGCAGGCCGGCACGACGCAGGCCGAGTACATCGAGAAGACCTACCCGAGCGCCACGCTGAAGACCTATCCGACGCAGGACGAGGCCAATCTCGACCTCGCCGCCGGCCGCCTCGACCTGCAGGTCGGCGACTTCCTGCCGATGTTCGACTGGGTGGGCAAGGAGGCGGGCGCCTGCTGCAAGCTGGCCGGCGAGCCGATCACCGATCCCGCCTTCGTCGGCGAGGGCGTCGGCATCGCCGTCCGCAAGGAGGATGGCGTGCTCAAGGAGGCGATCAACAAGGCGATCGACGAGGTGGTGGCCGACGGCACCTACAAGACGATCAACGACAAGTATTTCAAGATCAACCTCTACTCTCTGAAGTGAGGTTCGGGCAGGCCGTTTGCCGCCTGCACCGACCGATCCCACGCCGGCCGGGATGGCTTTCCGGCCGGTATCCGTCTTCTCACGAAGGACATTGCCCCATCCGGTTGTTGCACCTTGACGGACGGTTCGTCTATGAAAGCGCTTTCCATCAAGGTGTCCGAATGGCCAGCACATATCCCGTCTATCGTTTCGATTCCTTCATCGTCCGTACGCCGTCGTCCTCGGTGGTGAACGGCCTCCGTGCCGACGACCGCGGCAATCCGACCTATGCCGGCGTTCTTGCCGAGCATGCCGCCTATATTCACGCGGTGAGTCGCGCCGGCGTCGAGGTGACGGTGCTGCCGCCGCTCGAAGCCTTCCCCGATTCCATCTTCGTCGAGGACCCGGCGCTGGTGTTTCCCGAGGGCGCCATCCTGCTGCGTCCGGGCGCGCCGACCCGCGCCGGCGAGACCGCCGAGATCGCCCCGGTGCTGAAGCGCCTGTTTTCGAGCGTGCTCGACCTGCCGCGCGGCTACGCCGACGGCGGCGACGTGCTGACCACGCAGAACAGCGTGATGATCGGCCTCTCCGCCCGCACCAACCGCGAGGGCGCCGAGGCGCTGATCGAAAGTCTCGCCAGGCTCGGCCGCAAGGGCGAGATCGTCGAGACGCCCAAGGACGTGCTGCACTTCAAGACCGATTGCTCGCTCCTCGACGAGGAGACGGTGCTGACCACCGAGCGGCTGGAGCGCTCCGGCGTGTTCAAGGGCTTCAGGACGCTCCTGGTGCCGGCCGGCGAGGAAGCCGCCGCCAACGCGCTGCGCGTCAACGACGTGGTTTTCGTCGGCTCCGACTACCCGCGCACCGCCGAACTGCTGGCGGCCAAGGGCTATGACGTGGTGCCGCTCAGGACGACGGAAATCGGCAAGATCGACGCCGGCCTCTCCTGCATGTCGTTGCGCTGGCGGCGCGGCTGAGCCCCGCGGGCTCACGACCGGATAATTGATGTCAAGGAAAAGGGAAACGTCCCAAATGACGAATATCGTTGTCAAAACGGCGCTGGCGTTCGCCATCGCCTCGTCGGTGGCGCTGCCGGCGCTGGCCGAGGATGTGCTGAGGATCGGCATGACGCCGGAGCCCTATCTGCCGTTCGGCCAGGTCAATGCCGCCGGCGAGTGGGAAGGCATCGAGGCCGATATCACCCACGCCCTCTGCGAGCGCATGCAGGTGAAGTGCGAGATTTCCGCCATGGCCTTCGACGGCCTGCTGCCGGCCCTCAAGGAGAACAAGCTCGACGTGGCGGTCGGCGCCTTCTCGATCACCGACGAGCGCAAGCAGACGGTGGACTTCAGCGCCTCCTACTACACCGAGGGCACGTCGCTGGTCGGCCCGAAGTCGGAGGCGGTCACGGTCGGCACGGCCGACGCGCCGGACGGCAGCAAGATCCTCGATCCCAAGACCTTCGAGGGCAAGATCGTCGGCGTGCAGGCGTCGACCGTCCAGCACCAGTATCTGACCAAGTATTATCCCGATGCCGAGGTGAAGGCCTACGACACCGCCGACAACTCGATGGCCGACCTCGCCGCCGGCCGCATCGACTTCGTGCTGTCGCCGGATCTCTACCTCCATACCTTCCTGGCGACGCCGCAGGGCGCCGACTTCGACATCAAGGCCGCGGCGCCGGACAACAAGGTGCTCGGCGAGGGCGTCGGCTATGTGGTCAAGAAGGGCGACGCGGCGACGCTGAAGAAGGTCGACGACGCGCTCGCCTCGATCAAGGCCGACGGCACGCTCGACAAGAGCATCGCCCGCTGGGTCGACGGGGTGAAGTGATCCTCTCCCGCCGCCGCTCCTGACCGGGCCGGCGGCGGTTTTCATTTTCGGAACGGACGCCGATGAACGGCACTCTCTCATTGCTCGCCTGGGGCGACACGGGCTGGAGCGACGATCTCTTCTGGGGCATCGTCACCACGCTCAAGGTGTCGGTGTCGGCCTATCTGATCGCGCTGGTGTTCGGCGCCGTCTGCGCCATCGGCAAGCGGTCGCGCTGGCGCGCCGTCCGCTTCGTCGCCGGCGTCTACACCACGGTGGTGCGGGCGCTGCCGGAGCTGTTGGTCATCCTGCTGCTCTATTTCTCGATCGCCTCGGGCATCGAACGGCTGGTGAAGGGCCTCGGCCTTGCCGGCGACACGTTCCAGGTCAGCCCGTTCTGGGCGGCCGTGGTGGCGCTGGCCTTCGTCTCCGGCGCCTTCATGGCCGAGGTGCTGCGCGCCGCCTATCTCGCCGTGCCGCTCGGTCAGATCGAGGCGGGGCTGGCGCTCGGCATGCACCGGGGGCTCATTCTCGTCCGCATCGTCGCGCCGCAGATGATCCGCCACGCCATTCCCGGCATGGGCAATCTCTGGCTGGAGATGACCAAGGAAAGCGCCATCATCTCGGTGCTGGGCGCCTTCAACGACCTGCTCTACGTCGGCTACCGGGCGGCGGCCGGCACGCGGCAATACATCTTCTTCTACGGTCTCACCGCCGTGCTGTTCCTGATGATCACCGCGGTGTCCGTCTGGGCGATCTCCCGCATCGAGCGGCGCTTCTCGCGGGGCTATCGCTGATGGAGTCGCTCGCCCACCTCGTCGCCTTCCTGCCGCCGCTGGTGGCCGCCATGCCGCTGACGCTGTTCCTGACGGTGACCGGCGTCGTCTTCGGCCTGCTGATGGGAACGGCGACGGCCGTCGCCATGGTCTACGGCCGGCGGATCTCGGCCTGGCCGGCCAAGGCGTTCACCTTCGCCTTTCGCGGCACGCCACTGCTGGTCCAGCTCTACCTCATCTACTACGGGCTCGGGCAGGTGCTGCCGGGCACTTTCATCCGCCATTCCTTCCTGTGGCCCTATCTGCGCGACGGTCTCTGGTACGCGGTGTTCGCGCTGTCGCTCAACCAGGCGGCCTACAATGCCGAGGTGATCCGCGGCGCCATTCTCGCCGTGCCCAAGGGGCAGACCGAAGCGGCGATGGCGGTGGGCATGCGGCCTTTCACCATTTTGAGGCGCATCACGCTGCCGCAGGCGCTGCGGCTGTGCCTGCCGGTGCTGACGTCCGACGTCATCATCCTCCTGAAGTCGACCTCGCTGGCGTCGACCATCACCATCATGGAGATGATGGGCACGGCGCGCATGCTGCAACGCCAGTCGCTGCTGATCTTCGAGCCGCTGATCGCCGCCGGCCTGCTCTATTTCGCCGTCGTCGTGGTGCTGACGCGCGTCATGGCCGAGGTCGAGCGCCGCCTGACGCTCTATCGCCAGCCGGCGCGGCCGCAACAGGGCTAGAGCAATTTCAGCAAAAGTGGGAACCGGTTTTGCGTCCGAAATTGCGCCTACTCAAAGAGATAGAGTATTTCCGGCGAACCTGTTTTCGCCGGAAATACTCTAGATCATGACCGAGACCGTCTTCCGCGCCTTCCTGCCCGAGCTCGTCGACATCCGCCGTCGCCTGCACCAGATGCCGGAGACCGGCTACGAGGAGCGGCAGACCTCGGCCTTCGTCGCCGACCTGCTGTCGGGCTGGGGCCTCGAGGTGACGCGAGACCTTGCCGCCACCGGCCTCGTGGCGACGCTCGACCGGGGCGGCGACGGCCGGGCGATCGGCCTCAGGGCCGACATGGACGGCCTGCCGATCGTCGAGGAAACCGGCGCCGCCTATGCGAGCCGCACGCCGGGCATGATGCATGCCTGCGGCCACGACGGCCACACGACCATTCTGATCGGCGCCGCCTTTCGTCTTCTTCACGACGACGATTTCCGCGGCAGGGTGCACTTCATCTTCCAGCCGGCCGAGGAGACGGCCGGCGGCGCGGCGCGGATGATTGGCGACGGGCTGTTCGAGCGCTTTCCCTGCGATGCCGTCTTCGCGCTGCACAACTATCCAGGCCTCGCAGCCGGCCGCTTTTCGGCGCGGCCCGGCGCCATGATGGCGGCGATCGATGCGGCGACGCTGACGGTGCGCGGCGCCGGCGGCCATGGCGCCCGGCCCGAGGATACCGTCGATCCGGTGGTGGCGGCGGCGAGCATCGTCATGGCCCTGCAGACGGCGGTGTCGCGCAACGTGCCGCCGCAGGAGGCCGGCGTGATCACCGTCGGCGCCTTCCACGCCGGCTCGGCCTGCAACGTCATTCCCGACGAGGCGGTGCTGGAGGTGAGCCTGCGCGCCACCGATCCGGCCGTCCGGACGCGGCTTTGCCGGCGGTTCGAGGAGATTGTCCGCTTGCAGGCGGCAAGCTACGGTGCCGAGGCGCGCATCGACTGGCAGGTCGGCTATCCGGTGACCATGAATGACGCGGCGTCGGTCGAGCTGGCGGCGGCGGTGATCCGCGACACCTTCGGCGACGACGCCTTCGCGCCGCTCGACCGGCCGATGATGGGCAGCGAGGACTTCGCCTTCATGCTGGAGAAGGTGAAGGGCGCCTATCTGTTCCTCGGCAACGGCGACAGCGCGGGACTGCACAGCAGCCGCTACGACTTCAACGACGCGCTGCTCGAACGCGGCCCCGCCTTCCTGCACGCCCTGGCGCGGCGTTTCTTCGCCTGATCCTACTGATCCTACTTGATGAGGGCGATCAGCTCGTCGGTGGTGCCGGTCTCGGCGATCCAGGGGAAGGTGAGGCCGACGCTGCGCCGATGTGCTTCCGGATCGATATCGGCCATGGCGTCGACGGGCAGGGCGACGTTGTAGCCGAGCTCATGGGCGAAGCGGGCGGTCGATTCGACGCCCCGGCTGGTGGCGATGCCCGAGACGACGACGCCGGTGACGCCGAGATCGCGAAGGCGGGCGTCGAGGCCGGTGCCGGTGAAGGCACCCCAGGTCTTCTTGCTGAGGCGGATGTCGTCGGGCGCGAAACCGAGTTCGGGAAGCAGCTCGGCCCAATCGGCCGGCCGGTCGCCGCTCGACGTCCTGTCGATACGGCCCGGCGCGCCGCCGACGACGTTGACCAGCACCACCGGCCGCCTGTTGGCCCGGAAGGTCTCTATCAGCTTGACGGCATTGGCGATGGCCGGGCGCGCCAGCTCCTGCGGCGGCAGCGTGGCGATGCCTTTCTGAAGGTCGATGACGATCAGGGCGGTGCGGGGATCTATGGTCGTAAATGGCATGGTGGAGTTCCCTCCATAATTGAATAACGGCGGAGGCAATAGTGTACCGGCAATTGCGGCGTGTCGATGACGGGCTTTTCGGGAATGGTGGATGGTCCTCGCTTAGGTCGAAATGCCCTTAATTCGACGAGAACGCAGATTTCGTTTCTCTACGGACTGGAAACTTTTCAGCGATATTCTAGTTAAGTCACATTGAGTCGGGCTTTCGGCCCTATTCGCCGTCGAGTCGCCATGGGTAAGAGCATCGCCAAGGGAAAGGTCCAGCATCAGGTCGCCGCGCTGCCGTTTCGACGGACAGCGGGTGGCGACGTGTCGGTGCTGCTCGTTTCCTCGCGCGACACCCACCGGCCGCTGATCCCCAAGGGCTGGCGCATGAAGGGCAAGAGCGACCGCAAGGCCGCCGCCATCGAGGCGATGGAGGAGGCCGGCGTCATCGGCAAGCCCTCCAAGGCGCCGATCGGCCGCTACCGCTACTGGAAGCGCCTCGAGGACTGCTTTGCGCTGGTCGACGTCGACGTCTACAGCCTGGAAGTAACGGAAAACCTCGCCGACTGGCCGGAGTGCGACGAGCGGCAGCGCAAGTGGATGAGCCGGGAAGACGCGGCCATCATCGTCGACGAGCCCGGCCTCGCCTTCATCCTGCAATCGTTCCGCGCCTGAGCGTTCTATTTCGAGCGTTAAAGTCCTGATGGAAACCATGCGGTCGACGTGACGTGGCGTTCCGCGGTCGTGGAACGCGTATCCGACGTCGATTTTGCCTACCTGCTCAGGACCAATGATGGACGAACGTTTTTCGCATCGTGGCCTATCGGCCCTGATCGCTACCGGCCGCCTGACGGACTGGGCCGGGTCGGAAGTCGTGACCGTCGAACTTGCCGAGGAAATGGCGGCGCAGGGCGTCCGCGTGACGGTCTACGCGCATTGCATGGACGCCGTCCGGCAGGAGGCGCTGCTCGCCGCGGGGGCTTGGCGGGTGACGTCCAATCCCAACGAGGTCAGCGTCGCCGATTTCGATGTCGTCTATTCCCAGCAGAATGCGCTGACGCGGCTGATCACGCCCGGCGTCGTCGACGCGATGCAGCAGGTCGGATTGCCGTTCTTCGTATTCGGTCATCTTTCCTCGTTCATCGAGATGGAAGCGCCGCTATCCCGGCTCGAATGGGAACTGGCCGACGTCTTCGTCGCCAATAGCGAGGAGACCCGCGCACATCTGCGGGCGTTCGGCGCGGCTTATGACGCGACGATCGTGGTGCCCAATCCAGTGCCGCGTGGCTTTCTTGCGCCGTTGCCGCCGCCTTCCGAAGGCCGGCGGGCGCTGATCGTCTCCAATCATGTTCCGGCAGAGCTCGCCGGAGCGCGGCGAATGCTCATCCAGCGGGGCTGGACCGTCGATATCCTGGGGCGGGATGGCGTTCAGGCCATGATCCAGCCGCATATGCTGGCGCCCTATGCCGCTGTGATCTCGATCGGCAAGACGGTGCAGATGGCGCTCATGGCCGGACGGGCCGTCTACTGTTACGACCACTTCGGCGGGCCGGGCTGGCTGACGCCGGAAAACGTCGAGGCGGCAGCGCAGCGCAATTTTTCCGGCCGTTGCACGCCGACCCGCAAGACGTCGGCCGAGATCGTACGCGACATCGAGGCGGGGCCGCCGGCCGCGCCGATAGCGGTGCGGCGTTCGCGCTATTCCTTGCGGGCCTGGGTGCGATTGCTTCTGCGGACTGTCGGCGTTCGTCCAAAGCCCGTACCGGGCGAGGAGATGACCGCGGAATTGCGCCGGCTTGCCGCGCTCGACAAGGCTCTGTCGACAATTTGCGTGCAGGCCTTCGACAGCTTTTACCACTGGCGCCGGGCGGAAGAGATGGGTCGTGAGCTCGCCGCCCTGAAAAACCTCTGCCTGCAACAGCGGCAGCTCATCGACAGGCTGACCCAGGGCGCCGCAGGCAGCGGGGACTGACGATCAGGGCAGTCGCTCCGCTGCCTTATCCCTATCTGCCTGCTCGGACGACGAGATGGGCAGCGTCAAGCCGGGCCGAACACATCCAAGTCGCCAGACCGATTATATGACGATGCCATCGAGCGATGGCCATGCGGCGGGCGCGTGGTCGGCATTGTCCATGGCCAGCGACATCGGGCGTCCTTCGGTGAGCGGGCTCAGCAGCACGGAGACGATGCCGTATTTCGCCTCGAGCGGCGGCAGCATGATCACGAGCTTGCCGTCGGCCTCGGCGGCGAACAGCTCGCCGTCGAACCTGATATCGACGGCGTGCAGGCGCTCGGCACCAAGGCGCTCGACGTCCGCTTCCTTGTGCTGGAGCAATAGCTTGTCGTGCTGTTGGAGCGTTACCCCGCGCAGCAGGCCACGCGGGGCGATCTGCCCCAGGGGAATGGCAACCGCCTCGATGCCCTGTTGAACGGACAGGGGAATATGCAGGCGCAGGTCGTTGTTGCCGGTTCGCCGGCAGGTGATCTTGGCAAGGCTCGCCGCCGTCTTGTCCACCAGCGTCACCTCGACCTGACCGCAGGGAATGTCGTCGTGGATTTCGCGCGACAGCAGTCCGCATCCCTTCAGGAGATAGGAGAAGCCGTCGGCGGGGGCGATGGCGCTGAAGCTGCCGGCCGGCCACATCGGCGGGACGGGCATGCCGGCCGCTTCCGAGAAGGTCCAGGCGACCATCCAGTCGGCCGCCTTGGTCGGGTCGGCGAGCGGTACGACCGCCTTGGTGCCGAGGTTGATGTCGTGCCGGGTGCTGCCGAGCAGCATCAGTTCGTCGTCGGTCGGCATCAACAGCAGGCGGGCCAAGAGGGTGGCGGCCCAGGCGGCTCGCGTTCCGGCGTTGGCGAACGGATCGAGGCCGCCCGCCTTGAAGGCGCCGAGTTGCTGGACGAAGTGGATGGCGCCGGCCTGCGCCTGGCGGCTGAGCTCGATCTGGCCGGCGTCGCGGACGTCCGGCTCGCGGATCGGCTCGCCGTTTCGATAGCTCCGCACGCTGCCGGCGGCAGCCGAGCAAAGCTGCTCCAGCACGGCGATATTGGAAAGCATCGTCAGCTTGGTCTGTGGCGAGACGACCAGATCGTCGATGAAGCCGCGGGCCGTGTCGCCGTCGTCGGCTTCGAGGCTGTCGTCCTTGGTCAGGAGATAAAGTCCGTGCAGCCGCGTCCGGAGACCCGCCGCCTTCATCGCCTGGCGCAATCCCTTCTGCACGGAACCGCGGTAGCCCAGATCGACCAGCACCAGGTCGGTCGCGCTATCGAAACCGGGAATGGTCTGCCGCATGTGCTCGAGAAGGCCGGTCCGCATCGATCGCGCCAGCTTTCCGATCGCTTCCTTGCCGAGCAACGTCGGCAGTTTCAGGCAAAGCGCTTCGCCATCGACGATGCCGCCGGGCTGGCGGGCAAAGAAAGCGCGCAGACCCGGGCTGTCGGCCCCGATCATCTCGATGGTTGCCGCGTGGTCGATCTGCTCGATCCCGGCGAAAAGCGGCGTGAAGCCTGTGGTATTGTCGACAGCGGCCAGCGCCGCCGCGCGGCGGTTGATTTCGGCGTAGCCGACGGGCTGCTGACTATGGGCCGTCCAGACCCGGTAGGGCAGGAAGCCGTCGCGGGCAAGAAAGGCGACCGCCACCTGCCGGCCGTCGACGGACAGTTTCTCGATCTCTTCGGAGACGAAGCAGTCGAAGGCGGCCATCACCGGACCGAGGATGGTGGCACCGAGGGCGAAAGCGTCGGCTTCGGTCGCAAGGCGGTTGGCGACGCAGCGGCGCAGCGACCTGAGGCCGTCGTCGAGCCGCTGTCCGTGGGCGGCGGTGGGCGAGAGGAGGGCGAAGGTCGATCCCTCGCGTTGCAGCAGGCCGGCGAAGTAGGTGGAGGCCTGGCGGTGATGATGGGTCTCGATGCCCAGGCGCCGCGGGGCCTCGATGTCGGCGGCGGGGTTGTCGCCGACGTGCAGCATGCGATGGCTGAGCGGCTTCTCGGCGGCGATGACCTTGCGAAACAGGTTTTCGCTCTTCGATGAGCCGTGGTCGCAGGACGCGTACAGGAAATCCCAGGCAAGGCCGGGAATGGCGGCTCTCAGAAGCCGGCCCAGCCGTTCTCCGTTCCAATAGGTGTCCGACACGAAGCCGGTGCGCTTTCCGGCCTCGCGCGCCGACCGGTAAAACGACAGGATATCCGGGTTGGCGACGCAGAGGTTCAGTTCGGCCTGAAATTCGGCCTCCGCCAACGCCTCGGGAGAGATATCGCCGAGCCCGAACAACTGGCGGGGAAAGCGGGCATAGATCTGTTCGATGGACACCTCGCCGTTGCCGGTCTTTTTGAAGGCGGCTTTTCGCGCCTTGGCTTCGGCAAGACTGCGGTGCTGGGTGAAGCTTTCCACCAGTCCGGGACGGGCGGTGTCGCAGCCGGCCAACCGGCAGGCCAGCTCGAAGACTCCCGATGGCGTGGTGCATCGGCGCAGGAGCATGGTGTCGAACACGTCGAAGCTGACGATTGCGAGCGGCATGCGATCAGCCGTGGTTGGGGCCATCCGGTCGGTTTCGATGAACATGTCTGCTCCTTGCCAGTCTCCGAAGTAAAACGGACGAGCCGGCGCTTTCAGGCGCAGCTCAGGCGCGTCGATCGGGAAATCTTCGCGCCTTCCGGCGCCGGGATTTCAACGAGTCCTGCCAAATGTTTCTGTCGGATACATATTGTTTCAGGCGCCGCGGCAGGCGGACGAGCGCTTCCGAGGAATAGCGCCCGGGAAACCGGCATTTTTTTCGTAATGGCCGCCGGCATTTTTTTCCGCGTGTTTCGTCTATTTGCAACGAGCGCCTAACGAAGTGTTTCTATTGCGAAAAACAGAAAACTAGCACGCCATTTGCAGCTCTTTGCGGTGAATGCTGGGATCAATTTTTGCCCAGAGAGCTTCGTGGGGCTGGAATCATGGCAAATGGCGGGAATTCTGCGGCATTGGCGGGTCGTGGCGCGGGATGTGCGGTAGGCAGGTTTTGCCGGCAGGTAAAACTTGCCCCATGTGCCACGGAATTATTTGCCTATACTTATATTATTCTTATTATTGGTCGATTTTCTGCGCCTGGTTTGTCGGGTTGCTTCGTTTCAGTGTCGTAAGGGGCGTTCTGGTCGGTTGACGACGGCGTGTTGGGGTATGTGATGATGGCTGCTGCTGCGAGTTCATTCCGTGTCGATGCATCTGTCTCCCTCGTTTCGCCCGTGGAGGGCGAGGGGGCCGCGGTCCGGCGCGCGAGGGACGAGGACGACAGGCTTCTCGAACGGATCGCCAACGACGATCGGGACGCCTTCGCCCGGCTGGTCGAGCGGCACGCCGACCGGGGCTTCGCCCTGGCGCTCCGCATCCTGAAGAACGCCGACGACGCCGACGACGTGGTGCAGGACAGCTTCCTGAAGCTCTGGACGCATCGCAAGCGCATGGAGATCGGGCGGGCCAAGTTCTCGACCTGGCTCTACCGCGTCATCACCAACCGCTGCATCGATCTCCGGCGCAAGCCGGTGATGGACGATCTCGACGCGACGCCGGAAGTGGCCGACGGCCAGGAAGACGCTCCCACCCAGATGCACCGGGCGTCGATGAACAGCCTGCTTGAATCGGCCCTGGCCAAGCTGCCCGACCAGCAGCGCATCGCGGTGATCCTCAGCTATCACGAATCCATGTCGAACGCCGAGATCGCCGAGGTCATGGAGACCACGGTGATGGCGGTGGAGTCGCTATTGAAGCGTGGCCGGCAGCATCTGCGCCGTCATTTGGCGCAGGCGGAAGACGATATCCGTCAGTCGTTTACCCGGGATTAACCAAAAAAACGCGGCACGGCGCACGAATTTCGCCGGGTTGGCTCTTGCTCGTCCGTTGAAGGGGTGAAGCGAGGGGCGATGACGCCTCGCGCTGACGTCTTCCCGGCAGACGGGCGACGTCGTTCAACGATTGGGAGAGTTCCGAAATGCCCGTCATCGCGACCAACACCGCCGCCAATTCCGCCGTCCGCTACCTCAACATCAATGCCGCGGCCCAGTCCTCGTCCCTGTCCAAGCTGGCGTCCGGCTCCCGGATCGCCCAGGCCTCGGACGACGCCGCCGGCCTCGCCATCTCGACCCGCGTCCAGTCCGATGTCGCGACGCTCGGCCAGGCGGCGACCAACGCCACCAACGCCATCGCCGTGTTGCAGACGGCCGACGGCGGCGCCTCCAACATCTCCGATATCCTGCAGCGCATGAAGGTGCTGGCCACCGAGTCGGCCTCCGGTACGGTGACCGATACCGAGCGTACCTATATCGACGAGGAATTCGGCGCTCTGGTCGATCAGATCGACACCATCGCCAGCGGCACCCGCTTCAACTCGGAGAGCCTGCTGACCGCCAACAACATGTTCTCCAGCGGCGTCACGGTCATGGTCGGCTCGTCGAGCTCCGATACCATCTCGATCACCCTGTCGGCCCTCGACTCCACGACGCTCGGCGTCAACAGCCTCGATGTCACGAGCCAGTCCAACGCCAACGACGCGCTGACGGCGCTCGATACGGCCATCAGCACCGTGTCGCAGGCACGCGCCAGCATCGGCGCCCAGGAAAGCCAGTTCCAGTTCAGCTCGGAATCGATCGCAACGCAGATCGAAAACCTCGAGGCGGCCAATTCGGCCATCGCCGACGTCGATGTCGCGGCGGAAGAAGCCAAGCTCGCCTCGTCGCAGGTGATGGTGCAGGCCGCCGTGGCGGCGGCGTCGTCGGCCAACAGCCTGACGCAGAACCTCCTGAAGCTGATGCAGTAATTTCGAACGGCGCCGGCGGAAAGAACGCCGCCGGCGCACCTCCGCGGCCAGCGTCGAGGGTAGGGACATGACGACGACTTCAAGCACCTCCTCTACGACGACGACAAGTTCGACCTCCGCGTCGAGCTATGCGTCCTCCGACGTCACGTCCATCGACTGGGACGGGCTGATCGAGGAGCTCTACGAAGCCAAGCTTGCCGCCGCGGACACCTACGAGACCAAGATATCGACCAACGAGTCCAAGATATCGGCCTATAACGACGCGGCCGATCTGCTCGAAACCCTCCAGGATGCGGCGGACGCCCTCAGGGCCGTCACCGATTCCTCGGCAAGCGACACCGACGTCTTCCTGGAACGCGAAGCGTATTTGACCGGTGTCGGCGGCGTCACCGCAAGTTCCGTCCTTACCGTATCGGCCGAGGCCGGCACCGACACGGGCAGCTATTCCATCACGATCAGCCAGCTCGCCACGGCGCAGAAGGTGGCGAGCGGCAACTATGCCTCGTCGTCGGCGGCGCTCTCGCTGTCGGGCACATTCAGCATCGGCACCGAAGACGGCGACAGCGTCTCCATCGACGTCACCGAGGATATGTCGCTTTCGGATATCGCGAGCGCCATCAACGAGGAGAGCGACACCAGCGGCGTCAAGGCCACCGTGCTGAAGGTGTCCGATTCCTCCTACGAGCTCATCCTGACGACGGTGGATACCGGCCAGACCATTTCGGTCGGCGACGATGACGGCATCCTGCAGAGCCTCGGCATCGTCGACGACGACGGCGGCTTCGCCGACGAGCTGCAAGCCTCGCAGCAGGCGATCTTCACCATCGACGGCGTCACCATCACCCGGTCGTCCAATGAAGTCGACGATGTGATCGACGGGCTGACCTTCTACCTTACCGGCACGACGGACGACGACCAGTCCGTCACGGTCGAGATCGATCAGAATCTGACCGACATCAAGAGCGCGGTGGTCGCCTTCGTCGACGCCTACAACGCCTACCGGGAATGGGCGCTGTCGGAACAGGAGACGTCATCGAGCGGCGGCGCTTCCGCCGACGCGGTGCTGTTCGGCGACAGCACCATCCGCACCATCAATCAGCAGATCGCCTCGGCGCTGACCTTCTCGCTCGACGACGTCTCGATGTCGGCGATCGGCCTCAGCTTCGACGAGAGCAATTACCTCGAGTATGACGAGGACACGTTGAACGATGTCCTGAACAGCGATCCGGACATCATCCAGCAACTGTTTTCCTATTCGTTCGAGAGCTCGTCGAGCGACCTCGGCATCCTCTATCGCGGCACCAGCGCGCCGTCGACCTTCACGCTCGACATCACCGTCGACGACGACGGCAACATCACCGGCGTGACCGTCGACGGCGAGAGCGGGCTGTTCACCGTCACCAGCACCGGCCACGGCATCAAGGGCGTGGCCGGCACCGCCTACGAGGGCTACACCTTCGTGTTCACCGGCAGCACCAGCCAGTCGGTCACCGTGACGCAGGCCGCCGGCATCGCCGAGCAGATCTACAACGCCACCGAAGCCGCCATCGACGACGACGACGGCTCGATTACCAACGTCGTGGCGAGTCTTGAGGAAAAGAACGACGAATACCAGGACCAGATCGACACCATCACCGATCGGGCGGAGACCTACAAGGACAACCTGACGGCGCGCTACGCCAACATCCAGGCCAAGATCAGCGAGGCCCAGTCGGTGCTCAGCTATCTCGAGGCCCTGCTCGACGCCCAGAATAGCGATTCATGACACATCCAGGAGGTCGGCCTATGAATTCTCGCATGGGCTTTGCCGCTGCCGCCTATCGTCAGGCCGCAGCGTCCGTGCATCCCACCGTCGCCGTCGTCAAACTCTATGATGCCACGCTGCTGGCCATTCTGCAGGCGGTGCGGGCTCGCGAACAGAAGCAGGTCGAGGAGTGCTTCAACAAGGTGATGCGGGCGGCCACCATTTTGCGGGGGCTCGACCAGGCGCTCGACTACGACAAGGGCGGAGCGGTGGCCGAGCAACTGCACCGCGTCTACCGGAGCTACATCCTGTCGCTTCACCTCAGCTTCGGCAAGCCGGACGTCCTGAAGCGCTATCGCAAGCTCTACGACAGCCTGATCGGCCTGCGCGACGCCTGGGCGCGCATTGCCGGCATGGATCCTCACCAGGAAACGTCCGAGGCCGCCCAGGCCGCGCCAACCGCCGAGGCGCCGTCGCCCGCGCCCATGGTGCCGCCGCCCGCCGCCGCCTTCGACAGCAACCTGTTCCTCGGGTTGATGGCGGAGCCGCCGCCGGCGGTCCGCGAGGCGCCTTCGCGGGGCGTGCCGGTCCGCCGCGCCCGCCGCTCCGCCGAACGGCAGCCGGCCGCCGGCTGAGGCGGTTCTTCCCCGGACCATACGAAATCGCCGCCCCGGAAGCCTCGTGCCTCCGGGGCTTTCTTATCGGCGCATCCCTTCCACACATGACATTTTATTGGCTTTTTTTATCTGTTGATTGTGTTTGCCCCCCGAGGGATACTTTGAGAAACAGAAGTCGATCGGATTGCCCAGAATGGACGAAGCCCAGTTTCAGGATCTCGTCGATCGCCAAGGCGAGGACTTGACGCGTTGGCCGGAAGCGGTCCGTGCCGAGGCGGAGCGGCTGCTCGTCGTCTCGGAACCCGCCCGCCGCATTCTGAGCGATGCGCTCGCCCTGAGGGCCGCTTTTGCCTCGGCCCGTCCGATCCGCGCCCCCCGCGATTTGGCGGCGCGCATCCTGGCGCTCGCCAGCGACGACGACGGCGCGTCGTCGTAAACCAATCTCCCTCACCGCCCTTGCAAAATGCGAATGCCCCCATAGCGGCGCTTTCGTCGCCGACGGCTGCCGCGACGAAGCGGCGACCGCCGGAGGCGTCATTCCCGGAGGCTTCCCCGCCGGCAAGGCCGGGCTTGGTGTCCGGCAGAGGTTTCCAGAACTTCAAATATTAACAGCCATTAACAAATAGAATTTCGATTTTTCGTTAAGTTCTCGCGCCTGATTTTCCTCGCCCGCTCGTCTAAATATCGAAGCCAATCAAGACGGCAGTTCAAATTCATCAAGTCTGGTCCTTGGAAACAAGAACCGGAGGCGCGTGAGGTTTATCATGACCACAACGACTTCCGTGACGTCTTCGTCGACTGCGACGACGACTAGTACCTCGTCGTCCTCTTCTTCTTCGACCATCGATACGTCGCAGTTTCTGCAACTGCTCGTCCAGGAGATCCAGAACCAGAATCCGCTCAACCCGACGGACACTTCGGACTTCATGAATCAGATGATGTCCTACGCGAGCTATTCGCAGCTCAGCGAGATGAACTCGACGCTTCTGTCGCTTCAGGAGTCGGTCGACACGATCACCTCCGCCTTGACCACCACGTCTGCCTAAGGAGCGCAACCATGTCTCTGACGGGTGCGATGAATGCTGCCGTTTCGGCAATGCAGGCCCAGTCGACGGCGCTGTCGATCATCTCCAACAACCTCGCGAATGTCTCGACCACCGGCTACAAGGCCAGTTCGGCGAGCTTCGCCTCGTTGCTGACGTCCGGCTCGACGACCAGCTCGAGCGGCGGCGTGACCGCCAGCAAGTCGCAGAACATCCTGGCCAGCGGCACGCTCGTATCGTCTTCGGTCAGCACCAATATCGCCGTCGATGGCGATGGCTTCTTTGCGGTGACGTCCGGTGACGGCAGCGAGGTCTACTACACCCGCAATGGTGCGTTCACCGTCGATGACGATACCGGCTATCTCACCAACAACGGCTATTCCCTGCTCGGCTGGCCGACCGATGCCGACGGCAACGTGGTCGGCGGCACCACCGAGACCAATCTCGAGATCATCGATACCGACAAGCTCGCCGGCTATGCCGCCGCCACGACGAGCATCTCGCTGGACGGCACGCTGCCGGCCAATGCCGCGGTAGGAGACGAATACACCAGCGAGCTCGAGCTCTACGACAGTCTCGGCACGGCCTATACGATGAACGTGACCTGGACGAAGACCGACGTGAATACCTGGACGATGTCGTTCGGCGACCTGACGACGGGCGACGGCACTGTCGACTCCAGCGCATCGGTAACGACCACTCCCTCGACGGTCACCATCACCTTCAACAGCGATGGAACGCTTGCCAGCCCCGAAGCGGCGACCCTGTCGATCTCCGGAATGTCGGATGGCGCCAGCACCATGTCGGTCAGCCTCGATTTCGGCACGGCCAATGCCTCGGACGGTCTTTCGCAGTATACGCCCGACGACAGCAGCAGCAGTACGACGGTCGATATTGCCTGCACCGGCAACGGCTGCGCCTACGGCACGCTGTCCGGCGTCACCATCGACGAGGACGGCACGGTCTACGCCAACTACAGCAACGGCAAGGCCATTTCGATCTACAAGATCCCGCTTGCCACCTTCTCCAACGCCAACGGACTGACGGAAATGAGTAATTCGGTTTACTCCGCTTCCAGCAATTCGTCCGGCGCGTCCTATCACTTCGCCAATTCGGACGGTGTCGGATCGATCCAGTCTTCCGAACTGGAAGAATCCACCACCGACACGAATACCGAGTTTTCGTCGATGATCGCCGCCCAGCAGGCCTATTCGGCGGCCTCGCAGGTCATTTCCACGGCCAAGGACATGTTCGATTCCCTGCTGTCGGCGGTGCGTTGAAATGGCGAAGAAAACCGACAGGGACGAAATCCAGGACGCCATCGAGCTGCTGACCCGGCGCCTCGATCGCATTCGGCTCGACATCCAGCGGCAGGAAGAGGGATGCGATCCGCGCCTCCTCGGCCTGTTCAAAGGCGAGGTGTCCGAAGTGATCGCCGATCTGGAGCGCTATCGCGCCGAGACGGCGGCGGCGATCGCCAACGCCAATACCGGCTACGCGGTCAGCCGCGCCTATCTCGCGGTCGGCAAGCTGGCCGCGTCGACCGAGTCCGCCAAAATCCTCTCCTTCGACAAGAACAGGAACAAGAGCCATGCGCGCCGAAGCAACCATTGAGCGCCGGCCCTCGGGCAATCCGAACATCGACGAGCTCGATGCGCTCATCGACGAACTGATCGCCGTCATCGACGACGAGAACGCCCTGTTGGCCAGCGGCATGCCGGCCTCGCTCGCCGCCACGACCGGCAGGAAGAGCAATCTTGCCGCCGGCATCGAGGCTTCGCTGAAGGCGATCGGCGCCGCGGGGCCGGTCACCGAGGCCGAGCGCGCCTACCTCGACAAGCGGGTCGGGCTCGTCCAGCGCCTCGCCCAGGAGAATTTGTCGCGGCTCGCCGGCGCCATCGGAGCGTCCCGCCGGCGCATTGCGGCGGTCGTCGCCGCTGTCCGCGACGATGGGCTGTCGGCGGCGCCGGTCTACGGGCGTACCGGTTCCCGCTCTTCGGGGGGCTCGAAGTCCCCGGCCTCGCTCCTTCCCGATCGCCTCGCCTAGGGGAAACGGCTCATGTCGGTGTCGGTCGCCAGTTCCATCGCCCTGTCGGCGCTCCGGGCGGCGCAGGTCGGCCTCAGCGTGTCGTCGGCCAACATCGCCAACGCCGACGTCGACGGCTACACGGTGAAGACCGCCAA
>NZ_NQVN01000010.1 GCF_002770725.1 Pleomorphomonas carboxyditropha | reverse complement strand
CCCCGGCACGCCATCCCGTGAACTTCGCGGCCAAACGGCTGAAGGACAATGAATGG
The DNA here is from genome assembly GCF_002770725.1 of Pleomorphomonas carboxyditropha. GTDB lineage: Bacteria > Pseudomonadota > Alphaproteobacteria > Rhizobiales > Pleomorphomonadaceae > Pleomorphomonas > Pleomorphomonas carboxyditropha. Next base: position 181,346 of record NZ_NQVN01000010.1, on the reverse strand, counting down.
CTGATCGTCGTCACCAATCGCGACGACCCCAGGCAGGCCCTCAACGACTACCGCAAAAGATGGGCCATCGAGTGCCTGTTCGGCGACGCCAAGACCCGAGGACTCAATCTCGAAGACACCCGCATCCGCTCTCATGACAAGCTCTCGTGTCTGCTGGTCGTCGTCACGCTGGCCATGGTCTGGGCCTATCGCTGCGCAACAAAAACCATGGGCAGGAAGGCAATCAGGCGAAAGACACATGGCCGACGGGAAAAATCCTGGTTCCGCATCGGTCTCGACGCTCTCAGAAATTGGATCAGCAACGCTCCGGAAAATGCCGCTGACGCTTGGTTACACAACGCGCCAAATCAACCTCAAGCCAGACCCAAAATATGACAAGTCGTGTACGGTGCCGTGTTTCATGGAAACGCTCTATCTTTTTGAATTGATGCATTTTCTTCACGCGAACCGGTATCCACTTCGCTCGAAAATGCTCTAGCGGATGGTCAGCGCCGTCGCCGACGGCGCCAAACCACCGGTGGCGCCCATCAGCGTGCCGTCGGCGGTGACTACCGGCGGGTGGGCGAAGATCAGGCACCAGAACACCTTGTACTTGGAGTTCGGGTTATAGGCGGTGGCGATGCCCATCAGGCTCATCTCCGGGTCCTTCATGCCGCGATCGTGCGGCGGCGACTGCCGCCAGCCGGAAAAGGCCTCGGCCAGCGTATGGTAGCCGGCCGCCACGTTCTCGCCGGCGTTGGAGAAGGCATAGCCGTAGCCCTTGAGACGGGTGCCGAGCAGCGAATGGCCGTCGACGTCGTGGCCCATCTTGTCGGCCGCCGCCATCTTCTTCGCGTAATCCTCGGCGATGCGGCTGAGGCGCGGGTCGAGCGCCAGCGGCGCGATCCCCGACTGGGCGCGATACTGGTTGAGCATGGATAGCATCTTGTTCTCGTCGACACGCGCCGTCGGAGAGGCGAGATCTTCATAGAAGGTCGGCTGACGCGGCGGCGGCGGCGCGCTCTGGCAGGCGGCGAGAAACAGCGCCGCGCAAAGCGGCAGAAGGGCGAAGGCGCGTCCGGACACGGGGAAATCTCCATGATGGCTCGATCGGCTGAGCCGACCCGCAGGTGGATTTGCCACCAAGAACACGAACGGGTGGTTAAATTTCGGCAAATTCCGGCCAGCCCGAAAGACGGCGATTGGCCCTCGCCTTCGCCATTGCCGGCATGCTAGGCTGAAATTCCTCCGCAATTGCCCGTAGAGAGGTCAGCCTTTGTCCGCCCTTGAAGAGATCGCCGCCATCGCCGGGGAAGCCGTGCTCTGGCGCCGCGATCTGCATCGCCGTCCCGAACTGCTCTACGCCCTCGACGAGACTTCCGCCTTCGTGGCCGGCAAGCTCAGCGCCTTCGGTCTTGACGAGGTGGCGACCGGCGTCGGCGGCAGCGGCGTGGTCGGCGTGCTCCGGGGCCGGCCGGGCAACCGCGCCGTGGCGCTGCGCGCCGACATGGACGCCCTGCCCATCGAGGAGATCACCGGTGCGCCCTGGGCATCCGAAAAGCCCGGCGCCATGCACGCCTGCGGCCACGACGGCCATACGGCGACGCTGCTCGCCGCTGCCCGTCGCCTCGCCGCCGACCGCGACTTTGCCGGCACGGTCGTCTTCGTCTTCCAGCCGGCCGAGGAAGGTGGCGCCGGCGCCCGGGCGATGATCGACGACGGCTTGTTTGAACGCTTCCCCGTCGACGAGATCTACGGCATCCACAACATGCCGGGCCTGCCGGTGGGCCGCTTCGCCGTGCGGCCCGGCGCCATCATGGCCTCCACCGACCGCTTCTACATCGACATCCTCGGCCGGGGCGGCCACGCGGCCCGCCCGCACGAGACGATCGACCCCATTCTCGTCGGCGCCCAATTGGTCACCGCCCTGCAGTCGATCGTGGCGCGCAACACCGACCCGCTCGCCGCGGGGGTGGTGTCGGTCACCACCTTCCACGCCGGCAATACCGACAACGTCATCCCGCAGACCGCCCGCCTCTCCGGCACCGTCCGGGCGCTCGACGAAAAGGTGCGCGGCGAACTCGAGGCGTCGGTCGGCCACATCGCCACCACGGTCGCCGCCGCCTTCGGCGCCGAGGCGAGGCTCGCCTACGAGCGCGGCTATCCGGTGACGGTCAACCACGCCGCCGCGGCGGCGCGGGTCGGCGACGCGGTCGAAGACGCGCTTGGCAGCGACGCCATCGATCGCGCCGCGGCGCCGTGGATGGCCGCCGAGGACTTCTCCTTCTATCTTGAGCGCGTGTCGGGCGCCTATTTCTTCATGGGCAACGGCCCGTCGGCCGGCCTCCACCACCCGGCCTATGATTTCGCCGACGACGCCATCGCGCCGGGCGCCGCCGTCTGGACCGCGCTGGCCAAGGCCAGCCTCGCCGCGGCCGATCGAGCTTAAGGCTTTGGGAACCGCGACCGCCTAACCTGCCCGAGCGGCCGATCGATACAGCCGTTCGGAGGGCATGATGCTCCGCCTCCTCGGATGGGTACTGGCCGCGACGGTGGTCATCGGCTTCTTCGCGCCGCAACTGCAGCGGCTTGCCGAGCTATCGCCGGCCGACGAGGCACCGGCGCCGGTTGCCACGCCGAAACCCGTCGTGGCACTGGGCAGAGCCGAGATTGCCGCCGACGGTCGCGGCCACTTCGTTTTGACCGGCCGCGTCAACGGCCGGCCGCTTTCGATGCTCGCCGACACCGGTGCGACGCTGGTGGCGTTGCGCGCCTCCGATGCACGGGCGGCCGGCCTGATCGTCCTGCGGGGCGACTACACGGCGAAAGTGTCGACGGCCGGCGGCGTTGCCGAGGCGGCGCGCGTGCATCTCCAGGAAATCGAGGTCGGCGATATCCGGGTGACCGATGTCGACGCCCTCGTGCTTTCCGACAACCAGCTCGCCACCAATCTGCTCGGCATGAGCTTTCTCGGCCGTCTCAAGGCGTTTGCCATCGAGAACGGGCGCCTTGTGCTGAGCCAATAAGGCGATCGTACTACACTTGGAAGTATCAGTCGGCGGTCTTCGACTTCATCGTCGTCTGCATGCGCTCGGCGGCGCCGCGCAGAACGACGCGCACGATAACCGCGCCATTCTCTTCCTGTTCCACCTCGGAGAGCCGCCCGTCGACGCGGGCGACGGCGGCCTTGAGGGCCGCGAGCGCCAGATTGGTATCGGCAACGCAGGCGCCTTTGCCCCCACCCGCGGCGGCGCGGGCCTGCACCTGCAGGCCGGCAGTTTCGAAGTCGATGCCCCGGACATCGATCTTCATGTCCACCGGCAGGCTACCCACCTGCGTGTAGGCGAGGAAGGCGGCGAAGCGCGTCACCGCGCGCAGATTGTCCGCGCCACCGGCCACTTCCGGATCCTCGCCGTCGACCTCGGCAACCTGCACCGCGCCGGCTTCCGCCGCCGTGTCGAGCCATTCGCGCGCGAAGGCGGCGACCTGCAGGTGCTCCTGGCTTTTCTTGCCGCCGCCCATCAGCGCGAGGCAGGCCTCCAGCATCTGCTTGTACTCGAAGGTTCTCGTCGTGGCCTTGGCAACGTCTTCCATGCCGGTCTTGAGCGCCGCTTCCGCCGCAATGCGCGCGCCATGAAGCGCGCTGATATCGACGCCGACCAGAACGTTGACCGGCGCCCTGGTTTCCGCTCCGAGCACCAGCGACGCCAGCAAGGCCTGCTTCGGCCCGTTCGGCGTCGGAAACTCCACCGGCCGGATACCGCTCCTGTAGGTCTCGACATAGGCCTTGAGACCGTGGCGCGCTCCGCTCGCCACGTCGCGCAACATCAGCGGCGACACCTCGTTGGTCCTCAGGATATCGCGTCCGAACAGGCGGGCACAGGAAGGATTGGCGAAGAAGGGATGACCGTCGACATTGATCTGCAACACCGCGAAAGGCGACGACTCGATGATGGTGTCGGCCACCATGACGCGGGTCCGCCAGACGTCGGCCAGCATCGACCGCAGGCACTCGAAGGCGAAGGTCAGCCTGCCGACCTCGCCGCCCCACCCCCTGAGCGGTTGACCGCGGTCCGCCGACGCGGGGTCGTGCAGCATGGCCTCGACCACCGTTCGGACACGCCGCAACGGCCACCAGACCATCAGCATCATCACCATCTCGGTGATCGCCGCCGCCGCCGCGCCGCCGCCGAGCGCTATGGTGACGGCTCGATCGTCGCGGATGGTCTCGAGGCTGGTGATCTCGCCGACGTCGACGCGCAGGAAGATGTGAAAAGGCGTGAGCGAAGCCTCGGGCGGATAATAGAAATCAGCCTTGCTGCTGCGTGCCGGACGAAACACCGTGTGTCCGGTGCGCATCACCGCGTTGAAGCTCGCTTCGACGCGCTCGCCGAACACCTGCTGCTCGTGTCCGGAACCGTCGTAAAGGACGCCGCCGCGGATGGCGCCGATCACCACCAGCCGTTCGGCCACGCGGGTAATCTCATCGGCCTTGGTCTGAAAGCGGGGATCGATCGCTGCCGACAGGATCTTGCCGACATCGGCATAGCGCCGCTCGAGATAGCGCTCGTCGTCTTGATCGCGGACCAAGCTGGTAATCGACAGGAGCGCAACGAGCACGGCGCCAAAGGCCAGCACCGACGGCCTCAAGATCGTGGAAATGTGGAACGCCGGGGATGCCACGGAACGCAATCTCTCGGGGAAGGGCGCCAAGCCATACGTTCAACCACCTTAGCAGCCCGGTCTTGCCGGCTCGTTAACTGTCGCCTTCTGCCTTCGGCCGGAGCGAATTCGCGGCAAGCATCCCCTCGGCGTCCGCTGGCTAGCTGGTGAAAGCGATCGTCGTTCCCTGCCGTGGCTTCAGGTAGAAGATGTGGCCAAGATTATAGGCTGTCCTGCCGGTAATGCTCTTCATGACGTCGGCGAAGGGAGAGCTGTAGGCATATGTAACCCGGCCGACCACCACCTCGCTGCCGGCCGAGGCAATATCGCTTGGAACCGCGAGACCGGTGGGCGGTGCTGCGTTTGCGGTCGCGGCGGTATCATGGCGCGCCCTCGACCAGGCAACCTTCTGCCCGGAAGAGGTGATGTCGATGACGACCACCACCACTTTGGCTATGGAAGAATTATATGGCTCGAGAATGGCTGTCGTCGCGTCGAAGATGCCGTTCATCGAGCTCGTACTGACCGAGGTTTGCTGGGCGACGAGATCGGAGATGGTGCTGGCGGCGCGGCTGACCTTGCGATCGATGATGAGAGCCGTCGTCACCTCGCTGCAGCCGGCGTAGATCATCAGCATCAGCGGCAGGATCAGTGCGAACTCCACCGCCGACACGCCGCCGCGTTCCCTTGCGAAACGCTGCCCGAGCCGGGCAAGGCCAGCCGTCATCGATCGGAATCGCACTACCATGGGAAAGGTTCCGTCTGGAAGGCAACAACGGCACCGAGCAGCTGGTCGCCGCTCGCCAACCGCGTCGTGCTGCGCGCCAGCAGGTCGAACATAACCGGCCAGGCGTAGAAACTGCGGACGACGATGATCTCGCTTTTGTTGCCGCTGGTATATTTGGTCGAGGAGATATTGCCGTCCTTGTCGAGCGGACTCGTCGGCGTATAGGAGCCGAAACTCGAATAGGACTGGACGTCGACATAAAGCCGCGCGTCACAGTTAACGAGGCTGACCATACCAGCACAGATCTTCGCCTTGAACTGGTCCTGGGTGAGCGATTGCGCCTTAGCCTCGCCCGTCCGGATCAGCCGGGACGCCGACATGGTGGCCGTATCGAGTACCTGGCCGATGAAGAACATCAATGCCATCTCGAAGATGGCAAACAGCAGCAGGAAGAACGGAATCGAGACGATGGCGAACTCCATGGCCACCGCGCCACGGCGGTCATCGAGAAGTCGCACACGCTGCGGCGCTCCGTCGGCCATAACGGTCGCCGGGCGGCAATGATGGAAGGGCCAGATCAGGCGCAACGAGACTTCTCCCCGCAGCGAATTGGCTCGCAGGGACGGAGTTTGCCTCGAACACCTTACCAAGCGGTGTAGCCGGTCACATTCTACTGGCTGGCCGGAGCGGCTTGGGCCGAAGCGTTGGCAGTGCCGCCGCCAGTACCGCCGGTCGAGGCGGTGGCCGGGCTGCTACTGCCGGCACCGTTGTGCTGGGCGACCTGCCCGAGGATGCCGCCGAAATGCTCCGAATCGTCGCCCGGCACGGCAGTGGGCTGGCACTCCGGAAGGCAGCTCAGCGACTGTCGCTTGGCGCCCTTGTAGACCGTGACGAGATTCTCCGATGCGGCGAGTACGGCAAGCTGGACATCGGTGATGGTCTCGCCCTGCTCGTCGAGAACGATGAGATTGGTCTGGCCGTAGGCCCGTCCGGTCACGATGAGCGTCTGCGCGTCTTGCAGCGTTGCGTCGGCGATCGCCGGATTACCGATCACGATGGTACTGGCCGGTGCCGCCAACCGGTAGATCCTGGCCTGGTCGAGCTCGACCTTCACCATGTCGGCGGCATGGCCCTGGACAGCCATGAGGACCATCGGTCCGGCGAGAACCGCAGCCAGTAGAGCCGAACGAACGAGCCTCGTGGACATGGGACGCTCCGGTAACCATCTGTTCACCGCGATCATGCCGGGAGTTGGTAAACAAAGCGCCAACGGCCTTGCTCTTCTCTGCGCTCCAGCCCGACGAAAGGATCGATGCGTCAGAATGCCTTCCAAATTGACCACACCGGCAAGCGCCATTTTTTGAACAGAAAAAGCAGTTTCTGGCCCTATCGGGATGCATCGTTGGTCAATGGACAGGTAAAAGAAGAGTTTTTTGCCTGCGCGTTCAGTTAACTTTAACCATCCACCGACTTCTGCCAATAGGGTCAAGTTTCATCGATCACCTTAACTCGCTGGAAATAGCTCGCAGCCTATGTTGACCGCGGTTCAGACGGGTCAGGCGAAATTAGACCTTCGAACCTGTGCTGTCAGATAAGTGAGCTTAGGAGTACCTCAAATGAAGGCTCTCGTGTCGCGTTTCCTCAAGGACGAGTCCGGCGCCACCGCCATCGAATACGGCCTGATCGCCTCGCTGATCGCCGTTGCCATCATCTCTGCCGCCGGCCTCTTGGGCAATAACATCGCCGCTAGCTTCAACTCGATTGCCGGCAAGATGAAGAACGCTACCTGAGACCCAGGTGGAAGTTCTGCGTGGCTGCTTCCAACCGGAAGTCGAGGGCGAGGCCGGATGTGTCGCTCTGGCGCGGGCCTGCTGAATTCAGTTCCAAAAGGGGAGGCTAGAACGGCCTCCCCTTACGCGTTTGGACGATCCTTGCCATTCAGATGCCGTTTACCCCACTCGGCTAGCGTCGGTCGCCGTACTTCATGCCTGAGGCATCCCGGAGAAATTCCGTGCAGATCGTTGCGACCCTTTTCGTTGCTATCTTCCCTATCGTGGTTACGGTCGCTGCCTGTTACGATCTCCTGACCATGCAAATTCCGAACCGCTTCCCGGCGGCGCTCGCTGTTGCCTTCCTGGCGCTGGCGCTTCTGTCCGGCCTGCCGCTCGCGACGATCGGCATTCATCTTCTCGTCGGCCTCGGCCTGCTCGCCGGCACTTTCGCCCTGTTCGCCTTCGGTTTCCTCGGTGGCGGCGACGCCAAGTTCGCCTCGGCCATCGTGCTCTGGCTCGGCATTGAACAGGCTCTACCTTTCCTGGCGCTGACCGCCCTGTTCGGCGGAGCGCTGTCGCTGGTCATCCTCGGCTTTCGCGCGTTCCCGCTGCCCGCCGCGCTGCTCGGCTGGCCTCCAGCCTTGCGCCTGCACGAAAGGGGCGCCGGCGTCCCCTATGGCGTGGCGCTCGCCGCCGCCGCGCTGGTCGTCTTTCCCGATACGCAATGGTTTCTCGCTCTTGCGAAAGCGTGAACCGGCAGGGACCGCCAATTCCTGACGATTCCTGAACGGCCGCTACAAACCGAGACGATTTCCAACAACCTATTAACCATAAATTCAGCGTTACCCCGTGTACTTGGACCCCGAGTGGAACGCTCGTCGTCCTTTGTCGCGAGGCAACATCATGCGCCCGATCCAACTGGTCATCCTGCTCGTCGCCGTCGGTGCCGCCGCCGGCGCCGGCCTCATAGCGACCCGGATCGGCACCCGCGCGCCGGACACCCCCCGGACGGTTGCCGCCCAGCCGGTGGCGCCGCCGATCGACCTCGAAGACGTGCTCGTTGCCGCCAAGGATATCGGCGTCGGCAAGACCGTCGATGCGGAAAACGTCAGTTGGAAACCCTGGCCGAAGGACGGACTCAGCGACGGCTATATTCAACGATCGGCTGAACCGGATGCCGTCACCGATCTGAAGAGCATGCTGGCGCGCAGCCCCATCCTGGCCGGCGAGCCGATCCGCAAGGCCAAGCTGGTGCGGTCCGACCGCGGCTTCCTGTCCGCCGTCCTGCCCGAGGGCATGCGCGCCGTGGCGGTCCGCGTCAACGCCGCCTCGACGGCCGGCGGCTTCATCCTGCCGGAGGATCGCGTCGACATTCTCCTGGTGCGCCAGAAGGATGCCGGCGAGGCCGTCGCCGAGACCATCCTGACCGACATAAGGGTGCTGGCCATCGATCAATCGGTGCAGCAGACCGGCGACGACAAGCAGCCGTCGATCGTGGCGCAGAACACCGCAACGCTGGAGCTCACGCCCGACCAGACCGAGCTCGTCACCCAGGCCCAGCAGATCGGCTCGATCTCGCTGGCGCTCCGTCCCCTTGTCGATAACGACCAGCCGGCTGCCCGCCAGCGCAAGCCCACCGGCGTCGCCGTCGTGAAATTCGGCGTCGTCTCTCGCGTCACGGCCCAGCAAGCGCCATGAACCAAGCGCCCCGACCGACCGCAACCGCAGGAAACCCGGTCATGAACCGCTGCCTAGAGCATTTTCGAGCGAAGTGGACACCGGTTCGCGTGAAGAAAATGCGTCAATTCAAAAAGATAGAGTGTTTTCGCGTTTCCATGAAACGAGCAAACGCTCTAGCGCTGACCCTCTCTTTCGCGGGTCTTTTCGCTGCCGGCCTCGCATTTCCCCTCGAAACCGCCCGCGCCGCCGATCCCGCCGCCATCAGCTCGGTCGCCGACATCGAAGGCCGGGTCATCAACCTCGGTCTCAACAAGTCGATGGTCATCGACCTGCCCGAGGATATCCGCGACGTTCTGGTGTCCAACCCGGCGGTCGCCGACGCGGTGGTGCGCAACAATCGCAAGATCTACCTGATCGGCATGAGCGTCGGCGAGGCCAACATCTTCCTGTTCGGCAGCGGCAATCGCCAGATCGCCCATTTCGAGCTGGTGATCGGTCGCGACACCGTCGGCCTCGAAAGCACCCTCGCCGACGTCATTCCCGGCTCGCACATCAAGGCGCAGTCGCTCGGCGATTCGCTGGTGCTGTCGGGCACCGTCACCTCGGCCGAAGCGGCGGCCACCGCCGCCAATATCGCCGCCAAGTTCGTCGGCTCGACCGACAAGATCGTCAATTCGATCACCGTTTCCGGCTCGGATCAGGTCAACCTTCGCGTCGTCATCGCCGAGGTGGAGAAAAACACCGTCAGGAAGCTCGGCATCGACATGGCCGCGGCGGGGGGCGTCGTCGCCGCGGCGAGCTCTCCCAACAATCTCACCTCGAACCTGGCGGGACTATCCTCCGACTCCACCAAGCTGTTCGGCATAGGCGACGCCAGCACCAGTTCGGCGCTGAGCATCGGAACGGACCACTTCGCGGCCATGATCAACGCCCTGAAGACCCAGGGCGTGGTGCGTACGCTGGCCGAGCCGAACGTCACGGCGATTTCCGGCCAGCCGGCCAAGGTGGTGGTGGGCGGCGAGATTCCCTACACGCTGGTCAGCAACAACGGCAACACCATCAACTTCAAGGAATACGGCGTCATCCTGAAGTTCACGCCGGTGGTGCTGAGCTCGGGCCGCATCAGCCTCAACATCAACACCGAGGTGAGCGACATCGACACCTCGCTCAGCTCCGACGTGCCGGGCATCAAGAAACGCGGCGCCGAAACCACCGTCGAAGTCCCGTCCGGCGGCGCCATCGCCATCGGCGGCCTGCTGCGCGACAACATCTCCAAGACCATCAACGGCACGCCGGGCCTGTCCGACCTGCCGATCCTCGGCGCGCTGTTCAAAAGCGAAGCCTACCAGCGCCAGCAGACCGAGCTGGTGGTCTTCGTAACGCCCTATCTCGTCAGGCCCGTCGCATCGTCGGCCCTCACGCGTCCCGACCAGAATCTCAACTTCCAGGCGGACGCACAGAGCTATTTCCTCAACCAGATCAACCGCATCTACCGCGTCAACGGTGCCGCTTCCGGTTCGTACCAGGGCCGCTACGGCTTCTCCTATGACTAAGCCGGCGCATTGGAGGAGTGCCATGCAGGCAATCAATCCGCTTACCTGCTCCGAAAGGCGGCTGCGTCGGTCCGTAAAGCCGATAGCGGTCGCTCTGGCGCTGGCGCTTGCCGCCTGCAACCGGCAGGGACAGGCGCTGACGGACGGCCTGCCGGCCGACGGCTACCGCAGCGCCTATCCGATCGCCGTCACCGAGGCGCCCCAAACGCTGGACATCCCGGTCGGCACCGGCACGGGCGGCCTTTCGCCCGAGCTCCGGGCGGTGGTCGCCGATTTCGGCGCCGACGCGGCGCGAAACGCCACCGGACCGGTGGTGGTGATGACGCCCGCCGGATCGATCAATCAGGCGGCCGCCGACTATCTCGCGCGCCAGATCCGCACCGTGCTCAGGCAATCGGGCGTCGCCGCGGCCTATCTCAGAAACCAGACCTATACCGTCGCCGATCCCCGCGTTCCCGCGCCGATCCGGCTCGGGTTTGCTCGCATCAAGGCGGTGAGCCCCCCTTGCGGCCGCTGGACGTCCGACCTCATGCCCGACAACCAGAAGGGCACCGACGGCGCCGAGTTCGGTTGCGCGACCCAGGCCAATCTCGCCGCCATGGTGGAGAATCCGAACGATCTCCTGACGCCTCGGGCCGAGACGCCGGTGCGCGGCTGGCAGCGCTGGGAAATGCTGCAGAAGGCGGCCAAGGGAACGAGCCCGTCGGCCACCTATCCGACTTCGACTTTCTAGGAACCGACGGCCATGACCATCGACGATCCGTTCGTCCCCACCACCTCCGGTCGACCCGCCGACGCCGACGGGCTGAGGCCGGTGCCGCGCATCGCCATCCAGGCGTTCTGCGAGACGCCGGAGGTCGCCGACGTGCTGGAGCAGGCGGCCGCCGACCGCCGCATGGCCAAGGCGCACGTCAAGGTGCATCAGGGCGGCGTCGCCGCCGCCCTCGACTTCTACGTCGCCGCACCGACGCCCAACCTTCTGTTCGTCGAAACACGCGAACGGCGCGAACAGGTGCTCGAGCAGGTCGACCAGTTGGCCTCCGTCTGCGACGCCGGCACCAAGGTGGTGCTGATCGGCCATCACAACGACGTCGCCCTCTATCGCGACCTGATGCGCCGCGGTGTTTCCGAGTACATGGTCGCTCCCTTCGACCTCTACGACGTCATCCGCGAGATCGGCGAGATCTATCTTTCGCCCGATGTGAAGCCGGTGGGACGGACCATTGCTTTCATCGGCGCCCGCGGCGGTGCCGGCTCGTCGACCGTCGCCCACAATGTCGCCTTCTCGCTGTCGCGTGGCTTCGACGGCGGCGTCGTGCTGGCCGATCTCGATCTGCCCTTCGGTACCGCCAGCCTCGACTTCAACCAGGAGCCGCCGCAGACGCTCGCCGACGCGCTCGCTGCCGGCGACCGGGTCGACGACGTCTTCCTCGACCGGCTGCTCTCCAAATGCGCCGACAATCTGAGCCTGCTCGCCGCCCCGGCCACCCTCGACCGCGCCTTCGATCACGACGAGATGGCTTTCGATCCGATTTTGGAGGCCGCCCGCGTCGGTGCGCCGGCCGTCATTCTCGATCTGCCGCACCTCTGGACGGGATGGGTGCGCCGGCTGCTCGGCGCCGCCGACGACGTGGTGATCACGGCGATGCCCGACCTCGCCTCCCTCAGGAACGCCAAGAACCTCATCGACCAGTTGAAGATCGCCCGCCCCAACGACGAGGCGCCGCGCCTCGTCATCAATCAGGTCGGCCTGCCGAAGCGGCCGGAGATCAAGCCCGCCGATTTCCAGAAGGCCCTGCAGCTCGATCCCGCAGCCGTCATCCCCTTCGACGCCGCCCTGTTCGGCACGGCGACCAACAACGGCCAGATGATCGCCGAGATCAACGCCCGTTCGCCGGTTGCCCAGATGTTCGATGCGCTCGCCGCCCGGCTCACCGGCCGCAGCGTCGCCCGCAGCGGCCGCAAGTCGGCTCTCATGCCCTTGCTCGCCCGCCTGCCGCGCCTCAAGGCGCACTGACGACCAGGACGAGGAGACGTTCGATGTCCTTTGGCAAGCGTGGCTCATTCGGTTCGGCACCGGAAAAACCGGCGACGGCCCCGGCAGCGCGGGTCGTCGAACCGGCCGCCGCCGCGCCGGTGGCGACGCCGCCCCCTGCCGCCGCTGCCCGCCCCACGCCCGCACCGGCGCCGGAAATGCAGGAACGGCGCAAGTCCGACAGCTACTACGACACCAAGTCGTCGATCTTCTCGGCGCTGATCGAGACCATCGACCTCAGCCAGCTCGCCAAGCTCGATATCGAAACCGCCCGCGAGGAGATTCGCGACATCGTCGGCGACATCATCACCCTGAAGGCGGTGGTGATGTCGATCTCCGAGCAGGAAGAGCTGCTCGACGACATCTGCAACGACGTGCTGGGCTATGGCCCGCTCGAGCCGCTGCTCGCCCGGGACGACATCGCCGACATCATGGTCAACGGCGCCAACGCCACCTTCATCGAAGTGGCCGGCAAGATGGTCAAGACCGGCGTGCGCTTCCGCGACAACGTCCAGTTGATGAACATCTGCCAACGCATCGTCAGCCAGATCGGCCGCCGCGTCGACGAAGCCTCGCCGATCTGCGACGCCCGCCTGCCGGACGGCAGCCGCGTCAACGTCATCGCGCCGCCGCTCGCCATCGACGGGCCGACGCTGACCATCCGCAAGTTCAAGAAGGACAAGCTGACGCTGCCGCAGCTCGTCAAGTTCGGTTCGATCACCCCCGAAGGCGCCACCATCCTGGAGATCATCGGCCGCTGCCGCTGCAACGTGCTGGTCTCCGGCGGCACCGGCTCCGGCAAGACGACGCTGCTCAACTGCCTCACCGCCTATATCGAGCCGACCGAACGCATCATCACCTGCGAGGACGCCGCCGAGCTCCAGCTCCAGCAGCCGCACGTCGTCCGCCTGGAAACCCGCCCGCCCAATCTCGAGGGCGAGGGCCAGGTGACCATGCGCGACCTCGTGAAGAACTGCCTGCGCATGCGCCCCGAGCGGATCATCGTCGGCGAAGTGCGCGGCCCCGAGGCCTTCGATCTCCTGCAGGCGATGAACACCGGCCACGACGGCTCGATGGGCACGCTGCATGCCAACTCGCCGCGCGAGGCGATCTCGCGCGTCGAATCGATGATCTCCATGGGCGGCTACACGCTGCCGTCCAAGACGGTGCGCGAGATGATCGTCACCTCGGTCGACGTGATCATCCAGGCGGCCCGCCTGAGAGACGGCTCGCGCCGCATCACCCACATCACCGAGGTGGTCGGCCTCGAAGGCGACGTGGTGATCACCCAGGACCTGTTCGTCTACGACATCGTCGGCGAGGAGAGCGACGGGCGGCTGATCGGCCGGCACCGGTCGACCGGCATCGGCCGGCCGAAATTCTGGGACCGTGCCCGCTATTATGGCGAGGAGCGGCGGCTCGCCGCCGCCCTCGACGCATCCGAAGCGCCGGCGCCGGCCGGCGCCTACGCCTGATCATCCGCGAGCGATAGGGGAGAGGAGCATGCAGATCGATATCCGCGTCCTCGCGATGATGGGCCTCGTCGGGTTTTCGATCGCCGCGCTGCTCTACGGCTTCCTTTACGACCGCATCGAGCGACAGGCATCGGTCGAGCGGCGGCGCACGCTGGTGGCCGCGCCGTCGGCCGAGGTCGAGCGGACCAGGGCGGCGGCCGCCACGCCGACCGCCCGCCGCCGCAACGTCCAGGAGACGCTGAAGGACCTTGAGGTCAAGCAGAAGCACAAGGCGTCGAAATCGACCAACCCGCCGATGCAGCTCCGGCTCCAGCAGGCCGGCCTGACCCTGTCCATCGGCCGCTTCTACACCTACAGCGCCGTGACGGGCCTCGTCGTCACGCTGGTCTGCTTCCTCGTCGGACTGCCGCTCCTCCTGGTGCTCGGCGCCGGCTTCGTCGGCGCCGTCGGCCTGCCGCGCTTCCTGGTCAACTTCATCCGCAAGCGCCGCCACGCCGCCTTCATCGACGAGCTCGCCAACGCCGTCGAGGTCATCGTCCGCGGCGTCAAGGCCGGCCTGCCGCTCAACGACTGCCTCCGGATGATCGCCAGCGAGGCCAAGGAACCGGTCAGGAGCGAGTTCCGCACCGTCATCGAGGCGATGCAGCTCGGCATGCCGATCGACGAGGCGGTCGTCCGGATGTACGAGCGCGTGCCGCTGCCGGAGACCAACTTCTTCGGCATCGTCCTCTCCATCCAGTCGAAGGCCGGCGGCAACCTTTCCGAGGCGCTCGGCAACCTCGCCAAGGTGCTGCGCGAGCGCAAGAAGATGCGCGCCAAGATCCAGGCGATGAGCATGGAGGCGAAGTCCTCGGCTTCGATCATCGGCTCGCTGCCGATCATCGTCACCGCCCTCGTCTACATGACCAGCCCGGGCTACATCATGGTGCTGTTCGTCACGCCGATCGGGCAGATCGTCCTCGGCGTTTCGATTCTCTGGATGCTGATCGGCGTCTTCGTCATGAAGCGCATGATTTCCTTCGATTTCTGAGGACCACCATGGGCGCGATCATCGATACCCTGCGCGATCCGGTGGCCCTGATGGCCATCCTGGTGTCGCTCGCCATCTTCGCCACCGTCCTCAGCCTCGCCATGCCGCTCTTGTCGAGCGACCGCCTGCCGGCGCGCATGCGGGCGGTGGCCGACGAGCGCGAGAAAATCCGCCAGCGCGAGCGCGCCCGGCTCGCCGAGGAGGGACGCGGCTCGCTGCGCGGCAAGGAATCCAAGGCCTACATGCGCCGCCTGGTCGAGCGGCTGTCGCTCAGGAAGGCGCTGCTCGACGACAAGGGCGAGGAAAAGCTCAAGCAGGCCGGCTTCCGCAGCGAGGCGGCCACCACCACCTTCCTGTTCGCCCGCTTCGTGCTGCCTTTCGGCTTCCTGCTCATCGCGATCTTCTACGTCTTCGTCGTGCTGAAGATCGACCGCCCCTTGCCCTTCAAGGCCGGCATCTGCCTGGTGATCGCCTATGCCGGCTTCTACCTGCCGGTGATCGTCGTCTCCAACGCACTGCAAAAGCGCCAGCAGTCGATCAAGCGCGCCTTTCCGGATTCTCTCGATCTCCTGCTGATCTGCGTCGAGAGCGGCATGTCGATCGAGCTCGCCTTTCGCCGCGTCTCCGAGGAGATCGGCAGTCAGTCGCTGCCGCTGGCCGAGGAGCTCAGCCTGACCACTGCCGAGCTGTCCTTCCTGTCCGATCGCCGGCAGGCCTACGAGAATCTCGCCAACCGCACCGGCCTCGATGGCGTCAAGGCGGTCTGCCTGGCGCTCATCCAGTCCGAGCGCTACGGCACGCCGCTCGGCCAGACGCTGCGCGTGCTCAGCCAGGAAAACCGCGACATGCGCATGAACGAGGCCGAGAAGAAGGCGGCGGCGCTGCCGCCCAAGCTGACCGTGCCGATGATCCTGTTCTTCCTGCCGGTGCTGTTCGCCGTCATCATGGCGCCGGCCATCATCAAGATCACTTCGCTGCATTAAGGGCGTCAGCGCATATGGAAAAGCCCCGGAGACCGGGGCTTTCTTAACATTGCTATGCTGGAGCGCCTACTTGGTGCCGTACATGCGGTCGCCAGCGTCGCCGAGGCCGGGCACGATATAGCCCTTCTCGTTGAGGTGGCTGTCGATGGCCGCCGTGAACACCGACACGTCGGGATGCGCCTCGGTGAAGTGCTTGATGCCTTCCGGTGCCGCCAGCAGGCAGACGAAGCGGATGTCGCGGGCGCCGCGCTCCTTCAGCTTGTCGACGGCGGCGATCGACGAATTGCCGGTGGCCAGCATCGGATCGACGACGATGGTCAGCCGGTCGGACAGGTCGGCCGGCGCCTTGAAGTAATATTCCACCGGCTGCAGCGTCTCGTGGTCGCGGTAGATGCCGATGTGCGCCACGCGGGCCGCCGGCACCAGATCGAGCATGCCCTCGAGCAGGCCGTTGCCGGCGCGCAGCACCGAGGCGAACACCAGCTTCTTGCCCTCGAGGGTCGGCGCCGTCATCGTCTGGAGCGGCGTCTCGATCTCCACCTCGGTCAGCGCCAGGTCACGCGTCACCTCGTAGCAGAGCAGCGTCGAGATCTCGCGCAGAAGCCGCCGGAAGCTCGCCGTCGAGGTTTCCTTGTTGCGCATGATGGTCAGCTTGTGCTGCACCAGCGGATGATCGATGACCTTGACGCTCATGGGTTCCTCGCGGGCTTTGAGTTTCGGCGACCATAGAGGCTCGAAGCCGCCTCCGAAACCGGCATTTTCCCCGATCTCCACCAGATTCAGACCGGTAGCCGGGCGAGGAGCCGCGCTTTCGTCGCCGCGTCGCAGAACGAATCCTCGATCGCCGTCCGCGTCACCGCCGCGAGCTCGGCATCGGTCAGTCCGAAGGCGTCGCGCGCCACCCGATATTCATGCCCGACCGACGTCCAGAAGAACGGCGGATCGTCGGTATTGAGCGAATGACGCACCCCCGCCGCCCTCAGCGCCGGCAGCGGATGATCGGCGTAGTCCCGGTAGACGCCGAGCGTGACGTTGGACACCGGGCAGACTTCGAGATGGATGCCCTCCTCGGCGATGCGGCGAACGAGGTCGGCGTTCTCGACGGCGCGCACGCCATGGCCGATGCGCTTCACCGGAATGGCGTCGAGCGTCGCCGCGACGCCCTCCCAGGAGCACCATTCGCCGGCATGGCAGGTGAGCGGCAGGCCCGCCTCGGCGGCGATCTCGAAAGCGGCGGCAAACTCGTGCGGCGCGTGCAGGCGCTCCTCGCCGGCCATGCCGAAGCCGACGACCTCCGGCACCAGATTGTTCACCGCCGCCCGCGCCGCCTCGACGCCGCGCTCCGGGCCGTAGTGGCGCTCGATGAGCGGGATCACCCGGCCGACGATGCCGGTCGCCGCCTCGGCCCGGCGCAATCCCTCGACGATACCCTCGAGATAGGCGCGGTAACCGAGGCCGGAACGTGCCCCGAAGTCGGGCGACACGAAGAACTCGGTGTAGATCGAGCCGGCGGCGGCGGCCTGCCGCTGGTAGACCTCGGCGACCTCGGCAAAATCCTCGGGCGTGCGGAAGACCGAGGCGGCGAGGTCGTAGGCGACGAGGAAGGACGAGAAATCCGTCCAGAGATAGCGCCCCTCGTCGTCGAACAGCCGCGACACGTCGACCCCGTAGCGGACGGCGTTGCGGCGGACGAGCTCCGGCGCGGCGCCGGCCTCCAGATGGACGTGCAGTTCGGCCTTCGCCACCGAAGGCGCGGCGGTCGGTTCGGTCATCAAGCGTCTTTCAGATCAGCGAGCGGCCGTGCAGGCCCGGCGCCAGGCCGAGCCAGGCGGCGACGGTCTCGGCCATGTCGGCGAAAGTATCGGTCCGGCCGGCCGAACCGGGCGGCACGCCCTGGCCGGCGAACAGCGCCGGCACGCGCTCCCGCGTGTGGTCGCTGCCGCGCCAGGTCGGATCGCAGCCATGATCGGCGGTGATCAGCAGCATGTCGCCCGCGGCCATCGCCGCTTCCACTTCCGGCAGGCGGCGGTCGAAGGCCTCCAGGCAGGCGGCATAGCCGGCGACGTCGCGGCGATGGCCGTATTCGGTGTCGAAGTCGACGAGATTGACGAAGACGAGGTCGCCGGCACCGGCTTCGCCGAGCGCGGCGATGCCGAGGTCGAGGTTGCCGTCGTTGGACTTGCCCTTGCGGCCGATGGTGACGTTCTGGTGGGCGAAGATGTCGCCGATCTTGCCGATGCCGTAGACCTTGCCGCCCGCCGCCTCGACGCGGGTGAGCAGCGTCGGCTCGGGCGGCGGCACGGCGTAGTCGCGCCGGTTGGCGGTGCGCTTGAAGCTGTCCCTGGTTTCGCCGACGAACGGCCGGGCGATCACCCGGCCGACGCGGTAGGGATCGACCAGCCGGCGGGCGATCTCGCAGTCGGCGAGCAGCTTGGCAAGGCCGAAATGCGTCTCGTGAGCGGCGATCTGCATCACCGAATCGGCCGAGGTGTAGACGATCGGCTTGCCGGTGCGGATATGCTCCTCGCCGAAGCGGGCGATGACCTCGGTGCCGGAGGCGTGGCAGTTGCCGAGGATGCCCGGCACGCCGGTCTCGCGCACATAGGCCTCGATCAGCTCGGCCGGGAAGCTCGGCGGCTCCGGCGGGAAATAGCCCCACTCGAAGGGCACCGGCACGCCGGCGATCTCCCAGTGGCCGGACGGCGTGTCCTTGCCGCTCGACACCTCGGCCGGGGCGGCATAGCGGCCCTCGGCGGTGGTGCGGGAGAAGCCGGCCGGCTTCCGGCCGGTGGCGAGTTCGGCGGCGAGGCCAAGGCCGAGGCGCTCGAGATTGGGAAGCGAAAGCGGGCCCGACCGCAAGCCCTCCCGGTCGCCCCGCCCGGCCGCGCATTCGGCGGCGATATGGCCGAGCGTGTCGGCGCCCTCGTCGCCGAAGCGGGCGGCGTCCGGCGCGCCGCCGATGCCGAAGCTGTCGAGCACGATGACGATGGCTCGTTTCATGGTTCCTCCCCGGCGCCCGGTCGGCGCCCAGATCTCTTGCAAAGCTCCGGGGCGGCGCCGTCCGCGGCCGTCCCGGGAAGTTGTTTTAACCGCCGACCCGCTCGACCACCGACGGCCCGCGCTCCGGCCGGTCGCCCAGCCGGTAGGCGGCAACGAGCGCCGCCGCCGCGGCGTCGGCCGCCGACTCGCTCGCCGCATGCACGAAGCCGAGCGGCCGGTCGGGACCGACGTCCTCGCCGCGCCCGGCCAGCGCCGAGAAGCCGACCGACGGATCGATGGCGTCCTGCGGCCGGGTGCGGCCGCCGCCGAGCCCGACGACGGCAACGCCGATCGCCCGCGCGTCGATCGCCGCGACGGTGCCGGCCTGCGGCGGAGGCACCGGCTTCACCACCGGCGCCTTGGCAAGATAGGTGTCGGCCTTCATCACGAAATCGATCGGACCGCCGAGCGCGCTGACCATGCTGCCGAAGATTTCCGCCGCCCGGCCGGAGGTGAGGGCTTCCTCGACCGCGACGCGCGCCTCGCCAAGGTCGGGGCGAAGGCCGCCGATCACCAGCATTTCGGCCGCCAGCGCCACCGTCACCTCCCACATGCGCGGGTCGATGCGCCTGCCGGTCAGGAAATCGACGGCGAGCTGCACTTCCAGCGCGTTGCCAGCCGCCGTGCCCAGCGGCTCGTGCATGTCGGTGATCAGTCCGATGGTCGGCAGGCCGGCGCCATTGGCAACGCTGACCAGGCTTTCGGCCAGCGCCCGCGAGTCTTCGAGGCTTGCCATGAAGGCGCCGGTGCCGGTTTTGACGTCGAGCACCAGCCCGTGAAGGCCGGCGGCGAGTTTCTTCGACAGGATCGACGCGGTGATCAGGTCGATGCTCTCCACCGTGCCGGTCACGTCGCGGATGGCATAGAGCCGCTTGTCGGCCGGCGCCAGATCGGTGGTCTGGCCGATGATGGCGCAGCCGACCTCGCGCACCACCTTGCGGAACAGCTCGTTGTCCGGCTGCGTCCGGTAGCCCGGCACCGCGTCGAGCTTGTCGAGCGTGCCGCCGGTGTGGCCGAGGCCGCGGCCGGAGATCATCGGCACGAAGCCGCCGCAGGCGGCGACGGCCGGCGCCAGCATCAGCGACACGGTATCGCCGATGCCGCCGGTCGAATGCTTGTCGAGGGCCGGTCCCGGCAGGTCGGACCAGTCGAGCACAACGCCCGAGTCGCGCATGGCAAGCGTCAGCGCCACGCGCTCGTCGATGGTCATGCCGCGAAAGAAGGTGGCCATGGCGAAGGCCGCCACCTGCCCCTCGGTCACCGAGCCGACCGTCAGGCCCTCGACCATGAAGGCGATCTCGTCGCGGCCGAGCGCGGCGCCGTCGCGCTTGCGGCGGATGATTTCCTGCGGCAGGAAGCTCATGCGGATGCTCCGTAGGCTGCCCCATACCCCTTGATGACGCGCGGCAGGAGGCGCCGCAGCTTTTCGGCTCCCTTCGGCGCCGCCTCCTTCACCTCCTCGTGGCTGAGCTCCTGGTCGGTGAGGCCGGCGGCCGGGTTGGTGACGGTGGAGACGGCGGCCACCTCGAGGCCCATGTAGCGGGCGAGGATCACCTCCGGCACCGTCGACATGCCGACGGCGTCGCCGCCGAGGATCTTGGCCGCGCGGATTTCGGCCGGCGTCTCGAAGGACGGACCGGTGAACCAGACGTAGACGCCCGCATGCAGCGCGATACCCTCGGCGGCCGCCGCCTCGCGGAACAGCTCCTGCAGGCGTGGGTCGTAGGCCTGCGACATGCCGACGAAGCGCTCGTCGCCGAGTTCGCCGACCAGCGGGTTGGAGCCGGTGAAATTGATGTGGTCGGTGATCAGCATCAGCTCGCCCGGGCCGACCTCCAGGTGCAGGCCGCCGGCCGCGTTGGTCAGGATCACGGCGCGGCAGCCGATCAGCTTCAGCACCTCGATCGGCGTCTTCATGACCGCCGCTTCGCCGTGCTCGTAATAATGGGCGCGGCCCGACAGCACCGCCACCGGCTGGCCGGCGATGCGGCCGACGATCAGCTCGCCCTTGTGGCTGGAGACGGTGGAGACCGGAAAGCCCGGCAGCTCGGCGAAGGAAAAGCGGACGGCGCCCTCCACGCTGTCGGCGAACGAGCCGAGCCCGGAGCCGAGCACCATGCCGACGAGCGGCTTCAGATCCGTCCTGGCGGCGATCATCGCCGCCGCGCGGGCGGCGTTGGAGATTTCGGACATGTTCGTTCACTCCTCCAGAACGAAACCGGCCGGCAGCAGCTCGGCCATGGTGAAACGCTGGCTGGCGCCGTCGGGGTCGGCGGCCCAGATCTCGGTGGCCGGCGACGCCGCGAATTCCATCAGCCGCTGGCGGCAACCGCCGCACGGCGTGCAGAAGCGGCCGCCCGGCACGCGCTCGCCATCGATGCGGCTCGCCACCACCACGGCGCGGACGATACGCCTTGCACCGCCCATTACCAGATGGCCGATGGCCGTCGTCTCGGCGCACCAGCCCTCGGGGAACGAGGCGTTCTCGACATTGCAGCCGGAATAGACCTTGCCGTCGTCGGCCAGCAGCGCCGCGCCGACGGCGTAGTTGGAGTAAGGGGCGTAGGCCCGGGCGCGGGCGGCGCTCGCCGCCGCGAACAATTGGTCGAAATCGGCCATCTCAGCGCTCCTTGACGTAGGGCACGCCGCCGGCCTTGGGCGGCCGGGCGACGCCGATGAAGCCGGCGAGCAGCACGCAGGTCAGCACATAGGGCAGCGCCTGGAAGATCTGCACCGGCACCTCGCCGATGCCCGGCACGCTCTTGCCCTGCATGAAGTTGGCAAAGGCGTCGAGGAAGCCGAACAGCAGGCAGGCCAGCATCACCGGCACCGGCCGCCACTTGGCGAAGATCAGCGCAGCGAGCGCGATATAGCCCTTGCCGGCCGACATGTCCTTCACGAAGCCGGCCGACTGGGCGATGGAGAGATAGGTGCCGGCGCAGCCGCAGAGGATGCCGGCGCAGATGGTCGCGCGATAACGCAGCCAGGTGACCGAGATGCCGGCGGTATCGACGGCGCCCGGATTCTCGCCGACCGCCCGGAGGCGCAGGCCGAAGCGGGTGCGGTAGAGCACCCACCAGGCGGCCGGCACGGCGAGGAAGGCCAGATAGGTCAGGATGTTGTGGCCGGAAATCACGTTGGCGTAGAAGCGGCCGAAGAAGCCCATCTCCCTGAGCTCGGCGGCATAGGGGAAGACGATCTCGGTGAAGCGCGCCGAGGCGGCGAGCGGCGGCGTCCGGCCGCCCTGGCTGAACCAGGCCTGCCCCAGCACCGCCGTCAGGCCGGAGGCCAGGAAGTTGATGGCGACGCCCGACACGATCTGGTTGCCGCGATTGGTGATCGAGGCGAAGCCGTGGATCAGCGAGATCAGCACCGACACGGTGATGCCGGCGAGAAGGCCGAGCCAGGGCGAGCCGGTCATGAAGGCGGCGACGGCGGCGGCGAAGGCCGAGAACAGCATCTTGCCTTCGAGGCCGATGTCGAACACGCCGGCCCGCTCGGTGAACAGGCCCGCCAACGCGGTGAAGATCAGCGGGATCGACAGGCGGATGGTCGAGCCGAGGATCGAGATGAGGTCGAGGTTTTCCATGGATCTCCTCCTCAGGCCTTGCCGAACCGCTGCCAGACCCGGACGATGGCCGGGCGGAACAGGTATTCGAGGGCGCCGGCGAACAGGATCACCAGACCCTGGATGACGACGATCATGTCGCGGGTGATCTTCGGCATGTCGAACGACAGGGCGTCGCCGCCCTGGTAGAGCACGCCGAACAGGACGGCGGCGAGCACGATGCCGAGCGGGTGGCTGCGCCCCATCAGCGACACGGCGATGCCGACGAAGCCGGCGCCGCCGACGAACTCCACCTGCAGGCGGGCCGAGGCGCCGAGCACCGGGTTGAGCGCCATCATGCCGGCGAGGCCGCCGGAGATCAGCATGGTGATGATCACCGTCTTCACATAGGGGATGCCGGCGTAGACGGCGGCCGTCGAGCTGGCGCCGAGCGTGCGGATCTCGTAGCCGAGCTTGGTCCGCCAGATCAGCAGCCAGACGGCGACGCACATGACGAGGGCGATCAGGAACGACACGTTGAACGGCGCCGCCCCGAGCCGGCCGCCGAACAGCGCGATCAGCCAGTCGAGCTTGGGAAGCTGGCCGCCCTCCAGGAAAACGCGGGTTTCCGGCGCCATCTTGCCCGGCACGATCAGCACGTGGACCAGCAGATAGACCATCATCGCCGCGCCGATGAAGTTGAACATGATGGTGGTGATGACGATGTGGCTGCCGCGCTTGGCTTGCAGCCAGGCCGGGATCAGCGCCCAGGCGGCGCCGAAGATCGCCGCGCCGATCACCGCGAAGGGCATGGTCACGTACCAGGGCACGTAGTGGTCGAGGGCGAGCGAGGCCAGCGCCGCGCCGAGGCCGCCGACATAGGCCTGGCCTTCCGAGCCGATGTTGAACAGGCCCGCGTGATAGGCGACGGCCACCGACAGGCCGGTGAAGATGAAGTTGGTGGCGTAGTAGAGCGTGAAGCCGATGCCCTCGCCGTTGCCGAGCGCGCCCTGCAGCAGCAGCTTGACGGCTTCGAGCGGGTTTTCGCCGATGAACCAGACGACGACGCCGGAAATCAGGAATGCGACGACGAGGTTGAGGAACGGCATCAGGCCGTAGGTGATCCAGTTGGGAAGCGGTACGGACGCGGTGCTCATCTCGGCCTCACGCGGCAATGCCGGCCATCATCAGGCCGAGGGTCTGTTCACCGGTATCCGGCGTCTTCTCGCCGACCACATGGCCGGCGAACATCACGAGGATGCGGTCGGAAAGCGAGCGGATCTCGTCGAGCTCCACCGATACCAGCAGCACCGCCTTGCCGGCGTCGCGCATGGCGATCAGCCGGCGGTGGATGAACTCGATGGCACCGATGTCGACGCCGCGCGTCGGCTGCCCGACCACCAACAGCGACGGGTCGCGCTCGATCTCGCGGGCGACGACGATCTTCTGCTGGTTGCCGCCGGAGAAGTTGGCGGTCTTCAGCCGGCAGTTGGGCGGCCGGATATCGTATTTCTCGATCTTGGCCTTGGCGTCGTCGCGGCAGGCGTCGAGATCGAGCAGCGGTCCCCGGCCGTAGCGGCCGTCACGGTGATAGCCGAGGACGGAATTCTCGCTTTCCTCGAAACCCAGCACCAGGCCCATGTGGTGCCGGTCCTCTGGAATGTGGCCGAGGCCGAGCGCCCGCAGGCGGGCGGCGTCGAAGCCGGCGACCGGCTGGCCGTGGATCATAATCTCGCCGGAGACCGGCTTGCGGATGCCGGTGATCGCCTCGAGAAGCTCCGACTGGCCGTTGCCAGCGACGCCGGCGATGCCGACCACCTCGCCGGCGCGAACATCGAAGGAGACGTCGTCGACCATGACGACGCCGCGGCCGTCCTTGACCGTGAGGTTCCGGACCGACAGCACGACCTCGCCCGGCGAGGCCGGCCCCTTTTCGACGCGCAACAGCACGCGGCGGCCGACCATCAGTTCGGCGAGCTCCTCCACTGTCGTCTCGGCGGTGCGGCGGGTCGCCACCATCTCGCCGCGCCGCATCACCGAAACCGTGTCGGTGATCGCCATGATCTCGCGCAGCTTGTGGGTGATGAGGACGATGGTCTTGCCCTGGTCGCGCAGCACGCCGAGGATGCGGAACAGGTGATCGGCCTCGGCCGGCGTCAGCACGCCGGTCGGCTCGTCGAGGATCAGGATCTCGGCGCCGCGATAGAGCGCCTTCAGGATCTCGACACGCTGCTGCAGGCCGACCGGCAGTTCCTCGATGATCGCGTCGGGATCGACTTCGAGGCCGTAATCGGCCTCGAGGCGCTTCAGCGCCGACCGCGCATCGGAGACGCCCCGGCCGAGCAAGGCGCCGCCCTCGACGCCGAGCACCACGTTTTCGAGGACGGAGAAATTCTCGACCAGCATGAAGTGCTGGTGGACCATGCCGATGCCGGCGGAGATCGCCGCCTGGCTGTCATGGATGACGGTGTCCTGGCCGTTGATGCGGATCGCGCCGGCGTCGGCCTGGTAGAAACCGTAGAGGATCGACATCAGCGTCGACTTGCCGGCGCCATTTTCGCCGATGATGCCGTGGATCGAGCCCTTGGCGACGGTGAGGTTGATGTTCCTGTTGGCGTGGACGGCGCCAAACTTCTTGTCGATGCCGATCAGTTCGATGGCGGGCGCTGCGGTCGGGGATGGGCTCACGGCTTGACGGCTCCGGATACGAAAAAGGCGCAAGGCACGCCCGAAAACCGGCCATGCCTTGCGCCCTCATGACTGCGAGATCACTTCGGGCAGGAGTTGTCCGACATATAGTCGTGCACCTTGATGGCACCGGAGACGATATCGGCCTTGGCCTTCTCGACCGCCGCCAGGATCTCGGGGGTGATCAGCGGCTTGTTGTTGTCGTCATAGGCCCAGGCGACGCCGTCTTCCTTGATGCCGAGCGCCTGCACGCCGCCGGTGAACGTGTCACCCTTGGCGTCGGAGAAGGCGTTGTAGACGGCGAGGTCGACGCGCTTGACCATCGAGGTCAGCACCGAACCCGGATGCAGGTAGTTCTGGTTCGAATCGACGCCGATCGAGTACTTGCCCTGGTCGGCCGCCGTCTGCAGCACGCCGATTCCGCTCGCACCCGCCGCCGCGTAGATCACGTCGGCGCCCTGGTCGATCTGGCCCTTGGTCAGCTCGCCGGCGCGCACCGGATCGCTCCAGGCGGCGCCGGTGGTGCCGACGTAGTTCTGGAACACGTCGTTGCCGGCCTTGGCCGCGCGGGCGCCCTGATCGTAGCCGCACTCGAACTTGCGGATCAGCGGAATGTCCATGCCGCCGACGAAGCCGACCTTGCCGGTCTTGGAGAACAGGCCGGCGACGGTGCCGACGAGGTAGGAGCCTTCCTCTTCCTTGTAGACCACGGAACGGACGTTCGGCTTGTCGACCACGGCGTCGACGATGACGAACTTGGTGTCGGGGAACTCGGTCGCCACCTTCTCGATGGCCGACGTCCAGGCGAAGGAGACGGCCACCACCGGGTTGAAGCCCTTGGAGGCAAAGTTACGGATCGCCTGCTCGCCCTGGGTGTCGCCGGTCGGCTCGAAGTCGCGATACTCGATGCCGGTCTCGGCCTTGAACTTCTCGGCGCCGGTGTAGGCCGCCTCGTTGAAGGACTTGTCGAACTTGCCGCCGGTGCCGTAGACGAGCGCCGGCTTGATGTCCGCCGCCATCGCCGTGCTCGCCAGCATGGCTGCGACAAAGGTAGCGCCGATCAGTTTGTTGATCATTGTGTTCCTCACCCCTTTTGGAAGGAGCCCCCGTTCGGGCTGGTCGGCGGAGGAAACCCCAAATTGCCCCTCCCCCGAGTGGCGCATACCTAAGCATGCTTTCCAGCGGTTTGCATCGTCTTTCTTCGGTTTTTGACCAAATGGACAATATTAATGCACAACGCTTTCGGGGGAGGCAGACGCTGCCGGATAACGCGCCAACACCGGCGGAATTGTGCGTCCCGGACGCGTCGCCGGACCGCCGCGCGCCGGTATTGTCGACCGATCGCCGCTGCAATTTTACGCGTTTGCCCGTAGAATAATGGGCTAGCCGTTCGCCTTCATATGGCGGCCGCCGAAATTTCCGAGGGCGAGGAGCAAAACCGATACCGTTTCAGGGGGAAAGGCGCTAAGAGCGTGCCCAGCGAGTTCCCTGCTGCATCCGAAGGACACGATGACCGCGCCGACCGCACCCGCCATCGCCCCAGCCATCGCGCTCGTCGCCCACGACGCCCGGAAGGACGAGATGGTCGCCTTCGCCCGCACTCACGAGCGCTGGCTTTCCGCCTTTCGCCTGTTCGCCACCGGCACCACCGGCGGCCGCATCCAGGAGGCCTGTCCCTCCCTCGACATCACCCGCCTGAAGAGCGGCCCGCTCGGCGGCGATCAGCAGATCGGCGCCATGATCGCCGAGGGGCGGCTCGGCGGCCTGTTCTTCTTCATCGACCCGCTGTCGCCCATGCCGCACGACGTCGACGTCAAGGCGTTGACCCGGCTGTCGGTCGTCTACGACATCCCGATGGCCCTCAACCACGCGACGGCGGAGCTGCTGATCCGCTCCGGCGGTCTCATCCATTCCGTCCCCGTTTCCTCAGACTGAGCGAAGACCACGATGTCCCAGAGCGTCTCCAGCGTCGTCACCTTTCCGGTCCTGTTCGCCGACATCGGCGGCACCAACGCCCGCTTCGCCCTCCTGACCGACGCCGACGGCGACATCCGCCATTTCGACACCGTCGAGACGCGGCTGTTCCCGACCGTCGAGGACGCCATCCAGAGCGCGGTCATCGATGCCGGCGCGCCGGCGCCGAGGTCCCTGGTGTTCGCGCTGGCCGGGCCGATCGGCGAGGAAAGCACCCAGCTCACCAACTGCCCGTGGGTCGTCACCCCGAAGCGCCTCATCGAGCGCTTCCGGCTCGACCACGTCATCCTGTTCAACGACTTCGAGGCGCTCGGCCTTTGCCTGCCGGGCCTGAAGCCGAAGGATCTCGTCACCGTTGGCGGCGCCCTGCCGCCCGAGCGCGGCACCAAGGTGGTGATCGGCCCCGGCACCGGCCTCGGAGCCGCCGGCCTCGTCGACGCCGCCGGCCTGTGGGTGCCGGTGCCCGGCGAGGGCGGTCACATCGACCTCGCGCCGGTGACGGCCCGCGACTACGACATCTGGCCGCATATCGAGCGGGCCGGCGGCCGGGTCACCGGCGAGACGATCATCTGCGGCGCCGGCCTCCTGCGCCTCTACCGGGCGGTCGCCGCCGCCGGCAAGAACTTTCCCGCCTGCGACACGCCGGCCGCCGTCACCGCCGCCGCCGAGGCTGGCGACCCGATCGCGGTCGAAACCGTCGCCCTGTTCGCCGAGCATCTCGGCCGGATCGCCGGCAATCTCGCCCTGACCTTCCTGGCGCACGGCGGCGTCTATCTGGCCGGCGGCATCGCGCCGCGCATCGTCAAGGTATTGCAGCAGGGCAGCTTCCGGGCCGCCTTCGAGGACAAATATCCGCACCAGAGCCTGATGGCCGCCCTGCCGACGGCGATCATCGTCCACGACCGCCCGGCGCTGGCCGGCCTCGTCGACTTCGCCCGCCGCCCCAGCACCTTCGGCCTGCGCCTCGACGGGCGGCACTGGCGCGGCTGAGCAACGACAAAGTGAACGGGAGAGAGGCGCCCGGCGGTCGTCATCTGCTATAGGATCGGCAGAGGTGTGACATGACCGATAGCTCCGTCCGTTCCTTCGACATCCGCGGCATGACCTGCGCCGCCTGCTCGGCCCGCCTCGAACGCGTGCTGAAGAAGACGCCGGGCATTCTCGACGCCCGCGTCAACCTCGCCCTCGAACGCGCCGACATCGCCGTCGGACCGGCGGTAACGCCCGAGGCGATCGCCACCGCCGTCGACCGGGCCGGCTTCTCGGCCATCTTGAGATCCGACGATCCCGTCGTCGCCCGCGCCGAACGGGAGGCGCGCGAGGCCGAGGCCGCGGTAGGCCGCCGTCGCACCGCCTGGCTGCTGGCGGTCTGCGCCCTCATGACGCTGCCCTTCGTCGTCGCCATGGTGGCGATGATGGCCGGCTTCGGCCATATCCTGCCGGCCTATGTGCAATTGGCGCTGGCCACCGCCGTGCAGATTCTCGCCGGCCGCCGCTTCTATCGCGGCGCCTGGAACGCCCTGCGCGGCGGCGGCGCCAACATGGACGTGCTGGTGTCGCTCGGCACCACCGCCGCCTGGGGCTTCTCGGTCTACATGATGGCGACCGTCCATCACATGGTCGAGGAACACCTCTACTTCGAGGCGTCGGCCGTGGTGCTGACGCTGGTCCTGCTGGGCAAATTCCTCGAAGAGCGCGCCAAGGCCTCCACCACCCGCGCCGTGCGGTCGCTGATGGCGCTCCGCCCGGAGACGGCGACCAGGCTTGCCGAGGACGGCAGCCAGACCGTGGTGCCGGTGACGAGCATCCTGCCCGGCGACCGCGTGCTGATCCGCCCCGGCGAGCGCGTGCCGGTCGACGGACGCATCCTCTCGGGCGAGAGCCATTTCGACGAGGCGGTCATCACCGGCGAGAGCCTACCGGTGCGGCGGGCATCCGGCGAGCCGGTGGTGACCGGCGCCGTCAACGGCGAGGGCGCCGTCACCGTTGAGGTGGGCGCCGTCGGCGAGGAATCGACGCTCGGCCGCATCACCCGCCTGGTGGAAAACGCCCAATCCGGCAAGGCGCCGGTGCAGCGCCTCGTCGATCGCGTCGCCGCCGTCTTCGTGCCGGTGGTGGTCGCGGTCGCCGCCATCGCCTTCGCGCTCTGGCTCGCCTTCGGCGGCAGCCTCGAGCAGGCGCTGGCCGCCGCCGTCGCCGTGCTGGTGATCGCCTGCCCCTGTGCCCTCGGCCTCGCCACGCCGACCGCCCTGGTCGCCGGCACCGGCGCCGCCGCCCGCGCCGGCATCCTGATCAAGGACATCGAGGTGCTGGAGCGCGCCGCCCACGTCGGCGCCGTGGTGTTCGACAAGACCGGCACGCTCACCGTCGGGCATCCGGAACTCCAGGAACTCGTGGCCGCCGACGGCATGGAGCCGGCCCGGCTGCTGGCGCTGTCGGCCGGCGCCCAGACCGGCTCGGAACACCCGCTCGCCCGCGCCACGCTGGCCCGCGCCGTGGCCGACGGCATCAATCCGCTCGCCGCCGACGACGTCACGGCGGTGCCGGGCAAGGGGCTCACCGCCCGCGTCGACGGCGCCGACGTGCTGATCGGCACCGCCGCGCTGCTCGACGAGCACGCCGTCGACCACGCCGATATCGACCGGGCCGGCCTCGGCCGCCTGCGGCCGGAAATGACGCTCGCCTACGTCGCCGAGAACGGACGGGCCATTGGCCTGTTCGGCTACGCCGACGCGCTGCGGCCGGAGGCGCCGGCCGCCGTCACCGAGCTGCGCCGGCGCGGCATCCGCACGCTGCTGCTCACCGGCGATCGGCCACCGGCCGCCCGCGCCATTGCCGGCGCCGCCGGCCTCGACGACTGGCGGGCGAACGTGCTGCCCGAGGCCAAGGCCGCCGAGGTCGAGGGCTTGCGCGCCGCCGGCGGCCGCCTTGCCATGGTCGGCGACGGCGTCAACGACGCGCCGGCGCTCGCCGCCGCCGATGTCGGCATCGCCATGGGCTCGGGCACCGACGTCGCCATGGAAACGGCCGGCATCACGCTGATGCGCCCCGATCCGCGCCTCGTCGCCGCCGCCTTCGACATCGCCGCCGCCACGTCGCGCAAGATCCGCCAGAACCTGTTCTGGGCCTTCATCTACAACGTCATCGGCATTCCGCTCGCCGCCTTCGGCCTGCTGACGCCGGCGCTGGCCGGCGCCGCCATGGCCATGAGCTCGGTGTCGGTGGTGACCAACGCCGGCCTGCTCACCCGCTGGGTGCCGAGGCTGCCGCCGGTCGGGTCGGCGAAAGGCTGAACGATCAGGGAATGCAGCGGCCGTCGCGGCCCGGGCGACACTGAGCGGCGCGTGTATTGACCGGCGCCGCGGGGCCGGGCGTCCGCCCGAGCGCCCCGAGGTCGAGCGGTCCGCCGGCGAGGACGGGCGGACGGGACGCCTGCCCCCGCTGCGCCGCCGACGCGAGGCCGGACGGCCGGACCGGCGGCAACGGCGCGGCGATGGCCGGCGACGCGATCGAGGCAACGGGCGGTTCCGCCGGCTTGGACGGTTCGGACAGCTTGTCGATCATCGACGTCATGGCGTCCGGCCCGACGGCTTCGAGCTTCGGCGCCGCTTCGCCGCCGATCAGGCGCGCAAAGCCGCCGTCCATGGTGGCAAGGCGCGCATAGCCCGACGCGGGATCGGCTGAGAGTCCTGGAATGTCGGGATAGAGGCGCGGCGCGGTGAGCGGGCCGACCACGGCCACCGGCACCTCGAAATCGGGGTAGCCCTTCATCTTCGGCCTGAGCCGCAGGTCGAGCGCCCCGCTCGCCAGGCCGAGACTTCCCGAGCCCGACAGTTGGAGACCGCCGGCCGCGAAGGCGAGATTATCGCCCGTCGCCACGCCCCTGGCCAATTTCAGACGACCGGACAGTTTGTCGAAGCCGACGCGGCCCGGATCCGCCCCGACGCCGACCTGCACAGCGCGCGCCAGCCGGCCGATCAGAGCCACCGGATCGAGGCCGTCGAGAACGCCGTGCGCGACGGAGAACTCGGCCGTGCCGGCGGCCGACTTGAAGAGATCGGCCCGCGTCTTCCCCGCGGCGCCGATATCGGCCGTGAGATCGAGTTCGCCATCGACGGCGGCGCCGATGACCGGCGCCAGGCTGGCGAGGCGCGCGCCCTCGAGCTTGCCCTTGGCGGCGAAGGCGGGCCGGTCGCCCGCTTTGACCGTCAGCGTCGCCGTGCCGCTGCCGCCGCCGAGCGACAGCCGGGGAAGCCCGATCTCGGCGCCCTTGCCGCCGACGCGAAGATCGACGGGGCCGCCGGCCGCCGCCACCGGACCGGCGGCGATCCGGCTCGCCTCGATCCGCAGATCGGCGTCGATGGCGGCCGCGAGCTGCCGGCCGGCGCCGGACAGCGCATCGGCCAGCACGCCCGCCAGGGCGGCGACGTCGACCGTATCGCCGCTGAGACGGCCGGTAAGGCGGCCGCGGTCGCCGGCGGCGGACAGATCGATCAGGCCGCTGAAGGCGCCATCGCCGAGCATCAATCGCGCGTCGGACAGCGTCAGGCGACCGGCGCCTGCCTCGAGCCGGCCATCCAGCGAGGCGCTATCCGGCAGGCCGGCGACCCCGGCGAGGGCCGACAGCCGGCGGCTTGCCAGCGTCAGGCTGCCGTCTGCCGCCAGCGCGACCGGATCGACGTCGCCGTCGAAGCCGGCGGACAGGGTCGGCCCGTTGAGCCGAAGCTCGACCGGCGCGGCGCCGCCTTCGATCAGCCGGCGCGGCGCCGCCGTCGCCTCCAGGAAGACGACGCCCGACGATACGGTCGCCTGGCCGGTGAGGCGCGCCGGCTTGTCGAGACCGACCACCGACAGATCGGCGGAAAGTTGCGACAAGGTCGGCAGTGCCGCCCCGCCGACGAGCGGCAGACCGCCGAGTTTCCCATCCCTGAGCTGGCCGGCGCCATCGACCGCCAGCGTCGCCGCCAGTTCGTCGGTCGACCGGCCGTGCGCCGACAGGCGGAGATCGCCGGCAAGACGACCCGTCAGCGGCAAGGCAAGGCCGGCGAGGGCCACGACATCGCCGACCTCGGCGTCCTTGACGGCAAAAAAAGCCCCGAGGCGCCGGCCGTCGCCGTCGGGGACGAGATCGAGCCGGCTCGACAGCGTGCCCTGGCCGGCCGTCGCATCGAGCAGCGCGCCGAAGCGCCCGTCGCGGTCGACGGCGGTGAGCCGGACGTTGCGGATGCTGCCGGCGGCAAGCGCGAGGTCGGCGAGCTTCAGGTCGAGCCCGGCATCAAGGGGCGCGCGGCCGGCGACCGGGTCGAAGCCGAGACGGGCGGCAAGGCTGGCCAGCGTCGCCAGTGACTCCGCCGGCAATCGCCCGAAATCGGCGTGAAGATCGACGGAGGCGCGCGGAGGCCCGAGATCGAGCGCGGCCGACAGCCGTCCGCTGCCGCCGAACGCCGTGGCCGACGCATCGATCATTTCCGCCCGGCCGGTTGCCAGCGTAACGGCGCCGTCGAGCCGGACCGGCCCGGATGCGACGGCAAACGGACCGCCGAGGGCGGCGGCGTCCGGCACCATCAGATCGAGGCGGCCGGCGAAGGCGCCACCGGCAAGGCCACCGTCGAGGCCGAGGCTCATTGCCGGCGTGGTGAAATGCGCCCGGGCAGCGCCGGCCGACCCGGCCTCCATCGTCAGCGACAGCGGCGTGCGATTGAGCATCGCCTGGAGAACGAGACGATCGCCACCGTCGGCACGGCTGGCCGAAACCGTGACCCCGTCAAGGCTGGTTTGCACGCCACCGGCCGAAACACTGAGCCGTCCATCGGTGGCCAGGAAATGCCGGCTGGTTGCCCGGCCGGCCAGCTCAGCCAGCGCGCCGATCGCTTTCGCCGGATCGAGGTCGCCGCCTTCGAGGGACAGACTGAGTGTTGGCCGCTCGACCGTCACGCTGCCGAGCTCGGCCGAGCCGGACAGGAAGGGCAGCGGGCCGAGAGCCAGCAGGAGCCGGTCGGCATGCAGGTTGCCGAGGCCGTCGGGCAGCACGATCCCCACGTCGGTGGCCACGACGCGCGGCGTCGGCAGCAATTCGAGGTCGGCGTCGCCGACCTTGACCACCGTGCCGGTTTCCGCCTCGAAGGCGGCGATGGCCGGCGCGACGAACTTGTCGAGCGGAAACAGCGGCGCCATCGCCAGGCGCAACGCCAGGACGACCAACACCAGCCCCGACAAGGCCGTAACGACGCGAACCATGCCTCCCCGATCCCCCGATGCCTGACCGGCCCGCACCGCCCTCCCCTCCGAGAACCGATGCAAGTTTCTATAATACCAGTCCTTTCGGCCTTTGGCATCCTTCTCCGGCTATCCGATGGGAGAAGCCCCGTGCCGCAGCGCAAAAAGAAATACGTGCGGAGCAAAAGACTTGGCTGCGGTGCACCATTGCCCCTATGCTGGCTGCGCCGCGACAGGACGCGGCGACGCGGCAAGAGGCTCCCCATGTCGAGGGCGAAGCAAAGCACTGTCATCCGGAAATACGCCAACCGGCGGCTCTACGACACCGGCACCTCCAGCTATGTCACGCTGCAGGACCTCGCCGCCATGGTGCGCGCCAATGTCGATTTCATGGTGATCGACGCCAGAAGCGACGAGGACATCACCCACGAGGTGCTGACCCAGATCATTCTCGAGGAAGAGACGCGCGGACCGCATCTCCTGCCGGTCAATTTCCTGCGCCAGCTCATCCGCTTCTACGGCGACGAACTGCAGGCCATGGTGCCCGCCTTCCTCGAATATTCCATCGGCCAGTTCGCGCGCGAGCAGGGCAAGATGCGCGGCATCGCCGGCGAGGCGCTGGGCGCCTCGACCCTCAGCGAGAAGCTCGGCGAGCAGGTGCGGCTCAACGCCGAATCCTTCGAACGGGCGGTGCGCGCCGCCCTGCCCGGCGAGGGCCCCGAGGAAGAGGCGTCCCCTGCCGAAAGCCGCGCCGCCGACATCGGTGCGCTGCGCGACGAGCTCGAGGCCATGCGGCGGCGGCTCGACCGGCTGGCGCCGGAAAGCGAATAATTCGGCCGATAGCATTTTCGAGCGAAGTGGACACCGGTTCGCGTGAAGAAAATGCGTCAACTCAATAAGATAGAGCGTTTCCGCGTTTCCATGAAATGCGGGAACGCTCTAGGCCGGCGCCACGGCGAGCGGACCGCGCAGCCAGCCGTCGTCGTGGAGACCGTCGAGCACCGTGGCGCCCGGCCCCGCCCTGAGGCGCGGCTCGCCGATCAGCCGGCCCTGGAAGGCGGAGATGCCGAGTTCGGCGAGCAGCGCCGCCGAGGCCTCGTCCTGGACGAATTCGGCAACGGTGCGGATGCCGAAATGACCGGCTAGCGTCGTGAGTGCCCTGACGAACACCACGGCGTCGGCGTCGTGGC
This sequence comes from Pleomorphomonas carboxyditropha, assembly GCF_002770725.1. Lineage (GTDB taxonomy): Bacteria > Pseudomonadota > Alphaproteobacteria > Rhizobiales > Pleomorphomonadaceae > Pleomorphomonas > Pleomorphomonas carboxyditropha. The sequence continues at coordinate 146,796 of NZ_NQVN01000010.1, read as the reverse complement.
CGATATCGCGGATGAAGGCGCCGTCGATCTTCAGCCAGTCCGGCTTGATGTCGCGCAGCATCCTCAGCGACGTGTGCCCCGAGCCGAAGTCGTCGATGGCGATGCGGCAGCCGATATCGCGCATGGTGGAAACCAGGCGCCTCAGATCGTCGATGCGCGACAGCGCCGCCGTTTCGGTGATTTCGATGGTCAGCCGCTTGAGCGCTTCGCCGTCGCGGCGGGCACCGGCCACCAGCATGCTGAGCCAGGCCGGATCGGCCAGCGTTTCCGGCGACACGTTGACCGAGAGCCTGAGGGCCGGGGAGGCCTGGAGATCGGCCATCACCAGCGTCAGCGCCCGCATGTCGAGCCGCCGGATGAGGCCGAGCTTTTCCGCCGCCTCGACATAGGGACCGCCGGAGACGATCTCCCCCGACGGCAGCGCCAGGCGGCTGAGCGCCTCATAGGAAATCACCGCCCGGTCGCCGGCGCGGGCGATCGGCTGATAGGCCAGCACGAAGCGATCCTCGGCCAACCCCCGCTGGATCGCCTCGGCGATCTCGATATTGCGGCGGCGGAGGGCGTCGCGGGCAGCCGACGGCTCGTAAAGGGCGAGGTGACGATCGACGTCGCGCCGGGCGTCGCCCAGCGCCTCTTCGGCACGGTTGGCGGCCATGGCGCCGGTGAGCGCGTGCTGCGGCAGCATGACGGCCCCGATGGCGATATCGGCGCGCACGCTGGCGCCGTCGCAGTCGATCGCCTCGCCGCGCACCGCCTCGCGGAAGCGCTCGGTGGCGATGATCAGCGCGTGCTCGTCGCAGTCGTTGAGGACGGCGCCGAACTTGTGGCCGGAAAACGAGCCAAACACGTCGCCCTGCCGCATCCGGCGCAGGATGCGCTCGCCGGCGACGTCGATCACCCGGTCGCCGGCCTCGTAGCCGAAATTGGCGTTGATGCGGCCGATATCCAGCACGGCGATGATCAGGAACACCGCCGAGCCGCCGTTCGTTTCCAGCAGCTTCAGCCGATCGTCGAGGCTCTGCAGCAGTTCGTCGCGGTCGAGCCGCCGGTCCGGCCCGTAGAGGCGGACCGGCGCCGCCGTCTCGACGCCGCGCGGCAGCACGCGCACCGTGCCGCGCGCGCCGAGCGCCGGCCGGCCATCCGGCCCGAACCAGCTGCCGCTCTCCTCGATGCGCACGCCCTGCGGCTTGCCGCCGCGCGGCATCAGGTCGTAGACGATCCGGTAGTCGGGACCGACGCGGTCGGCGGACAGCACCGGCGGCGGCGCCGCGGCGAGCCGTAGCGTCGCCGCCTGCGGCCCGATCAGACGATGGAGCGCCCGGCCGGACAGCGGCACTTCATAGGCCGGCAGATCGAGCACCTCGCCGGCGTTCGGCGACCAGCGCAAACGGTCCTCGGCATAGTCGTGCTCGTAGGCGGCGACGCCCGCCGCCGCCATCGCCGCGCCGATGGCGCCGCCGGCCAGTCCATGTCCTTCCGAAGAAACGGGATCGTCATCCATCAGCCGCCGTCCTCGTCCGTTTTGGAACACCTACCGCAACGCTCCCCGCACGGGAACCGGGTTTTTGATCCATCGGTTACCGATCCATCCCCGAATGGCCGGCCCCGTCGACGTATTTTCAGCCGGCAATCTTGCGGATTAACCTTTTGTTAACCATTCTGGAAGTGTGGCGCGCCGGTTGCTCGGCATGCCCTGCGTCGGTTCATTTCGTGCCGGAACGGCACAGTTCCCGAAAGGCCCGCAACCATGATCGGATCGATCGGCTCCATCGGCGAGAGCGTCCGCGGTGAGGGCATCGACAAGACGGTCCGCCGCGCCTCCGGTCGTTATGTCGAGGCGGCCGAGGGCATGTCCACCGGCGGCGAGCGGCAGCTCGCCTTGGCCGATCTCCGCGCCGCGCCGCAAAAGGACGCGCTCCACGCCGCGATTGCGGCGGGCAACCCCGCTTCCGCGCCCTTCGTCGCCCAGCTCGCCGCCCTTGGCCTCGGCGACGCCGTCGCCGGCGAGCGTCGCGTCCGCCGCGATCCGTCGCTGATCGCCGCCCGGGCCGACGCGCTTTATCGCGACGGCTACCGCCGTGTCACCGACCTCGAGCCGGGTTTCTTCGGCGCCGCCGAATACTGACGCCGCCTCTCAAAAACAAAAAGGCCGGCGCAAGGCACCGGCTCTTTTCAGGTCGATATCCCGGCCGTCGGGGACGGCCGAGCGAATCTCTTGTCAGGCTTCCTTCGGCGCCAGGATCTGGCGGCCACGGTACATGCCGGTCTTGAGATCGACGTGATGGGGACGACGCAGCTCACCCGAGGTCTTGTCCTCGACGTAGGTCGGCTGCTTCAGGGCATCGGCGGACCGACGCATGCCCCGCTTGGACGGCGAGGTCTTTCGCTTGGGAACTGCCATTGTCTTCTACTCCATCGCCCGCTCGGAAGGGGGAACCGCAATGGTCCACCGTTCGGGCGCGCGGGCGCTCGTTCCTAAAGATGCGGCCTTATACAGAGTGTAGCGCCGCTTTGCCAGTGCCTGCCCGGAAAAAAGTGCGCCTCTCCGTCGCAATCCCGATGGCGGCCCGACGCGGCAAGACAGCCGTCCGTCACGGTTTCAGGCACTCGACGTAGGCGCCGGACTGGCCGACGCGCCGTTCGATGATGCGCGACAGCGTCCTTTGCGCCCGGCTCGGCTTCAAGGGATTGCGGACGGCCGGATTGGGCAGGGCGGCGGCGATCAGCGCCGCCTCGCGCCGGCTCAGCTTCGACGCCGGCTTCTTGTAGTAATATTGCGCCGCCGCCTCGACGCCGTAGACGTTGGGACCGAGCTCGGCGATGTTGAGATAGATTTCCAGCGTCCGCCGCTTCGACCAGACGAGATCGGCGTAGAGAGCGAGCGGAATTTCGAGGCCCTTGCGGATGTAGGAGCGCGACGGCCACAGGAAGACGTTCTTCACCGTCTGCATGGTGATGGTGCTGGCGCCGCGGTTGGGGCCGCCGTCCCGGCTCAGCACCGAGCGGAGCTGCGCCCAGTCGACACCGTCGTGAAAGCAGAACTGGCCGTCCTCGCTCATGACGACGGCCTGCTTCATGCTGGGCGCGATATCGTCGAGATCGACCCAGGTCCGGCTGTAGCCCTGCAAGGTCATGAGGTCCCAGACCATCAGCGTCGAGACCGGCCGGACGAACAGATAGAGCGGCGTCAATATGAACGGCAGGACAACCGCCACCGCGGCGGCGACCGAAAGCCGTCTGAGCCAGATCCGCCAGCCAGATCGCCTCACAGCCGCCGCCTCCTCGTCACTCGCCGCCGGCTTGCCTTCGGCCATCGCCTCGCTGAGATCGCTCATGCCCACCCGCCTGTCCGTTTTCTCATAAACCAACGGCACCGGCCGGGCAAACGGCGGAAAAGGCGGCAGCCGGCTGGCGCCATCCCCCACCCGCCTGACGTTCCACTTTTGCAGAAAGGCGTCACAAAAAGCCGTTCTTTACGGCAATTGCCCGCAATTTATACAGAAATGCTATAATTTTGACATGGCGCGAATTGAGGCATCATGAGACCTTCTACTTGTGAGCGCTGCTTTGTCGGTCTTCCGTCTGGGTCTTCCTCCTGATCCACCGTGGCACTCCAGCTTTCCTCCCAGAACTCAGGCCGGTAACCCCGGCCTGTTTTTTTTGCGTTGCCCGCTTCGGCGAAAGCGCAAGAGAAAGGCCGGGGATCGCTCCCCGGCCCCGCCGCCCCCTGTCTTTTGTTCTTTGATCAGTCGTCACCCATGGCAACCAGCGTCGCATTGCCGCCGGCCGCCGCCGTGTTGATCGACACCACCTGCTCCAGCGCGAAGCGGGCGAGATAGTTGGGGCCGCCCGCCTTGGGGCCGGTGCCCGACAGGCCCGAGCCGCCGAACGGCTGCGAGCCGACCACCGCGCCGATCATGTTGCGGTTGACGTAGACGTTGCCGACCGGCAGCCGCTCGACGATGCGCTTCACCGTCGCCTCGATGCGCGAGTGGATGCCGAGCGTCAGGCCGTAGCCGCTTGCCGCGATGTCCCCGATGACCCTGTCGAGGTCCTTCGCCTTGTAGCGAACGACGTGCAGCACCGGCCCGAACACCTCCCGGTCGAGCGCCGCCGCGTCGGGCAGCTCGATAACGGTCGGCGCGAAATAGGTGCCGCCGGCCAACTCCCCCTCCGGCGTCCGGCCGGAAAACAGCACGCCGCCCCTGCCCTGCCAGGCCGCCACGTGAACGGCGAGCTTTTCCGTCTGCTCGCGATCGATGATCGGGCCGACGTCGGTGTCCGGCCGCCGCGGATCGCCGACCTTGAGCTCGGCCGCGGCGCCCCTGACGAGGTCGATCATGTGGTCGGCGACGTCGTCCTGCACGAACAAGAGCCGCAACGCCGAACAGCGCTGGCCGGCCGAGCGGAAGGCCGAGGTGATGACGTCGTCGGTCACCTGCTCGCCGAGCGCCGTGGCGTCGACGATCATGGCGTTGAGGCCGCCGGTCTCGGCGATCAGCGGCACGATCGGCCCGCGCTTGGCGGCGAGCGCCCGGTTGATGGCAAACGCCGTGTCGGTCGAGCCGGTGAAGGCGACGCCGGCGATGCGCGGATCGGCGGTGAGCGCCGCGCCGGCCGTGCCGTCGCCGACCAGAAGCGCCAGCGCCGAAGCCGGCACGCCGGCCTCGTGCAGCAGCCGCACCGCCATGGCGCCGGTGAGCGGCGTCTGCTCGGCGGGTTTTGCCACCACGGCGTTGCCGGCGGCCAGCGCCGCCGCCGTCTGGCCGACGAAGATGGCGAGCGGGAAATTCCAGGGCGCGATGGTGGCGAACACGCCGCGGCCGCGATAGGCGAGCCGGTTTTCCTCGCCGGTCGGTCCGGGCATGGCGACCGGCGCCGCGAACAGACGCCGCGCCTCGGCGGCGTAATAGCGGCAGAAGTCGACCGCCTCGCGCACCTCGGCGACGCCGTCGGCTAGCGTCTTGCCCGCCTCGAGCGCCAGCACCGCCAGGAACGCCGGCAGCCGCTCCTCGAGAAGATCGGCCGCCCGCTCGAGCGCGGCGGCGCGCGTTTCGGCCGGGGCCGCCGACCAGGCGCGGAACCCTTCGGCGGCCGAGGCGACCGCCTTCCTCACCGTCTCGGCATCGGCGTCGACCGCCCGGCCGATCTCCGTCCTGCCGTCGACCGGCGACAGCAGGAGGCGCGCCGCACCGGCCGCGTCGGCGCCGTCGATGATCGAAGCGGCGATGCCGAAATCGCTGCCGACCGCCGCGATGGCGGCGAGCAGCGGTTCGAGCGCCTGCTCGTCGGCCAGTTCCACGCCACGCGAGTTGCGGCGGGCACCGAAGAGGTCGGCGGGCAGCGGGATGCGGGCGTGGCGGGCGCGGTCGCCGCCGGCCAGCACGTCGGCGGGACGGGTGAGCAAGGTCGAGATCTCCACTTTCGGATCGCCGACGGCGGCGACGAAGGACGAATTGGCGCCGTTTTCCAGGAGGCGGCGGACGAGATAGGCGAGAAGGTCCTTGTGGCCGCCGACCGGCGCGTAGATGCGGCAGGGTTGGCCGTCCTTCTCGGTGACCTCGCGATAGAGCGTGTCGCCCATGCCGTGCAGCCGCTGGAACTCGAAATGCCGGTCGGCACCGGCGATCTCCGACACCTCGGCCACGGTCAGCGCGTTATGGGTGGCGAACTGCGGATAGAGGCGCGGCCGCGACCTGAGCAGCTTTTCGGCGCAGACGAGATAGGAAAGATCGGTCGACGCCTTGCGGGTGAACAGCGGATAGTCGGCAAGGCCCCGCTCCTGCCCCCGCTTCATCTCGGTATCCCAGTAGGCGCCCTTGACGAGACGGACCATGAAGCGCTGGTTCAGGCTTTCGGCGAGATCGATCATGTAGTCGATCACCGCCGGCGCCCGCTTCTGATAGGCCTGCACGGCGAGGCCGAAGCCGTCCCAGCCGGCGAGCGACGGATCGGCGGCGACGGCGGCGATCACGTCGAGCGACAGCTTCAGCCGGTCGGCCTCCTCGGCATCGACCGTCAGGTTGAGGTCGTAGCCCTTCGCCGCCCGCGACAGTTCCAGGAGCTTGGGCACCAGCTCGGCCATCACGCGCTCGGCGTTCAGCGCCTCGTAGCGCGGGTGCAGCGCCGACAGCTTGACCGAAATGCCCGGCCGGGCCGGCAATGCCTCGGAGCCGGCCGACCGGCCGATCGCCTCGATGGCCTTTGCATAGTCGGCAAAATAGCGTTCCGCGTCGGCGGCGGTGCGGGCGCCCTCGCCCAGCATGTCGTAGGAATGGCGGTAGCCCTTGCCGGCCAGGCCGCGGGCGCGCGACAGCGCCGCCTCGATCGAGGTGCCCAGCACGAACTGGTGGCCCATGATCTTCATCGCCTGCCGCGTGGCGGCGCGCACCGGCGGCATGCCCAGCCGCTTGACGAGGCCGGTTATGACGTTCTCCGGCGTCTCGCCCGGCTGGAGCACCCGCGTGGTCACGCCGAGCGCCCAGCCGGAGGCGGCCACCAGCCAGGGGTCCTCGCCCTTGCCGTGGAAGCCGAAGGCGGCCGAGGCGAGCTTGTCCTCGATCAGCCGGTCGGCGGTGGCGCCGTCGGGCACGCGCAAGAGCGCCTCGGCCATCACCATGATGGCGAGGCCCTCGCGCGTCGTCAGCGAATAGGCTTTCAGGAAGTCCTCGACGCCGCCGATCGCCGACTTGCCGTCGCGGATCGCCGCGATGAGCCGGCTGGCGTGCGCATCGACGCGCGCTCGCGCGTCGGCATCCTCCGGCCGCGCCGCCAGGAGACGCCGGACCACCGCCGTCTCGTCCTCCGCGTAGGGCGGCGAAAAACACGGAGCCCGGAGGGGCTCGGAAAGAACTGCAGCCATGTGGTCTCCGGAAGGTTGCCGCCTTCGGGGGCGGCTTCTGTTTATAATCCGCAGGATAGCAGCAGGCTTTCGGTGACACTCTCCTTATTGAGGTATAGAATCGGGACTATTCGCGGAATGAACCGTTTGTCTCCGTGAATCTTCCGGAATCATTCGTCTTGGAGGGCCTCGCGATGGCGTCGGCGGTGAGTGATCGGTCTCAGCACGGCAAGGACATTCCGGGCCTCGATCGAATCGACCGCCGGATCCTCGCCGCGCTTCAGGAAGACGGCCGGATCACCAATCTGGAACTCGCCGAGAAGATCGGCATGTCTGCGACGGCCACCGCCGAGCGGGTCAAACGACTGTCGCGCGACGGTTTCATCGTCGGCTATACGGCGCGCCTCGATCCGCTGCATCTGCAGCGCGGCCTGCTGGTGTTCGTCGAGATCAAGCTCGACCGCATGAACCCCGAGGTGTTCACCACCTTCGCCGCCGCCGTGAAGAAGGCGCCGGAGGTGCTTGAATGCCACCTGATCGCCGGCGGCTTCGACTATCTGGTCAAGGCGCGCGTCCGCGACATGGAAGCCTATCGCGAGTTCCTGTCCGAGGTGCTGATGACGCTGCCGGGCGTGCGCGAGACCCACACCTACCCGGTGATGGAGGAGGTGAAGAACACCACCGTGCTGCCGGTATGAAGCACCTTCGTTGCCTTGACCCGAACGCCGGGCCGGCGCTACCACAGCGGCCACCCATTGCCCGACCGGAGCACCGATGACCGCCGCCTTCGAAGCCGCCCTTGCCGATTTTGCCCGTGCCCTGGAGGCCGGACTGGCGGCTCGTCTCGGCGCGGCTCCCCGGCCCGGCGAGATCGCCCGACCGGCGCGGCTGCTCGCCGCCATGCGGCATGCCGTGTTGGCCGGCGGCAAGCGCCTCAGGCCGTTCCTGCTCGCCGAAGTGGCGCGTCTTCTCGACCCCGGCCTGACGGTCGACGCGCTGATGCCGGCGGCGGCGGCCATCGAGTGCCTGCACTGCTATTCGCTGGTCCACGACGACCTGCCGGCCATGGACGACGACGCGCTCCGGCGCGGCCGGCCGACCGTCCACGTCGCCTATGACGAGGCGACGGCCATCCTGGCCGGCGACGGCCTCTTGACGCTCGCCTTCGACCTGCTCGCCGATCCCGCCTGCCACGCCGACCCGGCGGTGCGGGCGGCGCTGGTGCTCGATCTCGCCCGGGCCGGCGGCCTCGGCGGCATGGTCGGCGGCCAGATGCTCGATCTGGCGGCGGAAGGGCGCTTCGGCGACGGCGCGGCACCCGGCGAGGCCGGCATCCGCGAGTTGCAGGCCATGAAGACCGGCGCGCTGATCCGCGCCGCCACGGTGATGGGCGCCCGGCTCGGCGGCGCCGGCGAAGACGAGCTGCGCCGCTTCGGGCGGTTCGGCGATATCCTCGGCCTCGCCTTCCAGCTTGCCGACGACCTCTTGGACGTCACCGCCACCGAGGGGGAGATGGGCAAGGCGGTGGCGAAGGACGCCGCCCATGGCAAGGGCACGCTCATCGCGCTTCTCGGCATCGACGCCGTGCGCGCCGAACTCGACCGGCTCGTCGCCGAGGCGACGGAGCTGCTCGCGCCGTGGGGCAGGCGCTCCGAGACGCTCGCCGCCGCCGCGCGCTTCGTCGCCGAGAGGCGGCGCTAAATCTCGAGCTTATTCGGCCGCCGGCTTGCGATCGGCCCTCTCACCGAACCGCTGCTCGATATAGTCGAGCACCAGCGCCTGGAAATCGCGGGCGATGGTCGGGCCGCGCAGCGTCGCCGCCTTCTGCCCGTCGATGAACACCGGCGCGGCCGGGTTCTCGCCGGTGCCGGGCAGGGAAATGCCGATGTCGGCGTGCTTGGATTCGCCGGGGCCGTTGACGATGCAGCCCATCACCGCCACCTGCAGCGCCTCGACGCCGGGGTAGCGCTGCCGCCACTCCGGCATGGCGTCGCGGATCTGGTCCTGGATGGTCTTGGCCAGTTCCTGGAACACCGTCGAGGTGGTGCGGCCGCAGCCCGGACAGGCGGCGACGATCGGCACGAAGCTGCGGAAGCCCATCACCTGTAGCAGCTCCTGCGCCACCATCACCTCGCGCGTGCGGTCGCCGCCCGGCTCCGGCGTCAGCGACACGCGGATGGTGTCGCCGATGCCCTGTTGCAGGAGGTAGCCCATCGAGGCCGACGAGGCGACGACGCCTTTGGTGCCCATGCCGGCCTCGGTGAGGCCGAGGTGAAGGGCATAGTCGCCGCGCGAGGCGAGCTCGCCATAGACGGCGATCAGGTCCTGCACCTGGCTGACCTTGGCCGACAGCACGATGCGGTCGCGGGCAAGGCCGATCTCCTCGGCGCGGGCGGCCGACAGCAGCGCCGACTGCACCATCGCCTCACGCATCACCTGTTGCGCCGTCATCGGCGAGCCCTTGGCCTTGTTCTCGTCCATCAGGCGCGTCGCCAGCTCCTGGTCGAGCGAACCCCAGTTGACGCCGATGCGGATCGCCTTGCCGTGGCGGGCGGCGATCTCGACGATGTCGGTGAAGTGGCGGTCGCGCTTGGCGCGGACGCCGACGTTGCCGGGGTTGATGCGGTATTTGGCGAGCGCCTCGGCGCAGGCCGGAAACTCGGCGAGCAGCCGGTGGCCGATGAAATGGAAGTCGCCGATCAGCGGCACGTCGACGCCGACCCGGTCGAGCCGCTCGCGGATGCGCGGCACGGCGGCGGCGCTGTCGTCGCGGTCGACGGTGATGCGCACCAGCTCCGAGCCGGCGCGGGCGAGCGCCATCACCTGCCCCACCGTGGCGTCGACGTCGGCGGTGTCGGTGTTGGTCATCGACTGCACGACCACCGGCGCGTCGCCACCGATCTGCACCTTGCCGACGACGACGGGAACCGAGCGGCGGCGCGGCGCCGGACCGAAGGAGTGGGACATGCAATCCTCAACTGTGGCTGTGCGAATGGTCGTGTCGATGGCCGGCCGACCGGCAGGCGGCGCAGAGGCCGCGCACCTCCAGCACCGAGGTCGACGGCGAAAAGCCCTCGGCCGCCGCGATGCCGGCAAGCAGCCTGCCGAGCTCGGCCGGTTCGGCCTCGGTGGCCGAGCCGCAATTCTCGCAGAGCAGGAACACCAGCGGCGCCTCCGGGCCGGAGGCGGAATGGCCGTGCTCCTCGATGCAGGCGAGGAAGGCGTTGCGGCTCTCGATGCGATGGGCGAAGCGGTGGGCAACCAGGAAATCGAGGGCGCGGTAGACCGAGATCGGGCTCGGCCGCCGCGCCTTTCCGGCGATGCGGTCCATGATCTCGTAGGCCGACACCGGCGCGTGGCTCTCCAGCATCGCCTCGAGCACCTGCCGCCGCTGTTCGGTGAGACGCAGGCCCTCGTCGCGGCAGCGCTCCTCGGCGCGGGCGACGGCGCGGCTGCGGCAGGCCTGATGATCGTGGTCGGAATCGTCGAGCAAGGTTCTCTCCAAGCGTTCGCACAGTATATAGTCGGCCGAGCCGTCCGGAGAAAGACTGATTGTCGCGCCGGCCGCCCCGTCCGCCCCAGCCAGAGGTCCGCCATGCGCTTTCCCGCCGTCGACCGCAGCATCCTGATCACCGGCGCCTCCTCCGGCATCGGCCTTGCCGCCGCCACCGTCATGGCCGGGCGCGGCTGGCGGGTGTTCGCGACGGTGCGCCGGGAGGAGGACCGGCAGCGCCTCGCCGCCCTTCCGGGGGTGACGCCGCTTCTGATGGACTATGCCGATCCCGCCTCGATCGCCGCCACCGCCGAGGCGGTGCTGGAGGCGACCCATGGCCGGCTCGGCGTCCTCTACAACAACGGCGCCTACGGCCAGCCCGGCGCGCTGGAGGACCTTACCACCGAGGTGCTGCGGCACGTGTTCGAGGTCAACGTGCTCGGCTGGCACGACCTGACGCGCCGGCTGATCCCGGCCATGCGCCGGGCCGGGGCCGGACGCATCGTCATGTGCTCGTCGATCCTCGGCTTCCTGTCGATGCCCTATCGCGGCGCCTACAACGCTTCCAAGCACGCCATCGAGGGCCTTGCCGACAGTTGGCGGCTGGAACTGATCGACGCCGGCATCCATGTCGCCACGCTCCAGCCGGGGCCGATCGCCACCAATTTCACGGCGGCGTCGATGCGGAAATTCCACGAGAACGTCGACGTGGAGGCCTCCGCCAACGCCGAGGGCTATCGCCAGCGCCTCGCCGACATGCGGCGGCCGCCGGAGGCTTCCTTCTTCCGCAAGCCGCCGGAAGCGGTGGTGGACTGCCTCGTGCACGCCTGCGAATCAGCCCGGCCGCGCCCCTACTACCGGATAACCTGGCTCACCAAGGGCGCGGCGGTCGTCAAGCGCCTCCTGCCGGCCTCCTTGTTCGTCGCGCTGCTGCACCGCGCGGCGAAAGCCGGCAATTGATCAGCATCGGCAATGCCTTGGGCACCAGGCCGACGCGGCATGGCCGGTCCTGGACTTGCCTGCAAAACGGACGGAAAACCACCGCTTTCAGCTTCACATCAGCGACATCATCAGCGTAGAGTATGCGGGCGTGGGGCCGGCCCGGACGCCTGCCTCGGTGAAGGAGAGCGTGAGGTGACGATCGCCGTCTCGCCGGACGCACACCCGGCGCTGGTGTTGAACGCGGACTATCGCCCGCTGAGCTATTTTCCCTTGTCGCTATGGTCCTGGCAGGATGCGATCAAGGCGGTCTTCCTCGACCGGGTCAACATCGTCTCCGAATACGACGTGCTGGTGCGCAGCCCGAGCTTCGAATTCCACCTGCCGTCGGTCGTCTCGCTCAAGACCTTCATCAAGCCGTCGCGCCAGCCCGCCTTCACCCGTTTCAACGTTTTCCTGCGCGATCGCTTCGAGTGCCAGTATTGCGGCAGCCGCGAGGACCTCACCTTCGATCATCTGGTCCCGCGCTCCAAGGGGGGCCAGACCACCTGGGAGAACGTCGTCGCGGCCTGCTCGCCCTGCAATCTGAAGAAGGCCGACAAGACGGTGTCGGAAGTGGGCATGACGCTCGCCGGCCGGCCGTTCGCCCCCACCGTGCACGACCTTCACAACAACGGCCGGCTGTTCCCGCCCAACCATCTTCACGAAAGCTGGCTGGACTTTCTCTACTGGGACGTCGAGCTCGATCCTTAAAACATCATCCGACCGGAGTGAAAAGATGATGCTTAAGGAACAGTGCTCTAAGCCAGCAGTTGTTCAGCCGCCTGCCGCTCTCGGGCGATGCGGCGCAGGATTTCCGAGCGCACGGTCGGCGCGCCGAAATAATAGCCCTGCAACTCGTGGCAGCCGGCCTCTTTCAGCGCCTCGGCCTCCTCGGCCATCTCGATGCCCTCGGCCGTCACTTCGGCGCCCAGCGTCTCGGCCAGCGCCACCGCCGCCTGGACGAGGCTCTGCGACGCCGGATCGCGGATGACGTCGATCACCACCGAGCGGTCGATCTTCACCTTGTCGAAGGCGAAGCGGCGCAGGTAGGCGACCGACGAGAAGCCGGTGCCGAAATCGTCGAGCGCCACCGACACGCCGAGCGCATGCAGCGCCTCGACGCTGCGGCGCGCCCGCTCCGGCTCGGAGGCGAGGAAGCTCTCGGTGATGTCGAGCTCCAGCCGGTCCGGCGGCATGCCCGACCCCTCGAGGATGGCGGCAAGCGCATCGGGAAAGCCGGGATCGCGGAACTGGGCGGCAAACACGTTGACCACCATCTTGAGGCCGCCGAACGCCCGGGCGTCGCGGGCGACCCGCCGCAGCACGTAGGTGCCGATCAGGTCGCTCATCCCGGCCTCCTCGGCAATGGCGAGGAACACCGCCGGGCTGACCGGACCGGCCGGACGGATCCAGCGGACCAGCGCCTCGACGGCGGCAATGCTGCCGGTCTTCGCCGAGATGACCGGCTGATAATGCACCTGGAGGCCGTCGCTCACCGCCGCCTCGCGCAGCTCGGCGGCCAGCGTCGCCCGCGCATGGCGATCGGCATCCATGCCGGCGTCGTAGAGATCGACCCGGTTCTTGCCGCCGGCCTTGGCGACATACATGGCGACATCGGCCCGGCGCACCAGCTCGCCCGGCGTCAGCCGGCCGTCGGCGTCGGCGGCCACGCCCACCGAGCAGCCGACCTTCACCGTCCTTCCTTCGAAGTCGAAGGCCTCGTCGAGGAAATCGACGAAGCTCTCGCCGAGGCCGCGCGCCCGTTCTGCGGCATCGCCGCCTTCCACCACGACGGCGAACTCGTCGCCGCCGAGACGGGCCAGCGTACCGTCACCGCCGACCAGCGCGCGGAATCCGGCCGCCGCCGCCCGGATCAGCCGGTCGCCGACGTCGTGGCCGTAGGTGTCGTTGACTTCCTTGAAGCCGTCGAGATCGGCGAACAGCACGGCGATGGCATGGTCCGGACCGGCATAGGCCTCGGCGAGCCGCTGATGGAAGGAGGCGCGGTTCGGCAGGCCGGACAGCGGATCGTGGCTCGCGGCGTGGCGGGCCGCCGTCTCGTCGTGGCGCAGGCCGCTCATCATCTTCCAGATGGTCACGACGAGAACGCCCATCACCACGAACAACAGTCCCAGAACGCCCAGCACCGGCAGGCGGGCGCGCTCCATCGCCTCGGTGCCCGACACGCGCGGTTCCCAGCCGATGGAGCCGAGGAGCGTGCCGGCGGCCGAGGTCAGCGGCACGGCATTGGCCCCGACCGGCGCCGGGCCGAAGGCGAGATGCCGGACGCCGAGCGCGTCGGCCATGGCCGTAAACTCCGTTCCGGTCATCGGCCGGCCGACCAGGAGATAGCGCGGCGGACCGGCCCGCGGCGCGCCGGCGCGCGGCTCGATCTCGCGCACCCCCGCCACCAGCGGACCAAGGCGGGACTGGACGAAGCCGGTCGCCGGCCGTTGCGGCTCATGGCGCGCGGCGGCGACGAGAGCGGCGACGTCGGCCCGGCTGATGCCGATGCCATCCGGTCCGGCCGCCCGTCCCTCATGGAAGGCGCGTATCGGCATGCCCTCGGCATCGACCACCAGCAGCGTATCGAAAAAGCGGCTGCTTTCGGCGGGAAGGCGCAGATCGCCGCCCGTCAGACCGGCGTCGCCTTCATCCAGCGCGGCGGCGTTCCAGGCGGAGAATTCGCTGGCGGCCAGCCCCATCCGGGCGAGCGCCTCGTCTTTCAGCACGTCGACCACCTGGGCAATGCCCCGCCGATCGATGTCGTTCACCTCGGCCGCCATCCGCGCCATGGCCAGATAGACCACCGCCGCGGCGGCAAGCGCCGTCAGCACGGTCGGGACGACCACACCGAAGACGAACTCCATCCAGCGGCGGTTGACGAAAAACAAGGCAATCATCCATCGGTTCTATCTTGCGCAACCTAGCCCGATACCGTTAAAGGCTCGCAAATTCCTCCGAATATCCTCGGAAAAATACAGATCCGGCTTGCCTCTTTCTGCGGAACGGGCTCGCCGGACCATCAGGAGAGCCAGGCAACCATGTCGAACCGCGCCCGCGCTACCCTGATCGGCCTTGCGGCCATCGTCATGTGGTCGATGCTCGGCGTCTTCACCGGCGGCTCGGGGGCCGTGCCGCCCTTCCTGCTCAACGCCCTCTGCTTCGGCCTGTCCGGCACGGTCGCCACCATCTGGCTGATCGCCCGCGGCCGAGCCAATGTTCTGAGGCAGCCCCTCAAGGTGTGGGCGGTCGGCACGCTCGGCCTGTTCGGCTACCACGCGCTCTATTTCACGGCCTTGCGCACCGTGCCGCTGGTGGAAGCCGGCCTCATCAACTATCTCTGGCCGCTGCTGATCGTGCTGTTCTCCGGCCTCCTGCCGGGCGAGCGCCTGCGCATCCATCACCTGGCCGGCGTCGTGCTCGGCTTTTCCGGCGCGGCGCTTCTGGTGACGGCCGGCCGGTCGCTGGCGCTCGACGGCGGCTACGCCTTCGGCTATCTCGCCGCCTTCCTCGCCGCCGTGGTCTGGGCCGGCTATTCGGTCGTCTCGCGCCGCTTTGCCGGCGTGCCGTCGGAGGCGGTGGCCGGCTTCTGCCTCGCCACCGCTCTTCTCAGCCTTGTCTGCCACGCCGCGTTCGAGCAGACGGTGCTGCCCGACGGCCCCTTCGAATGGTCGATGGTGCTGCTGCTCGGCGCTTTCCCGGTCGGTCTCGCCTTCTTCGTCTGGGACCACGGCGTCAAGCACGGCGACATCCAGCTCATCGGCACCGCCGCCTACGCCACGCCGGTACTGTCGACCCTGCTGCTCACCCTCACCGGCTACGGCACGCTCGGCTGGACGACGGCGATCGCCTGCGCCCTCGTCACCCTCGGCGCCGTCGTCGCCGCCTGGGATGCCCTGCCCTTCCGCCGGCGGGCCGCAGGCCGCCGGGCCGTCACCTGAAGCCGTCTTTCCGCCGGCGCAACTCGGCGAACACCTCCACCGCCGGATGCCCGGCCAGCCCCAGCCTTGCGGCGAGCCCCGGATCGCCGGCCCGCAGGAACGGGTTGGTGAGAAGCTCCCGCCTGAGCGGCACCGGCACCGTCGGCCGGCCGGCGGCGCGCAGCGCCTCCACCTCGGCGATCCGCTCGGCCAGCGCCGCATTGTCGGGATCGACCGTCAGCGCGAAACGGCCGTTGGAGGCGGTATATTCGTGCCCCGGATAGACGCCCGTCTCCGGCGGCAGCGCCGCGAGGCGGAGAAGCGACTCCCACATGTCCGCCACGCTGCCCTCGAACAGCCGGCCGCAGCCGAGCGAGAACAGCGTGTCGCCGGAAAACAGCGCCCGCGCCGCCGGCGCGTGATAGACGATGTGGCCGCGCGTATGGCCGGGCGTCGCGATCACCCGGAAACCGAACGGGCCGACGGAAAAGCCCTCGCCGTCGGCGACCGCCCGGTCGAGCGGCGGCAGCCGGTGGGCGTCGGCGGCCGCGCCGATCAGTTTGGCTCCCGTGCGTCCGACGATGTCGGCCGCGCCTTCGATGTGGTCGCCGTGGTGATGGGTGAGCAGAAGGGCATCGAGCCGGCCGCCCGACGCTTCGACGGCGGCAAGGATCGGCGCCGCCTCCGGGGCGTCGAAAACCACGGCCGCGCCGCTTTCCTCGTCGCGCAGCAGATAGGCATAGTTGTCGCTGAGACAGGCGATGACGTCGATCTTCGGGACCATCGAGAGCCTCCCTTTACCGGCCCGCAAAAAAGCGACCGCCGCCCATTGCGGTGGAGCGACAGTCGATCAATATGGCGGAAAGGGCAAGGGCTGCCCCGGAGCTCAGCATGTTTCTCGACGTCGTCGACCTCAGGGATTTCTATTCGAGCGACCTCGGCCACGTCATCCGACCCATCCTCGTCGATCATTTCAGGAAGATCTGGCCGAGCGTCGCCGGCGACCGGCTGGCCGGCCTCGGCTTCGCGACGCCCTACCTTGCGCCCTTCCGCGACGAGGCCGACCGCACGCTGGCGCTGATGCCGGCGGCGCAGGGCGCGGTCAACTGGCCGGCCGGCGGTCCTTCCGCCTCGGCGCTCGTCTGCGACGACATGCTGCCGCTGCCCGATTCGTCGATCGACCGGCTGCTGATCGTTCACGCGCTCGAGATGGCCAACGATCCGGCCGAGCTCCTGAAGGAAGCCTGGCGGGTGCTGTCGCCCGGCGGCCGGGTGCTGGCCGTCGTGCCCAACCGGCGCGGCCTGTGGGCGCGCGTCGACACCTCGCCCTTCGGCTACGGCCGGCCCTTCTCGCGCGGCCAGATCACCAAGCTCCTGCGCGAGACCTCCTTCTCGCCCACCGCCTGGGACGAGGCGCTCTACGTGATGCCGGTGCCGCGCCGCCACTTCATGCACGCCAGCGCCCGCTGGGAGGCGATCGGCTCCCGCCTGTGGCCGGCCTTTGCCGGCGTCATCCTGGTGGAAGCGGCCAAGCATCTCCACCAGGGCGTACCGGTCATCCGCCGCGTCCGTTCGCCGGCCATCCGTCCCGTGCTGCTGCCGTCGCCGGCCGGCCTGCCCAGCCCGCACCGCACCGGCCCCACCGCCTAAGGCATCGGACCGGAAAGTGGGATCCGGCTTTCGGAAAATCCGATGCGAAAAACAAAAGACCAGATCGTCGTCAGCGGCCGTCGCGCGACAGCAGGAACACCGCCTGCGCCCCGAGGACGTTCCAGACGATCCACGGCAGGCTGAACGGCAGCCGCTTGCCGGCGCCGTCGAGCACGATCGCCTGCTCGACATGGGCGCCGACCTCCCTGGCCAGTTCGACGAAGTCGCGAATGGTGCAGAAGTGGATGTTGGGCGTGTCGTACCAGGAATAGGGCAGACGCTTGGAGACCGGCATCCGGCCGAGGAACATCAGGCGGAAGCGCACGTCGAGATGGCCGAAGTTCGGCAGCGACACCACGACGCGGCGGCCGATGCGCAGCATCTCGTCGAGCACCCGGCGGGCGTTGCGCGTCGCCTGGATGGTATGGCTCAGCACCACGTAGTCGAAGGACTGGTCGGGATACTGCACGAGGTCGCTGTCGGCGTCGCCCTGGATCACCGACAGGCCGCGCGCCACGGCGGCGTTGACGCCCTCCTGGCTGATCTCGATGCCGCGCGCGTCGACGCCGCGCGTCCGCTCCAGGAGCTCGAGCAGCGCGCCGTCGCCGCAGCCGACGTCGAGCACGCGCGAACCCGGCGCGATCAGGTCGGCGATCAGCCTGAGGTCGATGCGGACGTCGGAGGCAAGGTCGGCCAGGTCGGTCATCGATTGTCTTCCTCCGCCGGGCCGGCGATGCCGCGCGCCCGCGCCGCGCCGGTTAGAAAGCCGCGCACGATGCGGAACTGTTCGGGAATATCGAGCAGGAAGCTGTCGTGGCCGCGATCGCTGTCGATCTCCACGAAGCTGACCGGCGCGCCGGCGGCGTTGAGCGCATGCACCACCGCCCGGCTCTCCGCGGTCGGGTAAAGCCAGTCGGAGGTGAAGGACAGCAAGCAGAAGCGCGTCTTCGTCCCCCTGAAGACGTTGGCGAGCACGCCGCCGTGGTCGGCGGCGAGGTCGAAATAATCGGTGGCGCGGGTGACGTAGAGGTAGGAATTGGCGTCGAAGCGGTCGACGAAGCTCATGCCTTGATGGCGAAGGTAGCTTTCAATTTGAAAATCCGCGTCGAAGCCAAAGGCCACCGCCTCGCGGTCCTGCAGGTTGCGGCCGAACTTCTGGTGCAGCGAGCGGTCGGACATGTAGGTGATGTGGGCGGCCATGCGCGCCACGGCGAGGCCCTTCTTCGGGTTGCGCCCGGCCTCGAGATAGCGGCCGCCGCACCAGTCGGGATCGGCCATCACCGCCTGACGCCCCACCTCGTGGAAAGCGATGTTCTGCGAGGAATGGCGATAGCTGGTGGCGATCGCCACCGCCGAGAAGACGCGCTCCGGATAGCTCGCCGCCCATTGCAGCGCCTGCATGCCGCCCATCGAGCCGCCGACCACCGCGAACAGCTGGTCGATGCCGAGCGCCGTCACCAGCATGGCCTGCGCCCGCACCATGTCGGCGATGGTGACCACCGGCAGGTCGAGCCCATAGGGCTGGCCGGTGTCCGGATTGGTGCTGGCCGGCCCGGTGGTGCCGAGGCAGCCGCCCAGCACGTTGGAGCAGATGACGAAGAAGCGGTCGGTGTCGATCGGCCGGCCGGGGCCGACCATCAGCGTCCACCAGCCCGGCTTGCCGGTCACCGGATTGGTGCTGGCGACATGCTGGTCGCCGGTCAGCGCGTGGCAGATCAGGATGGCGTTGGAGCGGTCGGCGTTGAGCTCGCCATAGGTCTGGTAGGCGATCTGCCAGGGAGCGATCGCCGGACCGGCGTCGAGGGTGAGCGGCGCGTCCGTGCCGAAGCGCATGACGAGGCTCGAAGGATTGTCGGCCTCGCTGCGGCGCAGGCTCGCCTGCGCATCGGTCTCGGTAAGGGTCGCGTCCAGCATCGTCTCTTCAGCATCCGGGCAGCTTCCGGGCGGCACGCGCCGTGCCTGCCGCCTCGAAGGTGGTTAGCTATCGGAACGGGGACGGCAAATGTCAAGGAAATCGCCACCACGGCCGCCCGGCGCGGCGGAACATCCGTTCAGCGTGCCGCTTGACGGATGGCCCGGACCAGATCGCGCGCCGTGAGCTTGGCGGCCTGCTGGTCGTCGGCGCCGAGCCGGCTGCAATCATGATCGAAGTTGTCGCGATCCTCGGCGGGAATCGGCCTGTCACCGATCGCCGCGACGACGATGCGCAGGGCGCAGGCCCTCACCGGATCGACCCTGAAGGCGCCGTAGCAGCCGTCGGCGAGACAGAAGGCGAAATTCCGGAGCGACGGAACACTGCCGGCAAGCGCCTTCGGCCATTGCGCGGCCAGCGCCTTCTGCTGGCCGGGACAGGCGGTGTCGCTCGAGGCGGCGCAGTCGGCGAGAAGATCGGCATAGGCCGGCACGCCATCGGCGGCGACGGCCGGCGGATTGCCTGTGGAGACCATGAGGACAAGGGCGATGAGCAGAGCACGCATGAAGACGCTCCGGGCGTCGGTTCGGTCTCGCAGGCGGCCGACCGGCAGCGCGAATACTCGCCCAGCGCCGCCGGCCGCACAAGACCGCCCTTCAGCCCGCGTGCCCGACGCTCCGGTCCAACCGCCGGTCAATGCCGGACGGCGAGGCCGACCATGCGCCTGACGTCGGCGGCGGTGGCGTCGGCCGCCCGCAGCGCCGCCAGCCCTTCCGAGCCTCTGGACTTCGACAGCTTGCGGCCGTCGGCGCCGACGATCAGCCGATGATGATGGTAGCGCGGCGCCGGCAGCCCGAGCAGCGTTTGCAGCAGGCGATGCACGGCGGTGGAAAAATAGAGATCGCGGCCGCGCACCACGTCGGTCACCCCTTGCAGCGCGTCGTCGACGACGACCGCGAGATGATAGGCGGCCGGCGCGAACTTGCCGGCCAGCACGACGTCGCCCCAGGCGGCGGCATCGGCGGCCACCGTCTCGCCCGGACCGCCGAGGCCGTCGCCGAATTCCCGCCAGGACAGCGGCCCGGCGAGACGGACCGCCTTTTCCATGTCGAGCCGCAACGCCGACGGCCGGCCGGCGGCGGCAAGCGCCTGCGCTTCGTCTACCGGCCGGTCGCGGTCGGCGGCGGGATAGAGCGGCGCGCCATCCGGATCGCGCGGCCACGGCCGGCCGTTGCGCGCCTCCTCGGCGGCAATGGCGGCGGCGATCTCCGTCCGGCTCATGAACGAGCGATAGACGAGCCCGAGGGCGGCGAGGCGGTCGAGGGCGGCGGCATAGTCGTCGGCGTGCTCCGACTGCCGGCGGACGGGCGTCTCGTAGCCGATGCCGAGCCAGTCGAGATCGTCGAGGATGGCGCGCTCGTACTCGGGCCGGGCACGGGTGACGTCGACATCCTCGATGCGCACGAGCATGCGGCCGCCGCTCTCGGCGGCCATGTCGGCATTGAGAAGCGCCGACAGGGCGTGGCCGAGGTGCAGCGGCCCGTTGGGCGACGGCGCGAAACGGAAGACGGGAACGGTCATCTCTCGGGCGGTGGCGGCTGCCGGCGCTGCTGCCGGCTTCTGGCGGGCTGGACAGTATACGTTCGCAATGCTGAAGTCTCGTGCCGAAGAAGGACCCGCCATGCGCCTCATCCTGACCGACGCCGACATGATCGAGGGCCTCGATTATCTCGAGCGCGTCGATCCGCGCCTTGTCCCGGTCAGGGCGGCGGCCGGCCCCGTCGACATCCGCTACCGCCCGCCCGGCTTCGAGGGCATCGCCCGCATCGTCGTGGCGCAGCAGCTTTCGGTATCGAGCGCCGACGCCATATGGAGCCGCTTCGAGGCGCTGCTTGGCGAGGCGACGGCCGAAAGCTACCTGCGGCAGACCGAAGAGGCCCTGCGCGCCGCCGGCCTGTCGCGCGGCAAGGTCAAGACGCTCCACGCCCTGGCAGAAGCGGCGGCGGCCGGCCTCGACCTCGCAGGCCTCGCCGCCGAGCCGCCGGAGGCGGCGACCGAGAAGCTGACGACCATCCACGGCATCGGCCGCTGGACGGCCGAAATCTTCCTGCTGTTCTGCGCCCGCAATGCCGACGTGCTGCCGGCCGGCGATCTCGCGCTGCAAGTGGCCGCCGCCGAGGCGCTGGTGTTGCCGGATCGTCCCAGCGAAAAGGAATTGCGGGCGATATCAGAGCTTTGGTCGCCCTGGCGCGGCGTTGCGGCCAAACTGCTTTGGGCCTATTACAAGGCGATGCGGCAGGGCAGGAACGTCCTCCCGGTCTGAACCGATCCCGGAAGGAGCTTTCCATGGCCGATATCGACGGTCCCCGCCTCGAACCCGCAAGCGGCAAGGCCGATGCTCTCGTCGTCCTGCTGCACGGCTACGGCGCCAACGGCGAAGACCTCTACGACATCGCCGAAAGCTGGGCGCCCTTCCTGCCGGATGTCGCCTTCGCCTCGCCCCACGCGCCGGATGCCTGCCCGATGGCGCCGGGCGGCCGCCAGTGGTTTCCGCTGACCATGCGCGACGACGCCGAGCGGTGGACCGGCGTCGCCGCCGCCGGGCCGGCCCTCGACCGCTTCCTCGATGCCGAGCTCGAACGCTGGGGCGTTGCGCCCGATCGCCTCGTGCTGGTCGGCTTCAGCCAGGGCACCATGATGGCCTTGCACGTCGGCTTGCGGCGCAAGGTGGCGCCGGCGCTGATCGTCGGCTATTCGGGTTATCTCGCCGGCGCCGAGCGTCTCGGCGAAATCACGGCCAAGCCGAAGGTGCTGCTCGTCCACGGCACCGCCGACCAGGTGCTGCCGGTCGAAAGCAGCCGGATGGCCGCCGCCGCGCTGACCGCCGCGGGAGTGCCGGTGTCGCTGCATCTGTCGCCCGGCCTCGGTCACGGCATCGACCGCATGGGCCTCGTCCTCGGCCTCAGGACCATCGCCGAGGCGCTCGGCGTCGACCTTCCCGGCGGCGATCGCTGACAACCTCCGCCGCCCAATGACGGATTGAGCGCCCCTTCCATCTACGCGAATATGCGGGGTACGCTTCGCCAGGAGGCAACATGGTTCGGCTCAATCGCATCTACACCCGCACCGGCGACGATGGCTCGAGCGGCCTTTCCACCGGAGAGCGACGCTCCAAGGACGATCCGCGTTTCGAAGCGATCGGCAGTGTCGACGAGACCAATGCGGCGATCGGCATCGCCCGCCTGCATGTCGACGAATATCCCGACCTCGACCTGATGCTGGGGGCCATCCAGAACGATCTGTTCGATCTCGGAGCCGACCTGGCAACACCCGAAGCGCCCGAACCGCCGGCTTTCGAGCCGCTGCGCATCCTGTCCGTCCAGGTCGAGCGGCTCGAGAAGGAAATCGACTATCTCAACCGCGGCCTCGCGCCGCTCACCACCTTCGTGCTGCCGGGCGGCAGCGCCGCCGCCGCGCACCTGCACATGGCGCGCACCGTCTGCCGGCGGGCCGAGCGGGCCGCGGTGAAGCTGGCCCGCACGGCGGGCGAGCCGATCAACCCGGAAGCGGTGCGCTATCTCAACCGCCTGTCCGACTTCCTGTTCGTGGCGAGCCGCTGGGCCAACGATCTTGGCGGCCGCGACGTGCTGTGGGTGCCCGGCCAGAACCGGGAGTGATCGCCCGGCTAAAGCAATCGGATCGGAAAGCGGACTCCGGCTTTCGGCAAATCCGATGCGGGAACAAAAGACTAGAGCATTTCCAGCGAAAACAGGTTCGCCAAAAATGCTCTATCTCTTTGAATAGGCGCAATTTCGGACGCAAAACCGGTTCCCACTTTTGCTGAAATTGCTCTAGATCGCCTCAGGCGATCTTTTCGGCGGCGGGGCGTCCGACCAGCGCCCGCGCCACGGCGACGCGAATTTCGGCCAGCGTGAATGGCTTGGACACGACGTCGCTGACCAGGCTGTCGAGCCCGAAGGCGCGCTCGCGCTGGTCGGCGAAGCCGGTCATCAGCAGGATGGGAAGACCGGGATGGTCGCGGGCGACGGCAAGCGCCAGTGCGATGCCGTCCATCACCGGCATCATGATGTCGGAGAGCAGCAGATCGAAGCTGTCCTGCCGCGTATTGAGGATCTCCAGCGCGATGCCGCCATCCTCGGCCTCGACGATCTCGTGCCCATCGAGTTCCAGCGCCCTCTTCACGAAGGCCCGGACCGACTCGTCGTCCTCAGTCAGCAGAATGCGCGCCATGGTCGCCCCCGGGCACTCCCGTTGGAATCAGAACAAATTCCATATGATTGTTACACAACTGAATTGCTCGTGCCAGATGGATGCACTCAGCCGGTGACAACGCCGACGAAGGGCAACTGGCGATAGGCGTGGGCCGCGTCCATGCCATAGCCGACCACGAACACGTCGGCGCAGGAGAAGCCGACGATGTCGGCCTCGATCTCCGCCTTGCGCTTGCCCGGCTTGTCGAGCAGCACCGCCACCTTGACCTCCTTCGCCCCGCGATCCTCGGTGAGGCGCCGCGCGAAGGCCAGCGTCCGGCCCGACTCCAGGATGTCGTCGATGATCAGCACCGAGCGCCCGGCGACGTCGGTATCGATATCGCGGATGATCTTGACGATGCCGGACGACGTGGTGCCCGTGCCGTAGCTCGACAGCATCATGAACTCCACCTGCGGCTCGAGGCCCTCGCGATGCAGGGCGCGCAGGAGGTCGGCGGCGAACATGAAGCTGCCCTTGAGAATGGCGATCACCATCAGATCGTCGGGCCGGGCGGCGGCGATCTCCTTGGCCATGGCGTCGATGCGCGTGGCGATCGCCTCTTCCGAAAACAGCACGTCGATGGTCCTGCCCGTCATCCCGGTCTCCTCATGAGCGCGCGACGGTCGATGAGCCCCGATCCGCCACGGACTGGCAAGGGCGCGCATCCGGAACCGTCGCCGCCCCGGCCGCTTTCGCGCGGAGCTATATTACGGCTGATGCTGGTCTGTAAACCGGACTTCCACGGTCACCGACGCTTCCGGCGGCGCCAGCAGCCGCGTCTTGAAGTGCACCTTGCCCATCTGGTCGATGTTGCGCTGCGGCAGCGTGTAGTTCCAGGCATAGACGTCGCGGCCGGTCGACGATTTCAGCGTGACGCGGACGGCCGGCAAGCCCTTGGATTCGCTGTCGAGGTTGATGACGTCGCCTTCCACCACCAGCACCGGCGTCGAGCCGTCCATCTCCTGGCGGGCGACCACGCCCTGGAAGTCGAGGCCGCGCAGATTGACCTTGAGGCCGATCAGTTCGTAGATGCCGGCGAAATCGGGAAAAGTCGCCACGATCCTTTCGCGGCCGACCACGGCGACCACGCAGAACAGCACAAGGAAGCCGATCAGCAACGCCGAGGCGACCGGCGTCGACAGGTGCCGGTCGATCATCACGATGGTCGAAGCGCCCCGTCCGGCCTTGCCGCGCGCCTTGCGGCGGCGGCGCTCGAAACCGGCCGGCGGCGCGTCGATGGTGGGAGAGGCGTCGGCGGCGACCGGCGGCGGCGCCTCGTCGTCCAGTGCCGTCTCGATCCTCTCTTCGGCCGGCCCGGCGGCGAACAGGTCGTCGACCGCCGACTGATCGTTGCCGCTCGCCGGATCCTCGTCGGCGACCGCCTCGGCCACGTCGTTTTCGGCGGGACCGGACGCGAACAGATCGTCGATCGCCGACTGGTCGTTGCCGCCCCGGTCGGCAGACGGCGCCTCGGCGTCGAAGGTGCTGCCGGGGCCGTCGCCGGCAATGGCGTCCCGCCACTCGTCCTCGCTGGGCTCGGGTCCGCCGTCCAGCGTCCGCGCCACGGGGACGGCGGCGATCGGCGCTTCGGGATAATCGTTCGGCGTGGCATGCCAGACGGTGCCGCAACGGGCGCACCGCACCTTGCGGCCGGTGACGCCGAGCGTGCCGTCGGCAATCTGGTACCCCGTCTCGCAGGCGGGGCAGACAATTCTCATCTTCGGCCCCCGATCGGCCGCCGGCCGGGATTCCTCTGGAAAGAGGCGGACGACGCGCCTCCTGCACCGCCGCGGTGGCTTTTCCAAGGGATGGCGGCAACATGCTTAATGAAACGTTAAGGACAAGGGCGGCAACATCAATTATGAGGTCTGGGGCCATGCCAACGACAAGAAGGCGCAAATCGAAAGCCAAGGGCCGGAGGCCCGTCGGCGACTGAGGCGGGAAAAAACAAGAAGCCGCACGCGCGGCTTCCGGCGCCAAGCGGCGCCGCGCGGAGCGGGTCTTTCGGGACGAAGCCCCGAAAGACGGAAAGCGGAGCGGAAGCCAAGGGCCGGAGGCCCGCCGGCGACTGAGGCTGGAAAACACAAGAAGCCGCACGCGCGGCTTCCGGCGCCAAGCGGCGCCGCGCGGAGCGGGTCTTTCGGGACGAAGCCCCGAAAGACGAAAAGCGGAGCGTAAAGCCAAGGGCCGGAGGCCCGCCGGCGACTGAGGCAAAGAACAAGAAGCCGCGTGAAGCGGCTTCCGGCGCCAAGCGGCGCCGCGCGGAGCGGAAGCCAAGGGCCGGAGGCCCGCCGGCGACTGAGGCAGAAAAGAAACATGATCAGGTTTGAAAATGTCGGTCTCCGCTATGGAACGGGGCGGGAGGTGCTGAGCGATCTGACGTTCTCGATCGCCCCTCATTCGTTCCAGTTCCTGACCGGCCCCTCCGGCGCCGGCAAGACCACCCTGATCCGGTTGCTGTTCCTCAACCTCAAGCCGACGCGCGGCCTCATCTCCATCTTCGGCAAGGACACCGCCCTTCTGCGGCGCGCCGACATGCCGGCGTTGCGCCGCCGCATCGGCGTCGTCTTCCAGGACTTCCGCCTGCTCGACCATCTCACCACCTACGAGAACGTGGCGCTGCCCTACCGCGTGCTGGGCAAGGACGAGGCGAGCTATCGCGCCGACGTCGCCGACCTCCTGGATTGGGTCGGCCTCGGCGATCGCAAGCACGTTTACCCGCCGGTGCTGTCGGGCGGCGAGAAGCAGCGGGCCGCCATCGCCCGCGCGCTGATCACCAAGCCGGAATTCCTGCTCGCCGACGAGCCGACCGGCAACGTCGACCCGCCGCTCGCCCGCCGCCTGCTGCGCCTTTTCCTGGAACTGAACCGCCTGGGCACCGCCGTGCTCATCGCCACCCACGACATCGGCCTGATGGACCAGCTCGACGCCCGTCGCATGGTCATCGAAGGCGGCCATCTCGAGATCTACGAATGAAGACGGCGGTCCCCAAGCGCACCAGAACCGCCGCCGTTCCCAAAGCGGCCAGAGCGGGCGCCGACGCGGCCAACGCCTCGCCGATCGTGCCGCCACAGGCCATCGCCGGCCGCACGCTGGTGCTGGTCATCGCCATCATGACCTTCCTTGCCGGCTTCACCATTGCCGTCGTCTCGGTGATCGACCGGGCCGCCGACGCCTGGGCGTCCGACATCGGCCGCGAGGTGACCATCGAGGTCAGGCCGCTCGACGGCGTCGCGATCAACGACGAAGTCGACAAGGCGGTGGCGCTGGCCCAGGAATTCTCCGGCGTCGGCGGCGCCCGCGGCCTCAGCGACGCCGAGACGCAGCGGCTGCTGGAGCCATGGCTCGGGCCGGGCACCGACCTTTCCGCCCTGCCGGTGCCTCGCCTGGTCGTCGTTTCGATCGACGACGCCTCTTCCTTCGACGTCAAGGCGCTCGCCGACGCGGTCGGCCGGCAAATCAGGGGCGGCAGCGTCGACGACCACGCGCTCTGGGTCGACCGCCTGTCGGCCATGGCCTCTTCCATGGTGTTCGCCGGCATCGGCCTGATGACGCTGATGCTGGTCGCCCTCGTGCTCTCGGTGGTGTTCGCGACGCGCGCCGCCATGGCGGGAAACCGCGACGTCATCGAGGTGCTGCACTTCTGCGGCGCGGAGGACCGCTTCATCGCCGGCCAGTTCCAGCGCCGCTTCCTGCTGTTCGGCGTCGAAGGCGGCACCATCGGCGGCGCGCTGGCGCTGCTGGCCATGGCCATCGCCGCCTGGGCGATCGGCGGGTCGGCCGGCCGGCCCGGCGCCGACCAGATCGAGGCGCTGTTCGGCCACTTCGAGCTGCCGGGCACCGCCTATGGCCTGGTGCTGGCCCTCGTCGTGGCGGTGGCGCTCCTGACGGCGCTCACCTCGCGCCTTGCCGTGCGCAGGTCGCTGTCGGCGCTCGATTGACGGGCCCGGCAGAAAAGACCCGGATTTGTCAACCGCCGGCCGATTTTCTAGAATGACGTCATGATGGAATCGTCTGCTCCCGCGAGAGAGACAGCCGGCGGCCCCCAGCATGCCTTCGGCGAGCGCACGCGTGCGCGCCGCGCGATCGGCGTCATCGTTGCCGCCGCGCTGCTCATCGGCAGCGGCTTCTTCTTCGGCGGCTTCTTCCGTTTCGTCGACACCATCGTCAACTATCAGACGCCGTCGCCGCTCGCCGCCGACGGCATTGTCGTGCTCACCGGCGGCGCCGAGCGCATCACCGGCGCCATCGAGCTGATGACCGCCGGCAAGGCGCGGCGCCTGCTGATCTCCGGCGTCCACCCCGACACCTCGGCAACCCGGCTGGGGCGCATGGTCGAGGCGGAACCGGACATGATGGCCTGCTGCGTCGATCTCGATCGCCGGGCCGCCAACACCATCGGCAACGCCCTCGAAACGGCCAAGTGGGCGCGCCGCAACGGCTTCCTATCGCTGATCGTCGTCACGTCCGCCTACCACATGCCGCGCTCCATGCTGGAGCTGTCGCACGCTATGCCGGACATTCGCCTCATCCCCTATCCGGTGACCCGGCCCGGCCTGACGCTCGGCAACTGGTCGGAGGACCGGAGCGTGATCCTGCTTCTCCTGCAGGAATACCTGAAGTATACGGCAACGCGCCTCCGCCTGTCGCTCGGCGGCGTCGACGGTCTCGCCGAACTCGTCGGCGGGACTTTCGGCTGACGCATCCGCCCGAAAAGTTGTGAGACTTTTCGGACAAGCGGATGCGCAAGGAGGAAGCCAACGCATCCGCCCGAAAAGTTGTGAGACTTTTCGGACAAGCGGATGCGCAAGGGGGAAACCAACGCATCCGCCCGAAAAGTTGCGAGACTTTTCGGACAAGCGGATGCGCTGAACGAGAGACCGCTCATGCCGGAAGACGATCCATGCTGATCCGTTCCTACCTCTACAGCTTCGCCTTCTTCTCGGTGACCGCCGTCATGGCCATTGCCGGCGCCCCCTTCGCGCTCGGCGGCCACCGGGGTGTGATGATCGTCGTGAAGGCCTGGACCTCGACGCTGATCCGCCTGCACAGCCTGATCACCGGCACGCACCACGAATACCGTCACCTCGAGCGCATCCCGCCGGGTGGCTTCATCCTGGCCTCCAAGCACCAGTCGACCTTCGAGACGCTGGCGCTGGTGCCGTTGCTCGCCGACCCCGCCTTCATCCTGAAGCGGGAGCTGACCTGGATTCCGGTGTTCGGCTGGTGGCTGAAGCTCGCCGGCAACATCGCCATCGATCGCGGCAGCCCCACCGCCGCCCTGAGAAAGGTCATCGAGGGGACCCGCGCCGCCGTCGCCGCCGGCCGGCAGGTGATCATCTTTCCGGAAGGAACGCGCGCCGAGGCCGGCGCCCGGCCGGACTACAAGCAGGGCATCGCCCAGATCTACAAGTCGGTCGACGCGCCGGTGCTGCCGGTCGCCCACAACGCCGGCGCCGTCTGGCCGCGCAAGGCGCGCGTCCACCGGCGCGGCACCATCGTCGTCGAGTTCCTGGAGCCGATCCCGCCCGGCCTCAAGCCGCGCGACATGTTCCAGAGGCTGGAGAGCGACATCGAGGCGGCCTGCGACCGGCTGCTGGTCGAGGCGGCGAGGCGGGGAGACGACCTGCCGGCGACGGCGCGCGCGCGGGTCGCCGAGCTCACGGCCCCGGCATCGTGAGCGCCAGGACCACCCGTTCCAGCGCCTGATCGCGGATGCCCATGTCCTGCAGGCGCCGGAGCGTCGCCGTGACGTAGTCGCGATTCGGCCCCATCTCGCCGGCGCTGCGGCGGATAATGGCGAGCATTTCCTCGAAGCCGAGGCCGCCGGCATATTGTTCGTGCCCCTGATTGGCGACGTAGACCAGCGCCCCCACCGTCTCGCCGCTCGAAAGCCGCGCCGGCCGGACGACCTCGTGGTAAACCATGGAAATCTGCTCGCGCGCCCTGAGGTAGGCGATCACCGCCTCGCGGTCGGCGTCCGCGACCTCGAAGGCGACGCCATGACAGGAGCCGCCGCGGTCGAGGCCGAACACCAGACCGGGGCTTTCGGGCGTGCCGCGATAATGCGTCGAGCGAATGCAGAGGGCGCGGCGGACGCCGTGCATCCGCGCCTGCATCGACCTGAGATAGGGAAAGCCGGGGTTCCACATCAGCGAGCCGTAGCCGAACACCCAGATGCTCGCGTCCATCCTTTCACTCCGTTCCGACGCCGTCAGGACGACCGGCATGCCGACCGATGAATATAACGCCCGGCGAAGACGATTCCATCTTTCGCCATATTACTCTAGTGGATGGAAGGTGAACGGTGCGTCCATAGGGGCGCCTCTATGTCGCGGGGAAGCGCCATGAAGCGGACGATACGATGGGGTCTCTGGGCGATTGTCGCGGTCGCCATCCTGTGGACCGGCGTATGGTTCGGCGCCCGTTGGTGGCTCGGCGATACCCTTCACAAGTCCATCGCCGACCTGTCGGCGAGGAACGGCATCATCGTCGACTGCGCCGGCGAGAAGATCGGCGGCTGGCCCTTTGAGCTGACCGTCAACTGCGGCGACGGCCTCACTGTCGCGCTTCCCGACGGCGGCAAGTTCACGACCGCCGGCGCGCACGGCAAGGGATCGGCCTTCAATCCGCGCCAGCTCGACTTCCGCTTCGAGGCGCCGACCTCCTATACCGCCCCCGACGGCCGGCGGCTCGCCCTGTCCGCCAACGAGCTGGCCGCCAGCGTCGGCCTCGCCAATGGCCTCGCCAACCGGCTTGCCCTCACCACCCGGGACCTCACGGCGACCGGACCGCTCGCCGGCGCCACCGAGGGCAAGTTGACGATCGGGCGCGGCGAGCTGCTCCTGGCCCGCGCCGCCGAACGGCCCAAAGATGCCGATATCGCCGCCACGCTCGACGGTTTCGGGGTCGCCGTCGGCGACACGGCGCTGATGCCGCTTCCCATCCGCCTGACGCTGGCCGCCACCCTCGCCGAGGCCGACATGGCCACGGCCGGTCCCGCGGCGCTCGCCGGCTGGCAGGCGGCGGGTGGCAAGCTGACCTTGCATCGGCTCGCCGCCGAACTCGGCGGCGCCACGCTGACGCTCACGGGCGAAGGCACGGTATCGGAGACCGGCCTCGTGGAGGCCGAAGGGCAAGTGACCGGCCGCGACCTCAATGCGCTGGCGGTCGCCGCCGCGGCCGGCGGCAGAAGCCTTACGCCGGAGATCGCCGGCCTCGTCATGGCCTTCGTCTTCATGGGCTCGGCCGCCGACGACGGCGGCCGCTCCATCGGCCTCAAGGTCACCGACGGCGTCGTGTCGGCCAATGGCCGCGAGATCGCCCGGCTCGCACCGCTATTCTGACGGCGATTTCGGCGGCGCCTTGTGGGAGCGGCCGAAGTCGGCCTCCGGCGCGTCCTGGCCGAGCGTCAGGATGCCGCGGCGGATGGCCCGCGTGCGGCTGAACAGATCGTAGAGCCGGTCGCCCTCGCCCCAGCGGATCTGCCGCTGCAGGGCGAACAGATCCTCCTGGAAGCGCCCGAGCACCTCCAGCACCGCGTCCTTGTTGTGCAGGAACACGTCGCGCCACATGGTGGGGTCGGAGGCGGCGATACGGGTGAAGTCGCGGAAGCCGCCGGCCGAGAATTTCATCACCTCGGATTCGGTGACCTTCTCGAGATCGGCGGCGGTGCCGACGATATTGTAGGCGATGAGGTGCGGCAGATGGCTGGTGATGGCCAGCACCAGATCGTGCCGCTCGGCGCTCATGCATTCGACGTTGGCGCCCATGCCGGCCCAGAAGGCGACGAGCCGGTCGAGCGCCTTGGGATGCGTGCCCTCGTCCGGACAGACGATCGACCAGCGATTGACGAACAGCTCGGCAAAGCCGGCGTCGGGGCCGGAGTATTCGGTGCCGGCCACCGGATGGGCCGGAATGAAATGCACGTGGTCCGGCAGGTGCGGCTTCATCTGGCGGACGACCGACCCCTTCACCGAGCCGACGTCGGAAACGATGGCGCCCGGCTTGAGGCGAGGCGCGATGGCCTGGGCCACCGCCTCGGCGGCGCCGACCGGCACGCAGGCGATCACCAGGTCGGCGTCCGCCACGGCGTCGCCGGCAGCGGCGTGATAGCTGTCGCCGAGCGACAGCTCCTCGGCCCGCTTCAGGATGACCGGCGACAGATCGGAGATGGCGATAGCATCCACCAGGCCGTTGAGGCGGGCCGCCCGGGCGATCGACGAGCCGATCAGGCCGATGCCGATGATGGCGAGGCGGGAAAACAGTGCGTCGCTCATGCCGCCCCCTTCATGAAAACCGTCAGCACCTCGACGAGCCGGCGGCAGGCCTCTTCCGATCCCACGGTCATGCGGAGCGCGTCGGGCAGGCCGTAGCCCCCCACCTTGCGCACCACCACGCCCTCGGCGAGCAGCGCCTTGTCGGCGGCGTCGGCCGTCTTGCCCTCGTCAGGGAAATGCACCAGCAGGAAGTTGGCCACCGATGGCGTCACCGTTAGTCCGAGCTTGCCGAGCTCGGCGGCGAGCCAGGCGCTCCAGCGGAGATTGTGCTCGACCGCCGCCTCGACGAAGGCCCGATCGCACATGGCGGCGGCGCCGGCGGCGATGGCAGCCGCGTTGAGGTTGAACGGCCCGCGCACCCGCTCCAGCACGTCGACGACGGCCTTGGGGCCGTAAAGCCAGCCGATGCGCAGCGCCGCGAGGCCGTGGATCTTCGAGAAGGTACGCGTCATCACCACGTTGTCGGCCGAGGCGACCAGCTCGACGCCGCCCTCGTAGTCGTTGCGGCGCACGTATTCGGCATAGGCGGCGTCGAGCACCAGGAGGACGTTGCCCGGCAAACCGGCGTGCAGCCGCCGCACCTCGGCCATCGGGATGTAGGTGCCGGTGGGATTGTTGGGATTGGCCAGGAACACCATGCGCGTCCGCGGCGTCACGGCGGCGAGGATGGCGTCGACATCCGTGGTGTAGGCGGTCTCCCTGGCCACCACTGGCGTCGCGCCGGCCGCCAGGATGGAGATGCGGTAGACCAGGAAGCCGTGCTCGGAATAGATCGCCTCGTCGCCGGGCGACAGGTAGCACTCGGCAAGCAGGTGCAGGAGCTCGTCCGAGCCGTTGCCGCAGACGATGCGGTCGATGTTGAGGCCATGGGTTTCGGCGATGGCCTGCCTGAGCTCGGTCGACGATCCGTCGGGATAGAGCTCGAGCTTGCCCGCCACCCGCCCATAGGCCTCGAGCGCCTTGGGGCTCGGCCCGAGCGGCGTCTCGTTGGAAGAGAGCTTGTGGAGCTTCTTTCCGGGGGCCGCCTTCGAACCACCGGGAACGTAGAGGTCGATGTCGAGGATGCCGCTGCGGGGGACGGGCACGAGAGAACTGTCGGACATGGGAAGACGCCTCGAAAATACCGGCGCCCGTCATACGGCAGGCGTTGCGGCCACGCAAAGGAAAAGCACTTAGCCGAGGAGCCAGGCCCAGAAGGTCGTGGTCAGCACACCGACGGCGGTGGTGATGGTGATCGACGAGGAGGCGAGGCCATGGCCGACGCCGAAGCGGTTGGCGATCAGCCAGGCGTTGATGCCGGTCGGCACCGACGACGTCAGCACCAGCGCCGCCGTCCAGGTGTCGTCGAGGCCGAGCAGGCGGCTCGCCGCGTAGACGGAGGCGGGCAGCAGGAACAGCTTGAACGCCGAGGTGACGAGCGCCGGCCGGACGCCGTCGGCGACGCCGTATTTCATCAGCGCCATGCCGAGCGAGATCAGCGCCGCCGAACTGGCGATGTCGCCGATGTCGTCGACCACCGTGCCGACGACGCCGGTGAGCGGCAGGTTGGACATGCGCCACAGCGAGCCGAGCACCAGGCCGACCACCAGCGGATTGCGCACGAGGTTGCGTCCGACCTGCTTCAGGATGGCCCCCACCGGCTGGGCCGGCCGGCCGCCGGTCTGCCGCTCGGCCTGCTCCATCAGCACGGTGCCGGCGATCATCATCACCGGCAGGTGGGCGCAGAGCAGGATGGACAGCGCCACGACGCCGTCGTCACCGACGATGCGCTGGACCAGCGGCAGGCCGATGAACAGGTTGTTGGCGAAGGCGGAGCTGACGCCGGCCAGCACGCCGATGCGGGCGTCGCGGCCGAACAGGCGGGTCACCGCCAGATGGCCGGCCGTCCAGGTGACGGCGACGCCGGCGAAATAGGCCACCCAGATCGTCCAGGGCGAACTGCCCTCGACATGCGCCACCGCCACCGTCTTGAACAGCAGCGTCGGCATGGCGATGGTGAAGACGAAATCGGAAAGGCCGTCGCCGACCTCCGCCTTCATCACGCCGCAGCGGACGAGGAGATAACCGATCAGGATCAGCAGGAAGATGGGCAGGACGTCGAGGGCGATGGCGATCACGGGCGGCAACCGGCGCTGGAGCCGAGGAAGGGCCGGCGGCCGTCGCGGCGCGTCGGAGATCGGCGGGAGAATGAGACTTTCTGCCTAATCCCCGTTTCGCTGTTCCCGCAAGGCCGAAGCAATGCGGATCGGTTCGGATATTCGCTTCGCTTGCCTATGGAGGGTGGCAATGACACACTTCCCGCCATGTCCGGAACCATCGCCATGCTGAGATGCCTTGCCGCCGCCGCCGCGCTGGCGGGTTTTGCCCTGCCCGCCGCCGCCTTCGAGCTGTCGTTCGCCTGGGGCGCCACGCCGGCCTGCGACGGCGGCCGGCCGGCCGTGGTGGCCAGCCCGGAATTTCGCCTGGCCAACGTGCCGCCGGGCACCCGCGTCATCGTCTTCCAGATGATCGATCTCAACGCGCCCAATTTCCGCCACGGCGGCGGTACGGTGCCCTATGCCGGCAACGGCCTGATTGCGGCCGGCGCCTTCCGCTATCTTGGCCCCTGCCCACCGGCCGGCCCGCACCGCTACATGTGGACGGCGACCGCCAGGGATCGCGGCACCACCTTCGGCCGGACGCTCGGCGAGGCATCGGCCACCCGCTCCTTCCCCAACTGACGGAGGCGAGACATGATCGCCAAGACGACCGAAGCGCGCATCGATGCGCTCGAAGAGAAGATCGCCTACCAGGACCAGGTGATCGAGGACCTCAACACCGCCGTCACCGATCAGTGGAAAGAGATCGACACTCTGAAACGGCT
This sequence comes from Pleomorphomonas carboxyditropha, assembly GCF_002770725.1. Classification (GTDB taxonomy): domain Bacteria; phylum Pseudomonadota; class Alphaproteobacteria; order Rhizobiales; family Pleomorphomonadaceae; genus Pleomorphomonas; species Pleomorphomonas carboxyditropha. The sequence goes on along the minus strand of NZ_NQVN01000010.1, from coordinate 112,582 downwards.
CGTGGCGAACCTTCTCGACGAGGTCAAGGAAATGGAACTGGCGGCGCGGGCGACGGCCGGCCGCGAACCGCCGCCGCCGCACTACTGAAGCAAGTCCGGTGAAACGCGCGCCGTCAGGCGGCGCGCATCTCCTGCATCAGCCGATCGACCTCGGCCTGCAGCGCCTTGCTGTCGCCGAGCATCCGGCGGGCCTGCGCGGCCACTTCCTGCGACTTGGAGTCGGACGCCTCGGCATTCTCCATCAGCCGCGTCATGTCGGTGGCGAGGCTGCCGACGGCGGCGAGCGTCGACGAAATGGCGCGGGTGATTTCGGAAACGGCGGCGTTCTGCTGGTCCAGCGTCGCGGCGATCGACGAGGCCACCTCGTTGACCCGCTCGATCGACTGCTCGACGGTGCCGGTGGCCGCCACGGCCTCGCCGGTCGCCGACTGGATCACGCCGATGCGCCGGGAAATCTCGTCGGTGGCCTTGGAGGTCTGGGCGGCGAGCTGCTTCACTTCGGACGCCACCACCGCGAACCCCTTGCCGGCCTCGCCGGCCCGCGCCGCCTCGATGGTGGCGTTGAGGGCCAGGAGGTTGGTCTGGTCGGCGATCTCCTGGATCAGCGCCACCACCTTGCCGATCTCGCCCGACGCCTCGTCGAGGCCGCGGATCACCTCGGTGGCCCGGGCCGTCTCGCGGACGGCGCCGCTCGAGATATCGGCGGCCTTGTCGACCTGGGCGACGATCTCGGAGATCGACGCCGACAGCTCCTCGGCGGCGCTCGACACCGCCTGCACGTTGTCCTTCGCCTGCCGGCCGGCCTCGGCCGATGCCTCGGCCTGGCGGCGCGTATGATCCGACACGGCGAGCAGGTCGGAGGCGACGCGCTCGAAGCCGGTCGCCGTATTTTCGATGCCGGCCGAAGTCTCGCGGAACGATCGGTCGAAGCCGTCGGCGAGGCCGGTCAGCGCGTCGCGCCGCGCCTTTTCCATCGCGGCGGCCCGCGCCGCCTCGGCATCCGCCTCGGCGGCGATACGCTCGCGCTGCAGATCGCGGAAGCGGGCGACGGCGCGGCCGATCAGCCCGATCTCGTCCTTGCGCGCCGCACCGGAGATCTCGGCATCGAGGTCGCCGCCCTGCAGGCGATCCATCGAGCGGGTCAGTCGGGAGAGCGGCCCGGCGATGCCGCGCGCGACGACGAACGACAGGGCGCCGAGCATGAGCAGGGACACCAGGGTGATGAGGCCGATGCGGCGGGTGCTGGCGGCCAGCGACGCCTCGATGTCGGCGACGTGGAAGCCGGTGCCGAGCATCCAGTTCCAGCCCTCGACGGCGGTGGCATAGGCGAGCTTCAACGACGCATCCTTGTCGCCGGGCTTCAGCCACATGTACTCGTAATTGCCGCCGCCGGCCCTGGCGATGGCCAGCATGTCGCGGATCATCGGCTTGCCGTCGGTGTCCTTCATGTCGATGAGGTCCTTGCCCTCGAGCTCGGGCTTGCCCGGCAAGAGGATGTTCCGGCCATCGGCATCGTAGATGAAGAAATAATTCTTGTCGGCGCCGAACCGCACCGGCCGCAGCACCGCCTTGGCAGCCTCCTGGGCCTCGGTCACGCTCATCTCGCCCTTGGCGGCGCGATCGCGGAAGCCCTCGATCATCGACCGCGCCGTCTCGACCTGGTCCTGGAGCTCGAGCTTCTTCTGGCCCATCAGCTCGGAGCGAAGATCGGCATAGCCCAGGTAGCCGATGGTCGCGAGGCCGGCGATCGCCAGAAGGACGATGGCTGCAATCTTGGCGGATACGGAGTGAATGCTGAACATTGTCAGGTGCCCCAGCGGTATCATCCCGGGAACCGGGATAATTCCCATTTAGGCGGCGGCCGTTAACTTTAGCTTACGAATGAGTTCAATGGCGTGAAACTGTTGTCCGGAGCAAACAATCTACTCTGGCGGGGAAAATCAGCCGGCGAGGCCGCCCGCCTCCTCGACGAAGCGGACGACGTCGGAAACGTTGTGGCCGCGTCGGACGTCGGTGAACACGAAGGGTCTGCCCTTGCGCATCAGTCCGGCGTCCCTGTCCATCACGTCGAGCGAGGCGCCGACGTGCGGGGCAAGGTCGATCTTGTTGATCACCAGGAGATCGGAGCGGGTGATGCCCGGCCCTCCCTTGCGCGGGATCTTGTCGCCGGCCGAGACGTCGATGACGTAGATGGTCAGGTCGGCGAGCTCCGGCGAGAAGGTCGCCGCCAGATTGTCGCCGCCCGATTCGATGAGAATGAGATCGAGGTCGGGGAACCGCTCGTTCATGTCGGCGACGGCGGCGAGATTGATCGAGGCGTCCTCGCGGATCGCCGTGTGCGGGCAGCCGCCGGTCTCGACGCCGGCAATGCGGTCCGGCGGCAAGGCGCCGGAGCGCGTGAGGAATTCGGCGTCTTCGCGCGTGTAGATGTCGTTGGTGATGGCGGCGATCTGGTAACGGTCGCGCAGGGCCTTGCAGAGCGCATCCATCAGGGCGGTCTTGCCGGATCCCACCGGGCCGCCGACACCGACGCGCAGGGGTCCGTTGGCAGTCTTGGTCATGAGCGGAACAACCTCGTGTACTGGGTTTCGTGGGCCATGGAGGCAATGTCGGCCCGCAGACAGGCGCCGCCGACGTTGTCGGGCGAGGCGGCCAAGGCGTCGGCCGCGACGGCGGAGATGAGCGGCGCGAGATCGCGGATCGCCCGCTGCCCCTCGGTCTGGCCGAGCGGCACGGCGCGCACCGCCGCCGAGACGAGATTGGCAACGAAGGCGGTGAGATAGGCCTCGGCCGTCTCGGCGAGCGGCAGGCGGTGATCGGCCGCCGCCGTCGCCACCGCCACCGGATAGGCGACCGGATCGGGCGCAACACGCCCCGCCAGATCGACGAGCGTCGGCGCCCCCCAGGTGTCGGCGATGGCCGTGACAAAGGCGCGCCCCTGCGCCCCGCTTTCGAGCCGCCGCTCTTTCGACGGCTGCAGCGCGTAGGCGAGCGCGGCGATCTCCCGCAGGTCTTCCATCCTGCCGTCGCCGGCGACGCGGAAGGCGGCGGCGAGCAGGATGGCGTCGCTGCGGCCGGCGCCATGGCGGAGAATGTCGGAAAGCCAGGCGGTGAGCGTTGCCGCCGACGTGACGCTGCCATCCTCCACCGCCCATTCGAGGCCGTGGCTGTAGGTGAAGGCGCCGACCGGGAAAGCCGGCGACAGCCAGGTCAGCAAGCGAGACAGCGCCGCCCCGGCCGCGGGTTCACTCATGCTTATGGCCATGCCCATGGGAATGGTCGTGTTCATGGGAATGGCCATGATCGTGGCCACAGCCGCAGTCGTCGCCATGGGCATGGGCATGGGAGTGCTCGTGGTGGTGATGGGCGCCGGCCTCGCCGTGGTCGTGATGATGGCGTTCCGGCCCATGCTCGTGGGCGTGCTCGTGCTCCCCATGATCGTGATCATGGCCGTGGACCTCGCCATGGCCGTAGGCGCCGCCCTCCGGATCGAAGGCGGCCAGCACCGGCGCCACCGTGGCGCCGAGCCCCTTCAGCATGTCCTCGATGACATGGTCGTAGCGGATGCGCAGCCGGTCGCCGAGGAACTGGGCCGGCAGGTGCCGGTTGCCGAGGTGCCAGGCGACGCGCACGAGATCGGCCGGGCTGGCGGCGGTGATTTCGAGAAGACGCTCGGGCACCGCCTGCACCAGGATCAGCCGGCCGTCTTCCAGTTCGAGGGCGTCGCCGTCCTTCATCACGGCCGCTTCCTTGAGATCGAGCAGGAACACGGTCTTGCCGACGCAACGCATGACGAGGCGGCGGCGATGGCGATCGTCGCGTTCGAGGGCGAGCGTGTCGGCCGGCGTACCGGACCAGGTGCCGGCGGGGAGGATGCGAGTGGCGGTGATCATGGCGTGTCGGTCCTGGCGGACGGAGGGAAGGGTGTGCGGACGAGCTTAGCCAAAAGCGCCGCCGAGGCAAGCGCCGCCGCCATCAGGGCGAGGCCGAGCAGCGCGGCGGCGGCAACGCCGGCATGATGGATGATGGCGACGAAGACGACCGGCGCCACGGCGTTGGCGATATTCTGCGGCAGCGCCAGCCGGCCGGACCGGCGGGAGAATTCGCCGGGCGGAAAGAAGGCAAGCGGCAACACCGCCCGCGCCATGGCCGAAAGGCCGGCGCCGAAGGCGTAGATCGCCACGAAGGCCGGCAACAGCCAGGCGCCGTCGACGCCGATGAGAAGCAGCGCGAAGGAGCCGCCCATCAAGAGCGCCGCGGCTGCCGTGGTGGCGAGCGGGCCGCCCCGCCCGTCGATCACGAGGTCGGCGGCGCGGGCGGCGATGCTGAGCACCGGCCTGACGGTGCCGAGCCACAGGGCGTATTCCACCGAGGCGCCCGCCCCGCGCAACAGTTCGAGATAGGCGGCGGCAAGGCCGAAGGTGGTGAAGGAAAAGGCGACCGAGACGACGCCGATGTGCAGGAAGGCGCGCGCCGCGCCGTCGGGACCGAGGCTGGCCGCCGGCCGTCGGGCGGTCTCCAGCTCGGCCGGACGAGCGCCGGTCGGCGGCAGGGCAAGAAGATGCAGCGGCAGGCAGACGAACAGGTGCAGGCCGGCCATGGCGAGAAGGGTCGGGCGCCATCCCACCAGGGCATCGACGGCGTCGAGAATCGGCCAGAAGATGGTCGAGGAGACACCGGTGAAGATCATCAGCACGCCGATGGTCCGCCGGCCGGCCGCGCCCTCGCGTTCGACGGCCGCCGCATAGGCCGGCACCGACAGCGCCAGCGAGCCGGCCACGCCAATCGTCGTCCAAGCAATGAAGTAGCCGACCGGTCCTTGGGCGGCGGCGAGCAGGGCGAGGCCGGCGGTCGACGCCGCCGAGCCGATCACCAGCACCCGCGCCGCACCGATCCGCTGCACCGCTTCGCCCACCGCCGGACCGGTGAGGCCGATCACCAGCATCATCAGCGTCAGGCCGAAGAAGGTCGTGTCGATGCCGAGGCCGACATCGGGCGCCATCTTCCGCGCCATCACGCCCGGCATGTCGAAGGTGGTGCCCCAGCCGATCACCTGCGTGACGGCAAGCACCCCGACGAGACGGAGGCGAGCCGGGAAATAAAGACGCAGGGTCATGATTTCCGTTCCGGACCAGACGGTCCCGAGGCATTCTTGCCGCCGGCAAGCGGCATCGTCGGCAGACCGTGGGACGGCGGCGGTTGCTTTCGATGATCCGAAGGAGCTGCGCGCATGAAGGTGAAACTCGTTCCCGAACTGAATGTCGACGATCTGCAACGCTCGCTGGCGTTCTATGTCGACCTTGCCGGATTCAACATCCGTTATCGGCGACCGGAGGATCGCTTTGCCTATATCGAGCGCGATGGCGTCGAATTGATGATGGAGGAAACCTTCGGCCCGGGACGCCGCTGGCATCCGGCACCGCTTGAACATCCCTACGGCCGCGGCATCAATTTCCAGATCGAAGTGGATAACGCGGCGGCGCTTTACGCCCGCCTACGCGATGCCGGCTGCTCTTTCATTCTGGATCTGGAAGAGAAATGGTATCGCGTCGGCGACGACAGCGAAGGCCAGCGGCAATTCGTCGTCGCCGATCCGGATGGCTACCTCCTTCGCTTCTGCGAGACCATCGAATAGCGCCCTCTCAGAACAGGAAATACCGCTGCGCCATCGGCAATACGTCGGCCGGCGCGCAGGTGAGGAGCTCGCCGTCGGCCCGCACCTCGTAGGTCTCGGGGTCGACTTCGATCACCGGCGTCGCCGAATTGTGGATCAGCGATGCCTTGGAGATGCCGCCGCGCGTGTTCTCGACCGGCAGCACCACACGGTCGAGGCCGAGCCGCTCCCTGATGCCGTTCTCGTAGGCGTAGCGCGAGACGAAGGTGACCGACGAGCGGGTCATCGCCTTGCCGAAGGCGCCGAACATCGGCCGGTAGTGCACCGGCTGCGGCGTCGGGATCGACGCGTTGGGGTCGCCCATGGCCGCCGCCGCGATGGTGCCCATCTTCAGCACCAGGTCCGGCTTCACGCCGAAGAAGGCCGGCGTCCACAGGACGAGATCGGCGAGCTTGCCGACCTCCACCGAGCCGACATGCCTGGAGAGACCCTGGGCGATGGCCGGGTTGATCGTCACCTTGGCGATATAGCGCTTGACGCGGAAATTGTCGGCGTCGGTACCCACGTCCTCCGGCAGGGCGCCGCGCTGCACCTTCATCTTGTGCGCCGTCTGGAAGGTGCGGATGATCACCTCGCCGATGCGGCCCATGGCCTGGCTGTCGGAGGAGATGATCGAGAAGGCGCCCATGTCGTGCAGGATGTCCTCCGCCGCGATGGTCTCCTTGCGGATGCGGCTCTCGGCGAAGGCGACGTCCTCGGGGATCGAGCCGTCGAGGTGATGGCAGACCATCAGCATGTCCAGATGCTCGTCGAGCGTATTGCGCGTGTAGGGCCGCGTCGGGTTGGTCGACGACGGCAGCACGTTGGCAAGGCCCGCCACCTTGATGATGTCGGGCGCGTGGCCGCCGCCGGCGCCCTCGGTGTGGTAGGCGTGGATGGTGCGGCCCTTGAAGGCGGCGATGGTGTCCTCGACGAAGCCCGATTCGTTGAGCGTGTCGGTGTGGATCATCACCTGCACGTCGTAGTCGTCGGCGACCGACAGGCAATTGTCGATGGCGGCCGGCGTGGTGCCCCAGTCCTCGTGCAGCTTCAGGCCGCAGGCGCCGGCCTTCACCTGTTCGACGAGCGCCGCCGGCAGCGAAGCGTTGCCCTTGCCTGAGAAGGCGAGGTTCATCGGCAGCCCCTCGGCCGCCTCGATCATCCGTTCGAGATGCCAGGGGCCGGGCGTGCAAGTGGTGGCCGCCGTGCCGGTGGCCGGCCCCGTGCCGCCGCCCAGCATGGTGGTGATGCCGGCGTAGAGCGCCTCGTCCACCTGCTGCGGGCAGATGAAATGGATGTGGGTGTCGAGGGCGCCGGCGGTCAGGATCTTGCCTTCGCCGGCGATCGCCTCGGTGCCGGGACCGACGATGATGGTGACGCCGGGCTGGACATCCGGGTTGCCGGCCTTGCCGATGCCGGAGATACGGCCGTCGGTGATGCCGACGTCGGCCTTGTAGATGCCGGAATGGTCGATGATCAGCGCGTTGGTGATGACGGTATCGACCGCCCCCTCGGCCCGGCTCGCCTGGCTCTGGCCCATGCCGTCGCGGATCACCTTGCCGCCGCCGAATTTCACCTCCTCGCCGTAGACGGTGAAATCCTTCTCCACCTTGACGAACAGCTCGGTATCGGCGAGGCGCACCTTGTCGCCGACGGTGGGACCGAACATGTCGGCATAGGCGGCACGGGACATGCGGTAGGGCATCGGTCAGTCTCCTGCGGAAAGCAGCTTGAAACTCGCGTGTCCGGCCGCCTCGCGGTCGAACGTCAGGGTGTAGTCGGCGCCGCAGGCCTGAGCCGTCGCCGCGATCAGATAGTCGACGAAGCCGGCCGGACCTTGCGCATAGGCATCGACGGCCGCCGACACGGCGACCCGGTCGGAGAATGCCAGATGCGCATTGTCCAGAAGCGCCCACAGAATATCGGCGATTCGGGCGCGCGGAAATTTCTGGCGCTTGGCCAATAGCCAGAAGATTTCCACCAGCACCTCGTTGGGGACGAGAAGCGGATCGGACCCGCCCGCCGCCTCGTCGATCAGATGGCGAGCGACCGGGCTCTGCACGGGATCGTCGTTGCGCAGGTAGCGGACGAGCACATTGGTATCGATGGCCCTCATTGCCGGAGCCGCTCCGCCACGCCTTCGGCCACCGCCTCTCCGACGGCTTCCCGCAGGTCCCGGTCGGACATCCGCGTGCCGTCGGACGCCATGCCGAAGCCGGCGCCGACCCGCACCTTCCTGACCCGCACGCCCAGCCCGCCATCGAGCTTGCGGAAAAACACCAGTTCATCGCCGGGCTCGACGCCGAAGGCATCCCGCACATCGGCCGGGATGGTGATCTGGTTCTTCGACGTCACTTTCGCCACACCCATGGTGTTTGCCTTTCAAAATCCCATTCTGTCAGACAATACCACTAAACGTAAGGCGTTCACAGTTTTCCCATTACACCCTGCCGGAAACCGTAGACCTCGCCCTTTCCCGAATAAGGCACCAGGGTCACCGACCGGCTCTGGCCCGGCTCGAAGCGGACGGCGGTGCCGGCGGGAATGTCGAGCCGGTAGCCACGTGCCTTGTCGCGGTCGAAGACGAGGGCCGGATTGGTTTCGGCGAAATGATAGTGGCTGCCGACCTGCACCGGCCGGTCGCCGGAATTGGCCACCTCGAGCACCAGCGCCGGCCTGCCGGCATTGAGCTCGATGTCGCCGGCTTCGGTGATGACTTCACCCGGGATCATGATCGTTCCTTTCAGGCGGCGCGCGGCGAGCAGGGCTCGCTCTTGAGGACGCGGGCGGTGGACGCCGGATTGGTCGCGAGCTTGTCAGCGGGACGCACCGGCCGGCGGACGAGTTCGCCGCCGCAGTTGGGGCAGACGCCCTTCAGCACGCCGGTCGCGCAGTCGGGACACCAGGTGCACTCGAAGGAGCAGATGTAGGCCTCGGCCGCCGGCGGCAGGTCGCGGTCGCAGCATTCGCAGTTGGGCCGAAGCTCAAGCGCCATGGCCTCACCTGATCGGTTCGTGGACGGTGACGAGCTTGGTGCCGTCGGGGAAGGTCGCTTCCACCTGCACGTCGTGGATCATCTCGGCGATCCCCTCCATCACCTGCTCGCGGCGGAGCACCGTGGCGCCGCCGGCCATCAGCTCGGCCACCGTACGGCCGTCGCGGGCGCCCTCCACCACATAGTCGGTGATCAGCGCCACCGCTTCCGGGTAGTTCAGCTTGACGCCCCGCTCCAGGCGGTTGCGGGCCACCATGGCGGCGAGGCTGACGAGCAGTTTGTCCTTTTCGCGCGGCGTCAGATTCATCGGTCTTCCTCGTCTCAGATCGACCAGGCGCGCGGCAGCGGCCAGCCAGTGAGGGTTTCGATCAGGGGTTCGACAATGGCGCGCAGGCGGCGGCCGTCAAGGGCAAGACAACGTATGGACAGGAGCCCGTCGAAGGCGGAAGCGCCCGCTTCGAGGCCGTCTCCGACGAGCGTCGCGATCAGCTCCCGCACATGATCGAGCCGCGACGCCGCGTCCGGCGCCGCCACCACCATGCCGGCAAAGGCGCGGGCGCCGCCGCCGGTGGCGCTGCCCGACAGAATCGCCCGGCTGTCGCCGGAAAGGCGCAAGGCGTCGGCATAGACGAGCCGGCCGTCGCGCCGGATGCGCCAGTGGTCGGCGAGGTCGACGGCGGTGACCTCCTCGCCCATGGCAGTGCGGCCCAGCACGATGCTTTCGACGGCAACGAGGCGGGCGTCGCCGACGAGATCGGCGTCGAGGCGGCGGCAAAGACCGGCGCCATCGAAGACGATGGTCTCCTGCGGCAGCCAGCGGGCGTTCGCCCCGGCCTCGACGACCAGCCGGTTATCGATGCGGCCGACGCCCTCGACACGCCGGTAGATGCGCTCGGCGGCCTGGGTGGTGACGGTGGCCGTCGCTCCGGCCTTGAAATGCGCCTCGAAGCTGAGATGATCGCCGCCGGTGACGCCGCCGGCGCTGTTGAGGAAGACGGCGGCCGGCCCCGAACCGTCGTACACCCTGGGCAGCCGCACCTTGGCCGAACCGTCCTGGAAAAGATCGGCGAGCCGCGTCTCCTGCCGGCCGCCGACGGTCCGCAGCGCGAAGGCGACACGCGCCGTGCCTTCGGCCCGTTCAAGCCGGGGCGTTTCCTTCTGAAGCGACATTGCGGTCGAAACTGCGGCCAAGCTCTCCCCCCGATGCCACGCCGGCCGGCGCGGCGGCTGCCCGGCACTGTGGCAAAAGGCCCGCCAGCCGGCGAGCCCAAAACTTGGGCAGGTGAAGCTCTTAAATCAGCCAGTCCGGCAAGCGGTCGAGGCCGATCAGGTCGTCGTAGGAGGGCCGCGGCCGCACCACCGCCCAGCGGTCGCCGTCGACCAGCACCTCCGGCACCAGGAGGCGGGAATTGTAGGTGCCCGACTGCACCGCGCCATAGGCGCCGGCCGAGAAGACGGCGAACAGCTCGCCCGGCCGCGCCACCGGCAGGTTGCGGCCGCGCGCCAGGTAGTCGCCGCTCTCGCAGACCGGACCGACCACGTCGACCTTCTCCTGCTCGGCACCGGCCGGCCGTTCGTCGACCGGACGGATCTCGTGATAGGCGTCGTAAAGGGTCGGCCGCACGAGGTCGTTCATCGCCGCGTCGACGATGACGAAGGTCTTCGCCTTGCCGCGCTTCACGTACTGCACCTCGGTGACGAGGATGCCGGCATTGCCGACGATGAAGCGGCCCGGCTCGATCAGCACCTCGCAGTCGAGCGACCGCGTATGCCGGCGCACCACCTCGACATAGGCCGCCGGATGGGGTGGCGGCGCATTGTCGGCCCGATAGGGAATGCCGAGGCCGCCGCCGAGATCGACATGATGAATGCTATGGCCGGCGGCGCGCAACGCCGCCACCAGTTCGCCGAGCCGGCCGAACGCCGCATCGAAGGGTTCGAGGTCGGTGATCTGCGAGCCGATATGCATGTCGATGCCGGCAACCGAAAGGCCCGGCAAGGCGGCGGCGCGGGCGTAGACGCGCACCGCTTCCTTCCAGGGAATGCCGAACTTATCCTCGGCCTTGCCGGTGGATATCTTGGCGTGGGTACGGGCGTCGACGTCGGGGTTGATGCGCAGCGATACCGGCGCCGTCTTACCGAGGCGGGCGGCCACCGCCGACAGGCGCTCCAGCTCCGGCTCGCTCTCGACGTTGAAGCACTTGATGCCCTCGGCGAGCGCGTACTCGATTTCGCGCACCGTCTTGGCGACGCCCGAGAAGACGATCCTTTCGGCCGGAATGCCGGCGGCGCGCGCCCGGCGGAGCTCGCCTTCCGACACCACGTCGGCGCCGGCGCCGAGCCGGGCCAGGGTGCCGATCACCGCCTGATTGGAATTGGCCTTCAGCGCGTAGCAGACCAGCGAGCGCTCGTCGCCGAGCGCCTCGCGGAACACCCGGAAATGGCGGGCGATGGTGGCCGAGGAATAGATGTAGACGGGCGTTCCGGCCGCGGCGGCAATGGCGGGCACCGCGACGTCCTCGGCGTGGAGCACGCCGCCGCGATAGCTGAAGTGATGCAACCGGACCCCCTCAGATGAGACCGTCGAGAATAAAGGGCTTGTTGGGCTTCGCCGGCGCTTCGACAGGTTTCACCGCGCCCGGGTCGTTGGTCGAGGGAACCGCCGTCTCGGCCGTCGAATTCGGCGCCTCGAGCGCCCCTTTCCGGCCGCAGCCGGTAACCGCGAGGCCGACCATCAGCATTATCATCCCGAGACGCAGCACCATCATGTCCTCGATCCGTTTGTCCGGAAGCAGATTTCACGCCATCCTCAGCCGAGGAGCGCCGTCCAGCGCTCCACCTCCGCCCGCACGTTATCGGGCGCCGTGCCGCCGTGGGATGTGCGGCTGCGGACGGAATTCTCGACGGTGAGCACATCGTAGACCGCTTCGGTGATGCCGTCATGCACCGTTTTCATGTCGGCGAGCGGGATGTCGGCGAGCTCGATGCCGCGTTCGGCGGCGATCGCCACCAGGCGGCCGGTGACATGGTGGGCGTCGCGGAACGGCAGGCCGAGCACGCGCACCAGCCAGTCGGCGAGGTCGGTGGCGGTCGAAAAGCCCGAGCCGGCGGCGGCGGCCATGCGGGCGACGTTGGGCACGAGATCGTCGACCATGCCGGTCATGGCGGCGAGCACCAGGGAAAGGTTCTCGAAGCAGTCGAAAGCCTGTTCCTTGTCCTCCTGCATGTCCTTCTGGTAGGCGAGCGGCAGCCCCTTCATGACGATCAGGAGCGCGTTCATGTCGCCGATGATGCGGCCGGCCTTGGCCCGCACCAGCTCGGCGGCATCCGGGTTGCGCTTCTGCGGCATGATCGACGAGCCCGTCGAGAAGGCGTCCGACAGGCGCACGAAGCCGAATTGCGCCGACGACCAGATGACGATCTCCTCGGCGAGCCGCGACAGGTGCACGGCGATGATCGACGCCGCCGCCATGGCTTCGAGCGCGAAGTCGCGGTCGGAGACGCTGTCGAGCGAATTGGCGGTTGGGCGGTCGAAGCCGAGGCTTGCCGCCGTCATGTGGCGGTCGATCGGAAACGACGTGCCGGCCAGCGCCGCCGCGCCGAGCGGGCATTCGTTGAGGCGCCGCCGCGCGTCCTGCACGCGGCCGCGGTCGCGGGCGAGCATCTCGACATAGGCCATCAGGTGATGGCCGAAGGTGACCGGCTGCGCCGACTGCAGGTGGGTGAAGCCGGGCATAACCGTGTCGGCGTGCTCGCCGGCCCGCCTCACCAGCGCCCGCATCAGCTCGGCGAGCTGGCCGTCGACATGGTCGAGGCTGTCGCGCACCCACAGGCGGAAGTCGGTCGCCACCTGGTCGTTGCGCGAGCGGGCGGTGTGAAGACGCCCGGCCGCCGCGCCGATCAGCTCCTTGAGGCGCGATTCCACGTTCATGTGGATGTCCTCGAGGGCTCGCGAGAAGATGAAGCCGCCGCCGTCGATTTCCGCCTTGATCGCGTCGAGGCCTTCGGCGATCTTGCCGGCGTCGTCCACGGAAATGATGCCGCGGGCGGCGAGCATTTCGGCATGCGCCCTGGAGCCGGCGATATCCTGGGCGTAGAGCTTCCGGTCGAAGTCGATGGAGGCGTTGATCTCCTCCATGATCGCCGACGGCCCGGCCGAAAACCGGCCGCCCCACATGCGGTTGCTCATTGGTACACTCCAGGAACGAGGATCGGTCGATGCCGTTCAAGCCTTCCCGCCGCGTCTTCGCCGCGATCGCGATCGTTGCGGTGGCTGCCGGCGTTGCTGCGGTATACGTGACGGAGAGGGGCGCTGTCGAGAGCGGCGGCCGCTGCGCGACGGCGGCGGCGAAGGCGGCGGCATTGAAGCCTTTCGCCACCGGCGATCTTGCCGCCCTGCTGCCCGCCGATGCGCCGGCCGATTTCTCCGGCCTCGTCCTGCATGCCCCCGACGGCGGCGAGCGCCGCGTCTCGGAGTTTGCCGGCCGGACGGTTCTTCTCAACATGTGGGCGACCTGGTGCGTGCCCTGCCGCACCGAAATGCCGCATCTCCAGGCGCTGCAGGAAAAGCGCGGGCGCTCCGACTTCTCGGTCGTGGCGCTCAACGTCGACGTCGGCGGCCCGGACAAGCCGGCTCGCTTCCTGAGCGACATCGGCGCCACGTCGCTTGTCGACCTGCGCGATCCCGAGATGCGGGCCTTCAACGAACTGAAATCGAAGGGATTGGTCCTGGGCTTGCCCACCACCTTCGTGGTCGACCGCAACGGCTGCGCCCTCGCCTCGCTGGCCGGGCCGGCCGAATGGGATTCGCCGGCCGCGCTGGCGCTGATCGAGGCGGCGATCAAGCCCGATTGAGACGGAGCGGCAGATCGTCAGGCGTGGCTGCGGCCGGCGGAGCCGAAGCGCGGCAGCAAACGCTCGAGCCAATCGCCGATACGTTCGAGATGGTCGACGTCGCGCCCTTCGAGGCGGCTGACGGTGGCCCTGCGACGTTCGGTTGTGCTCATCGCCCGGAAGCGGGCCACCGCCCGCTGGTGCGAGGCCTCGACGATCCGGACGACCACGGCGTGGTCTCCGTCCATCCAGGAAAACAGGAACGATTCCGGCTTTGCGAGGGGTGTCAGCACGTTTTCAATCCCGTCTTGGTCGGGGAGTTCGTAGCGCGCCCCACAGCGCCCGACCACTCCGGTTCCAAGGATCGAACCAATATGGTTAACGGAACATTAACGGCATCGAACCGCAAGCTTCCCGTTATTCCTGCACAGCGAAAACAATAATGAAAAAAGATAGATAGACCAGCATCATAGTTAATTTTAACAGGAATGCCGTTTTATCAAAGCTGTGGATAAACTGTTCGCCGCCTGCTCACCCGCTTGAAAAACGAAACTCCACGTTTTCCCAGCAGCATCCCCGCCTACGGGAAAGCCCGTAGATCGACAGGCCGCCATCAGGCGCGCCGCGACGGTGGCGTGAAGCCGGAAAGCGCCAGCGGGTTGTCGGTCATCGCGCGACGGTCCGGCGTGTCGGGGGCGAGCACGCCGGCGAAGGCGTCGAAAAGCCGCTTCACCTCGTCCTCGGCAAGATCGCGGGTGATGAAGACGAGCCGCGTCCGCCGGTCGGCATCCGGCCAGCCGGCAAGGCGGACCGGCGGGTGGAACAGCTCCTGCACCGCGTGGACGACCAGCGGCCGCTCGGGATCCTCGGCAAGCCGCACCACGCCCTTGAGGCGCAAAAGCTTCGGGCCATGAGCGGCGCGCAGCAGCTCGAGGAACATTTCCAGGGCGCCGGCCGGCAGCGCCCCGTCGGACACCAGCGAAAAGGCGCTGACGCCGTCGTGCCGGCTTTCCGCGTCCTCGTGGTGGTGATGGTGCCCGCCGTGATGGTGATGGTGGCCCGGATGATCGCAGTTCCCGCCGGTGCAGTCGTGATCGTGGTCGTGACGGTGTTCGCCGGCGCCGGCGAAAGCCTCGGCGTTGAGCCAGCGCCGGACGTCGGCCGTCTTGGTGGCCGGATCGAACAGGCCGCAGCCGAGAAGATCGGCCGGCAAGGCCGTGGCGGCGTCGACGAGCGGCGCGCCGGGATTGAGCGCCGCCAGCCGGCGGCGAAGGGCGGGAAGCCGCGCCGCGCCCTCGGCAAGGTCGGCCTTGGCGATCACCAGCCTGTCCGCCACCGCCACCTGCTTCACCGCTTCCTCGTGCTCGTCGAGCGTCCGGCCGCCGTTGACCGCGTCGACGACGGTGATCACCCCGTCGATGGCATAGCGCAGCGACAGGTAGGGATGGTTGGTCAGTGTCGCGAGCACCGGCACCGGGTCGGCAAGGCCGGTGGTCTCGATGACGATGCGGCTCAGCGTGTCGATGCGGCCGTTGTCGAGGCCGCGCAGGAAATTCTCCAGCGTCGTCACCAGCTCGCCGCGCACCGTGCAGCACAGGCACCCCGACGACAGCTCGACGATGCCGTCGTCGGCCGCCTCGACGAGAAGATGGTCGATGCCGATCTCGCCGAATTCATTGATGATGAAGCCGGTGCCGGCGAGCGCCGGATCGCGGACCAGCCGGTTGAGCAGCGACGTCTTGCCGGCGCCGAGAAAACCGGTGACGATGGTGACGGGAATGGCGGGCTTTGGCCCGCGCGAGCGGTCGGCTTCCGGCAACGCTTGGATCCTTTTTGCTGAAGCTCAGCGGACGGGCTTGGGCAGCGGCAGCGGCACGGCGGCGGCCGTCTTGCCGGCCCGGGCCTCCGTGACGACGGGCGCCTCCACCGGGTCGGGCATGTCGCTGGCGCCGCCGAGGCTGATCATGATGGGATCCATCACCTTGAAGCGCGGCACCAGGTAGCTCGCCGGCTGATCGTCGTCGCCGTCGCCGAGGTCCTCGCCGACCGGCGCCTTGGAGCCCTTCTTGCGCTTGGGGCAGGCAAGGTCGCGCATGTCGGCAACGGTGCTGGCCACCGGCCCGCGCGGCGCCAGCCGGTCGATCGTCACCGAAGCGGCGGTGGCCGGCGTCCGGAACGACGCCTCGAGCAGGCTGGCCGCCAGTTCGTCGCGCTCCCGCGCCGTCTTGCCGCCCAGCACGATGGTCAGGATCTGGCGGCCGTTGCGCGTCGCCGTCGCCACCACGTTGAAGCCCGACGAGCAAATGAAGCCGGTCTTCATGCCATCGGAGCCGGGATAGCGCTCGAGCAGGTTGTTGTGGTTCTGGATGACCTTGCCGCCGAGCGACAGCGCCGTCGTCCGGTAGAGCTCCCGGTAGCCCGGGAAATCCTTGAGCAGGGTGCGGGCGAGCAGCGCATAGTCGCGGGCGGTCGTCCACTGGTCGGGAGCCGGCAGGCCGTTGGCGTTGGAAAAGCGCGTGTTGATCATGCCGAGCGATCGCGCCGCGCCGTTCATGCGGGCGACGAAGCCCTGGAGGCTGCCGCCCACCCGTTCGGCCAGCGCATAGGAAACGTCGTTGGCCGACTTCACCATGATGATCCGGAGCGCCGTGTCGACGGTGAGCACCGTTCCCGGCTTGAAGCCCATCTTCGACGGCTGCTCGCGCGTCGAGGCCGGCGTCATCACCACACCCGAATCGCCGCGGATCTCGCCGGCCTTGATGGCGGACAGCGTCACGTAGACGGTCATCAGCTTGGTGATCGAGGCCGGATACCAGGGATCGAAGCTCTGGTTCTCGGCCAGCACCGCGCCGGTCGCCAGATCGACGGCGAGATAAGGAGCGGCACCGGCGCCGCCGGCGAGGTTCAGGAACAACGGCAGCGCAACAGCGAGACTGAAAAGGCGTCGGGCGCGGCCACGCGGGCCGGAAATCATCGGCAAGGCTTTCTTCCCGGAAACGAGCGTCCACAGACGGATGATTTTAGCCGAAGGTCGCGTTTTCCGCAAAGGCGCAAGACGACCGGCGTTTCCCGAATGTCTCCCGAAGGCGGCCAGAATGCGGCGACACCCTTATCTTCGACCCATTTCCCCCCTAAAGTGATCGGAACGACACGGACGCCGCGAGCGCCGAGGGAAAGGCTCGATGACAGAAGGACCACACCGGCCCGAGGACCGGGAAAGCGATTTGCCGACCGTCACCGCGCGCGCTGTGGCGCTTTCCGGCCTGTCGCTCGCCTGGGAGCGTCTGTGGCCGCGCCTTGCGCTCGTGCTGTCGATATCCGGCGCGTTCCTGGCGCTCGCCTGGCTCGGCATCCTGGAGCGCCTGCCGGTCGTCCTCCGCCTCACCGCCGCCGGCCTTTTCGTCGCGGCCTTGCTGGCGGCGATCGTCTACCTCCTGCGCACGCCCTGGCCCGACCGGCGGCAGGCGGCCGACCGGCTCGAGCGCGGCGTCCCGCACCGCCCCCTCAGCGCCTTTCTCGATCACCCGGCGACGGCCGGCGACGGTCTCTCCGACGCGCTCTGGCAGGCTCATCGCCGCCGTCTCGCGGCGAGTCTTAAGGCCCTGAAGCCCCGCCTGCCGTCGCCACGCCTCGACCGCGCCGATCCTCATGCGCTGCGGGCGGCCGTATTCCTGCTGGTGATCGTCGGCTTCTTCGCCACCTCCGACCACGTCGGACCGCTGAGGGCCGTCTTCCGGCTGCCGGCCGCCGCGCCGGCGGATATCCGCGTCGACGTCTGGGCGAGCCCGCCCACCTATACCGGCCTGACGCCGCGCGCCCTGGTGACGACGGCGAACGGCGCGGCCACCCCGACCGATGCATCGCCGGTCACGCTGCCGGCGGGAACGACGCTCGCCGTGCGGCTCGCCGGCATCGGCGCGCCGACGGTCGCCTTCGCCGCCGACGGCAAGCCGCCGGTCGCGCTCGACGGGCGAGCGCCGGCCGCCGGCCAAACCGCCTACGAGCACCGCCTCGCCACCTCCGGCCGGCTGACGCTGACGGGCGATAACCTGCCGGCCATGGAACTGCCGCTCACCGTCCGGGCCGACGCGCCGCCGCAAATCCGTCTCGTCGAACAGCCGGCCGCCACCGCGCGCGGCGCGCTGCGCCTCGCCTACGCGACGAGCGACGACTACCGGGTGGCCGCCGCCCGCGCCGTTCTTTCACCCGACGCAACCGAGGGCGCCCGGCCGCTCGTCGCCCTGCCGGACATATCGCTCGCCCTGCCGCGCCGCGGCGAGGAGCGCGCCAGCACCACCTCGGATCTCACCACGCATCCGCTGGCCGGCGGCCGGGTCCGCCTCGTCCTCGAAGCGCGCGACGACGCCGGCCACGTCGCCGAAACGCCGCCGCTTCTCATCGACCTGCCGGCCCGGCCGTTTCGCAATCCGCTCGCCGCCGCCATCGTCGAGCAGCGGCGGATTCTGGCCACCGACGCCGGCAAGGCGAAGACGGTGGCGGCCACCTTCGAGACGCTGGGCGACCTCGGCGCCGCCTTCATCGACCGGCCCGGCGAGATCCTCGGCCTGCGCGTCGCCCGCAATCGCATCCTGGCCGCGCGCGACGACGCCGAGCTCAAGCCGGTGCTCGACTATCTCTGGCAGATGGCGCTTGCCATCGAGGCGGGGGACCTCGCGCCGGCGGCCGAGCGGCTGGCCGCCGCCCGCGAAGCCCTGAAGAAGGCGCTGGCGGACGGCGCCCCGCCGGAAGAGATCGCCCGGCTCAGCGAAGAGCTCAAGGCCGCCCTCGACGACTATCTGAAGGCAATGGCCGAAGCGGCGGCCGGCGATCCCTCCCGCCTCGGCGACCTCGGCCAGAAGGGCGGCGAGCGGATCACCAGCGACGATCTCAAGAAGCTGGTCGACCGCATGCGGGAGCTTGGCGAGCTCGGCGAGCGCGACGCCGCCGCCGAGCTGTTGTCGCAACTCGACGACATCCTGTCCGGCCTGCAGTTCGCCCGGCCGGAGAGCGGTAGCGCCAGCAACCCGACGCTCGATGCGCTGGCCGATATCATCCGCCGACAGCAGGAATTGCAGAACCGCACCCACAAGCTGACGCCGGACGGCTATACCGGCGAGGAGTTCGGCGACCAGAGCGGCGATCAGCAGGCGCTCAGCGACCTCCAGCGCGAACAGTCCGAGCTGTCCCGCCGCCTTGAGGAGCTGATGTCCGGCCTTTCCCGGCAAGGCGGCGGGGAGGACGGCAAAAGCGGCCTCGAAGGCGCCGGCCGCGCCATGCAGGACGCCGGCAGCAACCTCGGCGCCGGCGACCCCGAATCCGCCGTCGGCAACCAGGGCGCCGCCCTCGATGCCCTGCGGCGCGGCGCCCGCGAGATGATGCGCGGCCAGGGCCAAGGCACCGCCGGCATGCGCCAGGGCGGCACCGACCCGCTCGGCCGGCCGACCGGCCGGCGCGGCCCCGACTTCGGCGACGACACCAAGGTGCCCGGCGAGATCGAAGTGCAGCGGGCGCGCCGGCTTCTCGAGGAGTTGCGCCGCCGCTACGCCGATCCCGGCCGGCCGGCGCTCGAACTCGACTATCTCCGCCGGCTGATCGCCCCGTTTTAGCCCCTCCGGAAGCCAGCTTAGCCTGCCGTTGACGACGGCGCATACGGTCGTTACGGTCACGCCTCGCGCTCGAAATCCGCCCGTTACGGGCCGTTTCGACCGTCGTCCCATTGGTCCGGAGAGATGGTCCCGATGAAGATTCTCGTGCCCGTGAAACGGGTGGTCGACTACAACGTCAACATCCGCGTCAAGGCCGACGGTTCCGGCGTCGATCTCGCCAACGTCAAGATGTCGATGAATCCGTTCGACGAGATCGCCGTCGAGGAAGCGCTGCGCCTGCGCGAGGCCGGCGCCGCCAGCGAGGTGGTCGCCGTGTCGATCGGCCCGAAGGAGGCGCAGGAAACGGTGCGCACCGCGCTTGCCATGGGCGCCGACCGCGGCATCGTGCTCGAAGCGGAAGGCAACGTCGAGCCGCTTGCCGTCGCCAAGCTCCTGAAGGCGATCGTCGCCGAGGAAGCGCCCGGCCTCGTCATCCTGGGCAAGCAGGCCATCGACGACGACAGCAACCAGACCGGCCAGATGCTGGCGGCCCTGCTGGGCTGGCCGCAGGGGACATTCGCCTCCAAGCTGGTTCTCGCCGACAGCGGCATCGAGGTGACGCGCGAGGTGGACGGCGGCCTGCAGACGGTGCGGCTTGCGCTTCCGGCCATTATCACCGCCGATCTTCGCCTCAACGAGCCGCGCTACGCCTCGCTGCCCAACATCATGAAGGCCAAGAAGAAGCCGATCGATTTCCGGCCGGCCGCCCAATATGGCGTCGATCTCACGCCCCGCCTGACGGTGCTGAAGACCGCCGAGCCGCCGGCCCGGCCGGCCGGCCGCCGCCTCGCCTCGGTCGCCGAGCTGGTCGACCGCCTGAAGACCGAAGCCGGCGTGCTCTGAGAAAGGCAAGCGAACATGACCACCCTTCTCCTCGCCGCTCATGACGGCGCCTCCCTCAAGGACGCCACGCTGAAGGCGCTGACCGCGGCGCTGGCCATCGGCGACGACATCCATGTGCTGGTGGCCGGCGACGGCGTCGCCGGTGCCGCCGCCGAGGCCGGCAGGCTCAAGGGCGTCAGCCGCGTGCTGACCGCCGAAGCGCCGGCGCTCGCCCACGGCCTCGCCGAACCGCTCGCCGCCCTCGTCGTGGCGCTCGCCCCGGCCTATGCCGCCATCCTGGCGCCCTCAACGTCCACCTTCAAGAACGCCCTGCCGCGCGCCGCCGCCCTGCTCGACGTGATGCAGATCTCCGACATCACCGCCGTGCTGGCGCCCGACACCTTCGAGCGGCCGACCTATGCCGGCAATGCCCTGATCACCGTGCGCTCGGCCGATCCGATCCGGCTCATAACCGTCCGCACCGCCTCCTTCCGGGCGACGCCCCTGGAAGACCGCGCGCCGGCGCCGGTCGGGGCGGTGACCGCGCCGACCGATTTCGGCATCTCGGCTTTCGTCAGCGACGCCTTCTCGACGGCCGACCGTCCCGAGCTCACCTCGGCGCGGGTGGTGGTGTCGGGCGGCCGGGCGCTCGGCTCGGAGGAGCAGTTCAAGGCGCTTCTGCTGCCGCTGGCCGACCGGCTCGGCGCGGCGATCGGCGCCAGCCGCGCCGCCGTCGACGCCGGCTACGCCCCCAACGACTGGCAGGTCGGCCAGACCGGCAAGGCCGTGTCGCCGGACCTTTATGTCGCCGTCGGCATCTCCGGCGCCATCCAGCACCTGGCCGGCATGAAGGATGCCAAGGTGATCGTCGCCATCAACAAGGACGCGGAAGCCCCGATCTTCCAGGTTGCCGATTACGGCCTGGTTGGCGACCTCAACGAGATCGTGCCGGAGCTGACGAAAGCGCTCGGTTGAGCTAGAATGATCTGATACTTGTCACAGGGGTGCACCGCCGGCCGGCGTCGCCCCGAGAGGCTCGAGGACTTCAATGGTTGAAATCAGGTCGATCGGCGTCATGGGCGCGGGTCAGATGGGCTCCGGCATCGCGCATGTCTGTGCTCTCGCAGGTCTCGACGTCGGGCTCTACGACATCGCGCGCGACCGGCTGGAGGCTTGCCTCAACGTCGTTTCCGCCAACCTCGGCCGTCAGGTCGCCTCCAAGAAGATCACCGAGGAGCAGCGCCGCGAGGCGCTCTCCCGCATCAAGCTCCTGACCGATCTCGAGGGCTTCGCCGACACCGATCTGGTCATCGAGGCGGTGACCGAGAACGAGACCATCAAGCGCAAGGCGCTGTCCCAGCTCTGTCCCGAGCTGAAGCCCAAGGCGATGATCGGCACCAATACCTCGTCGGTGTCCATCACCCGCCTCGCCGCCTCGACCGACCGGCCCGAACGCTTCATCGGCATCCATTTCATGAACCCGGTGCCGGTGATGCAGCTCGTCGAGCTGGTGCGCGGCATCGCCACCGAGGACGAGACCTTCGAGGCGGCGCGCGCCTTCGTGGCGAAGCTCGGCAAGACGGTCGCCGTCTCCGAGGACTTCCCGGCCTTCATGGTCAACCGCATCCTGCTGCCGATGATCAACGAGGCGATCTACACGCTCTACGAGGGCGTCGGCACGGTGGATTCCATCGACACCGCCATGCGGCTCGGCGCCAACCATCCGATGGGGCCGCTGCAGCTTGCCGACTTCATCGGCCTTGACACCTGCCTCTCCATCATGCAGGTGCTGCACGACGGCCTCGCCGACAGCAAGTACCGCCCCTGCCCGCTTCTGGTGAAATACGTCGAGGCCGGCTGGCTCGGCCGCAAGACGCAGCGCGGCTTCTACGACTATCGCGGCGCAACGCCGGTGCCGACGCGCTGAGGCGATGTCGCGCACCGCCGCCGAACAGTCGGTGTCGAGCCTATTCATCTGAAGGTAATAAGAAGCGCGATTGATATCTGCGTCGCGCCTTATCCGGCCTGAGGTCCTGCGCCTTCGCGCAGGATGACGATCTATATATTTGTTTTCATTTATATAATTCTGTCTTCCTACGCGAAGGCGTAGGACCTCAGGCAGATAGGGCAATCGGCGGATATGGGGCACTCAGGCCCCGCGATCTGACGATTTATGATGCCCTGCGAATGACGATTTCGCTTGGCCGGTAGCTGGAATGCAGATCGTGCACCACCAGGCTGTCGACCGGATCGACATCGCCCGAACGCGACGTCCAGATGATCTCGACCGGCGCTTCCGGCGTCACCAGCACGGCATTGTCGGAGAAGACGCCGTAAGGATCGGTCTCGAGCGCCACGTAGAAGGCCGGCGCGCTGGCGGTGATGGTGAAGCACCACTCGCCGCCGCCGCGCTTTGCCGCCTCGACCACGAGGCCGGGATCGCGGAGGCGCAGCGCCTTGTAGGGCGAGACGGCATGATGGTCGAAGTGCTCGCCGGAGGGATCGCTCCAGTTGAAAGCGAGCACCTCGTCGGGACTGCCGTTGGCGGGCACCGTCAGAAGCAGGACCGCCCGATCGACCGGCACCGTCTTCATGAAGTCGCCGGCCGGCCGGCGGGCGCCATCGACCGACAGCCAGAACGCATTGCCGGCCACCACCACCTCGGACGGCGTGTCGTTGACCGCGAACAGCCCCACCGTGGCGATGTCCGCCGACGGAATCGCCACCACGTTGATCGGGGCGAAGAAGCGCTTGGCCATAGAATGCAGCAGCTTCCAGCGGCCGCCGTATTCGATCGACGACCAGGAGGCCACCGGATAGGTGTCGTTGAGCTGCCAGTAGAGCGCGCCCATGCACTCCGGCTTGATCGACCGCCAGAAGTCGATGCCGGTCTTCATGGCGAGGCCCTGCTGCACCTGGCTGAGGTAGACGACGTTCTCGAAGTTCTTCGGGAAGCGGAAGTAGCGCGAGATGGTCTCGACGATGCGGGCATTGCCGCCGGCATTCTTCTGGTGCAGCTCCATGGCCGGCGAGGCGATGTCGAGATCCTCCTCGTCGATGTAGCGCCGCAGCGTCGACAGCGACACGAAGGACTGGAAGCCGAATTCCGAGGCAAAGCGCGGCCGCACCCCGCGATAGGCGGCGAACGATTTGCCGGCGTGCCAGACGTCCCACATGTGCTGGTCGCCCGACCCCTCCGCCTTCCAGGCGTCGCCGAAGTCCATCGGCCCCTTGGACGGCGACGACGGCCAGAACAGCCGCTCCGGATCGGCGCGGTTGACGGCCAGCTCGATCGTCCGGCTCAGCCGGTCGTAGGCGACGAGATAACGGTCGCGATTGGCCCGCGCGATCTCGAACCAGGTCAGGGCACCGATCACTTCGTTGTCGCCGCAATAGAGGGCGATCGACGCGTGGTGCGACAGGCGCCGCACCTGGTGCTCGATCTCGCGGTCCACTTCGGCGAGGAAGGCGTTGTCGGCCGGATAGAGGGCGCAGGCGAACATCATGTCCTGCCAGACGAGGATGCCGAGCTCGTCGCAGAGATCGTAGAACCAGTCCGGCTCGTACTGCCCGCCGCCCCAGATGCGCAGCATGTTCATGCCGACGGCGACGGCATCCTCCAGCAGCGGCCGCACCGCTTCCGGCGTGATGCGCGACGGCAATGCGTCGCCGGGGATCCAGTTGGCGCCGCGACAGAACAGGTCGAGGCCGTTGATGCGCACCGTCAGCGGCACGCCGATCTCGTCGCGCTTGGTCACCACCTCGAGGCGGCGGAGGCCGATCCTCTGGCGATGGGCCGCGCCGCCGAGCGTGACGGTCAGATCGTAGAGCGGCTGGTCGCCCGAACCGACCGGCCACCAGAGACGGGGATTTTCGATGCGTAGCGTCGTCGCGGCAACGGTGGTGCCGGCCGTAAAGGCGACCTGCAGGCTGCTTTTTTCATCGCCGAGCTCGACGGTGAGCAATTCCTCGCCCGCCGCCTTCGCCTCGATCCTGACCTCGACGTCGACATCGACGGCGCCGGTTGCCGCATCATGGCGCTGGCGGTGCTGGACATAGGCGATGGCCGGCAGGTCGATGCGCTCGAGACGAATGTCGCCGTAGAGGCCGAACGGCATCATGGCGATGTTCCAGTCCCAACCGGCGTGGCACTGCACCTTCCTCAGAAGGTTGATGTGCGGCATCGCCTGCATCTGCGCGCTATAGGGCAGCTCGAACGGCTGCCTGGCGGCCGCCTCGGTCGCCGCGGCGACGTTGGACCGGAAGACGATCTCGATCTCGTTGTCGCCCTCTCTGAGAGCATCGCCGACCTCGGCCCGATGCGGCCGGAACATGTTGGCGGCGGCGAGCACCGGCCGGCCGTTGATCCGCACTTCGGCGACGGTGTCGAGGCCATCGACGTGGATCGCCCACGGATAGGCGAGCGCCTCGGCATCCAGGGCGAAGCTGCGGCGGGCGATCCAGTCGCGCTCGGCCGGCCAGCGCACCGCGAGTTCGTTCTCGCCGACATAGGGGTCCGGCAGGACGCCGGCGGCGATCAGCGCCGACAGCGCGTCGCCCGGCAGTGGGAACGGCACGGAAATCGATTCATCCGTCGCGTGAAGCGTCCAGTTTCCTGCAAGGTCCTTCGCGGAAGCGCGATTGACGAGGTCAGCCATGGAAATCTCGAAGAGGTCGGAAGCCGCTGCTCCTCAGGGATCGCCATCCCTTCCCCCGGGGAGCGGCAGACGCCGGGGAACCTCGACACCATAGCCCGGCCAACCCTGGCGGGCAACCGAAACGATTTCGGTGGCGACCGAGGCCGAAAAACTCAAATCCGCGGCGGCACGTGCATCTCGGCGACGGCCAGCTCCTGCAACTGGCTGATGTCGGTCTCGCCTTCGAGACGGCGCAGCATCAGCCGCGTCAGCCGGCGGCCGGCTTCCTGCAGCGGGAAATAGAAGCTCACCGGCGTCGGCTCGACATATTCGATCAGCCGGGTGGTGGTCGAGGCGCAGAAGCCGAAGTCGGCGGGGTCGAGGCCGATGTCGCGAAGGCCGGTCATCATGCCCAGCGAAGTGATGTCGTTGACGCAGATGAAGGCGTCGGGCGGGCTCTCCTGCACCATCAGGTCCTTCACCGAGGCGCGCGTCCGCCGGGCGGTGAGGTCGAGATCGAGGATAAGCCGGGGATCGATGCCGATGCCGGCCTCGGCAAGCGCCTTGCGATAGCCGCGCAGCCGGTATTGCGAGAACATGAATTCGGCCGGCGGATTGATCAGGCAGATGCGGCGGTAACCGTTCGCCAGGAGATGGCGCACCGCCCGGCAGGTGGCGTCCTCGTCGTCGATGTCGAACCAGGCGTGCGGCGTGAACAGCTCGGTGCGGCCGAAGGTGACGAAGGGGAAGTCGCGCTCCAGGAGGAAGCGGACGCGCGGGTCCATCGGCAGGGTGTGGTCGAAGATCAGCCCGTCGGCGCGGCGGCCGTCGATGATGGTCTTCAGCGCGTCGATCGGATCGGCGCCGGGGGCGAGCGGCACGGCGGTGACCGCATAGCCGGCCGCCTGCGCCACCTCGTGCACGCCTTGCAGGAGGCCGACCGAGCCGGTGTCGGCGATGTCGTCCGGCGGCACCGCCGACATCAGGACGCAGATGGAATAGGAAAGGCCGGTTCTCAGCGTCAGCCCGCCGAAGTCGCGGACATAGCCCAGTTCGGCCGCCGCCTTCTGAACGCGCTCGATGGTCTCCTTGCGGACCTCCGGCCCGTTGCGCAGGGCTCGACTGACGGTTGTGATCGACAGGTCGAGGTGGCGGGCCAGACTTTTCAGGTTGAGCCGAGCACGATCATCGCCCACGTTGGGTCAACTCCGGAGACTGCCAATTGTTTCAGATCAATATCGATTCTGACGGACCTGTCGACCATTTTCTTGGCACGGAACGCCACCGAACGGTGCTCCTGCGGAGATGAAACCGCTTTTGGTGCCGATAGTTACGTGATAGTGCTTATCGATGTGCACGACCCGTTACCGCAGGTGGACCGCGCTTTCCACCGGCGGCAGCGGCCGGTCCGCCGGCGTCGCATACACGTAGACCGCATAGAGCGAAGAGGTCGCGGTGATGTAAAGCCGGTTGCGCTTGGCGCCGCCGAAGCAAAGGTTGGACACCGTCTCGGGAATATTGATGCGCCCGAGCAGCTTGCCGTCCGCCGCGTAGACGCGGACGCCGTCGCCGCTGGAGGTCCAGAGGTTGCCGGCGCGGTCGAGACGCAAGCCGTCGAAGAAGGCGGCTTCGGAAACGGCGAACAGCCGATCTCCGCCGACCGTGCGCCCGTCCGCCGCGACGGTGAAGGCGTGGATCGCCGGCATGTCGGACAGCGACGTGTCGGAAACGTAGAGGATGCGCTCATCCGGCGAGAAGGCGAGGCCGTTGGGGCGGTCGAGACCGGTCACCACCGCCGTCGTCTCGCCGGTCCGCGGATCGTGGCGATAGACGTTGCAACCGCCGATCTCGCTTTCCGCCGCGTGGCCTTCGTAATCGCTGTCGATGCCGTAGCTCGGATCGGAGAACCAGATGCTGCCGTCCGATTTCACCACGACGTCGTTGGGCGAGTTGAGGCGCTTGCCGTCGAACCGGTCGACGACCGTCTCCCAGCGTCCGTCGAAACCCAGGCGGGAGATGCGGCGGCCGCCGTGCTCGCAGGCGACGATGCGGCCGAAGGCGTCGAGCGTGTGGCCGTTGTGATAGCCGCAAGGCTGCTCGAACACGGAGACGGCGCCGCTCGTCTCGTCATAGCGCATGATCCGGTCCTCGGGGATGTCCGACCAGACGACGGCCTTGGCGGCCGGCACATAAACGGGTCCCTCGGTCCAGCGGCCGCCGCTCCATAGCCGCTCGACGGCGGCGTTGCCGATCACCAGCGCCCCGAACCGGCCGTCGAACGTGTCGTAGCTGCCCATGCCATCCCCCTTCGCATCGCCGCCGCCCGACCCTCGCCCTTCCCCGGCTTGCGGGATGGCACTATCGTCACCCCGATGAACAGCGTCAAGAACGCGCCGTCGCGTCCGGGACGATCGTTTTCCGCTCGACAACCGGAGTTTGCCCATGTCCGTCGCCCCGTCGTCTCGCCCGAAGGTCCTGATGGTGTCGCCGATGCCCGACTGGGATCTCGCGCCGATGCGCGAGGCCTATGACCTCGTCGACCTGCCGGCCAACGGACCGGACGGGCTCGATACGGTCGCCGACATCACCGCATTGGTCACCTCCGGCGGTCGCGGCGCCGACGCGGCGCTGATCGCCGCGCTGCCGGCGCTGCGGCTGATCGCCGTTTACGGCGTCGGCTACGACAAGGTCGATCTCGAAGCGGCCGCGCGGCACAACGTCGCCGTCACCAATACGCCGGACGTGCTCACCGCCGATGTCGCCGACATGGCGCTGGCACTGGCGCTGGCGCTCGCCCGCCGCGTCGTCGACGGCGACGCCTTCGCGCGCTCCGGCGCCTGGGCGAAGGAGTCCATGCCGCTCACGGCGAGCGTCTCGGGCTGCAAGGTCGGCATCGTCGGGCTCGGCCGCATCGGCGAGGCGATCGCCCGCCGCTTCGCCGGCTTCGATACGGAGATCGGCTACTGGAACCGCTCGCCGAAGCCGCCGTCGTCCTGGCGGGCGTTCCCGACGCCGGCGGCGCTGGCCGCCTGGGCCGACATCCTGGTGGTGGCGGTGGCCGGCGGCGGCGACACCGTCGGCCTCGTCGATGCCTCCACCATCGCCGCGCTCGGCCGCGACGGCCTTCTCGTCAACATCTCGCGCGGCACCACCATCGACGAGGCGGCCCTGATCGCCGCCCTGGAAAGCGGGGCGATCGCCGGCGCCGGCCTCGACGTGTTCCTGAACGAGCCGGCCATCGACCCTCGCTTTTTCCGCCTCGGCAACGTCGTGTTGTCGCCGCACCAGGGCAGCGCGACCATGGCGACGCGGCAGGCGATGGGGGCGCTGGTGCGCGCCAATCTCGCGGCGCATTTTGCCGGCGAAGCGTTGCCGACGGCCGTTGTTCGCCGCCGGAAATGACGCCCCGACACGCCTTTTTGCGCCGCTTAGGCCCTGTCATTTTTTACAAGAAAAGAAACAGGAACTGGCGAGTCTATTGTTTGGAAAGCTTTAAGGGCGTGTCTTTATCATTATCCGATGCGCAAGGTTGTAGCAGGACCGGAAGATAACGATTGCGTCTCGTCGGGCCGGCTGCAAGCAAAAACGGAAATTTTCCGGACGCTCGGGGGAGAAGCCATGGCGCGCCTGTTCAATAACCTTTCCATCGGCTCGAAGGTATTCGTAGCCTTTGCGCTGATCATAGCATTACTTATTGCTTGCGCCGGCCTGTCGCTCTTCTCGCTCAGCTCGTTCGAGCGCTCCTTCGACCAGCATCGAAGCCGCGTCGACGAGGTGGAGCTGA
The DNA here is from genome assembly GCF_002770725.1 of Pleomorphomonas carboxyditropha. Classification (GTDB taxonomy): domain Bacteria; phylum Pseudomonadota; class Alphaproteobacteria; order Rhizobiales; family Pleomorphomonadaceae; genus Pleomorphomonas; species Pleomorphomonas carboxyditropha. The sequence continues at coordinate 84,213 of NZ_NQVN01000010.1, read as the reverse complement.
CCCGCGACATCGACTACGCCTTCCTCGACCTCACCGCCAAGGTCGACGCCTACCTGGTCGCCGGCAGCGAGACGGCCTTGTCGAACGCCAAGGCGGCCGCCGAAACCGCCCGCGCTTCGATTGCCGATGCCGTCGGCAAGATCGAACCGGGCGCCCGCAAGGACAACATGACGGCCATCGCCTCGCTGTTCGACAACTACGGCGCGGTGCTGACCAAGCTCGTCGAGCTCAAGACCAGCCAGCAGAAGATCGTGCACGACAGTGTCGACCCGCTCGGCGACAAGCTGAAGAACGACATGCTGTTCTTCTCCTCCAAGGTCGACAAGCTCGGAAAGCCGGAGCTCATTCCCATCGCCACCAAGGCGACGGAGCAGTACAACGCCGGCCGTCTCGCGGTCTACAAGCTGATGAACAACGGCACGGCCGACGACCTCAAGGCGGCGGACGCCGGTTTCAACGGCCTCGTCCAGCGTCTCAACCTGGTGATCAAGGCGGTCGGCGAGGGGCAGGAGGCGTCCCAGCTCGGCAAGGTGCTGAAGTCCGCCACCGCCTATCAGGACGCCTATCGTCAGGCCAACCAGATCTCCGCCGATCTCCGCGCCCTGACCGCCAAGGACCTGCTCAACGCCTCGACGGCGATCGCCGACAAGGTGGCGGGCGTCCGCTCCGCCGCCTCCATCGAATCGACGTCGATCGGCGTCGCCACCACCGGCCTGCTCAATACCATTCGCCAGATGTTGCTGATCGTCGCCGGCGTGTCGGTGGTCGGCGCCGTGGTGCTGGCCTTCGTCATCGGCCGGTCGATCTCGCGGCCGGTCGTGGCCATCTCGCGCGCCATGGAGAAAGTGTCCGACGGCGACCTGCGGACGGTGGTTCCCGGTCTCGGCCGCAAGGACGAGGTCGGCGCCATGGCCGAGGCGCTCGAGGTGTTCAAGACGAGCCTTGCCCAGGCGGCCGAGGCGCGCGCCGCCCGCGAGGCCGATGCGGCGGCCCAGGCCGAGCTGAGGCGCAGCGAAGTGCAGCAGCTCGCCGACATGTTCGAGGAGACCGTCGGCGGCATCGCCTCCTCGCTGGCCGCCGCCGCCGGCCAGCTCAACGGCTCGGCCCAGACCCTCTCCCATTCCTCCGCCGACGTGACGCAGAAGGCGTCGACCGTGACCGCCGCCTCCGAGGCGGCGTCGGCCGGCGTCGGCACCGTCGCCGCCGCCGCCGAGGAACTGGCGTCGTCGATCGCCGAGATCGGCCGGCAGGTGAACGAATCGACCGAGGTCGCCTCGCAGGCGGTGAACGACGCCTCCGAGACGGCGGCCAAGGTGCGCGAGCTGTCGGAGGCGGCGCGGAAGATCGGCGCGGTGGTCGACCTCATCAACACCATCGCCGGCCAGACCAACCTTCTGGCCCTCAACGCCACCATCGAGGCGGCGCGGGCCGGCGAAGCGGGCAAGGGCTTCGCCGTCGTCGCCGCCGAAGTGAAGCAGCTCGCCGATCAGACCGCCAAGGCCACCAGCGAGATCGGCGCCCAGGTGGCGGCGATCCAGGCCTCGACCGCCGATTCCAGCGACGCCATCATGCGCATCACCGAAACCATCGGCCACATTTCCAAGGTGTCGAACATGGTGGCCGGCTCGGTGCGCGACCAGGGCATGGCGACGCAGGAGATCGCCGATTCGGTGCAGAAGGCGGCCGAGGGCACCAGCACCGTGGCGAGCAACATCGTCAAGGTGGGCGAAGCGGCCGGCAATTCGGCGGCCGCCGCCCAGGAAGTGCTGCACGCCTCCGATGCGCTGTCGGCCCAGGCCGAACGCCTGCAGAGCGAGCTTCAGCGCTTCCTCGCCACCATCCGGGCGGCCTGACCCTTCAGAGCGACGGCCCGGATATATCCGCGCCGCCGCTCTAGGTCTTTGTTGGCGCATCGGATTTTCCGAAAACCGGATTCCACTTTTCGGTCCGATGCTCTAATCAAGCCCGTTCCTGAGCGCGGCAGCGGTGGCGATCGGCGAGATCGCCGCCGCCATCAGCGTCAGGGCGACGATGAGCAGAAACGGCGTGCGAAAGGCGGCCGGGTCGAAGGCGACGGCGGTGGCGGCGGCGACGCCGAAGATCAGCACCGGCACGGCGAACGGCAGCACCAGGATCGGCAGCAGCAGGCCGCCGCGCCTCAGCGACACGGTCAGACCGGCGCCGATCGCCCCGAGCAGGGTCAGCGCCGGCGTACCGGCGACAAGCGTCGCCAGGGTGGCGAGCGTCACGTCAACAGGCATGGCCAGAAGCAGCGACAGGAACGGCGCGGCGATGATGAGCGGCAGGCCCGTCGCCGTCCAGTGCGCCGCGACCTTGACGATCACCAGCAGTTCCAGCGGCCGGCCCGAGGCGACCAGAAGGTCGAGCGCACCGTCGTCGCGATCGGCCTCGAACAGCCGGTCGAGACCGAGCAGCGTGGCGAGCAGCGCGCCGATCCACAGGATCGCCGGCCCGAGGCGCGACAGGAGGTTGAGATCCGGGCCGATGGCGAAGGGAAAGGTCGTCACCACGATCAGATAGAACAACACGCCCATCATGGCGCCGCCGCCGATGCGGACGGCGAGGCGCAATTCCCGGACATAGAGGGCTGCGAGCGGCGGCATCAGGCCATCTCCCCGGCGACGAGACGAAGCGAGCGGGCGCCGGCCAGACCGATGGCAAGATGGGTGGCCGCGATGACGGCGCCCCCCATTTCCAGATGGGCGGCCATCAGCCGGACGAGGCTGGCCTCCGACGCGGCGTCGAGGGCGGCCGTCGGTTCGTCGAGCAGCCAGAGCGGCCGGCGCACCGCGACGAGGCGGGCGACGGCGAGGCGCCGCCGCTGCCCGGCCGACAGATAGGCGGCCGGCAGGGCGGCGAGATCGACAAGTCCGACGCTTTCGAGCGCCGTCTCCACCGGCTCACCGCCATCCGCTCCGAGGAAGTCCTGCCAGAACGCCAGGTTCTCGTGGACCGTCAGGGCCGGCTTCACCGCGTCCCGGTGGCCGAGATAGTGGATGTGGCGGCCGACTTCGTCGGGATCGGCGACACCGTCGGCCAGAAAGCGCACGCAACCGCCTGCCGGCCGGCTGAGCCCGGCGAGCGCCCTCAGCAGCGTCGACTTGCCGACGCCGTTCGGACCGGTGACCAGCACCGCCTCGCCGCCGGCGATTTCGAAATCGATGCCCTCGATCACCCGCCGGCCGCCGCGCTCGACGTCGAGCGCCTGCACGATGAGGCGGAAGGGCGGAAAGGACTGATTCACGGAGATCTCCGGCGCGGACGGCGTTCCTTCCAATAGAGCATCGCGGCGGGAGGCGTAAGCTGGTTTCGCGTGCCGGCCGACGGAACCGGACGCCGATCCCGCAATGCGGCGCCATATGGTAGAATTTCGTACACAAGGTCTGGTGAGCCGCCACCTTATTCTCTATAAGGCGCAAGGAAGTCTCCGGTCGTCATCTGACCATTACGTAAACGTCAAACAGCTCGCCGGTGGTGAGGTCCTGTCCGAGCGCAGGTCGGCATTCGCCGCCGTCCGCCCCGGCAAGGCGCCCCCGGCATGGAAAGGGGCCTGCGCATGCCGTCGCTCGACAGCTTCAAGTCCAGGAGAGAACTTCAGGTCGGTTCGAAGACTTATGTCTACTACGACCTGAAGGCGGCGGAGGAGAACGGCCTTGCCGGCGTCTCGCGCCTGCCGGTCTCGCTGAAGGTGATCCTCGAAAACCTGCTGCGCTTCGAGGACGGCCGTTCGGTGACCGAAGTCGACATCAAGGCCATGGCCGCTTGGCTCGACAACAAGGGCAAGGTCGACAAGGAGATCGCCTACCGGCCCGCCCGCGTGCTGATGCAGGACTTCACCGGCGTTCCGGCCGTCGTCGACCTCGCGGCGATGCGCGACGCCATGGTTTCCCTCGGCGGCGACCCCCGCAAGATCAACCCGCTGGTTCCCGTCGACCTCGTCATCGACCACTCGGTGGTGGTCGACTATTTCGGCACCACCTCGTCGCTGGCCCAGAACGTCGCCCGCGAGTACGAGCAGAACGTCGAGCGCTACAACTTCCTGAAGTGGGGCCAGAACGCCTTCCATAATTTCCGCGTCGTGCCGCCGGGCACCGGCATCTGCCATCAGGTCAACCTCGAGTACCTGGCCCAGACGGTATGGACCAACGAGGAAGGCAACGTCACCTACGCCTATCCCGACACCTGCGTCGGCACCGACAGCCACACCACCATGGTCAACGGCCTCTCCGTGCTCGGCTGGGGCGTCGGCGGCATCGAGGCCGAGGCCGCCATGCTCGGCCAGCCGGTTTCCATGCTGATCCCCGAGGTGATCGGCTTCAAGCTGACCGGCAAGGTGACCGAGGGCGTCACCGCCACCGACGTGGTGCTGACGGTCACCCAGATGCTGCGCAAGAAGGGCGTGGTCGGCAAGTTCGTCGAATATTTCGGTCCCGGCCTCGACAGCCTGACGCTGGCCGATCGCGCCACCATCGCCAACATGGGCCCGGAATACGGCGCCACCTGCGGCTTCTTCCCCGTAGACGCCGAGACCATCCGCTACCTGAAGTTCTCCGGCCGCGCCGACGACCGCGTCGCCCTGGTCGACGCCTATGCCCGCGCCCAGGGCCTCTATCGCACCGCCGACACGCCCGACCCGGAATTCACCGACGTTCTGGAGCTCGACCTCTCCACCGTCGTGCCATCGCTCGCCGGTCCCAAGCGGCCGGAGGGCCGGGTGTCGCTCAGCGAGGCCAAGACCGGCTTCACCGCCGCCATGGAGACCGAATACAAGAAGCTCACCGACATCGCCACCCGCTACCCGGTCGAGGAGGGCAATTTCGACCTCGGCCACGGCGACGTGGTGATCGCCGCCATCACCTCCTGCACCAACACCTCCAACCCGAGCGTGCTCGTCGCCGCCGGCCTCCTGGCCCGCAAGGCGCGACAGAAGGGCCTCAGCGTCAAGCCGTGGGTGAAGACGTCGCTGGCGCCCGGTTCGCAGGTCGTTGCCGAATATCTCAGCCAGTCCGGTCTGCAGAAGGACCTCGACGCCCTCGGCTTCAACCTGGTCGGTTTCGGCTGTACCACCTGCATCGGCAACTCCGGCCCGCTGCCGGAACCGATCTCCAAGGCCATCAACGACAACGGCATCGTCGCCGCCGCCGTGCTGTCGGGCAACCGCAACTTCGAGGGCCGCGTCAGCCCCGACGTGCAGGCCAACTACCTGGCCTCGCCGCCGCTGGTCGTCGCCTACGCGCTGGCCGGCAGCGTGCAGAAGGACCTGTCGACCGAGCCGCTCGGCTTCGGCGTCGACGGCGAGCCGGTCTATCTGCGGGACGTCTGGCCGTCGAGCAGCGAAGTCCACGAGACGATCGCCACCTACATCACCGCCGGCATGTTCAAGGAAAAATACGCCGACGTGTTCAAGGGCGACGCCCGCTGGCGCGCCGTCGAGGCGGGGATCGGCCAGACCTACGGCTGGAACGTCGACTCGACCTACGTGCAGAACCCGCCCTATTTCACCGGCATCACCATGACGCCGCCGCCGGTCAGCGACATCATCGGCGCCCGCATCCTCGGCCTGTTCGGTGACAAGATCACCACCGACCACATCTCTCCGGCCGGCTCGATCAAGGTGGCGAGCCCGGCCGGCCAGTATCTCACCAGCCATCAGGTGCGGCCGGTCGACTTCAACCAGTACGGCACGCGGCGCGGCAACCACGAAGTGATGATGCGCGGCACCTTCGCCAACATCCGCATCAAGAACAACATGGTCAAGGACGACGCCGGCAACGTGGTCGAGGGCGGCTGGACCATCCACCACCCCTCGGGCGACCGGATGTACATCTACGACGCGGCCATGCGCTACAAGGAGGAAGGCGTGCCGCTGGTCGTCTTCGCCGGCGTCGAATACGGCAACGGTTCGTCACGCGACTGGGCGGCCAAGGGCACCAACCTCCTCGGGGTCAAGGCGGTGATCGCCGAGAGCTTCGAGCGCATCCATCGCTCCAACCTGGTCGGCATGGGCATCGTTCCGCTGACGTTCGAGGAAGGAACCAACTGGCAGAGCCTCGGCCTCACCGGCAACGAGACGGTGACCATCGAGGGGATCACCAACGTCAAGCCGCGCCAGACGCTGACGGCCAAGATCAGCCGCGCCGACGGCGCGGAGATCAACGTGCCGCTGCTCTGCCGCATCGATACGCTCGACGAGCTCGACTACTACCGGAACGGCGGCATCCTGCACTACGTGCTGAGGCAGCTCGCCGCCTGAGCCGGAGCGCCGGTTCGCCTGGCCAAAACACGACGCAAAAGGCCCACCCGCGAGGGTGGGCCTTTCGTTTTGCGCCGGTCTCGGTCGCTTACGCCCGTTTCACGCCCTGCAGGAAGCGGTCGACGGTGGAGCGCAGGCCGCCGGCTTCGCCGGACAGCGCCTTGGCCGAGCTCAGCACCGCCTCAGCCGCCTTGCGCGTCTCCACCGAGGTATGGGCGACGCCGCCGGTGTTGATCGACACCTTATGGCTCGCCGCCGAGGCCTGCTGGATGTTGCTGGCGATGGCGGCGGTGGCGCGCGACTGCTGTTCCACCGCCGCGGCAATCGCCCCGGCAATCTCGTTGATCTCGCCGATGCGCGTGGCGATGCCGCCTATGGCGCCCACCGCCTGGGTGGTCGCCGCCTGCACGGCACCGATCTGCGCGCCGATCTCGTCGGTGGCCCGCGTCGTCTGGTTGGCGAGCGCCTTCACTTCCTGGGCGACCACCGCGAAGCCCCGCCCGGCTTCGCCGGCCCGCGCCGCCTCGATGGTGGCGTTGAGCGCCAGGAGATTGGTCTGGCTGGCGATGCCGTTGATCAGGCTGATCACCTCGCCGATCTTGGCGGAACTTTCGGCCAGCCCCTTGACGATTTCGTTGGTATGGCGCGCCTCCTCGTTGGCGGCGCTCGAAATGCTGCTCGACTGGTGGACCTGGCGGCCGATCTCGGCGATCGACGCCGACAGTTCCCCGGCCGATTCGGAGACGATGCCGACGGCCGCCGACACCTGCTCGGACGCGGCCGTCAGCTCGGTGAGCTGGCGATTGGTCTGGTCGGCCGAGCCGGACATCGCCTGCGACGACGATTCGAGCTGGTCGGCGACCTGGCCCACCGTGCCGAGCGCCGCCGAGACGTTGCGGTCGAACTCGGCGGTGAGCTGCTGCAGCATCGAGGCCTTGGCGCTGCGTGCTTCCTGCTCGCGCCGCGCCTCGCGCTCACGGAAGGCGTCGGAGAGGTCGGCAAGGTTGGTGAGGACCACCGGCCGGCCATCGACCTTGGACAGGATCAGCGTCACCAGGACCGGGAAGTCGGTGCCGTCGGCCCGCCGGTGCAGCCATTCGAACCGCTTGTAGCCCGTGGCCATCGCCTCGCCGATCAGCGCCTCGGCCCTGGCCGCCGACGGCTGGCCGTCCGGCTGCATCGGCGGCGACAGCGCGGCCGGCGTGGTGGCGATCAGCGCGTTCTTCGACGACGATCCGAACATCTTGACGGCGGCGGCGTTGCACTCGATGAACTTGCCGTCGGCAATGACCATCACGGCATCGGGCGTGCTGTCGAAGAAGTTGATCTTGATCTTCTCTGAAGAAGTCCTGCGTCCGAATAGCGACATGCTCGCCTCGCTTGAATTCACATTTTCCCACCGACGGGAATCATCAAGAGATCTACAACCCCACCGGTAAAGGATTGCTTGTTTTGCCGGTGGCTCGGCGCCCGCTACACCTAAGTAATACTGCGGAGAAGCCGCCGATCAGCTTGGAAAAACAGGCAAGGCGGTCCCCTCGCGGCCAGCCGCCGGAAACAGGGCGGCTCCGCCGCATCCCATCCCGATTCGTCTTGACCCGCCCTGCCCTTTCGGCCATAAAGCCCAGCATTCGAGAGAGGAATGGTCCATGCCGTTCGCGAATGGTTCCCGTCAGGCCGTCTTTGCGCCGGGTATTGTCCCGGCCGGGCTTACCATGACGAAAACGGCGACGACGAAAACGACCACGACGTAATCGACGCTTCCTCGCCCCGCACCGTCCTCCTCGGGGTTGGAGGAGGCGGAAGGTGGCCTCCTCGAACGTCTCCCTGACAGACTGAAGAGCGACCGGCCGCCAGACGAGGCGGGGGACGACTTTTACGGCGCAAAGCCACACTTTCAGAAGGTCAGTCCAACATGGGTTACAAGGTCGCTGTGGTCGGTGCCACCGGAAACGTGGGCCGCGAAATGCTTTCGATCCTCGCCGAGCGCGGCTTTCCCGCCGACGAGGTGGTGGCTGTCGCCTCGCGGAGAAGCCAGGGCACCGAGGTGTCGTTCGGCGACAAGACGCTGAAGGTGCAGGCGCTCGAGCACGTCGACTTTTCCGACGTCGACATCTGCGTCATGTCGGCCGGCGGCTCGATCTCCAAGGAATGGTCGCCGAAGATCGGCGCCGAGAAGTGCGTCGTCATCGACAATTCCTCGGCCTGGCGCTACGACGAGGACGTGCCGCTGGTCGTGCCGGAGGTGAACGCCGATGCCGCCGCCGGCTTCACCAAGAAGTACATCATCGCCAATCCCAACTGTTCCACCGCCCAGCTCGTGGTGGCGCTGAAGCCGCTGCACGACAAGGCCGGCATCCGGCGCGTGGTGGTGTCGACCTACCAGTCGGTGTCGGGCGCCGGCAAGGACGCGATGGACGAGCTGTTCACCCAGACCCGCGCCATCTTCGTCTCCGATCCGGTCGAGCCGAAGAAGTTTCCGAAGCGCATCGCCTTCAACCTCATTCCGCACATCGACGTCTTCATGGAGGACGGCTTCACCAAGGAAGAGTGGAAGATGACGGCGGAAACCAAGAAGATCCTCGATCCGAAGATCAAGCTGACCGCCACCTGCGTGCGCGTGCCGGTGTTCATTTCCCACTCGGAAGTGGTCAACATCGAGTTCGAAAACCCGATCAGCGCCGACGAGGCCCGCTCGATCCTGCGCGAGGCGCCCGGCTGCCTCGTCGTCGACAAGCACGAGCCCGGCGGCTACATCACCCCTTACGAAGCGGCCGGCGAGGACGCCACCTACATCTCCCGCATCCGCGAGGACATCACGGTGGAGAACGGCCTTACCATGTGGGTGGTCTCCGACAATCTCCGCAAGGGCGCCGCGCTCAACGCCGTGCAGATCGCCGAGGTGCTGATCAACCGCGGCCTGCTGAAGCCCAAGAAGGCCGCCTGAACGCCCCGATACACACGCTTTTGGCCGCTGCGATCATCCTCGCGGCGGCCTTTTTCTTTTGCCTCAGCTCTTTGAAAGCTCGCCGGGCGCCGAATGCTCGCCGTCGCCGAGCGCCCTCTGCATCAGCACCTGATCGAGCCAGCGGTCGAATTTGTAGCCGAGCGCCGGCGCGACGCCGATCAGCGTGAAGCCGAGGGCGGCGTGCAGCTTGCGCGAGCCGAGGTTGCCGCTGTCGCCGATCACCGCCACCATCTGCCGGAAGCCGCGCCGGGCGCAGTCGTCGATCAGCGCCTGCAGGAGGCGCCTGCCGATGCCCTGGCCCTGACGGGCCGGATCGACATAGATCGAATTCTCGACGGTGAAGCGATAGGCAAGGCGCGGCCGGTAGGCGCTGGCGTAGGCATAGCCGGCAAGCGTCCCGCCCATTTCGGCAACGAGATAGGGATAGCCGCCGCCGGTGATGGTCTCGAAGCGCCTCAGCATCTCAGCCTCGGTTGGCGGCTCGAGCTCCCACGAGGCGGTGCCGGTGCGCACGGCTTCCTGGTAGATGGCGGCGATGGCCGGGATGTCGCCGGAGCGGGCGGGACGAATGGTCAGCATGATCGAATCCGGAATGACGAAGGGCGCGGCAATGCGCGTGTTCTAGATCGCATGCCCGACGTTCCGCCTCAAACAAAAACGGCGCCGGGAATGACCCGGCGCCGCGTGTTCGTTCAGGACGTTCTGCCGTCGTCAGCGGCGGTCGCCAATCAGGCGCAGCAGCATGATGAACAGGTTGATGAAGTCCATGTAGAGATTGAGGGCGCCCATGATGGCCTTGCGGCCGGCGGTCGCGCTGTCGTCGCCCTCGTAATACATCTCCTTGATGGTCTGCGTGTCGTAGGCGGTCAGGCCGGCGAAGATGCCGACGCCGAGCACCGAGATGGCGAATTCCATCGCCGACGACTGCATGAACAGATTGACCAGCGAGGCGATGATCAGGCCGAACAGACCCATGATCAGGAACGAACCCATGGCGCTGAGACTGCGCTTGGTCGTGTAACCATAGAGGCTGAGGGCGGCAAAGGCGGCGGCCGAGATGAAGAACACCTGCGTGATCGACTGCTGGGTATAGACCAGGAAGATCGACGACAGCGACAGGCCCATCAGCGCCGCGAAGGCCCAGAACAGGCCCTGCGCCACCGGCATCGAAAGCCGCTGGATGCCGAAGGAGAACACCATCACCAGCGCGATCGGCGACAGGATGACCAGCCACTGCAGCGGGCTCGTGTAGAGCGCGACGCCGAAGGAGGTGAGGGTGATCGGATCCCAGCTCGCCACCGCGGCATTGGCGGCAAGCGCCGCGACGCCGCCGGTCACGGCAAGGCCGATCGCCATGTAGTTGTAGACCGATAGCATATAGCTGCGGAGACCCTGATCGATCTCCGCGGAATAGGTCCGGGAACCGTAACCGGAGGGGATGTTGCGTTCAGGGAATGCCATTGGGGCCTCGATCCTTCTCTAGGAATACAGAGTCGCTGGGGGAAGGCGAGCCTCCCCCTGCTCGAAATAGCAATATGGGCGCACGCCGGTGAAAGCTCAAGGGCGTGCCGACGACTCTATCAAACATGACGAAGATTTAAAGATTCCTGAGAACGGGCGCCGCCTTGGCCGACAGCGCCCTGAAGGTGCCGAGCAGCCCGAGGCCGATGGTCAGGAGAAGCGCCACCGCCACCGCGCCCGTCGCCACCCACGGATTGAGGTCGACCGGCACGTCCATGATGCCGGTCAGCACGCCCCAGGCGGCGGCCGCGCCGGCAACCAGCGCGAAGACGGCGGTAAGGAGGCCGAGCGCGGCGTATTCCAGCGCGAAAGCCAGGAGAACGCGGGCGCGCGTCGCCCCGAAGGTCTTGAGCAGCACGGCGTCGTAGACGCGCTGGCGGTGGCCGGAGGCGAGCGCGCCGGCCAGCACCAGCACCGAAGCGGCGAGCGCGATGGAGGCGGCGGCGCGGATCGCCAGCGTCAGCGAACCGATGAGGTCGTTGACGGTGGCGAGCACGTCCTTGACGCGCACCATGGTCGCCGTCGGGAAGGCGGTGACCACCGCCTTGATCAGCCGGCCTTCGTTCTGCCGGTCGCCGCCCGGATCGCCGCTTGCCGGCAGCGCCGCCGTCGACAGCACCGAATAGGGCGCCCCGGCAAAGGTATTGGGCGAGAACACCATCACGAAATTGATGGACAGCGATTGCCACTCGACCTTGCGGGTGCTGGCGATCCTGGCGGTGATCTCCCGGCCGAGCACGCTGACGGTCACCGTGTCGCCGATCGAAAGGCCGAATTCGCGTGCCAGCTCGTCCTCGAAGGACACCAGCGGCTCGCCCGCGTAGTCCTTCGGCCACCAGGCGCCGGAGGCCAGCGTCGAGTTGGCCGGCGGTTCGGCCGACAGCGTGATGCCGCGGTCGCCGGAAAGCGCCCAGCGGGCGCCGTCGGGCGCATCGATCTTGTCGACCGGCGTTCCCTTCAGCGCGGTGATGCGGCCGCGCAGCATCGGCACGGTCTCAAGCTGGGTGCCCGGCACGGTCGCCTCCACAAGACGGGAGAAGGCGTCGAGCTCGTTCGAGCGGATGTCGAGCATGAAGAAGGTCGGCGCCTTCTCCGGCAGGGTCGAGGTGAGCTGCCGCCTGAGGCCGGTATCGATCAGCGCCAGCGCCACCATCAGCGTCAGCCCGAGGCCGAGGGAGAGCACCACCGACAGCGTCAGGCCGCCGCGCCGGTGAATGTTGCGCAGCGCCAGACGGAACTCGGCCGAGCCGACCGCCGGCACGCGGCCGGCGAGACGACGGATCAGCCCGGCGACGCCGGTCAATACGACGAAGATCGCCGCCATCGACAGGACGAAGACCACGGCGACGAAGCGGTCGGAGGCGGCGATGATGGCCAGCGCGGCCAGCAGCAGGGCGGCAATGGTCGTCGCCACCACATAGGCGCGGCGCGGCAGGCGGCGCTCGGGCGCCACCTTCTCGCGGAACAGCGCGCTCACCGGCACGTCATGCGCCCGGCCGAGCGACCAGATGGCGAAGGCGAAGGCGGTGAGAAAGCCATAGGCGGCGGCCAGCAGCAGTTCGCCGGGATAGACGCCGATCTCGATCGGCAGGTCGAGCGCCGCGGCGATCAGCCCGCCGGCAAAGAACGGCGGCAGCAGGCCCAGCGCCAGGCCGAGCACCACGCCGATGCCGGCGATGACGCCGATTTCGATCAGGTAGACGGCCACCACGAAGCCGCCCGGCGCGCCCACCGCCTTCAGCGTGGCGATGGTGTCGCGCTTGCGGTCGATGAACGCCTTGACGGCGTTGGTGACGCCGACGCCGCCGACGATCAGCGCCGTCAGGCCGACCAGCGTCAGGAATTCCGAGAAGCGGGCGACGTTGCGTTCGAGGCCGGGCGCCGCGTCGAGCCGGGTGGAAACGCGCCGGCCGCTGTCGGACTGGGCGGCCTTGATCTCGGCGGCCGCGGTGGTAACAACCGCATCGGTCGCTCCATCGGGCAAGGCCAGGCGGACGGTGGTCTCGACGAGGCTGCCCGGCTGAACGATGTCGGTGGCGGCCAGCGCCGGCCGGCTCATCATCACGCGCGGTCCATAGGCGACGCCGGTACCGACCTGGTCAGGCTCGTTTTCGATCAGCCCGCGCACCTCGGCCGTCGCCCGGCCGATGGCGATGCGGTCGCCGACCTTCACGTCGAGCCGGTCGGCGAGGATCGGCTCGACGACGACGCCGATCGCCCCATCGGCCGCCGGCGCCAGCGCATCGGCGAGGCGGCCGCCACCTTCGAGGCGCAATTCGCCGGTCAGCGGATAGGCGTCGTCCACCGCCTTGATGCGAACGAGCGCCTGCGCCTCGCCGTCGGCGCGCCGGGCCATGGAATTGACCAGCGTCACCGTCGACAGCCGGCCGCGTTCGCCGAGGGCGGCAAGCACATCCTGAGGCGGAACCTCGCCGCCGAACCGGACGGCGATGTCGCCGCCGAGGATTTCCCGGCCCTGCAGGGCGATGCCCTCGGTGATCGCCCGGCTGGTCGAGCCGACGGCGGCGATGGCGGCGACGCCGAGCGCGATGGCGGCGATGAAGATGCGGAAGCCCGACAGACCGCCCCGCGCCTCGCGGGCGGCGAGACGGACGGCGACCGGCCAGTCCGGCGAGCCAACGCTCATGTCGCCATCTCCGACCGGACGTCCTCGACGATCTCGCCGGAGCGCATGACGATGCGGCGGTCGCAGGCGTCGGCCAGCGCCCGGTCGTGGGTGACCAGCACCAGCGTCATGCCATGCCGCGCCCGCGCCTCGAACATCAGGCGGATGATATCGCGGCCGGTGTCGGCGTCGAGGTTGCCGGTCGGCTCGTCGGCGATCAGGATCGACGGCTCGGGGGCGAGCGCCCGGGCGATGGCGACGCGCTGCTGCTCGCCGCCGGACAGCTCCGCCGGGTGGTGGTCGAGCCGGTGGGCAAGGCCGACCGCTTCGAGCTCGACGCGCGCCCGCTCGAACGCGTCGCGCCGGCCGCTGAGCTCCAGCGGCACGGCGACGTTTTCCAGCGCCGTCATGGTCGGCATCAGGTGGAACGACTGGAAGACGATGCCGACCGAGCGGCCGCGAAAGCGGGCGAGCGCATCCTCGTCCAGGCGGTCGAGCCGCTCGCCGCCGACCATGACCGCCCCGCCGTCGACCCGTTCGAGGCCGGCGAGCACCATCAGCAGCGTCGACTTGCCGGAGCCGGAAGGACCGACGATGCCGACGCTGGTGCCGGCCTCGATGGAAAAGGAGAGGCTTTTCAGGATGTGGACGCGGGCAGCGCCGCTGCCGAGACTGAGATCGACCTGGGAAAGGGCTATGGCGGGATCTGGCAAGGACGGACTTTCGATTCTGGCGGGTTCAGACAGACGTGAAGTCGGCAGGGCTTGCCGAGGAAAGCCCGAGCCTGTCATATGGTTGGCTCGGAAACCATTGCAAGCCGGGTCAAAAGGCCGTGAGACATCGGATATTTGCGTTCGTTCTCGCCCTCCTCGCCGGCATCGTCGGCGCGGAGGCCAAGACCATGCGTATCGTCGCGCTCGGCGACAGTCTCACCGCCGGCTATGGCGTCCTCGGCCAGGAGGCCTTCCCGGATCGACTGGAGGCGGCGCTCGTCAAGCGCGGCCATGACGTCGACATCGTCAACGCCGGCGTCTCCGGCGACACCGTGGCCGACGGCCTCGCCCGTCTCGACTGGGCGCTGGCCGACGGCGCCGACGGCGTCATCGTCGAGCTCGGCGCCAACGACATGCTGCGCGGCCATGACCCGGCGCTTGTCCGCGACAGCCTCGACGAACTCCTGTCGCGCCTCGACGACACCGGCCTGCCCGTGCTTGTCGCCGGCATGCGGGCGGCGCCCAACCTCGGCGCCGACTATGCCGCCCGCTTCGATCCGATCTTCCCGGAGCTCGCCGAGAAACACGGCGCCCTCCTCTATCCCTTCTTCCTCGACGGCGTCGCCAGCGACGCCAGCCTCAACCAGGCCGACCGCATGCACCCCAACGCCGCCGGCGTGGAAATCATCGTCGAACGCATCCTGCCCTCGGTCGAGGCGCTGATCGAGCGCATCAACGACAAGAGCTAGAATTTATGGCGGCACAATAGCGAGTTGGGGGGAACGACCGGTGAGCAGCCTCGACCATTTTCGCCTGATGGCGCCCTATAACGCCTGGATGAACACCAAGATCTACGACACGGCGGAGCGGCTGACGGCCGAAGAGCTGGCCCGTGATCGCAACGCCTTCTTCGGCTCGATCCTCGGCACGCTCAATCACCTCGTCGCGTCCGACCTCATCTGGTTCGGCCGGCTCGCCGGCCATCCGCCCTTTGCCGGCCGGATCGATCTGGCCGGCCTGCCGCAGCCGACCAGCGTCCGCTTCGCCGTTGCCGAGGAACTGTCCGGGCTGCGCCCGATCCGCGAGCGTATCGACCGCCTCGTCATCGGCTTCGTCGATGGCCTCAGCGATGCCGACATCGCCGAAGCGCTCGACTACCGGCGGACCGACGGCACACGACAGCACAAAGTGCTGGCGTCGGTGCTGTCGCACATCTTCAATCACCAGACCCACCATCGCGGCCAGGTGACGACGCTGCTCACCCAGGCCGGCGTGGACGTCGGCGTCACCGACCTCCTGGCGCTCATTCCCGACGTCGACTGACCGCGAAGAAAGCTCCTTTCATGCAGAAACGCCGCCTCGGCCGCTCGGATCTCGTTGTCACGCCGCTCTGCCTCGGCACCATGACCTACGGCCAGCAGACCGGCCAAAACGAGGCCTTCGCCATCCTCGACCGCGCCGTCGGCTTCGGCATCGACTTCATCGACACCGCCGAGATGTACCCGGTGCCGCCCAAGCGCGAAACGCAGGGCGCGACCGAGACGATCGTCGGCGACTGGCTGGCGGCGCGCGGCCGGCGCAACAAGGTGATCCTCGCCACCAAGGTGTGCGGCCGCGGCACCAACGACTGGTTCCGCGACGACGGCGCGCCGACCCGCCTCACCCGGGCGCAAATCTTCCAGGCCGTCGAGAAATCGTTGCGCCGGCTCAGGACCGACCATATCGATCTCTACCAGATCCACTGGCCCGACCGTGTCGTCTCCGACTGGGGCACCATGCCCACGCGCTTCAAGCCCTTCGTCCCGGCCGCCGACGAGACGGCGGTCGAGGAAACGGCCGCCGCCTTCGCCGAACTCATCGCCGCCGGCAAGATCCGCCACTTCGGCCTCTCCAACGACAGCCCCTACGGCCTGATGCGCTTCATCGCCGCCGCCGAAGCCGGTGTCGGCCCGCGCCCCGTGTCGGTGCAGAACGCCTACAGCCTCGTCAACCGCACCTGGGAGGGCGGTCTTGCCGAGATCGCGCTGCGGGAAGAGATCGGCCTTCTGCCCTATTCTCCGCTGGCCCAGGGCTATCTCACCGGCAAGTATCGCAACGGCGCGCTGCCGGCCAACAGCCGCAAGGCCCTGTTCAACCGCCTGCAGCGCTACGAGAAGCCGCATGCCGATGCGGCGATCGGCGCCTATGTCGATCTCGCCCACCGCTTCGGCGCCGACCCCGTCACCTTCGCCGTCGCCTTTGCCATGAACCAGCCGACGGTTGCCTCGGTGATCATCGGGCCGAGCAGCGAGGGCCAGTTGGCGAGCAATCTCGCCGCCGCGGAGTTCACCTGGACGGAGGACATGCAGGCGGCCGCCGACGACCTGCACCAGCGCTTCGGCAATCCCTGCCCCTGAAGAGAACCAACCTCACTCGGCGACGGAGAGCCAGGACTTGTCGATGACGCGCAGCACGCGGGCCAGCTCGCCGCCGCGCTTCAGAATCATGCCGGTCTGGGCGATCACCGAATAGGCGCCCTGCCGGCGGGCCAGCTTCGGGTTCTTCTCGACCCGGTAGAGCGGCACCTCCGACGAACGCCGGAAGATCGAGAAGACGGCGCGGTCGGGAAGATGGTCGATGGCATAGTCGCGCCATTCCCCCACCGCCACCATGCGGCCGTAGACCTTCAGGATCTCGGACAGCTCGTGCCGGTCGAAGGCGACATAGGGCGTCTCGCGCGCCGCCGTCTGCCGGAAATCGGTGGGCACCGGCGCCTGCGGAGTCCCGCGCGCCAGTGCAATCAGATTTGCGGGTTCGCCCGCTCCCTCGTCGGTCTCGCCGCTCAAGCACACCCTCCGGGCCGCGATCGTCACGTCACCGTCATGATTGCGCCGGCCGCCGCCGAATGCAACGAGGAAACATGCAGGCGGCGACCGTTATTCGGCGAGTTCTGCGACAAGACCGGCCGCCACCGTCAGCTTGGCGACGGTCGGCGCGCCGGCGAGCAGGTCGCCGATGAGCTGCCTCAGCCGGCCGATGCGCGCTTCGCGCGCCGTCGTCCAGAGATCGGCGCCCCCCTCGGCGATCGCCCGGGCGACGATATGGCGGCGGGCGGCCGCGAAGGTGCGGCGGGCGATTTCGGCCGCCTGTCCCTCGTAGAGATCGGCCGGCCGCACCACCGCCGACAGACGGGCGAAGAGGTCGGCGGCGATCGCCTCGTCGATCGCCGTCATCACCGGCAGCACCTCGTCGACGGCGCGCCCGACCTCCTCGCCGATGACGATGAGATCGAGGCTGCCGAGCTCGGCCGGCAGGCTGGCAAGGCGGGTCGCCAGCGGTTCGGGCACGCCGGCCGCGATGAGCTGCCGATCGGCCACGCCGGCCGGCGCGCTGTCGCGGAAGCGGCGCACGCCGTCGGCAAGCCGCTCGATGGCGGCGGCGAGATCGCCCTCGGGCTGGCCGTTCTGGGCCACCCACAGCGCGGCGTCGGTGAGGAAGTCGGCGACGCGGCGACGCAGCTCGACCCAGACGGCGCCGGCGATCTTCCCCTCGAGGGCGTCGATCTCCGCCGTCACCGCGTCGGTGCCGAAGGCCGCGGCGGCGACGACGAGGGCGCGAACCGCCGCCTCGGCGCCGACAGCCGCTTCGTCGCCGAGCCGGCTGACAAAGGTCGGCCCGGCGGCATCGACGGCCGCGCCGGCGACGCGGGTGGCGAGAATGTCGCGGGCGAGGCGATGCGCGGCGATGTCCTCGGCAAAGCGCGCCCGCATGGCCAGCGGGAAGGCGTGGGTCAGCCAATCGCCGAGCGCCGGATCGTCGATCAGCCGGCCGGCGAAGAGTTCGTCGGCCAGCATCAGCTTGGCATGCGCCATCAGGATGGCGATCTCCGGCCGCGACAGCGTCTCACCGGCGGCGGCGAGACGGCCGGCGGCCGCCTCGTCCGGCAGGCCCTCGCGATGCGGATCGAGCAGGCCCCGCTCGGTGAGCACGGCCGACAGGCGCATCAGGCGCGGCAGCTCGCCGGCGCCGCGCGCCCGCGTCACCGACAGCGCCACCACCTGCCGGCGGCACAGCCGCAGCACGCCGGCGGCGACATCGCCGGTCATGATGGCCAGCAGTTCGTCACGCTCGGCAAGCGTCAACCGGCCGGCGGCCATCGCCCGCCCGAGCGCGATCTTGATGTTGACCTCGGCATCGGACGTGGCAACGCCGCCGACGTTGTCGATGGCGTCGGAATTGACGCGTCCGCCGCGCCGGGCGAAGTCGACGCGCGCCCGCGGCGTCATGCCGAGGTTGGCGCCCTCGCCGACGACGCGGGCCCGGAGATCGCCGGCCGGGATGCGGACACCGTCGTTGGCACGGTCGCCGGCGTCAAGGTTGCTCTCGCCATCGCCGCGCACGAAGGTGCCGATGCCGCCGAAGAACAGGAGGTCGACCGGCGCCCTGAGGAGCGCGGCGACCAGTTCGTCCGGACTGAGGGCCGTCGCCTCGATGCCGAGCGCCACCCGCGCCTCGGCCGAAAGCGCGACCGACTTCTGCGTCCGCGAAAAGACGCCGCCGCCCGGCGACAGCTTCGCCGGATCGTAGTCGGCCCAGCTCGAACGCGGCAACGCGAACAGCCGCCGCCGCTCGGCGAGCGCCGCCTCGGCGTCGGGAGCCGGATCGATGAAGATGTGGCGATGATCGAAAGCGGCGACGAGCCGCAGCGACGGCGACAGCAGCATGAAATTGCCGAACACGTCGCCCGACATGTCGCCGACGCCAACGGCGGTGAACGAATCGGCCTCGGCGTCGAGGTCCAGTTCGCGGAAGTGCCGCTTGACGGCCACGAAGGCGCCGCGCGCCGTGATGCCCATCTTCTTGTGGTCGTAGCCGGCCGAGCCGCCGGAGGCGAAGGCGTCGGCGAGCCAGAAGCCGCGCGACAGCGCGATGCGGTTGGCGACGTCGGAGAAGCTGGCGGTGCCCTTGTCGGCGGCCACCACCAGATAGGGATCGTCGTCGTCGTAGCGGACGGTGGCCGACGGCGGCACGACGGCGTCGCCGACGATATTGTCGGTGAGGTCGATCAGCGTGCCGACGTAGCGCTCATAGGCGGCGACGCCGGCGGCCGCCCGATCGGCGCCGATGCGGCGGGCGACGAAGCCGCCCTTGGCGCCCACCGGCACGATCACCGCATTCTTCACCTGCTGCGCCTTGACGAGGCCGAGGATCTCGGTGCGGAAGTCCTCCGGCCGGTCCGACCAGCGCAGGCCGCCGCGCGCCACCTTGCCGAAGCGGAGATGGACGCCCTCGACGTCGGGGGCGTGCAGCCAGATCTCGGCGAAGGGCCGCGGCGCCGGCAGGCCGTCGATTTTCGCGGCATCGAACTTGAACGCCATTACCGGATGCGGCTCGCCGTCGGCGCCGATCTGGAAGAAAGTGGTGCGGGTTGCCGCCTCGATCAGGTTGGCGAGCCGCCGCAGGATGCGGTCGTCGTCGAGGATCGGCACGTCCCGGAACGCCGCCTCGAGTTCGGTGTGCAGTTGCGCGAGCCGGGCCGCGCGGTCGCCGGAGAACGCCGGATCGAAGCGGGCGGTGAACAGCCCGGTCAGCAGGCCGGCGACACCGGCGTTGCGCACCAGGGCCTCGGCGACATAGGCGTGGCCATGGGCGAGGCCGATCTGGCCGAGATAGCGGGCGAGCGCTCTGAGCATGGCGATCTCGCGCCAGCCGAGGCCGGCGTTGAGCGTCAGCGCGTTGAGCCGGTCGCTGTCGGCCCTGCCGAGCCAGACCGCCATGAACAGCGCCTTCAGCCGGTTGCCATCGCGGGCGAGGTCGACGTCGGCGCCGTCGGCACGGCGGAGCGCCATGTCGTGCAGCACGATGATCTCGCCGACACGCTCGATCTCGAAGGTCTTTTCCTCGAGCACGGTGAAGCCCATGGCTTCCAGCACCGGCACCCGCGCCGACAGCGGCACCGGTCCGCCGCGGCTCATCAGGCGCATGGCGACACGCGGCGACGGCAGGCCGCCGCCAATGAGATCGACCGCCGTGGAGCGGTCGCCGACGAACAGTTCGAGCAGCGCCACGTCGGCCACCGCCGTCTCGGCGTCATAGCTCGCCCGATAGGCCTCGGGGAAGGCGCGGCCATAGAGCTCGATCAGCTTGCGGCCACGCGCCGGACCGAACTTCGCCCGGCAGGCGTCGGCGAACCCGTCGCCCCAGTTGCGGGTAATGCGGGCGACCGCCGCCTCCAGTTCGGTCTGGGCGACCGCCGGCGTCGGCCCTTCGTCGCGGCCGATGATATAGTGGACGCGGGCGAGCGGCCCTTCCGGGAAGGCCGGATAGACCGAGGAAACGCGGCCGGCGAAGGCATCGGCGAGATAGCCGCCGATGGCGATGCGGGTGTCGGTGGTGTAGCGGTCGCGCGGCACGTAGACCAGAAGCGAGACGAAGCGGTCGAACTTGTCGCGGCGGGCCAACACGCGGATGCGCGGCCGCTCGCCGAGCTCGAGGATGGCCAGCGAAAATTCCAAGAGCGTGTCGAGGTCGATCTGGAACAGCTCGTCGCGCGGATAGCTCTCGAGGATGTTGCGCAGCGCCCGCCCGGAATGGCTTTCCGGATCGAAGCCGGCGCGGGCCATGACCGTTCCCACCTTGCGGCGCAGATAGGGGATCGAATGGGTGGACCGGGTGTAGGCCGACGAGGTGAACAGGCCGAGCAGCCGGATCTCGCCGATCAGGCGGCCGCCGCTGTCGTAGCGCTTGATGCCGATGTAATCGAGATAGGCGTGGCGATGGACGCGCGCCTTGACGTTGGCCTTGGCGACGATCAGCGGCTCGGCCTGCCGCAGGAACTCGGTGATCTCCGGCGTCACCTGCACCAATTCGCGGCCGCGCCGCAGCACCCGCACCGCCGGATCGCGCAACAGGCCGTAACCGGCGCCGGCGCTCAGCAGCGCCGGCGATTCGCCGCCGCCGCCATCGCCGCCGACCAGATATTCCCGGAGGCCCAGGAAGGTGAAATTGTCGTCGTTGAGCCAGTTCAGGAATTCGACGGCCTCGGCCACCGCCTCGGGCGGCAGCGGCGGCGGCGTGTGCCGGTAGACGTTGATCACCGACTTGACCAGCGCCTGCATGCGCGGCCAGTCGTCGACCGCGGCGCGCACCTCGGTCAGCAAGCCGTCGAGCCGCGTTTCCAGTTGGGCGGCGGCGATGGCGTCGGGCAGCCGGGCGATGTGGATATGGATGAAGCTCTCGCGGCCGGCGTCGGGATCCTCGCCGATCGACAGCAGGCGGCCGCTCATGCCGCGCACCACGGACAGGATCGGATGCACCATCAGGCGCACCTCGATGCCGGCGTCGGTCAGCTCCTGCATCACCGAATCGACCAGGAACGGCATGTTGTCGTTGAGAATGTCGACGACCGTCACTTCCTTGCGATGGCTGGCGTCGTCATCCCAGACCGGATTGTAGATGCGGATGGAATGGATGCCCGGCACCCTGAGCGACAGGCTCGACATCGCCCCTTCGGCAAAGGCAATCAGTTCGTTCGCCGTATAAGCGACGACATCCTCGGCGGCGCCCTTGCCGTAGAGCGTTTTCAATAGACCGGCGAGTTCCGGCCTGCCGCCGCGGGCGACGAAATCGGCCGCCTCGTCGAGGCGTGCCTCCTTCAGCACTTCCATCACGCGCTTCATCGACAACTCCCGCCGCCCCGCATGGGCCGGCGCCGGCCGCTGCGCCGCTCCGGCCGATCAGAAAGAGGCGCAACCGGAAAGGCGGCGGCAAGGCCGCCGCCCGAATGTCCGAGGTGTCCAGTCAAGCCGGTCCGCGCAGCAATGCCAATTCGCGCTGTTGCGGACGCGGCGCCGGCCGCTTCTCCAGAAAACGGCCTCATTCCTCCTCGTCGTCGAACTGGTCGATGTCGACGAGGAACATGATGTTGGCACCCTCCTCGTCGAATTCGTCGGCTTCCTCGCCCTCGATGTCCTCCTCGAAGTCTTCGATTTCGCCGAAGGCATCGATCTCGTCCTCGGTGGCCGGGCGGATGACGAAGGCAGAAACGCCGTCCCAAACCGGGGCGCCGGCGCTCGTGAAGCCGCGAATGTCGTCGAGGAAATCCTCGCTCTCGAAGATCTCGCGCGCTTCCGCCTCGTCGGCGTCGGTGGTAGCGATCGCGATGCCGGCGATTTCGAGCGTATACATGGCTGTCTCCTGTTGTCCGGACGCGACGACCGGACGGATGGGTCGAGGGTTGGCGTGTCGGCGGCCGCCGACCGGAGCAGGCCGGTAGGAACACCGCAGCCTACGGCTTCCATCATGGCCATGGGGATGTCAATGGTTCCTCCGGCGAAGCGGCCGCGGCGGCACGGCGCCGCCGCCGTTCGACCAGGGCGGCGTTGAGCGTCGCGCCGTAGAGCAGAATGAGGGCCATCAGGTAGAGGAAGATGATCGCCGTCATCACGCCGGCGAGGCCCGCATAGGTCGAGGCGTAGTTGGCGAAGTCGGCGAGATAGAGCGAAAAGCCGTAGGCGCCGGCGATCCAGGCGGCGAGCGTCAGGCCGACGCCGGGCAGGATTTCGGTAATGCGGCGGCGGCCGGCCGGCAACCAGAGATGCGACGCCAGGAGCCCGGCGCCGGCGATCACCAGCGTCAAGCCGAAGCGCAGCAGCGTCAGCGACCAGGCGAAGGCTTCGATCGCCGGCACCAGATGGACGAGCCCCTTCCAGGCCACCGGCGCCAGCACCACCAGAAAGGCGATGGTGAGGAAGGTCAGCGTGCCCAACAGCACGAAGCCGATGCTCTGGAGCCTCAGCAGGATGAAATTGCGATCTTCGATCATGCCGTAGGCGCGGTTGAGGCCGACGCGCATCGCCTCGACGCCGGAGGACGCGAACCAGAGCGCCAGCGCCACGCCGATCGTCAAGAGGTCGCCGCGCGGCACCAGCAGCACGTTCTTCACCTCGCCGGCGATCGGCGCGGCGATGCTGGCCGGCACGCTTTCGAAGATCAGCGCCACCACCGTGGCCGACAGCGAGGAAAGGTCGAAGAAGGCGGCAATGGCGGTCAGGAAGATCAGAAAGGGGAAGATGGCCATCAGGGCCGACAGCGCCACGTGCGAGGCGATTGCCCAGCCGTCGGCGGCGTTGAAGGTCAGGGCGGCCCGCCAGAACGGGCCGATGATGCGTCCGATAGCCCGCACGGCGTTTCTCCGTAATCCCTTGAAGAAGGTGGGCGAAACGCCGCAAAATGCAAGGGTGCGTCACGGCCTGCCGTCTTGCTCCCGTCGTCCTTTGGGTGCATTCCATCCTGCGGATAATCCGGAGTTCGCAATGACCATCACCCGCCAGGACATCGATTTTCTCGTCGCCACCGCCAAGGCGGCGGCAGACACCGAGATCATGCCGCACTTCTCGAACCTGACCGCCGCCGACATCAAGACCAAGGCGCATGCCTCGGACTTCGTCACCATCGCCGACACTGCGTCCGAGGAGCTGATCGCAAAACGTGTCCGCGCCGCCTGGGGCGACGATTTCCTGTTTCTCGGCGAGGAGATCATGGAGCGGCAGCCGACGCTGATCGACCGGCTGATGGAAGCCCCGCGCGCCGTCGTCGTCGATCCGATCGACGGCACCTTCAACTACGCCAACGGCGTCCCGGCCTTCGCGGTGATCATCTCCGTCATCGAGCGCGGCGAAGTCAAGGGCGGCATCATCTACGATCCGGTGCGCGGCGACGCCGCCTGCGCCATTGCCGGCGGCGGCGCCTTCCTCGTCGGCAACGGCCGGCCCGACCGGCCGCTCAGGGTGGCGCCGGCCGCGCCGCTTTCCGACATGCAGGGCTGCGCCGGCTGGTACTACGCCTCGCCCGAGGAGCGCGACCGGCTGCTGTCCGGCTTCAGCTGCGCCTGGGGCATCATGAACTACCGCTGCGGCGGGCAGGAGATGCGGCTGCTCGTCGACGGCCGCATCCACTTTTGCTACTACCACAAGCTGTCGCCATGGGATCACGCCGCCGGCTGGCTGATCCATCGCGAGGCCGGCGGCTATTCGGCGCTGCTCGACGGCTCGCCCTACCGGCCCGATCTCAGGGCCGGCGGCCTGCTGATGACGCCGGACGAGGCAAGCTGGAACGAGCTGGCAACGGCGCTCCGGGGCTGAGGGGTTTCCCCTCAGTCCTTGAGCACCACCAGCAGGTCCTTGGCGTCGATCTGGGCGCCGGCCGCGACCAGCACCTCGGCGACGGTACCGTCGCGTTCGGCGTGGATCGACGTTTCCATCTTCATCGCCTCGATGGAGAGGAGCACGTCGCCCGCCTTGACCGCCTGGCCCGGCTTGACCGCCAGCGTCGACACGACGCCCGGCATCGGCGCCGCCACATGGCTCGGATCACCGGCATCGGCCTTGCGCCGCTGCGTCTGCGCCGAGGCGGCGCTCGAGCGGTCGGGCACCCGCACCATGCGCGGCTGGCCGTTGAGCTCGAAGAACACCCGGACCATGCCTTCGTTGTCCGGCTCGCCGATCGCCTGGCAGATCAGCACCAGCGACTTGCCGCGCTCGAGCTCGATGTTCAGCTCGTCGCCCGCCTGCATGCCGTAGAAATAGACCGGCGTCGGCAGCACCGAGGTCGGCCCGTAGGTCTCCTGCGACCTGGCAAAGTCGAGGAACACCTTGGGATACATCAGGTAGCTGGCGAGATCCTGGTCGGTCGGCGTCCAGGACAGCTTGTCTGCCAGCTCGGCGCGCGTCGCCTCGAGGTCGACCGGCGGGATCAGGGAGCCCGGCGGCACGGTGATCGGCTCGGCGCCCTTCAGGATCTTGGCCTGGAGGTCCTTCGGCCAGCCGCCCGGCGGCTGTCCCAGGTCGCCATGGAACATTTCCACCACCGAATCGGGGAAGGCCACATCCTTCTCCGGGTCGAGCACGTCGGCCGGGGTCAGGGCCGAGGAGACCATCAACAGCGCCATGTCGCCCACCACCTTGGACGACGGCGTCACCTTGACGATGTCGCCGAACATGCGGTTGACGTCGGCATACATCCTGGCCACCTCGTGCCAGCGCGTCTCGAGGCCGAGCGAGCGGGCCTGCTCCTTGAGATTGGTGAACTGGCCGCCGGGCATCTCGTGCAGGTAGACCTCCGAGGCCGGTCCCTTCAGGTCGTTCTCGAAAGCGGCGTAGCGGCTGCGCACCGCCTCCCAGTAGAAGGAGATGCGGCGGATGGCCTGCTGATCGAGGCCGGTCGGCCGCGGCCCGCCCTCCAGCGCCGCCACGATCGAGCCGAGGCAGGGCTGCGAGGTGTTGCCGGAAAAGGCGTCCATGGCGGCGTCGACGATGTCGACGCCCTCCTCCACCGCCGCCAGCACCGACGCGGCCGAAATGCCCGAGGTGTCGTGGGTATGGAAGTGGATCGGCAGGTCGGTGGCCTCGCGCATCGCCTTGAACAGCACGCGCGCCGCCGCCGGCTTCAACAGGCCCGCCATGTCCTTGATGGCGATGATATGGGCCCCGGCATGCTCCAGTTCGCGCGTCATGCCGACGTAATACTTGAGATCGTACTTGGCGCGGTCGGGATCGAGGATGTCGCCGGTGTAGCAGATGGCCGCCTCGAGCACCTTGCCCTGGTCGAGCACGGCGTCCATGGAGACGCGCATGTTGTCGATCCAGTTGAGGCAGTCGAACACGCGGAACACGTCGACGCCGGCCTCGGCGGCCTGCTGCACGAAATGGCGAACGACGTTGTCGGCGTAGTTCTTGTAGCCGACGCCGTTCGAGCCCCTGAGCAGCATCTGCATCAGGATATTGGGCGCCTTGTCGCGAATCTTGGCGAGCCGCTCCCAGGGATCCTCGGTCAGGAAGCGCATGGCGACGTCGAAGGTGGCGCCGCCCCAGCATTCCAGGCTGAACAGGCCCGGCAAGCCGCGGGCGTAGGCCTCGGCGATGTTGGCCATGTCGTGGGTGCGCATGCGGGTCGCCAGGAGCGACTGGTGGCCGTCGCGCATGGTGGTGTCGGTCACCAGCACGTTGTTCTGCTCGCGGATCCACTTGGCGAGCGCCTCCGGTCCGCGAGATGTCAGCAGGTCGCGGGTACCCGGCGTGACGCCGCCGGAAAACACCGGCACCACCGGCTTTGCCCCCTCGCCCGGCTTCGGCCGGCTGCGGGTCTCCGGATGGCCGTTGACGGTGACGTCGGCGATATAGGTCAGGAGCTTGGTCGCCCGGTCCCGCCGCTTCACCAGTTGGAACAGCTCCGGCGTCTCGTCGATGAAACGGGTGGTGTAGCGGTTCTGCTGGAACTTCGGATGCGAGATGATGCTCTCGAGGAAGGTCAGGTTGGTGGCGACGCCGCGGATACGGAATTCGCGCAGGGCCCGCATCATGCGGTTGATCGCCTCGATCGGCGTCGGCGCCCAGGCGGTGACCTTCTCCAGGAGCGGATCGTAGAAGCGGGTGATCACCGCGCCGGCATAGGCGGTGCCGCCGTCGAGACGGATGCCGAAGCCGGTGGCGCCGCGATAGGCGGTGATCCGGCCGTAGTCGGGAATGAAATTCTGCTCGGGATCCTCGGTGGTGACGCGACACTGCAGCGCATGGCCGTGCAGGCGGATCTCCTCCTGGACGGGCACGCCCGAGTCGGGCGAGCCAATCCGGGCGCCTTCGAGGATGCGGATCTGGGCGCGCACCACGTCGATGCCGGTCACCTCCTCGGTGACGGTATGCTCGACCTGAATGCGCGGGTTGACCTCGATGAAGTAGAAGGCGCCGCTGTCGGCATCCATCAGGAACTCGACGGTGCCGGCGCAATAATAGTTGGCCGCCTTGGCGATGGTGACGCCGTAGCCGGTGATTTCCGCGCGCTGCGCATCGGTGAGATAGGGCGCCGGCGCCCGCTCGACCACCTTCTGGTGGCGCCGCTGCACCGAGCAGTCGCGCTCGAACAGGTGGACGATGTTGCCGTGGGTGTCGCCGAGGATCTGCACCTCGACGTGACGGGCCCGCTCGACCAGCTTCTCGAGATAGACCTCGTCCTTGCCGAAGGCGGCCATCGCCTCGCGCTTGGCCGTCACCACCTCGCGCAGCAGCGCCGCCTCGTCGCGGATGACGCGCATGCCGCGGCCGCCGCCGCCCCAGGACGCCTTCAGCATCACCGGATAGCCGATGCGCTTGGCCTCCGCCTTCACCACCTCCATGTCGTCGGGCAGCGGGTCGGTGGCCGGCATTACCGGCACGCCCGCCTCGATGGCGAGGTTGCGCGCCGCCACCTTGTTGCCGAGCTGGCGCATGGTCTCCGGCGACGGACCGATGAAGGTGATGCCGGCGTCGCGGCAGGCCTCGGCGAATTCCGGACTCTCCGACAACAGGCCGTAGCCGGGGTGAATGGCGTCGGCCTTGGATTCCTTGGCGACGCGCAGGATCTCGGGAATGCTGAGATAGGCCTCGATCGGTCCGAGGCCAGCGCCGATCTGATAGGCCTCGTCGGCCTTGAAGCGGTGCAACGCCAGCCGGTCCTCCTCGGCGAAGACGGCGACCGTCTTGAGGCCGAGCTCGTTGGCGGCGCGGAAAACGCGAATGGCGATTTCGGATCGGTTGGCGACAAGCACCTTGGTGATCGGCACGGCAAGCTCCATAAGGGAAACTACGTTGGTGGTTCCCTAGCAGGCTTGACCGCTAATGTCATATCCCCACGACGCTTTTTGCCCTCGTCCTTTGGGAGAAGGCCGGATGCGAAGAAAGGCGTCACAACGATCAAACCGATTTAGATTTATAAGGCCTCGCCGTCACTTACGTCACACCGCCATCGAGGTTCCCAGTCGGAACCGGAATAGGCCATGCAAAACGCGCATGCCGGCCTTATCCGGCTTGCATGGCGACACGCGACAACCGTCGCGCGCCGCTCAGGCGGACCGCGCCGCCACGGTTCGCTCCGCCAGGACCTGACGGTTGAGCGGCTTCTGTGCCAGCGCGTCGAGAATGCGCGGCGTGGCGATCAGCGTCGCCCGCTCCTTGGCGTCCAGGAAGGAAACCCCCTCCTCGACGGTCTCGGCCTCGCCGATCTTGGCCAGCGCCAGCGCCGACACCGGATCGACGCGGCCGGGCGGCCGCGGCGCCATCCGGTCGACCAGCGCCAGATGCTGCATCAAGAGGTCGGAATCGGCGACGATGTCGACCAGGCTGGGCGTGGCGGCGACCGCCTCGACATAGGCCGGCCGGGCCTCGTCCATGCGTCCCTGGATGCCGGGCCGTTGGCGTTCCTCGGGAATCCTCAGAAGGCCCAGCCATTTCACGAAGCGGCCGACGGCATTGGAGCCGGTGAGACCGGAGATCGGCACGGCGAACACCATGCCGAGAATCGCCGGCGACAGCCAGGCGAACAGCACCCAGCTATCGGCGATCGCCGCCCAGGCCAGCGCGAGGCCGGCCAGCATGTGCCAGCGGTGGCGGACGAAGAGATCGCTGAGCGGCAAACCGCCGTCGTCGCGCCGCTGCGGCTTCCAGCCGGCGTCGCGGTGCAGCACGATTTCGGTCACGGCGCCGGTCTGGATCAGCATCATGATCGGCGCCACCAGCGCCGAAACGACCACTTCGAAGAGGAACGACAGGATAAGGCCGAGGAAGCCGCCCGCCGCCTTGCGGTCGCGCGAGTTGAAGAAGAAGGCGAGAAGGCCCAGCACCTTGGGCAGGAACAGCACGCCCATGGTGAGCGCGAACAGCGCCAGCGCCCGCTCGGCGTCGATGCGCGGCCACGACGGGAACAACTGGAACTCGTCCTTGAAATATTCCGGCCGGATGTAGTGGGCCTGCAGCGTCAGCGCCAGACCGGAGAGGATCAGCAGCAGCCACAAGGGCGAGGCGAGATAGCTCATGATGCCGGTGAGGATGTGCGAGCGCGACACCCAGTGCAGGCCCCGCCCGCCGATCACCTTCAGGTGCTGCAGATTGCCCTGGCACCAGCGGCGATCGCGGATGGCGAGATCGACCAGCGACGGCGGGCTTTCCTCGTAGGAACCGGAGAGGTCGTCGGCGATGATGACGTTCCAGCCGGCGCGGCGGATCAGCGCCGCCTCGACGAAGTCGTGGCTCATGATGTGGCCGCCGAACGGCGGCTTGCCGCTGAGCTCCGGCAGCCCGGCCGAATTCAGGAAGGCCTCGGTGCGGATGATGGCGTTGTGGCCCCAGAAATTGCCTTCCTTCTGCACCCACCAGGACAGGCCGGTGCCGACCACCGGCCCGTAGACCCGGCCGGCGAATTGCTGCAGCCGCGCCATCACCGTCGTGCCGTTGACCAGCGTCGGGATGGTCTGGATGAGGCCGGCGTCGGGGTCGGCCTCCATCCGGCGCGCCAGTTCGATGATGGTGCGCCCTTCCATCAGGCTGTCGGCGTCGAGTACCAGGAGGTGGTCGTAGGCGCTCGCCCAGCGCTTGCAGAAGTCGCCGACGTTGCCGGCCTTCTTGGCAGTGTTGTTGCGCCGCCGCCGGTAGTAGACGCGGGTGAAGCCGCCGATGCGCTCGCGGGCGGCGAGCAAGGCCGCCTCCTCCTGCAGCACCACCTCGGGATCGGTGGTGTCGGCCAGCACGAACCAGTCGAAGGCGTGGCTCTGGCCGAGCGCCTCGACGTCGCGGGCCATCGCCTCGATGGCGGCGAAGATGCGCGAGGGATCCTCGTTGTAGGTCGGCATCAGCATGGCTGTGCGCTTGCGCAGCGGCTCGTCCGACCAGGGCGCCGGCCGGGCGAACCGCCGGCCGACCAGCTTCAGAAAGCCGAAGACGGAGGCCACCGAGGACAGGGCGATCCAGGCGAAGGTGATGATGAACAGGCCGAGCACGACGCGTTCGATGGGCGTCAGGTCGCCGAGCGCCAGCACCGCGTACATCTCGCTCGCGGCATAGGCGAGCAGCGCCGCCGTGCCGCCGATCACCGCGAAACGCTTGAGGAACGACGAGCGGCTCTGGGGGTTGACCAGGCGGCGGCGCCCCTTGCGGCGGAAGCGTCTCAGATCCTGCGCCGGCATGTCGGCCGGATGTTCCGGCGGCATGCCGGGAGCGTACCGCCCGTTGACGGCGACGTCGCGAATTATGCTGTCCATCGGAAGGCCCAGGTCTCGGCCGTCTGCCCCGATTCGAAGGCAAGGGCCGCCGTGAGCTCGATCAGGGTCTCGTTTTGCGGATCGAGCTCGAAGGTGAGGCGCATGCCGCGGGTTTCGGGATTGGCGATGACGACGACGTTCTTCACCGTGCCCTTGGAAGCCTGCACCGACGCCTTGGCGGTCCCGAGCTTGGCCGGGTCGACTTCCTCGTAGAAGCCATAGTCGATGACGAACAGCCGCACCGGCGTCGGTCCGCCGACACCGGCCCGGCCCGACCGGGTGGCCGCGACATAGGCGGCGCCGGCCGACAACGTCGGATCGCCGCCCCAGAACAGGCGGTAGGCGAAGAAAAACTCGGTGCCGGCCGGAATCTTGTCCTGCGGCGCCCAGTAGGCGACGATGTTGTCGTGAATTTCCGAGTTGGTGGGAATTTCCACCAGCGTCACCGCGCCGGCGCCCCAGTCGCCCACCGGCTCGATCCACAGCGATGGCCGCCGCTGATAAGCGGCTTCGAGATCCTGGTAGGACAGGAAGCTGCGGTCGCGCTGGATGAGGCCGAAGCCGCGCGGGCTGCGGTCCTGGAAGGCGGAAATCTGCAGCTCTTTCGGATTGGCCAGCGGCCGCCACCAGCGGTCGCCGCGGCCGGTGACCATCAGAAGGCCGTCCGAATCGTGCACCTCCGGCCGGAAATCGTCGATTTCCGTACGGCCGTTGGCCGAGAAGTAGAACATCGAGGTGCCCGGCGCCAGGCCGACCTTCTCAAGGTCGGCGCGCGGGAACAGTTGCGCCTCGACGTCGATGGTGGTCGGCAGTCCCGG
Source organism: Pleomorphomonas carboxyditropha (assembly GCF_002770725.1). GTDB lineage: Bacteria > Pseudomonadota > Alphaproteobacteria > Rhizobiales > Pleomorphomonadaceae > Pleomorphomonas > Pleomorphomonas carboxyditropha. Next base: position 53,251 of record NZ_NQVN01000010.1, on the reverse strand, counting down.
CCGAATGGTGAAGCGGTAGGCGCCGGATACCGAGGGACTGTCGAGCAGCGCGTTGACGACGCAGGTGTCCGAGCCGGCGGCCGGCGTCTCCACCCAGAAGGCCCGGAACAGCGGAAACTCCTCGCCTTCGGGATCGGCGGTCTTGAGAGCCAGGCCGCGCGCCGACAGGCCGTAGGTCTGGTCCTTGCCCAGCGAACGGAAGTAGCTCGCCCCCTGGAACACCAGCACCTCGTCGAACACGTCGGGCTTGTTGAGCGGCGCGTGCAGGCGGAAGCCGGAGAAGCCGATGTCCTCGGCCGGGATCGGCTGCGGCACCAGCGGCCCGTAGTTGAACAGATTGGGGTCGTAGGGGACGTGCGTCGCCTGGCCGTTCTCGACCAGCGCCATCTCCACCGGCTCCTTGAAGTAGGAACCGCGATGGAAGAGCTGCATCTGGTAGGGCAATCCCTTGTCCGCCCAGATGGCCGCCTCGGGACGGAAGCGGATGTCGCGATACTGATCGTAGGTAAGGTTCTCGAGAATGGGCGGCAGGCTGGTGTCCGGCGCCTCGTAGGCCTTCTTGGCAAGGGCGCGGGCGATCTCGGCCACCGTCGAACGGGTGAACGGTCCGGTGACGGCGAACTGCTGCTGGGTCGCCGCCCGCGCTGCGACTGGCACGCCGGTCGCAACCACGACGGCGCCGACCGCCGTCAACGCTCGCGCCAAAAAGTCACGGCGATCAATCATGGGATTCCCGACAGAAAGGTCCACAGCGGCTCCACTCGTCATTCACATGGGCGCGGGAACAGCGGGCGAAACATAAAGTTCCCTCCAGGCCGCCACGGTGCGGCGCCGGCTTACCCGAATTCCCTAAAATGCCCTCTTACCCCGTTGGATTCCAACATGTCATGTGGATACCAGACCGACACGATGGTGCATAGAACCATACGCTGCCAGCCATCGAAATTATACAGCCTCGCCCGCATGCCCGCCATGATCGGCCGCCGTCTCGATGAGCTCCACCCCGGCCTCGGCGCATAGCCCCCGCACGCCCTCGCGCGGGCAACGATCGGTGACGAAGACGTCCACCTGGGCAACCGAGCCGATCCTGACCGGCGCGGTGCGTTCGAACTTGGTCTCGTCGGCCACCAGGATCACCCGGCGAGCATTGGCGATGATCGCCTGCGCCACTTTCACCTCGCGAAAATCGTAGTCGTAGAGCGCGCCGTCCTCGTCGATCGCCGATGCGCCGACGATGGCGAAATCCACCTTGAACTGGCGGATGAAGTCGACCGCCGCCTCGCCGATGATGCCGCCGTCGGCATGGCGCACCTGGCCGCCGGCGATCACCACGTCGATGCCCGAATAGGCGCGCATCAGGTTGGCGACATTGATGTTGTTGGTGATCACCATCAATCCGGAATGCTGCAGCAGCGCCTGCGCCACCGCCTCGGTGGTGGTGCCGATATTGATGAACAGCGACGCGTCGTTGGGAACGAGGGCGGCGGCGGCTTCGCCGATCGCCCGTTTCTCGGAAGCGGCGATCTGCCGCCGCGCCTCATAGCCGACGTTCTTCACCGTCGAGGCCAGCACGGCGCCGCCGTGCACGCGGGCGAGCAGTCGGCGGTCGCAGAGCTCGTTGAGATCCTTGCGGATGGTCTGCGGCGACACCTCGAAGCGCGCGGCGAGATCGTCGACCAGCACGCGACCGACCTCGCGGGCAAGCTCCAGGATGGCGTGTTGGCGGCCGATCAGCATGGCTTTCCAGGGACAGCGGTTGGCGGGCGGGTTTAGCGACGTATGGGAAAATCTTACGGCGGCAAAATGGCGAGCGGGGCCGATCGGCCGCCGAGCTTCTGGTATCTCTTGATCAATCGCTCCCTTTTGAGGCGCGACAGCCGTTCGATCCAGAACAGGCCGTCGAGCTGGTCGATCTCGTGCTGCAGCACGGCGGCGTGGAAGCCTTCCGCCTCCTCGACGCGGCCGGCGCCGTCGAGATCGGAATAGACGACGCGCACCGCCCGCGGCCGTTCGATTTCAGCACTCACGCCGGGCATGGAGACCGACCCTTCCTCGTTGACCATGGTCTCGGCGGAAGCCCATTCGATCACCGGGTTGACGTAGACGCGGACCGCCGCCCCGCCCGGCGGCCGGGCCGCGATCACCCGCCGCAGCACGCCGATATGCGAGGCGGCAAGGCCGACGGCCGGCGCCGCCTCGACGGCGGCGACGAGGTCGGCCGCCAGTTCGCCGAGCCCGCCGTCGAAGGCAACGACCGGCGCGGCGACGGCCCGAAGCCGCGGATCAGGATATGCCAGCAGGTTCGGCAGCGTCATGGCGGGAATCTCGCAACAGCATCAACAAAGTCTTACCATCGCTCTTTCGGGGAACTTCATAAGTAATAATATTTAATGGCAGCGGAATATTCATAATTCCTAACGGCCGTTCACCGCGAAAATCCCGAAGAAGCGCCATTTCCGCCAAGCTACTGTAAATGCGGCGCCGGCATGGTTGACGACCGGTGAACGAGGACGCGCCAACGGTTAACGGAAACCTGCCCGAAAGGAAAAAATTGCCGTCCGTCTCGGAACGAGGCCTTCAATCGGCACTGCTACAAGGCAGGCAATCGCGTTCAGGAGTTCCTGCAAGATGAAACGCCTTCTCGTCGCCGCGGCAGCCGCTTCCCTCCTCGTCGCTGCCTCCTCCACCGGCGCCTTCGCCTTCAATATGAACGTTCCGAAGTCGGTGGTCGTCGCGGCCATGACGGCGCCGACCGTCAGCTCCGCCGAGCGGACCTTCGTCTTTCCGCCGCTGACCTTCCTGTCGGTGGCCGGCGATTATGCCGCCCGCGTCCGCGCCGAGGTGATCGACGTGTTCGCCCCCGGCATCATCAGCGGCATCGGCGCCGCCTATCACCGCGCCCTCGGCGCGCCGGCCACCTCGGCCATACCGGAAGTCGTCGCCATCTGAATCCGGTCCGGCCGCTGGAACGCGGGCGGCCGAAAAGGATGATCCCCTCCATGTGGCCCCGGCGGCTGACCCCGCCGGGGCCAATTGCATGGGTCCGCCCCCGGCCCAACCTGCTGTCCCCGCGTTCCGGCGATCCGGCGCATCGCCTTTGCGATCAGAGTGTTCCATCCGGTCGGGAAATGCTCTAGGGTCCGCCTCATTCCATCGTCGCATTCGAGGCGAACCATGCATTATGTCGTCAGTTGCATCGACAAGGCGGGGCATCTTCCCGTCCGGCAGGCCAACCGCGCCGCCCATCTCGAATATGTCAAGGCCAACGCCGACACCATCCTGGTCGGCGGCCCCTATCTCGACGACGCCGGCAACATGATCGGCTCGCTGCTGATCACCGAGGCGGTCGATCTCAAGACGCTGCAGACCGTGCTGGCCGAGGATCCCTATGCCCGGGCCGGCCTGTTCGAGAGCGTCGACATCAAGCCGTGGAAATGGGCGATCGGCGCGCCCGGCTGACGCCGCCGCCACGCCGCGACGGGGAGCGCCCATGGCCCACTGGCTGTTCAAGTCCGAACCCTTCAAGTTTTCCTTCGCCGACCTCAAGGCAAGGGGCGATGCCGGCACCGAATGGGACGGCGTGCGCAACTATCTCGCCCGCAACAACATGCGGGCCATGCAGGTGGGCGACCAGGGCTTCTTCTACCATTCCAACGAGGGCCTCGCCGTCGTCGGCATCTGCGAGGTGATCGCTCCGTCCCACCCCGACAGCACCAGCGCCGATCCGCGCTGGGACTGCGTCGACGTGCGGGCGGTCCGCGACCTCAAGCGCCCGGTCACGCTCGCCGAAATCAAGGCGGAGCCGTCGCTGTCCAAGATGAGCCTGGTCACCTCGATGCGCCTTTCGGTTCAGCCGGTGACCGACGAGGAATGGGAAACCGTCCTCGCCATGGCCGGACGGTGAGCGATCTTTCCCGCGAGCGCGCCTTCGTCCTGCGCGAGACCCGCTCCAAAGCGCCGCCGCTGATCCCGGAAATTCGACTGCGGCTCGCCGACGAGGCGATGGACCTCTGGCAGGCCACCGAGGCGGACCTCGGCCGGGCCGGCCTGCCGCCGCCCTTTTGGGCCTTCGCCTGGGCCGGCGGCCAAGCGCTCGCCCGCCACGTGCTCGACCATCCGGAGATCGTCCGCGGCGCCCGCGTGCTCGATTTCGCCGCCGGTTCCGGCATCGTCGCCATCGCCGCCAAGCTCGCCGGCGCCCGCGACGTCGTCGCGGCCGACATCGACGCCTACGCCCGGGCCGCCATCCTGATCAACGCCGGCGACAACGGCGTGGCCGTCACCGCGCCGGACACGGATTTTCTCGATCGCGGCGCCGCCGGCTTCGACGTCGTTCTGGCCGGCGACGTGTTCTACGAGCGGCCTATGGCCGCCCGCGTCGAGCCCTTCCTGCGCGCGGCGCAGGCGGCGGGCGCCGCCGTGCTGTTCGGCGACCCCGGCCGCGCCTATCTGCCGGCTACCGGCATCGCGCCGCTTGCCAGCTACGAGGTGCCGGTGCCGCGCGCCATCGAGGACCGCGACGTCAGAACCACCCGCGTCTGGCGCTTCGCCTGATCAAGCCCGGCCCGCATCGGCCCAATTAGCCGGGCGGCTAATGGATTTACGTGTTTTGACGGACCATAGTGCAGCCGATTGCCGTTTGGCCGAGGAGGGCCCGACGCGACGGAGGTTCCGCACATGTCCGGTGGTGAGGTGTTCGAGGTGCCGGCGGCGCTTGCCGCATCGGCCTTTATCGACAACGACAAGTATCTGGAGCTCTACAAGCGCTCCATCGACGATCCCGACGCCTTCTGGGCGTCGATGGCCGGCCGGCTCGACTGGATCAAGCCCTTCACGCGGGTGAAGAACACGTCCTACGATCCACATCACGTGTCGATCCGCTGGTACGAGGACGGCATTCTCAACGCCGCCTACAACTGCGTCGACCGCCACGCCGATCGCACGCCGGACAAGGTGGCGATCCTGTGGGAGGGCGACGACCCCGCCGAGCAGCGCGCCATCACCTATCGCGAGCTCCAGGAGGAGGTCTGCCGCTTCGCCAACGTGCTGAAGACGGCCGGCGTCCGGCGCGGCGACCGCGTCACCATCTACCTGCCGATGATTCCCGAGGCCGCCTTCGCCATGCTGGCCGCCGCCCGCATCGGCGCCGTCCACTCGGTGGTGTTCGCCGGCTTCTCGCCCGACAGCCTGGCCGGCCGCATCCGCGACGCTGGCAGCGCGCTGGTCATCACCGCCGACGAGGGCGTGCGCGGCGGCCGCAAGGTGCCGCTCAAGGCCAATGTCGATGCCGCGCTGGAAAAATGCCCCGGCGTTTCCAAGGTCCTGGTGGTGCGGCGCACCGGCCGGCCGGTCGCCATGCAGGAGGGACGCGACGTCTACTATGACGACGCGGCCGAGGGCGTCGCCGCCGACTGCCCGGTGTCGCCGATGGGCGCCGAGGACCCGCTGTTCATCCTCTACACCTCCGGCTCCACCGGCAGCCCCAAGGGCGTGCTGCACACCACCGGCGGCTACCTGGTCTATGCCTCGCTCACCCATCAGTGGGTGTTCGACTGCCACGACGACGACATCTACTGGTGCACCGCCGACGTCGGCTGGGTGACCGGCCACTCCTACGTCCTTTACGGCCCGCTCGCCAACGGTGCGACGACGCTGATGTTCGAGGGCGTGCCGAGCCATCCCGACCCGTCGCGCTTCTGGGAAGTGATCGACCGCCACAAGGTGACGATCTTCTACACCGCCCCGACGGCCATCCGCTCGTTGATGGCGCATGGCGAGGAAGCGGTGAAGCGCACGTCGCGGGCCTCGCTGCGCATCCTCGGCACGGTCGGCGAGCCGATCAACCCGGAGGCCTGGCTCTGGTACTACCACGTGGTCGGCAACAACCGCTGCCCGATCGTCGATACCTGGTGGCAGACCGAGACCGGCGGCATCCTGATCACGCCGCTGCCCGGCGCCACCCGCCTGAAGCCGGGATCGGCGACGCGGCCGTTCTTCGGCGTCGAGCCGGCCATCGTCGACGCGCTCGGCAACGTCCTGGACGGCCCGGCCGAGGGCAATCTCGTGCTGCTCACCAGTTGGCCCGGCCAGATGCGCACCGTCTACGGCGATCACGACCGCTTCGTGCAGACCTATTTCTCCACCTACAAGGGCATGTATTTCACCGGCGACGGCGCCCGGCGCGACGAGGACGGCTACTACTGGATCACCGGCCGCGTCGACGACGTCATCAACGTCGCCGGCCATCGCATGGGCACGGCGGAAGTGGAGAGCGCGCTGGTCGCCCATCCGAAGGTGGCGGAAGCCGCCGTCGTCGGCTACCCGCACGACATCAAGGGACAGGGCATCTACGCCTATGTGACGCTGATGGAGGGGGAGACGCCGACCGACACCTTGGCCACCGAGCTGACGCAATGGGTCAGGAAGGAGATCGGCCCGATCGCCTCGCCCGACAAGATCCAGTTCGCGGTCGGGCTGCCGAAGACCCGCTCGGGCAAGATCATGCGCCGCATCCTCAGGAAAATCGCCGAGGACGACTTCGGCTCGCTCGGCGACACCTCGACGCTGGCCGATCCTTCCGTGGTGACCGACCTGATCGACCACCGCCAGAACCGCCACGTGTGAGGAGGTATCAGCCGCCACCGATCAGGATGCCGGCGGCCAGCACCAGCGCGCCGCCGATCACCACCTGGATCACCGCCCGGAAGAACGGCGTTTCCATGTAGCGGTTCTGAATGCCGGCGATCGCCCACAGCTCGACGAAGACGATGACCAGCGCCATCGCCGTCGCCAGCCGGAAATTCGGCACCAGATAGGGAAGCGCGTGGCCGAGGCCGCCGATCGCCGTCATGATGCCGGAGGCAAGGCCGCGCTTGATCGGCGAGCCGCGGCCGGAGATGACGCCGTCGTCGTGGGCGGCCTCGGTGAAGCCCATGGAAATGCCGGCGCCGACCGAGGCGGCGAGCGCCACCTGGAAGGTCGTCCAGGAATCCTGCGTGGCGAAGGCCGTCGCGAAGATCGGCGCCAGCGTCGACACCGAGCCGTCCATCAGGCCGGCGAGGCCCGGCTGCACATAGGTGAGGATGAACTGGCGGCGAGCGACCATCGCCTCTTCCTGCTCGGCCGACGGTCCGACGTTCTCCTCGCGGGCGATCTCGGCGCCTTCCATGTGGTGGCGCTCCTGCTCGGCGAGATCGCCGAGCAGACGGCGGGCGCCGGCATCCGACACCCGCTTGGCCGCCTCCGCGTAGAAAGCGTAGGCCTGCGCCTCCATGCGCGCCGCTTCCTCGCGGATGCGCTCGATGCCGAGGTTCTCGACGAGCCATATCGGCTGGCGGGCATAATAGCCGGCCACGTGCTCGCGGCGGATCAGCGGAATCACCGGCCCGAACAGCCGCTGGTGCTCGGCGATCAGGAAACGGCGGTGGCCGTCCTCGTCCTTGACCATCTCGTCGAACATCGCCGCCGTCGCCGGATAGTCCTTGCGCAGCTTTTCGGCGTAGCTCGCGTAGATGCGGGCATCGTCCTCCTCGCTGGAGATGGCCAGCGCCAGGATTTCCTGCTCGTTGAGGTCGGAAAACCGGCGGCGGCCGCCGAGGGCATTGAACATGATGTGCTCCGGGCGGCCGGCCGTTCTCTCAGGGCCTGAAGTGGCGCATGATATTGTCCGAAAAGTCCGCAACTTTTCGGCATCATGCTCAGTGCCGGAAGTGACGCATGCCGGTGAACACCATGGCGATGCCGGCCTTGTCGGCGGCGGCGATCACCTCGGCGTCGTGGATGGAGCCACCCGGCTGGATGGCGGCGGTGGCGCCGGCGGCGATCGCCGATTCGAGGCCGTCGGCGAACGGGAAGAAGGCGTCGGAGGCGACCACCCCGCTCTTGGCGAGCGAGTCCGCAAGACCGGCCGCTTCCGCCGCCTCGCCGGCGCGGATGGCGGCGATGCGCGCCGAATCGACGCGGTTCATCTGGCCGGCGCCGATGCCGGCGGTGGCGCCATCCTTCACGTAGACGATGGCGTTGGACTTGACGTGCTTGCACACCTTGAAGGCGAACAGCAGGTCGGCAAGCTCGGCGTCGGTCGGCGCCCGCTTGGTCACCACCTTGAGGTCGGCGGCGGTGACGACGCCGTTGTCGCGCGACTGGACCAGCAGGCCGCCGGCCACCGTCTTCGCCGTGATGCCCGGCGCCTTCGGGTCGGGCAGGCCGCCGGTGACCAGCAGGCGCAGGTTCTTCTTGGCGCCGACGATGGCGATCGCCTCATCGGTGGCCGACGGGGCGATGATCACCTCGGTGAAGATCTCGACGATCTTCTTGGCCGTGTCGGCGTCGAGCGTGCCGTTCAGCGCCACGATGCCGCCGAAGGCCGAAACGGGATCGCAGCGATGCGCCTTGGTATAGGCCTCGAGCAGCGTCGCGCCGGTGGCGACGCCGCAGGGGTTGGCGTGCTTGATGATGGCAACGGCCGGCACCGCCGGGTCGAACTCGGCCACCAGCTCGAAGGCGGCGTCGGTGTCGTTGATGTTGTTGTAGCTGAGCACCTTGCCCTGGAGCTGCGTCGCCGTGGAGACGCCGGGGCGGATCTCGGTCGAGCGGTAGAAGCGGGCCCACTGGTGCGGGTTCTCGCCGTAGCGCATGTCCTGGGCGAGCTTGCCGCCGACCGCGACGAAATCGCCGGTCTTGCCGCCGAGCACGCCGGCGAACCAGCCAGAGATCGCCGCGTCATAGGCGCCGGTGCGGGCATAGGCCTTGGCGGCGAGCCGCCGGCGGGTGTCGAAGGTGACGCCGCCCCGATCCATTTCGGCGATCACGCTGTCGTAGTCGGCCGGCTCGACCAGCACCGTGACGTAGGCGTGGTTCTTCGAGGCGGCGCGGATCATGGCGGGGCCGCCGATGTCGATGTTCTCGATGGTCTCCTCATAGCCGGCGCCGCGCGCCACCGTCTCCTCGAAGGGGTAGAGATTGACCACCAGGATATCGATCGGGAGGATGCCGTGGTCGGCCATCGCCTTGGCATGACCGGCGTCGTCGCGGACGGCGAGAAGGCCACCGTGCACCTTGGGGTGCAGCGTCTTGACGCGACCGTCCATGATCTCCGGGAAACCGGTGAAATCGGCCACTTCCGTGACGGGAACGCCGGCATCGCTCAGGAGCTTCTTCGAGCCGCCGGTGGTCAGCAGCTCGACGCCGCGGTCCGCGAGGGCGCGGGCGAACTCGACGAGGCCCGTCTTGTCGGAAACGGAAAGCAGCGCGCGCTTGGGGGCGACGCGATCGGGATGGCCAGCCATGGGGATGTCTCCGGGAGTGGGGATGGCGGCGCGATAGCACGAAAGGCCGCCGCGCGGAACCCGCGCCCAATCGATTTGGGCTGGCAATTGCCTCTTTGTGCGCCGAAAACCGGCGATCAGTTGCCGGCGAACAGATCCGGACCCAGCCGGGTGTCACGGCCGCGCGACCGGCCGCGCTGCCCTTCGGCGGTGCGGGTCAGCGCCCAGGCCACCTCGGGCGTCACCCGCGCCCGCCCCGGCAGCACGATCTGCAGGCTCTTGCGGCGGCCAAGGGTGTCGGACAGGAACACGCTGTCCTCGAGCTCCGGCGCGATCAGGCCGCAGGTGAACGTCCAGGCCTCGCCATCGGGCGCCACCAGCAGCACGTCGCCGCCGGCGGTGCGGTTGGCCCGGATCAGGGGGTGCAGGTGGAAGCGGATGGCGAAGCGGTCGTGGCGCGGCTTGCGGCCGGCGAAGGTCAGCCGGTCGGAGCCGACGATCTCGCCGCCGTCGATGCGCAGGACCAGCCGCCGCTCGTGGATGGCGCCGAACCGGCCGGCGTAGCCGTCGTGGCTCGCCACCAGGGCGATGACGTCGTCGCGGTCCTCGCGGGCCACCGGCACGTCGCGCGGACCGTCGATCATCACCGATCCCAGCCGGCGCACCAGCCGCGGCGTATCGAGGAAGACGCCGGAGGACATGTCTTCCAGCGACAGCGTCGAATGGGCCGGCGTCGAGCGGGCGGCCGCGTGCCAGCGCGGATCGTCGGCGGCGCCGCAGTTGACGATGAAGCGGTTGGGACCGCTCGACATCTCGAAGGAAAGACAGCCGGCATGCGCCTTCTGGCTGACGCCGACCGGCGGGACAGGGCCGGCATCCATCAGCAGCACCGTGCCGCCGGCCTCCAGCCTCTGATAGCCGGAATGGCTGGCGTTCTCGACCGGCCGCCCGTGCGTGTCGTCATAGGCGTTGAGGGTGGCGAGCTGGCCGGCATGGCTGACGCTCATGCCGTTGAAATGCGGCAGGCTGCCGTCCGAATGGCGGAAGAAGCGCAGCATCGGCATCATGCGGTCGATGGCGACGATCAGCGCCTGCGGCGGGTTGACGCCCCGGTTGGAATAGGCCTGGCGCAGCGGCAGCAGGTCGGTCAGGAGGTCGGCGATCACCGACGGGTCGCGACTGATGTGGCCGCCGTCCGGCAGGATCTGGCGACGCAGCTCCTGCTCGAGCCTGAGGCCGGCCTGGCGGGCGAGCCGGCCCTGGTTGTCGGCGGACAGCGCGAAGACCCCGACGGCCACGGCGGCGAGCAGGCGCGGATAGCCGTCGACGGCATCGGCCTGGCGGCCGCGCAGCCGCCGCACCTGCCGGACCAGCGAGCGCAGGAAGCGGCGATAGAAGGCGCGGTCGGCGTCCCTGAGGATCAGCGGCGACTGGGTGATCCAGGCGATCACCCGGCGGGCCATGTTCTCGGTCTCGTAGGCCTCTGGCGGCGCGTGCGCCTCCTGGGCGATCCAGTCGGCGACCAGCGCCCGGGCGTTCTGGCGGGCCAGCGCATTCTCGGCCGCCCTGAGGTGCCGCAGCCAGGAGAAGCCGTGCAAGGCCCGCGTCCATTCCGACGACGGCGACGGCATGTCGAAGGGCGAGCGGCCGCCGGTCTCCACCACCTTGCCGGCGAAGGTGTAAAGGCCGGCGTAGATGTCGGCGGCGACCGTCGGATCGGTCGTCCGGATATCCTGCGGGGCGATGACCAGTCGCTCGGGCGTCGAACCGGGCCAGCGCCAGCGCGAGAAGGGGCCGCGCTCGAGCGCCAGCACAAAGCGGCGCAGGGCCAGTTCGCCGGCGAACAGCACCAGCCGAGCCGTGCCGGCGACTTGTGCGCGCATCGTCAGGCCCCCTTTCGGTGCTGGAGCAAGAATCACTCGCCCTCCGGACGAACCGGAGGCGCTCATCACGGCATGAGACGCCCGGCTTGGTTACCAACTGGTGTGCGAAACCGATCAATTTTATAGCGAGATCGACCCGCGTCCGGCTTTCACTGGCGGCGCAGACGGGCGGCGAAGAAGCCGTCGAGGCCGGAAAGCCGGGCATCCTCCAGCTTGAGGTGCGACGGCAGGGTGCGGACGAAACCGTCGGGCGTGACGATCTCCTGCATGCCGAACAGCTCGTCGGCCGTCACCGGCACCACGTCGAGCGGCGCTTCGATCAGCCTCAACCGGCGAATCTGGTCCGGCCCTTCTTCCTGTTCCAGCGAGCAGGTGGAAAAGACCAGAAGGCCGCCCGGCCTGAGCATGCGGATCGCCTGATCGATCAGGCGGCGTTGCAGGGCGGCGAGCGTGGCCACGTCGGCCGGCTTCTTGCCGACCGCGCCGTCGGGATGGCGGCGCAGCGTGCCGGTCGCCGTGCACGGCGCGTCGAGCAGCACCATGTCGAAGGTGCCGCCGAGCCACTCGGTGGCGTCGGCCTTGACGAGGTTGGCCTTGAGGCCGAGCCGATAGAGGTTGCGCTCCAGGCGCTGCAGCCGGTGGAAGGATACGTCGAGGGCCGTGACGTCGGCGCCGAGCGCGGCGAGCTGGGCGGTCTTGCCGCCGGGCGCGGCGCAGAGGTCGACGACCTTCTTGCCCTTGACGTCGCCCAGGAGATGAACCGGCAGCGTGGCGGCGGCGTCCTGCACCCACCAGCCGCCCTCTTCGTAGCCGTCGATCTTCTCGACGGCGCCGGTGACGGGAAGCCGCACCGAGCCGTTGGGCAGCCTGATCCCGCCGAGCCGGGCGGCCCAGCCGTCGGGATCCGATTTGACGGTGAGGTCGAGCGTCGGCTCGATGGCATTCATGGCGGCGATATCGCGGGCGACGTCGGCGCCAAAGCTGGCGCTCCAGCGCTCCATTAGCCAGGCGGGCGTATTGAGGGCGATTGCGTCCTGCTCGGCGAGGATGGTCGCCTTGTTCTCGGAGACGCGGCGCAGCACGGCGTTGACGACGCCCTTGAACGGCGCGGCCGCCTTGTCGCCGCCGGCGAGCTCGACGCCGAGCGCCACGGCGGCGTGGTCGGCGACATCCATGAACAATATCTGGGCGGCCGAGACGGCGATCACCGCCTTGAGCGTGCCGGCGTCGTCGGGCAGCGGCCGGGTCAGGAAGCGGCCCACCGCGTCGTCGATCTGGCCGTGGCGGCGCAACGCGTAGCCGACGATGGCGCGGGCAAGCCCCCGGTCGCGCGGATCGAGCCGCTGATAGCGCTCGGCGGTCGCGCCGGTGTCGAGCAGCGCATCGAGCAGCCGGCCCTTCTGAACGCCGGCCACCAGGTCCACGGCGACGGCGCGCGCCTCGATGCCTTGCGGCCGCGGCGGACGGCGGCCGCCCTGCGGCGGGCGCCCGCCCTTGAAGGCGCCCTTCGGGCCGTCATGGGGGCGTGCCGGCCCGAATCCCTTGCCGGCTTTTCCGCCGCCCTTGCGGCCACTGTTGTCTGCGGTCATCCCCACGGTCCACGGTTCGACGGCCGTCCGGCGGAGCCGCTCCCGCCCCACGGGCCGCCCCGGGAACCGCGCGGGTTGGTCCAGGGACCATCCGCCACGGGTTCGGAGGCAGGCCGCCGGAAGCCGCCGCCATCCGCCATCGCCATCAGGGCGCGGATGCGGTTGCCGGTATCCGGGTGGGTCGAAAACAGGTTGTCCATCCTGGCGCCGGACAGCGGATTGATGATGAACAGATGCGCCGTAGCAGGATTTTGCTCCGCTGTCATGTTCGGCACGCGACGGGCCGCGCCGGCGATCTTGTCGAGCGCCGAGGCGAGCGCCAGCGGATTGCCGGAGATTTCGGCGCCGCGCCGGTCGGCGGCGTATTCACGCGTCCGCGAAATCGCCATCTGCACCAGCATGGCGGCGAGCGGCGCCACGATGGCGGCGAGAATCACGCCGATGCCGCCGAGCGGGCTGCGGTTGTCGCTGCCGCGGTTCATCGAGCCGAAGAACAGGCCGAAATTGGCCAGCATCGAGATGGCGCCGGCAATCGTCGCCGTCACCGTCATGGTCAGCGTATCGCGGTTCTGCACATGGGAGAGCTCATGCGCCATGACGCCGGCGATCTCCTCGCGATCGAGCATCTGCAACAGGCCGGTGGTGGCGGCGACGGCGGCATGCTCGGGATCGCGGCCGGTGGCGAAGGCGTTGGGCTGCGGATTGTCGATGACGTAGACGGCCGGCATCGGCAGGCCGGCGTTGGCGGCAAGGCGCTCGACGATTCCATAATACTCCGGCGCGCTGGCCCGATCGACGCGACGGGCGCGGTGCATGGAGAGCACCATCTTGTCGGCGTTCCAGTAGGAGAAGAGATTCATGCCGGCGGCGACCACCAGCGCGATCAGCATGCCGCCCTGGCCGCCGATCAGGTAGCCGGCGGCCATGAAGATCGCCGTCATGGCGGCGAGGAGGAGGGAGGTCTTGAAGAAATTCATCTGTCCTTCCGGTCTCCGGCTGTTATGCTGAACCGGATTTCAGACAAACAAGATGGTATGCCGCCCCTCCGCCATCAAGGATGCGCCCATGACCGACACTGCCGACAAGCCCGGCTCGGCGCCGGAAAAACCGCTGTCGCCGGCCGCCCGCCGCGCCCTGGCCGAGGCGGAGGAGCGCCGCCGCGCCGCCACCGTGAGCCGGCCGAAGGAGATCGGCGGCCGCGGCGGCCTCGAGCCCGCCCGCTACGGCGACTGGGAAGTGAAAGGCATCGCCGCCGACTTCTGAAGCATCGGACCGAAAAGTGCGCTCCGGTTTTTCGGAACATCCGATGCGTCGACAAAGAAGCGAGATCGTCCGGCAGGACGATCTAAAGCCCATCTATCACGAAGCTCTGATCGTCTTTCACAGTTTGGCCCCATTCCCGCCTTGGCGATGCCAAGGGAAGCCAGCAGGATGTCTTCGTCCCCCGGCAATGACGCTGCGGACGGGTTCCGGCTCAATCCAGCCCCCCAGCCCCCCGGAATTCGTTTTCGCAAGCGTCGCGCCTTTCAGGCGCGGCCGGGGGCGCTCCTCCACCGGCGACCGCCACCGAACAACCCAATCGCCGATTGCGTGGCTCGTCCCAAGCTGTTAGGCCGGACCCGCCGCATTCGACGATCAGGTGTTCCATGTCCGCTCCCGCCGCTATTCGTGCCCCCGGTCTCGCGTTCCTGGCCGGTCTTTTTGCCATCACCGCTGCCTGGGGTTTCGAGATCATCGGCGGCTATCTGCCCTGCAAGCTCTGCCTGCAGGAGCGAATGTTCTATTATTTCGGCCTGCCGGTTCTGCTGGTTGGCCTTCTCCTGTCGCACCGCATGCCCCGCCTTGCCCGCCTGCTCTATTTCATCGGCGGCGGCATCTTCCTGGCCGGCACGATACTCGCCGGCTATCATACCGGCGCCGAATGGAAGCTGTGGGAAGGCCCGTCCGACTGCGGTGGCGCGCCGACCGTCGTCAACAACGCCGCCGACCTGATGGCGGCGGTGAAGGGCACCCGTCTCGTCTCCTGCTCGGAAGCGCCGATCAGCCTGTTCGGCCTGTCCTTTGCCGGCTGGGACACGCTGTCGATGCTGTTCGTCGGCGTCATGAGCTGGCGCGGCATCTTTGCCCGTCGCGACGCGCTGATCTGAGGGGGCGCTTTTCGCCGCCCGCCGTCAGCGCCCGCGTCCTTGCGCCGCAACGATATGCTATGACCGGGAAATGCTCTAGGATCGCACCGGTCGATCCCGGCGCTCGCCGGATCGATTGCCGAATTTGGGGGAAGAAATGAAGGCTGTGCGCATCGTCGTCTGGCTGCTCGTGGTGGTGCTGTTCGGCGCCACCGGCTGGCTGGTGTTCGGCGGCCGGCTTCCCTTCATGGAAAGCGCCAGTGTCGCGGCGAGCGATATCGGCGGCCCCTTCAGCCTGGTCGACATGAACGGCCGTGCCGTTACCGACAAGACTTTCGCCGGGCGGCCGCACGTCATCTTCTTCGGCTACACCCACTGCCCCGATGTCTGCCCCACCACGCTCGGCGAATACGCGGCCCTCAAGGAACAGCTCGGGCCGGACGCCGGCAAGGTCGACCTGTTGTTCGTCACCGTCGATCCGGAGCGCGACACGCCTGAAGTGCTGAAGGACTATCTGTCGTCGTTCGGCGACAGCGTGCTCGGCCTCTCCGGCAGCCGGCAACAGGTCGACGCCGCCGTCAAGACCTTCCGCGTCTACGCCCGCAAGGTGCCGGGCAGCGACGGCGACTACGGCATGGACCATACGGCGTCGAGCTTCATGTTCGGCGCCGACGGCCGCTTCCAGGGCACCATCGCCTACATGGAAGACCAGGACAAGGCGCTCCAGAAACTGAAGACGCTGATCGCCGGGAGCTGAGCCGATGACCGACCGCCGCGATCACCGGAAGGCCAGAGGCGCAAGGCTGTCCGACCACCTGGCCTCGCTCGCCCTGCCGTTTGCCGTCATCGCCTTTGGCGTGGCGCTATCGGCCGGGTCGGACAACGTTCGCGCCTTCGTCGATCTCTGCCGTTCCGCCCTGCCCTGACATGGCCGAAGCCTCGCGTCTCGACCTCAAGGGACTCAACTGCCCGCTGCCGGTGCTGCGGACCGGCAAGGCGCTGCGCGCGCTCGCGCCCGGCGATCTGCTCATCGTCGAGGTCACCGATCCGCTGGCGGCAATCGACATCCCCCACTATTGCCGCGAACAGGGACACCGGCTGGTCGGCGAGGAAAAGGACGGCGCCGTCCTGCGTTTCACCATCGCCAGGGGATGACCGACGCCGCCACCAAAACCTGTCCCCGGCGTCGCTTCGACGCGCCCCGGTCGCCATCCATTGCAAGGCCGAAAGCAGAACGGGGCGACCCGCCCCTTGACAGCGGCTTCCGGCCGGTCCAACACATAGTTATGTTATAACATAACGCAGAGGGTCTGATGAACCGTCTCCTTGTTGCCTCCCTTCTTGCCATCCTGGCGGCCGGACCCGCCTTGGCCGCCGACCGTCTGCCGGTGATCGCCTCCTTCTCCATCCTCGGCGACATGGTGGCCCGCGTCGGCGGCGATCGCATCGCCGTCACCACGCTGGTCGGCCCCGACGGCGATGCCCACGTCTACGAGCCGACGCCCGACGACGTCAAAGCCGTCGCCGGCGCCAAGCTCCTCGTCGTCAACGGCCTCGGCTTCGAAGGCTGGATGGACCGCCTCGCCGAGGCCTCGGGCTACAAGGGCCCGGTGACGGTGGCGTCAAACGGTGTCGCGCCGCGCGAGATGGCCGAGGAGGAAGACGGCCACGACCATGCCGAAGCGGATGGCGATCACGATCACCACGGCGTCGACCCGCACGCCTGGCAGGACGTTGCCAACGCCGTCATCTACGTGAAGAACATCGCCGCCGGCCTCGACGCCGCCGATCCCGAGGGCAAGGCGACCTACGACGCCAATGCCAGCGCCTACGTTGCCGAGCTCGAAGCGCTCGACGCCGAGGCGCGCACCGCCATGGCGGCGCTGCCGGCCGACCGGCGCAAGATCATCACCAGCCACGACGCCTTCGGCTATTTCGGCGCCGCCTATGGCCTCGAACTCCTCGCCCCCGAGGGCGTCAGCACCGAATCCGAGGCTTCGGCCGCCGATGTCGCCCGCATCATCCGTCAGATCCGCGAAGACGCCATTCCCGCCATCTTCGTCGAGAACATCAAGGATCGCCGGCTGATCGACCAGATCGCCGCCGAGACCGATGCCGTGGTCGGCGGCGAACTCTACACCGACGCGCTGTCGGCCAAGAACGGCCCGGCGCCGACCTATGTCGACATGATCCGCCACAACATCGGCACGCTCACCGAGGCGCTTGCGCCCAAGCCGTGAAGCCGCCGGTCGTGCGGATTGCAAGCCGACAAGGAAATCCATGCTAACGACAGGGAATCTCGGCTCAAAAAGTCAATTTCCCGAAAAAGCCCCTGGAACGGCGGGCTAAGGGCGAATTATACCGGCAAAACGATGAGACCGGAGCGGTGCGGGGAATCCTGTGCCGCTCCGTCGTCCTCGTCCAAACCAACGAGCCGGGGCCTGTCCATGCCGTCCACCCTCACCCTTTCCGCCGGTCCGCTTTCGCTTGCCCTCGGCCTGCCCGACCGCGGCATGCCGGAAATCCTCGCTTTCGGCCGCGGCGCGGCGGCGCCGGGCTTCTGGCCGGACGTGCCGCGTTCGAGCCGCGTCAACGGCATGGACATCGACGTCCCCTCGGCGGTGCTGCTGCCGGTGACCGGCCTCGGGGCGTTCGGCTGGCCGGCCATCGCCGGCCATCGCGACGGCCGCGACTTCCTCCTCGACTTCTCGGGCTGGACCGCCCGCCGCGACGGCGCGACCACGGTGCTGACGGCAAGCGACGCCATTGCCGGCATCGACATCGAGATTGCCGTCCGGACGAGCGACACCGGCGTGTTCGGCCTTTCCACCCGCCTCACCTCGGTCAAGGACGGCGTCTATACGCTCGACCGCTGCATGGCCGGCAGCTTCCTGCTGCCGGCGGGTGCCGCCACAGCCACCCGCTTCACCGGCATGTGGGGACGGGAATTCCAGATCCGCCGCCATCCTCTCGCTCCCGGCCTCGCCTTGCAGGAAAGCCGGCGCGGCCGCACCAGCCATGACCGCCAGCCCTATCTCGGTATCGACGCCGGCAATGCCCGCTTCGCCTTCCACCTCGGCTGGAGCGGCAACCACCTCGTCGCCGTCGACACGCTCGACGACGGCCGCCGCCTCGTCCATCTCGGCGCGCTGTTCGAGCCGGGCGAGATCCGCCTTGCCAGGAACCAAAGCTACCAGAGCCCGATCGCCTATGCCGCCGAGGACGCCGCGGCGCTGCACGCCTTCGTGCGCTCGGAAATCCTGTCCTGGCCGGGTGGTGCCATGAGCCCGCGCCCGGTGACGCTCAACACCTGGGAAGGCAACTATTTCGACCACCGCCTCGATTCCCTCAAGGCGCAGGCCGACGCCGCCGCCGCCCTGGGCATCGAGCGCTTCGTCCTCGACGACGGCTGGTTCGGCCGCCGCGACGACGACACCACGTCGCTCGGCGACTGGACGGTCGATCGCCGCAAGTATCCGGACGGCCTGAAGCCGCTCGTCGACCACGTCACCTCGCTCGGCATGCAGTTCGGCCTCTGGTTCGAGCCGGAAATGGTCAACGAGGAGTCCGATCTCTACCGCGCCCATCCCGACTGGGCGCTGAAGGTGGAAGGCCGGCCCCTCCTGCGCTCGCGCCATCAACTGGTGCTCGACCTGACGCGGCCGGACGTCGCCGATTACCTGTTCGACAGGATGTCGGCCGTGCTGGGGTCGCTCGCCGTCTCCTACGTCAAGTGGGACATGAACCGCGACCTCACGCATGTCGGCGGCGCCGACGGGCGGGCGGCGACCACCGCCCAGACCCGCGCCGTCCATGCGCTGATGGCCCGCATCCGCGCCGCCTTCCCGCATGTCGAGATCGAAAGCTGCGCCTCGGGCGGCGGCCGCACCGACTACGGCGCGCTCGCGAGTACCCAGCGCGTCTGGACATCGGACGGCACCGACGCCCTCGAGCGGCTGGAGATCCAGCGCGGCGCCAGCCTGTTCCTGCCGCCGGAGACAATGGGCGCCCATGTTTCGGCCAACCCCAGCCACCAGACCGGCCGGACGCTGTCGCTGACCTTCCGGGCGCTGGTGGCGCTCGCCTATCACCTCGGCGTCGAGCTGAATCCGCTCGACATGACCGCCGCCGAACGGACGGAACTCGCCGGCTTCATCGCGCTCCACAAGCGCCTGAGGCCGCTCCTGCACGCGCCGGGCGCCAATTTCAACCTCGACCCGCGCGACGGCCGCTACGTCTGGGGCGCCAAGACGGCCGACCATGCCGCCGTCTTCGTGGCGCAGGGACCGGCCATGATTGGCGAGCAGCCGGAGCCGCTCACCCTCGGCCTGCCGGGCGCGCCGGAAAGGCTGTGGCGGATCGCCGCCGCGCATGGCGACTGCCCCTCCGGCTTCATCCGCATGAGCGACGGCCAGAGGAGGCTCCTCTCCGGCGAACTGACCTTCAGCGCGGCGGCGCTTGCCGGCGCCGGCCTGCCGTTGCCGATGCAGCGGCCGGAAACCGCCCTGCTCCTCGAACTGGAGTCGGTACGGTAATCAACCATGCCAAGCGAAAGGCTGGGCTCGGTGATTTCCTGAAGTTGTCCCGACGGCGGGCGGTGCTAAAAAGATAGAGACGGCTGGAGACGCACCGCCGCCCCGGGAGGAAAAGAAATGCTCAGGCAATTGAAATCCGCCGCGCACGGCCGCTGGGTGGAGCGCGCGCCTCATCGCCTCTGGCTGCTCGGCCGCGCCGACGCGCTCTTTTCCTTCTTCGAGGCCGGCTGCCGCAACCCGCTGGGCGGCTATTTCGAGCTCGACGAGGCCGGGCGGCCGATGGCGCCGGGCGCCGACGGCGGCCTGCCACCCTCGCGCAATCTCCACATCACCACCCGCCTGGTGCACGCCTTCGGCATCGCCTCGCTGATGGGCCGGCCCGGCGCCGCGACGGTGGTCGACCAGGGCATGGATTTCCTGTGGAACGGCCACCGCGACGCGGCGAACGGCGGCTATCACTGGGGCGTCGGCTACGGCACGTTGACCGATCCCACCAAGCAGGCCTATGGCCATGCCCACGTTCTTCTCGCCGGCGCCACCGCCAAGGCGGCCGGCCATCCCGATGCCGACAGGCTGATCGCCGACGTCACCGATATCCTGGTTTCCCGCTTCTGGGAGCCGGTGCCGGGCGCCGTCGCCGAGGAGTTCACCGCCGACTGGCAGCCGATCGGCGACTATCGCGGCCAGAACTCCAACATGCACCTCACCGAGTCGCTGATGGCGGCCTTCGAGGTGACCGACGACACGGAATATCTGCGCAAGGCCGAGAGCATCGCCGAGCTGATCGTCGACCGTTTCGCCTCGCGCAACGGCTGGCGGCTGCCCGAGCATTTCGACGGCAAGTGGAACCTGACGCTCGACTATGTCGGCAACCCGATGTTCAAGCCCTACGGCTCGACGCCCGGCCACTGGCTGGAATGGGCGCGTCTCCTGCTCCAGCTCTGGGAGCTCGGCGGGCGCAAGCTCGGCTGGCTGCCGGACGCGGCGCAGAACCTGTTCCGCCTCGCCGTCGGCGAGGGCTGGGACAGCGAGCGCGGCGGCTTCTACTACACCGTTGGCTGGGACGGCAAACCGTCGGTGCCCGACCGCTTCTGGTGGCCCTGCTGCGAGGGTATCGGCGCCGCCCACTTCCTGGCGTCGATCACCGGCGACCCCTTCTACGAGGACTGGTATCGCCGCATCTGGGACTTCACCACGGATCACCTGATCGACCGGGCGACCGGCGCCTTCATCCCGCAGCTCGACGCGCAAAACCGGCCGGCCACCAACCCCTTCTACGGCCGGCCCGACATCTACCACTCGGTGCAGGCCTGCCTGATCCCGCTGCTGCCGACTTCCGGCAGCCTGGTGCAAGGCCTGATGACCGAGGGCATCCGGATCTGAAGACCGGACATCAAGGATGCATGCAACGCCGTCGGCCGTGGCCGGCGGCGTCGCCGTCTCATCCCCTCGCCTTGCCGATCGACGATGTGGCCACCGCGAGCACGATGATCGAGCCGATCAGCACCTCGCGCACGTAGCTGTCGATGCTCATCTGGGTGAGGCCGTTGCCGAGCACGCCGAGGATCAGCACGCCGACCAGCGTCGCCGCCACGTGCGGCTCGCCCTCCTCGCTCATGGTCATGCCGAGGAAGACGGCGGCGATGGCGTCGAGCATCAGGCCCGAGCCCTGCGTCGGGTTGGCCGAGGCCACCCGGCTCGCATACATCAGCCCGGCCGTCGCCGCGCCGAGCCCGCTGAGGCCGAAGGCGAGGAAGCGCAGCCGCCTGACGCGGATGCCGGCGAGGCGCGCCGCCTCCTTGTTGCCGCCGATGGCGTAGAGCCGCCGGCCGAACGTGGTCTGCTCCAGCACGAACCAGACGACCATAAGCACCAGCGCGGCGACGATGGTCAGGCTCGGCAGGCTTATCGTCTCCGCGAGCGGAATGCCGGAGCGGGCAAAGCCCGAGAAGGTGGTGGGAATGTCGCGGCCGAAAATGGTCTTGCCGCCGGAGACCAGGAAGGCGAGGCCGCTGTAGACGGTCAGCGTGCCGAGCGTCGCCACGAACGGCAGGATGCCGACATAGGCGACGAGCGCGCCGTTGAGGAGGCCGCCGGCGAGACCGACGATAAGCGCCAGCGCCACGCCGACCCACACGCCATGGCCGTCGCGGAAGGCAAGCGCCGCCACGATGCCGGCAAGCGAGGCCATCGAGCCGACGGAGAGGTCGAAGTCGCCCATCACCATGACGATGGTCATCGTGAAGGCGACCACCGCCAGCATCGACACCTGCTGGCTGATGTTCAGCCAGTTCTTCGCCGTCATGAAGGTGTCGGGGATCTCGATCCAGAAGAAAACGACGACGAGGACGAAGCCGATCAGCGTGCCGTAGGTCTTGAACGCGGAAGCCACGGAGAGTTCCTTCAGGCGGAGGGCGCGGCCGGCGCGCCGAAGCAGAGGGCGGCGAGCCCGGCCTGGTCGAGGCCCTCGGTGGAAACGGTGGTCGCCACCTTGCCGTCCCGGAAGACGATGACGCGGTCGGCCATGTAGACGAGCTCCGGCAGGTCGGAAGAGGCGAGCACCACGGCCTTTCCCTCGGCCGTCAGCTCGCGGAGCAAGGCGTGGATATCGTAGCGGGCGCCGACGTCGACGCCGCGCGTCGGCTCGTCGAGCAGCAGCACCTCGGGCTTGCCGGCGATCGCCCGGGCGAACACCACCTTCTGCTGGTTGCCGCCGGAGAGCTCGCGCACCTTCTGGCGCGGTCCCTTGGCCTTGAGCTTCACCTGCCGGCCGAGTTCCACCGCCTGTTCGGCCTCCGCCGCCCGGTCGAGGACGAGGCCGAAGCGGACGAGATCGTCGAGGTGCGGCAGCGACACGTTGCCGGCGATCGACGCCGAGGGCACCAGCGCTTCCTGGCGCCGCTCGCGCGGCAGGAAGGCGAGGCCCTTCTGCCAGGCCGACACCGGCTCTTCGATCCGGACCGGCCGGCCGGCGAGGCTGACGGCGCCGTCGTGACCGCCGTCGGCGCCGACGATCGCCCGGATGACTTCGCTCTGGCCGGCGCCCTCGAGACCGGCAAGGCCGAGGATCTCGCCCTTGCGCACCTCGAAGGACACGTCCTGTAGATAAGCTGTGGAAAGATGCTCGACGCCGAGCGCCACCTCGTCCGACACCGGCGCCAGGCGCGGCGGATAGCCCTCGGCAAACCGGCGGCCGATCATCAGCTCGATCACCTCCAGCTTCTGGAGGCCGGCGATGTCGCGCGTCGCCACCGTGGAGCCGTCGCGCAGCACGGTGAGCCGATCGGCGAGCTCCATCACCTCGTCGAGCCGGTGCGACACGTAGACGATGCCGGCGCCCGCCGCGCGCAGCCGGCGGATCACCGCGAACAGGCGCTGCGATTCCTCGGCCGACAGCGCCGCCGTCGGCTCGTCCATCACATAGAGGCGGGCCGGGGCGCCGCCCTCCAGACTGGCATCCTGAAAGGCGGCGGCGATCTTCACCAGCATCTGGTCGCCGACCGAAAGACGCGCCATCTTGCGCGCCGGCTGGATGTGGCTGACGCCGAGGCCGGCCAGCACGGCGGCGGCACGGCGATTGAGACCGTCCCAGTCGATCCAGACGCCCCAGCGGCGCGGATAGTCGCGGCCGAGGAAGATATTCTCGGCGACCGACAGATGCGGCACCACCGACAGCTCCTGGTGGATGAAGCGCAGACCGAGGCGGAGCGCCTCGGCCGGCGACGCGATGGCGACCGGCGCGCCGTCGATCTCGATCGTTCCGGCGTCCGGCTTCACCACGCCGGCCAGCACCTTGATCAAGGTCGACTTGCCGGCGCCGTTCTCGCCCATCAGGGCATGCACTTCGCCGGCCCGCACCTCGAGCGAGGCGCCGCCGAGCGCCCGGGCGCCGGCGAAGCTCTTGTCGAGGTCGCGGATCGAAAGCAGCGTCATGGGAGAAATCCATTGGGAAGGGCGGCACCTGCCACCCATCCGGTGTTGCGAAATACCCGTCAGTCCCCGACGTTGTCGGCGGTGATCAGCTTGGTCGGCACGTAGACGACCGACGACTTCGGCGGCTTGCCGGAGAGCGTCTGGGCCACCGCCTCGGCGGCGGCCTTGCCGATGCCGTGGAAATCCTGCGCCATCGACGCCTCGAAATTGCCGCCGGCGGCGATCGCCTCGCGCGCCTGCGGATTGGCGTCGATGCCGGTGACGACGATGCCCTCGTCCTGACGGCCCGCCGCCTCGATCGCCTGCAGCGCGCCGAGCGCCGGCTGGTCCCAGGCCGCCCAGACGGCCGAGATCGAGCCCTTGTCCGGGTTGGCGGCGAGGATCGCCTCCATCTTGGCGCGGCTGTCGGCGATGCCGCCGTCCGAAACGTCGGGCGTCACCCGGTCGAGCACCTTGATGTCGGGATTGTTGCCGAACACCGCGTCGGCGATCACGCCGCGCACCTGCACCGGCGGGAAGGCGTCGAACACGAACATGACGACGTTGCCCTTGCCGCCGATCCGGTTGGCGACATAGGCGGCGGTGTCGGCGGCCATGGCATAGCCGTTGGACGTCACGTTGGTGACGAGATAGGGGCTGGCGCCGGCATCCATGCCGACCACCGGGATGCCGGCGTCCTTGACGGCGGCAAGCCCCGCCTCGACCTGCGCCGGATCGACGTTGATCACCACCGCGTCGACCTTCTGCGTCGCCGCGTCCTCGAGGCGGGAGATGACGGCCGCGACGTCGCCCTTGGTGTCGATGACGTTGACGTCCCACGCCTTGTCCTTGGCGGCCTCCTGGAAGGCCTCGACGTAGAACTGGGTGCCCGGCTGGGCCAGATAGGGCGTGATCACCGCGATCTTGCCGGCCGCCGCGGCGGCGCCGGCCGCCAGCACGGCGGAAAGGAACAGCGCGGCGGTCGGAAGCCGCGTGCGGAGCGAAGCTGTCATGTGTGCGTTCCCCGTTTTTCTTTCGGGCCGGTCGTCGGAGGCGCGCGTCCTCCGTCGACCCCCCGGCTGAAAAACAGTTAGCAGCCGGAGGGATGGCGTTCAACACGAAGCCGCGAATCACCGTCGATTGAGGGGCCTCCGGGATGGACAGACAGGAACCGGCGTGATGATCTCGGCGCCGCATGTTCTGCCTCCGGATTCTCCCATGAAGACGCCCCTCCTCGTCGGCATCGACGTCGGCACCACCTCGGTCAAGGCCAGCCTGTTCGACGAAAGCGGCACGGCACTCCGCACATACGCCGAACCCTATCCGACGGCGCGGCCGGCTCCGGGGCTTGCCGAGCAGCACCCGGACGACTGGACGGGCCGCGTCACCGCGGCGCTCGCCCGTCTCTCCGACGGCTTGCCGGACGGCGCCGTCGCGGCCGTCGGGCTGACCAGCCAGGTCAACACCCACGTCTTCCTGCGCGGGGACGGCGCGCCGCTGATGCCGGCGATCACCTGGCAGGACGGCCGCGCCGGCGCGGAAGCCGCCGAGCTCGACGCGCAGGTCTCCGCCGAGGAGCGCATCGGCTGGTGGGGCGCGCCGCTGCCGATCGATGCCAGCCATCCGCTGGCCCGCGCCCTCTGGGTCAAGCGCCACCGCCCCGACGTCTGGGCGAAGACGCGCTGGCTGATGGCGCCCAAGGACTACTGCATCCTGCGTCTGACCGGCGAGGCCACCGCCGACCCGATGACCGCCTTCGGCCTGATCGACCAGTCGCTCGCCTACGTGCCCCGCCTCGTCGACCTGGTGCCGGGCGTCGCCGATCGGCTGCCGCCGCTTCGAGGCTTCACCCGGCCGGCCGGCCGCATCCGGTCGGGGCTGCCGCTCGCCGGCGCGCCGATGGTCGCCGGCGCCATGGACGCCTGGGCCGGACTCATCGGCACCGGCGTCCTGGCCGACGGCGACTGCATGTATCTCTCCGGCACCTCCGAGATCGTCGGCCTGGTGTCGAGCACGCGCCATCCCGCCGCCGGCGTCGTCGCCTTTCCGACCTGCGAGGGCATCACGCTGCACGCCGGCCCGACGCAGGCGGGCGGCGCCTCGCTCGCCTGGCTGTCGAACCTCACCGGCAGAGCGCCGTCCGAGCTGTCGGCCCTCGCCGCCGCCGGCGATCCCCATCGTCCGGCGCCGTTGTTCCTGCCGCATCTTCAGGGCGAGCGGGCGCCGATCTGGGACATCGGCGCCCGCGGCGCCTTCATCGGCCTCGACGGCTCCATGGGACCGGCCGACCTGACGCGCGCCGTCTTCGAGGGCGTGGCGGCGTCGGTGCGCTGGCTCCTGGAGGCGCTGGAATCCTCGGCCGGCCGGCCGGCGACGGGCTTCTCGATGGCCGGTGGCGGCGCCGCCGCCGATCCCTGGTGCCAGATCCGCGCCGACATGCTGGGCCGGCCGATCCGCCGGCTCAAGACGCTCGATGCCGGCGTGCTGGGAGCGGCCATCCTCGCTGGTGTCGGCGCCGGCTGCTTTGCGTCGATCGGCGAGGCAGCGGCCCGCCTGGTCGCCACCGACCGCCTGTTCGAGCCCGATCCGTCGCGGCGCGAGCGGATGGATTTTCTCTATGGCGAATACCGCGCGCTCTACGCGGCGCTGAAGCCGTTCAACGCGGCACGGGCGACCTTTTCCGCCTGGTGATCAATGAAAATCCCCCGGCGGGTAGCCCTGCCGGGGAAGTTTTGTTTCAGACCTTCCAGCCCCAGGCGTCCGCCAGCCTCAGCGTCTCCTGCCAGCCGACCACCGCGCCGGAAGTGGTGACCGAACGGAGCGAGCAGGCCGCCGTCGCATGGGCCAGCGCCAGCGACTTTTCGAGCGGCCAGCCCTCGTGGAGGCCGTAGATCATGCCGGCGGCGAAGGCGTCGCCGGCGCCGTTGGCGCCGACCACCAGATCGGGCGGAACGGCGCACGAGGTCTTCCTGGCAACCGTGCCGTCGCGGGCGACCGCGATGGCGAGCTTCGGCCAGTGCACCACCACCAGCTCCATGGCGCCGTCTTCCAGCACCTTCCGCGCCGCCGCCTCGCAAAGGCCGGCGTCGGTGACGCCATGGCAGACCGTCGGCAGGCCGGCCAGCGCGCCGATCTCGGCGTCGTTGACCACGACATAGTCGAGGTGACCGAGGCAGGGCATCACCGTGTCGGCGAGCACGCGCGCCTCGAGGCTGGCCAGCTCGATATTGGTCTTGAGACCGAGGGCGCGCGCCTTCTTCAGCACCGTCACCCAGCCGTTGTCGCCATCCGCCCAGACGCCGTCGAGCTGCTTGTGGAACCCCGGCAGCCCCAGGTGCAGGATGCGCCCGGTCGTCGCTGCGAGATCGAAGTGGTCGGGGGTGAGCGACGCCGCCACCCCCTTGGCGAACAGGTGGGTGCGGCGATGCGTCGTCGCCGAGGCATAGGCGTCGGTGAACTGCGTCGGCAGCGAACCGTCGACGTGCATCTGCCGGTGATCGATGCCCGCCTCCTCGGCGATGCTCCTCAGGAAACGTCCGCCCTCGTCGTCGCCGACGATGGCGATGGTCTCGACCGGCATCGCCGGATCGAGATGCCGGATGTCGACCGCGAGGTTGCAGCCGGAGCCGCCGCCGGCCAGCTCCTGGGAAAGGATTTCGGCGATGCCGTCCTCCTCCGGCCAGAAGCTGATCAGGCGATTGTTGTCGACGCACCAGGTTCCCCCGGTGACGATGCCGCGTCTTGCCGCCGGCATGATCAGGCGAGCCCGGCCTTGAGCGGCTTCTCGGTCACCTCGAGATCGGCGTTGAGCTCGCGGCTGGGCTTGATGCCGGCCTTGGCGAGGTCGCCGTGATAGGACTTCACCGCCTCGGAAGGCGAAAGGTCGCTGCTCGCCACCGCCCGCATGTGCCGGACCATGCTGAGCGGATCCTCGGCGAGGTTGATCTTGCGGCCGAACAGCGCGACGCGGGCGCCGTATTTCTCCGACTGGAAGATCAGCTCGTAGCAGTCGCGCGTCGTGCCGGCGCCGCCGCCCAGCACGCCGACGATCACCGTCGGATCGTAGGACGCCAGCTCCTCCATCGCCTTCGGGCCGTTGTAGGCGATCTTCAGGAACTCCGGCCGGTCGGCCCGGGTCACGCCGGCGAGGCAGCGGGCGATGCAGTCGTTGATGTAGTGCGGCACCAGATCGGCATCGATGCCGGTGTCGACGTTGGGATTGAACACTTCGAGGAAATACTTGAAGCCGTTGAGCGACGCCTCGTAGCGGAACTCGGCGAACGCCTCCAGCGAGGCATAGTCGTGCTCGATATCGTTGTTGAAGGTCATCGAATAGAGGCCGAGGTCGGTGCCGACCAGCGGCGCGCCAGGCGCCGGATCGACGGTGCCGGTGGTCACCCGCGACAGCGACGCGGTGCGGAACGGCCGCGACGGCTTCTTCGGGTAGACGCCGCCGCGCACGAACCAGATGTCGGTGGTGTCGTTGGCGCGGATCGCCGGCTTCACGTGCGAATTCTTGTAGACGCCCTGCTCGTTGAGCAGCTCGAAGCTGGACGCCGACGTCAGCATGATGTCGACGACGTCCTGCTCGACGATGGCGCGGACGTTCTCCAGGAATTCCGGACGCGTCTGATAACGGCCAAGCGTTCCGTCCTTGGCCCTGAGCGGGCCGGCGCCGGGGATCGACGGCCCCATATCCGGGTCCTTGGCATCGGCGATGATGAAATCGGCGCGCGTATAGGCGCCCGCCCGGATGCGGGCCAGCTTTTCGTCAAGACGGAACATCAGGTCACTCCCAATCGACCGCTGCCGAGCCCTCCCCGGCCGCGCGGCTCCACGTTTCCTCCGGCCGTCCCACCTTGCGGCCGGGAGGCAGCCATTTTCTTGTCTTCGGGTCGCGGCCGCGAGACCGCCGCATGCCCGCTTTGCATGTTGTGACGGTTCAAAGCGGGTGACAAGCCCTGATTTGACTGGAAAATAGCCGGGACGCCCAGCTTTCCGGCCGATGCGACCAAAGACGGAAGGCGTGAAGCTCCGCGCCGGCGGCCACCGCTTCCGCACGCCGCCCGATCCCGATATAGCTTGCCCGTAAGCCCGCCCGCAGGCTGCGTCGAAGCAAGAGAAAAAGATGAGCGATCCCATTGTCATCATTGGCGCCGGCCAGGCCGCCGCCGCCTTCGCCGGCAAGCTCCGCGCGCTCGGTTCCGACCGGCCGGTGACGATCGTCGGCGACGAGCCGGTGCTGCCCTACCAGCGGCCGCCGCTCTCCAAGAAATATCTCGTCGGCGAGGCGACCTTCGACCGGCTGCTCCTGAAGCCGCCGGCCTGGTACGAGGCCAACGCGGTGACCGTGCTGACCGGCCGTAAAGCCCTTGCCATCGACCGGACGCGGCGGCTCGTCGGCCTCGACGGCGGCGAGCAACTTGCCTACGCCACCCTGGTTCTCGCCACCGGCGCCACGCCGCGCCGCCTGCCGGCGGTGATCGGCGGCGACCTCGAGGGCATTTTCACGCTGCGCGACAAGGCCGACGCCGACGCGCTGATGGCCGATTTCCAGCCCGGACGCCGCCTGGTGGTGATCGGCGGCGGCTACATCGGCCTGGAGACGGCGGCCGTGGCGCGGACGCGCGGCCTCGAGGTCAGCGTCGTGGAGCTCGCCGACCGCATCCTGAAACGCGTCGCCGCCGCCGGAACCGCCGATCTCGTCCGCGATCTCCACCGGAGCCACGGCGTCGACATCCTGGAAAGCGCCGCCATCGTTCGCCTTGTCGGCGCCGACGGCCGCCTCGCCGGCGCCGAGTTGAGCGACGGCCGGACGATCGCCGCCGATCTCGCCGTCGTCGGCATCGGCGTGGCGCCGAATGCCGGTCTGGCCGAGACGGCCGGCCTTACCGTCGACGATGGCATCGTGGTCGACGCCTTTGGCCGCACCTCCGATCCCGACATCCTCGCCGTCGGCGACTGCGCCCGCTTTCCCTACGGCGATCGCCTGATTCGCCTCGAATCGGTGCAGAACGCCTTCGACCAGGGCGAAGCCGCCGCCGCCGCGCTGATCGGCGCCGGCGGCGCCTACGCGCCGCAGCCGTGGTTCTGGTCCGACCAGTATGACGCCAAGCTGCAGATCGCCGGCCTTCACCACGGTTACGACGACACGCTGCTGACCGACGGCCCGCGCCCCGGCAGCCACGCCGTCTGGTATTTCGCGGCGGGTGCGATGATCGCCGTCGACGCCCTCAACTTCCCCGCCGCCTTCGTCACCGCCAAGAAGCTGCTGGAAGCCGGCAAGCATGTCTCCCGGCTCGACGTCGAGACGAGGCCGCTCAAGGAACTCCTGGCATAATCAGGGGGATGAAGGCTCGGGCCGCCCTCGACGCAAGACCATTACGAGGACGGACCCGGTGTCCATTCGGACCGGCCGGCTACGCGCGACCTGGATGCCGACACCCGGAAGTTTCGTCGATCATGGTTGCGATTCGGTTTCCGCCTGCAATTTTGCCCGCTTCAATATATGGCCCGGACCAGGCGGCGACCCATCTAGATGTTGATCGCCTCGGCAGTACGCCCCCCGCTCCCGTTGCAAAATGCAACGGCCGGACGATTTCAGATGACATTTTCCCGCTTGAGCGGGCGCGCCATCAGCCGGTCGACGGCGTCGTCGACGGACAGATGGCCGGCCAGCACCTCGGCGACCGCCGTCATGATCGGCACCTCGACGGAGAATTCGGCCGCCTTCTGGACGGCGATACCGACGGTGGCCGCCCCTTCGGCGAGCTTGCCGAAGCTTGCCGGCGGCTCGCCGCGGCCGATGCCGAGGCCGAAGGAATAGTTGCGCGACTGGACGGAGGAGCAGGTCAGCATCAAATCGCCGAAGCCGGACAGGCCCATCAGCGTTTCCGCCTCCGCCCCGAAGGCGGCGGCGAGCCGCCGCATCTCGACGAAGCCGCGGGTGATGACCGCCGCCTGCGCCGACGCGCCGAGCGCCCGGCCGGCGACGATGCCGGCGGCGATCGCCAGCACGTTCTTCAGCGCGCCGCCCAGCTCGACGCCGGCGACATCGGTGGCGGCATAGGGCCGGAAGGTGGGACCGGCCAGCCGGCGGGCGATGGCGTCGGCCAGCGTCGCGTCTTCGGCGGCGATGGTCACCGCCGTCGGCAGGCCGCGCGCCACGTCGTCGGCGAACCCGGGTCCCGACAGCACGGCCACCCGCCGGCCGGGCAGCGCCGCCGCGATCGCCGCGGAGGGCCGCGCGCCGGTTGCCTGTTCGATGCCCTTGGCGCAGGAAACCATCACCGTTTCCGGTCCGGCAACGCCGGAAAGTGCCGCCGCCGCCGAGCGGCAGGCCTGCGCCGGCACGGCGAGCAGCAACAGGTCGACGTCGGCCAGCGCGGCGGGGTCGGCGTGCGCCGTCACCGCCGGCGGGAAGACGGCGTCCCGAAGATGCGGACTGCGCCGCGTGGCGTTGAGGCTTTCCGCCTCCTCGGCATTCCGGCCGCAAAGGATTACCTCGGCGCCGGCCCGCGCCGCCGTCAGGGCCAGCGCCGAGCCCCAGGCGCCGGCGCCGTAGATGCCGATGGCGTCGCTCATACCTTCGCCCCCAGCCGGCCGTGGCCGACCAGCGGCGCGGCGATGTCGTCGAGCGGCCAGCGCGGCCGCGCCGCCACATCGAAGCCGTCGCTGTGGCCGAGCGCCAGCCGCTCGGCGCCGGCCCAGGCGATCATGGCGCCGTTGTCGGTGCAGAGGTTGCCGGGCGGCACGACGAGACGGCCGTTGAGGTCGGTCATCAGCGCCTCGAGCCGGCTGCGGATCGCCTTGTTGGCGGCGACGCCGCCGGCCACCACCAGCACCGGCGGGCGGCCGTCGGCGCGCATGCCGGCAAAGCGGCTCACGGCGAGGCCGACGCGATCGGCCACCACATCCGACACCGCCGCCTGGAAGGAAGCGCAGATGTCGGCGACGTCCTGGCGGGAGAGCGGCGCCAGCGCCTCCGCCGCGTGGCGCACCGCCGTCTTGAGGCCGGAGAAGGAGAAGTTCGGCTCGTCGCGGCCGATCAGCGGCCGTGGCAGCGCGACGCGGCCGGCATCGCCCTCGGCCGCCATCTTCTCCACCGCCGGGCCGCCGGGATAGCCGAGCTGCAGCAGCTTGGCCGTCTTGTCGAACGCTTCGCCGAGCGCGTCGTCGATGGTGGTGCCGATGCGCTTGTAGTGGCCGACGCCGTCGACCCTCAGAATCTGGCTATGGCCGCCGGAGACCAGGAGCAGCAGATAGGGGAAGGCGACGCCATGGGTGAGGCGGGCGGTGAGTGCGTGCCCCTCCAGATGGTTGACGGCGACGAGCGGCTTCTTCGCCGCATAGGCCAGCGCCTTGGCGGTGGTGAGGCCGACCAGCACGCCGCCGATCAGGCCGGGCCCGGCCGTCGCCGCCACGGCGTCGACATCGGCAAGCGAAAGCCCCGCCTCGGCGAGCGCCGCCTCGACGAGGCCGTCCATCACCTCGACATGGGCGCGGGCGGCGATCTCCGGCACCACGCCACCGAAGGCCGCGTGCTCCTCGATCTGCGAGAAGACGACGTTGGAAAGAATTTCCCCCGATCCGTCGGCGCGTCGCCGCACCACGGCGGCGGCGGTCTCGTCGCAGGAGCTTTCGAGGCCGAGAACGACGATATCCCTGAGGCCGTCCATCCTGGTCAATCCATCTCCGCCGGGGTGGTCCGCCTGCGAAAGGCGAGACCCAAGAACACGTTGCCTCGCGGCGCTCCATGGTCCAAGTGTTGCCATGGCAAGGCGAGACGCTAGGGACGATTCGCCGTGGTTTCCGACCGTCGGCCGGCCGACGCCTTCGTTTCACGGCTCTATCACACGGGGAGCGAACCGGTGCAACCAAAACCCATCCGTCTCGGCACGCGCGGCAGCCCGCTCGCCCTTGCCCAGGCCCACGAGGTACGCGACCGTTTGATCGCCGCCTGGGGGGCCGAGGCGCTGGAAGTCGAGATCGTTCCGATCACCACCGCCGGCGACCGCATCCAGGACCGGCCGCTGGCCGAGGTGGGCGGCAAGGGCCTGTTCACCGAGGAAATCGAGGCCGGCCTGCTGAGCGGCGCGCTCGATATCGCCGTCCATTCCTCCAAGGACATGCCGACGCGGCTGCCCGACGGCCTGGCGCTCGGCCATTTCCTGGAGCGCGAGGACGCGCGCGACGCCTTCGTGTCGCTGAAATACCGCTCGCTCGCCGAGCTTCCGGATGGCGCCGTGGTCGGCACCGCCTCGCTGAGACGGGCGGCGATCGTCCGCCGCCTGCGGCCCGATGTCGTCGTCGTGCCCTATCGCGGCAACGTCCAGACGCGGCTGCGCAAGCTCGGCGAAGGCGCCGCCGACGCGACGCTGCTCGCCGTCGCCGGCCTGAAGCGGCTCGGCATGCTCGACGTGGCCAGCGAGATCCTCGACATCGATGCTTTCCCGCCGGCCGTCGGCCAGGGCGCGATCGGCATCGAGAGCCGGTTGGACGATCCAAGGGTCGCCGAACTGCTGGCGCCGATCCACCACGCGCCGACCGCCGTCGCGCTCGCCTGCGAGCGGGCCTATCTCGCCCGGCTCGACGGCTCCTGCCGCACGCCGATCGCCGGCTACGCCGTGGCGACCGAGGGTGGCGTCGATCTGCACGGCCTGATCCTGACGCCGGACGGCAGCGGCGCCCACGAGGGGCGCGACAGCGGCGCCGACCCGGAAGCTGTCGGCGATCGCCTCGGCGCCCGCCTCGCCGCGCTGGCCGGCCCCGGCTTCTTCGGCGGGAGCTGAGCCATGGTCCTTCTCGTCCTCCGTCCGGAACCGCAGGCGAGCGACATGGTAGCGGCGCTCGCCGCCCGCAATATTCCGGCGCTTGCCGAGCCGATGCTGACCATCGAGCCGGCGGACGATCCGGCCGGCCGCATCCGGGCGGCCGACCCCGACGCCGAGGCGCTCATTCTCACCTCGCGCCAGACGGTGGCGATCCTGAAGGGCGTCGAAGGACTCGAACCGCTCACCCGGCTGCCGGTGATCGCCGTCGGCGCCGGCACCGCCCATGACGCCCGCGCCGCCGGTTTTGCCGACGTCCGCTCGGCCGATGGCAACGCCGACGATCTCGTCGATCTGGTCGCCCGGACCGGCTTCCATCGCCTCGTCCATGCCGGCGGCCGCGACAAGGCCGGCGACATCGCCGGCCGGCTCGCCGGGCTCGGCGTCACGGTGGCCGAAGCCGAGCTCTACCGCGCCGAACCGCGGCAAAATCTCGCCCCCGAAGTCGCCGCGGCCTTCGCCGCAGGACGCGTTACCGGACTGATCGTCGCCTCGCGCCGCTCCGCGCAAGCTTTCGCTGATCTGATGGAGGCAATGGGCGGGGCGCCCCGCCTTTCGAGCCTCGGCGTCGCGGCATTGTCGGAGGCGGCGGCAGCGCCGCTCGGCGGTCGCGTCGCCGAACTGATCGTGGCATCGGAACCGACCGGCCCGGCTCTCGTTGAAGCCAGCGTTGCGCTTGCCGCGCGGCTGCGCGAAACTGCCGGTGGCGAGCATGAAGCGGAGGGACTTGAGACTATGGTATCCGACGACCACCGCAAGGACGCCGCCGGCCGGCGCAATCGCCCGAAAGCCCCGGTCATAGACCTTGAGGCGACCGAGGTGGCAAAGTCCGCCCAGCCGCCCAAGCCACCCCCGGAACCGCCTCGCGAGCCTCCCGCTCCCGAGCCGCCGGCGCCCGAACCGCCGGAACCGGAAAAGCCGATCATAGAACCGCCCGGACCGGATATTCCGCCGATAGAGCCACCGGATGAACAGCCGCCTCTCGGCGATCCGCCGGGGCCGGACGCGCCGGTGATCGAGCCGGCGCGCGCCGAGGCCGACAAGGCGGCGGACGCCGCCGCGCCGCCGCGCACCGACCGCCCCGGCCGGATCAGGGCGTTCCTGCCCTTTCTGGGCGCCGGCCTCGTCGGCGGCTGCGCCGCCGCCGTTCTTCTGCTCGCCCTGTTGCCGCGCCCGGACGAGCGTCCGGCGCCCGGCGGCATCGATCCGGCAACGCTGGAAGCGCGCCTCGGTGAAGTCGCCGACCGCCTGGCGGCCGGGCAGACCGCAACCGAGACGCTCGCTGGCCGCCTCGCCGCCCTTGAGGATCGCCAGGCGCCCGCCGTCGACCTCGCCCCGCTCGGCGCCCGCATCGACGACCTCGCCAGCCGCCTGGAGGCGGCCGAGAAGGCCGCCGCCGCCAGGCCGGCCGTCGATCCCGCCGCGGTCACCGCGCTCGAAGGCCGGCTCGCCGAGCTGGCGGCGGAGGCGGAGGCGCTGAAGGCGGAAAACGCCGGTGCGGCGACCCGGCTCGCGAGCATCGAGGAACGCCTCGCCAACGCGCCCAAGGGTGGCGAGATCGCCGCCCTGTCGCTCGCCCTCACCTCGCTGTCCGGCAAGATCGACGCCGGCCTGCCGTTCGCCACCGACCTTGCCGTTGTCGCCGCCGCCGCGCCCGACCTTGCCGGCCTCGACGACCTCAGGTCCTTCGCCGACCGGGGCGTGCCCACCCGCGACCAATTGCTGGCCACGCTGCCGGTCGACGCCATGCTGGCCCGGCGGCCGGTGGAGGCCGGCAAGGGCTGGATGAGCGGCGTCTTCGACAGCGCCAAGTCGCTGGTCAACTATCGCGAGACCGGTCCGGCGACCACCGATCCGGCGTCGGGCGCCGTCGAAGCGATCCGTGAGGCGCTGAAGCGCGGCGACGCCGCCGCGGCCAAGGCGGCGGCCGACACGCTGCCCGCCTGGGCGCGCCCGCCGGCCGAAAGCTGGCTCGCCGACCTCGACGCCCGCGTCCGCGTCGACGCCGGCGTGAAGGCCATCTCCGCTCGTATCGTCGACCGTCTGTCGGTGCCCGCCGCTGACTGATCCCGCCGCCCGCTTCGGAAAGGCTCCGAGATGATCCGCATTCTCCTGTCGGTCGCCGCGCTGTTCCTCGCCGTCCTCGCCTTCGATTGGCTGGGGGGCGTGCCGGTCGCCGTGTCGGTCAGTTGGCCGGGCGGCGCCGCGGCGCCGCCGTTGCGTGTCGTGGTCGTCGCGCTCCTGGTCCTCGCCGTTGTCCTGCTCGTCGTCTGGAAGCTCGTTTCCGGCCTCTGGCGCGCCCCGCGCGGCCTGCGCAACTATTTTGCCGGCCGCCGCCGCGATCGCGGCTACCGCGCGCTGTCGCGCGGCATGATCGCCGTCGGTTCGGGCGACTACCGTCTCGCCCAGCGCGAGGCCGCCGAGGCCAACCGTTTTCTCGAGGGCGAACCGCTGGGGCTGCTGCTCGCCGCCCAGGCCGCCCAGCTCGAAGGCCGCAGCGACGCCGCCCGGCAGGCCTTCACGCGCATGCTGAAGGCGCCGGAGACGCGGCTTCTCGGCCTGCGCGGCCTCTATATCGAGGCGACGCGCGCCGGCGAGGCGGCCGCCGCCCGCCAGTTCGCCGCCGAGGCGCAGAAGGAGAACCCGGCCCTGCCCTGGGCCGGCGCCGCGATGATGGATTACCTCTCCGCCGACCGGAACTGGGGCGAGGCGCTTTCCGTGCTCGATCAGAATGTCGCGGGCCGGCTGGTCGGCAAGGGCGACGCCAACCGCCTGCGCGCGGTCCTGCTCACGGCGCGCGCCCTCGAAATCGAGGATGGCGAGCCGGACAAGGCCCGCGCCTTCGCGCTCGAAGCGCACAGGATCGCGCCGGACTTCGTGCCGGCCGCCACCGTCGCCGCCCGCACGCTGGCCCGTCAGCTCGACACGCGCCGGGCCGCCAAGGTGCTGGAAACGACCTGGAAGCTCGCCCCGCATCCCGACCTCGCCACCGCCTACCTTCACCTGCGATCCGGCGATTCGGCGCGCGACCGCCTGAAGCGGGCCCGCATGCTGGAGAACCTGAAGCCCGTCCATCCGGAAGGCGCCGTCACCGTCGCCCGCGCCGCCCTCGACGCCCGCGAATTCACGCTGGCCCGGGAAGCGCTGGCCAAGGCGCTGCGGCAGGCGCCGACCGAGCGGGTCTGCCTGATGATGGCCGAACTGGAGGAAAGCGAGAGCGGCGACGTCGGCCGCGTCCGCGAGTGGCTCGCCCGCGCCGTGCGGGCGCCGCGCGATGCCGCCTGGACCGCCGACGGCCTGGTGCTCGACGCCTGGCAGCCGCTCTCGCCGCTGTCCGGCCGGCTCGACGCCGTGGAATGGCGCGTGCCCGCCGAGCGCGAGACCGGCGAGGCGATCGACGGCGACGATCTCGCGGTCATCGCGGCGACGCCGCATCCGCCCGCCCCGCCGGAGGCGCTGACCATCGCGCAGGCGGAAGAACCGTCGGCTCCGCCGCCATCCATAGTCGAGCCGGAGGCCATGCCGCCGGAGCCGGCCGCCGAACCCGAGCGGGAGGCGATCGAGACGCCGCCGAAAGCCGCGGCGCCCGCCGCTCCCGTCATCGCCGCCGCGCCGGTGAGGCCGGCGGCCGCGGACGAGCCGCCGCTGGCGGCAAGCGGTCCGACGATCGATCCGCTGGCGGTGCTGCCGCCGCCGCCCGACGATCCGGGACCGGCCAACGGCAAGGGCCTTGCCCGCAGCCTGGAGCCGCAATCGCCGTTCTCCTGAGACGATCGCCGCCGGCTTCATTTTCTTCGGAAGCGGTGCTTGAAATTAGCCAGCGATGCCGGTATCAACGCCCCGTCCCGCGGGGTCGCCCCCGCGCCGGCGCCGCACTAGCTCAGTTGGTAGAGCACGTCATTCGTAATGATGGGGTCGGCGGTTCGAATCCGTCGTGCGGCACCATAAATCATTCGCTCAACGTCGCAGCTTGTGCCGGCCCGCTTTGGCGCCGGAGAGCTTCCGCGACCGTTCAGCCGGCCTGCACCAGATTGATTTCCAGCTTCGTGCCGGTCGCCTCGGCATACTTGCGAAGGGTCGAGAGCGAGGGTGACACACCGCCGCCTTCCAGCCGGGCGATGGCGCTCTGGGTGGTGCCGATCCTGCGGGCAAGTTCGGCCTGTGACAGGTTGGCCATGGTCCGGGCGCGAATCAAAGCCTCGATTACCGTGAATTCAGCGTCGGCCGTGGCATATTCGCGCTGAAATTCCGGGGCAGCCATCAGCCGCTTCTTGAGGTCTGCCAACTTCGTCATCCTTCAATCTCCGTCAGCCTTCGGCGGGCTATGTCCAAAGCGCCCGGCGGGATCTTCTGCGACTTCTTCACGAAGACATGCAGCACGATCACCCGCCGGCCGGTCTTCGTGACGTAGATCCCGCGGGCAATGCCCTCGGTTGCCTTGGCCCTCAATTCCCACAGCTTGCCGTCGAGTTGCTTGACGTGCGGCTCGTGCAGGTGCTCAAGCCCTACATTCTCGACGGCCTCCATGAGGCGGATCAGCCGCGCCTGAAGGCTGGGCGGCAGCGCCTCGATCTCGTTGTCCGCCTCGGGATGCGTCTCCACTACCCATCGCATTTCCGCTATATAGCGAATTCGCTATAATCCTTCAAGGCAGCTTTTCGTCATGGTGGGGTCAACAGCTTCCCGGCTGCGCCCTTCAACAGCGCCGACCGGCGCTCTTGTGCAGTCGCCGCCTGACTACCCTCCGCACGCGATACCAATAGACCTGCTCCGCGCCGTCGCTGCCGGAGCGCGCGCGCTCGAGCCGCGCCTGGGCTTCCTGCTCCGGATCCGGATAGCTGGCGATGATGTCGTCGGCCAACCGGTCGATCACGGCGGCAGGGGTCAGCGCCGGCCGGATGATATTCATCCAGACGGCCCACAGGATTAGGCCGGCAAAAATGAGCGCCACGCTGCCGCAAAATATCAGCAGCACCCAGCAGGCGGCATCCAACAGCAGTGCGTTCGACATATCAGAACTAGAGAGACCAGATTTTCGATTAAGGAACTTATAGTTCTTATTTTTGAGAATCCATAGTTCTCATCTATGGATTTGGAAATCTGCTTGCCGTCCCCCTTCCGGTCCAAGGCGGACGCATGGAACTGCAACTTCTCTTCGGCGCGAACGTGCGCCATCACCGCAAGGCAAAAGGCTGGACGCTTGAGCGACTTGCCGAATTGGTCGGCGTGTCTCAGGAAACCATCGGCAAGATCGAGCGGGGCAAGGCCGCGCCGCTGTTCGAGACGGCCGAGAAGATTGCGGCGGCGCTGGGCGTGCCGGCGTCCGTCCTGTTCGGCGCCGGCGCGCTTCCCGGCACGGGCGAACGGGCGCGATTGCTCAACGAAATCCATGCCACCCTGTCGCGGATGAACGAGGACCAGTTGGCACGCGCCGGCAAGATGCTGAAGGCTTTCCTGGGGTAAGGGTCGGCCGGGACGGGGCAACGACGGCCGTCGCCGCCTTGCCGGCGGTCGCGCGACCGCCAATGAAAATCCGGTCCGGCACCCCGGAACATCCCGGGTAGGTCGGGAGGCTCCGAGGCGACCGTCACGCGTGCTTACTCGATGATCTTGTAGTGCTCGCCGGCGCAGGCGCAGACCGGGCAGGCCTCCGGCGCGTCGCCGATCACCGTATGGCCGCAGTTCGGACAGATGCGGATGACCACGTTGCCGAGATCGCTGCCGGCCTTCACCGCTTCGAGCGCCTCGCCGAACAGGCCGTAGTGGATCTTCTCGACTTCCATCGCCTCGGTCATCGAGCGGATGGCGCGCTTGTGGCCCTCGGCCTTGGCCGTTGCGATCATCGGCGGATACATCGAGGTGAACTCGTGGCTCTCGCCGTCCATGGCGTCGGTGAGGTTGTCGAGCGTGCCCTTGATGGCGCCGAGCGCCCGGAGATGGGCGTGGGCATGGATGGTCTCGGCGGCGGCGACGGCGCGGAACAGCTTGGCGACGCCCGGCTTGCCTTCCCGGACGGCGGCGTCGGCATAGGCGAGATACTTGCGGTTGGCCTGGCTTTCGCCGGCGAAGGCTTCCTTGAGGTTGTCCGTGGTGGTGGGCATGGTGCTTGCCTTTTTTTGATTGAGCGAGGAAGGGGACGTCGCGGGTCCCCTAACCTCCCAAGACTAGCCCGGCGACCATGGATCCGGCATCGGGACAACCCCGTGAAACGACCTACCAACTTCAGATTTTTTCTAAGGAGAGAGGAAGCCGGGACCGACCGCCCGGCTCCCCCCCCCTTTCCGTCAGGCCCCGGAGGGCGCGGCGGCGGTCGGTTTTGCCTGGTCGTGCCGCCGCCGTGTCCGCCAGTCGCCAAGGAACAGCAGGATCGGCGCGGCGATGAACACCGACGACGACGCGGCGATGACGATGCCGAAGATCATCGGCACGGCGAAGCTTTCCACCGCGCTGCCGCCCCAGACCGCCATCGGCAGCAGCGACAGGAAGGCGGTGACCGAGGTGTAGAGGCTGCGCGCCAGCGTCTCGTTGATCGACTTGTCGATCAGCTCGCGCAGCGGCATCTGCTTGTAAAGGCGCATGTTCTCGCGCATGCGGTCGTAGACCACCACCTTGTCGTTGACCGAGTAGCCGACCAGCGTGAGCAGGGCGGCGATGGCCGTCAGGTTGAAGTCGAGCCCGGTCAGCGCGAAGAAGCCGACGGTCTTGGTGACGTCGAGCACCAGCGTGGCGATGGCGCCCACCGCGAAAGGCCACTCGAAGCGCACCCAGATGTAGACCAGCATGGCGAGGCTGGCGAAGATCACCGCGAGCACGCCGGCCGTGGCGAGTTCGCCCGACACCTTGGGGCCGACCACCTCGGTGCCCAGCACTTTCGCCGAGGCGTCGATCTGCGTCACCTCCTGCCTGAGGCGCTCGACGGCCGCCGTCTGCGCCTCCTCGCCGCCCTCCTGCCGCTCGACGCGGACCAGCAGGTGGTTGTCGTCGCCGAAGGCCTGCAGCGCCACCTCGCCGAGCCCCAGGCCATCGAGGCCGGAACGGAAGGCCGCGAGGTCGGCCGGTCCCGCCGTTTCCACCTGCAACTGGATGCCGCCGCGGAAGTCGACGCCGTAGTTGAGGCCGGGGTAGATGAACAGGCCGATCGAGGCGAGCGACAGGAAGGCCGAGAAGCCGATGCCGAAGAAGCGCGCCCGCATGAACGGAATGGCCGTGCCGTCGGGGATCAGCTTGATCGGCAGCAGCGGCCGGATGTTCATCTTCTTGAGCTTCCTGCGCCGGACGATCGCCAGCATCAGCACGCGCACCACCGACACGGCGGTGAACATCGAGATGGCGATGCCGAGGCCCATGGTGACGGCAAAGCCGCGCACCGGCCCGGAGCCGAACCAGAACAGCAGCACCGAGGCGATCAGCGCCGTGACGTTGCCGTCGACGATGGTCGAATAGGCGCGCTTGAAGCCGGCATCGAGCGCGGCGATGGCGCTCATGCCCTTGCGCGACTCCTCGCGGATGCGCTCGTTGATCAGCACGTTGGCGTCGACGGCGAGGCCGATGCCGAGCACGATGCCGGCGATGCCCGGCAGCGTCAGCGTGGCGCCGAGCAGCGTCAGGCCGGCGAAGGTGAGGATGACGTTGAGCGCCAGCGCCAGGTTGGCGAGCAGGCCCCAGGGCCCGTAGAGCAGCAGCATGAAGCCGAACACCAGCGCAAAGCCGATGAAGCCGGTGACCACGCCCATCTCGATGGCGTCGGCGCCGAGATCGGCGCCGACGGTGCGTTCCTCGATGACCGTCAGCTTGGCCGGCAGCGCGCCGGCCCTCAGCATGGCGGCAAGGTCGGTGGCGCTCTGCACCGAGAAGCTGCCGGAGATCTGGCCGGAGCCGGCGGTGATCGGCTCGCGGATCACCGGCGCGCTCAGCACCTTGTCGTCGAGCACAATGGCGAAGGGCCGGCCGACGTTGGCGCGGGTGATGTCGGCGAAGCGCGCGGCGCCGGCCGAATCGAAGCGGAAGGAGACGATCGGCTCGTTGGTGGTCTGGTCGAAGCCGACCCGTGCGTCGGTGAGGCGGTCACCGGACAGTTCGACCCGGTCCTCGACCGGATAGGTCCGGCCCTCGTCGTCGCGGAGCATGCTGACGCCGGTCGGCACGAAATCGGCCGTCGCCGTGTCGGACAGCAGATGGAAGCTCATCTTGGCCGTCGAGCCGAGCAGCTCGCGGATGCGCGCCGGATCCTGCACGCCGGGGAGCTGCACCAGGATGCGGTCGCTGCCCACCCGCTGGATGGTCGGCTCGGCGACGCCCACCTGGTCGATGCGCTGGCGGATGATTTCGAGGCTCTGCTCGACGGCCGCCGTCGTACGGTCGGTGAGGCCGGCCTCGGTGAGGGCGAGCGTCACCGTGCCGCTGCCCTGGCGGATGTCGAGATCGCTGGCGCCTATGCCGAGGCCGGGATTGCCGACGGACGAGGCAAGCTTGCCGAGCTCGTCGGCGGCGCGCGCCGTCAGCGCCGGATCGCCGAGGCTGACCGTCACCGCATTGCCGGCCCGGCGGATCGAGGTCGTGCCGATCTTCGCCTCACGCATCACGCGGCGGGCATCCTGGGTCAGCGTTTGCAGCCGTTCCTTCACCAGATCGGCGGCGTCCACCTCCAGCACCAGATGCGAGCCGCCCCTGAGGTCGAGGCCGAGCGACACCCGGTCGCGCGGCAGCCAGGACGGAAAATGGTCGAGGACGGATTGCGGCACCACGTTGGGAAGCGTGACGATGATGCCGAGGGCGATGATGGCCGAATAGAGCGCCACCAGCCAGCGGGAAGTCTTCATTGGTTTGTCCATGCCGGGCGACATCGCCGCGCCTCATCGGGAGGCCGGCGGTCGCGATCTGATTTCGGGTTCGGGAATCAGGCGGCGATGGGCGGCGCGCGCGGCCGATGGCCGGCAGAGCGCCGATAGGCGGAGATGGTCTCCGTACCGGGGCGCAGGCGGCAAAAACCGCAGGCGCGCACCGCAACGGCGGCGACGGAAGCGAGCGCCGCCGGCGGCTGTGGCGGCGGCGGAGCCGAGGTCCGGTCGCCGTGTTCGGCGGCGACCACCGGCCTGATGCCGTCGCGGACGACAAGCGGATGCCTGAGGACGGCATGATCGGCGGCGCCGAGCGTCGTTGCCGCCGACGAGCCGGCGCCGACGCCAAGCCCGAGATGCAGGGCAACAACAAACAGAAGCGCCGACAGAAACGCGACAGCCGCCCTCGGCGCCGTCATGCGGCGCTTGAAAAAGGCAACTGGCGCAGCTTCGAAAGTCACGCGGCGGGCTTTCCTTCTTCCGTCTCGGTCAGCGCCGTCGCCTCGGACGACGGCGCATCGTCGGCAGCCGGCGCGTCGGCAGCGGTATCCGGCGGTACGGCCGCCTGATCGTCCAGCATCTTCAGCATGCCGAGCGCAATCTCGCGCTCGCCCATGATCACCTTGCTGGCGCCATGGCGCAACAGGTGTTCCACCTCTTCGTCGGAATGGGCGCGGGCAACGATGAGCAGGTCGGGATTGATCTTGCGCGCCTGCTCGATGGCCTGCCCCGCCTCGAAGCCGTTGGGAATGGCCACCAGCAGCGCCTTAGCCCGCTCGAGGCCGGCGAGCGCCAGCACTTGACCGCCGGCGGCGTTGCCGACGATGGTCTCGATGCTCCTGTCGCGCAGCCGGCGCACGCGGTCCTCGGCATCCTCGATCACCAGCAGGGGTATATCGCGGACGACGAGGTCGTCGGCGACGACGCTGCCGACCCGGCCGTAGCCGATCACCACGAGATGGCCGGCGAGCTTGGTCGGCTCCGCATCCTCGTCGCTCTCGTCATCGCCGGCGGCGGGAGGCGGCGTTTCGACCTCGGCCGCCGCCGCAGGCGCCGCCTCGGCGGCCGGCACCGGCTGCTCGAGCCGCGGCTGCAGCCAGGCCTCGAGGGAGGGCCGCAACCGGTCGGAAAGGTTGAACATCAGCGGGTTGAGGATGATGGAGATCAGCGCGCCGGCCAGGATGAGATCGCGCCCCTCTTCCGGCAGGAAACCAAGGCCGACGCCCATTTCCGCCAGGATGAACGAGAATTCGCCGATCTGGGCAAGGCTCGCCGAGATGGTCAGCGCCGTCTTCACCGGTCGACGGAAGGCCACCACGATCAGGAAGGCGCCCACCGTCTTGCCGACGAGGATGATGGCCAGCGTGGCCAGAAGAATGAAAGGCTCGTTGAGGAGGATGTTCGGGTCGAACAGCATGCCGACCGAAACGAAGAACAGCACCGAGAAGGCATCGCGGAGCGGCAGGCTCTCCTGGGCGGCCCGGTGGCTGAGCTCGCTTTCGGACAGCACCATGCCGGCGAAGAAGGCGCCGAGGGCGAGCGAGGCGCCGAACAGCTCCGCCGCGCCGAAGGCGACGCCGAGCGCGATGGCCAGCACGCCCAGCCGGAACAGCTCGCGCGAGCCGGTATGGGCGATGCGGTGCAGGATGGCCGGGATCAGCCGCCGGCCGACCACCAGCATCAACGCGACGAAGATCGCCACCTTGATCAGCGTTGCCGCCACGATGCCGCCGACGCCGAGATCGATGCCGACCAGTCGGCTGGCCACGGCGGCGAGCGGATCGGAATAGGCGCTGACGCCGCCTTCCGACACGCTGGCGGCCGCCGGGATCAGCACCAGCACCAGCACCATGGCCAGGTCTTCGACGATCAGCCAGCCGATGGCTATCCGGCCGCGCTCGCTGTCGACCAGACGCCGCTCCTGCAGCGCCTTCAGGAGCAC
Organism: Pleomorphomonas carboxyditropha; assembly: GCF_002770725.1. GTDB lineage: Bacteria > Pseudomonadota > Alphaproteobacteria > Rhizobiales > Pleomorphomonadaceae > Pleomorphomonas > Pleomorphomonas carboxyditropha. The sequence continues at coordinate 9,331 of NZ_NQVN01000010.1, read as the reverse complement.
CACCGTCGAGGCGACGGAAAGGGCAATGCCGAATATCAGGCTGCCGCCGGTCGACCAGCCCATGCTGTGGCCGAGCCCCCAGCCGAGCAGCGTGGCGATGGCGATCTGGCCGATGGCGCCGGGTACGGCGATGAATCGGACCGACAAGAGGTCCTTCAGCGCGAAATGCAGGCCGACGCCGAACATCAGCAGGATGACGCCGAGCTCGGCGAGCTGCGGCGCCAGTTCCTGATCGGCGACGAAACCCGGCGTATGCGGCCCGACCAGCATGCCGGCGACGAGATAGCCGACGAGCGGCGGCAGGCGGAAGCGGTTGGCGATGGCGCCGAATACGAAGGCTAGAACCAAGCCGCCGACAATCGTCGAAATGAGGGACGTGTCGTGCGGCATGAAGGGCCTCCGTTAGGGCTGAATTTTCAGGGAATGACTCACCTCTCGGGCAGGCCAGGTCGATAGACCCCGGAATAATATGGACGATTTCCATGACGGATCAAGTACGAACGGCCGCCGGAAAGCTTTTACTTTCCCTCCCCGGCACAACATCGGCCGGGTTCCGTGACGCCGCCGGATGGGCGCGGAAAGCAGCAGGGAGCATTTCCAAGCGAAGCGGGCACCGATTCGTGTAAAGAAAATGCACTGCTCCAATAAGAGAGAGCGGATCATGGACCGGCGCTCCGGATAATACCCCGGTGCATTCGCCGATCGGATCGAAATGACCGGTCGCCAGGCGAATGATCCAGATTCAATTGATTAACAGATGCCTTTCGATCCGGGCTGCTTCAGCCTGACCGGCAGGTGCTCCGGATCAAGAAAAGCCCCCGGTGCCGGACCGGGGGCTAGAAAGCTTGTCATGGCTGTTCCGGCGCACAATGCGTCGGCCTGGCGTTACCAGTTGATGGTGACGACCGGCTTTATCAGGTCGGCCGGCTTGTCCTTCATCAGCATCAACGCGGTTTCGGCGTGCTCCAGTCCCTCGTAGCGGTGGGTGATCAGCTTGCTGGGATCGATGCGGCCGGAGGTGATCAGAGCGGCCAGCTTCTCCATCCTGAGACGGCCGCCGGGCATCAGTCCGCCACGGAAGTTCTTGTGGCCCATGCCGCAACCGCAGCCGGAGCGCGGCAGCTTGATGTAGTCGCCGGAGCCGAGATAGTTGACGTTGCCGATGGTGCCGCCCGGCTTCATCATGTTGGTCGCCGGAACGAAGGAATCGACGTCGCCGCCGGCGACAATGACCTTGTCGACGCCCTTGCCGGCGGTCTTCTCGAGGATCTGCTCGCCGATGTCTCCGTCATGGTAATTGATGAAGTCGGTGGCGCCGTATTCCTTGGCGATGTCCATGGTCCGCTGGCGCGAACCGACGGCGAAGATGCGCGACGCGCCGCCGATGGCCGCCGCCGCGACGCTCATCAGGCCGACGGGACCGATGCCGATGACCGCGACGCTGTCGCCGAACTTCATGTCGGCGAGTTCGACGCCGTGGAAGCCTGTCGGCATCATGTCGGACAGCAGGGTTCCGACCGCCGGATCGATGCCTTCGGGAAGATGGGCGAGATTGCCGTCGGGATCGTTGACGTGGAAGAACTCGGCGAACACGCCGTCCTTGCTGTTGGAAAACTTCCAGCCCCCGAGCATGCCGCCGGAGTGCATCGAATACCCCGCCTGTGCCTCGAGGGAGTTCCAGTCGGGCGTGATCGCCGGAACCAGCACCTTGTCTCCCGGCTTGAAGCTCTTGACGAGCGAGCCGACCTCGACGACCTCGCCGACGGCTTCATGGCCGAGGATGAGATTGTGGCGGTCGCCCAGCGCCCCTTCCCAGACGGTATGCGTATCCGACGTGCAAGGCGCCAGCGCAATGGGACGACAGATTGCATCCATCGGTCCGCACTTGGGCGTCTCCTTCTCGATCCACCCCGTTCGGCCGATCCCCAACATGGCAAAGCCGCGCATGACGTTCTCCTCGCAATCAAAATATGACAACAAGATACTAGAGATAAGCGAGAGCCCGGCAATCGCGGCTTATACCTATGTAATCGCTTGAAATTTTCTTTCTCCCGTCTGGCGGGAAGAAAAGTGGAGTATAATTGATTAGAAATCGATTTAGGTACATGTTACGGTATATAGCATAAAATACTAATGACAATGTTACCTATTCTCGCATCTCCACTCTCAGCGCCAGGTTGATTGGAAAGACGGCCGCGCCGCTCCGGAGCCGTACGTCACACGGCTCCGTCTCCTGTGTCGGACGCTGACAGGCCATACCGCTGGCTGTCCGGCCGAACCGGAACCGCCATGCCTTGAACGCTGGAGATAGGTCGGATTGAACACGGGTTTGTCTCACCGATTTGTCCCACCGGAGAGATTTTCGGTTAACTCGTTGATTCCGAAGGCATTGGTGGAGCTGAGGGGAATCGAACCCCTGACCTCTGCAGTGCGATTGCAGCGCTCTCCCATCTGAGCTACAGCCCCATCCGGCACGGCTTTTCGGCCGCGGACCCGGCGTCGGGTGAGCCGCTTTTAGGGGGAGGCACCGAGGCTGTCAAGCCTTTCGCGGGTTCCTCGCCGCGAAAGCACGCCGGGGACGAGAGGCGCCGAAAGGCGGGAAACCGGCCATGGTCCGATTGCCGAACAAGCCGGCCTCGAACGCCGCGCCCGTCGATCGATCGCCGGCGCCAGCTTCCCTTTCAGGCTCGCGGCAGCCACCTGTCTTTACCAAGGCCGGCGATTGGCGGGCCGCGGCAGCACACAGCAGCCTTGCGGCCTCTTCACGCCATGGCTACATCTCGAAAAACTCGTGACGCGAAAGACCCATTCATGCAGGCCGTCCTCTACGTTCTCCTCCAGGTGCTCAATCTCTACATGTACATCCTGATCGCCTCGGCGATCATGTCCTGGCTCGTTGCCTTCAACGTCGTCAACCTGCGCAACCAGGTGGTTTCGGCCATAGCCTCCTTCCTCTACACCATGACCGAGCCGCTGCTTCGCCCCATCCGGCGCTTCATGCCCAACACCGGCGGCCTCGACCTGTCCTTCCTGGTGCTGTGGTTCGGGATTATTCTGCTGGAGCAGATCATCATCCGCTACGTCTACCCTTACGTCTTCTGATCGATGGCCGACGCTCCGATCCGGCGCGATGGCGCCGACCTCCTCGTCGAGGTGCGCCTGACGCCGCGCGGCGGCGCCGACCGCATCGACGGCATGAAGGCGTTGTCGGACGGTCGTTCGGTTGTGGCGGCGCGCGTGAAGGCGGTGCCGGAGGACGGCAAGGCCAATGCCGCCGTGGCGGCGCTGATGGCCGCCGCCGCCGGCCTGCCGAAATCGTCGGCAGCGGTGGTGTCCGGCTCGACGGCGCGCCTCAAGACCATCCGCCTGACCGGCGCCTCCGCGGAGGCCGAGACGCGCCTCAGGGCAGCCTGCGGCCTGCCCTCATGACACCGGACTTTCCCGCCGCGTTCACTCGTCGGGATCGAGCGCCCGCGCCTCGTCGGGCAGCATGATCGGCACGCCGTCGCGCACCGGATAGGCCAGGCGGGCCGGCCGCGATACCAGTTCGCGCCGCTCGGGATACCACTCCAGCGTCGCCTTGGTGAGCGGGCAGACGAGGATTTCCAAGAGCTTGGGATCGACCTCGCCGGTGCGCCGACCATCGCTCTCCTGCATGGCGACTTCCTCAGTTGAACGTGGTCGGGGCGTCGGCGGCGCGCGCCAGCGTAATCTCGGTGATGGCGATCAGCGTCTCGGCCCGCGTCTTCAGATCGGGCGCCTCCAAAAGCGCCTGCTTCTCCGCCGCCCCGTAGGGGCTCATCATCGACAGCGTGTTGATCAGCGCCTCGGTCGACGCCTTCTCCACGGCATCCCAGTCGGCCTCCATTTCGTTGGCGTCGAGATAAGCCTCGAATACCGCCAGGAAGGCGGCGCGATCCACCTCGTCCTCGCCGACCCGCGTTTCGAAATCGACGGGAAAATCGCAGGCGATCCGGCCGACGCGATAGGGCAGGCCAGCCGGCTCCTCGCCCATCAGGCGGAAGCGGCAGACGCCGGTCAACGTCATCTGGTAGCGGCCGTCGCCGGTTTCGGCGATCGCCGTGATGCGGCCGACGGTGCCCACCTCGCAGAGCGGCGCCGACCCCTCCTCGATGCCGTCCTCGACGTCGAAGCGCGGCTGGATGATGCCGATCAGCCGGTCACCGGCGAGGGCCGCGTCCACCATGGCGAGATAGCGCGGCTCGAAGACGATGAGCGGCAGCAGGCCGCGCGGCAACAGGAGCACGCCCTTCAGCGGGAAGAGCGGCAGTTCGCCGGGAAGATCGGCGGGACCGACATAGCTTGCGTTGCCGACTTGCATCGGGTGCCTTTCGCGGGATCAGGAGAACAGGACCGAGGACAGCTTGCGCCGCCCGTAGAGCGTCATCGGATCGGTCATGCCCCAGGCTTCGAAGAACTTGACCAGTTGCTTGCGCGCCGCCCCGTCGTTCCAGCCGCGTTCGCGCCGGACGATCTCGACGAGCTGGTCGACGGCCGCCTGCCGGTCGCCCCCGGCGGCCAGCGCCTCGGCCAGCTCGAACCGGGCCTGATGGTCGGCGGGGTTGGCGGCAACGGCGGCGGCGAGCGCCTCGGTGTCGCCGACGCTGGCTGCCCGTTCGGCCAGCTCGAGCTCGGCCCGGGCGCCGGCGATCGCCGGATCGCCCGCCTTCAGATCCGGCACGCGGGCGAGCACGGTGCGCGCGTCCTCGAGCTGGCCGGCCGCCGTCAGCGCCCGGACGAGGCCGGCGGTCGCCACGAGCGATTCGGGCTCCGTGTCGAGCACGGCGAGGAAGGCGCCGGCGGCGGCCTGCGGGTCGCCGGCGGCGAGCGCCTCCTGGCCGGCGGCAAGGAGCTTTTCCTGGTCGGTCGGCCCCATGGGGCCGGCGACGCGCTCGATGAACTGCCGCACCTGGCTTTCCGGCTGGGCGCCCATGAAGCCGTCGGCGGCGCGCCCCTTGACGAAGGCGATCACCGCCGGAATCGACTGGATGCCGAGCTGGCCGGCCACTTCGGGATGCTCGTCGATGTTCATCTTGACGAGCCGCACCTTGCCCTTGGCGTCGCGCACCACCTTTTCGAGGACCGGCGTCAACTGCTTGCAGGGGCCGCACCATTCCGCCCAGAAGTCGACCAGCACCGGCTTGTCCTTCGAGGCGTCGAGCACGTCGCGGACGAAATCGCGGGTGGTCGTCTCGATCACGTCGTCGGCCGCCGGGGCCGGAGCGGCACCGGGCGGGGCGAAGCCATTGCCAAAGGTGAAGGTCGGGCTGCTCATCTTCTCACTCGACTGCTGGGTGCCGGTCTCCCGGAGGAGGAGGCGGCAAGATAATTCGTCCGCCCTATATAGGGCGGCGAAAGCAAGTTTAACAGCCGCCCCCTCAGGCGAGAAGCGGCAGGTCGACGACCAGCGGCTCGTGGCCGGTCGCCCTCAGGAAGGCGATCAGTCCATCGGCCGACACCGCCGTCGTGGCGGTATTCTCGAGCGGATGCACGTGGACCGGATCGAGCTCCAGCAGCGCCTTCTCCAGCACCACGGTCACCGCGCCGGCGGTATCGTTGAGCACGCCGAACGGCGTCACCGAACCGGGCAGGATGCCGAGATGTTCCATCAGTTGATCGGCCGCGCAGAACGACACCCGTCCCGAAGCGCCGATCGCCGCCTGCACGTGCTTGAGGTCGAGCGCCGCGTCCTTGCGCAGCGTGATCAGGAAAAGCCGGCTCTTCTTGTCCTTGACGAACAGGTTCTTGGCAAAGCCGCCGGTCATGCCGCCCCAGACGGCCATTGCCGCCTCGACGGTCGGCAGCGGCGGGTGCTCGATCGTCCGATGGGCGATAGCGAGACGGTCGAGAAAGGCGAAGAGATCGGCGCGCGTCGCGGCCATGGCAAACCTCGTGGACGGCGGGCATGCGCCCTGGAACAGGCCGATATTTCAGGGAACCGCCGGATCGCGCAAGCCGAAAACATTGAGAAATCCGGGCCTTGGCGAGGGCGGCACGCCCTTTTCCCGGCAAAAAGCCGCGGGCCGCGAAAAAAGTCGAAAAAGCCTGTTGCATTCGCCGCCGACTTGGGCGATATACCGCCTCGCTCCGGCGACGGAGCGCGCTGAAAAGCGGAGCGCGGGTGTAGCTCAGGGGTAGAGCATAACCTTGCCAAGGTTAGGGTCGTGGGTTCGAATCCCATCGCCCGCTCCATTTTCGGAAAAGAAGTCAAGGACTTGCAAAGCGGCCGCCTTCGTGCGGCCTTTTTGTTTTCGGGCGGCAGGGGACGACGGCTTTCGTGCCGGGACATGCCGCCCCGGCGGGACGATATCAGTTCAGCCACCAGATCGATCCGTTGAGCAGCGTGGCGAAGGCGACCCAGCCGAGATAGGGCACCAGAGCGCCGCCGGCGATACGGTCGACCGCCAGGAAGGCATGGATCGTCGCGGCGATCGCCGTATCGAGCAGCAGGATGACAACCAGGCCGGCCGCCGGCGAATGGGAGCCGAAGAAGGCCACGGACCAGGCGGCGTTGAGCGTGATCTGCACCAGAAACAGCATAATGGCCCATCGGCGCGCCGCGCCCTCGGGACTTCGCAAAATTCGAAAGAACGCCCCCGCCATCAGGATGTAGAGCAGTGTCCAGACCGGTCCGAACACGGCGTTGGGCGGATTGAACGGCGGCTTGGCCAGGCTTTCATACCATGGCGTTATGTTGGGCAGCGTGGCGAAGTTGCCGACGGCGGCGGCGGCGACCACCGGCGCCACAGCGGCGAGCGCCGCGGCGATCTTCCCCATGGCGGGACGTAGTGAAAGCGGCTGAACGGTCAACTGGCATTCCTCCGATCACGCCTGTGGGCACATCGGACCGAGACGATCCAAAGACGAGCGCAGATGTATCCAAGCGCCCGCCGCTCCAGGGCAATTTCCGCAAAAACGGGAACCGGTTTGCGTCCGAAATTGCGTCTAATCAAAGAGATAGGGTATTTCCGGCGAACCTGTTTCGCCGGAAATACCCTAGGCGTCCGCGCGGACCCAGACGCTGACGCTGCCGCCGTTCACGGGGAAGCTGGCGCGTCCCGCCTCGTCGGTGACGACCTTGTCGTCCCGGTGGCCGAGAAAATCGCGGAAGGCAATGCCTCCCACCTCGGGACCCAGGTCGACGATCTTGGCGGTCTCGTCGGCGTTGGTCATCACCACCACGCAGCCCGGCGCCTCGGACGTGCCGTGACGGACAAAGGCGATGCAGGTCGGCTCGTCGAAAATGTCGGTCTGCGGGCCGTTGGCAAACCGCTGCCGCGCTTCGATCAGCCGCGGCAGGCTGTCGATCGCCGGCATGTCGATATGATGATCCTCGCCGTCGCCGCCCTTGTCGGTATAGCTCGCCCCATAGAGGTCGGGATGGAAGACGCAAGGAACGCCCTGCTCCCTGAGCAGAATAAGCGCGTAGGCCAGCGGCTTGAACCACGGCTCGACGGGCGCCTCCAGCGACTGCAGCGGCTGGGTATCGTGATTGGCGACCAGCGTCACCGCGTGCTCCGGCATGGCGCCGACCAGCGTGCCGTCGAACAGCTTGCGGAGGTCGTAGCCGGCGCCGCCTTTCGAGGCGTCGTGGAAATTGTAGTGCAGCGCCACGTCGAACAGCATCAGCTGGCGATCGACGAGGTCGAGATAGTTTCGAAGCGCGTCGAGCTCCGGATGCCAGTATTCGGCAACGACGAACAGGTCCTTGCCGGCATTCTCCCGCATATGCCCGATCCAGTCGCGAAAGAACCAGGCGGGAATGTGCTTGACGGCATCGAGACGGAAGCCGGCGCAGGGCAGTTCGCCCATCAGCCAGCGCCCCCAGTGCTTCAGCTCCTCGTAGACGGCCTTGTTGCGGAATTCGATGTCCGAACCCATCAGGTAATCGAAGTTGCCGAATTCCGCATCGACTTCGACGCTCCAGCCGTCATCATAGTCGTTGACCAGCTTGAAGACGCCCTCCTCGTTGGGATCCTCGATGTGATCGACGCCGGAAAAGCATTTCGCGTCCCAGATGAACTCCGAGTATCGCCCCTGCCGGCCGGGAAAGGTGAAGCGCGTATGGGCGGTGGCTTCGAAGGTCTCGGGATCGATATTCTCGCGATTGTCCGGGTCGACCCGGTGCACGCGCACCCGCTCCGTCTCGTCGGCGCCCATCTTGTGGTTGAACACGACATCGTAGATGACGCCGATTCCCTTGGCTTCCAGGGCGTGAACGGCACGCTCCAGCGCGGCCCGGTCGCCGTATTTGGTGGGAACGCTGCCCTTCTGATCGAATTCGCCGAGATCGAACAGGTCGTAGACATCGTAGCCGACCGAGTGGCCGCCCGCGCTGCCCTTGTAGGCCGGCGGCAGCCAGACGTCGGTGATGCCCATTTCGGCCAGGGAGGCCGCCTTTTCCTCGATGTCCGGCCAGAGACGCCCTTCGCCGGGATAGTACCAGTGGAATGCCTGCAGCAACGTTCTCTGGGCCATTTGTTCCTCTGAGCAAGGGGAGAGCAGCCGCTGCGCCGCGCGCAGCCTGAAGTCAACAAAAGACGCCGCCGGTCCGCGGGGGACCGACAGCGTTATCGGACGTCGGAGCGTTGCCGCTCACAGCTTGTCGATGGTGTCCTTCAGGGCTTCCTTGCCCTTGCCAACGGCTTTCTGGGCGTCGCCCTTGGCTTCCTGGATGTCGCCCTCGACCTCCAGATCCGGATCGTCGAGCGCCTTGCCGGCGGCCCGCTTGACCTTGCCAACGGCTTCGTTGGTGTAGCCCTTGATCTTGTCGGTGGTGGAACCCATAGCAGTCTCCCTTCACGTCTCATGAGAAGTCTCGGTTCGGGGAACCGATAATGAAACGCCGGATATGCCGGCTGGTTCCGTGAAAACGCTTAATGGCCCGCCCACGACGCGTTTCGCGGTCCGGGGCGTTTTATATTCGTCCCTTGGGGTCCTCCACGTTCGGCGGCGGCGCTCCTGCGGACTTGGCGCGTGGCGGTTATGGGTGGGTGTGTCCCCGAGCCACGGCGTTCGGCAAGGGAGGCATTTGCTCGTTTTCTGTGTTTTGTTTGTGGTGCGGATACGACAAAGCCCTCTGAGATTACTCTCGGAGGGCTTTTGTGTGTTGTGTTGTGTGTTTTGCGAAGAGGTTTGTCGTGTGATGTGGTTTGGTTTGATCTTTGTGTTTAGTGTCTTGTCCTTTGCAGGCCTGGCGGCGACCTACTCTCCCGCGTCTTGAGACGGAGTACCATTGGCGCTGGGGAGTTTCACGGCCGAGTTCGGGATGGGATCGGGTGCATTTCTCCCCGCCATGACCACCAGGCCG